>NZ_LVEN01000001.1 GCF_001686925.1 Flavobacterium piscis
CCTAACAGGTTTTTAAAACCTGTTAGGTTTTGCTATTAACGACTTTCAATTTTTGTAAATGATAAAACCGTTTGGTTTCAGACTTTTTCCTCCCATTAATATTTTAGCATTAGTCGGTACTTTTATTTCTTTTTTGGTTCCAAAATTAATTATAATAGTAATTTTTTCTCCTTCAAAAGATCTGGTAAATGAGATTTGATCTTTTGATAATTCAAGAGTTTCATATGTACCGTATTGTAAAACTTTTTCATTATTTCTTAAAGCTATAAGTTTTTTATAATCGTTAAGAATGGATTTTTTTTGAGATTCCAAAACCTCAACATTTGTTTTTTTAGAATCCGGATTAATTTTAATCCAACTTCTTTCTTTAGAAAATCCCGCAAAAATAGCTGAATTCCATTGCATTGGGCTGCGTGATTTATCGCGATTGTGTTCGTTTCCTTCCAGAAGTGCTTCTTTTTGAGTTGTACCTTTTTCAAGTGCTAATTCATAATGTGTTCTTCCTTGTATATCGACCATTTCGTCTATGTTCTGAGCAATAATATTATGCATTCCAATTTCTTCTCCATAATAAATAAACGGAACTCCTTTTGCGGTAAGTATTAATGTTGCCAACGCTATCGCTCTATCTGGATTGCCGTTGGCCAATCGATCGATCATTCTGGGCATATCATGACTGCCAAAAAATAAGGTTGGATAATTGCTCATGTTTTTTTCCATGCTTTGCAATTCATCAAAAATACGCTGGCTCGAAAATTCTTTGATACTTCCAAAGTTGAAATTAAAAATAACATCTAATAAATCCTGCGATTGATATTGTTTTAAAACCTCAATTTTATCGCTTCCAATTTCTCCCACAATAAAACGGTTGTCATATTCATTTACGGTAGATTTTATTACTCGCATGGCGTCTTTTACACCTTTTTGATCAATATCGTTTATATGTTCTTGTTGTCCGTTTTTTACCGGATTATCTTTTGTGATTCCGTTGGTGTTTAAAAAATTGATTACATCCAATCGAAAACCATCTACACCGGCATCGAGCCAAAAGCGCAGTACATTTTGAACCTCAACAACTACTTTAGGATTCGACCAGTTAAGGTCGGCCATTCTTTTATCAAACTTATGATAGTAATATTGATTGGTCAAAGAATCTTTTTCCCATGCTGTTCCTCCAAAAAAAGAGTCCCAATTGTTGGGATCGTCTTTCCAGATATAATAATCACGATAAGGATTGTCTTTTGATTTTCTGGATTGCTGAAACCATTTGCTATCTGTAGAGGTATGATTAAAAACCATATCAATAATAACCTTTATTCCTCTTTTATGGGCTTCACTTAAAAATGTATCAAAATCGGCTTTATTACCATAAGTAGGATCTACCTCGTAATAATTAGCGATATCATAACCGTTATCAACTTTTGGTGAAGTAAGAAAAGGAGTCAGCCAAATACCTTTAATACCAAGATTTTTTAAATAATCTAATTTGTGAGTCATCCCTTTAAAATCACCATATCCGTCGCCATTACTATCGGCATAACTTGGCATATAGATTTGATAAAAAACAGATTCTTTCCACCATTTTTCATCAGCTACTTTTTTTTGAGCAATCGCCATGTTTGCATTTGTGATTAGGATAAAAAAGAATATAGAATTCAATACAGTAGATTTCATAAGATTATGGTCTGGTTATTTCTCATCAAGTATGTCATTTCGAAGGAGAAATCGCACTTGTAATTCGACAAAGATTAGAGTCTTTCTTTGCAGAGTTTCGAATGTGATTTCTCCTTCGTCATTGACAAAAAATGAGAATTTAAATTCAATAATTTACTTTTTTTGTTGAAACTTATAATCGACCACAATACCATTAACCAGCATTTTTTGACCTTCATAAGTTACTTTTCCATTAGCAGGAACACATACAATCACTACAGATTTTAAAGCTCCAATGTTTATTTTGGAAGAAGAAGAAACATTTCGAGCTATAAAACTCCCCGAAACAGTATTGTATAAATCTAATTTTTTACCTTTTTCAGTTTTTATAGTTACTGTTTTGCTTGCTGTATATGGATTGTAATATAAGTAAGTAGGATAGGTTTTATCGCTAAAAAAATCAGTAGCTAATAAATTCAATTGTAATATTCCGGCAACATTAGTTTCACGGATTATACTACCAAAGATCCCTACATGTCCGCTTCCGTAAACGCTAAACTGAGATTCTTTAGGATTTTCTCCAAGTACCCAAAGGGGACCATCGCCTTGCGCTACAGGACCTTTTAAGTCTTCATATTCTTTGTAACTTGATTGCTTAATAATACCTTCATATCCAATTACTCCTTTAGTAACTTCTGCAAGTTCAGGAATAGTCTGGTGTTCTTTTGGCATATATTGCGGATAAAAAAAGCGAGAAGCGTTTGCTGCATTCAGCATCCATTTTCCAATTGCAGTTGCATACGATTGATCGTATCGAACCATTGGTATCATTGGCCAGGCCATATCATAAGTATTCATCAAAAAACCATAGCCACCATGATCTACGGTACTACCAACAGTTCCAGAAATATCTATTCCGTTCCAATTGCCTACTAATACTCCCCAACCTTCACGACAAATGGCCGTTCCGTCAAAAGTCCAGTCTAACATTTTATCGGTATTAAATTGCGTTCCTTCTTCAGCATTTATTCTGGCTGCTAAATAGGCACCAAAGGGCATTAATAATTCGTAGGTTGGATTTGTTTTTTGCGATTCTAATGCAGATAACGCGCTCTTTGCGCCTTTTAAATATTTACGATCTCCAAATTTTTTATAAGCCATATATAAAACCCACGCATGTCCTGCCGCAGCATCTGGTTGTGCACAGATGTTATTTTTCATTGGCATCATTTTGTTATAATCAAAATAAGAATGATCATAGTTCCCGTTTAAGATTACATCAGCCTCATAAAATTTATCCGCAATACTTTTAGCAATTTCGGTAAAACCGGGTTCGTTTGGATATTTATCATAAACGGCATAAAACAAAACATTAGGATAAACATCATACCACCAATCGCGTCCATAACCGCCACCTAACAAAGCAACTTCCGGACAAGTATTATTCATCATAATATTCCAACCAGTATCTTTGTTGAAATAATTCTTTAACATGCCAACATAATTCAGATTTTGTTGTTTGCTTTTGTCAATTCCAACTAAACTTGCTCCTAAAGTGGCTCCCATTGTAGCCAATGCTTCATGAAACATTCCTCTATTATTTGATCCTTGTCTCACATCGGCTACAGCAGTGTACATTCCCACAACATCTTGCGGAAAATTTTTTTTGCTATTGTCCATCCACACCATTGGCCAGTATTTACCCTTGGCATTAAAATCAAAAACTGTTTGATCAAAAACTAACGCCAGTTTTTTATAATCGATAATTTTTAAGGGCTGTGGCAAATTAGGCATTTGATCGACACGAGATATCTGCTGCTGCTTTACTTGCGCTGTTGCTGCTAAACTTAAAACGAACAGGCACGAAGTTGTAATTTTTATAAATGTATTCATTTTGTAATTTTTATTTTTAAAGCAGATTTGCTGCCGTTGCTTCTAATACTTTAGGTTCTGTCTCTCCTTCTGGCGAAAGTTCTAATCCTTGTTTGATGATTTTTTTACTGATAAAAATTGAACATAATTGTAGTAAGGCGATGATTCCGATGGCATATCTTAAAGCAAAATCTTCAGAAACCAGATAGTATAAAGTTAAAAAGGTTCCTGCACCTAAAAGCCTGCCAACATACAATCCTGCTTCATGATTTAAGATATAAGTAAATTCGCCTCTTTTTTCTATACGAGATACAATATCAATTACTTTAAGTTGAATAGGGAAGTAGGCCAAATCCATTAAAGGTTTTGCAATAAGGAGTAATAACAAAAAGATTATCACGCCTGTTTTATCAAATAGTATTCCATTGAGACAAGCTCCCACCGCAAATAAAATTAGCCCTACTGAAAAGGTTTTGATTCTATCTGAAGGCTTTGAGAATCGGCCAATAAAATAAATGATGATGGCCGCCAAAATAGCACCAATCGATTGAGCTTGTCCCAGCGCACCTTCTTCTCCTAATATTTTAAAAATAAGCATTGCGGGCGCTGTTACCAGAAAACCTTGTGCTAAACCTTTGAATGTTGCAAGTGATAATAGTTTGTACCATAAAGGATGAAACTTGAAAAAGATATACTTTTTTTGCGCAGGATTTTCAAATTTACCTCTATAACAAACTATAGAAGCAGCAATGGTTATTAGAAAAACGATTCCGGTGATGATTAGATAAGCCTGATGTTTGTCTGCTTCGCCTGTTTTTGACTGTATAAACCAGCCAATTGTTGCAGGAACTGCAATTGCGATTATAGTATAGATAAATGTTTCTAAACCATAGTAATAATTTCTGTTTTGATCGTTTGTTATAAACAAAGCCAGATAATCTCTATTAGACCAATATAGACCAAAAGAAAGTCCCATAGTAATACCAGCGATACCAATTCCGGTTAAATCGAGTGTTTTTAATGACATCATGATAATCATGGAAACACCACTAAGCATCATTCCAACTGAATACAATTTTCGGATATTAAAGTGTTTCAACAAAAAGCCGTTTAGCAAAAAGGTAAGCGGAATCCCGGTATAAATGGCCAACTGATAAATCACAACTTTAGAAGTGTCATTTGAGTTTCTCATAATGTATGCGGCAACAAAAATGTCGATTACAGGTAATACCAGTGCATAAACCAAGTTGGTAAAAATCAGTATACGGAAATTATGGGTTTGGCTTTTAAAATGGTCAATTTCTGATATAAGTTTTTTTAACATTAGTTAGTTTTTAAAAGTAAAAGAATCTTTTTGATCGAAAATTGTGCACCACAAACAAATTCATCCGAAGCTCCGTAATAAATGCTAAGTGTATCTCCTTCCGGTTCTACAATATGGCCGTTGGTGAATACTACATTTCCAAAAAATCCGCTTAATTCATATTCTGTTGTAGGAACCATTATCGGCTCTTCGGTTCTTGCAATTACTTTCGAAGGATCATTCAAATCCATTAAAAAAGCACCTAAACAATATTGATGATTTTCATTGGCACCATGATAAATTTCTAACCAGCCTTTATCTGTTTTTATAGGAGCAGCTCCTGCACCAACGCGTTTACTGTCCCAAAGTCCTTTTCTGGTTTTAATAATGCAATGGTGATTTCCCCAGTGAATACCGTCAGGAGACGAGGCCAGCCAAATGTAATTTCCACCAATATCTACACTACTTGGGCGATGTAAAGCATAAAACAATCCGTTTATTTTTTCTTCAAAAATGGCGCAATCCTTATTGTGTGCGGGTAATATCATACCATGTTTGGTAAAGTTTTTCCAATTTGTAGTAGTACGTAAACCAACACCAACACCATTATCTGATACAGACGTAAAGGTTAAATAATATGTTCCTTCGATTAAAGCGACACGACAATCCTCTATTCCAAAAGTTTCCAACATGCCTTCACCAACCAGAGAAGGATAATTTTCAGGTTCATAAAAATGATGCCCGTCTTCGCTGCACAACAGGCGTAAGTGAGAAAGTGTTGTTAAGTAATCAACGCCTTTATAATTAATAACTCTTGCATCTGTCGCGATTAATTCAGGATCATCTTTTGGAATTTCAATGATTTTAATAGCGCCGGTTTCTGTTAATATTGGAAAAGAAATTATATTGTCTTTTTGCTCTGGTCTTTCGGCTACACGTACTACTAACCAGGTTTTATTTTCATATTGAAATACTCCCGGGTTTAATAAACAGGTAATTTCTAATCCTTCTCTGCTTGCAGGAATATCTTTAGGTGATAATAATGGATTATCTGCAAAACGTTTTGCTATATCTTTCATAATTTTAGATTCTGTTTTTATTATAGTTAAAGAGTAACCTAATTTTTATTAAAGTTAAAAAGGTTACTCTTTATAAATGTTTAGTAGCCAAGATTTTGTGTTAAAGTTCCTGCAGATGCATCAATTTCTGATTGAGGAATTGGATATAACATGTGTTTGTCCTGGAAATTTTTTCCGTGTGCAGTCATAACTTCTTTAGCAATTCCCCATCTTTTCAAATCACCCATTCTGTGGCTTTCAAAACCAAGTTCAGCTCTTCTTTCGGAGATTAACCAGCTTTTTATAACTGTTTTATCCCCAGAATTAGGTCTGTCCGGCAATGTTCCGGCAGGCGGCGGCGGTCCAACACTAGTAACTACAATCGTTTTGGTTGGGTCACTTGGAAAATCCGGATCTTGGCTCCTAACCGTAACAGTTGTTACTGTATTTCTTGCTCTTGCTCTAATTTGGTTTACAATGCCAATTGCCTCTGAATAATTGGTGGTTTCATTAAGTGCCTCAGCTTTCCAAAGTAAGACATCGGCATAACGAATTAATACTTTATTGTTTGGTGCGTCATCATCGCCTTTGTTTCCTCCATTTGTAGTGCCTAAAAGCTTATTGATCCATTGTTCAGGAACATTTACTGTATATAATTTTCTTGGATCATTTGGCTCAAATGACGCTAAAAAACCGGTGCTTGGAGCAAAAAATCCCCATCCAAGAGGTGCACAAATTCCGTTTCCTCGTCTTGGATCAGCTTGTTTAATGTGGTTGTAAGAAAAAATAACTTCGTTATCTGTGTATTCCGTATTCATATTAAAGTTATCAAAATAGTTGGCATCTAAATTATAAAAACCAGCTGTCTGTAATTCTGATACCAAGTTTATTACACCTGTCCAATCCTTGTTGTATAAAGCAGTTTTTGCCAGTAAAGCAATAACTGCTCCTTTTGAAACTCTCCAGGGTTCTTTATCAGATGAATATTTTGAATTTGGAAGAAGCTTTTTTGCTGTTTCCAAGTCGGTCTTAATTTGGTTCCATACTATTTCTTTAGGAGCTCTAACAGCTTTTTCGAAAGCTTCCTGATATGTTTTTATTGGAGACAGTATTAAAGGAACATCACCAAAATTAGTTACCAATGAAAAATAATAATAAGAGCGTAAAAAGTAGGTTTCACCTAATAATTGATTTTTTCTTTCGGGAGTGATTCCTGTTATAGATTCAATATCTGGGTTTAATAGAAAACTTAAAGCAATGTTTGTTCTTTTTATACCTTCATAATTATATTTCCACAGTCCGTTTGGACCTCCATTGGTAGAAGTAAAAGTAAAATTATTGATTTCATCCATCCATGGCTGATCTCCGTCAGGAGACCATTTCTTTTCCATATCATCAGATGCGATATCTTCTATTATAATATCATTTTGAAACACTAAACCCGCATTCCAATCCCAATTTGCTAACTGGTTTAACTTATTGGATAACATATCGTAAGATGAAGTTACTGAGGTTTCTACAGATTTTAATGTTGGTCTGGAATTAGATTGTTCCATAGTCTGTCCGCCTACAGGATCTGTAGTTAGTTCATCTTCACAGCTTGTGAATGTAAATAGCGAAATTATGATCGCTGTTATATATATGTTTTTCATGGTTAGTTTATTATATTTTAAATTTTAAACCCATTAGTATTGAAGTAGATTGCGGGTAAGTTCCCTGATCTATTAAAGAAGTTGATTCTGGATCTAAACCCGTATATTTTGTAAAAGTTAATAGGTTTTGCCCAGAGACATATAATCTTAAATATCTGTCACCAATTATTTTAGGGTCTAACGTATATCCAATTTCAAGATTTTTTAATCTTAAATACGACGCATCTTCAACAAATACGCTTGAAATTTGACTTCCACCATTATCATTCATTGTATTTCGGGGAGTTGTGTTACTCGTGCCTTCTCCATTCCAAGCGCTTAATACTGCGGTTGTTGAATTGAAAGGACGGCTGTCATAATCTAAAATTTGTTTTAAATCATTGTAGCGATCTACACCTGAAACTCCTTGAAAAAGAAATGACATATCAAATCTTTTATATTCTGCATTAAATGAAAATCCGTACGTTATTTTTGGAATCGGACTTCCTATAAATTTTCTATCATCTGCATTAATTTGTCCGTCTCCGTTTATATCTTTAAATTTAATATCACCTGGTTTTGCTCCGTTTGTATTTGAGTACAGAGTAGAATTTATTTCTGCCTGATTTTGATAAATACCATCAAATTTTAGTCCGTAATAAGAACTTATTGGTTGTCCTACAACTGTTTTGGTATGTGTTTTATCATCGGTAATCTCGGTAACATATTGCTGTAGTTTTTCAACATTATTTTTTAGAGTTGCAATATTTCCGCTGATTCCGTATTTAAATTCGTGATCATTGTTTTGAAAATTAGCTCCATACTCAAATCCTTTATTACTTACAATTCCTGCATTAACATATGTTTTATCAATTTGGCCAACTGTTGAAGATGGTAATCCTACCGCTAATAAAATATCATTTGTAGTTTTGTCAAAATAATCAACAGTAAAAGTCAGTTTATTTTCGAAAATACCTAAATCAAGACCTAAGTTGGTTTGTGTAGTAGTTTCCCATTTTAAATCTGGATTACCATAACGAACTACTTTAATGATTCCTCCAGTTTCAGTAATCAGAGTTTCGTAGGCATTGTTAGGGATTTCCTGATTTCCTGATTGTCCCCAGCTGGCTCTCCATTTTAAATTAGAAACCCATTTCGTATTTTCCATGAATTTTTCTTTAGACATTGCCCAGCCTCCAGATACCGAAGGAAAAAATCCCCATTTATTATTTGGTCCAAAACGGGAGGAACCATCTGCTCTTATAGTTCCTGAAACAAAATATTTATTGTTATATCCATAATTCGCAGAACCAAAAAAGGAAATAAGATTCCACATTTGGGCTGATCCTGAACTGTTTTTATCAGTATCACTTCCGTAATCAAGATAACGGAAAGGGTCTGTTGTATTATTATAATTTGTTCTGCTTCCGCCTACAGCAGATTGATTGTAACTAACGGTTTCTTCTCCTAATAACGCATTGATGCTATGCTTCTCTGCAATAGTTTTAGTGTAATTTAATGTATTTGTGAAAGTAAAAGTTGTAGCTTCTCCACGATTTTCGTTTAAGTTAGAAGGTCTGTTCTGCCTGCCTTGTCCTGGATACAATTCGTTTGGATCATTGTCATTATCATCGCCATAATTTTCTCCAAAAGCCTTGTTGTGGTCAAAAGTGATTTCTGCTCCAAAATTACTTCTGAATTTCAATGATTTATCAGCTAAAAAAGTATATTCTCCATATACATTACCAAATGTTTTAAATAAAGATCTTACATCATCTGTATAATTGACTATCGCAATTGGATTTGAAGTTAGTTCATAATTACGGCTCCAACCCCCATTAGGATTGTTGTTTAAGTAGAAAGGAAGATCGGTATAAGGATTATTTTCTTTATATGTTGGATCATTTACATCTTTATAAACTCCTAATACAGGAGGACGTAGTAAAGCATGTCTAATTACTCCCGGAGCGTCTCCGCTTGAAGACATTTTATCTTGTTTGCTGCTTGTAATTTGAAAGTTTGTTCCAACTTTAAAGCGATCAGTAACATCGGTATTGATATTAGCTCTAAAATTAATACGCTTATAAGTATCTTTATCGCCCACAACAATACCATTTTGCCCAAAATAACCACCAGATATTAAATATTGTGTTTTTTCTGAACCTCCACTAAAGGAAAGCTGTACATTGTCTGTTTTTCCTGCTCCAAACAATTGAGTTAACCAATTCGTATCTGATAATGGTATTCCGTTAACATTTCCGTTTGCTCTGTCGATACTATAAGGACTTGGACTATTTACAGGATTATTGTTAGTGTTATGCCAAGCTTGATCCATTACTGTTAAATACTGATTTGTATTTAGCATTTTAGGTAAGTTTGTGGCAAAACTGGTTCCAGAATAGTACTCTACATCAATATTCGATTTTCCTTTTAGACCACTTTTGGTAGTTAGGATTACTACACCTCCTGCAGACCTAGATCCATAAATAGCAGTTGCAGCAGCATCTTTTAAAACGGTCATCGATTTTACATCGGACATATTCAAGAAAGAAATATCGCGCGTGGCGACACCGTCTACAACGTATAATACTTCATTGTTTCCTAAAGTTCCTTCGCCTCTAATACGTATTTTAAGTCCATCCCCAGGCGCACCTGTATTGGCTGAAACCGAAACACCGGCAACCTGTCCTTGTAGTGCCTGACCAACATCAGATACTTTTGTTTTAGATAATTCAGCCATATCTATTGTGGCAACTGCACCTGTTATTGCCGATTTTTTCTCACTGGTATACCCTACAACAACCACCTCGTTTAAAGTATTTGTATCTGTAATAAGAGTAATATTAAGTTCTTTTTTACCCGCTACAGGCACTTCTTGAGTCTGATATCCTATGTAACTGAAAACCAAAATAGCATTTGGACCTACATTTGTAAGGGTATAATTACCATCAAAATCAGTTGTAGCATAATTGGAAGTTCCCTTTTCGTTGACATTTACTTGTGGCATTAAACCGTCGACATCCGAGACCGTACCTTTAACAGTTTGGGCATGCATAATGCTGCCCAACATAATCGTTCCGAATAGGAATAATTTGAATATAAATTTTTTCATCATCATAAAGAATTGTTAATTGAATTACTAGTTAGATTGTTTTTTTTGAGGTTAATTTTGTTTTGTGGTTTTACGATAACGTTTGAATTAATTATCAGTTATAAAATTAGCTTGTGGATATAAGAAAACGTGTACACTATTTCTTCAAAAGTGTACACTGTTGTTTTTGGTGTTGTTATTCAGTGTTTTAGGTAATTATTGGCTCTTTTATTTGTATTTGAGCTGATAATTTTTGGGAGTTAAATCATATAGTTTTTTAAACTCACGATAAAAATAAGACCGGTTATTAAAGCCCGATTGGTAGCATACTTCAGAAACTGTTAATTTGTTTTTTCTTAACAATTCAGCAGCATATTTTAATCGAATGGTACGAATTAAATCACCCGGCGTAAAACCAAAAAGTTGTTTGGTTTTACGATACAATTGCGAGTTACTGATGCCTAATTCTCTTTCGATAAATAAACTTTGTAAGTTTTCATTATCGATATTGTTACGAATAAGTTCAATTACTTTTTTTATAAAATCCTTTTCTTCCTTGTTTATATCAAGATGGGGCAGATTTTCTGTAAGAGTATCTTGTTTGAAATATCTTGAAATCAACTCCTTTTCTTCCAGTAACTTTTGTATTCTTATCAGGAGATGATCTGGGTAAAATGGTTTTGGGATATAGGAATTAGCACCGCTCTCTATCCCTTCAATTCGGTGTATAACCGAATCTTTTGCCGTAAGCATAATAAAAGGAATGTGGCAGGTTTTAAGATTAGTTTTAATTTTTTTACAAAGCTCAACGCCATCCATAAAAGGCATCATTACATCACTAATAATGATATCCGGCAATACATCCTCAATGATTTGCATCGCTTCCAGACCATTATAAGCAACAATAAGTTTGTACTTTTCACTAAGCAATTCATTAAGGAGAGTATGAATGTCTTTTTCGTCTTCTACAATTAAGATTACTTTTCTATTATCGGCAAGCTCTTCCAGCGATAAAACCTTATTTGGAGTATCTTCAATTTTAATTGTATTTTCTTCCAGAATGTTTTTCAAATGATGCGATATTAAAATTGGACTTATTGCAGTATCCAATTCTTTTTCACTATAAGCTTCTTTATTGCAAGGCAGCAGTATAGTAAAGGTTGTTTCTTTATTTAGAGTACTCGTAACCTGTATTTCACCTTTTAGTACACCAACTAATTTTTTTACATAAGCCAGGCCTATACCGGTTCTAAACATATTGTTATCTGTTTCTTTGGCATTTGTATCTGCTAAGAAAAATTGGGTAAACAAAGAGTCTAATTCCTCTTTTGGAATTCCTTTACCAGTGTTTGTGATCGTTATATTTAATTTTTTAGAATCCTTGTCCTGAATATAAAATTTAAGATCTATTTTTCCATTTGAAGGAGTATATTTAAAAGCATTCGACATTAGATTAAATACTATTTTTTCAATCTTATCCTTGTCGAACCATCCAGGCAACGTAGTGGGAATCTCGAGATGGTATTCAATATTTTTATCCAAAGCCCATTCATCAAATAATTCGGCAATTTGTTCGATTAGATTTACCAAATCAAATTTTTTCACCGTTACTTCCAGATAATTGTATTCGGCTTTTCTAAATTCAAGTAATTGTTGTGTTAAGAATAATAAACGAGAAGAATTTCGCTGAATCATTTGTATGAATTTCTGGTTTCTTTCGTTGAGGTTTGTTGCTTCAGAAAGTTTTTGGATGGGTCCAACGATTAGCGTTAGCGGAGTTTGAAATTCATGGGCAATATCAGTAAAAAAGGTAAGTCGGTTTTCGTGAAGCTCTTTTTCTCTTTGTCTAAAAAGAATATTTTGGGTTAATGATTGACGTTTTTTGTAATAACTAAGAACAAATAGTACAAAGCCCAGAAACAACAAAGAATAGATTATTAGAGCAAGATTCGACTGCCAGAATACAGGTTTCACACAAATATCAATCGCATGAACGGGTTTGCTCCAAACGCCATCACTATTAGACCATTTTATCCACAAAGAATATTTTCCTTTAGGCACATTGGTAAAAGAAATAATGCGTCGGTTATTGATGGTATTCCAGCCTTTATCAAAATTCATTAACCGATAAGCATATTGGCATTTTTCAGTATTAATAAAAGTTAACGCAGTTAACTTGATATCAAAAAAGTTCTGATTGTATTTTAAAACAATCGACGGGTGAGTATCTGAATTTGGAGTTATTACCAATCCTTGATAATAGGGGATTGGCTGATTTTGCCCACTTATTTTATCAATAAAAAGATCCGGAATTATAGTAGATTCTTTTATTTTTTGAGGCAGGAAATAATTAAAACCTTTAATTCCTCCCATAAAAATAAAATCAGATTTTAAGTCCTGATAAAAGGCACCATCTGCAAATTCATTATTTTGCAAACCTTCATTTCGGCTATAATTGGTAAATTTTAATTGATTAGGATTGAAGTTTGATAAACCAAAATTGGTACTCAACCAAAGATTGTTTTTTTTATCAGCAACAATTCCGTGAATTGTATTGTTAGGAAGTCCGTTTTTTACAGTAAAGTTTTGAAAGATTGCTGTTCTGCCATTTTTTGCAGGATCTAATAAATTAAGACCAAAACTGGTGCCAATCCAAAGTCTGTTTTTAGCATCAGTTTGCAAACACAAGATGTCATTATTAGAGAGACTTGTAGTGTCATTAGGATTGTTTTTATAGATATTAAAATGCTCTGATTTTTTATCGAATAAATTCAAACCTCCCAATCTGGTTCCTATCCAGAGTTGGTTTTTGTCTTTAGGAATAACAGAAAAAACAATATTACTACTTAAGGAGTTTTTGTTGTTGTTTGTTGCAATATATCTCTTAAAATCAGTAATTTTTAAATTCTCGCCAGACCGTTCAATCTTGCAACGAATCATCCCGTATCCGTTCGTTCCAAGCCAAATAAATCCATCAACGTCCTGATAGATAGAGTAGGTCGATTTAAAGTAGTCGTAAGCTTTATTTCCTGTAATAGCTGCCCAGTTTGTTAATTTATTTTTTTTTAGATCAAAAACAGAGATCCCTTCACCATCTGTTCCCACAAAAATTAAGTCATCCTGTCCTTTACATAGAGAAAATATGGCATTGTTAATGGCGCTATTATTTTCATTATAATTTTTATATTCCAGTGGTTTTTCAGGATCAAGATAAAATTTCGAAGAGAAATGGAATAAGCCTTTTCCTTTTGTCCCCACTAAAAAGGAATTTTCATCAACCTGAAGAAATGTTCTTACAATTGCTCCGTCTAATTCAGGAACCTGTGCTTTCGTAATAAGATTAAACGATTTCTTGAGCGGATATATTTTTATAATTCCGTCACCATCTGTTCCTGCCCAAAGAATATTTTCATTTCCTTTTATTAATGTGGTTGTTTTCTGGTTGTTCAAATATTTTAACCAATCGTTATTGATTACAGTACCATTTGTATCAATAATAAAATATCCGGATTTACTTGATACAATAAGCCCTTCAGGAATATTCCCGATTGTATTTTCAATATCTTTTTTGGTAAGTAATGTTTTCTTTTTAGTAGCAAGAGAATATAAATTACTATTTCCGGCGACAGATACGGTGCATATTTTTTCTTTCGAAATGATTCCAAATGTTCGAATATTATCTGATATTAATGCTGTTTTAGAGACAAAAAAATTTTCGCTTGGTTTGCTTTTAAAAGATAAACAATAGAGTTTATTATCTTCAAATAATACCAGTAATTCACCACTTAAAGTGAATTCCATTTTTTTTACTGCTTTTTTAGAAAGTTTTTCTGTGTTTAGTAATTGAAAATGATCACCATCAAAATAACCAATTCCCCAGTCTTTTATAGCGCAAAATACATTTTTGGAAGAATCAAGAGCCATATTAAATTCAGATTCAGATAATGGTGGAATGTTTTCTCTTGAAAAGTTATAATGTTCGAAGACACCGGTTTTTTTATCATAACGATTGATCCCGTGTATCGTCAATATCCAAATTCTGCCTGTATTGTCCTCATCTATTTTTAGGATTACCTGGTTACTCAGACTATTTTTATTGTTTAGTTCAGGTCTGAAAATTTCGAAGCTATTTCCATCATATCGATTTAAACCATCCCAGGTTCCTATCCAGAGTAAGTTTTCAGAATCTTGAAATATAGTATTGATAGAACTATTAGAAAGTCCTTTTGTATTGTCTAATTGTTCTAATGAATATTTTAAGTCTAATGATTTATAAGAATCCCAAATCAAATTATAATTTGCATTGTTAATTTTAGGTTGTTCACTTTTGGTTAACAGTTCAATTGTTGCAGTATTAACAGAAGCATTTTCTTCTTTAGTATTACAAGCAAGGAGAATGATAAATATCAAATAACAAAATATGTTTTTAATTTTCAATGTGATAATTCTTTAATAATTCTAAAATGAGTGTTGTCAATGTTCCGCTTCTATAGCATAAGTTATTTTATCCTTCCTAACATTATATTCCTCATTTTTTGGAATTTAAGAGATATTTGAATGTTTGCTAAGGTATTGTTATACAGCGTGTAAGGTATAAAAAAGGATATTGTTAATATGTGATTTTTATCATATTTTTTTTAAGATAATGAAAATTTATCTATGTATTTATTTTGAAATTTACAGTAAATGGCTTTAAAATCAATATATGTAAGAGAGGAGGTGTAAGGTTTAATTCTTTTAAAAATAGGCGATGAAGTAGGAGATCGAAAAAATAGGGATAAAAAAAAGCTGATACTTTATTTGTATCAGCTTTTTTGTTTATACCTTCTTGACCTTTTTGAGTGCTTCGATATAATATTCGTTTACTTTTTCCCAATTAATGTGTTCGTAAAAAGCATCAATATAATTTCCCTTTCTGTTTTGGTAATCCAGATAATAGGCATGTTCCCATAAATCGATTCCTAAAATTGGAGTTCCGGGAATCAGGGCATTTTTCATTAAAGGATTGTCCTGGTTTTCGGTTGTAGTGACTTGTAATTTTCCATATCGGTCTACTACCAGCCAAACCCAGCCAGAACCAAATTGTTTTGTTGCCTGACCTTTAAATTGAGTGGTAAGATTGTTAAATGAGCCAAATTCTTTGTTTATAGACCCTGACAGGGTGTCTTTCGGACTTTGTTCTTTCGGAGTTAGAATATTAAAATACAAAGTGTGATTGTAATATCCACCTGCATTTTGGCGAAGTTTTGCATTGCTGAGATCCATTTTTTTCAGGATGTCTTCAAGAGGCATATTTTCAAATTCGGTATTTACAATTTCTTTATTAAAATTGTTCGTGTACGTTAAATAATGTTTAGAGTAATGTGTTTCTAGAGTAAGTGTTCGTATTGCTGGAGCCAGCCCATCATACGAATAAGATAGCTTTGTCATCTCAAAAGAACCGGGATCTGCTTTTACATCATTTGGCGATCCTATAGTTATTTTTTCTTCTTTAGTTGGTAAAGGAACTTCTACAACTTCGGTTAGTTTGTTGCTGTCATTACATGAAAATAAAAGAAAAAATGAAGCTAAAATGCTGAAACGAACAATGTATTTCTTCATAATGTTAGTTATTTTGATGTTAGTGAATTAATGATTTCAATATAGCATTCTTTGGCCTCATCAACAGATATATGGCTAATTTGCATCCACGCATTTGTTTTGAATGCATCTCTCAAATCAAAATTTTCAGATTGATTGTAGACTGCAGTTCCAAAAGTAGCCTGTTTGTAATAAGCATACAGGCGTAGCTGCACATCTTGCGGCAATGAGGCCTGAGTCATTTTTAAAGCAGTTTCGACTGCCTCAGAAAAACGAGTATCTAAATCTTTTTTGCTCATTAAGCTTTTGTAGCAATAATGGTTTTACCGCCAATTGCTTTTTGGTTTAATACTACATTAATAGGAGTACCTAAAGGTAAAAATAAATCTACTCTTGAACCAAATTTTATAAATCCAGCATCAGTACCTTGTACTACTTGCATACCTTCCTGAGCATAATTTACAATTCTTCTTGCAAGGGCACCTGCAATTTGTCTGTATAATATTTGTCCAAAAGTTTCATTTTCGATAACAACCGTAGTTCTTTCGTTTTCTTCGCTTGCTTTTGGATGCCATGCTACTAAAAATTTTCCAGGGTGGTATTTACTGAATTTGATAATTCCATCCATCGCATAACGCGTAACATGTACGTTTATTGGTGACATAAAGATAGAAACCTGTAAACGTTTATCTTTAAAATATTCCCCTTCATAAACTTCTTCAATAACCACAACTTTTCCATCAACCGGAGCAAGAATCTGATCGCTGTTTCTAATTGCAATTCTTTTAGGATTTCTAAAGAACTGTAAAATAATAATCAAAACTACCACACCAGCAATCTGAACAAGCATTCTTAGCCAGGTAATATCAATAAATTTGTCAGCAATTAAAAGTACAGCTACTGCAAATGCAGTACCTAATAAAATGGATGGTCCTCCTTCTTTATGAAACATAGTATAAAATTTGATAAAATAAAAATATAATTGGTGCTACAAATATAACACTATCTAATCGATCTAGAATACCTCCGTGTCCAGGCATTATTGAACCACTGTCTTTTACGCCCGCAATTCTTTTGAATTTAGATTCAATCAAATCTCCAATTGTGCCAAAAACACTTACAATTAAAGCGATTATGGTCCAGATTAAGATTGACTTGCTGCTAAATTCAGGATTAGGCTGTATGTAAAATTTAGAAATTAAGAAACCGGCAAGAGCTGCAAAAACAACACCACCCAAAAATCCTTCGATAGTTTTTTTAGGAGAAACACGTTCAAATAATTTATGTTTTCCAATCGATTTTCCAACTAAATAGGCAAAAGTATCATTGGTCCAGATTAAAATGAATAAACCAAGAATAATCTTTGGATTGTAATTGTTTGTTCCGAAAGAAATTTTAACGATAAATATAAATGGAAGTGTAATGTATCCTAATAGATATAGGTATTTTGAAGAAGTGCTTACTTTTTGAACAGAATCATAAAATAAAAATAGAATACATTTTATTGATATAACAATAGTTACGGCAAGTAAGATTAGGTCTAATTCCTGAATATTGGTATTTAAATTTAATTCAGTATTAAATGTTTCATTTAAAAACTGAGTAGTCTGTTTGTTATAGTGACTAACTAATAAAGTTGCAGAATATAACAATACTCCAAAAAGAATTGAAAACACTTTATTAAGATTCGCTAAATTGCAAAACTCGTATATCGTAATAATTAGAAAAATGCCAAAAAGAATAATAAAGCTTTCGGTAGAAAACAGAATAGAAGTTAATAATAAAGCGATATAAACAGCACCAGAAATGGTTCTCTTGAGTGTTTCGTTCATCTTAAAGATCTTCTAGGAGCAATAAATATAGATTTTTTGCAACGCTTCCGTATTGTGTAAAATCTTCTTCCTTAGCTTTTTCGAAATATTTTATAGTGGTAATATTGGTTGGATAATCTCTTTCGTATTTTCTTTTGATAGCACTTAGACCATCACTCTTAATTAATTGCAGTTGACTTGTAGTGGCAATAATTACAATATTCGCCGGTAATTCGTTTGGTTTGTCCTGCCTGATTTGTTTTGATGAAAATAAAATAGAACCTTCGTCTGCAATTAGGTTCTCGCAGGTAGCCAATAAGAATTTAGGGTTTTTAGGCGAAATATAAATTAATTTATTTTCTTCTAATAAATGAAAAAGACCAGGCTCGTAACATAAAACTTCGCTTTCGAACCAATCATTTTCTTCTAATATGTTTTCAAACTGTTCAGCAACTTCTTGTTTGTTTTCACAGTATAAAAATTTACCGCCATTTTTTTTGAAATTAAAAATGAATCTTTCATCTATAGATAAATGACTATCAGCAGTATGATTTCCTCCATACTCGCTTTCATTTTCTTCATCAGAAGCGGCATCGCCAGACCCAAATATTTTTTTGAAAAAATTCATTTTATATGAAATACTTTACATGTTAATTGAAAACGTTCAAAGATAAAAAAATCTTAATTCAAAAGGCTATTTTGAATTAAGATTTTAAAAAATATTACATATTTACTGAATATTTACGAAACCACTTCTTCTAAATTTTTATCAAAAGTACGTTTTCCGAAAATAGTTTCTAAGTCATCTTTAAAAATAACTTCTTTTTCAATTAATATATCAGCTAGTTGATTTAGCTTGTCTTTGTTTTCTTCAAGAATTTGAATCGCTCTTTGGTATTGACCTTCAATTAATTCTGAAATTTCTTTGTCAATTACTTTGGCAGTTTCGTCAGAATATGGTTTAGAGAAGTTGTATTCGCTTTGACCGCTTGAATCATAATAAGTAACATTTCCGATTTTATCATTCAAACCGTAAATCGTTACCATAGCACGAGCCTGACGTGTAACTTTTTCTAAATCGCTTAATGCACCGGTGGAAATTCTGTCAAAAGTTACCTTTTCAGCAGCTCTTCCTCCCATAGTAGCACACATTTCGTCCAGCATTTGGTCAGTTCTCACGATTTGTCTTTCTTCCGGAAGGTACCATGCAGCTCCTAAACTTTGTCCGCGAGGTACAATAGTTACTTTAATAAGTGGTGCAGCGTGCTCTAACATCCAGCTTACAGTCGCGTGACCAGCTTCATGAATAGCGATTGCTCTTTTCTCTTCTGGAGTAATAATTTTATTTTTCTTTTCAAGACCACCAATGATTCTGTCAACAGCATCAAGGAAATCCTGTCTGTCTACTGCAGTTTTGTTGTTACGTGCAGCAATCAATGCAGCTTCGTTACAAACATTTGCAATGTCAGCACCAGAGAATCCCGGAGTTTGTTTTGCTAAGAAATCAAGGTCAAGACCTTCAACTTTTTTAATAGGAGCTAAGTGTACTTTGAAGATTTCAGCTCTTTCGCGAATGTCTGGTAAATCAACAAAAATTTGTCTGTCGAAACGACCTGCGCGCATTAAAGCTTTATCAAGAACATCAGCTCTGTTTGTTGCAGCCAGAACGATTACGTTAGAGTTTGTACCAAAACCGTCCATTTCTGTTAGTAATTGGTTCAATGTGTTTTCTCTTTCATCATTTCCGCCTGACATATTGCTTTTTCCTCTTGCTCTACCAACAGCATCGATCTCGTCGATGAAGATGATAGCAGGAGATTTTTCTTTAGCTTGTTTGAATAAGTCACGAACACGCGAAGCACCAACTCCTACGAACATTTCTACGAAATCAGATCCTGATAACGAGAAGAAAGGTACCTGAGCTTCTCCCGCAACTGCTTTTGCCAATAAGGTTTTACCAGTTCCCGGAGGTCCTACAAGTAAAGCTCCTTTAGGAATTTTACCTCCAAGATTCGTGTATTTTTCAGGATTTTTAAGGAATTCTACAATTTCTTGTATTTCTTCTTTAGCACCTTCTAAACCAGCAACATCTTTAAAAGTAGTTTTAATGTCTGTTTTCTCGTCAAACAATTTAGCTTTCGATTTTCCAATGTTAAAGATTTGTCCGCCACCGCCACCAGCGCCACCTGACATTTTACGCATAATGAAAATCCAAACACCAATAATGATGATGATAGGAAGTAAGCTAATTAAAATATCGCTCCAGTTATTTTTTTGCAAGAAATTAAAATCTTTCAGTTTGCCTTCGCCCACTGCTTTTTCTAATTTAGTTTGAAAAATCTGGTCGTTACCAATTTCTAATGTATAATGAGGGCCTTTGTTAGGTCTTTCAAAAATATCATTAGCTACTTTTTTATTTGCCGGGTCTTTAAGAGCGGCAGTATTTAAGTAAACTTCTGCTTCTGCTTTATTGTATACAATAACTTTTTCAATCTGACCTTTTTCTAATAATACATTGAATTTAGAAGAAGTTAATTGAGCAGGTTCGCTTAAGTTTGATCCTCCTGTTGCAAAACTTATAAATAAAAAAACTAGAAGTATTGCGGTATATATTAACCAAGGACTTATTTTAAATTTACTCGGATTTGGATTATTATCTTTAGCCATTAGAGAAAGTTTCTTTTAGTATTTGTTTTCGATTGTAGTTATTTTGGCGTCACCCCAAAGGCTCTCAATGTTATAGTATTCGCGGATATGTTTCTGGAAAACGTGTACAACAATGTGCACATAATCCATAAGAACCCATTCTGCGTTATCGGTTCCTTCTACGTGCCAAGGTTTATCTTTTAAGTCTTTAGATACTGTTTTTTGTATTGAGCTTACAATGGCGTTAACTTGGGTGTTGGAGTTTCCGTTGCAAATAACAAAATAGTCACAAACTGCCGTGTCTATATCTCTTAAGTCAAGAATATCGATGTCATTTCCTTTTACTTCTTCAATCCCTTTGATTATGTTCGCCAATAGAACATCATTATTAATAGTCTTTTTCGCCATGAATTATTTTATATGATTTTGTAAAGTTACCAAAATTTGTGATTATTTTTGAACCTTAACAAAATATTAAATTAAGTTAATTAAATTCGTTTAATGAAACTAATCAAACTCGATGCCATAGATTCAACAAATGACTTTCTTAAAGCATTAGCAAGTCAGGACGAACTCGATAATTTTACCGTAGTAACTGCTGAAAATCAGACAAAAGGAAAAGGGCAGATGGGCTCTAAGTGGCAATCAGAATCAGGTAAAAACTTAATTATGAGTGTCTTGGTGAAGGATTTTCTTTATGATAATGAACAAGTTTTTAACCTTAGCGTTATTGTCTCATTAGCAGTTATTGATACTTTAAAATCATTAAATATTCCTGATTTACGTATAAAATGGCCTAACGACATTATGTCATATAATAAAAAGGTTGGTGGCATACTTATCGAAAATACCATCAAAAGTGATGGCAGGATTGTGTCAGTCGTAGGAATAGGTTTAAATATAAATCAAACCAATTTTGATTATTTGCCCAATGCTTCTTCATTAGCTGTAATTTGCAAAAGAGAATTTGATAAAAATTCCTTAGTGTTACTCATCCGTGAAAAAATACAAGAAAAGATTAATTCATGGGAAAACAGTTCAGCTCATTTATGGAAAGAATATTTTAATTCCTTATTTCGTCAGGGAATACCAATGCCGTTTAAAAAACTAAGTGCTAAAGATTCCGGACAAAACTTCATGGGAATCATTAAAGGTGTATCTCCTGTTGGAAAAATACAGATTTTGTTAGAAGATGATTCAGTTTCTGAATTCGAAATCAAGGAAATTCAGATGTTGTATTAAAAAGTTGCTAAGATTCTAAGCTGCTAAGATTCTGAGTTTTTTTTATTTTGCTTTACGTGACATAAAATATCAGTGTAAATCCGTTGCATCCGTCAAATCCGTGCGCCATCACATTAATTTACATTTTGTAATGTTTGCGTATTTGGTGTTATTTTTTTGTTCCAATACAGGATGTAAATTGTTCCAAGAATCGAAGGAGTCATCCAGGCGATTACATTTCCTATACCAATTCCAGCGACAATAAAAGCAGTTATTGATGCAATTAAGGCTCCAATCATTTTACCAATGTGTTTAGAAAGCCACTGTTTTTTCATTTCCGAAACATTTTTATAGAATATAAAATCTTTAATTGTCATATAAAGTCCAAAACCTCCAAAGAAAGTAAATAATATTCCGTTTTCGATATTGGTCAGCTGACAATAAATACCCAGTGAAACCATTATAATTGAAAAGAACAACATACTTCCCGAAATTATAAAATCAGTTATGTCAGCTTTTGCTTTGGTTTTAAATGTCAAAACCCTGTTTCCTGCAATCACCAGATAAATGGTAAACAAACCTATTAAAAATAAAAATATGTTTTGATGTTGAGGCATCCAGCAAATAGGTAAAGAAATAAGAGAGCTCGTAATCATTCCGATAGAGAATAATTTACCCATTCTTTTGTGTAGTAAACCTCCCTTTTTTACAAAAATACTTCCAATTCCTGTAAGTAACCCGATTCCGCCAAAAAACGCGTGAATGTAAATTAAAATTTTAATAGTTTGTTCCATTTTGGTGTTGTTTATTTTTGATGGATCAAACTTCGGCGAATAATTTTGGGTGTAATAATTTATAGTTCTGAACTGTTATTTTTTAAGGATGAATTGGTGATTTTGCCACTAAGAAACTAAGATATAAAGCTTTTTTTTTTTGAATAACCTTGCAATGACGCAGAGCCACAAAGTTTTATTTTATTTGTGGCAAAAAAAAAGGCCTGATCGTAAAATCAGGCCTTTAATTTATGTAGTTCAGGAATTAATAATTTACAATTAATAATTAAAGCTTCGTCATATTAGTGGCTAAAGTTTCAATAAACTTACTAATAGGTCCTTTGATCATCATTGCCATCATTGGATTGAATTCACCTTCGAATTGCAATTGTACGGCGCTTTCAGTAGCAGAAATACTATCGATATCCGAAACCAAAGTAAACGGAAGTTTATCACTGGCAGCTCCCAAAACAATTTTGTTTGGTGCTGTTTTCTCTTTCATTTTTAGTTTTATTTCTGGCATACCTTTCAATCCAAAAATAAAAGCATCTTCGCCAATCACTTCAAATTTAGCGATATTATCCGGCATTAATTTTTCAAAATTCTTAACATCAGTCAATAAATCAAATAAATCTTGAGCTGATTTCTGAACAGTAACTTTTGGACTTTCTAAGTTCATATTTATATTTTTTTATAATATCTAAATTTATTTTTAAACCGCAATTGTTTTTACCGCAAAGAGCGCAAGGTTTTTTTTGATTTTGATTGTAAATCTTTACGAATAAAAGTTCGCAAAGCAGGATTCTAATAAAATTCCAATTTTTTTAAATCCCAAATTCCAAAAAAGAGCGAAGCGATTTTTTGGTAAAATCTAAAATCTAAAATCTAAAATCTAAAATCTAAAATCTAAAATCTAAAATCTAAAATCTAAAATCTAAAATCTAAATTTCCTCTTTCCCCCAAGTCGATGGACTTTCGTTCCATTCGAGTAAAGTCGATTGTTGGTCTTCGGTAATATATTGTTTCTGAACCGCTAAGTCTAATAAGTTTTCGTAATTACTCAACGTATACAGATCGATATTAGCATTTTTAAAGTTCTCTTCGGCAACATTAAAACCGTACGTAAAAATCGCAGCCATACCTTTTATGTTGGCTCCTTCGTTACGTAAAGCTTCAACAGCCATCAAACTACTGTTTCCTGTACTAATTAAATCTTCAACAACAACCACATTTTGGCCTTTTTGTAAAAAACCTTCCACCTGGTTTTGTCTTCCGTGTTTTTTTGCTTCCGGGCGCACATATACAAATGGTAATCCAAGGCTTTCAGCAACAAGAATCCCCACTCCAATGGCTCCAGTGGCAACACCGGCAATAACATCTGGTTTCCCAAATTGTTTCTCAATATTTTTCGCAAACTCATCACGAACATAGTTTCGGATGCTCGGAAATGAAAGAATTAACCTATTATCGCAATAAATAGGAGATTTCCAACCAGAAGCCCATGTAAAAGGATTTTCGGGATTCAATTTAATTGCATTTATTTGCAAAAGCAATTCGGCTGTTTTTTCGGCAGTATCTTTATTAAAAATCATAATACAAATGTATAAAGTTTTTGTGAACGACAAACCACTTTTTTTGACAAATGAGATCTCGAAAGAGACTGATTTTCAATTGTTCTTGTTAGAGAGTATTGATATCGAGCATCTTATAGTCAAAATGTTTCAAAATAAAATTCAAAAAGCTTATTTGTATCATCCTGACGAAAAGGAAATTATGAAGACGCTAAAAGCCAAAATTCCCGTAAATAAAGCGGGTGGAGGGCTTGTGTACAATAAAAAAGGCGAAGTTTTATTTATTTTCAGAAACGGAAAATGGGATTTACCAAAAGGTGGAATCGAAAAAGGTGAAGAAATTGAAGACACCGCCATGCGCGAAGTCGAAGAGGAAACCGGCGTAGGTAAACTACGAATCACCAATAAACTCGAAAAAACCTATCATGTTTTCAAACGTAACGGAAAGTATAAACTCAAAATCACACATTGGTTCGAAATGCAATCAGATTTTGAAGGAATACCTCAGGGGCAAGCTGAAGAAGGTATCGAAAAAGTAGCATGGCTAAATCCGGAACAAATCAAAGAAGCGCTAAAAAACTCTTACGAAAATATCAAATTGTTATTTGAAGTTGAGGATATTTAGCTATAAGAGAATCTAAAAATTCAATAAAAATAGGGCTAAAAATGTAACTATTTCATTGATGATTTAGAATATTCGGTCTGCAATGCAGTATTGAATTTTCGGGAAAAAGATGTCTTGATTTACTTTCCTTGAAATTTACGTTAATTAAAATCATAAGATGGGCTTGCCAGCATCCTGATAAAAGGTCAAAAAACACTTTAGGCGTACACGCCTTCTTATCAGGATGCTGTTGGGCTATCCGCTCCTCCGCAGCGGATTTTTTCTATAGCTCACGCGCACAGCCGGTTCTAAAGTCCTTTATAGTTTTTTAGTTGTTTTTAAGTCAACCCTTAAAATTTAAGAATTAGTGCCATTTAATTGTGTCAAAAGATTATCATCATTAAAAACAGCATTAATTACATTTTCATTTTTCTCTGCTTTAATTTCATTTTCATTCAGTGTCAGCTGGTACCCTTTTTGAGATAAATAATTTGTAAAAGCATTTTTGTGGTTTTGAATTTCAAATGTTGCAATAAGTTCTGGAAAAACAGTTAAAATTCGGGACAATTCTTCACTTTCAGAGTTGTCTATCGCATCCGATTTAATTGTGAGAACCATTGTTCCCTGACCATAATTTCCCAGATAGTAGCCACTTGAATTAAACATCTCAACAGCAATCATTCCTATTAGATGCAAATCATTTTGTACAGCGTCAAATTTTCCAACTGTCAATAAATCAATATTATTTTCCTCTCCATATTGCTTTAATAAAAGAGCCTGTTTCATAACAGATTCAGCATAACCGCCCGCTTTATTCTCCCAGATCCAAAGCCATGTTTCTGAAGAATGAGAAAACGAACCCAAAACCTGCATGGGAAAAGTAAGATGGTCTCCAAAAGTAATTTCTTCTTTATCCATATCAACATTCCATGAAAGTCCATTGGTAACAGTAAAAAGATTTCTTTGTTTTTCTAAAGCAATAGCTCCAAATTTTTCCAGAAAATCATTTTCAGATGTAAAGTGTTTATTATTGCTTTGTTGATTGATAACTGCTTCTGTATTTTCTTCTTTCTTTTTAAAAAGATTATTGAATATTCCCATTCTTTTATAGATTTTTAGTTAGTATAAAATTGATGTTTGTGTTTTGGTTCGTCGTGAAAAAGTTTACAAATCGATTTGATAAATCCTGGATTCTTCTTCCCAGGGATGATATCCTTGTCCGATGTATTTAAAACCCATTTTTTCGTAGAAACCAATATGATCTGTGCATAGGTATAAGTTTTGAAATCCAGCTTTTTTAGAGTCTTCTTTGGCTTTTTCAATGAGTAATTTACTGTAATTGTTTCCTCTGTATTTTTCCTCAATAAAAATGGCGCAAACCCACGGATATAAATCCATTCTACTAATAAAATCATTTGTAATAAGCCCTGCACAACCTATAAATTCATTATTATTTTCCAGTACATACCATTGTGGTAGAGAGTCTTTTGCATTTATGCTATGGCTAATGCAATCTTCATAAATTATTGGTGCTATTTCAGACCAGCTATTTTGAAAGTATTGAATGATTTTATCCTTGTATTCTGGGTTTTCCCTTACTGAAATTATTCTCATATTATGTTTTTAAAATTATCGTACAAAAGTTTAAAAAGATGCACTTATTTTACTCACTGTTCTCATTTTTTATGCCTTTAAGCAGCGCATAAATCGCCATTGAATGTCCCTGACCTAAGTCAAAATCTTCTTTAAGCCAATTTACAATTTCTCCGGCTTTTACTTCAGGTTTGAGCTTACCATCAATGGTAAAACCTTTTTGCTCCGCTAAAGTTCTAAACTCAGCCGGACCATTGCCTGTTTTCTTTTTAATGGTTTTTAAATATCCTTGAAATGACATGAAATAGTGGTTAGTGGGTTAGTTTATGAAGTACTAAAATACAAATTAATCATTCTGACTTTTCAAATGTTTAATATAATTGCAAATCATGATTGTCTGAACCTCTAAAAAATGGGCTGAAAGCCCTAAAAAGCAATAGCGTATTGCAACGCGCTACGAGTAAATTAAAATTGGAAATTGCCCTGAAGGGGCAAAAGAAAATGGAGGATAAAGATTCAAAGAAAAAGGTGTTTTTCAAGAGAACATCATGTAAAATAGGGTAACGGTGCTTTTGAAATTAGGCTTGCGCCCTTACAGGGCTTAAAATTATAATTGTTTTTATTCATAGTGCTTCGCACCATGCTATTGCTAGGGCTCTTTCAGAGCAACATGTTGAGGACACTTATATAATTTCAAATCCACACTATAGGGTATATAATATGGTTATCGAGTTCTATATCTATTCCAAAATGTGCAAAGAATAACCCATTTCGTAAGAATGTCTGCTCGCTAGAATTAAATTTAAATTATGGTTTTGCGTTCCGTAGGAACGTTTGATTAATGGATTAGATGTATTATTTCCGCAAAAAACAGGTGTCCCTACAGGACACAACGCCAAACTATATTATCTTTTTTCTACCGATGAGATATTCCTACGGAATATTAAATAGCTACAAGGCGAATTTGCAATCTGTGCCCACAACTTGAGATAAGCATTATAATATAATATTTAGTTTACTTTGCGGGCAAGTATTGCAAATTCTTGCTATCGATTAACGATTCAGCTTTGACAATGACTTCCACGCACAGCTTTGCGAACTTAACTTATACACAAAGCATTCAAAGTAAAATAAAAAAAACTTAGCGAACTTTGCGGTAAAAAAAAGCGCACAAAAAAAAATCTACAAAATACGATAAACAGGATACTGCATATGTGCCTTTTCGTAATGCACAGAATTTTTATAAATCCAGTTCAATTGTGCTTCAGAATTTTTAGCAAATTCGCGATCGTTTTGTTTTTTAGTTTCAAATTCAGCTTTTAGTTGCGGAGTCTCTTTTAGCAGTTTCGAAGCTGTATCTTCAAAAATATATTCCGAATAATGTTCTTTTTGCTGTAAAATAGGATCGAAGAAATTCCAGTTAAAGAACGAATCAACACCTTCCGGTTCAAAAGCTTCTACTAAATATTTCACTCCTTTTTGATTTGTTGGAACAATGTAATCACCTTTGGCGAAAGCCATTTTTATAACTTTAGAAGTTAAGGACGTATTATAGTGCAAGTAATGTCCTTCATAAGCATTTGGAACCGTTTTAAAATCGGCAATTTTATAGCTTTCAACCTCGATAATCGTATCATTTTTAAGTTGAGAATAAGTAATATTGTTATTTTTCAGGAGATCAATAATATTCCAGTAACCACGCGGAATAATATAAGCACTTGGAATCACCACTTCTTTAACCGATTTGAATTCTTTGATGTATGGAACGTCTTTTTTATACGGCTTGCTTCGGTCGTAATACAGACGATTTCCTGTTGTAGCATCGCTTTTTTTGTAACTTGCTTCATATCCTAGAAACGAAAATGTGGTCGCTTTTGTGCTGTCTAATTCCCATTTTAGTGTATATGTTTTTTTAGGCTGAAATTGCTCAAGATTTTTCACTCGAAGCGCTTTGATTTTCTGGTAATTCGCATCGGTAAAATCCAAAGTCGATTTGGTGTATTCGTAGGTCATTTTTACACGTTCGGCATATTTTTTCAGCATATGAGTTTCAACTACAAAACCAATTGTGTTAAACAATGAAGTGTAACCGGTCGTGTATCGCGGGCTATCTACAAATTGTCCAAAACCTTTATCGGGAGTATCTTTAAACGAATCTACATACGGCGTTGTTTCAATTTTCTTTTGCTGTAAATCTTTTACCAGCGCTGGCATCATTTCGTTATTCAAAAAATCACCCAAAACGGTTCCTAACTTATTATGCTGCGTCATGATGTAGGTTAGTTTGTATTGATAATCAGATCCGTTGCTTACATGATTATCAATAAAAACATCAGCATTTATTTTTTGAAAAATTTCAACAAAACTTTTGGTGTTTCGGGTATCTGATTTCATTAAATCACGATTCAGATCATAGTTTCGGGCATTTCCTCTAAAACCATAAATTTCCGGTCCATCCTGATTCGCTCTTGTAGTTGAATTTCTATTTAAAGCTCCGCCAATATTATAAACAGGAATAGTAACCAGAACAGTATTTTTGGGTGATTTTATTTTGCCAATGGCCAAATCCCGATAGAATTGCATCGTTGCATCGATTCCGTCAGGTTCGCCGGCATGAATGCCGTTATTGATAAAAAGAACCGCTTTGCTTTTCTGAATTTTTTCAAAATCAAATTCCTTGTTAGGATTATAAACCACCATATGCAAAGGTTCGCCAGAATCTGTCAATCCCATTGTTGTAATCTGAATCGTTGGAAAATCTTTCGCCAAAAGTTTAAAATAAGCAATTGTTTCTTCATAAGAAGCCGATTGATTTCCGTTTCCTTTCTCAAAAAAAGTATCGTATTTTTTATTGTTTTGAGCGAAAATTGAGATTGTGAAAAGTGAAAGGACAATGGTAAAAAGTTTCATGAATTGGGGTTTTAATAGGAATCAAATATAAAGTTTTTATTTGTTTCAGGTTTCAGGTTTCAAGTTGAAAATTGGAGTAGAGTAACTTTGGCATTTTACCGCAAAGTGCGCAAAGATATACGCAAAGTTCGAAAAGCTTTGCGAACTTTGTGTTTGTCAACACATTCTAAACACAATTTATTTTAAAAACCTTTGCGGACTTTGCGGTAAAAATTTGAGACAAAGTTTGGGAAACGTGAAACGTGAAACAAAGAAAACCTGAAACAACTTTTTTTGCCTACTTTTGCAAAATGAATAAAAATCACCATTCCAACAACATACTTTCGAACTTAGGAATTGAAACCCTAAACGAAATGCAGGAAGTTGCTCAAGACGCAATTTTAAACGATAATAATGTATTATTACTTTCTCCTACTGGATCAGGAAAAACATTGGCTTTTTTGCTTCCGGTTTTAGAATTATTACAGCCCGAAATTCTTTCGGTTCAATGTTTAATATTAGTGCCTTCGCGTGAATTAGGTTTGCAGATCGAGCAGGTTTGGAAAAAAATGGGTACGCCATACAAAGTAAATATTTGTTACGGAGGTCACTCTATAGATACTGAAATCAAGAATTTAAGCAATCCTCCAGCAGTTTTAATAGGAACTCCAGGAAGAATTGCAGATCATATTGACAGAGATACTTTTAGAACTGATAAAATTCAGACTTTGATTCTGGATGAATTTGATAAATCATTGCAATTGGGTTTCCATGAGCAAATGTCATATATCATTGGGAAGTTGACAAAGCTGAACAAACGTGTTTTGGTTTCAGCCACTTCAGATATTGAAATTCCAAGATATACACGAGTTGTAAATCCTACGATTTTGGATTTTATTCCGGAACAGGAAGAAAAAACAAATCTTTCGATGAAAATGATTGTTTCGCCAGCCAAAGACAAATTAGGAAGTTTGTTTAACTTGATTTGTTCGTTGAAATCTCAATCGGCTATTATTTTCTGTAATCATCGTGATGCAGCTGAGCGTATTAGTGATACTTTGAACGAAAAAGGAATTTACGCTACTTATTATCATGGCGGAATGGATCAGGACGAGCGCGAACGTGCTTTGATTCAGTTTAGAAACGGAAGTATGAGTTACCTCATCACAACCGATTTAGCGGCTCGTGGATTGGATATTCCGGAGATGAAACACGTAATTCATTATCATTTACCGCTTAAGGAAGACGAATTTACGCATCGTAACGGTCGTACGGCGCGTATGCAGGCTTCGGGTACGGCGTATATTATCATTCACGAAAGTGAAAAACAATTGGATTATATCGACTACGGAATGGAAGTTTTAAAGGTCGAAAATACTACTACTTTGCCAAAACCACCTGAATACCAAACTATTTATATTAGCGGCGGAAAGAAAACAAAACTGAATAAGATTGATATTGTTGGTTTCTTTTCTCAGAAAGGAAAATTAGAGAAAGGCGATTTAGGATTGATCGAAGTAAAAGATTTTATTTCGTTTGCGGCAGTAAAATTCAATAAAGTAAAAGATTTACTGTATAATATTAAAGACGAAAAAATGAAAGGTAAAAAATTTAAAATCGAAGTTGCCCGTAAAGTGGTAAAGAAAGAAGAGGAGAAGTAAATTTTTTTCTTTCAGGTTTCAAGTTTCAGGTTTGTTTTCGATCAGATTTTCTTTTAATTAAAGAACTATATTAAAATCAAGAAGTAATTATTGTAGTAAAATATTTATAGTTATAATCTGTTTTGATCCGTGGCGATCACTGGATTTAGATGGTTTTTAATATATTTTGAGGGATTATGGGTGTGTTAAATTATTGAATTTCAATATTTTAATTTAAAACCGCACAGGTTTTGGTTGATTTTAAACAACAATCTTAATTTATTGTTAATAAATTAACGGATAAGGCTTTAATTTATCATATTTTCTGCGTTTCTTGTGCCCGTAAATAATAAACCCCAAATTAATTATGAAAAGAATTATTACGATTGCCATTTTGATGTTTAGTTTTGTCTCTTTTGCACAAATTAAAGTTATTGAAACTGTACCGGTTGAAAGATTAGGAAAAGTAAATAACAATTATATTCAAAAAATTGGAGATGAATATACTGTTTACTATACAAGTATTCAGAACGATGACGAATCATCAAGCTTGAGAAAATTTACATTCAAAAATGTAAATAATGATTATAACAGTCTTTATAATATCATTGTAAACGGTTTTACTGCAACTCCTTTATACGATATCAAATTAGAATTACCTAACAACTATATCTGGTTACACTACACAGGAAGCGTTATTCCTGAGAAAGCTACAGTTCAGTTTATGGTTTCTTCTAAAGATGCTTCTTCTGCAACAAGCAATGTTTCTGAGCCATTATTAAAAGATCAGATCAACAAATTATTCCAAAAATAATTTACTCTAAATACAGCATAAAAAAAGGGCTATTCATATTTGAATAGCCCTTTTTTAGTTTACAGTTTTCGGTCGTAGTTTTCAGTTAGCAAATAACTGAAAACTGCAACTGTGACTGAAAACTTATATTTTCTTCACGTATTGAGTGATAATCACAATTTGCTGACCATCGACTTTTCCTTCGATGTATTCAGCGTTTTCGTGGTCCAAACGGATGTTACGAACTGCAGTTCCTTGTTTGGCTACCATGCTCGATCCTTTTACTTTAAGATCTTTGATTAAAACTACAGAATCTCCGTGTTCTAAAATCACTCCGTTGCTATCGCGGTGAATAATTTTATTCTCGTCGTCTTCACCTTCTCCGGTTGCTTGTGCCCATGCCAGCGTATCTTCGTCTAAATACATCATGTCTAATAATTCCTGAGGCCAGCCATTTGCACGTAAACGGCTTAACATTCTCCAGGCTACCACTTGTACCGCAACGTTTTCATTCCACATACTGTCGTTAAGACATCTCCAGTGATTTAAATCGACATTATCCGGGTTTTCAATTTGGTCAATACACGTACTACACGCTAAAATACTTTCGTCAAGACCGCCTTTTTTAGTCGGTAATACTTCATATACTTTTAGGTTTTCTTCGGCGCCACAAAGTTCGCATTTAGATCCGCTACGTTTGTTTAATTCTCTTTCGATGCTCATTATTTGGTTTTTATTTTAAAAATGCGAAATTACTTATAATTTGTTTCGCTTGCAAGTTTATGTTTTTTTGGTTTATTGGATCACAGATTTTGTGTTGTGAAACGGAGTATCGCGTATTTTTGTCTTTGCGAGGAACGAAGCAATCTCACTTAGTTTATCTTCTTATAAAGATTAGTATGGTTGCTTCGTTCCTCGCAATGACTCGCTTTGTGTTATTTCTGTACTCGAACCGCATCCGGAACCAGCATTTCGTATTCGCCGCCATGACGCAGTACATCGCGGACAATGCTTGAGCTAATAAATGAAGTACTTGCTGCTGTTAATAAAAATACAGTCTCTATTTTAGAAAGTTTTCTATTGGTATGGGCAATGGCTTTTTCGAATTCGAAATCGGCTGGATTGCGCAGTCCTCTCAGGATGAAATTGGCTTTTTCCTTTTTGGCTAAATCGATGGTCAATCCTTCATAAGTAATTACCGAAATTTTCGGTTCGTCTTTGAAAGTTTCTTCTATAAAGCGTTTTCTTTCTTCGAGTGAAAACATATATTTTTTTTCGGCATTGACACCAATAGCAATTACGATTTCATCAAATAAAGGAATTCCTCTTTTGATGATATCTTCGTGTCCTAGTGTTATAGGATCGAATGATCCGGGGAATATGGCTTTTCGCATTTTTTTTAGGTTCAGAGGTTCAAAGTTACAAAGGTTTTAATTACTAAAACCATTAGCTTTTTCTTGAGTAATTTTTAATATTTCATTTTCCTGATAAAGTTTAATTAAATCTTTTCTTGAATAATAAACTTTTCTGTTTGAATAGTTTTCAGGTTTATTTAAATCATCTATTTCATTTGGCATATACGCCTGAAAATCATTCAATGTGGCGTAGACACTATCTGCGGTAATTTTATCTATTCGCATATTTGAATAATAGCCATTATTTAATTTTAAATTATAAACATCACCTTGCATTGGATTTTTTATTAGAACTCCTGCTTCATCTTTATTTTCAAAGTATCTATTAATTGTAAAAATAAGGAATAAGGCTATTATGATAGAACCGGAAAACATCCAGATTGAATAATCTAATTTTTCATTTCTTAGTTGTAATTGAGCACTTTCAGATAAATCTTCATAATCAAAGTTTTCTTCGCAATTACTACATCTTATGTAAACAGTTTTTCCAACCGGAAATAATGGAATGAGAGTAACGTGTGTGTATTTTTTATAAATGCTAAAATGCAATGCATCTTGTGTATTACATTTTGGGCATTTTTCGTTTAAAATCACACCGTTTTTAATATTTGAATCTCGAGTCCCAACAAGAAATAGCATATTTTTTTATTTGAAAGTTTCTGGTTTACAAAGCTACTGTTAAGTGATTCTTTTTGTATTTAAAGCCGGAACCCATTCGTCTTTTTTACAGACTTCGCATTGTGCGGTTCCTGGTTTTTGCTCTTCGGTATGACCGCAAAAAGTGCAGGCGTGAATGCCCTCTTTTTCTATTGTTTTGCTTTTTTTATTGAATGCAGCGGGTAAGATAGGTAATCCGTATTTTACTTCCTGATCTTCATAAAAAAATACGCTGATTTCTCCGCTGGTTTCTATAAAAGCATGTTTTATTTGTCCGAGATGTTCGATAGATTTTATTCGAAGTTCAGAGAAAAATTCGTCTTGTGCCAGACTTTCTTTTTTGAAAGTAGTAATAGAAAATTTTCCATTATTGATTAAACATTCGGTTTTGCCTTCTATAAATTCTTCGAATTTTTTGCTTTTTCCGGTAAGCCAGGTTACAGAACGGTACAAAATAATGATTACAGTAAATACAATTGCAGCGGGAACAATACCAACATCTTCATAAAACATTGGATCTCCTGCTGCAGAACCTAATGCAATAATGATTACGGTTTCGAAAATCGATAATTGTTTTACACCTCGTTTTCCTGCTAATTTTAAGGTGAGCAGTAAAATGATAAACATTACCGTAGAACGAAATATCACTTCGAGCGCAAAGTTTGCGGGAAGATTGTTGTAAAAAAGTCTATTCCATTCGAAGATTTCTTTCATTTTTTTTAAGTTGCTAAGGTTCTGAGATGCTAAGTTGCTAAGGTTTTTGTCTTTAAAAAAAAACTAAGGTTCTGAAATCTTAGCATCTCAGAACCTTAGTATCTTAGCAACTTATATAAGTGCTAACTCAATTGCGTTTGTGAATAAATCCTGAAGCGAAATTCCGGCTGCCTGTGCTTGCTGCGGAATCAGACTTTCGGTTGTTAAACCAGGAATTGTATTCATTTCTAACATATACGGTTCGTTGTCTACAATGATGAATTCGCTTCTTGAGAACCCTTTCATTTTTAAGACTTCGTATGCACGTTTTGCTGTTTCACCAACTTTTTGTGTTAGCTCGTCTGAGATTCTGGCTGGTGTTATTTCTTGCGATTTCCCTTCGTATTTGGCTTCGTAGTCAAAGAAATCATTGTCGGAAACAATTTCGGTGATTGGTAGAACTTTAATTTCTCCCTGATAATTAATTACTCCAACAGAAACTTCGGTACCGTCAAGGAAACTTTCTATGATGATTTCGTTGTCTTCTTTGTAGGCCACTTCGATGGCAATTGGCAATTCGGCTTCAGATTTTACTTTTGAGATTCCGAAACTGGATCCTGCTTTGTTTGGTTTTACGAAACATGGTAAACCAACTTTTTTAACGATTTCGTCTGTATTGATAATATCACCTTTATTTAGGTAATAAGAAATTGCCGTTTTGATTCCATATGGTTTTAAAACTGATAATAAATCACGTTTATTGAAAGTCAATGCAGCCTGGTAATAATCGCAAGAGGATTGCGGAATTCCTAGTAATTCAAAATAAGCCTGCATTAGTCCATCTTCTCCCGGAGTTCCGTGAATGGCGTTGAAAACACAGTCGAAAGTAATTTTCTGATCGTTTATAGTTACAGAGAAATCATTTTTGTCGATGGTATATTCAGCATCTTTTTCGTCTACGTACACCCATTTTTCTTTAAAGATATGAATTCGGAATCCGTTGTATTTTGTTTTGTCAAGATATTGGTAAACGACGTTTCCGCTGATAAGCGAAATTTTGTATTCGCTTGAGTATCCGCCCATGATGATGGCTATGTTTTTCATTCTATGATTTATTTTGTTATGTTTAATAGTTTATTTGTTTAATTGTTTCAGGTTTCAGGTTTTTTGCCACGAATTCACGAATTAAATTTAAAAAAATCTGTGTTTATCTGTCTAAATCTGTTAGATCTGCGTGCCATTTTCGATCTGCTTGTCATTTCGACGGAGAAGAAATCACACATGCTTTTCGGTAATGTATGGCAATTCTCTTTGCGGGGCTTCGACTTCGTTCAGCCTGACAAATAGTACTGAAATCTTCTAATGAATCCTAAAGCCCTAGCCCTGATGGGAGCGGCATCCTTTTATGGTGGGGTTCACCATAAAAGATACAGCGGACAGCAGGAAATAGCTCCTGAAAATTATCCTTCGACTTCGCTCAGGATGACAATCAGAACACTTTCTTGCTTAAAACAAAATTATCATTTTTTTTGAAACGAAATAGCTTTATCTTTGCGACAACTAAAAATAAATTTATGACTTTACGTAAGTATTTAACAAGCCGGGTGTTTTTTTTACAAATCTTGATTGCGGCTGCTATTATTGCTGTTTTGGGTTATCTGTTTATGCATTGGCTGACTTTTACAACTGATCATGGACATGAAATTGCGGTTCCGAATTTGTCTAAATTGACGGAGGAACAAGTTGAGGCAAAATTGGATGAACTTGACCTGGATTATGTGCTTTTGGATAGTGTTGATTACAGAAGTGAATTTCCTAAATACAGTGTTGTTGAGCAAGATCCTTTGCCGGGAACGAAGGTAAAAGTGGGAAGAAAAATATATATTAAAATTAATGCGTCGGGATTTTCTTCTGTTAGAATTCCTGATTTGATCGAGAAAACGTATCGTGAGGCAGTTCCGACTTTGAAGGCTTTAGGGCTTGAGCAGGGAACGATTACTTATATTCCAAATCTTGGAAAAGATATGGTGCTGGAGATGCGTTATAAAGGTAGAAACTTAAAAGTAGGAGACCGCGTGCTGAAAGCGTCTAAAATCGACTTGGTTTTAGGTGACGGAAAAGCAAGTTATGTAGATGAAAGTCAGGTCGTAGACAGTACAGCTACGCCAACTACTGAAACCCCAAAAGATGAACAATAATAATGAAAATTTAGATCTGGAAGACGAATTATTCGAACATTTCAGGTTTGAAGTCCCTAAAGGTCAAGCGTTTTTGCGTATTGACAAATATTTAATGAATTTGATTCAGAATGCGACGCGAAATAAAATTCAGAACGCAGCAGCAGAAGGGAATATCTTTGTAAATGATATTCCTGTAAAATCAAATTATAAAGTAAAACCGTTTGATGTTGTGACGGTTATGTTAACACATCCTCCATTTGAAAATCATATTCTTCCGGAAGATCTTCCGCTAAATATTGTTTACGAAGATGATGCTTTGTTGCTGATTAACAAGGAGCCGGGAATGGTGGTACATCCGGGTCACGGAAATTACACCGGGACTTTGGTAAATGCTTTGGCACATCATTTTGATAATTTACCAATGAACAGCAGCGAACGCCCAGGTTTGGTTCACCGAATTGATAAGGATACATCCGGACTTTTGGTGGTGGCTAAAACAGAAGCGGCGATGACGCATTTAGCGAAACAATTTGAAGCTAAAACTTCTGAACGTGAGTATATTGCTCTTGTTTGGGGAAATGTTGCCGAAGAGGCGGGAACGATTGAAGGAAATTTGGCGAGACACTTAAAAGACCGCATGCAAATGGCTGTTTTTGCTGATCCTGAAATTGGAAAACCTGCAATTACGCATTATAAGGTTTTGGAACGTTTTGGTTATGTTACTTTGATTTCCTGTAAATTAGAAACGGGTAGAACACATCAGATTCGTGCACATATGAAACATATCGGGCATCCGCTTTTTAATGACGAACGTTATGGCGGTCATTTGATTTTGAAAGGAACGACTTTTACGAAATACAAACAATTTATTGATAATTGTTTTAAAGCATTACCACGTCAGGCTTTGCATGCTAAAACACTTGGTTTTGTGCATCCCACAACTGGAGAAATGATGCGTTTTGATACTGAACTTCCTCAGGATCTTCAGGATTGTATTGAAAAGTGGCGTAACTATGGTAAGACGCATAGTATAGAAGAGGAGGAGTAAAATTTTAGATTTTAGAGATTAGATTTTAGAATAAAGAAAATAGAGAAGAGATTTTCTCGTATAAAAAAAGCTCCAATTTGGAGCTTTTTTGTTTTCTATTTAGGATTTTCTTTTTACCATTAAGATATTAAGTTAGTTAAGCGTTGAACTTAATTTTCTTAATATCTTAATGGTTAAATAATAAAAAATCTATTCAATGTTTTTAATGGTTAGGTCTATAATTTTTGCTTCTCCGTTGGTTAGGAAACCTAGTTTGCCTTGTTGGCTTAGTTTGGTTTTTTCAAGGGAACATTCTAAAAAGGTTTCGTTATCGACTGAAAAGAATAATTGATTATTTGAAACTCTAATTTTTACCTGGTACCATTTGTTGTTTTCTAATTTCATTGGTTTTTTATACAACGTTATTCCTCCGCGTTTGCCGTGCTCATCGCTGTTTTTATTGTAAACACCTCTTCCTATTACGATATTCTGATCGATTTGGTAGAGATAGGTTCTGATGTAATTTTCTTTATCGATGTTAAGCATGACTTCAAAAAGAGATTCTTTGGTCATATTTACTTTAAAATCGATCTCATAATTTTCAGGCAGTTGTTTTTTTGATTCTATTACGCCCCAATGCATCGGACCTCCTTTTCCTATTAGAGTGTCTTTTTGGAGCAGCCATTCTTTTGAATTAAAATTCCAATTGGATTTTAGTGGAGTGGTTTCAGATATTTGATATGTTTTTTTTGCTGTTGAAATGCTACCGCAGCACGAAGCGATTATTAGTGGAATTGCTAATAATAAGATATATCTAATTTTCATTTTTTGTCTTTTTAGTTGAGCTCAGAGTGGTATTTTATTTTACCAATAGATCCTGTTGGCGATGGTAAAAGTTCAAAAACCGAAGTAGGAGCAAGGCCGGTTTCGATACGATGCGATACGTACAAAATACTCACATTTGTTTCTTGTTTGATGGTATTGATAAGCTGAATGACCAAATCGACATTTTCGTCGTCCAAACCTTCTACGGGTTCATCTAAAATTAATAATGGCGGGTGTTTTAAAACGGCACGAACAATCAATGCAACTCTTTGCTGACCGATGGAAAGATCTATGAAACGCTTTTTTCTTAAAGATGTCATTTCGATTACTTCAAGCCATTGCGCAACGATTTGTTTTTGATGTGTGGTTGGCTCAATATACAATCCGATAGAATCAAAGAATCCCGAAAGAATCATTTCTTCCAAAGTATGTCCTTTTTGGAATAAATCGGTCATGGAAGTGGTGAAAATTCCAATTTGTTTTTTGATATCCCAAACACTTTCACCGGTTCCTTTTTTTCTTCCAAATAAATGTAAATCCTGTCCAAATCCTTTTGGATTATCTCCTGTAATCAAAGATAAAATAGTGCTTTTTCCGGAACCGTTTGGCCCGATTAATTGCCAAAATTCGCCTTGTTTTATTGTCCAGGAAATATTATCTACAATTTTTCGGTCGTCATAACTTACCGAAACATTTTCCATTTTTATTAATACACTTTCGTGAAAGGAATGCGGTTCAATCGCTTTTGGAATTGCCGCTGTATTTAAAGTTTTAAAGTGATTTTCGCTTTTTGAAATCGGATGCAGTTCAAATGTATTGTCTTTGATTTGTGCTTTATTAGGTACAAAGTATAATACGTCAACGAATCTGTTTACTAATTGAATAATGGCAATATCTGTTGTTAAATCTTTTAATGATTCTGCCAAAACTACACGCGAAGCCTGGTCTAAATGATCGAACGGATTATCGAAAATGATGAAATCAGGTTTTTGATTGATGCAGTATTTTAGAAACTCTTTTTTGCGTTCGCCTGACGAAAAGGTTCTCAATTGTCTGTGTGATTCAGGAGAAGCTTCTACGGTGTCGTATTGGTATTCTTTTTCGATGAATTTCTCTATTGCAATATCTGAAAACAGAATGCCTTTTTGGGTGTTAAAAACGGCTAATTCTCCCTTGGCTTCGCCGGAAAGCAAAGTGTCTATAAAAGCTTTTTTATTTACCTGATTCGATAAAAGTATATCCCAATGTTGCATTTCGTATTGTATTTAAACTGTTGTCTCTATTCTTAACACATAGAAACATAGCTTTTGTAAATTTAAAAATAGGCGTTTCACTTATTTAAATACACATAGCTATGTGTGAGAAATATGTTTCTTTTTTGTATTCTTTTTTACACATTTGAAATCTATGTTTCTATGTGTTTAATTTTTATTGTATCCAAATGAGTTATTTGTTTCTTTGGTCGCCAATTCACGATCATTTCTCGACCATTCGCTCCAGGAACCTACGTATAATTTTGGAATTGGAATTCCGGCATAATCCATTGCCAATAAAGTATGACAGGCGGTAACTCCTGAACCGCAATGTACAATTACATTGTCAGGTTTTTTATCGCCTATAATTTCATTGTATTTTTTTGCTAAAACTTCAGGCGATTTGTAAAATCCATCTTCGTTTAAATTTTCACTAAACGGAACATTGATAGCGCCCGGAATATGACCTGCAATTAAATCCAGCGGTTCTGTTAAGCCATCAAAACGGTTTTTATCTCTTACATCAATTACAATATTTTCTTTGTTATTTCGGGCCTTTTCGACTTCTTTCATATCGGCCTGAGCCAGACTCCATTTCGAAATTGGATATTTTTCAGTTGGTTCAACAGTTTCTAATGCAGAACTGACAGGAAAACCCACTTTTATTGCTGCTTGCAAACCTCCGTTTAAGACCTGAACTTTTTCATGGTTAATTGAGCGTAACATCCACCAAAATCTTGCTGCTGCATTCGATCCGTTTTTATCATCGTAAATGATTACATGGCTTGAAGGTGTAATTCCGATTTTTGAAAGTACTGCTGCGAATTTTTCTAATGAAGGTAAAGGATGTCTTCCTCCGTTTGCAGGATCTTCAACAGTTGCCAGATCTTTATTCAAATCTACAAAACGAGCGTCTTTTAGATGTTCGTTTTGATAATTTTCTTCGGCATTGATTCCTGCTCTGGCATCAATTAAAACAACGTTAGAAGTATCTTTTAATTTTAAAAGTTCTTCTGGATTTATGATGGGAGAAAGTTTTGACATTTTATTTTATTTTTTTAGAATTGCCTAACCAAAGTAATCCGTTTAAGATTAATTGGCTTTGTGGTTCATTTTCAAAAGTATACGAAAGCGTTTTATTAGTTCCGTGTTCATAATCTATATCATTATGCCCCATGTTTACATAGAGCATTTTGTAGTTTTTATTGGTCCAGACGACAGGATAATAACCTTCATGCCAAATTTCATTCTGTTTTGGGCCAGTTCCTAACGGAAAACTGCTCTCATCAATCGCTACAAGGATTTTGATATCCGGATTTTTTCTTAAATCATTGCTCCATCTGTACCATTCGTTTGGTGCTGATTTGAATGTTTTAGGAATGTTTTTCGTTGCAGGATGCTGATTTTCAATTCGTAAAACTGCCGATGTTGGTCGCCACGTATTGCTTGCATATTCTCCTGAACCTAAAAAGGTATTATGGTACCAATTCCAGTTTTGCGGATAAGCAGAATCGTTTAGCGCAAATGCCGAAAAATGAAATCCGATAAAACCACCGCCATTTTCCATATATTTCTGAAAAGCTTCTTGCTGACTTGACGTTTCCGGTCTCGTGTCTAAAAATAAAACAACCTGATATTTTGATAAAAAATTAGCGTTTAAATTATCCCAATTGCTTGTAGAATCGTATTCAAAATGATTTTGTTCGGCTATTTTTGGAAACCATTTATTGGCTTCATGTACAAAACTGATATGTGCCTGATCGTTTTTAGCCGTATAAAAAGCAATTACTTTAAATTTAGATTTTGCTTTTTTATCTTGGGCAAAACCTATAAAGCAAATAGACAACAACGCAATCAGAATAATTTTTTTGTACATGAAGTTGTATTTAGATTTTGATTAACCAGGGATTTTTTCGATTAGTATTTCATTATTAGCTTTGTCGAAATAAGTGCAAGTCATTTCGATGATATCAACGCGCCATTTTGCAATTCCGGATTGGGCAGCATGATTACAGAAAGTTAGATAATCGGTTTGACCGTCCTGATGCATGACCAAAAATTCGATAAAACGTTCTTTATTGGCTACCGGAGCCACCTGAATTTCAGGATATTTTTCGTCAGTGGAAACTTTGTAATTATTTACGCCGTAATATTCTACATTTCCGTTATTAACAAAGGTATCATATCCTTTTACGCCCAAAATAATCAGGTCTTGTATATAATTTGGAAAATCTGCGCCGCTTTGTACTTTAGCATGAGCTTCTTTTATTTGTTCGATTGTAAACATAATATTTGATTTAGATTATTAAAAGGTTTGTCGTGAATTACACTAATTTCCACGAATTAAATTGTAGAATCTGCAGATAAAAATTAGTGTAAATTAATGTAATTTGTGGCGAAAAAAAATTATTGTTTCAAAAATGCTATTAATGGTTTTATAAATTGATCGAAAGATTCAATATGCGGTAAATGTCCGGTATTTGGTACTTCGACTAGTTTGGTATTCGGGATTGCTTTTTGTGTTTTTTTACCCAATTCAAGATAATTTCCCATTGTTTTTCTGACTTCTTCAGATACCAAAGGTTTTCCTATAGCTGTTTTGTCTCTTGTTCCGATGATTAAAAGCGTTGGACTTTTGATGTTTTTAAACTCGTATAAAACAGGTTGCGTAAAAATCATATCATACATTAGAGCCGAATTCCAGGCTACTCTTGCATAATCAGGAGCTGTTGTCCAGCCAGCGCCAAGTTCAGCCCATTTCTGGAAATCGGCATTCCATTTTCCGTCATAATAGTTCGCCATTTGATAGCTTTTTATATTCTGATAGTTTTGTTTTAATTCTGATTCGTACCACCAATCTACGGGTTTATAAGGTACAACCAGTTTCCAGTCTTCTAAACCAATTGGGTTTTCGAGAACTAATTTTTCAGTAGTTTCAGGATACATGAGAGCAAATCTTGTGGCCAGCATTCCACCCATCGAATGTCCTAAGATGGTTGTTTTTTCGATTCCTAAATGATCCAGTAATTTCTTGGTATTCTCTGCCAATTGCTGAAAAGTATATTGAAAATTATCGGGTTTAGATGATTTTCCAAAACCTATCTGATCGGGAACAATTACCCTGTATCCTTCTTTTGTCAGGGCTTTTATAGTAGTTTCCCAATATGCACCATTAAAATTTTTACCGTGAAGTAAAACAATAGTTTTGTTGTTGTAATGATCAGGTTTGATATCCATATACGCCATCTTAAGATTCTGACGCTGATTGCTCAATTCTAAGAATTGTACAGGAAAAGGATATTCGTAATTGGTTAAATTGATGTCCAGTGCCTTTATGTTTTCTTGCTGCGAAAAGCACAAAAAGGGGAGTAGTAACAGTATGAATTTAATCTTTCTCATTTTTTTGATGGATTTTCGTTTAAGAGTATTTATAAAATTAAAGTTAACGATTTTAAAATCAAAAATTAAAATCTTAAAATTATCAGAAATTAAAGAGGAAGGATCACTCTTGATTTTTATTGTTCTTAAAAGTTACCACCTGTTGCGGATACGGAATATCAATATTATCCTCATCAAAACGTTTTTTGATACTTTGCAGTAAGTCACAATACATTATAAACGCATCTGTAGAATTTTTCGCCCATGCCCATGCTTTTAATGTTACGCTTGAATCTGCCAGGGCTACAACACGAGCTGTCACCAATGGCTTTTTTTGTTTTTTATCTTCAGCCGTCCTGTTGTCTATAAATAGGGGATGTTTGGCTACTTCTTCTTTCATGATTTCCAGCGCTTTTTCGATATTAGAATCATAACCAACGCCAATTTCTATTATTTTACAGGATTTTGTGTCGTGCATATTGGTATTAACAATAATCTGATTGCTAATAACAGAATTTGGAATTATGATTCGGTTATTTTCTGCATCTTTCAGGACTACTTGTCTCAAATTAATATCTTCAACTGTACCAACAAAATTGTTGATGGTGATCTTGTCATTAATTCGAAAAGGTTTAAAAATAACGAGAAAAATGCCGCTTACAATATTGCTCAAAGCTTGTTGAGACGCTAAACCAGCGACTAACGAAATTACTCCGGCACCAGCTAAAAACGAATGACCAATAATTTTAAATTCTGGAATTTGTATTAAAGCAAAGGCAAATCCTAATATATAGATTACGGTAATGATTAAGTGTTTTAAAAATCGAAAACCTGTCGCATCATATTCTTTATCGGTTAATTTTCGATACAAAAAATAACGAAGTACTTTGTCTGTAACAGCTCCCAAAACAATTGTAACAAGCCCAATTATAGTGATAATAATAAGTATTCTGAAGTCTTTTTCGTAATCGATCATGAGTTTTAAATTTTAAAAAATCCAAAAAACATATATTTAAAATATCGTTTTTTGGATTTCATAAAGTTAAGAAAAATGAAGTTTGTTTTATAAGCCTACGAAATCGTCACTTTTTGGGAAAATACTCAAAGCTTCAATGGCAATTGCTGGCGTTGGAGAAGCTAATTTGCGAAGTTTAGTATCCATCCAGGCACCATCAACTGTAATAACAGCACAAAGTGTATCATCTTCTCTTCTGAATTCGTGAACTATTGACCAACGAGAGGCATCAGCTTTCATTTTTGATGTTTTGGTGTGAAGGAATATCTTATCAGAAAGTTTTAGTTCTTTCCTGAAAACACATTCTTCTCTAAATAAAACAGGTCCAAAACTTTGTGTTTGCATTACCTTTAGTGTCAGGCCCAGTTCTTCAAGAATTTCGATACGATGTTGTGCTCCAAAATCGTAATAAGCACTATGACGAACGTGAAAATTTGGGTCAAGATCAGACCAGCGAAAAGATATTTCTTTAATAAATGAAGCCATTTTATATTTGTATTTTAATGAAAATCGAAATTACAAATAAATTAGGAAACTGTTTGTTAGAAATATATAAAGTACTATTAAAATAAGAGCATAAAATTAATATCCTTTTTTAGAATAAATATTGAAGTTTTGAAATGAAATTTCGCCAAAATCCTTCACTGTTTTTAGTTTATCAACATCCGCAATAAGTGCTTCTGCATTAGGATCGTTACTTGTATTAAGAACATAATTGATAAAATGATCTTTGTATAAATACCAATTGTTTTTGGTTTTGTTGAATTTGAATGTAATAATTTGTTCCCAATGATGACCGCCGGCGATTTTGTGTTCAATAGAAAAGTAACCGTTTTTTATGGAAATTCCGCTAAAAGGATCTCCAAAAACGCCACCGCAATCTATGCAATCAGCAACATTTTGGTTTTTATAAGCCAATTTATAACTTCCGTCTTTTTGACCTAATAAAAGCAATACGATTCTTTTGTCTGGTTTACCTTCATCCATATTTGAAGTCGTTTCTTCAGTTGTTTTGCGTATAACCAAAATACAATCTTCGGTTTTGTCGAGGTTCAGGTTACCTTTTTTTTCTGCAATTGCTTCGTAACCTTTAGGAATAAATGACTTTAGTTTTTCGTTGCTGCTATTGATTTTTTTATTAAAAGTAACGTGTTTTTTAACTATTGTTTTTTGCTGTGAATTTACATTCAAACTAAAAGCGAGTAATAAAAGTAGTATTGGCGATTTCATTTTTTTTAAATTAGATTACATTCACAAGATTTCTAAGTTGTCCCATTCGTATTCGATTTTGTTTAATCTCATATAGTAAGGAATAAGTAACAAAATTTCTAAACGAAACATAAAATGACTATTATTATTCATAAAAGGCAACACAAACATTGATGCTATGCAAATGACTACTCCGCAAATAGCATCAATTTTACCAATTGAGATTGCATTGGGTTTTTCGAACCAAAGAGAATAAGCCGCAAAACCTTTGAATATCATAATCGCAATAATAAATGCTCCAATTCCTGAAAAAGCAGTATTGCTGGAAAAACCATAAAGAGATAGATTTACGTTTGGGGTAAAAATATTGATAATGGCAGATGCAACAGCGCAAATTGCCAAAACCATAAAAATCCAACAAAAAGTTTTAATCCACCATGGTAAAAGTTTTCTTCTTATTACGGGTACTTGGTCAAATTCATCAAAATGACTTTCTAATTCCTGATTCATTGTATCGGTTTTGATAGTTTTTTATTTAAAATCTTAGATCAATCGGGTAAGAATCAATATTAAGATAACGATTTGGATTCCCAAAATGATCCAGAAAAAATTTCTGCTTGGTTGTGATGTATTTTTTAAGCCTGTAATCATTTTTTCTTTTACAATATCGGTAAAACTTACATTTTCATTGGTAAAATCAACATCATCAAGACTTACTTTTTTAAAACCATATATGATGATTTTCTTTAACCATTTGTTCTCGTTAGAATCTTTGAGTTCCTGAATTAATTTTAGTTGTAATTTGGTTTTATCAGTTCCTTTTTTAAATAAATCAGGTTGCTTAGATTTTACTTTGTTAAGGACTTTATCAATGATCGGGAATAATAAAACCTCTCCTTTGTCTGATAATAATTTATGAATGGTTTTTGACATTATGTATTTATTACCCAAAGCAAAAATTAAGAAAGGGCCGGCTAACAGAGTAATCATTGTTAAACCAAAACCAATTGGCCTTAAGGCGAATAACAGCATTACTGCAGCTGATGCAGTTACGTGTCCCATTCCATGACCTGATTGATAAATAATAGTAAATAGGGTAAAAACACCTATAAGGGCATATAAAAATTGTCCGAGGATATTGATTTTAAAAAAGCTAAATGTTGCGCTGCTGAATAGTTTTGCAGCGTATTTTAAATTGTCATTCATTGAGTTGGTTTTTTGGGTTTAGTTAAATTAGATGTTTTTTTTATGAGGTAAAAATATAGAAAAAATAGTACAAAGATTTAAAAGGTTTTTTATTTGTTAAAATGGTAATATAATCGAGGTTTTAGGATATTAAATTAAAAGTTATAAGTTTGATTCATCCTCTTTAACACTCAATTTTTTTACAATCCAGGGTAAAGTAAGACCCTGCCCAATAAGCGTCATCAAAACAACTGCTACAGAAATAAATATAATAACGGTTCGTTGCGGAAAAGGAGTTCCGTCCTCAAGTTCTTTTGGAATACCAATTGCAATGGCGAAAGAAACAATTCCACGCATGCCTGACCAGCCCAGGATAATACTATTGTTAAAGTCTAAAAGGGCATCAGCACTAATTTTTCTTTTTCGTTTGTTATTTTGAAATGCTTTTTGAAGATTTATTTTCTGAAGAAAAATCCTGACCATCCTAATCAATAAAGCTACAAGTGTAATTATAAAGGCATAGCCAATGTAAGGTAAGATCATATCATTGTCGATACCTTTTAGGATATATCGAAAATTAAGTCCGATTAAAATAAAGATTAAGCCATTCAATAAAAAAATAATAATATCCCAAAGACTTCGGGATTGATTTTTTAAGGTTTCAGGGAATATTTTTTTACTGAAACGAGCTATTGCTAAACCTAAAACAACTACGGCAATTACTCCCGAAACATGCAAATGTTCCGCAATAAGATACGTTACAAAAGGCATTAACAACATGAAGCTAATCGTAACATTTATATTTTTATGGACTCTGTTTAATATAGAACTCAGAATTTTTGCCATAATAAAACCTACTAGAAAACCTCCACCTAATAAAAGTACAAATTGTAAAGTAGCTTTCCAGATTATAAATGCAGAACCCATTGCTGTGGCAATGGCAAATCGATATGCAACCAATGCCGATGCATCATTAATAAGGCTTTCACCTTCGAGTATGGTAATGGTTTTATGAGATATACCAAGTCCTTTTGTAATGCTTATGGCAGCAACTGCATCAGTAGCAGAAAGTATGGCTCCCAAAACGAATGCCAAAGGCCATGTCATATTAGGGATTGTGTAATGTGCCACGACAGCGATCCAAAACGTGGTAAGAAAAACCAAAGGGATTGCCAGTGTACTTATTGTACTAAGATTGGTTTTGAAGTGTTTTGGAGAAATATTAAAAGAGGCATCGTACAATAATGGCGGAAGAAATATCAGGAATATGATTTCAGGATTGATTTCAATTTCGGACATTGTTGGTATAAAACCAATTGCAACTCCTACTATAATAAGTAAAATGGGTTGCGGTAATTTTATAGTATCAGCAAAGGCTGACAATCCAATTACGATAGCAAGAATAAAAATAATAATGCTGTAATTTTCCATTTTTTGGATTTAGAAAAATGCTAATGTAATTAATTTCAATGTGTACAAAAAAATATTCTGGATAGAAGACTGTGAAGTAAGATTACTTGTTACAGAATCATTCTTAACTGTCTTATTCTTTATTTTGGATACGTTTTTATTATTTGACCTTTTTTGTTTAATAAATAATGTTTTTTATCTTTTGTCCAGGCTTCTCTTTTGTTGTTTTTTAGTTCGGTAATCGTTTCAAATTCCTGGCCGTATTGGTTTAAATATCCATTTTCTGTACTATTTCCGCCCCAAGTCCAATGTTTGTCAATTAATCCTTCGTATCCGCTTTCTTTTAGGATTTCATTTCTGGTTTTACCATTTTCATAAATTTTTTCTCCACCTATTGCAAATTCAGAAATGCCATTAGAAAAAGGTGTTGCGAAATCATATTTGGCCTTAATTATTTTTTGACCATCTAAATTCGCAAAACCAAGTTTATCATTTTCTACAAATCTAAATAAACCTTCTTCTACATAATCAGGACCGTTGTCGTAAATGTATGGTTTTAGTATAACAAGGTCGTTTTTATCAATACCTATAAACTCAAATTCTGAATTTTGCATAATTGCCATTTTGTGTAAAGTGTCAGAACCATTTTGATATTTTGCTTTAATAACGATTTTGCCATTCAAAGATTTATAACCGATTAATTCCTTTCCGGAAGTAGAATCCACATAAGAAATTAAATAATCCTTATTGCCTTTTTTTTGACCAAAAGTTGCAATCGAGAGTAGTATTAATATAAGTGTAAATGCAGTTTTCATAATTATTAAAAAATAGGGGAGAGCTTTTTGTTTTTACGTTTTTCTGAATGTAAAACTTTTTTAAGTCTATGGGTTTTTAATTCAGGTTACTATCATAAGCTCTAAAACTAGTAATTAAAGGCAATGGCTTCACTATGATTTTTTTTGTTGTCTTTTTTATAATTTTTTCAGAACCTAAAGCTTTTGTTATTTCAGTTTTTACTCCCGTTAAAAGATTAAATTCAGTTTCAGTAGTTAAATTATTACCGTCCCACACGACGTTTGATATATGTCGTAATTCAAAATTTCCATTGTTGAATTTGAATGTATGTGTAAAATGATTTTTTTTGATTTCGGAATACAAGTATAAACCGCCATTTTCAATAGTAAAATCAGGAATTTGATTTCCTCCATATTTTCCATTTGGATATTGAGGTTCTATTAAATTTTTTGTGGATACGCTTAATTTATAGTTTCCGCTTTTTTGTAAAAAATAGATTTCTAATTTTAATGGCTGTGTTTGATTTATGGTATCCATTTTAAGCAAAACTTTATCAATTAGGCCATCATTATTTAGGTCACCTTCTTCGGTTCTTATAGTGATAGTGAAATTATCCTTTAACTTTTGTGTTTGTGAGTAAAGATTGATTTGCGTACCAATAAATAACAACAAGAGTAGTTTTTTTGTTGCTGTTTTTTCATAGTGTTTTATGGAGATATCGTATTTTAAAATATCTTTAAATACAAAAAGTCCTGTAATGATGATTGAAATAAAAATAAGGATGCTGTTGTCTTCCATGGGAATTAATTTTTACTAAGTTGTTTTTCTAAATTTTCAATTTCAGAAGGACCACTAAGATTTTTTTAATAATATTTCCGTTTTCATCAGTTAGGAAATGCCACGGATTCCCATAGATTCATTTTCGTATGAAATTCTTAAATCTGCATCTAATTTTTCATTTGTCCTGATATGATTTCCTTCGAGATTGTAAAAATGGATCATTTCGCGCCATTGTTTTTCCCTGTTTTTCATCGGTTTTGAGTTTTTCAAATATATAGTATTTTCCCGATAAAGTAATGAGTTTGGGCCAACAATGGTTTATTTTGAATTATAAAGTTCTTATAAATGCAATTGCCCTAGCCCCGATAGAAGCGGTATCCTTTTATGTCCGCCTCAGCGGCATAAAAGATATAGCGGATAGCGGGAAGCAGCTCCTGATAATGACACGTAACGTACTGATATGCCATGAATGTCAGATTTTAAAAATGTCATGTTGTCAGATTGTTTTTGTTGTGCCGACATGAAAACTGACAATTTACTTTGGTTTTTTATATTGGCACAAAGATTGACTTATGCCACCTGAGTTATAAATAGTATATCAAAATTAAATATATAAAAAATGGGTAAAATAATCGGAATTGACTTAGGTACGACGAACTCTTGTGTTTCTGTAATGGAAGGTAACGAAGCAGTTGTTATTCCTAACGCAGAAGGAAAAAGAACAACGCCATCTATCATCGCTTTTGTTGAAGGTGGAGAAATTAAAGTGGGTGATCCTGCAAAAAGACAAGCGGTAACGAATCCTACAAAAACGATTGCTTCTATTAAACGTTTTATGGGACACACTTTTGCTGAAACTCAGGAAGAAGCAAAAAGAGTTCCTTACAGTGTTGTAAAAGGTGACAACAATACGCCACGTGTGGATATTGACGGTCGTTTATACACTGCACAAGAATTGTCAGCAATGACACTTCAAAAAATGAAAAAAACTGCTGAAGACTATTTAGGTCAAACTGTAACTGAAGCGGTTATTACTGTTCCTGCTTACTTTAACGATGCACAACGTCAAGCTACAAAAGAAGCTGGAGAAATTGCTGGTCTTAAAGTTATGCGTATCATCAATGAGCCAACTGCTGCTGCACTTGCTTACGGATTAGATAAAAAAGGAACTGATCAAAAAATTGCTGTTTACGATTTAGGTGGAGGTACTTTTGATATCTCTGTTCTTGAATTAGGAGACGGTGTATTTGAAGTATTATCTACAAATGGTGATACTCACTTAGGTGGAGATGATTTTGACCAGGTTATTATTGACTGGTTAGCTGACGATTTCAAATCTGAAGAAGGTATTGATTTACGTTTAGATCCAATGTCATTGCAACGTTTGAAAGAAGCTGCAGAGAAAGCTAAGATTGAATTATCATCTTCTGCTGAAACTGAAATCAACTTACCTTACGTAACTGCTACTGCTTCTGGACCAAAACACTTAGTGAAAAAATTATCAAGAGCTAAATTTGAGCAATTATCTGATACTTTAGTAAAACGTTCTATGGAGCCAGTTGCTAAAGCATTAAAAGATGCAGGTTTATCTACATCTGATATCGACGAAGTAATCCTTGTTGGAGGTTCTACTCGTATGCCAAGAATCGCTGACGAAGTGGAGAAATTCTTTGGTAAAAAAGCATCTAAAGGAGTTAACCCTGATGAGGTTGTTGCTATTGGAGCTGCTATTCAAGGTGGAGTTTTATCTGGAGATGTAAAAGATGTATTGTTACTTGACGTAACTCCTCTTTCTTTAGGTATCGAAACTATGGGTGGTGTATTGACTAAATTAATTGAGTCTAACACAACTATTCCAACTAAAAAATCTCAAGTATTCTCTACTGCTGCTGATTCTCAACCATCTGTTGAAATTCACGTATTACAAGGAGAAAGAGCTATGGCTGCTGATAACAAAACTATCGGTCGTTTCCACTTAGATGGTATTCCACCAGCACCAAGAGGAGTTCCTCAAATCGAGGTTACTTTTGATATTGATGCAAATGGTATCATCAAAGTTTCTGCAACTGATAAAGGAACTGGAAAATCTCACGATATCCGTATCGAAGCTTCTTCTGGATTAACAGCTGAAGAAATCGAAAAAATGAAAAAAGATGCTGAAGCTAACGCTGACGCTGATAAAATAGCTAAAGAAAGAGCTGAGAAATTAAACGAAGCTGACAGCATGATTTTTCAAACAGAAAGTCAATTGAAAGAGTTAGGAAGCAAATTAGCTGACGACCACAAAGTTGCTGTAGAGTACGCTTTAACTGAATTGAGAATGGCGCACCAATCTCAAGACATTCCAGCTATTCAAACGGCTCTTGACAACATCAATGCAGCTTGGAAAACAGCTACAGAAGCTATGTACGCTCAAGGAGAACAAGGTCAACAAGCAGCTCCACAACAAGAGCAATCTGGAGACAATGTTGAAGACGTTGAATTCGAAGAGGTCAAATAATTACTGATTAACATCAGTTAATAATAAGTGTTAAACCGCTGTAAACGAAATGTTTACAGCGGTTTTTCTTTTTTGTTCTTTTTCGTTTCTGCTGTTTTTTAATCGTTTTTTGCCATATATTTGTACCATATTTGTACCGGCACTTAAAAGGAGACAAAGTGGCACTTATGTCTACTTATGGTACCTTAAAGGGAGACAAAGATGATAAAAAGAATAAATAAACAATGTCTTAACTGCGGGGAGGATTTCCTGCCTAAAACCGTGGCTTCTCTTTACTGCTCACATAGATGCAGTAAAAAAGCATACAAACTCAAGATGAGGCGGCTTAAAATTGAAGACCAGGTCAAGGCGCTGGCAGATAAAATACCCCAGAGCAGGGCATTTCTTTCTGTCCCTGAAGCTGGCATGCTTTTTGGCATTGCCAAAAGAACCCTCTACAGGCTTGTCGGACAGGGAAAAATTCCGTCAGTTAATCTTGGAACCCGCCTTGTAAGGATAGACCGAAGCATCATGGAAGAGATGTTCGGCCCTGAGCGCAGCCTTGTGCAGGCTGAGAGTGCACCGAAGAAAAAATTATACAGCCTTGAAAAAGAAGACTGCTATTCCATCGGTGAAATAGCTCAGAGATTTCAAATATCTGAAGGTTCTGTCTACAATCATATCAGGAAATATTCAATACCTACCAGGCAGATCGGAAAGCATGTATATGCTCCAAAAAGCGAAATTGATAACTTGTATAACGGAAATGATTTTATATGAAACAATTAGCAAAAACCAAGGTGACTGTGCGTCTTCGAAAAGCAGAAGACCGAAAGGAATGGTATGTCTACATAGAAAGCTATCCTGTTGAGGTTTGTGGAAAGGAGACGCCCCAGAGAATCCGTGAATATTTAAACAGATCCGTAACAACAGTGGAGTGGGACAAGAATAGAACTGCCCGCACGGATGCTGAAGGCATAAAATCCTACAAACCCAGACGCAGCGATAACGGAATAATAATCTGCAGAAGCGAGAGCGACCGCGAGATAATGCTCTATGCTGACGCAGTGCGTAAAATCCGGCAGAAAGAATACGATAATACAGATCTGTACAGTGATGCTGAGAACCTATTGGCTGAGCAGAAAGAAAAAGGGAAAGAGGATTTTATTAAATACATTGCCGCTGTGGCGGCTAAAAGACACGCCCGAAGTTCAAAATCCATTATGATCAATTGGCAGCGGACCAGAGAATTTTTAAAAAGCTATTCAAAAGGCAGGCTGATGTTTTCCCAGATTGACGGCAGAATGGCGGAAGATTTTAAACTGTTTCTGCTGGCCGCTCCGCTCGGAGGAGGCAAAAAGGGAACCCTTTCCCGCAACACTGCCGGAACGTATTTTTCCATATTTAAAGCCGCTTTGAAACAGGCTTTTATTGATGGATATTTAACTGTTGATTTATCTTCAAAAGTAAGAGGCATACCTGAGCAGGAATCAAGACGCGAATATCTTACCATTAAAGAATTGAACGGGTTGGTCCAAACGCCCTGCGAAAAAGATGTCCTTAAAAGAGCCGCGCTTTTCTCAGCGCTTACCGGCCTGCGGCATTCCGACATTCAGAAGCTCCGCTGGAAAGAGATAAGCCTGGAAGACGGCATGGCCAAACTTCATTTTACGCAGAAAAAGACAAGGGGTGTCGAATATATGCCTATTTCCCAGCAGGCTTTAGATCTCTGTGGAGAGCCAAGGCTTCCCGGGCAGCTTGTGTTTGAGGATCTGATGGACCCGTCGTGGATTTCACGTCCTCTGAAAAAATGGGTTGAATCTGCAGGAATTAAAAAAAACATTACCTTCCACTGCTTCCGCCATACATTTGCAACACTGCAGCTGTCCAGCGGGACAGACATCTATACGGTCAGCAAAATGCTGGGGCATACCAACGTAAAAACTACTCAAATCTACGCCAAAGTAATAGATGAGAAAAAAAACAGAGCTTCGCAGGCAATACAATTGGAATCTTTAAAGAAAAGAGCGCAATGAAAATAAAGTACTTCGAATATATTGCAGTTTACCTGTCTGTTTTTTTAGTCTGCGTCTTTGTCGGTGCAATCGGAAGACTGGTGCTGCTGGAAAAAGGTGCGGATGAATATACGGCCGGCGTTTTCTTTTGGATCAGCACTGGATTTGGAGTTTTAATGTTTGCAATTCTAAGTTTATTTCTAAACGATTTGGCTGAGAGATTGGTGAATCGTTTTTTGAAAGCTGAAAAAAATGAATTGCCTGAAAGTCGCATTCCAAATGAAAACCTTGAAAAAATAGAAGAGGAGCTTCAGGATGGTTTAATTAAGCCCGAAATGCCCGAAAATACAAATGCAGCCATCGATATTCAGCAGTTAAGGGAGGAGCGGCAAAATGCAGCCAGAAATCAAAAACAGGAAAGGATTGATACAGCCATCCGTTATGCACAGCAGGAGTTCGCGCTTTACGCGTCGGATGATGATTTGAAACAATTGGGAAAGAATATAATTATATATGCTGAAGGAATAAATTTTGAAAAGATTAAACCGGTAAAAGTAAAAGATCTGTCCAATCTCGATCTGTATCATTTTGGCTGGAATATCTGGAATTGTTTTAAAGTCAGCAGGCAGGACAGAGCTGCACAATTTTTAAAACTGACTTTTGCTGACGCTTTAAAAGATGTTGAGCAGAACAGCATTAAAACGCATCTCAAAGATGATGAACAGAAAGGTCTTATAAAGATTATGGAAGATTTTACCGATTTTTAAATGCCGATACTGGTAAATCACTGTGTTTTTTAGGTGTTTTTGTTGTGAAGAAGGACACAGCAGAAACACTTTTTTCATTTGCATCATAACTATTAAAAACGACGGCTATGGATATAAATGAAATCTCTTTTGAGAACCTACCCAAAGCAGTAGCGCACTTAGTGAAAGAAATTGCCGAGATCAAACTTCTGATTCAGAATGTGCAGGTATATGAATCTAAAGAAAAAAGTATTCCTATCGATATTGAACAGGCAAGCCGGCTGATAGGAAAAGCAAAGCCTACAATTTACGCTCTTGTAAGGCAGAGAAAAATACCTTGCTATAAGTATGGTAAAAAGCTGTATTTTTTTGAAGAAGAACTTTTAGAATGGATTTCTAAAGGGAAAAAGAAAACAATACAGGAAATCGAATCAGATGTATTGAAGTATAATCATAATCGAAATAAATAGAGGGATAACAGCCAGTAGCAAAACTTGTTTCACTCTGGTAGATCATCAAAAACATTTAATACAAAGCGATGCGTTATATGTAAATGGGTTCTGTCGCATCTAGCTGCGTTTTAATTTTGTCTTTTTTAAATTCTTAATCTCATCAATACGAAAGGGTATTGCTATCCGAAGTCTGTTATACTACAGGTAGTATATTTAAGCTTAGGTTTACATTAAGCTATCGGGATGTTGAACAAATAATGAAAATTAGAGGAGTGCTTGTGGATCATGCTACGATTCAGCGATAGGTTTATAAGTTTACACCTTTGATTGAGTCAGAGATGAAGAAGAGAAAAGTCAGAGTGGGTGCGAGTTGGAGATTAGAAGAGACCTACATCAAAGTAAAAGGTATTTGGTGTTATTTATATCGAGAGGTAGATACGTTAGGCAATATAGTAGACTGTCTAGTGACCCGTAAAAGACAGAGAATGATTGAACAGTCATTTTTAATTAAAGCAATTAATAATAACTACAGGCCAAGAGTAATAAACATTAATAAAGTGGTTCTGATACTGCCGCTATCAAAGTCTATAACAAACGTTCTTTCTCAAAGATTAAAATTCGACAGTGTAAATGTCTCAACAATATTGTCGAACAGGACCATCGTTTTATCAAGTGGCGCATACAAAACGGATTAGACTTTGAGTGGAATGGAAGGTATCCATATGCTAAGGAAGAATCAGATGGTTAGACCAGCTATAACTATGTTTAAATCATTATGTAAATTGGCGGGCTAACTTTTAAATGACTTAAATTTTTATATTTGATTCTGACAGATGCGACAGAACCTAAATTATTAACTATGCTTAATTCCTAAAAGGGTAAATAACTATCTCTTAATTAATAGTTTATTATTTATTTACTTACTTTTGATGTTAATATATGTACTTAGTATTTAACAGTAATAATTAATTATGATATGCGATTTGTATCTTTATTTCTAGTCTTATGCTCTATTAATTCTTTTTGCCAGGAATATAAAAAGAATAGTAAAACAAAAGAACAAAAGGAGGATTCATACAATAAGTATCAATCTGAGCAGATCACCAAGACAGATTTACTAAAAGCACTTGAAATGAGTGGGGTTGGCATTTTTAAATTCCCATTAGACTCATTTGACAAACCATATAAAATGTCAATAAATCTCGACGAATACGTAAATAGTGAAAAGATAAATTCGAAACATATTTATTCTTTCAAAAATACTTATTCATATTATGAAAACGTTGCTGGAAAAGCTAAACCTTATTTAGATTATATTGACCAATTGGTGTTTTTTTCCAAAGAAAGTGATATTCTCTGTGCTTTAAAAATTGAAACTTATGGAGGCGGCATCGGTGGATTTAAATTAAAAAAAAATAATGAGAGAAGAAATCAATATTACAATTGGAGAAGTTACAGCAATATTAATTGGGAATTAAATAAAAATACTCCGTTACTAATTTACGCCTCATCCTGGTTTGATAAGAAGAATAATTTTGAAAGATTTTGTGGAGTAGTGGACTTGTCAAAAGATGAAAACGGGACCAAAGAACTTCTGGAAAATTCACCACATTATTACATTATTAGTTATGAGGTTACGAACTAAACCAAACCTAACTAACCATACAAATTGACCCGCTCTCCGAAGTGTTCCATTTAAATTACGCAAATTTGTTCGAATTTGCTTAATTTTTTAATGCTGTTGTACATATCCATCAAACTTCGATAGAAACACCAAAGCTCAAATATAACAAAAAAGTTCAATAGGATTTCTTCAGCCCCGCTTTTGACAATACCTTGTTAACTGCTTTCCATTTTTAATGTTCTAAATACTCAACTGCATATTTTACCCAATCGCCCACATTGGCATCCATGTAAATATCTGGCTGGATGCCAATGTTGTCGATAGGGTAGTCGGACACTCGCGATACACGATAGGTAGGTAAGAAAACCTGATAACCAGAACAAGCTAGATCAACCAAATATGCATTTCCATAATCAAGAGCGCCATAACTAGGTTTGCCTAAAATTTTTACTTTATAACTTTGTTTGGCAATAAATAAAAAATATTCTGCTGAGCTTCCAGTAAGGCCATTGGCTAAGATAACAATACGCTTAGGGCTATTGGGAACCACATTTATCGTCTGAATTTGCTCATCAGGTGAATTTGTTTCACTTAGGGATACAAAATTTCCTAAATTTTCTTTAAGTTTTTTTATACTATTATCTATCCCTTCTGTTGATGAATTTTTGTCTAATGTTTTTTTATAGGCTTCAAGATTGTTGATATAGGTTTGGGTAGCAAGAAATTCTGTTCTCGTATGCTTAATCTGTTTTCCAGAAATATACGGTAATAGTTTTGGGTAGGCATCTGTGGTACCGCCAGGATTTCCTCTAAGATCAATAATGAGGTTTTCACTTTCTAACAATAATTTATTGTTTTCTAGCAAAGTATCAATAATTTGTAAATGTTGATATTCAAAACTAGGTAATTTTAAAAGTGCAGTCTTGGGTGTGATTTTTTTAAAATAAAAGTTATTCATTTCGTCTAGCTTTGCATCTATTTGCGCTTTGCTTAGGGCGGGGGCTGGCACATTTTTTACCATTACTACACTTACATCTTCCAAATGAATGATAGAGCCATCTAATATTTCGTAGCTACCCGTTTTGATAGTACGATCCAATAGCGCAAATACAAATTTACCATTAAGAAATAGTCTAAACTTTATGTCCTTAGGTTTCCATTGTTCATATTTCGAGTTAATAATAAATCCAGTGTATTCATTTGAGTTGGTCTTTTTTACTCCGAATGTGTACATTTCATTTGAGTAGATACCCTCCAGTTTATCTTTACTGTTTTTGATTGTTTTTTCGAACATTGCAATGTCGATGTTTATGGTAGGAGGTTGTTCATTTTTGGAAGCTGGATTTGAAAACGCAACACCATTGGCACCCACCCATAAATGTGGATCTTTAAAAAAGTTAGTGTATGATTTTAGAACACCGGGACAGTCAGTATTTGTTGTTTCCTTCGCTTGCTTGAGGATATTGTTCTTAAATTTTTCGTATAAAAATTTGTCTTCTGTTTTGTCGGCAAAGCCAGGATATTCTTTTTCTATCTTAACAATTAAATTTTCGAGAGCCTGATTGCAATTACAATTCTGTTGCTGTGCAAAAAGGGAATTAGTGAATAAAAGTAAGAGGCTATAAATAATGATTTTCATAAAAACAATTTTACAATTAAGATTGCAAAAGTATTTGAAACCTCGATAAATAAATTGTAAGAATGTAAACCACTATATTAAAAGCCAAACAATTTCTTTAGCTGTATTTACATTTTGGAAAAATGAATTGGGCTTATTATTGGTAAACTGTTTAAAATCTTTTATAAAATGAGATTGGTCGTAAAATGAGTTGCCGTGAGCTAATTCTGTTAAATTCTTGGTTTTTCGCTGATTAGTAATTGAACTTCTAAATCTATGAATTTTCCGATACTCTGTAGGTGATTTTCCAATACTTTTAAAAAATAATTTATGTAAATATTGCCTTGAAAAATTGTACTTTTTCGCAATATCGTCAATTCGTAAATCGTTTTCTACGTCTGTCAAAATACTTTCCATTATGGATTGCTGCTTATTTAATAGTTTAGATAGCCAATAGGTTTCCAATGCTTCAATCTGTTCCGTTTTATTTTCAAGTAGAAGTATTTCTTTCATTTTAAATGTAAAATCAGCAAATGGAATGAAATCGGATGCGCTTTTGTTTTTAAAAATTATTTCTGTATTTTTACTAAACTGACTAATGCCCAAAGGCTTAAAGTAAATAGTGATTTCATTAACAGGCTTTTCATACAAAACTAATATGGGTTTTGTGTAACTGGCAACATAGTTTACCACAATGTTATCTTGTGCACTTGGTTTTACAATCAATTTACATTTTTCAAGTATAATTTCAGTATTTTGGCTAATGGAAAGGATAAAAAAATTATTGGGGAAAGTCCAATAATTCAATGGGTTTGAATTTGCATTTTGGGAAATAAAATAATAGCCCTCAATGTATTTTTGTAAGGTTTTGTTTGTCGGTACAAAAAAATCAAGTTTCATAAAGCTTTGTTGGATGTTTGTTTTGGTTTGCAGCTAACGTCAGTCTGTGAAAAAACTTCCATTTTATTGTAAACAAATATAGGGAAGTATTATTTTTAAAAACAGGATTTTTCGTAGTGTAGAAAACTCACAACTCTACCGAAAGCGACAAGCAATCAGCGAGCCTGTATTTGGGACTGTCAAAAGACAATGGGCTATAACCACACCAACTTAACGGGACTCGAAAACGGAAACGGAGAATACAGCCCGATCATGCTGCTGTATAAGATTAAACGCAGTATCAATATACTGGGTATTGCTGATCTGATAGCCAAACGTCAAAAATGGAACTCACCCTACAAGGCAAAAGCCTTGTTTTTACTCATAACGGGTTTTAATTGAAAAATCAGTTCAATTTATCACTATCTGTCGAAATGAAATGACCATCTAAATTCGGTTTAAATTTGTCTTATATCTAGTAGAACTTTATAATATGACAAACAAAACATTAGATCTTCACTAACAACAATTTAAACTAGAATTTAATTCAGAATTATCATGATCAATTTAAATTGAATAATGATGATCAATGCATTCCGAAACTACTGGTCAAATTATGCTGAAAGTAGATGGTCTGACTGACCAATTTTTCCACTAAATGCAAGGCACAATTTTTATTCAATGGAATTAGCAGCATAAAAAAGAAGACTTCTCATAAGGCTTTATTTGAATAGTAGTATCGTAGATTTTAATAGTGAAAAGAGGTTTTTCACAGCCTGACGTTTCGCATCGCATACGCAGTTGGCTGTATTTTGAAGACAATTGCGCGTAGCTAATGTTAGCTTCAGTATTAAATTACCAAAGTTAGAATTTTTATCAGGTTTGTGTGGGATTTGGGCAAGTTTTGACGTTAGTGTTTTTGCTGCTGTAGGGTTTTAAAAAACACCTCATTTTTTTTCAGATATTGGTAAAAGAAATTTATTTACATTTTATTTCTTTGTTAGTGATTCAAGATAAATTAAAGGCAAACATTTTAAGTTATTAATTGATGCTTTTTTACTGAAACACTCAGATTTAATTCGCGCATATATCTCAGTACTGTATCAGAAGAAAATTGGTATCCAGATCTTTGTAGTTCTGCTGTTATGCGCTTTGATCCATAACGCTTTTGCGACGATATAAATATAGATGCTATTTCTTCCTTGACCATATTTTTCCATTTCTGTCTTTCAGAAACATATTCATTTTTCCATTTGTTGTAGCTTCCTAAGTTTATACCCAGAATTTTGCACATCATATAACTTGAATAATTTTGTTCATTTTTAGCTATATATTCAAATATAAAAGGTGGTCCTTTTTGAAGGTAATCTGCGGCTGCTTTAATAATTTTAAATTCAGTATTTAACTTTCTAGTTTTTATTTCAAGATCATATATTTTTTTTTCCCGGGCAGTTAATTTTGTTTTTCCTACAGAGAAATTTTCTTCGCCGTTTATAATATAGATTTGTCGCCAGTTCCACAACGTTCTGTATGTTATGTTGAATTCTCGAGCGACATCTTCCAGTTTAACTTTTTCAAAACTTAACTTGACGATTTTGAGTTTGAAATCACGGTTGTAATGTTTTTTAATTGCTTCCATAAATGTAAGTAACCATTTTATTTTTTGACATTAGATATCTGCATTGAACTCTTCAATTGTTTTATATTTAAGTGCTGAATGTCTTCTTTTTTTGTTGTACCAGTTTTCTATATAGTCAAATATCGCCACTCTCATCTCTTTTGAAGTTAATAATGTTTTTTGACTGTATATTAATTCTCTTTTTAATGAATTAAAAAAGCTTTCAGAAACAGCATTATCGATGCTGTTTCCCTTTCTACTCATGCTTTGTACACACTTATGTTGGCTAAGAGTACTTGTAAAGAGTTTGTTCGCATACTGTGTTCCGCGATCCGAGTGGAATATTAAGCCTTCTTGGACTTTACGATTGCTCATAGCCATATTCCAGGCAGGAAGAATGGTTGTTGTAGTTGAAAGCATAGAGCTAAGGTTCCACCCAACTATTTTCCGGTCATATAAGTCTATTATGACCGTAAGGTATAAAAAACGTTTTTCGATCTGCAGATAGGTGATGTCGGAAACCCAAACCTTGGAAGGTTTGTTTGTCGTAAACTCCCTGTTAAGTATATTTGGCGAAATAAACAGCGTGTGATTGGAATCTGTTGTTGCTTTGTATTTCTTTTTGACTTTACGTTTAAGACCCAGCTGCTTCATGAAAAATGCAACCTGGTCTTCCGATATCTGTATTCCTCTTTTGCAAAGCTCTCTTGCAATTAAAACACAGCCATGGTATTGTCTGGATTCATAAAATACAGAATTTATTGCATCCTTGAACAGGCGGACCTGCATTTCTCTCTTTGAGAGGGGATGCTTCATCCTTAAATTATACATTGAAGTTGAAACCCCTAACACCTGGCACATTATACCAATGGGGTATTTATTTTTATTCTGATGGATAAAATTGTACAGCTCTTGTTTGCTCTGAGGTTTTAATTTTATACCTTCTCTTAGTATCACTAATCTTAATTGCGATTCTACACGTTTCTTTTCTGATTCATAAATCTCTGAATCATCATAATAAATTCTTTTTTTGCCTCGTCCGGGAAAGCTGCCCGCTTCGTATTTCCGATAAAGTGACCTCCATTTAGAAAGCAGTTTAGGCGATATTTCAAGTTCTGTGGCGGTGGCAAGAACATTTTTTCTTTCATAACTCAGCAGGACTGCATTCTTTTTAAACTCAGGTGAGTGGCGTCGTTGTATTTCTTCCATACTATTCTGGTTTAGTTTAAAAAAGGTAAAATATAAAAAAAGTCAGGTCATAAGTCAGTGTTAGTACTTGGTTAAAATTATGTTATTGTAGAGAAACTAAAATTTCTTCGTGACGCTTGATGAAGTAATAAAAAAAAAATAATCGCGAGGTCATGTACCGAAGTATTGCTTCTTTCAAAAGAAGATCGAATTCCGTAGATTCTTATTGTTATATAGGGCCTTGTCCTTACGGTTAATATCATACTTATATTTATTCCCGGGGTATCAATGGCGGTTCCCGGACTTTTTCTGCGCAGGTTAATTGCACAATACTGTATGATTTATTTTGATCAGGCCTTTGATTGTGATGCAGCTTTCATCTGTAGCCCGATTAATGACAATATACCCCTGATCCTCGAGCGCGATCAGCGCATCGAGTATTTTTGCCTGGTTTTGCCTTTGGTCAGACATATTTTTAGCAAATGTTCTAAGGACATTATAAGGGGGGATTACAACTGCTGTGAGCTCTTCCAAAGGGCAGGTCCCGGGAAAATTCCCGGCAAGTTTCTGCAGTATGCTGTGAAGATAAACCGATGATTTCTCCAAGATGTACTAGTTTAGATAATAACACAATAGCTTTTAATAAAGATAAGGAAATTTGTTTATTATTTAAATAATTTTAAATATTCTGGCTGATCTCCGATTTGAAATGTATATCCAAAAGGGACTGATTATTCCATAACACTGAGATTTAATTCTCCGGATTTATTCTTTATTTTTCCTTGTGGTACTGGCGGAGGCACTTTTCTAGCCGCCTGCAATTGCTGTACTTCCTGTTGCGCTGTTATTGCTCTTGGCTGTTTTGTACGGCTCATCCCAAAAGGGCAATTAGGGCATTACCGTGCTTGTTTCGTTATATAATTTACAGCCTGGATTTTTTTGATTGTTTTTTAATTATTTCTGAAATCAAGTTAATGAAGTATTAAGAATTGTTGCCCGAATTTTGCTTGAGTGATCGTCATTCAATTTTATATAATGCTGTTTTTAGCTTTAGGAGTAATATTGTTTTTTAGGAACTTTTCCCGCTATCCGCTGCACTATTTTTGTGCCGAAACCCGGCACAAAAGGATTTACACTATACACGAGCGAAGCGCTCTGGCGAAGCAATCGGGGCCAGGGCTGCTCGAGAGTGCTGTTCTTGACTAGTAAAAATAAGATGTTTATATAAAAAATGGCGTCAATTGTCTTAATTGGCGCCATTTGGCTTGTTTGTGACCGCGACAGGACAAATTTCTATAAATTTCATGGAAGATTTCAAGAGATTGGCTTACTACTGGTAGAGCTTGTCTTTGAATGGCTTCAACAATTTGGTTTGGATGTCCTGTTGCGGATCAATTAAAATTTGTTGACTTTTAATTCTCCTATAAAAGATCTTCCGAATAAAAAAGCGTGCTGATTGCTCAAAAACGTTTTTTTATTTATTGGTTTGGATGGCGGTTTGTTTTACTATCGTTCTCAAGGCTTGTATCATCTTGATCTCGATCGCCTAGATCTTCATCATCATAATTTTCATCGAGGCCTTCATTGTCAAATTCGTCATCCAGCCCATCATTATCTAATTCTTCTCTGCCAAGCTCATTTTGATCCTGGCTTATACTACCCAGATTTTCATTGTCGAATGTTTCTTTGTCAAATTCTTTATTTACTAAATCATCCCCGTAGTCAGGTTCAGAATTATTGGTGAAAGAGTGATCGGTTGGTAATGCCTTGATGACATCGTTTTTATCTTGAAAATTCGTCTCATATTGAGGATAATTTTCTTTTTCATTGTCTAATTTCATAATACTTTTTTTTAAAATTAATTTAGTTTTTATTCTTTATCTTGATTCTTTAATTGCACGACTTATTTTGAAAATTTGAAAACTGCCTTTGTTTCTGTTATTTATAAAACGTAGTCTCGCTGTAAACGTTCATACAAGCGAGGATTCCTTATTTGCATACTTAATAGATCCTGGGATTTATTTTATGCTAGATGGCAACCTTCCCCCATAAAACCACATCAAGCTTTTCTGCATATTGAACTTTGTCAGGTAAGATGCTGGCACTATATTTTCCTGCTTTGTAACAAATATTATTTACAGTAACATCCAATTCCTGCAGGTCCCATTTTGTATGATGTATATCAAATCTGAAGAGTTTATTGGACATATAATCATACAGAGCATGTCTTTCAGTAAGCCAGAAGTCTAATGCCGTTTTTTCTTTTTGAGGCCTGATTTTTCCAATTGTAAGATCCAGGCTTTGTTTTAGCGTTTTATTATTAGAAACAAATCGGCTTGATGTTCTCTTTATTTTAGACTTTTGGTAGGGAAGCCCAATAAATATTCGTGTAAGTAAGACTTCAGCTAGTTTGTCTGTTTCAATTGAAAACATATAAATACCGGGTTTATCATCTTTAATGACATAAGTTCTTAGGTTTACTTCCTTAAAATTAGATATAAAAGGGAAAGGAGGAAGGTTTCTCAATCTCATGTTTTTTACTTCAAAAGCGACCAGAGAAACCCACGCCATGTTTTGATAAGTGTCCAATTCAATTCCCTCTGGAATATATTCTTCTAAAAAGTATACCGGTACTTCCCAATGTAAGAAAATGGTTTTATGCCATTGCTGAAAATATTTCCATTTCTTCTTTGGCAGCGGATATTGTCTGTTATGAATATTTGTTAATATTTTATCAGGATTTTTCATATCGGGCAATTATAAGGATCAGAATAAATTAATAGCAAAGACAATCATGATCACATGCTTTTCAGTTTGTTTATATTGACAAGATGGCAAGTGTAATGATATACTCCGTGAATATTGGTCAAACCAATCAGAACTATAAATCCGTTTTGTGGACTTTTAGCTTCAGCGATCCATTGCTTTGTAACTTACCTTGGTTATTTTTCCCTATTATGGATTACCTTCACCTCCGCTGGAGCCATAGATCTGACCGGTCGCGTAGCTCGCATCATTGGCGGCTAGCTGTACATAGATAGAAGCTAGTTCGGCTGGCTGTCCGGGTCTTCCCATTGGGGTTTGTGAACCAAATTCTTTTAGTTTTTCCATAGTAGCCCCTCCGCTCACCTGAAGGGCAGTCCATATCGGTCCGGGCGCAACACCATTGACCCTGATTCCTTTTGGAGCCAACTGTTTGGCGAGAGACTTAATATAGTTGGTCGTGGCAGCTTTAGTCTGAGCATAATCGTAAAGATCCTCCGTAGGAGCATAGGCTTGTACCGAACTTGTTCCTATTATAGAAGCTCCGGGCTTAAGATAGGCCAGGGCAGCTTTGATAATCCAGAATGGTGCGTAAATATTGGTTTTCATTGTCCAGTCAAATTCTTCGGTGGTGATGTCTAATATTGATGCGTGTGTTTGCTGCCTTGCAGCATTGTTCACTACAATATCAAGTCCGTCAAGTGCTTTTGCAGCTTGGTCTACAAGTGATTTACAAAATGCCTCATCTCGTAAATCACCGGGAATTGCAACAGCTTTACGTCCCTCTGCTTTTATTAATTGAATCACTTCTCTGGCATCTTCTTCCTCAGTAGGATAATAATTTATAGCCACATCAGCGCCTTCTCGGGCGTAAGCAATTGCAGCAGCTCTCCCCATTCCGGAATCACCACCTGTGATAAGTGCCTTGCGTCCTTTTAGTCTTCCGGTTCCCTTGTAGCTTTTTTCTCCATGGTCTGGTCTGGGGTTCATTTTACTGACAAGACCGGGCCAAGGTTGAGACTGTTCTTTAAAGGGAGGTCGCGGATATTTTGTATTTGGATCTTCCGTCCCATTTGAAATATAAATTTCATTCGAGTTTAATGCATTGGCCATTAGAGGATTTATTGATGCAGTTGCCAATACAGCTCCCATACCAGTAAGCGCGGAGCGGCGCGATATCGTGTTTTCTGTTTTCATGATAATTCAATTTTACGGTTCTAAAAAAAGTGATTTTAATTGCTATTTGTTGATAATGAGTCAAATATAAAAACGTGCTAAGAAAACATTTTATAGAATTATTAGATTTTGTTATAAAAAGATACTCACATAAAGTATAAAGTCGATTATAAAAAAAACCAAAGAGCTTCTTGTTTAAATAAAGACATAAGAAAACATGTTATGTCATTTTTTAAGGATACAAATTATATTCTTGGGTAGTTAAAGGATTTACTGTTTTTTGGATAAAAAATCCTCCCTAGTAGAAGAGCACCCGTTAGCGCAGTTGTAATGGTGTAAATGCTGAAATAAATCAACTAATTTTTATATTTGATTTATGAGATTTAATCATATTATAGTGGTAATTTATTTCCTAATAACTGCAATAAGCGAATGATGACCATCAAAAGAATTCGCTGCTTCACATTCCGGCACCAATGAAAACAATAGTTGCCAATTGTGAAGGATTGTTCCTGAGAAACGTTAATCATCACTGTTTTTTAATTTTTCATCGTCAATTTAAGCGATCCAGAGGTTTTTATTTAAAAATAAATAAAGCATTATACGTGGAAGAAAAATAGATTTTGATTCAAAATGCTAAAGGAAAACGACCTGAAGATTTATTTTATAAAACGCAAAAAAGATACCATCGCTGATATCTTTTGTACTTGTTTAGGATAATGGCAAATAAATAAAGAAAGTTGTTCCTTCATTTACTTTGCTCCTGACAGTTATATAACCATTATGGTTTAATACAATCTTTTTAGATAAGGTAAGTCCAAGTCCGCTGCCCTGATATTGGTCATGGTTGTGCAATCGGTAAAAGGGATCAAAAATTTTTGATTCAAATTCCTGGCTAAAACCAATACCATTATCTCTTACCAGAATTTTTACATAATTAATATCTTTATTACCTCCAATTTCCAATATTTCTTCTGTTGAAGGCTGTTTGGTCTCAATTTTTATGTCAGGCGTAATTCCTTCTTTGGTGTATTTTATAGAGTTAAGGATTAAATTAGTAAAAAGCTGCTGTATTTGGTAAGGTATTATATTTAATTGTGGAAATGGAGAAATTGTTATAATAGCGCCCGTCTCTAAAATGGTGTCCTTTAGATCTGCAATAATTTTTTTGAAAAGTGCATTCAGGTCTGTTTTTTTATATTCCTTTTCTATAAAATTGATACGCGAATAATCAATAAGATCAGCAATTAGCTGGCTCATATTGGTGACAGCAAATAGCATACGTTCCAGATTATGCCTGCTGGATTCGCTTAAATTTTGCTCATTATCGATAATCCGCTTACAAAACATATGAATTTTGCGAAGAGGTTCCTGTAAATCATGACTTGCCGCAGAACTAAATGTCTCAAGCTGTTCGTTATAGGTCTGAAGTTGAGAATTTTTGATCGTTAAAAGTTCATTTGCAGCAATAAGATCTGTCATGTCTTCAATCGCCAGTAAAATCATTCCGGCAGGTTTTGCATTTAAAACCCTTCGTGCATTTACCATCATGATTTTTTTACCAATGCCTTTGCACATTGTCTCGACCTTAAAATCTTCAATCTCCGTTTTCTCGCCAACCATTTTAAAGATCAGTTCTTTAAAATCCGGAATATCCCATTGGCAATCTCCGATTTCAAAAAAAGAATGACCTTCTGTTTCTTTTTCAGTGGTTTGAAAGTATTTGTAGAATGATGGATTAGCACTTTTAACAAAAAAGTCCCTGTCGATAATCACCAAAGGCTCCCGAATAGTTTTAAAAACAGATTCTGAATAATTTCTCATCGAGGTTAATTGATCCTGGCGATCCATTAATTCATCGTTGACACACATCAATTCTTCGTTATTAGACTGAAGTTCTTCTGTAGAGGTTTCTAATTCTTCATTCATGGCCTGCAATTCCTCACTGCTGCTTAATAGTTCTTCATTTGTAGTCTGAAGTTCTTCAAATGCTGTCTGCTGTTCTTCCGTTACACGTTTAATATCTTCACGAAGCTGTGAGAGTTCATTTTCAAGTTCGATTATACGCTGCTTATCAGATCCTTTCGAGTTTGCTTTAGCAGGATCGAACTCGGGAAGCGGTTTTTTATAAAAAAGAACCAAAATATGCTCATCATCATTGGGTATAACAACTACTTCAAAAGAAGCCAGGTAAGGTTGGTCTTTTACTACAATATTATCTTTTGCCACGTTCTTATGGTCTTTTTTTACTTTTAAAATAGCATTACGGAGTTCAAAACTAATTCCTTCACGAGCCATTTTCAAAACATTAAAATTGGGCTTTCCCGGTGATGGCAATAAAAAGAAACTTGTATCTCCATGAAAATGAACAATTTCCAGATGTTCATTTATAATGACACTTGCAGGAGTATATTTCAAAAATAATAGATCAGATGCAATTTTTCTAAAGTCTGTTTCAGGAGTATTTTTTTTATCCTTTAAATTGACTTTCTCGCGCGCATTTATATTAGCGGGCTTAAAAGCTTCAGGCACATAGCGTCCCGCAGCAAATTTGCGAACATATATTTTTTCGTTTTTACCAATAGGCTCAAATAAATTTTGTGCATTTGTGGTCGTTTCAGATTTGCCTAAAAACAGAATTCCTTTTTCTTTTAAGGAGTAATGAAAGGAGCTCAATACTTTGTTTTGTAAAAAGGGATCAAAATATATCAGTACATTTCGACAGGAAACCAGATCAATTCGGGCAAATGGGGGGTCTTTGATAAAGTTATGGACGGCAAAAATGCACATGTCACGAACCGCTTTATTAATGTGATAATGCCCATCGCGTTTTGTAAAATAATTTTGTAGCCTTGCCGCAGAAACATGCTGTACATCCTGTGCCGAATAAATTGCGGTACGGGCTTTGGTGATACATTTTTCAGATATATCCGAGGCAAAAATCTGCACTTTAATATCTTTATTATTCTTATCAGAAAGATATTCATGCAGGGATATTGCTATAGAATAGGCTTCTTCGCCGGTGGCACATCCTGCAATCCAGATACGCAGTGTATTATTGACTGTATTTTGTATTAATGACGGAAAAACAATATGGGGTAAGGACTCAAAAAACTTAGAATCCCTGAAAAAATAGGTAACTGGTATTAAAAAATCATTAAATAACAAGTCCTGTTCAGCCTTATCATTTCTAATAAAATTAAAATAATCTTCAAATGATTCTCTGCGGACAATCACCATTCGTCTGGCGATGCGCCTCCTGATTGTAGGTTGTTTATAATGGCTAAAGTCATTTCCGGTTCTTAAAAAAACAAGGTTTAAAATTTGATAAAGTATTTCCTCTTCATTTTTTGGTATATGTTCCTCGTCGCTAAAGGCATGATTGGTTCTGTAATTTTTCTGTATTTCAAGTAATCGCGGGGCTATAAGTTCAGGAGCCAGAATATAATCTACTACATCTGCATCAATGGCATTTTGAGGCATTCCCTTAAAGGCTGCCGAGTCGGGATCTTGTGCAATAGTTGTACCGCCAGATTCCTTTATTTTCTTGAAACCGTTCGTGCCGTCAAAAGCAGTACCTGATAGAATTACGCCTATAGCAAAGCTTTTATGCACATTGGCCAGAGATTCAAAAAAGGTGTCAATAATATTATTGTTTCTATCATTACGAGTTCTGGTGTAAAGTTTTAAAACGCCATCTTCTGCAATGAGGTTATTATTCTCGGGAATAATATAAATATGATTGGGAGCCAGATTAATATCATTAATAATTTCATGAACAGGAATGGTTGTGCTTTGAGAGAGAATTTCGGTCAGATTACTGGGATGATCCGGCGATAGGTGCTGTACAATTACATACGCCATTCCAGAATCCTCTGGTATAGATTTAAGTACTTTCTTAAAAGCATCCAATCCTCCTGCGGAGGCTCCAATACCTACTACAGGAAAATTTTGTTCGGTTTTTTCAGGTTTTATTACAGGAAGTTTCATTAAGAATGCTGTTGTTTAATCAAAGGTAAGAAGTCTTTTCCAATTTTTAAAAATGTTTTTTTTAAATGGATAACATAAAGGTATTATTTAAGAGCATGCTTTTTAAAGATGGCAGAAACTTTAAACCTGAAAGTTGTCAATCATTATTTTTTAAATAATAAATTTTTTAAAAGTTTTTTAAGCATATTAAAATCATTTGGTTTTGTGTAATAATCCTCGGCCCCCAGATTTTTTAAAATGGTTTTTATTTCAGATGGTATGGAGGTTGAAAATATGATTATTGGAATGTGTCTTATATTTTCTTTTCTTTTAATCTCAGTCAGCACCTCGATACCATTCATCACGGGCATATTGATATCTAAGAATATAACATCAGGATTTATTTGCTTGTCAGTAAGCTGCTTTAAAGCATTTACAGGATTATGAATAGCAGTATATGCGGCAGATGAAACTTCGGCAAGTGCCTCAAAAAAGAAATCGCAGTCATCATAATCATCATCAATTTGTAGAATGTTTTTATATTTCATAATGTTTGTTTTAAAGTGGGGTTGCTTTTTTTAATTTAATATGAAATTTAGATTTTATGGTAAGTGGTATTGATGTTTGAATTTTGCTTTTGCAAATTAGAAAATAGTTTTCATATGTAAGATTTTTTGTATAATTAAGCAATGATTAGTGTCAAAAAAAGCTTGTTTGTAACAACAAGCTTTAAAAAAAAAAATTGAGTATGTTAAAAAATTAGTCTGTTAATGACACATCCAGTGTATCTGTATGAATAGTATAAGCTTTCTTTTCATCGCGTCTATAGTCTTCATCATCACAATGTGGAGCGTAATTTGCATTTAACATTAAGATTAGAAAAAAAGAGAAATATGTAAGTATGTTCGGTGTTTTCATGACACTTTGTTTTGGAAATGGTATTTTGTTATTTTGTAAATTTAAAATTGACATGCATGACGAATTTATATAATTTTCATAATTTGTTACATAATTATCATGTTTCTTAATTCGTATTTCTTTTTAGTAAACTTTAGGCATCTGTGAAATCTTTTAATAATATAAAATTAAGATCTTGATTTTGTAATGATAGCCGTTTACTTTTCCTAATATTTATCCAGAAAAATTGATTTTATATTTAATCAATTTATTGATCGAATTATGTCTAATTAAAAAAGTCTTATTATGAAAATACCCAAGGAAATAATTAATGGTTCTTTTATATTTTTAGGAATCGCTGCTTTTTTTCTTCTAATGGAAATTTTAAATCTGTCGCATCTATTTTATTTACGCTTACTAAATGTTCTTTTCATTTTTTATGGTGTAAACCGAACGTTAAAAATGAATCTTGCAGAAGGCAAAAATAGTTTTGTTCCAAATGCAATATCAGCCATGGTAACTTCCTTTACAGGGGTTGTGCTTAGTATTTTGGCATTGCTTATTTATAGTTACGCAAAAGGCGGAGACACATATGTAAAATCATTGTCTTCGGCTTTTATGTTTGGAGGAGAACCTTCCGTACCCACATATTGTTTGTGTTTACTTTTTGAAGGTACCGCTTCTTGTATCATTGTGACCTTACTTTTAATGTTGTATTGGAATAATAAATATGCTGCAGATTAATTTAATTTTATAAAACAACTTCTTTTATTTGAAATTTAAAGCAAATAAAAATGAAAGCCGTTAGAATTTTTTCTAACGGCTTACTAATTAAAATCTTTGAGGTGCAAAAGGGTCCAGATCATTGATATTTGGATTTTCTAAGTCCTGATCTAAAATGTTACCGCTGTCCTCATCATCATCATCATTATTTTCTTCCAAATCATCATCCGAATCCTCTTGATCCAAATCATCAAGATCTTCCTCTAAATCATCATCATCGTCATCAGGATTATGATCATTGGCATTATACTCATCTAATGTCCTTCTGTCGGGATCATTATCATTTTGCAGTTCATTATCAAGATCCTGGGCTATTTCTGCATTTTTCTGAAAATAAGGATTTGTTTGATCATTATCATTTAAATCATCTTCGCTTTGGTTGCGATCCAAGTCATACTGATCAGTATTTTGAGATGTGTTCAAAGAATCGTTGTGCTGTTGATTTACTGCAGGATTTCTTTTCTCGATTCTTTCAGAAGTCATACTTTCATTCTCCGATTGAGAAATATGATCACTTTGACCATATTTTTCGTTGTTGTCATTTATCATAGCAAATAGTATATAAGGTTGAAATTATTTTCCAGACGAACCTGAATCCTTATGTTCATTATCTGATTTTTTGTTATTCCCTGATGAAGGCTTTCTTTCGTCTTTTGATGTCACTGCTTTGTGGTCTGTACTTTTTGTACTTCTTTTTTTATCAGTACCACTTTTGGTAGCGCCTGAAACTGCATTTTTTGTGTTCATAATTTAAAAGTTTATAGTTAATAAAGTAAAATATTAATAAACCAAATTTAGACTCATAAAGGACTTGGTTTTTATAAAATTAAAATTACCAATTATATAATTATCAGTACTTAACGTTGTTGTGATAAGAAAAAAAAGCTTTTTAAAACCCATTCATACACTTTAAATATTTCTGAAAAAAAAATAATTGGTTTTATGTGGGAATCATGATAAATATGAATTTATAATTATAAAAAAAAGTTCGTTTTCTTTTCAAAATTTGCAACATAAAGGAGGTAAAATAAATGGCTACTGTCCTTATAATCAAATTATTAATCGATAAAATGTTATTATGAAAAATTTATTTTTAACATGCGCAATGTTTCTAACTTTTGGTACTGCTGTAGCAGTTGCACAGGAAGTCCCGAGAAAAACAACGCAAACCGACACAATTACTAAGAAGAAAAGTACAAAAAGTACAAAGCATTCATCGACTCACAAAACAGATACGGTGAATAAGCAAAAAAACAATAAAAGGAAATCATCCACGACAAATACTCCCCGTAGAGATTCTACCGGTACAAGACCTTAACTTGTTTTTTCTCTCATCTCTAAGTAAACATGGCGTTTTTAATTTAAAAAAAAAGCCACCTGAATTTCTAAAATTCTGGTGGCCTTTTGATTTTTAAAAATAGGAATTTTTGCCGAAGGCGGATTGTAATTGCGATGTATTTTCGAACTATTTAATTTACACTACTATCACAAACTTTGAAAAGTAAACGGATAGGCAGCTACAATTAAATAAGCTATTATGATAATACTCATAACAAAAATAGTTACAGTGAGAATGGTCAATAATAATGTTGAATACAAATATTCACCTTTTTGAAGCAGTTTATGCGTTTGTTTGTATTTATAATACGACAGAACTATGGTAAGTGCGCCTGTAAAGACTAAACTTATACCTATAAGAATAGTAAAACCATTTTTGGAATATGAGAATCCTGAAAAAAACTTGCCGGCAGCTGATTGACAAACAATGAGAATTTAACGATAACAAAGCCAAATACCATGATGCCAATACCCGTTCTGACCCAGGAAAGGAATGTCCTTTCATTGGACATGTGTTCGTTGATTCTTTTTTTATTCTCTTCTTGCATGTTTAATTATAATAATTGTCAATTTCTTTATTTGCTTTTCCCGCAACCCAATTCATTGCTTCGTGAAAAGCGTCTTTTTTGAATCCTTTAAATTCTCCGGGAACCACATAGCTGAATTTGTCTGTGAAGGAGATTGCTTTTTCAGAATCCGTTACAATTGCGGCTCTATTCCATTTACCTAAATTTTTAAGGCCAATCAAAGCATCTTCCATCCAGGCAGCCATAGTAAAATTTTCAATTTCTGTATCTATTAAAAACAAGAAGTTGATTTCGTTTATTTGCTTTACCAATTCTTTAACAGCCGGTCCTACAACAGTGGTATAATCATTTGCGGTTATTTCACCGATTGCCTTAAAAGCAACTACGTTTTGGGGCGATTCAATTTTCTGTATCATGTTTAAGTAATTTAAATTTTTCCTAATTAATTTTTTTTGAACGCTTATTATCAAAAATAGAATGACGCATGTGAATTTTTTTATACAATTTTCATTTCAATTTTATAGAATCCCAACGCTTTGATTGTTTTTAGAATCCTATGTTAATTTTATAAATTGAGATGGTAATTTTATAAAAACCTGATACAATGAAAGTTATATTTTTAAGATTATTAATTTAAAATAAAACTATCATGAAAACATCAGAACAAACTAAAAAAGCATCAGCAAGCAAAAACCAAACAGGTAAAAAGCAGTCAGGAGCAAAAAGTAACGGAACAGTAAAAGCCAAATCTTCAGCAGCTGACGGATTAAGAGAACTATTTGTCGATTCTCTAAAAGATATTTACTGGGCAGAGAAAGCATTAACAAAAGCATTGCCTAAAATGGCAAAAAATGCCACATCGGAAGATCTTATAACTACCATAAATGATCATTTAACAGTTACAGAGGAACAGGTAACAAGATTGGAGCAGATATTTGATTTGATTGGCGAGAAAGCGTCGGCAAAAAAATGCGAAGCTATGGAAGGTCTTATCAAAGAGGGTGAAAGCATTATAGAAGAAACTCAGCAAGGCCCTGTGCGTGATGCGGGAATTATTGCTGCCTCACAAAAAATTGAACATTACGAAATTGCTACTTACGGTACATTGGCAGCTTTTGCGCATACTTTAGGAGAAGATGAGGCACTGGATTTATTACAGCAAACTCTAGACGAAGAGAAAGAAGCTGATACGCTCTTAACTGAAGTGGCTTACAACAATATCAATTTTGAAGCTTCTGATGAAGACAGTGAGGAAGGGGAAGAGTAATCTTTTTGAAATATGATGTCGAAAAAACCTGTAATCTTTGCTAGTAGATTACAGGTTTTTTTTGAAATAATTTCATTCAATTATAAATTAGGCGATCCTTAGTTGGTTTAGATATAAAAATACTTGTATTATTAGCAAGTAAGAATACTTTATTACGGGACCCTGGAGAATGCTTCCAAAATATTAAAAGGTGTGCAGTGTATAATTTTTGCAAATAATTATGTAAGTAAAGAGTCATCTGTTATTTTATTTTTAAAAATATAACTATAAAATAATTACTATGAAAACTCTATTTAAAACCAAAGCAGCATTACTTATTATGGTAGCCGGACTTGCACTTTCATGCAAAAAAAATGAAACTGCTCCGGCAGATAATTATTCTAATGAAGTGGACACCATGCAAACAACCGTAGACACTATAAATTCTACAAGCGACACAACAAAGGTTAATTCCGGCGGAACTACAGGTGCAACTGGCGAAGGTTCTACGGGATCCGGCGCAGACGGGACCACTCAAAAAGGAAATACATCTGTAAAGACAGATTCGACCGCAACAACTCCAAGACGATAGTAAATGTCGGAGAAAAAATAAAAACCTGTAATGCCAAAATTACAGGTTTTTTATTATTAGAATATCATGTTTGCTATTAGTAGAGAATGATTGGTTTCGACCAGAAAAGTAATTTTCACAGTGGAGATATAAATTCAAAAAGCCTGTAACGAATTACAGGCCTTCCTTTTTTAAGAGAAAAAGTATCTGAAACCAAGTTTAACGAGATTCCAAATAAGTTTTAAAATTCATGATGTCATCTTTTACCAGTTTCTCAAAATACGGATTAAAAAGTTTTGCGGCATTTTCGCCAGCAATTCCCAATGGGGCATGGTAAGAAATTGAAATTGTAACAATGATTTCCGTGCCTTTTCCGCTTGGTCTAAAAAGAACTTTTCCGGCGTTTTTTAATTGAGGCATCAGGGGAAGTGAACTCCAACTGATCAGCCTTTCTTTTTCATCTTTCAAAATTCAGCTTTCCAGGTAATTTTTCCAATTCCGCCAGGGCCATTAGCTGTCCATTGCGGCGTGGGTATAACTAATTGGTTTTACAGCTTCAAGGTGGTTCGTGAATTTTGGCAGATTTTCAAAGTCACGCCAAAAAGAGTACACTTCGCTGATAGGTTTATCATTACACCGTTTATCCTGATATTTATGATCGACAGCATCATAAACGGGACAATATCCAGAAAAACCTCTTAGAAGCATTGCTGTGCCAGAACCTATCCTGGCGATACTTTTATCATTTTGAGATAATCCTTCATATAATAGATAACCGCCGCTGGTGATCATAAGGATTCTTTCTAGTGCTGAAACATTTGTTTTAATTTTGGAAGTTCCTGAAATGGGAGCTATTGGCGGAGATGTGGTTGTTGTCATTTTTTTTTTAGTTATTATATTATACCCGATAAAGCGTACTTCCAGAGCGTTAATCCTGAAGAAATAGTAAAAACATTATCAGCATGATTCCGCAGGATCTAAAACAAGGAAGTACGGTGTTTTATCAGGTATTTAAGTAAATAATAGTGTGTAAAAAATGAGATTAGTAATCACCTTTAGTAGCTTTTTTACAGGAGTTAATTGATTTCACGTTCGCGTAAGGAAGTCCCATGAACCGGCTTTAACCGGCCTTCTTCTTTATCGCTTATTTTCATTTGTTTTTCCATGTTATTGGCAATACAACATCCGAAATAATATTATTGATCACGCCCCTGAAATTTATTTTTAAATCCGGGCTGAACGACATAATTTTTTCTGTTATTTCATATTATTTGAAATTTTTTTCATTTCAAGTGCCCTCTTTTTCAAATTTTCCCTGTTGCGCGCAATCAGTATAAGATTATATTTTTTTTTAGCACATATTCATAGCCTATTGCGCTTGTAGCACCGATAATAAGTACATTTTTATTTTTCATTTCGAAGGCAATTATATCAGAACTTTTATAAACTCTATAAAACCGCTCGAATAGGTTTTATAGACTTAGAGAGACGGGCTATAAAGTGTTTTATTTATGATCACTTTTTAGCAGGGCTTTTTTTGACTGCCGTTTTACTTCCAACTTTTTCTGATTTTTGATCCGTACTTTTTGAACTTGTTTTTTTATCATTGCCACCATTTTTAGCAGCTTGTGATGTAGAATCTTTTGTGTTCATAATAAGAAGTTTTTACAATTAATACAGTCAAATTTATGTGGGTCAAATGGCTAAATCTTATATAATTTTAATTCATAATTGTATAATTATAAGGTATTTAGGGGTGTATAGTCGGCAGTTTTATTGGCTGGCTTTTTTTAGTGATTCAGCCATTGCCTGTGCATCCTTTTCGTAATTGGTTTTATAATATTTCAGTATTTGAGCTTTAGTTATTGTCGTGTTTTTGGCGTGGCCTTCCCAAATAACACCCAGCGATGTATAGGGAGGCACTGTAACACCTATGCTACAGAAAAAATTGGCAATGTTTCCCGTAATATGCTCCACACCATCTGAATCTCCGGTAACAATTACGCCGCCAATTTTCCCGTCAAGCGGGGAATCTTTTCCTGCCAGAATAACATCATATACTTCATCCAGTCGTTCTATGCAGCGTTGCAGTTCAGATGAATGACTGTTCCACCAGATAGGCGTTGCAAATAATAGTATTTTAGCTTCAATTATTTTATTATAAATATCAGGCCAATCGTCTTTGATATCCATATGTGTGAAGGTTCCCGGAACAATAGTATGATTAGCCAGCCTGATTACCTCAAAATCAATATTTTGTTCCTTGAGATATTCACCAAGAAACTCTACAAGTATTTCTGTATTCGATCGGCCTTTATTCTTTAAAGTTCCTAAAAGTATAATCGCTTTCATAATGGTTTTATTTTATATGAATTTTATTCAAATCGCTTTGGGCAGGTCCATTGATAACCGTTCCGTCCGTTGTAAATCGTGAACCGTGGCACGGACAATCAAATGATTTTTCGTCACCATTCCATTGTACAATACAGCCCAAATGCGGACAAACGGCAGAGAAAGCCTTTAGCGAATTATCGTAATCGCGATAAACGGCAATTTTTTTTAACCCGGACGAAAGTATAGAGCCTTCTCCCGGTGGTAAATCGGATGTATTTTTTAAGTCAGATCCGCTAATCCAATCCAGATATTGAGACGCCATATTAGTCGCTTCCTTAACAAAATCTTTTGCCGTATTCAAGGATATTCTTGAAGGATTATATAAATCCTCCCATTTATTTTTGTTGCCCATTATACTATCACAGATAATCATGGCACCAATTGTGCTATGCGTCATACCATTACCTGAATCTCCTGTAATGATATAAATTGTATCATCGCCGGGATTTTTTCCCATAAAACCCAAAGAATCTACAGGTTCTATCACCTGACCAGACCAACGGTAGGTGAGATCATTTTCTAACATCGGGAAATAATTTCGGGTCCAGGCTTCCAGTCGATCATAACGTGATGTTTCCGGAATTCCTTCTTCATCGGCCTGACCGGTTTTGTGATCTTCGCCACCGGAAATAAGCAAATCGTATTTTTCGTTGTAATTTTCTACACGTACATAATGGTAGGGCTGGGATACCCATTTAGATTCCTGATCGCCGGTATCCCACCAAAGCGAGTAGGGAAGCTGTCCTTTAGGAATTTTGCCTGCAATGACATAAGTTCTGTACGCATGCTGTTTAGTATGCATTGTAACCACATCATTTATTGGAGTATTTGTTGCCACAACGATATGCTCTGCAGAAAAAGTATAACCGTTTACTTTTGCGCCTTTTTTGGTAATATTTTCTGCATGGGCTTCTGTATAAATAATTCCACCAAGCGAATCAACGGCTTTCGCAAGTCCTTTTAAATAATGAAGAATATGAAATTGAGCCTGATTACTGAAAGCCAGACATCGTTGCTTTTCGGCATTGGCCAATGCAGGAATTCCTTTTAAAATTGTAGTTCGTATTCCTGCTTTTTGCGTAGCCTGAAGTTCTTTGTCGAGGTTTTCTTCTTTATCACTTTCGTGAAGGAATAGATATCCGTTAACTCTTTTAAAAGCACAATCAATATTTAAATCCGTTACTATTTTCTCAATTTCGTCAATTGCTGCGGCATGACTTTCGGCGGCTAATTTTGCAGCTTCTTCTCCAAATTTATTTTCAAGATAATAATAACGATCGTCAAGAGCGCAGGTTAAATGTGCTGTTGTGCGTCCGCTTTCACCGCTGCCAATAAAACCATCTTCTACAAGCACCACTTTTTTACCAGCTTTAAGTAATTTATAGGCTGTTGTAAGACCGGCAATTCCGCCGCCTATGATAAGTACTTCAGTTTGTATATCCTGATCGGGTATATTGTATGAAATAATTGAGGTGGTATCTATCCAAAATGAAACATTCTCGCCAGAAGTAATACTGGCGCTGTTTGCAGTATTGTTTGATTTATTCATGATCTAATTTTTTAAGATGTTTAGCGAAACAGATTATTGGTATAACTTTCTAAAGCACTATCTGTCAAAACTATAAAGTTATATGATGGTATATTTACAATTTTAATTTTGAAATTTATAGGATTGCCAGTTGTGTTTTATATGTAAGATTTATAGTAAATAATATAAGTATAAGTCCTTTAATTGTAATTAATTAGGTTTTTGTTAATTGAAAAATCTAATATATGAAAGCAGCAGTTATCCATGGACCTGGATCTGTACAATATGATACAGTAGATGATCCTAAATTGAAAGAGAAAGATGATATAATTTTAAAAGTTACTTCCACAGCCATTTGTGGATCTGACCTCCATATTTATTCAGGCGGATTACCTCAGCCCAGGCCTATGGTTCTTGGGCATGAGTTTATGGGCATTGTCGAGGAAACAGGATCAGCGGTAACACACCTGAAAAGAGGTGATCGTGTCGTAGTCCCTTTTCCTATTGCTTGCGGAAATTGTTTTTTCTGCAATCATGATGTCCCGGGAAATTGCGAACATAGTAATCCCGAACATTACGGACCTGAAGGCGGAATACTCACCGAAAAAGGCGGGGCGCTTTTTGGCTACACAGATCTTTATGGAGGATATGACGGAGGGCAGGCGCAATATGTCCGGGTACCCTATGCTAATTACGGACCAAGAGTAGTTCCCGAAAATTTATCAGATGAGCAGGTTCTTTTCCTGACTGATATTTTTCCAACCGGATATACAGGTGTCGATTGGGGAGAAGTAAAAGGCGGTGAAACCGTTGCAATTTTTGGTTCAGGTCCCGTTGGTTTAATGGCTGCTAAAAGTGCCTGGCTTCGTGGTGCTGATCAGGTTATAATTGTAGACACTTTGCAATATCGATTAGACAAAGCCAAAACAACAACAGGAGCTACAACCATACTTTGGGAAGATGGAGCAAAAGATGTTGTAGAACAAATCAGAGCTCTTACGCAAGGTCGGGGAGCAGATGTTTGCATCGATGCGGTAGGCTTTGAACCTGATCGAAGTTTTGCGGATCGTGTAAAGGCAACCGTAAATTTTGAAAAAGGATCAATAAAAGTATTAGAAGCCTGTATGAGTGCTGTGAGACGAAGCGGAATTGTTTCGGTATTGGGTGTTTATCCGGTTAATTATGATAATTTTCCTTTGGGTCAGTTTTTTGATAAAGGGATAATTCTAAAAGGAGGGCAGGCACCTGCGCACAAACATATCGACAAACTTTTAGAATACGTAATTCAGGGGAAAGTAAAGCTTGATGATATTATTTCACACAGACTGCCCTTGTCTGAAATTTCACATGCGTATGATATTTTTAAAAAGAGGGAAGATAATTGTGTCAAGGTTGTACTGGATCCCTGGCGATAATTTTTTGTTTAAAAATAAAATTCTAAACCAGACTCTATCTTATTTAGGATTTTATTAAACAATAGAAGGTTATCAAATGTAAATTTTTGAATTGAAGAAATAATTATGAATCAAGTAAAAAACCTAATTGTCATAGGTGCGTCTGCAGGAGGCATCAGGGCAATTGCAAAAGTAATTGAAGGGTTGCCCCAAGCAATCGATGCTGCTGTAATGATCGTACTTCATGTGTCAAGAAAATCCAGCGCTGATAATATTGTTGAGATATTTCAAAGAAGTACCCCGATAAAATGTGTTGTTGCTGTGGATAAAATGAAAATAGAAGCAGGCAAAATTTATCTGGCCCCTCCCGAAAATCATTTATTAATAAGCGACGGAATGATGCGTCTTAATCAGGGGCCGGAAGAGAATAAACATCGTCCTTCCATTGATGTTCTTTTTCGTTCCGCTGCCGTTCATTTTGGAAACAAGGTGATTGGAGTTATTCTTACCGGTATGCTCGCCGATGGAACATCTGGAATGTACGCCATAAAAAGCTGTGGCGGACGCTGCATGGTACAAAGTCCATCTGAGGCTGAATATCCGGACATGCCATTTAATGTTTTGCGTAAAATAGAAGTAGACCATGTAGCAGATCTGGAGCAAATTCCAAATATCATACAAGACCTTTTGCGCCAGCCTCTTCCTCCACAGATAGCTATTCCTGACGAATTGAAACTAGAAGCTGATATAACCGAAAAAATGATGAGCGATATAAATCAACTTAAAAAAATTGCCGTGCAAAGTGATTTTGTATGTCCGGATTGTGGCGGTGGATTATGGAAAGTAAAAAATGATCCCGCAGATAGATACCGATGTTATACAGGGCATGTCTATACAGAAAAATTATTGCAGGATATTCAGGATTTAAAGATTGAAGAATCTATTTGGGTTTCTATCAGAATGTTGGAAGAAAAGCGAAATATGCTCCAATTACTGGCATCACGAAAAAATAGAAACAACGATGATTCAACTATTTTTTCTCTCAATAAACGAATTGATGATATTGGCGAACATATACTACGCCTAAAGAATCTGGTGATAAAATTATCTGATAGTACCAATGATAATCAAAGCGCATAATTTTACCAGTTGTATTGACCAATCCAAAAATGTTTTGATCTGTTTGTGTAACCTGCTGATAATAATATAATTATTGCTGTAAAATAGTATAAGTTTATTGCTTTTGGTTAGGGTAAATTTGATAATTATCATCAAATAAAAATATTATGAATGTAGTAAATCACAATAATAATGTTTCGCTGAGTGCAAGGGCATCAGCTAAAAAAACGGAATCAAAACCCACTTCATCCAGAACCAACGAGAAATCGACAATTGAAATCAAAAAAACACTTTTCAAAAAATAATAATTATAAAAAATTAAAATCATGACAACAGATGAAAGTTACGGTTTTGAAAATCGTAATTCTACCAGAAAAGAAGATCAGATAAATTCCGAAACTATGGAGAATAAAGATCCGGCGAATAACCAACATGAAAATAGCGGTGCTGATACCGAAGAAGATTATGATATTCGACATAAAAGAGATGAAAGTAATGCTGAACAAAGCGATTCAGATGAAGATTTTGATCAAAAGGACAAATCTGATCTCTAAGATTACAAAGCAATTTTTAACTTTAAAATTTAAATAGTATGCCAGGTAAAAGTCCGGGTCCCCAAATAAAAGATAAGGACCAATATGAAGCATTGCGCGATAAAGGCTACAGCAAACAAAAATCTGCGCGAATATCAAATAGTCAGGGAGCTGAAAAAAGAGGCGGATAAAGCTCTGATTATAAGGAAAGAAGTAAACAAGATCTCTATGCCGAAGCAAAAAAAGCAGACATTAAAGGAAGATCCAAGATGAGTAAAAAAGAATTAATGCATGCACTGCGCAACAATTAAGATTCTAAAAAGTATTAGAAAAAAAAATCGGAATAAAATTAATTTTATTCCGATTTTTTTTTATTGCTATAAACGGGATTTTATTTACTTTTTTGATTGTCTCTAAAATGGAGATAGAATATTTCCTAAAGATAAATTTTAAGCAAATTGATATATAAATATTTAGAATTTTGACGCTTAATCTATTTGTGTCCCCGCAGCAATAAGACGGAATAATGGTTCGTATTTTTTTATCTCAGGTTGTAGATTTTTCTTTATATCAAAAGGTCCTATACTTCCTTGCAGGCAATACAGTTTTTGTTTTTGAGTAAACATAAATTGCAGCATTCTTATTTTTGTTTTGTCCTGATTCACGGTTTCTTCAACTTCTACCATAATTGCCGGCTTTTCGTCAATTTTTAATGTTTCTGTCCGGATAAGTTTAGTTTGGGGCGGAATCATCTCTGTGATAGACTTTGCGTTCAAAACAAAGTTTTCCTCAGGAAGATCATAAATGACAAGGAGTATTTTCTCGTTACCATTTCCAAAATGACTTGTAAACTGCTGAACCGTTTCGGGCATTTCTGCTTCTTCTGCCAGCCAGCTTTTGGGTACGGGAATCTTTAGGGTTTCCTGCTCTGCCTTTGGATTTCCTTTTGTTGTATAAGTCGCTACGTGGCCATCTGTAATTTCCTGATGCGGGGCATCCTGGTAGGCAAATGAGATAATTCCTTTTGCTACCAATGTATCCCCAAGAAAGAGTGCTCTTTCTTTGACTTTGTCAAGAAAATCCTGTGCATACTTTTCCTTTTCAATGGGGTTTCTGAATTGTTCTTTTAAAAGAAAGTTAATACGGTTTTCGATAATATTAAAATCAGCATCACTGAGTTCATCTTTTAAAAAATCTTCTATATTGCGTTGTGCCCGTTCAAATAAAACGGTCTTTTTTGCTATGGCAGTCAAATCAGGTCTTAGTTTTGGGAATTGTAAGGATACCATTTCAAGAGCAGTGCTTTGGCCTTTAAGAAATGCATAAGTTTCAATAGCAAATTTTACCTTTGGTGTATATTTTTGTACTTGTGAATAGCTAAGCACAGGAATAGTTATGCAATAAATAAACAATATAAACTTTCTCATTTGTAATAAAAAATAGATATAATCTTTGGGTATGTTTTAAAATGCGAATTAGGGAAAATGTCAGTTTCTATGCGTTAGCGCAATTTTATTATTCCATAAAGTCGGGCTCTCGTCTAAAAATAAAAATTCAGTAAACCGGAAAGTATATTAAGCTTTTGAATTTTTAGTACCGTTTTCTTTTGGTTTGCTTTTACTGCTTTTGTTTGGAGCTTCATCCCAGTCTCCCCAATCGCCCTTATACTTGGTAGTGTATATTAGTTCACAGCTCTTCTCTCCATATACTGAAACATGATAGGGACATTTTTTAAGCTGGTCGTAAGATTTATTGTTTGAATTTTTCATGATGAATGATTTTAGGGGTTCTGTTAGGCTAAAATTAAATTTTGCTTAGAAATTAATTTTATATCAACAATCGAATTTGTTATGATATCGACATGTTTTAAATCTGTGCGAAACATTATTTCTTTTAAATTGATTTTATCAAAGTGCATTTTTTTGACGCAGCTTATTTTTTTATCTGTGCGTTTCTTTAAAGAGTTGTATTTGATTTTGTACTTGTCAGTAAACCGGCGCTGATCTCAAATAAACCCAGTATCAAATGAGGGAGGTAAACCCGATCTGAAAAACCAAATATCCATGGAGAGGCAGCAAGAAAAATTCCTGAAGCTATATCTAGTAAGAGATGGGTCTTCATGGGGATGATTTTAAAAAGGCCTAATTCATAATTGGTTATTATGCTGTAAAAAAGCAATCCGGCACCCAGTATAAAAAACAGGATACCTTCAGGCATTTTAGGATCCAATTTTAAAATAAAAGGCGCAACTAACAGAAAGATTCCCACAATATAGTCAAGATATGCATGTGTTTTTGTCGTGATTAATCTCATGATTTTTGTGTTTTAATGAATAGGGGTTCAAATTTCTTTTTTGAATTACGGTTTAAGAAAAAATAGACTCCTCTACAATTAAATGAGTGTATTTCTTATCAAATTTTTAAGCTCATTAAAGGTATTGGGTTTAATAAGGTAATCTTTAGCTCCCGATACCTTGCCATGATTTTTGGAGATGATAGCAGATGTCGACAATAAAATTACCGGAATATTCTTTGTGACTTCCCTTTTTTTAATTTCTGTCAATAATTCAGGACCCGACATGAGAGGCATATTGACGTCCATAAAAATAAGATCGGGCTTTATCTCTTTATTGATTAATAGCCTTAATGCCTCCAGAGGATTAGTCACTGCAGTATAATGCGCATGCGAGACAGCTTTTAAGGCTTGCTCAAAAAATTCGCAGTCATCACAATCATCATCAATTTGTAAAATATTTTTATACTTCATAAGATAACATTTTAGCAGGTTAAAAATTTGTTTATGGGGTCTGTGGTAATATTGATCTATTTTGTAAGCTTACTTAATTTTAATTAACAACAGTCAGTCACTGCGAAGTTTTAAAGTGTTATTTAGCGATGAAATAAGTATTTAATCGATGAAATTTAATGTTATTAGATTTTATTGTAATTTTTTTCTTTCTATTTGGTGTTTTCAAAAATATAATGAGCACTGCAGGTCATTTTATATAATTTTTGGTTTTTATTATATAATTTCCATGTTATGATTAAAAAATGTTTTTTAGAAATGGGGATTGTTTTTTAAATTAACAAGGTTGTTAAAATATAATATTTATGCTTAAATATGTAAAAATCAATGTATTATTCGTTTTAAGTTTGAGAAATATCATAATAAGAAAATTTATGAAAGTCACTATCACAAGAGATTTGGGAGCCACAAGTCCATTATCGAGGGATTCCAGTTTGCATAATTTATTTATGAACCAATTAAGAGAAATGATTTGGTCTAAGAGATTATGGAGTAAGACCATTCCCAAACTGATCAATAATGTATCTTCTCCAAATTTAATTTTTATCATGAATGATCATGCTGCTGTTACAAGTAAGCAGATCATAAGACTTCAAAAGGCTTTAGAACTTACTGATGTAAAAGGCAAGGGTAAAAAATGTGTTGTCATTCAGGCCCTTATAAATAAAAGTAAAAGCACCTTGGAATACACCCAACAGGGCCCTGTGAGAGATGCGGCTATTATTGCCAATGCTCAAAAAATTGAACACTATTGCATTGCGGCCATTACAACACTTATTGAATTCGGTAAGGTATTGGGTAAAAATACTATTGTTGATATACTCCGTAAAATACTTATTGAGGAAAAACAGACAGATACTGTATTATCTGAGGCAGCTTATAATACTATAAATTTTGATGCAGCTATTGATGAAAATAAATTTTTAGCATCTCATTATTATAGGGGAAAAACTCTGTAAGTGTAAATGGATAAAATTATTGTACATCATGTTCGTAAATAAACTGTAAATAAAAGAAGATGAAAAAATATAAAATAGGAATAATTGGCTATGGAGGATTTGGTAAGTTTCTTCACCATTGGTGGAGTAAACTTGAAAATGTAGAAGTTTTGGCTATTGCCGATTCTGGGAAGCACTCTCAATATAATATTGAGATTTTTAAAATGTATCACAATTGGCATGACCTGATCAACGATCCGGAGATAGATATTGTAAGTATCGTGACCCCTCCCAGCCTGCATGCTGAAATGGCTTGTGCGGCCATGAAAGCCGGCAAACATGTATTGTTGGAAAAGCCGGCAGCACTAAGCGAAGAAGATGCCCGACTAATATTAAAAACGCAAAAGGAAACCGGAATGATCATTACAGTGGATCATATGATACGCTATAATCCCATTATCCAAAATTTTATTCAATTAGGACAAAGCGGCCTGCTGGGTAAGCTTAGACATGTGGTTGTAAATAATTATGCGCAGGATGAAGCTTTGCCTTTTGATCACTGGTTTTGGAAAGAGGAAATGTCCGGTGGTATTCTAATAGAGCACGGGGTTCATTTTTTTGATATTGTTAATGCACTTAGCGGTCAGAAATATAGTGAAGTATTTGGAGCTTCTACTCGTCGTAATGAGTTACAAAGAGATCGTGTCTCAGCGATGGTACTGTACAATGAAGGACTGATCGCCAATTATTACCATGCTTTTTCCGGGCCGGGTTTTTTTGAACAAACGACTATTAGCTTGGCCTATGATCTGGCCAGGGTAGAAATCGAAGGCTGGATGCCAATGAAAGGAAAAATAACAGCAATGGCAAACCAATCAATAAAGGATAAATTAAAAGATATCCCCGGCTGGAGCATTACTAAGACTCAGGTACTTGACAATATCAAAGATAATTCAAGACCGGAGGGATGGGGCGCCTCTGATCCTTCGATTATTGATACTAAAGAGCTGACATACTGTGGAGGTATAGCATATGATATCGATGAAATGTTATCTGGGACTTTTGAACTTTCGCAAACAAAAGGTGAGATATATGGTAAATGCGTACAAGCTATTCTTCTCGACATGATTCAAAAGATAGAAAATAGTGACCACAAGTTAGCTATTACTATTGATGATGCTATTGAAGCTTTGATGATTGCTATTTTATCATCGGATAATAGATAAAATAGATTATTTTTTTCGCGGAGAAAAAAAGTAATTACTTAAAGAACCTGATTTTTTTTGTTTAATTTTTTTTGCAATTCGTTAAACATTTTGTATGTTTAATTTTAAATTTGGTTTAAAATTATGTTGAAATGGAAAAATACATAATCTTATTGGATTGCGAAGACTTCATTATTGATTTACATTGTGAGTTTTTTCAGATTAATAATATCTGTACCGTTACAATAGCCAACCCCTTTGATTCTACTTTTGTTATTAGTGAAGATTTAGAATCCCGGATTTATGCTCAGGCGGCTAAATATATCCTTGATAAAGGCAGGATAATCTCCATAATACCAGCCGTAGAAAAACATCCTCATAATTTTTTCTCGGCTTATATCAGGGTTGAACAAATAAACAGGCATTTATTAAGGTTCAAAGAAGAATCTCATTAAGTTTTTTCAGCTGATATTTATTTCAACTCAAATGATGTATGGGCATATAAATATTTATCATGGTGCCCATATTTATTTTACTGGATGCCTTTATAAATCCTTTGTGATCATCGACAATTTTCTTTACTAAAGTTAATCCCAGGCCGCTGCCACTGTATTGATTGTTGTTATGGAGCCTGTAGAAAGGATCAAAAATTTGGCTTTCGTATTGTTGGTCAAAACCAATTCCGTTATCACTGATACAAATCTTTACAAACTCGATGTCCGTATTCCCACCCAGTTCACCAATTTCCTGAACAGAAGGCGACTTGGTTTGGATTTTTATTTCAGGAATAATATCTTCCCTGCTATATTTTATTGCATTATCAATTATCTGATTAAACATTTGCTCTATTTGATAAGGTATAGCAAGTAAGTTAGGCAATGGAGAGGCTGTAATTACAGCCTTTTTTTGCTTTTTATTTTTCTTGAGTTCATTAATGTTCTTTTTAACTATCAGGTTCAAATCTGTTTTTTTGTATTTTTTTTCTAAAGAGCTGATCTTTGAGTATTGGATTAAATCTGCTATAAGCTGTCTTATATTATCCACGGTAAATAATATTCGTTCCAGATTGTGTTTGCCCGCTTCGCTTAAATTTTTTTCGCTCTCAAAAAGCCGGGTGCCGAACATGCGGATTTTATCAAGCGGATCCTGCAAATTATCGCTTGCCGCAGAAGCAAAAGTTTGCAGTATTGTATTGTATTTTTGCAGTTCCAGATTTTTATATTCTAATAGATCATTGGCTGTAGCTATTTCCGTAATATCTTCCATTGCAAGAAGTATCAGGCCTGAAGGTTTGCTTTCCAGAATTTGACAGGCATTAATATTAAAGATTTTTTTTCCAATATCCTTACAAACTGCTTCAACCCTGAACTTTTTAATGCTTTGTTGATTATGCTGCATATTGAGAACTTGCTCTTTTAAGTCAGCAACGTCCCATTGACAGTCGCCTATAGCAAAAAAGTCAAAACCTTCTGTTTGATCCTCACTGGTTTTAAAATAATCGTAAAATGCAGGATTTGCGCTTTTAATTATAAAATTTTCATCCATAATCAATAGCGGTTCACTAATAGTATTTATAATAGATTCAGCATAATTTCCCATTGTTATAAGTTGCAGCTGGCGGTCGAGAAGTTCGTCATTGAAAATAGTTAATTCTGCATTTTTAGACTGCAGTTCCTTTGTTAAAGCTTCCAGTTCTTCATTCATTGCCTGAAGCTCTTCGCTGCTGCTCAATAATTCCTCATTGGTGGTTTGAAGCTCTTCTAAGGCCAATTGCTGGTTTTCCGTTACTGATTTTATATCTGCCCGTACCTGTTGTAATTCACTTTCAAGTACTTTGATTCTATTGAGGGAGAAATCCTCTTGATTTAATTCAATTTCTTGGTCATTGATTGCTTTTTTATTAAAGATAATGAGCAAATAATCGGTTTGATCATTAAGAGGCTGTATATCAAAAGAAACAAGGGACGGATGTGGAAATTCATTTATTTTAATATTTTGTTTTTGAACTCCTTTTTTATCTTTTTTTACTTTTATGATGGCATTATGCAGTTCAAAGCTGATGCCTTCATGTACCATTTTCAAAATATTAAAATTCGGCTTACCTGTTGCGAGAAATAAAAAAAGACTAGTATTGCCTTGAAAATGAATTATTTCCAGATTTTTATTTATAATGACATTACATGGCATGTACCTTGCTGATAAGAGATCAGTTGCTATTTTAATAGCGTCCTCGTTAGAACCAACTTTACATTGAGAAGCTGATTTTATTGTATCGATTGTGATATTGCCTGCATTTTTTGATGATTTTCCTTTCTTTGCCGGAATATCCTGAGGTGTGTAAATTTTTTCCTCTTTTTCTTTAATCTCAAATAAATGATGTCCATTTATGGCCGTTTCAGACCTGCCCAATAATAGAAATCCGTTTTCATTAAGTGCATAATGGAAACTGTTCAGAATTTTATTTTGCATCAATGCATCAAAATAAACCAGGACATTGCGGCAGCAAACCATATCAATTTTAGCAAATGGCGGATCCTTGATCAGATTGTGGACTGCAAAGATGCACATATCCCTAATGACTTTGCAAACATGATATTGCCCTTCTCTTTTTACAAAGTAGCGCTGTAGTAATGCGTCGGGAATTTGTTGCACTTCCTGAGCCGAATAAGTAGCAGTTCTGGCTTTTGTAATGCTTTTTTCAGATATATCAGAAGCAAAAATTTGAACTTTTATTTTGGGTAGTTTCTTTTCCGATAAATATTCATAAATGCAAATGGCCAATGAATAGGCTTCCTGGCCACTTGAACATCCCGCTGACCAAATACGTATTGTATCATTTATATTATTTTGAATTAAGTGGGAAAAGACATGTCTGGGCAAGGAATTAAAAACATCTTTGTCCCTGAAAAAATAGGATATTGGAATTAATAAATCATTGAAAAGATATTCGACTTCTCTTTTATCATTTCTTAAATAATTATAATAATCTTCAAGAGACGTTTTTGAGCAAATTACCATTCGATGCGCAATACGTCTTCTGATTGTGGGTTGTTTGTAATGGCGAAAGTCATTCCCTGTTTTTAAAAAAATAAGATTTAGAATCTTAAATAGTAATTCTTCCTGATCTTCTTCTGTGAGATCTTTATCACTATGGGAGTGGCTAATACTATAAATTGTAGCGATTTGTATGGCCTTACTGATAATGTTTTCCGGTATTTCAATATAATCCGCAACCCCGGCATCAATGACATTTTGAGGTATTCCTTTATAGATCGCGGTTTCGGGATCCTGTACAATAGTGGCACCACCTAATTCCCTAACTCTTTTAAAGCCTGTAGTTCCGTCAAAAGAATTGCCCGAAAGAAGGATTCCAATGACCCAACTTTTATAAACTTCGGCTAGTGATTCAAAAAAAGTATCAATAGTTTTATTGGTCTTGTCGCTGCGGTTTCTTAAGTATAATTTTAAGGTACCATCCTGCAAAACCAGATTGTTATTTTCCGGCATAACATAAATTTGATTTTTACTCAGATTAATATCACTTACAATTTCATGAACAGGAAGGCTGGTATACTTCGAGAGTACCTCTGCCAGGTTAGTAGAATCATTACACGATGTTTGCTGAATAATATAAGCCATCGACGAATCATCAGGTATCGCAGAAATTATTTTTATAAGGACATCAAGACTGCCTGCTGCTGCACCTATGGCAACTATAGGAAAATCTGATATTGCTCTTTGCAATATAGTTTTAGCTGTATTCATTAGTATGGGTTTTAATGAATGAAATACACTATCTTAACAATTAGTATTAGAAAGTGCATAAAAAATGTAGAAAAAATAGTCTCTCGCATGTAGTTGATTATGCTACATTCAGAGTTCAATAGTGCCAGTAAAAGAAACAGGTATCAACTCGCAGTGTTAAAGAATCTATATAAAACCTTTTGCTGTTCCATAAAAACGTATGATTTACATGGTGCATAATAAAATAGTATAGCTGATAATTAAGCGCTATTTTTAAAAGTGAGGGTATCGGCTTTCTTTACATTTAAATTTTCCTTTTTTTCTTTTGTGTAATCTTCATCATCACAATGTCCACAATTAGCACTTATAAGGGAGACGAAGAAAACAAATAAAATTATAGTTACATTAGCTTTATACATAAGGATTATTTTACAAATTCATGTGATTTAAACGAAAATAAAGCGCTTTTAAACCTTTATTTTATATAATTACATAGAATTGTTATATAATTTCCATATAAGGTAGATGTTTTATAGCATTTTTTGATGTATAAAATGATCAACAACCCGCTGTGTAGATGCTGCCACATCTGCTGCTATTAAGTTTGTTTCCAGTAAATAGCTATCTACAAAATCATTGACGGTTTTTTCTATGTCATCTATTTTTTTGAGTTCATCCTGGTCATTAATAATAGTATACGTACTCTCGAGGTGAGCTCTTAAACCTATTTCAAATTGTTTTATTATATCGTCCATTTTTTGAAATTATTATAGTATGAAATGTTTTTTTGAATTGGTATTTGATTTCACAATCGCACAAGAATTGTGGGTTTCTATTTCAAAAAGATGCTTTGAGCCTTTGTAAGTGCTTGGGCTATATCAATGCCTTTTTGCAGGGTACCTTTAAAAAGGTCACCTTCACTTTTAATACGCTCAATTGAATTCCGGATGGTAAAATCTTTCATAGTAAGCCCTTTTTTGACTTCATCCCAATGCAGCGGCATTGATACCGTCGCGCCTGGCTTTGGTCGAAGTGAATAAGGACTTGCAATTGTTGCACCGGGACGATTTTGAAGAAAATCCAGGTACATTTTTCCTTCCCTGTTTTTGATCTGTCGTTCCATGGAAGTATATTCAGGCAGCTGTTCATGAACAATTGATACAATAAGTTTTGCGAACATCTGCGACTGGTCATACGAGTATTTTCCACCAAGGGGTATATAGATATGAATTCCTGTAGATCCTGATGTTTTAACAAAACCGGGAATCTCAATAGCATCCAGTACTTTTTTTACTTCCTGCGCAGCTTCTATGACCTGATCAAAGGTGTTTTTATCAGGGTCAAGGTCAATCACACAATAATCAGGATTATCGGGATGCTGAATCCGGCTGAACCACGGATTCATTTCGATGCAGCCCAGTGAGGCCATATACAAAAGAGTAGCTTCATCCCCGCCAACAAGAAATTCCTTATCCTCGCCATCACTTGTGGTATAAGGAAATGTCTTTGCCCAATCGGGAGCTTTTCCCTTTACATCTTTCTGATAAAAACCCGGACCGTGTATGCCACCCGGAAAACGATTAAGAGATAAGGGACGATCTTTAAGATAAGGTAAAATATATTCAGCAACCTGATAGTAATAGTTGAACATATCACGTTTGGTATAACCGTCTTCCGGCCAATATAGTTTGCTTAAATTATTGAACTTTAAGCTGTGTCCTTTTATCTTTTTTACCTGAGATTCTTCGGTAGGATTCAGCAGGGTTTTTCTTCCTGTATTTTTGGGGGCAGCAACCAGGTTAGGTTTATCTCCTGTATTTTTCTGAAGATCTGCTATAATTGCTGTAGTTGGTGCCGCAGTTTCACGCACCACTTCAATAGCTTTTTTGTCTGATCGCATTCCCTCAAAGGATGGATGTCGAAAAACACCATCGCTGGTCACTTCGGCAAAACTAACTTCACAAACCAATTCAGGTTTTAGCCATGTTGCTACTGCATTTGGCGGATTAGGACGGAATCTTGAAGGTTTATTGATATCAGGTTCATCAGCAAAAGGATTTTTTTTTGTAATTAATGGTGCAAATTGAAGCATCATTTCCTTTTGAAGTTTATCACTAAAGCCAGTACCCACTTTGCCAACATACTGAAATGTACCATTCTCAAAAACGCCAAGTAATAAAGAACTGAACTCTTTAGACGAGCCGTCATTTTTTGTAAAACCACCAATTACTACTTCCTGCCGCAGGTTTGCCTTGACTTTTAGCCATTCCTTATTACGACTGTCCGGACTATAAACAGAATTGGCTCTTTTAGCCATTATTCCTTCAAGACCCATTTTTTTTGCAGCGGCAAAAAAGTCAAGTCCATTGCCGGTAAAAGACATGCTCAGCCGAATACGATCATCACTTGCAGGAAGGATTTCTTTTAGAACGGCTTGTCTTTCAACAAGAGTAAGTGACATAATATCGATTCCATTATACCAAAGAAGGTCAAAAACATAATAAATCAGATTGCCGTCGGCTTCACTTCTCCAGTTTTGCAGGGCACTGAAATTGGCTTTGCCATCTTTGCCAATAACAACAATTTCACCGTCAAGAACCGCATTAATTGGCCACTGTTCCATGGCAGCTGTAATAGGATAATATTTTTCTGAAAAAGATTTATTATTTCGCGATGCAATAGAAACAGAACCCTTGTTTATATAAGAAACTGCCCGATAGCCATCCCACTTTACTTCATAGATCCAATCAGGATCATCAAATGGGGCATTGACCAATGTAGCAAGCATCGGCTTTATACCAGAAGGAATTTTAGCCAAAACGCCCTTTTTTAACAATACATCTGTTTTTTTTGAAATAGTTCTCTTTGTTTTATTATTTGTTTTCATCTTCTTTTATCATTTTATATCAAAAAGATATCCTCTCTGCGTTTATAGAGATTATGGTCTTATTTCTTTTTATTTTTGAAAAATTCACGTGCACGCTTGAGTCCCGTTGCAATTGCAATACCTTCTTCCGTACCTTCCTTTAGTAGTGCGTTGGCAATTTCTACGGCCTTGCCCCGGAGTTGTACGGGCTGATTCGTATAAGATGGAGGATAATCCCCGTTATACCAGGGGCATAACATTTATCTTTTACGTTATTGTATACCCAGTGTCTTTTCAATTGCTGAAACAGAATTGGTACCTGTTCTTTCAATTGCTTTTTGAAGTTCCTCTTTGGTAACTCCAAATTTATCAGTCCAGTATGTGACCTCATGTGGTTCATTCATATTGATTTTTGATCTGTCCTGCATTCCTTTTTTGTTTAAATCGTCGCTCATGATTATTAAATTATAGTAAGTACATTTTGTAAGAATTAACTATTTGTTGCCGCGCTTCCACTGCTTCCTGCGCCGCCGGAGTTATCGTTACCGGCTCGCTCAAATTTACCAGCGTTATAGCCGTTAGGATCCGTGCCGGTATCATCACGTTGATCATCCCAGTGAGCGGTATTTGCATTTTCGCGTGAGTCTTTTATTAGATGTGTGGGTATGCTGACTTTTAAAAATGATATTTTTGTTTGTTGTTGAAGTTTTTTAAATTTTCCATTTGTTTAGTTATTAAAGGATTAGCGTTTAAAATTAATGTAATAGATCATGTTCTTTTTATAAAAAAACTTCAATTTGTTATTGAATTTACATCTACAATTACCGTTAAATAAATGAAAACGCGAACTGTACTATAACATAAATTATATAAGGATGGCATAAAATAGTATAAGAGAATTTCAAAAAAAGATTAAAACTTTAAAAGATATTATAATTTAATCGAAACGATGAAAACAATACTATTCAGGCACATAAAGCATCTGTTGACACTTTTTTGTATTTGTTCATTAGCAAGCTGTACAACATGGAAATTGGGTTCTGCGGGACAAAAAAAGATTTGCGGCAAAACATATGTCATTGTTGGAGCATCAAGTGGTTTGGGGCGGGGAGTGGCACAGGAATTAGGAAAGTACAAAGCAAATGTGGTTTTGGCTGCAAGAAGAACGGATCTTCTTGAGGAAATTGCAGATACTATTCGATTATCTGGAGGCACTGCAATAGTGGTAACAATGGATATAAGTAAACCAGAAGACCTGCAGCGGGTTGCTGAGGCCGCTGTAAAAGAACACTCTAAAATTGATGTATGGATAAATATGGCAGGAGTCGCCGCTATTGGCCGGTTCTGGGATGTTCCGGTTGAGGATCATGCCCGCGTCATAGATGTCAACTTAAAAGGATTTATATATGGAAGTCGGGTAGCGGTGCAGCAGTTTATGAAACAACGCAAAGGTGTATTGATTAATATGGGATCGGTAGAAAGCGAAATACCACTTGCTTATCAGGTTAGTTATTCGGCATCTAAAGCCGGAGTGAGAAGTCTGGGTCTAGCATTAAATCAGGAATTGCGCCTTAATGATTATAAAGATATTAAAGTAGTTACTATAGAACCCTGGGCTGTCGATACACCTTTGTGGCGGCATGTGGCAAACTATAGTGGTGTAGCACCTAAAATGCCGCTTATGGACGAACCTGCTAAAGTGGTCAATGCAGTTTTAAGAAAATCGCTTCGGCCTTCAAAAATAGTTCCGGTAGGATGGAAGGCGAAAGGATCTTCTTTTTTTGCCAATGTCTTTCCGCGTTTTTCTGAATGGCTAGCCGGAAATATATCACATAAATATCAAATTGAAACAGGACCGGAAGCACTCGACACTAAGGGTTCCCTTTATCAGCCCATACCTGAAGGACGTGGCGTAGATGACCGAGCTGATGATAGAATGAAACAGTATAAAAAGAAAAGTAAAAATAATAAATAGTACTAATTTATTGACTATATGTGGTTTATGTTTATAATGTTGTAAGTTTTGAAATAAATTCTGTAAGATAACCTTACCTGAGGTGCTTAATTTTCCAAATATTAATTTTAAATAATCTATTATGATATCAGAAAATCAAAACACAGAAGGCGCTACGGCAAAAGCAATTGAGGAACAAACTTCAAAACTGCCGTCGGATTTATTTTTGTATGCCTCATTGGCTGCAATGGGAACATCACTTACCCTAAAATGTTTGGGCAGAAGCCACAATGCATTATTTGTAGGTCAATGGGCTGCTCCTTTTTTACTGCTTGGAATTTATAACAAACTAGTAAAACTGGAAGGTCATGATGCTGAAGATAGAAACCTAAATGAATAATTATGGAAAAGCAAAAAAAAGTAAATTCGAATAATGAGCAATTTAAGGATACCGATCAGGGATTTAATGCAAGAAATCAATATAGCGGATCTGGCGATTTCAGCCCCGATGAGCAGGAAAAACCGAATGAAAACGACCAGGAGACTTTGAGATCATCATTAAATGAAAATGATGAACCTGAATCTCCAACAGATTTACAACAGGACGAATCAGGAACCCTGAAATCAAATAATTAATAACAAGCTGTAAAGCATTTAAAAAATATAAGCTGCCCTTGGGCAGCTTATATTTTTTCTAAATTTATGAAATAAAAACCTGTTCCCCAACATTTGATACAGTTTTTTATTTAAAGACCGGCAATACTCTCTGTTATTAGCTGTGCTGTCTTATCAATTGCCTGCAAAACAATTTCTTCCGGCGTGCCTTTAAAGACTTCGTGGTGACTTATTTTATCATGGGGCGTTATGATATGAAAAAACATTGTACCAACTGGTTTTTCCTTGGTTTCACTCCCACCGGGAGTGGTGAGTCCGGTAATACCTACAGCTATTTTAGAATTGAATATTTTTAAGGTTTGCTGCGCCAGTATTTTGGTTACATCTGCAGACTCCGGAGTGCATTTTTCAATCATACTGTGGGGAACATTTAAAATCTGCTCCTTTACAAATACTTCATAACAAACAATTCCGCCACGCAAAATAGCTCCCGATTTTTCGGTCATAGAAAATTCAGCAGCCATTCTTCCTGCGCTTGCGCTTTCGGCAAAAGCAATATTCCATCCTTTGGCAGCAATTGTATTGCTGCATTTTATAACAATATTTGAAGGCATAAAATAAACTTTAGTTAAATTATTAATCTACAAACTAAGACGCACTTTTTACGGCAACATTACGCTGATAATGACACTCCAGTATTGATTTCATTGAATGGGCATCATAAACAGCATTGACAAATTCACCCCAGGTTTTCTCAGCAATAAGCCTTTGTAGAGGTTGCTCGACTTTTAGTACTTCGGGGGCATTTTCTTTAATCAGGGCATCCCATTGCTCGTGAAAAGTAAGAATGTCATCCGGATAAACGGTTTTTCTTTCGGTGCCTTCATCAATAACATGAAAGGGTTTTTCGACATTCAGATAACCGTAATCATCTGTCAGTTCCTCCCCCGGATGGATATCTCTGATCGCAATTTCAAAATCGTACGGTGTACTGAAACAGCTTGGCCTAAAACTATGATTGACAAATTTGCCATTATCCCAGCACAAAACCATTTCGCCGTTTTTATTGGTGAAAGAGTAAGTGTCCAGGTATTTTTTTATATAGGGATTCAGATTAGCGGTTTTCTCCCTGCTAAAAACCTGATCCAGCTCGTCCTGAACCCAGGTTATTGTTCCTCTGGGAATTAGTTTTGTGGCCACAACGCCATATCCTTTTTCTTTGCTTATAAAGCGTACTTCTGTATCGGGATGTATCATCTTATACTAGTTTTAAACATTCATGTTCGTAAACTTCTTTTCGCAGTCCGCTGCTGGAGAAACGGTGCCTGCGTTTGTTGTAAATGAGCCGTATACCCATTTTTTCACAATAGTCACGTCCAGTAAAATTGGTGTCTTTGTATTCTTCTCCAATAATTCGAACATCAATAGCAAATGACTGAAGGATATCCTGAAGGTCCTGCTCTGTGGCATACGGAATAATTTCATCTACAAATTTGCAGGCTTTGAGTTGTATATATCTTTCTACGACAGTCTGTGTGGGTTTGTTTTTTTCAGGCCGGTCAATTGTAGGGTCAGTCTGCAGCCCTGCAATCAGATAATCACAATGCATTTTGGCTTCTTCAAGCATTTTTACATGACCTGCATGCAATAAATCAAAGGCACTAAATGTAATTCCGGTTATTGTTTTTGTTAATTCCATTTTATATTTTTTTAATTAAACATCATTTAAAAAAAATCAACAACTTGATTGAAAAAGTTCTTTTTCTTAAAATTGAGCTGTGCTTTGAGCAAAGCATCTATATAAGGCTGGTGTGGAATCCGGTTGCTGTTTTGGTCCAGGTCCCAGATGCCGCATTCGCAATATTTGGTAAGATCATCCCAATCTGGCCGGTCTGTTACGGGATAAATGCAGATCCCTTTTAAATCGACGCCATTTTTTTGGGCTAATAAACATTCAGATGAAATTTCATTTAGCCATTCAACGCGACCTGATCCAAAATGTCCTGTTTCTGAAACAAACAATGGTTTGCCATAGCGTTTGTATGCCTGCTGCAGTAATTCTGAAAAAGGAATTCTTTTTTGGCCTGAATCCGGCCAGTCTAATGGCTGCCCGTTTACTTCCCACTGGCAGTTCCAGTAATAATTAAAACCCAAAATTTCGAGGAGTTCCTCAGATCCGCCAAGTTCCGGGCACATTCTGCCGGCAATAATATCCATGGCCTGAAACTGATTTTCGTTTAAATCAATGGCTTCATTCACGGTTTCAGCACCAGAAGGATGAATGCTGACCAAAGGTTCTACCAAAATAATGTGCGATTCAGGATCTATATTTTTTATTTTTTTTATGCCCAGAATTGCAGCCTTGCACAAATGGTATTTAATGTCCCAGCCACTGTTTACGGCAAAAGGAACAGTCCCTCTCACATCTCCTGAATGCCAGGACAAAAAGCTGATTTCGTTTATAGGGACAACAAATAAAGGCTGTTTTGAATGCTGTTTATAAAACAGGGTAAAAGCCTCGCATAATTTTTCAAAACGACTGCAAAAATGAGGATGCGTAGGGTAAATTCCGTCGGGATATCCAAAATGAATCAAATCCCAAATCTGCTGAATCCCGAATTTTTCTGCGGCAAGCATTCGATTATGAACTTCAGAAAAGTCAAAAACTTCAGGAGATTGCTCCACTACACTCCAACAAATCCCTTCGCGCACCGTTTTAATACCAATGGAAGCCAAAGCCTGATAATCATCAGAAAAACGGATATCATGCTGTGTTTCTTTCAAAAGATTAATTCTTTGACCAGAGCGGTTAATATGATCTGCACATTCGTAACCGCCCATAAAAAAAGTAGTGAAAGGTTCCATCTAAACAGCAGTTTTATAAGTAAGTTTACTTTCTTTTTCTAATTTATTAAAGAGATCAATTGCATTTTTAAAAGCCTGATCCATATTAAAATATTTGTAATTGGCCAGTCTTCCCACAAAGTGAACATCCACAAGTTTTTCGGCTTCTTCTTTATAGCGCGCATAAATTTCCTGATTACGCGGGTTGGGAACCGGATAGTAAGGTTCTCCCTCATCTACAGTGAATTCTTTTACAATAGTAGTTTTATCTGATTTTTGGTTTCCAAAGTATTTGTATTCGATAATTCTGGTAAAATCCACTTCGGTTCCCGGATAATTTACCACGGAGTTTTCCTGAAAAAATTCAGCGTCGATGGTTTCACTTACAAAGTTGATAGAGCGGTATTCGAGTTTTTCCAGAAGACTGTGCTTAAACTCAAAAAAGCGATCTACAGGCCCTGTATAAAACAGTTTTTCGTAATTTTCATACTGATCCTTTACATTAAAATAATCCGTTTCCAGTACAACTTCGATGTTTGGATGATCCAGCATTTTTTCGAATAATTGTGTATAACCGCCTTTTGGCAATGCCTGATAAGTATCTGAAAAATAACGATCATCAAAATTGGTCCTAACCGGAATCCGCTCTAAAACTGAAGCATCAAGTTCAGCCGGATATTTATCCCATTGTTTTTTCGTATAATGTTTAAACATTTTTTCATACAAGAATGGTCCAACACGGCTCAAAACGGCTTCTTCACCGTTTGAAGGTTTGGCAATTGGCGAACGATGTTCTTCGAGCCAGGTTTTCATTTCTTCTTCGTTAGAAATCTGAATGCCAAACAACTCATTTACAGTAGTGATATTTACCGGAATTGGCACTGTTTTACCATCTACTCTGGCGATTACCTTATGTTCCCACTCATACCAGTCAGAGAATTGGTTGACATATTTCCAAACCTCTTCGTCATTGGTATGAAATAAATGTGCTCCGTATTTAGAAACCAGTATTCCGTTTTCATCCCTGTAATCATAACAGTTTCCTGCAATATGATTGCGTTTCTCGATAATTAAAACTTTTTTTCCAATCGAAGCATAGCGTTCTGCAATTACAGCGCCCGAGATTCCGGCACCTATAATTAAAATGTCTATTTGTTTCATTTTGCAAATTTTTTAATGATTGATTCCATTTTATCTGCCGTTGCATTCCACGACGTTTTTTCCAGAATTTTGTTGTACTCCATTTCCATCTCCAGACGATTTTTTGTAAGCAAAGTTCGTATAGCATCACAAAATTCACCATCGTTTTCGATTAAGGTTACACTTTGGCTGTAATCGCGTACTACATCTGTAATTTTGGTAGAAATAATTGGTTTTCCCGCGGCCATGTATTCCAGGGTTTTGGTAGGGCTTATGTATTTTGTAGCGTCATTCAGGGCAAATGGCATCATGGCAATATCAAAAGCTTTTAAGTAATGAGGAAGTTCATTATAAGATTTCATTCCTAAATAATGAATATTGTTTTCTTTGGGAAGATCAGCATCTTCAATTTTAGCCAGGGGACCAATCATAACAAAAGAAACGTCGGGCAGTTTTTTGGCACACTTATGAAGTAAATCCAAATCAATACGTTCATCAATTACGCCATAATAGCCCACAATTGGTTTTGGTAAACTGGCAATATCGGCTGCGGGGGAAATCCCGTTTAAGGCTTGTGCAAAATGTTCCTCATCAACAGAGCTTGGAAAACAGTATACATTTGAATGCAGCTGTTTTTTAGATTCATATAATGATTTTCCGCCGGTAAAAACAATATCGGCATGCGCCATAAGGTATTTTTCCTGATTGATAAGATGAACCGGGGCACCTTTAAAAAGTGAAAGTTCATCCATACAATCATAAACCACAGTTTCAAAATTGATTTGTTCCAATAAAGGAGAAAATGAAGCCGAATAGAACCAGCCAACCGGAATAGTTTTATTTTTTATGTAAACAGGAAGAATGGCTATTATGGATTCAATATCTTTTACATACGGTTGTAAAACATGTAATTTCTCGGTTATAACCATTAGATTTCCACATGAATTATTATCCTGATGATGATGAACTGGCTCCTCAATAAATAAAACTTTCATATTAGATGCTAGCCTGCTTATGATATGCTGTGGTCGCTGGTATACAAACTGCCATCTAAGGTGGCAAAATACAATCATATCATAATATTGTGGCGCACCACTGTCAAGTAAATCTGTTTTTGTAATAGTTTTTTTTTGGGTATTTGTTAAATTATTTATCATGGTATATAGTGATTAAAGTAATTTGTTTGTAATGGGTTATAGAGTTTAAATGATTGATATTATAGCAAATGTATTTTTGAGAGTTGTCATTTTCTTACAAAAAAACATGGATTGCTTACATAATCTACAGGTGTTTAGTCTGTAAATTTTGTAAGTAATTATATAAGTAAATAAGTATGTAATTGTTTTTTTAAATGTAAAAATTGATAAAAAAACATTATTGTCAAAGCTTTGCTTAAATCGAAAGCCACATTGCTTCTGGTCACTGCCGAGCCTGCATTTCCTCACGAAAAAAGCTGATCTGTCAGATAATTAGGGTAACACCACTGCATTACAGAAACAGCACTGGAAATAATAGACACCAGTATTGATACTAATAAGTACAAATACCGGAACAAAGCGAACTACTGGCTTTGGTGCGGCAAGAACTACACAAATGGAACTAATTCTCTGGGAACAGATTTCACTACAACTGCTCCTCAACGATAAAAAAAGTGTTGAAAAAAGTAGAAAAGCTGTACTAATGTTAGTACAGTTTTTTTATTTTTGATGTGGCAATTAATTATCCAGAAGTTAATTCCTGTAGTTTTAAGGCATTAAAAGCCGCGTAGCCTTTTTCGTCGTTGTCAAAGTACACAAAGACCTCTTTAGTTTCTGCCCATTTTAAGCACTGGTCTGCCCATTGCTGTAAAGTTTCATCAGGATAACTTCCCTGATATTTATTGCCCGGACCGTGCAATCGAAGGTATACAAAATCTGCCGTGATTTTAACCGGCGACATGTGCCCCGCTAATTCATAAATGCAAAATGCACAATTGTATTTTTCCAGTAAAGCAAAAACTTCTTCTTTATACCAGTCGGCATTTCTAAACTCAAATACAAACCGATACTTCTTCGGTAAAGCCTTTAAAAATTTTTCTAAGAGTGCTATGTTTGATTTCATGACTGGCGGAAGCTGAAATAAAACGGGTCCCAGTTTTTTGCCTAATGATTGTACAAGATCCATAAAAGGAGGAAGTGTTACCTCAGGATCGTGCAGTTTTTTGTTGTGCGTAATATATTTATTGGCTTTGATGACGTAGACAAAATTATCCGGTGTGTTATTTTTCCAATTCAAGAAAGTGTCCTCTGAAGGCATACCATAAAATGTATTATTGATTTCGACGGTACTGAATTTTTCAAGATAATAAGCAAATCTGTCTTTGACCTTTGTTCCTTCAGGATAAAATGTTCCCATCCAGTGCTTATAAGCCCAGCCCGAAGTACCAATATAAATTCTGTGATTTTCCATAATGATTTACTTAAATTCGATATGATAATCCAATTTCTGCAAATCTGTCTGAATACGCATGCATAATGCCCGTTCCGGCTATAAAGTCTAATTGCAGATTATTATTTACAAGAAATAACAGGGCTGCATCGGCCTTATTTTTAGCATGGTGATCAGGTTCTGCAAAACCATAAACTTCAACGACGAGTTTAATTTTTCTGGTTAAAGAATGATCTGCTGAAATGGTATAAATATATTCCGGATTAGACCTTTCAGGCAGCCAGTGAACCCCTGTATTATAGCCCAGATGAGAAGATTTAGAAAGTTCATGTTGCACTAAAATCCGTAATTCAGGACTGTATTTGGGTTCCTGGTAAGCATTATCTGCTAACCACGGAATACTTGTACGTCCAAATAATGCAATATCAGGAATTGCACCTTTATGATCTGCAATGTGGTATTTTAAACCCACAGCAATAGGGTCTATTCCGTAATGATTATCATTTTGCTCCTGTTCTGTTTTTAAGGCACTTTCAATGCGAAATTCAAGATTCTTTACCAGTCCGTAACGCAAAACGATTTGAGGAACTTCAAATATTTTTTTGTTATCTTCCTGTTCAAAGATAAAGCCGGATTCTATTTGTAAATGATGCCTGGCAACAGCATTTGGACCTTCGGTTTCGTTTGGCCTGTCTGTCTGTATTTGTTGTGCGGACGTTATATAAGAGATGCTAAACAAGCTTAGCGTAATAAATTTTCCTAGTAATTTCATAATAACATTTTATTTTAAAACAAACCCATTTGCGTTTAATATCTCAGTAACCTTAATTGCAATTTCAGACCTGTATTTACCGTCGGCTGTGATATGTCATGCAATAATTCTTCCATATTTTGATATTTAAATTTGAATGCAAAAAACATCTGCACGAAGTACAGATGTTTTTCAGGTAAAATGAAAAGAAGTAGTATTATTGTTTTTTATTCTGCCGCAACGACATTAACTGTGTTTAAGGCAACATCATTAAGAATGCAGTCAGCTTCTTTTTCCTCGGCAAGTGTTTGTGTTAATAATTTTGCAGCATCATTCTCGCCTAATGCCTTTGCAAAAGCGACTAAAGTACCATAAGTTGCAATTTCATAATGTTCGATTTTTTGCGATGCCGAAATAATTCCCGCATCTCTAACAGCACCCGGAGCCGTTTCAAGCAAAATACTATCGCCTTCTTTTAATAATCCGGCCATAGCCTCGCATTTTTTTCCTTCGGCTTTTTCTCCAAGTAAATCAAAAACTTTTTCAAGTCTTGATACTTGATTTTGTGTAATTAGAAGATGCTCTATAATAGCGCTCGAAAGACCTGAAGCTGTTGCATTTGCAGACATTTTAGGCAAAGCACCAACAAGTGCATTTTCGGCCCAGTAAATATCTTTAAGGCTATCGATAAATAAAGCTCTCAAATCTTCGGCTGCATCTGCTGCAGGTTGTACAATATTACCACTAGTATGTGGTTTGCTGACTTTCGCAGCAACTTTGCTTTCTGTTGGTTTTTCCTGATTTTTCATGTTTTTATATTTTGAATGTTAATTGTATAAGTTTGGTTCTCGGTCCCAAAAGCGGTGCTGTGCCATAGCCGCTATAAACTCTAATGCAAAGGATTCTTTAGCAGCTTCTCCGGATAAAATAATTCCGGAATCGTCATTCGTTATTTTTGAGGCAAAAGGTGTATCGTTCAATAATCCCGTTGCCTTGCCATCGGCACCAATAACTTTGCAATGTTTATAAGCGTCGTTTAAAAATTCCATTACATCGTCGTTTTCAGCTAAAGTGTTAAGTCCTAATCCATGCGGAATGTAAACGGCATCAAATAAAACCGATGATGCGGTTAAGAAACTAAAATCTGCTGCAAGCGCCCCGTCCTGATCTGTAAGTACAGAACCTAGATGTGGTGCAACAATTAAGCCTTTTGCATCTTCTTTTAAAAGCGCACTTTTTATGTTTTGGACAGCGGCTTCAGAAACTCCGTCAGAAACAATTATCGCTACTTTTCGAGAAGCAATGGTAGGGGAATTGGTTGGGTTTTTAAGCATGGAGAGTGCATCAGAGCTATCAACAGAAGAATCCACAATCTGAGGTTCCTGATTTCCGTTTTCGTTTTCCGGAGATACGCCATGATTAATTGGAGTTTCTAATATTGGCGGAACTGTTGCGCCAAGTCCCATGGCTACTTTTTCTGCCAGTTGTGTATCTACCTGAGATAAAAGCCCCAGCATTCTGACTCTTACCGCTGTCGTTTCTACTTTTCCAAGTTCAAAGCGCAATGCTTTTACGATGTGGCTTTTTTCTACATCGGTCTGGCTGTTAAAAAATAGTCTTGCCTGGCCAAAATGATCTGCAAAACTTTCACTTCTTTCCCTCACTTTATGAGCATCTACGCGTTCGTTGAAACTTGCAAATCCGCCTTCGGCAATCATAGCCTGATAAGGGCATCCTCCGCCTAATGAATTGGGATGATAACTTACGCGTCCTTTATTAATTTCCTGACGCATATGTCCGTCACGTTGATTGTTGTGAACCGGTGCAACACTTCGGTTAATTGGAATTTCATGAAAATTTGGACTTCCTAACCGGGATAATTGCGTATCTGTATAAGAAAATAATCTTCCTTGTAAAAGGGGATCATTCGAAAAATCAATTCCCGGCACCACATGTCCGGGATGAAAAGCGATTTGTTCTGTTTCTGCAAAAAAGTTATCCGGATTTTTATCCAAAACCATTCTTCCTACAATTGTTACTGGAACTAATTCCTCAGGAACGATTTTAGTTGGATCAAGTAAATCAAATTCGTATTTGTGTTCATCCTCTGCAGGAATGATCTGCACGCCTAATTCCCATTCGGGAAAATTCCCCATTTCGATGGCTTCCCATAAATCTTCACGATGAAAATCTGGATTTTTTCCTGAAATTTTCTGAGCCTCGTCCCAGGCTACGGCATGGGTTCCTAACTTTGGTTTCCAGTGAAATTTTACAAAAGTAGATGCTCCGGCTTCATTAATAAGTCTAAAAGTATGAACGCCAAATCCTTCCATCATTCTGTAACTTCTGGGAATGGCGCGGTCAGACATTATCCACATAATCATGTGCATCGATTCGGGCATTAGCGAAATAAAATCCCAAAAAGTATCGTGCGCAGAAGCAGCCTGAGGCATTTCGTTGTGAGGTTCCGGTTTTACGGCATGAACAAGATCCGGGAATTTTGAAGCATCCTGAATAAAAAAGACAGGTATGTTATTGGCAACCAAATCGTAAATACCTTCCTGGGTATAAAATTTCACAGCAAATCCTCGAACATCCCTGGCCAGATCAGTAGATCCTCTTGAACCCGCAACTGTAGAAAAACGAGCAAAAACCGGCGTTTTTAATCCTGCTTCCTGCAAAAATCCTGCTTTTGTTAACTCAGGTATAGGGTTTGTGACTTCAAAAAAACCGTGAGCTCCCGAACCGCGTGCGTGTACAATTCGTTCCGGAATACGTTCGTGGTCAAAATGTGTGATTTTTTCTCTTAAGATAAAATCTTCGAGTAGGGAAGGCCCTCTTTCGCCTGCTTTTAGCGAATTGTTGTCATCATTAATGCGAACACCCTGATCGGTAGTCAGAAACTTATTTGTTCCATCAGATTTGTTTATCGACAAATCACGCTGTTTTTCGTCTTGATAATTTTTCATATAATTTTTTGATTTGTGAGATTAAATAGGTTTTGATTTGTTTTTATCATTCACATTATGAAGTGTTTGTGGGTAATAAAACCAAATTTAGTTTTGATAATTAAGTTGAAATTATACTATTATTCCTGAAGATTATACAATTACCATCCTGACATTTCCATCGTTACAATTTTTTATATACTTTGAAGATGTGGGCGAATTTGCATCGAAACGATATCGCATCTTTTTGGCTGAGACAAACAAAACAAAGTACTCATGGCAATATCATACGCTTCAAGCATTTCCATTTTGTCTACCTTTTCGTGCTGTACTTCTTTCGGGTCAGTCTGCATATCGCTTGTTACGGCTCCGGGTTCGATGAGAGAAACTTTAATGCCAAGCGGATTTAATTCCTTACGCAGCGAGGTGCTAAACCTCTTATGGCTGATTTGGTTGCGACATAAATAGTACTTTCGGGATTACGGCTTTCTGCGCTCATTGATCCGATATTAATAATATGTCCGGATTTCTGTTCTTTCATTCTTGATGCGGCTTCCTGAGCAAAGGCCAGATAACCGGTAATGTTGGTATCTATAATATACTTGTAATCTTCGTATGTTTCCTTTGTTATTCCGGGAGATGCAAGTGCTGCGTTGTTGATCAAAATGTCGATTCCGCCCAGTTCACTATCTGCAATTTCCAATATTTTATCGATGTCTTTTTTTTGGTCACATCGGCCGGAGTGCCATAAACCTCGCTGCCGGGAAATTGCTTTTTAATATCCGCAACAGCTTTTTTAAAATCTTCATGGTCCCTTCCAAAAATAAGCACGCGACCGCCAAGAGAGACCAAAACATCAGCAATCGCTTTTCCAATTCCGGTCGTTCCGCCGGTTACTACAATTCGTTTATCTTTAATGTTTTGTCCAAAGTAATTTGTTAATTGTTCCATTATTTGTTTTTTTTATAAGTGATTACTATTGTTGTGCTGTAACATTTTTCACAACATTTGATTCTTCTTTAATTTTAGAAATAAGTACAATCATGATTCCGGCAAGAAATGTTATAATTCCAAAAGAAACCCTGATACTGGTGACTTCAGAAATAAAACCAATTAGCGGAGGTACAGCCAGAAACCCGAGATAACTGATACTTGAAATGGAGGCAAGTGAACTCGCGCTGCTATGTACGGCAGACTTTCCTGCAAGACCAAAAACAAGTGGTGAAATACAGGATATTCCGAATCCTATCAGGATAAAACCAAGAATTCCCGTAAAAACAAAAGGTAGCGTTACCACAATTAAAAAGCCTGTTGCCAGCAAGGCGGCACTGTAGAAAAGCATTTTTTTGACGCCGATTCTGTTGACAATTCGATCACCTGCAAACCTGCCCACTGTCATGGTGATCATATAAACTGCAAACGCGCCGGTTGCCAGTGGCTGTGAGGCTTTCATGGCTTTCTGAAAATAAACGCCACTCCAGTCATACATCGTATTTTCGCAAGCCATGCAAATAAAAACTATGATGGCATATCCCAATATAGATTTCTCTGGCAATGCAAATAATGTTTTGTGTTTTTTTGAATCGGCCGGAGCGTCTAATGTATATTGATACTGATGAAGTGTTAAGGCAATCATGGCAATTCCAACCAAAGGAAAATGCCATTGAATACCAATTCCGAAACTAACCAAAACATAACCTAAAGCCGCTCCCGAAAATCCCGCGATGCTCCAAATTCCATGGAAAGTGGTGATAATTGATTTGTTTCTATAAAGTTTTTGTACACTTACAGCCTGCGCATTCATACTGATATTTAAAAGATTTCGAGACGATCCGAAACAAAACAAGATGACAAAGAGCTGCCAGACTTCTGATACAAAACCGGTTAAACATAAAACAGCATTAAAAGCAATTGATCCTATCAGCATTATTTTTTTGCTGCTGTTTCGGCTTAGAAGATAATTTGTAATTGGCAATGTGCAAATCAAACCTATTGGCATTGCAAATAATATACTGCCAAGCATGCTGTCACTCAATTGAAATTCAGTCCGAATGGTTGGTATTCTTGAAGCCCAGGCTGCGTAACCATATCCGGAAATAAAAAAGAATACCGCATTGGCAATTCTGCTTTTTCGTCGTTGTAAGTTTTCTGTATCGTACATACTCTAATTTTTTCTTTCACAATTATCGTATTTACCATTGCACTTTAATTACGGCCTGACCTGAAATTCTGTACTCGTGTATTTTGGCACTTTCGTAAAAAGCCTTTAGAAGGTCCTTATCCTGAAATACTTTCATTTTAATATTTCGGTCGTCCAATTTTAAAATCTTCAAATTGCAGCACATATCTTTATCCCCCTGCAGATGTATGGTTAGTGATTTTCCTCTTTTGGTTTGCTGAATAACCGGATAGTCAACAAAAACAAGAAAGTCATCTTCTATTTTAATATATTGCCTTGGCACAACACCAAATGGCATTCCTGCACCGTAAACTTCCTGACCAACCTGACCGCTTTGTTCCCAGCCGTTGTATAAATCTTCTAAAGGAATCCACAAATCAGCTTGTATTTCTCCTGTTTTTACTTCTTCAGAAAGCATTTCTTTAGGCAGCATCGTTGGATAATAATAAGCAATTCTACCCACCGCATATTTAATGAACTCCGGTAGCAGTGTTTTTAGAGCCGGTAAAATTTCAACATCCTTTGCCTGAATCATATATTCTGATAAGGCAGCATATACCTCTAACTCTTCATATGCAGCAGTATAGGGAGCATCATTGAGAGGAAAGATGGAAAAGAAATTGGTGTAATTTTTTCCATATCCGTATCTGCAATCATACAATTGAATATTTTTAAATAATCCCGTAAGGCAGGTATAACTTAGATCCAGGTACAATTTTTTGTTGGTAATTTTATACAGTTCTAATAATGCGCCTGCTGCAAACGCGGTGTTATTGGCCTGATATAAAATATTAAGTCCGAGATCTGCTAATTTTTTTGCTGCTTTTTCAGCTTCGTTTAAATAACGTTTTTCTTTGGTCAAGTTAAAAACCAACAGCATTAAATGCGCATAAGAACCGGGAACATCATTTTCACCCCCGGCGCCCGGAGCAGTTTCTTCCTTGATTATTTCAAGTGTTTCCATATTATAAAATACCGGCCACTCATATTTAAAATGATGTGCCACCTTTATGACAAAATCAATGGAGTCCAATAATAGTTTTTCAGCTGTTTTGTCGCCATCTAAGGCCAGTCTTGCCAAATTCATTAGCGGATGATGCAGATACCAGGAATCCATCACCATCTCTTTTTTTTGTTCTTCGGACTTGTCCAGTTTGTCCACCATTGAAGGAAGCCAGCGATTAATGCACTTTATTTTTGGATCGTAAAAAGCGGGCAGTCCTTTAATCAAATCATCGCAAACAGGTTGTTTTTGGGCACTCCATTTTTCATATTCCTTGAATGGAGTTAGTACAGCAAGCTGCACCATGCTTTCAGGAGGTGTTTCGTAGTCGCACAAGTAGGCGCTTAAATACGGAATCCCGTCTTTTTGTGTCCAGGCGCCTTTGTTATTGGTTAAATCTGCAACCACTTTTTGAGCGATTTCGGGCCAATGGTGATATTCAATTCGTGGCTGTTCAAGCGCTTTATATATTTTGACAAGGTTATTTAAAAAATGTTCACAAATAGAGGTTGTTTCTTCGAATATCTCAGTTTCCAGAACTACATAAGCATCTGATATTGTAAAAGATTTGTCTGCCGGAAGAGGTTGTTTATCAGTAGAGGGCAATTGAAAACCAATTTCTGGCCAGGTTCCTCCAACAGTATTTTTAGATTCAGATTGAGTTACTTCGCAATATTCAGAAAGTGACGTAAGATTTTGAAAATAAAAAAACGATCCGGTTGCTGGTTTTGTAATACTTGCAAATAATAATCCGGATCGGGATCCAAATTGTTCCATATGAATTTTTCCAGCGGTATTCTCTACACTTCCATTTTGTGTCAAAGGAATTATATCTCGTGGCCAAAACGGAATCATCAACGGCATATTGGCCTTAAAAGTGGTGGTGTAATGTAGTATAGGCGTTTCCTTATCCGGAAAATCTACACGGACTTCATAACTTCCAAGTTTGGTATTCAATTGGATTACAATTGTTTGGTTGTCAAAAATATTCACAACTTCAAAGCAACTGTTCATTGCAAATGCCGCCCGAAACGCTATTTTTCCGTTATCGGGCAGGAGAGCGACGATCCATAATGAATCGCCCGTATTATAAAATTGATACGTATAATCAAGGATTTTTCTTTCTAATAGCAGTTCACTATTTTCAATATCTTCCTGAGCCGTTGCGCTCCAAGGTGTTACTGTATTCATAAGATAAGTTTTTATTAATAAAGAATCTTTGCTATCTGAATTGGATATTTCAGCTATTCTCCTGTCTCCATATGCGGTGCATCAACAGGTTTGGATTGTGAGGAGCCAATTTGTCTTAAATAGATAGAAAGCATTATAATGGCAAAAACAGAGAGAAATTCGCTTTGCCAGTTCTGAAAAGATTCAAACCAAAATCTTGAATCCCCAATATAATCAGTGGCAGATTCCAAAGGCATTCCTTTTAATGCTAATTGTTCATTTTCATCTTTTAAGCTTCCGTAAAAGTGGGCAAAAAAGGAAAGTAGAAACAATAAGAACAAAACAATGGTGAGTGAATATTTGTAAATTTTCAGCATCCACCCGCCTCTTTTTACGGGCCATGGTGCATCTTGTCGGGTAGGTGAGGGTTCTCTGTCGACTTCTTCCTCCTGGTCAAGATCTTTAGATTCTGAAGAACCTTTCTGCATTAAAAAAATGGTAAAAACTACAAACAATGCCATTTGTAAAAATTCGCTTTCCCAATTTTCAAAAGTAGACTGGATAAAATGACCAGAAATAAGATAAGCAGAAAGATTGATAGCTGTGCTGCCTTCTTCAATTAACTCTTTATTATGTTCTTCAAATCCAAAGATTATCTGACCAATTAATGTTGCTATAAATAGTGCTAAAAAGCAGATACATAGTCCGTTATTGCGTAAGTAATTTTTCATTTGTTTTTTGTTTTGAAACAAATTTCAAAAACGGGATGCATATTTTCTTATAGAATTACAATGAAACTTTACATTATTTTATTAATTGCCCTCGCTAAGATTCATAAACGGAAACTGGATTTAAACAGTTTTTAAATGTATTTGCTTTAGTGTTTTCAAACCGCTCAAAAAAAGGGACTATAAATTACAAGTGTATATTTTCAGTTAATTATAAAACTTACTTTTTTTTGAGCTACGAAAGTTATCATGAAGCTGACTGCCTTAGTTTGAGAAGTGTAATTTGTGTCTGCACTGGGGAGTAATTATAATGCAGTTTTTTTAAATTTTAAAACAGCCCTAAAATAAATGCGCTAAATATAGCTGCAACTCTGTTGAATTATTTTTAGAGTTTGACCAGTATCAATAAAATTTTATAATTCCAAATACAATTAATTTGACTCTCCTTAATAGTAAGTTTAAAGTAAAGGATTATAAAATGAAAAGTAAATTATATAAAATCCAATCCAATGTTAATTTTAAATTTGAAGTATTAAGAACAGAAAACTTACTACTATGAAAACGCTATTTAAATTAAAAATGATTTTCTTCATATTGGCAACAGGGTTTTTACTTTCCTGTAAAAACGACAAAGACGGATATAGTGATGAAATTAATACAACAAAAACGCCTACTGATACCTCTTCAGCAGCTACAACAAAAATAGGCACCGGAACAAATTCCACCCCTGCAAGCGCAACTGAACCTGAAGGTGTTACTGGCGCAGAAAGTATTTCATCTCCAGAAACACCCGCTGCCAAACAAAACACTTCGGATAATAAAGGAACAGGTCCAGGACCGGATGCAAAAGATGGCTCGGTATATGATATATCTTCACAAACTAAAAAAGATACCGCAAAACTAGGGCCTAAGGCTAACGCTAAAGTTTCAAAAGAAAAAGAAACCAAAAAGTAATTGTCTTTTGTATTGTTACTTTATTTAAAGAAAAATTCAGGTGGGCGGGTTTGATATTTTTCTATCAGCCAAAGCGACTGCTGGAAAAACAAGGCAATTGGATTCTGACCAGGCAAATAAGAAGATTTGAAGTATTATTTTGTTTTTACGATCCTGAAAAATCTATTTTTGATAAGAGCTGGAAATGACCTGACATAGAAGAATTCCAATAACATTCAACAGGCATCGTTTTGGCTTTTTTTTTGATATTGGGCCTTAGAATCAAATTATGAATTATATCTTTTTTATATTTGATACTGATTTTACATCATACACTACTTAAAGTTATTTGCAATGGATAAGGGGGTGAGGCTGAAGGTTCGCAAAGAACTGGACGGCAAACAGCAGTTCAAAATTATTAAATTAAAAGGACGCCTGATCTCAAAGGGCTACACCCAGATCATACACATTTTGGATCATGACGCAGAGTTCCATGTCAATTCTTTTGATATTGGGAATGGAACGGGCATTGAAGTGCGTGAATTTATTGCGGCCTTTATAGCCAGGGAGGAGCTTGAGGATAGTATATCAATTTTAAGCTAATGGCAGCGAATTGAAATTTTAGTTGCCTGAAAAAAGAATTATGAAAAAAAGCGCCCTGTTTCAATGAAAGGGCGCTTTTTGATTTGCCGGTAATCTTTAAAAAGCAGTATGGGCTGTTTGATATTGTTTTTTGGAAGCTTTTCCCGCTCTAAGTTGCAATCTTTTGTGCCAAATCCCGGCCAAAAGGATTTTCACTACACACGAGCGAAGCAATCGGGGCTATGGCTCCTGAAAAGCCCTGTATTATCCCGGAGAACTGTACATTCAAACCCAAAAGACAAAAATTACGTAATATAATAATCAGTAACTTTTTGAATAAAAAATAGCGCCCATTGTCTTCAATTGGCGCCATTTGGCTGCAGTGACCCATAAGGACAAATTACGCAGCAATTTAGGAGGATTTAAAGAGATTGTCTTAACTGGAAGCAGAGGGTTGCCTTTCATTGGCTTTATGAATTTGGTTTGGATGTCATGTTGGGGATTGGAGCGAAAGTTTAATATTTTTCACATCAAAAATCCCCTAAACACAAAGCAAGTTGAACTAGTTGTATCATTCGATAATAAACCAATTTTGAGCACATTTTTATTTTGTAGAATCAGACTGATCGGCAGGCTTCTGTTGCTTATCCATCATAGCAGCAACTGCGGTATCGGGCAATATATTGCTCATACCGATCATAGCCTTGTTCTTAAAACCGGAAATAATTTTATCCTTGCCGGTCATTAATGCCTCATACCCATCTTTTGCCACATCGGCCGGATCAGAAAGTGAGGATTTGTCCTGCACCATTGCGCTTTGCTGCATATCAGCCTTATTAAAGAAATCGGTATCGGTCGCGCCTGGTAAAAGCGCGGTAACCGTAATGTTATTTTCTTTAAATTCATGCCTGATAGCTTCAGAAAAAGAGTAAACAAAAGCTTTGGTAGCGTGGTAAACCGACTGCCATGGTCCTGGGGTCTTGCTGGCTATTGAGGCAAGATTCAAAATTTTACCATAGTCGCGGGCTATCATTTGCGTTGCAAAATGTTTTGTCAGGATTACAGTGGAGGCAATGTTCAGGTCAATAATTTCCAGCTCGCGCTGGAGTTCAGTATCCTTGAAAAGTCCGTAAACTCCTTGTCCGGCATTATTTACAAGCACGTCAACCTGTATGTTTCTTGACTGCACTTCCGCGCACAGTGCAAAGGCGTCCTCTCTCTTAAACAGGTCTTTTGCAATGGCTATGACCTCGACACCCTGCTTGCTGAATTCGGCAGCCCTGTTTTTCAATTCATCAATATGCCTTGCCACAATAACAAGGTTATAGCCGTCGCTGGCAAAGAGCTTCGCAAGCTCGTAACCGATTCCTTCGGTAGCTCCGGTAATTAGCGCATAATTTTTATTATTTTCCATGATGTTTTTTATTAAAAGTTTAATTGTTTTATCGACCAATCATTTGGGATATTTATATATTTATATAAATAGTATTCACTTTTAAAATTTTATTTAAAAAAATACTATTCTAACAACTGCATAAAGAAGGGGCATTCTATCTCTAAATAGTAGGATATCCACCCGTCACCTGTACAGTTGATCCTGTCATATAACTGGACTCCTGTGATGCCAGGAGTACGTATGCTGGAGCTAATTCAGCAGGTTGGCCTGCACGTTTTAGCGGGGCATCTGCGCCAAATTCTTTTACTGCTTCTGCCGGCATAGTTGAAGGTATCAGTGGCGTCCAGATTGGACCGGGTGCCACGCAGTTCACTCGTATTCCCTTTTCCCCCCACAGCTGGGCCAGGCCTGATGTAAAATTTTGTATCGCAGCTTTTGTTGCAGCGTAAGCGAGAAGGTTCGGCGATGCCTTATAGGCTACGACAGATGTGGTATTGATTATAGTGCTTCCGGGAAGCAGATTCTTTTCAGCTGCCTTACAAATATAAAACATGGGATGAATATTGATTTTGAATGTTTTATCCCATTCATCCGAGGGGATTTCCTGAAGAGATTCCCTTGACATCTGAAAAGCGGCGTTATTGACAATGATATCTATGCCTCCCAATTCCTCCACCGTTTTTTCCACTATTTTACTGCAATGGTTTTCATCAGAGATGTCGCCAGAAATTAGTACTGCCTTTCGGCCTGCTTTTTCAATATAATCTGCGGTGTCTTTGGCGTCATCATGTTCATCAGCATACGATATTGCCACATCGGCACCTTCTCGCGCAAAGGCTATGGCAACGGCTTTTCCTATGCCGGAGTCTCCGCCGGTTATAAGGGCTTTTCTTCCCTTTAATTTTCCTGATCCTTTGTAAGATTCTTCTCCATGATCGGGTTTCAGTTGCATATCTGCTTCATATCCCGGAGTTTCCTGTCTTCCTTCTTCATAAGGAGGTTGGATGTATTTGGTTATAGGGTTTTGTAAAACAGTATTTTCCATGATTTTATTTTTAGGGTATTAATAAATTATGTACAGAAAGATGAATGCTAATAATGCTTCAGATTCACATTTGATTAAATTCGAAATGATAAACGTTGCCAGTACCTGGCTAATATTTGATCTGTCTACTCATAGCTATTTTATATCACCTGCAAGTGTGGCCTAACCTGAATGGTCACGATATCGCAACGTTTCGGTTGTGAAAGACAAAATAAAACGCTCATGGCGATATCTGCTGCTTTAAGCATTTCCATTTTTTCAATTTGTTCTCTCTGCTGCTCTTTTGGCGCGGGTTGCATGTCGCTGGTGACGGCGCCTGGCTCAATAAGGGATACTTTTATACCAAGTTCGTTTACTTCTTTTCGAAGTGCAGTAGTAAATCCTCTTATTGCCGACTTTGTTGCAACATAAACAGTTCCGGTTTCTTCATGCGTTTCGGCGCTCATTGAACCTATGTTGACAATATGGCCTTTCTTATGGGTTTTCATTCTTGATACCGCTTCTTTAGTGAAAGATATGTATCCCAGGATGTTGGTTTCAAGAATATACTTTATGTTTTCATATTCTTCTTCTTCAATTCCATTAGCAGGTAAAGCGGCATTGTTAATAAGGATATCAATACCTCCAAGCTTATCGTCTATTTCCTGCCAGATCAGTTCAATATCTTCTTTTCTGGTAATATCTGCTGTAATGCCATAGACTTCTCCTTCTGCCTGTGCTTTAATAGCATCAATAGCCTTATCGAAATCGTCCTTATCTCGTCCAAAAATAAAAATATGACCGCCCAGTGAAGCCAGGAGTGCTGCTGTTGCTTTTCCAATTCCGGTTGTACCGCCCGTAATCACAATACGTTTGCGGTCAATATTCTGTCCAAAATAGTTTGATAAATTTTCCATATTATTTAGTGTTTGCAATCAGGTAGATTATTTGTTCTTACTGTTCTATTTTAAGGGTTGACGTTTGCGTATTTTAAAATTTGTACTTTGATGGCATGCTGGTTTTATACTTGTTATTATAGCAGCGCCAATTATAGTCAAGCCCAATATTAAATGTGGCAGGAATACCTTATCCGAAAATCCCAGGAGCCATGGCGATGTTGCCAGAAAAATTCCCGTAACGGTATCCAGCATAAAGTGGATATTTATTGGAATTATTTTTATAATTCCTAATTCATAGTTTGTCAATAAGCTGTACAGCAATGACCAGGTGCCTACAGCATACAGAACTGTATTAGGCATTTTTTCTGATTGAAAATTTAAAAGGTAAGCTGCAGCAATTAAAATGATTCCCACGCTGTAGTCTGTATAAGCATGGTTTTTTGTTTCCATTATTTGCATAAATTCCAAGTTTAATATATCTTATTTACTTTGTGTTTGCTTTTTATCAGAAGAAAACAGCAGCATTAAAATTGCCCCGGTAATCAAAATTCCGGCGGCTGTTTTTACTAAAAATTCTTCTCTGTTGTATTTCCACTCTGATTTTAATCCGATTTCTTTAGGGATGTTTGGAACATGACCTTTAGAAAAATCACTTAATACACCTTCTACCATATCTACTCGGTCAGCAAGTATAAGCGGCAGCCATCGGCCATAGCTGGATTCGCTGTATTTATAAGCGAGTCTTCGAATTACACCGCTTAATCCTGATGGCGGTTTTGATGTTCCGTATACGGCAGTAAGGTTAGGTCTTTCGACTGATTGGAGTATTTCTACCGTTTCATCCTGCTGTGCGGGACGCTCCCAGGTGTAGCCTTTGTGCTCGTCGTTATTTCTTATTTTAATAGGATACGTGGGATCGTTTTTTTCATTAGCGTCAATTCCCCATCCTTTTATTTGGCTGTATTTGCCCAGTCTTTCATTTGTAAAATCTTCCGGGCTTGTTTGATCTGTTATCATACTATTAAATTTTAAAATTAATTATCTCGCTGATGGCGGAACTAAAACCGTTTTAATACAATTATCCAGTTTTGATGAAAATACATGATAGGCTTCAGACACCTCTTCAAGTGGAAACCGATGTGTTATGAGTCCTTTAGGATCCAAAATGCCGGATTGCACATGATCGATGAGCCTAGGAAGCAGTCTTTTTACAGAAGCCTGATTGGCACGAATTGTAATTCCCTTATTCACTACATTTCCTATTGGAATCAGGCTGTCAATAGGACCGTAAACTCCCACAATCGAAACAATTCCACCTTTCTTCACGCCATTAATTGCCCAATGTAATGCCGTTGTAGAACCACCCTGAAGCAGCAATCTTCGGCCGGTAATGGTATTCATAACATTACCTGCAGCTTCGCATCCTACGGCATCAATGCATACATCCGCTCCAAGGGAATCGGTAATGCTTTTCAGGAATACAACCGGATCTCCGATGGAATTAAAATTAAAGGCTTCGCATTGCGCGTACTTTTCTGCAAATTCCAGACGATAATCAATATGGTCTATAATGATGACACGCCCGGCGCCAAAAAGCCACGAACATTTGGCAGCCATAATTCCAATGGGTCCCGCACCAAAAACAACAACTGTATCACCCGGCTGAATACCGCCCATCTCGGCAGCCTGATATCCGGTAGGCACTACATCGGTTAACAGAACAGCGTCATCGGGATCCATCCATTGCGGTATTACAACAGGCCCAACATCGGCATAGGGAACGCGAACATATTCGGCCTGACCGCCATCATATCCACCAGCGGTATGTGAATAACCAAAAATACCGCCAACAGCAGTAGCTTCTGGATTTGATTCATGGCAGTTGCCATAAAGTTCCTGACGGCAAAAAGCACATTTACCACAGGAGATATTGAATGGTACAATGACCCGATCGCCAATCTTCACGTTTTGTACTGCGGATCCCGTTTCGACAATCTCGCCAATAAATTCATGTCCAAAGGTCGATCCGACACGGGTATCGGGAACCAAACCGTGATAAAGATGAAGATCCGAACCGCAAATGCACGAACGCAGGACTCTTACTATAGCATCTTGAGGATGCAGGATTTCCGGAATGGGCTTATCGTAATCTGCGCGGATTCTGTGTGGCCCGCGATAATTCATTGCTAGCATATTTTCTAAATTTTAAATGAAACAAAAGTTTTATTGTGTTTTATGAAATGTTGAGCGCTACAAACAAGGCATTGGAATTTTCTTTGTCCCTGGCCGTTGTAAAAGCGTCATTTATTTTTTCGATTGGAAAACGATGCGTGATCATTTTTTTGGCGTTAAGCTTTCCTTTCGAAAGCAGGTCAAGGCAAATTTGCATTTCGGGATAAATATCCCAATAGGAATAACTGGCACTCGGAATCAATTTTATTTCTCCCATTTGAATGCGATTCCAATCCATCTCTGTAGTTGTTTTTCCTTTGTCAAAGCCGCCAACAATGACCACTTTTCCGCCAATTCTTGTATACGTTGCAGCCTGCGGAAGTGTCATCTCCATTGCGGTACCACCGGCGCATTCAAATGTAATGTCGGCACCAAGCTGATTGGTAAATTCCATTAGTTTTTGGTAGCCGTCTTCTTTTTTTGTGTTTACCGTGACATCAGCACCAAGTTCTTTGGCAAGCTGAAGGGAAGAATCTACGATATCAAAAATAATGACGTCGGCACCGGCTATTTTGGCTAGCTGCAATTGCCCAAGTCCAATAGAACCCGAACCGATAATGGCAACCTTATCGTTGATTTTTAGCCCGCTTAGCTGAACGGCATGCAACCCGACAGAAAAAGTATCCAGTAAAGCAGCTTCTTCATAACTAACATGGTCGGGCAGTTTATAAAATTTTTTGGCAGGTCCGCTGACATATTGGGCAAATGCCTGCGAAACGCTTTCCATTCGAACCTTATAAAGATCCGGGCATAAATTGTATTGTTGAATATTGCACCACGTGCAGCTGTCGTCACCCAATACGGTTTCGATAACAACCCTGTCACCAGGTTTTACATGAGTAACTTCAGGTCCCACACTCACCACTTCACCGGCAAGTTCGTGCCCCATTATTTTACATGCCAGATGGGGATCTTCGACTTTCCAGTGGCGAAGGTCTGTTCCACAAATACCGGCAACCTGTACCTTGGCCAAAACCCAGTCAGGTTTCTGTAATTGAGGGATCTGTACTTCAGCGATGGAAAAGTCTCCTTTTTCAGTCTTTAATGCGGCGGTCATTTTATCATCCATAATTAAAAATATTATTTGTTAGAAATTAATATTGTTAAACAGCTACTAGTTATAATAGGGGTTGAAAATTTAATTCCATAAGAAAACTTACAAAGGCTGTTGATTTTACACATTACAGTCTAAACTTCAAAATTTGACAAGATTTAGCATTACTGATATTTAATTTTAACCATAAGTCAAATTTGCATTTTTAGAAGATCAGCATTTTATATAATATTCTAAAAAACTTACAAAAATATAACATGTTATATTTCAGTGCTATAGGTGTAAATTATATAAATACACTATATAATGATATAAACACAAATTCTAAAAAGAACACACTTTTATATTTCTTAATTACAATATAAACAGCGTATTATGGATAAGGATGATATTAAGATTGATGACTGGTACCGAATTTTATTTGGAGAAGCGCCACCAGAAATTATTGTTGAGGTAGCCATTAGAAGTATTGTTTTATATATGGCATTAATAATTGTCGTCCGACTATTGGGAAAACGGACCAATTCCATATTAACAATAACGGAAAGGGCTGTATTTATTACACTGGGTGCTATTGTTGCAATGCCAATGCACGGACCAACTCACGGAATCGTGATTGGAGTAGTAGTATTGCTGACAATTTTGGTATTGCAACGAAGTCTTACCAGAAGCTTTTTTATAAGCAGAAGTTGGGAGAAGTTAATGCAGGGTCGGCTGGCGATTCTTATAAAAGATTCAGTTATTGACATCGGACAATTAGAAAAGCATTTTATTTCGAGACAGCAGTTATTTGAGCTTTTACGCGAAAAAGAGATAAGACATCTAGGGCAGGTTAAAAGAGCTTATATCGAGGCCTGTGGTACAGTCAGTATCTATAAACATAAAGAGGTAAAGCCTGGTTTATCAATACTTCCTGTAAAAGATATAGATATCATTATAACAAAGGACGAGAACCATAACGCCTGCACGTGGTGTGGAACTGTTGTCGAAAAAGATTATAAAACAGAATGTCCCAAATGCGGACATAATAATTGGGTAAAACCTTCAAAAGAATTTATAAAAGATGGATAAGGACGATATCAAATTAACAGATTGGGGTCGCATTTTTTTAGGAGAAGTGCCACCGGAATTTATTCTTGAAGTCATCATAAGAATATTGTTTATTTATATAATACTCGTTGTATCACTACGACTATTAGGAAGACGTATGGAAGCGATGCTCAGCCGTGGGGAGATGGTCACATTGGTGACCCTGGGCGCATCTGTGGGTGTGGCCATTCATACCCCGGAAAGAGGGCTTTTGCCGTCGGTAACGGTAATCCTTATTATTATTTCACTACAGGCGTTACAGGCTTATATTACTTCCCGAAATTCAAAGGCAGAACGGATTGTCCTGGACCAAATCTCAACATTGGTAGAAAATGGACGTTTGATGATTAGTGAAATGAAAAAAAGCCGCATTACCCACGAGCGTCTTTATGCCGCTTTAAGACTAAAAGGAATCATTAATTTGGGTCTGATTCAGCGTTTATATTTTGAATCTAAAGGGGTTTTCTCCATAGTTACCTATAGCGATGAAAAAGAAAGACCAGGATTATGTCTGTTGCCGGAAACGGATCAGGATTTTAGAAGCGAGATAGCGTATGATGAGAATTTTATTGCTTGTCGAAACTGTGGCAATACGGTTTCCAAACAAAATAATATTTATAAAAAATGTCCTGTTTGTGATGTAAATCAATGGGAAACAGCGGTTAAAAATAATTTATAATTCTTTTTAAAGCTTGTTATAAACTTAAGAACTAAGTTAAAACAAAAAAAAAGAAATCATGAGAATAGACTAATACATCAAATAAAACTGCTTTTTACACTTTGTCTTTTAATAACAATTTAAAAGGTTTTATCTATGAGTAAAGTAGCGGTACAACAGTTTATTAAACAGCGCGAAGGTATATTGATCAATATGGGATCTGTAGACAGCGAGACACCGCTTGCTTATCAAACGAGTTACGCGGCATCCAAAGCGGGCGTGCGAAGCCTGAGTCTTGCATTGAGCCAGGAACTGCGGCTTAATGGTTATAAGAATATTAAGGTTGTTACTATTGAGGCCATGGGCTGTTGATACACCGTGGTGGAGACACGCTGCAAACTACAGCGGTGTAGAACCGAAAATGGCACTCATGGACGGGTCCGATAAAGTAGTAAACGCCGTAGTTCGAAAATCGCTAAGACCTAAAAAAATAGTTCCGGTAGGATAGAAGGCCAAAGGTTCTTCTTTTATGGCAAATGTGTCTCCACGCTTTAACGAATGGTTTACAGCTAATGTTTCCCAAAAGTACCAAATGGAAATGGGGCCGAAGGTTCCTGATACGCAAGGTTCCATTTATCAGCCCATGTCAGAAGGGCGTGGAGTGGATGATAAAGTAGATGAAAGAATGAAAGAGAATAAAGTAAAGAATAAAAAGTAAAGAATAACGATAAAAAGTATTAATTTAAACAAAATATTATGGTACTGGAAAAACAAAACCCAGATCAAGAAGAAGACTTTAAAAAGGAGATTTATTTAGAATCATCATTGACCGAACTGCCTTCGGATCTCTAACCGAATTAGAAAAATACTATCACGAGAACATACAATTGAATTATCCTAATAAACAAGGATTAGCATTAACCCGCAAACAAAAACAGAGCTGAAAGTTCGCGGCTCTGTTTTTTTAGATATTAGTTGATATGTTTATCATGAATAAGTTCTTTCATTGTATTTCGGTAAAAACCAAATTAACAGGAGCACATAATTCAATGATCTTTCCGGTGCTGGTGAGTTTTCCGCTTATTCTATCGCGCTTAAAAACCACTATATTGTTTGTCTCCTCGTGCCCAACCAAAAGAAAATTACCCAAAGGATCAATCGCAAAGTCGCGGGGCTCTTTTCCGCCAGTGTTAATTCGATCTACCAAATCAAGTTGGCCATTTTCACCCCCTTTATAAATTGAAATAGAATTAAGATCACCACGGTGAGAGACATATAGAAAATTTCCGTCAGGAGATATTTTGATGGCTGCAGAACTAGCGCTTCCCTTAAAATTTGCAGGAGTGCTATTTGTTTCGTTCAGGATCTCTAAGCTTCCATTTTTATTATATCGAAGGGTAGTCAAAGTTCCGTCTAATTCATGTAGTACAAATATGAAATTTCCTTTTTCTGAAAAAGCTGCATGTCGTGGACCACTTCCTGATTTAAGGTCGATACTCTCTTTTAATGTCAGGATCTGGTTATTAGCGTGAGGCGAATAATTATAAATAAATACCTTATCCAGTCCTAAATCATTAGCCAAAACAAATTTCTTATCGGGTGAGAAATAAACCATATGCACATGTGCCTTTTCCTGGCGTTCTTTATCAATTCCTTTTCCCTCGTGCTGAATAAGCTGGCGTATTTCAGAAATAGTATTGCCCGTCATTTTCTTAAAAACCGCGATACTGCCTCCACCGTAATTGGCAGCTATAACATTTTGTGCATCATCAATTATATGGCAGGGATCGGCACCTAAGGTTTTATTTTTATTGAGAAATTTAAGTGTATGCTCTTTTGAATTGTAGGCAAAAGCACTGACGGTACTTTGTTTGCCGTCCTCATTTATGGCATACACATATTTATTGTCTTCTGAAACTGTTAAATAACTGGGGTTTATAGTTTTTTCTGTACTGCTGCCGATCAGCTTTAGTTCTCCCGATATGGCATCAAACTCGAAAATATATATTCCGTCACTATCGCAATTTTTGGTATACGTTCCTACCAATAGGTTAAATTTAGTGTGATTTCTAATTAAATTGGTATCCATGGCGTAAATAATTAAATTTCAATAAGAAAGTAAAAATGATGACTCAATTAATACTCCAGTCTGTTTAAAATAAAACCTTCAAGTTCCTTGTCGATAACATTATCCCGATGGGAAGAAGTAAGGATCTTGCTGTAAAACAAGATAGTATTCTCAATAATAAATTCATCCAGATCGTTCAGACATAATACAAACGTAGGCTGCGTGGTCTGCCACATTAGCTTATTTTCCGACGAAATATCTCTAAGCACAACTTCGCAGCTGTCTTTTGATTCCGATTGATCGACACTTGTTATTGTATTAATCGTGAGTTCAAAATCATTATCTACATCATTATAGGAGCCGGTTAAGAAATACGTTATGTTCATACTATTTTTATTGTGTTAAAATGATACTGAAATAGGGGCAACCTCAACAGAATAGTTTTGTATAGGGTCAATCCCTTCTTGAATCGTTATCAGTTGTTCAGCTTTTTAGCGGCACTTTCTGTACTTCCGTCACCTCCTGATTTTTCATTAGAGCCTTTCTCAAATTTATTAGGTTCATAACGCTTTGGGTCAGTTCCTGTTTCATCCGGTTTACAGGGTTTTTCGGTGTTATCTTCAGAATTCATGTAATTTTCGTTATTCTGCTGCTGGCTGTGAAAGGGACATCTTTGAAGTTCTTCTTTAGGGTAATTGTGTAAATTTTCCATTGTTACTGATTTAAATTATAAGATGCTTAAAATTAAGCTTATAGAGTTAACTGTTTTTATATGAAAATGACGAATTCTTATCAAATTTACATTTGACTAATCAAAACAATTAACTTTAGACTTTTTTTTTCATGTATTTTTCAATTACTATTTCCCTTTTTAGTGCTGGAATCTCAATGTTATGTTCTTTAAAAGACTTTTTAATGTTTTCATAAAAATCAGAAACTACAAATCCAAAATCGGCATTTGCTGTCCAGGCAAAGACAGACAAAAGAATCGCTTCTGAAGTCAAATCTTTAATTAATATCAAAGGTTCGGGCTGATCCAGAATTCTTTTGTCTGCTTTTATAAGTTCATGAATTATAGTTTTTACCTGATGCAATTCGCTGTTATGGTTGACACTTAGTGTTATATCAGTTCGGCGTGTCATTTCTTTGGAAAAGTTTCTAACGATACCATTTGATAATGCACCATTTGGAATATAGACAGAATGGTTGTTTGGCGTAATGATTTTAGTACTGAAAATGAATATGGCTGCAACGGTTCCTGATTCGCCCTGCGCTTCGATGTAATCGCCAACACGCAGCGGTTTAAAAAGAATAATGAGCAGCCCGCCGGCGAAGTTTGCCAAAGAGCCCTGGAGCGAAAGTCCAATAGCCAGACCTGCTGCACCAATTGCTGCAACAAATACGGAAGTTTCAACTCCAAGTTTGGTGATGACGCTCACAAAAAGCAATGCCCGAAATGTCCAGATCAGTACATCCATGACAAATTTTAAAAGTGTGTCATCAAACCTTTTCCTGCTGATCAACCGCGTCATTATCACTCTGAAAATTTTAATGATGATTATACCAATAACAAGGGTTAATATGGCGGATAGCAGATTGGGCCAGAATGCCATGGCCGCTGCTTCCGTCCTTTTCCAGTATTCGTTTACTTTTTCCATAAGTAATCAGTCTATTTCCGAAAAATATTCTTATTCTAAAAGAACAGTTATTGCCTTTATTTTATTTCTATTCTTGATTTTGGGGTTGTCAAAAGCGCAGCACCTATCTCAATAATACCAAGAACCAAATGGGGCATGTATACTATTTGGGCAAAACCCAATAACCATGGCGATGCTGCCAGAAAAATGCCTGAAAAGATATCCAGCGCTAAATGCCCTTTCATTGGAATTATTTTTAGAAATCCTAATTCATAATTAGTCAATAAGCTATAGATAATTGCTGTAACACCTACGATATAAAAAACGGTACTTTCCATAGTGTTGACGTTTAAACTGAATAAAGATGGTGAAGCAAGCAGAAAGATTCCCATGATATAATCCATATATCCATGAGTTTTTGTATCAATAATTTTCATTTTTTTTGAATTTTAATTAATAATAGTTTTATAAGTTATTTTACCATGATGTTCTAACCATACTGACGCCTGGGAAGTCCAATTGCCCTCAAAGGCTTAGCAGTTATTTCGCGGAATACCAATTTTTTTTTTTGACTTCAACTTCGATTTTAGACTGCCAATTCTGATAGGTAGGATTCGGCTTCGGAAGCAGAGAATACATTCCAGCCAAATTATTCAGGAACTGTGTTGTGAGCTCATAGGGCATGTCAGCTTTTTCCGCCAGTCAGTTTTTGGCATTGTAAATTTATGAGACATTATGTGTGATGATTGATTAGGTGCTGTAAACGCCTTACTGAAATTAGTTTATATTGGTCCGTTTTTAAAAACGCGGAACGAGTTTCGCATTGAAATCCATCCGAAAAGGAGCAGTAGAATTCCAAAAAGAAGAAATCCGTAATTCCAAAGCTCTTTGTTAGCTGTGATTTCTTTAACATTATGTATTTCGAGAATCTGATGATTAATAATTCCCTCTGCTAAATTAAAAATTCCCCAGCCTGCCAGTATACCTCCTGTCAGGAGATTTCCAGAAGTATTAATATTGATTTTTCGCATCAGTTTCCAAAGCAAATAAATTCCGATGATTGTAGAAAGTAAAGTGAAAAGATGAAAAATACCGTCCCAAAACATATTCACGCTTTTTTGCAGTACGGTCATAGGCGGGAATTTATTGGAGAACATTTCGTGCCATTGCAAAATCTGGTGCAGGATAATTCCGTCCGTAAATCCACCAATACCTATTCCTAAAACTATAGATGCAGAACCAAGTGGTATACAGGCAATTTTAGGATCAGTTATATCTGAACCTGAATTCAGTTTATAATTTCTGAGAGAAAGATATATTAGAATTATTATAATAAGAGCCAAAACTATGAAGGCCGAAAATAGTACGAAAATGTTAGTATAAACGCTCTCCCTTATAGCTTGCTGCAATTCTTTACTGCAGCTAGTACAGCAATAAGCATTAGAACTGCAAAAGAACAATACAATGACCAGTATTTTATTCAGACACAGTGCAATTTTATAATTTCTTATACTATTAAAAAGATTTATGATGGAGAGAAATGGCCCTGACAAAATTAAAAATGATTTCTTTTCTTTCATAAGATTCTATTTTTATGTGCGATAGATTAATGTTTTTTAATATGTTGCATTTTTTTTAAAGATTTGAATTTACTTTTGAACTGGTCATCAAGCATGCCGCAATTTCAAATAGACCTAATATCAGATCAGAAAGATAAATAGGATCTGAAAGCCTAAAATCCATGGAGAAGCAACAAGAAAAAGACCAGATAATACATACAGAAATAAATCGATTTTAATTGGGCTCTTAAACCTATTTCAAATTGTTTTATTATGTCCTCCGTTTTTAATATTTTTATTTACTCATTTTTTTTTTGAAATTTTTGATTTTAAAAATTGCACACTAAATCCCTGTTCATTTCTAATTTACAAAGCCAAATATGATTCTATCTCATCATTAGATCAAACAGATCCAAGCTTGATACCGTGTACCCTCTGATAGTGATACAGCATTCGTCATTTGTGGAATTTAAAACTACTAACCCTCTTTTTTCTAAAAAAAGCAATACATCTAAAACTTCTGGTTGGTTTTTGATGTTTTCATGTAATTCTTTGTCAGAAAAACCAATTTTGTTGTAAAAAGCAGGAAGAGCAATTTCAGTTAATTCTTCCAATGTGAAATCCCGTGTATAATCTTCAGCAAGAATTTGAAGTATGGCCTTTTTTAAATCAAAATTTATATTATGCATAGTTATAATTATTATTACAAGGAGTGAATATGTAAATTAAAATCAAATTTGCATATTTGAAGAATTCAAATTTTATATAATCTTCGAAAAAAATTACAAAATACAAATCAAGATTATAATTATCTGATGACAAAATGGGTATCATCACTTGAAATGTCGTTGGGAATTATTCTAAGCTCAGTAATTCTGATGAGATGAGGATTACCGCAAAAAATTATCGCTCAGGACAAGGTAGTTATGATTGTTGGGGATGACATACAATTTGCCAAAACGCTGCTGGATGTCACCCGTAAAACGGGTGCCTGTCGGTAATCTGCGTGAGGGGCATATAATGTCTTCACATAAAGTGAAGTAAAGAAACACTTAAAAACGCTATCCATCCTAAACAAACCGTTTGCTTTTGAAAGCTGACGGAAATTTTAAGCGACTGCAGTATGGTTTTCCCTTTGGAGCAATTTTTCTGTTTTGGAATCCAGTAGTTGCTTCAGAAATTTAGACTGTCCATTCAAATTTATTTTACAAAATTTTAATCTGTATTTACAAAATTTCTTTCCCAGGAAGTCCTTGTCTGATTAATATAAGGCTAAGGCCTTTTCTCTTTTTTATCTACAAATGGGCTATAAGGTTTTAATTAATCGGGTATTCAAAATTGCTACCACTACCTGATTCGGATGATATTTTCAGTTTTACTATTATTTTTTAGCAGCTTTTCCCGCTATACGTTTCAATCTTTGCAGCGAACCACGCTGTAAAGCATTTCCAATGCACACGAGCGAAGCGAACTGGTGAAGCAATTGGGGCTAGGCTGTCGCGCCCCGTTTGATATTTGTAGCATTACATATTTAATTCCAATTGTTGTGTATTTTCAAGAAGCGGATTTGGTATAGTTATTTTTCAGATCTGATTCTCCTTTTAAGCCTTTTTGAGATTTTGCCCTAATAGTAGTATCTTAGCCATGTAGTAAGAAATTCCCACTAATGGAGCCCCAGCAGTATATCAGACTCTCAGCACTTAATGACATGATCCATGACACGATTAGTGCGCGTTTTGAAGCACAACTTTTTTGGGTATTGGCCGATATCACCAATCATTCCTATAAAGCAGATAAAAAGATCCATTATTTTGAGCTGGTGGAGAAAGCGCAGAATGGCAATGCAATCACAGCCAAAATGATGGGCAAATCATGGGGAGGTGGGGCTATTCGTATTGAGGAGTTTGAAAAAAATACGGGACAGGCTTTTACCAACAACCTGCATGTATTGGTACAGGTAAGCGTTGATTATCATCCCTTGTACGGCTTGTCAGCGAGCGTTTTGGATATTGACAGCAATTTTATGCTGGGAATACTCGAGCAGCAACGAAATGCTACCCTTGATCGTCTGGTGAGAGAAAATGATTATATCCAAAAAGTAGGCGATGAGTACTCCACTTATAACAGCAGGCTGCAGCTTGGGGCGGTAATTCAGAAAGTGGCTGTAATTTCTTCGAGCAGCTCGGCTGGGAATGAGGATTTCCGCCATACGATGCAGCATAATAATTTTGGGTATGTTTTCCGGATTGATGATTATTATACGGTGGTACAGGGAGATAACAATGCCAAACTATTCTTGAATAAACTCATCGAAATCTATACTACCGGAATTGCGTACGATGCTGTTGTCATTAACAGGGGCGGAGGCTCACAGTCTGACTTTTTGATCTTTGACAATTATAATATCGCAAGGGCAGTGGCCAAGTTTCCCATTCCGATTATCACCGGGATCGGGCACCAGAAAAATGTCAGTATAGCGGACCTGATGGCCCATACCCATACCAAAACACCCACCAAGGCGGCTGAGTTTATCATTGCCCATAACCGAAGTTTTGAACTTGGGATACTCGCGCTCCAGCAAAATATCGTGATCAAATCACAGCAGCTTTTTCATGTCCATTACAAAGAATTAAGCGAGCTCAAAAACGCCATTTCCCGTAGCGCAATGGAACTTATACAGCTGCACGGTGAGGAGCTGACGCGAACCAATCATCGAATTACAAGCTGTTCAAGGGAAGTTTTGTACGGGCACCAAAAGAAACTAATCCTTACCGCACATCAACTGGCGCAAAGTCCGAGAATGCTGTTTCAGCAGCAAAAAAATGATTTAGGGAATATAAAAAACAGTATACAGAATGCAGCAGGTGACTATCTTCGCCATGAGAAGCTTGCTTTGGAATACCAAAAGAAAAGTATCGGGATGATGTCCCCGCAAAATATACTACGCAAAGGGTACGCAATTGTGAAGGCTGGTGAAAAAATTATCAGCAGCGCCGATCATATAGAGGCTGGTGACGAGATAGAAGTGATACTGAAGGACGTAAAACTAAAAAGCATTGTTAAAGAAAAAATACAATATGATGGAAGAGAAACTGACCTATGAGGCGGCAAAGTCCGAGCTGACAGCCATTTCAAAACAAATAGAAAGCGAAGAAATATCAGTGGACCAGCTGGCTGCAAAAGTCAAAAGGGCATCAGAGCTTATTGAGTTCTGCCAGGCCAGGCTTAAAAGCACAGAAGCGGAAGTGAATAAAATCATCAGCAGGATGGAGCATCCCGAAAACTAATCAATGACGGTATCAATTTATTTTATGGAATCTTCAGTTGGAATCCGGTAAATAATTTTATTTTTGATACCAGACGGTATCAATGTTATTTAAATTAATCGCAATGGAAAAGGGGCTGAAACTGAAGGTTCGAAAGCAGCTTGACGGCAAACAGCAGTCAAATATTATTAAATTAAAAGGAAGCCTGATCTCAAAGGGCTACACCCAGATCATACACATTTCGGACCAGGACGAGGAGTTTCATATCAATTCTTTTGATATTGAGAGCGGAACGGCCGGCGAGGTGCAGGAATTTATTGCTGCCTTTATAGCCAGGGAGCAGCTTGAGGACAGTATATCTGTTTTTAAGTAAGGGCGGGAACTGAATTTAATTAGCCTGTAAAAAGCATTACAAAAAAAGCAATGACCAAGCACTGCATATCCTCCGAAATTGGTAGTATAGCAGTATTGAATTTTGGCGGCAGTGAGGATAAGGGTAATATCTGATCCTCTCTGAAATTTAAATATTTTCTGCTGCCTGTCTCAAAGGCAGGGTGACTATAAATTCTGCCCCGTTATTCTTCTCTCCCATGGCCGATATGGTGCCATTGTGCCTGTTGGCTATTTTTCTGCAAAGTGCAAGTCCAAGGCCGTTTCCTTCATACTGGTCTTTGGAATTTAACCTTTCAAAGGCCGTAAAAATTCTCTCGGCAAATGCAGGATCTAGTCCTATTCCATTATCCTTAATGGTGATCTGTACGGCTTCTGCGCCGTTTAGGCTGGTTCGAACACAGGTAATGACAACACGGGGAGGCTCCTCTGTTTTGGAGAATTTAAGCGCGTTTTGTATCAGGTTGTAAAAAAGCTGGGTGATGAGAATGGGAGCCCCTTCTATTTCAGGTAGCTTGCAGGCATTCAGTATGGCGCCTTTCTCTTTTATGATCAGTTCCAGATCTGTTTTTATATCCTCAATGACTTCCCCGAGATCTACACGCTCTATGGGCTGACGGGTCTTGTCTATAGTGGAATAACTCAGGATGCCCTCTATAATGTTATCCATCCTTACCGCCGACTGGTCTATTTTAGTGAGGTGTTTTTTGAAGTTCTCATTAGACTCGCTCTCTTTTTCATTTCTCAATAGTGTGTTGAAAATTTTAATCTTTCTCACAGGTTCGCGCAGGTCATGGCTCACCACGCCCGCAAAATGCAGCAGATCATCATTGGACCTTTTGAGTTCCTCCGTATTTTGGTCAACCTGCCTTTTGAGCTCCTGCTCAAACTCCCGCTGTTCGGTTATGTCCTGAATAATTCCGATAATCGCCGTTGGCGTGCCGTTTTCGTCCTTGATGATCCTGCCGTTAATTTTAGTCCAGCGGATTGATTGGTCCTCTTTTATAATCCTGCTCTCATAGCATATTTTTCCTGTAACTAGGGCTTGCTCATGTGCTTTTTCTCGAAAGGGCAGATCCTCGGGATGCAGTTTTGCAAGCAGATCTTCATTTGATATTTCCCCGTCAATGCCCAGAATAGAGTTGAAGTTCCTACAGGTTTTCACCTTTTTTGTGGCAAGGTCTATTTCATAGGTGCCCAGGCCTGAGGAGTCAATGGCAATGCGGAGCCTTTCCTGGGCACTTTGCACCTGGAGTTTGGCCATATGGATTTCAGTTACATCGGCCCCTGTATTCATGATCGCATAAATATTCCCCTGCTCATCAAGCAGGGGAATAAAGCTATAGTTGAAATAATGTGTCTGTAAAACCCCGTTGATAAGAAGATCGACCCTTTTGTTTTTGGCATGGAACGGTATACCGGTTTTTAGGGCGCCTAGCGCCTGGTCAAAAATCTGCTGGTTTTGAATTTCGGGAAGCACCTCGAGGTAGTTTTTTCCCACTACCTGATCCCCTTTGCCCCAGGTACTGATCATGGCGGTATTGGCCAGTTCTATTTTAAGTTTGTCACCTGTGTATACAGCAATGGGTAGCGGGGTGTTGTCCACTATGTCTTTTAAGAGCCTCATATTTCGGTACATGGCAATGTGTTTTTGGTTTGCTTTTGCTAAGCTATTGTTTTTTAGTAAATATAATTATAGTACTTCAGACCAGTATTATAGAATTGAGATGTCTAAAAATATTTGCTTTTCTTTATTATCCGGCCCACTTAGGTCTTTTCTGATCGGATGTAGAATTGCTGGTAAAAATAAATTGGCTTTTTTCATGTTCACCTCATTTAATAATGATTCAAATTTTTAAAAGGCTATTTTTGGCTGGATGCCCCTTCATGCTAATTTATGAAAACTAAAATAATTTGTTTATCTTTTTGACGGAAAAATTAAACAATATTTAAATTTTAACAATATGGAGCCTTTATCATTGTATTAGTTGTAAATAAACAATAAAATAATTTAATTTTAATAATTAAAATCATACTTATTGGTTTGTGGCAAACATATGATCTGATACATCGATAACAGCCGGGATCCTGTTAGCATTTTACATGCCAAGGTACTTAGACTTCCGTGTACTCAATTTTAGCTTTGGCACAATAGCTGTTTCTAAATACTCTGCGCAGCTTGTTTAAGGGGAAGGGAAACTATAAATTCGGCGCCGTTTCCTTTTTTTCCTTTAGCTGTTATAATTCCATTGTGCCTGTCAACTATCTTTTGGCAGAGTGCCAGGCCGATGCCGTTTCCCTCGTATTCATTCTTGGAATGAAGCCTTTCAAAAGCACCAAATATTTTCTGTGCATAAATCGGATCAAGTCCTATACCATTATCCTTAAAGGAAATTTCAACAGAATCAACCGAATCGATATTCTTTAGAACCGCAGTAATTATAACCCGTGGAGGCTGGTCTGCTTTTGTGAATTTCAGAGCATTTTGGATAAGATTATAAAACAGCTGCTGAATCAGGATAGGGGCACCCTCGAGCTCGGGAAGATCGTTTATAATCAGGATGGCCCCTTTTTCTTTTATGATAAGCTCCAGATCTGTTTTGATGTTCTCCAACAGGTCGTTTAGAAAAATATTTTCAACGGGCTGTGTGCTTTTGTCTATAGTAGAGTAGGCAAGGAGCCCTTCAATGATGCACTGCATCCGATTGGCAGAATGGGCAATTTTGTTTAAGTGCATAACAGAGCGGTCTGGCAACTGGCCTGCAGTGTCATTTTTTAGGAAGTCATTGAAGATTTTGATTTTCCTGACCGGCTCCTGAAGGTCATGGCTCACTACATTGGCAAAATGCAGCAGGTCATCGTTTGATCTTCGAAGTTCGGTGGTGCTTTCCTGGATCTTTCTTTTCAGTGCCGCCTCAGATTCTTTTTGGTCCTGTATATCCTGAACAACCCCTAAGATTGTTAATGGGGTACCTTTTTCATCTTTTATGATTTTTCCAAAAACCTTAACCCATTTCCAGGAGCTGTTTTTTTGCAAAATTCTGGCTTCGTAGCAGACCACTCCGTTTTCAAGGGCATCTTTGCGGGCTTTTTCCAGAAGGCTGCGATCGTCCGGATGCAGTTTTGCTATAAGGGCATCGATGGTAATTTCAGAGTCGGCGGCCCAGAGCTTTTTAAAATTATCAGAGGTTGTGATCTTGTTTTTTACAAGGTCGATTTCATAGGTACCCATACCGCAGGCTTCGATGGCCATGCCCAGCATTTCGCCGGAATTTATTATCTGGCTATTTGCCTCATGCAGTTTGGTTGCTTCCGTGCAGGTATGTACCACGCCGTAAGCTACTCCTTTTTCATTGCGAAGGGCAGTAAAGCTATAATTAAAAAAAAGCGGTGTTGATACTCCCTTTATAAGAATATTAATTTTTTGGTCATAGGCCTTAAAAGGTATTCCTGTTTTCATTACCCGCAGGATTTCCTGGCTGATCGAATCCTGCCCGGGCTCAGGGGCAATATCAGCGAATTTTTCGACGATCACCTGACCGTCCTTATTCCATAAATTCCTCATGGCTGCATTAGCAAAGGAAACAACTAAATCCTCAGTAGTGTAAACTGCGGTGGGCACCGGCGTTTGCAGTGATATTTCCTGTAGAAAATTTAAGTTATGCTGCACAATTGTTAGTCTTTATGGTTTACGCTAAGGTAGGGTGCCTGCTAAAGAGTGGTGTTATACAATTTAATGTCGTTGGTTGTAGAACTCCAACCTAGTCAACATTATGAGCGCTATATTCTGCGCATGTAAATAAAAAAACACATACTTTTAATATTACTGCTTTTTTGAAATTTTTATTATGCATTTATATAGTACTTTTGGCAATTGTAAACACCGCCTACTATGACAAGCCCTAAAAATTCTGCCGTAACTTCTGCTGGCCTGGAAGAAAAAGAGCCACTGAAAATTATACTGGCCGAGGATGATAAGGATGACCAGGAATTATTTATGGAAGCCCTTGATGCCACCAATGTCCCTTCTGAGGTAACAACTGTAGAAAACGGGCAGGAATTGTTAAACGCCCTGAAAGATCCCGACGAGCCAAATCCTGATATTGTTTTCATTGATATCAATATGCCAGTTAAAGGAGGCAAGGAGGCGCTGGCTGAAATAAAGAGTGATAACGAACTTAAGGATATCCCGGCCGTTATGCTCTCCACGTCGAACCATCCCCGTGATATTGAAGAGACTTTTAACAAAGGGGCAAACCTCTATGTACAGAAACCAAGTTCTTTTAACGGCTTTATTCTGGTTCTGAAAAAAGTATTCGTACTGCACTGGACAAAAGCTCTGCTGGATCCGGTAAAAAATATCTTTTTTGTTTCTGAAAAGAATATATCCCATAAGGATTAAATAAAATTCAATCAGGGTGCCTTTGAGATGCCCGATTATAGTATTGTAAAATAAAAATCTCAATTTCAGTGCCTTTTCCTTTTAAAGGCTATCTTTGAGCAATTAAATACATTAAAATGCAAGAAGGTACAGTAAAATTTTTCAATGAAGAAAAAGGATTCGGATTCATAACTCCAAGTAATGGAGGAAACGAAGTTTTTGTTCATGTTTCAGGTCTATCGGAAAACATTCGTGAAAACGATGAAGTACGATATGACATTGAAGAAGGCCGCAGAGGTCCAAACGCAGTAAACGTAGTGATAGCATAATATACTATAACGGTTAACTTATAAAAGGCATCTGCTCAGCAGATGCCTTTTTTGTTTTATGTAATGTAAGTTTGCTTTTACCATAAAAATAGTAAATTCTTTTCAAGATCTTGGATATCATTGTAGTCTTTAACTGTTAAATATCCGAGAGTTTCGAAGGGTCGGTGGCCTCGGTGATGCTTTTTCCCTCAGAATTGTTTTTTTTGTCCAAAGCATCATCCAGGTAATCCTTCTGGTAGTCATTCAGGCGGCCGGCTTCTCCGGTACCTTCTCCGGGCTGCATGCTTCCCGAACTGCTGTAGGCACTGTTGGCATTTTCATTAGTGGTTTGCTGATCTTCTTCGGATGTGTTTTTATTCGTTTCCATGATTTTCAGTTTTATCGGTTTTCTCTTTATGATTTTCCAGCAGCTCACGGGCCTGTTTGAGTCCGGTAGCTATGGCAATTCCTTCTTCTGCACCGTCCTGAAGCAGGGCATTGGCGATCTCGACAGCCTTTTCGCGGAGTTCTGCGGGCTGGTTTTTATAGGATGGGGATAATCCCCATGAGACCCAGGCATGATATTAATTATTTTCTGCTAGCTAATCCCTGACATCATCCACTCTGGTACCTGCGGCCCTCACGGCTGTTTTTAATGTTTCCTGTGGCACATTAAACTTTTCAGACCAATACTGCACCTCATAAGATTCGTTTATATTGATCTGCGAATCATCTGCTTTTCCGGTTTTCGTTTTATCATCCATGATTTTTAAATTTAATAGTTTACCCAAAGTTACTTTATGAGCTCCCCAATCCTGTTATATTATAAATTAGGATTTTTACACGATTGCTATCACTTCCAGTAGTTTAAGGAGCTCACATCCTTTTGAAAAAAAGTTATTGATGTTACTTTTCTTTTACCTGTCGAAAGGTAAGGTTGATCCTTGGCAGCACTTCCCTGGCTGTTTTTGGTACCTGATGTTCCCAATAGGTATTGGTGTGTCCTGCCATAAGCAGGAATGTACCGTGATGCAGGGGTATTTCAATCTGTGGGATGTGCTTTAGAAATTTATGGCGAAGACGGAACAGTCTTGTTTCTCCAAAGGTTACCGAGGCGATGTTCATGTCCTTGTTGGTACTGGTGGTTTTATCGCTGTGCCATCCAACCCCGTCACTGCCGTCCCTGTAGAGGTTGAGCAGCACGGCATTGAACTGGATATTGGTATGCTGCTGCACACGCTCCCTAATCCGGAGCAGTTCTGAGGGCCAGTGCGGATTTGCCTTACGCTCGGGCCTTCTTGACTCCCCGTACCATGTGATCATTCTTGGAGCCGTAACCACTTTGTCGTACATGGGCATTTCATATTCCCTCCACTGGGAATTATGGTATAAAAAATTATAGTAGTAATCGGACTCTTCCTTGCTGAAAAAATTATCAATCAGCATCAGATCCGCATCAGGGACGTCAAAGGTTCTTTTTCCGCCATTGCCTGATGAAAAAATTTCAGTGTCATCAAATAGCATCATCTTTTCCGGAATTTAATTTATACTCATTTTATTATCTTTATTGTCACCTTTCATCCTTTAGTCTGCAGGCAGAGCTTCATGGTCATATGTATGGGCATGGCCGGGCGAAACCCGAAACGCGGGCTTCATAAAAGCACGATGCTACAGTACCCCTTTCCGCCTCCAATGATCAGCGGTATCTCGTTGAGTTCCGAATTGGTCAGTCTTTCGCAGGACACGAAAAACGTATTCATATCGATGTGCACAACCGCCCTTTCCATAGTCATCTCTTTTATACAAAAACAAAATTATTACAGATTGTAACAAAAATTAAAAGGCAGTATGTTCTAATTTGTAACAAATTTACAGGATCAGATTTTTCGTATAGTCAAACAGCCTGTAAACAGGCGAAATTTTGCTCAAAAGGGTTACATCAAAAAATGTTAAAAGTTATTTTTTTAATGTGTTTTTTCTTAATTTGAATTATCTTTACACCCCAAAATCGAATTTGAATATCATTTTGAAGTTTTAATAATTGCACAGGCATTAGCTTTTGAAACCGTCTATCCGAATCAGTTTTTATTTATCCTTTTATGTAAATTTTAGTAAAATGGCGTTTGAAACACACAATTCTAAGAGATTTATTTATCTGGCCGATGATGACAGCGATGACAGGGAGTTTTTTGCTGATGCGGTTCTTGAGATTGATCCCGATGCTGTTTTAAAACAAGCCCCTGACGGCATGCATTTAATGGATGACCTTCTTTCCCTTTCAGGTGCTGAGCTTCCCCAGTTTATTTTTCTTGATATCAATATGCCCGGCAAATCAGGACTGGAATGCCTGGCGGAGATTAGAAGCAATAAGGGGGTGCCGAAAGACGTGAACATTGTGATGCTTTCCACCAGCAGTGATCCGGAGAATATCCGCAGGGCATCAGAGCTTGGCGCTACATTCTATGCGGTAAAGCCCAGCTGTTTTGATAGGCTCAAATCTTTGCTGGAAGAAGTTTTGAGCATGGATCTTGTTGGGGCGGCAGGTGAAGGAAATAAAAAGTTTCTTTTGGTTTAGTTTTGGGCTGTATTAGAGACTTTTATAAACTTGCCCTTATTGAAAAAAACATTTAAATTAGCGGGGATGCGGGCAGGATCATTATGTTTCTGCATATCGAAATTCAGCCAATAACTGTTTTTGATCATCTGAATCTTTCTATTGCTTCGAGAAATTTGGTACTATCTTTTAGGAGCTTTTTCTCGTTATCCGTTCTAATCTTTTGTGCCGAACCCCGGCACAAAAGGATTTCCACTGCACACGAGCGAAGCGAACTGGCGAAGCAATCGGGCTGGGGCTGCCTAGTTACAATTTGTTTTTATGATGACTGCTCAGGTAAAAATATTTTTCAGAGGCCGTGGGAGGTCAGGCTATTTTACTTTTATGATATTTGAGGAGCCACTCTTCCATTCTGAGCAATAGGGCAACTTCTTTGTAATTTCCCGTTGGATCTTCCAAGCCGTTTATACTCCTTGTGATATGGAATTTTTTGGTTTTAAATTCACAGGTAAATTTTGGAAATTCGTTATGGGAAACGATCCAGTTGCCTGTGGAGTGTTCATTTATCTTAAATTTTTTCATTGCGGTGAAGGGTGAATTATTTACAGTCTTAAAACTTACCGCTGACCCCAAAAGATGATCAGCAGGATTATCGCTATTAGAATCGCAATCGGTATAACGGAGACAATAATTAAGCCGCAGTTCAAGGACAATTTTGTTTGGATGCCAAAAGGAACTGATCCGGGCTGTAAATCGTCCGGCGCAGCACCCAAAGTGCTTCAGTATAAAAAAATGATTTAGGGAGTATAAAAAAAGCAGAATAAAAAAATGGTGCAAGTGAATATCTTCGTCACCAGAAACTTACTTGGAATACCACGATAAAAATGTCCGGCTGATGTTACCACATACCATAGTGGAGTAGGTTCGATTGCGAGAGCTGGCTAAGGAAATTACCGGACTAACGGCGATTGCTACAACATCTCGTTCGGAAACGATCGACTGGTGCGAACAACAAGGCGCTGATTTTGTTGTAGATGAGAAAGATTTAGTGACCTCAATCCGTGAAGCAGGATTGGAATTGTTCATTTTATAGTAGATTTTGTGGCTACCAATGTCTATTGGGATACGAAGTATCAGAAAACTGGCATACTTACTGATTAGGGATTGACTGTATTTTCAAGACTAGGCTATTACTATAGCAAGATTTCTGAAGCCTACTATCAGAAAAGATATTGTTTTATGTTCAAACAGATTGTGATTTGTAGCGATTAAGTATTTTCAAATTAAATGAAAAACCCGTCAGATACCCTAAGTAATTGACGGGCCCATCTTAGCATGTACGCTTATAATTATTTTGTAAAAACTATCTTGCAGTTAAATTTAGAGAAATTGTTTGCATATTTCCACTCCCATCATAGCGCTCTGCCCAAATCTCAATATACTCATCTTTTTTTAATTGTACAGTTCCGACAATTGGTAGTGCTAAAATACCGGCTGTTGTTAAAAAACCAGTAGTACCTTTACCGTATACTTTTGTTTCAGTGAGTACAGTACCGTTTCTTGCGATGTAAAGAATCACAGTCAAATCGGTATTACCTTGATACGAAACCGAAGCTGTTACCTGAAAATATCTTGTTTTGTTACCTCTGTAAGTAATTTTATTGTCTCCATCTTTTGTGAAACGAAACAGACTATTGGAAGTAGTGGTACCCATTATTTTTCTTCTCGTTCCAGACCCCGTACCAGTAGAAAAAGTAGTTGTCACTCCAGTACCAACCGCCGCATCGAGATTAATATCACCCGTGGCTTCACTATCAGCTTCACGAGAAAGACCTGGCGCATCAACTGTCCAAGCATTATTAAAAAGGTATCCCGGATAAGTTGATGACGCTGCGTAACCTTTAACATATCCTGAAGTCGCAGTTGTTGTTCCCGAAAAAACAGTGCCAAATAAAATACCGGTTCCTACAGCAAGATTACTATCGCTCACATCTAATGCAACATCGGCTCCGTTAACAGTGCTAAAACCACTGTTCTTTTGTATTAACCCGAAGCTGGAGGAAAATGTTTCAAAAGTTCCATTATTAGTATTTAACCAGGCTTGGTTGCTTAGAAGCAAATTACCAATATTAGAATAGGTTATTCCGTTGGAATTATTTAAGAACTGAATAATATTACCAAAGTATAAACCCAAACCTGAAATACTCCCCACATTTGTAGTCATTCCATCAATAATTGTATTTTGAACCAAAAGAGAAGTATTTGTTGCTATTCCCGGACCAGTAATATCAAAAGCTTTCGTTCCTTTTAAAGTAACATTTCTAATGCCACCTCCTGTATTGCCCTGAAAAACAACGCCGCTGGAAGAAAGGATATCTTCATTTACATCTTCCCCGGAAACATAAGCATTATTTAAATTAATTGGGAACGCTAATGCAATAGTGCCATTTATTTCATAGTACGTATTTGTAGTTAATAAATAACTAGATCCTCCTCCGGCAGTTAACTCTGGTGCTAAATCTGTTACTGATTTTATCAGTTTATAATTACTTCTCACTACAGCACTCTCACTTGCAAGCTTTATCCAGGCTGTAGTTGCAACATTATAGAAGTAAAAGGATTTTTCGGTTGTGTCAAAAACCAATAGACTTTCGGCAGGACTTGCTATTGCAATTCGCTGCACACTTGTCATACGCGGTGCAAGCATCCCTTGAGTTGTAGAAGAAATATCTAAAACAGAACTTGCATTTGGCGATACAGTCCCAATACCAACTTGAGCATTTCCAATAATTGTTATAAAAAAGAAAAATACCAATAGTATGATTCTATTATTTTGTTGAGTAGATGTTATTGTCATAGTTCGTATTGATTGAAGATTTTTAAATAATATGTAAGAGTTTGATAAAATTCTTAATTGCCAGAATTTGAAATAATGATTTTTTGAGTGATTTTTGCATTCTCAGCCGTTAAGAATGTTGCGATGTACACTCCGGCACTCAAACCTGAAGTTGAAAAACTAAAGTCCTGTTCAGCGCCTAGATTATTCTTTGATATTACGGCTCTTCCAAGAAGATCATAAAGCACAAATGATTTCATAATTTCATTATTTGGATTTGTTACTTTTAAAACCTGGTTTTTATTGTCATGGCTAATAAAAAATATAGTTTTTATAACATCATTTGTTCCAAGTGTTCCATTAGTAAAGCTTATTTTAAATCGTTCTGCATATTTTCCAGGGTCAACTGACACTTCATATGCATTATTTTTTATGTTATGATATGACTGATCAACAGAATCATAAATATAAATAGGCTGCGAATCATCAAAATCTACAATTTCAGGTAGATAAAATTTAAAGGTTGTACTTGTAGCTGCTTTTACCGACAGGGGAACTTTTTTTGATAAATCATAATTAATACCCTGAATAACATAATCTGCATTTTCAATCAAGAAAGAAATATCATTTGGCAAGTCTTCATCCATATTTTTAGCATCAATACCTCTGTCTATACCATCGGTCGCTGTGGGAACAAATGCGAAAGCAAGCTGTCTTGTAAACTCATTATTTATTATAATGTTCAGCTTAAAATATGGAATAAAAGGAGGAGGAGGAGGTGGGCCCTCGTATATATTTGTTGCTGTTTTGGCACTTAAATTTTTTGCGGGTTTTTCAAATTGTGATAAAATATTTTGCTCTTTGAAAAACACACGATGGGCATTTTTAAATGTCACAGTCCCATTTGAAGCCCCATTTATCAGGAACCCCTGACCAATTGGAAGGTATTTTCGCAGCAGAACTGCACTTGTTCCTGTTGGAGGATTATTGTTGACAGTTCCATCGCTGTTGTAGGATTTAAATGTGGCAGGGGTGTAAAGACCATCTGAGGCTAAGTCCAGTGGTGCATAGGCAGCATAACCTCCTCTATAAGCAGAGAGGTAATGAGAGTTTACATTTTTATCCTGTTGCCAAAAATAAGCAATACCAGTTGCCGCATTATTTGCCGGGTCTAGTAGAAAAGCATTTAAGTGTATTGCTGACGGGTAGGGATTTCCTGTAAGGGTTGCTGCATTATTAGAACCAACCGTTACAGTAATATTTCCGTCATTGGGTTTTCCTCTAAAATCATATCTTTGAGCTCCCGTGCCAGGATTATTTACAATTCCGGTTCCTTCCGGATCTGCAGCGTCAGAACCGCTCGTTCCTTTCATTGTAAACCCTTCACCTGGAGCGATCACTGTAGAGGCTCCAACTTGTAGCCACTGCGAATAATTATTGGCATTGGTTAGTTTATAAATCCAATGGGATGCTATACTTAATGGATTGGCAATGCCATTATAACTCCCGATGGGAAGTATAGTTGCACCTGTGGAAGCGATTGCACTGGTGGGCTGATATAAAAATGTGATTCCAAAATTGTTGTTACTGGCAGATGATGCAGTACTGCCAACAGGAGAACACCAATAGTTATAATCGAAATTGTCTGAGGTTCCTTCTTGATAAACAGATAGGGTTCCAGTTCCAGTATTTGCAGAAATGCCGGTTGTTCCCTGAACCAACTGAGAATTGTTTCTTAAATAAAGATTGGAATTAGTAGCCAAATTTATATTCTTACCTACATAGAGTACCTGGTTCTTCACATATACCGGTGTATTGGCACCTACATGTATTTGAGAAAACATTTGAAAAGAAAACAGAATAGAAAGGAATAGTAAAGTTTTTTTCATATTTCTTTTAGTTGAATTATTTAAGTGCAGATTGTTTTATATTTAAAATGTAGACCTACTTCTTTTTGAATATTGTATAACTCCCAAATGCGACAGCAGCTATAAATAGTATAAAAATCATGGAATCAATAGGCACTGCCACTGGATCGTCAGGTAACCCGGGGGGAGGAGGATTTCCTGATCGTGCCACCATTGAGATAAGATAAATGAAACCAAAAAATAGTTTTTTCATTATTGTAGATATGTTTTGGTAAAAGCGATAAAGCGATTTGAGGGCTTGTGTAAGGCATTGTTTTCAGTAGCTTGCGAGGCAAATTAAGAGAAATACCTTTCAAGATAAAAAGCAGAAGTAATAACTGATACTTATTGGGTATAACCGTCTATCAAAAAAAAGGCTCCTTATCGTTAATGTTGAGATGCAATGCATGGCTATAATACAGTTTAGCCTAAAAAGAATCGAGGTTTAAAAGAGCGTGTAAGTCGGCCGATAATTAAAAAAATAATATAAAGAGGGATCTAGGACATTTTAAATCAAAATCGCGCTTAATTTTAATGACGAATTCTAAGATGGAGTTGTTGAGCGAAAAAAAGTTAGCGGAGAAAGAACGTAACTTTTTTTAGTTATCAGTTGCCGCAGATCACTGAATCGATGCGACCAGCCACATGAAAAAATAGGATAGTTAGGAGTTCAACATCGTAAAAGAGAGATTTATAACTGCTTTAAAAAATGAAATAAAATCATTTTTACTCTTTTTCAGAACTAAAAAATATTTCAAATAAAGATAAGAGTCACTACAAATGACTATCAGGATATATAAATTTGGATAATTTAATTATTGAAATAATAATAATAATAAATACCACCTACACGATTCGGTCAAGGAATTCTTTGGTAATTGGTTTAACATGAAAGGAAACGACATTTTTATTGCTGGTTGATCGGGCTATATCTTCATTATCAATTGTCGATGAAATAATATAAGCTTTACAATATTTTTTTAATGTATCTGAAAGCATATCATACGATTCCAGAAATTCAAATCCGGACATTAAGGGCATGTAGATATCCACAAATATTATCTGAGGCAATTGTGAAATATTGTCCTGATTCGCCTGTAAATATTTTATAGCGTCTGTTGGATCAGTATAGTGTAGCACATTTTTCCCAAAATTATTTTTAGTAATCATACGTGATATAATGTATAAATCTACCGGGTTATCATCAATGATCATAACTGTTTCAAATTTTGGGTATGGATCTTTTAACATGGTTTCAAATTTTTTAATATGATATTAAATGTAGTTCCGCTGCCTTTTTCTGATTGTACTTTAATAGAGCCCTGCAATATTTCTATGGCATCTTTTACAATATATAATCCAATACCTGAACCATCATAGCCAGAAAGACGGAAAAACATCTCAAATATTTTTTGATGATATTCCGGATCAATCCCAATGCCGTTATCCGTTATGCTCAAATGAAGATTTTCATAATCAGTATATCCCAATATTTTTACAAATCTATTAGATTCTTCTTTTTTATGGTATTTTATTGCATTTGAAAGAAGATTTTTTAAAATAGTATTAAAGCGCAATTTGTCTGTATAAAACGGTTGTTGTTCCTTAACATCCATTTCAAAATGAATTCCTCTGGCCTTTGTCATGCTTTGAAGCGAATCAACTACATCAAGCACAATTTCTTTTGGCGAAATCTGTTCAACCTCTAGTCCTGTACGGTTGTTACGCGAATAGCTTAAAATATTTTTAATAAATTCATCCAGACGATTGATATTGTTTCGTATCAATTCAACATGTTTAAGAGTATCAGTTTCCTGACTTTCTGATTCGATAAAAGAAAGAAGACCCAGAATAGAAGTTAATGGAGATCGTAAATCGTGAGATACACTGTATACAAATAGATCCAGTTCTGAGTTGGTTTTAATAAGCTCTCTGTTTCTTTTTTCCAGATTAATTTCAGCTTTTGTACGATCTGTTATGTCATTAGAGAGAATTAATCTCGCAGGATTTCCTTCATAAGTAATGTCATGCGCAATTATTTCGACTGTTATAATGCTTCCATCTTTTTTTAAATGCTTCCATTTTCCCCTATTGTAATTTGATTGGTTAATCTGTGAACGGTCGCTTGATTTAATGAAATGAATTTTTTCATCGTTTGATCGTATGTCCAGAGCAGTCATTGCAAGAAATTCTTCACGGCTATATCCATATTGCAAAACGGCCATTTTATTTACATCGAGAAATATAAAACTATCTAAATCGATAACCCACATTGGCATCGGATTGTTGTCAAAAAGATATCTGTATTTTTTTTCGCTTTTCTTCAGTTTTTTTTGTGCTAATCTCATTTCTGTAATATCAGCAAGTACAATAACTGCTCCGGTTATTTCGCCCTCATTATTGTGAAACGGAACAGGGTATGGCAAGACAGTACGTTTATCTCCATTGGGGCGTTCAATAATTATTTCCTTATCAAGGATTGGATCACCTTCTTTTAGTGCTGTAGCCATCGAACATAAATTAAGAGGCACCTGTTTTTTATCATTATTATAAATATTCCATGAATTATACCATAGATCTTTTCCTAGTTCAGGCTCTCTTCCCCATAACTCAGCGGCAGCTTTATTATAGAGTGCTATTCGTCCTTCACCATCACAGGAGTAGGTGGCAACCGGTAATTTCTGGATTAGGTCCCTGTACATTTTTTCACTTCCTTCGATTTTTTTTCGAGATAAAACCTGCTCTGTTACATCGTTTCCAAAAAAAAGGATACCGTCAATATTATTATTCGCATCCTTGTGTGCCTGATAAATGAAATTCAAATAAACTTCTTTTTGTTTCCCGTTGCCATCACGATCAAATTGTATTAACATTTCATTTGCTGAAAAGGTTTCTCCTGTATTATAGACATGATCTAAAATTTCAAAAATTCCTTGTGGTTCAAGTTCTGGTAAAACCTCTTTTACGGTCTTGCCTATGATATCTCTTTTATCGATTAATTTTAAATAAAGTTCGTTTGCTAACTCGTATACGTGGCCAGGACCCTTTAAAATCCCCATACATGAAGGTGCTTGCGAATATAAATTGTAAAATCGCAGTCTCTCAATTTCAAATGCTTTTTCTATGTGTTTTTTCTCCGTAATATTCCTGCCTATACAATAACATAATTTTTTAGCATCATCCCATACCGCTGACCATTGTAAATAAACAATATCTCCATTTTTGTGAATAAACTTTTTTTCAAATATTGGTACGTTGGATCCGTTTCTAAAATCAAATTCTTCATTTATCGAATTGCCAGCACCCTCATTACATATGAAATCACTGTATTTTCGGCCTAATAACTCTTCGAGTTGATATCCTAAGATACGTTCGGAAGCCTTATTTACCCAGACAAACTTTCCTTCTATATCACAAGAGCAAATCAGATCCATAGAAAAATCTAAGATTTTACCAAGGTCGATTAAAGGCTCCTGAAAATGATTAGTGATACTTTCATGAGTAGTAATATCATTGCTATCTTCTATCTTTTTAATTTCCATTATGGTGACTGTTCATTGAGATATGGTTACTTCACTTAAACAATAGCTTGTTTTTTAGCCTTTAAGTTTTATAAATTTGTTAAAATCATCCTGACGCCTCTTGGCAACTGGTAAAATTACTCCATTGGAAAGCTCACAGAAATAGCCATCCTTTTTTGAAATTTTAACGATGTGGCGCAGATTGATAATATAAGAATGGTGGATTCGGAAAAAATAATTGTTGTCCACAATATTACTATATTCTCCTAGATTTCTGCTTGACATTATTCTATTTCCGTTCGAAAGTATAAAAACAGTATATTTTCCATCTGCCTTGCAAAAAATAATTTCAGCCATGGGTATTAATTCTATTTTTTCTAAAGATGCTATGGCCACATAATCATTTGTTTGGTTTACGGTGTTTATAATATTAATATTATTAATTTTTTGATTCTGATAAGAGCGTTCCATCTCCCTTGTTTTGATTACCTTATAAACCGCTATAATTATGGCATTGAAATCGATTGGTTTCAATAGAAAATCAATTGCATTATGTTTAAAAGCTTTTATAGCGTAATCCTTTTGTGAGGATATAAATACTAGTTTTGGAATGCTAAAGTCCAATTGTTCGAGCATTTCAAAAAAAAGATTATTTTCAAGTTTAATATCCAAAAAAATAACGTCAGGTTTTTTTGATTTTAGTATCAAAGCTCCATCCTTTATACCATTAGCATTGCCGATTATTTTCATAATCATAGAGTTATCTTCTTCAAATTTTTTTAAAATTAAAAGAGTCTCTTTTTCTTCGGAGATGATTATAGCATTAATAGCAGTCATGGATGTTATTTATTCAAAAGATAATTTAATTCAAAAAAAAATAAACTAATTTGTTGATTTGTATGGCTTTACCGTATGAATTTCCTCAGATATTTGAAAATGTAATTTACAGATATACTAACTTAAACTCTGAAAATTTAGTATAGTCTTTAATGAAAAGTAATAAATGCGCTTATAGTCAGAACAACTGGACAATATAACGGTGTGCGCGTAAGTGCATGTACTTAATGATTAATAATATATTAAACATTTCTGAAATTAGATAGGGGTCTGCTGAGTAAGTATACTTAGACTAATTCTTTTACTAAAATTATTGGGTAATAATCCATCGACTATTTACATAAAAATTAACGTAAGCTAACTATTTGATTACGTGATGTGTTTTAATCTCAAATGTGTTTCAATATAAATTTATGATATTGAAGATTATCTGTTTTATATCATTTACAGTAATTTTTACAGATTTTCTATATCCAATACTTTATAAAATACATTCTAAGAACAGAAGACATTGAGACATCTTCAAACCTACAGAGTAGGAGTTAAAACTGTAATTGATATTGGAAAAGAAAAAATTGAATAACCGATTTTCGTCAGTATTTGATTTTTATATCTTGAATCTTTTAAGATTTATTTGATCGTTTATAACAATACTTTTTTTTGTTAGTTCCTTATATGGAAACGTTTATTATTAAAGTATCCTGTTAAGAGCACTGATGATCTTTCTTCTCTGCTAACTTATTCTTCTCATCAGGATGAAGTGAAATATAATAGATTTTGTTTCAAAAATCCTAAATCTGTTTAAATTAGACTGATTGTAAATAGATAAATTCTCAAATGTATTGATTAGTGGTTTTTTAAATAAAAAATGATGGCAATTGTCTTCAATTGGCGCCATTTGGCTTGTTTGTGACCCATAAAGGACAAATTACGCACCATTTTATGGAGGATTTGAAGAGATTGGCTTACTGGAAGTAGAGGTTGTCTTTCTATGTCTTTAGTATTTTGGTTTGGATGTACCGTTGGGGATCGATGTTTATTTTTGTCTAATTATTGATAATCATATTTCCATTTGTAGAGAAAGGCAAAAGTAAATTGTTATTAAAATATAATTGGCGAACAAGGCAAAACTGTAAACTATAAAGTAGGGGTATTAAAAAAAGATTTGTTTTTGTTGTGGCAGCTTATTTTTCTCGACAGTGCTTATGAATTGGAATAGCACTTAAAAATTGCTTGGTGAAAACAGGTACTTTGATCGCATTGTAATCCTCTGACAAAGCCTTAATTATATCTTCATAGATCATTTCGCTAGGAAAATAAAAAAAGGGTATTATAAATTCTTCTAAATATACAATTTATAAATTATTTACTTAATTATGGTTGCAAATTATAATTTGCAACCATTTTAGTTATTTAATGTTAATGGTCTGAACAGCAATAGTTTTAATTTCGAGTAAAATTAGTATTACTTAAGAACTTAAATTATAAGCCATGAAACAGCCCTTATCCCATAGAAGAGTAAAACAGACTTTACTTCTGTTTTTTATCCTTTTAAATTTTAACGTTTTTGCACAGGAAGAACCTGAAAAATCAGGATCTAGTGCCCAGGAACTGGCAGATAAACTGGCCAATCCAGTAGCCAGTTTAATTAGTGTTCCGCTGCAGAATAATTTAACATACGGAATTGGTCCTTATAACGGTTCAAAATACCAAATCAATATCCAGCCTGTTATTCCTTTTAAATTAAGCGATAATTTAAACCTGATTACACGTTATATCCTGCCGGTTGTAGACCAGCAGGATGTTACCGGCGAAAACAAACATGAATTTGGTTTAAGTGATGCTACGGTAACCGCTTTTTTTGCTCCTAAAACAAAAGGAATTATTCTAGGATTTGGTCCGGCTTTTTTAATTCCGACTGCCACCGATAAATTTTTAGGAACAGAAAAATTTGGTATTGGGCCCAGTGTCCTTGTGATGCATCAAGGAAAAGGACTGTCCGTAGGATTCCTGGCCAATCAGATATGGTCTGTGGCCGGAAATGAAGATCGTGCGGATTTTAATCAATTTTATACGCAGATCTTTTTAACGCACAGTTATAAAAGCGGGGCAAGCTTGGGAATCACATCAGAGATAACGCAAAACTGGGAGGGCAATACAACTCTTATTACCGTTAGCCCAAATGTAGGGGCGATCACAAAACTAGGTGGACAGACCATGCAATTTGCCGTTATGCCTTTAATACCAGTTGTTGGTCATTCAAACATAAGACCAGATTGGGGACTTAGGGCTGTTGTCTCTTTTATATTTCCTCAATAATTTCTTCATTACATAAAAAACTAAAAGATTAAAGTCCTTAAAAGGATTTTTGATGAATGAATAGTAAAATTTGATACCTATTTAAATTTAAGCAAAATGAAAAAAATATTTATTACAATTTTTGTGGTTTTTATAGCAGCTGGATGCAAGAAAGAAAACACTACATCAACTGCTGCTGCTGCTTCTGAAAATACTGAAACTCCATCTGATCAGGATATCATTGACGCATATACTTATCTGTACGGAAGATATCTGGTCATCCAACAGGAAAACCATGATATTAATGTAGAGAAGGTAGGGTATAATAAAATCAAATACAACCCGCTTGGCTCTGCGCAATTTGTAAATCCAAATCTGGATGTTGCTTATCTGGAGGCCTGGATCGCTGTTGATAAGGATCATGCTGTTATTTTGAATGTTCCTAAAATTGAAGGACGTTACTATACTGCGCAATTACTCGATGGCTGGGGTGAAGTTATAACCAATATTAATGAAAGAAATTTTCCGAAAACTCCTTCGGGAAAATTTGCTTTGGTTTTAAAAGGTTCAAATCCCACAATTCCTTCAGATGCAGTAAAAGTAGAACTGCCATCGGAAAAAGCAAAAATGCTGGCCAGGGTAGAGTTAAAAGGAACTTCATCCACCGCCAAAAAACTTCAGGAGCAATTTACTTTTACGGTTCCCGATGGAATCAAAATTGCGCCTCCGGTTACTATTCCTAATTTTACTCCAAAAGCGCCCATTGGCGGGGAAATTTTTAATAAGATAGAGGAGGTTCTCAATTCTTCTCCCGATCCGATGCCAAAAGCCAAAGAATACCAGGCAAAAGTGATTGCGGTTGGCCAGTATGCAAAAACCGATGATAAAGCAAAAGCACATATTGACCAGATTGTTAAAACAAAAGCCATTCCTGCATTTTTAGAAGGGGCAAAAGGCTTTGGTACACAAAAAGGAGGATGGTCCGTTTCCTATGCCGCTGGTAATTTTGGCGATGATATCATGGCCAGGGATATTATCAATTATGGCGGATTATGGGCCAACCGAGTTGAAGAGGCCATTTATTTTGTTGGGCTTACAGATTCTAAAAAAGAATTATTAAGCGGAGACAAAGTATATGAGATTAAATTTCCCAAAGAAGATATTCCGGATTTAATGGTCAATGCTTTTTGGTCTGTAACCTTATACAGCGTGCCGGATTACAAGGTGGTTGACAATAAGCTGAAACGATATAATTTAAATAATGTTTCGGGATTAAAGAAAAATGCCGATAGCTCTTTGAGTATCTGGCTGGGTTCTTCTCTGCCTAAAGGCGCCATACAAAGCAATTGGCTGCCGACTCCGGCCGGAAAAGGTTTTGCACTGACCATGCGTATGTATGTTTCTAAAAAACCGGTGCTGGACGGCAAATGGTTTCCGGCTCCAATTGAAGAAATTAAATAATTCAAAATTAATTTAATTGATCGGTAAGAGACAGGATAAGATTTTGAATTATAGATGTTAAGCTTATTAATAAACTAAGATTTCCTAAAAAAGGAAATATATTAAATTAAAAAAAGATGAAAAATAATATCAGATTATTTGTATTATCTGCCTTTGTTACGACCTGTTGTTTTTCCCAGGATCTGCCAAAACCTACACCTGAATTCAAGGGAAAAATAGAAACCACATATAAAACATCAACACCTGATTTTCCTCAGCCGGTAACCCGCCACAGGGAGCACCAAATGTACTTCTCATACTTATTGATGATCTTGGCTTTGGAGGAACAGAACCTTTTGGAGGTCTTATCCCAACCCCTAATATAGACCGTCTGGCTAAGAAAGGATTGTTATATAATCGTTTTCATACCACAGCCTTGTGCTCACCAACCAGAGCGGCATTATTAACGGGAAGAAATCACCATCAAAGCGGGAATGCAGGAATAACAGAGGGCTCTACAGGATATCCCGGATATGACAGCTTCTGGGGCCAGGAAAATGCCGCAATTCCTGAAGTTCTGAAAGGCAATGGATATAATACTGCCGCTTTTGGAAAATGGCACAATACCCCGGACTGGGAAACAAGTCCACTGGGGCCTTTTGACAGATGGCCGACGGGAAAAGGCTTTGAGCGATTTTATGGGTTTATCGGTGGGGAAACCAATCAATACTATCCTCAATTGTATCAAAATATTCAGCCGATTGAAAAGGGAATCACCCAGGATCCCAGCTATCTGCTGACCCCTGATATTACCAATGAGGCAATTGCATGGCTGGGCAACCAGAATTCGCTTTCTCCTGATAAGCCATGGTTCCTTTATTTTGCGCCTGGCGCCATGCACTCCCCGCATCATGCTCCCAAAGAATACATTGACCGTTTTAAGGGGAAATTTGACATGGGATGGGATAAATTCAGGGATGAAGTATATGCCAATCAGATCAAAAAAGGAATTATACCGGCAAATACTAAACTAACGCCACGGCCTGCCGAGATGCCGGCGTGGGAATCCTTAAGTGCTGCTGATAAAAAAGTGTATGCCCGCCAAATGGAAGTGTTCGCCGGATTCCTGGCACATCTGGATGAAAATATCGGCCGTCTTTTGGATGCGGTGGAAAATAGTCCCAGTGCGGATAATACCATGGTAATTGCAATTTTGGGAGACAACGGTTGTTCCCCGGAAGGCGGACTAAAGGGAACCATTAACAATATGGCAACCCAGAATGGTTTTCCTGATGATATGACCACCATGTTAAAAGCAAATGAAGAGGTAGGCGGACCTGAACATGAAAATAATTTTTCTGCCTGCTGGGCATGGGCAGTTGACACACCTTTTCAATGGACAAAAGAAGTTGCCAGTCATTTTGGCGGAACCCGAAACGGAATGATTATCTCATGGCCAAATAAGTTTAAAGGAAATGCCGAGATCCGTTCACAGTTTTACCATGTAGTGGATATTGCGCCGACCATTTATGATGCATCGGGCATTAAAATGCCGCAGACGGTACAGGGGAGCAAGCAGATACCGCTTGCAGGAACAAGCATCGTGCCGACGTTTTCTAATGCCAAAGCCCCTGAAACCCATATTACCCAGTATTTTGAGATTTTCGGAAACAGGGCCATTTACAATAAGGGATGGATAGCCACGGCCAGACATGGTCTGCCATGGGTGCTGGTGGGAAAAAAGGGAGATTTTGAAAATGATAAATGGGAGCTGTATAATATAGAAAATGATTTTTCACAGGCCAATGACCTGGCAGCCCAAAACCCTGAAAAATTAAAAGAGCTGCAAAAGCTTTTTGATGTGCAGGCCAAAGAAAATCAGGTATATCCCCTTGATGACCGTTTTGCAGAAAGAGCCGTGGTTCCTGACAGGCCGAGCGTAACAAAAGGGAAGACCGATTTTACTTATTATGCAGGTGCAGTGCGTATCCCTGAAGGTTCGGCCCCCAATGTTAAGGCTAAATCACACACCATTACGGCCGATATTGAAATATCCGATATCAATAAAACCCAGGGTGTCCTTGTAGCGGCAGGAGGAAGCGGTGGTTATTCCTTCTTTATAAAAGACGGGTACCTGATGTATGAGAATAATTTCTTCTCCAAAGAAAGGGATGTTCTCAAATCAAGCGAAAAACTGCCAAAAGGAAAAGTAAAAGTAGCTTTCGAATACGTACATACCGGCAAAAAATATGGGGAAGGAGGCAATGCCAAACTTTTCATTAACGGAAAAGAAGCTGCCAGGGGTGTTTTCGCGCATGTGCCGCCTGCCCGCTATAGTGCTACAGAAACATTCGATATTGGAGAAGATTCCGGTGAACCCGCTTCAACGCAGTACAAGGATAACTTTGCCTTTAATGGAAAAATAGAAGCAGTAAAGTTCAAATTATTGCCCGGAGCAGCAGTTAAGGAAGTAGAAGCTAAGACAAAAGAACAAAAGAAAAAAGCACAAAAGGCTGTAGAATAATTTGCTGAGCAGCTTTTGGGAATTCCTGACAAACTACAGTGAAAAATGAATGCTGAGATTTTGAGAACTAATTGCCTATTGAATTAAAAACCCATACTATGAGAAATAAATGCTTTATAATCCTTGTAATTACTTCCTTAATTATAAATTTTGGATGCGAAAAAAAGACCGCAGTTAATACAACAGCATCAACAACCGTTTCTCCATCAGGGACTGAGATTAAGATGGATGGCGAACTGCCTTCAAAAGAATCCATTGCGGCCTTGTTTGACGAGATGGATTTTCAGCAGGCCACGCAATGTTATTTATGGGGACTGCCAATTGTGGCTTTCGCAGAGTGGCAGCAGAATCATTATAAAACTTTTAATGCTTCGAGCAATGACCTGGTTTTTTATAACACCTATAATGATCGATTGGGAATTCTGACCGGTAATGCTACAACTCCTTATATCATGTCCTTTATTGATCTGGCGGCAAACGGGCCAACGGTTATCGAAATGCCGGCAGGGCATACCGCTGGCGGACTCGGTGATTTCTGGCAGCGCGAGCAGGCCGTTATTGGAGAAATGGGGCCCGATAAGGGAAAAGGAGGCAAATATATTTTGGTGCCGCCAACAATGAAAGATTTCAAACCTGCAGGATATTTTATAGTTCCCTGTAATACCGTGAATATGTTTTTTGGATTCAGGGCTTTGGATCCTGATCCAAAAGTCACTGAAACGCTGGTAAAACAGGTAAAAATTTACCCCTATGATAAGCGTGCCAATCCTGTGCCGACAAAAGTCGTAAGTCCGCCAACGGGTAAAAAATGGTACGGAATCCAGCCGACCGGAATTGCCTATTGGGAAAGGCTTCATGCTATTTTGCAGGAAGAGCCCGTAGAAGAGCGTGATCGTTTTTTTATGGCCTGGCTCAGAAATCTCGGGATAGAAAAAGGAAAACCGTTTAATCCGGACGAGCGCCAAAAGAAAATTTTAATTGCCGCGGCCGAAAAAGGACAGCAGATGGCAATGGCAAATTCGTTCAATAAACGTTTTGAAAACGTTAAGCACTGGCCGGACAAAAAATGGGATTATGTGATGATTATCAAAGATCCCTCGCAGCATGCCGAAAATTATGATGAGTTTTTCGAAAGGACTTCTTATTTCTATGAAGCCGTTACCTATTCAAAAGCCATGATTACCAAAATCCCAAATGTGGGCCAGGCTTATTTAGGTTCCTATTACGACAACAATGGAAACTGGCTGGACGGAGGGAAGAATTATACGCTGAATGTTCCTGCCAATCCGCCGGCGGTTAATTTCTGGTCCATAACCATTTATGATTCGGCAACACGCTGTTTGATAGATAATGCTCAAAAAAATGCTGATTTATCTTCCCGCAAGGATCTGGTAAAAAATGCTGATGGATCTGTTGACCTGTACTTTGGTCCAAAAGCCCCAGCCGGAAAAGAGAAGAACTGGGTGCAGACCCTGCCTGGGAAACACTGGTTTACTTATATGCGTTTTTACGGACCCACTTCTGCCTATTTTGACAAAAGCTGGAAAATGGATGATATTAAAGAGTCGAAATAGACCTTATAATGGGAGTCATTAATGAAAGCTGGAATTTGGTAATTTATAATTCCGGCTTTCAACATGCTCTTTATATAATGCACATTGCAAATGGTAAATGTGCAGACTCAAAACAATCAGGGCAGTAATAAACTATAAGGCGAGAGGTTTTTTGACATAGCAAAATGTTTAAGGAGCATCACTTTTAAACTTGTATGAAACCCTTAAAAACCATATTGTTTTCTATTGGACAATTATATTGCTTAAAGCTGTTAAATAACTTTTAAAAATTGAAACCGGGGCTCCCTAACGCGAACTAACATAAATCGTATTAGTAAAAATTATGACCTTTAAAATACCATCGAAACAAAGACAGTTCTATTTAGTTCAAATAGAAAGGGTTTTAGCTGCTAAAAAACTTTTCCTGAAACAGGATTTTAGCATGCCGGAACTTGCAGAGGAAACAGGCATTCCGCTTCACATTATTTCATACACAATTAATTCAGAGCTTAATGTTCGTTTTAACGATTTTATAAATTTGAAGAGGATTGAATATTTCAAGCAAAACAGTAAAGGCCCATTATGGAAAGATCTGACAGTTAAGGAAATGGCTGAGAATTCCGGCTTTAAATGCAGGACAACCTTTTACAGGGCATTTATTAAACATTTGCAGCTAACTCCTGCGCAATATATAGAATCATACAGAAAAAGCCTGACGTAGTGAGGAAGGTACAAACCGTTATTATAATGGTGTGCCATGGATAAATTTATGTAAAAAATACTTGAATTTGCATGCGAAAAAGTATATATTTAAACTTAATTTTTAGCAACTTTTAAGTAATATGTGCTCTATGAATCTGCTTATATATATCTTTTAGGTTTAAAAAAGAAATTTATTGCAGCATAAAAAGTAACCCTATTATTTCTTAGGGGCTCTTCCTGCTATACGCTGCAATCTTTTGTGCCGAACACAGGTACAAAAGGATTTCCACTTCACACGAGCGAAGCGAACTGGCGAAGCAATCGGGGCTAGGTCTGCTGAGGAGCCCGGCTCTTTAGACGAATAAAAATAAGTGAGATTATAAAAAAATGGCGACACTTGTCTTCAATTGGCGCCATTTGGCTTGTTTGTGACCCATAAAGGACAAATTACGCACTATTTTATGGAGGATTTGAAGAGGTTGGCTTACTGGAAGTAGAGTCTGTATTTGGATGTCTTGAGTGTTTTGGTTTGGATGTCGCGTTGGGAATTGATGTAAATTTGTATAAAATTTTTAATTTGGCCTGATTGCACGTTTAATTTTTTTAAATCTGTTCGATTCTGCCACAAAACCAATAATGTAGACAATTGAGATAATAATTCATCTGATTGCCAAATTTTTGGAGCAAAAAGTATCAACTACATCAAATGTCTGATATGGTATGTTCTAATTTTTAAGTATTATTTCTTTTTCTCAGTTTTCTTTTTTGTTAGTTTTTTCTTTTGAAAAAAATCGCTTAAAGCTTTTTCTTCAGCTAATGTTAGAGAACTTAGTCCACCAATACTGTCTATATCTAAATCTAATTTTTTAGTTTTCATAATTATTTATTTTGAAAATATTTATTGATTAATTTCAAGGCTGATTTTGTTTCAATTATCATAATTCTACCACCGAAATGGAATGCTCCAAGTATTTTTTCAAAACGATCGACTAATTGCGATTTTGAAAGAAAAGAAACATTTCCATCGTTACCGCGCTGAAAAGATAATTTACAAGCATAAGCAAACCGCCTTAATTTTTTGTGGCAAAAAAGGTATCCCTTCCAAACAGCTTGCGCCACCATTTTGCCACAAACTCAAAAGTAGTAAATCAAATAAGAACTATCAGTTTTGAAAATAAAGTTTATTGATAAGTTTTGTACCGGAAAAAAGAGTCAATTATGTTATGGAAATTGAATTTAAGAAGTTGGCTGAGTTTAAGCGATGTTAAGGTTTTATTATTCCCACTATTACCGAAATTATCGTCTGGTATTGCTTAGTTGGAATGCAATCTTCAAAAAATCACTTTCGTGCTTATCATTTTTCAATTCGAACCAGATTGATTAATAACAAGCCTTTAATGTCATTTGTAAACAAATATGTTTATATTTGCATTATGAAAAGGGAATATGATAAATATAAGGGAATTCATCCAGGGGCAGTACTGCAACGCGAGCTTGATAAACGAAATCTGGCACAGCGTCCCTTTGCACAATCTCTGTTTGAGCATCCCCAGACTATCAATTCTATTATAAAAGGGAAAAGAGATCTCAATACTGCCTTAGCACTTAAAATAGAAAGTGCCCTTGGACTTGAAGAGGGTTCGCTTTTGGTGCTTCAAACGTATTACGACATAAAAAAAGAGAAGCAAAAAACATTGCAGGGTAATCATCCCGAGATAAGCAGGCTTAGAAAGAGTCTTTTTTGGGATACCAATATCAATACGATTAACTGGGAAAGTCAGTCTAAGGCTGTTATCAGAAGGGTTTTTGAGCGTGGAAATATCAGTGAAAAAAAAGAAATCATCCGATTTTATGGCCCTGATAGAATTAAGCCCGTGATCAGAGAAGCGGCTGGAAAAACCTATGTTAAAGCCAAAAGATCATGATGCACTGGAAAACAGTAAATCCATTGCTGAGAGAGAGTCTTCTGCAGCTTATGCAGGCGGATGAATTTAAAGTTTTTCGTCTGGTTGGTGGAACAGCGCTGAGTCTTCAAATCGGACATAGGTTGTCTGTTGATATTGATCTTTTTACAGATGAAGATTATGGAAGCATAGATTTTGATATACTTGAGAACTATTTGATGGCAAATTTTCCTTATACAGATAAAGGTTTTGGGGGTATTACAGGTATGGGTAAATCTTATCTTATTGGTACAGATAAAGATAATACTGTGAAGCTGGATGTTTACTACAGTAATGAGAAGTTTATTGAGGACGCCATTGTAATGGATGGAGTGCGTATGGCAAGTGTAAAGGAAATTATAGCCATGAAGGTAGATGTCGTTTTAAGGGGAGGCCGTAAAAAAGATTTTTGGGACCTGCATGATCTTTTACCTAAGTACGATATAAAAAAAATGCTGAGCCTTCACAAACAGAGAAGTGAGTATACTCATGATGAAGAAAAAATCCTGCAAAACTTTATTGATTTTACTTCTGCTGATGATGATTTTGACCCTGTCTGTCTTAAAGGCAAATATTGGGAATTTATAAAGGAAGACATTCAGGCCGCAGTAAAGAGAAGTTAAAACAAGAACAGAGAAAATATTCTGGTAAAGACAATGGTTTGCTAAAAAGAAAAAGCCTTTAGATAGTACTCTTTAAAAGCTTTTGACTTTAAAAGTTTTTTTGAAACTAGCATAGCCCTCTGATCCAGAACCTGTCTTTTGAGATCAATGGCAGCAGTCTTTGGCAGACTGCCTCAAAAAAAGGTGCACCTATAGGTCCACTCAGAAAATTGTTGAGACAACACAGTAGCGGGAACGGGACTGGAACCTGTTGACAAAAAAAAGACTAAAATAAACAGCGTAATAGGATTAATATAACCTGCAGCATTCCTGAATTGCAGCAGTGCCGCAAAAATTTCAATAGGGGTAATGCTATACGCTGGTCTTTTTCTATTGCTTTGAAGAATTGCGTTAAAGGATTCAGCTGGTCCATTACTCTTGTTATTTAGATTTTTATTCCACTGTCATAAAAATGAATTTTAATGATTGTTTTTTAGTTTGTGTTTTTTTTCTGAAACGGCGCGAGTACGGCTCTTTTTGGCCGGTTTTGTGCTGGCAGTAAGCTCGCTAGGGAATATAACAATACTATAGTGAATCTCTTATTGGTGCACCAATAGGCTGAATCAGTTGTTTTACTTTTCCTGATGCTGTTTTACTATAGCCTAGAATCAGCTGATTTGCTTTTAGCCTGGATTGATCCCGTATCAGGAACTGCCGGGGGAATCTGGTTTGAAATCATCATGGTTGATTGTGCATACTATTATTTTTTTGGAGCTTTTTCCCGCTGTACGCTGCAAACGAAGTTCACTGAACTCCAATAAAATAAAAGTATAGTGAAGTAATCTTTTGTGCCGAACACCGGCACAAAAGATTACTTCACTGCCATCGGGGCTAGGGCTCAAAGAGCCCTGTTTTGTTTTGGAGAACTGCATATTGGAACCCAATTGAAAAAAACAAATAAGGTGTTCGGCTGCAGAAGCAGAAAATCAATAAAGAACCAAAACACAGGGACCTGTCTTGCAATAAAATAGGATTAGAAAATTTGTAATTTATTTACTTAAATAAAAGGTAATAGCTGTGAATCAGTTATCTTACTTTTTCTGCGACTATTTTGACTATTGTTGAAATCAGCTGCAGTTTCGAACCTTAAGTTTACAGCTCCCATTAATGCAGTATTTTTATTTTTAAAATTCTACTGCGCCATGATTTTGCCACAAAACTTAGAATGGTGAAATATCTTTAAAAAACGCCTTAATTTTTTGTGGCAAAAAAGGTATCCATTCCATTGAAAATGCGCCACGGATGCGCCACAAAGTTTTTGGGTGTTTTTATAAATATGAAAAATGGTATAAAAGAAAAACCCTTCAAATCTTTGGATTTGGAGGGTTTACCGGCTTTTTTAACCTCTTTTGAGAAACTTTGAGATATTGTTTTTTCTTTGTTTTCGCGTCTTCGCGCAGAAACAGACTCCGATAAAATATTGATAAGATAAATAAGAGTTAAAGATCTTTAACCTATATTTATCTCGATAAATCTACCATAGTTTGAAAAAGAATATTATACATAATTCGCTGACGCAATTTTCCTGTATTGAGATATTCAGGTTGGAAGAATTACGTACTGGTGAATTCGATTATTATCAGCGGTTTGATTTTCATCTGCTGCTATGGAATACGGAAACAGATGGAAATATTACTTTTAATATTGACTTTAATGATTTTGAGACGGCTGGCTCTCAAGCAGTCGTCATTTATCCCTATCAGAATATTAAAATTGATCTTACGGATAAAAAAGGATATTTATTTTTAATCCACAATGATGTATTCTTTGGGATAAATCAGAAGATCGGCTCAGATTACCTGAATGGTTTTTTTATCAATCAGTTGGTATCACTTAGCGGTAAGAAAGCCATAACAATGAGAACCCTTGTTGATTTACTTTTAGAAGAGTATAACAGCGGCAATAGGACTTTAATGATGGAAAGCTATATGTTTTCGATCTTATTTCATGTGTCAACTCTTTTTGATGAAAGTCCAGCGATACTGGAATATTTGGACTATCCTGTTTTCGGCAAACTGATGAGTCTTATAGAAACGCATTTTATTACAGAAAAAGGAGCCGCTTTTTATGTCAAAAACTTAAATATTTCAGCTAAAAAACTCAATAAAATCTGCGAAAGTATTACTAACAAGAAGATAAAGTACCTGATTCAGGACCGTATCATTTTGGAAATCCGAAAGGAATTGTATCTCGGCAAAAAAACGGTAAAAGAAATAGCATATGATCTGGGATTTACCGAACCTTCTTATCTGACTCGTTTTACAAAAAAACATACAGGTCTAACTCCCAAAGAGTTTCCCAAGCAGTAAAGTCCTTTTTTTTAGCCGGAAAGTGTAATTCTGCCACTTCTCAATTACTCTACATTTGTACGGTAAAGTAATAGAAATGGAAACTGCATATCAATTAAAGGAATCATAGTTTCACATTTAATAATTTTTGAAAATATGAAAAAAAAATCTTTAGTTGCCTATTTAAAAGAAAAGCGTGTACTTTTTATAGTGATTGGCATTGCCCTTATTTCAGGGACAATAATTTTAGCCTTCGCTTGTACAGCAGGACTTGTTGGCGGACGCATTACCACCGAAACATTTCTACAGGACACACCCAAAACATATCCGGCCGGTTACCGTCGGGCTCACGGAAAGGGAATCTGTTTTGAAGGAACTTTCCATGCCTCTGGTAAAGCTGTTCCATATTCTGTTGCAAGGGTTTTTGCGCAACAAAACGTTCCGGTTGTAGGGCGTTTCTCATTGGGCAGCCCCGATCCTTATGCGCCTGATAATTCCACCCGAACAGTAAGTATGGCTGCGATGATGACTGCTGATGACGGAGAACAATGGCGAATGAAGCTGAATAACGAACCCTATTTTGCTACCCACACTCCGGAAGGTTTCTTAGAACAAGTAGAAGCTTACAAGCCTGTCCCGAAGACCGGTGCTCCTGATCCAGCCAAGGTAGCTCCTTTCTTAAAAAAATATCCAGAGGCTCAGAAATATGTACAGTGGGATGCAACTGCACCATGGACCCGCAGTTTCGCAGGAGCGCAATACAATGTCATCAATTCGTTCATTTTGATTGATGCCAAGGGCAGAAATCAGGCGGTACGCTGGTCTATGCGTCCACATGCACCATTCACTTCATGGAGTGTCAGTCAGCGTAAAGAGGCTAGCCACGACTTCCTGTTTGAAGATTTGAAGAAGCGTCTTGGAAAAGGGCCGCTATACTGGGATCTCGTGCTGACTTTGGCCGAACCAGGCGATCCGGTAAATGACCCTTCACAGGTTTGGCCGGAAAACCGCAAACAGATCGTGGCCGGCACCTTGGAAGTATCCCATGTTTTTGACCAGACGAAGGGTGGATGCAGGGATGTAAATTTCGATCCCACTCGTGTCCCAAAGGGAATTACGCTTTCGGATGATCCGGTTCTGGCAGCCCGGGCTGGCATTTATTCCCATTCGCACAGCGATCGGGTACGCGAGATCGGTTATGGTAAGGCTACGGATGCAGTAGGGAAACCTCAAAAAGAAACAGTACGAAATAAGTAACCATGGCTAAAAATAAAAATATACCTTCGGCTCCGCCAACTCATTTCAATGTAACTGCCCGTATATTGCACTGGCTGATGGCATCGATGATACTTACCATGATCTTCGTCGGGTTGGGAATGATGACATCTCTAACGTGGAGACCGTGGCTGCTAGACCTCCATATCCCATTAGGTACAGCTATATTGTTGCTGGTGATCATCCGTTTGATAAACAGGTTAAGCTTTTCTGTACCAAAAATGCCTGCAAGCGTGTCTGGCTTTCAGTCAAAAGCGGCGGCAGGACTCCATTGGCTCCTGTATGGTATGATGGTGGCTTTGCCACTAACAGGATGGGCACAATTGTCTGCAGGAGGGTTTTTGATAAAGATCCTTCCTGGTGTCAATCTTCCCCCAGTACTTCCGGAGAATCCATTTTTATTTGCGTTGATGCATGATGCGCACAAAGTGATGGCTTGGACATTTTTCTTGATGATCATAGGGCACCTTTCCGCAGCATTGTTACATGCCTGGGTATATCGAGACGGGCTTTTTTCGAGTATTACGTGGACAAGAAAAACAATTACTAGATATGAAAATCTCTTGCCAGATGAATATATCAATACCATTGATAATGAATGACTTATAGGTATGAAGGAAGAGAAGTTCATAGTTAGTGGAGCTAAAAATTGTTGAATGTGTGATGTATTTGTAATAGTGGCAAAATAATCCTTTCTATTTATAAATTGAGCAGGACACTTAGAAAACTTTTTTGGTAAGCTTATGAGATGAAGTGATTGATATCTATAATGTTTAAGAATCAATTCGGTGGGGAGCAGAGTAATTCCGATCCCTGCTTCTACTGAATTAATAATTCCTTCAAGGGTATCAATTTCAATATTTTTATAAGAATCGATTTTCTTAAAAGAAGATTGGTCATTTGGGCTGGGTAGAGCACAATTTTTAACAGGTGAGCTTTAAATCATTCTCTATTATATAATCGTTAAGATCTATACAAAATTCTGGATTTGAACTTCTATGTTTTATCATGAAAAATTTAAGTTATATTATTAAATTGACACATCATTTGCAATTGGAAATTCATCAGCAAAATCTTAATGTAACCATAAAAAATTTTAAGTGTACACACAATTAGAAAAATATCTTAAAACAAAGATTGAAATTGACGATAAGACACTTTCGTTTATCTGTTCATATTTCACAATTAAAAAGACCAAAAGGAACGAATTTCTGTTGAAAGAAAAGGAAATTTGCAAACATTTCTATTTTGTTAATAAAGGCTGCATACGACTTTTCAATATTAACAAGGACGGAGAAGAAGGCACGAGATATTTTCATTTTGAGGATTCTTTTGGAACCGCATTGCCAAGTCTTATCAATCAAAAACCATCCTATGAATTTATGCAGACTATTGAACCTTCGGAGTTGCTGGTCATCAACCGTGAAGATTACTTTCATTTGGTTGACACAGTTCCGCAGTTCGCTTTCATTTACAGACAAATTTTAGAATTGGCTTATCTGAAGTCACAGGAACGTATATACTGTTTTCAAAGTTTAGAAGCCATAGAAAAAGTCCGTTGGGTTATGACAAATCAATCAAGATGGTTGACAAGACTTTCAAATAAAATGGTTGCCTCTTATTTGGGCCTTACCCCTCAAACATTAAGCAGATTAAAATCAAAGCTGTGAAAATGTGAACATAGGACAATGTTTACAAAAAAAACTCCGGTCATCTTTGCGCTTTATCAAACAATAAAAAAGTTCAATATGATTTTAGTAACCACGCCGACAGGCAACACAGGCTCAATGATTCTGCGACAATTAGTAGAACAAGGGCAAAGGGTCAGAATTTTTGTCAGAAATCCCGAAAAAATATCAGCTGATATTTTAGAAAAAGTAGAAGTTGCCACGGGATCACTGCTGAATGAATCTGAATTTACAGAAGCATTAGAAGGATGCGACACGCTTTATTTTTGTGTGCCTCAGAGCAACACACAAGAAGACGTAAATGTCTATTATGAAACCTTCGCCAACGTGGCTTCAAATGCAATTAAAAATGCCGGTACACGAAGAGTTGTTTATTTGTCAAGCGGTGGGAAGGAAAGCAATTTGCAGGCAGGTCTTGTAACAGCACTCCACAAAGGTGAAGATATAATCAATCAGTCAGGTGCATCAGTCAGGGCATTGCGCTGTCCTGTATTTTACGAAAGCATTTTGTATCAAACCGCTTCATTAAAAGAAACGGGAATGTTCTTTTTGCCCATTGACGGAAATTACAAAATGGCACAAGTCGCGGTAAAAGACATTGCGACGAAAGCTGTGGAATTTCTGATTGATAAAACCTGGACAGGTGTGGAAGGATACTCGATTCAGGGTCCGGAAAATATCAGCTATAACGACATTGCAATTCAACTGAGTGAATTGACAGGCAAACCGATCCGTTTTCAGCAGGTTTCAAATGAAGACTATATTAAAACACTGTTGGGACAACACCAGACATCGGAAGCATTTGCATTCTCTTTAACTGAAATGCTGACGGCGATTGGTAATGGCCTGTATGATGCTGAGCCGAGAACAGATGATACTACGACAACAATTAAGGACTGGATGATTGAAAATGTAGTTGATAAAATAAAATAAGGCTGAACAAAGAAGAAACCTGCAAATGGCATTGTTAACTTAACTTTACATTTATCCTCTTTTGAATATTTTATTTATTTTGGTAATGTATCAGATGTGTTGGTAGTTAATTATTGCATATGACATTTACAGAAAATCAGCTATTTATATTAATATCGCTTAAAAATTAAAACAGCCTTTGGGCTGTTTTTTTATTTTATAATGCCTTAAATCGAAAAAAATGGAGTCAAACCAGACTAGGTGTTTCAGATGCGTTGGTGATATTCGAAGGTTCTGTCGCATCTGGGAAAAACTTTTATCTTTAGAATTTTAAACCGATCAAAAGATGAATACTAAAGGTCATTGTTATCCAAAATAGATAATTCTTCAGACAGTATACTTTAAGCTTAGGTTTACTGGTTTTGTCGCATCTGGTAATAACTTTTATCTTAGAATTTTAAACCGATCAAAAGATGAATACTAGTCATTGTTATCCAAAACACATAATTCTTCAGGCAGTATATTTCAAGCTAAGATTTACGATTAGTTACCGTGATGTTGAAGAACTAATGAAGATTAGAGGAGTCATTGTGGATCATGCCACGATTCAGCGTTGGGTTTATAAGTTTGCACCTTTGCTTGAGGCAGAGATGAAGAAGAGAAAGGCAGAGTGGGGGCGAGCTGCAGATTGGATGAGACCTATATCAAAGTAAAGGGTATTTGGTGTTATTTATATCGAGCGGCAGATAAATTGGCAATACAGTTGACTTTCTTTTGACCAGAAAAAGACAAAGAATGAGTGCTCAGTCATTTCTAATTAAAGCAATTGCTAATAATTACCGGCCAAGAGTAATAAACATTGATAAAAGCGGTTCTAATACCGCAGCGATCAAAGTTTATAATAAACGTTCATTCTCAAAGATTAAAATCCGGCAGTGTAAATATCGCAACAATATTGTAGAACAGGATCATCGTTTTATAAAGTGGCGTATACAAAACGGGTTAGGTTTTAAAAGTTTTGAATCGGCCATACGAACATTGAGCGGAATTGAAGTTGTGCATATGCTGAGAAAGAATCAAATGGTTAGACCAGGGATAACTATGTTTAAATCATTTTGTAAATTGGCAGTTTAGGTTTTAAATCATTTAAAAACTTATATTTTATTCTGACAGATGCGACATAACCTTTAAATATATATTACAGAGATTCGAAAACAAAATTATACTTTTGTAGCTTAAAGAACAAAAGATTTTATAACACCAGGAAATAATAAATTGAAAAAGTGTTACCATTAATAAGTTTCGAACAATAGTCAAATTTTCATGATAAAAATAAAGTACGCTCATACCAACATTATAACGAAGGATTGGAAGAAACTTGCAAAATTCTATGAAATCGTATTTAATTGCATACCAGTTCCACCTATACGAACCTATCAAGGAGAGTGGCTTGACAAAGGCACCGGTGTTGTAAATGCTCATTTACAAGGGATGCAATTACGTTTACCCGGCTATGGCGATAATGGACCAACACTCGAGATCTATCAGTATTCAAAAATGATAAATGCTGAAAGACACATAGCTAATCAAAAAGGATTTGGACATATTGCATTCCAGGTAGAGGACATTGCCGGACTTTTAGCATTAGCATTATCGAATGGAGCATCGAAGATTGGAGAGCTAAGCGAACATCATTTTGATAATATGGGTGTGTTTAAGTTTATTTATATCTCGGATCCTGACGGAAATATAGTAGAACTCCTAAACTGGAGTTGATATTGATTTAGCAAGCGTGGAGATTGACACCGAACTCTTTTTGGTTTAAATTCTTAAGTCATCATCCAATTTAAATCGGATGATTATGCGAGAGATTTCGAGCTATAATTTCAATAAAATGGTTTAAGAATAGGCATTTTATTATAAAACATTCTATGCCTGAATTCCTGAAATATCTTGTAGCCGAGACACTCAAAAAGTCAGCAGAGCTGCCTGAAAATCCTAATGGGACACTAGCAGCGGCTCCGGAAGCCATCCCTCAGGGAACCGGTCTAAAACTCTCTAAATATTTAGCAAAACAGTGGCATAATATGACCAGTTATAGCTATAACTTGATGGTGCACCGGGAGCGGTTCCAAAGTAAGCATATGACCAGCATATGTTAGTTAAGCTTGTTTTGAATGATAATTGCTTGATGAGCAAGAAAATCTCTACTACGAATGGCAAATACAGAAGCCTTTGTTTTTTTTTCAGTGAAATATTGACAGACTTCTTCGTGTGTTATCTCTATATTTGGATAAAAGTCTGAGGCTTTAAGTATAAAAATATACCCTATAAATAAAAATGAACATAAATACAATCCAACATCACAGCTATGAAAAAGGACTTCCTCAAGAAGGAAATTTTATACTTGGACAAAAACACGGAGACAATATATTTGTATATCAGGCATTCAATGATAAAATTGCGGACTATGCGATAGAAAATCAAAAATTTGGAGGACAAGAGTACAGCTTTGACAGAATGACTTGGATAAAACCAAACTTTTTGTGGATGATGTATAGGAGTGATTGGGCGAACAAAGACAGCAACCAAAGTCGAATTTTAGCTATTGAAATGACTTTTGAAGGTTTTCAAGAGCTTCTTGCCGAAGGCATTTTAACAAGCTATAATGAAGCCTACGGCGATGAATCTGCATGGAAAGAAAAACTAAATACTAGCAACGTAAGAATTCAGTGGGATCCTGACCATAATAGTAAAGGAGACAAGTTAAAACGCAGGGCTGTTCAAATAGGAATTAAAAATGAAGCTTTAAAAAAGTTTAATAGCAAATTTATAAAATCAATTCAAGACATTACTGCTTTTGTAAAAGAACAAAAAGAAAAAATTGACAGCGGAAAAGGTTGGTATTATGTGATTAACGAATCTATAATTGAAGTCAACGGTGATTTAAAAAAGAAATTTTCTATGCCTGAAGTATTTCGAACATCATTTGTTGAAGAAATAATTTTAGAATTTGAGAATACAAAAGAAATCAGTCAAACAAATTTTGAAAAGCTGCTAGTTGATAACGATCAACCAGAAAGAGATGAATTTGTTGGTTATGTAAAAAATTACATTAATGCAGAATTGTCAAGGTATCTTTTGAAAGCTGCTATTCTTTACAGAAGAGATGAGGAATTGGGTGTGTTTGACTGTATGTGCGAAGACCTTCTGATGCTTAGTTACTTTGCCAGTAAGAATAAGAATATAATTGATCTTCACTTGATTTTGGAAGCTAAATTAGTAGATTTTGACACTTGGTGCGGATTTGATGGTGAAATGATTTTTTATCCTTTGGGACATCAACAAACAAAAGAATACATCGCAAGCTATAAAGATTTTTTAGTAGAAAATATTCCAGGATTTGCCCCTCAAACGGCTGACTATTTCATTGAATCTTTTGACGAAGAATATTTGTATAAACAAATCCAGAGCAGAGCTTTTTGGTATTTTTGATCATATAATACGTAGCTTTAGGCTTATAAAAACAGGAAAGCCATGCAAAAATTACGATTTAAAAAAGAAATAAATGTATCAGCTTCAGCTCAAAAAGTAGGTGAAACGATGCTGGGCTTAAAGGATAAAGCCACTTACGAATATTAGGTTGCAACGTTTGACCCTACACCTACTTATGAAGGAAGGTGAGAAAAAGGAAGTAAAAATCCTTTTTGTTGGAACAGGTGAAAACGGTAAAAAGGCGGCATGATCTGGGAAATTACAGAACAATGAAAGAGCCCTCTAAACGTGCTTTATCTCAACACTCTTCCGCTGGCTTTTCACTTTTGGCTTCCTGCGCCATGCGTCTTACTATGACGTAAAACTCTTTTAAATGCCACCACGCTGGGCACGTCTCCAGGTCTCCTTTATAATGGTATATAGTGAGAAAACAGCTTTTAAGGAAAAGCCGGGAATCTGTGATTTTAGCCCATGGCTTTAACTCCACTTCCGCAGGCGGGGGAGTGGCTTCAAAATAGCGTTTTATTTCATCGGGGGTCATGGGGCAAAATTAGGTAAAAAGTTCAGGCCTGTCAAGGGGCGAGGGGTTTTGTTGGCTTAAAATTTAAGTTGTCTTCTCTGCTTTTGTTCCAACTATGCTGGCAGTCATTAAATTACTATGCCGAATTTATTTTTACCTTTTAGAATCAGTTTGAGCCCCCTTTAAAGGGTCATTCTCTATAAAGTACTTTTCTATGTCCTTCCCGGTTATGTCTTTGGGGTCACTGTCGGGTTCCTTTTAAGGGTCTCCGGGTCATAAGGGCTTGCTGTTTTTGGCTGCACTTTTTGGGTCTTTGATTTGGTTTTGAGAAGTATTGTGGTCCTTGTCGTAAATTTGCGGCGTATCTGAATGTGTTATTTTATTTGCTGATCACTGAGTTTTAGCTTGTTATTTTTTAGGAGCTTTTTCCTGCTATAGGTTGCAAACGAAGTTCACTGAACTCCAATAAAATAAAAGTATAGTGAAGTAATCTTTTGCGCCGAACCACTACACAAAAGGATTTCCTTTGCACACGAGCGAAGCGAACTGGCGAAGCAATCGGAGATAGGGTAGGACCATTCTAATTTTTTGCTGCAATCCAAAGTATAGAAGCCTGTCAGTTTAATTTTTAATTCATAAATTGCCAATAAGACAATAGCCCACCTCCTTTATAATAGCTGTAGGCAATATATTTAATTTTTAGCTTATATTTTTGGAGTGTAAATAAGTGCTCCTGTTTCATCAATGTAGGTGTATTTGCCATTATATTTGACGTTGGCAATTCCATCTCTGAAATCATCTGCATAATCAAATTGGGCTTTGATAGCTATTTGTCCTGTTTTGTCAAGATAACCGTATTTATCACCATTCTTAATACGTGCAAAGCCGGCACAAAAATCCCGTGCAAATTCATATTGAGGATCGACAATTATTTTTCCTGTTTTATCAATGTAGCCCTGTTTTTTATTCACTATGATTCTGGCTAGCCCGTCATTAAATGGAAATGCAGAATCAAATGTGGGGCTTATAACTATTTCGCCGGTTTTGTTGATGTAGCCAAATTTACCGTTAATACTAACAGGGGCTATTCCTTCTTTAAAGTCATGCGCAATCCCAAATTGAGCACTGATTACTAATTCTCCTGTTTTATTGATATAACCTGATTTACCGTTAAGGATCACCACGGCAAGTCCTTCACTAAACTTATCTGCATAGTCAAATTGAGCTTTGATAACTATTTGTCCTGTTTGATCAATATAGCCATATTTGTCGTCATATTTAACACATGCAAGTCCTTCCTGAAAATCATTGGCCCAAGTAAATTGTGGTTTAATGACTATTTTTCCTGCTTTGTTAACGAAGCCAAATTTTTCCTTTATACTAATTAATCCAAGTCCTTCGCTAAACTTATCTGCATAATCAAATTGAGGCATGATGGCAGTTTTTCCTGAAAGATCTATATAACCGAATTTGCCGGCGGTATTTTTAATAACTGCAAATTCTTCGTTAAAATAGGTGGCTATATAGAATTGGGGCTTTATTACAATTTTTCCTTTTTTGTCAATAAAACCGAATATACCATTAACAGTAATTGGATAATGTTCATTGTTGACTTTTTTGTTCTGTGCTGCGCTTTGTCCGTAGCTAAGTACAGTTACAATTAGTACTGAGGTTAATATTAAATTTTTCATAGTAAATTTAAGGAGTTGCTTGTAAAATTTTATTTTTAATGTATTTTATCTGGTAAGGTCTAAAGGAATTTTTATAGCTTACAACTATTTTTTAACAAATCATAAAAGTTAACATCTGTTAGCGATTATATCTAATTTTCTATTTCTTTTCTTCATCAAATCCTTCTTCCCATAATCCAAACTTCACCATGTTGCCTTGAAATTTTTCCAATTCTTTTTCCTTAACTGACCTTTCCCATTCCTCATCATTCATCGCTTTTTTATTAAATGAGGGCAGTTTTTCTGATTCAGAATATTTTTTAGTTTCAATTTTTTTATTGATTCTTACTTTTTGTTCAGAAGTTAGTTTAACGGCAATTTGTTTCCACAAATCCGATATTTGATTTTTAATAACCATCTCAGATAATAGTTCAATTTCCTGATCATTTAAGTTTCTGGGAAATTCATCTGCATTAAAGTCTTTCATAAATAATTATTGCATTTTTCAACTTTCAGTTCCAGTTATAGGATTTTTTCATGCCGTTAAATTACCGATTAGCCTAAAAGCAAAAATTGTTAGTACCAGTCCAAAAAATAATCCCATACATATTGGCAAATAAATCTGGCTGTTGATTTTATTGATCAGGCAGGATCTTTTTGGATTGTTTTTATCGTAATAGACCGTCACTTTTCTTCCTGTTTGGATTTCTTTTTCTTTTTCAGTCTCAATGAATTGATTGCTTTTTAAAAATATTTCATCGATTTTCGGAAATTGATCCAGACTTTTATATTCTTTTTCAAACAGATAATCACTGGCGTAGGTTTGATTTGATTCATATTCCACGTCGTCTACAACATAGTTATATGTCTTTTTTAACCTAAAGCGGTAATCCTCAGAAAATGACATGTATTTTATTTCAGCGTTTTTAACCTCTCCAATACAATATTTCCATCTTGTACTTTCTTCCATTCTGTGCAGCCCGATAATTCCGGAAATAAACAGCCAGTATGAATAATATAGAAATAGGGGTAATAAAACACATATAAAAACAGTTGGAATCACGCCATACTCCCAATTTTCAAAATTCATCTTTTCATTTCTTTTTCGTTATCAATATCGCCAGCCAATTTACAACAGTCTTAAAATGGCACAAGTAGGATCTTTATTTACTTTGCTTTGTGCAGTTAGCAAGTTTTTTAAGCGAATATAACAATATTCTACTAAATCTTTTAGTTGTGCGACAATAGCTGTGCATCAGTAATTTTACATGTATCAAGTCTGGTACATTAAAATTTTCGCTGGGAGGGTTTATAATTATGGAGTGCTCCGTGACCTGTCTCATCCCTTATGCTTTCATCTTCCTAAAGCTCCTCACGGCCAGGTTTACCTTTTTCTAATTCCTTCCTTACAGAATCATCCTTTTGGGGCGCTATGGTCTCAAAGGGATCATTTTCATCCTCATTGCTCTTTGGGTATCCATATCAGTTTCAAACCCCTCCCATGGGTCATTTTCTATAAGGTCCTTTTCGATGTCCTTCCCGGTTATGTCTTTGGGGTTCCTTATAATGGTTCTGCGGGTCATAGGGGCTTGCTGTTTTTGGCTGCGGTTTTTGGGTCTTTGATTTGGTTTTGAGAATTACGGTCTTCATGATCGTAATTTTGCTGTGTATAATGGTTTGCATTTATAAAATAGCGATCAGATCATCCCCAGGTACGTGCACGATTGAATACAATTTACGATGCTGATCACTGGGTTTTTAGGTTTGATATTTCCTTGGGAGCTTTTCCCCGCTATTCGTTGCAATCTTTTGTGCCGGACCCCGGCACAAAAGGATTTCTACTGCACACGAGCGAAGCGGACTGGCGAAGCAATCGGGGCTAGGATTCGGTCTGGTGAAGGAGATTGTTGTTTTATTTAAAAAATACGCTTTACTATTATACAAAACATTCTTATTGGTTATAGCCTTTTTAATGCATTTTTTGTTGTTTCATTTTATAATATGAAACCTTTTTTTTTAAAATTAAGTTGGCCCTTTTTGTAAATTTACAATTACCCTAAAAAGAAATATTTTTTCAGATACTATCCTTTACCCAGTACCCAGGCTCACATATTTCTTTTTCTAGTTTTGATATGTTTAGTTAAGAAAAGTAGTTTTAAATGTTATACTTTTAATCTAACTTTAATAATCGTAAATTATGGATCAGGATAATATATTAGATAAGTTAAAAAAAGCAAAGCAAGAACTTATTTTTAATCACGAAGAATTGGAAAGATGTACTAAGGATCTTAAAACTGCTAATGTAAATTTGAACATTGTTGAAACAGAAAAAGAGTTGAACATGGAAGAATTTAACAGTGGTTTAGAGCAGATGATGTTTGCAGTTTCTCACAAGGTTAGAAAGTCGGTTGCCAATATCCTGGGGCTTTCAAAATTGTTGTGTGAAGATGTAAATCTTGAAAATAATGAATTGAGAGAAATTTTAAGTTTGATTATTCAATCTGCTGAATCCCTGAATGCTTCGACAGAAGAATTATCGAACTTTATTTGTTTAAAGAGACGGACTGATATGTGAATGATGGCTTGCCCAACAGAGTACCCGGGTCATCAAAAAAATATATTGGAAACACTCAATTAAAACACTTTGATTAATAGTTACAGGGCTTGAATCTGCGATTTAGCGATACTATTAACTATTTTAGTATGCTAAGTTCAAGGTTTTTCTATTTAAATAATTGATGGGCATTAAATGATAAACATAGCTGTTTCTTCTATCATAATTAATTGTTTTTCAGGAGCTTTTCCCGCTATTTGCCCAACTAACGGAGGGGCCGAAGTTTTTGTTCATGCTTCAGTTCTGTCAGAAACATCGCTTAAAACGATGCAGTAAGATATGACATCTGGGAAGGCCGCAGGGTTCCAAACGCAGTAAATGCAGCTGCAGCATAATTATACTTCACAGTTAACTTATAAAGGCATCTCTAACCAGGTGCCTTTATTATTTATATTGGATATCTGGAGATTCGAACCTAAACTTCTTTGGCCTTGAATTAGCTGGTTTTTCATTCTGAAAATACTGATATGCCGCGATTCTGCCACAAAACTTAATTTAAGGTTTTACACCTAAATAAAAGTGCTATTAAGTGCGAAGGACTCGAACCAATGTTCTTCGATAATGATCTTGGAGTGCTGCTGTAAAACTTAGTTGATTGGTTGTTTTTTCTTTTCTGTTATTTCTTTTAGATTTTTTCTTTAGATTTTGGTCGATGATAGGGGTGATGGATGGAAAGCAAGAATAAAATAGTATCAAATTTTTCAATATTGTCGCTTGATTGCAGGTTTTAAGACATTTGGACAATAAACTATAAGTGTAAATAATTTATACTAAAAGTGTAATTTATTATCTTTGTAAGGATGAATAAAAATCTCTATATAATTGCAGGCTGTAATGGTGCTGGCAAGACTACTGCTTCATTTACAATACTTCCGGAAATACTAAATTGTAAGGAGTTTGTAAATGCGGACGAAATTGCTAAAGGACTTTCGCCTTTCCAGCCTGAAAAGGCTGCCTTTGAATCGGGAAGAATTATGCTCCACAGAATCAATGAATTAATGGCAAATGATGAAGTCTTCGCCTTTGAAACGACTTTGGCCACAAAAAGTTATAAAGCGAAAGTGATTTCGGCTCAGGAAAAAGGATATAAAGTGGTTCTTTTATTTTTTTGGCTCGATAGTGTTGACCTGGCAATTGAAAGGGTCAAGACCAGGGTTCAGGAAGGAGGACACAATATTGAAACCGATGTTATTAAACGCAGATATAAAAACGGAATAACTAATTTGTTTGCTATATATTTGCCTATAGTTAATGAGGCATTGATTTTTGACAATACAGCTGTAAAAGCTGAATTGATAGCACAAAAAACTTTAGGCAATGATATTGAAGTTATAAATGAAATCAAGTTCGATAAACTCACAAAGAACCAATTATGAGAGAATACAAATCAACAACGACACCAACTCAGAAGAAGATTATAGAGGCAATGGATAAAGTTTCTGAAAAATTAATTGAGTTTAAAAAGAAAAATAACAGCGATCTGGTTGTTATGCAGGATGGCAAGATTGTAAGGATAAAGGCCAGTTCTTTATAAAAAGTATAGCTCTAAGCATCGACAGCTCTCAGAAATGAGGGCTGTTTTATCTTTCTATCTTTAGTAACTTAGTGTTTTTTCTTTTTCGTATCTAAAGTTTCGAACCTAAATTCGTCAGGCTTTGATATAGCTGATTTTTCATTTTTCCAAATTCCGATGTGCCACGATTCTGCCACAAAACTTAGACGGGTGAAATATCTTTAAAAAACACCTAAACTTTTTGTGGCAAAAAAAATAGCTACTCGTGAGATAAAGAACCCAGGTTTCTCATAAAAACAGCTTTGCTGTCTTTTACTGGGAATTTTAGTAAACTCTTAAAGAGTGAAATAAATGGTTCTTCTTTAATTTCTATTTCTCTTTGGAAGATAATTGATATAACCGTATTCATTTAGGTCCCTGATACATCCATGGTAGGTAACAGGGCCGCTTATTTTAGCTTTATTCCGATTGATTCTCGCTTTTAGTTTCCTTTGTACCTCGTCTTACAATCATATAGAACTCTTTTAAATGCCACCAGGCAGGGCACATCTCAAGGTCTCCTTTATAATGGTGTATAGTAAGGAAACAGCTTTTAAGGAAAAGCCGGGAATCTGTGATTTTAGCCCATGGCTTTAACTCCACTTCCTGCGGCGGGGGAGTGGCTTCAAAATAGCGTTTTATTTCATCGGGGGTCATGGGGCAAAAATAGGTAAAAAGTTCAGGTTTGTCAAGGGGTGAGAGGGTTTTGTTGGCTTAAAAATTAAGTTGTCTTCTCTGCTTTTGTTCCAACTATACTGGCAGTCATTAAATTATCGTGCCGATTTTATTTTTAGTTTTTAGAATGAGTTTCAAACCCCTTTGAAGAGTCATTCTCTATAAAGTACTTTTCTATGTCCTTCCCGGTTATGTCTTTGGGGCCGCTTTGGGGTTCCTTATAGGGGTTTTGCGGGTCATAGGGGCTGGGTGTTTTTGGCTGCGGCTTTTGGGTCTTTGATTTGGTTTTGGGAATTACGGTCTTCATGATCGTAATTTTTGGTTGGATGGGAAGTTGTAATTTTATTTTTTGAATTAAATTACTACTGTCGATTTTTTAAAAGACTCAGTTTTTAAATTTAATATTATTTTTTAGGAGCTATTCCCGCTATACGTTTCAAACTTTTGTACCGAACCCCGGCAAAAGGATTTCCACTGCACACGAGTGAAGCGAACTGGCGAAGCAATCGGGGCTAAGAGTTGAATCCGTTTTTTATGATTTGGTTTAAGTTTTTAATAATAATTTCATAAGCCGTTGACAAAACTTTTATCTTTAATCCTTTCCTTTTTTATAATTTCCTGAACGAAATTATTTTGACCAGCCTTTGGCAAATGTTATCGATGCTTTTTTAAATATGTTAAAATAAATTTTACTGCTACAAATACAGAATTTCTTCAGATTTCATGTTGAACTTTGCCTTATAATTAATCTTTAAGATAAAAACCTATCACCTTAATTTAATCTGTTTCTATGAGGAAAAACTACGTTTATTTTTTATTCATAAAGCGTAATTAGTAATATCTAATCTTTTCTAACATGTTAAAAACCTTCCTCTTATTCCTTATTGGTATGACTTCGATTTGTGCACAAAACACAATAAGTGATACAATTACGGTACAAGATACTGTAACCAATTTAAAATTCAATTACAAACAATTAATCATTCCCGGGGTTCTTTTGGGATATGGATTTATTGGTCTTGAAAGTGATCAGCTTAAGAGCTACAATGCCGAAATTAAGAAAGAAGTAAATGAGGATATAGATCATAAAGTCTCTATTGATGATTTTTCCCAGTGGGCGCCTGCAGCTTCTGTTTACGCGCTTAATGCTTTTGGCGTAAAAGGGAAAAATAACCTAAAAGACCGCTCTATTATTTTGGCCAGTTCTTATTTGATGATGAGCGCTTCGGTATTTGCCCTTAAGAATATCACAAAAGTGGAAAGACCCGACGGATCCTCCAATAACTCCTTTCCTTCAGGGCACACGGCTACTGCTTTTGCGGGAGCCGAATTTATGTATCAGGAATACAAGGACCAATCCATTTGGTACGGAATTGCAGCATATGCAGTAGCAACAGGAACGGGACTTTTTAGAATGTATAATGACAGGCACTGGCTTACAGATGTTGTTGCGGGAGCAGGTATAGGAATATTAAGTACAAAAGCGGCGTATTGGATATATCCTTATCTGCAGCATAAGGTCTTTAAATCCTCAAAAGAAAATAAAACCACATCGATGCTTATGCCTTTTTATAACGGAAAAGAACTGGGATGCAGTTTTGTAAGGCAATTTTAAAGCAGTATATAATGTAGGGATCATAAAATTAATTCCATATAGATAGACAGATTAAAGTAAGTCTCTCTATGGAATTTATGTTTTTATAAATGAACAAGAACCTGCAAAGCGCCCGGAAGTATGCTTACTTTTATTTCATTTGTTTTTAAATTATACTGTTCTCCGTCAATTTGGGCATCAATGAAGATTTTGGAAGGCATTTCGATTTGAATATCTTTTACTAAACAGTGTTTTGCCTTTTCAAATTTTTCGATCGTGTTTCGAAGCACATGATAACCCAGCATAATTTTTTCAAAAAAGGACAATTTTGTAATAATAACCATATCGAGTAAGCCGTCATGAAGACTTGCTTTAGGGGTCAGGCTCATGTTATAACCCATTTCGTTTGAGTTGGATATGAATAACATCAAAGGATCTGTTTCCAGAATCTGATCGTTAAAACGTACAATGGTTTTTTGCGGTTTAAATTCTAAGCTGGAAGACAATGCAGCCTTGATATAAGCGGGAAGTGTTCTTTTTCCTGCTCTTTCATATTTCTTGATAATCATGGCATCAATACCGATACCCATATTGCTGAAAAAGTATTTGTGATTCAGCTGTCCCACATCCATCGCTGCTGCATTTCCTTTTTTTATAATAGCAATTGCCCTGTCAAAATTTCTGGGAATGTTTAGGTTAGAGGCGAGTCCGTTACCTGAACCTACAGGAACAATTCCTAACTTAATTGAAGTTCCCACAAGGCAGGAAGCTACTTCGTTGATGGTTCCGTCTCCGCCGCAAGCAATGATATAATCGGGATTTCGAGTAATAGCCGCTTTTGTGAGTGCTATGGCATGCTTTTTTTGGTTGGTATAATCAACTTGAATTTTATATTCCTCTTTAGAAAATTGATTCAAAAGATAGGAAGCAGACAAATTATGTTTTCCACTTCCCGATATAGGATTGATTATAAAATGAATGTAAATCATTATTTTAAAAGTTTATTGGTAAAAAGAAAATCGGCAGTCTGGTACCACGAAATTGTTTCTTCTAAAAAAGACTCGTCGATAGTAAGAGCTTTAAGATTATTGTCTTTTTTGTTCCATGAGTAAAAGGCCTGCTTTTTCTGGTCTGATAAAATCATTACTTTTTCCTTTTTCATCAAAACCAGTTTGCGATAAGTTCCCATAAGAGCACGTTGTTCAAAACGGTTATCCAAAACATTTTTTCCAAAAAAATCAGATTCATAATTCCAGTGAAACAAAGAAAAAAGGGTAGGCCAAAGGTCAATTTGCGAACACTGTTTGGCTATTTTTTGATTCTGATTTTCAGGGAAATTCACAATGAAGGCCGGAATATGGTAATTGGCAACATCTATTTCATCCTTTCCGGCGCTGCTGGCGCAATGGTCAGCAATGATTACAAAAACAGTATTCTTGAACCAGGATTTTGTTTTGGCTTTTTTGAATAATTCTTTCAAGGCAAAATCGGTGTATTTTACAGCTCCCTCGCGGCTTGTTCCCGATGGAATATCAATTTTTCCCGAGGGATAAGTAAAAGGCCTGTGATTGGATGTTGTCATTACAAAATTGAAAAATGGCTTTCCGGCTTTATATTGTAAATCTGCCACTTTTAGCATTTTATTGAAAATGTCCTCGTCACAAATTCCCCATGCATTTTCAAACGTTACTTCGCTATCATTGATATTATTTCGGATCGTTTTAATTTCATCGCTTAAAACACTTCCACGCCCACGATCATATATTGTAAAACCGTTTCCGCCAAAATAGGCATTCATATTATCAAAGTAGCCGTCTCCTCCATAGAAAAAATTACAATCGTATTCTCGGGTTTTAAACACATTAGAAACCGTATAAAGATTTTGATTATTAGGTCTTTTAACGATGCTCTGGCCCGGAGTGGGAGGAATGCACAAAGTAACAGCTTCCATGCCTCTGACCGTTCTTGTTCCAGTGGCATATAAATCCTCAAAGAAGATACTTTTTTGGGCAAGGCTGTCCAGAAACGGAGTTATGTTTTCTTTGTTTCCGAACTCCATAAGAAAACTTCCGCTAAGGCTTTCGACCAAAATAAAAATAACATTTTTGTTTTTAAGGGAAGCGGCACTGTCTGTTATTTTTCTGTGAATGGAAGAACCACTTTTAAAATAAACAGCATTATCAGCTGCCAGTTTTTTTCTTATAACACCAAAAGCTTTGTCGTTATCAATTGAAGTATAGAAGTCCACATATTTCATCTGGTTATTCCTAAAAGCAGCAAAAAAGGAATAAATTCCTGATTTTGAAATTTCAGAATTATAGCGGTTGGAAGACCATTCCGCCTGATTATTGGTAATAAAGAAGCTAAAAAACAGAGCGACAATTATGGCTGAAGACAAAACCGAAAGTCTGGTTTTTAAAGTTGCTTTTGAAGTAAAAGTCGTTGTAAAGGCTCCTCTTTGATAAAAAAGAAACAGAAATGCTGCACTTAACAATAAAACGCCGCCAATTAGCAAAGGAAGCGGATACGACTGTTTGATATTGGCTACAACTTCATGTGTATAGATAAGATAATCAACGGCTATAAAATTAAATCGGGTTTTAAATTCATCCCAAAATGTCAATTCGGCAAAAAAAGTAAAGACAAGAACAAACACCGTGAGTGATGTGAAAAAATAAACAAGGACTTTATCTAAAATAGAGCCAATCCATTTATTGGGCATTAGGCTATAATAAAATATGCTGCAGAGTGAAATGAAAACAACAGTGCCAAAATCAAAAAACAAACCTGTAAAGAATGTTCTTAAAAGAGTAATTAAATCCCACGAAACTTCATCATATTGCCATATGAAAAAGGAAATTCTCAGCAACTGTGAAAGCATTAAAAACCAGATAATGAAATGAAACAGCAGTGAATACCTGCCGTATTTTGGGGATAATTTATTCATGTTTTTATACTATTAAAAGGCAAATTTTATAACCCAATTCTGAATTTATTTTGAATTTTGGTTTTTATTGGGAAATCAGAATTTATAACTGTAGCCAAAGCGAACTACCTGTGTCTCATAATAATCCCTGCTGGTGTAGCGGAAACCCTCACCCTGAATTTCTTTTTTGATGACCAGCGTATTGAAGATGTCGGTGGCATTTAAAAATACTTCGCCTTTTCCTTTCTGCACCATCTTTTTTACACCGAGATCTGTAGAAAAGCGGGAGCCGATTTTCCCTTGTGGAATAATATCGGGTGCCAGGTAAACCATTGAAACCTGTCCGGTAAGAGTTTTGCTCAAATGAAAAGTATTGTTCCATTTTACATTTCCCGAAGTTGCTTCCCGCAGACTTGCGCTGTAAGTTGACGCAACGGGATATAAATTGGTTACCGTAAAAGCGTCAATGGTATTTTTATATAAATTACCATTCAGATTAAAAGAATACCAGGAATTGACTTCTTTGGCAAAGACAAGCTCAATGCCAAAAGAAGAACTTTCCATAGCATTTTGGAACACATTATAAATGATTGGGCTGCCGGGAACCGTTGTTGCAATTCGGGTAATGGTACCGTTTACCACCCTGTAATAAAGTGAACCTAAAAAATAGCCCTTCTTAAAATCGGTTTTATACCCCACTTCAAAGGCAGTTGTGTACTGGGGACGAAGGGCAGGATTTCCTACTTTAATAATTTCAGCATCATCGTATTTTGGAAAAATACGAATATCGACTTCGTTGGGCCTGTCAACGCGGCGGTTGTAAAAAGCGGTAAATTTATTTTGATCATCTATTTTGTAGGCAAGCTTAACACTCGGAAAAGGTTCTGTATAATTGTAACCGTCACTTTTATAAGTAGGATGGTTGGGATTGACCTCATACTTTAGCTGTACATATTCATAACGCAGTCCCAGCTCCGCTTCAATTTTTTCTGTTTCATAAATATAGTTTCCATAAACAGCAGGTATGATTTCTTTATAAGTGGCCCAACCACCTGCATTGGCATCGATAGGGGAGTTTTCGCCAGGGAAAAACTGCATATTGGTTGGGATTTCCCGATTTCTAAATTTAATTCCCGTTTCAAAACGACCGTATTTTAAAGGCTGGACATAATCCAAATTCAGATCGATTACCTTTTCATCTGACAATAACTTAAAAGCATCTTTTCCCGCAGAGGCCGGCAGAATATTATCAAAGAAATATTTTTCATCTTCCTGATGGTACGTGTAATTAATTCCCGCATTTAATTTTCGTCCAGCTTGTCTAAATTTATGCTGGTAAGAAGCGCTCGCCATCACAGTTGTCTTAAGCTCATCTTCGAGAAATTGCCACAAACGTAAACGCTGAGAATAATCGGAATTAAAAAAAGGCTCGTCTCCGTGATCGATAATTTTTTCGCTTCCAAATAATCCGGAAAATGAAAAAGTATTCTGGTCGTTATAATTCCAGTCGATTCCGGTTTTAATAGTGGTAAAATGCGTGTCGCGATTTCGCTTGGTTTGCTGGTTGATTATCGTTCCGTCATCATAGGTTCTGGTTACAAACTCATTTTTGTTCAGGGTTTCGGTATACAGATAATCAGCTTGTAAATAAGTGTTTACTTTATTTTTTCTGTAATTTAAAGACAGGCTCGGATTGATTTTAGGGGTCATGTGATATTGATCCCTGATAGTGGGAAGATTTGCCTTGCGCTGCCATAATGCGCCATAACCCGAACTGATTGCTATTTTACCATTCAGGCCATCCTGCTTATTTTTTTTATAAATGATATTGATGATTCCGGCATTTCCGTTTGCGTCATATTTAGAAGAGGGATTATTGATGATTTCAATTTTCTCGATGGCTGAAGCTGGAATATTATCCAGTCCCGACTGGTTTCCAAATCCTGTGAGCGCGGTTTGTTTGCCGTCAATTAAAATGGTTACTTTATCATTTCCCCTTAACTGCACTTTTCCATTCTGAACCGTAACCCCCGGGAGGCTCTGCATGGACTGCAGAACTGAGCCTCCGCTTTGGGCAATATTATCAGCGACTGCAAACACTTTTTTATCCATTGTTACAGGATTTTTTTGCGTGTCTGAACTCACAATGACCTCAGATAAAGTGTTGATGTCTTCTTCCATTTCTGTAGCTCCAAGATCCAGATAATCAGAAAGGCTTCCAACAAATACAGGTTGAGATTTTGTTTTAAAACCAATTGAAGTTAACTCCAGCGTATAATTTCCTGAATTGACTCCTGTTATAGTAAAGCGCCCGTCTTCGGTGCTAACAGTCCCGAAGAAAATTTTAGGATCTTTTGAAGATTTTAAAATAACGTTGGCGTAAGGTATCGCAACTTTGGATTTACTATCGGTAATAATTCCCGAAAGAATTACAGTTTTTTTCTGGGCAGATAATTGCATTACGGCTATCAGCAGAAAAGAGAAGAGCAGTAGTGTTTTTGATTTCATTTGTACTATTTAAAAAAAGAATAGTACAAAGCTCATAGGTGATTCTGTAGGAAGTTTGAATTTTCTAAAAAATCACCTCAAAAGTATGCAGATTTTCAGTAAAAGAATAACGGATTTCCCACCGGTTAATTTCGCAGATTTTTTTGATAATAGCCAGTCCCAGCCCATTTCCCTGAGACGACGGATTTACTTTTGAAAAACGGTTAAAGATGCTCTGCGCTCCCAAAGGTGTTTCCTGACCGGTATTGACAAATTTGAGGGAATTGTTTTCTATGATAATATCAATTACGCCATTTTTTATATTGTGGCGAATGGCATTTAGAAATAAATTATTCAGCAGCACTTCTGTCAGTGCCGTATTTCCTTTTGTTCTTAGAATATTTTTAAAATGCGTATTGATTTTTACATTTTTGGCTTGTGCCTGTTCAATAAAGAAATCAAGATTTTTATCAATATATTCATTTAAAATAATGGCTTCCTGTTCCAGATAAATTTCATTATCAATTTTAGAGAGTAACAGCAGGTTTTTATTGAGTCTGCTGAGTCTAGAGACATCTTTGTTCAAAGATCCCACTAATTCGGATTGTTCGCGGGTTAAGTCCAATTGCTGGAGCGTGTCAATTTTAGTCTGAAATAAAGCTAAAGGTGTTTGAAGTTCATGAGCTGCATTTTCTACAAATTCTCTCTGGCTTTTATAAATAACAGTGTTTTTTTCTATTAAGCGCTCCAGGCTTTTATTAAGCCTGTCAAATTCATCAATATCTGTTGCAATAAATTCAGGCGAATTGTTTTTATCAATTTCAAACTCCTCAATCTGGCCCAGTGTATTGTAAAAAGGCTTCCAGATTTGTGCAGCCGATTTTTTGGATATCCAGATAATCCCTGTCAGCAGGATAATGATGATAAAAAGAAACATGAAAGCAACGCTGATCACCATTCCTTCCATTTCTACCAGATTGCGCTTTTCGATATAAGTATACTTTTTTCCGTTTATTTCTACCGGGGCATAAAGTATGCGAAAAGGCTCTTTTTCATTGGCCATGGCCTCAAAAATCATCTCACCGACGATGGAATCTTTTCTCACGCCCATATCGGGCACAATAGTAACATTATGATTGTATTTGTTCCATGCCGCAATATCAGCAGCTTTATAATTGCTATGGCTTTCCTTTACAAAAGCCCCTTTATGAAAAAGCAGTACTTCATCTGTTTCATAAATATAGAGCCATTGGCAGGTATAATAAAATACCGGTGCCGCTATTAAAAGTATAACAACAGCATAAATAAGAAAACTGTTGGTGGTTTTAAGAAGTAGTTTTTTATTGCTCATTTTCCCATTTGTATCCCAGCCCGTACACCGTTTTTATATAATCGCCGCTGCCGGCGTGCGTTAGTTTCTTTTTAAGATTTTTAATATGGGCATATATAAAATCGTGATTATCGAGCATATCGGCCATATCACCGGATAAATGCTCTGCAATTGCCGATTTTGATAATACTTTATTCTCGTTGCCAATTAAAAACAAAAGTAAATCTAATTCTTTTTTGGTAAGATCCAGTTTTATATCATTTACAGCTACTGTTTTGGAGAAAATATCGACCGCAATTTCATTAAAAATAACACTATTGCTTCCCTTAAAATTTTTACGGCGAATGAGCGCCTGCATGCGGACTAAAAGTTCAGCGAGATGAAAAGGCTTGGTCAGGTAATCATCGGCACCAAGATTAAATCCCTCCAGACGCGTTTCCAGGTTTTCTTTGGCTGAGATAATAATTACCCCTTCGGTTTTATTTTTGGCTTTTAGCTCTTTTAAGATATCAAAACCGTCACCATCAGGCAGCATAAGATCCAATAAGATACAATCATAATCATAACTGTCTATTTTGGTGAGTGCCAAATTATAGTTTTCGGCAGTTTCGCATTGAATGCCGTTTGTTTTAAAGTAGTCTTTGATGCTTTGCGCAATTTCGCGCTCATCTTCAATAATCAAAATTTTCATGCTGCAATTTACAAATGAATTCTGAAGAAAAACTGAATAAAAGGACTCTTTATTGAAATTAAATCATCCTAAAATGTTTTAAAATAGCAGATTGTAAAATTCTTACCATCATATGACGGGGATATAAAAGATGTCGATTTATTTTGTTCACCATGAAATAATTTCCTTGTAATATAGGGATTCATCCAGTAGGCAATTTTGGTACTCAGAATTCCAATTCCGGCACCTGCAGCTACATCTGTAAGCCAGTGCCTGTTGTTGTACATTCGAAATATGCCAGTACCTGCAGCCACCGCATAACCCGCCACGCCGTACCATATAGATTTGTCTTTATATTCCTGATATAAAAATTCAGCGCCTGCAAAAGCGATAGCGGTATGACCAGAAGGAAATGAATTATTGGAAGATCCATCGGGCCGCTCTACATTGGTAATTGATTTCAAGGCAAAAACAGAACCGACAGTTATAATTGTTGAAGTTGCCAAAATTACAGAGCGGTCGCGCATATTATTTTTTCCCTTGACCCCAAACGCATTAAGCGCATAAACAGAAACGGCAGGAACATATCTTGAAAAATCATCTATTGTAACTTTTTTATCAATGTCTTCTGTAAATTCGTCGCGTATCTGAAAATTGAAACTTTTTATCTGCCCGCTTTCAGCTCCCCAAAAACCATATCCTATCAAAACACCTGGAATGATAAGCTGTTTGTAATTGAAGGTGATGTTTTTAACCGTGTCATTTACTATAGAATCCTTTGGAACAGTATTTTGCCCTATGGTAAAGCACGCAAAAAGTAAGGAAACAACTGAGAAAATAAATTTTTCCATCATTTTTTTTAGTATATATCTTTAATAAAGTTACTACAATTTTAGATTATAAATATTCACTCCCGATGATGCTATAAAAAAACATTAGTGGTAACGATTTTTTTATAGCATCAAATCCAGATGCATTAAAATTTTCTCTGGGTAGGTTAATTATTTGCACCACCACCGGTGTGATCCCTTGCACGTTCATCTTCCTGAAGCTACTTATGGCCAAGCTGCCCGATTTCGAATTCCTTCTTTACTGGATTATCCTTTTGGGGCGCTTTGGTCTCAAAGGAATCATTTTGAGCCTCATTGCTCTTTTGGGTATCCATATCGGTTTGAGACTCCTTTGAAGGGGCATTCCCTGTAAGGTCCTTTTCTATGTCCTTGCCCGTTATGTCTTTGGGACCGCTTTGGGGTTCCTTATAAGGGTTCTGCGGGTCATAGGGGCTGGGTATTTTTGGCTTTGGTTTTTGGGTCTTTGATCGGGTTTTGGGAATTACGGTGGTCCTTGTGGTAATTTCTGGTTGTATGGTAATTTTTTGTTTTATTTTTTTATTTAGAATATTGCTGTTGTTTTTTTTTTTTTGTTTTAATATTTTTTTGGAGCTTTTTCCCGCTATCCGTTGCAATCTTTTGTGCCTCCCGAAGCCTCGGGACCGGCACAAAAGGATTTTCACTTTTATCGGGGCTAGGGCTGCTGGAGAGCCCGGCTCTTTAGACTAATAAAATAAGCGAGATTATAAAAAAAATGGCTCCAATTGTCTTCAATTGACGCCATTTGGCTTGTTTGTGAGAGGAACAGGACAAAATTCTATAAAATTTATGGACGATTTGACAAGATTGTCATACTACGTGTAGCGTGTGTCTTTTTTTGGCTTTATGAATTTATTTTGGATGTCTTGTTGGGGATTGATGGAAAGTTACGGAATAATTTATTTGATGTAAAAAACTTCCATAACTTATTATGGAAAATTTGAAGGCAATACACTCGTTTTTAAAGAGGAGATTAATAGGTAACACTTTAATAGTTTTTATTTATTTTTTGCAATTCAGTTGGGGAGTAACCAAACTGTTTTTTGAACGCAAAGGAAAAATGAGACAAATTTTCAAATCCTGTCTCATAATAAATTTCAACAGGATTTTTGTTTTTTTCTGTAAGCTTATAATGTGCAAATTCCAATCTTTTTTTGGTTAGCCATCGTTGTGGTGTACTATTGAAAGCCTTATGAAAATCCCGTTTAAAAGTGGTCAGACTTCGGCCTGTTAAATAGCCAAACTTTTCCAAAGGCATATTAAACATAAAGTTCTTCTCCATAAAAGCAATTAAATCAATCTTTTCAGGTTCGTCAAAGTTTGCCAGTATAGCGTCAATATCCTGGTCAATAGTTCGAAGTATTGAAATGGCTTCTGTAATTTTCAACGAAGCGATATTTTCCGGAAAATTGTCCTGCATTTCAAAATACGGAATCAGCGAAGCTAAGCAGCTTTCCAATAATGGATGTCTATGAAAACTGAAAATTTTTGGTAAGGCAGTTTTTAGTTTTGCATTTTGGTGATCATAAAATTCACGAAGCCTTTTAGCCGTTAAATGCATCGCAACTGCTTTGTGGGGCAATCCATCTTTTGTAATATTAATGATTGTCGCCAATTGATTTCTGGGAATTAAAAAAGTACTGCCCGGGCCAAATACAAAACTTTCATCTGCCTGGATAATTTTGGTTTCACCAGAAATTAACCACACAAGCAGATGATCATTAAAAGCGGCTTCCGTTTTAAATAACTTACCACTGTAATTGGAAAGTTTGATGTCCGGGTTTATGTAATTTACCTGATAATCCATAATTGCTTGTGTGCTATAAAGATACAAATATTAACTTAGATCGAAATTTATTCCGGTCATCTCCTCGCTTAATTTCCATAAACGTTTTGCATTTTTTTCATCTAATGAATATGGTTTAATACCTCCAATAATTTTTTCATTTGAATTTAAAGAAGCTATATCTGCATTTTCACAATAAACTCCGCCAATATCCTTGAGCAGTTCGCTTGTGGCAGCCCAAATTGTTGTGGCTGCGCCTTGTGGAATTGTTTTTAATGAGGCTGCAACTTCAGGCAATATGTTTCCTTCAGCATCACTGTAACCTAGTTTTTGGAACAAGTCAATTGGTGCTTCTCGCGCTAATTCAGTTTCTGCGACAGCGCCCGGGCATAATGAATAGCTTCGCACATTAGAGGCTTTCGCTCGTGTGTCCAATTCCAGTGAGAAAAGATTAACCGCAGTTTTTGACTGTCCGTATCCCTGTAAAGTTTCATACTCTCTATTTAGAAAATTAGGATCCTTAAAATCAAAATCAGAAAATTGATGCCCTCCCGAAGAAACATTTACCACTCTTGCGCCATTTGCTTTTTTTAGGGCAGGCCATAATCTTGCCGTGAGCTGAAACAGCGCCAGATAATTGGTTGCCAACTGCGATTCATAGCCCCTTTTATCCCTGCGCAGCGGCACCCACATGATACCTGCATTGTTAATGAGTAAATGAAGCGGTCTTCCTGAAAGCAAAAACTTTTCAGCAAAAGCATCAATAGAATCGGGATTCATTAAATCCATTTTTTCTATTATTACATTGGCAATTCCGTCGAGATTTCTTTTCGCTTTCTCTACATCTCTGGCTGGCACAATAACCATTGCGCCTGCTGCTGCAAGTGTTTTAACGGTTTCCAGGCCGATGCCTGTATTTCCGCCCGTTACAATGGCAATTTTTCCTGTAAGATCAATTCCGTTTATAACTTCTTTTGAGGTAGATTTAGCATCAAATCCGGAAGCTTTAGCTTTCTGCAATTTCCCTTGAAAATTATTCTGTTCCATTTTTTAAAATTTTAATTGTTTAGCAGGACAAAATTAGATGATACAGGAAGCAGTGACTTTGTTTAAACGTCTTATTATTCTTTGTTTAAAAGTCCGAATTAAAAAAGTGCTGGTCAATGTGTTTAATATTACTACATTTATAGCATTAACTATTTCAAACTGATTTTGTATCAGTTTTATGATGTTTATAGACAATGAAAAAAGCAAAATCAACCCAAGATATAAGTACTGGTGCAGAGACTTCTCAAAATGAGCTTTTCCACAATGAAGGAGCCATCTTATTAGAATTAGGGAAAGACATTACAAGAGTCAGAGAAAAAAAAGATTTGATTTTTTTATTGTCTAAACGAATAAAAAGTCTTTATTACTTTACTCATACAGTATTGACATTGATTGATGATAGAGATAAAACCTACAAAGGGTTTTTATTAGATACTGCTGCTGATGAGATATTGGAAAAAGAGGCATATGCCAAATTGCAAAAAAAGCATTTTACGCTTAATGAACCTTTTATAAAAGCAGTTCTTGATGCTGAAAATCCCATTTCTTTTTTACTTGAAGAAGTTAAAGATAATCCTAAAAGTCCTTCCTTTTTACAGGTGAGTTATGAAGGCGGTATTAGGGAAATTTTAATGGCAACTCTATGGATTGAAGATAAGCCACTTGGTTTTATTCATGTTTATTCAAATAGAACTGATAGTTTTACTACAGAGTTTCGAAATATTATTAAAGGTATTGCGCCACAGCTTTCCATTGCTGTTTCTAATATTATTAAAAATGAAGAACTGCAGAAAAAAGAGCAGGAAAAATCATTCCTGCTTGATTTTAGTAATGATATTTCAGAAGTTAGAAACAAACAAGATCTGTCGCTTGCAGTTCGGAGGGCATTAAAAGGAATCAATCCGTTGCGTGGTTATGTGATTCGAAAATTAAATGATGACGGAAATTCGTTGAGTACTTACATATACGATGAAAGTATTACCACAAATGAAGATCCTTTTTTACAAGAATTGCTCGAACAAAAATTTCCTATCGATGATGGTTTACAAAACAGAGTTCTTGATAGTTATATCCCGTTATTATTTAATGTAGATATCGAAATAGATCGTGGCATAACAGCGCCATATCTTTTCTTTTGGAAAAATTTGGGGTTTAAAAGAATGGTAGGGATTGCGCTTCGAAATGGAGACAGTATATTAGGCATGTTGTGGCTTGCTATCGAAGAAATTAATATTTCGTTATTACAGGGAATTTGTTCGCAAATTTCTACTGCCATGTCAAATATTATAGCCAATGAATTATTAGAAAACAAAAATAACGAGCAATCCGTTTTACTGCATTTTAGTAACGAAATTGCAGGAGTTCGAACCAAAGAAGATTTACAGCTTGCGATAATAAATGTACTGCGAGACCTTTTGAGTACTAAATTGGCTATGTTGAATGTTTTTGATAATGACGGAATAGGTTTGAGCCCTTATATGTTTGACAAAACACTTTTTGAAAAAGCAGAAATAGATTTTGATAAAATGACGGCAATAAAACTCGATATACATGAGCCTTATACAGCTCAGGTAATAAAAAGTGGCAGTCCGGTTGTTTTTAATGTTGAAGAGGAATTACGGCTAACTAATTCAGGTTTTGCACAACTCTGGAAGAAAGTTGGTTTTGAAAATGCTTATGGAGCATTACTCAAAGTTGGAAATTCAAATGTTGCGACCATGTGGCTTTTGGCAGATAAACTGGACCCTTCGGTATTAAAAGGAATTTGTTCCCAAATTTCAGTTGCAATTGCTAATATTCAGGCTAATGAAAAACTTCTGTTGTACAAACAACAGCTGGAACATGAAAATGTTTATTTGAAAGAACAAATCAAAAACATATATAATTTTAGCGAGATTATAGGAAGCGGTAAACAAATGCAGAAGGTATATCACTTAATGTCTCTGGTAGCTGAATCTAATTCGACGGTTTTAATTCTTGGAGAGACAGGAACCGGAAAAGAATTAATTGCCCGGGCCATTCATAATGCATCCCAAAGAAAGGATAAATTGATGATTAAAGTGAACTGTGCTGCAATGCCGGCAAATTTAATTGAGAGCGAATTATTCGGACATGAAAAGGGAGCTTTCACCGGAGCAACAGAAAGAAGATTAGGTAAGTTTGAACTGGCCAATAACAGTACTTTATTTTTAGATGAAATTGGAGAAATGCCATTGGAAGCTCAGGTAAAATTACTGCGTGTCATTCAGGAACGCGAATTAGAACGTGTAGGAGGAAAGGATACCATAAAAGTCGATGTCAGAATTATAGCGGCAACCAATCGTAACCTCGAAGAAGAAGCTGAAGGTGGGCGTTTCCGTTCGGATCTGTTTTACAGATTAAATGTTTTTCCTATTTATCTACCCTCACTTCGCGAAAGGATGGAAGATGTAGAAGCACTCGCTAATTTTTTTGTAGCCAAATACAATAAATATAATGGCAAAAATATAAACTGTATTGCGCCAAAAGCAATGCAGCAATTGCATAGTTATTTATGGCCTGGAAATGTGCGGGAACTGGAACATCTTATAGAGAGAAGCGTTCTTATGACTACAGATTCTGTTTTGCGCGAAGTATATCTTCCTAAAAAAACAGATAAAAATGATGCCGAAGAAAATATCTTCAATAAATCATTAGAAGAAATGGAGCGTTTGTTTATTATTAATGCACTAAAAAGATGCAACGGCAAAATTTCAGGAGCCGGAGGTGCTGCTGAAGTTTTGAACATCCCGGGAAATACACTTCATTCGAAAATGAAAAAACTTCTCATTACCAAATCAGAATACTTTTAAATACCTAACCATCCTAAAATAATGCCCATTACAACTAAGTAATGGGCATTATTATTTTAAGTACAAAACTTATATGATATCAAATTTAATTTTTCACTATATACAGTGAAAGTTAAAATGATTTCCCTTTGTAAAGGGAAGTTTTAAATCTGAATACATGTATAAGTTATTGATTTATAATGTCTTAACTGAATGGCACGTAAATTGGCTATTACTAAATGAAAATGAAAATCATTTATAACAATTTAAAACAGACATCATGAAAATTTTAGTAATTGGCGGAACAGGATTAATTGGATCAAAAGTAGTAAACAAATTACGTGATCAGGGACACAACGTAATATCAGCAGCACCTTCTACAGGTATTAACACCATTACAGGTGAAGGACTTGCAGAAGCAGTCACTAATACAGATATCGTAATTGATCTGGCAAATTCTCCATCATTTGCAGATAAAGAAGTTTTGGAATTTTTTGAAACTTCGGGCAGAAATCTTTTGGCAGCAGAAATTAATGCAGGCGTCAAACATCATATTGCACTTTCGGTAGTAGGAACAGATCGTTTGCAGCAAAGCGGTTATTTTAGAGCAAAACAAGCTCAGGAAAATTTAATCAAAAAAGCAGGAGTTCCTTTTACTATTATTCACTCTACACAATTTATGGAATTTCTTGGCGGAATTGTTGCCTCTGCACATGAAGGCGGAAGTGTTACTATTTCTCCGGCAAAAATTCAGCCAATCGCTTCAGAAGATGTTGCTTCAATGGTAGTTGATCTTGCACTTGGAAATCCATCCAACGGAATTGTTGAAATTGGAGGCCCGGAACGTTTTAAACTTTCAGAACTTTTACAGACTTATTTAACAAAAACCAGTGATCCTCTTCAGGTCATTTCAGATGAGAAAGCTTTATATTTTGGAGCACCTCTTGAAGAACTTACGCTAGTTCCGGCATCTACAGCGCAATTGGGCAGCATCACTTTTGAACAGTGGTTTCCTAACCGTCCACAAAGAGCATAATCAAATTAAATTATAAATGGCTTCGATGCCCGTTGAAACGAAGATGACGGGTAGGCAGTTTGTCGAGGCGGTTGTAATGGGCATGCACTTTCCACCCGTTCGTGCATATTAAAATCCCTACGTCAGCGTAATTATTTGCGAAAATCTGATCAGCAACACGACAACTCAATGGGCAGCGGTGCAATTTTAACCTCTTAAATCAAATATTATGAACAAGTTAGTTTTATCAACAGTAATCACCCTCGAAGTACAGGGAGATGAGCAATTTTTTGCCAGAAAAGCAAGATCAAAAGACTTTGACGGACTGATGGATCCCATCATAGGTTTTGATCATTTTGAATTGAAACATGATATTTTCGGACCACATCCACACGCAGGAATGTCGGCTATAAGCTACGTTTTTGAAAATTCTGCGCCGTATCACAGTATCGATTCTCTTGGTAATAATGTTGTCATAACTCCGGGCAGTTTACTTTGGACCTACGCCGGAAAAGGTGTAGTGCATTCTGAATTTCCTGTTCCTGACGGCGCTACTGTTGAAGGCTTACAATTGTTCGTCAATATTCCGGCAGCAAAAAAACAGCAAGCCCCTAAAAGTGTTTTTATAGACCAGTCTCAAATACCTGAAATAATAGAAGAGGGCGTTCGTGTAAGAGTCGTTTGTGGTAAAAGCGGAGATGTAATTAATAAAATTGAGACTCCTGAGGAACTTACCATGCTGCATGTTTTTTTAGAAGCAGGAAAAGAGTTTTCTCACGTTCTTCCTGCGCAGTGGTCAGGAACCATAATTGTTATTGAAGGTTATTTTGACTTTATAACCAATCAGGCCACCACCGAACTTGAAGAAGGTATGGTAATCTCAGCAGCGCATTCTGATTATGATGAGTCTTTAAAATTTATCGCCATAACCAATTGTCAATTTATCCTGATTTCCGCAAAGCCTTTAAATGAAACCTTATTCTCAAAAGGAGCAATGGTTATGGATTCCCAAGAAGCACTATCAAATGCCCTTGAAAATTATAAAAACGGCAAAATGGGGTTTATTGAAGGCGAATCCAGAAAAGTGATTCAGCCAATTGCCTAAACAGACTTCAGAAAATAAAAAAATTATTAATATTAAAATAAGTGGATTATGAGACTTGTTAATATTTTGCAATTACTGGGTTTGTCAAAACAAGCCGGTTACAGCAGTAAATCAGAAAGTGAATTTGATTTACATCACCATGATTTAGACGACGGAAGCGAATTACTGGATGAAACGCTCCATATGAAAGAGCAACCTTTTGAGGATCGCGAAGAGGACGATTACGCTTCTATATTTTAAAAATAAACAAACAATTATTTATAAATCTTAAATACAATTATTATGCAAGAATTTTTAGTAGTGATCCACAGAGATCTAACAAGCGAAAAACCAGTACCAACTCCGCAGCAAATGAAAGAAGCCATCAAACCTTATCAGGATTGGATTGCAGGAATTGCAGCTCAGGATAAATTAGTTGCGCCGCCAAAACGTTGGGATTTAGACGGAAGAGTGATTAAACATACCAAAATGGGAAATCATATTACCGAAGGGCCTTATGGTCACGGAAAAGAATCAATTGGAGGTTTATTCCTGATTAGATCCAATGACTATGACGAAGCGGTAAAAATCGCAGAAGCCTGTCCAATTATTCAGTACGGAGCTATTGTAGAGGTTCGTATGTCAATTCCGGTGGCATAGACAAAATTAAATAGGCATGTCTGGAAAAGTAAGGCATGCTTATTTTTTATCAATTAAATACAACCATTAAATCAAAAAATCATGAGTTCAAGATTAATTATAGGAAAAACATTTCCTGAAGGTTTTAAGGTATTAACCGAATTAGATAGAGCAATTAAAGAATCTGGTCTGGATAAATGGTATCAGGAGCTGATTAAAATTAGCGCTTCCCATTTAAACGGCTGTGCATTTTGCCTGGATAAACATACGTACGATGCCCTTGAATTAGGAATCGATGCCAGAAAAATTACTTTGGTAGGAGTTTGGAGAGAAGCTGAAAATCATTTCTCAGAAAAAGAACAGCTTATTTTACAAGTTACGGAAGCTATTACATTGATACATGAAAAGGGGCTTTCAGAGGAATTGTACTCAAAATGTATAGCTTTATTTGGAGATAATGATACCGTAAAAATAATCATGGCCGCAACCGTGATCAATACCTGGAACCGAATTGGAGTTGGTTTTAAGATGCAGCCCAAATTCTAATAGTAAATCCTATTTTATTATTCAATTTAATATTAAAAAATGTACACAGGAAAATCATACAAACTATTAGAATTTATTGTCTGGACAAGAAAAAGCATTTACCTGTTAATTATAATGAGCTTAATTCCAACCGTTTTATATCAAATTCTAGAACTAAAATGGCTTGGTATTTCCTGGACAGTTGTAGCGTTACTAGGAACTGCGACGGCATTTATTGTTGGTTTTAAAAATACGCAAACCTACAACCGAACCCTCGAAGCGCATCAGACATGGACTTCAATTTTAAGCACAAGCCGATCTTGGGGAATTATGAGCAGGGACTTTTTGAATGATTCTGAGAAAGCAAAATTACTTGTTTACAGACATATTGCCTGGCTCACCGCTTTGCGTTATGAAATGCGCTCGTTTCGCGTGTGGGAAACAACCCGAAGAAAACACAATACAGAATACCAACAATATTATGTAATCCCCGAAAATGAAATTAGTCTTCAGGAAGAGTTGTCTAAATTTCTTTCTGAAGATGAATTGCAATACATTGTAAAAACAAAAAATAAAGCGACTCAAATTATGGCGTTGCAAAGTAAAACATTGAAAGAGTTATATAATAACCAGGAAATTGTAGTGCTTCAGTTTGTTGATTTTCAAAGGACAATAAAAGATTTTTACACACAACAGGGCAGAAGCGAGCAACTAAAAGATTCTCCTTATCCCAGACAATATGCCATTATTAATACGTTGCTGGTTCGCTTGTTTTGTTTTTTGCTTCCATTCGGATTATTAAAGGAATTTGATAAACTCAATGAAAGTATTGGCGGAATAATGCGCGGAAATATGGTTTGGCTTGTCATTCCGTTTAGTGTTATTATTTCCTGGATGTATACATCTTTAGGACAAGTGGGTGAGAGTACAGAAAACCCTTTTGAAGGAAATGCCAATGATGTTCCGATTTCTAAAATATGCAAAGTAGCAGAAATTGACCTTAGGGAAATTTTGGGAGAAATTAATTTGCCTGAAACTCCTCAGCCACAGCATAATATTATTTTATAAAGAATTTTATTTACCAATCTTCAGCATAAAATCAATGCTGTTATTATTGCTTTACAAACAGCAATAATGTTATAAACTATCTAAATCATGGAAAAGCACAACGACCCTTTGCAGGAAATTCAATTTCCTGCCAGCAATTTTTATGGCCAATTTTTAACGCAGCAAGATCTTGATGCAGAATATGATGTTGAAAAAGCAGTTTCTAATTTCCCCGACTATATCAAGAAGTATGTTACTGACAGTCAGCAAGCGCGTAGGGTTTTAAAAGACAGATTCGTAATAGCTTATGGACCAACATTAATGGAAAGACTGACGGTTTATCCAGCCAAAGATACCGGAGCGCCTGTTTTAATTTTTATCCATGGAGGTTATTGGAAAATCGGACTTGGAGATGATTACGATTTTGTAGCTATGGGGATAGCTAAAGCTAATTTTACAGTGGTAATTGTCAATTATGATCTTGCGCCAAAAGTAACTATTCCGGAAATGGTAAGGCAGATACGATCTTCTATCGCATGGACAAGCCAGAATATTTTGCAATTTAATGGAGATCCAAAGCAAATCTTTGTCGCAGGGCATTCTGCCGGAGGACATCTTGCTGCCATGTCGGCCATTACAAACTGGTCAGATTATGGATTGCGCGAAAATACGATTAAAGGGATATTGGTGGTCAGCGGTCTTTTTGATTTAGAACCTGTTTCTCACACTTTTGTTCAGCCTGCAATTCGCATTACAGCAGATCAAATTCTTTCTTCGAGTCCTATTAGATTAATTGTCCCGAGTAAAATTCCGCTAATTGTCGCTTGGGGAGATCAGGAAACGGAAGCTTTTAAAAGACAGTCATCCAATTATCTGCAAGCCTGGCTAAATAAAGGAAATAATGGAACTGCACTTGTGTTACCCAAAAATCATTTTAGTATTCTAAAAGAGTTTGCATCAGAAGGTTTACTGACCAAAGCAATAATTACGCTTTCTGAAAATCAGAAAGCAATAGCATAAAGAGATAAAATTTTAATATTTAAAAAATATACTAATGAAAAATTCATGGCCTATACTTTCCTATGAAAAAGGAAAACCCACGTATGAAACCCTTCAATTGTGGACACAGATTTTAGGAAAAATTAAACTGGCAATACTACCATGGGCAAATCATTCCTGGAATTGTACGCTTCATATTACTCCACTGGGATTAACTACACAAAACATTCCTTATAGCAATAAAGATTTTCAGATTGATCTTGATCTTGTTTCGCATCAATTGCGCATTGTAACCAGTTTGGGAGAAATTCAGGATTTTTATTTGCATAATTTAAATGTAGGCGATTTTTATAAGCTTATTTTTGAAAAGCTCAATGAGCTTGAAATAAAAATCGAGATCCTGACTACACCTTCTGAAATTGAAAACCCAATTGCTTTTGAGCTTGATACGGTTCATAAAACTTATGAAGTTGGACAGGCAGTGAACTTCCATAAAGCTTTGTGTGGTATTCAGGATGTATTTATGATCTTTAGAAGGGATTTTATTGGTAAAAGCAGTCCAATACATTTTTTTTGGGGAGGTTTTGATCTTTCCCTGGCATTTTTCTCAGGGGAAAAAGCTCCAAAACATCCGGGCAAAATGCCAGGAATGCCAGACTGGGTATTGCAGGATACCTTCAGCCATGAAGTAAGTGACTTTGGCTTTATAACTGGCAACGAAGCATATCCTGAAGCTGCTTTTTATTGTTATCTATATCCTGAACCAAAGAATTATAAACAAGGAAAAGTAATGCCTGCTGAAGCATTTTATAATGAAGCTTTAGGACAATTTATTTTACCGTATTCTGCAGTTCAAAGTTCTGATAATCCTGAAGAAAAGTTACTGGAATTTTTAAGAAGTACTTACGCTATTGGCGCAATACTAGCCAATTGGAAATCTGATTTATGGGAAGAAAACAGAAATTTTAAGAATGAAATTTCTATCATAATATAATTCAAAAGAGCTTCCAAGAAGCTCTTTTTTGTAAATTAAAATATAATTTTTGAATCCTCAATCTTGCATTATAATCAAATCAGATTTCAAAAAGACTATGCCTGCCAAATCCCCAAAAAAAATCTAGCAGTTCTTTTTTTTGATCTGTATTTATTTTCTCGGGCATCGACTTGAATGTTTGATTTTCTGTATATTTTAGAATGGTTTCTCCCAACGGGATCCCATCGGTATGGTGTTTTATCATCATATTGGCAAAATCCTTGTCTGTTGAGCCGGTTGTTTCAGGCATTTCCATCATTGACATCATATTGTCCATCATCGCTTTGCCTATCTTCTCGAAGCTGTTCATTGCCCAGCTGTCCAATTTCGAATTCCTTCCTTACTGGATTCTCCTTGCCGGGCGCTATGGTCTCAAAGGAATCATTTTCAGCCTCATTGTTCTCTTGGGTATCCATATCCGTTTGGGACCCCTCCCGTGGGTCATTCTCTATAAGGTCCTTTGCTATGTCCTTCACCCTTATGTCTTTGGGGCCGCTTTGGGGTTCCTTATAAGGGTTCTGCGGGTCATAGGGGCTTGCTGTTTTTGGCAGTGCTTTTTGGGCCTTTGATTTGGTTTTGGGAATTACGGTGGTCCTTGTGGTAATTTTTGGTTGTATGGTAATTTTTTGTTTTATCTTTTTAATTAGATTATTGCTGTTGTTTTTTTAAAGGGGTGCCCGGGGGCAGGTTGGGCGGTATATTTTTTTAGGTTTAATATTTTTTTTGGAGCTTTTTCCCGCTATACGTTTCACCCGAGCGCTAGCGAACTGGCGAAGCAATCTTTTGCGCCGAACCCCGGCACAAAAGGATTTCCACTGCTATCGGGGCTAGGGCTGCTGAGGAGCCCGGCTCTTTAGACTAATAAAAATAAGTGAGATTATAAAAAAATGGCTCCAATTGTCTTCAATTGGTGTCATTTGGCTTGTTTGTGACAGGAAAACCACAAATTTCTATAAATTTTATGAACGATTTGAAGAGATTGGCTTACTACATGTAGTGTGTGGTTTGGATGTCCTGTTGGGGATTGATGCCGATTTAACTAATAATTACTATAAATCTCGTATTGGCTTAGCTATTGAAAAATGTAATTTTTATTCAAAAAATTTAGTCGGAGAAAGAGGTCCCGCTTGCCTTATATTGACCCAGTATTTACTGGTATTTTTAGCATTATTTTAAATTTGGTACACCCATAGGTACACTTAAAATTCAACTCTCATAACTGGCTGTAAAAATAAAAAAGTAGTCTAAAATTTAAATGATTATATTTTTATTTTAATAAAAAATTTTAGTTGCGAGAATGTTAGATTTTTTTTAAATATACTCGAACTTATATAACATATTAAAAATGTTAATTAAATGATCTACGGTAATCAAGCGGTGATAGCTTCAGCTTATTTTTGAAAAGTTTATTAAAGGATTGAGGGTGTTCAAAACCAAGGCTGTATGCAATTTCTGCAATGGTCAGATTTGTTGAACTCAATTGGTTCTTTGCCCTTTCAATTATTTTATTATGAATGTGCTGCTGTGTTGTTTGTCCAGTTAAGGATTTAAGCATGTCAGAAAGATATCTTGGCGAGACTTTTAAATGATTTGCAACCTGCTGTACATCTGGTATTCCATCTTTAAAATCTGCATTATGATCAAAAATGGATGATAAATAGTTCTCCAACTGCACAATCAGGTCATTGTATACTATCTTTCTGGTGATAAACTGCCTGTTATAAAAACGGTTACTGTAGTTAAGTAATTGCTCAATGTGTGTTACTAAGACATCTTGGCTGAAGTGATCAATATTGGTATCTAGCTCAATAGCAATAGCATCAAATATTGAAAAAATAACTTTCTTTTCTTTATCAGATAAGTAAAGAGCTTCTGCGACGGAATAGGAGAAAAAACCATATTTTATAATAGTATTCCCCAGTGGATAGTTCCTTATAAAATCAGGATGAAAAAGTAACGTATAGCCGCTATAATCTTTTTCTTCGTCAGCTGCAGCTATTAATTGGTTTGGTGAAGTGAAGGAAAGGCCACCCTCCTCAAAATCGTAATGGCCCTGTCCATATCTTAATTTGCCGGAAAAATGTTTTTTAAATGATATTTTATAAAAATTAAGCATGTAACCTTTGCCAATTTCAGCAGTATCAATCTTGATATCTTTGTAATCAACGAGTGCCACCATAGGATGCAATGGTTTAGGAAGGCCTAAAGCATTAAGCATTAACGATATGCTTTGGAAATGATGAGGCTTATGGTTCTCTTTTTTCATTGTAGTAGTGAAGTATAAATTCGATCAGGTGTACGTGTAAAGTTATTAAATTAAATAATTTGCTAATCATTGGTTAGGCAAACTAATTTTGCTCATAAATATTTTCTCTGTCATATTCTATTGTAAAGTGAGCTATATCCTAAATGTACTAAACAGTTGTGATAATCATCGGTGATTTTTTATCAGCACCCATAAGTGGTTCATGGGTGCTTGGTTTTTTTATATTTTATAGATTTGAGTAATTTCTTTTCGATGCGCTTCAAAACCGATCTTTTCACGCTTTTCTGACAAGGCAATTGCATCTTTTCCGGCAGCATATTTCTGTTGATCTTTTTCATCAGTTGCTGCCTCGTATATGACTGAAGCGATTTCTTCAGGCTCAGAGAAATGAATCAGGCTGCCGTCCTGAAAACCTTCCATCATTTTATTCCACAAAGCATCATAGGCGGAATGCTGTTCTAATACCAGTGCAGTACTTCCAAAATTTGTCTTTATGCCTCCCGGAGCTACAGTTTTAAATTTTATTCCAAAAGAGTTAAGGTCGTAGTTCATCGACTCTGACCATCCTTCAAGTGCATATTTTGTTGCAGTGTATACAGATGCAAAAGGGCTGGCAGCAATGGCAACTGCTGAGGTAACAGTTATAAATAGTCCCTGCTTCTTGCTTTCCCTGAAATAGGTAACAAAAGGATGTGCTACACGAAGAACACCAGTAAGGTTGGTATCTATTTGTGTGTCTATTTGTTCTGCAGAGTATGCTTCAAATGGTCCGGTTAATCCATAGCCGGCATTATTTAGCACTACATCGATGTCTCCTAGTTCAATGGCTGCTTTTATTGTTTTTTGCACCTGCGAAGGTTGCGTAAGGTCTAGAGCCAATAGTGTTACATTCTCAAGTGTGTTTAGTTCGGTTTCTTTTTCAGGATTTCGCATTGTAGCGATGACTTTCCAGCCATTGGATTGAAATAATTTTGCAGCAGCTTTGCCCAGTCCTCCTGATGCTCCGGTAATAAAAATTGTTTTCATGATAAATTTGCTTTTAAATTGAATTATTATACACTGCAAATATCCGACGATACCTTATGGTGCATGTATCCATTATGGGTGATCTTGTAGCCGGAATTACAAAAAATAAAATAAAATGTTAATTTAAAACAATCGTTTCAGAATTTAATTTACATTTGCAAAATAATTTGAAAAGGCCATGGCGAGAAATGTTGAATTTAGTGAAGAGATAGCGATCAAGAGAGCAATGGAAGTTTTTTGGAAGAAAGGATATCTTGGAGCATCGATGCGTGATTTAACGGATGCTATGCAGATTAATAGCAGCAGTCTATACAATACTATTGGTGATAAGCGTGAGCTTTTTGTTAGATGTATTGGAAGCTATGTGCAAAGCAGCAAAGAGAAAACACTATCGAATGCCAAGAAAAATAAGTCTCCGTTGCAAACGATTATCAACTTTATTAATGATACAGTTGACACTATTGCAAGTAATAACAGCTGTCTGGCGATACAAACAACTTTTGAATTAGCGTCAACAGATGCTGAAGTGAAAGCCATACTTAAGGATGGTGATGATTTTGCCCATCGTTTTTTATTGGAGCTCGTACAAGAGGCAATTGATAAAAATGAAATAAGTGCAGATACGGAAGCTGAGACCATGACAGACTTTCTCATTAATGCATTTACCGGATGGCACGAATCCTACATACTTCATCAGGACCCAGTTAGAATTAAAAAAATGGCAAATTTTTTAATTGTCCAGCTATTAAAATAATTTTTTTTCTTTAATTTTAAAACAATCACTTTAGAATTAAAAACATAAATAGTACTTTAAAGATAATCATTTAAGGCAAAAAAGCCAGCCTTTATTTTGAAACAATCAATTCAGAATTTTGATTACTATATGGAATGACAGTCTTAATATATTCATTAATTAATATTCAATAAAACAAAAATAAGATGAACAAAAAATTAAATTTTCAGGAAACTATAAAAAGGTCACAAAATATCAGGAAACTATATCATAAGCTTGAAGACCTGCATCATGGAAGCAAATGGAGTGTAGAAGAGGATGCACTGGCATTTCTTACAGATGCGGGGTTAGTTGGAAGACTCACTATGTCTCAGCAGCAGCGCTGGCCGGCAGGAGATGCCACCATACCGGAATTAGAGCATAAGCTTGGAGAATGTATGTGGTGGTTAGTAATCCTGGCTGAGCGCATGGACATTGATATTGAACAAGCTGTCGAAAAATTTCTAACAAAAACCGAAGGTCTACTTGGCGCGTAAAAAACACAACTAATTAATTTAAATAAAAATAAAGATGACAAAGATAAAAAAAGAAGTTTCAAGATTATTAATTTATGGAGCAGCAGGTTATACCGGCAGATTAATTACACAGGAAGCCGTTAAAAGAGGATTGCAATTTGAAATTGCCGGCAGGGACGAAAAAGAACTGATAGAATTGGCTAAAGAGCTAAATGTGGGGTATCATGTTTTTTCAGTAGATGACCAAAAAGGCTGGGAAAGCAGTTTATCTGGGAAAGCTTCACTGCTGAATGTTGCAGGTCCGTTTAGTGCAACTGCAGAACAGGCAATGAATGCCTGTATTGAGAATAAAGTCCATTATATTGATATTTCTGCAGAGATTGATATTTATAGACTCGCAGAAAGTAAGGACCAAGCTGCAAAAGAAGCCGGAATAATGATTATTTCTGGTGCGGGCCTATTTGTTAGCTACGATCCACTGGCTGTACATGCCGCTAGTCTGGTTAATAATCCGGTAAGGCTGCGTGCGGCTTTCAAATACTCAGGTGGTTTTACACCCGGATCTATAGCAAGCAGCGCAAATATTGTCAATGCAGGTCTATTAGTGAGAAAAGATGGGAATCTTATTAAATTAACTCAGGCAGAATCTGCATCCTTTGATTTCGGGAATGGACCCGAAGACTGCATGCTGACGCCTCTGGGTGGAACTGTATTATCTTATAAATCTACAGGAATCAAAAATATAGAAGAATATTTTCAAATGGCTCTTCCGAAAGATCTTCCAAGCAGTGAGGCGCTTAAGATAGAGGATGCAGAATTACATAAGACTCAATATGAAGAAAAAAGTATTATCGTAGTGGAGGTACTTGATGCAGATGGCAGTATTGCAATTTCAAAGATAGAAATGCAGGCGGGTTATGCGCCAACTGTTTTTTCTGCTGTTGAAGTAGCCGTCCGAACACTTGATGGATTCACCAAGACCGGGTTTCAGTCTCCAGGTTCGGTATACGGGGAAAAGCTGCTAAATGCGCTGCCTAACGTAATTATTACCGATATGGTGAATAACTGTTCTTCAATTCTTGACACGGCCCAGCTTATCTAAATAGAAGTTAGTAATTATTAATAATTCATTACGCTGGATAAAGTGGAAACTCAAAAAAAAATAAAATACTCAATTCTCGAACTTGCTTTTATTGTGAGCGGTTCGACCATTTCGGATACCTTTAATAATAGTGTAGAACTTGCACAGCAGGCCGAAAGCATGGGCTACAGCCGATTCTGGCTTGCAGAACATCATAATACGATTACCATTGCAAGTTCCGCTACCTCAACCCTGATAGGGCACATAGCAGGAAAAACGCAAACTATCCGAGTTGGTTCCGGAGGGATAATGCTGCCGAATCATTCCCCTTTGATTGTTGCCGAACAATTTGGAACTTTAGGGATTTTGTATCCTAATCGGATTGATTTAGGTCTTGGAAGGGCTCCGGGTACCGACCAGGCCACAGCTAATGCTATTCGATCAGACCGAAGAGGGGCAGCTAACAATTTCTCAGGTGAAGTTAAGCAGTTACAAAACTACTTTTCCAATAATAATGAAAATAAAATGGTGCGCGCTATAGTGGCCGAAGGTGTTGATGTTCCGCTTTATATTTTGGGATCCAGTACAGATAGTGCTCATCTGGCTGCAAAAATGGGATTACCGTATGTTTTTGCCAGTCATTTTTCACCTGCGCAATTATTTGAAGCTCTTGATATTTACAGAAGAGAGTTTCAGCCATCTCCTTATTTGGACAAACCCTATGTCATTGCAGGAGTAAATATTGTAGTGGCGGAAACAGATGCGAAGGCAGCTGAAAATTTCACTTCACACCTTCGTTTTTTTGTTGGTGTGATAACAGGGAAAACAGAGCCATTACAGCCACCTACACCAATGAGCGATGAGCTAAGGATGTTGAGGGAGCATCCTAAGGTCATGGATATGCTTAAGTATTCATTTGTTGGAAGCAGGCAGATTGTTGCGGATCAAATTAAATTTTTTATATCAGAGACTGGTGTCGATGAAATAATGGCTGTCTCTAACATCCATGAACATAAAGACAGGATTACATCATACAGCATTATATCGGATATTTTTAAAGAAATGAACCGGACTTAGTACTAAATACGTTTTTTTGACTACAACATTCGAGAAAATGGATAATCTCAACAATAAACTACTTGTCATCTTTGCAGTGTTAACGCACTGGATAAAAACAAAAAATAAAAGATAAGTATGATACAGAGATTTAAGGGTAAGGTTGGTGTAGTTACAGGCGGTGCAACAGGAATAGGATTAGCGGCAGCCAAGGCATTGGTACAAGAGGGAGCTTATGTATTTATTACCGGCAGGAGACAGGAACTTTTGGATCAGGCAGTAAATGAAATTCAAACTAATATTACCGCTGTCAAGGCAGATTCGGGAAAAAAAGAGGACATTGAAAAGCTCTTCAATATTGTAAAGCAAGAGAAGGGCTGCATAGATATACTTCTTTGCAATGCAGGTACGGGAGGATTTGGTTATCCCATTGGGGATATTACCGAGCAGCATTATAATACTGTTTTTGATACCAATATTAAAGGATCCATACTTACGGTTCAGGGAGCCCTTCCACTAATGAATGAAGGTAGTTCGATTGTTCTCACAGGTAGTATCTCTTCGGTAAAAACCTACGAAACAATGAGTGTGTACTGTGCCAGCAAGGCAGCTCTCAGCACCTTGGCACGTACTTGGGCATTGGAATTAAAAACAAGAAAAATTAGGGTAAATGTTGTAAGCCCTGGCCCGACAGAGACGGCAATGCTAACGGATTTATCCCATGATCTCCAGGCGTCAATAGTCAACGGTATTCCATTAGGTAGGGCTGGCAATACAGAAGATATTACTAATGCAATTCTTTTTATGTGTTCAGCGGAAGCCAGTTTTATTACCGGAACAGAATTATTTGTTGACGGGGGAGCTGTCTTGGTTTAAGTAATCTAAGCTTTGAGGCGGAATTACCAAAAGTCTAAATAAAGCAAATCATAAATAGATACAATTATGGAAAACAAATTAAAGCCGGGAATTAACCATATAGAATTTTGGGTATCAGATTTATCAAAATCTATAAAATTTTATGATGATTTTCTTTCTGTCATTGGCTGGAAACAAATTAGTGATGTTTCTTTTTCAAATGGCTCGTTGGTCATTTATTTTATTGAGAAAAAAAATATTATAAAAACAGAGTCCCTTGGAGTCAGGCACCTATGTTTTCAGGCTACCCAAAAAGAACATGTTGATAAGGTATACAACATATTGGCAGCATCAAATGCAAAATTTATCCGGGGCCCTGTATTGATGCCGTATTCCAGGGAGTACTATACGGTAGATTTTTATGATCCCGATGGGCAGGTTTTAGAAGTAGCGCATACACCCTATTGAATGCAAATAAAAGTATTAGGCTGATGTTTTTGATCATCTTAGTACTGGATAATAAATAACATAAGTAAAATAAAAATAATATGAATAATAAAATATTAATTACAGGGGCTACAGGGAATTTAGGAGGCCTTATAGTAGCGTTATTGCTGCAAAAGACTAAAGCTGAAAATATTGCAGTAATGCTCAGAAATGATAAACATGCAGAAAAATATTCCAACATGGGGGTTGATATACGTATTGGGGATTATGATAATCAAGCGTCAATGACGCAGGCATTTAAAGGTGTTGATAAATTATATTTTATTTCTAGCCCGGATCTGGAGGCTCGTTTAGTTCAGCATAAAAATGTAGTTGAGGCTGCAAAAGAAGCAAAGGTAGGACATATAATCTACACAAGTTTTTCAAGAAAGGATCAATCTGCCGGGCATCCACTTTTCACACTTGCTCAAGGGCATTTAATTACAGAAGAAGCGATAATAGAATCAGCAATACCTTATACAATATTATTGAATAATTATTATATGGAAGTTATTCCTTTGTTTGCGGGAGAAAATATACTTAGCAGCAAAACAATTTATTTTCCGGCATTAGATGGTAAAAGTGGATTTGTTGCCAGAAAAGATATCGCAGAACTTTCAGTAGAAATCCTCGTTACTGAGGGTCATGAAAATAAGTTTTATGAAGTAAGCGGTGAAAAAGCCTATAGCTTTGAAGAGGTTGCAGAACTTATCTCTGTATCCAGCGGAATCAATATTAATTATGTATCACCAATGGAAGAGGATTTTAAAAAGGCGCTGAAAGATTTTGGCGTGCCGGATTATGCAATAGAATTAAGTGTCTTATCGGCAAAGGCCATTGTGGAAGGGGAGTTTGAAAAAACGTCAGATATCTTTCATAATATAATGGGGAAAAAAGCTACTAGTCTTAGTGAATTTATATCCGAAAAATATGGCGTATAGCACACAAAGAGTTTAATTAAAAATTATAAAAGATGGATATAGAAAAAATTATTGACCAATGGATTTTAGCCAGCAATAATTATGATACAGAAAAATATTTGGAATTTTACGATAATGAAGCCGTTCTGGATGATGCATCGGTAGGCAGGAAATTTGTAGGGATAAAGGGTATTCGAAATTATTTTGAAAGTTATTTTATTGGTTATCAAACGCAGACAAAAAAAGTGAATTTAAAAGTTAAAGATGATGCCAATGCCTATTTGGAGGTATTGTTTCTAGGTGATTTTCCTGAGGGGGAGATTGGCGGATTTTTTGATTTTAAGTTTGAGAATGGCAAAATTATATTCATTTCAGCAGATTTACTCTAGTATAATTATCCTAAATTCTAAAGTAAAATTAATTATAAAGGCAGTCTGTTTATTTAGGCTGCCTTTTTTATTCTTATGAATTTCAGGCTGTTAATTATTTAATGTTTTGCTCTTTATAAATAAGTAGTTTCGATAGCTTCAGACGATAATCCGCGACAATTACACAGCAGCATTCTTTCTGAAAGCACTTGGTGTAAGATTCATGTTTTTCTTGAAAAATTTGATAAAATTCGAAAGATCCTCAAATCCAAGTGACCAAGCTATTTCCATAACATTCCACTGGGTATCCTGAAGAAGTATCTTAGCTTCCTTTATTATCCGATCTGCAATTAGCTGTGTTGTAGTTTTATCAGTAACCTGTTTTAAAGAACGGTTAAGGTGGTTTACATGTACAGATAATGCCTCGGAAAATTCTAGAGGATGTCGTAAAATCATTCTATGAGAAGGGCTTAATATTGGAAATTGGCCCTCAAGGAGTTCCTTAAAATACGCCGTAATACGAATTGAACTGTTAGATTCTCTGATTTGCAAATGAGCGACCGGGCGAATTTTCAGCGCATCAAGGATTATTTGCAATACCCTGTTTCTTAACATATCATACTTGTAAATAAAATCAAGTGTTATTTCCTGTTCCATCTCCTTAAACAGCTGTGTGAATGAATTCATTTGAGAAGCAGTTATCTCTGTAAGCGGTGAGACTTCCGGATCGAAAACGGGGTAATTGGTAATATTGATAAACTGGTCAAAAAAGTCGCTTGTAAATATGCACAGATAGCCGGAATGCTGCCTGCCAAATTGTTCGAAGCGGTACACCATATTGGGCCGGGAGAAGAGAATTGCATACTCTTTAAATTCAAGTACTTTATCTGCATAACAAACACGGTTATGACCATGGTGAATACTTATTTTATAGATTCCCTTTGTGTTATAGGGTTGGCAGGTAAAATTTTGTTCATTAGCAGGAACAGGTATTACCTTGAAGAAGCTGGCCTTTTCCTGCTTTATAATTTCACCCTCGTTGTGTGTAATTGGTAAGTCTTGTCTACGCATTGCTAATGTTCTTGAAACGATTGTTTCAAAATTACATAAAAAAAGAGTTCAGTCATAGCGAAAAAGCTAAAACTATACAGCTTGTGCGTAGTTTTAGCTTTAAAATTTGTGTGGTAATATTATACTTTTAGAAAAAGACAACCTTTATCTTAATTTTTTACCATCATGGCTGTTTTTTACAGTGTCGATGTAATGAAAGATAGGGTATTTCTGCCCCTGATAATAATTCGCAGTCTTTTCTTTTAGATGCCGGTAAGCACAGTTGGGTCGCCTGTACGCCAGACGTTGTCGATAATTACGTGCTGGATGACCCAAATATCTCCCTGTCTTGCTAATTGTACGTCATAACGATTTTTCATAAGATAGTGACGCGTGTGATCATTTGCAGGTACGTGCTGCGCTTCCATCAGGGCATCCAGTGTAGCCTTGTCACCGTCAATGCTCACTCTTGGATTGCTTAGAGAATGAGTGGTATCGATTTGGCCCAGAGATCCCATTAAAGCTTCAACGATAGTTTCTCGTCCTTCCAGCACTGGATACTCAAAACCCGCTTTTTTTCCTGCAGGTCGAAAATCAGATACTGCATCTGTTGCAAAGGCAGATAAAAGAAGATCTTTGTTTCGCAAGTCAAGCCCTGCGGCAAATCTGTAGAGTGCCTCAACTACTGCTAGCTTATCTATATTTTCCTGAATTTTTGTAGATTGGATTTCCATTGTATTAAATTTTAAAATTAACTCTGCAAATTTCGGTATTAGCTAATCGAAAGAATGGGCATTTTCAAACCATTAATCTGCAAAATCAAACAATACATTTGTACTAACTTTTGAAATTACTATTGTTAAAAATAGAAAATATAAAAATTGCAAAATAGAGTTATTTTAGACAAGGAAATTCCTTCTTAATTATTGGTGTTTTGTGTTAATTAATGCAGCTTCGAACCTAAATTCTATAAGGCTTGTTTTCTGCGGAATATCCGGTTTTCAAAAATACCATGTGCCATTATTTTGCCAAAAGCTTAGAATGGCGAAGTATCTTTAAAACCGCCCTTAAGCTTTTGTGGCAAAAAAGGTATCCACTCCATTCAGGTCTTGCCAAAAAATCTCCACCCATTCTCTATAAGGTCTTTCTCTATGTCCTTGCCCATTATGTCTTTGGGGCCGCTTTGGGGTTCCTTATAGGGGTTCTGCGGTCGTAGGGGCTGGGTATTTTTGGCTTTGGTTTTTGGGGCTTTGATTTGGTTTTGGGAATTACGGTGGTGCTTTTGGTAATTTTGGGTTGTATGGGGATTTTTTATTTTGTTTTTTGAATTAGATTATTGCTGTTTTTTTTAAAGGGGTGTCTGGGGCAGGTTGGGTGGTATGGGCGTGCTTGTATTTGCACTTTGTTATCAGGCTTGTATGTAATATTATTTTTAGATTTAGTATTATTTTTTTGGAGCTTTTTCCCGCTATACGTTCCAATCTTTTGTGCCGAACACCGGCAAAAAAGGGATTTCCACTGCTATCGGGGCTAGGGTAGACTTAACTTTTTGCAGCAAAAGCGAACGCGGCTCATTTTCTGCTATGATATTTTTTACATTATAAAAATTGGGGATTCAAAACTTTAAGCAATAGAGATATGCTGATTAAGCACAGTGTAGTTGCAATAAAATTTTTATTGGAATGATTTTAATTATTTGTAAATTAGGGTCTAATAAAAAAACAACATGATATGGAATCGCATACACTTGTTTTGTCAACGGCAAAGGTTCTCATACCTGAAGTAACAACAGTTGATTTTGTCACCACCATTATTAATCGAGGATTGTCCCAAGTTGAATATTTCGGGGTGGAGATTGATAACCACTGCGACATTGTCAGCGAGGACATGGAGGCGGTAAGCCGCGAAATCTGCTATATTGATATCCATTTTGATTCCGAGCAGAGCATTGCTTATGATGCCGTGAGTGAAACCGAAGTACACCAGATGGCGCTCGATTTGCTTAAGGAATGCCGCGCGGAGATCAGGACAGATTCGAAAGATATAACAATATACCTATAGCAAAGGGATGCGCGATGGTATGGATTAGCTTTTTTTGCTGCCTGCAATTGAAAATATCGCTGCTTTTAGGTATGGATTTACATTTAATTTAAAATATTTTACAGCATGAATATTGATTACAAGGACACTAATTTTTTTAACACTGATTATATATTTCGAATTCAGACCTTTGAAAAGTACCTGGCCAGTTCAATGGCATCAGAAGAGCATTATGCCAATTATAAGGCCGGACTGATACCTAATATTTTTTACGCACATAACCTGCCGGCAGTTTTAGGTTTGTTCAGAAAGGAGTTCCTTGAGGTTAAGGCTGGAATAGAAAGGTACGAGCAGGATAATAATAATGATTTTCCCATGTTGAAATCCTTTATCAATACCGAGAGAAATTTACGAGCAGTTCTCGACGATGGCCAGCTACAGGATTACACAGCACTTTTGGAGCGTTCATTTGATAATCAGAAAACAGATGCGAATGGCGCAGCAGTAAGCCGATTTTTCCTGGCAACACCGATATTAAATACTTATATATTTCAGGTAGAAAAGGTATTTGGCAAAGGTATTCTGGATTGATTTTAATAATTATTGAAAACTCTTCGGGCAAATATTGTGCTGTTTGGCAATCTCATTATTGATCTACAAGACACCAATTTTCCAGCAATTAAACAATAAACAAGGACTCATGAATCCAGATGACGGTATAGAAAGATTTGCTCTGGCGCAGCAGAATGTTTACCTCCAGGCTTTGAATGAAATCAAAAACGGGAGCAAGCAGAGTCACTGGATGTGGTTTGTCTTTCCCCAAATCAGGGGCCTGGGTTTTACAGACTATAACATATATTATGGAATTAAGGACCTAAAGGAAGCCCAGGAGTTTCTCAATGATCCGTTGCTTGGAAAACGCCTTATTGAAATTTCACAGGCGGTTCTTTCCCAAAAGGGAAAAACAGCCCTTGAAATTTTCGGCAGGCCCGACGACAGGAAACTTAAATCCTGTATGACCCTGTTTGGCCAGGTCCCAAATGCAAATCCTGTTTTCCACAAAGTATTGGACAAATATTATGGGGGATTGAAAGATGAAAAAACTATAGCAATACTGATGTCCCAGGATAATATTAACTGAAATTTTTAACAAATAAGCATCACAATGAAAGCAGGCGGGATCGTATGCAAACTATTAAATTATAAATCAATAAGAGTAAGTTTTACTTTCTCAAGATAATCATCCTGTATTTTGGTGAGTTCAGCGTTAAGTTCCTGCATTTTTGCCCTTACAATTGTATTGCGCTTTTCCTGTTCCATTTTATAGCTTTCAGCTTTTTGTTCAGCAGTTTGTTCAATTTCGATTTGGTTAGAATCTGAGTGCTGGTCATCTGTGCTTGAAATTTCTAATTCTTCACTCTTTTGCTGTTCCCATCTTTGAAATTTCGCCTCAGCATAGGCGTTGTACAGGTATTCATAAAGGATTCCCTCGCATCTGTTGAAGTGTTCCCATGGAATAGGTTCCTCCTCGGTCCTCTCATTGGGATAGGTGTAGAGTATAATTTCCATACGCGAGAATAAATCCAATTTATAATAATCAATAAACTGCTGATTGGTGACTCCTTTAAAATAATCTATTTCTTCCATGGCTATATTTTTTAAACTTGAAATGCGATAAGGTTCCCTTCATAGGGAAATGCAAAACCCTCGATTTTGACGGACTGGTCCAGCCATGCCGATTCATCATTTCTTTTAAGCATTATGGGCATTCGGTATTTATGGTTGTGTACATAGGACATTATTTTATTTGCCTTTGTGGTAACCATTGTATAGGTATTTTTTATTTCGTTTGAAACAGGATCTGTCCACGAGGAATACAACCCTGCGAAGGTGAAGATTTCATCATCCTGTGAGTTGATCTGGTATTTATCCTTGCTTTTTCCTTTTTCATCATTCCAATGCCACTCGTAGTAAGCAGAAGCAATTATGAGACATCGGTTGTGTGTTATATTTTTAAAAGATGCTTTTTCGTCTATGGATTCAATCCGTGCATTGAGTGTGTTTTTTCTAAATTCAATATCTTTTGCCCATGATGGAAGTAGTCCCCATGTATAGTCCGTGGTAATTAAACCGGGTGAGGAATTGAGGATTATTGGGATATTTGGATGCGCGAATCCATTTATAAAATCGGACTGAAGATAAGTTTCCTCGTTATCCACTTCTGCATTAAAACGTCGTTTTACATTTTCAATTGCCGCGGACTGCTGAACATAGTAACACATAATTTTTTGATTATTATATTATAGAAAATACACCTTATTTTAATAATATTAAACTTTTTTCGGGCAGTTTTGTCCATTGCCCTATCATAGATTTGCCACAAAAATTGTAGTGATGAACCGGTATCAATTTGACGTAAGGCGCATTGAAAAACTGCTTTTGGAAAATCAACAAAGGAAAAATAATCTTTATCGGAAAAATACCAATAAACTGTTGGCCTTTTTGATTATTGTAATCTTCATATTTTTCACATTCTATCAAAATTAGTTTATAATTGGGACTTTACATAAATAAAAAATCAAAATTTCATCCGATGGCGCGGCAGTTTAATTTCGTGTTCCTGCGGATAGGGTTTGCGATCCGTACTGCTGATGTCCTGTTTAATCTGGTTCTGCGTGACAAACCTTTTGTCTGAATCCATATATCTCGGATCAGGAACAAATGGCATTTTGGCCATTTTGCTTATCGTTATAGTTGGAAAATGATAATCAATTTCTACAGTTCCCAAAAGCAGGTAACATCCGCCTCCCAGAAAAGGATACTGGACAAGACTGTCAGGAAAATGCGCCGTGTCAAAATAGGCACCTTCAACATCAATCCATGTTCCGAAATACATATTTCCTCTTTTTGTCGGCACCTGTTTTGTGGAAATTAAATAGGCAAGCATCCTTACCTGCTTTTTGTAATGCTTCAAAAGATCTTTAACCAGTACGTCACCACGATGCCGGGTCTGCAAAAGATCAAAAACAGTACAGGAAACCGGAAAATTCAGAAGTTCAATCTCATCAAAGGCATCTTCAAAAACAGAGCGTTCCAAAACGGGGAGCTTAAATTCCTTTGCAGGTTCCTGAAGCAGCATCAAACCACGATTGGCGGGCTTGAAATTATTTAACAGCAAACTTACTAGTACCAAAAGCTGATTTTTGGTTTGACCAGTAAAGCGGAAGGCACCTATGAAAATCAAAACTTTAATGTTCTCGATTCCCATTGGTATCCTGTTTATGAAATCTTCCAAAGAGACGTATTCTCCGTTTTTGTTGCGCTCAAGGGAAATAAACTGTGCAAGTTTAGAATCAATGTTTAATAGATGCATAAATCCCAGATAGATATCACTGCCATACAGTGCCGTTTCATATTCGCTTTTATTTACGCAAGGGTTATGAATGACTGCGCCGGCCATTCTTGCCTCGTGGATGTAAATCTCTGTCCTGTAAAATCCTCCCTGATTATTTATAACTGCTACCATAAATTCAATAGGGTAGTGCACTTTTAAATAAAGGCTCTGATAGCTTTCCACTGCATATGAGGCGGAGTGAGCCTTGCAGAATGAGTATCCGGCAAAAGATTCGATCTGGCGGTAAATTTCCTGACTAAGCGCCTCGGGATGCCCTTTTGTAGCGCAGGAAATAAAGAAATCATCTTTCACTTTTTGCAGCGCTGCCTTGGATCTTCCTTTTCCGGACATTGCCCTGCGCAGGATATCTCCGTCAGCGGCAGATAGCCCGCCGTAGTGAAGTGCAATTTTAATGACATCTTCCTGGTAAACCATAATGCCGTATGTTTCCCCAAGCTGCTCTTGGAAAACCGGATGAAAATATTCAAATTTCGAAGGGTTATTGTGCCGGAAAATATATTCTTTCATCATACCGGATTGTGCAACTCCGGGTCGTATTATCGACGATGCTGCCACAAGGGTTTTATAATTATCGCATTTCAAACGTCGCAGAAGGCCGCGCATAGCCGGGCTTTCAATATAAAAGCATCCAATTGTCTTTCCTTCGGCCAGAAATTTGTTGGCTGACTGCTCGTTTTTTGATAATGAGGTGTCCCGAATATTGATTCGCAATCCCCTGTTTTTCTCGATAAGTTTAACTGTATCGTCAATATGGCCAATCCCTCTTTGGCTCAGGATGTCAAATTTTTCAAAGCCGATATCTTCTGCCGTATGCATATCAAAAAGCACGATCGGAAAACCCTTTGGGGGCATTTCCAGTGGCGTATAATTGGTGAGTGGCTCCTCGGAAATCAAAATACCGCAGGAGTGCATACTTCTCATATTGGGGTATTTTTCGAGCATCATCCCGTATTGCTGTACCAATTTTACAATTTCATTGGTCTGGTGCATTTTCATTGGGTTTTTGGCCAGCAGGTCCAATTCATCCTTTGGCAGCCCGAATACTTTTCCAACTTCTCGGAAAATTGAACGGTATTTGAATTCGACATTTGTACCACAAAATGCCACATGCTCATATCCATAGCGGTCAAAGATGTATTTTAGGATTACATCACGCTCTTTCCAAGACCAGTCAATATCGAAATCAGGCGGGCTTTTGCGGTTTTCATTCAGGAAACGCTCGAAATACAGATCAAGCTCCAAAGGGCAGATATCTGTTATACCAAGGCAGTAGGCGATAATGCTGTTGGCACCGCTTCCTCGCCCGATATGCAAAAATCCCCGGCTGTTGCTATAGCGGATGATATCCCAGGTGATCAGAAAATATCCGCTGAAATCAAGATCGTTGATTACTTTGAGCTCTTTTTCAACCCTGGCTTTTGCTGCCTTGTTTTGCGGACCGTATCTCCAAATGAGACCCTCATGGGCAAGTGTAGTGAGTAAATTTATATCGCCTTTCTTGTCTTTGGTATAATACTTTTTATTCCTTGGCGTCTGGAATTCATAACTAAAGTTGCAGTGCTGAATTATTTTTTCTGTGTTTTCAATAATGTGGGGATAGTCTTTGTACCATTCAGTTAGCTGATCGGGAGGTACCATTAGATCGCTTTTTTTACAAAAATCATCCTGAGTCAGTTTTGATAAAAGCTCATTGAGGTCCACAGCTCTCAGTATCCTGTGCAGGTTGTACTCTCTTTTAGTTCGGAAAACCACTGGCTGTAATACAACCATTTTTTGCTGCCTGTCTTTCCAATTGGATAACACCAATTTTTGCAGCTGGTCCGGACGAATGCCGATATATTCATTTTCTTTTAGAATGGATGGAGCATTTTCTAAAGGATAAATGATGAAAACATGCTCAAAATCAGGGGCAAATTGCCCCAAAACAATATTGTGAAAGTTATGCTGTGTTAGAAAATAGTTCATTTCGGCAAGCCCCTGTGCATTTTTGGCCAGTGCAATATAACGAAGCTGGTGCTGCGAGCGGAATTCCATACCTACAAGGGGTTTTATCCCTACTGCAAGGCAGAGTTTTATAAACTCATAAATTCCGGTAACGGTATTGATATCGGTAAGGGCCATAGCCTTAACACCAAAAGATGATGCCTGCCGTACCAGCTCTTCAACCGGAATAGTGCCATAACGGAGGGAGTGAAAGGAATGGCAGTTAAGATACATGGGATTATGATTTACGTTTTAAAATTTCATTTTTATTGTTGGGCTTAAACGAAGCACCCGCGCAGCGCATTACCGCGTCAAATCCATAGCGGTTTTTCATCCTGTCCATGGCCTGATAGAGTGCCAGCATTTCTTCGGTATCCTGAAAAATATCTATTTGGTAGGTTCCCCGTACCAGTCCGCTAAAGCGCACCCCGATAAGGCGCAGTCTCATTCGTCGCTGATATAATTTTTCAAACAAATCCGTTACAGTTTTGGTCAGTATATGATCGGCCGAGGTGTAGGCAACCCTGCATTGTTTGGTTTCGGTATCAAAGTTGGCATATCGGATCTTGACTGTTACAGTAGAAGTCAGCCATTCTTCCGAGCGCAGCTGGTAAGCTAGTTTCTCCACCATTCCCTGCAGCAGCCTGTTTAATTTTGCCACATCAATTGTATCCTGGGAAAAGATATGTTCGGTGGATATTGACTTTCTCTCTGTATAGGGTTCCACGGGATTATTATCAATACCATTGGCCTTTTTCCAGAGTTCTGTTCCGTTTTTTCCTATCATCTGCTGAAGGGGTTCCACCGGCATTTCTGACAAGGTTTTGATGGTCCTGATCCCGATGCGCGAGAGCAGCTGGAAGGTCTTTTCGCCTACCATTGGGATTTTCTGAATAGAAAGTGGATTTAAAAATGACTGTACCTGATGCTCGGGTATCTCAAGGTTCTGTTTCTGTTTTCCTTCACCGGTGCCGATTTTGGAAACGGTCTTATTGACCGAAAGGGCAAAGGTTAGTGGAAGGCCGGTTTGCTGGGTGATCCGTTGTGCGAGTTCATTAGTCCATTTATAGCTTCCGTAGAATTTATCCATTCCGGTAATGTCAAGGTAAAATTCGTCAATGCTTGCTTTTTCAACTACGGGGGCTTTCTCCTGAATAATTTCGGTGATGTCGTGTGAAAGCCTTGAGTATAATTCCATATCACCTTTCATGATCTTGGCCTGCGGACATAGCTTCATGGCCATATGAATGGGCATGGCGGAACGCACGCCAAAACGACGTGCTTCATAAGAACAAGAAGCCACTACGCCTCTTTCGCCTCCTCCTATAATCAATGGAATGCCGTTTAGCTCAGAATTGGTAAGCCTTTCGCATGAAACGAAAAACGTATTCATATCTATGTGTACAATTGCCCTTGCCATAATCTTTTCTTTTATATAGATCAAAATTAGTATAGATCGGAACAATTTGTAAAATCAATTATGTTATAAATGATAACAAAATTAAAAATATCTTATTTTATGGGGGATTTCAAAATAGGAAAAAGTGGACTTTTTGCTCTTTATTCAGAATTTACGGCGGATTGAATTTCGGAAAAATAACACAGAAACGATTTGTAAAAATTTATATAATGGATTCGAAAAGCAATCTTATCCAGAAGAGAAAATTAGAATAAAATTATATCAATTGCCTAAATATATGCCTGAACCGCCCCATAAGAGGCGGCAGCGAAATAATATAACCGTATAAAAAGTAAAAATTAAGAGCAAGGAAATGAAATAGTGAACTTCAAATAAAAAGAAATTTTGAGCTTATTCGGATTGATTTTCACTTTTGGATTCCTGTGAAGTTCGTCTAACAAGTAAGTAAAAATCTTTCAGGTGCCACCACGCGGGGCACATATCAAGGCTTCCTTTATAATTGTTTATAGTGGAGTAGCAGCTCTTTAGAAAAACCTGTGAATTGGTGATTTTTGCCCAGGGCTTCCAGTCCACTTCCTGGGGCGGTGGGGTGGTTTCAAAATAGCGTTTTATCTCTTCTGGGGTCATAGGGCAAAATTAGTTAAAAATCGCTGATCTGTCAAGGTCTGAAGGGTTATGTTGGCTTAAAATTTAAATTGTTTTCTCTGCTTTTGTTCCAACTATACTGGCAGTCATTAAATTACTATGCCGAATTTATTTTTAGTTTTTGCAATCAGTTTGAGACCCCTCTGAAGAGTCATTCTCTATAAGGTACTTTTCTATGTCCTTGCCCGTTATGTCTTTGGGGCCGCTTTGGGGTTCCTTATAAGGGTTCTGCGGGTCATAGGGGCTGGGTGTTTTTGGCTGCGTGTTTTGGGGCTTTGGTTTGGTTTTGGGAATTACGGTGGTGCTTGTGGTAATTTTTGGTTGTATCTGAATATGTCATATTGTTTGATGAGTAAGGAGTTTTAGCTTAATATTATTTTTTAGGAGCTTTTTCCCGCTATCCGTTGCAAACGAAGTTCACTGCACTCCAATAAAATAAAAGTACAGTGAAGTAATCTTTTGTGCCGAACCCCGGCACAAAAGGATTTCACTGCACGCGAGCGAAGCGAACTGGAGAAGCAATCGGGGCTAGGGCTGCTGAGGAGCCCGGCTCTTTAGATTAATAAAAATAAGTGAGATTATAAAAAAATGGCTCCAATTGCCTTCAATTGGCGCCATTTGGCTTGTTTGTGACCTCGACGGGACAAATTTCTATAAATTTTCTGGACGATTTGAAGGGATTCAATTTGACTAACTCGCTTACTATAAAATTTGTAATGAAACAATAAAATTGGACGATATGTATTTAACTCAATGCTAAGGTTTGGAAATACAAAAAAAAATAGATGTAGAAATGGAAGTAGTTAAAGGAAAAAATAGATGGAATCTTTTTGCTCTTCATCATCAGAATCAGAATAGTGATTAATAAACTTATCTGGAAATCCATATATAAATTTAATTATCTGAAAATATTAGATCATTAATTAACAAAAAAATAGAATAATTAGTGTATTATAGTTATTTATTAGAAATAAGATGATTCTTATAAAATAATTGTAAATATTCAGGTTTAATTAATTTTTTTGTCATAGACTTGTAATAGTTTTATTATAAATTATAAATTAAATTACTTATGAAAAAAAACAGTTTTCAATCAAAGCTTTTAACGTTACTAATAATGGTATCATTCATTGTATCTTGCAATTCTGATGACAATAGTTCAGAAAATTACAGTTCAGAAAAGAACGATATAACAGCTGCAGAAGCGAAAAACTTTTTAGATGCATTTACTGCTGCAAAATCAGAAAACAAACAGAATATAGTTAAAGATTTTTCTAAAAAAAATAGAATGGATATTAACGAATCAAATGCTTTAAATCAAATGGTTTTGAATACTTACACTCCTGCGGAGCTGGCCTCAATTATTCCAGTTTATGGAGGAAAAACAGGAATTTTACCTACTTGGGATATACCTGGGACTCTAATTAGAAGAACCGTGGAATGGAATGTTGTAGAAAATACTATGGGACTTTGGCGTGTAAAATCTTATGAAGATATTACATATAGTCTGGATGAAGTTCGCCAGGCTCTACATGTTGGAACAAGATTTGAAGGACTAACCGGTGGATTGATATCTTGGGAAGAATTTGTTCAAAATGCAAGTATTCAAACCACAGGAATGAATAGGCAAGTCCTTTCTATTGTTCGAGGGACGATTCATATTACTGGATTTTGGGATTCTCCTGTGGATAATTATTGTGTATTTTCAATTTATTAATAGATAATAATGTTAAATAAAATCTCAATCTTGCTTTTATTAATCAGTGTTAGTTCTTCATGTTCACAAAATTCAAATGAATTATCTGGTTACATCCGGCTAGAAAGCGAAATTTCATCTGATGTCGTAACAGAAACATTTTTACCCCCTCATGTTTTAATTATTAATGAAAAAGGAAATGTTTTAGAATTTAATGAAAAACTAAATAATTCAAGTGGAAAATATAATGTTTCAGATACATTAAACGTTTTTTTTATTAACACAAAGAAAGGTCTTTATTCCGCGTATAAAAAATTGGATGAAAATGAGAAACCGTATTTAACTGAAAATGTAGCCAATAAAAAAGAGGGAGCTAGTTTTTTTTCAAATAAAGTTGATTTTTTCACTGATGTCCAAAATATTAAAGTTAAGGATACAATTATAAACAATACAAAATATAAATTTGTATCTGGTTCTAAAAAAACAGATAATACAGAACAAATATATGAAGCTTTTATAACATCTAACCCCAGGAATTTTCCTGTTCAGATCAGCAAAATTTTATCAGCTTTGACAGATGGAGGTTTTGTTGAGAAAATCCGAATAATTGACAAGTCAAATAATAGAATTATTAGTTTTAATTGCATTTTTGAAAAGAAAGAGCTACCTGAAAGAATTAAAAAAATAATGAAAGTGTGGAGTGAAAATTAATAAGTAGTTTTATCTTAGAAATGAACACTGTTTCAAAAAGGATGATCAATATTTAATATTGTTCATCCTTTTTTTGTTGTTTATTCGCGAAGCAACTATTGTCTTCTGATTTCTATTTCTCTTTGGAAGATAATTTATATAACCGTAATCATTCAGGTCCCTGATACATCTATGGCAGGTAACAGGGCCGCTTATTTCAGCAGTCTTCATAATTTCATGCCTTTATGCTTTAATAGGATTGATATAACCTGCAGCAGTTCTGAATTGTAGTAATGCCGCAAAAATGCCAATAGGGGTAATCGTGGCGGGCTGTCCTTTATCAGATGTAAAGCGGACAGGGGCGGTTTTTTTTTACAGCATAAGGATCTGTGTTTATAGAACAAAGGTCAGGTGATCAGGGGGTATATTATTTTAGGTTTGATATTATTTTTTAGGAGCTTTTTCCCGCTATTCGTTCTAATCTTTTGCGCCGAACCCCGGCACTAAAGGATTTCCACTTCTATCGGGGCTAAATTGAGCAGGGCGATAAACCGATATTAGCTGGCGTTTATTTTTTCAATTTGTTCAATTTTCTTGCTGTCATCTTTATATTTATTTTTCAAGAAATCAATTAGTTCGAAAAAGTCTTCCGGCTCATATTGTTCTTTTTGAAGTCTTAAGTAAACTATTCTAAATTCAAAATTTTTCTCTGTTAGTTCGTCTAGCCAACTGGGCTCAATAATCCCAATCAGTCTAAAGTCAATGTCAAATCCTTGTCGGTAAAAAAAGTATGCATTGTCATAGCTTTTGTCTTTTTGTACTAAATACTCAGCAAATATAATATTTAAAAGTCCGTTTTTAGGGTATCTATCAACCAGTTCTTTCCAAAATCCAAACTCCTCGTCAAATTCAAATCCGCAATAATAACCGTCAGCGTAAGGACCTCTGACTCCCTTGTTAAGTACTCTTACCGTTTCATTTTCAATACTTGTTACTTCTTTGAGTAATTCAAGGATTCGGGTAAGTTTGTGCTCTTCGATTAAAGACCGCCTTACTTGTTTTGAAATTTCAAGTTGTAAGTCTTTTTCAGGTAAAGATTTTAAATAATATTCTGTACTCATTGTCTGTTTTCTTAAATGCCAGCTAACTAACTTATACCCGCCACAAAATGGCATCTATAAACCTAATTGGGGTTGACTTTGTGCTGTAGATTGGCTATTTTTAAAGCGAATGTAACAATAATATTCTTAATCTTTTTAGCTCTGCAGCGATAGCTGCTACTTAGTAATTTTAGCCCGCAGCTTCTAGGATACTTCTTAGGTCCCGGGAGTCAGCTTTTGGAATTTACACCCGGGCTGTCTGCATTCTTCCTGACTGCTATCCATCCAGAGTATCCCAATTTCTTCCTTTCTGGTTTTAATCAAAGACTCTGTATGCTTTTGCTTTATTTCAGGAGCAAAGGTAGTAGTTGTCCTTGAGCAAAAGCAAGGCCGGGCCTTTCAGGTCTTGCTGAAAAATCTCCATCTATGCGGTGATCCTCAGCCTTTCTGATACAGGTGCAGCGGGGATGTAAATACCGTTTAATTCCATCACAAAGTTCGGGCACAGCGCGGCGGGGCGCTGCATAAAATTCCCCCATAAATGCAGGACATCCGTCCTGCTTTATTGCGTTGCTTTCTGCGCTTGCTTGCTTCTGCCCGCGGGCGGTGCTAAAATTAATCTTAAATATTTAGCATCATGAAAACTGCAGCAAACAACAATTGGAAAGTCGTTTCAGAAATTGATCTGATTTATAAAACAAAAGTAAAAAGTTCCCAAAGACCTCTTATTACATCCTCCAGATGTGCCTATTCACTTTTGAAAGACTGCTGGGATCCGGGAAAGATTGAATTTCTGGAGCAGTTCAAAGTGCTGCTGCTTAACCAGTCCAATAGGGTACTGGGTATTTATGAAGCTTCTTCAGGAGGCATCTCAGGCACTATTGTTGACATCAGACTCCTGTTTGCCGCTGCACTCAAAGCCAGTGCTGTGGGCATCATCGTCAGCCACAATCATCCCTCTGGCAAGACAAGTCCTTCAGAAGCTGATAAAAGCATCACCAGAAAGATTAAACAGGCAGGGGAACTGCTGGACATTAAGCTGCTGGATCATGTGATTGTCAGTTCAGAAAACTATTATTCTTTTGCAGATGAAGGCGCTTTATAGCGCCTTTTTTCTTTTTTTCTTTTTCTGTAGGCCTGGGGTCTGCTGTTCTGTAAGGCAGAGGCTGGAATGCTGGAAAAGAGTCGCAGGTATCTGTAAGCTTTTAGCTGTTTATTGTGGTAACCTTCAACCTGATGCCTTCAACCTGATACGAAATAAAAAACACCGCCGGCACTTCATGCTGACGGTGTGTTTTTTTGGTTTTTTACTGTTTCTTGCCCGCACCCAGTCCGGCAAGTTTTTCATTGAGTTCGTTAAGACCGGCCCTTGCCAGACAATCAGCAGAAAGCTGTTTTAATTCAGCAATATTTTCCTCGCCGCTGCGCTGCAGCAGCACCGATGGGCTGCTTTGATTTTCAATTAGTCCGCGCTCAATCACATGGTGGAGCAGCAGCACATTTTTTCGTGAAATCTTCAGATCAATTTTCACCGTTTCATTCATGCCCGGGATACTCAGTATGGTATCAAAAACCTGGGCAGCATCATTTTCTGTCAGCATAGTTCACACGTTTTTAAATTAATAATTGGATCATTCAAAGATAGGCAGAAGCCCTGAAAACACCCCGTTCAAAATATGGACCTGATAGGATGGATTGGCCAGCCTTTTATAATTTCGTTGTCAGCAGCAGCATTAAAGTGGCTTTAATAATAATTGTTAGTCAGTTGCTGTAAGACTGCCCCGTTCCTGCAGTCGGCCAGATGTCCGTTTGTTAAACAAACGAATCTGGCTGCCCCGGCTCGGAACTCGCGGGCAGTGCAACCGGAAGGAAAAGAGTTAAAAAAAAGCAAAGTGAAAAAAGAAACGGGAAAGATGATGGGGAAGAAGATGGGAAAGGAAGTGGTAAACAGAACGCGCATTGCGGCGGTGCGCTTTACCGCTGCTGAGTATGCGGCATTGGAGAGACGATTCAAAGCGACGGCCTGCAGGCAGATGAGTGAATACCTCAGGAACTGCCTTTTAAACAAGCCGGTAACGGTCAAGCATCGGGATGCCTCACTTGACGAATTCATGCTCGAGTATATCCGCCTGAGAAAGGAGCTCACTGCCCTTGGAAATAACTTTAACCAGAGCGTTAAAAAACTGCATAGTCTGCAGCAGATCCCCGAATTCAGGCAGTGGATTTTGAGCACCGCAGCACAGCGTGAAAGACTGCTGTCCCAGGTGGAGGAGATCCGGAAAATGACATGGAAAATTACCCGGAAATGGTTGCAGTCATAAATACGGGACATTCGGTGCGGAGTATTTTGAGCTACAACGAAAATAAGGTCAAAGAAGGTACTGCGGAGTGTATCGGGGAAGGCAATTATCCGGCTTCGGCAGCAGAGCTGAATCAGGCTATGAAACTCGGCAGGCTGCTGCATCAGAATGCGCTGAACGGCAATGTAAAAAGAAACAGCGTGCACATCTCTTTAAACTTTCATCCCTCTGAGAATTATTCCACCGAAAAGCTCCTGCGCATAGCTGCTGCCTATATGGAAAAGATAGGTTTCGGGGAGCAGCCTTATCTGGTTTACCGCCATGATGATGCGGGACATCCGCACATCCATCTGGTCTCCATAAAAGTCCGGGAAGACGGTTCGCGGATCGACATGCAGAATATCGGGAAAAACCAGTCTGAAAAAGCCAGAAAAGAAATTGAAAAAGAATTCCGTCTGGTGCCGGCACAGGGCAGGGGAAAGGAAGAGATTCCATTGGTAAAACCTGCGTGGTCGGGCAGGGTTTTATACGGCAGGGCCGAGTCTAAAAAAGCCATGTCAGGGGTACTCAATGCAGTGCTTTTACATTATAAATACGGCTCGCTTTCAGAGCTCAATGCCGTGCTGCAGCTCTACAATATCAGGGCCGACAGGGGGAGTGAAGATTCGAGGATTTATAAGACCGGCGGGCTGGTGTACCGTATCCTGGACAAGGACGGGAAACCCGCAGGGGTTCCGATCAAGGCAAGTGATTTTGCGATGAAACCCACGCTTGCTTTTTTAGAGCGCCGATATGCACTAAATAGCAACGAAAAGATATTTGAAAAGAACAGGATAAGAAGCGCGGTGGACGGTGCTTTGCTGCGGCGGGACATGGATCTGGAGAAGCTGGTTTCCCTGCTGCGTAAAGAAGGCATGGACGTGTTGCTGCGAAAAAGTGCCGGGGGACAGCTTTACGGAATTACCTATGTGGATCACGTCTCGAAATGTGTTCTGAACGGCAGTGCGCTGGGGAAAAAGTACAGCGCCAAAGGCATGCTCGAACGCTGCGGTAGTACCGCCAAAGCAGCAGCGGTTTCAGGGGATGGAATAGTCCCGCATACGGCTTCTAAAGAGCCGAAAGAAAGTGCTTTGGAAAGCGCTTCAGATGGTGTTTCGGTGAAAGTGCTTGAGGAACTTTTCAAACCGGAAGTGCAGGGAGATTATGTCGCGGGAAGATTTAAGGCAAGGCGCAGGAAAAGAAGAAGGAGAGGAACCGCAGACAGGAATTAGTTTTAGAAATAAGGAATTAAAAATTTAGCGCTATGCAGACAGGGGAAAACGAACAGGCACTGAGAAAAATACTCGATATGACAAGGCTCATCAGCATTCTTTTGCTGCTGGGGCACTTTTACTATTATTGTTATGAAGCTTTTAAAGTATGGAATCTTACGGGTGCGCTGGGAGACAAAATTCTGGGGTCGGTTTACAGGACCGGACTCTTTGGGAGTTTTTACATTTCCAAGTTTGCGGCGCTCGGATTGCTTTTGATTTCACTGCTCGGGGCGAAGGGCAAAAAGGATGAAAAACTGCAGTGTAAGACTGCCGTTTACCGGATGGTTTTGGGACTGCTGCTGTATTTTTTAAGCGGATTGTTGCTGTTGTTGGCTGCTGCTGTGGAGTATACAGCAGCTGTTTATATGCTGGCGGCGTCGGCAGGCTTTCTGCTGGTACTTTCAGGCGGGACGCTGCTCTCGCGGCTGATACGCAGCAGGCTGTCTGCCGTAGATATTTTCAACAGTGAAAATGAGACCTTTCCCCAGGAAGAACGCCTGCTGGAAAATGAGTATTCCATCAACCTGCCGGCACAGTATTATTTAAAAAACAAACTGCGCAATAGCTGGATCAATATCATCAATCCGTTTCGCGGGCTTCTGGTTTTGGGCACCCCGGGATCGGGTAAATCCTACTTTGTCATCCGGCATGTCATTACCCAGCACATTGCCAAAGGCTTCAGCATGTTTGTGTATGATTTTAAATACGATGACCTTTCCAGAATTGTCTACAATACCTTTGAAAAATACAAGCAGGTATATGCCGTTGAGCCCAAGTGTTACTTTATTAATTTTGATACCATCATGCACCGCTGCAATCCGCTGGATCCCCAGAGCATGGAAGACATCACCGATGCTTCGGAGTCCGCCAGAACCATACTGATGGGACTCAACCGCGAATGGATCAAGCGCCAGGGTGACTTTTTTGTGGAGTCGCCGATCAATTTTTTATCGGCTGTCATCTGGTATCTCAGACGCTACAAGGACGGGGAATTCTGTACCCTGCCGCATGTCATCGAGCTCATGCAGGCCGACTATGACAGTCTCTTTACGCTGCTTCGCACCGATAAGGAAATCGAGGTGCTTATCAACCCTTTTATCAATGCCTATCTCAACGATGCGATGGAGCAGCTGGAAGGACAAATAGCTTCTGCCAAGGTAGCAATGGCCAGGCTTTCCTCCCCGCAATTGTATTACGTGCTCTCGGGAAATGATTTTACCCTGGATATCAATAATCCCCTGGAGCCCAAGATTATCTGCATGGGAAACAACCCGCAGAAAATACAGATTTACGGGGCGGTATTATCGCTGTATGTGAACCGGCTGGTGAAACTGGTCAACAAAAAAGGAAAGCTCAAATCGAGCCTTATTTTTGATGAATTCCCTACTATTTATCTCAATAATATGGACAGCCTGATTGCCACGGCAAGAAGCAATAAGGTAAGCACCTGCCTGGGGGTGCAGGACTTCAGCCAGCTGCGCAAAGATTACGGACGCGAGCAGGCCGATGTCATTATGAACATCACCGGAAATATTATCTCGGGACAGGTGACAGGGGATACAGCCAAACAGCTCTCGGAACGTTTTGGCAAAATCATGCAGGACCGCGAGAGTATTTCCATTAACAGCTCCGATACGTCCATCAGCCGGTCCCGGCAACTGGAAGCCGCCGTGCCGCCTTCGAAGATTTCTTCACTGAGCTCGGGAGAATTTGTCGGTATGACAGCCGATGATCCGCAGTGCAGGATCCGTCTGAAGACCTTCCACTGCGAAATTGTAAATGATCATGAGGCGCTGCGGAAAGAGGAAGAAAACTATAAGGAAATACCGCTGGTGAGAAAACTCGATCATGCCATGATCCAGCAGAATTTCAGCCAGATCAGGCGCGATGTGCAGGATATTATCTATAGCGAGATGCAGCGACTGCTGCAGGATCCGGCGCTGTCTTATCTGATTGTGAAGAAGTGATGTTTGCTTTTGTTTGGGTGTTTGGATTACGGCAGCACAGAACAGATGTAGGGAAGTTCTTTTTTTCTTAGTTAATTGGTTAATTGGTTTTAGACTGTTTTTATTTTTTTTCAGAGTGTTTTATTTTGATTTTGGCCGGTGATGGGAAGGCTGGGTGGAGTGATTGGTTGATTTGAACGGAATAATTAATTAGTCGTCGTTTGATTTTGTATGATTTAATGAGATTTGCAGGATAGAGGTTAGAGTTTTGTTCGGTTGCTTATCAGAAAGAGGATACTTCAATCATGTTTACAGAAATTATAAATCAAAGTCCGAATGGTGGTGTATGAAATAAAAATCCTATTTTTGAAAATCAATAAATACTGACATTTGTCAGACATAGCACACCAATTTGGGGTGGATAAGTCTTACGCGGTCAGACATATATGCAAGTTATGTGCCATTATCCAAAAAAAAATAGAAAACATAATGAATCAAAGAGAATTTACATCGTTAGGATTTATTATAGGATTGACTATTTTGCTTCTAAATGATTTTTATTTAAAAAATCTTTATGGAAATTGGTTCACAGGTAAATTATCTGATTTTGCAGGATTATTTATTTTCCCAATGTTTTGGACAATATTATTTCCCCGTTTTAAAAATAAAATATATTTCACAACACTCATTGTCTTCATTTATTGGAAATCAGAATTTAGCAATTCAATTATTGAATTCATTAATAATTCTAATTATTTAAAAATTCAAAGAGTTGTTGATTTATCTGACTTAATAGCATTGACAATTTTGCCAATTTCTTATTTATATAATCAAAAACACGAAAAATTTTATATTCAAATTAAACCTGTTTTTATTGTAGGTTTAGCTTCATTCGCTTTTATGGCAACGAGTTACAGTACGGATATTAATTATATAAAAAACTATTCCTTCAACTATTCTGTTGAAACTTTAAAAAATAGAATATACTATTTAAAAGGAATCTCAAATCATTATGAAGAACAAAAAGAAGATTATATAACGGATTCTTCGGGGAAATATAAAATTCATAAATTTAATCTTGACACAATTTCATCAACAGAAGTTCCAATTAATAATTTTGTTAAGGACACGATGGATTTGTTTATTTACGAAGATTTTTGTTTTAAAGGTTATAGCGCAAAAATTATAATAAGCGGAAATTCTAAAAAATCAAAATTGCAACTTTTGAGTTTTCATCATTCTTGTCCGAAAGATGAAAAGACTTTGACTAAATGGAATAATGATGAAGAAATATTGTCCGAATCTTTTGAAAAGAATATAATTAAACAATTGAATATTAAATAACGGCACATAACAGCCACTACAACGGATTTGGGCATTTGGCTTAATGGAAAGATGGTTTTGTATTTAGAATGATTTGGCGAATCCGAAAATAGGGCTTAATTTAACCCCAAACCCGCTGTAGTGCCAAGACGTTGTGGTGCATAGTAAAGAACCAAAATACTAACCAATGGAAATACTAATAGTATTATTAGGTATAATTACAGCATTAATAATTTTATATTTTGGATTAGCATTTATTTTAATTCAAATCCGCAGACCAAAATTCAACAATAAAGGCTATACGAAACTTGAAAAAAGACTTTTGGATATTTTTACATCTATGTTTGATCCTAATTTAGCTGACAAAATCAAGATGCAAATTGAATACTTCGAAAATAAACGTAAATGGAGGAAGTATTGGGAGAAGAGTATGTCAATAGACCTATATGGAGATAAAAAAATGTCGCCTAACTTAAAATACCCAAGACGAGATGAAAGTAAAATTGCAACGATTAGATTTAAAGTAAACGAAGAAAAATACAGCATTGAGTTTAATAGTTATGACGGTAGGATTTGGGGATGGAAAATAAGACCTAATCCCAAGGGAATTCAAAAAACAGACAATATTGAAGTAATTAGCAAAAAGATTTACAATGATCTAAATGAGAAAGTTGTAATTAGTATTGAAAAAACAGAATTCAAGACAATTCCAAATTTTGATGGCGTGATTGGAGAAGTTTCAAAAGTGAAACCAATTAAAACTGCATTTAATCCGTTAATTCCACAGCAAATTGAGATATTTAAGCGGAAAATTGACACGGTACTTCCAAATGGTTATATAAAAATCATTGAGCAGACTGAGGGCTTGGAATTTGATGATTTTCGAATTTCAGGAATTTCTGAAATGCAGAGAACCGGATTAGATGATGGAGATTATTTTCATTTAGTTGAATTTGACGATGGAATAATTGCCGTAAAAGAAAATGATAAAAATGGAGAACTTTATTTTTGCCATTTTTCGGGTGGATTGACTGATAAATTAGGAACAGATTTCGACAAAATATTAAAAGAACGAACTACATAACTACGCACCACAACAGCCACTACAACGGATTTGGGCATTAGGCTTAATGGAAAGATGGTTTTGTATTTGGGATGATTTACTTCGTCTGTTGGCTATCGCTCGGGTGGCTAATCCGAAAATAGGCTTAATTAAGAGATTTAATCAGTAAACATTGCTTCCCGAAATAGTCAGCACATGAGGTGTTCGTATTGACGGACAGCAATGGCCGTCATTTTCTGCGTACTCTAATAGTTCAACATGAATATGACCGTTGGTGATTTTATCAAATTGAAACAAAGTTTCAGGCTCATATCCTGCTATAACCTTAACATCATAGCCGCTGTTTTGGTACAGAGTCAAACCCTGTCCTACAATAGCGTTTCCACCGTCCTTAGGAACCAGGCTGAAATAAACGGCAACATCTTCAATGCCGTCACCGGTAAAGTCCCCTGTGTAGGACTGCTGAAGATCAAATTCCGCATCGTGGGAGGTTAAGATTTTAGGCAGGTATTTTCTGAACTGCTTCTCTGCAAGCCTAACGGCATCATTTGTTGTTATTTTAGGTCTGTCTGCCTGCATTTCTTTAAGAGAAAGTTCTTTCTCTTTCAGCAGCAGTTCTTTCTCCTTAAGTTCCAGTTCTTTTTCTTTATTTGAATTGTTGCAGCCTGCCAGGACTACAGATAGAAGTAGGGTTAGACTGAATTTGATTTTTAGGTTCATGGTATGAAATGGTTAATTTCCGTTAGGTTTTGGTTAATAGCAGTGGACTTGTATTTAAGCATGTTTGGAACTAAATTAAGGCATTATTTGGTTTTAGCAACCTTTCATATATAAAAAAATCAATATTCATTAATCCGGCTGACGTGGTATGGTTCTTTGTTTGTTTGTTTGTTTGTTTGTTTGTTTGTTTGTTTGTTTGTTTGTTTGTTTGTTTGTTTGTTTCTTTCTGAGTTAGTTAGTTTTTCTTTTTTTCTCAGAATGTTTTAATTTTGATTTTGGCCGGTGAATGGGAGGATGGTTGGAGTGATCAGTTGATTTGAATGGGAGGATTATTTAATCGTAGTTTGATTTCTTAAGATTTAATAAGATTTGCCAGATGCGGGTTATAGTTCTGTTCCCGCTCATTATAGTTCCAAGAGCACAGAAACTTATAGTAATGTTAGTACGAAAAGTATTAAGTAAATAAAAAGCACGTATAGTGATTTATGAAATAAAAATCCTATTTTTGAAAATATATAACACTGACATTTGTCAGACTTAGCAACCCATTTTAGGGTAGATAAGTCGGACATCGTCAGACATATAAACGAGTTAGGGGACATACAACCAAAAAAACTAAAATTCAGATATGACAATTGATCAACAGAATAACGTATTAATACAAATTGAGAATTTACGGAAAATAGATTTAGATAAAAAAATCGCAGAAATTTATCCAGAACAAACAGAAATTGGCAACATCCAAATTTCAAAAATGACAGTTTCTGAATTTTTAAATTTGACTAAAAGGTTATTAAATCAAATTGCTTCTGAATTAAAAAGTGAAAATCGCTTAATTTTGCCATTTACCATTTCTACACCCGAACTTGGTCAATTTAATTTAGATCAAACTGTAAATGAACTTAATTCACAAATTAGTAATAAACAATTAACTAGTGCTGAAAATTCATTAATGAAATTAGCCCAATATTCATTACAAAATGGATTCTATGATAAAGCAAAATATAAAATTCATCCGATTGACAGTTTAAAATTAGAAAAACAAAAAGAAAATCTTGATATAATTGCAGCAAATTATGAACAATTGAGAATTAAATATGAAAATTTGATACGTGAATTAGAAATTACAAAATCAACTTTAAATGACTTTTATTCTCAAAAACAAACTGAATTACAACAAATAACGAATAATTTAGATACAACTAATTCTCACAACACTCAAATCCAGAATTTACTTACTCAATCTTCTCAATCACAAACAAAAGTACTCACACTTTCAGAACAAGCTGAAAAAGAAAAAAATAAAATTGATTTATTAAAAACTGAAATTGATAAAACCTACTTAGAATTAAAAAACAACTCAAATTCTTTAATTTCTGAACTCGAAGATTCAGACAAAAATTTCAAAACAAAATTTACAATTTTTACAGAAAAATTGAATTTCATTGAAGGTAAAACAAAATATTTTGACGAAAGAAATGAATATTTAAACAATCTAATAGGAAGAGAAGTTGGCGCATCATTATTTGAAACTTTTAAACAACGAAAAGTAGAATTAAATTCTCCTCTAAACTTTTGGAAATGGAGTGTTGCATTTATGTCTATCTTAACGTTCGTAATAATTTTATCAATATTTACAAACTTTTTTGGTTTATTCGGTGCAATAAGCACAGAATTACATTGGGAAAATATTCTTGTAAATACTTTAAAATCTTCACCATTTTTCTTCCTATTATATTATACAATTGCTCAATATAATAAAGAACGAAATTTTCAAGAAGAATATGCATTTAAATCTGCTTCAGCATTAACAATAAAAGCTTATGCAGATATTATTAATGATTTAGAGAAAAAAGACGACTTAATATTAAAAGCTGTCTATGGTTTATATCGCAGTCCGATTTATAGTAAATTAAAATCAACAAAAGAGGTGAATTCTGCCTTAGATATGATCGGCGAAATCGTAAATAAAGGAACAGAAATATTTACAAAAAAATAAGTACGATCGCCCCAACACACGCTACAAGCAATTTGGGCATTTGGCTTAATTTGAAATTGGTTTTGTATTTGGAAGATTTGGCAAATCCAAAGAATGGTCTTAATTTAGGCCCAAACTGCTTATAGCGCGGGAACGTTACTGGAGACTTGTGCCAAAATTACGCAGATATAAACATAGTATAAAACATATGATAGATGAAAAAAGTACAAAATGAAAATGATTTCGTTTCGTGGGTGTTAATTGATTCTTTAGGTAAATTAAGATTTAGTAAAAGTAGTTACTATTATATAGTAGTTGTACCGATAATTGTGAAAGCACTAGACAAAGTAACTAGTCCTTTAATTCTCAACTTAGGAGAAAGTGAACTTTCAATAAATATTGATCTACCGTTTAGTTGGTATTTATTCTATTTTGGTGCAGTTGCAATAGCAATTGGATCACTTTTATATCAAATATTTTGCCCAGAAATAATTAAAAGTTACAAAAATTACGGTGAGTTTTTATCTTCAGGAGAATCTAATAACTATCTTGATAGAGTTGCAAGTAAATATAAGATTCATAATCTCTATTTTGCTTTCATTGGTCAACCATATTTAGAGCAAAAAGTCAAAGAGCCAATTAAAGTTCCTTCAATGTCAAGGTTCGAAGAACCTAGGACTGAAGAACGTGAAAAAGTAGTTGACTATAAACACAACATAAAATATCAGGAGGATCGAAAAGAGGCATTTAATCAACTTCACGATAAAGTGAAATTCAGCAATAAGAATTTGCGATATATTTCCTTCTCTCTTTATATGTTAGGTTTTGCTGCGTTTGGTTGGGTCATTATTCAAAACATATACTATGTAGTGAAACATCTGTTGTAGTATTGATAATTAGTAGTAATAACCTGTTGCTAAAAGGTACAACAATAAAACCAATTAAAAAATAAGCATTTGCTTCCACAGAAAGCAGAAAAAACAGAAGCGTGAAAATTGAATTTTGAAAAGCAGAAGCGTGAAAAATTTGCGGTTTAATCGTAATTTCGATAAAACAAGCCTCCAGTAACCGCCACTACAACGGATTTGGGCAATTGGCTTAATGGAATGTTGGTTTTGTATTTGGGATGATTTACTTCGTCTGTTCGCTATCGCTTGAGTGGCAAATCCGAATAATAGGGTTAATTTAGTCCCAAACCCGCTGTAGTGCCAGAACGTTACTGAAGACTTGTGCCGAAATTACGCAGATGAAAACAATCAGAAAATAAGCATTGGTTTCCGCAAAAAAGTTTACAAAGCAGAAGCGTGAAAATTGGAATGTGCCAACAGAAACTTGAAAAGTAGAAATTAAAAATAAACTAAATATCAAAAAATGAGCATAATTTTAATTTTTTTGCCATTATTATTTCAAATTATTTTTGGCAGAAAAGCTATTGGTGGAGATATTAAATTAAGCTTTGGAACAGTTTGTTTAATTAGTTTTTTAGGCCAAATCCTATCAACCATTTTGGAGTTTAACATAATTCTATCTAATCTTCAAAAAAACAATAATTTTTGTGGATTACCATTAGTTGGACTTATAACGGTTTCTTTATTTCTTACTTTCATCTTAATTATAACAATATTTATTCAAGACCGAATTAGAAAGTCATATGGCTATGTTGAAGAAATTGATGCTAAAGATGATGATGAATATGAAAAGTATCTAGAAGATGAAGAAGATGATACCTTTTAAGAATAAGACACGGAAAATTATAATTTAAAAAGCAGAAACTTGAAACTTGAAATCTGCAAAACCGAAGCGTGAAAAATTTGCGGTTTAATCGTAATTTCGACAAAAACAAGCCTCCAGTAACACACGCTATAAGCAATTTGGGGATTTGGATTAATGGAAAGATTGGTTTGTATTTGGAAGATTTGGCAAATCCGAATAATGGGCTTAATTTAGTCCTAAACTACTTGTAGCGCCAGAACGTTATAGGCAATTGTCAGCAAAAACGTGAAATAAACTTGAATAATGAAAAATGAATATTAGAAAAAACAAAGCTTTAATTATTATGATTTCACTTTTCTTGATTTTGATTTTCTCTGGTACCATTGGACATTATTACTATTTAAATCAAGACTATTCACAAAAGTTTATTTTTCTAGTAACCAAAAAAGAAATTAATGCAAAGGGGAACTGTGATTTGTTTGATAAAAACAATAGTAAGTTACCATTAAAAAGCTTTATGTTTTATCAGAGTCAAGTTTATGAAGGAGATAGTTTAGTGAAGAAAGCTAATTCATATTTTGTATACGTTTACAGAAAAAGAAATTGGCGTGACTATGGAAGTGATGAATCATATTTTGTTGCTGAAAAAATTAATCTGAATTGAAAAATAAAAATTGTAACTGCCTATAACAGCCACTCCTGTGTATTTGGGCAATAGGCTTAATGGAAAGTTGGTTTTCTATTTAGTATAATTCGGCAAATCCGAAGATAAGGCTTAATTTAGTCCCAAACCCTCTGTAGTATCAGAATGTTGGCAGTAATTTTATGAAAAATCAAATAACAACAATATTTTTATTTCTAATTATCCTCACTTCTTGTAACAAAAAGCAAGAAGAAAAAGTAATGTCGTTAAGTAAATTACAAAATGAAAAAACATATAAATATTTAGATAGTTTGCCAAAAAATCTAGAATTGGTTTATCGTCTTGATTTATCAGAAAACGATCTGATTACAATTCCGAAAATAATCTTCAAACTGTCTAATCTACAAGAATTAAATCTTTCCGTAAATAATTTAACAGAACTTAATCATTTAGAAGAACTGCAAAACCTCCAAATTTTAAATATTGGAATGAATAATTTTAAAATATTTCCAATTGAAATCACTAAACTTAAAAAACTTAAAATGCTAGATATTTGGTGGAATGACATTAGAACTTTTCCGGAGGCATTTTATGAAAATAATGTAAACATCGAAGAGCTCGACTTAACAAGTATGTTTGAATTTGACTTTACAAACAACCTATCAAAGATTCATCGATTTAAAAATCTTAGACAACTAAATCTAGGTAATAATCAAATTAAGAATTTAAATATAGAATTTGATAAACTTTCTAATTTAGAAACATTTGGATATATTAGACAAGATAAAATTGATGCTAAAAGTATTATTTTACAGCTTTCTAAATGTAAAAAACTTAAAACTATTCATTTAAGTGTTAACCATATGAAAGTACTTCCAAATGAAATTTCATTGCTTGATAATTTAGAAGAGTTAAACTTATATGAAAATGAATTGACAAATCTTCCTGATAATTTGCTTAAAATGAAGCGACTAAAATCAATTACATTAGTGGATAATAAAATTGATAAAAAAATAATTTTGGACTTTGAAACAAAAATGCCAAAGACAACTTTTATATACTAACGAAAAAACTACTGTCAACAGCCATTACAACGGATTGGTTCTCTACTGGGCACGAGCGTCTCGTTCGTAAACGAAATGAGACATTGACAAACATGTCAAACCAAAAAAGCTTCAGATTTCTCTGAAGCTTTTTGTCTTAGTAGCGGGAACAGGACTCGAACCTGTGACCTTCGGGTTATGAGCCCGACGAGCTGCCTACTGCTCTATCCCGCGATGTTTCGGGTGCAAAGATAAGCACTAAATACGGTTATGCAAAGAAAATTATGAATTATTTTTAAATTGAGATGTTTTTGTGGTAAATGCTTAAATTATAGTCTTTTAAATGTGTAGAATGTAAAGCTTACATTTTATAGTCTAATAATTCTATATAAGGATCTCCTTTTAAACCTAATAAAAAAGCAAAAGCATGCTCGGTTTTGTAGCCATTTTGTTTGAGCTTGATGATCTCTAATCTAAAATTTTTGCCTTTCGATTGTAGAATTTCATGTTCGATGATCATGTGTTTGTATCCGTTTTGATCTTTGGTCGGAATGTTTTGTCCAAAGACTTCAATTTCAAAATTATCTATTTTGAAGTTGGCAATAATAGATTCCTTATTATCAATGATTGCCTCTCTGATGCTGAAATCATTTTCTTTTTCGAAAACTGAATTTAGTTTTTCTGTAAAATCGGTTTTGTTTTTCCAATAGCAAATAATATCCAAATCACTGTTTTCAATATCAATGTCGATAGGAATTGTTCCAACAAGAATAGCATCAAATTCAGCAAGATTCAATAAAATCTTATTTCGGGTTAAGATTTCAAATGCCTGTAGTTGTTTTTGATTTCCGTTTTTTAAATATTCAATAGTGCCAAAGTCTATCATTGCTGTAATTTTAATCAAAAATCTAAAATAGAATTTTTACTTATTCCTTGATATAATTCTTTTCTTCTTTAATCTCAGCCTCAATTCTTTTATTAATATTGATTTTAGCTTTTGTAAAAACAAAAATAGTGGTTTTGTACTCGCGTGCGTATTTATTGGTTATTTCGCCTGCAATAGTAGCTGTTTGAAAATACGGACTTGTTTCTTTAAATTCAGTGCTGTTTTCTTCGTGATTTTTAATTCGGATGAGGTTTTTATACTGAATGTTAAGATCAAACCAATTGACATAATCAGCATTAAAAGAAACCGCTTTTATTCCTTTTTTAGAATAATAATTGATGGCACCTGCTTGTCCGTAATTATCGCAAAGCACTAAGGTTTCTTTTTTGTTTGGGATTAGGGCATAAACCGAATCTGTTTTTCGGGCGAGCTCTTTCCATCCCAGCATGTCGGCAAAATCTTGTGGTAAATCATGATCTTTTCCGTCTTCCCAGCGAAGCATTCCTAGCTTTTTATATTTTTCAGGATTTTTTATAAAATATTCCGGGCTTTTATTGGGAAAAGACAGATTGTACATCGGAATAAAAAATAATAACGGGATGATAATAAATACTGTTTTTAAGTAACGTTTCCAGCCTGTTTGCAGTATTTGCGAAAGAAAAACAGCACCAAAAGCAATGTAAACAGGATATAAGCCAACTGCATAATAGGCTTTGGCCTTAAAATACATAAAGATGACAAGCGTAAAAATTAGCGATGCAAAAAAGAATTTGAATCTGGCAAAAGGTTTGTAAAACAGCAAAGCATACAAAGCCGCAATGATAACAAAGAAAGAACCTATAAAAAACAATACTTGTTCTTTTAGAAATCCCGTTCGATCTACATTCACCAATTGTGTTGCTGACAATTCTTTCATATGATGTACAATAGGAAAATGATTGTTGTATTGCCATAAAATGTTTGGAAGTATTAAAAGCAATCCCGTAATCAGCGCCAAATAAAGTTTTTTCTCTGTGAATACTTTTCTCTGACTTGATAGCAATAGGGCAGGTAAGAGGCCAATGAGTAAAAACAGAATGTTGTATTTATTTAAAAAACCTAAAGCAAATACGATAGCGCTTATAAAAAGCCATTTAGGTTTTTCTGTTGAAGAGTATTGAATCATAGTATAATAAAATCCCGTCCAGCACAATACATCTAAAGAGTTGGGTTGATACAGCATATTAATTCGTAATAATGATGAAAATACAATACAGCTTGCGCCTAAAACAAGCGCATATAAATTGCCTTTTAAAACCTCGATAGTTTTCCAGACTATTAAAAGTGTTACAGCACCAAAAAGGGCAGGGAAGAACCGGACCCAAAAAACACCATTACCCAGTAGAAATATAATATAAGAAATCCAGGACGTTACGGGCGGAACCGATAAATAACCCCAGGCCAAATGATGCGCCTGATCGAGATGTAAATATTCATCGCGCTGCAAATCATATTCAGGACTTATTAGTACATATTGCAAAACAAATTTTAGAAGGATAAATCCAATCAGGATTATTGCTTTTTTACTCATGAAGATTTGGTTTGTAGTTGGTTAATGGTAAAGCTAATATATCATTTATTTTGCATCTCGAATAAGAACATTTATTATTGTAAATGTTACAAAATAAAAAAGCTCCAGATTTCTCTGAAGCTATTATCAAAAATTCAATATCGTGATTGAAGTTCCTATTGGAATTTGGAATTTTACTTTTGTTTGGAATTTTAGAAAAATTTATTCCTCTAATGCCTCTTCAAATTCCATGTGGTCGATTTTTTCAACTTCGACAGGCTTAGAAGCTTTTAGTTTGTTGAATCTTTCTAATTGTTCTGTTTCTCCTTCTTCACCGCTGAAATAAGGGAAAACATCCATAATTGGAGATTCTGAAACTGCCGGGATCGAATATTCTCCCATCGTGCTTTGCATTACATGAAGCGTATTGTCGTAAGCTTCTCTTACATCATTTGCCTGCACTAACAAATACATATTCGATTTTCTTTCTTTACCGCTTTCTTCATCATAAGCCATTAATGAAACTTTCGATTTAAACCAACGATCTGCATTTTCAAAAGGATGAATTTCGGCATAATTGGCCACTTTTATATTTGTGATTTTAAATTCTTCACTAATATAAGCCGCCATCTCTTCATTGATTCTTTTTTCGGCTTCGGTATAGGATAAAGCATCAACCAAATAAGGTTCGGTTAAAACTTTTTGTCCTCCGGTTTCGTCAGTCTTTCTATATTTTACTTTGCATTCGTACCAAGTTGCGCTCATCTCTATTAATTTTTAAGGATGCCAAAGATAGATTTTACAGGAAAAAAAAGGCTGAATTCCTGAAATAGATATTCACAATTTTATATAATTTTATGTAATGTATTGAAAGTTTGGTCTTTATGTTTTAAATTGATTACATAAGTTTTTAGTTTAAAGGTAAAGCCGTTTTTTAGAATGTTACTAAAATAAGGTTAAACCAAAACTCCATCCAACCCATCCTGTTATTCCGTTGCCATTGTCTTTTATCACATTATAACGTTTGGTTCGATTTTGAACAAAAGTTGAATTATTGATTTCCGGGCTGTTTTTATCTCTTCTTTCTGAGGAATAAAGATTAAAAGAAGGTCCTGCAGATAATGCTACACCTTTGAATACACGAAAGGTAAGCGGAGAATCGAATTTATATACAAAATTATATCGGTCCCAATTTCCTAAATAAAGATATTGAATGCTGATTTCGGGATTATAAGTAAGACGATTTCCTAACAGGATATTTTTTCCTAACCCAAACCCAAAAGAAGTTAGTTTTTCTTCGTTAGTTCTTTCGCTTTTTCCTGCCATCAAAATAGTGTACAGTTTATTATCTCCTGTTTTTATGGCTAAATTAATATCCGAAATTTCATTGCGTGTCACACTAACTTTTTGATAACCATCTTTTTTAAAGTTTAATAATCCAAAACTATAACCTGATGGTGAGCCCGTAATATTAATTAATCCAATCTGGAGTCCGTCTAATTCTTTGGCATAATTTAATCCCGCGATTTGCATCCCGCGGACTTTTTGATGTCCTGCATTATAAATACCTGAAATTTGCAATCCGTTTTGGGAGCCGTTTACATTATTATAAATAGCTGCGATTTGAATGCCTTTAGCATCCAGCTGAACATGGTTGTAAATGCCGGATATTTGCAAGCCTATCTGCGAACCTTTTACGCTGTTATGAATGCCGCTCATTTGCAAACCGTTAAGATCTCCAAATACATTATTATAGATTCCGGCCAACTGAACTCCTTTTACAGATCCTCCCACAGTATTAAATAAACCTGCCATTTGTAAAGCATGAACATTCATACGGTTGATATTATACAGTCCGGCCATTTCGACCCCGCGAACCCCGCCGGTATATCCTCCTAATAGGTTTAAGGAGAAACTACTGTTAATTTGCGAATTCATCATACCGCGCGTACTCAAACTGGGAATTAAAGAAGCTTGTACGGGAACTTCGGATATAAGGCCTCCAAGGTTGAGGGATTGTATTTTTTGTCTCGAAGAAATAAAGAAACGTCCAATTCCCGTTCTTTCAACTGCAGAAAAATCGCCATCAACATAATCTTCATTTGATTTTTTGGCACCCATCTGGATCTTAATTTCCGAAAGAAAAATAGTGGTTATGGTTTTATAATTTTCTTTTACAACAGTCAGCTCGATGGTTTGGGGGATATTTTTTAGTTTTAATTCAAAAAAACCATCCTTATCTGTTAGCGTAGATTGTAAAGCGTTCCGTTCGTAAACACTGGCATTTTCTATACGTTTGTTGGTTTGTACATCCGTAATGTAACCATTTACAACCTGATGTTCGCCCACAACGCTGTTTTTTTCTAAAACAAGTGCCAGTTCTAAGGGAGCATAACGCAGAATAATAAACCCTTTTGATTCTTTATATTCATATTTGTTTTTTAATAATTGATCAAGAACTTCTTTTACGGTAGATTGATCAGCATGAATGCTTACAAGGCTGTCTTTTGCGACTAACTTACTGTAATAAGCAAAGCGAAAATTCCCTTTTTGTTCCATTATTTCCAGAATCTTGCCTAATGGTTTTTTATCTGCCTGAACAGAGATTGGAGTATCCAGCATAGATTGGGCACGGGCACTAAAAAAAGGAGCTGAAAAAAGTATAAATAAAATCGATATAAGAGTAAACCTTGAATTACTAAGCATATAAAGGGAATTAATCTAAAAGAATTTGATTGTTTTTACGTTCAATTTCGATCATAAACGTCTCCTGAATTACTTCTAATATCTGATCTAATGACTGGTCTTTAAATACTGTTGTTATTGGTTTTTTCTGTAGTTCGGTTTTCTTTATAATGATATTTGTATCGTATATTTCGTTGAGCGCATCCACTAATTCCTGCAGTGGAGTCTCGTCGCAAACAAGTTCTTTATTACGGTAATAATTGTATAGTTTGCCTTTGCTGACACTTTTTAGTAATTGTGATTGCAAATTGGCAATGATTACTTTCTCGCCATGTCTTAATTCTACCTGATCTTTGTTTTTGCTTACTTTTACAATTCCTGTTTCGACATCTACAGTTGTTTTTCCGTTTTTGTTTTTGACATTAAAAGAAGTTCCTACCACTTGTACCGTAACATCATTAATAGTAATAATAAAAGGTTTTGTTTTATCTGGAGCAACATTAAAAAAAGCTTCACCTTTTAAGACAACTGGACGTGTCTTGCCTCTAAATTTACTGCTATAAGACAATGATGAGTTTTTGTTTAAAGTAACCGTTGTTCCATCTGGTAAAGTATCATTTAAAGTAGTATTTGTAGCCTGTATCTCAAGTGTTGTATTTGCTGATTTATTTTCGAAATAAGAATACCCCAACCATCCTAAAGTGCTGATAAGCAATATAGAGGCGGCAATGCGCAACCAATAAAAAGAAGATTTTTTCAGCGTATGCACGGGAACATCTTTTTCATGCATGCGATTATGCAGCCGTTTCCAGGCAGCATCTTCATCGATGTGGGTGTTTTTGGCAGCAATTACAAGGCTGTCTTCCCATATTTTCTTAAAACCGTTGTAATAGTTTTGGTTTTTTTTATCGGCTTTAAGCCAAATTTCTACTGTTGCATTTTCGTCAGCATCAGTTTCGCCAACTAGATATTTCACTAGTAAATCATCGTTCATATTCATATTGTTTTGGCTCATCATCTTCGGATTAAATGTAAAAAGGACAGGAGAAAAGGAAGATATTCAACCAATTTAGATCGTAATACTTTCAGGGCTTTTCCCATTTGATTTTCGACCGTTTTGACCGAAATATTCAATTGATCGGCAATTTGCTGATATTTAAGCTGCTCAAAACGACTCATTTGAAAAATAGTCCGGCATTGCTGCGGCAATTCGTTTATTGCTTTCTGAATATCATTTTCGAGTTCAGATGCGATCATTTGGTTGGATGCATCTTGATTGGAGGATTCCATATTGCCTGAATACTGAAGTTGAAAAGAGTTTTTTATTTTTAGGTGTTTAAGATAGTTCAGACTTTCATTATGAACCGCTCTGTAGAGATATGCCTTTAATGAATCATTAATTTGTAATTGATCTCTTTTTTCCCAAATCTTAAAAAATACATTTTGCACAATCTCTTCGGCAATGCTATCATCTTTCATAAAAGTGTAGGCAAAGGCATGAAGGTTTCTAAAATACATTTTAAAAACCTTTTCAAAAGCAGCTTCATTTCCGTTCTTTATAAATCTGACAGGATCGCTATTGCTATATTCCACTAATACGTTTTGACATTCAATCAAAGATAGATACTTTTTATATTTAATAACTCACTGGGTTAATTACTTCGTTTGTTCTCTTTACTCTACGCATAAAAAATTAAACACATAGAAACATAGATTTTTTTGTGCTGAAAAGGAAACAAAAAGAAATACATTTCTTTCACATAGAGAGTTATGTGTATTTTAAATAAGTGAAACGCCTTTTTACGTAAAGAAAAGCTATGTTTCTATGTGTTGAAAATATTTGCATTTGGAGGATTATTTAATGTTATTTTTTTGATTAATTACAAGATGGATTAGGCTGGTAATGCACCCTGTTGTGACTGGCCAATAACGCAATAAAAGCATCAATAGTAGTATTCATATCAATATCAGTATTTAAACTGAATTCGTAACTATGAACAATACAGCTATGATCGGAAAGATAAGTAAAAGATACTCCTTTATCTGTTTCTGTCGCGACCATTTTGTTGTTTATGGTTTTTATACAATTATCTTTTCGGCTAAAGTATTCGAAAAGCTGTTGCTGAAATTGTTGGTGTTTTTTTTGACTTCTTCGCATGATACTGGTAATTGAGGTTGAATAGTTTCTTTTTGTACTTTCTTTTTGGCAATAGCATCCGGACTGGCAAAAATGTAATACATCTTTTTTCGAAAACCAGTTGCCTTTCTCACATCTCTAATAATGTCCTGAAACTCATGAATGTTGAGGTATAACGGATTGAGTTTGCTTTTAAGTGGACTCGTAATGCCATAGCGGGGTTTTTCTTCTTCGTACTGAAAGGAATTGAATAAGTGGTCCCAAATCATAAAAGTGGCTCCAAAGTTTTTATCGAGATATTTTTCCTGGCTTCCGTGATGTACACGATGATTAGATGGCGTTCCAAAATGTTTTTCGATAAAAGGATGCAGCTTTCCAATGGCTTCTGTATGGACCCAAAACTGGTACAATACACTTAACTGATTGGCAATAAAAAACACTACAGGATGAAAACCGGCAAAAATCAACGGGATAAAAAATACAATTTTAGCATACTGAAACCAGCTTTGTCTAAAACTTACAGTAAGATTATACTGTTCAGCCGAATGATGCACAACATGGGTTGCCCAGAAAAAACGGCAATAATGAGAAATTCTGTGCGTCCAGTAAGAACTAAAATCATAGATTATAAAACACGGGATCAGGCTCCACCAATTAAATTCTATACGATAAGGCACCAGATTATAAATGCCAACAACAGCATAAAGCAAACCGGTTTTCATTAATAAATTGACCGTTAGATTACCCAAACCTATAAGTACAGATCCTAAAGTCTCTTTTTTGTCGTATTCTTTTTTTTCTAAGAAATAAAAAACAACAAATTCGAGCACGGTAAAAAATAATACAACGGGCAGCGCATATACAATTAAGTTTGGGGCACTTTTTTCTATTTCGAGAATTTTCCCCATTGCAATAGGTTCTGCACCAAAGAAAGTAAGTTTAGCAAACAGGTGATTGATGATTTTGATCATGATGATTGTTTTAGATTGAATTATGCGATTTGAATATTGATTGTAAATAAGGAATGATGCAGCTCGACTTTCTGGCATACACCGTTCAGGAAATGATAATCATTATAATTTCCGTCAGGTAATACGATGCGATAGGAGTGAGTGTTTGTTTTTTTGATGACCAGAAATTGCTGAAAACTATCAGAGTAAACCTGATTTTCGCCTACTGGTTCTTTACTGTAGAGTAGCATCAGGTTATAATCGATATAGTTTTGTTTAATTTGTCCCTTTTTATTTTCAGCTAAAGTTTTGTAACCCGAATCTATAAGTTGGGTTGTTTTATTGGCTTTTTCTTTTCCGTTTACGTGGCGCTTTACGTAAGAAGATATTAATTTTCCATTTTTAAAATGCGAACCTTCTTCGGTTTTGATATCAATACCAAAAATCAACCGGGTTTTTACTTCCGATGAAATTTTCAAAAAAACATCATCATTATTAGTCTTTTGAGAAAACTGCATTTGTCCAATCACAGTGCCATTACGAAGCACATTATAGTTCACTGTTTTTTCCTGCGCCTGAGAATTTATTGTAAAAAGAAAAAAGAGAACAGTCAATTTTGTTTGTTCAGAAATTATTAGAAAACTAAATTTTCCGGATTCAATAGCGGTGATTTTTTGTAAAAACCAAAATAATAATGCGACAGTGATAATGGGTATCATAAGGCAATTTGAGATTAAGAGCTCATAATTTGTGCTCTTGTTATTGTAGTAATACAACTGAATCACATTTTACCCCTACGTCGTTTTTTTATTTTTTTTTTAAATTATTTTGAATGGTTTTAAAATTCTTAAACAGAAAAATATTTTCAGAAAAACGGAGGTGTTTTTGGAATAAAATAATTTTTAATTTTATGAAGTTCTTATTGGTAGTTTTACAGCTGTCTTTGAGTAAGTTGCAACGTAAATGAGGAGAAAGGTTGTTATCTTTTAGAAGGCAAAATTCTAGGATCAAAATCAAGAATAAAATACCCTATTATTGCATAAGATAATTTTTATAAAGTAAATAACTTAGTTTTTTTATTCAGCCACTATTTAAAAAGCACTACTATTTTGAAAAAAACATGTATAATTTCCTTAATTATTTTAATGAATATTGTGTTTACCCATCAGGCACTGGGACAAAAACAGATACAATATAAAACCTTTAATCAAAATGATTTTGAAAAAAATGTCGTGTTTAATAACGTATACAATATCTGGGAAAATAATAGAAGTAATTGGTTTTCAGTATCAAAAGATAGTGCTACAACCGCTTATTTTGTAGACAGCAGGAAGTACAAAGGAATTATTAATTACGGGATAACATTCAAGAGTAAAAATTTTAGGAATTTTAGTTTTGTAGAACATTTATCGGTATGTTTTTTAAAAATAGAAATAAGTAAGTGTAATTATAACCCAAAAGATAGTATTGCAGAAATAGAAGGCTTTGTGAGCGGAAATAATGATTGGGGGAATAATACCTTCATAAAAACAAAAAAAATAAGAAGCTATGTCGATCTATTTCTTGGAGAAAAAACCGATACGATAAGAGTTTGTTATTTGGGCAAAACATTCAACAAAGATAGTGTAGAGGTAAAGCTGGGTAATAAAGAGGCAAATGAGTTTACTGTTCTGGATACGTTTCCTGCTTTTTATTTTAAAAATCATCAGTACTACAAAACAAATTTGGGAGACAAACAATCTTTTAAAATAAGAGGAAAGGTGACTAAAAATTCGCTTCTTGCTTTTGGTTCATTTGCAACATATTCGGCTATTTTTGATGTAGGTGCAATGATTTTTGATCCAGAGAAAAATAAACGAAAAAAAATAATACAAAGAGAGAATTTTGATTGCATTCCCTTAATTAGCAATAATAAACTGATTGCAGATATTGAAAAAGAAAAAACACAAAAAGAAGAAATCAATTATTATAACTATACAAAAAGTGCCGAAAATTATATCCTGAACAGACAGTATGGCAAGGCAAAAGAACAATATAATTTGCTTGCCCAAAATTATCCAACACTATTTGCAAGAGATATTCATAACGCCGTTCGTTGTGCGGTTTTATCAAGGGATTTTAAGAATGCCTTTATGTGGGGCGAAAAACTGGCCTTGAAAGGAATCGAACTGCCTTATTTTAATGCTAAAATTTTTACCGGCCTGCGAAAAAATCCGGAATGGAAAAGTTTTAGTATCAAATACGACTCGGTTTGTAAAAATGCGCAAGGTAAATTCAATTTAAATCTAAAAAAAGAAATAACAAATTTACTCAACGAAGACCAGGCTGATTATGGATTGGAAAATCGAAAGAACCGAAAAACATTATATGAAACCACCGAAAGACTTACCGCTAAACTGATCGATTTATTAAAAAAAGAAGGTTATCCATCCGAAGAAAAAATAGGCAGTTTTACAGTCAAGGATACTGTTTTGGTTTCTTTTCCAGATTTTAATGTTTTAATTATTCACGCTTTGCAACAAAAGCCAGAGAACCTTTCTGCCTTAAATGAACTTCTTGCTAAAAGCAGTAATGCTCTGGAATATGATGGTAAAAGGCAAATTAATAATACAATGGGCGAGGGTTCGTGCTTTCGTATTTATAAAGGTAATTTGTATAGTTCGAAAGGGTGTGGAAGAAATGAACTGGAGATTAGAAGAATAAGTTTTAAATTCAGTAATCCTAACGGATTTATTATGGAATACGGCAATTTTGTAGTCGAAGCACACGACTCTAAATTTCCGGATGAGGTAGATAACGACTATAAACAGAGATACAATTTAATTATGAAACTTACCGATGACTGGGAGTTTTATGAGAAATAAAAACAGGATATCAAAGGCACCAAATAAAAAGAATCGCAAGCAAAACTGATTTTAAAAAATACTGGAACATTGCAAAAGAGATAAAACTGGTACTTCCGGATTGGTAAAAACAGGGTTAGATTTTATGATTGTCTTTCGATCTTAAAATAAGCCATTTCATCTTGATCCCGAATCAAATTATTCAATCGTTCGAATCCTGATTTTTGCAGCACATTTTGCGATCCGGTGTTGTCAATATCAGTTATAGCGACAACTTCTTTTGTATTTGTATTGACAAAACTATATTGAGTGAGAGCCTTGCATACTTCTGTGGCAATACCTTTTCCCCAATATGCCTTGCTAAGCACATACCCAATTTCTATTTGGTTCGTATTGTGTACAAAAATACGGGCAACACACATTCCTATAAAATTATTATTTGTGGTATCGAATATTGCCCAACGACTAAGATTTTTCTTTTCGTAATTTTCAAGTAATTCATTAAACATTTCCGAATATCTTTCCGGTGAAGTGACAGGAAGGTATTGAGTAACCTGATTGTCTTTAAAAAGATCTAAAAATGTTTGTTTTTCCTGAGGTAAAAATTCTCGAATGGTTATTCTCGGGCTTTGATAAAGAGTAGACATGGCTGGCAGTTATTAGGTAAATAATTCAGAGCTTTTTGCTAAAATAGTAGCAGAATTCTGTTTCGTAATTACAGCCAAATTTACAGAAAATAAATAAGTAGAATAATTTTTCTGCTCTCTAAAATATTCCATGATTTTTTATAAAAAGAAAATATTTGGTTGCTTCTATTTCATGAAAGATGAAAAAGCAAATCGATTTAAAAACAAAAAAGCTTCAGATTTCTCTGAAGCTTTTTTTAGTAGCCCGTAGCGGAATCGAACCGCTCTTACATGGATGAAAACCATGCGTCCTAACCGATAGACGAACGGGCCTACTTTGCTATTGCGGGTGCAAAAATACAATCAATTTTAAAATACACAATGATTTTTTCAAAAAACTTTTTTGAGTTACTCTGAAAATAGTACAGTTCCAACTCATCAATCGCAAACAGAATTGAGTTAACTAAAATGTATTTGTTTGATTAATAATTGGTTGTTTAGTAGAAATAAAAGGAAGAAAGAATATTTGGTTCTTCTTTTAATAAAAGAAAAATTTTGAATAAAATTGAAAATGCTATTATGAATTGCATGATATGAAAGAATATTCTTCGTTTTTAAGGGTGAGTTTTTAAAAGCAGCACAAAAAAACATTGTTATCCTAAAAGTTTCTATTAAAATAAAGTATAAATAAAGCTTAGGGAAATGATAAATTGGGTTTAAATAGTATAAACTAAAAACACCATCTTTTTCAAGTGGTGTTTTTGTTTTAATAGCAGGGCTGTACATCCTTAAATCCTTTTTTTTGTGGATTTAAAATGATTAATTCAAAATTTTAGATTCCAGAAAATGATGAGTTAATACACTGATGATAAGTTTTAGAAAAAGAAATAACCAACAGATACCTGAAATACGCTGTTTTTATTTTTAGCAGAAGAATTATCCACATTATTAATATCAGTTAATCCCAGATTATATCTTACACCAAAATTAAGTCCGTTGTCAAGTTTATAGCCTAAGCCAAAATTAACACCAAAATCAAAAGTGTTAAACGAATCTTTTACATTCGTCTTTTCATTTTTTGCAGCAAGTAAAAAACCTATTTGCGGTCCGGCTTCAACGCTCAATCCTTTTGTTAGATAATATTTTCCCATCAAAGGAATGTTCAGGTAACTTAATTCAATTGTATTATCATTGAAACTATATCCCTGACCAGAATACATTAATTCAGGTTGAAAAGAAAATTTTTCAGAAACTGGAATTTCTGATACAACCCCAAAATTAAATGAGGTTACAACATCAATACCTTTGGTATTATCTCCGCTAACAGATGCAAAGTTTAAACCTCCTTTAGCGCCAAATTTAATTTCCTGGGCATTAACATTTGCGAATCCTAAAACTGTAACAACAGCTAGTAATAAAAATTTTTTCATAAAATTTGTTTTGAATTATTTGAATCCAAAATTCGCATAAGAAAAGCTGTAAGAGGTTTCAAAACCTTAAAACTGTATAAATTGGTACCTATTTACTGGTATTTTTATATTCATTTGGTGTTTGAGCCGTAACTTTTTTAAAAGCTTTATAAAAAGTCGTTTTTGAAGTAAATCCCGATTCTAATCCCATTGTCAACAAATTGTAGTTTTCGTATTCAGAATTTAAGATCATTTCCTTTACAGCTTCAACCCGATATTGATTGATGTAGTTGGCAAAGTTATCTCCTGTTATTGTATTTATTATTTGTGAAAGATATCCAGCACTTATCCCTAGTTTTTCAGCAACTTTTTCTCTGTTTAATGTACTATCGGTATAAATGTGCTGCTCCTTGCACAGTATTTCCAGTTTTTGAAAATAAAGATTATCTGCAGTGATAGATTCCTTATATTCTTCGGGCCTGCTATTTTCTACAATTTGCAGATTGGTATAAGAATTAGCTAAATCTTCATTTAAAAAATTGGAGATAGCATCTTTGTTTTTGGCCAGTTTATATTTGTAAATACCTATATAAGCTGTCCAGTGAATGATGAATGTTGCAAATAAAGCCAAAACATTCATACTAGAAGAAATGTCGTAGTCAAGAATTAAGCCGGCTAGAGCAGTAATAAGCCAAACAATTAGCAGTATAGAAACAATTGTCAATAGGGTTATGATCCATTTTTTTTCTTGTGGATCTTTTAAATGTCTTATCAAAAAATAAGAGTAAAGCGGAAGAAATGGGATGAATGTAACGGCTAATGCAAGTTGGATCAGACCAAGTATTTGGATGATAGCGATGCCTGACTCAGGAATAGTATAAATTCGTGCAACATGATCAAGATCATTTATGATGTTAAGCACAGCAGAATAAGCAAATGGAATAAAAAGCAAATAATTTTTTTGTTTACTTTTTCCGGTATTATCAGTCCTTTTTTTAATAAATAGAAATATAAAAGCAGGTATTAGAAATACCCACTCGATGTCGTCTATAAAACGCAGAAGAGGATAGGAGGTAAATACCTGTTGAATATCAAAAACATGAGTCAGTAATTTAATTGAAAGCGTAAATATTAAGAATGCAAGATATTTATTTGAATTACTATTGAATAAGGAAGACTTTAAAATAATCAAACCTAAGACTATTCCCTGGAAAATCGCAATATTTAAAAGTGTTGTATAAATCAATTCTTTAGTATAAAGTTGTTTTTAAATTTTCTTTTAGGATATAGTGGTAATGAATCTTTTTAAGACCTATTTATTTCATATGAATTGACGACGAATTTATAGTAATACTAATAACTTTTTTGATGGGTTAAGAAATGATTAACTAAAATGTGTTATTCGGTTGTATAAAAAAGAACAGAACAAATTTTTTAAGAGTAGGATTTGTAAAGGCTGTTCTAAAATATTTTTGCATTTCTACCTTTTGCAATACTAATCTAAAAGTGGAACTGAAGATATATTCAAGAATTATTAAGTCATCAAAGTAGCAAGATCGCCGTAATTTACCCGCGTTTTAGTACGAAAAGTATTCAATAAATAAAAAGTCCATTGGATGATTTATGAAATAATTATTCTATTTTTGAGAATAAATAAATACTTATATTTGTTAGAGATAGGTGCTAATTTAGGGTAGTTAAGGCTTGCTTTGCCAGGGATATACAAGTTGGCGGTAGTTTTTCAAAATTGGATAAAAATTGGGATAAAATCACCTCTATTAAAGAGTTTCTTAATAAAAATGAAAATCGAGTAAATGAATATTTTAAGAAAAAAAGATGAAATTTTAGCTGCTCTTGGAAATATTAGAGCAATGGAAAGATTACACGTTGATACTCATACTGAAGAGAAGATTAAAAATATTTCAGGTATTAAAATTGCAGAATCAAAACAAGGTCAATTTTGGTTAAACTTTCAGGAATTAAATGGATTTTTATTTATGAATTCTACTATTCTGAGTCATATAAATTTAAAAACATCTCGTGGAGCTAAAATAATTTTACTGACCAAAGAGTATGAAATTGAAATTGACTCAGATGAAATTGAAATTGAATCTGACTTTTCAAATGTTTCCAATACTTGGATAACTAAAGTAAGTTTTGTTATTGACATCAAAGAAAAAGAAATAATTGAAAACAGGAATTTTGAGGAAATTGAATATCAATTTAAAAAAGAAAAACTGAGATTCTTTGCTAAAAATAAAAACCAACTGCTAACATAGATACTACAACGGATTTGGACAAATGGATTAATTTGGAAATGGTTTTGTATTAGGGATGATTTGGCAAAATCCTGAGAATGGGTTTAATTTAGTCCCAAACCCGCTATAATCCCAGAACGTTAACAGCAACCTTAAAACAAAAGTCTACGGACAAATTAAACAACAAAAAAATATTTTGAATTATGAGTATGATAGGAAATTTACTTCGAGTTACGAAATCTGAACTTGAAGATTATTTAAAAGACAGTTCGTTGTTGGAAAACAAAATTTATGATGATGAAACTGAAAACGAAAATTTAGTTGACATTGATAAATCGTGGGATGGCATTATATTTTTATTAACTGGACAAAGTTTTGCAACTGCAGAAAATAATCTAGTAAGAATTTTATTTAGTGGACAACTTATTGACGAAGAACAAGATTTGGGTTATGGACCAGCTCACTATTTAACACCGGAACAAGTTGCTGAATTAAATAATGAAATTTCAACAATTACAATTGCTGACCTAAAACAAAAATTTAATCCTAAAAAAATGAATGAATTAGAGGTTTATCCAACAATTTGGGACGAAGGAGATGATGCATTTGACTATGTTGCTGACGGTTTTTTAACTTTACAAAATGTTTTTGCAGAAGCAACAAAAAACGAAGAAGCAATAATTACGTTTTTAAACTAACAGAAAATGCAGCTGCTAACAGCCACTACAACTGATTTGGGCATTAGGCTTAATTGAGAAATTGGTTTTGTATTAGGGATGATCTGGCAAGTCCGAAGAATGGGTTTAATTTAGTCCCAAACCTGCTGTAGTACCGGAACGTTACCAGCAAGTCTAAAGATAAAAAGAAAGACAACAGATAATAATGAACTACGATTTTTTCGCAGACAAGGCAGACAAATTAAAAGTTCTTGATTTTATTTTCAAGGACACTGATCTACAAGTTTATGACCTAGGCTCACCTTATGGACAAGAGATTTCTCAATACAAAACTGTTGCAGAAATATCTTCAAAGTTTGATCTTGAAATAGACGAATTCGGAACGATATTTCAACTCTGGACGCCACGACATGGAGGCGAACCAATTTTTAGAAAAGTTGACCTTGATCCAAAACGTTGTAACGGACATACGTTTCGTTATGCGACTGATGGTTGGGGACTTATTCAATTGTATTTTGGTGGACTAAAAAACAAAGAGCTTAGACATTCGCACATCGGACATTCTAGCGAAAAGAGAGCATTAATATGGGAAGATATTAATAAGTCAAGTGGCCTTGTTAGTTCTTGGGATTGGAAGGAAATCCAAGTAACTTCGAGAAAATTAAAATATCAAATCCATAACAAACTTGCGACAAGAAAAATCGGAAGTTTTGGAGTTTTATCGGGAGCAAACCAACTTGAAAGACAGGGAATAAAACTGAGATGAAATAACTGCCAACAAAAAGCCCAGCTTATAACAGCTACTACAACGGATTTTGGCAATTGGTTTAATGGAAAGTTGGTTTAATGGAAAGTTGGTTTTGTATTTGGGATGATTTGGTAAATCCGAAGAATGAGCTTAATTTAGTCCGAAACCCACTGTAGTACCTTAACTCTGTATATCATAGACCAAGAACCGCATTAAATTCAATAAAATGAAAAAAATAACTTTTACATTATTTCTATTGTCGATGATGTGCTATTCACAAAATCAAAAGATTGACAGAGAATCTTTCAAATTAGAATTAGTTGCTAATGCTGAGAATAATTATTCTGCTAATATTGCCAAATCTCCCTATTTCGTAAAAGAAAAAGTTCTTCAAATTTATCCTGGGGAAGAATTGAATATAGAAACTGAAATTAAAGGAGATAGTATTTTTTCAATGCGAGTAGTCGAAAAAATTATTTTTCCTGAAAAAACAATAAAACTGAAGTTTTTACAAAATGTAACTGATCGAAATAATACACAAATGCTACTTTCTGTAGTAAATCCTTTTGATAGAAAATTGGTTTATGATGCAATGATATATACTGTTGGCGGAGAGCAATGGTCACCTACAAGTATTATTCCTATTCAACCGAAGTTAGTTGGTTATGAAACTTGGCCAGATGTGATTGCGACAATGGCTCTTGAAAAATGGAGGTTTACAAAATAATTACGGCAGCACGTGCTACTATTTTCTTAATAAAAAAGTAGTAAGTCTAATATTCTATAATTTAGCTTTCGTTAAAAAATCAAGATCTTTATAAACAAATGCCAAAACCAAACAAAAAAGCTTCAAATTTCTGAAGCTTTTTCTCTTAGTAGTTCGCCACGGCGAAGACTCGAACCTGTGTCCGCGGCGGCGGATATAAGTCCGGCGAGCTGAAATTTATCCATAAAAAAAGCTCCAGATTTCTCTGAAGCTTTTTTTCTTAGTAGCGGGAACAGGACACGAAACTGGTACCTTCGGGTTATGAGTCCGACGAGATGCCTACTGAATTATCACACAATGTTTCGTGTGCAAAGTTCCTCCAGTTTTTAATCACTCCA
>NZ_LVEN01000002.1 GCF_001686925.1 Flavobacterium piscis
ATAAAAATTAAGATTTAAAATTGGAAATCAACACAGAATCTTTGCGGTAAAAATTACGTTCAAAGTATTGAACAATTTACAATATAATTTCGTGGTTAAAAAAAACTTTGTGAAACTCTGTGAAAAAACTTTGTGGGGATCTCTGTGGTAAAATTTATGTTCAAAGCATGGCAACTTAAAACCTGAAACAAAGAAAACCTGAAACTAAAATTGATATAAAAAAAAGAATGCCGGCATCTCGAAGACGCCGGCATCATTTAACTAACCAAAACCAAAATAATAAATAACCAGTTTATTACACTACAAAGATCTAACATATATGAATGTTTTGCTGTTAAGGTTTTGTTATTACTTTGTTGGACATAAGTTAAGATTTTTTAATACTGGTTTCTGAGCTTTCTGTAGCGTTAAATAACTTTTGGTTATTAAAATATAATAACAATCAATTTTGTTTATCAATATCCTAAAGATATCTTCGTATATTTGATAAAACATTAAATATCAGCATTATGGATTCGAACAAAAAATTAACAACTGCAACAGGAACTCCCGTTCCGGATAATCAAAACATACAAACTGCAGGCCCTCGTGGACCCGTTTTATTACAAGATTTTTGGTTTTTAGAAAAAATGGCGCATTTTGACCGTGAGGTAATTCCGGAAAGAAGAATGCACGCCAAAGGTTCTGGAGCTTATGGGACTTTTACTGTTACTCATGATATTTCAAAATATACAAGAGCAGATTTGTTTTCGGAAATTGGTAAAAAAACAGAAATGTTTGTACGTTTTTCAACCGTTGCAGGTGAAAGAGGTGCTGCTGATGCCGAAAGAGACATTCGTGGTTTTGCCATGAAATTTTATACCAATGAAGGAAATTGGGATTTGGTAGGAAATAATACACCGGTTTTCTTTTTCCGTGACCCAATGAAATTTCCGGATTTAAATCACGCTGTAAAACGTGATCCAAAAACCAATTTAAGAAGTGCTGATAACAATTGGGATTTTTGGACTTTATTACCGGAAGCTTTACATCAGGTTACCATAGTAATGAGTGATCGCGGAATTCCGAGATCATACAGACAAATGCACGGATTTGGAAGTCATACTTTTAGCTTCTTAAATGCGCAAAACGAAAGACATTATGTGAAGTTTCACTTTGTATCACAACAAGGAATTGAAAATTTATCTGATGAAGAAGCAGCACTATTAGTGGGTAACGACAGAGAAAGCCATCAAAGAGATTTATTTGATGCTATTGAAGAAGGGAACTTCCCAAAATGGAAAATGTTCGTTCAGATTATGACCGAAGATCAGGCGGCTAATTATCGTTTTCATCCTTTCGATTTGACTAAAGTTTGGTTAAAAGGAGATTTTCCTCTAATCCCGGTTGGAGAATTCGAATTGAATAAAAACCCGGAAAACTATTTTGCGGAAGTAGAACAAGCTGCTTTTAATCCGGCGCACGTACCACCCGGAATTAGTTTTTCACCAGACAAAATGTTACAAGCCCGTTTATTCTCTTATGGAGATGCACACCGTTACCGTTTAGGAGTAAACAACTATCAAATTCCGGTAAACTCTTCAAGATGTCCTTATAATACTTTCCACAGAGACGGAGCAATGCGTGTTGATGGAAATAACGGAGGACGTAAACATTACGAACCAAACAGCTTTGGAGAATGGCAGGAACAACCAGAATTCAAAGAGCCGCCATTAAAACTTCATGGTGATGCGTATGCGCATAATTTTAGAGACGATGATAACGATTACTTTACCCAGCCAGGTTTATTATTCCGTTTATTAACCGATGAGAAAAAACAATTATTATTCAAAAATACTGCTGGACAGGTAGGAGGAGCACAAAGATTTATTCAGGTTCGCCACATTAGAAATTGTTACAAAGCAGATCCTGCATACGGAGAAGGTGTTGCAAATGCTCTAGGTTTAACAATGGACGAAGTAAATAATTTTTCTGATCCAAGATTGTTAATCGAAGTGAGATAGGTTTTTAAGGTACTGAGATTCTAAGGTTCTAAGGTTAATCTTTCGAATTTAAATAGCAAACCCGACAAGTTTTTAAAAAAGCTGTCGGGTTTTCTTATTTGATATCAATACAAATCTTTAAATTATAATTTCTTTATGTAAACTGGACTGAAGTCCAGCTCTACAATATAATTCGTTCCTTCGGAACTATAAAAAAGCCTTTGGCTTGATGGATATTGTAGGGCCGGACTTTAGTCTGGTTTAAGAAAAAAACAGTGAAAACCTGTTTCAATCGTATAATCCGTGGGCCAATTATAACACAAAGCTTTGGGATCTTCGTATCCTTTTACATTGCAAGAATAAAACTCAGCAACCTTTGAGTAACCCTTTGTACACTTTGCGGTAAAAAAAAATTAGCACCTTAGAATCTTAGTCACTAAGAGAAAACAACTGTCTTATTACTATAAACCATAGTCTTACGTTCTGCATGCAGCTTTATAGCACGAGCCAAAACAATACGTTCTAAATCTCGTCCTTTCATAATAAAATCATCAACCGAATGTATGTGAGAAACCCTCGCAATATCCTGTTCGATAATTGGCCCTTCATCCAACTCAGCTGTAACATAATGACTTGTTGCCCCAATAATTTTCACACCGCGTTTAAAAGCCGAATGGTAAGGCTTTGCTCCCGGAAAAGCTGGTAAAAACGAATGGTGAATGTTAATGATTTTGTTCTCGTAAAGCGCAATCAAATTGGGCGTGATGATTTGCATGTAGCGCGCCAAAACAATAAAATTAATCTGGTATCGCTGTAATAATTCAATTTGTTTCGCTTCGCCTTCTTCCTTATTGTCTTTTGTAAAAGGCACACAATGAAACGGAATATCAAATCGTTCCGCAATAGATCTTAAATCATTGTGATTACTTATAATTACAGGAATCTCAACATTGAGTTCCCCGGCGCTGTAACGGCCTAAAATATCGAAAAGGCAATGATCGTATTTAGAGACAAATAATGCCATTTTTGGCTTTTGTTCCTGATTGTACAAATCCCACGACATATTAAAATCAGTTGCGATTGTTTTGTCAAAATCAGCTTTCAGGCTTTCTATAGTAATAGTAGAATTGGTCAGTTCACATTCTAATCGCATAAAAAACACATTTTGTTCCACATCAACATGCTGGTCAATGTAAGTAATGTTTCCTTCTACTTTAGCAATAAAAGTAGTCACGGCGGCGATAATTCCTTTTTGATCTTTACAATGAATCAGAATGGTAATTTTTTGCATTTCAAGGTGATTTACAGTTTGGTTTTATAGTTTGGTTTAAAGCTTAACCGCAAAGTTTACAATCCCGATAACTATCGGGATACGCAAGTTCGCAAAGAAAAAATGTCTCATTCTTTGCGGTTAAACATTTTTATTTTCCGTCCTGCATAGCAAACACTTTTTGTAGTAAAGGTGTTGTTCTTGCACTAATATTGTTGCGGATGTCTTTTTCTTCAACAGCAATCATTTTAAAAACACCAGCCAAAGCCTGATTCGTTGTATAATCAGTCAAATCCGGATTTACTTTTTTTACTAATGGGATGGTGTTGTACTTATTGATGATATTTTTCCAGATCACATCGGCACCCACTTTTGCGAAAGAATTTTTAATAACGGGATTAAATTTTCCGTACAAAGCCGTTGTTGTTGTTCCTTGCAAATAGCTGGTCGCAGCACTGTCATTTCCCAGTAAAATATTTTTAGCATCTGTAAAAGACATGTTTTTTACCGCCGAAACAAATATCGGAGTAGCCTCTTTCACTGCATCTTCGGCAGCACGATTTAATACTTTAATCCCTTCATCTGCAAGAGACGATAGTCCTATTTTGCGTAAAGTAGCATCCACTTTTTGCAATTCTGCCGGCATTAAAATTTTTACGGCCTCATTTTTATAAAAACCATCAACAGCAGTCAATTTACTCACTTGCTGTGTAATTCCTTTGTTTAGAGCCTCTTTTAGTCCAGATGCAATATCAACGCCGCCAACGCCGCCAACTCCGGGAATTTGTGACGAAATTTGAGGTAATTGATTTAAAGTTTGTTGTACCTGAGCACAAGAACTTAGAGAAAATACAAGCGATAAAATTAAAATCTTTTTCATTATTAGTTTTTATATAAGGTTCAAAAATACTACTTATTCAAAAACAAAGCCACAATTTTCTTTTAGGAGCAGCAACAATTTGTTTCATAATTAACATTCGTCCCGCTGTCCGTTGCAATCTTTTGTGCCTCCCGATAGTTATCGGGACGAACACAAAAGGATTTCCACTTCCATCGGGGCTATAATAGAGCATTTTGTTTCTTTTATGAAATGACGGTATTGAGCAAAAAAAAAAGAGATTCAGCCTAAGCTAAATCTCTTTTTACAGTCTTTTAATAAGAATTTATTTTTTCAATCCAAATTTACCATCTTTCTCGCAGTAAATGTCATTCGAACCAGATTCGTATTTTTTATAGCATGAATCAGCTGTTTTTTCAACCAGAATAAAACCGTTATCGTATTTAATAAATTTCAATTCCTGTCCTTTATCAGTTGTAATTGTGGTTTTATCATTTACAACAACAAAATCAACATCACCATTATCTTTATATGCCCAAACTTTTGTCTGAGTAGGATCATTTGCTTGTAAAATACTTCCTTCTGCACGATTTGCAAATCGATCAGTTTTTAGTTTTCCTGTAAGTGTTTTTCCGTCTTGAGATACAGTTCCGTTAAGATAGATATAATAAACAGAGTCAAAAGTTGGGTTTGCAACCTTAGTACCAATATTCTTTTGGTTTACGGCCATCAAACTTTTAATGTTTGCTGTAGCTTCATCAGGCCACATACTCATCATTCCTGCACCTTGCTTTGCAGTTTCAAGATATTCAAGAGCCTTGTCAAAATTTAAAAGAAATACCTGAGTCAATGATAAATTCAGATAAATCACTTTGTTGTAATCTTTTGGTTTTAGTTTTTTGTATTCTTTACCCACATAACCCAAATAGAATTTTTCAAGATCTGCAAGGTAAGATTGATCTAAAGAATTGGTGGCAATTTTGTTCAGGAACTCATCCGTTTTAGTGTTAAATTCAGCAAGTTCAGGAAATTCCTCAACTTTTTCGAATAAGCCGTAATTCAATGAGAATTCTTTTTCAGTTGCAAGAATGTTATTGTCTGTAAGATACTTATAACCTAAATTGTTCAAATCACTGGCCAAACTCTGGTTGGGTTTGCCGTTTACATAAGTTGCAGAATACATTTTAGCATTTGAACCTTTTTCATATAATATTTCGTTGTTTTTTCCTAAAACCAAATATTTAAAATCACCATCTAAAACATAAGTACCATTATCTGCTTTTTTATAGGTAGCACCTTTATATCCCATTAAAACACGAACATCAGGATTGGCTACGTCTTTTTTAGTGTAGTCCTCAATCGTGTTTTTAGGCACATTATGCTCATAAGTTTTAGAAGTTTTGTCTGCATAATCAGCATTCCATGTATCATCTCCCTGCACGATAATGCTGTAGGTTTTAATATCTTTAAAAAGTTCTGATTTTGGTATTGTAATCTTAACTTTTTTCTTGTTTGTATCTGCTTTTTGAGCATAAGAAGTACTGCCAATTAAAGTTAGCAATAAGAATAATGTAGTTTTTTTCATGGGGTAAATTTTTGCCAAATATAGCAATATAACGATCAAAACGACTAGTAAGGCAAATCTTTTAATTGAAAAAAAACATTTGCTTAATGTCTGTTGCTGAATTCCGTATATACCTGTGCTTGGTTTAGATTAAGTGCAAATTAGAATTCTTTAATATTACTTAGCATCTTAGTATCTCAGTAACTTAGTATCTCAGTAACGTAACATCCTCCTCTATGGCCAATACATTCTTATGTTATAATTCCAATAGGTTTTACTTGAGATATAAGTAGGTTGAAATTCCGGTATTAGCATATTATTTTCGTCGTATAACTGGACTCTGATAATTTTTTCGTTGCTGTCATCTTTTAAGTCAATGTTTCCTTCGGCGGCGTCAATGAGTTTCTTTTTCTTCAGATATAAGTTTGGTTTTTCGATAATAAACACCACGCCTGATTCATTTTTAGATGCTGCTTCTCCGGCTAGCTTGCCATTAACATCAAAGGTTTGAATTTTTTCTAAATAATTATTTCTGTAATAGAAAAGCTGATACCCAATCCCGCCATGCTGTACCTGAAGTTGTTGATGTTGTAAACGAAAACGCAGCACTTGCTTTTTTGCATTTGTAAATTCAACCGAACCATTTCCGGTTGCATCAATGTGTTTGTTTAAAATTTTGGCAGGTTTCGAAAACTGTTTTACCTTATCGATAATAGTCTGGTAATTGCTGTCAGATTGCGCTGTTACAGTAATGCATTGCAGAAAACAAAAAAATAAAAAGAATAATGGGATTCGTTTTCTTTTTGTGCTGATAATTCTAATTGTATTCACCGTTGATATTTTTTCGGTTGGTTTGTTTTATTCCGGTTTTGGTAAAAGAATAAGTTGATTCTTCCTGCCAGCTCCATGATTTTTGTTTGTCAAGATCTTCGCCAACTGCACTGTAAAGAATTTTGATGCTGTCTTTTGTAGTAATCATTTTTACTTCAACAAAATGATCCTGAATTCTTGCCGAAGATTCTGTTTTATTACAATATTGCAATCTTTCTAAAACCTTTGTGTCTTCTTTGAACCACTTTTTCAAAAAAGATAAATGGGTTTCAGAACATTGATATCCCAGATTTAGTGCCGAAAGAAATTTACATTTTAAATTGCCTTCATCTGCTTTTTTTGCACCATCCCAATGACATTCATTACTCACATCAGTTGCGATATAACCTAATGCGGCGCGTTGCTGGTCTGTTAATGTTTTAATATAGCTTGTATTGAGTTGTAGAGAACCATTGGTATCCAGCCACAATATTTTGATATAAATATCCTGACTTGCATTTTCTGCAGAGGATTTATTTATTGTTGTTGAGGCTGTTGTATTGGTTTGAGAAAATACTGAAGTAGAAAAACTGAAAAGGAATAATAGCGTAAATAGGCGAATAGTCATAATCGAAAAATGAGAAAAATTGTTCCTGATAAAGATACTGTATCTAACATTGTTTTTTCAATAAAAAAAGGCAGAAATCTAATTAAAGAAATCTGCCTCTGTTTATAAACCATTACTTTTTTAGTAAATCGATCTCTTCTTTTGTTGCTTTTATAAAAACAGTCATTTCGCTGTATTTCCAGGTGCCTCTTTTTTCGGCAACCACAAATACAGTTGCTTTTCCTTTAGGACCTTTTATGGGAATTTGTAGATTACAATTTCCGCTGTCATTGTTCGTACTGATACTGCCGGAAGTCATGCCGTCATCTTCTATTGGTGTTCCCAGTTTTTCAATAACCAGTTTGTTTTGCTGTACCTGGATCATAGCGCCTTTATAAGCATCAGAATTTGTCATCATAGATGTAACTCCAAAAAATATACTGGCTATAAACACCACAAAAATCAGTAAAATACTCACACATCCTGTTGGTACAAACCATTTCCAGTTTCTTTCCCACCAGCTTTTTCTAACTTCAACGTAATCGTCTTCCATAATAGCTTTTATTTTGATGTTGAAAGATACTATTATTCTTTTTGAAATTAAAAAAATGATATTCCGAATAACTTTAATTATTTTTTGCTGGCATAATTATTCTCCACTAGACAACTTTTCTATTGAAATTGAGTTGTTTTTAGGATTTCTCTAATTTAATAACCTGAAAATTAACACATTAAATTTAATAGTTTGATTTGTAGCTGCTGCTAAAGTTACACATATTGCAAGCAGTATAAATTAGGATTATATATAGGATTAATCGTTTTTAAGTCTGCCAACATAGTTTGAGTATAATCTTTACCGCCAATCGCCAAATAAAATAAAGATTTTGAGACATAAAATGGTCTTAAAGGAAAGTTGCGCCAACTATTTAAGATGTTCTTAAAAAAATGTTTGATGGCATATTTGAATATTTTTTCTTCAGGGCGAACAAAATAAATAGTTGAGCTTTTTAACTGACTCATTAAATTTGGAAACATTACAAATCTTCCTCCTTGTTTAATCAGTAAATTTATTTCAAAAAGTGTTAATCCGTCAATATTCTCTGTTTTCATGATAAATTGATTTTGTAAAATAATAGTACAAAGATCGATCCGTTTTTATTATTTTTTATACTGTAAAAGTTTTATTATTAACGGTTTAAGGTTTTTTGTGTTGGATTGTGATTTTTTTTAATTCATAAAAAAAGCTTCTTATTCATCAGATATTAAATTATAATCTGAATGAATAAAAAGCTGATACTATATCCTAATTTTAAATATTAATTTGAAGAAAGAGCCTGTGTAGCTAATACATTATTTAGTTCACTATCTTTTTCGTAAACGTCCTGATAAAAACCAATTTCACCATTTTCATTTACCAACGAAGTAAAATAAGTAATGTAAATAGGTACTTTTTTAGCTAATTTGAAACTGTTTTCTGTTTTACCTGCCATAGCTTTATCGATTTTATCCGGAGTCCATTCAGGATAATCTTTTAGCATTGCGGCAGCTAATTCTTTTGCCATTTTTACATTGATACAGCCATGGCTGAAAGTTCTTTTTTCGAAATCGAATAAAGTTTTAGATGGCGTATCGTGCATATAGATATCATCAGGGTTTGGAAACATAAATTTTACCAATCCTAAAGAATTATCCGGTCCTGGTTTTTGTCGTACCTGACCATTTACAATTTCCATGTTTTTTTCGGCAAGATAATTTTTGTTTGCTGCTATTTTACCTTTTAATTCATTGTTTACAATACTTTGTGGCACTGTCCAGTAAGGGCTAAAAACGATTCTTTCAATTTCACTGTTAAAAATAGTAGTTTTAGTCAAAGGAGCACCAACAAATACACTCGAAGTCAATTGAATTTTTCCGTTTTTAACATAAATTAATTCATACGAAGGAACGTTTACCAAAACATACTCATCATTACTGGCAATCTGGGCCGAAATCGCACGACATCTTTCCATATTAAGTTGTAAGGTTTCCATTTTATCAGAAAGTGGCACATTCATTTCATTTATATGTTCTTCTGCTAAAATGTAGTTGGGTTTAAAACCGTTACGAACTTTGTATTTCATTACAGCATCCATCAATTCACGATCGTAAAAATTGCTTTTCGAGTCGGTTTTTAAATCTCCTAATAAATACAAGCGGGTTCTGACTTGCTCAATAGTGCTAGAAACAGCATCCGGACGTAATTCTTTATAAGGTGTTTCTTCTGGAACAATAGGTTTCCATTTGTTTGATCGGTCTAATTTTTTATATTTTTTTAGAATATCTTGTAGTTTATAATATTGATCATATGCTACTTTTACATCTGCGGTAGCTGTTGTACCATTTGCCTCTTCGATAGTACTATAGTTTAAAAAATCTTTCAGCATCGCATCATAAGATACTTTTTTCTTAGTATCCGAAATGCTTTTTGCATAAGCAATATATAAAGAGCTTATAAGCATGTCAGCATCTGTTTTAGAAAGTTTTGATTCTGATGAAGAAAAAAGATCATCAATTTCTTTTTGGTAAGGAATTACTAAATCATTGGTTTTTTTTGCTTTTTCGTACAGTACAGTTCCAAACTCATTAATATCATTTTCATCAAACCAGATACTTCCTAAAGTTCTGTTTTTGTATAATGACATCACATCAGATTTATATTTTTTCAAATCAGAATATCTTTTAAAGAAATCATTTGAAAGCTCGTCTACATCATCAGTATTTGAGTTGTAAACAGCGGCAACAGTTGAAGTTTTTTTATAGGATAGAATGTCGTTTTCTGTTCTGTTAAAAGAAGATACAAAGAAACTCAAACTTAAAATTGCGGTGATTGGAAATAATGTTTTCATTTTTTAAATTTTTACGTTTACTACTAATACGTGTATTACTTAAGAGTAAAAGTTTTGGGTAAAAATTTGGGGCTTTTCTACCATGCTAAATTACTTTAGGTGTCTGGAAAACAAGTTGTTGTATTTAATTTAAATTTTTCAAGATTACCATGTTGTTAACATTTCTATAAGACTTATATAAAATAAATACGATAACGATGTAGATTGTTACCCCTCGAGATAAAAAAAGATTATTTATTTTGTTAACAAAAAGATATAAGGAGAATCAAATATTATAATATTTTGTAAATTGCTCCCTTAAAATTATCATATTCATAAAATGGAACAACAAATACCATATATTCCTAAAAATAAAGTAAGAATTGTCACCGCTGCTTCTCTTTTCGACGGACACGATGCCGCGATCAATATTATGCGTCGTATTATCCAGTCAACTGGTGTAGAAGTAATTCATTTAGGTCACGATCGTAGTGTCGAAGAAGTAGTAAATACTGCTATTCAGGAAGATGCAAATGCTATCGCGATGACATCTTATCAGGGTGGGCATAATGAATATTTTAAATATATGTATGATTTGCTTCATGAAAAAGGCGCAGGACATATCAAGATTTTTGGCGGAGGCGGAGGAGTAATTCTGCCAAGTGAAATTTCTGAATTGCATGAATATGGAATTACCAGAATTTATTCTCCGGATGATGGCCGATCTTTGGGTTTACAAGGAATGATTAATGATTTGGTTGAACGTTCTGATTATCCAATTGGTGATCAACTGAACGGAGAAATCGATCATATAGAAAATAAAACGCCAACCGCAATTGCACGTTTGATTTCGGCTGCAGAAAATTTCCCTGAAATTGCAAAACCGGTTTTTGATCAGATTCATAAAAATAATACCGATTCTAAAATTCCGGTTTTGGGAATTACAGGAACAGGTGGAGCAGGAAAATCATCTTTAGTAGATGAATTAGTTCGTCGTTTTCTGATTGATTTCCCAGAGAAAACAATCGGATTAATTTCTGTCGATCCATCCAAAAGAAAAACAGGAGGCGCTTTATTAGGAGACAGAATCCGTATGAATGCGATTAATAATCCTCGTGTTTATATGCGTTCCTTGGCAACTCGTCAATCGAATTTGGCTTTATCTAAATATGTTGCTGAGGCGATTCAGGTGTTGAAAGCAGCAAAATACGATTTGATTATTTTAGAAACTTCAGGAATCGGGCAGTCTGATACAGAGATTATGGACCATTCTGATGTATCCTTATATGTAATGACACCAGAGTTTGGAGCGGCAACACAATTAGAAAAAATCGACATGCTTGATTTTGCTGATTTGGTAGCTTTGAATAAATTTGATAAAAGAGGTGCTCTTGACGCGATTCGCGACGTTAAAAAACAATACCAGCGCAATCATAATTTATGGGATAAGAATCCGGATGATATGCCGGTTTTCGGAACTATTGCTTCGCAGTTTAACGATCCTGGAATGAATACACTTTACAAAGCGATCATGGATAAAATCGTCGAAAAAACCAGTTCTGATTTAAAATCGACTTTTGAGATTACGCGTGAAATGAGCGAGAAAATCTTCGTGATTCCGCCACACAGAACACGTTATTTATCTGAAATTGCAGAGAATAACAGAAGCTATGATGAAAGCGCACTTTCTCAGCAAAAAGTAGCACAGAAATTATACGGAATCTTTAAAACGATAGAATCGGTTTCTGGAAAGATTCCAGGAATCAATAAAGCAGGAATTGATGATACAAGTGTTTTACCAAGCGGTATTCAGGAACATGATGAAAACAGAATTTTCTTAAACCTTTTACTAAATCAGTTTGATAAAGTAAAAATGGATTTAGATCCGTACAATTGGGAAATTATCCTGAATTGGGACGAGAAAGTAAACAAATACAAAAATCCGGTTTATACCTTTAAGGTGCGTGATAAGGAAATCAAAATCGCGACGCATACCGAAAGTTTATCACACATTCAGATTCCGAAAATTGCTTTACCTAAATACGAAGCCTGGGGCGATATTTTACGTTGGAATTTACAGGAAAATGTTCCGGGAGAATTTCCTTTTGCTTCAGGATTGTATCCGTTTAAACGTGAAGGCGAAGATCCGTCAAGAATGTTTGCAGGCGAGGGCGGACCGGAAAGAACCAACAAACGTTTTCACTATGTGAGCGCAGGATTACCGGCAAAACGACTTTCGACTGCTTTTGATAGTGTGACTTTATACGGAAATGATCCTGATATTCGTCCGGACATTTACGGAAAAATTGGAAATGCCGGAGTTTCAATCTGTTGTTTGGATGATGCTAAAAAACTGTATTCCGGTTTTGATTTGGTGCATGCTTTAACATCAGTAAGTATGACCATCAACGGGCCAGCGCCAATGTTGTTAGGTTTTTTTATGAATGCCGCAATTGATCAACAATGCGAGTATTATATTAAGGAGAATGATTTAGAAAAAGAAGTTGAAGCAAAAATCAACAAAATATATAAAGAAAGCGGATTAGAACGCCCAAAATACCAAGGCGATTTACCGGAAGGAAACAATGGTTTAGGATTAATGCTTTTGGGTGTTACCGGAGATCAGGTTTTACCTTTGGAAGTTTACAATGAAATAAAGGTTAAAACCTTATCACAAGTTCGTGGTACGGTTCAGGCTGATATTTTAAAAGAAGATCAGGCGCAAAACACTTGTATTTTCTCAACTGAATTTGCACTAAGATTAATGGGTGACGTTCAGGAATATTTTATTACCAAAAACGTTCGTAATTTCTACTCGGTTTCTATTTCAGGATATCATATTGCAGAAGCAGGAGCGAACCCAATTACACAGTTGGCATTCACGCTTTCCAATGGTTTCACTTACGTGGAATATTATTTAAGCCGTGGCATGAGTATCAACGATTTTGGACCGAATTTATCGTTCTTCTTCTCCAACGGAGTAGATCCTGAATATTCAGTTATTGGTCGTGTGGCACGTAAAATTTGGGCGAAAGCCATGAAAAACAAATACGGGGCCAACGAAAGAGCGCAAATGCTGAAATACCATATTCAGACATCTGGTCGTTCTTTACACGCGCAGGAAATTGATTTTAATGATATCAGAACGACTTTACAGGCTTTATATGCGATTTATGACAACTGTAATTCACTACATACGAATGCTTACGATGAAGCAATTACAACACCAACAGAAGAGTCAGTGCGTCGTGCCATGGCGATTCAGTTGATTATCAATAAAGAGTTAGGTTTGGCGAAAAACGAAAACCCAATTCAGGGTTCGTTTATTATTGAAGAATTAACGGATTTAGTAGAAGCAGCTGTTTTACAAGAGTTCGACCGAATTACAGAAAGAGGAGGAGTTCTTGGTGCCATGGAAACCATGTACCAACGTTCTAAAATTCAGGAAGAAAGTTTGTATTACGAAACTTTAAAACACAATGGAGATTTCCCAATTGTGGGTGTAAATACTTTCCTAAGTTCAAAAGGTTCTCCAACGGTAATTCCGGCAGAAGTAATTCGCGCCACCGAAGAAGAAAAACAATATCAAATTACCATGCTGGATAACTTACACCAATTCCACGAAGCAAAAGTAAACGAGCACTTAAACAAACTACAGGAAGCAGCTATTAAAAACGAAAACTTATTCGATCATTTAATGGAAGCTACAAAGGTTTGTTCTTTGGGTCAGATTACTTCGGCTTTGTTTGAAGTGGGTGGGCAGTATAGAAGGAATATGTAAAGAATCTGATTTAAGAAAATTTAAAGCGCATTTAATTACTTGTTAAAGTTAATTAAGTGCGTTTTCCTTTATTAATTATTTATATTAATTAATGTATATTTATATTTATTAAAGTTGAACTTTAATAATTTTTTCTTTTTAAATATTAATACACAATAATGGATCTGTCAAAAATTAAAATTGAAAATATTTCTCAAATTATTACACCTATCTTGATCAGTAAATTTCTTTTATACAAAATTCAAAATCTAGAAGAAGTCCTAGAAATTGTTCCCGATGAGTTTGGTAAATTAAATAAAATTGGAAAAAAAGTAGTAGAAGAATTAATTAAATTTCAAAAAATAATTATTGAAAATCCTGAAGACATTTATAATCTTTATGAAAAAAACACTAAAATATATGAGCTTCCTGTAGATTTTAGTGTTTTACAAGCGAATTCTTTTATTGAATTGTTAAACGAAGTCATAATTGATTATCTAAATTTTCGAAAAGAGATGGATAAAGGTATTATTACTCATTATTATGGGTTGAATAAAAGTGATTTATTTACTTTAGAAGATTTAGGCAGTATTTATAATAAAACGAGAGAGAGAATTAGGCAACGTAAAGAAGAAATTCTTTATGATTTACGATTGTTTTTGCAAGGTAAAGAATCTGAAACGGAACGAATCTTTTGTAACTCTTCTGTAATAGAAAGATATGAATATTTAAGAAGAGTTGTTATTGATAAAAGAGTTTTAACTATAGAGTTGTTAGAAGATTTATTAATTGATGATTTCTCTTATGATAAAAGATTTCCAGAAACTATAAAATTATTAATAGATCTATTTTCATTGCACGTTTGTGGTAAAGTAAAAACTAGATTTACTAATGCAGAAATAATAATTTGTAATTCAGAAGAAGGGGAAAATTTCATTAAATCCGCAGAAATACTTCTTAAAGTTCTAAGAAAAGAAATTTATCCATTGAACGAGATGCAGCTTATTGTCTTTTGCAAAAAAAAGAATAAAAAATTAATAAATATTGATGTACTCAAAGCTGCTGAAATTCTTCCAGAAGTTGAAATTATAGTGTCAAATGAATCAATATTTTATCAGGCAAAATTTGAATTTCTTTCTCGAGCCAGTGATAGAGCTTTTAGAGTTTTGTTAGAAAATGGTGAGCCAATGTATATCGATAATATTGTATCAGAAATAAATAAACGATTATTTCATTCTAGCACTGAGAAAATATATGATCGTTACAGTTTGGCTTTAGCTACAGATCAGAGATTTATTTCTTTAGGAAAAACAGGAAATTGGAGTTTGAAAATATGGAACTCAAATTCTGGAAAAATCGATATGTTGATAAAAAAAGCATTGCTAAGTTTAGATAGACCTAGTTCGTATAATGAAATTTTTGAAGAAATTTCTAAAGAGAGAAAAGGTCTAAAATTTAAGTCAGTTTGTGCTTTAATTGGAAGGGATTGTTTAAAGGTTGAAAGTGATAAGTGGATTTTACCAGAATGGAAACAGCGCTATTCAGAATTAGCATTTACAACACGTAAACGTAGAGAATCAAATGGTGAGCCAGAATATAAAATTGAACAAAGAAGTAAGATTTTTGAGTATTTGCAAAAAAAAGATGCTCATTCAGCCCTGGCATCAGATATAATTAAAGCTCTTAAAGATTATGATAAAAGATTTACTAAAGTTTCATTTTATAAAATATTTGGCCAAGAAGAATTTTTTAAAAAAAGTATTACGGGAAATAAAAACATTATAACATTAAAAAAAATTGAATCAAATGTTACTTTGGCTATTGATAAATATAATTGGTTAGGTATAAAAGAAAAACTTTATCGTGATTTGTACTCATATTTTGCGGATGAATTAGCTCCAGTATATTCATTTACGCTTGAAGAAGGAATTAGTTTATTTAAGTCAATACTTGATAAACCATGCCCAGTAAGTGAATTTGCTGGAATAAATGATCGAATTTTAGGTAATCTTAATAAATACTATTTTGAAGCTTCAGATAGAACAGATAAGTTAAATTTTTTAAAGCAGTTTCTAACTTGTTTGGATCCTTTTTGTAAGAAAATTTTATTTTATATTGATAACACTTCATATAACTTTATTACAACTAATAAAAAAGGTTTGGGTGAAATTTTTAATAAATTATCTAGAATTGATCCAACAAAAGAGCGCAATAAAGTAAATAGTAGATTAGCTAGAAGTATAAACTTCGGAAAGCAGATACAAACAACATACTTTTATAGAAATAATGATGTCCATTCAGCTAATGATTGGACAGAATTGGAAGTTGCTAATGCAATTACTAGCTGCTTAGTTGTTTATATATTTGTTGGTAATCAGTATTATTCAGAAATAAAACTTCATATAGACTAAATGCTATTACTATAATTCGCAGTTATCCATACTGTGCGACTATGTTGTTTATATTGATTTGTCTTATCCTGAAATAGGTCCCCCTCCGCTAGCGCGAGTGTCCCGCTCGTGAACCTAAAGTAATGCACGAGCGGGACGCTCGCGCCAGCATAAGAGTTATAATAATAAATTCTTAGCTTCCTCTACATTAGGTTCTCTTGCTAATTTCAATGCACTGGCCATTACCTCTAACCAATGTCCTTCATTATGAGTGTTATGAAATGAAGCCCCATAAAATGAAGCCGTTGGTGGATAAGAAACAATATTTTTCTCTTTTGCAATTTTAGAAAATAGTAATGCTAATTTTTCTTTAGTAATAATTGCTTTTTCAAACCTTTCGGGTAAAATACTACAGGTACAAAATAATGTTAAGCATAAATTTGATAACTCTCTATAATTTACATTATTTGATATTGATTTATTTAAATAATAAAAAAGTTCTTTGGTACTATAATCCATCTCTTTTGTATTTAGCTTTAAGTTTTACGAGCGGTACTAGCAAAAGCTTTCGACTTTAAAAGTAAAAAAATATTTAATACTTTTCACCAACCATCTACCCGCTAGCGCGAGCGTCCCGCTCGTGCCCACAAAGTAATGCACGAGCGGGACGCTCGCGCCAGCCAATGGGCTAGCCAATGAATATCCTGTTACATAATTTAAGAATTTGAATCGACCATCTCCCCAACACAACCCAGAAACTCCATTTCATCCAAAGGAAACAGCTGCAACACCGTTTCTAAAATCAAACTCACATTAATAGATTGTTTTTTCTTTTCTCCAAGATTATGCATATCGTGATCGAGTGCGAGAATGCATAATTTTATCATATCGCTGATAACGCAACCCAACTCAAAATAATTTAAAACCTTAATTTGGGCGGTATAGGTTTGAGATTCGTCATTGGCCTCAGCAGGCGCGAGAGTCCAGCTCATGCACACAAAGTGATTTTTTATATTTTACTAGTAGAAAAATCTCTCGAGATATGATAGGTTTATTATATTAGAGTAAACAAAAAAAAGCATCAGCCACAGCTGATGCTTTTCAATTTTAAGTAAAAAACAATTAACGACGGAAACCAGGACTTTCGTTTACTGATTCGTCAAGCTTAATAGTTTTTGATTTTTTAGCAGAAACAGCAATTTCGTGTTTCGCAACTTTACCATTTTCGGTTACTTCTAAAGTGTAAGTTCCGGCAGGAAACGCCTCTAAACTTAAAGTTTTCGAAATCTCTAATTTATCTGTCGCAGATGCTCCTGTGTACACTAAATTATGGTTTTCGTCGTAGATAGAAAAAACTGATTTCTCAGCGTTGTTCAAGGTAAAACTAATTACTTTTCCGTTTCCGGTTTTTATATTCAAAATATAATCCCCTTTTCCATCCATTGCGTAAGTAAAGATTGTTGTTAAAAATACGGCAACAACTAAGCCCATTTTGGTAAAATTTGTCATGTTTTTTTTAATTGTTAATTACTGTTTGTGGAACGCTCAAAACTACAAATTGAAATTTAATTTTATGCAAAAAAATCACTTTTTTATATGTGTAAATTGCTGAATTAAAGATGTTTCTGTGCTTTGGCTGAACTATGTACGTAATTACTGGGCTCTTGGATGTTTTCAGTTCCTGTTTTTTTAATGGTTTAAATATCACAGTTTTATATTTATTAAGAATAGTTTTCGAAAAATAAACCGGCAATAGATTTCAGTTAAAAATTGGGCATAAAAAAACAGCTCAATAACCACAAAGAGCTGTTCTGAAAACGAATTTCTCGTTTTAAACTTTACTAACTATCTAACCTCATTTTTATACTGTATGCAGTATAACTTTTTAGCGTACTGCTACGCTTGTATTTTTTGCAGCAATACCTGATTTGTAAACTGATGAAACTGCTTTTTTTGATAATACAGTTGTATCATCTGTTATCGTAATTTCGTGTCTCACTTTTTTTACATTATCTTCAATTTCAAGGAAGTAAGTTCCCGCAGGAAATTCTTCTAAGCTAAAAGTTCTCAAAATTCCATCTTTACCTGAAGCACTTTCAGAGTAAATTAAAGTTCCTTCTTGATCATAGATTGCTAAGTGGGCTTTTTTTACCTGATTAAGGGCAAACGTAATTAGTTTTCCATTATTCTTTAATACGTGAAGATTAAAATCTTCATTCCCGTCAATTGCATAAGTACTCATTCCAGTAAAAAGTACCGCACATACTAAACTTAATTTTAAAATCTTTTTCATGGTATTTAGTTTTAAATTAATAGTTCTAATTCTCTGATGCTAAATTACTTCGGATGTATGTGTTTTTTCACAACTCTGTTTTCCAATTTCGATGCTATATTCTCATTTACGAAACCGTTATAGGTTAAAGTTTGAATTATTTTTATCGTTTCTGTTAATTTGGTTATTATTTTTTAATGTTTTGTTTAAAATGAGATAACATTCACTGATCTGGTTTTCTTACAAAAGTTTTGTGGATTAATGTTGAGATGGTACGCGGATGACACGGATTCGCTAAAGCGAAAACGCAGATAAAAACGGATTTTTTATGCTCATTTTTGTCATTTCGATCTATGATAAAAAGCAAATCTTTTTTTCAGGAGCTAATCCCGCTATCCGTTTCAAATCTTTTGTGTCCGCCGCGACGGACACAAAAGGATTTTCTCCCGAAGCTTCGGGACTATCGGGGCTCATCTTTTTCATAATAATATTTCGTTTATTTTGTGAGGGATTTTCAAACGCGGTTTCTTCGGAACTTAAGCTTTATATTGACAAAGCTTTGTGAGCTCCGTGTTTTTGAGCGCGATCACAGATGAAATTCTTATTGTCCTTTGTGTTTAATTCTCATTTCAACATGTAGCAAGTTTTTTTTACCACAGAGAACACAAAGATTATATGTAAAGGATTTTATAAAAAACACAAAGTTCGCAAAGCTTTGTAAATGTAAAACTTTGCGAACTTCGCCTATATCCTTGCGCTCTTTGCGTTTAAATAAAAAAAAACAAACTTTGCGTCTTAGTGCCTTTGTGGCAAATCAAAAAAAAGTATGGCACAAAAAAAACAGCTCAATAACCACAAAGAGCTGTTTCAAAACAATCATGTTTTTAACTTTACTAACTATCTAACCTCATTTTTATACTTTATGAGAAGTATAAACTTTTTTAGCGTGTTGCTACGCTTGAATTTTGAGCAATTGTATTTGCTTTATATGCTGACGAAACTGCTTTTGTAGACAATACAGATGTATTATCATTAATTGTAATTTCGTGTCTTACTTTTTTAACACTGTCTTCAATTTCTAAGAAGTAAGTTCCTGCTGGAAGTTCTTCTAAACTAAAAGTTCTTAAAATTCCGTCTTTACCTGAAGCATTTTCAGAATAGATTAAACTATTGTTTTTATCATAAATACTTATGCTTGCTTTTTTAACCTGGTTTAAAGCAAATGTGATTAGCTTTCCATTAGCCTTTAATACGTGAAGGTTAAAATCAACTGCACCATTATCATTACCATCAATTGCATAAGTGTTCATTCCTGTAAAAAGTACTGCGATCACTAAACTTAATTTTAATATCTTTTTCATATCTATTTGTTTAAATTGTTTGTTCTAATTTTCTGATGCTAAATTACTCCGGGCATTGCTTTTTTTTCACAACTGTGTTTTCCAATTTATGTGCTATATTCTCATTTACGAAACCGTTATAGGTTAAATTTTGAATTATATTTGGTGTTTTTGTTAATTAGGCTGTTATTTTTCAATTATTCAATAAAATTAACATTTGATTAAAAGTTCTATTATTCTTACAAATATCAGGTATGCGCATTAAATCACACTACTAAATACGATTTATGAAAAAAAAACACCAAAAAAATACGGATCGTTAAAAAAAATCATCTTAAGCGATAATTTGATGATTTAACTTTTAATGATTATTATGCAAAATTCTCATTTACGAAACCGTTATAGGTTAATTTTTAAATTATATTAGGTCTTTTTGTTAAATTTGCTATTATTTTTTAAAGGAATTATCATGAAGACAATTGCCCCAGCTCTTGAAGTGATATCAAACTCATACGGAAGTTCTTTTACTTACACAAAACACGCCGAAAAGACCAATAGTAAAGCTCATTTATGGCATTATCATCCAGAAATTGAGTTGGTTTATATAAATGGTGGGGCAGGGAAAAGACAAATAGGAAGCCATGTTTCTTATTATACGAATGGTAGTTTGATACTTATAGGTGCTAATTTGCCACATTGTGGTTTTACGAATGAGCAAACGGGAAATATTAATGAAACCGTTATTCATATCAAACCTGAGTTTTTAGGGAATGATTTTTTTGTTGCTCCCGAAATGAAAAAGATTCAGAATCTTTTCAGTCAGGCAAAAGCCGGAATTGCTTTTGGAGGAGAAACTAAAAAAAGAATAGGTAGGAAAATCGAGATGATGGAAAATCAGCTTCCGTTTGAACGCTTACTAACGCTTTTGAGTGTTTTAGACGAATTAGATTCTTCTGACGAATATACTGTGCTGAATGCTGATGGTTTTTCGTTAGAATTACAAACACAGGATAATGATCGTATTAATGTTGTTTTTAATTACGTAAAAGATCATTTTCAGGAATCGATCGCTATAGACGAAGTTTCGAGTTTGGTAAGTATGACGACACCATCTTTTTGCCGTTATTTTAAGAAGATTTCGAATAAAACCTTTACAGAGTTTGTAAACGAATATCGTTTGGTACACGCATCAAAATTATTGGCAGAGAAACCAATAAGCATAAACGAAGTGTGTTACGAAAGCGGTTTTAATAACTTTAGCCATTTCAGTAAATCATTCAAACAATATACCGGTAAAAGCGCTTCGCAATACCGTCACGAACACAAAATAATTATTAGCTAATTATATAGGAGTAAGCTTCTGATTTTTTGCCATTAATGCCACAAATTAGCACGAATTTTTTCTAATTAAAATGAAAAATAGTAGTTCGTGCTAATTTGTGGAATTAGTGGCAAGCTTTTTTTATAATATAAAAGCATATCTCATAGTTATATAGGATTAAGTCGAAACTTTATTCTTTGGAATTTGGATTTTAAAATTTGAATTTTTTTTACGATCTGTTGTTATAAAAATTATATTTACATACTTGTTGTACTTAAATTATAACAAGTAAATAATTAGTCCATCAACCAAAATTTATAACTGAATGAATTTATTTAAACCTGCTACATTCCTTCTTATCGGAATGACTTTTTTTAGCTGTAATAAAAAAGAAGTCGCATTTTCAGATCCTTTGATTACCAATCGCGACACAACAATTAATCCGGCTGATGATTTTTTTAATTATGCCAATAATGGATGGTTCAAAAAAAATCCTATTGCGAAAACAGACAGCAGTAACGGAATCATGAGAACTGTGGTGGATACGATTAACGGGCAAATTAAAAATATCTGTGAAAGCTCGGCCAAAGATGAATCGGCAACAAAAGGAAGTAACAAACAAAAAATAGGTGATTTTTATGCTTCAGGAATGGACACCATTGCGATTGAAAAAGCAGGTTTGTCTCCGTTAAATGCTGAGATCAAAAAAATCAACGAAATTAAAAATGTTTCTGGATTAATTAATGCCATTGCGCATTTGCAAACTGTAGGAGCAGATCCGGCATTTACATTTTATGTTTCGCAAGACGATAAAATCAGTACAAAATATGCGCTGTTTTTCGGGCAAGGCGGTTTAGGAATGAGACAAAGAGATTATTATCTCGATACAGACAAACGAAATGTAGAAATTCGTACAGCTTATGTAGCACATCTTAAAACGATGATGCGATTTACGGGAGATGAAGAATCAGTTGCGGTAAAAAATGCTGCAACGATTATGAAACTCGAAACCGAATTGGCAAAATCATCCCGAAAATTAGAAGCACTTCGCGATCCTATAAAAAATTACAACAAACTTTCGGTAGAAAAATTCAATTCGCTTACACCAGATATCGACTGGAAAAAAGTATTGCCAATTTTAGGTATTGCAAAAGCAGATACTGTAATAGTAGGACAACCGGAATTCTTTACAGCTCTAAATACTACGATTAAAAAATATTCGATCGAAGATTGGAAAACGTATTTGAAGTGGAATCTTGTAAGTTCATACGCTCCATATCTGAATGCCGCTATCGAAAAAGAAAATTTCAAGTTTTATGCTACAACATTAAATGGTGTAACAACTCAAAAACCACGTTGGAAAAGAGTAGTAGAGCAAACAGATTCTTCTTTAGGAGAATTAATAGGTCAGGTTTATGTGAGTGATTATATGCCAAAAGGAGTCAAAGAAAAATTGTTGGAGGTTGGAAACAACATTCGTGATGTATTTGCTTCGCACATCAAAAAACTGGATTGGATGAGTGAACCTACCAAGCAAAAAGCATTATTCAAGTTGAGCAAAATGGTCATGAAATTGGGTTATCCGGATAAATGGAAAGATATGAGCGCACTTTCTATAGATCGAAAATCATATTGTGGGAATGTTATGAGTGCCAATATTTGGGATTATAAATACATGATCAATAAATACGGGAAACCGGTAGACAGAAACGAATGGGTAATGCAGCCGCAAACTTACAATGCATATTACAACCCAAGTAACAACGAAATTGTAATTCCGGCTTGTAATATTATTGTTCCGGGTTATGAAGGAAGTATGCCGGACGATGCTATTTTGTACGGAATTATTGGAGGTTCTTTCTTTGGGCATGAAATTACGCATGGTTTTGATGATCAGGGAAGCCAATATGACGAGAAAGGAAACCTAAACAATTGGTGGACAGCCGAAGATTTGAAAAAATTTAAAGCAAAAACCAAATTAATAGTAGATCAGTACAATGCATATACAATATTGGGCAAAAATGTAAACGGAGATGCCACTCAAGGTGAAAACATTGCTGATTTAGGCGGCGTAATTATGGGTTATGAGGCGTTCCAGAAAACAGCGCAATTTAAAAATAAAGAAAAAATTAGCGGATTAACTCCGGAGCAACGTTATTTTCTTGCTTATGCGTATTCCTGGATGATCAATAGAAGAGACGAATCAAAAATCAACCAAATTATGACTGATGTGCATTCGCCGGAACAATTTAGGGTGAATGGACCTTTGAGTAATATTCCTGAATTTCATAAAGCATTTAATGTCAAAAAAGGAGATAAAATGTATCAGCCAGATAGTTTGCGAGTAGTAATCTGGTAAGAAATAATCTAATTTATGTTTATAAAACCATTCGTTGCGGCGAATGGTTTTTTTGTTTTAGGATTTAATGGGCCACGGGTTAAGCGGGTTGAACTGGTTACCGCTGATTTTTTTTTTTTTTTTTTGCCACAGATTAAATGATTTAAATGATTTTTTAATCTGTGTTTTATTTTTTTGCCACGAATTTCACGAATTTCCACGAATTAAATGGATGCTGATATTTTTTTTGCTACAGATTAAAATGATTTTTTAATTTGTGTCTTTTTTTTACAACAAATTATCCGTAATACAATTCGTAAAAATTCATGTAATTGCTTCGCTTGTTTCCTTAGGTCGGGTTTTGGTAGCCTTTTGGTAGCTAAAAAAAAATCATTTTAATCATTTAATCTGTGGCTTTTTTTTCCGCAACAAATTATCCGTAATCCTATTCGTGAAAATTCGAGCAATTCGTGGCAACCATTTTAAATAATCCATAAAATCATTTTATCTGTGGAAAAAAATATAACAAATGCATAATTAAGTTGCTGAAAAACCAGTCGGATTTTTCATATAATTTACACGGAAAAAGCTATATTTACAATCCCAAAATTGAAAAAATATAAATATGAAAAACTTTAGAATTCTAGTATTTACAGTTCTTTTATGCGCTTCTTCAATGAGTTACGCCGCAAAAGTAGATACTTTACAAGTTGCCAGTACAGCCATGAGCAAAACCTACAAAGCGGCGGTTGTGCTACCTAATTCGTATGCAAAAAGCAAATCAGCATTTCCGGTGATGTACTTGTTGCATGGTGCTTACGGACATTTTAGTGATTGGCTGAAAAGTACACCAAATAAAAAACTAGTTCAAAATTTATCTGATCAGTATAATATTATTATTGTAATGCCTGAAGGTGAAACTTTTAGCTTTTATTTGGATAGTCCTGTAAATAAAGAAAGTCAGTTTGAGACTTTTATCACGCAGGAAGTAGTTCAAAAAGTAGATAAAACCTATAGAACGATAAGTAACCGAAACGGAAGAGTAATAACAGGACTTTCTATGGGAGGTCATGGCGCATTATACTTATCTGCCAAACACCCTGAATTGTTTTGCGCTGCCGGAAGTATGAGCGGTGCCGTAGATATGAGTACGATGCTCAATCGTGAATCTTCGGCACAGGTAGTAAAATTGATGCAGCCTGTTTTTGGAGATAAAAGCGACAGCTCAGAAATGTATGCGAAATATGCCGTAATGGGAATGCTGGATAAAATAAAAGCCAATAAACTACCATTGATTATCGATTGCGGAGTGGATGATTTTTTGATAGAACCCAACAGAGAATTACACCGAAGATTGGTCTATAATAAAGTAGATCACGATTATACCGAACGTCCCGGAGCACATACTTGGGATTATTGGGAAAACTCACTACCTTATCATGTGTTGTTTTTTAATAAAATCTTGCTTAAAAATCAGGTCGTTGCAAAAAAATAATACAACTTTTAGTAAGGAATCATTCAAAAAGCTTTTTTTGGTTTGATTTTTGGAATACCTTTATGTATAACTTAAAAAATAAAAAATTATGAAAAAGATACTTACCTTATTCGCAGTTGTTGGATTAATCGTGTTTTCGAGCTGTGAAGGGCCGGAAGGACCTCCGGGACTAGATGGAGCTGAAACTCCGCTTCCTGTTGTTTTTCAAGTAAATGCAAATTTCACTTCTCCAGGTTTTGCAGTAACAGCTCCGTTAAGTGGATTGTTACCAAGTGATGTTGTTTTGGTATATGAATTAGTTGGTACAACTGGAGGGAATACATGGGCGTTACTGCCTCAAATATATTATTTTAATGATGGTACGGAAACAGCTCAATATAATTATAGTTTTTCGAGTAATAACGTTACAATCTTTATTGATGGTAGTTTAACTGATTTTTCTCAACTTCCTTCTGAATTTAGATTAGGGAAAACATTTAGAGTTGTTATTGTTCCAGCAGATTTCTTGAATAGTAATAAATCGGTTAATAAATCAGATTATCAAGATTATAATGCTGTTATTAAGAAATATAATATTGACGACAGTAATGTTAAAAAATTAAATTAAATTTATAATACCAATAAAAAAAAGGAGATGGTAAGATCTCCTTTTTTTTATGAATATATGTATTTATCCTCAATCTTGTCATTCCGAGGAACGAGGAATCTCCGCAAGTAACTCCGCAACGAAACCCCAATCTTTATCAACTTTCTTGTGTAATTTACTCTGTCTATTTGGTATCGTTCCGTTCTCTTTTCGATAGAAAAGACAAAAACTTTGTCGATCAATTAGAACGATTTACGCTACTGATTAATTATCATCAAGTAACGAATAGTTTACTAAAATAAAAGGCTATCTTTTGGGATAGCCTTTTTTATAAATATATGTTTCAAGAATATTATTCCTCTCCTAAATCAGTATCAGTAAGTTCTTTTTCTTTTCCAAATTTAAGAGAAACCAAAATCCCTACTAAAAGCGAAAGTGCAATAAATCCTAATGAAGCCCATTCTGGAACGTGAATCCATTCGTGAAGTAACATTTTTAATCCAACAAAGGCTAAAATGGCTACCAGACTATATTCTAAGTAACTGAATTTTGCCAGCATATTCGCCAGGAAGAAATACATAGAACGTAATCCAAGAATAGCAAAAATATTAGAACTGAATACTAAAAACGGATCTGATGTAATGGCTAAGATGGCAGGAACACTATCAACAGCAAAAAGAACATCCATAACTTCGATGACAATCAGGGCTACAAATAATGGAGTTGCAGCTCTTTTGGCAGTTTTTGTTGAAATGAAAAACTTTTCACCATCCATTTCAGCAGTGATCGGAATAATTTTTCCTAATGTTTTATATACAAAAGAATCTTTGGGCTGGAAATCATCATCTTCTCCGGAGAACAACATTTTTATTGCAGTAAAAAGCAGGAAAAGTCCAAATACATAAGTAGTCCACGCAAATTTATTGATGAGCATAACGCCAAAGAAAATCATTAATCCACGGAAGATTACGGCACCAAGAATTCCCCAGAATAAAACGCGGTGTTGGTATTTTTGAGGAATTTTGAATGAGGCGAAAATAATAGCAATGACAAAGATATTGTCTACACTTAAAGAAAGCTCGATCAAATAACCGGTTATAAACTTCATAGAAGCTACGGCGGGTTTTAGATTGTCGGGATTTGCAATGTAATCTGTAGTGTAAAGCCAGTAAATTACTCCTGAAAACAGGAAGGATAAAGTCACCCAAATAAGTGTCCATTTACTTGCTTCTTTGGTACTAATAATATGGGGATTTTTATTGAAAACACCCAAGTCTAAAGCAAGAATAAAAACAACGGCTAATAAAAACAAAATCCAGACTATCATGATACTTTTTTTAAATGATTTACAAAGATAGTTTTTGAAGTTTAACTTAAAAATTAATTATCAAAAACTTATGTTGAAATTCTGAATAAAACTTCGCTATCCTAACTCTTGTGGCAGTGAGGTTTGAGTGAGATAAGAACTTTGTCAAAGTTTAAAACTTTGACAAAGTTTTGTGACTGTCAAAATGATGATAAATAAAAAAAAGTGCCAACAATTACGATGGCACTTTTAAGATATAATCTAAGCTTTGAATTATAGGGCTGATTTTACAGTTTTGATAATTCTTGCAGCAATTTTGTATGGATCTCCGTTTGAAGCTGGTCTTCTGTCTTCAAGGTATCCTTTCCAGCCTTTTTGAACTGTATATAAAGGAATTCTGATTGAAGCCCCTCTGTCAGATACTCCGTAAGAGAAATCGTGAATAGAAGCAGTTTCGTGTTTACCAGTTAAACGTTGGTCGTTGTAAGCTCCGTAAACTGCAATGTGTTCTGCAACAACAGGACGGAAAGCTTCACATATTTTTTCGTAAGTTTCTTTAGAACCGCATGTTCTTAATACTTCGTTAGAGAAGTTAGCATGCATACCAGAACCATTCCAGTCAGTATCTCCAAGTGGTTTTGGGTGGTATTCTATATAGTAACCATATTTTTCAGTCAAACGATCTAGTAAGTAACGAGCAACCCAAATTTCGTCTCCGGCTTTTTTAGCACCTTTAGCGAATAATTGGAATTCCCATTGTCCGCAAGCCACCTCTTGGTTGATACCTTCAAAGTTAAGTCCGGCAGCGATACATAAGTCAGCATGTTCTTCTACTAGTTTTCTTCCGTGAGTGTTTTTTCCACCTACAGAGCAGTAGTACATACCTTGTGGAGCAGGATATCCTCCAACAGGGAAACCTAATGGCAATAAAGTTTTAGTATCCATGATGAAATACTCTTGTTCGAAACCAAACCAAAAATCATCATTATCATCATCAATTGTAGCTCTACCGTTAGAAGGGTGTGGAGTTCCATCAGCATACATAACTTCAGACATTACGATATATCCGTTGATACGAGTTGGATCTGGATAAATTGCAACTGGTACTAATAGACAGTCTGAAGATCCGCCTTCGGCTTGTTTTGTTGATGAACCATCAAATGACCAGTTTCCAAGTTCTTCTAATGTTCCTTTGAAATTTTCATGCTCTTCAACTTTAGTTTTACTTCTAAGATTTTGAGTTGGTTCATATCCATCTAACCAAATGTACTCTAACTTAATTTTAGCCATAATAATATAAATTAATTTTTTTGTTTTTTTCGTTGGGTCAAATATAGATTTATTTTTTTAGCCGTAAAAATTAGGGGGCTGTTTTGTTTAGCTCGCTATTATTTTTTGGATAAGCGCAATTTTCTGAGGGGTATATTTTTAAAAAAGCAATTTTTAACACTATTAAAAAATAAATTCGTAAAAATTACACTCGTTTTTTACAAATCAGGGTTAAGGAATTATGAAAAAATGTTTATTTAATGAATAATACTGAAGTATTTTGTTACATTTCTTCAAATCAAATTCATTATTCTTTGAAAAAAGCGTCTTACGTTGAAAAATCGTTGAACAAAAATCTCAAATTTATCTTATAAACAGGCTTTTTATTTGTTTATATTTGTTGCTCTTTTTTTAGTAAAAATTATTACAAATTTTAAACTTAATTATACATGTCAACATTACGTTTCCAGGCTTTAAGAGATGCTTCTACAAGAAAGCCAGTACATTTTGAAGAAATAGACAGAAAATCTAACATTTTTGGCGCAAATGTGTTCAATGAAAAAGCAATGAAACAGTTTTTAACTTCTGATGCTTTAAAGGGAGTTAGAGATGCAGTGCAGCACGGAACTAAAATTGACAGAAAACTGGCAGATTATATTGCTATGGGAATGAAAGAATGGGCATTATCTAAAGGAGTTACACATTATACACACTGGTTTCAGCCTCTTACAGGAACAACAGCAGAAAAACACGATGCTTTTTTTGAAGTTTCGTATGATGGAAGCGATCCTGTAGAGAAATTTGGCGGTGCACAATTGGTACAACAAGAACCGGATGCATCAAGTTTCCCGAATGGTGGAATCAGAAATACATTTGAAGCAAGAGGATATACAGCCTGGGATCCAACATCTCCAGCTTTTATTTACGGAACAACTTTATGTATTCCAACTGTATTTATCGCTTATACAGGAGAAGCTTTAGATAATAAAATACCTTTATTGAGAGCATTATCTGCAATTGATGAAGCAGCGACAGAAGTATGTCGATATTTTGATAAAAACGTAAAAAAGGTAACGGCAACTTTAGGTTGGGAACAGGAATATTTTTTGATTGATAAAGCATTGGCAAATTCACGTCCGGATTTAATGATGACTGGGAGAACTTTATTAGGACATACCTCTGCAAAAGGACAACAATTAGACGATCATTATTTCGGGTCTATCCCAACTCGTGCTTTAACGTACATGAGAGATTTAGAGCAGGAATGTATGCTATTGGGAATTCCGGTAAAAACACGTCATAACGAAGTGGCACCAAATCAGTTTGAGCTGGCGCCAATTTTTGAAGAAACCAATCTTGCCGTAGATCACAACTCTTTATTGATGGATGTGATGCAAAGAGTGGCAGAACGTCATGATTTTAAAGTGTTATTTCATGAAAAACCTTTTAAAGGTGTAAACGGTTCAGGAAAACACAACAACTGGTCACTGGCAACTGATACGGGAGTTAATTTATTGAGTCCGAGTAAAACGCCAATGAGCAATTTACAGTTTTTGACATTTTTTATTAATACTATAAAAGCGGTTAACGATTATGAAACGTTATTAAGAGCGTCCATCGCAACAGCAAGTAACGATCACAGGCTGGGAGCAAATGAAGCGCCGCCGGCTATTATTTCGGTTTTTATTGGAGCGCAATTAACAAAGGTTTTATCTGAATTAGAAAGTGTAACGACAGGAAAATTATCACCTGAAGAAAAAACAGATTTAAAACTAAATGTAGTAGGTAAAATTCCGGATGTTCTTTTAGACAATACAGACAGAAACAGAACATCTCCTTTTGCCTTTACTGGAAATAAATTTGAGTTTAGAGCTGTAGGATCTAATTCGAATTGTTCGAATTCAATGACAACGCTTAATGCGATTGTGGCTAAACAACTTAAAGACTTTAAAATAGAAGTAGATACTTTGATCGAGTCGAAAGACATGAAAAAAGATGATGCTATTTTTAATGTTTTACGAGAATACATCAAACAATCTAAAAAAATACTTTTTGAAGGTGACGGATATAGTGACAGTTGGGAAAAAGAAGCAGCAAAAAGAGGTTTAAGTAATTTTAAAACTACTCCGGAAGCAATTAAAGCTAAAGTTTCTAAACAAGCATTAGACTTATTTTCTGAATTAGGAATTTTAAATCATGTTGAAGCTGAAGCGCGTTACGAAATAGAATTGGAAGAATACACCAAAAAAATCCAGATCGAAGGACGAGTTTTGGGAGATATTGCAAGAAACCACGTTATTCCAACAGCAATTCGTTACCAAAATACATTAATAGAGAATGTAAAAGGATTAAAAGAAATCTTCGGAAAAGAATTTGAAACAATTGCAAAAGAACAAATTGTTTTAATTAAAGAAATTTCTGGTCATATAGAAGGCATTAATTCTAAAGTATTGGCGATGACAGACGAAAGAAGAACGGCCAATCATTTGACCGATGCACAAAAAATGGCCGAAGCATATTGTAATAAAGTAAAACCTTATTTTGAAGATATTCGTAATCATTGTGACAAATTAGAACTGCTTGTGGACGACGAAAGCTGGACATTAACCAAGTATAGAGAGCTATTGTTTATCAAATAATAGTAATGTAACAAATCTATCAAGCCCATCGAATTACGATGGGCTTTTTTTTGTTTTAATGTTAAAATAAAGGAAGATCAACATTGTTTTTAGCATATCTGAGGGTGTAAATGTAAGGAAATTGTAATAATTAGGTAATTTCCTACTTATGTTTTTTTGGATTTCAGTAGTTCATCGAGATAGTTTTACATTTCATCGAAAAGTAGTTATCATATTGTAAAATAGGTATTTATACTTGATTTGATTTTCAGGAAGTTTTCTAATTTTGGTCAGGAAGAAAGAAAATAAGTCTTCTGATTTTATTTTCGAATGATGCTTTTTGATGGCTTGATTTCCCCCAAATCACACTGACCTACATAATAAGTTGTATTAATAACCAATTAAATATATCTATTATGAAAAAAGTAATTTTAAGCATCTCAGCGATGCTATTTGTAGGGGCTGCAGCAATTGCACAGGGAAACACTTCATCAGTGAATCAGGTAGGAAACTCTGACACTGGTATCGTAAATCAAAATGGAGGAACAAATGATTCCAAAATCGATCAATTAGGAGATTCGAACAAATCAGAGGTTTATCAGGGAATTCAACCTGGCGTTTACAATGCTAAAAACAATGCTGCAGATGTAAAACAAAAAGGTAACAACAACACCGCTTTTGCTTCTCAAAGTAACCATGACAATAAAGCGTATCAAACTCAAACAGGAGACTGGAATAAAGCAACGATCTGGCAAGATCAAATTGCTGCTCCAGCATCAGCATTAGGAGGATTTGATAAAGCAACTCAGGTACAAACAGGAAAACACAATGAAGCTATTATTGACCAAGGAACAACTGGAAATGAAAAACCAACCGGAGCTCCTTTCAATGCAGCTCAATTGGCAGCTGTTAATGCAGTAAGTGTACCATTTGCTCCTCATAATAATAATGAGGCGACACAAACTCAAAATGGTGATGGTAATTATGCGTATGCTACTCAGGGTGGTGTTAAAAACCAATCTTGGCAAACTCAAAAAGCTCCGGCAGGTACAGCTGTAGCAGATGGTAACAAATCATACCACTATCAATATGGTGATGAAAATAAAGCTACAACTACACAAGATGGTACTAAATTGAAAGAAAGTACATTGCAAATTGGAAACAAAAATACTGCAACTGTAACTCAAACTGGTGCATCTCATGCTAGTGTTGCATTTTCACTTGGAAACATGAACACAATTACAGTTACCCAATCAGGTATGTAATTTATTAAAATGAAAATGAGATAGTCACAGAACGTGACTGTCTCATTTTTTAATCTAAATCAATAAAGATGAAAACTTTCATTGTAAATATTGTAGTGCTTTTGCTTTTTTCTCCTGTATTTTACGCTCAGGAAAAAGAGGATAATTCAGATTTTAAACCATACAGCTCTTCTGTTTTTAATTCTAAAGAAAAAGCTTTTAGTGTGGTTTCGAGTATGGATAAGAAAGCACAGAATAATTTAAATTCCAAAATTCAGTCTGGAATTCAAATCCAGCAAATTGGGGATTTAAATAAAGTGAGAGCATTTTTAAAATCAAATGAAACAAAAGTTGCTGTAGATCAAAACGGAGACCGCAATGAATTGTTTTTGGATAAAAGTGCTAAAACATTGACCCAAAACATTATTCAACAAGGGGATAATAATAAAATTTCTGATTTTACATTGCATACCAATTATAATGTAAATATGGAAATGATTCAAAAAGGAGACAATCAAAACATTCAAAGCATTGGAACCAATTCGTTGTCAAAAAATATGAAAATTACCCAGACAGGAAATGGCGCTTCAGTAATTCTTATTAATAAATAAATTTAAAGATGCGTTTTTTATATCGACATATTACTTTAGTATTTCTTGTTTTTACTGCCATATTATATGGTCAGGTCCCCCAAGACAAAATAAAAGCAAAACTGGAAATTGAAAAAGTAGAGGGTAATGTAAAAATTACCGGTACGGCAGAAAATCTTACTGATGTCCTCAGAGGAGCTGCTTACAGAATGTCTGTTATAAAAAATAATAATAAAAGTAATAATCAGTCTAATAATGACCAGGTTGGTGTTTTTACCTTACAGCCAAACGAAAAACAAAAATTATCTACTTCTCAGATTAATATTTCTGAAGACGATGAGGTAGTTGTACTATTATTGTTTTATGATGAAGACAAACAAATAATAGCAAAGGATCGTGTGGTTTTGGGTGAAGAAAAAAAAAAGATGTAGAAGTTCTTGTATTGCCTGTTGACGGATTTGTGTTAAGAGGAATTATTACAGACGATACCAAAACCAAAATGGGAAAAGATTTTTACGACAGGTATTATTACAAATACAATGATATTGGAATCAACGCTGAAAAAATAGTCACAATAGGTGAAGAATATAGTTTTGCAAGAAATACATCCATAACCATCAGTATCGACAATGAAGTTGTTTATGAGTTTCTGGCAAGACCAGATGATGAATTTTTGGATGCAGTTGCAGAAGAATCTGTAAATGCCACCTTCACTTACCTGAAAGAAAAAGAAAAAGAGCGCAAGTATTTCACTCAGTATTAATTTTATTATTAACGACATGAAATTTATAATCACCCTGGCAGCATTCCTGCTTATTTCTCCGTTTATAAATGCTCAGGCATTAGTTTATAAACCAGTCAATCCGGCTTTTGGAGGAGATACCTTTAACTATCAATGGCTTTTGAGCAGTGCCGAAGCTCAGAATAAGCAAAAAGATAAAACAGCCGAAACCAAAACACAAACTGACTTAGAGCGATTTAAAGCCAATTTAAATTCGCAGTTATTAAGTCAGATTTCAAGTACGCTATACAAACAGCAATTTGGTACTGATGGTATAAAAGAAGGTTCCTATACTTTTGGGAGCTATTCAGTAGATGTTTACCCATCTGCAGACGGACTTACTCTAAATATTTTAGATACCAATACCGGCGAACAAACTCAAGTAATTATCCCAAATCAATAACATGAGATTACATCACTACTTATTTATAGTATCCGGATTACTTTTTTCGGGTTGCGGTGCTTATTACAATCAGCCAACCGGCGTTCAAAAAGCAGTTTTAGGAGAAGGAACTCCTGCCACTTCATTATTAAAAGATCTGCCAAAACCAAAAGAGCAAGTTGTCGTGGGTGTTTATAAATTCAGAGACCAGACCGGACAATATAAACCACAGGAAAACGGAAGCAGTTTTAGTACTGCCGTTACTCAGGGCGCCACTTCAATATTGATAAAAGCGCTTGAAGATTCTAAATGGTTTATTCCAATTGAGCGTGAAAATATTGGTAATTTACTTCAGGAACGAAACCTGATTCGGGCCACGCGTCAGGAATACGTAAAAAATGCCAATCCAAACGAACCTCAATTAACTCCTTTATTATATGCCGGTGTTTTATTAGAAGGAGGAATCGTTTCGTATGATTCTAATATTATTACCGGAGGTTTTGGAGCGCGGTATTTTGGAGCCGGAGCTTCTGTAAAATACCGTCAGGATCGTGTTACCATTTATTTGAGAATGATTTCAACCTCAAACGGAAAAATTTTAAAATCAGTTTATATCTCAAAAACTATTTTGTCTCAGGCAATTGATGAAAGTTTATTTCGATATGTAAATTTTAAAAGATTATTAGAAGTCGAAACCGGATATACCACCAATGAACCCGTACACATGGCGGTTACCGAAGCAATTGAAAAAGCGGTAGAATCATTGGTTTTAGAAGGAATAAAAGATAATATTTGGGAAGCAGATGCACCAAAATTTGAAGTTGATAATCTACTAAAAGCATATGCCGAAGAAACCAAAACGGCTGATGTAACCGCGCTTTACGGAAGAGAATTAGAAAACAGAAGGAGTAAATTTGCCATTGAAATTTCGGGCGGTGCAACTCTTATGGATGGCGATTACCAAGATCCGCTTTTACGGCCTTTTGGACGTGGAGCCTTGAAATTTTTTATCACTCCAGGTTTTAATATAAGCGCTTCTACAAACGTGGTTAATCTCGCCAATAAAAATTTACTCGACGTTGGTTATATCACTTATGATCTTAATCTCGAATGGATTTTACTCCCCAAAGATCGTTTTACACCTTATCTCTACGGAGGCGGCGGATATGCAACAAACAGGAAATTCGAGAATGCCTATGGTAAAATTCAATACGGTTTAGGTCTTGAATATCTGATTTCAGACAAAATTGGAATCAAATTGTTTGGAGAGCAAAATGTTAATTTTAGTGATAATGTCGATTATATAAAAGCCGGAACCCGCGACGATTACTACTACAAATTCGGATTAGGACTTACTTATTATTTTGGGAAAAAGAAAAAATAAGAAGCTCTGAAAATCAGAATTAAAAATATAACGATGAAGTTTAGTAATTTAAAAACAAATTAATAATGAAGTATTTATATAAAATAACAAGTGTACTTTTTTTATTGTTTTTGGTTTCATGTAGTGAAGAAAAAATAGGAGAATCTGCTTTTGGTACTGTTACCGGAAGAGTGGTTAATGCAGATACTTTTGAACCAATGGAAAATGTAAAAATCCTTTCAAGTCCCACAACAAGTACCGTTTTTACAGATGCCGAAGGTAAATTTACAGTTTCGAATGTAAAAGTGGGCGAATACTCTTTTCAGGCACAAAAAGAGGGTTTTATAGCAAAATTCGAAGCTGCAACGGTTACAGCAAACAATACATCACAAGTGGTTTTTGAACTCAAAAAAGCATCAGCCAATAATAAGCCGCCAACAGTTCCGGTATTGGTAAGTCCGGTTGATAATAGTACAGCGCAGGCGGTTTCGTTAGATCTTACCTGGACGGATACAGATCCGGATAAAGATGAATTAATTTTTAAGATAATCCTTAGAAACGACAGTAACAGCGAGGTAAAAGTTTATGATGCTATAAAAGCGAACAAACTTACATTGACAGATTTAATTTTTGGAGCAAAATACTACTGGCAAATCGAAGTTACAGATGGGGTAAATACTCCAGTTTTAAGCGCCGTAAATACATTTACCACAATTGCTTTTCCGGCAACAAGATATTTGTTTGTCAAAAATATCAATGATAATAATGTAATTTTTACTGCCGATGATAGTGGAAAACAATATAAACTAACCAGTTCAGACAGAAATTACTGGCGTCCAAGAAGAAATAATCTGGTAAAGAAAATTGCCTTTATAGGAACAAATGGTTCTCAAAATGATCTTTATACCATGAATTATGACGGAACGGGAATTAAAAAGTTAACAAGTTCAGTGCCTATTGCCGGATTCAATTCAGATTATATAGGTTATTCCTGGAATGCTTCAGGAAGTGAACTTATTTATCCTAATTTCGATAAATTATATAAAATCAATAACGACGGAAGCGGTTTAACCAAGATATTCCAGACACCAAATGGCAAATTTATATCAGAGTGTGACTGGAGTGCAGATGGATCAAAAATCGCTTTAAAAGTAAATGATGCAAACGGATATAATGTTGAGATTTATGTAATTAATCCTTCCGGAGTGGTGATAGCGACCATTCTTTCGGGTCAAAATGGGGCAGTAGGCGGATTAAATTTCTCTATTACAGGACAAAAAATAATCTATACCAGAGATGTTTCAGGATTTGAAAGTTCAAATTACCGACAGTTAGATTCCAGAATTTTCGAATACAGTTTTGCATCCGGAAATGCTACACAAATTACAACAGAGAAAGCAGCAGGTACAAACGATCTCGATGTGAGATATTCTCCAAACGAATCCGAATTAATTTTTACCAATACTTCTAATGATGGTATTTCGGTAAAAAATAGTGTAAAAACAACCTTGGGCGTTGTCAATTCCAGAGTGGTATTATTTTCAGGAACGGCAATGCCCGATTGGGAGTAACTTTTAGGAGCCAAAATTTTATAACCAATTTTACTCAGGAAATTCGGCAGCGCTATAAAACCTGCCGAATTTTTTTTGTGCCTTAAAATATTCAATTTTAAATAGTATAGCCCTGAGAATAAAAAAAAGGGATTATCTTTGCACCACATCAACACAAACTAAGTTTCATGAGTTCAGATTCTAGCAAAAGGTACGCACAAAGAGGTGTTTCGGCATCGAAAGAAGACGTGCACAACGCCATAAAAAATATCGATAAAGGTTTATTTCCTCAAGCATTTTGCAAAATTGTACCTGATTATTTAACACAGGACGAAGATTATTGCTTAATTATGCACGCTGACGGCGCTGGTACAAAATCGTCACTGGCATATATGTACTGGAAAGAAACAGGTGATATTTCGGTTTGGAAAGGAATTGCTCAAGATGCCTTAATCATGAATATCGACGATTTATTATGTGTTGGCGCAACAGATAATATTTTACTGTCTTCTACAATAGGAAGAAACAAAAACTTAATTCCTGCCGAAGTTATCTCAGCGATCATCAATGGAACAGAAGAATTAATCAACGAATTAAAATCTTTTGGCGTAACCATTCATTCAACTGGCGGAGAAACTGCCGATGTTGGCGATGTAGTTCGTACGATAATTGTAGATTCTACCGTAACCGCCCGTATGAAACGCAGCGACGTTGTAGACAATGCAAACATAAAAGCAGGTGACGTAATAGTAGGTTTAACCTCTTTTGGTCAGGCAACTTACGAAAAAAGCTATAACGGCGGAATGGGAAGCAACGGATTAACATCTGCCCGTCACGATGTTTTCGGGAAATATTTAGCTAAAAAATACCCGGAGAGTTATGATGCGCTTGTTCCCGAAGAATTAATTTATTCAGGTCAGGTAAATCTAACCGATGAAGTAGAAAATAGCCCAATAAACGCAGGTCAGCTGGTACTTTCTCCAACTCGTACTTATGCGCCAATTATCAAGAAAATTTTAGACACCTACACACCAAACGAAATTCACGGAATGGTGCATTGCAGTGGAGGAGCACAGACTAAAATTTTACATTTCGTGCAGAATTTACACATTATAAAAGATAATTTATTCCCGGTTCCGCCATTGTTCAAGTTAATTCAGGAACAATCAAAAACCGATTGGAAAGAAATGTATCAGGTTTTCAATTGCGGTCACCGTATGGAAATTTACGTTCCTGAAAACATTGCACAAGATATTATTGCGATTTCAAAATCATTCAATGTCGATTCACAAATCGTAGGTAGAGTAGAAGCAGCAGATGCTAAAAAATTGACCATTACCAGCGAATACGGAACATTCAATTATTAGAATAATAAACACAGATTTCACAAATTACACAGATTCATTCGTGAAAATTCGTGAAATTTGTGTTTAAAAACACCAGGCTATGTACGAATTACTTTTTTGGAGATATTTAGAAGAAATTTACCTAAACCACCACGAAGTTTACGAAGCTCTTATAGAAAAAGAAACAGTGGAAGGTCTTGAAACCCTTCCGGTTGAGGTAATCATTAACCGAATCAATTCTGTTTTTTCGAAATGGGAAAAAGTAGACGAAAACAGTTGGCAAAATACTTCAGGAAAAGGTGCTTTTCAGGTAATCACAACGCCACAAAGCATCAAAATCGACTGTTACGGCACCGAAGGTAAAACCATGAATAAATTGGTAGAAGTAATGGAAGAATTCAAATTACCGTTGTACGATCCGCAAGTGCCGGAGCGATATGACGAAATGAGTGAATAGTTTTTTTCTTTTATACCTTTTGTGAGTCTTTGTGAAATACTTCGTGCATCTCTGTGAAAAAGTTTTTACACAAAGTCACGCAAAGATTCAGACGGAGCATAATAAAAAAATAGCTTATGACAACACCAATTTTCAGTTTCTCAGACAATATCATTTTAGAAGACGATTTAGTTTTATTACGTCCTTTACAAGAATCAGATGTCAATAATTTGTTAGAGATTTCGATCAATGAACCAGAAACCTGGAAATATTCATTAGTAGGAGCAGACGGAAAAGAGAATTTGATCAAATACATTCAATCGGCAATAAAAAACCGAGAGGATAAAAAGGAATTTCCATTTATTGTTTTCGATAAGAAATCGCAAAAATACGCGGGTTCAACACGTTTCTACGATATGAATCTTGAATTCAAAACACTTCAGTTAGGTTACACCTGGTACGGTTCTGCTTTTAGAGGCACCGGACTCAACAAACATTGTAAATTCTTACTACTACAATTTGCCTTCGAAACCCTAGGAATTGAACGAGTAGAATTTCGTGCTGATAATAGTAACGAAAGAAGTATTGCCGCCATGAAAAGCATTGGCTGCAAAGTCGAAGGTGTTTTACGAAGCCATATGCCAACAATAAATAAAGAAATTCGCCGTGATTCAATCGTTTTAAGTATTCTTAAAAACGAATGGTTCGACGAAGTAAAAGAAAACCTAAAGCAAAAGCTTTAAAAAGAGCCGTAGGCTATCTCCATATTGTAGGGCTGGACTTTAGTCCAGTCTAGACAATCAAGGAAAAAAAGAGCCGTAGGCTAGCCAAATATTGTAAGGCTGGATTTTAATCCACTCCAGCAAGGATTTACCCAATATTTAAAGAAATTTAGAATTTAAAAAGTTTGGAATTTGGAATTTAAGATTTGGAATTTAAATCGAGGTTTAGATTGGAATTTGGAATTTCAAAATTTTGGAATTTCAAACTTCTACCCATCATGCAAAATAAGATCCTGTTCCTTTCTTAATTTTGCCACTAAATTATCGACATAAGTTTTTATTTTTGGTGGTAAAGAATTCCAGCTTACATCTTTTTTGAAACTTCGGCAATAATCCAAGTCGCATTCTACAGCTCGAATTGCATATTTTTTATTTTTATAAATCGTAATAATTTTAACCCGTCTGATTTCATTATTTTCATTTCTGGTTCCGTAAACAATTACAGGATCGATATAGCCATCGCCGTCAAGATCTTTCGTGCTGCAATATTTGGTCCAGAACCAAATATTAGTTTCTTTGGGTTCAGTGTTTTCAAGCAAGTCATTAATGCGCCATTTTTCAAGAAAACCACCATGATCGCTCATCGTGTAAATAGCTTGAATTTTGGTGTTTAAAGTATCTTTTTTAGTTATGGATTTTCGATTTTCACATAAAAGCAAATTATATACGCCGCTTTTATCAGAACATTCAAAAGCCTTATAAATAGGAAAATCTGAAACCTGATCGAGTTCTCTTTCTTTTATCTCACTTTTTGTTAATTGATAACTTTCCGTTTTTTGTGAAAAGCTCAATATAGAGTAGGAAAACAACAGGAATAAAAAATATTTTTTCATCTATAGCATTGCATTTTTTGATCAATCAAAGATATTTAAAAGCTTTTTAGTTCAGTAAATTTTATATTTTTTAAAAAGCATATTTTGTTGTATTTTTCTAACCTGGAATTATTAGAAAAACGTTTTAGTAAATACCTGATACTGTTTTGTAGAAAATTTAATGTTTAAAAAAACATCTGATGAATAGAATAAATTGCAAAGGTTTTCTCTTTGGATTCTCCTTTTTAGTAATTGGCTTTGGAGTAAATGCTCAGAAAAAAGCAATAGAAAAACGTAATCTAATTCAATACGTAGATCCCATGATTGGTACAGCTAGGATGGGACACACTTATCCAGGGGCAACCGTTCCGTTTGGGAGTGTACAGCTAAGTCCGGAAACCGATACTATTGCTTACAGTTTAAGCGGAAAATACAATGGAGACGTTTATAAATATTGTGCAGGATACCAATACGAAGACAAAACCATTGTAGGTTTTAGTCACACGCATTTTAGCGGAACAGGCCACTCTGATTTAGGAGATTTTCTAATAATGCCTACAACTGGAAAACTGCAATTGAATCCCGGAATAGCGTCAAAACCATTATCAGGTTACAGGTCGGCATTTTCTCATTCGACCGAAAAAGCAGAACCGGCTTATTACAGCGTATTGCTGGAAGATCATAAAATTAAAGCAGAACTTACCGCAACAACGCGTGTGGGAATGCATCAGTATACATTTCCAAAGTCGGATGAAGCGCATATTATTCTCGATCTGACTTCCGGAATTTACAATTACGATAAAAAGAACGTCTGGACATTTGTTCGTGTTGAGAACGATACTTTAATTACAGGATATCGCCAAACTAATGGCTGGGCAAGAACCAGAACTGTTTATTTTGCGATGTCTTTTAGTAAACCAATTAAAAGTTACGGTCAAGCGCCTCTCGAAAAAAGTGTTTACAGAGGTTTTTGGGGAAGATTTGATCAAACAAAGAATTTCCCCGAAATGGCAGGTCAAAATTTAAAATTGTTTTTTGATTTTAATACTCAGGAAGGAGAAAAGATCAAAATAAAAATGGCTTTATCTCCCGTAAGTTCAGCCGGAGCGCTTGAAAACATGAAAAAAGAAGTTCCGGGTTGGGATTTCGAAAAAGTAAAAAAACAAAGTCAGGAAGTCTGGAACAACGAATTGAATAAAATTCAGGTAGAAACCATTCAGAAAGAAGATTTAGTGAATTTCTATACTTCAATGTATCATGCCTTTTTAGGCCCAACAGAATATATGGATCTAGACAGCAACTATAAAGGTCTCGATATGAATGTTCATAAAGCAGAAAACTTTAAAAATTATACCAGCTATTCGCTATGGGATACTTATCGGGCTTTGCATCCATTATTCAATTTGGTACAGCCAACCCGAAATTCAGATATGATTAGTTCGATGTTGGCACATTCAGATCAGAGTGTGCATAAAATGCTGCCAATATGGTCGCATTATGCTAATGAAAACTGGTGTATGATTGGCTATCATTCGGTTTCTGTAATTGCAGATGCTATTGTAAAAGGCAATACTAATTTTGATCCTGAAAAAGCGCTTCAGGCTTGTGTAAACACAGCAAAGGTTCCGTATTATGACGGATTGGAATATTATATGACAAAGGGTTACGTTCCTGAAGATAAAAACGGAGCTTCGGTTTCTAAAACTTTAGAATATGCATACGATGACTGGGCGATTGCGCAGGCGGCGAAAAAGTTAGGAAAAACAGCTGTTTATAATGAATTTATCGAAAGATCTAAAAACTATAAAAATGTTTACGATTCAAAAACAGGTTTTATGCGTCCGAAATTAAACGACGGTACTTTCAAAAAAGAATTTGATCCGCTGGACACACATGGGCAGGGATTTATTGAAGGAAATTCCTGGAATTACAGTTTATATGTTCCTCAGGATCCTGCTGAAATGATTAAAATGATGGGAGGAAACGATAAGTTTAATGTTAGGCTGGATTCGTTATTCAGGATGCATTTGCCGGATAAATATTTCGAAAATACTGAAGATATCACCAGAGACGGTATCATTGGGAATTATGTTCACGGAAACGAACCTTCACATCATGTTGTTTATTTATACAACTGGACGAATTCGCCCTGGAAGGCTCAAGATAAAATTAGAATGATCCTGAAAAAAATGTATAGAAATGGCGCCGATGGTTTGGGCGGAAATGATGATTTCGGACAAATGAGTGCCTGGTATATTTTTAGTAGTCTAGGATTTTATCCAGTTGCTCCTGGTTCTGATGAATATGCTTTGGGGAGCCCATTGATGAAGAAAGCAGTTTTTAATTTAGAAAACGAAAAAACTTTTGAAGTCGAAACCGTAAATCAATCGGATAAAAATGTGTTTGTTAGCAAAGTGCTTTTAAATGGAAAACAATTAGAAAAACCTTTCTTAAAACATTCAGATATTATTAATGGTGGGAAAATTACTTTTTATATGAGTACTAAACCGAACAAGAAGAATTACCAGAATTAAATTTGCCCAAGGGTTTTACGGATGAAACGGTTTTACGCGGATTTTTTGTTAGTGTCACCCTGAGCGAAGTCGAGGGGCTTTTACTACGAAAAAAGCTTCGACTTTGCTCAGCCTGACAATGTGTAATATTTAAATTTGAGAAAATTTGTGCAATTCGTGGCAGAACAACAAAAAACTTCACGAAATTTGCACTTTAAATAAAAAGTAAATATGAAAATAAATCTAAAATCAGGAATTGATAAATTGCTTTTCGGAATGAAGCAAAACGATGTAACTGCTGCTTGGGGAAAACCGGACAAAAATTATGTAGACGAAGATGATAATGTGATTTTTGTATACAATGCGCACAAAATCAGATTGACATTTTATCAGGAAGAAGACTTGAAATTAGGTTATTTAGTAGCTTCGAGCAATGAATTGGAAGTTTTTGGATTCAAATTAATTGGAAGAAAAATTGCTGATGTAAAGAAAGACCTGGCTACAAAAGGAATTACAAAATACACTCAGGAGACTTTTGATACTTTCGAAAATTATTTCAACGAAGACAATTGGTTTATTCTTCAAACTGAATTTGATGAAGTTGTAAAGTTTGAAGTTGGTGCAATCATCAATGATAAAGACGAATTTGACTGGAAATTTCCAGTGAAGAAATAAGAGAAATAAGCTTAAAAACTTTGACAAAGTTGAATGGACACATTAAACAAAAAAACCGACAATCACTTGTCGGTTTTTTTTATGTTTTGATGAAAAGAAATTACCCTTTTAACCATGCATTTTTAAGTTTTTCTTTTGAAGCATCTGTAGCTTTAAAAGTTTCTTTTTCTTCAAATGGGACTTTCACAGTTCCTTTGATGGTTTGTTCTTTTCCGTCACGTTTGATTTTAATCGTGATAGGATCGTTTTCTTTCCAGTTTTCACTTTCGGTAATCAAATCATAAATATTGTCTAAGTTGTATGTTTTCTCATTTACAGTTAGGATTTGATCTCCAGCTTTAAGATTTAAGTTGCTGAAAAATACATTCAAATCAAGATCCTTACGAACACTTATTACTTTAGTTGCTTTATCAATAGTTATATATGGATTTTGACCTTTTATGAAAATTGATCCCGGAACTTTTTCTGAGGCTTTGCCCACACCAACTTTTGCCAAATAAAAATCATAAGGAATTGGAGTTGTGCCCTGAACATATTTAGTCAAAAATTCGCCCACTTCAGGATAAGTTAGCTGTGTAATTTTGGCAAAAAGCTCATCATCATTAAATGGTTTTTCTACACCATATTCATTGGCTAATTTGTGCATTAGGTCCAGAATTCCTCTTTCGCCATTGCTTTTTTCTCTAATGATAATATCGATGCACATACCAATTAAAGCTCCTTTTTGGTACACGTTTAAGTACTGATCTTTATAAGGTTGTTCTAATACATTTTTACTCATTACAGTAAACGACATTGTATCGTTTAAACCTTTTGCCTGCTCGATTTTATCTGCAATACGAGTATAAAATTCGGCTTCGTCAATTAAACCCTGATTGATTTGAAAAAGGTTTGCAAAATATTCTGTTACTCCTTCATACATCCATAAATGTTCAGACATTTTAGGTGCATTATAATCAAAATACTGAATTTCTTTTGAGTGAACAGTAAGTGGTGTTACAATATGAAAAAACTCGTGCGAAACAACGTCTTTCATTGATTCTACCAATTTTTCTTTTGGCATAGATTCCGGTAAAACAACCGTTGTAGCTGTAGGATGTTCTAAGGCTCCAAAACCGTGAGCATCATCTTTTGCCATACTTGACAAGTACAATAAAACGGTATATTTTTTAGTTGCATTTACTTTTCCTAAAAAGTTTTTTTGCGCCGTCATCATGGTTTTCATTTCAGGAGTAATACTTTCGGCAGTAAATTTTCCTGTAGGAGAGTAAACAGCGATTAGAATATCCATTCCGTTTACATTAAACGTTGTATAATCCGGTTTAGAATACATTATTGGGTTTTCGACTAAAACAGCATAACGAGGCGTTGTAAAAACGTCGCTTGTGTTGCTTGCGTCTTCGTCATTCATTGAAGTTGCTCCCCAAAGTGTTTCAGGATGCGTGATGGTTACTTTATAAGGTACATTCAGTTTATCCTGAAAATAACCTACAAAACCATGCGTGTTAACCATAAAATTGATTCCTGCATTGATATTGGTTCCGGCAGGCGAAAAAACGTCATCATTACCAAATCCGGTTCCTTTTTCGGTGTCAAAAGTGTCTCCTACTAAATACGTTACTTTTTTTAACGATTTAGCGTTAGAAATTGACCACGAGTTATCATCGATTCTTTTTACTGTTAAAGGATTTCCCTTTGCATCAAAAGCTTTAAAATCATCTGAAAATTTTCCGTAGTTATCTGTAGAGTAAGTTCCGGGAACTGTTTTTGGGATACTATAAATTACTTCATCGGTTTTTATTTGAGGAGGGGTAACGGTTACTAGTACTTTGTCCTCTTTTACATCGATAAGATCAATGTTAACACCTACTACATTTGCGGCACCAGATGAGCTTCCTGTTTTACAGCTCCAAAGAGTTACTGCAAGAGCTAAGGTGTAAAATATTTTTTTCATTTGTTTGAATTTAGTTATTCGTATATGACTTGTAAATTATAAAAAAGTTACATTAACATTAAAAATAATAAAAAAACTCCTGAATTTCAGGAGTCTGTTTTAGTCTAGTTTGTTTTTTATATAATATTTACCATCCAGATCTTCATCAAAATCATCTATTTTAACGGGTTTTGGTTTTGGTTTATTTGCAATTGCCTTTTTTTTCCACATTTCAAATTTTTCAAGTGGCATCTTCTTTTTCATGATTTCCAGAACTTCTTTTTCTGCCAATCCAAATTCTTTTTTAATGATCTCAAATGGATTTTTTTCTTCTAAGGCTAACGAAACAAGTTTTTCGGTTTGCTCCCAATTCAATTCTTTGCGGTTACTCTTTTTCATCACGTGAAAATTAATTCAAAATAGGGGTTAATGATTAATAGATTGATTTTCAATTTAAGTATCAATATTAATAAAAAAAATAATTACTTGGTGCGATCTGGGATATTTTTTTTAATGATTTTAACTGTTTTTTGCAGATCTCGGTTTTTGAAACGGAATTTGCAATAAATTATGCAATTTGTTGTTTTCTTCAGTTTCCATATGAGTGTCGACTCCATAGATTATTTCTTCTTTTGAAAGGGTTGTAAAAGTGCCAAAAATGCGGTCCCAAACCGAAAAAATATTTCCGTAATTACTATCCGTGTAAGGAAGGACATAATGATGATGTACTTTATGCATATTGGGTGAAATGATAAAATAACTCAAAAAAGCATCCAATTTAGGAGGTAAAGAAATATTAGCATGATTAAACTGCGAGAAAATAACAGAAAGACTCTGGTACAGGAAAACCATCCACATGGGGCTTCCTACAATAAGAACGCCCAGAGTAGTAAATATAAACCGAATAATACTTTCTCCCGGATGATGTCTGTTAGCGGTTGTGGTGTCTATCCAGGTATCAGTATGATGTACAATATGAAAACGCCATAGAAATTTTATTTTGTGCTGAACCAAATGCGCCAGATAGGCACCAATTAAATCCAGCAGCAGTAATCCGATGATAGTATAAAGCCAAACAGGAATTTGAGGCAGCCATTGCAATATCCCAAAGTGATTTTCTGTTGACCAGTTCGCCGTTTTGATGAGGATAAAAGCCAACACAAAATTTACAATAATAGTAGTAAATGTCAAAAAGAAATTGATTCCTGCATGTTGCCATTTTCTGTATTTCATTTGAAACAGCGGGAAGGTGTTTTCGATAAGCCAAAATATAGTAATTCCTCCTACGAGAATTAAACTTCGATGCGTGGACGGAATCGTGCTGAAATATGCTATAATATCATTCATAAATAAAAAGGTTAGATAGATGAATAATGTGATCTGTTTTCTATGAAGAGATTAATTGAAATAGAGGCATATAAAAAAAAGAAAACCGAATATAAATATATCTGATTTTCTCTTTTAAAAGTAATTTATAAGATGATTTTTTTAATGAGCTGATTAAAAGGGTAATAAAGATAAGAATGTTATATGGTGCTTTTTAGTTTAATTGAAATTGTTTAGGCTGCGTCGTGATTTTGTAATAATGTTTTGTACAAAAATCCGGCTACAATTGCTCCTAAAATAGGTGCAGCCCAAAATAACCAAACCTGAGCTAATGGTTCTCCACCAGTAAAAATGGCCTGAGACAGAGATCTTGCAGGGTTTACAGAAGTATTTGTAATTGGAATACTGATTAAGTGAATTAGCGTTAAGGCCAAACCAATTGATAAACCGGCAAATCTTCCGTTTGCAAATTTATCTGTAGCGCCAAGGATGATTAATAAGAAGAATAATGTTAGAACAAATTCAGCAATAAATGCTGATGCTAATGAATATCCGTCGGGTGAGAATGCTCCATAACCATTAGAGGCGAAAGCTCCTGCTTGTGTATTATTGATTGCATTTCCTGCTTTGCCTGACCAGATGATGAATAATGTTCCTGCAGCGGCCAGCGCGCCTACGCATTGTGAAATAATATAAGGTATCAGATCTTTTGCCGGAAATCTTCCGCCAGCCCATAAACCAAATGATACTGCAGGATTAAAATGTCCGCCAGAGATATGTCCTACAGCATAGGCCATGGTTAGTACTGTTAAACCGAAAGCCAATGCAACTCCTGCAAATCCAATTCCTAAATTAGGAATTCCGGCAGCAAAAAGTGCGCTTCCGCAACCTCCAAAAACTAGCCAATAAGTTCCAAAGAACTCTGCAAATAATTTTTTCATAATAAAATAATTTAATTAATAGTTGATTGTTAAAGGGTATATTGGTATGCCCAAAAAATCAAAACAAACTGTAAGGGCAAACGTACAAATAAAATCCAATTGGGTAAACCAAAACCTGCTTTTTTGTTTTGGTACATAAATAGATTCGCTGGAAATATAGCAATTAACAATGCTATAATTCCCCACGCAGCAAAATTTGTTGTGTAACTAACCATTAGAAGTATGCCAAGAATAACTTCGGCAGCTCCGCTTAAAATATTCATTAATTTAGGGTTGGAGAAAAAAGGCGGAATGATTCTGATATACATTCCGGGATTTCTAAAATGATTTAATCCGGCAATAATATAGAGCGCAGCCATAAGGTATAAATGCCAGGGTAAATTCATGATAAGTAAATGTTTATCACGAATTTATAAAAAAATTAACAATTATTACATTACAGGTCTTTTTTTTTTTAGATCCTTATAAATAAGTTAATTTTTACGCTTAAAATTTACGTTCATAATAATTATGGCAAGAATGATTAAGGCGATTCCAATCCATTGAGAAAGAACAACTTGTTCGTCTAATAATATATAAGCCATCATTACGGAAACAGGAAGCTCAAGTGCTGAAACGATACTTCCCAGACCAATTCCGGTTAAAGGAAAACCTGCCGTCATAAGCATAGGAGGTATAATAGTTCCAAAAAGAGCTAATATAATTCCCCATTTCATAAAAATCTCAAAGTTGAAAGGTGTTACCTGAGTGGCAATTGCAAATGAAAATACAATTACAGCACCTCCTAAAAGCATATATAAACTACGTTGCGCTGATGAAATCTCTGTAGCAACGCTATTTGCCGTAAACATAGTGGTAGTAAATGAGGCTGCTGCCAAAACTCCCCACGCAAGACCACGCCAATCAAGGGCAACGTCATTATGAATGATATTAGTAGCTAGAACAGTACCAATAAGAACTATGATTACAGCGATTACTTTTTGTTTTGATGGTAATTTCTTTTCTAAAATCATTTCCAGTAAAACTCCCATCCAAACGGTTTGCATTAATAAAACAATACCAATAGAAACCGGAATGTATTTTACGGCCAGGTAATAAAATAAACTTGTCATACCTAAGGATGTACCGGCAAGCATTAAACTGAATATATTTTTTTTGGTCGCTTTTACAACCTTATCCTTATGTTTTGCTTTTTGAAAAGCGTTTATTAATAAAATACCAATGATTCCTAATATAAATTGAGATGTGGTTACTTCGGCAGTTGTGTACCCTTCAGAATAGGCCATTTTTACAAAGGTGGCTAACATTCCGTAAGTTGTAGCGCCTATTGCTACTAAAAATACTCCCTTTAATACATTGTTTTGTGACATCTTAACTTGTTTAGATTAAAAAAATAAAGCCGGCAAAGGTAAGCTATTTTGTTTAGGATTTAATAGAAAATGCTCGTAAACATTATTGTGAGTTTGGTTTTTGATCTAATTTATAGGCTAATATTGTGAATTTGATATAATTGGATAAAATGAAAAACCCATCAAAATATAGCATTTTGATGGGTTTGAATATATTCTGATAAAAATAATTCTTATTTTGTTACAGGCTGATTTTGGTAGGTTTCAATTTCGAAAACCAAAGTAGAGTTGGGTGGAATAACTCCTCCCGCACCTTTTTCTCCGTAAGCTAAATTTGAAGGGAGAAAGAAAATTGCTTTTTCTCCGTCAGTCATCATATCTAATGCTTCGATAAAACCAGGAATCATTCCGTCTTTTTTACCTACTGTAAACGGAAAAGCCTGGTATCCTTTTTGAGCATCACGGTTTGCATCATATTTGCCATATGCTTTTGCTACGTTTGCTATACTACTGTCAAAAAGATTTCCATTGTCAAAATATCCTGCGTAATGGAAATAAATAGTAGAACCTTCGGCCCCTTTTACACCAGTCCCTTTTTTTGTTATTACATATTTTAAACCTGATGCAGTGGTAGTCGCTTTTGCTTTAGTAGCAGCAAAATAAGCTGCTTTTTCAGTTACGACTTTTTGAGATTCAGCTTTTTTAGCTTCTTGTTTTTTTACATCATCGGCTAAAACTTTTACGGCATTGAACTTTTTCGCAGCATCACCTTTGCGGGTAATGGTAATTTTTGTCATAACATCATCCTGAACAATTTTGTTTACATTGTCCATTCCTGAAACAACATGGCCAAAAATGGTATGTTTTCCGTTTAACCACGGAGTCTCTTTATGCGTGATAAAAAACTGACTTCCGTTTGTAGCAGGGCCGGAATTTGCCATGGCAAGAACACCGCCTTTTTCAAATTTTAATTCTTCAACAAATTCATCTTTAAAGGAATATCCCGGACCTCCAGAACCGTTTCCGTCCGGATCTCCACCCTGAATCATGAAATCATTGATTACTCTGTGAAATTTTAATCCGTCGTAAAAAGGTTTTCCTTTAAGTCTTTCTACTTTTACATTAGGATTATTTCCTTCTGCCAAAGAAATAAAGTTAGCTACCGTTACCGGAGTTTTAATATATTCTAATGATACGACAATATCACCTTTAGTCGTTGATATTGTAGCAAAAATTCCATCATTTGGATTGGTTGCCGGAGCCACTTTTGTCGCCGCTTTTGTTGCAGGGGCTTTTGATTTTGCTGCCTGTTTTTTTGTCTGAGCCTGGATATTGACTACTGCCAGGCAGAATAAAAATAGAAATTTAAACTTCATGATTTCGAATTTAAGTCTATAGTTTTGTAAATATAATTTATTGTGGCTTTTCTAATAATTGAATTTCGAAAATAATGTTAGCATTTGGCGGAATTACTCCTCCGGCTCCTGTTGCTCCGTAAGCTAAATGAGACGGAATAAAAAGAATGGCTTTGTCACCAAATGAAAGTTGTTCGATTCCTTCGATAAATCCAGGAATCATACCATCTTTACGACCTGCCTGAAACGGAATTGGCTGGTAGCCGTGTTGTTCTGCTCTTGCTGCATCAAATTTCCCAAAAGCTTTATTTACTTCTTCTACGCTTGAATCAAATAGAGTTCCGTCTTCTAAGAAGCCTGAGTAGTTAATGTATAATTGAGCTCCCTGAGCAGGTTTTTTACCAGTGCCTTTTTCTGTAATTAAGTATTCTAATCCAGTACTGGTTTTAGTTGTTTTTGGTTTTACAGTGGCAAAATAGGCTACTTTTTCTTTTTGTGCACCTGCATATTTACCTTTTTCTTTCGCAATTTCAGAGAAATAATCGTGAAATACTTTTACTGCATCAAATTTTTTGGCTGCTTCACCATTTCTGATAATTGTTACCGCAACAATAGTATCACCTTGTTTTACCTGATTCACAACTTCCTGGCCTTTTTCTACAACATGTCCAAAAATAGTGTGTTTTCCGTCTAACCATGGAGTTTCGACATGTGTGATAAAAAATTGACTGCTGTTGGTTCCGGGACCGTTATTGGCCATCGCCAAAACTCCTGCTTTGTCAAATTTCAAATCAGTGATTTCATCTTTAAATTTATATCCGGTATCTCCCGAACCAGTTCCTTCCGGATCTCCAGTCTGAATCATAAAATTTTCAATAACTCTATGAAATTTTAATCCATTAAAAAAAGGTTTATTTTTTAGATAATCTTTTGTTACAAACTCGTTTTTACCTTCAGCTAAAGTGACAAAGTTAGCTACAGTAACTGGTGCTTTTGTATAATCTAATTCAACAATAATATGCCCTTTATTGGTTTCAATATCTGCATATAAACCATCAGGCAGGTTGCTGTGCTCGTCTTTGCAAGAATACAATGAGCTAACGGTAACAGCTAGTAATAATAGAATACTCTTTTTCATTTTTTAAATGTTGTTTTTATGGGTTTATTGTATCTTTTTTAGTTGGAGCTGCAGGTTTTGGCGTTGCAGTTGTTGGTGCAGCAGCTTTTGGTGCAGCGGTAGTTTGGGTCTGACCAGCCACAGGTGTTGGCTTAGCCGCTGGATCCGGTACAAAATTGCGAAGCGTAACCGTGCAAATTAAGGATTGATTAGTTCCTATTTTTTTATTATCTCCATGATATCCATAAGCAATATGCGAAGGAAATAAGAAAGTTACAGTTTCATTTTTATGCATCATTTTGATACCATCACGCAATCCCATCATGATATCTTGTTTGTCTACGTAATAAGTTTGAGGGCCAAGGTCGGCTTCAGAGTAAATAATCTTACCGTTGATATCTTTTATTTCCAGATTAAAATAAGCAATATCACCTTTTTTAGGAGTTGCCAGATCTGTAGTATTTTTTTCGTCGTAATACAACCAGTATCCTTTTCTGGTAGCGTAATATTTTATTTTCGGATTGCTTTTGATTATTTTTTTAATAACCTCCTCTTCGTTGGCCACTAATTTTTTGTTTCTGTCTACCGATTTTTTCATGAAAGTACCGGAAGCCTGAGAAATAGGCCTTCTGGCTTCTTCATGTTGTTTACAGCTCACCAATAAAACAGCAAAAAGTAGGGTGTAAATGCTTAGTTTTAAGTAGTTCATATGGGGTTATATTTTTAGTTTATTTACTAAATCTTCAAATTTCTTCACGGTTTCTTCCATCGAAACTTCTGATCTTCCGCCAGCCGCATTACTGTGTCCGCCACCATTAAAGTGATCTCTGGCAAATTGGTTTACGTCGAATCCGCCTTGTGAACGGAAAGAAATCTTGATAATTTTCTCGTCTTTATTTTCGATAAAAATAGCAGTAAAAACAATACCTTTTATACTTAGTCCATAATTAACGATTCCTTCAGTATCACCTTTTACATAATCAAAGGAATCCAGTTCTGCCTGAGTAAGTGTAGTATAGGATGTTTTGTGTTCCTCAAGCACTTTCATATTCTGTAAAGCGCGGCCTAATAATTGCAAACGGCTATAAGAACTATTGTCAAATAATAAAACAGGAATCTGAGTATTTTCGACTCCTAAATCAATTAATTCTGCAATGATTCTGTGCGTGTTTCCTGTTGTTCCCGGAAAGCGAAAAGAACCGGAGTCAGTCAATATTCCGGTATAAATACAAGTGGCAATGGTTTTGTCTAAATCTTCTTTTTTTCCTAAAAAAGAAATGAAGTTATACACCATTTCGCAAGTAGATCCAAAAGACGTATCAGAGTACATATAAGTGGCATAATCATCTGGTTTTTGATGATGATCGATCATAATAAACGGAGCTGTAAGCTTTGCTAAAGTATGTTCCATTTCGCCTGTACGATGAAAAGCATTAAAATCTAATGTAAAAATCAGCTCAGCTTCTTCTAATATTTTGGTGCAGTTTTCAGTATCTTTTTCGAAGATTTTTACCGTTTCAGAACCTGGTAACCAGGCCAGAAAATCAGGAAAATCATTGGGAGCAATCACAGTTGGCTGGTGATTGTTTTTTAGTAAAAAATGGTATAAACCTAAGGTTGAACCCATAGCATCCCCGTCAGGGCCTCTATGTGGAATTATGGCGATTTTCTTTGGGGTTGCGAGTAACAATTGTATCGCTTGAATATCTTGTATTTTCATAGTGTGCGAATTTACATTTTTTTAATGTAATGCTGAAATCATTTTACAGATTAACACACTTTTATTAGTTGGCAGTTTCGGTCGCTCCCGATAGCTATCGGGATCAGTTACAGTTTTCAGTTTTCTGAAATAGAGTTGATTGTAAAAACGATAACTATATACCAATGAAACGGATTTTTATTTTAAAATTTTATTTCACAGAGATCCACAAAGAAAGCTCAGAGATGCACAAAAGGAATTAATAAAAGAATGATTTGTTTTGGAATTTATTTTTTTTGAATTTGCCATTGCCATTGAAATTGTAATTTAAAAATAAGAATTCAATCTCTGATATAGCTTATATTTCAACCCTTTCACAATTTGCGATTTATAAATCCCTACAGAACCAGAAGAAAAATAAGCAATTGTACAGGCAATGGCAATAAATATTCCGGGTTGAATGCCAAAAAGTTCCATTCCCATAATAGTGCAGGCGATGGGAGTGTGAGTGGCTCCCGAAAATACAGCTACAAATCCTAAACCTGCCAGAAACGCTATTGGCAAAGGAATTATTGAAGATAAAGCACTTCCTAAAGTAGCGCCTACAAAAAACAACGGAGTTACTTCTCCGCCTTTAAAACCTGCGCCTAAAGTAAAGCCGGTAAACAAAATCTTGAGTAAAAAATCATACCACATATTGGCATTCGAAAAGGAATCAACAATTACCGGAACGCCTAATCCTGCGAATTTGGTAAGTCCAAAACCTGCTATGGCAATCGCCAGAATTATCCCTCCTGTAAAAGGACGTAACGGTGGATATTTGATTTTTGAAAAAAGGGATCCCCAAAAATGCGTACTTCTGGAAAAAAGTAAGGCGGCAAGACCGGATAAAACTCCAATGATGGCAACATAGAATAAAGTTGAAATGCTAATTTCAGGAACAAGCGAAATACTATAATGTGTATGTTTTACCTGCCAGAATTCTACCGTAAAATAAGCAACATAAGCGACTAAAAATGATAGAACAGCACTTTTTAAATTGATTTTACTAAAGTATAAAACTTCCAAAGCAAAGATAGCGCCCGCCAAAGGAGTGCCAAAAACAGATGCAAAACCCGCACTAATTCCCAGAATAATTAGAATCTTTCTTTCGGAATTATCTAAATTAAAAAGCTTGGTAAATTGATCTGCAATTGCGCCGCCCATTTGCACCGCTGTGCCTTCTCGTCCGGCAGAACCTCCAAATAAATGAGTAAGTAAAGTTCCTAAAAGAACCAAAGGAGCCATTTTAAAAGGAATGACTTTTTTGGGATTCTCGTATTCTTCAAGCAATAAATTATTGCCTTTTACAACAGATTCTCCCCAATAATAATAACTCAATCCTATCAATAATCCGCCGAAAGGCAAAAGCCAGATAATCCAGTCGTTGTGAAGTCTATACTGTGTAACCCATTCAAGAGCAACTAAGAAAAAAGCTGAGGCAGATCCTGAAAATATACCTATAAAAACACAAATGAAAATCCATTTGAAAATAGTTACAAGTATTTGTTTGGGAATTAGAGTCATTAAAAAAAGTTTGCCACGAATTTCACGAATTTACACCAATTTTAAAACACTATTGGATTAAAATCTTCATCAAAAATAATCTTTTAAATCTTTCTAATCTGCGGCAAAAAAATAATTCGAGAAAATTTGTGTAATTCGTGGCAAAAAAATATTTACTGTACAACAGCCGTAAATTCAATTTCAACTAAATATTCAGGTGCAACTAGTTTACTGATTTCATAAAAACCAGTTGTAGGTTTTACATCTTTAAAGAAAGCAGAGTGAGCTCTTGCAACTTCTTCAAAAGTAGAAATGTCGGTGGTGAAAATACGGGTTCTGATGACATCTTTCATTCCAACATTCAAATCTTCCAAAACTTTTTCAACACGTTCCAGGATGTTATAGGTTTGAGCATAAGCATCATCAGCTTTTACTTTTTCACCATCAACAATTGCCACAGTTCCTGAAACTTCAATGATATTGCCAATTCTTACCGCACGGCAATAGCCCATTTTGTCCTCCCAAGGTGATCCTGTTAATATGTTTTCTCTTTTCATTTCTATATAATTTTATTGAATTTGTTTCTTTGATTTTAAATCAAATTCCGGTTAGTTAATTTCGCTGCAATTTATAAAATATACAACTGATAAAGAACCAAATTAAATTGAAATCAATTCGTAAAACGTTCTTTTTTGTGATATTTTGAGGAGTAAGTTTTATTTTCTTGCCACAGATTCCACAGATTAAAATGATTTTAAGGATTATTTATTGCGTAAAAAATTTTGCCACGAATTACACCAATTTTAATTCGTTTAATTTGTGTAATTCGTGGTGAAAAAAAATCATTATTCAATTTCATGGTGCTGATAAAGGCGAAGTTTATTTTGAGTTGCAGTAAGATTTTGTTGCAGTACTTCGATTTTGTCTAAAAGATTTGCAATGACATCAATACCTTCTAAATTAATTTTAAGATCATAATGCAAACGAATCATTTTCTCTACAGTTGGCAATTGCTCGGGCTGTAAATATTCGTCTTCTTCAAGAAAAATAATTTCTACTAAACCGTAATTATGCAACTCTGTTATAAAGGTGTTTTCAATTTCGTGATACAAACAAAATTGTTTTATTTGAATTAAGTTTTTACTATTCATGATTTCTTAATTTAGCTAATTCTTCGAATAATTCTTTTTCTTTGGCAGATAATTTTGTTGGAACTTTTATAGTATAATTAATGTATAAATCCCCAAACTGATTGTCTTTTTTATACACCGGAAAACCTTTTCCTTTCAGTTTTACTTTCGTTCCGGGTTGGGTTTCCGGAGCTACTTTTATTTTTACTTTTCCGTCAAAAGTATTCACATAAATTTCACCTCCTAAAATGGCCGTGTATAAATCCAGATCAACATCAGCATATAAATTATTGCCTTCCCGTTTAAATTCTGAATTGTTATCAATTAAAAAAGTAATGTATAAATCTCCATTTGGTCCGCCATTTGCGCCCGGTGCTCCATGATTAGGAATTTTTATAATTTGTCCGTTTTCTACCCCGGCCGGAATTGTGATTCGGATATTTTTTCCGTTTACCGTTAGATTTTGTTTGTGAGTAGTATAAGAAGCAGCCAGATCAAGTTGTAGTTCGGCATTAAAATCCTGTCCGCGGTATTTCGCCTGGCCTCTCGAACTTCTTCCCGAAGAACCATACATAGAATTGAAGAAATCAGAAAAATCACTTCCTGAAAAGTCTCCTCCGCCAAAATCAGAATAACTTTGGTTACCGCCTTGCTGCTGTCTGGAATATTGCTGTTGTTGATTGGGATCGTAACCTGCTTTTTCGAATTCGTCAGCATGTTTCCAGTCTTTCCCATATTTATCGTATTTTTTACGATTCTCAGGATCGCTTAAAACTTCATTGGCTTCGTTTATTTCCTTGAATTTTTTCTCAGCCTCTTTATCATTCGGATTCAGGTCAGGATGATATTTTCGGGCTAGTTTTCTATATGCCTTCTTAATTTCGGCTTCAGTGGCCGATTTTGTGATATCTAATACTTTATAATAGTCAATGTAGTCCATTTGATTGTATTTTTAATAAAGGTAAATTAAAATATTGAAGTTAGGAATAAGTTGCTAATTATCAAAATGATGAAGTGTTTTTAAGATGAGAAAAATAAAAAAATGATTCAGGTTAGTTTGGAATTTGGAATTTATGGTTTGGAATTTGTTTTTAATACAATCTTTTATTTTTGGCAAGTTTTTTGATTCCAAAAATTAGCCTAATATATTGTTATAATAGTCTTAAAGTTGTAGAGCCAAACTAAATTATGCTATTTTTGTGATACTAGAGTTTTTATTCTATATAACAATAAAAGCCGATTCGATAATACTTTTTCAATGAAGCACATCCTATTTTTTATATTATTTTTTGCCGCTGTCACTGTTTCAGCTCAAACTGAATTTGGTACTAAATACAGGCCTATTGCAGCGCCAAAGTTTGGGGCAAAGCCTAAGAAAACTCCGCTGCCGGAAGTAAAAGATCCGCAAGCCAACAATATGGATATACCAAGTATAAAAACGCCAAATGTTTTTGATAATACGAGTATCACACCAAAATCGCAATTACAGGTAGGAGTAGAGAAAAGTAAATTTACGATGTCTACTGAAACTGATTTTGCCAATCCGGGAGATCGTTATGTTCCTAAAATGGAGAAAGATTTAGACAAAGCGCTAAAAGATGCCGGACTAAAAGAAGGTCGAGGGCAACTGGTAAGAAAGAATATTTCGCTGGGCGATTTTAGAACAAAATCAAAATATTTTATTGTAAAATTCCGTGATTTTGGTGCTATCGATGGCGATTTAGTAAAAGTATCTTGTAATGATCAGGTGATAAGAGACCAGTTGTTTTTAGAAGGTAATTTTAAAGATGTCAAAATAGATCTTGCCAACGGTTTTAATAAACTGGATTTTGAAGCTTTAAATATTGGAAGTTTAGGCGGGAATACTGCCGAAATCCGTGTTTATGATGACAAAGGACAATTGGTAACAAATGATTATTGGGATAATCTTGCAGCAGGTTTCAAAGCTTCGATAGTAGTAACAAAAGAAGAATAAGATACAACTATAATTTTGTTGCATCTTATTCTGCTAATATTTTCTAATTTAATAAAGTTTAATCTTTGGCAAGTTCAGGAGTATTGGTTGATTTTCCTTCGCCAGTTTCCTTTAATAGAAAGCTAACCAGAATTGCTATCGAAATTCCAATTATCCAGAATAAACCTGCTTGTTGAAAATGCATAATTTTATCCGTAGTATCATTTAATGTTTGTCCGAACAAACGACTGAATAACGGACTTAAAAGCGTTGTTACTCCAAAAGTTATAAAATTAATTGCTCCTGTAGCACTTCCTTTTACATTGTCAGGATTCGCTTCTTTAATTATAGAATACGGAATCATTGCGGCACCAGAACCAACGCCCAACAAAAACATACTGATTTTCGTAGGAAGTACATCGGGGAAATACAATAACTGAATCAGACTCAAAATCATAAATAGCGCTCCAAATATTAAAACGGGTTTGCGTTTGTTTATTTTATCTGTAATATATCCTAATAACGGACAGCCAAACACCCAGCCAAAAGCAACCATCGCACTCGAAATTGTTGCACTATGAAAGTCGAAAGCACGATCTTTCTGAAAAAAATCTACTGCCCAAGTCATAGCAAATATAGTGGTTGGAGCAAATAATAATCCTGAAACGATTCCGCATAACCAGGATTGAGGATTGCTAAAAACAACTTTATAAGGTTCAAGCAAGCTTTGTTTTTTTACGATAGTTTCTTTCTTTTTTTCGACTACGTTTGCCGGAGTTATAAACCAAAGTCCGAAAGCTACAATTATCGTGAAAATTCCGATAGAGAGCCAGAAAGTTGTTGTATTCATTCCTTTTTCGATTAAAGGCCCTACAACAAATTGCCCTGCTGAACCGCCGAGCATTCCTAAACATTGAGTAAAACCAATTGCAGTTGCCAATGATTTTGCTGAGAATCCTTTACTGGCCAAATACACACAACCCGGAAAAGCGAAGGCACATCCGGCACCTTGAAACAATCGCCCCGTTACGCCGCTAAACTGACTAGAAATCATAAACAGCAAACAGCCAATTCCTAAAATAAGTGCTCCTGCGAAGAGCGAATATTTGGCTCCAAACCGATCTAAAGCTATTCCTGCAATTAAACTACAGGTAGAATAGGTATAATAATAAGTTCCTATAATAGTTACCAGTCTGATCTCACTTACCGAAAAATTATGCGACAGTTCCGGAAGCATTACTGCTGGAGCAGAACGTATTACATAATCTAAAAAATAGAAAACCAAACCAAATACCCATGCGATGACATAGTATTTGGTATATGATTTATTTGTATTGATGTCCATAAAATGTATTTCTTTTATTTGAGCTGTAGCTATTTAAATGAAACACGAATTTGCTCCGCCTGTTCGCTATCGCTCGGGTCACGAATTGGCACTAATTAATTCGTGTTATTAATTTTACAAATTAGTTCATCTATTATAATTTGTGCCAATTCGTGAAATTCGTGTTTATTTTTTTTAAAATAGGTTTTAAATACCTTCTTTCAAATGTTTGTAGTTGGATTTTATAGTATCTAAAACTTCATCCATTTTACCGCCAAGCATTAGTCTTGTCATGGATTTTGCCATACCTACAACTTGTTCCCATTCTACTTTTGGCGGCATTGCCAACGCATTTGGGTTGGTGAAGATATTCAGTAAAACGGGACCATTGTGTCTGAAAGCATTTTCGATTGCAACTTCAACCTCTTCGGGTTTGTGCACATTTACACCCTGAAAGCCCATTGCCTGAGCAATTAGTCCAAAGTCCGGATTGACCATATCGGTTTCATTATCTGGTAAACCTGTAACTTCCATTTCGAGTTTTACCATTCCTAAAGCACGATTGTTAAAAACAATAATTTTTACGGGAATATTATATTGATGAATGGTTGCCAAATCACCTAAAAGCATAGACAAACCACCGTCGCCACACATAGCAATAACTTGCCTTTCCGGATGTGCAAGAGCTGCGCCAATAGCCATTGGCATTGCATTGGCCATAGATCCGTGATTGAACGAACCCAGCATTTTTCGTTCTCCTGTTCCTTTTATAAAACGGGCTCCCCAAACGCAGGTCATTCCGGTATCAACAGTAAAAATAGCATCTTTAGTGGCTAATTTATCAATGATATGCGCCACATATTCGGGCTGAATGGTATCTTCTCCGCCATTATCATTAATATAAGTATTCATGTTCTCTTTTACACTGGCGTATAATTTAAGCTGCGCTTGTAAAAAACTATCATCTGTTTTGGTTTCTAAAAGTGGTAACAAAGCTTCTATAGTGTCGGCGACGTCACCGCATAATCCCATGTACAGATTGGCTCTTCGGCCTAAACGTTCTGTGCTGGTATCAATTTGAATGATTTTATTGTCTGAAGGCATGAATTTATCGTATGGAAAATCAGTTCCCAGTAATAGTACCAAATGTGATTCGTGCATACTATGATAAGCAGAAGGTTGTCCTAATAAACCTGTCATTCCTATTTCGTTAGGATTATTAGGCTGAATACTCATTTTTCCGCGGAAAGAATATCCTACCGGAGCTTTGATATGCCGAGATAATTGCACGACCTGATCGTGGGCTTTTTCGGCACCAATTCCGCAGAACAAGGTGATTTTTGTACTCTCGTTGATCGCTTTTGCTAAATGCTGTAATTCAGTATCCGATGGCCTGATAACAGGATTGCAATGAAAATATTGGGTAGAGATATTACTTTCAACTGCTTTCAATTCAGAAACATCGCCAGGTAAACCAATTACGGCAACACCTTTTTTGCCTAAAGCATGCTGAATTGCGGTTTGTATAATTCGAGGTGCTTGTTCTGCCGTCATAATCATTTGATTGTAATGACTGCAATCGTCGAAAAGTTTGATAGTGTTGGTTTCCTGAAAATAATCCATTCCCATCTCGCTTGTATTTATGGTGGAGGCAATGGCCAATAAAGGAACGTGCGAGCGATGTGCATCATACAAACCATTTATTAAATGTACATGTCCGGGGCCACAACTTCCGGCGCAGACCGCAAACCCGTCCAATTCGGCCTCGGCTGCTGCTGCATAAGCGCCAACTTCTTCATGTCGAACATGAATCCATTTTATTTTTCCGTTTCTGCGAATTGCATCATTAAAATGATTTAAACTATCACCGGTAACCGCATAAACGCGTTTTACTCCGGCTTCTACCAACATGTCAACTAACTGTTCTGCAACTATTTTACTCATCGATTGTATTTTTTAGAATTACTAATTTTTTAATGGTATAATATTGGTTTTGGTTGTGGTAGTTTATTTCTAAATTAAATTTATCAAATTCCACTCAGTTCTATAAATTTAATAAAAAGAAAGGAGTTTCATTCCTTTTTTTTAAGAAAGGTGAAAATTAGAGACGAATTAAATATTTCGAAGAAATAAGGTAAATAAGAGTAGCGTAATGTTTTTTTTAAATAAATCAATAATGATTGGAAGGCATTCCGCTTGCAGCCATGGAAAGAAACCATAGAAAAGTAAAGAAAAAAGAAAGGATTATAGTGATGATAAAACCAATTAAATAAGATTTCCAGACTGCTCTGTTTTTCGATTTTGGATTCTTAATTAATAAAATAGCCTGAAATATTAAGTTTATTAGTATTGAGAAAAGAAGAGCGAACTCATTGACTTCAGTAAAAAACATTCCAATACACAGCGCTAGTAATGAATATAATATTCCTAAAAGAATAATTTTTGCACGCTCGTTTTTGATTTTAAGAACAAGATAAAAAGCATAAATGAAATAAGATATTCCGCCAATAAATGCAAAGTCATTTAAGTCATGATTTGACATAAATTCATATACAATAACAGGAAAAATTGTGACAATAAGAAAGATTACAAGGTGGAGTGCTATTGTTTTGATAATATTCATTAACGAAGTAGGTATACATTAGAGATTTTCTAAATGTAATAAAATAGGTTCAAAGCGACAAGGTTTTTACACCTTGGTTACCTCTGAACCTTTGTTGCTTTGTAACTTTGAACCTTTGACTAGAAAGGATCCGCCATCACTCTAAACTTCATGTCAGCTTTAACTGTTACATCTTTCGAAAGCGTTTCTTTTAAGGTAACTTTTGTTCTGATTTTATATTTATCGGCTTTAATGTATTGGTCCAGCCTGGCATCGGTACAAATTAAATCGATTGTATTGCTGGTGGAGTTAATGTTGTCCTGATAAGCCAATTCTATCTCGTCAGAATCAGTTGTTGAGATGTACAAATGAATTGACTTTAAAAATGTAAAGGTTTTATCTGATGGATCAGAAATCGTCAGTTTAAGGGATCTGATTTTTACATCCTTAACTAAATCTGCTTTGGTTTTGTTGTTTTTAAATTCGGCTGAAGAATTTGTTGTAACATCAGGCGTGATGATTTCTGATGGCAAATTAATAGGTAAATTGCTTTGAATTTTTATTGAAGTGGAGTTAGAAATATTAAAACTCAGTAAATCATCTACAGCATCGCAAGAGGTTATAAATACAGAAAATAAAAGGGTAATGACAATAAGTTTTGATTTCATAGTTAGATTTTTGCTTAAGTACGGTTTTTTTTGAAGATTGGTTTTTTCCTTTTTAGGTTCAAAGTGGCAAAGGGACAAAGGAACAAAGAAAAGACCTAATAAAATCATAGATTTTAAACCTTTGAATCTTTGTTGTTCTGAACCATTGTCGCTAAAAACCGGAACAATGAAAAAAAATATTATTTTTTCATTGTTCCGATTTTTCAAATTCGAATATAAAAAGTATTTTTGCGCATGCAACACAACGTACTTATTTTAGATTTCGGATCGCAATATACACAGCTTATTGCGCGTAGAGTTCGCGAATTAAATATATTCTGCGAAATTTTCCCTTACAATCACTTTCCTAGTGATTTATCACCTTATAAAGCCGTAATTTTGGGAGGAAGCCCATTTTCTGTTCGTGCAGAAGATGCTCCACATCCTGATTTATCTCAAATTCGAGGCAAACTACCTATGTTGGCAGTTTGTTACGGAGCACAATACTTAGCCCACTTTAGTGGAGGTGAAGTAGCCGCTTCGAACACCAGAGAATACGGTAGAGCGAATTTATCTTATATTAAAGAAGGTGAAACTTTCTTTAACGGAGTTTCAGAAAATAGCCAGGTTTGGATGAGCCATAGCGATAGTATCAAGGCTTTACCAACAAATGCTGTTAAATTGGCAAGCACGCATGACGTAGAATATGCTGCTTACAAAATTGAAGGTGAAACCACTTATGCCATTCAATATCACCCTGAAGTTTTCCATTCTACAGATGGATCAAAAATGTTGAAAAACTTTTTAGTTGATATTGCTGAAGTTCCTCAAAACTTTACACCAAATGCTTTCGTAGAGGAAATGGTGGGAGAATTAAAAGAGAAACTAGGAAATGATAAAGTAGTTTTAGGATTGTCAGGCGGAGTAGATTCTACTGTAGCGGCAGTTTTATTGCACCAGGCCATTGGTAAAAACTTATATTGTATTTTCGTAAATAACGGTTTACTACGTAAAAACGAATTCCAAAATGTATTAGATCAATACAAAGGAATGGGATTGAACGTAAAAGGAGTAGACGCCGGAGATCGTTTTCTTGGTGAATTAGCCGGAATCTCTGATCCTGAAACCAAACGTAAAACTATTGGTCGTGTATTTATCGAAGTTTTTGATGATGAATCACATTTGATCGAAGATGTAAAATGGTTGGCGCAAGGAACTATTTATCCTGACGTAATCGAATCGGTATCTGTAAAAGGACCATCGGCAACGATTAAATCACACCACAATGTAGGTGGATTGCCGGATTATATGAAATTAAAAATTGTAGAACCACTTAGAATGCTTTTCAAAGATGAAGTAAGAAGAGTTGGAGCTACTTTAGGAATAGATCCTGAATTATTAGGAAGACACCCTTTCCCGGGACCAGGATTATCAATCAGAATTTTAGGAGATATTACTCCTGAGAAAGTTCAAATCCTGCAAGATGTTGATGCTGTTTTTATCGACGGATTAAAATCTTGGGGATTGTATGACAAAGTTTGGCAGGCTGGAGCTATTTTGCTTCCTGTAAACAGTGTTGGTGTGATGGGCGATGAACGTACTTACGAAAAAGTAGTAGCGCTTAGAGCTGTAGAATCAACAGATGGTATGACTGCTGACTGGGTTCATTTACCTTACGATTTCCTGATGAAAGTGTCGAATGACATTATAAATAAAGTAAAAGGCGTGAACCGCGTGGTTTACGATATTAGCTCAAAACCACCAGCAACAATTGAGTGGGAATAGCATTGTTTTTCAAATTAAGGCGTTACATTTGTAACGCCTTAATTTTTTAAACCTACTATTTATGAGAGAATTTTTAACGATTTCTCTTGTCTTTATTTTGTCTTTTAACAAAATAACTGCGCAAGATTCAATTATTGAACACAAAATTCAAAAAGGAGAAACTGCCTATTTTATTGCCCAAAAATACAAGGTTTCTGTTGATGAAATTTACAAACTCAACCCCGAGTCGCAGAGCGGAATCAAAGACAATCAAATTATTAAGATTCCGGTTCACTCCGCAGAAAAAGAAAATTCAAACCAGCAAATTACTCATGTTGTTGGTTCCAAAGAAACCCTTTTTGGTTTATCAAAACAATATAATATTACTGTAGAAGCCCTTCAAAGTGCAAACCCTATTTTAGCAAACGGACTTCAGATTGGTCAGGAATTAGTTATTCCGAATCCTACAAATCTTCTAAAAACTGAAAGTTCAACTTCTTCAAAAGTAACGCATCAGGTAGTTGCCAAAGAATCCTTGTTTAGTATTGCGAGACAATATAATGTTTCGGTTAATGATTTAGAAAGTTTAAACAAAGACCTTCTTGTTAACGGATTGCAAATTGGTCAAAACATTTCAATTCCAAACAAAAGAAAAACTTTAGACGGACGATTTCGTGTAATCAATCAGGAAACGGTTTTTCATGTGGTTGAACCAAAGGAAACTAAATTTTCGATTGCGAAAAAATACAATATTTCTATCGATCAGTTAGAATCTCAAAATCCTGAAATCGTTAACGGATTAATTGTTGGGAATAAATTAGCCATTAATACCAAGGAAGTAAAACCAACTAATGAAAGCGAAGAATTGATGTTGGCTTTGGCCGAAAAACAAGTTGTGGTCGAGAAAGGAAAAGCCAAAACGGTTGAATTGGAAGATTTAAAAGACAGATTGGTGGTTCAGAAAGAAATGAATCAGAAGATTATTAAGATTAATGATTTGAAGGTGAATCTGAATGATATGAATGGTTCGAAGGAAAATTCGGTTGAAAAATTGCGACTAGTTCTCGAAGCCAATAAAAATGTACAGGATATTTTAATGACAAAATTAGATTCGTTGGTGAACACGATGAATAATGATTTGGTCGATTTAAAAAGAATGGACATTTTGAATGTGGATGAATCAAAAAGATTAGAAAAGCGATCGTATGAAAGCATTAGCAAAACGAGTGAATTATCTTCTCAATTAAAAAAAGAACTGGCTGAAAACCGAAAGGCTTATGCCGGTTTAATGAATAAAGTAGAAAAAATTGCTGTTGAAGAGAATCAGGAGTACAAGAAGAAAATCCGCGAAAGCGAAAAAAATACCAACGTTACTTCTTTGCAGCAACGACTTTCGCTAGAAGAAATAAAAAGATATAAAATAGAACAAGAGCAGGGTGATGCGCAAAATCAGCTTTTAATTGCCAAGATTGATTCGCTGGATACCCAGAAAAAAATCGAAGTAAAACGACACATCAGCAAAGCCACTTATTATAGTATGGAAGCCCGAAAGTTTGACGATAAACTGGCGTTGATAAAATTGAAAAAGTATCAGGATGAAGCCATTAAAAAACAAGATAAGTCGACTTCTTCTGAATCTTCAAAAACAATTTCATTAGAAGAAATGAAGCGTGAACTTAAAGAAAATCCACTTAAAACTGATAAAACGGTAAAAGTGGAAGTTTATGATAATCTTAAAGAAGTTTCAAACGGCTATTACTTAGTTTTAGGTATATTTACAGACTCGTCGTTAAGAGATAAGCTCATTATGAAACTCATTGATTCTGGTGATTTTAATGCTAGTTTCTTCTTTAATATCAACAGTCTTTCGTACTATGTTTACTCAGATAAGTACCAAAATATGGAAGAAGTGCTCTATAAATGCAAGAAAATGGAAGAAGATGAGTTATATAAAGAGGTGGTTATTGCTAAGGTAGAAATCGATCTTAGATAATAATTGACGATAAAATAACAAGTGGCAAGAATCTTGCTTTAAAGAGAATTTAGTAACTTGTTTTGAATTAAAAATTAAATTGTTTTAAGTCTATTATGAAGTATTATTCAACATTATTGTTTCTCGTTTTTTTTGTAACATTTTCTGCTTTTTCACAAGAAAAGGTCATTAAATATACCGTTGCGAATGGAGAAACCATTAACCAGATTGCAGTAAAATTTAAGGTTACGCCTTATGATATTTATGCATTAAACCCCGATGCCAGAAGTGGTATCAAACCCAATACAGTTTTACTGATCCCAACCCATACTGCAAAATCTGCGGCGGTTAAAACAGAAACAGCTGTGGCAAGAACGGGCGGTAATACAAAAGAAATAATTCATGAAGTACAGCCAAAAGAGACTTTTTATAGTATCGAAAAAAAGTATGGTATCTCTGATGAAGCATTGAAAGCTGCCAATCCTACTTTGGAAAAAACCGGAGTTCAGATTGGACAAAAACTGGTGATTCCTGCAAAAGGTTCAGCTGTAAAAGCTCTTGCTGCAACAGAAAAACCGGTTAAAGAAAAACCAGCTAAAGAAAAAGCTCAGGAAAAATATGTATATCATGATGTTGTGGCAAAAGAAACCAAGTTTTCGATTGCTAAACAATACGGAATAAGCATTGAAGAATTAGAAAAACGCAATCCGGAAATTGTTTCAAATTTACCTGTTGGATACCGACTAACCATTAAAGGAAAAGCGCCTAAAACTGAAACTTCAGGTCCAGCGGTTACTGCTGCTGCCAAGCCAGTTGAGAATGGTAAAAAAGCAACAACTTACATGGAGTATCAGGTAAAACCAAAAGAGACATTTTATAGCTTAGGAAGAACTTTTCATATTAGTCAGGAAGAATTAACCGCATTGAATCCGTCACTTTCTGAAGGAGTAAAAGAAGGAATGGTTTTAAAAGTTCCTGCAGGATATTTAGCTCCGGCTCCAATTATTCCGCAACAGCAACCTGTTGAAAAAACGATCGAAAATTCAAATTCCGGAGGTTCTATACAAATTGTAGATAAAGTAAAATCTGAAACCGTTTCAGTTAATCCTGAAGTAGTAGAACTAACAAAGAAAAGAGGACAAAACGATCGTAAAAAATTAGTTTTATTGTTGCCCTTTAATTTGAATAAAATGCAGAATGATACAACAAGTCCTGCTACCCGAATTAAAAATGATAAATTTTTGAATATGACTCTTGATTTTTATTCAGGAGCGATGATGGCGATCGACTCGGCTAAGACCCTGAAATTACCTCTTGATGTGGTCATTTATGATTCGCAGGAAACAAAGACAAGTTCGAATGTTTCTACTTTGATTGCTCAGAATAAATTGCAGGACGCTCATGCAGTAATAGGACCATTTTATCAAAACAATGCCGAAGCTGCAGCAAATACATTACGTTTGTATAACGTTCCTGTAATTTCTCCATTATCAAAAGATAAAGCAAACCCAATTGATAATTTGTATCAGACAATACCATCTAGTGATGTTGTGAGAAATGCGATGTTTGATTTTATGCGTGCGAAAAACGGAAATATCGTTGCTGTTGTGGATAAAAAGAAAGAATCGGTTATTAGTTATATCAAACAAAACCAAAAAGGTGTTGTTTTTGCAGCTTTGACAGAAACAGGAGGCCTGGATGTAGCAAATTTAAAAAGTTTGTTGTTGCCTAACAGAATGAATTATGTGGTAATGGAAACCGGAAATACGGCAATGGTTAAAACGACTATTAAAGCCTTGCTGGATTCACAAAAAACATGTCAGGTGCAATTGGTTATTTTAGAGCCAAACAGTACATTGGATACTGACGAAATTAGTTTTGATAATTTAGTAAAACTGAAATTAATGTATCCGTCTGTAACCCGTGAAAGCGACGAACCGGGAGTTTTAATCTTTGATAAAGAATACAGATTGAAGAATAAGATAAATCCAAATACTTATGCAACACGCGGATTTGATGTTACTTTTGATACGATGATGCGTTTGGTACAAGGAAAAACATATCAGGAAACTGCAGATTTAATGACAACAGAACAAGTTGACAATAAATTTCAATTTTATAAAAAAGAAGATGGTGGACACGCCAATAAAGGAGTGTACATTTTATATTACGATTCAGACTTAACTTTAAAAGTAGCCAATTAATGACATCAAAAGTAACCTATTTAGGAGATTTAAGAACAAAATCAATTCATGTGCAATCAGGAAGCGAAATCATTTCTGATGCACCTTTAGACAATAATGGAAAAGGAGAAGCATTTTCTCCAACGGATACAGTTGCCAATGCTTTAGCAAGCTGCATGATGACCATTATGGGAATCAAAGCACGTGATTTAGACGTAGATTTCATAGGTTCAACTGCCGAAGTAACTAAGATAATGAACGCTGAGCCAAGAAGAATTGGAGCCATCGAAATTGCTTTTGAAATGCAGGGTGTTGCAGATGAGAAAAACAAAACAATTCTGGAACGTGCTGCAATGACGTGTCCGGTGTTTTTAAGTTTAAGCAGTGAAATAGAAAAGAAAATTACTTTTAACTGGAAGTAATATTCAAATCAAAATAGTAAAAAGCCATTCAATCGAATGGCTTTTTATTTATAAACCTTTTTCAGGTATTAAATCTTCCAGAATTGGAGTTAGAATAGTCCTTACCTCTTTTTGAATAGTTTCATTTTTTTGTTCGAAAATCAGAATGCTATTTTTACCTTTTTTAAGCCAGCATCCAGGCAAATAAAGGGTTTGTTGTGGGCCAACGCTCCAATAACGCCCAATATTAATTCCGTTTACAAATACAATTCCTTTGCCCCAATCGCGCATGTCCAGAAAGGTATCTCTGGTTTTAGTGACATTAAAAGTTCCCTGATATAAAGTAGGACGATTTATTTTGCCTGAGTTTTTATACGTTGTTAAATCAGGTGGTGAAGCCATTGGTAATTTATACATTTCCCAATCGCCGGTAATAGTTTCTCCGTTAATAACAACATGACTTATAATACCTTTATTGTTGGCATTAATTTGAGAACCATAATTAATGCGTCCCATGTTTTCGACCAGAATGTCTAAAGTGGCATTAAAAGGAACTTCGATTTCGCAATCGTATTTTTTATAATATCGGTTTAATTCTGCTACTTTTTTACCGTTAACATAAACGATAGCATAATCGCGTAATCCTTTTAGTTCTAATTTTCCACTAATAGGCTGAGTAAATTTCTTGCTGTACCAAACATAACCATCACCTTGATTTAATTTTTCAAATGTCAATGGATCATCTTCGATAACGGGTGTGATTTTCGATTTAAAATCGGCTAAATCAACCACTTTTGTCAATGAAATGTTTGGAAGAGTAATTACAGGCATTTTTTCAGGAACAGGAGGAGTTTCGCTTGTTTTTAGTAATTCTCTTAGTGCATTGTATTTTGGAGTCGCCCAACCCGCTTCGCTAATAGGAGCGTCATAATCATAGGAAGTCATGTCGGGCTGAATATCATGCTCTTTATCGTAATTAGCGCCCGAAGTAAAACCAAAATTGGTTCCGCCATGCACCATATAATAATTGAAAGAAACCTGATTGTCCAGATATTTTTTAGTCTGACGTACGGTTTGTTCCGGTTTTTGTGTTGGGAAAGGTTCTGCCCAATGATCCAGCCAGCCCGGATAAAATTCGGCAACCATATAAGGTCCCTGATTATTATTAAACTGATTAACTACTGTTTTTAACTTTGCAATATCGCTTTCGCCATTGGCAGTTGGTAAAGCGCCCGGCAAAGCACCGCCTTCAAATAACCAGCTTCCGTCTGATGTGAAAAATGGAACATCAAAACCAACATCTTTTAATTGCTGAAAAACGGCTGCACTGTATTTTTTGTGCTCTTCTAACGGAATATCTTTACGTTGGGCGACATAAGAACCAAATTCATTTTCGCCCTGAACCATAATTATTGGACCGCCTTTTGTAATTTGTAAATCTTTAACCTGATTGTACAATTCGGTAAAATAGACTTTGGTCGCCGTTAGATATTCTTTGTTATTGCCACGAATCACCATATTGGGAACATTTTGCAAAAACCAGGGATAACCGCCAAATTCCCATTCGGCACATACATACGGACCTGGTCGAAGAATAACAAATAAACCTTCTTCCTGCGCTGTTTTAATGTATTCGGCTAAGTTTTTATTTCCGGTTTTAAAATCCCAAACTCCCGGAGCAATTTCATGATAGTTCCAGAAAACATAAGTTGCCACAGCATTTAAACCCATTGCTTTCATCATTTGTAAACGATGACGCCAGTATGGCTGCGGAATTCTGGAATAATGCATTTCGCCTGAATGAATCTGAATTGGTTTTCCATTCAATAAAAAATCCCCATCGTTTATGGCAAAAGTTTGTTTTTCTTGTGCTGTTAATGCTGAAAGAATAAAAAAATTAAACAGGAGGATGAAATAAACTTTTTTCATTTTATTTGAAATTGATGATGTTTATAAAAAACAAGAGAGCACTATGAATTGCGCTCTCTTGCTAACCTAACTAACCAATAAATTTATTACTCTGAAAATTCTAATTTTTGTAATTTTTTCCATCCGCCGCGAGTGAAATCTGGAATTTCTACAGGAGACGAGTTATTATCAAGTGAGATCTCTGTTAAAGGACCTAAGCAAGACCATTCTGCTAAATCGTAAACATCCATATCTAACGGAAGTCCTTTTTGCAGACAGTGAATCAATCGGTAATCCATCACGAAATCCATTCCGCCGTGACCGCCCACTTTTTTAGCTTTCTCTTCGATATCTTTTACAATTGGATGCTTGTATTTTGCCATCAATGCTTTTTTAACATCTTCAGGAACAAATGAATGTGCACTTAATTTTTCATGATTTGGTTTTACATCATCTCCTAATGCTGCCCCGTCTAAAGCATAACCTTCTAACGGATATTTGTTAGCAAAACCTTTAGTTCCGCTCAATTGGTACATTCTGCTGTACGGACGAGGAGAAGTAACATCGTGCTGAATCTGAATTGTTTTTCCGTTTTCGGTACGAATCATAGTCATGGTATGATCTCCGTTTCTAAAATCTTTAATTTCCTGACCTGATTTTTCTTTGATGTAAGCAGGATTTCCTACTGCTTTTGTATCCATAGAAACTAAGAAATTCATTTTATCCCCACGGTGAATATTCAAAGCCTGACAAGCTGGTCCCATACCGTGAGTGGCGTAAATATCGCCACGGTGTTTGATGTTGTAATCCATTCTCCAGTTATTCCAGTATTCACCCCAAAATGGTTGAAGACCGTGAATGTAAGAACCTTCGGCATGAAGAATTTCTCCAAACACACCTTGCTGTGCCATATTTAATGTCGTTAATTCGAAGAAATCGTAAACGCAATTTTCAAGCTGCATACAATGTTTACGGGTTTTTTCGGAAGTATCAATAAGATCCCAGATTTCTTTCATGGTCATAGCACCCGGAACTTCGATTGCTACGTGTTTGCCGTCTTTCATTGCCTGAACACCTATTAAAGCGTGATGTTTCCAGTCGGTTGCAATATATACCAAATCAACATTTGGTAAGGCAGTAACTTTTCTCCAGGCATTTTCATCTCCAAAAAATTCCTGAGCTTTAGGAAGACCAGCTTTTGTTAAAATCTCATTAGCCGATTGTGTGTTTTTCTCTGTCATATCGCAAAGCGCTACGATTTCTACTCCGGGAATATGCGTCATACGCTCAACAGCTCCAGGGCCACGCATTCCTAAACCAATAAAAGCAACACGAACAGTTGGAAGTGGAGCAGTAGCCAAACGCAAAACATCTTGCTGACCTTTTGGACGTGTTGGTGTTTTGGTTTTGATCATTTGTGCCGATGCGATTGCTCCTCCAAACAACAGACAGGCCACTAACATGAATTTTAAAATACTAGTTTTCATAATTGAATTAATTTGATTTGAAATGATGATAATCTAAATGCTGATTATCGGGAATTATTGTTGTTGTAAATTGTTTATTTTTAAAACGTCTTTTTAAGGTAATGTGTCAAAATTTATTTCTGGTTTGTTATTGTTTAAAGGTCTTGTAAAGATCGTTTTTGGTGTTGTATAATTGTTGAAAAAACCGCCGTCTTTTAGATAAAAAGAAGTATTGTCGAGTCCGCCTGCAAAATCCATTCGGTATTCTTTTGCTCCCGTATTATCTGTTGTAAAGCGAGCCGAATTGATCTCTGACCAAACTCCCTTATCGTCACAAACCCATTGATTATTGAATAATACCTTACGGGACAAATCGCCTTGTTCCGGAATAAAATTTTCTAAGAACGAATGAAATCTTTTTAAGTACGTATTGGTTTCAGGACGATTAAAACTAGCGATTAATAGCCATTTTTGCAATTCCGGTGCGTAAAAATAGGCTGTATACGTGGTTGTATTATTGTTTTGAGGGAATCCTTGTAATAAAAACTTATAAGTAGTTCCTGCTTTCCAGTTGTATTTAAGATAGCTTTGACCGCCAGAACCTTCGTTTCCAAATTCGCCTGTGTGAACATTTTCACCTTTTTTGAGCATTTTAATTTTATGAGATTCAGGAATACTGGCCGGATCATCAGTACTAAACGGACTCCATACAGAAAATAAAACTCTTCTTTCTGAAGCCGAATTAACCTGAATACCAAAGTAACCTTCTCCAAAACCATTTGCCATAAAATAAGAACCAATTTTATCTTCGTTTTCAGGAACGGTAACTTCGTTATAATACCATTTTGCATTGATGTTGTCTGGAACCTGATAGTTTAAATGTACAGATGGTCCGCGGCGTCCCCAATGATAAAAGTTCCCTTCATTATTTGGGACATAAGATATTTTTGCATCGTAATCATTACTCGAAATCGTTAAACGATTTATAGCAGGAAAACGATCTCCTGTTTTATTAATTCCTTTTATCTTAACGGCAACATAACCTTCCTGATTAATTTTCCAGGTACCAATTGTTACCGCTTTTTTTGAAGTATCAAATGTTACTTTTTTGGCTTCATTATTAATCGAAAATTCTAATTCTGATTTTCCAACTACTTCTACCGATTCTTCAACAGTTAACTGAAAACTTCCGGCTTTAGAAATTCTGAAATAAACGGTAAAAAATTCTTCGGCATTGATCCAGTTTTCAATTCCGTTATCCGTAATAGTATTGCTTTCTAAATGTTTCGAGCTGTAAGCATTTCCCGCCAACGGAAGCGAGATACTGGTTTTTGGATTTTTTAAAGAATCTTTCTCAGTGGTTTCGCTATTGTCTGTACAGGAAAAAGATACAAGTAATGAAGCAAAAAATAAGTAAAATAAGTTTTTCATAGTATCGATAGTTCGTTTATTTTTTTTTAAAATTACCTCTCTAATCTACCAAATTAGAGAGGCTTCAAAAACAAAACAATTCTAATAATTATGGATTCTGTGTTAAAGTTCCCGGATAAGCATTAATTTCTGATTGCGGAATATATTGAACCACTCTCAAACTTGAAGCTCGCCAGTCTGTCATTGGCAAGTGAGGGCCAGGATAACGACGCGTCATGGTTTGTCCGTTTCTGTAAACATCATAACCTCTATGTGCTTCAAACGCTAACTCTAACTGACGTTCTTCGTCTACTCGCTGTACAGCATTTGTACTGTTTAATGATGTATAACCGCCACCAACAATCGATCTTTCTCGAATTATGTTTAAGTTGGTTAAAGCACTATTATAATCACCTTTTTTAACATATGCTTCTGCCATGTTCAAATACATCTCGGCCAATCTTGAAATAGTAGGCGAGTGCAGGTGCGAATCATTATTCTGAAGAGAACATTTCGTGATATAATACATTGGATAAACACGGTTCAGCAACATCATATAATCTTTTTCGCCTGTATACGTTTTACCTTCATATACAATCGAATATTGATTTTCGGCTGCATTTACAACAGTCAGATTATAATTTGTAGTTCCTATTGTGATATAAAATGAGTTGTCAGGATTACGTTTTATAGGCTGTTGAATATAGTTGTAACCCGTTTGAGTACCACCAGTATTGTAAACATCATAGATAAAGCGGAAAGCTTCGGTTTTATTTCCTGCATCGTCTGTGGTATATTGAGGATCGATAAAAGCCCAACGAGCGTCTTTCTTTAAACCTGATTTTCTTAGCAAATCAAGATATTTGGCACTGGCATACATTTCGCCCCAGCCTTGTCCCTGAATATTGGCATACATTCCGCCAATTCCATAAAAATGATCGTAACCTGAAAATTCTGATGCCACTTGTTTTACAGCAAAAATCGTTTCGGTTTGCTCATCAGAATCTGGGGCGTAGGTATTAAATTTCATGAAGCTGTCTCTGCTTAATAAATGATATCTTCCGCTCGCAATTACTTTATTTGCGTAGTCTATCGAAAGCGTTGCATATTCCTGATTAGGTGTTTCATACGTTCCGCTCATATACAAATAAACTCTTGAAAGCATTGCCTGAGCAGCTTCTTTTGTTGCATAAGCTGCTTTTCTTTCAGTTGTCATTAAAGCTTCAGCTTTTTTCAAATCGCTGATGGCTTGTGCATAAGTATCTTTTACTGTTGACCTGTCCGGAAGGTTAAGATTATTTAAATCTGCCGGTAAACCATTTACGATTGGCACTCCTAAATTAGTTTCTGGTGATTGCGAATAAGGTCTTCCGTAAGTACGACACAAATAAAAATAAATCATACCTCTTAAATAGTAAGCTTCACCTAATTGCTGATCCATAGCGGCGCTTTCTCCCTCGGCAATCATTTTCATTAAATCACTTGATTGCGAAATAATTTTGTAACTATTGTTCCAAAAAACAGATAAACGACCATTGTCCGGAATATGCTGATAGGAGATAAAAGAATAAAAAGCATCTGTAGAGGTACCTCTAATCATGATATTGTCACCCGGATATTCTCCAACCCTGTGCATAACATCAGACCATCCTTTTAATTGTGCGTAACATCCGTTTAGTAAAACTTCGATCGAAGCTTCTTTATCTTGTTCAATTTTGTCTTTTGTATAGGAATCAAATGGCTCTCTGTCTAAATCACATGAGGACAGGAAACTAATTGCCATACATAATATAAATATCTTTTTCATGATTTTGTTTTTAAAGAGTTAAGTTAAGTCCTAATACAATTTTGCGCGTTTGAGGATATACCTGTGTCGCAACACCAGTAATAGCGCCATTTGTTGGAGGGATTTCAGGATCAACTCCGGAATAATGAGTAATCGTAAATAAGTTTTCACCGGCGATATACAATCTTAAATTTGCGATATGCAAACGTTCGATAGGTACATTATAACCTAAAGTGATGCTTCTCATTTTTAAGTAAGTTCCGGTTTCCAGGAAACGTGATGATGCTTTGTTAGAGTTACTGGGATTATTGTAAAGTGCTTGCGGATGCGTTGCAATATCGCCCGGTTTTTCCCAACGGCTCCATCCACTATGAAGGTTCATTTGGTTTCTATCGGTATACGCACCATCAGAATCGAATTCTGCTCTTGCATAATTGTAAATTTCACCTCCTACAGAATAACTAAAAATGGCAGCAAAATCAAAGTTCTTGTAATTTACACTGGTAGAAAATCCTCCAAAAAAGTCCGGAGTATAAGCACCAATTACTTTTTGGTGTTTAGAAGCATCACCATAGTTAGAAGTTTTTACACGTTCTCCTGCAGCATTTGTCGTAAACCATTGTGGTTTTCCGTTTTCAGGATCAACACCAGCCCATTCTGTTAAATACCAGCTATCAACATCTTTTCCGGGAGTTAATAATTTTGATGCAGATCCTGCAATACCACTACCATCTCCAACAATAATTTCCTGCTTGCTTCCGTAAAGACTCGTTACTTTATTTTTATTAGTACCAATGTTAGCATCTACAGACCAGTGTAAATTTTCATTTTTAATGATATCAACATTCAAAGATGCTTCAAAACCTCTATTATTTACAGCTCCTACGTTTCTCCAGATACTTGTAACACCAATTACTCCAGGCAATGGTACTCTGTATAATAAATCTGAAGTATTTTTATTATAATAATCCAATGTAATATTTACTCGGTTAAAGAAACTAACATCGACACCTACGCCGCCAGTATATGTTTTTTCCCAGCTTAAATCCGGATTGGCCAATTGCGAAACCAATGCTCCGGGATTTTCATTATAACTTTGAGAGAAAGAATACAAAGGAAGGTGAGGGTACAAACTGTTAGGACGATTTCCTACCGAACCATAACTTGCTCTTAGCTTTAAGTTATTGATATAATCGGCATGAAAAAAGGCTTCGTTATGAATATTCCAACCACCGCTTACAGAGAAAAAGTTACCATATTGTGCATTTGCTCCAAAGTTAGAAGCCCCGTCACGACGAAAAGAGACTTGTGCTAAATAACGATTGTCATACGAATAATTCACATTCGATAACAAAGACTGCACAGCCCATTGCGATCTGTTACCACCCACTTTTTCAGGCACCGCAGCAGCATCTGTAACTATAATTCCTGGAGGGATTCCTGTTGCTACGCCAGTACTTGTTTTAGAGTTGTATTCGTTCCATTCATAACCTGCAAGAGCATTAAAGTCATGTTTCCCGAATGATTTATTGAATTTTAATAATTGGTTCGTGTAGATTCTGTTATAAGTAGAAAAGTAATCTTCGATTCGGCCTTTTACCGCTTCTCCCGCAGAAGATCTTGGATCTGAATAATAAGTTGAATTATAATTACCAAAAATGTAATTGTTTACAGAAGAATATGTTAGCCAGCTGTTAAATTTAATATCAAAATCAAGATTTGCCCTAACCGTATAAGATTCAGATTCACCATAATTCCATTGTAAATCATATAAATAGTTAGATCCGGTTGTATTTACCCAGGTTGGGTTTGGCGCGTTTCCTGCCAAAGATCCATCTTCCAGATACGGACTATCCCAAGGCATGTTTCCGTAAAGTGCACCCACAGAATGTTGTTGGTCATCTGTTGTTTCTCTGGTTAAATTTACCTGTGGTCTCAGCGTAAACCAACTATTTGGTTTGTACTCAAATTTCATCAAACCATTGTATTTTTTGTACTCATAGCCTCTTATAGCACCCGTTTCGTCATAAAGACCAATAGAAACGTAGCTTTTAAAATTATCTCCACCACCACTTATGGATAGATTGTAATCCTCTGCAAGTCCGGTTTGTGTACCATTATTCCACCAGTCAAAATTTTGGTTTCTCAATTCCGGTTTCCACCACCAAACATTTTCAAAATCTTGTTTGTTGGCAAACGAATCGTACAAATCATACAATTGCGATCCGTTCATGATTTTAAAATTTCCATTATTGATAGTAGTTAAAGCTGTTTTAGCAGAAAAACTAATTTTAGATTTACCCGCTTTACCGCTTTTTGTAGTAACCACAATAACACCATTGGCGCCCTGTGAACCGTAAACTGCTGTAGACGCGGCATCTTTAAGAACCGTTAACGTTTCGATATCAGATGGATTCATGTTTGCCGAACTATTCCCCACAATAACTCCGTCAATTACCCATAAAGGATCTGTACTTCCGTTAACGGTTGTTCTGCCTCGAATGATTATTTTTCCTACTGCTCCCGGCTGTCCGCCACCAGTATTTACATACACTCCCGTAGCTTTTCCTGCCAGCATATTTTCTACAGAAGGAGTCGTTACATCTACAATTTTTTTATTGTCTAAAGTTTGCAGCGATCCGGTTAAACTCTCTTTTTTAACCTTAGCATATCCTACCACTACCACCTCGTCCATTTGCTCACCGGCTTCTTTCATTGTTACATTAACAGAACCGTTTCCTGCCGCAACTTCCTGATCCTGCATTCCTAAAAAGGAAAAAACTAAAATCGTATTGGCATTGGGTACATCAATGGCAAAACTTCCATCCATATCCGTTTGCACTCCTTTTGATGTTCCTTTTATGATCACATTTACTCCAGGAATCGGAATTCCTTTTTCATCGACAACCTTACCCTTCGTTATTTTTTGAAATGCCAGTAAATTGGTTTTGTTTACCGGAATTTCTTTTGAAGGTGCTGCATTGGTAACTTGAAAACTTAAAGACAACAACGAAAGTAATGTTGCTTTTAAACTTTTTTCAAGTACAGTATGCAACCTTAAGTTTCCAGGTTTTTTTGAGAATACTTTTTTCATACTCTTTGTTTGGTTTTGGTTAATGAATGTGTTTTTGTTTAGTTATTTTTTTCGATTTTTTTAAAATTTCATCACTCATTTTTTCGCTTTTTTGGTGTAATAAAAAAGGCCTTAAAAGCGGTGAAAAAAGGTAAAAAAAGCCATATTATTTTTTTATTCTTCGACGAAACTATAGATTATATTTTTATTAACCAAGAAAAAACACAAAAAATGTGCTCGAACACACAAAAAAAGTGTTCTCGAGCACATAAAATTGTGCGATACGTTTTTTTTAATATAAAATGATGCGATTATTCTAAAAAAAAGCACAAAAAGCACATCGCTTTATTTTAGGCGTATTCGCAACTATGATATTTTATTTTTAAGGAATAAAAACAAGTTGTTTGTATTTCTAAGAATATCGCAATCATCAATTAATTTGTTTAATAATAAATCAAACTTTTAAAGGTTTTAATTTGATCCGTTTTTTCTTATTTTTTACTTTTTAAATAAAAAAGCAATAAAAAACAGTAATTAGGTTTTAAATAAAAGTTTGACTTATATTAGCGTTTTTATAAGAAGATTTTTTAAGGCGATTTTCTGTCCTTTGAAATGATTAAAATGCGTTAGGATTTTGTTTTCATTAAATAAATTTTTCCAAAAAATATGCACGAAATTTTAAAAGAATATCAGGTAGTTTTAATCGATAAAAAACAAAAAAATGATGAAGCTATTTTGACTTCTTCATTATGGGAAAAAGCAAATTGTTTAACTGATTTTTGTTCTCCATGGAAAAATGATTCGTTTTCGAAAATTGAATTTAGGGCAGTTCATGATCTCGAAAATTTCTATTTTAATTTTAGGGTTTTTGATACTGATATTTATATCGATAAAAAAGACGATAGTTTCATGAGTATAGGAAATTCAGACAGGGTAGAATTGTTTTTTAGAACCAATGAATCCTTAAATCCTTATTATTGCCTTGAAATAGATACATCAGGAAGAATAATGGATTTTAAAGCGCTTCCTGAAAAGAATTTTGATTTTAACTGGAAATGGCCTAAAAAGGATATAGAAGTAAAAACGGCAAAGGATGAAATTTCATTTATTGTTGAAGGCAGCATTAGTATTCAATCCCTAAGAGATTTAAATTTAATTCAGAACAATACAATTGAAGCCGGAATTTTCAGGGCAAAATTCTCTTTGGTCGAAAATCTGCAATACGAACCCACCTGGATTTCGTGGGTAAACCCAAATACCGAAACGCCTAATTTTCATATCGCTTCTTCATTTGGAAAGTTTGTTTTTAGCCACTAAGGCGCAAAGGCACCAAGTTAAAACGCTTTATTTTTAAAGTTAGTTTGTCATTTTTTGTCATTTCGACCGAAGGGAGAAATCACACAAGTAAATCGACAAAGTTTAGCAATATTCTATGCTGAATTTCTCGTGTGATTTCTCCCTTCGGTCGAAATGACAAAAAATGAGAAACTATAAAAAAAAAACTTTGTGTTTTTGTGTCTTCGTGGCTATTTAAGATACGTAAAACGAAGCATTCTCTACATTAATAATATCAATAGGCAACAATATAGTTTCCGGGATATCTTTGCGAAATAAAAAATGCTCTACCAAAGTACTAACGCCTAAATAAGCTTGTCTTTTTTGATTTTGATGAATTAAAAAATGCACCAATCCCTGATTCAGGAAATTGACATTCTTCTCGACCAAATCGTAACCAATAATGGCAATTTTTTTATTTTGTAAAGGAGCTAAAATCGAAGCAATCTGATACGCTTTAGAAGTGGTGATAAAAATTCCCTTCAGGTTTGGATTTTCTTCCAAAAAGGCCGAAAATTTACTTTCGACATTAGGATGTTTTAATTTTAAAGTAGTTAAAGAAAAATCGGCAATTTTCTTCTCGTCGAAATAATTTCTAAAACCCTTTTCTTTTTCCTGCATGTGAACCGCATTTTTTACGCTTTCATCTATATGAACAATCGCAATTTGCCCCTCAGTTAAAATTAGGTTCATTAAACTGGCGGCAACACGACCACTTTTATGCAAATCCTGCCCCACAAAACTCTTAATAGATTCGCTTTCAATTTGGTTATTAAAAGTATTTACTATTATTTCGAGTTCATCGTATTGTTTTACGATTTCAAGCGTTTCCTTATGAAATAAAGGAGCAATTAAAACAGCGTCTGGGGATTGTTTAAGAATCGTTTCGTGTGCATTTAAAAACGATTTTTTACTTTCAGGATTAAAGTAATGCGTTTCTATAACTACACCATACGCTTTAAACTCAGTTTTGGCTTCCTGAATTCCGTTTACGCACGGCAACCAATACGGATCTATTTCCGGATCCGGAAGCAAAACGCAAATACGATAAACCTTGGTGTTTTTTAAATTACGGGCAATTAAGTTAGGCTCATAATTAATGACGTTCAAGACTTCATTAATTTTATCCAGCGCCGTAGGAGAAACTTTTCCTCTGTTATGCAAAACACGATCTACAGTTCCTTTAGAAACTCCTGCCATTTTTGCTATATCCTTAATAGTGTACTTTTTATCCATATAAGCAAATATAGAAACTTTGCTTTAATTATTTGAAAAAATATTGTTTGAATTAATAAGTGTGCTCGAGAACATTAATTTAGTGTGTTCGAGCACATTTTTAGTTTTTTTCTTGTTTTATAAAAATATAATCTATAGTTTCGTAGAATCAAAACCAAAAAAACAGCGTAAATTCTTAACCTATTAATGTTGTAATTATTTGTATTGCAATGTTTTATTATAAAATTTATAAGTGAAAAAAATTACTTCATTAGCTCCCGGCCGAACGTGCCTCTTTGGAGATCATCAGGATTATTTAGGATTGCCGGTTATAGCCTGCGCAATCGATCGAAATATAAAACTAACCGCTGAACAAAATAACACCAATACGTTTGTGCTGAACATGATCGATATTGGCGAAATCAGGGTCATTGATATCGATGCTACTTTCGATACATTAGAACCTCGCGATTATTTTGCCTCTTCGTTACGCGTCTTGCGGCGATACGGTTGTGTGCCCAATGTAGGTTATACCATTACCATTACAGGAGATATTCCTATAAATTCAGGAACATCGAGTTCATCGGCTTTATTGATGGCCTGGATTCGGTTTTTGATTGATGCTTTTGGAGTTGATCACGAAGTTACTCCTGAATTTATAGCCAAAGCTGGATATGAATCTGAAGTTTTAGAACACGGAGAACCAGGCGGAATGATGGATCATTTTAGCATTGGGGTAGGGAATGTGGTGTACATTAATACAAAAGAACCTTTCTCGTTTAAAGTAATCAGATCAGATTTGAAAGGTTTAATAACAGGAGTTTCTGGTGTTCCCAAAGAAACAATTGGATTGATTGGCGAAATAAAAGGAAATGCTTTAATGTCTATTGGCATTGTAAAACAAAACTTTCCGGATTTTGATTTGAATACTTCTGAAATAGAAGATATAGATCGCTACAGAAATTGTTTACCGGATCGATTGATTCCGTTTTTCGAGGCCGCGCTAAAAAATTTCCATTATACCAAAGAAGCTTTAAAAGAATTCGAAAATCCTGTTTTAGATCTCAAAAAAATTGGTGCATTAATGAATCAGCATCACGAAGTTTTGCGTGATTTATTGAAAATTACAGTACCAAGAATCGACGATATGATCAATGCAGCTTTGCGTGCAGGAGCGTATGGAGCTAAAATTGTAGGCTCCGGCGGTGGCGGAAGCATTGTTGTAATTGCAAATCCTGAAAAAGAAGCTGCCGTTATCGAGGCTATTTTAAAAGCCGGTGCAGAGGAAGCTTATGCGGTTGCTGTAGATCCGGGTGTGAGAATTATAGAAAATATTGAAATTTAAAAAATAAATATGCACAACAATTTAGTTATTCTGGCAGGTGGAGCATCATCCCGAATGAAAAAAGAAGCCGTTCTCGATAATTTATCAGCAGAAGAAATCGCTCAGGCAAACGAAAGAAGTAAAGGTTTAATTGGCGTTGGCGCAAGCGGAAGACCTCTATTGGATTATCTTTTATTGAATGCGAAAAAAGCGGGATATAAAAATATCTACATTATTATAGGAGAACAAGGGGAGTTGTTTAAGGAATTTTACGGAAGCCAAAATCTAAATAATGATTTTCACGGACTCAACATTTCCTTTGCCGTACAATATATTCCCGAAGGAAGAGTAAAACCTTTTGGCACGGCCGATGCTTTGTTTCAGGCGGTTGAACAATTCCCGGAATTAAATACGCAACAATATTCGGTTTGTAATAGTGACAATTTATATTCGGCGAAAGCCTTATTAACACTTAGAGAAACAACCAGTCCTAATGCTTTTATCGCTTACGATCGTGATGCATTAGAATTTCCGTCTGAAAGGATTTCGCGTTTCGCCATTGCTAAATTAGATCAGAACAATCAATTATTAGACATTCTTGAAAAACCTTCTGCCGATGTTTTAGCCGATTATAAAGATGTTGAAGGAAAAATAAGAGTGAGTATGAATGCTTTTAAATTCAACGGAAGTACTTTATATACTCATCTTAAAAATTGTCCCGTTCATCCCGAAAGAGATGAAAAAGAACTGCCAACCGTACTTTTAAATTCGGTAAAAGAACATCCAAATACCACTTTGGGAATTCCGTTTTCAGAGCACGTTCCGGATTTAACCGCCAAAGAAGATATCGCCGATGTCAAAGCATATCTAAAGCAACATTATCCTGTTTTGGACTGGCAAGCCTAGAAAAAATTAACAAAAAATTGATATCTAATTTACCAGTAAGTACAACTTATTGGAGTACTTTTGCTTTAAATTTGCAAAAAAAATGCAACAAACTGTGTTTAATTGCGATATATTTGCAAAAGTGTTGATGGTATTTTAGGTAGAAATAAGAACTAATCTATTAATAATCAACCAAAAAAATATGTCAAACATTGAAAGTGTATTACAAATAGAAAAACGGAGTACTATTATTCCAATGGTCATTTTAACCGCTTTATTTTTTATTCTCGGTTTTGTTACCTGGCTCAACGGTCCGTTAATACCATTTTTTCAATTGGCTTGTGAGTTAACCTCTTCTCAGGCCTATTTTGTAACTTTTGCTTTTTACATCGCTTATTTTGTAATGGCAATTCCGTCATCATGGGTAATCGAAAAAGTAGGGTATAAAAATGGTATTTCGTTAGGATTATTGATTATTGCTGCGGGCGCATTTATGTTTTATCCCGCTGCCGAAAGCCGAACTTTTGTATTGTTTTTAATTGCATTATTTGTAATGGGAACCGGTTTGGCTATTTTGCAGACAGCATCAAATCCGTACGTGGTCGTTATTGGTCCAAGAGAAAGTGCAGCCGCGAGAATTAGTGTTTTGGGAATTGCAAATAAAATGGCAGGATTCGTAGCTCCGCTGATATTAACAGCTTTGGTTTTGTCTAATATGCAGGAGTTTACAGCAGATAAAATAGCATTGTTGGATTCGGTTTCAAAATCAAATGCTCTAAATTCTCTTGCATTGCAATTACAAAGACCTTACCTTTATATGGGATTGATTATAATGGTTTTGGCACTTTTAGTGAAGTTATCGCCGCTTCCTGAAATTGATTTGGATGAAGAAGGAAATGTGACACATTTGAGTATTTTTAAACAAATGAGAAATGCGTTCAAACGCCCTCAATTGGTTTTAGGAGTAATCACGTTAATGCTCTATTTGTCTGCCGAAGTTTTAGCCGGAGATTCTATAGGAGGTTTCGGAAAAGAATTAGGAGTGTACGGAAAAGAAGGAAATTTTTATTTAAAGTTAACTTCTTTCACAATGTCGGCAATGGTTGTGGGGTATATTTTAGGAATCACATTAATACCTAAATATCTTTCGCAAGTTACGGCGCTAAAGGCATCCGGAGTTTTAGGCGTAATTTTAGTTTTGGCAATCGTTTTTATTTCGCCAAAAATAATGTTTCAGTTGCCCGGGATTCCAAATTTACCGGTGGTGATACTTTTAGTAGCATTACTGGGTCTGGCAAATGCGTTGTGCTGGCCTGCAATCTGGCCAATGGCGCTGGAAGATTTAGGAGGCTATACTAAAATTGGAAGTGCAATTTTGATCATGGGTATTATAGGAGGAGCAATTTTTCCTTTGTTATACGGATTGATCACAGAAAATATAAACGCATCAAATATCGCAAACGGAACCGTTGAAATTTCGAAAAGCGGAAATCAGATTGCTTATTTAATGTTGTTGCCATCTTATTTAATGATCCTTTTTTACGCTATAAAAGGACATAAATATCGAAGTTGGAAAATGTAACGAGAGGAATTAAAAAAAAACTATATCATGTTAAAAAGTAAAACAGACAAAGCGACAGGATTCGAGAAACGATTTGAAAACATCAATACAATTGTTTTCGAAAATTCAGGCGAAGCATCAAAAGCGGTAGCGCAGGAAATTGCAGCTTTAATTCAATCCAAACAAAAAGAAAATAAGCCTTGCATTTTAGGACTTGCAACAGGATCTTCTCCTAAAGGATTGTACGCTGAATTGGTTCGCTTGCATAAAGAGGAAGGTTTGAGTTTTAAAAACGTAATCAGTTTTAACTTGGATGAATATTATCCGATGGAACCAAACTCAATCAACAGTTACGTTCGTTTTATGAAAGAATTACTGTTTGATCACGTTGATATTTTACCTGAAAACGCTCATGTTCCGGACGGACTTTTAACAAAAGAACAAATCGCAGATTATTGCCACGAATACGAAGCTAAAATTGAAGCTCTTGGCGGAATTGATCTTCAGATTCTGGGAATTGGTGGTAACGGACATATAGGTTTTAATGAATCAGGTTCGTTACAAAACTCTAAAACCCGTTTGGTCGCTTTAGATCATATTACAAGAGTAGCTGCAAGTAAAGATTTCTTTGGTTTGAGCCATACACCAAGAACTGCTATTACTCTTGGAGTTAAAAAAATCATGGAAGCTAAAAGAGTGATCTTATTGGCCTGGGGGGAAGGAAAAGCAAATGTGGTAAAAAGATCTGTAGAAGATGAAGTTACGAATAGAGTACCCGCTTCATTTTTGCAGGAGCACAACAATGCCGTTTTTATTTTAGATAAAGAAGCTTCTTCAAAACTTACCAGAATCAATAAACCTTGGTTGGTAGAAAAAGTAGAATGGACAGATAAACTGACTCGTAAAGCAGTTTTAGGATTGGCACTTCAGCTTAAAAAACCAATTTTGATGCTAACCGATGCTGATTATATCGAACACGGAATGAGCGATTTATTGGCTGATTCTGGTCCTGCATACGACATCAATATTAAGATTTTTAATAAATTACAAAATACAATTACAGGCTGGCCAGGCGGAAAACCAAATGCAGACGATTCTAACCGTCCTGAAAGAGCAGAACCGGCCAAAAAACGTGTCTTGATTTTTAGTCCGCATCCTGATGATGATATCATTAGTATGGGAGGAACTTTTATGCGTTTGCAAGATCAGGGACATGAAGTGCACGTTGCGTATCAAACTTCGGGAAATATCGCTGTAGCGGATGATGAAGCGTTGCGTTTTGCAAGATTCGTAATTGATTACAATGAAAAATTCGGGATAAAAAGTCCTGAAGCAGATGACATTTACAAAAAAGCCCAAACTTTCCTTGAGAATAAAAAGAACAGTGAAATAGATATTCCGGAAGTTCGTTACATCAAAGGATTAATCAGAAAAGGTGAGGCGAGAGCAACAAGTCATTTTGTTGGTTTAACAGATGATCAGATTCATTTTATGGAATTGCCTTTCTATGAAACCGGAACAATCGAGAAAAAACCAATCGGACAAGAGGATATTCAGTTGACAATGGATTTAATCGAAAAAATTAAACCACACCAAATATATGCTGCGGGAGATTTAGCAGATCCACACGGAACGCATAAAGTTTGTCTGGATGCTATTTTTGAAGCGGTAAAAGCACTTAAACCAAAATCGTTCATGGATGATTGCTGGTTATGGTTGTACCGTGGAGCTTGGCAGGAATGGGGAATTGACGAAGTTGAAATGGCTGTACCAATGAGCCCGGATCAGGTTTTGGCAAAACGTCACGGAATCTTTAAACACCAATCGCAAAAAGATGGTGTTGTTTTTCAGGGAACTGATGCCCGCGAATTCTGGCAAAGAGCCGAAGACAGAAATGCAGAAACTGCTGCTTTGTACCAGGAATTAGGTTTGGCAACGTACGCAGCGATGGAAGCTTTCGTGAGATGGCACTATTAAGATTCTGAGTTGCTGAGGTTCTAAGATTCTAAGCCTTTTAAGCCTTTTTAAAATATTCGCCACGAATTCACGAATTATATTTAAAACTAATTAGTGAATTCGTGGCGATTTTTTTATCATCGCTCGGGTCATGGAGAAAATCATTAAAATCCTTTAATCTGTGGCAAAAAAAATAAAAAATTAGAATAGCTTTGCATCACAACAAGAAGCAAGAAAAGAATAAATCTATATTCTATTTTCTTGCTTCTTTCTTCTTAAAAATATGGAACCAGACAAAAAACTTCTCATAAAATTAGCCCATACCAAAATGCCTTTCGGGAAATACGAAGGACGATTTTTAATCGATTTACCGGAGTATTATGTCGTTTGGTATCATAATAAAGGCTTTCCTAACGGTGAGTTGGGGCAACAACTGGCGCTTGTCTACGAGTTAAAATTGAATGGTCTTGAGGAACTGATTCGGAATATTAAAAAACAGTATCCCAAGCCTTTAAAATAAAATAGTAAGAAAAATCTTTTGCTATTTCGATTTTTTTATTTAAGTTTGATATGTAAAAATATTACAATTTTTAAAAACTAATTGATACCACAGAATTCAAGACTGAATTTGCGAATGTGTACAAGTCAATATTTTGAAATTATAATATTTGAATACATAAAAAATAGTATAATTTTTAAAAACAAATTGACACCACAGAATTCAAGACTGAATTTGTAAATGTGTACAAGTCGATGTTTTAAAATTATAATATTTTTTTATGCCAAAAAATTCTTCATAGCCAGTTTTATAGTCAGTTTTTATACCTAATGTTCCGATCTTTTAAACAGGAAATCCCTTTTGATTTTTTTGTTAGTAACTTTCAAGTATTCTCTATTGCTCCCCTGAGTGTTTTTCAATTTTTGTAAAAATTAACATGAAGAACTAAATGGAAAACAGTTTTAAAACCTCAAACTCAGGTGAAAATTTTAGTATTGCAGCTTTAGTTTTAGGAATAATTTCTATTATAGTAGCTTTCATTCCTTGTATAAATGTGGTGGCGCTAGTTACTTCACTTCTAACCGTAATTTTTGCAGCAGTTGGTTTATTTAGGGCAACAAATGCAAATTGTCCAACTTTGCTAGCTAAAATAAGTTTTATTTTGGGAATCGTTGCACTGTTGTTCTCAATAATTCTCGTATTAGTTTATGGTCTTATTACTGGAGCCTTGTCATTTTGGGATTAGTAAAAAAGGCTATGATTGTTAAAAATAATAAGAAATCCCTTTTTAATTTATTTGTTAATAACTTTGAAGTATTGTTCGTTGTTCACATAAGTGTTTTTCTATTTTTGTAACAATTAACATAAAACACTATATGGAAGATTATAAACAACCGTCAAATGCAGGTCAGGGCATGGGTATTGCGGCCTTAGTGCTGGGAATCGTAGGTCTTATTGCAGCATTTATTCCTTGCTTTGGTTTTATTGCCGTAATTTTTGGAGTACTTGCCATAGTTTTTGGAGCAATTGGTCTGTCTCAGGCAAAAAGAGAACAAGCTTCAACTACAATGCCATTAGCAGGTTTGATTTTAGGCTGTGCAGCAACAGTTTTTGTTGTTATATGGGTGCTAGTTGTAGTAGGTTCTATAGGATCTGCTGTAATGTCTCATAAAGATGAAATTACTAATGCCATAGATTCTGCAACTATAGAGTCTGTAAAAATACAAGATTCACTAAATGATGTAGAAATAGCAACTGATACTATAAAAGTAGAAGAAACAAAATAATAAATCTCTTTTGTGGAAATAAAATCTTCTTACGAAATTGATTCTTATAAAAAGATAAACACGATTTTTATTGTAATCATCATGTTTATCTTTTTTTATTGCTTTATAATGCCATTTTTAAACTTTGGTTTCCGCTCGACTTGCGAAGGAATGCCTTTAGCCTATTGTAAAAGCCGTGGTTTAACAAGGGCTTTTGCTCAAATTTTAAGATTAAACTTTAGTGAGGCAATTGTTTATAATCCGTACAGTATAAAGATTTTTTTGTTTTTTCTAATTCAATTATTTATACGCTTATTTATCAATAAGATAGTACGCATTTCTACTTTTAAAAGAATAATAATTTGTGATATTTTATTGAGTGCTGTATTATTTGTTTTTTCATTTTATAATCTTGTCGTAATCTGAAAACTTAAAATTAACAGGGTAATATTCAAAAAAACATCCAATTAAAAGTTAAAATTATCGATTACGAAATCATCTAATCGTTCTAATTAAAATTTTGCAAATTATCTCATTCTCTAATTGGCAAATTATCTAATTAAATTTGTACTTTTGCCAAGTTTTTTACACAACTACATACAAACAACAACAGAATGAATCAAACAAAATATATTTTTGTTACAGGCGGTGTGACTTCTTCATTAGGAAAAGGGATTATCGCGGCATCTTTAGCAAAATTGTTACAAGGAAGAGGATATCGTACAACTATTCAAAAATTCGATCCATATATTAATGTGGATCCGGGTACTTTGAATCCATACGAACATGGAGAATGTTATGTAACAGATGATGGTGCAGAAACAGATTTAGATTTAGGTCACTACGAGCGTTTCCTGAATGTTCCTACTTCTCAGGCAAATAACGTTACTACAGGAAGAGTATATCTTTCGGTTATTGAAAAAGAAAGAAGAGGAGAATTTTTAGGAAAAACGGTTCAGGTTGTGCCTCATATTACAAACGAAATCAAAGACAGAATGCAATTGTTGGGTAAATCCGGCGATTATGATATTGTAATTACTGAAATTGGCGGAACTGTAGGTGATATTGAATCATTACCTTATATAGAGTCTGTTCGTCAGTTGGTTTGGGAATTAGGAGAAAATAACGGAATCGTTATTCATTTAACTTTAGTTCCTTATTTAGCTGCTGCAGGTGAGTTGAAAACAAAACCTACGCAACACTCTGTAAAAACATTGATGGAAAGCGGAATCAAAGCGGATATCCTGGTTTGCAGAACAGAGCATGAACTTTCTGATGAATTACGTAATAAATTAGCGTTGTTTTGCAACGTAAAAAGAGAAGCTGTAATTCAGTCTATTGACGCTTCAACAATATATGAAGTTCCAAATTTAATGCTTGAAGAAGGATTAGATGTTGTGGCTTTAAAGAAATTAGATTTACCTAAAAAAGCCGCTCCGGATTTAAAAAACTGGAATACTTTTTTACGCAGATTAAAAAATCCAAAACATACTGTTAATATCGGTTTGATTGGAAAATATGTAGAAATGCAGGATTGTTACAAATCTATTTTAGAGGCGTTTATTCATGCTGGAGCTTCAAATGAAACCAAAGTAAACGTAATTTCTATACATTCAGAACACATTAACAGTGATAATGTTGAAGAGAAATTAGGACCACTTGACGGAGTTTTAGTAGCACCTGGTTTTGGAGAAAGAGGTATTGAAGGAAAAATCGAAGCAGTTCGTTTTGCACGTGAAAATAATATTCCGTTTTTCGGAATTTGTTTGGGAATGCAAATGTCAGTTATCGAATATTCAAGAAATATTTTAGGTTATGCTGATGCCAATTCTACTGAGATGAATGAAAAAACCAAACATCCGGTGGTGAATTTAATGGAAGAGCAAAAAACAATTACAGACAAAGGCGGAACAATGCGTCTTGGAGCCTGGAAATGTGATATTAAACCAAATACTTTAGCACATAAAATATACGGACAAAAGACTATTTCAGAACGTCACCGTCACCGTTATGAATATAATAATAAATATAAGGATGAATTGCAAAAAGCAGGATTAATTGCTTCAGGAGTGAATCCGGATACAGGTTTGGTAGAAATTGTAGAACTTGAAAATCATCCGTTTTTCATTGGCGTACAATACCATCCTGAATACAAAAGTACTGTTGCAAACCCACATCCAATTTTTGTAAATTTTGTGGCTGCTGCGGTAAATGCGCATAAAAAATAATAATTAATATTCTAAAGAGTGTAACTTTTGAGGTCAACTCATTACTAATACGCTGTAACGAATAACCTTTTTTAAATTATAATGGAAGAAAAAAAATTTGATCTTAATTCAATCATTGGTTTTGTATTGATATTTGGAATTTTGGTTTGGATTATGTACCAAAACCAACCTTCTGATAAGGAAATTGCTGCTGAAAAAGCCAAGAAAGAATTAGTTGCCAAACAAGAAGCACAAGCTAAAGCCGATAAAACTAAAACTGCTGTTGTACCGGTTGTTGCTACGACTCCCGGAGATACAGTTCAGTTAGCACAATTGCAAAAAACGTTAGGTGGTTTTGCTTATTCAGCTACACTTCCTTCTGCAAAAGAAGGTTTTACAACTATCGAAAACGATAAGATAAAACTAAAAATTGCGAACAAAGGTGGTTACATCGTTGAAGCAACCTTGAAAGAATTCAAAAGGTTTGAGAAAAATTCAGGACAATTAGTAGAATTAATCAAAGACAATAATTCTAATTTAAATATCCAGTTACAAACAACTGATAACAGAACTTTAAACTCTAAAGATTTATATTTTGAGCCAACACTGACTAAAAGCGGTACAGATCAAATATTGACTATGCGTTTGAAAGCGGGTGCTAACGAATTTTTAGAATATAAATATGTATTAAAATCTAATGAATATTTAGTAGGTTTTGATATTCGTTCTCAAGGATTGAATAAAGTTTTAAATTCTTCTAAGCCATTAGATTTACAGTGGAATTTAAGAACTTTTAGAAACGAAAAAAGTATCTCTTATGAAAACCGTTATGCTGAAATTTATTACAGCTATCAGGATGGAAAAGAAAGTTATGTAGGTCAGGGTTCTCTAAAAGAAGAAACTCCTGAAAAAGTAGATTACGTGGCATTTAAACAACACTTTTTTACTACAATTCTACAAACAAATACTTCTTTTGAGAAAGCGCATTTGGTTTCTGAGAACTTAGTAAAGGATGAAAAAATTGATACGATTTTTACAAAACAATTCAAAGCAAACGTTCCTTTAGCGTTTACTAACGGAGAAGTGGATTATAAAATGAGTTGGTATTTTGGACCAGCTGATTACAAAGTTTTAAAATCATACGATAAAAATTTCGAAAAAATCATTCCATTAGGATGGGGAATTTTCGGATGGATCAACAAATGGATCTTTATTCCTTTGTTCGGATTTTTAGCTTCATTTATTCCTTACGGAATTGCGATTATCATCTTTACGATTATCATCAAAATTGCGATGTCGCCAATTACTTATAAGTCTTTCCTGTCTCAGGCTAAAATGAAAGTTTTACGTCCGGAGATTACAGAATTGGGAGAAAAATTCAAAAAAGACCCAATGAAGAAACAACAGGAAACAATGAAGTTGTACAACAAAGCTGGGGTAAACCCAATGGCTGGATGTATCCCGGCATTGATTCAGCTTCCGTTTATGTATGCATCATTCCAGTTCTTCCCGTCGGCTTTTGAGTTAAGACAAAAAAGTTTCCTTTGGGCAGACGATTTATCATCATTTGATGCTGTTGTAAAACTACCATTCCACATTCCTTTATACGGAGATCATATCAGTTTGTTTCCAATTTTGGCAGCAATTGCGATTTTCTTCTATATGAAAATGACTTCTGGAGATCAGCAAATGGCAGCGCCTCAGCAAGAAGGTATGCCGGATATGGCTAAAATGATGAAAATCATGATTTATGTTTCACCATTGATGATGTTAATTTTCTTCAATAGTTACGGTGCTGGTTTGAGTTTGTATAACTTTATTTCGAACTTAATTACAATCGGAATTATGTTTGTCATTAAAAACTATATTGTTGATACAGATAAAATTCACGCTCAGATTCAGGAGAACAAATTAAAAGAGCCTAAAAAGCAAAGTAAATTTCAGCAACGTCTTCAGGAAGTGATGGAGCAACAGGAAGCTGCAAAAAAACAGAATAAAAAATAATAAGTTATTTATAAAAAAAATCTCGATTCGTCGGGATTTTTTTATTTTTGAAACATACTTTATTAAAGTGAATTTCGTTAAAGTTTAAAATAAAATACAATGATTTATAAAAAAATAATAATTGCATTACTTTTCTTAAATGCTGTTTTAGTATCAGCGCAGGACTTTAATAAAACAGACGCGAACGGAAAAAAAGACGGTGTTTGGAAAGGAACATACGAAGTTTCTAAACGTCCTCGTTATGAAGGAACTTTTAATCACGGAAAAGAAACAGGCATTTTTAAATTTTTTGATGATACTAAAAAAGGAGATGTTATTGCAACTCGTGATTTTACAGCAAATGACGGAAGTTCGTATACTATTTTTTATGACCAGAATAAAAACATAGTAAGTGAAGGAAAAGAAGTAGGAAAGGCTCGTGAAGGCGAATGGAAATATTATCACAAAGCTTCGAAAGTATTGATGACACTTGAAAAATATAAGAACGGCAAGTTAGAAGGTTTAAGAAGTGTCTATTATCCCAACTCAAAAATTGCAGAAGAAATAAATTACGTAAACGGATCTAAAGAAGGAATCTATAAAAAATACGGTCAAAACGGAACTCTTTTGGAGCAAAGTACCTATAAAAATAATGAATACAATGGTGATGCTGTTTTTTACGACGCAGATGGGGTTGTCGCTTCAAAAGGAAAATTCGTAAACGGAAAAAAAGCAAACATGTGGCAGTTTTACTTAAAAGGTAAATTAACCAAAGAAGTCAATATGAGCGATCCGAAAAGTAGTTATCAGGTAGATTCGAAACCTAAAACGCAATAATTTTATAAGTCCGCAAGGCGGACTTTTTTTTAGCCACAAATTGCACAAATTTTCACGAATTATTTTGATACTCAAATTAAGCAAAGCAATTAGTGAAAATTTGTGCAATTCGTGGCCAATTTTTTTTAAAAAAAATGCGGTTCAGAATTCCAAAAAGAAAAACTCGTGCAATTCGTGGCAAACTATTTTTTAAATTTGAATTACTAATACTTTGATTCAATGGATTTAAACGAACTTGTAGGACGGTTTTTATTATTGTTTTTCTCAATTCTGATTTTGTATTTTTTCTCTAACAGAAAAGATAACGAAACTATAAATCCGTTGATGGTTATTGTTGGTCTTTGTACTTTTTCGCTTTGTTATTTGTTTACCAAAATCGAAATAGGAGTGGGGATAGGATTCGGGTTATTTGCGATCTTCTCGATATTAAGATTTCGAACCCAGTCTTTTACTGTAAACGCCATCATTTTTCTGTTTGCCACCATTACGCTTTCGATTTTAGATATCATGTATCCGTACGAAAAGATCGAAGTGTTATTGTTTTTTCAGTTGATTATTATTGGATTTTATATTGCCGCTTCAATTTTGGTCAGTAAAAAAATCTCTAAATATTTGAATGTAGTAGATGTGAAGATTCCGTTAGAAGGCGACTTTTCATTAAACAATCAAAACATTAGAAAATCGATTCAGCAAAAAATAAACATAGAAGATTTTGATTTTAAAATTGTTCTGATCAATACCGTTTCGAATGAAATTGATCTTTTAGTTTATTATTAATCTGATTTGAATTGTTTTTTTCGCTAATACCATGCGAGGGGTTGAAAAGTATACAATTTGTGCCTTTAGGCACTAGATATTGGTAGAAATTAGTTCGTAATATGTTTGCGTGCCGTAGGTACGCAACAAAATGATTCTATTGTGTACCTACGGCACGCTGAATTCATTCTGTTTTATACCAATATTTAGTGCCTAACGGCACATCTCCAGTTTTGATTCTTATTATTCGTTTTCCTGCAGAGCTTCTAGATCTTTTTAGTCTTTATAGCTGCAATGAAAGATATTCAGGTTTCTTATATGAACTATTTAGGGATTGAATTCCGGTTATTATTTATTCATTAAAAGGTCTGACTTGTTTGATGTATAAATCCCTGTTTTCGCCCACGATTTTAAATTCGATATCAACCGGATGATATCTGTTTTTTCTCCAGTAACGATACATTTTAGCTTCAATTTTTTGACTTACAAGAAAAAGGCGGCTCATTTCTTTACGGCTCAGTAAAGGCTCATTATTGTTTAAATTAGAATTCGAAGTATAATCAATATCAAAATCGTCATCATCAGTTCCCATATTAAAATGATACGCCACAAATTGTTCGCAGACTTCTCCTTTTTCTGGTTTTACAACTGAGTTTTCTCCTTTTTGAATGTTCACCGTAATGCCCGGGAAGTTTTTACGGAACATATTTTTGGTAATTATTACGCCATTTGCGAGTTCATCCGGAAAAGAGCGATGTACTAAAACTCCCATAGCAATATTTCTTTGGTCAATATCAAAAAGTTCTCTTTCTCCATAAGAGCCTTCATTCCATACACTGGCCCAGACTTGTTTAATCGCTTTTTCGAAGGTTTTCACGCTATCGCCTACAATTCCGGTTTTTGAGTCGTATAAACCTGCGCCATTAAAATCATCTAAATCTTCGGCATTGGTTGACGAACGGAATCTGAAATTTTTGAAAGAAGCATTTTTAAAAGTCTCATTTAGCTTTGTAATTAATTGAGGATTAACAGGCTCTTTTTTAATGGCATCCCTGATCTTTTTTAATTGTTGCTTTACCCAAACGGCAGAATCTTTATGTGTGTTTGCTAAAAGTTCATTAATCAAAGGTGAAATAGATTTGCTTTGAACGTGTTTTACATAAAAATAAAACGGGATTGCGTGTGCATTTTCCGGCGTTTTGAATTGAATATCTTTAGAAATTGCAATTAAATACGCTAAGTTTTGCGCTTTTGAACCAATATAATTAATTCCGTTTTTAGGTATTTTACTGAGATCTACTATCGAAGTTACAGTGGTGTCAATAATGAGTTTTTTCTTTTTTGTATTGGCTTTTTGGATTATTTTTTTATTGGTTTCTTTAACGTAAAAAGTATCGATTTCAATTTTTAGTTCCACTTTTTTACCCAGTAAACTTTTAAGGTTATTATCTTTAAGAGCATTTGTATAAGCCATGATCGGAATTTTTCGGTTTTTGCCCAAAAGTACCAGATGGCTTAATGGTGTCTGAAGTTCATTAACAATTATTCCTCTTACATTAGGTAAAATATCCGGCGTTCCGTCTACAATTATAATTTCGTCAGAATTTGGTTTTGTAGTTTCGAGATCCTTTAGTTTATATTGTTTCAGTATTCCGACATTGCTTCCGGAAACCACTTCCTGATACTTTATTTCATTAAAAATAAAATCTGATTTTACACAAGGGATTTTAAATTTATTCTGTTGAAACCATTCCATTTTTTCTGGATTATTCAAATAGAATTTCAAATTAGAACCTATAAAAGTCGATTGTACAATTAAATTGTAAAAGCGCTCAATCAAGACAATGGGCATATGATCTGAAGCTGCTAACTCGAAAATCCATTTATCGGTTCCTTTGATGTGATTTAGATTTCCTAGCAAATAATTTCTGTTTTTATCGGTGTCACTATAATTTTCATTGTTAAAAATTTCAAGATCCTGACTGTAGCCTAAGTAGTTGGTAACAAAATCATAATGTAGCGGAATTAGGGTACTATCGAAGTAATACATTTTTTGTTTTTTTAAATCGTAAACAATTTTTACCGATTCGATATTCGAAAATTTGTCTGATAACGGTTTACCTCTAAATGCCTTGTAGGCTTCGTAATTAGACAAAGTGGCGCTGTATCTTTGTGCATTTAAAGAAGTTATGATAAGCAGAAAAATAAAACTACAAATGTATTTGTGCATGACATTTTTATTGATCATTAAAAGTAATTAAAAAAAGCAATCAATTTTATCTACCACGCCATTATATAAACTAATGAAAACTACCCCAATTATCAAAAATAGGACTTATCTTTGCACCCTTGTAAAAATATAAACGATTTAGAATGAAACGTGTAGTTGTTGGACTTTCCGGTGGAGTAGATTCGAGTGTCGCTGCTTATTTATTGCAGCAACAAGGATACGAAGTTATTGGCCTTTTTATGAAAAACTGGCACGATGATTCGGTTACTATTTCTAATGAATGTCCTTGGTTAGAAGATAGTAATGATGCTTTATTAGTAGCTGAAAAACTCGGAATACCGTTTCAAACTGTCGATTTAAGCGAAGAATACAAAGAAAAAATCGTTGACTATATGTTCAACGAATACGAAAAAGGGAGAACTCCAAATCCTGACGTACTTTGTAACCGCGAAATCAAATTTGATGTATTCATGAAAATTGCTTTAAGTCTTGGTGCAGATTATGTAGCAACAGGGCATTATTGTCAAAAAAATGAAATTGAAGTTGATGGCAAGCCAGTTTATCAATTGATTGCCGGCGCTGACAATAACAAAGATCAATCGTATTTTTTATGTCAGTTATCACAGGATCAGTTGGCAAAATCTTTATTCCCAATTGGAGCTTTAACAAAACCTGAAGTACGCGAAATCGCTGCTGAAATGGATTTAGTAACAGCCGAAAAGAAAGATTCACAAGGATTATGTTTTATTGGAAAAGTTCGTTTACCGGAATTCCTGCAACAAAAATTGCAGCCAAAAGAAGGTAAAATTGTTCAGATCGATAAAAACGATCCAATTTACGCTATCGAAGAACCTGCTGGATTATCATTAGAGTCAGCATTAAAATTAGAAGCTAAAAAACGTGATTATCTGCCAACAATGGGTAAAGTAGTTGGTAAGCATCAAGGTGCGCATTATTTTACAGTGGGACAACGTAAAGGTTTGAATGTAGGCGGAACAACAGATCCGTTATTTATCATCGCTACAGACGTTGAAACCAATACCATTTATACAGGTTTAACAAGTCAACATCCTGGATTGTTTAAAAAAGCTTTGTTTATAGAAAAATCTGAAGTGCACTGGATTCGTACTGATTTGGCTTTGCGAGTTGGTGAAACTATGGAAGTAATGGCGAGAATTCGTTACCGCCAGCCTTTGCAAAAAGCAACCTTACACCAATTTGAAGACGGAATGTATGTTGAGTTTGAAGAGCCACAATCAGCAATTACTGAAGGTCAGTTTGCGGCTTGGTATTTAGATAATGAATTAGTTGGTTCGGGAGTAATTTCTTAGCTTTATACTTTTTTACAAAGGTTTTGCCTTTTAAAAAAGTAAACTATGAAGTACTATTTTATGTTTCTTTTATTGATGGTTTCTTCTGTGATCTTTTCGCAAGAAGATGCTTGGGTTTATTTTAAGGATAAACCAAATGCACAAACGTATTTAGATAATCCGTTAACCATGCTTACACAGCGCGCATTAGATAGAAGAACCGCTCAGAATATTGCTTTAAATCTTACCGACATTCCTTTAGAAGTAACCTATATCAATCAGGTCAAATTAAGTTCAGGAATAACTGTAATGGCACAATCGAAATGGTTGAATGCGCTCCATATTCGCGGAACTCAAAATAATATCTTATCATTAAAAGCATTATCATTTGTAGATAAAGTCGTTTTCGCAAATAAAAACCTGAATACAACTTCTAAAAAAGTTTCAGAAAATCAGGTTTTTCAATTTAAAGAAAAACTCAAAACTACAATTGATTATAGTTATGGATCTTCAGCAAATCAGATTCAAATGCTTAATGGTCAGGTTCTGCATCAACAAAATTATACTGGTTCAGGAAAAATAATAGCCGTTCTGGATGCTGGTTTTCCGGGAGTAAATACTGCCCAGCCTTTTAAAAAGCTTATTGATAATCATCAAATTTTGGGCGGTTATGATTTTGTGAATAGAAACAATAATTTCTATACTGGCGATGACCATGGGACAATGGTACTTTCAACAATGGGCGGTTACAAAGAAAATTCTTTAGTAGGTACTGCTCCGGATGCTAGTTATTACTTATTTATTACAGAATACGATCCTACAGAAAATCCTGTAGAAGAGTCCTATTGGGTCGAAGCGGCAGAAGAAGCAGATCGTTTGGGAGCTGATATTATTACGACTTCTTTGGGGTATTTTGGTTTTGATAATGTCAATTATAGTCATACTTATAGCGATATGAATGGTACGACAAATTTTATTTCGCGTGGTGCCGAAATTGCTTTTAGTAAAGGAATTGTAGTAGTGGCTTCAGCAGGAAATGAAGGAAATACAACAGAACCTCACATTGGTGCACCGGCAGATGCTGTTTCTGTGATTACGGTTGGTGCTGTCACGGCTTCAAAAACAAAGTCGCCTTTTAGTTCTATCGGGCCAACTTATGATTTAAGAATTAAACCTGATGTTATGGCGCAGGGAACTGCCGCTGTAATCTCTGATACTGGAGGCAATATCACAACGGTAAACGGCACTTCGTTTTCTTGCCCAATTATGGCAGGAATGATTGCTTGTTTGTGGCAGGCTTTTCCGTCGAAAACCAATAAGGAAATCAGGCAAATGATCCTTCAGTCTTCAGACCGATATGCTGCTCCAAATAATAATTATGGTTACGGAATTCCCAATTTTGGGTTGACTTTGGGCGTAGAAAATTTTCAATATTCGTTATCTTCTTTTTCTGTATTTCCTAATCCGGCAAAAACTACAGTTTCATTTTTGTTTGAAAACAATACAGGTTCGGTATCAATTTATTCAGTTTTAGGGCAGAAAGTAATTGAAAAAGAAATAACCAGTCAAAATTCAATTCTTTCTGTAGAATCATTAAAAAGCGGACTCTATTTTTATACTTTTGATGCGGATGGTTTGCATAAAACAGGGAAAATTATCAAACAATAATTATATTTTTGAATGAATAAAATTACACAACTTTTTAATATAAAATATCCTATTATTCAGGGCGGAATGATCTGGAATAGCGGTTATAAATTAGTTTCGGCAGTTAGTAATGCGGGAGGTTTAGGTTTAATTGGTGCCGGATCAATGTATCCGGAAGTTTTAAGGGAACATATTCAGAAATGCAAAAAAGCAACTGATAAACCCTTTGGCGTTAATATTCCGATGTTGTATCCTAATATCGAAGAAATAATGCATATCGTGATCGAAGAAGGCGTGAAAATCGTTTTTACTTCGGCAGGAAATCCTAAAACCTGGACTGCTTTTTTAAAAGAAAAAGGAATTACAGTTGTACATGTAGTAAGTAGTAGTGTTTTTGCATTAAAAGCACAAGAAGCCGGAGTCGATGCAATTGTTGCAGAAGGTTTTGAAGCAGGCGGACACAACGGACGTGATGAAACGACAACACTGACTTTGATTCCAATGGTCAAAGAAAAAATTAATATACCCATTATTGCTGCAGGCGGAATCGCAACAGGACGCGGAATGCTTGCTACAATGATTTTGGGTGCGGATGGTGTTCAGGTGGGAAGTCGTTTTGCGGCATCGATAGAATCGTCTTCGCACAATAATTTCAAAGAAACGATAGTTAAAGTTAAGGAAGGTGATACACAATTGACATTGAAAGAATTAGCTCCCGTGCGTTTGATTAAGAATAAGTTTTACAATGATGTTCAGGAATTGTATGAAAAATGTCCATCTAAAGAAGATTTAGTGCAGCTTTTAGGAAGAGCACGAGCCAAAAAAGGAATGTTTGAAGGCGATCTTGAAGAAGGTGAACTCGAAATTGGACAAATTGCAGGATTAATTCATGAAATATTACCTGTAGAAAAAATTATTCAACAAATGATCACCGAATTCGAAATTGCTCGTCAGGAAAAGGCTAAATTTGAGTTTTAATTATCTGCATTACATATATGAATTCTATCCGCACCTATATATTACTACTATTTTTAGGACTTTGTTTGCAACAGGCTTACAGTCAGTCTTATCAATTTAAAACTTCAGGATTTAGTGTTTTAGAAAAGAATGAGAGAGGAAAATGGGGTGAATGGTCCAATCTTGATTTGGTCAATCTATCAGTTGTTCTGGATACCAATAAGCATAGAGTTGTAGTGTATTCTCAGGAAATACAGCTTTTTAAGATACTTGACTATATCGAACGTGAGGAAAATGATACTGATATTGTTTACTCTTTTATGTGTAAAGATAATGATGGCCGTGATTGTAAACTTTCTATTATAACCAGAAAGAAACAAGATTATAGAAAGCAATTGTATATTAACTACGACGATCATATTATTGTCTATAATATTTTTAGTGTTTAGGTTTTAAAAATAAATTGATATTACCCGTTTTTAGGGTATGACAAATTTCTACAATGCTATAAATTTGATGCTAAATACTTTACTTACATAAAGATTCAATGGAATAATCTTTAAAAACATAAATAAAGTATTGTAGAAAAAAAGAAACATTAAAAAAACGAATATTATGATTTGGAGTAATTTATTAATTGGAATTTATGTTTTGATTTTAATAGTGAATGGTTATTTCTGGTATAAATACAATAAAAAGGCTTCTGCAGATCAGAAAAAAAAAGAAGGCTGGAATAATTATTACTTAATAGGAACGATTTTTATTCTCACTTTATTATTTCAAAAAATGGGTTGGTAAATAATAGTCTTAACTATTTAAAAACAATAAACCCGATAGATTTCAAACCTATCGGGTTAATATAAAACTTAGCGACTTAGCATCTCAGCATCTTAGAAACTTTTAAGAATCAATATCCTTGATAAAGTCATCATACTCCAGGTAAAACATCTCCAGCGCATTCATTTTTTCGAAAAAGAAATCAAAAATAGTATCCCAATTATTGCGATTGCTGAAACCTACGCCTTGTATTTCAGTCCAGATTCTGCTGATGGTTTTTCCGCTTTCTAAAGTATAATTTTTTTCGAAAACGAGATCTTTAATAAATTCCTCTTCCAGAATATTTTTTAAAGCCTCTAACTTTTCAAAATAAGCATTTCGTTTTTCGTCACTTCTTTGTTCGATATCAATTAAAACCTGTGCTTTTTTATTGTCTACAAAAAACTTAAAAGAGAAATCTTTAATCTTAGTATCATAAAGCACCCATTTGCGCGGATATTTTTCGGCGAAAGCCACCCAAAATTCTCTTTTTATTCTTTGTGATTCTTCTCTGCTGTACATTTTTATGGCTTTGATTTTAGAAAGCTTGTAGAAACGCCTTTTCTAAACTATATTTATATTTTATTTGAAAATACAAAAATAAACTTTGAATATGGATTTTCAAGATTTTTTGCAATATGTTCCTAATTTAATTCCGATCGAACTACCGGCAGTTGCCTCACATATAAAAATGGCTCCAAAAGAGCGCATAGAAGCTTTGAAAAATTTGGATTTAAAAATAGAAAATCCAAGAATTGCTGCTGTAATGCTGTTGTTTTATCCAAAAAATAACGAAACCCATTTAGTGCTAATTGTTCGAAATGCTTATAATGGAGTTCATTCTTCGCAAATTGCTTTCCCGGGTGGGAAATACGAAACAACCGATGCAGATTATGAGGAAACAGCGCTTAGAGAAACTCATGAAGAAGTAGGTGTTCCTCCTGAAAAAATTGAAATAGTAAAGCATTTTACCCCAATGTATATTCCGCCGAGTAATTTTTTAGTGCATCCGTTTTTAGGAATTGCCAGAGAAGAACTTATGTTTTTTCCTGATAGTAGAGAAGTGGCAGCCATTATAGAATTGCCGTTATCTGTTTTTTTAAACGATGAAATTATTGTCGAAGCCACATTGTCAACTTCTTATGCTAATAATATTTTAGTTCCGGCATTTGATATCCAAAATCATATTGTTTGGGGAGCAACTGCTATGATTTTAAGTGAATTGAGAGATGTTCTGAAAATTGCTTTTGAAGAAAAATTGGAAAAATAGAAAATTAACAATTTGATATTCATTATAATAACAATTTATTTCCGAAATTGCGTTATAGTATTGCTAAAAGAATAATTTTTGTATGTTTGCGTTCTAACATAAAAAATACAATAAACAGCTATGCGATTGTTTAAACGAAATCCTTTCGGACATATATTATTCATCAAGAAATGGTTAATCCGTATTTTGGGCACCATGACTCATAGAAGATATAGGGGGTTTAATGATTTACAGATTGAAGGATCTGAAATCATTAAAACACTTCCGGATACAAATGTTTTGTTTATATCCAATCACCAAACTTATTTTGCCGATGTTGTCGCGATGTTTCATGTGTTTAACGCAAGTTTAAGCGGACGTCAGGATACTATTAAGAACATTGGTTATCTGTGGCAGCCCAAGATGAATATTTACTATGTGGCAGCAAAAGAAACGATGCAAGCAGGTTTATTACCAAGAATTTTAGCTTATGTGGGCGCTATTACGGTCGAAAGAACCTGGCGAGCAAAAGGTGTTGACGTAACTGAAAAACGTGAAGTTAACCCAAACGATACTGAAAATATTAGAATTGCGCTCGAAGATGGCTGGGTAATTACGTTTCCGCAAGGAACTACAAAGTCTTTTAAACCCGTTCGTAAAGGAACAGCGCATATCATCAAACAACATAAACCTATTGTAATTCCTATTGTTATCGATGGTTTCCGTCGTTCATTTGATAAAAAAGGATTACGAATGAAGAAAAAAGGAATTCTGCAATCTTTTATTATCAAAGAACCTCTTGATATTGATTATGAAAACGATACTATCGAAGAAATCGTAGAAAAAGTAGAATACGCTATAGAGCAGCATCCGTCATTTTTAAAAGTAATTCCAGCCGAGGAAATCAAGGTAGAAGAAGAACTTAACGAAATGAGAAGGTGGAGTTATAAAGCTTCAGAAAGTGAACATTAAAAAAAAGTTTCAAGTTTCAAGTTTTAAAAAAAAAACTTAGAACCTTAGTGTCAGAATCTTAGCAACTTATAAAACCTTTATCCCTTTTATTAAAAATCAATTTTCTTCAACTCTTTATAGTTAGCATATAATTTGCGCAATAATGTTCCGTAAATTAATCTGTAAATACACCAGAATATACCCAATAAGCCTAAGATTATCAAAATTAAAATTCCCACAGTAAAGAACATTGCTTTTCCGTCTGCGGCTAATTTTTCTCTTAAAAATTCCATATCAGGATTGTAAACAAAGGTGATGAAATAACTGAAGATACATATGACAACAAGCATTCCTAAGTTGTACCATACGTAATACTGAACTGTCTTTCGGGTTCTTAGAATAGCACTCATTAGTGTTTTTGTAGCGACAGTTGTTGAAATTGTTTTGTAATTTTTATAAAAATTAATCACAAAAAAAAGTACAACTACATAATTGAAATACGTTAAAATGTCAAGGGCTAATACAATTTCGGGATGATTCATTTTTCGTAACAAATCATCAGTATTAATAAATAAATTAGAGAAGGTCCAAAATGAAAACTCCAAAATGCTGATAACCAAAATCCACTTCACGGTAGAAGAAGATTGTTTATGAATCATTTTGTAGATCTCTTTTTCAGAAATTTGTAGAAAAGAATCCGAGTTCTTTTTCCAGTCTTTTTTTAATAAATCCAGTTCTTTCATAATAATTTTTAAGGATTTAGTATTTTTTTAAGTTTCCCTTTAATTCTGTTCATTTTCACACGTGCATTCACTTCGCTGATTCCGAGAGTTTCGGCTATTTCCTGATAATCTTTGTCTTCTAAATACATAAAAACTAATGCTTTCTCGATGTCATTAAGCTGATATACAGCTTTGTACATCAGTTTAATCTGCTCTTCTTCTTCATAATTGTAATCAACATCTTTTATAAAATGCTGATGACTTTCATACTCTACGGTTGATATGGTTCGTTTGGTTTTCCTATATAAGGTAATGGCGGTATTTAAGGCAACGCGATACGTCCAGGTCGAAAATTTACTATCGCCCCTAAATTTTGGATAAGCTTTCCATAACTGAATGGTGATTTCCTGAAACAAGTCTTTGTGAGCATCTTCGCCGGCAGTATATAATCTACAAATCTTGTGGATTATATTCTGATTTGCCTGCAATTGCGCAACAAATGACTGTTCTAGATTTTCGCTCATATTTTATTAGTAGTATTGCAACCGTTTTTGTTACAGTTTTAAAATTAAAAAAAATATTATAAATAAAAAATTAGTATTAATCTTAATATTTTTTTTGAGCCAATTCCAACCTTTTACAAAAAATGATACTCTATATATAAAAATGCCAAATATGAAAAATTTTTTACTCTTACTTTTTATATCAACTGTTGGTTTTTCGCAAACTATTTATAGAGGCAATGTAAGCGAGAACGGAGAGCCAATTCCAGGAGTTTCTGTTTGCGTAGTAAATACGTCAAGATGTACAGCGACAGACTGGGATGGAAATTATGCTATCGAAGTTAGAACAGGAGATCAATTGCGTATCTCTTTTATAGGAATGAAAACCAAAATAATAAAAATTACCAACACTACTTTGCTGGATAATGACAATAGAGTACAACCTATCATAAGTGAGGATTATATCAATAAATTAGAGAAACACGATGATGTCGTACCCAGCAAATCAACCGGAAATTATGATTTTGATTTGCAGTATAATATTGAAAATTATGATTTAATGAAAAAGCCCGGGATAATACTGGTTTATACCATTTAAAAAGTAAAGCTGCATATTATAAATTGGCATTTGAAGTCAATCATGATTTTGTTTTTTCGACACCAATTCGTTTGCCAAAATATCAAACAAACTACGCTCAGGGCAGAAGCCAAAATGGAGCTTTAACTTATCAGTCTCCGGAGACGAATGAAATTTTTAGCTGGGGCCCAAATGTTACTTCTTTATCCTATTCCGACAATCCTTCTGAATATTATCCGCAGGGAAATATTGTCAATAAAAGTTCCGGCAACGGAAATTCGGTGCAGACTTACAACCCGAATGACTTTTTTCAAAACACTCAGGACAATAAATTGTCTTTTAATACTCAAATTGAAACTCCAAAAGGAAATTCGCTAAAAATCAATTTTGGTTATAAAACAGGAAATATTGTCATTCCATCAAGTCGAAATAACGAAATTACAACTTCATTAAAATATTTTAGAAACGTTTCGAGAAACGGAAAAATTGATGCCCTTTTATCTTATAACGATTATGAAAACAATCTGTCGAATGCTAATTTTGGTGTCAATAAAATCATTTTTGCCAATGCGATAACGCCAGTTCATTTTGATAATCAATTGGCTTCAACTCTGTCAAATGGTTTACAGAGAAGCTATTCTGCCAATGAAAATAACCCGTATTATTTGATGCAGCATAATTTAGATAAAAATAAAAGCAAAACCCTCTCATTCAATTTAAATCATATTTATTCGGGTGGTAATGATTATAATACTGTGAATGCCAATTTTCAATCATCAGAAATTCGCAATACAAATGGTCAGGGTTTTTATTTTGCAGGAATCAATGCTCCTAATTTCGACAAGAGATTTGAAGGTTTTAAAACTCTTTCGGTTTCTGATCTTTACAAACACAATTTTGGGTATCAGAGGTTTATTGAATCCAAAATCGATTTTAGATTCCAGCAAAGAGATCTGGAACGTACCTATTTTTCAGGATTTGCTTTGCCGGCAGATTTTCCGGATAATAGTGCCTCGCAAACCAGTCTTGATGTACTACAGAAAAGATTTGAAATGTTTTACAGTTTAAATGGTTCTTATGTTTTTCAACATTTTCCGGGTCGTTATGATGAAGTTGTTCTTAAAGCCAACACCAATTTAAATTATTCATCAACCGTAAAAAATGATTTTCTGTTTAATTATTTCGCTTCCGCAGAAGTGAGAAAAATATTTGATACACCTATTTTCTTTACGATCAGTTATGGTTTGACCCAGACAGAGCCTTCATTACAAAATAATAATCTAAATTTTAATTCTTTACAATATCAGACTAGTCAATTTAATCAGCTTAAAAATAATTTGGAACTTCTTACTCCCAATAATGCAATTGCTACAAAAGAGGGCATTACAAATCTGCTAGTGATGTATCGATTTAATTACATGTGGAATATCAATTTGAATTATTATTTTAAAAAAGTCCAAAATTTATACACACCTCTTTTTAATGCAAATGCTGTTGTTTGGTCTCCGGATGTAAATTACAAACAAAACGGATTTGAATTTGAAATCGAAAAAATGAGATACGGTAACCGACATTTTGATTATAGCTTTAATTTGAATTTTACTTATTATAAAAATGAGGTAACGAGCCTTAATAATAATCAAACCCGACTTCCGTTTGCAGGTTTTGCCGATGTGAACAAAAATTATATTGTGGGCCAGCCGCTGGGCGTTATTGTTGGAAATGGTTATTTAAGAGATCAAAATCAAAATGTAATTATTGATAATGACGGTTTTCCGATGGTAGATCCTCAACAGAAAATTTTAGGAGATCCAAATCCTGATTTTGTGGTTGGTTTTTATAATACTTTTAAATATCAAGATTTTAGTTTAAGTCTTTCTTTCGACTGGAGTCAGGGTGGACAACTCTGGAACGGAACCCAGCAAACTTTAAATTATTATGGAAAATCGGCCCTGACCGAAGAGCAAAGAAATGTAACCAATTATGTTTTTAATGGCGTTACACCATCAGGCTCTGCCAATACGAAACCCGTTTCATTTTACGACAGTAATCTTCCGGTAGAGCAAAATCGTTGGGTGCGTTATGGAGTTGCGGGCGTTACAGAAGATGCGATTGAAGATGCCAGTTATTTTAGATTGAATTCAATCAACTTAGCGTATTCAAGTCCGAACGGAATTTTTAGAGATAAGCTAAAATTTACCATTGGTATTTTTATGAATAATGCCTTTGTCGTGACAAAAAGCAAGTCGGCTTTTGGTAATAATTCAATGTTTAATTCTACAGATACCGCAGGATTAGATTATTTCAATTCGCCAATGATGAAAAGCTTTGGTTCTTCCTTAACCATAAAATTTTAAGATGATGAAAAAGATACTCTATATATTGTTTTTACTAGTAGTTAAAACTGCTGTTGCCCAAAATTTCGAAGCAGACTGGAATACGGTTTACCAAAGTTCAGTTACAGAAAAGGTTTATTTACAGCTTAATAACGTTTTGTACACGCCTGGAGAAACTGTTTTTTTTAAAGCTTTTGTAACCGAAAGCGATAACAAGCCAAGTGCATTGAGTGATTATTTGTACGTTGATCTTTTTCAGGGTAATAAAAAATTGATCAGTCAATTTTATGTTATTGAAAACGGAAGTGTGGCTGGTTCTTATACCCTTCCTGCCGATGGAATTTCTGGTTTGTATACGATAAAAGCCTATACTAAAATTCAAAATGCACTTTCTGAAAACATTTTTACGAAGACCTTTTTTGTGCAAAAAGTAGTTGCTCCAAGAATTTTGATGACTTTGGATTTTAAGAAAAAAGCATACGGAAAAGGAGAAGTTTGCCAGGCAGATTTCGAACTTAAAAATCTGGAAAATCTACCTATTAGAAATTATGCTTTTAAATATGATGTTTTTATAGCCGGAAAAAAAATAGATTCTCTTCAGGCCAAAACTGATGATTTTGGAAAAGCCATTATTCAATTTAAACTTCCTGAAAATTTAACTTCAAACGACGGAATTTTGAATGTACTGCTGGATTATGATAATGTCAAAGAATCGGTAACGCGTTCGATTCCGATTAATTTGAATTTTATTGACTTGCAATTTTTACCCGAAAGTGGCAATTTAGTTTTGAATGAAGCATCTTCTTTATTTTTTATCGCTAAAAATGAATTTGGTTTTCCGATGGATATTGCCGGTTATATTGAAGATGAAAAAGGAAATAAAATGACCGATTTTAAAAGCATTCACGACGGAATGGGGAATGTGATGCTGAAATCTGAAGAAAATAAAAACTATTTTGCAGTTGTCACTTCTCCTTTTGCATCCAAAGAAAAAATTGCGCTGCCAAAAGCCGAGCAAAATGTTTTTGTTATCAATGCGAAAAAGAATCCTGAAAAACTTGCATTACAAATCTATGCTCCATTAGCAATTGACGCGAATATTCTGGTTCGAAATACAGCAAAAATTCATCAAAAAATCAATTTAAATTTAAAACAAGGCTGGAATTCATTAGATATTAATACAAAAAACTTTCCTGTTGGAATTCACTCATTTTCGTTAGTGGTTGAAAATAAAATTGTAGCAGAAAGACTCGTTTTCCTGAACTGTCAGGATGGATTGAAAATCGAAATTAAAACTGATAAAGAAACCTATTTGCCAAGAGAAAAAGTAAAAGTTTCGATCGTCACAAAAGATAAAAACAATGCTCCAATTCCGTCAAATCTTTCTGTTTCAGTATTAGATTCAAAATTGCTTACTTATATCGATGATAAACAGGATAATATTTTATCGTGGCTTTTTCTTGGTTTTGAACTAAAAGGCAAAATATTCGAACCAAGATTTTATTTTGATGATAATAAGAAAATTGAAAATAGAGAAGAAGCTATCGATTTGCTTTTAAACACGCATGGCTGGAGAAAATACGATCAAAAGAATCTTCAAAAATTAATCTCGGAATTTAAAAATAATAGACCCGAAAAAACGCCTGTAATCGAAGGTTTTATAACCAGTTATGAAAATAAGGGTTTTGCTAAAAAAGTATTGCTTTTTACAGATAACGGAAAAGTGTATGAAACAAAAAGCAATTCAAGCGGTTATTTTAAGTTTAATAAAATTCCTTTTTCAAATTTAGCATGTGTGGTTGTAGAGAGTAGAAAATCAGCAAAATATAAGATAACACATTCGTTTTCTGGTCTGGCTGATTTTATTAAAATGAAAGACACACTTTCAAATACAACGACCTTAAATATCGATTACAAACCTGTAGAAAAAAGAGAAACTCTCGCTGAAAATGGTCAGGTAAGAGGAAACTCAGTTTCATTAGATTCAGATTCTGCTGCATTATCAGAAGTAATCGTAATGGGGTATGGTACAACCACCAGGAAAATGGTTTCAGGATCAATTACCTATCTAACTTCGAGAGATCTTACCAATAGTTCGTTAAGTGGAAGAGTAGCGGGGATTCAGATAACAGAATCTTCGGGACAGGCGGGTGCATCAGATAAAATTATCATTAGAGGCATGAGTTCAATTTACGGCAGCAGAGCAGGATCGCAACCCTTAATTGTTGTTGACGGAATTCCGTATGCCAACAATGAGAATTCATCTGTTTTTGGTAATTTATCAGTCAATTCAATCGAATCGATTGTGTTTTTAAAAGATGCCTCAGCAACCGCAATTTATGGCTCAAGCGGTGCCTATGGTGTAATTGTAGTCACTACCAAAAACAAATTATTGCAAGGCAATACGCTTTTAGGAGCCCGCTATCATTATTCTTTTGAGTATATAAATAAGCTTGGTAAAAATATACTAAATGTAGCCGAAAGTTTTTATGCTCCAAAATACAAATCGACAATTGTAGAAGAAAAAACGGATTTTAGAAGTTGTATTTACTGGAATGCCATTGTTCAAACCGACAATAGAGGACAAGCTGATTTTGAATTTTATACTTCTGATGATAATACCTCTTTCAAAATTATGGCGGAAGGAACTTCTTATAAAGGAGATCTGGGGAAATCTGAAGCTTCATTTGCTGTGAAAGAATTAATTCAGAGCGATGTGAAAATTCCTCTTTTTGCCTCAGAGCAGGATGTGATTTTGTTGCCTCTTTGGCTAAAAAATAATTCAGGTAAGAACATAAAGTTAGAATACAAAGTTGATTTTCCAAAAAATAAAAATGAGATTTCAGAAAGTGCGTTTATTGAGCTAAAACCAAATGAATCTAAAACCGTTAATATAAAATTAATTGCAGAGAAAGTCGGTAAAAATCTTCCTTTGGAAATTACTTTAAGTGGAGAAAATTATACAACCAAAATCAAAAAAATAATTGACATTTATGCAAAAGGATTTCCTGCAAACATTGACATTTCAGGATCGAAATCTAAAAGCATCGATTTTGTATTGAGAGATGTAATACCCAATTCGATGAGTGTTGATTTCAAATTATTTTACAATCCGTTTAGTTCTATTTTTGATGGTCTGGAAAGTATGATGAGAGAACCTTATGGCTGTTTTGAACAAGTTTCATCTTCTAATTATCCGAATATTATGGTTATGCAATTGTCAAAATTTAAGAATACAGCACCGGAATTTAAACAGCGTGCGCTGCAATTTTTAGAAAATGGCTATCAAAAACTTAAAAATTACGAATCAAAAGACGGAGGTTTTGAATGGTACGGCGGAAATCCCGGAAATGAAGCTCTAACGGCCTATGGTTTATTACAGTTTAATGAAATGAAAGAATTCATTAATGTAGATCAAAAATTAATCGGGCGATCAATGGATTGGTTGAATTCCAGAAAAGATGATAAAGGCGGGTTTAAACAAAATCCCGGAAAGTATGGTTTTTCAGGAATAAAGAAAGAAGTAAACAACGCTTATATTGTGTATGTTTTGTCTGAAATGGGTAATAAGGATATTGAAAAACAATATCAGACCGCTTTAGAAGAAGGATTAAAAAGCAAAGATCTTTATCGAATGGAATTATTGGCGTTGGCAGCATTCAATTTGAATAAAATGGAGGATTACAAGTCATTAATGACGCTCATTAAAGCAGAAGTAAAGAAACAAGCGCTGAAGAATTTAAAAGCAGAACAATCGGTTATCAATAGTTATGGAAGATCGATGAATGTCGAGATTGCTTCATTGTATGCACTTGCTTTATTAAAAGAGAAGAAAATCGCAGATGATGTTGTTGAAATTATAGATTACATACAATCTGCCAAAACTTCTTACGGATTTGGTTCTACACAAGCAACGGCTTTGGCTTTGAAAGCAGTTACTGAATTCAATAAAATTTATGTGAATAATAATGTCATGAAAATTGCGACAATGGATTTAAATAATCAACCAATCGATTTGACTGTAAAAGATAAAGAAGGAAACGTAATTTTAAAAGAATTAAAGGTGAAAGAAGGAACAAATAACTTTTCGATTCAAATTCAGGAAGAAAGTGGTATTCCTTATTCGTTTAATGTTCAGTACAATACCTATACACCCAATAATGCTGTGGCATGCAAATTATTTTTAACTACAAAAGCAGTAATAAATAAAGTAAAAGTTAGCGAAACAGTTCGGGTAGAAATTGAAATTCAGAATAAAACTACCAGTGAAATATCAAACCCAATTGCAAGAATTGGAATTCCCGGCGGATTAACTCCTGAGCCGTGGCAATTAAAAGAACTGGTAGAAAAGAATGCAGTAGATTATTATGAAATTTTCGACAATGAGCTTGTATTTTATTTCAGAAAATTAAACGGAAAAGAAATCCGAAAAATCAATGTCGATTTTAAAGCCATTGTTCCCGGAAGTTATAAAGGAGTCGCTTCTTCGGCTTATTTGTATTATGAAAAAGAACATAAAAACTGGAATCAGGGATTGGAGATAGAAGTGTTGCCTTGATTTAAATGATCCTAACAGGTTTTAAAACCTGTTAGGTGTTTTTGTTACTACTATAATCAAAATTCTTTCCCTTTATAATAATTCACCATCAAATCGATAAATTTACTATAACTGTCCATTCCGTCTTTTTGATTGTTTGTTTTTAAAAAAGTATCATAAAAAGCATGAAAACCTTCGTCAATAAAAGTGTCGTATTGTTTCCAGAAATCCTGACTTTCCTGATAGTTTTTTAAGATTCCAACATGAACTGTTTTCTTTAATTCATTGAAAATTTTCTCATTTTTAAACTGCCAGATTCCCAAACAATAACGCAAAACAAAACTGTAACCGGCATACTGATAATATAGATTTTCGTTTTTAACAGAAGCCAAAACACCAATAAAATTGCATTCACTTTCGCTCGCAAATCCCATTTGGTGTGCCATTTCATGATTTGCTGTTAGGGGAAAAGTATACATCGGCAACAAATCATTAACCTGTGCTTCATTCGTAAACGGATTCAAATATCCGCCAAAACCCATATAAGTTAAAGGTACGCTGAAAAGTGATTTTTTAACGCTTGGAATTTCATACTTAAAAAAGGAATGTTCTTTGGCCAGATTGTTATAACCGTTCAGATTCATTCTGAAAACTTCTGCCTGCGAATACGGAAAAACGATTTTTAAGCTATCATTTTTAGTAATCTGAAACTGGATTTTATTGGTTTTTACTATAAGTTTTTTGGTAAAAGCTAATAATTCAGCATCGGTATATTCTCTCTGAATTTTCATTTTTTCAAAAAGAGGTTCGCGGTAATAATTGAAAGCCCACAGCAAATGAAAGAAAAAGTAAAAAACAGAAAGAACACTTAAAGTCTTTAGGAGATTATCTTTCCATTGTAGTTTCCAGGTTTTACGTACTTTCCAAAACCATCTAATCAATAATAAGATTAAAATGGAATAGATAACATCACCAACTGAAAAAGGAATTTTACCTAAAATGATTCTCGAAAAATGAGAGATTTTTATATATAATGTGTTGCTGTAAAATCGTTCGATAAACTCTGGAAAGAAGGGTAGTATCTTTAAGATGATGATTTGAATTAAGAGGAATAAAGGAAGGATGTATTTTCTTCTCACAATTTTGCTTTTGGTATAAAAATAATAATTAATATAGTAGTTCGCTTTCTTTTTTTGTAAATTTGTTACTTATAACAAGGGAAAAATGACACAAATCACTTTAAATATTCCAGATAATGAATTGTCATTCTTTATGCAGTTAATAGAAAAATTTAATTATGAAACCGTAATTAATGAATTTTCTGTTACCGAAGAAATGAAAAATTTATTAGATGAAAGAAGATCAACATCAAAAGTTGAAGATTTTCTTCCGTGGAATGAAGCGAAAAAACAATTGCGTTTTAAATCTGGAAAATGATTTTTGAAGTTGTAATTGAGCCAAGAGCAATTCTTGATATACAAGATGCAATTGATTATTATGAATCTAAACAAATTGGATTGGGTGACTATTTTTATCAGGTAATTGATGAGCATATAAAAACATTAACCAAAAATCCTTTCTTTCAAATCAGATACAAAGATTATCATGGTTTGCCTACGAAAAAATTCCCGTTTATTATTCTTTATTTCATTGATGAAAAATTGATGACTATTTATATTTTATCAGTTTTTAATACAGCACTTAATCCTTCTAAGTATCCTAAGTAAGATCCAAATACAATATTGATTGATAAAAAAAGTTGGCCACGAATTCCACGAACTTTCACTAACTATTAGATTATAATTTTACAAAACAAGATAGTATTGGTGAAATTGTATTTTAATTTCAATAAGATTATTGCTAATTCGTGAAATTCGTGGCGAAAAAAAATATAAACTTTGTAACTTTGGAACTCTTAATTGTTAAACTTCAAACAAAATATAATGAGTCAGGAAATAAGAAATCTGGAACCAAAAGCACTTTGGAATAAATTCGCCGATTTAAACGAAGTTCCGCGTCCGTCAAAGAAAGAAGAACGCGTAATCGAGTTTATGAAAAACTTCGGAAACAGCTTAGGTTTAGAAACTTTTGAAGACGATATACGAAATGTAATCATCAGAAAACCGGCAACTCCGGGAATGGAAAATCGCAAAGCAATCGTTATGCAGGGACATCTTGATATGGTGCACCAAAAAAATGCAGATACAGTTTTTGATTTCGATACACAAGGAATAGACATGTATGTTGATGGCGACTGGGTTCGTGCGCGCGGTACAACACTTGGTGCTGACAATGGGTTAGGTGTAGCTACAATTATGGCAATTCTGGAAAGCAAAGATATTCCGCATCCTGCAATCGAAGCTTTGTTTACTATTGATGAAGAAACCGGAATGACAGGAGCTTTAAATTTAAAAGGAGGAATTCTTCAGGGACAGATTCTTTTGAATTTAGATACAGAAGAAGATGATGAAATTGATATTGGCTGCGCCGGTGGAATCGATGTAACGGCTACAAGAAGCTATAATGAAGAAGAAGTTCCGGAAGGATCAGTTGGACACATTATTACCGTAAAAGGACTTAATGGAGGTCATTCAGGAATGGATATTCATAAAGGTTTAGGGAATGCTAATAAAATTATGAACCGTTTGTTATTTGATGCTTTTGAAAACTTTGGTTTACAAGTGGCTGAAATTAACGGAGGAAGTTTAAGAAATGCAATTCCGAGAGAAAGCGTTGCAAAAGTGATTATTTCTGAAATGTTTGATGAGGCGTATATTTTTGACATGCAGGAAATCATCAATGATATAAAAGCAGAATATAAAACAACGGAACCAAATCTTACTATCGAAATCGTAAAATGCGATTTGCCTGAAAAAATAATGGATTTAGGTGTTCAGGAAGGAATTATTAGAGCGATTTATGCTGCACATAATGGTGTTTACAGAATGAGTGCTGATATGGCTGATTTGGTTGAAACATCAAATAATATCGCAAGAGTGATTGTAAAAGATGGTGAAATTTCAATTGGTTGTTTGACACGTTCGTCTGTTGAAACTTCAAAATTCGATTTGGCTAATGCATTGCGTTCTGCTTTTGAATTAGTAGGTTGTGAAGTTGAACTTTCTGGTTCTTATCCGGGATGGACACCAAATGTAAATTCTGAAATACTGGATACTTTGGTTGGAATCTACGAAAAACAAAATGGTGAAAAGCCAAAAGTGGTAGCTTGTCACGCTGGTTTAGAATGTGGAATTTTAGGAACAAATTATCCTGATATGGATATGATTTCTTTTGGACCAACCATTCACGGTGCACATTCACCTGATGAAAGAGCAAGTATTTCTTCGGCTCAAAAATATTGGAAATTTGTATTAGAAATTCTTTCTAATATTCCGGTTAAATAAAGTAATCAGTTTTCAGTCACAGTTTTCAGTTTCTCATTGAGACTGAAAACTGCGACTGCGACTGAAAATTAATCTCTCTTAGGACTATTTTTCTTTTCTCTTTTTTCTTCTTTCTTTTCCTTAGCCGTTTTTAGCGGTTCTTTTTTTGCTGTTTTTTTAGCATCCTGACTCTTAGCCATAATATCTTGATTTAGTTTGTATTATTTATTTTAATAGTAAATGTAAGGTTTTTAAAATCCTAAAGGCAAAAAAAAATCCCCAATTTTTTTAATTGAGGATTTGAGTTTGAGAAAGTATTGATTATTATGTTTTGGTTTTATCGCAGGTTGTTATAAAATTAAGTCTGGTTTTCGGATTTGTCATGCGAGTGAGATCGAACAGGTAAAGCAAATTTTCTAAATATAAAACCATCCTTAAATTCAGTTTAAAATCCAAATCTCGCCAAACGGCTGTTATACCATGTTTTTCTTAATTTCTCTTTCATATTCGGTGTTAAAACCAAGGTAACTAATATCATTTAGTTTTATAATTTCGTTTTCACTCCAATTGGAATCTTCATCAATTAAATGTAATTCAACGGAATCATTTGTTACCCATAATATTTTACCAACAAAAAATGAATCTTCATTATCATAGGTGAAAATTGAAACTACTTCGGATACTAAGCTTTTCAATGATTTCTCTAAATCTGTAAAGTCATTCAAATTAATATTAGCTAATAAACTTTCTGAATTGTCATTTTTCAATTCTGCATAATCTTCTTCTTCCCAAGTTCTATATTTTTCGATGTCATTATTTTTCACAATAGTAAATCCGTCAAACTTTTTGTTTTCTTCATCAAAATTAAGGAGCATAACTATTTCAGAATTTGCTACGACACACTTTCCCGTGTAAACATCATTTACAATTGGTGCAAGATCAATATCTACTATTAATCTTCTTTCTGCTATTTCTTCCATTTACAGTTATATGTTTAAAAATGTAGTATAACGTTCTGGTACTACAGAGAGTTTAGAGCTAAATTAAGCCATTTCTTTGGATTACTAAATCATCCCAAATACAAAATTATTTTTCAATTAAGCCAATTGCCCAAATCCGTTGTAGTAGCTCTTATGCATAGTGCTTTTCTAGTGTCAATATAGAAGTAATTACAGCTTTTATTATAGTTATTATAACTAATATTTGAAGAAAAGAAAACAAAGCTATTTCATAATTTAGACCTTTGATTTTTTCAGGTAGAAGTTCTTTTCCAAATACATTTTTCATATTTTGAGCACTAGATATAAAATTCAAGAAAAAGTAAGTCAACGCTAAACCAGCTATAAGCAAAATTAAATTATGGAAAAGGTTATTGAAGTTTTGTTTAAACTGTCTAAGTAATGTCAATATAAACAATGAAACTAACCAAAAGAAAAATAACATTAATCCAGCTGTCATTTGAATGTTATTGCCAAAAACGGGTATGACAAAAAGGTTTTTAGAATATGTAATTCTACTAAGAAAAGCTATTCCAAAGAACCCAATTATTAAACTCAACAATAAATATAAAAATTCAAATAGTATAGTTTTTTTCATGTTACTGTGGTTTTGCATTGTGCATAAGGTTCAGGTGTTTGTTGAGTTTGCAAGCTTTATAACTGAGTTCTTTCGGCTAAGATAAATATCTTTCGAAACTCAAACTTGAATTTATTACGAAATTTGCAATCTTGCCAAATGGCTTTTATGTGTAGTTTTTTATTATAGGTTTGGAAAAGGAAGTCTGTATGTCAACGAATATTTTTCTCCATTTATTTCGACAGCTTGTTTTTCTTTCATGTTTTTTAAAAGCTCTATAAATTCTTTATAGTATTTTTTGTCTAAATAGATACTATATAAATCTTCATTGCGTTTTACGGTTGATTCACTTTTAATGTCATTCCATTTAATATTCCATTTCAACGATTTTTCAGGTGCATAACTATATTTTGTAGCCATAACTTCAAAAGTGTTTGGTAACCATTCTATCGCTTTATTGTCTTCGAATTTGATAATCTTGTCATAAACATCAAGAAAGTCTTTTGGTGTTTCTTTTCTTGCTTGATTTTTTAAATTGCGTAATTGTCCATAAACACTTAATTGCCTTACAGGATCAAAGTTTAACAGCAAAATATTTGTTGGTTGATCAGTGGCAGTTGATGCTTCTATAAAATCCTCTTGCTTCATCAAATTGTCTGTAATTCCAAACGATTTAATTAATTTTTGAGTTGTTTCTTTGTCATTAGTTACTTCAAAATATTTTGTTTCTTTACCGACAATTTCTTATAAATGATTTGACCATTTTCGTACAAAGCAAAAGTTGGAACATCAGAGCCAATAACCATAAGCCAAGGATCTGTTTCAATAAGTGCAATTAAAGGACGCCCATATTTTTCCTTATCAGTTTGTCCGGAACAACTTGTCAATGCTAAAGCAAAGAATAATGTTAAAAAATAATTTTTCATAAATAATTTTGGTTAAAGTTGAATACGACGTTCTGATACTACAGCTGCTTCAGTAATAAATTAAGCGCATTTGACCGATTTGCCAAATCATACAAATACAAAACTATTTTCAATTAAGCCTATTGCCCAAATCCGTTGTAGTAGTTGTTAGCAAATCGTCTTTATTCAATTTTAATCATTTCTAAATCAAGTACAATTCCTTCAAGAATAGAATGACATAAAATTTCATTGCCATTAATTTTTATAATTTTTGCAGTAACAGTTTTTCCAATAAACTCTTTAGAAAATGCTTTTGTATATACCAATTCATAATTACAATCGTCTGTCCATTTAATGGTTCCTTCAGCAATCCAATTTAAACTAGAGTTTGTTTCAGTTTGGATTGAATCGTTTCTGGTGACAACCCAATATTTATATTTAGAATCTTTGTAAAGAAACTTCCCAGTTTTAAAATCAGCACATTTCTTTTCTTGTGCGGATAGTAAGCAAGTGAATAACAACAAAATTGAAAAGCTTAGTAGTTTCATTTATGATAGTTTGGTTAAGATGTTTGCTAACGTTCTCGCGCTACAAGCAGTTGGGGATTAAATTAAGCCTTATCTTCGGATTTGCCAAATCTTCCAGATACAAACCAATTTTTTCATTAAGCCTAATAACCAAATTGCTTGTAGCGTGCGTTATGCGGGGGTTATTTTGTCGAAATTACAATTGAACCGTAAATTTATCACGCTTCTGTCGGCAAATTCTAATTTTAAATTTTCGGCTTCTCATTATTTATTTTTCAACTTGAAAGTTTCGATTATATTTTCTTTTAGTCTTAATGTAATCACAGAACTTTTCCTAGCATTAATTTTATATTTAATTGTATCTGCATCATCATAAGTTACCAAGTATGTTGAAAGAATTTTTTTCGTTTCATTTTCGTATTCAACTGAATCTACAATTTTATATTTATAAATATCTTCGCTTTTGAATTCCATATTTTTAAAAAAGGCAATTTTATCTTCTCTAATGCTAATTCCAGATTGAGAATCAGAATTACTTATCCATTCGCCTTTTGGAATTAATTGCGATGCACTTAATTCTACTTTTATAGTTTTCTTTCTGTCGCAGTTGCTAAAAAATATTAATATTATTAAACAAAGTAGAATCTTCATCATAATTTTTCTTAGTTATCTCTGTTCGTAGTTTTAAAAATTGCTATTATAATTTTACGTTTCCGTTTAGATATTTTCTGCGGAAACAAATGTTTATTTTCAAATTGTTTTTATCTGCGTAATTTCAGCATAACTCCCGCATAACTTATATATAAGTCTGACAAAGTCATACATATCACCCCTAAATAGGATGGCTTTGTCTAATAATATCTGTTTTATTAAAAATCAAATATAACATATTTGTCTTACAGATAATTAAACAGAACCTTAATATTATTGATTACTTTTCGCAGTAACGTGTGGTAGCTATAAGGTCTGCTTTTTAGTATTAGTAAAAATAAAAAACACTTTAAAATAAAAATCCCTGACCACTTAGAGTAATCAGGGATTAATTTATTAGAGAACGCTGAACTTTAATTTCGTTTCAGCACTTTATATTGTTCGTAACAACCATTAATGGCATCCATAATCTGTAAATCATTTGCTGATTGTATAAAGGCTTCAGAATAATTACAACGCTGTAAAATTTCAGGAATTTCGTCTTTGCTAATGCCTAATAATACTGAGACAGTTTCGCGATCGTATTTAGATTCTAACAGATTTCGAACAGTATCATCTTTTCTCATTTCCTTTAATTTCTTGAGCTCTTTCGCATTTTTTCCAAAGAAACCATAGAGCACATCGGCAGGATTAAAAATAGATCCCAATACTTTTCCAAAAGCATTCGGAGAATATTCACCCGCTTCATAACCTTGTGTAAGGCCTGAAATGCTATAGCGATAGTTTTCTTTAGTCGGAATTAATTTCGAATCGACTTCGAGGTATCCTGTTAAACTAAAAGGGGCAATGATAACTTCTTCAAGAGCAATTGCTTTTTCAGTAAGCTGAATTCGGGTTACTTTATTTTTTATCCAGTCATTTGTTACCCTGATTCTCAGAGATTGAAAACCTAAAATCGAAAAGTGAATCGTATCGTTTAGCTGAACATCTATCTCAAAATATCCTTTGGCATCAGATTTTGCACCACGTACTTTATTGGTGTTGATAATATTAACATTAGCAAGTGGTTGTTTACTATTATCATTGATAATATAACCAGATACTCTTTGGGGTACTGTAGACTCAGTGTCTTGAGCAAAACCAATTGTAGAAAGGAGTGTAAAAAAGAAAACGGCGAAATATTTCATATCCTGATTTAAAGCTCTAAAAGTACTAAATAGGGATTAAATATTTTGCAGTCTTCGGATATAATTATCAGAAAATTAACAAAGGTTAGGGTGTTGCTTTTTAATATTGGCTAAAAGTAAATAGATGATTCAGATTAAATTGTTTTGAATTACAAAAGTCATTAATTCAGAGGATGTTTTAGTATTGGTTTTTACTCTTAAATTTTTACGGTGATTTTCTACTGTTGAATAAGAGATAAATAATGCCCTGGCAATTTCAGGGGTTTTCAATCCCTTAGCCATTAAACCAATTATATCACGCTCTCTTTTTGTAATTGAAGGCAAATTCGTAGCAATCATATTTTTAGTCTCCATGAGTACATTAAAATAATGATAGGATTTATTACTATAGTCGCTTATGGTAAGTAATGGCGATTTGATATTTCCTAAGTGGGACAAATCTGTAATTAAGATAAGAGCACTCTCAACTCGTTCTGTAATATAAAAAGCAGGAAATTGTATTAAAACCCAACGGTATTGGTGCTCAGCATTCATAAATCTGCCATAAATATTGAATTTTAAAAATTCTCTGTTTGCTGATTTCTCAATTGTTTCAAATGCAATTTGTATAGCTGATAATATATAATGGCGATCATCAGGATGAACCATATTAGCTAAATCCTCAAGACTAATATTTTTCCAATCTGTAGTAGTGTAATGTGAATAGGGAGTAAGTTGTCCAATATTATCACTTGTTGCAATCATTCCCATTGTCAAATTGCTCGGAACAAACCAAAAATAGGGACCAATAGCAAAACTATCTATTTTATCTATAAAATGTTTGAAATATTCCATATAATCAACGGGGGTATCGTTTTTATTCACAGCTATTTTTTTTGTAAAATCTGCTACAGAAAGAGGTTTTATAAATTTTGAATTCATAATTTTTACCGGATTGATATAAAATTAGTAGTTTTCTACTATTACATAAGACTTATTTAAAAGATAAATTTGATTTTGCAATATTAGGAATTAAAATTTTCTAAATATCTGATTTTTAGAATAAAAGAAATAATTAATCAATCTTATTTGTATAACGATCAAAATTTAAATGTGATGAAAACCATGAAAAAACTTTCGATATTAATAATTATTTTTTGCACAATATCCTGCAGTAATGATAATTCTTCAAAGGATGAGGAAAGCAAGGCTGCCATAAAAGATATCTATGTATGCGGATACGAAAAGAAAAGCAATACAGGGGGATTTATAGCAACTGTCTGGAAAAATGGCGTTGCTACGAGTTTAACGGATGGTACTAACAATGCAGTGGCAAATGATGTTGCCGTATCAGGTAATGATATTTATGTAGTGGGTTTTCAAGAGGATGCCAACGGAGTTCAAACGGCAAGATTATGGAAGAATGGTACGCAGGCAAGTTTGGCTAGTACACCGGGAAGTCTGGCAAATAAAGTGGTAGTAAATGGAGACGATGTGTATATACTTGGTAGGGCAATTGAAAATAATTCATATGTGCAAAAAATATGGAAAAATGGAATCCTCTCAACATTGCAAGGTGATAGAAGAAGCATTGTAGTAAATAACAATAATGTGTACACTGTGGGGATTCAGGACGATCGTGCTAGATTTTGGACAAATGAAGCAGGTTCTAATTTGACAAATGGAGATTCCTATTCAGCTGCACATGATATTGAAGTAAAAGGCAATGATGTTTATATCGTTGGTGTTGAAGTAGTAAATAAGATTTCTGTTGCCAAATTATGGAAAAATGGAATCGCTTCTAATTTGAGTGATGGAAAATTTACTAATGTGGCGATTAACATTTCAGTAGTAGGGAATGATGTTTATGTTTTGGGTTATGAAAATAATCTGGTCACTAGCTATAAAGTATGGAAAAATGGAGAAGTGATTTGGAAGGAAAATTTTTCATCAAATGATTTGAAAGCAGTAGGACAGGATTTTTATCTGCTTAATAATACTGGTCAGACCGCAAAAATAGTAAAAAATGGTGTTCTGGAAAATTTGAGTTCAGCCCTTAGTTCCAGTGCAAATGCACTTTTTATCACAACTATTTAATTTTGAAAAACTTAATATTTTACTATAAAAAAATCCCAAATTCCAATTATGTCTGGAATTTGGGATTTTATATTTAAGATATTGACTTATTAGTCTCTTCTTGGTCTTCTTGGTCTTGGTGCATCACCAAAGCTTTCAGAACGTCTTGGAGCTCTGTCTGAACTACCTTCACTTCTTGGAGCTGAGCTTCTAAAGCCACCTTCTCTTTTTGGAGCAGATGAGTTTCTGTCGCTTCTGAAACCACCTTCTCTAGGAGCAGAACTTCTGTCGCTTCTGAAACCTCCGCCACCAGAACCTTCACGTCTTGGTCCGAAACTTCCACCGCCAGAACCTTCACGTCTTGGAGCAGAACTACGTCCTCCACCGCCACCGCTGCGTCCGTTATGGTCACGTCTTCCGCCACCATCATTTTTAGAAATTTCAACATTAATACGACGTCCTTCTAATTGTACGTTGTTTAATACTTCCATTACTTTTTCAGTGTGCTCAGGATCAGTGTTAAAGAAAGAGAAACCTTCTTTTACATCTACTTTGAAAACGTCATCACGACCTAAGTCTAATGTTTCTTTCAGATAATCTTTAAGAGACATCCAGTCGAAGTTGTCTCTTGAACCGATGTTAACAAAATAACGAACTGCTCCGTTATTATTGAATTCTCTTGGCTCAGAATCACTTCTTTCACGTCTTTCTCCAGATTGAGTAGAGATATCTCTGTTCTTTTTGTAGTAAGCAATAAAACGGTTAAATTCTACAGATACCATTTTTTTAATCAATTCTTCTTTAGATAAATCTTCAAGAACATTGTTGATTGCTGGTAAATAGTTGTCAATTTCGTGATCAACTTCAGTATCTTTAATTTTTGTTGCTAAGTGCAACAATTGAATTTCGCAAATTTCGATTCCAGATGGAATTACTTTTTCTTCAAATTTTTGTTTGATGATTCTTTCGATAGAAGAAATTTTACGCAACTCACTTTTTGTAACAATTACAATAGAAGTTCCTAATTTTCCAGCTCTACCAGTACGTCCAGAACGGTGATTGTAAGTTTCAATCTCGTCAGGAAGTTGGTAATTTACTACGTGAGTAATATTATCAACGTCAATACCACGCGCAGCAACGTCAGTAGCAACAAGCATCTGAATTTGTCTTCCACGGAAAGATTTCATTACACCATCACGTTGCGCCTGAGATAAATCTCCGTGCAATGCAGCAGCGCTGTATCCATCTTCAATTAATTTTTCAGCTACAGCTTGTGTATCTCTTTTAGTACGACAGAAAACCACAGAAAAAATATCTGGATTTGCATCGGCCAAACGTTTTAAAGCTTCATAACGGTCACGTGCATTTACTAAGTAAAATTCGTGAGAAACTGTTGCAGAACCTGAGTTCTTAGCTCCAACAGTAATTTCAACCGGGTCGCTCATGAATTGTTTTGCAATTCTGGCAACCTCTTGTGGCATAGTTGCAGAGAACAACCATGTACTTTTTTGATCTGGAGTATCTGATAAAATAGATACGATGTCTTCATAGAATCCCATGTTCAACATCTCATCAGCCTCATCAAGAATACAGTAATCTATATTTTTAATGTTAACCAAACCTCTGTTGATCATGTCTTGCATTCTTCCCGGAGTAGCCACAATAATTTGTGCTCCTCTTTTAATGTCCCTAGCTTGCTCTGTAATACTAGCCCCGCCGTAAACTGCTACCACATTAATACCTTTCTCGTATTTTGCGTAGTTTTTAAGTTCGTTGGTAATCTGTAAACAAAGTTCTCGTGTTGGCGATAAAACTAATGCTTGTGTATTTTTGTTGTCAGCATCAATTTTTTGAATTAGCGGAAAACCGAAAGCTGCCGTTTTCCCTGTCCCTGTCTGAGCCAACGCAACCATATCCGTGTCTTTTTCCAATAATAGGGGAATCGCTTTTTCCTGTACTTCTGACGGATTCTCAAATCCTAGATCTAAAATCGCCTTCAGTAACGATTCATTCAATCCTAATTGTTCAAATTTATTCATATATGTATTTAAAATAGGGTGCAAAATTACTGTTAATTATTCAGATAAACTAATGCTATTTTAAGAATTATGTATTTGTTATGATTTGATTATCAAAAAGTTATGTTTAGTGTACGATGATTTTTATTTGGCAATCCAAAAAAATCAATAAAAATACGTCGCGAAATATAAATTTTGGGCTTTAAAATGTTGTATTCTAAACAATTATTTTGCTGTGTTCAGAAAATCAATTAGTTGCTGAGTTGCTTTTGCGCGATGACTAATTTTATTTTTTACTTCTGAAGCCAGTTCAGCAAAAGTCTCAGTATAATTTTCAGGTTGAAAAATAGGATCATAACCAAAGCCATGATTTCCAGTTTTGTCGAGAATAATATTTCCTTTTGCAATTCCGGTAAATAAATGCTGTTCACCTTTTATATTTAATGCAATAACAGTCTTAAACTGAGCGCTTCGGTCTTCTTTATCCAGCAAAGCTTCCAGAAGTTTGTTCATATTATCATCGGCATTGCGTTGTTCGCCTGCATATCGCGCCGAATAAACGCCAGGTTCTCCGTTTAAAACCGTAACTTCTAAACCCGTATCATCGGCAAAACAATCATAACCGTATTTTTCAGTAACGTAGTTTGCTTTCAAAATAGCGTTTCCTTCGATTGTCTCGGCAGTTTCAGGAATTTCCTCGTGACAGCCAATTTCCTCTAAACTTAATAATTGAATAGATCCTTTTAGGATACTTTGAATTTCTTTGATTTTATTGAGATTGTTTGAAGCGAAAACCAATTGCATAGCGATGTATTTTGAGGGTGATTATTAGGAGTAATTCCAAAACACAAATTTAGAATTCTTATATTTGATAGACGACATGAAATAAAAATAAATGCAGATATCATTATTATATAAAAAAATAACCCCTTTTGTTAAGCCTTACAAAAAGATGGTTATAGCTACTTTACTGCTTACTTTTTTAGGATCGTTTGCTGCTCAGGTAAATGCATTAATATTAAAGTACACGGTAGATTCTATAAGTGATCTGATGGTGGCGCACGAACCTTTGTCGAAAGGGTTTCATTTATTAGGTATTATAAGTATCGTTTTACTTTCGAAAGAATTGATTTATTCTGTGGTGCAATTTGGTCAGAAATTTTATGGCGAAAAACTGCGCATCTTTATAACGCGTGACATATCTCAGGCAATCGTAGAAAAGATCCTGAGTTATCGAATGGAGTTTTATACTTCTAATGAAAATGAAAGCGGCAAACTTCAAACCAGAATCGACCTCGGAATTAGCAGTTTAACACGATTGGTCCAGAATTTTTTTATTGATATTATGCCTTTATTTGCTAATGCTTTTGTTGCTTTGGCGATAATGTTTTATGCCAATGTATATGTAGGTTTGGTGAGTTTGTGTATTATTCCCATTTATTTTTATATCAGTCAGCTGCAAGCTACTAAACTAAGTGGTTTTAGACGAAGAATGCGTAATTATCGTGAGACTAAGAACAACGGAATTATTAGTTTAATCGAGTCTATAACGGTTATAAAATCGTTTGTACGGGAACCAATGGAAGCCAACCGACATAAAGATATTCAGTTCGAAATGACCGAGAATCAGCTTGAAACCAGAAAAACCAGTTTTATTTTTGAAAGCGTAAAAGGTTTTGTAGAGCAAATAGGAGTCGTGATTATCATTATTCTAACAGCTTATTTTGTGCTCAACAACACCATGACAATTGGTGCAATCATGTTTCATATTATGTTATTTAATAATGTATCTGCGCCAATCAGGCAATTGCATCGTATTTATGATGAAGTAAATGATGCTTTGATTTATTCTGAGGGTTTCTTTGATATTTTAGAATCAGATAATGAAAAGGAAACCAGCGGCGATTATATTCCGGATAAAATAGTAGGACTTATAGAAGTTAAAAATGTAGATTTTGTGTATCCAAATGGTACAAAAGCCCTTTGGGATATTAATTTTACAATAAAACCAAATGAAACAACTGCTTTGGTGGGGTTAAGCGGTGCCGGAAAAAGCACTATTATCAATTTACTAGATAAGTTTTATTTACCGTCAAGCGGAAAAATTTATCTGGACGGAGTAGATTTAAATGATTACAATACTGACTTTCTTCGTAAAAATATTGGATTGGTATTACAGAAGAACCACATTTTTAAAGGTACAATTGCAGAGAACATCTTATACGGAAAACCCAATGCCACTAAATCTGAAATTATCGAGGCTGCCCAACAAGCTTATATTCACGAACAGGTGATGAAATTGCCAAAAGGCTATGACTCTGATGCACATTTACTTTCGGGAGGACAGCAACAGCGAATTGCAATTGCACGTTTGTTTTTAAAAAATCCGCCAATTATTTTCTTAGACGAACCAACAGCAAGTTTGGATGCAATTGCCACAGAACAAATAAAAAAATCTTTGGATGCTATCAAAAAAGACAGAACCGTAATTATTATTTCGCACAGTATTTCTCAAATTATCGATGCGGCAAACATCATTGTCTTAGAACAAGGAAGATGTGTCGAAAAAGGAACTCATGACGATTTGTATGATAATAAATCAGTGTATTATCAAATATTTACGGCAATGGCAAATAGTTTGAATATTGATAAAATTACACAAACGCTTGATTAAAGTTTGTTTCGTAAAAAGAGTCTGTCAATTAAAAAAGCTGTAAAACCACCAAAAGTATACGCCATAATATCACTCCATAAAAAACCTTGACCAAGAACATATCTTCCAAATAAAGTTTGTCTAAGCGCATTGATCCAATCAGCTTGATAGAGTTGAAAAAACTCAATTGAATAGCAAATCAACAAAGAAAAAATCAGGATTTGAGTCGCTTTTTTTTCGATCAATAGTATTTTAATGAAGACGTACATCATCACAGCATAAAGAAAATCTCCTGTACATAATGGTATTTCATCAAATTCTCTGGAGAAGATTCCAAGAAAAATAATCAATAAGAGAATGATGAAATAATAGAGTCGTTTTCTTTTCAAGTGCAGTTACGTTTAGAGCAAATTTAGATTAAATCTTTTATTTGTAGAGACTCTTGATTTCTCTTTGTCAAAGTTTTGAACTTTGACAAAGAGAAAAGAGAAGAGGAACTATTTGATTTAATGTGTTTATGTTTTGGAAATCTAGAAATCTTTGTCAAAGTTCCAAGCTTTGACAAAGAGCAACTAAGAAAAAAGTCTCACACAGTACATTTTTAGGGAACGAAAAATACAAACACTTAAATAAGTCTGCTTTATTTTATAAATTTATCGATTACAAAAAAAGCGTAATAATTTTTTCTATCTAATTAAATAACCACATGAATACAAGATTTACAGTTTTGGTTTTGACCTTGTTTTTATTTACAAGTAATGGCTACTCCCAAAAAAGCAACTCATTTAATGTAAAAAAACAGCTTGAATATTGTGCAGAACAAGCTTCGAAGACTTTAAAAGTAATTCCCGATGACGGAACTTCTCCCAGAACGGTTCCTAATGGAAGCAAGGATTGGAAATTTGTTAATTACAAAGACTGGACAAGCGGATTCTGGCCAGGTGAATTATGGTATTTGTACCAAGCAACCGGAAATAAAAAATGGGAAAAAGAAGCGGATAAGTTCAGTCAGTTTTTAAAGCCTTTGTCAGTTAGCAAAGCTGCAGATCATGATTTGGGATTTCAGATTTTTAATAGTTTCGGAAACGGTTATCGTTTAACTAAAAACAAAGAATATAAAGATATTATCCTGAAAACGGCTGATACTTTAGCAACACTTTTTAATCCAAAAGTAGGAACAATCCAATCTTGGCCACACAATAAAATGGGCGGTCATAATACGATTATAGATAATATGATGAATTTAGAATTGCTTTTTTGGGCTTCTAAAAATGGAGGAAGTAAAAAGTTGTATGACATCGCGGTGAAACATGCCGAAACTACGATGAACAATCATTTTAGACCAGATTACACCTCATATCATGTTATTATTTACGATTATGAAACCGGTAAAAAAATAAAAGGCAGAACGGCTCAAGGTTATAGCGATGATAGTATGTGGGCGAGGGGTCAGGCATGGGCTATTTATGGTTTTACAATGGTTTACAGGGAAACAAAAGACCCTAAGTTTTTAGATTTTGCGCATAAAATAGCACGTGTCTATTTAGACAGATTGACGACTGAAGATTTAATTCCGTACTGGGATTTTAATGCTCCCGGAATCCCAAATGAGCCGAGAGATGCTTCGGCAGCTGCGATTGTTTCTTCGGCACTAATTGAGCTAAGTTCGTATACAAAGGAGGCATCGCTTAAAAAAGAATACTTAACAAAGTCTAAAAAAATGATAGTTGAACTTTCAGATCATTATCAAAGTCATGATGCAAATTCAGCGTTTTTGCTTCATTCTACAGGGCATAAACCTGCAGGAAGTGAAATAGATTGTTCGATAAATTATGCAGATTATTATTATCTTGAAGCACTTTTAAGACTTCAAAAACTAAAAAACTAGTGTTATGATGAAAAGAATTATCCAAATCTCGTTTACGATTGCCCTTGTTATAATATTGGTAAGCTGTAAAAATGCAAAACAACAACTGCAGGAATATGTCACGACTTATAATAGTACGGCGGCAAGTTTTAAGGCTGAAGATATTACGCTTACAACCGCCAGAGGATACATAAATGATGATAAAATTGAATTGCGTTTTGAGACTAATTTAGAGCAAAATGAAACGAACAAAGTAAGAGCAAACACATCTTTTCCTAAGTTGTTGAAAGAAATGATCAATAAAAACCAAATACCTAAAGAACTTGTTGAAGAAGGGATTCAGTTTGATGCTTATTTTTTAGCCGATGATAATACTGTTCTTGTAAAACAGATCATAAACAAAGAATCTCTACCGGAATTATTACAGTAATAATTAAATTTTATATTGTGAAAAAAGCCACTTTAATTATTTTTAAAGTGGCTTTTTATTTGTTTTTAATAGTAAATTGATAAATTGAGGTTTCGATTTTGTTGTAAAAACTGTTTATTTTAGGTTAATTTATTTGTAGTCAAATGATTACATGATTTATTTTTGTGGCATGATGTTGTTTTTGTTTGAAAAGTTCATTATGTTTGAGTTAAAAAATAACCTAAAACCTAAAAATTTATGAAAAAAATTACCCAAATCGCATTTGCTGTTATGATTATGTTAGTGTTGGTAAGTTGTAAAAATACCAAACAAAAAATTCAGGAACATGTTAGTACTTATAATAATTCGTCGTCAATAAAAGGTAGTGGCATTACCAGTACAACGGCAAAAGCATTTTTGAATGACAATAAAATTGAAATTAGAATTGAAACCAATTTAGAAGAAAACGACACCAATAAATTGACTTACAAAGAGTCGTTTCCTGATTTGCTGAAAGAAATGATCAAAAATGATCAAATTTCAAAAGAGTTAATCGAAGAAGGAGTAAAATTCGATATATACTTTTTAGCTTATAATAATGCGATTCTGGCGCAACGAGTTGTGGATAAAGAAGAATTAGCAGTTTTAGAAAATGCAGCTGATGCTAAAGAAAAGGTAACTGCAAAACTTTAGTTTTAAGAAAATAATAAAAAATAAAGCCTCTTTAAGATTTTAAAGAGGCTTCATTTTTTTATCGTTTAGTAACATTGGTTAAAATATCAGGGAAATAAGAATCGGATAAATGGCCAAACTCATCACCGCGCATGAAGATATTACTATCAACATCAGCAAAACTTTTCTTGCCGGCTGCCGCTAAAAGTTCGTTGGCAGCATGTAAGGTATTTTTATGAAAGTGATATACACGATCTGATTTATCGGTTACCACTAAACCTTTCATCAACATTTTATTTTGCGTAGCAACTCCGGTAGGACATTCGTTATTATGACAGCGTAATGCCTGGATACAGCCTAAGGAGAACATAAATCCGCGTGCGCTATTACACATATCTGCGCCTAGTGCAATGGCGTGTAAAATAGAATAACCTGAAATGATTTTTCCGCTGCCAATAATTCGAATTTTATCACGAATATTTAAGCCTATCAAAGTTTTATTTACAAATATTAAAGCAGGTTCAAAAGGCATTCCAACACCATCAGAAAATTCTAACGGAGCAGCTCCGGTTCCGCCTTCGGCACCATCAATAGTGATAAAGTCAGGGTAAGTATCTTCGGCAATCATTTCGTGGCAAATCGCTTCAAATTCAGCAGTATTTCCTATGCATAATTTAAAGCCAATAGGTTTTCCGTTTGATAATTCACGCAGTTGTGCTACAAAATGAATAAGTCCTTTTACGTCTGAAAAAGCATGATGACCAGGAGGCGAAAGAATCATAGTGTGGGGTTCAACTCCTCTTATTTTAGCAATTTGTTCAGTGTTTTTAGCGGCCGGAAGTACACCTCCGTGACCTGGTTTTGCTCCTTGTGAAAGCTTAATTTCGATCATTTTCACGTTTGGAAGATTGGCTTTTTCTGAAAATTTTTCAGGACTAAAATTCCCCGCAGCATCACGGCATCCAAAATACCCTGTACCAATTTGCCAGGTAATGTCTCCGCCGCCTTCAAGGTGATAATCTGTCAGACCGCCTTCTCCGGTATTTTGATAAAAGTTTCCTTTTTTTGCACCAATATTAATGGCGCGAACTGCATTTTCGCTCAATGAACCAAAACTCATAGCCGAAACATTAAATAAAGAAGCTAAATAAGGTTGTTTGCAATCTTTCCCTCCAACCAATACACGAGGTAATTCTTCGTTTACTTTTGCCGGAAAAATGGAATGTTTTATTCCCTCATAGCTATCATGATTTAGATTTTGCTGTGTTCCAAAAGGTGTATTTGAATCGATATTTTTGGCCCTTTGGTATACCAAAGAACGCTGGTTTCTTGAAAAAGGTTTTCCGTCAGTAGATCTTTCGATAAAATATTGCTGAATTTCAGGTGCAATCATTTCAAATAAATACCTGAAATAACCTAAAACAGGAAAGTTTCTTAAAATGGCATGCTTTTTTTGAAGGGTATTATAAACACCAACAACCAGTAATATCGGAATGATAATTACGAGTAAAAAACCGCGCTTGGTATAAAAATAAATTGTAACAACAATTATAAACAATAAGAATCCGTAGATGAAGAATTTTTTTCTCATGTTTGTAAAATTTAAAAGGAAAAGTTTAATAATTAATTGAATCGCAGGCGTACATAAACGTGTTTAATGCCTTTTTTGTCTGATTCTCTTTCATCAATTTCAAGAATATCAGTAAGCGATTTTAACATTGGCGTAAGTTTAGAAAAGCCATAATTTCTTGGGTCGAATTCGGGTTTTTTCTTAACGATCAGGTTTCCAACATCTCCTAAAAATGCCCAACCGTCATCATCCTCAATATCTTCGATCGTAGCTTCGATAAGTTCAATAGTGGGAGCGTCAATTTTATGTAATGCTTTTTCAGCAGGTTTTTCTACCGGTTTTTTAGCATCGGCAGCAGCAGTTGTTTTTGGTTTTTTCTTCTGGATTGCGCCGTCAAGAACCTCGATATAAATAAATCGGTCGCAGGCAACAATAAAAGAATTCGGAGTCTTTTTTTCTCCAATACCAATTACTTTCATTCCGGATTCCCTTAATCTTATGGCCAAACGGGTAAAATCGCTATCGCTCGAAACAATACAAAAACCATCTAGTTTTCCTGAATATAGTAAATCCATAGCATCTATAATCAAAGCAGAATCTGATGAATTTTTACCTACAGTATAACTATATTGCTGGATTGGGGTAATGGCGTGTTCTAATAAAACAGCTTTCCATCCATTCGAGTTTGGTTTGGTCCAGTCTGCATAAATACGTTTTGTGGTTGGTGTGCCAAATTTTGTTATTTCTTCCATCATGCCTTTTACATTGCTATAAGGCACATTATCGGCATCAATAAGAACGGCTAATTTGAGATCTTTGGAGTTGCTTAAAGCCATTTTTTAGTTGTTAGAAAAATTAGTACTTCCAAAGGTAAAACTAAAATTGGTTTTTATTAGAATTTGGTCCTGAATAAGTGTTTTGTTTCATATTAATTATTTTGGTTATAAATAAGAGATTATTATAACGAAAACTATTAAGGATAAACTTGTCTTTTGTGTTGAATTTCGATATATTTGTAGTCAATCAACAAATTTGCCTATGTTTTCAAAAGCCTGTGAGTACGGAATCAGAGCTTCAATATTTATTGCCACTAAATCCTCAAAAGGAATCAGGGTTGGAATAAAAGATGTTGCCAAAGAAATTGATTCGCCGGAGCCTTTTACAGCCAAAATAATGCAGATTCTGACCAAAAGCGGAATCATAGAATCGTCAAAAGGAGTAGGAGGTGGATTTGAAGTTTCTGGTAGTGCTTTAAAATCGATAAAACTTATTCAGATTGTTGATGCGATAGATGGCGATACGATATATAAAGGTTGTGGTATAGGTTTAAAAGAATGTTCTGAAACAAAACCGTGTCCAGTGCATAAAGAGTTTAAAAAAGTACGCGAACTACTTTTAGAAATGCTTACCAATACCACATTAGAACAGCTTGCTTCAGGAGTTAAAACGGGCGATTTTTTTCTTAGGATAAATGACAGAGAATAATATAAAAAAATAAATAGAGATGAATAAAAAAATTAAAATTTCGATTGTAATGCTATTGGGGTGCCTGGCAATTACTTCTTGCGGAAAAAAAGAGACTGCACCCACTGATGAATCAACAGAAATCAACAAAACTATAACTGATGAGGGGCATCCTGCAGCAGTCAGTAATGTTTTAGTTATTACAGGAAACGATGAAATGCAGTTTAGTACCAATGAGCTAAGAGCTCAAGCCGGAAAACCAATCACTTTAACTTTAAAGCATACCGGCAAAATACCTAAACAGGCAATGGGTCATAATGTGGTGATCTTAAAGGAAGGTATTAATGAAGCGGGTTTTGCTGTTAAAGCAGCAGCAGCTCAGGAAACGGATTATATCCCTGATTCAGAAAAAGCTTCGATTATTGCGCATACAAAATTACTGGGCGGAGGAGAACAGGATACAATTGAATTTACGATAGATAAAAAAGGAACATATAATTTTTTATGCTCATTTCCCGGGCATTATGCTATGATGAAAGGTGTTTTAATTGTTGAATAAATAAAGGACTCTAATCCGCATTTTGGGTTAGGGTTTTTTCTTAAACTAATAAAAGATTAATTTGTCTTTTATTTAAAATTAACTACATACCAATATAAAATAATAATTATGGAAAATTTAAGAGATAAAACAGTTGCAGCTTTTGTTACAGAGGACTTTAGAACAGCAGCGGTATTTTCAAAATACAAAATTGATTTTTGTTGTAAAGGACAGAAGACAATTAATGAAGTTTGCCTAAAACAAAATATAGATACAAGAGTTTTGCTTAAAAAAATCAACGAAGTTTTACTTGCTGAAGATTCAAATACTATCGATTTTAACTCGTGGCCTTTGGATTTACTGGCAGATTATATCGAAAAAACGCATCATCGTTATGTGGTAGATAAATCGGTTATTATAATACAATTTTTAAGTAAACTTTGTAATGTTCATGGAGGCAGACATCAGGAATTATTTAAGATAAATGACTTGTTTATTCAGTGTGTTAATGAATTATCACAACACATGAAAAAAGAAGAATTTATTTTGTTTCCCTTCATAAAGGACATGGTAAAAGCTATAGGCAGAGGAGAAGCCGTAAATAAGCCAGCCTTTGGATCAGTGGCTAACCCAATTGCCACGATGATACATGAGCATGAGGTAGAGGGCGAACGATTTAATGAAATTTCTAATCTAACGAATAATTACACTGCACCAAGCGATGGATGTACGACTTATAAGGTAACATTCGCAATGTTAAGAGAATTTGAAGAAAATCTGCATACCCATATTCATTTAGAAAATAATATATTGTTTCCTAAAGCTATAATTTTAGAAAAAGAATTTTCTTAAAATAGTTTTTTTACTAAAAATGCACTTAAAGATTATTATATTCTTTCGGTGCATTTTTAGTGCTTAAAAGCGATTTAAGCTTTTCTGAAATATTTTTAATCTTGTTAAAAAATGAAATACCCAACTAAAATAAGCGTGCTAAAAAGCTGGATAATAGTTTGTTTTTTTAATTTTCTGATAGCCTCACTTATGGGGTTGTTGATGCGTTTTCTTTACTTATTTCCTGTAGCAAGTGTCAACTACAGTTTTTTGCTACACGCTCATTCTCATGTCGCTATGTTAGGGTGGACTTATTTGATGATTTATGTTTTAATCGTTTACTTTTTTATTCCAAAACATAAGAGCATTAAACCAATTTACAATCAATTATTTTGGCTTACTGAATTTTCGGTAATAGGTATGATGATTGCTTTTCCTGTTCAGGGATATGCCTTGTTTTCTATCCTGTTTTCGACATTGCATATTTTATTAAGTTATATTTTTTGTTGGCTGGTATGGCGGGATTGCTGTAAAGGCAAAAGAATGAACAAAAAGATATTATTAGCAGCCATTTTGTTCATGATATTTTCTACTATCGGAATTTGGTGTTTAGGGCCAATAATAAGTTTAGTGGGTAAACAGAGCGTTTTTTATCAAATTGCAATTCAGTTTTTTCTTCACTTTCAATTCAACGGATGGTTTCTATTTGCTGTTTTGGCTCTGTTTTTAAAACAATTTAAAAATGAAGTAGAAAAAAGTCATTTTAAAGTGTTTTTTATTTTGCTTATCGTCTCAACAATTGCAACCGTTGCATTTCCGGTAAGTTGGTATGTAAGGAATAGTTTAATAGGTTATAGTAATGGTATTGGTGTAGTGTTACAGCTTTTTGCTTTTTTGTATTTTTATAAAATGCTAAAGCCGCAAGTTTTTGGTTTTAAAGCTGCTTTGAGTGGTACGGCAAAAATGGTATATAGTTTAGCGATTTGTTCCTTATTTCTTAAAATTATTTTTCAGTTAATGCTTCTTGTTCCTGATATAGCTTCATCTTCGCACCAAATTAGAGGACTTGTAATTGGTTTTATTCATTTGACTACTTTAGGAATTATTACTGGATTTTTGTTTGGAATTTTATTTCAGAATAAATTACTTTCAGGTAATTCGACTTTAATTCGGTCAGGAGTAAAATGTTTTGTTTTGGGCTATATTTTTACAGAGATATTATTGTTTGTTCAGGGAGCGCTTTTTTATTTTAATAAAGGAGTATTGTCATGGTATTATGAAGCTATTTTTGTAACCAGTGTATTGATTGTTGCAGGTTTGATTTTGATGATTATATCAGAACTTAAAATAAAAAAATAAGGGCGATTAATTAAAATCACCCTTATTCTTACTAATGAATCAATCTATTTAAATGCGTAATTTTTAGTTTATGGTTGTTGTTAATTGTTGCTAAATAATATTTGATTAAAATCAATTTTGATTTGTTTTTAATACACAGTAAAAGTAAGGGGTGAATTGGTCTTTTATAATGATAAAAATCATGTTACATAAAATATTCCATTAAATTTAAATTAAGCTTAATTCTAAATCAGCATATACTCAGGAAGTGTTATAAATAAATAGGGCTTGATAGTTGCAATCTGATTATTTTTAATAAAAATAAGAGGCAAACTCGATTTTAGAATAATAATCATTATTTTTGCACCCTGTTAAAAGAAAATTATTACTTCAAAATATATTTATGGTAAAAGATTTATTCGAAAGAATTCAGAACAATAAAGGACCACTAGGAAAATGGGCTTCACAAGCTGAGGGGTATTTTGTATTCCCTAAATTAGAAGGGGAACTTGGTCCAAGAATGAAATTTGGCGGAAAAGATATTTTAAATTGGAGTTTGAATGACTATTTAGGTCTTGCGAATCATCCAGAGGTTCGTCAGGCAGATATTGATGCTGCAACTCAGTTTGGTGCAGCTTACCCGATGGGCGCCCGTATGATGTCAGGACATACTAAATATCATGAGCAATTAGAAAACGAATTAGCTGAGTTTGTAATGAAACCGGCTGCATATTTATTGAATTTTGGTTATCAGGGAATGGTGTCTATTATTGATGCTTTGGTGACTAAAAATGACATTATAGTTTACGATGTAGATTCTCACGCTTGTATCATTGATGGTGTTCGTTTGCATATGGGTAAACGTTTTACTTACAAGCACAATGATCTTGAAAGTATGGAGAAAAACCTGCAGCGTGCTACCAAAATGGCAACAGAAACAGGCGGAGGTATTTTATTTATTACCGAAGGTGTTTTTGGAATGAGAGGGCAACAAGGTAAATTAAAAGAAATTGTTGCTTTAAAAGAAAAATATAATTTCCGTTTATTAGTAGATGATGCACACGGTTTTGGAACTCTTGGTAAAACAGGAGCCGGAGCAGGTGAAGAGCAGGGAGTTCAGGATGGTATTGATGTTTACTTCTCGACTTTTGCAAAATCAATGGCAAATATTGGTGCTTTTGTAGCTGCTGATCAGGATATTATTGATTATTTAAAATATAATTTACGTTCTCAGATGTTTGCAAAAGCATTACCAATGATTCAAACAATTGGTTCTTTGAAACGTTTAGAATTATTGCGTAATCATCCTGAATTGAAAGATAAACTTTGGGAAAATGTAAATGCATTACAAAACGGTTTGCGTTCAAGAAACTTTAATATTGGAGATACAAACACTTGCGTAACACCTGTTTATTTACAAGGAAGTGTTCCGGAAGCAATGGTGATGGTAAATGATTTAAGAGAAAACTACGGTATTTTCTTATCGATTGTAATTTATCCGGTAATCCCGAAAGGAATTATTTTGTTGAGAATGATTCCAACAACTTCACATACTCTAGCTGATATCGATGAAACGTTAACAGCATTTGAAGCAATTCGTGAAAAATTGGAAAACGGTACTTACAAAGAAATTGCAAGCAGAACTACAGTAGATTTAGACGCTTAATTTCTAAAAATAGATTCCTAATATGGGAATTATGTAAAAAAATCCATTCGTTATGCGAATGGATTTTTTTTATTTACAGTAATTTTATATCAACTAATTATTAAAACAAAAAACATGAAGAAAATACTAGCCTTTACCATTATTACTTTAAGTGTTTTTGCTTCTTGTAAAAAAGATCAAGTTGCAGAACCGGTAGAAATTACACCAAAAGCACCAAAAGAAGCCCAAATTGTTGAGTCATCAGGAGATCAATGTTATGCGTCGACAGGTGCTAGTAAAATTGAACTGAGTTATAATGTGAACTCACATCAGGAAGTAAATGGAAAATTAAGCTATAATATAGCTGGGAAGGATAAAAATGAAGGAACTTTGATAGGGAATATGAAAGGTGATACGTTAATTGCGGATTATACTTTTATGTCAGAAGGTGTTTCATCTATCAGAGAAGTTGCTTTTATTGAAAGAGAAGGAATTCTTTACGAAGGATATGGTGATGTTGTAGAAGCAAATGGTAAAGTTTCGTTTAAAGATAAAAAACTACTAAAATTTGATCAAAAAAATACATTAACAAAAGTTGATTGTAAAGCAGAATAAGCTTTTATTCTGCTATTATTTAAAAAAAAATCCATTCTTTGGGGAGAATGGATTTTTTAATTTTTATACTATTGCTGTGATTTTAATTGATCGATATAATCACTTGAATTGCCGTTCCAATAACATTTTTTGCATCGGACATTTGCAAACTCATGCTGGCAATTTGTATATCCGTACAATGCACTTGCGCATTCAGGACATAAATATTCCATGGCAGAAGATTGTTTATAAAACTCACTTTTGCATTCACTACAAATTCCAATGGTTAACATTTACTATTTTTAATGTTTAAACTGAAAATGGCTAATGAAAATTGAATACTAAAGATATTTCAGGTATGTTTTTCTCTGACAATGAATTTTTGGATCAAAATTCTTCCATAACAAATGTATGGCTGTGTTTTCGGCTAATTCAGGAGTTCTGATGCAATTTTGAATTCCTTTTTCTGAGAATGTTCTATAATATTCATCAAAAATAATGGCTGTAACTCCCTTGTTTTGGTAATCAGGATGAACTCCAATAAGGTAAAAAACAACGTCTTTACTTTGTTTTCTTGCTTTTAGTAAGTGAATAAATCCAAACGGAAATAGTTTTCCTTTTGCTTTTTGCAAAGCCTCAGAAAAACTAGGCATTACAATGCTAAAGGCAACAAGTTTATCGTCTTTATCTACCACAAATTTAATATACTCGGGATTGATAAAGCTGATGTATTTCTTCTTAAAATATTCTTTCTGAACATCTGATATCGCTACGAAAGAAGCCAGTTTAGCATACGATTCATTAAACAAATCAAACATTTTATCCACATGTGGCATAATGTCTTTTGTCTTGGTAAATGTTAATGATCTTAGACCGTATCTTTTTTTGATTAATTCCTGTGCTTTGAGAAAAAATTCAGGTTTAACATTCGAAAAAGGAAAAATACTTTCAATATATTCCTTTTCTACCTGAAAACCCAATTGTTCAAAATGAGTGACATAATAAGGATTATTGTACCAGGTGATCATGGTTCCCATTTGGTCGTAACCTTCTGTAAGAACACCAACTTTGTCCAGGTTAGAAAAACCCATTGGTCCTTCGGCATGTTCCAGCTGATGTTGTCTTCCTAACTCGTATACTTTTTCTAATAAGGCCTTTGTTACTTCGATATCATCGATAACATCAAACCATCCAAAACGTACTTTTCTTTTGTGCTGATTATTTACCTCAGACCAGTTGATGATTGCTGTAATTCTTCCAACAATTTGATTGTCTTTGTATGCCAGATAAAAATAGGCTTCGGCGTTTTCAAAAGCAGGATTTTTTGTTTTATCAAAAGATTCTAATTCGTCTGCAATAATAGGTGGAACCCAATACGGATTGTCTTTATAGAGAGAAAACGGAAATTTGACATAATCAGTTAGTTCCTTTTTTGTTTTGGCTTCTTTAATTGTAATCATCAAGATTGAGTATGTAAATTGTCTCTTTGTAGAGAGAAGTTGTTATTAAAATTTATTCGTATTTCGATTTACGCTTTCTTTCTTTTGCCTGATAATCGATTTCTCTTTGTTCCATCTGGTTATCCTTGTTCTTTTTTGCTTTTTCTCTGCCTTTAAACTCCATTTGCTTTTCTTTATAACTTCCGTCATAACGCCATGAAACACCAACTCCTCCGTATAATACCGAAGGTGTGTTTTTGAAATTGGTACTAACAGAAGCATCAACCTGAAGATTAGAATTGATTAAGTAGGCAGCTCCGCCACGAACAATTGCATCGCTATAGAAATCGCTTTTATAGCCTTGGTTTTCAACAAAACCCGACCATTTGTCATTAAATCCGTGGGTTAATGTTAACACATAACCATAACTAGGGTAGTCTGTTGTAATGTAATCGGCAATAATATTGGTTACAAAAACCCATTTTCCTCCTCCAAATAAATTTTGCGTAATCAAAGCCACTTTAGGGGATATAGCAGATTGCGGCGAAAAGTAATATGGATTATCAGCACCCGTAAAATTGGCTCCTGCAAAAATAGAAACTGCTGGAATTAATTCGCGCCAGTTAAAACTATGATTGGCTTTGTAGCTATAAATATTAGCCTCTTTTTTGTAGTTTTGATAAGGATCGTAAATTAAATATTTTGCTCCTAAAACGGTTTGCCTGAAATTATTCTTTTTGTAACTGGTGTATGGAGTATCAAAATTTTCCATTTGGTATTGTATGTCCAGAATAAGCTCTAATTTTTCTAAAAACGCACCATAGCGCAAAGTTAAATCTGTACCAAAACCGCTTGCATCATAATCTAATAAATCATGTTTTTCTTTGATGCCGTAAACACCCAATTCTGCCTGAATTACAGATTTCCCTACTGCATATGCAGACATCGTTTCGCCAGGGCGATTAGAGTTAATAACATCAGTATATTGCGCAAAAAATAATTGAGGAACAAAACAAAGAGCTGCAATAAATAAGTTTTTATTTTTTAACATAAATGTGTTTTTGGATTAAAAAGTAATAACGCATTTCAAATGTACTATATTTTATTATTTATTTAAGATTGATATTTTAATTTTAAACAATGGATTTATTAATTTTGGAAAAAAATTATATGATCATGCAAGAAGCATCTTTTACAAATTTGTTTAAAACGATAATGTGGATTATTGCGTTTTATTATATTTTTAAATTTTTAGCCAAAATCTTTTTACCTGTTTTGGTGAAAAAAGCGGTTGAAAAAGCAGGGGAGAATTTTCAGAGACAACAACAATATAGTCAGGGAACTACATGGCAAAAAACACCTATTAATAATGATGAAATCATTATCGATACGGCCAATGCAAAAAAACCGCGCGAAACCAAAAAGGTGGGCGATTATGTTGATTACGAAGAAATAGATTAAGTTTGCGTCCTAGAGTTGTAGGATGCATCATTTAACCCAAACCAGTCTAAATTGAAAATAGTAAATAAGTTCTATCCGCATGCCCTTGTTATATTGGGCTTTATTATCGTTTCTTTAATTTATTTTTACCCGGTTTTACAGGGAAAACAAATCTTCCAATCGGATATTGCTCAATATACCGGAATGGCTAAAGAGCAAAATGATTTTAGAGCGACAGAGCATTCTGAGCCTTATTGGACCAATTCAGCATTTGGTGGTATGCCAACCTATCAGTTGGGAGCAAATTATCCTAACGATTTTATAGGACATTTAGACGATATTTTACGTTTTTTACCCCGTCCTGCAGATTATCTGTTTTTATATTTCTTAGGTTTCTATGGCTTGTTATTGGTGTTAAAAACTGATCCCTTAAAAGCATTTATTGGGGCAATTGCGTTCGGTTTTTCGACGTATTTAATTATTATTCTGGGAGTTGGTCATAATGCAAAAGCGCACGCGATTGCTTATATGCCGCTTGTTATTGCCGGATTTATACTGGTTTTTCAGAAAAAATATATTTGGGGAGGTTTGCTCACCATGTTTGCGGTTGCATTAGAAATTAATGCCAACCACTTTCAAATGACTTATTATTTATTGATTTTCTTATTGATATTGTCGGGTTATTTTGCTTTTAATTTTATCAAAGAAAAAGAATACAAGCCTCTTTTAACAGCGATTGGAGTTTTGGCTGTAGCAGGAATTTTTGCCATTGGTGCCAATTCTACCAATTTAATGGCAACTAGCGAGTATGCTAAGTTTAGTACTCGTAGTAACAGCGAATTGACTTTTAATCCGGATGGATCTAAAAAAACAAACGAAAATGCTTTAAGCCGCGAATATATTACAGAATACAGTTACGGAATTCCTGAAAGTTTTAATCTAATTGCACCTAGACTTTTTGGAGGTTCTAATCATGAAAATGTAGGAACAGATAGCCGTATGTATTCGTTTATGATCGAACAAGGAGTTCCATCGGAGCAAGCTCAGGACTTTGTGTCCGGAATGCCAACGTATTGGGGAGACCAGCCTATTGTTGCAGCTCCGGCTTATATTGGGGTTGTGGTTTTCTTTTTAGGAGTTTTGGCATTATTTATTGATGATAGAAAAATAAAATACGTATTCCTTTCAGGTGCATTAGTAGCATTGGTACTTTCATGGGGTAAAAACTTCTCTTTATTGACAGACTTTTTTATCGATTACGTGCCTATGTATGATAAGTTTAGAGCGGTTTCATCAATTCAGGTTATTCTTGAATTGTGTTTTCCTGTTTTGGCTATTATGGGATTACAATCTTTCTTTAAAGCCAAAGATGAGCCTAAATTACAACAGAAAGCTCTTGTGCAAACAGGTGTTTTTGGTATTGGGATAGTTATAATTTTAGTATTTACTAAAAGCATGTTTCACTTTACAGGAAGCAGCGATAATTATTTCTTAGAAAGCTACGGACCAGCTTTTGTTGATGCCTTAAAAGAGGATAGAATGACGCTGTATTCTGCAGATTTATTACGTTCAGGCTTTTTTATAGTATTGACTTTTGGAATTTTATGGTTATTCATTAAAAATAAATTGGCTCAAAATACAACTTTGATTATTGTTGGTCTTTTAATGATTTTCGATTTGTTTTTTGTCGATAAAAAGTATGTTTCGGCTAAAGATTTTGTGAGTCCTGCTCAAATTGCGGCTCCGTTTCAGGAAACTCCATCTGATGCTCAGATTTTAAAAGATACAACACATTACAGGGTTTTTGAAGTAAATGGTAATATGTCCAGCGCTCGTGCTTCTTATTTCCACCATTCTTTAGGAGGATATCATGCAGCAAAACCTAGAAGAATGCAGCAGTTATTCGACTATCAGATTGCAAAAAACAATATGGAAGTTTTGGATATGTTGAATGTAAAGTATATCATTCAAACCGATAAAGAAGGAAAAGAATTTCCAACGATAAACCCAAATACAAACGGAAATGCCTGGTTCGTCAGTACTGTAAAATTAGTAAATAAGCCCGATGATGTGATGAAGGCTTTGGATCATATCGATACTAAAAAAGTAGCCGTTTTTAATGTTCGTGAACACGAAGGTAAATTTAGAAGCGCCCGTTTAAAGAAACCTTGGGATACAACAGGAACTATTAAAGTAGTAGAGTACAAACCAAATTATATCAAATACAAGTCTGATAATAAGAAAGATGGTTTAGCGGTATTCTCTGAAATATATTATAAAAATGGATGGAATGCGTATATTGATGGTGAGTTAACAACACATTTTCCGGTTGATTACGTTTTACGAGCAATGGAAGTTCCTGGCGGACAACATACTATTGAGTTTAAATTTGAACCTCAGGTTGTAAAAACAGGAAGTATCATAACTTTAGCCAGTTCAATTGGAATGTTATTGTTGCTGATTGGCGGAGTTTATTTCGAAAAATTCTACCGCAAAGATTCACAAAAAATTCACGGAGATACTCAAAAATAATCTTAAAAGCTTTGTGAAACATGGCGAACGCTTTGTGAATCTCTGTGAAACTAAATGATCGAATGGAACAAAAAAAACTCTTAATCATTACTTATTATTTTCCGCCTGCCGGAGGTCCGGGAGTACAGCGTTGGTTAAAATTTGTAAAATATTTACCTGAATTTGATATTCAGCCCATTGTTTACATTCCTGAAAATCCGACATATCCAATAATTGATGAAGGTTTGGTAAGCCAAATCTCTGATAAAGCGATTGTTCTTAAAAATAAAATATGGGAGCCTTACCAATTGGCATCCATTTTTTCGAAGAATAAAACCAAAAAAATCAGCTCCGGAATTTTTCCTCATAAGAAAAAACAAACTTTCCTGGATAAAACATTTCTTTGGATTCGGGGAAATCTTTTTATTCCCGATGCACGTGTTTTTTGGGTAAAACCTTCAGTGGCTTATCTGGAGAAATATATCAAGGAAAATAATATTGATACCATTGTAACTTCGGGACCACCACACAGTTTGCATTTGATAGGTTTAGAATTAAAAGAAAAACTAAATGTAAAATGGTTTGCTGACTTTCGCGATCCGTGGACAACAATTGGCTATCATAAAGCTTTGCGTTTATCTACTTATGCTGCTAAAAAACATAAAAGCTTAGAATATAAAGTGCTTAATACTGCAGATACTATTATTGTAACGAGTAAAACTACCAAAACCGAATTTCAGTCTATTACCAATAAACCAATTTCGGTAATTACCAATGGTTACGATATCGAAAATGTAGAAAAACAGACTTTAGATACCAAATTTACTTTGGCACATATTGGTTCGTTTTTATCTGACAGAAACCCAAAATTTTTATGGGAATGTTTGGTAGAATTGCTTCATGAAATACCTGATTTTAAATCGCATTTAGAAATTAAATTAATCGGTGCTGTAAGTCAGGAAGTTTTAGATAGTATTAAGGAATTTAATCTGAATGATTATTTGAACCTTTTGGGATATGTTTCACATCACGAAGCCATTGCACATCAAAAAAAATCGCAGGTTTTACTTTTAATAGAGATTAATTCTGAAGATACTAAAAGTATTATTCCTGGTAAATTGTTTGAATATATGGTCTCTAACCGACCAATAATTGCTATTGGTCCAAACGGATCAGATTTTGCCGATATCATTAAAGAGACCAATACAGGAGTATTTTTTGATTATTCTGAAAAAGCGAAGTTAAAAAGTGTAATTTTGGACTTTTACAATCAATTTTTGGAAGGGAAATTACAATCTCATGGTGTTGGTTTACAACAATATTCGAGAAAAAGCCTTACAAAGCAATTGGCACAATTGATCAAATAAAAAACATTCATAATTTCAAAAATAAAAAGAGAGCAGAAAATCAAAAATCTAAACTCTACAATCTAAACTCTGCAATCTGAACATGGGTATTGTTTTAAATCAGTCTTTCAAAAATACAATTATTACTTATATAGGTTTCGCTATTGGAGCCATCAACACACTTTATTTATACCCGGTTTATTTAGGTGCAACTTATTACGCATTAACAAATTACATTTTATCAGCAGCAAATGTTATTATGCCATTATTTGCGATTGGCATGCAAAACACCCTGGTTAAATTTTATTCGCAGTATAAAACCGAAGAAGAAAGGGAAGAGTTTTTATCGTTTACAGCCTTGTTTCCAATACTAATGTGTATTCCGCTGGGAATTATTGGTGTTTTTTTCTTTGATGATATTACAGCATTTGTAACTAAGAAAAATCCTGTTGTAAAGGAGTTTATGCTTCTGATTCCTTTTATTGGGATTTGTATGGCGTATTTTGAAATTTTCTATGCTTGGGCGAGAGTGCATATGCATTCTGTTTTTGGAAATTTTATTAAAGAAGTCGGGTTAAGATTATTTTCGACTTTTGCTTTGGTAGGTTTGTACCTTAACTGGATCTCGCTTATTCAGTTTGTATATGTAACAGCAGGAATTTATTTTGTAGCCTTTATAGTTACTATGTTTTATGCTTTTTACATTAAGAGACCTAAGTTTCAAATCAATATTCCTCAGAACGTAAAAGATGTAATGGAATATACTTTCTTCATTATTTTGTCGGGAAGTGTTGCCAATTTACTTTTAGATGGAGATAAACTGATGCTGAACCAATATATGAAGATTGAGAATATTGCTTATTACTCAGTTGCTACTTATATTGCTTTGGTAATTTCTGTTCCAAGCCGTGCGATGCATCAAATTGTATATCCAATTACGGCTAAATTGATGCATGAAAACAAACACGATGAGTTAAATCAGCTTTACAAAAAGACCTCAATAAATCTACAAATGGTAGGTGGTTTTGTCATGTTGTGCATTTTTGTAAATATCAGCCAGTTATACGAATTGGTTCCTAAAGAATATAGTGGCGGAATCGCCGTTGTATTTATGATTGGATTATCGAAGTATTTTGATTTAATTTTAGGAAACAATAATGCCATTATTTTTAATACTAAATATTACCGAATGGTGCTGTATTTAGGACTGTTATTGGTGTTTTTGACCATTGTATTAAACATGATCTTTATCCCGATTTTCGGAATCTTTGGTTCTGCTTTTGCGACTTTATTGTCTATTACTTTATATAGTTTGGCAAAGCTTCTTTTTGTGGTAAAAAAACTTCATCTATATCCGTTTACCAAACAAACGGTATATTCGATGTTGCTTACATTGGCTTTGTTTTTACTGTTTTATTTCTGGGAATTTCCTTTTTATCAATTAATTAGTATTGCTTTAAAATCTATTTTGGTAACTATTTTATATGTTTACTTAAATTACAGGTTTAATATTTCTCCCGATATTAATAAAGTGATCGATATGCTTTTACGAAAAATTGGAATTAAAATTTAGTACGATTTTATTGAGAAAATAAAAAGTAATTTAAATTTAAATCTATTTTGTTTTTATATTTGTTAGAAGGATAACCCATTTATTTCTAACAAGATATGAAAAAGAAATTACTTTGTTTTTTAGTGTTTTTTATTGTTTTGTTTTCTTCATTGGTTTTTGCTCAAAAAGACAGTTTACAAACTTCAAAAAAAGTTGCAACTGAATTAAAACAAGAAGGATATCCTGTAAATCCATTTAAGGACACACTTTTTTATGTTTATAATAAAGTTGGTTCTTTTTCTGCCGAAAATAGGGCAAATTCCATTACCGAAAAAATCAGAAAACTATATGAAGATTCTTTTTTTGAAGAAGATTCTATTGTCATTGTTCCCTCTGATATTTCAAAAGACATCGTATATAAAAATGACTTCATCATTATGTCAATTTTGGATATTGATGCAAAAGCAGAAAATCAAAGCACCGAATTTATTGCCAAACGAAATTTAAACGCAATAAAAAAAGCAGTTCTTTATCAAAACGAGAATTATTCGATGCTGCCTAAAAGACTTGGATACACTGCCTTACTCATTCTTATTATTGGAGTAATTTTATATTTTGTGGGTAAAATATTTAATAGGATACGCTTACATATTCTTAAAAACAGTGATAAATATTTTAAAGGTTTTACTTATAACAATATCAGTATTCTTTCGCCACAAAAGCAACAGTCATTATTGATGCGATTGTATAGCATTGTAAAAGGTTTTACATTGGTTTTGATTGTTTATTTTTCACTGCCATTACTGTTTAGTATTTTTCCGGCTACAGAAGCATATACAACAACATTATTACGATGGATTCTTACGCCTGCAAAATTGGCTGTCATGGGATTTATTGATTTTTTACCAAGCTTTGTTACAATCGTAGTAATTGTTTTCATTTTTAAATATACCATAAAAGTGATCCGTTTCTTTTTTGATGAGATAAAAAAAGAGAATATAAAAATTGATGGCTTTTATAGTGATTGGGCAATGCCTACATTTAATATCATCAGGTTTCTATTGCTGGCGTTCATGGTTGTTATTATATTCCCGTATTTGCCGGGATCAGACTCTCCAATTTTCAAAGGTGTTTCTGTTTTTGTTGGAATTTTATTTTCATTAGGTTCGTCAAATGCTATTGCCAATATGGTAGCTGGATTGGTTATTACCTATATGCGCCCGTTTAAAATAGGTGATTTTATAAAAATAGGAGATGTAAGCGGAGAAGTAATAGAGAAAACGGCATTAGTTACCCGAATAAGAACACCAAAATTTGAAGATATTACGATACCAAATGCCACTGTGTTATCGAGTACCTCTACCAATTATTCCTCTAATACAAAACAGGTTAACAACGGTTTGTTAATTCATACTGTTGTTTCAATTGGTTATGATGTGCCCTGGAAAGACATTCATAAAGCTTTGATTGAAGCTGCATTAAAAACAGAGATGATCGAGCAGACTCCATCGCCTTTTGTGTTGCAAACCAGCCTGGATGACTTTTATGTTTCCTATCAAATTAATATATATACGAAACACCCTACAAAGCAACCGATGATCTATTCCTCATTGCATCAAAATATTCAGGATTCATTTAATGCTGCCGGAATCGAAATTATGTCACCTCATTATAATGCTGTACGCGACGGAAATAATACTACTATTCCTGAAAGTTACTTAAAAAATGATTATGAAGCACCTTCTTTTAGTATTAAGAATAAAAGCTAACAAATTGATAATGTGCTACTAATCTTAAAATTTTAACACTAATTTATTTTGAAGTTAATTTTATAAAAATTAACTTTAGCTAAGAATTTAGCAACACTTTCCTTAATAGGGTAAAAAAGATCTCATTTAAGACAATAAAAGTGTGTGTTATTATGTTTATTAAGTTGGATTACTACGCTGAAAATGTTAAAAAGCGTGGAGTAATTTTTGCAGTATTTGGATTAATTTTTTACTTAATGATTATGAAGAACAATGGACTTAGTCAGGAGCAGAGCTTACAGGTGTTTTCTAATATGATATCAAACAAAGTTCATAACGGATTCACATTAGAAGAAAGAAATGATGAATTCCTTTTTGCAGTCCTTTCAAAAGGCGGAAAAGTAGTAAATCATGGTTTAAATTTCATTATTTTTTGTCTAACCTTAGGATTGTGGTCATTTGCATGGCTGTACTTGACAATTGAGGCATCAAAACAAAAAAAAGTATTAGTTGCCATCGATGAAGATGGTTTCCCCTTTGAAGAACGATGTTTAGTAGCTTAACAAATTTAAATCACAAAAAATTAAAAAATTCCAAATTCCAATATGATTAATAAGATCATTGGAATTTGGAATTTTTATTTGTTGTATAATTAAAGTACTGAAAAGAGTGCAAATTGAAAACTTAGCACCTTAGTAACTTAGCATCTTAGTGTCTTTTTTTTATAATTTATCCTTTAAATAAATTCCCGTAACCGATTTTTTTTCTTTCGCAACCTCTTCAGGAGTTCCTGTAGCCAATAAATGTCCTCCATTTTCTCCGCCTTCGGGGCCTAAATCGATGATCCAGTCAGCACATTTTATAAGATCAAGATTGTGTTCGATGACAATTATAGAATGTCCTTTTTCTATTAATGCATCAAAAGAAGCTAATAACTTTTTAATATCATGAAAATGTAAACCCGTTGTAGGTTCATCAAAAACAAATAAAGCCTTGTCTTTTGTTGCTCCTTTCACTAAAAACGAAGCCAGTTTAATACGTTGCGCTTCTCCACCGGAAAGAGTAGAAGAAGACTGACCTAATTGCACATAACCTAAACCAACATCTTGCAATGGCTGAAGTTTCTGGGTAATTTTTGCTTGTTTATTTTTATCGAAAAAGGCAATAGCGTCATCGATAGTCATGGTTAGGATATCGTTGATGTTTTTATCATCGAAAGTGATTTCTAAAATTTCTTTTTTAAATCTTTTCCCTCCACAAGTTTCACACGGCAGCGACACATCGGCCATAAAGACCATCTCGACGTTTATTGAGCCTTCTCCTTTACAGGTTTCGCAACGACCTCCATCAACATTAAAAGAAAAATGTTTGGCCTGATAACCTCTTATTTTAGATAATTTTTCTTTGGCATATAAATCACGAATATCATCATACGCTTTGATATACGTTACAGGATTTGATCTTGAGCTTCTTCCAATCGGGTTTTGATCAACATATTCGATATGTTTGATCTGCGAAAATGAACCTTTTATGTCACTGAACTGACCTGCTTTTTCAGCTGCATTTTCCAGTTTTTTCTGCATGGCCGGAAATAAGATCTTCTTAATCAAAGTACTTTTTCCACTTCCTGAAACTCCGGTAATCACCGTTAGAACATCAAGAGGAAAAGTAACATTAATATTTTTTAAGTTGTTTTCTCTCGCACCAACAATATCAATATGATTTTTGAATTTTCGTCTCTTTTTAGGAACCGAAATCTCTAAATCTCCATTAAGATATTTCGCAGTTAACGAATCCGATTTTAAAATTTCATCATAAGTTCCCTGAGCAACGAGATGACCTCCAAAAGTTCCTGCTTCGGGACCAATATCAATAATCATATCTGCAGCTTTCATGATGTCTTCATCGTGTTCTACAACAATAACGGTATTGCCCAGATCACGAAGCGATAATAAGACTTTGATCAATCGTTCAGAATCTTTAGGATGCAAACCAATACTTGGCTCGTCAAGAATATACATTGAACCAACTAAACTACTACCTAACGAAGTAGCCAGATTAATACGCTGCGATTCTCCACCGGAAAGTGTTGCAGAATTTCTGTTTAAAGTCAGATAATCTAAGCCAACTTCGGTTAAAAATGATAAACGGTTGTTGATTTCGACCATCAAACGTTTTGCAATTTGCTGTTCGTAAACATCTAAATCAATGTTTTTGAAAAAAGTAACCAAATGTTTAATAGGCAAATCGACTAAATCAGAAACCGTTTTACCGTTGATTTTTACATAAGAAGCCTCTTCGCGTAAACGTTTTCCTCGACAGGCATGACATTTTGTTTTTCCGCGGTAACGGGATAACATTACTCGATTTTGAATTTTATAATTTTTTTCTTCAAGTTCTTTAAAGAATCCGTTCAAGCCTTGAAAATAACTGTTTCCTTTCCAGATCAGGTCCTTTTGATCTTCGGTGAGTTCGAAATAAGGTTTATGAATAGGGAAATCAAATTTATAAGCGTGTTTTATCAATTCGTCTTTATACCAGCTCATGCTGTCTCCTCGCCATGGATAAATAGCATTTTCAAAAACAGATAAGGAAGTATTTGGTACTACTAAATCGGCATCAATGCCAATAATATTTCCGTAACCTTCGCAAACCGGACACGCTCCGTATGGATTATTAAAACTAAATAAATGAACGTTGGGTTCTAAGAACGTAATGCCGTCCAATTCAAAATTATTCGAATACGTAAATCTTTTATCTGAGCCTACTTCCTGAAGGTAACAAATTCCTTTACCCTCAAAAAAAGCAGTTTGTACAGCATCGGCCAAACGATTATAAAACTCTTCTTCGTCCTTAACGACAATTCTGTCAATAATAAGTAAGATATCTTTATTGTCTAATTTATGAATTTCTGTAGGCGTAAATTCATCTAAACGAACCATTTCGTTATCTACCAGAACACGGGCAAAACCTTGTTGCAGCAATACTTTTAGCTTGTCTTCGAGTTTCCTTCCTTCTTCAAGATGAATAGGAGCCAGGAGCATCCATTTACTGTCTAATGGCATATTTTTTACATCGGCAACAACATCGGTAACGGTGTTTTTTTTGACTTCGAGTCCGGAAATCGGAGAAAAAGTACGACCAATTCTTGCGAAAAGAAGCTTCATGTAATCGTAGATTTCAGTCGAAGTTCCTACAGTCGATCGCGCGTTCGTTGTATTTACTTTTTGTTCGATAGCAATTGCAGGAGCAATACCTTTTATATATTCTACTTTTGGCTTGTCTAATCGGCCAAGAAACTGACGTGCGTAAGAGGATAAACTCTCTACATAACGGCGTTGTCCTTCGGCATACAAAGTATCGAAAGCTAAGCTTGATTTACCTGATCCTGAAAGACCTGTGATAACAACAAGTTTGTTTCTGGGAATAGCGACATCTACATTTTTTAAATTATGTACCTGTGCTCCTTTAATTATAATATTATGTTTTGGGTCGAGTGTAGAAAGATCAATCTGCATACAAAAAGTCAATTTTTACAAAAGTAATCAATTTTGAATTGAGTTTTGTTAATGCCATTGTTCCAAATTTTAACATAATTCCCATTGTTAGAGAATGTAAACAATAAGAAAACAGTTTGTATAATTTATTTTCAGGATTGAAGTAGATTGGGACGCAATATATTTTCTTGATTAAAAATTTGTAGTTTCATTGTAAAATAAGCTATTTTAGAACTGTTTTAATAGTAATTTAATACAATGGCTCAATTTGAAAACTAAATTTACTTTGCTGCTTTTTTCGATCAGTTTTCTCTTGTTTTCGCAGGAGTTTCCGCCCATTATCAAGTATTCATCTTCAGTTTACGGTGCCGGAAATCAAAGTTGGATGATTTCTCAGGACGATCAAAACTATTTGTATTTTGCCAACAATGAAGGTCTTTTAGAATATAATGGTACGAATTGGCAATTATATCCTACGCCAAATGAAACCATAATGCGATCTGTAAAAGTAATTGGAAATAAAATTTTCACCGGCTGCTATATGAATTTTGGCTACTGGACAAGGCAAACAAATGGTAAACTAAAATATACTTCGCTCAGCGATACCATCAAAAATAAAATTTTAGATGATGAACAATTTTGGAATATTCTAAAATACGATCAGTGGATTTTATTTCAATCCTTAAATCGAATTTATATTTATGATACCAAAACCGGAAAATTTAAAATCATTGCGCCAAAAAATGGCGTTGTTAAATCATTCGCAAATAAAAATGCCATTTATTTCCAAACAATAAATGAAGGACTTTTTGAAATAGAAAGCGGTAAAGCCAAATTAGTTTCGGATAATCCTATTCTTAAAAAATTCACGATGGTAAATATATTTACCACAGAAGATGGTTTGCTGATTCAGACACAACTGGATGGTATTTATAAATTATCAGGAAGTGCTCTAACACGTTTTACAACAGATGTAGATGCTGAACTAAAATCAAGTTTTGTGTATAGCAGTCAGCTTCTCGAAGACGGAAGTTTTGCTTTGGGTACAGTTTCGAACGGGATTTTTATTTTGTCAGATACAGGAAAGATGAAATATCATATTTCGCAAAGCAAAGGGCTGAGCAATAATACTGCTTTATCTCTTTTTGAAGATAAGGATCGCAATTTATGGGCGGGCCTTGATAACGGAATCAATTGTATCAATATCAACTCTCCTGTACACAGCTTTACAGATGATACGGGAGTTCTGGGAACGGTATATGCCTCGGCTACTTTTAATGGTTTGCTGTATGTAGGAACCAATCAGGGATTATTTTACAAAAATATTCAAAGCAACTCTGAGTTTAAATTTATAAACGGAACAAAAGGTCAGGTTTGGTCGCTTTTTGTATATGATAATACGCTTTTTTGCGGGCACGACTCGGGAACTTTTATTATCGCGAACGATTCGGCAAGAAGCATATTTTCTGCTTCGGGAACCTGGAAATTCGAACCTGTTCCCAATGCCAAGAACAAATTACTTCAGGGGAATTATTACGGAATTGCGGTTTTAGAAAAAGTAAACAATCAGTGGATTTTTAAAAATAAAATCCTGGGTTTTGATTATTCGTCGCGTTATTTTGAAATCACCAAGAATTTTGATGTTTATGTAAGTCATGAATACAAAGGAATTTTTAGATTAAAACTAGATCAGACCTTATCAAAAACAAAGGGATTTTACACTTATAAATCTCCTGAAAAAGGTAAAAATGCGAGTTTAGTCAAATTTAATAATGCTATTTATTATGCATACAAAGACGGAATTTTTAAATTAAATCCAACTACAAAACTATTTGAAAAAGATGCTGTTTTAAGTTCAATTTTCGAAAAAGACGAATATACATCCGGAAAGTTAATCGTAGACAATTCGAACAAAATCTGGCTGTTTTCTAAAAACTATATTCATTATTTTTCTGCCAGTAAGTTAAGCAATCAGTTAAAACAGAATATCATCCCTATTCCTTCTTCTTTGACCAATTCGATGTTGGGATTTGAGAACATTACACAAATTTCGAAATCGACTTATTTAATAGGTACAACTGATGGTTATTATACATTGAATATTGAAGATTTAAGCTTTAAAAACTATACTGTATTCATTACTGATATTACCATTAATAAACAAAATGAAACTTTAAGGAATGTTGCAATCCAGAGCGAAGGAGAATTTAAGTCAAATGAAAACAACATCACTTTAAACTACACAGTTCCGGAATATAATAAGTACATCAACTCAGAATATCAGTATTTACTAGAAGGTTTTCAGAACGATTGGAGCGAATGGAGTACAAAGGCTACAGTGAATTTTAAAAACCTGGCACCGGGCAAATACACCTTTAAAGTAAGGGCAAAGTATGCCAATACCATTTTGCAAAATACAGCCACCTATACATTTGTGGTTTTAAAACCCTGGTATTTGACAAATTTGGCTTGGTTTATTTATTTTCTTCTCATGATGGTTTTGGCCTATTTTGTAAATAAAGCGTATCGCAATTACTATCACAAGCAAAAAGAGAAGTTAATAGAAGAAAATAATCTTTTACTGGAGATTAAAGAACTTGAAAATGAGCAGCAATTAATGAAGCTTAGAAACGAGCAGCTTTCTCAGGATGTTGACAATAAAAACAGAGAGCTGGCAGTATCGACCATGAGTTTAAACAGTAAGAATGAATTATTAGCCTTTATTAAGGAAGATTTAAAAAAGACCAATCAAAACGATAGCAGTAATATCAAATCGGTCATAAGTACAATAAATAAAAATATCACCGAAGAAGATTCATGGAACGTTTTTAAAGAGGCTTTTGATAATGCTGATAAGGATTTTCTAAAAAGAATTAAACAACTCCATCCTATACTTACTCCAAACGATCTGCGTCTTTGTGCCTATTTGCGTTTGAATCTATCATCAAAAGAAATCGCTCCTTTATTTAATATTTCTGTTCGAAGCGTAGAGATTAAAAGGTATCGTTTGCGTAAAAAAATGGATTTGCAGCACGAAAACGGTTTAGTCGAATACATTCTGGCTGTATAGTACATCAAAAAACAGACTAAAAAAACTATACATTACCTCAACATTAACGATTTGTTGTGATTTAACAGTATTTATGTTAAAGAAATTAACATTCGTAAATTATAGTTAAATAAGGGTGTATTTTGAGATATATTAAATTTGAATAGGTTTTTTTTATGATGTATGTTTTTTGTTGAGGTTAAAATTATCGTTTTCCTAAATGGATAAGATAAATTTATCTTTCAATAAAAACTAACTAATTATGAAATCTAGATTATTACTAACCGTACTAATACTGTTTACATCTTATGCGTTCTCGCAGTCTTTTGATGTAAGCGGTACAGTATCAGATGGCTCAGGTTTATCGCTACCGGGTGTAAATGTAAAAGTTAAAAATTCCTCGCAAAGTACAACGACAGACTTTGATGGATCTTTTAAATTATCAGGAGTTCCTAAAGGAACTATCGTTGTTTTAAGTTATATAGGTTTTAAAACGCAGGAAATTGCGGTTTCAGGAACCAAAATAACAGTTAAAATGATTGACGATGCCAGATCGCTTGATGAAGTTGTTGTATTAGGATACAGCAGTAAAAAGAAGAGAGATGTTACTGGAGCAGTTACTGTTGTATCCAGTAAAACGATTGAAGATCTACATCCGCTTAAGGTAGAACAAGCTCTGCAGGGAACAGTTGCAGGTGTAAGCGTTACGGCACAATCGGGTTCTCCGGGCGCAGCACTGAATATCAATATTAGGGGTGTTGCCACAAACGGAAATAATGCAGCTACGGTATTTATAGATGGGTATCAGGGAGACTTGAGTATTTTAAATCCAAGTGATATCGAATCGATAACGGTTCTTAAAGATGCACAGGCGGCCGTTTACGGAGTATTAGGAGCTAACGGAATTGTGTTAGTAACAACAAAAACGGGTAAAAAGAATTCTAAAACCAAAGTTTCTTTCAACTCTTCTTTTGGTACACAGGAAACAAGTAGAAAAATGGCGGTGCTAAATGCTACAGAATATGCATTGCTACTAAACGAAAGTTATGCTAATGGAGGACAAGCATTGCCTTACCCTAATGTTTCGGGATTAGGAAAAGGAACAGATTGGCAAAAAGAAATTTTCAATTCAGCTCCGGTTATTAATAATGATATAGCCATCTCCGGAGGTTCAGATAAAATTACTTATTCATTAAGCGGGTCAGATTTAAGCCAGCAAGGTATTATTGGAGGTCCAAAATCTGATTTTAAAAGAAATACTGCAAGACTCTCTTTAGGAGCCGATTTATCGAGTAAGATAAAATTGCAAACCAATATTATTTATACCTACCTCGACAGAGATTCATTGAACGAAAACGGTTTAGGTTCAGTACTTTTTAATGCGATCAATACGCCATCGATTTTGCCGGTTCGTGATCAAAACGGAAATTATACTTTAGTTCCCAGTGCACCTGGTTATGGGGTGGAAATTATCAATCCATTGGCACAGATAGAAAATACGTATAATGATTATAAGTTGAGAAAACTAAACGGAAACGTGAGCTTTATTTATGACATTACCAAAGAGTTTAAATTTACATCACGTATTGGTTTCAATAGCGGAAACAGCATTAGCAAAAACTTTTCCAAGCAAGTAAGCTACGGCGGAAAAGTGTTTGATATTACGCGAAGCAGTGTGACTCAAAATACTGTAAACGATAATGATTATACGCTTGATCTTATTGCAGAATACAAAAAGACACTTTTTGGAAATCACAATCTTAAAGCAATTCTGGTATCTACAGTTTATAAATCCTGGGGATCCGGACTTGGTGCTACAGGTTATGATGTTCCTAATAATTCATGGAAATATGCCGATATAAGTCTGGCAAAAGGAACAAGTCCTGCTGGCGGTCGTGATGTATCGTCGTACGGTTATGATGAAAGAAGAGTTTCTTATGCAGGTATTTTAGAATATGATTTTAAAGGAAAATATCTTTTAAGCGGAGTAATCAGAAGAGATTCATCAACTAAATTCGGTCCGGAAAACAGAGTTGCTTTCTTTCCTTCATTTACTGCAGGATGGGTAGTTTCTGAAGAATCATTTTTAAAAGATAATAGCATTTTAAATTTCTTAAAATTCAGATTAAGTTACGGAGTTTTAGGAAATGACCAGATACGCCCTAATGGTTATACCGGATTATTAAACGGAGAAGCAACTTATGTATATAATGGAGCACTGATAAACGGAACAGCAATTGGAGGATTACCAAACCCTAAATTACAATGGGAAGAAGCTAAAAAGTTCGACGTAGGGGTTGATTTTAGATTATTCAATGATAAACTGGACTTTACAGCAGATTATTTTATAGATACACGAGATAAATTATTGATTCCAAAAATTCCGGTATCAGGTATAACGGGAGTTTATGCTCCCGGAGCTTCTTCGCCAACTATGAATGCAGGTTCTGTACGTAACAAAGGATTCGAGTTTGCTGTTAATTATAAAGACAAAATATCTGATAATTTTAATTTTAATATCGGATATAACATCACTACAATCGATAACGAAGTTTTAGAAGTAGCCAATAGTACCGGTTATACAGACGCAGGTGGTTTTGGTGTTGGACAGCCGCTTCTTCCGTCAAGAATGGAAAAAGGATTGCCTATTGGATATTTTTACGGATATAAAACAGACGGAATTTTCCAGAATCAGGCCGAAATTGCAGCTCATCCATCACAGGCAGCTTTAGGAGCAGCTACAGCTCCGGGAGATATTCGTTTTAAAGATATAAACGGAGATAATGTAATAGACAGTAAAGACAGAGCGTATATTGGAGACCCGGTTCCGAGTGTAATAATGGGATTAAATGTTACTCTTAACTACAAAAATCTTGATTTTCTGGCGTATGCTTATGCTTCGATAGGAAATGATATGGTGAGAAACTACGAGCGTACCCTTACAGATGTAAACAGATCCAATTATATTTTAGGAAGATGGACCGGAGAAGGTACGAGTAACACAGTGCCAAGAGTGACAACCGGAGCTACTAATAACAACCTTTTTTCTGATTATTACGTAGAAGATGCCTCTTTCGTAAGAATTCAAAACGTACAATTGGGGTACACATTAAACAAAACATTCTCGGATAAAATCGGGATTTCAAAATTACGTTTGTATGTAGGTGTAAACAATTTGTACACTTTTACTAAATACAAAGGTTTTGATCCGGCTGCTATCACAGGGCCAACAAATGACGATAATATTTCGCAATCATCTGTAGGATCAGGAATCGATAACGGATTTTATCCAACGCCAAGGATTTATACAATGGGACTAAATCTAAATTTTTAAAAAACGAAGAAAATGAAAAAGTATATTATAAATATAGGATTAGGAATCGTGCTTTTAGGAGCTTTGAGCGTTTCTTGTTCGGATAATTTTGTAGAACGTGAACCTGTATATTCAATAGATTCAGAAAATTATTTTAATTCAGAATCAGATTATTATAATGCCTTAATTGGTGCCTATGATTTGCTGCAATCTACTTATATAAATGTTTTACTAGGAGAAATAGCTTCTGATAATACAGCGGCCGGAGGAGAAAGTGCGAGTGACGTAGTTGGTTTTCAGCAAGTAGACGAAATGACGCACACAGCGGTAAACAGTAATATAAAAGATGTCTGGAACTGGATGTTCGCAGGAGTCAACAGGGCTAGTTATATTCTGGAGTTTAAAGATAAAACAGATTTTCCTGGTAAAAACCAAATATTGGCCGAAGCGCATTTTTTAAGAGCATATTACCATTTTGAGTTAGTAAAGTGGTTTGGTGGCATTCCATTAAATGGAGATAAGAGGTTTAAATTAGATGACGAGAAAAAAATTCCGCGTTCTTCAGTTCCAGAAGTTTACGCTTCTATTGAAGCCGATTTACTTTATGCGATCGATAATTTAAACCCTAATGCCCCTGAAGTAGGCAGAGCCACAAAAGGAGCTGCGCAGGCATTACTAGGTAAAGTGTATTTGTATCAGGATAAATTTGCAGAGGCATCTAAAGTTTTAGACCTGGTGATCCAATCAGGAAAATATTCATTGATAGCAGATTACAACACAATTTTTGAAAATGCTGGAGAAAACGGAAAAGAATCAGTATTCGAAGTACAGTACAGTGATGCAGAAGGAGCAGGTTTTGGATGTCTTCAATGTAGTGAAGGAAATGTTGCTGTAGGTTTTAACGGTGTACGTAATTATGTAGGGCCGCTTTTTGATTCAGGATATAGTTTTAATGTACCAACTGCAAAAATTGCCAATGCATTTGAGGTAGGCGATAATCGTAAAGATGTTGCAATTTTGGATATTGTTGCCTGGGCTGCAGCCAATAATGCTACTTATGGTACGGGATATAAACACACAGGATATTTTAACAGAAAATATTTACCACGTCAGGGAGATTCTAATATTGGTGATCAAAACCTGACAAACCCTAATAATTACAGAGCAATTCGTTATGCCGATGTATTATTGATGGCTGCCGAAGCTTATAGTAGAGGAGGACTAGGAGATGCTAAAGCCAGAACGTATTTAAACGAAGTAAGACGACGTGCATTTGGAGATACAAATCATGATATCTCAGCTTCAGGACCAGCTTTAACCGATTTTATCTGGTCAGAAAGAAGGTTTGAATTTGTTGGAGAAGGAATTCGCTTTTTCGATTTAGTACGCACAGGTAAAGCAGCACAGGAAATTACTGGTTTTAAGGCAGGAAAAAATGAAATATTCCCAGTTCCACTTGAAGAAATTCAATTCGCAAACGGCAACTGGCAGCAAAATCCTCAATATTAAAAAATAGTATTATGAAAAAATTACATTTTATTATAAGTCTGTTCGTTTTAGCAATCGCAACAGGTTGCTCCAATGACAGTAATGGCAGCGATGTCGATGTCGATTCGATCGAAGCGCCAAAAAATATATCGGCACTCACCACTATTACCCAGGATAATTCTGGTAAAGTAACTTTTTTACCTAAAGGAGAAGGCGTAACACAATATCAGGTTAATTTTGGAGATGGAAGCCCAGTGTCCAATTATCTTTCGGCCGGAGCAACTGTAGCGCATACTTACAAAGAAGGTATTTACCAGGCTAAGATTATGGCAATGGGAATAAACGGAAAAATTACAGAAGTAACTCAGGAAGTTACCGTTTCATTTTTGGCACCAAGTAATCTGCAGGTAACATTAGCGCATGTAGTTGGAGATAATTTATCAGCAACTGTCAGTGCAAAAGCCAGTTTCGAAACCTATTTTCAGGTTTATTTTGGAGAAGGTATAAATGAAGTTCCTGTGGATTTTATGGAGGGTGAAACCATTAAACACACCTATGCCAATATAGGAACTTATGAAGTAAAAGTTGTCGCTTTAAGCGGAGGAAAAGCAACGACGGTACATACAGAATCAATTACAATTTCGAACCCAATTTTATTACCGGTTGATTTTGAGTCGGCTACGTTAAATTATGCCTTTAATACTTTTGGAGGTGTCGCAACAGTTGTAGCCAATAATCCTAGTGTAGATGCCAGCAATGTAAGTGCAAAAGTGGCTAAATTGACTAAGCCGGCAGGTGCTGAGGTATGGGCAGGTTCTTTCTTAGAATTAGGAGAACCAATTAATTTTGCTACATTGAAAAAAATCAAAATAAAAGCCTGGTCACCAAAAGCGGGAATTGTGGTTAAAATGAAATTAGAGAATTTAGCCAATCCTGATATCAATGCCGAAGTAGATGTTACCAATACAGTAGCAAACAATTGGGAAGAATTGGTATTTGATTTTTCAGCTGTTGATAACGCCAATAAATACCAAAGAGTAGTGTTGTTCTTTGATTTTGGAAATGCTGGAACCGGTGTCGATTATTACTATGATGATATTCAGTTAACCTCAGGAGCAGAATCTCTGGTATTGCCGTTAACATTCGAATCAACAACCTTAACTTATGCTTACGGGAATTTTGGTGGTGCCGCAGCGGCCGTAGTGACAAATCCTGACAAATCGGGAATCAATACATCATCAACAGTAAGTGCTTTAACAAAAAACAATGGTGCCGAAGTTTGGGCAGGTTCCTCATTGGCACTTGAAACCGCTATTAATTTCTCAACATTTAAAAAATTAAAAATGAAAGTCTGGTCACCTCAGGCCGGAATTATTGTAAAATTTAAATTAGAGAATTTAAACGATGCCTCTATAAACAAAGAGATTGATGCCACCACAACAGTTGCAAACGGTTGGGAAGAACTCATTTTTGATTTTAACGGAATTGTGAATGCCAATAATTATCAAAGGATAGTGCTTTTCTTTGATTTTGGAAACAACGGCACTGGTAAAACATACTATTTTGATGACATTAAACAATCCAACTAAAATATAAGTAATCATGCGTAAAATAATTATAAATATCGTGTCCGTACTTACGATTCTGCTTATGGTAGGCTGTCAGGAAGACGATTTAAAATTCGGGAAATTACAAGCACCCACAAACCTTGTAATTACGGCCGAGATTGTAGGTAAAAGCGATGCAGATCCAAACGGAGATGGATCAGGATTAGTAAAGCTTGTCGCTACGGCAAGTGATGCTATATCATATAAATATTCATTTAGCGACGGAACCTCACTAAATGCACCAACAGGTAAAATCGAAAAAAGATTTACCAAACCGGGGCTTAATACCTATACTGTAACTGTTATTGCGACAGGAACAGGAGGAATAGAAACGAACACCTCAATTGATGTTACTGTACAAAGTGATTTTAGCGATCCGGAGGCAGTAACGTTCCTAACAGGCGGAACTTCTAAAAAATGGTATTGGTCGGCTTCAGAGCCAGGACATTTGGGAGTAGGGCAAAATGATGGTGATGCAACCAAAAATTATTATGCTAATTATTATATGGCAGGACCTTTTGAAAAAGCAGCTTCGCCGGCAAGTAGTTGTTTGTATGATAATGTATTAACATTCTCTCTTGATGGTGATGTAGTAAAATATCAATTAGATAATGGTGGTTCAACATTCTTCAATGCGTCTTTTGCAAGTGTAGCAGGAGGAAGCTCACCTGATGACGCTTGTTTGGCTTATGATGCAAGCGGAACAAAAATCGTATCTCTTAGTCCTTCAGAATCTGTTGTAATGAACAACCCTGATCATCTAACACAAACACGAGGAACGTCAATTAATTTCTCTGACGGTGGATTTATGGGTTATTATATAGGACAAAGTACCTATGAAATAATTTCGATAACAGCCAACAGAATGGTGGTAAGAGCCGTTATGGGCGGTAATCCTGCCTTGGCTTGGTATCATATTTTTACTACCACAAAACCTACTCAGGCGCCACCGGCTGATTATACAAAGTTAGTTTGGTTTGATGAGTTTAATACAGACGGTGCTCCTGATGCTACAAAGTGGAATTACGATTTGGGCAGAGGAGACAATGGTTGGGGAAATAATGAAGAGCAAAACTATACCAACTCAGCAACAAACGTAATCGTTCAGGGTGGAAACTTAAAAATTACTGCTAAAAAAGAAGCGTCAGGAGGTGCTAATTATTCTTCAACCCGACTTAAAACGGATGGTAAATTTAAATTCACCTATGGTAAAGTCGAGATAAAAGCCAAGCTTCCAACAGGCGTAGGAACCTGGCCGGCAATCTGGATGCTGGGTTCAAATTATACTACTAAACCCTGGCCAGCTTGCGGAGAAATAGATATTATGGAACATGTGGGCAAAAATCAAAATGTTATTTTGAGTACGCTTCATTATCCCGGACATTCAGGAGGACAAGGCAATACGGGGTCTAAAACAATACCAAATGTCTCAACAGAATTTCATGTTTATAAAGCAGTCTGGAGTCCTGCATCAGTAACTACTTTTGTAGATGATGTTCAGATCCATTCTGTTCCTAACGATGGTACTTTACCTTTTAACAGTGACTTCTTCTTAATTTTGAATGTTGCAATGGGAGGTAATCTAGGCGGTAATATTGATCCTGCTTTTACACAATCTTCTATGGAGGTTGACTATATAAGAGTATATCAATAGATTATAAATTAATTAGTAAGAATGAGGTGAGAAGGTCAGTTAAGGCTGGCCTTCTTATTTTATTAATTTTAAAATGATTGTATGAAAAAAGTATTTGTATTACTAATGATCACCAGTTTTAGTTTTGCCCAAGAAGTAAAAAGAAAATTAGTCTGGGAAGAAAATTTTAATAAAAAAGAGGTTAATGAAACTTTTTGGAATTTTGAACTTGGCGATGGATGTCCAAATTTATGTGGTTACGGAAATAACGAAAGACAGATTTACACCAAAACAAATCACGAATTCAAGGATGGAAATCTTATAATAGAAGCAAGAAAAGAAGGAAATAAATATACCTCAACAAAAATAACCACAAAAGGCAAAAAAGAATTTAAATATGGCCGAATCGAAGCCAGGGCAAAATTACCAGTCGGGCATGGTTTGTGGCCGGCATTCTGGATGCTTGGAGCTAATATTGATGAGGTAAAATGGCCAAAAACAGGAGAAATTGACATTCTCGAATACATAGGAAGAGATCCGCATATGGTGTATACCACCTTGCACACGCAAGACAGCCACGGAAATACCATTAATACAAAAAGAACCCCTTTTCCTACCATCGAAGAAGGATATCATGTTTACGCAATTGAATGGACAAAAGATAAAATCGATTTTTTTGTAGATCAGACTTTAGTCTATACATTTAATCCAGAAGTAAAAAATGAAGATACCTGGCCATTTGATAAACCATTTTATATTATCCTAAATTTGGCCATAGGAGGAAATTTTGGAGGTCCGGAAGTAGATGATAATGTGCTTCCTCAAAAATTTTATGTCGACTATGTCCGTGTTTATGAATAAGGATTTATGCCCATAAAAGTTTTATATTAATCAGACTTAAAGAGGTTAATTATTTGGTATTGACTTGTTTATGTCTGATTTTTTATGTTAAAAAAATAATCTTTTTTTTATTTTTTTTGATCATTTAGAGCCTGTAACTAAGTTTGTTCTGCAAAAATTAACGATTTATTGTTAATTATTCTTCATTTTGTTTGCTTTTTAAAATTATAATTTGTTAAATTTGGTCAGAATATTAACATAACATCATAACCCAAAAGATACGCCTATTATATAAAACTACTTTTTAGAAAAATTACTCCAAATTTTAAAACAGAACTAAAAAAAAGTAGTATTATGGCTGATCTGCATATTCCAGACGCTCTATTAGTGAAAAATTATGTCGAAGGTAACGAAATGGCCTTATCGACATTAATTAAAAGACACGAGTCTAAGATATATGGATTTATATATTCTAAGATTGCTGATAGAGATATTTCAAACGATATTTTTCAAGACACTTTTATCAAGGTAATTAAAACCTTAAAAAGTAATTCCTATAATGAAGAAGGTAAATTTTTACCTTGGGTAATGCGTATATCTCACAATTTAATTGTAGATCATTTTCGTAAAACCAAAAAAATGCCAATGTACAGAGAGACAGAAGAGTTTTCGATTTTTTCTGTCATGTCAGATGATTCCCTAACAATTGAGAATAAAATGATCTTTGATCAGGTAGAAGTAGACTTAAAAAAGATAATCGAAGAACTTCCCGAAGATCAAAAAGAAGTATTGGTAATGCGCATGTATCAGGATATGAGTTTCAAGGAAATATCTGAAATTACAGGGGTTAGCATCAATACTGCACTGGGCAGAATGCGTTATGCACTAATGAATTTAAGAAAAATAATTGACAAACATCAAATTATTTTAACCAACTAATACTATTTTGAGTAATAGTCCGTTATACTATAATAAAACATTTTTGATAGTATGGCGAAAATTTACTCTAAAAAGGCATTAGCTTCTAAAGATTTAAAACCTAAAAAAGAAGTTGTTTCTTTTTTACTTAATTATTCACAAGCATTAACAATTGTGAAAATTGAAGATAAAAGTTTTGAAATTATAGCTAATTAAACAGCCCACTACATTTGTCGGATGTTTATTTCGAAAGAAAAACCAACTGGTCGTTTGGTTGAAAGCTCACTATTTGTATGCAAATACAGGTAGTGAGTTTTTTTTTTTACTTACAATACTAAACGAATTGTTTTCAAAAATTAAAGATCAATTAAAAATCTCCTCAATTTGATAAAAACATTGCACTATGTTTTTAACACGATAATAAAAAAACAACTTCAATAATAGGGAACATAGCCAACGATTTTAACCGTTGGGACGCAATATATTCACAATTCATTGCAGAATAAATTCCACTCTAAATTTTTGCACCAGAATTAGCATATTAATAGCCAGTTCCTTTATTCATATATCACTTAGAATTGATAAAAATTTGACAATAATTTTACAGGCATTTTGTTAAAGTTCTATATTTTATCTTAATATCAAATATTTATTTTATATTTAGCTTTGTTTTAGTTAAAAACCAGTTTTTTATTTAATAAAATAACTATATAGAAGAGGTTTGTGTATTAAAAACCTTTCAATAAGTAGAAAAATTCAATTTTTAATAATAACCAGATAGAAGTATAACTAAAAAATAAGTATAACCAAAACCAAATCATCTATGGCCAAAAATTACCCTAACCAAGTTTCGTTTGTTGTTCACTTTAATATCTCATAAAATATTAAAAGAGATGAATATTTGTCGAATATTGATTTAAAAAAAAGTAAAACCTATTCTTTAAGCCAATATCGCAATTGTTCATTACAAGTAGTGCCCTTAAGCTATTTTAACAACCAAACTTAACCGAAAAATGAAAAAGAATTTTAAGATCTTATTACTGCTCCTATCAATAAATGTAGGCGCATACGCTCAAAAAGAAGAAATAAAAGAAGCGCAATCTTATTACAGCAAAGGAAAAACCCAGGAAGCATTAGCTATTTTAAAGAAAATAGAATATCTAATAATAAATGCACCGGTTGAGGTAAAATCAGATTTCTATTTTACAAAAGGCAATGTCTATAAAGACCTAGCAAGCAAAAATGTAGATGCCGCTGCTAATTTTGCTTTAGCAGTAGGAGCCTATCAGGATGTATTATTGTATGAAAATGATTCTCAAATTTACAAATATGCTTTCAAGGCAAGTTTGGCTCTAAAAGAAATGAAATCCAAACTCGTAGACGGAGCTTACAATGATTTCAAAGCAGAAAAATTCAAAGAAAGCGCCGATAAAAGTTATGAAGTTTACCTGTTCGATAAAAAAGATGTCCGAAACCTGTTTAATGCAGCATCAGCCGCCTTTGCAGCAAAAGATTACAAATCTGCCATTAAGTATTTTGAAGAACTAAAAAGGCTAAACTATACAGGAGAAGTTGTTATTTTTTATGCGACCAATAAAAAAACAAAACAAGAAGAAGCTTTTATTTCAATGAGTGCCAGAGAAGCGAGTATTCAGGAAGAACTCTACGAAAAACCGAGAAATGTAAATCCGCCATCAAAACAAGAAGAAATTCTGGTCTCTTTAGCGTTTTCTTATATGGAAACCAATGATTATTGTAGTGCCGAAAAATATTACGAAGACGCATTGCAAGTCAATCAAAATTGCATGACTTGCTATATCAACATGGCCTATGTCAAAATGCAATTTAGAAAAGAATTACAGGATCTTATGGGCACCTTAGGAAACAGCCCTGCCGAAATGCAGCAATATGATAAACTAGATGCCCAAAAAGACGATATTGTAAAAAGTGCAATTCCGTACCTAAAAAAGGCACTGAATATAGAACCAAAAAACGAAAGTGCTGCAAAATCACTTCTCGGTATCTACAGATCGTTAAACATGACAGGAGAATATAATGCCCTTAAAAGCAGTATGTAAAAAATAAAAAAAACTAAAGACGAAGCTACCTAATAATCTTTTTGGTAGCTTCTTCTTTTTTCATAGTTTCCTCTATCAGCGATTTTTTGCCAACAGTCCTTGTAATAATATCTTTATCCAGACTCCATCCCCTTGCAGGAGAATATTCGCGACCATACCAAATAATCTGAAGATGCAGATCATTCCATAAATCTCTCGGAAATAATCTTTTAGCATCTTTTTCAGTCTGTACCACATTTTTTCCGTTCGAAAGATTCCATCTTAGCATCAGCCTGTGAATATGAGTATCAACCGGAAAAGCCGGCACACCAAAAGCCTGAGACATCACCACACTTGCCGTTTTATGCCCCACAGCAGGTAATTCTTCAAGAGCTTCAAAACTCTGAGGCACTTTCCCGTCATATTTATCAATCAGAATATGCGATAAACCATAAATTCCTTTCGATTTCATTGGCGACAAACCGCACGGGCGAATAATTTCTTTAATTTCCTCTATCGACATTTTTACCATATCATACGGATTATCAGCCTTCGCAAAAAGAATAGGCGTAATCTGGTTCACACGCACATCCGTACATTGCGCAGAAAGCAAAACAGCAATCAACAACGTATAAGGGTCTTTATGATCAAGCGGGATAGGTATAGTAGGGTAGAGTTGTTTTAACGTATTTATAACAAATTGTACGCGAGCTTCTTTATTCATTTCCGTATTTTTAATCCCGTAAAAATAGCATAATTTTCATGATGTGCCTAATCCAGCTTTCGGTTGCAACTCCTCATTGTGGCAATAACATTTTTAAGCAATCTTATCGGAGTTTATCCCGAGGCTTCAGGAGTCGCTTTGCCAATGTGAAAAATGTAAAGTACCACAATTTCGTGGTTTTCACTTCAATCTGGGGCATGGAAAAAAGTCATAAGTTTTCAGTCGCAGTTTTCAGCACAAAGCTTTGCGAACTTTACATTAAAATGTATCACCAATTAAGAAAACTTGTATAAAAAACTTTGCGACCTTTGCGGTTAAAATTATACAGCATAATAAGAAAATCTAAAATCAGAAATCTAAAATAAAAAAATATGACAACATTAAAAGCCGGTGACAAAGCACCAAACTTCTCAGGAGTTGATCAGGACGGAAAAACACATAAACTGGCAGATTACGCTGGAAAAAAATTAGTCGTTTTCTTTTATCCAAAAGCAAGTACACCAGGCTGTACGGCCGAAGCTTGTGACTTAAGGGATAATTTCGAGCGTTTTAAAGCCAATAATTACGAATTGCTGGGCGTAAGTGCCGACAGTCAAAAAGCACAGCTAAAATTCAAAGACAAATACGAATTCCCTTTTGCATTATTAGCCGATGAAGATAAATCAGTAATCAATGCATTTGGCGTTTGGGGACCAAAGAAATTCATGGGAAAAGAATACGACGGAATCCATAGAACTACCTTTGTCATAAACGAAAACGGAATAATTGATGAGGTAATCGAAAAAGTAAAAACAAAAGAACACGCTGCGCAAATTTTGAAATAAGATTTTTGTTTCAGGTTGTAATCTTGATGCAGAATTTTTTACCGCAAAGCACGCTAAGTTTTTTTGTATAGATTGCATTTAAAATGTGCAAAGTTCGCAAAGCTAAAATGAAAAAATGTTTCAACAACTTTGACAAAGTTTCACGTCCAGCAAAAATAAGCAAAGTTCGCAAAGCTTAATCTAGATAAAGCTTTGCGAACTTAACTTTTGCAAAAAAAATAATAAAAAACTTTGCGACCTTTGCGGTAAAATTCCCATTCCTTCAAAACCCAAAACAAAAAAAGTCCCAAAAAGAAAAACTTTCTTTTTAGGACTTTTTTGTATTATATATTATTTTGTTCCAATTCAGTTTCCGGATGATATCCAAAAAGATGATGTTCTTTTATAATTTCGGCAACACCAGACGGAAGCATTGGTTCCCAGCCTGATTTCCCCTGACTGATCATTTTTAAAACTTCTCGGGAGAATACATTTAAAATATTAGGGTTGTAATCTACGATGTCAACCACTTTTCCGTTGAATTTAAAGAATTTGTACAATTCCTTCATTCTAGGATGAACTTTTAAGTTTTCAGAAGTGATAATTTCTCCGTTTTCGCCCAACATTGGGTATAAAAATACTTTCATATCGCGATAGAATAATTTTCCAAAAGCCTCAAGAATTCCACCACTTAAATGACGATAGTATTTCTCATCAAAAATATCCACTAAATTATTTACCCCCATTGCCAATCCCATTCTTGCTTTGGTATAATTAGCAAAATATTCAACCACTTTATAATATTCCTGGAAATTGGAGATCATTACAGTCTGGCCTAAAGAACAAAGCAATTCAGCTCTGTCCATAAAATCTCGTTCATCAATTTCACCATCAGAACGTAAATTTGAAAGTGTAATTTCAAAAACGACCAAAGTATTGTCTTTTTCAACCTTATTTTCTTCAAGAAACATCTTAAGAGATTTCTCGTACATATCAAGGTTTACATTTGTAACCGGACGAAAACTTCCTCTAAAAGCAAGAAGATTCTTTTTGTATAAAACAGCTGCCGGTAATACGTTTTTCCCTTCAGGATTAAACATTACGGCATCAGTCATTCCGTTTTTAACCAATTGCAAACTCATCAAGCGATTATCAACATCAGCAAAACGAGGTCCTGAGAAGTTAATAGTGTCAATTTCGAGTTGGTCTTTGTCTAAGTGATCGTATAGGTAACGAAGTAATCGTTTTGGATCGTTGTATTTGTAAAAAGCACCGTAAATAAGGTTAACGCCTAAAATTCCCAGTGTTTCTTGTTGTAGTCTGGCATCAGTTTCTTTAAAACGAATATGAAGAATAATTTCGTTATAAGCTTCGTCAGGTTCAATTTGGTATCGAATTCCAACCCAACCGTGACCTTTAAATTGTTTAGCAAAATCTATAGTGGCAACAGTGTTGGCGTAACTAAAGAAAAGTTTTGTAGGATGTTTTTCTCGGCTTAATCGTTCTTCGATTATTTGCCCTTCAAGAGTCAGCATTTTCTTTAATCGCTCTTCGGTTACGTAGCGGCCGTCACTTTCAATCCCATAAACTGCATCACTGAAATCTTTGTCGTAGGCAGACATTGCTTTTGCAATTGTTCCCGATGAACCTCCGGATCTGAAAAAATGCCTGACGGTTTCTTGTCCAGCACCAATTTCAGCAAAAGTTCCGTAAATATTCTCGTTTAAATTAATGCGTAACGCTTTGTCTTTTATGGAAGGAATCTGTTCGATGACCTTGTCACCTTTGAGTTTTATTTCTGTACCCATTTTATTTTAAATAGATTTGTTACAAAGTTAGCAAATTAGGCTTCTAATGAAAGAGAATTAATCCTATTTTTGTAAAAAAATTAAGTTCAATTGAAGGTATATTTTTTAGGTACTGGTACTTCGCAAGGCATTCCGATAATCGGAGTCGATCATCCCGTTTGTAAAAGCACTGATGCTAAGGACAAAAGGCTCCGCGTATCCATTTGGATCACATGGGACGAACATTCTTACGTTATCGATTGCGGTCCTGATTTCAGGCAGCAAATGCTTTCTTGCGGCTGCAGACATCTCGATGCCATTTTGTTTACACACGAACATGCAGATCATACTGCCGGTTTAGATGATATTCGCCCTTTTAATTTCAGACAGGGTGAAATTCCCGTTTATGCACACCAGCGTGTTATTGACAATCTTAAACGCCGTTTCGATTATGTTTTCGAAACTGTGAACAAATATCCTGGCGCTCCAAGCGTTAAAACTATTGAGGTTATTAATAATCAACCTTTTGCTATTGGTGACAAAACCGCAATTCCGGTAAATGTGATGCACGGCGATTTGCAGGTTTTTGGATATCGAATAGATGACTTTGCTTATCTAACCGATGTTAAAACCGTTCACGAAACTGAAGTAGAAAAACTAAAAAATCTTAAAGTTTTAGTGGTAAATGCTTTGCGCGTAGAACCACACGATACACACTTTAATCTGCAGGAAGCACTCGATTTTATCAATTTGGTTAAACCTGAAAAAGCTTATTTAACACACATTAGCCACGTTTTAGGCTTTCATGAAGAAGTGCAAAAGCAATTGCCTGAAAACGTGTTCCTGGCTTACGACAACTTAGAAATTACAATTTAATTATACCACAACAATGAAAAAATCCTTAATGCTTTATCTTTTTATCCTTGCGATATTAATGAATGTTTTTACTTATATGTTTTACAGTAGAGAAGTAAAATTTGGTGAGGAAAGATATGATAAAACAACTAAGAAATTAAGAGACAGTATTAATTTGGTAACAACAAAATTAGCTGATGCAGATTATTTCTCTCTGGAACATAACGAAAATGCACAAAACTATTTTGACAATAGTGCTTCTGGAGGAAAAGTAATTTTATATGAAAAGCTAATTCCGGTTGTAACAGAGAAGCTGTTAGACCTAAATGCAAATCCAAACGGAAATCCTTACACAGGTCAAGATAAAATTGGTCCAAACAAGTTCATCATCAATAAAATAAAAATTCTAAACCACAGATGGATTATTGCTGATTATAGCAATGGTGAATTATGGGGAGAAGTCTTGTTAAAATATTTTGTTGATAACGATGATAAGATTACTTTTGAGGTTAATCAAACCTGGTTGTATCAAAAATAGTCATTAGCAATCCTATTTTTTGCAATCTAAATTATAGGACATATGAAAAAGATATTTTTATTTTCGGTTATTATTGGTCTTTCATTTTCTTGTGCTAAAAAAGTTGCACAGGAAAATAATAGACCAAAAGAAGAAACAAAAAAAGTAGTTGGCGGAGATGTCGATACTCACGGATGTAAACCTTCTGCAGGTTATACTTGGTCATCACTTAAAAAAGAATGCGTGCGTCTTTTTGAGGTGGGAACAAAATTAGCTCATGCCGAAGACGGAAAAACATATTCAACAGTTTCCTATGTTATTTTTGAAGGAAACCAAGCCGAACTTTTTCTGGATACTCAAAAAGAACCAATCCTTTTAGAAAGAAAATCCGAAGGTGATTCCTGGACTAAAGATGATTATCAATTGATTCCCTGGAAAGGTTATGTTTTGAAAAAGAATGGTAAAATTATTTATACAGGACAGTAAAAGTTTAAAGTCGCAGTTTTCAGTTTGAAGCTGCGACTTTTTTATTTTAAGAAAAATGCAGTGTCATTAAAATAATTGCATAAATCCAAAAGTTATAAAGGATTGTAAAACTGAATCCATATAAAATACTATTTGAATAATTACCTCTGCATTTAGATGATTTTTTAAAAACAAGTCGTATTGCCCTGAAGAATATCCAATAAAGCATTGCGATAAAAGTTAAGATAGAAAACCATACTATTGCGCCAAATGCCCAACATAAATAGCTAATTATAACGGCCATAACAAACCATAAAATTAGGCTTATTATAATTCCAAAGAATCCTTCACCAACATCCGGTGCGTCTTCAATACTTCGGTCTGTAACGGCTTCCTTTATAAAATCAATTTTTGATGGATCAAAACGATCTGTTATTTCCCCCAGATTATCTTTTATTTTAATTCCTTTGAATAATCCAATAGTTATAAATAGGAAGAAAGCTATAGATAAAATGGTTGTTGATAATAGCGAATTTTCAAAAAAGGAACTATGATTTCCTAGTCCAAAAAGCCAAACACTTATAATAGTTAAAGGGATAACAATGAGTGTAATTATAAATATATTCTTGGAATTCAGAATTTTATAGTTGCTTGTCGATTTTAATTTACGATTCTTATTGTTCTTTTTTACCATTAAAAAAATCTTTAATCATTTGCGAACTTTCTTCTGATTTCTTAAAGATACAAACTCACCATTTTTATCTATTGTAAAATGCCCTTTAAAAGCTTCAGGCATTGCATTATATTGCTCGTTTACCTGATTTAGTGTTTGTCTAAAACAATTGTAATTGTATTTTTCAGCTAAATAAGGTAATGAATTTTGTCCTCTTAAAAGTTCGTATTCCTGATAATTATAAGGAGTAGTTTGCTGTCTTTTAAGCAATGTTAAATTAAATTTTAGCAGTAATTTTTCTATTTCCTTTTCGCTAATAAAATGCGAAAGTCCGCGAAGCGCATAGATTTTCATATCAAGATAACGCTCTTTTTTATAGGCATTATCAAAGAAATCCTTTAATTCAGGAAAATCAAAATCGTATAATAATCTTAAGGCTTTATTTCTAAGATCCAATTGTTTTGTAGTAGAATAAATCCTGGTTAAGTGAGTAAAATTATCTTTATTGATACTATTTTGATCTAAAGAAAACAGCGCACTTCTAAAGTCTTTATTGCTGTCCTTAATTTTTTCGTCAGTTAATATAATTGGGAAATTACTCATTATAAGGATTTAAAATAACTAAAAACTGAGACTAAAAACTGTGACTAGAAAACTACTCCGCCAGCCAATTTTTAAAATCAAAGAAATTTTGTGGAGCAACTCCGTGACCAACAGGATATTCCTTGTAAGTAACCGGAATATGCAGTTTTTCTAAAATAGCAGGAGTTTTTCTCGCCCAATCAATAGGGATTACCTGATCTACAGTTCCGTGAGAGGCGAATATTTTTAAGTTTTTAAAGTCATTTTTCTCGTAACCTTCTTTGATGATTTCTTCGTTGAAATAACCACTCATGGCAACAACTCTCTGAATTTTTTCAGGATACGAAAGTGCAACAGCATAACTTAAAATAGAACCCTGGCTAAAACCAACCAAAGTAATTTTATTGGCATCAATAGGATAATTGGCAACCAATTCATCAACAAACTTAGCGATCAAATCGCGTGAAGTTTTCGCTTGCTCATTATCTGAAAACTTATTCTGGTCAGCATCAAAATTAATAGCATACCAAGCGTAAGCTCCATATTGTAAATCATAGGGTGCGCGGGCAGAAATAATATAATAATTGTCAGGAAGTTCAGTAGCAAACGAGAATAAATCAGCTTCGTTGCTGCCGTATCCGTGTAATAAAAGTAAAACAGGATTTTTATCTAAGATAACTTTTGGTTCTTGTATTTTATATTCTAAAGATAGATTCATTTCTTTTGGAAAGTTATGAGTTATAAGTTTTGAGTTATGAGTTTCTTTCGAAGTTGATCTTTGTCAAAATTTCGAACTTTCAGAAAGCTTTTAAGTTTGGAATTTGGAACTTCAAAAATTGGAATTTTTTAACCGATGGATTTAAACCATTTTTGAAACAAATTCCCAACTAAAGGAATTGGTCTTGTTTGCCCTTGTATAGCGCTAAAAATGCCATATGTCCATAATATCGAAATACAAATCCACATGGGAAAAGTAATCATAAAGCTGTCGAAATTGCTGATAATGGCTCCGAAGGAAATAAAAGCAAGTGATAATCCTAAAGCCTGACGAATATGAAAAGAGGCAAAACTATTTTTATTTTCAGAGTTCATAGACATCGCGATTAAAACACCAATAATTAAAATATAACTGGTAATAGCGATTGATTTTCCTTCTTCGATTGAATTATTCATTGTAATTATTGAGATATAACAAGTTGATTTTGATTCAAAATTCCATAAACAGAACCTTTGATTTCTGTTCCTAAAAAAGCAGAATTTTTAGATTTTGAAAGAATACTGCCTTTCGTAAAAGTGGATGTTCCTTCCGGAGTAAAAAAAGTAAAGTTAGCTTTAGAACCTTCAGCAATTGAATCGCTTTCAATTCCAAAAACAGCTTTTCCCGAAGTTAATTTTTCAATTACCGTTTCAAGCGGTAAAACAGTTAACAAAGCGCCAAACGCACTTTCAAGACCAATTGTTCCGTTTTTAGCCGTATCAAATTCCATTTTTTTGAATTCGATATCAATTGGGTTATGGTCTGAAGTAATCATGTCTATCGTACCGTCTTTAACTCCGTTTAGTAAAGCTTGTCTGTCAGTTTCGGTTCTTAACGGCGGTGTAACTTTAAAACGGGTATCAAAACCATCTAATTTTTCATCGGTTAAAACCAAATGATGTACAGCAACACTCGCAGTAACCTGTAACCCTTTTGCTTTAGCTTCTCTAATTAATTCGACCGATTTTGCAGTAGAAATTGTTGGAATATGGAGTTTCCCTCCCGTATATTCCAGTAGAAATAAGTTTCTTGATATTTGAAGTTCTTCTGCTAAATTTGGAATTCCTTTCAACCCTAATTTGGTCGAAACAATTCCTTCATTTGCAACTCCATTTCCTTTAATATTCGGGTCTTGGGAATAGGTAATAACCAATCCGTCGAAATCCTGAACGTATTGTAAAGCAATTTTGAGCAAGTTGGCGTTGTCGATACTTTTATTGTAATCTCCAAAAGCAACAGCTCCGGATTTTTTCATATCAAACAATTCTGCCATATCTTTTCCTTCGCTCGCTTTTGTTAAAGCCCCAATTGGGAAAAGTGCTGTAGCAAAACCATTTGCTTTGTTTTTTACAAAATTCACCTGTGATTGATTGTCGATAACAGGAAAGGAGTTGGGTTGCAGAGCAATGCCGGTAAAACCACTTTTTGCAGCAACATTCAATCCGTTTGCAATAGTTTCTCTGTCTTCATAACCTGGTTCTCCAAAAGAAACGCTGCTATCAAACCAACCTTGAGAAAGATGTAAATTATCAAATTTAACTTCGGTGGTATCCTCGATATCCAGAATTGAAGTTCCTATTTTTTCTATTAAACCATCTGCAATTAAAAGATCAACGGTCTGGTTATGAAACGGACTTTTTGAATCGATAATTTTGGCGCTTCTGATGATTATTTTCATATGTAGATATTTATTTTGTACTGAAACAATTAAATTATTTTGAAACATGAATGCTTAATTTTTCTAAACCATTAAGGAATTAAGTTAATAAAGGAAAAACTCAATATTCTTAATGAACAGAAATAGTACTTAAGTCTCTTTTACCATTTAAAATTTAAGACGAAGCTTAATCTTCTTAATCTCTTAATGGTTCAAAAAAAAGTAAAACTTTAAGTTTTACTTTACGAATTTGATAATGGCCATTTCTAATGCTAAAAATAACAGTGCAAAGATAACAAACCATTTCCAAATTTGGCTGTCAGTTCGCTCAGTTTGTAATGTATTAAATATGGTCGAAATTGTATCGGCAGTTTTAAAATCAGAAACCACGTTGGTGTTCACCTGACTCAAATCGCTTTCGGTTCTTTTGTAATTAAAACTCAGGTTTTCTATCCACTCTTTTTTGTCAAAAACACTGTAGTTTCCGGCTGTTTCCGGGAAATCGTTAAAGGTTAGTTTTACCTTATTATTTAATATTTGCTGAATAGGAATAAAAGAGTCTTCTGTTCCTTTTACTTCCAGAATAGCATCTTTGGTTAGTAATACATCTACAAAATAAGGCTGATTATTACCAATTGTCAAGGCATTAACTCCGGTTTTTTGATTGTTTTGCCCCATTTTATAAAACAACGGAACAATTAATGGTGATTGCTGAAAGTTTGAATTTGCTGCGTTTATTGGTGCAGAAAAAACAGTGATCCCAGAAACCGGATTCTGAATTGCGGTTACAAATACACTTTGATCTTCATACGATAAAACGGCCGGATAAGGGCTGGAAACAGCAAATGAATTATTTGTTTTTGGATATTGAAAATTGGTGATTTTATTCTCGAAAACCCCGGAGAATAAAGGATGATCAAAATTGATTTTGGTAATTAACTTAGTTTTGTTTTCCAGAGTATTGAACTGGATTTTTCCGAAATTACCAAGAAATGAATTAAGATTAGAAATTGATGATTTTTCAGAAGGAATGACAACTAAGTTTCCGCCTTTAGATACAAATGCTTTTAAAGTAGTTTGTAAAGCCTGAGGAACTTCAACTAGCTCATTTAGAATTATCGTATTCTGTTTGTCTAAACTATTATAATCTAAATTGCTAATCGAATAATTGTTATAATTGAATTCTGAAGAAGTATAGATTCTCGATAAGAAATTGCTTTTTTCGGGCTCGCCGATACTTATAACATTTGTCTTTTTATTTTTCGAAATGCTAAAATAAAGCTTGTTATCATAAGTAAGACCATTATCTTCAATAGTTACGTATCCGTGAAAGGCTTCTTTTGGAATTGTGAAATTGACTTTCTTTTTCTTCGCATCAAACTTGATAATTGTTTTCGCAATGAGTTTATTTTGATTGTACAATGCCATAGAAACAGGTTTGAAATCTTCTCCGTAAGCCGATAGATTTACGCTGATTTCATAGAAATTTTCTAAAGTCTGGTTGATGTAAACACTGTCAATAGCGATGTTGTTTTTTTGTTCTGCCGTTGGAATTATAAAATAGGGTTTCTCTTCGGTATCAATGTTTTTCACATCTTTTTCAGCCAGACCAACAGCATCTGTAATAATAACAATGTCTTTTTTATAAGCCGATTTATGTGCTTTTATCTTCGCCATAATCGACGGAAGTTCAAAAGGAGTGGCGCTGTATTTTAAGTTCTGTAAACTACTTTTGGATGATTTAATATCAGTGTTCCAATAATTTTCGGTATTGGTTAATAACGAAAACTGAGTCGCTTCGGGCGTGTTTTCTAATAATTCCTGAACAGCACGTTTTAATAATTCACCTTTTTTGCCTTTGGCTTGCATACTAAACGAATTGTCCAGAATAATATACATTTCGTTAGTTGCATTTTTACTGTCTTGTGCTTCAAAAAAAGGTTGGGCAAAAGCTAAAATAATGCACGTAAGCAATAATAAACGAGTCGCTAATAACAGTCTTTTCTTGATTTTAGAACTTTTTCGGGTTTGAATCGAAAGCTCTTTTAAGAAACGTACATTAGTAAAATAAGAGATTTTAAAACGTCGCAATTGAAATAAATGAACCAAAATTGGCACAATCAATAAAAACAGAAAGTATAGAATTTCGGGATGTTTAAAATGCATTCTGGCTTAGATTTATTTCACTACATTTTGTAGATACTGGTCAAAAATACAAATTTTTCATCAAAACATATAGGTAATGGTATTTAAACCATGTAAGTAATATAGGAGATTATAAGTAAACTGTAATTACAGAAAAATTAAATGAACTTATATTACTTATATGCTTTAAAAAAGTTAACAACGAGTTTGAATAATGTAACTTTTGTAATTTCTTTTGTAACAAAAAATGACTTTGCGAACGATATTATTGAGTATTTTAGCCTATTCAAAAAACAAATAAAAACTATGAAAAGATTATATATGTTTCTTTTTTCGGCTTTAGCATTCACAACTTCACAAGCTCAGAATAAATTCAATTTATTGGTAGGAACTTATACCAATACTTGTGACAGTAAAGGAATTTACGTTTACGAATTTAATAGCGTTTCAGGAGAATTTAAATTAAAGAATTCTACAGAAAAAGTAGTGAGTCCGAGTTATTTATCTGTTGCTGCAAATAATAAATTTGTTTATGCAGTAAACGAAAACGGAAATCAAAGTGCAGTAACAGCCTTAACGTATGATGCTCCAACGGGTAAACTTAAGGTATTGAATACAAATTCTTCATTGGGTGCAGATCCTTGCCATTTAATTAATGATGAAAAAAATGTAATCGTTGCTAATTATTCTGGTGGAAGCATTGCTGTTTTTAAAAAGAATGCTGACGGAAGTATAACAGAAGGTCAGCAATTGATTCAGCATGAAGGAAAAGGACCAAATGTTGCACGTCAGGAAAAGGCACATGTGCATCAGGTTGTTTTTTCTCCGGATAAAAAGTTTGTTCTATCGAATGACCTTGGTCAGGATAAAGTTTTTATTTATAAATACAATCCGGGTGCGAGCCATGAAGTACTAACTTTAAAAGGATCTGTAGATGTAAAAAAAGGAAGTGGCCCAAGGCATTTGACGTTTAGTAAAGACGGTAAATTTGTATATTTAGTTCAGGAATTAGATGCAACTCTTACTACTTTTAGTTATGATAAATCGGGAAGTTTGAAACGACTTGCCGAAACCAGTATATTGCCAAAAGGATTTACCGGAGGAACTGGTGCCGCAGCGATTAAAATTTCACCTGACGGAAAATTTCTTTATGTAACAGATCGTGTTGATGCGAACTCAATTTCGGTTTATCAAATTCAAAAAGACGGGAATATTAAATTTGTAGAGCAGGAAAGTACTTTAGGAAAAGGCCCAAGGGATTTTGCTATTGACCCAACCGGAAACTACCTTTTAGTTGGTCATCAATACACAAATGATATTATTATTTTTAAAAGAGATAAAATCACAGGAAAACTTACCAATACCGGAAAAAAAATAGAATTGTGTTCGCCGGTGGGATTGGTTTTTACTAAGATTTAATTTGAAAGGTTCTAAGATTCTAAGTTGCTAAGGTTCTGAGTTTTTTGCCAGATCCTGCAATAAAAAAATGGCTTAAAGATTGTTTTAATCTTTAAGCCATTTTTTATATTTTCCACTTTATATCTTAGTCACTCAGAACCTTAGAACCTAAAAAAAATTATTTGTTCTTATCTTTTCTTTTCTTGTCTCTAGTTTTCAACATGTTTCTGTTCACAGATCCGTGCGTTTTCTTTTTGGTTTTAGAAGGCCCTCCAAGATTTACTTTTTTATTCTTTTTATCTTTTTCATGAAAAGCACCGTCCCCTTTTAGGGTTTGTTTTTTCATTAAAAACTTAATAGGCTGTTTGTCTTTTTCAGGTTCGATTAGTTTTGATGAAACTTCCACTTCTTCAGGAAAATCAGCGATTGCCAATTCCTGATTCATCAATACTTCAACCTCAACTTTAAATTCTTCTTCGCGGGGAGTTATAAAACTAATCGCAGTTCCCGTTGCATCTGCACGACCTGTACGACCAATTCTGTGCATGTACAATTCAGGAAATTCGGGAAGTTCGAAGTTAATAACGTGAGAGATATTAGAAATGTCTAAACCTCTCGCCATGATATCTGTAGTGATCAGTCCACGAAGATTTCCTTCCTGGAATTCGGCCATAGTACTCAAACGATAATTCTGAGATTTATTCGAGTGAATTACACCAAACTGACCTTCAAAATCTTCTTCGATTCTAGTATGCAGCATATCCGAAATCTTTTTATTATTCACAAAAACCAAAACACGTTCCATGCTTTCGTTTGTTTCTAATAAATGTTTTAACAGATTTACTTTTGTATTAAAGTTAGGTACATTATACGTAACCTGAGTAATGTTTTCAAGCGGAGTTCCTGAAGCAGCCAGTGTAACTTCTTCCGGAAAATCAAAAAAGTCATTCAAAACAGCATCTACTTCATCGGTCATGGTAGCTGAGAAAAGAATGTTTTGACGTTTGGTTTTCATCATTGCCAAAAGCGCTGTCAATTGCGTACGGAAACCAAGATTCAGCATTTCATCAAACTCGTCAATAACTAATTTTTGAGTTTCATCAAAACGCACAACAGCATCCAAAGCTAAATCCATCATTCTACCTGGCGTTCCAACTAAAATATCTACACCTTCGTAAACCGCTTTTTTTTGTGTATTGATATTTACGCCACCAAAAATACCAAGTGTACTAACCGACATGTATTTGGTTAGTTTCTCGATTTCATCTACAACCTGAACTACTAATTCACGAGTTGGAACCAGAATTACAATTTTCGGCGTATTGGTTGGGGTAAATTTGTATAGTTTTAAAAGTGGCAATAAATAAGCAAATGTTTTACCGGTACCGGTTTGTGCAATTCCCATCATATCTCGGCCAGACATAATCACGGCAAAGGATTTTTCCTGAATAGGAGTAGGCGTAACAAAGCCTAATTCGTCGATTGCTTTTTGTACTGATTTTGGAAGATTGAATTTTTCGAAAGTGCTCATTTGCATTAAATTTTGTGCAAATATAGCTATAAATAGCTGAAAATTGGTACTTCTTAGAAATTACGATAGTTTGGGGTATTCGTATTTCTTAAAAATAGAGTTTAAATTGCTATAAAAATCGTTTTATTCGCAATAAAAGTTCGTTTGGATTAAAGGGTTTAGCAATAAAATCATCTACTCCCAATTCAAAAGCTTCTTCGACAGTATTTTCTTCTTCGCCAAGTGCCGAAAGTGCCACCACGCGAATGGTTTTAAAATTTTGTTTGATATGGCTAATGATTTCCAGACCGGATTTTAAGGGCACAATAATGTTAGTAATCACTAAATCAGGCATAATGGTAGAAATTCGTTCCAGCGCATTGATACCGTCTTTGGCAATACTTATTTTATAACCTTCTCTTTTTAGAATAAATTTCAGAATTTCGATTGTCATTTCATCATGATCTATGATCATAATTTTTTTGTCACTCGTGTTCATATTTTGATTTTCATTTTTTATACAATTCTATTTCGTCCAGCATTACCATTGGTTTTTTGTTTTTGCGTTTTCTCCATAACGGTATTTCTGATTGGTTTTCTACAATGACTTTAATCCTGGCAAAACTACTAAAGCTTTGATCTGTAATTTCCCATGATTTTGTTGTAATTTCAAAGTCTTCTGTTAAATTGTCACAAATTTTTTCTTGCAGAAGATTCCATTTTTGGTCTTTGAAACCATAAACCTTTATTTTTTTTGGCATAAAAATCCAATGTCGCTGATCGTTCAGGAAATTGAGTTTTAACATATTGAAATTGAGCTTTTTTGTTTCGATTTCAATTTCAGGATTATTTTCGTACCAACCCATCCAGTTAATGTTAAAATCTCTATAACCTCTGTTTCCATCAACTAAACCATAACTTCCTTTGCCTTTAAATTCATTTGAAGGTTGGGTTATAAAATTTACCTTTAAATCTTCTCCTAAGTGTGTGGTAGTATTTTTGCAAATTTCCAGCCATTCCTTGTAATAATTGTCGGGAGAAAGTCCGCCTTCGCTGAGTTCGTAAATACCAAACTGATTGCAGGCCCTGGCAAATTTAAGTACTCTTTCTGTTAAACCTTCTTTTACCTCTTTTTCTCCTTTAGAATTTACGATAAACATTCCGTGCTGGTTTTTTCCGTAAAATTTTGCCTGTTCAAAATAAACATATTCTAAAGCCAGACGTAGTTTTTGAATACGTGAATGTAAAACCGAATCATTTTCGACAGCTGCAGAAGCTTGCTCTAATAATTGATCGTACTGATCTATTGCTTGAGGTGTCAGAAAAGTATTTCGGGCCTCTACAGGACTGGAATAAATATCCAGATAAGCATTGCTTTTCCTTTGATTCGTTTCCAGAAGATTCAAATATTTGCTGACAAAAGGTGCAGCTTTTCCATAAAAGCCTCTTAAAAAATCAGCAGTTGTCGCTTCGAGATCAATATCAGTATTCCACATTAATTTAGCCAGAAGGTATTGTCGTAATTCTGAGAAATCTCCCGGAATATCAGAGTAACCCTGAGCGAATATTCCTTTTACTTTATTCTTTTTAAAGAGTTTATAATTACCCTGAAAAGATTCGAAATTAGGAAAAGGAGACATGTAATTCGAAAATTGAACCGTATAATCCCATAAAAATAAATGAGGAGAAGTAGTACTCCAGTTTTCTAATATTTTTACAAACGAAGCAGCGTTTTCTGCAGTAATTGGTTTTGCGCGATTCAATTCAATCGGACAAAGAATGGTGTGAATGTTAGGTTCTATTTTTAAATTTACAGGAGGTTTGAAAGTATGAAGATAGGCAAGGGTTGTAATTTTTGTTTTAGGAAAATGCGCTGCGATTTTATTTAGGAAATAATAAAAAGAACCTTGAGGTCCGCCGTATTTTTTGTTCAACGCTTTACATTCTGCACATTCACAATACACAACATCATCATTTTGACTCACCGAATAAAATTGAGCATTTGGTTTTTCTTCAATAATCCTGGTCATTTTTTTTTGTACCAAATCTACAACTGTATCATTGCTCATACATAATGATTCAGTATTTCGTTTGCCTTCGTATAAAGCAAAAAGTTTGGGATTGGTTTTAAAGAACTCTTTCGCAGGAACCAAAACACTAAAAGAATGTCCCCAAATGCCAAAATCATCAACCTGCCAGTCGAGTTTATGCCAGTCTCTAAAATCTTCATCATAACAATCGGGATATAAAAGCGCGCGATAATCAAATGAAGGCTGATGTACTTTTTGAATATTCTTGACAAAAGTAAGTTGTGTTACTTTTGGAATATAGTTTTCTGTGGAGGTAAATTTTCTAAACTCCCATATTTCTAATAAAGTATAAACGGCATAACGCAGGTATTTTTGGTTTGAAGCGATCAAATAGATTGATTTTGAATCGCTTTTGATGATAAATTCATTCGGTTTTAGTTTTTCATTTTCTGATATCGATAGGATTATTTCTGAGGCATTAGTTTCTTTCTTGCTATCGGCTGCAATTTCAAAAGGTTTTGCGAAAGATTTATCCAAATATATTTTTAAAATTTTTGCCGCTTGCTGAGCGTTTTCAGAAGCAGTAATAATTTTGTTTTTATCAGTAATTATAATTTCAGATTGTGCCATCATATTAAAACTAAAAATGGAAAAAAATAAAAGTTGAAAACATCTATATTGCTTTTTTCTCATGAGATTTAAAATTTGTATTGCATTAAAAAAGCAAAATCCAGTTCAGCCTGAAATTTATTTTTTGTGTATTCCTGTTCATTATCCGTAATCAGAAAACCAACAACATAATGATTGTTTATTAATCTAAAGTAACCTGCACTAAGTCTGTACGATAGTAAAGATATTCTGGTATTGTATTCTGCCGCTCGTGTGCGGTCATCAGGCGAAGTTCCGTAACCCGCTATCAGCGTAACGTAATCAAATTTTGTTTTATAATAATAACGAGATGTTACTATAAATGACGGATTGTCTTTTTGAATATAAGATCTTAAATTAACCCAATAAGAACCAAAATATTTTCCAAGTCCTACATTAATTGTTTTTAGATTACTGTTGTCCTGCATGGCAATATAACGAACGCCCAAATCAGCTTCCCAGCCTTTTTTAAAATTATGAAAATAAGAGTATCCTAATCGCCATTGCGGAAAAGCACTGTCTTTGCTATAGGCGACATCAAGATAAGAATAATTATTTTTTCGGGCATACAAATACGATTCAACTTCAAACTGAAGTCCGCTGGCCTGAACCAAATGAGATGAAAGTCTTTTGGCGTAACTCACCCTCCCAATTACACTTCCCCAGGTGCGTTGCCGCATATAATCAGCGCTGGCCAAATGCCACGGACCAACTCCTTCACGATCGATTGTGGTGATGTTGTAATAGGCTCCAATACGATCTATATTGGTTTTAGAATATAAAGCATAAAGGCGTTGCTCTATATCAGCGTCATTAGGAAATTTTGCGCGGATAGATTTAAGATATTTAGCCTCATTTTGAGTGTCGTTTTGTAATGAATAAATTGCAATTCGCTTAAGTCTGAAGTTTCTGTTGTCGGGATATAATTCAATAGCTTTATGGGTTAAATCAAGCGCTTCATCATAATTCTGATCTTCTAAATCTAAATTGATAAGGTAAAGAAAAGCATCTTCATATCTGGAGTTTTTATCAATGACGTAATTATAATAAAATCGGGCGCTGTCATTTACTTTTATTAAATCATAATTTCTGCCCAAGGCCAAATAAAAATCGATATAAGCAGGCGCTAATTTTTTACCTAATAATCCTCTCTCAATATTGAGTTTGTAATTAGGACGCGTACTTTTCATGTCATTAATTATCACAGTCAAAAGACTATCAGTGTCAATTTTTTGCGCGTGACTATTTTGGTTAGAAAATAAAAACACGCAAAAAAACAGTACAATTTGTTGTAACGCTTTAAGGTTTTTCATTATCAATTATTTTTTAGTTGGGGCTGCGTATCCCTTTCGAACCATAACGCCCCAGTTTTGTTCTTTTTTTCTAAAGAAAAGCCAATATCCTTTTAATGATGCATACACCGTAATGGGATGATATACAAAAGGTTCTATCGCAGCCATACCAATAAGGACTAATAATTCTTTGTAATTAGCATAACTTTTATATAAAATTTCATCAATTAAAATAGAAATGATCGTTATCGAGAGGTAAAATAAATACACCAACAAGCTTATAATTAGTAAATACTGAAAATTTATAATACCAAACACAAAGCTTGAAATCAAAGTTATGATGCCTATAAACTCAATAATAGGAACTAGAAATTCAAAACTAAAAAAGTAGGGCAAGACTAAAAATGCTGTGCGGCCGTATTTTGGATTTAAAAACATATCCCGATGCAAATATAGTGTTTGTACTAATCCTCGTGCCCAGCGAATGCGTTGTCTTAAAAACACTTCTTTTGTGCCTGGAACTTCGGTCCAGCAAAGCGATTCCGGGATATATTTTATCAAAAAAGGCTCTTTAGTTTCATGCATATGTTTTCTCATTCGGGTAACCAGTTCCATATCTTCGCCCAGTGATTGATGCCAATATCCGCCAGCTTTTATTACGATATCTTTATCAAACATTCCGAGTCCGCCGGAAACCAAAAGCAAACCGTTGATCTGACTCCAGGCCATTCGGCCAAACAAAAACGAACGTACATATTCTAATTCCTGAAAACGCGGATACCATTCTTTAGGATAATGCACTTTAAACAAAAAACCTTCTTTGATCTCACACGAATTCGAAATCCTGATTCCGGCACCACAGGCAATGACGCGTGTTTCATTTTCCATAAAAGGCTTTGCGAGTTTCAAAATGGTATCTCTTTTTAGAATACAATCTACATCTGTGCATAAAAACAGCGGATATTGCGAAGAGTTTATTCCTGCATTTGAGGCATCTGCCTTGCTTTTGCCGTTTACTTTATCAACGATAAGCAATTTTGAATAAACGGGATTTGTCGATTTATAGTGCCCTCGAACAGGTTGTGTGACAATTTTTTCCTGATAATAGAAATCAATTTTGACCAAATCAAATTCGCTTATAAGTTTTTCCAGCGTGTCATCTGTACTTCCGTCATTTACAATAATGATCTCATATTTAGGATATGTTAATGAAAGCAAAGACTTTACATTGTACACAATATTTACACCTTCGTTAAAAGCCGGAGCAACAATCGAAACGCCTAAAATATGATTGGAGCGAAGCAAAACTTCTTCTTCAAGATATTTTTGGTATTTTAAATGTTTTATAATGGCCCAATAGGATAATATAGAAAGGAATATGTAGAATAAAATATATCCAACAGAAAACCAGGCTATAAAAATATCATAACCACGAATAAGATGTGATAGAAAATCATGAATCATAACTGTCTTTTTCTGATGTGATTGATCATTTTTTGTGTATCTGAATCTTGTGTTCCTAATACATTAAGTCCCGAAGGATCTATAGTATTCAAACAGCAAACCATTTGTAATTTGAGGTCTTTTATTGCTTCTTTTTTTATTTGAATGTTTAAATAGTCGATCGTTTTTTCTGAACCTATTGCTGAGAGCGCCTCAAGAATTTCAAGTTGAATTTCCAGCATTTCGGTTTCAAATAAAAGGAGTAATTCGTCTTCGGCTTCAAAAAGATAAAGATCGCGAATGGCAATAATAACATCTATACGTAAGTCCTTGTCTTCGTGATGTAAGAGACTGATTATTTCTGCCGATTTGTTTCGGTAGTTATAAAAAACCATTGTCATAACAGCCAATTTTAGAATCGTTGGATTTTCAGATTGTATCCAAAGATCTATGTTGGGCGGAATTGGTATTTTTTCTGAATGTAAAACATCCATTACTTTTATGGTTGTTATAATCGAAACTTGAATAGGCAGTTTATTTACAGCCTGCCAATCCCCTTTTGATAATGCCAAATATGCAATATTAGCATTTGACCGAATGATTTTATCCGGATGAAATAAATATTTTTTTAGGAGCGAAATCCCGGGTTTGTATTTTAATGCCTGAAAATGATAAATTCCTTCGCGTTTTTTGTATTTTCTGAAATCGCGAATTAAACTTGCCGAATAATGATTGAGATCCAACTGCTTATAAATAAGAAGAATGTTTTTTGCCGTTTTACCTTTTAAGTTGCTTTTCATCCGGATCATATCCTCTATGAGCATATTTTTACACCAGGTTTTATGTATCGGAATTTCTGATTTGAACTTTGCTATTTTATATTTTAAAGTATTTTTATCAGGTTTTGATAAGGTAATCTCTGTGAGGAAAATTTCAGATTTGCGTATGATAAGGTGTCTGTACGGTAGCGTGTATTGATAATGAATTCTTTTTAGTACTAAAATAATCGCTAAAGACAGGCTTATAATTACAAATAATGGAATGGCGTAATGTTTTATATAACCAATAAAGTGCTCCATATAACATAGCTTAACATGTAATATTACGAAAAAAAACGCAATAAAGCTAATGAATAGGTGAGTACATTTGAGTACAGAGAATTGGGCAATTTTCAAAGAAACAAGGTTGAAATTGTATTTTCAACCTTGTTTTGTGTTCGGTATATTTTTTGAAATTTAATGTAAGCGTATATTGAAATAATTTTGAATTTTGTCTAGTGTAGCAATAGTAAATTATATAATTATTGTGAAGATTAAAACCCTTCAAAAACGCCTAATCCAAAAAGGGCGAAATCGTATTTTACAGGATCCTGAGCATCCATTTTCCTAAGTTTAAGATCCAATTCTGTTAATGCTTTCCCGTCATTTTGTTTTCGGGTAAGGATTCCTAATTTTCGGGCAACATTTCCGGAATGAACATCAAGCGGACAGGATAACAAAGCGGGCGAAATGCTTTTCCAGATACCTAAATCAACTCCTTTTGTGTCCTGACGAACCATCCAGCGCAAATACATGTTGATTCTTTTTGCTGCCGAATTATTCAGAGGATCTGAAATGTGTTTTTGGGTTCGCGGCAAATGATCGATTTCGAAGAATATTTTTTTGAATTCGTGAATGCTTTTTTGCAGACTCTCTTTTTCCTGATGTTTGGCAAAAACAGCTTCTAATCCGCCATGATTGTTGTAAATGTGCTGTAATCCCTTTATGAAACCGCCAAAATCTTTTCCGTTGAAAGTGCGGTGAACGAAATTTTCGAGGCGAACTAAATCGTCATCAGAATGTGACATGACAAAATCATAAGGTGTATTGCCCATTAAATCCATCATTTGATGCGAATTTTTGATAATCATTTTACGATTTCCCCAGGCAATTGTGGCACTCAGGAAACCGGCAATTTCAATATCTTCTTTTTGAGAGAATAAATGCGGAATTTGTACCGGATCGCTATCAATAAAATCCTGATTGTTATATTGAATGACTTTTTCGTCGAGAAATTCTTTGAGTTCTGCTTTATTCATTTTATAAAAGTTTTTTGGCGTAAAATCCGTCTTTTAAATCGTTTGTCCGCATTTGCGGAATTGTATTGAAATATTTTTTGAAATATTCAATTTGATCTTTATTTACGCAAGGTAAAGCACCATCTCCATTTCCCCAAAAGAAATCGTTGTTTACGGGTGAGTTGTAGTTAAGATTTCCAAGTTTTACCATAATAAAATCAGTATTGTTTTTTGTGTTTTTATACGGTAACACAATATTTTTAATGGAGAAATTACTAGATTTTCGCATCAAAGGATTATTAGAAAAACTATTAAAACTTAAAGGAAAAAATAATATAATAAATACTGGAATTAGCGATAGGGTCAATATTGAATTAATTGTTTTCTTATTCTGAATTAAACAAGAGAAACAAAAAAGAGAAAAGAATATTATAAAATTCATGAAAAACCGATATTGCGGTGATGTTATAAAAAGCAAAATTAATTGTAAGACCATCACTATATAAAGTGTCCAGAGACTTTTTCTATTTTGAAATTTATAGATAAAAAATGGAACAAAAATGACCAGAAAAATACTCAACAAATTGAATAAACCATGAAGTTTTGGAAGTGTCAGCCACTTTAAAAACAAATTAAAAGGTGACATTGAATTATATTGCTGAGCAGTAACAGAGTAGCCAAAATGCTTAATGGAGTCATAATAGAAACTTTCGATAGTATCTGGAATTGCATAAACTGTCGATAAATTACTAAAACTTTTAGACGGAAAAATGGGAGATCCACAAATAATCATATTTTTTATGATAAAGAGTGAGATAACTAAAATTGTCAGCAATATAGGTTTTAATAATTTTTTTGAAATCAGTTTAAAATGTAAAGTCAATAATATAATTGGAATTATTGCAAAAGTTAGCATTGTATTTTTGATGTAAATCAAATAAAGAACTAAAATTACAATTAGATAAAATACTTCTGGCGTCAGTTTTTTAAAATTTTCTAGAAAGTAGAAGAAGAGTATAATCGAAAAAACATAAACCGGAATATCAGGAGAAGGGGCACTTATAAATTGAAACAGAAAAATGTTGAATAGCGGAAACAGCCCAGTAATAAGATAGATTTTATTATTGGTGGTATAAAATTCATTTAATTTTTGAATTGAAAAAAAAGTTCCAAGAAAGAGACAGTAACCGCTCAAGTCATTAAAATTTTTATATAAGAAGGAAAAATTAAAAACACTCTGAGTAACGTGCCAGCCACTAGTTTGTCCTAAAAAGAGGTGCAAATTCGCAAGTCCTTTTACAAAACCGTATTCATTAATCCATTTTATAGTTTGAATGTAGTACGATTCGTTATCTATGATAAAAGGAATTGAAGAGCATTGCGCAATTATTAATAAAGCGGTTATAACAAAAACAACTTTTAAAATTTTTGAGAATTCCTTAAATTCTGATAATGCCAGTTTATAAATTGCTATTATTTTGTCTTTAAATTGTAAAAAGATAAAGATGTTTAATAAGAGTAAAAAAACATGAAATTCAATATTTATTCTGTAAAAAATCGCCCAGACACTGGCTACTAAAGTAACCGAAAACAAACCCAGAATTGATGTTATGACAAAATTTTGGTTTTTTATTTTAATTATTTTATCAGTGACAAACCCTAAATTTATTGTGGTAAAAAGTATATAAATCCAACTTATTACAATTAAAATCATAGTTAGTAGATAATTTGCCCGTCAGACATTACCAATTTTCTATCGGCCATATTCGCCAGTTCTTCGTTATGCGTTACAATAACAAACGTTTGCCCAAATTCGTCACGAAGCTGAAAAAATAACTGATGCAGGTTTTCGGCAGAATGAGTGTCAAGATTTCCTGAAGGTTCATCGGCAAAAATAACATCGGGTTTATTGATTAAAGCTCTTGCTACGGCAACTCGTTGCTGTTCTCCGCCCGAAAGTTCGTTTGGTTTATGATGTATTCTGTGCGATAATCCCAGATATTCTAAAATTCTTTTAGCTTCTTTTTCGGTTTCGGCTTTTGGTCTGTTGGCCATGAATGCAGGAATACAAACATTCTCCAGAGCGGTAAATTCAGGTAAAAGCTGATGAAATTGAAAAATAAAACCAAGATTTAGATTTCTGAAATTAGATAATATTTTGTCTTGCTTGCTTTTTCTTTTAAAATAACGATTCATATAAAACGCTAATGCTAAAAGAGGCAGTAATAAGGCTGCAATCGTGATGTATCTAAAGACATCGTCAAATATGGTAAGCTTAAAGAATACTAAAAAAGCAAGTAAACATAAAGTATAGATGCCGCCTATCCAGGAAACCCATTTGAATGTTTTTTCTTGTTTTGTATTGTCGGTTTCTACATCCTGCAATTTCAATACATTTTCTCCGTTGATAGTCAGAGAGGATTCGGCGTTTCTTTCAGGATGATCCAGTGTTCCCAAAATTTGCAAAAGAGTAGTTTTTCCAGCACCAGATGCACCCACTATAGAAACAATTTCTCCTTTTTTGATATGAAGGTCGACTCCCTTTAAAACCTCTAATTTATCGTAGAACTTATGTATATTTTTTGCGTGAATCATTTTGAAACTGTTTTTACAAAGAAACAAAGATTCTGCCGATATAAAAATGTCAGCTAACAGAAATTTAAGAAGAAATAAAAAGTATGGTTATTTTTAGATTATGATTATTGCCCACGGATTAGGCAGGTTAAACGGATATCGCGGATTTCTTTATAGAAAACTCTTAATCCTTTACATTTTTTGGTAATAAGTTAAAGCTTATAACTGTAGTATTTTCATCTGTGGAGATCAGTTTAATCCGCCTAATCAGTGGACAATCAGGCTAGTTTAATAAATGGCAGGGAAATTGATTAGATGGGAATTAAGAAATAAAATTCAACTAATCAATAAGTTAAGTTGTATCAATTCTTTATAAATTCGATTAATATCTAAATGAAATGAAAATGCAGGAAGTAAAAACAATAAACGAAGACGACAGAACCAGAAAACTCCTTTTGGGTTTGCTTTTGGACGGTGTTGGAATGATATCCTTTACAATTCCGTTGATTGGAGAATTCTCAGATGTCATTTGGGCGCCGGTGGCCGCATTTATTATGACCAGAATGTATAAAGGCAGAGTGGGGCGAGTAGCGAGTGTTATGACATTTATAGAAGAAGCATTGCCTTTTACAGATATAATTCCATCATTTACACTTACGTGGATTTATACGTATTATTTTCAAAGAAGAGATGCTTAATCTTTAAATAAAAATCCTAATCCCATGTTTTTAAGCATTTTCTTTTCGAAATTCCAAAAGAAACGGAATTGCCCAAAAATAGTTCCAATCGCAACGAGTAAAACCTGATAAATAGGAAAAATAATCAGTAAACGGATCAAAGTAAACCATCCGCCAAAATCTTCTTTGGTGATGCCTAAGAATGCGCAAAAAGGTTTAGACAAATAGGCAGATGCCGATCCCGTGATGGCAAAAACAATCAATATAATTATGGCTTGTAGATTTGAGGTAATACCCCAACGTTTCTTTAATCTGTTCATTTTTATTTGCAATAATTACAAATATAAGAACATTATCTTACAGGAACATACCCTGAAAGCTTTTGTTTGTATGTATTTTGAAAATAAATCATATAATTATAAATTAAATAATTTACTTCATATCCGTAATGAATACTTGGGCGATAATCGATCGACATTTCGTACAAGTTAGGACTATATCTTTGCGGCTGTAAAACACGATTATTCCATTCTGTTACGTACAAATTGTTCTTGTTTTCAAGATAAGACAAAGAATAATAATTGCGCGGAAGTGCTGTTGCAGCCAGCCAGGTGCTAAAGCCATTATCGATAATAATAACTTCATATTCTAATGAGTCATTGGCAATTCTGACTGTATCGTTTACCGCAACTTTTGGCGGGTGAACAGAGGCATTAGACGCAACACTACTTTTTGAAGCAGTAGAGCATGCTACTATAGTACATAAAAGGATGATGGTGTAAATATAATTTTTCATAACTGTCATATTTCGAACTTAAATTTACAAATAAAGCAGTCAACTATTTTGCTATTTAACAGCACTTTGTATTTGCGACTGCAGATTTAAGTTGCTTTAAAAGTTAGATTATCAAAACCTTTGCCATTTTTAGTTTTACAAAAAAAAGCTGTTTATTTAGAATAAACAGCTTTAAAATATTCTCAAGTTTAGCGCTAAGAATCTGAGCATCTCAGAACCTTAGAGCCTCACTATCTCAGAACCTTATTATTTACTTCCAAACAATTTTCCAATAAAACCAGCTATTCCGCCTTTGCTTTTTGTCACCACAAGAACATCGGTAACATCCACTTTTCCGTCATTGTTTTGGTCTAAACCAAATTGCATTCCGTACTTATTAATTGTTTCCATGATGCCGGAAGCTTGACTGCTATTTCCCGTAAGAGAACTAATGATATCAGAAATCTGAAAACTACTGTCATTAGGATCCTTTGCTTTATTGATCAACGAACTTAATATTTGCGGAATCATTCCTGCAGCTACACCTGAAGAAGTTTCACTGCTTAATCCAAATTTTTCACCCAGACTTCCTGATAATTGCTGCGTTATTTGCTGCACAACAGGATTCGAACTGTCTATAGAAGAATTTCCGTTAAACAAACTGGCAAGTTGTTCACCGCCACCCTCTGAAGCAATTTTTTGCAATCCTGTAAATATCGAATTACTGGTTTCATTTATTACAGCTTCATTTTGTTCGTTTGGTACAGCAGCATTGTTTACAACTGAAGTACCACCGTATTGTTGTACTAATTGTGTTAATTGTTCAAACATAATATTAGATTTAGATTATACTTAAAACTCAATAAAAAAGAAAGATATTTACTTTAAAAAATAGCATAAAAACCTTTAAAGTTAATCTATTTTTTAATTGCTTAACAATTTGCCGTATTAACAAATTATGATTTTGTTTTTCAGTCCATTCTGTCTCAGTAAATTTATTACGGAATTTAAATTGCTGATATGTAGAGTTGTATGTTTATTTAGAGTCTTCTTCTGGAATTTTCACATTGCACCAGGTGCTGATATTTTCAGGATTAAATCCGGGACAATTATCAATGTTCTTTTTAGAAAAAAACAGTACATCATTATCAAATGTGCTTAAGTTATAATAATAGTTATTGTCATCTTGTCCATATCTCCATACATCGCTTGAGCCTTCATTATGTGCAGTTTCATTAAAAGTAAAAATTGAAGATTGCTTCGGAATAAAATATTCTTTTTCAATAATAAGCATACATATATTTCCAAATATATTAGTGCAAAATAAAGCAATTATAACTGCAAGTATCATCAAACGAAAGATCCAGTTACGTACAGTATTTTTTTTGTCCGTTTTCATATTACAGTTTAATTAAGTGCTAAAATTAGAAAAAAGGAAAGGGATTTACTACCATAAGCAGCAAATCCCTTTAATTGATTTAATCTATTTTTATTTAGCTCAACAAAGAAATAATTTGAGAAGCTAATTCTGTACCAATTCTGTCTTGTGCCTCGCCCGTTGCAGCTCCAATGTGCGGAGTCAAAGAGATTTTAGTGTGCATTAAGATTGCCATTTCCGGTTTTGGTTCGCTTTCAAAAACGTCTAAACCTGCAAAAGCAACTTTTCCTGAGTCTAAAGCTTTTACTAAAGCTACTTCATCAATAACACCACCACGAGCACAGTTTACGATTCCAACACCATCTTTCATGATTGCCAATTCTTTTTCTCCAATGATGTAACCATCCTGAGCCGGAACGTGCAAAGTAATGAAATCAGCTTCTTTAAACAAAGATTCTAATGATTGAGAAACGATAGTTGTAGTGATAGACTGACCATCAAAAAACTCCACCTTAACATCTACAGACGGAATAAAACTATCTGCAGCAATTACTTTCATACCCAAACCAAGAGCCATTTTTGCAGTAGCTTGTCCGATACGACCAATACCAACAATACCTAAAGTTTTTCCTCTTAATTCAGTTCCGTTTGCGTATGCTTTTTTCAAACCATCAAAGTTTGAATCCCCTTCAAGAGGCATGTTTCTGTTAGAATCATGTAAGAAACGAACACCAGAAAACAAGTGTCCAAATACCAATTCAGCAACAGATTCTGATGATGAAGCCGGAGTATTAATTACATGAATTCCTTTGCTTTTAGCATAATCAACATCAATGTTGTCCATACCAACACCACCACGGCCAATAATTTTAAGTCCCGGGCAAGCGTCGATAATATCTTTACGAACTTTAGTTGCGCTACGCACTAAAACTACGTCTACATTATTTTCATTTACAAAATTAGCTACTTGTTCCTGAGCTACTTTTGTAGTTATAACTTCAAATCCACCTTTTTCTAAGGCAAGAATTCCACTTTTTGAAATTCCATCATTCGCTAATACTTTCATTTTGCGTATTTTGTTTATTTGGTTAATCGTTTATTTGTTTAACCGAAGAACCAATTATTATGATTTTTTCTTTTTTGATATTTTATTCAACTGAAAACTGTGACTGAGACTGAAAACTAAACTTTAGTCTCCAAAGCTTTCATTACATCCACTAAAACCTGAACACTTTCGATAGGCATAGCGTTGTAAATAGAAGCTCTGTAACCACCCACAGAACGGTGACCTGGCAATCCTGAAATTCCTGCTTCTTTCCATAAAGCATCAAATGCAGCTGTGTGATCAGCGTTGTTCAATAAGAAAGTAACATTCATTTTAGAACGATCTTCAACCGCTGCAGCACCTTTAAATAATGGGTTTCTGTCGATTTCAGTATAAAGTAAATCAGCTTTTGTGTCGTTTAATTTCTCAATAGCAGCAATTCCGCCTTTTTCTTTAATCCATTGTAAAGTTAGTAACGATACATAAACAGCAAAAACAGGAGGAGTATTGTACATACTTTCTGCTTTGATATGTTTAGCATAATCTAACATACTTGGAATAGTTCTTCCGTTTTTCTCCAGGATTTCTTCTTTAATAACTACTAAAGTAGTTCCGGCAGGACCCATATTTTTTTGAGCTCCGGCGTAGATTAAATCAAATTTAGAGAAATCTAAATTGCGTGAAAAAATATCAGAACTCATATCGCAAACAACAGGAATGTTAGTTGCAGGGAATTCTTTCAGTTGAGTTCCAAAAATAGTATTGTTACTAGTACAGTGAAAATAATCTGCATCACTTGGTATTTCGTATCCTTTTGGAATATGGTTATAATTTTGTTCTTTCGAAGAAGCTACAACAATAGTTTCTCCAAAATATTTTGCTTCTTTTATTGCAGCAGTTGCCCAGGTTCCCGAATCTAAATAAGCTGCTTTTCCGTTTTCCTTCATCAGGTTGTACGGAGCCATTAAGAATGCAGTACTTGCACCACCTTGTAAAAATAGTGCCTGATATCCTTTTCCTGTAAGTCCTAGTAACTCTAAAGCAAGGGAACGAGCTTCATCCATAACGGCAACGAAATCTTTGCTTCGGTGCGAAATTTCCAGAATAGAAAGTCCTGAATCATTAAAATTTAATATAGCTTTTGATGCTTTTTCAAAAACCTCTTGAGGTAAAATACTTGGTCCTGCGCTGTAGTTGTGTTTTTTCATGGTTGTTGTTAAAAGTCGAAAATTTTAAAGAGGCAAATTTCGGCAATAGGAGCTGAAAAAGCGATAAATTATTCGAAATAATTAAACATATTTTTACTTTGTTGTTAACAAAAACGTTATAGTATCTACGTTATCTGCATAATCCCACAATTGAGGATTTTGAGTCTGTCCAAACGAAATACTATTTTGGATTAAATCGTTGCTAACAATACACTGAATTTGTTCAGCATCAGCTTCAAGACGGGATTGTAGTTCCTTTATATTTTCATAAAACTCATAAAAAACACTCGAAATAGGAGAGGCGTAACTAGGATCTTCCTTTAAAGTCAAAAATCCATTGTCCAGTAATTTAAAATTACTCATCAGGAAAACGGCCTTGTTATAATCATAATTATTAGCATATTTCTCGTAATGAATAACATCCTGATATTTAAAAATAGCCTCAAAAAAAGCAACAAACGAGTAATCTTTTGGTACAAAAAGTTTCGAAACATTGCGGCATCCCAAACCAAAATACCTGAAAATATCCTCGCCTAAATTTTCTAAATCTTCTTTAGTTTCATTTCCGTTTAAAACAGCAACCGAATTTCTGTTTTTTCTAATGATCGAAGGTTTATCTTTAAAATAATATTCGAAATATCTTGCAGTATTATTGCTTCCGGTAGCGATGACGGCATCAAATTTTTCCAGTTTTCCTTCCACGAAAGTGATCTTATCTTTTAGGCTTTCATCAGCAAAAACAAGATATTTGGCTAAAAAAGGCAGTAAATGCTGATCGTTTGAAGAGGTTTTTATTAATGCTTTATTGCCGGTAACTAAAACCGACAGGAAATCGTGAAAACCTACCAACGGAATATTTCCGGCCAAAATTAAAGCTACGTTTTTTTCAGTTTGGTCGTCCTGGTTAAATTCTGTTGCGTATTGCGAAAGCCATTTCGTAATGTTTTCTTCGGTCAGCGCATCGGCCCATGATTTTATTGCAAAGTATACTTGTTCAGGCGTATACCATCCGTTATGAGATTGTGATAAGAGGATCAGTTTTACAAAATCATCAAAAAACAAGTCATTACCTAAAACCGATTCATTTCGTGTATTTTCTTCTTCGGAAAACTGACTTAAAAATTTTCCTAATTCAACAAAAACACTTTTTTTTGTTTCTAATGTCATAATGTTTGCTTATGAATTGTTTTGATTGTAATTTTGCACAAAAATAAGCATAAATAAGTCGAAAGTCAAAAGTCATCAGGTCAAAAGAAAATGACCTTTTTATTTATATGACTTTATTACTGTAAGACTTTTAACTTTAAGACTAAAAAACAATGGCAATAATTATAACTGACGAATGCATAAACTGTGGGGCTTGTGAACCAGAGTGCCCAAATACAGCAATTTATGAAGGAGCTGATGATTGGAGATATAAAGACGGAACAAGACTTTCAGGAAAAATAATTTTACCGGACGGAACTGAAGTTGACGCAGATGATGCTCAAACACCAATTTCTGACGAAGTATATTACATTGTTCCAGGAAAATGTACAGAGTGTAAAGGTTTTCATGATGAGCCTCAATGTGCTGCTGTGTGTCCTGTTGATTGTTGTGTGCCAGATGATAACCACGTAGAAGATGAAGAAACCTTGTTGAACAGACAAGCATTTTTACATGGTGATGAATAAAATTTTATTTTAGAAAATATAAATCCTGAGTCGATACTCAGGATTTTTTTTTGCTCAAATTTCTAAATTTTATAATAAGCTAATTTGTTGATTTTTAATGTTTTATTTTTTCAATGTTAATTTATTAATAAAAAATTAATACTTTAGTTGAAAATTTAATAACGCCTATGAAGAGATTACTATTTTTATTTATTGTGTTTTTTAGCGTTAGTAGTATTGCTCAAAATACGGAATATTCTATTATTGTAAAAGATATAGAAACACAGTTGCCTATAGAAAATGCAATGGTTGTCATACTAAAAACGAAACAGGTTTTGTTAAGTAATGATGACGGAAAAGTTACATTTATGCTTAATGGCGCTTCGAATGTTCAGGTTTCTGAGATGAATTATGAAAACCTAACCCTTCGTTGGGCGACTTTAAAAGAAGATCAATTTGTTGTTTATCTTAAAAACAAGAACAATAAATTAGATGAAATTGTTTTGTCTAAAGAAAATCCTCAAAAAATACTTCAAAGAGTTGTTTCCAATTCAATACAAAAATTAACTACACCTTACCGTCTTAAAGTTTATGTAAGAGAGTTTTTTATGCTCGATAACAAATACTCCTATTATAATGACGGATTGGTAAATTTTCAATTTTCAGGAAATAAAAAGTCAACAACAACAACATTGTTAGTAGAACAAAATCGATCTTATGGTTTGCTTGAAAAGGATGTAAGTGCAGATTTAAGAGGTTATAATCTCAATAATATCATGGAGAATTACTCAAATTTCAATTACTTTCAGACTGTTTTAGATTCAAAAGCAAAAAAAGAATATGATTTTATTATAAAAGGACATCCAAATAATAAGGATTATTATATAATGAATATTACTGCTCTTGATAAAACGAAAAAAGATGCAGATAGTTTTGAGGTAATTTATGATCCTGTCAAAAAGTTAATTGTAGAATTTTCGTGTGTTTTTACTCCGGGAAATTCTGATAAAATCGAAGAAAAGCCCGTTATAGGATCAAAAAAAATTACCAGATCTTTTGTAAAAGTAGATTATAGATTAGATGGTTCAGATTATTATCTTTTAAGTTCGAATGAAGAAATAGCGTATGATCTTACTTTAAAAGATCAGGTTAAGAATATTCAGGTTCGAAATAACTTTATCACTACCGGTTTCAATAAGCAAAAGTTTACTTATAATGAATGTGATGTTTTTAAAGAGAAAACGCTCTTTAATAAACAAAATAAAATTCTAACCAATTATTGGGATATTTCTGGATTTACAGCCACAGATGAAGAAAAAGCAATAATTGCTTCATTAGATTTTAAGTTGTAGTCTTTAAGGATAAAAAAAAATCCTGAGTTTAGCACTCAGGATTTTTTGTGTTTTATTGTTAGACTTAAAGTCAAAGTATTTCTTTAAATAAATGATTATTAAAAATTAAACCCAAGTCTTGCATAATAATAAGCTCCGTTAAACCCCATTTGTACAGCATCCCAATAACCTCCGGCTTCAACCCAGTCATCTTGTTGATCAGGATAGATATTTAATAAGTTATTGGCACCAATACTAATTTTAGTAGATTTTGAAACTTTAAATCCTAAAGTTAAATCAGTTACAATTTTTGCTCCGTAAGTATCTGTTGCAGCTTTCTTTTGGTTCGCAAAAACCTGAGCATCAGTTTCGGCTGGAGACGTTCTGTAGTCTTCAGGATCTTCATCCATTTGATAATCCAGTAATTTTACTTCGCTAAATCTGGTAAAAGCCAATCCTGCATCAAACCATTTTCTGCCGTAATTAAGATTTAAACCAAATTTATTAGGCGGAGCAGAAGCTAATAAAAAAGCTTTATCACGTTCTCCAAAGAATTGATTTGCAGCCAGAGTACCGTTGTGTACTTTGTCAATTTTCATATCATTAATGTTTCCAACAAGGGTTGCGCCCAATCTATTTTCGTTTATTGTTTTTTTCCATGACAGCACAATATCCAGACCTGTTGTTTTTGTATCTACACCGTTTACAAAAAACTGAGCTTTAGAATTGTTTCCCAAAGCTGGCGCATCAAAATAACCCGTTAATACAATTCTGTCTTTTACATTAATTAAGTAACCATCTACTGTTGCAGTAAAGTCGCCAAAATTAGCTGTAAACCCTAAAGATGCATTTATGGCTTTTTCCTCGTTTAGTTTTTCAATTCCAAAAGATCTTGTGATTTCGCTATCGTTGGAAGCTAATAAAACTTCAGTAGCACCAGAAGAACTAAAATTGGTGAAACGTAAATTGTAATAAATTTGCGCCAACGACGGAGCACGAAACCCTGTACTTACAGAACCTCTTAGATTAATATTGTCTGTAATTTTAAGTCTCGAAGCCAGTTTCCCGTTTACCGTACTGCCAAAATCACTGTAGTTTTCATAACGAACCGCTCCACTAACCATCCATGCTTCTGTAACATCTAGTTCAGCATCAGCATATAAAGAGAAGTTGGTGCGGCTTTTATTTACTTCGTTTGCCGGACTGTATCCAGGAAAACCCTGAGAACCTCCGGGTCTTGGAATGGTTGGTGAAGAAGTTGGATCTGTAGGGTCGTAATCAGGATTTGGAACCGTAGGAGCACTTTGAGTTGTTGGGTCTGTAATAGGTACTCCATTAGTATCGTATGTAGCGTACGAACCTTCCTCTCCGGAAAAAATTTCGAATTTTTCTACTCTAAATTCAGTTCCAAAAGCGATATTTAGTCCGCCAAGAATATCACCGTAGTTTTTTGAAACATCTAAATTAGTTGTGTTTTGAAGTAAACTGTGTCCACCGGCATCAAATTCTCGTGGAGATTTATCTTCAAGAGAAGCATTGATGGTTCCTTTTATATCATAATGAAATTTGTTCTTACCAAATGTGTTGCTTAAATCCCATTTCCAGCCGCCTGCAGTTTCTGTTCTAATTCCTGCTGCAATCGAATTATCATTTATTTTTGATGTAATTCTAGGCGTATATCCGCCAGGATAAATAGATTCTACCACTCTTTCACCATCGTTTCGGGTAAAAGCGTAAGCATCTGTATCTCTAAAATTACTTCCTCCAAAAGCATAAAATTGCGTCTTGTCAGAGATTGGAATAGCAAGATTGACAAATAAATTCACACCCTGAATTTCAGCTTCTCCAAAACCTTTTCTAAAATCAAAACCAGGTCGTAATGTTTTGTTTTTATTCAAAAACTCTCCGGTAACATTAACGTAGCCTCCTTTAGATCCTATTGCAGTACCGTAATTGGCAGAGACTTTTAGAGATCCTCCGTCAAAATTTTGGTTTTTTCCAAATGAGTTTCCGTTTCCTTTTTTGTCTAATCTAAAATCTTTTGTGTTGGCAGTACCTTCAGGAAAATCTCCTTTTGCATCTGTATTAAACGCACCGTAAGTTATGGCTCCGGTAAATTCGTTTATATTATCATTCGTAACAATATTGATAACTCCTGCAATGGCATCAGAACCATATTGTGCCGCGGCACCATCCCTTAAAATCTCAATTCGTTTAATAGAAGCAGCAGGAATAGCATTCAAATCCGTACCTGTATTCCCTCGACCGCGAGTTCCAAATAAGTTAATCAATGACGATTGATGTCTTCTTTTTCCGTTAATTAAAACCAGTGTCTGATCAGGGCCCATTCCTCTTAATGAAGCCGGATCTACGTGATCTGCCCCATCAGAACCAGATTGTTTATTCGCATTAAACGAAGGCGCAACATACTGCAGTAATTCATTAATTTCAAGTTTTCCGCTTTGCGTTGTTACATCTTTTACGTTAATTACATCAATAGGAACAGCTGAATTTACAACCGTTCTTTTTGCATTTCTGGACCCCACAACAACTACATCACTTAAAATCTGGCCGCCACTTTCGTCTAAAACAATCTCTATTTTGTCACCAGTAACTTTTTTTTCTGTTGAAGAATAACCAACATAGCTAAAAATTAATGTAGCTCCTTCTTTGACTTTTATGCGATAACTGCCTTCGAAATCAGTCGATGTACCGTTTGAAGTTCCTTTTTCAAGAACATTAACACCGGGCAAAGGCGCGCCGGACTTATCTTTTACAGCTCCTGAAATTTCTTTTTGAGCAAAAAGAAACATCGTATTTAATAGAAATAAAAATAATGCAATCTTTTTCATGGTTTTGTAAGTTTGGTTTATTGTTTGATTTTGATCTTTGATAAAATTACTGTTTTTTAACAAAATATTAATAAAAAGTTTAATTATTTTAATGAAGATGTTTTAAAATACATTAATCGTCATTTTTACTTCACTTACGAGCTATTAAATCTTATATTTGCAAAATTTTAAAGCCAAAAAATATCATTTTGGCAGAAACAAAAAATCGATACATAAATTATACATCATTAAAGTAACGATCTATATATTAAGACAGAAGCTTAATGATAAGACCTGAGAGAATCAGGATCTAATAAAAAATAAATAGAAACAACAGATGAAAGCAGGAATTGTAGGATTACCAAATGTTGGAAAATCAACATTATTTAATTGTTTATCTAATGCAAAAGCGCAAAGTGCCAACTTTCCGTTTTGTACAATCGAACCTAATATTGGTGTTGTAAACGTTCCGGATCCAAGAATCAATAAGTTAGAAGAATTGGTAAAACCAGAACGCGTACAAATGGCAACCGTAGATATCGTAGATATTGCAGGTTTGGTAAAAGGAGCAAGTAAAGGTGAAGGTCTTGGAAACCAATTTTTAGGAAACATTAGAGAGTGTAATGCTATTATTCACGTTTTGCGTTGTTTTGATAACGATAATATCGTACACGTAGACGGAAACGTAAACCCAATTCGTGACAAAGAAACAATTGATATCGAGTTACAGTTAAAAGACTTAGAAACGGTTGAAAAACGTTTAGAAAAAGTAAACCGTGCTGCTAAAACCGGAAACAAAGAAGCACAAACTGAAAAAGCACTTTTAGACAGAATCAGAGAAGCATTATTACAAGCAAAATCAGCTCGTACCATTGTACCTCAAGGGAATGACGAAGAAGTTTTAATGGAATCTTTCCAATTAATTACAGCAAAACCAGTATTGTACGTTTGTAATGTCGACGAAAATTCAGCAGTAAACGGAAACAAATATGTAGATCAGGTTCGTGAATTAGTAAAAGACGAAGATGCTGAAGTTATTATCCTTTCAGTAGGAGCAGAGGCAGATATTACCGAATTAGAAAGCTACGAAGAGCGTCAGGTTTTCCTTGAAGATATGGGATTAACAGAGCCGGGAGCATCAGTTCTTATTCGTGCAGCGTACAAATTATTAAAACAACAAACGTATTTTACAGCAGGTGTAAAAGAAGTTCGTGCCTGGACCATCAACATTGGTTCAACAGCTCCACAAGCGGCTGGAGTTATCCACACTGATTTCGAAAAAGGATTCATTCGTGCCGAAGTTATTTCGTACGAAGATTACGTTCATTACGGTTCAGAAGCAAAAGCAAAAGAAGCAGGAAAATTCAAAGTTGAAGGAAAAGAATATATCGTAAAAGATGGTGATGTAATGCATTTCCGTTTCAACGTATAAATTTCCGAAGAATAAAGAATATAGAGAATAGACTAAACTGCTGGAGAAATTCAGCAGTTTTTTTATGCTCAAAAAAGAAATTAGAAAAGAAGTAAATAAAAAAATAGAATAAAAAAACCGTGCAAATCCTCGCTTTTGCGTTAGCGAATCGGTGTCATCTGCGTACCATTATTTTTTTGGCTCAAAAATTGGTTACAGAAAAATTAACCAATAACTAATTTAAAAAACAAACCAATTAAAATGCTAAAATCAACTTTCAAATTTCTAGGCTGGACTATTCTCGGGATCATTACTTTTCTTGTTTTATATCTCATTGCAGTTTATCTGATTTCTAAAATCACTGTCAATTCAGATGTTGCACAAGTAGAAGAAAAAGATGCAGTTCCTATTTACATTCTCTCAAACGGAGTGCATACAGACATTGTAGTTCCAGTTGTAAATGAAATTAAAGACTGGCGAAAAGAAATTCAGTTTAGTCAAACACAATCAAAAGATTCTTTGATGAATTATATCGCTTTTGGCTGGGGCGACAAAGGTTTTTATCTCGATACGCCAGAATGGTCAGACTTAAAAGCAAGTACAGCCTTAAAAGCAGCATTTGGAGTAAGTTCATCAGCGATGCATACTACATTTTTTAAACAATTAAAAGAAGGCGATGATTGCAAGCGCATTTTAATTTCAAAAGAAAACTATCAAAAATTAATCACTTTTATTTCAGAAAGTTTTAGTGATTCTCTTCATCCACAATGGATAGAAGGTCACAGCTACGGAAAAAAAGATGCTTTTTATGAAGCAAAAGGAAGTTACAGTTTGTTTTATACTTGTAACACCTGGGCAAATTGCGCATTGAAAGCAGCCAATCAAAAAGCAAGTTTATGGACAGTTTATGATAAGGGGATTTTTTGCCATTATAAATAAATCTAACGTAAAGACGCAAATTTTTTCTCATTACGACGAAGGAGAAATCTTCGCAAGTAACTCCGCAACGAGGATTCAATCTTTGTACAGCTTCTTGCGAAGATTTCCCCTTAGTTGAAAATCACAATATTGTGTTTAAACTTTGCGCCTTTGCGCGATTATTTTTTAAAAGATGAACTTAATGACATTATCTAAAATTAAAAACCACATGGGAAAAATGTAAAATTCATCAAAAAAGCAAGAATCCTCATTTTTTTATAATTCCTTAAATTTGAGTGTATATCTAAAAACCAGAAGTATCGTGAAAATCAAAAATATATTCTCCAAGTCATGGTTTCTGCTCAAGAACACCTTTTTAGAATTCAATGACGATAATGCCATCAAACTTAGTGCTGCATTATCCTATTATACCATATTTGCATTGCCGCCATTATTGATTATTATCATCACTATTTGCGGTTTTTTCTTTGGTGAAGATGCCGTAACAGGTCAGCTTTATGGGCAAATAAATGGATTGGTTGGTAACGGTGCCGCAATTCAGATTCAGGAAGCTATCAAAAATGTGCAGTTATCAGGAGATAATTTTTTTGCTACAATATTCGGAATTGCTATGTTATTAATTGGAGCATCGGGAGTTTTTGCCGAAATACAAAGTTCTATCAATTTTATATGGGGATTAAGAGCAAAACCGGACAAAGGAATTAAGAAATTTATTCAAAATCGTTTAATGTCATTTTCAATGATAGCATCGGTTGGTTTTTTAATGTTGGTCAGTCTTTTTATAAGTACAACATTAGATTTAGTCAGTGCACGTTTAAAAGTATATTTCCCTGAAAGCACCGTTTATTTGTTTTATGTAGTCAATATTGTTATTGTTTTGGCGAGTATAACATTGCTTTTTGCCATTATTTTCAGAACATTACCGGATGGAAAAATAAGATGGAAAGATGCTTTTATAGGATCAACTGTTACAGCAATATTATTTATGATTGGTAAATTTGCCATAGGATTTTATTTGGGTAGTTCTACAGTTGCTTCAGTTTATGGCGCAGCAGGTTCTGTAATAATTATATTAGTTTGGGTGTATTATTCGGCAATTATTCTGTATTTTGGAGCAGAATTTACCAAAGTATATGCAAAATCTTACGGAGGTAAAATTTATCCGAATGAATATTCAGTAGAAATTCAGAAAGAGATTTACGAAATCGAGAAACCAAATAAAATATAATTAACCATATGACTTATAGGGTTTAATTAATAAAAAACACAAATATGAAAATTATAGCCTTTGGAGGAAGTAACAGCAAGCATTCTATCAATAAACATTTAGCAACTTATGCTGCAGGTTTATTCGAAAATGCCGAAGTTGAAGTTTTGGATTTGAATGATTTTGCGATGCCATTATTTAGCGTTGATCTTGAGAAAGAAGTCGGGCAGCATGAAAAAGCAAAAGCATTTTTGGACAAACTGGAAAGTGCAGATGTTTTAGTAGTTTCTCTCGCAGAAAATAACAACAACTATTCTACAGCATTCAAAAATATATTTGATTGGTCTTCCCGAATTAACAAAGAAGTTTTTCAGCAAAAACCAATGTTACTAATGGCAACTTCGCCGGGAACAAGAGGTGGTGCTTCGGTTTTAGAAATTGCCCGTAATGCTTTGCCTAGATATGGTGCAAACGTTAAAGCGACATTTTCATTACCAGCCTTTAATGCTAATTTTGATTTAGAAAAAAATCAAATTTCTAATACAGAATTGGATACAGAATTAAAAGGTCTTATAAAAGAATGTTTTTAAATTATGAAAATAAAAAATATTGCCTTTATAATTCTTTTCCTTAATATCCTTTTTTTGCATTCCTCTTACTCGCAAAAATATAGTGATGTTGATAAAATAGTGGCTAAATATCCTAAAAACTTTAGTAATACAAAAGATTTAGCGGAGAGAATTCAGGACGATTTTTCTTCAGAAAAAGACAAAGCGCGCGCTATTTACAGTTGGATTGCATTCAATATAAAATATGATTATAAAGTTTTTTTAAATCCACCCAGATCACAAGGTTTTACTTATTCGACCGAAGCTGAAAAACAAAGAAAGATTCAGCAGATTAATGATAAACTAATCCAAAAGACTTTTACTTCTCAAAAAGCAGTTTGTGAAGGTTTTACAGCCTTATATCAACACTTGGCAGGATTGGTTGGATTAAAATCAGAAATAATTCGCGGAGATTCTAAAACCAGACTGGCAGATATTGGTCGAAAAAATACTTTATCAAATCATGCCTGGAATACAGTTTTGATTGATAAAAAGTGGCGTTTGGTTGATGTTACCTGGGGTCAGGGATATTATGACAGCAGTAAAGGAAGAATGGTAAATGATTTTGATCCCATTTATTTTGATACAGATCCAGATTATTTTTTCGCCAAACATTTTCCTGACTCAGGTTCTTATTTAGGGAATAAATTAAATAAAGAAGAATTCCTGAACGGACCTTTGATTTATAATAAAACAATTCAGGGCGATTTTAAAATTAAATCACCTAATTCCGGAATAATCCAGGCAAAATACGGAGATAAAATTACTTTTGAAATCAATAATACTTCAAAATCAGATCTGATTTTCTATTTGAATAAAAAGAATCAGGCCGTTAAGATTACGAACTCAAAAGAAAAGCGTGGTGGATTAGAATTTCAAATCACTTATGATAAAAATATAGGCGATTATATCACTATTTATCTGGATACATTTAGTATTGTTTCATTTAAAATAATTAGGAAATAAAATCTAATTAAGAGGTTTGTTTTATAGAATTTTCTTGTTTTATCGAATTGCCGTACCTTAGCCGTAAAGAGATGAGATTTAATGATAACAGTTTGTATGCTGTTAAAATGTAATTATGAGTATGGAGACAACTTTTCTGAAATCGATTTTAGATAATGATTTCTATAAATTTACGATGCAGCATGCTGTAATAAAACTTTTTCCAAAGTCGAAAGTACGTTATGGTTTTATAAATAGAGGCAAACATATTTTCCCCCCGGGTTTTGCTGATTTACTCCGACGATCAGTCGATGCAATGGCTGATTTACGATTGACAAAAAACGAAAAACAATATCTAGCCAAGTTTTGTCCGTATCTGGATCCCACTTATTTAGACTTTTTACAAGGCTACACTTATGATCCTTCAGAAGTGCAGATAAGTCAGGAAGGTTCAGAAATAAAAGTAACAATTGAAGGTTTTTGGTACCGCACTATTTTATGGGAAGTACCTTTGATGGCTTTAATTTCGGAACTTTTTTATAAATCAAATCATCTCATTCGCTTAAATGATGAGGCTATAAAAACCTTGACCAAAAATAAAATCGACAACTATAATAGTTTAGGAGTTTCAATTTTAGAATTTGGTACAAGACGCCGTCATTCTTATGATGTACATGTTTTAATCAATAAAACTTTGCAAAGTTTTGGCTCAGAAAGTTTTATTGGTACCAGTAATGTCCATTTTGCAATGGTAAATAATATTAGGCCTTTAGGAACTCATGCGCACGAGTGGTTTATGTTTCATGCGGCCCAATATGGTTTTAAAATGGCGAATTTAATAAGTCTGGAACATTGGACACAAGTTTATGGAGGTGATCTCGGAATTGCCTTAACAGATACCTATACAACAAATGTTTTTTTCGATCAATTTGATAAAAAATACTCCAAGCTTTTTGATGGCGTACGTCATGACAGCGGGGACCCTATTGAGTTTGCGCAAAAAGTGATTTCGCATTATACTAAAATGGGAATTGATCCAAAATCGAAAGTGATTGTTTTTTCGGATTCACTGAATTATGATAAAGTAAAACTCATAACCGATTTCTGTAAAGACAAAATCAAAATGTCATTTGGTATTGGGACTAATTTTACTAATGATGTAGGTTTGCCGCCCATGAATATGGTTATAAAACTGACCGAAGTTAAACTCGATAACACACATTGGCAAGGAGTCGTAAAACTTTCTGACGAAAAAAACAAAAATACGGGAACGCCCGAAATGATTGCTTTAGCGAAGCAGGTTTTGGGAATCAAGTAGTATTTTTTTGTTTAAAAGCTGATTTTTTATATTTTTATCGGCCGTATTATTTTAAAATCAATTTAAATAGGATTTAAAGCTGTTATTAATCGTAACAAAAAGAAAATACGCTTTCATTTTTTGACTATAAATGGTACATTAGCCAAAAATCCAATTTACTTTATGCTAGAGCAAAATCAATATACCGAAGATAATATTCGATCACTCGATTGGAAAGAACATATCCGTATGCGTCCGGGAATGTATATCGGGAAATTGGGAGACGGATCTTCGCCGGATGATGGTATTTATATTCTTCTAAAAGAGGTTTTAGATAACTGTATCGATGAGTTCGTAATGGGCTCCGGAAAAACTATTGAGGTAACAATAAAAGATAAAACGGTTTCGGTTCGTGATTACGGACGTGGAATTCCGTTAGGAAAAGTAGTCGATGTAGTTTCGAAAATGAATACAGGAGGAAAGTATGATTCTAAAGCTTTCCAGAAATCAGTAGGTTTAAATGGTGTCGGAACAAAAGCAGTTAATGCCCTTTCGAATTATTTCAGAGTAGAATCAGTTCGTGATGATAAACAAAAAGGAGCAGAATTTTCAGCTGGAAATTTGGTCCTTGAAGAAGATATCATTGACACTACAAAGCGAAAAGGAACAAAAGTGACCTTTACGCCGGATGAAACAATCTTCAAAAATTACAAATTCCGTATGGAATATGTCATTAAGATGGTCAAAAACTATTGTTACCTAAACAATGGTTTGACGATTATTTTTAATGGCGAAAAATACATTTCTGAAAATGGTCTTAGAGATTTATTAGAAGAAACAATCAGTGCAGAAGATCTTGAATATCCTATTATTCATTTGAAAGATCATGATATAGAGATTGCTTTAACGCATAGTAAAACGCAATATAGCGAAGAATATCACTCTTTTGTCAACGGGCAAAACACCACGCAAGGAGGAACACATTTAGCAGCTTATAGAGAAGCAATTGTAAAAACCATTCGTGAGTTTTACAATAAAAATTTCGAAGCATCGGATGTTCGTAAATCCATTGTAAGTGCGATCAGTATCAAGGTAATGGAGCCGGTTTTTGAGTCTCAGACCAAAACAAAATTAGGTTCTACAGATATGGGTTCTGATGACGGAACACCCGCAGTGTCCGTTCGTACTTTTGTAAATGATTTTGTTAAAAACAAATTAGACAATTACTTACATAAAAATCCTCCAACAGCTGAAGCATTATTGCGTAAAATTTTACAAGCCGAAAGAGAACGTAAAGAATTGTCAGGAATTAGAAAACTGGCAACAGATCGTGCTAAGAAAGCCAATCTTCATAATAAAAAATTAAGAGATTGCCGCGCACATCTTCCGGATACTAAAAACCCTAGAAACTTAGAAAGTACACTTTTTATTACCGAGGGAGATTCGGCTTCCGGATCGATCACAAAGTCACGTGACGTAAATACGCAAGCGGTTTTCAGTTTACGTGGTAAGCCTTTGAACTCGTACGGAATGACAAAGAAAATCGTGTACGAAAACGAAGAATTCAATTTATTGCAAGCTGCATTAGATATCGAAGACGGATTGGAAAAACTGCGTTACAACAACATTGTAATTGCAACTGATGCCGATGTCGACGGAATGCACATTCGTTTATTATTGATTACTTTCTTTTTACAGTTCTTTCCCGAATTAATAAAAGAAGGACATCTTTACATTTTACAAACACCACTTTTCAGGGTTCGAAATAAGAAAGAAACAATCTATTGTTATTCAGAAGAAGAAAGAAAAGATGCGATCGAAAAATTAAAACCAAAACCGGAAATCACCCGATTTAAAGGTTTGGGAGAGATTTCTCCTGATGAGTTCAAAAATTTCATTGGAGAAACCATTCGCCTTGACCCAATTATGATGGATAAAAACACTTCGATTGAGCAATTGTTGTCTTTCTATATGGGGAAAAATACACCGGACAGGCAAGAATTTATCATCAAGAATTTGAAGGTAGAGTTGGATGCGGTTGAAGCTGAGGTTTAATTTTATGAGAAAAACTATTCTGGGTTTATTGATAATCGCGTTATGTTTTTCTTGTCAGTCAAAAAATGATGAGAAGAAATCAGTAATTGTGCCTAAGCCTGTAAGTGAAGTAAAAATTGAAGAAAAAAACGAGAGTTTAATTTATAAAATTAAAGAAAATACTATAGTAATAGGTGGTGATACATTAAAAATCGAAGCTCCTTTTATTTATTCTTTTGATGGAATACTTGATAATAATAAAAAAATTCAAATTCATATTTCTAATCATTTAACGGAAGAATATGGAGGATATTGGAAATCAGGCCGTCTTTATATTGATGGAGAAAATCAAATTTTTGGTTTTGGATTAATAAAAACTAAGAAAGATGATTTCTACACAGCAGAAGTATATTATGATAGAAATGATAGCGAGAAAACTATTTGTAATCTTAAATTATACAATTTATTTACTGATGAAATGTTTATAGAATGTATCTATAATAAAAAAACATATAAAATTTATCCAAGTAAAAAATTCCCGTCTTATAAATGCTTTGATAAAATAGATTATACATTATTTGATACCAGAGAAGCTTATAAAAAAGGGGCAGCAAGAGATTATACCCCGTCTAGGGATTATATTTCTTTTGGAGAAATTTTACCAAATGATAAGAGCTTTGAAGCTTTAAGTTCTAATTTAAAGTATTTGATAATAGATTCACTTAGTATAAAAAATCATAATAAATGGAAGCATAATTTTAGCGTTAAAAAGTCTGTAAAAGAAGAAGATAATTATGCGTCAGAAAGTTTATCTGTTAATTATCCTATTTTTATTGATTCAAATGTTTATGTAGTTTCTGATTATTGGTACCAATATATGGGTGGGGCACACGGTTTATATCACACATCCTATTATAATTATGATGTAAGTACCGGAAGAAAAATAGAAGTCGCCCAAATTATCAATATAAAAGATAAAAATTTTATTGATTTTTATGAAAATAGAGTAAGATCAGAGTATGGCGATGGATTATCATCTAAAATAGAAATTGCTAATAATTTTTATATTTTACCTACAGGAATTACCTTTTGTTATGCACCGTATGAACTAGTTGGTTTTGCAGGTGGAGAACCTGAGATATTTTTCAGTTATGAAGAATTAAACCCCTATATTTTAAAAAACACTATTCTGGATAAGTATAATTCGAATTAAGAATGTACTAATTTTGATTTAATTAGAAAATCAGGATTTCAGAATTAAAAATACAAATTTATAATTTCGAATATAAATAAATGAAAGACGAAGAAGACGATAACATAATTCCTAACGACGACGAGAATAATTCTGAAGAAAACCAGCTTGATGATAATCAGGATGGAGATGATTCTGAAGAAATTATCAGTGTAAATGCTAAAAATTTTGAAGGACAGCATTTTTACGAAAATCAGGAAGAAGAAGGAGAAGACGTTATTACGAAAGTAACCGGAATGTACAAAGACTGGTTTTTGGATTACGCTTCTTATGTAATTCTTGAACGTGCAGTTCCGGCAATTGAAGATGGTTTTAAACCGGTTCAGCGTCGTATTATGCATTCGCTTAAAGAGTTGGATGACGGTCGTTATAATAAAGTTGCCAATGTTGTAGGTCACACCATGCAGTATCACCCACACGGAGATGCGAGTATTGGAGATGCGATGGTACAAATTGGTCAGAAAGATTTATTGATTGACTGCCAGGGAAACTGGGGGAATATATTAACGGGTGACGGAGCTGCGGCTTCTCGTTACATTGAGGCACGTTTATCTAAATTTGCTTTAGAGGTTTTGTATTCTCCAAAAATTACCGATTGGGGAGTTTCGTACGATGGTCGTCGTGCAGAACCTAACAATCTTCCGGTAAAGTTTCCGTTACTTTTGGCACAAGGTGCAGAGGGAATTGCAGTTGGACTTTCGACAAAAGTTTTGCCTCATAACTTTAATGAGTTAATTGATGCTTCTGTTAAAATTTTAAAAGGAAAACCTTTTACATTGTATCCTGATTTCATGACACAAGGTATTGCGGATGTGTCAAATTATAATGACGGACTTCGTGGCGGTCGTGTACGTGTGCGTGCTAAAATTGCCCAATTAGATAAAAATACATTGGTGATTACGCAGATTCCGTTTTCAACCAATACAACGACTTTGATTGACAGTATTTTGAAAGCCAATGATAAAGGCAAAATCAAAATCAAGAAAATTGAAGACAATACTGCGGCAGATGTTGAGATTTTAATTCATCTATTTCCTGGAGTTTCTCCAGATAAAACGATTGATGCTTTATTTGCTTTTACAGCTTGCGAAACGTCTGTAGCGCCTTTAGGTTGTGTCATCGAAGACAACAAGCCATTGTTTATTGGTGTTTCTGAAATGTTGAAAATTTCGACCCACAGAACAGTTGATTTGCTGAAACAAGAATTGGAAATTCAGTTAGAAGAATTAAAAAATAAATGGCATTTTTCTACTTTAGAAAAAATCTTCATTCGTGAAGAAATGTATATCGATTTCAAATTGTATTCAGATAGAGAATCGCTTTATAAATATTTATACGATCGTTTTGAGCCTTTCAAAAAATCATTCGTCAGAGAAATTACCGATGATGATTTGCAGCGATTGACTCAGATTCCGATGATTCGTATTACTCGCTTTGACTCTGATAAAGCCGATGATTTCATCGCTAAGTTAGAAGATGAAATGAAAGAAGTACAGCATCATTTAGAAAATCTAACCGATTTTGCGATTGCATACTTTACTAAGTTAAAAGAGAAATACGGAAAAGGCCGCGAACGCCAGACAGAACTTCGTGTTTTTGATAATGTCGAGGCTACAAAAGTGGTTTTACGTAATACAAAACTATATGTAAACCGTGAAGAAGGTTTCGTTGGAACCAGCCTTAAAAAAGACGAATATGTAGGTGATTGTTCCGATATTGATGATGTTATTGTGTTTTTAAGAGACGGAACATTGATGGTAACAAAAGTTGATGCCAAAACTTTTATCGGAAAAGATATTATTCATATTGCTGTTTTTGATAAAAGTGATAAACGTACGATTTATAATATGATGTATCGTGATGGTAAATCTGGTCCTTCGTATATAAAACGTTTCAATGTTTCGGGTGTAACGAGAGATAAAGCTTACGATTTAACAAATGGCACGAATGGTTCTCAGGTTGTTTATTTTTCACATAATCCGAATGGAGAGGCTGAGGTCGTAACAATTTTATTGCGTCAGGTAGGAACAATCAAAAAACTGAAATTCGATATTGATTTTGCTAAGCTTGCCATTAAGGGCAGGGCTTCAAAAGGAAATTTAGTAACGAAATATCCAATCAAGAAAATAGAGCTAAAAGAGAAAGGAATTTCGACTTTATTGCCAAGAAAAGTTTGGTTTGATGATACCGTTAAACGTTTAAATGTTGATGCCAGAGGTGAGTTGTTAGGTGAATTTAAACCAAGTGATAAAATCTTAGTAATTAGTCAGACAGGTAAATTAAAAGTTATTATTCCGGAACTGTCAACTCATTTTGAAGAAGATATGATTGTGTTGGAAAAATTTAATCCTAAAAAACCAATTTCGGCTATTTATTACGATGGAGAAAAAGAACGCTATTATCTGAAACGTTTCCTTGTAGAAAATGAAGGAAAAGAAGAAAGTTTTATTACAGATCATCCAAATTCGCAATTAGAAATTGTATCAACAGATTATCGTCCGGTAGCACAATTAATTTTTGCAAAAGTAAAAGGAGTTCAGAAAGAAGACTTACATATAGATGTCGAAGATTTTATTGCCGTAAAAGGTTTTAAAGCTTTAGGAAATCAATTGACAACAGATAAGTTAAAACAAGTTAATTTATTGGATCCATTACCTTATGAAGAACCCGTTGAAGAAGTTCCTGAAAAACCGGAATTATCAGAAGGTGATTCAGTTGAAACTGAATTAGATGATGATGGCCAGATTGGTTTAGTTTTGGACTAATATAAAACAGAAAACGCTAAGATTCTTAGCGTTTTTTTTATAATACATTCTGTCAATTAATTTTCGAGAATATTTACGATTTCTTCTTTAATCCATTTTATCTCGTTATTCTCAATAACAACAGTCATGGTGTCGCCATCTTTAACTTCTCCTGAGATTATTTTCTTAGCCAAAGGTCTTCTTAAGTGACTTCTTATAATACTTTTTATAGGTCTTGCTCCGTATTTGGCATTGTAGCCATTTTCTGCAAGATAAAGTTTCGCTTCTATCGGAATTTCAACTTTAATATTGATATTTTTTAACAAATCCATAAACTCTTTCTTGAGATGGATTTCAAATATTTTTAGAGCATTTTCTTTACTGATAGGTGCAAAAGGTACTATTTCGGTTAACCTTCCTAAAAATTCAGGTCTAAAATAATTACCCATAATTTCCATTAAAGAAGTTGAAGTCGGAATTTTTCCACTATTAAAGGTTTCCACAATATGATCAGCACCAATGTTTGAAGTAAATAAGATAATAGCATTCGAGAAATCACCTTCTTTTCCTAATCGATCATGTAATTTCCCTTCATCCATAATTTGAAGAAAAACATCATAAACAGAAGTGTGAGCTTTTTCGATTTCATCAAATAATACAATAGAGTAAGGTTTTTGCCTGATTTTGTTTACTAATAACCCACCTTCTTCATAACCAACATATCCAGGAGGCGCGCCATAGAGTGGGAGTATTTGTGCGATAGCTTTATGAAACAGCTTAAAAACAGATCATCAAACGTATTCCCGTATCGACTGTTTATAGAAGAGTAGTTTAATTAAAAACCTGATCGTAAAAGGTCAGGTTTTTTGATTTTATTTAAACAAAGCATTCAAATTAATATGCTTTTTTTCTTTCAGTTTTTTTACAATTTTCAAAAAAGCGATTGCGGTAATATACGCATCGCCCAAAGCGGTGTGGCGGTCTTTTTTAGAGATATCAAATTTGTCTGCCAGATCGTCTAACGTATAGTGATCTTTTCGCTCAAACAAATGAGACTTGATCAGCGTTTTTTTATACAAAATAGCGGTATCTAAGCGCTTGTTCGTCAATTCAGGTAATCCATTTCGTTGGAGAGCTTTATTAATCATAGTCACATCAAAAACGGTATGATGTGCGATAATAATCGAATCGCCTAAAAAAGCGAGAAACTGTTGCAAAGCTTCTAACTCGGTGGGGCGCTGGATCACGAAAGCTTTTAATATGCCATGGATCTGAGCAGTCGATTTATCGTAATGATCCTGTTCAATATAAACCTCAAAACTATCCTGAATAGCAATTGTTCCGTTTTGAAGAATCAATGCTCCAATACATAATATACGGTCATTATCGTAATCAAAACCTGTGGTTTCAGTATCTAAAACGACAAAACGCGTTTCTTCAATCGAAACACTTTCATCAAAGAGATCTTCTTCTTTTTTCCAAAAATCAAATAAACTCATAATTATACCAAATTTGAAACATTAAAACGTACCGAAATCAATTCCTGAAGCTCCTTAATAGTTTTAAAAGTTCTTTTCAGCTTAATTTTTTCCATTTTTGATAACGATTCCAATGCAATAAATTGTCCTGAGTCATGGTGCAAAAGTCCTTGTTTGGTTCTGAATTTCAATAAGGCCTTAAACGAGTAGGAACACGATAAATACAATTCTCTGTTATTAGGTTCTAATTCAGCTAGTTTTTCAAAACGTTCAGCCGTATTGCTGATCGATTTAACCGAATGTGATAAAATCAAAACCCTGGCGGCATCTGTAAGGGGCATCAAAGCCCTTCTTTTGATATCAAAATGATCTTTATTCGCTCCGTCTTGTTCTACCAAAAATTGTCTGAAAAAGCCTGTTGGTGACGGGCTTTGCAATGCACCGCTTACTAAATGAACATAAAAAATAGGATTTGCTTTTACATTTTCAAAAATAGATTCCGAAAGTTCATCCACAATCACAGCATCGCCATATGTTAAACTATAATCGAAAAATATAAAGGACAATAGGACTTCATTTTTTCCAGGATTTGTAATCCAATGATGTACATGACTTTTCCATTCCTCCAGACTCATGCACCATTTTGGGTTCGATGCCATCATTTCGGCAGGACAATAATCATAACCAATTTCAAAAAGGCCCTTATTGACAAGAGCGGCAAATTTTAAGAAATATACTCGGGTTTCCTCTTTAAAAACGTCAGACACATTTTCATACACAATCGCATTATCCTGATCTGTATGCAGCATTTGTTCGCTTCGTCCCTGACTTCCCAAAGCCAGCCACGCAAATTTTACCGGAGGTGGACTGCTCATTTTTTCTAATGAAATTTCGATCACACGCGTTGTACAGGCTTCATTCAGCTCTGTTATGATTTTAGAAATCAAAGTCATCGGAATGTTCTGGTCTAAATATCCCTGAAGCAATTGCATGATTCGTGCCCGAATAGGTTTAATTTCCTTTGCTTTTTTAGCTCTTTTAAGAGCTTTGATTAAGACAGCAGGGTTATTTCCTAACGCCACCATGACATCATGCTTAGATAAAATTCCAACTGCTTTGGTATTTGTTGTTCCGTCTTTAGTCAGGCATAAATAGCTGATATTACTTTTCATCATTGCCATTTGCGCTTCGGTAACCGTCATCTTTTTCGGATACGTAATAACAGGTTTGGTCATAATGGTTTCGGCAGTTGTCAGGATCGAATAATCGCCAGTAACAATTTTATTCCGTAAATCTTTATCCGTTATGATTCCGATTGGTAACATTTCATCTACAATCAATATTGCTCCAACTTTTTTCTTGGTCATGATTTTTGCAATATCTCTTGCAGTGGTTGATGGTCCGCAGGTAACAATTTTCTTAGAATATTTTATTGGCTGTAAATCAAAAGAATCTCTTTCGGCATGATGATTTTCATGAACCAAATCATCTCCATACAATTTATCTTTATGAATATCTGAATAAGGATTTCGGGTGTTCGATGCGTAACTTTCGATCAAAAAATTACCAACAGTTCTGTTTTCAAGTGCATAAGGTTTAAAAACTGCAATGGGGATCGCATACAGGATTGTTTCCTCATAGGCAACGGCTTCCATAATGTAATTTTCCTGCGCTAAAAGAGGGCGTAAGCCAAAAATGTCACCTTCGTCGCACATGTCTAAAACTGTATTTTTCTGGTTTTTTTTAAGCGCAACAGCACCTTTATGCACGACATAAAATGAATCGTGAGTTTTTTCGTTTTCGGCGAAAATTACAGCATCTTTATCTTTATAAACTATAGAAATTTGTTCAGATAGTTTTTCTAAATCCTTTTGATGCAAAAAGCTAAAAGGAGGAAAGCCCTTTAAAAAGTCGGCAACTCTATGCGAAATCGTATTTTTCATGCGTAAGATTTAGGTTCTAATGTAAGATTAAAAATAGAAATGTAAAAGAAACACGTTAATACTTTTTTGTTTTTGCGACAAAGTCACAAAGGCATGAAGTTTTGTTTATTCTTTGTATTTTAAAAGATGCCACAAGTGAGTTACTGTTTTTCTAAGAAATGCTGCTATAAAAAAAGTTCCATGATAGAAATGGAACTTTAAATTATGATTTATGATTGTTTCTTCCTGACTTTCATATTTATAAACTCAACTGCCAGTGAAAACGAAATGGCAAAATACAAATATCCTTTAGGAACTGCACCAATGTGTTCGCCGGCAAGCGCAGCATTCGATAAATGCATACTTTCGGTAATTAGCATAAAACCAATTAGTATTAAAAACGAAAGTCCTAATATTTGAATAGAAGGATTTTTATTAACGAAATTCCCAACTGGAACAGCAAACAGCATCATAACCAAAACCGAAATAACAACCGCCGTAATCATAATGGTCAATGCGCCGTTTACACCATTTGTCATACCAACAGCAGTTAAAATAGAATCGACAGAAAAAATAAGATCAATCAATAAAATCTGAACAATAACATTCGAAAAAGATTTTTTTGCTGCTGTGCCAATTGTCTTTTCTTCATCGCCTTTATGATCTACTTTTTCGCTAATTTCTTTGGTACTTTTATAAATTAAAAACAAACCTCCCACGAATAGAATCAAGGCCTGTCCTGTAAAGTCGCCTTCGAACCAACCCCAGTGAATACTAAAGATAGTAGCTTTCATCGCAATCAGATACGAGATCCCCATCAACAATGCAATACGCATAAACATGGCTAAAAACAAACCAATTCGGGTTGCTTTTTTTCGATCTTCTTCGGGTAATTTGCCAGTTACAATCGAGATAAAAATAATGTTATCAATTCCTAAAACAATTTCAAGAAAAGTCAGTGTCAATAAGGCAATCCAGGCATCGGGATTCAAAAATACTTCCATTCTAAAAAAGTTTTATAAATTAATTAATCTAATTTCACAACAGTTCCTCGTTGTTTTTGGTCAGAACCCACCAATCCAAATTCAAAAGTATAAGAATCTTTAGAAGTCGTTAAAATCTTCATATTGATTGCTTTCTCTTCGGCCATATTTTTCGGGTGTTTCTTTTGCAAGATATATTCGCAATCGCTTACCCAGCGTACAGTCGAGGTATCTGTTTTTCCTTCAAAAGTTTCGATTTCGATGCCGTCTTTACGTTCAAAAATAGTCGTTTTTTTTACGCCATTTACATCAAACTCAAATTTGAATTTCCCGTTTTTAAAATCTTTACAGTTGTGTTCGGCATCATAACAAGATACTAAGGCAAGTAACGGAAGTAAGAATGCTATTTTTTTCATTTTAAATAATTTTTTTTTTGGATTCCGATAGCTATCGGGACTGCTTTTCATTTTAATCTTTTTATTTTTTAAAGAAAAAAATAAAAAGGATTTCCATTGTAATCAGGACTAGGAATATATCAAGTAAATTAGAAATACTGTTACAATTAGTACAAAAATGATATTTATAAACCAGAGAAAAAATAAATTCCGTGTTCTGTTTCTATCAGCTTGTTCATCAGATAATTTGGTTCTACCTAATTTAATTAAAATCCAGTACCAAAATCCTCCTAACTGAGCATGATATTCGATCATTTCAATCTTTTTAATTCATCATCGGTAAAGTTCTTGATTTCTTTTTCCTTGGCAAACTTTTCGGCATTATAATTTCCTGATTTATTTTTCGGGATAGATAAACTGTCCCATTCGCTATTTTTTAGTTGTTTGGCATAAAAAACGATTTGCCCAACGTGATAAGGATAATGCGCCAATTGACGGTTAATGGCCTCAATAACAGTGTGGCCTTCATTGCGGATATAAATAATATCCGAAAGTTGTTCCGGTTTTAAATTGTTTAAAGTATTTAGAAAACAATCCCATCCTTTATTCCAAAACTTTAAAACCTCTTCTTTAGATTGCAGATCATTTTCGAATTCAGCATCGCGATTACGCCATTCTTTTTCACCATCAGAAGTTAAAAAGTCTGTCCATCGCGACAACATATTACCCGAAATATGCTTGATTATAGTAGCAATACTGTTGGTGTCTTCGTTGACCGAAACAAAAAGCTGATTAGGTTCTAATTGATTTATCGATTTTTCGCCCAACATTTTATAATATAAAAATTGTTTTTTAACGCTTTCTAAATAAGATTCAGTTACTTCCATGATTATTTTTTTTGCTATGAATTGCACGAATTAGCAAGAATTATTTTTTCTCAGACTTATAAATTAGTGTAAATTCGCGCAATTCGTGGCATATTTTTTATACAATTTTAATATCGTATTTATCTAAAAGTCCCACAATTCCGTCATTAGAAAACTGGGCTTTTCTCATTGGGTTAAATTCCGGATCGATTTTGTAATTGTAAGCCGTTTTAAAATTAACGGCTGCCAATTGGGTATCATTAAAAATGGCTCCTTCTAAATTGCAGTTATCAAAAACCGAACTTGTTAAGTTGGTTCCTATAAAAGTTACCTCGCGAACTGAACAATTTATAAACTTGGTTTTAGGCATTTTTTTGTTCGAAAAGATGGCGTAATCTAAAGTACTTTCTTCAAAGTAAACCTGAAATAAAAAATCATCACATTCGTTAAAAGCGATTCCTAGTAGCTTGCAATTCCTGAAAGTTACATTTTTTAAGTTCGTGCCGAATAAACTTGTCATCGACAAATTGCAGTCGATAAATTCGCAGTCTAAAAAAGTATTGTAGGCAAAATTGCTATTAGAAAAATCACAGTTTTTAAACACACAATCTTCAAACTCCCGATTGTTTATTTTTTTGTCAATATAGACAACTTTCTCGAAGGTTTTCTGAATGTGAATTAGACTTTCCATTTGTGTAGTGAATAAAGGGTAATAATTTAATTAAAAGAAAAGGCTTTATAAGAGACTAATTTAGTCATTAAATATACCTTTCATGATAATTTTCAATCCGTAAAAAATAAGGAACATGGCACTTAAACAAGCTACAATTCCAATTCCTAAAACAAGATAATGCCAATTAGTATGTTGGTTCATAAAAGCATTATAAATCAGCGAAGGGCCAATAAACAATAGAGGTAACGAACCTGACATATATTTAATTCCTTTTCCCAGTAATTCCTTATTTGTTGCCATGTTTTTTTTGTTTCAGGTTTTAGAAAGTTTCAGGTTTCAAGTTTTTTTAGTTTCCAGTTTGTTGGAACTATGTCAAAGTTTTAAACTTTGACATAGTTTGACTGCGAGAGTTTCATCCTGATAGTTTGCGAGCTTTGCGTTCTTTGCAGTTAAATCAAAACTCTTTTTGCAAATTATAATTATCAACAGCATTTCGTACACTGCCGTATTTTTTTAATAATTGAGAGGCTTCTTCATATGAAATTTGAATTTCACCCATGATCATTTTTACGCCGCGATCTACTAACTTGATATTACTCAATTGCATATCGACCATTTTGTTACCTTTTACTTTTCCAAGTTGAATCATCGCAGCAGTCGAAATCATATTCAAAACTAATTTTTGTGCTGTTCCTGCTTTCATTCTGGAACTTCCGGTAACAAATTCAGGACCTACAACTACTTCAATAGGAAATTGCGCTGTTAATGCTAATGGACTTCCGGCATTGTTTGTAATGCAGCCCGTAAGAATATTTTTTTGATTGCAAGTTTCTAATCCACCAATTACATACGGAGTCGTTCCAGATGCTGCAATACCAATTACCACGTCGTTTGCACCAATATTATTGTTCTCAAGATCGATCCAGGCTTGCGTTGCATTGTCTTCGGCATTTTCTACAGCACGACGAATGGCTTTGTCACCACCGGCAATTATTCCGTTTACTAAATCAAAAGGAACACCAAAAGTAGGAGGACATTCTGAGGCATCAACAACGCCTAATCGACCGGATGTTCCGGCTCCAATATAAAACAAACGTCCACCTAGCTTTAATTTAGCGACAATTTGTTCTACTAGAGCTTCAATTTGAGGAATTGCTTTTTCAACAGCATAGGGAACAGTTTTGTCTTCCTGATTGATATTGGTAAGCAATTCATGAACCGACATTTTTTCTAAATGCTCGTATTTTGATGCTTGTTCTGTAATTTTTGTAAACGTCATTTTTAGTATAATTGGTCGGGTCAAAATTAATCTTTTTTATTGCAATCTCGAAATTTAGAAGATAAAGTAATAACACTTTATAAATCTTTTTCCTTATAAATTTCATCTATAAGGACTGATTTCCTGAAACTTTGTTACAGTAGCTAAAATATTGAGTTTGTTAGGTATTAAAAGAGAAGGAGGAAAGCAATTGAATAATTAGAAAATGAGATAATTTGTCAATTAGAAAATTAAAAGATTGAAATTTTAAAAGAATAAGAATATGCTACGGTTTTTTTTAGAATTATGCTTTGGAAATGATAACTATTTCTAATAAAAAAAAGTTTTTGTTGCGTTAGGATACAAGCCAATGTCATTAAATTAAGTTTTTAGGAAATAAAATTATCGAAAATCGAATCCTTCTTATCCGCGTTTTTTACGAGTAAATCTATTTTATACGCGTCAAAATTAGACGCTTATTTTACTGATTCGCTAAAGTGAAAACGTTGATAAAACGGCTTTTTCTAATTAAGTAATTTTATAGCTTTTTTCTTGATTTAATGATATTGGGATGTGGTCATGTTCTAATTATAAAAAGAATGCCAATAAAATACCGAGAACAATCATAGAAACTTTAGCTACGTTGAATTTGTGTCCTTCGCTGCTTTCGAAAATAATGGTTGATGAGATATGAAACAAAATCCCGATGACAACGGCAGTTATTTCGGTATAATAATCGTTTAAAAAAGGTAAAAAATCGGATGCAATTGTACCAAGTGGTGTCATGATTGCAAAAGTAAGCATGAAGGCAAAAATGGCTTTTTTGTTTAGGTTTGCATTGACGAAAAATGTGGTCAAGATTACGGCAATAGGCAGGTGGTGAATGGCGATGCCGAGTGCTAAATCATGGTGATGACTTACAGGAAAACCTTCTAAAAATGCATGAATACACAAGCTTATAAAAAGCAGCCACGGAATTTGAGACATTTGTGCATGCCCGTGAACGTGCCCGTGTTCGGCGCCTTTTGAGAAAAATTCTAATATGATCTGGAATAAAATTCCGACCATGATGAAGATACCAATATTGTGATTGTGTGTTGCATAAACGTCAGGCAGTAAATGCATAACGGTTAGGGATAACAAAAATGAACCGCTAAAAGCAAGCAATAGTTTTAGATTGGTTTTGCTTTTTGGTTTTAAAAACAAAGCCACTATATAACCTAAAAGTACAGAAAATAAGGGTAATAGATAATTCATTTCGTTTTGGTGTAATCGTTGATTTGTTTAATCGGTTAATCGAATAATTGTTTTGTTTTTCTAACGATTAAACAAATTAACAGTTAAACAATTAAACCTATTTAAAAATCATGATTAATCGTTCGCTTTCGGTTTTGTGAAACTTTTTGAGTTTGTAATCGCCAAAAATATCCAAAAGAAAAATTCCGGCTTCATCCATTAATTCCTGAAAGTCTTTAAGGGTTAAAGCTTTTACTTTTTCGGTAAAATGATAGGGACGTCCCTGATCTTCAAAATCTATTTCTTTAAAAATGTGCCCGTCCTGAACGTATCTTTTTATTTTAAAATCGATTCCGTCAACTGTTTTTACTTCTTCGGGAACCAGAGTTTCGATTACGTTGGCCACATTCATAAAATCAATTACGGCAAAACCATATTCAGAGAGACTTTCTTTGATGGCTTTTAGAGTAGTTAGATTATCATCGTCACTTTCGAAGTAGCCAAAACTGGTAAATAAATTAAATATAGCATCGAACTTTTCTTCAAAAGGTTCGCGCATGTCGTGTACTTTGAAATGCAGCGTTTCGTTGCTGTTTTTACTTGCTTCAGCAATGCTGTTTTCAGACAAATCCGCACCAAGAACATTAAATCCTAATTGATTTAAATAAATCGAATGACGTCCTTTTCCGCAAGCTAAATCCAAAACTTTTGCTTTTTCAGGCAGGTTGAGATAATGTGTTAGATTATCCATAAAAATTTGCGCCTCGCGATAGTTTCTATCTTTATACAGTATGTGGTAATATGGAGTATCAAACCATGAGGTAAACCAGTTTTCGGTGTTACGGTCCTGATTTGGTGTTGATGAGTTTGGTGCTTCAGACATTTATTCTATTTCAATTAATTCAAAGTCCCGCAAATTTAGTGTATTTTTGCCGAAAAATAACTATTTCGTGACGATACCTGAATAATCAGATATGGATTTGCGATCGGAGTTTTTTTTAATACAAAAATAAAGATGGAAGAAAATTTTAGAATGATTGCCAAATGTTTTTTTGGTTTCGAAGAAATATTAGAAAAAGAATTGCGTGATCTTGGTGCTCAGGATGTCGAAAAAGGAGTGAGAATGGTAAGCTTTAAAGGCGATAAGGGCTTTATGTACAAAGCCAATTTATCACTTAGAACTGCTCTTAAAGTTTTAAAACCTATTTACTCGTTTAGAGCCAATAACGAGCAGGCATTATATAAAGGAATTTCTGGTGTAAACTGGTCTAAATTATTAAATGCCAACCAAACTTTTGTGATTGATGCAACTGTGCATTCGACTTATTTTAATCACTCTGAGTTTGTTTCTCAAAAATGTAAGGATGCCATTGTAGATCAGTTTAGAGAAAGAACGGGACAACGCCCAAGTATTGATAAAGCTTTTCCTGACTTACGAATCAATGTGCATATCGATAAAGATCAGGTTTCTGTGGCTTTAGATACTTCCGGAAATTCATTGCATCAGCGTGGTTACAGAACGGCTACGAATATTGCGCCTATCAACGAGGTTTTGGCAGCAGGAATATTGTTGTTATCAGGTTGGGAAGGACAAAGCCATTTTCTGGACCCAATGTGCGGATCTGGAACTTTCCTTGCAGAAGCGGCTATGATTGCTTGTAATATTCCGGCAAACATTAACCGTAAGGAATTTGCTTTCGAAAAATGGAAAGACTGGGATAATGATTTGTTCGAACAGATTATAAACAGTTTAATGAAAAAAACGAAAGAGTTTCATTATACAATAAAAGGTTTTGATAAAGCACCAAGTGCTGTAAATAAAGCCAAAGACAATATCAAAAATGCAAATCTTGAAGATTACGTTTCTATAGAAGAAAATAATTTTTTTGATACAGAAAAAGAAGTTGAAGGAAAGCTGCATATGGTTTTTAATCCGCCTTATGATGAGCGTCTGGATATTCATATGGAAGAATTCTATAAAAATATTGGTGATACTTTAAAGAAAAGCTACCCGGGAACAAATGCTTGGTTTATTACGGCAAATCTTGAAGCATTAAAATTTGTGGGATTAAAACCTTCAAGAAAAATCAAACTCTTTAACGCAAGTCTTGAAGCACGTTTGGTAAAATACGAGATGTACGAAGGAAGCAAGAGAACGAAATTTCAAGTTTCTGAATAAGGTTCTGAGATAATAAGATGAAGGTTCTAAGTTTTTTTATACTTAATTAGTAAAACCTTAGCATCTTAGAGTTTCAGAGTCTTAGCAACTTTTAAAAAGAAAATAATTTAAGTTTCAGGAAGCTAAGTTCTAAAGGAAAAAAACTTATAATCTTAGCCTCTCAGAACCTTAGCAACTTTAAAAAAAATGTCAAAACTACAAGTAAGAGCTTTTTTATACCAATTAGGATGTTTTGCAATTCTATTTATTGCAGGAAGATATTTAGTAGCAATGTATACAGGATTAACAGGACTTTGGATTCCGTTGACTGCTTTTATCGTCGCTACTTTAATTTCGCCTAAATTTCAGGCAGTAAAAACTAAAGATGGTGAAAAACTGTACATGAAATGGATTTTTATAAAAGGAATCAGAGAAATAGGATAAACGCAAAGTTTTTTTAAATAATGCTAGTTTAGTAAAAAACACTAAGTTCACAAAGCTTTGCAGCCTTAGATTGTGTAAACACAGCCGGGATCTTAGTGAACTCTGCGAATCCCGATAGCTATCGGGATTGTTCTCTGCGTTAAAAATAATTATAGAATATTTAAAATAGTTATTTATGAGGAAAATTGGACTTATAGGCGGCATTAGCTGGGTTTCTACGGCTGATTATTACAAGCTTATAAATGAAGGAATAAATGAAAAACTTGGAGGTCTTAACTTCTCAGAATGTTTGATTTACTCTTTTAATTATGCCGATATAAAAAAGAATAACGAAAATAACGATTGGGATTCGACTTTTACTATGCTCTTAAAAGGCTGTAAGTTTCTTGAACAAGGCGGAGCAGAAGCAATTGTGTTGTGCGCAAATACGATGCATTTTATTGCTGACAGACTCGAAGCGGCCATAGATGTCCAGGTTATTCATATTGCGACAGCGACGTCGTTAGAGATTGAAAAGCAAGGATTGAAAAAGGTTGGTTTATTGGGAACTAAGTTTACAATGGAACTTGACTTTTTTAAGGATAAACTTCTTGCTAAGGGAATTGAAGCTATTATTCCGCAAAATGACGAGGAAAAAGATTTTATTCACACTACCATTTTTGAAGAATTAGGAAAAGGTCTTGTGACTGATGAAACTAAGAAACGATATTTAGAAATTGCCAATCAATTGATAAAAGAAGGAGCTGAAGGAATTATTTTAGGTTGTACCGAAATTCCGTTGGTGATAAAATCAGGAGATCTTTCGGTGCCCATTTTTGATACTGCTTTGATACATTCAAAAGCAGCTGTTGATTTTCAGTTGTCTTAAAGAGTTTTTATATAATAGAAAAAGCCATGAACTTAATTAATTTAAAATTCATGGCTTTTTTTATTTTTGATATTCTTTGATTTTTACTGATTTATTGTTTTTTATTTCATACTCAGTATAAGTTGTTTTGTTATTGTCTTCAAAACTTTCCGCTTTGCGAATCAAATAAAAATTGTTATTCGACCATTTGTAATAATAATCGGTTTCGTTTCCGCTTCCGTCAGCTTCATATTTTACAAATTCTTTGTTTTTTTGGTCGAAATTCAAATACTCTAAAGCTTCAAGTTTTGTATTTCTAATAAACTGTTTTTTAGTTTTATCATAAACAAAGTATAGGTAGCCACCATCATATTTAGTTCTATCCGGGAAATAAATGGGGATTTTAATGTCCAGAAGTCCATCAAAATTTAGATCTTCTAATTCTACTGTTCCGTCTTTTTCGTAAATCACATTATTAAAACCGGAAATTGTTTGTATTTTTTCTTTTTTAGAATTATAAATATCCAATTTGTTAATTAGGAAATTATCATCCAGTTTACCAGTTGTGTTTTCAGCTTTACCTTTATATTGGTTTAATGTATAACTGTATTTTTTTGGATTAAATGAAGTTAAGTCTTCCAGGCAAGAAAGAGTAGCATCGAATTTTTTATCTTTTTTTACGTTTTGCCATATCCCGCTTAATTTATACTCACTGTCTAATTGTAATAAAAAGGAGCCTGTTTTTGTGGGCACGTTTCCCTTTTTTGTTGCGATATAGGTTGTTTCGTCAAGTTTTATTTCACCTGCTTTAAAATCGCCTTTTGTAAAAATAGGCATATTTTGTCTGTTTTTTCCGTAATAATAGCTTCCTGAAACAGAATCTTGTCCCTGAACGAATTCAATAGTCATTTCTACCGGATACTTGTCTATTTTTCCAGAGAAATGCAACGAAGTCTTAACAATAGTTTTTTGAGCAAAAGCGATTTGGCTAATGGCAAAAAGAATAAAGATTTTGTTCATTTAGCTAAAACTAATTTTTAGGAGTTTCTATAATTTGCGGGATAATAGTTTTTTTCTTATAAAGCGGAATAAAGTAGGATACAGTGTAATTAAAGCCTACTCCAAAACTTCCGTCGTAAGTTCTGTTAAAACCCGGTATATATAAATTATCAAACCCTGATGGTTTTGAATTGGCTACCAGCATCTTTAACTGAACGCCAAATCCAACAAATACATTATTAAAAACTTTTGCTTTTAATCCTAGCGCAACTTCCAGCCATCCTGCTGTTAGTCCGGTGTATTTTTGACCTTCGGGAATTGCGGGCTGTTCTCCCCAATACGGATTTGCATTGTATATTTTATAACTGTTTAATTGCTGGCTAAAAGTACTAAAACCACCTCGTAAACCTATTGTAATTAAGTTTTCCATGTCCAGCCAGTTTTGATACAAGTTGTAGTCAAAACCACCTTTTATGTACGTTCCTGTAGCAGTTGAGTTCAATCTGTCATCATCTGTTGTTTTATCTTCGAAACCAAGTTCAGCTGCGATGTAGTATTTTTTCGTTAAACGAAAATCACCCACAACCTCAATTCCTTTATAATCTTTGTCATAAAGGCCACGGGTCAGTTTGTACAAATCGACACCTACACGAAGACCGTAGCGATCTGTTTTGATGCTGTCTTTTTTTACTTCCTGAAGATCAGGTTTTGCAGTCTCGGTTTTGGGCTTTTCTTTTGTTACTGTTTTAGTTGCTGTTTCCTGAGTATGCCCCAAAAACATTGAAAACAATAAGAAAGAACTAAAAATATACTTCAAGGTGTGTTTCATTTTCAGATTCAATGTTACGGGTTTTTACAAAAATTTCTTGCATCCAATTACCATCACCATCCGGATCAGTTCTTACAAAAGGATTTACGGGAGCGAGTGTAAAAGTAGTTTTAAAACCGCATGCTCTCGATACGTATACATTTTGATGTGTATAATCAATTTTTATAACATCGGTATTTATGGCAGCAGCATTTGGACTTAATGAGTTGTAAACAAATTTATATGTTGTTGATATTGTATCTGTTCGCAAAGGAACAGATACCACATTTGCGTTTGTTACATATTTAGTTGTATCTGTTACACTTTTATTAAAAATAATTCCTTCTGTTTTTCCTTCTCCAATAACCATTAAGTTATTTACATTTCTAGGTTTTGACGAATCATTAATGTCGTAAAATGAAATTACTAATCGGGGAGTGGTGGGCGTATTTGCATCACAAATATCATCTTTCTCACAGCTTGATAAACCAAACGTAAAGACCAATAAAAGAGAGATTATTTTTTTCATTTATATTTTGTTAGCGAAGTTCTAAAAGTACAACATTTTCGACATGATGTGTTTGCGGAAACATATCAACTGGTCTAACACGGGTAACTTTGTATTTTTCATCCATTAAAGCTAAATCACGTGCTTGTGTTGCCGAATTACAACTTACATATACTACTTTTTTAGGAGCAATTTTCAGGATCTGGTCTATAACGTCTTTATGCATACCATCTCTTGGCGGATCTGTAATAATTACATCCGGTTTTCCGTGTTGGGCAATGAAGGCTTCATTAAAGACCACTTTCATATCCCCTACAAAAAACTCACAATTCGTTATATTATTGCGTTCTGCATTGGCTTTAGCATCAATAATAGCTTCAGGAACACTTTCTACGCCAATTACTTTTTTTGCTTTTTTAGAAACAAATTGCGCAATAGTTCCGGTTCCGGTATATAAATCGTAAACGGTTTCGTCACCAGAAAGTCCTGCAAAATCTCTTGTTATTTTGTACAATTCATACGCCTGGTCAGAGTTGGTCTGGTAAAAAGATTTAGCATTGATGCTGAATTTTAAACCTTCCATCTCTTCCAGAATATAATCCCTGCCTTTATATAGTTTGATATTCTGATCGTAAATAGTGTCGTTTTGTTTTGAATTTACAACATATTGTAACGAAGTAATTTGCGGGAACTTTTCGTAAAGATGATCTAAAAGTAATTCGCGGTTTGCTTTGTCATTTTCGTAAAACTGAATCAAAACCATGATTTCACCGGTCGAAGCTGTACGAATCATAAAAGTTCTCAATAATCCGGATTGTTCCCTTGGATTAAAGAATGCTAAATTATGTTCGTTAGCAAAATCCCTAATTTCGTTTCTAATGGCATTAGAAGGGTCTTCCTGTAAATAACATTTTTGAATATCAAGAATTTTATCCCACATTTTCGGGATATGAAAACCTAATGCATTTCTGTTTCCCAGATCTTCAGTGCTTTCAATTTCTTTTTCGGTTAACCAACGGCTGTTCGAAAACGAAAATTCCATTTTATTTCTGTAAAAAAACTGTTTTTCAGAACCCAGAATATTTTCGAACTCAGGAAGTTCTACTTTTCCTATACGCTGCAAATGATTTTTTACTTCGTTTTGTTTGTAATACAACTGTTGGCTGTATTTCATATTTTGCCATTTACAACCTCCACAAACACCAAAATGATCGCAAATAGGTTCAATGCGATGTTCTGATAATTCATGAAATTTTACGGCTTTGCCTTCGTAATAGGCTTTTCTTTTTTTGAAAGTTTGAACGTCAACAACATCACCCGGAACCACGTTCGGTATAAAGATTACTTTTCCGTCAGGAGCCTTTGCTACTGATACTCCTTTTGCTCCGGCATCAAGAACCTGGATTTGATGAAAGACAACTTTGTCTGTATTTTTTCTTCCCATAGCGCAAAAATAAGGGATTGTAAACTTTTTCAAATTTAAATTTTCAAATATTTTATCAAATTGTTTAAAATTCTATTTTAATTGACATTAAAAGTTAACTTTGTTTTTAGCAATTTGCCCAAATCTGCTATTTTTAAACTATTGATTGTTATATTTTTATGAAGTTGTATCATAATCTTTCACAAATTAGCTTTTTGAAAAAAAGTTATGCTTTCAAATTTTTATTTGTTGCTTTTGTAGGAATTCATATTCCGTTGATCGGGATTTTGTTTTTTGTACTTTATTATAATCATAGTGTTTCGGCTACTTCCATTTTGGTTTTCTCCTTAATTATGACCTTGCTGGCTACATTAGTGACACTTTTGGTTTTAAATCAGTTGATTAGACCTATCTCAATTGCTTCAAAATCGTTAGACGATTATAGGAATAATAGAAAATTATCTATTTTGCCAACTGAATATACAGATGAAGCGGGTCTTTTACTGGCCAATATTCAGGAATCTATTTATGAAGCCGAAAGTTTTATCAATGAAAAACAGGATTTGATTTATATGCTTTCGCATGATTTGAAAAATTTTGCAGGAAATCCGCAAGGTTTGGCAAATTTAATAATAAGCGAAAATCCTTCTGATTCTGTGCGTCAATTAGCAGAATTAATTCGTGAATCAACTAATTTGCAATTTCGATACATCGAAAATTTTATAAAATTATTGCAGGAGCAGGATCGTGTTGTAAAATGGGCCCAGGAAAGTAAAACAATTGTACTATCCAGTATTTTACCTTTTATTAATGAACAGGTAGAGCAGCGCTTGCTGGATAAAAATATAAAGCTGAGTATAAATTTAGAAATTACTGAAGCTAAACTCAGATTAGATGAAGGTTTGCTTGTTCAGGTTTTAGTCAATTTAATTAGTAATGCTATTAAATTCTCCTATTTCGACAGTGAAGTTAAAGTTAGAATCTACAGCGAAAACTCAAAACTAATTATTACGGTTGTAGATAAAGGAATTGGTTTTGATAAAAATCAAATTGATGAATTGTTCAAAAAATTCACCAAAATGAGCCGATTAGGAACCGCAAATGAATCTTCGACCGGAATTGGATTATATCTCTGCAAAAAAATCATCGAAAAAAACAAAGGAACATTAAACGCAACAAGCGAAGGCAGGAATAAAGGTGCCGAGTTTAGAATTGAATTTGAAGCTTGAGAAGTTTTGAATTAAGAGTTATGAGTTGTGAGTTATGAATGTAAATTGAAATTGGCAGTCTTTTTTTAAACTAAAAAAAGGCGCTAGATTCAAAAAAAAACTTAGAATCTTAGCGCCTTAGTATCTTAGAAACTAAAATACTACCATAACTGATGCACAGAAGGTTTTATATATTCTTCGTAAATATCATTCATTGCCGCGATTTTCTCCGAAGATAATTTCGGTAAATCATAAATTGATAAATTAGAAAGTACGTGACTTTCTTTTGAGGCACCTGGAATTATACAGCTGATATCGTCAAAACTCAAAATCCATTGCAAGGCGATAGGCGCAAGGTTGGTTTGTTCTGGAAATAATGCTTTTAGTTTTTCAACAGCTTGTAATCCTAAATCATAATCAATGCCTGAAAAAGTTTCGCCTTTATCAAAAGCATCTCCGTTACGATTAAAGTTACGGTGATCCTGAGTATCAAAAGTAGTTTTGGCATCAAATTTACCTGTTAAGAGTCCGCTTGCTAAAGGAACTCTTGCAATGATTCCGATATCTTTTTTTCTGGCTTCAGAGAAAAATAATTGAGAAGGACGCTGACGAAACAAATTAAAAATAATCTGAACCGTAGTAACATTTGAATATTCGATTGCTTTTAAAGCTTCTTCGACTTTTTCTACGCTTACGCCAAGATTTAAAATTTTCCCTTGTTCTTTCAGTCGATCGAACATTTCAAAAATTTCAGGTCGGTAAAAAACTTCTGTTGGAGGACAATGCAACTGAATTAAATCCAAAGTTTCTAATCCCATTCTTTTCAAACTGTCTTCAATATATTTTTGAATTACTTTTGGCTGATAACCTTCACTCACATGAGGATTTATATGACGTCCGCATTTTGTAGCCACGTAAATACGCTCAGATCTCGAACGAACTACGCGTCCTACGGCAGTTTCGCTTAATCCATTTTCGTAAACATCGGCAGTATCAATAAAATTTACGCCGTTGTCTATTGCCGTATTTATAAGTTCATCGGCAGTTTTATCATTAAATCCTGATCCCCATTTTCCTCCTACTTGCCAGGTGCCAAGTGAGATTTCGGATATAGTAAAGTTTGTTTTTCCTAGTTTTCTGTAGTTCATTTCTTTTAAGGTGCTAAGTTGCTAAGGTTCTGAGAGGCTAAGTTTTTTTTTTAAGATGCTAAGTTACTAAGGTTCTGAGTTGTTAAGGTTTTAATTCAAAGTTGAAAAGCTTAGCATTTTAGCAACTCAGAATCTTAGTATCTTTCTCAATCAAATAAATCCGAAGACAAATAACGATCACCGCGATCGCAGATAATGGCAACAATAACTCCGGATTCTAGTTTTTCAGCTATTTTTAGGGCAACGGCAACAGAACCTCCGCTGCTCATTCCTGCAAAAACACCTTCTTCGAGTGCTAAACGTTTGGTCATTGCTCTGGCTTCTTCTTCGCTTACGTCTACAACAGTATCTACTTTTGAAGCGTCGAATATTTTAGGCAAATATTCCTGAGGCCATTTACGGATTCCCGGAATCTGAGATCCGTCGCTTGGCTGTGCTCCAATGATCTGAACTGCCGGATTTTTTTCTTTTAAATAAGTCGAAGTTCCAATGATAGTTCCCGTTGTTCCCATTGCCGAAACAAAATGAGTTACCGTACCGTCAGTATCATTCCAGATTTCAGGACCAGTGGTTTTATAATGTGCTTTCCAGTTATCATCATTCGCAAACTGATTGAGCATGATATATCCGCCTTCTGCTACTTTTTTATCGGCATAGTCCCTTGAGCCAATAATTCCTTCGCTAGCAGGCGTTAAAATCACTGTAGCGCCATAAGCACGCATGGTTTGAGTTCTTTCTTTTGTAGAATCTTCCGGCAAGACCAATTCGATCTCGATTTGAAACAATTGTGCAATCATAGCCAGGGCAATTCCGGTATTGCCGCTTGTAGCTTCAATCAGTTTATCGCCTTTTTTAATCTCGCCTCTTTCAAGAGCTGCTGCAATCATGTTATAAGCTGCTCTGTCTTTTACGCTTCCGCCAGGATTATTTCCTTCCAGCTTCAGTAAAAGTTTTACATTTTTATTTTTAACCAAATTGACAGTTTCCATCAAAGGAGTATTTCCAATCAGGTTTAGCAATTTTTGTGCGTTCATTATTTTTTTTCTTTTATTTTAACTTCAGTTGTAGTAGTATTGATTACTATAGAACCTTCAGGAATCGATTTGGTTACCCAGGCATTTCCTCCAACGATACTGTTTTCTCCAATAGTGGTTTCGCCTCCCAAAATAGTAGCATTCGCATAAATGCAAACATTAGCTTCTACGGTTGGATGTCTTTTGGCGTTTTTCATTTCTTTGCTCACGCTCAAAGCACCAAGAGTTACACCCTGATAAATTTTTACGTGTTTCCTGATTACGGTCGTTTCACCAATAACAATTCCGGTGGCGTGATCGATAAAAAAAGGAGAGGCGATATCAGCACCGGCATGAATATCAGTTCCTGTAATTCGGTGTGCATATTCGCTCATTAGTCTCGAAAATAGCAATAAATCTAAATGGTATAATTCGTGACTTAAGCGATAAATCGCAATCGCATAAAAACCGGGATAACCTAAATAAACTTCGTCGATACTGTTGGATGCCGGATCGTTTTCAAGAATGTATTCAGCATCCTGATTTAGTTTTTTCAAAACACCAGGTAATTTTTCCAGAAACCGATCCCAGATCGATTCACATGAATTTTGTGGTTTTTTGCAGGCTAAAACAGCAATTTCTTTAAATCTGATTTCAAGTTCATTGATGCTTTCATCCAAAGCGGCATTAGAATCAAAAAGGGTATAGAAAAGCTTCTCGGTAAAATCTTCTGTTTTGGTTTTGATACCGTAATTTATATTAGAATGGCTTTTTAAAGCTTTGATATTTTGTATGATAGTGTCTTTTGTCACAATTGTAAAATTGAGTGGATAATTTAAAACGTTAAAAGTAGTGCGTTTTTTGTAAATAAGAACACGAATTAGGTAAAGAAATTTTGTTTTGAGAATTGTATTTGTGATAAATAAAATAAAAATAAAGGTGATTTTTTTTACAAGATTCTTAAGAAGTTAAATGCGTAAATTAGCCAGTAAAATTTATAAAAATGAAAAACAATCCGACTTTTAAAAGTGCTATTTCTAATCTTTCTTTCCCTGAAAATGAGAAAATTTGGGGAAAATCTATTCATGATCCCATTTTAGGGCTTATTATAGAAGACTTTCCTTCTTTTAGCGATCAGGATTGTATTGCGGTAAAAGAATTAAACGAGTACCGCCAAAAATACATTTCGAGATATTTGTCGACAGAAATAGGAACGCTTTCTGATCTTGAAAAAAGCGTTATCAATTCTCTAAAAGAAGATAAGTCGATCGTTAGTATTGTAGAAGATGAGGAAGAGGCGAGAAGTTTTGGTCAAAAAATAGCCGATAAAGTGGCTGACTTTGGCGGAAGCTGGACTTTTATTATTTCGTTTTTGCTTTTTATTGTGGTTTGGATTGGTGCCAATGTTTATATTTTGGTCAATAAAGGTTTTGATCCGTATCCGTTTATTTTGCTGAATCTGATTTTATCCTGTATTGCCGCTTTGCAGGCTCCGGTAATTATGATGAGCCAGAATCGTCAGGAAGAAAAAGACCGAAACCGTGCTAAAAAAGATTATATGATTAACCTGAAATCAGAATTAGAAATTAGAATGATTCATGATAAAATAGATCACATGATTATGCACCAGCAACAAGAATTGATCGAAATTCAGAAAGTGCAGATAGAGATGATGAACGATATTCTTAACCAGATAAAAAAATAAATGAAACAGAATTTCGATTTAGAAAAAATAAATAAATCTTAGAAAAGTATTCTTTTTGAAATTTAAAAATCATTTTTTTGAGCTGATCTTTTGATTTTTATAAAAGTTAAAAAGTACTAAATCCTAAAAATAAAAACGAAGGTACATTAGAAAAATGAATGAAATTTTATTTGATAAAAAGTAAGAATAAGTTACGATGAAAAGAGCGTTTTTATTACTGCAGAAATAAGATGGTTTTTAGTGTTTTTTGATAGACTAATTCTTCTGGTTTTACCAACGATATTTTATATGGTTTTAGAAGAAAAATATTTTATTCATTTGGCAGAGTAGTGAAGTGCTATTTTAAAGTTTCATACTTTTGAATTCTTAATACTTAAAAAATGAAAACTTTTAAAATTTTAATAATGATTCTTGCCATTTCGGTTGCGTTATACGAGCAGGTTTCAGCAGAGAAAAATATTTATATAACGGTAATTGCAATTGTAGTTTTCATGTTTGGAATGATGCAGTTGAGTGCAAAAACACCTAGTAAAAATCAAGATAAAGAAGAGCAGGATGTTGACTAAAGGAGATAAGGTTTCAGTCTTAGACGAAGCCATAAACGGAACAGTAGTTTCGGTGAAAAACAATGAGGTTTTGATCGAAACTGAGGATGGATTTACGATGACATTTTTTGTCAGCGAATTGCTTAAAATGCAAGAATCCAGTAATTTAATGAATTCTATCAAAAGAATTGATTTAGATACGGTTTCAAAAGAAAAAGAAGAGCCAAAACCAAGGAGTTTTGTCAAAGAAAAGAAAGATAAACGAGAAATTGCAGCACCGGAATTTGATTTGCACATCGAAAAGCTGGTTCCCAATAAACGCGGAATGTCGAATTATGACATCTTGACTTTACAGACAGAAACAGCAAAAAGACATATCGAATTTGCGATCAGAAACCGCATTCCTAAAATTGTTTTTATTCACGGTGTTGGTGAAGGGATCTTAAAAGCTGAACTTGATTTTTTATTGGGCCGTTACGACGGAATAGATTTTCAGGATGCCAATTATCAAAAATATGGCTTAGGTGCCACCGAAGTTTATTTTAGACAAAACAATAAATAAGAGGCTTTTTTATGCTTAATTTTATTCGTTTTAAAGCATAAAAAAACATCCGTTTTTTAGTCTGATTTCCATGTGGAATTAGACTAAAAAACGGATGTTTTTTTTGTAGGAATAGAAATAGGGTTTTAGTTATGGAACCACCACTTCTAAGTTTCCATAAGTATAGTTTGCAGGCAGCTTAAAAGTACTGTGATCTTTTTGTAAAGTTACGTTTTTAAGAACAATAGTATGTGTGAAAACGTTTCCTACATTTGTTGTAGTGACTTCTATAATTCCGCTTGTTTCTGCAATTCCATCCTGAGCAATCCATGTTTCGCTTACCGTAGGAGTTGATGGTATTGTGGTATTACAAAAGTACGATTGAGTTAGCGTTCCATTAATATAACTGCGTAATAAAACTTTGTTTGTTGTACCGTTAGCATTTATAAGACCTCTTCTTGGTGTTGTTGTTTTTTCATTAACAATCAATGCCGGATCAATATTATCAATTGTTAATGCAGATGATGCATTGAAATTGTAAACCTGTTTTGAAGTATTTGTACATTGCTGTACAGGATTGATAAAAGTAGTACTTGGTGAGGTATACGTAGTAGCGAAATTTCCAAAAACATATTCAGCTTCGACCTGGTCTCCAGTAGGTTTAGCAAAGGTGATATTTCTAAAAACAATAGTATGATTGTAGCCCGTAATTTTGGTACTTCCATCAGTTGCAGTTAAGTCTGTGTTTTGAGTGGTAGTAATTTCTATTTTTCCTGCTGTTCCAAGCCATTCTTCGGTAATGTTTGGCGTTTTTGGCGGTATTGCACCGCATATATTAGGAGTGGCAACAGTACCATCATAAGCTCTGTATACCACACGATATGTACTATTATCGATGTCGTAAGAGTAAACAGACGGATCATTTATAATTTTATTCTCAGGCAATTGCAGTAATAAAGATTCCTGGGGTTTAAGTCTGTATATTAGTGTGTTGGTTAATGGGTTGCAGGTTTGAGAAGTAATACTTTCGTCGCTAAAATCAATAGTATCTACTGTTAAATCACCATCATCGCAACCGTTTAGTATTAGGGCGAACAATAGAAGGCTTACATATTTTTTCATCGTAATTTTATTTGACGTCAAAAATAGTGAAAAATTTGGCAAATGATATTTAAGATTAGACAATTGATATTTCATAACTTTGCGGTAATGAAAAAAGTATACCTCGATAACGCCTCTACAACCGCTATGCGTCCTGAAGTGATTCAGGAAATGACCAAAGTAATGACTGAAGATTTTGGTAATCCGTCTTCTACACATAGTTTTGGAAGAAACGGAAAGACTATTCTGGAGCTTTCCAGAAAAAGTATTGCCAAACATTTAAACTGTTCTGCACAAGAAATTATTTTTACTTCGGGCGGAACTGAGGCTGATAACTGGATACTGCGCTCAGCCGTAGAAGATCTTAAAATCGAGCGTATCATTACTACAAAAATTGAGCATCATGCCGTTTTGCATACTGTTTTAGTATTAGAAGCTGAATATAATGTTCAGGTGGATTACGTAAAAATAAACCCTGACGGAAGTATAGATCTTACTCATTTGTCTAATTTATTGGCAGAAGAGAAAAAGACTATTGTAAGTCTAATGCATGTAAACAACGAAACAGGTGCTATTTTAGACCTGGACAGAGTTGGTGTTATTTGCAAACAATACAATACATTATTTCACTCAGATACCGTGCAATCTATCGGTAAAACCGAGATTGATTTGCAAAAAACGCCAGTCGATTTTATCATTGCAAGTGCACATAAATTTCATGGGCCAAAAGGAATTGGTTTTGCTTTTGTTCGGAAAAATTCAGGTTTGCAGCCGCTTATTTTTGGCGGAGAACAAGAAAAAGGACTTCGCGCAGGAACCGAAGCTGTACATCAAATTGCGGGTATGGCAAAAGCATTGTCTCTTTCTTATGAGAATTTGGATCAGGAAAGGAAATACATTACAGATCTGAAAATGTACCTGATTGATCAGTTGGAAATTCATTTTCCGGGTTTTAGAATAAATGGTAAAAAAGATGATTTTTATAATATCATCAATATCATTCTGCCTTTTTCTGCAGATAAAACTTCGATGCTTTTGTTTAGTTTAGACATGAAAGGAATTGCGGTTTCGAGAGGAAGTGCGTGCCAGTCCGGAAGTATAAAACCTTCTCACGTTTTAAAAGAAATGCTTTCGGAGACGGATTTAAAATTACCAAATCTCCGAATTTCATTTAGTCATTATAATACCAAAGAAGATATCGATTGGCTGATTGAATGTCTTAAAGGTGTTTGAGAGGAAAAGAAGTTTTGCAGATTTTAAATAATCTAAAATCTGCAATCTAAAATTATTTACGTATCACTTTCACCTGTGCATCATTCGTGAGTTTGATTATTGTGGAAGGTTTTCCGGCAACTTTATCCTGATTTAGTTTTACTACATAATCTACTCCTTTGATGATTTCAGGATTAATATCTTTGAAAGCAATAGGAGTGGGTTGTCCTGAAATATTAGCCGAAGTCGAAACCAAAGGTTTTTTCATTCTTTCTAATAATTTAAAGCAAAAAGGTTCTTTTACAATACGAATTCCTAGTGAATTATCGGCTGCAATTATATTTTTGGCTACATTTCTGGGTTCGTCCAGGATTAAAGTAGTTGGTTTTTCAGATACATCCAAAATTTGCCAGGCCACTTCCGGAATGTTTTTGAATACATTGTACATCATTTTTTCGCCATTCATTAATACAATCATACTTTGTGTTTCGGCACGCTGTTTTAATTTGTATATTTTGGCGACAGCTTCAGGATTTGTGGCATCACAGCCAATTCCCCACACTGTATCGGTTGGGTAAAGTATGATTCCACCTTCTTTAATGACTTCGTAAGCGTTGTGGATTTCGGTGTTTATGTCTTGATTCATTATAAAAAATCTAAAGGTTCTGAGTATTTAATTATTTTTCCTGGCGTTCCAATTACAACGGCGTTATCAGGAATATCTTGTATAACAATAGTTCCGGCGCCAATTATTACATTTTTACCAATTTTAAGCTTAGGCAAAATTACTGCACCAGCACCAATTTGTGTGTAAGACCCAACGGTAACATTTCCTAAAAGAATAACATTTGGAGACAATTCTACAAAATCTTCAACTACACAATCGTGCGTTATGGTTGTATTATAGTACACAATAGTTCCAATTCCTATTTTGGTCGAATTAGAAAATGTTGCATTAGAAAGAACGTTAGAACCAACGCCAATTTCTACATCAAAACTTCCAATTGTAGCTTGCAGACTTATTGCTGAAACAAATTTTCCGCCTAGTGCTATAAATTTATCGTATAGTTTTTTTCGTAAAACCGGATTTCCAATACCTATTGTAAATTCGTTATTTATAGAAAAATGAGATTTTGCTTGCTTTTCATTTTTTAGAATCGGAAATTGTTTATATAAAAAATCCCCAATATCATGATTTACATCATCATAAAAAGCCAGATTATCCAGTTGGTTATTTTGTTTGAAAATTTCCAGAATTTCTTTTGCAAATCCCTTAGCTCCAATAATTAACATGTAAATTTATTTATTATTGATATAATTCTTTCTAAATCTGAAGTTGGAAGACCAACATATAATGGTAAACATAAAATTCGAGAAGCGATACTTTCAGAAATTGGCATTTCGACTCCGTTTATATAATTTACTTTGTTTAATGAAGGATAAAAATAACGTCTCGGAATAATGTTTTCTATTTTTAATTCGCTCTGAACCTTCAGTAAAACTTCTTCTGATTCAAAAATTACAGGATAATAACTGTAATTCCATTCTGTATTTTCGCGAATTCTTAATGATTTTAAGTTATTGAATTCTAAGTGGGCATTGTAAAAATCAACCACTTTTTTGCGTTCTGAAAATATAGTATCGATATGATCAAAAACCGCCAGACCTAACGCAGATTGTAATTCGGAAATTTTAGCATTAATTCCTAAACCATGAAAATCTAAAGGACCATTGTGGCCAAAGTTGTGGCTATAGAATAATTTATGATATAATTCGCTGTCATTACAAAACATGGCACCGCCTTCTCCGCTATGAAAAATTTTTGTCGCATGAAAACTGCAAGTAGAAACATCACCAAAGTTAAAAACAGATTGGCCGTTGTATTTTACACCAAAGCAATGTGCAGCATCATATATGACTTTCAAATTATGTTTTTTAGCAATTTTTTCGATTGCAATAACATTACACGGATTTCCAAAAACGTGAGTCGCAAGTATTGCAGTTGTTTTTGAGGTAATAGATTGCTCGATTTTATCTTCATCAATCGTTAAATATTCCGGACGAATGTCTACAAAAACGGGTTTACAATTTTCCCAAATTATCGCTGCAGATGTCGCAATATATGAGAATGGAGTAGTGATAACTTCACCACCGTTGCCAAATAATTTTAAAGCGATTTGCAACGGAATAGTTCCATTATTCGTGATAATTATATTCGAAACTTCGAGATATTTGCTTAGTTTTTCTTCTAATTCCAGAGTAAGTTCTCCTCTGTTTGTAAGCCAAACTTTTTCCCAGGCACGTTGTAAATATGAATTATAAGATTCAATTGAAGGAAGAAAAGTTTTTGTAACGTTTATCAAAGTAGTATTTTTTTAAAATGTTCTATTCTGGGGGTAATTTGTTTTTCAAAAGAGTACAAATGTAATATTTTATTCCGACCATTTTGGGCAATTCTTTTCATCAGGTCTTTGTCTGCATGCAATTCTTGAATTTTTGTAACGATTTCATCAATATTATTATTATTGATCTTAAAAAAGTCATTTCCGTCTTCAAGTCCCATATGTTTACTTTCATTAAAATAATCCGTCATAAAATTGACATTCCCAAATAGTGATGCTGTTACCGAAGTAGCTAACGGAAAACCATCAAAAGCATTTTTGCTCAATACAAAAGGTTTGTTTGGAGAAATCATAATATGAGTTTTTTTTAAAATCGATTCAAAATGAAATTCATCTAGAACCCCTTTAAAATCAATACAGTTTTCAAGACTTGTATCGGTTAGGTCATTTTTAGAAAAACCGCCAATGATAATGAAATTGAATTTATCTGTTTGATCTTTTAATGCAAAAACAATTTTTTGAAACACATCAAATCCTTTGTCGTTTCCGTCTTCAGTATATTTGTTGGCGAAAAATAATAGAGATGTTTTTACTGTCTCTTTTTGATATTCAAAATTTTGAATTTCCGGAGTGTTTAAATTTAGCGGAACGCCAGAGATTAAATTTACCTGTTCAGGATCACAAAGGCTGTTTTCGATAAGGTATTTTTTAGTAATATTTTGATTTACAATAACACCTTTAAAGTTCTTTGAATCAAAATATTTCTTAAGATTTTCGTCTAAAAGAACATCGTTAAACCCAAATCCGCCACCGGGATAAAGTGTGAATGTAAAGGGGTTTTTATTTCGTTCGAAAATCTCAAAATGCTTTTTTAGATTATTATAAAAAAGCATATAAATCAATTGGCTGTTTAAATTAGTGGTATATTTTAGCCTTTTTATTTTATTGGAAAGCGCAGGATAATTAGCAGTTAGTAATTTTAAATTTTCTTCAAAACTTTTGCCCTGTGCATAATGTTCAAAAGTTGTTGCATCTGTTTTTATACGAGTATTTTCATAAAAACGGCAAATCTCAGCATATTCGTAGCTTCTCCACGGAGAAAGAGTTGACGGAAGTATATCATCAAGTATTATAATTCCTTTGCTGTTTCCTATTTTATAATGTTTAAAACGATCACCCATTTAATCTGATTTATTTTATTTACTAATTATATTTAAAAAAGGCCGTTTATTTTATATTTAATTTTGTGCACTATTTTGTCTATACCACTCAATCTTTGTTTCTTCAATTGATAAATCTGCTTTGAAAGGATTTTTCGAACAGGTTTTTCAAAATTTGGTTTTATATTTTTGAGAAAATCAGCCCAGATAATTTCACGGTCAATTTGCTGTTTTGAAGACCAATACGATGTATGGTGGATTCTATAAACGGCCATATTTTCGTTTAGAAATTTGATTTTTCCATATTTAGCATTCAGCATATGTAAAAAATAATCGCCAATAGGTGAGGACACAAAATAATCAGGAAAAGATTCAAATAAATGATTTCGGTAAACTACACTTGGAGTCTGGATAAAATTATATTTAGCCAAATCAATAATTGTTGAAGTTTCTAAAATCTCGCTTTGAATCTCGTTATCTTTTAAAACACCATTTTCAAGTGTTTGTACATTATGAAAACAAATGCTGTACTCTTTATTTTGATCAAGAAATAAAACTTGTTTTTCAAGTTTTAAATTTGATGTCCAATAATCATCGCCTTCGCACAATGCTACATATTCTCCTTTTGCTTTGTTTAATGTAAATAAAAAATTAGGCATCATACCTATGTTTTTATCGTGTTTGAAATATTGAATCAAATTCCCTTTTGGATTTTCGCTAATGATTTCGTTTACAATAGAATCTGTTTCATCCGGAGAATTGTCATTAGAAATAATTAATTCAAAATCAAATTTAGTTTCTTGATTTAGAATACATTCAACTGCTTGTTTTATATATTTTGCATGATTATAGGTAATCATCAATACACTTACTTTCATATATATATAATAGTTTTAATAAAAGTTTGTTTTACTAAATTTTTATCTTCTTATTTTTAAGCGCATACCCTATTTTTAATAAAATATACTGCAAAAAAAACTTTTTCTTCATTGCTAATTCTGTTCTTAAAAAGATCTCTTTGATTTCTTGTGCATTCGTTTTAAAGGAATCTCTAAATTTTGAATCACTTTTACTTAATTGAGCATTTTTTTGATAGGATCTAAAAATTCTTTTCCATCTTTTTTTATAAAGGCTAAAAGAAATATTTTCATCATCTAAATTACACATACCAATGAATCGTTGTTTTGTGTTTTTATTTTTATCATAAAAGACACCTCCAACCTGTTGATTATCGTGCATTCGATAATAGAAATACTTTTTATCTAAAAGTTCATATTGGCCTTGATAACTCGAGATCATCGCAATCCATTCGTCGTGATGAAATTTATTTACAATTGGAAAAGGCAAAATATCTTGTAATATTTCTTTTTTAAAAGCCATTGATGCGCCTGTTGCCAAATTTAAAATCTGACTAATCATTTTGTAATAATCAAAGTCAATATTTTCTTCTTTTAAAAATCGTGGAATATCCCAAAGCGCATATTTTTCCTGTATTTTAGAGTGATCATTTATGCAATACCCATTTGAAGATAAAACTTTTATGTCGGGATGTGAATTGAAATAGGCAATATATTCTTCAACTTTTTCTGGTACCCATTTATCATCCTGATCTGATAAAAAAATAAAATCACCGGTGCAAAGAGAAATCGCTTTTTCAAAATTTTTAACGCTTCGCAACGTACTTTGATTATGATGTATATAAAATAAAGAAGAATGTTTAGTTTTATAATCATTCAATATTTCAATTGTTTTATCTGTAGAAAGATCATCACAAACAATAATTTCATCAACCTCATGAGTTTGATTTAATATAGAATCAAGTTGTTCAATTAAGTGCTTTTCTCCATTATAGGTACATATGGCAACTGAAATTTTCATATTTTTTTTCTGTTATAGGCAATATCTTTAAATTTTAAAATTAAAAATAATTATTTAAGTGTTTAATGATAAAAGGCCCTTTAATATATTGAGATTTTATTCGGCTGTAATTATAGTGTTTAAGAAACTGAACAATAAACTACATTTTCAATCCAGCCGTCTAATGTGTATTTGTTAAAAATAGCATCAGGGATTTTTTCATATTCTTTCTCGAAAAATGATACTGGAATATCTGGATTTTTATGGTCGATTATCAAAATGTTGTTTGGATTGTAAAAATCGTAATTAGCAATATCTGAATTTGTAGTGATCAGCTTTTTTTGCAAACCAATACTTTCAAATACTCTAAAAGTTAATCCGTTTTGCCCTTTTCGATTCACATCAAGCAAAACCTGAGAACTGTCTATATATTCTTTAATTTCTGATAATGGAATATGATTTGTTATATATTCTATTGTGGATGTTTTTCTTTTAAATTTTCTATCATAAACAAATATCTTATGGCTTATGTTGTTGCCTTTTAAATTTTTAGCGATTTTGGCAAGAATTGGCAGTCTTTTATCTTTTGAAATGATATTAAAAACCTGATATTCAAAAGGCTTACCTGAAACTACAGGAACAGCACTATAAATCCAGTTTGTTGCAAAATTCAAATTATATCGCTCACAATCTTCTTTCTCAAACGAAAAAACCTTGTGAAAATTAGGAATTACACGTATTATTTTTGGACATCGATAGGTATTATCATTAAAATAGGCAATTGTTTTTTTTCCGTATTTTTTTAATTCCAAAACGCTTTTCGGATCAATAAAATCGCCTTTTATAACCACAATAACATCCTGAAATTCTCCTATTTCTTTTAAGTTTTCTATAATTTTTTTTCCAAAGTGTTTTGTCTTTAAGTTTTGCTTAAAAAAAGATTTTAGAACAAAATTATAAATTTTATAAAATGGGTTAGGGTAATTATATTCAAATTTATTAAAATTAATGTGATGAACATTGTGTCCCTTTTGTTTTAAAGAGATAGCGATGTGGTTGTTAAATCCCCAATTATCTAGACTTATCAGTGTAATACGCATAATGTGTTTTTTATTACTGTCAAGTAAATTTTTTAAATTATAGTTTCAATGATTTTGTATATTATGATTCAATAAATTTTATATCAAATTTTAGTATACAATGTTTTCTTGTTAGAAAAAAATATTTAATTATAAAAGGGTTAGTGTTAAAAGTAAAATATCGTTCTATACTTTAATATATTCAGGTGCTGTCACTTTCTAGTCAAAAGTTGAAGCTCTTTCTATTAAAAGCGTTTCACAATCTAATTTATTATTTTCATAATGATTTAATTCTTCAAAAAGTTTATTTTTTATGTATTCAGAATCAAAAATTGCTCCAGTAATTTGCTGCGTTTCCGTGAATTTCCAGTGATGAAGTTTTATCTGATAATAAAACTTACCAAAACTTATGGTTTCGATCGGCGGTAAGCAAAAAGGTTCCTTTACAATGCGTACTCCAAGCGAATTATCAATTGTAATTATATTTTTGCAACGTTTATTGATTCGTCTAGAATTAATGAAGATGGTTTTTAGATAAATCTAAAATCTGCCAAGTCACTTCTACGATGTTTTTAAAAACATTGTACATCATTTTTTTGCCATTCATCAAAACAATCATGCTTTGTGTTTCAATTGTATGTTTTTACAACTGCTTCAGGATTAGTAGCGTCGCATACAATTCCCCAAGCCGTGTCTGTCAGATATAGAATGATATCGCCTTCTTTGATAACTTCGTAAGTGTTGATTATTTCTTCGTTCATTTTTATTCTGTAATTATTTGCTTCGTTTTAAGTGATTTTGATATTGGAGCTCCAGCCAAAATTAAAAAAAATAGTGACCAGTTTTTAGGTTTAAAAATGCTGCTAAAAAAATATTTAAAAACTAGAAAGTGCAAAACAATTTTATATCCAAAAAAGCTATAATGTTTACGGATAATATAAAGTAACGAAATTTTTAATTCTTTTTTTATTGCCAATGATTTTTCAGTACTCGCTCCGTGAAAATGGATAAATTCTGCTTCAGGAATTAAATAAGCAAACTTTAATTTATTAGCTAATCGAATGCACAAATCAGTTTCTTCATAATAGAGAAAAATGTTTGTATCAAAGCCTCCTGCATCATAAAAATCTCTACCTCTAAGAAACATAAAACTACCTGGGATAAAATTTACTTGTATTGGCTGTCTATACTTTTTTTTTCGTTTTGGGTATTTTTTTGGATTAATTATTTCTAAGAAATTTCTTCCTAAAATTTCTCTCATTGGAGATGCGAAATGATCTAAAGAGGCTAAAAAATCACCATTCTCTTTATATGCCTGAGCACCCGCAATACCAATATTGGCGTTGCTCTCTAAAGCATTTTTAAGAATTAATAAACAATCGTTTTTAAATAATGTATCGTTGTTAATAAACGCTAAATATTTAGCATTAGCGAATTGAATTCCAAACATGTTTCCAGCGCCAAAACCTGTATTAATGCGATTTCTATGAAGTTCCAAATTAGAGAAACCTATCTGTTCACAAAACAATTTAAGCTTCAAATAATCTTCTTGTTTAGAGCAATTATCAGTTATAATTATTTGATAATTAATGCTTTTTGAAGTTTTTTCAATGATAGAACGAATACAATTGATGCTGTGGTCGCTAGAATTATAATTGATTAAAATTATGGCTATGTCAAACATCATAAATATTGATTAATTCCTTTTTCTATAAAAGTAAGTTTCTTTTCGATAGTTTGCCTTTCAATTTCATTATTGATTTCGAGATGGCTTTTAGATTGTTCATTATGGTAAATATGATAAGCTATTCCAGAATATTTCAATCTTTTTCCTTTAATTCCAATATTATGCAGTCTTTGAATCATTTCAGAATCATCAATTCCCCAACCTACTAAACCTTCATTAAAACCATTAACTTTGATAAAATCTTCTTTCCAGAAAGACATATTACAACCTCTGAGTTTCCGCGAACGCTTATCAATACTTTTTGCAAAATTCATTAAAAAGGGTATTCGGATAGTTCGGCCTCTTTTCTTAATTCCTTTAGAAAACACACTGAAATTAATATTTTTTTTTGAAAATAAGTCAGGCAATAATTTCTTTTGAATATTTACACGTGAACCAAACAAATAATGTCCTTTTTGAGCAAAAGTTAAATGATCTTCAATAAAGTGTTTATTCATGATAATGTCACCATCAATCTCAATAATGTAGTCATATTTTGCAACAGCAATTGCTTTATTCATAATACTTGGCTTTCTGTTTTTTATATCTTCATGCCAAATATGAATTAAGGGAATTGGAAATGTTTTTTGAAATGTTTTTATCAATTTTTCAGTGTCATCTCTTGATCCATCATCAGCAATTATAACCTCATTAGGTAAAACAGTCTGATTTAATATGCTTAAAAGCAATAATTCTAAGGCTATTGGCCAATTATATGTAGGAGTTACTAATGTGCAGTTAGTATAGGACATGAAAATAAAATTTTGAGTAAAAATACATTAAAAATTTGAAGTCTAAAATTGTATGTGTAATTTTGTTGATCAAAAAAAGCTACTAATGAATTTTAAAGTAAATCCTCTTTTCGAAAATAATACTCCTTTAATCCTGAATACAATTAAAATATTTAATTCTTCGGGTGAACTTTTTGGGAATGGAGATCGCAATAAAATAAAATTGTTTGATTTAGATGGAAAAACCATCAATATTAAATCCTTTAAAATTCCGAATATAGTAAACAAAATAGCATATCGTTATTTTAGAAAATCAAAAGCAAAACGCTCTTTTGAATATGCCATGATTTTATTAGAAAAAGGAATTGGAACTCCTCACCCAATTGCATTTCTTGAAAATTTTAATATCGTGGGTTTAAAAGACAGTTATTATGCAAGCGAACATTTGGTAACTGAATTGACTTATAGAGAGTTGGTTGAAATTCCGGCTTATCCTGATAACGATCTTATTTTAAGACAGTTTACAAAATTCACTTTCGACCTTCACGAAAAAGGAGTAGAGTTTTTAGATCATTCTCCCGGAAATACATTGATTAAGAAGAATGAAAACAATACATATAGTTTCTTTTTGGTCGATTTAAACCGAATGAATTTTCACGAAAATATGAGTTTTGAGCAGCGTATGAATAACTTTAGCCGCTTAACGCCTAAAAAAGAAATGATTGCTGTAATGAGCAACGAATATTCAAAGTTCTATAAACAAAAAACTGAAGCTGAAATTTTTGAAAAGATGTGGCAGGCCACTACTCATTTTCAGGAAGAATTTGCCCGAAAGAAAAGATTGAAAAAGAAGCTTAAGTTTTGGAAATCGTAGTTTTTGATCTTAATTTTTTAAGTTGCTGAAAACGTACTGAAACGCTCAAAGCATTTAAGTAACAAATAATAAGACCTTTTTTTCCGTCCAAAATTCCTAAGCGAATGATATATTGGTTCAGAAATTGATAAACTGGTCGTATGTAAAAATGGAAAAATTGGGGTTTCGTTTTTTTTGCTAATTCTTCCTGCGCTTTTAATTGCCCATAAAGAATCATTTTTTGTTTATAATCAGCATAACCGGCATAAGAATAATGTATTAATTTGTTCTTTAATTTTCCGATGGATCCGTTTACGATTAATTTTTCGTGTACAATTTTTTCATAATTATAATACGCCTCTTCTTTTTTAAACAGACGGATGATTTTATCTGTTTGCCAGCCGCTAAAACGCAATTTTTTATTTTGGAACATAAAAGTTCTATACATAAAATAGGCTGAAGCACTATTTTGCTCATTAATAATAGTATTGATTTCCTTTTTAAGGTCAGCTGTAAGTCTTTCATCAGCATCAATAAAGAGAATCCATGAATTTGTTGCTAAACTTAACGCATAGTTGCGTTGAGAAGCAAAGTCATCAAAAAATCGTTGAGCAACTTTTACATTTTTAAAAGAGGAAGCTATTTCAAAAGTAGCATCTGAACTAAAAGAATCCACGACAATAATTTCATCGGCGAAAGCCAAATGATCAAGAACAGCTTTTATATTGTGCTCTTCATTATAAGTAATAACCAATGCTGTTAAAGCTTGTTTTTTAAACAAAGTCATTAGATCGAATTGCTTAAATTTTGATTTAAAAACGATTCGATTTGAGCTGTAAAATATTCAGGCTTAAATTCTTTATATAATGACAAAGATTCATTTTTAAGCATTTTTTCAGTCTTTTGATCAAATAAATCGGCGCGATAATCTTTTAAATGTACAGATAGATGATGAATTCCGTCTTCAAAAGTTGCCCAGATTCTTTTTTCTATCCAAGGAGAAAAAATAATAAATGATGGTTTTTGCAGTGCTTTTGCCATATTTATAGCACCGCCATCATTTCCTATAATGAGATCGCATTGATTCATAATAGCAATAAACGAACGAAGATCATCGCCCAGTAAATCAAAATATATTTTTTCCTGAGTTGAAGGTTTACACGCATTAAAAACCGTTTTGGCATCTTCTAACTGCTTTGGGAAATAATTAAAAAGAATATTTACATTGGCGTTATCCGCAATATAATCAACCACTTTAGACATGAATTCTAAAGGATATGTTTTTAATTTTTCGCTTCCTAAAAGACTAATCATGATTGTTTTGCGGTCCTTTTGAATATTATGCTTCTCAAAAAGAGCAATTGCTTCCTGATTTTCTTTTTCAGAAACAAACAATTTAGGAATTGGATCAATTTTTATTTTTAAATCCAAAGGTTCTAATAAAGAAAGACGTCTTTCTATTGCCAAACCTAAATTAGTTTTAGGAAGAGCTTCAAACGGAACATTATCAGTATAAAGGAAGTTTCTGCCTGGCTTTTTATAGGAGATTTTTTGTTTGGCATTACTTAATAGTACCAAAATCCAGCTTTCTAATTTTGAATAGGCATCAATTAATAAGTCATACTTTTCTTTTCGAATCTGAATTCCAAGCTTAAGTAGCTCTTTTTTACTTTTCCGATGCTTTTCTTCAAACAAAATAATATTGTCAATACTTGTGTTGCCTTCTAAAACCGGAGTTGTCGAAGCATAAACCAAATAATCTATCTGAGCATCAGGATATGCAGTACGCAAATTATTGCATATAATACTGCTAATCAAAACATCGCCAATCATTTTTTGTTGAATTACAAGTATCTTCATATAGAAAGCTTAATCTTATTTAGAGTCTACAAATTGAAGCAAAAAAAATCCAAATTCCAATCTTATCAATTGGAATTTGGATTTTAATATATTGTAATCTAAAATTTAAACTGCAACGTCGTATTCGCGAAGTGCATTATTTAATGATGTTTTTAAATCTGTAGATGGTTTACGTGTACCAATAATCAGGGCACATGGTACCTGAAATTCACCGGCAGCGAATTTTTTAGTATAACTTCCAGGAATTACAACTGAACGTGCAGGAACAAAACCTTTCATTTCAACAGGCTCATCTCCGGTAACATCGATAATTTTTGTAGAAGCAGTCAAACAAACGTTAGCACCAAGAACAGCCTCTTTACCTACGTGCACACCTTCAACAACAATGCAACGAGAACCAATAAATGCACCATCTTCAATAATTACAGGAGCAGCTTGTAGGGGTTCTAAAACACCACCAATACCAACACCACCGCTTAAGTGTACATTTTTACCAATTTGAGCACAGCTACCAACAGTTGCCCAGGTGTCAACCATAGTTCCTTCGTCAACATATGCACCAATGTTTACATAACTTGGCATCAAAATAACACCACTTGATATATAAGCTCCGTAACGTGCGACCGCATTTGGTACCACACGAATTCCTTTTTCAGCATAACCTCTTTTTAGTAACATTTTATCGTGATATTCAAAAATACCAGATTCCCATGTTTCCATTTTTTGAATTGGAAAATACATCACAACAGCTTTCTTTACCCATTCGTTTACTTGCCATTTGTCACCAACTGGTTCAGCACAACGTAATTTTCCGGCATCAACCAATTCTATCACTTCTCTGATAGCATCAGTTGTAGTAGTTTCTTGTAATAAAGCTCTGTTTTCCCAAGCTTGTTCGATTATAGTCTGTAAAGAATTCATAAGTTTTAATTTTTGGCAAAGATAGCGTATTTGTACAAATGCAAAAAGGTAAAAGCTTTTGAAAATGTTACAGATTTAACTTTTTGTTTTTAATTTGATAAATAAATATATTGTTCTATTAAGTTAAATTTTTGAGAAATAGTGCCATCAAAAGTTTTTTTAATGTCAGAATATGACAATAGTCAGGTTTTGACTTTTTTGTTCTAATTAATTTCGCATCACGAATTTCTCCAAATATAAAAGAGAAATTAAAATACCATTCCAAAACAAATTATATAAGCAGCAAGACATGAATCAGGAAAATCAACTTCAGGGACAAAGAACTATTATTGATAAAGAAGTCTCATGGGACAAAACTCAGGTGATTATGAGTAAAACAAATGCTTTTGGTATTATTGAATATGCCAATGAAACCTTTGTTGATGTTTGTGGTTATGAAGATTATGAACTAATGGGGCAACCGCACAATATTATTCGTCACCCGGATATGCCACGAGTAATTTTTAAAGTGCTTTGGGAAAATCTTAAAAATGGAAAAAACTTTCATGCTATTGTAAAAAATCTTGCAAAATCAGGAAGATACTATTGGGTCATTACCGATTTTGAAATTTCACGAGATGAGAATGATGTTATTGTAAATTATTTTGGAAGACGTCAGGCGGTACCGCAAGAAGTTATTGCATTGCATATAGAGCCTCTTTATAAAAAACTTTTACAGATTGAGGCGGCAAGCGGAATGGAGTTTAGTGAAAAATACCTTATTGGGTTTTTAGAAGAAAAAAAGAAAAGTTATGTTGAATATATTAAAGATCTGATTTTTGAACACGAAAAAGGTCATGCGAAATTTGCTCAATTTGAAGAACGAGTAGTTGTAGACGAAGAGGAAGAAGAGGAGGAAAGAGGTTTCTTTAAAAGATTATTTAATAGATAGTATTTACTTTTTTTAGGTTTTGAATATTTGGGAAAAAGTCCGTTTTGAGTTTTCAAAACGGACTTTTTGTTTAAAGTGCTAATTTGTTATAAATGATTCTTTCATTGAAAGATTGTATATAAGCTTTTACGAATTTTTCGTATTCTTTAATTTTAGATTTGTCTTTATTAATTAAATTATCTTTTAATAAAACGTCTTTTTTCCAGTTGTAAAAGCCAATAGTCTGGTTATTTGCAAAAGCCAAATAATAGTCGTCTTTAATATAATGGTACGTTCCCTGAAGATAATATACTACAAAGTTGTTTTTAGATTTATAACTTTTTCCAAAGCTGACCATATCAGTTTTAATGTTCAGATAATCTAATATACTTGGCATAATATCGATCTGTTGAAAGTTTTTTTCATCAACACCCACTAATTCAGGATTAGAAGGATCGAAAAATAAGATCGGAATTCTAAATTTTCCAATATTGGTTTGATCAGCTTCCTGATCGCCTCCGGCCGATGTATGATCAGAAGAAATTACAAAAAGAGTGTTCTTGTACCACTTTTGTTTTTTTGCAGTTTCAAAAAACTTTTTCAATGCATAATCGCTATAAGCAATACTTTCCTGAATAACAGTCGTTCCTTTAGGAAATTTTCCTTTATATTTTTCAGGTATAATATAAGGATTGTGAGAAGAAATAGTAAATAACGAACTGAAAAAAGGCTGTTTAAACGAAGATAATTTCTGGGCATAGAATTGTAAAAATTCTTCATCAAAAATTCCCCATCGTCCATCAAATGCTTCTTTACCGGTATATTCGTCTTTCCCAAAATAGTGATCAAATCCCGCAACTTTGGCATATTGGTCAAAGTTTTGACTTCCGTTGAAAGCACCATGAAAAAAGGAAGTTTTATAACCTTGTTCTTTAAAAATTTTCGGAAGACCATTTATTTTGTTTAAAGAATAACTTGAGGTGATAAACGAATTATTCATTAAGCTGGGAATACTCGAAAGTATCGAAGGAACTGCGTCGATAGATACTTTTCCGTTGGCAAAGCCATTTTTAAAATAATATGATTTTGTGATAAGCGAATCTAAAAAAGGAGTTTGTCCGCGTTTGATGTTTTCATTACCAAAGCTTTCTAAAATCAAAATCACCACGTTTTTTTTGATAGCCGGTTTGTTAGGCTTTAATGAAATAACGGGATTGTATATGGTTTTTAATTCCTTTGTATTAAAATAAGTAATATTGTCAATATCTTCTTTTTTTGTTATAGTTTTTAAAATAGTAAAAGGCGTATTCAATACTAAAGCCGTATTGCTTAAGGCACCGTATTTAATTCCATCAACAATTTTTATAGGTTTTTTTTGCAGTCCTCCACGTCCCAAAATCAATAAAACTACAATTGAAACAATTAAATAGCTAAATTTTAAGAAATAGTCTTTTTTAGTTAAATCTTGTCGAGTTATGTTTTTATTCAAATTAGGAAGTAATTTCCAAAATAAGATACTAATAGCAATAAAAATAAGACCAATGTACCAAAACTCTGATAAAAATGAAGGTATGAGTCCTATTGCTTCCTGCTCCATACCTTTGGCAGTTATCATACAAAAAGTACTTCTTCTTGAAGTAAAGCGATAATAGATAATATCAATAAAATTAGTAGCAATAAAAATAAGATTAACAGAGTAAAAAATAATCTTAAGTATACTTTGATACAGACTATTATATTTAAGATTCCCTGGAAGTAAGTGAGCAATCAAAAAAACAATATTCAAATAACTGATTGCAGCCAAATCAAATAAGATTCCACCTGTAAAATTTTGAAGTGTAAAATCACCAAACAAGTCTAAATTCATAAAATAAAATAGAGCTCTGCTTAACTGGTAAATTATAACGATGAGAAGAAATCTTTTAAAAAATAAGGCAATACATTGTTTGTAGTTATTCATTGGCGAATTAATGTTTTTTTAATTTTTTTACGTGTGCCTTATTTCTTTTAAATACATGGTATTTAATTGTTTAAAAACATCCGTGGAATTTGTCGCAAAAGAACTTATTTTTTTTTAAATTATGAAATAATAAACAACATTTTTCTGATTAAAAAGATAATATGTTAATTTTGTATGTAATAATGTAAAATACGGCCTGTATTATAAGGGCTTGTTTAAGAAATTAAATTACAGAGATTATTTTTTAAGTTATTAATTCCTTTTCTATCTTTGTTTAAAATTGGAAAAATGCCAAGAATTCTCTCTATAGATTACGGACAAAAACGAACAGGAATTGCTGTTACTGACGAAATGCAAATTATTGCATCAGGTTTGACCACAATTCCAACTAATACTTTGATCGATTTTTTGAAGGATTATTTTTTAAAAGAAAAAGTAGAGACCGTTTTAATTGGCGAACCCAAACAAATGAATGGGCAGCCGTCAGAAAGTGCTGCTGTGATTAAAGGATTTGTTACTCACTTCTCTAATATTTTTCCGGATATGAAAGTGGTTCGCGTGGATGAACGATTTACTTCTAAAATTGCATTTCAAACTATGATAGATAGTGGATTAAGCAAAAAACAGCGTCAAAATAAAGGATTGATTGATGAAATTTCAGCTACGATAATGCTTCAGGATTATCTTTCATCAAACCGTTTTTAATTTTTGAGCTTTGCAATTCTCAAACCTTATTTTTAGTAAAAACATAACTTTTATCATGTGATTTTAGTTTTTTTTTGCAATTATAAAAAGTACCTTTGCACTTTAAATACAAATTACTGTTATGCCTGACAATACAATACGTTCCAATAGTGAAGTAGTGCTTATTGGAGCTGGAATTATGAGCGCAACTCTTGGATTAATTTTAAAAGAGCTGCAACCCGATATAAAAATTGAAATTTATGAGCGTTTAGATGTCGCTGCTGCTGAAAGCTCTGATGCTTGGAATAATGCAGGAACAGGACATTCAGCTTTTTGTGAATTAAATTACACCCCAGAGAAGGCTGATGGAAGTATCGATCCTAAAAAAGCAATAAGTATAGCAGAATCTTTCGAGATTTCTCGTCAGTTTTGGTCTTATTTGGTACAAGAAAATAAAGTACCATCTCCAGATAATTTTATTAAAAGTGTCCCTCATATGAGTTTTGTGTGGGGAGATAAAAATGTCGAATACCTTAAAAAGAGATTCGATGCTTTACAAAGCAATCCTATTTTTTCTCAAATGGAGTTTAGTACTGATTTTGAGAAACTAAAAGAATGGATGCCGCTTGTCATGGAAGGCAGAGAAGCTAATGAAAAATTAGCTGCAACCCATATGGAAATTGGTACCGATGTAAATTTTGGCGCTTTGACCAGAAGTATGTTTAATTATTTAGAAAAACTAGACGGTGTTTCTCTATATTTTAATCATGAAGTAAAAAAATTAAGACAACACGAAGATAAATCATGGAGAATTAAAATCACTGATTTAACAACAGGTCAAACAAGAAAAGCATACACCAAATTTGTATTTATTGGTGCTGGTGGAGGTTCATTGCCTTTACTGGAAAAAGCAAACGTTCCTGAAGGAAATGGTTACGGAGGTTTCCCGGTAAGCGGGCAATGGCTAAAATGTACCAATCCTGAGGTAATTGCGAAACATCAGGCAAAAGTATACGGTAAAGCAAGTGTAGGAGCACCGCCAATGTCTGTTCCGCATATCGATACACGTGTGATTGATGGTGAAAAAGCATTGTTATTTGGACCTTTTGCTGGGTTTTCGACTCGTTTCTTAAAGAACGGATCTTATTTAGATTTACCGTTATCCATAAAAGCAAATAATTTAATTCCGATGTTATCAGCGGGATTCCATAATATACCTTTAACAAGATATTTAATTGAGCAGGTTCGTCAATCTCCAAAAGACAGAATGAAAGCTTTACGTGAATATTTACCTTCTGCACGTTCTAAAGATTGGAAATTAGAGAAAGCAGGACAACGTGTTCAGGTAATTAAAAAAGATGAAAAAGAAGGTGGTGTTTTAGAATTTGGCACAGAAGTTATCAATACTCATGACGGAACATTAGCGGTATTACTAGGCGCTTCTCCCGGAGCATCGACTGCAGTTGCAATTATGGTTGATTTAATTAGCAGATGTTTTACTGATCAGGTGAAAACACCAGAATGGCAAGCGAAAATGAAAACAATGATTCCTTCTTATGGACAAACTCTAAATGATAAGCCAGAGCTTTTAGCAGAACTTAGAAAACATACTTCTGAAGTTTTAAAACTAAATAACTAAGCTCAATTTTTATATTATAAACAACAAATCCAGATGAATTAATCTGGATTTGTTGCTTTAAATTCTTCTGTAATTTTTAAAATCTTTTCGGCCAGATTACTCATCCAGATCAATTGTTCAATGACCATTTGAGCTTCCTGCATTTTGGCTTGGCGCGTTTCTTTATCAAGTTCCTCATCCTTAATTAGGCGCGTAAAATTGACGCGTTTGAGCTCTTCGAATTGTAATGTTACATCTTCTTTATCAAAAAAAGTATCCGTTAAAATAGTTTCATTTCGTAAAATAGAAATCGAATGATCTAAGTTGGAAAGTATTGTTTTTATAATATAATTAAATGATTCAGAAGCTGATGTTGTCTGGTGTGATTGAATGTAAGTTGATAATGATGCTAAAGCAGATAATATCGAATGATTTAAAACTACCAGTTTGTTGACTAATGGCAACGTTTTCTGTTTCGATTTTGGCTCCTGCATCATACGCTGAAAAGAGGTCATTAAATTGCCAATTTCAACAAAAGCATTTTTTCTTGCCAATCGGTATGAAGTAGGGATCTCGCCTTTTTTATTATAAAAATCAGCAATTTCCTTAAGATAATTTCTATTGGCTTTAATTGAGTTTTCGATATGGATAGGGGTATTGATAAATTCCCAGGCCGGCCATAAAAACTGATTGGCTAAAAAGGCTAAAGTGGCTCCGGCCAATGTATCTAAAACACGAAACTGAATAACTTCGACAACATTCGGAGTTAATATTCCATAAATAAAAACCACATACATTGTAACAAAAGTGGCACTTATTTTATAATTGATCTGCGTAAAAGAAATCCCTAAAAGCATACATACAATAGATAATATACTTAGCGCCACATGATTCTGTATTACAGATACAATTCCAAAAGCTAAAAGACCTCCAAGGATAGTCCCGAAAATTCTGTTATAAGAACGTTCTTTGGTCAAGCCATAACCTGGACGCATAATTACTACAATGGTTAATAAGATCCAATAGACGTTTTGAAAAGCTAAAAACTGTCCGATAGTAAAACCAATCAAAATCGTGATAGTTAGCCTTACGGAATGCCGGAAGATAGAAGACGAAAAACTTAAATTTTCAATTAAAGTGCGCAACGGGTAATATTGGGGAGTTAGGAATTTTTCTAATTCTTTATCTTTATCCTTTAATTTAAAAGACTGCATGGCAAGCGAGAAAGCGCGTTGGATAATTTTGATTTTCCCAACCTGATTCTTAGCATATTTTAACATATTGGTCAGCATCAAAACTCCTTCTGCAGCTTCTTCCCTTCCTAAAGTTTTTTCATAGTCAAAAATGGCAAATTCAAGCGCATCAAGTTCATTCTTCAAATCATTTTTATCAACATACACACTAATATTATGTACGTTTTTAGAAAGCTTTTTTAATGTTGATGCCAGTTTATAGGCTACATTTTGATATGTTCTTAGAACATCAGGATGTTTGGCAAATTTTTCGTGAAGTTTGCTGTGATCAAAAGAGGTGTACAAGGCAAGTTCTTGAATCTCAACCAAAGTGATAAATACAAGAAGCATTTTTCGGTTTTGACTTGTAGTTCCGGATGCATTTTGATTGCCAATAAGCATTCGTCGTAAATCCTCGTGAATTAAATTAAGATCGACCTGTATCGCAAGTTGTTTTTCGATAATTTTCTGGCGATTGGCTTCAGGACTCCATAAATCACCTCTTAATTTCAAATATTTGGCGGTTAGTTTTATGCCTTCGGCAATTTGTAATTCAACATATTTATAAGGTTGCACAAAATGAAAAACCAACGACACAATTAAATACAATATTCCGCCAATAAATATAAAACCTGAATATTCAAAAGCATCCCAGCCTTCATGCAAATGTCCAAATGATAACGTAATAGATAATAAGGCAGAGAATGATACCAAAGTAGCACGCTGCCCGTACACAGAAATCATCGAACATAAAAAAAGTAAAAATCCTAAAAAAGGATAAAATAAATAAGGATAGGGATACGCCAGATTTACTAATAAATTCACGCCTGACACTATAAAAGACGCCACAATAAGACCTTTTATTTTATGAGATAAAGAGCTGGGAACATCGCTGGGATAGGTATAGAAAGCTCCTAAAGCAATTGTAAAGCCTATTTCAAAATGACCTAAAAAATTCAAAATTATAACTGGAACAACAGAAGCAATAGTTACTTTAGAGGCGTTTAAAAAAGAGGTACTGTTAGTAAATTTCGAGATACGATCAAACATTATGGTACGGTTTACAAACAAAAGTACGAATTGTACGAATTAATTTGGCATAATTATAGATGAGATTTAAGAAGAAAGTAAAAAATATGATATAATATATCTTTAGAATTATTCATTGACTATTTTTTACTATTTTTGCCAGCTGAATTATGAGAACTAAATTCAGGAGTTTTCATTACATAAAATATTAAAAAAACACAAATGATTTTACCAATTGTAGGATATGGTGATCCTGTTTTAAGAAAAGTGGGTGAGGTAATTACGCCGGAATATCCAAACTTAAAAGAAACAATAGCAAACATGTATGAAACCATGTATAACGCTTACGGAGTAGGACTTGCTGCACCACAAGTGGGTATTCCAATTCGTTTGTTTGTTATTGATACAACTCCTTTTAGTGATGATGATGATTTATCTTCAGATGAGCAAAAAGATTTAAAAGGTTTCAAAAAAACTTTTATCAATGCTAAGATTGTGAACGAAGAAGGTGAAGAATGGAGTTTTAATGAAGGCTGCTTAAGTATTCCTGACGTTCGTGAGGATGTTTATAGAAAACCAACGGTAACAATAGAATACTGCGAAGAAGATTTTGTAGTAAAAACAGAAGTTTTTGATGGTTTGATCGCAAGAGTTATTCAACATGAATACGACCATATCGAAGGTATTTTGTTTACCGATAAAATATCATCTTTGAAAAAAAGATTGATTCAAAAGAAATTAAAAAATATTACCGAAGGCAAAACGTTTCAGGAATATAGAATGAAATTTGCTGCCGCTAAAAAAGGGAGATAATTGATCTGAGAAATTAGAATCAATAAAATATAATAAATCAAATTCTTAATACTAATTTTAATAAACATGAATTTAGACAAAATTTTAGCCATTTCTGGGAAACCAGGTTTATATGTATTGAAAGTGCAAACTCGTACAGGCTTTGTGGCAGAATCATTGACAGACGGAAAAAAAATTACTGTTAACTTAAAAAGTAATGTAAGTTTATTGTCAGAAATTTCAATTTATACTTACGATGGAGAAAAACCATTGACAGAAGTAATGCAACGTATTGCTACTAAGGAAAATAAAGGTCAGGCAATTTCTCATAAAGAAGATAATGCTACACTAGCGGCTTATTTTAAAGAAATTCTTCCTGATTATGATGAGGAAAGAGTTTATCCTTCTGATATTAAAAAAGTATTAAACTGGTACAATACACTTCAGGCAAAAGATTTAGTAAGTGATTTGGCTCCTGCTGCTGCCGAAGCTGCAGAGGAAGCTCCGGTTGTTGAAGAAAAACCAAAAAAAGCTCCTGCTGTTAAAAAAGCAAAAGCGAAAAAAGAAGAATAGTAGTTACTGCATTCAAATATATTAATCCTGTTAAGATGTTTTCTTGGCAGGATTTTTTACTTTTACAATACTTGTTACAATCCAAAAAAAATTATAAAATGAGCAAAGAACTTCAACTTAAAGCCTTCGAACGATTATTAATTATTATGGATGAACTTCGTGAGCAATGTCCGTGGGATAAAAAACAGACTTTGCAAACGCTAAGACATCTTACTATCGAAGAAACTTATGAGCTGGGAGATGCTATTTTAGATAATGATCTAAATGAAGTAAAAAAGGAATTGGGGGATTTGCTGTTACATATAGTTTTTTATGCAAAAATTGGCTCTGAAACTAACGATTTTGATATTGCAGATGTTTGTAATGAAATTTGTGATAAACTAATTCATCGTCATCCTCATATATATAGTGACACTGTTGTTAAGGATGAAGAAGAAGTAAAACAAAATTGGGAAAAATTAAAGTTGAAAGAAGGTAAGAAATCAGTTCTGGAAGGCGTTCCAAGAAGCTTACCGGCCTTGGTCAAAGCAAGCCGAATTCAGGATAAAGTAAAAGGTGTAGGGTTTGATTGGGAGGAGCCACACCAAGTTTGGGATAAAGTACAGGAAGAATTAGAAGAGTTACAAGTTGAGGTAAAATCAGGTGATCAGGATAAAATCGAGGCTGAATTTGGTGATGTTTTATTCTCTATGATCAATTACGCAAGATTTCTAAATGTAAATCCTGAAGATGCTTTAGAACGCACGAATAAAAAATTCATTAAGCGTTTTCAATATCTCGAAAGTAAAGCCGGAGAATTAGGAAAACCCTTAATGGATATGACTTTGGCAGAAATGGATGTGTTTTGGAACGAAGCTAAAAAACTATAATTATTCGGCTATTTTTTTTAATGCTTTAATGTTTTTAAGCATGATTTTTTTACCTACTAATTCAATTAGGTCCAACTTGTTAAAGTCGGATAATAATCGGATGCAGCTTTCTGTAGCGGTACCTATTATTCCACCTAATTCTTCTCTTGTAAGTTGAACTTTTAAAGTTTTATCAGCATTTTCACCAAAAGAATCATGCAATTGCAATAGAGTTTCGGCCAAACGTTGTTTTACGGTTTTTTGAACTAAAGCTATTTTATCGTTTTCAGATTCTTTCAAATCTTCACAAACAGATTGCATCAGGTTCATTGAGAACTGATTGTTATTGTTAAAAAAGTGTAATATTTCAGTTTTAGGAATAAAACAAACTTCCATATCAGCAACTGCTTTTGCTGATAAATTTGCAGGTTCATTACTAATCATTGAGCGCTGGCCCAAAAGTTCACCTGATTGTACTAATTTTACAATCTGATCTTTTCCGTTTGCACTTAATTTTGAGAGTTTTCCAACACCATCTTTTATGCAAAAAACGCCATTAGTAACTTCACCTTCTTCAAAAATGGATTCTCCTTTTTTTATTTTATAGGTGGTCTTGCTATTAGCCAATTTTACAACTTCATCTTTATTAAGTGCTTTAAGAGAAGAAAGCTGTCGTACGATGCATTGATCACATTTATTCATGGCAAAAAATATTTACTGCAAAATTAACTATTATTCGCTTTAGTAGGCATTATTATTCGTAAAAAAAACGCTGAAAAAAAAGAATATTGTTATTTACCTGTTTTATTTTGTTAAATTTATAATTCGATTTCGTGATAACATGATAAATATCATTTTTATCATCTCTAGTTTTTTTAACATTTGTGGTATCAAAAAAACAGATTTTATGAGTGAACAGAGTTGTTTTCATTGTGGGTTGACCATAGCTAAAAATGAAGAAATCAATTTTGATGAAAAAAAGTTTTGTTGTAACGGATGTAAGACCGTTTACGAAATTTTTAGTCTTCATGATATGACCTGTTATTATGATTTCGAAAAGTCGCCAGGTGCCACTCCACAAGATATTAAGGGCAAATATGACTTCCTGGACAATGAAGCAATTTTATCAAAAGTATTAGAGTTTCAAGAAGGCAATACTGCCATTGCTTCGTTAAATATCCCTCATATTCATTGTAGTTCCTGTATTTGGATTCTTGAAAACTTAAACAAAATTCAACCTGGAATAAGTATTTCCCAAGTTAATTTTCCTGAAAAAAGAGTTCGAATTACATTCAATTCAGATCTTGTTTCCTTAAAAGCTATTGTTTATTTGCTAAGTTCAATAGGTTACGAACCTTACATTAGTTTAGAAAACTATGAAACAGGTAAAACAAATGTAGATAGAACTTTAACTTATAAATTAGGTGTCGCTTTTTTCTGTTTCGGTAATATAATGTTATTGTCATTTCCGGAATATTTTGAGATTAAAGAGTTTTGGCTTGATAATTATAAACCATTTTTTAGAATATTGATCTTTCTTTTAGCGTTACCCAGCTTTTTATATTCTGCCAGTGGTTATTATGTATCAGCTTACAAAAGTATAAAATCAGGAATGCTAAATATTGATATTCCTATCGCTTTAGGAATTGTCGTAATGTTCATTCGAAGTACTTTTGATATTGTAATGAATTACGGCTCTGGTTTTTTTGATAGTTTAACGGGCTTGGTTTTCTTTATGCTGCTCGGAAAAATGTTTCAGATTAAAACCTATAGCTTTTTAAGTTTTGAAAGAGATTTTAAATCTTATTTCCCCATTGCAGTCACCAGAATAAATACTGACACATCAGAAGAAAGTGTTCCTGTTTACGATGTTCAAAAAGGGAATAGATTGTTGATTAGAAATCAGGAATTAATTCCGGTAGATGGTATTTTAATTAGTGAAAAAGCCGAAATCGATTATAGTTTTGTAACTGGTGAAGCTGTTCCTATTACTAAAAAATCCGGAGATAAAGTTTTTGCCGGTGGTAAACAAATAGGAAAAGTAATCGAGATGGAAGTGTTACACTCAGTTTCACAAAGTTATCTTACCCAGCTGTGGAGCAATGAAATTTTTCAGAAAAATGTGTTTCAAAAACATAAAACGATTACAGATGCCATAAGCCGTTATTTTACTCCTATATTATTATTAATTGCTTTTGCAGGTTTTGCATATTGGATATTCATAGATGCCAATACAGCATTTAATGTTTTTACAGCAGTTTTAATTGTTGCATGTCCTTGTGCACTTGCCCTTACTGCACCTTTTACTTTTGGGAATATTCTAAGAATAATGGGAAAACAAAAAATGTACCTTAAAAATGCATTGGTCATTGAACAATTAGCAAAGGTAGATACGATTGTTTTTGATAAAACGGGCACGATCACAACCAATAAAAAGTCAAATATTTCATATGAAGGAAATATTCTTTCTGAACAAGATTATATTTTGATAAAAAATGTACTTCGGGCTTCTAATCATCCATTAAGCCGCATGCTGTATGATTTTTTATCAGAAACACAGAAAGTTAAAATTGATGATTTTCAGGAAATAACCGGAAAAGGAATTTTGGCCTCCGTAAATAATAAAGAACTAAAAATTGGATCTGCTGAATTTGTGGGAAGTTCAGGACCCGACTCATCTCAAATTGAAAAAACTGCACTTCATGTTAAAATTGATGATGTTTATTACGGAAAATTTACTTTTAAAAATCAATACCGTGAAGGCTTAGAAGATTTATTTTCTAATTTAAGTAAAACATATCAAATAAAGGTTTTATCCGGAGATAATGACGGAGAAAGGGCAAGTCTTCAATCTATTTTACCTTTAGAAACAGAATTAATCTTTAATCAAAAGCCAGAACAGAAACTTCAATTTATCAAGGCATTACAAGATAAAGGCCAAAATGTGATGATGGTAGGAGATGGTTTAAATGATGCCGGAGCTTTAGCACAAAGTAATGTTGGCATTTCTATCTCTGAGAATGTCAATGTTTTTTCTCCAGCTTGCGATGCTATTTTAGACGCTTCAGAATTTTCACGCCTGAACTATTTTTTAAAATTATCACAAAAATCAATTATGATAATTAAGATGAGTTTTGTTTTATCGCTCCTTTATAATATTGTTGGGCTCTCTTTTGCAGTAACCGGCAACCTGCTTCCATTAGTAGCCGCCATTATTATGCCTTTGAGCACAATTACAATTGTAAGCTTTGTTACTTTGATGTCTAACTATTTAAGCAAGAGTATTTTAAGATAGTTGTAAGTGATTTGTAAATGTTTTTTTATTAAATTTAACATTAGTTTACAACTATGATAATTATCATATTTTAACAACGACCTACCTAGTAATTTTGTTGAACATATAAATAAGGTATGAGTGTCATTTATCTATTAATTTCAGTAAGTATTTTCGTGGCAATTTGTTTTTTTATTGCCTTTATTGTTGCTGTTAAATCAGGACAATATGATGATGATTATACACCTTCCGTCAGAATGCTTTTTGACGATGAAACAAAAATTACTCCCTTGAATAAAAAATCAAAAACAGAAGAAAAACAAGTATAATTATGGAAATGGAACAGTTTTATTACGACAACAAAATTGTAAAAAAATTCATTTACGCCACTATTCTCTTTGGGGTAGTTGGTATGTTAGTGGGGCTTACCTTAGCGGTTATGTACCTTTTTCCCAACATGACAGATGGTATTTCGTGGCTTAGCTACGGTCGATTAAGACCTTTGCATACCAACGCTGTTATTTTTGCCTTTGTTGGGAACGCTTTTTTTGCAGGAATGTATTACTCACTTCAGCGATTGCTAAAAGCAAGAATGTTTAGTGATTTTTTAAGTAATGTACATTTTTGGGGTTGGCAGCTTATTATTGTCGCTGCAGCGATTACATTGCCTTTAGGATTTACTTCATCTAAGGAATACGCTGAGTTAGAATGGCCTATTGATATCGCTATTGCCCTTATATGGGTAGTTATGGGAATCAATATGATAGGTACAATGTTACGTCGTAGAGAACGTCACTTATATGTTGCAATTTGGTTTTACCTTGCCACATTTGTTACAGTAGCCGTTTTGCATATTTTTAATAATATCGAAATTCCCGTATCAGCTTTAAAAAGCTATTCTGTTTACGCCGGTGTTCAAGATGCCTTGGTGCAATGGTGGTACGGACATAATGCGGTTGCATTTTTCCTTACAACTCCATTTTTAGGTCTAATGTATTACTTTATTCCAAAAGTTGCAAACCGTCCGGTTTACTCTTATAGATTATCAATTATTCACTTTTGGTCTTTGATTTTTATTTACATCTGGGCAGGACCACACCACTTATTATATTCAGCTTTACCAAACTGGGCTCAAAATTTAGGTGTTGCATTTTCGGTAATGCTTATTGCCCCATCTTGGGGAGGTATGATCAACGGACTTTTAACATTAAGAGGAGCTTGGGACAAAGTTCGTGAGGAGCCGGTTCTAAAGTTTTTTGTGGTAGCCGTTACTGGTTACGGAATGGCCACTTTTGAAGGTCCAATGCTTTCTTTAAAAAATGTCAATGCTATCGCGCATTATACAGACTGGATCGTTGCTCACGTACACGTGGGAGCACTAGCCTGGAATGGATTTATGTCTTTTGGTATTATTTACTGGTTGATTCCAAGAATGACAAAAAGCACATTGTTTTCTAAAAAATTAGCGAATTTCCATTTCTGGATTGGTACGTTAGGAATCATTTTATATACTTTACCAATGTACGTGGCAGGTTTTCAGCAAGCTTCAATGTGGAAACAGTTCAACCCTGACGGTACTTTAACTTATGGTAATTTCCTGGAAACAGTTACAGCAATCATGCCGTTATACTGGATGAGAGCAATAGGAGGTACTTTGTATCTTATTGGAATGCTGACATTGGTTTACAATATTATAATGACCGTAAAAGCGGGTGATACAATCGAAGATGAACTAGCACAGGCTCCGGCTTTACAAAGAATAAGCACTGGAAGATTAAAAGGTGAAAAATTCCATACATGGTTAGAAAGAAGACCAATTCAGTTAACCATTTTAGCTACAATTGCTATTTTAATTGGAGGTATTATTCAAATTGTACCGACAATTATGGTTAAGTCAAATATTCCAACCATATCAAGTGTTAAGCCTTATACACCTTTAGAATTAGAAGGGCGTGATTTATACATAAGAGAAGGATGTGTGGGTTGTCACTCGCAGTCAGTTCGTCCTTTTAGAAGTGAGGTCGAGCGTTATGGTCCGCAATCTAAAGCAGGTGAGTTTGTTTACGATCATCCATTCTTATGGGGATCAAAACGTACAGGTCCGGATTTATTAAGAGTAGGTGGAAAATATAATGACAATTGGCATTTTAACCACTTCTGGAATCCACAAAGTATTTCAGCCGGTTCTATTATGCCAGGTTATAAATGGTTATTTGATAATGAGCCAATGGATATTTCATTAACTCAAAAGAAAATGCAAGCTATGGTTACACTTGGGGTTCCTTATACAGAATCTGATATTACCAATGCACAAAAAACATTAAGAACTCAGGCTCTTGCAATTGAGAAGAGCTTAGAAAACGATCCTGACTTTGTAAAAAGTTATGAGGAAAGCAAGAAAAAAGCAGCTACAAAAGGTGAAAAATTCGTTCCGATGAATGAAAGAGAAATTGTTGCTTTGATCGCTTATATACAAAGACTTGGGACTGATATTAAAGTAAAAGAGACTTCTAAATAACAGCATTATGTTTGAACAAATAAAACACAATATGGAAACTATTTCGGGTATAGCAATTTACCCGATACTTTCTCTCTTGATATTCTTTTTCTTTTTTGTTGGATTGGGCTTATGGGTATTCTCATATAAAAAAGAAAAAATACAGGAAATGAGTGAAATACCATTAGATGAAGGATGTAGTATAATTTCAAAAGATATTTAAAAATGAAAAAGTTTTTCCCAGTATATGTAAGAGTACCGATTATTTTCTTCATCGTATTTGCTCTAATGGAATACTTTATAGATTCAGGTGATAGACCAGCTTTTATTAAGTACCCAATGGTTGCCCTCTTTTTAATTGTTTTTCTATTTATTCTGATTGCGATTGAAATTACATTAAGTGCAGTGAACCGCATTATGTACCAATTGATGTCACCCGAAGAAAAGGCAAAACTGGAATATGAAAATAGCTTGAGTTTAACAGAAAGCACCTGGTATAAAGATTTAATGCAGAAGCTTACTAAAACCCAACCTATAGAAAAAGAAGGTGACTTGTTAATGGATCATGACTATGACGGCATCAAAGAGTTAGATAACAATTTACCGCCATGGTGGGTATATTTATTCTATATCTGCATCGTTTTTGGAGTGATTTATTTTGCCCGTTATGAGGTTTTTGGTGGAGATGATCAGGAGATGGAGCTTAAAAAAGAAATGGCTCAGGCAAAAATTGATGTAGATGAATACCTGAAAACAGCGCCGGATTTAATGGATGAAAAAACAGTTGTTTTACTAACTGACCCTGAAAATTTAGCAGCAGGTAAAGAAATCTTTACAACAAATTGTGCTGCATGTCACCGCGCTGATGCCGGAGGACAAATTGGACCAAACCTAACTGATAATCGTTGGATTTTGGGTGGAGGAATTAAAAATCTTTTTCATACCATAACTAATGGAGGTCGTGACGGTAAAGGAATGATTGCCTGGAAGGGAACTTTGAAACCTAAAGAAATTCAAAAAGTAGCGAGTTACATTCTGTCCTTGCAAGGAAGTAATCCAAAAGATCCAAAAGAATCAGAAGGAGAAGTTTGGGTTGATGAAACTGCTCCAACAAAAGATACCACAGCAAGTACACCAAAGGATAGTACTGAAGTTAAAAAATAATTACAAAAATCATGTCAAATTTACCAGACGAAGCTTTTAGAGATACCATCGGAACTATTGATGAAGGAGGTAATCGAAAATTTATTTTCCCTAAAAAACCGTCTGGTAAATTCTATGAATATAGAAAAATAGTTAGCTACATATTGTTAGCCATCTTAATTGCAAACCCATTTATAAAAGTAAACGGAAACCAATTCATGATGTTCAATGTTATGGAGCGACGTTTTAATATTTTTGGATTTCCGTTTTGGCCGCAGGATTTTTATCTCTTTGTAATTTCAATGCTTGTTGGTATTGTTTTTATAATTTTATTTACCGTGGTTTTTGGAAGGATTTTTTGTGGATGGATTTGTCCGCAAACTATCTTTTTAGAAATGGTTTTTCGACGAATTGAATATTGGATTGATGGTGATCGCGGTGCGCAGTCGCGATTGGCAAGACAGGAATGGAATGCCGAAAAAATTAGAAAGCGATTAATTAAATGGACTATCTTTTTTCTGATTTCATTTGGTATTGCAAATATCTTTCTGGCCTATCTAGTAGGTAGTGACCAGCTTTTTTTAATGGTCGAACAAGGACCAATTGAGCAAGCTAGTAATTTTATTGCATTGCTTATTTTTACTGGAGTTTTCTATTTTGTTTTTGTTTGGTTTCGTGAACAGGTTTGTATTATTGCCTGCCCATATGGAAGATTGCAAGGTGTACTTTTAGATGATAAATCTATTAATGTAGCTTATGATTTTGTTCGGGGAGAAAAAGAAGCCGGTCGCGCGAAATTCAATAAAAAAGAAGATAGAGCAACTACTGGAAAAGGAGATTGTATTGATTGTCATCAATGTGTACATGTTTGCCCAATGGGAATTGACATTCGAAACGGTACTCAGTTAGAATGTACCAATTGTACCGCCTGTATTGATGAATGCGATACAATAATGGAAAGTGTAGGTTTACCAAAAGGCCTTATTCGATATGCATCTGAAGATGAAATTGCAAAAAAAGCATCTTTTAAGTTTACAGCAAGAATGAAAGGCTATACTGCGGTTTTGTTCATTTTATTAAGCGTTTTTGTTGGAATGTTGTTTTTGAGAACCGATGTTCAGGCAGTTGTTTTACGTTTACCAGGTCAGTTATTTCAGCATAAAGGCGATATGATTAGTAATGTTTATACCTATAAAATCGTTAATAAAACGATGAAAGATTACCATGATATCCATTTTGAATTAATTGATCAAAAAGGGAATATTAACAATGTTGGGAAACAGCATTTTAAAGTTTTAAAAGAAGGAATCTCACAAGGAACATTATTTATAGAAATCAATAAGCTTCTTTTGGAAAGCGATAAAACCAAAGTTAAAATTGGAGTTTATAACGGTACAGAATTACTCGAAACTACCACAACTAATTTTTTAGGACCGCGAAGTTTTAATTAAAATATACTATCATGAAAATAAATTGGGGAACCGGAATTGTCATAGCATTTGCATTGTTTATGAGCTTTATTTTATATTTTGTTTTCGAAGTTCAGTCGAATAGTAAATATGATAATGATTTAGTTGTAGAAGAATATTACAAACACGATTCGCATTTTCAGGATGAAATGGCCCGAATTCAAAATGCTCATGATTTGCAGCAAAGACCTTCTATTACATATACAGAGAATGGTTTGAAAATTGCTTTTCCTGCCACTTTTGAAAATGATAAAATAAAAGGAAATGTTTCATTATACCGACCTTCAAATAAAAAATTTGATTTTAATACTCAAATTGCTTTGACTAATTCGTCTTTGCTTATTCCGCAAAAGAAATTAATTAAAGGGCGTTGGGATGTTAATATGGAATGGGAATATAAAGGGACAAAATACCTATCAAAAGAAGTGATTTATGTAAAATGATAAATGCATTAAATTAAAAATGTTTTAAATCATTTTAGCCCTATTAATCTGTGGCAAACAGAAAAGCAATAATAAATGCTATACTCAGCTTTCATATTAGGTTTAATAAGTAGTTTGCACTGCATAGGAATGTGCGGACCAATTGCTATGATGTTACCTGTAGATCATCAAAATGAAGCAAAAAAAGTTACGCAGATCATAACATATCATTTAGGACGACTGACTGCGTATGCATCAGTCGGACTTATTTTTGGATTATTAGGAAGAGGTTTTTTCCTGGCCGGACTACAGCAGAAGATGTCTGTTTTTATTGGTTTGGCGATGATTCTTGTAGTTTTGATTCCGGAGAAAGTTTTTTCAAAGTACAATTTTTCAAAACCGGTTTATAAAATTATCTCCAGAGTAAAATCAGGTTTAGGAAATCAATTTAAAAAGAAAACATTTAAATCCCTTTTTACAATAGGATTATTAAATGGTTTTTTGCCTTGCGGAATGGTATATGTAGCCTTATTTGGAGCGATCGCCATGCAAAGTGCCAGCTTTGGGGTTTTGTATATGATTTTGTTTGGGCTGGGAACAGTTCCTTTAATGACGATTGTTGTTTATGTACATTCATTAATAAAATTGCCTTTCAGAAATAAAATCCAAAAGGCAATTCCGTATGTTGCTGTAGTAATTGGTGTTTTATTTGTCCTTAGAGGACTAGGTTTAGGAATTCCTTATATTTCTCCGTCGAATATGAGTTTGTTTGTGCAAGGAACTCCTAATTGTCATTAAACTGTCATCGAAAACAAGTTTGTTTCCGGTGATTTTCTTTTTAGATGTAAATCGAATGCCATACAAATATTTCGAACAAAAGGTCTTCCGGCTTCTGTGATTTTTATTTTACCTTCCTCGATTATAATCAGTTGATCTTTTTCTATTTCTTTTAGATCTTCTAATACATTCGAAATTTCTTTAAAGTATAATGATTCATTATTCCAGGAAGTTTCAAATTCACAGGTGAGATTTAGTATATGTTTTCTAATGATTAAGTCCTCATTGCTTAAAATATGGCCTTTTACAACAGGCAATTTGTCCTCTTCTAGCAATTGATAGTATTCTTCGATACTTTTTGTGTTTTGAGCAAAACTGTACCAGCTGTCGCTAATAGATGAAACTCCCAAACCAATCATAAGCTGCGTTTTTGAGGCACTGTAACCCATGAAATTTCGATGCAATTCCTTATTGGCTGTTGCTTTGTATAAACTATCAGAAACCAGCGCAAAATGATCCATACCAATTTCGTGGTAACCATTTTGAGAAAGCATTTGTTTCCCTGTTTCGTATAGTTTTCGTTTTTCAGCATCTTTAGGAAGATTCTCTTCATTAAATCCGCGTTGACCGTTTCCTTTTATCCACGGGACATGTGCGTAGCTGTAAAATGCTAAACGATCCGGTTTTAAAGAATTTGTTTTTTCGACAGTATCAATTACGTTTTCAATCGTTTGAAATGGTAATCCAAAAATAATATCGTGACCTATTGATGTATAACCAATTTCTTTTGCCCAAAAAGTTACTTTTGCAACATTATGAAAAGGCTGAATTCTGTGAATTGCTTTTTGAACTTTTTCTGCGTAGTCCTGAACGCCAAAACTCACTCGGCGAAAGCCTAAATCATAAAGCTTTTTAAGTTGTTCATATGTAGTGTTGTTAGGATGACCTTCAAAACTAAATTCGTAATTAAGAGCTTTGTCTGCTTTAGAGAGAATACTATTTATAAGAAATTCTAAATTGCTTGTCGAGAAAAATGTTGGAGTTCCCCCGCCTAAATGAATTTCTTTTATAAGAGGTTTTTGAGGTAATAAATTACAATATAAATCCCATTCTTTTAAGACGGCTTTTATGTACGTTTCTTCAACTGAATGGTTTTTTGTAATGCGTTTATTGCAGCCACAAAAGGTACACATGCTTTCGCAAAAAGGTAAATGAATGTATAAACTAATTCCGTTTTGAGCATTACTTTCTGAAAAAGATTTCTGAAAAGACGCTATCCATTCCTGAGTAGTAAAATCGCTTTCATTCCAGTATGGAACTGTTGGATAACTTGTATATCTGGGACCTGGAACATTGTACTTTTGGGTCAGTGAGATTTTCATAAAGTCGGATTTTGTATAATTCAAAATTAGAATTTATGGACGACGCAGAAAATGACAAATATCATATATTTAGCAAAAAAAAGAGACTCACTAGGAGCCTCTTTTCTGAATTAAATAACTAACGTGAAATAGAATCTTGAATGATTTTAAGCCATTTTTTTGCAAACTGATGATCTTGGTAAGCACTTATTTGCTTGATGCGGTCATCATCAAAATCATAGAACGGTATTGTAATTTTTTTAGAAGTTTCTTTATCCTGAAATTCAAAGTCGATTTTTATAATTGTATCTGATGGTCGTTCAGTGGTTAAAACTAATTTAGATGATGATACAGTCTTTAAATCTACATAAGTAGATTCTTGCTGATTAGGATTGAAATTCATTAAAATAAATCTTCTGTTTTTTTGATCTATTGTTAGTGTCTTGTTACTTTGAGATTCAGTTAGATCGAAATCTTCCGGATGTGTTGGACTGAACTTCTTTTTTATGTTTAAAATTTTTGACTTGCTTGCAGCGCTCGTTCGTGCTGAAAAATATACAGGAATGGCTACTATGATCGCGATCACAATACCAATTATGGTTACACTTGTTTCCATTGATTTTAAAATTGGGTAAATTATTATAAAATATGAAACAGCTTTCATGATAGAAAACGGCTCACTTTATCAGGAAAAGTTTTTCCTTAATTAAAATTTCATAAAATGTCTACCAGAAAAAATGGAAAGGATAGAGCATCAAAAGGACTTTTTTGCTCTGAGTTGCAAATTGATTGGCAAAGTTTGATGTTGATTGAACGGCTTTGTGCTGTGGAATCACCATCATTAAAGAATCAAACCATTTGATTAAACCAGATGAGCTTGATTTTATATTTGCAGAAAACTGATAAGTGGTTTGCGGTTGAATAAAAGCCAATGAATCGGCGTGATCTATTGAGAAATTGGTATCCGTTTTTTGACTTTCAGTTATTTCAATAGAAGATTCGTTTGCCTGGACAGCAAAAAAAGCAATTATCAGAAGTGATATAAAAATAACAGTTTTACGAATCCAATTCATGGTGGCGAATTTAACTCATAAAATACAATTAAAGAAATTTTAAAGAATTAATTAACTTTAAAAGTAGTGTTATTATGTTATCCTCAAAATTTTGAAGTAGTTGAGGATAAAAAATAAAATTACTGTTGCATTTTGAAATAGTAATCAGCCGAATGTTTTCCGCTGCCGTAAAACAGGAAGAAAATACAAACTAATAAAACGACGATGGCCAAAATTAAGCTTTCAGAATGCATATGTCCCATAAAATTGATGAGAATTGCCCCAAATAATATTGGTAATTGAGCTGCGATTGCCCAGCGGGTAAGCAGTCCGAAAAAGATCATAATACCACCAATCATATGAGCTGGTGCAATATAATGCAATAGAAACATTCCGCCGCCAAATTGATCAATTGGAGAAATTAAATCATGTAAATATTGAATATTGGTTATGAAAGAAACTCCTTTCATAAATAAAAATACCCCCAAAACAATACGTACTAAATCAACCGGTAAATAAGTGTGCGCATTTGCCCACTTATTTAAACTTTTTACATTTTCCATGATACTACGTGATTAAAAATTACATCTAAAGTTACTACTTTTTAATGATATATTTAATTTTAAGTGTCTGAAATTGAGATTTTTGTATTTTTTTAACTTGTTGTGGGAATCAGGAATTTTTAAACCTGAATAACACCTAAATTAAATTGTTTTTGAATAGGAGCATGGTTGGCTGCCTCAATTCCCATAGAAATCCAGGTACGTGTATCTAAAGGATCAATGATGGCATCTGTCCATAATCTTGAAGCAGCATAATATGGAGAAGTTTGTTCATCGTATCTTGCTTTAATTTTATTAAATAATTCTGCTTCTTTGGCTTCGTCTACGATTTCTCCTTTTGCTTTAAGCGAAGAAGCTTCAATTTGGGCTAAAACTTTTGCAGCCTGAGTTCCTCCCATAACGGCAAGTTCAGCACTTGGCCATGCAAAAATTAATCTTGGATCATAGGCTTTTCCGCACATAGCATAATTTCCTGCTCCGTATGAGTTACCAACAATTACAGTAAATTTAGGTACTACCGAATTACTAACGGCATTTACCATTTTAGCACCGTCTTTTATGATGCCGCCATGTTCAGATTTTGATCCCACCATGAAACCGGTAACATCCTGTACAAATACTAACGGAATTTTTTTCTGATTACAATTAGCAATAAATCGTGTGGCTTTATCGGCACTATCAGAATAAATAACTCCGCCAAACTGCATTTCGCCTTTTTTGGTTTTAACCACTTTTCGTTGATTGGCAACAATTCCTACCGCCCAGCCATCGATTCTGGCATAACCTGTAATAATGGTTTGACCATAACCGTCTTTATAAGCTTCAAACTCTGAATTATCAACCAAACGATTGATGATTTCCATCATATCGTATTGTTCGTTTCTCGCTTTTGGTAAAATTCCGTAAATGTCTTTAGGCTCTAAGGCAGGTTTTTCAGATTTGATTCGGTTGTAGCCCGCTTTATCATAGTCGCCTATTTTATCTACTATATTTTTTATTTTATCTAATGCGTCTTTATCGTCTTTAGCCTTATAATCAGTCACACCCGAAATCTCGCAATGTGTTGTCGCGCCACCTAAAGTTTCGTTATCAATCGTTTCTCCAATGGCAGCTTTTACCAAATAACTTCCGGCAAGAAAAATGCTTCCGGTTTTATCGACAATTAAGGCTTCGTCGCTCATAATAGGCAAGTAAGCACCTCCGGCAACACAGCTACCCATAACCGCAGCAATTTGGGTAATGCCCATACTGCTCATTTGGGCATTGTTTCTAAAGATTCGGCCAAAATGTTCTTTATCGGGAAAAATTTCATCCTGAAGAGGCAAGTAAACCCCAGCACTGTCGACCAAATAAATAATAGGCAATCTGTTTTCCATGGCAATTTCCTGCGCACGAAGATTTTTCTTTCCGGTAATAGGGAACCAGGCACCGGCTTTTACAGTAGCATCATTGGCAACTACAATACATTGTTTGCCTCGTATGTAGCCTATTTTGATAACAACTCCTCCGGAAGGGCAACCACCATGTTCTGCATACATTCCGTCTCCAACAAATCCTCCAATTTCAATATTCTTTGATCCTTCGTCTAATAGATAAGCGATGCGTTCGCGGGCTGTCATTTTTCCTTCGGCGTGTAATTTTTCGATACGTTTTTCGCCTCCACCCAGTTTTACCTTCGCAAATCTTTGTTTTAAGTCAGAAAGTAATAGTTTATTGTGATCTTCGTTTTTATTGAAGTTTAAATCCATGATATATTGTGGTTTTTACAAAATAGTGTTGGCTAATTTACAAAATCAATTGAAACCCGCATAATAAAATGTTTTGCTGAAGTGAAAATATTAATTGGTCATCTGTTCGTTTTTTTATGCTTTCCGCAAGAAGTAACAGACGAATTTAAATTTGTTGTACTTGATTAGATTTTACTTTACAGCATAAAAAAAACAGAAGCGAACTTCTGTTTTTATTTTATATTGATGTAATAATGAGTTTTATTTTTTTGAATCGCAAACCATTCTTTTCAAAATAGCCCATTGTTTTAATGCATCGCGAGCTTCGACAGCAGGATATCCCAACATTGTTTTTCCGGCAGGAATATCACCAACAACACCAGAACCTGCACCAACAATAGCACCGTCTCCAATAGTTGTATGATCTTTTATAGAAGCGCTTCCGCCAATAATTACACCGTTTCCTAATGTCACAGAACCGGCTAAACCGCTATTTCCGGCCATAATACAAAATTTACCTAATTTACTATTATGTCCAATTTGAACTAAATTATCGATTTTGCATCCGTCGCCAAGAACTGTAGAACTAAATTTTCCACGATCGACACAGGTATTTGCTCCAATTTCAACTCCGTTACCGATAATTACATTTCCGATTTGTGGAATTTTAACTAAGCCTTTTTCGCTGCAAGGACGAAATCCGAAGCCATCAGCGCCAATTGTAGCATTTGGGTGAATGATACAATCATTACCAATATGACAACGTTCACGAACTACGGCTCCTGACCAAATAATAGTGTTTTTACCAATAGTACATTCGTCTAGAATAGTAACATTTGGATAAATAGTTGTGTTTGCACCAATTTCAACTTTAGGGCCAATATAACAACCTGCACCAATTCTGGCACCTTCTCCAATAACAGCTGTTTCATCAACATTTGCTGACTTATGGATATTATTGCGAAATATTGGGGTAGGCGGAGCAAAAAGTGCTAGAATTTGAGACATAGCCAAATCAGCATTTTTTACTTTAATAAAAGCACGATTATCTCCAGGTTCAATTGAAATGTCTTCGTTAACAACTGCAATTGAAGCTTTTGAAGCTTCCCAGAATTTTTCATATTTTTTATTTCCTATAAAAGAAATTTCAGAAGTGGTGGCTTTTTCTAATTGTTCTGTTGCTGTAATGGTTTGCGAAGTCGTGCCGTAAATTACGCCATTAATAACTTCATTAATTTCTTGAATTGAATAGGATTTCATCGAATGAATTTAATTGTTTTAGGGGTTATTTCGCACCAAATAAAATCAATTAGATTTAAATTACCTAATCTTATTTTGAACTTTTTTAAATAGTATTTTAAATAATAGTTTAAATATTACAATTTTAACAGTAATTCTATTAATTTTTTGATTGTTTTCGAATTTTCGAATGTAAAACCGGTTTTTAATTTATGGATTTTGTAGGTTTTAAGTGGTCAATATAAATGCTTGTAAATCGTAACCATCCGATGAATTGATGTACACTTATCTTGTTTTAAATCAATTGATTTTAATTGTTTTGGATAGTAAATAGCCGTTTTAATCGCTCATTAAAGGGTCATGTTATTTTGTAAGTTTCTCTAGGTTTGATTTGAAGATGGGTTTTTTGCTGATTTGTAGTAGTTATTTAAAGCAAATAATAGAAATGAAACGTTACTTTTTTGATTTTTTTTTGAATTTGTTTGCAATTTAATTTTAAAAAATTGTAAAATTGGTAAGTTAAATCCTAAGGTTAATTTGGAATGTATTTTCTTCGGGAGTTAAATTGAAAGCTTTTTTTAAATTTTATTCTCATTTAAAAATGAATTATAATAAAAAAGCGATTCACTTTAAATTATAAGGAATCGCTTTTTTAGATTTTTTATTCTTTTATTTTAGAAAGGGAAATAGCATTAATACAATAACGCAGGCCGCTAGGTTCAGGACCATCAGGAAAAACGTGTCCTAAATGAGCGTCGCAGGTATTGCAAACTACCTCAACGCGAATCATTCCGTATGATTTGTCTGCATGATAAGCTATAGCATTTTCTTTTAGCGGTTGTGTAAAAGACGGCCAGCCCGTTCCTGATTCAAACTTCTCGCTTGCGTCAAAAAGTAAAGTGCCACAACATTTGCATTCATAAATTCCCGGATCGAATAAACTGCAAAGTTCAGAACTAAAAGACCTTTCGGTACCTTTTAGTCTTGTTACCTGAAATTCTTCAGTAGTTAAAATCTGTTTCCATTCTTCAGGTGTTTTTTCCACTCTTTTATCAGGAGTTGGATTTCCTTTGTTCGTAAAACGAATTATATCTGCCCACTTAATCATAATTGTTGTTTTAAATTAAAAAGATTTAATAAAGTTACTATTTCAGATAGTTAAAAACTAATAAGAATAAATACCATTACTTATAAAAGTAAGCAATTAATTATCAAATGGATAATTCTCATATCGTTTATATTCTCCAGTTTCGCAATTTATTTTAACTACATAATGTTTAAGATTTCTGGGAACAAGATCATCAGGAAGTGTTCCTGATTCTGTTTCTTCGCCAAATACGTAGTAACTATTTTTTGGACCAACCTCAATCCCATTAGTTGTTGTAGATCTAAAAACCTGATCTTTTCTTTTTTCTTTCAGGATACGCTCCGCATCTTCTATTTTTATTTTGCATTTTTTTGTAAAACCATAATATGCTATGCTATCAGATACGCTAATTTTATGAATATGCTTGGATATTTCAGGGTTAATCCATCCGTTTTCCCTAAAAAGTACAGGTCGTAAAAAAACTTCATTATTAATTGTAGGATTGTCAGAAAATCTACAGTCATTACTTCCAACATATCCGGTCATTCCGTAATGTAAGTAAGCATAATGATGATAGCCTGAGATATAATAATGCAATTTGTTTTGTGTGGTAACTACAATGGTATCAGTTTTTAAAAATGCTTTGTAAGGAATAGTAATAGATTTATATTCATCATAACTGGTTCTTTTATTGAACCCATTTTTAATCAATGTGTCCTGAATAAATTTTCCTTGTCTTAGTATCTGAAACTTAAGAATATTAATTTCATTCTTTTTGAATTTTGCAAACTGAATCTCAGGTTGTTCAGTAATAAGTTTGACTGTATCGCATTCTTTTGAGAATTCAATTGAATCAATTTCGGCTTGTTTTCTTCGGTGATCTGATGACCAAAAGAACCAACCAATTATTATTGCTACCAGAGTAATAAAAGTACCTATAATTACTAAACAACCTTTGATATATTTATTCATTTATTCTTCCTCTCTTTGCCCCATCATCATTAAAAATGCTTTTAGGAAAGGATCAATATTTCCGTTCATAACGCCATCTACATCGCTGGTTTCATAACCTGTACGAACATCTTTTACTAACTTGTAAGGCTGCATTACATAATTACGTATTTGCGAACCCCATTCGATTTTCATTTTTCCGGCTTCGATATCAGCGCGTTGTGCCTGCTGTTTTTTCAATTCGATTTCATACAATTGCGAACGCAACATTTGCATGGCACGTTGTCTGTTGTCTTGCTGAGATCGTGTTTCAGAACATTGAATCTGGATTCCGGTTGGTTTGTGTACCAATTGTACTTTGGTTTCAACCTTATTCACATTTTGTCCTCCTGCACCACTGGATCGGGAAGTTGTAATTTCAATATCGGCAGGATTAATGTCGATTTCGATACTGTCATCAACAAGCGGATAAACATATACAGATGCAAATGAAGTATGGCGTTTGGCATTGCTATCAAAAGGAGAGATTCGAACCAAACGATGTACACCGTTTTCTCCTTTTAAATATCCAAAAGAATAATCGCCCTCAAATTCCAGCGTAACGGTTTTAATTCCCGCAACCTCGCCAGCCTGAAAGTTTAGTTCTTTTATTTTAAAGCCATAGCTTTCTCCCCACATCATATACATACGCATTAGCATTCCTGCCCAATCACAACTTTCGGTCCCGCCGGCTCCGGCAGTAATTTGTACAACGGCACTTAAACTATCACCTTCGTCAGAAAGCATATTTTTGAACTCGATGTTTTCGATATGAGCTTGCGTTGTATTATAATGCTCGTCTAATTCTTCTGCAGAAAGTTCCCCCTCTTTATAAAAATCATAGGCAAGTTGTAATTCATCTGTAAGTTCGATGGCTTTGTTGTAATCTTCGATCCATTTTTTCTTGTTTCGAAGGTTTTTTACAATGACTTCGGCTTCTTTTGCATTGTTCCAAAAGTCGGGTGCGAAGGTTTTTTCTTCTTCGTTGGCAATTTCAATTAGTTTGGCATCAACGTCAAAGATACCTCCTCAACGCACCAAGGCGCTCCACAATACCTTTTATTTGTTCGGTAGTTGTCATAAATTAATAGTAGTTTTAATTGTTTTTTGAATTTTACGTGGTTGATAAAATGGATCTATAAAAAATAAATTTTAAATCAATACGTAATTTTTATTGTACAAAAATAAGATATAGTTTTTAGATTATAGCATTAATTTTAACATATAAAATAGTCTCTAAAAAGTCTGTCTGTTTAAATACGTTGCCTAAATATAATTTGCTTTCAGGAATTATTTAGTTAAGATAAAAAAGAGAAAAATATTTAAGGATGGCTCGTCGCCAGTAAAAATTGTGCACTTTTTTTATGTTATTTTTACGCTTGAATATTTGTCTGATTATCAAATAGTTATTTATTTGCTCTGTATTGCATATCAGCTGCGTATTTTTTGTCTAACAAATTGGTTATTAAAATTATAAATCAATTTTAGAATATTAATGGTAGTTTTATATGATTTTTGTAAATATTGCGTTAATTTGGTTTAATTGTATTTACAAGTTAAATTTTAGCAAAACTTGCCAAGAATAACTATCAGTAATACGTAATTTTGCTTTACAAAAAAGATATACTTTTTAGAATATGGAGATAAATTTAATTAGCGATACTATTACCAAACCTACAAACGAAATGTTGCAGTATATGTTTAACGCTCATGTTGGCGACGATGTATACAGGCAAGATCCTACAGTTATTGAGTTGGAAACCAGAGTCGCTGAGTTTTTTGGTATGGAGGCAGGACTATTTTTTCCGTCAGGAACCATGGCCAACCAAACCGCTATAAAATTACATACACAACCCGGAGAGCAATTAATTGCAGATAAATTTGCACACGTTTATAATTATGAAGGTGGAGGAGTTTCGTTTAATAGTGGCGTTTCTTGTTGTTTATTAGATGGAAATCGAGGGATGATTACCGCAAATCAGGTAGCAGCAGCCATTAACGATCCGGAGTTTTATCATAGTCCGTTAACGAGTTTGGTTTGTGTAGAAAACACAACCAATAAAGGAGGCGGAGCTTGTTATGAGTTAGAAGATCTAAGAGAAATAAAAAAAGTTTGCGATGCCAATAATTTAAAATTCCATTTGGATGGAGCCAGAATTTGGAATGCACTGGTAGCTAAAAGACAAAATCCGAAAGATTTTGGTGCTATTTTCGATACTATCTCGGTTTGCTTATCAAAAGGATTGGGAGCTCCAATAGGCTCTATTTTGTTAGGTAGTAAAGCTGATATTCACAGAGCGTTGAGAATCAGAAAGATATTGGGAGGAGGAATGCGTCAGGTAGGTTATTTAGCTGCAGCCGGTTTATATGCTTTGGCCAATAATATCGAAAGATTGGCAGAAGATCATCGACGTGCAAAAGAGATCGCGGCAATTTTAAGTACGAAACCCTGGGTATCTCATATTGAACCTGTAGAAACTAATATTTTGATTTTTTCATTAGCAGAGGGCTATAGTGATCAGCTTTTGATTGAAAAATTGAAACAAAAAAATATTTTGATAAGCTCAATGGGGCACAATAAACTAAGGGTTGTAACTCATTTAGATTATAAAGAAGTAATGCATACTTATGTAATTGAAACGCTTCAGAAGTTTTAATTCCTATTTTAAAAAAATAAAAAAAACCGCCCTTAATTTAAAGGCGGTTTTTAAGTTTTTATCTCAATTTATATTTAGATTTTTTCTCCGTAATATGCTTTACGCATAATTTCTTCCATATCTTTTACTAAAGGTAAACGAGGGTTTGCCGGAGTACATTGATCTTCAAAAGCATTCATGGCAAGTATATTCAGTTTTGCAAGCCATTCTTTTTCATCAAGACCTTGTTCTTTAAAACTCATTTTTATTCCTACTTTTTTACCCAATTCGTAACAGGCCTGAGCATAAACCTGTGGACCGTCTTTTGGTCCTTTTGCAGGAAGACCTAACACCTGGCAAATTTCGAAATACTTTTGATCTGCTTTATAAGTAGAGTATTTAGGCCATACCGAAAGTTTTCCGGGAACTTCGCCATTGTATTTAATAACATAAGGCAATAAAATGGCATTTGTACGACCGTGCGGCGTATGGAACATTCCTCCAATTTTGTGGGCCATAGAGTGAGAAATTCCTAGCATTGCATTGGCAAAAGCCATACCTGCAATTGTTGATGCATTGTGCATTTTATCGCGTGCCTCGTCATCATTTTTACCGTCAAGGTAGGTTCTCTCCAGATATTGAAATACCATTTTAATAGCTTGCAGCGCAAGTCCGTCTGTGTAATCATTCGCTACAATAGAAACGTATGCTTCTGTTGCATGCGTAAGTACATCCATTCCGGTATCTGCAATAACTGACGGAGGAACAGTTTTCGTTAACTCAGAGTCAATAATAGCAACAGTAGGCGTAAAAGCATAATCTGCCAAAGGATATTTTTTATTGACAGAATGATCTGAAATTACGGCAAAAGGAGTTACTTCTGAACCAGTTCCTGAGGTCGTTGGTATACAAATCATTTTTGCTTTTGTTCCTAAAGTTGGAATTTTTACCGCACGTTTACGAATATCCAGGAATTTTTGTTTGACGTCATCAAACGAAACCTGAGGTTGTTCGTACAGTAGCCACATAACTTTGGCAGCATCCATAACAGATCCTCCTCCTAATGCAATAATACTATCCGGCTGGAACTCACACATTGTTTCGGCACCTGCTCTGGCAGTTTCAATGCTTGGATCCGGTTCTACATTAGAGAAAATTCTAATATCGACTTTGTTGGCACGACGATTTAATACGTCTATAATTTTTTGAACAAAACCAAGTTTTAGCATACTCAAGTCAGTTACGATCATAACTTTGTCAAGAGATTGCATTGATTTTAAATATTGAATCGAGTTAGGCTCGAAATAGATTTTTGAAGGGACTTTGAACCACTGCATATTATTGTTTCTTCTACCAATTCGCTTGATATTGATTAAATTTATTGCTCCAACATTTCCTGAAACAGAGTTTTTTCCATAAGATCCGCATCCAAGGGTAAGAGATGGAATAAATGAATTGTAAACGTCTCCGATACCTCCAAAAGTCGAAGGAGAGTTCCAGATTACACGAATGGCTTTTACTGCCACTCCAAATTCTTTGGCTATTTTTTCATCTTTTGTATGAATGGCTGCTGAGTGTCCTAATCCGTCAAATTCGACCATTTGTTCAGATAATTTTATACCTTCAGCAGTTGAATTTGATTTTAGAATTGCCAGTACAGGAGAAAGTTTTTCTCTGGTCAAAGGTTCGTTTACGCCAACTTCTGTTACTTCTGCTGCAATAATTACAATATTTTCAGGTACCGAGAAACCAGCTTGTTGTGCAATCCATTGCGGAGATTTTCCAACAATATTTGGATTTAATTTTGCGCCACCGCAGTTTACACCTTTTGCAGTAACTCCAAACATTAATTCTTCTAGTTTTGCTTTTTCTTTTTCATTAGCAAAATAAACATGATGATGTTTAAAAGCTGCTTTTGTTTCTTCATAGATTTCTTTATCGATAATAGCAGCTTGTTCAGAGGCGCAAATCATTCCCCAGTCAAATGATTTTGAAAGTACAATGTCATAAACAGCTTGTTTTATATTGGCGGTTTTTTCGATATAAGCAGGAACGTTTCCGGCACCAACACCCAGTGCAGGTTTACCACAAGAATAAGCGGCACGAACCATTGCGTTTCCTCCGGTAGCCAGAATGGTTGCAATTGTAGGGTGATTCATCAAAGCATTTGTTGCCTCTACCGATGGATATTCGATCCATTGAATACAATTTTCCGGAGCTCCTGCAGCAACTGCAGCATCACGAACTACAATTGCAGCAGCTTTAGAACATTGTTGAGCCGAAGGATGGAAACCAAATATAATTGGATTACGGGTTTTAAGGGCGATTAAAGCCTTGAAAACAGTAGTAGAAGTAGGGTTTGTTGTTGGTGTTACACCACAAATTACTCCCACTGGTTCTGCAATTTCTACAATTCCGGATAATTGATCTTCTCCTATAATACCTACGGTTTTTAAATTTTTTAAGCTATTGGTTACATTTTCAGCAGCAAACATATTTTTGGTTGCTTTGTCTTCAAAAATACCACGGCCTGTTTCTTCAACAGCATGCAAAGCAAGTTCGCCGTGTTTGTCTACGGCAGCAACAGAGGCTTTGGCCACAATATAATCAACTTGCTCCTGATTAAGGTCCAGGAATTGTTCCAGAGCAATTGCTCCTTTTTTGGCAAGTTCTTCGACATGAGCAATAGCATCAACTTTTAGAGTTTCCTTTACGGCATCTTTTACTAATCCAGCACTTTGTTTTTCTGCTGTTTTGTTTTCGGTTCCATTTGGACTTAAAGTTTTCTCATTCATAATAATTTGTGTTATAGTTAATATTCACTTTTAATGCAGTTTTATAGATTGTGATAACTAGTTATTTTACGGACAAAAGTATTTTTTGAGTCTGATGTATAATTAACTCTGAAAATTTATTTTGTAACTAATTTCTTATTCTATCTTTTATGTTGTTTTTATTGTTTTTGATTTGACTTATCCTTACAAATATTCGCTTACTAAAGAAAAAATATTGATACGGTTTTACTTCTGATAAAAATAAAATCCTGTTGGTTTTAGCTTTTTATCTGTATCAAATATCAAGACATATCAAGAGAATAAAGCTGATATTTGTCAGTCTAAAAAAAAATCTACGCAAACGTTTTCTGTTGAAAGTCATTATTTTATGCTTAAAAAACGAGCTAAAAAGAAGTGTAGAAAGAGGAAGTTTACAATCTTTAAAAAAAGAAAAAGCAAGTAAATTTATAGTGGTAAAAAAACGTAAAGGCAGAACTATTTCGATTGCAACAAAGAAATTTTAAAAGAAAAAAGAGTAGGAGAAAGGCATAAAAAAATCCGATTCATTTAGTTAAAAATGAATCGGATTTTATTTAAAAAGAAGTAAAAAAATCTCTTATTTGAATAAATTATCCATTCCTGGAATCATTGGCATATCCATTTTTGCAACAGCATCAAGTTCTTGTTCGTTAACGCTTGTAGCTCTTTCAATTGCCTTATTTAGCGTTACTACCAAGTAATCCTCTAATTGTTCTTTATCTTCAAGCAAAGAATCATCAATAGAGATCGATTTTACTTTTCTATTTGCAGTTAATGTTACCTTTAGTAATCCGTCAGCGCTTTGTTCATCAATCAAAACAGTATCTAAACGCTTCTTAGTATCTTCAATTTTTTGTTGGGTTTCTTTAAGTTTACCCATCATTCCCATTAAATCCATTTTTGTTGATTTTTTAAATTGTTTCATACAAAATTAGTATATTGCTTTATCATATCAATAGAATATTTTATGAAAAAATTAATTTGGTTCTATTGTCTTTGTAGTATTTTTGCTCCTTCGTATTTAAAAACTAATGCTTAATCAATGCAAAACGATATAATGGCTCCGCAAGCCAAAGAAATTCCAAAACCATTAAAAAAACATAAAGAAACACGAATTGATAATTATTTTTGGTTAAATGACCGCGAAAATTCCGAAGTTATTGATTATCTGAATCAGGAAAATTCATATTACCAGAAAATGACCTCGCATACAAAAGAGCTTCAGGAAAATTTGTATGAAGAGATGAAAGGCAGAATAAAAGAAGATGATTCATCAGTTCCTTATTTTTATAATGGTTACTATTATATCACTCGTTTCGAAACAGGTCAGGATTATCCAATATTTTCAAGAAAAAAGGGAAGCCTTTCGGCAGATGAAGAAATCTTATTCAATTGCAATGAACTAGCAAAAGGACATGCTTATTTTAAACTGGGAGGTTTAAGTGTGAGTCCCAATAACAAATTTGCCAGTTTTGGAGTTGATATTGTGGGAAGAAGAATCTACACGATTCAGATCAAAAACTTAGAAACAGGCGAAATTTTATCAGATAAAATCGAAAATGCAACCGGAGGATCTGTTTGGGCAAATGATAATAATACTATTTTCTATACCAAACAAGATGAGGTGACTTTAAGAGCGGATAAGGTTTTTAGACATAAATTAAACACAGTATCTACTACAGATGTTTTAGTTTTTAATGAAACTGATGATACTTTTAATGTTTCTGTAAGCAAAGAAAAATCAAGAAAATATATTGTAATAGGCTCAGTAAGCACTTTGACGACTGAATACAGAATTTTGAATTCAGATACTCCTGATGGAGAATTTGTTGTGTTCCAGCCTCGTGTTCGTGGTTTAGAATACAGTATTTCGCATTTTGAGGATTCTTTTTACATTTTAACGAATAAAGACAAGGCTACCAACTTTAAGTTGATGAAAACGCCTGAAAATAAGACAGGAAAGAGAAACTGGACAGACGTTATTCCGCATCGAGAAGATGTTTTGCTAGAAGATATCGAAATTTTTAAAAATTATCTGGTCGTAGAAGAACGCTCAAACGGTTTGAATCATATTCGCATCATGCCGTGGAACGACGATGAAGATTATTATCTTCCTTTTGGCAGTGAAACGTATAACGCTTACACGACAACCAATATCGATTTTGATACAGATGTTTTACGTTACAGTTATCAATCGCTGGCAACGCCTTCGTCTGTGATTGATTTTAATATGAAAACTAAAACCAAAGAAATCTTAAAAGAGCAACAGGTTTTAGGCGGAAAATTTGATAAAGAAAATTATATTGAAGAGCGTATTTGGGCAACTGCCAGAGATGGTGTAAAGGTGCCAATTTCGATGATTTATCGTAAAGGATTACAAAAAAATGGTAAAAATCCGTTATTGCTCTATGCATACGGATCCTACGGAATTACAATGGATACTTATTTCTCATCGACGCGACTTTCGTTATTAGACCGTGGTTTTGTATATGCCATAGCACATATTAGAGGCGGAGAAGATTTAGGAAGACAATGGTATGAAGACGGAAAACTGTTAAAAAAGAAAAATACCTTTACAGATTTCATTGATTGCTCTAAATTTGTAATTAACGAAAATTTTACATCTCCTGAACATTTATATGCTGAAGGAGGATCTGCAGGAGGACTTTTGATGGGCGTAATCATAAATGAAGCTCCGGAATTATATAACGGGGTGATTGCTCAGGTGCCTTTTGTTGACGTTATTACAACAATGTTAGACGACAGTATCCCATTAACAACAGGAGAATACGACGAATGGGGAAACCCAAACAATAAAAAATATTACGATTATATGTTATCTTACTCACCGTATGATAATGTAAAAGCACAAAACTATCCCAACATGTATGTTTCTACCGGATTGCATGATTCGCAGGTACAGTATTGGGAGCCAGCTAAATGGGTGGCTAAATTGAGGAATCTAAAAACAAATAATAACCTTTTATTTTTAGATACCAATATGGATGCAGGACATGGTGGAGCTTCTGGACGTTTTGAAGCTTTAAGAGACTTAGCAAAGGAATTTAGTTTTTTATTAGATTTAGAAAAAATTAAAAGCTAATTAGAAATTTTTTGTTAAATTTGCAACCTATCAAGGGTATTTAAAAATACCTTCGATTAACTATTTTTTTATGAAAGAAGAAATAAACGCTTATAATAATGTTTTAGAGTTAATAGGTAATACCCCACTTATTAAGCTAAATAAAATTACCGAAGAGTTAGAAGGTAATTTCTACGCAAAGGTAGAAGCTTTTAATCCAGGACATTCCTCAAAAGATAGAATAGCGTTATATATTATTGAAGAAGCTGAGAAAAAAGGAATCCTAACGCCAGGTGATACGATCATTGAGACGACATCAGGTAATACGGGCTTTAGTTTGGCAATGGTGAGTATTATAAAAGGGTATAATTGTATTTTAGCAGTAAGCTCAAAATCATCGAAAGATAAAATTGACATGCTGAGAAGTTTAGGAGCAAAGGTTTATGTTTGTCCCGCACACGTTTCGGCAGATGATGAGAGATCTTACTACAACGTAGCCAAACGTTTGCACGAAGAAACAAAAGGCTCAGTTTACATCAATCAGTATTTTAATCAATTGAATATTGATGCCCACTATAACACTACCGGTCCTGAAATTTGGGAACAGACAAAAGGACAAATTACACATCTTGTAGCTTGTAGCGGAACCGGAGGAACTATTTCCGGAACTGCAAAATTCCTAAAAGAGCAAAACCCAAATATTAGAATTCTAGGTGTAGATGCTTTTGGGTCAGTTTTAAAGAAATACCACGAAACAAGAGAATTCGATAACAAAGAAATTTATCCGTATCGTATAGAAGGTTTAGGTAAAAACCTGATTCCATCTGCTACAGATTTCGACATCATCGACAAGTTTATTAAAGTAACTGATGAGGAAAGTGCTCACTCTGCCAGAGAGATCACCAGAAAAGAAGGATTATTTGTTGGATATACTTCAGGAGCAGTAATGCAGGCCATTAAACAATACGCAGAGGAAGGTGAATTTACTAAAGACAGTAATATTATCGCTATTTTCCCTGATCACGGTTCTCGCTATATGAGTAAAGTATTTAGCGATGACTGGATGAACGAACAAGGATTCTTTGACAGTGTCAATGAAGAAGAAGTTCAAAAAATTGAATTTGTCAAGTAGTTCAACTGCTTTTTTAAATATAAAGCTCCATTCGTAAAATCGAATGGAGCTTTTTTTGTGCTTTCTAAAGAGTTTTTGATTGCTCTGCTAATTTTAGTATTAATCACGTTATTATCAAGTGTTAATGTTTTAATTTTATTTGCGAATACCGTATTTATACGTAAGAAATTATATTTTTAAATGATTTTAATTTATCATTTTTATAAAATGACTATTAGTATAATAATAAACTTAAGATTTTGAAATCCTCTATTTTTGTTATTTAAACGATTATTTAGGTTCGTTGTCGAATAAATTTCAGGTCGAATGCATAATAATATAGTTTAGCAGTGTTAAAAGACACAATGTTTTTTAATCCCTAAATCTACTATTATGAAAAAATTACTACTCACTTTAATGTTTGTAAGTTATTTGAATGTTAATGCTCAAAATCCAATTCAGGAGTTTAATTTCAATGGGACTTTAAATAATACAGCTAATACCACTTCTTTTATTGGAGCAAACAATTTTGTTACAGACAGAGCCGGATTGGTAAAAGGAGCGCAACGATTAACTAATAAAGCTATGGAAGCCGTTGTGGATGATCTTCCTCAGGGCAATAGTCCAAGATCAGTTAGTATATGGGTAAAATTAAATGATATTGCTTCTGCAAATTATATTTGGGGTTATGGTACAGCTTATAATGCACAATACTGTGGCTTATTACAGCAGGCAACCACTTCTGCTAACTCAGATTTAAGTTTGGCTGGTTGGGGAGCTTCTAATGATGTAATTGTTTCTACTCCGATTGCAAAAGATACCTGGTACAATTATACGATAACTTACGAGGGAAAAGTTTCTAAAATATACCGTAACGGAGAATTATTAAAATCTGTAGATGGAATTACACGTGCTACAAAAGGGAATATTTTTAGACTTGGGGAAATAAATACAACAGTGGGTATTAATGCTGATATAGACGACTTAAAAATCTATGATGTGGCTTTGACTGCCGAGCAGGTTGTGGCATTGTACAATAGCTCTAAACCTGTTAGAATAGCTGCTGTTGAACCGGCAACTACTGCAAAAACAATAAAAAAGGCCGCGGTTAAATCAAAAACTGGTACAAAGCCTACTTCTCCAACAATTATTGCACCGGCGGATCTTAATGATGTCACGAAAAATGTTGAAGTGTTCTCGCAAGGAGAGAAGATTTATGGAAACGATAATAATACAATCAGTATAAGTAATCTTCCTGAAGGAACCTATTTGTTGAAAATAACAAACGCAACTTCAAAAAAGATAACTTCAAATTAAAAAGAACATTTTATTTTTTAGTGAATATTACTTGTTTTTTATTTAGTCTCAGTTTATTTTTTTTAGATAGTAAAGGCCTTGTAAGTTTTGCTTTAGGTGGCCTTTTAATTATTTCTTTGATGTAAAAAAAAAATTTGTAAAGATGTTTTTACAAATGGTAATAACAATGTCATTTAGTTTTGATTTTTATTAATTAAAATAAGAATATCGTACTTATACTCAATAGTAGTTTGGTAACTTTGAATAAAATTTATAGTTTTAACAAAAAATATGAAACTACAGTTGAATTTTTAAATGAATTTAATTACTAATTTTTATTAATTGATTGCTATGTAGTTTTCATTTAGTTTGTGCATTATATTATAATTTGGTGTTTGTAAGAACACTTTTTAAAATCCCCTAAAATCTGTTACATATGAAAAAATTATTACTGACATTACTGTTTGTAAGTTTTTTAAATACGAATGCCCAAAATCCGGTTCAGGAATTCAATTTCAATGGAAACTTGAACAATACCGATAATACAATCTCATTTTTAGGTGCTCCTAATTTTGTAAATGACAGAATGGGAGTCGCAAAAGGAGCACAGCGCCTCACTAACAAAGCGTTGCAGGGTGTAGTAGGAGATCTTCCTCAAGACAACAAACCGAGATCAATATCTATTTGGATAAAATTTAATACTATTGCTTCGGTAAATTATATTTTTGGCTATGGCAGCGCAGTAAATACTCAGTATTTTGGTTTATTACAACAGGCGGCATCATCAGGAAATTCAGATTTAAGTCTTGTGGGATGGGGAGATACAAATAATACTATAGTTTCAGTTCCTCTTGCAAAAGACGTTTGGTATCAATATAGTGTGACTTATGATGGTAGTAAATCAAAAATATACCGTAACGGAGAATTATTAAAATCGGTTGAAGGAGTTTCGCGCTTAACAAAAGGATATATTTTGAGATTAGGTGCGTTAAATGGTACGGTTGGGATTAATGCTGATGTCGATGATCTTAAAATATACAGCGTTGCAATGACAGATGAGCAAGTTATGGAATCTTATAATAGTTCGAAACCAACTACTACAGCTGTAACGGAAAATGCTCAGTCTTCTAATGCAATAAAAAAAGCTAGTCCTGCAAAAGCTGTAGTTGCTGCAAAATCGTTACCGTCTGCTTCGGCAAGTACCACTGAAGCAAATACTGGTTCTAAAACTGTTGAGGTTTTCTCGCAAGGAAAAAAAATAGCCGGAAGTAATGCTTCTAATATTGGAGATTTACCGGAAGGAACATATTTGATTAAAGTGACAAATAATCCTTCTAAAAAGTAAATTACAATATAAATCAAATCTTAAATCGGATTTCTAATTGCATTTTGTATTAGAACGTGATTTAAGTTTTTGCAAATAAAAAAACGCCTTCTGATTTAGAGAAGGCGTTTTTTATTATTTCTTTTTCTGTTGTCCCGGAGCATATGCTTTTGCACTTTTGCTTCCGGACATTTTTTTAGCTTGTCCAGGTGGAATTTTGCCAGGACCGCTATGGTGTACATGAGTACTACATCCAACAACACTAACGACTACAAATAAAACTACCATAATTATTACGGCAACTTTAGTATATTGAGAGTTTTTCATAAATATCTTTGATTTCTTGTTTCGGAGCAAATATATGAGATAATATGCTTTTTAAACGATCCAGAGCTTATTTAGAGTATATATAAACAATGAGAGGGAACAAAAATCCTTGAGAAATTAGACGTCTTTATTGCACTGAAAATGGTTACTATTTTTATATTGCCTTACACTAAGTTTATTCTAAAAAAAAAGCCTTCTAAAATCAGAAGGCCATTTTTTTAACTAATTACGCTGATTACTATAAAAAGAACTACTAGTAATATTAAAGCATATCTTGTGATTTTTGAGGTTTGCATAAAGTTATATTTAAATTAATTTGTTGCTGAGATTAGCAAATGTAATTTTTTATTTGAATCTGGAAAGTTAAAATTTATAAATAAAAAAAGCCCTGGAAAAATCCAGAGCTTTGCTATATCGTATGTGAGAAATATTATGCTTCTTGCATAGTATGGTAAACGTTCATAACGTCGTCATCTTCTTCAATTTTTTCGATTAGTTTTTCAACGTCAGCGATTTGAGCTTCAGTAAGTTCTTTTGTGATTTGCGGAATACGCTCAAAACCAGAAGATAAAATCTCAAGACCTCTGTTCTCTAATTCTTTTTGTAAAGCACCAAAGCTTCCAAAAGGAGCATAGATTAAGATTCCGTCTTCGTCTTCAAAAACTTCTTCGGCACCAAAATCAATTAGTTCCAACTCTAATTCCTCAGGATCAAGATCACCTTTTGCAATTCTAAAATTACAAGTATGGTCAAACATAAACTCAACAGAACCCTGAGTTCCCATTGTACCGTTGCATTTATTAAAATAGCTGCGAATGTTGGCTACAGTTCTATTATTGTTGTCAGAGGCAGTTTCAATCAAAATCGCAATTCCGTGAGGAGCATATCCTTCAAACAAAATCTCTTTATAGTTGGCAGTATCTTTATTACTTGCATTTTTTATCGCGCGCTCTACATTGTCCTTAGGCATGTTAGCGGCTTTTGCATTTTGTATTACAGCTCTTAATCTAGAATTGGCGTCAGGGTTAGGACCGCCTTCTTTAACAGCCATAACGATGTCTTTACCAATTCTGGTAAATGTTTTGGCCATTGCTGACCAACGTTTCATTTTTCTTCCTTTTCTAAATTCGAACGCTCTTCCCATTTCTAATTTTTAGTTTTGAGATGCAAAAATACGGTTATTCCTTTTTTTAGCAAAATCAATTGTATTCTTTTTTAAATTATGTTTTGTGAATAATTTGACCGCTAAGATCGCTAAGATTTACGATAAGTTCGCAAAACTTTTAAAGATTAATCTTAGATAAGGTCAACAAGTTTTATCCATAATATCATTTTCAAAGTAGAAGACTTTCAAAATGTGATAAAATCTAAAATCTATTTCGCTCCATTAAATTCATTAATAACATTTACAGCTTCATTCAGGTACGGATTTGTTTTTAGATTATTAATCTGGTATTGATTGATGGTTTTGTCATTGGGATAAGCGCCTAACAAAAACTGATTCACGGTTGAATTATAGACATCTAACGGATTATTCTCGTCATTAAATGTATTGATCTCTTTCCAGAGTGAGTTAACGATTTTTTTCTGATTAAAAACAGCATCCAAAGTCATCGGAATCTCTGCTTTTGGTGTATTAACAAGTTGATCAATTTTCAGATTTATCTTTTTAATATTATTAAAGAAGTAATTATCAGCCAATCTTGTAGTACTGTTTTTTGCCAGTTTATCACTAAGTGATCGTTTGACATAAGGTTTAAATTTTAGCAAAGCCTGTATGCTGTCATTTTTGATAGCGGTCGGGAAATCACTTTCTTTTTGGTAGACACCTTCATAAAATTCAGGAAGAACCACATCGGGTTTTACGCCAATATACTGATGGCTTTTGCCTGTCACTCTGTAAAATTTGTTAATTGTTATTTTCAAAAAGTCAGTATTTTTAGTTTCGTCAAGCGAAAGTATGGTTTGCATAGTAGCTTTTCCAAGCGTATTACTGCCCAGTAATAATGCGCGATTATAATCTTGTAAAATCGAAGAGAAGAATTCACTTGCCGAAGCTGTATTACTGTTGACCAAAATCACAATTGGTCCTTTATAAATCAAACCTTTGTAAGGATCATTAATTACTGATTTTCCTTCTCTATTGTCAACTACAATTGAAAGTGGACCGTAATCGATAAACATTCCGGCCAGTTTTATAGCTTCTTCCATAGATCCGCCCCCGTTATCAATTAAATCAATTACAAGACCTTTTATATTATCTCTTTCCAGTTTTATGACTTCTCGTGCTACATCATCGGCACAACCTTTTCGGCTATTACCATCTAAATCAGCGTAGAAACTTGGAATTTTAATGTATCCAATTTTACTGTCTTTACCAATTATAAAACTAAAAACCGAATTATCTTCATCTTTCATCACCTGCTTCTCGATATATACATCAAAGCTTTTTCCTGAATTTCGCTTTAGCGTAAGCGTAATACTTTTGTTCGATTCAGATAAAATCATCGTCGAAATAGATTCTAATGAAGCACATGAAACCTGCAACGATTCCTTTTGATTCGATATTGAAACAATCTGATCACCCTTTTTTATTTGTCCCGTTTGATAAGCAGGGCCATTAGGGTCGAGTTCAGCTATGATAATTTCGTTTTTTTCGTTTAGACTAACAGTCATTCCCAGTGACAAATGTTCTTTTGATAATGAAGCAACAAAACTCGTTTTAGAGTCATCACTAAAATAAGCCGTATGCGGATCAAAATAAGTACAAAAGTAATTGTAGAGCTTTTCTTCCTGTTTCGTATTGGTTTCTAAAAGTGTATTGATCCTACAGATTTCATTGGTAACAATTAAGTTTTTAGACTTTAATTCAATCGACTTAAAATTAGTTTTAAGAGAATCTAAATTATCACTCGATTCGGCAATTTCATCCAGAATTTGATATCGGATTTTTTTAGACCATACTTTTTCAAGATCTTCTTTTTTAAGGTAAAAAGGGAATGATTTTTTATAAAACCTGATTGTATCTTTTTTAGTATAATCGATGGGTTCCTTTTGAATTTTTTCGAGCACAGTTTTAGTTCTCAAAAGACCATTTCGATATACAGAAGTAATATCGCCCAAAAAATCACAATGGTTACTTAGAATAAGATCATCCAGATTGCTACGATATTTATTGGCTAATTCGTCATATTCAGTCTTAAAAAACAGGTTTCTAGAAGGATCTAATTCATTGATCAGATTATCAAAAACAAAAACCGATAAACTATCATCTACCAGTTTCGGCCTAATATGTTCTTCCTGAATAAGTGCATTTATTTTGTTTAGTATTTCGCATGTATTGTCGCTATTTTGACTAAATAGAACATTGGTAACTAACAGTAATACTAATAATATTTTTTTCATAAATCGAAAATCTTCGTTTAGACTAAAATTACACTTTATTTTTTGATAAAAAGTTACAATTTTTCTAAAATTTCTTACATCTAAACGATTTGTTTTTAGCAGATAATTTTCAAATAATGAAAAAATTTCGCCACGAATTCTCAGATTTTTTATTTAACCTGTGCTTAATAATTCGTGAATTCGTCTCAAAAAAAAATGCGCTACTTTTAAGTAACGCATTTCTAAAATTTTTATATTAAAAAACTATTTCTTATAGAAAGGTAATTTTACCACTTTAGCCGGAACATCATTTTTTCTGATTCTAATAAAAATATCGCTATCAACAGCGCTATTGTTTACCGTAACATATCCTAAACCAATCCCTTTATTCATAGAAGGCGACATCGTTCCAGAAGTTACAATACCAATTACTTCGCCAGCTGCATCAACAATTTCATAATCATGTCTTGGTACCGCACGTTCCTGCATTTCAAAAGCCACTAATTTTTTAGTAACACCCGCTTCTTTCTGGTTTTTCAAACCTTCAGAATTGGTAAAATCTTTAGTAAACTTAGTAATCCATCCCAATCCTGCTTCAAGAGGAGAAGTAGCATCATTAATATCGTTTCCGTACAAACAAAAGCCCATTTCAAGACGCAAAGTATCACGAGCCGCTAATCCAATTGGTTTAATGCCAAAAGCTGCACCAGCCTCAAAAACTTTATTCCAGATCGCTTCAGCATCAGCATTTTTGCAGTAAATCTCAAATCCGCCAGAACCTGTATAACCAGTTGCAGAGATAATTACATCATTAAAACCAGCAAAATCAGCCACTTCAAAATGGTAATAAGCAATTGCCGATAAATCTATAGAAGATAAAGGTTGCATAGCTTCAACCGCTTTTGGTCCCTGAATCGCCAATAAAGAGTAATCATCAGATAGGTTTTTCATATCAACACCCAAATCATTGTGCGATGAAATCCAGTTCCAGTCTTTGTCAATATTCGAAGCATTTACAACCAGTAAATACTCTTCCTCTTTCATTTTATACACAATCAAATCATCCACAATTCCGCCTTCATTGTTAGGCAAACACGAATATTGCGCTCTGCCAATAGTCAAAGTCGAAGCATCATTCGAAGTTACTTTCTGAATCAAAGCCAAAGCATTTGGACCCGTCAACAAAAATTCACCCATATGCGAAACGTCAAAAACGCCCACACCAGTACGAACCGTTTCGTGTTCAGCGTTAATTCCCTCATAAGTAATAGGCATATTATAACCCGCAAAAGGCAGCATTTTCGCTCCCAAACTCTCATGTATGTGCGTAAGCGCAGTATTTTTCATTGTGTTGTTTTATAAAATTGTTTCGCAAATTTATTCAAAAAATATATAAAAATGATAGTCTAAATTATAAATTTCGCAATGATTAGGAGCAATTTCCTGCTATCCGCTATATCTTTTGTTTTTTAAAGAAAAAAACAAAAGGATGCCGCTTCTATCAGAGCTAGGAATTTTACGAAACGAGAAATACTTTCTTCTTCAAATTTTATGTAACTTTAATCATCTAATTTTTTTATTGTCAATGAAATTAAGATAAATATACGGGCATCAGCAAATTAAAAATCCGTTTTTATCCGCGTTTTTACGAAGTAAATCCGTTTTATCCGCGTTAGAATTAACCTAAATTCATAGATAATTAAAATATTATAATAGATAGATAAGCCAAATGAAAGATCCGCGTTTAATTACAAAAGAAGAGATTTTAAAATTCTACAAACCCATAAATCCTCACACACATAAAGGACTTCAGGGGCATGCTGTAATTATTGCGGGAAGTTACGGCAAAATAGGAGCGGCAGTTTTGGCATCAAAATCCTGTCTAAAATCAGGTTGCGGACTTGTAACTACGTTTACACCAAAATGCGGCTATCAAATCCTCCAGATTTCAATTCCCGAAGTTATGGTGGTCACTGATGAAAATGCTAATTTTATCACTAATATTCATTTTCCAATTCAGCCACAAGCCATCGCGATTGGTCCGGGAATAGGGCAGGAGTTGGGAACACAAAAAGCTTTATTCGAATTTTTAAGAGTTAATAAAACACCTTTGGTTCTCGATGCCGATGCATTGAATATTTTATCTCAAAACCTTTCCTGGTTAGAATTAGTTCCCGAAAACACAATCATTACACCACACCCAAAAGAACTCGAACGCCTGATTGGCAAATGGAATTCAGAATCTGAAAAATTTCAAAAAACAATCGCTTTCTCCGAAAAATACAAAGTGATTATCGTCATGAAAGGCGCACCAACCTACATCATCAACAAAACCGAAATATACGAAAATACAACAGGAAACGCCGCACTAGCCACCGCAGGAAGCGGCGACACTCTAACTGGAATTATAACGAGTTTTGTAGCGCAGGGTTACGAACCCAGATACGCCGTAAAACTTGGCGTTTATCTTCATGGCTTAACCGCCGACATTGCTTTACCACAAACCGGTTATCAATCGTTTATTGCTTCTGATATTATTGAGAATCTTGGAAAAGCGTTTTTGAGCTTGGGAACTTAAAAAATTAACAGCAAAGTTCGCAAAGGTTTACGCAAGGTTCGCAAAGATTTTTTGTTGTAGCTTGTTGCATTCAGCTTGTCAGGCTGAGCGAAGTCGAAGCCCACGTTCCAATTGGCAAGTCCTTCGACTTCGCTCAGGATGACATAAAATGAGAGTAAATCTGCAAAATCTGCGTGAACAAGAAAAAAAATCTAAAATCTACCTTCTACAATCTAAAATCAAAAAAACGTAAGTTTGTAATATCAAAGATTAGAAACTTAGCAACTCAGTTTCTTAGCATCTTTGAATCTTAAAAAAAATGAAAAACAATTTCGATCTTAGAACGGTAAACGTTACCCGATATATAACGCCTTTGCGCGAAGGCGGTTCTTTACCCGCTTTGGCAGAAGCCGATGATGACTTTAAATACGTCCTAAAATTCAGAGGAGCCGGTCACGGCGTAAAAGCCCTAATAGCCGAATTAGTAGGCGGACAAATAGCAAAAGCCCTTAAATTACAATTACCCGAATTGGTTTTCGCGAATCTCGATGAAGCTTTCGGGAGAAACGAGGGCGACGAAGAAATTCAGGATTTACTGCAAGGAAGTCAGGGATTAAATTTGGCGTTGCATTTCTTATCCGGTGCTATTACGTTCGATCCTGTTGTAACAACTGTAGATGCAAAACTAGCGTCGCAAATTGTTTGGCTGGATGCTTATATTACCAATGTCGATCGTACATTCAGAAATACCAATATGCTGATTTGGCATAAAGAATTATGGCTTATTGATCACGGCGCATGTTTGTACTTTCACCATTCTTGGAACAATTGGGAGCAACATGCCAAAAGTCCTTTTGCATTGATAAAAGATCACGTTTTATTGCCACAAGCTTCACTTTTGAAAGAGGTCGACGCCGAATATAAAGCACTTTTAACGCCCGAAATTCTGGTAGATATTGTAAATACAATTCCAGAAGAGTGGCTGCAATGGGAAGATACTGATGAAACTCCCGAAGCTTTGCGAAATGTATATTTACAGTTTTTGCAAACCAGATTAAACAATTCCGAAATCTTTGTAAATCAGGCTCAAAATGCAAGATAGTCACTTATATGAGTATGCCGTAATTCGCGTAGTACCAAGAGTAGAACGCGAAGAATTCCTAAATATCGGAATCATTTTATTTTGTAAAAGAGCCAAATTTATAAAAGTATTGCACCACATAAACGATGCTAAAATTGAAGCTTTATCAAACGATTTTGACATCGAACAACTGCATTGTAACATTGCCGCTTTAGAAAAAATTGTAAACGGAGCCAAAGATGGCGGCCCAATTGGCGCAATGGATATTCCGGAACGTTTTCGGTGGTTAACCGCTATTCGAAGTTCAGCCATTCAAACTTCCCGACCTCATTCAGGATTATCTCAGGACTTAGAAAAAACGATTCAGAGATTGTTTGAAGAATTAGTTCTTTAGAGGAAGGTTCTAAGATGCTGAGTTGCTAAGGTTCTAAGGCTCAAAGCAACATATGTTCAAAGGTTTTTTGTAGAGACGCACTGCATTGTGTCTAACTATCGTTTAAAAAAAATCTCGCAAAGACGCGGAGTCGCAAAGAATATAAAACTTTGCGACTCCGCGTCTTTGCGAGATTAAAAAATAAAGCTTAGCGAACCTTGCGTAAAACCCTTGCGTTCCTTGCGGTTAAACTGTACAGTTAAATTCAGCGCAAAATAAAAAAATCATCCCCTGTAAGAATGTTAAACTTACAGAGGATGAAAAACTAAACTAACTCATTTTTTTTCTGCGCGCCATCAATTAAAATGATCCACAGATATTACCGCCTAAAGTAGCTCCTGCATTTGCAGAAACATCAGCTTTAACAGCAGTTTTATCCAGTTTTACAATGGAATAAGGAGGAGTAAAAGCTGTTTTGTTTCCTGCCTGATTTCCAGATGTATTAGTGAAGACATTATCAACAGCAGTTACAGCTGTATAACCAGTCATTAAATCTATTGGAGTTTTTACACCTTCAAAAACGTTGGCTTCCACACGAATATCTGCTTCAAAACCAGCAGCGATACATTTATTGTTTACAGTACTGTTGAAGAAGCTGTTTATGATATGTACTTTTCCAAAACGTACTCTAGGCATTCTTTCCTTACATCCCGGTGCCCACCAGCATCTTGCAAAAGTAATTCTTAGTTTTCCGCGATCTCCCGTAGCACCGTCGCTTGAACCAATTAAGTTAGAATATCTGTGATCATCAGATCCTCCTGAACCTCCTGCTTTTGGTGGTTTCAGGTAATGGAATTTAGAATACGTAACTGAGATATAATCAGATTTGTTTTTGATGTCAAAGTTTCCGTCAACACCATCTCTAAATTCGCAGTGATCTACCCATACGTTTGTACATTCGTCAAGGATTGCATTATCCCAACCATCAGTATCATAAGCACCAGGTCCTTCAAAAATAAGATTTCTGATGATTAAGTTTTTACATCTTTTGATGTTGATAATACCAGATCCATCTTTAGTTTGATTAGTCGAAACTAATTTTGCACCATTAGCACCATAAATAGTTTTACCCGTTTGATCCTGAAATGACAATCTTGTCGTTACAGTAATAGTACCGCTAACTTTGATCACTTTTACAGAACTGTTTTCAATTGCAGATTTCAACTGCGCATAAGTAGTAACATTTGTTTCAGCAGCTGATCCTCCACCGGTTACACTTCCGTTTTGCGAGGCCCATCCCGGAACCTGTGCACAATTGCCAATTTTTGCTGTAAAACTACCAGAATTAGGTGTAGTTTCGATAATAGCATTTTGATTGCCTTGGTCAGAAGCAATTTCATCAGAGTTGCAGCTTGCAAATCCTAATACAAGTGTTAAGGCTAACACTGTCCATGTTGATTTAATTTTCATAATAATTAAGTTTGGTTAAATAGTTATTACTGCAAATCTGCTTATAATTAGTATGAAAAAAGTTGAACTTGTTCAATGTTTTGAAAATATTTTACTGTTAATTATGTATTTAACATATTTTAAATTACAAAAAGTATATTTTTACGTAATCGATTACATTATTTTCATTCATTCACCTACTTACGCCCCTGAGTAAGAATAAAAGTAAAAACCACATGTATAAAAACCTACGCACAAGCATTGAACAAAAAATTCCATTGACCGATGAAGAATGGAAATTAGTTGTTGAAAAAGTCAAGTTCATTACACTCAAAAAAAATGAATTCCTGCAGATTCAGGATTCAAACAGTTCTTATGAAGGATTCATTTTAAAAGGCACTTTCAAAACTTACATTTTGAATGATAAGGGTACCGAAAGTGTTATTTTTTTCTCTTTCGAAAACGAATGGATGTGTGACCTCGAAAGTTTCTACCATCAAAAGCCAACAACCTACAACATTAAGGCAATTGAAGACAGCGAAATCCTGGTGATTAACAAAACAAACAAAGCAATTTTATTTGAAGAAGTGCCCAAGCTAATCCAGTTTCATATCATTATGGTCGAAAAAGCCAACATTGCCATTCAGCAAAGACTTATAGATGTGTTAAACAAAACTTCCAAACAAAGATATTTGGAGTTTATCGAAAAGTACGCTCACAAAGTAGATAAAATCAATAACAGAAATTTATCTTCTTATCTTGGTGTATCGCACGAGTTTTTATCGAAAATTAAAAAGAGGTGCTAAGGTTCTGAGATGCTAAGATTCTAAGGTTTAAAAAAAAAATCTCGCAAAGACGCGAAGGCGCAAAGAAAATAAAACTTTGCGACTTCGCGTCTTTGCGAGATTAAAAAAACTTTGCAGCTAAATTAAAAATCCAATATTCCTGAGAGGCATTCATTAGAAAAATGAAGAATTATATTTTCCTTTTCTGGATTTTCAATGACTAACAGATCATAAGGATTTAGATCGTATGCTGTCTCATTAATTTTAATAACCATTGTTTGTAAAGAAAATAGAATTATTATTTGAGCATTATAATGCTGATTACTGTTCGTGATTTTTAGTTTATGATGGCTTATTTTTTCAGAAACCATCCAGTTAAAATCAATACCTTTTGTATAAGAAATCACTTCATCATCCGAATTAAATTCCATGATTTGATATTTCTCATATATTTTTTTCTTTTTGTTTACCTCAATATCAAGAGAGTTATCAAGCATAACCAAAAAGCGATGATAGCCCTTAAAATTGGTAAACTCTGAAGGCACTTTTTCTATTGTAGCACTGCTTATTCTAAATGCAAAATCTCTATCAGCATAGCTTGCTGTTTCCGGATATACCATATATTCATAGGTCAATCCGCCACTCCAAATAGAGGCTTTGCTATCTTTTTTAGGCAAGAAGCTTATTTTCATTATGCTATTATTTTTAAATAAGAAATCAAATACGCTAACCTTTTAATAATTCATTTAGCCCCGATTTAAAAAAACGTAGTGTCTTTGTGTCTTCGTGGCAAAACCTTTTAAATCTTCTTCTCTAAATAAATAAACTCCAAAGGCTTATCAGAAATATTAATATGAATATCGCTTGAAGGAAAAGGTTCTCTTTTGCCAGTATCCACATAACCATGACGTTTGTACCATGCAATAAGTTCTGTACGAACCGAAACAACCGTCATACTAAGAGTAAACAATGCTAAACTTTTAGCATGATTTTCGGCTTCAGCCAACATCTTTTTCCCGATTCCGCTATTTTGTAATTCAGGAGAAACGGTTAACATTCCCACATATAATTGATGCTCTTTTTCCACCAACAAAACCGACCCAATAATTTGATCGTTCTCAGTAAATTTCAGAAATGTATTTTTAGAATCTAAAATAATTTCAGTTAATTCTTCTTCGGTGGTTCTTTTTCCTTCTAATAAATGAGCTTCTGTAGTCCAGCCTTTTTTAGAAGTTTCTCCTCTGTATGCGGAGTTTATTAATATGTTTAATGACGGAATGTCTTGTAATGTTGCTTTTGTAATCATGGTAATATTGTGCGTTTTTAATATTTGAATAGCCTCCCGCTTTAGCTGGAAAAACAAAATTATGATATTTAGGATTGGCTTTAGCCGAAATTATAGTAAGTTATTTTGTTTTTCTATTGATTAAATAACAATAAGTAAAATGAGCTGCTAAAACTAAAGTCATTCCAATGTTCCAATAGATGTGAAAGTAATCAAAGTAGTAGTAAAATCCACAATAATTTTCAATAGCTTCTCCCGGTAAACGAAAATAAAGAGGAAATACAATTAAAAAAAGTGATAGAAATATTGATAGAATTATAAAACGGCCATATTTAATTTTAAAGTGATCCGCAATGCCATAACATAGCATTTGGATAATTAATATTATAAGGAAAAACTTCTCCATAGTTTAAATTTTATTGGCAAAGCAAGTGCATTTCCTATTAAATAAAGCAATTAAAAAGAAGGTTTAATTAATGTAGAAATACGTTGTATTCTCTAAAATTTTATTTTTTTTAGTTTGAAAAAGTACATTTTCGCTTATTTTTTCTTTATCAATGTAAATTTTTCCTTGTTTAAATTGACCAGATATGTTTATTTTTCCAAACTTCTTATTATCGAGGAATATGATACTGTCATTTATTTTGTAATTTCCATAATGATGAGTTCGTCCTCCCCAGCTTCCACTTTTAATGATATATTTTCCATCTTCTTTTAAGTCGATAATTAATCCATTTCCGCTGGCGTGAATGTATGTTTTAGAATTTTCTAAATTTTCATAATAGAGATAAAGCCCTAAAGTAAAAAGAATAATGAAAGAAGCTAAAAAAGTTGGAAGTAAATTATAAATGTTTTTATGCTTTTTGAAAATTTTAAAATTTTCAGGAATTACATTTGATAATAAGATAATTTCTAAAACGCCTAAAATGATGTAGAAAAAAGGAGCAAAAACATTATCTGCCTGATATGATCTGTAAAGGATAAAAATAAATAATCCTCCCACAATAGTAAGTTGAATTATTCTTTTAGTCTGGTTTTTCTCTGCCATTAGATTATTTGCTTCTTTGAGATTCAAACCAAATTAATTGATTTTTAATTCTTTCAATAATATCTAAATCATGGTCACTGTGAATATCTCTCAAATTATAATTAGGATTTCGAGGATCAGTAGTTTCCTGAAATTGATTAACACCTAAATTAAAAAGTGCTTGCCCAAATCTTAAACTTGGATTTTTTTCTAAATATTCTTCTAATAAATCAAGTATGAACCTATGTTCTTTTTTCATTTTAAATTAATTTTCTTTATTTTCTAAATTCTCAAAAAATTCTATTGGGTCAGCAATAAATTTCATTGCATTTGAACTTTTGAAACCCTCCATAATATATTGCATTTCAGGTTTAAAGATTTCTCCTTTTAAATCAATCAAAACAAATTGATTTTTTTTACAGAAATTTAAAATTGCTTGGAGAACATTAGTAATATTGGATGCTTTTCGTAAGTCAATTCGAAACTGAAATTCTTCAATTTTTCTTTTATCATTTAAACAAATGCAGGCATCATTATCTTCATCGTTATTTTCGTTTCCTTTCCAATTCAAATAAATTTCATTGCCCCAGTTTGCTTTTGGAATAATTTGATCAAGTTCAGAAATAATCGAAGGAATGTCACCTTCAAAATTTTTCCAAAAAGAATTTGTCTCGGGTAAAAATTCTGTTTTATTATTTTTAAAAATGCATTGATAATTATTATCGATGGATTTTTCAGGAACTACGATTAAAAGGTATTGCCAAATTGCCATTTTTATTTTTTAGAATTGATTGCTGTAAATAAGTGATAAACCTATCTTTAATAGGGTTAATTTTAAAAATATAAAAATACTAAATAGTCAATAAGTCTTTAGTTTTTTGACTAGTCCTAAATAATCGATACAGATTATTAGACAAATATATTTAATTAGACACCTGTAATATTTTTTATTGCAGGTGTTTTTCTTTTATAAGTTCTCATCTTTACTACACTTTGTTGATGCATTTGAATTGGAGTGAGCATATAATTAGAGTAATGTGGTCTTTTGTTATTATAAATATCAATTGCATTTTTCACTAAAACCTTCATTACAGCAAGTTTTAGATTAAACTTATCAACATTAAATTCTTGTTTTAAAATTCCATTTATTCTCTCAGCTACTGCATTCTCATAGGGATGAGAGTTTTGGGTCATACTACATTTTATATTGTTTTTATGTAATAGTTTTTGATATTCATCAGAACAATATTGTATTCCTCTATCTGAATGATGTATTAATGTTTTGTCTTTATCTCTGCGTTTTTTTATTGCATTTTTTAAAGCTGTTAAACTACTATGAGCATTCATATTATCTGCCACATTAAAACCCATTATTCTTTTAGAGTAAGCGTCAGTTATTAGACTTAAATAACATGGATTCTTTCTTTTTCCAATATAGGTTATATCTGATACCCAGACTTGCTCTGGTCTACAGATCTCTAACTCTAATATTTGATTTTGATGTTTTCTAAATCTATGATGAGAGTTTGTTGTTATATGGTAAGAACGTTTTGATATTATCAATAAATGATTTGCTCTAAGTATATCTATAAATTTATCTCGGCCTATTTTAAGTTGATTCAACTCGCTTTTTAAAAGATAATACAATTTTCTTGCTCCAATTCGAGGCATTGTATTTCTAATTTCCAAAACCATATTAACAACTTTTGAAGCCAAAAGCTTCTTATCGCAACTTTTTTTTACTCGACGATAGTAAACCTGTCTCTCAATCCCGAACAAAGTACAGGCAAACATTATTGTTTGTTGTTGTTCTTTTTTAAAATGGTCGATTGTTCGGGTGGTGAGTTTTTTCGAATGTCAATTTGATATTCTTTTTCTGCTATATCAATCATCATATCGAAAATAATAGCTTTTTTATCAGCAACGAAAGCCTGCTGTTCTAAAAATGCTTTTTGTTTTTCCAATAACTTCACTTTGGCTTCAAGTTCCATTATTTTCTGTTCAGGAGATTTTTGCATAAGAGAAGGTGTTTGATTGTCCCAATCAAAGTTACCGAATTTTCGAAGCCATTGAACAATTGTTGAACGTGATTGAATAGCATAATCTTTCTTAACTTGAGAAATTGAGGTTTTTCCCTGTTCTATTTCTTGAACAATTTGAAGTTTTAAAGACATACTGTAATCTTTCTGTGTACGCTTAACATAGCGCAATTCTTGATCTTTTTCCATAATGATACTTTTTGTGTATCGCTATTTCAGGACAAGACATTTAATAATAAAAAAAAGCTATAATTTAGAGTTGTAGCTTTTTGTTTCATCGGTTATTCGTATGAATATAAAGTTTTTGTGGCAACAGGTTTTGGCTCAGGATAAAGAATATTGGTTTTTGTACGTTTTGATTCGGTTAAATAGCCATCTGTATCATAAACATATTCATAATCATATTTAATTTCATATTCTGTTTCGCCTCCGGATACAGCTTTCTCTTTCCAGTCTATTATAAGCATCCAATTATAAATATAACATCTAAAAATAGGTTCACTAGAATAACTACCCGCTTTTGTGTAATCTTTTTTTACGGCTTCACGTAAAATTTTAATAATATTTTGAAGGAAGATATAAGCTTTAAATTTGACTTATTATAAAAAGAATTAACTAGCGTAGATAATTTTTATTGTAAGATTAATGTCTTAATATTGCTCCGAAAATTTAAACCTTAATATTATTAATTACCTATTTATGAAATTTCCAAAACTACTATTTTTTTTACCTCTGCTAAGCCTGGTAATAACATCATGCTCCTCTGATGATTCTACTTCTGATCCAGTTGTTGTAGAACCGCCGGTTATTGATCTGTCGAATCAAAAACTGGTTTCTTTTTCTTATCCTTATGATAAGTACATCGGAATTAGGCGTGATGATGAATCTTATGAATACGATAATGCAAATAAAATTGTAAAAGTAAAAGAAGGAGGATATGTTTATGGAATTACTTACGTGAATCCTGATTTAATTGAAGTCAATCAATTAGAAGATAATGTTACCGGCCTTAAAATAAATGCAAAAACATCAATTCATTTAAAAGCTGGAAGTGTGGAATCAATTGTGAAAAACGAAATTATTGTATATGATGATAAAGATGAAATTTTTAGTGCTACTTCAGATTCAACAGTTTACATGTATAAAAATGAATATCTTTCTAATGTTAAATCATACAATAAAAATAAATATTACCCTAGTTACAGATTAGTTAATCAAGTAGATTTTGAAGAACATAATGGAAATATTACCAAAGCCGTAACCAAATCATTTCTATCGGAAATTAGTTACGCGATCAATTATACATATGATTCTGATGCTTATATAAAAGGTAGTGATTATACATATGAAACTCCGTTGTTTTATAGCTATTATACGCTTTATTCTGTACTACATGATAAATTTGGAAAAAAGAGCAGTAATAATATTATAAAAATAGATCATGAATATACTAATTTAGCGCCATATCCGAGATCTTTTAAAACAATGACCCTAAAAAGAACTTTGGATACTGAAAAAAGATTAAAAGAAATCATAGTATCAGGAACGACTTTTGATGATCTTAAAAATTATGTAGGTTTAGATTTTAAAGATGCTAAAGCTACTTTTACTTATAAATAATTAGAAAACAGATCGTTTTTTCTAAAACAAAACCACAAATTGGACTAGCTATTTTAGTACAATTTGTGGTTTTTTTTTAGGTTTTATACTATCCCAAAAACGCCTTCAATTCCTCATAAGTCTTAATCTTAACACTAACTTTATCCTCATTAATAACACTTTCAATTTGTTCTGGAATTGGAAGTGTAATTCCCAAAGCAGGTTCAACAACATCTAAAAACTTAATAGGATGCGCCGTTTCTAAGAAAACACCAATCGCATTCTCGTGTTTTTGTAATTCTTTTTTCAAACCTAAATATCCAACAGCGCCGTGAGGTTCTGCGATGTAACCATCAACTTTATAAATGTTTTTTAAAGCTTCAAGTGTTTCTTCATCCGTATAACTGTAGGATGAGAAATCTTTTTCGAAAGCTTTTAAATCGTTGTTGTATAATTCCTGAATTCTAATAAAGTTACTTGGGTTTCCAACATCCATAGCGTTTGAGATTGTCGCTTTAGAAGGTTTTGGTTCGTATTTTCCATTTTCTAAAAATCTTGGCACCGTATCATTTACGTTTGTAGACGCTACAAAATGCTCAATTGGCAAACCTAATTTTTTTGCCATAATTCCGGCGCAGATGTTCCCGAAATTTCCGCTTGGGCAAGAGAAAACTAACGGTTTGTTTTGGCTTTTCAAAGCTTTATAAGCAAAGAAGAAATAGAACATTTGGGGCAGCCAGCGCGCAATATTGATAGAATTTGCCGAAGTCAGGTTTTTATGCGCTAAAGTTTCATCTAAAAATGCTTTTTTCACCATATCCTGACAATCATCAAAAACGCCATCTACTTCAAGCGCTTTAATATTTTTTCCTAAAGTTGTCAATTGTTTTTCCTGAATGTCGCTCACTTTTCCTGACGGATATAAAATCACAACATCAACACCGTCAACGCCAAGAAATCCGCTTGCAACAGCTCCTCCAGTATCTCCGGAAGTAGCTACTAAAACTGTATTTTTACTGTCTTTTTTGTCTTTATTAAAATACGCCAGACAACGTGACATAAATCTTGCGCCAACGTCTTTAAAAGCCATTGTTGGTCCGTGGAATAACTCTAACGAATAAATGCCTTTTTCAACTTCTACAATCGGAAAATCAAAAGATAAAGTGTCTTTTATGATTTCTCTTAAATTGTCCTCAGGAATTTCATCGCCCACAAATTGCTGAATCACATCAAAAGCAATATCGTTATGACTCAAATTTTCGATTACATTAAAAAATGCAGGATTTAATGGCGTAATAGTTTGAGGAAAATATAATCCTTTATCACTCGCTAGTCCTTGTATCACGGCTTCTTTAAAAGAAACTTCCGGTGCATTATGGTTTAAACTATAGTATTTCATGGTTTAATTTTAGATTTTAGATTTTGGATTTTAAATTTTAGAAAAAAGAGAATAGAGTATAGAGAATAGGCTTTTCTGTAATCAATTTTCAATTTTTAAATTCCAAATTCCGTTGGTTGTTTTTATTTAACCGCAAAGTTCGCAAGGAATTGGTTTCTTTTGAAAACGCAGAGTTCGCAAAGCTGTGTGGTACTGTTTTTTAATTTTAATAATTATTATTCAGCTTTTTTGTCATTTCGTCCGGAGGGAGAAATCGCACTAGAAACTCCGCACAGAAATTCGCCAATCTTTGTCGATTTACGAGTGTGATTTCTCCCTTCGGTCGAAATGACAAACTATATGTGTTATACTTTGTGTCCTACTTTGCGGGACTTCGACTTCGCTCAGTCTGACAAACGTGACGCAAAATTTTTAATTTTTAATTATAAATTTTTAATTCTTTCAAAGAATCCTAACTCCATCAGGATTAATTTTCGAAACGTGAATTTCATACGGCAAATTCATTTTTTCGTAAACATCGCTCATCGCTTTGGCAATTTGGTCGGCGGTATTTTTTCCTCTGCTTAAAGCAAAAATCGACGGACCTGAACCTGAAATTCCCGAACCTAAAGCACCGTTTTCAAGAGCCGTTTGTTTGATTAAATCAAAACCCGGAATCAAAACGCTTCTTAAAGGTTCAACGATTTCGTCATGAAGTGATCTTCCAATCAAATCGTAATCTTTGGTGTATAAACCGGCAATTAATCCGCCCACATTTCCCCATTGCATAATCGCGCTTTTCAGGGAAACGGTTTGTTTCAATACCGAACGCGCATCAGATGTTTTCAACTCAATTTGAGGATGAACCACAGTTGCGTACAATTCTTCCGGACTATCAATTCTGATAATATCAAGCGGTGCATAACTTCTTACCAACGTAAAACCGCCTAAAAGGGCAGGGGCAACGTTGTCTGCATGCGCATTTCCGCTGGCTAATTTCTCGCCCTGCATGGCAAACTGCACCAAATCTTTACGGGAATAAGGTTTGCCTAATAATTCATTAATGCCGAAAACCGCTCCGGCAGAACTTGCAGCGCTGCTTCCAATTCCGCTTCCGGCTTTGATATTTTTATAAATTTCAATTTCGAATCCAAAAGTTATCGGTTCAAAATCTCTTTCATACGCTTCTAACATGGCGATAGCCGCAACTCCCGAAACATTTTTTTCGGTTTCCATAGGCAAATCGGCACCCACAATTTTGGTGATGCGAACTCCTTTTTCTTCTGTTTTTCGAACAATCATTTCATCACCCGCATTGTCTAAGCAAAGTCCCAATACGTCAAATCCGCACGAAAGATTCGCGATAGTTGCCGGGCAAAATAGTTTTATTTCTTTCATTTCTGGTTGGTTTTGCCACGAAGGCACAAAGTCACAAAGTTTTTTTAGCTTTTGTGTTTTTTGCCGCGAAGGCGCTAAGACACAAAGTTTTTTTATTTTTTAAGACACAAAGTTTAGAAAACTTAAAAACTTTGTGTCTTAGCGCCTTAGTGGCTAATTATTCCCTATTCTAATAACGTCGGCAAAAATTCCTGATGCTGTAACCGCTGCTCCCGCTCCGGCGCCTTTGATCAATAACGGCTGATCTACGTAACGATCTGTGTAGAACAATACGATATTGTCTTTTCCTTCTAAATTATAGAAAGGATGATCTTTAGCGATGAATTGCAGGCCAACGCTGGCTTTTCCGTTTTCGAATTGTGCTACATATTTCAATCTAGAATCTTTGGCTAATGCTTCTTCATAGATTTTCTCAAAATGAGGCGCATGTTTGGTTAACGAAGCAAAAAAGTCTTCGTTGTTTGTTGTGTCCAAACATTCGGCTGGTAAGAATGATTCGTTGGCGATGGCATCAATATCCATTTCGTACCCGCTTTCGCGAATAAGAATCAGGATTTTACGGGCAACGTCAATTCCGCTTAGGTCGATTTTCGGGTCCGGTTCTGTAAAACCTTGTACTCCGGCTTCTTTTACAACATCGTGAAAAGAATTGTTCTTATCAAAATTATTGAAAATAAAGTTCAAACTTCCAGACAAAACCGCCTGAATTTTGTGCACTTTATCGCCAGATGCAATTAAGTTTTTCACAGTGTCGATAATTGGTAATCCTGCACCAACATTGGTTTCAAACAAAAATGGAGCATTGTACTGACGTGATAAACTTTTCAGTTTTTTGTAATTATCGTAAGCAGATGAACAGGCAATTTTATTACAAGTTACAACGGCAATACTTTCTTTTAAGAATTTTTCGTAAGTTTCAGAAACGCTTGCATTTGCTGTAATATCCACAAAAATACTGTTACGTAAATTCAGTTCTTTGGCGCGTGCGATAAATTCTGTCGGAATTGCATGTTCGCCTTTTTCTAATGCCGATTTCCAGTCTTTTAGAGAAATTCCGTCTTCATCAAAAAGCATTTTTCTGGAATTTGATAAAGCAATTACACGAACATTAATTTTAAGGTTTTCTTTTAAAAACTTTCTTTGATTGTGAATTTGCTCGATGAATTTTTCACCTACATTTCCAACTCCCATTACAAATAAATTCAGCTGTTTGGTATTCTCTTCAAAGAAGTTTTCGTGTAATGTATTCAACGCTTTTTTAACATCTCTTTCGTTGATTACAGTCGAGATATTACGTTCAGATGCACCTTGCGCAATCGCACGAATGTTTACGTTGTTTTTACCTAAAGTACTAAACATTCTACCGCTCAAACCCTGGTGATTCTTCATGTTTTCTCCAACCAAAGCAATAATGCAAAGATCTTTCTCTACAATGGCAGGATCAATTTTATTTTGAAGAATTTCTACTTCAAAAGCTTTATTGATCGCAGCTTCGGCATTTTCAGCATCCGAATTTAAAATTCCGATACAAATTGAATGCTCAGAAGAAGCCTGAGTAATAAAAATAACATTGATTTTTTCCTGAGACAATACTTCAAACAAACGTTTTGATGAACCCGAAACTCCAATCATTCCAGGGCCTTCCAGTGTTACAAGAGAAATATTATCAATATGGCTGATTCCTTTTACAACAGTATCTTTTGATGAAACCTGATTAGAAATTAAAGTTCCTACAGCTTCCGGCTCAAAAGTATTTTTGATTAGAATGGGAATATTTTTTCTTAAAACAGGCTGAATCGTTGGCGGATACAACACTTTGGCACCAAAATGCGATAATTCCATCGCTTCCTGATAAGAGATATTTGCAATTGGCTGTGCTTGTTTAACGATTTTAGGGTTTGCAGTAAACATTCCGTTTACATCAGTCCAGATTTCTAATTGTGATGCGTTAAGTGCTCCGGCAACTATGGCCGCAGTATAATCAGAACCTCCACGACCTAAAGTTGTAGTGATTCCGTCAGATGTCTGAGCTATAAATCCTGGCAAAATATTGATTTGAGATTGATTTCCGCCAAAATATTCCTGAATCAATTGGTTCGAAACTTCAAAATTTACAAAAGCTTTACCAAAGTTATTATTGGTTTTAATCAGTTCACGGCTGTCTTTGTAAACCACATCTTTATCAATTTGCTGATAAGCCTGAGCGATAATGTAAGACGAAAGTAATTCTCCAAAACTTAAAATAGTATCGGCAGTTCTTGGAGATAATTCGCCCAATAAAAAACAGCCATCTAATAAAGTTTCAAGATGATTGATGATTCTTTTTAAGTGACTTAATAAACTGCTTTGTTCGCTTACCGGAATAAGATCTTTTAAGGTATCAAGGTGTTTTTTCTCGATTTCTGCAACAATATTTCTAAAGCTTTCGTCGTTTGCTGCTGCTTTTGCTGCCGCTGACTGCAATAAATCCGTCACTTTGCTTAAAGCTGAAACAACAACTACTAGTTTATCTTGTTTAGAATTCTGGTTTATAATTTCGAGAACGAGTTTTATATTTTGAGCATTGGCAACCGAAGTTCCGCCAAATTTTAATACTTTCATTTTGATGTTTTTTAATAAGGTGCAAAGATTTTGAGTAACAAAGGTTCAAAGATTATCAACTGTGAACTGAAACTAAAAACTGCGACTATTTTTTTCTTTGTAAATGTTTTTTATGTACCCATCGTCTTTCTCCTTTCAGGAAAAAAGTATAGATAACCAAGGATTATATGTAAAATGTATACCCCTAAGGGGTAGTAGTAGTTGTAGTAGAAATTGTAGTAGCAGCAATTGCAACCCCGGTTAGAGTTGTCATTGTAGATTGATATTTTGTGCTGTTACTTTTCATTTTGATTTTTCAAAAGTACAGTTTTTTATAAAAGTTAAAAAACTGAAAAACCTTTTTACGAATATTTCAATAATTCAAATGTAAGGATTTTAATATTGAGAAATTGTTAAAATTAAAACTGTAAATATGGCTTATTCATATATTTAACGCTTTTTTTATTAAGGTTTTAAAAAAATAAAGTATTGATATTATTAAAAAACAGCTAAAAAACAAACGATTTTATCCTATATATTAAGTAGGGAATGTTTTTTTATATTTTAGATACATCTGAAATTGAATTTTTTTCAAACCAAGAACTGATTTTGGTACGATAAAGATTATGAAATAAATAAAGCAAAGAAGGCGAGATGCTATAAAATTTAATTATTATGAACAAATGTTGCTTTTTAATATTGATTTGCTGAATTTTGATGTCTTAAAATACAAACAACATGAGAGAAATCCATTATATAAGTACTGAAATCTTAACCTTAGAAGCTTTACAGGAAATCATAGTGAATCAAAAAGCACTTGAATTATCAGAGGAAGCGAAAGTAAATATTCAGAAGTGTCGTGATTATTTAGATAAAAAAATGGCTTCGCATTCTGAACCTATTTACGGTATCAATACAGGTTTTGGATCGTTATGTAATGTGAAAATCTCGAATGAAAATTTATCCAAACTTCAGGAAAACCTGGTAAAGTCCCACGCATGCGGAACCGGAGAAGAAGTTCCTGCTGCAATTGTAAAGTTGATGTTGTTGCTTAAAATTCAATCTTTGAGTTACGGACATTCAGGAATTCAGTTGCAAACTGTAGATCGTTTGGTTGATTTTTATAATAATGACGTTTTACCTATTATATATACCCAGGGTTCTCTTGGAGCTTCAGGAGATTTAGCACCTTTGGCACATTTGTCTTTGCCTTTATTAGGTGAAGGTGAAGTTTTGTTTGAAGGAAAAAAAGTGGCTTCTGCAGAAGTTTTGAAACATTTTGGCTGGGAACCAATCGTTTTACAGTCAAAAGAAGGTTTGGCATTGTTGAACGGAACCCAATTTATGAGTGCCTACGGAGCTCACATTTTAATAAAAGCCTACAAATATTCTTATTTAGCTGATTTAATCGGAACTATTTCTTTGGAAGGTTTTGACGGAAGAAGCGAACCTTTTAATGAATTGATTCATTTTATTCGTCCTCACAAAGGGCAAATTGTTACGGCCCAACGTATTAATGAGTTTCTGGAAGGAAGCGAAATTATCGCTCAGGAGAAAAAACACGTTCAGGATCCGTATTCTTTCCGTTGTATGCCACAAGTTCACGGCGCTTCAAAAGATGCGATCGATTATGTTCGAAAAGTATTCAAAACCGAAATTAATTCAGTTACCGATAACCCGAATATATTTATTGAGGCAGATCAAATTATCTCAGGAGGAAATTTCCACGGTCAGCCTTTGGCTTTAGCCTTAGATTTTATGGCGATTGCTTTGGCAGAACTTGGAAGTATTTCTGAAAGAAGAACATATCAACTGATTTCAGGATTAAGAAATCTTCCGGCATTTTTGGTAGACAATCCCGGATTGAATTCAGGATTTATGATTCCGCAATATACTGCTGCCAGTATTGCAAGTCAAAACAAGCAATTGGCAACTCCGTCAAGTGTGGACAGTATTGTATCCAGCAACGGACAAGAAGATCACGTAAGTATGGGGGCAAACGGAGCGACAAAAGCGTTACGTGTTTTAGATAATTTAGAACGTATTCTGGCAATCGAATTATTGAATGCTTCACAAGCGATTGCTTATAGAGAACCTCTAAAATCAAGTGATTTTATCGAGATGTTTTTGAGCAGTTACAGAGAAGTAGTGCCACTAGTTAAAGAAGATAGAATCCTGCATTACGACATAGAAAAAACCGTTGAATTCCTTGATAGTTTCCAAATTGAAAACGATTTGTTAACAATGGCTTAACATTGTAGAATATTAATGAAGTAATTTTGCACTATCAAAAATATAAAAATGTCAATAAACAGTATTTTCCAATTTTTAGTGCCGAAAGACAAGAAATTCTTTCCACTTTTTGAAGAAGCTTCAAGCAATTTAATTGAATTAGCTTCTAACTTACACGAAGCTGTAAATCTTCCATTAAAAGAAAGAGAAGTTCTTTTTCAGAAAATTGATGAATTAGAGCAAAGAGGAGAAGACATTACACGTCAGACCAATCTTGAATTGAGTAGAAACTTTATTACTCCGTTCGACAGAGAGGATATTCACACATTGATTACTTCTATTGACAACGTTGCAGATTATTTGCACGGAGCAGCAAGCAGAATGAGATTGTATCAGGTTGACAAGATTACAAAATCGATCAGAAAAATGACCGAAATCAATCTTGAAGCTTGTCAAAACATTGATAGTGCAGTAAAAGAATTGAGAAATTTAAAGAATTTCAAAGTCATAAAAGATGCTTGTGCCAGAATTAATAAATTGGAAAACAAGTCAGATAACGTTTATAACAAAGCAGTTTTTGAAATTTTTGAAAACGAAACAGATGCTAAAAATATTATTAAATATAAAGAAGTGTTATCTGTTTTAGAATCAGCAACAGATAAATGTAAGAGTGTTGCGAACATACTAGAATCTATTTCAGTAAAACATTCTTAAATTCAATTTATTTCATTCTGAAGTTATAATTTATGACGCTACTTATAATTATTATAGTATTAGCCTTAATTTTTGATTACATCAATGGTTTTCATGATGCGGCCAATGCTATTGCAACAGTTGTTGCTACAAAGGTTTTAACGCCTTTTCAGGCCGTTCTTTGGGCAGCATTTTTTAACTTTCTGGCTTATTGGGTTTTCGGATTTGGTGTTGCGGATACTGTTGCTAAAACAGCGCACACTATGGAGATTAACCTGGTAGTTATTCTTGCCGGTGTTATTGCAGCGATTTGCTGGAATTTATTGACCTGGTGGTTAGGGATTCCTTCAAGTTCATCACATACTTTAATTGGAGGTTTTGCAGGGGCAGCAGTTGCTCATGCGATCGCTGTACATGGTTTTTCAGGTTATATTGGTGAAGACGGAACTACGCATTATTGGTATCAAATCGTAAGCTGGTATAAGGCAGGAAAAGATGGCGGAATGCCTTCGGGAGTTCTTATTATCATTGCCTTTATTGTTTTGGCACCGCTTTTAGGAGCTTTGGCTTCTTATTTAATTTCGATTTGGTTATTGAATGCTTCTCGTAAAAGTATTTATCCTAAAATATTTACGGTTGTCTTGATGATTGCTACTATTTGGTTTGTGAGCAGTTTAATGGTGCCTTATGAAGAAATTCTTAAACATGGAAAACCTCGTTTTGATTCACATTTTTGGAGTGTAGCTTTCGATCCACACAATATTAAATGGTTTTTAGTAGCCTTTATTATCTTAACAGTAAGTGCTTTTTGTTTGATCTTTAGTAGTTTAAATCTACATCAGGCAGATGCAGCTTTAAAGAAAATGCAATTACTATCTTCTGCGGCTTTTAGTTTAGGACACGGAGGAAATGATTCTCAAAAAGTAATGGGTATTATTGCTGCTGCTGTAGCGGTTTATATCAATACAAATCCGGGTGTTCATATGGCCGAATGGTTAGATGTTGTATTGCCAAATGATGATTTAGGAATAAAAGGTGTAATGCCGGGATGGATTCCGTTAGCATGTTATTCTGCAATTGCTGCAGGAACTTTAAGTGGTGGTTGGAAAATTGTGAAAACAATGGGTTCTAAAATCACAAAAGTTACTTCGTTTGAAGGTGTTGCTGCTGAAACTGCTGGTGCTTTAACGCTTTATTTCACAGAGCATTTAAAAATTCCGGTAAGTACAACGCATACCATTACAGGATCAATCATTGGTGTTGGATTAACAAAACGTGTTTCTGCCGTTCGTTGGGGAGTTACAGTAAGTTTAATCTGGGCATGGATTCTTACTATTCCAATATCAGCTATCCTGGCAGGTTTGGTTTATTATATCCTAAGCGTATTTATTTAATGAAATAAATCAATTTAAATGTGAGATACAAATCATATTTATCAAAATACTTAAAAGCCAATTTCTACTCGAAATTGGCTTTTTTTTGTTTTTTAAAAACATCTTTTTGAATAATTATAAAGTAATATATTTGGCACAAATTCAAAAGTCATTATGATAAATCAAAAAACTTCAGATCAGGTAGAAAGAATAAAAAAGAAGTTGCTCATAGCAAAAAATACAGATAAGGATTTAAAAGTATTTGGTGCAGACAGTCATAAATACTTTTTGGAAGAAACTGCAAATAACGATCAAATTTTAAAGTTCGAAAAAGACTATAATCTGGAGCTTCCTGAAGATTATAGAGCTTTTTTACTGCATATTGGTAATGGCGGAAAATCGTATCAAGATTCTGCAGCCGGACCCGGTTATGGAATATTTCCTTTGGGGAAAAATGTTGAAGAATTCATTTATGCCAATCCTGAAAAATATTTAAAAGAAGATTGTCAGCTGTATCCTAATATGACCAACGAATTCTGGGAAAATCTGACCAGAAATATTGAGGAGAATGATGAAATTTCTAATGAAGATTTTGAGGCGGAGTCAGGAAAAATATATTCAGGAATTTTGCCTATTGGTACTCAGGGCTGTTCTTATTATTATGGGATTGTTTTAAACGGTGAATTTAAAGGTCGGGTTGTGAACGTTGATCTAGATCGACAAAAGCCATTCTTTGCTTTTGAATCTAATTTTTTAGATTGGTACGAACGTTGGCTCGACGAAATTATACCTGAAAATGTAATAATCGATGAACCTGAGTTATTTCAGTATACATTAGGAGGTAGTGTAAGTTATATTTTGGCATTGTATTTTTCTGCGCATGATAATGAAACCAAGATTGAAGGTTTAAATGGGATTTTAAAGAAAGAAAAAATAGCTTCAGAAGCTCTTGATGTTTTAGAAGCTCAATACAAATTAAGTTCAGGAGAAATTCAGAAAAAAATACTTCAAATCCTTACAAAGTTTGATTACCAAAGAGCTTATCCTTACTTGGTTGATTTTACAAAAGAAAGTTTACTAAATGTTTTTCAGTTTGTGTTTTGGTATGCAAAAGATAAAAGTTCAGATTGGCTGGATGTTATAAAATCAAATGCTGAAAATATTAGCGACGACGAAACCTTTAGTTTTTGTACTTATTTATTAAAGGAAATGAATATTGATTATGGCGATATTATTGTACCATTTACTTTTAATGAAAGTGAAAGTGTACGAATCAGTGCTTATTACTCACTTGGGCAATTAAAGGTTAAAAGTAATTATATTGATACTTTTATTAATGGTTTAAGTGATCATTCAAATAGGGTTATTCATATTGTATTGCAGGCTTTAGAAGGAGTAGAAGACGGAAAGCTTTTAAAGCACTACAAATTGATAGCAGAAAAATTCCCTGTAGAAAAAGATTATATTTTAGTGAATCTAAATCATAGATTGAAAGCATATGGCCTAAATAATGAAACAATTAAGAAGGCTGATAATAATCTTGAAAATGATAGTAATGATAAAAAATGGTTTCAATTTTGGAAATAAAAAAAAGCTAATTTCTTTCTGAAACTAGCTTTTTTGTTCTATCTCTTAGTGTAGATTTATTTAGTAAACAAAAACTCTTTTCCGCCTTGTTTTAAAATCATTTCTTTTTTATCAGAATTGAATTCCAGAACAATACCTGCGGCATCAAAAGTAAAGACAGTGTTGGTGCTGGCGTTAAGAGGAAAAGAAGGCTGTCCTGTTGCCTGAGCAATTAATACATTGTCTTTTTGTGAAATTGTTATTTTTATCGGAATTTGTGTACTTCCGTAAATTCCGGAATACAAATCCAGCATTTCTGGGGCAACGGTTACATTTCCAAAAACGGGCATTGCAAAAGGTTTGTGGAAATAAGAACTTAAAGCGCACAATAAGATGTTCTCATTGCTATATCCCATTGCTCCGTTTGAAGTTATGGATAGCGCCAGCTTTTCCTCCGGAAAGTATTCCATAGCTGATCTAAATCCGTCAATTGCACCATTATGACCATAACTTTTTTTACCAAAGGGATGTAACTCTGCAATCCCCATTCCGTAGTTGTCTTTCATTGTTATCATCTGATTTAAAGAAGCTGCAGAAATAATTTTGCCAGCAAAAACACTTTCGATAAAAATGTTTAAATCGGTTGGATTGGAGACAATACCTCCGGCTCCTAATGGAATTGAGATATCGGTTTCATTTGATTTGTCCCATTTTCCAGCGAGAGTATAAGAATAGCTTTCGTTCTTTTCTAAGTTTATTTTACTTCCTAAATACGTGTTTTTTAATTTTAATGGTTTGATGATTTTTAAATCTAAAATTGCACCGTACGGTTTTTTGTAGATATCTTCAAGTATATAAGACAATAAAACATAGTTCGAATTGCAATACTGAAATTTTGTGTCAGGTTCAAATATAACAGCTCCGGAAGCTATTTTTTCAATCATTTTGGCTCTTGATTGAGATTCAGTATTCCATTTTAAATAATCGGGATTAGTGGTGAAATCATAAATCCCACTGCGATGGTTCAATAAATTACTAACGGTGATTTTTTCGGCATTTTTTATTGTTGGAAAATATTTATCAATAGTTTGATTTAAATTGATTTTTTTCTCTTCAATAGCCTTGAAAATAAGAGTTGCTGTAAATGTTTTTGAGATAGAACCAATTCTGTATTTTGTATTGATGCTTGATTTTTTTGAAGTTGCAACATCATCAAAGCCAATTGATTTGGTGTAGAGTGTTTTTCCGTTTTCAGAAATAGCAATACTTCCCATGTATTTATCGTTTTTTTCCAGAAGCGTAAACAAACTGTCTAATCTTTTTGTGTCGAAAGTTTGTGAGAAAGCGCTTGTAACTATAAAAGCGCATAAATAGGTAATGATTTTTTTCATGATAGTGTTTTTTGATTGATTGATTTTTTTAATTTTAATAAAAGCGTTATAAGAAAATAGAAAACTACGATTGCCAGCAGCATTGCTGGAATAAACCAGTTGCCCAATACTTCGTAAGTATGGTTTTTAATTTTGTCTTCCTGACTCATTATTCCTAATACAAAAACAGAAAATGAATCATTCATATGAAGGCCTACAAGAGAAGGTTTGACTATTTTTGCAAAAATCAGGAATACAAAACCAAAAAGGAAGAGGTACAAAACAAAGAAAAAAACATACGAAATACCATTGGTAAAGTTTAAGATCAAAGCTTTGAAAACATGAACAGGATTAAATGTTCTTGTTGCCTGCTCTAATTTTTTATCGGCGTCAAGGGGTTTTAGAACCTCTTCCGGTGCTCCTAATTTTTCGATAATGTCTAAAAGTGAATCTATTTCGTTTGCTTGACTTTTATGTTGAATAGCTTCAAAAATATGGCTGTTAAATTCCATATAAATATCATCCTGACTAATTTTTGATAGCGAAGCTGTTGCTTTTTTAATACGCTTCATATAATCGCTATAAATCCTTTGCGAAGCTTTTTGTTCGAATTTGATGTCTTCTATTCTCATTGAATGATTTTTTTGATTGATTTCTCAAGATTCTCCCAGTAAATATTCATCTGACTTAGAGTTTCTATTCCTGCTTCGGTTAGTGAATAATACTTTCTCGGAATGCCGGTTTCTTGTTCTACCCATTTTGAATCTACTAATTCTTCCGTTTTTAAGCGATTCATTAAAGGATAAAGTGTTCCTTCTGCGATTTCTATTTCAGTATGTTTTCTTATTTGTTCGATAAGTTCATAACCGTAGTACTCATGATTTTTGAGCACATTCAGGATAATGAAAGTCAATGTGCCTTTCTTTACCTGCGATTTCCAGTTTGTTACAAATGTTTCGTTCATTCTGCTAATGTATAACAAAATACATAGTATAACAAAGTATATAGCTAAGTTTTTTAATCAATACATTTTAATCAACTGTTAATCAATCAATTATAATATTGTAATTTTATTTCTGTAGATTTTTATGATTGTGTTTACGTTTGTAGTGTGTTTGTTTAATACTCTTTTTATCTTCAGAAATAATGCTAATAGTACCGTCTATTTCTAACATAGCAAGCTTTATATCGGTCAAATGTTCTAAGCCGTGCTCACGTGCCGCTTCTTTTAATTCTTCGTGCGAAATGTCTAATTTGCTCAAAGTTTTAAAATCTATTATTCCGTTATGGATCAGGATTTCTGGTTTGTCTAACAATAAATTGTTTAAGCCTTTGTATTTGTGAGTAAGTTTTTTAATAATGTAATTAATGATAAACAAAGCCAGAGCTGCAACTAATCCTCCCCAAAGACTTGTGTCGGGACCAACCATTGCATTTTGAACCGAATTGCTAATAAGTAAAATCAGAATAATATCAGCAGTATTCAATTGAGAAAGTTCTTTTTTACCAAAGATTCTCAATGCAATTGTCATGAAAAAATAAACAGCAACACTTCTTGCAATAATATCTAAATACGGATTTAACATCATTTTTTTAAGGTTTAAATTTAAAAAAGCTTTGTCAAAGTTTTTAAACTTCGACAAAGCTGCTAAAATAATTATATAATGTTAAGTTAGAATGAACTGACTTATATTAGTTTAAAATTTTTCTCAATTGCTTTGATCATTTCTCCGGCAACATCTTTGTTTGTGGCGCCTTCAATTCCTTCAAGACCTGGCGATGAGTTTACTTCGAGTAATAATGGTCCTTTTGAAGAACGAATAATGTCAACACCGGCTACCTTTAAGTCCATGGCTTTTGCAGCTTTTATAGCGATTCTTTTCTCTTCGGCAGTCACTTTTATTACAGATGCGGTTCCTCCAAGATGAATATTTGCCCTGAATTCTCCAGGCATAGCTTCACGCTGAATCGCTGCAACTACTTTTCCGTCGATTACAAAACAACGAATATCTTTTCCGTTGGCTTCTTTAATGAATTCCTGAACAAGAATATTAGCATTTAAACTTTTAAAAGCATTGATAACACTTTCTGCTGCTTTTTTTGTTTCTGCCAGAACGACCCCTTTTCCTTGAGTTCCTTCGAGTAATTTTACGATTAAAGGCGAACCTCCAACCATTTTGATTAAGTTGTCAGTATCCAAAGGAGAATTAGCAAAACCAGTTGTAGGAATGTCAATTCCGCTGTTTAAAAGCAATTGCAATGAGTATAATTTATCTCGTGATTGTGTTATGGCTGTAGCCGAATTTAAAACAAAAACCTTCAAAGCTTCAAACTGACGCGTTAAAGCACAACCGTAAAAAGTAATGCTTGGACGGATTCTGGGAATAATAGCATCAAACTGATTTAATATTTTTCCGCCTCTATAGTGAATCTCCGGAGTTTTAGCATCCAACTTCATATAACATTCTTTGATATTCAAAAAATGCATTTCATGACCGCGCATTTCGCCGGCTTCCATGATTCTTTTATTGCTATACAATTCGGGATTACTCGCTAATAGACCAATTCGTAAACCGGAAGTTGCTTTTTCTGAATTTTGATACAATTCTTTTAATGCTTCAGGCGTTGGTTGTCCTAACATGTATTTTTCTTCGGGATCAACCAGTACGCGCCCGCTCATGGCTTCGCGGCCTAAAAGCATACGGAATCCCATAGAGTCACGATTCGTCAAAGTCATTTCTATTGGCCATTTGATATCGCCAAGTTTAATGCTGGTTTGAATAACGTAACGGTGTTCTCTGAAACCGCTTGAACTTTTTACAATTCTTTTATCAACCAACGGAGCTTCGCAATGGATGACAGTTTTAATATTATTCTGAATTGGATTAATATCAAATTTTACCCAATTGGCATCATTTTTTATAAAAGGAGCTATGTTTATAGCGTGCATTGCCGAAGTTTTAGCACCGGAATCAACACGAGCTTTGATTGTCGGGATTCCTAGTTCTGGAAATGAGCACCATTCTTCGCTACCTAAAATGACTTTATTTTGAAGCATACGTTATTATTTGTTAAGAAATTTAATAGCCAAAAATAGCTATTTGCTTTTACTAAAGATAGTAATTTATCTAAAAAAAATACCCGTTATGTTATGAAAACGTAACGGGTAAATTATATTTGTTATAGATGTAAACTAATTTACTGATTAGTCGGTTCCTCGGCTTTATGTATTTCTACTGAAAGTTCTTGAGAATCATCTTTTAAATCCATTAAGATTTCATCACCTGAATGTATTTTTGAAGTTATGATTTCTTCGGCTAATAAGTCCTCAACATATTTCTGGATCGCTCTTTTTAGCGGTCTTGCTCCAAATTGTCTGTCAAAACCTTTCTCAGCAATAAATGCTTTTGCTTTATCAGTAAGATTTAACTTGTATCCTAATTCAGCAATGCGGGAATAAAGTTTAGCAAGTTCGATTTCGATAATCAAATCAATATCACCTTTTTCTAATGCGTTAAATACGATTACATCATCAATTCTGTTTAAGAATTCAGGAGCGAAGGTTTTTTTCAATGCATTTTCGATAATGCTTTTTGAGTTTTCATCGGCCTGAGCTACTTTCGCAGCAGTTCCAAATCCTACACCTTGTCCAAAATCTTTCAATTGACGTGCTCCAACATTAGAAGTCATAATGATGATAGTGTTTTTAAAGTCGATTTTGCGACCTAAACTATCTGTCAAATATCCGTCATCTAAAACCTGAAGCATCATATTGAATACGTCCGGATGCGCTTTCTCGATCTCATCTAAAAGAACAACACAATAAGGTTTTCTACGAACTTTTTCAGTCAATTGACCGCCTTCTTCGTACCCAACGTATCCCGGAGGCGCTCCAACTAAACGAGAGATCGCAAATTTCTCCATGTATTCACTCATGTCGATACGAACTAATGCATCTTCAGAATCGAATAATTCTTTTGCTAGTACCTTTGCTAATTGAGTTTTACCAACTCCAGTCTGACCTAAGAAAATAAACGAACCAATTGGTTTGTTCGGATCTTTAAGTCCGGCTCTGTTACGTTGAATAGAACGTGCAATTTTCAATACAGCTTCATTTTGACCAATTACTTTATTCTGAATTAATTCAGGTAATTTGGCTAATTTGTTGCTTTCTGTTTGTGCAATTCTGTTAACAGGAATTCCGGTCATCATAGAAACAACATCGGCTACATTATCTTCTGTAACTTCAATTCTATTGTTTTTAGAATCCTCTTCCCATTGTTCCTGAGCAACGGCTAAATCTTTTTCAATGCGTTTTTCGTCATCACGAAGTTTGGCTGCTTCTTCATATTTTTGTTTTTTAACAACCATATTTTTGTTTTCGCGCACTTCTTCTAGCTGACGTTCTAAATCCAAAATTTGTTTAGGAACATCAATATTAGTAATGTGTACACGAGAACCAGCTTCGTCAAGAGCATCAATAGCTTTGTCTGGTAAAAAACGCTCAGACATATATCTGTTCGTTAATTTAACACAAGCTTCAATGGCTTCCTGCGTATAAGTAACATTGTGGTGATCTTCGTATTTGTCTTTAATATTATTCAAAATTGCAATAGTTTCCTCAACAGAAGTTGGTTCTACAATTACTTTTTGAAAACGTCTTTCAAGAGCTCCGTCTTTCTCAATATATTGTCTGTACTCATCAAGAGTAGTAGCACCAATACATTGGATTTCACCTCTTGCCAAAGCAGGTTTGAACATGTTTGAAGCATCAAGAGAACCTGTTGCTCCACCAGCGCCTACAATGGTATGAATCTCATCAATAAAAAGAATGATATCATCATTTTTTTCCAACTCGTTCATCACGGCTTTCATTCTTTCTTCAAACTGACCGCGGTATTTTGTTCCTGCAACTAAACTTGCAAGGTCAAGAGTTACCACACGTTTGTTGAAAAGAATACGAGATACTTTCTTTTGGATAATACGCAAAGCAAGTCCTTCTGCAATAGCAGACTTACCAACTCCAGGTTCTCCAATAAGAAGCGGGTTGTTCTTTTTTCTACGGCTTAAGATTTGAGAAACACGCTCAATTTCTTTCTCGCGTCCTACAACCGGATCTAGTTTTCCTTCTTCTGCCATTTCTGTTAAATCTCTCCCAAAATTATCTAAAACCGGAGTCTTGGATTTTTTGTTTGACTTATTGGCGGGATTATTAAAACTACTTTCTTTAAGACTGTCATCTTGTCCTGAATCGTCGTTATACGATTCGTTTCTTGGCAAGTTTTCTAAGAATTCTTCTTCGTTTGGAGTCATATTTAAATATTGTTCTTTAGCTATGTCATAATCTATTTTTAGTTTATTCAATAGCTTGGTTGTTGGATCGTTTTCGTTTCGTAAGATACACAATAGCAAGTGCGCCGTGCTAATCGACGAGCTCTGAAATACTTTAGCTTCAAGAAAAGTGGTCTTCAGGGCTCTTTCCGCTTGGCGGGTAAGATGAAGATTTTTCTTTTCTGCATTTACTTCAACGCTTTGATTGGCTGGGCTCAGTATTTCTACCTTCCTGCGTAAATGATCTAGATCGACTGCAAGGTTATTAAGTATATGAATAGCTTTTCCGTTTCCATCCCTTAAAATGCCTAGCATTAAATGTTCAGTACCAATAAAGTCGTGGCCCAAACGTAAGGCTTCCTCTTTACTGTAGGTAATAACATCTTTTACTCTTGGTGAAAAATTATCATCCATAATATATAATTGGTATTGTAAATTTAGTGAATTAGTGTTTGAAAAACAAAAACCATACCCTTAAGGAACTCCTGACAGCTAAGAGACAAAAAAAATAACAATAAAACAGTTAAAAAACGCTTAATTTATTAACTAAAAGCGCAAATAAAGTTGTTAATAAATCATTGAAATAAGTGTAAGGAAATAGCGGAAAAAATTCCAAAAAAACGTATCTTGGCACGCTTTGAAACTAATATAATTATTTAAACATAACAACTTATGTCTGAAGGAGAAAAGTTAATTCCTATTAACATTGAAGATGAAATGAAATCAGCTTACATCGATTATTCGATGTCAGTAATTGTATCGAGAGCGCTTCCTGATGTTAGAGATGGCTTGAAACCAGTGCATCGAAGAGTTCTTTACGGAATGTATGATTTAGGTGTAACTTCAAGATCTGCCCACAAAAAGTCTGCAAGAATCGTAGGAGAGGTTCTGGGTAAGTACCACCCGCACGGAGATACCTCTGTTTATGATGCGATGGTACGTATGGCCCAAGAGTGGAGTATGCGTTATTTATTAGTGGATGGTCAGGGTAACTTTGGTTCTGTTGATGGTGACAGTCCTGCAGCAATGCGTTATACTGAGGCCAGAATGCGTAAAATATCTGAAGATATTATGGCAGATATCGAAAAAGAAACAGTTGATTTTCAATTGAACTTTGACGATACTTTATATGAGCCAAAAGTAATGCCTACAAGAGTTCCTACTTTATTAGTAAACGGAGCAACAGGTATTGCAGTTGGTATGGCAACTAATATGCCTCCACACAATTTAACAGAAGTGATCAATGGTACATTAGCATACCTTGATAATAATGATATTGAAATTGACGAATTAATGACACATATTAAAGCTCCGGATTTTCCAACCGGTGGTGTAATATATGGTTATGAAGGAGTTCGTGAAGCTTTTAAAACCGGTAGAGGACGTATTGTAATGCGTGCGAAAGTTGGTTTTGAAGAAGTCGATGGAAGAGAATGTATCATCGTAACAGAGATTCCATATCAGGTGAATAAAGCCGAAATGATCAAACGTACGGCTGATTTGGTTAACGATAAAAAAATAGAAGGTATTGCGAATATTCGTGACGAGTCTGACAGAAACGGTATGCGTATCGTTTATATCCTGAAACGTGACGCTACGCCAAACGTAGTATTGAATACCTTATATAAATTTACATCATTACAATCTTCTTTTAGTGTAAATAATATTGCACTTGTAAAAGGTCGCCCACAAATGCTGAATCTAAAAGATATGATTCACTATTTTATCGAGCACCGTCATGATGTTGTAGTAAGAAGAACTCGCTTTGAATTGCGTAAAGCAGAAGAAAGAGCACATATTTTAGAAGGATTAATTATTGCTTCTGATAATATTGATGAAGTAATTGCGATCATCAGAGGTTCTAAGAATACAGAAGAAGCGCGTGAAAAATTGATCGAAAGATTTAATTTGTCAGATATTCAGGCTCGTGCAATTGTTGAAATGCGTTTGCGTCAGTTAACAGGTCTGGAACAAGACAAGTTAAGAGCAGAATACGATGAGTTAATGAAGTTAATCGAACATTTGAAAGCTTTATTAGCAGATGTAGATTTAAGAACGAATTTAATTAAAGAAGAACTGGAAGAAATCCGTGAGAAATACGGAGATGAACGTCGTTCTACTATTGAATATTCAGGTGGAGATGTAAGTATCGAAGATTTGATTGCTGATGAAAATGTGGTTATTACAATTTCGCATGCAGGTTACATCAAACGTACCAACTTAACAGAATACAAAACTCAAAATAGAGGTGGAGTTGGGCAAAAAAGTGCTGGAACAAGAGATCAGGATTTCCTTGAACACATGTTCGTTGCAACCAATCACCAATATATGATGTTCTTTACGCAAAAAGGAAAATGTTTCTGGATGCGTGTTTATGAAATTCCTGAAGGAAGCAAAACTGCAAAAGGTAGAGCAATTCAGAATTTAGTAAATATTGAAAGTGATGATAAAGTAAAAGCTTTCATTTGTACACAAGACTTAAAAGATAAAGATTATATCAATAGCCATAATCTTGTAATGGTAACGAAACAAGGTCAGGTTAAGAAAACTTCTTTAGAGAAATATTCTAAACCAAGGGTAAATGGTGTTGCTGCAATTACAATTAAAGAAGGTGATGAGTTACTTGAAGCGAAATTAACCAACGGAGAAAGCCAAATTATCCTTGCTGTTAAGTCTGGTAAATTGGTTCGTTTTGAGGAAACTAAAACACGTCCGATGGGAAGAACGGCTTCAGGAGTTCGCGGAATTACCTTAAAAGATGATACTGATGAAGTAATTGGTATGGTTACGGTTGACAAAGAGAATGTAAACGATACACAGATTTTGGTTGTAACTGAAAACGGATACGGTAAACGTACCAAATTAGTTGATGATGATGGAGAAGATGTTTACAGAATTACAAACCGTGGAGGTAAAGGTGTTAAAACACTTAATATCACGGAGAAAACCGGAAAATTAATTTCTATTAGTAATGTAACTGATGCTGATGATTTAATGATTATCAATAAGTCTGGATTAACCATCAGAATGGCGATTGAAGATTTACGTGTAATGGGTCGTGCAACACAAGGTGTTCGATTGATTAACTTAAAAGGTAAAGATTCTATTGCTGCTGTAACAAAAGTGATGAAAGATGATGTTGCAGAAGTTGTTGTTGATGAAGACGGAAATGTTATTGAATCTGCTATCGAAAGAGTAAAACCGGATTTAGAAGTTCTTGAAGACGAAGGTCCTGTAGAAGATGATGAGGATGACGATTCTGATGAAGAAGTAGAAGATGAAGATGACGCTGAAGAAGAAGAATCTGAAGAATAAAAATAAAACCTGTTATAATTAAATACACAAATTGAATATTATGAAAAGTAAATATGTAATACTTGCGTCAGCATTATTGATTTCAGTAGCTACTTTTGCTCAAAAAGATCAGATAAAAAGTGCTGAAAAAGCGTTAAAAGGTGGAGATGCTCAAGGAGCAATTACAATCCTGAACGATGCCGAAAATATGGTAGCAAATGCCAAAGATGTTGAGCAGGCTCAATTCTATTCTGTAAAAGCTAACGCTTATTTAGATTTAGCTAATAAAAAAATAGAGGAAAGTAAAAACCTTTCTCTTGCTGCAGAAAACTATAAAAAGTTAATTGATGTTGAAAAAGCTTCAGGAAAATTAAAATATTCTACTCAGGCTGCAGCTTCAATTACCGAAATCAAAGGAAAATTGATTAATTCTGCTATTGCAGATTCTCAGGCTAGCAAACATTCTGAAGGTGCAAAAAAATTGTATGATGCTTATTTATTAGATAAAAAAGATACAATCAATTTATATTATGCAGCTTCTACAGCAGTAAATGCTCAGGATTTTGATCTTGCATTGCCAATGTATGAGGAATTGAAGCAATTAAATTATTCTGGAAAAGGAACAAGCTATACAGCTGTAAATAAAATTTCAGGTAACGAAGATGGTTTTAATAGTGCTAAAGACAGAGATTTAGCTGTAAAATTAGGAACTCACGAAAAACCGCAAACAGAAGCTATTCCTTCTAAAAGAGGAGAGATTTACAAAAATCTAGCTTTAATTTTAGTTCAAAAAGGACGTAGTGAAGATGCTAAAAAAGCAATCGCAGATGCAAGAAAAGCAAATCCGGATGATAGTTCTTTAATTCTTACTGAAGCTAACTTGTATTTAGAGTCTAAAGATTTTGATACTTATAAAAAATTAGTTGGTGAAGCTTTACAAAAAGATCCAAACAATGCTGATTTAGTATTTAATTTAGGGGTTCTTAGTGCAAATGCAAAAAACAGTGCCGATGCTGAGAAATATTACTTGAAAGCTATCGAAATCAATCCAAAGTATACAAATGCTTATCTTAACCTGGCAGCTTTAAAATTAGAAGCTGAAAAACCAATTATTGATGAGATGAATAAATTGGGTACTTCTGCAAAAGATATGAAGCGTTACGATGTATTAAAAGCACAAAGAGAAAATGTTTTTAAAGCTGTAATTCCTTACCTTAAAAAAGCAAATGAATTAGATCCTAAAAACGAAGATGTTTCTAAAACATTATTAGGAGTTTACAAAGCATTAGAAATGACTGCTGAAGCAAAAGCATTGAAAGCTACAATGTAATTCTAAACAGATTATAAAAAAAACCATTCGCCGCGGCGAATGGTTTTTTTTATGTCTAAACTTTATCTTAACTTTCTAAAGTTACAGAAAGTGTAATGGTTGTATTTAATAATTTTGAAATTGGACAGATTTCTTTTGCTTTTGCCGCTGTTTTTTCAAATTCCTCAGCTGTAATATTAGGAACTTTACCTTTTAAGTCTAAATGAATTAAAGTTATGGTTCCATCCTCAAAAGTAACTGTTGCTTCTGTATTTAAATCATCTGCTGTAAAACCGCCTTCGTTAAGCAAAAAGCTTAATTGCATTGTAAAACAGCCCGAATGTGCCGCAGCAACCAATTCTTCAGGATTTGTTCCAACTCCGTCTGCGAATCTTGTTTTAAATGATAATTGAGCATTATCTAATGTTGTACTTTGTGTACTGATCTTTCCGGTTCCTTCCATGCCTGTTCCTTTCCAGTTGGCATTCGCTTTTCTTGTAAATTTCATTTTCGTTGTTGTTAGGATTAATAATTGCATTTATTGATTATCAATAGATAATGTGGTTTATCAAATATAATCAATATTTTACAGAAATTTTTTCATGAAATTATAATACATTGTTAAGTTTCAGGTTGAAATGAGATAAATGTTGGAGTGGATTTTACCGCAATCCCAATAGTTATCGGGAGCAAAGTTTTGTGTTTCATCTTAATTATAGTCGACAATCTTGTTATCTCTGTAAAAGTCACTTATTTCGGTAACGGATTTATTGAGATAAAGCTTTGCGAACTTTGTATTTTGTTGAAATATCAAAAAAAAACTTAGCGAACTTTGCGTAAAATCTTTGCGCTCTTTGCGGTAAAAAAAAAACTACTGCATAAAAAAAGGCGCAATGAGAATTTCATTGCACCTGATTTTATATTTATGAATTAAAAATCTTATTCCTGACCTAAATTACGTAATTGTTTCAGTTTGTCTTTCCAAAGTTCAAGGCTTTCTTTGTGAATAGCAATGTTTTTACGAACTTCAAGAACAATTGAATTTTCTTTTTTAGCATTTTTAGTATTGGCAAAAAACTGAATATTGTTTTCTAATTGGAAAATTTCATTTTGCACTTCTTCGATTTTACGCATTAAGAAAATCTTTTCATTATCTAATTTACGAGTATCGTTACTATCAGATAGAGAGTCGATACGATTAGAAAAGCGCATCATTTCAGTTTCTTTTTTACTCAAACTTAGTTTCTCAAAAAGAGCATCAAGGATTTTATTGAATTTTCCTTCGATATGACGTCTTGCAAAAGGTACTTTTCCGTAACCTTTCCAGATTTCGATATGGGCTTTTATCGCATCTAAATCGGTTTTGTGATCACCCGTAAGCTGGTAAGCCCTTAAAATATCTAAGTAAGCTTTTTTATTGTCAAAGGCCGCTACCTCATCAACATTTTCTTCTGATTTGTGTTCTTTTAATTTATCAAAATAATGGTTGCAAGCATCTTTGAATTCTTTCCAGATTTTATCTGAATATTTTTTAGGAACATGCCCGATTTGTTTCCACTCTTCCTGAATTTGTTTCATAACAGGAGTTGTAGCGCCAAAATCAACACTTTCTTGTAGTTCTTTTGCTTTGGCAACAAGAGCCATTTTTTTATTCAGATTGTCGTTTTGATCTTTTTTAATGTCTTTGTAAAATGAATTTTTAAAAGAATTAAAGTTTCTAACGGCAGTTTTAAAAGCGGCCCACGTCTCTTCGTTTACATCTGAAGGTACTTTTCCGGCAGCAAAAAACTCATTTCTAAGTGTTTCTACTTTCTGAATTTGTACTAACCATTGTGAGTGAGAATTTACTTTTTCAGTTCCTAAAACTTCAATTTTTGCAATAATTTCTTTTTTAACTTCAAGGTTATTTTGCTCGTTTGCTCTTTGGCCTTCAAACAAAACTTCTCTTTTATCATGGATTTTTTTAGTCAGTTCGCTAAATTTATTCCAGATGATATCACGGTGTTCTTTAGAAACTGGCCCGATGTCTTCTTTCCAGATTCTGTGGAGATCCTGTAATTCACGGAACGCTTTACTAATGTCGGTTTCGTTTGTTAATTCTTCAACACGTGCAATAATTTTTTGTTTTTGCTCAAGATTGTATTTAAAATCTAAATCTCTGGCTTCACGATCTAAATGCAGGTAATCATAAAAATTCTCTACATGAAAGTGGTAATTATTCCATACGTGGTTGTATTTATCCTTTGGGATTGCTCCGGCATTTTTCCATCTTTCTCTTAAGTCATTAAAATGTTTAAGGGTGTCTTTGATGTTTTCCTGCGGATTGATAAGCTCTTTTAGTTCTTCAACTATTGCAAGTCTCTCTTCTAAATTCGATTTTAGATTGGTTTGTAAATGCTTGAAATGTGCATTTCTTTTTTCTCTAAAAACATTATAATATTCGTCAAATTTAGATTTTAACGGATAGTGATATTCAAATTCCTCATTTGGGTCTTCTTTAGAAGCGTTGAATTCTTCTTTTTTCTCCTCTATAAGGTGGTTGTATTGTAATAAAAATGACTTTTTGATTTCTTCGATATGATCTTTTACAGACATTACTTTATCCGTAGAGATCAGTTTTTTAAGCTCGTCTACAAGCGCATCCATAGAAAAAGTATCATAATCCTGCATAGGAATATCATGACGCTCTTTTAGCGTTTCATCTTCACTTTCTTCAGCGTTTGAATTTGTTATGGCATCTAATGCAGTCTGATGATTGGTTTCTGTTTCTTCCGCTGTATTTTCTACTTCAGTTTCAGAAGTTGAAATTTCAGCAGCTATTTCAGGCTCCGATGCTTCAATTGCATTATCTTGTGTAGAATCGCTAATCCCGATTTCTAATTTTCCGTCTGCTTCCTGCAGGTTATCATTCTTTTCTTCTAACATTTTAAATGTATAAGGTTTTTATTTTAAACAGAGCGAAAGATACTAAAGGTGTTTCTAAATACAAAATAAATCGTTTGTTTATACGCTTTTTTAAGACGAAATTCCTATTTATTCAAGTATTTTAGGAATATGATATGGGTTTTTTACCTAATTTTTTTGAAGTAAATTTAAATTTTGGATTAATAGAATTTTTAGAAAAATAAAATTAATTTAATATTGTAAGCTTAATTTTTTAGTTTTCTTTCAAACTAAAATAAAATAAGCATTCCGACTTCGATACCGTAATTATAAGATTTATGCTTTCCAAAAGCAATACTGGGATGAATGTAGGCCATATCATTTGAAGTTATTTTTCGGCCAAATTCTACGAAAGCATTATTGGGGTATCCTTTGTTTGTTGCATTGTACCTGAAAGCGACATCTGCTGCGATCCAGTTTTTGCCAAGAATACACATAAAGTAGTTTTCGAATGCTGTAGTATTAATATCACTTCGATTGTCTGATCCGGCAAAACTTATTTGATTCTCTAAAGAAGCAATCCAGAGTAGTTTTTTATCTTTTATATAAGAGCCATAAAACAGGGCAGGAGCAAAGACCCATTTTCCTGATCCCAAAGTTGGATCTGCTGCCGAGTTTGAAATGACTCTGGCTCTAAAAGCAACCCCTTTACTATGATTTAAATACGGAATGTAGCTTATGCCAACGCTAATATCACCAATTCCTGTTTTGTTTTCTGATAAAGTATTGGTAGATATTAAAGGAAGATCAACTCTTAAGTTCCATGCTTTATTGGCAATGGGATGTAAAAAACGAAGTTCCGTGGTATTATAAGAACCTGTCTCTGTATCTAAATATTCATTAAAAAGTAAAATCGTTTTTAGATAATAATGATAACGTGCCTCTGTGTAAGGATTTTTTTGAGGCTTTATAGTATCCTGAGCTTTTGTAGAAAAAGTGATTAAAAGGAATAACAAATAAAATAGTTGTAATTTATTCATAACTACTTATTAATGAGTAGTCTAAATTACAAAAAAAAATACACTAGAGCTTAGTGTATTTTTTATTTTTATTTATTCCAGATTTTCCATGCTTTCTCTGCCTGAAAAATAAGCATATCGTAACCATTTTTTATTACCGCACCTTTTTCTTTGGCATTTTTTAGAAACTGAGTTTCTGCCGGATTATAAATTAAATCGTAGGCAATATGTTTATCGGTAAAAAACTCATACGGAAGATCAGGACAAGATTCTATATTTGGGCTTGTGCCAACAGGTGTACAATTGATTATGATTTTAAAATTGTCAAATGTAGTGGCATTTATAAGATTGTAATCGATGATGTTTTCTTTTGCTTCTCTGGACACAAAAGTGTACGGAATACCAAGCTCACCCAATGCAAAAGCAACGCCTTTGGAAGCCCCGCCTGTACCCAGAATAAGTGCTTTTTTATGATGCGGCTGTAATAACGGTTCTAATGATTTTTTGAAACCATAATAATCAGTGTTATAACCTTTTAATTTTCCGTTTTTGGTAAATTTAATCGTGTTTACGGCACCAATTAAAGCTGCTTTTTTTGAAAGTTTATCTAGGAAGGGTATAACTTGTTCCTTGTAAGGAATCGTAACATTTAAACCTTTTAAATCGGGATTGTTTTTTACTAATTCAGTAAAATAATTAATTTCAGAGATGTCAAAGTTTTCGTAGCTGTTGCCGGCAAAAACTTCATCGCTAAATTTTTCTGTAAAATATCCTTTTGAAAATGAGTAACCAATATTACGGCCTAACAAGCCAAAACGTCTTCTTAAAATATCAATCATTATTGTTTTCTATGTTTTTCTATATAATTTTTCACCGTTTTTTTTGACCATACTACCGGAAATAAATCTTCGATTAGGATGTAATTATCAAAATTCAAACGTAAACCGTTACTTAAGTGAAATTTCGCTTTGGTATTATCCTGAATCATGAAATATAATCCTGCCAAACGATATTCGATCTCGTTTTCTTCAGGGAAATATTCTGTAGCTTGTAGTAAAGTTTGAATAGCGCTTTCGAATTCTCCTAAAAATTGAAGAATGTCAACCCAAAACAACCAGGTGTCAAGAGCATAATCTCCAAATTCTACTGCTTTTCTATAACCAAATTCCGCTTCTTCAAAAAAGTTCATTTGTTTATTGATCGTTGCATAACGTTTCCAGTACAAGCGATTTTGATTGTCGATAGCTAATGCTTTATTGACAAAAAATAAGGCTTTCTGAAAGTTTTTCTGGCGAACATAAAAATCTGTAATGGCAATCCATCCTTTGTCTAAAAGCGGATCTTCATGTACGGTTTGATTGTAATATTGAAGTGCTTTTACAGCATTACCCAGTTTTTCGTAGCATTTCCCTATACGCAATAGCGCATAAGAAGTAGCATCGTCTAACTCGATGGTTCTGTTATAACTTTCGATAGCTTCAGCGTATTTTTTAAGACGCTCATAGGCTTTTGCCTTTTCCATAAAAGCACCTAAAAACTCATCGTCAATCAGTGTTGCATAATCAAAAGCGCGAATCGCATTTTCATATTCTTTTACTCCATAATGTAAACGTCCAAGCTGATGCCAGGCGATTTCGCTGTATGGGTTTTTATTGATGTACTCGTTGAGATAAACAATGGCTTCCTGGTTTTGGTCTAAAAATTCAAAACAATATACCACGTTATATAAGGCCGACTGGTCTTCTAAATCTTCTTCAAGACATTTGATAAAACTGTCTTTTGCCATCTCGAGGTTATCCATAAAAAGATATTCCATTCCGATCAAGTTGTACACGTCGGCGTAGTCGTCTGTATATTGCAGGGCAATTTTAAGCAATTCTACTGCTTTTTCGTGTTGATCTCTTTTAGAACAGATATTGGCTTTCTGGATGTAAATTTCCTCGTTGTTAGGTTCGATTGCATATAGCTCATTTAAGAGCTTCTCGGCGATCTCTAGTTTGTCGTCGTAAACCAACATTTCTACTTGTACTAATTTTAAGCCCGTAGATTTTGGGTGTTGGTCTAATGCAAGTTTCAAGGCCTTCTTTGCTAAATTAGCCTTGCCTATGTCTAAATAATGAAGAATAATTTCTTCGAATTCTTCAGAATCAAAAAAGAGTACTTTGTTAGTTTTTAACATCGACTCAAATTTGGATAGGGATAGGTTATAATCTTCTTCTTCGTTGCTTAATTGCATACTGTCTTTATTTGAAATTAGCCTGTTATAAATTTAGGCAACCATATTATTGTTGTGAGGAATGAGAATTAATTGTTGTGAACAATTTAATTAACAATATGGACAGAATTTTATCCTGTTTTAAGTTATAATCTTAGATCTGTAAAAGAGTTAGATTTGATTTTTATTATATTTTTATTTAACCGTGAATCCTAGCCCTGATAGCAGCGATATCCTTTTGTTCCGCCGCGACGGACAAAAGATAATGCGGATAGCGGGAATAGCTCTTAATTAAACTACTTGTTCTTTTTTTATGATTTCATCCATAACGCTTAATATTATGGCACAACCTTCTTTTATTTCTTCATCAGAAATGGTTAATGGCGGTGTTATTCGTATTGCACATCCTTCAAACAGCAACCAGAATAAAATGAGCCCTTTGTCCTGACAGTTTAAAATAACCTGATTTGTTATTTCGGCACTTTCTGTCATGGCGGCAAGCATTAATCCTTTTCCTCTAACTTCCTTTATCAAAGGATGTACCAAAAGTGATCTGAAGAGTTTTTCCTTATTTAATGTATCTTGCATTAAATTTGTTTCAGTTAATTCCTGCAAAGTAGCAAGACAGGCTGACGCAATGACAGGATGACCTCCAAAAGTAGTGATATGGCCCAGTTTAGGGTTTTCGGTTAAGAGATCCATTTTTTCTGCCGAAGCAGTAAAAGCACCAACCGGCATTCCACCTCCCATTCCTTTTCCCATAACAACAATATCGGGAACTACGTCATAGTTCTGAAAACCAAATAGTTTACCGGTTCTTCCAAACCCAGGCTGAATTTCATCGACAATCATCATTGCTCCAACTTCATCACAGCGTTTGCGCACTTTTTGCAGATAATTATTTTCGGGCTGAATAAATCCTGCACCTCCCTGAATAGTTTCTAAAAGTATTGCGGCTGTTCTGGTGGTTATTTTTTGTAAATCTTCTTCGTTATTGAAGGTGATAAAATCAACATCCGGAAGCAGCGGGCGAAAGGCTTGTTTGCGTTCTTCGAATCCCATAACGCTCATAGATCCCATTGTGTTTCCATGATACGCGTTATGACAAGAAATAAGCTGACTGCGCCCTGTTGTTCTTTTTGCTAATTTAAGTGCCCCTTCGATAGCTTCTGTACCTGAATTGACTAAATAAGTTTTGTTTAGAGATTCGGGCAGGAGTGAAGCCAGTAATTTGCAATACTGAACGGCCGGACTTTGAGAATATTCGCCGTACACCATGACGTGAGAATATTTGTCCAGCTGATCTTTGATGGCCTGATTGACTCTTGGGTGCTGATGACCAAGTGTACAAGCCGAAACTCCCGCAACAAAATCTAAGTATTTTTTATTGTTTGTGTCGTAAATAAAGGAACCAATGGCGTGAGAAACTTCCATTCCCAGAGGATAAGGAGAAGTTTGTGCCTGGTATTTTATAAAATCTGGATTCACTTGTTGTTTGTTTAAAAAGTTTTAGGTTTCAAGTTGACTAAAAACTGTGAATGAATTTAACCGCAAAGATCGCAAAGTTTACTAAGATTTAGCTCAAGATTATATTATTAAAATGCAAAGTTCGCAAGCTTTGTAAACTAAAAACTGACACTGCGACTAATTTTACCGTAAAAAGATGAAACTGAAAACTGCGACTGCGACTGAAAACTATTTCTTAGTCTTAGTAGTAGCTTTCGTAGTACTGGTTTTAACAGCTGGTTTCTTTTTGTCGTAATCGAGCGTTTCTTTCCTGACTTTCATTGGCGTATTTTTGTCTTTGGCTTCCTGATCTTTTCCTTCCTGGACCAGTTTGTCATTGAGTTCATTGTCTTCGGCGGTAAAAATATCGTCTTTCGATTTTATTCGCTCGTCGCCACGCCATTTTAAACCTTTTAGTTTACGGGCATTTTCGGGTAAATCGGCTTCGGGGTAAACGTCACCGTCTACTTTATTGAAGAATGTAATGGTTTCGATATCATTATTCTCTAAAATAAGATTGATTTTACTGCTCACATTTTTATTGATTCCAATGAGTTCATTAGCGTCATTTCGCATGTAATAAACGACCTCAGTATTTTTGATCACATCAACGTCATGTAATTTTCCTTCTTTGAATTTTCCGAATAAATTGAGCCCCTTGACCTGATTATAACCTGTTCCGAGGGTATCCCGCGAGACTATAAAAGTGTTGTTGAGGACTTTTAAGGAATCTAGTTTCTTGGTGGTATTATCGCCAATTAAGTGCATAATATCTCCTGTAATCTGGCTTTCTCCATTCCAAAGAATTGGATTTCCAATTAATTTTGTCAATGCAGTTTTAGAGTTTGAATGAATCGAATCACATTTTCCGCTCATATCTATTTTATAGAAACGAACATTTTTATAAGCTCTTAAAATTCGTTCGCCTTCTTTTCCGGTAACCATTAATTTTTGTCCGTGAATGTAAACCGAATCTTTTTCGACAAGATTTATTGCTACGGCTCTTTTAGTTACATACATCGAATCTTTTAGTTTGTAAATTTCGGCGTAATGACCTTTTACTATTCCGCGATTGATGGAGTCAGTAATTTTTACATTTCGTGTTGCAGAAGCAAATTCAATATTTCGATTGTAATATAAACTATCCCCTTCTATAAGGCGATCATCATATTTTATGTAAGACCGCCTTAAAAAATGTGCGAGGTTTTTCTTGGTGTCGTAAAACCCTTTTTCAGTATAAATATAATTTGCCTGACTGGTAATGGTTGATGGGCCAAATAAATACGTATGTCCTGAATTACTGTAATAATCCAAGTGATTTGATTTAATCACATATTTTGGATTCGTAATAGTAACTTCTGTCAGGAATTGAAATTTTTTCTCGGCTACAAAATACCTTCCTGATTTACTTACCAAAGTATTGTCTTTGTTTACAATCGTACCTTTTGTGTTATAAAAAACCTGTTGAATATTTCGATCAAAATTAATAGTATCTGTTCGTAAAGTAGCATCTGGAGAGGTCATAACAGCATCTCCGGTGGCGAAAGCTTTCTTTGAATTTCCGCTATATTCTGCATATTTACTGTTCAGGAATAAAGTATCACCCTGCACTAATTGTACATTCCCAAATGCTTTAAGGTAGTTTTCTTTCTTAAAAACGTAGGCTTTATTACAAGTTAATACAATCCCGTCATGATTTACTTTTACATTTCCAGTCAATAGAACTCCATCAGGTACTAAGACTTCATTGACTTCGACCAAATCTGCATTTTCAATGTTAATTGTTTTTGGCTGTGGTGCCTGAGCAAAAATGAATTGAACGCTTAATAATAGCAAACAATAGAATATGAAAAATAGTGATTTCTTCAATTGATTAAATTTTTGTCAAATTTATGAAAAAGGATATAACCTTTACTGATATTAGGATTAAATTATAGTTTTTTAGGTACAAAGGTTTTCCTATTAGGTTCAAAGTTGCGTAGGTTCAAAGGAACAAAGTTTTAAGTTTTCAAAACTACTGTGATATTTCTGGTAAATGGATTTTACAGGTTGCATATATCGTAGAGATGCACAGCAGTCGATTTAACAGAAAGAAAAGAGATAATTCGAATGTTTCTTTAATTCATCTGGAAAAAACTTTGTGTCTTTGGACCTTTGCTCCTTGAACTTTTAAATTATCAACAAAATACAGTACTATTTCGTTATAGTTGATTTTTTATGTAATGTCTTAATGTAATATGATTTTTGTTTGATTTGAATTTTAAAAATTAGTTTAAATTTAGAAAATAGTTTACGGATGTTTAGTCAGGAAACTATTAGTTTATAAAAAACGAATATGATAGATAAAAAAGTTTTTGTTGCGGGATTGGCTGCAACCATGCTGTTTTCTGCATGTAAAACCACAGATTTAAAAATGAATATAAAAAAAGAAGAAGCTCCTGCTGATAGGAAAATTGTAGTATATCAGGTTTTTACACGTTTATTTGGAAATAAAAATACAACCAATAAACCTTGGGGAACAATTGAAGAGAATGGTGTTGGAAAATTTAATGATTTTACAGAGAAAGCACTTCATGAAATCAAAGATTTAGGTGTTACTTACATTTGGTATACCGGTGTTCCGCATCATGCGTTGGTGAGAGATTATAAGGCTTACGGAATATCTGATGATGATCCAGAAGTCGTAAAAGGCCGTGCCGGATCTCCATATGCTGTAAAAGATTATTATAATGTAAATCCTGATTTGGCGCTAAATCCAGCGAACAGACTGCAGGAATTTGAAGATTTGATTAGTCGCACGCATAATGCAGGTCTAAAAGTTATTATTGATATTGTGCCCAATCATATTGCCAGAAAATATGAGGGGAAAAATAATCCCGAAGGTGTAAAGGATTTTGGTGCCGATGACAATGTAAATATTGAGTACAGCAGAGATAATAATTTTTATTATATCCCCAATCACCATTTTGAAATTCCGGATAATGATGTTCCGTTAAACGGAGAAAAGAATCCGCTTGTTGATGGAGTATTTGATGAAAATCCTGCAAAATGGACAGGTAATGGTTCCCGTAAAGTAAAGCCGGATCAAAATGACTGGTATGAAACGGTAAAAGTAAATTACGGAATTCGTCCGGATGGTTCGAAAGATTTCCCGGAACTTCCAGCAGGATTTGATCAGAAAACGTATCAGGAACATTTTGCTTTTTGGCAGGATAAAGATGTGCCGGATTCCTGGAAAAAGTTTCAATCGATAGCTTTGTACTGGACGGCAAAAGGTGTTGATGGTTTTCGTTACGATATGGCCGAAATGGTTCCGTATGAATTTTGGAGTTATATGAACTCCGCTATCAAAATGAAAAATCCAAATGCTTTTTTATTGGCAGAAGTATATAACCCGAATGAATATCGTAATTACATTCGTTTAGGAAAAATGGACTATTTATATGATAAAGTCGAGACGTATGATAAACTGAAAGATATCATTCGCGGAAAATCTTCTCCTGACGGATTATCGGATATTCAGAAAGGAATGGCAGATATCGAACACAATATGCTTCATTTCTTAGACAATCATGACGAACAACGCTTAGCAAGTTCTGAATTTGCCGGAACTCCTGAACGCGGAAAACCTTTAATGGTGGTTTCTACGACAATTAGTACGTCGCCAACAATGGTTTATTTTGGTCAGGAAGTAGGAGAGGCCGGAAATGAAAATGCCGGTTTTGGAACCCGTTCGAGAACTTCTATTTTTGATTATATTGGTGTTCCTAATCATCAACGTTGGATGAATGATGGGAAATTTGATGGAGGTCAACTTTCAGAATCAGAAAAAAAACTTCGCGATTTTTATAAGCGATTGCTTAATTTTTCTATTAATAGTCCCGCTCTGATGGGAAGTTTTCAGGAAATTCAGTCTGTAAATCGTGAGAAATGTGCGGGCTATGACGAATTAATTTACTCATATGTTCGTTGGTCTGAAAATCAAAAATTGATTGTTGTGGCGAATTTTTCTTCGGAAAAAACAAGTGAGTTTGAATTGAAAATTCCTGCTGATGTTATTTCTAAATGGAATTTGAAAGATGGTTCTTATGTGCTTTTAGATCAATTGTATTTGCAAAGTAAAACGTATTTTACGGTAAAGAATGGAGAAGGAGTGGTGAGAATTAAAATATTGCCTTCGGAATCATTTATTTATGAAGTAAAATAGGGTTCTCACATAATAATAATAATAATAATA
>NZ_LVEN01000003.1 GCF_001686925.1 Flavobacterium piscis
TTTGGTTTGTTACTGTTACTGTTCCGTTGCAATTATCTGATGTAGTTGGAGTTCCTAAAAGTACTCCCGATGCGGTACATAAGTTAGCATCTGCTGAAACTATTACAGTTGCAGGACAAGTAATTGTTGGTTTTTGAGTATCTTTTACCGTTACAATTTGTGTACAAGTCTCTGTCTTTCCTGCCGCATCTTTTGCTGTCCAGGTCACTGTAGTATCTCCGATTGGGAAAACTAACGGTGCATTGTTTGTTACTGTTACTGTTCCACTGCAATTATCTGATGCAGTTGGAGTTCCTAAAGCTACTCCGCTTGCTGTGCATAAATTAGCATCTGCTGAAACTACTACAGTTGCCGGA
>NZ_LVEN01000004.1 GCF_001686925.1 Flavobacterium piscis
GGTTTTTGAGTATCTTTTACCTTTACAATTTGTGTACAAGTCTCTGTCTTTCCTGCCGCATCTTTTGCTGTCCAGGTCACTGTAGTATCTCCGATTGGGAAAACTAACGGTGCATTGTTTGTTACTGTTACTGTTCCACTGCAATTATCCGATGTTGTTGGAGTTCCTAAAAGTACTCCCGATGCTGTACATAAATTTGCATCTGCTGAAACTACTACAGTTGCAGGACAAGTGATTATTGGTTTTTGGGTATCTTTTACAATTACTTTTTGGGTTGCTGTTTCTGTATTTCCGTTACCGTCATTAAAATCCCATGTGATTGTATAAGTTCCTTGAGTATTATAAGTCAACGGATTTGCCGTTTTCCCTGTTATAGTTCCTGCACAATTATCTGTAGTGGTTGGTGGTGTTACTGTTACAGAACACTCACCTGTAACGTCTGCCAAAACAGGTTTTAACGGTTTATCTGTATCACTAACTTTCACTGTAGAAGCAGCAGAAGTTCTCTCACATCCTGTTAAAGAATTAGTGACTTTTACTTTATAATCTCCATCAGAATTCACAACTAACGTAGAAGATGTTTGACCAGAAATTACAACATTATTTTTATACCAAACATATGCTGGTGATGTGGCATTCGTTACCGCAGTTAAAGTAGTCGTAAAACAAGCAGTTAACGTTCCTGTTATCGAAGCAGTTGGCAACGGATTTGGTGTAGTTAAAACACTAGCTTCATTATTATGTAAATTACTATCGGCTGTTGTAGTTGGTAACCACGCTTTATTTGTATAAATTCCGGATGCATTAACTTTTGCTGTAATTTTTAATGTATGTTTAACTCCTCCATTTACATCTCCTATACTCCAGACACCTGTTCCAGAGTCATAACTACCAACTGTTTGAATTGAACTAACAAAAGAATAACCTGTAGGAAGTAAATCATTTACCGAAACTCCTGTAGCATTATTAACACCTAAATTACTTAATTCAACTGTAAATACTACATTAGATCCCACACATGGCGTAGCAAAATCAACAGTATTTTTTACTCCTAAATCAGTACATAAAGTAACACTCACAGGTTTAGATTGTGCCTGAATTCCACAAGCTAAAGTTGAAGCAACTGAATATGAACCGGTTTTAGTTGCTATATAAGAATCTGAATTTGCATCTGTGATTGCAACACCATTAAAATACCATTGATATGGCGCAAAATTTGAAGGTGTCGTTAATGTAGCAGTATTATTATTACATCCACCTCCAGAAACATAAGCCATTGTAGGATCTTCAGGCTGTGCAGCAAAACTCGAGAAAAAACCTGCCATAGAGAACCCGCCTTCTTGCTGAACTATCGAAACTGTTAATTTAGCCTTACTTGCGATAGAAAGAACATCCGGTCCTCCAATTTGTTTGCTATTGAAGTTAATTAAGTACCAACCCGTTGAACCTATTTGATAACGAGCTCCGACACCAGCTATCGTTGTAATATCTTTTCCATTTACCGTTACTGGCTCTGTCGCACTTCTTAAAAGAATATATCCAAAATAATCTAAGGTCGCTCCACGATAATTTCTAAACTTTGCTGTTTCGATAAAGTTAGATCCTCCACATTCAGACACCGGTGCTATTGTCGAAATATCAACTTCACAGTTTTGTGCAGTCCCTGAATATACAGCAACTTTCTTATCTGCTGAAATATGAGATGCCGTAAAACTTACACCCGGAACACCATTTACAAAAGTGTAAAATTTTCCTGCTTGCGTTAAAGTAACAGTCTTACTTGATGCTAAAGTTCCATTAGCATTATAACCTTCTACTGTCAAAGTTGTATTATCTTTTGTTGCTACAACAGTAGTCTGTTCCGCTGTATCATTTCCTGTTCCACGCTCAAGAAAATATTCTGTTCCTAAAACTGATTCGGGCGGAATTTGATTGGAAGCCCCGTCACCACACCCACCAGGCATATCTATAGCAGCCGATGTATTCATAACAGCTGGATTTGACGATTCTACTAAAGTCCCCATATCCGCTTTAAACAAATAGCTTTGTCCTGCATTTAATGTAGTTACAACTTTATCATTAATCTTTATAGAAGTATTATTAACAGTAGCCATAATACTATAAATTGGGCGTTGCTCACCAAAACTTCCAAAATTTCCTAAAGAGCCATCTCTGTAATATCCTACTCTAAACCGTATACCAACTCCTGCATTACCAAAGCTTGTTAGGGCTGCATTTCCTTTTATGTTAGCATCTGCATTTTCATTGTCCTTATAATCATCAGATGCGATATTTCGTACATTGACAGATGTAGGTAAGGTACTTTCTATAATTAATCCAGCTCCATTTAAAACCTTGTTTAATGGATTCAGAGGTAGCGTTGCTGCAAACGCTTTAAATCTATAGATAGCCGGCTCTCCTTTTTTAGCCGTTAAATTGGCCTCGACAGTACCATCGCTTCTTTTTAAAGTAATATTTACTGTCGAAGGGGAATCTGTTGCGATTACAACCTCATTGGCCTTGCTAAAGTATTGCCAAGGTGCAGGAGCTATAAAGTGTTGTGTGTAAAACTGAGCCCTTGTTTGACTGGTAATAAATAATAATAAAACAAGAGAAATTAGTCTAAAAAATTTAGACTGACTAAGAGTAAAGTTACGCATAGACAACTGTGAATTTAAGAATAAAAATATTGGATACTAGAGAACCTATTGTGGTTTCCAGAATTTGAAGCAGATACGATAAAATAAGTGAAATGGATTTTGAAAATCTTAAAAAAGTAGTTTTAGGATTTTTACAAAAATAAAGTAGTTTTTGCGCCATAAATGTATGTAGTCAAGGCACAATAAATTGTCCTTAGGTTAAATTAGTAGTTTTGGAGGCGCGAAAGTATGCAAACACCTAATTACTAACTACTTTAGTCGACAAACTACACAGATAAACGTTGAATTACACTTTTTATCCACAAAAATTAACCTGAAGACGCAAAAAAATTAACTATTTCATAACAAAACAGCAGAAAATTCTTAATTTTTTATCATATTGTCTGTTTTTAAATAGAAACAAGATAAAAATGCAAAAAATCTTACAAATTGATACTCAAAATAAAGATTCTTAAAATAAGAAAAATGTAATTTAATTTTTAAATACTATTCCAAAAATCTTACATTTCGTTTTAAGCCTTCATACTTGGCTCTTTTAATAGGGGAGTTTTTGAAAACAGCACGAAAAGTTTCTTCCGTAATCTCAATCCAATCTTTTTTAGAAAAAGAAAGCAGTTCCGGATTTGGATTAAATAAAGGTTCTGAATGAGGTTTTGAGAAGCGATTCCACGGGCAAACGTCCTGACAGGTATCACAACCAAACATCCATTCGTCAAATTTTCCTTTCATTTCGTAAGGAATATTTTCTTTGAGTTCAATGGTGTAGTAAGAGATGCATTTGCTTCCGTCAACAATATTAGGAGCAACAATTGCCTGAGTAGGACAAGCATCAATACAAGCAGTACAAGATCCACAATGATCTGTTGTAGCATGATCGTACTCTAAATCTAAATCAAGAATAAGTTCAGCAATAAAGTAAAAAGAACCTACTTTTTGAGTTAGAAGGTTGCCACTTTTACCTATCCATCCCAAGCCGCTTTTGGCCGCCCAGGCACGATCTAAAACAGGTGCCGAATCAACAAAAGCGCGACCTGAAACATCGCCTATATTTTCCTGAATAGAATGTAAAAATTCTTTTAGTTTCTCTTTGATTACAAAATGATAATCCTGACCATAAGCATATTTTGAAATCTTAAAACTATCCTCAGTTTGAGTTTCTTCGGGATAATAATTTAATAAAAGCGAAACAACACTTTTGGCATCATCAACTAACAAAGTTGGATCTAAGCGTTTGTCAAAATAATTTTCCATGTAGGCCATCTGACCATGATGATTATTGCTGAGCCATTTTTCAAGACGTGGAGCTTCTTCTTCCAGAAATCCAGCTTTAGAAATTCCACAAGAAAGAAAACCGAGGCGTTTTGCTTCTGATTTTATAAATTTCGAATATGTCTCTTTTGCATTAATACTCATCTTTTCGAAAATGAAACTTCTACACCAACAGGTTTTAATGTAATTAAAGGATTGAACAGAACTGTATCTGTACTGGATATGATCTTGTATTTTTTTACAATTTGAGCGATGGTCAAACACATTTCATAAATAGCAAATCCCGCTCCGATGCACATTCTGGGTCCGGCACCAAATGGATAAAAATATTGCATGGAAAGTTTTTTCTGCTCTCCAAGAAATCGTTCGGGATTAAACTCATTCGGGTTTTCCCAGTATTTTGGGTTTCGATGCAATTCGTAGAAAGAAACACCAATAAGAGTTTCTTTTTTTATATGATAACCGGCAAGTGTATCATCAGTAACATTTTGTCTATCGGTAATCCACGCAGGCGGGTACAAGCGCATTGATTCATTTAAAACGGCATTAGTATATGTCATTTTCTGTAGCTGCTCGACAAGATCATTTGTTTGAGATGCTATTGCTAAAATCTCATCAAAAACCTTTTGTTGTACTTCAGGATTTCTTCCTAAAAGATGCAGTGTAAAAGTCAAAGCATTTGCTGTGGTTTCATGTCCGGCAATAAACAAAACTTTAATTTCATCTACCAACTGACTCACAGACATCCCCTCTCCTGTATCTTCATATCGGGTTTCCAAAAGCATATTGAGCAAATCATTAATTTCTTCTTTCGAAGTCATTCTTTCTTCAATAATTTCCTGAATAATACTATTATTTTCTTCAGCCAGTTCCAGATGTTTTTTTACTTGACCGCTTAATGAAAACCACCATGCTTTATGCGGAAGTCTAATTTCTTTGATCAAGAAATTCTGGACTTCTTCAATAATGAATTTTATTCTGTTTAATTTTTCGTCTGAAATCGAAAGCTGAAATAATGACTTCGCCACCACATTAAACGCTAACTGACTCATTACAGGAAAAAGATCAATTGGTTTTTCTTCTACTAAATCTTCTAATTCTGAAGCAATAGTCTGATTCATATTTTCAACCAATTGATTCATTTTTTGTTTATGAAATGCAGGCTGAATTAATCTTCTTTGTTTCAACCAAAAATCTCCATCAACAGTTAAAAGTCCCTTTCCTAAATATTTTGAAAGGTATACCGATTGAAATTTTGATTTATGATAATTCTTTTGATTTTTCTGTAAAATATACTGTGCAACTTCATTATCTCTGGATAAAATTATATGTTTTGAAACACCAATTTTAAGAGAAAAAGAATCGCCGAACTGATCAAAATATCTTTTATGAAAAGGAATCGGATTTTTACGTACACCTTCTGCATCCAAAAAGAATCTCAATATTGAAAGTCTGGTTGGATAATTATATTTTTTATTTTCAGACATTTTGATCAGAATTAAAACAATCCACCCTGAATGTTAGTGTTTAATTTACCTAAATGTTTATAGGCTTTATCCGTTACTTCACGACCACGCGGTGTACGCATGATAAAACCTTCCTGAATCAAAAACGGTTCATAAACTTCTTCAATCGTCTCGCTGCTTTCAGAAACTGCAGTTGCCAGAGTCGAAAGTCCAACAGGTCCGCCTTTAAATTTATTGATTATGGTCAACAGGATTTTATTATCCATTTCATCCAATCCATGCGCATCAACATTCAGTGCTTTTAGGGCATAACGAGCAATTTCAAGATCAATAGTTCCGTTTCCTTTTATCTGTGCAAAATCACGTACTCTACGTAATAAAGCATTTGCAATACGAGGTGTACCACGACTTCTTCCTGCTATTTCTATAGCGGCATCTAAGGAGATGGGCATTCTAAGTATAGAAGAACTTCTTTCGACAATACTAGTCAAAAGTTCTGTAGTATAATATTGTAATCGTGATGAAATCCCAAATCGGGCACGCATTGGAGCGGTCAGCAATCCTGAACGGGTTGTAGCACCAATTAATGTAAATGGATTCAGATTGATTTGTACCGTTCTGGCATTTGGTCCGGATTCAATCATAATATCAATCTTGAAATCTTCCATTGCCGAATATAAATACTCTTCTACAATTGGACTCAAACGGTGAATCTCATCAATGAATAAAACATCTCTTTCATCAAGATTCGTTAGCAAACCAGCTAAATCACCAGGCTTGTCTAAAACAGGACCAGAGGTAATTTTAATCCCTACTTCAAGTTCATTTGCCAGAATATTGGCTAAAGTTGTTTTTCCTAATCCGGGAGGTCCATGAAAAAGTGTATGATCAAGTGCCTCACCACGCTGATTGGCTGCAGCAACAAAAACTTTTAAATTCTCTAAAACTTGATCTTGCCCGGCAAAATCATCAAATGACAGCGGACGTAATCTTTTTTCAAGATCTAATTCTTCTGGATTGTACCCATTTGTAGTGGGATCGAGGTTCTCATTCATTTTACAAAGATAGACAAAGTAATCAGTTTGTAAAATAGATAAATTTCAAATAAAAAAAAGGAAATTCCAATACCTTAAGCTCTAAATAGAAATTCCAAATTCCAACAATGTTAGTATTTTTGGGATTTGGAATTTTAAAATATTGGAATTTATAAATCATTTAGATATTATACAAAAAAAAAGACCCTCTTTTCAGATGGTCTTTTTTAAATATTTTTAGTGGTGTAAAACTTCTTCACCTTCTTTCATCGGTACATTTTGAGGTACAAAATCTACATCGTGATTTGGGTTACTGTAGTCATATGGCCAACGGTATACGTGAGGAATTTCTCCCGGCCAGTTACCGTGGATATGTTCTACAGGAGTAGTCCACTCTAATGTTGTTGATTTCCATGGATTCTGAACTGCTTTCTTACCGTAGAAAATACTACTAAAGAAGTTGTACAAGAATACTAATTGGAACGCACCTCCTACAAGAGCAAATGTTGTAATTAAAACATTCACATTTTGTAAATCATCAAATAATGGGAAGTTTGTATTTGTATAATAACGTCTTGGTAAACCAGCTAATCCGATAAAGTGCATTGGGAAGAAAACTCCGTAAGCACAAACTGCCGTTACCCAAAAGTGAATGTAACCTAAGTTTTTGTTTAACATTCTTCCGTACATTTTAGGGAACCAGTGGTAAATACCAGCAAACATTCCGTAAAGTGCAGAGATCCCCATTACTAAGTGAAAGTGAGCAATAACAAAGTAAGTATCGTGAACGTTAATATCTAAAGTACTATCTCCTAAGATGATTCCGGTTAAACCTCCAGTGATGAAAGTAGAAACCATTCCGATAGAGAATAACATTGCAGGGTTGAATTGTAAGTTACCTTTCCATAAAGTTGTAATCCAGTTGAACGCTTTTACAGCAGACGGAATTGCAATCAATAAAGTTGTGAAGGTAAATACGGATCCTAAGAAAGGATTCATACCTGAAATAAACATGTGGTGACCCCAAACAATTGTAGATAAAAATGCAATTGCAAGAACTGACATAATCATCGCTCTGTATCCGAAAATTGGTTTACGAGAGTTCGTAGCCATAATTTCAGAAACAAGTCCCATTGCTGGTAAGATTACAATATAAACCTCTGGGTGTCCTAAGAACCAAAATAAGTGCTCAAATAATACTGGAGAACCTCCTTGGTAATGTAAAACCTCTCCTGCGATATAAATATCAGACAAGAAGAATGAAGTACCAAAACTTCTGTCAAAAATCAATAATAAAGCAGCTGATAACAATACTGGGAAAGAGATAACACCAATGATCGCTGTTACGAAAAATGTCCAGATTGTAAGTGGAAGTCTAGTCATAGACATTCCTTTAGTTCTTAAGTTGATAACCGTAACGATGTAATTTAAAGATCCCATTAAAGAAGATGCAATAAAGATAGCCATAGAAACTAACCATAAAGTCATACCTGTTCCAGATCCTGGAATTGCTTGTGGTAAGGCACTTAATGGAGGATAAATTGTCCAACCCGCAGAAGCTGGTCCAGCTTCAACAAATAGAGAAGACAACATAATCACAGCAGACAAGAAGAATAACCAGTACGAAATCATGTTCATGAATCCAGACGCCATATCTCTTGCTCCAATTTGAAGTGGAATAAGTAAGTTACTAAAAGTACCACTTAAACCAGCCGTTAGTACAAAGAATACCATGATGGTACCGTGAATTGTTACTAAAGCCAAATAAATATCATTTGCCATTACACCATCAGGTGCAAATTTATCTCCTAATAAAACATTAAAGATTTTAAAAGACTCCTCTGGCCATGCTAATTGCATTCTAAAAAGCAAGGACATTGCAATACCAATAATACCCATGATGATACCGGTAATTAAGTATTGCTTAGCAATCATTTTATGATCAATACTAAAAATGTATTTAGTAATGAACGTTTCTTTATGATGATGTTCGTGCTCGTGATCGTGTCCGTGATCGTGACCGTGCGCTTCTGCTGACATATATGTGTACTTTAAATTTTCTTAATAAATATTATTTCATAGCAACTTTAGCTATAGCTGCTTTCACGGTATCAATTACCGCTTTAACAGTATCTTTAGCTGTACTATCTGTAGTAGCCCCCGCTCCTTCAGCCGGTGCTTTAGCAGCTGCTGCCGCTTTAATATCCTGAGCTAAAGTAGTTTTTTCGCTTAACCATTTTTTATAATCTTCCGGAGTATCAACAACCACTTTCATTTGCATGTTGTAGTGAGAAGCTCCACAAATTTTATTACATAATAATAAATAATCAAATGTATAAGGATCTAAAGCTGTACCTCCTTTAGCAACTAACTCAACGCTTTTTTCAGCTCTAAGTTTGTTGATGTTTGCTACTTTTTCAACCATAAACGGCAACTCTCTGTACTCAGCAGTTGTATAAGTTGGAATAAAAGCAAACTCCGTAACCATTCCTGGAACACAGTTCATTTGCGCTCTAAAGTGAGGCATATAAGCTGAGTGCAATACGTCCTGAGAACGCATTTTGAAATGTACTTTTTTACCTTTTGGAATATGCAATTCAGAAACTACAATATCATCAGCCGAGTTTTTATCAGACATATCAACACCTAAAGTATTAATACCTTCGATCAAACGAACATTAGCTTTTCCTAAAACATTATCATTACCCGCATATCTTGCAGTCCATTTGAACTGTTGTGCGTATAATTCAATTTCAATTACATCTTCGTCTTTATCAACAAACATGATATTGTTCCAAGCGTACAATCCGTAAAGAATTAAACAAGCTAAAACTACAGATGGAATAATACTCCAAATCGCTTCCAATTTATTACTATCAGCAAAGAATAAAGCTTTTTTATCTTTGTGTCCTCTGTTTTTAAAAGAAAACCAATACAATAATCCTTGTGTAATAAACTGAACTACAAAAATTAAAACCCAAGTAATATTCATTAAATTATCTACCAACAATCCGTGCTCTGAAGCAGGAGTATGAAGTGCTAAATTACCCCATTTTAGTAAACCGTAAATAGTAAATATATATATGAAAGCTAAAAAGCCAAACATAACATATCCCTGAACATTATTATCATTATCTGATGCAACCTGAGAATCGTCCGAAGAAGATCCCACTTGAGTAAGATCAAATATCTTGGTCAATTGCCATAATGCAACTGCTAATAAAACTAAAACTATAATTACCAACAAACTTGTCATCTGTTTACTTCTTTAAATATTAATAATGAAAATGTTTACTTTCTTCAATGAAAGGATTTCTTTTTGCTAACAAAGGAGCTTTAGTTAATGCAGTAAACACTACAAAAATAAACAAACCTAAGAAGAAAAGTATAGATGCAATTTCAGAAATTCCAATAAACCATTTATCTCCAACTGTACCAGGCATAATCATATTAAAGAAATCTACATAGTGACCTAGTAAGATAACAACACCTGCCATTACAATTACCCAGCTAAGACGTTTAAAGTCTGTATTGATTAATATTAATAATGGGAACACAAAGTTCATAACTACAGCACCAAAGAATGGCAAATTGTATAATTGAATTCTTGTTACGAAGTATGTTACCTCTTCAGGAATATTAGCATACCAGATTAACATGAATTGAGAGAACCATAAATAAGTCCAGAAAACACTAATACCAAACATAAATTTTGCTAAATCGTGAATGTGACTTGTATTTACATATTCTAAATATCCTTTTGACTTTAAATATACAGTAACTAATGCGATTGCAGTAATACCACTTACAAAGAAAGATGCGAATACATACCATCCGAACAATGTACTAAACCAGTGTGGATCAATCGACATAATCCAGTCCCAAGACATAATAGACTCAGACACAATAAAGAAAACTAAGAAACCAGCAGTTAGCTTAAAGTTCTTTTTGTAGTAAAGATCATCATTAGCCTCATCCTGAGCTAAACAATTTTTTCTTGAAAAGTAGTTATATAAATTCCATCCAATTAAAAATATAGCTGCTCTAATAAGCCAGAAAGGAAAGTTTAAGTAACCTGCTTTTCCAGCAATAATTTTATCATAATTTGGACTATTAGGATCTGTAACTCCTTCACCTAACCATACAAATATGTGATTAAAGTGTAATCCGCAAAGAATTAAAATGATAAAGAAAATAACAGAACCTACAGGCAAATAAGCTGTGATCCCTTGCATAACTCTAAACAAAACCGGAGACCAACCTGCCTGAGCAACTTGTTGAATAGCATAAAATGCTAAAGTTCCCATAGAAAGCAGCAAGAAGAAAATACAAGCTACGTATAAAGCTGACCAAGGCTTATTTTGCAATTGGTGCAATACGTGAGTTAAATGTTTTTCGTGCTCATCAGCAGCATTAACTTTTGCATGCTCACCACCTTTGTGCGAATCATGTGAAGCTTCAGCAGCCTCGTGATGTCCAGCTTCTTGATGTGAAGTTTCTGCTGTTGCTTCATGTGCAGCACCATGAGAACCATGTGCATCTGCAGCTAGAATTTTCTCAACTTCTTGAATATCTTTAGGAGCAGTTAAAAAACCATATCCAATTCCTAATATACCAAGGGCCATTAGGATGATAGAAAAAGTTTTTAATTTACTTGAAAATGTATACATATCTATTACGATCAGTTTGTTCAACAATTATAATTGGCTTTTTAGTTTTAGAACATAGTCAGCAACTAACCAACGTTCGTGGGCACTTAATTGATTTGCATGTGAACCCATTGCATTTAAACCATAAGTTTCAACGTGAAAGATACTTCCTTCAGTGATTTCTCTGTCTTTATAGCTAGGTACTCCAAGAAATTTTTCTCTTTCAACCAATTTACCTTTACCGTTTCCAGTTGCACCATGACAACTGATACAGTAAATTTCGAAAAGTTCTTTTCCCTTTCCGGAATTTCTTTCGATAGAATCCAAAGGTGATTTTAAATTAGCTTTAGCCAATTCATAACCAGCAGTTGAATTTTCATATTCATAAGGCTCAAAACCTCTATTGATACTTCCCTCTGCAGGAAGTTGTCCTTCTTTTCCTCCTTTAAATATCTTTGCCTCTGAATATGGCTCATATGCCAAAGACTCATACATATTAGGGAAATACTGATAGTTTGGTGCCGAAGTATTGTGGCATGATGAAACTAAAATAGTTATACCAACTAAAAGTGTTATTTTATATATCCTTTTCATAGCTACAATTAATTCTTTTCAATTACTTTAACTTCAACAGCTCCTGTACCTTCGAAAAAAGAAACTAGTTCTGCTTCGTTATCATTTACGGCAATTTCCATTAAAAAATGGTCATCTGTTGTTCTTACATCAGGATTCTCAGCTTGTTTGAATGGCCACAATCTACTTCTCATATAAAAAGTAATAACCATTAAGTGGGCAGCAAAAAATACTGTCATTTCAAACATAATTGGCACAAATGCAGGCATATTCTGAATGAAACTAAAACTTGGTTTTCCACCAATATCTTGTGGCCAGTCATGAATCATGATATAACTCATCATGGTTGTTGCAACAGAAATACCAACACATCCATATAAAAATGCACAAATTGCTAATCTTGTTGGTGCTAAACCCATTGCTTTATCCAATCCGTGAACTGGGAATGGAGTAAAAACCTCTTCAATATGATGATGAGCAGCTCTGGTTTTCTTTACTGCATCCATCAAAATATCATCGTCATTATAAATGGCGTATATTACTTTATTACTCATGATGTGTATCTTTATTTGCTCTTTCTCTAATGTAATTATCTCCTGTTCCTTTCAAAATTGTTTTTACCTCTGCCTGAGCAATTACAGGGAATGTTCTAGAGTATAATAAAAACAATACGAAGAAGAAACCTATCGTTCCGATGAAAATTCCAATATCAACAAATGTTGGTGAGAACATTGTCCAAGAAGATGGAAGGTAATCTCTATGTAAAGAAGTAACAATAATTACGAATCTTTCAAACCACATTCCGATGTTTACAACAATCGAAATAATAAATGAAAACATGATACTTGTTCTTAATTTCTTGAACCACATAAACTGTGGAGAGAAAACGTTACAAGTCATCATTGACCAATATGCCCACCAGTAAGGTCCGGTAGCTCTGTTCAAGAACGCATATTGCTCATATTCTACTCCTGAATACCAAGCTACGAATAACTCAGTGATATACGCTACCCCAACGATAGAACCTGTAATCATGATTACAATATTCATTAATTCGATATGTTGTAATGTAATATAAGCTTCAAGGTTAGACACTTTTCTCATAACGATCAACAAGGTGTTCACCATTGCAAATCCAGAGAATACCGCTCCGGCAACGAAGTAAGGAGGGAAAATTGTTGTATGCCATCCTGGAATTACAGAAGTAGCAAAGTCCATCGATACAATCGTGTGTACAGAAAGCACAAGAGGAGTAGCCAAACCAGCTAATACCAAAGATACTTCTTCAAAACGCTGCCAATCTTTAGCTCTACCACTCCATCCAAAACTTAGGATAGAATATACTCTTTTATTAAAAGGTGTTATTGCTCTATCACGTAGCATTGCAAAGTCAGGTAATAAACCAGTCCACCAGAAAACCAATGATACTGAAAGATACGTTGAGATTGCGAAAACGTCCCAAAGCAATGGTGAGTTAAAGTTTACCCATAATGATCCAAATTGATTTGGTATAGGTAAAACCCAGTATGCTAACCATGGACGTCCCATGTGAATAATTGGAAATAAACCTGCCTGAACTACCGAGAAGATAGTCATAGCTTCTGCAGAACGGTTAATCGCCATTCTCCAACGTTGACGGAAAAGTAATAATACCGCAGAAATTAATGTTCCGGCGTGACCAATACCAACCCACCAAACGAAGTTCGTGATATCCCAGGCCCAACCAACTGTTTTATTTAATCCCCATGTTCCAATACCGGTAGATACGGTGTAAATTATACAACCTAACCCCCAAAGGAAGGCTATTAATGCGATTGAAAATACAATCCACCAATGTTTGTTTGCCGGACCTTCAACAGGTGCAGCTACATCTACAGTTACATCGTGATAAGATTTATCACCTATAACTAAAGGTTTTCTAATGGGTGCTTCGTAGTGAGACGACATAATCCTTTATATGTTTCTTAATTAATAATTTATTCTAAGTATTTCTAACTTTAACATGGTAAACCACATTAGGTTTTGTTCCAACATGCTCTAATAAGTGGTATGATCTATCATCAGCAGCTAATTTAGCCACTTTACTTTCAGCATCATTAACATCACCAAATATCATTGCTCCAGAAGAACAAGCATTTGAACATGCTGTCTGGAATTCACCATCAGCAACCGGACGACCTTCATTTTTAGCTTTTAGCTTAGTCGCCTGTGTCATTTGAATACACATAGAACATTTTTCCATAACTCCACGAGAACGAACGTTTACATCTGGATTTAATACCATACGTCCTAAATCATCATTCATGTGGTAATCGAATTCACTGTTTTTGTTGTACAAGAACCAGTTGAAACGACGTACTTTATACGGACAGTTGTTTGCACAATAACGAGTACCAACACATCTGTTGTATGCCATATGATTTTGACCTTCACGACCGTGAGATGTTGCAGCAACCGGACAAACTGTTTCACACGGTGCGTGGTTACAGTGTTGACACATTACTGGCTGGAAAGATACTTGTGGATTATCTCCAGGTTTTTCCATTTCATTAAATGTAGATAATGAACTAGACAAACCAGCGATATTCTCTTTTCTTTCGTTATCACCTTCAAAAGTACTTTCAGAAGAATAATATCTGTCAATACGCAACCAGTGCATATCGCGGCTTCTTCTTACTTCTGCTTTACCTACAACTGGCACGTTGTTTTCAGCGTGACAAGCAATAACACATGCTCCACAACCTGTACAAGCGTTTAAGTCAATAGAAAGGTTAAAGTGATGTCCCGTAGAACGATCAAATGATTCCCATAAATCGACAGTTGTAGCTTTTACTTCTTCGTGATCCAAAGATACCATTGGTTGTTCGTTCCAACGTTCCGGATCCTCAGAATTAAAGGTTTTAAGAGACGTTTCTTTAATAATATCTCCTCTTCCCATTAATGTTTTCTGTCCCTGAACACAAGCGAACTCATGAACTCCATTTGCTTTCGCAATAGTAACAGATTGAACACTTTTGAAATTTTTATATAAAGCGTAAGCATTTAAACCTACCTGCATTTCATCTTTTAAAGCCGCTTTACGACCATAACCTAAAGCTAAACCAACTGTTCCAACTGCTTGTCCTGGCTGAACAATAACCGGTACGTTTTCTAATTTTAAACCATCAGCAGTAGTAATTGTAGCATAACTTCCGTTTAAACCTCCGTTAGCAACAATTTCATTTGTTAAGTTGTACTTCTTAGCATCAGCGTTAGAAACAGTTACGTAATTATCCCAAGAAACTCTTGTGATTGGATCAGGAAACTCTTGCAACCAAGGGTTGTTAGCTTGTTGTCCATCACCCATACCTGTTTTAGTATATAATACCAACTCGAACTCTCCAGCAGATTTTGAATTTGCAACGCCACTTGCAGCAGCAGCATAATCAATAGATCCGGCAGATAAAGCCGATGAACCAATTACAAAAACACCATCATGTAAAACTTTATTCCAAGAAGAACCTGCAATTACTGAAGCCGAATTAGCTTTAATATAATCATAGAAGTTTCCAGGAGTTCCGTTTAATGATAATAAAACGTCTTGAAATTGTTTTGTATTAAATATAGGACGAATAGTTGGCTGAGTCAAACTATAAGTTCCCTTTGTAATTACAACATCTCCCCATGCCTCTAAATAATGAGGAACCGGAGCAGCAATTGTTGTTATAGATGCAGTCTCATCTTCTTTTAAAGAAAAAGCAACTGACGTTTTTACTTTTTTCAATCCAGATACAAAAGAAGCTGAATCAGCTAATGTATAAACCGGATTAATTCCGCTCATTATTAAAGTATGAACACTTCCAGCATTCATATCTTTTACCAATTGAGATACAACCGCATTAGATCCTTTTCTAATTTGTCTTGTACCTACAGTAGTAAAAGCTTCACTAGCTAACACCTGATTGATAGCTAAAACTAATAATTGAGCATTTTTATCTTCAATCCCAGAAACTAAAACTCCTTTAGAACCAGCAAGTTTTAATTGCTGAGCAGCTTTAGTTGCTTCATCTTTAAATTTAGCATCTAAAGAAACAGCAACAGAAGAACCTGTGATAATGTTATAAATTTGAACTAAAGCTTGTTTTTGATTTGCAGTACTCATAGGAATACGCTTATCAGCAGCAGCTCCAGACAATGTCATGTTTGATTCGAACTGAAAGTGACGAGACATTTTTTTAGATCCGGTAGGTCCTGCCGGAATTCTACCTTGTGCATATCCTGCATCATAACCTCCACCTTGCCAATCTCCTAAGAAATCAGCACCAACAGAAACAATTAAAGAAGCTTTTGAAAAATCATAATCAACAAGAGCTCTTTCACCGTAAACTGTTTCAAATGCATCTAATGCGTCAGATGAAGAAACTGCATCATAAACAACATGTTTTGCATTAGGGTTTTTAGCGATAAATTCACCGATTAATTTTTCAGTAGATGGACTCGCTAAAGTATTTGTCAACAATACCACTTGCCCGCCTTTTGCTTTTGCTTCAGCAAGACTTGATTTTATTCTCAAATCAACAGCAGACCAGCTACCATTTTTTCCGTCCAATTTAGGCTCCTTCAAACGCATACTGTCATATAATGACAGGATAGACGCATGAATTCTAGCATTGGCTGAAAACTTAGATCCAGAAATAGTATTGTTATCAATTTTAATTGGACGACCCTCACGAGTTTTTACTAATAAGTTAGCAAAATCAAAACCATCAAAAACAGTTGTTGCATAATAATCAGCAACTCCAGGAATGATTTGTTCTGGTTGTAACACATAAGGTATAGACTTGTGAACAGGACCTTCGCAGGCTGCAAGCGTAACCGCTGCAGTACTAAATCCTACGTACTTTAAAAAGTCACGACGTGAAGTTCCAGATTGAGCTAAAGCATCTGCATTTCCTAAGAATTCTTCAGTAGGAATTTCTTCAACAAATTCGTTATTTCTAAGCGCCTCAACAATAGAACTATTCTCTAGTTCTTCAACACTTTTCCAGTATTTTTTGTTTGATGACATTGTATATAAATATTAAAATCTTAATAATTCGATTAATAGTGGCATTTACCGCATTCTAAACCTCCCATTTGCGCTGCAGTCAATTTTTCTACACCGTATTTTTTAGAAAGTTCAGCATGAATTTTATCATAGTAAGCATTACCTTCCATCTTAACATCAGTTTTTCTATGGCAATCAATACACCATCCCATTGTTAATTTAGAATATTGCTTCATGATCTCAAATTCCTGCACTGGACCGTGACAAGTTTGACATTCAACTCCTGCAACATTAACGTGTTGAGAGTGGTTGAAGTAAACAAAATCAGGAAGATTATGAATACGAACCCATTTTACAGGCTGCGTTTTTCCCGTATACTCCTGCTTAGCTTTATCCCAGCCAACAGCATCATATAATTTTTGGATTTGAGCATCGTAAAATGCTTTGCTGTACTCAGGAGTAGCAGTAGTTTCAGCAACTTCAGAAATATTTTTATGACAGTTCATACAAACATTCAAAGATGGAATACCAGCTGTTTTACTTACACGAGCAGCAGAGTGACAATATTTACAATTGATTTCGTTATCACCAGCGTGAATTTTATGAGAATAGTGAATTGGCTGAATTGGTTCATAATTTTGATCAACACCTACTTGCATTAAGTATGCATAAACAAAATAACCACTTGCCAACAACAAGAATATAGAAGTAACTAAAACCAGGAATTGGTTTTTAGCGAAAGCTTTCCAGATTGGAGTTCTCGCTTCTTTGGGAGCAACTACAATACCATTATTACTTGCTACTTTAGTCAATACTTTGTTCACCATGAACAACATAACCACTAAGATAGCCATTACAAGAGCAAGAGCTCCTAAGATAATGTTATTTGAAATTCCACCGCCTTCAACTTTTTCCCCAGGAGGAACAGTTCCAGGAGCACCAGCCGCAGGCTCAGCTTTTACTTCAGAAGTATAAGCAATAATGTTGTCAATATCACCTGTTGATAATTGAGGAAAAGAAGTCATTACTGACTTGTTGTGCTCTTCAAATAATTTAACTGCAACAGGATCCCCTGATTTAATCATTTCAGAGCTGTTATGCACCCACTTGTAAATCCATGCCATATCGTGTTTGGCAGCAACCCCTCTTAGGGCCGGACCTGTTGACTTAGCATCTAATTTGTGACATGCAGCGCAATTTGCATTAAAAAGTTCTTTCCCTTTTACTGGATCACCACCTCCAGCAGCAGCCGGAGCAGCAGCTTCAGGCGCCGCCGGAGCAGCAGCTTCTTGAGCAAATGAAGTTAGGGAGAAAATTAACGTTAGCGATAAGCTAAGTAATAATTTTCTTGAGATCGAATTATGGTTACCCACCTTTTTCATATAGTATAATAATTATCTACTAATTTTTGGTATGATTTTTTCTATATCAAATCAACGAAAAACTAATACCTTCTTTTAAAACTTGCACAAAAATACGACTTATGAACTATTCTCAAAACCTTAAAATACTCTTAAATATCAATTTATATCAATTCTAAATAATATTAAAATTTTATATACAAACTTTAAATAGTAATTTCGCGTAAAAACCATCACATTATGAGAATTTTAACCCCTTCAAAAAGAGTTTTCTTAACATTAACAATGATCACTTTAGCATATAATATTCATGCTCAAGACCAAAATTTAATAGTAAATCAAGATCCCAAATTTGAGCAATTGTTGAGTGAAAAACGAAAAATTAACACGTCAATAAATACAAACGATACTTACAAAATTCAAATCTTTAGCGGTAAAAGCGAAGAAGCAAAGAAAACGTTATCGGATTTTAAAAGAGAATTTAGTGCTATTGACGGAACAATAATTTTCAATACACCAAACTACAAAGTAATGGTAGGAAATTTCAAAACAAGAATAGAGGCCGAACGTAATTTAGCCGACATTAAAAAGAGATTCAAAAGTGTCTTTTTAATCAAACCGGGCAAGTAAAAGCAATTATCAAACATAAAAAAAGCGAGATTCTATCTCGCTTTTTTTATTTATTCTATACAAAGTCTTTAATTTCAAAAGAACAAAAAGCTCAAGCCTTTATCCTTGCTAACTCAAACAATACACCCAACATTAATTTCTCGACAATATCCCCACAGGAGTCAAAAACACCCCTTTAAAACTTAATACAATATTTAAGACACAGATATGAAATTTAAAAAAAGTACAAATCAATTAACAGCAACAAAAAAAGCTCCAATTTTCATTGAAGCTTTACTATATAAGGGCTAATTCACTACCTTTATTCCATTTGCCAGAAACCTTATTTCTTCTTTTGGTACCGTAATAGCATCTATCTCTGATTGCGATTTTTTAGCATCTTTAGCATAGTGTTTAAGTTCCTTTACAGATGTTATTTCTTTTTCAGCATTCCCTTCTAAAACAACATTTTTTCCTTTCAATGCTGTAGGAACAAAAAAAGCATAATCTTTCATTTTTACAAAAAACGAAGAACCATCATCTGTTTTAAGAGTCACCCAACATCCTTTTTTCGGACAAACATCAGTAACGACTCCTTTTACAGTAACATTATCTGCCTTTTTATCTCGTTTTAGTTTACTTTCTAATTCATTAATCGAAATTGCTTTACCTTCAGATATTTTAGACACATCAGCACCATAATAATCCCCAACTAAAGCATTACCCGATGGTGGTCCTTTTTTCTCTACAGCTTCCTGAGAGAAAGACTGACTCGAAATACTTATAAAAATAACAACAGCGTATATTAATCGTTTCATACAAAAATAGTTTTCCCAAAAATAATATTAAAATTTGAAACATTTTAAATATCTTATTCTTAAATATAAATTAGCTACGCAAGCCTTTTCACAGACAAATATAACCACAAAAAAAGTCCCAATTTTCATTGGGACTTTAAAATATATTTATTGAATATTATTTCAATTTCTTTTTGATTGCAACTTCATGGTACGCTTCAATAACATCTCTTTCTTCGATATCATTGTAACCTTTGATCTGAATACCACAATCGTATCCTTTAGAAACTTCTTTAACATCATCTTTGAAACGTTTTAATGCAACAAGTTCTCCTGTATGCACCACTACTCCTTCTCTGATAACTCTAATTTTAGAACTTCTCATGATTTTACCATCCATCACCATACAACCTGCGATTGAACCCACTTTAGAAATTTTGAAGATCTCACGGATCTCAGCAGTTCCTAAAATTTCTTCTTTCATCTCTGGAGCTAACATTCCTTCCATCGCATCTTTCAAGTCATCGATAGCAGCGTAGATAATAGAATAATAACGGATATCGATTTCTTCTTTATCTGCAAGTTGTCTCGCATTTCCTGCAGGACGAACGTTAAATCCGATAATAATCGCATCAGAAGCAGAAGCCAACATAACGTCAGTTTCAGTAATTGCTCCAACACCTTTATGGATAATATTAATTTGAACTTCTTCTGTAGAAAGTTTAGAGAACGAATCTGATAATGCTTCAACAGATCCATCAACGTCTCCTTTAAGAATAACGTTCAATTCTTTAAACTGACCAAGGGCAATACGACGTCCAATTTCATCAAGTGTAATATGACGTTGTGTACGTACAGATTGTTCACGCATTAATTGAGAACGTTTAGATGCAATTTGTTTTGCTTCTTTTTCATCTTCAAATACATTGAATTTATCACCCGCAGTTGCAGCGCCATCAAGACCTAATACTGATACCGGAGTCGAAGGACCTGCTTCTTTAACAATATGTCCGCGTTCGTCATGCATAGCTTTAATTTTACCATGATGCTTACCAGCCAACATATAATCCCCAACTTTTAAAGTTCCGTGTTGAACTAAAATTGTTGACACATATCCTTTTCCTTTATCTAAGAAAGCCTCAACTACAGTTCCCTGAGCTGCTTTATTTGGATTCGATTTTAAATCTAAAATTTCAGCTTCTAATAAAACTTTCTCTAATAATTCTTTTACACCTGTTCCGACTTTTGCAGAAATATCATGTGACTGAATTTTTCCACCCCAATCTTCAACAAGTAAATTCATACTAGCCAAACGCTCTTTAATTTTCTCAACATTCGCATTTGGTTTATCAATTTTATTGATTGCAAATATAATTGGCACTCCCGCAGCTTGTGCGTGAGAAATTGCTTCTTTTGTTTGTGGCATGATATCATCATCTGCAGCAACAACAATAATAGCGATATCGGTAACCTGAGCTCCACGTGCACGCATCGCGGTAAACGCCTCGTGACCTGGTGTATCTAAGAACGCGATTTTTTGACCATTATCTAAAGTTACTCCGTATGCTCCAATATGTTGTGTAATACCTCCAGACTCACCAGCGATAACATTTTCTTTACGAATATAATCCAGCAAAGATGTTTTACCGTGATCGACGTGACCCATTACAGTAACAATTGGCGCTCTAACTACTAAATCTTCTTCTTTATCTTCAATTACCTCAATGGCATCTTCGATATCAACTGTAATAAACTCAACTTCGTAACCAAATTCATCTGCTACAATAGTTAATGTTTCAGCATCTAAACGTTGATTCATGGTTACCATGATTCCAAGAGACATACAAGTTCCAATTACTTTAGTAATCGGCACATCCATCATGATTGCAATTTCACCTACAGTAACAAATTCAGTAACTTTAATAGTTTTACTTCCTTCGTCAATAGCTCTTTGCTCTTCATCAGATTTCTGACGGTGTGTATCCCTTTTGTCTCTTCTGTATTTAGCAGCTTTTGATTTTCCACCTTTACCCTGAAGTTTTTCAAGAGTTTCTCTAATTTGGTTTTTTACTTCCTCTTCAGTTGGCTCAACTTTAGCAACAATTGCAGGACGGTTACCTTTTACAAAACCTGGTCTTGCACTTCTGTTTGCATTAAAACCTCCACCACCGGTATTAGGTGTAATTTTATTAGGATTTGGAGTTCCCGGCGCATGACCTGTAGCAGGTTTTGGCGCACCTGGAGTTCCTGGTTTAGGAGCAATTCTTTTACGCTTATTTTTATTAGCGTTATTATTTGCACCTGGGGCTCCTGGTTTATTAGGAGTTATTTTTGGATCTTCTTTCTTTTTCTTAGGTTTATTAAATTGAGATAAATCAATTGTTTGACCTGTAAGAGTAGTTCCAGATAATTTTTGATATTGTGTAGTGATCGTTTCCTCTGCAGTTGCCGGATCAGTTGAAACAACTGGTTCCTGAGCTACTTTAGGAGTTTCTGCTTTCACTTCTTTTACTTCTTTTTTCTCTGTAATAATAGGCTTTTCTACCTTTTTCTCTTCAGAAACAACAGGAACCACTGGTTCAGGCTGTACAATTTCTTTCTGAACAGGTTTTTCTGGTTGAGTTGGAGCAACAACAACTTTTGCCTCCTCTACCTTAACTGGTTCTTCAGCAGGAGGAGAAACAACAGTAGGTTTTTTTGGATTTAAATCAATTTTACCAACCTGAACAGGTCCGGTTACAACAGCTCTCGCTTTTATAACCTCTTGTTGCTTTTGGCGTTCCTCGTCTTGTCTGCGTTTGTCCTCAATTTCTTTTTCACGCTCTACACGCAAAGCTTCTTTTTCTTTTCTTTTCTCTTCACCCACTTCTTTAGAAGCTTCTTTGTTCCCCTTATCGCCCGCAAATTGGCTTTGTAGGATATTAAATTCGCTATCAGAAATTTTCGCATTTGGATTTGCATCAATAGCAATTCCCTTATCTTTTAGATAATCAACAGCTCTTTCTAACGAAATATTTAATTCCCTTAAAACCTTGTTTATTCTTATTACTCTCTCTTCAGACATATAACCTTTTTATTATTACCTTTTTCGTTGTGTTGTTAGAGCAGATAACTAGCTATCAAACTCTTCTTTTAGTATTTTCATAACATCAAGAATCGTTTCCTCTTCTAAATCTGTTCTTCTTACTAAATCTTCTACTTCTTGCTTCAGGATACTTCTAGCTGTATCTAAACCAATTTTTGCAAATTCTTCGATAACCCAGCCTTCAATTTCATCTGAAAACTCAGTTAATTCAACGTCATCATCTTCGCCACTAGCAACATCACCTTCTCTGATAACATCTAGCTCGTAGCCTGTTAGCTGACCCGCTAATTTTATATTATGACCACCTCTACCAATTGCTTTAGAAACTTCTTCTAATTTCAAGAAAACTTCGGCTCTTTTATTTTCTTCATCAATTTTGATTGAAGAAACTTTTGCAGGGCTCAATGCTCTTGTAATAAACAATTGAATATTACTTGTATAGTTGATTACATCGATATTTTCGTTTCCTAACTCACGAACAATTCCGTGAATACGAGATCCTTTCATACCAACACAAGCTCCAACAGGATCAATTCTATCATCATAAGAATCTACCGCTACTTTTGCTTTTTCACCTGGAATACGTACTACGTTTTTAACAGTGATCAAACCGTCAAATACTTCAGGAATTTCTTGTTCAAATAATTTCTCTAAAAACTTCTCAGAAGTTCTAGACATAATAATTTGAGGTTTATTTCCTTTTAATTCAACGCTTTCAATGATTCCGCGAACGTTATCTCCTTTACGGAAAAAGTCAGATGGAATTTGTTTTTCTTTTGGAAGCACAATTTCATTTCCTTCATCATCGACCAAAATTACAACTCTTGGGCGAACATGGTGCACTTCGGCAGTATAAATATCACCAATAATATCTTTAAATTGCTTGTAAAGATTGGTATTATCGTGTTCGTGAATTTTAGATATTAAGTTTTGGCGCAAAGCTAAAATAGCTCTTCTTCCTAAATCAATCAATTTAACCTCTTCAGAAACTTCTTCTCCAATTTCAAAATCCGCTTCGATCAATCTTGCTTCAGTCAAAGTAATTTCTTCATTTTCAAAATCAAGATCTTCGTCAGCAACAATTACTCTTCGTCTCCATATTTCCATATCTCCTTTATCAGGATTTATGATAATATCGAAGTTATCATCAGAACCGTATTTTTTCTTTAATGCATTTCTAAACACGTCCTCTAAAATTGCCATAAGCGTTACACGATCAATAAGTTTATTATCTTTAAACTCTGAGAATGAATCGATTAATGCTAAATTTTCCATGCGAATTCTTTAATTAAAATGTTACTGTAACAATTGCCTCTTTAATTTCTGTATAAGGTATTTGTTGCTCTTTTTGAACTGTTTCTTTTCCTTTTCCTACTTTTTTCGGTTCTCTTGCCTGCCAAGACAAAATTATAAAAACATCGTTAGCTTCTACTAATTCTGCTTCAATTTTTTCATTATTTGTAGTAACAATCAATGTTCTACCAATATTTTTTATGTATTGTCTTGTCATTTTCAATGGCGATCCTACTCCAACCGATGCTACTTCAAGCGAAAAATCCTGTTCTTCACGATCCAGATTATTCTCGATTGCACGACTTACATCAATACAATCCTGCAACGCCACTCCATTATCCCCGTCTAAACCTACACTAATCTTGAAAGAGTCTGAGATAGCCAGATCAATCAAAAAGATTGAGGGCTTTTCTAAAAGAGCCTCTGCTATTAATCCGTTTACTTTTTCTTTAAATGTCATAATTTTATAAAAAGAGGGGACACTTAGTCCCCTCATTATTTAGATTTTAATAAATAACGGTGCAAATATAGTGTTTTTTTTATAAATCAAAATAAATAGATTGCTCTAAAAATATTTCTTATCTTTATAATAGCATTAAAACAACAGAATTTTACATTATTTAACCCAAAAAACTATGAAACGAATTCTAGTACCTACCGACTTTTCTGATCACGCAGAAAATGCCTTAAAAGTTGCTGCACAAATTGCCAAAAAAAACGATTCTGAAATTATCATTTTGCATATGCTTGAATTACCAAGCCAAATGAACGATGCAATATTAGGCGGAGCAAGTATTCCTGAAACAATGCTTTTTATGAAAAAAGCCAATGAAATGCTTGACGAAGTCTCATCAAAACCTTATTTAGACGGGATTTCGATAACTGAAATTGTAAAAATGGACAAACCTATCCATGGCATCTCACAAGTAAGCAAAGACTATAACATCGATTTAATTGTTATGGGATCTCACGGCTCATCAGGAATTGAAGAATTACTAATTGGTTCTAATACTGAAAAAGTAGTTCGCAACTCAGAAATCCCAGTTTTAGTGATCAAAAAAGACATTCCAAATTTTAATATATCCAATATTGTTTTTGCGTCAGATTTTTCCGACGAAACAAAAAAAAGCTTTGAAAAATTCGTAAGCATCACTAAACTTTTTGAAGCAAAAATACATCTTGTTACAATTTGCACACCCAACAGTTTTAAACCAACCCATGCAGCACAAAAAGCGATGACAGACTTTACTTCTGAATTTAACCTGACAGATTATCAAACACATATTTATAACGATACTAATATCGAAAAAGGAATTATCAATTTCTCTAACAGTATAAACGCAGACATTATTGGAATGAGCACACATGGAAGAACAGGTTTCGCACACTTCTTTAACGGAAGCATCAGTGAAGGTCTGGTAAATCATGCCGTAAGACCTGTAATCACATTTAAGATTTAAAAAAAATTATCATATTTCTTAAAAAAAGCTTCTCAATCGAGAGGCTTTTTTTTATAAACATCAATTTATTTTCTAATAAAAAACTTTTTCGTGAGCTTTTCAACAAAGTTACTTTGAGCTTTCCAACAAAGTCAGCGCCATTCTTAATCCAGATCTTTGTCAAATAAAAATCATAAATAATACAACATGAAAACAATAGACAAGATTTACATTAACGGAGAATTTATTACTCCCGAAGGAACCGAATATTTTGACTTAATAAGCCCAACAACAAACGAACAACTAGGAAAAGTACTTTTAGGAAATGAAAAAGACACACAAAATGCCATAGCTGCCGCCAAAGAATCCTTTAAAACCTTCTCTAAAACCACAGCTACAGAAAGAATTCACTACTTAAAAAACATACAGACTTCGATCGAAAAAAGAAAAGAAGAATTCATTAGCGTAATGATTGAGGAATATGGAGGAACAAAGCAATTTGCAACAACCAGCTACGCTTATATGCTAAAAAGTTTTGAGTCCGCAATTCAATTATTAAACACCTACGATTTTACCAAAACAATGGGAAATTCCGAAGTTCAAATGACACCACTTGGCGTTGTTGGCATCATTATTCCGTGGAATTCAAGTAATGGCTTTATTTGCAGTAAACTATCGACAGCTATAGCAGCAGGATGCACAACTGTAATAAAACCGAGCGAAATGAGCGCACAACAAACTCAATTGATTACCGAATGCCTTCATGAAGCAGGATTACCAAAAGGCGTTTTTAACATTGTAAACGGACTGGGAGAAATTGTTGGAGCAGAAATAAGCCGCAATCCGGATATTGCCAAAATCTCATTTACCGGATCTACAAATGTTGGAAAAATCATTGCTAAAGAAGCCGTAAATACTATGAAGAGAGTTACTCTCGAACTCGGCGGAAAATCCCCTAATATCATTCTGGATGACGCTAATTTCTCAGAAGCAATTCCGCTCGCTGTAATCGCCGCTTATATGAATAGCGGACAAGCATGTATTGCCGGAACAAGATTACTCGTACCGGAAAATCGACTTGAAGAAGTCAAAAAACAAATAAAGGAAGTAGTATCTAATACTATTGTTGGCGATCCAAAAAACGACACAACAGCTGTTGGTCCAATGGTCAGTGCAAAACAATACGAACGTGTTCAAAATTATATCCAAACCGGGATAAACGAAGGAGCAGAAGTTTTGATTGGAGGCTTAGGAAAACCTGAAGGATTAGAAAGAGGGAACTTTGTAAAACCAACTGTTTTTATAAACGTAAACAATCAGATGCGAATTGCAAGAGAAGAAATTTTCGGTCCTGTTTTATCTATTATAACATATAAAACCGAAGAAGAAGCAATAGAAATAGCCAACGATACTACATACGGATTACAAGCTTATGTAAGTTCATCTGATGAAAAAAGAGCCCACAAAGTTGCCTCGCAAATAAATGCTGGACGTGTGCAAATAAACGGAATCGGACATGATCCTATGGCTCCGTTTGGCGGATTTAAACAATCCGGAATAGGCAGGGAATTTGGAATACCAGGCCTTGAAGCTTATCTTGAACCAAAAGCTTTAATTCGATAAATAATCCAGGATCCGGAACATCTTCTTTGATAAAGATTTCCGGATCTTTTAGTAACTTTACGTTATGACAGCAAAATCAAATACAAAACCTCAAATACTGTACTCCTGCTATTATTCACGCAGCCGCGAAGGAGAGAATTTCATACCGGAACATGTATTTAGCTACCAGATTTCGGGAGAAATGATCGCTTCTGATAGCAAGAATACTTACATTTCAAAAGAAGGTGATTTTCGTTTTAGCAGAAGAAATCATTTGGCAAAATTCGTTAAAATTCCGCCCGAAGGAGGAGAATTCAAAACAATATCCCTTTTCTTAGATCAGGAAATTTTACGCGAAATAAGTGCCGAATACAATTTCAAAATCAACAAAAGATCCGATTCTGAAGCCATGATTTCATTAGCTCCAAATCCGCTTTATAAATCTTTCATGGATTCGCTGATTTCTTATCTTGAAGTTGAACAAGATAAAAACGAAGCTTTATTTAATTTAAAAATAAAAGAAGCTGTACATCTTTTACTTAAAGTAAATCCAGAACTGAAAGATATTTTATTCGATTTTAATGAGCCCGGCAAAATTGACCTTGAAGCATTCATGAATAAAAACTTTCATTTTAATGTACACCTTACCCGTTTTGCTTATCTCACCGGAAGAAGTTTAGCAACTTTTAAAAGAGATTTTCAAAAAGTATTTCAGGAAACACCCGGAAAGTGGTTACTCAACAAAAGATTACAAGAAGCTTATTATTTAATTAATCAGGGGAAATCGCCATCTGAAGTTTATATTGGAGTAGGCTTTGAAGACTTGTCTCATTTTTCATTTTCATTTAAAAAGAAATTTGGCATTGTTCCGTCTTCTTTACTATTGAAATAAAACTATTATATAAATTCCAATTTTTAAAATCCCAAATTCCAAACTATATAAATTGAGAAACAATGATGAGCCTTGTTCTTAGGATTAAAACCTCGAACTATTGATAAAACACAAATTTCACAATATTCACCTATTACCGGATCAACAAGAAAACCTGTGGATATAGAAAAAAAATTACCACGGAGAACGCAAAGTTTTTTAGATATACTAAGTTTAGAAAAACACAAAGTTCGCAAAGCTGTATATTGATTTAGCTTTGCGAACTCTGTGTTAAGACATTATTAGATAAAATCTTTGTTTCTCTGCGGTAAAAACAGTCAGCACTTGTAAGCTACTCCACAACAGTTAGCGTTGATCCCTATTCCCCCTCTATTCCAGAAATTGGAATTTGGAATTTTCAAAATTGGAATTTCCAAAAAAGTTTAACGCATAAAAAAAGCCTCTCGATTGAGAGGCTTTTTATGTTGGTCTACAAGGACTCGAACCTTGAAAGACTGCACCAAAAACAGTTGTGTTACCATTACACCATAGACCAGTAAGAATGCTTACGCGAATGCAAATTTAAAGCTTTTTTTAGTTTGCACAACTTTTTTTTTGAATAAAAAAGCCTCTCGATTGAGAGGCTTTTTATGTTGGTCTACAAGGACTCGAACCTTGAAAGACTGCACCAAAAACAGTTGTGTTACCATTACACCATAGACCAGCGTTGCTGTTAAGCGAGTGCAAATTTAAAGCTTTTTTTAGTTTGCGCAAACTTTTTGATAAAAAAAATTCGTTTTTTTTCGTTTTTTCTTCTCTTCAACTCCTAATATTTCTACAAGTATTTCACAAACAACACATTACTTACAACAAATACTTTTGTAGATTTTTATGTTAATGCTCTTCGCTTTCAACAAAAAAACATTTTCTTTGTAAGATAGAAAACATATATAATTATAACACCTAAATATGGCACAATTCAATTTCAATAAATGGAATACAATTATTGGTTGGTTTGCATTTGCAATCGCTTTAACTACCTATACACTAACTGTTGAACCAACTATGAGCTTTTGGGATTGTGGCGAATATATTGCCACAGCAGCGAAACTAGAAGTTGGTCACCCACCCGGAGCTCCTTTATTCCAGATGATGGGCGCATTTTTCGCCATGTTTGCCATTGATGCACAACATGTTGCAGTAATGGTCAATATGATGTCGGTTTTTTCAAGTGCATTTACTATTTTGTTTATGTTTTGGTCTTCCTCAATGATTTTGAAAAAGATTATAGAACGTTTTTCAGAAATTAACCAAAACAATTCAGTTGTTATATTAGGAAGTTCTTTTGTTGGAGCCCTAGCCTATACTTTCTCCGACAGTTTCTGGTTTAATGCCGTTGAAGCCGAAGTTTATGCCATGGCTTCTTTATTGATCGCATTACTTTTCTGGCTTGGCCTTCGTTGGGAGCAAGACATGGACAAACCTAAAGGAAACAAATGGTTATTAGTTATATCACTAGTTGTAGGGCTTTCGTTTGGAGTTCACTTTATGGCTTTATTGACTATTCCTTCAATAGGTTTTCTTTACTACTTTAAACATTACGAAAAAGTTACCATCAAAAACTTTCTTATTGCCAATGTGGTGGTAATTGGGATTTTATTATTCATTTTCAAATTGCTTTTACCATTAACTATGGAAGCATTTGCTGATACTGAAGTTTTCATGGTAAATAACTTTGGATTACCATTTAATTCAGGAACCCTATTTGTTGCCCTAATTTTAATTGCTTTCTTTTATTTTGGATTAAAATACACGAAACAAAAAGGATTAGTTTTCTATAATACCATTATACTTTGCATCTTATTTATCTTTATTGGTTTCTCAACCTGGATGATGTTACCGGTTCGTGCTAATGCAAATCCTGTAATTAACGAGAACAAACCATCGGATGCTGCAGAAGTTTTAGCTTATTATAATCGTGAACAATACGGTGTAAATCCTTTGTTTTACGGCCCTCAATACACAGAAGTTTTTGCTGGTCTTGATGCAAAAAATCCGTATTCAGATAAAAAACCTAACTACGAAAGAGATTATAAAACCGGTAAATATATCATTACCAATAATTTTAAAAACGCTAGTCAAAATTCAGACGACAATCAAAAAGCGCTTTTACCGAGAATGTGGAGTACTGAAACAGGGCACATTCAAAATTATATCAGCTTTACAAATCCTCCTAAATTCAAAATAAATCCTAATTATGATTACGAACAGGATTTAGGAAAATACGGAATTGATGCCAGCCAATTAAGCGAAGAGGAATACAACAAGGCTACAGCACAATTGCGTAATGAAGTCGAAAAAACAATTTCTGAATTCAGAAACGCTTATGCTCAAAAACAAATTGACAACGAAGGTTACGTTAAATTTTTAAAAAGCTATGGCGATTATTTAATCATCGAAAAACCAACTGCAGTAGATAATTTCAGCTTTATGTTCGAATACCAATTTGGATACATGTACTGGAGATATTTGATGTGGAATTTCGTTGGACGCCAAAGTGATGTTCAGGGTAAATATGACAATCTTGACGGAAACTGGATTAGCGGAATCAAAGCTCTTGATTCCTTGCATCTTGGTTCTCAGGACAATTTACCATCAGACGTGTTAAACAACAAAGGAAGAAACGTTTATTTCTTCCTGCCTTTTATTTTAGGCCTTATTGGATTAATGTATCATGCCAACAAAGACCTTAAGAGCTTTTATGTTCTTTTAGCGTTGTTCTTATTTACTGGTATTGCATTGAAAATATACCTAAACGAGCGACCTTTTGAACCTCGAGAAAGAGATTATGCACTTGTAGGATCTTTTTATGTGTTTGCCATCTGGATAGGTTTTGGAGTTTATTCACTATATGAAACTATTCAAAAATACATTGTTCCTAAAATTGCAGGACCGGTTATTATTGCTGCAAGTTTATTAGCTGCTCCTGTTTTAATGGCAGCTCAAAACTGGGACGATCACGACAGATCAGGAAAATACACGGCCGTTGCAATGGCAAAAGCTTATTTAAATTCGTGCGATAAAGATGCTATTTTATTTACAATTGGCGACAATGACACTTTCCCATTATGGTATGCTCAGGAAATTGAAGGTATTAGAACCGATGTTAAAATTGTAAATACAAGTTTATTTATGACAGATTGGTATATCGATCAAATGAAAGCAAAAGCTTACGAGTCTGATCCTTTACCAATATCTTTTACACATGATCAGTATGTGGGTGATAATCTGGATTACGTAGCCCATATACCAAAAATTGAGACCCGTTGGAACATTAAAGATTTTATTGATTTTATTAAAAATCCAAAATCAACTGTAGGTTTACAAAACGGACAAACAATTCATTTTTATCCAACAAATAAAATCAGACTTAATGTTGATAAAGAAGCCATCATTAAAAATAAAGTTGTTAATCCTAAATACAACGATTCTATCGTACCTTATATGGACATTGACATCAAAGGAAGTGCGTTATATAAAAACCGCCTAATGATGCTGGATATTTTAGCGAATAACAACTGGAAAAGACCAATTTATTTTAGTGGAGGTGCTTTTGACGATGAAGATTATTTATGGCTAAAAGACTATTTACAGCTGGACGGAATGGTGTACAAATTAGTTCCTATTAAAAACACACCTTCAAAAGATGGCGGACCTATGGACATGGGACAAATTGACGCTGATAAAATGTACGACATTGTAATGAAATGGGATTGGGGAAACAGTAATGGTAATATTTATCACGATCCTGAAACCAGAAGAAACAGTATTACATACCGCACCAATTTATCCCGTTTAATGAACCAGCTTATCGCAGAAGGTAAAATTGATAAAGCGAAGAATATTATCAATCTGGCAATAACAAAAATGCCTTTAGACAAATTTGGATATTACTCGTTAGTAGAACCATTTGCAGGAGGATATTATAAAGTTGGCGAAACGGCAAAAGCACAAGATTTGCTGAATAAACTAGTTAACAAATACAAAGAAGAACTAAACTATTATGCAACACTTACGCCTGGCGACCAAACTGACTTAGCGATTGACATCATTACTGATATTGAGCGTTACAGAAGTTTATTGCAAGTGATGAAAGAAAATAAAGATCTCGCTTTCTACGAGAAACATAAAGTAACATTTAATACTTATGTAAATGTTTTTGAACGTTTTGGAAGAGAAAAAGAATAATAATATACGAAAAACATAGCAATTAAAAAAATGCAGCGCAACTTGATAAATAGCGCTGCATTTTTTATTTTTACATATCTGTAAAACAAATTAAAATGAGCTTTTATTGGGTAAAAACAAATTCATTCATCAAAAGGGTATTTTCTAAGTACTGTTGGGACATCCCAAATAACGAAAAGAAAATATACCTCACCTTTGATGACGGCCCAACTCCCGAGATTACAGACTGGGTTTTATCTGAATTAAAAAAGTTCGATGCAAAAGCTACTTTTTTTTGTATAGGAAAAAACATAAAAGCCAATCTGGCATTATTTGAAAAGCTGCTCACAGACGGACATGCTATAGGCAACCATACCATGAACCATGTAAATGGATGGAAAAGCAACAATGACGATTATATTGAAAACGTTAAGAATTGTGCTGCTGTTCTGGAAGAAGAAAAAACATGCAATATGATATTTCGCCCGCCTTACGGGAAAATCAAAAAAGCACAATCTAAAATTCTGAGAAAATTAGGCTATAAAATAATTATGTGGGATGTTTTGAGCGCTGATTTTGACCAGACTATTACTCCTGAAAAGTGCCTTGAAAACGTTACTAAAAATGTAAAATCAGGAAGTGTGATTGTATTTCACGACAGCATAAAAGCTTCGCCTAATTTAAAATTTGCCCTGCCTAAAACGTTACACTTTTTAAAGGAAAATGGCTATACATTTGATATTATTCACTAAATAACATCAAATAAAAAGTAGTATTTTATTGATTGAATTGCTCCTGGACAATTCCGATAATGGTATTTGCATCAAGTTCACCTGATTGTCTCCAGATCATTTGCCCTTCTTTATAAATCATTAAAGTAGGTAATCCTTTTATACGTAAGGCTTCTGCTAATTCCTGATTTTTATCGACATCAATTTTAATCACTTTGGCTTTATCGCCTAGTGCAGCCGCAACATCCTTAATAACAGGATGCATCGATACAGATGATTCGTTCCAATCGGTGTAAAAATCAATTAACACCGGAACCTGAGCATTTATAAGTTCTCCAAATTTTGACATAAAACCAAAAATTTAATTCTTTTTTATTCTGTTAAAAAGAGATAATTATATACAAATGTAGCATTTTTAACGAATTAAGCCACATTGTTCCCTTTTTTTAGTTCAATCACTGTAATTTCAGGCATAATACCTACTCGTCCCGGATAAGCGTGAAAACCAAATCCGCGATTTACATAAACGTAACGGCCAACATTTTCGTATAATCCTGCCCATTGTTTGTAAATGTACTGAGCTAAACTCCACTTAAAATATCCTGGAATTTCAATTCCAAATTGCATACCATGTGTATGGCCTGCCAAAGTTAAATGAAAGTTTTTAGGATGATTTTTAATCTCATATTCCCAATGACTCGGATCGTGACTCATTAATACCTTAAAATCATCCTGATGTACGTTTTGAGACGCTTTGTTTAAATCTCCTGCCTTTTTAAAATTATGCCCCCAATTCTCTACTCCAATAAGTGCAATTTTATCATCACCTTTTTGAATATAAGTATGTTCGTTTAATAAAAGTTCAAATCCAATTTGTCCGTAAAGACTTTTTATTTCTTTGAAGTTTTCGTCTTTTTCTTTTTCAGAAGGCCAAGTAACATATTCGCCATAATCATGATTTCCTAAAACTGAAAACTTCCCATATTTAAAATCTTTTATTCTGTTGAAAGTTTCTAACCACGGATGCATTTCTTTCGCATGGGTGTTTACAATATCTCCTGTAAATAAAATCATATCCGCTTCCTGCTCATTAATCAAATCAATAGCATAATTTATTTTATCAGGATTATCAAAACTCCCGCTATGAACATCCGAAATCTGAGTAATTTTAAATCCATCAAAAGCATCCGGCAAATCAGGAAAATAAATCGTCTGCCTGAAAACTTTAAAATTATATTTCCCTTCAAAAATTCCGTAAATCAATGATAAAAAAGGAACGGCAGCCAAACCCAATGCTATCTGGCTAACAAACTTTCGCCTGTTTGGCATCATCTCTGAACGAGGCGTATTATACATGAAATAATTCAGGATGCTTGCCCCTATTCTAAAAATATCTTCTCCAAACATCACAAGAGTCAAAACTATTTTTGGCACATAAACCAATAACATCAACCCCATTGTAAACATGGTTTGCTTGGTTTGCCCAACAGAACGATCAAATTGCGTAAAAGAGTAAATGATAAAAATTAAAAGCAGTAAACTTATAATTTGATAACTAATCAAAACCCATCTCAATTTTACTAAGGTACGAAAGGCTTGATAAGAATAGAACTCAATAAATAAAAAAAGAGCACATAGAATTACAAAACGAATGATCATTATTTATAGTTTTAAGCAAAGTAACAAAGAATGAAATTTCTATTGCTTTTTATTATCAAAAATTTAACTCAAATAACAAAAAGCTGATAGATTTCTCTACCAGCTTTTTCTCTACCAAATTTTTTAAAACCTTTATAATCCACAACACGGTTTACATCAAACCAGTATTGTTTTATTTTTTAGCTTCTGGCTTTGCTGCTTCTGCTTTTACTTCCGCTTTTTTCGCTTTTTTGTCTGCTTTTTTCTCTTTTTTAGGAGCTTTTGCTTCTTTTGCCGGAGTTGTTTGAGCTGGAGTTGTTTGAGCGCTTACCATTGCAGTTGTTCCTAAAACAGCTACTGCTAACATTACTAATTTTTTCATGATTGAAGTTTTTATGATTATTAATATTTTCATTTATTATACCTCAAAGATATATACGCTAAATGAAGACAAAATGAAGATTGAACGACTTTGAAAAAATTAACTTTTAATTGTGTTTTAAAACTTCCGGAAACAACAACATAAAGGTTGTACCTTCATTTACAGCAGAAGAAACTTTTATCTCGATATGATGAAAAGATGCAATACTATCCGCAATCGCAAGCCCTAACCCCTGACCTTCCTGATCTGAACTAATTCTGGCAAACCTGTTGAATATATTTTCGATTTGAGAAGAATTCATTCCTATACCAGAATCTGCAATCGAAATAAAGTAACGATCCTCTAAAAAACCATCTGTAACAATAATGCTTCCCGTTGGTTTATTGTATTTTATGGCATTAGTTACCAAATTATAAATCAAAATATGAATCAGAGTTTTATTTCCTGTGAAGATATAATCATGCTGCATTTTGTTTAAAAACCGAATTTCCCTGTCATCAATTCGATCTTGTAAATCTTCCTGAAGATCCCTAATTATTTCATGAAATTTCACATCTTCATTTGCCTCGTATTGATTGTTTTCGATGCGGGAAATCAACAATAAGTTATTGATGATTTTTTTTAGCATATCTAAAGTTCTTAACGAACCTGCGATTTTATCGAAAGCATTATCATCAAGAGAATCATTTTGAAGCAAATTCTCGAACTTGTTTTTAAGCAAAGCAATGGGCGTAAGCAACTCATGAGAAACATTCGATATAAATTGTTTTTCTTTTTTAAAAAGCTCTGCAATACGATCCATCATCTGGTTTAAAACAAAATCGAGTTCCCTAAAATCCCTTGATCTCGCTTTTATTGGCGTATGATCAAAAGCCTCTGGTTCGTTGACTCGCCTTATTTTGGTATCAATAATTTTATAGAAAGGCTTCAGTAAATATTCGATATAAAAAGTATCTGCCAAAAAGGTAATCAGCAGGATAACTACAAAAACAATTATAATAAAAAATCGAATAATAAATGTAAGGTCATTTATTTCAGCAAGACTGCTTCCTATTTCTAAATTATAACCCTGATTACCGAAAGTAAAATGATATTGCAAAATTCTATATTCATTTTCTTCACCTTCAATAATGCGATATTCATTAGTAAAAACAGCTTTCTTTTTGGCAATTTTTACCGGTGATTTAGAAAGCACTAAAAACTCACTATGTAGTGTAGAAAATTGCGAATAGGTTTCTGTCGAATCATCAGAATTTTCGATAAAATCATTTATCTCATTTTGATCTAAATGCTGTATGAATTTTTGTTTTTTTTCCAGTAATCCGTTATTAATATGCCTGTAAACAACATTTTCGACCAGAATGGGCAACATTAGCCATAAAACCAAAATCACCAACAACCTTGTTAGTGCATTAAAAATAGCCAACTGATGCTTTATCTTCACAATATTTTATTTACTCATTAATACGATAACCAACATTTCTAACGGTTTCGAACCAATCGATAGCAGTATGTTTGTCGAGTTTTTTTCGAAGATTTCGAACATGAACATCAATAAAATTAGAATCTGAATTGACCTCCAGAATATCGCCCCAAATATGCTCTGTCAATTGCAGCCTGGTGATTACACGATTTTTGTTTAAAACCAAATACTGAAAAATATCAAATTCTTTTTTAGTAAGACTGATGGGAGTATTATCATAACTAACCTTATAATCCTGAAGCTGCAACAAAAAACCATGAATACTTAAACTGTTTACAGTAAAACCATGAATTCTGCGAATTACGGCAAATAAACGAGCACTAAGTTCTGTTAATGCAAACGGTTTAGTCAAATAATCATCTGCACCAAGATGCAGTCCATTTATTCTGTCATCCAACTCTCCCCTCGCCGTAAGTACAATAACTGCAATTTTTGATTTTGTTTTTCGAACCGTTTGCAAAACCTCAAATCCATCTCCGTCAGGCAAACCAAGATCCAGAAGCATAGCATCATAATCGTTACTATTTACTTCTTCAAGGGCATCGGCACAATTATGAGCAATCTTGCAAACGTAACCTACGTTGCATAAAAAATCATAAACTTCGACAGCTAGTTCCTTATTATCTTCAACAATTAAAATATTCATAACTGAGCATTTAAGCGCAAATAAATTTAAGCAATTCTAAAAAACATTATTGCGCATTATTAAAAAATTAACGAATCAAAAAAAGCTGATAAATTTCTTTACCAGCTTTCTCCATCTGCATTCTCATAATCATTACTTCTGTTTTGCCTCCTTACAATTCTTTGAAAGCAAAACAAAAACAACTTTCATTATTTCACCTTAGCTGCCTCTGCTTTAGGAGCCTCTGCTTTTGCTTTTTTATCAGCTTTGTTTTTGTGGTGTTTTGTAGCTTTAACTTCTTTTGCAGGAGCTGCCTGAGTGGGAGCTGTTTGTGCACTTACCATTGCAGTTGTTCCTAAAACTGCTACTAATAACATCAATAAATTTTTCATGATTTCTAAATTTAAATTAATTAACCTTTTATTTTACAATAACCTTTTCTTATTTTTTTACTTTAGCTGTCTCTACCTTTGTAGCTTCACTTTTTTCTGATTTTACTTTTTTATCAGATTTAGATTTTGGGTGTTTTACAGCTTTAACTTCTTTTGCAGGAGTTGCTTTAACATCTTTTGCAGGAAAAGCACTTACCATAACACTTGTGCCAAAAACTGCTACTAATAACATCAATAAATTTCTCATGATTTCTACTATTTAAAAATTAATACCTTTTATTTTATAGATCAAATGTACCCCTGTAATATGAAGACAAAATGAAGAAATCATCTCATATAAATATTTTAACTTGACATTAACTATTGGGTGCTTTTCCACCATATTATTACTATAAATTCATTTAATTTCACGAACAAAATGGTAGACGCGATACTGTGCGTCGCTACAACTCCGCAGTTCTCTGCGGAACGTACGCTACTAAAATGTACTTATATTACTTATATGGTAAAAAATTTCTTTTTTGATTATTTTTTGATACCCAATTGTTTATTTTTACAGACTAATATTTTTTTTATGTCAACTCAAAAACGTCTTTTTCTTCTCGATGCTTATGCTTTAATATTTCGTGGCTATTATGCCTTCATAAAAAATCCGCGAATTAATTCTAAAGGAATGGATACATCCGCGATTATGGGATTCATGAACTCTCTTTTGGATGTTATAAAACGTGAAAAACCAGATCATTTAGCCGTAGCTTTTGATAAAGAAGGAAGTCAGGTACGAACCGAAATGTATTCTGATTATAAAGCCAATCGTGATGCAACTCCTGAAGCAATTAAAATTGCTATTCCATATATCCAGGATTTATTGAGAGCCATGCACATTCCGATTATCGAAATGGCAGGTTGTGAAGCCGACGATTTGATTGGAACAATTGCCAAACAAGCCGAAAAAGAAAACTATAAAGTTTTTATGGTCACTCCAGATAAGGATTTTGCTCAATTGGTTTCTGAAAATATATTCATGTACAAACCAGCCCGTATGGGAAATGGTATTGAAATTTGGGGCGTTCCTGAAGTTTTGGCAAAATTTGAAATCGAAAAACCGGAACAAGTAATTGATTTTCTTGGGATGATGGGAGATGCTGTCGATAACATTCCGGGATTACCAGGAGTTGGCGAAGTAACGGCCAAAAAATTCCTGAAAGAATTTGGTTCGATGGAAAACCTTCTTGAAAACACACATTTACTGAAAGGTAAAATGAAAGAGAATATCGAAGCCAATAAAGAAAAAGGAATTTTATCTAAAAAACTGGCTACTATAATATGTGACTGCGATGTTGTTTTTAATGAAGATGACTATGAACTTTCACGTCCCGATATCGAAAAAACCGACGCTATTTTTCAGGAATTGGAATTTAGAAGAATGGCCGAACAATTTGATAATTTATTTAAAGTAGGTGGCGGAAACGAACTGGCAAATGCAGGCCAGCCTTCGGATGCTAAGTTGTATAAAAAACCGCAGCCTAAAAACGACGATCAGTTTGATTTGTTTGGAGGCGGTGCCACAACAGATGAAAGTACAGAAGAAAGAACTTCATTCTATAATACTTTAGAAAACACACCTCACTCCTATCAAGCTGTCGAAGGCGATTTAGGAATTAAATTATTGATCCAAAATCTACAAAAGCAAACTGCTGTTTGTTTTGATACTGAAACTACCGGTCTGGATGCTTTACATGCTGAATTGGTAGGAATCTCTTTTGCTTATGAAAAAGGAAAAGCATTTTACGTTCCGTTTCCGGAAAGCCAGGAAGAAGCTCAGATTTTAGTAGATAAATTCAAACCGTTTTTTGAAAATGAAAATATCGAAAAAATTGGTCAAAACTTAAAATATGATTTAAAGATCCTTTCTAATTATGGCGTTGTTGTAAAAGGAAAGCTTTTTGACACCATGATTGCGCATTATCTGATTAATCCGGATATGCGTCATAATATGGATATTTTAGCGGAAACGTATTTGAAATATTCACCAAAATCAATTGAAACATTAATTGGTAAAAAAGGAAAAAATCAAATCACAATGCGTGACGTTGCTCTTGAAGAAATCAAGGAATATGCTGCAGAAGATGCCGATATTACATTACAATTAAAAGAACTTTTTACTGCCGAATTAGACAAAACCGAAACTAAGAAGTTATTTGATGAAATCGAAATTCCATTAGTAAGCGTTCTGGCTGATATGGAAACAGAAGGAATTCGTTTAGATGTGGAGTTTTTAAGCATCATGTCTAAAGAAATGGACATTGAAATTAAATCTCTGGAAGAAAAAATATACGAAACCGCCGGCGAGAAATTCAACCTTGCTTCTCCAAAACAATTAGGAGATATTTTATTTGATAAATTAAAAATTGGCGGAGCAAAACAAAAGAAAACTAAAACCGGTCAGTATGCCACTGGCGAAGAGGTTTTGACTTATTTAGCCAATGATAACCCAATTGTAAAACAAATTCTCGATTGGCGCCAGATGGTAAAACTACAAAGCACTTATATTTTGGCTTTGCCAGAACAAGTAGACAAAAAAACATTACGCGTTCATACGGATTATATGCAAACTGTTGCCGCCACGGGACGTTTGAGTTCGAATAATCCAAACTTGCAAAACATACCAATTCGTACAGAAAGAGGTCGTCAGATTCGTAAAGCTTTCGTAGCCCGCGATGAAAACCATACTTTAATCTCTGCGGATTACTCTCAGATAGAATTAAGAATTATTGCTGCGTTAAGTGGCGAAGAAAATATGATTGCCGCTTTCCAGAACGGAGAAGACATTCACAAGGCAACTGCAGCAAAAGTTTTTGATGTTCCTTTGGATGAAGTTTCGCGCGAACAAAGAAGCAACGCTAAAACAGTAAACTTCGGAATCATATATGGTGTTTCTGCTTTTGGGTTAAGCAATCAAACTTCATTATCACGCAGCGAAAGTGCTGCCTTAATCGAAGCTTATTACAAAACTTATCCAAGATTAAAATCTTATATTAACGAACAAATAGAATTTGCACGCGAAAAAGGATACGTACAAACAATTTTAGGCCGTCGCCGATATTTAAAAGATATCAACTCAGCGAATGCCGTAGTAAGAAGTGCTGCCGAACGAAATGCTGTAAATGCACCAATTCAGGGAAGTGCTGCCGATGTGATTAAAATCGCGATGATCAACATCCATAAAAAATTAAAAGAGGAAAACTGGAAATCAAGAATGTTGCTTCAGGTACATGATGAGCTTGTGTTTGATGTTCACAATGATGAACTCGAAAAAATTCAGCCTATGATCAAACACGAAATGGAAAATGCATTTATGATGAGTGTTCCTTTAGATGTTGAACTTGGTTTGGGTAAAGATTGGCTAGAGGCGCATTAAAAAACCAAAATGAAAAAGAAGACAATAAAGTATTCCATTATAACAGCGATTGTCTTGTTTTTAATATACAAGCTCAATGTTAGCTTAGCATTGGGCATGGATACTTTTTTAATAAACAGTTTGCCTTCTAAAGAATTGCCTTCCCAATATAAAGAGTATAAAAATTTACATGAGGTTAAGAACTTTAGTAATCATAAAATAATACTATTTGGAAAAAGCAAAGGATATTATCCCAATATCGACTTTCAAATACTTGAAATTTCGAAAGGAGAAATAATACTTAAACTCATCACCAAAACAGAACCTTACGATCATGGAGGAGGAAATAAAGGTGATAATTTTTTAAACACCGTATTTAAAATGGACTCCTACGGAAACATTTCAGATACTTTAAATTATAAAACTTCATCGTCAAATCAATCCGAGTTTGGCGATGTTGTTTTACTCAATAAACAAATAGTAAACAAAGATCTGCTCTATTACCAAACTTGGCCAACTGATGGAAACAAAGCAAAAAAAGCTTTTATCCCTATAAACAAAGACCTAAAGTGGGATGCTGAAAAACTATCAAAATATTATCATGATAGTGTTTTACCTAATTGTATTTACTTAGACAATTTTTACGCCTGGAGAGATAAGTCCATACCTGTTGACAAAAGATCATCGATCATTTATTTTGCAAACAATCAATGGTATATACTATATGGTGTGGAATCTAAAATATCCGATGATGCACAAAAACAAAGCTTTAATCTAAACAAAAAAGTTACTAACGAAAATGCACTCGGCAAAATACCAAACGATAAAATACTGTTTAAATATTTCCAAAAATTAGATTACAATTCAAATGTCATGGGACGAACCCAAGCGAATGATACTTATACGTACTATTACTGGAATGGGATCGCCTATATTGATATACCTTTTGCGAATGACACGCTAAAATTCAAAAAAGAAGATATTTTTATCGATGATTATGACACCAAAGAAAAATCAATCTACGATACTGTAAAAGACAATCAAAAAGAATTGGAAAAAAGTTTAAAATCAGAATATGGGTTTTATACTAACACTGATTTACAATTTACTTTGCTCCAAGATAAAAAAGACAATAGCTTATACCTTATTAAGAAAACAAAATAAAGTATTATAAAAAAAACCATTCGTTGCGGCGAATGGTTTTTTGTTTTTATTTTTTTCTTGTAGACTCTCGTTCTTTCAACTTCGTCTTAATAACGATAGTTTCATAATCAGAAGTCTCATCTTCCTTTTCTTCTAAACGTTTGATCAATTGTTTGGCGGCAACTTCTCCAATTTCAATTCCGTGTTGACTTACAGTTGTTAAACTTGGTGACAGACGTCTTGAAGCTAAAATTCCGTCAGCAAATCCTATAATCGAAATATCTTCAGGCACTTTATATCCTTTTTTCAAGCTGACACGTAAAGCGGCAACTGAATCATTTTCATCCAAAGCAAAAATAGCATCGATTTTGTTGTCGAAAATGGCATCAATTTTAGCTTTCATATCATCTTCAGAATCCGTACGAAGAATAATTTTCTCATTTACCGGAATATTATTATCAGCCAAAGCTTTCAAATATCCGTCAGCTCTCAATTTTCCAACGCTTAAATTATCAACAGAAGAAATTAAGGCAATATTTTTACATCCTAAATTGATTAAATGCTGTGTCGAGTTCAAAGCCGAATCGAAATCATCAACTACCACTTTATCACATTCTACTTCATCAGCAATACGGTCAAACATTACAATTGGAGTTCCGTCATTTATAATAGCAGAGAAATGACTATAATCCTGAAGTTTTTGTGCTTCCTGAGAAACCGAAAGAATAAATCCGTCGATGGTTCCGTTGCTCAGCATTTCCAGCGTATGAATTTCTTTTTCTAAAGATTCATTCGAAATACACGTAATCACATTATATCCTTTTTTATCGGCCACTTTTTCGATACCACTAAAAACCTTTGCAAAAAAGGAGTTTAATATATTAGGTATAATTACACCTATTGTTTTGGTTTTACGATTCTTTAAATTCAGACCAATAACATTCGGTTTATAATTTTTGAGTTTGGCATACTCCTTAATCTTCACCTTCGTTTGCTCACTAATTTCCGGACTGTCATTTAACGCCTTAGAAACCGTAGATACAGAAACGCCTAATTCTTTCGCAATTTGTTTTAGAGTTGCTTTAGCTTTCATTTAAAAATAATTTTATGTAATTAATACAAATATAGTAGAATTACCTAAAATAAAACAAAAAACACCCACCAGTATTTCAATTTACAAGGTCTTTTTAAAATAATTTTAAAATACTGCGATTTTTTAAAACCGCATCTCATAAAATTTCGTTAATAACTTAATACATGTTATTAACCTTTTTAAAAAACCTAGATTATGAAAAACGAAGTTAAAATTCATGAAGTTGACCCTTCATTGAATAACAGAAGGAGCTTCCTTAAGCTCAGCGGGCTAACATTAGTTAGTGCAGGTTTGGTTTTAGCTGGTTGCAGCGATAATGACAATGATAACGATATGGAAGATACATCGTTACCCGGAGTTAGAAATGGTGTCTTTGATTTAGGCTCTGGAGATTTTGGAGTATTAACTTATGCTTATGCTCTTGAACAACTTGAAGCCGATTTTTATACTAAAGTTGTAAATGCAACAAGTTTTAATGCAACTTTCAATCCTATTGAACGTCAGGTTTTAACCGACTTGTATCATCACGAAGTAGTTCATAGAGATTTTTTTAAAGCTGCCTTAACCGGAGCACTTCCGGATCCGAGCTCCCAATTACTTCCTACGTTAGGTTTTAACTACGGATCTCTTAATTTCAACAGCCGCACCGAAGTTCTGGCAACGGCCAAAGCTCTTGAAGATACCGGAGTTGCCGCCTATAATGGAGCCGGAAAATTAATCAAAAGTGCTGACTACTTATTATTAGCCGGGAAAATTGTTTCGGTCGAAGCCAGACATGCTTCGGCTATCAGAAGTTTAATCAATCCTAATTCTAAGGATTTTGCCGGTGATGATATTGTTACGGCATCAAATGGTTTAGATGTTGCTAAAGATCCTTCAAAAATTCTTCCAATTGCCGGAGGATTTATTACCACAAAATTTTCTGCCAAATATTTACCTTAATCTTAACTAGCTAAAACTTAGAAATTATGAATATTTTAAAATTTATAGAAACCTTTACTGATGATAGTTTAATGAGAAGCACTGGATCAAGAAGAGACAGTTTTAATCAGTTTGGAAACATAGGAAAAACATTGGCATATGCATCAATACCATTCGGGTTATCTGCAATGGCAAACAAAGCATTAGCAAAAGATATTACAGCAACACCTGCAACCCCAATAGGCGCTTTGCAGTTTGCTTTGACTTTAGAATATCTGGAAAACGAATTTTACGCCATGGCATTAGATTCAGGAGTAATTCCCGCATCAGAAAACGGAGGCAGGGATTTAAAGGTTTTCCAGCAAATAGCAGCACACGAATCCAGTCATGTTAAATTTTTAATTGCAGGACTAGGCGGAACAGCAAGCGCCAATTTTGTTCCAAAGCCTACTTTTGACTTTACCGTTGGCGGTACATTTGATCCGTTTGGTGACTATCCAACCTTTTTAGCATTGGCTCAGGCTTTTGAAGATACAGGCGTAAGAGCCTACAAAGGTCAGGCAGGAAATTTAATTACTACACCTGACTTATTAACTGCCGCATTACAAATACATTCTGTAGAAGCACGTCATGCATCCGAGGTACGCCGGTTACGTGGATTAAAAGGATGGATTTCTAATGACGAAAGAGGCGCAGGAATGCCAGCCGCAACTCAAGCTGTCTACGCTGGCGAAGGAGTAACCATGCAGGCAGGATTTAATACAGCCGCAGCATTTGGAGCAGCAGCAGGATCAGAAGCTTATGATGAGCCACTTACGACACAACAAGTTGTTGACATTGCAAATTTATTTATTGTTTAACAAAATAATTCTAAATATTGAACCACCTTCGCGTTATTGTGAAGGTGGTTTTTTTTTATTGTTTTAAATATAAAACTGATGCCCTGATTTTCAGCAGATAAAATATTCTTTTCAGGTATTTGGTTTTAAAATAATTAATTGTACTTTTGCATCCCCTTTATTGGGGATGGAATGTTTAATTAAAATAATATTATGGACGCATTAAGCTACAAAACGGTTTCAGCTAGCAAAGCCACTGTAACTAAAGAGTGGATTGTTGTTGACGCTGAAGGTCATAACTTAGGACGTCTTGCTTCAAAGGTTGCAATGATCTTAAGAGGTAAGTACAAGCCTAGTTACACACCGCACGTTGACTGTGGAGATAACGTAATTGTTATCAACTCAGAAAAAATTAACCTTACAGGTACAAAAATGAATGACAAAATTTACATGCGTCATACAGGTTACCCAGGAGGACAAAGAACTTTAACTGCTAAAGTATTGCAATCTAAAAACCCTGCATTACTAGTAGAAAAAGCTGTAAAAGGAATGTTACCTAAAAACAAATTAGGAGCTGAACTTTTTAGAAATCTAAATGTTGTTGTAGGACCTGAGCACAAACAAGGAGCTCAAAAACCTAGAACTGTTAACCTAAACGATCTTAAGTAATGGGAGTTATTCACAAAATCGGTAGAAGAAAAACCGCTGTTGCACGTGTATATGTTTCTGAAGGAACAGGAAAAATCACTGTAAACAAAAAAGAATTCGCAACTTACTTTCCAACTGCAACTTTACAATACAAAGTTTTACAACCAATGTCTATGACAGAAAATGTAAACAACTTTGACGTTAAAGTAAACGTTTACGGAGGTGGTTCAACTGGTCAGGCAGAAGCTGTAAGAATGGCATTAGCACGCGTTATGTGTGAAGTAAATGCTGAAAACAGAGCTATCTTAAAACCAGAAGGTTTATTAACAAGAGATCCAAGAATGGTTGAACGTAAGAAATTCGGTCAGAAGAAAGCTCGTAAGAGATTCCAATTCTCTAAACGTTAATATTACCTGTCTTGTACAATGGTACAAGACTCTCAATTATTTATTGAAATTAAAAAACACAGTTGTTGTTGCTCTCCTACCGAGGTAGGAAATAGTTTAGCATCTAAATGTATAAAGCCTGGGAAACCGCCATTTATACATTGCTAATCAACAGAACGTAAACTAGTACAAAAATGGCAAACAAAATAGAAGTAAAAGACTTACTAGAAGCAGGTGTTCACTTTGGACACATGACTAGAAAATGGGACCCAAATATGGCCCCTTACATTTATATGGAGCGTAATGGTATTCACATTATCAATCTATATAAAACTGCAGCAAAAATTGAAGAGGCTAATGAAGCTTTGAAAAAAATCGCTGCATCAGGTAGAAAAATCTTATTCGTAGCTACCAAAAAACAAGCAAAAGACATCGTTGCTGAAAAAGCAAAAGCTGCAAACATGCCTTACATCACTGAAAGATGGCCTGGTGGAATGCTAACTAACTTTGTTACTATCAGAAAGGCAGTTAAAAAAATGTCTTCTATTGATAAAATGAAGAAAGATGGTACTTTCATGACGTTATCTAAAAAAGAGCGTTTGCAAGTTGATCGTCTACGTGCTAAATTAGAGAAAAACTTAGGTTCAATCGCTGACATGTCTAGACTACCAGCTGCATTGTTCGTAGTAGATATCAAAGCTGAACATATCGCAATAAAAGAAGCACAAAAATTAAACATTCCAGTTTTCGCAATGGTTGATACGAATTCTGACCCAAGAGAGGTTGATTACGTTATTCCTGCAAATGATGATGCTTCTAAATCAATTGACAAAATTTTATCTTTAGTTACTGCTGCTGTAATCGACGGTCTTTCTGACAGAGGTTCTGAAAAAGAAACTGAAGCTACAACAGAAGAAGCTGCTGCTCCTGCTGCTGTAGAAGCTGCTCCTGCTGCGCCAGCTGTTGAAGCTGCTGCACCTGCAACTGAAGAATAAATCAAATTTAAATTCCAAATTTTAAATTCTAAAATCCAACCACAAATTAAAAACGTTATGTTGATAATTTAATAAAATTGGAATTTAGAATTTAAAAGATGGAATTTTTACTTTTAACATTAAAATTCAAAATATTATGGCAACAATTACTGCTGCAGACGTAAATAAATTAAGACAATCTACAGGTGCCGGAATGATGGACTGTAAAAAAGCTTTAGTTGAAGCTGATGGAGATTTCGATAAAGCTATACAAGTCCTTAGAGAAAAAGGACAAAAAGTTGCTGCTAACCGTTCTGACCGTGACTCATCTGAAGGAGCTGCTGTTTCTTTTATCAATGCTGACAATACTAAAGGAGCTATCATCACTTTAAACTGCGAAACTGATTTCGTAGGTAAAAATGAAGCTTTCGTAACTTTGGCTAAAGAATTAGTAGAAAGAGCTATTAACTTCTCTTCTAAAGAAGAATTTTTAGCTTCAGATTTCAACGGAATTACTGTTGCTGAAAAATTAATCGAGCAAACTGGTGTTATCGGTGAAAAAATCGAAATCGGTGGTTTTGAAATTTTAGAAGGTGCTTTCGTTGGATCTTATGTTCACGTTAACAAAATTGCTGCATTAACTGCAATTTCTGCTGCAATTCCTAATGCTGACGTTTTAACTAAAGATGTTTCTATGCAAGTTGCTTCTATGGGAGCTGATACATTATCTTACAAAGATTTTGATCCTGCTTTCGTTGAATCTGAACTTGCTGCTCGTATTGCTGTAATCGAAAAGGATAACGAAGAAGCAAAACGTTTAGGAAAAACTTTAAAAAATGTTCCTAAATATATTTCTTACTCTCAATTGACTGAAGAAGTTTTAAAACAAGCTGAAGAAGATGCTAAAGCTGAATTAAAAGCTGAAGGTAAACCAGAGCAAATTTGGGACAAAATCATCCCAGGAAAAGTTCAACGTTTCATCTCTGACAATACTACTTTAGATCAGGAAAAAGCTTTGTTAGATCAAAACTTTATCAAAGACGATAGTAAAAAAGTTGGTGATTACGTTAAAGGATACAACGTTGAAATCACAGGTTTCAAAAGAGTTACTTTAGGTTAATATATTATTTCAATATAAAAAGCCCTGAATATTCATTTATTCAGGGCTTTTTTTTGTTTTAATAATTCTTGTCTTCACTTAGGTTTATAAGATTATTAAAGAGGCTGCAATTTAAGGTTTACATCAAAACAGGAGAACTTTTCCAATGTTTTAAACAAATAGTACAAGGAACTTGTACTTAATCTTTGAAAAAGTTTTTTTACTTGTAAACTTCCCAAACATAGCCCGTGGTTTCAACCACGGAGTGCAATATTATCACGCTTCGTATCGTGATCCCGTGGTTGAAACCACGGGCTATGTTTGAAGATAGAAATTAAATTAGGTTACAACTTTGTCATTTATGAAATGACAAAAATGCGCATACAAACTGTAAAATTGGGTTTTCAAAAAGTTGCTTACACTCTTGATTTAAAACTTTTACAAAGCTTAACAAACCTGATAGACTTGCTACTAAAATCTTTATAATCCACAAATCTGTGGCAAAAAATTCAACACCAAACTCCAAAAAAAATCCCCGAATAATTACATTATCCGGGGACTTCAATTTAAAATTTAATCTTATTATTTTTTATCCTTAATCGGGAAATTTCTAGCACGCATTAAAGCATCAGATTTAGGAGCTCTTCCTCTAAAGTTTTCATAAGCTTTCTCCTGATCAATAGTATTTCCAATACTAAAAACATTATCATAAAGACGTTTTGCCACTTCTTTATCATAAGGCCCTTTACCTTCTGTAAAAGCTTCATAAGCATCTGCATTAATTACATCTGCCCATAAGTAGCTATAGTATCCTGCAGCATATCCATCACCAGAGAAAATATGCCCAAACTGAGGAATTCTGTGACGCATTACAATTTCAGATGGCATATGAAGCGCTTCTAAAGTCTCTTTTTCAAATTTATGAGGATCAATAGGCGAAGTCGTTAAATGAAGCTTCATATCAATCAATGAGCTCGAAATGGTTTCTACAGTAGAAAAACCTTCACCAAAATTAGAAGCTTTTTCAATTCTTTCTACCAATGATTGCGGCAATGGCTGATTTGTTTTATAATGTAAAGCAAACTTATTCAATACCTCAGGAGTAGCCAGCCAATGCTCCAACAACTGAGATGGAAATTCTACATAGTCTCTTGCAACAGATGTTCCTGCCAAACTAGGATACGTTACATTAGAACATAATCCGTGAAGCGCATGTCCGAATTCATGAAACAAAGTCGTAGCATCTTCCCACGAAATCAAAACCGGTTCGTTGGCAGTTCCCTTTATAAAATTACAATTGTTAGAAACGATTGTAAGAACCTCACCATCCATTTTTTGCTGATCACGGTAAGCATTCATCCAGGCACCAGAACGTTTTCCTGCACGAGCATAAGGATCAAAATACCATAATCCAACCACTTTACCCGTGATCTTATTACTTACTTCCCAAACACGAACGTCAGGGTGATAAACAGGAACATTGGTAATTTGTTTAAAGCTTAAATTAAATAATTCACCCGCAACCCAAAACATACCTTCACGTAAGTTTTCTAACTGCAAGTAAGGCTTAACTTCATTTTGATCTAAATCGTATTTTACTTTTCTAACTTTTTCAGCATAATAACGGTAATCCCAAGGCTGAATTTTAAATTTACCACCTTCAGCATCCACAATTTTCTGCATTTCTGCAACGTCCTGATGTACTTTTTCTACAGCAGGCTCCCAAACTGACAACATTAAATCTAAAGTTTTTTTAGGATCTTTTGCCATTTTGTTAGACAAACTCCAGTCAGCAAATGTTGGGAATCCTAATAAGTTTGCTTTTTGCGTACGCAATTGCAAAATAGATACAAGTGTTGCATTGTTATCGTTTGCATTACCATTATCACCACGTTTTACAAAAATATCAAATGCTTTTTCTCTTAAATCTCTACGAGTTGAGAAAGTTAAAAATGGCTCAATAGAAGAACGTGTATTTGCCACACAGCCCATTACATCCAATTTTCTGCTTTTTGCCTCAGCGATTGCAGCATTTTTTACTTCAGCCGGAAGACCATCAAAATCGCTTTCTGTTTTTAAAGCCACATATTGATTGTGTTCTTCTGCCAATAAATTTTGGCTGAATTTTGTAAAAAGACTTGCTAATTCCTGATTAATCTTCGCAACTTTTTCTTTGTCTTTTTCATTTAATTTTGCTCCTTCACGAACAAAATCAGTATAATACAACCAAATTAAACGTTGTTGTTCACTCGTAAGTTTTTTGCTTTCTTTTGAATTATACAACGTCTCTATTTTGGCAAATAATTTTTTATTTTGCAATACTTTATCATTGAAAGCAGACAGCTTAGGAGACATTTCTGTTTCAACTGCATCAAATTCAGGAGTACTTAAAGTAGAACCATAAATTCCGTAAACCGTATAAATTCGGGATATTGTTTTACCTGAACGCTCTAAAGCAGCAATAGTATTATCAAAAGTTGGCGCTTTTGGATTATTTGCGATAGCATCAACCTCATTTAGTTTTTCCTGAATCGCAAATTCAAGTGCCGGTTTAAAATTAGAAACCTTGTATTCATTAAAAGCAGGAACTCCTCCGTAAGGTCCAGTCCATTTTTTAAGCAATGGATTATCAGAATTGTTTTGCGCAGTGGCCGTAAATAAAGTTGTTCCCATGAGAAAAATTGTCATTAATCTTTTCATTATCATTAATTTGATTTAAAATAAAATAAAACATGTTATTGTTTCAAATGTAACCAAAAATCAGCATTCGAAGTAAAATTTTAACTTTCAGATTAGCATCGTACTCAACTTAATTAATAATTATCCATTTCCTGTTATTAAAGAAATAGTTTAAATTTGACCCATCATTTACCACATCACATGTTTAAAACCCGAAAAGAAATTGTTTTTGTAGTCCTTGCAGGCATTTTTATAACCAATGCCGTTGTAGCTGAACTCATTGGAGGAAAATTAATTCAAATTGGTCCATTTGTTATGAGCATTGGTATTTTGCCCTGGCCAATCGTTTTTTTAACCACAGATTTAATCAATGAATATTTTGGCGAGAAAGGCGTAAAAAAACTGTCTTTTATAACAGCATGTTTAATTGCTTATGCTTTCCTACTATTATTTATGGCCATTGTAATTCCGGCTGCAAAAGGAATTAGCCCTGTAAACGACGAACAATTTCAGGCTGTCTTTGGTCAGAGTATGTGGATTATAGTAGGTAGCTTAATTGCTTTTATGGCATCTCAGCTAATAGATGTCTGGATATTTTGGTTCTTTAAAAGACGAACAGGAGAAAGAAAGATATGGCTCAGAACAACGGGATCAACTGTGATTTCGCAGCTATTTGATTCTTTTATCGTTCTTGGAATCGCCTTTTGGTTACCCGGAAAAATTAACTTCGAAACTTTTATATCATCCGGACTAACAGGCTATATTTTTAAACTTTCAGTCGCTGTTTTGTTAACTCCGCTAATTTATCTGGGACATCATTTAATAAAAAAATATCTTAAAGAGGACCCTAATAATAAAGAATAAAACTACCTTGTAGTATGAAAATGACAATTGCCATCTTACTTTTTTCGATAGCCTATTTTTTTACAGGCTGTGGCAACGACGCAAAAAACATATCTAAAAAAGAAAAAACCCATCCTGTAAATAAATTAGAACCAGTTTCGGCAAAAATCTTTAAGAAAACAGCACTCAAAACGGCAGTTCTTCCAAATTCCCAAAAAAAACATACCAATTCTAAAAAGAATATTCTTTCTGAAGAAGAAAATGAATTAAAACCGCAAATTCAAAATCAGCACATTGCAAATAATAATACATTAGATTTCAGCGAAGAGGCAAACAAAACCTTAATGACTTTTGTGAATTTACGCAAAATACTTTCCGGAAGTAAAATTGGACAAACTTTAACCCAGGAACAACTGACTCAACAATTCGAAATTCCGCAAGAAGCCGTTAAACTGGTAAAAAGCATCACAAAAACCGATGATGATGAAATTGCCGTAAAATGGCGTTCGACATGGTTTATAGAAAAAGTCTCCGATGCTAAATTCAAGGATGGCCTCATGAAAATCACTTTCAAAGCCAATAAATTATACACTTCAGGAACTGCAATAGGCATTAAATACGACAAAAAAATTTATAATGAGTTGGTCATCATTGGCCGTTCTGCTTACATTCCCGGCGTAAAAGGATACAGCTGGCAAATAGGAAAATAATGGAAGACAAAATAAGATGCGGTTGGTGTTCTGCCAGCGATTTATACAAAAAATACCATGACGAAGAATGGGGCAGACCCGTTTACGACGATGCATCATTATTCGAATTTTTAATTTTAGAAACTTTTCAGGCAGGTTTAAGCTGGATCACTATTTTAAATAAAAGAGAGAATTTCAGAGCCGCTTTCGATCATTTCGATTATAAAAAAATAGCCCATTATCCCGAAGAAAAAATTGAATCCCTTTTGCAAGACAGCGGAATCATTCGCAATAAACTTAAAATTCGCGCCACCATTTCAAACGCACATGCCTTTATGAAAGTGCAGGAAGAATTTGGAAGTTTCTCTAATTATATCTGGAAATTCACCAACGGAAAACCAATCGACAACAACCCTAAAACACTAAAAGACGTCCCTGCCACTACTCCACTTTCAGACGAAATTAGCAAAGATCTAAAAAAAAGAGGCTTTAAATTCGTAGGCTCGACCGTAATTTACGCTCAAATGCAAGCCACCGGAATGGTCAACGATCACGTCGAAGATTGCTTTACCCGAAAGGGAAAATAGTCACAGTATTTAGTCACAGTATTTAGTCTCAGTCACAGTCTCGGTTTTCAGTTTTTAGAGCTTAATTTTTTAAGTTAAAGACTGAAAACTGAAAACCGAGACTGAAAACTTTAAAAAAAACATTATATTTGCTTCACACTTTAGGGGTGTCTGCTAATAAGCAGGCTGAGATTTTACCCTCTGAACCTGATCTAGTTCATACTAGCGTAGGGAAAAGTAAGATGACTTCTGCGCGCATTTTTATGCGCAATTGTAGCCATTCCTAGAGTAGAGACGCACTATTGTGTATCATCAAAAAACTCTAAAATTCAGAAGGAATGGAACTAAAAATCAACCAACAAATCAAAAAATTCAATGCTGAATCGCTTAGCGTTCAATCATTGCTCGATCTCGAAATTCCCCACAAACAAAACGGAATCGCCGTTGCCATTAACAATACCGTTGTTCCAAAAATAAACTGGAACGAACATCTCGTACACGAAACCGACGAAATTTTAATTATTTCAGCAACGCAAGGAGGATAACAGGCTGCCTAAACGGGCTATCCGTTGCAAGTCCGCAGTCGTCAACCAAAAAAATATAGTCTTAGTAAAGCTTCCGCTGGTCGCTTTCCTAATCCTTATTTTTTACGGTTTCTTCCTTTACGGGCTTTCCACTTCTATCCCTGGCAGAAAAAATAAATTCCAAAAATTAAATTCCAAATTCCAATTACTCAAGAAACACCAAAAAAGACGCACTGCTGTGCGTCTCTACATAAAACATAATCTTCATCAACCTGAAACTTGAAACCTGAAACAAAAAATCTTATGACTACAGAAGAACAAATCTCCAGAACCCCTTTTCCTAACTCCAAAAAAGTATATGTAAAAGGCGAAATTCATCCCATAGAAGTAGCCATGCGCGAAGTAATCCTTAGCGATACCAAACTTTCTAATGGCGGAATCGAAAAAAATCCACCTGTAACAATTTACGACACTTCAGGTCCGTACACAGATCCAGATATTACAATTGACATTCGTAAAGGATTACCCAGACTAAGAGAAGAATGGATTTTAAACCGAAATGATGTAGAGATCCTAAACGAAATCACATCAGATTACGGACAAACCCGATTAAAAGACGAAAGTTTAGATCACCTTCGTTTCGAATATTTACACCAGCCAAAACGTGCCAAAAATGGGGCAAATGTAACACAATTATATTACGCCAAACAAGGCATCATAACTCCAGAAATGGAATACATTGCGATTCGCGAAAACCAGCGCATCGAACTTTTGAACGAGCAAACAAAAGCTATGAAATGCCAGCACAGCGGACATAGTTTTGGAGCCAATACACCAAAAAGTAAAATCACTCCCGAATTTGTACGAAGCGAAGTCGCTTGCGGACGAGCCATAATACCCAACAACATCAACCATCCCGAAAGCGAGCCTATGATCGTTGGTCGTAATTTTTTAGTAAAAATAAACGCTAACATCGGGAACAGCGCAGTAACATCAAGTATCGAAGAAGAAGTCGAAAAAGCAGTTTGGGCTTGCCGTTGGGGTGCAGACACCATTATGGATTTATCAACCGGAAAAAACATTCACGAAACAAGAGAATGGATTATTCGTAATTCTCCGGTTCCTATTGGTACAGTTCCTATTTATCAGGCCTTAGAAAAAGTAAAAGGAGTCGCCGAAGATTTAACTTGGGAAGTTTTCCGCGATACTTTAATTGAACAGGCAGAACAAGGTGTTTCGTATTTCACCATTCATGCCGGAGTTTTATTGCGTTACATTCATTTAACCGCTGATCGTGTTACCGGAATCGTTTCCCGTGGCGGATCAATCATGGCAAAATGGTGTTTATTTCACCATAAAGAAAACTTCTTATATACCCATTTCGAGGAAATTTGCGAAATCATGAAACAATATGATGTTGCATTTTCTCTTGGAGATGGTTTACGTCCCGGATCTATTGCCGATGCTAATGACGCTGCACAATTCGCCGAACTAGAAACGCTTGGCGAACTAACCAAAATTGCCTGGAAACATGATGTTCAGGTTTTCATCGAAGGTCCGGGTCACGTACCGATGCATATGATCAAAGAAAACATGGACAAACAATTAGAGCATTGTCATGAAGCTCCATTTTATACTTTAGGACCTTTAACGACTGATATTGCACCAGGTTACGATCATATTACATCGGCCATTGGAGCTGCGATGATTGGTTGGTACGGTTGTGCGATGTTGTGTTATGTTACACCAAAAGAGCATCTTGGCTTACCCAATAAAAAAGATGTAAAAGATGGCGTAATCACCTATAAAATTTCGGCTCATGCTGCAGATTTAGCCAAAGGTCATCCGGGAGCACAATATCGTGACAATGCTTTAAGCAAAGCACGTTTTGAATTCCGTTGGGAAGATCAATTCAATCTTTCTTTAGATCCTGATACAGCACGAGAATTTCATGACGAAACCCTTCCTGCAGATGGCGCAAAAGTAGCACATTTCTGTTCGATGTGCGGACCAAAATTCTGTTCGATGAAAATATCTCAGGAAATTCGTGATGTCGCTGCAGCTGAAAAAGGTATGCAGGAGAAATCAGAGGAGTTTATTGAGCAAGGGAAAGAGATTTATATCTAAGAATATAGAGAAAAGAACAAAGAGGAAAGACTATGATTGTAATTACAAATCCTTCTGCTATTGCAAATGAAATCAGCACTATCGAATCTTTATTTGAAGAAGGATTGTCTTTGCTTCATATTCGGAAACCTGATTTTTCTGAACTTGAAATGGCACAATTTATTCATATAATAAGATTAGAATTCCGCTCTAAATTGGTTTTGCACAATCATCATGAATTAGCAGAAGATTTTGGGATTAGCAGAATTCATTTTTCTGAAAAAAACAGACGAAATATTTTTTCAATTAGTTCAGATCAAAAGATTTTGTCAACATCAACACATTCTATTGAAGATTTCAATTCTTTAAAAAATGATTTTGATTATGCATTTTTAAGTCCTGTTTTTACAAGTATTTCTAAAGAAAATTATCATCCAAAAACCAATCTTTTTGAAGCTTTAAAACGAAGAACAAATCACAAAATAAAAGTGATCGCTTTAGGCGGAATTGATGCTAAAAACATCAAAGAAACATTAGAAAATGGTTTTGATGATATAGCACTTTTAGGAACAATCTGGAATAATGAAAACCCAATAAAACAATTCAAATTATGTCAACAAATCGCCCAATCGCACTTAGTATAGCAGGTTTTGACCCCATTGGTGGTGCAGGTGTTTTGGCGGATATCAAAACATTTGAGCAACATCAGGTGACCGGATTTGCCATCACAACGGCGAATACTATTCAGACTGAAAATGAGTTTTTTGAAATTGAATGGACTGATTTGAATTTTGTTACCCGATCAATTGAGACTTTATTCCAAAACTATAAAATCAAAGCAGTAAAAATTGGGATTGTTCCTTCGTTAGATTATTTAAACCAAATTCTTTCGACAATAAAAACAGTATCTCCAATAACGCAAATTGTTTGGGATCCGGTTTTAAAATCAACTACAAATTTCAACTTCATCGCAATTGAAAACCAATTGGAGTTGAATAAAATACTATCCAAAATTGATTTGATTACACCCAACTATAATGAAGCAAAAATTTTATTTCCAGATTTTATTTCGAATCAACTTGGGCTTCAAAAAGGAATTCCATGCGCTATTTTATTAAAAGGCGGGCATAATCCTATTGAAATTGGAACCGATCGATTATTTCTGAAAAATGAAATTATCGATTTACTTCCGTCTAATAAAAAATGCTTTGAAAAACACGGTTCTGGCTGTGTTTTATCCTCTGCCATTGCCTCAAATCTGGCTTTAAATAAAACGCTAACAGAAGCTTGTAAAAATGCGAAAACCTACATAGAAAAATTCCTGAGTTCAAATTCAACTTTAATCGGACATCATTATGTATAACAAATTACAATACATCTCACAAGGCAATACAATCGAAGAACAATTGTACAATATTCATCAGGCACTCGACGCAGGATGTGATTGGGTGCAAATGCGATTTAAGCAACAAACTGAAAAAGATACATTCGCTCTGGCCGAAGCGGTAAAATTTTTATGCGAAGAATATCTCGCCAATTTTATTGTAAACGACAATCTCTATCTCGCTCAGCAAATTGCTGCCGACGGAGTTCACTTGGGCTTAACCGATATGAATATTGCAGAAGCACGAGCTATTTTAGGCAACACTAAAATTATTGGAGGAACGGCAAATACTTTTGAAGACATTGAAGATCATGTAAAAAATGGCTGTAACTATATTGGTTTGGGACCTTTTAGATTTACAGAAACCAAAGAAAAACTAAGTCCGATTTTAGGATTATCAGGCTATTCTAAAATCATTCACAAACTAAAAGATAATAAAATCCAAATTCCCATTTACGCTATTGGAGGAATTACATTAAACGATATAAATCCGTTAATGGAAACAGGAATTCATGGTATTGCCGTTTCCGGTATGATCACGAATAATGATCAAAAAAAGAGATTAATTCAACAACTAAACGAAAAGTTATATGCAAACGTCATTGTTTAAAATTGGAGACAAAACCTTAACCTCCCGCCTATTTTTAGGAACCGGAAAATTTGGTTCGAACCTTGAAATGGAAGAAGCCATTTTAGCATCAGGAAGTGAATTAGTAACTGTTGCCCTAAAACGCATCGATTTAGAAACCGAAACCGATGCTATTTTATCGCATTTACACCACCCAAATATTCATTTATTGCCGAATACTTCGGGCGCGAGAAATGCCAAAGAAGCTGTTTTTGCTGCTCAATTGGCCAGAGAAGCTTTAGAAACAAATTGGTTAAAGCTAGAGATTCATCCCGATCCAAAATACTTAATGCCGGATCCTATAGAAACTTTAAAAGCAACCGAAGAACTGGCTAAACTTGGTTTCTTTGTTTTGCCTTATATTCATGCCGATCCTGTTTTGTGTAAACATTTAGAAAATGTGGGAACAACTGCTGTAATGCCTTTGGGCTCACCAATTGGCAGTAATAAAGGTCTTAAAACAATAGATTTCCTGGAGATTATAATCGAACAAAGCAATGTTCCCGTAATTGTTGATGCCGGAATTGGCGCACCATCTGACGCTGCAAAAGCAATGGAAATTGGTGCCGATGCTGTTTTGGTCAATACTGCAATTGCCGTTGCAGGAAACCCAAAATTAATGGCAGAAGCTTTTGCAGCAGCTGTTATTGCAGGACGAAAAGCATTTGAAGCCCGAATTGCTCATCAACAAAATTATGCCGTGGCTTCTAGTCCTTTGACTTCTTTTTTATATGACTAGTTTTTAATCTCTCGCAGATTTGGCAGATTGAGCAGATTTATAAAATTTAGCAAAATGCAAAAAAAATCTGCTCAATCTGCCAAATCTGCGAGAAAATTATTTTTTTATATAAAGTAGGAAATTTCATTAAATTTGATTTAAAGTTAAAATCATTATTATGTCCGAAAATGAAATTTCATATAAAATACGAGGTGCTATTTTTACAGTTTATAATACTTTAGGTCCCGGATTATTAGAATCAATTTACGAAAGCGCTTTATATTATCAATTAAATAAGGATGGATTAAACACCATCAAACAAGTTAATCTACCCGTTAAATATGATAACGTAGAATTAGATATCACTTTTCGATTAGATCTATTGGTTGAAGACAAAGTAATTGTTGAATTGAAATCTGTTGATGAATTGAAATCCATTCACTTTAAACAATTAAATACTTATTTAAAACTAACAAATAAAAAACTCGGGTTATTAGTCAATTTTAATTGCACAAATATTCTAGATAATATACATCGAGTCGCAAATAAAATCTAATCTATCTGATAAATCTGCGTGAAAAAACCACAATCTAAATGAAAACATTCAAATCTATTTTTGAACAATACGACTGGAATACCATTCAATCTAAAATATACAAAACAACTTCTCAGGATGTCGAACGAGCTTTGGCAAAAAACAAACGCAATCTCGATGATTTTTTAGTTTTGATTTCTCCTGTAGCACAAAATTATTTAGAGCAAATGGCACAGCAATGCCATGAAATCACTAAAAAACGTTTCGGCAAAACCATCCAAATGTATGCACCACTTTATTTAAGCAACGAATGTCAAAACATTTGTACGTATTGCGGCTTTAGTTTAGATAATAAAATCAAACGGAAAACGCTTTCTGATGCTGAAATAAAACTCGAAGTCGAAGCACTAAAAAATACAGGTTTCGATCACGTTTTATTGGTTACGGGCGAAGCAAATTATACTGTAAACATTAATTATTTCCTGAATGCAATTGACTTAATACGAAAAGAGTTTTCGATTATTTCTGTAGAAGTTCAGCCACTTTCTACCGAAGATTATAAACGTTTGCATGAAGCAGGTGTGTATTCCGTTTTAGTGTATCAGGAAACGTATCATCAGGAAGTATACAAAAAATACCATACCAAAGGTAAAAAATCAAATTTCGATTATAGACTCGAAACGCCTGACCGAATTGGAACCGCCGGAATACATAAGATAGGTTTAGGCGTTTTATTAGGTTTGGAAGATTGGCGAACGGATAGTTTTTTTAATGCTTTGCATCTGGATTATCTCCAAAAGAAATACTGGCAAACGAAATATTCCGTTTCTTTTCCCAGATTACGTCCTGCCGAAGGTATTATCGAACCCAATTTTATTATGGACGATAAAGATTTAACCCAATTGATTTGTGCCTATCGATTGTGGAATGAAGATCTTGAAATTTCGATTTCGACCCGAGAAAATGAAAAATTCAGAAACAACATTATCCCGATTGGAGTTACGAGTATGAGTGCCGGATCTAAAACAAATCCCGGAGGTTATGTAGTTGATCCGCAATCTTTAGAACAATTTGAAATTAGCGACGAAAGATCGGCTAAAGAAATCGCTGAAGTCATAACAAATTCAGGTTACGAACCGGTTTGGAAGGATTGGGATAAATGTTATGGGTAAAGAAATTCCAATTTTTAAATTTCAAATTCCAACAATCTAAAATCTAAAATCTAAAATTTCCAAAATGAGCATTATTCAAGAATTTCTCCGTTACAACAGACAAACTATATTACCCGAAATTGGCGATGAAGGTCAGGAAAAACTAAAAAAAGCAAAAGTTTTAGTAATTGGTGCAGGCGGTTTAGGCTGTCCCATTTTGCAATATATTTCAACTGCAGGAGTTGGATTTATAGGAATTATGGATTTTGATATTATCGAAATTCATAATCTACATCGCCAAATTTTATATACTGAAAATGAAATTGGTCAGGAAAAAGCGGCTGTTGCAAAATATGTAATTTCAAAGCTAAATCCTTTGATCGAAGTAATTGCAATTAGAGAAAAACTGACTACTGAAAATGCCGAAAAAATAATTCAGCAGTATGATATTGTAGTAGATGGTTCGGATAATTTTGCAACGCGATATCTGGTAAATGATACTTGTGTTGCTTTACAAAAACCATTGGTTTACGGAAGTATTCTAAAATTTGAAGGTCAAGTTGCAGTTTTCAATCACAATGGCAGTAAAAATTTACGTGATTTATTTCCTGAAATGCCAGATCCAAAAGATGTTCCGAATTGTAATTTGAATGGCGTTTTGGGTACTCTTCCGGGGATTATTGGAACTATGATGGCGCACGAAACCTTAAAATTAATTCTGGAATTAACTGCTTTAAAAAATGAATTGGTACTTTTTAATACATTAAACTGGAACTTTACAAAACTGAATTTCTAGAAGACAATTTCATCGCCAACACTGATAATTCCCGAATTTAAACTCACAACATTGGTTCCGAATAAAACAGAATTATTCACTACTCGATATTTACTTAAGGTTTTGAGAGGTTCTTTTTTTAATTTACTATTATCAGGATCATTATTCACCATAATACATCTTTCGCATGTTTTTATATTTTTAAAATTTACTTCTCCAATTTTAAAAGTGGTGAAATCATCCTCTTCATGAGGAATTTCTGTACTTATTACGAGGTTAGGGCGAAATCTTAAAACGGTAATTTTATCTGTTAATTTTTCGTTTAGAAAATCCAAGCTTTGACTTCCTATCATTAAATACGGATAACCATCAGCAAGACTTACATTGAAAGTTTCTTTTAATTTTGAACTTTCATGTTTACGATCTCCGTTTTTGATGATTTTAACCAATTTACATTCAAAACCCAAATGTTCGCTAAACCATTTTGAAGTTGATGCATTCACTTCTATAACTTCGCTCTTATCATCCCAAACATTCACTTCTATCGAATGATCTAAATGTTCTTGAATAGAAAATTCATGCTTTTGATCCTTAAAAGTAATGCTGATTTTTTTTCCTGAAATCTTCGGATAGAACTGACTCATAATGCGATGTTCTCTCTGCGTAATCATTTGATTATCCGCATCAATTAACATCCATCTTCGATCGTTTTCGAATCCCATTTCTTCAGCCAAAGCTTCTTGGCAACTAATTCCGGCTAAACTTTTTATCGGATAGATATAGATTTCTTTTACACTATAAATTGCACTCATTATTCCTTATTTTCTATAATAGACATAAATTCTTCACGATCGATTTCGCGGCAACCTAAACTTTCTAAATGCGGATTGTAAACCTGACAATCTAAAAGTTTGTAATTTTCTTTTTGTAAATAATTTACTAAAGCAATAAAAGCAACTTTTGAAGCATTTGACACTTTCGAAAACATACTTTCTCCACAAAAAACATGTCCTAAGTCGATCCCATATAAACCGCCAACCAAAACCTCATCCTGCCAAACCTCAACAGATTTTGCAATTCCCTGTTCATTCAGTTTGCAATAGGCATCGATCATTTCGTTTGAAATCCAGGTTCCGTTTTGACCATCGCGTTTTATGTTCTGGCAATTCGAAATAACCTCTTTAAAGTTCTGATTCAACGTAACTTTAAATTGATTTCTGTTCAAAATATTCCGCATACTTTTAGATACAATCAATTCATCCAAAAACAAAACCATTCTGGGATCCGGCGACCACCAAAGAATTGGATCACCTTCATTAAACCAAGGGAAAATTCCGCTTTTGTAAGCTAACTTTAATCGTTCTGGATCTAAGTCACCGCCAATGGCCAGAATGCCTTCTTCATCGGCTTCTGAAACGGGAGGAAAAAATAAATCGTTGAATACGTAATACATGTTTTTAAAAATTCCAATTTTTTAAATTCCAAATTCCAAGTGCTGATTAGAAAACCTTTGTCAAAGTTTAAAACTTTGACAAAGGTCTGCACGTAATAACTCTGTTCAATGTTGTCATTTCGACCGAAGGGAGAAATCACACTAGAAACTCCACAATCAAAATCATCAATCTTTGTCGAATTACGTGTGTGATTTCCCTTCGGTCGAAATGACAAAAACTGAGATTAAAACAAAATTCCAAACCCCAATTAACACATTTACATGAATTGGAATTTGGAATTTATTTTTTGAATTTTAAACGCTTAGAAAGGTAAATCGTCTGGTTCGTCTTCGTTTAAGTTTGTTGCCGGAGCAAAAGTTTCAGCAGTTGGCATTGCCGGAGTTTGTCCAGGTCCTTCTGGTGCTAATCTTTCGATTCTCCAACCTTGAATACTATTGAAATATCTGGTTTCTCCTTGTGGATTAACCCATTCTCTTCCTCTTAAATTGATAGAAACTTTTACTGCCTCTCCTTGTTTGTAGCTACTTAATAAATCGCATTTATCTTGTGTAAATTCGATCAAAATATGCTGTGGATACTGCTCATCTGTGGTAACAACCAACTCTCTTTTTTTGAATGCAGCACTAACTTGTTGCTCTGGGTTCACCACTTTTACTTTTCCTGTAACTTCCATCTTCTTCTATATTAATTATTGTTTCTTTTCTATTTTTTTGCTAAAAGCACTTTCCATGCCGATGAAATATCATCTTTATTCAAATATTTTTTGGCTTCTAAATGTACCTTTTCCTGATCATCGGAACTTAATACTCCTTTCACCGAAAAGTTTTCTTTCACAAATATACTAACTTCTTCCGTTGTAGGCAAGGCTTCAATATTACCTAATTTCCCGAGATCATTTCCGTTAAAAACGGGGCTTTCCCTGATATAATTAGGGATTATATCTACACCAACACCTAATGTTGTAAGAGGTTTTGGCACTTCAAAAAGTCCCTGATTAGATCTTGAATACCAATTACTTCCTAATCTTGAAACCAGATCAATTTTATGCTGATCGATAGCTCCGTTTTCATCTAAAATTGCTTCGTGAATATGCATTTTTACCACCTCACAAAGAATCAAATTGCCCGCTCCGCCCTGATCTCCTAACGGAATAATCTGCGTGACTTTGCACTCAAACTGCACCGGCGACTCTTTTACGCGATACGGTTTTACTAAATCTGACGGAATTTGCGTTAGTCCGGCTTTGATAAACTCGTTTACACCTTCTCCATATTCGGTACTTGCCAAGGAGGTTTGCTGCACCATATCATAATTCACAACATTTATCACCACTTCGCGAGTTGCCTCTGCATTGATCAACGTGTGTTTTACAGTATTATCGCGTACGCGGCGTGCCGGCGAAAAAACCAAAATTGGCGGATTGGTACTGAACACATTAAAGAAACTAAATGGCGACAAATTTGGGATTCCTTTTGCACTAATAGTACTTGCAAAGGCAATAGGCCTTGGCCCCACAGCGCTTTGCAAATAGCCCTGCAGTTTTGCCGTTGGAATTTCTTTTGGATCGATGCTAATCATAGATTTTTCTTTTTGACCAAATCTCATTTCGGTTAATGCAAAAGTAGAGAAATCGTTTTTGTCAAAGAAATAGTTTTAGATTTAAAAACAAAAAATCTTTAGCCGTTTATAAAATATTAAATGTGTTTATTTCGTTATATTTATACCTCAAAAAATAATTTATGTCTTTTTCTGAAAGAAGAAATACTACTCGTTGGATTATTATTTTCATTTCCTTTTTAATCATTTCTTTGATTCTTTGGAACACTTATACTTTTTTCCAAATTTTCAAAAATGAAGAGCGAATAAAGATGAATCTTTGGGCAAATGCTTCAAAAACGCTTATCAATGCTGATGAAAATACCGACTTGGATTTACCGCTTGAGATAATAAACAACAATAATTCTGTTCCTGTTATGCTCACGATGTATGGCAAAGTAATTAGCTCAAAGAATATCCCTGATGAAATTATTGAAGATAAAGATAAATTGTCAGCGTACTTAGCCAATTTAAAAAATGAGAATGAACCTATTCTCATTGAATATGCTCCGGGAAAACAACAGCAGGTTTACTATGGAAATTCTGCATTACTAAAGAAACTCAAGTATTATCCGGTTGCTTTATTGCTGATTATCTTTTTGTTTGGTGCTTTGATTTACAACTTTTACAAAAGTACCAAAATGGCCACTCAAAATAAACTGTGGGCAGGAATGGCAAAAGAAACTGCCCATCAAATTGGTACACCTTTATCATCTCTAATTGGATGGGTTGAGATATTAAAAACAGAAGATATTGATCAATCGATAACAGTAGAAATAGAAAAAGACATCGAAAGATTACAAACCATTACAGATCGTTTTTCTAAAATTGGATCGGTTCCTGTTTTAGAAGAACATAATATTATTACTGAAACGCTGCATATTTATGAATATTTGCAATCCCGTTTTTCTAAACAAGTTACTTTTTCTTATAATGCGCCAGAAAAACCTATTATGGTAATGATAAATCCAACGCTGCACAGCTGGACGATTGAAAATTTAGTTAAAAATGCTATTGATGCCATGAAAGGGAAAGGAAGTTTAGATCTTCAAATTGAACAGGATGCACATCATGTAAAAATAAATGTAAAAGATTCCGGAACCGGGATTGCTAAAAATCAATTTAAAACCATCTTCGAACCAGGATTCACTACAAAAAAACGTGGTTGGGGATTGGGGCTTTCCTTAACCAAAAGAATAGTTGAAGAATATCATAGCGGAAAAATAAAAGTCCTACATTCTGAAATTGGAAAAGGAACTACATTTCAGATTTCTCTAAATAAAAAAGTGTAGCAAAAATTACTTTACTACACTTTTTTTATGTTTGAATGTCAGGCTGAGCGAAGTCGAACCTCTATGTTTTACAAATTTGCCTGAATACTTTTAGCCAAAGCTTCAAATTCTTCTTTAGAAAGTGATACTTTATCATGAAAACGCATTTCATCCATATGGTTTAATGGAATTAAATGAACGTGGGCATGAGGAACTTCTAATCCTACGACAGCCATTCCTACTCTTTTGCAGGGAACACTTTTCTCTAAAGCAATTGCAATTTTCTTAGAAAACTTCATTAGCCCTAAATACAACTCATCATCCATATCAAAAATCTTATCGATTTCTTGTTTCGGAATACAAAGCGTGTGTCCTTTTGCATTTGGATTTACATCTAAAAAAGCCAGGTAATTGTCGTCTTCAGCAATTTTATATGCAGGAATTTCTCCGTTTACTATTTTCGTGAATATTGAACTCATCGTTTATTCGTTTATTTGATTAATCGTTTAACCGATTTAACGATTAAACAGTTAAACCTTAAAAAAATTAGTCTCTTGTGATTTCAAGAATCTCAAATTTCAAAACTCCGTTTGGCACTGTGATTTCAGCTACTTCTCCAACAGATTTTCCTAATAAACCTTTCCCAATAGGAGATGTTACAGAGATTTTTCCTGTTTTCAAATCGGCTTCACTTTCAGCAACAAGTGTATATTTCATTTCCATTCCGTTGCCTTGGTTTTTAATTTTTACATTAGAAAGTACCAACGCTTTCGAAACGTCTAATTGCGATTCGTCTATTAATCTTGCATTAGAATATACTTCCTCCAGCTTAGAAATTCTCATTTCAAGTAAACCTTGTGCTTCTTTTGCGGCATCATATTCGGCGTTTTCAGATAAATCACCTTTGTCTCTTGCTTCTGCTATATCTTGAGATGCCTTTGGACGCATTACACTTTTTAAATGCTCCAACTCATCTTTTAATTTTTTTAATCCTTCTGCTGTATAATAAGATACTTTACTCATAACTTCGTCGTTTATATAAATACAAAAAATCCCATCGGGACGGGATTTTGTATTACAAATATACTATTATTTTTTATAGTACATAATTATATGTTAATCATATAAAAATCAAATCTAAATAAATTATTTTTGTTTCACTAATTCTTATTAAAATAATGAAAAAATTCTGGCTATTAATCGTCTTTGTTTCGCTACTTATTTCCTGCAGTGATAATAATAACAGCAACAAAAACCCAAACATACCAAGTTACCCTGTCAACCTGACCGTTGACATGAATTTACCTGCTTATTCTAATCTTAAATTTGTAAGTAACGGCGTTATCGTTCCTAATTACGGAGCAAAAGGAATTATCATTTTTAATGCCGGAAGTGGCTATAATGCATTTGATGCTGCCTGTCCTAATCAATCTGTGACTTCATGCATTGCTATGACAATTAATGGCATCAATGCGGTTTGTTCCTGCGACAAAACAGAGTATAGCTTATTTACCGGACTTGGAGGACAAGAATATCCATTAAAACAATATCGAGTTGAAGTAAGCGGAAGTGTAATTCACGTTTATAATTAATATAAAAAAAAGCCTGAAAGTTTACATTTTCAGGCTTTTTTGCTTTTAAGCTTATTAAAATTTCAATGTCAGTCCGGCTAAGAAATTAATTCCTGCCTGCGGATAGTAGTAAGGATAAATATCCCACATGGCTCCGTTTGAAACATATTTTTTATCCAGAATATTGTTTACTAAACCGGTAATCATAATCGATTTGAAAACTGATTTTGGTTTTATTTCGTAAGAAATATTCAAATCGTTTACAAAATAATCCGCCAGCTTCGCTTCGGGCAATTCGATATTGTTCATGTATTGCTCTCCAACAAATTTTTGCAATAACGAAATGTGTAAACTCTCCATTGGGCTGTACACAATAATATTTCCGGCAATCACATTTGGCGAATAAGCAATATCTGTTGTTCCGTAGTATTGTCCTTCAACAGCTAAATCGACATTTTTATTGCTGCTTAAAGTGAAATTAGGTCTAAGAAGAAATTTCTCAGAAAGCTTGATCGTTGCATCTACTTCAAAACCTAAACGGTAGCTTTTTTCAGTATTGGCACGAATGGGCGCTCCAACATCATCTAATCTTCCGGTTAAAATCAATTGATCTTTATAACCCATATAGTAGAAATTAGAATTTAGTTGAAATTTCTCTGAATTGAATCTCCATCCTAATTCAAAATCATTTAATTTTTCAGGTTTTACGTTTCCGCCTTCGTAATCGGTTCTGTTTGGTTCACGATTCGCACGGGCGTATGAAAAATAAAGTGCGTTTTTTTGATTGATTTCGTAATTTAAACCCGCTTTTGGATTAAAGAAATTGAAAGTATCATCGACTATTCCTGTTTCTTTTGAATTTGCTTTGTACTGAACTCTTCTATATTGTAAATCGCCGTAGAAACTCAATTTTTCAGTAAACTGATAGTTGGCTTTTGCAAAGACATTTCCATCTGTTTTGGTTGAATAATCATCATAATAATGATCGCCTAGTTCCGACAGATCAGAATTTCTTGCCCAGATTACTTTTCCGTAATGATCGCCTTCATATTTGTTCCAGCCTCCACCAAGAATAACATCCAGCTTTTCTTCTTTGTATTTTACAGAAAAAGTTGTTCCGTAAAAATCATTATCTAACCATTTCTGACGAATTAAATCTGTTCCGGGAACTAATTCTCCCAAATCATTTTCAACCATCTTTGTAGGCTGAATTGGTCCGTATCCTTCTACTGGTTCATTGTATTTATAATTTTCATAAAATCCTTGTCCTTTTGTATAATGAAGAGCGAAGTTGCTGCTCCATTTATCAGACCATGATTCGCTCCAATGTAATTGATAGTGATTTTGTTTGTAATTATCCGTTTCATTGTCATAGAAATGAACATTTCCTGCTTCATCTTTATATTTCCCTGCAGAATTATAAGTTCGATCTGAATTTAAAGTTTCAGCATCAATTCCGTTCCAGGATTGGTAGGTTTTTTCAGTTCCGCCAAAAACCAATGCTTTAATTAAAGTTGTTTTTCCTACGTAAGTCCCTTGCAGAAAATAGGATTTAAGATCCGAACTGGCACGATCTACATAACCATCAGATTTAATGGTAGACAAACGTCCGGCCAATTCAAAATGATCGTTTAATAAACCTGTACTAAATTTTACCGTGTTTTTGTTTGAATTGAAACTTCCGTAAGAACTGGAAATTTCTCCGGTTGGTTTTGAAGCATAACTATCTGTAAGCATATTTAAACTTGCGCCAAAAGCTCCTGAACCATTTGTCGAAGTTCCTACACCACGCTGCAGCTGTAAACTTTCTACAGACGAAGCAAAGTCCGGCATGTTTACCCAGAAAGTTCCCTGACTTTCAGAATCATTATACGGAATTCCGTTGATGGTTACGTTTACTCTTGTAGCATCGCTTCCGCGGACTCTGATTCCGGTATACCCTATTCCACCTCCTGCATCAGAAGTAGTAACAACAGATGGCAGATAGTTCATTAAAACAGGAATATCCTGTCCTAAGTTTCTAAATTTAATTTCCTTTTTATCCATATTACTAAATGTAACAGGAGTTTTTGTCGTAACACGAACTGCTGAAACTAACACATCGTCAAGTTTATTGACTTTGGTTGAATCTTGTTCCTGTGCGAAAGAAAATTGTGCCAAGAAAATAGAAGAAAGAAAAAAGAAAATAGACTTTTGGTTCAGCTTTGAACCTTTGAACCTTTGTGTCTTTGTGCCTGTGAAGGTACCTTTAATAATAGTTTTCATTCGTAAAGAATTACGAATAAAAGGGGGAATTATTCTTTGTTAAAATTAATAAATGTTTCACGACAAAATATAGTGTGCACGCTAAAATTGTCGTTTATTTCCCTTAGCGACATTACTCGCTCAGGTTCGTTGGGTATGATCTCAGCTCGTTATTTAGAGCACCCCTTTGAGACAGTGCAAATGTAGTGTTAAAAATTTCAAAAGTCAAAAGACAATGGCAAAAATCAATTACAATAAATTAAACTCAAAAATAATAAATCTCAAAAAACTGAAATTCCAAATTCCAACTGAAAACTACATAAGTGAGCTTTTTGGAATTTGGAATTTCAGTTTTTTGGAATTTAATCTAAGTCTGGTTTTCTGCGAGATTGCTTTCTCTCAGAAATATTCTTTTTGTCCTTTATTCTTTTCTTAATTACCGATTTTGGAATCTTGGTTGCTTTACGAATTTTAGGTACAAACAATCCTTTTTTGATAATTTCCAGAAAGCGTTTTATGACAATATCTTTGTTTTTAATCTGGCTTCTGTCTTCATCACAGTTTAAAATCAAGACGTTTTCTGTTGTTAATCGGGAGGAAATATTCGTTAGCAAAAGTAATTTTTCTTCCTCAGATAAAGCCTGAGAAGTATTCAAGTCAAAAGTCAAAACTACTTTCGAAGAAACTTTATTTACATTTTGTCCGCCGGCACCACTACTTCTCACGGCTTTGAAACTTAACTCTGATATGATTTTTTCGATATTCATTATTGTGGCTGATGTGCTGCTTTTAATAAATCGTTTACTGTTTTCACCGGATTAAAAGTTATCAGGGGAACTGCTACAAAAATGGTTAGCCAATTGGCCATGGCACCATTCCATAATCCGGGTAATTCATAGCTTTTGACTGTTTTTCCGTCTACACTTTTCTCCACTATAAAACCTGCTTTTTGATCGACAAACTGAAGTAAATCAAACTTTTCATTTTTATAATTTTTGATTCCGCAAACCAAATCAACGGGATTGAAATGAGTTGCTTCAGCAAGAATTTCGGTTTGTTTTTTATTCAACAAATCTACTTGCGATGTTTCGACAATCTGTAACGAAACAGCGCCTTTATCATTTCTTACCCAAAACGGTCCGCCACCAGGTTCTCCTTCATTTTTTACCATTCCGCAAACGCGAATAGGTCTGTTGAGTAATTCTTTTATTTTATTGACTTTATTCTCGAAAGTGAATTTATTAAAATCATTACTTAATTCAATATTGAGTTTCTGCATTAAAAAAGCAACAATTTCTTCGATATTTTCTTCTTTTATTTCCTGCTTTTCAATTGCATCCAAATAACCAAAAACTTTTTGCTGCACTTTTATTAAAACACCGGCTAAAGCCTTTTTATACAATGCGATTTTATCAATATGATTTTGAATTACATTGTCAATGTTTTTGATGAAAATAATATCAGAATCGAGTTCTTTTAAGTTTTCAATCAACGCTCCATGTCCGCCAGGTCTAAAAACCAAATTATTGTCTTTGTCCCGAACAGGAATATTTTTTGCGTCTACACAAATAGAATCAGTGCTTTTGTTTTGGTACGAATAACCAATATCAATTTTAACTTTCGAATCTTGTTCTACTTTTTCTTTGAGTACCTCAACTTCATTTTCGAATAAAGTCTGATGTATTTCAGAAACTGTAAAATGTAAATTAGAAACCTGATTTGAAGTTGCATAATGAACACATTCATTCAAATGTTCTTCTATCGGGTTGGCTATATGTGTTTTATATTGATGAAATGGCAAAACTGCTTTTGGCTTGTTTGCAAAATCAAAATATTCAGGAGAAAGTAATGTTTTTACGAAGTAATAATTTTTATAATCCCTGTCTAAAGTTTCAAAATCAGGATAAATCTCTTTAAGCTTTTCGTCTAATGTTTTAAAAAACGGAAACTTATCCATTGCGACAATAAAAATAGACAAATCACTGTCTTTTTTTCTATTGATATACGCATTTATAGTTTCTTTTTTAATGTCGAAATCATTCAGGAAAGCAGTTAAAAATTTAAACATTCTGCTTGCTGCACCCGAAGCCGGAACAAACTTTTTTAGTTTTAATTTTTCTTTTTGAAGATCAAAAAAATTCGCTTTTTCCTCGAATTCAGTTTCTGATAAACTTAAAATTCCGTTATTAATGGTTGCAGGATTTATTAAGTTGCTTTTTAAAATTCCGTTCTTAAAAATTTCAAGTTGCTTCAGAATTTTATCAAAAGGAATTCCGTGATTGTATATCTGAACAAAATCTGCTGATGAAAAACCATGCTGTTTTGCAAGAGATAAATTATCTATAATTGCAATTGCTTTTGCCAAACGGCTTTCTTTATTACCGGAAAGTGTTATAAAAGGCTTTTTATTATCAATCAGGGTTTGTTTAAAAACCGAGAATACAGATTCTCTTCCGTCAGGAGTATCTCTAATATCGTCTTTTTCCCAAGGAACATCAATATCGGTAAGGAAAAATAAATCGTATTCATGTTCTAGTGCAGCTTCGTTTAAAAGCGGATCGCAAAAGCCATAATACATTTCAGAAAAAACTTTGGTCACCATCAAATTAGTATCAGAAAACAAATAATTTTTTGCCGAGGCCAATTTTTTATTTTCTAATGCAACTTGTCCATATGCAATAGGCAGCATATCATCGGCCACACAAATGTGTTGGTTTTCTTCCCATTTTTCCTGCAAATAATCACGTGCAAATTCGGGAACCCATTCGGTTTCGTAATATTCTGCAAGTTGTTTTGCCAATGTGGTTTTGCCTGTACTTTCAGGACCAAATAAGGCAATTTTTAGGATAGCTGTTTTTTGCTGTCTAAGATTTTTCTCCATTCTAAATAAGCTGAAATAGCCAAAATTGTAAAAATTAAATATTGTAGCGACAACATCCCTAAGCCGCGATAGGCATAAAGAGGCACTACAATAATGTCGCCTATGATCCAAAGTGTCCAGTTTTCGATCTTTTTCCTGGCCATGTACCACATCCCTGCAAAAAATATTCCAGAAGAAATCATATCGACATAATTGTCTTTATGAATTTCATAATCGAAATATTTATAAATTCCGAAAACTACAAAAACAGTTACAAAAAACAGTACAACTCCAATTATTTTTTCATTAACATTTGTTCTCGTAATAGGCAAATTATCTTCTGTGGTTCCACCTTTTCCCCAAACATACCAACCGTAAATACTCATTATAGAGAAATACCCATTAATAATCATATCGCCAATATAACCTGCAACGTACAACAAATACACTGAAATTACAGTAGCAACTAAACCTGTTGGATATACCCAGATATTTTCTTTTTTAGCAAACCAAACACTTAAAATTCCACAAACAAAAACTAAAAATTCCAAAGCAATGTGCCAGAGAGGAGCGTTTTTGTAACTTTCAAGAAAAAAATCTATCATTGGGCGGTTGTTTTGGTTGTTCTTAACTTATGATTCAAAAAAATGACTGTCGTTTTCAAAAGCAGTTCCTATAACTACCAGGTCTGCACCGGCATTATAGGCATTTTGAATTCCGTGCAAATCTACAATTCCTCCTCCAACAATAATAGGAATATTAATGTTTTGAGCAATTAACTGTATCATTTCCAGCGGAACGGGCTGCTTTGCTCCGCTTCCCGCCTCCAGATAAATCAATTGATTCCCCAGCATTTCTCCGGCCTGTGCAGTAGCCAAAACCAAATTAAAATTTTCTCTGTTTAATGGTTTTGTTTTACTCACTCTTGCTACAGCAGTTTCATTTCCGCTTTCGATCAAAATATATCCTGTCGAAATTACTTCAAGATTTGTCTTTTTAAGAATTGGTGCCGCCTGAACCTGATATTCTATTAAGTAATCCGGATTTCGGCCGGACAATAACGAAAGGAACAAAATAGCATCGGCCTGAGGTGAAATCTGCGACGGATTACCCGGAAATATAACAACGGGCAGCTTTGTTTTTTGTTTTAATGCTGCAATTAAATCTTCTAAAATTGTAGATTCTACAATGCTTCCTCCCACAAAAATATGCGTTGCAGGCGATTGATTAATTTTAAGCAGCAAATGATCTAAATTTTCCCAAACAATTTTATCAGGATCTAAAAGTATGGCCAGCAATTTTTGTCCGTTACTTTTAGCTTCCAGAATTTGTTGGCGTATATTGGGTATTTTTTGTCTCATAACGGGCGTAAAAGTAAAAGTTTTTTAATGCAGAAGAACTATTTTGAATGAATTATATTTGTGTTATAGTTAAAACAAAATTATGATAGCAATTGCTCTGTTGGAAAAATATGGCGCTCTGAAAAAATCTTTCGATAAAAATGAAATTATTTTTGAAGATGGTAATTTGCCAACGCATTATTATCAGATCATTTCCGGCGAGGTTAAAATGAGCAATTATAATGATGATGGCCGCGAATTTATTCAGGGTATTTTTTATACCAATCAGTCTTTTGGAGAACCGCCTTTATTTTTAAACCAAAATTATCCTGCCAATGCGATTGCTGTTGAAGATGCAGAAATTCTTTTGCTAACAAAAAGCAGCTTCATGCAATTGCTGCAAGAAAACGCCAACGTAAGTATTAAAATTATCGAGAATTTAGCACAACGTTTGTATTATAAATCGGTTATGGCGGCAGAGATGTCTACGCAGGAACCAGAGCATCGCATTTTGAAATTAATGGATCACGGAATCGCTTATTTCAATTTCAAAAAAGAGGAAAACGGTTACCTCATTAATTTTACCCGACAGCAAATAGGCGATTTAACCGGATTGCGTGTCGAAACCGTGATTAGAACCATAAAAGCTCTTGAAAAAAAGGGCGTGCTAAAGATTATAAACAGAAAAGTATACCGATAAAAAAGTTCTCGTTTTATGATTTTAATCATAAAACACAGCTCTAAAGTGCTTGTACCTTTGTTACTCTAAAAACAAACATTATGACACTTTATCAAACAACATTCGAAAATTTCAATAAAAATTATATGGGTTCTGCAGCAATGGCTGTAATTGGTCAAAGCTGTTTAGGTGCAGCTGCAGCGATGTATATTCTTTCTCACGGTACCTCTATTGGTCAAATGATACAATTGGCTATTATTGTTTTGGCTTGTATATTAGCCAATACTTCTATACTTGCACAAATGAAACATAAAGTAGTTTTTAACTTTATTATTACAAGTGCTATTTTAAGTGTTCTGCTTATCATACTGAACAATTTTATTCTATGAGAAAACAGATAGAAAATAGAGCTGATGTCGAATTTCTGGTACATCAGTTTTATGCTAAAATAAGAGCCGATGAAGAAATCGGCTTTTATTTTAATACGATGATTAAAGATTGGGATGCTCACCTTGAAAAGCTAACTGATTTTTGGGAAACGAATTTGTTTGCCGTAAAAAAATACAAAGGCAATCCGCATGCGGTACACAATGAAGTTGATGCTCATTTTGAAAGCAAAATCACTTCAAACGAATTCGGAATCTGGCTGAACTATTGGTTTCAGACTTTAGAAGAACATTTTGAAGGCGAAAATGTAGAAACACTAAAAAGACGCGCACGAAAAATGGGAACTTTTTTGTTTATGAGTATGTTTGAGCATCGTAAGAAGATGGCGGAAGTTTCTATACAGTAATGCATAAAAAAGTATTGTTTGTCCTTGCGAGGAACGAAGCAATCACATTTGCTAAATCAATTGTTCGTGTGATTGCTTCGTTCCTCGCAAGGATATGATTATGGCTACATTTCGAAAGATGGATTAAAATCCATCCCTACAATATATTTCGTTCCTACGGAACTCTTTCTAAATTTTGATTTTATTATAGAAATCGAAATGACAAAATTGTCGTGAGTTTTGGAATTTTTCTTATTGGAATTTGGAATTTTCATATAGAAATTTCATTCCAAAATTATTTCTCAAAAGCATACACCAAAGTAAAATCCTGTCCAGACGTACTGGATTTTATTTCTTTATAATGCACATTAAAATCTACAATGAGATCATTAAAATGCAGACTGGCTTCTGTTAGATTTTCATCTAATGAAAAAGCATTTACCCTGATATGATCTTTAAAACTGATTCCTTTTTCGTTTCTGATTTTAAAGATGGCTTCTTTTGCGCCCCATATTACGGTAAGTTCCTTAATATAATCTTCCTTATTTTGAGTGTTTAAGTAACTGGTTTCGGTATCTACAAATTTATCGGCAATGCGAAGGATTTTTTCGCGTTGCAGTTCCATGTCGATTCCTACGGTTTCGTCGCTGATGATAATAGCTGCAAAATCGTGCGAATGTGTAATTGAGATATGATTGTGACAATTAAAGTAAGGCTTTCCAAATTCGTCATAATGCATTTCATGATCTGTAAAACCCATTTCCTGTATTAGCATACGAACGCTCAAAAAAGCACGCTGGTGCATTTGCGACTTCATTCCGTTGAGTCTTTGCTGCGTTTTTTCTTTTAAAACTACTTTACTCAATAACTCCTCAAAAGATTCTGTTATGTGCCAAATTAAAATTTTGGTAGTTTCGTTGAATTGTATGGTTTCAAATAAAGGCATTCTTTTTTAATTATGAATTATTAGTTTTAAGTTATGAATTATTTTCCGGATTTAAAAACTGAATTTCTTATTTAACGTCTCGTCTTTCTAGCCCTGATGGGAGCGGCATCCTTTTTCTGGCTTCTTTAGCCAGGAAAAGATATAGTGGACAGCAGGAAATAGCTCCTCAATTTCAATACCTTCTTGTAAAAAGTAAATTATTTAGCTAAAGTTCAAAAGATTAAGAAATTAAACATTTCACAAATCTTATAGAAAGTAGGTAGAATTAAAAACCTATTCCGTAAATTTGCAAAAATTTTACAATATACAAATATACTATAAATGAGTACTACAACTACGCCTTTTGTGGCTTTCAAAGTAAAAGACATCTCTCTAGCGGCTTGGGGAAGAAAAGAAATTGAATTGGCTGAAGCTGAAATGCCAGGGTTAATGGCACTTCGCGCTGAATATAAAGACGAACAACCTCTTGCGGGTGCTCGTATCGCTGGATGTTTGCACATGACTATTCAGACTGCAGTTTTAATTGAAACTTTAATTGCTCTTGGTGCAGAGGTTACTTGGTCTTCTTGTAACATTTTCTCTACTCAGGATCAGGCTGCTGCTGCTATTGCTGCTGCAGGAATTCAGGTTTATGCATGGAAAGGTCTTGATGAGCAATCATTTGACTGGTGTATTGAGCAAACTTTATTCTTTGGTGAAGACAGAAAACCATTGAACATGATCTTGGATGACGGTGGAGATTTAACTAACATGGTTATTGACCGTTTCCCAGAATTGGTTCCTGGAATCAAAGGATTGTCTGAAGAAACTACAACTGGAGTTCACAGACTTTACGAAAGAGTAAAAGCCGGAACTTTACCAATGCCTGCAATCAACATTAACGATTCTGTTACCAAATCTAAGTTTGATAACAAATACGGTTGTAAAGAATCTGCAGTAGATGCTGTACGTCGTGCAACTGACTTAATGTTAGCTGGAAAAAGAGTTATCGTTTGTGGATACGGTGATGTTGGAAAAGGAACTGCTGCTTCTTTCAGAGGTGCAGGATCTATTGTAACAGTTACTGAAATTGACCCAATTTGTGCTTTACAAGCTGCAATGGACGGTTATGAAGTTAAAAAATTAAACACTGTAATTGCTACTGCTGATATCATCATTACAACTACAGGAAATAAAGATATCGTTCTTGGAGAGCACTTCGAACAAATGAAAGACAAAACTGTTGTTTGTAACATTGGACACTTTGATAACGAAATTGATATGGCTTGGTTGAACAAAAACCACGGTGCATCTAAAATCGAAATCAAACCTCAGGTTGACAAATATACTATCGCTGGAAAAGATATCATCATCTTGGCTGAAGGTCGTTTAGTAAACCTTGGTTGTGCTACAGGTCACCCAAGTTTTGTAATGAGTAACTCATTTACTAACCAAACTTTGGCACAAATCGAATTATGGAAAAACAGTGCTGCTTACAACAATGACGTTTACATGTTACCAAAACATTTAGATGAAAAAGTTGCTGCTTTGCACTTAGCTAAATTAGGAGTTGAATTGGAAACTTTACGTGACGATCAGGCTGCTTATATTGGTGTTCCGGTTGAAGGTCCATTTAAACCAGAGTACTACAGATACTAAATAATTTTAGATTTCTGTCCCGATAGCTATCGGGATTAGATTTCTTCAATACATATTTCAAACCCGATAAGTTTTAAAAACTTATCGGGTTTTCTATTTTAATTTCAAAAATCCAAATTCCAAATTCCAAATTCCAAATTCCAAATTCCAAAAATCTAAAATCTAAAATCTAAAATCTAAAATTAGGGCGTGCCACGTAAAACAAGAACATTAATTTAATCAGATATTTTACACGGTTTCTAAATTTAAACTTTACATTTGAACTTCAAATCCCCAATATCTAAAACCTAATTATGAGAACTCGCCTAATTTTAACCTTACTATTATTATTGCCTTTTTTTACCAATGCACAATCTAGTCTGCAAAGACAAATGCAGGCTTCGAACGCAATGGTGAGACAGCAAAACCAAATGTTTCTGCAGCAACAACAGCAACAACGTGCTATGGCAAGCATGATGAACAACATCGAAACAAAAGAAACAAAACTAGCCAAGGAAGAAAAAAAACTTAAAAAACTTCAGGAAAAAGCATTACAAAGAGAAACTGATTTAAAGACAAAAAACGATGAATTAAAAACTCTCGAAATCAACTCCCAAAAAAATAATAGTTCCGAGATTTTAAAAGATATCGAAAAGTCTAAAAAACAAATCGCTAAGTCTGAAGAAAAAATAAGTGAATCGAAAACCGATATCGAAAAAAGTTCGAATAAAATTCAGGATTTACAAAACCAAATACAAGCTGATAAAATCAAAAAAGCAGAATTAGAAAAACAACACGAAGAAGAGAAAAAGGCCAAAGAAGAAGAAAAACGATTAAAGGAAGAGGAAAAGGCCAAGAAACAAAAAGAAAAGCAAGACAAGAAAAAATAGCACTATGATCGAAAAAGTTGTATGCGAAACGCATGGCACAAAAGAGATGTCTTTTTCCTGCATCCATATTGCAATGGCAATAGACCAAAAAGAAAAAGTAGGTTTCTTTTATTCTGAAGCCGAAGAAGATCTTCCTCAAATTGCATGGTGCGGAGCATGTGAACAATGGCTGCTGGATAACGGCGAAGAATGGAATGATGCTTTTGAAGCTAATGCCGATTTTAAAATATTATGTGCTGATTGTTTTGAAGAAGCAAAAGCAATTCAGTTGGGAGCTGATCAAATATAAATAGCGATGATTACTACAAAAGACTTTAAATTATTACCCAATAAAAATTCACTACAAAATATCTGTAAAGCAATTTCGGTTTTAGATGCTATTATTTGCCAGGAATGGGAATATCGTTATTACTCCTACAACTCTCAATGGGGAGAAGGTGAAGAATTTTTCGAAATGAGAAATGGATCCGGTGATTTAATGAACATTCTTTTTCTTGAAAATCATTGTATAATAAATGGTTTTGCACACGAATTTCAGCATAATAAAAAAAGTGATCTGACTAAAAATTTACCTGAAATTTATACTGAATTTATATTTGGAGAACCAGTGGCCTCTCTTGGAACTACATTTTGCCTATGGACAAATGAAACCGGAAATTGGCAGGTGGGATTGATTGAAGATTACAATGATAACTCAGCTGAATTGCTGGCTATTTTTGACGAAAATCCTCAAACTTACATTGACTGGGCCAGCGAATATTTTGAAGATTCTTATAAAGAAACCGGAATACCATTAAAAACAGTAACCGAAATTTATCAAGGTAAGGTATTAACCAAAGAGATGGTTTTATCTATTGTTGACGAAATTGAAGATTGGAAATTATTAGAAGACGATTTAAAAGAGATAAATTACGAATATGACTTTAAATAATCTTGATTCTGTACTTTATTTAAATTAATTTCATTCCAATAAGATTAACTTTGTAAAAACGTTAACCATGAAAAACTTCTTCTTTTTAGGCATCGCTATTATATTCGAAATTATTGCCACTTCTGCCTTAAAAAAGTCGGAGCAGTTTACACAAATTATTCCAAGTATTATTACCATTGTAGGTTATTTTGCTGCTTTCTACTTTTTGAGTTTTGCTATTAGAACCATTCCGGTTGGGATTGCTTATGCCATTTGGTCTGGAGTTGGAATTGTTTTGATTACTATTATTGGAGCCGTTTTCTTCAAACAAATTCCTGATTTGCCTGCAATAATAGGATTGGCGTTGATTATGATTGGTGTTGTTGTTATTAATGTTTTTTCTAAAACTACGGCGCATTAAGCAACTATTATCTTTATGATGACTTATATTTGATTGTATCAAATAACACTATCATATTACACAAGTTTGTTTTTGATTGATTATTCGATTCTTCACTTCAAATATAAAATAATGGATTTCAGAAAAGCCACAATTTCAGATTTGACAGAAATGCAGGAAATGTATATCGACACTATTAAATGGAGTTGTAAAAACGATTACAGTCCTTTAGAGATCGACGCCTGGATTTCCGGACTTAATAATGTAGAACGATGGGCAAAAGTTATTCATGCGCAATTTGTTTTATTGGCTATTGCCGAGAATAAAATTGTAGGCTACGGAACCCTAAAAGACGGAAATTATATTGATTTCTTTTGCGTTCACAAAGATTTTCAACGACAAGGGATTGCCGATAAAATATTCAATCAATTAGAAAATGAAGCTAAAAAGGAAAACTCAGAAATAATAACAGCCGATGTGAGCATAACGGCAAAACCATTCTTTGAGAAAAAGGGCTTTGTTGTAAAAACCAAACAAAAAAATATCCGTTTAGGTGTTGAATTGATCAATTACAAAATGGAGAAAAGTTTGAAGTAGCTTTATAACCTCTTGCGAAGTCGCGAAGTTTTAATTTAAAAGTTTAAGTCAATCTTTGTCGAGCGACTTTGCGGTCCTTCGACTTCGCTCAGGATGACAATAGTGCGAAAAAACTTTGCGGCTTCGCGACTTTGCGAGCAAAAAAAACATCGCGTTCTTTGCGTAAACCTTTGCGACCTTTGCGGTTAAAAAAAACAAAGATGACAATACTGCGAAAAAACTTTGCGGCTTCGCGACTTTGCCAGCAAAAAAAACATCGCGACCTTCGCGACCTTTGCGGTTAAAAAAAAGACAGCAAGTTTCGGATTTTATATCCGCAAAAACCAATCGATCTTTGCTTTATAAAATCGAACGAAAATGAACACACAGGAAAACATCAATTATAATCGAATAGCCGATGCGATCGATTATATCAAAACAAACTTTAAGGATCAGCCCAACTTAGATGAGGTTGCCGAAAAAGTGCATTTGAGTCCGTTTCACTTTCAGCGTTTGTTTACCGATTGGGCAGGAACAAGTCCGAAGAAGTTTTTGCAATATATTAGTGTTGAGCACGCCAAGAAAATCCTAAAAGAAAACAATAAAGTTACTTTGTCCGATGCCGCTTTTGATACCGGATTATCAGGAACCAGCCGTTTGCATGATTTGTTTGTAAACATCGAAGGAATGACACCGGCAGAATACAAAACCGGTGGTAAAAACCTTGAAATTAATTTCAGTTTTGCCGAAAGTCCGTTTGGGAATATTATTGTTGCGTCGACCAATAAAGGCGTTTGTTTTATGGCTTTCGCCGAAGATGAACAAACCGGATTCGAGAATTTAAAACATAAATTCCCAAATGCAGGATTTTCCCGAAAACTCGATTTATCGCAACAGAATGCTTTGTTCATTTTTCAGAATGATTGGAGTAAATTATCTGAAATTAAACTGCATTTAAAAGGAACTGATTTTCAATTGAAAGTTTGGGAAACTTTACTTAAAATCCCGATGGGACAGCTTTCTACTTATGGTTCTATTGCGCAACAAATAGAAAAACCAAATGCTTCCCGCGCTGTTGGAACTGCAATTGGCAGCAATCCTGTTGCTTTTTTAATTCCCTGTCACCGTGTGATTCAATCCTCAGGAACCTTTGGCGGTTATATGTGGGGAAACACCCGTAAAACGGCTATTATTGGTTGGGAAGGCGCGCAGGCAAATCTAATAATCTAAGATTTCTATTTACAATATATGTCGACAATCTTTGCGTAGATGCACTGCAGTGCATCTCTACAGATATGCTTTGTGTAAATAATTCCTCATATAAATTTCAATCTAAAATTTATGCAAAATATACCATCTAAAATTGCTTCTCTTAATTGGGAAAGCATAACCGAATCTATGCACGAAAATGGATTTGCCATTATTCCAAATGTACTTACCAATGAACAATGTGAAGATTTAAAATTCGATTATGACAATCCAAATTTATACCGAAAAACAGTTGTAATGGAACGTTATCGTTTTGGTCTTGGCGAATACAAATATTTCAATTATCCATTGCCAAATTTGATCCAAACGATTCGAGCGAACATTTATCCTAAACTTGCACCCATTGCAAATGCATGGATGAAAGCATTAAATATCAGTACTGTCTTTCCTCAAACTCACGAAGAATTATTGCAACAATGTCACGCCAATAATCAACTTAAAGCAACTGTTTTAATTTTAAAATATGGTAAAAGTGGTTTTAATACTCTGCATCAGGATTTATATGGCGATGTTTATTTTCCTATTCAAATAGTACTTTTCCTTAACGAACCTGATGAAGATTTTACTGGAGGAGAATTTGTATTGACACAGCAAACTCCAAGAGCACAATCGAAAGCCATTGTTCTGAAACCTAAAAAAGGAGACATATTGGTTTTTACAACGAATTTCAGACCTGTAAAAGGCACAAAAGGATATTATCGTGTGAATATGAAACATGGCGTTAGCGAAATTCATTCGGGTGAACGACATACGTTGGGAATCATTTTTCATGATGCACTCTCGTAAATTTCTGCCATAAATTATTTTTTTTCGCCACGAATTCACGAATTAAACTAATTTATAAACGTACAGATTTTTCAAATTTATAAAACATTCGTGAATTCGTGGCGAAAAACAAATACATAAAACTTATGCTTCAACACAATAAAATTTCCGATCGGGATATCCGAAATAAAATTAAAAATGCAGAAATTTGCTTTGGTGGAAACCAAAAACTAAAAATCTACGGCACTTTAAAATGTTCTTCGGGAAAAAGAATGAAACGTGAAAACCGGGTTTTCTTTTTATCTGAAAATGAAGCCAGAGAAAATGGTTTCAGACCTTGTGGACATTGCATGAAAACCGAATATCAAAACTGGAAAAATGGACTTATTTAATCCCGAATCTGACGAAACGACTAATCTGCTTCCTAAAGGTGGAACTGTAAATTATTACGGAAAATTATTTTCGAGAGAAGATTCTAATCGCTATCTGGATCTTCTTTTGAATACTATAGAATGGAAAAATGATGAAGCGATTATCTTTGGGAAATTAATTTTGACCAAACGAAAAGTAGCCTGGTACGGCGATTCGGGTTTTGAATATACGTATTCTAATACTACGAAAAAAGCACTTCCGTGGACTAAGGAATTACTGGAATTAAAAGCTGTTATTGAACAAGAAACCGGTGAAACTTTCAATTCCTGTTTACTTAATTTATATCATTCCGGAGATGAAGGAATGGCCTGGCACAGCGATGCCGAAAAGGATTTAAAAAAGAATGGTGCGATTGGTTCTGTAAGTTTTGGTGCTGAAAGAAAATTTGCTTTCAAACATAAGGAAACCAAAGAAACGGTTTCGTTAATTCTGGAACATGGCAGTTTATTAGTCATGAAAGACGAAACCCAAACGCATTGGCTGCATCGATTGCCGCCCACTAAAACAACATCAAAACCCAGAGTAAATTTGACTTTTAGAACTATTGTTTCACAATAAAAATTTATTGAACCATTCAGGGATTAAGGAAAATTAAGCTTTAAGACTTAATGAAAATTTCTAAATGGTAAAAACTCTAATTTTGTACTACCAACCCTGATTCAATCCGTTTTTAAGGACTTCTTCGTACTTGTCTTTATCAAAAGTATAAAGATTGGGGGCTTTATGCGCTACGTTACTTTTCTTTTCGTCTAGTTTATTCAGGATGCCAATGTTATTAATTTTACGCAGAAAGTTCCTTCTGTCCAGTTTTTTATCCAAAATGGTTTCATACAATTTTTGAAGTTCCGGCATAGTAAATTTTTCGGGCAATAAATTATATCCTACGGGCATGAGGTTCAATTCAATTCTAAGTGTATTTAATGCTTTATCCAGAATTGCTGCGTGATCTAAAATAAGCTCCGGAACTTCTTTATGATCAATCCATCCTATGATTTCTTCTTTATTGACAGATTTTGGAATCGTTTTTAAAAAGTCGACCAGCGCATAATAGCCAATGGTAACAAAACGTTGCGTAAGCCATTTTCCTTTTGCTTCTTCAATTTTTAAATATTCTAAAACTTCTTTGCTAAAATGCTGATCGTTGCGTTTTATTTTTCCAAAAGTGGCAAATTGTCTCAAAAAGATGCCTTCTACTCCTGTTCTTTCATTTAAAACAGTGACAGCAGCAGTATCAATATCCTGATCAATTGGAATAAAACCGCCGGGTAATGACCATTTATTACTGTGCGGAATCTTAATCAATAAAACCTTGAGCTGATTGTCATGAAAACCAAAAATCACACAATCTATCGAAAGTCCGGGTTGATAATTTTGATTGTTTTCTATAATGTCTTTTAACATTTAAATTTTATTAATTACAACTTTTGTTTTTGGATTGGCTCTGCAATTTAAATCATTTTTATAAAACCAAAACATTTTTATCCAATTCAACTTTAATAAATCTATAAAAAAGCAGGACTTAATAAGAAGTGTTAAAATCACAATTTTTTAATTAAAAACAAACAACAAATTAAAAAAATAAGTACATTGCGTCATAATAACACATTAAAGAAGTGTTTTGTTGTTTTTTGAATTAATAAATACTTTAAAAAAATTATAATTTACTGATTACCAGTTTTCAATATTGTACTTTTTGAAGCAAAACGACAATAATAATCTATTTAATAATAGACCCATTAATGATTTGAATATGAGCATTCCTGATTTAGAAAAACTCAATAAAAAATTGATGAAGAAGATCTATTCTTCTTTTGGATTAGTATCAAAAAATGATCTTTTAGAAGCTTCTATAAAGTACAGTGAAGAGCAGGAAAAAATCTTCAATCAAATGATTGTTGAAACTGATGCAAAAAATAAAAAAGCAAAACGAGAAGCTTTTGACAAAGCACTCTTTGCCTCTTATAAAGGAATTGGTGCTATGGATTTTATAAATACTGTTTTGAAATAATTGCTCAATCTCAATCAGTAGAACTCTTTTAGTACACGATCTGTTTAAAAATGATCAATTATATTTTATGAACCTTGCTAAAAAAGCGAGGTTTTTTCTTTTACGCAAAGTTCTCTGAATTAAAACATTATACAAATCACCAACTCTTTTTTTATTTCAAATTAAAATTTAGCAGGGATAAAAAAAATATTTTTTTTTTCAATTTCAATTGTTAATGTCAATAAAATGACGCAATTTTATTAAGAAAAATTAAATTAATTAATTTTAACAATCATTAAGTATTTCAAATCACTTATTTTTGCGAATCATAAAAAAAATAAGATTATACTTATATTAATTATTAGGAATATTAAAAAAACATCGATGGAAAATCTTATTCAATCAGAAAATTACAAAATTGAAAAGCCTGCAGAATGGGCTAGTAATATTAATGACAGTCAACTTATTGAATACATTAAAGAATCAGATTTTGCAAGTAAACAAATAGATGAGGGACGTGATTATTGTTATTTTTTAGATAAAATTTATTATACCAGTGATGAGGAAAATAGCGAATACGCCTGTGTAGCTTATACGCTTAACGAACCTGCTAATCTTGAAAATGCTTCGGTAATGGATGTCGTGGTCGAAGAAAACGAAACTTACATTATACATAGAATTACCGTTTTAAGAGAAGGTGTTTTGGTTGATAAAATTCCTGATACTAAAATTAAGGTACTTGACAGCGAAAACCAAAGTGATGGCGGTGTTTTAAGCAGCAATAAAAAAATTAATATTACCATAAAAGATTTACGCCTTTATGATGTTTTGATCATGGAAGATTCAAGAGTAAAGGTCTTTACTGAACGCGACTTTTTACGTAAAGAATTTTCTAAGTTTGTTTGGGTTAGTCCAAGTACTTATTGGGCTTACGGAAGTTATAATTTTTCTTTTATCAATAATCGCAAGAATAGAATTGCTTACAAAAAAACATTCTTTAGAGATGAAGACGGAAATGTATTGGCTCCGGAAATCCATTACTTAGAAAAAGGCGAACGCTTTACTATCGAAAAAGAAAACTACATCAATTTTGTAGATACTAATCGTGAAATTGCTCCTTTTATAGACTTTGCAACTGATAGCAACTGGATCGACTTGTCTAATTATATTTCTCCTTTATACGAAGAGGTTTATGCTAAATCATCTCTACAGGAATTTGCTCCTAATCTGATCGAAAAACTGGATGCTATTAGCAACAAAGATGAACAATTACAGTTTGCGATAGATTATGTGCAAAATCATGTGTATTATGTTTTTAATGCTGATGAAATGAACGGTCACAAACCGCAGGAGCCTTCTGTCACGTACCAAAACAAACAAGGAGATTGTAAGGCAAAATGCGTTTTACTAAAAGTAATTTTAGATTACATCAAGGTCGATTCGTCTGTGGTTTTGGTTAATTTTAATACAGATCATTACCTTAAATATTATTTACCTTCTTTATTGACTTTTAATCATGTCATTGTAAAAATCGACTATAAAGATGAAACGTATTTTATTGATGCGACGAGTCGTGATGAATTTGGATTGATTGAAAATCGTGGATTTATTTACTTCATGCATTATCTTGAGGTAAAACCAAATCAGGATTTACAAATAAAAAAATCGCATAAATTTCCTTATTATGGTATTAATGAAAAAGCCGAATTTAATGTTCAAAATAATACCGGACAGCTTTCGTTAACCACAACTTACAAAGGAAACCGTGCCAATTATATGCGTAAGTATTTTAAAAACACCAACAAAAGAGAAATCATTGACAGCTGGAATAATTTCTTTTTTTATACGCTGAATTATAACAATGACCGAAACGGAACTGATGTTCGAAATATATTTAAAGACGCTACAATTGAAACATTGAGTGATGATAAAAAGCTGAATGAATATACTATTCAGTACAAGGCAAATGTTGAAGATCCGTATTTTACAGATGCACAAAAAAATCGCTTTTTAATGTATTTTGACCGAAATGTGATTAAAAATAATGCTCGTGATTTTTTGCATACTGATATTGCTTTCTGGCATAATTTTGATAACGAGAAATATGAAATCAATCTTTACACGGATCAAAGAATAGATGTAGAAGAGAAATTTACGGTACAGGAAAGCACGATAAAAAATCCTTATTTTGATTATACCAGCCGTAAAAAAGTAACAAAAAATGGTGCTACGATAAATATTGATTTTACACCATTGGTTAATTTAGAAATTCCGCCAGCAGATTTTGAAGAATTCAGAAATGCGCATCACGAAGTTGCAGACAGTAATTTTGGACTTGGAATTGATATTATAGAACAAGGCTTTATGAATTTGATGAAATTTAATTTCAAAAAATTGGTAAAGTAATTAGAACAAAAAAGGGCTTCGTTTGAAGCCCTTTTTTATTTATTAGATGAATTTTAAAGCAATTCAAAATCAGATTTTAATTTGATATCTGCTGATGAAGCTCCAATCATTACTTCGAAATCTCCTGCTTCTGCAATAAATTCTAATTTATCGTTGTAGAAAGAAAGTTTCTCTTTATCGATTGTAAATTCGATTGTTTTAGATTCTCCTGCATTTAATTTTACTTTTTGGAAATCTCTTAATTCTAAAATTGGTCTCACCACTGAGCCAAATTTATCTTTTAGATACAATTGTACTACTTCTTCTCCGGCCACTTTTCCAACATTCGATAATTGAAAAGAAACTTTAATGGTTTCGTTATTCTTCATTTTAGCCGAAGATAATTTCAAACCTGAATAATTGAATTTGGTATAACTCAACCCGTAACCAAAAGGAAATTTAGGAGAGTTTTTAAGATCAATATAAGCTGAAACATAATTTTTTGAATCTTCGTCTTTCGCCGGTCTTCCTGTACTGTAGTGATTGTAGTAAATAGGAATTTGCCCAATTTCTCTCGGGAAAGTCATTGGCAATTTCCCAGACGGATTATAATCTCCAAATAAAACATTGGCGATTGCATTTCCTGCTTCTGTACCTAACCACCATGTGTATACAATTGCCGGAACGTTATCTGCAGTCCAGTTAAAAATTAACGGTCTTCCCGCGTTTACCAACACTACAACCGGTTTTCCTGTAGCCTGAATCGCTTTTACTAAATCTTCCTGAACACCTGGCAAATGAAGATTGCTTCGGCTTTTTGCTTCACCGCTCATATCGCGTCTTTCTCCTATACTCAAAATAACGACATCGGCTTGTTTGGCAGTCGCAACGGCTTCAGCAAAACCATCTTTGTTGTCTCCGTCTACTTCACAGCCTTTTGCGTAAAGCAACTTGGTATTTTTACCTACTTTATTTTGTAAACCATCCCATTGCGAAACGATCCATTTATTGTAGTCAACCTCCGGTAATTCTACAGACCAGAATCCCATGTTTTCTTTATATTCTTTAACCATTGGCCCGATAAAAGCAATTGTTTTCAGGTTTTTAGAAAGTGGTAAAGTTTCGTTTTCATTCTTTAATAAAACGATACTTTTTTGCGCTACATCAAGAGCTGCTTTTCTGTGTTCAGGATTGCTCAAAGCTTTATCTGCTCTTTTTTGATCTGAATATCGATACGGATCTTCAAATAATCCTAATTCGAATTTCTTGCGTAAAATACGTTTTACCGCATCGTCAATTAATTCAACAGGTACTTTTCCTTCTTTAACCAATTCGGCAAGATGATATCTGTAAGCATTACTTTCCATATCCATATCACTTCCGGCTGTAATCGCAGAAAGTGCTGCTGCTTTAAGATCTTTTGAATAACCGTGTGCTACCATTTCGCCAATCGAACCCCAGTCTGAAACTACAAAACCCTGAAAGTTCCATTTTTCTTTTAAGATATCGCGTTGCAAATGCACATTTCCTGTAGCAGGAATTCCGTTTAAGTCATTGAATGAATTCATAAAAGTGGCTGCACCTGCATCAAGCGCTGCTTTAAAAGGAGGTAAATACGTTTCCCAAAGCATTCTTTCACTCATGTCTACTGAGTTATAATCTCTTCCGCCAACGGCTGCTCCGTAAGCTGCAAAGTGTTTTACGCAAGCCATAACCGAGTTTAAATCTCCCAGTTTATTTCCCTGAAAACCTTTTACTCTTGCATAAGCAATTTTAGATCCCAGATAAGTATCTTCTCCCGCACCTTCCATGACACGTCCCCAACGAGGATCACGGCCAATATCGACCATTGGTGCAAATGTCCAGTGAATTCCGCTTGCTGCAGCTTCTGTAGCCGCAATTCTTGCAGCTAATTCAATTGCTTGTAAATCCCAACTTGCAGCCTCGGCCAACGGAAGCGGGAAAGTAGTTTTGTAACCGTGAATAACGTCCTGACCAAACAGCAACGGAATTTTAAGACGTGATTGCATTGCCAGCTCCTGATATTGTCTGGTGTATTTTGTACCCACAACATTTAGCATCGAGCCTATAATACCTGCTTTTATTTCGGCCTGTTTGTTTGGGTTTATGGTAATTGGTCCCGTTGCAGAATTATCTCCCGTATACTGATTAAGCTGACCAATTTTTTCTTCGATGGTCATTTTTTTCAATAGAGCATTTACTTTCTGGTCTATTGTTTCTTGTTGTGCCGTCGCAAAAAACGATACCATCAACAAGGTAAATGTGGTTAATTTCTTCATGAATTTAATTTTGATTACCAAACGTAAGTAGCCACAGCACCTGCGTTTAAGGTAGTTGAAATTTGTTTTTGATTGTATTTTATATTAAAAGTTTCAGTTGTAGCTCCGTCGTTTTCTACAATTAAAACTGTTTGTCCTGACGGAGTTTTAAAAGCGACATTGTATAAATTTCCGCTAATATTACTTGCTATTCTTACTGATCCTTCAGGAACAAATTTTGATGCGTGACCAATAATATAATACCCCACTTCTCTTTTTATATTCTGAGCCTGATCGATCATTAATGCTCCTTTACAAGTCGAACATCCGCCTGGGGTAAAAGGTTTGTAATACTCGTCATTTGCTAATCCCCACGAAAGTGCATTTACGCTCCAGTTACGCATAGAACCAATTACAACATTTTTTACACTCCATTTCAAATCCGATTCGAAACTGCTTTTTGATCCTGTATATTGTTCGGTAAAATACAAATCTTTGTTTGGATATGCATCATGAACTGTAGATAATGCGCTGATATCTCCTTCGTATAAGTGAAACGCAGAACCTGCTACAAAAGGATTCGCTTTTGCATCTTTTAAAATCGTCAAAGGATATTCCGGTTTATTACAATTGTGATCGTAAATCACGATTTTGGTTTTGATTTTAGCTTTCGCGAAAGCTGGACCTAAATGATTCCCAATAAAATCTGCCTGTTGTTCTGCAAGCATTAATAAACTAGGGTTATTTCCCGGGTGTAATGGTTCGTTTTGAGGTGTAATCGCATCAATAACAATTCCGTGCGATTTCATTGCCTGAATGTATTTTACAAAATACTCGGCATAAACCTGATAGTATTTTGGTTGTAAACTTCCGCCTTTTGAGCTTCCGTTGTCTTTCATCCAAACCGGAGGTGACCACGGAGAACCCATAATTTTTATTTGTGGATTGATGGCTAAAATTTCTTTTAATAAAGGTACAACATCATTTAAATCAGGTCCAAGATTAAATTTTTCCAGTTTTAAATCTGTTTCGCCTTCCGGTAAATCATCATACGAAAAAACTTTTTCATTCAAATCAGAAGCTCCTATACTAATACGAAGATAACTCAACCCAATTGCATCTTCTTTTCTGGAAAACAATTCCTGAAGCAAGGCTTCTTTTTTTGCTTTCTCCAGTTTTAAAATAGCCTGAGCACTTCCTCCTGTCAAAGAAAATCCAAAACCTTCGATGGTTTGAAATTTTTGTGAAGGATTTACTTCAATAGTCTGGTTTGAATTCGTTTCTGTATTAAAAACCAAATCATTTTGCTTTTGAAGTTTTAAAGACTCATCGGTTGTAGTGATCCACGATTCTGCTTTATTAGAAGTGGCTGCATTTTTTGAAGTTCCGCATTTTATCTGAACTGCAATAAGAGGCAGTAAAAGTAAAATTTGAAGTTTTTTGTTGATGTTTTTCATTTTAATCTATTTCTATTAAAACAGGTAAATGATCCGATGGATATTTTAAATCTTTAGAATCACTTAAAACTGCGTGTTTTTGAATTTTTAATCCACTGTTTTTTGAAACAAAAATATAATCGAGTAATAATGTTACCGGTTCGTTGTGTTTGAAATCGTTAAACGTTCCAGATGGTCCAAAAGGTTTTTCTTTTGAAACATCTTTTGTATCATCCATTACTTTTTTAATTTCTGCTATTTGTTTTGTATCCGGTTCTGAGTTGAAATCTCCCATTAAAAAAGCCGGATATTTCTTTGTATTCAATTCGCTTATTTTTTTCAAAGCAAGCTGTACTCCTTTTATTCTTGCTTCTTCGCCCATGTGGTCCAGATGAAGATTAAAAACCCAAAACGTTTTTTTAGTTTTTAAATCTTTAAAAAGTCCATAAGTGCAAACTCTGTTACAAGCTGCATCCCAACCACGTGAAACTACATTTGGAGTTTCTGATAACCAGAATGTATTGGATTGCTCTACTTTAAAGCGATCTTTTTTATAATAAATCGTACATGCCTCGCCTGTTCCTCCTTCTTCTCTTCCTACTCCAAATTTGTTATAATTTGGCAAAGCCGATGCTATATAATCAACCTGACCGGGAGTTGCTTCCTGAACTCCAAAAACATCCGGACTGTAAAATTGTATTTGAGAAGTAAAATAATCTTTTCGATTTGGCCATGCATTTTCTCCGTCAGAAGCAACATCTAAACGGATGTTGTAGGTCATGATCTTTAAATTTTGACCATAAAATGATCCGCTTACAAAAAGTAGGAATACTACTAAAATAATTTTGTTTATCTTTTTCATCTTTAAAAAAATTTAGTCGGTAAAGCTAATGTTTCTCTAGCCTTAAAGAAAAAATCTTATTTAAAAGTTATGTTAATTATGTACGTTAGAATAGTTAATATTAAATATATCATCGTTGTTGGCTTAAAATATTTTTAGTTTAAAATTCTTACACAATTAATTCCCGTTTTCTGTTTCCAGATGAACGTTCAGCATTTTAAAATTATTTCCAGGTATAAGTGCCCACAGATCCTCCTTGCAAAGAAGTAGTTACCCATTTATCATTGAATTTAATATTAAATATTTCATTTCCTTGTCCGTCATTTTCAACAATTAAAACCTTAGAACCTGATGGCGTGATGAAAGCTACATTTTGTAAGTTCCCGCTTATATTACTTGCAATTCGTACTGATCCGGCCGGAACAAACTTAGAGGCATGCGCTATTATATAATAGGCTACATTGCGCTGAAAAGCTTCACTTGAAGTTACTGTTATTGCTCCTTTACAAGTGCTGCATCCGCCTGTTGTGTGAGGTTCGAAAGATCCGTTATTGGCTAAATTCCACTCTAATGCATTCCTGCTCCAGTTGCGCATTGAACCTATAATTACATTTTTAAGATGCCATTTTAAATCTCCGCCAAATTCACCTGTAGATGAAGTCCATTGTTCTGTGAAATAAATATTCTTATCCGGATAAGAATTATAAACACTGGAAAGTGCAACTATATCTCCGGCATATAAATGAAAAGCTGAACCATCAACAAAAGGATTTGCTGCCGGATCTGCTAAAATTGCTTTTGGATAATTTGGATTGTCACAATTGTGGTCGTAAGCAATAATTTTTGTGGTAATATTGGCTGCTTTAAATGCCGGGCCTAAGTTGTTTTTAATGAAATTGGTTTGCTCTAATGCCGACATTTCCATACTTGGATTATTTCCGCCGTGAAGAGGCTCATTTTGAGGCGTTACGGCATCAATAACAATTCCTTCAGCTTTCATTTGCTGAATGTACTTTACAAAATATTTGGCGTAAACATCATAATATTGAGTTTGCAATCTTCCTCCAATAAAACTGTCTTTATCTTTCATCCAAAGCGGAGCTGACCAGGGAGTCGCTAGAATTAAAATCTTAGGATTGATGGCCAGAATTTCTTTTAAAAGTGCAATTACTCCTGTTTTATCTTTTTCTAAACTAAAATTTGCTAAATCAAGATCGGTATTTCCTGCAGGAAGATCATCATAAGTAAACGGAGATGCATTCAAATCAGAAGCTCCAATACTGATTCTGATGTAGCTTATGCCGATAGAACTCTCACCGGAACCAAACAATTCCTGTAAAAGTGCAGTTCTTTTGGCTGCTGTTAACTTATAAATTACATCAGCACTTCCGCCAGTTAAAGTATATCCAAAACCATCTACGGTTTGATATTTCTGAGCAGCATTTACTTCAATATTTGCGTATGAATTAGTAGTAGTGCTAAATCCTAAAGTCCCGGTTTGTTTGGTGAGTAATGCGCTTAAATCTCCTTTTGTAAGCCAAAAATCGACATCGTTTGTTACCACCACCGGAGGGTTTACCACTGGTGGATTTACTACCGGATCGACAGCATCATTTGATGAAGAGCATTTTACCTGAGCAAATACTGCAATCGCGAGGAACAATATTTTTATGCTGTTTTTAAAATTTAATTTCATTTTTTATAGTTTTTAGGTCAGCCATTAGAATACAATAGTTTGCATAGCATGGGCCGGGATAGTTATAGTATTTTGCAAATCGTGGTTGATTAGGGTATAAACAATCTCCTTATCTGATTGGTTCATGACAACTGTAATTACTTTGCCATCAGCGTTTTTAAAAGAAGTGCTTATTAAATTTTTATCATTTATTGTTTGAATGATTCTTTTTGCTCCAGGGCGGATAAATTTTGAAAGATGTCCAATATAATAATACATTGGTGTGTAGATTAACTCATCTTTTGTGGTATCGGCATGAATGGGTGCAAAACAAAAATTTCCAACATGATTAGGTCCGCCGTTCTGGTCTAAAAGAATGTTCCAGTCTGTCCAGGCCACGGTTCCGTTATTGAAATCGTTGATCATATTAAGTCCATATCGTTCTGCATTTCCCCAGAATTGAAATTTATTTGCATCAAATTTTTCTATACAACCTTCTGTAAAAATTAAATTTTTATCCGGAAATGCTTTGTGAACTTCGCCTACCGATTCAAATTTTGGAGTACCGCCGTTCCAGGTTTCGTACCAGTGAAATCCAATTCCCCAGGCGTATTTTGAAACCTCAGGATCAGAGAAAACCAAATTGGCTCTTGTAGTTAGCATATCACCTCGATTATGATCCCAAATGATCACTTTTTTAGCACCAAGCCCTTCTTTTTCTAAAGTGGGTCCCAGAAAATTTTTCAGGAAATCTCTTTCTGCTTCAGGAGTATAGATGCATGATTCCCAACGTTGTTTTGCCATTGGTTCGTTCTGGATCGTTAATCCCCAAACCGGAATTCCTTCTTTTTCATAAGCTTTTATAAACTTAGCATAATAATTTGCCCATGATTGGGCAAACTCAGGCAATAAAACGCCGCCGTGCAAAATATCATTATTGTCTTTCATGAAAGCTGGGGGACTCCATGGGCTAACAAATAAAGTTAATTTCCCGCCGGCTGTTTCAATTGCTTTTTTAATGAGTGGAATTCTGTATTTTCTGTCGTGATCGATATTAAAGGTTTTGAGTTCTTTGTCACCTTCCTGGACATAAGTATAACTGTCGCTGCTAAAATCGCAACTGTGAATGTTTGTTCTGGCAAGGGAATATCCTATTCCTTTATTCTTATCGTAGTAAGCGCTAAGAAATTCTTGTTGTTTTTTTCTTGATAGTTTGGCAAAAACCTCCGCACTTGCATCTGTTATCGCACCACCAATTCCCAGAAAAGTCTGGTCTGTTTTATCAGGATCTAATTGTATAGAAACTGTTGAATTTGTTTGTTGTGAAGTTGGTTTTGAAATTAAATTATTCGATAATGATAATCTCAAATTTGTGTTTTCGGCAGTAGTGTAAACCTCTATTTTTTTATTTTTTTTGGATGTATGAGCATTTTGTCCAACAACGTTTGATGAAGAACAAATTAATTGTAGAACTGCTATTGGAGCTATTAAAATTCTATTGATGATTTTCATAGTACTTTCAAAAAACGATTTAATTTAAATTAAAAATTGAGGGCTAATTTGGATGATTCAAATTAACCCTCTTTCTACTAACAAAACATTAATACACAAGCGTTTGTATTGCATGTGCAGGAATCTTAACAACTGTTTGTTCAGCACCTATAATCAACTTATAGTCCATTGCTTTATCTGTTTGGTTCATGACAATTGTAGCCATTGTGCCATCAGTATTCAAAAATGATGTACTCAATAAAGCGCTTCTGCTAACTGCTGAACTTACTCTTTTTGCATTAAGGCGAATGAATTTTGAAAAATGCCCTATATAATAATATGACGGAGTGTAAATTAGCTCTCCTGTTCTTGTATCAGAATGAATTGGCGCAAAGCAAAAATTACCAACATGATTTGGGCCTCCGTTTTGGTCTAAAAGAATGTTCCAGTCTGTCCATCCGGCAGTTCCGTTATTAAAATCATTAATCATAGAGATGCCATATCTTTCTCCGTTACCCCAAAATTGATATTTTGCAGCATCAAATTTTTCTACACAACCTTCTGTAAACATCAGACCTTTATCGGGATATGCTTCGTTAACTTTGGCAACATTTTCAAACATTGACGAACCTCCTGACCAGGTTTCATACCAATGAAATCCCATTCCCCAAACATATTTTGAAGCTTCCGGATCGGAGTAAATTACATTGGCTCTGTAATTCATTAAATCACGATTGTGATCCCAGGCGATGATTTTTACATTACCTAATTTTTCTTTTTTCAATGTTGGGCCTAAGAAGTTTTTAATAAAATCTCTTTCATCTTCTGCGGTATAAATACAAGATTCCCAAGTTTGAACGGCCATTGGTTCATTTTGAGTAGAAGTACCCCAAATTGGAATTCCTTCTTTCTCATAGGCTTTTATAAATTTGGCATAAAAGTTTGCCCAGGTTTGGTAATATTCCGGTAATAATGTTCCGCCTTTCAGGACATTTGCGTTGCTTTTCATAAAAGCATTTGGAGACCAAGGTGCCACATATGTCATTAATTTACCGCCTGCAGTCTGGATAGCCTGCTTAATTAACGGAATACGAAATTGTTTGTCGTGATCAATTGTAAACGTTTTTAAATCTTTATCTCCTTCTTTGATATAAGAATAGCTTTCACTGCTAAAATCAGAACTTTGTATCGTGGTTCTTAGCAATGAATAGCCTATTCCTTTTTGTTTATCATAGTAGGCATTTAAAAATTCTGTTTGTTTTTCTTTTGAAAGTTTAGCAAATATTTCGGCACTCGCATCTGTAATAGCTCCTCCAATTCCTATAAAAGTCTGAAACTTCTTTGCAGGCTCTACAAAAACAGAGCTCTCTATTTCCAGAGGTTGCTTAGCAGCTGTAAATGTTAGATGATCTGTAGAGGTTAATCTTAAATTTGAATTTTCAGCTGTGGTATAAACCGTTATCTTTTTTCCATTGGTTGTAAACTCTTTTTTTGTTTTGGGTTGTTGGGCAAAAGCCGCTAACGAAAACAAAAGACATAGCGCTTTTAAACTATTTTTCTTCATTCTTTTCTAATTTTTTAAATTCTAAATTGAAACTCTTTGGTGAACTCTTCTCCACTAAAAAAGTTTCCGCCAGCTTGCTGATTTAAAAAATAGCCCATACTCATAATGATTATGGGCTATTTACAACCAAACTTAAACTTAACTTAAACTTATTTTCCGCGGAACTCTACTCTTCCCATCGTTATTCCGTCTTTAGTAAAGGTTTTTCCTCCACTTCTTATTACAAGATAGATTTTACCTGTAATGTCAAATTTCACAACATTAGATACTGCTTTAGTCACATCATTTTTAACACAACCGACAGTAGATAATCTTCCTAAAAATGCACTTTTAGCACAACCATCCCAAGTACTCAGACCCATTACTTTGTTATCCTTATACTCTACTCCATCTGCTGGTAGAGTTTTACCTGCATATACTTCAAACCATGATTCATCAGATCCGCTAGCAGAACTTACCAACATATCAATTGTATACTCTTTGTCTTTTACTACATCAATAGCCTGATAAATTCCTTCCTGGGCATTTCCTCCCGGAGAATGAATTGTTGCGCTTCCTGGTGCAAACAACCAAAATGCAGCACCAGTAGGGCTTAATTTTAATGATGTCCATTGCGCATAATCTGCTGCATTAAGAAAGTACCCGCCTTTTACTAAATTTGCTCTGGCTGGATCAGAAGTCGCTACTACTATATCATGTGAAATTTGTGTTGTTGCAGCTCCTGCACCCACAGCTATATGTGTCACTTTATACGTTCCCGCATCAGGAAATGAAATCTCTTCATTCATTTTTCCTAAATAAGGGCCATATCCAATATCCCATCGGGATGAAACAATTCCAGGTGTTTTTGACGTTAAAAGGTAAGTGTTAACTTTTCCTGCAACAGGTGTTATGGTAAATTCAGGATCCATATTCGATCCAATTAAATCGTTACCATTAACTTCTTCATCACAACTATTTAGCGTACCTAATACGACGAACATTATTAGGCATAGACTTCTTTTTAAATTTATATTTAGATTCATCTTTTTTAGTTTTTGATTAATTAGTCTATTAGTTATAAAAAGGATTTTGTTCCAATTTAGTACCATTTAGCTCTGTGTAAGGTATTGGGAAAATTTCATCTTTACCTGCAATGAAACCTCTGTCAGATAATGCTGCTGCCGCATCTCCCCATCTTACTAAATCAAAGAATCTATGTCCCTCGCCAGCTAACTCCACTCTTCTCTCGCTTTTGATAGCTGCTAATGTTACAGGTACAGAACCTAAACCTACTCTGGCTCTAACGGCATCAAGTAAAGCTTGTGCTCTTGTTCCTGATCCTAAAGCTTCTGCCTCCATTAAATAAGTATCAGCAAGTCTGATAACATAAGAGTTTTGCTTGTAATTCAACTCTGCATTACCTCCTCCGGTACGAACATCTGATTGTCTTGGAAGATATTTATTCAAGAAATAACCTGTGTCCTGATAAGCAGGAATATAATCTGCCTTACCTGCTGCTTTTAAAGCTTTTAAATCTAAGATTGTAGCTTCAAATCTTGGATCATTTTTCATTGCATCATATAACTTTTGAGTCGGAATACTAAAAGCCCATCCTGAAGGAAGATCCGGAGCAGTAGAATTTGCTGTTCTTGAATACCCTCTTGGTCCTACCATTTGGTTTAGTGAGTTTCCTTCATCTTTACCACTTCCCCAAAATGTCCAGTCAGAGTTACCGGCACTTGAATGCGATACTTCTATTATTGACTCTGCATTGAATTTATTTGAAGTCACCCATAAATCACTAAAAGCAGGCAGTAATTTATTTCCATATTGATTTGTTGCTCCCGGTGTACCGTTTACTTCTGCTAAAACAGCGGCAGCTTCGGCATTTTTACCTTCAAACAAATATACTTTTCCTAATAATGCTTGTGCAGCTCCTTTATTAAATCTTCCTGCTTCAGTCGCTGGATCAACTTTATTTGGCAAAGAAGGAATTGCTTCTAGTAAATCTTTTTCTATTTGTGCATAGATTACCTCTGGTTTTACTTGCTCAGGGGAATAAATAGTCTGAGTTGTTAAAGGTTCTAAAATCAAAGGAATATTCTTAAACAATCTTACCAGATTAAAGTAGTAAAATGCACGTAAGGTTTTTGCTTCTGAAATAAATCTGGCACGTAAGCCATTATCCATCTTTGTTCCAGGAATTTTAGCCAATAATAGATTTGCTCTTGAAACACCTTGATAATGATCATTCCAGTAACTACCAGGAATACTTATTGAAGAAAGTGAGTGTGTAGAGAAATTTTGAATTCCATTTCCATCAGTAGAACTTCCTCCACCAGCATAAAAATCGTCTGATCCTGCATTTAGCATCGCTACTAAATTTTCGAAACCACCAGTGTTTTTTCTCAATGGATCGTAAATTCCAAGTAAAGCTGAATAACATTGTCCCTCATTTGCGAAATAGGTATTTGTATCAAATTTTCCTTTTGGGTCAATGGTTACAAAATCTTCAGAACAAGATCCTAAAATAACCATTGCTATCGCAACAAATATGTATTTTAATTTTATAGTTTTCATGATTTTTATTTTTTAAAATTGAACACTAGCTCCAAACAAAAATGTTCTTGCTTGTGGATAAACTCCTTTATCTACACCATAAACCTGACCTCCAATTTCCGGATCATATCCTGTATATTTTGTAAAAGTGATCAAATTTTCTCCAGTTAAGTAAAAACGAATTTTATCAGCACCAATTGTAGATGATATTTTAGCAGGCATTGTGTACCCAAGCTGAACAATTTTTAAACGTACATAGTTTCCATTTTCAAGATAAAAATTAGACATATTAGTGAAATTTTTATTTGGATCATTGTTTGTTAATCTAGGATAATCGTTTGATGTTCCTTCTCCAACCCAACGATCTAAAGCACTGGTTTGATAATTGGCAGTCAGGATATCAAGTCTTCGTAAACCCTGAAAAATTTTACTTCCTGCTGATCCCTGAGCAAATGCCATGAAATCAAAATTCTTGTAATCTAAATTTACAGTAAGACCAAAAGTGTATTTAGGAATATTGCTACCCAAAAATTGCTTATCATCATCATTAATAGTACCATCACCATTAGTATCTGTCCAACGGAAATCTCCTGGTCTTGCGTTTGGCTGAATCAAACCTCCTGAAGCATTTTTGTATGCAGCAACTTCTGCTTCATTTTGAAAAATACCTGCCGTTTTATAACCATAAAACTCGTTGAAAGAGTGACCAACTTGTGTTCTTGTTACTGGCCCCATAGATTGGAAAGAAGCATCTCCAACAATAAACAATGAATTTTCTCCTACATATGTAATCTCATTTTTTAAATAGGCAACATTTGCATTTATACCCAGATTAAAATCTCCAAGCTTTTTCTTGTATCCTAATTCAACCTCAAAACCGCTATTATCCATATCTGCAACATTCGCAGATGGTGCATCAACAACTCCTACATATCCAGGAATAACAACATTTCTTAAAATTCCTTTTGTTCTCTTTTTGTAGTAGTCTAAAGCAAGTGTAAAATCATTAAAAAGTTTTGTATCAAGACCTACGGTAGTTTGTGAAGTTTCTTCCCATCCTAAATCCGAATTTGGTAATGTAGAATTTCCATAACCAGTCGTAATTGAACCAGTGTTTCCAACAGCATAATTATATCCTCCTACAACTAAACCTCTATATTTAAAGTCATCGATATTATCATTACCAACCACTCCGTATCCTCCGCGTAGTTTTATAGAATTAACAACATCATTTTCTTTCCAGAATCCTTCTTTCGAAATTACCCATCCTAAAGAGAATGAAGGGAAAACCCCGAATTTTTTATTTTCACCAAAACGAGTCGATCCGTCACGACGAATAATTCCTGTAAAAAGATATTTCTCTTTGTAATCGTAATTTGTACGTAAAAACAATGAAGCTAATTTGTGTTCTACAAAATCACTTGATTTATTTACACGATCAGTTTGAGGAATGTCAAAATTAAAAGAAGCATCTTTATAAGTTGTTACTGGCAGACCATACATAGTTACACCAATCATACCACCAATGTTTTCAACATAAGCTCCTTGTCCTGCTAAAACGTTTAAACTATGATCTCCGAATTTATTAGAATAAGTCAAAATATTTTCAAGAGTCCACGAAAATGATTTATTATTTTCCTGACTGATATTATTTCTGTCTTCTTTCATGTTTGGATTTAAGAAAAAAGTAGGTGTAAAACCTTGTTTTCCCCAATATGCTATTTTACCACCAATTGTAGTTCTGAATTTCAGATGGCTAGTTATATTAGCTTCTAAATAAGCATTACCAACAAAATCATCAGACCAGTCAAAACCTCCTAATCTCGTTTGAGTATAAGCCAAAGGATTCGTCATTTCTTGCTGTACTACAGGAGAAATTCCGTAAGGATTTCCGTTTGGATCTTTAACAGCATTTGGATTGGCATAAAAACCAGTATTAATAACTGAAGGATCAGTAACAACTAACGGAGTAATAGGATCTAAGTTAATTGCAGAACTTAAAGGTCCACCAAATTCACTGTTTGTATTTCCAATACCTTTAGTTTTTTGGTGTGTGTAACCAAAAGTTTGACCAAACGTAAAATAATCTGAAATTTTATGTGTTGAATTTAAACGAAAATTCTTCTTTGTATAGTTTGAAATTTGCGTTGCAACAATCCCTTCCTGATCTTGTATTCCAAAAGAAACATAAAAAGTAGATCTTTCTCCACCACCACTAATACTTAATTCATGCGTATATCTAAAAGCCGAATCATTAAAAATGGCATCTTGCCAATCTGTACCTTTACCATACGATGTAGGATCATTATATTTTTTACCTCCACCGTCTGCATACGATTTCTCATTCATTATCGTAGCATATTGTGATGCATTTAGCATATCTAATCGTTTTGCAGCGGCAGCGACACCGGCAAAACCATTATAATTTACTGAAATTTTTCCTGATTTTCCTTTTTTGGTTGTAACCAAAATAACTCCGGTTGCAGCACGAGTACCATAGATGGCAGCAGATGCAGCATCTTTAAGAACTTCGATAGACTCGATATCACTTTGATTGATAAAACCAATAGCGTTTGCGTCTACAGCGATACCGTCAACAACCCATAAAGGATCGTTTCCGCCTTCTCTAAAAGTAGTTATACCTCTAATACGTACTTTTGATTTTTCACCTGGTTGTCCTGAAACAGCAGCTACAGATACACCTGCAACTCTACCTTGTAAAGATTGTTCAACTCTACCATTAGGAACTTTTTCAAGATCTGAGGCTTTTACACTAGAAATTGCCCCAGTAACCACTGATTTCTTTTGCGTTCCGTAACCAACAACTACAACTTCGTTAAGTGATTGTGATTCTGGTTTTAATTGAATAGATAATTTTGTTCTTCCGTTTATAGCTTCAGTAACTGTACCATAACCTATAAAAGTAATTGTCAAAACTCCGTTTGAAGGTACTTGTAGTTGGAACTTTCCATCAAAATCAGATGCAGTTGACTTCGTAGTACCTTTTAATAAGATAGTTGCACCTGGAACTGGCATTCCACTTTCATCATTTATTATTCCACTTACTGTGACATCCTGAGCCACGGCTATAACCGAGAATAACAAAGATGAAACACAAAAAATAAGTAATTTTGTTAATTTCATTTTTCTAAAAATTTTGGTTAATTAATTAGTAATTTAATGCAATAATAATGTTAATTTTTCACTACCCGCAACAAATTTTCACTACAAAAACACATCAAATCAAATTTTAATACATTACAAAAACACATCAAATTTTACATAAATAATTGATAATTAACTATTTAAAATTTAAATTTAAGATGTTATGGAAATGTTAATTATAAAAATAAACACTACAGTAGTATGATAATGCTTATTTTTATAAAAAAAACAACTTTCTACATCGTGATAGTAGAGAGCAATTACTCATAAACCACTAAATTTTAAATAGTTAACTATTAAAAAATTAAAAAAAACCAAAAACTGATGCAATTGATAAAATCACATTTTATTATTACTTTTTTTACATTATTCTCAATTACATTTTACGGACAAGTTAAAAGCATAGGACTTCCTGACGTAAGAAATTACAAACGAAATGAATATAAGGGAGGAACGCAAAACTGGAGTATTGATCAGGATAAAAACGGAAATTTATATTTTGCCAATAATAATGGACTTTTACAATTTGATGGATCTTCCTGGCGCAAATATCCACTACCCAATCTAACTTCTGTAAGATGTCTAAAAATTGATAAGTCAGGAAAAATATTAGTGGGCGGGTATAATGAGTTTGGATATTTCAAACCTGACAATAAAGGAAAGCTGGAATATACTTCCCTTTCTAAAAAGGTGGATAAAAATAAAATCAAAATCATCGATTTTATCTGGAAAATCCATTCTTTAAACAATCTGACTGTTTTTCAATCTTTCGCAAGGGCCTATATTTTAAAAAATGGAAAACTATCCATACTACAAGCTCCTAAAAGGTTTCAATTTTCATTTGTAGTAAATAATAAACTTTACTTTCAGGATGTCGAAAAAGGCATCTTAGAGTATCGAAACGAAAAATTATATCCATTACCCAATACCACAGTTCTAAACAATACCGAAATATGGGGAATGTATTCTTTAACAAAAGACAAAACACTTATAATAACACTTGAAAAAGGATTGTTTATTTATGAAAACAACACCATTCAACCCTGGGAAACTGAAGCCAATAATTTTGTTAGAAAAAACAATTCTTTAGGCGGTGCTATAATAAATAAAAACTTTATTGTTTTAAACTCTGTACTGGATGGGATTATCATTTGCGATTTTAATGGCAGAATAATTCAGCATCTAAACAGAAAAAAAGGATTGCAAAACAATACCGTCCTGACTTCTTTTATTGATAGCAAAAACAATTTATGGCTTGGATTAGACAACGGTATAGCCTTTTTAAACGAAAGTTCTCCATTTACTTATTTTGGATTTAGTTATGATATCAGTACCGTATACGCTTCGGTAATTTATCAGGGAAATCTATACGTTGCAACAAATCAGGGTGTTTTTTATCATGCCTGGAATAATAGCTTCAAAGAAGATGTTTTTAAACTTGTTGAAGGAACCACCGCCCAGTCATGGAACGTTCAGGTAATCGAAAACGAACTTATCTGTTCTAATAATAGAGGTGCACTCGCCATTCAGGGAGGAAAAGTAACTCATATTATAGATTCTAAAGGATATTTTGGTTTTAAAAGAATACCAAATCATCCGGGCTTTTTTATTGGTTCTAATTATGATGGATTTGCTGTTTTTCAAAAAACAGGAAAGGGCCTGATATTCAAAAATCAAATTTCAGGTTTTGATAAATCATCCAATAGTTTTGAGCTTGATGACTCTTATTTGTGGCTCAAAAAAGACGAATCAATTTATAAAATGCAGCTTAGCAATGATTTGACAAAATTTACCTCCATCAAAAAAATAAATCAATTATCTCCTCAACATAAAAATATTGGAAGTCTTCAAAAAATTGGCGGTAAAATTTACTTTCAGACCAACAATCACTTTTACAAATTCTCAAAAGAGCAGGATTTGTTTTATGAAGACCAAAAACTGTCGGCATTATTCAAAAATATTCCAAATATAAATGCTTTAAGCGAAGATTCGCAATCGAATTTATGGTATGCATTTGATGAATCTTTAGGAGTATTAATGAAATACAATAATCAATACAAAAATGTCGTTGCCCCTTTCTCGAACTTAACTGGTAATCTGGTAAATAGTTATTTATCTGTAAATACAATCGATTCAAAAAATATTTTTATCGGCTTAACGGATGGATTAGCTCATTATGATTCTGACCTGCTCAACAATTTTGTAACCAAACCTAAAGCATTTATACGAAGTTTTTCATTTCCCGGCGACACTATCGTTTTGGGAAACAATCAGCAGAAAACAGAAAATATTCGTATTCCCTACTCTTCCAATCATGTACGCTTTACATTTTCATCTCCTATATATGAAAATCTTGAAAATGTCGAATTCTCCTATCAATTAGAACCTTTTGATGACAAATGGAGTGATTGGTCTACCATTTCTATTAAAGAATATACCAATTTAAGAGAAGGAGAATATACGATGAAATTAAAAGTCAGAAACAGTTACGGAATTCAATCTGAGCCTTCAACGATTTCCTTTATGGTTTCTCCTCCCTGGTACAGGCACTTTTTAGCATATATGTTTTATTTTGTACTAATTATGATAGCGGTCTATTTAATTTCTGCCAGGGTAAAAATGAAAATCCGAAAAAACAAATATTACGAAACTATCGAACAGAGAAGATTATATCTTGAAAAAGAATCTAAAATAAGGCAGGAACAATTTGACCTGGAAAAAGAAATTGAAAAGCTTAAAAGTGACAAACTTCAGATAAAAATTCTAGCAAAAGATAAAGAACTAGTAAACAACTCCTTACAAGTAGTAAAGAAAAACAAAATCCTAAACGGAATTATTCATAAACTGAAAGAAATCGATGTTGAAGCGCTAGACGATTCGACCAAATTTCAAGTGAGCAAACTGAATAAAAGTATTGTAAAGGAAGTAAACACAGATAAAAGCTGGAAGGACTTAGAAAAACATATAAAAAACGTTCACTTTGAATTTTTGAAAAGATTAAAAGAAAAATATCCCACGATTTCGCCAAGAGAACTGGATCTCTCTACTTATTTATTGATGAATATGTCAACAAAAGAGATCGCCGAAATCATGAATATTTCAACAGGCGGCGTAGAATTAGCACGTTATAGGTTACGAAAAAAACTCGGTTTAAATAAAAAGGAAAATTTAATTGGTTTTTTAATGAGCATCTAAAAACAAAAAATCCATCAGTTTCGGCTGATGGATTTTTATTATTTAATATATTCCAGTGTTCGCTCTAAAGCCATTCCTCTGGATCCCTTTATGAGAATAGTATTGTCCTTGAAATGTATTGTTTTAAGATGTGCTACAAAAGCATCAAAAGTTTCAAAAAACTGAATATTTTCTTGAGCAACTTTATTTTCATAAAATGATTTACCAATCAAATAGCACTCTGATTTGTTTTGATTTAATAAAGAATCTACAATTAACTTATGCTCTTGTTTGCTCTCATCACCCAACTCAAACATATCTCCCAAAATCATCACTTTATTTTGATTTTCGAGTTGTAAAAAATTAGTTATTGCAACTGCCATACTGCTAGGATTAGCATTGTAAGCATCCAGAATAATCTGATTAGAATCAATTCGTAACAATTGCGATCTGTTATTTTCAGGTATATATGTTTCAATTGCTTGTTTCATATCCTCTTCTTCAACCTTAAAATAGTATCCAATTGCAATAGCCGCATTAATATTGTTAGCATTATAAAGCCCAATTAGATGCGATTCTACACTAAAATTATCGTAATCTATAACAACAAAAGGATTGGCTTTGATACTGTTAATTTTTAGATCAGCATTAGCATTATTGATTCCGAAAGTAAATGATTTTATTCCCGCAGATTTTTCGATCTGAATAGGATCTTCGAGATTTACAAAAACCAATTTATCATTTTTTGCGAGATATTCGTACATCTCACTTTTGCCCTGAATAACACCCTCTACACCACCAAAACCTTCAAGATGCGCTTTACCAAAATTCGTAATATAGCCAAAGTCAGGCTGAGCTATTTCACATAAAAATTCGATTTCTTTTTTATGATTTGCACCCATTTCAACAATACCAATTTCAGTATCTTTTGTAAAAGACAACAAAGTCAGAGGCACTCCAATATGATTGTTTAAATTTCCTACTGTAGCCTTGGTTTTATATTTCTTAGCAATAACGACATTAATAAGTTCTTTAGTCGTTGTCTTACCATTGCTTCCCGTTAAGGCAATTATAGGCAATTTAAGATAATCGCGATGAAACTTTGCCAACGCTTGTAAGCTTTCTAAACTGTTCTCAACAAGAATTGTTCTTTCATCAATAACATACGATGCATTATCAACAACGACAAATAAAGCACCTAATTCAAGTGCTTTGACAGCAAAGGTATTCGCATCAAAATTTTCACCTTTGATAGCAAAAAACATAGAATCCTTTTCAATTTTTCTGGTATCAATTGAAACCGATTTACATTGCAAAAATAAATTATGAATGTCCTGAATATTCATTTATAAAAAAATTTATATTTATAAAATAAGCAATAAAAAAATTCCAAATTCCAAAAGCTGAGTAATTCAGTTGGAATTTGGAATTTTTTATATTGAATTTTCTAGAATTTAGTTTCTAGGCGATTTTCTTTTTTCAGCTTTTGCACCTACTCTAGACATAGCACATCTAAATCCGATGTAATCTGTTGCCATATCCTGAGGGAAATATCTTCTTTGAGCCGGATCTAACCAATATGCTCTATCTCTCCAAGAACCACCTTTGTAAACTCTCACATTATCATCGATAAGTGTAGTACGTTTACTAGAGTTGTCATATTTTCTAACCATTTGACCTAAACTGTCTGTTGTTACATTATGCTTAGGAGAATTGTACATTGACTGATCAGCTTTTGTTCCTCCATCAGGATCACCAAAATCAAAATATTTAGATGATTGTTTATCACCATCTCTATAGTTGATGTTATCACTTGTACTGAAATTTTGTCTCAAGTAAGTTTCATTTTCATCAACTGGAACCTGAGCAATTTCTCCTGGCAAGTTTGTTGCAACTTTTTTACCGTTACTTAAAGTCTTGTACTGAATATTATCTTTAGTGATAATTTCAATTTTACCATCTTTACCAATTTTGTTTTTAGCATATTGATTTCCTCTAAAGTAGTTAAAATCATTCGCTTCATTATCAATAATAGGTCTGTAAACATCGGCAACCCATTCGGCTACGTTTCCAGCCATATCGTATAATCCAAAATCGTTAGGCGCATAGCTTTTTACAGCATTTGTAATATCTGCTCCATCATCAGACCAACCTGCAATTCCACCGTAATCACCGTTTCCTTGTTTAAAGTTAGCCAATTGATCTCCTTTGTTTTTACGTTTGCTTGAACGTGTATAATCTCCGGACCAAGGGTATTTCTTTTGTCCTTTATATATATTGTATTCTCTTTGTCCAACATCAGCTGCAGCAGCATATTCCCATTCTGCCTCAGTAGGAAGTCTGTATTCTGGCAATATAATACCTGAAGAACGTTGTGCGTACACATTTTTTTCTTCCGGAACTACACCATCTTTTCCTGCTTTAGGTCTTCTTCCGTTTGGATTTTTCTTTAATACAATCTCTTCACTACCACCACGTGCAGTACTAGGAGACATTAAGTAAGCCTCAGTATTAAATGAATTATCAGCAGTAACATCGTTTGTTTTAGCACCTTTTTGAAGGAAACCGTTTTTCTCTAAAACTGCTTCGTTTACACGGTCAGTTCTCCATTTACTAAATTCAACAGCCTGAATCCAGTTAACACCAACTACAGGGTAGTTTGCATAAGATGGATGTCTTAAATAGTTATTAGTCATCGTTTCGTTGTATCCTAAACGATTTCTCCATACTAAAGTATCAGGAGATGCTCCTTCGTAAATATTTTTGTAATTTTCTTCTGTTGGAGGGAAAACTTTCTTTAACCACTCCAGGTATTCTAAGTACATACCATTGGTAACCTCTGTTTCATCCATGTAGAATGACTGAACGTGTTGTTGGGTTGGTGTGTTATTCCAATCGTGCATAACATCATCCTGTACTTTACCCATAGTAAATGTACCTCCCTCAACAAAAACTAAACCAGGACCAGCCTGTTGTTTTTTTCCTGCGTTTCTGGCAGCAGTTCCATTCTGACTATCTACATCCCAACCAGTTGCTCTGGAAGCTTGACTGGAACTCGATTTTTTGCTACAACTAGCCGTGCCCAACATCAATATCATTGACATCATTAATTGCAAGACTACAATTTTGTTTACTTTCATACTCATTCTTAGGTGATAAATTTAGGTGCTGCAATATAATAATTAACATTTAATTAGCAACATCTGTTCTAATAATTTTATTTCACTGTTTTTTACCAGAAAATAACCTATAGTTACGAACGCAAAAATATACTTTTTATTATTTACTATAACATGAAATACTATATTTTTACTTACTAAAATATTTTTAATTTAAAACCGCTTTATCACATAATGAAACAAGCCTTATTCTTATATCTTTTTCTGGTTCCGTTCATCTCATTTTCTCAGGTAAATTGGAGCTTCACGCTAGATTGGCAAAGTAAAAAAGAGATGAGTTTTGGCGAATCAAAAATAAAAATCCCGTACTTTTCAGGAGGCGGTTTTAGGTACGATACGAGTAAAAAAAGCATAACGTTATTACTTAACCTAAGCGAATCTGGCTTCTCAAACAATAATTCTGTACAAATTACAAACGTTATTTACGAATCTGTTTCAATTGCTGAATTAGGAGACTTATCACTTGAAAACATCCCCGAAAAACCAAATGAAACGTTAAAAACCACTCTTTCAAGAAATCAAACGCAAACTTTCTTATCGTTATCACCTATAATAAAGGAAGGTAACACTTACAAGAGAATCAGATCATTTTCCTACACAGCAAACAACCCAACGTTTATAAGTAATAATTCTTCAACTTTTCAAAAATCAAATGCTGTATACAATTCAGTTTTAGCATCCGGAGACTGGTACCGTTTTTATATTGAGAAATCCGGCGTTTATAAAATTTCGAAAACTTTTTTGCAAAGCCTTGGATTTGACCCTTCAAAAGTAGACCCAAGACGAATTAAGATCTACGGAAACGGAGGAAAAATGCTGCCTTTAGCTAATAACACTTACTATCCTGCGGACTTAACAGAAAATGCGATACAAATAATTGGAGAAAGCGATGGCACTTTTAACAACGAAGATTATATTCTTTTTTATGCTGAAGGAGTTGAAAACTGGAGTACCGAAAGCCAGACCAATCTTAATTTGTATGCTACAAAATCCTATTATTATGTTACAGTGGCCGGCAACGATGGAAAACGTATCCCGAACTTCAATCAGCCAAGCGGAAATAGTACCTTAGAGCTAAACACTTTTGACGACTATCAATTTCATGAAATCGACAAAACCAACATTGCTCATCTGGGCCGTCAATGGTTTGGAGAAGCATTTGATATTACTCAGGAACAGGAATTCGAATTCAATTTTCCAAACATTGAAACTTCAATACCGGTAAAAATTGAATTAAATGCAGCTTCTGCAGCTTTTACCCCAACCTCCTTTACAGTTTCTGCTAACGGACAAAGTATAGGGAATATTACTTTTCAGGCGCTGGCATCCAATTCTGAATTAAAATTTTACACCCAAAAACTTCCTTCGAACAGCTCGTTTACCGGTGCCGAAAACATAAAAATAAAACTTACCTATAATAATAATGGTGTCCCGGGATCAAAAGGATATCTGGATTACATCAATTTAATAGCGAAAAGAAAATTATCCGGTACAGGCAAACAATTTAAATTTCAGTATGACTTAGCCGGATCAATACCGGGAATAGTAAATTATACAATAAGTAATGCTTCGGGAATTTCTCAAATTTGGGATGTTACAGACCTATATAATGTATCAAAAATTGAAAACCCAAATCAAACCTCTTTTAGCTTTAAAGCAAATTTGGGAGAAATTAGAAAATACGTCGCTATTGATGCTGCTGATTATCTTACTCCCTTAAAAGAGAATCAATCAAAAATTGCCAATCAAAATCTAAAAGGAACATTATTTAAGAATACCCAAAACAACTTTCAGGATATCGACTATGTAATCGTTACGCCCAAATTTTTAATTTCCCAAGCCGAAAAACTAGCGAATTTTCACAGAACATATTCTAATTTGAATGTAAAAGTACTTGCTTTAGAAAACATCTATCAGGAATTTTCTTCAGGAAAACAAGATATCGCAGCCATTAGAAATTGCATCAGATACATTTACGACAATGCATCATCTTCAGATAAAAAAATAAAATACCTGAATTTATTCGGAGATGCTTCTTTTGACTACAAGGACAGAATTGCAAACAATAATAATATTGTACCTATATATCAATCTGTAATTAGCAATTCTACCGGAGAAGCCTCATTTGCATCTGATGACTTTTACGGTTTAATGGATTCAAACGAAGGAATTGTCGTTTCGCCTTTTGGCGGAATTGATATTGCGGTTGGCAGAATGCTGGTATCAGACAATGCACAGGCAGCCGAAATGGTCAATAAAGTTTTAGAATACCATGATGTTAAATCCTATGGAAATTGGAGAAACAACATTGTTATGGTAAGTGATGACTCTGACCAGACCTCAGATGCGACATTACAATTCCATCAAAACAATTTGGCAGACAATATAACTACCCAAAAACCTTTTTTAAATATCGACAAAATCATTTTGGATGCTTATACACAGGAAGCTTCTGCCGGCGGATCAAGATACCCTAAAGCAAGAACGGATTTATTTAATGCTTTTGAAAAAGGCGCTTTAATTTTTAATTATTTAGGCCACGGTGGCGAAGACGGACTGGCAAGCGAACGTATTTGGGAAAAATCAGACGGACAAAATCTAAACAATCAATACAAGTATCCTTTATTTATAACCATTACTTGTGAGTTTTCAAGATTCGATGACCCGACAAGACCAACAGCAGGAGAATATACTTTTTGGAATCCAAAAGGCGGCGCAATTTCTATGCTTACAACCATTCGAGCCATAGGACAATTTAATGCAGAAGATTTTAATGACAGTCTTAGCAAAAACCTGCTTTCGTACGGATCCAATCAATACACCAGCATTGCCGAGGCGCTCCGAATTTCTAAAAACGAAAATCCAAGTTCGGCCAGTAATGTTATTTTTTATATTGGCGATCCTGCTTTAATGTTAGCCATTCCAAAACCTAGAATTAATTTAACAAAAGTTAATGATGTTGTGATTTCACAATCAATTCCAGACTTAAAATCTTTGGCAAAAATTAAAATTTCAGGCGAAATTACCGATGAAAACAATACTCTTCTTAGCAATTATAACGGAGAGTTAGCTACCGCAATTTTTGATAAATTAATTACAACCACAACTTTAAATAATGATGGTTATAGCCCTGCAATGTCATTTAAAATATTAGGAGAAACAATCTTTAGAGGAAATGCATCCGTAACCAACGGCCAGTTCGAATTTAGCTTTGTTGTACCGCGGGATATTCGTGTTCCTGTTGATTATGGCCGAATTAGTTTTTATTCGAAAAAAAATCAGGCTTTAGAAAACCAAACTGGTTACAGTACAGCCATTAAAATAGGAGGTATAAATGAAAATGCCCCTCAGGACAATATAAGTCCAAAAGTTAAGTTATATATGAACGATGAAACTTTTGTATCTGGCGGAATTACAAATGAATCGCCATTTTTACTGGCTTTTCTGGAAGATGAAAATGGAATAAATACAGCAAGCGGAATCGGGCATGACATTGTAGCAATTCTGGACGGAGACGTTAGTAATCCTTACATTCTAAATGATTACTATCAAACAAAATTAGACGATTATACGAATGGAAATTTACGTTTCCCCTTAAGAAATTTAGCTCCGGGAATGCACACTATAAGCTTTACAGCATGGGATGTTTACAACAATCCGGTTACAAGCGAAATACAATTTGTAGTTGTTGGAGATGAATCACTAACATTAACACACGTTCTTAATTATCCTAATCCTTTTTCTACCTACACTCAGTTTTGGTTTTCTCACAATAGACCATACGAACCTCTGGATGTCCAGGTTCAGGTAATGACTATTACGGGAAAAGTAGTCTGGACAAAAAACCAGATCATTACAACAGAAGGTTTTTTATCAAGAGAAATAACCTGGGATGGAAAAGATGATTTTGGTGACCGAATAGGAAAAGGTGTTTATATTTACAAACTAACAGTCAGATCTAATTTGACAAATAAAAAGGCAGAAAAATATGAAAAGCTTGTCATCTTATAATTATATATATATTTGTATCATAAATACATTAAGTCCCTAAATGAAAAAAATTTCACTACTTTTAATTTGTTCTTTTATTCTTTTTAAAGTACAGGCACAGGACAACCGCCCTATTACAACGGGAGTTCCCTTTTTATTAGTTGCGGCAGATGCCAGAGCAGCAGGTTTAGCTGATCAGGGTGTAGCAACATCAGCAGACGCATTCTCTCAGCAATGGAATCCTGCAAAATATGCTTTTTCAGTAGATAAGCAAGGTTTTTCGATTAGTTACACTCCGTACCTAACAGACTTAGCCAATGACATTTCATTAGGTCAGGTAACGTACTACAATAAAATTAATGAACGAAGTGCCTTTGCAGGAAGTCTTCGCTATTTTGGTTTTGGAGATATTGAGCTAAGAACAACAGGAGATCCAAGTGAAGCTGCCAGAATAGTATCGCCAAACGAATTTGCTTTGGACGGATCTTATTCTTTGAAATTAAGCGAAACATTCTCTATGGCAGTTGCCGCAAGATTTATCAATTCAAATCTAAAAATTGCCTCAGAAGATATAGACGCTTCTGCAGCCAGTACTTTTGCAGTTGATATTGCCGGATTTTACCAATCTGAAGAAATTGCTTATTCAGACTTCAACGGACGATGGAGAGCAGGTTTCAACATGCAAAACCTTGGCCAGAAAATAAGCTACGACAATGATGACTTAAGCTCAAACTTTATACCGGCAAATTTAAGATTAGGTGGTGGTTTTGATTTTATTCTGGACGACTACAATAAAGTTGGACTGAGCGTAGAATTTACCAAACTTTTAGTCCCTACTCCTCCGGGACCAGGAACTCCGATAGATTTAAACGGAGATGGCGATTATAATGATCCTGGAGAAACTTCTCAGGAACAGGCTAATGCCACAAATTACAAAAACTACAATGATATAGGTTGGGTTTCAGGTATTTTTAAATCATTTGGAGATGCTCCGGGTGGTTTTAGCGAAGAATTAAAAGAAATCACTTATAGTGTGGCCGGAGAATATACTTATCAGGATGCTTTTTCGATGAGAGCAGGATATTACCACCAAAGTCCTCAAAAAGGAGGCGTTCAGTTTTTCTCTTTAGGAGCAGGTTTCAAATATAATGTAGTAAAACTTGATGTTTCTTACCTATTTTCAGCATCAAAAATTAAAAATCCTTTAGAAAATACACTTCGCTTTTCTTTAACCTTTAACTTTGGCGACAAATACGAAGTTTATTAAACGAATAAAACAATAAAAACAATAACAATCCAAATTTCTATTTCTTAGAGATTTGGATTTTTTTTCCCATAAAAAGAAATGAAAGAAATAAGCATAACATCATCTTTTACCGTTTACAATTCTCTGGAAGAACTTTCAAAAGACATACAAGACTTAATGAGCGAGGCTGTTGAAGTTCGAAAAAAAGCATATGCCCCTTATTCTCAATTTAGAGTTGGAGCAGCATTATTATTAGATAACGGAAAAATAGTTTTGGGATCAAATCAGGAAAATGCAGCTTATCCATCAGGATTATGTGCAGAACGCGTTGCCATTTTTCATGCGGGAAGTGTTTATCCCGATGCAAAAATTCTAAAGATAGCTATTACAGCAGCTTCAGACACGAATCAGACTACCGCTCCAATTCCACCATGTGGTTCTTGCCGCCAATCGATTGCCGAATACGAAATCAGGCAAGATACCCCTATAGAAATCTATTTTATGGGCGAAATTGGCGAAGTTTACAAATCAGCATCCCTTAAAAATTTGCTTCCTTTTATGTTTGATAAAAAGTTCTTATAAAAAAAAGCCAAAAAGTCACGTTTAAATTTTACTTCTTAATAGGAATGTCTTATTTTTGCATCCCGACCTTTCGGGCGCAAATTTGTGGGAGGAAACTATTTTGCGTTATAGGCAACAATTGATAACACAAACAAACTTTAGCAAAAGAAAGAATTCAGATGAAAGAAGTTACAAAAGAAGTATATTTAAAGTGGTACGAAGACATGCTACTTTGGAGAAAGTTTGAAGACAAACTTGCAGCATTATACATTCAACAAAAAGTTAGAGGTTTTTTACACCTATATAATGGTCAGGAAGCTGTACTAGCAGGTGCCTTGCACGCTATGGACCTGACTAAAGATAAAATGATTACTGCTTACAGAAACCACGTACAGCCAATTGGTATGGGAGTTGATCCCAGACGAGTGATGGCTGAACTTTTAGGAAAAGCAACAGGAACTTCTAAAGGTATGGGAGGCTCTATGCACATTTTCTCTAAAGAACACCGTTTTTACGGAGGACACGGAATCGTAGGTGGACAAATCCCGGTAGGAGCTGGTTTAGCTTTTGCTGATAAATATTTTGAAACTGGCGGAGTAACTATGACCTATTTTGGTGATGGTGCTGCAAGACAAGGTTCATTACACGAAGCTTTCAACATGGCTATGTTATGGAAATTACCAGTTGTATTTATCGTTGAAAATAACGGTTATGCAATGGGAACTTCTGTAGAAAGAACTGCAAACCATACTGATATCTGGAAACTTGGTTTAGGATATGAAATGCCTTGCGGACCAGTTGACGGAATGAATCCTGTAAAAGTTGCTGAAGCAATGACAGAAGCTATCGACAGAGCACGTCGTGGTGACGGACCAACTTTCCTTGAAATGAAAACATACCGTTACAGAGGACACTCTATGTCTGATGCACAATTATACCGTTCTAAAGAAGAGGTTGAAGAGTACAAAAAAATTGACCCTATTACTCAGGTTTTAGATGTAATTATGGATCAAAAGTATGCTACAGAAGAAGAAATTGAAGTAATTGACCAAAGAGTTAAAGATTTGGTTGAAGAATGTGTGAAATTCGCTGAAGAATCTCCATATCCTGAATTACAACAATTATACGATGTAGTATACGCACAAGAAGACTATCCATTCACACCTCATAAACTATAATATATTATGGCCATAAAAGTAACAATGCCTCGTTTGAGCGATACTATGACGGAAGGAACGGTAGCGACTTGGTTAAAAAAAGTAGGCGACAAAATTAGCGAAGGAGATATCCTTGCTGAAATTGAAACAGATAAAGCAACAATGGAATTTGAGTCTTTCAACGAAGGAACTCTTTTACATATCGGAATTCAAGAAGGAGAAACTGCTCCTGTTGATTCATTATTAGCAATCATTGGTAACGAAGGAGAAGATATTTCTGCTCTTTTAGCTGGTGGCGATGCTCCTGCTGCTGCAGAAGCACCAAAAGCGGAAACAAAAGAAGCTGAAGCAAAAGACGCTCCTGCTGAAACAAAAACTGAGACTGCTGCTCCTGCAAAAGCTGCAGCTGCATTACCAAAAGGCGTTATAGTTGTAACTATGCCTCGTTTGAGTGATACAATGACAGAAGGAACAGTAGCGACCTGGTTGAAAAAAGTAGGTGATGCTGTTGCTGAAGGTGATATTCTTGCTGAAATTGAAACAGACAAAGCGACTATGGAGTTTGAGTCTTTCAATGAAGGAACATTATTATACATTGGAATTCAGGAAGGAAATACTGCACCTGTTGATAGCTTATTAGCTATTATAGGACCTGCAGGAACTGACATTTCCGGAATTGCTGAAAATTATACTGCCGGAGGTGCTGCACCTGCAAGCGCTCCTGCAACTGAAGAAAAAGCTGCCCCTGCTGCTGAAAAAGCTACTGAAGCAACTGCTGACACTTCATCAAATGGAGGAAGAATTTTAGCTTCGCCTTTAGCGAAGAAAATCGCTTCTGACAAAGGAATTCAATTAACTCAGGTGAAAGGTTCAGGAGAAAACGGACGTATCGTAAAAAGCGATATCGAAAACTTTACTCCATCTGCACAAGCACAACCAGCTGCAACAGCAACTACTGCTGCTCCAAAAGCTGATGCTGCTCCTGCTGCACCAAAAGTATTTGTTCCTGCCGGAGAAGTTTTCACCGAAGAGATCAAAAATTCTCAAATGCGTAAAATTATCGCAAAACGTTTGGCTGAATCATTATTTACTGCACCGCACTACAACTTAGTGATCGAAGTAAGCATGGACGAAGCTATGGGCGCAAGAGCGACAATAAATACTGTTCCGGATACAAAAGTATCTTTCAACGATATGGTAATAAAAGCTTGTGCTTTAGCATTGAAAAAACATCCAAAAATTAACTCTCAGTGGAAAGAAGACGTCATCGTCATCAACCACCACGTTAACATTGGTGTTGCTGTAGCAGTTGAAGACGGATTAGTAGTTCCTGTATTGAAATTTACTGACGCTATGAGTTTATCTCAAATTGGTGCTTCAGTAAGAGATCTTGCGGGAAGAGCTAAAAACAAAAAATTAGGGCCACAAGAAATGGAAGGAAGTACTTTTACAGTATCTAACCTTGGAATGTTTGGTATTACTGAATTCAATTCAATTATCAATCAACCAAACTCTGCTATCCTTTCTGTAGGTGCAATTGTTGAAAAACCAGTAGTTAAAAACGGTCAAATTGTAGTAGGAAACACAATGATGTTATCATTAGCATGTGACCACAGAACAATTGACGGTGCAACTGGTGCTCAATTTTTACAAACATTAAAACAATACATCGAAAGCCCGGTTACAATGTTGGCATAATTCAATGTTTATCCTAAGCGAAGTCGAAGCGTTAGCCTGAGCAAAATCGAAGGCAGACTGATCGAAATCGATGGTTATTTATAATTAAATCCCGTTTTGTTTATTCAAAACGGGATTTTTTGTTTAATTTCCCGCCACTAATTCAATTCTTCATAAAATGAAAAAACTAATCCTTGCCACTTTATTCCTGACCATAATTGCCTGTCAGAAAAAGGAACAAACAGAAAAAGCAACTACCGTTACAGATGAACACAGTTACGCTAAACCAGAACTTGCCGTTGTAAAACATCTGGATCTGGACATAAAAGTCGATTTTGACACTCAGACTATTTCAGGAAAAGCTTCCTGGTTAATTGACAATATTAGTAAAGGAAAAGAAATTATCTTTGACGAAAACACACTAAACATTACAAAAGTAACTTTAGGTGATGACGAAAAAGAAACCAAATTCGAACTTGGAAAAGACACAGAATTTCGCGGAAAACCGCTTCACATCACTATCGAACCTACTACAACTAAAGTAAATATCTACTATAGCACGACTAAGGAAGCTGTTGCTTTACAATGGCTTAAACCAGAACAAACAGCAGACAAAAAGAAACCTTTCCTTTTTTCTCAGGGAGAAAGCGTATGGTCAAGAACCTGGATTCCCTGCCAGGATTCACCCGGAATTCGTTTTACTTATGATGCAAAAGTTACCGTTCCTAAAGATTTATTAGCCGTAATGAGTGCCGTAAATCCGCAAAAGAAAAATGATACGGGAGTTTATACTTTCAAACAAGATAAAGCAATTCCTTCTTATTTAATGGCAATTGCCGTTGGAGATATCGAATTTCAATCTATTGACAACAGAACCGGAGTTTACGCAGAACCATCCATGTTAAAAAAATCAGCCTGGGAATTTGCTGAACTTGGAAAAATGGTTAATGCTGCCGAAAAACTTTACGGGCCTTACCGTTGGGGACGCTATGATGTTTTGGTTTTACCTCCAAGTTTTCCTTATGGAGGAATGGAAAATCCTAATTTAACTTTCTTAACGCCGGGAGTAATTGCAGGCGATCGTTCTCTAACAAGTTTATTAGCCCACGAATTAGGACACAGCTGGAGCGGAAATTTAGTTACAAACGCTACCTGGGATGATATTTGGTTAAATGAAGGTTTCACCACTTACGTAGAACACCGTATTGGCGAAGCTATTTTTGGAGAGAAAGAATTTGAAATGCAAAACGTTATCACTCGCAAAGAGTTAGTTGATAATGTAGCTGAATATGGAGACACAAGTCCTGACACCAGATTAAAAGTAAGCCTAACAGGAAGAAATCCTGACGACGGAATTAGCATGATTCCTTACGTAAAAGGATATGCTTTTTTAAGAGTGATCGAAAACGCTGTTGGACGCGAAAAATTTGATGTTTTCATCAAAAATTATTTCGACGCGCATGCTTTTAAATCGATTACTACAGAAGATTTCATTAAATATTACAATGAAAATCTTATAAAAGGAGATAAAGCACTGGCAGATAAAATAAAAGCAGAAGACTGGATCTACAAACCTGGAATTCCATCAAATATCACTTCTGTAAGTTCAGTAGATTTTGACGCTATTGATAAAATCCAGAAAAGCTGGAGAACAACCGGCGTGAAAGGATTAAGCAAAAAAATTACAACTACAACAGAAAAACAACATTTTATCGACCATCTTCCAACGGATATTACACCAAAAGAAATGGAAGCGATTGACACTGAATTCAACTTTACGAAAGGCGGAAACTTTATTATAAAACGCCAATGGTTTGTTCAGGCAATAATGCATCAATACAAAGCAGCAAATCCTGCAATTGAACAATTTTTAATTGGAATTAGCAGAACTGGATCTGTAATGATGTTGTACAAAGAAATGGTTAAAACTCCTGAAGGGAAAGTTTGGGCAAAACAAGTTTTTGATAAAGCAAAATCTGGTTATCACGCTACAACTATTCAGGCTGTTGAAGGTATTTTGAAATAGTTTTCAGTTTTCAGTCGCAGTTTTTCAGTCGCAGTTTTCAGTCACAGTTGACAGTTGCAGTGAACAGTTTGTAATTTCACAGTTACCATCCCCGATTATCAAATAGATAATTCGGGGATTTTTTTATCCCGTTGGGATTACAATCGGGATACTCTTCTATTCAAAAAATAACCTAGGGAAAATTGTCCATCACATAGCGTAAATCCTCCATGTTCTACAATCTGTAATCGTCGCACCTTTGTAATGTCAAAAGACAACAACTAATAATTAACATAAAAAATTAAATAAAATGACACGATTAACAGCATTAAACCCAGAAGAAGCAACAGGAAAAACTAAAGATTTATTCAACGCTGTACAAGCTAAATTAGGAGTTGTTCCTAACATGATGAGAACAATGGGAAATTCTCCAGCGGTTCTTGAAGGATATTTGAATTTAAGCGGCGCATTGAGCCACGGAAGACTAAGCTCAAAAACCGGAGAACTAATTGCTCTAACAGTTTCAGAAAGCAATTCATGTGAGTATTGTGTAGCCGCACACACTTTTATTGGAGGAAAATTATTAAAAACTGACGCACAAGTCCTACATGACGCAAGAACAGGAAATTCTGCTGATGCAAAAACGGAAGCGATCCTTCAATTTGCTAAAACTTTAATTAGCAAAAATGGTTTAGTAAACGATCAGGATGTAAATGCAATTAAAAATGCAGGGGTTTCAGACGCTGAACTTGCAGAAACTGTAGCACATGTTGCATTGAATGTTCTAACCAACTATTTTAACAATACTGCAAACACAGAAATTGATTTTCCGGCAGTTCCTGGCTTAGCATTACAAAACTAATTTTTCAAACAAAAAACAATTTATAAAGATAGTTGTGAATTTATTTCATGACTATCTTTATATTTTCAAAAACATAGAATTATGAGCAATCAAAGTGTTTTTACTTTAATTAATCCGCAAACCGGGAACCTTGCTTTTAAGCTACTTCCGTTTGATAACAATAGCCATTTTGATCATTTGCAGCGCAATAATTATTTCTCGTTAATTTGGGTTACGAAAGGAAAAGGAAAGGTAAAAGCTGATTTTGCCGAGCATCAGTTTGAAGAAAACTCACTCCTCGCCTTTTCGCCGTATCAACCTTTTATGCTATGCGTAAGCGAACCTATTGAAGGAATTGCAATTCATTTTCATCCTGATTTTTACTGCATTCATTACCATCAGAAAGAAGTTTCGTGCAATGGTGTTTTGTTCAACAATGTCTATCAGCCGCCTTTTACCATAATTACAGAAGAAGCGGCTTCGACTTTTAAAATGGTTTTGGATCAGATGAAAATTGAAATGCAAAATTCAGAACTGGCACAATATGAACTTCTTATTTCGTATTTAAAGATATTTTTGATCACGGCTTCGAGACTCAAAAACATACAACTTGAGGAAATGAAATCGGTTCCGGATTCTAAAGAACCTTTTATTCTCCAAAATTTGAAAGATGCAATTGAACTGAATTTTAAAATAAAACATTCTGCCGGACATTATGCAGAAATGCTGAACATTTCGGCGAAAGCCTTAGCCAAATTATCAAAAAATTATTTCAACAAAACCTTAACAGATTTAATTGCCGAAAGAATTATAATCGAAGCTAAAAGAGAACTATACATGACCAACAAAACGATTAAGGAAATCGCTTATGAACTGGGTTATGACGACGAGCATTATTTTAGCCGATTTTTTAAAACCAATGCCGATGTTTCGCCACAGTTGTATCGTGAAACTGTAGGATTTGGAAAAATGGATAACTAATTCTTGTTCTTAGCTTCAATCCATTTTGCCATGTATTTCGTGCTTTTAAGCGTATGATGCTGCAGCAAACTTCCCATAAAATTTTGCAAACGATGACTTTCAGAGTCATTCAATAATGAATTAATTGCCGCTATTAATGCCGTAGAATATTTACTCAATTGATAGCATTCGTTAACGATAGCAACTCCATTTTTTTGAGCTTGTTTCCAAAGATTTTCGTCGTGATACAATTCAACCGCCTTTTTTGCAAACAACTCAGTATCATCTGTAACAAAGCCATTCCAGGATAAATTGGCGTGCATCGCTTCAGAACCTATTGTCGTAGTTAAACTTGGCGTTCCGCATTGCATGGCTTCTAATAATTTCCCTTTTAAACCTGCTCCAAAACGAATTGGCGCCAGAACAACCCGTGCTTTTTTAACGATTTCATTAGCATCTGCAGCTCTTCCCATAATAAAAAAACCATTTTTAGGCTGATGCAGCTGCAACACTTTTTGCGAAGGATACGCTCCATAAACTTCTAAAACGGCTTCTGGAAACTGTTTTTTAATTAAAGGCCAAATGGTTTCTTTTAAATATTGAACAGTATTCCAATTGGGTTCATGCAGAAAATTTCCGATGAAAACAAAATTTTTACGTTCTTCAAACAAAGGTAATTTCAACAAATCCAATTCGGACATTTCGTAAACTAAAAACGGTAAATAATACAACAAATCCGAATCTATTTTAAAAACATCTTTTAAGATTTTCATTTCAAATTCAGAAATAATAAAAGATAAATCGCATCTCAAAATACTTGCAATTTCGCGCTTTGCCACTTCTTCAGACAATAAATCATGAAGTTCAAAAACTCTATTTTCCTTAAATGCTTTTTGTCTTGCAGTTCTTAAACAATGTAAATCTTCGGTGTCTAATAAACGAATCGCTTTAGGGCAATTTTCAGATACCCGCCATCCAAATTGTTCTTCGATCATAAAACGATCAAACAAAACCACATCAGGATTCAGTTCGATTATAAAATCATCAAAACTGGAATTATTAAGTTCAATTGACACTTTTTTCACTCCAGATTCAGATAAATCGACCATAAAATCGCTGTCTAAAGCCGGACTTGCAAATGTAATTTCGAATCCATTTTGTTTAAAAATAGAAATCAATTGCATCATTCTTCCACCCGCTGCAGACGAATTTGGTTCAGGCCAAACAAAGCCAATGATTAAGAGTTTTTTTATCTGATTCATTACAAAATATTTCAAGCTACAAAATAATACTTTTTTAAGCGCAATCATGCGATAATTCCCGATTTTTAGTGATAAAAAACACTAATTTTGCAAGAACTAAAATGCCGGGAAATTATGTTAGGATTAAAATTAGCGACAGACCCTCGTTGGGTAAATATTGTAGAATCGAATATTGAAGAAATATTAACGGATCACGCCTGGTGCGAACAAAAAGCAGCTTCAAATGCCATAAGCTTAGTAACTTATAATTCTGAATTAGAAGAATTAGTTACTGAAATGCTTGTGATTGCGAGAGAAGAATTAGAGCATTTGCAAATGGTACACGATATCATCAAAAAAAGAGGTCTGACTTTGGGCCGCGAAAGAAAAGACCATTATGTAAATGAGCTTTTTAAATTCATGAAAAAAGACGGAAGCCGTAAAGATGCACTTTGCGACCGTTTATTGTTTTCGGCCATGATCGAAGCCAGAAGCTGCGAACGTTTTAAAGTACTGTCTGAAAACATTAAAGACGAAGAATTAGCTAAATTTTACCGCGATTTGATGATTTCTGAAGCCGGTCATTATACCACTTTTTTAGGATTTGCCCGAAAATACACTGACAATATAGATATAGACAAACGTTGGAAAGAATGGATTGAATATGAAGGTTCTATCATTACCAATTATGGTAAAAAAGAAACTGTTCACGGATAAAATTCAATTTAGATCTTATTTATAAATACCACAATTTGTTATGCCTGCAAATAAAACCAAATCTATTTTATTTAAAATAGCAAAATACACCGGAATAACTTTTGTCGTTATTATAGGATTACTGTTTCTGACCCCTATTATTTTTGCTGATAAAATTAAGGAGCAAATTAAAAAAACAGCTAACGAAAAACTGAGCGCAGAATTGAATTATTCTGATGTCTCGGTTTCGTTTTTTCATCACTTTCCTTCATTGACTTTAACTTTAAATGACTTAAGTCTTAACGGATCAGCTCCTTATAAAAACGAAAAATTTATTACTGCAAAAGAGGTTTCGTTTGGAATAAATGTCGCCAGTTTAGTATTTAGCAAGGAAGTAAAAATAGACCAGATTTATCTATCTGATTCCTTTATAAACGTAAAAGTAAATCCAAAAGGAGAAGCGAATTACAATGTTTACAAATCATCAAATACATCAGATCCGAAAGACAGTACAGATGCTGACGCATCGCTAAAACTGGAGAGAATCGAGATATTGAACAGTAAAATAATTTACGACGATCAATCGACCAAAGTTCATTTTGATGCTTTTGGCTTTAATTATTTAGGAAAAGGAGATCTCAACCAGGCTGTTTTTGATTTGTATTCGAAAGCCAAAATCGAGAAATTAAATATTGTTTATGAAGGTGAACCTTATTTAATGAATAAGAAAATCGATGCGGATCTGATTACCAAAGTAAACGTAAACTCTTTGTCTTTCTTTTTTCAACAAAACAACTTAAAAATCAATCAGCTCATGGTCGATTTTAAAGGGAAATTTGACTTTTTGAAAGAGGGTTACAATATGGATTTTGTGATTAAATCTGACAATAGTAAACTGAATGATGTTTTTACTGCTTTCCCTCCAAAATACATTACGTGGCTTTCTAAAACAGAATTAAAAGGAAATACCAACTTACTTTTAACTTTAAAAGGAAATTATATTGCATCGCAAAATATTGCTCCTGATCTTAATCTGGACATAAAAATAGACAGCGGTTTTGTAAATTATAACAAAAGTGCTTTTCCGGTTTCTAACTTAAATTTAGAAGTAAAAACAAAAGTCCCGTCATTAAATCCGGATCTTGCTATTGTAGATGCTAAAAACTTATCCTTAAACATAAATAAAGATTATTTAAAATCTAAATTTTATATCGAAGGGATAAATACACCAAATATCAATGCTGATTTTAAAGCCAGAATCGACCTTGAAAAACTGACTAAAGCACTCGGCATTCCTGATATTGTTTTAAAAGGAAGCTTGGCCGGAGATGTAAAAGCAAATGGAAAATTTGATCAGAAAAACAAACTTTTCCCAGTTACAAATGGTGTTATCGATTTAGAAAACGGGTATTTAAAAACACCATATTACCCAAATCCGATCACAAATATTATAATAAAATCTACAATCAACAATAAGAAAGGAACTTTTGATGATTTGAAAGTAAGCCTAAAACCAACTCAGTTTACCTTTGAAGGAAAACCTGTTTTTGTAGAAGCCGATTTGAGCAATTTTAATGATTTGACTTACGACATTAAAGCCAAAGGAGAACTTGATGTAAATAAAATTTATAAAGTTTTCTCTCAAAAAGGACTTGATTTAGATGGCTTTGTAAAAGCTGACTTAGTTTTGAAAGGCAAACAAAGCGATGCCGAAAAAGGAAATTACAGCAAGCTTCATAACAAAGGAACTCTTGAGCTGAGAAACATTGGCATAACATCAGAATATCTGCCAAAGAAATTCATTATCAAAGAAGGTATTTTTAAAATCAATCAGGATAAAATGTCATTTAATAATTTCCTGGCTGCTTACGGCCAGTCTGATTTTAGGATGAATGGATATTTGCAGAACGTTTTTAATTATGCAACGACAAATACAGGCGTTTTAATAGGTTCTTTCAAAGCTACTTCGCGATACATCAATGTTGATGAATTCATGTCAAGCACTCCAACAAATACTTCTGTAACCCAAACAAAAACTGAAACGCCGGCCCCTAAAACCGAGTCAAAACAAACCGGAGTTATCATAATTCCGACGAATTTGAATTTGAATTTTACTGCTAATGCCCAAAAAGTGAATTTTGACAAATTAAACCTTCAAAATGCAGTTGGAAATTTAAGCATGAACAAAGGCAAATTAAGCATGCAGAATACCGGTTTTAATTTAATTGGCTGTAATGTTGCCATGAATGCCAATTATCAGGCTGTTACACCTCAAAAAGCAAATTTTGATTTTACTATTAAAGCTTCTGATTTTGATATTAAAAAAGCCTATAACGAAATTGAAGTTTTTAGAAAAATGGCCAGCGCAGCTGAAAAAGCACAGGGTATTGTTTCGGTTGATTACCAGCTAAAAGGAAGATTAAACGGGAACATGGATCCTGTGTATCCATCGCTTGTTGGCGGCGGAACACTTTCTGTAAAAGATATAAAAGTGCGAGGTTTGAAAATGTTTAATGCCGTAAGCAAAGCAACAAATTCTGAATCAATGCGAAATCCCGATCTTTCTAAAGTTGACATCAAAACCACGATCAAGAACAATATCATGACCGTAGAACGCTTTAAATTTAAGTTTGCCGGCTTTAGACCAAGAATCGAAGGCACAACAAGTCTAGACGGAAAACTAAACTTAAAAATGCGCTTAGGCTTACCTCCTCTTGGCATATTCGGAATCCCGTTAACTGTTACCGGAACACAGGATAATCCGAAGATAAAACTGGGTAGAAAAACCGAGGATCTGGAAGAAACAAAAGATACTGAGTAATCGAATTTTAATTTCAATTTTTTAAATTCCAAATTCCAATTGTGGATCGTTTCCTTCCAAAAAAATAAAAAAACCTTTGTCAAAGTTTAAAACTTGACAAAGGTTTTTTACTTTTTAGCTACATTTGATAAAGTTATATTCTATTACATTATGGCTGTTCCTGCAAACAAAGAAGAATTGGAAATCGCAATCAAAACCAATTATAATAAGCTAAAAAAAGAATTATCGGGCATTCCTGGTGAATTAACTGCCGTTCATAACTTAGAGGGACACGCAAAAGATACTGTAATGAGCATTAATAATCTTATTTCTTATTTAACAGGCTGGGGAGAATTGGTACTCAAGTGGAACAATAAAAAAGACAACAAAGAAACCGTAGATTTCCCCGAGACAGGCTACAAATGGAATGAACTTGGAAAACTGGCACAAAAGTTTTATAAAGATCATGAAAAAGACGACTTTATAACTTTATGCAATAAACTAGATAATGTAGTAGATAAAATCCTCTCTTTGATTGAACTAAAAACAAACGCTGAATTGTACGAAACTCCCTGGTACGAAAAGTGGACATTAGGCAGAATGATACAGTTTAATACCGCTTCTCCCTACAATAATGCCAGAGGAAGAATCCGAAAATGGAAAAAAGAGAATAATCTTAACTACTAAAAAGTAACGCAGAAACATATAAAAACCCTTTACCTAAAATCCAAAGCAGCACTGCTAAACCCAACAATTTCCAGGCCCATGTTTTTCCTCTTTTCCAGTCAGAGAAAAACGAAATGATTTCCATATATTTTATTATAACGAATAAACTTGTTGCTATTAATGCAAACCAGATAATTTCGTTTAAGTGAATACGAAAACCATATAAAAAAACTGCCGCAAGGAAAAGAACAGCTACAAACTGCAGATAATAATAGTTTTTATAACTGTATCGATAGTTCATTTTTGAAGATAGTATCAGAAATGACAATAACAATAAACTTATCAACGCCGCTATTATATTATAAAAAACAGCATTCCATTGCAATATAAGTATGCCGGTAATAACAACCGCCATAACGGTACAAGCTCCAAGAGAATTTATACTTCTGGGTCTATACTCATTTTTAAAAGGCAGCAACACAGGATATAAATATTTTTCTAACGAACGCCAGAACGGCAATGCATAAAACGCAGCAATTCCCGAAATAACAATTTCATAATTATAAAAAACATCAACAGGAACTTTATACAACACATACACAAGAGCCAACGAAATAATAATCGCCGGAAGACATATCGTTTTTATGGTTTCCCATGGATTTGTTCCCCAAAATTTATTTTCTATTTCAAAAACATACTTTTTAACCCAATATTCTTTAGTAAATAAAGCCGTTGACTGGCTCCACAATAAAAACAAACCTACATGAATAATGACAGTTCTTAACACAAACTCATCAATAAGGCATCCATAAATAATACAAACCACTCCTAGCAGGAACAATTCGTAAGTTAACAAAACCGGCGAAAACAAAAACCTTAATAGAGGCGCAAAACCTCTAATTAATAAATCAATAAGCAAACCCCAATATTTTTTAAACAAGGCAATAAGGGCACAAATAGCTATAAATGCAGATAAATAAAACATCCAATTGGTTAGCAATTGTGTTTTCATCCAAAACTGAACTGCAGAATCTTTGGGCGGAGAATAAACTACCTGAGAATTTGCAAAAATCTGCACCGCTAATTTATCCCTTACAGCATCATCTAATTCCGGAAATTGACTTTTATTTTTCAGCCAAAACTGATCTGTCTTACAACCATTCTTTTTAAGAACCTCAAATTCATATAAAATCTTTTTTTGAGAATCATTTAAAGAAACGATTTCTTCAGAAGAATTAATTTCTCTTGCAAACAGACTTGTACAAAAAAGGAATAAAAGGAAAACTATTTTTTTCAAAATTTAGAGGGATTAGTCTAACCAAAAATACAAAATAATACAGGGAAAAAATTCCAAAATTAAAATTCTAAATTCCAATAATCTACAAACCTGCTTCTGTGTCAATTTCAACTAACTCAAAATCATATCCTACTTTATATAATAAAAAAATGAATTTTACCGTTTTATTAATATATAAGTATACGCCGATAGTCAATTTCAATTTACAGAGAAACAAAAAACCCGTTCGCGAAGGCGAACGGGTTTTTATAATAATTTAATCTAATGATTATGCTTCGAATGGAAGAATAGATACATAAGATTTGTTATCTTTTTTCTTTTGGAACTTAACAACTCCAGCTACTCTTGCGTGTAGTGTGTGATCTTTACTGATGTAAACGTTTTCACCTGGATTATGTTTTGAACCTCTTTGTCTAACGATGATGTTCCCAGCAATAGCAGCTTGTCCACCAAAAATCTTAACGCCTAAACGTTTTGATTCTGATTCTCTACCATTCTTCGAACTACCGACACCTTTCTTGTGAGCCATGACGTATGAGTTTAAATATTGTTATTATTCTTTAGTAGCTTCTTTTTTTGCTTTTGGAGCTGCTGCTTTTTTTGCTTTTGGAGCTGCTTCAACTTCAGTTGCCGGAGCATCTTCTGCTACAACCGCTTTTTTAGCTGCTGCTTTTTTAGTTCCGCCTGCTGCAGTAATACCTTCAATTACAATTTGAGTAAGATATTGTCTGTGACCATTTCTCTTTTTGTAACCTTTTCTTCTTTTCTTTTTGAAAACGATTACTTTATCTCCTTTTAAGTGTTGTAACACTTTAGCTTCTACTGAAGCACCTTCTATAGCTGGGGCGCCTAAAGTTACGCTACCGTTATCGTCTAATAAAAGAACTTTGTCAAATGAAATACTTGAACCTTCTTCGTTAGACAAACGGTTAACATAAACCTTTAAGTCTTTGCTTACTTTAAATTGTTGCCCTGCTATCTCTACGATTGCATACATACCAAATTGATTTATTGATTTTTAAGGTTGCAAATATACAATTAATAATTTACTGTGCAATCTCTTATTCTAAAAATATTTATTTCATTTTAAAGTCTGTTTTTCAAGGTGTTTCACAGCTAAAAAAGAAACATTTAGCCGTATAATACTGTTAAAGTATCACCAAAACCAACCCTAACCCTTCATTAATAATTAAAAAAAGTTAATTTTGATGTAACGATAATCAACTCTTGGCTACCTACATATCTAGGTAAATAAAAATTATTAATCTTTATGAAAAAATCAATAATGATGTTAAGTGCAGCACTAATGCTCGGCGGAGTGGCTCATGCTCAAAAGGTAGCTTTTGAAGAATATAATTTAGATAACGGCATGCATGTTATTTTACACAACGATCCGTCAGCTCCCGTTGTAATTACCTCGGTAATGTACCACGTAGGATCAAAAGACGAGCGCCCGGACCGAACTGGTTTTGCGCATTTCTTTGAGCATTTATTATTTGAAGGAACTCAAAATATAAAACGTGGTGAATGGATGAAAATCGTCACTGCAAATGGCGGAGTAAACAATGCTAACACTTCTGACGACAGAACCTATTATTACGAAGTTTTCCCATCAAACAGTTTAGAACTTGGTTTATGGATGGAATCTGAAAGATTGATGCACCCGATAATTAACAAGATTGGTGTTGAAACCCAAAACGAGGTTGTAAAAGAAGAAAAGAGAATGCGTTATGACAATCAGCCGTACGGCAATATACTTCCGGAGGTTAAGAAAAACATGTTCAAAAATCATCCATATCGCTGGACCACTATTGGCTCAATGAAAGATCTTGATGCAGCAACGCTGGAAGAATTTCAGGCTTTTAATAAAAAATTCTATACGCCAAATAATGCTGTTTTAGTGGTTGCCGGTGATTTTGACAAAACAAAAACCAAAGAATGGATTCAGAAATATTTTGCTCCAATCCCAAGAGGTGAAGAAGTAAAAAAACAAACTTTTGTCGAAGAACCAATCAATCAGACTATAAAAGCAACTTACGAAGATCCGAATATTCAGATTCCGATGATTGTTGCTTCTTACAGAACGCCATCAATGAAAACAAGAGATGCAAGAGTTCTGGATTTAATATCTTCTTATTTAAGTGACGGAAAAAGTTCAAAACTGTATAAAAAAATAGTTGATGATAAAAAAATGGCGCTTCAAATTGGTGCCGTGGGTTTTAGCCAGGAAGATTACGGAACGTACATATTATACGGTTTGCCAATGGCTCCAAATACCACCGCCGATATCTTAAAAGAAATAGACGAGGAAATTGTAAAAATTCAAACCGACCTGATTTCTGAAAAAGACTATGAAAAATTACAGAATAAATTCGATAATAATTTTGTGAACGCCAATGCAAGCGTAGAAGGAATTGCAGAAAACCTGGCTTCTTACTACTTACTTTACGGAGATGTAAATTTAATCAATACTGAAATTGATATTTACCACTCTATTACGAGAGAAGAAATTAGAGAAGTGGCTAAAAAATACTTAAACCCTAACCAGCGTTTAATTTTAGACTACGTTCCTTCAACTAAAGTTCAAAACTAAGCTTATCGAATCATGAAAAAAATACATACATTTTTAATCCTTTTATTCCTGACTGGAATTATGCAAGCACAAGATCGTCCACAACCAAAACCAGGCCCTTCGCCAGTAGTCAACATCAAAAAACCACAAACTTTTGTTTTGGCAAACGGCATGAAAGTTTTGGTGGTTGAAAACCATAAACTACCAAGAGTAAGCTTTAACTTAACCCTAGACAACGCTCCTTTTACCGAAGGAAACAAGAAAGGTGTTGATGAACTAACCAGCAGCTTAATTGGCAACGGAACTAAAAAAACAACCAAAGAAGCTTTTAACGAAGAAATTGATTTTTACGGAGCAAGCATTAACTTTTCATCAACTGGTGCTTATGCCAGCTCTCTTTCTAAATATTCAGGACGTGTTCTGGAACTTTTGGCAGAAGGTGCTTTACAACCCAATTTTACTCCAACTGAATTCGATAAAGAAAAAGCAAAATTAATCGAAGGGCTTAAAGCCGATGAAAAAAGCGTTCCTGCAATTGCAAGTCGTGTTGTTGATGTTTTGGCTTTTGGAAAAAACCATCCTTCAGGAGAATATCTTTCAGAAGAAACAGTTAAAAATGTCACACTTGAAGATGTTCAGAAAAATTACGCAACCTATTTTGTTCCTGAAAACGCCTATTTAGTAGTGATTGGTGACGTTAAATTTAAAGAAACAAAAGCGGCAGTAGAGAAACTTTTTGGCGGATGGAAAAAACAAATTGCTCCAAAAAGCACTTATCCTAATCCTGAGAATGTTTCTCAACTTCAAATTGATTTTGTAGATGTTCCAAATGCGGTACAATCTGAAATTTCATTGGTAAATACCGTGAATTTAAAAATGAGCGATCCTGATTTTTTCCCGGCTGTAATTGCCAATCAAATTTTGGGAGGAGATTTCAACAGCTACTTAAATATGAACTTACGTGAACAACACGCCTGGACTTACGGAGCAAGTTCAAGCATTGGAAGCGGGAAATATGTAACTAAATTTAAAGCTTCCTCTGCTGTTAGAAATACAGTTACAGACAGCGCTGTTGTTCAGTTTATAAAAGAAATTAAAAGAATCAGAACCGAAAGAGTTCCTCAGGAAGTTTTAAGAAATGTAAAAGCAGGATATATTGGCCGATTTGTAATGCAGGTTGAAAAACCGCAAACTGTTGCCCGTTATGCTTTGAATATTGAAACAGAAAAACTACCGGCTGATTTCTACGAAAAATACATTCAAACCATAAACAATGTTACTGCCGACGATATTTATCGCGTTGCCAACAAATATTTCTTATTAGACAATATGCGAATTGTAATTGCAGGAAAAGGTTCTGATGTAATTACTGGTTTAGAAAAACTTCAAATTCCGATTTTTTATTTTGATAAATACGGAAATTCTATAGAAAAACCTGTAACTAAAAAAGAAGCCCCAGCCGGAATTACTGCGAAAACTGTTTTCGAAAATTACCTTAAAGCTATTGGTGGCGAAAAAGCAGTTTCTGCTGTAAAAACACTTTCAATGACAGGAACCACAACCGTTCCTCAGGCTCCCGGACCTTTAACTTTTACTTCTAAATTAGATTCGAAAGGAAAAATGATGGTTTCGCTTGCCATGGGAACTATGAATTTAATGAAGCAGGTTGTAAACGAAAAAGGGGCTTATATCGAACAACAAGGCCAACGCAAAAATCTTGAAGGCGCAGATCTTGCCGATATGAAGGCAAATGCAGCTCCTTTTGAAGAATTACAATTACAAAAAAGAACCGATTTAAAAGTAGACAGAATAGAACCTATAAACGGAAGCGATGCTTATGCAATAGCAGACGGCAAAACAACGTATTTCTACGATGTAAAATCAGGCTTGAAAGTAGCAGAATCTAAAGTTCGCGAACAAGGTGGAAAATCATCTGCTCAAATCACCAATTTTAATGATTATAAAGAAGTAAAAGGCATCAAAGTTCCTTTTAACTTAGTTCAGAATGTAGGTTTTGAATTGGATATTAAAATGTCTGAGATTAAGATTAATGAAGGAGTTTCTGAGAAAGATTTCCTTTAAAGGTTCTGAGGTACTAAGTTGCTAAGGTTCTAAGATTTTTAGAGGCTTTGTCAAAGTTTAAAAACTTTTGACAAAGCTTTTTTTATGCGCACTATTTTTAGTCATTGCTTTGTCAGGCTGAGCGGAGTCGAAGCCCACGTTCCAATCGACACGCTCTTCGACTTCGCTCAGAGCGACATCCGGAAAAACTACAAAACTTCTTATTTCTTAGCTGATAAATAAACTCCAATTAAAATAATAAATGCTCCAAAAAACTGAATTGGCGTTAGCATTTCATTATCTAACAATCCCCAAAAGAAAGCTACTATCGGGATTAAGTAAGTTACTGATGTTGCAAAGACCGGAGAAGACATTTGTATTAATTTAAAAAATACAACATTTGCAATTCCGGTTCCTAAAACTCCCAGAATCATTACAAAAAGAATAGAATGCTGGGTAACATCAAAACTTATTCTTTGCGTAATATCTGTAAAGCTTAAAATAATCAGAGCCGGTAAAAGCAAAACCGCAAAGTTTCCGGTTGTAATACTTACCGAATTCAGATCTGATAAATATTTCTTGATTAGATTGACATTGATAGCATAACAAAGCGTTGCAATCACAACCAAAATCACATAGTAATAATCTTGTCCCGGATGCGCGGATGCGCCACTTAGGACCAAAAGTAAGCAACCTACCAAACCAACAAAAACACCCAAAACTTGTTGTTTTTGAAATTGAATCCCGAAAATGATTATTCCCAGAACCAAAGTATTTAAAGGTGTAAGCGAATTTAAAATAGCAACAATCGAACTATCGACCTGAGTTTCGGCAATTGCAAAAAGAAAAGCCGGAGTAAAGGTTCCGAAAACAGAGGTTATGGCAACAAATTTCCATTGGCGGCGTGAAATTTTCTTTAGACTATTAAAGCCAAAAAGCAACAGAAACAAAGCTGCGAAAATAATTCGGAATGAACCTACCTGAATCGCTGTTAAACCAACGAGACCTCTTTTTATTAAAATAAAAGAACTTCCCCAAATAAGCGAAAGAACAAATAAATAAGCCCACTTTAATTGCTTTGCATCCATAAATATCATTTTGGTGCAAATTTGTAATAAATTTATGAACTGACCTCCTCCTTTTTATTAATTTTGCAAGGAATACAACTTATCAATTTAAAAATCATATATAATGAAATTTACAAAGATCATAGCCGCTTTCGCCATCGCGAGTTTAGTATTAGTAAGCTGCAAAAAAGAAGAAGATAAAAACCTGGCCAATATAAAATCCGAAAATACACCCATAAAAGAACACAAAGCAATTGCTGCTGAAAATGTACAAACGGCAAGTTTTGAAATCGAAGGAATGACTTGTGCTATGGGATGTGCCAAAACAATCGAAAAAGAACTATCCAATCTTGACGGCGTTGAAAAAGCTACAGTAGATTTCGATAAAAAAACAGCTACTGTTGTATTCGACAAAACAGTTCAAAACCAAGAGAATCTGACTAAAACGGTTCAGGCAACCGGAGATGGGAAAACTTATAAAGTTTCGAATATAAAGTCGTAGTCCGAAAAAAGATTAACAACAAATATATTTAAACAGTAGTAAACTCAGGCTTACTACTGTTTTTTTTGTGAATGATTTTCAAAAATCTATTTTAGCTTATATCAATATTTAAACAAAAACAATGGAACTTAAATTTAGCCACATCGATATTCTGGTAAAAGATCTTCAGGAAGCCTGCGACTATTACGCAAAAATCCTTGGAGCAGAAATCTCTAAAAAATTCATCTGGCAAAGAGACGAACTTCATGTGACCTATGCCGTTGTGAGAATGAGACAAGAACGTTTTATGCTTGTTCAGCCATTTTCCGGAAATTTAAAAAAATTACTAGATACAAAAGGCGAAGGAACTATTTACCGTCACTGCTACTCTACTCCTGATATTGAAGTTGCTTTTGACGAATTAGTAGCTTCGGGCGTTCAGCCAGAGGATGAAAATGGAAATACTTTGTCAAAAGAAAGCCTTAATTCCCCGAGTGGAGTTAGAATTATTTGGCTTCCAAAACGTTTTGGAGAATTCTCGATTGAGATATTAGAAGAAGCAGGACTTCAGGATTTTATTACCGACGCTTTTTCGGTTTCTTAAAATAAGAATTAGAGGATTCAATCCTTTATCAAACATAAAAAAGGGCGTTTATAAATTAAACGCCCTTTTTTTTATATCTTCTTTTTTATTTCCACTTCAAAGTTTCCATTAATCTTTGCATATCATTTTTGATATAACTCGCCGCCGGCATAATCGAATCAAAATTAGGCTTAGCATAAAAATAAACTGATCCTGTTATAAAATGCTTTGTACTGTCTGTTACGTAAAATTGCGAGTTTGTAGCTGCATTTCCATCCACCTGATAAAACATTCCGTAAACCTTTTTTTGAGGGTTTAAATAGGGCTGTTCTAATATATCATCGGCTTTAATTACATGCTCGTAAGTAAGTTTTTGAGCATCTTTAAGCAATTTTTCGATATTACCATTTACAGGTTTATAGGTTAGGTAAATTGTTGCTTTCATTTTAGGATAGGCAATCGCGAATCCGCAATCTTTTTCACCTTTAATCACAGCCGCTTCATTCATTTCAAAAGCAAAGGGACAATTGTTTTCAAAACTAACATATTTTGCTTCCGGATAATCTAATCGAAGAAAACCTGATGGCTTAGGCACCACATCATCTTTACAACTTAAAACAGTCAATGCCAGTAAAATTGTTGCTATTGAAATTGTTTTTTTTAACATTTAATCTATTGTTACTTTTATTTGTTTAACACGCTTTTTATCGACTGTTTCTATTGTAAAGACACAATTTTCAAAAGCTACTTTTTGATCTTTTTTAGGGAAGTTGCCTAAAATTTCTAAAATAAATCCCGCTAACGTTTCTGCTTCACCTTTATGAGATTCAAAAATATCTTCAGTAACATTGACGATTCTATAAAAATCTTTCATATTGATTTTTCCTTCAAAAAGAAAATTCTTTTCATCGATTTGAGAGAAATTCAAATTTTCATCGTCAAACTCATCACTTATATCACCTACTATTTCTTCGATAACATCTTCCAGAGACACTAATCCTGATGTTCCGCCGTATTCATCAACCACAATAGCCAAATGGCTTTTAAGGCTTTGAAAATCCTTTAATAAATTGTCGAGTTTTTTATTCTCAGGAACAAAAAATGCTTCTCTTACCAAAGAAGTCCAGTCGAATTCATCATTATCAATATGCGGTAATAAATCTTTAACAAACAAAACCCCTTCAATCTGATCGATGTTATCGCGATAAACAGGAATTCTTGAAAATCCTTTTTCGATTATTTTAGGACAAATTGCCGAAAATGATTCTGATATTTCTAATGCAAAAATATCAATCCTCGGACTCATTACCTGTTTTGTATCTGTATTCCCAAAAGAAACTATGCCTTCAAGGATTTTTTGTTCTTCGCTTGACGTTCCTTCAGAATCTGTAAGTTCTAAGGCTTGAGAAAGCTGATTTATCGAAAAACTATTTTTTTGTTTCCCTAATTTGTTATGCAAATATAGTGTAACACTACGCATAGGCAAACTTATTGGCGATAGTAATGTATCTAAAATTGCGATTGGATATGCAACGCGTTTTGCAAATTTTATATTGTTTCGGCTGGCATAAACTTTAGGCAAAACTTCTCCAAACAACAAAATAAGAAAAGTAACCAGAATGATTTCAAGTATAAACTTAAAGACCGGAGAACTTACATTAGCAAAAATATTTTGTCCAATAAAAGAGAATAAAATAACAACTCCAATATTAAAAAAATTATTGGCTACTAATAAGGTGGCTAAAAGTTTTTTGGGTTTATCTAAAAGATTGGAAATAATTTTTCCTCTCGGATTATTTTCCTGCAATGTTTCGTTAATGTCTTTTTGAGATAAAGAAAAAAGCGCCACTTCGGCACCTGAAACAATTGCCGAAAGAAACAGCAAAATAAATATTCCGACAAAACCAATTATTAAATTGATGTCTAATGTAGAATTAAAAAATAAACTGGGCTCCGGGTCCAAATTAAAAAAGATTAGTTAAACAATCAAAAAGGTAAGTCATTTATAGGCAAACCTTCATTCGTGGCATCAAAGTTAGTGTTTTTTGCTGGTTCTGATTCCTGATGCGGTTTATGATTTCCGGTTTCTTTTTTAGTAGTCAAAAAAGTAAACTCAGTCACCTGAATCTCCGTAGTATATTTTGTAGTACCATCCTCTGCTTGCCACTGACGTGATTTTATACGCCCCTCTATATAGATCTTATCTCCTTTAGAAAGGTATTTTTCGCAAATTTCGGCAGCTTTATTGCGCACAACCAGATTATGCCATTCCGTTGAAGTTATCTTTTCATTGGTCGTTTTATTGATATAAACCTCGTTTGTAGCTAATTGAAAACGACCTATACAGTTTCCGCCATCAAAATAATGCATTTTTACATCATCGCCTAAATGGCCAATTAGCATCACTTTATTTAATGTTCCATTCATAATTTTACAGTGGTATTTATCCCAAAGATACATTTTTTTTAGCAATTTATTTCTTGCTTTTCTATAAAATTATATATCACTATAGGAAAAGGAAAAGTTTTTAATTCACTGGCATTCAATCCATTTTCGATTATTTCCGCAATTTTAACTTTCCAAAACTGAATATGAAGATGTTGATGCGAAAGTTTATGAACAATTGTAGTTTCACTACATTCTTCTACACTTAATATAGTATAAGAAGGAAAAATATCATTTCTGACCGCTTTTGAAACAACATCAAAATCCACAATTTCAGTAGTTTCCACAAGAGGAAACTCGTATAAATTATGCCAGATTCCTTTGTCCGTTCTTTTTTGAATTAGGGTATTACCTAAAACATCTTCTAAAATTAAATAATTAAAGAAGCGATTGGTCACTTTAAGTTTTTTTGATTTTACCGGCAAAACCGATACTTTCTTTTTTTGAAGTGCTGCACAACTTTCATTAAAAACACATATGGAACAATCGGGACTTTTAGGTACACATTGCAAAGCGCCAAACTCCATAATTGCCTGATTAAAAATTGCAGGGTTATCTTTTGGCATTAATTCATAGGCGAGTTCTGTAAATTCTTTTTTTGTTGCAGGAAGAGAAATATCCGATTCAACATCAAAATAACGAGAGAGTACACGAAACACATTACCATCAACAACAGGAACGGCTTCATTATACGAAAAAGAAGCAATTGCCGCTGCTGTATATTCTCCAACTCCTTTCAATTGTAGTAAATCTTTAAAGTTAGCAGGAAAAACTCCATTAAGCTCATTTGCGACATATTGAGACGTTTTATGCAGATTTCTGGCGCGAGAATAGTACCCTAATCCCTGCCAAAGTTTCAAAACCTGCTCTTCTGAGGCATTTGCCAAATCAAATACAGTAGGAAATTCCTGCGTAAACGCAAAAAAATACGGCGTTCCTTGCGCAACTCTAGTCTGTTGCAACATAATTTCTGAGAGCCAAATATGGTAAGGATCGGCTGTTTTTCGCCATGGCAAATCACGTTTGTTTTGTAAATACCATTTTATCAATATGTTAGAAAAATTCATTGCAAAATACTTAGAATACAAAAGTAAATGTTTATGTAATTAAAATTTAACGAATTAGCTTGATTAATTATTTTTTTAATTCCTATATTTGCAAACTCAAAAAAATAGTACACCATTTATAAAATAAAATAGGAAAGAAAATGACGAAAGCAGATATCGTAGCGAAAATTTCAGAGAAACTAGGTCTTGAAAAAGGAGATGTTCAAGCAACAGTAGAAACTTTTATGGAAGAAGTTAAAACTTCATTAGAAACTGGAGACAATGTTTACCTAAGAGGTTTTGGAAGTTTTATCGTAAAAACCAGAGCTGAAAAAACAGGTAGAAACATTTCTAAAAACACCACTATCAAAATTCCAGCACACAACATTCCTGCGTTTAAACCTGCAAAAGTTTTTGTAGAAGGAGTAAAAACAAATAACGAAGCAAAATAATACTATTAATTAATCATAAAATCGACACGATATGCCAAGTGGTAAAAAAAGAAAGAGACATAAGGTAGCTACGCACAAAAGAAAAAAAAGAGCGAGAGCTAACCGTCACAAAAAGAAAAAGTAGTTTTAAACTACTTTTTTCTTTTTAAACGTTCATTGAAATTGGAATTTAGTCTCAGTGACCAGTCACAGTCTGCAGCGTAAAAACTGCCAACTGATACTGAAAACTGCTAACTAAAATCCCCCGGGTTCAATACCTGTTAAAAAATATTGTTTAATCCATCTGTAGATAAGATTTTAGACTTTAGACTTAAGATTTTAGATTTTTTTGAATCTATACTCTTCTCTCTTTTTTCTATTTTCTGAAAAAACAGATAAAAATTTACAGTGTGAATAAAGAATTAATCATTAGATCTAGTTCTGAAGCCGTAGATTTTGCCTTATTAAAAGATGGAAAACTAATTGAATTACACAAGGAAGAAGAGAAAAGCAACTTTCAGGTTGGTGATATTTTTATTGCCAAAATACGAAAACCAGTTGCCGGACTTAATGCTGCTTTTGTAAATGTGGGCTTCGAAAAAGATGCCTTTTTACATTATCACGATTTAGGACCTAACTTAGCTTCCCAACTGAAATTCATAAAACTTGTAAGCGCAGGTAAAATAAAAGATTTCTCCCTAAAAACCTTTCAGTTTGAAAAAGAGATTGACAAAGATGGCATCATTACTGATATTTTAAGTGCCAATCAATCTGTTTTAGTTCAAGTTGTTAAAGAACCTATATCGACCAAAGGTCCAAGGATAAGCGCTGAGCTTTCATTGGCAGGAAGATTTATCGTTCTCGTTCCGTTTTCTGACCGTGTTTCTATTTCTCAAAAAATAGAGGACAAAAAGGAAAAGGATCGTCTAAAAAAACTTGTTCTATCGATCAAACCTAAAGGATTTGGTGTTATTGTTCGCACAGTAGCCGAAGGCAAAAACGTAGCCGAATTAGAAAAAGATTTGCAGAACCTGCTTGGCAGATGGACTGCAATGTGTAAAAAATTACCAACTGCTCATCATCCATCAAAAGTATTAGGAGAGCTTAACAGAGCTTCTTCGATATTAAGAGATGTATTTAATGATACCTTTAGCGGTATTCAGATAGATGACGAAGAGTTGTTCCACCAAACGAAGGAATATCTGCAAGAAATTGCACCTTCAAAACAATCGATTGTAAAGTTTTATCAATCAAACGACACTCCAATTTTCGAGAAATACAATATAGAGAGACAAATCAAAACTTCATTTGGACGTACCGTTTCCATGAGTAAAGGCGCCTATCTTATTATCGAACACACTGAAGCTCTTCACGTTATAGACGTAAATAGTGGAAACCGTTCGAATAAGGCGACTAACCAGGAAGATACTGCCATGGAAGTAAATATGATTGCTGCCGCTGAAATTGCCAGACAACTTCGTTTGCGTGATATGGGCGGAATAATCGTAATTGATTTTATCGATATGTCTAATCCTGAAAACAGGAAAGTCCTGTTCGACTTCTTGCGAGAAGAAATGAGCGACGATAAAGCAAAACATAAAATCTTACCGCCTAGTAAATTTGGTTTGGTCCAAATTACCAGACAACGCGTAAGACCTGAAGTAAATATTAAAACCAGAGAAGAAGATCCAAACAATGAGCATGGCGAAATTGAAGCGCCAATTTTAATCATTGATAAAATCGCACTGGATTTAGACAGACTTTTAAAAACCCACAAGGGTGTTGTACTTAATGTACATCCGTTTGTGGCTGCATACCTCAGTAAAGGTTTTCCATCATTACGTTCAAAATGGTTTTTTGAACATAAGAAATGGGTGAAAATCATACCTCGTGACGCTTACACGTACTTAGAATACCATTTCTATGATAAAAAAGGAAATGCTATTTCAGAATAAAATAAAACCGCCTCTCGAAAGATTGGCGGTTTTTTTATGGCTTTTTTTGCGTTTTTTTTTCGCCACGAATTCACGAATTTAATGTTATAATAATTCGTGAATTGCTTCGCCAATTCGCTATCGCTCGGGTCGTGGCGATTTTTTAATGCAATTTCGTCCCATGCTTGGAATTTCTAAATTGGAATTTTTAAAATTTTATTCCCTCACAATTTCAATTTTTCTTCTAATTTCATTCCCAAAAGCATCCACAACCGTAATATAATGTATTCCTGTCGTTGGAGAAATAGGCAATTCATGAAACGTTTTTGTTGTGGCTTTATAAACATCATCAACATACCAAAACAATTCTTTGTCTCTTTCAGAATAAGCAACTTTTAAAATTACAGGTTGCACTTCGCTATTAAAATTCTTCGTTAAATAAATTTTGCTGTTTGCTTTGGGATAAATAAAATCCATAGTTGTTGTTTGAGTTCCCTGACAATCTTCTTTAAAAGGCGGCAAGGGCAAATACTCAATATGCTGGCTTTTATAATACCAAGCCATTACAGGTGGCAAAACAAACCAATTTTTGGTAACTATATTATCAATACTTTCGCAACTACTATTGACCTGAAATTTTTCGGTTTTATCTAAATGAATCTTTTTATGATAAGGACAAACCGCTGTAGATTTTCCTTTTTTAGGAACCCATTGTTTAATTTTAGGACATTCTTCTTTAGCCAAATAACCGCTTAAGCGACAAACCTCAACTTCATCAAGATCTTTATAAGGCGTTTGAAACCATCTTTGTCTCGGTAACAAATTGAATACATCAAATAAAATGGGAGCGGCACTTGTAACTCCCGTTAGAGTTGGTCTTCCCTCGCCCGTTGCATTTCCGACCCAAATTCCCACTACATATTTAGAGTTTGTACCAATTGCCCAGGCATCGCGATTTCCAAAACTGGTTCCGGTTTTCCAGGCAATTTTCAACGAGCTGTCATAAAACTTCCAGGCTTCATCTCCTTCCGGTCGGTTTACTTCTTCCATTGCATTATACATCAGCCAAATCGATCCCGCGCCTAATATATTTTTCTGATCTGTTTCTGATCCAAAATCAGGTTCAAAATCGTTTCTGTAATTGAGTTCCGTGAATTCTTTAGTTCGGTATTTTGCATTATTTTTAGTGTAATGATTCACCGTAGAAGATAGATTAGCATACGTTCGGCATAAATCCCATAGATTACTTTCGGCACCACCCAAAATAAGCGATAATCCGTAATGGTCCGGCGTTTTATTAATATCCCTTAATTTAAATTTCTGTAATTCTTCATAAAATTTATTCACACCAAAATCCTGAAGCATCAAAACTGCCGGAATATTCAAAGACCTTGACAAAGCACGATGTGCAGGGACGGCTCCATCAAAAGTTAAATTAAAATTTTGCGGAGTATACCCTGAAATTTGCGTCGGAATATCGGCTACCAAAGTATTCGGTAATAATTCGCCATCATCCAGCATTGCAGCATATAAAAGAGGCTTAAGAATACTGCCCGTACTTCTTGGCGCATCAATAATATCAACATCTTTCTGGTGATCCCGATCTGTTGGAGCATTACCTACATAACTCATCACATTTCGATTCGAAACATCAATTACCAAAATCGCCAGATTATTAACTTCATTTTGCTTGTATTGATTGTAATAATATCGCGCAATTTGATTGACTCTATTCTGCAAAGCATAATCAATTGTTGTTTTTACGCGTGTTCCTTCATCTTCTTTCGATACTCGTTGCAATAAATGCGGTGCAATTTGAGGCAAATCATATGGTTTTTGAGGCAATGGTTCTTCTATCGCAAGTTCATACGTTTGTTTATCAATTACTCCTTCCTGATGTAGCTTTAGTAAAAGTCGATTACGTTTATTCAACAACTTTATCTGATTTTTACCCGGATAAATCAAACTCGGCGCATTAGGCAAAACAGCCAGAACCGCACTTTCCGCCCATGACAATTGATTGGATTGTACCCCGAAATAACGCCATGAAGCCATTTCAAGTCCCACTACATTTCCTCCAAAAGGCGCATGTGCAGCATACAATTCGAGAATTTCATTCTTAGAATATCCTAATTCTAATCGCGTTGCCTTGATAATTTCGATAAACTTTTCGAAATACGTTCTTCCTTTTCCTTTTCGGGATAAACGAATAACTTGTTGGGTTAATGTACTTCCTCCTCTTACGACTTTCCCTGCTTTTCTATTTTGTTTGATCGCATTTACCATCGCAATCGGATTAAATCCTGGATGTTGATAAAAGTATTCGTCTTCAAAATAAACAATACATTTCTTGAATTTATCTGGAACGCTATCCTGAGCAGGAAAACGCCATTGTCCGTCACGAGCAATTTTAGCACCTAATAATTCTCCTTCTTTACTTTCAATTACCGTAGAATAAGGTTCCTGAAATAAAGTTCGGGGTATGGAGAAATAATAAATCAGCAAGAGCAGAAACGCAATTGCTGATTTTATTTTATTCTTTTTTATCCAGTTTATAATGCGTTGTAGAAACGCTATTAATTTATTTTTCAAGATTTTTAAATTTTGGCCCACGGATTTTACGGATTAAACGGGTTTTCACAGATCAATTTTAAATAAAATTCTTAATCCAAAACTAAAAACCAGTGTAAATCCGTTTAATCCGCAAAACCCGTGGGCCATTTTATTTCCTATTTCACCACCTCAACCCAGAATCCTTTTGTTCTGGCCAGGAATGTGTTATCGTACATCGCTTCACATTGTAATCCAGGCAAATAATAATTCCCTAGATAAGATGCATTTAATAAGATTCTAAATACTTTAGTTTCTCTGGATTTTAATCCAAAATAGAAATTAGTTCTGTCATCTCGAATATCAATATAGTCTGCCACATTATTTGTGGCGTCTCCATAATCTGTAAAGCGAGTATTTACGATTTCGAATCCTGAAGGTAAAATTTGCGATAAGGCTACATTTTGAACACTTTCGTTTCTTTGGTTTTTAACCGTAACCTCAGCAACAAATTCAGTTCCCTGATTTATTTTCGAAACGTTGATAACGCCGCCTTTTCTGTTTTTGAAAACGATAGCAGCCGAAACATCACTTTGGACTACATTTTCCTGTCCGATTGGCAATATCCCTGTATTCAGAACACGAACATAAATCGTATTGCTTTTATTATTTTTTAAAGTAATACTATTAGAACCTGTTTGCACAACTAAACTTCTGTCTGCAATTGTTTTTTGAGTACTTATCGTTTCCCCTTTTCCATTTTTACTAAACTGAATATTAATTCCTTTAGGACCATTACTTGCAGCAAATTTCGACATCGCATACAAACAATAAGCAGTAGTTTGCGTACTCATCCATTGGTTATTAGACATTTCTTTAGCTAATTTTGAAGCCATCGAGAATGCTTTTTGTTTTTGGTCTAAAAGCAACATTGTTTCTAAAGCCATTGCTCGATTTCTTTCGCTTGAACCATAATAGTAATAATTATAATCACTTGATTCACTATCAATACTGGTACGCAATAATAAATTTTGTCCGGCTGATTTTTGTCCGGCCAAAACATACGCTGCAGCCAAACGAAGCTTACTTTCGTTCGAAATACCTTTTGTTTCTCGTAATCTGTTCATTGAAGATAAATCGGCATTTCCGGCTAAAGCCAGTGTATATAAACGATAAGCCTGCGCTAAATCATTCCCATATTTTTGTTCAAAACGCCATTGTTTCGCTTCTTTTTGCTGATACGAAGTCCATTTTGATTTAAAGTTTATTGGTAAAACATAACCCTTTTTCTCTGCTTCAATCAGGAAATGTCCGGCGTATGAAGTTCCCCAATCATCGGCAATTGTATTTCCCTGCCAATAAGGTAATCCTCCATTCGACAATTGAAAACTGCCTAATCTTGCAATTCCTGCTGTGATATTTTTTTGAATAAGTTCTTTTCTGGTCGCATCTAAATCGACAACATCATTCAGAAATAATTGCGGAAAGACAGATGAAGTCGTTTGCTCAACACATCCATGTGGATATTGAATTAAAAACTGTAATCTTCCGTTCAAATTGATTGTTGGCATTGACGAAACCTCTAATCTTGCCTTATTACTTCCTGAAACTCCAAAGGTTTTCCATGAAATAGTTTTAGTACTATTTGGAGGTAAAAGAACATCTGTATACGTACTTGTAAGCGGATTAGGGTTTGTCATGTCAATTTCAACATCATAAACCGATCTTTCGTTTCCTGAAGTGGCAATAACCTGAACTTTTGCAATTCCGGTTGCCGAACCTACAACTAAATTAAAATAAGCCATTTTTTCGTCAGGTTGTGCAAACGTCAATCTTTGAGTAGCACTTCCCATTACTTTTAATCCAGGGCTGGTTTTAATCTGAATTGAAACATTTTTAATCTTACTTTCTGTAGCAAAAACCGTAACCGGAAGAGTCACTTTTTCTGATGGTGATATTTTTCTTGGCAACGAAGCCAATACCATCAACGGACTACGAACCGGAGTTGCTTTTTCTACACTTCCGTATGCACTTGTACTGGCATCACCTGCAACCACCATAGTTCTAACCGAACCAATGTATTTTGGCAATTTTAACTGATGTGATTTCGTTTGTCCTTTTTCTAATTTAAATGGCCCGTAATACAACACAACAGGTTTAAAACGATTTGCTTTTTTAGCTTTTCCACCGCCTAAATCCTGATCTCCACCAATACTGAAAATCTGATTTATTTTTCCGCCATAAGCACCTATTACATCATCATAAATATCCCATGTTTTTACTCCCAAAGCTTCTCGAACATAGAAACTATCCCAGGCATTTGGTGTTTTAAAACGGGTTAAATCCAATAATCCTTCGTCAACAACTGCAATTGTATAGGTCATTTCTTTACCTGTTTTCTCCCCTACTTTTACTGTAAAAGCCTGTTCAGGTTTTAATACATCCGGCATTGAAAGTGTTGGTGCCAGAATGGTATTTTTATCAACAACTTCAATAGGCACGATACCGTACATACGAATTGGCGAATCATTTTTAGTCGATGCGTGTGGCTGTAAAAGTGTAATATTAAAATACACGTTTGGAGCCATCGCCGCCGTGATCGGAATTTCAACCTTAGTTTCTCCTTTTTGAGTCTTTGCCCAAATTGTTTGTACTACTCTTGATCCGTTTTCGATCGAAATTAAAGCGCGGCCACCTTCACTTGACGGGAAAGAGATCTGGGCTTTTTCGCCTACTGCATAATTATGTTTATCTGTTGAGAACACTAACATATTTGCTGTCGAAGCATCTCTGTTACGCGTTTTTCCGGACCATATTGGCCAGTCTATATTTACAGTCAATGATGTTGCATGACCACTTGTATCATCTGAAACACGAATTAAGTAACGTCCCCATTCTTCATCGGTTAGCTCAAATTCAAAACTTCCTTTTCCACTGGAATCGGTGTCAATTATGGTAGATTTATAAGATGTTGTTGAGTTTGATGAATTATAATTAGACAAATTATCACTTGACGAATCCCACCACCATCTCCAATCTACTTTGTAAATTCTTACTTCAAGATTTTTAACCGCTTTTGGTCTTCCGTTTTCATCAACAGTAACTACCTCAAAGCGATTTTTTGCTCTGGTTTCCAGCATTCCGTATTTATTAGGTTCAGGAGATTTAATTCCCACATACGTTTTATACGGAGAATAGGTTGTAGAGATAACATCTGTACTAAAATCTCCTCCTTCTTCATATACTTTTGTAATGAATGAAGCGCGAAGCATTCCTGGCGCCTGACCTTGTAATTTAGGTTCTATATTTACCGTTGCTTTTCCGTTTTCGTTTAATTTCCCGGAGAAAACATTGATTTCTTCTGTACTAAATTTGCGTACCAAATCATCAAAACTAAATTTCTCATATCCTTTAAAAGTAGTGGTTTGTTGTGAAAACTTAGCCTGCATTTCTACGTTCAGGTTTTTCGCAATAGCGCCATGAAGCCAGGTAACTTCAAGATTACTCGTGTTTGGATACGAAGAAGAAAGTGTTTTTCTGGAGAAATTATTTTTTATCTTCAAACGATTTGGCTTGATCGTTTCGATTTTAATACTCTTATAAAACTTAGCTCCACCTACGCTTATCATGGCTTCCCAGTTTCCTGTTGGCGCTTCTGCACTTGTAGGCACCACAAAAGAATAATGATTTAATTCGTTCGTTCTCTGAATCGTTTGATAGGTCGTTTTTCCGTTAGGATCATTCAATCTAAATTTTATAGGATGAGATTTCGGAAGTTTATTCGCAGCATCATTCAAAATAAAAGACAAATACAAATTATCTCCGGGACGCCAAACGCCGCGCTCTCCGTAAATAAATCCTTTTAATCCTTTTTGCAAAGTCTCACCTGCAACATCAAAATTACTTAGTGATAACGAAAGTCCGTCATCGAGTTTTACATAAGTCGACTGATCGCCCAAAGTAACGATCGCAAAATAAGCGAATTTATCCAGCTGAAAAGAAGCAATTCCTTCGCTGCTGGTGGCTCCCGTAGTTATTTTTTGTTGCTGATAGGTATACAAATCTACTCTGGCGTTAGAAACCGGCTTTGTAGTAACAATGTTGTTTACGGCAAATAAATACGATTTATTTTCTCCTCTTTTCGCAATAACCCCTAAATCTGTAGCTAAGATATTGGTAGCAATTTTGGCATTATAATAATACGAGTTTGTACACGGATTTTCACTTTCTCTCCAGTCATAATCTCCGTAATCGTACTCGTAATCATCATACGAATTGCCGCTATAATTTACATCATTTTCATCAACTTCTTCTTCGTCTTCTTCATTTTGGTCTCCGTCTGATGTTTCGCATTTGTATAAAGAATATTTCTTTTTATACACAAATTCTACTCTATAAATTGCTCCAGGTTCCGGCGTAATTATTTTAGATAAATCTAATGCAAAGGTGTTCCATCTGGTAGGATTTATTAAACCGCTCTCATTTAATTTTAGGGTTGTTTTTGCAATTGGCTGCGCTACTTTTTTAAGATTCTGACTTCCGTTTAATTGATTATATTGAAGAAACTGAAGAATATTATTTTTGTAGATTTTATAAACCTTTACATCAACCGCACTTAAGTTTACAGCTTCAAAATTCAGTTTTAAATTATTTGAACTCGGTAAAATTGTTCCATTTTTAATAAAGCGAACACTTGGTTTTATTTGATCGAAAGTAATTTTCTCCGTGTAATTCGAGTCCATTTTTTTACCGTACTGGCTTTCGATTCCCTCGAAAACTTCCAGCAGTAATTCTCCTGTTATCACTGGCTCTGGCGTTTCGTCAGGAACAACCTCAACTACTTCTTCAGCAACTGAATCTACAGCTACCGTAGCAGAATCTACTACAACTGATGAAGAATCGACACTAGCATATACTGGTTCTTGTACAACAACCGGAGCCGGAACTTCTTTTTTAGCCACAGCTTCATTAGTAAAATACACTTTCAGGACATTTCCCTGAGTAGAAAATTTTAAATTATTGGTATTCTGAATCGAAACCAAACCTTTAAAATCCTGACCTTTTTCTAATGGTTCCGAAAAATTAATCAAAACCGACTGATTACTTCCATCCGGAACATCAACTTTTACAATTTTAAACTCGTTAATACTTGTAATGGCATAATCTAATTGTCCTTTTTGGTCGATATCAAAATCATTTCCATCGTATGCAATCTCCAAGTTTGTCGCTTCATCATAACGCTGAATACTATCAATTATAAAATTGAATTCTTTAGCAGTTCCTGATTTTTTTTCGAACTTAATTTTAAGATTATTTCCTTTCTGACTTGCCGAAACTAATTTTATAGCCGTGTCAATATCAATATTATCTGCCGTTTTAAGCACACAATTCAAATATTGGTATTGTTTACTATACGACTGAATATCTATCGTATTAATTGTAAAATCCTGTTTGATTGTTTTTACCGTAAAGTTGAATTTAGAAAGCGTTGCCTCTTTCTCTTTTGGGAGTGTGATCAGTTTATCTAAGTTTAAAGTCACCTGATATTCTGTTCCCGGGTTTAACTTTTTTTCCGGAATAAAAGCAAGCGTATTGCTCGAAAGCGCAACTACTTTTCCACGAACATTTGGCGAAATATCAAATAAATCATCATCTAATTCCTGATTGACTTTCCAGTCTTTTTTATCGAAAGCCAAAACCACCCGAATATCAGATTCCGAGGAAACAATTCCCCCCGTAAAGCTGACGATATAATCCTTAAATAATGAAAAATCGGAATTGAAATCGGCGGCAGATTTTCTACCACAAGATTGAAAAATAAAAAAAACACAAAACGCGAGAACTAATCCTTTTACTTTCACTTTTCTATAGAATTATAAGGTTATAAATTCAAAATTGGCAGTACGTTTTAACTTTTTACAGTTAAAAGCATAACTATTGGTTTGCCAATTATGTTGTAGTAAATATAGATTATTTTTCTATATAATTTAAGAGGAAAATTCCGCGGAAGCTAATTATTTAAATTCTTAAATTAGAAAAAGGTAATTTAGTTTTATAAGGAGCTATTTCTCCTGAAGTTTAGGGATTCGTTATATCTTTTCATTGCTAAAGAAGTAAGAAAAAGGATGCCACTCCCGTCTGTGCCATGGCATTTGTTTTCGTAAGATGATTTAAAGCTCTGTTCCCAACTTCGATAAAACTTTATCCATCTCAAGAAAATGAGTTTCTGAATTTGAAGCATAAAACAATTGGTTGCCAGCCATAATTACAATAACATCATCATCGTAATTACCATAGAAATTTATTCCCTCAAGCCATTGTTTAAAAGAAACATCCTTGCTAGCGAAGCTTTCAGTTATAAAATCGAGTTCATGAGGTTCTAATTCATAAAATGTATTACATGGAAACTCTAATGCAAAACCAGCCTGAAGAAAAGCCATTGCTGTAAAAAACCCCGTTAAGGTTTCTGTTTCCAGTTTCCATGTTTTTTGATCCTCACTCATATAAACCGGCGGATCAGATTTCGACAAATCGCCTTTGTGAATTCCCCAAACACAAGCTCTTTGATTTTCAGAATAAAATATCAAATAATCGTCATGTTTGTAATATTGAAATCGCTCTGGTATAACTAATAAATCCTGAGTATGATTCAGATTTTGAATTTTACCTAATTCAGTATAATAATCTGTGAATACTTTTGGAAGATCTCCAAATATATCTTTTACAACCTGAATTTCATCAGAAGCAAACCCACAAGATTCTGTAATATGAAATAGTTTTTTAATAGTGGAGAAATCGGTCATGTCATTAATTTATAAAACATAATTCAACATATCTTACTTACGCTTCTCAATAAAAAAACGCTTCATTAAATCCGCCGCTTCATTTGCCATAATACCTGAAACTACTGTAGTCTTGGGATGTAATTTTGTTCCCATGGCAATAAAACCACGTTGTTCGTCTCGGGCGCCAAAAACAATTTTAGAAATCTGACTCCAGTACAAAGCACCTGCACACATTTGGCAAGGTTCGAGCGTAACATAAAGTGTACAATCTTTCAAATATTTTCCGCCCAGAAAGTTTGCGGCAGCAGTTATCGATTGCATTTCGGCATGAGCCGTAACATCATTCAGTAATTCGGTTAAATTATGACTGCTTGCAATTACTCTGTCTGCAACGACAATTATAGCTCCAACAGGAATTTCACCTTTATCAAAAGCCATCTCAGCTTCCTGCAAAGCTTTTTTCATAAAATATTCGTCGGTGAAGGGATTTATCATAATTGCAAAAATAGAACTTTAGACTTTATTTTTATTATATTTAAATTTTGAAATTTAAATATGGAGCAAAAATTTAAATTAACGATTCCTGAACCTTGCCATGAGAACTGGGATAAGATGACACCAAAAGACAATGGAAGATTTTGTTTGAGTTGTTCTAAAACCGTTGTTGATTTCACGGCAATGCTTCCGGAGGAAATTCAGCAGTATTTTATTTCACATAAAAATGTCTGTGGACGACTTAAAAGTGAACAGTTAAGCGAAATAAATATTCAGATTCCATCTCAAATATTACACAGCCAAATCCATTATCAAAAAATGTTTTTATTGGCACTTTTTATAGCTATGGGCACTACATTATTTAGTTGTCAAGACAAAGACGGAAATAAGAAAAAAATAGATACAATTGAAGTTGTAGAAGATGTCAAACCAGAACAACATGCTACTACTGGAATTATTTTGATGCCTATAGACAAACTTAACGCTGAAGAACATTCTCAATCTGAACAAGGGGAACCTCAATCTGGACATTACGGAATTATTTATAATTCAAATGATTTAGACATTGCAGCTGTTCCAAAAAATGGAATAAAAAAATTCAATTCTAATTTTTCAAAAAATCTTAACACATCAAAACAAGGAGAAATATCCGTTTTATTTGTAATTGAAGGCGACGGAAGTCTTAGCAATTTTAAAATACTTGAAAATACAACATCAGCAAGTGAAAAAGATATTATCAGAATTTTAGAAAAAACTCCAAATTGGATTCCCGGAAAACTAAAAAACAAAATTGTTCGATCAACTTACGTTTTACCGATTACAATTAAAAAGTAAAACACTGCTAATAAAACCTTACTTCCTAATTAAATTTAAAACCGTAAATTTGCTTTTTACCTTACAATGAAAAGCAACTTACTTTCCAATATATACAATCCAACTGATTTACGCTTATTAACCGAAGCGCAACTTCCTCAAATTGCACAGGAATTACGTCAATTTATTATCGATATTGTTTCAGTAAAAGAAGGGCATTTGGGCGCTAGTCTTGGTGTTATTGAACTTACGATTGCTTTGCATTATGTTTTTAATACTCCGGAAGATTTATTGGTTTGGGATGTTGGACATCAGGCTTACGGACATAAGATTTTGACCGAAAGAAGGGAAATCTTTCATACCAACAGGCAAATAGACGGCATTTCAGGTTTTCCAAAAAGAAGTGAAAGTATTTACGATGCATTTGGCGTTGGACACTCCTCTACTTCTATTTCTGCCGCACTCGGAATGGCGATTGCTTCTCAACTAAAAGGAGATTTCGATAAACAACATATTGCAGTTATTGGTGATGCTTCTATCGCATCAGGAATGGCTTTTGAAGGTTTAAATCATGCCGGAGTTACAGATGCAAATTTATTGGTGATTCTAAATGATAATGCGATCGGGATTGACCCCAGCGTTGGTGCTCTCAAACAATATCTTACCGCTGTAAAAGAAGGAAAGAATCCGAAGAAGAACAATATGATCAAGTCTCTTAACTTCGATTATTCCGGACCAATTGACGGTCATGATCTTCCAACCTTAATTAAAGAATTAAACCGATTAAAAAAGATAAAAGGACCTAAATTCCTTCATATCATAACTACAAAAGGAAAAGGCCTGCAACAAGCTGAAGAAAATCAGGTAAAATATCATGCACCTGGAAAATTTGATGCGTCAACTGGTGAAATCATTTTAAAATCTGAAGAAAATTTACCTCCTAAATATCAGGATGTTTTTGGGCTGACCATTTTGGATTTAGCCAAAAAGAACAATAAAATCATCGGAATTACGCCTGCAATGCCATCTGGTAGTTCTTTAAAGTTCATGATGGATGAAATTCCCGAACGTGCTTTTGATGTAGGAATTGCTGAGCAACATGCCGTGACGCTTGCTGCCGGAATGGTAACTCAAAGCATGATTGTGTATTGCACCATTTATTCTACTTTTTTACAACGTGCTTACGATCAGGTCATTCATGATGTAGCATTACAAAACTTACCGGTTATTTTTTGTATAGATCGTGCAGGTTTGGTTGGCGAAGATGGAGCAACACATCACGGTGTTTTTGATATTGCTTATTTACGCGCCGTTCCAAACATCATTATCTATGCTCCAATCAACGAAATTGCGCTGCAAAACATTTTATATACGGCCCAATTAGGATTAAATCATCCTATTGCGATTCGATATCCGAGAGGTAGAGGCGTTTTACCAAATTGGGAAGTAGAAAATTTCGGACATTATGAACAAATTATTATAGGACAGGCTAGTCAATTAAAACCCGGAACAAAAACAGCTGTTTTATCAACCGGAACAATTGGAAATAATGTCACTTTAGCGATTAATGAATGTGACAACTCCGAGTCAATTGCACACTATGACTTTCCATTTATCAAACCATTAGATATCAAATCATTGATTAGTATTTTCAATGATTTTGAAAGGATTATAACTGTTGAAGAAGGAACTATAAACGGAGGCTTTGGAAGCGCCATTTTAGAGTTTGCAGCAGCGCATAATTATAAAAATAAAATAGAAATTTTAGGCGTTCCTGATGTGTTTATTGAACATGGAACTGCAAATCAATTACAACAATTATGCAAAATAGACGTTAAAAGTTTGATAAATCTTTTTTCAACCGATACAAAATAATTATTTTGCACTACCAAAAAAAACTAAAATCATAATGAAATTATTGCGTTCTACCCTTTTGCTTCTATTGCTTTTGTGTACCTCACATAACTTTGCTCAAATCATACAAACGACTTTAGCGCCTAATCAGCTGCCGCCGCCACCTTCTAACTGGACTAAGAAAAATCAATTGGGATTTGATATTTCCGAAATTGCTTTTGTGAACTGGAGCGCGGGGGGAACAAGTTCGATCTCAGGTTTGTTCAAAGGCGAATTTGGAAGAACTTACATCAAAGGAAATCATAAATGGGCGAACGAACTTATCATAAAGTATGGTTTAAATAAACAAGACGGTACCGAATTAAGAAAGACTGATGATGCTGTGATGCTGAATTCTACTTACGGATTTAGAAAAGATACCATTTCGAATTGGTATTATTCGGCTAAATTTAATTTCAATACGCAGTTTACAAACGGATATAATTACCCAAACAGAGATATTGCTATTTCGAAACCTTTCGCACCAGCCTATGTATTCTTGGGAGCTGGAGCTGAAAACTCAAATAAAAAGAAAAACAGAACGTTTTACTTCTCTCCTATTACGTTAAAAACTACTTTGGTGTTAGATCAGGATTTGGCCAACCAAGGATCTTTTGGTGTTAAAAAAGCAATTTATGCTCCGGATCCTATGGATCCTAATTCTCAAATTATAGTTGAAAACGGGCAGAAAGTAAAAGCGGAATTTGGTATTTTACTAACTGCATACATGAAAAACGAAATTTTCAAAAACATTTTCTACGAGAACAGATTAAGTTTATACACCGATTATTTGAACAAATTCGGAAATGTCGACGTAGATTATGATACTCGTTTAGATCTTGTTGTAAATGCTTATGTAAAAGCAAATATTGGTATTCATTTGGTTTATGATGACGATATTAAAACTAAAAAAGATGTTGTTGACCCAACTACAGGATCAACTTCTCAGGTAAACGACGGACCAAGAGCTCAGCTGAGACAGGTTTTGGGCGTAGGTTTAGTATATGCTTTTCAATAAAACAGTATCGCTATTAAGCAAAAAACACCCGATAGAAACAATTTCTATCGGGTGTTTTTTTTTTATATCAAAAAGAAAAAAAATATTTAATTCTTTTTTCTTCCGTTAATGGTTTCGAATAATTCTAATGCGTTTCCATCCGTTAAAAGCGAAACGTAATGACAAATATGAAGCAAACGTTCGTATAAATTCTCTTTTTCTAATTGATGCTTTTCAGGCAACATTTTCAAAATTAATTTATCGTAGTTTGAAGCAGTGCCTTCGTATTTATTATTAAATGCAGTTATAAATTTATCCAGTAAAGTCTGAATGATTTGATAACCTACAATTTCTTTCTCTATAACCTCGCGGCTCTGATAAATTTTATCAACGCTTAAATTGATGATATCATTCATTTGCGCTTTGTATTTACTTTTATCGGTTAAAGCAAAAGGGAATTTTCCTGCCAGGATCGCTTCTTCATTTTCAATAAAAACATTTACGGCATCGTTGATCAAAGTTCCAATTGCAAGAGCACGCAAATAACTAATTCTATCTTCTTTGGTGGTTAAAGTTTTGTATTTGGCAACGCCAATATTATCTTTTACTAATTTTATTAAATATTCTAAAGCATAATCTTCAGATACTAATCCTAAATTTATTCCGTCTTCAAAGTCGATGATAGTATAACAAATATCATCTGCTGCTTCAACCAAATAAGCTAAAGGATGTCTTTCAAAACCAATATCATCTCCTGATTTATTGGCAATCATGCCCATATCTTTGGCTACCTCTTCAAAGAATGCTTTATCCGTCTGGAAGAAACCGTATTTTTTATCGGCGATATCATTTGTTGGTTTTTTAGGTAAACTTTCTTTTGGATATTTCATAAAGGCACCTAAAGTAGCATAGGAAATTCTAAGACCGCCCTCAATTCCGGGACGACTTGCTGTAAGAACCGAAAATCCGTTTGCATTTCCCTCAAAATCAATTAAATCCTGCCATTGTTTGGCAGTTAACTGATCTTTATATTTTAATCCGTTTCCTATCGAAAAATATTCTCCAATGGCTTTTTCACCAGAATGTCCAAAAGGTGGATTTCCAATATCGTGTGCCAAAGAAGCCGCAGCTACTATAGCACCAAAATCATTCATATGATAACCGTGAATTTCTTTTAAGTGAGGATATTTCTCAATGATTTTTTTCCCTACCAAACGTCCAAGAGAACGTCCTACAACCGAAACTTCTAAACTATGCGTAAGTCTAGTGTGTACAAAATCTATTTTAGAAAGCGGAATAACCTGTGTTTTATCCTGAAGTGATCGAAATGCAGCCGAAAAGATAATTCTATCATAATCAACCTCAAAACCCAGTCGGGTATCGTCTTGTTCTACACGTAATCTCTTGCTAGTATCGCCTTGGCGTTTGAGTGATAAAAGTTGTTCCCAGTTCATTTTTGTATTTTAGAATTCAGATTGTAGATTGCAGATTTCTCATCTAAGCGTCAAAAATACGTTTTATTTAGGATTTCATTCAACAAAATATATTATTTAAAAGATAAACCTCCTGCATATTCAGGCTGCACACAACTTTTTACTTAAGTATTACATTTTTAAAATATTTACTAAAAATAGCAAATGCTTCTGCTTTACTTTCTGCTGTTGGTGCTGCAGTATCTTTAAGTGCGTAAGGCATATTAAGCAATTCCCATTTTTGAGATCCAAGTTGGTGAAACGGAATAATCTCTACGCGCTCGACAGTTTTATAATTGGTAAAATGTTGTCCCCATTCTTCCAGATATTCTGGTTGGTCTGTCCAGCCGGGAACTAAAACATATCTTAACCACATTGGTTTTCCTGTAGATTCTCTATAGGCGGCAACTTCTAATGTGTTTTTATTGGTTAAACCAGTTAATTTGTGGTGTATCTCATCATTAATATGTTTTACATCCAATAACAAAAGATCTGTATTATCAAAAAGTTCCTGTGCCTGATGATTATTTAGTCTTCCGTTCGTATCCAGACAAGTATTGATTCCCTGTTCGTGAAGCAATTTAAAAAAATGAAGCAATTTGTTTCTTTGGAGTAAAGGTTCTCCTCCGGAAACTGTAACTCCTCCGGTTTTACCAAAATAGCTTTTCTGGCGAACAGCTCTTTTTACTAATTCTTCTATTTCGACCAAAGAGCCTCCTTTTACATCGAGTGTGTCCGGATTCTGACAATATAAACACCTAAACTGACATCCCTGCGCAAATACAACCATTCGAATACCGGGACCATCATGAGTACCAAAGGTTTCGAGAGAGTGTATTCTTAAATGATCCGGATCATCAATGTTTAATTTAGCGGCTTCAATATCTTGTAATTGAAAATACATAATTTATATATTTTAAATAAATTTAAAAAAAAATAGGCTGACTACATTCCAGCCAACCTATTTTAACTTTACAATTCGCTCGATTTACATTGCTTCATGAAAAGTACGCGCTATAACTTCTAATTGATGCGCTCTTGATAATCTCACAAAATTAACAGCATAACCCGAAACTCTTATGGTCAATTGTGGATGATTTTCAGGATGATTATAAGCATCTTGAAGGGTTTCGCGATTTAATACATTTACATTTAAGTGATGTGCCATTTGCGCAAAATAACCATCTATGGTGTTTACCAAATTTGTTACCTGTTCTGCTCTGGTATCTCCTAATGATTTCGGAATCATTGAAAACGTGTTAGAAATACCATCTTGTGCATCATTGTAATCCAATTTTGCTACAGAATTTAATGAAGCAATTGCTCCACTACAATCACGACCATGCATTGGGTTTGCTCCCGGCGCAAAAGACTCACCATCTTTACGTCCGTCAGGAGTTGCTCCTGTATTGGTTCCGTACATTACATTCGAAGTAATCGTCAATAATGAAAGAGTTGGTGTTGCATTTTTATATGCAGTATGTTTTCTAAGCTCTTTGATAAAGAAAGCTGTAATTTCCTGAGCAATAGAATCTACTCTGTCATCATCATTACCAAACTTAGGATAATCACCCTCGATATTAAAATCTACTGTAATTCCGTTTTCATTTCTTACTGGTTTTACTTTAGCATATTTAATGGCAGATAACGAATCTGCAATAATTGAAATACCTGCAGCTCCATAAGCAATATCAACGTGCGGATCAGAGTCAATCATAGCCATCTGAGCTCTTTCGTAATAATACTTATCATGCATATAATGAATAATATACATTGATTTGGCATATACTCTGGCAACCTCTTTTAGCGTACGTTTAAATACATTGCTTACTACATTATAGTCTAATACTTCGTCGTGAATAAACGGAATATCTTTCATGATTAATGCTCCGCCACGTTCTTCTCTACCTCCGTTTAAAGCAATTAATAATGCTTTTGGCAAATTGGCACGTGCCCCAAAGTGCTGAATTGATTTACCAATTTCCTGATGCGATACACAACAAGCAATTCCGTAATCATCAGAACCTCTGTTTGGTCTCATCAAATCATCATTTTCGTATTGAATTGATGATGTATCAATTGATACTTGCGCACAGAAATCTTTAAATCCCTGCGGAAGATCATCTGACCATAAAACCGTTAAATTTGGTTCTGGAGAAGCTCCTAAATTATATAATGTCTGAAGGAATCTGAATGAAGTTTTGGTTACTTTCGTTCTTCCGTCATTAAACATACCTCCAATACATTCTGTTACCCAGGTTGGGTCTCCTCCAAAAATTTCATCATAAGCTCCAGGTCTTAAATGGCGCACCATTCTCAATTTCATTACAAACTGATCTACCAATTCCTGTGCTTCAAATTCTGAAATTAATCCTTCTTTAAGGTCTCTTTCTATATAAACATCAAGGAATGAAGATACGTTTCCTAAAGACATTGCGGCTCCATCTTGTTCTTTAACTGCAGCTAAATAAGCAAAATAAACCCATTGAACAGCTTCTTTTGCATTTTGCGCAGGAAGTGAAATATCAAAACCATAATCAGCAGCCATTATAAGCATATCCTGCAAGGCACTAATTTGAGCCGAAATTTCTTCACGTAAACGAACTTTATGTTCCGTCATTTCACCGCCAACCTTATTATGATCTTCTCTTTTAAAAGCAATAAGCTGATTAACCCCATATAAGGCCATACGACGGAAATCACCAATGATACGTCCGCGGGCATAATTATCAGGTAAACCTGTCAATATATGTTTAGAACGATAATCCCTAATTTCTTTATCATAAGCATCAAAAACTTTTTCGTTATGATTTTTAGCGTAGTTAAAAATATCGATTACACGATCAGAAACTTGCAATCCTCTTTCTTTTACAGCAGATTCAACCAATTTAATACCTCCAAAAGGTTTCATTGCTCGTTTCAACAATAGATCTGTTTGCAAACCTACAACCACTTCATCTTCTTTATTAATGTAGCCTGGCTTAAATGCATTAATTGTTGAGATTGTTTCTACATCTATGGCTGAACATCCGTTATTTGCTCGTTCTTTTAATAAAGCCTCTTTACAGATATTCCATAAATTGGTAGTTTTTGCAGATGGTCCCGATAAAAAAGAAGAATCCCCTTCATAAGGAGTAATGTTTTTTAAAACAAAATCCTGAACGTTCACTGATGCCCCCCATTTTCCGGGTGTAAATACCATTTTTTCGACACTTGCTTTCATAACTCAAAATAATTTAATTGCGTTTATTATATACTCAAATTTAGACACTTTTTAAGCTTAAAATCATGATAATAATCATAAACAAAGCTTATTTTTATAAAATTCGTAATTATTCTTTATAAATAAGCTTTTGTTTTAATATTACGCACATAATGGCAGTAAACATCAGAATTCCGGCAAACAAATAAAAAATTGTTGTGTAATCATTAGTTAGTCCAATTAATCCCGGACCAACAAAGGCAGCTACTGACCAGGCTATTAATATAAAACCAAAAGGTGAGCTCATTTTATTTGGCCCATAAATATCCTTAACAAAAGCCGGGATTGTTGCAAATGCACCACCATAACAACTAATAATAATAAATATCATTAATTGGAATAAAATTGGAGAACTTGTCTGACTTAAAACCAGAAAGCAACAGGCTCCTATTGTATAAAACAAAAAGAAAGTAGACCATCTGCCAATTTTATCAGAAATACTGGACCAGAATAATCTCCCAAATCCGTTAAAAAAACCGATAAAAGCAACAAAATTAATCGCCTGGCTATCCGTAATATGTATTAATTGTTTTGCCATCGGTGCTGCAATAGAAATCAAGGCAATACCACAGATTGTATTAAAAAAAAGCATGAACCAAAGACCATAAAAACGAACGTCTTTTAGCAATACTTTTAAAGGAATAGTAGCATTATCTTGTACAGTATTCTCGATCTGAGTACTGGAAACAGGAAGTATAAGGAATAATGATGCCAACACCATTATTAAAAAATAAGCGGTGCCTAATAAATAAAAAGCACCAGGAACACCCAGTAATTCTACTAGAGGCAAAATAAGTCTTGAAGCTAATATCGATCCCACGGCAAAAGACATAATAACCAATCCTCCTGCAAAGCCGGGCTTTTCAGGAAACCATTTTACAACAACTGCGATAGGCGTTATGTATCCAAATCCTAAACCTATACCGCTTATTACGCCATAAAATAAGTAAAACAATAGTAATGACTTTTCTGCAATAGCAAATCCGCTTCCTATTAATCCTACTCCAAAAAACAATGCGGCAAGCAATCCCGCTTTTTTAGGTCCAATTTTTCGAACAAATTTTTGCATAAAAGCGGCCGTAAGGCCTAAAAAACAGATGGCTAAACTAAACGAAAGCTTTAGTTGATGGGCATCCCAGCCATTTAATTCGTTAATTGGATTAATCCAGACACTGTAAGCGTAAATTGAACCTATTGATAATTGCAATAACATTCCTGCTGATGCAATCACCCATTTATTTATTTTTATCATAAGGCGCCATATTTAATATGCGTCTTACAAATTTAGAAGTCAAGACTAACAGAAAACGTGATTTTTATCTTGTTTTCATCAAAATACCAATAAAAATTTACGAAAACGTTGTAAAAAAAATTAAAATTCTAATGCTGTACTGTGTTTTATTTCTCCCATTACAAAAATACTGTTGGTGTTTCCTATATTTTCGATAGTCGACAACTTATTCATTACAAAGTCCTGATAACTAGCCATATCCTGAACCAAAATTTTAAGCATGAAGTCATAATCGCCTGCAATGTTATAGCATTCTATGATTTCAGGAAGTGCTACAATATCTTTTACAAAATTACTTCCCACATTTTTCGCATGCTCTTTTAAGCGGACATTACAAAAGACAGTCATTCCGCGGTTCATTTTTTTCTTATCCAGCAATGCTACATATTTTGTAATAAAACCGTCACGTTCGAGTCTTTTTATACGCTCGTAAACAGGAGTAACAGTTAAGAATAATTTACTTGCAAGGTCTTTTGTATTGATATTGGAGTTCTCCTGAAGGTATTTTAGGATCAACAAATCGGTTTTATCTAAGTTTTCCATAGTGTTTTTTACTGCTAAAATTGTTTTTAAAGAGATTCGTCAGTAATATAATCTTCAATAAGATATTTATAAAATACAATTTACTGAAATAATTATCAAATATAAGTTATAAAACCTAAAACAATAAATTTGTTCAGTAAAAAATACTGAAATAAAAAATGAAAACAAATAATTTAGGTTATCCAAGAATTGGCAGCAACAGAGAATTAAAAAAAGCCTGTGAATTGTATTGGGCTGGACAACTTTCGGTTGATGAATTGCTCCAGACGGGAAAAGACATTCGTCGCAAAAACTGGCATTTACAAGCTGAAGCCGGAGTAGATTTGATTCCGTCTAATGATTTTTCTTTTTATGACCAAGTACTCGATCTTACTTTAACTTTAGGAGCAATACCTGAAAGATACCACGAACTGGCAAAGACAAACTCTCCTATCGATTTGTATTTTGCGATGGCTAGAGGAGCTCAAAAAGACGGTCAGGATGTAGTAGCCATGGAAATGACAAAATGGTTCGATACCAACTACCACTATATTGTTCCTGAATTTACCAAGAATCAAAAATTCGAATTGTTTTCAGAAAAAATAATCAATGAATTCAAAGAAGCAAATGCTTTAAAAATTGCTACAAAACCGGTTTTAATAGGACCCATTTCTTATTTGCTTTTAGGAAAAGAAAAAGAAGAGGGTTTTCACCGAATTGATCTTATCGATAAATTACTGCCTGTTTACTTCGAAATTTTCGAAAAACTACAAGCCGAAAAAGTTGCATACATTCAGTTAGATGAACCTTTCCTAGCTTTAAACTTAACCGACAAAGAGCGTAATACTTTCACGAAAGTGTACAACCAAATCAACGAACGTTTCCCGAATATTAAAATCGTTCTGGCGAATTATTTTGATTGTTTTGGAGAAAATCTTGAAACGGCATTGGCTTTGCCGGTAGATACTTTTCATTTAGATTTAGTACGTTGTCCGTCTCAATTAGATGATATTTTAGAATCCGGAAAACTGGCTCCAAATGTAAATCTTTCTTTGGGAGTGGTTGACGGAAGAAATATCTGGAAAAATGATTACAAGAAATCTTTAGATTTAATCAAAAAAGCAACCGATGCTTTAGGCGAAAACAGAATTCTGGTAGCACCATCATGTTCTTTAATTCACAGTCCGTGCGATTTAGATTTAGAAACAAATGATGAAACGCTAACTCCTGAAATCAAGCAATGGCTGGCTTTTGCCAAACAAAAAATTAATGAAGTTGTTGTATTAAAACAATTGGCTTCTAACGAAACGATTGCACAAAATTCTGTTGCTTACGAAAGAAACAAAATTGCCAACGACAATCGTAAAACCTCAACATTAATTCATAATAATGAAGTTAAAGCGCGTGTTGCCTCAATTACAGCAACAGATGACAAACGTAAAAGTACTTTTGCTGCGAGAAGAAAGAGTCAGATCGAAGCCTTAAACCTGCCCTTGTTCCCTACCACCACCATTGGATCTTTTCCTCAAACCGCTGAAGTGAGAAGCTGGAGAGCGAAATTTAAAAAAGGGGAACTAACTACCGAACAATACAACGACTTGATCGAGAAAGAAACCGAAGCTACGATTCGTTTTCAGGAGCAAACCGGAATCGATGTTCTGGTTCACGGAGAATTCGAACGTAACGATATGGTGGAATATTTTGGGGAACAATTGGCAGGTTTTACTTTTACAAAAAACGGATGGGTCCAAAGTTATGGTAGCCGTTGCGTGAAACCTCCGGTTATTTATGGTGATGTATCGAGACCAAACCCAATGACCGTAAAATGGTCTAAATATGCACAATCTTTGACCCCTAAATGGGTAAAGGGAATGCTAACAGGTCCTGTAACGATTTTGCAATGGTCGTTTGTTCGTAACGATCAGCCACGTTCTGAAACTTGTACGCAAATTGCTCTAGCCATTCGTGATGAAGTTGTTGATCTAGAAAAAGCAGGAATCAAAATTATCCAGATTGACGAGCCAGCGATCCGAGAAGGTTTGCCATTGAGAAAAGAGGAATGGGCAAACTATTTAGATTGGGCTGTAAAAGCGTTTAGAATTTCGGCAAGCGGTGTAAACGACGACACGCAAATTCATACGCATATGTGCTACAGCGAGTTCAATGATATTATCCAGAATATTGCCGATATGGATGCTGACGTGATCACAATCGAATGTTCACGCTCTCAAATGGAACTTTTAGATGCTTTTGCCAACTTTAAATATCCTAACGAAATTGGACCCGGAGTTTACGACATTCACTCACCGCGTGTTCCGTCAAGTACCGAAATGGTTCGTTTGTTAGAAAAAGCTTCGGCTGTAATTCCGGTAGATCAATTATGGGTGAATCCTGATTGTGGTTTAAAAACACGCCATTGGGATGAAACCAAAAAAGCTTTGATCGAAATGGTTGCAGCTGCTCAGGAAATGAGAGCTGCTGTTGAAACTCCTGTGAATTAATCATTTTTTATTAGAAATATTTTTGTTTTTTAGTGCCAACTGGTGGAGTCGGAATTCTTGTAGTTATGAATTTTTCCGACTTCACTTTTGTTGGCATTTTTGCGTTTAGTTTTTTTTTGAAGCAGAAAAATTTCAGTTTTACAAAACACCTTTTGTCCCGCTATCCACTATATCTGTTATGGCGAACCCCGCCACAACAGGATACCGCTTCTATCGGGGCTAAACGAGAAATTTTTATTTTCAGGAGATGTAGATGTTATAATTACAAATAAAAAGCACTTCAATTGAAGTGCTTTGATTTAATCTAAAACTTAATTTAATTTAGAAGTTTTTAGAAACTCCAATATTAACTGTTTTACCAAAATTGAAGTAGAAACGGCTATTATCTCCCCCGTTATTCTCAACATTCATTGTTTCGTAACCTAAACCACCAATGCTGAAGTTTAAACCAAAACCTTTTTTCATGTTAATAAAAAGAGCCGGAGTAATGCCTACGTACATACCATCTGCTTTAGTTTTACCAACAAGATTTCCATTTTCATAATTTTTGATTTTTTGATTTTGAAAACCAGCTCCTAAATCAGCAAATACAGAAAATGTCTCACTTAACGGAACCGAATAGCGTACAAACGCACCATATTTGTAAGCATTAAATTTACCTTCTCCTCCTCCATTATCAGTTTTTGTAGACTGAATCGTAAATTCAGCACCCAATGTCCAGTTATCGTGAAACTGATAACCCACTTTTGGAGAAAACTCAAACGTATTTGTTTTCGCTTCAGCGATTGGGCGGTCAATTTTTTGAGAATTATACCCAATGTTTCCACCAACTAAAACTGTTCCCTTTTGAGCATTTGCGAAGCTTACCGTAGCTAATGCAAGAATAAGTAGCATTTTTTTCATATGTAAATGATTATTAAAATTTACATAGACACAACAACAAAAATACCAATATCCATCTACAACACATTTAGTAACAATTTGTTAAAATCATCACATTAAAGAAATAAGGTAAAAATATTGGCTTAACATTTCTGTAAAGAAAAAACTTAAAAAACAAAAAAAGCACTCCAAATAGGAGTGCTTTTCGAAATTGAAATATATTTCTAAAAATTAGAAATTTTTTGAGATCCCTACAGAAAATGCTTTTCCGAAAGTGAAATTAAAGTTTTTAACGTTATCTCCGTTACCGGTATTTCCATCAAAATTATAAGTATTATACCCTAAACCTCCAATATTGAAGTTTAAACCAAATCCTTTATTAACATTAATGAAAATTGCAGGAGTAACATCAATATAAAAACCATCTCCTTTATTAATTCCAGAAATTGGTCCAACAGTATTTGTTTCTTTTGTACTTTGGTAACCAACTCCTAAATCAGCATAGGCAGAAAAAGTTTGATTTAATGGCTTAGAATAACGTAAAAAACCTCCTAAAGAGAAATCATTTACTTTAGCCTCAGTATTACCAAATTCTCTTTTTGAAGAACCAACTCCTGCTTCAATACCCGCAGTCCAGTTTTCGTGAAATTGATAACCTACTTTAGGAGAAAAACCAAAATAATTCTCTTTAGTTTCAGAACCTGCATTTGATACATTTTGAGAATTGTACTCAATACTTCCCATAACTAAAATAGACCCTTTTTGAGCATTTGCAAAGCTAAACATAGCTAATGCAAGAACAACTAACATTTTTTTCATTGTGATATTTATAAATTTTAATACTCCTTTAACAATAAAGATGCCACTGTTCCTGAATAATTCATTTTTAAATTCGATTCTTTAAAAGGCAAAATTTAGTAATCAAAACTATTTCTGTTTACTTTTGTAGCAAATAAAAAGTCATGTCGATAGAAGTAAACAACATATCAAAAAGTTACGGAACTCAAAAAGCATTAAATTCAATTTCGTTCTCTATCCAAAAAGGAGAAATCGTTGGATTTCTTGGTCCAAACGGAGCAGGAAAATCTACTTTAATGAAAATTTTGACTACTTATATACTTGCCGATGGCGGTTCAGCACTTGTAAATGGTCATGATGTCATGACGAGCGCAAAGTCAGTTCAACGTTCTATTGGCTACTTACCGGAACATAATCCGTTGTATCTGGATTTGTATGTTCGTGAGTATTTGGCTTTTAATGCCGATGTTTATCAGGTTCCAAAATCAAGAATCGAAGAAGTAATTCAACTGACAGGACTGACACCGGAAAGCCATAAAAAAATAGCACAGTTGTCTAAAGGATACCGCCAGCGTGTGGGACTTGCGAATGCTTTATTGCACAATCCGGATGTTTTAATTCTGGATGAACCTACTACTGGTTTGGACCCGAATCAGTTAATGGAAATTCGTAACGTAATTAAAAATGTGGGAAAAGATAAAACGGTTTTTTTATCGACTCATATTATGCAGGAAGTCGAAGCTATTTGCGATCGTGTCATTATTATTGACAAAGGACAAATTGTTGCCGATAAAAAATTAGATCATTTAGTATCTGAAAATAAAGAACAAGTTATCGAAGTAGAATTTGATTATCAGATACAGGAACAACTTCTGGCAAAGCTCGAAAATATTACGTCATATAAAAATATTCATGATATGACCTGGGAACTCACTTTTGTTGCCGAAAAAGATATGCGTCCCGCTATTTTTGATTTTGCCAACGAAAATGGTTTGAAAACATTACAGCTTAATCAAAAAAATAAAAACCTCGAAGCCGTATTTAGAGAAATTACTAAATAGAGTTTTCAGTTTACAGTCTCAGTTTACAGATAAAAGTCAATTGTTTCTCTTATAGAAATAATTGACTTTTTTTGCAATACTTTCTGATCTTACTTTCACTAATTATTTTACCGCAGAGAACACAAAGATTTTTATATAAGAGCCTTTAGAAAGCACAGAGATTCTGTGTTGATTTC
>NZ_LVEN01000005.1 GCF_001686925.1 Flavobacterium piscis
TAGAATATAGAAAATAGAATAAAGAGAATAGAATAAAGAGAATAGAGGATAGAAAGTAGAGGATAGAATCTAAAATCTGAATTCTAAAATCTAAAATTATAATAATAAGGTTGAATTAATTCAAAATAAAAAGCACTCTGGGTAAAGAACTTAGAGTGCTTTTTTTATGCTGTAAGTCCACAATTGGAAATTTACATTCTTTGACTAAGATCTAAAATCTATTCTCTATCTTCTATTCTCTTTATTCTATTTTCTATCCTCTATAATCTAAAATCTAACAAAAGCAAAAAGCACTCTAAGTGAGACTCAGAGTGCTTTTTTAATTTTGGTTTAGTTTGGTTTTGGTTTGTTTTTTATAAAAATTCTCCGTGTTGAGAGATATCTAATCCTAATTCCTCTTTTTCTTCAGTAACTCTTAGTGGTGTAATTTTATTTACAACAAAGAATAAGATATAAGAACCTACAAAAGCGAAGATCGAAACGATTACTAAGGCAGTTAATTGGTTGATGAATAAAGTTGGAGTTCCGAAAATCAAACCTTGATTGTCTCCAACAGCAGGGTTAATTGCTTTAGAAGCAAAAACTCCTGTTAACAGCATTCCTACCATACCACCAACACCGTGACAAGCAAAAACGTCTAATGCATCATCAATTTTACCTTTAGGGAATTTGCTTACTACAAGGTTACTAACAATTGCAGAGAAAGCTCCGATGAAAATAGCATGAGGAATACTAACGAAACCTGCGGCAGGTGTAATAGCAACAAGGCCTACCACAGCTCCGATACATGCACCAAGTGCAGATAATTTGTGTCCTATGATTTTGTCAAGGAAAACCCAGGCCATAGCAGCTGCAGCAGCTGCAACAGTTGTAGTTCCTAAAGCCTGAACAGCTAAACCGTTTGCTCCAAGTGCAGAACCTGCGTTGAAACCAAACCATCCGAACCAAAGTAAACCTGTACCTAATAATACATAAGTAATTCTGGCAGGATTTACTTTTTGAATTTTTCTTTTTCCTAAGAAGATTGCTCCGGCCAATGCAGCCCAACCAGCACTCATATGCACAACTGTTCCTCCGGCGAAGTCTAATACTCCCATTTTAAAGAAAACTCCATCAGGATGCCACGTCATGTGTGCTAAAGGAGCATATATAAGTAATATAAATAAGACCATGAATAATAAGTATGCCCAGAAACGTACACGCTCAGCAAATGCACCAGTGATTAGTGCAGGTGTAATGATGGCAAATTTTGCCTGAAACAATGCGAATAACATAAACGGAATAGTTGGGGCAAGACTCCATGCAGTGTTAGTACCAACACCCTCAAAGAATAAATTAGTAGATGGATTTCCGATGATTCCTCCAATAGTAGGACCAAAAGCCAATCCAAAAGCAACAACAACCCATAAAATAGTAACAATTACCATTGCCATGAAACTTTGAAGCATTGTACTGATAACGTTTTTCTTACCTACCATTCCTCCGTAGAAAAATCCTAGTCCTGGTGTCATAAGCAATACAAATGCAGTTGCTACGATCATCCAAGCTGTATCTCCTGTGTCAAACTTTACAGCCTCTGCCGGAATAGGATTATCAGACAGGATAAAGTTGGATATAAAGGTTAGTACCAAAATAGTGATAAGGATCACACTTAAAATAATTTTTCGCATAGTTATTTAGTTTTAAATTTTTTATAAAAGTATAAAATCAATCGACACCCCTATGAAAAATAGAGTCAGATGTTTAATTTTTGTTAATTTTAGAATTTAACCCCCTGTATTTTGCGTGTATTTGTTAAAATCAACTTAAAATTTATAATTTATTAATGAGAAACATCAAAATTTCCCTCTGAGAAGCATTTGTTAACAGAAAAATGAAAGAATAATTTTAATTTTAAGAGTAATTATGTTCAACTATTTAAAGATTTAATCATAACGATGATAATTTTAAATAAAAAAGGCATCAAATGAATTGCTCATATGATGCCTTTTTTAATAGAAAAGAATTTACTTATTTCTGGTTGTACTTTGCTTTGAATTTATCATTTAATTTGGTTTGAAAAGTTTCTAAATTAATTGATCTTCCCTGAATAAAAGCTGTTGTTAATTTGTTGGTTCTCATATCAAGTGCATCACCTTCAGAGATAAATAACGTTGCGTCTTTGCCGTTTTCTAATGTACCGCAAGTCGCATCGATACCTAATAATTTTGCTGTATTTAAAGTAATAAGCTGTAATGCTGTTTCTTTGTCAAGACCAAAAGCAGCGCAGGTTCCTGCAAGGAAGGGAAGGTTTCTTGCGTTCATACGTTCGTTATCGCCGCTGTTTTCAAGGCCCACTACAATACCTTTATCAGTAAGTATTTTAGCCATTTTGTACGGAAGATTTACATCTTGATCAACACTTGTTGGCATACCGTGAACTCGTCTCAGGAAAACACCCACATTGTATTTTTGCAATACATCAGCTGATTTGTACGCTTCGAATCCTCCAACAATAACAATTTTTTTGATCTTATTGTCAACTGCTAATTGTATGGCATCTACGATTTGTTTTTCTTCGTCGGCATTGATATAAAGCGTTTGAGTTCCGTCAAAAAGCCCTTTTGTAGCTTCAAGAACTACATTTCTTTCTTTCGAAGGCGCTTGGTTGTATGCTCTTGAGTTAATTAAAAATGCAGCGATTTCTTCAACCTGTTTAGGGTAATCTTTGTTGGCCTCTATTATTCCCGGTTCAAACCACGATCCTGATTTTTTAAAGTTGGACGGAAAATTAAGATGAATTCCGTCATTCTCTTTTAAAATAGCATCTTGCCAGCTCCAGGCATCTAATTGTACTACAGAAGAAGTCCCGGAAATCCTGCCTCCACGAGGTGTAATCTGAGCCATTAAAATACCATTTGGACGCACAGTTTCTACTACTTTCGATTCTGAGTTATAAGCAATAATACTTCTCACATTCGGATTAAAACTACCAATTTCTTCCTGATCGTCTGATGATTTTACAGCATCAATTTCTACTAAACCCAGTGTTGCATTCGGAACAATAAACCCAGGGTAAACGTGTTTTCCTGCGGCATCAATAGTTGTATCATAAGCATTCGCAGCAAGTCTTATGGTTGTAGCATCGGCTACTAAGGTAATTTTACCGTCTTTAAAACCAATCGCACTATTTTGAATAACGGTTCCGTTACCTAAATGTGCAGTGGCATTTAAAATTAAAACCGATTTAGTTTGCTTTGGTGCCGGTATTTGTTGTGCTTTTATTTGTACCGAAGCACAAACTGCGAGCAGCATTATATATAAGTTTTTATGTATCATATTGTCTTTTATTAATCTTTTCGAATTTTCTAACACCTTAATTATTGTTCTAAAGTATCACAGTGATATTCTGTTTTTTCTTTCTTTGTAGGTTGCTGTGTGCTCATTCCTTTGTTTTTTTCTTGCAGCATTTGCCCAATCAACAAGCTTCTTTCTTTGGTAATGGCCAATTGTTTTTCGGCATCTTTTTCAATGTCAAAATAAACAATACCTTCAATAATTGTTTTTTCGGCTTTAGCATAAATCGATAAAGGATTGTCGCTCCACAATACAATATCGGCATCTTTACCTACTTTAAGGCTTCCCACTTTATCATCAATATGTAATAATTTGGCAGGATTCAGCGTTACAAATTTCCAGGCATCTTCCTCAGAAATGTTTCCGTATTTTACTGCTTTTGCAGCTTCCTGATTCAATCTTCTGGACATTTCGGCATCATCAGAGTTATAGGCGACAACCAATCCTTCGTTGTGCATAATAGGTCCGTTGAAAGGAATTGCATCATTTACTTCAAATTTATAGGCCCACCAGTCAGAGAAAGTCGAAGCACCAACGCCATGTTCTTTCATTTTATCTGCTACTTTATAACCTTCAAGAATATGCGTGAAAGTGTTTACCCTGAAATTGAATTTCTCTGTAACATTCATCAACATTAAAATCTCAGATTCTACATAAGAGTGACAGGTAATAAAACGTTCTTTATTGATAATTTCCGCAATAGTCTGTAATTCTAAATCAACTCTTGGCGCTTTTCCTTTTTTCGAACCAGCGTAGAATTTTTTCCAGCTTTCATCATATTCTTTTGCACGCTGAAAATAATCGGTAAAAACTTGTTCAACACCCATTCTGGTTTGCGGAAAACGAGTAGGATTATCAATACCCCAATTGGCTTGTTTCACGTTTTCTCCCAAAGCAAATTTGATAAACTTAGGTTGGTTTTTGTATAACATATCATCTGGTGCAGCTCCCCATTTCCATTTTACAATTGCAGAACGCCCGCCAATAGGATTTGCAGATCCGTGTAATAACTGAGAGATGGTGACACCTCCGGCAAGATCTCTGTAAATATTAATGTCTTCAGAATTCACAACATCCTGAATCGTAACTTCGGCAGTAGAGTTGTGCCCCATTTCGTTTACACCTTTAGAAATCGCGATATGGGAGTGTTCATCGATAATTCCGCTGGTGATATGTTTGCCTTTAGCATCAATAACAGTAGCAGCTGCATCTGAAAGATTTTTACCAACAGCAGCAATTTTTCCGTTTTTAATTAAAACATCAGCTTCTGTTAGAATACCTTCTTTTTCATTTGTCCAAACCGTAGCATTTTTAAATAATAAAGTTTGAGCCGTTAGTTTTTTAGTATCACCAAAAGCCACGTTAGGATAAGTTGTAGGTAGAACAGGATTTGGTTTTTCTGCTTTTACAGTATCTTGTACAGCAACAAATGCACTTGTTTTTAAAGCCGTCCAAACCAATTCATCTCCGTTTGCAAAAACCGCTTTTCCGGATAAACTTTCCGGTTTTTCTATAAATCCTGTTAAGCGCGTAAAGTTAGATTTGATCGTATCTGCAGATTTTATTAAAAGGGAAATCCAATTTTTAGAAACCGCAAAAGTGCTGTTTACTTTTTTATCATCAGTTGTTGTTATTTCAGATTTTGGGGCATTAGGAGTTCCTTCAATTTTCCATTTGTAGGTATCTTTTCCAACCGTTAGATTGTAGTTTCCGCGAATGTCTTTTGAGTTAATATCGTTTACGACATATTTAGTTCCCTGAACCCAATTTTCATATAAAACTGTTTTTTCGTCGAATATTTCACCTGAAGTAATCACAAAATTGGCATAACTTCCGGTTTTTAAACTTCCAATTTCGTTGCTTTTTCCAAGAATTGCAGCTGGAATTGTCGTCAGTGCTTCTAAAGCTTTTGTTTTATCAAAACCATATTTAATGGCTTTTAATAAATTAGGTTTAAAGTCTTCGGTCTTTTTTAATTTGTCTGTCGTCAGGGCAAAAACAACACCATTATCAGATAATACTTTTAAGTTTGATGGTGCCTGATTCCAGAAACGCATATCGGTCAATTCGATTTGGTTTGACAAATACGGATTTGAAACATCATAGGCTTCCGGAAAACTTACCGGGATGATAAATCTAGCATTCGTATTTTTGATTTCGTCGATGCGTTCAAACTCATTTCCGCTTCCTTTTAGAATATAGTTTAAACCAAACTCCTTAGCAATTTTAGCCGCTCTCAAACTGTTTAATTTATCTTCTGTCGTAAAAATCTGAACTAGTTTTTCATTATTTGCCAAAGCTTCTAATGATAAATCTTTAGTATCAGAATTTCCTTTTTTGTACCAATCAAGATCCAAATACATCTGGCGCAACAAAGCCATCATACCCATTAATGAACTTGGATAAGCCTGATTTGTTAGAGCGCTTCTCGAAAAAGCAAGGTGATTGGTAATCTTATTAGCAATAATTTGTTTACTGTTTTCAGTATTATTCAGGGCAACCAAAATTCCGGTTCCCTGAGCAATTCCGTCAGGAATATGAGTTCCAACGACTCCAAAACCAGCTTTTAATAATTCTTCTGCTTTAGGCTGATCATATTTAAAAGTTTCATAAGTGTTTATTTCTGGTCTAACGCTTTCGTTCCAGTAATAACCCACTCTCTTTGTATCGTACATAGGATCGCGGTAACGGCCTAAATTGCTTTTTGGTTTTTCAATTCCAAAACTCGTGTAGATATCAATAAACGAAGGGTAAATTGTTTTTCCTTCAAGATCAATCGTAATACTGTTTTTAGGAATGGTAACACTATTGCCAACTGCAACAACTTTACCATCCTGAACAAGTAAAGTTCCTTTTTCGATTTTTTGAGTTGGAGTAACATAAATAGTGGCATTTTTAAAAACAGTGTAATTTTTGTTTTTGTTTTGCACACTTTCATTAATAGGGAAATAATCCTGAGCATATGTTTTTGTTAAAAATACGCTCAAAAAGAGTAGGAGTAGGGCTTTTTTCATAGGTAATTTGCAAATTTGTTGCTAAAAATATGAAATATATGTTATGTAAAATTTATTTTTATAAATGTTTTTTCTTTATTTAGATGATAATTTAATTAAACCATTGATAAGTAGCGCTTATAGAATAATATGAAAAATGACAATAAAATAAAGTGGGGAATCATTGGCTTAGGTAATATTGCAAATCAGTTCGCGGTCGATTTATTATTATTGCCAGATGCAGAATTATTTGCAGTGGCTTCCAGAGACCATAATAAAGCAGTGGAGTTTGCCAAAAAGTACAATTGCTCAAAAACATACGATTCTTACGACGCTCTTTTTCAGGACGATGAGGTTGATATTATTTACATTGCGACCCCACATGATTCTCATGCCGAATTATCTATAAAAGCATTAGAAAATGGTAAACATGTTTTATGCGAAAAACCACTTGCGCTGTCTTATAAAGATGCCGAACGAATGATCGAAGCATCAAAAAAGCATAATAAATTTTTTATGGAAGCTTTCTGGACGCGTTTTATACCATCTGTCAAAGAAATTCTCGAAAAAGTAAATCAGGGGATAATTGGTGACATAAAATATGTAAAAGCCGATTTTGCTTTTTATGCCAATGATGCTGAAGGAGGACGATTGTTTGATAAAAAACTGGGAGGAGGTGCGTTATTCGACATTGGCGTATATCCCTTATTTCTTTCTTATATAGTTCTTGGAATTCCAAAAGAAATAATAGCAAAATCTATTTATCATAAAAACGGAATCGATTTACAAACTTCAATGATTTTGCAGTATGAAAACGCTCAGTCAGTTTTGAATGCTTCAATAATTTCAGAATCTGATATGAAAGCAACGATAAGTGGAACTCAGGGACATATTCAGCTCAATTCTCCATGGTATATTGCTGATGGATATTCTGTTTTTAAAGAACAAAAAGAAACCGTTTTTAGTTTGCCAAATTTAGGAATAGGCTATACGCATGAAGCAATCGAATGTCATAATTGTATTAGAAACAACCAAATCGAAAGTAAGCTTTGGTCGCATCAGAATAGTTTGGATTTGAGTAAGATTGTGCAGGATATTAAAAATCAAATTGGGTTGAATTTTTCTTAATCCGCTTGTATTCAAAAAAGAATGAATTTCTCCAGAATAATAAACAATACATTTACAAGTAAACTTTAAATAGAAATAAATGGGTGTTACAATTCTAAAAATTGCTGATTTAAGTATTGCTGATTTAAAAGCTGCTTATGATTTTAATGAGATGAAAATAAAAAGTTTCAAGAAATCACGTAAAGCGAATGGTACAGCCGATTATAAAAAAGCAAAGGTTATCACGACTTATTAGTATATAAAGAAAATCTTTATAAAGAATTATAAGAGAGAGTTAACAGTATTGAAGTAATATGGTAATTATTTTTTAGTGTAAAATCTTAATTTATTAAAATATTAAGTAATAAATTATTTACAAATAAGTTATTTTTTCTACTTAATTAAATACTTTTACATTTTGATAAAGATTAATTATGTTAGTAAAAGTTTACGGAAGCGCTGTTTTTGGAGTAGAAGCCACAACCATTACGATGGAAGTGCATATGGATAAAGGTATTGGTTATCATTTAGTTGGATTGCCGGACAGTGCCATAAAAGAAAGCAGTTTTCGAATTGCGGCTGCCTTAAAAAACAACGGATTAAGCTTGCCGGGAAAAAGAATTACCATCAATATGGCGCCCGCCGATCTTCGAAAAGAAGGTTCTGCATACGATTTACCGCTTGCAATGGGAATTTTAGTGGGTTCAGATCAAATAAAAGCACCCGGAATCGAAGAATATATTATCATGGGCGAACTTTCACTAGATGGGAGTTTACAACCCATTCGCGGCGCTTTGCCCATTGCCATAAAAGCAAAAGAAGAAGGGTATAAAGGCTTTTTTCTTCCCATTCAAAATGTAAAAGAAGCCGCAATTGTTGCCGGACTTGATGTCTACGGAGTTTCGAATTTGCAGGAAGTACTTGACTTCTTTGCAGGAAAAGGCACGCTTCAGCCAACAGTAATCGATACAAGAGCCGAGTTTTATAAGACTTTAGATTTTCCTGAACATGATTTCTCAGACGTCCGTGGGCAGGAAAGTATAAAACGCTGTATGGAAATCGCTGCAGCCGGAGGACATAATATTATTTTAATAGGTCCGCCCGGAGCAGGAAAGACAATGCTTGCCAAGCGCGTTCCCAGTATTTTACCGCCAATGACTTTGCGCGAAGCTCTGGAAACTACTAAAATTCATAGCGTTGCCGGAAAATTAAAAGAAGTAGGATTAATGAACCAACGGCCGTTTCGCAGTCCGCATCACACCATTTCAAATGTAGCACTTGTTGGCGGCGGAAGCTACCCACAACCGGGCGAAATCTCGATGGCACATAATGGCGTTTTGTTTCTTGACGAATTGCCGGAATTCAAGCGGGATGTTTTAGAAGTAATGCGCCAGCCGCTTGAAGATCGCGAAGTCACCATTTCACGTGCCAAATTTACGGTGACCTATCCGTCATCTTTTATGTTAGTGGCGAGTATGAACCCAAGTCCGAGTGGCTTTTTTAATGATCCTAGCCAGCCCAATACCTCATCGCCACACGAAATGCAGCGATATCTAAGCAAGATTTCCGGGCCTTTATTAGATCGAATCGACATTCACATAGAAGTTACTCCCGTTCCTTTCGAGAAATTAGCCGATGATCGAAAAGCCGAAAGCAGCGTCGAAATTAGAAAAAGAGTAACAGCCGCGCGCGAAATTCAAACCAAGCGATTTGAAGCATTGGAAAACATACATTATAATGCACAAATGAGCAGTAAACTAATTCGCGAACATTGCGCACTCGACGACCAGTCAAAAGAATTACTCAAAACCGCTATGGAACGTTTGAATCTTTCTGCGCGAGCATACGACAGAATCCTAAAAGTGGCCCGCACCATAGCCGACTTAGATAACGCACCAACTGTAGTTTCGCAGCACATCTCCGAAGCTATTCAATATAGAAGCCTGGATAGAGAAGGGTGGCTTGGTTAGTTTTAGATTTTTGGATTTGGAACTTCAAAAATTTTGGAATTTAATTTTTCAGGAGCAAAAAAATCAATTTTCATAAGAACCTCCAGTCCCGCTGTCCACTTTATCTTTTATGGCAAACCCTGCCATAAAAGGATATCGCTTCCATCGGGGCTAGGCCAGAGGTTTATCATTTATAAGAGAACCAGTCAAACCTTTATGTAAATAAAAAGTACAATAATGTATTCTTCCATAGCTTGGTGAGCTTCGTGTTTGCATGTATAATCTATTATAAAAAACTTGCGCACTTTTTGGTAAAAATATCACTCAAATTTTAAATTCGCATTTCTCGACATCAAATACGAAGTTAACTTCTTAATTTTTCCTTTTTCCATTTCAAAAACATCACAAAAAACAGCGTCCAATATATTTCCGTTTTTCATATTACCCTGTACGGCACCTTCTGCAATAACAATATCATTTTCCTCTATCACTTTTATAATCTGAATAGTGGGACTTCTAACAAAATTATCATTCTCAATTTCCTTATCAAACGCTTCTTTACCAATGTGTTGGTAGATGCCAGGCATTTCCCAAATAACATCTTCAGTAAGACATGCAAGTATTCTTTCATGATCACTTACTCTAAAAGCGGCCATATATTCGTTTACGGTTTGTTTATTAGCTGTCATTCTCTAAAAAATTGTGATTATGTATTCTATTTCAGTTCCTATAAATTTAAAAATATTTCTAATTATAAAATAGTAAAGAAAATCCTTTTAGATTTTTTTGCGAAAAAATTAACACCTTCATTCTTCTTTTAATTTATTCACTGTAATGATTTTATATTTCTTAATATCATGTGTTTAAGTGTTTAGGTGTGAATTTGACAATCTCAATACTAAAAAACAAATTGATGCACAATAACAGACAATTCATTTTGTGTTTTTTTTAACACAAACCTCATTATCTGATAAATGTCATTTCATTGTAGGAATTACACCTGTAATTTTGATTGTAAAATTAAGGAAAAATATTATGATAAAGATTTTAAATTATTTATTGCCTCCACGTAAATGGGTACCCTTTGTTATAGTGGCAGTTGGAATAGGAACGGGATTATTTGCTTATTTATTATATGTATCCAATGCAGTTTCTTATCTGTCAGACGATCCTAAAACATGTGTCAACTGCCATGTAATGACTCCCTTTTATGCTACCTGGCAGCATAGCTCGCATGGACGTGTAACTACTTGTAATGATTGTCACGTGCCCCATAACAATGTTTTTAATAAATATTTTTTTAAAGCAAAAGACGGTATTTATCACGCAACCGTATTTACCTGGCGTGCAGAGCCTCAGGTAATTCATATTAAGGAAGCAGGAACAGACGTGGTTCAAAAAAACTGTCAGCGCTGTCACGGAGATCTTAATGCAAATGTAAAAACAACAGGAGTTACGCTTGAGAGTAAAAGTCATGGCGAAGGAAAACTATGCTGGGATTGTCATCGCGAAGTCCCACACGGCAAAGTAAATAGCCTGTCATCTGTACCTAATGCACGAGTTCCTTTACTAGAATCTCCAATTCCGGAATGGCTGCAAAAACAAACTGATAGTACAGCAACTCAAAAAAAGAAAGAAACAAAACAAACTAAATAAAAAAACTAAAAATTAATTAAATACAGATATAATTATGGCACCACTAAAAGAAACTATAAAACGCAAACCGTGGTTAGGATGGGTAATGTTTGGCGTTACAATGCTAGTTGTATTTATGCTGGGATTACTGGTAAATAGTGTAATGGAACGCCGCACAGAAGCTTTATTTGTAAATAGAGTGTTAGCTCCTGTTGGTCAGTTCGAATCTAAAAATGAAGTTTGGGGAGCAAATTATCCTCGAGAGTTTCAAACCTATTATGAAACGGCAGATACTACTTTTTCAAGTAAATACGGAGGCGGAAAAATGAAAGACATGTTACATGAGGATCCTCGTATGGTGGTACTTTGGGCAGGATATGCTTTTTCTAAAGATTATAATCAGGGAAGAGGACATTTTTATGCACTGGAAGACATTTACAATACTTTAAGAACAGGAGCTCCAAAAGGACCTCAGGACGGGCCACAACCTGCCAGCTGTTGGGTATGTAAGTCACCAGATGTGCCACGTATGATGGATAAATTGGGTATCGATGAGTTCTACAAACAAACATGGGCTGCTTTAGGGCCAGAAATTGTAAACCCTATTGGATGTGCAGATTGCCATGATTCTAAAACAATGAATTTAAAAATTACACGCCCGGCATTAATCGAAGCTTTTAAAGAGCAGGGAAAAGATATTGCAAAAGCGACTCATAACGAAATGCGTTCATTAGTTTGTGCACAATGTCATGTTGAGTATTACTTTGATAAAAAATCTGTAGAAGGTGCTGCAAAAGTAAAATTCCCTTGGAAAAATGGTATGACGGTAGAGGATATGGAAAAATACTATGATGGTATTGAGTTTTCAGATTTTACACATGCATTGAGTAAAGCACCAATCCTTAAAGCGCAGCACCCTGATTACGAAATTCATCAAATGGGTATTCACGGACAAAGAGGTGTTTCTTGTGCAGATTGTCATATGCCCTATAAAAGTGAAGGCGGGCAGAAATTTACAGATCATAAAATACAATCGCCTCTTAATAACGTAGCAAATTCTTGTCAGGTTTGTCACCGTGAAGAAGAAAAAACATTGATAGCAAACGTAAACGAACGTCAGGATAAAATTTATCAAATACGTATTGAGCTTGAAGATCAATTGGTAAAAGCACATATAGAAGCAAAATTAGCATGGGATAAAGGAGCAACAGAAGCTCAGATGAAAAATATTCTGCAGTTAATTCGTCAGTCACAATGGCGTTGGGATTTTACTGCAGCATCGCACGGAGGATCATTCCATGCTCCATTAGAAACTGCCAGAGTAATTACAAATGGTTTGAATAAAGCAGCTGAGGCAAGAATTGCTTTAGGTAAAGTATTAGCTTCTTTAGGACAAACAGGACCAGTACAATATCCGGACATTTCAACCAAAGCAAAAGCACAGCAGTTTATTGGTCTGGATATGGCTAAAGAAAGAGCGAATAAAGCCGAATTCAAAAAAACTCTTTTACCGCAATGGCTGGAACAGGCAAAGAAAAAATAATTGCTATAGTCAGCTAATAAATATAAAAACACTTTGGAGAGGGTTCGTACAAATTTTGATAATTTGTATGAAACCCTTTTCAGGTTAAATGTTTCAAATTCAAAATAAGAATGAGAATAGTTAATTTAGAAAATCAGAAAATTGCTAAAAAGAAACTTTGGCAATTTCCGTGGGATTATAAAGAATCTTTTATAATTGCCGCTGGATTGCTGATAACCGGATACCTTTTACAAATTACTACAAGAACAAGTATAAAAGCTGTAAGTGCTCCTGTAAATTATATAATTGGAGCCTTGTTTATAGCAATGCTGCTCTTGCTGCATTTTACGAGTAGAACGCATCCGTGGGTAAAATGGCTAAGATCTGTTCCTGCATCTGTAAGTGCTATTGTTTTAGTTTTGATACAGGCAATTATTATGGGAACGCTTCCTCAACAAAATTTTGTTGAGGGCGTAAAACCAGATGTATTTGGTTTTTCTTTTGTACTAACAAGCTGGCCGTTTATTATAGCCCAATTGTATTTTCTTACTACGCTGGGTCTTGCAACTCTTAATAGAATGACACCATGGCAATGGAAAAATTGGGGTTTTATACTAAATCACTTAGGACTTTTTATAGCAATGACTGCCGGTATTCTGGGAAGTGGCGATTTACAGCGGTACACGATGAAATTGTACGAAAATCAATTGGTGTGGGGAGCCGAAAATGAAGAAGGTGTAATGGTACCAATGCCAATTGCTTTTGAACTTACCAGTTTTGATATGGAAACCTTTACTCCAAAATTGGCTTTAGCTGATATTACAAACAACAGTATTGAGACAAAAGGAGTCAATGCGCTACGAATGATTAGCAAAGGAGATAGCTACGATTACAAAGGTTATAAAATTAAGATTGTTAATTATATTGAAGACAGCAAGTTTACAGGAAACGGTTATTTTCCCGTTAATGAAGAAGGTGCAACGCCGGCAGCTCTGGTCGAAGTAAAATCTGCAACGATAGACACTACTGCATGGATCAGTTGCGGTAGTTTTGCAACCGAATATTCTTATTTGCAATTGAATGATAAAGAGGCCATTGTAATGTTGCAGCCAGAGGCCAAAAAATACAGTTCGCATGTAAATGTATATGTAAAAGATGGTAAAAACGACAAAACTGTAATCGAAGTCAACAAACCTTATAAAGTTGGAGGATGGAAAGTATACCAGTTAAGTTATGACGAAAAGTTTGGAAAATGGTCTAGATTAAGTGTCGTAGAATTGGTACGTGATCCTTGGTTGCCCGTTGTCTATTCCGGTATTTTTATGATGATTATTGGGGCGGCTTATTTGATATTTAAAGGAAGAGGAACTGTGATTTAGCTCGATTATGAGTATGAATTGATGTTTGAATTATATATAAATAAAGATTTTTTAAATGAATTACTGGATCTATTTTTCTCATTATGCTTTTATCGCCATTATTTGCTGGCTAATTTGCATGCTGCTTCAGGTTATAAAACTGAAGCGCAATAAAATGTTACTTATTCTACTTTTCGCAGTATTGGGAGGTTTGTCTATGGTGGTGTTTACGTATAACCTATGGCAAAATTTAGGACGTCCGCCCATGCGTACTCTGGGCGAAACAAGACTTTGGTATGCTGTCTTTTTACCTGTTATTGGAATAATAACTTATATCAGGTGGCAATATAAATGGCTGCTCAATTATAGCTTAGTAATGGCAACCGTATTTCTAACCATCAATTACTTTAATCCGGATACGTATAACAAAGCCTTAATGCCGGCTTTGCAAAGTGTTTGGTTTGTGCCTCATGTTTTAGTGTACATATTTTCGTATGCCTTACTCGCGGCATCATCAATTGTGGCGTGTTACGGATTATTCGAATTTTATAGGGGCAAGTATAAAAGCAATATTCTTCATTTGGCCAATAATTTAGTTTATGTAGGTTTTGGTTTTCTTTCGTTAGGTTTATTGTTTGGAGCTTTATGGGCAAAAGAAGCCTGGGGACATTACTGGACCTGGGACCCAAAAGAAACATGGGCAATGCTTACCTGGTTAGGCTATTTAATTTACATACACATGCATTACCGTTATCCGGATAGTGTTAAACCAGTTTTGATAACCTTGGCGCTGGCGTTTGTGGTATTGTTGCTTTGCTGGTTTGGGGTGAATTATATGCCATCTTCGGCACAAAGTGTTCACACTTACACAAATGGGTAAAATAAAAAAAGGAGCAGAAAATTTATTGTAGAAATTTCTGCTCCTTTTTATTAATTCTATCTCTCTATTGATTTTTAGAGATATTCCAAAAACTCATTTTCCTTCTTGTTACAAAACCTAACTTTTCATATAGCCCAATTGCTCCAATATTACTTTCGACTACGTGTAAATACGGAATTTTATTTTCGCTGAAAATGTTATTCACGCAATGAGCAATTAATTGTTTTGCGTAGCCTTTTCCAATATGGTCAGGATGGGTAATAATAGCGCTGACTTCTGTAAAATCATTCATTTTCATTCGCTCGCCTGTAATAGCAACCAATTGATCTTCCTTAAAAATTCCGTAATAATTACCTAATGAAGCTGTTTTGTTTTTAAAATATCCCGGTTGCACTAAGTTCACCAAATGCACCAATTTGTCATTATGTTCTTCGGTAAGTTTTACAATGTCTTCAGTTATTGATACTTCTATTTTATTGTAAATAATCATTTGCAGGCAAACTAATTCTTTTACAATTTTTAATGATTTCGATATTTCAGGTTTTTCTCCAACAATAAAGAAATTTTCTGCTAATGTCGAATATTGATCTGATGCATCTAAAGTACTTTCGGGATTTATAAAACCTCCAAAAGGACAATAATCAGGATTGTAAAATTTGGTGTTTCCGTAATCCAAAACAGAACCTCCATGAGTTTCTGAAAGTGAATTCCAAACTGGATTGTCTAGTTTGTTTTCTTGTATAATTTTCATTCTTATAAATTTTATCTTTTGATAAATCTTAAAAATACTTTTTACTCTTTGTCTTTTATTGGATAAAAGAATTTGAAAGAATTTGAAACTGCGGGATGCAAAATAGTGCCATGATTTTCGAGAGGGAAATAATCAAAATAAACTTTTATATTTTTACTTTTTGATGCCTTAATTTTTTCACTTATTAAGTTAGCATCTACTTCCATCACTCGTGGAATTTCGGTAGGGGTAAGGCCCTCTTTGCCTACCGCGATATAAATTTCAGTGTTTTGATTGAAATTTTCCTGAAAAATAACACTATCCTGATTCAAAATAGACCCATTATTCCACCAAATACTTGGGCTAACAATAACGTACTTATTAAAAAGTGTCGGCTTCTTTAATAAAATTTCGGTTTCCAATAATCCCCCTAAAGATTGTCCTATGATAGTTTTAGAATCGTTTGTTTTGTATTTTTTATCTATAAAAGGCTGTAATTCTTTTTCGATAAAAGCAATGAACTTATCAGAATGTCCGGAAGTTGCAAAACGTTTTTGATCTTTTTCTATAGCGGTTGGAAAGGTGAAATCTCTCCTTCTGTCAACCGTTGCAATTCCCACCACAATTGATTTCGGAACCTGATTGACCCATTCGAAACTATTAAATTGTACCAAACCAGCAATATGAATAAAATCTTCATCGGCCGAGCCATCTAATAAATAAATTACAGGATATTTAGTTGAATCATCAGCTTTATAACCTTCAGGAAGATAAATGTTCAGGATTCTTTTTTCTCCAAGTTCTTTCGATTCTATCTCATCTATAACACCTAATACAAAAGGCTTACTGGTATCTGTTGCTTTAGATTTATTGGTTTGACTAAATGATATTGTTGAGGAAAAAAGGAGAAAAGTAATGGCAATAATTTTATTCATTTTATGGTGTTTTACAGCTAACATGATTTCTCATAATAGACTTAAAATATTGTTTAAGCAGTGGTGACAGCTCCTATTTCTTTATTTATTGATTGTCTAATTTTAGTTATGAGAGCTAACGCAGTATTCTAAATAATCGACAATTTTTTCCTGAAGTCTTTTTTCTAAAAAATCGTTACTGCCTTTTAAAGCATCACCTATCTGAATCGCTTCTTTTTGATATTCACTAATTTTTTCTATGCTCCAAAGTTGTGGTGGAGTTTGTAGATTTGTTATTCTGTCCGCCAGTTTTACAGCCCAAACTTCTTTTGTTAGTTGTTTGATACGATGTAGACTATCGCTCATTCTGTCTTCTTTTGGAATTGTGGTATTCTTTGTCAATGCTAAAACAGCCTGAGCAATTTCTGGACTAAATTCTTGAGAAAGTTCATCAAATGTGACATTGGTATCTTCTAAAATATCATGAAGTAATGCCACCTGAACAGCAAATTCAGTATTAAACTCTTTTGTGTTTTGTGAAGCAATCAAAATTTCCATAGCTACATTGCTTAAATGAACAACATATGGTAAGTTAGTTCCCGGAATTAATTGATTGATATCTGCGTGTCTTTTTGCTGCAAATTTTATTGCTTTTTGATAAAGCGTTTGTATGTTGATCATATTATTTTTTCAAAGGGTAAATATTTTGCAGTTTGCGAGCCTCGCAGTTTGATAGAATATTTCTGTTACACGAAAATACAAATTAAATTTAGGATTATCTAAAATGATTGATTTTACTGAGTTTTAATCAGAATACAACTTTAATAGCCTGAATAAAAAATCCCGTTTCAATCGAAAAGGGATTTCATAAATACAAAATAAAGATTAAGCTTTCGAAGCAAAAATTTTGTCCAAACCTTCCATGGCAATAGTGAAGCCTTCTTTGAACCCCATTTCGATAATCTTCTCTAAATCGGATAAGTTTTCGTGTTGAATAGCGATGTCTACAATTGTTGAATTGCCTTGTTCTGAAAAATTTACATCCCAGGCAGAGCGTGGAAAATCTGTATTTAAATTTCCTTCATTGTCACTAAAAGCATCCAAATATTTAAAATTTGTTTTTGGAGTTATCGAAGTAAAATCAGCCAAAGCCCAATGTTCTTCGCCTTTAGGGCCAATCATTGCGTAAAGCCTTTGTCCGCCTTCTTTAAATTCCATTCTTTTTGTTTTTGATTTCCATGGAGCAGGAGCCCACCATTGATCTAAAATTTCAGGTTCTGTCCAAGCCGACCAAACGTTGGCAAGTGATGCATTGAACTCACGTTTTACATTTACCGTACTGGTTTCTTTGTTTACAGTAAAATTCATTAATAAGTTAGATTTCATTTTCTTAAGATTTTAAATTCATTACTATTTTACCTGGCTTATTGCACTGTTTACTTTTGTGCTTCAAGGATTTTATCCAAAGTTTCCAAAGTGCTTGTAAAGCCTTCTTTAAAGCCCATTTCGATTATTTTTTCTAAATCAGATAAGCTATCTCGTTTGATTTCAATATCAACAATTACGGAATCTCCTTGCTCAGAGAAATTGACACTCCAATAAGAACTTCCAAAAATTGAATCCGGATTGCCTTCAGCATCACAAAAGGTAGAAGCGTATTTAAAATTGGTTTTTGGAGAAATCGAAGTATAATCTAGAATACCCCATCGTTCCTGATTTTCTGGCCCAACCATGGCGTACAATCTATGTCCGCCTTCTGTAAAATCCATACGTTTTGTTTTAGATGTAAATGGGGCAGGAGCCCACCATTGATCTAAAATTTCAGCTTCTGTCCATGCCGACCAAACATTGGCAAGCGATGCATTGAACTCCCGTTTTATATTTACCGTGATAGTCTCTTTATTCACGGAAAAATTCATTAAAAGATTAGATTTCATTTTCTTTAGATTTTAAATTCATTAATACCTGATCGAGCTGACTGAAACGATTTTCCCAAATTGCTTTAAACTGTTCGAGCCATTTGTCAACTTCTTTCATTTTGTCAATTTTGAGTTGATAATATATCTCACGGCCTATTTTTTTCTCGGCTAATAAGTCGCATTCATTAAGGATTTTGATGTGTTTAGAAACGGCCTGTCTTGTGGTATTAAATTGCTCTGCAATCGCGTTGGGTGTTAGTGCATTTGTAGCCACCAATACTAAAATAGCCCTGCGGGTTGGGTCAGCAATAGCCTGAAAAATATCTCGTTTCATTTTTTGATGTGTTTTAATTAGCAACCAATCAGTTGCAAATATACATAATATATTGATTTTGAGTGATATTTTTTTGTTTTTTTTGAAATAGATTGGTCGAAACAAAAAAAAGACGCAATGCTGCGTCTTTAATAGTATTTGAAATTTTAAAATAATCGAATGAAAAAGCGAGTAGCGATTCGGATTTTGTGTGTCAGGACTTACCCAATATATTTTAGTTATCCCATTTTTCCATGAGATTTTCTTTCCACAAATTTTGAGCATATTCTTTGAATACTTTCGGGCCATTTTTAAAGTTGACATCCAATTTATATTCACCGCCAATAAAGGATGACTTATCGTGTACATCACTACCAACCTGAACTTTGTTTTCTCCGCGCATGGCATATTTATTATTTCCTTCGTACATGATTATTTTCATGTTAGACGGACTCACATCACCATGGCAAACGGTTTTATACATGAGCCATACTTCAGCAATGCCGTTTTTATTTAAGTCCGTGATTTTAAAAGTATTTTTAACAAAAGAAGCAGTAATGTCAACCGGACAATCGGCAATAAAATCCTTCACTCTCCAAGTTTGCGTTGCTTTATCATTTGATAGTATAAAATGATAGGCATATAATTCAGCATCACTGCTATCTTCAAATTCATGTTTCAGTTTTTCATTTCTGTAGATTCCGGTTTCGGTTGTAATTACAATATTATCACCGGATTTATCTTTCCATCTAACAGCATTTTTAATAAAACCTTCGTATTTTATAGAAGCCGGAAACTGAGTAGAATCAATTTTGTTGACTACTAAAGAATAATCTTTAACTTCTTCTTTTAATGATGAGGTTTCAGCTTCTTTTAAAGGCTCTTTTTGATCTGATTTACAGCTGGAAAAAGAAATAAGTAAGAGGCATAAAAAGACAATATTTTTCATAGAAAAGTTTTTTAAAAATGATTTATTCCTGCTGAATCCATTCGTATTTCCCGTCTTTCATATAAATCACGCCGCCTCCGCAGCTTTCTTCGGCATGAATAAATATTCCGTCATTCGGGAGTTTTATTTTATCTTCTTCCTTGATTTCTTCGTCGCCCATTATTTCGCCATCGTCACTTACGTTATTCCAATAAACCTCAATTTTAGGCGCTTTTTCGAATATTCCTGCCCAGTCAATTTCATCAAAACCCTGTTGCAGAACATTATTTCCTAATCCTAAATAATCGGTTTTTTTACTGTTACCAAATGTTATTCTTAAACCGCTTTTTCTGCTATTTGTACTTCGTACAATTTCGACAGTTTCATTGATATTATCTCCGTCAAGATCACAGGTAATTTTATTTACTTTATGCTTTGTCGAAATAACAATGGTGTCAGTATTATTTACACTTTCAGCGGGCTTTTTTATACTATCCGTTTTTACAGTTTTTATTGCTGTTTGTTGTTTCTCTTCTTTTTTGCAGGAAATGAAAAGAACCGCAATAAAGATCAAAATTCTAAATTTCATGATTTGTTTCTTTTTTGAATGGAATAGTATTTTTAAAGAAGGGAATCTAAAGAAAAACTTATTTCAGCAGTCTAACAATCTCTGTAAATTTCATTTTTGTTGCAATTTGAATTGGTTTTTCTCCGTACGAAATGTCATCTCCGGCATCAAAAGTTTCAGGTTTGTTTTTATCTGCACCTTTTTTCAAAAGGTATTTCAACATTTCCAGATTATTCTTTTTTACAGCAATTATCATTGCCGTTTCTCCGTCGTAATTATGATAATCTATATCGCCTTTATTGAATTTTAAAGCATTCAAAACCTCATAATCAGACCTTCTTACAGCTTCTTCAAATACATGAAATTTTCCTCGAATACCTCCTTTTTCCTGATTGGCACCTTTTAATAAAAGCAGTTTTGCACAGTCGTAAAAATTACCAAAACCGGCCGTGTTAAAAGCATCAGAGTTGCTTAGATTTCCTCCTTTTTGTATTAGGTATTTCAAGATTTCCAAAGTTCCTTTATCAGCCGCAGTTTCAACATACGATTCGTCGCTTTTAGGTTTGTTAATAACCGCTCCGCCTTCTACAAGAGCCTTAACCACCGCGAGATTATTTTGCCAGATGGCTGCCTGAAGAGGTGCTATTTTATTCTTTGGTTCATAGTTGGCAGGGAATTTTGCACCAATCATTTTTAGTGCTTTTTGAGTATTATTTGCAAAAACAGCATCATAAAATTCATCCACAACTTCTGGTGAAGGAACAACTTGTTTTGGTTTTGATTCTGAAAAACAACTACTCAAAGAAAAGACCAGGAGGGATAGCGCAATCAGTTTTATTTTTTTCATAACTAAGCTTATATTTTTATTTTTTAGCATGCCGAAAATATTCTAAAATTCATATCGAAATTTCGGATAATGATTTTATCCCCTAAATTTATTACTGACAATAATATTTTTAAGTCTCGCTTTTAAATCTTCTCCCGTATCAAAAACCATTTGCTCATTGTTTGGGAATGGCACCGCGCGTTTATTAAAATATGACATATAATTCTCCTCGCAAGCACTTCTGTCTCCTTTGTAAGTCGAATAAATATTCTCAAAAATAAATTCGCTCGTCACCGGAAAAGATTCTAGTAACTGATTTGTTTTCACATCTATATAGTCTACTTGTGCCATTATCTGACAAGATTTAAATTGTCTAAACTCATACACATTCGCACGAAGCATTCTGTAGTTATCTACTTTTATTTCTTTGCCCAAACTATCTTTTACAGGTCTTCCTCTGCTGTCTAATAGTGTTTTTACCCCATCTTTTACCTGTCTTTCTTTTATGAATTCCTTTTCCTTAATTTGTTCCGGCGAAATATTAATTTGTCTGAAATTGATCACAAGGCTATAATCATACGTAACGTTTTTTTGTCTTAAGTTGTGGTAAACCGTCCATTTATCATTTAATCCGTAGGTTTTAAAATCCAGTAAATCATCCTGAAGCACTTTCGGAATCACCATATTGGTCTCGTTTTTGGCGTAAACATCCACAAAATCAGTTCCTTTAAACTGTGCATCCTCCATCAATTTTCTGGTGTTTTTATAATTTGGACTCAGGCTTTCCAAATACAAAAAATCATCATATGCTTTTCTAAAATCCAGTTTGTTTTTTGATTTTAAAAGCGCCGAAGCACTTTCGTACAAATATTTCGTAAGCGCAATTTTGCTGCTCACAATCTTATCTGAATAATTATCAAATACAAACGAAGCACTTTTTCCCTGTTTTAGTAAAGGCAAAGGTAGTAACGGTCTAATTTTTTCCTGACGATTATTCAATTGCAAATAAGTATTGTAAACTCGTTCTGCGTTAGCTGGAGTAGCTTCTTTTATCATCAAATCAAGATTGCGCAAATCCCGGTCCTTTGCTTTTGCAAAAGCTTCTTCGAGCAAAAACACATAATCTTGTTTTCCTTTCGAGTCCTTTTTGGTTTTTAGGGCATCAACTGCGCGATCTATTGCAGCATCATAATTTCCGTCGCTTAATAAGGACTGAGTAGTTTTTACACCACATGACGAAAGTGCTAAAAATAATATAGAAAGCAGTAAAGTAATTTTTTGCATAGTATTTTTTTGAAGGTGTAAATATATCTTTTTTAACATTCAACAACTATGCCTTTTTTTGATTAATTTTCAGGAGCATAATTTTCAGTTTTCATAAAAACCACCCGTCCCGCTTTCGCCTTTATCTCTTATCCCGATAGCCATCGGGATGCGAGGATACCGGCTCTATCGGGGCTAGATTAAACGTTTAGTTTTCATTAGTCGAAAACCTTTTCAGAAAAAACCAATGATAAATTTTTTTCTATCTCATTATAAAAGCTATCGAATTCCATATTATGCGTACGTAAATAATAGATACCTAAACAGAGGAAAAATAAACCAATAAAAAAGAATAAAAATTTCACTAAAAAATCTTTTTTAGGCAAATAATATTCAGTTTCAGGTTTTGTTGGATTGTAGTAAATCGGCGTTGTTTCGCACATCGTGCAAATAGAGTTGCTTTTTCCTTTTATATTTATCTGTTTATTTGAGCTATCATAAAATATAAAAAGTGGTATTTTGAGAGATGTTTCATTTTCTGATAAAGACTTTTCAGTGCTAAAACCGATAACTGTTGCTGTTGTTTTTATGCCGTTTTTTATAATTTTATCTTCTTTTAGTAAAGTTCTAAAAGCGATAAATAATAATACTAATCCTATAATAATGAGTAAAATATCCCAAGTTGATTTCCATAGCAATGATGCAGTTTCCATTATTTATATACGATCAGCAATTGATAAATTTCCGTTTGTACTTAAAATAATCACTTTTTTACTTTCAGTATTGATGATAATAGTGGCCTCATCTTCATATAAAAACGAAATCCAGTATTTGCAAATTAAGCGCCATTTAGTTTCTATTCCCGAAGATTTATTCCAAAAGAAGATAATTGAATCATCTTCTTTCCAGTCCATAAGATTTTTTACGTTTTTGTCGAATGCGTCAATATGAGATTCATTCCAATCGTTTTGCCAATTGTATTCTTTTTTAACCTCATTTTTTATTTTCCATTCTTCCGGATGATTGATAAGCATCAAATGTTTTTTATTTTCCGAAACATATTCAGTCCAAAGCGTAGCACAATAATCATCACTCAAAGCCTTTATCTCAGGTTTGTCAATAGGGGTTAATTGAGGTTCGCAATATTCATTTTTAAAATAATGGAATTTTTCCAGAGCCTCATATTTATTTATATTCTTTTCCATTAAAAATTAATTTTGATGTCTCCTTCTTAGTGGTTTCCTTAGAGACACAATCATCAATTGTAGGAGTGCTTATACTTTTTACAATGGTAGTTTTTACCACAATAGTATTATAATTATGGATTTGCGCTTTGCTTATATCAAAAACCGAATTGCGATCTTCAAATTCTCCTGCGCAATTGGTATCCCATTCTCCGCCAGATCGCGAAATAGAATAATTTTTAAGTACCGGTTTCAAAGAATTTTTGTCTATAATGTATAATGATAAGTGAGTTTCACTAAAAGGATTAGGCCTGCTGCTGCCGTTATAAGATACTCTAATACCAAACGCTCTGGTAGTTGTATTAAGATGATATAATCCGGTATCTATCGAAATACTGCTTAACACTAATGCATCAGATGTCCATGCATTGGGTTCAATAAATTGAGAGATTATTTTTCCTGTCGCATTATCGATCACAATGATATAAGCATCCAACACAAAATAATCATGACCTTCATTATCCTGCTCGTTTATATTATACTTAGGAATCACTAAGACGCTTTTGCTTTTATCATACGGCAAGATTTTTTGAGTAAAAAGTTCCTGATGCATTTCGCTTTTTTTAATTTTAAGCTGTTTCAAAACAGTATTTAAGTGATCTGTACTTTGTGAAAACGAAAATTGAGAACAAAGTATAAAGGCAAATAGATATTTTTTCATGGATACATATTCTGTTTTTATTTAAAGAAGGCTTTGTGATTTACTGTGGCCAATACAAAACATTAAATTTATGCCCATCCGGATCAGCAAAACCAAAGAAATATCCTTTTTCAAAACTTTGAGGTTCAGCAAATATTCTTCCACCGGCATTTTTAACAGCCAACAGCCATTGATGTACTTCGTCTACACTTTCGGCCGAGAGAGAAAATATAATTTCACTTCCTAGTTTCAAATCGGCTACCTCATCATTGACCGCCCATTTAAATCGCTCTTTGATAAAAAAATGAATGATAAAATCATCCTCGCCAAACATAAAACTGGTTAGTTCTGTATTTGTTCCGTTGGGTTTAAAACCTAATTCGCTATAAAATTTTGTTGTTCGTTGCAGATCTTCTACGCCTAAATTGGCCCATATTTTATTAGTTTTCATAAGATTCATTTTAGAGTAAAACTATATAAATTTATGAAATTTAAAATTAAGAGAGGCTCGGGGATGTGCTGTAGTACATTTTTATAGATTGAAATTGACAATGTAATGATAAATTATACGCCAATTTTAATCGTAGACACACACAGCAGTGCGTCTAACATTTGGTATGTCTTATGATTTTCTACTTTTTACCTGATAAACAATTTCCCAAAATAATATTGATAAAACAGCATTGGTAAATATTGCTGTCTTTACCAAATACGGATCGTATTTTGCCAGCAAATGTAAATTGGCAAATTGTACCGCTAAAAATAAAGATGCTGCTGCAATTGCGATAGAACAAATGATATTCAATAAATGTGTCCACTTGAGAGCGAAGAAAGTGTAAATGAGATTTAAAACGGCAAAACCACAGCCTAAAGTAATGTAGGGATCTGTTTTTAATAATTCTCCTAGCGAAAGTAAAGGTGAAGTTGTAGAAAGGTATAAAAAAAATAGGATCGAATAAATTAGAATTCTTATTTGTGGTTTCATTTGAAATTTATTTTGCTTTGGCGAAATTACGAATTAAAAATGAAGCTGTAATTAAGGTAGATTTAAAAAACGTTTTTTGTGTATTGTGTTGCTGCGAAGTTTAAATAAAGCGCTTATAAAATTGCTGACTATCTGTTGAATCGATTACAATTGTTTTTGCCCACAAATCTCCAAGTCTTTGATTATATTTTGTGTTTTTTATCAATAATATTCCCAGTAGTCCAAAAAACCAGATGTCTAATAAATCTACCAAATGTCTTTTAAAGGATTGTCCAACAGTTAAACTTGAAGTACTGTTATCCCGTATCGAAACAACTTGTAAATCAAACACAAGATTACCAAGAGTACCTCCAAATTTTAATTCAAATCCAATCATATAAAAACACCAAATTAGTGACGTTGTTAATGCCGGAAATCCCTCTAGTTTGTATCCCGTTGAAGTTTCTTCTCCAAAATAGATAAACATAACCACAGACATTCCAAACATTAAAGAATAGTCAATTAATCCTGCAAATATTCTTTTTCTAAGATTTGGTTTTGTAGCAATTTTTTCTTGTTCCATTTGCTGTGTCATATTTGCTTACTTTAAAATTCCTTCTATCTTAGTTTCAGATTTTTCCTTTAAAGTGCTGTCTGGACGAAAACTCCAAATAATTAAAAACTTCCCTTTTGCTAAATATTCTTCCGGATGTTCATCTGTTGGCTGACCCTCTTTTCCCCAAAGTAATCCTTGCAGAAATCTATCGCCTTTGAAAGTGTGTTCGAATTCAAAGTACATGATAGATCCACGATCTGTTTTATTTTTAAAACTTTGAATCGATTTACTTTTTAAGGTTCCAACAAGGTTGCTGTAAGTTTCGATATCATTATAGAAAGTGCAGGCTTGAGGTGTAATACAAATATTACCATCATTTAAGGTATAACCTTTGGGAATTTCTTTTTGTTTTAGTTTTAAATCAGCAATAGTTTGGCTGAATATATTGGTAGTAAGTAAAAGGAATAATAGCGATAGGGGAATCGTAATTTTCATTGGTTTTTGAGGTTAGGTTTGTCGAGCTAAAATAGTTTTTTTATTTGAGTTTGGATTTTTTGTTGAGAAAAAAATATTAGCATGCTACCGCGAGCGTCTCGCTATAAGTGCTCAAACCTTGTTGCTCTGAAAGAGCCTTAGCAATAGCATGGTGCGAAGCACTATGAGGGAAAAACGATTATAATTTTAAGCCCTGTAAGGGCGAAAGCATAATTTCAAAAAGCACGTTTACCATATTTTGCATGATATTCTCTAAAAAAAAACTCTTTTTCTTTAAATCTTTATTCTAACTTTCTTTTGCCCTTTCAGGGCAATTCCCACTTTTAATTTAATTCATAGTGCGCTGCACTACGCTATTGCTTTTTAGGGCTTTCAGCCCATTTTTAAAAGTTTCGCACACTCATGCGTCTAGCCTATAACTGCAAGTTGTTTAATTTTATTATTTGACAGGATTATGTTCACGAGCGACGTTTTCGTTCATAAAAAATGCACAAAGTTGAAAACTTGTACTTTTGTAAAATTTATATTTCAAGTCTCAGTATCCATAATTTTGTTGTTTTATGAGAAAGTCTGTGGTTACTTTGGGTGAATTCTTATTAAACCAATTTTGCATCAGGGATAGAGGCGGTATCCTTTTGTGAAGTGAAACGGAACAAAAGATATAGCCGAAAGCCCGGCCCGAAGGGAGATGCCCAAAAAATGAAATTCCAAAGTCCAGTCTTTGTGGAGTTACTTGTGGAGATTCTTCGTTCCTCAGAATGACAAACAGTAAGGCTATTTTGCGTGGGCTTCGACTTCGCTCAGACAACAGGGTTCAAAATCTAAAATCTGCAATCTAAAATCTACAATAAAAAAATCCCGCCTCAATTAAGAAACGGGATTCAATAGATATTCTCTTTTTTTTTATTTTAAACTGTTGCTGCAATTTCTTGTGGCAACGGAATTTGATTTTTAAGCAAATCTTCGAAAGTTTCGTGTTGACGAATTAAGATTCCTTTTCCGTCTTTCCATAAAACTTCTGCTGGTTTGTATCTTGAATTGTAGTTTGAAGACATGGAGAAACAGTAAGCTCCGGCGTTTCTGAAAGCTAAAATATCACCTTCAGTAATTTCCGAAATTCTGCGGTTATTAGCAAAAGTATCGGTTTCGCAAATGTATCCTACCACAGAGTAAAAACGCTCTTTTCCTTTAGGGTTTGAGATGTTTTCGATATGGTGTGAAGATCCGTACAACATTGGACGAATTAAGTGGTTGAAACCACTGTCAACTCCGGCAAAAACTGTTGAAGTTGTTTGTTTTACTACGTTTACTTTTACTAAGAAATGACCTGCTTCGCTCACCAAAAATTTTCCTGGTTCGAAAATCAAAGTTAAATCTCTGCCATATTCTGCACAGAAAGCATTGAATCTTTTTGATAATTTTTTACCTAATTCTTCAATATCAGTTTCGATATCGTCTTTTTTGTAAGGCACTTTAAATCCGCTTCCGAAATCTAAAAATTCAAGATCTTTGAAGTGTTTTGCCGTATCAAACAAGATTTCGGCAGCATACAAGAATACTTCGATATCTAAAATATCAGATCCTGTGTGCATGTGAATTCCCACGATGCTCATTTTTGTATTTTCTACAATTCGCAAAATGTGCGGTATTTGATGTACCGAGATTCCGAATTTACTATCGATATGTCCTACCGAAATATTAGCATTTCCTCCCGCCATTACGTGCGGATTGATACGAATACATACCGGAATTTGTGGATATTTTGTTCCGAATTGCTCCAGAATAGATAAGTTGTCAATATTGATTTGTACACCCATTGCGGCAACCTCTTCGATTTCTTCAAGAGAAACTCCGTTTGGTGTAAAGAAAATTTTGTCAGGATCATAGCCAGCATGAAGTCCTAATAAAACTTCCTGAATAGATACAGTATCTAAGCCAGACCCCATGTTCTTTAATAACTGAAGAATCGCAACGTTTGACAATGCCTTCATGGCGTAATTAACTCTCAAGTTTTCTACCTTAGAGAAAGCTTTAGTTAACCTGTTGTACTGTGATTGGATTTTTTCGGCATCATAAACATATAATGGACTTCCAAATTGGTCTGCTAACTGCAGTAAATCTTTTGCTTGCATTTTTATAAACTATTTTGGGCAAAGTTATTACACTTTTGAGTAACGACAAATTTTTTGCAGAAAAATAACAAATTGTAACAAATTGTTTGTTTTTGAACAAAAAGTGCTTTATTTCGAATTTTTATAAATTCTTTTAAGGTTCTAAGGAGCTAAGATTCTAAGGTAGTAAGTTTTTGCCACAGATTAAAGGATTAGCGCAGATTTTTTTATTTTTTCTTGCACGAATTTGCTTCGCCTGTCGCTATCGCTCAAGTCACGAATTTTCACGAATTTTTATTTTGGATTTCCGCTAAATGCATAAAACATAGCCCGTGGTTTCAATCACGGGGAGACGTTGTGATTAGACGTAACCATATATTTTGTTTCCGTGGTTGAAACCTCGCTATGTCTGAAAATTGGATTTTTTAATTTTGGATTTTTAGCAAAAGGCTCAAAACATAGCAGGTGATTTCAATTACGGCAAACGTTGGTAATTGCGTAATCATCTATTGTGTCTCCGTGATTGAAACCACGGGCTATGTTTAATTTTAGAAACGAGCAAAAAAAGAAATTAGTGGAAATTAGTGTATTTAGCGGCAAACAAAAAATCCTTTTAATCTGTGAAATCTGTGGCAAAAAAAAGCCTCTGAATTATTCAGAGGCTTTTGTTAGTTGTGTGTTATAAGGTTTAAAGACTTGGTAAATCTCCGTTTCCTTTGGTTGGCAAGTTGGTAGAGCCCATTAAGAACAAATCTACTTCTCTTGCTGCTTCGCGACCTTCTGAAATAGCCCATACAATTAACGACTGTCCTCTGCGCATATCACCAGCAGTGAAAATGTGCGGTACATTCGTTTGATAATTTTTTGCTTTATAGTTACTTCTCATATCCACTTCAAGACCTAATTGCTCGCTTAAAGTTTTCTCAGGACCTGTAAATCCTAAAGCCAATAAAGCCAAATCGCAAGGCCAGATTTTCTCTGAACCTTCTTTTTCGATCAATTCAGGACGCTGACCCGGAGTCATTTTCCATTGTACTTCAACTGTTTTTAATCCGGTTAATTCTCCGTTGCTATTAGAAATAAATTCTTTAGTATTAATCAGCCAGTTTCTGTCGCAACCTTCTTCGTGAGAAGATGACGTTTTCAACTGCAACGGCCAGAAAGGCCAAGGCGTTGATTCGCTTCTTCCAACCGGAGGTTTTGGTAAAATCTCAAAGTTAGTTACTGATTTTGCACCGTGTCTGTTTGATGTTCCAACGCAGTCAGAACCTGTATCACCACCACCAATTACGATTACATCTTTTCCTGTAGCTTTCACCTGATCCGGAATTGACTCTCCGTATAAAACTTTAGTTTGCTGAGTCAAGAAATCCATTGCCTGAACAACGCCTTTGCTTTCTATTCCTTTCGTTGGCAAACTTCTTCTTTCCGTTGCTCCTCCGCATAATACGATAGAATCAAAAGCATTTAGTTCTTCAACGCTAAAGTTCACTCCAACATTTACGTTCGTTTTGAAAGTGATTCCTTCCGCTTCAAGGATTAATACACGTCTGTCGATAATTCCTTTTTCTAATTTGAAATTCGGAATTCCGTAACGTAATAAACCTCCAATAGCATTGTCTCTTTCAAAAACAGTAACAGTATGACCTGCTCTGTTTAATTGTTGAGCCGCTGCTAAACCTGCAGGACCTGAACCGATAACGGCAACCGTTTTTCCTGTTCTTGTTTTTGGTGGCTGTGGTTTGATCCATCCTTCATCAAAACCTCTTTCGATGATATTTTTCTCGATGTTTTCGATCGCAACCGGTTCTTTGATGATTCCTAATACACATGATTTCTCACATGGAGCAGGACATAAGCGGCCTGTAAATTCCGGAAAGTTATTAGTAGATTGTAAAATCTCCAATGCACCTTGCCATTCTTCCTGATGCACCATGTCGTTGAAGTCAGGAATTAAATTTCCTAACGGACAAGCACTGTGGCAAAAAGGAATACCACAATCCATACATCTTGAACCTTGTTCTTTTTTCTTTTCTTCAGATAACGGAATAGTAAATTCGTTGTAGTTCGAAACACGTTCTGCAACTGCTAAATTACTTTCGTCGGCTCTGTTATATTCTTTAAATCCGCCTATTTTACCCATGATATTTTAATTAAAATTCCAATTTCTTTAAATTCCAAATTCCAATTGTTATTGACGTTGTATTTTGTCATTGCCATTGAAATTTGATTTTTGAAATTGATTTTTATTAAGCTATTAATTCTTCTATTTTTTTCTCTTCTGCAATTCGTTGTAATGCTTTTTTGTAATCAGTTGGCATTACTTTTACGAAATTGTTTTGTTCATTTTCCCAGTCTGCTAAAATTCTTTTTGCTAATGGACTGTTGGTGTACAAAGAGTGATTTTTGATTAGTTTTCTCAATTTCGTCACATCTTCTTGTTCGATAGGATCAAAAGCAACCATTTCCATGTTGCATAATGTTGCATCAAATTGTTGTTTAGGATCATAAACATAAGCAACACCACCGCTCATACCAGCTGCAAAGTTTCTTCCTGTTTTTCCTAAAACAATTACAGTACCACCGGTCATGTACTCGCATCCGTGATCTCCAATTCCTTCAACAACCGCAGTTGCTCCAGAGTTTCTCACACAAAAACGCTCTCCGGCCATTCCATTAATATAAGCCTCTCCGGTAATAGCTCCGTAAAGGGCAACGTTTCCAATAATGATATTGTCTTCAGGTTTGAAAGTTGCAGTAGGAGGTACTTTTACAATTAGTTTTCCTCCAGAAAGACCTTTTCCTAAGTAATCATTACAGTTTCCGTGAATTTTAAACGACAATCCGTTTGTTGCAAAAGCACCAAAACTTTGTCCGGCAGAACCTTCAAAATCAACTAAAATAGTGTCTTCAGGTAAACCTTGTGCGCCATAGATTTTTGAGATTTCATTACTCAAAATAGCACCTACAGAACGGTCTGTATTTTTAATTTTAAATGTAACTCTAGTTTTTTCTTTTCTATAAATAGACGGAATCGCTTCTTTAATGATATCAAAATCCAATACATTTTCAAGTTGGTGATCCTGCGTAGTTGTATTGTGATTTGGTTCTGTTTTCGCTTTTTCCGGTTTGTATAGAATTGATGACAAGTCTAATCCATTTGCTTTATAATGTTTGATCGCTTTGTTCACATTTAATTTTTGTGACTGACCTACCATTTCTTTCAAGGTTCTAAAACCTAATTGCGCCATGATTTCTCTTAATTCTTCAGCAATAAAATACATGAAGTTGATGACATGCTCTGGAGTTCCTTTGAAATTTTTTCTCAATTCAGGATCCTGAGTGGCAATACCAACCGGACAAGTATTCAAGTGACAAGCTCTCATCATAATACATCCGGAAGCCACAAGCGGAGCAGTAGCGAAACCAAATTCTTCAGCTCCTAACAATGCAGCGATTGCTACGTCACGACCTGTTTTCAATTGTCCGTCACATTCTAAAACGACACGGCTTCTTAAATCATTTAAGATCAAAGTTTGTTGAGCTTCAGCTAAACCAAGTTCCCACGGAATTCCAGTGTGTTGTAATGAAGTTAATGGTGCAGCACCAGTTCCTCCGTCATAACCTGAAATAAGGATAACGTCCGCTTTTGCTTTGGCAACACCTGCAGCAATAGTTCCAACTCCCACTTCAGAAACTAATTTTACGTTTACACGTGCTTCACGATTCGCGTTTTTTAAGTCGAAAATCAACTGAGATAAATCCTCAATAGAGTAAATATCGTGGTGAGGCGGAGGCGAAATCAAACCTACGTAAGGTGTAGAGTTTCTTGTTTCAGCGATCCAAGGCACTACTTTTTCTCCTGGTAATTGTCCACCTTCTCCAGGTTTTGCACCCTGAGCCATTTTAATCTGAATCTCTTTAGCATTTGTCAAATAGTTGATCGAAACACCAAAACGTCCCGAAGCAACTTGTTTGATCGCACTGTTTCTTGAATCTCCGTTAATTTCTTTCTGGAAGCGTTTTGGATCTTCTCCACCTTCTCCAGAATTACTTTTTCCGCCAATTCTGTTCATGGCAATCGCTAAATTCTCATGCGCTTCTCTACTGATAGATCCGTAAGACATCGCACCCGTTTTGAATTTCTTTACAATTTCTGTCCATGGCTCTACTTCATCAATAGAAATAGGATCTAAATTGTTGAATTCGAATAAACCTCTAATAGTCATTAAGTTTGAGCTTTGCTCATTGACCATATTAGAGTATTCTTTATAGCTTTCAGGACTATTTAAACGAACAGCCTGTTGTAATTTTGCAATAGTAGTTGGATTAAACATGTGTTTTTCTCCACCGCGTCTCCATCTGTAAATACCTCCAATTTCTAAAGATAATAAACTTGCAATTTTAGAATTTGGAAATGCTTTTTGAAAACGTTTCTTCACTTCTTTTTCTACTTCCATCAAACCAATTCCTTCGATTCTTGAAGGTGTGAATGGGAAATATTTATTAGTGAAAGTTTTGTTTAAACCTAAAATCTCGAAAATTTGAGCCGCTCTGTAAGAATGCAAAGTAGAGATTCCAATTTTGTTCATGATTTTAAGGATACCTTTTGCAATCGCTTTGTTGTAATTTACAATAGCATAATCAGCTTTTACTCCTGTAATGAATCCCTGGTTTACCTGATCGTGGATGATCTCGTTTACCATGTAAGGGTTGATGGCACTTGCACCATATCCAAATAATAAAGCAAAATGATGCGGTTCACGAGGTTCAGCAGATTCAATTATGATTCCGAATTTAGAACGAACCTGTAAAATGTTCAATGAGTGGTGAATGTAAGAACAAGCCAATAACATTGGTATTGGAGCCAATTCTTCGCTTACGCCTCTGTCTGATAAAATGATGATATTGCATCCTTCAGAAACCGCTTTAAAAGTAGCCTGAACACATTTTTCTAATGCTCTTTCTAAACCGTTAACTCCTTTTTCTATTTTATATAAAGTAGAAATAGTAGCCGATTTGAAATCTGCGTGATCAATGTTTCTTATTTTATCCAAATCCTCATTAGAAATAACAGGATTCTGGATTTTTAATTTTTTACATTGTTTAGATTCAATTTCGAAAATATTAAAATCGCCACCAATTGCTAAACTAATATCGGTAATGATTTCTTCACGAATACCATCCAAAGGCGGGTTGGTAACCTGAGCAAATAATTGTTTGAAATAGTTGTACAACAATTGTGGTTGCTCTGATAATACAGCCAATGGTGTATCGTTACCCATAGAGCTAATGGCTTCAGCGCCCTGAGCTCCCATAGGGTTAATGATTGTTTTTAAATCTTCGATAGTGTAACCAAATAATTTTTGTCTTGTTAAAAAATCAAGTTTTTCAACAGGAGTAGGATTATTGGTATAAGGTATTTGGGATAATTGTAACAAGTTAGCATCGATCCATTCCTGATAAGGACGTTTGGTTACAATTGCTTTTTTAATTTCATCATCTTCAATAATACGACCTTCGTTCATATCAACAAGGAACATTTTTCCTGGTTCTAAACGACCGTGTTGTACTACATCTTCCGGCTCAACATCAAGTACACCAATTTCTGATGACATGATTACGAAACCGCTTTTGGTTAAAGTATAACGGGAAGGACGTAATCCGTTACGGTCTAGTAAGGCACCAATTACGTTACCATCTGTAAACGGAATAGAAGCAGGACCATCCCAAGGCTCCATGATACAAGAGTTGAATTCGTAGAATGCTCTTTTTTCAGGAGACATTGTCTGGTGTTTTTCCCAAGCTTCAGGAACCACCATCATCATCGCTTCCGGCAATGAACGACCTGTCATTAATAAAAGTTCAACCACCATATCCATAGAAGCAGAATCTGATTTTCCTTCTAAAATAATAGGGAATAATTTTTTGATATCATTACCAAAAACTTTGCTTTCCATCAATTCTTCACGAGCACGCATACGGCTTACGTTTCCACGTAATGTATTGATTTCACCATTATGACACATGTATCTAAATGGCTGCGCTAACTCCCATGAAGGGAAAGTATTAGTAGAGAAACGCTGGTGCACTAACGCCAAACGAGTCACTAAATCTGGATCTTTTAAGTCAACATAATAACGGCTGATGTCTTCCGGCATCAATAGACCTTTATATATTATGGTAGTTGTCGATAAACTAGAGAAATAAAACATATGGCTTTCAGAGGTTTTAGATCCTCTTACGGCATGTTCTGCAATTTTTCTAGCTGCAAAAAGTTTTGCATTAAATTCGTTTTCAGTTAAATCCTGACCGTTTTTGCTAACAAAAACCTGTTTAACTGTTGGTTCTTTTTCTGCGGCAATCTGCCCTAAATTTTCTACTTCAACAGGTACATCTCTCCAACCCAGGATCTTTAAGTTTTGATCCTTAATAGTCGATTCGAAAGCGTTGATACAAAAAGAAACCTGGTTTTTGCTTTTTGGTAAAAAAACCATTCCTACTGCATACTCACGTGTTTCAGGGATTTCAAAGTCACATACTTTTTTAAAAAAATCATGCGGGATATCGAATAAAATTCCAGCCCCGTCTCCAGTTCTTCCATCAGAACTAACGGCACCACGATGTTCCAATTTTATTAAGATATCCAATGCTTTGTGAATAATATCGTTTGATTTAATACCATTCAAATTACAAATAAATCCTGCACCACAATTGTCGTGTTCAAATTCAGGCAAATAAAGCCCTTGTTCTTTAACTTTCATTCTTGATATTTTTTCTACAAAAATAAAGATTTCGTTAAATATAATGTATCGGAATTGTAATTTGGCTTACATTTTTATTGTAATATTAGAAAAACGCTTCTTAATTGATAATAATATTATATTAGCCATTGCGAATTGATAAAATGATAACGGCTCTTAAAATATATTAAGAAAAATCACCTTAAGGCTAGTAAATACAGTGAAGTTTTTGTTAAATATCAAACGTTTTAGTGGTTTTGAGTTAATATTAACAAATTGTTTAGTTAACTATTTCTTTGCATTGAAAAATAATAAACGTTTTATAAATATCTCACACATTTTTTAATTGAAAAAGATTTTACTATTCAGTTGAATTTTGCTACTTTTGTCGCACTTTTATTCTGAAATAAATTCAGAACCAGACAAATTCTATATTATGAACATACACGAATATCAAGGAAAAGAAATTTTAGCAAGTTACGGAGTACGCATTCAACGCGGAATTGTGGCTAACAATGCAGTCGAAGCTGTGGCTGCTGCAAAACAATTAACTGCCGAGACTGGTACAGGATGGCACGTAATAAAAGCACAAATTCACGCAGGTGGTCGTGGAAAAGGTGGTGGAGTTAAGTTGGCAAAAAACTTGCAACAAGTGGAAGAAATTGCTGGACAAATCATCGGAATGCAATTGATTACACCTCAAACTTCTGCAGAAGGTAAAAAAGTAAACAAAATATTAGTTGCAGAAGATGTTTACTATCCTGGTGAAAGTGAAACTTCTGAATTTTATGTTTCTGTTTTATTGAATAGAGCTACTGGTCGTAACATGATTATGTATTCTACTGAAGGTGGAATGGATATTGAAGAAGTTGCTGAGCACACTCCTCATTTAATTTTTACTGAAGAAGTTGATCCTTCTGTTGGATTACAAGGTTTTCAAGCAAGAAGAATTGCTTTTAACTTAGGTCTTTCTGGAAATGCTTTCAAAGAAATGGTGAAATTCATCGATTCTTTATACAATGCTTACATTGGTTCTGATGCTTCTATGTTTGAAATCAACCCGGTTTTGAAAACTTCAGATAATAAAATTATGGCTGTTGATGCTAAAGTAAATATCGATGATAATGCTTTATACAGACAGCCAAAATATGCTGAGATGAGAGATATCCGTGAGGAGAATCCAATAGAAGTTGAAGCTAAAGAAGTAGGTTTGAACTATGTAGATCTTGACGGTACTGTAGGATGTATGGTAAACGGAGCAGGTCTTGCAATGGCAACTATGGATTTAATTAAATACGCTGGTTTTGAGCCTGCTAACTTCTTAGATGTTGGTGGAACTGCTGATGCAAAACGTGTTGAAACTGCTTTTAGAATTATCTTAAAAGATCCTAACGTAAAAGCTATTTTAATTAATATTTTTGGTGGAATCGTTCGTTGTGACCGTGTGGCGCAAGGAGTTGTTGACGCTTACAAAAATATGGGTGATGCTATCAATGTGCCAATTATCGTTCGTTTGCAAGGAACAAATGCTGAAATTGCAAAAGAATTAATTGACAATTCAGGTATGCCAATCTTATCAGCTACTCAGTTTCAAGAAGCTGCTGACCAAGTTAAAGCTGCACTTTCTTAATCAAATAAGAAATCAATTATATAGAAAATCCTTCCGGTTATCGGAAGGATTTTTTTTTGGAGTGTATTTAACCGCAAAGAGCGCAAGATTTTATTTTTGTAGTATGTTTACAAACGTAAAAGTTCGCAAAGCTTTATCAATAAAACTTTGCGAACTTTGCGTAAATCTTAGCGTTCTCCTATGTTTGCAAAGTTAATTTAGAAGTTTTTACTTTTTTAAATTTGCATTATTAAAGTGAAAAAGAATGAGAGTGCATTCGCGTCTAAATAGTTCGTAGAAACATATTCTCGCAAAGAAATTACCTCATTCTTTTTTATCTTTTAGAGTCTGAACAGAATGTAAGGAATTAAGCAGTGCTTAATATCCAGAATATCCAATCAGGAGAAAAGACGAAGGAAGATTCATCACTTTATATATTAAATTTAAGACAAGTAAATGATGGGTAAAATTGTAAAACAAGTAGCAGGAATTGATGTAGCTCAAAAAGAATTGGTAGTGACTTTAGGACATCTTTTAGATGATTTTTCGATAGAATTATTTGCCTATAAAGTTTTCAAAAACAGTGATTCTGGTTTTAAATCATTGGTTGAATGGGCAAATAAATTAACAGACAATCAAGTTGATGTTCTGTATGTTATGGAAGCTACGGGTGTATATCATCAAAAGTTTGCTTATTTCTTAACTGACAATAATTATAAGTTAAGCATTGTACTGCCTAATAAAATCAGTAATTACATGCGAACTTTGGAATTAAAAACCATTACAGACAAAAGCTGTTCTCAGGCAATTGCCCAATTTGGTTTAGAGCGAAAATTGGATAAGTGGTCCAAACCAAAACCTACTTATAAGGAATTGCAGCAGTTAACCAGAGAAAGAGATCAGATTGTTCAGGAAAGAAGCATTATTAAAAATCAAATACATGCTGAAATCACAGAAGCTGAACCAAATCAGAGAAGCATGGAGAGAATGCAGGCAAGAATACGTTTTTTGAATTCACAGGAGAAAGAAATTAAAGAGGATATTGAGTGGATCGTAAAAGAAAATCCGGATATAAGACAAATTATAGACAGGATAACAACCATACCGGGAGTTGGGGAACTGACAGCTGTAATTGTTCTGGCAGAAACAAATGGTTTTGAGCTAATCAGGAATAAATCTCAATTATCCAGTTATGCAGGAATGGATGTAAAAGAAAAGCAGTCGGGCACATCAGTAAAAGGAAAGCCCAGAATATCTAAAAAAGGAAATAGAGCCTTAAGAAAATCAATGCATCTGCCAGCTCTTACTGCGGTAAAATGGGATGACAATTTTAGGGAGACATATGCAAGATTGGTATCTAAACACGGAATTAAAATGAAAGCCTTGGTGGCTATTCAAAGAAAAATATTGCAATTGATATATGTCTTATTCAAAAATGAAACAATTTATGACAAAGATTATTCGATAAAAAAAATAGCGTGAAAACACATAAGGTTTAACACGCTATAGAGACTAGCTCAATGACTGTCTTGAAAAACAAAATTAAGAAAAATTAAGATTTAAAATTGGAAATCAACACAGAATCTTTGCGGTTAAATTCGTCGCGGTTAGAAAATTACTTAAGCACAGTACCCAATTCAACAATTTCAAATTCAGGATTATGCTCAACGAATTCTCTAATCATTGCCGTATGGCCGGCGCCTAATAAAACCATTATTTTGTCATCTTTACTTTCGGTTAGTTTTTGAAGTAAAGCATACATATAAAGATTTCTTCTGTACCATTCTGAAACTAAAAAAGCACCCACAAAATTATCAGTTTTGCCACCTTTGATGGCAGTTTGAAGATACCACTGGAGATTGTCACCATTTGATGTTTTTGTATTAATGTCTAAAAGAAGTTCTGTTAAAGAATACTTTGTAATTTTTGTATTGAAATCTGTTTCATACTGCTTCATAGTCTCTTCATTCCTTTTGATTAAATCAAGCTGACCAGCTTCCTTCATTCCTTTTACCAAACTATCATATGGAAAATCAGCACCATTATAATCAATTCCGTATAGCTTTTTATGGCCTAATTTTTTAGCAGATCTTAAAGCTATTTGTACTATTTCATCTGAATCGCTCTTAAGTAAACTATCAGTGTTCTTAGCGTAAAATTTATCTAATTTGGCTTGCTTTTGATAATTCCATTCAATGAAGATTTTATCGGGACCAAACTTTTTAATTTTATCGGTGATGTTTTCAAGCTCTTTCTGGCTTTTGTCTGACATGACATTAAACGTATTTACTTTAGCAACGTCAAGTCCCGGATTCTCAAAATGGAAACTTCCGAATAATAATATTTGTTTCTTTTTTGTTTGAGCAGAACCTGCATTAAATGCCATTGTAAAAACGAGTAATAAAGCGATTTTTTTCATGATGATTTGTTTTTAAATTCAAGGCAAATGTATCGTAGCTTTTCCCATGATATTTTAGTTTTTGATGAACATCAGATTTCAAATTACAAACACTAAAAATAAGCTGTCAAAAAATTTCGTGTATCCTTTTTGATAGTTCGTCACAGAAAATAGCTATTTTATATAAACATAGTATTCATGTAGTTGCATAGTTGTATTTTTGAAATAACAACAACATTATTATGAAGCTGAAAATTCCTTTTTATTACCATATTCTTCTTTTCTTAGGATTATTTATAACCTTTTATCTTTGGGATATTGGCGTGAGTAATCGAAAATTGGAGTCTGTTTTCAGTATTATGTATTTCTTTTTTAATTCAGGTTTTTTACTTTCTATTTTCATTGTTTATCTTCTTAATTTTTATACATTTTGCGACTGGTTTTTAAATAAAAAAAGGATGTTATGGTACTTTTTAAGTATTCCGGTTTCATTATTAATTTTTGCAGGAGTCCGTTATTTTTTGCAGGAAGTAGTTGTGTTCGAAATTACCGGAATTCACAATTACGGAGAGGAAACACGTAAAATAGGATATTATATTCGGGATAATTTTTTCTTCGGATTACCGTCTGTAATTTTAAGTGCTCTGAATTATTTGTTTTGGCAATTTCAGGATGCCAACAAGCAAAACCAGGAATTGTTATTAGAAAATAAAAAAGCGCAGCTTCAAATGCTTAAATCGCAGGTTAGTCCGCATTTTTTGTTTAATACGCTTAATTCGTTTTATAGTCAGTTGATTTTGAAAGATGATAAAATGGCATCAGATATTTTAGTCTTATCAGATTTGTTGCGCTACGTGATTACAGAAACAGAGAAAGATGAGGTGTTACTTTCTAATGAAATTCAGTTTGTGCAAAACTACATTCATTTGCAGCAAAAACGATTTGAGGATCAGCTTTGTCTGGACTTTGAAATTGAAGGAAATTATGCAACCGAAAAAATCCTTTCATCGGCTTTAATTCATTTTATAGAAAATGTTTTTAAACACGCCAAACTCAATAATCCGGATGAAAAAGCAATTATTTCGATCAAAATAAAAGGAGACTTTTTAGAGCTATCAACCTTTAATTATAATGTAGGAGGAGAGAATTATTCCTCGACCGGAATTGGTTTCGAAAATCTGACAAAACGTTTAGAGTACACGTATAAAGATCAATTTGTGCTTGAAAAAATCGCAGAAAATAATACCTTTAAAACCTATTTAAAAATACCACTAAAAAAATAATTCCATGAATTTTAAATGTATCATTGTTGATGATGAACCGCCAGCAACGCGCATACTCGAAAATTATATCGAAAAAGTATCTTTTCTCGAAAAAGTAGGCGTTTTTAATGATTCATTAAAAGCATTAGAATTTCTGAATACACAAAGTGTCGATGTTATTTTTTTGGATATCCAGATGCCGCAACTCACAGGTTTGCAGATCTCCAGGATAATTTCAAAAGATATAAAAGTCATTTTTACAACAGCATATCCTGATTTTGCATTAGAAGGATTTGAACTTAATGCGATTGATTATCTATTGAAACCAATTGCTTTTGAACGTTTTTATCAGGCCGTTTCTAAACTAAATGCGGAGACAAAAGCAGAAGTTGTAACAAATATTTCATCTGACTTTATTTTTGTGAAAACAGATGGTAAAAATAAATTCCAGAAATTGTTTTTAGAGGAAATTTTATATGTCGAAAGTCTTCAGAATTATGTTTGCATTCACACTCAAAAACAGCAGTTAATTACGCATTCTTCTTTAAAAAACGTCCTTGAATCATTACCTGAAAAAGATTTTATCCAAATACATAAATCCTTTGTAATTGCATTAAAACAAATAGAATCTACAGATAGTTTTTCGGTTTTTATTCATAGCAAAGAATTGCCAATAGGAGCAACTTATAAAGATGCTTTTTTTGAACGAATTGATCAGAATAAAATCTAGGTTTGGTGGTGATTTAACCGCAAAGCGCGCAAAGATTTTTACTAAATCTGTGACATTATAAACGCAAAGTTCGCAAAGCTTTATCTATACAGCTTTGCGAACTTTTCGGGTTTAAAATAATAGCCACGAATTCACGAATTTTTATTTTCAAAGATTATGAAAAATAATTCGTGAATTCGTGGCTAAAAAAACTTTGCGAACTCTGCGTAAATCTTAGCGTCCTTTGGGTTAAAAAGCTTATTTCTTATTCTTCCCGTTTTTGTATACTACTTTTTCTACAACCTGTACTTTAGGAGCAGTTTTAGTATTATTTTTCTTGAAAGGCTTTTTAGCAGCAGGTCCTGATTTAGATGGAGCTTTATCGCCTCTTCCTTTTTCAGCATCTTTTGCACTGGCTTTAAATTCAGGTCTTTCTTTGGTGCTGTCTTTTTTAGGAATTTCAGCTTTATGTTTCGCTAAAACGTCATTCGGGTTTTTAGGATTTTCTTTTGTACCTCTTAAATGAATTACCAATCCGTTTAAGAAATTACGCAAAACCTGATCACCACATTCCATATAGTTTTCGTGATCTTCGGCTCTGAAAAAAGCTCCCAATTCTGATTTTGTAATTCTAAAATCTACTAACTCTAAAATTTCAACTATTTGGTCGTCACGGAGCATCAAAGCCACGCGAAGTTTTTTTAAGATATCGTTGTTTGTCATCGTTTAATTTTTTACAAAGGTACGTTTTAAAAGTAATTTGATTACAATTTTAGTTTAAGAACTAGAAGTGCTTTTACTGTTTTTTCGCCACGAATTCACGAATTTTTACTAATAGTATCAATTTTAAAATTTAATTCGTGAATTCGTTGCTAACTTTTTTATCTTAATTTAGAGAATTGTAATCGTTTAAGATATTTACTAATTTATCTAAATCTTCACGAAGATGATTAGCTGTAATTACAATTCGATTGAGATTACTGGCATTTTCCTGATATTTAAAATTGGCAATAATGATCTTATTTGCTTTTAATACGTCGATCAGATTTTCGTTTTCTAAATAAATAAGAGGATAAGTTTTGTCAAATTTGATGTGTTGATTTTTGATTAACTTTCGATCAATATAGTCCAGATTATCTAATAACTTGTGATGCTGAATTTTATACAGATTTGCTGCATCCGCCAAAGTCTGAACAAATGCAGGATTCATTCCCGCAGCAGAAATAAAAATATCCAGATTTTTTATCTGATGGATGAAAGAAGCATCACTTGCAATAACACCACCGTTTAAACCAAATGCTTTTCCTAAAGACGAAATCATGATTTTTCGTTTGACCGGAAGATCAATTTCAGAATAAATTCCACAGCCACCTTCGCCTAAAATTCCTAACGAATGCGATTCATCAATAACCAAAGTAATCTCTTTATGATCCGGAATTGCTGCCAAAACAGATAAATCAATTGACTTGGTCTGAAATCCGGAAACGCTATCGGTTAAAATCGTGATTTTTTCTGGTTTGGAATCCAGTAAACGTGAATTTAGTTCTCCATTTAAGAAGATGGGCAAACTGTCCTTAAAATGAATCGCAGGATGATGGTTGGTAAAATGAAAAAAAGAATCTGTTTGTTTTTGCAACAAATCGAGGACTAATTTTCCCGCCAGCATTCCGGAAGAAACCGTAACAGCACTGTCTGCTTTGATATGATGGGCTAAAAAATTTTCCCCATTTTCGTACGCCGTAAGTTGTATGTTGGCACTTCTGGAACTTCCGTAAGTTGTTCCCCAATTCCGGATATTATTAATCACCAATTCCTGAAACTCTTTATTGGTGGCTAATCCCAAATAAGCCGTTCCTCCAAAATACAAATACTGTTCCTGGTCGATCTCGATAATTCTATCCGGAAATTGATTGACATTCATAGCTTTTATAGTAAAGTAACTCCGGTTCCGTTAAGATCAGAATAGTGAATTACGCCATTTTTTATCGTTACTCCGGTTGCAATGTCTTGTGCCAAAAGTAATGCTCCGTCCATATCTACATAATCCAATTGAGGCAATAAATGTGCAATTGCCGAAATTCCCACAGTAGATTCGGTCATACAGCCTACCATAGTTTTTAAACCCAGTTTTTTTGCTTCTTCGATCATGCGTTTTCCAGGGGTTAATCCACCGCATTTTACCAATTTTACATTTACACCATGAAAATGGTTGAAACATTTGGCAACATCTTCTTCTATAATACAGCTTTCATCGGCAATTACAGGCAGAACAGAATGTTTAAAAACTTCTTTATGCGCTTCCCAATTATCAGCTTTCATAGGCTGCTCCAGAAATTCTACGCCTATTTTTTTGAGCTCAACAGCATTGTTTATCGTTTCGTCAACGCCCCAACCGCAATTGGCATCAATTCTAAAAATGGCATTCGTATGTTTTCTGAGTTCCTTTACAATTGCAATATCCTCTTTGGTACCTAATTTTATTTTATAAATTGGCCACGGAAGTTCCTGCATCTTTGAAACCATTTTTTCTATCGAAGCAATTCCAATGGTATAATCTGTAAGCGGATTTTTTTCGATTGAATAATTCCACAGTTCATACAATTTCTTTCCTTTCTTGCGTGCGTACAAGTCGTTATACGCCAAGTCTAAAGCGCACAAAGCAAACATATCACCTTTTAAATACGGATAGATTTTTGCCCAAAATACTTCAGGAGTTTCATTTTCAGTTGTTTCAATAATACCTCTGATTTTTTCTAAATCCTGCATCATTATCGGAACCGTAGTTTTGTAGTACGGATTTGAAGTAGCTTCTCCAAAACCCGAGAAACCATCACTTTTGAGTTCGACAATTAACGACGGCTGAAAATCAATTGATTCTCTTGATATGGTGAAAGTATGTTTTAGTTTTAGATTGTATTCTCTTAAAATTAATTCCATAATATTTTTTGATTGTTTTTTATTAATAACCTAGCCACAGCACTGCTTTTACGAATCCATCCCGCCAGAGTTTCTCGTTATGTTCGCCGCCTTTTACAATTTTAGACTTAGTAAGATGTAAGCAATAGCAACGTTTTGTATCTAACAAACGTTCCATTTTGGTCATATCTTTTACCATATCATCGCTTTCTTTATCTCCACACAAAAAATAAATTTTAGTTTTGATTTTGGGAGCTTTTTCTGTTAAAGTATAAATGTCATTCGAAAACCAAAAGGAAGGTGAGAAAACACCTGCTTTGCCAAATGTTTCAGGATATTTTAGAATGGCATAATAAGAAACCAATCCACCAAGAGAACTTCCCATAATAATAGTGTTTTTGGCTTTTGGTTTGGTTCTGTAATTTTTGTCGATATATGGTTTTAATGTTTTCACAATAAAATCAAGATAATTATCGGCATTTCCGCCACCATATTTTTCATTTTTAAATGGTGTTAATTCATCGATGCGTTTATCATTTCCGTGTTCGATTCCTATCACAATTACGGGAGCTTTCAGACTATCCAGTTTTTCATCGACATTCCATTCTCCGGAATAAGCGGTTTTAGAATTGAATAGATTTTGGGCATCGTGCATATAAATCACGCTGTATTTTTTGGCTGTAGCCGAATAATCTTCAGGAAGGTAAATCCAGATTTTTTTAGTGGTTTTCAGTTGAGGCGCTTCGATCGTAAAAGTAGATACGTTTTTTGAAGCAGAACTTTCTTGCGCGCTTGTGACAGAGGTTATCCAAAGCATTATAAAAAAGAAAAATCCTCTAATCATGAGTTCTTTGCATTTTAGATTTAAAAACAATATTTTAGCTAAAAATAATAAATTGATGAATACCGAAACAGAAAAGAGAAGTTTACTTTTAGAAATGATTGCTTTTTCTACTGTTGATGGGCATTTGCACAAAAGAGAGTATGATTTTTTGTGGCTTGTTGCTCAGGAATTAAGCATTGATTTAGCTGTTTTTCATGACTTATTTCATCAGGAAAATAACAGTTCGATTATAAAATCAGAATTTCAGCGCATTCAGCAATTCTACAGACTGGCTTTGATTATGTACTGCGATGGTATTTTACACGAAAAAGAAGCCAAAGCCATTCAGCAAATTGCAATCGAAATGGGTTTGAACCCCAATGCCACCAAACGTGTTTTGGATTTGATGAAAAACGCGCCAAATGCTATTATTGATCCTAATGTATTATTGAAAGTTTTTCAGGAACAACACAATTAAGCCAATTGTTCCTGTAGTTTTTTGATATCATCACGCAACTTCGCTGCTTGCAAAAAGTCTAATTCTTTGGCTGCTTTCTCCATAGATTTACGTTTCTCACGGATCATTTTTTCTAATTCTGTTTTCGATAAATACGCCGTCTCAGGTTCTGCAGCAGCAGATAATGTATGACCCAATTCGTATTCTACCAAAGGATTTTTGGTAAAAGCACTTTCGATTTTTTTATTTAAAGCCTGTGGCGTAATGCCGTGTTCTGTATTATAATTAATCTGTTTGGTTCTGCGATATTCTGTTTCATCGATTGTTCGCTGCATACTTGCCGTAATTTTATCGGCATACAAAATTGCCTTTCCGTTCAGGTTTCTTGCCGCACGACCAATAGTTTGCGTTAAAGATCTGTGATTACGAAGAAAACCTTCCTTATCAGCATCTAAAATCGCAACTAACGAAACCTCTGGTAAATCAAGACCTTCACGAAGTAAGTTTACTCCAATCAAAACATCAAAGATACCTTTTCGTAAATCCTGCATAATTTCGATACGCTCCAACGTATCCACTTCAGAATGTATATAACGACAGCGAATATTTACTTTGGTTAAGTATTTTGCCAGTTCTTCGGCCATTCTTTTTGTCAGCGTGGTTACTAAAACTCTTTCGTCTAATTCGCAGCGCACCTGAATTTCTTCGATCAGATCATCAATTTGATTCAAACTCGGCCTTACTTCGATAACTGGATCTAATAATCCCGTTGGGCGAATAATTTGTTCTACATAAACACCATCTGTTTTTTGTAATTCGTAATCCGCTGGTGTTGCAGATACATAAATTACCTGATTTTGTATGGCTTCAAACTCTTCAAATTTCAAAGGTCTGTTGTCCATTGCGGCAGGTAAACGAAAACCGTATTCCACCAGATTTTCTTTACGGCTTCTGTCGCCTCCATACATGGCGTGAACCTGAGAAACGGTTACGTGACTTTCATCTACAATCATCAGATAATCACTCGGGAAATAATCCAATAAACAGAACGGTCTTGTTCCGGCTTGTCTTCCGTCAAGGTATCTTGAATAATTTTCGATTCCCGAACAATAACCTAATTCCCGAATCATTTCTAAGTCAAAATTGGTACGTTCTTCCAAACGTTTGGCTTCGAGATGTTTTCCTATTTCTTTAAAATAATCGACTTGTTTTACCAAATCCTGCTGAATTTCCCAAATGGCACCTTGCAGTACATCCGGAGAAGTCACAAACATATTAGCGGGATAAATAGTAAGTCTTTTAAATTTTTCTATCACTTGTGAAGTCTTCACATCAAAGGATTCTATTTCTTCGATTTCGTCACCAAAAAAGTGAATTCTAAATGCGTCATCGGCATAACTTGGATATACTTCGACCGTATCGCCTTTAATTCTAAAAGTTCCCGGATTAAAATCGGCTTCAGTTCTGGCATATAAACTCTGAACCAGGCTATGAAGTAATTTAGTTCTCGAAATAACCTGATCTCTGGTTATTTCAATTACATTTTTTTTAAATTCAACCGGATTCCCAATACCATATAAACACGAAACAGAAGCGACAACCAAAACATCCCGACGCCCTGAAAGGAGCGAGGAAGTGGTGCTTAAACGCATCTTTTCAAGCTCTTCGTTGATAGATAAATCTTTTTCGATAAAAACCCCTGTTACCGGCATAAAAGCTTCGGGTTGGTAATAATCGTAGTAAGAAACGAAATATTCTACCGCATTATTAGGGAAGAATTGTTTGAATTCAGAATATAATTGCGCTGCCAACGTTTTATTGTGGGCCAAAACCAAAGTAGGTCTTTGCACTTCCTGAATAACATTCGCCACTGTAAATGTTTTTCCGGATCCTGTAACGCCTAATAATGTCTGGTACTTTTCGCCATCGATTACACCTTGCGAAAGTTTTTCGATCGCTTGTGGCTGATCACCTTTTGGACTATACTCTGAGGATACTTGAAAATTCATTTTTGAAGGATGAAAAAATTAGTTTTGTAAAGATACAAAGTTTGAATTCTATATAAAAGGGTTGCCACGAATTACACGAATTGTCCGAATTTTTGCTCTAAAAAGTAGAATACGAACAAGTTTGTTACGACAGAATTTTCAAAATTAACTTTCAAATAATTCGTGGGAATTCGTGTAATTTGTGGCAAAAAAACTATTCTAAAAAATCAATCATCGCATCATTTACAATTTTTGACTGATCGATGGATAAAAAATGTCCTGCGTCTTTTATGATTTGTGTTTTGGCTTTTATTAAATATTTATTGGCTCTTTCCAGACTTTCTTCGGAATTAATGACATCATGATCGCCAATTAAAACCAAAACCGGATTGGTAATCGACTTTAATTCATCATCAGAAAAAGGATGCATTTTGAGCATACTCGAATTTGATTTTGCATATTTATTGGCCAGATAAAATTGTCGTTTATAAACAGGGCTAATTTTTTCAGGATGAGTAGAAAACGTATTTAAGGTTTTGCCGAATTTTTTCTCGCTAGGAAAAAGTTTTAGCATTAATGCCGAAGTTGTTTTGCCCACCTTATCGATAAATTTAAAGGTTTGTGCCGGACTTAACAAGACTATTTTATCAATCTTATTTCCTTTTTGAGTAGCTAATAAAGTAGCAATCCAGCCACCTCGCGAAGCGCCCACAATATCGAATTTCTTTAATTTATAATGATCGAAAATTTCGTTGTACAAAATCATGATTTCTTCTGAAGAAAGTGGTTTTGAATTTAATGTAGATTTTCCGGGTTCCATCATAAAATCGATAGCGTATATGCGATGATTTTTGGTTAAAGATTTAATATTTGGATACCACATTGTAGAACTGGCGTCCATTCCGTGAAGTAAAACCAGATCTTTTCCGTTTTTAGGACCCGCCATTATAACGTGGGCAGTTCCGTAAGTGGTTTTGATATTTTCTTCAGAATAAGGAATATTCCAAAGTTTTAAAGCTTTGTCGTAAGAACTGATATAAGCTTGTTTTTCGCTTTTGGTTTTGAAAATATAATCGTCAAATTTTGCTTTTTTAGTCGAAGAACAACCGGTAATTAGAACTAATAACAGTATTCTAAAGTATATTTTTGGCATAGTAATAAAATTCAATTTACTACTAAAGGTAAGGAAATTGCGTATCGAAAAAGTATCAGAATTTTATTTTAAAGTATTATAATTATAATGTTTAGTTTTTTCTGGTAAGATGATATACTTGTACTAATGCTAAAATGGCATTTGGAATAATAACAGGTAAAAGCCATTGATTAAGATCTTTATAATCTTTAAAAAAGATACCGTAAACTACGAAACAAATACATCCAAACATATTAATGAATCGGATTGTTTTGAGGTCTTTGAGTAAAAAACCTCCAACAATAAAAAATGATGCGAGATAGCCAATATATTCTGCCATGATTTTGTGTGAATTGCTTTACGGTAAATTTACCAAAAAACAAATAATAAAATCATTACTTTATATTGAAAGTCCGTATTTTAAAATTTCCACGCTTTTTGCTGGCTTTCACTTAAAAAAGTCCAGGCTACAATACGGCTTGTTTTTTGGCCTTGAGCCATATCAATAGTTTTGATTGAAGAGGCATTTACTTTATTTAGTGTTTTGTAAATGCTCGAAAGATTTTCTCTTTTCGAAACCAAAGTTGTGAACCACAAAGTTTGCATCGCAAATTTTGCACTTTCATAAATCATTTGCGTTACAAAACCAATTTCTCCGCCATCGCACCATAATTCGGCATTGTGGCCTCCGAAGTTTAAAACCGGATTTGTTTTTTTTCTTTCTTTGGTTAAATTCGAAACTTTACGAACGGTACTTTGATTTGCATCTTCGGCAGAAGAATGAAAAGGCGGATTGCACATCGTGAAGGTAAAACGATCTTCGGGTGTGATGATATTTTTGAAAATAAAACGGGATTCGGTTTGTTGCTGTAAACTTATAGCGTCAATCAATTTAGGATTTGCCTCGATGATTTTGCTGCAATTTTCGATTGCTTTTTCGTCGATATCAGTTCCTACAAAACTCCAGTCGTAAATAGCATTTCCTAAAATAGGGTAGATGCAATTGGCTCCGGTTCCTATATCTAAACCTAAAACTGAAGATCCTTGCGGAATGATTCCGTTATTGGTTTCGGCCAGTAAATCAGCTAAATAATGAATGTAGTCGGTTCTTCCCGGAATGGGTGGGCAAAGATAATTTTTAGGAATATCCCAGTTTTGTATGTCGTAATAAGTTTGGAGTAATGCTTTGTTAAGCGCTTTTACAGCCAATGGATTACTGAAATCGATTGTTTCAATTCCGTGGATGTTGACCGCAACGTATGCTTTTAGTTCAGGACAATTCGCGATAAGAAGTTCGAAATCATAACGGGAACGATGAAGATTTCGAGGATGTAAATTGTTTTTTTCGGAATTGTCTATTTCTTTCATTTTTCTGAATTTCCGTGCAAAGATAGTCATTCCTTTCTTAGTGTCTGTGTGTTTAAAATTCCAATTTTTGAAATTCCAAATTCCAATTAACAAAGCCCAAATTCCAAATTGAATTTAAACACATAGAAACATAGATTTTCTGTTGTTATTTTTTAGGATACAAAAAAAGCTCGCTTTCTCTCATAGCTTGCTATTGTGAATTAAAGTTAGAGTGAAACGACTTTTTTATAGATTTTAAACTATGTTTCTATGTGTTTAAATGAAATTTTTGAGGCTTTTATTCGAATGAAATAATTAATCCATACACTCCATTAACAACAAATCACCATCGGTATGGGTGATGCTGATCAAACCATCGTGAAGAACAGAATTGCTGCTGCCGGTTCGATAACCAATTGTTAAGGTATCGTTTTTTAGAGGATATAATAAATTGGTCGAATTAATTCCGTTTACAACTCCAATTGGGATCAATGAAATAGGCGTTTTTGCCGTATACCATTTCTCGAATTTACTAGGCAATAAGAATATTTTTGAATGATCGTCGAGTATCACAATTTTAAGCAAATTGCGGTAACGAACAATATTGGTAAGGTTTGTAATGGTGTGATCGGCACGTTTTCCGGTAGCCCAAACTACGTTTACAGCAGGAATTTTTCTGGCGATCAGGTAATCAAATGCTTTTTCTAAATCGGTTTTATCCTGATCCGGAGTATGCACAATTTCGATAGGATATTGTGATGTTTTATAGATTTCGGGATCAAAACCATGATCGAAATCACCCAAAAGCACATCGACTTTTATGCCTAAATCAATCACTCTTTCTATGGCAGAATCGAGCACGATAACCAGTGGCGACCATTCGAGCAATTGCCCTAATAATTCAGGATTGCATGCTGCTCCGTTGGCAATAATTAAGGCAGGTTCCTGGTCGTCGCGTACGATATGGTGTGAAGACATTTAGTTTTTGATTTGAAATGTGGTGCAAATGTACGAAAGGAAAGGATTTTAGAGGTTAGATTTTAGATTTTAGATTTTTTTATCGTTGTTATGTTTTGTTTTACCATTAAGATATTAAGAAAGTTAAGTTGGCGGGCTGAATATTTTAATGGTTAATTTTTTTTGCCACAGATTATTAAGATTAAAAAGATTTAGATGTTTTTTACCATTAAGATATTAAGAAAGTTAAGTTTTACCTTCTTAATCTAACTTAATGCCTTAATGGTTAATTTTTTTTGCATTTAAGGTATTTTAGCTTAATTGTCTTAATATCTTAATGGTGAAAAAAAATTACTTTGCCTTAAAAGCGATAGCATCAACTTCGATTAGCATCCCGTCTATAGCTAGTTTGGGAACGGGAATTAGGGTACTTGCCGGAAAGGGCTTGTTTTTCCAGACTTTTCTAATCTCTTCGTTCCATATTTTTAATTTTTCGGGTGAATGATCTACGATTAGAATGGTAATTTTCATGATGTTCTCCGGTTTTAGATTATAGCTGTCTAGAACGGATACTATATTCTTTAAGGCAACCTGAGTTTGCTCTCTAAAATCCTTGCTTAAGGTGTGTTCTTTTCCTAAACCTCCGCTTTGCCCGGAAATATAAACAAATTCTCCAGGTGTTGAAACGGATGATGCGTGACTGAAGCCATAAGGAGTTGGGTCGAATAACGGTTCAGGATTTTTGAAAGTTTGTGCTTTTGTGGTAATTGCACCAAGAAAAAATAGTGTAAACAGTAAATGTTTCATGTTTTTGAAATTTTGAATTAATTATTTGCAAATTTTGCTTAATTCTAATTTCTAAACCTTTACATATGTTGAGGGGTTTTTAGTTTTCAGTCTCAGTCTCAGTATTCAGTTACAGTTTACAGTCTCAAACTGCGACTGAATACTGTAAACTAAAGCAACCTTCTGTGATAATTAATTTGTCCTAAATGATAAGCCAAGTGTGTAGAGAGATGAACCAAAAAGAAACCTGTTGTCATTTCTTTCTCGAATACAATTTGCGGATAAATGGCTTCGAGATCTTCTTCGGTCAAAGTATTGAAAGCATTATTTACTACTATAATAGTATCTTCTATTTTGGTTATAAGTTCTGATTTAGGAATGTTTTTTAAAGAAAACTCGAGAGGACGATTTCTGACATAAGCTGTTTTGCCAATTTCAGCTCCGATATAAGTATTGATGTTTCCGATAAGATGTAAACAGAGATTTCCTGCTGAATTGGAAATGTTTTTGTCAATTGCCCAAATCTGATTTTCGTTTTGATAGGATTCAATTTCAACTTTTAATTTGTTGAGATCACGATTGAAAAGGGATTTTAGGGTTTCAATTAACATGACTTTGAATTTTAGATGTTATCGGAATCCAGATTTCTTCTTCAGAATCCGGATCTTCTTTTTTGTATTGGTCGCCCATTACGGCAAAATGAGGCCTTTCGTCTACTGTATATTCTGAATTTGGAAGCCACTCTACAAAAATAGAGTGATAGGTTTTATGTCCTTCGCTTTGCGGGCCTTTATGTACAAAAACAGCGTACAATCCGGATGGAATTATTAAGGTTTCCATTTCTGAAGGAATTGTCTCAAAATCCGAAACTTCAACTGCTGCCCATTTCTGAAAGCTATTATTAGGATCGAAATTATCAAAATGACCATTAGGAAAAACTTCAAGCGAATATAAATTGGAATCAATTGAGTTCTTGATTTCTTTTCGTTTTGGCATGAAGGAACTCCATAATTGAAACGTTTTATTTTCGATAAACGACATGTCAATGTGTTTACCAATTAGTTTTTTCTCGGATAAAATTTCAATTCTGGCTTCCATTTTATTAATTATTGAATTTTATATTTTTTTATGTCGATTTCGCTAAGCGAAAAATAGCCCAACGGATAATTGGCTTTATCCGTACTATTGATGATGTTTCCTTTTACGGTTGCGGGTGGTGTCTGAAAAGGTCCGCCAACATTACTTCCGGCAATGCTTACCAAAATACTCATATAGTTATAATATTGTTTTGAAATTCCGTAATGAGTCATTTCGATTTCATCTCCTGCTTTTAAATCTTCGTCATCTGATGAACTGAAAAATTCATTTCCCTGAAAAAACTTGTCCTCACTAACATAATAAGTCGATGTAACTTTGTTCGAATATACATATTTAAACAAATAAAAATTATCTGCATCGGCGGGATCATTAAAGAAAGCTTTGGTTTCGATATCTTTTCCTGTAAAACCACCTTCATTATTTTGTTCTATTCTGGTAATGGGCGCAACTGATTTCATTGTTTCGGTCGCTGTATAAGTCGTGCCGTTACTGATTACGGTTAAAGTATAATTCTCGTTGATTACCGGAATAAAGTTTGTGCACACATATCTGCCTGTTTTATTGACTTCATAAAAGTTGAACAGGTCGTTTTTGCTATTCTTGATAAAAATTGTTGCTCCGGAAACTGTTGGAATTACGTTTTCGAAATAGCCGGTTGTGGTTGATAATTTTACCGTTTGCTGTCTTCCTGTTGTTCCTTTTTGCCAGTTGATGGCCGCTTCGATTACTAATTTTGGAGGGGCAGTATCGAGATCAACATCAACAACTTCCTCGCAACTTGCGAAGAAAATCGAAATAAAAAGTGCTAGTAATAAGGTTGCTTTTTTCATGATATATCTTTTCTTTTCCTTTTACAGAAAATGGTTTTTAAAATTTAAAATTATAACTAACAGCAGGAACAATCCCAAAAATAGAGGTTTGTACGGCTTCATTAGCTCCGGTATCTACATTTTGGCGAAAGTTGATAGAGGCTGCATTATGACGATTGTATAGATTATAAATGCTAAAAACCCATTCGCCTTTCCAGTTTCGGTCTTTGTTTTTTCTTGGTGTCAAAGTTGCCGAAATATCTAAATGGTGGTAAGCGGGCAAACGATTTTCATTTCTTTGTCCATAATTAGGAATCGTAATTCCTAAATATTCGTATTGACCGTTTGGATACGAAACTGGCTGACCGGATTGCAAAGCAAAGTTAGCGCCAAATGACCATTTTTCGTTTAATGTATAAGCCGATGTCACTGCTAAATTGTGTGTTTTGTCGTAAGCAGAATTGTACCATTGTCCATTGTTGATTCCGGTTTCTTCAGGAGTTCTTCCCGGAGTTTGTTGTTGCGATTTTGATAGCGTATAGGAAATCCAGCCATTTAGTTTGCCTTCGTTTTTCTTTACCATAAATTCTACTCCATAAGAGCGCATTCTTCCGTTAAGGATTACTTGTTCGATGGCATCATTGGCAATCAAATCGGCACCATCGATATAATCCAGTCTGTTTTGAATTTTCTTGTAATAGGTTTCAACTTCTAAAGAATAGGCACCATCATTTATATTTCTAAAATAACCCAACGCAATCTGATCTGCAATTTGTGGTTTGATGTAATTATCACTTGGCATCCAGACATCAAGCGGAGTAGGCGATGAGGTATTCGAGATCAATTGAAGATATTGCGCCATTCTGTTGTAACTTGCTTTTATGGATTGGTCATCGTTTAATTGATACGATGCCGAGAATCGCGGTTCTAAATTGTTGTAATTCTGAATTTGCTTGTTTTTGCCAAAATACTGAGTGGATGTTGGTGTCGCTTTTTCATAAATCTGCATATTAGTATTGAAAATAACGGGTTCATTATTATCGTAATAATTGATTGTCGAAGCCCCTAAACGATAAAACAGACTATAGCGTAATCCGTAAGAAATTGTAATTTTTTTCGAAAGCTGATTTTCTGCTTCAATATAAACAGAGGGTTCAAAAGCATATTTTTTATCTAACTGATCCGGATTAATTCCTGAAGCATCATTACTCGGTTTAATTGTTCCTGGATTGAATTCATAGTAAATTCCGTTTACACCATAGTTTAGTTTGAATTTATCAGAGATGTAATTCTTGAAATCGTATTTAATATTATAATTTTTAATTCCCGAATCCCATTTAAAACCTACAAAATCCAAATCAAGACCATAATAGTAATCGCTGTAAATCAAAGATAAATTCGCAAATAATTTATCCGAATATAAATGATTCCAGCGCAGGTTTAAAGTGGCGTTTCCGTACGTATTGGTAAAACTTTTATTCAGGCTAAAAACGTCACGGCCAAAATAACCGGATAAATATAAACTGTTATTATCGTTTAATTTATAACTCAATTTTGTGTTTAAATCATAAAAATAAGCCGAGTTGTCTTTTTGATCTTCGGATAATTTTAAAAATAAATGCGCATACGAAGCTCTTCCGCCAATTAAAAAAGATCCTTTGTCTTTTACAATGGGACCTTCTGCCAAAATTCTACTCGAAATTAAACCGATTCCTCCATTTACATGAAATTCCTTGCTGTTTCCGTCCTTTTGATAAATATCCAGAACAGAAGAAGCTCTTCCGCCATAGCGCGCAGGGATTCCGCCTTTATATAGCTTTAAATCTTTGATGGCATCAGGATTAAAAACAGAGAAAAACCCGAACACGTGAGAAGAGTTAAAAATTGTAGCCTCGTCTAATAAAATCAAATTCTGATCAGCGCCGCCACCGCGTACATTAAATCCCGAAGCACCTTCGCCAGCATTGGTAACACCCGGCAGCAGTAAAATCGATTTTAGAACATCGACTTCACCCATTACAACAGGCATTTTTTTTATAGTGGCAATAGAAAGTTTATTGGCACTCATTTCTGGCGTTTTGATATTGATTTTACCTCTGTTGTCTTTTATTACGACTTCCTGAAGTTCTTCGCCACTTTCATGAACCGCAAAATTATTTTTAGTATTTTGATTTAAAGTAATTGTTTTTTGAATGGTTTGATAGCCAACGTAACTAATCTCGATTTCATGTTCGCCTTTTGGAACAGTAAGCGAATAGAAACCATATTCATTAGTTGTAGTTCCAATTTTTAAAACAGGGATATAAACATTTACTCCAATTAAAGTTTCGTTATTTTTAAAATCAGTGATCGTTCCGCTTAAAGTAAATTTTTCCTGAGAAAATGAAGTAAAAGTCGTTATAAGGAGGATAAAAATAAGGCCAATTTTTTTTGAAATCATTGTCTTGTGTTTGAAGCACATAGTTAATAATTCTTACTAAATATTGGGGTACAACTTTTGTTAAACATTAGTTAAGAATATTTCTTTTTGCAGGTTTTCAACGCTTTATTGTTTTTCAATATAAAAAACACTTTGCAGTCGATTTTAGCAAAAATAAGATGGAAGTTGAAAAATATTCATATGCTTGGCAATTATTCAAAAAAAAAAAAGACAACCGTTTAAAGTTGTCTTTTTTCCTATTTATAAAAGAGATGCACTATTGTACTCTCATTTTGTATTCTATTATTTTATTTCTGCAATAATTGCATTGAATGTTGCACTAGGTCGCATTGCTTTGCTCACTAACTCAGGAGTTGGCTGGTAGTAACCGCCAAGAGTTTGAGGTTTTCCTTGTGCACCAATTAATTCAGCATCAATTTTAGCTTCGTTAGCTTCAAATTGAGCAGCAATTGGAGTAAAGATTGCTTTTAATTCAGCATCTTTATTTTGAGCTGCTAATGCTTGTGCCCAATAATAAGCAAGGTAAAAATGAGAACCACGGTTGTCAATTTGTCCTACTTTACGAGCTGGAGATTTATCATTGGCTAAGAATTTGTCGTTAGCTTCGTCTAAAGTTTCAGATAAAACAATTGCTTTAGAATTGTCTAAAGTTTGTCCTAAATGCTCTAAAGATGCACCAAGAGCTAAAAATTCTCCTAATGAATCCCAACGTAAGTAACCTTCTTCTGTAAATTGCTCAACGTGTTTAGGAGCAGAACCTCCGGCACCAGTTTCGAACAATCCACCACCATTCATTAAAGGAACGATAGATAACATTTTAGCTGAAGTTCCTAATTCTAAAATTGGGAATAAATCAGTTAAATAATCACGTAAAACGTTTCCTGTTACAGATATGGTATCTAATCCTTTGATGATTCTGTCTAAAGTAAATTCAGTAGCAGCAACTGGGTTAAGGATACGGATATCTAAGTTTACAGTATTGTGATCTTTTAAATATTTTTGAACTTTTGCAATCAATTCTCTGTCATGCGCTCTGTTTTCGTCTAACCAGAAAACAGCAGGAGTATCAGATAAACGAGCTCTGTTTACAGCTAGTTTAACCCAGTCCTGAATAGGAGCGTCTTTTGCCTGACACATTCTGAAAATGTCATTAGCTTCAACGTTTTGCTCCATTAAAACAGTTCCTTTATTGTCTACTACTCGAACAACGCCGTCTCCTTTTATTTGGAAAGTTTTGTCGTGAGATCCGTATTCTTCCGCTTTTTGAGCCATTAAACCTACGTTAGGAACGCTTCCCATTGTTTTAGGATCAAAAGCACCGTGTTTTTTACAGAAATCGATAGTTGCAGTATAAATTCCGGAATAAGCGCGATCTGGAATAACAGCAAGCGTATCTTGTTGTTTTCCTTCTTTATTGTACATCTGTCCCGAAGTACGAATCATTGCCGGCATAGAAGCATCAACAATAACATCAGACGGAACGTGTAAGTTTGTAATTCCTTTATCAGAATTTACCATTGCAAGAGCTGGTCCGTTTTCGATAGCTTTAGTAATATCAGCTTCTACTTCGGCTTGTTCAGGTCTTCCTGCAATTTTTGCGTAGATGTCACCTAAACCATTTCTTGTGTCAATGTTTAATTCAGCAAATAAAGTTTCATATTTTTTGAAAAGATCAGCAAAATATACTTCAACGATAGCGCCAAAGATAATTGGATCTGAAACTTTCATCATAGTAGCTTTTAAGTGCACAGAAAGTAAGATACCTTCTTTTTTTGCATCTGCAATCGCATCTGCAACAAAGCTTTTTAAAGCTTTTAAGTGCAATACAGAACTGTCGATTATTTCGCCTGCTTTAAGAGGTGTACTTGCTTTAAGGACAGTTGTTGTACCGTCTTTTGCAACAAATTCGATTTTTACATCATTGGCTTCTGCAACAGTAAGTGATTTTTCACTTCCGTAGAAATCACCATCAGGCATAGAAGCAACTTTGGTTTTTGAATCAGCAGACCAAGCACCCATTGAGTGTGGATTTGCTTTTGCAAAATTCTTAACTGCTCTTGGAGCTCTACGATCAGAGTTACCTTCACGTAAAACAGGATTTACAGCAGAACCTAAAACTTTAGCATATTTAGCTTTAATTTCTTTTTCAGCATCATTTTGAGGATCTTCCGGAAAATCAGGGATTTTATAACCGTGAGATTGTAATTCAGCAATTGCCGCTTTTAATTGAGGTACTGATGCAGAAATGTTTGGTAATTTGATGATGTTAGCTTCAGGTTGTGTCGCTAGCTGACCCAATTCTGCCAAAGCATCTCCGGTTTTTTGAGCATCTGTTAAAACTTCAGGAAAATTAGATAAAATTCTACCTGCCAAAGAGATGTCTCTTGTTTCAATTGCGATACCAGCAGTAGCAGTAAATGCTTGAACAATAGGTAAAAAAGAATAAGTCGCTAACAATGGCGCCTCATCAGTCAAGGTGTAATAAATTTTTGAATTCTGTGTCATTTTTTTTTTTTTTTATAATCGTATCGCCAAGGGGAGCGATGTAAAAGGTATATTCGGCTCAGAATGAGCGGAGCAAATATAATAAAAACAGTCCGAAAACGGTGTAGTTTTCCTGAGAAATACCGAAATTATCAGATTGTTATTTCGAGGTCGTTAAATTGTCAAATCGATTATTTTGCTATTAAAAAATTACAGTTTTGACATTGTAGAAAATTAGGCACAAAAAAAACTCGTTTCAAATGATATGAAACGAGTTTTTTATAACAAATAGATAAATGATTATCTTCTTTTATCTTTAATCTTAGCTTTTTTACCAGTAAGTTCTCTGAAGTAGAAAATTCTAGCTCTACGAACAGCTCCTTTTTTGTTGATTTCAATTTTCTGTAAAGCTGGTAAGTTTACCGGGAAGATACGCTCAACTCCAATAGCTCCAGACATTTTACGGATAGTAAAAGTTTCTGTGTTACCAGAACCTCTTCTTTGAATAACAACTCCTTTAAAAAACTGAGTTCTTGTTTTTTCACCCTCTTTAATTTCGTAGTAAACTGTGATAGTATCTCCAGCTCCGAAAACAGGGAAATCTTTTTTAGCAACTAATTCGGTTTGAACGAATTTCATTAAATCTGCCATGATATCTTGTAATTATGGTTTTTTATATAGAGCAACATTCACGGATCTCGCCAGAGGTTAGTCTAATTCGGGTGCAAATGTAGAAAATAATTATGAATTATAAATTATGAATTGTAAATTATTTTAACTTGCTGGTAAAAAGAATGTTAGTCGCACTTTTCAGTCGCAGTCTCAGTATTAGCTGCAATCAAATTCACTGAAAACTGAGACTGCGACTGAAAACTATTCCTGAAGCAAATCCGGTCTTCTGTTCTTCGTATGTTCGTACGCCATATCTTCACGCCATTTGTCAATTTTGGCAAAATGACCGCTGGTTAAAACCTCAGGAACTTTCCATCCTTTATAATCTGCCGGTCTTGTATAAATAGGTCCTGAAAGTAAATTATCCTGAAAACTATCTGTCAATGCCGAAGTTTCATCGCTTAAAACACCAGGAATTAATCTTATTAAAGCATCAGATAAAACCAGGGCACCTAATTCTCCACCAGATAAAACGTAATCACCAATCGAAATTTCTTTGGTAATAAAATGATCACGTACACGCTGATCTACACCTTTATAATGTCCGCATAAAATGATAATGTTTTCATACATAGACATCGTATTGGCCATTTTCTGGTTCAGCGTTTCACCGTCAGGTGACATATATATGATTTCGTCGTATTCACGTTCGCTTTTTAAATGTGTAATGCAGGCATCAATTGGCTGAACTGTCATTACCATTCCGGCGCCTCCTCCAAACGGATAATCATCGACACTTTTTTGTTTGTTCGTAGTATAGTCACGCAAATTATGAAAGTGTACTTCGACCAAACCTTTGTCTATGGCACGTTTCATAATCGAAGCCTCAAACGGACTTCTTAATAATTCAGGCAAAATCGTTATAATATCAATTCGCATTTTTTTTCTTCAAATAGTTCTAGGCGGCAAAGATACAAAGTTAATTTTTGGGAATTTTAAAGATTTGAAAAATGAGATTTCTGCAAACGCGACAGAAAAAGGTAAATCTATTTTAAAAATAGTGTAAAATATGGCTTAACAATTTGTTAAACAGTTAAATGTATAGTGATTATGTAAGAAGAAAGTTTTTTTGTGTAATTTTAGCATGCCTCTTTTCGTCTAATATTATACTGTAAATCATTTACCTAAAAATAATTATTATGATACGAAAGCTACTTCTGTTACTTACAATTTTAATTTTGCATTCCTGTTCGTCCTCAAAAAACGCGAATGACAAGTGGGTTGGCCAATCTAAAAAAAATCTGATAAAAAGTTGGGGAACGCCAATTAGGAGCATAGATAATGCTGAACAGGGAGAAATCCTTATTTACGGAGAACAAGTTTATGCGAACGTTAATAATCAGGAAGGTTCAAGAATAGCAGGTCCAAATCATTGGAATTACACTTATGTGTATGTAAATAAGGAAGGAAAAATTTATTCTTATAAAAAGGATAAACAACAACATACGCCTCAGGAAATAGCTGTGAAATAATCACGTATAATTTTATTTATTTTAGAGATTGCAGTTTTATTAATGCAATCTCTATTTTTTTTATCTATATTTAAATCATTATAAGTTGATTTGTATTGATTTAAGAAAAAGTACGTGATGAAAAAAGTAATAATCCTTATTGTAGTTTTTATAATTATTTCCTGCAATAATAAAAACCAATCAAAACCAATGGATACTTCAAAAAACGAGAAATTAGTCAAACAGTATTTTGAGTATTTTAATAATCATGACTGGAAAAAGATGGCAGAAATGTATTCCGAAACTGCTGATTTTAAAGATCCTTCTTTAGGGCAGGGAATTGTAAAACAAACACGCCAGGAAATACAAAGTAAATATGCAGAATTGAATAAAGTGTTTCCTGATTTGCATGATAAAGTCGTTCAAATTTATCCATCGGGAGAAAATCATATTATTGTAGAGTTTATTTCGACGGGAACGGCGCCTGATAATTCAAAATTCGAATTGCCTATTTGTACCATATTTACAATTGAAAACGGATTAATTACCAAAGATTTTACTTATTTCGATAATTTTGAGGAAGGTGAGGAGTAGATTAGAATTGTAATGTTGTATAGTTCCTAATGTCATTAAGTTAAGCTTTTTTAACGCAATCTTGTCAGGCTGAGCGAAGTCGAAGCCCATAAGTAACTCGACAAAGAAAATTTTACCGCAAAGTTCACAAAGAATTACGCAAAGTACGCAAAGTTTTGTGAATTACGCTTTGCTCTAAGATCACAAAGGGATTGTGTTTAAGGTATAATTTATTTTGAGTGGCAGGAAGGTTATGGAGCTTTTTCATATAGCAAATCACAATTAAATGCTGTAATCAATTATATAGAAAATCAGGAAGTACAGCATAAAAAGAAAACTTTTAGAGAAGAATATCTTGACTTTCTGGAAAAATTTGAAGTGGATTATGAGGAAAAGTTTATTTTTAAAGAATTAATTTAAAATTGGTTTTTAAAAAATAAACGCACCAAACATAAATGAAAAAACTAATCCTCTTCCTTCTTATATCATTATGTTCCTGTAATAAAGAAAAAGTAAAAGAAACTAGAAAAGAGATCCCAAAAGAAATTCCAAAAGAAGCGTCTTATTTTAAACAAATCAAAAGTAATGACGTTAAGTTGGGAGAACCGGTTTATGGCGATTGGTTGTATTCCCGCAAAGAAAAAGGACAAACTTTTGAGCAATATTTCAGATCTAAACATATTGTTCCAACAAAAGAGGCGAATATTATTTACATACGGCCTATCGGGAATTTTAATTCTTTACAAAAGAAACAGATTCAGTTGCTCAACGAATATTTGGAAATTTACTTTCAATTAAGGGCAAAAACGTTAGACCCAATTTCGAATGATATAGTGCCAAATTCTGCCAGGAGAACAGTTTATGGTCATGAACAGTTATTGGCTGGTTACCTTTTAAATGATGTTTTAAAAGAAGAAAAACCTTTGAACAGGATTGCTTTAATGGGGCTTTCAGAACTGGATTTGTACCCTAAACCAGAATGGAATTATGTTTTTGGTTTGGCATCTTATCATGATAAAGTAGGTGTGAGCTCCATTTACAGACTGCAGGATGGCGAATTAACTGCTGAAAATTTTAATCTTTGTTTATCGAGATTGCTTAAAATAAGTTCCCACGAAATAGGGCATATGTTTGGTCTTCATCATTGTATAAATGCCAACTGTGTCATGAATGGTACCAATAGTATGGAAGAAACCGACAGGCATTCGATCAGGTTATGCTCTGTTTGCCAAAGAAAACTGAATTCCTGTATAGCATATGATAATGAAAAGAGATTAACTGATTTAGAAAAATATTTTAAAAAGAATAACTTAACAGACGAATTTGGTTTAATGAAAAAAGATCTTGAAGTTATTCGATAAATTAGAAATGAAAAAGATAAAAATAGTTGCGATAACAGGCAGCACCCGAAATAACTCAAGCAATTACAAAATTTTGAAGTTCATTTCAGAACAAATTAAAGATTTATTTGAGGTTGAAATATTCGAAAATATAGATAAACTTCCTCATTTTAATCCCGATTTAGATTCCGAAACTCCTCCGCAGGAAGTTATTTCTTTTAGAAATAAAATAGATAACGCTGATGGAGTTATCATTTGTACTCCGGAATATGTTTTCAGTTTGCCGGGAAGTTTAAAAAATGCTTTAGAATGGTGTGTTTCTACTACTCTGTTTTCAAATAAAAGAACAGGTTTAATTACCGCTTCGGCTTCCGGAGAAATGGGACACGAGCAACTGATTTTAATAATGAAAACGCTGGAAGCTAATTTAAAAGAGGAGACACAATTATTAATATCTGGCGTTCGGGGAAAAATTAATGAAAAGGGAGAAATTACAAATGTAGAAACCAGAGCGGCGCTGCAAAATTTTATCCATCATTACGAAAAACAATTTTCAGTATCTTAACAATCAATTAATTGATTAGTTTTACTTTTCATCTTTTTAAACAAAATGATCACAAGAAGAAACTTTATAATAAACACAAGTCTGGCTGCAGCAACAGTTTTGGCCTTACCATCATTAGCCTTTACTATGGATAAAAAAGAAATAGGTTTGCAATTATATACCCTGCGTGATGAACTTCCAAAAGATGTAAAATCAACTTTAGAGAAAGTCGCAAAAGCGGGATATAAAACAGTCGAAACGTATGGTTTTTCTATAAAAGATCAATTTTGGGGATTATCTCCAATTGAGGTTAAAAAAATCTTAGATGCAAATAATTTGAAAGCTCCAAGCGGACATTATAATTTAGGAAGCTTTTTGTATGATGGAAATTTAGAAGAAGTTAAAGCTGCGATTGAAGCGGCTCAAATTTTAAAAAACGAATATTTAACCGTTCCCTGGGTTGATGAACCTTTTAGGAATGATTTTCATAAGATTGCTGTTCGTTTAAATGAAGCCGGAAAAATGTGCGCAGCTGCAGGTTTAAAATTAGCGTACCATAATCATGATTTTGAATTTAAGAAACACAACGGAATTACGGGGTATGAAATTTTATTGAAGGAAACAGATCGTAATTTAGTTTATTTTGAATTGGATTTATATTGGGTGGTTCGCTCAGGAAATGATCCCATTAAATTATTCAGAGAAAATCCGGGGCGTTTTAAATTATGGCATGTAAAAGATATGGATAAAGTAAATCCTGATTTAAATACAGAAATAGGTTCAGGATCTATTGACTTTAAAACTATTTTTAAAGAGGTAAAACAATCCGGAATGAAACATTTTTTTGTAGAACAAGAGAATAATTATAAGCCAAATGCTTTTGAAGCGATTAAAACCAGCTGTGATTTTATTTTAAAAGAATTGATTTAGGTTGAAATAATTTAAAAATGTATTTTTGTAGGAATAAAATTAGAAAGACATGCAAAGTTTTGGAACAAGTAAAGAGTTTATAAAAGGAGATGAAATAGAGTGGGAAGTAGTGGGCGAAGGAATAAAACGTAAAATCCTGGCCTATGATGACAGAGTAATGCTGGTAAATGTTCATTTCGAAAAAGGAGGAATTGGTACTTTACACGAACATTATCATACACAAGTTACTTATGTTTCAAGCGGAAAATTTGATGTAACAATCAATGGAGTTACGCAAACCTTAAAAGAAGGTGATAGTTTTTATATTCCGCCTCATGCAATTCATGGAGTAGTTTGTTTGGAAAGCGGACTTTTAACAGATGTTTTTAGTCCAATTCGTGAAGATTTTATGCAGTCATAAGGTTTTAAAAATCAATATTTTCTCGGGAATAATCTTCTGATTTATTTCAAGGTTTGAAAAATTTATAGATTTTTTAAAGTTTTGATAAAGATTAGATTGGTATTTTTGCAAAATGAATTTATCCAAAACGAATGTCTTATTTATGGCAGCTTGCACTGGACTTATAGTTGCAAATCTGTATTACTGCCAACCTTTAATTGTATTAATTGCCAACGAATTTAAAATTCCTGAAGCCAGTGCAGGAACAATAACATATCTTACTCAGGCCGGTTATGCTATCGGATTGTTTTTTATGGTTCCGCTGGGAGATAAACTGGAGCGAAAAAAACAAATTCTAATTACCACTTTTGCTTCTGTAATTGCTTTAATTCTTGCTGCTACGGCAAAAAGTTTCTTTCTTTTACAAGTAGCTTCTTTATTAATCGGAATCACTTCGATCGTACCACAACTTATTTTGCCTTTGGCTGCATCATTAAGTGCGCCCGAACAACGAGGCAAAGTCGTAGGAACCATCATGAGCGGATTACTTGTAGGGATTTTATTGTCGAGAACTTTAAGCGGATTTATTGGTCAGGTTTTGGGGTGGAGATCGATGTTTTATATCGCATCAGGAATTTGTCTTTTGATCTTTTTTGTAATTCAGAATAAATTTCCCGTTAATAAACCTCAGTTTCAGGGAACTTACGGTCAATTAATTAAATCTCTTTTTACACTTATAAAAACAGAGCCTGTTTTGCGTGAAGCCACGATGATTAATGTTTTTAGCTTTGCTCAGTTTGGAGCTTTCTGGACTACAATGGTTTTATTGCTTTCGGGAGAACCTTTTGGTTTTAATAGTGCTACAATTGGTTTATTCGGAATTGTAGGTGCTTCAGGAGCTTTAGCAGCACCTTTAGTAGGGAAAATGGGAGATAAAGGAGGTTCGAGAGTAGCTGTAGGTTACGGTTGTTTATTGATTTTAATTAGCTTTTTGATTTTTTATTTTTCAATAGAAAGTGTTATCGGAATCGCGATTGGAATCGTTTTTATCGACATAGGAATCCAGGGAGTTCACATTTCAAACCAAACCAGAGTGTATTCATTGCTTCCCGAAGCCAGAAACAGATTAAACACTGTTTTTATGTCGTTTAGCTTTTTAGGAACAGCAGCCGGATCAGCTTACGGATTATTATTATGGAAATTGGGCGGATGGCATGCCGTAACTATTGGGTGTGTTGGTTTATCAGCTTTGGCATTTACAGTTTACGGTCTTACTTATAAATCAAAGTCTAAAAGATAGAAAGCACAAATTGATATAAAATTAATTTGTAAATTTGCATTTAAATTAAAAATAACAACATGGAAAACGGAATATACGCTAAATTCAACACTAGTAAAGGTTCGATTTTAGTAAAACTAACTCACGATTTAACACCGGGAACTGTAGGGAATTTTGTAGCTCTTGCAGAAGGAAATATGGAAAATAAAGTAAAACTTCAAGGGCAAAAGTTCTATGACGGATTAACTTTTCACAGAGTAATTCCTGATTTTATGATTCAGGGTGGTTGCCCAAAAGGAACTGGAACTGGTGATCCTGGATATAAATTTGATGATGAATTTCACCCAAGTTTAAAACACGATCGTCCTGGAGTTTTGGCAATGGCAAATTCAGGACCTGCAAGTAATGGTTCTCAATTTTACATCACTCACGTTCCAACTTCTTGGTTAGACGGAAAACATACTGTTTTTGGTCATGTTATCGAAGGACAGGATATCGTTGATGCTGTAGCTCAAGGTGATGCATTAGAAAGTGTTGAAATCATCAGAGTTGGAGAAGAAGCTGAAAAATTTAATGCTATTGAAGCTTTTGTAGGTTTAAAAGGTGCTCGTCTAAAAAGAGATGCAGCTTTAAAAGCAGAATCTGAAGCAAAAATGGAGCAATTGGCTGCCGGATTTGATAAAACAGATAGCGGTTTACGTTATAAAATGATTAATAAAGGTGAAGGTAAAAAAGCTGAAGCAGGAAAAACTGTTGCAGTTCATTACGAAGGATCTTTAGAAAACGGAAAAGTTTTTGATTCATCTTATCCACGTAAAAAACCAATCGAATTTAGATTAGGTCAGGGTCAGGTTATCGAAGGATGGGACGAAGGTATCGCTTTACTACAAGTTGGTGATAAAGCTCGTTTTGTAATCCCGTCTGATTTAGCTTACGGTGCTGCAGGTGCAGGAGGAGTTATTCCACCAAACGCTACTTTAATTTTTGACGTTGAATTAATGGACGTAAAATAAGAAAACAACATACAATTTAGTATTGTTTTAAATAATTATCCCATAGGCTTCGGCGTATGGGATTTTTTTATATTTACTTAAAAATATAGATAAACAATGAAATTAAAAATCTTAATCCTTGCAGCTGTAACGTTACTTTTAGCTTCATGCGGAACTCAGAAGACAGCTCCAGTTGCAACGACAGAACCTGCGCTGGTATTTGATACTACAAAAGCCGTAGCATTAACTCCAGAATTAGAAGCAGGCAAAAACCTGTACGAGAATAGTTGTGCAAGATGTCATAAATTATATGACGCAAAGCAATTTAGTAAAGAAGAGTGGAAACCTATTTTGACAAGGATGCAGAAAAAAGCGAAGTTAGATGATACTCAGATAGCTTCGATTTCAAATTATATAAGCTCTCAATTGTAAGAAGTTTATAATTGTAGATTAATAAAACTCAGTAAATTATTTATTGGATAGTTTTTTTATTTAAGATAGAACATAAAAAAAACACCTTCACGAGTGAGGTGTTTAAAAAAATTAAGCGTTTTCTTCGGCGATATTATTAACTGCAACTATTTTTAATGTTTTTATTCCAGCCGGCAATTCCCAATCAACTTCGTCATTTTCTTTAAATCCAATAATAGCAACACTTAAAGGTGCGAGTATCGAAATTTTACTTTGTTTTAAATCTGCATATGAGGGCAAAACGATCTGAATTTTCATTTGTTTATTTGCTTTTACATCTTCGATAGTGACATAAGAATTGATTCTTACAATCGAGTTGTCCAGTTCGCTTTCTTTGCTAATTACCGCTCGGTCTAATTCTTGCGAAAGCTGATTCGCTTCTTTAGCATTTGTTGAATTTTTACTTTTTGAGATCAATTCTCTTAAAAAGTGATAATCTGTTTTGCAGAAAGTGGGTGTTGGTTTCATAACTATGTTTTATTTTATTATTATTATTAATTTATTTTGAATTTCAGAGTTTTGTTTAATTTCTTCTGCAGGCTTATAAATGCATAATTTTTATTTCAAAATGCGTAATGCAAATCGAAATTTTAAAAGAATGATGTTTTGGAAATTTTTGATTGAAAGAACCAAAAAATTACTTGAGAGAGTATTTACTCTTTCAAATAAAATAAATGATTAAATCGTGGTATAAATCCTCCGCCTGAAAGAAGAAATTTGAAATAGACGGAGGCCTAATTAATAAAGGCCTTACTATGACTAATAAATACAGCAGCAAGCGGTTTTCTCCTTAAAGAAAACAGCAATGTTAAGGCCGTAAATATATTTATAGTGCTCACAATGAGAATAATTAATTTTGATCTGTAAAGATAGGGAAACTTTTTGAAATAGCTATAATTGTTTTATTTCCATTTAATATTGCATCCAATACTTGGCTTTTGTGGTTCTTTTAAGCTTCTGTTATAAATGAGAGCATCAACAGCGCTTCGAAGGTCAGTTCCGCTTAACGGGATTCCGTTTCCGGGTCTTGAATCATCCAGCTGGCCACGGTAAAACAATTTGTTCTGATCGTCGAATAAATAGAAATCAGGAGTGCATGCAGCATCAAAAGCTTTAGCAACTTCTTGACTTTCATCATATAAATAAGGAAAATCTATTTTATTCTGAAAAGCAAACTCAGTCATTAATTCAGGCGAATCCTGAGGATATTTTTCAACATCGTTACTGGAAATAGCTACAACACCAAGTCCTTGTACGCGATAATCATTGGCAATCATCACGATTTCGTTGATGACATGAAGTACAAACGGACAGTGGTTACAAATAAAAATGACTAATGTTCCCTTTGATCCTTTTAAATCTTCAAATGAATATTGATTATTAGAATTAGTATCTTTTAATATAAATCCCGGAGCAATGGTGCCTAGTGGTAACATATTCGAAGGAGTTCGTGCCATTTTATACAAAAATTAGTTATTCAAAAATAACCTTAATATTCTGTAAAAGAAAGAGCATGGAAACAAAAAAAAATATCCAAAGAAGATTTTATAAAAGTTCTTTGGATATTCTTTGACTATCAATGCTGATTTACGAATTCAAAAAGTTCAGTAAATCATTATTTAATTTATCTTTATCTGTGTAAAATAATCCGTGTGGTGCGCCTTCATAAACAATATAAGTGTTTTCACGAATGGCTTTGGCTGCTTTTTTTGATGTTAGCTCAATTGGAACAATTTTGTCATCATCACCGTGAATAATTAAAGTTGGAACTTTAATAAAATCCAATTCTTCTCTAAAATCAGTATACGAAAAAGATTCAGCACATTTTAGAGTGGCACGAGGAGAAGCAAAGGAACACAATGTTCTGTAGTATTCTAATAATGGTGTGCTTAAAGGTTTGTTGATAATGTTGATTCCAAAGAAAGTTTTTCCAAAATTATCTACAAAACCAATTCTGTCTTCTTTGATGGCACTTGCTGTAGTTTCGCTTTTTTCTTTTGGATGCCCATCAGGATTATCACTTGTTTGTAATAAAAACGGAACTACCGAAGAGATTAAAGCTGCTTTTGTAACTCCTTTTCCGCCATAACGGCTAAAATAACGAACTACTTCACCTCCGCCCATTGAGAAACCTATAAGAGTTGCATTTTCTAATTTAAGCTGCTCGATAATTTCTTTTAAATCATCAGTTAACGTATCGTAATCATAACCATCATAAGGTTGAGATGATTTACCAAATCCTCTGCGATCATAAGCAATAACTCTGTAATTGTTCTGAACTAAAAAATCAATCTGATATTCCCACATTTCATTAGAAAGTGGCCAGCCGTGAATTAAAATTACAGGTTTTCCTTTTCCATAATCCTTTACATATAAACGTACATTTTTAGCAGTTTCAATGTATTTGTCTGTATTTAGTTCCTGAATATCAAAATCAAAATCTCTTAGAGATTGGTCGGCGTTAAGGAGGGTTTTTTCCATCATATATTTTTTTAGTTTGAGCTTAATAAGTGTTAAGTGAAATTAGCAGTAGTACTAAAAAAAACGGTTATAGAATTAGTAGTAATAATTACAAAATTAATAGGTTTGTAATACTGTATACTCAAAAATATAAAAATGGATTTAACCTGGAGTGAATTTGAAAGAACCGATATGCGTGTCGGAACAATTATAGAAGTAAATGATTTTCCTGAAGCAAGAAAACCGGCTTATCAGCTCACAATCGATTTTGGTGCTGAAATTGGTATTCGAAAATCATCAGCACAAATTACCAAACGCTACCAAAAAGAAGATTTAGTCAACCGACAGATTGTAGCTGTTGTAAACTTCCCAAGAAAACAAATTGGGAAATTTATGAGCGAATGTTTGGTTCTTGGTGCTGTAGGAGAGGAGGGAGATGTAATTTTACTGGCTCCTGATTTTAAAATACAAAATGGGCTTAGGATTGGGTAGATTGGTTTACAGTCTCAGTTTACAGTCTGAACCGGAATTAACCGCAAAGTTCGCAAAGGTTTTACGCAAGGTTCGCAAAGTTTTATACAAAGCTTTGCGAACTTTTGAGTTTTTATAAAATGCTTTATGATAAAAAACCTTGCGAACTTTGCGGTTAAATTCTGCTCAAACTGAGACTGAAAACTGAGACTGAAAACTAAATTTTATCTATTAACTTTTGCAATATCAACTGACCTTCTTCCCAATATTTTAAATCAGACTCAGAATTGATGTGCCCTTTTTGTCCAACGTTTACAAATTCACTTCCCCACTTTTCAGCAAAATATTGTTTTCTTTCGAAAGAAGCATAAGGATCATTTTCACTTGCCACAAGAATAGAAGGAAAAGGCAATTTATAAATAGGCATTGGTGAAAAATTACGAATAATGTCAGGAGTGTGCTGAGGTGAATCAACATCCGCAGGAGCCACTAAAAAAGCCCCAACAATATTAGAATTGCTATTTTCTTTTGCCCAATGTAAAACTAAAGAAACAGCTAAACTATGCGCTACTAAAACAGTTGGTTTATCTAGTTTTGAAACTTCTTCGTTTAATCTTTCGAGCCATTCTTCTCGAATAGGTTCGTCCCAATTGTCCTGAACTAAGCGTATAGAATTTTCAAATTTTTTATGCCAAAAAGTCTGCCAGTGTTTTTCGCCGGAATTTCCGAGTCCGGGTAATATTAATAATTGCGTTTCCATTGCCGTGGATTTATTTAGTGATTATTTTTTCTTTTCTTTTATAATTCGGTTGATTTCATTAATAAGTAATGGAAATGCAGGTTCTGTCATTCCGTGTCCGTAACCGTCGAGTTCATAAAGTTTAGTTTGTTTGTGGCCAACCAGTTTCATCATTCTGGCCATATAAGCGTTTTCTTCATATCGGCCCAACATCTCTAATTCGCGATCTCCGGTAATTAATAAAAGCGGCGGAGCATCAGCACGCACAAAGAATAAAGGTGCATAAGTATCTATAGTAGGAGTGGTTTCCGGAATTCCATTTTCTCTCCTAATTTCAAAATGGGTAATACATTGCCCGCTAAACGGAATTAATCCTGCAATCTTATTGGCATCGATTCCTTCCTTCTTTAAATATTCTTTGTTTAAACCAATCATCGAAGCTAAATAACCTCCTGCAGAATGTCCTGAAACAAAAATCAAAGAAGTATCTCCGCCATAACTGGCAATATTATTAAATGCCCAAGCGACAGCTGCCGCGGCATCATCTATAGCTTTTGCTGCTTTTGCCTTTGGTGATAGTCTATAGTTTACTCCAATAATGGCGAAACCTTTATTTTTTAAGGCTTCCGGAATCTCTTTGCTTCCGCCGGTTAATCCTCCACCATGAAACCAGACAATTGTTGCGAAATTTTTTGTGTTTTTAGGATAATAAATATCCAGGACGCATCTTTCATTTATATAACTATCAGATTTATTGACAGCTGCATTATAATATTGAATGTTTGATTTCGTTTCGTATTCTAATTTCTGTGAGAAAGAAGTCGTATAGATAAAGAAGAAAGTAAGTAAAAGGATTAATTTTTTCATTTTAAAAATATTGAATTGTTGTTGAGTTTTTAATCAGTTTGAAAGTCTAAAATCTAAAAATCTAAACTTTAAAATAATAAATTAATATATAAAAAAAGTCCAAAATGCAGAACATATTGGACTCGTACTTTTTAAAAAGTTATTTTCGACTAAATATCGTCAAAATCAATATCGGTAAAACTGGTTCTTTGTCCTTCAGGTTTATCAGAACCATATTCTTTTTTAAAATCTTTTTGGTGTCTCTCAGAAATTACTTCTTCGCCTTTGTGGTTCAAGACATATGAAGTCATTTCTTCTAGTATTTCAGCGAAAGCACTAAAATCTTCTTTGTACAAGTAAATTTTGTGTTTTTTAAAATGAAAAGAGCCATCTTCTTCGGTAAATTTTTTGCTTTCTGTAATAGTGATATAATAATCATCAGCTTTAGTAGCTCTCACATCAAAGAAATAAGTTCTTCTTCCTGCTCGTAATACTTTAGAAAAAATCTCTTCTTTTTCTAACATGTCATTTTCTCTCATAATACGTTCTATCATTTTTGGAATTAATAGTACTCAAAAATCATAAAAAATTATCTATTACGCAACATTTAAAGTAATTCTTTTTCCGAAAGTTGTTTTAAATATAACGATGCATAATATCCTTCCTGATTTATTAATTGATTATGAGAGCCTTGTTGGATGATCCTTCCGTCTTCTAAAATGATTATCTTATCTGCATTCTTTGCAGAGGATACTCTGTGGCTTACAATTATTGTAGTTTTATCTTTACAGATTTCGAATAAATTATTCAAAATTGTTTCTTCGGTTTCGGTGTCCACTGCCGATAAACAATCGTCAAAAAGGAGTATTGCCGGGTTTTTAATAATAGCACGTGCTATAGATACACGCTGCTTTTGTCCGCCCGAAAGTGTGATACCTCTTTCTCCTAAAATAGTGTCGTATTGTTTGTTGAAAGCGGCAATATTATCGTGAACTACAGCATTTTTGGCAGCTTCAATTACTTCTTCGTCTGTAGCGTTTTGATTACCAAATTTGATATTGTTCTTAATAGTATCAGAGAACAGAAATGCATCCTGAGGCACAATTCCGATATTGTTTCTTAAATCATTTAGGTTTAAAGTGCTTATTTCTTGCTGATCAATGGTAATTTTTCCATCGGTAACATCATATAAACGCGAAATCAGGGATAAAATAGTCGATTTTCCGGAACCAGTTTTTCCTAAAATAGCCAGTGTTTCTCCTTTTTTTACTGTAAATGTTACATTTTTCAAAGCTTCGATATTGGTATCTTCATAAGTGTAATTTACATCTTCAAAAGAGATAGAGCCTTGAATGTCAGAATGGTTTTCGTTTTTATTTTTAATTTCCGGTTCAAGTTTCAAAAACTCATTCAAACGTTTCTGAGAAGCTTCTGCTTCCTGAACCATTGATGAAACCCATCCTAACGAAGCAACGGGCCAGGTCAGCATATTTACATATAAAATAAACTCAGCGATCGTACCAATGTTAGGGATCGTTCCGTTGATGTACATAACACCTCCAAAATAAATCACCACCAGATTACTAATCCCGATTAAGGCAATCATTAAAGGCCCAAATAGTGATTGCACTTTAGCTAAATCTAAACTCTTTTTTTTGCTTTCATCGGCAAGAGCCACCATATTATTCTGATGCTGATTTTCTAATGAGTTTGCTTTAATAACTCTAATTCCGGAAAAAATTTCCTGAGAGAAACTCGATACTTTCGATAAATATTGCTGAAAAGTCGTGCTTCGTTTATTGATTTCAGAACTTAATTTAAAAATACAGTAAGAAAGAATCGGTAAAGGCAAAATAGTATATAAGGTCAATAATGGCGAAACATTATACATATATATAATAACAATGGCAAAACGTATAAAGGTATTGATGGTGTACATTACGGCCGGACCAACGTACATACGCACTTTTGAAACATCTTCGCTAATACGATTCATTAAATCTCCCGTACGGTTTTGTTTGTAAAAGTTCTGCGAAAGATTCTCGTACTGTCTGAAAACCTCATTTTTTAAATCAAACTCAATATGACGTGACATTACGATCAAAGTCTGGCGCATTAAAAAAGTTAAAAAACCCGCAACAATCGTAGTGGCGATGATTAGCAGTACGTTATGAATTAATCCATCGCGATAGGAGTCAATAATTACTTGCGATGTCTGATCAGTTTCTGGCAGCTTATCAAACTTTTCGATAGCGTTTAAAGATTTACTAATAAGCTTAGGAGTAAATAAAGAGAATATTTGTGCGATTATGGTGATTAAAATTCCTAAAGAGAAACTATATTTATATTTTATGAAATATTTGTTTAAATAGCTTAATTCTTTCATTTTTTTAAGAGATTCAATGTTGAATTGTGTTGATTTTATAAAATTTTATGAATTAAAATTAACGGAAAGTATAATTTAATCAAAACAAAACGATTGTTATATTGTTATTTTAAAGATAAAAAATTAGCACAATTGTATTTTTTATATAAATTTGAGAAGTCTTTTTGACAAATTCATAATTTAATCTAATAAATACTAGCGCTATGGATGCAACTTTCGCAACTGGAAAGGAACTTCAAAAAATGGATCCTGTTTTTGGTCAACTGTCTTTTGATGATCACGAACAAATTGTTTTTTGCAATGACAAAGATACAGGTTTAAAAGCAATTATTGGTATTCATAATTCAGTTATGGGGCCAGCTTTAGGAGGAACCAGAATGTGGAACTATAATACTGAATGGGAAGCATTAAACGATGTTTTGCGTCTTTCAAGAGGTATGACATATAAATCTGCCATCACAGGATTAAACATTGGTGGAGGTAAAGCAGTAATTATTGGTGATGCTAAAACGCAAAAAACACCAGAATTAATGCGCAAGTTTGGAGAGTTTGTACACTCTTTGGGCGGAAGATATATTACAGCAGAAGATGTTGGAATGGAAACTAAGGATATGGACACTGTAAGAGATGTAACGCCTTATGTTACAGGTATCTCTGAAGAAAGAGGTGGTTCAGGAAATCCTTCTCCAATAACTGCTTATGGTGTTTATTTAGGAATGAAAGCTGCTGCTAAAAGTCAGTTTGGTACTGATGTTTTAGAAGGGAAAAAAGTTTTGGTTCAGGGAATTGGTCACGTTGGTGAAGCTTTAGTAGAATATTTAACTAAAGAAGGAGCAATCGTTACTATTACTGATATCAATGAAGAAAAATTATTTCAGGTAGCTGCAAAATATAACGCAACAGTTTACACTGGTGAAGATTTATATACTGCAGATGTTGATATTTATGCGCCATGTGCAATGGGAGCCATCATTAATGATGATACAGTAAATAAAATTAAAGCTAAAGTAATTGCTGGTGCTGCCAACAATCAATTAGCAGATGAAAATATTCACGGAGCAAGATTACAGGAAAGAGGTATTTTATATGCTCCTGATTTTCTGATCAATGCCGGTGGAATTATCAATGTGTATGCTGAATTAGAGCACTATGGTAAAGCCGAAATCATGACAAAAACCGAAAATATCTACAATACTACTTTAGAAATTATCGATTATGCTGTGAAAAACGGAATGACAACACATAAAGCTGCACTAACAATTGCTCAAAATCGTATTGATTTAAGAAAAATTGAAAACGCCGCTAAGAAGTAATTTTTAGTTTAAAGTTTACAGTCTCAGTATTCCGTCTCAGTTTTGCAATGTAAACTGTGACTGAATACTGAGACTTTTTTTATTCTGTAAACTGCGACTTTTCAACACATTTTGAATAATAGTGAAAACTGCGACCGAAAACTGTGACTTTTTTACGAATTAATTTTAATATCAGGTCTTAAATACTTATTTTTGCAGACTAATTTTTAAATGTTCTTACAAGGTGGTAAATAGAAGACACATACGCGTTAAAGTAATGCAATCCATTTATGCAATGCATCAAAGCGGTTCTGATAATCTGGAAAAAGAGGAAAAATTTCTTTTTTACAGCATTGATAACATTCAGGACTTATATCTTATAATGCTTTCTTCATTGATTGAAATTTGCAAAAAAGAATCTGTTTTCTTGCATTTATCAAGTAAAAAACATCTTGCAACTGCTGCAGAACGTAATCCGAACGAAAAGTTCATCAACAACAAAATTTTCCAACTTCTTGCCGAAAGTAATTCTTTGAGTATTGCTTTAGAAAATCGTAAAATCAACAACTGGTCGTTGAATGATGATTATATCATTTTGCTGTTAAATGATATTAAAGCCAGCGAATTGTATGCAAAATACATGAGCACTACAGTTAATACATTTGAAGAAGACAGACAATTTGTAATCGATTTATTTGCAGATGTAATAGTTCCTAACGAAAAATTATATGAGTATTTAGAAGATGATAAATTAACCTGGGTTGATGATATTCCGGTTGTAAATACACATATCGTTAAGCAATTAAAAGCAATTAAAACTCAGGATCCTGATGATTTTAGAGTGCCAAAATTGTATAAAGATGTTGAAGATAAAGATTTTGCTAAAGATTTATTCAGAAGAACAGTTTTAAACGAATCAATCTTAGCCAAAGAATATGATGATAAAACTCCAAACTGGGACAGTGAAAGAATAGCTGAAATTGATACTATTATTTTGAAAATGGCAATTTGCGAATTTTTGAAATTTCCATCTATTCCGGTAAAAGTAACTCTTAACGAATATTTAGAAATTGCGAAAGAGTATTCTACACCAAAAAGTAGTATTTTTATCAACGGAATTTTAGATAACCTTGTTAAAGAGCTTACGGCTAATAAAAAGATGATTAAAGTAGGTAGAGGTTTGATGTAAGATTGAAAGAAATTCCAATCTGATAAAATTCCAAATTCCAATTGAGATGTCACTCTGAGCGTAGTCAAAGAGCCAAATTTCAAAGAAAACATAAATATTAATAACAAAAATAAAAACTGAATACTATGCAAGATTTAATGAAATTTGCTCCTTATTTACTAATGTTTGTAGTGTTATATTTCTTCATGATCAGACCACAACAAAAAAGAGCAAAAAACGAAAAAGAATTTGAAAGCAGCCTAAAAGTAGGTGATAAAATAATTACAAAAAGTGGTTTTCACGGTAAAATCGTTGAGCTTGCTGAAACAAGTGCAATAATCGAAACAATGTCTGGAAAATTAAAAATCGAGCGTTCAGCAATTTCTATGGAAATGAGTGCTGCTTTGAAAAAAGCTTAATAATTTTTAGAAATTCCAATAAAATTAAAATCCCAAATTCCAATTATGGAGTTTGGGATTTTTTTTTGTTTGAAGTTAAGCGCATTGTGTGTCTTTGCGAGGAACGAAGCAAGTAACTCGACAAAAGTTTGTACTGAGTTTGTTCTTCCAATTTTGTAATCCCGAGGAACGAGGGATCTTCGTAATAAACTCTACACAGTAACTCTCCAATCTTTGTCGAGCTACTTGCGAAGATCCCTCGTTCCTCGGGATGACAAGATTGAGGTTAAGCTCTGTAAATATGCTAATTGTGATTGCTTTGTTCCTCGTAAAGACTGTAGTTTGCGCATAAAAAAACCTTTGTCAAAGTTTAAAATTTTGACAAAGGTTTATGCTTACAATTGGAATTTGGAATTTTAAAATATTGGAATTTTTAAGCCTTATCGATATTTATCATTCAACCCAATATTCTCTAATATCATCGGAATCACTTTCTCGATTCTCGATAACTTAGTTTTTTCCTGTTTAGCAGTTTCAATATATTCTAAAAACTCATACTGTTTGTAAGGACTGAATTTTTGAAATGCTTCTGCTAAAACCTTATTCTGACTCATTTCTTTTTCAAGAAGCTCCGAAACAATAGTTTCTTTTTTTGAAGGTTTTATAATTTTTCCCTGTTTTTCGTTTTCTATCGCTTCTAAGATATATGCTAAAACTTCTGTTTCATTGACTTCTTCTTTTGAAGTAAATCGCCATTGACGTAAAGATTTTGTCTTGTCTTCCTGAGCATTAATGAGTTTCTTTTTCTCATCTTTTAGAAAAATGCCATTAAAAAACCAAATTGTAAAATATTCTTTAAAACCTCCAATTCCGACAACATTTTTTTTATTGAAAACATAAACCGGCCCGCCCCATTTTATGGTTTCAACCAGTTCGGTTTTGTCAATAATTGATTTAAGAAAAAGTAATTCTTCTTCCCATTTATTGACTTTGTCCCAAACGTGTTTTTTGTCGGAAGTTGGTTCCAATTTATCTCTTTCTTTTGGTTTTTTCAGTTACATCAAAAGCACTGGGAATTGCAGTTAATTCTGCAATCTTCACAATCACATCAGTTGCTTTCTGAATACTTTCTGCAGGAACATATTCGTATTTTCCATGAAAGTTATGTCCACCCGCAAATATATTTGGGCAAGGTAATCCCATAAATGATAATTGCGATCCGTCAGTTCCTCCTCGAATAGGTTTGATGATGGGTTTGATGCCTAATTCTCTCATTGCTTTTTCGGCAATGTCAACAATGTGTTTTACCGGAAGTACTTTTTCTTTCATATTGTAGTACTGATCTTTAACTTCGGCAGTTACAATATCTTCGCCAAATTGTTTAGCAAATTTCTTGTTGATTTTCTTGGCAATTTTTCCAATTAAATCTTTTCTTTTTTCGAATTTCAACTTGTTGTGATCACGAATAATCAATTCTAAAACTGTTTCTTCGATACTTCCTGTTATGTGGTGAACGTGAAAGAATCCTTCGTAACCTTTTGTTTCCTGTGGCGTTTCTCCTTTTGGCAGTTCGTTGATGAAATCATTTGCAATCAACATCGAATTGATCATTTTTCCTTTGGCATAACCAGGGTGAACGCTTTTTCCTTTAAAAGTAATTTTAGCACCGGCAGCATTAAAATTTTCATATTCTAATTCACCAATCTGACTTCCATCCATGGTATAAGCCCATTGTGCGCCGAATTTTTCGACATCAAAATGGTGAGCGCCACGACCAATTTCTTCGTCAGGTGTAAAGCCAATTCTGATTTTTCCGTGTTTAATTTCGGGATGCTGTATTAGATATTCCATTGCCGAAACAATCTCGGTAATTCCGGCTTTATCATCGGCGCCTAATAGAGTAGTTCCGTCAGTAGTGATGATTGTTTGTCCTTTATATTGTAATAAATCTTTAAAGTAATTTGGAGATAAAACAATGTTTTTCTCAGCGTTTAAGATGATATCTTTTCCGTCGTAGTTCTCTATAATTTGAGGTTTTACATTAGCTCCGCTAAAATCAGGAGAAGTATCAAAATGCGAAACAAATCCAATCGTAGGTACTTCATGATCTACATTACTTGGTAAAGTTGCCATGATATAAGCTTTGTCATCTATGGTAACATCTGCAAGACCAATTGATTTTAGTTCTTCAACTAGTTTATTGGCAAGATTCCATTGTTTTTCTGTACTTGGAGTGGTATTTGAATTTGGGTCTGACTCAGTATCAATAGTTATGTAACTGATAAAACGATCTATAATATGTTGCATTTCTTTAATTTTTAGCAAATATAAGCAAATAATCAGGGGTTGTGAAGCTGTAAATTATGAAAAATGAAAAAACGGATTGGAAAAAGTTAGCAACGAATTCACGAATTTTTGCTAATGGGTATCTCTTCATGCAAAAATATAAAATCCGATTTCACGAATTACAATTCATGAAATCGGATTTTATATTTAAATTAATTCGTGAAGATTCGTGAAATTGCTTCGCCTGTTCCCTTCGGTCGGGTCGGGACAAAAAAAAATTATTGTACACATCTAAAACCAATATGATTTGCCGGTGATTTATAGTCGCCTTTTCCTCTGGTGCCTACCATATAACGGGTACAATATTGGTCTGTACATAAAAATGATCCTCCTCGTTGTACTTTTTTAGGTAAATTAGGTTCTCCCGGATCGTAAGATGATTCGGGGCCTTGCGGATTTTTAGCCACTTTACCACTTTGTTTTAAAATATCATAATAATCTGCGGTATACCAATCGTTTGTCCATTCCCATACATTTCCTCCAATATCGTAAAGTCCATACGAATTTGGTTCAAATTGAGCAGTTGGAGCGATGCCAATATAGCCATCTTCACCCGTATCGCCTTTTTCTATTGGGAAATGGCCTTGATAGATATTGGCTTGAAATTTTCCTTTTGGTTTTAAAGTATTTCCCCAAGCGTACAATTGTCCTGATTTTCCACCGCGAGCTGCAAATTCCCATTCGGCTTCAGTAGGTAATCTTTTGCCTGCCCATTTGGCGTATGCTGCCGCATCATCATATGAAATTTGAACAACAGGATAGTTGCCTCTTCCTTTGATAGAGCTTCCGGCTCCTTCAGGATGCCTCCAGTCTGCTCCCTTAGCGTAGCTCCACCATTGCATATAATTGTTTAAATCTACTGTAGCAGGAGTAGGAGTAAAAACTGCTGATCCGGCTACTAAATTTTCCAGTGGTGCATCAGGATATTCTTCATGAGTTGGTTTTATTTCGGCTAGTGTTACATAACCTGTAGCTTTTACAAAAGCTTCAAATTGGTCGTTGGTCACTTCGGTTTGATCCATATAAAAACCATCTACATAAACCTGATGTATAGGTGCTGCATCTTTTGTAACCCCTTTTATACTGCATAAACTTTCGTCTTCGACATTGCTTCCCATAGAAAATTCTCCGCCTGGAATCCAAACCATTCCTTTAGGTGCTTTATTTAGAGGTGGTTTGTTCTTATTCTCGATTGTAGGTTTAAACAAAGATGCATCCGAAACAGGGGTTTCGGCACAATCCATCGCAGCTGATTTTTGTTTTGGAACAAGAATTTTATTGTAGCCATAAGCAATCGAAATGATAGAAATTGTGAGAATTGCTAAAATCCAATAAGTTTTGTTTTTCATTCTGGTTTGATTTTGTAGTGATCAGTATAATAGAGGATAAAGTTAAAAAATAACTTTTAATTATAGTTATCCTATAGAATTAATTATTCTTTTTCAACATCTACAACTTCATATTTGTTTTTACCATCAACCTGAACGGGTTGGTAATAGGTTTCTCCAAATTTGACATATTTTACCTCTCCAATTGTAACTTCTTCACCACCTTCAGGTAAGTTGTCTACAACTGTTCCTGCTGTTGGTGGGACAACTTTATAATTGCTGCCCTCTTTTTCATAATACGTTCCTCCATAGTAATAATTATTGACGGTTCCGGTATTGACTGTTTCAGCACCGCTGGGTATATTATTAACCGTTCCTCCTACAGGGGCTGGAACGGCTGTATAGCCTCCGCTAGTTGGAGTGTACCAAACACCCTGATCATAGTGATATTGAGTGCTTTCAACACTTACCACAATTGCTGTAACAGCCAAAGTAGCTACAAAAAATCCCCAAGGGTGCCAAACTGGACCCCAATAAAAGGGAGTATAAGGATGAAAATAATAAGGATGGTAAGCACGATATCGATAACCGCCATATACATACGGCGGACGGACATAAGGTCTGACACCGGGTCTTACTACTGTGTTACGATTGTTGCGAACATGAACACTGTTGTTGACATTGATGTTTACATTATTTCTGTTTCTGTTGACGGTATTACCGCTAATATTGGTGTTTCTATTTCTATTATTAGTAACGTTATTGCCTCTATTAGTGGCATTATTACCTCCAATTTTAGAATTTGAGTTAGTAGGTCTTGTGATTTTGGTTCCAGAATTGTTTGCTCCTGGTCTTGTGGTATTAGCAGGTCTTTTTACGGTTGGCCTCGGCTGATTTGCAGGTCTAGCCTGAGCTGCTGTTCCGCCTCTGTGTGCACCACCCCCGCCATGACGTTGCGCAATACTATCAATTGAAATCAAAAAAAATGATCCCAGTAAGCATATAGTTGCTGTATTTCGAAGTGATTTTTTTATGTTTTTCATTTTCAGCGTTTTAGATTAGTTAAAGTTATTAAAAATAATAATTGCTATACGAAAATAGAGACGAAATTTTATGTGATATAATTTATAATGAAATATCCCATTGAATTCTGAAACGCCATCCTTGTTCAAGAGGCAGACTTTTATCCTGAAAACTAAAATAACTAAACTCAGATGTAAGTTTGTTTTTGTGTCCTTTAAAAAACCAGTTGAAAGCAATTGTTGTTTCATCTTGCAAGTTCTGTCTTATGGTGTTATCAGGTCTGAAGGCAGCATGTCTTGCAGCCATTTCCAGGTGTTGTGGCCACCATTTAAAAGCATTATGAAAAAAATATCCTGCCTGCACATAATACCCTTTTAGAGTTGTTGTGTCATCATCATTTAGTTTATCGATGATTTTTTTGGTGTGCCATTCGCTTTGCCAGGAAAAACCACGATACATAAAGGCAGTTTCAACATTCCACTGATTCACACGATACTCACCGGGAAGTCCGTTTTCGTAACCATCCAAAGAGCCTCCGCCTGATTGCGAAAATCGTGTATACGGACTCCGATTTGTTAGTCCTGAAAAGGCAATAATTGGAGTTGGCTTTTCATGAAATTCCAGATCGCTTCCTTCAAAATCAAGAAATCTTCCTAAAAAATTCCATTGAGCCCTGCCAAAATACATTAAATTATTGTCGTCATTAGCAGTATTTCCACGCCCTGTTCCTGTTAGCGCCGCAGCCCAATAATTAAAATCAGCAATACCACGACCTTTTAAATGCCCGTAAACTTCAACTCCCATTTGTCTGTCTACAGTAAATTCCCTGTTGATGAAGGAACGATCTACAGTTTGTTGCTCACCACTACTTATAAAGCGTTCGCGCGTATATTCAACTTTCCACTGACCGACCTTAAAACTCATCCATTTCCATTTTTCGATCATGATTCTAAAATCCAGTAAATTAGACTGGCTCAATTCATACTCCCAATAATATTGTAACCAGGGTTCAAATGCGTGGCCGCCAACTTTTAATCTGGCACGATTAATTTTGAAAGTCGTTTGTTTGTCCTGGCTATAATCATCATAAGTAAGCGGATCCTGATCGTTAGGAGTTGAAAATCGAAACTGTAAACGGCTTTGTAACTGAAAAAGAAATTTATTGTCTTTGGTACGTAATTCAATTCCTTTATCTCCATATCTAAAAGTAATAATCTTGCTTGTGTCTTTTTCGAACTGTGCCTGAACAGAAATGCTTAGAAAAAATAATAGGATTAAGAGCAATTTTTTTTGGAGATATATTATTTTATCTGGATGATACATAAGCATGATTTGGTTACACAATTTGATACTGATTTATATTAGTTAGTTCGTCTAGAATTCTTTGCAATTCCTGATTCTATTCCCCAGCTATCATAAAAATTCCATTTAATATCATAGCTAAAAGTTCCAAAAATTCCCAACCTTTTAGGATTTCATAACCGTATTCTGTTCCGGCACGAGTTAAGGGATAATCTTCTTCTTTGTCAAATTCGCTCCATATTCCTAATAAAAAACTCCGGTGTTCGTTGAGTTTATAAACTCCCATAAGTGCAGCAGCAATAGGATAACTTCTTTCTACAGTTTATTTGTCTTCGCCGCTTTCGAGATTTTTTTCGACTTTAAATTTTTCGATTATAAAATCAGTATGTAAACCAATAGCCCATTTTTTGCTTATATAATAAGTATAAGCAACCCTGTTTCCTTCGTCATCTCTTCCTTCAAAAATATGAACATGATTTATTGGTATTCCAATTGATGATGTGGCGTAAAAGGTGCTGTAATTTCGCTTTCCTGCGCATAGCTTATTTCATAGCAAAACAGCACAAGAATGAATACTAAATTTTTTGTAAGTATTATATTTAAATAAAAAGAACTACTTATTTATAAAAAAGAGCATTTATAAAAAAAAATAAAATTGAAAGTAAAGGATTCACATTGTACTAATAATTTGAGCAAAACATGAATTTTATATTTGTAACTATTTGTAATAAAGGCTTGTAGTACGAAGTTAGTAAAATTCTGTTAATGATTTTATTTTTCGTGTAAAAAATAATTAGCGCTTTTCTTTCAAATTTAATTCCTGAAAAATGAAAGAATGCAAACAGATTGATATAAATCATATTCACATTCAAGTATTATAATTAAATTTGCAATCGAAAAACACACACACAACACTCTTATGTATAAATTGATAATTCGCCCGATACTTTTTTGGTTTGATCCGGAAGAAGTACATTATTTTACTTTTTCATTTGTTAAATTTATTTCAAAAATCCCAGGAGTTTCATCAATTATAAAATCAATATATGAAGTAAAAGATACTCGTTTAGAACGTGAAGTTTTCGGAATTAAATTCAAAAATCCGGTAGGTCTTGCAGCAGGATTCGACAAAGATGCCAAGCTATACAAAGAGTTTTCTGATTTTGGATTTGGATTTATAGAAATAGGAACTGTAACACCGGTTGGTCAGGAAGGAAATCCTAAAAAACGTTTGTTTAGATTGAAAGCAGATCAGGCGATTATTAACCGAATGGGTTTTAATAACGGAGGTGTTCTAGAAGCCGTAGAACGTTTAAAAAAGAATTCAGGAGTTTTGATAGGAGGAAACATCGGAAAAAATAAAGTTACTCCAAACGAAAATGCCGTAGACGATTATATCATTTGTTTTGATGCACTGTTTGATCATGTAGACTATTTTGTTGTGAATGTAAGTTCTCCAAACACTCCAAATTTAAGAGCTTTACAAGATAAAGAACCGTTAACGGCTTTGTTACAAACGCTGCAAAACAGAAATGTAGAAAAGCAAAAAACAAGTACTCAAAAAATAAAACCAATACTTTTAAAAATTGCTCCGGATCTTACAGACGAACAATTATTAGATATTATTGATATTGTAAAAACTACTCAAATTGCGGGTGTAATTGCTATCAATACTACGATTTCAAGAGAAGGTTTGCAATCTGAAAATCAAACTGAAATGGGAGGTTTATCCGGAAAACCATTAGCGAAACGTTCTACCGAAGTAATTCGTTTTTTATCTGAAAAAAGTAATAAAGCGTTTCCAATTATCGGGGTAGGAGGAATACATTCTGCAGATGATGCCATCGAGAAACTAAACGCAGGAGCAAGTCTGGTACAATTGTACACTGGATTTATTTACGAAGGCCCGGCTTTGGTAAAAGCGATCAATAAAAAGGTTTTAGAGCAATTGTAAAAGCAACGACTGAACAATTAATCCGGTAAGAATAGCGGCTCCAAAACTAATCAAAGTACCAATTAAAACATATTCGGTAAGTTTTCTGTCTTTGGCTTCTTTTAAATCACCAAATCTAAAAATAGACTTTGCGGCCAATAAAAATCCAATGGCTTCAAAATGTCCGGTTAAGATAAAACAGAATACAAATAAACGCTCTAATATACCAATGTAGTTTCCTGCTTTGGCGAGTGAATTGTCATGCTGGCTATTTTCGCTTTCCGGATTCCAGATCGAAATAATCGTTTTAATGATAATTGAAGTTGGTTTTGTAATAAATAAAACTCCCGTAATAAGTATCCAAAACTGATTATTAAACCAGAGAAAATTAATTGTTTCGCCTTTATAAAGAAGTACAACGGCAAGTAAAACTAAAATATGAGCAATTTGGTCTAAAACAAACCAGCTGCGTTTTGTTTTCTTTTTTTGGAAATTAAGTTTGGTCAGATCAATAATTCCGTGAGTGACAGCAATTAAAATCGCATAAGGTAGGAATCGAATTTCCCCAACCAAAATTGCAGCAAGTATGCAGTGTAAAAGAACATGAAGATATAAGTAAATACTTTTATGTTTTTTAGCTTCTTTATCGGCTACCCATGAGTTGGGCTGCCATATAAAATCGCCTAATAAATGTGCTAAAAGTAGTTTTATAAATAAAATCATGGCGTTGTAAGTTGTTTTATCTGTATTCTAAAATAACGATCTAATTGTAATACCAAATCAAACTGAGCGCGCTTTTGCCTTCTGCTTACTGCAGCCTGATTAATACCTAATTTTTGGCCTAGCTCTTCTTGCAACAACGTGGGATTTTCTATTGCGGCGGCTACAAATTCAGCTTGCTGTGCAAGCCAGTGGTCCATAAAGGTCAAAGCCAGCTGAATCATGAGGTTTATCTTTTCATCAAAAACCATATCACCTGTGCGCATGGCTAAAGTTACTTTTTGTTTTTTTAAAGTTTCAAAAAGTTCTCCCGAATGTATAAAGGCGCTACCATTACTTTCGGATATTTTTTCGGCATTATGCGTTTTATCTCCAAAACCGATACTCATTCTGGCATCTAATTTTATAGCCTTTAAATGCGCTTTGATTAAAATAGCAGAAAACAATGCTTCTTCGGGATTTTTGATCTCGATCTGGAACTCGTCACCCCGGTAAACTTCCCATTGGCTTGGTGTTGCTCCAAACCGGGACAGGATTGTTTTCAAATCCTCTACCCAATGTTTAGAGTTTTGTTGCCTTGAACCGATAATATCTCCAGTAATTACGCTTGTCATAATTCAAATATAATTAAAAATAAATAAATTTTAATATTACAAATATATGTAATAAAATAATTTATTACATATTTATGTAATAAATGTAAATATCGCTTTTTAAAGTAATACTAAACATTATTACAATTTTAAAGAGTACTATATGATAATTTAAGCCTATATGATTTTATTTCAAGGATTCATGTGTCACAGCTAAATGAACTTATGTAACTTATTATGGTAAAAAAATAACACCGACAGTTTTTTTTATTTCTTTAAAAAAGAAACTAACTTAGCCTTCACTAAAGAATAAGCTTTGAATAAAGAAATCAAGATTATCGAATGTCCGCGTGATGCTATGCAAGGTATCAAAACTTTTATACCTACTAAAAACAAGGTTTCTTATATACAAGCTCTACTTCGTGTAGGCTTTGATACAATTGACTTTGGGAGTTTTGTGTCGCCAAAAGCGATTCCGCAAATGCAGGACACGGCCGAGGTTTTAGCACAACTTGATTTATCGCAAACGACAAGCAAATTGCTGGCTATAATTGCCAATACGCAAGGAGCGGCATCGGCGGCAGAACATGAACCTATTCAATACTTAGGATTTCCTTTTTCGATTTCTGAAAACTTTCAGATGCGAAATACCCATAAAACCATTGCTGAATCTTTAGTAACATTAGAAGAAATTCTTGAAATCGCCGATAAAAAAAATAAAGAAGTAGTAACCTATCTTTCAATGGGTTTTGGAAATCCGTACGGAGATCCTTGGAATATTGAAATCGTTGGTGAATGGACAGAAAAGCTAGCCGGAATGGGTGTGAAAATTTTATCACTTTCAGATACTGTTGGAAGTTCTACACCAGAAGTAATTACCTATCTTTTTTCGAACCTGATTCCAAAATATCCTGAAATAGAATTTGGGGCACATTTGCATACCACTCCAACTACTTGGTTCGAAAAAATCGATGCAGCATCAAAAGCAGGCTGTACCCGTTTTGACGGCGCGATTCAGGGTTTTGGCGGATGCCCCATGGCTACAGATAAACTAACAGGAAATATGCCTACAGAAAAACTGATCTCTTATTTTACATCTAATAAAAAAAATACGGGTTTAAATTCTTTAAGTTTTGAAAGTGCTTATAACGAAGCTTCTAAATTATTTGGCAAATTTCATTAAGAAATTTAGTATATTTACTTATAGCAGATAATAAGTAATAACATTCTGTGTTATTTAGAAATATAACCTACACATGAAAGCAACATTTATAAAGAGAATCTCGAGGATATTATTTTTATCATGCTTGTTTTTATCATGCTCAAGCGATTTAGATTTTGACCAGGCCAAAGATTTAAAACTAGAACCTGTTTTTGTCACAAATCTGGCTTATTTTGATGTTCCTGCCACTCAGCTTATAAACGATGGAAGTTTAGCGTTGTATCCTGATGTAACTGCATTTGGTGCTTTTAAAGATGAATATTTTACAGATCATCTGGTAAAAACAGAACTTAATTTTGAAATTGAAAATACCATAATTAGAGCGTTTAGAATTGATCTCATCCTTCTCGATGCCAGTAATCAGGTGCTTGAAACGAATTCCTATAATGTTCCGGCATTTTCAGGAACCTCAAATGTTATTAAATTTCCAACTGAAGTATTTGAAGGTCAGAGATTAGAACTCTTAAAAAGAACTGCTAAATTGGGTTTCCTCGTGACAATGGCGCCCGGACCTCCATTAGATCAAAATAGTATAGGTAATCTTAAATTCAGATCAGGCGCAACCGTTTATATGAAAGTCGAATGAGAAAAATTTATCTGATTTTAATCGTCATTTTTCAACTTTCAGGTTTTGCTCAAAACAAAGAAGTGTTGTATAATTTTACCTCTATTCCGCAGGCATCACTCGTAAATCCAGGAGCCGATGTTTCGTATAAATTTTACTTTGGTATTCCGGTTTTGTCCGGCGTTTCGGCCAATTTGGGTTCCAGTAGTTTTTCGGCTTATGATTTATTCGCTAATAACGGAGTTGATTTTAATGACAAAGTTCGAAATGTAATCAATAATTCTTCCAGTAAAGATAAAACCCATGTCAACCAGCAACTCGAATTATTTTCAGGAGGATTTAGAGTAGGAGGAAGAGATAGTCAGTCCTATATTTCATTTGGAGCCTATCAGGAATTTGATTTCTTAATGTATGTGCCTAAAGATCTTGCGATATTGGCTATAGACGGAAATCGCGACTATATTGGCAAATCATTCAATCTGGCCGACTTAAATGTAAGGGCCGAAGTGCTTTCTGTATTTCATGTAGGATTTCACAAAAAGCTAAGTGAGAAACTGGTTTTAGGAGGTCGTGCAAAATTGTATTCAAGTGGAGCAAATGCAACTTCAACTAAAAATTCCGGATTTATTTATACAGGGCAAAGTGTGGGAACACCAAATATTTACGAACAGGTAATAGCTTCACATTTAGAACTTAAAACCTCTGGTATTGCTACTTTTACAAAAGATGAATACGAAGGAAATATTCCGGAAGATATTGCTCATAATACCTTCTTTAACGGAAGTTTGGGCTTTGGTATCGATGCCGGAATGACCTATTATTTTAAAGAGAACCTTCAGTTCACCGCAAGTGTTGTCGATCTTGGTTTTATAAATCACACTAAAGATATCGAAACATTAAGTTATAAGGGAACTTACAATTATAAAGGGGCAAACCCTAGTTTTGATCCTGCAAACAAACCCAAAGATATTTTTGATGAATTTGATAAAGCAATACCACGTGATACGCTTTATAATAAGTACACCACTTGGCGTCCGACCAAATTTTACTCATCAATTCAATATTCATTTGGCGAATCACGCTCTAATGAAGATTGTAATTGCAAAGGAAAAACAACCACAAATTATGCGAACGCTGTAGGGGGGCAATTGTTTATCATGTCAATGCCAGTCGAACCTTTTGTAGCGCTAACCGCTTTTTATAAACGCAATATTTTCGAGAAACTAGATGTCAAAGCCACATATACCTTCGATCCTTATTCCAACAAAAACATTGGTTTAGGAATTTCGGGAACATTGGGAAAACTCAATATGTATCTTCTCGTCGATAATGTTTTGGAATATAAAGATGTCTCGAAGGCCAATAGCATTGCATTTCAGTTCGGTTTCAATTTTGTTTTCCAAAACTCTGAGGATTAATTTTTTGATCCTATAAATCAATTTAATCCTATTGTCAGTTCGAGCGTCCCGAGACTGCGGGAGCCTTGGACGATATAATTGCTCTTATTACTAATCGTATTTAAAATTAAAATAAGAAGCTATTCCTGCTGTTCATTACAAGCACTCGGGCAAAATAACTTTTTTTCAAGGCCTTAAAAGAGCTTCCGCTGGTCGCTTTTTAAGACCAGAAAAAAATGTTATTTTGCTCCTCGTGGCTTTCCATTTCCATCAGGGCTAAGACTCTCGTATTTGTAAGACCTTTCGTGTAAAGTTAAATTTATGAATAAGTTAGTAATCAAGTTTCCAATTTATTCACTATATTTGCACGCAATTCAACTAGAAATTGCAACATGATAGCACACAACTCCAAGATTATCGGCGAAGGTTTAACTTACGACGATGTATTATTAGTACCTAACTACTCGAATGTGCTTCCTCGCGAAGTGAGTATCAAATCAAAATTTTCACGAAATATTACACTAAACGTTCCAATAGTATCAGCTGCTATGGATACCGTTACCGAGAGTTCTATGGCAATTGCTATGGCGCAAGAAGGCGGAATAGGTGTTTTGCATAAAAACATGACAATCGAGCAACAAGCTGCGAAGGTTAGAAGAGTAAAACGTGCTGAGTCAGGAATGATTATCGATCCGGTAACTTTACCTACCAATTCGACCATTGCAGATGCAAAAAATGCCATGAAGGAATACGGAATTGGCGGAATCCCAATCGTTGACGAAAACAAAATCCTTAAAGGAATCGTTACCAACCGTGATTTACGTTTCGAAAAAAACGGAGCAAGACCAATCGCTGAGGTAATGACCAGTACCAACTTAGTTACTGTAGCCGAAGGAACTTCACTAGAACAAGCCGAAGTAGTTTTACAAGGACATAAAATTGAAAAATTACCAGTAGTAAACGCTAACTATGAACTAGTTGGTTTAATTACTTTTAGAGATATTACAAAACTGACTCAAAAACCAATCGCTAACAAAGATGTTTTTGGTCGTTTAAGAGTTGCTGCTGCCATTGGTGTTACCGGTGACGCAGTGCAAAGAGCAGAAGCTTTAGTTGCTGCCGGAGTAGACGCTATTATTATTGATACCGCTCACGGACATACTGAAGGTGTTGTAAATACATTGAAAGAAATAAAATCAAAATTCCCAAATATCGACGTAATTGTAGGGAACATTGCAACTCCAGAAGCGGCTAAGTATTTAGTAGCAAACGGAGCAGACGGTGTAAAAGTAGGAATTGGACCTGGTTCTATCTGTACAACCCGTATCGTTGCAGGTGTTGGTTTTCCTCAATTTTCAGCAGTTCTTGAAGTAGCTGCAGCTATCAAAGGAACTGGAGTTCCGGTTATTGCAGATGGTGGAATTCGTTATACAGGTGATATCCCGAAAGCAATCGCTGCCGGTGCCGACTGTGTAATGTTAGGATCTTTATTAGCAGGAACAAAAGAATCTCCTGGAGAAACCATTATCTTCGAAGGAAGAAAGTTCAAATCGTACCGCGGAATGGGTTCTGTTGAAGCGATGCAAACGGGTTCGAAAGACCGTTACTTTCAGGATGTTGAAGACGATGTTAAAAAACTAGTTCCCGAAGGAATTGTTGGTCGCGTTCCTTACAAAGGAGAATTAAACGAAAGTATGCTTCAGTTTGTTGGAGGTCTTCGTGCGGGAATGGGATACTGTGGTTCAAAAGATATTCCTACGTTGCAGGAAACTGGACGTTTTGTTAGAATCACGTCAAGCGGAATTACAGAAAGTCATCCACATAACGTTACTATTACTAAAGAAGCTCCAAATTATTCAAGATAATTTTTAGTTTTCATTATAAAACAAAAGGCATAAGAGTTTGATTCTTATGCCTTTTTTTTTGTTTTAATTTTTTAAAATTTGAACCGTTTGATAAAATCCACTTTTTGTTTTTGCTTGAAGACTAAATGTTTCTTGTTTCATGTCAAATACCATTTCAGTATCTAAATCGTATTTTGTTGGAAAATGATTTACCATATCATAATTCATCTTTCCTGTTCCCGTACCAGATCCCTGTATATTATATTTTTCAACAGAAATTTTCATAGTGTATAGAACAGAAATATCAAAATTAGCAGTTTTATTTACGATGTTTACTAATTTGTAAGTTGTGGTTAAAACCATTTCTAAGGATATACCTGCAATAGGAATGTTGAAAGGTGTTTCCTGAGAAAATGATTCACCAACTTTTATTGTTTTTGCTGGTAAATCGAGTTGAGAAAAAGTACTTTGTACCGTTTCTAAAAGATTTTTCTTGAAAGTTTCGTCAAGATCTTTTGCAACAATCGAATCTAATGTCGGCATTTTCGAAACTGTTCCTCTTCCATAAATTAAAGTTCCATTCGGAATAATAGTCTTATTTTCAGAATCTATAGAATTTAAAAATTCTAGAGAAATAGGAAAAGTGCCGTCACTCTGCAATTTTCCTGATTTAAAAACGGATTCAATAGTATTTATATTTGTTGTAACAGTGGGGTTTTGAACCCCTTTTTCTTTTAATTTTTCTAATATATCGTCTGAAGCAGTATATTGAAGTGTGTTTTCAATGCTTTGCTTTACTTTTTGTAGGTATTTTGTCTGTGGTGTATATTTAATTTTAAAATCTACAGATTGTCCAAAAAATAGAAATGGAATGAACGCAAAAATTATTAAGTATATATTTTTCATATCAGAAATACAGAAGCATTTTTTTTCTTGCTTCTGAGAACGAAAATAGAAAAATTAAATATCTTTTATAAACTTTGAGTGTTATTTAATGTAAGATCTTTCTTTTTTATTTCTTTAAAAATTATAAAATTAATGAGTTTTAAAACATTAAACACCACCGCGGCTATTCAATATTTTCTCAGTCGTAACATCAGAATGTAATAATTCCTCCATTTGATAGGTGGTGCGTTGCGCTTCGAGAGCATAACTAAACATTTTTTGCTCATAGTCATCAATTGCATCCTGAAGAGATGAGAATTCTCCGTTAGTTAAATTCTCTGTTAACTGATAAGCGTCCATTAACCCCATATTTACACCTTCTCCGGCAAATGGTGGCATCAAGTGTGCCGCATCACCAACAAGTGTAATATTTGAATGTTTTTTCCAGGATTCTTCTAAGGAGAACAAACGTAATGGCAATCCCCAAAAATCCGTAGAAGCGTTAAAGAACTTTTTATAATCTTCATTCCAGTTCTCGAATTTTTTATTCAGAAAAGCAATTACGGAAGCATTGTCTTCAAAGTCAATTCCGTTATTTAAAACCCAATTTTCATCTGCTTTAAAAGAAACTCCAAAATGTATAGAACCATCGCGTAAAGTGTGGGTATAAAACATTTTTTTCTCTCCCATTGCCATTACATTTCCGTCACCGTATTTAGGTTTGAATTCAGGATAATCGCGATCCGGATTTTCAATTTCTCCCTGAATAATATAAGTTCCGGAAAGTTGAGGCTCTTTATCCGTAACAAATTTTCGGGCATTCGATCTTCCGCCATTCGCCACAATAACAAAATCAGCAGTTATTTTAGTACCGTTTTTAAATTCTAAATGATATTGTTCGTCAATTTTTTGAATTTCCGTTAGCTGACTGTCCCAAATTACGGTATTTTCCTGTAGATTTTCCAGCATGATTTTTCTCAAATCATTTCTGTCGATTTCCGGTCTTGAATAAGCATTCTCTTCAGTAGGCATTTCTTCCGAAGTAATATTTCCATTCATATCCGCCATTTTTTCTCCAGTTGGTCTTGCGTAGCGATAAAACTCCTCCATCAAGTCTGCTTTTATGATCGCTTTTTGACCTGAATCTGAGTGGATGTCAAGAGTTCCGCCCGAAGTTCTCGCCTGAGCATTTAGATCTCTTTCGTAAACCGTTACATCAGCACCATTAATTTGTAAAATTCTCGCTGTTGTCAATCCAACAGGTCCGCCGCCAATTATGGCAATTTTTTTGTTTTTTATAAGTGAAGTATTCATTTGATTTTTTATTTAATTGATATTGTATTAATTGAATTTTTTTGGTTTGAATTTGATACTGTTATTGAGATTAACATTGCAATTGATATTAATTTTTGAAATTGAAATTGATTTTTGACATTGCAATTGAAATTGATATTGAAATTGATTTTTTAATCACGGAGTCAAAGCTTTAATAACCAAATTAAAAGCTTCATTCCTAATTTCCTCAGTAAATACAAAAGCTTTCCCTGACATTGATTTACCTTCTCTGTGAAGTTCTAATAGTGAATAAAGCGATCCATAAGCAATACTCCAGAAAACTTCAAATGTGATAGGAAGAAGCTCTTTTTTTTCAATAGCTTTTGTGATAAATTTTGTCATTTGTTCTTTAAAGTCTGTTGTTATTTCTGCTAAAATTGCGTCGCCATAAGTAGAATGTTTTAGGAGTTCAAGACAAGTAGTCTGCAAAGAAAAGTTAATAGCAAACTTAGAACGGTTGTCCCATTGTTGACGTAAACCATCAAAAAAAGACATTTCAGGTGAAAATCCGACTAACATTTCTTCAAAGAAATTTTTACCAATTTCAATTCCAATTTTTCTGATAAGATCTTCCTTATCCGAATAATAAATATAAAGTGTTGCCACAGAAACTCCACATTCTTTCGCTAGTCGATTCATTCCAAAACCTTCAACACCTTGTGAAACCAGCATTTCGATGGCTTTTTGCTTGACAATTTCTTCTTTATTTGTATCTCTGGTTCTCATAATTTTAATTCATTATGGTACAAAGATATTAATAATAAATGAACGTTCGCTTATTTAAGGTGAAAAAGTTTCAAAGGATCAAAGGGACAGAGGTCCAAAGGGACAGAGGTCCAAAGGCTTGGTAGAGACGCGCAGCAATGCGTCTATTGAGGTTTTAATTGAATAGCCTCCAGCTTTAGCTGGGGGATGAAAGAGGGTGAGAAAAATAGGCTTTAGCCGAATTTAATTGATGATAATAAATGTTTTAAAAAAAAACTTTGTGTCTTCGTGCCTTCGCGGCATAAAAAAAAGCATAAAAAAACTGCTACCATAATTCGTTAAAATTACAATAGCAGCTTTCCCTTGGATAACATATTTTTTATGGAGTAGCGGTTTGTTCTGCTTCTCTAACTTTTTGATTTTCTAAAATCTTTTGAATAAACGGTTTTGTCTGAGTTTCTATTTCTGCTTCAGAAATATCCAATGCTTTTGGATCTTTTACTAATGCAAGCCATGGTTTAGGTTCCCCAAAAGGATAACTTCCAAAAACAATTACCGGCGTTCCTTTTACTTTTACGTTTTCCTTATCTTTTAGGATCCATTCATCGGCAAATTTGTAAAGGAATTTAGCATCAGTTTCTTGTAATCGTAAACAAGAGTGCGATGCCGGATAACCAGGTAATTCATATTCGTGAAAACCAACGCCCAATTTATTTTCGATATTAAAGTTCCATTTCAAATCCCATTCGTCATTAAACGTACTGGTTGTTTTTTCAGCTTTCCAATTGGTAAAAAATAATCCTGTTGGAGTAGGATCTTTTTTTCTCCCCATATTAGTTGGACCTGTATATACTAATTCGCCATTCTCGTAAGCTGCAAATGCCTGAGCCGGATAAGAGAAAATGATTACTTTCGAAACTTCTTCTAAAGCTGCAACATGTAAAGGAAACGGAAGATAATACACAAGATCACCTGTGAAATCTGCAGGAATCACAACTGAATCCATTTTTGCAAAATTGGCTTTATCAGTTCTGTTTAAGGCATATGCAATATGAAGTTTTGTACTGTCAGAACCATTTGTTTTTAACCATTCTTTCGTTTTTTCGAAATGATAAGAAGTGGTTTTTGGTTTTGTATGCTCAATTGTTTTTTTAGGTTTTGCTTTTTCCTTAGTTTCAGTTGATTCGCTTTTTTTGCATGAACCTAATAAAACTAATACTAATACAAGTAGGATATTGGATGTGTAATATAACTTTTTCATAAACTGGTTTTTATTTATGTAAAGTTATTTTAATCATCGCGAAAATGGCTTACACAATTTTTTGAATTGTTTGCTTGATTTTCATTTTACTGTATTAATTCCAATGCAGACATTTCATCTAATAAGATTTTAAACAGTTCCAGTAGTGAATTTAAGGTTTCAAGATTATCTATTTCTCCATCTATATAATAAGATAATTCGAATTCATTTTCAGGAAGTTTTTGTTCCCATATTCCTTTCTGATCACTAATATGGATGTTTACTTCTTTTTGTATCGCAATGCGATTTCTTAGTTCTTTATTGCGAAGTAAGGTCTTTATCTTAAACTCATTATTACTTTTAATTGTAAAAGCTTTGTCAAAATCAGGGTAGCCAATTTCTATATCTTGCGCTCCAAATAGTTTTTCAATTTTTCGAGTAAATCCTTCGTTGTAAATTTCAAATTTAAAATGATCTTTTAAAGTAATAGGAGCAATAACTCGCGTCATTTGAGTACTATATTTTCCAGACCAAAGCCTATAATTATCAAAGACAATTTTCCAGTTTTTATATTCAATTTCTGTTGAATCTGATTGCCAGGAATAACCTTCTTTAAAAGTGCCTTTGGTTTGTTTTGCAAATTCTCGCCATGTATTCATTTTACTTTTTCTCAATTAATTTCAAAACATATTCCATCTGAGCATCTCTATTCTTTATAAAATCATCAAAAGTTTGACTCACTTTATAATCAGGAATTACACCTCTGCCAAACATCTGATTTGGTTTCTTAGGAACATCCTGTTCTAAATTTACGATAGAAAATTGTGTTTTTATTTTTGTGTTAGGTAATTCGTATTCGATAGGAGTATGGCCATTATGACCGTAATAACCACCCATGGTTTCTTCGCCAATAACAATGGCACTGGTTTTTCCTGCAACTAATGATGCAAAAAGCGATCCTGCCGAAGCTATTCTCGGGCTTATCAGCAAATAAATTTGACCTTTGAAAGTATTTTTATCCGGCTGTAATACGTGATTAAATTTTGGATCCTGGGGAAATATTTTGCCTTTTAGGATTGGATATTCTTCCTTTAACTCCGCTTCAAAATCATTCTTTTCTTCCAGTTTTTTTTCAGCCTCAGTTTCTTCATAAACGAAATAAGAAAGAAATGGGATTTTCTGAAAATTGATAAAGGCACTTTTGTTTTCGCGATACGTTTTTTGCGTTAAGTATGAAAATGTTACCAAATCATTAGGATCTGAACCTCCGCCATTATTTCTGACATCTACAATTAAATTTTTTATTTCAGGATGCACAGCAAGCATTTGAAAACAGCTGTCAAGATATTTTTTATAAACTAAATGTTCTTTGGCTTGAGCGTTTCCTCCAATTGCAAAAGAATGTACCGCAAGTAAGGCGGTATTTTGTGAAATAATCTTAAACGAATATTTGTCTTTAATTTTGTTATAGAACAAGCTGTCAGAAGGAAAAGAATGGCGCTTTTTGAAGTTCTCTTTTCTTTCTTCGTTAGAAATACCGGCAATAGTTTTAGATAGTTTTTTAGTTTGGTTTGGAAGTGAGTATTCAACTAGAAAATTTTCTTTTGGGCCATATTCCATTTCAAAATATCTTGAAAAAGCAGCGTTAATTCCAATTGATTTTCCGGATATATTAAAGCCGTCCGTGGTGTAATACTTGTAAAAGGAGCGTATTATTTTATTTATTTCAATTCCGTTAATAATATGAATTTCTGAGCCTAACGGAATTTCATCGTTTTTAAAATTGATGATTGTTTTGTTCGCGATCAATTTTATCGGAAAAGGGAAAAAAACTTTTTCTGATGTATATCTGTTTTTAAATACATCAGGAAGAGTTGTATTATTATGTACACTGCCTTCGAAGTCAGTTATTTGTAGAATAATTTTGTAAAAATCCAGTAATTCCAGCGGACTTTTTAATTGTAAAAATGCCCAATTGTAAATACTGTCAATTTGCTTTTTAGTCCGATACTTGTAAATGCCTGAATTTGCTTTTTCTCTGATTTCTCTAAAAGTAGTAAGATCTTGTTTGAGTTTTTCTGAAGTGAATTTATCATTTTGAGAGCATACTATAAGTGGAAAAATCAGAAAAAAAGCTATTTTAAATTTGAGCATCAGATTGGTTTTGTTTAGAACCTAAAAATACTCAAAAAAATTAAATCAAATTTTTAATTTTAGCATGTTGTAATAACATAATTGTTTTAGCATCAGTAATCTCACCGGATTCGATCATGTTGTAAGCTTCTTCAAAAGTATATTCCAGTACTTCAATGTTTTCTTGTTCGGCATCTAGTCCGCCACCATCATTTACTTTCATGGTTTCATCATATTCTCCAACAAAAAGATATAAAATCTCTGTAACAGAACCTGGTGACATATAAGTTTCAATAACTTTCTGAACTTTATTTAGACGATAGCCAGTTTCTTCTTCGGTTTCGCGAATTACAGCTTGTTCAGCATTATCCTGATCAAGAAGTCCGGCACAAACCTCGATCATCATTCCGTTTTTATTTCCGTTAAGATAAGTAGGCAAACGAAACTGACGCGTTAAGATCACTGTCTTTTTAGATGAATTGTACAATAAAATAGCGGCTCCGTTTCCACGATCATACACTTCACGAATATGTGATTCTACTTTACCGTCTTTCTTTTGGTAATCAAAAGTTACTTTGTTTAGTATGTACCAATTGTCTGATAGTAACTTAGTTTCGGTAACTTTAATTTCTGGATTTTTCATAATAAGAAATCTTTTGTATAAAAAAACGCTCTGGTTATCAGAGCGTTTAGATGTATTATTTTGTTATTGTTTGCTTTCTGTCAGGTCCAACAGATACAATTTTAATTGGCACTCCAACTTCTTCTTCAATAAACTCAATATATTCTTTTAGCTCAATTGGTAATTGATCGTAAGTCGTCAATCCTGTTAAGTCAGCTTTCCATCCTTTAAATTGTTTATAAACAGGAGTTACGTTTTCCGGCTCGATGTTGTAAGGAAAGTGAGAAATGTTTTGTCCTTTATAGTTGTATTCTGTACAAACTTTCAAAGTTTCGAATCCTGAAAGAACATCGCCTTTCATCATCATTAACTGAGTAACTCCGTTTACCTGAACAGCATATTTTAAAGCTACAAGGTCTAACCATCCGCAACGTCTTTGTCTTCCTGTAACAGATCCAAATTCGTTACCCACTTTTGCCATAGTAGCACCAACTTCGTCAAAAAGTTCCGTTGGGAAAGGTCCGCTACCAACACGTGTTACGTAAGCTTTAAAAATTCCGTATACTTCTTTGATTTTGTTAGGTGCAATTCCTAAACCAGTACAAGCTCCTGCAGCAGTAGTATTTGATGAAGTTACGAAAGGATAAGTTCCAAAATCAACATCTAATAAAGATCCCTGAGCTCCTTCGCATAAAATAGATTTACCTGCTTTTTGAGCCTGGTAGATATATTCTTCACTGTCGATAAAATCTAATTTTTTTAATTCTTCGATAGCTTCAAAAAACTCTTTTTCAAGTTCAGCTAAGTTGTATTGAATTGCTACATCATAAAAAGCAATCATTGCTTCATGCTTGTCAGCCAATGCTCTGTAACGTTCTTTAAAATCTTCTAATTCAATATCTCCAACACGTAATCCGTTTCTTCCGGTTTTGTCCATGTAAGTTGGTCCAATTCCTTTAAGAGTAGAACCAATTTTAGCTTTTCCTTTAGACGCTTCAGAAGCTGCATCAAGCAAACGGTGCGTTGGTAAAATTAAATGTGCTTTTCTTGAAATGATCAATTTGTTTTTGATGTCAAGGTTGAATTTCTCCAAACCTTCAATTTCTTTTTGAAAAACTACCGGATCTATTACAACACCATTACCAATGATGTTTATTGAATTTTTATGAAAAATTCCAGAAGGAATGGTTCTTAATACATGTTTAATTCCGTCAAATTCTAATGTATGTCCTGCATTTGGTCCTCCCTGAAAACGTGCAATAATATCATAATTTGAGGTAAGAACGTCAACAATTTTCCCTTTACCTTCATCTCCCCATTGTAATCCTAGTAATAAATCTACGGTCATTCTGTTTTAATTTGCGTTGAGGCAATTTGAGTTGCCCTACTGATTAATGTAGTTAATTTTCTTTTTTTTTATTTTTTAAAATAATGCGTTTCCGGACTATTGTTTTTGCTTTTTGTTTCCGTAGAAATACAATGAATGATTCGTAATTTCGATATCAAATATTTCTTCGATTGTTTTTTTGATGGTTTGAATTCTTGGATCGCAAAATTCGATTACCTCACCAGAATCAGTCATGATAATATGGTCATGCTGTTTATCAAAATATGATTTTTCATAGTAAGCCTGATTTTGCCCAAATTGATGTTTTCTAACCAAAGCGCAGTCTAACAATAACTCGATCGTGTTGTATAATGTAGCTCTACTCACACGATAGTTCTTGTTTTTCATCTTGATATATAAGTTTTCTATATCAAAATGCTCTTCGCTATCGTAAATTTCCTGAAGTATAGCATAACGCTCAGGAGTTTTGCGATGCCCTTTTTGCTCAAGATACATTGTAAATACATTTTTTACAATTTCTTGATTCTTAGTGTTGTCAGTTGAAATGAGTGTCATATCCGGCAAAGATAATTTTTTATTTTTAATGAATAAAAGTTTCGGGTTTAAAGTTTAGTTATAAAACCCTTATAGATAGGTTAAAAAAGTTTAAGTTCTGTACTCTCTCGTCACTTTATCAACCCCATCAATTTTTTTAATCGCATTAATCATTTTCTTCAAAATGGTATTGTTTTGAACAATTACAGCAATCTGACCATGAAAAATTCCGGCATCTGTGCTTAACGAAATGCTCTGGATATTCACGCTCATATTGTTCGATATCACTCTGGTTAACTGATTGGTAAGCCCTAAAACATCCATTCCCGTAATATTAATAATAGCCTTGAATTCTTCTTGAGATGAATCAATCCATTTGGCACTCATGATTCGATAAGCATAATTAGACTGCATGCCAATCGCATTAGGGCAGTCTTTTTTGTGTACTTTAATTCCTTCGTTTATCGTTACAAATCCAAAAACATCATCCCCCGGAATTGGGTTACAGCATGGCGAAAGTTTATAATCGAGTTTGTCATGCTCAGTACCAAAAACCAGCATATCATAATTACTGCTGATAACTTGTTTATGAATATCATCGGCAGCAGTTGTATCTTTATTTCTTTTAATTTTATTTTTGAAGAAATTGATAAACGTATTGCTTTTTTGGGCGGCATAATCTTTTAATTGCTGATTCTCGATTGCTCCAATTCCAACTCTGTAAAATAAATCTAAACTCGTTTTGAGTTTAAAAAAGTTCACCAGTTCATTAATAACCTGCTCGTTGATCGTTATCTTTAAATGTCTTAGTTTTCGAGTAAGTAATTCTTTTCCTTCTTCAGCAATTTTTTTAGTGTTCTCGTTAAGAACGTTTTTTATTTTCGTTTTGGCTCTTGATGTGGTTACATATTCTAACCAGTTTACAGTTGGTTTTTGGTTGGCAGAAGTAATCACTTCGACCTGATCACCACTTTTTAACTCGTGATTTAACGGAACTAAACGTCCATTTACACGGGTTCCTCTGGTTTTTATTCCAATTTCTGAGTGAATGCTAAACGCAAAATCCAGCGAAGTAGCACCTTTTGGCAGTGATTTAATTTCTCCTTTTGGCGTAAAGACAAAGATTTCTTTCGAATATAAATTCATTTTAAAATCTTCAACAAAATCAACCGCATTCGTTTCCTGATTTTCCAGCGCTTCGCGTAGCAAATTCAACCAAACATCAAGACCGCTTTCTTCTGTAGCGCCGTTTTTATATTTGTAATGCGCTGCATAACCTTTCTCTGCAATTTCATCCATACGCTCGCTTCGAACCTGCACTTCGACCCAACGGCCTTTTGGTCCCATTACGGTAATGTGCAAAGCCTCGTAACCAGTTGATTTTGGAGATGAAATCCAGTCACGCAAACGACTCGGGCTTGGTCTGTAGTGATCTGTTACGATGGAGTAGATTTTCCAGGCCACAAATTTTTCGTCGTGCTGATCTGATTTATAGACAATTCTAAGAGCAAATTTGTCGTACACTTCATCAAAACTTACATTTTGAGCCCGCATTTTACGACGGATCGAATAAATAGATTTCGGACGTCCCTTGATTACATAATCGATACTTTCATTGTCGAGAGATTTCTTTAAAACATCCGAAATATCTTTGATATAAGCGTCCTGTTCTTCTTTTGTCTCCCTTATTTTGCTTACAATATCATTGTAAACAGCCGGTTCTGTATATTTTAAACCTAAATCTTCCAATTTGGTTTTTATATTATAAAGTCCTAAACGATGGGCGAGAGGCGCATAAATATAAAGCGTTTCCGAAGCAATTTTGGTTTGCTTGTATTCTGCCATTGAATCCATAGTTTGCATATTATGCAAACGATCGGCGAGTTTTATCAAAATTACACGAACGTCATCGTTCAGTGTAAGGATCATTTTTCTGAAATTTTCTGCCTGCATCGAGGCATTCAGATCTTTTTGAACTAACGAAATTTTGGTTAAACCTTCGACAAGTTGAGCCACTTTTGGGTTAAATAAACGCTCAATATCCTCGACTGTCATAGGAGTATCTTCGACAACATCGTGCAATAAAGCCGCAGCAATAGAGGTCGCTCCTAAACCAATTTCAGAAGCAACAATTTTCGCAACTGCAATAGGATGAAAGATATACGCTTCGCCAGATTTACGTCTTTGTTCTTTATGTGCATCTACTGCGACATCAAATGCTTTTCGAATTAATTTTTTGTCGGTTGGACTTAAAGTCTGATAACTGATTCGAAGTAATTCTTTATACTCTTGGGCAATTGCTTTATTTTCTTTCTCAATATCTATTTCTATCATAACGGCATAGTTCAAGTACTAAAAATAAGAATAAGTTTGAATATACGCAAGGGAATGAAGGGTTGATTTCTGAATTTAGATTTATGATTTCAGAGGGTAGATTTTGGCTTGTCAAATCGAGCGGAGTCGAGATTTTTTTGTAGTAAAAAGGACTTCGACTTTGCTCAGTCTGACAATAGAATATGTCATTTGTGATGTTAAAATAAAAATTGATTTATCAATTTTTATTTTAACAAATCTAAAATCTAAAATCTAAAATCTAAAATCTAAAATCTAAAATCTAAAATCTAAAATCTAAAATCTAAAATCTAAAACTACTCTTTCATAAAATCCAAATCCTGAAAATCATAACTAAAATCAGTTAGTTCAGAGATGGGAAGCATTTTTAAGTTGATGACTTTTCCGGTTTCATCGTATTTGAAAAGTAGATGTGCATCGGCGTGAAAAAAGGCGTTGTTCCATTTTACGACATAATTTCCATCTTTATAAAAGAAAACTTCACCAACCAGTTGTGGCGAACGTTTTGATGCAAAATAGGCTTTTCCTTTTTTCTCTGTTATGGTAACTTCTCCAAACCAATTGTCTTTGTAGGTCCCGGTTATTTTAGAGAAATCAATTTTTAGTTTGTCCTTTTTATTTTTTGCAACGGTTGCCCAAACTTCATCAGTCACTTTATCTGCCGATGCTTCGCTGGCTTTCACACGGTTGCTGTAAGTGGTTACATAATCTTCGGGTTTAATTCCCAAATAACGGTCCTTTATGGTATTTGTTATGGCAGTAAATGCCGCTCCGGATTGTTGATTGGTCAGGACAATAATTCCTAAACCTATCTCCGGAATCAAGGTAGTTTGTGTCACATTTCCTTCTAATCCGCCGGTATGCGAAACTTGTTTGTATCCTTTTACATCACTCAAAAACCAACCTAAACCATATCCTGAAAAATGAGTATTGTAAGGTAGTTTTGTTTTTGCCGGAATAATGGTTTGCAATTGCCACATTTCGTCGTGTTCTTTCTCTGAAAATAATTGCTTATTGTCTCCGTATTTCCCATTGTTGATTTGTAAAATCGCCCATTTACTCAAATCATTTACGCTTGAATAAATTCCGGCAGCTCCGTCAAAAAGCTGATTTTCATAACGTTTTATCGTTTTCAGTTTTCCGTCAACAGGAACATGCGGCGTAATAACATTTGTAGTGTCTTTTAAACGTTTTACAGAAGCTACACTATTGTTCATTTCGAGAGGTTTCATGATGCGTTCCTCAACAAAATCTGCCCAGGTTTTTCCGCTCACAACATGTACAATTTCTCCTGCTATGATGTACATCAAATTGTCATAATCATATTTGGTTCTAAAACTCGAAACCGGTTTTAAGTATCTTAAATTATGAACGATATCCTGCGCTTTAAAATCGCTTCCGTCAGGCCAGATCATCAAATCTCCCGCTCCAAGTCCGAGGCCGCTTCTGTGTGTTAAAAGATCACGAATTGTAAATTCGCGGGTTACATAATCATCGTACATTTTAAAATCCGGAAGATATTTCAGGACTTTATCATCCCATTTTATTTTACCCTCATCTACCAGCATAGCAAGTGCTGCCGTTGTAAATGCTTTACTATTTGAGGCAATCCCAAAAAGAGTATTGGCATCTACTTTTTGTTGTGTCAAAACCGATTTTACTCCATATCCTTTTGCCAATACTACTTTTCCGTCTTTTACAATTGCAACCGCAATTCCGGGAACATCAAAAGCTTTTATGGTACGATTCACCAATTCATCTACTTCCTGATTCGTAATTTGAGCCGAAACTGAAAAAGAAAATAATAACGCTAAAAGTGATAATTTATAACTCATAATTTTAAATGTAAAATTAATTAAATCCTCTTTGGCGTTTGGCTTCAAAAATTAAAATAGCCGCTGCGACAGAGACATTCATACTGTCGATTTCGCCCTGCATCGGAATAATAATATTCTGAGTTGCGGCATCACGCCAATCCTGTGTTAATCCTGTGGCTTCCGTACCCACAACCAAAGCGGTTGGAGTAGTAAAATCCTGTGTATGATAAGAGGTTGAATTTTGTAGTGTAGCGCAGTAAAAATCGATCTTTTTTTCTTTCAAAAAAGCAATAATTTCGGCTGTTGTTCCTGTGGCAATCTGGTTGGTAAACAAACACCCAACGCTTGAACGAACAATATTTGGGTTGTACAAATCGCTTTTTGGGTTGGCAATCAAAACGGCATCCAGATTTGCAGCATCGGCAGTACGTAAAAGTGCGCCAATATTCCCTGGTTTTTCAGGTGCTTCAGCGACAATTATCAACGGATTATCAGATAATTTTAAATCAGATAATGACATCGATTTGGTTTTGGCTATAGCCAAAATTCCTTCGGTAGTATCGCGATAGGCTAATTTCTGATATACTTCTTTATTGATTTCGATTAATGAAACTGGTGTATTTACCAATTTATTAATCTCACTTTCAGTTACCAATTCCGGTAAAAATAAAACCGTTTCTATTTCGTAACCGCCTTTTATGGCAAGTGAAATTTCGCGTAATCCTTCAATCAAAAATGTTCCGCTTTGTTTTCGGGCTTTTGCCTTTTCTTGTAATAAAACGAGCGATTTTATAAACGGATTTTGTATTGAAGTAATTTGTTTCATTTTTTTTAAAGGTACTTAGGTTGTGAGGCGCTAAGGTACTGAGATTTTTTTGAAAAGTTGCAAAGGTTCAGAGTTGCAAAGCTTCAGAGGTTTTAATGAAGTAAAAAAAGCTAGCCACAGATTAAAGGATTAAAATGATTCATATTAGGTAGGTTTGCAATCATTTTAATCCTTTAATCTGTGGCTAATAAATTCGTGAAATTCGTGGCGAAAATATTATTCCTCAGTAGAATTATTTTCTTCTAATAATGCAATCTCTTCTTCTTTTGGTTTTGATACCACCTGATCTTTTTTGCCGAAAAGAAATTTCTTAAGGCCCGCAAATGCTGCAATAATTCCGATCACGATGATTTTTCCAAATTTAGCCAAAATAGCAAAAAAGCCCACTTTTGCTAAAACTTTCCCGGCAACTAAACCACCAATTGTCCATGCGGCAACGGTATCTGTGTCGGCATCAAAATCAAGATATTTATGTCCCTGATTGAATTCTACACTTTTTAAGATTCCAGGAATACTTGCTTTTACTTCTGCAAGTTCGCTCATACCAGCAACGGCCGAAATATTGTACATTCCTTTTCTGCCTAAAATTCGTAAATCATAATTTAAAGTATTAGTTTGGTCCTGACCAAATTTTAATTCTTTTGCCCAATGCAACACTTTTAAATTACTGTCATAATAGGGTTTTGATGCCCAGCCTATTAATTCTATTTCAGGATAACCACCTTTTTTTCTTTCTTCATTTTCTGCGAGAAAATCTTCTTTCATGGTTTTTAGCAAATCATCGTAATCAATGTCATTTGCATCGTCGTCTTTTACAAAACCATCTCCCTGATAATTAATAACAAACATCCAGCTATCACTGTGTGTTACGCCTTTTCCGTCAGGAACTAGAGACCCTAAGACTGTTTTGTCTTCAGGATTTCCCCATAAATTGGTCAAAATACCCTGAGTTTGTTCTGCATTTAGAAATTTAAATCCTTTCGGCACATTTAATGTTCCGTCACCTTCAGATAAAACGATTTTCCCTGATTGGTAATTTAAAGTTTTTTCAAAAAGTTCATCATTATTTTTAGGTTCCTGAGCAAAAATTTTGGGGATAAAAAAAGCAACTAAAAAAAGAAATACTAAAGTTTTTTTCATTTTGGTAAATTGGTTTTGGTTGGTTGTTATTTTTGGTTTAATTTATTATTCGTGAAATATTTCTTTAATTTCATCGGCCACAGGATGCGAAGTTGTAAAAGTGTATCCCATAACTTTGGCGATGGTTTGTGCGGTTTGTTTTTGATAAAATTGAGATTGGGTTTTAACTTCGCCTTTTGGTGCGATTTCTGGTCCCATTGCAGCAAACCAAATCTCAGATGCTCCTGCAACGTCAGATCCGTGATCTGTCCATTCTTTCTTCTTTTTATCACCACGGCCATGATCGACAGTGATTAGTAAAGTGGTTTTGTTTTTGTACTGAGGATCATTTTGTACAAATTCCCAGATTTCCTTAATCCATTTATCAACCTGATTGGCAGCGTCAAGATACGATCTGTATTGCCCCGAATGCGCCCACTCATCAGTTTCGCCGTAAGCAATATAAAGTACTTTTGGTTTCTTTGTTTTAAGTTCGTCCATAGCCTGATAATGGGTAAAAACATCCAGACATTCATCTTCATGAAAAGGCTTAAACGAATTATCTCTCATTGCATTGAGCAATTTTTGAGTTTCGGTTGGATTATTTCCTCCAATGCTGTCAAAGGCAGAAATTACAGGAAAGCCACTTCTTTTTTCGTTCAAGATTCGATCAAAGGCATTCCATGCTCCAAAAGCTTTTACTTTACCGTTTAGATTAGGCTGTTGGTTTAAAAACTCCAGCACATTTACATTTGGATTGTCTTTATAGTGATTAGAATTCACTGCATTGTCTGCGTTTCCGGTCATCATTTCGCTATATCCGGGATAGCTAATCCAGTATTTATTGGTAACATCTACTTTATTACCCAAATCTCGATTGCCATAAATTTGCCCTTTCGAAGCAATTTCAGACCATAAAAAAGGCATTATTTTTTGGCGGGCTTCTGTAATATCAGCACTTCCGTATTTTTTGTAAATGTACTTTCTGTCTCCCTGATTGAATCTTTTATTATCGGCAATTTCTTTGTCCATTCCCTTAAAAACTTTCTGCCATCTAAAACCATCTGTGGTTATGATGATGATGTTTTCTGTTTTTTGTGCGTGGGATAAAAGGCTTGTGAAGGCAAATATAAATGCAGTTATTTTTTTCATATTTAGTTAATTTACATTAAAAAGGATTAATTAGAATTTATAAATCGATATCTCAAAACTAACTAATATTGCTGTAGCGATACATTTATTGTTAGTTCATATCTTAAATATAACCATAAATTAACAAACATCCTTCTACAAAATTCCTCTCGCCTTAATCTCTAAATATTTATTAATCGTATCCAAAGTCAGATTTTCAGGTTGTGTTAAAACCGAATGTATGCCGTATTTTTTCAGCTCGTTTGCGATTAATCGTTTTTCGAACATGAATTTTTCAGCAATTACTTTATCGTAAACTTCCTGAATAGTGTCGGTTTTTTTATTGATGATGGAATTCAGTTCTGTATTGCTAAAAAAGACAACAACTAATAAATGGCTTTTTGCAATTCCTTTTAAATATGGTAACTGGCGATTTAAACCGTCCATGGTTTCAAAATTCGTATACAAAATAATCAAACTTCGCTGATTGATGTTTTTCTTGATGTCGACATACAAACGGCTGTAATCACTTTCGAAAAAGTCAGTTTTGATGTTGTATAAAGTTTCGAGGATTTTCTGCATTTGCGAAGCTCTTTTCTCGGCAAATACTCGGTTTTCTACTTTTTTAGAAAAGGCAAAAATCCCGGCTTTATCCTGTTTTTTCAGAATTACATTGGCTAAAACCAAAGTCGAATTAATAGCATAATCCAATAAACTCAATCCGTCAAAAGGCATTTGCATGACGCGGCCTTTATCGATCGCCATATAAACCGATTGTGATTTTTCGTCCTGAAACTGGTTGACCATTAACGAATTTTTCTTTGCTGTAGCTTTCCAGTTTAGCGTTCTTAAATCGTCGCCCTGAACATATTCCTTGATTTGTTCGAATTCCATTGTATGACCAATTCGGCGTATTTTTTTGATTCCGTATTGATATAAATTATTCGAAAAAGCGAGTAAATCATATTTTCTTAACTGAATGTAAGACGGATATGTAGGCACCATTTTATCTTTATCGAAAGAAAATCTTCTGGAAACTAATTGTAAAGGAGAAGAAACATAGATGTTTAAATATCCAAAGAAATATTCCCCACGTTCAGTTGGGCGCAGATCGTAACCAAATTCTTTATGTTCCGAAGCTTTAATTGTTTTTACAATTTTGAAATCACGTACCTGAAACTGAAACGGAATTTCGTCTATAATCTTAACGGAAATCTTAAAAGTATAACGGTTTTTGATACTGACAGTTACAGGATTTAAATCACCGTTCGAAAGTTTTTCTGGTGTTATTCTTTCGGCTTCGATTCCTGTTTTGGGGATGTACAAAATTAAAATATCAAGGCCTAAAAAAGTGACTAAAACCAAAACCACAAACCAAACAGCATTGTATAAGTTTGGAAAAATAAAAGCGCAAACAAATAATCCAATAATGCCCAAAAGCATATAAAAGAAGAAGTTATTGAGGTAAAGGCTTTTTATGAATTTCAATTTTTATAAAATTAGGGTTAAAGATCTTTGTACTATATTTTAGTAAAGCTTTTATAATCAAAACCATCTAAAACGGCTATTTTCCAGATTCCATTTTCTTTTACTGCAGTTACTTTATATTTAGGAGTTTCTTTCCATTCTGTCCAGGTCCAGTAAAAAGTAGCTTTATTATTCTGAATCTTTAAATCGTTTACTTTTAGTGTTTTCCAGTACGATTCAGGATTGTCCTGACAATCGCACCATGGATTACTATCAGAGCCGTATGGAGGTAATTCTCCAACAAAATATTCGATCTTATTGGTTTTAAGATTCTCACCAATTTTCAATGCAATTTTGTTATAATTATCAATAAATTGTTGGGCAAAAAAATTAGAGTTTTTAAGTTCTGTCAATATTTTATTGTGTGTTTTTGTATTTAGTGCAACATATTTATCTCCTTTTTTATTTTCGACAACATCAAAATCAGCCTGCGTTTTTTTGGTTTCGATCCATTCATAGGTTTTCCTGATCAATGTTTCGAGTTGTTGTTTATCACTAGCAAAATAAATTGAGGTAGTTGTATGCTTCGCTTGTTTCGTATCCATTGGTGTAAAACTCACCAACGAAATACAAATAAGAGACAGAAAAAGTAATGTAGAAAATTTCATTAAAAAAGGTTTATTATTAGCATAACGACTGAAAAACTGAAAACTGCTACTGCGACTGAAAACTATCTCGGAATCTCAACAGTTTCGATAATTTGTTTTATAATTTCAGAGCTTGTAATACCTTCCATTTCGCGTTCAGGCGCTACAATTACACGATGTTGTAAAACAGGAATTGTGGCTTCTTTAATATCTTCAGGAGTTACAAAATCACGTCCGCGAATGGCTGCGAAACCTTTTGCAGCGTTTAGAATCGCGATCGAAGCACGAGGCGAAGCTCCCAGATATAAAAAGGCATTTTCGCGGGTGTTTACTACAATTCTTGCAATATATTCCAGCAGGTTTTGTTCTACTCTTATTTGTTTTACTAAAGCCTGGTATTCTTTTATTTCAGCGGCAGAAAGTATCGTTTTTATAGCTTCGAGTTTTCCGTGATCCTGCAATAAATGTTCTCTTTGGATGATCAGGATTTCTTCGTTTAATTTTGGATAATCAATCGTGATTTTAAACAAGAAACGGTCTAATTGCGCTTCCGGCAAACGATAGGTTCCTTCCTGCTCGATTGGGTTTTGAGTTGCAATAACCAAAAAAGGCGTTTCAAGCTGATAAGCAGATCCGTCAATGGTAATTTGGCGTTCTTCCATAACTTCAAAAAGTGCCGCTTGTGTTTTGGCCGGCGCACGATTGATCTCATCAATTAAAATTAAATTAGAGAAAATAGGGCCTTTTTTAAACTCAAATTCGGAAGTTTTTAAATTAAAAATAGAAGTTCCTAAAATATCAGACGGCATTAAATCCGGCGTAAACTGAATTCGGCTAAAGCCAATATTCAACGTTTTCGATAATAATTTGGCTGTGATGGTTTTAGCAACTCCGGGAACACCTTCTAGCAAAACGTGACCGTTTGATAAAATCGCCACCAAAAGCTGATCGATCATTTTGTGTTGTCCTACAATGACGGTTTCAAGCTCTTTTTTGATGCTGTTTACGTGATCTAAAAGCGGCGTTAGATTTATTCTGGTTTCAAAATTCACATTTTCGTTTGTGATTTCATTTTCTGTTGTATTGATATCGTCCATGTTGGTCTGTTTTCTGGTTGTTTTTTTTTGCCACAGATTAAAGGATTAAAATGATTTTTATTAAAATTTATTAATTTTTTCTAATTTGTGTAATTCTTTAATCTGTGGTAAATATTTTTATTTAATTCTCTAGTAATTATGTTTTTTTGCCACAGATTAGAATGATTCTCACAGATTTAAATATCATTTTAATCTTTTAATCTGTGGCAAATATTTTTTTATCTAATGTATAATCTTTTCTATTGCATTATTTATTCTAATTAAATCTTCCTCAAGACTTCCGTGATAGCTATTTCGATGTTCGTTGATCAAAAATACAAGTTCCTGAATATCTGTTTCACTTTTTCCTGTTTTATGATGCAGTTTTTGAATAAAAGTATCGTCCAGTTTTGTGGTATCGATTAAATAGTCGGTTCGCACTTTTTCTAAAAAGTAAATAATCTTTTTATCGATGATATTACGGTGATCGCCTTCCTGGTAATATAAATTCCCTATGGTTTTGGTAAAATCAACTGTTGAATTGGCCAAAGGTTTAAGGATAGGCACCACGCGTTGTTTGCGTTTGGCATTAAAAATAATAAAAATCAACATTCCGAATAAAAAGAAATACCATGCCCATTTTAGTCCGGGCTGAGCCAGAATATAACGCAACGGCGATTGAGAAATGTTTTCATTATGCTGCCCTTTGGTATACCAGAAAATATCGCCTTTTGGTAAGTAAGATAAAACACTTTCGGCGTATTGATAATTATCTGCTTTTAATAAATTAAAATTTGTAAAAGCAACAGGTTGAGTGTGTAAATAAAAATAACCTTGTCTGTACGGTATTTTTATAAAATTGATGTGTTTTTTAGGGCTTGATTGACTGCCTTGGTATCCAAGAACGGTAGTATTTAAAGTATCAATTTTAGAAAAATAATCTTCCAGTTGTTGTGCAAAAATATATTTTTTAGGTTTGACCTTTTTGTTCGCCAGCCATAACTGAGTTTTATTGGCATTCAAGAAATCCGAATTGACTTCCAGTTTCAGCGTGTCCAACAAATATTTTGGAAAACTTTTCATGCTTAAAAAAGCATTGTTTCCGTGCGAAACAAAATAAAAAATCTCCTTAATCGATTGTTCATCAATTGTATTGGATTCTGATATATTGATGAAGGTTCCTTTTATTTTATAATTTTCTACCAGCGTGTCTTCATCATATTTAGAATCTAAAAATTCGTAAGGCGTTACATTTGGGATTCTTTCTACTTTATGATTTTTAAAAAAGCTATTAATTTCCTTGTCAAAAACATATAATCCGTAAGGGATTTTGTCATTGACAGCATACGTTGGTCTCCAATCAATAGGCTTGGGCTGGTCACGATCTATTATTAGAATCACGGCTAAAATAAAAACCAGAACAGCAATGTAAATTTTGATGCTTTTATCCATTACTAAAGGTTTTTATGGCGTTCTTAAATCGGTTTTCGGCTTTTATAAACGAGGCTTCATCAATGGCAAATTCGCCATACCAGATATAATTATACAAGTACGACAAATACGTAAATTCTTCTTTGTGCGCAGGTCGCTGCAGTTCGTATAAATAATCAGAATTGGTTTTTTCGATATCCCATTCGATATAATGATTTTGCGCCATTATCTTTAACAGCCATAAATAATAATAACGAATCGCAATTCTTTTCTCTCCGGTCAAAAGACTTTCTTTTATTAATTTTTCGAAATCCAGAAGATGAATATTCTTTTCGATATCAGAGTAATAAACATTTCTTTTATTCGAGTTTTTACCAAATATCCATTGACCTTCTTTATTGATTACGGCTTTTGCTATTAAGTAAATCACAAAAATAATAAGTAAGACTGCCATTGTTCTTAAAAAGATCGTTACAAAATTGACAGAAGATTGAGTATCTGACTCGCTAAAAATGCTACGGTATATTCGGGCAAGCCATTCAATAAAGCTTTGCCATAAACCTTTTTCAGGGGCTTTTTGTTCGTATACGAAATCAGGATCTGTATATTTTTTTTTGAAGTTTTTAGTGAAAGTTTTAGCTTCTACAGTACTGGTGTCAACTTGAATATCTTTCTCTGTATATTTTACAGTATTAATTTTTGGAGGTTCGGCTGTAGCCAAAGAATCCTGGGCATGCGAAATACCTGAAAAAAAGAGAAAAGAAAAAAGGAGAATTATTTTATTCATTATGGCTTCCAATTGATTCAATTTCAGTAGCCGAAAATCTATCTTCTGCTCCCAAACTATAATAAATAATTCCCTGATTGACCACCAAAACATTATTAAAGATATTACTCAATGCCATTATTAAAACAAATGCTATAGTGATCAGGATTAAAAAAAATGGTGAAGGTTCAAAAGGCATTTTCTCAAAGTCAGGATTGGCTATTGCAAAGAAAATAAACGCAAATATTCCAACAAAATAAAAAAACATAGTTATTGAAGCCTGCACCATCTGAATCATAATCATGGCAATAAAACTCGCGCCAATTGTAGACCAAAAATCTTCTTTTAGCAATAGATGTGCATGATTTAAAGATTCAAAAAAACTTTTATCCTCTGTTAGATATGTATAAAAGCTCAAATGTACCCAGGTAAATAAAGTAGGTATTGCAATGATCAATAATGGTATACCCACTAAGACAAAACAAAGAAAAAACAATACAATGATGATAATGCATAAAACAGGAAATATAATGAATACAGCCCCAAGGCCAAACTTAATTATTTTCCAAAGGCTTTTTCTAAAAGCTGTTAATATGTCTTGAGTGGTAAAATTATTAGTACTTTTTTCTGCTATCAATTTTAAATACAAAATGGGATAGGAAGCGTTAAAAAGGGACAAAAGTAGTATTACTATAGAAAAAATTATTACAAAACCTGTGATTACCGGATCACGGTCAAAGTAATTTAAAAGTTCATTAGGTGTCGTTTTTTCTAAACTATTATCGACCAAAGATGTAAAGTTAAATTTTAAAAACCAATACATTAATGCACCGGAAATCAATAGCAGACCAGCATTTATGGCGAAAAAAATCTTAAAAAATTGTTTTCCAAAATTTTTAAAAAAGGTAAACGAATCTACTATATAGTCGCCAAGTTGTCGTTTTTTGTAAAGTTCAAACATTATAATGAAGTTGTTTTTTTGTGAACAATGAAAGGATAAACCAAATAGTAAAATGAAATTATTCCTAATGTAAATAAGATGATAAAACTACTCAGCCAATTGGGCATATCGATAGAATATCGTGTTATAAAACCTTCAAGAAATCCTGCACTTATGGTAAAAGGAAAGGTACTGAGAAATATTTTGAAACTGTTTTTGAAACCTATTTTAAGCGAATTTAATCTCGAGAAAGTTTTCGGAAACAGGATTGAAGCTCCCAGAATGAATCCGGCTGCACTTTCGATGACAATGGCAAAAATTTCCATCGAACCATGAATCCAGATACCTCGGACACTTTTCCAGAAAACGCCCTGATCGTAGAAAAAGTACTGAAATGACCCTAACATCAATGAGTTTTGAAGAAAAATATAAAAAGTTCCCAAGCCGCCAAATATACCGTAAATGTAACATCTTGCGCCTACATAAAGGTTGTTCATGGTAATGCCTATAAAACTTCCCCAGTTGCTTCCGGAGCCGTAAACCGCCATTGGATTTCCTTTTTTGATGTTGTCCAGCGTCATGTTGACATAATTATCGCCCAATATTAAACGAACAAAATTTTGATCGTATCGGGCCGAAACCACTCCCATTGCCACCGTAACAAAGAACAAAATAAACGCATAGAGTAAATATCTACGGTATTCGTAAAGCAGTAAAGGAACCTCGGTTTTAAAGAATTCAAGAAATCTGTTTTTTTCGGTTCTTTTGGTTTTATAAATCTTTTGATAAATCTGCGATGCAAGATGGTTTAAATACACAACTGTCTTACTTTTTGGGTAATACGTTTGGGCATACGATAAGTCATTCATCATTTGAATGTACAAATTAGCTAACTCATCAGGATTTTTTTTAGCTTTACCAAAAATAGCGAGCTCAAACTCCAGCCATTTTTCTTTATTTTGTTTTATGAAGGCAACTTCTCTCATTGTAGGCTAAAATATAAAATATGTCAGAATTATCTATTAATACAACCCAAAATGTTAAAATAAATTTTATTGCCGCTTCACCAGGCGAGCGAATAGGTTCTTATTTCATTGATCTGGCCATTAAAATGGCCTATGTAACCGTGATTTCGCTTGTGTTTTTTTATTGGTTAAATCTCGGTAAATTATTCGACAGATTAGACAATTGGTCCAAAATTTCGATTGTTTTAATACTATATTTTCCGTTTTTTATTTATTCGCTAACCTTAGAAAGCATTTTTGAAGGTCAAACCATTGGCAAAAAACTGGTAAAAATCAAAGTGGTTAAAATAGATGGTTATCAGGCTGGATTTGGAGATTACTTAATGCGCTGGTTTTTTAGACTGGTAGATATTACCCTGCTATACGGAATTGTCGCAATTGTAAGTGTGGTTTCGAGTAAAAAAGCGCAACGATTGGGCGATATGGTAGCCGGAACAGCCGTAATCACGTTGAAAAATAAAATCGATATTAGTCACACCATTCTTGAGGAAATAGGTGAGGCTTATGTTCCTACATATCCGTTGGTCATTAAGTTGTCTGATAATGATATGCGTATTATTAAAGAAACTTTTAAAAATGCCGAAGCCAGAAATGATCATGAAGTCATTTATAAATTAATAGCAAAGATTGAAAGTGTGACGGGAATTAAAAACCAATCCGGTAACAGCAGTGATTTTTTGAGAGTTATTTTGAAAGACTACAATTTTTACACCCAAAATATGTAAAGTGTATTTGCGGGAGAAATATTCTTTTTTTTGAATGTTTCTTAGAATAACTATTACCTAACCCCGATAGTAGTGGAAATCCTTTTATGCCGGTCCCGATAGCTATCGGGAGGCATAAAAGATTGAAACGGATAGCGGGATTAGCTCCTTAAAAAAAATATTGATCTACAAATGAAATAAGATGAATTAGTGACTTTATTTTTAATTTAATTTTATAAATTTAACAAGCCTTTTTTTTATAAAAGAGCAACTGGAAAGTTTACGAGTAAGAAAATTAAATTAAATACCATGAATCATAAACAAATCATTACCGCAATATTGATGTTTATTACTGTTTTTTCTTATGCTCAGGGCGGGAAAAAATTAGATAAAATAATAAAAAGAGATTATCAGATTATTGAATGTACGATTGCAAAAATGTCTGATAAAACGGTTGAATATTCTTTGCCGGGCGAAACAATGCAAATAGAATTGAATATATCTCAAATTGCCAGAATAGATTTTGCCAGTGGCCGTTCGCAAACTTTTAATGTTTCTGGGGATAATGTTCCTGCAAATAATTCAGGTCAGGCTGTCGTTGCTGCGGAAATGAAACCTAATACAATTGCTGTATTACCCGTTCCGTATGTGAATTCAGACAATCAGCAGGGATCTGAAGATATGGCAAAATTTGCTCAAAATGATCTTTACAATAAATTACTGGATAAATCGGCTAATATTTTTCCTTTGACGGTTCAGGATTTAAGAACAACAAATAGTTTGTTGCACAAAGCCGGAATTGACCATAATAATATTGATGAAACACCAATTCAGGATCTTCAGAAAATTCTTGGAGTTGATAATATTGTTGCTGCCAAAGTTTCGTACACAATGTCATCGAGCTCAACAGCTTCGACTTACGGAAGCGGAAGCACAACTGTAAGCAACAATGATAAAAAGGTAAAATCAAGTGATTATTCTACAACAACGGCCAATACGCAAATGTATTATTACTACATGGTATATTTTGATATGTACAAAAACGGTACAAAAATTTATTCGCAAACGCGTAAACCATTCCTGAACCTAAAAGATAGTTGGATGGATTCTGTTACTTATTTATTGAAAAGAAGTCCAATTTATGTGAAGAAATAAGAAGTAAATGGAAAAATTTGAATCTAAAATTGACCTGTGGTTTATACTATTTTTGGCTTTGATTTTTGGAGGAATCCTTGTAAGATCGGCCTATGATCAAAATTGGATTAGTTTTTCCATTATACTTTTGGTAGTGATTTTTATTGCCTATATGTTTTCTACTACTTTTTATATAGTTGAGAACAAAAAACTTTGGATAAAATGTGGAATTTTTTTTAATCTTTCGATCGAAATTAAAGGCATTAAGAGAATTTCAGAAAGTTACAATATCATAAGTTCTCCGGCGCTTTCCTTTGACAGACTAGAAATTTTATACAATAAATTTGATACAGTTTTGATTTCGCCAAAAGATAAAATAAGATTTATTGAAGCTATTCAAAAAATTAATCCCGAAACCGAAATTAAAATTAAAGAAAAAATTTACAAATGAGTTAAAATAATTTAACCTTTTGTGTCTTTGTACCTCTTGACCTTTGTACCTTTGCACCTAAAAAAAAGTAAAATGTTTCATTTATTAGACATTATTGGTACAATGGCTTTTGCAATGTCCGGAGCACTAACGGCAATGCACAAAAAACTAGATCCGTTTGGTGTTTTTATCATTGCTTTTGTAACGGCAGTGGGTGGCGGAACGCTTCGTGATGTTTTAATAGGCAGAACTCCGGTGGGCTGGATGCAGGATTTAAAATATGTTTATGTCATTATTTTAGGTTTTGGATTGGCAATTCTCTTCAGAAAAAAGTTTGACAAATTAAGAACTTCCTTGTTTTTGTTTGATACAATTGGTTTAGGTGTTTTTACTTTAATAGGCCTTGAAAGAGGTATAATGACGGGTTTACATCCTGTAATTTGTATTGCTTTAGGCACCATGACAGCTTGTTTTGGCGGTGTAACCCGTGATATTTTGTGTACCGAAATCCCAACAATCTTTAGAAGGGAAATTTATGCGACCATTTGTATTTTTGGCGGAATTGTATTTTTTGCCCTAAAAAAGCTGAATCTTGAAGATGATGTTTTGTACTTAGTAACTTCTCTTGTCATTATTACTGCTCGATTATTGGCCGTGAAATTCAAATGGTATTTACCGGCATTTGATCACAAATAAGATTTGTTTGCGAACAATTTTACTAATTTTCACGAATTATGGTGACTTCAAAAAATATGCACATATTTGTTTTGTATTTTATACAGAGAAAAATTAATGTAAATTCGTGCGATTCGTAGCAAAAGAAGCAACAACAATAAATGACAAAATTCACTGTAAAAAAATACGATCAGAACGATTATAAAACCTGGAATGACTTTATAGCTCAGGCTAAAAATGCTACATTTTTATTTCATCGTGATTTTATGGAATATCACAAAGATCGTTTTGAAGATTTTTCGCTTTTAGTTTATCAGGACGAAAAACTAATAAGTATTTTGCCCGCTAATAAAGTTGGAAATTCTCTTTATTCACATCAAGGACTTACCTACGGCGGATTGGTGTCTACTGCTAAAGTAAAAGGAGCAAAAGTGGAAGCTGTTTTAGATGCAGTTTTGTATTTTTTGAAAGAGAATTTATTTGATACCTTTTATTACAAACCAATCCCAAACTTTTATTTTCCCGAAGGCAATAACGAAATTGATTTTTTCCTGTTTAAAAGAGGAGCAGTTTTAGATCGAAAAGAAATGAATCTGGCCGTTAATCTCGAATTGCCTTTACAGATTTCTAAAAGTAAGCTTAAGCACTTTAGAAGAATTGAAGATCTCGATTTGGATATAATGGAAGAAGAAGATTTTAATCCTTTTTGGGAGAAAATTTTGGAACCAAGATTACTAGAGAAATTCAATGTAAAACCCGTTCATACAAAAGAAGAGATTTTATTTTTGAAACAGAATTTCCATGAAAATATCAGACAATATTCGGTTTATCAAAACGACGAAATTATTGCCGGAATTACCATTTTTGAAACCGAAAATGTGGTAAAATCGCAATATGGAGCCACTTCAAAAAAAGGTGAGGAATTTAGGGCGCTTGATTTTTTATTCATTAATTTGATTGAAAAGTACAAACGAAAAGGCAAACGCTTTTTTGATATGGGAATTGTAAATGAAGAAAACGAAAGCGGCTATCATTCCGGACTTTTAAAACAAAAAGAAGAATTAGGCTGTACTGTTTACAATCAGGATTTTTATAAAATTGAGATAAAATGATACCATTTCTTGACCTAAAAAAAATAAACGAACCTTATGAAACTGCTTTTCAGGAAAAACTGAAATTGGTTTTAGATAACGGCTGGTATATTTTAGGTAAAGAAGTAGAAATATTTGAGAAGGCTTTCGCCGAATATTGTCAAACTCAATATTGCATAGGAGTAGGGAATGGTTTTGATGCTTTGGTCCTGATTTTTAGAGGCTATATTCAGCTGGGGAAATTGCAGAAAGGCGATGAAGTTATCGTTCCTGCCAATACTTATATTGCTAGTATTCTGGCCATTTTACAGGCAGATTTAATTCCGGTTTTGGTTGAACCAAAATTGGAAACGTATAATATAGATCCTGATTTAATTCAACAGAAAATCACCTCAAAAACTAAAGCGATTTTGGCAGTTCATTTATACGGGCAATTGGCCGAAATGGATAAAATTAATCAAATAGCGTTTGATAATGATTTGATCATTGTTGAAGATGCTGCACAATCGCAGGGAGCTTTTGGAAATTACAATAATTTTAAATCCCAAATTCCAAATAAGGATGTTCGGGAAAATAATCTAAAATCTAAAATCAACAATCTAAAATCAGCAATCGCACAAAGTTTTTATCCGGGTAAAAATTTAGGTTGTCTGGGCGATGGCGGTGCCGTAACTACAAACGATGCTGAATTGTCAAAAGTGCTTTTTTCGCTTCGTAATTATGGTTCTGAAAAAAAATATTACAACGAATATATTGGCATTAATTCCAGATTAGATGAACTTCAGGCAGGGTTTCTAAATGTAAAGTTGCCTAATTTAAATTCGGATAATGATAAGCGCCGTGCAATTGCAAAACGTTATTTATCAGAAATTAAAAACGATAAAATAATACTGCCGTTTTGGGATTTATCAGACAATCATGTTTTTCATTTGTTTGTGATCCGGACTTCAAACAGAGAAGATTTACAAGCTTATTTAACTCAAAATGATATTCAGACCGTTATTCATTATCCAGTTCCTCCGCATCAACAAAAAGCACTTAAGGATTTTAATAATTTGTCTTTTCCAATAACAGAAAAGATTCATAATGAGGTTTTGAGTTTGCCAATGAGTCCTGTTTTGACAGATGAAGAAGTTAGTTTTATTGTTGCTGTTTTTAATCGATATTAAATTGTGTCAGATAGTAAAAACTCATATCAACAGATTCTAAAAACAACTTCTATTTTTGGTGGGGTTCAATTTTTAACGATTTTAATTTCGGTCATACGAACCAAATTAATTGCAGTTTTTATAGGTCCTGGGGGAATGGGAATTATTGCATTATTAAATTCAACTTTGGGTGTTATTAGTGGTATATCTAGTTTAGGAATAGAGACAAGTGCAGTAAAGAATATATCTGAAAAGTATAAAAATAAAGATTTAGGCACAGTTTCAGGAATCATATCGATTGTTAGAAAAATTGTTTTTTTTACAGGTATTTTAGGAATGTTACTCGTTATCGTTTTTTCAAAGACGTTGAGTATTATTACTTTTGGAGACTCAAGTCAGATTTATTCCTTTACGTTATTATCAGTTACCTTATTATTTAAACAATTTTCTACGGGGCAATTAGTTGTTTTGCAAGGATTACGAAATATGCGTTTTTTAGCAAAAGCTAATTTATACGGTAATTTATTTGGCTTACTTTTTTCTGTTCCGTTGTACTATTTTTTAAGAATTGATGCTATAGTTCCAAGTATTATAATTACATCTTTATCTGCATTATTGTTTTTGTATTACTATTCCAGTAAAATTAAAATTAAATACGAAAAAGTCTCACGAAAAGTACTTTTAAAAGAAAGTAAAACAATTGTAAATTTAGGAATAATGCTTACAATCAGTGGCTTTTTTGCACTTGTAACAACATATTTAATTCAGATTTATATTGAAAAAAATGGTGGTTTAGAACAAGTCGGTTTTTATAATGCAGGTTTTACATTGCTTAATTCATATGTAGGAATAATTTTCACGGCTATGAGTACGGATTATTTCCCAAAGCTTGCATCGATTAATTCTGATAATGAAAAAATCAGGTCAAGTGTAATACAACAAGCATTTATTTCAATCATAATTATAACGCCAATAATTGTATTATTTTTAACTCTTATTCCAATACTGGTAAAAGTTATTTATACGGCTAAATTTGATCAAATCATTCCAATGGTTTGTATTGGCATTTTAGGAATGTTGTTCAGGGCTGTTTCATGGTCTATGGGTTATATTTTAATTGCAAAAGGAGATTCTAAGATTTTTATCAGAACCGCTTTAGGATTTAATCTTTTATCATTAGGCATGAATTTTTTAGGATACTATTTTTATGGTTTAGAAGGATTAGGAATTAGTTTCTGCTTGTATTTTTTAATTCATTTTATAGGTTTAAAAATAATCACTAAAAACAGATACAATTTTTACTTTGATAAAGATTTTTATAAAATTTATCTTATTTGTTTTCTAATATGTATCGTTACTTTTTTATTTCGTTATATTGAAATTCCAATTTTGAAATATAGTTTAATGACTATGATGATTATAATTTCTTTGATTTTTAGTTTGTATCAGATGAATAATAAGATGAATTTAAAAGAAATGCTTGCATCAGGAAAAGCAGAAAAAAAGAATCAGAATGATTAAGAGTGTTTATAGAAAATGTCGATCTTTTTATCATAAGTTAAAGTTTTACTTTACTGTAAACTGGACAAAAACGCTTTATTTTAATTTTAAGAAATTTCCATTTCAAACTGCAAAAAAGCTTCCGGTTTTCTTTTATGGAAAAGTAAAATTTAGTTCTATTACAGGTACGATAGCAATTGAAGCACCAATTCGCAAAGGAATGATTGGTTTTGGTCAGCCTTATGAAATGAATACAGTTCATAGAGGAACAGCTGAGATTAATATAAAAGGGACTTTAATTTTTAAAGGACATGTACAGTTAGGGAAAGATTACTTTGTTTTTATAAAAAACAATGCATATTGTGAATTAGGGCATATGTCTTCTTTAGGATCAAATGGGAAATTAATTTGTACCGAAAAAATCACTTTAGGTAATTATGCAAGATTAGGATCAGAGTGCCAGCTAATAGATACCAATTTTCATGATATGATTGATACAAAAAGCCGTAATTTATTGAAGCTGACTTCACCCATACAAATTGGGAATTACAATTTTATAAGCAATAGAGTTTCAATTATGAAAGGAACAAAAACTCCCGATTATTGTACTATTGGTTCTAATAGTTTATGCAATAAAGATTATTCCTATCTGGGTGAAAATATTCTAATTGGTGGTATTCCAGTAAAACTGCTTAAAAACGATATTTCAAGAGATTGGGAAGGTGAAAATGAAAGTTTAAATGTTTTTTTGACAATATGATGATTCAAAAATCAATTAATTTTAAAGCCTCAGTTTCAGTTCCAAAGGAATATATTTGATAAACAACCCAATATCGTACGTTTTTTGCGCCTTTACCATTTCCTGATGCACTCTTTTTAGAACCGCTTTATTTTCTGCTTTTGTTTTATTTAGGGCAATCGCTTTTTTAATAATCAGATAAGTCGAATGATTTATTTTTCGGGTTCGGGAACTGAATTTTTTATAAAACTGACTTCCTAATGAGTCTTCCAATTCTCTTTTTTGAATTAAAACCGAATCAATAAATTCAAAATTATAGTTTCTGGCCGTTCTGATCCAAAGATCCAGATCTTCGTACGCCAGATTTTCATCGTAACCCTTTAGTTCATCCAAAACTTCTCGTTTTACCATCGAGGCAACGGAACAAATCATACTGCTCTGACTTAAAATTGATGAATAAATATCTCCAGTAGCAGGTTTTTTTAGTACTTTCTTTTCATGATTTACTTCATAATAATAACGAAGATGTTGGTTGTTCTCAGAGATTATTTCGGCATTTCCGTAAACGATGGCTAGTTTTTTCTGATTAGAATTTAAAAAAGTGTCAATTTGTTTTTCCACACAATTTGGCAATAAAACATCATCAGCCGCCAGATCAATTACATAATCTCCTTTTGCGATCTTCAATGCTTTATTAAACGTTTTGGTATTTCCTAAGTTCGTTTCGTTGGAGATAAACTGTATATCAGGATAATTTTCGAGCCAGTTTTTAATGGTTTTTTCAGAAGAATCTGTACTGCAATCGTCCGCAATGATGAGTTCAATATTTTTATAAGATTGATTTAGAACTGAATTCAAAGATTCAACTACAAATTGCTCATGATTGTAGCACAAACAAATGATGGTAACTAATGGTTTTTGCATAAAAGTTGAATATGAAATCGCTTTTTGAAGCATTCAAAAATAAGAAATATTATGCCTGATTGCGTTAAGATTTCCCGAATAGAAAAACAAAACTAAAGAGCAGGTTTTAAATTGTATTCTTTTCGTTTACTATTTTTTACATTTGCTTTAAGATGGAAGATAAATTAGAAAGCTTTTTTACCGAAACTGATGTTGAAATTTTGATTTCTACAATGAATCAGAATTCATTAGATTTCTTAGTTCCAATGTTTCCGTTTCTTCATTTTTCTAATTTGCAAATTTTAATCGTTAATCAAACCCAAACCGGAAAAGAGTTACTGTCAATTTATCCTAACGTGCGAATTATAAATTCGTTTGAAAAAGGTTTGACTAAAAGCCGGAATCTGGCACTGGAAAATGCTGCTGGAAAAATTCTTCTAATTGCTGATGATGATGTAATATATCAGCAAGGATTTGTTACCAAAATAATCAACGCCTATAATCACTTTCCGGATGCAGCAACAATCAATTTTTGTGCTGTAAAGAAAGATGGAAGTTTGATGAAAAAGTATTCTAATCGTTCTAAAAAGAATCTGAATCTCTTTGATGTTTATAATACAAGTTCGATAGAAATGACATTGAATAAGGCAATTTTAGATAAAGCCAAAATTCGTTTTGATGAAAATTTTGGGTTAGGAGGGATGTTCGAAATGGGAGAAGAAGCCATTTTTTTATTTGATTTAAAGAATAAAAAACAACAACTGGTTTTTGAACCGGAAGTAATTGTGCAACATACGGAGTTGACATCTTCCGCCAAAAAAAGCATCGAAGAAAAATATTATATTCAGGGCGCTTTATGTACCAGAATTTTTAAAAGCAATTATATTTATTGGATATTTGTCAAGTTGTTTTTTGATTTAAAACAGCGTAAAATAAGATTTGGCGAACTTAAATCAGCACTTAAAAGTTCAAAAAAAGGACATCAAAAATTTGAAAAATTACAGCATGACATTAAAAAATAACGGAATACAAATTTTATCGATTCCAAAGATAGAAGATCGAAGAGGTAATCTTTCTGTAATTGAAAATGATATCGTTCCTTTTGATATTAAGCGGGTTTATTATTTGTATGATGTGCCAAGTGGTTCTGAACGTGGAGGACACGCACACAAAGAACTTAAGGAGTTTCTGGTTGCTTTAAGCGGTAGTTTTGATGTAGTATTGAAAGATGGAGAAGAACAAGAAATTGTAACCTTAAACAAGCCTTATGAAGGTTTACTAATTAATCCGGGAATTTGGCGGGAACTTCAAAATTTTTCTTCGGGATCTGTTTGTTTGGTGGTAGCTTCAGAAGTTTATATTGAAGAAGATTATATCAGAGATTTTGATGAATTTTTAAATTATTCTAATGATAAACAGAAAAATTAATTCCCCATTTTTTTAAAATAAGATTTGATTTAAAAAGAAAATGCAAACAAAAAGGCGGCAGCTTCATCAAAAACCGAATCTTTGAACTGATATTTTGTTTGTCTACCTCTTTAAAATAGAATGAACTTTTCTCTTTATAACCGGAAACATAATATTTAAAACCATATTCAATTCGGTACAAATCCAGAAATTTTTTGAGAGAAGGATTTTCTCTTTCAGCGATTTTAAATTGTTCAAAATCAATTAAGGCCATCGATCCGATATTTTTCTTAGCGAGACTTTCGGGAATAGCATTATTATAAATAGCTGTCACAATATTAGTTATCGCAACTGGATATTTAATGCCAATTTTAGTCCATAATTCTAAATCCTGACCATTTGTTATACCCGGAGTAAATCCTCTAAAAGTTTCGAGAATTTGTTTGGGTATCGCCAAAGACGAAGTCCAGGTCAGTCTAAAAGGCATGTTTGAAGCAAAATAATCTTTTACAATTCCACGGAAAGATTGTTCTACGTCATAATAATGCGGAGTTTGAAAGTGGTTTTTAGCGGTTTTGATTTTATAGCGCGAGCAATAAATGCCACAATCAGGAAAGCTATGATATAAGTTGAACAACTCTTGCAAATGATTCGGAAACCAATAATCATCAGCATCAAGAAAAGCGATCATTTTCCCTTTTGATTTTTCTATTCCAAGATTTCGCGCAACCGAAACGCCTTGATTTTTTTGATTAAAGATTTGGATTCTGTTGTCATTTAGTTTACGAACTAAAGCTTCACTTTCATCAATAGATGCATCATTAATTACAATGATTTCATAATCTGTAAAAGTTTGAATGAGAACGCTTTTTATAGTGTTTTCAATATATGTAGCTTTATTGTATAACGGAATGACAACAGAAAAAAATACCATAATCGATTATTTTTTTAGATTACAATAATAGCCTAATTTATAAAAATCCAATAAATATAAATTCGGATTTTCTGAAGTTAAATTAGTGAGTATTTGTTTCTTTGTTTTTAGATAGGTTCCTTTTACAATTCTGGTAAGATGTAGTTTTTTTAAAATTGTATAAAAGTTGCTCAATCTGATTTTTTTAGCATCAATTTTATTAAAGTGAATTAAGTCGTGTAAATTGTTGACGGCTCTTTCGGATTTCTTTATAAAATCTATACTGGTTTCTGTGTTGTGGTGAATTAAGCAATTTTCAATATGAGTAACCGGAACTGAATTGAAGCGCAGATTTTCTATGAAAATAAAATCTTCATATCCATATTCATGAATAAATTCAGGGAAAGGAAATTGCAACAGAATTTCTTTTTGTAAAAGTAAGTTCCATGTAAAAACAAAATCGTACTGGTGTTTCAGTCTGTGATCTAAAGATTTAATTTCTCTGTTTATTCCGTATTTCCATCGAAGTAATTTTTCTTTAGGAGGAATAGTTTCAGGATATTTAACGCCACCAAAAATAACATTAGGATTCGATTTTGATAGTAATTCAATATAATTTTTAAGATAGCATTTATTCTCAGGTAAAGCATCAGCTTCCATAATCAAAACATAATTATATTTTGATTTGGCGAATAATGAGTTGATATTCTTTCCTCTGCCTAAATTTTCTACATTAATAGAGAAGACACAATTTTTTAATGAATTGATCTGAGAATTTTCAGAAATAAATTCCTGACTAACATCATCTTGTACAAGAATTTCATATATAATTCCTAATTTATCAGCTTGTTTTTTAAGCTCTGAAACAAGCGGAAAAACATTATAATTATAAACAGGAATTACTATAGAAAGCATTACACGCTGCGTTGCACTACTTCAAAAATTCGTTCGTCTTCGCATTTTAATGTTTTAGAAGGGAATTTTAGCAATAAAGCATAATCGTGAGTCGCCATGATAACCGTTTTACCGTTGGCATTGATTTTTTTCAATACTTCAAGAACCTCAGAACTTGTTTGCGGATCAAGGTTTCCGGTTGGTTCATCGGCAAGGATAAATTCAGGATCGTTAAGTAAAGCTCTTGCAATCGCAACACGTTGCTGCTCACCACCAGAAAGCTGATGCGGCATTTTGTTCACGTATTCTTTCATGCCCACTTTGTCCAGAACTTCATCAATTTTACGTTCCATTCCTTCTTTATCAACCCAGCCTGTGGCTCTTAAAACAAAAAGCATATTGTCTTTTATAGAACGGTCCGGAAGTAGTTTAAAATCCTGAAATACGATTCCAATTTTACGTCTCAAATACGGAATGTCTTGTTCTTTTAGAGTAGCCAAATCAAACTCAACTATGTGACCTTCACCTTCAGATAATGGTAAATCTGCATATAAAGTTTTTAGGAAACTACTTTTCCCGGATCCTGTTTTTCCAATGATGTAGATAAATTCACCATGGTTAACATCTAAATTTATATGAGATAAAATTTTTCTTCCTTCCTGATATATAGTGACTTCTTTAAGAGATAGTACGGTTTGTGACATAATAAATTGATTTGATTGGTAAAAGTAATAAGATAACGCTTCGATTCAAAATAAATTTGAATCATTTCAGTAAGAAAATTTTAAAAGTTGCCACAGATTAAAAGGATTAGAATGATTTTGCTGTTTTTTTTAAAGAAAATTTTAATTTAATCTGTGCGAATCTGTGAAATCTGTGGCAATAAAAAATCAACAGAATTTTAATATTGGTAAAACAATTATAGCTCAGAAAGTTTGAGAACCAATATTTTGGAGTCTAATAAGCTGTTTTATAACAACCATTAAAATATTTGTTCATAATAAAAGCCTGAAACGTTTCGTTATAAACGGTATAAAATGATACATTTGAATACTAAATATAATTAAAATGCGTAAACTTTCCTGGTTTTTTTTATTACCAATTATCCTTTTTTCGACCATAGTTTCGGCACAAAAATCAGCTATTTACACTTACGATTTAAAGGAATTTGACAAAGCACTGGCTTTATATAATGACAAACAATATGCTTCGGCACAACTTATTTTCGAACATGTAAAAAACAATGCTACGACTGAGGAAGTGCAGTCAGATTGTGCTTATTATATCGCCAATTGCGCCATTAGAACCAATAAGGCAAATGCTGATGCTTTGATGGAAAAATTCGTAACCGATTATCCAACAAGCACCAAACAAAATCAGGCTTATATTGAGGTGGCTCAGTTTTTTTTCGAACAGGGAAATTATCCAAAAGCATTGCAATGGTTTGATAAAGTAGATGAAAGTTACATGAGCAAATCTGATTCGGATAAATTTAATTTCCAGAAAGGATATGCTTATTTCAATGCCAAAAAGAAAAAAGAAGCCACAACTTATTTTAACAAAGTCGTGAATTCTCCTGAATTTGGTTCGCAGGCCAAATACTACTTAGGTTTTATGGCCTATGAAGGCGATGATTATAAAGAGGCAACCAAATATTTTGATGAAGTTTCAGGCGAAGAAAAATACAAAGAGAAGCTTTCGTATTATCAGGCCGACATGAATTTCAAGTTAGGAAACTTCCAGAAAGCAATTGATTTGGGACAAAAAGCAATGGCTAAATCAAATGAGCTTGAAAAATCGGAACTGAATAAAATCATCGGAGAAAGTTATTTCAATCTAAAACAATACGACAAAGCGATTCCGTTTTTAGAGCAATATGCGGGTAAAAAAGGAAAATGGAGTAATACTGATTTCTACCAGTTAGGTTATGCGTATTATGAGAAAAAAGAGTATGAAAAAGCGATTTCTCAATTCAATAAAATCATCGAAGGAAAAGATTTTGTAGCTCAAAATGCATATTATCATTTAGGTTTGGCTTATTTGAATACGGGTAAAAAACAAGAAGCCTTAAATGCTTTTAAAAATGCTTCTGAAATGGATTTTAATGCACAAATTCAGGAAGATGCCGCTTTAAATTATGCTAAAGTGAGTTATGATATCGGAAATGCGTATCAGACTGTTCCGGCAATTTTACTTGATTTCCTGAAAAAATATCCAAACAATTCAAGCCGATCTGAAATAGAAAAATTATTGGTTGATTCTTATATTTCGACTAAAAACTACAAAGAAGCTTTGACTCTATTAGAGAAAAACAGATCGGCAGAAAATAAAGCAGCGTATCAAAAAGTGCTTTTTTACAGAGGTTTAGAATTGTATAATGAATCGAATTATCAGGAAGCCGGAAAAATGTTTAAAAGTGCTATCAGCGAACAAAAAACGCCTGAGTTTACAGCACGCGCCACTTTCTGGAAAGCAGAAACAGAATACGTTACTGCCGATTTTCAGAATGCCTTATTAAGCTACAAACAGTTTGCAGGATTGGCTGCTGCCAAAGGAACTGACGAATACAAAAACATCAATTATAATATTGGATATACTTATTTTAAACTCAAAGAATACGATCAGGCAGGAAATTCATTTCAGGCACAAATCGACAATTCAAAAGAAGATAAAGTTCGTTTGAATGATTCGTATTTACGTTTAGGAGATTGCCGTTTTGTAACTTCAAAATATACTGCAGCAAATGAAGCTTACGCCAAAGCAATCGAAGCAAGAGGCGTTGATGCAGATTATGCACAATTTCAAAAAGCGATTTCTTACGGCTTTATGTCTAAAAATGATAAGAAAATCGATGAGCTGAACAATTTCCTTTTGATGTATAAAAAATCAGAATATCGTGATGATGCTTTGTATGAATTAGGAAATACGTATGTCGCTCAAAAAAAGAACGATCAGGCGCTTAAAACCTATGATCAGTTGATTTCTGAATACAAAAATGGAGCTTTTACTTCAAAATCAATTTTGAAACAAGGATTAATTTATTATAACTCAGATCGTGATGCTCTGGCTTTGACTAAATTCAAAAAAGTAGCGGCAGAATTTCCAAAAACTCCCGAAGCTTTAGAAGCCGTTTCTACTGCCAGATTGATTTATGTAGATTCAGGAAAAGTGGATGAATATGCAACCTGGGTTCGTACATTAGATTTTGTGGCCGTTACAGATGCTGAACTGGATAATGATACTTATGATGCTGCTTTTAAACAATACAGTCAAAATAACAGCAAACTGGCTATTACCGGATTTACAGGTTATATCAATAAATTTCAAACTGGACTTCATTCATTAGAAGCAAATTATTATTTGGCACAATTGTATTATGCAGAAGGTTCTGAGACGAAATCGGTTGCTAATTATCAATATGTAATCGATCAGCCAAGAAGCGAATTTACAGAGCAATCCTTGATGAAATTAGCTCAGATTTACTTGAAAGCAAAAGATTGCGATAAATCGATTCCAGTCTTGAAACGTTTAGATGACGAAGCTGATGCGGTACAAAACAAAAGTTTCGCTCAAGCTAACCTGATGAAATGTTATTACGACAAAAAAGATTATGATAATTCAGTTACTTATGCTGACAAAGTGTTGCAAAATCCAAAAGCCGATGCCAATGTAAAAGCCGATGCGCAAATTATTGTAGCGCGTGCAGCAATGCAAACAGGAGATGAAGATAAAGCTAAAGCAGCTTACGCAAAATTATCGACAACATCAAAAGGAGAATTAGCCGCAGAAGCATTGTATTATGATGCTTACTTTAAAACAAAAGAAGGCAAGTTTGACGCATCGAATGTATCGGTTCAGAAATTGGCCAAAAATTATTCGGCTTATAAATATTACGGAGCGAAGAGTTTGGTGCTGATGGCGAAAAACTTCTACGGATTAAAAGACAGTTATCAGGCCACTTATATTTTAGATAACGTAATCAACAATTTTACCGATTATCCGGATGTTGTTGAAGAAGCTAAAAAAGAGTTGGCTGCTATAAAAGCAGAAGAGTCTAAAACGAATTCGTCGATCAATAAGTAAAAAAAATAGAAGCAAGATTATAGAGTAAAGAATCAAGAAAAAGCGCAATAATAAAGATTTAGTTTAACGAAAGTCTTTCTTCTATAATCTTGTCTCTTTCTTCTTAAAAAATAATAAAAAATAATGAGTTTACCTTTTTATATAGTTGATGTTTTTGCTGATAAAAAATATGCCGGTAATCAATTGGCGGTTTTTATGGATGCAGGAAATTTAAGTTCGGCAGAAATGCAGCAAATTGCGCGTGAAATTAATTTTGCCGAAAGCACTTTTGTAACCAAACTTGACAAAGAAAATAATAAAGCCGAGATAAAAATATTTACACCATCTCAGGAAATGCAATTTGCGGGACATCCAATAATTGGAACTTCATGGGTTTTGATGAATAAAATATTTGATAATGCTCCGGAGCAGATAAAATTAAACGTTCCAATTGGACCCATTTCAATTCATCAGTCTGAAGGTTTGATTTGGTTAAAAGCAGCTCAGCCGAAATTTTGGGATATTTTTTCGAAAGAAGATATTACAGTATTTAGTAATCTGAAAAATCATGATTTTGAGAATCAATTTCCTATTCAGGAAGTAACAACCGGAAGTGCTTTTGTAATGGTTGGATTAAGCAGCAAAAGGGCGTTGGAGAATTTAGTTTTAGATAAAGATAAAACGGATGACTGGCTCAAAAAGAATTGCAAAACAAGTCATAGAGCTTTATATTTTTATTATTTAGAAGGTTCAAAATTGTTTAGCCGAATGTTGTGTATCGAGCACAATCAGTTAGTAGAAGATGCAGCAACTGGAAGCGCGAGTACTTGTTTACAGGCTTTTCTATTAAAATACCACAAACCTGAATTTGAATTAATTAATTATCAGGGAGATTACATCAATCGTCCGTCGCAGATTTACTTTCACGGAAGTGTAAAAGAAAATGATTTTGATATCCAAATAGGAGGAAAGGCTCAGTTTGTCGCAAAAGGAGATTGGGAAGCTTAGAATTAGAGAATAGAAGAAAGAACAAAGAGAATAGAACAAAGAGAATAGAATAAAGAGAATAGAATAAAGAGAATAGAATAAAGAGAATAGAATAAAGAGAATAGAATATAGATTTTAGAATAAAGAACAAAGAGTTTGAGCAGAATAAAGAGGATTTAGCATAGTCTATTTTCTTATATTCTTTTCTCTATACTCTTAAAAAGAAGAAATATGAAAATTAATTGCCATAATAAAATCATCATTTTACTAGTGTTATTTGTTGTCCAGATTTCGTTTGCTCAGGTTAAAAAAGAGGAGACTATAGGAACGGAAACTGTAAACGTGGTAAAGCCTTATTCGCCAACAATTTCGGATGCCTTTAAAGTAAAGGAAACTCCTTCGCTTGATGATAGCGGAAACCAGCCTAAAGAAACTATTAAATATAGTATTTTGTCGGTTCCTGTAGCATCTACATTTACGCCATCAAAAGGAAAAGCAGAAGGTGTTGAGAAATCAAAAAGAGAAAAATTGTTCAATAATTATGCGACTTTAGGACTAGGAAATTACGGAACTTTAAATGCTGAATTATTTGTGAATCAGGATTTAGGAAACAATGATTATGTGGCAGGAATGTTCCGTCATCATTCTTCGCAAGGCGGAATAAAAGATGTTGATCTTAATGATGAGTTTTATGATACGGCACTAAACATAGCTTACGGCGTAAACAATCGTGATATGGCCTGGAATATTGATTTAGGATATCAAAATCAGGTGTATAACTGGTATGGTTTACCGGCTGAATTTGGTGCAACTTTAGCAGGACAAACTCGTGATGATTTAATTAGAGGAATTAATCCAAATCACTCTTACAATACTATTTCGTTGGGAGGAAATATCGAATTTAATGAAGGGATTTTTAGTAAAATCTCAACTAAATTCACACACTTTTCAGATAGTTTTTCATCTTCAGAAAATCGCTTTTATGTAAAACCTTCTTTCAAGGTTGAAGTGATGGATCAGTCAATTAATACCAATATTATTGTGGATCACGTGAGTGGATCTTTCGAACATAATTATTTACGCGATAATACAAGCCCTTTAAAATACAGTTTAACAAATTTTGGAATTGAGCCAAGTTTTGTAATTCTTGAAAACGACTGGACACTTGAATTAGGAGCTGGATTGTTCTATGGTTTAGATTCTGAAAACAGCGGCAACAAATTTTATATTTATCCAAAGGTAAACGCTTCGTACAAACTTGTTGGTGATTTGATGATTTTTTATACAGGAGTAAATGGTGGTTTAGAACAAAACTCTTATGCTGATTTTGTAAATGATAATCCGTTTTTATCGCCAACATTAAATATGCGTCCAACAAACAATCAATATACAGTTTTTGCAGGTTTAAAAGGTAAATTGGCCAACAACATCAATTATAATGTAACGGGTTCTTATCTAAATGAAAAAGACAAAGCATTATACAAAGGCAACGATTATACAGAAGATTTCTCGAATCAGAATTATGCTTTCGGAAACTCTTTTGGAGTGGTTTATGACGACGTAAGAACCTTCCGTTTTTATGGAGAATTAAAAGCTGATTTTTCAAGAAATGTCTCTTTCGGAATCAACGGAACTTTTAATAGTTACAAATATGACGGGATAGAAGCCTGGAATTTACCATCGATGAAATTGAGCTCTAATCTTGATGTGAATATTACTAAACAATGGTATGCTGGTTTGAATGTTTTTTATGTGGGAGAACGTAAAGACATGCAATCGAACCTGGATTTAGGAACTGATCCGGTGATTACAACACTAAAAAGTTATTTTGATGCCAATGCGCATTTAGGATACAAATACAACGAACGTTTAACGTGTTTCTTAAAATTGAATAATATTGGAAACCAGGCTTATGAAAAATGGCTGAATTACCCTGTGCAAGGATTTCAGGTGCTAGTTGGAGCAAATTATAAATTCGACTTTTAAATTATTGCCACGAAGGCGCTAAGACGCTAAGATTTTTTGTAAAGGTTTAAGCCACGAATTCACGAATTAATTTTAACTAAATTCGTGAATTCGTGGCTTAATTTTTTTTTTACGATCTTTGCGCTTTAGCGCCTTTGTGGCAAACAATCTATGGAATTCAAACAAAAAATACATTCTCATTACCTGCAAATGGTTCAGGACCGAATAGATGTTTTTAGAGACATGATTTCGGCTTTGACCGAAGATTCTAAAAATGATGCGAAAGGTTCCGCCGGTGACAAACACGAAACGGCTTTGTCGATGATGCATATCGAACAGGAAAAACTAACCAATAAACTCAAAGGAGCCATTGCTCAAAAAGCGATTTTGGATAAAATTGATGCGTCGAAAACAACGGAAAATATTATTTCAGGCAGTTTGGTAAAAGCAAACGGAATCTATTTGTATGTAAGCGTAGCGCTTCCTAAAATCGCTATTGATGGTATCAATGTTATTGCGCTTTCTCCGCAATCTCCGCTAGGTTCTCATTTGATGGGGAATAAAGTGGGGTTTACTTTCGAAATTAATAAGACGCATTATACTATTGAGAGTGTTTTGTAAAAGTTATTTCACGCAGATTTCACAGATTTAAGCAGATTAAAAAGGATATTATTCGCACTCTTCAACGGATTAAAATCCGTTGCTACAAAATAAGCCGTTCCTCCGGAACTTTGCATAAAGACCCTTAGGCTCGATTTATATTGTAGGGATGGATTTTAATCCATTCATCACACACGGTACCCGACAATCATTATCGATTTACTGCCGCGGAGTTTCTAGTGTGATCTTTCCTTCGTCAAGAAGACAAAACAAGATGCGCATTTGTTTAATTTCGATGAAAATCACAATTTCAAACCAACTTCTATTCTTCTCTTTGTGAATCTTTTATTGTTTTTGAAATATCATAAAATTTAATTCAACGATCTCTTGAAAATATTGCTTTTTTAGTTCTGATTAAGCTTAAAATTGAAATTTATAAGTTTGAGGCTTTTTTTAGTGCTAAAATTTTACATTTTATATGTAAAAACAATTTTATGGTTTAAAATTATAACTGAAATCAATATTTATGTTTTTCAATTGTAACCATTAATGCATCTTTGCCCTATCAAAATAAAATTTACAAATAAAAATATAGAATTATGTGTGGAATCGTATGTGCCTTTGATCTAAAACAAAAAGCCGAAACCTTAAGACCTCAAGTATTAGAAATGTCTAAAATCATTCGTCACCGCGGACCGGACTGGAGCGGAATTTACAGCAATGATAAAGCAATTCTTTCTCATGAGCGTTTGGCGATTGTAGATCCAGCTTCAGGAAAACAACCTTTATTTACAGAAGATAAAAAATTGGTTTTGGCTGCAAATGGTGAGATTTACAACCACAGAGAATTGCGTAAACAATTCGAAGGAAAATACAACTTTCAAACAGAAAGTGATTGCGAAGTTATCTTAGCATTATACAAAGAAAAAGGACCTCACTTTGTAGATGAAATGAACGGAATCTTCGGGTTTGCGATTTATGATGTTGAGAAAGATGAGTATTTTATCGCTCGTGACCATATGGGAATTATTCCATTATATATTGGTTGGGATCAACACGGAACTTTTTATGTAGCTTCTGAATTGAAAGCTTTAGAAGGATATTGTACAAAAATTCAATTATTCCCTCCGGGACATTATATGACTAGTAAAGACGGCGAATTTGTACAATGGTACAAAAGAGACTGGACAGATTATGATGCAGTAAAAGATAACGAAACAAGTATTCCTGCAATTAAGGAAGCACTTGAAGCAGCTGTTCACAGACAATTAATGAGTGATGTTCCTTACGGAGTTTTACTTTCAGGAGGTTTGGATTCGTCTATTACTTCGGCTGTAGCCAAAAAATTTGCACAGAAACGTATTGAATCTGATGATACAACAGATGCCTGGTACCCACAATTGCACTCTTTCTCGGTAGGATTAGATGGTTCTCCGGATTTAGCAGCCGCTCAAATTGTAGCAAAACATATCGGAACAATTCACCACGAAATCAAATTTACGATTCAGGAAGGTTTAGATGCAGTTCGTGATGTAATTTACAACCTTGAAACTTATGATGTAACTACGGTAAGAGCTTCAACTCCAATGTGGTTAATGGCGAGAGTTATTAAATCAATGGGAATTAAAATGGTTCTTTCAGGAGAAGGTGCGGATGAATTATTCGGAGGATATTTATATTTCCATAAAGCGCCAAACGCAAGAGAATTTCACGAAGAAAACGTTCGTAAATTAGGTAAACTTCATATGTACGATTGTTTACGTGCGAACAAAAGTTTGGCAGCCTGGGGAATCGAAGGACGTGTACCATTCTTAGACAAAGAATTTATGGATGTTGCGATGCGCATCAACCCACAAGATAAAATGATCAACAAAGAACACCCAATGGAAAAATGGGTAGTTCGTAAAGCTTTTGAAGACATGTTGCCGGAAAGTGTAGCATGGAGACAAAAAGAACAATTTTCTGATGGAGTAGGATACAGCTGGATTGATACTTTGAAAGAAGTGGTAGCCAAAGAAGTTTCGGATGAGCAATTGGCAAATGCGAAATATAAATTCCCATTGCAAACCCCAACTTCAAAAGAAGAATATTACTACCGTTCGATCTTTGCAGAACATTTCCCAAGTGATGCTGCAGCTTTATGTGTACCTCAGGAAGCAAGTGTGGCTTGTAGTACAAAAATTGCTTTGGAGTGGGATGAAGCATTCAAAAACATGAACGATCCATCTGGAAGAGCTGTAGCAAGTGTGCATGATGACGCTTACGCGAAAGCATAAAAACAAGAATTTTTAGAATTAGTATATATTATATTTCCGAAGACGTTCTCAATCCTGAGAGCGTTTTTCTTGTCTTATAATGTTAAATTCTATTATTTCAGTGACTTAAAATTATTTTTCAATAATTATTTAAGTTTCTTTTTTATATTTGGCATTCGCCGAAATAATATTAAGAGGCTTGTATTGTAGCTATAAAACTACATCCAAGCTGAAAAGAATATTTGGTTTTAGCTGAATATTAGGAGATTATAAGAAAGTTTAGTATTAGGCTTACCCTTTTAGTTGTGAGTAAAAATTAAAAGAAATAAAAAAATAGAATAGTATGTCTGGATTATTGGCTGTTATTGGTAAAGGAAAAGACCCGCAACTTGTAAAAGAGCTTTCTTCAAGAATGTCGCATCGTGGTCCTGATGAAAGTGATTTGCATATTATGGAAAATGGCAGTATTATTTGTCATGAAAGCCTATCGATTATTGATCTTAAATCAGGTAAACAGCCCATTCAGGGAACAAATAAAGCCTGGATGGTGCATGATGGAGAAATTTACAACTACCAGGAATTAAAAGATACGGTTTTAAAAGAGCATACCTTTAGAACAAAATCAGATTCAGAAGTAATCGTGCATTTGTACGAAGAGTTTGGATACAAGTTTTGTAATATGCTTGATGGCGATTTTGCTTTTGTGATTATCGATGGCGATAATTACATTGCGGCAAGAGATGCTGTTGGTGTGAAACCTTTATATTACGGACTGGACGAAAGAGGAAGAATTTATTTTTCTTCAGAAATGAAATCAATTGCAGATCAGTGTAAGTCATTTTCGGCTTTTCCTCCCGGACATTATTATACCGGTAAAACTGGCTTTGTAAAATATTATAATCCGGATTACGAAGATCATGCAAATGCGAATAAATCTTTAGACCTTGATTTGGTTCGTGAATCATTAATTCAGGCGACACGTAAACGTTTAATGAGCGAAGTTCCTGTTGGTGTATTGCTTTCAGGAGGGTTAGATTCATCCTTAACATCAGCAATTGCATCCCGAATATTAAAAGATAACGGGCAAAAACTACATTCGTTTTCTATTGGTTTAGATGGGGATTCGCCTGATAATATCGTAGCAAGAAAAGCAGCTGAATTTTTAGGTACAGAACATCACGAAATACATTTTACGGTAGAGGAAGGTGTTTCTATTTTAGAAAAAGTAATTTATCATATTGAGACTTACGATATCATATCAGTACGATCCGGAGTTCCGATGTATTTATTATCGAAAGCCATAGCCGATCAGGGAATAAAAGTAATCCTTTCCGGTGAAGGTGCCGATGAGGTTTTTGGAGGTCATTTGTATTTTAGAAATGCACCATCAGCAGAAGAATTTCAGGATGAAACTATCGAAAGGGTACAGAAGTTATTTACTGCCGATTTATTGCGTGCCGATAAAACAACAATGGCGCACGGACTAGAAGCCAGAATTCCGTTTTTAGACAAAGATTTTTTAGATGTTGCTATTCGAATTAAAACCGAAGAAAAGCAGCCAAAAACATACGATGGCATCGAGAAATACATTTTAAGAAAAGCATTCGATACAACTGAAAATCCATATTTACCAGCTGAAGTTTTATGGAGACAAAAAGAACAGTTTTCTGATGGAGTAGGTTACAATTGGATAGATGAATTAATAGAATATTGTGCAACACAAGTTACGGACGAGCAATTGGCCGGAGCAGCTGCCGAATTTCCGTATAATTCACCAACGACAAAAGAAGCTTATCTTTACAGATCTATTTTTCACAAATTTTATCCACAGGTTAGCGCCGCGCAAACCGTTCGAAAATGGATTCCGAAATGGCAGGAAAATCAGGATCCAAGCGGAAGAGCAAATGCCGCTCACGTAAAAGCAGATGTTGAAATTTCGAAAGCCGGAGTAGCGGTTTAGTATTTAAATTCCAATAAATAAATTCCAAATTCCAAATTCCAATTTGGAATTGAATAAGAGAAATACGAAGCAATAGTTCTAAGTATAAAATTTCAAAAAAAATAAATTCTAAATTCCAGTTTTGGAAAGAAATAAAGAATCCGAAAGAGCATCTAAAATGTTTATTTCGGATTTTTTTTTTTGGAGTAAATTTTAGCTTTACGGTTTGCCGTAAATTACTAAAAGTAAGTTAATGTTAATTCCTTACTTAGGAAAAAAGCTATATTTGATTACCAAAAATTAACTAATACTTTAACTGTAATCTATGAGAAACTTACTATTAAGCAGCGTTTTATGCTGTTCGCTTGCTTCATTGTCTCCTGTTTATGCGCAGAAAAAGACAGAAGCTCCAAAATACATTAAAAATGTCGAAGGTGTAAAAGAATATTCGTTAAATAACGGATTGAAAGTTCTTTTAATTCCGGATGCCTCGCAGAGCAATATGGTCGTAAATATTGTTTACAATGTGGGTTCCAGAAATGAAGGTTATGGCGAAAAAGGTATGGCGCATTTACTGGAACACATGCTTTTTAAGAGTACCAAAAATTTAGGAGACATTAAAAAAATGCTTTCGGATAAAGGGGGAAATGCTAACGGAACGACTTGGTTAGACAGAACGAATTACTACGAAGTTTTTCCGTCAAGTGATGAAAACTTAAAATGGAGTATCGAAATGGAAGCGGATCGAATGATCAACGCGACTATTCTGCAGGCAGATTTATCTAAAGAGTTTTCGGTTGTAAGAAATGAATTTGAAATAGGAGAGAACAATCCAGATCGTGTTTTACAGGAAAGAATACTTTCGACGGCTTATTTGTGGCACAATTACGGAAATAGTACGATAGGAAGTAAAGAAGATATAGAAAGGGTAAAAGCAACTACGCTTAGGGCCTTTTACGAAAAGTATTATCAGCCTGACAATTCTACTTTAATAATTGCCGGTAAGTTTGATGAGCAAAAAGCGTTACAATATGTTGGGCAATATTTTGGAGCTATTCCAAAACCAAAAAGAGTTTTGGATAAGACGTATACAGTTGAACCGGCACAAGATGGTGAAAAATTTGTAGAGCTTAACAGAGCGGGAGATAGTAAGAATATTGGTGCTGTGTATCATACGGCAGCTTATGTAGACAAGGATTATGCTGCAATTGATGCATTAGGCGAAATTTTAACTTCGGACCCATCCGGATATTTGTATAAATCATTAATAGAGACGCAAAAAGTGTCTAGTGTTTATTATTGGCAGCCAACCACCAGAGATGCAAGTTATTTATATTTTGGCGTGGCGGTTCCTAATGATAAAGATATCAAAGCGACTAAAGAATTAGTAAGAACAGAGTTGGATAAAATTGCAACGACTAAATATACTGATGAGGATGTAGCCAGAGCAAAAGCAAAAATTATAAAACAACTTGACGGTATAAAAAACAATACTATTTCGTTTGCCATAAATCTTACTGAAATTGTTGGAGCAGGAGATTACAGATTAGGGTTTTTATACCGAGATGTTGTTGAAAATTTAACCAAAGAAGATATACAAAGAGTTGCTGAGAAATATTTTAGAAGCAACAATAGAACAGTTGGCGTATTTATTCCTTCAAAAGATGAGCAAAGATTAAAGCCGGTCGAATATACAGATGAGCAAATAGTAGCTGTAACAAAAGATTATAAAGGTAAGGCTTTAGAAAAAGAAGCTGCTGCATTTGAAGCTTCAATCAAAAATTTGAAACAAAACTTTGTAGAAGGAAAACTTAGTAATGGAGTAAAATATGGCTTAATTAAAAAAGAAATAAAAGGCGGAAAAGTTCAGGCTAGTTTTAAATTTCCGGTGAGTAACGAAAAAGATTTAGAGGGTAGAGGAGATGTAGGATCTATTCTTGCTCAATTAATGAAAACAGGGACAAAAACCAGAACCAAAGAACAAATTAGTGATCAGTTAGATCAATTAAAATCAAGTCTGTACTTTGATTATTCAGGTCAGACTTTGTCGATTAATATAAGTACTTACAAAGAAAGCTTTAAGGGAGTAATGGACATTTTGGGCGATTTGTTAGTGAATGCTACTTTTCCTGAAAATGAGTTAACGAAAACAATCAATGAGTACAATACTTATCTGGAATCAAACCTTAATGATCCTCAGTCGATTGCTTTTATCGAAGTTTCAAGATTAACATCGAATTATCCAAAAGGAAGTATTTTTTATACCTCGACAGTTCAGGAGCAAATTGATGCTTACAAAAAAATAAAACAATCTGAAATCGTTGATTTTTATACCAATATCTTTGGAGGAAATAACGGATTGGGAACTGTTGTTGGAGATTTAGATGCCAAAGAAACGGGACAAATTCTTGAAAATACTTTTGGAAAATGGAATTCTAAGTCTAAATATGTTCTTGCATTGCCAACGTATTCAGAGACTAAAAAGATAGATAAAGATTATATCACTCCAGACAAAGAAAATGCAGTTGCAATAGGTAAAATTGCTTTTAAAATGAATTTGAAAAGCCCGGATTATCCTGCATTTGTAATGGCGAATGAAATTCTTGGAAGTGGTGGTTTTTTAAGCGCCAGAATTCCAATGAGATTAAGAGAAAAAGAAGGAATTAGTTATGGTGCAGGTTCGTTTATTAATGTGCAGGTTACAAACGATGTTGCTTTCTGGCAATATTATGCATTTTTGAATCCAACAAAAAAAGGCGCAGTTGAAGCTGCTGCAAAAGAAGAAATTGCAAAAGCATTAAAAGATGGATTTACGGCTGAAGAAGTGAAATCAAATTTAGTGAGCTGGCTTAACGAAAGAAAAACAAGATTAGGAAATGATATGATGTTGATTAGTTTAACGAATAGCTACCTTCAATACGGAATTCCTTTAGAAGATTATGATGATCTTGAAACTAAAGTTAAAGCGTTGAAAGTAGAAGACGTGAATGCTGTTTTAAGAAAGTATTTAAGCTTAGAAAAAATGACTTCGATTTATGCTGGGGATTTTAATAAGAAATCATAAAGAGTAAAATTCAAATTTTTTGAAATTCCAAATTCCAAATCCGAAATGACATTAAAAATGTTGTTTCGGATTTTTGTTTTGTGTCTTTTTTAGTTTTTGGAATTTGAAATTTATTTATTTTTTTAAATTTTAATTTAAAGTTTTAGAATTTGGAATTTCAAAATTGGAATTTATTTTCACTTTAATTTAATAAAGAGACTAAATTTTGGAATTTGGAATTTATTTTTTGGTTTTTCAGCTAATTGTGTTAATAACTTAAGTGCTTTATATGGTATTTTAACGGATATATAATTTGCGTTTTTATATATTTGCGTGTTAGACAATAATTACATTTTTTAGAATAAATTATATGAGCGAAGAAATCAAGAAGAACAATTATTCAGCAGATAGTATTCAGGCATTAGAAGGAATGGAGCACGTAAGAATGCGTCCATCGATGTATATTGGAGATGTGGGGGTTCGAGGGCTACATCATTTGGTTTATGAGGTTGTTGATAACTCTATTGATGAGGCGATGGGAGGACATTGTGATACTATTGGTGTTGCAATTAACGAAGATGGTTCAGTAACAGTTGAAGATAACGGTCGTGGTATTCCAGTTGATTTACATAAAAAAGAAGGTGTTTCGGCACTTGAAGTAGTAATGACCAAGATTGGTGCCGGAGGTAAATTCGATAAGGATTCTTATAAAGTTTCCGGAGGTTTACACGGTGTTGGGGTTTCGGTTGTAAATGCGCTTTCAGTTCATATGAAATCTACTGTTTTTAGAGACGGTAAAATATACGAACAAGAATACGAAAGAGGTAAAGCAATTTATCCTGTTAAACAAATTGGAGAAACAGATAAAAGAGGTACACGTCAGACTTTCTATCCTGATGATACTATTTTTACTCAAACAATTGAGTTTTCTTACGATACTTTATCAGCTCGTATGCGTGAGCTTTCTTTCCTGAACAAAGGAATTACAATCACGTTTACAGACAAAAGAGAAGTAGATGAAAAAGGCGAATTTAAAGTAGAAGTTTTTCACTCAGATGAAGGTCTTAAAGAATACATTCGTTACTTAGATGGTAACCGTGAGCCAATTATTTCTCACGTAATCAGCATGGATCACGAAAAAGGTGAAATACCTGTTGAAGTTGCCTTGATTTACAATACAAGTTATACTGAGAATATTTTCTCATATGTTAATAATATTAATACTCACGAAGGAGGAACGCATTTACAAGGTTTTAGAAGTGGTTTGACAAGAACACTTAAAAAATACGCAGACGCATCCGGAATGCTGGATAAACTGAAATTCGAAATTGCAGGAGATGACTTCCGTGAAGGATTAACAGCTATTATTTCGGTAAAAGTTGCAGAACCACAATTCGAAGGACAAACCAAAACTAAACTTGGAAACAGAGAAGTGGTTTCTCCGGTTTCTCAGGCAGTTGGAGAAATGCTGGAAAATTATTTGGAAGAAAATCCAAATGATGCGCGTATCATTATTCAAAAAGTAATTTTGGCTGCACAAGCCCGTCACGCTGCAAAAAAAGCGCGTGAAATGGTACAGCGTAAAACCGTAATGGGTGGTGGTGGATTACCAGGAAAACTTTCAGATTGTTCTGAGCAGGATCCTGCAAGATGTGAGGTTTACCTTGTCGAGGGAGATTCGGCTGGTGGAACAGCCAAACAAGGTCGTGACCGTAACTTTCAGGCGATTTTACCATTACGTGGTAAGATTTTGAATGTTGAGAAAGCGATGCATCATAAAGTATTCGAAAACGAAGAGATTCGTAACATTTTTACCGCTCTTGGAGTTACCGTTGGTACTGCAGAAGACAGTAAAGCCTTAAATCTTGAAAAACTAAGATATCATAAGGTAATCATCATGTGTGATGCCGATGTCGATGGTAGTCACATTTCTACCTTAATATTAACGTTCTTCTTCCGTTTCATGAAAGAACTGATCGAAGAAGGTCATGTTTACATTGCAGCTCCACCTTTATACTTAGTTAAAAAAGGAAACAAAAAAGAATATGCCTGGAACGATGTTCAACGCGATCAGGCCAACGAAAGAATGGGAGGAAGTGCTGCTATTCAACGTTATAAAGGTCTTGGTGAGATGAACGCGGAGCAATTATGGGAAACTACAATGGATCCGAGTTTTAGAACTTTACGTCAGGTAACTATTGATAGTTTAGCCGAAGCGGATAGGGTTTTCTCTATGTTAATGGGAGATGAAGTACCGCCACGTAGAGAATTTATCGAGAAAAATGCAGTTTACGCAAATATCGATGCATAATAAATTTTAATCATCAATTCGTTTAATTGTTTAAATTTACTTAGACGATTAAACGAATTGTCGATTTATCAAATAAACAAATTAATTAATAACCGATAAAGTATAAAATATGAAAGTTACCATTGTAGGAGCAGGAAATGTTGGAGCTACATGTGCAGATGTTATTTCTTATAGAGGAATTGCAAGCGAAGTAGTGTTGTTGGATATTAAAGAAGGTTTTGCCGAAGGGAAAGCATTGGATATTATGCAATGTGCAACAAATACAGGTTTTAATACCAAAGTATCTGGTGTAACCAATGATTATTCTAAAACTGCCGGAAGTGATGTAGTAGTGATTACATCAGGAATTCCAAGAAAACCAGGAATGACTCGTGAAGAATTGATTGGTATAAACGCAGGAATTGTAAAAACAGTTGCTGAAAATGTATTGAAATTTTCTCCGGATACTATAATTGTCGTAGTTTCTAATCCAATGGATACTATGACTTATTTAGCTTTAAAAGCTACAGGATTACCAAAAAACAGAATTATTGGTATGGGTGGAGCGTTAGATAGTTCTCGTTTCAGAACATATCTTTCTTTGGCTCTTGATAAACCTGCCAATGATATCTCGGCAATGGTTATTGGAGGTCATGGTGATACTACTATGATTCCTTTAACACGTTTGGCTTCTTATAACGGAATTCCGGTAACAGAATTTCTTTCAGAAGAGGTGTTGCAAAAAGTAGCTGCAGACACAATGGTGGGCGGAGCGACACTTACAGGTCTTTTAGGAACATCAGCCTGGTATGCGCCGGGAGCATCTGTTGCTTTTCTTGTAGATAGTATTTTAAACGATCAGAAAAAAATGATTGCATGTTCTGTTTTTGTTGAAGGCGAATATGGTCAAAACGATATATGTATAGGAGTGCCTTGTATAATAGGTAAAAACGGAGTAGAAGAAATTTTAGACATCAAATTAAACGAGCAGGAGAAAGCTTTATTTGCTAAAAGTGCAGATGCAGTTCGTGGAATGAATGATGCTTTAAAATCAATTTTAGTATAACGATTTTCGAAAAAAAAGGAGAAGACTGCACTTTTGCAGTCTTTTTTTTAAGATTAATTAATAAATAAATTGGTTAATCATTTCGAGAATTATATATTTGCTCGGTTTAAAAAAAATGTTGTAATTCGTGATCTCGATTTTTTAGTTTTAAAAACTCATGTCAGGGCTTATTTTTAGGGAATTTAAAACCAAAACAAACAATAAAACATAATTAATTTTTAGTAATAATGCAGAATAAAGGACTTATTAAATTTTTCGCAATTCTATTTGCATTGGTAAGTATTTACCAACTTTCTTTCACTTTTGTGGCAAATAATGTCAAAAGTGAGGCTAAAGCCTTTGCAGGAGATAATCCTGATAAAGAATTAAAATATTTGGATTCTATTGGTAAAGAAAAAGTATTGAACCTTGGTTTTTCGGATTTTACTTATAACGAAGTAAAAAACAAACAACTTAATAAAGGTCTTGACTTAGAAGGAGGAATCAACGTGATTCTTCAAATTTCTATTAAAGATGTTTTGAAAGGTCTAGCTAACAATTCTAAAAATCCTGTATTTAATAAATCATTAGCTGATGCAAGTGCAAATTTAGAAGGAAACAAAACCTATTTAAATAAGTTTTTTGAAGCTTTTGAAGCGAATTCAAACGGAACAGTGAAATTAGCTTCACCTGATATTTTTGCAAACAGAAGTTTACAAGGAGAAGGTGGAATCGATTTTCAAATGTCTGATTCTCAAGTTCAAAAAGTAATTAAAAGAAAAGTTGATGAGTCTGTTGAAAGTGCTTATAAAGTATTAAGAGAGCGTATCGACAAATTTGGTGTTACACAACCAAACATCCAAAAATTAGGAGAAACAGGAAGAATCTTAGTAGAGCTTCCAGGTGCTAAGGATGTTGATAGAATTAAAAAATTATTAGGTGGAAAAGCTCAATTAGAGTTTTGGGAAACTTATAAAATTGAAGAGATTGGAAACTTCTTAGTTGCTGCTAATGAAGCTTTAAAAAAGACTGAAATCAAAAAAACAGAAACTAAAACTGTTGCTAAAGATTCATTGAATGCTTTATTAACTGATACTAAAGATTCAGTTGATACTAAAAAAGGAAACAACCCATTATTTGACAAGATTGTAGGTCAGGGTGGTGGGCCAGTTTTAGGTTACTTCGCGCCAAAAGATACTGCTGCTGTAAACAGTTTTTTCAAAAGAGCTGATATCAGAGTTTTATTAGGAGCTGATCAGCACAATGCAAAATTTGTATGGAGTAAACCAACTACTATAAAAGATCCGCAATCAAAAGATGTAAAAACGGCTAAAGATATTGAAGTAGTTGAATTATATGCTTTAAAAGGAAACAGAGATAACGTTCCAGCCATGAGTGGTGGTGTTGTTACTGATGCAAAAGATACTTTTGACCAATTAGGAAAACCAGCTGTTTCTATGCAAATGAACAGCCAGGGTGCTAAAGTTTGGGAAGAATTAACAGGTAGAGCTTTCTCTCAAAAAGGATATATCGCTATTGTTTTAGATAACATCGTATATTCTGCTCCTGGTGTTACCAGTGGACCAATTGCGGGAGGTAGATCTGAAATTACAGGTTCTTTTGATGTTGCTGAAACTAAAGATTTAGCTAACGTATTAAATGCAGGTAAATTACCGGCTTCTGCTGATATCGTTCAGTCAACTGTTGTAGGACCATCTTTAGGTCAGGCTGCAATTGACGCAGGTACAATTTCATCTGTATTAGGATTTTTATTAGTTTGTTTATGGATGGTATTCTATTATGGTAAAGCAGGTTGGTATGCTAACTTAGCATTATTATTGAACTTACTTTTCTTATTCGGAATTATGGCAAGTTTTGGTTTTGTATTGACATTACCAGGTATTGCAGGTATCGTACTTACATTAGGTACAGCGGTAGATGCGAACATTATTATCTACGAAAGAGCAAAAGAAGAATTACGTGAAGGTAAATCATTGTCTGAGGCAGTTGCTGCTTCTTACGGATGGCACGGAGCAATGCGTTCTATTATTGATGCGAACGTAACACACGTTTTAACTGGAGCTATCTTGTTTATTTTTGGAACAGGACCAATTAAAGGTTTTGCTTTGACTTTACTTATTGGTATCGTAACTTCAATGTTTACGTCAATCTTTATCGCTAGAATTTTTATCGACAGAAATATTGCTGGAAAAGGTGATTTAACTTTCTCTACAAACATTACTAAAAACTGGTTTACAAACTTCCACTTTGATTTTATTAAAATCAAAAAATTCACTTATATCTTCTCTTCTATTGTAGTTGTAGTAAGTTTAACTTCTATCTTCTTCGTTAACGGATTAGATGAAGGTGTTGATTTTGTTGGAGGAAGAACATTCCAGGTGAAATTTGAAAAACCAATTGATGCTACAACAGTTTCAGATGAGTTATCTGCAGCTTTTGGAACTCCTGTTGAAGCTAAAATTTTAGGTGATGATGATCAGTTAAAAATCACAACAAAATATAAAATTAAAGAAGATGGTGTTGCTATCGACGAAGAAGTGAATCAAAAATTATACAATGCATTGCAAAAGTATTACCCAAACACTTCTTACGATAAATTCATCAACTCATTTGATGGTAAAAAAATCGGAGTATTGCAAGCTTCTAAAGTTGGAGCTTCTATCTCTGAAGATATCAAAACTAACTCATACTGGGCAGTTCTTGGTGCAATGGCAGCAATCTTCTTATACTTAATGGTTTCTTTCCGTAAATGGCAATATTCATTAGGAGCGATCGCAGCTGTAGCGCATGACGTTATCTTTGTATTGGGTATCTACTCTTTATGTTATAAATTCATGCCTTTCCACATGGAAATGGATCAGCACTTTATCGCTGCGATTCTTACCGTTATTGGTTATTCTATGAATGATACTGTAATTGTATTTGACAGGGTGAGAGAGTTTATCATCGGAAACCGTAAAGGTAGCTTCGAAGATATCGTAAACGCTTCTATTAATACTACATTATCAAGAACGTTGAATACGTCATTAATGATGATCATTGTATTATTAACGATGTTTATCTTTGGTGGAGAATCTATCAGAGGATTTATCTTCGCGATGTTAGTAGGTATTGTGGTAGGAACTTACTCTTCATTATTTATCGCTACACCAGTATTGGTAGACACGATTTCAAGTGATGAGAAACACACAATTGAAGAAAAACACAAACAAGCATAATTGCAGGTTTATATAAATTAAAAAGATCCAACGAAAGTTGGATCTTTTTTTTGTGCTATATTTAGACTTGTAAAAGCTAATTTATGAGTAGAAAACTACCGTTTATTGTGTTGTTCCTGTGCGCTGTATTTTGTGCTTCTGCACAAGGTAAAAAGGATAGAGTTGCGATAGGTTTTAATTACGGTTTTGGAAATGAATTCAAGAATAGGAACTACACTTTTACAAATCACTTTTATAAAACCCAATTGTATTATCAAATTAAAGAAACGAAACACTTTCGATATGAAATTTTGATTCAGCCGGAAATTAATTTTGCGACGCATGAATTAATTAATTTTTATTTTGTAAAGCCTGAAACACCTGATTATATTGGTAAGAGAGAGGAATACACAAAGTTAAAGGATATTCATGAATACGTTTTAAATTTTGGATTTCTGGTGAGAAAACCAATAGGAAAAACATTTTCTATTTATGTTTTAGGTAGTATCGGACCAATGATTACAGATACTGAAACCGAAAGAATGTCTGATGGGTTTGCTTTTGCAGATGTTTTAGCTTTTGGAGTATTCGCTAAAGTAGATCAGTTTAGGTTTGATATTCGGCCGAGTGTTCGTCACGTATCTAATGCAGGCCTAAATAGCGAAAATGCGGGTTATAATACGAAGAATGTCGAAATAGGTGTTTTATATTGCTTATAAATAAAAATGCCCAATATTTTTAGATATTGGGCTTTTTTTATTTTGAATATTATTTTAAGATGCAGCTAAAGGATTTCTTTGTGCTCTAATGATAAAGAACAGACCGATTATAATAAAAGGAATGCTTAACCACTGTCCTGTAGAGAAAATGCCTAATTCTTCTTCAATTCCTCCCTGGCTTTCTTTTACAAATTCTACTATAAAACGAACTACAAATAAGAGAACTAAAAATAATCCGAACAATAATCCTGATTTAAGTCTTGCATTTGTTTTCCAGTACAAGAAATATAAAGTAGCAAAAACAAATATGTAAGCAATACCTTCATATAATTGCGTTGGGTGTTTTGCCGGAACCTGAGCCAATAAGCTGGCAAATTTAGGATCTGTTGCAATTGCAGTGTAAGCAGCTTTAGGATCAGCGATATTCGTGGCGTTTACAGCTTCAGATTTACTAAATTGGTCATGTAAAAAACGAATCCCAAATGCAGAATCGGTTTCTTTTCCGATGATTTCAGAATTAAAGAAGTTTCCTAAACGAACAAATATAGCACCACTCGCAACCGGAATTACTACACGGTCTAAAATCCATAACAAAGAACGTTTTAGGATTTTTTTGCTGTAATAGTACATCGCGATTATAATAGCGATCGCTGCGCCATGGCTTGCTAAACCTTGAAAACCGGTGAACTCAAACTTTGGTTCGAATCTAACAGGTAAGAAAATTTCAAGTAGATGATTTCTAAAATACTCCCAGTCGTAAAACAAAACATGTCCTAATCTTGCGCCTATTAAAGTGGCTAAAACAGTCCATACGAATAGCGAATCTAATTTTTCAAGAGATTCATTTTCGCGTTCAAAAATCTTTTTCATTATGAACCAGCCTAAACCAAAAGCGATTACGAACATTAAACTGTAGTAACGAATCATAAAAAATCCTAAGTCGATTCCTTCTGAAGGATTCCAAATGATATTTGAGGAAAGTGTCATATATTAAAGTGTTTTTTTGTTGTAAAAATATGTATTTAAAGTAAAGCGGCCCTTATAAAAAGTTAATGTTTATGTGAATATTTCTTTTCGGGAACAGGATCGTAACCGGTTCTTCCCCATGGATTACAGCTTAAAATTCGTTTTATTCCCAGATATCCGCCATAAAATAATCCGTGAGTTTGCAAAGCCTGAATCATATAACTCGAGCATGTAGGTTCAAACCTGCAGCTCGCCGGTGTAAAAGGCGAAATGGCAGTTTGATAAAAGCGAACTAATAAAACAAACGGAGTGATTACTTTCATGATTTATTAGAAAATAAATTGATTATATAGAAAAGCTTGTGCCTTCTTTTCCGTCTTTTAACTGAATGCCCAAAGCAATCAACTGATCGCGAATTTGGTCAGAAAGGGCAAAGTTTTTATCGGCTCTGGCCTGATTTCTCATTCCGATAAGCATATTTACAACACCTTCTAATTTATCATTATTAGCATCAGTACCTTTGTCATCACTTAAGCCTAAAACATCAAATACAAAAGCATTAATAGCAGTTGTAAATGAAGTTAAATCTTCTGCGGAAATCGTTTCTTTTCCTTCTTTCAATAAATTGATATAACGAACAGCCTCAAATAATTGTGCAATTAAAATTGGGGTGTTAAAATCGTCATTCATAGCATCGTAAGATAATTGCTTCCATGAAGCGATATCTATAGAACTAGTGGCACTTGCTGAAATACCTGGTAAGGAATCAACAGCTTCCATTAATCTTTTATATCCCTTTTCAGCTGCTACAATAGCATCGTCAGAAAAATCCAGAATACTTCTGTAATGCGCCTGTAACATGAAAAAACGAGTTACAGATGCCGAAAAAGCTTTACTTAAAATAGTATTGTCACCACTTAAAATCTCACCTGGTAAAATATTATTTCCAGTCGATTTGGCCATTTTTTTACCATTAAGAGTCAGCATATTGGCGTGCATCCAGTAATTTACCGGAGACTGACCAGTACAAGCTTCGTTTTGAGCAATTTCGCATTCGTGGTGTGGGAACTTTAAATCCATTCCGCCTCCGTGAATATCAAAATGATTACCCAAGTATTTGGTACTCATTGCAGTACATTCAAGATGCCAGCCAGGAAAACCATCACTCCACGGCGAAGGCCATCTCATAATATGTTCCGGTTCGGCCTTTTTCCAAAGTGCAAAATCCTGCGGATTTCTTTTGTCAGACTGACCATCAAGATCACGGGTATTGGCCAGCATATCTTCGATATTTCGGCCGCTTAAAACTCCGTAATTATGATTTTCGTTATATTTTACAACATCAAAATAAACAGATCCGTTGGCTTCATAGCCAATTCCGGTATCGATGATTTTTTTGATGATTTCGATTTGTTCAATAATATGTCCGGTAGCAGTAGGTTCGATACTTGGTGGTAAAAAGTTGAAAGATTTCAGAATATCATGAAAATCTACCGTATAGCGCTGCACCACCTCCATAGGTTCCAGTTGTTCTAAACGTGCTTTTTTGGCAATTTTGTCTTCGCCTTCATCAACATCATCAACAATATGGCCAACATCTGTAATATTACGTACATAGCGAACCTTGTAATCAAGGTGTAAAAAATATCGGAATATCACATCAAACGACATAAATGTTCTCACATTTCCTAAGTGTACATTGCTATAAACCGTAGGTCCGCAAACATACATTCCAACATTTCCTTCATGGATTGGTTTGAAATTTTCTTTTTCACCCGAAAGTGAATTGTATATTTTTAGAGGTTGTGATGTGTATAATGGCATATCTACTTTATAGTTTGTTGTTTGTGGTTTATTGTTTTTAGTTTTGGGTCGAAAAAAAGCTATTTGAATTTTAATCCTTTGATTTCACAATTGTTTAGATAGTTCATCATCGCACCGATTTTGTTCTTTTCTAATTCAACTATTTCATTCAATTTAAAATGTTGGTCTTCGGTAATCAATTTTTTATCAAAAGCTCTATAGGACTGTGATTTTACTTCTCCGGCTGAACCTTTTGCAATACTAAGAAATTGGATAAATTCTCTATTGCCATTTCGTTCAAAACCTTCAGCAATATTATCCATAATAGAGCCTGAACTTCTGTCAATCTGATCTTTTAAAGAATAGTTTGTTTTTAAGTTCGTGTTTTGGATTAGGAATTCTATTTTTTGGCAGATTTCTCTAGCCAATCTCCAAATTTCTAAATCTTCGAATTTTTCTATTTTCGCCATAACAACAAACTATAAACTAAAAACAATAAACTTTTTAGAACTGAGTGTCTAATTTAATATAATCCAGGAATTCTCTTTTTGTTTGAGGATCTTTGAATTTTCCACCAAATTCAGATGTTACAGTGCTGCTTTCGATATCTTTAATTCCTCTTGAATTTACGCAAAGGTGTTTAGCATCGATAACGCAGGCAACGTCCTCGGTACCTAAAGCTTTTTGTAATTCTTGTACAATTTGCATGGTAAGACGCTCCTGAACCTGAGGTCTTTTGGCATAATATTCTACAATTCGGTTCATTTTTGATAAACCAATCACTCTTCCGCTTGAAATATAAGCAACGTGAGCACGTCCTATAATTGGTAATAAATGATGTTCGCAGGTAGAATAAACGGTAATGTTTTTCTCTACTAACATTTCACCGTATTTGTAATTATTGTCAAAAGTTGACGCTTTTGGCTGTTTTGAAGGATTAAGACCACCAAAAATTTCTTTTACAAACATTTTTGCTACTCGGTTTGGAGTACCTTTTATGCTGTCATCCGTTAAATCCATTCCTAAAGTCTGCAGGATGTTTTCAACATCTTTTTTTATTCTTTCTATTTTTTCATCATCACTTAAGTCAAAAGCATCCTGTCTTACAGGGTTTTGTGCATTGCTGCTAAAATGATTGTCTCCTATTTCGTCTAAAAAATCTTCGTTATTTATCATTAAAAACTACTATTAGTATGGGTATATCTTTTTAAGGCGGTAAAGATAATTAATAAAAAGGAAACATTTTCTATCGTTTTTACTATTTAATTAATGCTTTTTGGATATAATTTAAATTAAAATCAAAATGCTGTTTTTTTTAAATGCAAAAGACAATAACATTGGATGTTATTGTCTTTTGAAGTATTCTGTCTTTTATTATTATTTCTTGTTGTAAACCAAGAGAGCTTCTTTTAAAATGTTTACAGCAGTCACTAAATCTTTTTTGTTTAAGACATAGGCAATTCTTACCTGATTCAATCCCATTCCCGGAGTCGAATAAAATCCTGCAGCAGGAGCAACCATAACAGTTTCTCCGTTAAGATCGTAAGTCTCAAGAAGCCATTGGGCAAAATCTTCAGAGTTTTCTATTGGCAATTGTGCGATGCAATAAAAAGCACCTTTTGGTTTTGTAACAATGACACCTTCAATTTTATTCAATTCGGTAATTAGAGTGTCACGACGGCCTTTATATTCTGCAATTACTTCGTCAAAATAACTTTGTGGAGTATCTATAGCGGCCTCACAAGCAATTTGCTCAATAGTTGGAGGACTCAAACGCGCCTGCGCAAACTTCATTACGGTCGAAAGGACCTCTTTATTTTTAGTAACCAGACAACCAATTCTTGCACCACACATACTGTAGCGTTTTGATACAGAATCAACCATGATTACATTTTGTTGTACTTTCTCAAGATTCATTACAGAATAATGAACATCATCTCCATCGTATAAAAACTCACGATAAACCTCGTCAGCAATTAAATATAGATCGTGTTTTTTAATTAAACCGGCTAATTGTTTTATTTCGGCTTCTGAATATAAATAACCAGTAGGATTACCCGGATTACAAATTAAAATTGCTTTGGTTTTAGGTGTAATTAGTTTTTCAACATCTTCAATACTTGGTAATGCAAATCCAGTTTCAATAGTAGAAATAACAGGAATTACATCTGCACTCGTAGATGATGCAAATGCATGATAGTTGGCATAAAAAGGTTCCGGAATAATAATTTCATCTCCCGGATCTGTAATTGTGGCCAATGCAAACAATAAGGCTTCAGAGCCACCAGTCGTAATAATGATGTCTTCTGAGTTAACATTTACGTTTTGACGTTGGTAAAATTGAGCTAATTTTTTTCTATAACTTTCATATCCGGCAGACGGACTGTATTCTATTAGAGTTAAATCAATATTTTTTACCGCCTCGATGGCCACTTCGGGTGTCTTTATATCCGGTTGACCAATGTTTAAGTGATACACTTTTTTGCCTTTTTGTTTTGCAAGATCTGCAAAAGGAGCAAGTTTACGTATCGGTGATTCGGGCATGTTTCTGCCTTTGTGTGAAATTGTTGGCATGAGTTTTATTATTGAAGTGCAAATTTGCATTTTTTTTTCGAATTTAACGTAAACATTACAGGTACTTATTAAAATGTAACAATTATCAATATTTTTAGTAATTTTATCATAAAATATTATCAATGAAAAAATATTTCATGTTGTTTTTTGGGCTTTTGACATCTTTGTCAGTTGTGGCACAAGGTGATTTTTTGATTGAGAAGCATAGTAATAAGGTGACCATTCCCTTTAAACTGATAAATAACCTCATTTTTATACCTATAAAAGTAAACGGCATCGAACTCAATTTCCTGCTGGATTCCGGAGTAGAGGAAACTATTTTGTTTAGTATGGAAGAAAAACAAGAAGTGAGTTTTAATAATATTCAGAAAATAAAATTGCGCGGCTTAGGAAGTGAAGCTGAAATAGAAGGATTAAAATCTACAAACAATGTGTTGGAAACGCATGGTTTGAAATCAGGTAATCATTTGGTTTATATTATTTTAGATCAGAGTTTTAATTTGTCTTCGCATATAGGGATTCCGGTAAACGGTATTATAGGATATAAATTTTTTAAAAATAATATCGTAGAAATCAATTATCAAAAAAAGAGGATAGTTGTGCATTTAAACAACGAACAAACCAAACAAAAACTAGAAAAAAAATTCAAAACAGTTCCTATAACTATAGAAAGGTCTAAACCTTATATTTATGCCACAGCTACTGTTGATGGTAAAAAAGTACCGGCAAAATTACTAATCGATATAGGAAATAGTGATGCTTTTTGGATTTTTGAAAATAATAAAATCAAATTGCCTAAGAAGAATTTTCCTGACTTTTTAGGAAAGGGTTTTAGTGGTGATATTGAGGGGCATCGGGCTAAAATTGATAATTTTTTAATTGATGATTTTAATTTTAAGAAGCCAATAGTTTCATTTCCTGATTCAAGCTCAATTAAGAATGTAAAAATGGTTCCGGATCGAATAGGATCTGTAGGCGGCGAAATTTTAAAACGATTTACCGTTGTGCTGGATTATGCAGATAAGAAAATGTACCTGAAAAAAAACAATAAATTTTCTGAACCTTTTACTTATAATAAAAGCGGAATTACAGTGCAGCATAATGGCCTTCAGTGGGTTCAGGAAACAGTTCATTTAGAAATGGTAAAAGTAGCCTCAACGTTAGATGAAGTGACAAGTAATGAAAAAAAGGATGGTAATTTTAGATATAAATTTTCATTAAAACCTGTTTATGAAATTGTAAATATCCGTAAAAATTCAGCCGCCGAAAAATCCGGATTGCAAAAGGGTGATATTATTGTGAGTATAAACAAAAATGCACCTTATAAATATACACTTCAGCAAATAAATACATTATTAAAATCAGAGCAAGATGTTTGGGTAAATCTTGAAGTAGAAAGAAATAGCCTTATTCTTAAATTTAGATTTAAACTTGAGGATGAGTTATAAGCACCTAAAAAATAATGAATTAAATAATTAAAAATTGAAATACTACTTGTATTTATTTGTGAGTTTATTTTAAATTTTGTGAAAATTTAACTGTTAAATCGTGTTTTTTGTTTAAGAAACGTTAATAATTTATTAAGTTTATACAAAAATAACTCTTTATGGTTAAAAACTACTCTAATTTCTTACAATTTATATTGTTTTTTATTTTTTTATCGATTTTTCCCTCACAAATATATGCACAATGTGCTGGTGATGATGCACAAAAAATAATTTGTGACATTCAGAATTCGGCTAATCAAAACCTTTCTTTATTTTCATTATTAGGAGGCTCTCCAGCTCCTGGCGGAAAATGGACAGACGATAATAATTTTAGAGGTTTGGATTCCATTACCGGAAATCTAAATGCACAACTTATTAAAGAAGGTGGTGTTTACCATTATACCTATACTGCTCCTGATGTTGCAGGATGTGCAGACAATACAGCAACCATAACACTTACTATTGGTGCTTATGTAGGAGTTGGATCTAAAGCTACGGTATGTAGTCTTGCCGACAGCTTTAATCTTTTTACAGCATTTGATAGTACCGTTATGGGACCTCATGAAAACGGAATCTGGCGAGATGCTGCAGGCGCGATTCTTGGGTCACCTTCAATTAATATTAGATATATTACAACCCCAACAGAAACACGTCAATTTACGTATGAGGTGCCGCTCGTTCCCGATTGCCCGTCTACACCACTAATTACAACTGTATATGTCACCATTGTAAGGACACCTGAAGAGGGAAAACCACAAGAATTAACATTATGCGGCACTACAGATTTAGCCGGTTATACTAACTATGACTTGTTTGAATCACTTAAAGATGAAGATCCTGGTGGTGTTTGGAAAGGACCTGATATCACTTCACGATCCGATCATAATGTCAATATTCAGACATTATTTGATAAATACGGAGCGGGTGACTTGAATTATACGTACACCGTTCTTGCGGTTCCTAACCAAAATATCTGTACAGACAGGACTGCATTTGTAACCATTACACTCGAGAAAAGAATTGATTTTACAGGTACAAAACTTGTTGTGCTTAAAGATATTTGCGAAAGTGAGATGGCTACCGCTACTTATTCTGCAAAAATTACAGAAGGTCCTGATGGTATTCCTGACGGAGAATATAATATTAGTTTTAATGTCGCAGGTCCAACAGGAGGATCAGAAACTGTAACGGTAAATTTCCTAAACGGAGTAGTTAATTTTCCAATTAAATCTGCATATTTTCAAAGTGTTGGTAAATTTACGGTCAACGTTACAAGTATTATTCCAACGGCCGGCCCAAAAAAGTGTGTCACTATATTTAGTCCGTTTTCTTATGATATAAATATTTCTCCCTTGCCGCGTTTAGATAATGCCGTAATAACTGCCAACCCGGTTTGCCAGAACGACATTGCAACAATTCAAATTTCGAATGCCACTCTATTAGCCGATGGTAAGTATCGTATCGTTTACAAAATCAATGGTGATAATGTAGCGACGGCGCAAACTGCCACTATAACAGCCGTAGGAGGAAAAGCCAGTTTTGAAATCCCGGGAAGCTTAAACGTAAAAAGCGGATTATCTGTAATTACAATTACTAATATCACCAATATTACAAATCCAACTCCGCAATGTAGTAATACAGCCAATGTTATAGGTAATCTGATAATTAATCCTTTACCAGTTGTTACAAATGTAAAAGTAGTGGTCAACGATGATTGTTTAAACGGAGTTTTTACTGCTAGTGTTTCAGGCTTAGGAACCTTAACAAAAGTGAAACTTTCTTATGTGCTTTTAGATAGTAACACTTCGACAGCACAAACTGTCGATTTAACGGTTTTAAACGGAAATGCCAGTTTTGTAATTCCGTCAGCTTTACTTGCAAATACAGGTTCTAATGTAATTTCGGCTACTTATTTAACGAATGATATTACGGGATGTGGAAGTCTGTTGGTAAATGTATTAGATAGCTTTTTAGTGAATCCAATTCCGTTGGCACCACTTGCAGTGAATCCACCTGATTTTTGCAAAGTAGACAGAGCAACAATTGCTAATTTAACCCCACATGGCCCGCAATATAAATGGTATAATTCTGCAGCTTTAACCACGCCGCTTGCCGATACTTATCTTTTAAAATCTGAAGACCTATATGTTACCGAAACTTCTGCGGCAAATTGTACATCGCCGGCCAGTATGATTTCGGTTGTAGTAAATGATACTCCCGCGCCAACTTTGAATCCTGACGGACAAAATTTTTGCGGACTAAAAAATCCAGCAATTTCAGATCTTTCAAAGGCGACAAATGTTCCTTCGACAGTTTCGTGGTATGATGCCCAAAATAATGGTAATTTATTGGCTTCGACTACTTTGCTTGTCGATAAAGCTACTTATTACGGATACGATCTTTCGAGTGTGACCGATTGTATTTCGGATAGCGTCTTGGAGGTTACAGTTTCATTAACTGAATGTGATCCTGCAGAATATGCCTTTTTTATTCCTGACGGATTTTCGCCAAATGGAGATAATGTAAATGATACTTTTAGAATTCCTGATATTGAATATTTATACCCGGATTATACGCTTGAAATTTTCAATAGGTACGGAAATGTAATGTTTAAAGGAAATGCCAATAAATCCAATTGGGACGGAAGAAATTCTGAAGCTGCAGGTTTTGGAGACGGAATAGCACCAAACGGAGTCTATTTTTATATTGTCAATTTTAATAAAGACAATAGAAAAGCGCAGCAAGGCCGACTTTACCTCAATAGATAATTCCTTTTTATATTATTTAATATAATTTTCAAATGAAAAAAATACCACTTTTTATACTTTTTCTCTTTTATATAACATCAGCCTCAGCCCAGCAAGATCCGGAATACACACATTATATGTACAATATGAGTGTGGTAAATCCTGCGTACGCAACCGGAGTTCCTGCCATGCTAAATCTTGGAGGATTATACAGAACACAATGGGTTGGAGCCGTGGGAGCGCCAAAAACATTTACCTTTTTTGGACATACTGCTTTGACAGATAAAGTAGAAGTTGGACTTTCGTTAGTATCTGATGATATTGGTGATGGCGCAAAAAAAGAAAACAACTTTTATGCTGATTTTGCCTATGTTCTGAATCTGGGAGGAAAAAACAAACTTTCGTTAGGATTAAAAGCGGGTTTTACCTCACTGCAAACTAATTTTAACGGATTCAAATTTACTGATTCGCAAACAGATTTGGCTTTCGCCGAAAATATAAACGTAACCAGACCCAACATTGGAGTAGGCGCCTATTATTTTAGAGATAATTTCTACGTTGGTTTGTCGGCACCAAATTTACTGAGTTCTAAACACATCGAAGAAAAGTCAGGAATCAATGCGTACGGATCAGAAGCTATTCATACTTTTTTAACGGCCGGATATGTATTTCAGATCAATGAAATGATAAAACTTAAACCGGCATTTATGTCAAAGTTTGTACCCGGATCACCAGTTACTGTAGACTTGACCGCCAATGTTTTGTATAATAATAAATTCGAATTAGGTGCGGCTTACAGAGTAAATGATGCAGTAAGTGCTTTAATGAATATCAATGTTACGCCATCTCTTAGAGTAGGTTATGCATATGATCATACGCTTACGAACATGGGACAGTTTAATTCAGGTACGCATGAAATCATGCTGCTTTTTGATTTGGATTTATTAGGAAAAGGATATGATAAATCACCAAGATTCTTCTAAAATGAAAAATATGAAAAAACTACTCGTTATTATATTCGTATTTTCAATACAGTTTATAAATGCCCAGGATCTCGAATTGGCAAGAGCCAAACGATTTTTTGACAAGACCTATTACAGCGAAGCCATTGTTTTGTATGAAAAATTAGCTCAGGAAAAACCTTCGCAGGAAATCATTAAAAATTTGGCGGACTCTTATTTTTATACCAATGATTTAATAAAAGCGCAACGTTATTACAGACTTTTGATTCATAATTACAGCAACAATTTAGATCGAAATTATTATTTCAGATACGCTCAGACCTTAAAAGCGAGCAATAGTAATGATGATGCCAATGCTGCCTTAAAAGAATATTATGCAAAATCTGCCAATGCAGATGATGTGGTCAATTTTGAAAAAGATCTCAAAACCTTAGAAAATGTTTCGGCAATTGGAAAAAGATTTGAGATTAAAAATTTGGCGATCAATACCCCTAATTCTGAATTTGGAGCAGTAAAACACAATGATAATCTGGTTTTTGCCGGAGTAAAACTAAAGCCGGGATTGTTTGATAAAAAATTCAAATGGGACAATGAGACCTATTTGAATTTAGTCGAAATTCCACTAAAAAACATTAATTCTGTAGACTCTACTACGCATTATTTTGCTAAAGAATTAAAAACCGGAATGCATGAATCGAATGCTGTTTTTACTAAAGATGGAAAGACAATTTATTTTACAAGAAATAATTCTAAAAAGGGAAGCAAAAAAACAGATGATAAAAAAATCTCCAACCTTCAGATTTTTAAAGCTGAACTGGTTGACGGAAAATGGAAGAATATAACGTCACTTCCTTTTAATAGTGCTAATTATTCCGTAGAACATCCTGCGTTGAGTGCTGATGAAAAAGTATTGTATTTCGCTTCTGATATGCCGGGAACATTAGGCTCTTTTGATATTTATTCGGTAAACATTAATAAAGGAGCATTTGATACACCTAAAAATTTAGGACCAGTTATTAATACCGATAAAAGAGAGCAATTTCCTTTTGTTGCAGCAGATAATAAACTTTATTTCTCATCAGACGGTCATTTAGGATATGGATCTTTGGATGTATTTGTTTCAGAAATTAACGGAAACGAGTATTCTAAACCTGTAAATGTTGGTTTGCCATTAAACTCCAATTTAGATGATTTTTCCTTTACTATAGATTCAAATACCAAAGAAGGTTTTTTCGCATCGAATAGAGAAGGCGGAAAAGGAAGTGATGATATTTACTGGTTCAAAGAAACAAAAGAATTAATTGTAGAAGATTGCAAGCAGTTTATTGCAGGAACCATTACAGATATTGATACCCAATTGGCTTTAGAAAATGCCATTGTAATATTACAGGATTTAGATAAAAAGATTTTGAATACGATTATTACAGGAGCAGACGGGAAATTCAGTTTTACTGTGGCGTGCGAAAGTTCGTTTGCAGTTTTGGCTTCAAAAGAAAAATATACCAGCGAATCACGATCGTTATCATCTGGAAAAACAAGAGATGCGGGCAATGATGCTTCGATGGCATTAAAATCTGTGGAAGCGATAAAACGTGAAGAACAGCAAATTGCCGAAACGAAAAAGAAAGAAGAAGAAATCGAAAATTCCCGTAAAAAGGAAAGAGAAGCTTTGGCAGTTATTGCTTTAAAAGAAGCACAGAAAAAAGCTAAAACAGATCAAATTATAGCGGCAGAAATTAAGAAGAAAGAAAAAGCGGAGGAAATTGCAGCAACGGAAATTAAGAAAAAGGAAAAAATAAAACAGATTTTAATTGATGAAAAAGATGTTGTAAGAGATAAAGACAGGCTGATCATAAAAACAGATCCTATTTATTTTGACTATAATTTGTGGTACATTCGTAAAGAATCTAAAGTTATTTTAGGTCGTGTTGTAGCATTAATGAAGAAATATCCTGACATGGTTATTGAAATAGGTTCTCACACAGATTCAAGAGGAAATGAAAAATTTAATGAAAATTTGTCCCAAAAAAGAGCCAATTCAACTAGGGATTTTATCATAGAATCAGGGATTAATGCCAAAAGAGTTCAGGCAAAAGGTTACGGAGAATCGGTACCGATAATCAAATGCAAAACTGATGATGCTTGTTCTGAAGAAGAGCACGAATTAAACAGAAGATCTGAATTCGTGATTAAGAATTTATAGAATTTATTTACGTACAGTAAGTTAACCTAACAGGATTTTAAAACCTGTTAGGTTTTTTTATTTTTAATTCAGAAGCCTTTTTTTTGGCTTCTTTTTTATTTAACTTTATAAAATAACATTAACCTAAAGATTTGATTTATGAAAAAACTAGCGATATCTTGTTTGCTTTTGTCTTGCATTGGATTTCAAAGCTGTAAAAATGATGAAAAACAAAAAGAAGCCGAAGCTGTTCAGGCCGAAGCCGAAAAAACGGTAAGTTCAGAATGCTATAAAGCAGTATATGAAAAAGATACTATTCATCTAAAATTGAACACGCTGAAAAACGGAAAAATTGGCGGAGATATGGTGATGAAAGTAGCAAATGCACCAGAAAAAACCGGAGAAATCAAGGGAGAATTTCGTGGTGATACTTTATTTGTAGACTATACTTTTAAAGAGGTAACAAGTAAAGATAGAACATTCAAAAATCCGATGGCGTTTTTAAAGAAAGACAAACAACTTATTTTAGGTAACGGAACAATGCAAACTACGATGGGAGTTACTTATTTAGTAAAAGATAAACCAATTGATTTTGATCGTGTAAAATATAAATTTGACAGTGTTGAGTGTTCTGAAAAATAAAATTATATAATCTTTGTAATGGTACGCGGATGACACGGATTTGCTTTGCAAAAGCACGGATTTAAACGGATTTTTTATTTTTTTATTTGCTTAACATAAAGTAACCACAAGCTTGTCATCCTGAGGAACGAGGGATCTCCGCAAGTAATTCATCCTGCAAAATCGCCAATCTTTGTAGAGCTTCTTGTGGAGATCCCTCGTTCCTCGGGATGACAAGATTGGAGAAACTGCGACTGAAAACCGCGACTAATTACTACGTCCGTTCGCTTGTCTCGCCCAAAGTATTTAAAAAAAAGTGCATAAAAAAAGCCGTTCCTTATTAAGAAACGGCTTTTACTATTTTTGGATTTTTATTTTTTTATAAAACTTCTCCCTTGATTTTTAGGGCAACTCTACCGTCAGGGTAGTTTACAGCATTCGTTTCAACGGTAATTGTTTTACGAATTGGACCTGAAACCATGTTGTATTTTACATCAATTTTACCTTTTTTACCAGGCATAACTGCTGCTGCGGGTTTTGTAACAACGATAGAACTTACAGTAGATTCGGCGCCGGTAATTAATAGCGGTGCATCGCCGGTGTTTGTAAATTCAAAAGAACGAAGACCATTGTCGCTTTTGGAAATTTTTCCATAATCAATCGTATTGTCTTGGGCTGCAAATTCAATTTTTGGGCCATTTTGTGCATAACCTATTGCGCTAAACAATACGACTGCAATAAAAGAGGCTACATTTTTCATTTTGAAATTGTTTTTAAGTTGTAAGTAAATATACATTCTTTTAATTAACACACAAATTATTAATTCTCTTTTTATAGTGTACTTAATTATTTACTTTTGCTGTCAGTTATAATTACAAAAATTGAACCACTTTTTTGTTTAATTGTTTAATCGTTAATTCGTTTAATCAATTGATGGTCTGTAAGCGTTGTTCGCAAAGCAAAAACAGTTAAACAATAAAACGATTCAGCAATTAAACAAATTAACGATTAAACAAACCTATTTAAATGACAATTCCAGCACAATTTGACGCTAAGACGATTGAGAACAAATGGTATGATTACTGGATGAAAAACAACTATTTTCATTCAGAACCAGATCATAGAACGCCGTATACTATTGTAATTCCGCCGCCAAACGTCACTGGAGTCTTGCACATGGGGCATATGTTGAATAATACAATTCAGGATGTTTTAATTCGTAGAGCGCGTCTTAAAGGCTTCAACGCATGTTGGGTTCCGGGAACAGATCACGCATCTATTGCAACTGAGGCAAAGGTTGTAGCAAAATTAAAAGCAGAAGGAATCAATAAAAATGATTTAACACGTGAAGAATTTTTAGCACACGCCTGGGAATGGACAGATAAATATGGTGGAGTAATCTTAGATCAGCTTAAAAAACTAGGTGCTTCCTGCGATTGGGAAAGAACCAAATTTACAATGGATCCTGACATGTCGGCATCTGTAATTAAGTCATTTGTAGATTTATACAACAAAGGATTAATCTACAGAGGTTACCGTATGGTAAATTGGGATCCTGAAGCAAAAACAACTTTATCTGACGAAGAAGTTATTTATGAAGAACAACAGGGAAAATTATTTTTCCTGAACTATAAAATTGAAGGAACTGAGGAATTTTTGACCATTGCTACAACACGCCCCGAAACTATCTTCGGAGATACTGCCATTTGCATCAACCCAAATGATGAGCGTTTTACACATTTAAAAGGTAAGAGCGCCATCGTTCCTATTTGTGGCAGAGTAATTCCGATTATCGAAGATGAATATGTAGATGTTGAATTCGGAACCGGATGTTTGAAAGTAACTCCGGCGCACGACATGAACGATAAAACGTTAGGAGAAAAACACAATCTTGAAATCGTTGATATTTTTAATGAAGATGCTACATTAAATAGTTTCGGATTACATTATCAAGGGAAAGACCGTTTTGTGGTTCGAACTGAAATTGCGAAAGAATTAGAAGAAATTGGAGCTTTGGCGAAAACCGAAATCCATTTGAATAAAGTGGGAACATCAGAAAGAACAAAAGCCGTAATCGAACCAAGATTATCAGATCAATGGTTTTTGAAAATGGAAGATTTAGTAAAACCGGCAATTCAATCAGTATTGGTTGATGGAGATATTAAATTGCATCCAAAACGTTTCGAAAACACTTATGCACATTGGTTAAACAATATTCGCGACTGGAATATCTCCCGTCAATTATGGTGGGGACAACAAATTCCGGCTTATTATTATGGGGACGGAAAAGAAGATTTCGTAGTTGCTGAAAACATCGAAGATGCCTTAGTTTTAGCAAAAGAAAGAACCAACAACCAACAACTAACAACCGATAACCTTAAGCAAGATGTTGACGCATTAGATACATGGTTTTCTTCTTGGCTGTGGCCGATGTCCGTTTTTGGCGGCATAATGGATCCGGAAAGTGAAGATTTTAAATATTATTATCCAACAAACGACTTGGTTACAGGTCCGGATATTTTATTTTTCTGGGTTGCCAGAATGATTATTGCAGGTTATGAATATGCAGGTGAAAAACCATTTACAAATGTGTATTTGACTGGTTTGGTTCGTGATAAACAACGTCGTAAAATGTCTAAATCATTAGGGAACTCTCCTGATCCTTTAGACTTGATCGAAAAATTCGGTGCTGATGGTGTTCGTGTAGGATTGCTTTTAAGCGCTTCTGCAGGAAACGATATTATGTTTGATGAAGAATTATGTAATCAAGGGAAAGCATTTTCAAACAAGATTTGGAATGCCTTTAAATTGATTAAAGGATGGGAAGTTTCAGAAACAATTCCACAACCTGAATCATCAAAAGTAGCGATCGAATGGTACGAAGCGAAGTTGCAGCAAACATTAGTTGACATTGAAGATAATTTCGAGAAATACAGAATTTCTGATTCATTAATGGCCATCTATAAATTGGTTTGGGATGATTTCTGTTCTTGGTTTTTAGAGATGATCAAACCGGCTTACCAACAACCAATTGATAAAGCAACGTTTGACAAAGCAATTGAAATGTTAGAAAGCAACTTGAAGTTACTTCATCCGTTTATGCCTTTCTTAACTGAGGAAATTTGGCATTTAATTGCTGACAGAACTCCGGAAGAAGCTTTAATCGTTTCAACATGGCCGGAATTAAAACCTTTTAATGCAGGTTTAATTGCTGACTTTGAAAGTACAATCGAGGTAATTTCAGGAATCAGAACCATTAGAAAAGATAAAAATATTCCGTTTAAAGATGCTATCGAATTGAAAGCAATCAACAGCGAGAATCTTTCGACTTATTTTGATACCATAGTAACGAAATTAGGTAATATTTCAGCTTTCGAATATGTTTCGGCTAAAGTAGATGGAGCTTTATCTTTCCGTGTAAAATCAAATGAATATTTCATTCCGATTTCAGGAGGAAATATTGATGTTGAAGCTGAAATTGCAAAACTGACTGCAGAGTTGGTTTATACACAAGGTTTCTTAAAATCGGTTCAGGCGAAATTATCAAACGAGAAATTCGTTGGCGGAGCACCGGAAAAAGTTTTGGCTAACGAAAGACAAAAAGAAGCAGATGCTTTGGCTAAGATTGCGACAATCGAGCAGAGTATTGCTGGTTTGAAATAAGGAAATAAGCCAGATTAAATAATAAGTTATGATCCTAACAGGTTTCGAAACCTGTCAGGTACTAAGATAAAAACCCGATAAATTTTTAAAATTTGTCGGGTTTTGTTTTACAATAAATCCTCTGTTTTTTTATAAAAAAAAATGTCTTATTTTTTGATTTTCATATCTTAAAATGATATAATTTTAATACGATTTTACGTTAAAACAAAAATCACTTCACAATGAAAAAAAATCTATTATTTCTGTTTGTTTCTTGTCTTTTTTTGGGATGTTCCAATAAAGAAAATAAAGTTAAAAATGTCGAAAGAGCTTTCTATTACTGGAAGAATGGATCTTCTTTTAGTGAAGAAACGACCCAGGAACTTAATAAATTACAAGTCAGGAAGATCTACTATAAATTTTTTGAAATAGATTATAATGAAGCGATGGGAAACTTTCCATATCAAAAAAATAGTCCAGATGAGTATACGCTCAGAAAACTGGATTCTGTAAGCATCGTTCCTACTATTTTTATCAAGAATGAAATCTTTCAGTATAATAATGAAAAGTCATTGGATAAATTGGCTGATAATATTGTTTTTCTAATCAACAAATATCGTAAAGGCCGTTATCAATATAATGATAAAGTGAATTTCGACTATTCTGAAATTCAAATTGATTGTGACTGGACAAAGTCAACCAAAGACAAATATTTCTATTTATTGAAGAAAATAAAAGAGCTGTCAAAAAAAGAAATCAGCTGTACGCTTCGCCTTTATCCGTATAAATATCCGGAAATTATGGGTGTGCCACCAGTCGATAAAGTCACTTTGATGTGTTATAACTTAATAAAACCATTATCCCAAAAAGATAAAAACTCTATTTTAAACATTGATGAATTAAAATCTTATTTAGATAAAAAGAGAAGTTATCCGGTACACATAGATATAGCGTTGCCTGTTTTTTACTGGACATTATGGTATCAAAATAATCGTTTTGCGGGATTGGTCAATTTTAATTCCGCAGATATTAGCGGGATTGCCAAACAGACCAAACCAATGTGGTACGAAATGACCGAAGATTATACTTTTGAATATGAATATTATCTAAAAAAAGGAGATCAGTTAAAAATAGAAGAGGTCGATTCAAAAACACTTAATGAGGCGATTTCGATTATTAAAAAAAATGTCGAATTAGACGAAACAACAACAATTTCATTATTCCATTTAGATCACAGTACTTTTAAAAAATACAATCATGAAGAAGTTTCTGGTTTTTACAGCTCTTTTAGTAAGTAGTTTTTACCAAAGTTTTGCCTGTGGATATTCTCCGTATGGCGAAGATGTAAGGTATTGTATCTTTAGACCCAATTACTTTAATTACGCTCAATATAAATCATTCTTTTACAATGCAGATTTATGGGGATTTGATTATAGTAGCAATCCGGAGGATTACAAGTTAACTGTAGATTCTAATATAGCAGACTGGTATAATTACACCAACAAAAAAGTTGCTATCGATGCTATTGAGGACTTTAATTTTAATTTGTCTTATACAGATATTCATGCTGATAGCGATAATAAGTTTGTAAAATATCTTTATCAAAACAATAAAATTGCCGCTATTAATTATTTGAAAACGGCAAAAAATTGTGAATTGGCAAATGACTCTGATGATGTATGGGAAAGAAATGAAGCAGTAAATACAGATAGAAGGCTTGACTTATTGAAGAAAATTTCTCAGATTATAGAGAAAGAGAAAGATCAGTATTTTAAAAGAAAATATGCTTTTTTAGCGATTCGGCTTGCTTATTATTCAGGGAAAAATGATGTTATTAAAACTGTTTTTGAGGCTAATTTTAATAAAAGCAAAAAAGATTATTTGTATTACTGGAGTTTGTTCTTTTACACTTTTACAAAATCAAACCCTAGCTATATGGTTGATGTTGCGAATTTAATGGCAAATTCGCCCGAAAAGAGTTATGCAAGCTATTACTATTTTCATCATGATTTTAAAATTGAGCAAGCTTTAAAGTATGCTGCAAATAATGAGGAAAAAGCAAATGTTTATGCTTATGCATCTGTTCAGAAAGTAGATAAAAACCTTGATTATCTGAAAGAGATTTATAAAAATAACCCAAACTCTCAAATATTAGGATTTTTACTTTTGCGCGAAGTAAATAAAATTGAGGATTGGGTTTATACGCCCTATTATTCAAACTATACTCCGACAACAGATTTTACTGATTTTTGGAATGAAAAAATAAAAGTTACAACAGAAACATTACGTAATCGGTCTGAAAAGGATAGATTGTATGCACAGGAAGTATTAGATTTTATAAATACAATTGAGGTTAATAGCACACAAAACCCGATTGTTTGGGAAGCTTCAAAAATCAATTTGCAATTTATTACAAGAAATTATGCTGACTGTTTAAAAAATATTTCCCTGTTTGAAAAAAAGCATCCGTCTGAAAAAGTAACTGAGGAAATAGAAAAAATAAAAGTACTTTGTATTACTGCAGATCAGGAAAAAGGAAAAGCGATTATTAAACCCGAAACAGAATCTGTTATTTTAAAATATAAAAATGATTCTCGCTTTATTTTTGCTTTAGGAAGAGAACTGGAATTTAGGGGAAACATTATTGATGGCTTGGCTTTGTTGTCACTCATTGAACAAAATACAAAGAGATCTTATAATTTGGATGATGTAGAATGGAGAGGCAATCGAATAAGAACATCAGGTAATTTACAAGAGTTTAATCGTTATTTTGACTATTTGGATTTTGTTTATTCGGCTGCAGATTTACAAGCAATCGTGAATAGGATCGACAAAGGTTTTAATACTGAATTTCAAAAAACAATTTATAGTAAACTATTGAAAGACAAAGATTATCTTAAAGATTTATTAGGAACAAAATACCTCAGAGAAAATCAATTAAGCGATGCTTTAAAAACGTTTAGATCATTGGATAAAAAGTATTGGGATGATAATTATAATGCATGGGAAAGAGGAGAGTACGATGAATATTATGCTTTTGATCAGAACCCCTTTTATGACTTTAAGCACACGCCAAGTTTTATTGAACATAAAGAAAAATATATTGTCACTAAACTTTCAGTAACAGAACATCTTATAAAATATACAAATCTGGCAAATAATCCAAAAACAGCAGATAAGGCATATTACTTTTTCCTGATTGCAAATTGTTACTATAATATGTCAGATTATGGAAATTCCTGGATGATGCGCCGTTATTCAAGCAGCAGTTCTTATTATGGTCAAAAAAATGAAAATGAATCTTATATAGATGAGATTGAATACCGAAACAAAATAAAAGCTGTAGACAACTATGAGTTAGCTTATAAAAATGCCAAAACAGCTAAATTCAAAGCATTATGTTTAAGAATGATGGACTATGCTGAGAAGAATCAGTATACTGTTTCAAAAAGAGTTGATAGCCAATTTCCTGAGTTTAGTTCAGATTTGTCTGGTTGCGAAAGCTTAGAAGAATACTTTAAAGCCAGGAGATAATTAAGATTTGACAAACCTAACAGGTTTTTAAAGCCTGTTAGGTTTTTTTATATGAAAGATTTTCCGTCACTAATTCACTAATTATTTTAACACATGCTGACGCATTATTTGTGAATTGCTTCGCCTATTCCCTTCAGTCTGGTCGTGGCTATTTTAAATTAGTATTTTTTTCTAATTATTATTTTTTCTTTCGATTTAAAACCAAAAACAACGGATAAGAAATTGCTGTAATGACAACAATAATGATAAAGCTTTTAGGGTCGCTGTAAACAAAACCTATTAACAAAGCCAGCGAAGCAGCAATAGCGATAATCGTTGTCCAGGGATACCAGATCGAGCGATATGGCCTTGGTAAATCTGGTTCGGATTTTCTTAATTTTATCAAAGAACAGTACGCCAATCCCCAAACGATAATAGAGGTAAAGGCTGCAAATGAAAACAAGACTTCGAATGAACCAATACATATTAGAAATAAACTAAATACAGAAGAAACCAAAAGAGCCACAATTGGAGTTCCGCCTTTATTAACGGTTGTTCCTTTTTCGATAAAAAAACCGTCACGACTTAATCCGTAGAGGATTCTTGGCGGAATCATCATAAAAGCATTCAGGATACTGATCAACGAAAAAATAGAAATAACGGTAACTATTATAGCGCCGTTTTTTCCAAAAATAATGTTTGCTACATCGGCAGCAGGCAGATTCGATTTGGCTACATTTTCAACGGGCATAATATATAAAAAGGCGGCATTTATTAAAACATAAATAACCATTACAAGCAAAACACCGCTGTATAATGATTTCGGAATATTCTTGCTCGGATCTTCATTTTCTTCAGCAAAAAAGCAAACGCCATTCCAACCGTTATAGGTTCCGATAATAAGCTGAAGTGATTTAAAAAAACCGAATAATAAACCAATCTGGACTACAGTATTGTCTTTTGGAATAGGAGCAAGCTTAACACCTGAATACATAAAACACGCGACAACCAAAGCAAAAAAACAAATCACCTTTAATAAACTGGTAATTTGCTGAATTACACTTCCGTTTTTTACTCCGCTTAAATGTAAGAACACAAAAGCAATCAATAATGAAATAGCCATTTCGGTAGCGTAATTTCGAAGGCCGGGAAATAAAATTATAATATATTCACTGATTACAATACAGTAAAAAGCGGGCGGAATAGCATTGGTAATATAATCAAACCAACCCGAAAGAAAACCGGCATAATTGCCAAAAGCCCTTTTGATATAATTATACGATCCTCCGGCTTTTGGAAGCATTGTAGCAAGTTCTGCGTAGGAAGTAGCGCCAATAAGCACAAATAATCCGCCAAAGAGCCAGGACGCTATAATAAGCCAATAATTGTCTAATAATGCTGCAATCGTACCTGGAGTTCTTAAAATTCCAACTCCAATTGTTCCACCAATTAATACGGCAATATTAAAACTTAATCCGAGCGTTTTTTTTAATTGGTTCTTTGTGGAATCCGACATATGTAGCGTTTTTTTGTTTTAATGGGATAAAAAATATCCACCGGGCAAAAGTAATACAATTAGAACACTTTTTTATCTAAACAAAAAACCTCATTTAAGATTAAATGAGGTTTAAGGAAGCTTTGAAGTGGTTTTAGATGTTGTTGCTACTATAAATTTGCTTTTATTTTTTCGATAACAGATTCATATTCTGTATCAGACAAATAAGTTTTTTGAGGATTCATTTCAAAAACGCCTCCAAATCCGTAGCCTTCTTTATATTTTGGAACAATATGAAAGTGTAAGTGTGATAAAGTGTCACTATACGCGCCATAATTAATTTTGGTTGGATTGAAAGCTTTTGCAATTGCTTTGGCAACAGCAGCAACATCCTCCATATATAAATTGCGCTGTTCATTACTCAGTTCATAAAGCTCAGCTGCGTGATTATTATAAACAACATTACAGCGTCCTGTATAGGATTGTTCCTTGAAAAGAAAAAGTTGAGAAACTTTTAGATCTCCGATTTTGATCATCAATTGGTGTAAGGTGTCATTGTTTTGACAGTACAAACATTCTGAAACTGGACTAGGCATATACTCTATTTGTATTTTTATTAGTAAAAATTTTTTTACAATTCTAATTGCTTCAGCAAAAATACTTTTTTATTTTAAAAACCAAAACTTCTTCTGGATTTCAAAAAATGAAATACAGAAAAAGCTTTGGAAACTAAAATCTAATTCAAAAATTTTAGAACTTATATCTCAGACTTGTCATAACCTGACGAGGCGCAATCGGATTCACACTATAATTTTCGTGTACCGTATAATTTAATTCGTTTGTGATGTTTGATAATCGGCATAAAATTGAGAATTTTCTCCATTCATAACCTAGAGAGGCATCGACAGTTGTATAACCTTTTAGAGGAATATCTCTGTCTCTAACTGTTATAGTGTATGCTGGATCCGGTTTTGGATTTGCAGGAGTTGGTTTAACTTCTGTCCATAAATAATCATCATTCCAACCTCCGGTGCGGTCACCTACATAATTTGCAATAGCTCCAAAAGTTAATCCTTTTAATAAGCCCTCTGGCAATTTGTAGAAAAAGCTCAAATTGGCCGTGTTTTTAGGAGTTCTTGCTAATACATCACCTACTACAAGGCTTCCGTTTGTTCCGGACGATTTCGATACTTTAGTTTCATTAAAACTGTAACCCGCCATAATATTCAAACCTTCAACAGGATTTGCAGTGATATCTATTTCGACACCTTTTCCTTTTGTAGCACCTACTAATTCTTTGAAATTGCTGTTGGCATTTTGTGTTACGCCATCTGCTAAAAATTGCGCGGTTTGTGCCAGATTGTTATTTGATATTTGATAAACAGTAACGTTTGTACTTAAAAGACCTTTCCAGAAATCTTTTTTGATACCCACTTCATATTGGTCAATAATGGAAGGATCCAACGGTTTTGAATCTACTGTTGTTCCGGTATTTGGTGTAAAAGAGTTCGAATAACTTGCAAAAAGTGATAAATCGGTAGTTGGCTGAATAACTAATCCTGCTTTAGGCGAAAAAGCTCTGTTTAAGGTTTTGGCTCCGGTAACCGGAAGCGCATTTTCGTAAGCAGTTGTAATGACATTTACATTGTTCTTCTTCTCGATTACTTCTTTTGTAGTTGTAGCTTCGCCTTGTTGCCAGGACCAACGTAATCCTGCTAAAACTTTTACATATTGATTGATCGAAACCAAATCCTGAAAATAAGCTCCAAAACGTTGTGTTTCTGTACTTGTTAATTGAGTAGTTCTTGTAGGGTACGGAATAACATTACTTTGCGTGCTGTAATCGTAAGTATATAGGTTTATCGCTGTAGCTTCTGTTGTTAAGAGGTCTGCAGGTTTTGCCGGATCATAGAATCCAAAAGTATAACTTGGCGCTAGAGAATTTTCGTAATCAACTCCCGTAAATATCTGGTGTTTAATGCTACCGGTATTAAAAGTTCCCTGTAAGCTTAATTGGTCACCAAATATTTGTTCGGCACCATCAGCTTTTGTTAACCCGCGTTTCCAGTTTCCGTTGGCATCAATTGTACTTAATTGTGCTGTTGAAGTCTGAGTTCTGCGGTAAGATTGATAAGAAGAATTAAAATTTAATTTCCAGTTTTTATTAAAATCATGATTAAACAACATCGAAGCACTGGCAGATTTGGTGTTTGCTGTTGACCAAAGTGACCCGAAAAATTCGTTACGAGGTAAGTCTAAAATTGTTTTTCCGTAAATTCCTGTACCAAAATCAGGAGTCCAGTCGGCACTTAAATAATCTCCTTGTACTGTAATTTGTGTTTTGTCTGAAAGATGAAATAAGAAAGAAGGGTTGACATAAATACGTTCGTTTTTTACATAATCCCTAAAGCTTTCTGAATTTTCGTATGAAGCGATAAATCTGTAGGCAATAGATTTGTTTAATGGGCCGTAAATATCTAAAGTTGGTTTATAAAAAGAATAGCTTCCCATTTGCATGGATAGTTCGCCACCTTGCGTAAATTTTGGTGTTTTAGTCACTAAATTCATAATTCCGCCAGGTGCCACATTTCCGTATAATAGGGCAGAACCTCCCTTTAGAAATTCTACTTTTTCTAAAGATGAAACTTCAGGTATAGAACCGGCATTATAGCGAAAACCATTTTTAAACATATTATTGGCAGACATATCATAACCTCTTGAGAAAAAAGATTCTTGTGCGCCACCACGAGCAGATCCTACATAAACTCCGTTAAGGTTTTTTACCACTTCACTTAATCTAATAGCTTGTTGTTCTTGTATTATTGCACTGCCAATTATTTGAACACTCTGTGGCAAATCCATTACTTTGATTCCTGAACGGGCAGCTTCGATTGGTTTCTTGGGTTTATTTGCTGTAATTAAAACTTCATTAAGAATTTCTCCTTTTTTGTTTTTTACAGTATCATTTGCTGTTGTCGTATTTTCGGCCTTTGCATAATCCTGACTGTAAGCTGCAAAACCTATAAAAGATAAAACGAAAAGTAAATTATATTTCATGGTATTTATTTAGATTGAATAAAAATAAGTTTTGCAAATATAAGTGCACTGCGATGTTTTAACAAAATTTATTAAGAGATTTTCTTACTTAAAACTTCATTAGTTTTGTCTTAAGATTTGCTTAAGATTTTGTTTTGAAAGGTTTAATTATTTATAATAAAAAAAATTTTCTGACTCTTTCCGTCCTTCTTTATTAAATTAAAAACAAAAAAAAAGCCTTACTCAAAAGAGCAAGGCTTATACTATTATAATAAGTTGTACTAAATAAACTATTTAACCGTAATTAAGTAGGTCGCCATTTTCCAGATTTCATCATATTTTTTTCCATTATGTTCTCCGGCAGCTTTTTCGGTATAAGCAAATTCTACCATATAGTTTCCAGGCCAGATTGGTGTAAAAGAGATTTCTCCTTTATCATTACTCCATAATTCTTTTTCCCAGCCATTGGGAGCAATTACTTTCATTTTTTGCTCTTTGGCTTCTTTGCCTTCATATAAAGCGTTTATGTTGATTTTTGTTTTTTGTTTAGCAGCAGTTACATCTTTAGCAAATACGCTAATAATGTTTGTGTTTGCAGTTGCTTCATTTCCTTTTATAGCGTTGCCAACAGTAACGGTAGCACTGGAGTTATAATCTAAAACCATAGTTCCGTAAACATCTTTTACTTTATGGTGCATTACAATAGTATAAACTCCATCTTCATCCGGTGTAAAAAATGCCTGGTATTTATTATCTAAAGCTTTCGCTGTAAGTTTAGTTTCTTTTTTTGATGGACTAATAACAACTAAAGTAAAATCTTTTAAATCTGAAAACCATTTATCAGCTTTTGTAATGTCATTATCTGAAAATTCTCCAAAATAAACAGAGATTTCCTGAACTTTTCCTTTTGTACCGGTTGCTTTAGTCTCGATCCAAAGGGCGTGGGCAAATAATTGCGGACTTGCGACTAACATAAAAAGAAAAAGGGTGATTTTTTTTAAAGTATTTGATTTCATAAGATCAGGTTTAAAAATTATTAAGTATGAATTGTCTACAAACTTAACTCTTATTTAGAATAATTAAAAATAAATCTAAAGAAAAACACTATTTTTAAAATAAGGGCATAACATTAAGATGCCTTTTTCTTATTTTTATTATTTCTTCCCCACCAGATTAAGAAACCTGTAATAGGCAAACTTGCTGCAATAAGACTGGCAAAAAAAGCCAATACTTTTCCTGGAAATCCAAGGATACTGCCTACATGCAGATCGTAATTTAAGAAGCGGAATTTTTCTCCATTATTTTTGTCTTCATATCTTATTGTTCTAAGTGGCTTAGCGGTATAACGGTCAAAGTCTATGGCTGTATCATCAAAACGGCTTTTATAACGAATGAAAGTATTATAAGTCGCCAGCGAATCGTTTTCTTCTGGAATAAACAAATAGTAACTTTTTGCCTCCGGATGCGATTGCTTTACGGAGGCGTAAATTTTATCAATCGAATTGTTTGTTGTGTAATGAGTAGTATCAGAAACTATTCTTTCTTTTTTATATGTTTTTCCTCCATTAAACAGCCATTGCAATCCTTTATCATAGCAATCAAATGCCCAGACTAATCCCGTAAGCGCAATTATCAAAGCGAAAATCATCGAATAATATCCCAGAATATTATGCAGATCATAGTTTTTACGTTTCCATTTTGTGGAGTCTTTCCATTTAAACCAAAAACGCTGTTTGGCTGCTTGTTTGTTTTTAGGCCACCAAAGTATAAGTCCGGTAATTAAGGAGATTATAAATATAATGGTTGCAGTTCCAGTAATAGGATCTCCAATTTTACTGTTAAAGCAAAGTGTTTGATGCAGCATTCGAATAAAAACAAAAAATTCTAAATTAAAATCTTCGTGTTTTTTTACTGCTCCATTATACGGATCTACGTAGATATAAGTAGTATGATATTGGTTCCAGTACCAAAATGCGTCCGGATTTAATTCTTCAAAAAACCAGACAATTACAGTACGGTCATCCTCATTAATTATTTGGCATCCCGAGAGTGATTGTTTCTGATTCTTGTTGGCTTTTTTCGCAATTTCAATTATACGGCTTATCGGCAGTTTCTTTTCTATTACCTGATCGGTGTAATAATAGTCGTGAACCACAGGTCGTAATTCTTCTTCAAAAACATACAAACAGCCTGTAATGCCCAATATAATGACAATTAAGCCCGAAGATAATCCCAGCCACAGGTGAATTTTGAGAATAAGTTTTTTAAATGTCATATGAGTACCTTTAAAAAAGATTTATAATTAAAAGCGCCTCAATTCATAAAATTGAGGCGTCAGTTTAAAGATTATTAGGTTTTAAAATTTCATTGTTAAATTAGCCAAGATGCTGGTCGGCGCCTGCGATGTGCCCCAGAAATCCCAGTATCTTTCATTAGTTAAATTATTAAATTTTAAACCTAATCTCCATGTAGGTTTTTCGTAATATACTGTGGCATTGTAAACAGTATATGATGGCATGTAAAAAGTATTATCTGCTGTAAAATAATTTTTGTCTACAAAATTGGCGCCGGCACCAATTCCTAAACCTTTTAATTTGTTTTGGAAAGTATAAGTCGCCCAGAAATTTACTACATTTTCTGGCGATGAGGTCGCTTTGTTTCCTTCAATTGCAGCTACAGATGCTTTTACAATTCGATTGTCATTATAAGCATAACCCGAAATAATGCTTAATCCTGTAAACGGAGTTGCCATTAATTCAAAATCTACACCTTTGCTCACTTGTTTACCATCTTGTATTGTAAATCCTGCAGCATCAGTTCTGGTAGCGTTATCAATTGTAATATTGTAATAACTTACAGATCCGCTTAATTTTTTGTTGAAAGCATCTGCCTTAATTCCTCCTTCATACTGAACAGCATAAATTGGGTCTAAAACCAATTGCGTCGCATCTGGCTGTGTTACAGGCTGCATGTTCTGGAAACCGTTCATGTAATTTCCAAAAACAGAAACCTGATCTTTTACCACTTCATACACTAATCCTAATTTTGGAGAAAGAGCTGTTTGGCTATAACCTTCTGTTGTTCCCACTTTTGCACGTTCAAAATTGTCAAGACGTAAACTTAACATAGCAGAAAATCGGTCTGTAAAATTTACTACATCACAAGCATAGACACTAAAAGTTTTTTGGTCAGCAATAGGTGAAGTTGTCAATACAAGTCCGGCGTCAACCGCTTTTCTTCTAATTGGCGCAAAAGGAGCTGTAACATCTATGTTATCAAGTGTAAAGGTTGTTCCACCAGAAAAAGCAGAGCTGTAAAGTCTGTAATTGACACCGGTAAGAAATTTATGTTTTATGCTTCCTGTAGAAAATGTTCCGTTAATGTTTTCCTGAATGTTGGTATAGTTGTTGAAAATTGGACCCCAAAGACCAACTCTTCTGGCGGTCTGTGTAGGAGAACTCCAAACGGCATAACTTTGATAACTGCGTTCTACATCTTCACCTACAAATGAAAATACGGTGGTAGATCTCCAATTTTCTGAAATTTCATATTCTGCCTGAGCAAAAACTTTTGTAGCTGTTGATTTTGCATCGTTATCATCATGAAACATTGATTTTTTATAATCGATTTTCAAATCGTTCGGATTTGTAATTCCGGAAGTCGCAGCATACGTGTTGTAAGTTCGTCTTGTGTTATTCACGTTATAAAGCTCTGCATCGAAGTTAAAAGTAAGTTTGTCAGATGCTTTGTAAGTAAGACTTGGCGCCACAAGAAGTGTATTGTTAAAGCCATAATCAAGGAAACTTTTTTCTCTGTTTACGGCAAGATTTACTCTAAATAAAACTGTTTTTTCCTGATTTAAAGGCGTGTTTATATCTGCTGTAAGACGGTTTAGGTTGAAACTTCCCGTTGTGTATGATATTTCGGCAGCAGTAGTTTCAAAAGGTTTTTTGGTGACCAAATTTACAACACCTCCAAATGAAGAAACAGAAGAACCAAATAAAGTTCCCGACGGTCCTTTCATTATTTCGATACGTTCTACGTTTCCAAGATCAACAGAAGAACGTCCCGAAGCTGTTTCCATTCCGTTTCTTGCATTAACACCTGTAGAAAAACCTCTAAAAATTACACCAACTCCTCCAGAAGGATAGCTAATAGAAACTACACCAGGAGAGTTTTGTACGGCACCTCTAATATCTACGGCTACTTGTTCCATTAAAAGTTCTTTCTGAATCACACTGTAAACCTGAGGGTTTTCCAGATTTGTTAATGGCATTCTCGCAACATAATCTGTTTTTTTAGATAAAATGCTTTTTTTGCTGTTTACCACAACTTCCTTTAGTTCTTTATTAGAAACCTTCAATTGTAAATTAACAGTTGCTGTTTCGCTTTCACTAACCATAACTTCGCTTTCTGAAGTTTCATAACCTGTTAGGGAAACTTGTAAACTATAGGTGCCTGGCTTTACTCTGCTGAATTCAAAGTTTCCGTTTTCATCAGAAATAGCCCAGTATTTTGAGTTTTTTAAGATAACATTGACTCCGGCTGCCTGTTCGCCATCTGAAGTAGTGATGGTACCTTTAATTTTTCCATTTTGTTGTGCAAAAGAACAAAAAGCAGAAAGTAACAAACTAATTGTAAATAGAAAACGAATCGTTTTCAAACTCGAATATTTCATTTTATTTAATGGGTTTAGTTATTGTATTTATTTAGAATGAATAAAAACAGTGCAAATGTAAAAATTAATCTTTCTTTAACAAGTTTTATTTATTGGGAATGAAATGTTTTTTTGTGATTTTTAAAGTGAATTTGAAATTCTATTACAAATTATAAGATTTATAGTACTCTTATTGCCTCATTTTTAAATTAAATCATGTAATTGTTTTTAACTGAAGAAAGTTAAAAATGAAAGATTTGGATTAAAAAACCTTAATTTTGCAATCTGAAAAATGACCTGATGATTTTACCTTTTTTTAAAAGAATCCAGAATTCACCGCAAGGATTTAGAATAGCCAATACTGTATTTTTTTTCATATCCGGTTTTGGATATTCCTCATGGGTTTCCAGAATTCCGCATATTCAAGCACAATTAAATTTATCTGAAGCTCAATTTGGAGCGGTTTTATTCGCATTTCCAATTGGCTTAATGCTTACCATGCCTTTTACCGGCATGTTGTTAAATAAATACAGCAGCCGTTATATCATGCTTTTGGGAGCAATCATGTTTAATATTGCCTTGTCATTGCCAGGCTTAGCTGCTTTTGTATGGCAATTGGTTATGATACTCCTGATCTTTGGAGCTTCTCGTAATATTTTTAATTTATCTATTAATGCACAATCACTTGAAGTTCAGAAATTATATCCTAAGTCAATTATAACTCGTTTTCATGCCGTTTGGAGTATTGCTGTTTTTTCAGGAGCTGGTTTGGGTTATGTTATGGTAACACAAAATATTGCACCCTCATATCACTTATTGGGAGTTAGTATTTTTATGATGGGACTTACGGCTTGTTTTTATCCCATGAGTATTCATAATCAGCCTGTTCCGGTAAAAAAGAAATTCTTTTCGATGCCGGAAAAAAATCTGGTAAAATTTGCCTTGATTTGTTTTGTTTCCATGGCTTGCGAAAATACAATGTACGATTGGAGCGGAATTTATTTCGAAAATATTTTGAAAGCTTCTCCAAAACTTACCAGCGCTGCATTTGTATTTTTTGCATCGGCGGTAACTTTAGGACGTTTGTTTGGAGATTACGGTGTAATGAAATTTGGAACCAAAAAAATTCTGCTTTACAGCGGTATTCTGATCACTTTAGGTTTTGGAATTTGTTTTATCCTGCCCTATGTTTACCCCACTATTTTCGGTTATGTTTTAATCGGATTTGGGGTTTCCTGCGTAGTTCCGCTAGTATTTAGTATCGCCGGAAGATCCTCAAAACTAAGCAGCGGTTCTGCTTTAACTTCTATATCTACAATTGGCTATCTGGGATTTTTATTGGTTCCGCCAATGGTTGGTTTTATCTCTGAATATCTTAGTATGAAATGGGCATTTTTAATAATGGCACTTTTAGGGATACTGATGATTTTTATGGTGAATAAAATCGGGGAGAATGAGTAGATTTTTTTTTGAAGATGCTAAGATTCTGAGTTGCTGAGGTTCTAAGTTTTTTTGCCACGAAGGCGCTAAAACGCAAAGTTATTTTTTTTAAAGATTTTCCAGCTAAGTCGCTAATTTTTTTTTTGCCACGAAGGCACTAAAACGCAAAGTTTTTTTTTTGAAATATTTTGCCGCTAGGTCGCTAAATTTTTTGCGCTAAGGCTCGAAGATATTAAGTTTTGTGAAAGATTTTGTAACTAAGGCACTAAAGTTTGTCTTTTTGACTTGCTTAAGTTGCGATAAGTATTCTAAAATTTTGCTCTGAAAGAGCTTTAGAAATAGCATAGTGCGAAGCACTATGATGAAAAAAGACTATCGTTTTGCCCTGTAAGGGCAAAAGCGTGATTCCAAAGAAAATACTAATCGTAGGTTATATGGTATTTTCTACTATTGTTACGTTATCTATTCTATGAATCTATAGATCTGTTTGCTTTTGCCCTTTCAGGGCAATATTCGTTTTTGCTTTAGCTCGTAGTGTTGCGCACTATGCTTATGATTTTGGGCTTTCAGCCCATTTTTAAGAGTTTCGAAAACTACAGTGACCTGCTCGTGAATATTTTTTAAACTGGACTGAAGTCCAGCTCTACAAAATGAATCGAACCGAAGGTTCTTTAAATACCAGCGTTCACTCTAAAGGAATTTCTAAAATAATCCCAAAAAAAGAACCGTAGGTTCGATGTATATTGTAGGGCTGGACTTTAGTCCAGTTTTAAACGTTAAATTCGATTACGATTATACAGCTAAAAAAAAATAAGAATTCACAAGATCATTATTTCTTCACCATAATAAAACGCTCCGTTGTCATTTTTCCTTGTAAATTTCCGGTAGCTTCAGCAGTTATCGTATTATCTGCGCCTTTTGTATAAGTAATCTTTTGCGGATAATCGTGTTTAGGATTTTCAAAAACCAATTGTTTATCAGATTCCGAAGTTGAAGGAAATGCAACCGATTTATCATCATTCTGACCTTTTACAGTAGCAAAATAAGTTAATGTTTCTGCTTTTTGAGCTAAGACAATGCTTTCAAAATGTAAAGTGTCTTTTCCTTTTATAAAGTAAGAAGTAGCACTAAAAGTACTGTCGTTAAGTTTGGTCCAGTTTTCTGTTAAAACACCATTAGGAGATTTATTTTCCCAGTTTCCAATAAGCCAGTCTGCTATTTTGATTTTATCTTTTTCTACAGATTCCTTTTTCTGGCAGGAAACAACGGCAACTAAAAGAATTAAAAGAGTAATTTTCTGAAACATATTTATGGTTTTTGATGTTAAATTGAAAAGCTAAGATATTAAAAAAATGGTTGCCAATAATTCACAAATTAGTACGAATTACTATTCAAATGCTAAATGGAAATTTGCCACAGATTACATGATTACAATGTTTTTTGTTTCACGCAGATTCTGCAGATTGAGGCAGATTTAATTTTGATTCTGAATGATGTAAATCTGCGCGTATCTGCTTAAATCTTTTCAAATCTGCGTGAAAAAAATTAGCGCTAATTTGTGTAATTTGTGGTTAGAAAACTTTGTAAAAAATCATTTTAATCCTTTAATCTGTGGCAAAAAAAAATTAAACGCTTTCGCCTAAAATAGCATACACCAGTTCTTTAGTCGGTTTTTGATCTTTTAGTTTTGCTCGGACGTCATCAAAAGTCACTTTAAAATCACAGCCCAGTTTATAATCGCCACAACCATAAGCGGTTTTTCCTTTCATGATGGTTCCTTTTTTGCATTTTGGGCAAGTCAAGGCATCAGAATCAGCTGTTGCTGTTGGTTTTGCTTTTGGAGCTGTTTTTTTGACTTCCAATTTTAGTTTGTAATTTTCTTCAAACCGTATCAAACCTTCAACGGTACCTTCCTCAGTTTTAAAACCTTTTATGTTTACGGTTGATCCTTTTTGTACCAATCTTAAATATTGATTTTCGGATATTTTTTTCTCTGCAAAAACATTAGGCAATAAAAAATCACAACCTGCTTTATAATTCCCGCATCCGTAAGCCGATTTTCCTTTTATTAAAGTCGCTTTCTGACATTTCGGACACGTTTCTGCCAAAATTCCTGCGGCTTTCTTTTTCTCGACTTTCACCACTTCTTTTTGAGTAGCCGTAGCATGCGAAATATTGGCGTGTCGGGTTTCACTTCGAACTTCGGTCACCAAAGCCTCGACCATTCGTTTCATGTTTTTGATGAATGCTCCGGCTGTATAAGTGCCTTTTTCGATATCTTTCAACTGCTTTTCCCAGGAACCTGTAAGTTCTGCCGATTTGATCAATTCATTCTGAATCGTATCAATAAGCTGAATCCCCGTAGGAGTTGGTAAAACTTGTTTTTTATTTCGAACAATATACTGACGTTTAAAAAGCGTTTCGATAATATTCGCACGCGTAGACGGGCGGCCAATACCATTTTCTTTCATTAGTTCTCGTAAATCTTCGTCATCGACCTGCTTACCTGCGGTTTCCATCGCACGCAGTAAAGTTGCCTCTGTAAACTGATTGGGTGGTTTGGTTTCTTTTTCTAAAAACGATGGTTCGTGCGGACCTTTTTCACCCACTACAAAATTTGGTAATAAGTCAGCTTCTTTTTCTTTGGCGTTCGGGTCTTCAAAAACAACACGGAAACCTTTTTTTAAGATCACTTTTCCGGTGGTCTTAAACATAACTTCGGCAGCTTTTCCTATTACTGTAGTATTCGCAACCAGACAATCATCATAAAAAACCGCAATAAAACGTCTTGTAATAATATCGTAAACTTGCTGCTGATTGAACTGCAAATTGCTTTCTATTCCGGTTGGAATTATCGCGTGGTGATCTGTAACTTTTTTATCGTTGAAAACCTTAGGCGATTTTTTTATTTTTTTGCCTAAAAGTGGTTGCGTTAACTCAGCGTATTTTGATAATTTTTGCAGAATTCCCGGTACTTTCGGGTATATATCATTGGGTAAAAATGTGGTATCAACTCTGGGATAAGTGACTACTTTTTGTTCATACAATGTTTGAACGATTTTTAGCGTTTCATCTGCCGAAAATCCAAACTTGGTATTGCAGTATACTTGTAACCCCGTTAAATCAAATAGTTTAGGGGCAAACTCGTTTCCGTTCTTTTTATCGACCGAAACAATTTCGAAATCACTTTCTTTGACTTTATTGGCCAAAAATTCTCCGTCTTCTTTCTTCAGGAAACGGCCTTCTTCATAACTAAAAAGGGTTTCTCTGTATAAAGTCTGTAATTCCCAATAGGGTTGAGGTTTAAAATTTTCGATTTCCTTCCAACGGTCTACAACCATTGCCAATGTTGGCGTTTGTACGCGTCCAATAGACAAAACTTGTTTGTATCCGCCATGTTTTACGGTGTATAATCGTGTGGCATTCATACCCAATAACCAGTCGCCAATGGCTCTTGAAAATCCGGCGTAGAATAAATTATCGTAGTTTTCAGAGGGTTTTAAGTTTTCGAAACCTTCTTTTATTGCTTCGGTTGTTAAGGACGAAATCCATAAACGTTGTACTTCGCCTTTGTAGTTGGCTTCGTTCATTACCCAACGCTGAATCAATTCTCCTTCTTGTCCGGCATCCCCGCAGTTGATGACCAATTCGGCTTTGTCGAATAAGCTTTTTACAATTTTAAACTGTTTTTGAATTCCTGAATTCTCGACAACTTTGGTTTCGAATTTCTCCGGAAGCATAGGTAAGTTGTTCAAATCCCAGCTTTTCCAGTGCGGTTTGTAATCGTTGGGTTCTTTTAAAGTACATAAATGCCCAAAAGTGTAGGTAACGGCATAACCGTTTCCTTCAAAATATCCATCGTGCTTGGTATTGGCTCCCAAAACGGATGCGATTTCGCGTGCTACACTTGGTTTTTCTGCAATACATACCTTCATTTTTCTCCTTCCTTGTTTAAAAAGCGAAATTAGGGATTTAGAATTTGGTATCGAAATTTTTTGCCACTAAGACGCTAAGGCTCGAAGTTTTTTATTTTTTAATTTCACAATCCCAATAACTATCAGGAGCAGAATTATAAAGTTTTTTTCTGCTAAATTTTGGAACTTTGCGTTTTACGCGAGATTCTTAGCGTTAAGATTAACAATACCTAAATTAAATCACGCAAAGACGCAGAGTCGCAAAGTTTTTTGTTTCACGCAGATTTATAAAGATTTAAGCAGATGGTCGCAGATTATATAATCAAAATAAATCTGCGTGAAATAAAAAAATCATTTCAATCCTTTTAATCAGTGGCTATAAATAAATTTTTTACTTCCGATAGCGATCAGGATTGCGAGATTATTTCTTTCTCCTGTCGGTAAGATATTTTCGAATTGGAATATCATAAAAAATCATCGTTAAATAAGCGATACCAACTAGAAAAATTGTTCCTGTAATGATAATAAACGTCAATTGAGGTGTTTCGGGTTTGTATTTGATGTAATAGTTGGCGAATATCCACATGGCAGCGTAATGCGTCATGTATAGCGGATAGGATATTTTTCCGAAGAAGATACACAGCTTTTTGAATCCCGGTGCCAAAGTTGCTCCGGCTCCTAATACAATCAATAAAGGGAAATACAATAAAACGACCAAAGGTTCTGTAAGCCAATTGAAATCTGAAAAAGGCAATACGAAGGCTAAAAGCAGTAATACTGATAAGGCAATAAATCCTAATTTCGATTTAATAATCCAGTTCGAGCGGTAAATGAGCATTCCTGCTAAAAACGAATACGAAATACGACCAAAACCATCCCAAAAAGTTTCTCCGTTCCATCCGCCCATTAAGGAACCTCCCGCACGCTGACTGACGAAACAAATTCCTGCTCCAGCCAAAATAGTCACTAAAAATAGTAAACGACGGCTGAGTTTGTAAAGGAATAGCGCATAGAGAATATTTGCCACATATTCCCAAAACAAAGACCAGGCCGGCGCATTTAAACCAAATATATTGAAATAACGATCTGCCATAACCGGAAAAGGAATCAGAAAAACCGAAGCCAGAAATATCAGAATCAATTTACCCATTTCGTAAGTTTCAGGATGACCGCCAAACGGATCAAAGAGAAAAGCCAATAAACCCAAAACAGAACCAAAAACAACCAAAGGATGCAATCTGATTAATCTTAATTTAAAAAAGTCAGCCAGTTTCATTTTGGTAATTCGGTCATGATAGGCGTAGGCAATAACAAATCCCGAAAGACAGAAGAAAAAGTCAACCGCAAGAAAACCATGCGCAATAAAATTCTCGCTGGGCGGATGAACAATTTCCATAAAATGAAAAATTACAATAGCCACAGCAGCTATTCCTCTTAATCCGTCGAGGATTTCAAAATGTTGTTTTGGTTTTGAAGATTCGATTTTAAATTGTTCTCCTGTTAACTTAATTTCAATATTCTCTTTTGTGTTCAATTTTTTCAGTTCGGCCAGAATAGAATCTACCAGCAGTTCCGTTTCCTTTTTTATTTTTTCCTGATTCTCACGAAATTTATCATCAACAATAATCGTATTAACGTAATTCTGAGTTTCCATATTGGATCCGTTGATGGGATAATTTTCCGGCATTTCTTGTGTGTAATCTTTTAGATTCCAAAATTTTTTCTCGTAAATCTTGTCAGATAGTTTAGTAACATCAATTTCAATTTGAACTTGAAGTGTTTTATTTCTTTTAAAATAGTTGTCAATTCTGTCTTCAAAATCTAATAAACAGTTTTTGTTATAATCAAATAAATTTAATGCTTTCAAAAGACTAATTCTAAAATTGTCAAAGTTTTCGTCTGGCTGAATTTTTAACTTTCTAATATTCATTTAATCTTTACAATTTGAGTTATCCGTTTTCACAAAGATTGATTTTTTCTAATTATAAAAAAAGCCACAAAAATATTTTCTTGTGGCTTTTTTATATTTAAGTCTTCTATTTTATACTTTAAAAATATCAATTCTTTCCATCCAGAAAATTCCTGATTCTAAAAATTGAAGTTTTGTCTTCACGATTTTGTCACTTTTATCTCTTGGATTTTTGGTTATGAATCTCGCTGTTGATTTATTAAAATCTAAAGTGTATTTCTCGTCAAAATCTTCACTTTTTTTAGAAGAAAAAGTAATCATATTGTCTTTTGCGCTCCATTTTCCTTTTCCGTATTTGTTAACTTCCGGTGGAGTTCCGCCCTGCATTTTCGAATACGAATGAAATTCAAATGTTCCGTCCTGATTTAAAGTCAGTTTATATTCTATGATATGTTTTCCTTCTTCGCCAAGTGAACGTGTATAATCGCCAGCAAAATTGTTCGATTGTGCGAATAGGGTTAGGTTGAAAATTAAAAGTAGGGTTGTAAGTATTACTTTCATTAGTGTGGTTTTTATTGGTTTGAAAATGGATTAGAAATTCTTTGTCAAAAGTAACAGGTTTATATTTAATCTCTTATTTGAAACCGTAAATCTATTTGTAGAAATGCTGAGTTATTCCTCATCTATTTTAAAAATTCTTGAATAGTTTCCAAATTCAGTTCCTTTAAGGTTTTCTTCGATTACTTTTTTTGCTGTATCAAAGTCAACAACCATACAGCCAACTTCCATTGTTCCGCTGCCAATACTTCCTCCCTCGGTATGGCCAAGTCCTGTCCATCCTAAAACTTCGTCCATTTTTGCTTCGAGTCTGTGTCGTTTTTCAAGATCCTGTTCAGTTCCAAAACCATCAATGATATACTCAATTTCTAAAAAAGAAACTTTATCCTGATCAAATTCTCTGTAACCTTCTTTTAGTTTTTCGTCAATTTCTTTTTGAACATTCTTTCTAAAATTCGAAAATAATCCGCCTTTGACTTCTTTGTTTTGTCCTTGCTCTCCAACTATTCCCCAATGTACAATGGCTGTTTTTTCGTCTTTATTCCAGGTTTCCCAGTACCAAAGCTGATTATCTTTTAGTCTGTAAAGTTTAAGCATCGTATTTTTAGTCTTTTAAATTGTTTTTTTACTCTATAATACAGATTTGCAATATGTTCTCACAAAGATTGTTTTTTTTCTTTTTACAAATGTAAAAAGCTACAAAAATATTTTCTGTAGCTTTTGCAAGTCCGGGCTATCGAACTTGAAGATATATCGTGATTATTCGAATTACAAATTATTCGTATAATTCCCAATACTGATCATCAATAAATTGCACAAAAGGCTCACTTGTAAATGTTTGGCTGTAATCTCCGTCTTCGTCTAAAAGGTAAAAACTTTCTCCCTTTTTTATTATAGCACTATAACTCATAGCGGCTTGATATGGCGTATCAAAATAATAAAGTTTGTCTTCTTCTATACAAACTTTATTAAAAACTGAATAAAGAAACAAAAGTCTTGTTTGACGCAGTACTTCAGTAATTTCGTCAATAGTTTCTAAGTATTGTTTAGGTGATTTTATTTTATTAATATCAAAATCTTCTTTCAATAATTTTACATTGTCTGAAAAAGGTTTAAGTTCAAAATTATTAGAAATATCTTCAATTTCTTGTGACAGTTTGTTTTGTTCTTCTTTTGTCATTATTTTTTTTTAGGGTGTTTTTGGTTATAAGTAGTATGATAACGATAGTTTTTCAGCTAGCGCGAGCGTGCCGCTCGTGCATATATAGTTTTTTATAGTTTTGTTAACCCGATAGCGCGGATTTGTAATCCGTGCCCGCAAAGAGAGTCATCTTTTAAAAATACAAAGTATTGTATCTCAATTTTGGAGGCACGGATTGCAAATCCGCGCTATCGAATTAGAAGGTATATCCGCGCGATCTGGGTTATTTTTTTGTGATCCAATCATATAAAAAGTTACCGCCCAGCTCACTTAATAGTAAACCAGAAATGAATATAATAATTGTTGCCCAAACTGGATTTCGCCCAAGCCAGTTGGAATAATTATAATACCAAGAAATTTTTAATTTCTTAATATCTTTTTTTGTGTTTGATATTAACTTAGCATGTATTGCTTTTGTATTTAAAATATTTTCAGCTGAAAGGCTTATATGAGGGTTTTTAAAAAAAGTTGATATTTGTTTTTTATATATTGCTTTATCGAATAAACATCCAGTAATATTATTTTGCATAATTTCACCAGCTTGATGATTTAAGCCTCCATACGCATTAAACATAATTGTAAAAGCATAAATAAACCTTAATAAATAATTCTCAGCCGTTATTCCTTCACGTAGATTCAATTCTTCTAAACCAAATGTTGATATAACAATGAAATTATTTTTTATTGGTCTGGTAAAATAATTTCCCTGAAGAGGTCTGTCAATAATGCCAACAGAAAAATCAGCATCATTTGCAATATTAATTGTAGCCAATTTATTATCTGTAATTGTTAGATTATCTTCATTTAAAAAAGTTGGGGAGGTAATAATGATATCATTTGTAGATTTAAATGTTAATGATGAATCAAATCTTTTTTTTAGTTTTGAAAAATCTAAATGATCATTATGACCAATTTTAATTATTTGAATATTTGTCATTTAATGTTTTATTTTTGTGTTTTTTAGGTATTAAATAATTTAATTTTGAAAAATACGGTAATTGATTATAAAGTTTTTATTAAAAATAAGGTACAGACACTTGTGTATTGCTTGAAAAACTCACTTTCATCGATTTTTTGACCTTTTTGCAATCCAATATATTTATCAACTTTCACATAGGATACTTCAATATCATTTTAAGCTCTGTCTAAACCCGATAGCGCGGATTTGTAATCCGTGCCCGCAAAGAGAATCATCTTTTAAAAATACAAAGTATTGCATCTTACTGTTGCGGGCACGGATTGCAAATCCGCGCTATCGAACGTGAAGGTATATCCGCGCGATCTGGGTTATAGCTCCCCAAAGAACACAAAAAAAATGCAAACTCAGAGACACTTGCATAGAACTTTATAAGGAAAAATTCGAAGAGCAGGAATCTTGTTTCTTTTATTCTTGAGATAAAGTTTTTATATATTCCAGCATATGTTTTTCGTAAGACTTTTGTAGATCGACTATTTCTTTATAAGCTTCAATCATTTCGCGATGATACTTTTGATGAATTTCCTTTCTTACTACAAATAATTCGCGATTTTTTTCAGTTTTTTTATCTGAATAAGGTTGTGATTTGAGATCTTCCAATTTTTCATTATTATGTTTAAGAGAAATTAAAGATGAAGGAGCAATTCCAGATAATTTCTCAAGGATTTTAATTTTTAACGTGTTTATACTTGAATGTAATTTTTCATCTTCAACATATATCATTAAAAGTGAATGAGAACTCTGGAACTCTTTATAAATGTTATCATAATCGGATAGTTTTCTTAGAACTTCTTCATTATTGTAATCATCAATTAGACCAAATGAAGAAGAAGTTAAAATGTTTATCCATTTAGAAAAACTTTTGTGAAATTCTGTCAATGCATTTCTTTCATCATTTTTGTGCCCAATTTGTAAATTGGTTAATAAATCTAATTTTGATTTTAAGCTCGCATTTTTTTCTAAAAATTTTTGTTTAACTAATTCTATTTTATTTGTCAGTTCTTCAATATCTTCATTTGTTGCAATATTTTTACCTTTTTCAGTGAAATATGATTTGAATAATGCTAAATACAATCCAATTATGACAAGTGAAATTTGTAATACTATCTGTAAATCCATTCTTTATAATTTAAAACTATCAATTGCTTTTATTTTTTTCTGATTTCAGAATTTGCTTTCGTCGAAAATTCTAATATCTTTTTTGCACGTTGCGTTTTTATAAAATTTAATTCCTTTTCTTCTTTGTGTGTGAAATAGTTCATATGTAGGGGAAACTCTTTACTCAAGTTTTCAAAATCTTTTTTTATGACTTTTATTTGATTTTTATTTTCATATATTATCAAAATGTCAATGTCATTCGCACTTCTAGGATTTAAAAGAAATGAGCCGAATAAATAAAAGTCGACAAAATTGACTTTTAAAGAAAGACCTTTTACTACAGTTATTAATTCTTCTTGTATTGATTCCAGTTCCATTTTAAATTAAGTTTACCCATTAATTCACCCCATTTAAATGTTTTTATTTCTCTCGAATCAGCAAGTTGAATAGCGGAGGTAGTAATACTACCGTTGGGATTTGACTTTAATATTGCATCGAATTTTGCAAATTCACTTACAGCACTTCTTATAGATTCTATACCCAAGTCATAATCATTTAAAGCTATAATTATAACTGTTTCTAGATTATGTCGAGAAATTTCATAACGTTTGTTGTCTAACCTCTTAACCTTTGAAACTTTTGTATGTTGTTCCAATCCTCTAGTTATAAAATATACATCAGGAGGTAAATAAGGCCAATAATTATGCTGCTTTACCGCTCTCATTAAATCACCAAAACCACCCAAAACTATTTTTTTTGAATTTAAGTAATCAAAAACATCTCCATTAATAAACGGTTCTTTAGAAGTATGTAAAATAAAATTTGCATTTTGATTAATGAGAATTGCGATAATATCATTAACTTCAAATCTATTCAGATTTGTTTTTGTAACAGTGAATGAAGAATTATCTTTTTTAGAAATTTGTAAAAGATTTTCTGAAAGCATATCAATTGATTCTATTTTATTATCGTCATTTAACTTTTCGATAATCCATTCGAAAGGGGATTGTTTAGCCATAACTAATTTTTAAAAATATTATTTAATTCTTGTGGAAATTGAAGAGCGTTTATCTCTTCATTATTAATGTGTTTTGCTTCAAAATCAAGAAGATGTTGTCTGAACAATTCAAATGTTTCCATCTCTATTTCATTTAATAAATCATAGTTCACCTCAATTGTTGAAAGTATTTTGCGGTTGTTTGGTAATATTTTTTGCTGGATTTTAGATAACCATATTTTTGGTATTTCACTTTCAGGATTAAATCTTTGTTCTGTTAAAGGACCGTAAGTTTTAAAAATTGTTTTGTTTTCATTTAATAAAGGGATAATTGACCGTCTGACATCAATTCTATTTTCATGTTTTTTGATGTTAAAAATTAATTTAATTTTTTCACTATGTGTCTCTTTCCAATTAAGAATTTTCTCTTCAGGAAATTCTGATTCTGCTTTGTCTATTTTAGTATGACAATTTGGACACAATAGAATAAGATTTGAAAATTCTCCTTTCAAATCTTTTGAAATTGTTAAATCGCTTCTTGGTCCAGAATTTCCAGCACTAATAATATGAGCCATTTCTGCAATGTGAAAATCAGTATTACCAATACTTAAAAATAGATTTATATTACATCCTGGATTTTGGCAATATCCGCCTGAATCAGCAAAGAGTTTAATTTTTGTATGTGGGTTTGGTGAAGCTTTTCCTCTAGAACAACTCATAAATAATTAGTATATATTAAGTTCATTTATTTAGATAAAGACCTAATTCAGTAAAATTGTATAATAGAAGTTATTAATTAAAGTAGGTGAAAATTAAACTCAAAAAAACATTGCATGTATTTGTAATCTGCGCTTGTAGTGATTGATTATTTTGTCTCTTACATTTAACATTATATCTTATTACCTCATTGTTTGGAGTACAGATTGCAAATTAATGCTGCCGAATTTTAAATTTACAATACTTAGTTAATTTAGTATTCGCCAAATTCTGCTTCTGTATCAGAATCTAATTGTGGATCCAAATATTTTTCTTCATGTGCTCCATGTAAAGAAATGTACAATCTTTTAAATAAAAGATCAAAAGGATTTTTACCACCCAAATCAATACTTAAATCGACGATATATTCTTTTTCATTTGTTGTCTTTTCTAGATCTACACAGCGTAGAGCCAAATGAAAATTTGCAGTTCCATATATCGAGACACCAACTAACCTAAATCTAGTTGTATCTAAATTAAAATGTTTAGATATTGACTCTAGGCTATTCCCGCCTAAAAAATCAGCGATATCTGCTGCAACTGTTCCTTTGAAATCACCATATTGAACTTCTGCTTTCATATTTTTTTAAATTAATTATTTCATTTTTATAAAAACAAACATCGGTTTTAATTTGAATTAAGCACCAAGTAAAAACACCTGATTTTGTTTAAATTAATTTTTGCTAAAAGTAAATCTTCTCAATTCAATAATTTTACGGAAAACCATAAACGCCTAAAGAAAACCAAAACCCCAGGTACTATCTTAATTACCTA
>NZ_LVEN01000006.1 GCF_001686925.1 Flavobacterium piscis
TGGCGATATAAGTCTGTCACTATGAAACTCTGTAGGAAAAACACGGCCCCATGATTCTGAAGCTTTTTTTCTTAGTAGTTCGCCACGGCGAAGACTCGAACCTGTGTCCGCCGCGGCGGATATAAGTCCGGCGAGCTGAAATTTATCCATAAAAAAAGCTCCAGATTTCTCTGAAGCTTTTTCTCTTAGTAGTTCGCCACGGCGAAGACTCGAACCTGTGTCCGCCGCGGCGGATATAAGTCCGGCGAGCTGAAATTTATTCCATAAAAAAAGCTCCAGATTTCTCTGAAGCTTTTTCTCTTAGTAGCGGGAACAGGACTCGAACCTGTGACCTTCGGGTTATGAGCCCGACGAGCTGCCTACTGCTCTATCCCGCGATGTTTCGGGTGCAAAGATACGCCGATTTTTAAGAAATCCAACGAAAACTTTAAAAAATGTTTTATTTTCTGTATTGAGTTGATATGACTACCTTTGCAAATTAAATAATACACAAATGTCACATAAAGCAGGTTTTGTAAACATCATCGGGAATCCAAACGTTGGAAAATCAACATTGATGAACGCCTTTGTTGGAGAAAGATTATCTATCATTACATCAAAAGCACAAACAACTCGTCATCGTATTCTGGGAATCGTGAATGGCGAGGACTTTCAACTTATATTATCGGATACTCCCGGAATCATCAAACCCGCTTATGAAATGCAGGAATCGATGATGAACTTTGTAAAATCGGCTTTTGAAGATGCTGATATACTAGTTTACATGGTCGAAATAGGAGAGCAGGACTTAAAAGACGAGGCTTTCTTTAATAAAATAATTCATGCTAAAATTCCGGTTTTGTTATTGTTGAATAAAATCGACAACTCAAATCAGGAACAATTAGAAGAGCAAGTAGCATTCTGGACTGCAAAAGTACCAAATGCTGAAATTTTCCCAATCTCGGCTTTACAGAATTTTAATGTACCCGAAGTTTTTGGCAGAATCATCGAATTGTTGCCAGAATCACCAGCATATTATCCAAAAGATCAATTAACAGACAAACCGGAACGTTTTTTCGTAAACGAAACCATCCGTGAAAAAATCTTGTTGAATTACAGCAAAGAGATTCCGTACGCGGTTGAAATCGTAACGGAAGAATTTTTTGAAGATGAAAAAATTATCAGAATCCGTTCGATCATTATGGTTGAACGCGAAACTCAAAAAGGAATCATTATTGGACATAAAGGTGCGGCTTTGAAAAAAGTAGGAACCGATGCTCGTGCTGATTTAGAAAAGTTCTTCGGGAAACAAATACATATTGAACTGGTTGTAAAAGTGAATAAAAACTGGAGAAGCAATGCCAATATGCTGAAACGTTTTGGATATAATCAATAATTTTTTCTAAACGCCAGATCATAATTTATGCAAGTTTCAACGAAGTATTCAATACCAATATGTTTGGGACTTATAGTGATTGTGGGTTTGGCACGTCTTTTTGGTACAGAAGAGAAAGCAATTCCCTCTAAACCTGTAATCAAAAAAACGGAAACTATTGTAGAGAAAGATTCTGTAGCTTTAGATACAACGGCTTGTTCTGATCAAGAGGTGAGATTGTTTTTAAGCGAATTTATAAAGCAATTCCAGACCAATAAGGCTTCGAATATTAATAAGTTCATTGATAAATCTAACGGATTGGCCATATTTGTGAAAGATGGCTATTATCCTATTTTGAGCTTTCCTAATAAAATTGATGACTGGATTGAATGGTTTGATTTTAAAATCTATGAGAATATAGAATTCGGAAAATTTCCTGAATATCTGGGAGATGGCGAATTTAAAAAGACAGGTTTTTATTATGTGAAATACCAAAATAAATTCCGTTTGGATGATTTTGAAGATACTTATAGTAATCGGTCAGATGAAGATAAAAAGCCATTTCGAAAGCTCGAAAAGTTGTGCAATTACAGAGCCGATGTAATGTCGATAGATAAAAGCAGGGTTTTGACATTGTATTTTAGTATTTCTAAAAATAATAAATATTTGGTTGGAATTACTCAGGATGCTGTAGGTGATGTTTTGTATACCGCTCCGGAAAAAGAGTTTGTACCAATAGATACAGAAAAGCAAGTCGAGGCATTTTTATCGAATAACAGAAGGTTTTGTGATGTAGAGAATAAGGCATATGTTGATTTTGATAAAAAAGAGCTTGTGTATTGGGATTTTGGTGATGAGCCTTTTCCTTTTAGTCATTATAAAATAGGTCCTTTAAATATTATTTCGGCTAAGATCAAAATTCGCGATATTAAATTTTTTAATGTAAAGGAAGACGATGGATTAACTTTAAAATTATCCAATAAAGGCGATTTTAGTTCTTACAGAATGGGAGCGAGACCACAATATATTTATGAAAAGTGTAAATAATTAAAAAATACTTATCTGAAAATTAAGAAGTTGAATTTTTCTGGAGGTGATCAAAACAGATGTTATTTTTAATGTTGACTGAATTTCTTAATCCCCCGAAACCGTAGCCCTGATAGAAGTGGAAATCCTCTTGCTGTCTGCTGCCAGCCAGGAAAAGATTGAAACGGATAGCAGGAAACAGCTCCCGAAAATAACAAGAATAACAATAAAAATCTTAGGTACTTAGAAACTTAGCGACTTAGTCACTTTTTTAACTACCTTTGCAAAAAATTAAAATTAAGCATTTTGGATTACAAGGGATTAGGTTTTTAGGGAACTAAAAATCTGAAGTCTAAAATCTAAAATCTAAAATTCAAAGAAATGAATAACATTGTTGCGATAGTAGGAAGACCTAATGTAGGGAAATCAACCCTTTTTAATAGGCTGATACAAAGAAGAGAAGCTATTGTAGATTCTGTATCTGGGGTTACCCGTGATAGAAACTATGGTAAAAGCGAGTGGAACGGAAAAGAGTTTTCTGTAATTGATACCGGTGGATACGTTCGTGGATCTGATGACGTATTTGAAGGTGAAATTCGTAAACAAGTGGAGCTTGCTATCGACGAAGCTGATGTTATTATTTTTGTAGTTGATGTTGAGGAAGGTATTACACCAATGGATGATGTTGTTGCGCGCTTATTGCGTAAAGTGACAAAACCAGTTTTATTGGCTGTAAATAAGGTAGATAACGCAATGCGTGAGAAAGATGCAATTGAGTTTTATAACCTTGGTTTAGGTGAATATTTTACGTTTGCAAGTATATCGGGAAGTGGAACAGGAGATTTATTAGATGCTTTAATTGACTCTTTTCCAGAAAAACCGGAACCAGTTCAGGAAGAAGTAGTTTTACCTCGTTTTGCTGTTGTAGGACGCCCGAATGCTGGTAAATCAAGCTTTATCAATGCACTTATTGGTAAAGAACGTTTTATGGTAACGGATATTGCAGGAACAACTCGTGATGCAATTGATACAAAATTTGACCGTTTTGGTTTCGAATTTAACTTGGTTGATACTGCGGGAATCCGTCGTAAAGCTAAAGTAAAAGAAGATTTGGAGTTTTATTCTGTAATGCGTTCTGTACGTGCGATTGAGCATGCTGATATTTGTATTTTGGTTATTGATGCAACCCGTGGATTTGAAGGTCAGGATCAAAGTATTTTTTGGCTGGCAGAGAAAAACCGTAAAGGTGTTGTAATCTTAGTGAACAAATGGGATTTGGTTGAAAAAGATACCATGTCGACTCGTGATTACGAAGAGAAAATCAAAAAAGAATTAATGCCTTTTACCGATGTGCCAATTTTGTTCGTTTCGGCTTTAACGAAACAACGTTTATTGAAAGCATTAGAAGCTACGGTTACAGTTTTTGAAAACAGAAAGCAAAGAATCCCAACTTCTAAATTCAACGAATTTATGTTGAAGGTAATCGAAGCTTATCCGCCACCAGCAACAAAAGGTAAATATGTAAAAATTAAATATTGTATGCAGTTGCCAACTTTAACACCTCAGTTTGTGTTTTTTGCCAATATGCCACAATACGTTAAAGAACCGTATAAAAGATATCTTGAAAATAAAATTAGAGAAAATTGGGACTTTTCTGGAGTGCCGATCGATATTTATATTAGAGAAAAATAAAAGTAAAAGTCCTCAGAAATGGGGACTTTTTTTATGTATTTATATTACTCCTATTATTTTTATTAGGTTTAATGGCATACTGTTTGCGTAAATGTTGAACTTACAATTAAACCTTTTGACTCTATTTGGGTCTTACTATTTCTAACCAACCATTTTATGACCAAAATTTATTATTTTCTAATTTTTTCTCTTTTTTGTTATTCGGCAAGTGCCCAGAATGAAATTGTCCTTAAAGGAACCGTTGTTGATATTAATACGCAATTGCCGCTGGAATTAGCAACCGTTTATTTTACAACCGTAAAAGATTCTACCGTAATCGAATATGCTACAACCGATAAAAATGGGGCTTTTAGTATCAAAACTAAAAAATACGATAAGCCTATTTTTCTAAAGGTAAATTATATGGGTTATCAACCCTATTTTGAGGAAGAAAAAGGGCTTCTTGAAAGTAAAGACTTTGGTAAGTTATATTTATTGGAAGCTGCAAACGCTTTAGATAATGTGGTTATAAAAAGTGAAGCTCCGCCCATTACGATTAAAAAAGATACGCTGGAGTTTAATGCCGCTTCTTATAAAGTAAGACCGGATTCGAATGTAGAAACTTTACTGAAACAATTGCCTGGTTTTGATGTAGGTACAGATGGTAAGGTTACTGTAAACGGTCGCGAAGTAAATCAGGTTTTGGTAAACGGAAAAACATTTTTTGATAAAGATGGTGCCATTGCGTTGAAGAATTTACCTGCGGAAATTATCAAAAAAATTCAGGTTTCGGATTTTAAAACCAAGAAAGAAGAACTTTCTAAACAAGAATCAACTTCGGATTATTCGAGTATAAATATCACAATTGACGAAAAGAAAAATAAAGGTTATTTCGGGAAAATTCTTGGAGGATATGGCTCCGATGATCGTTATGAAAGCAGTCTTTTGCTGAATTATTTCAACAATAAGCAAAAGATAAGTGTTTTGGCTTCATCGAATAATATCAATTCGACAGGCTTTGCAATGGATGAGGTATTTGATAATATGGGAGGCGGCCGAAATGCGAAAGGCAACAGTGGCGGCGGCGGCAGTTCAGGAAGTGGTAAAGGTATCACGCAATCGAATTTAGTAGGACTTAATTATTCTGATGACTGGTCAGAAAAATTGATGGCAATGGGAAGTTATAATTTTTCGAATTCGATTAACAATAACGATAGTAAATCTGATCAGGTTAGTTTTTTACCAACCGGAAATATTGCCACTTCATCTGATTCTAAGACAAGAAATGAAAATACAGGAAATAACGTCAATTTTGAATTAGAATATAAAATTGATCCCACAACGAGATTGGTTGTGGTACCAAAATTCAATCAATCCCGTTCGAATAGTAATTCGGCTTCGTCTAGTTTTTCTGAGGATGAAAACGGAGAAGCTTTGAATGAAAGTACCGCTAAATCATATTCAGAAAGTGATAATACTACTTTTGGCAACACGATCAACTTCAATAAAGCTTTTAAGAAAAAGGCTCGTAATTTTAGTATTGTTTTTGATAATAACAATGCCAAAACAGATGCTGAGGCTTTGAATCTTTCTCAGACTATTTTTTATAAGGATGCTAAGCCAAATGATGATCGTAATCAGAAAAGTAATAACAAAAATACTACTGATAATTATTCTCTTGAACTTGAATATACAGAGCCTGTAACAGATTCATTGAGAATACGATTTGGGTCTGATTTTGACTGGAACAAAGATATGAAAGACATAAAAACATTCGATTTTGATGCTGCATCGCAATCTTATTCTGCTTTAAATGATTCCTTGACGAATTATACTACTTCAAAGCAAAATTCTTTTAGTCCGAAAGTTGGAATTACCTGGCAGAAAAGTAAATATACGGTTAATTTGAATTCGAGAACTTCCATTGTAGAGTTTGATAATCATTCCTTATATCTTAATAACGCAACCGATTTAAACAAGCGATATGCATTGCCATACGGAGATTTTCAGGTTAGGTATAAGTTTAGCCGTTCAAAGAATTTGTCATTCAAATACGATTATTCAAATGCACTTCCTTCAGCGGTTCAATTAATGCCGGTTTTAAATTTAACCAATCCATTAAATACCATTACAGGAAATCCTGATTTGAAGCCTATCGAAAAAAACAGCGCTAATTTTAGTTTTAGAAATTACGATTTCCGTACGCGTTCCGGTTACAGTTTGTATGTAAAAGGAGATTATTATAATAACGATGTGGTTTCGACTTCTATTTATGATGATAGCGGAAAAAGAACTACTACTTATGTAAATATTTCGGGAACTTATATGGCATCGATTGGCGGAAACTGGAATCAATCAATAAAAAGAGACGCTCATGTTTTACGATATGGTTTTGGGTTAAACGGGAGTTATTCTTTTGATAAAGGTTTTACCAATGCTATTTTATATAATGCAAAATCTACCGCAATAACGCCAAAAGTAAACCTTACTTATGAATACGGAGAACTTCTTATTATTTCGCCATCATATAGTTTGTCGTACAATCAGACTGATTATGAGAATTCTTCAAGAGATGCCAGTTCGAATGTAGTGCACAGAATCAATTTACAAACAACAAGTTACTGGCCGGAAAATTTAATTTTCGGAAATGACTTTGGATATACTTACAATTCCAGTATTTCGAGCAACTTCAAAAAAGATTTTTATTTATGGAACACCAGTTTGTCTTATGGATTTTTTGATAAAAAAGTCTATGCTAAAGTAAAAGTTTACGATGTTTTAAATCAAAATCAAAGTGCTACCAGAACGATTTCGGCAACCTCTATTCGTGATGAAGAGAATACTGTACTGAAACGTTATGTAATGTTCTCTGTAAGTTATAAAATAGGAAATTTTGCAGGTGCTGAAAAAGGAGGGAAGAGAAGACAGAGAATGGATTAATAAAGGTTCAAAGTTATAAAGTGACAGAGGTTCAAAGGTTTTAACGTAGAGACGCACAGCAGTGCGTCTTTTTTTTGCCCAAAGATTTGCTTCGCCTGAGTTTTTTATTGGAATTTGGAATTTTTATATTGGAATTTTATTTTCTAAATCCTCGGTTTCCTATTTATTCTATGATAAACGGTAAATCTGATAATATCACGATCATAAAAATCAACACCACTGGAACGTCTTTGAAAACTTTTAAGATAGCCTACTTCCAAGCCAATATTAGGATCGAATTGATAACGTAATGCAGCATAAATTCGGTTTTGATCGAAAGTATTTCTTTTATTGTCTTTTCCAAAATTGAACATCACTTCATCAGAAATGGTTCCTTTTAAGCTTTGTTTTTCTTTTTTCCAAAGATCAAATGTTGCTTGTAATCTGTATCTAAATCGATATGCAAAAGAAAAATCATCCAGTAATTCGGTTTTGTTGGCTTTCTGAATAAAACGTTCTTCGAGCTGGAAACGGTTATGAAAAGTGATTTTGGCAATATCATTGATGAAAGTAGCATCTTGCTGAATTCGGTATTCAGGAACAGAATAATCAGGATCAATGTGAGGGTCTTGTGTGTTCACATTAAAATAAGCAAAACCGCCGCCTAAATCTATGTTTTTATGAATGCGATATCTTCCCTGAATTCTTAGAACAAATAAATTTTCATGAACAGGATTCAAAAAACTCCTGTTGTCAATCTCAGAATGTATGGCCCATTTTTCAGTAACAGGCAAAATATTGTAATATCTTATCCACGTTAAGGTTTGCTGATCTGTCTTTTTCAGACTTTGTGCTGATAAAAGAGGGCTTATTAATCCTGCTAAAAGTAGTAATTTTAGAACTTTCATTCAATCTATATAATTCGAGGTTGCGAATATATACAAATCAGAATAGATGTGTAGAAGAATAAAACTTGTTTTAAATGCAATTTTGTGATTTCATTTCATAAAAAAACGAGATAGATTTAAAAACCTATCTCGTTTCGTGTATGTAAAATTAACTAATTGTGTTACAATGAATATTTCAATGTTACGCCGTAAGTTCTTTGATCACCAATTACACCAGCATATTGTCCTGTGTTTCCACCCGCAGGTAATAATTGTTCGTAGTAATCTTTATTTAAAAGGTTACGTCCCCAGAATTGAACAGATAAACCTTGCGACGCACGGAAACCAATACGTGCATTAAAAATAGCATAACCTGGAACTACTAAAAATTTTGAAGCTGAAGGGCTTGATGAAAATTCAGAACGAGCGTAAGAATCTAATGCGATGAAAGCTTTTCCTGCGTTTCCGAAGAATTTTGCTTGGTTAGAAAATTCACCACCCAAAGATCCTGCCCATCTTGAAGCACCAGGTAAATCAGTTCCTGAAACATCTTTGAAGGCTACAGGAGCTCCTGTTTCTTCTAAAGGAAGTGGTGCGTTTGTAAATTTAACATATGTACCTTCTGTATACGTAGCAGCACCATTTATAGTCCAATGTTGGTTGATAACAAAGCTTGCATCCAATTCAGCACCTCTTACACGTACTTTATCAGCATTGGCAAGGTATCCACGGTTTACTCCCAATTCAGCTGCCTGAACGTTGGTTTGAAAATCGTTGATCTCTGTATTAAAGAAAGCAAGGTTAAATACTGAATTTCTAAACGGTGAAGTTTTTACACCTATTTCGTAATGGTTTACTTTTTCCGGTTTAATCACGGCAAGATCTAATAAAGGATCGCCTTTTGAATCAGTTGGAAGTCCGGCTACGTTTACACCAACCGGTTTGTAACTTTTTGCATAAGTAGCATAAGCATTGATTTTGTCCGAAGCTTTAAAAGTCAATGTTATGTTTCCTGAAAAGTCAGTGTTGTCAGTACTAGAGTCAAATGCCTGATCAGAATAAACTAATTTTTTCAAAGCTAATAATGCCGGATCAGTAGTTTGCAAACCTCCGTATGTTGTACGGGAATAATGAGCGTCTTTTTTGTCAAAATTATATCTCAAACCTGGTAAAACATGCAGTCGATCTGTAATAGCCCAGTCAATTTGGCCAAATACTGCTGCACTTGATGCTCTTATGTTTGCATCAGTTTTAATTCCGTATCCTTCAAAAAGTCCCGGAGTTTTCCATAAAGCGCTGGTTGTACTTTGCGCAAATCTCCACTGTGCATTACCGGATTCTTCGGTACCATCTGTTTGAGAGGTTTGATCGATAAAAAACACCCCTACAACACCGCTAATTTTTTCTGTAAGCTGACCTGCGTAACGAACTTCTTGTGTAAATTGTGTTTGTCTTGTTGGATTTTGAGATAATGCCAATACTTGTAATCCTGTAAAATCCCTGTCATTTGATGGATCCCAGTTCCAAAATCTCCACGCTGTTGTTGAAGTAAGTGTTCCTGAACCAATTTTGGTATCGATGTTAAGGGAAATACCTCCCATATCCTGTCCTGAACGCCATGGCGTATCATGATCTATTTTACGGTCAAATGCATTCAAGCTTGGCAATTGGTAATTTAAATCTTTAATAATAGCATCAAACTGGCGATAAGCAGCTCTTTGAGTAGGCGCAACACCTGCAACAACTTGTGCGTATCCATCAGGACGTTGCGTTGTAATATCTGCAGCCAATATAATATTAGTATTTACTGTTGGAGTCCAAAGTAACTGACCTCTAATTCCCTGATTGTTTAAAGTGTTTGTAGGTCTTCCTGTAGCAACATTATCAATAAGACCGTCACGTTGTGTACCGGAGAAAGATAAACGACCTGCGACTTTTTTTCCTAAAGCTCCCGTAACAGACGCTTTAGCTTGAAGGAAATTATAGTTTCCGTAGCTCACTTCAAAATCAGCTCCTGAAGTAAAACTTGGTTTACGGGTTGTGATGTTAAATGCCCCTGATGTTGTATTTTTTCCAAACAAAGATCCTTGTGGTCCACGTAATACTTCAATTTGTTCTACATCGATAAAATCAAGAGTTGTCGCAGCCGGACGTGCATAATAAACACCGTCTACATAAAAACCAACTCCAGGATCAATTCCGTCATTGGTAAGTCCAAAAGGAGAACCAAGACTACGAATGTTAATTCCGGTATTTCTAGGGTTAGAAGAATACAATTGTACTGAAGGAACCAATTCTTTAATACGGTTCACGTTAAAAGCTCCTGTTTGTTCTGCTTGTTTACCGGTGATAACAGAGATCGCAATGGGCACATCCTGAACTTTTTCTATTCTGCGTCGTGAAGAAACTACAACTTCTATAAGTTCATTTTCTTCTTTAAGTGTGATTTGTAATGGAGCAGTTGGTAAATCAGTAAGTTCTATTTCGGTAGTTTTGTAACCTACATATTGAACTAAAATTGTTATAGGAAGTTTTCCTTTGCTGTTGATTGTAAATCTTCCTTCGCTGTCTGTAGTGGTATTGGTTGTTGTTCCTTTAACAACAATGTTAACAGCTTCAAGTGGTGTGTTTTCGCTGGTTTTAACTACACCTTCAATGTTTTGTGCAAATGATGTTGAGAAAATTAAAAAGGATAATAGGGTAAGTATATTTTTTATAGAATTTTTCATTTTATATTAAGTATATGTGATTAGTAGAATTTAAATTAAATTTTTTTTATCAGCACATACACATCATAGAAGAATTGTTTTTCACATTAGTGAATTGAATATTCTGGTTTCTTTGCAAAAGAGTTTTTGATACACCTGATCGATTGTAATTTACTTTCATAGGGTTTAAAATTTGTAAATGGTTGTCGGTTTTTTTGCAAATATATGTAAATTCTATAGATTTACTAGGAATTAGAAAATATTTTTTTATTTCTTTACAAGTGAGGCGATTGTTATGCCTTGCATTGCCTTAAGAGTTTCATCCCGAATGATCATTAGACCATGTCTTAGACTGCATTCTTCCTCAGTTTTACAATCTGAGCATGGTTCGTAAAAATTTAACGAAGCACATGGTAAGAGCGCAATTGCACCATCAAATAAACGGTGAATTTCTGCCAAAGTAATATCGTATTTGGAGCGTATCAAATAATATCCGCCAAATTTCCCTTGCTTACTACTCACAAAACGTCCTCGTTTTAGATCCAATAAAATTTGTTCTAAAAACTTTTTAGGAATATTGGCGCCATCAGCAATTTCTATTGTTCTGGAAATGTGATTTTCGTCTTGTTCTGCTAAATAAAGTAAGGCCTTAAGGGCGTATTTTGCTTTATGTGATAACATCTATATTGAATTATTAATTGTAAATTATAAATTTTTAAAACTGAAAACTGTCACTGCAAACTGTGACTTTGTTTTCTACCAGCCTCCGCTAGAACCTCCACCGGAGAATCCGCCGCCGCCAAAACCTCCGCCAAAGCCGCCACCGCCGCCAGATGAACCTCCGCCAAAGCCTCCAAAACCGCCTCCGCCACTTCTTCCAAGACTGCTTAAAAGAATTACATCCATCAGACTAGGGCCTCCGCCGCTATTATTGCCTGAATTTCCTCCACCGCCTTTATTACGCGCCAGTAAAATTAATACAATTACAACAATAACAATGAATGGCAATATCGGAAAATCATTTCCTTTGGCTTTATTCTGTTTTCTTTCTCCTTTGTATTTTCCTTTAAAAACATCAAAAAGAGCATCGGCGCCTTTATCAAGTCCACGGTAATAACTTCCGGCTTTAAATTCTGGAACAATTATATAATCAATAATTTGCCCCCCAATTGCTGCTGTTAATCTATCTTCCAGTCCATAACCAGGATTAATGGCTATTCTTCTTTCAGCTTTAGCAACTAAAATTACAACACCATTATCATCTTTGGCTGTTCCTCCAATTCCCCATTTCTGTCCCCAATTTGTAGCTAATTGATTTATGTTTTCATTTTTCAAACTTTCAATTGTAATAACTACAATTTGTGTAGTAGTAGAATCTGAGTACCGAATTAGTTTTTCTTCCAGCTGTGTTTTTTCAGAGGCGCTTAAAACATTCGCATAATCATAAACTGAAGTCTGCAAAGTTGGTTTTTCCGGAATTGTAAATTGTGCAAAAATACAATTGGTAGTAAAAAAAGCGATGAACAAAAAGGTAAACTGAAAAAGTCCTTTTGAATAAGATATTTTGTTTTTGGAAATTTTCATTATTTATCCTTTTGAGATTTCGTTTGATAATTCATTAGTGTCACCTTCAGACCACGGAAAGTATTTTTTTAATTGTTCGCCGGCATTCAAAATACCATCGACAATACCTTGTTTAAAGTTTCCTGACTTAAATTGGCTGATCATGGCATCTTTGGTACAATCCCAAAAATCTGCTGCAACAAGATCATTTATGCCTTTGTCTCCACAAATAGCAAATGTTTTATCTGCTACGGCAAAGTAAAATAAAACCCCGTTTTGTTGTTGGGTTTCATTCATTTTTAATTCATGAAAAACTTCCAAAGCCCTGTCAAAAGGAACTTTGGAAGTTGTTTGTTCTATATGTACTCTAATCTCGCCAGAAGTATTTTTTTCAGCCACGCGAATAGCTTCAACAATGGTTAATTCTTCTTCTTTGGATAAAAAATCTTCTACTTTTGACATCGAAAATGAGTTTTTAAATTAAGATTAACGTTTCTCTAATTCCAGAATTATTTCATCCGAAATTAAAAAAACGTTAATCAAAAATATGAATCTTTTTTAGAATTTTACTTCAACTGGTTTTTCAGCTCCTGTAGATGCTTCAAAATATGGTTTTTCTTTAAGGCCATATAAGCCAGCTAATATATTTCTTGGAAAAGTATTGATGTTGTTGTTGTAAGGTTTAACAGCTTCATTAAAACGAGTTCTTGCCGTTAAAATTTGATTCTCTGTACTAGTTAATTCTCTTTGTAAATCTATAAAATTCTGATTTGCTTTCAAATCTGGATATTGTTCAACACTCACCAAAAGCTTGGATAAAGAAGAAGATACTCCTGATTGTGCTGAATTGAATGCTGCTAATTGTTCTGGAGTAACGTTTGATGGGTCAATCGTAATTCCTGTGGCTTTAGCACGAGCTTCAATTACTGCAGTTAAAGTGCTTTTTTCATGTTCAGCGTATCCTTTAACTGTACTAACTAAATTAGGGATAAGATCATTTCTCCTTTGATAAGCAGTGTTGACATTTCCCCAACTTTCTTTCACGTCTTGGTCAAGTGTTACTGCTGTGTTATAAATGCCACTTGCCCAGCTATATAATCCAATAACTATTACAGCTACAACTCCAAGAATTATTAATCCTTTCTTCATGTTTACTTTAATTTAAGTTTATTTATAAAATTATTTTTAATTACAATTCGTTTTTGATTTCGTTTAATTGTGTTTTTATGGTCTCTAATTTACGTATTATTTCGAATTTATCTAATGTTTTCTTTTGACCCTCTTTCAGGTGTGTTCTGGCGCCATCTAAGGTAAAACCTCTTTCTTTAACCAAATGATAAATCAGTTGCAGGTTGGTAATATCTTCGGGCGTAAACATTCTATTGCCTTTAGCGTTCTTTTTAGGTTTTAAAATATCGAATTCGCTATCCCAAAACCGTATCAATGATGCATTGACATTAAAGGCTTTGGCCACTTCGCCAATGCTATAATACCTTTTATCTTTTGAAAGCTCAATATGCATGTTTTTTTAATTTTCTATTTTAATTTCAAAAATACTACTTTTTCGAGGATTAATCTAATGACTGATTTTCCTGGTTGGCCATTTGTGAAATTGCAACGTATTCTGCAGCCGAAATATTTCCGTAATAAAAATTCAAAGGGTTCACGACTTTTCCGTCTTTATGCACTTCATAGTGACAATGTGGCCCTTCAGATCTTCCTGTACTTCCTACATATCCAATAACATCTCCACGTTTGACATGTTGTCCGGCTCTGCAATTGTATTTGCTTAAATGCGCATACAAACTTTCATATCCAAAACCATGCCTGATCACAACATGATTTCCAAACCCCGAAGCAGAGGCATCGGCTCTTTCTACAACGCCATCGCCTGTGGCATAAACGGGTGAGCCTGTATTGGCGGTGAAATCCATTCCGTTATGCATTTTTCGCACTTTCGTGAAAGGGTCAGTTCTGTAACCAAAACCGGAAGCCATTCGTTTTAAATTTTCATTCCTGACAGGCTGAATGGCAGGAATTGCCAATAACAGATTTCCTTTTGTACTCGCCAATTTCAAAATTTCATCTAATGATTTCGACTGAATGGCCAATTCTTTTGATAATCTGTCAATTCTTTTTGTGGTGTTTAATACCAGTTGCGAATTGTTATAACCTTCTAAATCTTTGTAACGTTTAGGATCTCTAAAACCTGCTTTCCTGATAGAATCCGGAATTTCGGTTTTATTAAAATAAACCCTGTATATATTGTTGTCCCTGTTTTCTAATGCCTCAGTTACATCATCAATTTCATCCATTTTTTTGTTTAAAATCGCATATTGCAATTTCAAATTCTCGATTTCACGTGCTTGTAAACGATCTTTTGGGGTTTCAAAATAAGGGGTATTAATTAATAGTACAAAAACTAAAAAACCAAATAACGCGGAAGCCAGCAAAAACAGTAATGCGTAACCGATTTTGATTCTTTTTCTGGTTTTTATTTTCGTATAAGCCAGATTTTCTGAGTCGTAATAATATTTTACTTTCGCCATATTTTAAAATACCCTATTTTTGCAGCTTGTAAAATAAGTTAGTCGAACAAATTTAATAAATGTTTCATTTGTTCCCAGCTTTTTTTCAAGAATAAAATAGAATTAGATAATGTGTCAATTTGATAATTAGATAATGTTTTTAGCGTGGAATTTATTGTTTTGAGCGGTAAATTTCTAATTAAAAAACAACATTCACATATTTTCAGACGAAGTAAATTATCTAATTGACACATTATCAAATTATCACATTTCTAATTATAGCATGAAATCACAAGACGTACGTAAACAATTTTTAGACTTTTTTAAAAGCAACGGGCACTTAATCGTTCCTTCTGCTCCAATCGTTCTTAAGGACGATCCAACTCTTATGTTCAATAACTCGGGAATGGCCCAGTTTAAAGAATATTTTTTAGGAAACGGAACGCCAAAAAGTAAAAGAATAGCCGATACGCAAAAATGTCTTCGTGTTTCAGGAAAACATAATGATCTTGAAGATGTAGGTTTTGATACTTATCATCATACTATGTTTGAGATGTTGGGTAACTGGTCTTTTGGAGATTATTTCAAAAAAGAGGCAATCAACTGGGCATGGCAATTATTGACAGAAGTGTATAAAATTCCAAAAGAAAATCTTTATGTTTCTGTTTTTGAAGGAAGCAAAGAAGATAATGTTCCTTTTGATCAGGAAGCTTGGGATATCTGGAAAACTTTAATCGACGAAGACCGAATTATCCTTGGAAACAAGAAAGATAATTTCTGGGAAATGGGAGATCAGGGACCATGCGGACCTTGTTCTGAAATTCACGTTGATTTACGTCCGGAAGCTGAAAAAGCTTTGGTTTCAGGAAAAAGTCTTGTAAATAATGATCACCCGCAAGTTGTTGAAATCTGGAATAATGTATTCATGGAATTCAACCGTAAAGCTGATGGATCTCTTGAAAAACTTCCTGCACAACACGTTGATACAGGAATGGGATTTGAGCGTTTGTGTATGGCTTTGCAAGGAAAAACATCCAATTACGATACAGATGTTTTTACACCGCTTATCGAGAAAGTAGAACAAATTACAGGTTTAAAATATACCTCTGATGAAATTAAAAACATCAGTGAAGAACAAATCAAAACTAATATTGCCATTCGTGTTGTTGTGGATCACGTTCGTGCCGTTGCCTTTGCAATTGCTGACGGACAGTTGCCATCAAATACCGGAGCTGGTTATGTAATTCGTAGAATTTTACGTCGTGCCATTCGTTACGGATTTACATTTTTAGGTACGAAAGAACCTTTTATCAATAAATTGGTAGAAGTGTTGGCAAACCAAATGGGAGAATTTTTCCCGGAAATCAAATCACAGCAACAATTGGTTACCAATGTAATTCGTGAAGAAGAAGCTTCTTTTTTAAGAACTTTAGATCAGGGTTTACAGTTGTTAGATAATGTAATTGCACAAACTTCTGGTTCAGAAGTTTCTGGAGCTAAGGTTTTTGAATTGTACGATACATTTGGTTTTCCAAAAGATTTGACTGCTTTAATTCTAAAAGAAAAAGGTTTCTCCCATAATGAAGAAGAATTTGAAGTTGAATTGCAAAAACAAAAAACACGTTCTCGTGCTGCATCTGAAGTTTCTACAGAAGATTGGTCTGTTTTGATTCCTGGAAATGTGGAAACATTTGTTGGTTACGACCAAGTAGAAAATGACGTAAAAATCACAAGAATCCGTAAAGTTGATTCTAAGAAAGACGGAATTTTATACCAAATCGTTTTAGATAACACGCCATTCTATCCGGAAGGCGGAGGACAAGTTGGTGATAAAGGAACGTTGGTTTCTGCAAACGAAACGATCGAAATCATCGACACTAAAAAAGAAAACAATTTGATTTTGCATTTTGCAAAGCAATTGCCAGAAAATATTGAAGCCGGTTTTGTCGCAAAAGTAAATAACGATTTAAGAGGTTCAACTTCTAAAAATCACTCGGCTACGCATTTAATGCATTTGGCTTTGAGAAACCTTTTAGGAACTCACGTAGAGCAAAAAGGTTCATTAGTGAATCCGAACTATTTACGTTTTGACTTTTCGCATTTTTCTAAAGTTTCAGAGGATGAATTACGTCAGGTTGAAGCAAGTGTAAATCAGCAAATTGAAGCACAATTGCAATTAGTAGAACACAGAAATATTCCGATTAAAGAAGCATTAGATAAAGGTGCAATGGCTTTATTTGGAGAAAAATATGGCGATAATGTTCGAATGATTGAATTTGGAGAAAGTAAAGAACTTTGCGGTGGAATTCACGTAAAAAACACGGCAGAAATCTGGCATTTCAAAATCATTTCTGAAGGTGCAGTAGCAGCTGGAATTCGTCGTATTGAGGCGATTACAGGTGACGCGGTAAAAGATTTCTATAAAAATCAGGAGAATACTTTATCTGAAATAAAAGAAACATTAAAAAATCCACAGGATATTTTAAAATCAGTAGCTTCTTTACAGGATGATAATGCGAAACTGAAAAAGCAAGTAGAGCAATTACTAAAAGAAAAAGTAGGCGCTTTAAAATCAGAATTGGAAAAAGATTTCCAAGAAATAAACGGCGTAAATTTCCTTGCAAAACAAGTAGATTTAAGCATGGCATCAACTAAAGATTTAGCTTCTGCATTAGGAACTTCAAAAGCTAATTCTTTCGTGTTTTTAGCTTCTGTAGAAGATGGTTTGCCAAATATTCATTGTTACATATCTAAAGAATTGGTTGCTTCGAAAAACTTAAATGCAAATGCAGTGATCAAAGAATTAGGAAAATATATTGAAGGAAATGGAGGAGGGCAGCCTTTCTTCGCTTCTGGAAAAGGTAAAAATGCAAGTGGAATTGCAGAGGCTTTGTCTCACGCAATTGATTTTGTGAAATAAAGGTGTTAAGATGCTAAGGAACTAAGGTTCTAAGTTTTTATAATATTCAAAAGTAAAGCCGAAAGATTTTTAAGATCTTTCGGCTTTTGTATTTTTTGCCACAGCTTAAAGGATTAAAAATGATTCTTTCTCATTGTATGTCATTTCGACGAAGGAGAAATCCTCGCGAGAAGCTCGACAAAGATTGGATTTTGATTGCGGAGTTACTTGTGAGGATTTCTCCTTCGTCGAAATGACAAATATTACGTTTAATCAATTATTCTAATAAAAAAACTTAGCAACTTAGCGGCACAATATCTTAGAATCTTCGTCTACTTCCTTTCCCCAATTTGCTGACGCCACATAGCGTAATACAAACCTTTCTCCACAATCAAATCCTCATGTTTACCTGACTCAATAATTTTACCTTGTTCCAGTACAAATATTTTATCAGCGTGCATTACAGTCGATAATCTGTGTGCGATTAAAACCGTGATTCTGTTTTGGTCCGATATATTTCTGATTGTAGCATTAATTTCTTCTTCGGTAATCGAATCCAGAGCAGAAGTAGCTTCATCAAAAATCAATAAATTTGGATTTCTTAAAATGGCTCTTGCGATAGACAAACGCTGTTTTTCTCCGCCCGAAACTTTAATTCCGCCTTCGCCAATTGTTGTATTCAAACCATCTTCAGCACGATTAAGAAGTTTTTCACAACTTGCTCTTTTTAAGGCATCGTATAAATCTTCGTCTGTTGCATTGGGTCTTACAAACAATAAGTTTTCACGAATCGTTCCTGAGAATAATTGCGCATCCTGAGTTACGAATCCCAATTGTTTTCTTAGATCTAGCAAATCAATTTCAGTAGAATCAATTTCGTTATACAATACCTGACCTTCGGCTGGCGTATACAATCCCACTAATAATTTTACCAAAGTGGTTTTTCCGGATCCGGAAGGGCCAACAAAAGCAACAGTTTCCCCTTGTTTAATTTCAAAATTAATATTTTCAACCGCTTTGAATTTAGCTGTTTTATGTTGAAAACTTACATTGCTAAAAAGCAAAGACTGAATAGCTCCAACATGTTTAGGCGTTTTTGGGCGAAATTCTTTTGGAGCACTTAATAAAGTTTTGAAGTTTTCCATCGAAACTTTCGTTTCATTCAAAGCAATAATAAAATTGCCTAATTCCTGCAAAGGTCCAAATATGAAAAAAGTAAAAAATACCATCGTCAATAAATCACCAACAATTATTTTTTGTCCAAATAAGAAATAATACAAAGTAAAAACAACACAAGTTCTTAAAAAGTGAACCGTTGTGCCCTGAATAAAACTCAAACTTCTGATAAAACGAATTTTCTCGAGTTCAAGTTGCAGGATTTTAAAGGTGTTTAAATTTAAACGTTTTTCTTCCTGATACGTTAATCCAAGACTTTTTACCAATTCGATATTTCGTAAACTTTCAGTTGTAGAACCCGCTAAAGCATTGGTTTGATTAACAATTTTTCGGGAAACAATCTTTATTTTTTTACCTAAATACGAACTGATTAAAGCGATAATTGGTGCTGTAATCAAAAAGATGATCGAAATACGATAATCAATTCGGGCAACGTAAACGATAACAAATATGAACCCAATAATAGTTTGAAAAATCAAAGAGATCGAAAGCGTAATCAATTTTTCAGAATCAGAACGTACTTTCGTTAATTTACTTAAAGTTTCTCCACTTCGCTGATCTTCGAATTCGGCATAAGGCAAATCAAGCGATTTTTTGATTCCATCAGTATACATTTGTGCTCCGGTTCTCTGAATTACAACATTGGTAAAATAATCCTGAAAGTTTTTGGTGATTCTGGAAATCATGGCAGCACCAAGTGAAAGTCCCAGCCAAAAGGATAAAGATTTTATAAACCCAATTTCGTTTCCTTCATATTTATGAAGGCCAACTCCGCAGTCCTGCATTAATTTACCGGTAATAATAGAGTCTGACAAGCTGAAACAGATGTTTATAGAGGCCATAATCAAAGCAAAAAGCAACAGCATTTTGTGTTTGATTATATAAGAATATAATAATTTCATATATAGAGAATGTTAAAAAATAGAAGATGCAAAAGTAGTGAATAGTTTGAGTTTGTGAAGTTGATTTTTGTTATTAAAAATGTAAATTTTATTTACAGCTGAGATTATCGGTATGTTTTTTTAGTCAAGAGTTCTTTAATTTTTTGAGGAATATATTTTTTAACACTTGAGTGCTACAAAAGAAGGAAAAAAGCTAATTATTGTTGTAGTGTTTTATTTTTGGCTAAATCTTTTGTTGTAATAATTACCTGTGTATGTTGTTTGTTTTTAGTGAGTTATTAGATTTTTGAGTTGTAATATGTGCTTTAAAATGTGGAATCCCGTAAGGTTTTGATTTTAGAGTGTATTACGTTTGCGGTAATAACAAATTTAACTTATCAAAAATGAAAAAACAATTATGCCTTTTTGTAGTAGCTGCTTTAACGCTTGCTTCGTGTTCAAATGATGATAACAATGCTGAAAACACAATTTTACCTAAAGTACTAAAGTATACAGACATAGATTATCCTTCTGATAATGCTACGTATAGCTCTACTTATAATGGAAACAAGATTGTAAGTGTAAAAGATGAAGCAGGAAGAACAGACTATACTTACGACGGAGATTTGATTGTTAAAGAAGTAAATTACGATACAGAAAGTGAAGTAGGGAAAGATGTAAAAAGTGATGAAGTAGTGTATACTTATGCTAATGGTAAATTAGTAGGAGAGCTTTCTTCAGAAGGTTTTTCAGCTGAATTTCCTGCTGGAGAATATAAAATTAGAAGAGTATACACTTATAATGCTGATGGCACAGTCAAAGCAGAAAAGTACAATACAAACTCAACAGGAGTCGAGCAAAAGAGTAATTATGTTGAAGTGCTAACATTTGCAAACGGAAATCTGGTAAAAAGCGTCGAAACAAATAGTGAGTTTGATTCTGTTTTTACAGCTGTTTACGAATATGATGCAAAAAATAATCCTTTGAAAAATATTCTGGGTTTCAACTTATTAATAGGTCATAGTGAAGGTGAAGGATCTGTAAGTTCTGTTAATAATGTAGTAAAATATACCGCCTCTTATAGTGTTAACACTGAATCAAATGTCTACAAAAGAGAATTAATTTACGATACAAACGGATTTCCAACAAAAATTACTTCTTATAAAAAAGACGGCACGACTATCGATCGCACAAACGAATACACATACTAATCTTTAGTAATTTAAAGATTGAATAAAAACCAAATACTTCTGTATTTGGTTTTTTTATTGGTGAAAATTCGTGAAATTCGTGTTTAAATAAAAAGCCATGCAATTCAGAACGCAAATACCCATTTCTAAAACCAATAATCCAATCGATTATAATTCGAAGATCATTTCTATTGGTTCCTGTTTTGCAGAAAATATGGCAGAGAAGTTCGATTATTTTAAATTTCAAAACGAAACCAATCCGTTTGGGATCATTTTTAATTCTGTTTCGATCGAAAAAATAATCAGCAGAATCATTAAGAAAGAATTTTATACAGAAAAAGATGTTTTCTTTTATAACGAGCGCTGGCATAGTTATGAAGTACATTCGGATCTAAGCAATTCAGACCGACAAGAATTATTGGAAACGTTGAATAAAGCGATTTCGGAAACCTATAAAAACTTAAAAGAAGCCACCCATATTATCATAACTTACGGGACTTCCTGGATTTACAGAAACACAGAAAGCGATCAAATTGTAGCCAATTGTCATAAAGTACCTCAAAAACAATTCTCAAAAGAATTATTATCGGTTGAAGTAATTCAAAAAAGCATTCAAAATACGATAGATTTAATTCAGGTTTTAAATCCAGACATCAACTTCATTTTTACGGTTTCGCCTGTACGACATATAAAAGATGGTTTTGCAGAAAATCAATTGAGCAAATCGCATCTGTTTGCGGGAATTCATCAAGTTTTAAAAACTCATAACTCAGAATTCATAACTCATAACTATTTCCCTTCTTACGAAATCATGATGGATGAACTTCGTGATTATCGTTTTTATGCCGAGGATATGTTGCATCCTAATCAGGTAGCAATCGATTATATCTGGCATAAATTCAGTGAAAACTATATTTCAGAAGATAGTATTTCGACTATGCAGGAAGTTTCAGAAATACAAAAAAGCCTTCGCCATCGCAGCTTCAATCCAGACTCAGAACAACATCAGAAATTCTTAGCTAAACTACAACAGAAGATAAGTAGTATTCAGGAAAAATGGGCGCACATTAAATTTTAAAGTTAATTTTTCTTTGTGTCTTAGCGCCTTCGTGGCATATTCAAAAGTAAGAAAATAATTATTTGTGTGTAAAATTTTAGAATAATTGCGTGTAATTATGTAAATTGTTAAAGTTTAAAATTCTCATTTTTGTAAACTGTATAAATACAGCTTTATAATAACGCAACTTTAATCTAATCGTGTTTTATTGACGTATGAATAAGAAACCCATTCATTTTCTTAAAAAAACACTACGTATACTTCTATGGTGCGTGGTTACTATCATTGCACTTTTATTACTTTTAATTGTTTTAATTCAGGTTCCTTCTATCCAAAATTATGCAAAGGACAAAGCCATCACTTATCTTCATAATAAGATTAAAACCAAAGTTTCATTAGATCATATTTCGATTAAATTCCCGAAAGATGTAGTTCTTGAAGGTTTTTATTTTGAAGATCAAAAAAAAGATACTTTACTGGCAGGTAAACGTTTAGAAGTCGATGTTGATTTATTTAAATTAGTAAGCAGCGAATTAGAAATCAATTCAGTTTCGCTTGAAAATGTCACGGCCAATATTTCAAGAAATAAAGCCGGCGTTTTTAACTTCGATTATATCATAAAAGCATTTGAATCTAAAGAACCGAAAGTAGAAGATCCTGATGCTAAACCATTCAAAATATCAGTTGTAAAAGTGAATCTGGATAATGTCAAATTCAATTTTAAAGATGATTTTTCTAAGAATGATGTCAAGGTCAATCTAACCCATTTTGATACCAAATTCAAGGAATTTGATTTAGATAAAATGAATTTTGATATTCCGAACATTAAATTAGACGGATTAAAATTGGTTTTAGATCAGGATGCTGTAGAAAAAATTGCGGAAGTTTCTGTAGAAACCGTTGATACTATTTCGAAAAGAAAAGATTTCAATTTGAAATTAGGCAAAATCAGTTTGTCTAAAATTGATATTGCGTACGATAATAAAGATTCAAAATTAGATTCAGGGATAAAACTCGGTAATCTTGATTTGTCAGTAAACAAAATAGATCTGAACAATCAGCTTTTAGATTTCGATACTTTCCAACTTAAAAATTTAAAAGGAAACCTAAGATTAGGAACAAAAGACAAACAAATTAAAACGCCCAGTTTAGATTCAACTGCTATTAAACAAGCAGGATGGAAGGTAAAACTGAACGATATCGATATACAGGATGTTGCTTTCAAATTTGATGATATGCAATCGAAACCAGTCTTAAAAGGAATTGATTACAGTCATTTGGATTTGAATAAACTAAATCTTAAAGCAGAAAAATTATATTACGGAAACGATACTATCTCCGGAAATATAAAAGCTTTAACTGCAAATGATAAAAGCGGATTACAGATTCAGTCTTTAAAAACCAATTTCTTTTACGGACCTAAAAATGCGTATTTGAATGATTTGTATTTAAAAACGCCTCAAACTTTACTTCAAAATAAAGTTAAAGTGCAGTATTCTTCGATTGCCACGATTTCTAAAGATTTAGGAAATCTTTCTCTGGATGCAAATCTAAATCAGTCGAAAATTGGATTCAAAGATATTTTACTTTTTGTTCCAGATTTACAAAAGACAAATCCGTTTAAAAGCAATCCAAATGCGATTTTGTATGTGAATACACGCTTAAGCGGAAAAATAAAAGACCTGAATATCCCGCAATTCGAAATGAGCGGAATAGGATCTACAAAAGTTTCCCTTACGGGGAAAATCAAAGGATTGCCGGATGCTCAAAAAGCTTATTACGATTTGGATATCAAGAAAGTATCAAGTACTTCTAAAGATATTTATTCGTTTGTGCCAGCAGGAACAATTCCTAAGAATATTCAGTTGCCTTCACAATTGAATTTACAGGGAAAATTTAAAGGTTCTGTTCAAAATTTCAAAACCAATCTGGCTTTAAACAGTAGTTTCGGAAATGCGAAAGTCGATGGTTTATTTGATCAGCGCGTTAAGAAAAAAGAGAAATACGACGCAACGGTTTATTTATTGAATTTCGATGTAGGAAGATTAATCAAAAACGATTCAATTGGGAAAATTACGCTTAAAGCGAAAGTTAAAGGAAATGGTTTAGACCCAAAAACCGCTCGTGCACAATTTGACGGATTGGTTCAGAAAGCCGTTTTCAATAGATATACTTATAAAGATTTAGCATTAAAAGGAAATATTGCCAATGGATCATTTGCTGTAAAATCAGGAATGAAAGATCCTAATTTGCATTTTGATCTGGTAGCAAACGGAGATACAAAAGATAAATATCCGTCGATAAAATTAAAATTAAACCTTGATATTGCTGATTTAGAGAAACTGAATCTTCATGCAGGACCAATGAAATTGCGTGGTAATATCGATGCAGATATTGCCAACAGTAATCCTGATTTTTTGAACGGAAAAGTGTTTCTTTCGAACGTTCAGGTTTTGCAAGCCGCAGAACCAATTGTTCTGGATTCTATGCGCATAATTGCTTTTGCTGATAATACGCGAAATAATATTAAGATATCTTCTCAGTTCTTAAAAGCCGAAGTAGATGGAAAATACAAACTGACGACATTAGCATCTGCCATAAAAAAATCATTATCGAAATACATCGATTTAAAAAATCCGAAAGTAAACGGAGAATCAGATGAACAGCGTTTGGCCTTTACTTTAAAAATAGATAATGATCCGATACTTTTTAAACTGGTTCCCAAATTGACAGGTTTAGAACCTATCAACATTACAGGAAAATACAATAATGTAACCGATTCATTAGAAGTAAAAGGAACTATCCCAAGAATTGTATATGCGGATAATACTATTGCTGACGGAAAAATAAATATAGAAGCTAAAGAAAATGCTTTGGAATATATGGTTTCTGTAGCAACAATTGAAAGTGGTTCTTTAAAAATTCCGTTTACAAGTTTATCAGGAAAAGTAGAAAATAATCTTCTGACGTATGCGCTTGAAGTAAAAGATGTAAAAGACAAACAACAGTATTTTATCGCCGGAGAATTTAAAACAGAAGATTCTAAAAACATTTTTAAAATCGATGCAGAAAATTTTATACTGAATTATGATAAATGGAATATTGATCCTGAAAATGCCATTGAATTTGGAGGCAAAAGATTGTATATCAATAAATTTTATTTAGCCAATTCAGGTAATGAATTAAAAATACAATCTCAGGGAGAGCAGGATAATGCACCATTAAAAGTTGAATTTGTAAATTTCAAAATTGAGACGATTATGAACATCGTAAAAAAAGATGAAATTTTGATGCAAGGTTTGATTAACGGAAATGCAGTGGTCGAAAATGTAATGACCAAACCTACTTTTACATCAGATTTAAAAGTAGATCAGTTTGCTTTTAGAGGAGAACCTGTTGGTGATATTACGATAAAAGTAGATAACAAAACGAATAATTTACTGGCAGCAAATGTTACGGTTACCGGACAGGATAATGATGTAAACCTGAACGGGAATTATAAAATTGATGACGGAAATCTTGATTTTGACCTGAATTTAAAGAAACTGAATATCAAAAGTATTCAGGGTTTCAGTATGGGTAATATAAAGGAAGGCACAGGATATTTAGCAGGAAATTTCAAAATTACCGGAAATGCCAGTGCGCCAAAAGTAAATGGAGAACTGAATTTTAAAGAAACAGGTTTCAGAGTGACGAAACTGAATTCATTCTTTAAAACCCAAAACGAAAAAATCACGCTTCACAATGATGTAATTACGTTTGATAAATTTACTTTTCATGATGAAAATGACAATGAATTAACGATCAACGGAACGATAAAATCAGCGGATTATACTAACTTCGATTTCGGATTAACAGTTGTTGCAGATGATTTTAGAGCGATACATTCTAAAGAAGTGGATAACGATTTGTTTTACGGAGATTTGATTTTAGATACGAAACTAAATATTAAAGGAACTCTTGCAAATCCGGTTATTGGCGGAAACATCAACATCAACAAAGACACTAAATTTACGGTTGTTTTACCACAATCAGATCCTTCGATTGCAGATCGTGAGGGTATTGTAGAGTTTGTTGATGAAGATAATATGTATCTGAAACAAACTATTGCAATGGAAAATCAGTTAAATCAATCTCAGCTGATTGGTATGGATGTGAGCGTTGAAATTGCAATCGACAAGGAAGCCGAACTGACATTGGTGATCGACAAAGGAAACGGGGATTACCTGAACCTAAAAGGCGAGGCACAGTTAACTGGAGGAATTGATCCGTCAGGTAAAACAACCTTAACTGGTAAATACGAGTTTTCTGAAGGAGCATACGAAATGAATTTCAACATGATCCGACGCAAATTTGATATTCAAAAAGGAAGTTCGATTACCTGGAACGGAGAACCAACCATGGCTAGTCTGAATATTACAGCTATTTATAAAGTAGAAACAGCACCTATAGATTTACTTGGGAATCAATTGCCTACAGACAATCCGACGGTTAGAAACACTTACAAGCAAAAAATTCCGTTTCAGACATTATTGAAAATGAATGGCGAACTTTTAAAACCGGAAATTACTTTTGATATCGTACTTCCGGACGGAAATTATGATGTTTCTACAGATGTGGTATCGCTTACACAAACAAAACTAGAGCAATTGCGACAAGAACCGGCAGAATTAAACAAACAGGTTTTTGCGCTATTATTATTGAATAGATTCATAGGAGAAAACCCGTTTGCAAGCGAAAGCGGCGGAACCAGCGCAGAATCCTTAGCGAGACAAAGTGTGAGTAAAATACTTTCGCAACAATTAAATGATCTGGCAGGAGAATTAATTACCGGAGTTCAGCTTGAATTTGACTTAGAATCAACAGATGATTATACCACAGGAACGAGAGAAAACAGAACCGACTTAAATGTTGGGGTTTCTAAAAAACTGTTAAACGACAGGTTAAAAGTAACCGTAGGAAGCAGTTTTGCAGTTGAAGGACAGGAGCGCGCCAATGAAGAAAGCACTAACATTGCGGGCGATGTAGCTTTAGATTATCAGCTTACAAAGGACGGACGTTATATGGTTCGTGCTTATCGAAAAAATGAATATCAGGTTGCGGTAGAAGGGCAGGTGGTTGAGACCGGAGTTGCTTTTATCATTACCATGAGCTACAATAAATTCAGAGAGCTTTTTCATCGTAGTGCAGCCGAAAAGGAAATGATAAAAGAAGAGAAATTGCGCAACGAAAAAAGAAAACAGAAAGAAAAAGAAAAGAAGAAAAAAGAAGAAAACGAAGAAAATAAAATTGAAGGAAATGAGCAAAAGACATAGCAATCTGAACATTCGATATGTAAAGTATTTTATAGCGCTATCCTTATTTTTTGTTTTTGGATGCAGCAATACAAAATATTTGCCTGAAGGAGATTTATTGTACACAGGAGGTTCTGTGACAGTAAAAGATTCTATTATAAAAAAGAAAGACAGAAAGGCACTGGAGAATGAACTGGAGGATTTATTACGTCCAAAACCCAATAAACAATTTTTAGGATTACGCCCTAAATTATGGATTTACAATATTGCCGGTCAACCCAAAAAACAAAAAGGAATTCGATATTGGCTGCGTACTAAAGTTGGCGAACCGCCGGTACTTTTCAGTAAAGTCGATTTAGATTATAATGCATCGGTTTTAAGAAATTTTACTGAAAATCGCGGTTATTTTAAAACCCGTGTCAGTGCAGATTCGACTGTAAGTAACAAAAGAGTAACAGCAGAATATACCGTTACGCCCAAAAAACAATACATTATAAAAAGTGTAATTTTTCCGGATGATTCTCTGGCGATGTCAAGAATAATAGGAAGATCAAGCCGAAGAAGTTTATTGAAAGTTGGAAAACCCTATGATCTGGATATTATAAAAGCAGAAAGAGAAAGAATAGATGCAAGGCTTAAAGAAAAAGGATACTATTACTTTAATCCCGATTATATTCTGGCTCAGGTAGACAGCAGTAAAGGCGATCATGAAGTAAAAATAAGACTGGTAATAAAAGCCGATGCACCGCCAAAAGCTTTAACGGCGTATAAGATTAATAAAATTGTAGTATATCCTAATTTTACAGTTTCAAAAGACAGTGTAAAATACACTCAGAAAGACATTCTTCAATACAAGGATTTTACCATTATTGATACGGCAAATACGTTTAAGCCCAGAGTTTTTGACAGGGCCATTTATTTCAAAAAAGGAGATTTGTACAACAGGAAAGATCATAATCTTACTTTGAACCGTTTCGTAAATCTGGGGACTTTTAGCTTTGTAAAAAATGAATTTAAACCATCAGACAGTATAAAAAATGCATTAGATTCTTATTATTACTTAACGCTTTTGCCTAAGAAATTTATTCGTGTAGAAGTTTTAGGAAAAACAAATTCAGCAAGTTATACAGGAACAGAAGTGAATGTAAACTGGAACAACCGAAACTTATTTCGTGGTGCAGAATTGCTTACGGTATCTGTTTTTGGAGGAGCTGATTTTCAGCTTTCAGGAACCAATAACGGAAAAAATATATACAAACTGGGAACAGAAACCAGTTTGACATGGCCTAGATTTATTGTTCCGTTTTTTCATGTCGAAGGCAATAGCGAATATGTGCCAAGAACAAAAGCAACTGTGCGATACGAATATCAAAACCGAACGCAATTGTACGCGTTGAATTCCTTTAAAACCTCTTTTGGTTACCAATGGAAAGAGAATGTTAGAAAAGAGCATCAATTGAATATTATTGATGTTACGTATGTAAGCCCAAATAATGTAACTGCAGAATATCGTCAGGATATTGAAGAAGATGCATCTTTAGGAAGAGTTATCGAGAAGCAATTGATTTTTGGTCCAACGTATTCGTATACATATACCAATACGATGCAAAAACGTAAAAAAAATACTTTCTATTTTAATGGAGAATTAGATTTGGCAGGAAACATTACAGGCTTGGCAACGGGTGCAAATGTCAGAAAGAACGATACGATAAAAATCTTCGATGTTCCGTTCAGTCAGTTTGTAAAATTGAAAGCTGATTTCAGGCATTATTTAAAATTAAGCAAGGAAAGTGAATGGGCCAGCAGGATCATTATTGGTGCCGGACTTCCGTACGGAAATTCAGGTGTATTACCAACATCAAAGCAATTTGTAGTAGGAGGAACCAATAGTATTCGTGCCTTTAGGGCCAGATCTCTTGGACCGGGAAGTTATGTAAATACGATAACAGACAATTCATATTTGCCGGATCAGTCCGGAGATTTAAAACTGGAATTTAGTACAGAATATAGAGCAAAACTTTTTAGTATCGTTCGCGGAGCTTTGTTTGTAGACGCAGGAAATGTCTGGTTGCTAAACGCTGATCCAAATAAACCTGGCGGACAAATTACCAAAGATTTTATGAAAGATATTGCCGTTGGTGCCGGAGCCGGATTGCGTTTTGATTTATCTTTCCTGGTATTAAGAACCGATTTAGCTTTTCCATTGCGAAGACCTGATTTACCAGATGGTCAAAGATGGGTTATCGATGATATTAATTTTGGAAGCGGGCCGTGGAGAAAAGACAATCTAATTTTAAATATCGCAATTGGATATCCGTTCTAAATTTTTTTGGTGCTATCTTTTTTTTGCCACGAATTTCACGAATTTACACTAATACTTTGCGTATACTATTCAATTTCACGAATTTTAAAGTAACTTCATTAATAAATTTTAGACAAGGCATTAGTGAAAATTTGTGAAATTCGTGGCGAAAAAACTTAGTAAGAAAAAAAACTTTTAGCCTCTTAGAAAAAAGAAGTAAATTGGTCTAATAAAATTACAGAATGCAAAATTTAATAAAGAGAATAATAGTTTTAGCTGCGCTCGTACTTATAATAGTATTGGGTTTCAAATATTGCGAATTCAAAAAAGACGACGATTCTAGCATTGATTATAATACCAATCTTATTCAGCAGCAAATCCTTAATGTTGGTAAACTGGTCGTTACCGAAGGACATTTTTCAGAAGTCATCACCTATAAAAATCAACAGAAATATTTGATGGATATGGTTTCGTTTGAGAAGAAAGCGCTTGTTGTCGTAAATGCAAATGTTACCGTAGCCTACGATTTGCATAAAATGAAATACGATATTGATGAAAAAAATAAAACGATCACCATTCTTAATATCCCAAAAGAAGAAATAACTATCAATCCTGATATTCAGTTTTATGATGTTGAACAAAGCAAACTGAATCCTTTTACCGGAGAAGATTACAATAAAATCAACAAGTCGGTAAAAGCGAATCTCGCCAAAAAAATCGAGAAATCTACCCTAAAAACCAACGCTCAAAACAGATTAATCAGCGAATTGTCTAAGATTCTTATTCTAACCAATTCAATGGGATGGAAATTGCAATACGAAGGAAAAACAATCGAATCTGATAAAGATTTTAATGAAGATTTGAAGTTGTGATTTGCCGTATTTGCCACAAAGGCACTAAGACACTAAGTTTATTAAAGTAATGACAAGATTGTAGAAAAAACTTCTGACGTTAAAAAAAATCTGCGTTCATAAGTCTAAATCTCTAAAATCCGCGAGCAATAAATTAAACTGCTTTTTTATCGAAAATTAAATCCAATCCACCTGAAATTAAATGTGCCACTTCTGGACGTCTTTCTTTCAATTGAGATAAATAAACTATTACTTCATGTAAAAGAGGTGTTAAAGCATCCGTTAAAAGTTCTGCAATCTCAACAGCTAAAAGCCAATCATTTGGGTGATTATTTTTTAATTGATTAAATATTAATTGAAGTTCTGTTTTATTGCTATCGTTATTTCGGATATTTCGAACTGTAGCATATAAAACCTCAAGATCATCACGTTCGTCAGAATGTTTGGCTTTAATAGTAGTTGTTTTTGGAACAGAATTAATCAAATCAAAACTATTTACATCGGCTGGACCGGAAAAAGCAGAAACCACTTTTTTGCCAATTGCCATATCGTAATTTCCCCACTCAGGCTGAAACAAAATTGTTTCGCCATGCGTTACCGTACAATTTCTAAAACTAATCAGGATAATTTCTCCATGTAAGTTTCTTGATCCGGTTATGATTTCTCCTTCAACTATAATATTGCCTTCAAATTCGAGTTTTACAGTTTCATTTTCAACAATAGAATAAGCCTGCAAATCCTTCGGACTCATATCTTCAATCGCAAGATTAAAGCCTTTCAGTTTCCCAATCGGACTTCCAAAACCTTCCGGATGCGTCAAAGTTCCGTGGCCAACTAGTTCCTTTTCACGGTATGATAAAGCAGTTTTTCCTGTGGTTTGAATGTAAACCGGCTTTCCTTCCTCTTCCAGAACATTGGTAAAAACACCGGAAATTTGTAAACCTGTACTCAATTCAATAGTTCCTAAAGCATTCGAGTGAATTAGCTTCTGAATCCCCGAAAGACCTCCCGTACGTAAAGCCATTTTATTCGCAAATTCTTCCAAAATCAAACTTAAATAAGAGAAATTTGGCGTTACATAAAGTTGAGGTTGTAACTGCGTAATATCAAAATTTTGGTTGGCAGCAGAAATATCATAAGGAATTTTCTTTACGTTATCCGTCATACACCAGGCACTTTCTCCGATAGAAGATAATAATCCCGCCCCATATATTTTTGGGTTTTCAACAGTTCCAATCAAACCATATTCAACTGTCCACCAATGCAGGTTTCGAATTTGAGCCATTTCAGACAATTCCCCCATATTATTTTGCAAATCAGAAACCGCTTTTTCGGCTTCATCTATTTTTTCTTGCGGCGTATCTTCAGCTTCCTTCAAAATCGAAAGCAATCTGATCGCTTCATACATTTGATAATCTTTGTGAGAAGAAATCGCTTTACAGCCAATTTCGCCAAAACGTCTCAAATATTCAGCATATTCAGGATTGGCAATAATAGGAGCGTGGCCGGCACCTTCGTGAATAATATCCGGTGCTGGCGTATATTCAATATGTTCAAGCTGACGAATGTCTGAAGCAATAACCAAAACATTATAAGCCTGAAACTCCATAAATGCATTAGGCGGAATAAACCCGTCAACGGCAACAGCAGCCCAGCCAATTTCGGTCAGGATTCTGTTCATTCCGTACATACTCGGGATCGAATCAATTTCGATTCCCGTTTTACGTAAACCGTCTAAATAGGAACTATGCGCAACTTTCGATAAATAATCTACATTTTTACGCATTACATAACGCCAAACCGCTTGATTTATAGGAGTGTAATCACTATAGTCCTGAGGTTTAATAAATTGCTTTAAATGTTTAGGCAGTCGCTCTAATAACGGGTTTGTTTCAATACTTGCATTCATTTCGAAAACGTTGTAGTTTAGAATGTAAAATTACGAATTATGACCGCTATTTTTTGTTATTTGTTACAATTTTTTTATGCGAAATGATTTATTATTGCATTTTTCGTGAAGTTTGTCTAAAGAGCTTTTGTAGGTTTTAGGAGCTATTTCCTGCTATCCGCTATATCTTTTCCTGGCTAAAGAAGCCAGAAAAAGGATGCCGCTTCTATCAGGGATAGGGCTTTAGTTTTCAAAAGATATTATTTTTTTACGCTAGAGTCCTTTTGATTTTACAGATTTTGGAGCATTAATAAAAAAAATGAAAATTTTAGCAGTCGTTATTGTCAAAACTCACTTTTTCCATTGTTTTTTTGTAGTTTTCAATCTCTTTTTTTGTCATTGAAGCTTCTTTTAGATCTACTTTTAACTGCTTTTTAGTATCGGGGCTGATCCATAAACCGGAAAAAGTATTCCCTGTCTTCTTTACAAGCAAAACGCCGCTGAAACCATGTTCCACCATTACAAATTCGTTTTCAGCTTTTGTATTCTGCGTAGGATATATTTGAATCCATTTGTTTGATTTATCGTATCGATACATTGAGGCAAACATTAAATCGGCCGTACAAGGATTTTCTTCTGTTTGAATATAGAGCGTTATGGGAATTTTTCCATCAATAGTTCCTTTATATAAATTAGAAACCGGAGCTTGAGACTGTGCGTTTAAATGATTAAAAAAAGAGAAACAAATCAGAAAGAACAGGATAACTTTTTTCATTTTAATTAAATTGTTTTTGATAGTATTTGGATCAATCAAAATTATTTAATTTAAAATAGTATGCAATTTTATTCGTAATATTTTTAAGATTTACCCGATGAATTTCTTAATTCGTTTTCAGCATTTCTGAAATAGTCAATTTTGTGGCTGAACATATAGGCCATATTTGCGGCACGCATTTTAGCTTCTTCGGTTATTGGTCCGGCAAATTGTGCATCGATTGTGGTATTAAAAATTGCAATCCAGCGATCAAAATGCGTTTTATCTACAGGTAATTGTTTGTGTGGCGGAAAAGGCGTTCCCGAATAAGCTCTTACATCAAATAAAATAGTCTGCCAGAATCCGTACATTTTTTGCAGATGAGGTTCCCAGCGATCTAGCAGTTTATCATTAAAGATAGGACCAATCAGTTCGTCTTTTCTAACATTTGCATAAAAGCTGTTCACCATTTGTTTAATGTCTTCTAAGTTCGAAATATCTTTAAGCGTCTCCATATTTTTAGTAATTATATCAACCACAAAAATAAGCTATAACCCTAAGTTTATTCTATAAGATTTATCATTTGTGAAAATTTTATAACAGGATAGAATATTTAGGAGATGATCTAAAAGCTTGATTTTAAAATGTTTATTTATGTATTAAAAGTAAAAGTAATGTTTTGTGGCTTTTTTAGGTTTTAAATAACTGATATTTAAGTATTTGATAAAATAAAAGATAAGTTTTTGTTAAGGCAATTTTTACAAATGATGTGTATTTGTAAAGTCTTAATTATATCGATTTCGTGAAAGATTGATGTAATTTAGATGCGTTTTAATAAAAATAATCATAATAAAATGAGAGAAAATTAACTATCTAAAAACCACAAAACTTTAAAAAAAATGCACAAAACTACTCACAAACCTACAAATCGAGTAAAAGCAATTCTGACTCAGGTCATTATTATAATGCTTTTCGTTATTATCAAAACAAATGCTCAAACAGTGACACCTTTTATCACATCAGGTGATCAGACAAGATTATTACAGCAGCAATCTACAGTAAGTTTCGGGACAAATTCAGGAACTAATCCTTCTACAATTACAATAAATACCGGAACAACCTACCAAACCATGGACGGATTTGGCTATACCCTTACCGAAGGAAGCTGCGAAGTAATAAGCGCAATGGCAGCGACTCAGCAAAACCAATTATTAAACGATTTATACAATCCTGTTACAGGCTTAAACGCCAGTGTAGTTCGTATTAGTATAGCGGCTTCTGATTTAAGCAGTTCTTCTTATAGTTATAACGAAACTTCAGGAGATGTTAATATGAATAATTTCAGTCTCAACGGGCCAGATTTAAACTATTTAATACCCATTATAAAAAAGATTAAGCTTATCAATCCAAACATAAAAATATTAGCTACTTCGTGGTCAGCGCCACGCTGGATGAAAACTAATAATTCCTGGATTGGCGGAAGTTTGCAAACACAATATTACGCCGCCTACGCAAGATATTTTGTAAAGTATTTTGCAGCAATGCAAGCGCAGGGAATTTCTATTTGGGGAATCACACCTCAAAACGAACCTGAGAATCCGCATAATGAACCAAGTATGTTAATGAATTCTACAGAACAAAAGAATTTTATTAATCAGCAACTTGGGCCTCAAATGGCAGCTGCTGGTTACGGAAACATCAAAATCATCGCTTTTGATCACAATTGCGACAATACAGCTTATCCTATCGATGTTTTAAATAACAGCAGTTATGTTGATGGTGCAGCGTTTCATTTGTATTTAGGAAACATTTCGGCCATGTCAACTGTGCGAAATGCCACAAACAAAAACGTTTATTTTACAGAACAATATACAGGTTCAGGCGGAAGCTTTAGCGGAGATTTTGGCTGGCATATGCAAAACGTCGTGATTGGAAGTACCAATAACTGGTCAAAAACAGTTTTGGAATGGAATGCCGCCAATAATCCAAGTTTAGGGCCGCGTACTCCCGGAGGATGCAATACTTGTTTAGGAGCTGTTACAGTAAATAATAGTACAAGTTATACTAAAAATGTGGCTTATTATATTATTGGTCAAATCTCGAAATTTGTAAAACCGGGCGCTGTAAGGATTTCATCTTCAAGTAGTAGCGGTACAATTCAAACAGTTGGATTTAGAAATCCTGACGGATCGATTGCACTTGTGGTTTACAATTCAGGATCAGCCAATACCATAAAAGTGGTTTCAGGATCATCAGCTTTTAATTATACAGTTCCGGCATCATCAGCTGTTACTTTTAATTGGTCTGCAGGATCGCCGCCATCATCTTCTTTTCCGGGATATTACAACATTATTTCAAGAAACAGCAATAAAGGATTAGACGTTGCAGATAATTCGACTACAAGCGGAGGCCGTATTCAGCAATATGATATTACCGGTGGAGGAGGAAGTAACCAACGTTGGAAGTTTGTTCCTGACGGAAGCGGCAATTATTATATCATTGTAAAATCGACAGGATTGTATTTGGCGCCGGAAAGTAATAGTACTGCCGATGGAATAAAAGTACAGCAAAGAGCATTTTCGTCTTCAAATGAATTTAAATGGACAGTAAACAATCTTGGCGGAGGTTACTATAGTATTATTAATGTAAATAGCGGAAAATCATTGGATGTCGAAAGTGTTTCTACTGCGAATGGAGCCAATATTCAGGTTTGGGCATACACAGGAGGATTGAATCAGCAATGGCAATTGGTACAGGTTGAAGCTTCTGCAGCCAGGAAAGCTGCCGTAGAAGAAGAGGCCAGTCTCGTATCTGATTTTTCTCTTTATATCAATGTAACAAACAACTATTTAAAAATTAATACGCCAAATTCAGGTTCAGGACAAGTTGAAGTTTACAATGCTTCCGGTCAAAATGTTTTAAAAAGAAGCGTTGATTTTACAACTGGTACTGAAGCCGAAATAGAAATTTCGCAATTACCAAAAGGGATTTATGTAGTTAAAGTTAATGATAGTAAAAGCACGTATTCTAAAAAAGTGATAAAGAAATAATTACCAATTTTATTTTGGTTTGAAAAAGGCTGTCTGATTTTTAAATTCAGACAGCCTTTTGTTTTATCCAATCAGTTGTGTAAACAAATCCTGATTGTCATTTAAGTATTGAAATTCGAAACCATTTTTGGTCATATTCATTTTAATTGCCTTAATATCTTTTTTGTTTTTTAATTCTAAACCAACAACAACAGAACCCATTTCGCGACTTGTTTTTTTTGCAAACTGAAAATAAGTGATGTCATCATCAGGTCCCAGAATATTATTCACAAATTCTTTTAAAGCGCCCGGACGCTGCGGAAACTGAATCATAAAATAATGCATTAAACCTTCATATAATAAAGAACGCTCTTTTATTTCGGCAGTTCTTTCGATATCATTATTGCTTCCGCTTACTACACAAACAACTGTTTTGCCTTTTATTTGATCCTTGTAAAAATCCAAAGCAGCAATTGTTAATGCACCAGCAGGTTCAACAACCATTGCTTCTTCGTTATACAAACGCAAAATTGTCGTACATACTTTTCCTTCGGGAACCAAAATAATATCTTCCAGATTATAACGGCAGATTTCAAATGTTTTATCACCAACTTGTTTTACAGCAGCACCGTCTACAAATTTATCAATCGTTTTTAAGGCTGTATTTTTGTTTTCTTCAATCGAGGTTTTCATCGAAGGAGCACCTTTTGGTTCAACTCCAATAATTTTAGTGTTCGGACTCAAATGCCTAAAAACTTCAGATAAGCCAGAAGCCAGTCCGCCACCGCCAATTGGAACAAAAATATAATCTATTGGTTCTTTGTAGCTTTCCAGAATTTCTAATCCTACAGTTCCCTGGCCGGCAATTACTTTTTCATCATCAAAAGGATGAATAAATATTTTATGGTTTTTGATAGCGTCTGCCATTGCAGAAGCATAGGCATCATCAAAAGTGTCTCCGGTTAGCACAATTTCTACAAAAGATTTCCCAAACAATTGTACTTGTTTTACCTTTTGTTTTGGGGTTGTTTTTGGCATGTAAATTTTGCCCTGTATTTGCAAAAGATGGCATGAATAAGCGACACCCTGCGCATGATTTCCGGCACTCGCACAAACAATTCCGGTTGCTTTTTCTTTTTCATTCAACGACGAAATTTTGTTATAAGCGCCTCTGATTTTGTACGACCGCACTATTTGTAAATCTTCCCGTTTCAATAAAATAGTCGATTGAAACTCGTCTGACAGATTCAAATTTTGAGTGAGTGGAGTAGCGACAACTACATTTTCGAGTTGCTTTTTTGCAGCAAGTACTTCGTTAAATAAATTCATTTTGTTTGTTTTTTAATTTTTGCCACAGATTAAATGATTTAAAAAGATTTTTAATCTGCGGCTAGAAAAATATAGTTTTTGTTTTTACCACAAATTGCACAAATTTCCGCTAATTTATTTACTCAAACACAGGAAAATAATTTGTGAAAATATGTGTAATTTGTGGTTGTTTTTTAATTGATAAAATAAAAAAACCTCCCGATTTGGGAGGTTTAATAAATTGTATTTTGTTTACTTATTTATATAATACCTCACCATTAATGCTGAATAGCAATAATGTTAATAGAGATAATAATGATATTTAAGTTTTTCATTTCAGATAATTGAATCGCAAATGTATTAATATTTTGCGAACTACTCATCAACTTTATTTAGTTTTTATAAAAAACTGATCCCGATAGCTATCGGGAGAGACTGAAAACTGCGACTAATTATTTCTTAACCGGAGGATATTGCGCTAAAACCTTAGATACAATTTCTTTTACTCTAGCATCTTTTTTGTCGATGTTTTTGGTTAAAGTTCCAATTCCTTCACCTTGCCAGATCATTTCTTTCTTTTTAGCATCGATTAAGTCAATGAATAAAGTTCCTTCTGTAGAAGTTGATACCGTAGTTTGGTTTCCTCCGTACATCATGTAAGGATTCCATCCCCAACCCCAACCGTAACCCCATCCGGCGCTAAATTGGTTTACGTTTACTTGTTCTCTCGATTTAGTAAAAATGTTTACTAATAAATCAGGATTTTCGCTTTTTGTAAAACCTTTGGCCTGCATTTCTTCGTCTATGGCATGTAGGATACGTCTTTTATCCAAATCAGAAATTTCAACCTTATCAATTCCGGGCTTAAAAAAAGCGTACGTCTTATAAGGCGCAAAATCTACGTTTTTATCGTAATCAGAATATACACTTACCGTGCTGCATGAGGCTAGTATCAAAAGCAAAAAAACGGGTACTAATTTGAATGTTTTCATATGTTTAAAAATTTAATGTTCTTGGATTTAATTAAATACGAAACTTTTCCTAAAATAGATTTTCATCTACCATATTAGGTAAAGTTACTTTTAATAACGGCTCAACTTCCATTGCTCTTTTTATGGCAAAAACAGCACCTTCATTTCGAGCCCAGCTTCGTCTTGAAATTCCGTTATTCACATCCCAGAAAAGCATTGAAGCTAAACGCTTTGAAGCCTCTTTAGAACCATCAAGAACCATACCAAATCCGCCGTTTATAACCTCTCCCCAGCCAACTCCGCCGCCATTATGAATAGACACCCAGGTTGCACCTCTAAAGCTGTCACCAATCACGTTTTGAATGGCCATATCGGCTGTAAAACGGGACCCGTCATAAATGTTTGAAGTTTCTCTGTAAGGAGAATCTGTTCCTGAAACGTCATGATGATCACGACCCAAAACAACAGTACCAATTTCGCCTTTTGCAATGGCTTGGTTAAAAGCTTCGGCAATCTTAACTCGTCCTTCAGCATCAGCATAAAGAATTCTGGCTTGAGAACCAACCACTAATTTATTTTCCTGTGCACCCTTAATCCATTTAATATTATCCTGCATTTGCTGCTGAATTTCATTTGGAGCCGTTTTTGCCAATTCTTCCAACACCTGACTGGCGATGTTATCTGTTTTTTGTAAATCTTCCGGTTTTCCTGAAGTACAAACCCAACGGAAAGGACCAAAACCGTAATCAAAACACATTGGCCCCATAATATCCTGAACGTAACTTGGATATTTAAAATCGATATTATTTTCAGCCATTACATCAGCTCCCGCACGAGAAGCTTCCAATAAAAAGGCATTTCCGTAATCGAAAAAGTAAGTTCCTTTTGCGGTATGTTTATTAATTGCTTTCGCTTGACGACGTAAAGATTCCTGTACTTTTTCTTTGAATAATTCAGGATTATTGGCCATCATTTCATTCGCTTCTTCAAACGAAATTCCAGTGGGATAATAACCGCCGGCCCACGGATTATGCAATGAAGTCTGGTCTGAACCTAAATCAATTTTGATATTTTCTTTATCGAAACATTCCCAAACATCCACCACATTTCCTAAATAGGCAATCGAAACCACTTCTTTGTTGGCTTTCGCCGAATTGACTCTCTTCACCAATTCTTCTGTCGAAGTTACGATTTCATTTATCCAGCCTTGTTCGTGGCGAATTTTGGTAATCTTCGGATTCACTTCGGCGCAGACCGTAATACAACCCGCAATATTTCCTGCTTTTGGCTGTGCGCCAGACATTCCTCCAAGTCCTGAAGTTACGAATAAATTTCCTTCAGGATTTAGTTTTATTTTTCTGAAACCGTTCAAAACCGTAATTGTAGTTCCGTGTACAATTCCCTGCGGGCCAATATACATATAACTTCCCGCCGTCATTTGTCCGTATTGTGAAACGCCCAATGCATTCATTTTTTCCCAATCGTCCGGTTTAGAGTAATTCGGAATCACCATACCGTTGGTAACGACAACTCTTGGTGCTTCTTTGTGCGAAGGAAATAATCCCATTGGATGTCCGGAATACATTGTCAACGTTTGTTCATCTGTCATTTCAGACAAATACTGCATCGTCAATAAATACTGTGCCCAGTTTTGAAAAACAGCTCCGTTTCCGCCGTACGTAATCAATTCATGCGGATGCTGCGCCACAGCGTAATCCAGATTGTTTTGAATCATGTGCATAATCGCTTTTGCCTGCAATGATTTTCCTGGATATTCGTCAATTGGTCTTGCGTACATTTTATAATCAGGACGTAAACGATACATATATATACGACCGTACTTTTCTAATTCTTCTGAAAATTCAGCAATTAATTCAGCGTGATGTTTTGGTTCAAAATAGCGCAATGCATTTTTTAAAGCCAGTTTTTTTTCTTCGGCCGAAAGAATTTCTTTTCGTTTTGGAGCGTGGTTAATCGCTAAATCGTAAGTTGCCTTTGGCGGTAATATTGATGGAATTCCTTGTTGTATTTGTTCTTGAAAAGTCATTTTTTTTAGAGATGCTAAGTTGCTAAGATTCTAAGACGCTAAGGTATTTTAGTTAAATGAACAACAGATTAATTTTTGTTTTTTTTACTATGTTGTTCCGCTGGAGATCAAATTTTAAATTTTAGATTGTTGATTTTAGATTTTTGTAAACGTAAAATTCAACATCTGAAATTATTATACTTAATTATATCGCCCCGCTGGAACTCAAAGTTGCGAGAATGTTTTATTCTATAAATATGCCACTCCTAATGGAGTTTTCCTAGCCTTGGAAAGGCGTAATATTTATAGAAAACAATATGCGTCATTTCATAAAAGCTCCAGAGGAGCGGAATATTAATTGATGCAATTGGAATTTGGAATTTAAAATTTGGAATTTATTTAAATTATCTAATTTCCATATTGCCACATTTTCTAATTAAACTAGGGATAACGAATATCCGACCTGTGATACGATTTGTGGATTTTAATCCTAAATTTTCGCAAGAGAATATCCATATATAATTTTAGATTTTAGAGTTCAGATTTTAGAAATTGTTTGATTTTATAGGCAACGAAAAGATTTAATAGTCTAAGAAGTCTAAAAATCTAACATCTAAGAAGTCTAAAAATAAACCTCCTCATTAACACAAAACGGCATTTTTTTATTTTCAGAAAGCGCTATTATATTTTGTGCGGCACAAACAGCCATTGCATTTCGGGCTTCATATGTTGCAGAACCAATATGCGGCAAAATACAACAATTTGGCAATGATAATAACGGATTGTCTTTTTTCATAGGTTCCGGATTGGTAACGTCAAGTCCGGCGCCCCAGATAATATTATTTGTCAGGGCATAAAACAAATCATCTTCATTATGAAATTTTCCTCTTGCTGTATTGATAAAAATAGCATTGGATTTCATTTTAGCAAAAGTATCTTTATTGAAAAGTTCATTGTTTTCTTCGCTATAATTCGAATGAACGCTCAAAACATCACTTTGCGAAAGTAAAGTTTCAAAATCTACATATTGAGCATCAAGTTCTTTTTCGGCATTTTCATTATGAGAACGATTGTGATAAATGATTTTCATTCCAAATGCAGCTTTACATTTCTGAGCCATTTCAAAGCCAATTCTTCCCAAACCAAATATTCCTAATGTTTTGCCGTAGAGTTCCTGTCCTAAATTTTCTAAAGCATTAAAGCCTTCCCATTTTCCGTTTATAATTTTTTTGTGATTGTAAAATGATTTTCGGGCAACGCTTTGCATCAATAAAAAAGCAATATCCGAAGTGGCTCTGCTTAAAACATCAGGCGTGTTGCCAACAGGAATTTTTCTTTTATTAGCCGATGGAATATTGACAGCATCAAATCCGACAGAAAATAAAGCGATTCCTTTTAAATTAGGACATTGCTGAAAAAAATCTTCGTCCAGATTATTGGCTCCAACGTTTAGTAAAACATCATTTTCCTGACAGATTTTTATAAACTCATTTCTTGACAATACATTTTCTGTTGGATTTACGGTAATGCTAATGCCTTTTTCCTGAAGTAATAAAATGCCTGCTTCTGGTATATTTTTATTTATAAAAACCTTCATTTTGTATTATTTTTTGATCTGTTGGGTAATTTGTAAAAAAATTAAACACATAGAAATATAGATTTTTTATGCTTTAAAAGATTGCAAAAAAGAACTAGTTTCTTTGACATAGCTATGTGTATTTTGATAAAGTGAAACGCCTTTTTACATTTCTATTGGCTATGTTTCTATGTGTTAAAATAATTGCGTAATGTTATAACGGTTTGTTTATTCGCCCTGTTTTTTTATCAAATCCATACGGACAATGACGGCAACCACTTTTGCAGCAATAACCACGTTTTAAATGGTGTTTTTCGGTAAAACATTTATAACCTTCGGGCGTATAGTAAAAATCTTCGCCTTCGATTAGTTTATTTTCATTACTTTGCTCTTTCATAAATCTGCATAGGGTTGATGTTTCTTTTCTAAAATCAAATAAACGAATTTGATTGTGATTTTAATGAAATCGAACATTTTTTATCTACAAATTTATAAATTTTACAGCGAATGTTTCTAATTGTTGCTAAATATTTAATTCCGAAAGGATATCGCGGAATGGCTGTATTTCCGTTTGTAATTTTAAAATATGATTTTGATAAAGATAATCCTGTTTTTGTTAATCATGAAAAAATTCATTTGAGACAACAATTAGAATTATTGATTTTACCTTTTTATATCTTTTATATTTTAGAATATGCCATCAGGTTACTGCAATATAAAAATAAAGATTTGGCTTATAGAAATATAAGTTTTGAAAGAGAAGCTTATGCAAATGAAACGGATTTAAATTATTTGAAAAACCGATCTTTTTTTGGTTTTTTGAATTACATAACTTTAAAATAAAATAGATTTTGAATCAGGAAATTCATATCAGTTTTCCTAATCATATTTCGCTGACTATAAAAAGAGATGATCTCAACCATCCTTTTATTTCAGGGAATAAATTAAGAAAATTAAAATACAATTTACTTCAGGCGAAAGCCGAAAATAAAGCAACATTGCTAACTTTTGGCGGAGCTTTTTCGAACCACATTGCCGCGGTGGCTTATGCGGGGAAGGAACAGGGTTTTAAAACAATTGGTGTTATTCGCGGCGATGAACTTTTTGATAAAATTGAAGAAAATCCAACTCTAAAATTCGCTCAGGAAAACGGAATGCAATTTGAATTTGTAACCCGGGAAGAATATAGGTACAAAACGGAAATTTCCTTTATTGAAAAACTAAAAGAGAAGTTTGGCGATTTTTATTTGGTAGCGGAAGGCGGTACAAATGAACTCGCTGTAAAAGGCTGTGAAGAGATTTTAACAGGTGAAGATACCAACTTTAATTACGTTTGCTGTGCAGTTGGTACAGGCGGTACCATTTCCGGATTGATCAATAGTGCGTTGCCAAATCAGAAAATTTTAGGGTTTCCGGCGTTAAAAGGTAACTTTTTAACCGATGAAATTCGTATTTTTGCCAAACAAGATAACTGGAATTTAATTTCTGACTATCATTTTGGAGGTTATGGCAAGATAAATTTAGAATTAGTTGAATTTATTAATGCTTTTTTGAAAGAAACAAAAGTGCCCTTAGATCCAATTTATACAGGAAAGATGGTTTTTGGCGTTATAGATTTAATCAGCAAAAATTATTTTCCTGACCATTCAAAAATTTTACTCCTTCACACCGGCGGATTGCAGGGAATTGACGGAATGAATATAAAGTTGAAGCAGAAAAAATTACCAATACTCAAGAACAATGATTAAAAAAATTGTATTACTTCTCGTAATATTAGCTTTAGCAAGCTGCTCATCTAGTAAGCCTGCCATCGCGACGACCAAAAAAGCTGCAGCAGTTCAAACTAGGACAGCGGCAACCAAAAGAAGTACTCCTGTTAAACCAACAGTTAAAAATTACCCTTCGACAAATAATACAACTGAGGTTATTCAATCTACTTCAAAAACTGTTGTCACCAGCGATTTAATCAATAATTATGTTTTGCAATACAAGGATATTGCAATGGGAAACATGAAAACGTACGGAATTCCGGCGAGTATTATTTTAGCTCAGGGAATATTAGAATCTGGCGCAGGAAAAGGAGATTTGGCTGTTGATGCTAATAATCATTTCGGAATTAAATGTCATAAAGAGTGGCTGGGCGAAAGTGTGCGTCATGACGATGATTCTGCTCAGGAATGTTTTAGAAAATATCCGCAAGCAGCAGATTCTTACAAAGATCATGCTTTGTTTTTGGTTGGGAAAAAGCGATATGAAAAGCTGTTTACTTACGAAAAAGACGATTATAAATCCTGGGCAAAAGGATTAAGAGCTGCAGGTTACGCTACAGATCCTAATTATCCTGATAAATTAATCAGTTATATTGAGCGTTACAATCTGCATCAATATGATTGTTTGATTACCGGAAGAAATTATGTTCCAATAAGTAAAACAGTTGCTGCTTCAACTAAAAGTTCGACAAAACCGGTTTCTTCAAATTCAAATTCGAACGATCCAAATTTATACGAAGTTCAAAAAGGAGATACCTTGTATTCTATTTCAAAAAAATTCAACGTATTGGTTGATGATTTAAAGCAAAAAAATAATCTTTCAGACAATGCAATTTCTATTGGGCAGCGATTGAAAGTGAAATAAGTTTTTAGTTTTCATTGTCGGTTTTCAGTCTCAGTTTGAAAGTATTCAAAAATCTAAAATTCAAATTTTAAAATAGAGTTCGCAGTTTATAATCTAAAATCAGAACTCTAAAATCTAAAATATAAAAATGTTATATAAAAGAAGTAGTCAGCTTTTTGCTGAAGCAGAAAAAGTAATTCCGGGAGGAGTAAATTCACCAGTTAGAGCCTTTAAAGCGGTTGGGGGAACTCCTATTTTTGTAAAAAGTGCCAAAGGTGCTTATTTGTATGATGAGGACGGAAACAAATTAATAGATTATATCAACTCATGGGGACCAATGGTTTTAGGCCATGCATATCAGCCAGTTGTTGATGCTGTGATTGAAAAAGCAAAGTTGGGGACTTCATTTGGAATGCCAACTGAATTGGAAACCCAAATTGCCGCCTTGGCGGTTTCTATGGTTCCGAATATTGATAAAATAAGATTTGTAAATTCAGGTACAGAAGCTTGTATGAGCGCGATTCGTCTGGCTCGCGGATTTACGAAAAGAGATAAAATCATCAAATTTGCAGGTTGCTACCACGGACATTCGGATTCATTTTTGATTCAGGCCGGAAGTGGTGCCGTAACTTTTGGTTCGCCTAATAGTCCTGGAGTTACAGCAGGAACTGCAAAAGATACTTTGTTAGCAAAATATAATGATTTAGAGAATGTAAAGACCTTAATCGAAGCGAATAAAGGAGAAATAGCTGCCATTATTATCGAAGCCGTTGCCGGAAATATGGGTTGTATTCCGCCTCAAAAAGGTTTCTTAGAAGGATTAAGAGAATTGTGTACAGCAAACGGAATTTTACTAATTTTTGATGAGGTAATGACAGGTTTCCGTTTGGCTCGTGGTGGCGTTCAGGAATTGTATAATATCAATGCTGATATTGTAACTTTCGGGAAAGTAATTGGTGGAGGTTTACCTGTTGGTGCTTTTGCAGCACGCGAAGAAATCATGAATTATTTGGCACCTCTTGGCCCGGTTTATCAGGCAGGAACATTATCAGGAAATCCGTTAGCGATGGCGGCCGGATTAGCGATGTTGCAAGCTTTAGATAATGATCGTGAAATTTTTACCCGTTTAGAAGAAAAAACAGCTTATCTGGAAGCAGGAATTGATAAAGTTTTAAAAGCGAATAATGTTGCTTTTACCATCAATAGAGTAGGTTCTATGATTTCGGTACATTTTGATGCTAATCCTGTGGTTGATTTTCAAACAGCTGCAAAGGGAGATAACGATACATTTAAGAAATTTTTTCACGGTTTGTTAAACGAAGGTGTATACATTGCACCATCTGCATATGAAACCTGGTTTATTACAGATGCATTAACGTATGAAGATTTAGATTTTACCATTAATGCGATCGATAAAGTTTCAAAGACATTTTAAATCTTAAAAACTAAAAGACATTTTTCAGTTAAGGTTCAGCTTTTTAATTAAAGTTGAACCTTTTTTAGTATCGCTTTTTAATTAGTTAATGAAAAGTTAATAAGCATGTTTTCCTGCATATATTTAGAATAAAAATTATTTTTGTTTATCAAATAAATACTAAATCTACAATAAATGAAGAAATTTTTCATTTTAATTACAATGACAGTTTTTATACTGCTTTCTACTAAACAATTTGCACAATCTAAAAAGAAAGACACTAAAAAAGGAGAGTCTGCAGTTGCCTCACCAGAGAAAAAATCAGAATCTGCAATTAAAGAATATGGTAAAGTTATTACTAAAGATGCTGTTTCTGATCCTGGACTTTTTACCGTTCATAAAGTCGATAAAAAATACTACTTCGAGATTCCAAATAAGTATTTAGATAAAGACATGCTTTTGGTAAGCAGACTTTCAAAATTGCCTTCCAATTTAGGTGGGGGATATGTAAACGCCGGTTCTGAAACTAACGAACAATTAATAGTCTGGCAGCGTTTTCAGGATAAAATTCTCATCAAATCAAAATCTTATAATGCAGTTGCCAATGATACTTTACCAATTAGTATTTCGGTTAAATCAAATAATTATGAGCCAACATTGTTTGCTTTTGATATTGTAGCTTTTAGTAAAGACTCAGCGAACACAGTTATTGATGTTACTAAATTTTACAGTTCAGATGTAAAAGCCATTAGCGGAATATCTCCGGAAATGCGCGAAACATACAAAGTAAAAGGATTGGATGATTCCAGAAGTTTTATCAATACCATTAAAAGTTTCCCGATGAATATCGAAGTAATTCAGGATATGACTTATAATGCTTCGAAACCATCAATGTTAGAAGGTACAGAGTCGATTAGTATTCAGATGAATCAATCAATGGTTTTATTGCCCGAAGTGCCAATGAAACCAAGATTAGCAGATTCCAGAGTAGGATGGTTTACTGTAAGTCAATACGATTACGGAAGTAATGAGTTAAAATCTGACCTTAAAACATACATTCGCCGCTGGAGATTAGAACCTAAAGATCCCGAAGCTTATAACAGAGGAGAATTGGTTGAACCTATAAAACCAATTGTTTATTATTTAGATCCTGCAACGCCTGAAAAATTAAAAAAATATATTAAACAAGGAATTGAAGAATGGCAAAAACCTTTTGAAACAGCCGGTTTTAAAAATGCCATTATTGCCAAAGATGCTCCAACAAAAGAGGAAGATCCTGATTTTAGTCCGGAAGATATTCGCTATTCGGTAATTCGTTATGTAGCCAGTACAACCCGCAATGCCGTTGGTCCAAGTGTGTCTGACCCAAGAACCGGAGAAATTATCGAAAGTGATGTTATCTGGTATCACAATCATTTGCGTTCGTACAGGAACCGCTACTTGCTCGAAACCGGAGCAGCAAATCCTTCCGCCAGAACTTTACAAACCAGTGATGAAGAAATGGGAGAAATGATGCGAATGGTAATTGCTCATGAAGTAGGTCACGCTTTAGGATTTCCTCATAATATGGGTGCAAGTTGTGCTTATGATGTTGAGAGTTACAGAAATGGAGATTTTACGCAAGAAAACGGAATCTCGGCAAGTATTATGGATTATGCCCGTTTTAATTATATCGCTCAGCCAGGTGATAAAAATATTCGATTTATTCGTAAAATGGGAGCATACGATCATTATGCTTTGAATTGGGGATACAGAGTAATTCCGAATGCTAAGTCTCCTGAAGATGAAGTTTCGGTTTTAGACAAATGGATTTTAGAGAAAGCAGGAAATCCTGTTTTTAAGTTTGGAAAACAAAGCAGTGCTTTTGACCCAACTTCGCAAACAGAAGATATTGGGAATAATTCGATGAAAGCAAGTTCGTACGGAATGAAAAATCTGGAATATGTTGCAGCACATTTACACGAATGGACAAGCAATGTGACCAATAATTACGGAGATTTAGATGAATTGTATAAAGAAATGCTGGATGTCTGGAGCCGATATATAGGTCACGTTGTAACGAATGTTGGCGGAGTTTATGAAAATACTAAAAAGCCAAATCAATCCGGAAACATTTATGAAGTGGTTCCAAAAGCAAAACAAATAGAGGCAATGAACTGGCTACAAAACAATGCTTTTGCTTCGCCAACCTGGATCGTAAACCTAACTACTTTAAAGAATACAGATGTTGCCGGTTACACAGAAAGATTTAGAGCTTTGCAGGTACGACATTTAAATAATTTATTGAGTATTGGCCGTATTGGTCGATTAATAGATAATGAAATCCTGGGTGCAGATACGTATAAAGCTTTGGATTTATTAAAAGATACCCGAAAAGGAATCTGGAAAGAAGCGGCCACGCCAGCGAATGTAACAATATACAGAAGAAATTTGCAAAGAGGTTATATTGATAGAATGGGTGCATTAATGACCGAAGAAATTAAACCAACAGACAGATCTGCAATTTATTTTAATGTAGCACAATCTGATGTAAGGGCTTTGGTTCGCGGCGAATTAACTGCATTAAAAACTACACTTTTAGCAGCAAAATCAAGACCCGTAAATACAGAAACAAAATACCATTATGAGGATTGTATCAAGCGAATCGATTTGATTTTAAATCCGAAATAAAAATGTATAAAATCAAAAAAGAGGCTATAAAAGCCTCTTTTTTTTTGATCTCAATTACATTTTATCTTTTCTGTGATCTTTCATTTTATCTTTGTGTTCTTTTTGAATCGCTGTCCATTTTTTATATTGATCAGCATTCAAAATAGATTTCATTTTGGCATCAGTCGCTTTGTGATCTTCTTCCATTTGTTTTTTCATGGCTTTTTTCTCTGCGTCAGTTGGTGCTGCAGCGTTTTCTCCACGGCTTTTTTTCAGCATTTCCATTTTAGTACTTCTGTCAGATAAAAGTTGACCAACTTGTTTTTGCTGATCTGCGTTTAGGTTTAACTCAGTTGTTAATTTTTGCAAATGTGCCTGATCACGTTCTTGCGGAGATTTCATATCTCTATGACCTTTGTGATCTCTTTTGCCTTTGTGATCTTTTTTCAAAGCGGTCCATTTTGTGTATTGATCCGCATTTAAAATAGCTTTCATTTTAGCATCGTTTGCAGCTTTTTCAGTTTCCATTTGCTTTTTAAAGGCTTCTCTTTCTGTCGCAGTTGGTTTTGTTTTGCGATCTTTATTGGCCTCTCTAAACTTTTCTCCTTTAGCAGATCTTTCGGCTAATAATTGTTTTACTTGCGCTTGTTGTTTTGTATCTAAATTCAATTCAGAAGTTAGTTTTTGCAAATGTTTCTCATTACGTTGTTCCGGAGTTAATTTTTCTCTTTGATCACGTGTAGCTTTCTGATTGATGTCTTGTGCAAAACTTACCATTCCAACGAACAATAAAGCTGCGATAAATAATTTTTTCATAATTCGTTTTTTTTAAAAGGTTTATATCGATTAGACTTCAAGAAGTTTGCTAGGTTTAATCAGATTGTAAGATTTGTCTTTTAATTAACAGAAACTATTAATGAAAGCATAAAATAGTATTTAAAATAAAAAAGAGGCCATTCAAGCCTCTTTTTGTAACCGTTATTAGTTGTTTTCTTTTTGGTATTCTTTCATTTTTTCTTTTGCCTTATCTCTTTTTTCTTCCTGAATAGAAGTCCATTTTTTGTATTGGTCTGCATTTAGGATCGCTTTCATTTTTGCATCATTTGCGTCTTTTTCAGCTTTTAATTCATTTTTAAAAGCTTCTCTTTCTGCTGCAGTAGGTTTTTCTTTTCGATCTTTTCGTTCTGCTCTTAATTTTTCGGCTTTAGCACTTCGATCCGCTAAAAGTTGTTTTACCTGAGCTTGCTGATTCGCATCTAAATTTAATTCGGTAGTTATTTTTTTTAACTGTTTCTCATTACGTTGTTCCGGAGTTAGTCTTTCTCTTGGTTCACGATTAGGTGCCTGATCTGCTTCTTGTGCAAAACTTACTACTCCAACGAATAGTAAAGCTGCGATAAATAATTTTTTCATGATGTACGTTTTTTAATTGTTATAGTAATTAGACTTTATCAAATTGAATAGGTTTAATCTGATAATCAGAATTGTAGTTAATTTAACAAACGAAAAAGCGATTAGCAATATTGTATCCTGATTTGCAATGGTTTTTTAATTACTTTAATGATCCAGGATATGCTATTTTACACGAATAGGTTTTAAATTTGTTAGTGTATTAAAAATTTCAAAATACAATTACCAGAATACAATATGAAAGAATTATTTAATAAGAAAAATAAAAACCGAGTTCTTAAAGCTGTAAACGGAGAAATGTCGTATCAAAAATTAAATGCTGCCGAATTGCATCAATTTGTACAGCATTGGAATTATGATGACGGAATCGAGCCTTTTCTATGGATCAGCAAACAAAAACATCTGGATAAAGGAACAGCGCTTTGTTTGTATTGGATGTTGCAGCCGGATTATTTCTGTAAATTCAAAAGCGAAGAAGACATAAAAAAAGACATCAATTATGAAAGTTATCCATTAATAAAAGAAATTGAAGAAAGATATATTTCTGGTTTTTATGAAGAGCAAAATTTTTCTTTTGATCCTAAAGAAGAGTTTTTAGATGAAAATTCTAATACAACATTTATTCCGGCAGAAATGCTGAAAAAATCACCAGGAACTGTTTTCGAAAGACAAGATATCGAGTTTGCTTTTTTAAGAAATCCCAACGAAAAGGAGTTGAAAACGATTAATACGAAGATTGCAGATGCTTTAGAAATCATTCAAATTTCAAATCCTGATTTTGTTTATGATAAAATGCATGACACCATTAACGCTATAATTGAAAGTGTTGAATATTGGAAAACAAAAGAATTAGGGAAGGTAAAAATTAAGAATCTCTCTTATTTATGGATGGATTGCGTTCATATAAAACACAACTGGGATTGGATTATTTGGGATTGGGAAACCGGAAATAATATAGGAGTTACAAACGCTACGAAAGAATTGACATGTTTGGCAGATACTATTATAAACCATACAATAGATGGGTTTCAGCAATCTTCGATAATTTCAGATTTATATCAGGATTTGTCAGGAGTCAATAATTTTTATGATTTGAAAAAAGATCCTTACAGCGGTATTGGTTTGCTTTTTAGTACAGATCATTTAAAATTTAGAATATAATAACTGATGGCATTAAGAAAAATTACTGTCGAAGAAAATGTATATCTGTATAAATCCGTCACAGGATTTGGAGGTAGTACAGAGATAGCAACATTCAAAATAACGGTATTCTTAGAAAATTATAAGCAAACTCCATTGCAAATTAATTTTATTACATGGGAAGATGCATATGCAGGAAATCCTTTAAGTACGGGTGTAAAATTGAGCAAATTATCTACAAAAGATGAGGAAGTTGTCAATTTAAACAGACCTAAATATATTAGAGAATTTATTTTATATGGTTTAAAAATGGGCTGGAATGGTCAAAACAAAGTAGAGCCTATTGATGGTTTAAAAATATTGACGAGTTTAGATTATGATGTTTCTTGTCTGCATCCAAAAGACGGAATTATTATAGCGCATGGTAAAGAATATCCAAAATAAGATGATTTTTCATGATCAGAAAATTACTTCGGAATTAATTGCTTACTTTAGTAATACCAGAAGTTAAAACCAAAAACAAACGATTATGAGTTTAGATGCCACATCAAATGATACTAAAATTGCCTTTTTTTCGACACAGCCTTATGATAAATCTTTCTTTAATAAGTACAATGAAGATTTTGGTTTTGAATTGGATTTTTTCGAAACCCAACTAAATCCTCAAACGGTAATTTTGATCGAAAAAGCTACTATAGTTTGTGTTTTTGTAAACGATATTGTCAATGAAGCCGTGATTAAACAATTGGCAGAAAAAGGTGTAAAAATCATTGCATTGCGTTGTGCAGGTTTTAATAATGTCGATTTAGAAGCCGCTAAAAAATACAATATAAAAGTATGTCGCGTTCCGGCATATTCGCCTCAGGCAGTTGCAGAACATGCGATTGCGATGATTCTGACTTTAAACAGAAAAACACATAAAGCCTACAATAGAGTTCGTGAACAAAACTTTTCCCTAAACGGATTATTAGGTTTTGATTTATTCGGAAAAACAATCGGAATTATTGGGACCGGAAATATCGGAAAAGCTTTTGCAAAAATTGCTTTAGGTTTTGGATGCAAAGTGCTCGCGTATGATATTGTCACCAATGATGAAATGATAAAAGACGGAGTTAAATTTGTTTCTCTTGAAGAAATCTTTAAATCGAGCGACATTATTTCTTTACATTGCCCTTTAAACGAGCAAACTAAGCACATCATTAATAAGAAGTCTATCGATGAAATGAAAGATAGCGTTATGATTATCAATACAAGTCGTGGCGGATTAATAGAAACAGCTTGTGTTATTGAAGGTTTAAAAGAGGGTAAAATTGGATATCTTGGAATCGATGTTTACGAGCAGGAAGAAAAACTATTCTTTAGAGATCTTTCTGCAGATATTATTCAGGACGATGCGATTCAGCGTTTAATGAGTTTTCCTAATGTTTTGGTTACGGCGCATCAGGCCTTTTTTACCAACGAAGCTTTAACTCAGATTGCTTTGGTTACTTTCAGTAATATAAAATCTTTGCTAACCCATAATGATATTGAAAATAAAGCAGCTTTGCTGGTTTAAAAGAATCTTAAACTTTAAAAAGAAAAATTATGAAAAATAAACTTTTAGTGGCAGTTATGATTCTGGGAATGATGTCATGCCAAAACAAAGATAAAACCGACTCAAAAAGTATCATCAAAACAATTGCCGAAGATACCTTATCAAAAACCGTTGCGGGAACGGCAGATGTAAGCGATGCTCCTGCAAAAGATGATAAAGCAGTCGAATTGATTCGTAAGCAATTGAATATTCTATTAAAGGCAGATCTTCCGGCAATGACAAAAGAAGACAGATTTTTTTACTACGAAGCTTTCGATTTGAATAACGATAAAAAAGACGAATATTTCGTTGGTTTCTCTAATCCTTATTTCTGCGGAAGCGGAGGTTGTTCCGGTTACATCCTAAATAATGATGGAAGTGTAATCAATAAGTTCACCGTAACCGATTTCCCGATTCTCGTTACCACTTCAGCATCTGAAAAATTTTACGATCTTATATTCGAAACCGGTGGAAAATTTCATCTCATAAAAATGAAAAACGGCAAATACCCGTCAAACCCATCCGTTCAGGAAATTTGGAAAGGTGAAACTCCTAAAGAAAATACCAAGGTTTTAGATATTCAGGGAAAGAAATTAGAGAAGTATTCGTTTTAATGTACGAATGTTTTTAAATAATAAACCCTACAGGTTTTTAGAACCTGTAGGGTTTATGATAATTATCTTTTTAATATTTTAGAAAGTGTTTTAGGATTTCGACGATTATCCCAAAATGCGATGATAATTAATTCATTATTAGTTATTTTATAAAAGATGTTGTAATGTCCTAATGTTGAGGTACGAATATCTGGAAATTCAGTTTTAATATAGATTTCAGGATTTTTAACTAGAAATTGAATTCTTTGAGCGATTTCAGATATTAGTTTTTTGGAATAAGCCATTGACTTATTTCTTTTATTCCAATATTCTAATATTTTTCTTCTTTGTAAAACTGCAGTTTTCGTCCAGATTATTTCGATAGCCATTCTAAATCTTCTTTATCTAAATCTTCCTGAGAAATAGTTCTTCCGTATTTTATGTCCTCTTCGCTTTCCTTTAGCATATCCAATTCATATTGTTCAAATTGATAAACTTGGGAAGTATCTGCATTTTTTAAGAGATTTCTAATCTTTTCAAGTAAACTTAAATCTTCAATATTTTTTAGTTTATCGAATATCTCTAATTTTATCTCCAAAGCTCCCATAATTATATGTTTTATAAATCAAATTTAAGTAAATAAAATGAAAAACCCGATAAGTTTTAGGCTTACCGGGTTGTATTTATATTAACATAAGACAAATCTACTCCACCAATTCCACAAATTTAAACTCACCATCAACAACAACTTTAGTCAAACCGTGTTTAGATAAGTTTTTCATAGAAGCATCCCATTTTTTACCGCTTAAATTAGCAGTAATTTTTAGTTGCTGAAGATCCATTTTGTTTTCATTTCCTTTCAATAAATCTACGATGAATTTTTCTTCATCAGACAATTCAATTTGAGCTTGTTTTTTCTCCGGACGCATTTGTGGGAACAATAAAACTTCCTGAATCGATGCGTTGTTTGTTAAGTACATAATCAAACGGTCCATACCAATTCCCATTCCGGATGTTGGCGGCATACCGTATTCTAAAGCTCTTAAGAAATCTTCGTCAATAACACCGTTTGCTTCATCATCACCTTTTTCAGCCAAACGCATTTGGTCTTCAAAACGCTCACGCTGATCAATTGGGTCATTTAGTTCAGAATATGCGTTTGCGATTTCTTTACCACAAACCATCAATTCAAAACGCTCAGTAAGTTCAGGATTGTCACGGTGCTCTTTACAAAGAGGCGACATTTCTTTAGGATAATCAGTAATAAAAGTCGGCTGAATATAATTCCCTTCGCATTTAGCGCCAAAAATCTCATCAATCAATTTTCCTTTCCCCATTGTTTTATCAACATCAATTCCCATTCCTCTGGCAGCTTCGAACAATTCTTCTTCGCTTTTTCCAGAGATATCAAAACCGGTAAAATGTTTGATAGAATCTGTCATTGTAACACGAGCATACGGCGCTTTAAAGTTAATTTGGTGTTCACCAAAAGTAACTTCGCTGGTTCCGTTTACAGCGATGGCACAATGCTCAAGCAAACCTTCAGCAAATTCCATCATCCAGTTGTAGTCTTTGTAGGCTACATATATTTCCATAGCGGTAAATTCAGGATTATGCGTTCTGTCCATACCTTCATTTCTAAAGTTTTTCGAGAATTCATAAACACCATCAAATCCACCAACAATTAATCTTTTCAAATACAATTCGTTTGCAATACGCATATAAAGCGGAATGTCAAGCGAATTATGGTGCGTGATAAAAGGTCTCGCCGCAGCTCCACCAGGAATCGATTGTAAAACCGGAGTTTCAACTTCAAGATATCCTGCATCGTTAAAATAACCACGCATTGCAGTATACAACTTTGTACGTTTGATAAAGTTTTCTTTAACCTGCGGATTCACAGTTAAATCTACATAACGCATTCTGTAACGTAATTCAGGATCATTAAAGGCATCGTGTACGTTTCCTTCTTCATCTACTTTTGGCAAAGGCAACGGACGTAAAGTTTTGCTCAAGAAAGTAAATCCGTCAACACGAATACATTGCGCGCTTACTTTTGTAGTAAACAATTCACCTTCAACACCAATAAAGTCACCTAAATCAGTTAGTTTTTTAAATACCGTATTATATAAAGTTTTATCATCACCTTCACACAAAACATCGCGATTCACATACAATTGTATACGACCTTCGCTATCCTGCAATTCAGCAAAACAAGCTTTCCCCTGATCTCTAACACTCATTAAACGTCCGGCAACGATCACCTTCTTACCCTCTTCAAAAGATTCCTTCACCTGCTTGGAAGTATGATTTACAGGAAAAAGATTAGCCGGATAAGGATTGATTCCTAAGTTGCGTAAGTTTTGAAGTTTTTCTCTTCGGATGATTTCTTGTTCTGATAATGCCATTTTGTGCTCTTTTTTAAGTGCGCAAAGATAAAGAAAAGAATGTAGATTTCAGAATGCAGGTTTTAGATTTTTTGAAGCAGTAATTTAATGCATTTCAAAGACCTTTTGTCCCGCTATTCACTTGTATCTTTTTTGCCGAAAAAGCAAAAAAGGATACCGCTTCTATCGGGGCTAAATTAGAAATTTCAGTTTTTAAAAGACGTTTGAGTTGGGGTGTTTGTCATTGCGAGGAACGAAGCAATCACACGATCTAAATCAAATTGAGGTAAAAAAGAAAATAGACAATCAAAATGAGATTGCTTCCTTCCTCGCAATGACAAACAAAAAAACCTCAGTATCTTAGCAACTCAGAACCTCAGAACCTTGCAAGAAAATGAAAATCATAAAAGCCTTTCTACTCTTAATTTTAGTCTCAAGCTGTCAAATCACAGAAACTATAAAAATAAACCCAGACGGAAGCGGAACTATTGAAATTTTTCAATTACGCGACGAAAATAGTTATTTGCAATTAGGACGTCCTTATTCTGATTCTGAGAAATTTACAGATACAATATTCGTTTTTCAGGATTATATAACAAAGTATGCAGCAACGTTTGTAAAATTTAGTAAATCAGACCAGGCATTGTTTCAGGAACATGCCAACGTAAGAATGCATATTAAAGTAGATCCCGTTCAAATGGAAAATTTTAATATAATTTCTTCTGACTTTAAAAAAATAGAAGAAATACCTAATCTTTACGAGAGTATTAGTTTGGCAAGTTCTTTAAAAGAAAATTATCCGGTTTCAAAAGAATCCTTTAGAATAAAATATACTTTCGATGGATTTACTTTCAAAAGAAATCTTGTAATTGTTGATCAGCAAAAGTTTGACAAGGACAAAAAAATGCTGGAAGAAAGAAAAAAAATGTATGCTAAGTATAAATTAGCGCAGTCGTATACTTTAAAATATCATTTTCCAAGAGAAATAAAATCGGTTTCAAACGAAAAAGCAGTTATCAGTGCCGATAAAAAAACAATGACATTAGAATTTCAACTTTCAGATTGTTTGCAAAATCCTGAAATAACGAATCTGGAAGTGGTCTTAGAGCAAAAAGACCTTGAATAGTGTCGTCTTAGGATCTTAGAACCTTAGTTTCTTAGAATCTTAAAAAATAAAATAGTCTTCGTATCTTTGATAAAAAATTAGCCATTATGAAATTATACAAGTTACTTAGTTTTTGTTTTGTATTAGCGACATTAACGAGCTGCACCTTAACCGAAAATATATATGTAAACGATAACGGAACCGGAAAGTTTTCTGTAGATATGGATGGTTCGTCTTTGATGGCGATGGCTGGTGACCAGCTTGGACCTGATACCAAAAAGAATATAGATTCTACTTTTACCTTCAAGCAATTGTTTGAAGAAAAAAAAGACAGTATTGCAAAACTGTCTCCGGAAGCCCAGAAAGAACTTAAAAAACTCGAAAATTTTGTAGTAAACACCAAAATGAATAGCGAGAAAAAAGAGTTTTTAATGACCATTTCAACTGATTTTAAAAACGTAAATGAGTTGCAGGATGCATTGCAATCGCTAAGTGCGCTTCAAAGATTAGAAGGCGGAGCAAGTGCTGCGACACCTTTTGGGAAAGGCTTAGGAGATAATAACAGTAAATTAAGTTATACCTACGACGGAAAGAAATTCACCCGTAAAGCTGTTATCGATAAACAAAAAGTGGCTGAAAAAGCAAAAGATTCTACGGCAGATATGTCTAAAATGATTTTTGCATCTTCAAACTATATTATAAAATACCATTTTCCTAAGAAAATAAAAAAAGTATCGAACCCAAATGCTTTATTCAGCGAGGATCGAAAATCAATTACAATTCAATACCCTTTTACGGATTATATGGAGAATCCTGACAAACTTAACTTTGATGTAGAGTTTGAAAAATAATTAAAATGAATAAAAAAATTCAACTTCAGGATTTAGGAAGTAAAGACTATAAATCGACCTGGGAATATCAGGAAGAAATTTTTAAAGACATAGTCGACTTAAAAATCAAAAACCGAAGAGAAGAACTCGATTTGCCAACGCCCAATTATTTACTTTTTGTAGAACATCCGCATGTGTATACTTTGGGTAAAAGCGGAGATCTTGAAAATCTTTTATTAAACGAAAAACAGCTCGAAGCCAAAGGAGCTACTTTTTATAAAATCAATCGTGGCGGCGACATTACCTATCACGGCCCGGGACAAATTGTAGGTTATCCGATATTAGATTTAGAAAATTTCTTTACAGATATTCATAAATACTTACGTTTTCTGGAAGAAGCTATAATCCTGACTTTAGAAGAATACGGCTTAAAATGCGGAAGAAGCGAAGGCGAAACTGGAGTTTGGCTCGATGCAGGAACTCCGTTTGCACGCAAGATTTGTGCGCTTGGCGTACGCGCTTCACGATGGGTAACCATGCACGGATTTGCGCTAAATGTAAATGTTGATTTAGGATATTTTGACAACATTATTCCGTGTGGTATTCGCGGTAAAGGCGTTACTTCTCTACAAGTAGAACTTGGCGTAGAAAAAGTCGATGAAGCCGAAGTAAAGGCTAAAATCGTAAAACATTTGACCCATTTGTTTGAGGCAGAATTCGTTTGATGAACTTTTAATTGAATAGATTTATAGGTCTGAGTATACAAGAGAAATAAATTTTTTTTACTTAACTAGTAAGAATAATGTAGCATAAGATTTAACCACAAAGTCCGCAAAGGTTTCACAAAGTTTAGAAAGAGTTTTTAGTGAAGTTTTATTTAAAAAAAAAACAAGTTCGCAAAGCTTTGTGCTCTTTGTGTTTTTACAAAATTTTAAGGGTGAAAAACTTTGTGTTCTCTGTGTTAATAATTACACCCAACTAGTCTTTTAAATATAAATAGTATGAAAAATGCTGAAGAAAATAACAATTATCGAATTGCCGTTCCTTCAGCATTTGAAACTGTTTTTTCTCATTTTTACTTTGCCGAAAATAAAACGGCATTTCCCATAACAAAAACCTTATTGCCAAGTTTTCAAACCATTTTGGTTTTTAACTTTGGAACAAAATCATTTTTAAAATCGCAGCAGAATACTTTTTTAGAAGTTGAAAAATGTATGGTTCTTGGCCCTATAAAACAAGCTTTCGATTATACTTTAGAGCCTAATTCAGAGATTTTGGTAGCCAATTTCAAAGAAGATGCTTTTTACAGATTCTTTGGCAATGCAATGTTTGATTCTTTGCCCATTCATCCCGATGATTTAATTGATGAAAATTGCTTTACTCTTTTGTGGGAAGAACTTCAAAAACTTTCTGACACAAAAGACCGTGTCAATTATATTTTAGATTTCTGTAAACCTTATTTAAGGGAACAAAAGGAGATAACAACGCTTTTAACCGATTTTCAAAACCAAAATCTGAATCCCATAAAAGCAATTGCTTCGCAGATCAATCAAACCGAAAGAAATATTCAGCTCAATCAAAAGAAATTTTTTGGTTACACTATAAAAGAAGCCAATCGGTATGAAAGGTTTTTAAAAGCAGTAAATCAAATTCAGGAAAATATAATAAACGAGTCAAAAACAGATTGGCTAACGATTGTTGACCAATGCGGTTATTACGATCAAAGTCAGCTCATTCATGACTTTAAATATTATATGAATATTTCGCCCACAAAATTCCTGAAATTTCAAAACGATATCTGCAGCTCAAAGTCAGGATAAATCAGATTTCGTTTTCTTACAATTGTACTCAAACCTTGCGTTCTACATTTGCCATGTTAATCTTTAAAAACAGAAAACATGAAAAATTTAATTGTTTATGCGCATCCCAATTCAGGAAGTTTAAATCATTTCTTCAAACAAACTGTACTCGAAAGCCTTCAGGAATCCGGAGAAGAAATTGCTGTTCGAGATTTGAATGAGATCAATTTTAATCCTGTACTTTCTTTAGACGATATGAATGGGCAAAGAATGGGAACGGTTGCTGATGATGTTAAAACAGAACAAGACTTTATAACATGGGCAGATCGTATTATTTTTATTTACCCAATTTGGTGGACAGGAATGCCGGCAATTATGAAAGGTTATATTGATCGTGTTTTTAGTTACGGATTTGCTTACCGATACGATCAGGGTGTTCAAAAAGGTTTACTGACTGGAAAGAAAACAATCATTATCAATTCGCACGGAAAATCAAATGCAGAATATGAAGCAATGGGAATGGATAAAGCTTTGATATTAACCTCAGATACCGGGATTTTTACCTATTCAGGATTAGAAATTCAACAGCATTTTTATTTTGATAAGGCAGACAGAGCTTCCGCAGATAATATTTCGGATTGGGAAAGTCAGATCCAAACTATTTTCAAGTTTATCGGTAAAGAATCAGTTTTGGATAAAAAAATGATTTAATATTAAAAATAATTGTAAAAACCATAAAAAAGAGCCTTTAATCGTCGAGATTTTGAATGGTCGGTAAATTATGTGAGGGTAGTAGTAGTATGGGTTTTTTATCCTAAATTTGGTTGCGTACTTTATAGTAAAAGCTTTGTCGAATCTAACTTACTGACTTATGAGAAAAATCTACTTTATCTGTTTTATTTTTATGATTAATGGGCTATCTGCTCAAAAGAAAGATAAACTAAATCCAATCGAAGTGTATGAAAAAGCCTGGTCAGAACGTAAAAGTGAGGCAAGGTTAAAAATAATTAAAACCATTTGGCTGGAGGAAAGTACCTTTGAAGACCCTTCTGCCTCTATAAAAGGAACAGCGGCTCTAAACAATGTTATAAATGAATTTTATAAAAAGTTTCCCGATGCTGTATTTAAGTCTGGTCCAAAAGTGGTAAAAGACAATTACGTAAGTTGGGATTGGAAAATTTTAGATGCAAAAAATAAACTTATAATGGCCGGACGTGATTTTGCCCGACTTAACGGAAAAGGTCAGGTAAGTAAGATTATTGGTTTTTGGAATCCGGAAGCTACTTTGTCTGAGGCAGAGATTTTGAATAATCTTGAAGCAGATAATTTTAAAATTGTTGCTCAATATTACGAAAGTGTTTTTAAAACCAGGGATTTTACTGCAATGGCACATTTAATAGAAGAAGGTGCAGTTTATAATCAGGCTGAAGGATTGCCTTACGGAGGGAAATTTACAGGTTTTAATGAATGGGTAAAAATGTATGCAAAATCAGCTGAATTTTTTGATGTAGAAATAGAAAAAGAGCCTGTTTATTTTAGCGATGCTACAAAAAACGAAGTAATTATTTATTTTACCATAAAGGCGAAAGCAAAAAAATCAGGTAAAACACTTTCGGTACCAATCTCGGAACATTTTGATTTGAAAAATGGAAAAATTACGGACATCAGACCTTTTTATTTTGATACCAAGCTATTTGCAGAATTTCTGAAAAGTAAAAAATAATAGAAATCTAAATCTATCAATAACAAAAAAAGACTTATCAATTGCGATAAGTCTTTTTTATTGTTATTCAAAATTCAATTCGAGTTGATCCGGCAAAAGCCTAAAACTCATTCTGTGATATTTTGTAGTGCCATATTTTTTTATGGCTTCCCTATGTTCTTTGGTAGGATAACCTTTGTTTTGTTTCCAGTTGTACATCGGGAATTCTTCATGAATCTGATCCATGTATTCATCGCGATACGTTTTGGCCAGGACAGAAGCCGCGGCAATACTTAAAAATTTACCATCACCTTTTATAATGCTTTGGTTGGGAATCGATTTTAGTAATTCAATTTCAGTTAAAGAAAATTGTTTGCCAAAAGTATTTTTCATACCCAATTTGGCATTCAAAGAACGATTACCATCTACAATAATAAATTCAGGTATATGATGCAGTTTCAGGATACATTCCTGCATGCCTTTCATTGAAGCATTTAGGATATTAATCTCGTCAATTTCGTTGGGATGCAGATGCGTAACAGCAAAACAAAGCGCATGCTGCTCGATGATTGGTTTTAGAAAAACTCTCATCTTTTCAGACAATTGTTTACTGTCGTTTAAAAATTCATGCTCAAAATGATTCGGTAAAATTACTGCAGCAGCCGTTACCGGACCAGCCAAACAACCTCTTCCAGCTTCGTCGGTTCCGGTTTCTAAATTAAATCCTGAGAAATTTTTTTCAAGCATTTCTTTTTTTGTTTTAATTCGCAAATATTATAAAATTTTCTTTAAAAACATTCGTTCTCTTACTATTTGCCAAAGCAGTCGTATAAATTCAAGTGTTTTTTTATTTATACGTTTTTATCTTTTACCTTTGCCAGACAAATTTTGCCAAAATAATTCCATATAAAGCGATCAAATGAGAATATTCTTTTTTCTATACCTATTAGTTGTACCCACTTTATTGTTTTCTCAGGAAAAAACTACTTCTAAAAATAGTTTAGATATGAATACTAAATATTCAAGTATAACTGATACTATAAAAAAGAAAAAGGCAAAAATTGCAACAATAGATCAATATCAGATAATTACTCTGGAGCATGATACTACATATGTTGACACTTCGCTAACCATAAAAGGTGCTTATAAACAAAACAATCTTCGTAAGGATGATTTCGGACTTTTGTCTTTTGCAAATATCGGACAGACTTACAATACTTTGCAATATAGCCTGACTAGTTTTTCTCCTTATCCGGAAATTGGTTTTAACGGAAAACACTTTAATTATATGCAGGCCGATCAAATCAATTATTATTCTGCAGCAACACCTCTGACCGAATTGTTTTTTAATACCACAATAAATAAAGGTCAGAACGTAGATTCATTTATTACATTAAATACTTCAAAAAATCTCAACTTTTCTATTGCATACAGAGGTTTACGTTCAGAAGGAGATTATATAAATCAATTGGTAAGTGCGGGGAATTTCAGACTTACAACAAGTTACGCTACAACCGACAGGAGATATGCGATTAATGCACATTATACTTATCAGGATGTTTTGAACGAAGAGAACGGAGGAATTACTACTCCGGCAGATTTTGAAAGTGATAATCCGGATTATAAAAACCGTCAAAGATTGCAAGTGTATCTTACAGATGCTGAATCATTTTTAAAAGGCAGACGTTTGTTTTTTGATCATGCTTTTAGAATAAATCCAACCGAAGGGAATAATAATTTGTATGTAACGCACCAGTTTAATTACGAAAATAAATTTTTCGAATACAATCAGGCAACCGTTCTTTCGGCTGTTGGTACCAGATCAGTAAAACGATTTGGAGAATCATATGTAACAAGCGGTATCAACGACCAGACCCATTATGAAAGACTGTATAATAAGGTAGGAGTAGCTTATGAAAATTCTCTTTTAGGAAAATTCAATTTTTTTGTTGACGATTACAGATCGAATTATAAATACGGAAGAGTCTTAGTAAATGCTGCAGGAGTTGTTATTCCGGATAATTTGTATCTGCAAATTAATAATGTAGGAGGACAATTTGAATATCAAAAAAACAAATGGAACGGGCGTTTTTTATATTCAAGATCAATTACAGACCAGTCTCTTTCTGATTTAGATGCTAAATTAAAATATGATTTTAATGATAAAATCCAGTTTGATTTTAGATATCGTAATATCAACAAATTACCAAATAATAACTACAATTTGTATCAAAGTAGTTATGTGCAGTATAACTGGTCGAATAATTTTAAAAACGAAAAAATCAATTCGCTTAGTGCTGCTGTTAGCACGCCTTGGTTAAATGCAGAGGTTCAGTATACAGTTTTAAATGATCATTTGTACTTTGCAGATGTTTCTACGGCAGCACAGGTTGCAGTAAATACACAAATTATAAATCCGGCCCAATACGGAAATGCGATAAATTACCTGGAGATAAAAGCAAGCCGTGAATTTAAATTTGGCCCTTTTGCCCTTGATAACACACTTTTATATCAAAAAGTAGATCAGTCAGATTTAATTTTAAATGTGCCTGATTTCGTAACAAGAAATACATTTTATTATTCAGGTCACTTTTTTAAGAAAGCATTGTTTATGCAAACCGGAATCGTTTTTAATTATTTTACAAAGTATTATGGAAATGGTTACAACCCGGTTGTTGGAGAATTTTATGTTCAGAAAGAAAAAGAAATTGGAGGTTATCCGTTATTTGATGTTTTTTTAAATGCCAGAATTCGCCAAACCCGATTCTACGTAAAGGCAGAGCACATCAATGCACTTTTTTCTAAAAGCGACTATTATTCGGCACCTAATAATCCTTATCGTGACTTTGTTATTCGATTTGGTTTAGTTTGGAATTTCTTCCAATAAAATTAGGATTATAGTATATTAAAAATCAATATTAAATTAAATAGAAATGGACTTTTCAAATAACATTTTAGAAACAATTGGTAATACACCATTAGTAAAACTCAACAAAATTGTTGCTGAAATTGATGCTTTAGTATTGGCAAAAGTCGAAACTTTTAATCCTGGAAATTCTGTAAAAGACAGAATGGCCGTAAAAATGGTTGAAGATGCTGAGGCAGATGGCCGATTAAAACCCGGAGGAACTATCATTGAAGGAACTTCTGGAAATACGGGAATGGGATTGGCACTCGTAGCGATCATTAAAGGATATAAACTAATTTGTGTAATATCAGACAAGCAGTCAAAAGAAAAAATGGATATTTTGCGCGCTGTAGGTGCCAAGGTAGTAGTTTGCCCTACAGATGTTGAGCCAACAGATCCAAGATCCTATTATTCTGTTTCAAAACGTCTGGCTGAAGAAACGCCAAATTCATGGTATGTAAATCAGTACGATAATATGTCAAATTCTTTGGCGCATTACGAACAAACCGGACCCGAAATCTGGAAACAGACTGATGGAAAAATCACGCATTTTGTAGTAGGAGTAGGAACAGGCGGAACTATTTCAGGTGTTGGAAAATACTTAAAAGAAAAAAATCCAAATATTAAAATTTGGGGAATCGATACTTACGGTTCTGTTTTTAAAAAATACCATGAAACCGGAATTTTTGACGAAAACGAAATTTACTCTTACATTACAGAAGGGATCGGAGAAGATATTTTGCCTAAAAATGTTGACTTTTCTTTAATAGACGGATTCACAAAAGTAACCGATAAAGATGCAGCCGTTTATACCAGAAAAATTGCTCTTGAAGAAGCTATTTTTGTTGGTAATTCTGCCGGAGCTTGTATAAAAGGACTTTTACAGCTTAAAGAGCATTTTAAGCCAGAAGATGTGGTTGTGGTATTGTTTCATGATTCAGGAAGCCGCTACGTAGGTAAAATGTTTAATGACGACTGGATGCGCGAACGTGGTTTCTTAGAAGAAAACATTACAAAGGCCGAAGACGTAATTAAAGATCATATTGATAAAGAATTAATCGTGGTTCGTACAGAAGAATTGGTTTCTCACGCGATCGAACGTATGCGTAAATACAAAATCTCGCAGATTCCTGTTGTAGATATTACTGGTTTTGTTGGTTCTGTTGATGAAACAGATTTATTTAGAAGTTATGTTGCAGATAAAAACGTAGCCGAAAAACCAATTAAAGAAGTAATGGGAAAACCTTTCCCGATTGTAAAATTAGGAACACCAATTGAGGAAGTTTCTAAATTATTTACCAAAGAAAATGATGCCGTTTTGGTTGATTTAGGAAATGGTAATCATCATATTATTACGAAATATGATATCATTGGATCTATAAAATAATACAATTGTAATAATTCATAAATCCATAAATCTAGTTGTGAAATTAGGTTTATGGATTTTTTAGCTTAATATATTCGAAAATGACTTTTACCGCGATAGATTTTGAAACTGCAACAGGACATCATCCGTGCTCTGTTGGTATCGTTACTGTAGAGAACGGAATAATTGTAGATGAGTTTGTTACTTTGATTAAGCCTCCCAAAAATGAGTATAATCCGTTTACGATTCGTGTACACGGAATTTATCCTCGTGACACTGTAAATGCAAAAAGTTTTGTACAGGTTTATCCTGAAATTGAAAAAAGATTGAAAAACAGAGTAGTGGTGGCACACAACGAAAGTTTTGACCGCAATGTTTTAATGAAATCGATGGCGCTTTATGGTTTGCTTTACGAAGATTTAAATATAGCCGAAAAGTGGGAATGTACCGTTAAGATCTACAAATCAAAAGGCTTTAAACCAACTAAATTAAGTGATTGCTGTCGCGAAATGAAAATTCAGCTCAATCATCACGAAGCGTTATCTGATGCAAGAGCTTGTGCTAAATTGTATATGTTGAGATAAAAAAGAGGTGTTTTTTTTGTAAGATTAATATTATTTTAATTAATTTTAGACTTTTTATCAATTAAAGTAAAAGTCTAAAATGAAAGAAGATTTTCTTCATTATCTCTGGAAATTCAAAAAGTTCGACACTTTGAATTTGAAAACTGCCCAGGAGGAACAAATCACGATTATTAAGACCGGAGATTATTTAGAACTTGCCGGACCGGATTTTTTTAATGCCCAAATCACCATAGGAAACCAAAAATGGGCAGGCAATGTCGAAATTCATTTAAAATCCTCTGATTGGTATGTTCATGGTCATGAAAAAGATGCTGCCTACGAAAATGTAATTTTGCACGTAGTTTGGGAACATGATACAGAAATATTTAGCAGAGACAATAATGAGATTCCTGTTTTAATCCTGAAAGATTATGTTGCTTCAGAAATTTTATCCAATTATAACTCCTTAGTAATACCCAAATCCTGGATATTTTGCGAAAAAGATATCGGGAAAATTGACGATTTTATAATAAAAAATTGTCAGGAAAGATTGTTCTTTGACCGCTTAGAGCGCAAATCGAAATTTATTTATGATTTATTAGAAGAAACAAATCAGGATTGGGAAGGAGTTTTGTTCGTTTTACTGGCAAAGAATTTTGGTTTAAATACAAACGGTAATTCCTTTTTGCAAATAGCGAAATCTATTCCTTTTTCAATTGTTCGTAAAGAAAGCTTTGAAATTGAAAATCTCGAGGCATTACTTTTAGGCACTTCTGGCTTGCTGGATGACGATAAAGAAGATATTTATTTTACCGATTTAAAATTGCGATATTATTATTTACTTAATAAATACCAATTAGAAAAACGTCATATCGATTCAGTACAATTTTTTAAGCACCGACCGGATAATTTTCAACGATCCGACTTTCGCAATTGGCTAATTTGTATCACAAACATCAAAACTTATTTTCGAAAGTAACAGTTCTAAAATCAGTAAAAAGTGTCTATGAATTATTAAATGTTTCGGCAAGTGTATATTGGAGTAATCATTATCAGTTTGATAAAGAAAGTTTAAGAAAACCGAAATCTTTATCGAAATCATTTATGGATTTGATCATTATCAATACCATAATCCCAATTCAGTTTGCGTATGCCAATATAAGAGGCGAATCTATTGCCGAAGAATTAATAGCATTCATGAATGAAGTTACACCTGAGAAAAATGCTATAATTGATAAGTTTCAATCTTTTGGAGTTTTTGCTAAAAACGCTTTCGAAACGCAAACATTATTAGAACTTAAAAATGAATATTGCAATCAAAAAGCATGTCTAAAATGTGTTCTAGGAGTGGAGTTGCTGAAGAATAAGCAGAATTAGAGAATTAGAAAATGTCTCAATGAGATAATTTTGTACTTTTGTTTTTATTAGCAAATATTAATATCATCCTGAGCGAAGACGAAGGATAAAATCTAACTATGTCAGCAATTTTAAAACTTAAATTCTTTTTTGAAAAATATGGTTTTCATGTTTCTTCAAGATTGGCCGATAAATTGGGTATGCGCGTAACGAGTGTGAGATTGTTTTTTATCTATATTTCGTTTGTTACGGCCGGTTTAGGATTTGGTGTTTATCTTACTTTGGCATTCTGGATTCGCCTCAAAGATTTAATTCGTGCAAAACGTACCTCGGTTTTCGATTTATAAAATATTTAAAACATAAAAAGGATCATAAAGTAATTTACTCTATGATCCTTTTTTATTTATGTTTAGAAAATTACTTCCCCGGATTGTTTAATTTACTGTTTTTCTTACCGTAAATAAAATAGATTGCTACTCCTAATGCCATCCATACTACAAGTCTAATCCAGCTCTCGTTAGGTAATGAATACATTAAAGCCAAACAAATAATAATTCCTGCAATTGGTACAAATGGTACTAAAGGCGTTCTGAAAGATCTTGGAGCATCTGGCATTTTCTTGCGCATTACCATTACACCAATACAAACTAGTACAAAAGCCAGTAAAGTTCCAATACTTACCATATGTCCTAAATCACTTACCGGAACTAAACCAGCAAATAAACTTACGAATACCAGGAAGAAAAGGTTAGTTTTCCACGGAGTACGAAATTTAGAATGAATAGAACTGAAGAATGGAGGCAATAAACCATCTTTACTCATAGTGTAAAACACGCGGCTTTGTCCCATAAGCATTACTAACATTACAGAAGTATAACCGGCTAAAATAGCCACTATTAGACCTGTTTGTAAAAAGTCATAACCTGTTTTTGCAAATGCAGTTGCAGCTGGTTTAGCATCTCCTGCAAATTCTCTGTAATTAACAAGACCTGTCATTACGTGAGCGAAAAATACATATAATAAAGTACAGATAATCAACGATCCTAAAATACCAATTGGCATTCCTTTTTGCGGATTTTTAGCTTCCTGCGCAGCAGTAGATACAGCATCAAAACCAATAAAGGCAAAAAACACAGTTCCGGCTCCTGCAGCAATTCCTGACCAGCCAAATTCACCAAAAACACCTGTGTTTTCTGGTATATAAGGCGTATAATTTGCAGTATCAATAAAGCTCCATCCTAAAACAATGAAAACAATTACTACTGCTACTTTTACAACAACTAAAAAGTTATTTAATGATGCAGATTCTTTAGTTCCTCTAATTAATAATAAAGATAACATTGAGACAATAAATATAGCAGGTAAATTTACAATACCACCTTCGATTACTGTACCGTCACTAAGTTTTAGAGTTTCCCAGGGCGAACATATAAATTCGTGAGGGAGATGAATTCCATATTTGTTTAATAATTCTAATAAGTAGCGGGACCAGCTAACGCCAACCGTTGCGGCTCCCAAAGCGTATTCTAAAACTAAATCCCAACCAATAATCCAGGCCATAAATTCTCCCATTGTGGCATAAGAGTAAGTATATGCACTACCAGCAACTGGAATCATAGAAGCAAATTCTGCATAACAAAGTCCGGCAAAAGCACATCCAACGGCTGCTAAAATAAAAGAAAGAGTAACTGCTGGTCCTGCATGTTCTGCTGCAGCAATTCCTGTTAACGAGAATAATCCGGCTCCAATAATGGCTCCAACTCCAAGTGCAACGAGTGACCGTGAAGATAGAGTTCTTTTTAAGCCTTTTTCAGATTCGGAAGCTTCGTCAAGCAATACCGAAAGTGGTTTAGTTTTCCAAATTGACATACTATAATATTGGTTTATTGTTATTAAGCTCCAAATGTATCGTTTTTTGTAAAAAATAAAAACAATTATCTCTTTTTAAGTTACAAAATATTAAAATTTTTGACAAAACATCCGTTGATTATTCTTTAACTGCTGAGATTCATTAAATTAATTGGACTTTAGTAATGAAAAATGCAATTTTAAAAACAATATTATTTTTAGTATAAGTCTTGTTAAATTTATTGTTTTTTCCTTAATTTACGGGATTTATTAGAAATGAATAATTTTACTTGGAATGAACTTTACCCCATTTGCCAAATATTTTAGGTTTACAAAACAGCAACGTACAGGAATTTTTTTACTTTTTACGCTTATAATCATCTTACAGGCCATTTATTTTTTTGTCGATTTTACTTTACCTGAAAAAGCTTTTCCCGAAAAAGAAGAATGGATGTCTTTACAAACAGAAATTGATTCTATGAAACTTGCTAAATTCAGTGAGAAACCAAAAGTATATTCTTTCAATCCAAACTTCATTACAGACTATAAAGGATATAAATTAGGAATGTCGGTTCAGGAGATAGATCGTTTGTTGGCTTTTCGAAAAGAGAACAAATACGTTAGTTCAGCAAAAGAGTTTCAGGATGTAACAAAAATTTCTGACTCTTTATTAAGTAGCATGGCTCCACTTTTTAAATTTCCGGATTGGGTTCAGAAGAAAGCTGATTTTAGAACAGAGAAAAAAGAATTTGTTCAGAAGGGGAATTTCAAAAAAGAAAATTTCAAAAAAGAAAAAATTGTACTTTTAGATATCAATCAGGCAACACAAGAAGATTTAGTTAAAATTTATGGCATTGGCGAAGCTTTATCAGCAAGGATACTCAAACAAAAAGAAATTTTAGGATGTTTTGTTTCTATGGAGCAAATGAATGATGTGTGGGGGCTATCGCCAGAAGTTATAAGTGAACTCAATAGCCACTTTAAGGTTGTAATACCTTCTTCATTAAAAAAAATAGCCATAAACGACGCGTCTTTAAAAGAATTATCGCAGTTCTCTTATTTTAAATATACCCTTGCAAAACAAATTGTAACTTATAGAAGTATGAACGGAAATATTAATAATATTGAGGATTTGTCAAAAATTAAAGGTTTTCCTGTTGAAAAAGCAAAAATAATTAGTTTATATTTGGAGTTCTAAAACAAATCAGCTTACAATGAATTTTGAATATAACGAAACGCAATTGATGATTGCTCAATCTATAAAAGATTTTGCCGAAAAAAATATCAGACCAAATATTATGGGATGGGATGAGGCTCAAATTTTTCCGGTGGACCTATTTAAAAAATTAGGTGAAATGGGATTTATGGGAGTTTTGGTTCCAGAAGAATATGGAGGATCAGGATTAGGCTATCATGAATATATTACAGTTGTAGAAGAAATTTCAAAAGTAGATCCTTCAATTGGTTTATCGGTTGCGGCGCACAATTCGTTATGTACCAATCATATTTTGACTTTTGGAAATGAAGAACAAAAGAAAAAATGGTTGCCAAAACTGGCTACCGCCGAATACATAGGAGCCTGGGGATTAACAGAGCACAATACAGGTTCTGATGCCGGCGGAATGAATACAACAGCGGTTAAGGACGGAGATGAATGGATTATAAACGGAGCTAAAAACTTTATAACGCACGCAATCTCTGGAGATATTGCAGTTGTAATTGTGCGTACCGGAGAAAAAGGAGATTCAAAAGGAATGACCGCTTTTGTTTTCGAGAAAGGAACGAAAGGATTCACTTCAGGAAAAAAAGAAAATAAATTAGGAATGCGTGCCAGCGAAACTGCAGAATTGGTTTTTGATGGTTGCCGTGTTCCTGATGCCAATAGATTGGGAGAAGTAGGGCAGGGCTTTGTTCAGGCCATGAAAATATTAGATGGAGGCCGTATTTCGATCGGAGCTTTATCGTTAGGAATCGCAAAAGGCGCTTACGAAGCAGCGCTCAAATACTCTAAAGAAAGACATCAGTTTGGGCAGCCTATTAGTAGTTTTCAGGGAATTTCCTTTAAATTGGCTGATATGGCAACTGAGATCGAAGCTTCAGAATTACTATTACATAAAGCGGCATTCTTAAAACAACAGCACAAACCTGTTACGACACTAGGTGCAATGGCAAAAATGTATGCCTCAGAAGCCTGTGTGAAAATTGCAAACGAAGCCGTTCAAATTCATGGAGGTTACGGGTACACAAAAGATTATCCTGTAGAGAAATTCTATCGTGATTCAAAATTATGTACCATAGGAGAAGGAACTACCGAAATTCAAAAGTTAGTTATTTCCAGAAATTTACTAAAAGAATAAAGAATAAAGAATAAAGAATAAAGAATAAAGAATAAAGAATAAAGAATAAAGAATAAAGAATAAAGAGTATTATTATTGGCTCTTTTCTAGGGATCGATTTTTGGGGAAATCTATTCTCTTTTTTCTATGTTCTATTTTCTTTTAAAATAATTCATAATTCATAACTCATAATTCATAATTAATATATACTTTTGCACCCTTAACGAGAGGAGGTGTCAATATTATGTTAATTATACCAATTAAAGACGGAGAAAATATCGATAGAGCATTAAAGCGCTATAAAAGAAAATTTGATAAAACAGGAACTGTTCGTCAGTTAAGAGCACGTACTGCTTTTATTAAGCCTTCTGTTATCAAAAGAGCACAAATTCAAAAAGCTGCTTACATCCAAAACATGAGAGATGGTTTAGAGAGTTAGTATTAGCTTTTCAAAAATAATTACCGTTAGTTATCAAGATTTTGATACTAACGGTTTTTTTATGCTTAATTTTGAGATAAATAATATTCTTTATAAGTAGAATATGGGTTTGTGTAAATGAAAAGTGTGTATTGCTATGAAATCAAATAAAGAAGCATTTCGCGATTATCTTCAATTAGAAAAAAAATATTCTCCACATACAGTCAATGCTTATTTGAATGATATTTTATTTTTCGAAACATTCAATAAGGAGCACTTTGAGCAAGAGAATATCGAACAGGTAAATTATAATCAAATCAGGAGTTGGATTGTTTCACTTGTGGATGATGATATTTCTAATGTTTCTGTAAATAGAAAAATGTCTTCCCTGAAAGCTTTTTACAAGTTTCTTTTAAAGACAAAGCAAATAGAGGTAAGTCCAATGCTGAAGCATAAGGCGTTAAAAACTCCTAAAATTGTTCAGATTCCATTTTCGGAAAAAGAATTAACAGATTTGATGCAGCAATTTGGCGAACCTTCCGGATTTGAGGAAGTGAGGGATAAACTTATTGTAGATCTTTTTTATACCACAGGAATGCGTAGGGCAGAGCTAATACATTTAATGAAGCACAATGTCGATTTGTCTTCAAGTGTGGTTAAAGTTTTAGGAAAGCGTAATAAAGAACGTATTATTCCCGTTTTGCCAATAATTACAGAGCAGTTTAATTTGTATTTACAAGAAAGAGCGTTAGTTGAGAAGATAGTCGATGAGGATTATTTTTTTATTTCTGCAAAAGGGTTAAAATTGAGTGAATCTTTTGTGTATCGATTAATAAATTCATACTTTAGTAAAGTCTCTGAAAAGGTAAAAAAGAGTCCGCATGTGCTAAGGCATACTTTTGCAACTCACTTATTAAATAACGGAGCAGATTTAAATTCAGTTAAAGAGTTATTAGGACATTCGAGTTTGGCATCTACACAAGTTTATACTCATAATAGTTTAGCAGAGCTTAAAAAGGTGTATAGTGATGCACATCCAAGAAACAAATAATGATTCTTAAATGTTTAACCCTAAAATTTGTATTATGAAGGTAGATGTTCATGCAGTTAACTTTACTGTTGACAGAAAATTAGTGGATTTTATTCAGGAAAGAATGGATAAATTAGAAAAATATTACGATCGTGTTGTTTCGGCTGACATTTTTTTAAAAGTCGAAAGAACGAGTGATAAGGAGAATAAGGCAGTAGAGATTAAGGTTAATGTCCCGGGAGATGATTTTTTGGTTAAAAAACAATGCAAGACATTCGAAGAAGCGATTGAGCTTTCTGCAGAATCTCTGGAGCGTGTATTGGTAAAAAGGAAAGAAAAAATAAGAACACACATATAATTGAAAATTTTTTTTAAAAAATGTTTTGATTAAAAGATAAAATAGCTACATTTGCAGTCCGTTAGAAATAGCGGACTTTTTTATTGATATTGCCAGCGTAGCTCAGTTGGCTAGAGCAGCTGATTTGTAATCAGCAGGTCGTGGGTTCGAGTCCCTCCGCCGGCTCTAAAATATTTCAAATGCGATTTGAAATTTGTTCTTTAAAATTATGGAATAAAACAAATTTAGGTTCTTAATTTGGTTTTAGAATAATCTAAAATCTTAAGTCAGAAATCTAAGATTGTCCGGGGAGATACTCAAGCGGCCAACGAGGGCAGACTGTAAATCTGCTGTGTGAACTTCGCAGGTTCGAATCCTGCTCTCCCCACAAAAAGAAGTTAAGATTCAGAGCGAAGATTTTAAATTTAAAATCTATAAATGCAATCTAAATCAGAACTCTCTGCCGACTTAGCTCAGAGGTAGAGTGCTTCCTTGGTAAGGAAGAGGTCACGGGTTCAATTCCCGTAGTTGGCTCAAGTAAGTAGGAAATTGAAAATTAATATATAACTAAGATTAAAAATTAAGTAAAATGGCAAAGGAGAATTTTAATCGTTCCAAACCGCACTTAAACATAGGTACAATTGGACACGTGGATCACGGAAAAACTACATTAACTGCAGCAATTACAAAAGTATTGTCTGATGCTGGTTACTGTCAAGCAAAATCGTTTGATCAAATCGATAACGCTCCAGAGGAGAAAGAAAGAGGTATTACTATTAATACATCACACGTAGAGTATGAAACAGCTAACCGTCACTACGCTCACGTTGACTGTCCAGGTCACGCGGATTACGTAAAGAACATGGTTACTGGTGCTGCTCAAATGGATGGAGCTATCTTAGTAGTTGCTGCTACAGATGGTCCAATGCCACAAACTCGTGAGCACATCCTTTTAGGTCGTCAGGTAGGTATTCCAAGAATCGTTGTTTTCATGAACAAAGTGGATATGGTTGACGATGCTGAATTGTTAGAGCTTGTTGAAATGGAAATTAGAGATTTATTATCTTTCTACGAATATGATGGAGATAATGGTCCTGTAGTTCAAGGTTCTGCTTTAGGAGGATTGAATAATGATCCTGCTTGGGTACCAAAAATCATTGAATTAATGGAAGCTGTTGATGCTTGGATCGAAGAGCCAGTGCGTGACGTAGCTAAACCATTCTTGATGCCGGTTGAAGATGTATTTACAATTACTGGTCGTGGAACTGTTGCTACAGGTCGTATCGAAACAGGTATTGCTAATACAGGAGATCCAGTTGAAATCATTGGTATGGGAGCTGATAAATTAACTTCTACTATTACAGGAGTTGAGATGTTCCGTAAAATCCTTGACAGAGGAGAAGCTGGAGATAACGTAGGTTTATTGTTAAGAGGTATTGATAAAGAATCTATCAAAAGAGGAATGGTTATCATTAAGCCAGGATCAGTAAAACCACACGCTACTTTCAAAGCTGAGGTTTATATCTTGAAAAAAGAAGAAGGTGGACGTCATACTCCATTCCATAATAACTACCGTCCACAGTTCTACGTACGTACAACTGACGTAACAGGAGTTATTACTTTACCAGAAGGAGTAGAGATGGTAATGCCAGGAGATAACTTGACTATCAATGTTGCTTTATTAAGCCCAATCGCAATGAGCGTAGGTTTACGTTTTGCTATCCGTGAAGGTGGTAGAACTGTAGGTGCAGGTCAGGTAACTGAAATCGTAGGATAATCCTATAAACAATTATAAAAAGCCAGTTGATTTTCTTAACTGAGATCACTGGCTTTTAATTTAATTACGGGCGTAGTTCAAGGGTAGAATAGCGGTCTCCAAAACCGTTGATGGGGGTTCGAATCCCTCCGCCCGTGCAATAAAAAATATATCAAATGACAAAAGTTACGAATTACTTATCAGAGGCTTTCGAAGAGTTAAAGTCAAATGTTACTTGGCCTGCTTGGGCTGAGGTTCAAAAATTGACAATTGTTGTGGCTGTATTTTCGGTTTTATTCGCTTTGGCAACATGGGGAGTAGACGAATTTTTTGCAAAAGCTTTGGCTGGATTTTTTAACTGGTTAAAAGGATAATTTTTTTGTGATGGCAGATAATAATGTGAAAAAATGGTACGTAGTAAGAGCTGTAAGCGGACAAGAAAATAAAGTCAAAGCTTATATCGAAACTGAGATTGCCAGATTAGGTATGGGTGATTATGTTTCCCAAGTTTTAGTGCCTACAGAAAAAGTAGTTACTGTAAAAGAAGGAAAGAAAATGTCTAAGGATAAAGTTTATTTCCCTGGATATGTTATGATCGAAGCCAACTTGGTTGGTGAGATACCTCATATTATTAAGTCTATTACTAGTGTAATTGGATTTTTAGGTGAGATCAAAGGAGGAGAACCTGTTCCTTTGAGACTTTCTGAAGTAAATAGAATGTTAGGTAAAGTAGATGAGTTAGCTGTAAATACAGATACCCGTGCTATTCCTTTCAACTTAGGTGAAACTGTAAAAGTGATCGATGGTCCTTTTAATGGCTTCAACGGAACAGTTGAAAAAATCAATGAAGAAAAGCGTAAACTTGAAGTAATGGTGAAAATTTTCGGAAGAAAAACTCCATTAGAATTGAGCTTTATGCAAGTTGAAAAAGTATAATTTTTGTTACATCTATAATAACCACCGTAATCGCTTCCAATGATTAAGGTGTTAAATTTTTTAAAAAATGGCTAAAGAAATTAGTAAGGTAGTTAAACTACAAGTTAAGGGAGGTGCTGCGAATCCGTCGCCACCGGTTGGACCTGCTTTAGGAGCTGCTGGGGTTAATATCATGGAGTTCTGTAAGCAGTTCAATGCTAGAACACAAGATAAACCTGGCAAAATATGCCCAGTACAAATTACTGTGTATAAAGACAAATCATTTGATTTTGTTGTTAAGACTCCTCCAGCTGCTGTCCAATTATTGGAAGCTGCAAAGCTAAAGTCTGGATCAGGTGAACCAAATCGTAAAAAAGTAGCTAGCGTTACTTGGGACGTTATCAAAGCAATTGCTGAAGATAAAATGGTAGATTTAAATGCATTCACAATCGAATCTGCAATGAGCATGATCGCTGGAACTGCTAGATCTATGGGTATAACTGTATCAGGAGATGCTCCTTTTTAATTAAGAGAAAGAAATGGCAAAATTAACAAAAAAGCAAAAAGAGGCTGCTTCAAAAATTGAAAAGAACAAACTATACTCTTTAAAAGATGCAGCTGCATTAATTAAAGTTATAGCTTCTGCAAAATTTGATGAGTCTGTTGATATCGCAGTTCGTTTGGGTGTAGATCCAAGAAAAGCGAATCAAATGGTTAGAGGTGTGGTTACATTACCTCACGGAACAGGTAAAGACGTTAAAGTATTAGCATTGGTTACTCCAGATAAAGAAGCGGAAGCTAAAGAAGCTGGAGCTGATTATGTAGGTCTTGACGATTATTTACAAAAAATTAAAGATGGTTGGACAGATGTTGATGTTATCATCACTATGCCAGCTGTTATGGGTAAATTAGGTCCATTAGGTCGTATTTTAGGACCTAGAGGTTTAATGCCAAACCCTAAAACAGGTACTGTAACTATGGATGTTGCAAAAGCTGTTGCAGAGGTTAAAGCTGGTAAAATTGACTTTAAAGTTGATAAAACTGGTATCGTACATGCAGGAATTGGTAAAGTTTCTTTTGGAGCTGAGCAAATTTATGACAATGCACACGAAATTATTCAAACATTAATCAAACTTAAACCAACTGCTGCTAAAGGTACCTATATTAAAGGTATTCACCTTACAAGCACTATGAGTCCTGCAATTGCATTGGACCCTAAAGCAGTATAATTGGTAGTTAATAATTTTTAGTATGACTAGAGAAGAAAAATCAATCGCGATTGAAGATTTAACTGCACAGTTAGCTGGTACAAATATTATTTATGTATCTGATATTTCTGGATTAAACGCAGAAACTACTTCAAGCTTGAGAAGAGCTTGCTTTAAAGCAGGTATAAAATTAGAGGTTGTAAAAAATACTTTGCTTGCAAAAGCAATGGAAGCTTCTGCTAATGACTATGGTGATTTACCTTCAGTATTGACTGGTAATAGTGCTATCTTCATTTCAGATGTTGCAAATGCACCTGGAAAAATAATTAAAGATTTCAGAAAAAAATCAGCAAAACCTGTATTAAAAGGGGCTTATATTAATTCTGAAATTTATATTGGAGATGATCAATTAGATGCATTAGCAACTATCAAATCTAAAGAAGAACTTCTTGGAGAACTTATTGGATTATTGCAATCACCAGCACAAAGAATTATTTCTGCTTTACAAAACAAATTCGCTGGTAGCGAAGAAGAAGCTGAAGCATAATAATTCAAACAGGGATTATTCCTTGTTGCTTAATTAGCGCACAATAAATAAATTATATTTTACAAATCATTTTAAACGATAGAAAAAATGGCAGATTTGAAACAATTCGCAGAACAATTAGTTAACTTAACAGTTAAAGAAGTTAACGAATTAGCAACAATATTAAAAGACGAGTATGGTATCGAGCCTGCTGCTGCAGCTGTAGTAGTTGCTGCTGGTGGTGGAGAAGGTGCTGCTGAAGAAGCACAAACTGAATTTACAGTTGTATTAAAAGAAGCAGGTGCTTCTAAATTAGCAGTTGTAAAATTAGTAAAAGAACTTACAGGTTTAGGTTTGAAAGAAGCTAAAGATGTAGTTGACGGTGCTCCAAGCAACGTTAAAGAAGGTGTTTCTAAAGAAGAGGCTGAAGGTCTTAAAAAATCATTAGAAGAAGCTGGAGCTGTAGTTGAGCTTAAATAATTCAACTCAGTTTTAAGAACTAGGTTTAGGTCTTGAGTTAACTCAATGGCCTAAACCATTTTTCGTATAATAAAATATATCAATTTTATTATTCAATATTAGTTTAAAATACGAAAAAGTTTTTGATCAATACGAAGAAAAAAAATTAAGCTTTACTGGTTTATTTTTAAAGATGTATTGATTATAATAAGAAAGTATAGATTAAACAGTGTGTGTTTACACAAAAAATTACTTTTTTTTAATCAAAATTTTGTCCATTGATGATAACAAATCAGACTGAAAGATTGAATTTTGCCTCTACAAAAAATATCCCTGACTATCCAGATTTCCTAGATGTTCAGGTTAAATCTTTTAAAGATTTCTTTCAATTAGAAACGAAATCTGACGAAAGAGGCAACGAAGGGTTATACAACACCTTCATGGAAAACTTTCCAATCACAGATACAAGAAACAACTTTGTATTGGAGTTCCTAGATTATTTTGTTGATCCACCACGTTATACAATTCAAGAATGTATAGAGAGAGGTCTTACGTATAGTGTGCCTTTAAAAGCCAGGTTAAAACTATACTGTACAGATCCAGAACACGAAGATTTTGAAACTATTGTACAAGATGTTTATCTTGGAACAATACCTTATATGACTCCAAGCGGTACTTTTGTTATCAATGGTGCTGAGCGTGTAGTAGTATCTCAACTACACCGTTCTCCTGGTGTTTTCTTTGGTCAATCATTCCATGCAAATGGTACAAAACTTTATTCTGCCAGAGTAATTCCTTTTAAAGGTTCTTGGATAGAATTTTCTACAGATATCAACAGCGTTATGTACGCTTATATCGATAGAAAGAAAAAATTACCAGTTACAACTTTATTCCGTGCAATCGGGTTCGAAAGAGATAAGGATATCCTTGAAATTTTCGACTTAGCTGAAGAAATTAAAGTTTCTAAAACAGGTATTAAAAAATATATTGGAAGAAGACTTGCTGCACGTGTATTGAACACTTGGCACGAGGATTTCGTTGATGAAGATACCGGTGAGGTAGTTTCTATCGAACGTAACGAAATTATCCTTGATAGAGATACTATTATCGACAAAGATAATGTTGAAGAAATCATCGATTCTAATGTAAAATCTATTTTGTTGCACAAAGAGGATAATAATCAAGCTGATTATGCTATTATCCACAACACGTTACAAAAAGATCCAACAAACTCTGAAAAAGAAGCTGTTGAGCATATCTACAGACAATTGCGTAATGCAGAACCGCCTGATGAAGAAACTGCTCGTGGTATTATCGATAAATTGTTCTTCTCTGATCAACGTTATAACTTAGGTGAAGTTGGTCGTTACAGAATGAACAAAAAACTTGGTTTGGATATTCCAATGGAAAAGCAAGTGCTTACCAAAGAAGATATCATTACCATTGTAAAATATTTGATCGAATTGATCAACTCTAAAGCAGAGATTGATGATATTGATCACTTATCAAACCGTCGTGTTAGAACAGTTGGAGAACAATTGTCTCAACAATTCGGTGTTGGTTTAGCGCGTATGGCTAGAACTATTCGTGAGAGAATGAACGTTAGAGATAACGAGGTGTTTACACCAATTGATTTGATTAATGCTAAAACATTATCATCAGTTATCAACTCTTTCTTTGGTACAAACCAGTTGTCTCAATTTATGGATCAAACGAATCCATTAGCTGAGATTACGCACAAAAGAAGATTATCTGCACTTGGACCTGGTGGACTTTCGAGAGAGAGAGCTGGTTTTGAGGTTCGTGACGTTCACTATACACACTATGGTCGTTTATGTCCGATTGAAACTCCAGAGGGACCAAACATTGGTTTGATTTCATCTCTTGGTGTTTATGCAAAAGTTAACGGAATGGGATTCATCGAAACTCCATACCGTAAAGTAACTGATGGTGTAGTTGATTTAGAAAGTACACCTATCTATTTAAGTGCTGAAGAAGAAGAAGGAAAAATGATTGCGCAGGCAAACATTGAAATGGATGCTTCAGGTAAAATTACAGCTAGCAATGTTATTGCTCGTGAGGAAGGTGACTTCCCGGTTGTTGAACCATCTGCAGTACATTATACAGACGTTGCTCCTAACCAGATTGCTTCTATTTCGGCTTCATTAATTCCTTTCTTGGAACATGATGATGCGAATAGAGCCTTGATGGGATCTAACATGATGCGTCAGGCGGTTCCTTTGATCCGTCCGGAAGCACCAATTGTTGGAACAGGTTTAGAGCGTCAAGTGGCTTCAGATTCTAGAGTATTAATTAATGCTGAGGGAGATGGAACTGTAGAATATGTTGATGCAAACATCATTACTATCAAATACGACCGTACTGAAGAAGAAAGAATGGTAAGTTTTGATGCTGATGAAAAAACATACAACTTAATTAAATTTAGAAAAACCAATCAAGGTACAAGTATCAACTTGAAACCAATCGTAAGAAAAGGTGACAGAGTTATTCTTGGACAAGTATTATCAGAAGGATATGCTACTCAAAATGGTGAATTAGCTTTAGGTAGAAACTTAAAAGTTGCGTTCATGCCATGGAAAGGGTATAACTTTGAGGATGCGATTGTAATTTCTGAAAAAGTAGTTCGTGATGATATTTTTACTTCTATCCACGTTGATGATTATTCATTAGAGGTTAGAGATACTAAGTTAGGAAATGAAGAGTTAACAAACGATATTCCTAACGTTTCTGAAGAAGCTACTAAAGATTTAGATGAAAACGGTATGATCAGAATTGGAGCAGAGGTTAAGCCTGGCGACATTTTGATCGGAAAAATTACACCAAAAGGAGAATCAGATCCTACTCCGGAGGAGAAATTGCTTCGTGCAATCTTTGGGGATAAAGCAGGTGATGTAAAAGATGCTTCATTAAAAGCTTCTCCATCTTTACATGGTGTAGTTCTTGACAAAAAATTATTTGCAAGAGCCGTAAAAGATAAACGTAAACGTACTCAGGATAAAGATGCTTTAGGCGCTTTAGAAATGGAATTCGAAACTAAATTTGTTGAATTAAAAGACAGATTGGTTGAGAAATTGTTCCTGATCGTTAACGGAAAAACATCTCAAGGTGTAATGAATGATTTGGGTGAAGAAGTTTTACCAAAAGGTAAAAAATATACTCAAAAAATGCTTTATGCAGTAGAAGATTTTGCCCACTTAAGCAAAGGTCAATGGGTTGCTGATGATGCTACAAATAAAATGGTTAATGATTTGATTCATAACTATAAAATTAAGCTGAACGACTTACAAGGATCTTTAAGAAGAGAAAAATTCACTATTACAGTTGGTGATGAATTACCATCTGGAATCTTGAAATTGGCGAAAATTTATATCGCTAAGAAACGTAAGCTGAAAGTAGGGGATAAAATGGCAGGACGTCACGGTAACAAAGGTATTGTTGCAAGAATCGTTCGTCATGAAGATATGCCTTTCCTTGAAGACGGAACACCAGTAGATATCGTATTGAATCCACTTGGGGTACCTTCACGTATGAACATTGGTCAGATTTATGAAACTGTTCTTGGATGGGCTGGACAAAATTTAGGTAGAAAATTTGCTACTCCAATTTTTGATGGTGCTTCTTTAGATCAAATCAATGAATTAACTGATGAGGCTGGAGTGCCACGTTTCGGACATACACACCTTTATGATGGTGGTACTGGAGAGCGTTTCCATCAAGCAGCAACTGTGGGTGTAATTTACATGCTTAAATTAGGACACATGGTTGATGATAAGATGCACGCACGTTCTATCGGTCCATACTCGTTGATTACTCAACAACCACTTGGAGGTAAAGCTCAATTTGGAGGTCAGCGTTTTGGAGAGATGGAGGTTTGGGCACTTGAAGCTTATGGAGCATCAAGTACGCTACGTGAAATCTTAACAGTTAAATCGGATGACGTTATTGGTAGAGCTAAAACTTACGAAGCTATCGTTAAGGGTGAGTCTATGCCAGAACCAGGATTACCTGAATCATTCAATGTATTAATGCATGAATTGAAAGGTCTTGGACTTGACATTCGTTTAGAAGAATAAATAAAGTTTTCAGTTACAGTCTCAGTATTCAGATCAATCTGAAAGCTGAGACTGAAGCTGTTTATAAAATACAAGTTTTTAGGATTTATACCCGTAACCCGTTCCGATTTTTTATTTAAACTCTAAAAGTTTTATAATTAGCGCTTCAAGAATAAGTTTTGAAGTTTAGAGAAGTAACCCGAGGTAGTGACTTAATGAATGCCTATTCTAGGTAGTTGTAGGTTAAAATCAATTTTTTAATTGCAAATAAATCAATAGTAAAAACTATGATGAATAACAGAAACAATAATAAGGATAAAAATCCAGTTAAAAGATTTAATAAAATCTCTATTGGATTAGCTTCACCAGAATCTATCTTGAAAGAATCAAGAGGAGAGGTGTTGAAACCAGAAACAATCAACTACAGAACTCACAAACCAGAGCGTGACGGACTTTTCTGCGAAAGAATCTTCGGACCTGTAAAGGATTTTGAATGTGCTTGTGGTAAATATAAAAGAATTCGTTACAAAGGTATCATCTGTGACCGTTGTGGTGTTGAAGTTACTGAGAAAAAAGTACGTCGTGACAGAGTAGGACACATCAACCTTGTTGTGCCAATCGCTCACATCTGGTATTTCCGTTCTCTTCCAAACAAAATTGGTTATATCCTTGGTCTTCCATCTAAGAAATTAGACATGATCATTTACTACGAAAGATACGTAGTAATTCAGGCAGGTATTGCTAAAAATGCAGATGGAGAATCATTACAAAGATTAGATTTCTTAACTGAAGAAGAATATTTGAATATCTTAGATACTCTTCCACAGGAAAATCAATATTTAGATGATATGGATCCTAATAAATTTGTTGCCAAAATGGGAGCAGAATGTATTATGGATTTATTAGCTCGTATCGACTTAGATGAGTTGTCTTACCAATTGAGACACAGTGCTAATAACGAAACATCTAAACAACGTAAAACTGAAGCTTTAAAAAGATTACAAGTTGTTGAGTCTTTCCGTGAGTCTAACTTAAACCGTGAAAATCGTCCTGAGTGGATGATTATGAAAGTGGTTCCAGTTATTCCACCAGAATTACGTCCTCTTGTGCCACTTGATGGAGGTCGTTTTGCAACTTCAGATTTAAATGACTTATATCGTCGTGTAATCATCCGTAACAACCGTTTGAAAAGATTAATGGAGATTAAAGCTCCAGAAGTTATCTTAAGAAACGAAAAACGTATGTTGCAAGAATCTGTAGATTCATTATTTGATAACACTCGTAAAGCTTCTGCTGTTAAAACAGAATCTAACAGACCATTAAAATCATTATCTGATTCCTTAAAAGGTAAGCAAGGACGTTTCCGTCAAAACTTACTTGGAAAACGTGTGGATTATTCTGCTCGTTCGGTAATTGTTGTTGGTCCTGAATTAAAATTATTCGAATGCGGATTGCCAAAAGATATGGCATCTGAATTATACAAACCTTTCGTGATCCGTAAATTGATTGAAAGAGGTATTGTTAAAACAGTAAAATCTGCTAAGAAAATCATAGACAAAAAAGAGCCAGTAGTTTGGGATATCCTTGAAAATGTAATTAAAGGTCACCCGGTATTACTTAACCGTGCTCCTACGTTGCACAGACTTGGTATTCAAGCTTTCCAACCAAAATTAATTGAAGGAAAAGCGATCCAATTGCACCCATTAGTATGTACGGCTTTCAACGCCGATTTTGATGGGGATCAGATGGCGGTTCACTTACCATTAGGACCAGAGGCTATTTTAGAGGCGCAATTATTAATGTTGGCTTCTCATAATATCCTTAACCCTGCCAATGGTGCGCCAATTACTGTACCTTCTCAGGATATGGTCTTGGGTCTATATTATATGACCAAAGAACGTATCTCGACTCCAGAACATGTAATTTTAGGTCAAGACTTAACTTTCTATTCTGCTGAAGAAGTAAATATTGCATTAAACGAAGGAAGATTAGAATTGAATGCTCGTGTAAGAATTAGAGCGAAAGATTTTAATGACGCTGGAGAATTAGTGTATAAAATTATTCAAACAACTGCAGGACGTGTATTATTTAATGAAGTAGTACCTGAAAAAGCAGGATATATCAATGATGTATTGACTAAGAAAAACCTTAGAGATATTATCGGACACATTTTAAGTGTGACTGATGTACCTACAACGGCAGCTTTCTTGGACAATATGAAAGATATGGGGTATAAATTCGCATTTAGAGGAGGTTTATCATTCTCTTTAGGTGATATTAGAATTCCAGAACAAAAAACAAAATTAATTGCAGATGCCAGAGAGCAAGTTGAAGGTATTTCTGTGAATTATAATATGGGTCTTATTACCAATAACGAGCGTTACAACCAAGTTATTGACGTATGGACTTCAGCAAATGCTCAGTTGACAGAATTAGCAATGAAAAATATTAGAGAAGACCAACAAGGTTTCAACTCTGTATATATGATGCTTGACTCTGGGGCGAGGGGTTCTAAGGAACAGATTCGTCAGTTAACTGGTATGCGTGGTTTGATGGCTAAGCCTAAAAAATCTACTGCCGGTGGTGGAGAGATTATTGAAAACCCGATTCTTTCTAACTTTAAGGAAGGTCTTTCGATCCTTGAGTATTTCATTTCTACTCACGGTGCTCGTAAAGGTCTTGCGGATACGGCTCTTAAAACTGCCGATGCTGGTTACTTAACAAGAAGACTTCATGACGTATCACAAGATGTTATTGTAAACATCGAAGATTGTGGTACTTTAAGAGGTGTTGAAGTTTCTGCTTTGAAGAAAAATGAGGAAATTGTTGAATCATTAGGGGAAAGAATTTTAGGGCGTGTTGCATTGCAAGATGTTATTAATCCTCTTACTAATGAAGTTCTGGTTGAGTCCGGACAACAAATTACTGAAGCAATCATGAGAGTTATCGAAGCTTCTCCGATTGAAAGAGTAGAAGTTAGATCTCCATTGACTTGTGAGGCTTTAAAAGGTATTTGTGCTAAATGTTACGGTAGAAACTTAGCTACTGGTAAGATGACACAAAGAGGTGAAGCTGTCGGAGTTATTGCTGCTCAGTCTATTGGAGAGCCAGGTACACAGTTAACACTTCGTACGTTCCACGTTGGAGGGGTTGCTGGAGGTATTTCTGAAGAATCTAGTATTGTTACCAGATTCAACGGTAGACTTGAGATTGAAGATTTAAAAACTGTAAAAGGTGAAGACAGTGAAGGTAATGCGGTAGATATCGTAGTATCACGTTCAACTGAATTAAAATTAGTTGATGAGAAAACTGGAATCGTTTTAAATACACACAATATTCCTTACGGATCTAGTATTTTCGTTAAAGACGGTGAAGTAGTTACTAAAGGATCTGTGATCTGTAAGTGGGATCCATATAATGGTGTAATTGTTTCTGAATTTACTGGTAAGATTGCTTACGAGGATTTAGAGCAAGGACAATCGTTCATGGTGGAGATCGATGAGCAAACAGGATTCCAGGAAAAAGTAATTTCTGAAGCTAGAAATAAAAAATTAATCCCAACTTTATTGGTTTACGGTAAAGAAGGTGAATTGATTCGTTCGTATAACTTACCAGTAGGAGCCCACCTTATGGTTGAGAATGGAGAGAAAATTAAAGCAGGTAAAGTATTGGTTAAAATTCCACGTCGTTCTTCTAAAGCGGGAGATATTACAGGAGGTTTACCAAGAATTACTGAGTTGCTTGAGGCTCGTAACCCTTCAAACCCAGCGGTTGTTTCTGAAATTGACGGTGTTGTTTCTTTTGGAAAAATCAAAAGAGGTAACCGTGAAATTGTTATCGAATCTAAATTTGGTGAGATTAAAAAGTATTTAGTTAAACTTTCAAGCCAGATCTTAGTACAGGAAAATGACTTCGTAAGAGCGGGAGTACCATTGTCTGACGGTGCAATTACACCAGATGATATTTTAAGAATTCAAGGACCGGCTGCTGTTCAACAGTACTTGGTAAATGAAATTCAAGAGGTATACCGTCTACAAGGGGTAAAAATTAATGATAAGCACTTTGAGGTAGTTATTCGTCAAATGATGCGTAAAGTAAGAGTTCAGGATCCAGGAGATACATTATTCCTAGAAGATCAATTGATTCACACTAAAGATTTCATCGTTCAAAACGATAAATTATACGGTATGAAAGTAGTTGAAGATTCTGGAGACTCTGCGGTATTGAAACCAGGTCAGATTATTTCTCCTCGTGATTTACGTGATGAAAATTCATTGTTGAAACGAAATGATAAAAATCTTGTTGTAGCAAGAGACGTAATTACTGCAACTGCAACGCCAGTTTTACAAGGTATTACAAGAGCTTCGCTACAAACTAAATCATTCATCTCTGCTGCTTCATTCCAGGAAACAACAAAAGTACTTAACGAAGCTGCTGTAGCTGGTAAAGTAGATGATTTAGAAGGATTAAAAGAAAATGTAATTGTTGGACACAGAATTCCTGCGGGAACTGGTATGAGAGAATACGATAACACTATCGTAGGATCTAAAGACGATTACAATGAAATGATGGCTAATAAAGAAGAGTATATCTATTAAATTAGGAAACTATGAGTAATTCGAACCAACAAGAACAAATTAATATTGAGTTAGACGAAACTATCGCAGAGGGAATTTATTCTAATCTGGCGATTATCAACCACTCATCATCAGAATTTGTTTTAGATTTTGTGAGTATTATGCCTGGTATTCCTAAAGCCAAAGTAAAGTCAAGAATTGTCTTGACACCACAACATGCTAAAAGATTATTAAAAGCAATTGGAGAAAATATCCATCGATTTGAAAACGCTCATGGCGAAATCAAAGAGACAGAACAAGCACCAATACCGCTTAATTTTGGTCCGGCAGGACAAGCATAAAGTACTAAGCCCCATTTTTTTAAATGGGGCTTTTTTATTTCAGATAATATTAGAATAGATGTATTTCAACCGATTTAGTTTACTTTCATCGACTAAATTTCTTGTTTGCGATTTATTATCCTAAATTGGTTTCTCCTAATAAAATGGGATTAATTTGTTGGATATAATAAACTATTAAGGTTGCATTAATTCAAATTAAAAAAAAGCGCTAATGATCATTTAGCGCTTTTTTTATGCTTTTTTTTTTCGTTTTTATTGAACAATAATTCAGGATTGAAAATTAATTAACCCTCTTTCCAACCTTTTTACGGAAAATGTACTCTATATAAGTAAATAAGCATCTTCGAATAGATCTTAACTTAATAAAGTACGATATGAAAAAGAAATTCACCTTAGAGATATCAAGCCCTTGCTCAGAAAATTTTAATAAAATGATTCCCAATACAATTGGCTCATTTTGTAGTTCATGTGCGAAAAATGTAATCGATTTAAGCAAAAAATCGAATGCCGAAGTGGCTAAATTTATTGCAGAAACTAAAGATCAAAATATTTGTGCCCGTTTGAAAGTAACACAATTAGATCACGAGTTTGAATACAATGAGACTTCTAAAATTAATAATCTGAAATATGCAGCAGTAGCCGCGTCACTTTTACTAGCTTCAAATGTTTCCGGACAAGAAAAAACACCGATTAAAACTGAAGTAAATTGCCCAAAACCTAGTCATTATTTACTGGGGAAAGTTGCTTCTAATAATACTGTTAGACAGGAATTAGTAATAACAGTTAAAGGGAAATTATTGGATGCTACAACAAATAAACCCTTTTCCCGTAAAATGTATCCAAATCTGGAACTTAGAATTAATGATTCTGAAAATGCATTTAGAATAAATGCTAAAACGGGAGAATTTTCTATTCCTGTAAAAGTTTTAAAAAGCAACAAAAGTCTAGTTGTTACGATTACCGGAGATGATTATTATCTTTCAAAAGAAATACCTTTTGCATTACAGGCTGTTAAGAATAATGTTTTAGTACAAGATATAATTGTTGGAGAAGGAGAACTTGCTAAAATTATGATTTCCGGAGGATTAGGGATCAACTATAAGTAACATCTTAAATTATATCGAAATATAAAAGGCTGTCTAAAGTAATTTAGACAGCCTTTATATGTTTTTCTTTTAAGAAAATATTAATCAAATTCTGAAGTGAAAAATAACTTCACACTTGGATATTTATTTTGAGTCATTTGAATTGTAAAGTCAGAATCAGCTAAGAAAACTAATTGACCGTATTTATCATGAGCTAAGAATTTCTGTTTAATACGTTTGAATTCTTTAAATTCATCATTTTTAGCATCATCAGGTTTTACCCAACACGCTTTATGAACAGGGAAGTTTTCATAAGTACATTTTGCACCATATTCATGCTCTAAACGATACTGAATAACCTCGTATTGAAGTGCTCCAACAGTTCCAATTACTTTACGATTGTTCATTTCTAAAGTAAACAACTGCGCAACACCTTCATCCATCAACTGATCTACTCCTTTTTCTAATTGCTTAGCTTTCATAGGATCAGCATTGTTGATGTATCTAAAGTGTTCCGGAGAGAAACTCGGAATTCCTTTGAAACTCATGATTTCACCTTCAGTCAAAGTATCACCAATTTTAAAGTTTCCTGTATCGTGCAAACCTACGATGTCTCCTGGATACGAAATATCAACGATTTCTTTTTTCTCAGCGAAAAAGGCATTCGGACTGGAGAATTTTAAATTTTTCTTTTGGCGAACGTGATAATAAGGTTTGTTTCTTTCGAAAGTTCCCGAAACAATTTTTATAAAAGCCAAACGGTCTCTGTGTTTAGGATCCATATTCGCATGGATTTTAAAAACAAAACCGGTCATTTTTTCTTCGGTAGGATCTACTAAACGAGTTTCAGAATCTTTTGGTCTTGGAGACGGAGCGATCGTAACGAAACAATCTAACAATTCGCGAACTCCAAAGTTGTTTAAAGCTGAACCAAAAAATACAGGTTGCAATTTCCCATCTAAATAATCCTGACGATCAAATTTTGGATATACTTCGTCAATAAGTTCCAATTCTTCACGTAATCTGTCAGCTGGTTTAGCACCAATGATTTTTTCTAATTCAGGGCTTTGAACATCAGAGAAAGCAATAGTTTCTTCGATATTTTTACGGCTGTCTCCACTAAAAAGATTGATGTTTTGCTCCCATAAATTATAAATCCCCTGAAAGTCATAACCCATACCAATAGGAAAACTTAAAGGAGTAACCGTAAGTCCAAGTTTTTGTTCTACTTCATCCATTAAGTCAAAAGCATCTTTTCCTTCACGGTCTAATTTATTGATGAAAACAATCATCGGGATATTCCTCATTCTACAAACTGCGACTAATTTTTCAGTTTGTTCCTCAACCCCTTTTGCAACGTCGATTACAACAATAACACTGTCAACAGCAGTTAAAGTTCTAAAAGTATCTTCGGCAAAATCCTTGTGTCCCGGAGTATCAAGAATGTTGATTTTTTTTTCTTTATAATTAAAAGCAAGTACAGATGTTGAAACCGAAATACCTCTTTGGCGTTCGATTTCCATGAAATCACTCGTTGCTCCTTTTTTAATTTTATTGTTTTTTACAGCTCCTGCTTCCTGAATGGCCCCTCCAAATAGCAATAACTTCTCTGTTAAAGTTGTTTTACCGGCATCGGGATGCGATATAATTCCAAATGTTCTTCTGCGTTGTATTTCTTTTAAAAAGCTCATATTTCGTATAAATAGGTTGCAAAAGTACTATTAATTACGGCTTAATAAAAATATTCACTTCTTAAATTAGGAAGTCTTTCGTTTTATTAAAGATAAGTTGTAAGCAAAAAATAAGGCTGTCTTTTTACAACAGCCTTAGAATTAATCATTTTAAAATTATTGGTTAAGCGACCAAACAGAATATCCTTTTGGCGGACATTGAATTTTTACCCATTTATCAGCTTGTGTTGTTGGATACCAGGTTGATGCTCCGGTAAAATCTTTGATCTGTGCATTTGCCCAATTGGTCTGAATCCATCGTTCTTGCCACGAGTTAGAGTTATTGATGTAAACAACTAATCCAGGATTTCCGTTGTACCCATTTCTTCTGGCAATATATTCATCATCATCAGCATATAAAATCGAAGTTGTACCTGTAGCTTTGTTGTTGTGAATCCAGATCAGATTGTTTAATTTGTTTTTATCAAGCCATTCTTCATAATCTCTGTAGAATATTGTTGGATATCCTTCGTGAGTCAGGATATAAGAATACGCTAGTAATTTGTTCGAAATTTCATCTGTATCGTGATTGGTAACAAACGTAACAGCTTTGTATGGATTTCTTTTCCACATCATGTCGTCGTTTAATAACGCAAGATTATTTCCGTCGAATGCATCATTCATTTTATAATAACATGCAAAATCAAAAACAGAACTATTGGCGTTATTTGCCCAATCATTTAATACGTTTACATTCGAATCCCATAATTCTCCCACCGAAAAGCCACCTACATTAGCATTCCAGGAGTTAACAACCCAAGCACCAAACCCTTTTACGTAGTCAAATCTCCAGCCGTCAAATTTCATTGTATTTTTATAGTATTTACCAACACCGTCGGCTCTTAACCACAACCAATTTTGAACATTTGGAGCCGCATGGCATAAATCGGGAAAACCTCCAAAAGAGCCCTCGTCGTTATTACCGTAGCTATTTTTGTAAAAATCATTGTAAGTACGTGGGAATTTTCCAGAAGCAACTCCGTTAAAGTTGGTCCAGGTATTCGTTCCTGTAAACGGATTCGCTTCAGATTGTCCGCCACTATTATGATTAATCACAATATCGGCGTAAACTTTCATGTTTTCGGCATGTGCATTAGTGATTAAACTTACCAATTCGGTTTTTGAACCAAAACGGGTTTCTACAGAACCATTTTGGTTGTAATCTCCAAAATCAAAATAATCAGTTGGATCGTATCCCATAGAAAAAGCTCCATTTTGAGCCTTAGAAGCTGGCGGAAGCCAAATAGATCCAATTCCTGCATTTCCCCATGTGGCTACTTTACCACTTACGGTATTCCACCAGTTTCCTCCTGCAGGTACATCCCAATAAAAAGCCTGCATCATAACACCGCCGCCGGGATTGTCAACATACTTTCCGGTTGATGAATTAGAAGTTCCTGTACTAAACGGTTTTCCGTCGTGATGCGTAACATTAATGATTTCAAACTGTTGACTTTCAGCTCTTGCGTCTGCGTCGTTGGTTTCATTTTGCGAACAGGAATAAAAGAATGCAGTTGTTATTGCAAGCAAATAAATCTTTAGAATAGGTTTTTTCATAATAAGATTTTGGTTTAGGTTAGATAATAAAGTTTGTAATTTGATATTTATTAAAGGGTTTATTGTGACTATTCGTAATTTTGACCCTTCATAATTATCAATTACTCATCTAAAGTATATGTTTTTTGATTTGGTTTATTTTTATAAGAAAATAGTTATACAGCGAAAACGTTGTAGTATTGATAACTTTTTATTTTATCGAAAAGTTAGATCTTTTTTGAATCTGTAAAATATTTCAGTAAAGTGATGATTTTGGGTCCTGTAGAAATGATTTGTGCCATTTTTTAAAGTAATTAATATCATATAAACAGTTGCTCAATATGAAATTAAGCTATCATCCATATAATTTTTTGTTAATAGTATAGCCGATAGTTGTATTATGTAATTGAATTGTTATTTTTGTTCGTTATAAGTTAAAAAGAACTAGATCTTAATTATTTAGTATTTTCAATACAATATCCGGGAAATACATTTAAAGTGATTGTGGTTTAAAACGAAATTCTAAAGCAAGATCTTTACATTCAAATTAAATTTAAAATAATGTTATTAAAAAAATTACAGTTAAAAACAATTGATTACAAATTAGTGTTGACAATGTGTTTTTTATTTTTTTTCAACTCAATCATTTCGGCTCAGGAAATTATTAAAGATACTGTGATCCAGAAACCAGTTCAACTACAATCTGGACAAAAACAAAAAATTGATGGTATTATAGCCAATGTTGGAGATTACATTGTTTTAGATTCAGATATTGATAAAGGATATTTAGAAATTACTGCCTCAGGAGGTTCTACAAAAGATATTACAAGATGCCAGATGCTTGGTAAGCTTTTAGAAGATAAATTGTATGCACACCAGGCGATTCAGGATAGTATCGTAGTAAGTGATGCAGAAATTAGAAGTATGATGGATGACCGATTGAATTATATGGTTCAACAGGTAGGAGATATCAATAAAGTAGTTGCTTATTATAAAAAGAATTCGGTAGAAGAGTTTAAAACTTATTTTTCTGATATCTTAAAGGAGCAAAAATTAGCTTCTGAAATGACGAAGAAAATTGTTGATGCAGTAGAAATTACTCCGGAAGAAGTTCGTAATTTCTTTAAAAAAATACCAAAAGAGGAATTGCCAACTTTTGGAGCTGAGATGGAAGTAGCGCAAATCGTGGTAGAGCCAAAAGTTTCTGCAGAAGATGAGCAAAAGGTAAAAGACAGATTAAATGCCATCAGAAAAGATGTTCTTGAAGGTTCAAGTTTTGCAACAAAAGCAGTTTTGTATTCGCAAGATCCAGGATCTTCACCAAATGGAGGGTTTTATAAAATGACCAGAAAAACTCCATTTGTAAAAGAGTTTAAAGATGTTGCTTTTAGTTTAGGAGAAGGAGAAATTTCTGAGCCTTTTAAAACTACTTTTGGATATCATATTATTATGGTAGACAAAATAAAAGGACAAGAAGTTGAATTACGTCATATTTTAATTGCACCTACAGTTTCTGAGACAGCTTTGAAAGATGCTAAGGAGAGAATTGCGAATATCAGAACTAAAATAGAAAACAAAGAAATTACTTTTGCTGAAGCTGCCAGAACAGAATCTGACGAAAAAGAAACAAGAGCAAACGGTGGAACATTGATTAATCCTAATACTCAGGATACCCGTTTTGAGTTGACTAAAATGGACCCAACGTTATACAGCCAGGTTTCTAATCTAAAAGATAACGAAGTTTCTCAGCCAATTTTGAATACAGATGACAAAGGTAAGAAGACATACAAGTTAATTACTATCACTAATAGAATTGACGCACATACCGCTGATTATGCTAAAGATTATACTAAGATTAAAGAATTGGCATTGAAAGAAAAACAAATCACAACAATTTCAAAGTGGTTTGATACTAAAATAAAAGATACTTACATTAAAATTATTGGAGAGTACAGAGATTGTAATTTTGTATACAACTGGTTGAAAAAATAATTTTTATTAAATAAATAAAAAGAGTTAGTTTTATGAATTCATAGAGCTAACTCTTTTCAATTTTAAAAATATATCTAAATGTCTGACGTAGCAGCAATTCATAATTTAGTTCAAAAAAGAAATGAATTAAAAAACGAAATAGCAAAAATCATTGTAGGCCAGGATGAAGTTGTAGATCAAATTTTACTTTGTATATTTTCCGGCGGACACGCACTTTTAATAGGTGTTCCGGGATTGGCAAAAACATTAATGATAAATACTTTGGCGCAAGCCTTAGGATTAGATTTTAAAAGAATTCAGTTTACTCCGGATTTAATGCCGTCAGATATTTTAGGAAGTGAAATTCTGGATGAAAACAGGCATTTTAAATTTATAAAAGGGCCTATTTTTTCGAACATCATTTTGGCCGATGAGATCAACAGAACGCCGCCAAAAACGCAGGCTGCTTTACTTGAAGCCATGCAGGAACGTTCGGTTACTATTGCTGGACAAAATTATAAGTTAGATTTACCTTATTTTGTATTAGCAACGCAAAACCCAATTGAGCAGGAAGGGACTTATCCTTTACCGGAAGCGCAATTAGACCGTTTTATGTTTGCTATTAAATTAGAATATCCAAGTTTTGAAGAAGAAGTTCAGGTCGTAAAACGTACAACTTCTGATGCTAAAACAACTATCAATCCGTTGTTTACGGCTCAGGAAATTATCGATTTCCAACATTTGATTCGTCGAATTCCTGTAGCTGATAATGTGATTGAATATGCTGTAACGTTAGTAAGCAAAACACGTCCGGATAATGCATTGTCGAATGATTTTGTAAAGAATTACCTGGATTGGGGAGCAGGGCCAAGAGCGTCTCAAAACTTAATTTTGGCTGCAAAAGCTCACGCAGCTTTTAATGGGAAATTCTCACCCGATATTGAAGATGTAAAAGCAGTTGCAACCGGAATTTTGCGACACAGAATTATTAAAAACTACAAAGCAGATGCGGAAGGAATAACCGAAGAAGTTATCATCCAGAAGTTGATGTAAAATATATAAAAGCCTGATATAAATATCAGGCTTTTTTTTTGTCTATTTCGGAATCCTGGTTTCGTTGATTAATCGAACAGATTTATTTTGAAAAAGTTTTATTAGAAGTACTTCTGCAATCGAAGTATATTTTTTATTGTCGCACTCGTACCACCAATAAGAGTGATATTGAATGTTATTTTTCTCCATTCGAACAAAACATATTTCTTCGTTGTTTTTTTGAATCACTTTTGATTCGATAATTTTATACCCAGTTCCTGTCCAGCACACCAAAGGATTGTGTGACGGAGTTTTAATATAGATAAGTTTTTCATGAGTTACAATTTTAAAAACTTCAGGACTTATCCAGATTCCTTTTTTAAGATTATAAGTTGTATTTAAATTTTCGAGCAAATTATGTTTCAATTCTTTTTTGATTTCTAAGCTGGTTATGAGTACAATTGAAAATGCTATTGTAATAAGTAAGAAGGTAAATTTATTAGAATTTGACTGGAGTGTTTCTTCTTGATTAGGTTTAAAAAAACGAATGAAGAATAACATTGGTATAATTTGATAAAATGCAAAACAAAGTAAACCAATAGTGTAATGTAAAGTATTCTCTTCGGTACAATTAAATAAAATTAAAGTTACGATTCTGAAATAATTCGAAATAATATTGAATAAAATCACCATAAAACAAAATAGGAAGATTTGTTTGACATTGAAATATTTCTGTTGTTTTCGTTCTTCCAGAGTCAGTAAAAAAGCTCCAACAAGCAAACCGGTTTTAAACATCGACAATCCCATACATGCCGTATCTATAGTGATTTTCGCATTGTTGATATAAAAATTAACACCTTCGATCTTTGTTATTGGGATGAAATCTTGTAAAGTGAGATATACGCCATAACAAAGAGTTTGTTTGATTTCTACTGTCAAATAATCAAAAAAAGTGCTAAAAACAGATGAGAATAATAAGATACAGATAAAGGCGATGAATGAAAATTTTCTGGTAAGACTGTAATATAAAAAGCAGGCTAGCAATGCTAAAGCTAAAAAATGCAAAGATTTGGTATGCAAGCGAAAGCTTATAAATTCTAATACAAAAATTAAAACTAAAAGAGGGTAGTTCATATTGAATGAAGTTTTTCTACCCCCAATTAGAAACAATACGATGGAAAATACAATTCCGAAGAGATTACTATCAAGCCCCGATATTACTATATTCAAGTTAATAGCCAGTAGACAAGCCAGAATCAATAAGGCAATTGCGTTTTTGTATTGAAATATAAAATTCATTAGATAGTTTGCTTTTTGTTTTTTCTGTAATAGAAGAAAAGTATTGTAGATCCCAGAATAATTAATAACCATTCGTGTGGTTCAGGAACAGCGCCATCGTTGTTTATAGAGGCATTTCCTAAAGTGTCGACATTTTTTTCAATTCCGTTATTTTTGTAATCTGCATCAGTTTCAAGAACAATTAGAGAAGATATTGGCGTTACAATATTGGCATCTTTAGCTAAATTCACATATTTATTATAAAAAAGGGCATCATTTTTAATTTTGATTTCTTCTTCGCGCAATTCGTCAACCGAAACCACTGTAACGCTAGCAGTATCTTGAGAAATAGGCTCATTTTTATAATGTGACAAATAACTATTTTGAATCTTTACTTGCTCCTCCAAAACTTTTCCAAAAGCATACATTCTGTAAATATGATTTGGTCCATTGCTTTTAGTAGCGCTGGTTTGCGGAATTTCTTGAATCGCAATATTTGCAGGTTCTATATTGACCGTGTTAGTTGCTGTTTGAAATAGAATAAATTGCTTTTTATTAATGAGTTCTAAGCTGTTTTTTAAACTGGTCTGAAAATAATCTACATATTTTTGCTCCTTGACTGTCTGCCAAAACGGATTAATATCAGATGAAATATTAATTACTTTTAAATTTCTCTCTTTCGTTCCGGTTCTTATTTTCTTTAAATAACGGGAATCTTCAAGTTCTTCAAAATTAGCAGAAAACGTACCGCATTTTGTAATGATTAAGCTGTTTGGAGTCATTTTATAAAGAGGTAACAAGGAATAGTGCAGATCTTCAAATTCTAATTCGATAGCTTTAAAATTGTCTTTATCGATTGCTTTCTTTTCTCCATTTATAATAACAAACAAATTCTTTTTATTTAAGTCCACAAAAGATTCGATTTGTTTAGTCGTCCAGCTGCTGTTTAGGTCTAATATAATTTCTGAAGGTGTAAACGAAATAGCTGTTTTCTGAATTTCCGTGACTTCATACACTTTATTTTTCCATGCAAATGAATTTGATTGCAAAGGTTGAGTCAAAGGCATAGTAGCTTCCCAATCGTCTAATCCTTTCGATTGGTTGATGTAGTAGTTCTTATTTAGTTCAAAATCTTTACTGGTTTCTATTTTTGTATTTCCAACGGTCTGGATTCTTGATATCGTTTCGGCATTCGAAATATTCGGGCCTTTTATAGAAAGACTCTGATATTTCATTTGATTGTCTTCAACTTTTAAAGGAGTTGTAAAACCACATTTAAAGGTGCGTGGCGTTTTATAATTGATCGGGAAAACCCTAACAACCACTTTATTTCCTTCTTTCCATTGCATTAAAGAAGGGTCACGGTATTCTACACCAACAATTTGTTTATAAGCTGCTTTCGCTTTTTCTTTTGTAGTCAAAACTCCTTTTCTTTCGATTCCGTTTACCCATAATGATAACGATGTTGCAACAGAACCTTCCGGTAATTGAAAAGAATAAATAGCCTCCTTGTTGTTTCTCCCGGATTCTTGCTCGCAGGCAATTTTCATTGTGATTTCAGTATAAGCCAAACGCGTTTCCGGATAAATTTTTACATCTTCTTTAATGCTTTTGGTAAATAAATCGTCGCCACTCCATAATTGTTCTTCGGTTTCTAATCGTTTGTCAAAGTTTGATTTTAGAATATTTATTTTATCGTCGTTATCCAGAGTTAGGTCTTCACAAAACAAATAGGCAATAGATATAAACGGATTATGAATTTTACGCTCATTAAATTGTTTGCTGCCAAAGGAATTAAAAGAGCTAAAAGAAAAAATATCGTGAAGCGGAATATATACAATGTCTTTTTTTAATAGAATTTCGTTAAAAAAATTAGGTTTTAAATTCTGTGAAACTGAGATGTAATAAGGCAGTTCATTATTTTGATCAAATGAAGTGATTCTGGCCAATTGGGTTATTTTTCTGCTTTCAATATTTAATCCTACAGTAAAGACGATCATGCTAATTAATACCACTAAAAAACCTCCGCTAAAAGAAACAGCATAAATTTTATTGTTACTGAGATATCGAATAATTGTGATTGTATGGATAATAATAACAAGTGCCGGTACCAAGCCATAGAAACCTACTCCTAAAGCTATAAGTCCCATAAAAGAGAATGGCATAATTGGAATGAGGTAAAGCGCAAAATATAAAATGATTGAAAACGATACGCCATTTATGAAAAAGGCAATAGATGTATTTCCCTTTTCATCTGAATTTCTGTAAATAAAAAAATTAGAGAGACAAAAAGCCAGAGTGGTTAAATAAACCCATACAGGGAGATCCTGAAAAACAGGAATAAATGTATTTAAGCTAAAACAGCCAATAAACCAGTTTAGGATCAGGAAAGGAGCTAAGTGAATGTACGTTTGCCTTTTTCTAAGAATTAAGAAGGAAACTCCAACTCCATATACAAATTCGAATATGAGACTTAGTAAATCAATTGATTCATAACCACGCCAATAATGTTCTTTAGAGAGAAGAGCGATAATAAGGAAAATGCTGCTAAACAATGTTACAATTAAACTAATTACTACTCCGGTTTTTTGAGTGTAAGATTCTAAAATATCTAATTTGTGTTTCATAGTTATATTTATTTAAAAGTACTTTGAATTGCAAAGCTATTAAATAATTTGAATTACAAATTTTTTTATTAGAATTTTTTTTGAAAGTGAATGAAAGTTTAATCTTCGAATTGATTTTTTTAAATGCAGAAGAAAAAGTGGTATAAAAGAGTAACTATAACGTTATAATTCCTTATTTAGAACCGTTCTTCGCTAAAACAGGAGTAAAATCTGACTTCATTTATAACAGCAAATTCCGACTTTGTTAAAGAAAAGATTTTAAAATATCAATAATTTATTTTTTCCATTCAAAATTGATATTTTGACAAAAACAAGCAGTCAAATTCGTTTTTTAGCAATAATAATTTTTGAAAAGGCGACTTCTATTATATTTTTTTTAATTGTCGGCTTTAATACCTAAATTTGCGTACAAAAAAAATAAAATACCTAGAAAAGACTTTTATTATGAATATTTATCAGGATTACATCCAAGAAATTGAAGAACGAAAAGGTCAAGGGCTTAACCCGAAACCAATTGATGGCGCTGAATTATTAGGCGAAATCATTGAACAAATTAAAGATTTGAATAACGAGTACAGACAAGATTCTCTGAACTTTTTTATTTATAATGTTGTACCAGGTACTACTAGTGCAGCCGGTACAAAAGCTAAGTTTTTGAAGGAAATTATTTTGGGTCAATCCGAAGTAAAAGAAATAACACCTGCTTTTGCTTTTGAGTTATTATCACACATGAAAGGCGGACCTTCGATTGAAGTGTTGTTGGATTTAGCGCTTGGTGATCATACTTCTATTGCAAAACAAGCAGGCGATGTTCTTAAGACACAAGTTTACCTTTATGAGGCAGACACAGACCGTCTTAAAGAAGCATTTAAAAATGGTAACCCAATTGCTATTGAAATTCTTAAAAGTTACGCACAGGCAGAGTTTTTTACTTCACTGCCAGAAGTAGTAGAAGAAATTAAAGTAGTTACTTATATCGCTGGTGAAGGAGATATCTCGACAGATTTACTTTCTCCGGGTAACCAGGCGCACTCACGTTCTGACCGTGAACTTCACGGTAAATGTATGATTACGCCTAAGGCACAAGAAGAAATTAAAGCATTACAGGCAAAACATCCTGACGCAAGCGTTATGTTGATTGCTGAAAAAGGTACAATGGGTGTAGGTTCGTCAAGAATGTCAGGTGTAAACAACGTGGCACTTTGGACAGGTAAACAAGCAAGTCCTTATGTTCCATTTATTAATATTGCTCCAATCGTGGCAGGAACAAATGGTATTTCTCCAATTTTCCTAACAACTGTAGATGTTACCGGTGGTATTGGTTTAGACCTTAAAAACTGGGTAAAAAAGCTGGATGCAGAAGGTAATATTATTCGTAATGAGAATAATGAGCCAATTCTTGAAGAAGCATACTCTGTTGCTACAGGAACTGTACTTACCATAAACACAAAAACAAAAAAATTATACAACGGTGATCAGGAATTGATAGACATTTCTAAAGCATTTACGCCTCAGAAAATGGAATTTATCAAAGCTGGCGGATCTTACGCGATTGTATTTGGTAAAAAACTTCAAACATTAGCAGCGAAAGTTTTAGATATCGAAGCTCCTCTTGTATTTGCTCCATCAAAAGAAATTTCTGTTGAAGGGCAAGGACTTACAGCGGTAGAGAAAATCTTCAACAGAAATGCTGTTGGTATAACTGCAGGCAAAGTATTACACGCCGGATCAGATGTTCGTGTAGAAGTAAATATTGTAGGTTCTCAGGATACGACTGGTCTTATGACTGCTCAGGAATTAGAGTCTATGGCTGCCACAGTAATTTCTCCAATTGTTGATGGTGCATACCAATCAGGTTGTCATACAGCTTCAGTTTGGGATAAAAAGGCACAGGCAAATATTCCAAAATTGATGAAATTCATGAACGATTTTGGTTTAATCACAGCTCGTGATCCAAAAGGTGTTTATCATGCAATGACAGATGTAATTCATAAAGTACTTAACGATATTACAATTGATGAGTGGGCTATCATTATTGGTGGTGACTCTCATACAAGAATGTCAAAAGGTGTTGCTTTTGGTGCTGATTCAGGAACAGTTGCTCTTGCATTGGCGACCGGAGAAGCTTCCATGCCAATTCCGGAATCTGTAAAGGTGACGTTTGTTGGAGAAATGAAAGACTACATGGACTTCCGTGATGTGGTGCATTCAACACAAGCTCAAATGCTTAAGAAATTTGGTGGTGAAAATGTTTTTCAGGGTAGAATTATCGAGGTTCATCTAGGAACTCTTACTGCTGACCAGGCCTTTACATTTACAGACTGGACTGCAGAAATGAAAGCAAAAGCTTCTATCTGTATTTCTGAAGATGATACCTTAATTGAATCATTGGAGATTGCAAAAAGCAGAATCCAGATCATGATTGATAAAGGTATGGATAATCAGAAACAAGTTCTTCAGGGATTGATTAACAAGGCAGATAAGAGAATTTCAGAGATCAAATCAGCTGAAAAACCAGCGTTGACTCCAGATGCAAATGCGAAATATTATGCTGAAGTTGTGGTAGATCTTGATCAGATTATCGAACCAATGATTGCAGATCCAGACGTGAATAACGTTGATGTTTCTAAAAGATATACGCACGATACTATCAGACCTTTATCTTTCTATGGTGGAGTGAAAAAAGTAGATCTAGGATTTATCGGTTCTTGTATGGTTCACAAAGGAGATATGAAGATTTTAGCTCAAATGCTTAAAAATATTGAAGATATACACGGTAAAGTGGAGTTCAAGGCGCCTCTTGTAGTAGCGCCTCCTACTTACAACATTGTAGATGAACTTAAAGCTGAAGGTGACTGGGAAGTTTTACAAAAATACTCAGGTTTCGAATTCAACGATAATGCGCCTAAAGGAGCAGCACGTACTGAATATGAGAACATGTTGTATTTAGAGCGTCCAGGATGTAACCTTTGTATGGGTAACCAGGAAAAAGCGGCAAAAGGAGATACTGTAATGGCAACTTCAACACGTCTTTTCCAGGGAAGAGTTGTAGAAGATACTGAAGGTAAAAAAGGAGAGTCTTTACTTTCTTCTACACCGGTAGTAGTTTTATCTACAATTTTAGGAAGAACTCCTACACTTGCTGAATATACAGCAGCAGTAGATGGTATTAGCCTAACAAGATTTGCACCTTCTCATAAATTGCTGGTAATGTAATTTACGATTAGTTATAATCATTATATATAAAAAGCCTGAGTCGATAAACTCAGGCTTTTTCTTTTCTGGCTCCTCTATTTTTTGTAACTTGTCATGTTCAAATTAAAAAAACAAAAACAATTATACTTATGGCTTTTGATATTGAAATGATAAAAAAAGTGTATGAGAACATGCCGGATCGTGTTGATAAAGCACGCGAGATTGTTGGTCGTCCACTTACATTAACAGAGAAAATTTTATACAATCACCTTTGGGATGGAAATCCAACCAAGGCTTTTGGCAGAGGAGTTGATTATGTTGATTTTGCGCCCGATCGTGTAGCATGTCAGGATGCAACTGCTCAAATGGCATTATTGCAATTTATGCACGCCGGTAAGCCTAAAGTAGCAGTGCCTACAACAGTGCATTGTGATCACCTGATTCAGGCAAAAGTAGATGCAGCAACCGATTTGGCCAGAGCAAAAACACAAAGCAACGAAGTTTTCGATTTCTTGTCGTCAGTTTCTAATAAATACGGAATTGGTTTCTGGAAACCGGGAGCAGGAATTATTCACCAGGTAGTACTAGAAAATTATGCTTTCCCTGGCGGAATGATGATTGGTACCGATTCTCACACTGTAAACGCAGGTGGTTTAGGAATGGTAGCTATTGGTGTTGGTGGAGCCGATGCTGTAGACGTTATGTCCGGTATGGCTTGGGAACTTAAATTCCCTAAATTAATTGGAGTAAAACTAACCGGTAAATTATCAGGTTGGACAGCTCCTAAAGATGTTATCCTAAAAGTTGCCGGTATTCTTACTGTAAAAGGTGGTACTGGTGCAATCGTTGAATATTTTGGAGAAGGAGCAACTTCTATGTCTTGTACCGGAAAAGGTACTATCTGTAACATGGGTGCCGAAATTGGAGCAACAACTTCAACTTTTGGATATGATGATTCAATGAGTCGTTACCTGCGTTCTACAAACAGAGCAGATGTTGCAGATGCTGCAGATAAAATAGCTCCGTACTTAACAGGAGATCCGGAAGTATATGCTAATCCGGAAGAATATTTTGATCAGGTTATCGAAATCAACTTAACTGAATTAGAGCCACATTTAAACGGCCCTTTTACGCCCGATTTAGCGACTCCAATTTCTAAAATGAAAGAAACAGCAATCAAAAATAATTGGCCATTACAAATTCAGGTTGGTTTAATTGGTTCTTGTACTAACTCTTCTTACGAAGATATCTCACGTGCAGCTTCGCTGGCAAGACAAGTAAGCGCTAAAAACTTAAAAACGAAATCTCAATTCACTATTACTCCAGGATCTGAAGTAGTGCGTTATACCATCGAAAGAGACGGATTTATTGATACTTTCGAAAAAATTGGAGCAACTGTTTTTGCTAATGCCTGCGGACCATGTATTGGTATGTGGGACAGAGACGGAGCAGAGAAAGAAGAAAGAAACACTATTGTGCACTCTTTCAACCGTAACTTCTCAAAACGTGCAGATGGTAACCCAAATACTTTAGCATTCGTAGGTTCTCCGGAATTAGTAACTGCTATGGCGATTGCAGGTGATTTAGGCTTCAATCCGTTAACTGATACTTTAATCAATGAAGATGGAGAAGAAGTAATGCTTGAGGCTCCAACAGGAGACGAATTGCCTCCAAGAGGATTTGATGTTAAAGATCCAGGATTTCAGGTTCCGGCAGAAGACGGTTCAGGAGTTCAGGTTGTGGTAAGCCCAACATCTGAGCGTTTACAATTGTTAGCTCCGTTTGATGCCTGGGATGGTAAAAACATTACTGGAGCAAAATTATTAATCAAAGCATTCGGAAAATGTACTACAGATCATATTTCTATGGCTGGACCATGGTTGCGTTTCCGTGGACATTTAGATAATATTTCAAATAATATGTTGATTGGTGCCGTAAATGCATTCAACCAAAAAACAAACTCGGTTAAAAATCAATTATCAGGTACTTACGATGCGGTTCCTGCTGTAGCTCGTGCATACAAAGCCGCTGGAGTTCCGTCTATCGTTGTGGGAGATCACAATTATGGTGAAGGTTCATCTCGTGAGCATGCTGCAATGGAGCCACGTTTCTTAGGAGTTAAAGCGGTATTGGTGAAATCTTTTGCCCGTATCCACGAAACCAACCTTAAAAAACAAGGACTTTTAGGATTAACATTTGCAAACGAAGCTGACTATGATAAAATTCAGGAAGACGATACTATCAATTTTACTGATTTAACGGAGTTTGCTCCGGGAAAACCATTAACATTAGAGTTCGTTCATGCTAATGGTACAAAAGATATCATCCTGGCAAACCATACTTACAACGCAGGTCAGATTGGCTGGTTCGTTGCAGGTTCAGCATTAAACCTAATCGCTGCAGGAAAAGCTTAATCATTAAGATTCCACTATACTCAAAACGCCCTGTTTACACAGGGCGTTTTTATTTGTAGCTAATCCAGCTGTCTTCCATAAAGGATGCCGCTCCCATCTGGGCTAGGGCAGTCGTTTTTATAACAAAAATTAATTCATGAAGATTTTCTGCGATTTAAAAACAAATATTTAATAAGATAAAGTATCATTTATAGTTTTATCGATTGATAACAAATGGTAAAAACAGAAGAGTATTTTTTAGATAATTAAAGCTTATTTTGTTTAAAAAAAGCGGGTTCTTATAAGACGCCTATTTTCAAAGAGTTGAGACTGTTTTTACTTGGGGACAATTAATTCAGGGTAAATTTGTTGTTAAAAAACGTGTATATTTTACATTAAAAGGGTAAATTCGCTTTTTACATAATATATTTACATTTTTCTAGTTTATATTATTCAGGCGAAAAGTTATATTATTTAAACTTAAAGAAGTATTCATTAAACTTTAATAGGTATGGTTGTTAGATTAATTATAGTGTTGTTTTTTTTCAGTGTTGGTGTATTTTCTCAGGAAAAGTTTATCAAGCACAAAATATCAAAGGGAGAAAACCTATCTGTAATTGCTAAAAAATATGGTGTAAAAACCAAAGACATTCAAGATGCCAATCCCGACGCTCCTAAAGTTTTAAAATTAAATTCGGTGCTCTTAATTCCGAATACCAATAAAAAGGTTACTACAAAAAAAACTGAAATAGTTGCCAATACAACTTACGCAACATCTTCAAATTCAGGTGTACACGAAGTACAACAAAAAGAAAATCTTTGGGCAATTTCAAAAAAATACAATGTTTCTGTTGATGATTTAAAAAAAGCAAATCCGTCGCTGGAAAATGAAGATCTGAAAATAGGACAGAAACTTACTATTCCGTCTAATGCTATTGCAGCGACTGAAAAGAATACAAAGAAAAATCAGAATATAGAAAAACCGGAAATAATTCCTTCAACAGATGTAGAAGTTGTAGTTGAAGTAAAGCCAAAAGAAACAAAATATCTAATTGCGAAAAAATACGGGATAACGGTTGCAGAACTAGAGAGGCAAAATCCATCTATTAAAAGAAAGCTGCCGGTTGGTTATCTTTTAAAAATTAGAACTTCAAAAGAAAAAGCAAATCAGGATATTGCTAGCGCATCTCAAACTCAGGTTGCCGAAGCTGTTGCAACTTCAGAAAATAACGGTAAAAACGATGAAATAAGGCCGGAAATTATACCTGCAAAAAACGTTGAAGTAGTAGTTGAGGTACAGCCAAAAGAAACAAAATATGCCATTGCAAAGAAATACGGAATCACTGTTGCAGAATTAGAGCGACAGAATCCATTTATTAAAGGGAAATTGCCTGTTGGTTATGTGCTCAAAATTAATACATCAAAAGAAAAGGCCGATGCAGCCGCATTAGCAACAACTCCACAAACTAACGACGGCTTATCAGACACTTCGCAAGTAGCAGATAATTCAACAGTTGAGAAAGATACCACTACAATATTTAGAGTGAGTAATCATTCAGAATTAGTGAATCAATTGATCGATAATGCAACTGAAAATATTGGAACTCGTTACAGATCAGGCGGAACCACAAAAGCAGGTTTTGACTGTTCAGGATTGATGATTTGTACGTTTAATAATTTCGATATTAAATTGCCAAGAAGTTCTATAGAACAATCCAGAGTGGGTACCAAAGTCGGTACAGAAGAAGCTCAAAAAGGAGATTTGATTTTCTTTAAAACAAACGGAAGACGCCATATCAATCACGTAGGAATGGTCGTTGAGGTTGTTGATGGAGAAATTAAGTTTGTTCATTCTTCTACTCACGGAGGTGTCATGATCTCTTCTACCAAAGAACCGTATTACCAAAGAACCTTCTCTCAGGTAAATCGTATTTTGCAATAATAAACTGTATCAATCAGTTTTCTTTTTTAATTCTCACTAATATGAAAAGTGACGTTTTGTTTCACAACTTTTCAATGTGATTAAAAAGAAATTCATCTCACTTTTTGAATTCTACATTAAGTTTCTCCTTTTTATTCGAATTCATGCCAAAAATGCCCGCAGCCATTTTTACATTCTGTATTTTTTCTTTGAGTGTCGGTTACTTTAAAAATCCACAGTAATGAGGTTACAACTTTTATATTTTCGTTTTCAGGAAGTTCTGCTAATTTATAAAAAGCAATTTTTGTTGGAAAAGTTTTTAAAATCACAATAGGAGTATAGGTTGATTTTAAAGGAATTGTATTCAGCGCATTTTGATACGTTTCTGTATTATAATGAGTTTTCTCCGGAATAGCATTAAATATATAATTTTTTAAAGTTGTAAAAAGTACTTCGAAATCATATTCAGGATCTTCTAATAAAAGCTGTACGCCAAGATTAAAGTCTATTTTATCTTGGGCGACTTTGTTTATTATTAGTTCTTTTTGAGACATTTGATGCATAAAAAGTAATTCAATTTTATTTAAATTGTTGTCTTACATTCCTCGACAGTATTGCGAAAGTATAGAATATCTTTTTGAGTTTTAGAATTAATTTCTTTCTTATGAAATCAGGATTTGCGTGAGGGATAGAGGCGGTATAAATTGTTGGATTTTGGATTTTGATATTTTGGATTTTTCAATATTAAAAGCTTCTCTCATTAGGAGTATGATATTTTAGACAGAGGCTTTTTAATAAGAATCTAAAATCAACAATCTAAAATCTAAAATTTCAGAAAAAAGTATATCTTTAACCAACCCAAAAAAACAAAACCAATGCAAGAAAACGACCAGGAACATTTTAAAAGAGAACTCGGATTATTAGACGGAACTATGCTTGTAGTTGGTTCTATGATAGGATCCGGGATATTTATCGTGAGTGCTGACATCGCCAGACAAGTAGGTTCTGCAGGATGGCTGACTCTGATTTGGCTCATTTCAGGATTGATTACTATTATTGCCGCAGTGAGTTATGGCGAATTAAGCGCGATGTTCCCCAAAGCTGGAGGACAATATGTTTACTTAAAAGAAGCCTATAATAAGCTAATTGCTTTTTTGTACGGCTGGAGTTTTTTTGCTGTAATTCAAACGGGAACGATTGCTGCCGTAGGTGTGGCTTTCTCTAAGTTTGCATCGTATCTTTATGAACCTTTTAGTGATGAAAATATTTTGTTCGAATTGGGTTCTTTTAAACTTAATGCCGCTCAGATTGTTTCGATCCTAACGATTGTTTTACTAACTTTTATTAATAGCCGTGGTGTTAAAAACGGAAAAATTCTACAAACGGTTCTAACAATTATCAAAATTTTATCGTTGTTGGGTTTGATCGTTTTCGGATTAACATTGGCCGCAAAAGCTTCGGTTTGGGATGCCAACTGGGCAGATGCCTGGACAACACGTTCGTTTAATAAAGATACTGGTTCGTGGCTGCCAATTAGCGGAACGGCTTTGATTAGCGGAATTTCGGCTGCGATGGTTGGATCTTTATTTTCTAGTGATGCCTGGAATGGTGTAACGTTTATTGCAGGAGAAATTAAAAACCCGAAGCGTAACGTTGGTTTCAGTTTGTTTTTAGGAACTTTTATTGTGACTATTATTTATGTTTTGACCAATTTGATGTATTTGGCAGTGATTCCGTTAGACGAAATTGCAACTGCAAAATCTGATAGAGTAGCGGTTGTGGCTTCACAATATATCTTTGGTAATATTGGAACGCTGATTATTGCCATTATGATTATGATTTCGACTTTTGCGTGTAACAACGGATTAATCATGGCGGGTGCAAGAGTATATTATACAATGGCAACGGATGGTTTGTTCTTTAAAAAAGCAGCTGTTCTAAATAAATTTAGTGTGCCTTCATGGGCTTTATGGGCGCAATGTATTTGGGCTTCGGCTTTGTGTCTGACAGGGAAATACGGAGATTTATTAGATTTTGTCATCATAATTGTTTTGATTTTTTACATCCTGACTATCTACGGAATCTTTATTTTGCGTAAAAAAATGCCAGATGTAGAAAGACCTTACAAAGCTTTTGGATATCCGTTTTTGCCATTATTGTACATCATTATTGCAGCGGCAATTTGTATCTCGTTATTAATTACAAAATTCTCGACTTGTGGTTGGGGAGTTTTGATTATGCTAACAGGTATTCCGGTATATTACTTGACGAAACCAAAAGGAGAGTAAGAAGGGACAAAGGTTCAGAGAAGCAAAGGTTCAAAGTTTAATTTTGCCCACGGGCTTTACTGATTAAACGGGTTTACACAGGTTTTCTTTTTTAACTTCATAAGTTCTTTTAGATATAAAAAAATGCCTTGTTTTTAGCAAGGCATTTTTTGTGTTATATTTTAAGCAATAAAAAAATCTGTGTAAACCCGTTTAATCAGTAAAATCCGCGGGCTAAAAAAAAAACACTACAATTTGCCAAAGCAAAAAATGTAGTGTCTTAAATGTAAATAATCTAATGAATGTTAGTGGCGATTATGCCATTTCAGTCTCAAGAGAAGATTTTATAGATGAATTAATAATAGACAAAGTAAGTGGATCTGATTCTCCGGAGAAAAAAGCTTCTAATACTTCCTGAAATACAGGATTGGTGTTTTCTACCAAAGAAAAAAGCGTCATAGAAGAACGTAATTTACGCGCATCCAGATCTCCTAAAATTCCGTCTGCTGATTTTCTTCTAAAAGTTAAAAACAGCTCAGAAATTTCTATAAGATGTTTTCCAAGAATGGGATGTTCAAGGAATTCGGTAGCTTCTTTCAGATCGTTAATGGCGTAATAATTCGCAGTATCGCTCTTACCCAATCCTTTAATCTGAGGAAAGATGAACCACATCCAGTGAGTCTCTTTTTTTCCTTTTTTGATTTCAGAAAGAGCAGTAAGATAAAGTTTGTTTTGCGCATCTAAGAAACGCAATAAATCATTGTTTGAGTGAGCCATTGTGGTAATGTATATATAAAAAAAGGTTGCAAAAGTAGTAAAAAAGATAGGTTCTGCCTAATAAAAGGTTCATGTACTGAGTATTTTAACTTTTAGAGGAGGAATTTTCCTCGTCGTTTTGTAATGAAAAAAAACTCATTTTGAGGGATTTATAATCATTCACTTCGATTGGTTCTTCTAAAGGTTAAATTAATTCTGGGCAATACATTTTTGGCTGTTTTAGGGACATGATGCTGCCAAAAACTATTGGTTGTTCCTGCCATTAATAAAAAGGATCCGTGATGCAAAGGAATCTCTATTTGCGGAATCTCTTTTCTAAATTTATGACGGAGTTTGAACATTCTGGTTTCGCCAAAAGTGACCGAAGCAATAACCGGGTTTGGTCCTGTATTGTGCTCTTTGTCGCTGTGCCAGCCAACGCCATCATTTCCGTCTCGGTATAAATTTAGGAGAAGACTATTGAAATCAAGCTGTGTTTCTTTTTCGACCCTTCCTCTGATAGTCAATAATTCATAAGTCCAGTCAGGTCCGTTTTGGTCTGCACCGGGATTATCCTTGTCTTCATACCAGGAAATCATTCGGGGAACAGTATAGGTTTTATCATAGATTTCCATTTCATATTCTCTCCATTTGGTCTTGTGGAGTATTCTTTCGTAAAAGCGATCAGATTCTTCTTTAGTGAAAAAATTATCGATCAAAATAAGTTCTGCATCCGGCAGGTCAAATACTTTTTTTCCTGCCAGACCAGTGGCAAATAATTCGGTATCGCTAAATAGTGTCATTGTTTGATTATTTTGTGTCAATTTCAATCCATACCGGAGCATGGTCGCTTGTTTTTTCCCATCCCCGCACATGGCGGTCAACTCCTCCGGAAATTAGTTTTTTTGCTAATTGCGGACTTAATAAAAAATGATCAATTCTAAGTCCTGCGTCCCGCTCGTAAGCTTTTCTGAAATAATCCCAAAAAGTATAAATTTTCTCATTAGGATATAAAGTTCGAATCGCGTCTGTCCATCCCTGAGAAACAATAGCTGCAAAAGCTTTTCTAACTTCAGGTAAAAAAAGAGCATCGTTTACCCATTTTTCCGGTTTATAAACATCCAGTTCTGTTGGCATCACATTATAATCTCCAATCAATATTACCGGAACTTTTAAACTCAAAAGCGTTGCTGCACGATCAGCCAGACGACCAAACCATTTGAGTTTATATTCTAATTTTGGCCCCGGGGCAGGATTTCCGTTAGGGAGATAAAGACAGGCAATTACAATTCCGTTAATCAAAGCTTCGATATACCGACTTTGAATATCTTCGTGGTCTCCCGGAAGCACGCGCGTTACTTCGTCAATCTCCATATTACGCGCCAGAATCGCAACGCCATTCCATTGTTTTTGTCCGTGCCAAATCGCATTGTAACCGGCATCATTAATTGCTTTAACAGGAAAATTGTCCTGTTGCGCTTTTAATTCCTGAAGGCATACAATATCCGGAGTGGTTTCTTCAAGCCATTTCAATAAAACATTCAATCGTCCGTTGACTCCGTTTACGTTATAAGTAGCTATTTTCATAGTAGATTTAATTAATTTGTATCATTAAATTTACAGCTTTTTGCGCCTTTATATTTACACAACTTCATATTCTTATTTCAGAAACTGTTTGTTAAAGAATACTTTACGCGGATTTTTTTCTGCGTAAGCAAAAATCAATTGCACAATGTATTGATTGCTTTTATAAGGCGTAGCATAATTTTTTACTTCTAAAGGATCTGTAATTGCAACATCTAACGGAATATATCCCATACCATAAAAATGACCATTTTCGATCCAGATGCAACTGCGTTCTTGTGAGGTTCTTCCTTTTTCTATAATCGCAAAAGTGGGTCTGTTGCCCAATAAAAACTCAATAGCATTGTCGACTTGCTCATTGTGAATTGAAACTTCCGGCAAATCTGTTATATCACTGTTTTTAAATATTTCTCCGTCTTCAGGCCTTAAATATTTGCAAAATCGATAATCAATTTCAAATTGTTCTGCCAGGCTTCGCAATGTATTTGTTCCTTCATGTATACTGCTGAAATGCTCAATGCACGACTGAAATTTATTGAGTTTCCCGATTGCCAGATATTTATATCCGTTGCGGGCTTCATATTGATACAATCCGTATTTCGGTTCAAAACGTTTTAATGCTCTGTTGTAAGTGGGCCAAAGGTGCTTGATTTCGGTACATTCTAAAAGTAGCGCCATTAATTCGTTGCCACAGACTTCAAAAGAAATGGAATGTATATCTCTTAAGAAATGTTGTCTTTGCGGATTGATCTTATGACCGCTAAAATGAGAGGCAACGCGTTTTTTTAAGTTGATGGCTTTTCCAACATAAATTACCTTTTTGACTTCATTATAAAAATAATAGACACCTGGTTTTTCCGGTAAATTATTAAAATCTTCCGGCGGAAGGTTAGGAGGTAAACGCTGATCCTGTGAGGTGTTTTTGATCATTTTTTCGATATGACCTTCATCATCCCATTCGAGTAATCGCGAAAATAATATAGCTGTAGCTGCTGCATCACCACCGGCACGATGCTGGTTTTCTAAAGGTATATCTAATGAATTGCAAAGTTTTCCCAAACTGTATGATGCAAAACCGGGTCTGATTTTTCGTGCCGCACGAACGGTACAGAGTTTTCTCGCTGTCCATTTAAAACCCGCTTGTTCGAGTTGATGGCGAACGAACGAATAATCAAAGTTGACATTATGGGCAACGAAAACACGATCAGTAAGCATTTCTAACACCTTATCTGAAATATCATCAAAGATGGGCGCATTAGCCACCATTTCATTATTGATTCCTGTTAGGGCAAAAATCGCAATTGGAATTTCTTTTTCCGGATTCACAAGCGTTTCATAATGTTCGATCACGTTTTCTCCGTCATGAATGATGATCGCAATTTCTGTAATGCGGCTGCCACTGGCGTTTCCTCCGGTGGTTTCGATATCTACTATGGCGTATTCTTGCTTTTTCATCTTATTTATATAACGTAAAACAGATTGTTATTCTTGTCAAATCTTTCAATTATGTGTTTTGAAATTTCATTCGATGTCTCGGTAAATTAATTTCATGTCCTTGCGGATAGGGTTCCCGATGCGTAGGGCTCACATCTTCTTTGATTAAACGTTGTGTTTTATATTGATCTTTGGCATCCATATAACGCGGATCGGGAATAAAAGGTATCTTGGCCATTTTGGTAATCGTGATCGTCGGGAAATGATAATCGACCTCGACAGTTCCTAAAAGCAGGTAACAACCTCCGCCCTGAAAAGGAAATTGTGCCAGACAATCCGGAAAATGTGCTGTATCAAAATAAGTACCTTCATGATCGATCCAGGTTCCGAAATACATATTGCCTTTTTTGGTGGGAACTTGTTTTCTGGAAATCAGATACGCCAGCATACGCACTTGTTTTTTATGATGAACTACTAAATCTTTGGCCATAATATCGCCACGATGTTTAGTTTGAAGCAAATCAAAAACGGTACAGGATACGGGGAAACTTAAAAGTTCGATTTCATCAAAAGCATCTTCATATAAAGAACGTTCTAAAGTGGGGAGCTTATACTCTTTAACGGGTTCCTGCAGCAGCATCAAACTTCTGTTTTCGGGTTTGAAATTATTTAAGAGCAAACTCGCAATAACCAAGAGCTGATTTTTGGTTTTTCCTGTAAAACGAAAAGCATCTATAAAAATCAGGATTTTCATGCTCTCGATCCCAATTGGAATGCGATTGATGAAATCTTCCAAAGAAAGAAAATCTCCATTTTTCTCCCGATCTGATTCTATTAAATGAGCCGTTTTAGATTCTAAACTCTGCAAATGCATAAAGCCGAGATAAATATCAGTTCCGTACACCGTAGTCTGGTATTCACTTTTATTGACACACGGATTAAGAACTGTTGCGCCAGACATTCGGGCTTCGTGTATATACACTTCGGTTCTGTAAAAACCACCCTGATTGTTGATTACCGCTGTCATAAATTCTACAGGATAATTGATCTTGAGATATAAACTCTGATAACTTTCGACAGCATAAGAGGCAGAGTGCGCTTTGCAAAACGAAAACCCGGCAAAAGATTCAATCTGGCGGTAAATTTCCTGACTAAGCGTTTCAGGATGTCCTTTTCTGGCGCAAGACGCAAAGAAATTATCTTTTACTTTTTGTAAAGCTTCTAAAGAACGTCCTTTTCCAGACATGGCACGACGCAGTATGTCGCCATCAGCGGCGGGAACGCCTCCATAATGCTGAGCAATTTTAATAACATCTTCCTGATACACCATAATCCCGTAAGTTTCGCCAAGATGCTCCTTAAAAACCTCATGAAAATACTCGAATTGATCTGGATAATTATGACGGAAAATGTATTCTTTCATCATTCCGGATTGAGCAACTCCGGGACGAATGATGGAAGACGCGGCAACTAAAATTTTATAATTATCGCAATTCAATCGGCGTAATAAACCGCGCATCGCCGGGCTTTCAATATAAAAACAGCCAATAGTTCGGCCTTGAGCCAAATGAACATTGCAAACTGCTTCGTCTTTAGAAATCGAAGTATTGCGAATGTCGACTTTTATACCTCTGTTTTTCTCAATGAGTTTTACGCTGTCGTCTATATGACCAATGCCACGCTGACTCAGAATATCAAATTTATCAAAACCAATTTCCTCAGCAATATGCATGTCAAAAAGCACAATTGGAAAACCTTTTGGAGGCATTTCAAGTGGCGTGTAATTGGTAATGGGTTCTTCAGAAATAATGATTCCACAAGCGTGCATACTTCGCTGATTCGGATATTTATGCATCATTTTGCTATATTCCTGAACCAGTTTTACAATAGAATTGGTTTCGTGTAACTCCTCAGGGTTTTTAGCCAGCATGTCTAATTCTTCTTTTGGAAGACCAAAAACTTTTCCGACTTCCCTAAAAATAGATCGGTGTTTGAACTCGACATTGGTTCCACAGAAAGCAACATGATCGCGACCGTATGTATCGAAAATATATTCTAAAATGGTGTTGCGTTCTTTCCAGCTCCAATCGATATCAAAATCGGGAGGGCTTTTTCGATTTAAGTTTAAAAAACGTTCAAAATACAGATCGAGTTCGATTGGACAGATATCGGTAATTCCGAGACAATAAGCTATAATACTATTGGCTCCACTTCCGCGCCCTATGTGCATAAATCCCTGACTGTTGCTGTATCTGACAATGTCCCAAGTGATTAAAAAATAACCACTGAATTGTAATTCGTCAATAACTTTTAATTCTTTTTCTACACGTTTTCGAGCAATTTTGTTTTCTTTTTCATAACGCCATTCAAAACCTTTTTCGGCCAATTCTGTTAGTTTTTTGAGATCACTCTCGCGACTTCCTGTAAAGAATTTTTTATTTCTTTTAATTGAAAAATCGTATTGAAAATTACAAGAATCGATTATTCTTTGCGTGTTGACTATGATTTCAGGATAACTTTCATAAAATGGTAAAAGCGATTCTAGCGGGAGCATTTTCTCAGAAGTTTTACAATAATCAGTTTCTGTAAGCCTCGAAAGAATAATATTAGTGTCAATGGCGCGTAGAATTTTATGCAGATTAAATTCTTTTTTATTGCTAAAAGTTACGGATTGCAGCACAACCATTTTCGAAATATTATTTCTATGTTCTGATGTTAAAAGCTTTAAAACTTCATCCGGACGAATTCCGATAAATTCATTTTCACGAAGAAATTCCGGAGCATTTTCTAAAGTATAAATAACAAAAACCGATTCGAATTCGGGAGCAATCAAAGGCAAAGCTTCTCCGCTGAAATTATGATCCGTTAAAAAACGATTCATTTCGCCAAGTCCGCTGGCATTTTTGGCTAAGCCAATGTATCGAAATTCATGATTAGATCGAAATTCCATTCCCACAAGAGGTTTAATTCCTTTGGATTCGCAAGCTCTCATAAAATCGTAAATTCCGGTAACGGTATTAATATCGGTAAGTGCCATAGTTTTTATACCATACAAAACGGCTTGCTCAACGAGTTTATCGAGAGGAATTGTGCCGTAACGCAGAGAATGAAAAGAATGACAATTGAGATACATGATTTATTTGATACGTTTTAAAATTTCATCTTTATTATTAGGCTTAAAAGAAGCTCCGGCACAACGCATTACGGCATCAAAACCATAACGGCTTTTCATTTTATCCATCGCAGCATAAAGTGAAAGCATTTCCTCAGTATCTTCAAAAAGATCAATTTGATACGTTCCGCGAACCAATCCGCTAAAGCGAATACCAATCAGGCGCAATCGCATACGGCGTTGGTAGACTTTTTCAAATAACTCCATTACATTTTTGGTCAAAATATGATCTGCTGAAGTATAAGCTATTTTGCATTGTTTGGTTTCGGTATCAAAATTGGCGTAACGAATTTTAACCGTAATGGTCGAGGTTAGCCATTGCTCAGATCGCAATTGAAAAGCTAGTTTTTCCACCATTCCAATCAATATCGATTTTAGCATGATAATATCGATTGTGTCCTGAGAAAATGTATGTTCGGTAGAAATTGATTTTCTTTCAGTATAAGGTTCTACAGGCGTATGATCTATTCCGTTAGCTTTTTTCCAGATATCCAGACCATTTTTACCAATCATTTGCTGTAAAACTTCGGGAGGCATTTCAGATAAAGTCTGAATTTTTCGGACGCCGATTCGGGATAAAAGCTGAAAAGTGACCGCTCCAACCATAGGAATTTTTTGAATCGATAACGGATTCAAAAAGCCTTGTACCTCGTTTTCCGCAATTTGTAAATTTCCTACTGGTTTTCCCTCGCCGGTAGCAATTTTAGAAACAGTTTTATTGACGGATAACGAAAAACTAATGGGTAATCCGGTTTCTTTAATAACAGATTGTGCCAGTTCATTTGTCCATTTATAACTTCCGTGAAATTTGTCCATTCCGGTAATGTCAAGATAGAATTCGTCGATGCTCGCTTTTTCTAACACCGGCGCTTTTTCCTGAAGAACATTAGTAACATCATGCGATAATTTTGAATATAATTCCATATCGCCTTTCATTACTTTGGCATCCGGACAAAGTTTCATTGCCATATGAATTGGCATCGCAGAACGCACTCCAAAACGTCTGGCTTCATATGAACAAGACGCTACAACACCGCGATCGCCACCACCAATAATTAGAGGTTTGCCTCTTAATTCTGAGTTTGTTAGCCTTTCGCAGGATACAAAAAAGGTATCCAAATCCATGTGTACAATCGCCCTTGCCATTTCCTTTGTTTTTGTACAACAAAATTAGTACAGATAATAACATTTTTTTGTATATTTGATGTTCCAAATTATAACAAATTAATTATGTCCTTATTTTCAGACAATATCAGAGCATTGAGGGTTAAGCATAAAATATCACAAGAGAAATTAGCTGAAAACCTAAAAATTACCAGAGGTAGATACGTTAAATACGAAGACGGAACTTCAGAAGCACCGTATGATATTTTAAAGCAGATTGCTTTATATTTTCATATGAGTATTGACCTGATACTGTCTGTCGATATACGCAAAATAGATGTGGAAAATTTGATAAAACTAGAAGGGAACCGACTTATTTTGCCCATACAAGTCGATCGATTCGGAGAAAATTTTATCGAAATTGTAAGCCAAAAAGCAAAAGCAGGCTACTTAAACGGCTATGCCGATCCAGAATATATTGAAAGTTTGCAACAGGTTTCGCTTCCGTTCCTTGGTCCGGGCAAACATAGAGGTTTTCCTGTAGAAGGCGATTCGATGCCACCACACGAAGACGGTTCAATTATCATTGGCCGTTATGTGGAAAGGCTGGGCGAGGTTATGGATGGAAAAACCTATATCCTGATTACCAAAAATGAAGGTATGGTCTATAAACGTCTAAATAAAAACAAAAAGAATGCTTTGGTTCTGGAATCAGATAATCGTTTTTATCCGAATTACGAAGTGAAAGCTTCAGATATTTTAGAGATCTGGGAATACGAATGTAATATCGGAAGAAGTGATAGACGTCATGAACAGACAGAATCGCAAAGTATGAAAGATTTGCTTTTAGAAGTAAAAAGGGAAGTGATGGAGATTAAGAATAATACTTCGAATACGTAATTTTTCAATTTCAAATTTCAATTGCAATATAAAGTAAGTCTCAGCGGGACGATATGTTTATAGCAAAATTTCATTACATTTTAATAAACCCCATCGGGGTGGCATGTTTATTATCACGATGAATGTCGCTCCGCTGGAGCTTTGTATAGGGAAATCATTAATTATCTATAAATATTACGCTACGCTGAAGCTTTTTTTTAAAATTCTTTATACCAATGTCACATATTTTGTCTGAACTGGACTAAAGTCCAGCCCTACAATATAATTTGAGCCTTTGGCTCTTTTTACACTTTTAGCGCAAACCAAAACGTACTTCCCAGTCCTAAATTGCTTTCTACGCCAACACTTCCGTTTTGCGCTTCAATAAATTCTTTGCTGATTGCTAATCCCAATCCTGTTCCGGATTTTTGACTTCCTGGAACCTGGAAATATTTATCAAAAACTTTGTCTTTATATCTTGCGTCAATTCCTTTTCCGGTGTCGATAACCTGAAATACGATCTGGTTGTTCTCTTTTTTTAATTGAATGACAATCGTACTTTTTTCTGAAGAATAGCGAATGGCATTCGACAAATAATTAATCAAAACCCAGCCTGTTTTTTCGCTGTCGGCTTTTACGTCTTCGAGGTTTTCATCAGCATGAACAACCAATTTAATCTGTTTTTGTTCTGCTTGAACTTTTACGGCTTCCACAGCATAATTTACAATTTCGTGTGGATTACTTTTTTCGATATTCAGCTGAATATTTCCGGTTTCCAATTGCGATAAATTAAGTAGTTCTCCTGTGATTTTTAAGAGCCTTTGACTGTCGTCTTTTATGCTTTCAACCAATTGTTTCTGATCATCGTTCATGTCGCCGGTTTTCGCATTTTCAAGCAATTGAAGACTTAGTTTTATAGATGCAATTGGCGTTTTTAATTCGTGTGAAACGGTGGCAATAAAATTAGTTTTGGCAAAATCCAATTCCTTAAAAAGGGTAATATTTCGCAGAATAATAACATCGCCAATATTGATTTCTTTTTCTTCTCCGGTTGGAATTATGGTAATATTTAGAATTTCTTTTTCGAAATAACTTTCCTTTCCGTGCGCGTAAATTTTAAGCGGTTGTTTTTTAGGAGAATCAATTTCTTCTTTTACAATCAAAGACCGAATTAAATCATTTGACAAGGCCAGAGTAGAAGCCGATTTTCCGATAACGTCTTCCAATTTCATTCCGATAATTTTCAACGCTTCATCATTCATAAATAAAACAATACCTTCATTATCCAGACCAATAATAGGATCATTCATATTATTGATAAGCGTTTCAAGTCGCTTTTTCTCAAAGAACAATTTATATAAATTACTGTCGTTGTATTCCTGAAGTTTTTGCGCCATCGTATTGAACGATTTTGCCAAATCTCCATATTCGCTGTGGCTGGTAAAATGTACACGCTCCGAATAATTTTTATTGGCAATTTCCCTGATACTTTGCGTTAGTTCCTTAATTGGGTTGGCAATGTTATTCGGTAAATTAACCAATAGATTAAAAGCAATCAAAAAGCATAAACTTCCCACAATGGCAATCCATAAATTAGCATTTTCGGCGGTATGTTTCGCAATATCGCTTTTCTGTTTTATGGCATCCAGATTGAGTTTCATAATGGAAAAAATGTCTTGCCTGATTTGCGCTTTTATGGTTTCATCGGAACTGTTTTTTTCTAAAAGCGAAAAATCATTTTCAAGTTTAGCCGTTGCTTCTTTTTCTCCGGGTTCGGTAACATTTTGCGTTTGTTTTTCAAGATATTCCTTGAAAACATGAATCTTATTGTCGGGACTTTCTTTAATTTCATCCAAAGATAAAATCATATTTCGCGAATATTCCAGTGTGTTATAATTCGCTTTCAGAATATTCTCCGTGTCTGCCTTTATCAAAAAAACAGAATAGCCACTCACTAACGAAAGTATAATGATCATTAAAAATAACAATCCAACACCCAGATTCAATTTGGTTTTAATTCTCATTTTATAAAACATTTAATTTTTTTTTTCACCATATAAGTCATATAAGATAATTTAAGATTGCGCAATTGGGGCAAAGTATAGAAAATATAAGAAAGCTTTGTGTACTTGCGCTCGCGAGCAAAAACTTTAATGAACTTTGCGGTTAAAATTCAACGCCCCTAATTAAAATGAACTTATATGGTTTAAATAATTTTACTACGATAAAATAACAAGGTCGACATTCGATAAAGACAGGCGATTTAATAAGCGTCTGAAAATCGTTGTAGACAAAATTACTTTAAATAAATTCAAATGCGGTTTTCCAATGCAGACAGTTGTAATTTGTTTTTCTTCTACCGCTATTAAAATAGCATCAGCAATATTTTTGTGTTCTAATTTTATAACTTCGGCGCCTAATTGTACGGCCAGTTTAAAGTTATTGATTAAATGTCTTTGTTTGTCTAACGCAATTTTGGTACTGCTTTCTTTAGGTGTTTCAACATACAAAACATACCAGGCTCCGTTATAGTAACTGGCTAATCGTGCGGTTTTCCGAATCACAATTTTAGCGGTTTTATCATTACTGCTAATACACGCCAAAAGTTTCTCGTGTTTTAAAGCCTGCAGTTGAGGTACTTCATTTTCGACTTTCCGAACCACCTGACTTGCCACTTCCTTTAAAGCCAATTCACGCAATTGCAGAATTTGTTCGGATTTAAAAAAGTTCGTCAAAGCGGTCTGAATTTTATCAGCCGTATAAATTTTACCTTCTTTCAAACGTGCAATTAAATCTTCAGATGTCAAATCGATATTTACCACTTCATCCGCCAGACGCAAAACATTATCGGGAATTCGTTCCTGAACATCAATTCCTGTAATCCGTTTTACATCTTCATTCAGACTCTCAATATGCTGAATATTAACTGCCGAAATTACATTGATTCCCGCATCTAAAATTTCTAAAACATCTTGCCAACGTTTTTCATTTTTGCTTCCTTCAACATTTGTGTGCGCTAATTCATCAACAATTACAACTTCAGGTCTGAGGTTAATAATTGCCTGTACATCGAGTTCTTCCAGCTGTTTCCCTTTATAGAAAATGGTTCGCCGTGGAATCACAGGCAAACCAGCTAAAAGTTCATGCGTTTCCTTCCGCATATGTGTTTCGATGTAACCAATTTTTACATCAATTCCATTCTTCAACAACGAATGCGCTTCCTGAAGCATACGAAAAGTCTTGCCCACACCGGCACTCATCCCAATGTAGATTTTAAACTTTCCTTTCCGTGATTTCTGAATTAAATCGAGAAAGTGCTGTGCGTTATTTTCTTTTTCCTGTTCCATATGGTTTTGCCACGAAGGCACTAAGTCACTAAGTTTTTATTTTTTTAGCCACAGATTTCACAGATTAGAATGATTATTGAATGGCTTTGTATAGATTGATTAGCCACGAATTCACGAATTATAATTTACATTATCTAGGAAAAAAAATTCGTGAATTCGTGGCGGAAAAAAATCTATTTAATCTGTGAAATGTGGCAAAATAATTTTAAAAAGAAATCGCCAGCGAAGTCGTTACAAACGTATTCGTATCCGTTGGAAGATTGTCTTTTATAAATATTTCATCTTTACTCGAAAGATTTCTGGCTTCAATTCTAAACATAACATTATCAGTAACTAAGTAATCAAAGTTAGCCGAAAATCCGTAAGTTTTAAAACCATTTGGAGTTTCTGTTGCGATGATTACACCTTTTTCATCACTATAATATTCGCCACGTGCAGCCAACTGAATTTTATCTGTTGGTTTATATTGCAGAATCAAAACGGGCGAAAACCAAGTATCGTATTTGTTGCTATTTTTAGCAGATTGTTGCGAACCAACATCAAAACCAGCTGTAATATTTGTTTTTTCGGTTACTTTAAATTGTCCGTAAAAGTTGTTGAAATAACGCCACTTTTTATCGATATCCGGCTGTTCATTTCCAACATACGTACTCCAGTTCAAAACCACCTTATCCGTTGGTTTATACGTAATTTGCGTTCCAAAAGCAGGCGTATGATTTCCGTCTACTTTCTTAATACGCTGCCAGCCGTTTAAATACATTCCGGCCAAATACCATTTCCCAGATTCCGATGTATAACCAATTTTCACTCCCGCTTCATAGTAAGGAGAATTCTCAGCCAAAATACTTCTGGTCAAAGTTGGACAATCTTTTCCGATCGCACTTTCAAAACCAATATGTGCCGGCATAATTCCCGCATCAATCCACAAATTATGGTTTTGTGAAATCTTCACACCAACATTGGCTTCATAAACATTTTTCAATAAATCCTGCTCAGCCGACATATTATATTGCGCATAAGTTCCAGCCATTAAAGCAAAATTCCCGCGAATATTATCTTTTGTATAATTCACTTTTGCCATACCCAAATTCAGGTTCACTTCGTTACTTCGGTTATAATTATAAAAAAATCCCGGGCGTGTATGATCGTCCGGTTTCCCGAAATCATAACTGTAATAAACGTCTACATATCCTGAAAACGTTAACGGATTTTTAGATTCTTCTTGTGCATGTAAATTGCTAAAACCGAAAGCGATTATAGCAGTAAGTATTATTTTTTTCATTTTTGTTTGTCATTGCGAGGAACGAAGCAATCTCATCCTCATTAATTTATTTAATAGATTTTTGGGGTAAAAAAGGCGTATTAATTTTTATTAGTAGGTTTTTAAGGAGCTATTTCCTGCTGTTCCTTCCAATCTTTTGTGCCTCCCGATAGCTATCGGGACCGGCACAAAAGGATTTTCCCTCCCATCAGGGCTAGGGCACTCAGGGTAAAAGGACGTTTTTCGCTCTAATTCCCATCTAGTTGTCATTCCGACGGAGGAGGAATCCCCGCAAGAAACTCCTCAAAAAAACTCGCCAATCTTTGTCGAGCTACTCGTGGAGATTCCTCCTCCGTCGGAATGACAAAACGGACGAAAATCTTTGTCATACCTGCAAGGTTTTGAAAACCTTGCAGGAGAAAAACCTTAGAACCTTAGCGACTCAGAACCTCAGAACCTTGTTTTAGCGAAGCGCATCAAGCGCCATATTCAATTCCAAAACATTAACCGTTTCAGGACCAACAACAGCCGTATTAATTTTAGATTCAACTAAAGCTTTTACTTTATCTTCCGCTAATTTTCGTTCTTTGGCAACACGTTTTACCTGAATCAAAGCACCTTGCGGAGAAATATTTGGATCCAATCCGCTTCCGGATGCCGTAACCATATCAGATGGAATCTCCCCTTTTTTCAAATAAGGATGAACAAGTAAAAGTGTATCAATTCTTTTCTGAACCAAAGCCAAATAATCAGCATTGCTTGGGCCTTTGTTACTTCCGGCACTTCCGGCAGCATTATAATCTACAGCCGAAGGTCTTCCCCAGAAATAATTTGATTTATCGAATTTCTGACCAATTTTTTGATAGCCAACCACTTTTCCGTTAACAGAAATGGTTTCTCCTTTTCCGTGATTCGGAGCCATTTGTGCAATTCCATAAATTGCAAGAGGATAAATAACTGCAAACAAGATTAAAGTAAGCAGTGTCAATTTTAATAGTGAGAATATATTTTTCATTTTTTTCTTTTTAGAGTTCTAAGGGACTAAGGTTCTGAGGGACTAAGAAAAAAACTTAGCACCTTAGCGCCTCAGAACCTTAGCAACTTTTTTTTTACATAAATAAGGCAACAAGTAAATCAATCAGTTTAATTCCGATAAATGGAACAATCAATCCGCCTAAACCGTAGATCAAAAGATTTCTTTTTAGGATTGCACTTGCTCCGATTGGTTTGTAATCAACACCTCTCAAGGCAAGGGGAATCAAAATTGGAATGATAATCGCGTTAAAAATTACCGCTGATAAAATGGCACTTTCAGGGCTATGTAAATGCATAATATTCAAACCTTGAAGCGCAGGAATCGCAGTAATAAAAAGAGCAGGAACAATAGCAAAATATTTCGCAACGTCATTTGCAATAGAAAAAGTAGTTAAAGTTCCACGAGTCATTAAAAGCTGTTTTCCAATTTCAATAATCTCAATAAGTTTCGTCGGGTCATTATCAAGATCGACCATGTTTCCGGCTTCTTTAGCAGCCTGAGTTCCACTGTTCATGGCGACACCCACATTCGCTTGCGCAAGGGCAGGAGCGTCATTCGTTCCGTCTCCCATCATGGCAACCAATTTACCCAGATTTTGCTCGTTTTTGATGTAGTTCATTTTATCCTCAGGTTTTGCTTCGGCAATGAAATCATCAACTCCCGCAGCTTCGGCAATAAACTTAGCTGTTAACGGATTATCACCAGTAACCATTACCGTTTTTACACCCATTTTTCTCAATCGGTCAAAACGTTCTTTCATTCCGGTTTTAATGATATCCTGTAATTCGATAACACCTTGAACCTGATCGTTTTTAATAACCACTAATGGCGTTCCTCCGTTTGAAGAAATGTCGATTACTTTTTGTGCAGTATCTTCTGGAAAACTATTTCCTGCCTGAGCGGCAATATTTTTTGCAGCATCCTGAGCACCTTTTCTAATATTAGTTCCGTCTTTTAAAACAACTCCGGAAGTTCTGGTTTCTGCGGTAAATTTTATTAAAGTAGCACCTTCAATTGATAATTTATTGGCAGTTTCGGCTCCTGCCAATTCCACGATACTTTTCCCTTCCGGAGTGTCATCTGCTAATGAACTTAACACAGCAGATTTTATAAAATCTTCTTCTGAAACGCCTTTTGTAGGATAGAAACTGGTCGCTTTTCTGTTTCCAATAGTGATGGTTCCGGTTTTATCCAAAAGTAATACGTCAATATCTCCGGCAGTTTCCACCGCTTTTCCAGATTTTGTAATTACGTTAGCGCGCAAAGCTCTGTCCATTCCGGCAATACCAATCGCAGAAAGCAAACCTCCAATTGTCGTTGGAATTAAGCATACAAACAAAGCAATAAAAGCCGCAATCGTGATGGGTGCATTTGCATAGTCGGCAAACGGTTTTAGCGTAACGCACACAATCACGAAGATTAAGGTAAATGCGGCTAATAAAATGGTTAAGGCAATTTCGTTTGGCGTTTTCTGACGACTTGCACCTTCAACCAAAGCAATCATTTTATCTAAAAAGCTTTCGCCAGGTTCAGAAGTTACAATTACTTTAATTTTATCAGATAACACTTTTGTCCCTCCGGTTACAGATGATTTATCACCACCAGCTTCCCGAATAACAGGAGCACTTTCTCCGGTAATCGCACTTTCGTCGATAGTTGCCAATCCTTCAATAATTTCACCATCGGTTGCAATTAAATCGCCAGATTCACAAACGAAAATATCTCCTTTTTTCAATTCTGATGAACTGATATTTCTGATTTCTCCGTTTGGTAAAATCTGTCTTGCAGGCGTTTCTTCACGTGTTTTTCGTAAACTGTCGGCTTGTGCTTTCCCTCTGGCTTCGGCAATAGCTTCGGCGAAATTGGCAAACAAAAGTGTTGCTAGTAAAATTAAGAACACAATTACATTATAAGTAAAACTGCCCTGATCTGTTGCTCCCATCAAAATGGAAACACAAACAGCAAACATAATGGCAGTTCCAATTTCTACGGTAAACATTACCGGATTTTTGATCATCAATTTTGGATTAAGCTTCACAAAAGACTGCGCTAAGGCTTCTTTTACCTGTTTGCTTTCAAACAATGATGCGGATTTATTAGTTGTCATTTTTTTGAATGTTATTTATTAAGCTAATATTTATTTTAAACACATAGAGACATAGATTTTTACTTTGAGAGTTAGGCGTTTCACTTGCATGTAAACACATAGCTATGTGTGAAAAACTAGTTTTTTTAAAATTCTTTCTGTCTGTTTTGTTTTGCTATGTTTCTATGTGTTTAAAATATTCAGCATTTTTATTTTAGTGTAAAATATTCTGCCAATGGACCTAAAGCCAAAGCTGGAAAGAATGATAAGGCAGCAATAATTGCGATTACAGCGAAAACCATTATTCCGAAAATAGAAGTGTCAGTTTTTAAAGTTCCTGCACTTTCCGGAATGTATTTTTTGTTTGCCAATAATCCGGCAATTGCTAATGGCCCAATAATCGGAATGAAACGGCTTAACAGCAACACAATTCCTGTAGTGATATTCCAAAAAGGATTATTATCTCCTAAACCTTCAAAACCAGAACCGTTGTTTGCGGCACTCGAAGTATATTCGTATAACATTTCTGAGAATCCATGATTGCCAGGATTGTTTAGCCAGCCTGTCGCGTTTCCGCTAAACCAATAACCCATTGCAGTATCATGAGCTGCAAAATAAGAAGCTATTGCTGTTCCGGCTAAAATCAATAAAGGATGAAGAATCGCAATAAAAGCAGCAATTTTAACTTCGCGGGCTTCGATTTTCTTTCCTAAAAATTCGGGGGTTCGCCCCACCATTAATCCGGAAATAAATACAGCCAGAATAATGAAAATATAGAAGTTCAGAATTCCAACACCACAACCTCCGTAAAAGGCATTTACCATCATAGCAAGTAATTGCATAGCTCCGGAAATCGGCATAGAACTATCGTGCATACTGTTTACAGAGCCTGTAGAAATTACGGTTGTAGCAATACTCCAGAATCCTGAAATCGCAGGGCCAAACCGAACTTCTTTTCCTTCCATCGCTCCGGTTGCCTGAGCAATTCCCATTTTTTCTATCGCTGGATTTCCATTTAGTTCACTGATAACTGTTGGAATGACAAGGAGTAAAAAACCAATTGTCATTACTCCGAAGATTACGTAGGATAGTTTTCTTTTCTTTAGATAAAAACCTAAAGCAAAAATCATGGCAAACGGAATTATCAATTGTGCCCAAAGCTCAACCGCATTAGTAAAATAAGTAGGGTTTTCTAATGGATGTGCTGAGTTAGCTCCAAAGAATCCTCCACCGTTTGTACCTATATGTTTGATAGCAATAAAAGCTGCAGCCGGACCGCGTGAAACTTGTACTGAATCACCTTGTAAGGTTGTAATAGTGTCTTTTCCTTCAAACGTCATAGGAGTTCCGCTAAATAATAGCGCAACTGCTACAATAGCTGAAAGTGGTAACAAAATACGAGTACAGCTTTTGATGAAATAATTATAAAAGTTTCCCAGTTTATCTGTGGTTCTCTCTTTCATTGCAGTAAAAATCATTGCTGCAGCAGCCATTCCGACACCAGCAGAAACAAATTGCAGGAACATCAAAACCATTTGGGACAAATAAGAAACTCCGGTTTCGCCTGAATAATGCTGTAAATTACAGTTTACTACAAATGAAATAGCAGTATTAAATGCCAAATCGGGTGTCATGGACGGATTGTTGTCGGGATTTAAAAATAGCGATCCCTGAAAAAGCAAGACAAAAAAGCAAAGAAAGAACCAAATCATGTTCACACTCAAAAGTGCTTTCAAATGTTGTTTCCAGTTCATCTCTTCAGTAGAATTGATTCCGCTGATTTTAAAAATAAATTTTTCAATTGGATTGAAAATCGGGTCAAAAAGTGTTTTATCCCCCAAATAAACTTTAGCAATATATTTTCCTATTGGAATGGCTAAAACTATCGAAATGATAAAAATGCTAATGACACCAAATAACTCTGTGTTCATATTTTGTTTGTTAGAAATTAAATAAAATTTGGGCTTTTATAAAAACGCAATAAGCGTTACAAAGGCTAATGTCCAAGCCACAAAAACATATAATAGTAGCTTTTTTCCAGACTGTGACTTTTTCATTTTTTTAGAATTTTTCAGGCTTGATTAATACATAAACCAAATAGCCAAAAACAGCGATGGAAATAATAAATAGTGCAGTCATGATTTAGATTTTTTCAAAAAATTCAACTGATTTAAAACAAATGGCAAAAAGCACAACGGCCAATGCGAGTAAAAGAAAAGTGATCATAATTATTTTAGATTTTAGAGTTCACATTTTAGATTTTGTTTATGCGATTAAACAATTAACCGATTAAACTTTTACACGCCTGAAGCATTAATCTGCTTGATATATTCCGCTTTAAGCGTTTGTGGGAAAAGATGTGAAATGTTGCAGTGACGTACTTCCATAAAAGAAGAAACGGAGAAAACATACACATTAGAAATAGCATTTTTAGTTTCAATGCTTCCGCTAATGAAGAGGCGTTCAGCAAGTGCGAGACATTTTTTGGCACGAACAATATTTCCAGAAATGATTGATTTTTTGGTTATCTCGGCAAAGCGTTCGGCTTGTTTGTAGATTGAGGTTACTTGATTTTTCATGAGAATGAATTTTTATGTTCTTCCTCCTTATGCCAAAATATGTTCCGAAAAAGTTGAGGTATAGCTAAAGTGCTGTCAATAAAAGGAATGTGGTTTTATGCCAAAAATCAGGCATAAAAAAAGCCTATCAAAATGATAAGCTTTTATTGAAATGATAAGGTTTGTTTCGAATTCCTGCAAGGTTTTCAAAACCTTGTAGGTATTATGTTTAAAGTTTAATATTTAAAGTATTTAAAATTTAGACCTACAAGGTTTTGAAAACCTTGCAGGACGGCATTCTATAAGTTATATTCTTCCAATTTTCTATACAAAGTCGCAATCCCAATTTCTAACAATCGCGCTGTTTCAGCCTTATTTCCTTTGGTATAATTTAAAACTTTTTGAATATGCAATTTTTCAATACTCTGCATAGAAAAAGCTGACATTGATTTTGTTGCTTTTTCAGGCTGATGCTGCATTTCATAAGGTAAAACATCCGAAGTCAAAGTATCTCCATTGCTCAAAATAACAGATCTTTCGATGATATTTTTAAGCTCGCGGATATTTCCCGGCCAGGAATAATTTTCTAATTTCTGCAGAAAATCATCAGCAATATTTAAAGTTTTTTTATTCGTTTTTTCAGAAAATTGCTTCACGAAATAATGGGCTAAGACTGAAATGTCTTTGATTCTTTCTCGCAAAGACGGCAATTTGATTTCGAAAATATTCAATCTAAAATATAAATCAGAACGAAAACGGTGTTCGTCACTTTCTGTTTTTAAATCACGGTTTGTCGCCGCAATTAATCTGAAATTTGATTTTTTTGGAGTTGTGTCTCCCACCGGAATATATTCACTGGTTTCTAAAACGCGTAATAATTTGGCCTGAAGGTCGATTGGCATTTCGCCAATTTCATCTAAGAATAAAGTTCCGCCGTTTGCTTCCTCAATAAAACCTTTTTTATCCTTTAAAGCTCCGGTGAAAGCGCCTTGTTTGTGACCAAAAAGTTCACTTTCTAAAATCTCTTTACTGAAAGTGCTGCAATTTAAAGCCACAAAAGATTTTCCGACACGAGTACTATTTTCATGAATGGCTTGTGCAAAAACTTCTTTTCCGGTTCCCGTTTCTCCGGTTAATAAAACAGTCGATTCAGTTTTGGCAACTTTCTGTGCCAAATCGATTACTTGCTCTATTCCTTTAGATTTTCCAATAATGGTATTGAAGGAATATTTATCGCCAATGCGTTTTTCAAGTTGCTGCACCTTTTTCTGTAACTGCACTTTTTCGACGGCTTTGTATAAAAGCGGAATAATTTTATCATTATCATCGCCTTTTACAATGTAGTCAAAAGCGCCGTTTTTCATGGCCTGAACGCCATCTGGAATATTTCCGAAAGCAGTTAGTAAAACAACTTCTACCAAAGGGAAACTGCTTTTTATATTCTGAAGAAAATCGACGCCATTTCCGTCAGGTAATTTGACATCGCACAAAACAACATCAATTTCGGTTTGCTCCAATTTTTTAAAACCCGACTTCAAATCTTTGGCTTCAAAAACTTCAAAGCCTTCCGATTTTATAATTCGTGCGAGCAGACTTCTAAGTTTTTCTTCGTCGTCTATAATTAAAATTTTGTGTGTCATTTGTGGGAAAGGCTAAAGTCGAAAGTATTTTTTTGAATACAAATTTAGGTTTTAAATCATTCAACTTTTTTGATCGATATATTTAATTTATATATAACAGCATTAAAATATTTAACACTGATAAATTTATAATTCTATTAACATGAAAAAAATTAAGCTTTATAACAAATGAATTAATTTTGCATAAAAGCTACATTATATATGAAAGACCCAATTTCAATCTCAATATTAGAATTAGCTATCATTACACAAGATAGCAACGCAAAAGAAACATTTCAAAAAACAAAAGAAATAGCGCAACTAGCAGATCAATTAGATTATAAACGTTTTTGGCTGGCCGAACACCACAATATGGCACATGTGGCAAGTTCTGCCACAGTAGTTTTAATTGGTTTTATTGCAGGTAACACTAAAAATATTCGTGTAGGTTCTGGCGGAATTATGTTGCCAAATCATTCTCCTTTAATAGTAGCAGAACAATTCGGAACATTAGAAACGCTTTATCCTAACCGAATCGATTTGGGATTAGGAAGAGCACCAGGAACAGATCAGCCAACTGCCGAAGCCATTAGAAAAGACTTTTTTGAGCAGGCGCAGCGTTTTCCGGCAAATGTAAGCAAGCTTCAGGATTATTTTTCTTCGGAAAATGCAACAGCAAAAGTTCGTGCATTTCCCGCTGAAGGCACTAATGTTCCCATCTGGATTTTAGGATCAAGTATGGAAAGTGCTGCTCTAGCCGCTGCATATGGCTTACCTTATGCCTTTGCCGGACATTTTGCACCACGCCAAATGATACAGGCGTTTGAGTTTTACAGAGAAAATTTTCAGGCTTCAGCAACTTTAGACAAGCCCAAAACTATGGCCTGTGTTAATATAATCGCCGCAGACACAAATGAAGAAGCTGAATTTCTATCAACAAGTCTATATCAAATGTTTTTGAATCTAATTCGTGGCGATCGCAAAGGACTTCAGCCGCCAGTGCCTTCTTTAGACGATATCATGAGCGAAGAAGAACGTTTTCATGTCGATCAAATGACAGCATGTACATTCACTGGAAACAAGGAACAGCTAATAATAGATCTTAAAAAGTTCATCGACTATGCACGCGTAGACGAGCTAATGGCAACGGGTCCAATTTTCGATCATCAGGCTAAGCTCAAAAGCATCCATATTACAAAAGAAGTAATAGATAGTATAAACACTATATAGGACACTTTTTCCTCTCCTATATATAAGGTAAGATTTCATTCCCACAACCCGACAGTTCTTAAAGCTGTCGGGTTTATTTTTTTTGCAGCTATATATAAGGAGAAGTTTCTACTATAATATATAAGAGCAATTTTTAATACAAATAATACATAGACTAGCTTTTATTGGAATTTGGAATTTTAAAGATTTGGAATTTTAGTTTTTATTAGGAGCTATTCCCGCTGTCCTTCCAATCTTTTGTGGTGAACCCCACCACAAAAGGATTTTCCCTCCCATCGGGGCTCATATCT
>NZ_LVEN01000007.1 GCF_001686925.1 Flavobacterium piscis
GAAGTTTGACATTGACATTGATTTTTGACATTGAAATTGATTTTTGAAATTGACATTGAATTTGATATTTAAAAGCCCGTTCTTTGTAGTTCAATTTTTCCCTATGAATTCATCACTTTTTTATGGCGTTTTACAAAAACGATTTCCTTTTGCACCCACTTATAAACAGGACATTTTTTTTCAGAAAATAGCTATTTTTCTAACAGACACGCATAACGATACGATTTTTGTCTTGAAAGGATATGCAGGAACCGGAAAAACAACCGTGATCTCGACAATCGTAAACAATCTGGGAGATATTAATAAAAAGTTTGTTTTGCTGGCGCCAACAGGTCGTGCGGCAAAAGTGATTGCCAATTATTCGAATACACCCGCGTTTACAATTCATAAAAAAATATATTTTCCTAAAAAATCTGCTGGCGGAGGCGTGGCTTTTACCAAGCAGGTAAACAAACATAAAAACACCATTTTTATCGTCGATGAGGCTTCGATGATTTCAGACAGCAATTCAGATTCGAAATTGTACGATAACGGATCACTTCTGGATGATTTAATTCAGTATGTATATTCCGGAATCAATTGCAAAATGATTCTTTTGGGAGATACAGCGCAGTTGCCACCGGTGAATTTAGATATAAGTCCCGCGCTTGATGTGCAAACTCTGGCTGTGCATTATGATAAGGAAATCGAACATATCGAACTCGACGAAGTAATGCGTCAGGAAGAGAGTTCCGGGATTTTGTACAATGCGACAGAACTGCGTGAATTACTGAAAGATACTTTTATCACTGAGTTTAAATTTGATGTAAAAAGATTTAAAGATATTATTCGTCTTACCGATGGTTATGATATTCAGGATGCGATAAACTCGGCTTACAGTAATTATAGTATAGAGGATACCGCATTTATTGTTCGTTCGAATAAAAGAGCGAATCAATACAACGAACAAATCAGAACGAGGATTTTATTTAAAGAAAGCGAACTTTCGGTTGGGGATTTCCTGATGGTGGTAAAGAATAATTATTTCTGGCTAAAAGAAACGGATGAAGCCGGATTTATTGCCAACGGAGATATTATTGAAGTTTTGGAACTCTTCGGAATCAAGGAATTATACGGTTTTAATTTTGCGAAAGTAAAAATTAGAATGGTCGATTATCCGGATCAGAAACCTTTTGAAACGGTATTGTTGTTAGATACCATTAAAAGTGAATCTCCGTCTTTAACCTACGAAGAATCAAATCGTTTGTACGAAGAAGTGATGAAAGATTACGAAAGTGAAAGTACTAAATACAAGAAGTTCCAAAAAGTAAAAGAGAACGAGTATTTCAACGGATTACAAGTAAAATTCTCCTATGCGATTACGTGTCACAAATCGCAAGGTGGGCAATGGAATACCGTATTTATAGAACAACCTTACCTGCCAAACGGAATCGATCGTGATTACATTAGATGGTTGTATACCGCTATGACACGTGCCAAAAATAAATTATATTTGATAGGATTTAAAGACGAAAGTTTTGAAGAGTAGTTTTTTTTGCCACGAATTTCACGAATGAGCACGAATTTTCTTTTTATTAAATTCGTTAAAATTGCCTAATAAATAAGTACAACTAGAAAAATTGCCGCAAAGAATTAATTAGTGAAAATTAGTGAAATTCGTCGCAAAAAATCTAAATATAATGACAACACTAAACGACTTACATTCGATTTCATCAACGTTTTCGAATACAGATAAAATGCCGGTTTTGTTTTTAGGACACGGCAGCCCGATGAATGCTATTGAAGAAAATCAGTTTGTAGCTGGTTTTCGAGATTTGGCTAAAACATTGCCACAGCCCAATGCTATTTTATGTGTTTCTGCGCATTGGTTTACCAATGGAACCAAAGTTACTTCAATGCAAATGCCGAGAACAATCCATGATTTTGGAGGTTTTCCTCAAGCGCTTTTTGATGTGCAATATCCTGCGAAAGGAAGTCCTGAACTGGCTGTTGAAACTAAGAAAATATTAGAACCCGTAAATGTAGATTTAGACGAACATTGGGGTTTAGATCATGGCGCCTGGAGTGTCATTAAACACTTATATCCTGAGGCAAATGTTCCTGTAATTCAGTTAAGTATTGATTATACTAAATCGGGGCAATATCATTTTGAGTTGGCTCAGAAATTACAATCTTTACGTCGTAAAGGAGTTTTAATTATTGGCAGCGGAAATATCGTTCACAATCTCCGTTTGGTTGATTTCAGAAATTTTGACAAGGACAATTACGGTTTCGATTGGGCGATTGAAGCGCGCGAAACCATTAATAATTATTTGCTTGACGAGAATTTTCAACCTTTAATTGATTTCGAAAAAATGAATAAGGCGATACAATTGGCGATTCCAACGCCGGATCATTATTTGCCTTTATTATATACTTTAGGTTTAAAAGAAAAATCAGAAGAACTGAGTTTATTCAACGATAAATTGTTGGCCGGTTCTTTGAGTATGACATCAGTAAAAATTATGTAACATACTTAAATAAACTCTGCGAATCTCTGTGAAAATCTTTGTGGATCTCTGTGGTAAAATATAACGCAAAGTAGCACAAAGATTTTCACAGAGATTCACGAAGAAGAAAAAAAATAAATTTAAAAATATTAGGATGAAAATAATAGCTGTAATTCCGGCGCGATATGCATCAACACGTTTTCCTGCTAAACTCATGCAGGATTTGGGAGGGAAAACCGTAATTCTAAGAACTTACGAAGCAGCGGTTGCCACAAAATTGTTTGATGACGTATTTGTAGTAACCGACTCGGATTTGATTTTTGATGAAATTGTTTCGCATGGTGGAAAAGCCATCATGAGTATCAAAGAACACGAATCAGGCAGTGATCGTATTGCTGAAGCTATTTTTAGCCTTGATGTTGATATTGTTGTGAATGTTCAGGGTGACGAACCTTTTACAGAAGCTGGGCCATTAGAACAGGTTTTATCAGTCTTTAAAGATGATGAAGATCATAAAGTTGATTTGGCTTCGCTAATGCGTGAGATCACAGATGAAGACGAAATCAATAACCCGAATAATGTAAAAGTTGTAGTAGATCAATCGCAGTTTGCGCTGTATTTTTCAAGATCTGTAATTCCGTATCCGAGGGATAAGGATGTTGGTGTTCGTTATTTTCAGCACATCGGGATTTATGCTTTTAGAAAACAGGCTTTATTAGATTTTTACAGCCTTCCTATGAAGTCTTTAGAAGCATCTGAGAAACTGGAACAACTTCGTTATTTAGAATTCGGAAAACGTATTAAAATGGTTGAGACAACTCATGTTGGAATTGGAATTGATACTGCTGAGGATTTAGAAAAGGCTCGTGCTATCTTAGCTTTGAAATAAACTGCGACATGGCACACGGATGACACGGATTCGCTTGCGCGAAAGCACGGATTTACGCGGATTTTTGTCATTGCGAGGAACGAAGCAATCTCATTTGCTGAATTACTTTATGTTTTGATAGTGTGTCATGCTGAGCGAAGTCGAAGCCCTCGTTTCAATTGGTGCGCCTTCGACTTCGTTAAGGATGACAAACGAGATGTTAAAACTAAATTATCTTAAGAAAAAAGAGTTTCCTAGCGGGAAATAGCTCCTAAATAAAAATCCAATTACAAATATTAAATTACAATTTTTGCGTAATCTTGTTATTTCGAGGAACGAGAAATCACACTAGGAACTTGATAAAGATTGGTAATTTTCTTTACGGAATTTCGAGTGTGATTTCTCGTTCCTCGAAATGACAAAAATGAATAAAAAAAGCTCCAAATCAATAAGATTGGAGCTTTTTTTTAAATATATAAATCTAAATTTATTGATACAAATTTGGATATTTCGAAGGATTAACTTCATTCATCAAAGTATATACTTTCTCGAAAATATCTTCGGCAGAAGGTTTTGAGAAATAATCACCATCAGTTCCGTAAGCTGGTCTGTGTGCTTTTGCAGTCAGCGTTTGCGGTTTACTGTCTAAGTGAATGTACGCATCTTGTTCTTCCAGAATTTGTTGCAGGATGTAAGCCGAAGCTCCACCAGGAACATCTTCGTCGATTACTAAAAGACGATTTGTTTTAGCGATACTTTTTACAATATCTTTATTGATATCAAACGGAAGTAAGGACTGAATGTCGATTACTTCACAATCGATTCCTAATTCCAGAAGTTCGTTTGCGGCTTGTTCGACCAATCTTAAAGTCGATCCGTATGAAACTAATGTAATGTCAGCACCTTCTTTTAGGGTTTCAACTACACCAATCGGTGTTTTGAATTCACCAAAATTCAAAGGTGTTTTTTCTTTTAATCGGTAACCATTCAAACATTCGATTACAAGAGCCGGTTCGTCAGTTTCTAAAAGAGCGTTGTAAAAACCTGCTGCTTGTGTCATGTTTCTTGGTACGAGAACGTGAATACCACGAACGGCGTTGATAATCATTCCCATTGGAGAACCAGAATGCCAGATTCCTTCCAGACGATGTCCGCGGGTTCTGATAATCAGTGGTGCTTTTTGTTTACCAACAGTTCTGTATTGTAATGTCGCCAAATCATCGCTCATGATTTGAATTGCGTATAGTAAATAATCTAAATACTGAATTTCTGCAATTGGGCGTAAACCTCTTAAAGCCATCCCGATTCCTTGTCCAATAATGGTAGCTTCACGAATACCAACATCGGCAACACGAAGTTCTCCGTATTTTTCCTGCATTCCTTCAAGGCCTTGGTTTACATCGCCAATGTTTCCTACGTCTTCACCAAAGATTAGTGTTTCAGGATATTTGGTAAACAAAGCATCAAAGTTATCACGAAGGATCATTCGTCCATCCAGGTCAGCTTTTGCATTATCAGCATATTCAGGAAGTACTTTTTCTACAGAAAAAACATTTTTATCTGAATCTGAATGCAAATGGCTGCTGAATCTTGGCTGGGTAATTTCGATATAATTAGTAATCCAGTTAGATAATAAAACTTTGCTGTTTGGAATTTCTATAAAACGCAATATTTTTCTGGCGATTACCAGCATTTCCTTTTTTAAAGGCGATTTGATAACGCTTAATTCAGAAATGTATTTTTGTATTTTATCTTTATGGTTGATACTGGCAGCAGAAATTTGCTCCAGCAAAGCCATAAGATTTTTTTGATCTTCGATAATTGGGTTGATAAAAGAGTTCCAGGCTTCTTTTTTAGCTTCGAAAACTTCTTTTTTCAATTGGGCATCAATTTCGGCCAATTCTTCAGGCGATGCAATATTGATGGCAATCATCCATAAACGCATCTGACGAATACAATCAAAATCTTTTTCCCAAGCCAGTCTTTCGGCGTTTTTGTAACGCTCGTGAGAACCAGAAGTAGAGTGACCTTGCGGTTGTGTTAATTCGTTTACGTGAATTAAAACCGGAACGTGCTGTTCGCGGGCAATTGCAGCAGCTCTTTCGTAAGTCGAAACCAACTCTGCATAATCCCATCCTTTAACCCTGAAAATTTCGTAACCGTTTGCATCTTCGTCGCGCTGGTATCCTTTTAAGATTTCAGAGATGTTTTCTTTAGTGGTTTGATGTCTTGCGTGAACCGAGATTCCGTACTCATCATCCCAAACACTCATTACCATTGGTACCTGCAAAACTCCGGCAGCATTTATGGTTTCGAAAAATAAACCTTCAGAAGTACTTGCGTTTCCTATAGTTCCCCAGGCTATTTCGTTTCCGTTTACAGAGAATTTGTCTTTGGTTTTAATACCTTCAACATTTCTGTAAATTTTAGATGCCTGGGCCAATCCCAATAATCTTGGCATTTGTCCTGCTGTAGGCGATATATCTGCGCTTGAATTTTTTTGTTTTGTTAAGTCTTTCCAGGATCCGTCTTCGTTTAAACTGTGCGTTACAAAGTGTCCGCCCATTTGTCTTCCGGCAGACATTGGATCAAAATTTAAATCAGTATGACCATATAAACCTGCGAAAAATTGTTTTGGAGTCAGTTCTCCAATAGCCATCATAAAAGTTTGATCGCGATAGTATCCGGAACGAAAATCTCCGTTTTGAAAAGATTTTGCCATAGCAAGCTGTGGAACTTCTTTTCCGTCGCCAAATATTCCAAACTTGGCTTTTCCTGTCAATACTTCTTTACGACCTAAAAGGCTACATTCGCGGCTGGTTACTGCAATTCTGTAGTCATTCAATACCTCAGTTTTGAAATCTTCAAATGTTAATGTAGTATTGCTTTTTTCTTTTATCATAATCTTGAGGGGTCATGTTAGACTGCGAAATTACTTAAAAACAATCAATAATCATAATTCTTTAAAATAAATATAATTTAATTATTTGTATTTAAAATCAAAAAACTACGTATTTTTTTTGGGTTATTTTTATAATAAAATGTAATTTATTGATAATATCGCATGTTTTTCTTTAAAATTTATTCAATTAAAACCATTTTCTAGTAAAAAGATTAACTAATGTTTTTGGCGAAAGTGTGATAACGAATCGTATTTTTTCATTGTATTTGTTTTGAGAAATTTCCCATCCGTTATTTGAATAAACAGGAAAGTAAAGTTCAAAATAATCAGGAACAAGATTTAAACGAATTCCGCTATCATAAACAAAATTCTCACTTTGATGTTTGCTTTTCATAAAACCGATATCGCCGTAAACCTCAATCCAGTTCCAAATCGAGTAACTGGCGTTTAGTGCCGTCATCCATTGATTGGCGTAGGCTGGCGCTAGTTTTGACTTAAAACCACCTTCGGCCATAACATATTGCTGACTAAAAAATCCGGTGCTTTCTGATCGTCCGTAAAAATTATAATCGAACATATAATCTGTTGGGCGGTCTAAACCAAAACTAAAATAATCTGAATTTGTTGTGTTGTATAAAAAACTTCCGGCGTACAATCTCAAATTCAGTTTGTGATTGTTTTCGAATAATCTTCGATATTCAACTTCTCCGGCAATTTTTCCAAAGTTTCCACCAAACTGAATATCGGTCATAAAATTAAAGTGATCGATTAATTCGGTTTTGGTATTTGAATACCGGGCATTAAAAACAGAATAATTGGGTTCAGAATTATCTGTTATGTACTGACTTGCTTCACGTTTTACAATGACTTGTCGAAACGTAAAAAGTTGTTTTCTGTTATCTCTAAAATTCTCTTCCCGAATTCTAAACTGAACCATCGGATTCAATCTTAAATAGGTTGCATCAGGCGCATAATGAAAATAATTTTGACTCACAGAATATCTAACATTATAGAGTGTACTGTTTCTGTAATATTGATTGTATACAAATGCTGACGAACCTGAAATTGTTCCGGCTTTAATAGAGTAAGCGGGATTAATATCAAAAGTAAAAGGTTTATCGAGAATAGTTTTGTTATGAAAACGTATTCCGGGCGTAAAACCATCATACAGATTGTAAGTAAGTGTTGGGATGTACAAAATCTGGTTGTAATACGGATCTTCAAGATCTTTGGCAAAATTAAACTTGATGGGACGATTTGTTATCACTACACTTTTTAATGATTTCCAGTTGTTCCTTTGGTTGTATTCCGGAACTTCATTATCGTAGTTTAAGACAATTTTATCCGCATTTTTGCGGTCTACTTCATAAATAGAATCGGTGTTTTTAGGTTCAATCCATTTTTTAAAAACGACTTCATTTTTCTTAAGTCCGTAAACCGGAATAGGAACAAAATTGTTGGTTTTATTTTTGATCTGAAACTGAACGCTGTCTTTTGTTCTGTAAACATTAGAAAATTTGTAATCGATAATATCTCTCGAATCAATAATTGTATTAAAAAACCAATCGATATTTTTACGGCTGTTTTTGGTTAATATTTTTTCGAAGTTGTAGCGATTCGTTTGTTCTGTTTTATTAAGGTTATAAAATTCCTGTACGCTTTCGGGAACAATATCATGATCCAGATAATCATCTAAATAACTCAGGCTTAATCCCGCACGATATTTACTGGCAATTTGTTCGTTGAATTTTATTAAAGTATTCTTTGGATCTCCAAGCGGCTGGTCAAGGTTTTTGCGAGCCATCAGCATATAATAATAGCTGTATTGCTCATTGAAAGTAAGATTGGTAATGTTGTAACTTTTAAAGAGTTTCATTTTAGAAAGTCTTCCAAGCATCTTTTGATCCAAATGATTTTCCTCCATATATTTCATCATGGCGTAAATCTGAATCCCGTCATACACCCAATTGTCTTTTCGGGGATCTAAGCGTAAACTATTCTTTAAATAATTATTCAGATAGGTTTTTAAGAACGTAATTTCAAATATAAAATCATCAGAAAACGGACTAATAAATGACGGTAACTGATTCAGTCCATAAAACGGATTTCGATCATAATCTACCTGCGAAACGGTAATTTTTTTATGCGGATATTTCCCTATAAAAGCACTGGCAAAATTCACTACTCTATTAATAATAATAGCTTTCTGAATTTCGCTAAGTTTTTTGTTTTTAAGATCACTTAGCACTTCCAGAGAACCATTGTCATAACTTGCAAAACTATTTTGTTTTTCGATAAACAAATTAAAATCAGTTCTGTTATTTCCGGAATAGGAGTAGGTTTTAAAAAGCGAATTCGTAGCATCTTCTGATACCGAATTCAAATCGGTAGTAATCGCGTATTGGTTTGGGATTTTTATAGCAATTTCATAATCAACGCCTGCATTTGCAATGTCGTCCAGATTATAATTGTTAGATTTCGTAAAACGATGATTTTCAAATCGCGCCGGGCTCAGGAACCAGTTTTTTAAGTTCATCCCGCCATTTTGATCAAAGCCATAACGGGTGAATTTATCACTCGGAATTTTTGAAATATAAACCAGATGCAAATCGATTTTCTCACCAGGATATAATTTTCGATTCAGCTTTACAACCACAAAATCAGGATTCTTTTCCGTTCTTTCCCATTCAAGTGCCCTATTATCTGAATCTGTCAAATTCAAAATCGTAGTATTTCCTCTTTCTGCAGCTTTTGCCAGATGAAAACCGCGATAAAATTCATCCGAAAATCTTTTGGCTAATGGCGTATTCTTTCCAGAGAATGCATTGTTCCAATCGTTTAAAACAATCGAAATCAAAGAATCGTTAGACGTGTTGTAGTAAGTAATATCCTGTTTTACGTTCAGTGTTTTAAGCTCGAGATTAACCGCCACCTCCATCTTAGACTGATGTTGTGCATATTGTTTTAATGAGCTCATTAAGACAAAAACGAAGAATATAACTTTATATAATAGTTTCAATGATGGCCTAGGATAATTAATATATAACTTAAGTTACGAGTGTTCAGTTGTTTTGGTTTTTTGTAAAAATAACATAAAAAAAGCTGTTAAAAAAAACAGCTTTAATTTTTTGTAAGATTTTATGATTATTTAACCATTAAGTGATATAAGAAAATTTAAGGTTAATACTTTATGCGGCATTTTTAAATGAACTTATATCACTTATATGGTTAAAAAAATATTAGAAATTAGGACTTAAATCGTATTTCTTGTAGAATTTATCTAATACATCAACTACTTCATCTTCAGTGTCAACGATCTTAAATAAGTTCAAATCTTCGGGACTAACGGTATGCATTTTTTCTACTAAAACCGTTTTTACCCATTCGATCAATCCTGACCAGAATTCAACGCCAACTAATATAATTGGGAATTTACCAATTTTTTTGGTTTGAATTAAGGTAATCGCTTCAAACATTTCATCAAGAGTTCCAAAACCTCCTGGCATTACCACAAAACCTTGTGAATATTTTACGAACATTACTTTTCTCACAAAGAAATAATCGAAATTCAGGTTTTTATCGTGATCGATATAAGGGTTAAAGTGTTGTTCAAAAGGCAATTCGATATTTAATCCAACCGAAATTCCGCCTCCTAAATGCGCACCTTTATTACCAGCTTCCATGATTCCCGGGCCACCTCCTGTGATCACACCGTAACCAGCTTTACTGATTTTGTAAGCAATTTTTTCTGCCAATAAATAGTATTTATCATCTGGTTTCGTTCTCGCCGAACCAAAAATAGATACACAAGGACCAATACGTCCCATGCTTTCGTAACCGTTTACAAACTCGGCCATGATTTTAAAAATCGCCCAGCTATCGTTTGTTCTAATTTCATTCCAGGTTTTTTGTTTCAAACGGTCCTGAATTACTTTGTCCTCATCATTATCAAAATCTTCTAATCTCATTTTAGGTATTTTAATTATTTATATTTTTATTTTTAGCTGTGTCGTTTTTAAATTTTTATCCTGAGCGTAGTCGAAGGAGAAGGAGCTATTTCCTGCTGTCCACTGTATCTTTTATGGTGAACCCCACCATAAAAGGATGCCGCTCCCATCAGGGCTAGGGCACCAGTTTTCAATTGAAAGATTGTTTTATAAAAAAAAAAATCTTTCATTTAATACGTTTGTTCTTCAATTGACTTAGTAATGTTGCTTTTAACTTTTCCGGTATGTTCTGTAGTTTTCGATTCAATCAGCATTATAGCACATTCCTCAACTGAAGAAACCCTGTGATTTACGCCTTTTTTTACAACGAATAAATCACCTTTTTTCATTATAAATGAAGGTTTATTTTCAATTTCCATTAAAAGTTCACCGTCAACGATGTAAAATAATTCGTCTTCATTCTCGTGATTGTGCCAGGGAACTTCATCGCCTTTTATTTTAGCCACTTTAATATATTGATCGTTTACTTCGTCAATTATTTTGGGCGAAAAATAATTGTCAACGTTACCGAACTTTTCTTTTAGATTCATAGATTTTATATTAGTCTTTGCCAAAATCAATTTTTTTTTCAAAAACGGCTAGCTAAATTAAGTCTTTTTTTGAGAATTGCGACAGAAAACATGAATTATAATCTAAAAGTAATATTGAAATAATAGTATATTTTATTATGTTAATTCATAATCAGGTAATTAAAACAAAAAAGATTTAAAGAGATAATAAAATTAGGTTTATTTTATATTTACAATTGTTATCGTTCGATAAGTGTCGCAATATGTGTTTTTGGGTTTATCATTTCTTTTTCCTGGAATTTCTACCTGATCAAATGACTCAATTAGACGATCAATTTCATCTTTTATAACTTTATTTGGAGCTATAGAATTTACACGAGTAATTTTTCCATCAGTATTAATTAAGAAACGTGGTCTAATAATTATTTCACCTCTTAGGTTCTGATTGCTAATGTTCTTTAGTGAAATATTATCTAAAATATATTTATATAATTTGTCATAAAGACAATGATTTAGTTCCGAATTTACCTTCGCATTTTCACAGCCTTTTATAACCGGTAATTGATCCACTACTGGAAATGTACTTGCTTTTATAATGGTTTTTTTATCTTCTTTGGCAAACAATTGTATACTTATCTTTCCAAGCTTGTCACTTTCTTTCAGGACTAATTTTTCTAATGGATATTTTTTAAAAACTTCGATAACTTTTCTATCTAATTCTTTATTTCCAGTATTGATACGAAAATTAGTGGCTTTGTTTTTTTTATTAATTTCAAAAGTTAATCGAATAGAATAATTATATTTATTATTTGAAATATCCTTATATAAATAAGAAGATTTAATTGTAGAAAAGTTAATCTTTTTTAAAAGGTTTGTTTCCAGGTATATTTTAAAATAATCGGCTAAAGGACTATTCTCACTTGGTTGCGCTAAAGATTGAAATGTATTATTTTCATTAATATATTCGTTCTCAGTTTCTTTTTTCGTATAGTAGGGATTATCTGATTCTCTTTCCAGCATATCTTTAATTCGCTTACGAACTACTTTATTAAGACTGTCTTTTTGTGTTTGTGAGTAATTCGTTGTTGAGAATAATATTAGAATAAACAATAAAATTGACTTCATAATAATTTTAAATTTTTAAGCTAAAATATAAAATTATTACTGTTAATTTTAAAATTGAATACATGTTTATCAAAGTTTAAAACCAAGACTGTAAGGAACTTTTATTTTTTTTAGAGGAGCTTCTCGATCAGTTTACAACCAATTAGCCTGAATTCACAAAACCCATTGATAAACAGAGTGTTTTCTTAGATTTATAACATAAAGTTTTAGGCATTAAATACTTTCATTTAATGCACTGGATCGTACATATTACAACGAGATTTTCGAATTGAATAGCCTCCAGCTTTAGCTGGAGATTAAAACGGATTACATTAAATTGGAGGCTTTAGCCAAATAAGCTGATCTTTCAGAAATTTGGCTAAAGCCTTTTTTTGCTTTCTATTTTGACCTCCAGCTAAAGCTGGAGGCTATTCAATTTACAAATAGAAATCCTAAACAATTGTTTATCAATGTGTTTTCAGGTAATAGTATTCAAAAAAATGAAGTTTTAAAGTTCCTTACACTCTTGATTTAAAACTTTGACAAAGATGAAAAGTTACTCCAATTCCTTTTTCAAAAACTTCGCCGTATAGCTTTTTTTATTTTTCGCTACTTCTTCCGGAGTTCCTTTAGCGATCAATTGTCCACCGCCTTTTCCGCCTTCAGGACCAATATCAATAATATAATCAGCAAGTTTGATAACGTCCATATTATGTTCGATAACCAGAATTGTATTTCCTTTATCAACCAGTTTATTAATTACATCCATTAAAACGCGAATGTCTTCAAAATGCAAACCAGTTGTAGGTTCGTCTAAGATATAAAACGTATTTCCAGTATCTTTTTTAGACAATTCTCCGGCTAATTTGATACGTTGCGCTTCACCACCCGAAAGTGTTGTACTTTGCTGTCCAAGTGTAATATATCCTAAACCAACATCCTGAATGGTTTTTACTTTACGGTAAATCTTCGGGATGTTTTCAAAAAAGGGAACGGCTTCATCAACCGTCATATTCAATACATCCGAAATTGATTTTCCTTTGTATCGAATCTCTAAAGTTTCTCTATTGAAACGTTTTCCCTGACAGGTTTCACATTCTACGTAAACATCCGGTAAAAAGTTCATTTCTATGGTTCTTACACCGGAACCTTCGCAGGTTTCGCAACGTCCGCCTTTTACATTAAAACTAAAACGTCCTGCTTTGTAACCACGAATCATACTTTCAGAAGTCATGGTAAACAAGTTTCTGATCTCGGTAAAAACCTCGGTATAAGTTGCCGGGTTCGAACGTGGCGTTCTCCCAATCGGACTTTGATCAATATCAATTACTTTGTCAATATGTTCTAAACCTTCAATTTTCTTGTAAGGTTGTGGTTTTTTTACACCATTAAAATAATAAGCATTTAAAATAGGGTAGAGCGTCTCGTTTATTAAAGTCGATTTTCCACTACCTGAAACTCCCGTAACGCAAATCAATTGTCCTAAAGGCAATTCGATTGAAACATTTTTAAGATTGTTTCCGGTTGCTCCGGTTAATTTTAAAAACTTTCCGTTTCCTTTGCGACGCTCTTTCGGAATTTCCAATTTCATTTTACCGTTCAAATATTGAGCAGTAATTGTATCTGATTTTAAAGTTTCAGCAGGAGTTCCAATGCTAATGATTTCTCCTCCATATTTACCTGCTTTTGGACCAATATCAATAACATAATCAGCGCGTTCGATCATGTCTTTATCGTGTTCAACGACAATAACTGAGTTTCCTATATCTCGTAATTGCTCTAAGGAATGAATTAGTTTTTCATTGTCTCTTTGGTGCAAACCAATACTTGGCTCGTCCAGAATATATAAAACACCAACCAATTGCGAACCAATTTGAGTTGCAAGACGAATACGTTGTGCTTCACCACCTGAAAGTGATTTTGAACTTCGGCTTAAAGCCAAATAATTCAAACCAACATTCATAAGGAAATTCAAACGGTCTTTGATTTCTTTTACTACTTCTGAAGCGATCAAAAGTTGTTTGTCTGATAAATGTTTGTTTAAATCCTGAAACCAAACAGTCAGATCAGAGATATCCATATCGCATAATTCAACGATATTTTTTCCGTTTATTTTAAAAAATAAAGCTTCTTTTTTCAAACGCGAACCATCACAAACCGGACAATTTATTTCATCCATGAAATCTTTTGCCCAACGTTTTATAGTGGTTGAAGATGTTTCGTCAAATTGATTTTTGATGAAATGTGAGATTCCTTCAAAATCTATTTTGTAATCGCGTGTAACTCCTAAATCTTTAGAATTGACAACGAATTTATCTTTTCCACCATGCAAAATCATGGTCATGGCTTCTTCCGGAATTTTCTCAATCGGGTCTGTTATCTTGAAACTGAATTTCTCTCCAATAACTTCCAATTGCTTAAAAATCCACGATGATTTATATTCGCCAAGCGGAGCAAAACCTCCCGCTTTAATTGATAATTTCGGATTCGGAATAATCTTTTTTACGTTGATTTCGTGAACTGTTCCTAATCCGTTACAATGCGGGCAGGCTCCTTTTGGAGAGTTGAACGAGAATAAATTAGGTTCCGGGTTTTGGTACGAAATTCCGGTTGTAGGACACATTAAATTTCTACTGAAATAACGAACTTCATTCGTATCCTGATCTAAAATCATCAAAACATTTTCGCCATGATGCATAGCTGTATTGATACTTTCAGACAAACGTTTTTGATTGTCTTCGGTATCTTCGATCAACATTCTGTCGACTACAATTTCGATATCGTGCGTTTTATAACGATCCAGTTTCATTCCTGAAACCAAATCCTGAACTTCGCCGTTTACACGAACTTTAAGGAAACCTTGTTTTGTAATTTGCTGGAATAACTCTGCATAATGACCTTTTCTGGCTCTAATAATAGGAGCGAGAATATTGATGCGTTTTCCTTTAAAATCCTGAATAATTAAGTCTTTAATTTGTTCATCAGAATACGAAACCATTTTTTCGCCGGTGTTGTAACTATAAGCGTCGGCACCACGAGCGTAAAGAAGTCTCAGGAAATCGTATATTTCTGTAATTGTCCCCACCGTAGAACGCGGACTTTTACTGGTTGTTTTTTGTTCGATCGCAATTACTGGCGAAAGGCCATCGATTTTATCAACATCCGGACGTTCTAGACCGCCAAGAAACTGCCTGGCATAAGCGGAAAAAGTCTCCACATAACGACGTTGTCCCTCGGCATAAATGGTATCAAACGCCAAAGACGATTTTCCCGAACCTGATAAACCGGTAATAACCACCAGTTTTTCACGCGGAATAGAAATGTCTATATTTTTTAGATTATGAACTCTTGCACCAAGAACTTCAATAGTATTGTCTTTTTCTAACATAATTTTGAGCAAAACGCAAAGTTACCACTTTGATTTGTTCTTTTTGTGCTCGATAGCAAAACTTTATGTTACAATTAGTAACAAAATAACGCTAACCGAAGTTAGCGTTTTATGTATTTAGTTAAGATTTTTATTGGTTATTCCATTCCTAATCCCAGAGCCTGAAGAATCCCTACAATCCACATTATAGGTTTCCAAAGAAAAATAAAACCTATTATTGACAGTATTGACAATGCAGACCAAAACCAGAAACCACCGTCATGTGTAAAAATAGGAAACCACTCATTCATTAACATATAAATTCCAAATGGGATTGCTGCTAAAACAAATAAAACCCAAACGATGCATTTTATAATAAAAACAATAATATCTAATAATAATTGAAATAACATAATTTTATAGTTGTTGTGACTTTCGTCAGATTAAAAAATATTTTTTTTAGAAAAGAGTAAGTGAATTAATTTTTTGAATCAGTTCGGGATGTTTCATCTTCTAGAGCGAGTAGTAGTCCTGTTACTAATAGTGAGAGACCTGCACCAATAATACCTCCCGTTTTTTGGTTCTTGTTTAAATGATTTGCAATTGCCATTCCTGTGGAAGCTCCTGAAGTTAAAATGGCACTTAGATTAGTAAAGTCCATTTCTGTGTTTTGTTGTTTGAAAAGATTTTTCATGATACTTGTTTTAAATTCGAATACGAAATTATAATCCGAAACTGTCAATTGTTGTCAGTATAAAATAAAATTAAAAACAATGTAGACTGACAGTATTTGTCAGCTTGGTTTTTTATTTTTGGACTATGAAAAATAGAGAAAAGCCGACTTTGAATAACTCTCAAGTTTATCAAACCAAACAATTAGTAGAAATTCTGAAGAAGTCTCCTTTTGAGAGTATGGGAAATTTAATTAATTATATCAGCCCTAACAGAGAGAATAAAATAAGTGAGCGTACTTTTCATCGAATAAAAGCAACTTTAAGAGATGATTATGGTATTGTAGTTAAATATTCGAGAGCTAATGAGGGATTTTATTTAGATGAAGAAAAGTCGATTAATATTGAATCGTTTTTAAGTCATATGGAAATTCTGGCTACCGGTGAACAGATTTCCCATAATCTAAATGGTAATAATAATTCTTTATCATTTATTGAATTTGAAAATAGATCTGCAATAGAGGTAATTCCTAATTTTAAATCTGTTTTAGATGCAATACAACAAAATTTGCCTATTACTTTTGTACACAGTAGTTTTTATTATTATAAAGAAATAAAAGAGCAAGAATACACTTTAAATCCTTATTATTTAAAACAATATCAAAATCGTTGGTACGTGGTAGGTGAAACTCAAAAGGGCTATCGTACATTTGGTTTAGACAGAATAAAAAGTATTGAAACAGGGATTAAAAAATTCAAATCGAAAATTAATGAAGCAAAAGAAAAATTTTCTAATGTTGTCGGCCTGAATAGTATGGATCATGAATTACAAACTATAAAGCTTTCATTCCATATTTCGCAAAAACTTTATGTTCAATCATTGCCTTTGCATAGTTCCCAAAAAGAAATTAATCTCGATAATGATAAAACGTTTGATATTTCATTAAATATCCATCCTAATTTTGAGTTCAGTCAGCAAATTTTGAAATATGGCTGTTTGGTAAAAGTTTTAGAACCAAAATGGCTAGCGGATGAGATCAAGGAGGAATTAAGGAGAGGGTTTGAGAATTATTAAAGTCATAAGAACTCGGAATATACTTATTCAAGTTTTTATGACTTTATTCTATTAGCTATTTTTTCATAAATAGCTAATAGTTTGTGTTTTTTTGGAATCATTAATCAATATTTATATAATCATCATAGACTAATTCTTCTTTATATTTTTCTATAATCCAACGTTCTTGAAAAACTCTTCTTGCAGCCCAAGCTATGTCATTTATAAAAACTCCGTTAACGGACGCACCAACCGCAGCACCAATAATAGGAACAACTTGTAAGGCTTTACGTTTAGTTAAGTTTATGCCTAATTGTTTTGCAAGGTTTTTTAGAGCAATAATTCCTGCCTCTTTTGTTAATTCATTTTCTGTGGCTTTTTGTGCCATTTTTTTCCAGGTCGTTTTTAGAACTATAATTTCTAGTTGTTTGAGAGTTAGTAAGGCTAATTGTTTTTCTTTCATTGTGTTAGCTCCTGCTGCTGAAAGTATTGATAATATTATTTGATTATCTTCTTCTGATTTATTTTCATAACCATAACAAAGACCAATTTTATTAATCGTTCTAAAAGCTAAAGTAATAATAGCAGGTATATCAACTGCCATTCCAATAATTCCAGTAGCACCAGTAACTCCACCTTCTGTCGCTGCATAGCCAACGGCCCAATTATGAATTTCATTAGCGAAATCATCGCATTCATTTAAAGGTCTTTTTTTTAATTCTGCAATTTCTCTTATATTACATTCCTTCTTGAATTTTTCATTATCAATTAAAAATTTTGAAGCATTGTTTGAGACTTGAATTGCTCCTCTCATTGTGCTTTCGGGAATTACTGTTTGAATTAACCAACTTACAGGTTTAAAAATAGTCCCCATTATTTTGCTAATTACACTTGGTTCCATTGCTTTCCATTCGGTGATTTTACCAAACTCATTTTTTTCGTATACATTTTTAATGATATTAAGAATATCATGTGTTTTATTTTCAGTCATATTATATTTATTAACTCTTTTTAGTTTTATTTTTTTGCAAATATCGATATCAAAACTGCCATTTTCTGACAGTATTGAATTATTTTGTAAATCAGAATATCACTGCTATGACTTAGGGCAGACTATTAACTTAAAGTGCCGCCGCATGTTTCCCTTTACCACTTCCATTAGGATGTCTGGAACATGAATTTCCGGTTAAAGAGGAAATACTTGATGCTGAAGTACCGCAATATTTACAACTGTATTTTGTTTTTTCTGATCCTTCGTAAAGTTTGTGTTTTCCTTTTCCGGAACCAAGAGGATGACGCGAGCATGAATTTCCGGTTAGGCCAGAGATACTTGAACTTTTTGTTCCGCAGTATTCGCAATAAAAATTAGGCATATTTTAAAATTAAAGAGATTGGATTCAAAAATAAATTATCACTCCCTTTCTAATTAATTTACCTTTTGAATACCTCTTTATTTAGTATGAAAGCATCTTTTTAGTTTATAAACGAAAATAGAACTTGTCAAATCTTAACAAGTGCTATTTGAATTATAAGTAGAAGAAATTAAACCAAAAGTAAAATAGTAACCATTGTACCATTATTTTCGGTAAAAGTAATTTCGATAGGATCTTTTAATTCCTGCAAAAGCGAAAGTCGCTCTTTTGTAAGCTGAATACCTTTTGACTGATGTAGTTTATTTTTTTTTGAGGCCTTAATTCCTAATCCGTTATCGGTGATTTTACATTCTAATATAGTTTCTGAAATCATTTTAAACGAAATGATCAATTGGGGAGCAACACTTGATTCATTAAAAGCATGAACAAAAACATTCTCTACAAAAGGCTGTAAAAGCATTGTTGGAATTTTGGTAAAACAAGTATCTACTTGTGGTGAAATTTGAATTTCGAAATCTATTCGATTATCAAAACGCATGTTCTCAATGTTAATGTAAGCCTGGAGATATTCTATTTCTTCATCAATAGTAATCTTTTGTTTTGATGAGTTTTCGAGTGTTTTACGAATTAACTTCGAAAATTCGCTAATATAAAGCAGTGAGTTTTCGGTGTCGTTACTTATAATGAAATCCTGAATAGCGTTGATAGCATTAAAAGTAAAATGCGGATTCATTTGGCTCAGCAAGGCTTCGAGTTTGGTTTCGGCAATACGACGCTGAATGATCGTTTTTTCGTTGGATTTTCTTTTTATTCTAAGAAAAATAAATACGATTACTCCGGAAAAACAAGCAATAATTAATACAATAAACCACCAGCTTAACCAAAACGGAGGCTGAATATGAAGTTGTAAAATCGTAAAAACTTTTGATTTCCCTGCGTTCATATCAAAAACTTCAATAGCTACATTGTAGTTTCCGTAGGGCAGATAGGGTAAAAATAAATTGGTTTTTTCGCTATAAGGACTCCAGCGATTATTACTGTTTAGGCGGTATCTAAATTTTAATTTATTAGGAAAAGGGTGCCCCTTTGGAACAAAATCAATTGAAAAAGAATTGTGCTTATAGTCTGAAATGAGTTGTTTTGAATTATAACTGAACCATTTGTAAGCCGAAGGTTGTAAAGGAATATTATTTATTGCAATTTTACTGATTCCAATTTCAGAAACGGTTAATTGCGCTGCAAGTAAACGGATTACATCTATTGTGTAAAAACCTTTTTGAGTTCCCAGCCATAATGTATTTTCGAAAATTTGAGAAGTAGTTATTCGGCAATCTTTGAGACCTTGTTCCTTGTCAATAAGTCGAATAATGCCATCTTTATAGATATTGATCCCTTTTTCTGTACCTATCAAAATGTAGTCTTTGTACGATTCAAGAAATAAAATAGTATTTCCAATAATTTGTTTTTTTGAAATCGTTTTAAGAATTCTGAATGATTTTGAATCATCGATTATAAAAACATCACCAAATTCAGCTGCCAGAATAAGTTGCCCTTTGTTGTTTTTTGTAATGTGTTTGAACTTTTTTTCTTTCCAGATTCCATCAGACAAGTACGATCGAAACTGACCATTTTCATATACGTATAAACCATTAAAAACGGATAGAAGATAAGTTTTGTTTTTATTGGTTAAAATTTTTACAATGTATTGTGGCGTGTTTTTATTGAATTTTGAATAATGCGTATTTTCTAAGGTTTTTAAATTTTCGTACACCCGAACTCCTGCATAAGTTATGGTTTCTATTAATTTGTCATCATAGCCAAAACCAATTTTTAAACTATGTTTGGGAACGTAATTGACTATTTTATAATTTTTATCAATTTCAAAAATACCTATATTGCTGCTAATCCATAAAGAGTTTTGGTTTTTTACCATTTCATAAAACTCAATTTCATTTGTTGGAATGTCAAAATTTAATTCGAAATCCCTGGATTCTGCTGATTGTTTAGTTAGGATTTGTTTTCCTTTTCTAAAGAAAGTCATTTCAATTTTCTTAAAATCGTCTAGTGAAATAGAATTTATAATTTCTTGTTTTGCACTAAGGACTTTTAGTCCGGAAGTTTCCAGAATTATCTTTTGATTATTAAAATCTTCAAAATCTATAATGGATTTTGAACGGAAAGGATTATAATTAATGATTTCATCCAATCTTACCTGGTAGATTCCATTGTCATTCGAACCCACATAAAGTATGTCGTTAAATTTATCATAGACAACATTCAGTAGAATTTTAGAATCAATTCCGTATGCAGCAGACACATCTGTCATCTTATCTTCTGCAATTGTATAAAGTCCTCCGTCAGGAGTGTAAACGCCCCAAGCTGCTGCAAAAATGGTGTTTCTCTTGTCTTTTGCAAATTGCCAGATAAAAGATTTTCCAAAATCTGTAGAAGAGGTGTCTCCTTGTGAAATTTTATCAAAATCAAATTTATTAATATGGCTTTCGTTTCCGCTATAAAGTGTAGAACCAAAAAGTCCTAATGAATAGGAATTTTTATGTAAGATAACGGGTTGGATTCGGGGAGTCGAAGACGATTCGTCAATTCTAAATAAACCTGCAAAAGTAGAAGTAAAATAGACTACACCATTATATTCCACGAAGGCTAAGGAAATAAAATCTTCTTTATGCTCGGGAACATTAGGAGTAATTAGTTTGTTTGTTTTTATATCAATTATAGAAACGCCTTGTTCTGTACCAACATAAATTTTATTTTTATAGGGGAAAACTTTTCTTGTTTTATTGGCTAAAAGCCCATCTTTCATAGTAAAAACAGTAAACTTTTTACCGTCGAATTTGCTTACGCCGCCACCATAACTGGCAAACCACATATTGCCTTGTGTATCTTCTGTAATATCCCAACAGCTGTTATGCCCTAAACCATTGCTTTCATCAATAGTCGTAAAGGTCCCGTTTTCCATTCTTGAAATACCATTTTCAGTTCCTATCCATAAAATGTTTTTAGAATCTAAAAATAATGACCGTACTGCATTATTAGGTAATCCATCTGAAGTGGTAAAGTTTCGCGATGGAAAATATTGGCCTAAAGCAGAAGTTGTAATTAAAATAAAAAAGAGTTGTACAAAGATCTTATTTGGTAATGGCATCAATAAGCTCTTTTTTATTAAATGATTTATCCGAAACAGGAATTTTATCACCTGAAGTCATTTCGAGAAGAAACTCATCTGATTTAAAATTGGCAACATATTCCCGGTTTATCAAATAACTTCGCTGTACTTTTAGGAAATTAGGAGAGGAAAGAAGTAATTCACAAGTTTCTTTGAATGATTTTGAAGTATAATGTTGTTTGTCTGTAGTGTGAATAAGAGTATACGAACCGTCTGATTTGCAAAAAATGATTTTGCTAACCTGCACTACCTCAAAGCCGGTTTTTGTGGGAAAAGCAATTTGCTGTTTTCCTGTAAATTGATTGGCTATGTTTTGAGAAAGTAGTTGGTAGCGATTTAAACTGTTCTTTTTTTCTAAAACAAAATCGAGTCTGTCAATTGCAATTTTAAAATCTGAGACATCAATTGGTTTTAATAAATAATCTAAAGCACTGTTGCGAATCGCTTCGATAGCATATTCTTTATGAGCAGTTGTAAAGATAACCTCAAATGGAATACTCTCGAAATGAGTAAGTAATTCAAAACCGTTTTCATCCGGCATCAGAATATCCAGAAAAACAAGATTGGGTACATTTTTTTTTATTGAAATTAAAGCTGCAGCAACAGAATTGCATTCATCAACTATTTCGATTTTATCTTCATAATATCGATTGCATAGTTTTTTTAAGAAACTGCGCGCATGTGACTCATCATCAACAATAATGGCTTTAATTTTCATAATAAACTTTGGTGGTATTTGGTTTTTGGAAAGAAAAGATAACCTTATTTCAGAATTTTTGAAAACAGCTTTATTCGATTGTCATAGAGCGTAATTTAGTTCTGTAAGCCTCAAGTGCAATAGACTTAGAAATGAATCCAAAATATTTTCCGTTTCGTAAAACAGGAAGAAAAGCCGATTTTGATAGCTCGAATTTACTCATCACGATTTCCATGCTGTCATTTGATGAAATTGTAGCCAGAGGTGTTTTCATTACATCTTTAATCAAAGTATACTTAACGCGATAGTTATTGAAGATAATTTCCCGAATATCATTAAAATGAACTACACCAACTAAATCTTTTTCGTTGTCGACAACAGCAAAAACAACCTGATTCGAGTGCGAAATAAGATCGACCAGTTTACTTAAATTTTCATCAGGATGAACAGTTAAATAATCACATTGAATAATAGTGTCAATATCTAAAGTAGAAAGAATATTGGAGTCTTTATTGCTGGTAAAAGCGTGACCTTTTTTAGCCAGACCTTTTACGTCAAGAGAATATTTTTCGAAACGTTTAGAAATAGCAAAACTTATCGAGGAAACAATCATAAGCGGAATCATTAAACTGTAACCTCCGGTAATTTCGGCGATTAAGAAAATGGCAGTAAGCGGTGCATGAAATAATCCGCTCAAAATACCAGCCATTCCAACCATGGTAAAATTACTGATTGGTAATTTTGATAAACCAATAAGACTGATAAATTTCGAGAAAAAGTAACCTAAGTAAGATCCTAAAAATAGGGACGGAGCAAAATTCCCTCCGTTACCACCACTTCCTAGAGTCAATCCTGAAGCGAATACCTTTACCATCATCGTGCATCCTACAAAAAGAAGCAACACCCATTGGTTATTTCTAAAATCAGCAAACAAAGTATTGTCTAATATATGTCCCGGATCGCTTTCAGATAAGGTTTTGATACTTTCGTAACCCTCTCCAAAAAGCGTTGGAAATATAAAAATAAGTAATGCCAATAATGAAGAACCAATTAAGGCTTTTCTGTACGGACCCACTTTTAAATGTGAAAAATAATGTTCGACTCTTTGAAAATTTCGGGCGTAATAAACGGCTATAAAACCGGTCAAAATTCCTAACAGAACATAAAAAGGGATATTATGATAGTTAAAAGCTTCTTGTTTTTTAAACGATAATAAAATAGTTTCATCCAAAACGATAGCAGAAACCAAAGCACCCGTCGCGGCAGAAATCATAATAGGCGTAAACGCAGAAATGCTAACATCAACCAATAAAACTTCAATTGCAAAAAGAACGCCCGCAATTGGAGCATTAAAAGCAGCCGAAATTCCTGCTGCAACACCACATCCAATAAGTAAGGTTCTGTCTTTATAGGGTAATTTATAGTTTTGGGCAAAGTTGGATCCAAACGCTGCTCCTGTAATCACAATAGGACTCTCTAAACCAGCAGAACCTCCTAAACCAACCGTAAGGGAAGAGGTAACGATTTGAGCATACATCTGCTTTTTCGGAATAATACTGGCTTTTTTTGCAACAGCATATAAAATCTGAGAAGTTCCTTTTTCGATGCTTCCGTTAAGAACTCTTTTTACCACAAAAACAGTCAGCACGATTCCGACAATTGGAAGTATACTGTTAATGAAACTTAGTTTTAAAATACCGTTGATGTAAGTCGCAAAAGAGAAAACACTATGAGCAAAGGTTTTAAGAACAATTACCGCCAAAGAGCAGGAAACACCAATTAAAACACTTGATAAAAAAATAAATTGCTTTGGAGTCATTAATGATTGTGCCAAAGCGATGATGCTTTCGAGTCTTCTGAAATATTTTTTTAGCATTCTGTTTGTAAAAGTTAGGTAAACTACAAATTTAGATGATAATGTTTAATTTTAAATAGAAATCTGTAATTAAATTAAAAACCAACTGCTGTATCGTCTCCTCGGGAATCTGCGCCACCTTCGAGAGTGTTGTTTGGTAAAACTAATATACAGTCTAATTTACCAATTACCGGAGTTGTTTTTTCGTTGATTAAATATCCTTTTGCTTTTAGTTTGTCGATAGTGTTTTTATCAAAAGCATTGGGTTCAAAAGTAATTAAGTCCGGTAACCATTGGTGGTGAAAACGCGGAGCATTTACAGCATCCTGCATGCTTAAATTGTATTCATAAACATTTAAAATAGCTTGCAATACACTTGTAATAATCGTGGATCCTCCCGGAGAACCTACAACCATAAATAATTTACCGTTTTTCTCCACAATTGTTGGTGTCATGGAACTAAGCATTCTTTTTTGTGGCGCGATGCTGTTGGCTTCATTTCCTACCAGACCAAACATATTTGGAGAACCCGGTTTGGCACTAAAATCATCCATTTCATTATTCAAAAAGAAACCCAATTCATCACAATAATATTTAGATCCGTAACCATCGTTAAGTGTTGTGGTGGCAGCAACAGCATTTCCTTGTGAATCAACAATTGAGTAATGAGTGGTTTCGGTACTTTCGTTAAAATTTACTTTTCCTTCTTTTATTTCGGATGATAAACTGGCTTTGTTTGTATCGAAAGTTGACATTCTGCCTTTTAAATACGAGTCAGATAACAATCCGTTAATCGGAATTTTTACAAAATCAGGATCTCCCAAAAACTGACTTCTGTCGGCGTAAGCTCTTCTTTCAGCTTCAACAATTACCTGAATCGATTCTTCAGAGTTATGTCCCATTTTGGCTAAATCATAAGGGGCAATCATCTTCATAATTTGTGCCAGACAGATTCCGCCGCTGCTAGGAGGTGCCATCGAAGTTATTTTTAAATCTTTGTAATTAAATTGTAATGGCTTTCTCCATTTGGCTTCGTACTTTTCTAAATCTTTAAGGGTTATAATTCCGCCTTTTTTCCGAAGATAATTCACTAAGATTTTAGCCGTTTCGCCTTTATAGAATTCGTTTCTTCCATTTTTTGCAATGCGTTTTAAAGTATTGGCAAGAGCAGGATATTTGATGGTGTCATTTTCTTTAAAATTACCGGCCAATAATGTAGTAGGACCATTTATTTTTACAATCGCATCATGATAAGCCTGCAGTCTTTTTTCTTGTTTTTGGGTTACAACAACACCTTTTTCTGCCAAGGCAATAACAGGTTTTAGAATTTCAGACATAGGCAGAGAACCTAGTTTTTTATGAACCGCAAAAACTCCGGCAATAGTTCCCGGAACACCAATAGCAAGAGCAGTTTCGGTACTTTTGCCTTTTATAACATTTCCTTCTTTATCCAGAAACATGTCTTTTGTTGCTGCCAAAGGCGCTTTTTCGCGATAATCTAAAGATCCTACTTCGCCATTCGCTTTTCTGTAAACCATAAATCCGCCACCACCTAAATTTCCTGCGTACGGATATGCAACCGCAAGTGCCAGTTCTGTGGCGACCATGGCATCAAATGCATTTCCGCCTTTTTGAATAATTTCGGCACCGACTTTTGAGGCTTCCTGGCGCGCCGAAACGACCATCGCTTTTGCAGCTACTAATCCGGTTGGTTTTGGAGTTTGTTGCGCAAAACTATATATAGAAATAAAGCCGAATAAAAAGACTATTTTTTTCATAAAAAGAATCGTGTTTTGTTTTTATAAAATCTGATTGATTTTATAAGGAAAGTAATTTTTGTTTTGAATGAGCTTTTATATCTTCAAAAAAGACGGTGAATTCTTGTTCGAATTCAGAGTAGAATGCTACAAGTTCCTCGCTTGCAAACTGCATCTTTGATAGGTTCTTAGATCTTCTATCCATTTGAGTCAGGATGTTATGAATTCCTTCTACGGTTTGATAACTCAAAAGCCAGTTTCTTTCGATCATGTAAGGCATTAAACCTTGTGTTTTTTCGGTCAGAATATCATAATTTTCATGTAATGATTGGTAAAATCGATTAATGAAATCTTCGAGTTTTTCATCAGAATATTTTGTCCAGTTTTTGGCCAGGAAATGATCATAAATGATATCAACAATCACACCTGCATAATGATGGTATTTTTCATGCAGACGTTTGGTGCTTTGTCTAAAAACATCATGGGCATCCGTATAAGTATCTATCGAACGATGTAAAATAATGCCTTTTTGAACTTCATCAGGAAAATGTTCAAATTGTTTCCCTCGAATTCCATCGGCCATAAAATTACCAATTTTGATTAAATCATTATCTCCGGACAAATAGATGTGGGCTAGGAAATTCATTGTTTTTTTTTGAGTGGCTAAGGTTCTAAGTGGCTAAGAAACTAAGTTTGTTTTAGTAAAAGTATGAAAACTTTTTGATATCGTTTTATTGAATGATGCAGCTTAGAAGGCTTGTGCTATTAAAGTATCATCAACTTAGTTTCTTAGCAACTTAAAGACTTTTTATAGGATCTCAGAACCTTAGCAACTTAGCCCGTTATAACCTTTTTTTTAAATTCTTAGCCACTTAGTCACTAAGAACCTTAGTAACTTTTCTATATTTGTAATTGGTAACCATAACTCATAAAAATGACTTTAATAAAATCGATATCAGGAATAAGAGGAACAATTGGTGGAAAAGTAGGAGATAACCTGACTCCTGTTGATGCTGTGAAATTTGCATCGGCATACGGTACTTTTCTTAAAAACAATACTTCAAAAGAAAAACTAACGGTTGTAATTGGCCGTGATGCCAGAATTTCGGGACCAATGATTCATAATCTTGTTGTGAATACATTAATAGGTTTAGGAATTAATGTAATTGATCTTGGACTTTCGACTACGCCAACGGTAGAAGTGGCTGTTCCTTTAGAAAAAGCTGATGGTGGCATTATCCTGACAGCTTCTCATAATCCAAAACAATGGAATGCCTTAAAATTATTGAATGCAAAAGGAGAATTTTTAAGTGGAGAAGAAGGCGCTAAAATTCTTGAAATTGCCGATGCTGAAGCTTTCGATTTCTCGGATGTGGACAGTTTAGGCGAAATCACCGTAAATGATGCCTACATGGATATTCATATCGACGAGGTTCTGAATTTACCTTTAGTTGATGTTGAAGCAGTAAAAGCAGCAAAATTTAAAGTAGTGGTTGATGGTGTAAATTCATCAGGAGGAATTATTATTCCAAAATTATTAGAATTAATGGGCGTTGAAGTAGTAAAATTATACTGCGAACCAAACGGACATTTCCCTCATAATCCGGAACCATTAAAAGAACATTTAACAGACATTTCTGAATTGGTAGTAAAAGAAAAAGCCGATCTGGGAGTAGTAGTAGATCCGGACGTAGATCGTTTGGCTTTTATTTGCGAAGACGGGGAAATGTTTGGGGAAGAATATACATTAGTGGCTTGCGCGGATTATGTTCTGAGTAAAACTGCAGGAAATACAGTTTCGAACATGTCATCATCACGTGCTTTGCGTGACGTAACTGTAGCTCATGGCGGAAAATATGAAGCCAGCGCAGTTGGAGAAGTAAACGTAGTAGCATTAATGAAGAAAAACAATGCTATTATTGGTGGTGAAGGTAACGGTGGAATTATTTACCCTGAATCTCATTACGGTCGTGATAGTTTGGTAGGAGTGGCGTTATTCCTGACTCATTTGGCAAACAAAAAAATGTCAGTTTCGGCATTGCGTGCTTCATATCCTGAATATTATATGAGTAAAAATAAAATCGAACTAACACCACAAATTGATGTTGATGCGATTTTAGTAGCGATGACAGAAAAATATAAAAACGAAGATATCACTACAATTGATGGTGTAAAAATTGATTTTGCTTCGGAGTGGGTACATTTAAGAAAATCAAATACAGAACCAATCATTAGAATTTATACAGAAGCTCCTTCTCAGGAAAAAGCAGATGTTTTGGCTCTTCGAATTATAGATGAAATAAAAGCCATTGCAGGAATTTAAATGCTCGAAATGGGGATATTTAACCGCAAAGTACGCAAAGGTTTTTTAATATTGAGTTTTTATAAAAGGCAAAGTTCGCAAAGCTTTGTGTTATAAATTTTGCGAACCTTACGTAAATCATTGCGAACTTTGCGGTTAAAATGATCAGTTATTAAAAGAAAACCTCTTTCATTTATTTTGAAAGAGGTTTTTCTTTTTTTAGTTTTTAATAATCTTAATAGATTTTTTAACTGAGCCATAAACTGCATTTATAATGTAAACTCCTGTCGATAATTTATCTCCAATTTTAATATCTTCATTCGTAAAATAATCGTCTGAAGCATGACAGATACTCCCTTTCATATCTACTATTTTTAAGGATAAAGGCTCTGTAATCGATGATTTTATATGAAGTGTCGATTGTATTTTTATTGGATTTGGATATACTGTAAAAGAATCTTTTTCGAATGCAGGATCATTAACACCCAGACTAGCTATTGCAGCATCTATATAATTAAAATTCATATTGTTTGATTTGAATTTAATTTTCAGATAAACTTCTCCTTTAGGCAAGGCAATACCGTTTACAATTTTGTTGGTATAGGTTTGCAAACCACCAGTTGCATCAAATGTTTCATCTGTTTTAATCACGACATCATTTACTAAAATATCAAATTTACCCTGGTTTGTGGAGGCTACTCTAAAAGAAAAATTATAGTTTCCGGCCTGATCAGTATTTAGCATAAATTCATTCCAATCGCCCTGGTCGATAGCGCTTACATTTTGACCAGTTCCGGAATCTGTAGTATTTTGCAGGCTCGTTCCTTTTCTTCGGTAATGTTTATTGGCGGTTATTCTGCCTGGAACGTTCATTTTTTTTGAGGTGTAAGTGGCATTTACATATTCGGTTCCTATTGGTCTTAGAACACCACTTTCAGGAGCTAATAAAGGACCTTCTGCCATGTCTAGCCAATCGGCAGGAACTCTTCCGGTAAACCATGAATAGCGATAGATGTCCGGATCATTTTCAAAATTTGTTATGATTTCTTTCATAAATGCCGTTTTTTGAGCTGCAGTCTGAACCACTCTGTTGGCAAATTCAGTCACCCAAATGGGGCGGTTGTATTTTTTAAGAAGACTAGTAACTCCAATAACATCGCCAGAGGTTCTGTCATAAGTATGAAAGGCAATGTAATCGACTTTGCAAGTTGGGCATAAAAGAAAAAACTGATCGTGCCACGCAGTCGGACTGCTGTAACCTCCGTAACTATTATTTGGGTCATTAAAAGCTGGTGATGCACTTACTATTTCCAGATTTTTTGCAACAGCTATTTTTTCAATATTCTTCCAGAAATTTACAGCATCTTGCGGAGTCATTCGCGCACCATCATTAAAATTAGGCTCATTAAAAGCGAGCAAATATTTGGCACCGGGTTTTATTCGGTCAATAAAAGCCTGAACATTGTTATCGCTGATCTGATTCCATGCCATGGGTACATATTCGACACCAATAGAAGTATAATTGGCGTTTGTATCCTTTTCAGGCAAAGAACCCCAGTTGTACCACCATGAAACTCCTGGTTTCAGGGCAAGTAAATCAGCTGTCGAATGATCTTTGTAAGCTATTCCGCGTTTAGGACTTTGAGCGTGAGTGAGGATTGAAAAACAGAGTAGGAGTAAGAAAGATATTTTTTTTGTCATAGTTTGATAATTTAGATTTGGGAAAATTTTATCAATATCAAATATATGCCGTTTATCTCGTTTCTCATTTTGATTCTGCGATAAAAAAATATTACAAAAACCCATCAAAAACATGCTGTAGATATATGAGATAAATGAATTTCTTGTTTTTGATAGTTTTCAAAAAAAAATCCAAAAAAGTAATGGTTGCCTTTTTGGATTTTTATTTTAATTAAAACAGTTATTCAACTCTATGCTTCCATCTTTTATGTGTCCATAAATAATATTCTGGAGCTTCATAAATTTGTTTTTCTACCTCTTTTAAGTACTTTTCTGTTATGTCGAAATTTGGATATTCTTTAGGGTCGTCTGCTATGGGTACAATCGTAGCCTCATAATAGCCGCGAGCTACTTTTTTTACTTTTACAAAAATCACACTCAAATCATATTTTTTAGCCAGCATTTCTGCACCTGTATGAACAGGAACTTCTATCCCCATGAATTTCATCGAATGAAAAATTCGGTCTAATTTTGGAGACTGATCACTTGCTAACCCGTAGAGGCTTAAAATTCCGTCACGCTGATTTTGTGCCATCAGCGGAATGGTTTTTCTTGTTTCGACTAATTCTGCATCGTATTTAGAACGTATTTTTCGAATTAATTTATCAAAATAGGGATTAGCAATTTTTTTGTAAACACCAATTCCTCTAAATTTAATTCTCTTATTAATGGTCAAAAGCCATTCCCAACTCGCGTAATGAGAAGCGACTAAAACAACACTTTTCCCTTTATTTTCATAGGCACGAAGAACTTCGATATTAGTAATTTTAAATCTTTTCTCCATTTCTTCTGGCGAAATACTCATCGTTTTGATCATTTCTAAAAACATATCACACATATGCTGATAGAATTTTTTTTCAATTTTTTTACGTTCTTCTTTACTTAAGTGCGGCAGTGTAAGTTCAAGATTTTCGCGAACCACTTTTATACGATAACCAATAACACGATATACAATAAAGTATACACAATCTGATAACCAGTAAAATATTCGAAATGGGAGTATAGAGATAAGCCAAAGAAAAGGATAGGCTAATATATAAACGAGAAATTGCATGTAATTTTTTTTTACAAATATAAAGTAAAAATGAATAACCGTTGATATTTTGCTTAGACACTAACATATGTTTAAGAATGACTATATTTACAATTCACATTAAATATTTTTTATGAATACCATTTTAGTTGGGATAATAGTCGCCAATGCTTTGATTAGTTATAAAGGATTTAACGATCTTGCCTTTTTTAGAAAATACGAATTTCATGTAGGAAGTATTCGTTCAGGAGAGCAAATCAGAATGCTTTCGTCAGGATTTTTACATGCAGATATTATGCATTTAGCTTTTAATATGCTAACGTTATGGTTTTTTGCTCCTGTAGTAATACAATGGTTGGGGACTTTTTCTTTTGTTTTAATTTACTTCGGAAGTTTAATATTCGGGAGTTTGCTTACAATGTTATTTCATAAAAATGATTATAGTTATAGAGCTGTTGGCGCTTCTGGAGCGGTAACGGGAGTTTTATATTCTGCAATATTATTACAGCCTGATATGATGTTAGGAATTTTCTTCGTTATACCAATGCCGGCTTATTTATTCGGAATTTTATATTTATTGTATTCGATTTACGGAATGCGGGCCAAAAATGACAATATTGGACACACGGCACATTTTGGAGGTGCTATAGGCGGGTATTTGATAACTTTGGTAAAAGAGCCTTCATTAATTGTAGATCATAGTTTGATGGTAATTCTGTTAGCAATTCCTATTTTGATACTTTTTGTAATGGCAAAGTTGGGCAAACTATAAATATTGGCACAACTTTTGAAATTCCATTATCAAACAATTTAAATATCACAAAAATGAAGAAAGCAGTATTATTTTTAACAATCATGTTTATGACTATGTCTTACGCTCAGGAAACCAAACAAATTCCTCAAATCAATGTAAACGGAGAGGGCAAAGTAAAAGTAGCGCCTGATCAGGTTTGTATTTCGGCAACTGTTGAAACAAAAGGGAATAATGCTAAAGATGTCAAAAAGCAAAATGACGAGAAAATCGATGCAGTTTTAAAATTCATCAAAAAAATGAATATTCCAACAGCAGATTTCAAAACCAAGCAAGTAGCCCTTAATCCACAATACGATTATGAGAAAAAGAAAACAAGTTACAATGCTACACAAACTGTAGAAATTGTAGTAAAAGATTTATCTAAATATGATGAATTAATGGAAGGTTTGGTTCAACAAGGAATTAATCGCATTGACAGAGTTTCTTTTGAAACTTCTAAATTAGCTCAAATAGAAACAGAAGCTAGAAAATTGGCAATCAAAGATGCTAAATTAAAAGCAGAAGATTATGTTTCGGTTTTAGGGCAAAAAGTTGGTAAAGCATATACTATTTCTGATAATACTCAGGTGTACCGTCCACAACCAATGTATGCTGCTATGAAATCTGTAGCTATGGATTCAGCTGGTGCATCAAACGAAACTTTGGCAATTGGAGAAATAGAAGTAGTTGCAAATGTTAGCGTGAGTTTTATTTTAGATTAACAAAATATAAATTTCAATTTTGAAAATCCAAATTCCAATTCTAAAATTGGGATTTGGATTTTTTTCTGTTTTTTACTTTTTAAATTTGGGTTGATAAGCTTATGCTTTTAGACCGGCTGTTAGTTTTAAACTAGAGTTTTCATTATTTTTGCACTTTTAAAAAATCTTCATGAGTTCTTCTGTAAAAGCCATCCATCCTATTTATAATCTACAATTTGGATTAGTCTGTTTAAGTTCATTACTTTTTTCTGCCAGTTTTAATATGCTGATTCCTGAATTGCCGGAATATTTGAGCAATATGGGAGGAGCAGAGTATAAAGGATTAATTATTGCTCTTTTTACTTTAACAGCAGGAATTTCCAGACCTTTTAGTGGTCGGTTAACCGATACTTTAGGGAGAGTACCAGTAATGGCAGTTGGTTCTATTGTTTGTTTTGTCTGCGGTATTTTATATCCGGTTTTAGGAACAGTTTCAGGATTTTTATTCTTGAGATTAATTCACGGATTTTCTACTGGATTCAAACCTACAGCTACTGCGGCCTATGTTGCAGATATTGTCCCAAGAGAACGCTGGGGTGAAGCTTTAGGTTTGCATGGATTGTGCTTTTCTATAGGAATGGCTCTTGGTCCGGCTATTGGAAGTTCAATTAAATTGTATTCTTATATGAACATGCTTTTTTATGCTTCTTCTGTTTTTGCGCTTCTGTCTATTGTTATTCTGATGAATATGAAGGAAACTTTGAAACATAAACAGCGTTTTAGCCTGCGTATTTTAAAGATTTCACGAAAAGACATTATAGCTTTAGAAGTTCTTCCCGCAGCTATAGTGACTTTTCTTTCTTATATGGCTTATGGTGTTATCCTGACATTAATTCCGGATTGGAGCCAGCATTTAGGAATTGCTAACAAAGGCTTGTTCTTTATGGTCTTTACTATTACGTCAGTAATGATTCGTTTTGGAGCAGGAAAAGCGTCTGACAAATACGGTCGTCTTCGTTTGATAGGAATTGGACTCTTTTTATTAATCATATCCTTAGTGATTGTTGGGTTTTCAACATCAATTGCCGGATTTTTGGCCGGAGCGGCATTATATGGAGTTTCTACGGGGATCGTATCTCCGGCTTTAAATGCCTGGACAGTTGATATGAGTTTTCCGGAACATCGTGGCAAGGCTATGGCAACAATGTATATTGCATTGGAAGCAGGAATTGGTCTTGGTGCACTTTTCGCCGGATGGGTTTATCAGGATGTGATTGCAAAAATTCCAATGTTGATGTACGGCAGCGCAGTAATGGTTTTCTTATCCTTATCGTATGTTTGGATTCAGTTTAGGAAAGATAAAAAAAGCAATTTTTCACAGCAATTGTAAGCTGGTATTTAAAACGTTTACTTATTCGTATCCTTATAATAGGAACTAAGTCAAGATTTACATTATATAGCCCGATAATTTTAAATACTATCGGGTTTATTTTGTGTACCTATATATAAGGACAAGTTTCTACTATAATATATAAGAGCAATTTTCACATACTAATACATAAACTAGCTTTTATTGGAATTTGGAATTTTAAAGATTTGGAATTTTAGTTTTTATTAGGAGCTATTTCCCGCTGTCCTTCCAATCTTTTGCTTTTTAAAGAAAAAAGCAAAAGGATTTTCCCTCCCATCAGGGCTAGGGCAGTAGTTTTGAGAGTAAGCATTAGTAAGAAGAAGAAAGAAACAGCCCCAAAAGAATAAACTTTGCGACTTAGCTCCCGATAACTATCGGGATTGCGCGATTAAAAAAAAAACAGTAAAACCCCAACTTTGCGACTTTTTCAAAACAAAGCCAACAAAAAAAGAACCTTCGCGCCTTAGCGCCTTCGTGGCAAAACTCATTAAAACCACCCAAAACAGGCAAAACCCAATAAAAGCAGCCAAAGATCAAAAAAAACTTCGCCTTGTAAAAACCACCCAACCAGTTACTTATAAAAAAGATGGAAAATATATAATAAAAAGTCTTGTAAATGTAAATAAAGGGTCTACTTTTGCACCCGCAACAGCGACAGACGTTCACTGAAATACTGACAAGCATTACGAATCAAACTGAAAATTTATTTTCAAAAAAAGATTAAGAAAAGCTTGTGAGATTTAAAAACAGAAGTTACATTTGCACCCCGCAAAACACGGAAAGTTCATTGATAGATTGGTAAGGTTTGGAAGGAAAAAGGAAAGTAAATTTTCTTAAAAAAAACTTCAAAAAACATTTGCCGGTTTGAAATAAGTTTTCTACTTTTGCACCCGCTTTGAGAAACAAGCGATATTGAAAAAGAAACACGTTCGTAGACATATTGAATTGACAGCCGTTTTAACAGAGATGTTAAAACAAAAGAATAAGAGTAATG
>NZ_LVEN01000008.1 GCF_001686925.1 Flavobacterium piscis
AAGCGCTACATGTGTGTCAGAGACCTAAATACGTCACCCGGTACTTTTCCTGTTACTTATACTATTTGTCAGGTTGCCAATCCAACCATTTGTGACCAACCTGTAACAACAGTAATTGTCACTACAATTGACGCCAAAGATGATACACCAGCTCCAATCAACGGAACAACAGGCGGAACTGTTGCTACTATTTTTGGAAATGATACTTTGGATGGATTACCATTCTTGCCGGCAGATGTAACTTTAACTACGTCAACAGTTCTTCCAACAGGAGTAACTTTAAATACGGATGGAACGATAACGGTTGATCCAAATACGACGCCGGGAACTTATCCTATCACATATTCAATTTGTCAAAAAGCGAATCCAACGATTTGTGACCAGGCTGTAACAACGGTAATTGTCACTACAATCGATGCCAAAGATGATACACCAGCTCCAATCAACGGGACAACGGGAGGAACAATCCCAACTGTTTTTGGAAATGATACTTTGGATGGATTACCATTCCTGCCAGCAGATGTTACCTTAACTACGTCAACAGTTCTTCCAACAGGATTAACTTTAAATACTGATGGAACGATAACGGTTGATCCTAATACGACACCTGGAACTTATCCTATCACATATTCAATTTGTCAAAAAGCGAATCCAACGATTTGTGACCAGGCTGTAACAACAGTAATTGTCACTACAATCGACGCCAAAGACGATACACCAGCTCCAATCAACGGGACAACAGGCGGAACTGTTGCTACTGTTTTTGGAAATGATACTTTGAATGGATTACCATTCTTGCCGGCTGATGTAACTTTAACTACGTCAACAGTTCTTCCAACAGGAGTAACTTTAAATACTGACGGAACGATAACAGTTGATCCTAATACGACGCCGGGAACTTATCCTATCACATATTCAATTTGCCAAAAAGCGAATCCAACGATTTGTGACCAGGCTGTAACAACAGTAATTGTCACTACAATTGACGCCAAAGACGATACACCAGCTCCAATCAACGGGACAACAGGCGGAACTGTTGCTACTGTTTTTGGAAATGATACTTTGAATGGATTACCATTCTTGCCAGCTGATGTTATTTTAACCACGTCAACAGTTCTTCCAACAGGATTAACTTTAAATACGGACGGAACGATAACGGTTGATCCTAATACGACACCTGGAACTTATCCTATCACATATTCAATTTGCCAAAAAGCGAATCCAACGATTTGCGATGAGGCTGTAACAACAGTAATTGTCACTACAATTGACGCAAAGGATGATACACCAGCTCCAATCAACGGAACAACAGGCGGAACTATTGCCACTGTTTTTGGAAATGATACTTTGGATGGATTACCATTCTTGCCGGCTGATGTAACTTTAACTACGTCAACAGTTCTTCCAACAGGAGTAACTTTAAATTCAGATGGAACGATAACAGTTGATCCTAATACGATACCTGGAACTTATCCTATTACCTATAGTATTTGTCAAAAAGCGAATCCAACGATTTGTGATGAGGCTGTAACAACGGTAATTGTCACTACAATTGACGCCAAAGATGACACACCAGCTCCAATCAACGGAACAACAGGCGGAACTGTTGCTACTATTTTTGGAAATGATACTTTGGATGGATTACCATTCTTGCCAGCAGATGTTACCTTAACCACGTCAACAGTTCTTCCAACAGGAGTAACTTTAAATTCAGATGGAACAATAACGGTTGATGCTAACACAGCGCCTGGAACTTATCCTATAACTTATAGTATTTGTCAGGTTGCCAATCCATTAATTTGTGATACAGCAACTGCTACAGTAATTGTCACTACAATCGATGCTACAAATGATACGCCAAGTCCAATCAACGGAACAACGGGAGGAACAATCCCAACTGTTTTTGGAAATGATACTTTGAATGGATTACCATTCTTGCCGGCTGATGTAACTTTAACCACGTCAACAGTTCTTCCAACAGGAGTAACTTTAAATACAGACGGAACGATAACAGTTGATCCTAATACGACACCTGGAACTTATCCTATCACATATTCAATTTGCCAAAAAGCGAATCCAACGATTTGCGATGAGGCTGTAATAGATCTAATAGTTCAGGTGCCTTCGATCGAAGTGATCAAAAAAGGATCTTTTAATGATGCCAATGGCGATGGTTTTGCTCAAAAAGGAGAAACCATTACCTATAATTTCTCAGTAGTAAACACTGGAACAATGCAATTAACCAATGTTGTGGTAACTGATCCAATGGTAACTGTTACAGGCGGACCAATTGCAGTAATGAATATTGGAACCAGAGATGATATAACTTTCAACGCTACTTATGTAATCACGCAGGCAGATGTTGATGCAGGTTTTATAAATAATCAGGCCTTAGTAACAGCAACTCCAATTGTTGGAACTCCAATAACTGATTTATCAGATAGCAATGATCCTGCGCTACCGGGGAAAAATGACCCTACTGTAACAAAATTATCTCAGAATCCTGGTTTAAAATTACTGAAACACGGAACATTTGAAGATACAAACCATAACGGGTCAGTAAACGAAGGCGATCGTATTAGCTATGTTTTTAAAGTAATGAATACAGGAAATGTTACTATGAAAGATATTGTAGTATCAGATCCTATGGTTACAGTTGTTGGCGGGCCAATTTCACTAGAACCATTAGCTTTTGATGAGACCACTTTTACAGCAAGTTATGTACTTACGCAAGCCGATATCGATTTGGGTGCTGTCTATAATTTAGCGTTGGTTACCGGAAATGATCCACAGGGAGTAAGTATCGATAATGATTCTGAAGATACTTCACCATTAACTCCAAATGATAAATTTTACATGCCTAGCTGTCCTACTTGTACGGTTACTACTTTGGAACAAAAATCAGGAATAGCCTTAATTAAGACAGCAGTGTTTAATGATGAAAACAACAATAAAAATGCCGAAGCAGGTGAAACCATAACGTATAATTTCGTGGTGACTAATACCGGAAATGTGAGGTTAACAAACGTTGTTGTCAACGATCCGCTTCCTGGAATTGTTATGACAGGAGGGCCAATATCGTTAGCTCCGGGAGAAGTTGACAGTACTACTTTTAAAGGAATATATGCTTTAAAACAAAGTGATATCAATGCTAAAAAAGTTTCTAATCAGGCAGTAGCAACAGGACAAAATCCTTTAGGTGTTATTGTAAATGATGCTTCTGATGACACAGATAATTTAGGAAATAATCCTACTGTTTTATCAATCGAAGGCTGTGTAATAAAAATCTTTAATGCGATGTCTCCAAATGGAGATGCCAAAAACGAACGATTCTACATTCAGGGCTTAGAATGTTATCCTGACAATACAGTCGAGATATACAACCGTTGGGGAGTTTTAGTATTCGAGCGTGAGAACTATAATAACGAAGAGCGTGCTTTTAAAGGAATATCTGAAGGACGTACAACAGTAAAACAATCCGATGGATTGCCGGTTGGAACGTATTATTATATTCTTAAGTACAAGGACAGCGATTCAAACGCACATCAGGAAGCAGGATATTTATACCTCACTAAATAATAGTTAAAACAAATTAAAATGGCTTAGTCCCTAAAAAAAGCTAAGCCATTATTAAAAGAAAAATAAATGAGAAAATTAGTTTTAGTTTTTATGTTTTTTTCCGCTGTAGGATTTGCACAACAAGACGCGCAGTACACACAATACATGTACAATACCATTAATATCAACCCTGCTTATGCAGGATCCAGAGGAGCAATGAGCATCTTTGGTTTGTACCGTACCCAATGGGTAGGACTCGATGGAGCACCGGAAACCAGTAGTTTTTCATTAAATACACCTTTAAGCAACAGTAATCTGGGACTTGGAGTTTCATTCGTAAACGATAAAATAGGGCCAACAAACGAGAATGCCTTATCAGCTGATTTATCATATACGGTACCAACATCTGAAACTTTTAAGTTATCTTTTGGAATCAAGGCAACCGCGAACCTTTTTAGTCTCGACGTCAACAAATTAAATCCGGAACATCAGGGCGACCCGCAATTTCAGGATCTAAAAAGCAAATTTTCGCCAAATGTTGGAGCAGGAGTTTACTACCATTCAGATAAGGCTTACATAGGCTTATCCGTACCCAATTTTATCGAAACCAATAGGTACGACGATAATGATACAGCGATCTTTAAAGACAAAATAAACTACTATTTAATAGCGGGTTACGTATTCGATTTAGATCCTTATATTAAATTCAAACCTGCAGTACTGACAAAAATGGTCGAAGGATCACCATTGCAGGTAGACCTTTCTGCTAACTTTATGTTCAATGATAAATTTGTAGCAGGATTAGCTTACAGATGGAGTGCAGCATTAAGTGCGATGGCAGGATTTCAGGTAACCGACGGATTATTTATTGGATATTCTTATGACCGCGAAACAACGAGATTAAATAATTACAATTCAGGTTCACATGAAATATTCCTGCGATTCGAATTCTTTAATAATTATAGCCGTATAACTTCACCAAGATTCTTCTAAATCCTTCAAAGATGAAAATTAAACATATAGTTTCTACTATTTTTTTAGCACTTATAGGGCTAAAAGGAAACACGCAGACAACAAGTCAAAATAAAGCTGATAAAGATTATTCACAATATGCTTATATTGATGCAATTGGAACTTATGAAAAAGTTGCAGAAAAAGGATACAAAGATGAAACAATGTTTCAGAGACTAGGGAATGCTTATTATTTTAATGGTGAACTGATTAAAGCAGGTAAATGGTACGATGCCCTTTTTGAAATGAATGCAGAACAGAAACCTGAATATTATTATCGTTATGCACAAACTCTAAAAGCAAAGGGAGATTACGCTAAAGCGGATAAAATCCTCGAAGCCTTCAATAAAAAAACGGTAACAGATAAAAGAGGGATTTTATTCGAAAATAATAAAAACTATCTCGAACAAATAAAAGCCAATTCAGGAAGATTCGAAATAGCGAACGCAGGAATAAATTCAAAGCAAACAGATTATGGAAGTGCTTATTACAACAATAAAGTGGTCTTTGCATCTGCCAGAGATACCGGTGGAGTAGTTAGAAAGACATTCAAATGGACGAATAAAGCATTTACGAATTTGTATGCAGCCGAATTAAAAGCTGATGGAACATTGGGAGAACCGGAACGTTTTCAAAAGAAAATCAATTCTAAGTTCAACGAATCGACACCTGTTTTTACAAAAGATGGCAAAACGATGTATTTTACCAGAAACAACTATCTTAAAGGAAAAAGAGGAAAAGATGATCAGAAAATTACCTTGCTAAAGCTTTATAAAGCAGAATTTATTAATGACAAATGGACAAATGTAACCGAGCTGCCTTTTAATAGTGACCAATACAGCACGGCACATCCCGCATTAAGCAATGATGAAAAAAAGTTGTATTTTGCTTCTGATATGCCGGGAACGTTAGGACAATCTGATTTGTACAGCGTAACGATCAATGATGATAAAAGCTTTGGTAAACCCGAAAATCTGGGAACGGCAATTAATACCGAAGGAAGAGAAACTTTCCCATTTATAGCTACAGACAATCAATTGTATTTTACCAGTGACGGACGACCGGGATTAGGCGGACTTGACGTTTTTGTATCGACAATTAAAACCGATGGTACTTTTACGGAAGTGCAAAATGTTGGCGCACCAATAAACAGTAAACAAGATGATTTTGCTTTTATCATCAATAGCGAAACCAGCAATGGATTCTTTTCTTCTAACAGAGAAGGGGGAATTGGAAACGACGATATTTACAAAATCACAGAAACAAGAAAATTGCTTTGCGAGCAACAACTAAAAGGAACTATTGTTGATTCAGAGACAGGCAAATTACTCGAAAATGCTAAAGTAACTTTGCTCGACGAACAATTTAAGAATATAGCTGAAGTTGTTACAAAAGCAGATGGAACTTACAGCTTTAATGTGGAATGCAGCAAAAAATACTACGTAAGAACTGCCAAAGAAGATTTTGAAACCAAGGAAGTTCCGGTAACTATAATAGAACAAACTGGCGAAACAAATTTAGTAGTACCAGTAGAAAAACGAATTAAATCTATAGGAGTAGGAACTGATCTGGCCAAAACGCTAAACATACCTATTATTTATTTTGATTTAGATAAATCATTCATCCGTAATGATGCAGAGTTTGAACTTGAAAAAATCCTGGTGGTAATGAAACAATATCCAAAGATGAAAATCGATGTTCGTTCTCATACAGATAGCCGACAAACTGCCCAATACAATATTGCTTTATCGAACAGAAGAGCAAAAGCAACCGTACAATGGTTAACAAAAAATGGTATTGCTTCTAGTAGATTAACTGCAAAAGGATATGGAGAAAGTCAGCTAATCAATAATTGCGCTGATGGTGTATCCTGTACAGAAGCGGAACATCAATTAAACAGACGAAGTGAATTTATCATTGTTTCGATAGAATAGTATTCAATACAATACTTGCATAATAAAAAGCCCTTTCTAAAAACAGAAAGGGCTTTCTGTTTTTATGAACTTATTTTTTTTAAAAAGAGATGCAATAACAAATTATGAGATAATATTATCGCAAAGTCATATTGAATAGTTGTAGGTGTTTTGGGTTTAAAAAGAGATATAATTTATTTTTTGACGTAATTTTCTGTTAAATTATTAGTCAATTTAGCAAATACAGATGTTTTTTTTAAAAAGAGGATAATATAGTATTAGCATATGGTAATATCAGCATTTCCGTTAACTCCAATTTAACATAATTTTACAAGTGTTAAAAATACACTAACCAATATAGTTAAATTATGAAACCAACCACGCATGTTTTTAAAAGTACTGCAACATCCTCTTACAGAGAAAAGATGTTCTTTACGATTTTGTTTTTGTTCGTTGTTTTTAGCTCATTTTCGCAACAGAAGATCAGCGGTAAAATTACAGATGCAAATAATATCCCCATACCTGGAGTATCAGTTTTAGAAAAAAACACCTCTAATGGCGCTGTAAGTGATTTTGATGGTAATTTTCAGATTACGCTTAAAAATAAAGATTCAAAATTGGTTTTTAGTTATATGGGCTTTATAACTCAGGAAATTGCTGTTTTGAATAAGAGTGTTGTAAATATAGCTCTTCAGGATAGTAAAGAAGAATTAAATGAAGTCGTAGTTGTAGGATACGGAACTCAGAAAAAATCAAGAGTCACCAGTGCAATAGCCAGTGTAAAGGAAAAAGATTTTACAAGAGGCGCCATTAATGATGCTTCAGATCTTATTAAAGGTAAAGTTGCTGGTCTAAGTATCAATAACGGTTCAGGTTCGCCGGGATCAACACCCAATATTACATTGCGTGGTTTCTCAACTTTAAAAGGAGGAACAGGGCCTTTGGTTTTAATTAATGGTGTACCCGGAAGTATTGATACGGTAGCTCCAAATGAAATTGCGTCGATAGATGTTTTAAAAGATGCTTCGGCGGCTGCAATTTATGGAACCAGAGGAGCAAATGGAGTAATTCTTATTACAACAAAAACAGTCAATTCAGAAATAGCGCCAACAATTACGTACTCGACATTTGCTACGACATCTAATTTTGCTAATAAAGCTAAATTTTTGGATGCAGGTCAGCAAAGAGGTTTGCGTGCACAAGGAGTTACCTTGCCTTTTACTGACGGTGGTGCCAGTACAGATTGGTTAGATGAAATTTCAAGAACAGGATTTTCTCAAAATCATAATTTAGCTTTTAAAGGTGGTACAGCTAAAACAAATTATATAGTAAACCTTAATTATGTAAATCAAACAGGAGCTTTTATTAATACGTTTAATAAAGAGTACCGATTTTCATTTGATGTTAATCACAGCATGTTCAACGATAAGTTAAAGATCAACTTAAGCTTACTAAACGGAACAAGTGATATGGGGATCGACGAAGGTATTGCTTCCTATGCTTACAGACAGGCAATGATAAGAAATCCTACTGCTCCTGTATATAACCCAAATGGAACTTATAATGAGGATTCAAATAAACTGCAGTATTACAATCCAGTCGCAATTTTGAATGAAACGACACAAGATAGAAATAGTACATGGCAAAGATTTACCGCTAATTTAACTTTGGATTTGTTACCGGGATGGGATGTTAGTGCACAGCTTTCAAAAAATAAAAATACAGGTTTAACAGGATATGCTGAAACCAAACAACATTATTCAAATACCATAAATAAAAGAAACGGCGTTGCCTCAAGAAGTACAGGAGTTACAGATAATGATTATGTAGAATTAACATCTAAGTATCATAAAAATTTAGGCAAACATGATTTTACAATATTAGGTGGTTATAGTTATCAATATACTGTGAATGAAGGATTTTCTGCCGGTAATTCTGATTTTCCAACAGATGCCTTTTCTTATAATAATTTAGACGCGGGTAATGGTTTGTCAGATGGTACCGCATCAATGGATAGTTATAAAAATGACAGTAAATTAATTGGATTTTTTGGTAGAGCAAACTATAATTTTGATAATAAATACGATTTGTTATTTAGTATCAGACGAGAAGGCTCATCTAAGTTTGGAGACAATCACAAATGGGGTAATTTTCCGGCAGTTTCTGCAGGATGGAGCATCAATAAAGAATCGTTCCTGACAGATGTTGTTGCTATAAATACTTTAAAATTAAGAGCAGGTTACGGAGAAACCGGAGTAATACCAAATGATCCTTATATGTCAATGACATTGTATAATTATGATGGCTATTTCTTTAGTAACGGAAAATGGGTTAAAGGTTTAGAGCCGGCAAGTAACCCTAATCCCGATTTGCGTTGGGAGAAAAGTGCTGAGGTAAATATTGGTCTTGATTTTGGATTTTTTGATAACAGAATTTCCGGAAGCTTTGATGTCTACAGTAAAAAAACAAGTGATATGTTATGGGATTATAATGTACCAACTCCTCCTTATTTGTTCCGTCAAATTACTGCCAATGTTGGAAAAATGGAAAACAAAGGATTTGAAATTCTTTTGAATACAGTTCCTGTCAGAACAAAAAACTTTAATTGGAATTCTTCTATGACTTTTTCGCACAATAAAAATAAGCTAACGAGTCTTTCGAATGATTTATACAAAATTGAAGGAGATTTTTTGAATACCGGAAACACAGGAGATCCAATTTCATTTGAAACACACAGATTAGAAGTTGGACAGTCAATAGGGAATTTTTGGGGATTAAAATCTGTAGACATTACTACTGATGGTAAATGGATTGTTGAATTGCCTGATGGCACAACAAAAACACTTACTACAGAAATGTATAACGATAAAAACAAGCAATATTTAGGAAATGGTATCCCGCAGTATTATGCCGGATGGACGAATACTTTTACCTACAAAAAATTTGACTTAAGCGTTGTATTAACAGGAGCTTTCGATTTTCAAATACTCAATACACAACGTATGTTTTACGAAAATCCAACAATTGCTTATAATACCTTGGAGAGTGCATATGATAAAGTATATGATAAAGCGGTATTAAACTACAATCAAACCTACGTAAGCTATTATGTTGAGCAAGGAGATTATGTAAAAGTAGATAACGTAACCTTCTCGTATAACTTTGATGTAGCACCATTTAAAATTATAAATGCAATGCGATTGTATGTATCCGGAAATAATTTGGCCACATTTACAAAATACAAAGGCCTGGATCCGGAGATAAAAAGAGCAGATCCTTTGTCGCAGGGAATGGACAATAGAGATAAATATCCAAGCACGAGAGGTGTGACTTTAGGTTTAAATGTAACTTTTTAAATTAAATCAAAATGAAAAATAAAAATATAGTATATAAAATTCTTATTTCCGGCTTACTTCTTTTAGGAACAGGATGTACAAATTTAGATGAGACCGTTTATGATAAGGTAAGTGCAGAGAATAGTAATTTAACTGCAGAGGATTTAGCGAGTATTATTGCGCCAGCTTACAACTCGTTTAGACAAATTTATGCAGATTGGGATGCCGTTTATAACTTGTATGAAGATTCTTCAGATCTAATGGTAACGCCTCAAAGAAACGGAATTGGCTGGGGAGATTATTACATTACCATGCACAAACATACCTGGGGAACTGCGCTTCCAATGGCAGAGGGCAATTGGTATTATATGTTTACAGGCGTAAATAAAGTCAATAGGGCGATATATCAGGTAGAGCAAATAGAAGGTATTGAAAACAAAGAAAATGTCATTCAGGAATTAAGAGCGTTAAGAGCTATTTATTATTATTTACTATTAGATAATTTTAGAAATGTCCCTATTGTAACATCATATATCAATCCTCCGGGATATTTACCAGTTCAAAACACAGGAAAAGAAGTATATGATTTTGTAGAAAGTGAATTAAAAACAGCTTTACCTTATTTAAGCGATAAGAATAATTCTTCGACTTATGGTAAAGTAAATCAGTGGGCTGTAAAAATGACCTTGGCAAAATTATACCTGAACGCAGGTGTTTATTTAGGTACTCCTAAATGGGATGAAGCTTTGGCTCAGGTGAATGATGTTATCAATAATGGTGGTTTTAGATTGACATCTAATTATCTGGATAATTTCATTATAAAAAATGAATCTTCTCCGGAACAAATATTATCCATCCCTTTTGATCAGGTAAAAGCTCCGGGAACAAGCTGGCCATACAGAACATTGGCGGCTGCAAGCCAGGCCACTTTTGACTTGGCAGGAGGTCCCTGGAACGGAACTGGCGGGATACCTCAATTTATAGATACGTATGACCCGGATGACCAAAGATTAAAAGATTGTTGGTTAGGCGGCAAGCAGTTTACCAGTAAAGGAGAACCGATAATGTTAGATGATAAAGTAACACAATTTGAATATATTAATTATATGACTAGTGTTGACGGTACCGAACCTAACGAAGGTTTTAGAATGGTTAAATATGAAATTGGTCCTGGTGTTGTAGGACAAGCAAGTAATGATGTACCTTTTTACAGATTGGCAGATGCTATGATGATAAAAGCAGAGTGTTTGTTAAGAAAAGGTGATGCCGGTGGAGCCGCAGCTATTGTTACTGAAGTGAGACAAAGAAATTTTAAAAATACCAATCCTGCAAAAGCAACAGTAACCGGAGCAAAACTTTTAGGAGGAAGTGTTTATAAATACGGAACTTATCAGGCTGGAGTAATTACCAATTATGAAGGTGGTGCAGATATTCAGTATGGTGGTTTCCTCGATGAACTGGCATGGGAATTTGTTGGTGAAGCGCATAGAAGACAAGATTTAATACGATTTGGAATATATTCGACAAAATCCTGGTTTTCAAAGAAAGGAGATCCTGCAGATAGTTTTAGAGCTATTTTTCCAATACCACAATCAGAAATGGCTAAAAATAGCAATTTGAAGCAAAATCCCGGTTACTAGAAATTAATATAAAGATTTTACAAGTTGGTTACTTGTAATTATAAGTGTGTGAAAAGCTGTTCCTTCTTTAGGAACGGCTTTTCACTTTTTTAATTATAATTGAAATAATTACAATCATTGTCACCCTGAGCGAAGTCGAAGGGCGCTCCAATTGGAACGTGGGCTTCTCCCGAAGTCTCGGGACGATCAGCCTGACAATATAATAATCACTTTTGGGTTAAAAGTTTTTTTATATTAAAATTATAGCCTAACAAAAAATAAAATCTGCTCAATCTGCAAGATCTGCGTGAAACAAATCTCCACAAGAAACTCACACAAAGTATTTCAAAAATTGTCGAGCCACTAACGGAGATCCCTCGTTCCTCGGGATGACAAAAATGCGCAGACAACTATAGGCTTTAGCCAAAATGTAAATATTTAGCTAAAGCCTTTATTTTTTTGACAATTTATAAAAACAAGTTAAATAAAAACTTTGCGTCTTTGCGCGATTAAAAAAATCTGCGAGAAACTAAAAAAAACTTAAAACTGCGCGCGATAATGCGAAGGCGAAATTCCTTTCAATTCCTTAAACTTTCTGTTGAAGTTGGCAATATCCTGAAAGCCGCAAAGTTCAGAAATCGACGCAATCGAAAGATCTTTTTTGTTGTGGAGTAATTTACAGGCATTCTCAATTCTGATTTCAATCAAAAACTGAAAAAAAGTTTTGTTGGTGCGTTTTTTAAAATAACGGCAAAAAGCATTTTTACTCATATTCGCTTTTTCTGCCACTTCATCTAAAGTAATATTCTGATGGTAATATTCTATGGCATATTCAAAAACGGCACTCATTCTGCGGCCTTCATCATCAGTATATTTCTTTTTGTAAACAAAAGAAGAAAGAGGCGTTTTTTCTGAAGAGATAATGATATTTATAATTTTCAGGAAAGAAGCAATACGCTGAATTTTATTCTGTTTTTTTAGCTTATTAAAATGATGTGTAATTTTCTTTTGATTCGAAAGTATTTTCATGCCGTACTCAGAATCCTTAAAAAAATCATCTACAGAACTCATATCATTTAGACTAAAAAAATCTTTGCCAAAAGAAGTTTTCGTAAAAAACAAAGTCAGCATTACTGATTCCGGACTTGCCTCTACATTACTTCTAAAAACATGAGGAACATTCTCACCAATTACTAAAATATCGTCTTCCTTATAATCATTTATAGAATCCCCTACAATCAAAGTTCCGGAACCTTTTGCAATATAACTGATCTGAATTTCTTCATGTTGGTGCAATTGGTCATAGAAAACACGCTCAATATCTTCCTGATAAATGAGAGCTTCTCTTTCGGTTTTGGGTATTTTAAAAGGTAGAATTTTCAACGTTTTGTTTTTAGATATGTAAATATTAACAAAAAAAACAGATTATGCAACAGATATGGTAATATAGTATTGATAAAGGCTAATAATGACACAGGAGCTCTTTTCTTTAAGCTTTATTTTTGATAAAAATTAAGAATATGAAAATAAAATGGGATGGCGTAATGCCAGCTGTAACGACAAAGTTTACAGCAGAAGGTCAACTGGACCTCGTAATGTTCGAGAAGAATATTAAAGCACAAATTGATGCTGGAGTGAATGGAATCATACTGGGCGGAACTCTTGGAGAAGCAAGTACATTGACAAAAGAAGAAAAAGAGGTTTTAATAAACAACACACTAAGAATTGTCGAAGGAAAAATTCCGGTTATTGTAAATATTGCCGAGCAAACGACCAGCGAAGCCATTACTTTGGCAAAACGTGCCGAAGAATTAGGTGTAAATGGTTTAATGCTTTTGCCGCCAATGCGTTACAAAGCAACAGATCATGAAACAGTAGTTTATTTTAAGGAAATTGCTCAAAGTACATCATTACCTATTATGATTTACAATAATCCTGTAGATTATAAAATAGAGGTAACGCTGGACATGTTTGAAGAACTTTTAAAACTCGAAAACATTCAGGCCGTAAAAGAATCTACCAGAGACATTAGCAATGTAACAAGAATCAGAAACCGTTTTGGCGACAGATTAAAAGTGCTTTGCGGAGTCGATACATTGGCACTCGAAAGTTTAGTGGCAGGAGCAGATGGTTGGGTTGCCGGATTAGTGGTAGCATATCCTGCAGAAACAGTGGCTATTTATAAATTGGTAAAAGCCGGAAAAGTAGATGAAGCTTTAGCAATTTACAGATGGTTTATGCCATTATTAGAATTGGATATTTCTCCGCAATTGGTACAAAATATAAAATTGGCAGAAGTAGCAACAGGACTGGGAACAGAAAATGTAAGAGCACCAAGACTTCCGTTACAAGGCAAAGAAAGAGAGCGTGTTTTGTCGATCATAGATTCAGCAATGAAAAACAGACCTGTATTGCCGGCATATAAAAATATTTAATTAAAATTGAAAAGAAAGCGATGACTACAGGAAAAAATTATATTGGAGATGTGCTTTCCGCAAAAGGTAAAACGACCTACAAAACAATAAACCCGGAACTAAATTCTGAGAATGAAACTGTTTTTTATGAAGCTGCAGCAGAAGAAATTTCACAGGCCGTAGAATTAGCCGAAGAAGCTTTTAAAACATACGGAACAATTGCAGATGTAAAAAAAGCAGATTTTCTGGATGCTATTGCCGAAGAAATTGAAGCCCTTGGCGAAGATTTACTAACAACTTATGTTCAGGAATCAGGTCTTCCTGCCGGAAGAGCAAATGGCGAACGCGGCAGAACAACCGGACAACTTAGAGCATTTGCTACGATGTTGAGAGAAGGTTCCTGGATAGAAGCCATCATTAATAAAACAGAAGGTAAACCCGATATTCGAAGACAGCAAATCCCGATAGGGCCTGTAGTCGTTTTTGGAGCCAGTAATTTTCCGCTTGCGTTTTCTACAGCCGGCGGAGACACAGCCAGTGCATTAGCCGCCGGTTGTCCTGTGGTGGTAAAATCACATCCGCTTCATTCAGGAACAAGTGAATTAGTAGCTTCGGCAGTTATAAAAGCAGCCAAAAAAACCGGAATGCCAAATGGTGTATTTTCGAACCTGAACAGCCATGGTATAGAAGTAGGTGTCTCTTTGGTCGAAAATCCATCCATAAAAGCAGTAGGTTTTACAGGAAGTATAAAAGGAGGCATGGCACTTTGCAAAATTGCAGCCAACCGAGCTATTCCAATTCCGGTTTACGCAGAAATGGGAAGCATCAATCCTGTTCTGATTTTACCATCAGCATTACAAACAGATGCTGAAAAATGGGCTAAAAATTATGCTGCTTCAATTGTGGCTGGTACAGGACAATTTTGTACAAATCCGGGACTTATTTTAGGTATAAAAAGCGCCTGGTTAGATAATTTTATTACTATTTTAGCTTTAGAGACAGATAAAATAGACCCAACTTGCATGCTGCATCCCAATATAAAAAGCCAATACGAAAGCCTGAAATCAGAAGTGCTTGGACAAGAAGGATATACGCAGCAAACCACTTTAGAGAAAGTGGTAAAACCAAATTATGCATTGCAAAATATAATTACGGTTGATGGTGAAACTTTCTTAAAAAATAAAACATTTCACAAAGAAGTTTTCGGACCTTTTTCTGTAGTAGTTAAATGTGATGACATTCAACAGCTCAATAAAATTATCTTCGATTTAGAAGGGCAATTGACCGGAACAGTTTTAAATTCTGATTTACAAGAATTCGACAATTTTAAGGAAGTAATCGAAAACCTTAAAAATAAAGTGGGAAGATTAATTTATAATAATGTTCCAACAGGAGTTGAGGTTTGTTCCGGAATGACACACGGCGGACCTTTTCCTGCAAGTTCAGACAGTAAATTTACATCAGTTGGATTAACAGCGGTAAAAAGATGGGTTCGTCCGGTAACTTTTCAGGATTGGCCGGATCAATTATTACCAGACGGTTTAAAGGACAAAAACCCGTTAAATATTACCAGAACCGTAAATGATATACTAACAAAGAACCCAATATAATTTATGCCAAGAAAAACCTTTTTTTGTGTAGATGCACATACGTGCGGAAATCCGGTAAGAGTTGTCGCTGGTGGCGGGCCCAATTTGGTTGGAAACAACATGAGCGAAAAACGACAACATTTTTTAAAAGAGTACGACTGGATTCGTAAAGGACTTATGTTTGAACCCCGCGGTCACGACATGATGAGCGGCAGTATTTTGTATCCGCCAAGTAATCCTGAAAATGATTTCGGAATTTTATTTATCGAAACTTCAGGTTGTTTGCCCATGTGCGGTCACGGAACTATAGGAACGATAACCATTGCTATCGAAGAAGGTTTGGTTATTCCGAAAATTCCGGGAAAAATCAAAATGGAAGCACCTGCAGGTTTGGTTCAGATCGAATACCAGCAAACCGGCAAAAAAGTAGACTGGGTACGATTGACGAACGTAAAATCGTATTTGGCTGCCGAAGGACTTACTATTGATTGTCCGGAATTGGGAGAGATAACTTTTGACGTCGCTTACGGCGGAAACTATTATGCTATTGTAGATCCGCAGCAGAATTTTTCAGGCGTGCAGGATTTTACAGCCGGAAAAATTGTGCAGTACAGTCAGGAAGTTCGCAAACGCATCAACGAAAAATATCCAAATCTTTTCATTCATCCGGAAAATGATACGATTCGTGATGTAAGCCATATGTTATGGACAGGAGATCCTATAGATCCAACTTCATCCGGACGTAACGCCGTTTTTTATGGAGACAAAGCCATCGATCGTTCGCCATGCGGTACCGGAACTTCGGCCAGAATCGCACAGCTTCACGCCAAAGGCAAACTAAAAAAAGGAGAAGATTACATACACGAAAGTTTTATTGGAAGTAAATTTATTGGAAGAGTAGAAGAAGAAACTTCTATAGGAGATATCAAAGCCATAGTACCAAGTATTCAGGGCTGGGCAAAAGTGTACGGTTACAATAATATCATTATTGACGAAGATGACGATCCGTATGCTTTTGGTTTTCAGGTGATTTAAAAAGAATGATAATGTAAAAAATTCATTGGTTTACAGAAAAACTTCTTTGCCAATGAATTTTTAAATTTAGAATACTAATGAAAAAAGTAAGTATAATTGGCGGAGGGATAATTGGCTTGTGTTCAGCTTATTATTTAGCCAAAGAAGGTTATGAAGTAGTTGTTTTTGATAAATCGGATATGAGCGACGGCTGTTCTTACGGAAATGCAGGAATGATTGTTCCATCGCATATAATTCCTCTGGCACAGCCCGGTATGATTGCGCAGGGAATAAAATGGATGTTTGACAGTCAGAGTCCGTTTTATGTAAAACCCAGATTAAATATGGATTTAATGAAATGGGGATTACAATTCTACAAACACGCCAATTTAAAACACGTCGAAAAAGCAATGCCCGCACTTTGCGACTTATCGCTTTTGAGTAAAGACTTGTATCAGGATTTTGCCAAACAAAACAATTCCTTTTTTTATGAAGAAAAAGGACTTTTGATGCTCTTTAAAACTGAAAAAACAGGCGAAGAAATTCAACACGAAGGAATTTTGGCAGAAAAATTAGGATTACAAGTCGATTTCCTTTCAAAAGATGAAGTTTCGAAATTAGAAAAAGGAACCGCAACAAATATCATTGGAGGCGTTCATTATAAAAGTGATGCGCATGTATATCCTCAAAAATTCATGCAGTTCATCAAAGAAGAACTGAACAGGTTAAACGTAAAAATTCATTCACAAACCACCGTAAATGATTTTGTTTTAAAGAATAATACCGTTGCAGAAATTATCACAGATAAAGGCAATTTTACCACAGATGAGGTTGTTTTGGCAACAGGATCGTGGAGTCCGCATATTGCCAAAAAACTGAATGTCAATATTTCTATTTTACCTGGAAAAGGATATAGTTTTACATTAAAAGATCAAAATCACAAACCATCGATTCCAACCATTTTATGCGAAGGAAAAGTTGCTGTAACTCCTATGAATAACGATATTCGTTTTGGAGGAACTATGGAAATTACGCATACCAATGATACCAAAATCAATCAAAACAGACTTCAGGGAATCGTGAACTCGGTGAATGACTTTTATCCGGATTTAAAAATCGAAATGCCAAAAGTAGAAGATACCTGGTTTGGTTTCAGACCTTGTACGCCTTCAGGAATGCCAATTATTGCAAGAGATAAAAAACTTAAAAATTTAACGCTGGTAACAGGACACGCCATGATGGGATTAAGTCTGGCGCCTGCAACAGGCAAAGTAGTAGAAGAAATCATTTCAGGGAAAACTACTTCGGTAGATACACAAATGTTTCAGCTCTAAAAAATCAGCTTCATTTTCTAACCAAACTTGAAGCTGATTTTTTTTATTTAAATAACGATTTTCATTTGTATTTAAAGTTTCCCGGGATATAAAAAATGGAAATAGTTTGTTTCTCGCAGATTTAGCAGATTAGGCAGATTTATTTTTGAATTTATTAATGATCTGCCAAATCTGCGAGAGAAAATTTCGCCATTAATTGTGAATTAATTTTCCAGTCCCAGCGGGGTCACAGATTTATCAGGAAGATATGGCGCTCCGCTGGAGCTCTAATATTGGAAGTATGAATTTTGTCTATAAATATAACGCTCCGCTGGAGCTCTAACATTGAAATCTATGAATTTGCTATAAACATGTCGCTCTGCTGGTGCTCAAATGTTGAAACGTATCAATTTGCAAGCAGATCTGGCAGATTTAGCAGGTTATTAATAATTCGATTTAGAATAAAATCAGCAAGATCTGCCAAATCTGCGAGAGAAAATTTCGCATTAATTGTGTGAATTAATTTCCTAGCCCCAGCGGGGCGATATATTTATAGAAATTAATTACCCAGTTTGTTAAAACCCCAGCGGGGTGACATATTTATCAATAATGAAGCTCTAATATTGGGCGTATGAATTTTGTCTATAAACATGTCGTTCCGCCGGACCTTATTACAAATAATAACAACAAAAACTCACATCCTAAAATTCTAAATACTAACCACATTTAAAATTTAAAAAAAAACAGATTACCACATTCCTAAACAAAAGACAACCAAAAAAACAAACCAAAAAATGACAGACAATAACCAGGAAGAATTTAAAAAAGAACTCGGGCTTCTAGACGGAACCATGCTTGTAGTAGGTTCTATGATTGGATCGGGAATATTTATTGTAAGTGCCGATATTGCCAGACAAGTAGGTTCAACAGGATGGCTTATCTTAATATGGCTTATTTCAGGAATTATAACTATGATTGCTGCAGTAAGTTACGGAGAATTAAGCGCCATGTTTCCTAATGCAGGCGGGCAATATGTCTATCTTAAAGAAGCGTATAATAAATTAGTAGCGTTTTTATATGGGTGGAGCTTTTTTGCTGTCATTCAAACCGGAACAATTGCGGCGGTTGGCGTTGCATTTTCAAAGTTTACAGCCTATTTAATTCCTGCTGTCAGCGATGAAAATATTATTTACGAGTTGGGGAGTTTTAAGCTCAACGTAGCACAAATCGTTTCTATCGTAACCATTATTTTCCTTACTTATCTGAATACCCGCGGCGTAAAAAACAGCAAGATTCTACAAACGATTTTAACCATTATAAAAATAGTTTCCATTTCAGGATTAATCATTTTCGGATTTACATTAGCAGCCAAATCTTCTATCTGGAATATGAACTGGACAGATGCCTGGACGCCGCGTCCTTTTAATACCGAAACAGGTTCCTGGATGCCAATTGGTACAACAGCTTTAATTTCAGGAATTTCTGCCGCAATGGTTGGAACCTTATTTTCTAGTGATTCCTGGACGGGAGTAACTTTTATTGCAGGAGAAATAAAAAATCCGAAGAGAAATGTGGGTTTAAGCATGTTTCTGGGAACTTTAATTGTAACTATTATTTACGTTCTGGTTAACGTAATGTACGTAGCGGTTATTCCGCTTAGCGAAATTGCCGGCGCAAAATCGGATAGAGTTGCGGTTGTTGCGGCTGACTATATTTTTGGAGATATAGGAACGCTGATCATCGCCATTATGATTATGATTTCGACTTTTGCATGCAATAACGGCTTGATTATGGCAGGAGCCAGAGTGTATTATACGATGGCGACTGATGGTTTGTTCTTTAAAAAAGCAGCAATATTAAACCATTCCAGCGTTCCTGCCTGGGCACTTTGGGCACAATGTATCTGGGCATCTGTATTATGTCTTACCGGAAAATACGGGGATTTATTAGACTTCGTAATCATCATCGTGCTGATTTTTTACATTTTAACGATCTATGGAATTATACGTCTCCGCAAAAAAATGCCTGATGCAGTCCGCCCTTACAAAGCGATCGGATATCCTTTTTTACCATTGCTGTATATTGTAATTGCCTCGGCAGTTTGCGTGTCGTTATTGTTTACCAAATTTTCTACTTGTGGCTGGGGCGTTTTGATTATGTTAATGGGAATTCCAATCTATTATTTGATAAAAGAAAAAACGCCAAATTAATCTTTGACATCCTAACAGGTTTTAAAAACCTGTCAGGTCTATTAAAATAGAATCAGGTATTAATGTAGATGCATTACTGCGTTTCTAACATTTTGCATATAGACAAAGTTTGCTTAGACGCACAGCAGTGCGTCTCTACAATATGAAATGCTCAAATAGGTGTATTGAAATTTGTTTTGGCTTAAGCCAAAGAAAAATAATTCGATTTACTTCATTTCACTTTTGAGGTTAAGAAATACTGTTTTTCAACACCTTACTTGCATTTAATAACTGATTTTCCTCACATTTTGGTTTCGATGGGTAATATAATATTAGTATTTGTTAATATTAACCCATAGATCTCAATAAATAATATATATTTTTATTAATATTTAAATTATGAGAACAACTGGTAAAAAAATAAGTGTATTTTTAACACTTTCGTATTGTTTAATAGCTCAGGCTCAGGGAACTTTAAAAGAGTACAAGAGAGCTAACGCTGTAGATTCTTTATTCAAAAATAAAGTAATTAATACTCCAAAAGAGTTTCATTGGGTAGGAAATGACTGTGTATGGTATAGCAATAACCTATTAAAAGGAAAAGAATTTCTTTTGGTAGATACCAAACAGCACAAACAACAACAGGCTTTTGATCATCATAAATTAGCACAGTCGTTATCAAAAATAGCGGGGAAAGAAATAAACGCCAAAGACCTGCCAATTGAAAATTTAGAGTTTGACAAAACCTTGTCTACAGTAACTTTTACAGCAGATACAATCAAAATCTCTTGTAATTTAAGTACTTACGAATTAAAGAAATTAGGTGCGTATAAAAAGCCTTTAAGAACAAATGAGTATTGGGGCGGAAACTTTGATGAATTGGGCAATAAACCTGTAGGTTCTCCGGACTCTTTACACACAGCATTTATAAAGAATTATAATTTATATATCAAAAACAAAAAGACTAAAGTAGAAACCCAGTTGAGTTATGATGGCTCAAAAGGTTTTTATTATTCATCATACATGCAGTGGTCCCCAAATAGCGGTGAGATCATGGCGTATAAAGTGAGACCCGGCGAAGAACACAAAATTTATTTTGTAGAATCGAGTCCAAAAGATCAGTTTCAGCCCAAATTACAAACCAGGGATTATTTAAAACCAGGCGATCAGTTGCCATTTAAAAGTCCGCAATTGTTTGTAGTGTCTTCAAAAAAACAAATTCCGGTCGCGACTGATTTATTTCAGGAACAATATGGTCTTTCAGGTTTTGAATGGAAAGAAGATAATAGCAGTTTTACCTTCGAATACAATCAAAGAGGACACCAGGTATATCGGGTTTTAGAAGTAAATGCGACAACTGGAAAAGTGAAAGTTATTATAGAAGAAACGAGTCCAACGTTTGTAGAATACAGCGGAAAAAGATACCGTTTTGACAGTAAAAAAAGCAACGAAATTGTTTGGGCTTCGGAACGTGACGGATGGAATCATTTGTATTTATACGATGCTCTTACAGGTAAAGTAAAAAATCAGATAACAAAAGGTAACTGGCCAGTTAGAGAAGTAATTAAAGTAGATGAAGAAAAGAAACAAATTTATTTTACCGCAAGCGGATTAGACAAAGATCAGGATCCTTATTTATTACAATTTTACCGAATAGATTTTAATGGAAAAAACTTCACAAGATTAACAACAGAAAACGGGAATCATAAAGTTACTTTTTCGCCGGATTACAAATATTATGTCGATCAGTATTCGCGTGTAGATTTTGCACCGGTTACAGTTTTAAAAAGTGTCGATACGCAGAAAGTTATTACTGAAATGCAAAAAGCTGATATTACCGAATTGCAGAAAACAGGCTGGACAGCACCAGAAGTTTTTACAGCCAAAGGAAGAGACGGAAAAACAGATATTTGGGGAGTTATTGTACGTCCAACCACTTTTGATCCTAATCGTAAATATCCCATTATCGAATACATTTATGCAGGTCCGCACGATTCATTTGTACCTAAAAATTTCCAGCCTTATTACTGGGCAATGTCATCATTGGCAGAATTAGGATTTATAGTAGTTCAGATTGACGGAATGGGAACTTCAAATCGTTCAAAAGCTTTTCATGATGTTTGCTGGAAAAATTTAAAAGACGGAGGTTTCCCCGACAGAAAACTCTGGATGAAAGCCGCAGCCGCCAAATATCCTTATATGAATATTGATAAAGTAGGAATTCACGGTACATCGGCCGGAGGACAAAATGCAGGAGCAGCCTTGGTATTTAATTCTGATTTTTATGATGTAGCCGTAGCATCTTGTGGCTGTCACGATAATAGAATGGATAAAATGTGGTGGAATGAACAATGGATGGGATATCCCGTAGGACCAGAATATGAAGCTTGCTCGAATACAGCAAATGCTGCACAATTAAACGGTAATCTGATGTTGATTCTGGGAGAGTTAGACGATAATGTCGATCCGGCATCAACCATGCAGTTTGCAAACGCACTGATAAAAGCCAATAAAAATTTTGAATTAGTAACCGTTCCGGGAATGGGACATTCGGCCGGAGGCGATTATGGCGAACGCAAACGCAGAGACTATTTTGTGCAGCATTTATTAGGTGTCACACCACCGGAGTGGAGCGAAGTTTATAAGTAAAAAAGTTTAAAAGATTTAGATTATGAAAAGATACAGGCTATTTATTTGTGTATTGTTAAGTTTTTGGGCATCTTGTTCAACAACGTTAATGGCACAAGGAGGCGATCAGATTTTAGACGGAATTGGGGAGACAGGATTGATTGCGCGCTATATATTTGACGGAAATGCAAAAGACTGGTCAAGAAATAATTTACACGGTAAGATTCAGGAATCACAAGCCAAATTTGTAAATGACGAACAGTTTGGCAAAGTACTCTCTTTACCGGCAGATGCTAAAGCTTTTGTAACACTTCCGGGTGACGCATTAGTAGGAGAAGAATCTGTAAGTATAACAGGCTGGATTTTCCTGCGATCTGCACAAAAAGGACAAATATTTTTTGATTTTGGAAAAAGTGCCAATGCTCATTTTTTTGCTGAACCAATAGCAACTGATGGAGGATTTCAGGCTGAAATAAATAGTGGGGCAGGAGCAAAATACAAAGCAAATGCACCAGCTCTGGAAAAAGACAAATGGTATCATGTGGCAGTTGTAATCAATATTCCATCAAAATCTATTACCACTTTCGTGAATGGAGTACAGGTAAGCGAAACTAAAAATGTAGCACTCAATTTAGATCAGATTTTTGATAATAAATCAGGAGATAAAAATGTGCTTTATATTGGTAAATCATTAACATCAGAAAGTGCTTCTCTGAATGCTAAACTACATGATTTTAGAATTTACAGAATTCCTTTAAATGATAAACAAGTTGCCAGAATCTATCATAATTCTTTAAAAGAAGAGCAGGAAGAAGAAACAGGAGAAGAACAGGCTAAAGATCTTCCGTCGTTTCCTAAAACAAGTCCGCAACTTTATAATCAGTATTTAACCAGCGTTTCAGATATTTCGGTAACAACCGGAGTTGGATATCTGCCGCGATTGCCAAGTTATATCAAAGGAATTTACAAAGATGGCGTTCAGGGACCGGAAGTCCGCGTAATCTGGCCGGCACCAACAGACAATAGTCAGGTACTAAAAACAGGGCAATATACTGTAACCGGAATCATTCCCGGAACAGAGCTGAAGCCAAAAGCAGTTGTAAAAGTAATTACAGCACAAGCAAACCAAACACCACAACGTAAACTAGAAGTATTTCATCTCGATCAGGTTTCTTTGAATAATGATCTTGACGGAAATCAGACAAAATTTATAGAAAACCGCGATAAATTCATCACAACACTTGCGACTACAGATCCGGATTCTTTTTTATATATGTTCCGTAACGCTTTTGGACAAGCACAGCCAACAGGCGCAGAACCATTAGGGGTTTGGGATACACAGGAAACCAAATTACGCGGACATGCAACCGGACATTACCTAACCGCCATTGCTCAGGCATATGCAAGTACAGGTTATGATAAAACGCTTCAGGCCAATTTTAAGGATAAAATGGAGTACATGGTCAATACGTTGTACGACTTAGAACAGCTTTCAGGAAAACCAAAGGAAGCCGGAGGTAAATCTGTGTCGGATCCTACGGAAGTTCCTTTTGGCCCTGGAAAAACAAGTTACGATTCAGATTTGAGTCCGGAAGGTATTCGTACTGATTATTGGAATTGGGGTAAAGGTTTCATTAGTGCCTATCCGCCGGATCAGTTTATTATGCTCGAAAATGGAGCAACTTACGGAGGACAAAAAACTCAAATTTGGGCACCTTATTACACTTTGCATAAAATCCTTGCCGGATTAATGGATGTTTACGAAGTTAGCGGCAACGAAAAAGCGCTTGAAACAGCCAAAGGTATGGGAGACTGGGTGTATGCCCGTATGAAAAAGTTACCTACCGAAACGCTTATTAGCATGTGGAACCGATATATCGCTGGAGAATTTGGCGGAATGAACGAAGCCATGGCAAGATTGTACAGAATAACAAAAGATCCCCATTATCTGGAAGTAGCCCAATTATTCGACAACATCAAAGTGTTTTACGGCGATTCAAAACACTCACACGGACTGGCTAAAAATGTAGATACTTTCCGAGGATTACATGCCAATCAGCACATTCCGCAAATTATGGGAGCGCTCGAAATGTACCGCGATTCTAATACGCCGGAATATTACAACGTTGCAGATAACTTTTGGTACAAAACCGTAAACGATTATATGTATACGATTGGGGGAGTTGCTGGAGCAAGAAATCCTGCCAATGCAGAATGTTTTATAAGCCAGCCCGCGACTATTTACGAAAATGGGTTTTCATCGGGAGGTCAAAATGAGACTTGCGCGACTTATAATATGCTGAAACTAACTGGTGATTTGTTCCTTTATGATCAGCGTGCAGAATATATGGATTACTACGAGCGTGGTCTTTACAATCATATTCTGGCTTCTGTAGCACAAGATAGCCCTGCCAATACGTATCACGTACCGTTAAGACCAGGTTCAGTAAAACAGTTTGGAAATGCTCATATGACGGGTTTTACTTGTTGCAACGGAACTGCAATCGAGAGTAATACAAAATTTCAGAATTCGATTTATTTTAAAAGTACAGACACCAATACATTGTATGTCAACCTTTATGTATCATCTACTTTAGAATGGACAGAAAAAAAGGTAACCATAGTACAAACAACAGATTTTCCTAATGAAGATTTTACTCGATTGACCATCAAAGGAAATGGCAATTTTGATATTAAAGTTCGTGTACCACATTGGGCAACCAAAGGATTTTTTGTGAAGATAAATGGAAAAGAGGAAAAAATAAAAGTACAACCCGGAAGCTATCTTACTTTGAATAGAAAATGGAAAGACGGAGATACAGTTGAATTACGCATGCCATTTCAGTTTCATTTAGAATCTGTAATGGATCAGCAAAATATCGCGAGTTTATTTTACGGACCAATATTGCTTGCCGCGCAGGAACCGGAACCAAGAAAAGACTGGCGTAAAGTAACATTAGACGTAAAAGATATCAGCAAATCGATACAGGGCGATCCTAAGAAATTAGAGTTTACTATCGACGGAATTGTGTACAAACCATTTTACGAAAGCTACGGCCGCCATTCGGTTTATCTGGATGTTACGCTGAAATAGTTTATTAAAAAAAGCTAAAAAATAATGCCACAGATTACACAGATTCGCACTGATTAAAAAATCATTTTAATCTTTTAATCTGTGGCAAAAAAAACATTCAGAATCATCAAACCAAAAACATGAAAAAATATTTCCTAACCCTTTTTTTATTTTTAGCAATGGCAGTTCCCTCATTTGCAAACGATCTCATTGATGTTATAAATACTTTTCAGGCCGATAAAACAGCCTTGCAGAATTTTTATTCCAATAATGAATCAGAAGAATATTATGTTCGATTTTCAAAGTTTTATGCCGATTGGGAAAAAACAGTAAAAGCTATCGATTTTAAAAATTTATCTAAAGACGGAAAAGTAGATTATTTGCTGTTGAAAAATCTAATTAATAAAGAGAATTACTTTTTACAAATAGAATATAAAGGGTATAAAGAAGTCGCTTCGGTATTGGATTTTTCAGATGATATTACGCTTTTTATCAAAGAAAGAAGAAGAGGCAAAAGACCCGTTTCGAGTCAATTGGCAAAAGCATTTGACCTTGCCGGAATTAGTATTGATAAAAAAACAGAGGTATTAAAAAATAAACCTTTTAAAGACTGGTTTGCAGCAGATAAAGCAGCCAAGTCAGTTGTTTCTTTCGAGAAATCATTAAAAGAAGCTTATGAATTTTATTATAGTTACGATCCTGATTTTACCTGGTGGATGCAGAAACCGTATAAAAACCTATCGGATAAACTTAAAGTTTACGAAGAATTTTTGCGAGGTAACTATTCTAAAAACAGCGTAAAAGATGACGGAAGCGGTATTATAGGAAAACCAATTGGCAGAGAAGCTATTATCAAAAGTTTATCGTACGAATATATTCCGTATTCGCCTGAAGAACTTATTGCTACGGCACAAAACCAATTTGAGTGGTGCAAGAAAGAAATGATAAAAGCATCGACAGAATTAGGTTACGGAAACGATTGGAAAAAAGCACTGGAACATGTAAAAGATACTTATGTTCCGGCAGGCGAACAACCGCAAGCTATTACAAGTTTGTATGAGCAATCGGTTAAATTTATCGAAGACAGGGATTTAATCACCTTGCCGGATTTGACAAAAGAAACCTGGCAAATGATTATGATGACACCGGAACGCCAGAAAATAAATCCATTCTTTACAGGTGGATGGGAAATTAGCATTTCGTATCCAACCGAGGATATGGACCAGAAAGACAAGCTGATGAGTATGCGTGGCAATAATCCAAACTTTTCTTTTGCGACTGTACAACATGAATTATTGCCGGGACATAATTTGCAATTTTTTATGAACAGCCGTTACAAATCCTACAGACAGCCTTTTGATACACCGTTCTGGATGGAAGGCTGGGCTTTGTATTGGGAAATCAACCTTTGGAACAAACAATTTCCGCAAACGCCGGAACAAAAATTAGGAATGTTATTCTGGAGAATTCACCGTTGCGCCCGAATCATTTTTTCATTAAAATACCATTTAGGAGAAATGACGCCGCAACAATGCATTGATTTATTAGTAAACGAAGTAGGACACGAAAGAGCCAATGCAGAAGCTGAAGTAAGACGTTCTTTCGCCAGCGGAGATGCACCATTATATCAGGTTGCTTACATGACAGGCGGATTACAGTTTTATGCTTTAAGAAACGAATTGCTGGCCAAAGGTTGGACAGAAAAGCAATTTCACGACCGAGTTTTAAAAGAAAATATAATGCCGGTTGAAATGCTCAGAATTATACTGGAAGATTTACCTGTTGCTGAAGATTATAAAACGAATTGGAAGTTTTCGACTGATTTTAAATAATTAATTCAAGCTGGTATTTAATAAGTATAATCCTTATGAACATGTCATTAAGTTAAGTTTTTTAAAAAGCAAAAAATAAAATTTTACCGCAAAGTTCGCAAAGGATTACGCAAAGTTCGCAAAGGATTACGCAAAGTTTACAAAGCTTTATGAATTGCGCTTTGCTTTAAGATCGCAAAGCGGTTATGTGAAATTTTAACTTAATGACATTGTCATTAGCAACTTGAATTAATTAGAATAAAATTCATCTCTAAAAAGTATAAATAAAAAGAATAAATAAAGTCTGTTTAGATTTTTTAAATAATAAGAAACATGAAAAAAATAACATTATTAGCCGTGATGATTTGTTGCTCAATGGCTTCAAATAATCTGCAAGCGCAGGAGTATTGGGATAAAATCAAAGCCGAAAAATCGACATTGGAGATAGATAAAGGATTCATTAATGTAAGCACCAAATCATTTCAGCTGAAATTATTAAAATCATCTCAAACCGTAGCAGCTTTATCTCCTGTAACAGATAAAACCTTTGATTTTACTCCGGGTGAGCGACTTTCGATCAGGGACAAGGATGGACTTTACCAATTGGGAGATATTAATTTTAGAATTAAAGATGCCAACGGAGCCTGGAAAAATTATTCGAGTGCTGCCAAACGTGCTTCGGTAAAAGAACTGTCGGTTTCAGGAACTAAATTGGCGGGGGCAGATCTTTCGAATACATTTCCGGCCGGAACTCCGCTTAGCGTAAAACGTTATTACGAAGATAAAAACGGAGATTTAGTGATGCGTTTTGAAATTACAAATACTTCAGGCGCAGCAATAGAAATTGGAGCTTTAGGAATTCCTATGGTTTTTAATAATATTCTTGAAGGAAAATCACTGGATGAAACACATGCCCATAATGTGTTTTTTGATCCGTACATTGGTAAAGATGCAGGTTATCTTGAAGTAAAAAGATTAAGCGGTCACGGTCCGGCATTATTATTACTTCCGGAAGAAAATATGCCATTTGAAGCTTATCGTCCGTTATTGGATGACGCTACGCCAAGAAGTATCGTTTTTGAAGGATTTCATGAATGGATGCCATTGAGTAAAGCCTATGCTGAGAATGAATGGAAATCAGCAGAACAATGGAATACTCCTTCTTCATTAACACTTCAGCCCGGAGCCTCTAAAAATTTCTCTTTGAAATTGGTATTGGTTGATGAAATTAAAAACATCCAGAAAACATTAATCGAAAAAGAACGCCCGGTAGCGATAGGAGTTCCCGGATATGTATTGCCGCAAGATGTAGATGGCCAGCTTTTTTTACAATATAAAAAAGCCGTTAAATCTTTTAAAATTGAACCGGAAGGTGCTTTGGCAATTGAGACAAAAGGAAAAAATGATAAAGGATATTTTCAATACAAAGTAAACGGAAAAAAATGGGGCAGAGCCAGATTGACCGTGACTTATGAAGATGGTTTACAGCAAACTATTAATTATAAAGTAATAAAAGCTGAAAAAGATGTTGTGGCAGATTTTGGTCATTTCTCTACAACCGCGCAATGGTTTGATGAGAAAAATGATCCTTTTCACAGAAATCCTTCTGTAATTTCGTATGATTATGAAACTAAAAAACAAGTAAGTCAGGACAGTCGTGTATGGATTGCAGGTTTAAGTGACGAAGGTGGAGCAGGAGGCTGGTTGGGTGCTATTATGAAACAATTGATCGAACCCAATAAAGAAGAAATAGTAAAACTAGAGCAATTTGTTGACAAAACATTGTGGGGCGGAATTCAATACAATACAGCAGATACGCTTAAATACGGTGTTAAAAAGAGTGTTTTTTATTACGAACCTACGTTAATGCCGGACGGAACGTACAGTAAAGATGTAAATTACAAAACATGGGCTGCATGGGACAAAAAAGGATCTGATGATCCGGGAAGATCATACAATTACCCACACGTTGCCGCTGCACACTGGACGATGTATCGTTTGGCCAGATACCACAAAGGTTTGGTCACAAATCACAGTTGGGACTGGTATTTAAAAAATGCTTACGAAACGAGTATCGCAATGACAACACTGGCGCCTTATTATGCACAATTTGGACAAATGGAAGGAACAGTTTTTTTATTGATTTTAAAAGATCTAAAAACCGAAGGATATACAGAAATGGCTAATAATCTGGAAGCTAAAATGAAAGCAAGAGCTGATCATTGGAGAACGCTAAATTATCCTTTTGGAAGCGAAATGCCTTGGGATTCTACAGGTCAGGAAGAAGTATATATGTGGTCAGATTATTTTGGATACAATGACAAAGCAAAGATCACGCTGGATGCCATTTTAGCCTATATGCCAACAATGCCTAACTGGGCTTATAACGGAAACGCGCGCAGGTATTGGGACTTTTTGTATGGAGGAAAATTATCAAGAGTAGAGCGTCAGATTCATCATTATGGTTCAGCGTTGAATGCAATACCGGTTTTGGAACAATTCAGAAAAACACCTGAAGATTTTCATTTACTAAAAGTTGGTTACGGCGGATTATTAGGCGGAATTTCGAATATTACCGAGGATGGTTTCGGCCCATCTGCTTTTCACTCTTATCCTGAAACGCTTAGAATCGACTATTTATCTGGGGATTATGGTTCCGGATTCTTTGGTTATGCGGTAAATACAGCTACTTTTATAACCAATGAAAAAGACTTAGGCTGGCTGGCTTTTGGAGGAAACTTAAAAGAAAAAGGCGATGAAGTTGAAGTAGAAATTACAACAGCAGCTAAATCTAAAGTATTCATTGGGGCAAAAAAAATGTGGCTGACATTAGATGCAGGAACATTCAATAAAGTAAGCTACAATACCAAAACAGGTGAAGTAAAAATTACTTTAGATCCTAAAACAGCGTATACGCCTGATGCTTATTTAAGAATAGATCAAGAGGTAAAATTACCTTACGAAAAAGTAAGAGGAGCGTATAAAATTGCGTTGAAAACAAAAGCAATTCAAATTAAATTATAAGAATGAAACAGTCATCAAAACATCTTTTCAAAAAACTGCTATTTGTTTTATTCGGAATAGCAGCGAGTTTAAATTCCATTGCACAAAATTTCGATAAATTTTTTCCCAAAAAAGACCTGACCACAGTAGGGGTATATTATTATCCGGAACATTGGGATCAGAGTCAATGGGATCGTGATTTGAAAAAAATTGCCGAAATGGGTTTCGAATTTACCCATTTTGGAGAATTTGCCTGGGCACAATTAGAACCACAGGAAGGTGTTTATGATTTTAAATGGCTGGATAAAGCGGTTGAAATTGCTGCAAAATATAAGTTAAAAATTATTATGTGTACATCGACAGCAACTCCTCCGGTATGGCTTGTTCGCCAGCATCCGGATGTTCTTGCTACTTATGAAGATGGTACGAAAACCGATCATGGTTCGAGACAACACGCATCGTTTTCAAGTAATTATTATCGTTCTTATTCTTTAAAAATGATCGGGGAATTGGCCAAAAGATATGGTAATAATAAAAACATTATTGGCTGGCAGGTTGACAACGAACCGTCCCGCTTTCTGGATTATGGTGCAGATGCGCAAAATCGCTATCGCAATTGGTTACAAACAAAATATAAAACCATTGATGCCTTAAATCAGTCTTGGGGAAACAATTTCTGGAGTGGCACTTATTCTGACTTTAGTCAAATTAATATTCCGTTGCATAAAGAATGGGGAATGAACCTGCATTCGCAATTAGATCATTATCGATTTGCTGATGAGGAAACGGCTACTTTTCTGGATAGTCAGGCAGTTACCATAAGAAAATTGGTAAGTAAAGACCAATGGATTACGTCTAACTACAGATCCAACTACGATGAAAGTTTCGTTGGAATGTCTAAAGAATTGGATTTTGATTGTTACACAAGATATTTGGTCTACGGAGGAAGTTTAGGAGTAGGTTCAAAAGGATATCGTTTAGGCGATTATACCAGTATTGGTATGTCGAATGACTTTTTTCGCCCTTTAAAAGGAATGTATGGTTGTATGGAATTACAGCCGGGACAAGTAAACTGGGGCAGTATTAACCCGCAACCGTTGCCGGGAAGTGTTCGCATGTGGTTGTGGCATGTTTTTGCCGGCGGAAGTAAATTTGCGTGTACCTATCGTTTTCGAGCGCCTTTATACGGTTATGAGCAATTTCATTACGGTATTGTAGGTACCGATGGTGTAACGCCAACGGTAGGTGGTAATGAATTTGGTCAGTTTATAAAAGAAATTGATACGCTGCGAAAAAAGTATGATGCTAAGGCAACATTGCCGGATTATTATGTAAAGCGAAAAACAGGAATTCTGTTCAATCCGGATAATGTAATGGGCATTGAATTAAACAAGCAAACAAAAGAGTGGAATACTATTGGACACTTTTTAAAATATTACAGAGCGACGAAATCTTTTGGTGCTCCGGTAGACTTTGTTCGCGACACTACTAATTTTTCTAAATATCCTTTTTTGATAGTACCTGCTTATCAGATGATTGATCAAAAAATGATTGATAAACTAACCTTGTATGCAAAAAACGGAGGGAATTTAATCCTAAGTTGCCGATCCGGAATTCAAAACCGTCAGGGACATCTTTGGGAAGCAAAGTTTTATGAACCTATGTGGAATTTAATAGGTTCTCAAATAGAATCATATGATTTACTAATGCCGCAATCTCCGGGTGTTATTAAATTTAATAATCAGGAATTTGCCTGGACCAGTTGGGGAGATTTATTAAAACCAAATAAAGAAACCGAAGTTTGGGCCACCTACGATGGCGATTTTTATGCCGGAACACCTGCGATTATTTCGCGTAATTTAGGTAAAGGAACTGTAACTTATATTGGTGTAGATTCTAAAAACGGTGAACTTGAAAAACAGGTATTAAGAAAGTTGTACCAAAAACAAAATGCCCTGATAGAAAATTATCCTGAAGGAATTATGGTTGAATATCGCGACGGATTTGGTATTGCAGTCAATTATTCTGATAAGTTTTATAATATGAATTTACCGGAAAAAGCAAAAGTTATTATTGGCAACAAAGCAATAAAAACCGCGGATGTATTGGTTTGGAAATATTAATAGAATTCATTGATTGTGAATTGTCAGGCTGCGCGTCGCTAGACTTAGGGAGAAGTCCCGCTTGTTAAAAGAGAAACATCTTTTTTTATTAAAAAAACTATGTTGCTACGCGTTTAAAATTTTCTCTCGCAGATTTGGCAGATTTAACATATTTTTTTAAAATTAATTACTGTAGATATAGTTACTGAGCTGTCAAAAAAAGGCTTAATTCTTTTTATATATTTTTAAGAAATGTAAACAAGAGTTTATAAAAAAATCTGCTAAATCTGCCAAATCTGCGAGAAAATAAAATACTGCATTTGCAAATCAATAATGAATTGCTGTCTCAAAAAATCATATCCAACGTTTAAAATAAACAAAAACTCTTCAAATAAATAATAACTACAATGCTGAAAAAGAAACTATTTTACAGTCTTATCATACTTGTTTTTACAGGAACTGTTTTTGCTCAAAAAGATATCCCTGTAAACACGCCGGGAGCCGGAAATCCTATTTTGCCGGGTTGGTTTGCTGATCCTACCATTAAAAAGTTTGGCGATATTTATTATATCTATGCCACGACAGATAATGAAATGCTGGCATCGGGCGCACCTACAGTCTGGTATAGTAAAGACTTCAAGAATTGGGTCAATTATATCATGGAAATACCATCATTTTCAGCAAAATCAATTACAAATTTTTGGGCTCCGGATATTGTAGAAGGAGACGATGGTAAATACTATCTGTATTTTGGAAATTGCGAAATAGGCTGTAATATTTACGGCTATGTTTCAGACACGCCTGTTGGGCCTTGGAAAAAATTAAGCGAAAAGGATATTCCCGTAATTTCAAACGGATATCCACGAGAAGGTTATCCGTCTCTGGATGCTCAGTTTTTCAAAGACACCGATGGTAAAATTTACGGGTATTGGGGAACATGGGTACATTATAACGGAGGATATGCAGTGGGTGAATTAAACAAAAAAACAATGGGAGAAATGGTACATTCTACCAATATTCCGCTTGCGCAAACTCCCGCGCCGTTTGAAGCTGCCTATATGATGAAAAAAGGTTCTAAATACATTTTAATGTATTCCGGAGCTTCTTGTCACGACGAAACTTATAATGTTCGCTATTCGTATTCTGATTCTCCTTACGGCCCTTTTACTCCGGGGAAAAACAATCCTATTTTGAGTACCAATGAAGATCAAACCGTTCATGGTCCGGGTCATCACTCTGTTCTGAAAGAAAATGATGATTATTACATCGTGTATCATAAACACGATTATCCTATGACAAGAGGAGGTTTGGCGAGACAGGTTTGTATTGATAAAATGATTTTTGAAAATGATTCTACCATACAAAAAGTAGTGCCTACAAGTAAAGGTATAAGTGATCTTGTGAAATCAATTGTACCAAAGGATATTGCTTTCGGATCAAAAACAACAGCATCATCTTATTATCATTTAAAATCGACTCAATACGATTACGAGTATAAAGCTTCTTACGCTACAGATGATAATAATGCCACGATGTGGAAAGCGGCGAATAATACGACACCTGAAGACTTAACCATCGATTTGGGAACCGTTCAAACCATAAAAAGAATAATGACGCAATTTGAATTTGCGAGTTACTATTACCAATACAAACTGGAATATTCTTCAAACGGAAAAAACTGGTTTCTGTATGCTGATCAATCTAAAAACCGTACTGCGGGAAGTCCAATGATTGATGATAATGATGTAAAAGCCCGTTATATCAAACTCACCGTTTTGGGTACAGAAAAAGTGGGACTTTACCCTGCAGTCTGGAACATAAAAGTGTATAGTTCTTTATTTGATCTTCCTTTACCATTAAAAAACGTAACATCGAAAACACTTCCTGCAGTAAAAAGCACTAAGAAATTAATAGTTGATCTTGATGCAAGCAAAATTTCAGATAGTTCATCCTTAAATACAATTTCGAATAAAGGTTCGATTGGCGGAACTTTCACAAAAAGCGGAGATATATCATTAGAAAAACCAGACGGCATTAAAGCTTTTCATTTTAAAAACGGAGCATTGACATTAGATAAGCCAGTTCCGAAATCTTTAGCATGGAATGGCTCATATACAGTGGCAACCTGGGTTAAAAATCCTGATGTTGCCAAAGAAGGAGAAATTCTGGCATCATGGTGTGATCGAAACGAATTTAATTTAGCCAATTCGTACAATGCTTTGGCTTATAATAGCAGCAACTACGGAGCTGCACCGCATCTGGACGGACATTTTGATATGCGTTACAATACGATTCCGGAGGCCAATAAATGGCATTATATCGTGCTGACATTTGATGGTGTGGTAGAAAAAATATATGTAGATGGAGTTTTGGATAATTCGCAAAATATGCTGCTATCGTCTGCCATTGAAAAAGCAAAAATTATCATTGGAGCTTCAGATATTGGAGAAAATTTCTCTGGTTTTATGGCTTCTTTGCGTTTGTACGATTATGCACTTGATCAAAAAGGTGTATTGGAATTAATGAAACAGACGAAACCTAAAAGAGAATAACCAATATTGATTAATTTAGCTTTTCATTATAAAAATAATTAGAAGATGACAATAGGTATAGGCGGTTCTACTGCTGCAATCGAATTAGAAAAAATAGAAAACAGAACTCAGGATGTACAGCCAATTCAGTTGGAGGAATATCTGGAACGCATCAAAAAGGCAACTGGCTTGATGAAAGAGCTTTCTGTTCAGGCACTTTATCTGAATGCGGGAACGAACCTGTATTATTTTACAGGAACGAAGTGGAATGCTTCTGAAAGAATGGTTGGCGCTTTATTATTTAATGATGGCTCTTTAGAATATATAGTGCCAAAATTTGAAGAAGGTACTTTTAAAAAATACATGAAAGTTCAGGCCAATATTAATTGTTGGGAAGAACATGAATCGCCCTATATTTTATTCGGAAAATTATTGAATGATAAAAGCACTGAATACGGCAGAATTGCAATTGATGAATCTTCGCCTTATTTTTTAGTTGATGGAGTTTCAAAAGCCAATACGTCATACACTTTTATAAACGCACAAGAGATTACAGCCGCTTGTAGAATGCAAAAATCTAAAAATGAAATTGCCATTATTCAAAAAGCAAAAGACATTACGATGGAGGTTCAGCGCGCTGCTGCTAAAATTTTAAGACCCGGAATTTCAGTTGATGAAGTGGTTGATTTTATTCATAAAGCACACATTAATGCCGGAATATCTTCGGGTTCTTACTTCTGTATTGTTTTATTTGCCGATGATACACAATATCCTCATGGCGTTTCGGTTCCTCAGCCTTTAAAAGAAAATGATGCTGTAATCGTAGATACAGGCTGTAGATTAGAGGGTTATCTTTCTGATATTACAAGATCTTATGCATACGGAACTCCTTCTGAAGAATACAGAACTATTTGGAATCTAGAGCAAAAAGTTCAATTTGCTGCTTTTGAAGCGGCTAATATCGATGCTTCCTGCGGATCAGTAGATGACGCGGCGAGGAAAACTTTGGCGGAAGCCGGATTAAGCCCTGACTATGATTTACCGGGATTGCCCCACAGAGTAGGGCACGGAACCGGATTAGACATTCATGAATTCCCGTATTTAGTACGCGGAAGCGAAATAAAATTAAAGGAAGGAATGGTCGTGAGCAACGAACCTATGATTTGTATTCCGGGGAAATTTGGAATCAGACACGAAGATCATTTTTACATGACCGAAAACGGGGCAAAGTGGTTTACTGAGCCAATGCATAGTGTTGATAATCCTTTTGGATATTAAATTTTACGGATATAAGTCCTGTGTTTCATTCTCTCGCAGATTTAGCAGATTTGGCAGATTTATTTTGTAAGCTTCTATTTTATTTCTAAGATATAGTGCTGAAGTTTTGTGATAGATTTTTTAGATATATCAAAAAGAATAAAAAAAGAATCTGCCAAATCTGCGAGAAGATTAGAATTATTGTAATAAAATCTCGAAAGATTAATTTAAAAAATAAAAAAAATGAAGCAATTTTTACTGTTATTATTGACCATTACATATTCGGCTATTCAGGCGCAGGAAAGTTCTTTAATTAAGATTGAAACTCAAAATTCTGCGTTAGTGCTTAAGGTTGGTAAAAACAAAAAATTGTATCAGACTTATTTGGGAACAAAGCTGAATAACAGTAGCGAATACGAAGCCGTTTCCAAAGAAAACACCAAGAATTTCGTGGTGAATGACGGGAATCCTTTAATCGATTTGCGCCATTCGGCATACCCAACTTTTGGAACCGATAATTTATTCGAACCCGCTATCAGAATCACGCATAACGACGGAAATCCTTCATTAGAATTAGAATATCAAAATCATACCATTCAAAAAATAACGGATAATACAGCTGAGATTATCATCAAATTAAAAGATCCTCAATATCCGGTTTTTATCAACCTTCATTATAAAACATTCTACAAAGAAAACGTAATCGAATCGTGGACAGAAATTCAGCACAACGAGAAAAAAGCTGTAATGCTGTACAATTATGCTTCATCTGCATTGCATTTGGATGCGGATCAGTATTGGCTGACACAATTTTACAGCGATGTGGTCGAGGAAGTTCGAATGGAAGAAAGTCAGCTTACAAGAGGCATTAAGGTTATCGACTCGAAATTGGGCGTTCGAACAAATATGTTTGCGTCACCTAGTTTTTTTCTTTCATTAAATTCAAAATCAGGAGAAAATACAGGTGAAGTAATTGCGGGAACAATTGCGTGGTCCGGAAACTTCAAGTATACATTTGATATTGATAATAATAATGAGTTGAGAATTATTTCAGGTATTAATGAATTTGCATCAGAATACAATCTTGAACCCGGAAAAACATTCAAAACACCTGTTTTTATTTATACCTTTTCAAATCAGGGCAAAGGTCAGGCGAGTAGAAATTTGCATGCATGGGCCAGAAAATACGGCCTTAAAGATGGCGAAAAACCACGTCTTACTTTATTGAACAATTGGGAAACTACTTTTTTTGATTTTGATGAAAAGAAACTCGCCAATATGTTTACAGATGCTAAAACATTGGGAGTAGATATGTTTTTGCTTGATGACGGCTGGTTTGGCAACAAATACCCAAGAAGCGGTTCTACATCAGGATTAGGAGATTGGCAGGCTACAAAATCAAAATTGCCAAATGGGATTGGTTTCCTGATGGAAAAAGCCTTGGAAACTAATGTAAAATTTGGTATTTGGATAGAACCTGAAATGATCAACGAAAAAACTGAACTGTACGAAAAACATCCGGATTGGGTATTAAGTTTACCTAACAGAGAAAAGAATATTTATCGCACACAATTGGTTCTTGATTTATGCAATCCGCAGGTTCAGGATTTTGTTTTTAAGGTTGTTGATGACATCATGCAAACCAAATCAGGAGTTGCCTTTTTTAAATGGGATTGTAATCGTATGATGACCAGTGCATATTCGACCTATCTTAAAAATCAGCAATCGCATTTATTCATAGAATACACAAAAGGCTTGTATAAAGTTCTTGATCGAATAAAATCGAAATACCCCAATTTACCTATGATGCTTTGTGCCGGAGGAGGAGGCAGGGTCGATTACGGAATGCTCAATTATTTCACCGAGTTTTGGGCCAGCGACAACACAGATCCGTTTGATCGTGTTTTTATTCAATGGGGATATTCTAATTTTTATCCTGCGCTCGCAACTTGCAATCATGTAACTTCTATGGGCAATCAGTCCATAAAATTTAAAACAGATGTTGCCATGATGGGGAAATTGGGTTTTGATATTCACGTAGGCGGATTAAAACCAAACGAATTGCAATTTTGCCAGGAAGCAGTTGCCAATTACAAACGATTAAGTCCCGTAATTTGGCAAGGAGATTTGTACCGATTGATTTCGCCTTATGAAGAAAGCAGAGCGGTATTAATGTATGTGAATCAGGATAAAACCAAGTCGGTCGTGTTCTCTTATACCTTGCATCCATTAACCGATCCTAATTACAGTCTGGTACGATTAGAAGGACTTGATCCTTTAATGAAATACGAAGTCAAAGAAATAAATCTTATGCCCGAAGCAAAAAATACTTTTGAAGCATCAGGAAATGTTTTTTCGGGAGATTTTTTGATGAAAGTAGGTTTGAAAATTTCTTCTGCAAGAGAGGAAAGCAGTGTTGTATTAGAGGTTACAGCTGCCGGTTTGAAGAATTAATTGGTATTAATTTTTGCGATTTTGGTTTTTAAATATAAGTATTGATGTTTTGTAACTTATTGTAAAATAGGTTAGTATATTTTATTAAATAGGTAAAATAGTATTAAATGTAGATAATATTGTCTTACAAGATGATTAGTGTAGTTTTTACATTTACAAAAGAATGCTATTTCTTAACCTATTAATTAAATAAACTATGAAAAAACTTTTACTACTTGTTGTCGTTTTTCTATCCAGTTATTTTGCAATTGCACAGAAAACGCTTTTTACTCCCACAGAATGGAGTGATCCTAATAATGAATTTTATAATAAAGTATCCAACACCAGAAAGTACGAGTCGACCAATTTTGTACTCTACTGGGGCGATAAAGTTGGGACGAATCCTGCGGCATATGCTGATGCAGCACTAAGGTTTACACCAAAATCAGTTGCAGATACACTCGAGACTAGCTTTAAACGCTATATTACCGATTTGCATTTTGTAAACAATGCGCCAACAACCAATTTTGGGAAGTACAAGATCATTATTATGATGATGAGCACCTGGAATTCTACAGATCCAAGGTTAGAAGCTTTTGCACAAGCGAGTTCCTTTAGTAATACCATAGGCGCTATGTTTGTACATCCTGAAGCCACGAGAGATGGCGGAGCGTTATCGCATGAATTTGCCCATACACTGCAAATGATGATGAGCATTCAGGAAAATCCGGGAGCCGGAAGAGCATTTGCCGGATATGATTGGGCGAGTCCATTTTATGAAGGACACGCCAATTTTATGCGTGCACAGGCTTATCCGCAATGGGCAGAAATCGACGGAACTTTGACCCGCTGGATCCAGACCAAACATTTTATGTGGTCCTCGAACAGGCATCATTATACTAATTTTCATTTGATGTACTATGTTCAGGAAAAAGAGGGATTTGATTTTACAAGAAGAATGTGGGCAGAATCTATGAATGAAGAACATCCGCTGGAAACCATTAAGCGATTAAAAGGTTTTACACAGGATCAGCTTGATGATTATCTGTGGGGATATGCACAGCGACAAGCCGCATTCGATTATCCCATTCAATGGAATTCCCAAATAAACACCACCAGTAATTTCGGAAAAACCATTAGAAACGTTTACAATGCGATAAAAACAAATATGCCTCGTTATACCAGCAGACAATATACGCTGCTGACAAAAGTAACAGGAACAGCGGATCAATATTATACCAATAACGATTGGGCTCCACAGGATTACGGAATGAATTTAATTCCGTTATACCCAACCTGTACAGGAACACAAAAAAAAGTAACCATTAAATTTAAAGGACATACTGAGGTAAATACCACTCAGGCCGGATGGCGTTATGGTTTTGTAACCACAAAAACCGATGGAACTATTTCTCGTTACAGTCCAATGTATAAGACCGATGGCGAAGCATCATTTACACTCAATACAGTGACAGAAGCTAACATTTATCTGGTTGTTTTTGCGGCACCAAAAGTGCATGTCAATTACAATATGGATGTGGGTTATCCAAAACAAAGAAGATATCCTTACGAACTAAAAATTGCAAATGCTACTCCGGAAGGATTTCAGCCTGCAGCTAACTTTAGAAGCTTTCTTAAAACAAACGGACATTTACATACCAACGGCGGCGGATGGGTGTCTAACAATGCAACTGTAGCTTCTACAGTATATGTGGGTCCGTATGCAATTGTACGAGCCGGAACGATTTCAGGAAATGCCCGTATAGATGATTACGCAATGGTAGATGGAGGTACTATAAACGGCAATGCGATTGTAAGAGGCAATGCATGTGTGTACAACGCCACTTTGGCCAACAGCGCCATTGTTGAAGGAAATGCCTGGATGGAAGGTGGTTCTGTAAAAAATACTGCCAATATCAAAGGAAATGCTATGTTGTTTGCAGGAGATTTTGCCAGTTCAGTTGTTGTAGGCGGGGATGCAGAAATTGGCAGTTGCGCTACACCTGGTGTTTATTTGCAATTTCCTTACTGGAGAAACGGAAGAGATAATTGCGATGGTAAAGGTGCAAGCGATACTTCTAATATTGATATCAATGCAACATTTACCAATTTTACAGCTGCGCAAATGGCTTTTAGTACAACGCCCAATTGTACGGTAACCACGCTGGCGACTAACAAAGCAGTACTCGATCCTGAGGTAGATTTAAGTGTTTATCCCAACCCTACAAAAGGCATCCTGAACATTTCGTTTTTGCAGGCAGAACAGGAAAAAGTAACCATTGTCTTGTTTGATATCAACGGACAAAAAATAGTTACCATTACAGATAAAGAATATAATGCGGGCAAAGTTGATATTGCCTACAATTGCAATAATTTGATCAAAGGTGTTTATTTGCTCAATATTCAAAGAGGAGGTGAGATCGTAAGTAAATCATTTCTAAAAGAATAATACATTAAAAATGAATGTTTTCTGCAATTTCGAGAATACAGAAACTAAAATTGATCCTTTATAATTCCTTATAAAAATGCTATTATTTTTAATAGCATTTTTTTTATGATTCATTCAATTAAATTTTTTTAAAAATATTTTTTATACTAAAACGTTTTAGTATATTTGCCAACATGATATACCTTTTTTGCGTATTAAGGAATGTTTGTAGTGTATATTTTTTTAATTGTAATACAGACTGTTAAAATTTTAGTCATACTACTTATTGTTCGTTAATGTTTGAATGGTGAAAGAGTTCTCTAATCTAGATATATAACCGAATACACATTGCGAATTAAATGAAAACACCTTTATTTTTCTGTTACGTCCTGATACTTTTTTTTTCTGCAACTTATTCCCATGCTCAGGATTGGCCTAACTTAAATCGTTATAAGGATGAAAATTCTAAAGTTCCGGTATTGAGTGCTAAAGATCATAGTAGGGTAGTTTTTATGGGAAATTCAATTACAGAAGGATGGATCAACAAACGACCTGATTTTTTCAATTCAAAAAAATATATCAACAGAGGAATAAGCGGTCAGACGACACCACAAATGTTATTGCGTTTTAGACAAGATGTAATTGCTTTAAAACCTGCTGTGGTGATTATTTTGGCAGGTATAAACGATATCGCTGAAAATACTGGACCTTATTCTGCTGAGACAACTTCGGGAAATATATTTTCGATGTGTGAACTGGCCAGACAAAATGGGATAAAGGTGATTCTTTGCTCGGTTCTTCCTGCATTAGATTTTAAATGGAAGCCCGGTTTAGAACCAGCTAAAAAAGTTGTAGCCCTAAACAGTGTCCTAAAAGCATACGCAGATAAAAATAAACTTTTTTATACGGATTATTTTTCAGCAATGGTAAATGAAAAATTAGGTTTAAAAGATGAATTAGGTACGGATGGCGTACATCCTAATGAAGCAGGTTATGCCATTATGGAACCTATTTTAGAAAAAAACATTTTTAAAGCACTTAAAAAATAAATTAAATTCTTTCTGAATCTGCAAATGCAATTGCATAATATTTTTGAAATGACCGAGATAAGTTTGTTCAATCTCATTTGTGAAAATAGAACAAGAGTAAAAGTAATTCAGGAGAATAGTATTGTTTTTTGACAATATAGTATCGGATGTTAAAAGTCTTTCTTTTTAGGTTTGAATATTATTTTTTAAATCCTTCAAAGAGGCTAATCCACAAAGAAATAGAGAAAAAACAGAGATAATTAATTGAATTGATTATGAGTAAAAAAATAATTAAAATGAGTAACAAATGTCAATAACAATAGGTGTAGATATTGGAGGGAGCCACATCAGCAGTGCTGCCGTAAATGGTAATGATTTTGTGATAATTCCGGGAACATATTTTAGCGGAGCTGTTGATAGTAAGGCTTCTAAAGAAGTAATTATTAAAAAATGGGCCGAAATAATCAATCAGACTATTCAGGTAATTCAGGAAAACTATGACTATTCTTCAAGTGATGTTATTGGAATCGCTTTTTCTATGCCAGGCCCGTTTCAGTACGAAACAGGAATAGCTATGTTTGAAGGAAATGATAAATACGAGTCCCTGTATAATGTATCGGTTGCAGATGAACTTTTAAAATACCTAAGCACACAAAATGTAAGCTTCAGGTTTCTTAATGATGCCAGTTGTTTTGGAGTAGGAGGATCGCTTACACAAGAATCTGAATTGAATAATAAAGTAATTGCTATAACTTTAGGAACTGGTTTTGGAGCCGCTTTTTTAGACCATAAACTGCCAATTACACAAGGAAGTAATGTACCGCATAATGGTTGTTTATGGGACAAACCTTTTCAGGATAGTATTGCTGATAACTACTTTTCGACCAGATGGTTTTTAAATCAGTACGAAAATAGTACCGGAAAGAAATTGACAGACGGTGTTAAGGAAATAGCCGGTATTGAGGATTATTCGACTGCAAAAATATTTGATGATTTCGCCCATAATTTAAGTGAATTTTTAGCGCCTTTTATTCTTGATTTTGATGCAGATCTTTTGATTATCGGAGGGAATATTGCCAAATCAAATCGATTGTTTTTGACTAAATTTCAGGAGAATTTAAAAAGCAAAAATGTAGACATAGCAATTTCTATTATCGAAAATACAGAAAAGACCAGTATTCTGGGATCAAGTTATTTATTTAATGAGGTTTTCTGGGAACGCATTAAAGCAGAATTACCGTATTTCTAGAAAAAATAAAAATTGTAAAAAAAAAAGAAAACATGAATATCAAGATAGAAGATAAAGACAGTAAAGCATTGGTCTTTGATAAGATTAGAAATGAAATCGAAAAACACAATTTTACGATCATCAACGAAGACCAGACAAGACCTTGGGGTGGTTTTTTTGTGATCGAAGAAAGCCAGGCAAGTGCTTTTATAACAAAGTTTTTTTCGCACTTAAAGCTTGACGAGGTTCAAATCACCAATAAATTAAGCCCAAAGATCTTAGTGGTAGCTCCGGAAAAAAGATTATCGTGGCAATATCACTTTAGAAGAGCCGAAATCTGGAAAGTGGTTGAAGGTCCCGTAGGAGTAAAAATTAGCGATACAGATGTTGAAGGAGAATTAAAAACATTGCAAAACGGTGATTTTATTGAGATGGACAAAGGAGAACGTCACCGCCTGATAGGTTTGGATTCGTGGGGTGTGATTGCAGAAATCTGGCAGCATACAGATCAGGATAATCCTTCGGATGAAGAAGATATTGTTCGTCTTCAGGATGATTTTGGACGTTAATACAAAAAATAATCTCGCAAAGACGCAAAGGCGCAAAGTTTATTTAGCCTAAACGATTAAAATGATTAAAAAAATAAGATTAAATTAATTTAAATCTGCGTGAAACAAAAAAACTTTGCGCCTTTGCGTCTTTGCGAGATTAAAACATTACAACTGATAAATTAACTGAAAAAAAAATAGGAGATGCACAGGCTAAAAGTTTTATTAGCCACTGATTAAACGATTAAAAACGATTAAAAAAAACAGCTTTAATCAATTTAAATCTTCGTGAAACAAAAAACTTTGCGCCTTGGCGTCTTTGCGCGATTAAAATATTACAACTGATAAATTAACTGAAAAAAAAGGGGAAATGCACAGGCTAAAAGTTTTATTAGCCACTGATTAAACAATTAAAACGATTAAAAAATCAGCTTAAATCAATTTAAATCTGCGTGAAACAAAAAAACTTTGCGTCTTTGCGAGATTAAACTTTTGAACTTACTTTAAGTAAAATAGTACTAATTTAACGTCACAATTATAACTTTACTATATTTGAGCAAAAATTGTGGTTTTAAATTAAAAATGATTTTAAAATGAAGAAAAAACCTGTTTCTATTAGAAATATTGCCGATGAATTGAAGATATCTGTTACTACGGTATCTTTTGTATTAAATGGTAAGGCAAAAGAAAAACACATTTCTAAAGAGCTTACAAAAAAGGTTTTAGATTATGCAAAATTAATAAATTACAGACCCAATCAAATTGCACAAAGCCTAAGAACCGGAAAATCTAAAATTCTGGTTTTTATGGTCGAAGATATTTCCAATAACTTCTTTTCTAAACTTGCCCGAATTTTTGAAGATATTGCATACGAAAAAGGATATAAAGTTATTTTTTGCAGCAACGAAAATGATGATGAAAAATCAAACGAATTAATCAATTTATTTAATTTTCGTCAGGTAGATGGTTTTATTATTGTGCCTTCTCCGGGAATAAAAGATACCATCGAAGGTTTAATAAAAGATAATATTCCAGTCGTTTTATTAGACAGGTTTTTTCAAGGATTAGATTGTAATAGTGTTGTTATTGATAATGTTCAGGCGTCTTTTGATGCGACACAGCATTTGATACAAAACAAGTTTAAAAATATTGGCTTTATCACAACCGCTTCAGATCAGAGCCAGATGATGGGACGTTTGTCCGGATATGAAAAAGCAGTCGCAGAAAATGGTTTGAAATCCCATACGCTTCAAATTCCTTTTAATGAAATTATTAAAGGAAGAGGTAAGGAGTATGTTAAGGATTTCTTTGAAAAATATACTGATTTGGATGCTGTTTTTTTTGCTACAAATTATCTTGCACAAAGCGGACTGGAAGTTTTAAAAGAAAACAATCCAAAATTAATTAAAGAGTTGGGTATCATTGCGTTTGATGATAATGATATGTTTAAAATCTACGATCCTACCATAACATCTGTTGCACAGCCTTTGATAGAAATAAGTACGAAGCTGATGGAATTGATGCTGCCTCTTTTAAAGAAAAAAGATGTGAGCGAAACCCATCATAATATTGTATTAAAAACAGAACTAATACTGCGCGAATCATCACTTGTGAAGTAAGGCAATTACTACGGTAATTTGCTGAAAAACAATACTACTTTTTTTAGAAAATCCGAGACTCAATAAGTATTTATTGATTCTCGGATTTTTTTTTATCCCATTTACTAAAAATAAGCTTTTTAAGTCTTATAAATTGATTTATATCATTTTTCGAGATCAATAATTTTAACAATTAATATAACGTTTTCGTTGAATTTTATTGCGTAATATTTAATATAAGTCACCTAATAAGCGCATATCTTATAAAATTAACATTAAAATTATATTTAGCAAAAAAAGTTTTTTTTTACTAAAACGTTTTAGTATGTTTGCTATGAATTAATAAGTTATTGTAGCTCGTTTGGTTTTTAACGATTAAAATTTACCGGAAACTTTTAACCGATCAAAAAACGAGACCAGCTAATTTTTAAATATTTGAAGTGATTTTAAATTTTAAAAAAACAGTTCTTAAAACTTCAGAATTAATTCAGTAAAAACTAACTAACCAAAATTTTTCATGATGAAACAATCAAATTGCAGAAAGAAAAAAATGCTCTGTATGCATTTTTTCCTCACAATTATTCTCATTTGTGGCGGGTATAACAATGTTACTGCCCAGAATCAAAAAACTCAGGTTACTGGGGTCATCACTTCACTTTCAGACAAACTGTCTCTTCCGGGAGTTTCTATTATTGATGTCAGTGATCCAAGAAATGCAGTAAATGCTGATTTTGACGGGCATTATTCGATAATATTAAAAAACGGAACAGGTTCTTTACGCTTTACAATGATTGGTTACAAACCAATAGAACTAAAAGTAAATAACAGAAGCGTTATTAATGTGGTTATGGACTTAGATGTCTCAGCTTTAGATGAAGTAGTTGTTGTAGGTTATGGTACACAAAAGAAAAGAAAAGTTGTAGGTGCCATTGATCAGGTTAATAATGATGCGTTCAAAGACAGACCAAACGTAAATGCAACACTGGCTTTGCAGGGTAAAGCGCCAAGTTTAACCATTCAGCAAACAAACTCAGAGCCGGGTGCAGGCTTAAACCTTAACATTCGTGGGATAAGTACATTAGGAAACAATAGTCCGCTGATAGTTATAGACGGTATAGTAGGAGGAGATATTAATGCTTTGAATCCTGCTGATATCGAAAGTGTATCTGTATTAAAAGATGCCGGTAGTGCTGCGATCTACGGATCCAGAGCAAGTAATGGAGTGGTGCTTATTACAACCAAAAAGGGAAGTAAAAGTAAACCAATGTCTATTCAGTACAGCAGTCTTACCGGATTTAATAGCCCAAAATACTTTACAAAACCGGTACACGGATACGAAAATGCGATGTTGAGAAATGAAGCAGCTTTTAACTCCGGAGAAACTACTGCAGTGTTTTCGGCAGCTAAAATTGCAGAGCTAAAGGCAAACGGGGATACAGAATGGTTTGCAGAAGAAATTGTAAAACCGGCACTTCAATTAAACCAAAATTTATCTTTTTCGGGCGGAAGCGACAACTCTACTTATTTAGTATCATTAGGATACCTGGATCAGGAAAGCACATTCGTTGGTCCCAAAAAAGGTCAGGAACGTTACAACTTTAGAATAAATCTTACGAACGAGTACGGTAAATTTAAGTTGACGTCGACATTGGCTTATTCAAAACAAAAAATTACAGATCACTCCTCAAGCACAGGTACCTTAATGGCTGATGCTTTCAGGGTTCCGTTATATTATACGCAAAAAGATAAGGATGGTAATTACCTGACCAATGATGTGTTACAACAATTTAATTCATTAGGAATTCTGGAACAGGGAGGTTTTAGAAGATACGATAATGATGATATTTTTGGAGCTTTTAATGCAGAGTTTAAATTATCGAATTCCTTAAAAGTAAAAGGTGTTTTTGGAGGACGTTTATGGTCTGGAAGTATGTACAGCAGAGTAAAAGAAGTGAACTTTTCGCCTCAGGGAGTTTATGGTGCTGACAGAGATACAAATGATGAAACCAGAAAAAGTCTTGACCTGAACACACAGTTTATGTTAGAGTACAGTAAAAGTTTTGGTAATCATAACGTAGGCGGATTGATTGGAGTTTCTAACGAAAATCATTCAGACAGAGGAATCGGGATCTACAAAAAATATACTGATCCGGATTTGGGAACTCCAACCAGCGAAACAGTAATTGGAGAGAACTCTTATAACTCTAATGGAAGTTCATCAAAAAACAGTCTTAATTCTCTTTTTGGTCGTGCATCATATGATTTTAAAGATAAATATTTTGCAGAATTCAGTTTTAGATATGACGGATCATCAAAATTCAGAGATGAATTAAGATGGGGATTCTTTCCTTCGGGAACACTTGGTTATGCATTGACCAAAGAAAGTTTCATGGAAAACTATAACGATAAGGTGGGTAACATTAAACTAAGAGCTTCTTATGGTATTTTAGGAAACCAAAACGTGGGTAACTATCAATACCAAACGACTTATTTTACTTTTCAGAATGCTTATGGTTTCAACAATAGCGGTGTGAGCGGTACAGGATATAATTTTGCAAATCCTGATATTCAATGGGAAAAAGCAGCCACTTTTAATGCAGGAATCGATGCAGATTTCTTTAAAGGAGCCTTATCATTTTCATTCGACTATTTTGATAAAGTAACATCAGACATTCTTGTTCCACCGCAAGTACCGGGAGTTTTTGGTACGGGACTACCAATGTTTAATGCCGGTAAAGTAGGAAACAAAGGATGGGAAATTAGTGCCACTTACAGACATAAAGGAAAAGTATTAAACCATAGTTTGATGGTGAATTTTGGAGATTCGAAAAATAAAGTGCTGGACTACGGCGGAAAAGAAAGATTGAGCGGAGTAGAAGAGTTACAGGTTATTCTTCGTGAAGGACTGCCTTTCAATTCTTATGTGGGATTAAAAAGAGATGGAATTTTCCAGAACTGGGATGAAATCAAAGGAGCAGCAGTTCCTGAAGGATTAAGTGTACAGCCGGGTGATAACCGTTATGTAGACGTAAATAAAGATGGTAAAATTGATGACAATGACAAGTTTGTTTTCGGTAATCCTTTTCCAAGATATACTTACGGAGCTACTTATAATTTAGATTACAAAAATTTTGATTTAAGCATTTTTATTCAGGGTGTTGGAAAAAGAACCATGATGATTAGAGGAGAGCTTGTAGAGCCGTTTCATTACAATTATGGTATGACAATGTACACACACCAATTAGATTACTGGACGCCTCAAAATCCGGATGCAAGATATCCAAGATTGGCAAACAATGGTACACAATCTAATACAAACAACTTCAGAAGAGGTTCTGACATGTATTTGTATGATGGTGCCTATGCAAGGCTAAAAAATGTGCAAATAGGGTATTCATTATCAGATGATGTGGCACAAAGGTTAGGAATGAGCAGATTTCATGTTTATGTTTCAGGACAAAATCTACTTACATTATCTAAAGTGAAATTTGTTGATCCGGAACTTTCTGAATTCAACAATAGCATGACACCTTCGGGAGCTAACAGCGGAAGAGCTTATCCAACGCAGGTTTATTACGGAATGGGTATTGATATTACCTTTTAAAAAAAATGAAAATGAAAAATATACTTAAACAAATAAAATTCATACCAGTTGTACTCTTACTATTGGTAAGCTGTGAAGATCTGGACCTTGCGCCTGAAAATCAATTTACAGATTCTAATTATTGGACAAGTGTAGATAAAGCCCAGACTTTTCTAAATACGGCTTATTCGCAAATGCAAACCAGTCAATATTTCTTTTATAATGAAGCACTATCGGATAATGCTTTTAACGGAAGAGGAGATAATGCAGGAGCTGCATCAATCGGAGCCGGAATTTATGATCCTTCTTTAGGAAGAATAAAAGAAGAATGGAATAACCGATATGCGGGTATTAAAACCTGTAATCTTTTATTAGAAAATATCGACCGTGTTCCTAATGCAGATGCAACTGTAATTGCAAGAATGAAAGCAGAAGCCCGTTTTTTGAGAGCTTTCCAACATTTTCAGCTAACAACCTGGTTTGGAGATATTCCTTTAATAAAGAAAGATCCTTCTCTTGAAGAAGCAACATCAGTAAGCAGAACATCGCATGCAGAAGTGATTGCCTATATTTTAAGTGAATTGGATGCCATAATTCCGGCATTGCCAAAGAACACACAATATGCCGCTGCAGACAGAGGAAAAATCACGGTAGGTGCTGCAGTAGCGCTAAAAGCAAGAGTTCTTTTATATGAAGGTAAATGGGATGAAGTTGTAAAAACAGTAGAACCATTTATAGCGATGAGTTACGGAACCTATAGTTTGTTTCCTTCTTACGAAGGTTTGTTTCAACAACAAAACGAGTACAACAGTGAGGATATTTTAAGTTTACAATATGTACCACAATTTAGAATGTGGGGAGAGTTTTTTGATATGGCTCCGCTTTCTGCCGGTGCAAGGTTAAATGCTTTGGCTCCAACTCAGGAATTAGTAGACAGTTACTTAATGATGAACGGAAAAAGAATTAACGAAGCCGGATCAGGATACAACGAAAATGATCCTTATATCAACAGAGATCCAAGACTAACGAATACTGTAGTTTACGATAAATACAATTGGAAAGAAGGAGACGGAAGTTCTCATATTATTTACATCAAACCAGGCACTTCAGTAGGAAACGCTGCAGATGAATTTGTACAAGGATCATCTTCGACTCCTACAGGATATTATACTCGTAAATATTATGATACGCAACATTTAACTTCTTTGCAGTCAGGTTTAAATTTAATGTTGTTTCGCTACGCCGATATATTGTTGATGTACGCAGAAGCAAAAAATGAGCTGAACCAAATGACAAGTGCAGTTTGGGATCAAACCATTAAGCCATTAAGAACCCGTGCAGGTTTTACTGATGCAGCAGCTTTATCTTTTAATAGTGCTTTAGGACAAACAGGACTTAGAGAAGTAATTAGAAATGAGCGCCGTACAGAATTTGCTATGGAAGGTTTAAGAATCTTTGACATTAGAAGATGGAAAACTGCCGAAGATGTTTTGAATGGTTATGCACATGGAGCCAAATTTGGTGTGTCATCTGTAGACAATGGTTATTTAAGAGTGAACTTAAGAACTTTTGATCCTGATAAACATTATTTATGGCCAATACCAAGAGATGAGCGTTTGATTAATACAAATTTATCTCAAAATCCAAACTGGTAAAACTATCTAACAACCTAAAAATAAATAACATGAAAAATATATATTCAAAATTATTATTACTAGTATGCGCAATCTTTGTGGCAAGTTGCGACAACGACGATACAATGAGTCATACTAATGTAAGTGCTGTTAATGCGCTTTATTCTCCGGCGAATAATAAATTTTATGATCTTGGTGCACAAAGTTCTGCTGTTTTCGAATGGGAAGGAGCTAAAGCAGAAGACAACGGAGTGGTACTGTATGATGTGGTTTTTGATGTTGAAAACGGAGATTTCTCTAAACCGATTTACGTAAGACCATCTGACGGAAACGGATTTCAAAAAACATTAAACCTTTCTTTTACAGAGCTTAATAAAATTGCCGGATTGGCAGGTATTGCATCTGAAACTATCGGAAAATTGAAATGGACTGTTTATTCTTCTAAAGGTGTAAATGTTCAAAAATCAAGTGTTTCAGGTATTATCGAAGTACAAAGACCAGGCGGTTTTCCAACTCCGGATCAGTTGTTTATTACAGGATCAGGTTCAGAAACAGGAGAAACAGTGGCAGATGCGCAGGCTTTTAAGAAAACTGGTGCTACGACTTTTGAAATCTATACGAAGTTACAAGCAGGAAGCTATAAATTTATATCAAGAAAAAATGGAACTCCTGAGGTTTTCTATATCAGCGAAGCCAAATTAAAACAAGACGGAGCAACGACTTATACAGGAGATGCAAAAGTGTATAAAATTAAAGTTGATTTTAGTGATGGTTCAACGACTATGACAGAAATTAAAAAGATCGAATTATGGTTCCCTCCACTTAGCCAATATTTATTTGAATATACATATTCAGGAAAAGGAATCTGGAAAGCTGCCAATAAAAAAATCACTTTCAAAACAGAATCATGGGGTAAAGACGAGCGTTACAAATTCAAATTTACAGTCGTAAACGGTGCAACTTCAAGCGAAGAATGGTATGGCAGTGTTAATAATGATAACAACAGACCAGACGGTAACGTTGCAGCATCATACTGGTATATGGTTCCTGTAAGCAATGATGTATGGAATAACAGTTTCAAATTTGCATCTGCAATAGACGGTACTAACGTAAATGCCGAAATTAATTTTAGTGCAAGTGTACCGGCATATACACACAGTTTTACAATTCTATAAATAACCCTCGACGTCTCTTAGAGATTGTTTCTAAGAGACGTTTTATTAAATGAAATATATTATGAAAAAATTATTTTCAACACGTTATAACATCATGTTACTTTGTGTAATAGGATTAGGGTTATTGACTACTTCATGTGATGATGATGCAGTTCCGTTGCGTGATCCTAATACCACAACCGGTCCTGAATTTAAATATACATGGGCACAAACAGCCGATTCTTTACAGCTTTCGACCTATAATAATTATTTGGGATCTAACGGAACTTTCGTAGAAAACAACACAGGAAACAGTACATTTCATTACTGGCCAAATGCTCACGTTCTTGACGTTCTTACAGACGGTTATTTAAGAACCGGAAATGAAAACTACAAAACCAAAATGAAAGCATTGGTTCAGGGAATTAAAGTAAAAAACGGAAATACCTACAACAATGTTTTTAATGATGATATGCTTTGGCTGGCCAATTCCTGCCTTCGTGCTTACAAAGCAACAAACGATCAGGAATATAAAGATGTTGCCGATTTTTTATGGGAAAGATTAAAGCTAAGCTGGAGTGATGTTTTTGGAGGAGGTATTACATGGAAACAAGATTCTCCAAAACAAAAAAATGCCGTATCAAACGGTCCTGCAGTAATCCTTGCGATGAGATTGTATGAAATAGATAATGATGCTGATGATCTTGTTTGGGCTAAGAAAATTTATGCATGGCAAAAAAACAATTTGGTAGATCCGGTTTCAGGAGCAGTTTGGGATAATATAGCAGAAGTAAATGGAGTCGTGACCACCAATAAAGACTGGGTATTTACTTATAATATGGGAACCTGGATTGGTGCCGGTTTAAGATTGTACAAAGCTACAAACGACCAGACGTATCTTGATGATGCGGTAAAATCAGGAAGAAACGTTTTGACTAATCCAAAATTAGTTTCAGAAGGACTTCTTAAAGATGAAGGTCAGGGCGACGGAGGATTATTCAAAGGTATTTTGGTACGTTATTTTACAGAACTAATAGAGCAGCCAACGATCAATTCGACGGATAAAGAAACTTTTGCAGCATTTATGAAATTTAATGCGCAGTCATTTTATAAAAAAGGAATCCTGAGACCTGCAATGCTTTCAGGAAATAACTGGAAAGTAGCTCCTGCAGCGGGAGGAAAAGTAGATTTAACCACGCAATTGAGCGGAGTTATGTTAATAGAAGCAGCAGCCAAGCTGGATAAAGATGGTTATTTTGATTAATTATTTAGTGGTAGTTTAAGTAGTAATTTTTGTAATGCCTGAAGGAAATAAACAGCCTTCAGGTTTTATACTGTTTATCAGTTTAACAGAAATAGCATGTAAAGCACGAAGTAAGAGTATGATAATCATTCAATAAAGTACTTTCCGGAAATTTGTAAAAAAAATAAAATATTATAATGAAGAATAAAATCACAATTATACTTTTTCTTTTTGTAAGTCTAGTATCCTTTGCACAATGGAAACCACAAGGCGATAAAATAAAAACAAAATGGGCAGAGCAGGTTGATCCCAACAATACACTTCCTGAATATCCACGTCCGATAATGGAAAGAGGTCAATGGAAAAATCTTAATGGTTTATGGAACTACGCAATACAACCGGCAGGACAAACAGCGCCAAAAGGCTACGACGGAAAAATCCTCGTTCCTTTTGCTGTTGAATCAAGCCTTTCCGGGGTAATGAAAAAAGTAGGTTCAGAAAACGAATTATGGTATGAAACCAATTTCACCATCGACAGCAACTGGAAAAGTAAAGATATTTTATTGCATTTTGGTGCAGTAGACTGGAAAACAGAAGTGTGGATAAACAATGTAAAAGTAGGAACACATACAGGAGGATTTACGCCTTTTACTTTTAATATAACACCATTCTTAAACGGAAAATCGCAAAAATTAGTGGTAAAAGTTTGGGACCCAACAAACGACGGAACACAACCAAGAGGAAAACAAGTTAAAAATCCTGAAAGTATCTGGTACACGCCGGTAACAGGAATCTGGCAGACCGTTTGGTTAGAACCGGTAAGTAAAAAATACATTACCAATTTAAGAACCACACCGGATATAGATCGCAACACCATTACTATCGTTCCGGAAGTTGAAGGAAGTACACCAGGCGATATTGTTGAAATTACAGTATTCGATGGTATCAAAACGATTGCATCAGAAAAAGGAGTAGCAGGCCAGTCTTTGGATATTGTAGTAAATAATCCAAAATTATGGTCGCCTGATACACCATTTTTATATGATATTAAAGTAAAATTAATTAGCAGTGGCAAAGTAACAGACGAAGTAAAAAGCTATTTTGCAATGCGTAAAATTTCTTCAAAAAGAGATGATAAAGGGATTGTGAGAATTCAGTTGAATAATAAAGATTGCTTTCAGTTTGGTCCGCTTGATCAGGGATGGTGGCCTGACGGATTGTATACTGCGCCAACAGACGAAGCTTTAAAATATGACCTTGTAAGAACAAAGGAATTAGGTTTTAATATGATTCGTAAGCACGTAAAGGTTGAACCGGCAAGATGGTACACACATTGCGACAGAATGGGATTTTTAGTATGGCAGGATATGCCAAACGGAGATGATGGCCCAATCTGGCAAATGCATAAATATTTTGAAGGGACAGAACTAAAAAGAACAGCACAATCTGAGGCGACATACAAAAAAGAATGGAGAGAGATTATGGATCATTTATATTCGTATCCAAGTATCGTAGTTTGGGTTCCTTTTAATGAAGCCTGGGGACAATTTAAAACAGTTGAAATTACAGAATGGACGCAAAATCATGACCCAAGCAGATTGGTGAATTCATCAAGTGGAGGAAACCATTTTCAAACAGGGGATATGTTAGACATTCACCATTATCCTGAACCTAACTTAAAATTGTATGATGCACGCAGGGTTACAGTGTTAGGAGAATACGGAGGAATTGGTCTTCCGGTTACAGGACATTTATGGCAAACAGATAAAAACTGGGGATATACACAGTTTAAAAATAATGACGAAACCACAGCCAAATACAAAGAATATGCAGATCAGTTAATAAAATTATCCAAAGTAGGTTTTTCAGCAGCTGTTTATACTCAGACTACTGATGTTGAAGGCGAAGTAAACGGTTTTATGACCTACGATCGTAAAGTGGATAAAATGAATTTTTCTGAGGTTAGTAAAATAAATAAAGAAGTAATTAACGCTATTAATAATTAAGTTGTGGTAAAAAATAAACATAAAATAGTTTTTAGTTTATTCACATTCTTCTCATTCGTGCCTACTAATGCACAAAGTGTAGCTGTTTGCGAAACTAAACTTCCTGTAGAATGGGTAAATCCTTTAGTAGGTACAGATTCTGATTACGGCATCTCAAACGGAAACACCTATCCCGCGATTGCAATGCCGTGGGGAATGAATTTCTGGACACCTCAAACAGGCAAAATGGGAGATGGCTGGGCGTATACATATAAATCAAACAGAATAAAAGGTTTCAAACAAACCCATCAGCCTTCGCCGTGGATGAACGATTACGGTCAGTTTTCGATTATGCCGGTTACTGGTGAATTAAAATTTAAAGAAGAAGAAAGACAAAGCTGGTTTTCTCATAAAGCAGAAACTGTTACGCCTTATTATTACAGTGTTTATCTGGCAGATCATAACGTTACAACCGAAATTACCCCCACAGAAAGAGCCGCGAGATTTAGATTTACATTTCCCGAAACAGATAAAGCGTACATTGTTATTGATGCTTTTGATAAAGGGTCTTACGTGAAAATAATTCCTTCTGAAAGAAAAATTATCGGTTATACCACTAAAAACAGTGGTGGCGTTCCGCTTAATTTCAAAAACTATTTTGTGATCATTTTCGATAAAGAATTGAAGTTAAATTCAACCTTCAACGGAGATATTTTAGGAAATGCACTTGAAATGCAGGCAGATCACGCCGGCGCGGTAATTGGCTTTAAAACAAAAGCAGGCGAACAAGTAAACGCTCAGGTAGCGTCGTCATTTATAAGCTATGAACAAGCAGAAAGAAATCTCAAAGAAATAGGAAAAGCCAACTTTGATGAATTGAAAGAAAAAGGAAAAGAAACCTGGAACAAAGAATTAAGCCGTATAAAAGTAGAAGGCGGAACAAACGACCAAATGGGAACTTTTTATTCCTGTTTGTACAGATCGCTTCTTTTTCCGAGAAAGTTTTTTGAGTTCGACAAGAATAAAAAACCGGTTCATTACAGTCCTTACAACGGAAAAGTTTTGCCGGGTTATATGTTCGTAGATACTGGTTTCTGGGATACTTTTAGAGCTTTATATCCTTTTTTAAATTTAATGTATCCGGAATTGAATGCGCAAATGCAGGAAGGACTTTCGAATGCATTCAATGAAAGCGGATGGTTACCGGAATGGTCCAGCCCGGGATTACGAGATATTATGGTGGGGAATAATTCAGCATCAATTGTGTCCGAAGCGTATTTAAAAAGCGGAAAAGGAAATAAATACGATATCGAAAATTTATACAAAGCGGTGATTCATGGCGCTAATAACGCCGGACCGCTAAAAGCAGTAGGTCGTGCAGCAGCAGATTCATACAATACATTAGGTTATGTACCGCACGATATTGTAAACGAAAGTGCCGCCAGAACATTAGAATATGCTTACGATGATTTTGCGATTTACCAATTGGCGAAAGCTTTAAACAAACCGCAGTCAGAAATTGATTTATATAAAAAGAGAAGCTTAAATTATAAAAACCTTTTTGACCCGAAATACAAATTAATGCACCCAAAAAACAGTGACGGAAAATTCATGGAACCTTTTGATCCTTTTCAATGGTTCAACGGATTTACCGAAGGAAACAGCTGGCATTATTCATGGTCTGTTTTTCACGATATCCAAGGTTTAATTGATTTAATGGGAGGCAATCAGTCATTTGTTTCACAATTGGATAAAGTGTTTTCGTCGCCTCCAATTTTTGCCACTTCAAATTTCACCGGAGGAGTAATTCACGAAATGAGGGAAATGCAAATTGCCAATATGGGACAATATGCACACGGAAACCAGCCAATTCAGCATATGATTTATCTTTATAATTATGCGGCAGAACCTTGGAAAGCACAATATTGGGTAAGAGAAACCATGAACAGAATGTATCATGCAACACCGGATGGTTATTGCGGTGATGAAGATAACGGACAAACTTCGGCCTGGTATGTATTTTCTGCTTTAGGTTTTTATCCGGTTACTCCGGCCTCAGACCAATATGTTGTAGGAGCTCCATTGTTCAAAAAAGTAACAATTGAACTGGAGAACGGAAATAAAGTAGAAATTAATGCTCCGGACAACAGCGATACAAGCAGATATATTAAAGAGATGAAATGGAATGGAAAAACGTATTCAAAAAACTGGATCAGTCATTCTGAATTGATGAACGGTGCAACATTAGATTTTGATATGTCGACAACACCGGACCTTAAAAGAGGAACTGAAAAAGAAGACGCTCCGTACTCATTAACAAACGAATAAAAAAGATATCTCCCTATAATTTAAAAACATACAACAATGCAAAGAAGAAAATTTATCCAGAATGCTGCTTTATTCGGCAGTTTAGCCCTTATCGATCCTATGGAAATAATTGCAGGAACTAAAATGGTAAAAGATTTCCCTATTGTAAGGGTTGCAAAAGGAAAAAGAAATTTTGAAAGTGATTTCATAGAAAAAACGATAACCGAATTTCAAAAGAATGTAAAAGATAAAGAATTAGGATGGCTGTTCAACAACTGTTTTCCCAATACGCTTGATACTACCGTAACCTATTCACAAAAAAACGGAAGACCGGATACCTATGTAATCACGGGAGATATTGATGCCATGTGGCTTCGAGACAGTTCTGCCCAGGTATGGCCTTACATGGCTTTTGCCGGAAAAGATACAAAACTAAAAAACCTGATTGCAGGTGTGATCAACAGGCAAACAGAATATATATTGAAAGATCCGTATGCGAATGCGTTTTACAACGATCCCAACAAAAAAGGAGAGTGGACAACAGATCATACCGATATGAAACCCGGAGTTCACGAAAGAAAATACGAAATAGATTCATTGTGCTACCCAATAAGACTGGCTTATAATTATTGGAAAAATACCGGAGACACTTCTCCGTTTGATGAAAATTGGGTAAAAGCAATTAAAGCAACTTTAAAAGTATTCAAAGACCAACAGCAAAAAGACGGTCACAATCCTTACACATTTCAAAGAACCACACAATTTGCTACAGATACAAGACCATTAAAAGGGTACGGATATCCGGTTAAACCAGTTGGTTTAGTGTGTTCGGCTTTTAGGCCAAGTGATGATGCAACGGTTTTTTCTTTCTTAATTCCGTCCAACTTTTTTATTGTAGCAAGTATGAAACAGGCTGCAGAAATGTTGGAAACCATTAAAAAAGACAGCGCTACAGCAAAAGAATTAAGAGCTTTGGGTAACGAAGTAGAGCAGGCAATACAACAACACGCCGTGGTGAAACATCCTAAATACGGAAACATTTTTGCTTTTGAAGTTGATGGTTTTGGCGGTCATTTACTTATGGATGATTCCAATGTGCCAAGTTTACTGAGCTTACCTTATTTAGATGCTATCGATGTGAATGATCCAACGTATCAAAACACCAGAAAGTTTGTACTATCAGAAGATAATCCGTTTTTCTTTAAAGGAAAAGTTGCCGAAGGTGTTGGAGGACCGCACGTTGGGATGGATATGATTTGGCCAATGTCATTAGTAATGAGAGCTTACACAACATCGGATCAAAATGAAATAAAACAATGTATCAAAATGTTGAAAGCATCGCATGGAGACACCGGTTTTATGCACGAATCTTTTCATAAAGACGACGCTAAAAATTTCACAAGATCATGGTTTGCATGGACCAATACATTGTTTGGTGAATTATTGTGGGATACGTACCAAAAACATCCAAAATTACTGGAACTATAGCTATTTGTAACACGTTTTAATTCTTTATAAAATGATAAAATTCAACAAGAATATCGTTCTTGCAGCCCTTTCTATGTCCATTTTTGGCTTTAATGCGGCGGCACAGAAATCCGGTGGCGGACTTGCAAAAGGAAAATATACAGCTTTGGTAAATCCGTTTATTGGTACTGCACCTTTATTAGATACCAAAATAATAGGTTATACACCACCCGCAGATATGCGTGTTTGGGCAGGATTGGTTTTTCCGGGCTCATCTGTACCTAATGCAATGGTACAATTAAGTCCTATGACAAAGTACAGATCCGGTGCAGGATATGAGTACGAGGACACATCAATTTTAGGATTTACCCATACCAATAAAGGACATTGGAACCTTTGTCATATTCCGCTTTTACCCGTACCTGACGGCGCAGCATTTCCCTACAAATCATCTTTTAGCCATGATCAGGAAAAAGCAAGTCCTGCTTATTACGAAGTATATTTAAAAGACTATAATGTACAGGTAAAATTAAGTTCGACATTGCGTTGCGGAATACACGAATATACTTTTAAAAACAACAAAGGCCGAAAAGTACTTTTTGATCTGGGCAAAGCTAATAATCATGTAGACGATTGGCAAATCAAGCAGGAAGGCAACAATGCAGTAAGCGGTTTTCAAAGAACAGGAGGCGAAAAAATATATTTTTATGCAACATTAAGCAGTGCGATTGAAAAATTAGATACCAAAGATATTGCTAAAAGTGGCGGATATACTTTGGTAAATATAAAAGACGGAGATACAAAACCGGTAACGGTAAAAATAGCCTTGTCTTTTGTGAGTGTAGAGAATGCAATCGAAGATCTGAAAGCAGAAGTAGGAGATAAAAACCTCAACAAAGTTTTTGAAGAAGGAAGCACAAAATGGGAAAACCTGCTTTCTAAAATTCAGGTAAAAGGAGGAAACGACCAGCAAAATGTAATGTTTTACAGTATGTTGTACAGATCCTTTTTATGGCCGGCTTTACGAAGTGACGTCAACGGACAATTTACAGATGAAGCGGGAAAAGTTCGAAAAGAAAACTATCATTATTACACACTTCCTTCATTATGGGATGATTACAGAAATAAACTGGTTTTGTTAAGCATTTTTTCGCCGGATGAAACCAGCGATATTATCAGTTCGATGATCAACGAAGGAGAAATTAAAGGTTTTATGCCAACATTTTTTCACGGAGATCATGCAGCCTCTTTTATTGCAGGTTCTTATATGAGGGGCATCAGAAAATATGATGTTAAAAAAGCATACGAGTTACTATTAAATAATGCGTATAAAGAAGGCGGTACAAGACCTCACATTGCAGAATATATTGCAAAAGGATATGTTCCGGAACAGGATATAAAAAATCCTGTAGTCGAAACCAAAGGGAATGCAGGAGTAACTAAAACTTTAGAATATGCCTATGATGACCATGCATTGGCATTATTGGCCAAAGAATTAAACGATACAGAACATTATAATGATCTGGTAAAACGTTCTAAAAATTATGCAAATGTATTTGATAAATCGACCAGTTTTATGAGAGGTAAATTGGCAGATGGCAAATGGGTAACGCCGTTTAACCCTGAGTTTCCGTATTATGAATACATGTATCGTGAAGCAAATGCCTGGCAGTTATCATTTTTTGCACCACAGGATATGCCTGGCTTGGTAAAACTGTACGGAGGAGCAAAACCTTTTGAAGACAAACTCGATGAATTTTTTACAAAACCATGGAATCCAAATTATATTGCCTGGAATATATCAGGTTTTATTGGGCAATATTGTCATGGTAACCAACCGGATCACGAAGCTCCGTTTTCGTATTATTTTGTAAATAAACCTGAAAAATCACAAAAAAGAATAGACGAAATATTAGAAACAATGTACGGAATTGGGCCTGAAAAACTGGCCATGTCCGGTATGGATGATGCGGGCGAAATGTCGTCCTGGTACGTGTTTGGTGCACTGGGACTTTACCCGTTATCTCCTGCCGATCCCGAATATATTGTAACTGTTCCTATTTTTAAAGAAGTAGCATGGGCAACACCTGCAGGCAAAAAAGTAACGATCAAAAATCCGAATGGTAAAAGAAATCTGGAGACAATAAAAGTAAACGGCGCCAAGATCGACGGCTATTTCGTTTCGCACGATTTGTTTACGAATGGTGGTGAAATACAAGTGATAACCAAATAATAAGAATGTATTGTATAGTATAAATTAAAGTAGCGTCCCTTTTTTTGGGACGTTATTTATATAAAACCGATTTGAAATGAAAACAATTAAAGTATTGATTTGCCTGTTTTTTGTATTGGGATTTTACCACGGTTATTCCCAAAAAAAGTTTGAACTCCTTTCGCCCAACGGAGCAATAAAAGCTTCGATTGCTTTAGAAGATAAAATTTATTATTCAGTAAACTTTAATAACGAAGAATTAGCATCAAATAATCATTTGGCATTAATTCTGAAAAATGAAACCTTAGGGCTAAATCCTAAAGTAACAGGAAGCAAAACAGGAAAAGTAAAGGAAGAAATTAAACCAATTGTTCCGTTAAAATTTTCATCAGTATCCAATAACTATAATTATTTAGTATTAAATTTTAAAGGAGATTACGCAGTAGAATTTCGTGCTTTTGATGATGGAATTGCATACCGATTCATAACGGCTAAAAAAGGCGAAATTGAAGTAATCAATGAAGATTTCTCGGTTAATTTTCCAGAGGATTATCTATTGCATTTACAACAGCCGGGAAGTTTTAAAACCGCTTATGAAGAAGTCTATTCGCTAACAGCGGTCAAAGATTGGAAACCTGCTGATAAAATGGCTGTACTTCCTGTTTTAGTCGATTCAAAAAAGCAATACAAAATATTAATTAGCGAATCTGATCTTTCTGATTATCCTTGTTTGTTTTTGAAAGGAACAGGAAAAGGAATTACAGCTGCGTTTCCTAAAACGCCTTTAGAATTTGGTCCCGACGGAGACCGAAGCCTTAAAATCCTCAAAGAAGCCAATTATATAGCAAAAACCAAAGGAACAAGAAGTTTTCCGTGGCGTTATTTCGTCATTACCAAAGAGGACAAACAGCTTATAGAAAATACGATGACCCTGAAACTGGCTCCAAAAAGTGAACTAAAAGAAACCGCTTGGATAAAACCCGGGCAAGCCAGCTGGGAATGGTGGAACGGCGCTACACCTTATGGCCCGGATGTGAACTTTGTATCAGGTTATAATTTGGATACTTATAAATATTATATCGACTTTGCTTCAAAATTTGGAATAAAATATATCATTATGGATGAAGGCTGGGCCAATAGCACAGAAGATCCTTATTCACCAAATCCAAATGTCAATGTTCATGAATTGATCAAATATGGTAAAGAAAAAAATGTGGGTATCGTATTATGGCTTACATGGCTTACGGTCGATAAAAATAGGGGCGTTTTCAAAACCTTTAAGGAATGGGGAATTGCAGGCGTAAAAATTGATTTCATGGATCGCAGTGATCAGGTAATGGTCAACTATTATGAAAATGTAGCCAAAGAAGCAGCAAAACATCAAATATTGGTAGATTTTCACGGCGCGTTTAAACCTGCAGGATTAGAATACAAATATCCTAATGTAATATCGTACGAAGGAGTAAGAGGAATGGAACAAATGGACGGCTGTAAACCGGATAACAGTCTGTACCTTCCTTTTATGCGAAATGCAGTTGGCCCAATGGATTATACACCCGGTGCCATGATTAGCATGCAGCCCGAAGTATACAGATCCGAAAGACCAAATTCTGCAAGTATAGGTACAAGAGCTTATCAGCTTGCTTTGTTTGTGGTTTTTGAAAGCGGTTTGCAAATGCTGGCCGATAATCCTACGAATTACTATCGCGAGAAAGAATGTACTGATTTTATAACTTCGGTACCTACAACCTGGGATGAAACCAAAGCATTAGAAGCAAAAGCGGGACAATATGCCATTGTTGCTAAAAGAAAAGGCACGAAATGGTTTATTGGCGGAATCACTAATAATACCGAAAAGCAAAGGAATTTCAAATTAAATCTGGACTTTTTAAAAGCCGGAAAATCATATAAAGTCACTTCATTCGAAGACGGCATCAACGCAGGATATCAGGCAATGGATTATAGAAAAAAGAATTTCACAGTTACCAATGCTGCGAACATCGAAATAAAAATGGTTAAAAATGGAGGATGGGCAGCAGTTTTAGAGGAAATTTAAAACGCAATTCTTTAAAAAATATAATTGATTGTGTTTTAACTTGAATGGATTTTGAAAACATTGTCGAAAAAATCTCTCGAAGATATCCTAAGTTTTTTTGACTAGGCTCTGGCTTTAGCTAGAGTTTATATAAAATCAATCTCAATGGCTTTAGCCAAAAACGTGTGATTTGGCTAAAGCCTATTATTGCGCTAATTATTACCTCTAGCTAAAGCAGGAGGCTAGTCAGGAAATTGATACTTGAAAATTGGCGATTCTTTAATAATATTAAAACCAATGCAACTATTAAAAAAAGAAAATCTAATGATAATACAGCATAAAACATTTACTAAAACAATATATCCGTTTTTCCTTTTTCTGCTAATGAGTTTCGCGGGTTATTCTCAAACTCCTGTAAATCTCAAGTGCGAACATTTGGTTAATCCGTTAGGAATTGATGTACCTCAGCCAAGACTTTCGTGGCAATTAAGTGGCAGCGGACATAATGTAGTACAAACAGCCTATCAAATAGAAATTGCAACAGATTCGATTGCTTTTAAAAAACGCGAAGGATTTGTCTGGAATACCGGAAAAGTAGCATCTGATGCTATTTTAATTCCTTATAACGGACTAGCTCTGAAATCTTTTACCACTTATTTCTGGAGAGTAAAAATTTGGGACGGAAAAAATAAAATGCAGATTTCAAAAATTCAGCGTTGTGAAACGGCGATGCTGCAATCGAGCGATTGGAAAGGCAGTTGGATATCCGATTCTCATGATATGAATTACAAACCGGCTCCTTATTTCAGGAAAGAAATTACAACAGCAAAAACGATAAAAACGGCTCGTGCTTATATTACGGCAGGCGGATTATATGAATTTTATGTGAATGGAAAAAAGGCAGGAGACCGAATGCTGGATCCTATGTTTACTAAATTCGACAGTAGAAATTTGTATGCAACGCTAGATATTACAAAGCAGCTGCAAAACGGGAAAAATGCATTTGGTATTTTGTTAGGAAACGGCTGGTACAACCACCAATCGACTGCAGTTTGGCATTTTGATAAAACAATTTGGAGAAATCGTCCTCGTTGTCTGGTCAATATCAGAATTACTTATTCTGATAATACTACCGAAACAATAGTTACAGATGAAACATGGAAAACGGCTGATAGTCCTGTAATCTTTAATAGCATTTACACTGGTGAACATTATGATGCGCGCAAAGAAATTAGCGACTGGAACAAACCTGATTTTAACGATAGCAACTGGAATAAAGCCATAATTGTACAATCGCCATCATCAAAATTAGTGTCACAGCAATTACATCCAATTCGGGTTACGGCACATTTAAAACCAACGAAAGTAAACAGAATAAATGACACTTTATCGGTTTTTACTTTCCCTAGAAATATTGCCGGAACAGTGAGCCTTTCGATCAAAAATGCAGTTTCCGGAACTATTTTCAGAATAAAACACGCAGAACGTTTGTACAAAAACGGAATGGTCGATCTTTCTAATATCGATTTGCATTACAGACCGACTGACAATACTGATCCTTTTCAGACCGATATTTTTATTGCAAAAGGAAATGATAAAGAAAGTTTTTCTCCAAAATTTAATTACAAAGGATTTCAATATGTAGAAGTAACTTCAAGCCGGCCTTTTGCACTAGATCATCATAATCTTGTTGCGCTTGAAATGCACAGCGATGTGCCTGCCATGGGGAAAATTAAAACTTCGAATCAGGTTTTTAATAAAATATGGGAGGCCACAAATAGTAGTTATCTCGCGAATTTATTTGGTTATCCAACAGATTGCCCGCAACGCGAAAAAAACGGCTGGACAGGCGACGCGCACACGAATATAGAAACGGGATTGTATAATTTTGACGCAATTACCATTTACGAAAAATGGCTCGCCGATCATCAGGACGAGCAACAATCCGATGGAGGAATTTCTAATATTGTTCCAAACCCCGGAGCATTTGGCTATGAATTTGCAACCGGCCCTGACTGGACGAGTTCTATAGCGATTATTCCGTGGAAAATATACGAGTTTTATGGCGATGCCCGTTTGCTGACCAAAATGTATCCCAATATAAAAAAGTATGTAGATTTAATTGATAAGAAATATCCAACCGGTATTACAGATTGGGGATTAGGCGATTGGGTTCCTGTAAAAAGCACCAGTTCGAAACCGCTTACTTCTACAATGTATTATTATGCAGATGTTTTAATTTTAGCCAAGACCGCAAAACTGTTAGGAAACACCAACGAGGCCGAGCACTATTTTAAATTGGCAGAAAAAATTAAAAGTGTATTCAATGAACAATTTTTTAATAAAAGCACCTATTTGTATTGCAGCGGTACCCAAACAGAATTGTCCGGCCCATTATATTGGGGATTAGTTCCTGATGCGTACAAACAAAAAGTAGCCGATAATTTGTACAAAAAAGTACAGGAAACTAATTTTCATCTTGATGTTGGTTTATTAGGAACGAAGTCTTTATTGAATGCATTAAGCGAAAATGGCTATGCTGATGCTGCTTATAAAATTGCTTCTCAGGAAGATTTTCCCTCCTGGGGATACTGGATCAAAAATGGGGCTACTACCTTGTTTGAAAACTGGCCTTTGAATGTTGAAAAAAATGACGCTTCGATGAATCATATTATGTTTGGAGAAATAGGAGCGTGGATGTACAAAGGATTGGGCGGTATTTTTCTTGACGAAAATTTGCCAGGTTTTAAGCATATAATTTTAAAACCCAATTTTGTAAAAGACCTTACTTATTTCGAATCAGAACATACATCTCCTTACGGGAAAATAGTGTCGAACTGGAAAAGAGAAAACAAAAAAGTATTTTACGAAGTAGTGGTTCCGCCAAATGCTACTGCTAGTTTCTATTTAGAAAAGAACAGTAATTTCACTTGTAATGCAAAGGATATTAATGTCAGTAAAGAAGGATTATTTAAAGTGATTCAGCTTAAATCTGGATCTTATTCTTTTAAAATTACTGAAGAGTGATTTTTACAGCAAAGAGCGCTAAGATTTACCGCAAAGAGCGCAAAGTTTTTTTTGATATGCTAAGTTTTTAAAAAAGGCAAAGTTCGCAAAGCTTTGAGATTACTTTGAGATTACTTTGAGATTTTACCACAGAGAACGCAAAGTTTTTTGAAATATATAATTTAATAAAAACACAAAGTTCACAAAGCTCTGTGTGCTTATTTTGTGAACACAACATACACCTTAGTGAACTCTGTGAAAAACCTTTGTGTTCTCTGCGGTTAATTTTTTTACCGCAAAGAGCGCAAAGTTTTTTTGATATGCTAAGTTTTTGTAAAAAGGCAAAGTTCACAAGGCTTTGTGTCCTTAGATTGCGTAAACACAGAATAACCTTAGTGAACGCTGCGAAAAACCTTTGTGTTCTCTGCGGTTAATTTTTTTACCGCAAAGAGCGCAAAGTTTTTTTTGATATTTTAAGTTTTGTAAAAAGGCAAAGTTCGCAAAGATTTGTGTTCTCTGCGGTAAAAAAAAATAGTGAGTATGAAATTTTCTATGTTGATCCTAAAAAATTAATTCTATTAAAATAAAAAAGCATTAGTAAACCTATAATTTACTAATGCTTTTTATTTTTTCGATTGTGAAAGAGTGGATTCTTACTTCGAATTCAAATCGATTTCATAGTTAAATGAAGTAGCTTTTGCATACACTATATATTGTTCTAATGGTTTTGGGCCACATCCCCAGGAACCAACTCCCAGCGTTTTATGCGAAATGCACAATACAGTTCCTTTACTTTGTGGTAAATCTATTTTGTATTCTACATTTTCCATTTCTTCATCGCTATACGGCAATGCGGCAACTTGCAGTAAATCGTCTCCTTGTTTAACGGTAAGCCCTAAACCGCTTTGAGATTTTATATTTGCCCATCGTACATCTTCATGATTTCCGGATTCCATAGGTTTTTCGTAGGGCGTCATCTGTTCTTTTACAGTGCTGTAATAATGACCAACATCAAAACCACTTTTTCGGTCCGGATAGTTTTCCATTGGTCCGCGTCCCAGGTAATCAAATTGATCTAATTCTTTATTTAAAAACATTCGAACACCAATTCGGGCTAAAATTAATTTTGGATCATTAAAACTAATATCATTTGTTACTTTAATAGTACCATTTCCGTTAATGGTGTAAAAAATACGATGTACAACCTTAAAGTTTTCTTTTCCTGTTCCGGTTAATGTTGCTTTAATCTCATAACTGCCACCGGATATTTTTTGAGTTTTGATGTCACTTGTTACCCATTTGATCGATTTCAAGCCATATTTCTCCCAATTTTCATAAGCCCACATATCATCTTTCCTGTGCGGTGCACGCCATAAATGCAAAAGCGGACCTCCGTTTTCCTGCAAAATATTATTACCATTTTTTTCAATTTTAGAAAACGTTCCTTTATTCTTGTCAAATTCAATTTTAAAATTGTTACCAATAAGCTGAACGGTATTTCTATTGTTCTTTACAGATAAGTTTCCTTCGGCAATATGTTGTGAAATTGGCGGAATATTTACCGGAAGTTCAAATTGCTGAGAGGCCACTTCGTATCCTTTTTTTGCCCATAATTCATCCTCTGCAAGAGCAAACGAAATTCGTAAGAAATATTCAGAGCCCGGTTTATACAAAATATCAAAAGGTATCTTGATCTCTTTCTCTTCACCAGGATTTACAGAACCAGTTTTTAAATCGCCCGAAGCTCTTAAATCACCATCTTGCGTTAATTCCCATTTTGCATCAAGGCTATTTAAATTTTTGGTTTCATAACGGTTTTTGATAGTGAAAACACCATTTTTACTGTCTTTATCTGAAATTGTAATCCATTGATAGGCATGTTTTAATTCCGGATAATGTGGCTTTAAAGTTCGGTCAGAGAATACAACACCTTTGTGAATGAAATATTGATCATTAGGATATTCACCAAAACCACCTCCAAAAGCTGTTATAGGATGTTTAGGATCGCGATTGTTGTAAATTCCCTGATCCTGCCATTCCCAGATTGCACCACCAAGCAGCGCAGGATATTGATCAAATAAGTCATTATAGATATCTACAGATCCCATAGAGTTGAACATGGCATGAGCATATTCACATAAATAAAAGGGTTTGGTTAAGCTTTGATCTTTAGCATGTTTTTCCAGATTAAAAACATCCGTGTACATCTGGCTGTCAATATCTGCAGGATTATTTAATGCAATACCAAAACCTTCGTAATGCGTTGGACGGGTAGGATCTATTTTTTTGATTGTTTCTAATGCCTCCCTAAAATTCACGCCGCCGGTTCCGTTTTCATTTCCTAAAGACCAGATTAAAACCGAAGGATGATTTTTAAAGTTTTCCGTATTTGCTACATTTCGGTCTACAATAGCCGCTTTCATACGGGGTTCATCATTAAATTCATTCATAGCGCCGTGACATTCAACATTGGCCTCGGCAACTAAATAAAGACCGTACTCATCGCATAGCTCATACCATCGGGGATCATTAGAATAATGACTTGTTCTCACATGATTGCAGTTGGCTTGCTTGATTAAAAGTATATCTTTTATCATTTGTTCTTCTGTAATAGCGTGACCATCGTCTGGCCAGTTTTCGTGGCGATTGACTCCTTTCAGTTTTATCGCAACACCATTTACAGTAAACAATCTTCCTTTGATTTCAATTTTTCTAAAACCTGTTTTAGAAGACAGTTTTTCGATACTATTTTTGCCTTGTTTCAAATCAATTACAGTCGTGTAAAGATGAGGAGTTTCAGCAGTCCATTTTTTAGGATTAAAAACATTAAAGCTTACATCAACAGTAATTTCCTGACCCGGTTTTAAAGCCGGAACTATTTTTTTTCCTATAGCGCCAACAAAATCATTTCCGTCGTAAAGAGTTGCTTCTATAGTACGGGCTTTTGTTACCGTTTTACCATAATTTTTTACTTTGGCCGTAACGATAACTTGCGCGTCTTTGTAATTTTTATCGAGATTCGTTTTTATAAAATAATCTCTAATATGTTGTTGCGGAGTGCTCCATAGCGTTACGTTTCTAAAAATACCGCTTAAACGCCACATGTCCTGATCTTCTAAATAACTTCCCGTTGTAAAACGGTAGACTTCTACAGCCAGTGTGTTTTTGCCGGGAATAAGATATTTGGTCAGATCAAATTCGGCTGCATTTCTGCTGTTTACTCCGTAACCTACTTTTTTTCCGTTTACCCAAATAAAGAACCCCGCATCAACCCCATCAAAAGTGATTAAAATGCGTCTTCCTTTCCAGTTTTCCGGAACCGTAAAATCACGGCGATAACTACCAACAGGATTTCTTTCGTGAAAAGCAGTAAATTTTTCAGGCGGCGTACTCATAACTTTAGGAAAGTCTTTCTGAAAAATATAATTGTAATTGCTGTAATACGGCGTACCATAACCTTCGATTTGCCAGTTCGATGGTACTTTTATTTCCTTCCATTGCGATACATCATAATCTGTTTTGTAAAAGTTTACAGGACGTTTTTGAGGCCAGTCGACCCAATTAAATTTCCACATTCCGTTTAAACTTTTACTAAAAGTAGACGCATATCTGTTTGCTGTCAACGCTTCTTTTAGCGAAGCATAAGGCATTAAGGTAGCATGAGCAGGTTCTTTATTAATGCCAATGTTTTCAGGATCTTCAATTTCTTTAGGCACTTTTGCAGTATCCTGTGCAGATAGATTTTGTTCTAATTTTTGAAAAGCAAAAACTGAATTTTGACTAAAGATCAGCAACAGTAAAATTAGAATTTTAATACTTTGATTTTTAATTAATAAATGAAACATACATGTGGTTTTTGATAATTAGCAATAGTTTTGGTTTAGAAATTATAAATTATTACAAACATACTAAATCGTTTTAGCGTATTTTAACTTTGCCTACCAGTTTATTAGAAACATATCTTAAAAATTTTTATTAATCTTCGTTTTTTAAAGGTAATAATACATATTTAAATTTTATTGCTCTATTATATTGCGGGTATTGTTTTTCTAAAATATCATTTTGTTCCTTTTTGAATACTGAAAAGGTATATATTTGTAATTTAGTAAAACGTTTTAGTAATTGTTTTGAATTTTGAAATTAGTTGGCTCTTTCTATATAAAGGCAAGTTCTGTCATTTATTTTTACAACCAATAATCTGCAAATAAAGTTTATATTATTAAAGTAATAAATACCACTATGAACAAAATATTATTATGGTCTGTTACGGCCGCATTGGCTGGATTTTTATTTGGTTTTGATACCGTTGTAATTTCTGGTGCCGATACCAGATTACAGGAATTATGGCATACTTCGGATGTTTTTCACGGTTCTGTTGTAATGGCTATGGCTTTATGGGGAACTGTGGCAGGAGCTATTTTTGGAGGTATTCCTACCAATGTATTAGGAAGAAAAAAGACCCTTATCTGGATTGGAATTTTATTTTTGGTTTCGGCAATTGGTTCCTCTTTGGCAAACGATCCCTGGACTTTTGCCTTTTTTAGATTTTTAGGCGGATTAGGAATTGGCGCATCGACTATCGCGGCACCGGCTTATGTTTCAGAAATTGCGCCTGCAAAAGATAGAGGAAGATTGGTTTCGCTATATCAGTTTAATATTGTTTTGGGAATTTTGATGGCTTTTTTGTCCAATTATTTATTGCGGGATGCAGGAGAAAATGCCTGGCGATGGATGATTGGTATAATGGCTTTTCCTGCTTTTTTTTATACGGTAATTGTTTTTACGATTCCGGAAAGTCCAAGATGGTTACTTTCTAAATCAAGAATTGATGAAGCCAAAACGATTTTACAAAAAATTGACACTACAGCCCGTATTGAAGATTTAATGCAGGAACTCCATATTGGTCAGGAAGATAATAAGGATTTAAAGAAAGAGACTATATTTTTGAAAAAATACAGATATCCATTAATGCTGGCTTTTTTAATCGCAGTATTTAATCAGTTTTCAGGAATTAATGCATTTTTATATTATGCGCCAAGGATTTTTGCAGAAGCTGGCTTAGAACAAAGTGCAGCCTTAATTAGTAGTGTGGGTATTGGTGTAACTAATTTAATATTTACACTTATTGGTGTTTTTTTAATTGACGTTTTGGGTCGAAAAGTGCTAATGTATATTGGATCTGTTGGCTATATTATTTCTCTGGGATTGGTCTCTATTGCTTTTTTTCTAAAATGGGAAGGCATGCAGGTACCTGTTTTTTTATTCTTATTTATTGCTTCGCATGCCATAGGACAAGGTGCTGTAATTTGGGTTTTTATCTCAGAGATTTTCCCCAATCATTTACGTGCCAGCGGCCAGGCATTTGGTTCATCAGTACATTGGATTCTGGCAGCTATTATTCCATCCATGATTCCTTTTTTATTCTCGACGATTGGAGCCGGAACTGTATTTTTGATTTTTGCTGTAATGATGGTATTTCAATTGCTTTTCGTGATTTTTATGATGCCGGAAACCAAGGGAAAATCTTTGGAAGAACTTCAGAAAACTACTTTTAAAACTTAAGCGATTCAGGATTAGGATGTAAAAGAATAATAATAATAATAATAATGGAAGAAGGAAATTGGGTAAAAATTCCAATAAAAAAACAAATTCCAAGTGTTGAGAAAGTTGAAAAAAAAGCCTTTAGAAATGATTGATCTAAAGGCTTTATTCTTTTCAAAAAAAATATTACTTAATAGTTACACTATAATTTAAAACTGAAGAACCATCATTGGTGGTAAATCTAATTCTGTCATATATTCCTGCAGGAATTCCTGATGGTACTTTTAACACAGCTCTGTAGGGAGTTAGACTTACAATTTCGACAGGATAAATTAAAGTTTTAGCTTTGTTATTATAAAGAACTGCAGCTGTTATGGTATTCATCATTCCACCTCGAATTTCAAAGGTTTCACCAGCTTGTTTCTCGATTGGAGTACCATATCTTTCAGCGGAAAAATAATCAGGTTCTGCAACCTCAACTTTAAACCTGTTATCTACACTTGTGTTTTGCAGTATGTACGCACCATTCTTAATACGCATATCATATTTTCCCGCAGGCATATTGTCAGGAAGAAAGTAGTACACTCCATAATCGGGAAATAATCCGCCGTCTCCAACTCCCAGATAAACTATTTCTGCGGTGTATTCTGTTTTTTTATCAGTAGCATCTACAAAATATACTTTGGTATCTTTAAGACTTAACCATAAATTATCTACGCCGGTTGCCGACTCATTATTGGTCATTCTTTGCATAAAACCTTTGTATAAAAAATCTCCAGTATTATATGTCCAGCTTTTAGGCTCTTTTTGTCTAATATCTATTTTGATGGTATATTTTTTTGTAGTGCCTGCTTTTGAAGTAACAGTATATACAGTACCATATTTAAAAGGAACTTGTGCGCCTGATGCGGGACTAATAGTTGCTTCTGTACCAAGAATAATCTCGGGTTTAATGGTTTCAGGCAATGCCATATAACTGCTCCAGGTAATGATGATAGCATCATCAGTAAGGGATCCATTAATAGCATTATTTTCGGTATCCTTAAAAGTAAATGATTCGATTTGGGTGTATCCGGGAACTTTAATTACATCACCTGGAATGTCATTGATTTTATCAACATATTCTGTATCACAGGAAAAAAAGAGTGTTGATAAGAAAAGTAGTATAGCGGTATGTAAAAATATACCGGTTTTGTTGCTTTTATCCATGATTGTATGGGTTATTTAATTTTTAAAAGATTTTATTTATTAGTTTTGCAGCTCATTGATTGGCTTGCTTTTATTTTTTAAAATGCCTGTACTTTCGATGCTTACGGTAATTTATAAGGCCGTTTGATAGTCATGGGGGAATGATAGGATAGGGGTAATATGCAGAGATCGCCGGTCAGCTTTGCTGCAACTAACCTTTAAACATTTCATGATCCCATGTTCTTTTTTACGCGTTATTAATTATAATACTTTTGTCCAGTTATAGTTTATTGTACTGCTTGAAGTACCTGGAGTAACACTTGTTACTTTAACCAAATAAGCTTCTGTAGCTGATGAAGGACTTGTTACAGATGTAGCATCTGTTCCTGAGTTTGTTTTCCAGATTACAATCGCTTTAGAAGGAGTCATAACATGCGTTGTGATATTGTATGAATAATATCCTAAACCGTAACTTGTTCCTGATATAGTACCGTTATATCCTAATACATTGTATTTGTCTGTTGGAGCGGTACCAAGATTAGCTGCTGCATTTTTTACAGCAACCGCCGTTTTCCAGGTTCCCCACTCATCACAAGTTGAACTTAGGTCTATTGTACCTACATACCATTTTCCCGTATTGCCTACAGGACGTACAGAGGCACCGTAAATTCCTTCCCATTGTACATTTACACCTCCAATTGTCGCAGCAACCGGAGTCCAGTTGGCATCAACAGAGGATGGAGCCTGCCATCTGTTTACAGTTACAGAGGTTGCAGTTACAGTACAAAGATCAAGTAAAGCTTTTTTTGTTAGATTGCTTGATCCTTCTTGTTCTTTTGCTTGTGCTTGTGAATCAACAGTTTGTTCGTCATTGCTACAAGATGTCATTGAAATAGCAGCCAATGCTACAATTGATAAAATTAATTTTTTCATAATTTTTTATATTAAATAGATTAAGTGGCTTATTTCATTACCCTGGCAGCGAAGACAGGCATTTTTTTAATTTCTTATTTAATTGGTGATCCTGAAAGGATATTTCATTGTTTTAGAAACATTATAGCTTTCCATCAGCAGCCAATAATCAGTATCGGTCTGAAGGCCGTTTTCTATTGTAGGAAATGAGTACATAATATAAAAACTTGCAATATCGACTCCATCATTATATTGTTTCAACTGGAATTTTTTGTTTCCTTGTGCATCTACAATAAATAACTTTGTTACTTCATAAGACGGTACGAAGTTTTCTCCTTTTACGGTGAGAGAAGATCCTGCCTGAATGTTAAAAATCTCAGTTTCGGTAGACAATTCTTTTAAAATTATTTCCGGCTGTTGTATCACAATTTTAACGGTATATACAGCAGTTGTTCCATCTGAGGCTTTTGTAGTATAGGTTACGGGAGTTTTACTAAATACGGGTAGTAACTCTGTGGCAACGGGAGAAATTGTAGTTTTTTCCGGTAATGTTATAGCAGTTTCCAGATATTGATATTCGTAAAAAGAGGGCAGATAAACGGTAATCGTTTTTTTTACGTTATCTACAGCACTGTATAAAGCCTGGCTTTCGCCCGGATTTGTGACTTTAAAAGATAGAATGCGTTTTGCATCAAGGTCTGTAACAACTTCTTTAATGGTTTCTCCTTTTACATCTGTCCATCTGTCTTCTTCATTATCACACGAAGTTAAGAGACTAAATAAGATGAAAGCAGTAAAAAATGACATTGTTTTTAATTGGGTAATTTTAATAGTCATGTTAATTAGGATAGAGTTATTTAATTTCAAATTTGGTACTTCCTTTAGGAACCATTACATAGTCAAAAGTGTAGTACATATGCGGAGTATCCTTAAACCACTCGGCAGAAGTGTATACATCTCTGTAAACAGAAATCATTTTAATTTTGGCGTAATTTCCGTTAGCCGTTTTTAGGATAACTGTTCTGGCCGGAATCACAGTTCCGTTCGCAATTTTAAGAGATTCTCCAAGCGCATAAGCTACGTGCGCTTTCTGAGGATTAGTGCCATCAGTTACCACTTCACCTCCAAAATCGTATAAGTACCATCCGGTTCCGTTACCAAAAGAACCTGCATCATCTGTACCGATAAGGTCGATACCTGTTTTGAACTGATTGTCGGCCGGAATATCAACTACATCATTAAAATGTTTGGCGACAATTGTAATTCCTCCCACACCGCCTGCAAGAGAACCGTTATTTTGTGTATTGCTGCCGTTATTTCCAGATAAAAAACTGGCGTAAAGTCCGCCAAATGCTAAGTCCCATTTTTTTGTTTTTTTATAAGAACCTTCCACAGCTTTGTTTTCTTCAAGACTGTAATAGAGCGTTGCCGATGGAGCAGTAGGATTGTCATCAGAAGTGCTTCCCTGATAATTTTTTACATGTATTACTTTATAAAACAAGCCGTTATCGGGTACCTCTGTTCCGGGATTTTCACCACCGTTTTCTGAATCTGCGGGTTTATCATCTGATGAGCATGCTGTTAGTAGTACAGCAAGGAGCAAAAGCGGCAAAAGTATTTGTGGTATTGCTTTAATTATGGTTTTAATTTTTTTCATCGAATAATTAGTTTGTGTTTAAATTTTTGCTTCCGTCATTTTGAACATAATATTTAAAGGTAAAATAAGGCGCTGGCCAGTTAAGGTCAGTTACAGCAGGCGGATTGCCTTTATAAGCATTTATGAGCTGCAGTTTGGCATATTTCCCATTCGGAAGTCTTATTGCATAGGTACGATTTGGAATCGACTGCATAATATGACTGCTTAAACTGTAATAAAACCAGCCAGCAGAACTTTCAGATGATGCCCAGCCTATTTTGGTCACTTCGCTGCTATCAAAATTGGCATCAGAAGGAGCCTGGCTTACATTTTTATAATCTTCATTAACCAGAATCACAGCTGTTTTTTCGGCTGGACCGCCAAAACCGGGATTGTATTGGTATTTTGCATTATTTACAAAAACTTCACTATTATAAGGCCCCGTAAAAGCCAAATCCCAGTTGGATGTTTTCATATATTGCAAAGAATCCGCTTTTGTGTGAAGCCATATTTGTTTTTGATCACTAAAACGGAAAAGAAAAGTATGAAAGCTTCTTTGTTCTTTGCCATCTGTACCGCCACCCATAGAAGCTCCGGTATCTCCAGCAAGATCTGTGATTACTGTACTTTTACCATCTGCCAGAGAAGCAGTTGTATCTTCTTCATTACTGCTGCACGAGCTGAAAAATGTTACTGTAAAAAGTAGTAGCAGTGCGCTGTATTTTTTAACGGTTTTGTTTGTTATCATTTAGAAAGTATTAATGTTTATTATTTTATTGATCTTTAAAGAATCGGTAACTTACGCCGGCCAGAAGAATTCTTCCGGGCTGTCCGGGCATTAGCGGATCGGTATAATTGAAAATATTATCTGCAGTAAATCTGATGCTGAGATGGTCTTTTAGCAAGCGTTTTTCCAGACTGGCATTGGTAAGCCAATATTCTTTTACAAAAATATCGTACTTATCGATGAATTGATTTCCGTTGCGATCTCCAAACGGATATTTGCCCCTAAAGTTTACCCTTACATTGGCATTAAGTTTCCAGGGAGTATAATTGTAAAAAACAGCTGCGTTTGCCATATGACGGGAACGATTTTCAATTCCCCAATAATCAGATGGACGCGGCTTATAAGAGTTTCCTGTGGCGGGATGATGTATGTTTTGACTATAAGGCCATTTTCCTGCACTGATACTGTCTTTTACGCTAAGGTCTTTCGCAATTAAGTATTGATATCCTGTACTTATTTCCAGATTTTTTAGTGGACTGTATTTGATGCCAATTTCAAAGCCTTTGTTCACGGCTTCAGGAAGATTTTGATAGGTGTAGATAATCCTGTTGTTTGTACCTGTAGCAACTTGTATGCTGTTGATTTGATTGGTTATTTTATGATAAAATACATTTCCTTCGATTTTAAATTTTTTAGAAGGCTCCAGAATTAATCCTGCATTGTAAGATGTGCTTTTTTCAGCCTGAAGATTTCCGGCGGTTTGATTAAGTACGTATTGCCTAATTTCACTTATCTGTCCGTCTTGTTGCATTTGCTGTAGAGTAGGAGCGAGGACTGCATTACCAATAACCAGATAGTTGCTGCTGGAATTGTAAAACACTAAGTAGTTGGTTTTGAAATCAGGAGCTTTAAAACCTGTACCAATTCCGGCCTTAAAAGTTATTTTGGGAGTCATGAAATACTGCAATCCAAAACTTGGATTCAGTCTTCCTCCAAAATTATTGGTATGGTCGTAGCGCAATCCGCCAACAGCTTTTAATTTCTGAAAAGGTGTCCATTCGCCCTGAATAAAAGAAAAGAAATTTTCTAATGAATTTACATTGTTTAGTGCGTTGTCATTCATGTTTTCTAGGCTTCCGCCAACGCCTCCAACAAGCTGATATGAATTGTTATTACTGTACGAAAATTGCTGTTCAAATCGGTGGAGTGTTTGTTTAAAAACATCCTGACTTACAGCATTATTGGTTTGCTGCCAGGCAACACTCATATCTGCAGTGTAGTAGGTAAGATAATATCTGGTGATGCTTCTGAGATTGCTATTAAAACGATGATCGAAAGAAACAGAAAGGTTAAGATCCTGTTCGTCCTGATTATCACCGGAAATATGACCCAAACCAAAATCCTTCTGCATAAAAGAACGGCGCAAACCATAACGTCCGCTTAAATTAAGAAAGCTTTTTTCATTGATTTGATAACGGGATCTTCCTTGTAAACTGTAATTATCGTACGGCGGAGATGTATTTCCTTTTATATATTTCGAATTTGTATTGTAACCGTCTGTTCTGTAATAATTAGCAGCAAGATTTGCGGTTCCTTTGTTTTGTAAAAATGGTGTTTCTCCTTCGAGTGTAGCGTCTATAATATTCAGCGATCCGTAGCTTAAAGAAGCCTGCATTTGCGGATCGATAACTCCATGTCTTGTAATAATATTAATAGTACCGCCAAGAGCTTCGCTGCCATAGAGACTTGACGAAGCGCCTTTGATAATCTCGATGCGTTCAATATTTGAAACACTAATTCGGGAAAGATCAAAATTTCCGTTATTTCTCCCCACCATAGGCTGCCCGTCTATGAGCACCATGATGTATTCACTGCCAAACCCCTGCATTTGTACGCCTACTGATCTCGCACCGCCGCTTATATTATTGACGACAGCAATCCCGGTTTGTTCTTTTAATACTTCATCAAGTCTTCTGCTGCCCATTAATTCTATCGTTTTTCGGTCAATTATGGTAACAGGCATGGCGCTGTATTGTGCGTTGACCAGGTTTTCGGGATTATTCTTAGCAACACGGCCTACTACGCTTACTTCTTTTAGGTCAATACCAGCTTCCATCTTGATATGAAGAGGTTTAGCGGCATGTCCGTCCAGAATAATCTCTTGTATGTAATCTTTAAATCCCATGTTAGTGACTGTTATAGTATACTTTCCGTTTGCTAATCCGGAAAATGAAAAAGAACCATTGCTGCCCGATGTTGCGATTTTTCCACCCGGCTCTAATATTATCATTGCTTTTGATAATGGATCTTCTGAATGATAAACCGATCCTTTTATCGAATTCGTTTGCGATTGTATTAAGCTACATTGTAACAAAATAAAACCTGTAATAATCATTTTTGGTATAGAACTGTAAGTGTTGGTATTTCTCATTGGTGAATTATCAATTGCTTAATTTGAAAAAAACAAAGCAACTATTCTTATTTAGACTGTGTAAAAATAGTAATTATAGATTTAGTAATAGTATTTTTTTACATAATTGAATTTTAAGAAAAGATGCAAAAGGAATACTACTTCAATAAATAAATGAGATAATTGTATTTAAATTGCTTAATTTTAAATGTTTAAAAAATAATTAAATTAACGCCTAATTTTATTTTTTAAGATTAATTTAACATAATTTCCACGTAAGATCTATGTTTTTTTAGCCTGTTGAATAAGAGAATTGTCTTACTTTATTGATTATTTTAAACCAATTATTAAGATCAAAAGCTTGTAATTAACATTTTATTTTGAATTGAAATCTAGTTGTTTAGTAATAATTGCGATTAAAAAAGCTGTGCAAAAGAGGATTTTGGTAAAAGATAAAATAAGCAGATGTTTATAGTTGCGAAGTCTGCAAGCTTGATCTTATGGAAGAAAGTCCTAATAAAGTAACTGTAATAGAAATATTTAAATATGTCCTGAAAAGGATTTTTGTTCTTCTTCATATAAAAATTGATTTATCTATTTACAGTTTGTATTTTTGCCTTTATGAATGATAATTTTATAAATGAATATTTCGGAATAGGAATACAAAATGGAAAAACGCCTGAAAATTTAGGTGTTTTGTGGCGATCGGCTCAAAACTTAGGAGCTACTTTTATCTTTACTATTGGTAATCGATATGCCAAACAAGCCTGTGATACTCACGATGCAGTAAAAGCAATTCCTTATTTTCATTACGATACTTTTGAAGCATTTTTTGACAACTTACCTAAAGGCGCCCGATTGGTTGGTGTTGAATTAGATGAAAAAGCTTCAGATTTAGAAACCTTTGAACATCCGCGCCGTTGTGTTTATTTATTGGGAGCAGAAGACCATGGCTTATCCAGAAAAGTAATGGATAAATGCCATCATTTAATTAAATTTAAATCAGAAAAAAGTTTAAATGTAGCTGTTGCAGGAACTATTATTATGTACGACAGAAACCTGCCTAAACCGCGATCTTAAAAAGCGGTTATCGCATTTTTGTAAATAGAGAAATAAAAAAAGTATAATAAACCCAGTCTAGTTTAGATTTTTATTATTGAGCCTTAAACAGTGCTCTGTACCTAAATAGAGCGGATTTCCGTGTTTTTCGGACCAAAAGCCTTCCAGTACATCTTTGTTGATGCATCTGTAAACAGCTATCCCTTTGTATATTTTTTTGTCATCTCCTCTGTAGTTAAAGTTAATGACTAAAATATTATCTTTAAAAAAACCATGACCGTTTTGTTGTTGGGTATTGTTGATTAGCCAGTTAGCAATAATGCGATTGTTTTCATCGAGCGAAAGACTCAAAATACCTTTATATGTTATTTGATTACTTTCGTCCTGATTGCTTCCTGAAATGGAATAATTACCAATTAAATCTTGTACAGTCATTTATTTTTCGATGCAGTATTAGTAGTGCAGTATTACTTGAATTAAAAGATGTCGAAATACAATGATAAGAATCTGAACAAAATAAACCAAACAATACTTATTCTTTTTTAGCAGAATAAAGATGAAGATAGCATTTTATAGTAAAAGGACTAAATCGAACAACCGATTGTGTGAAAAGAAATTTTTTCAACTGTAATAGAATTAAAATAATTACATTTACTCATTATACTATAGTAAGTAATGGAAGAACATAAACACGTAACGATATACGATATTGCCGAGAAGCTTAATCTTGCGACATCGACAATTTCTAGAGCTTTAAAAGATCATCATACTATTAGTGATAAGACAATTAAAAAGGTGAAGCAAACGGCCAAGGAAATGGGTTTTGTCCCAAATACTCTGGCTGCGGGTTTAAGAGGCAATAAATCAAGAACTATTGGTGTTTTAATCCCAACGATAACCCAGCCCTTTTTATCTTCTTTGATTAGTGGTATCGAAATTGCCGCTCAAAAGTCTGAATATTCGGTACTTATTATGCAGTCGCATGATTCGTACGAGACAGAAGTAGATCTGGCAAAATCCTTATATAGTAACAGGGTAAGTGGAGTTATTTGCTCTCTGGCAATGGAGACTAAGGATACTTCTCATTTTCAGCAATTTTCCAACAATAATATTCCCCTTGTATTTGTTGACAGGGTTCCAAGAGATTATGATACATTTCGTGTTGTAATTAATAATTACCTGGCTGGTTATAAGGCGACAAAGCACCTGATCGAACAAGGATGCAGGAGAATTGCTCATCTAACTGCCGGATCAGAATTTGGAACTTTATATAATGAACGTAAAAGAGGTTATATTGATGCATTATTAGAACATGAACTTTCTGTAGAAGACGATTTGATTATAAGTCTAAAAGAAATGACGTATGAAGATGGTGTAAAGGCCTGCAATAAATTATTTGATTTAAAGCTTCCTCCTGACGGGCTTTTTGCGCCTGGAGATATTCTTGCTGTCAGCGCTGTTCAAACGGCTAAAAAAAGAGGAATTAAAATACCACAAGATTTTGCAGTAATAGGATTTAATAATGATCCAATCTCAGAAATCATTGAGCCTAATATTTCGACTATCACACATCCTGCGGAGAAGATGGGGAGAGCCGCGGCCGAATTAATTATTAAAAATCTAAAATCTTCTAAAGAAGAAGAGGATGCTAAAGAAATAACATTTTTAAATACACAAGTCCTTATTCGTGAATCTTCAAAGCGGATTTAGAATTTATTTAAAACGATCTTATAACCTGTTAATCGCTGTATTAACAGGTTATTTTTTTTCTATACAAATTCTTTTTAAGCTCCATGGATAATAATTCAGTACCTTAATAAAAGAGCAAAACAGGAAAATAAATTGTTTTTTATTTTTTTATTGGCATATTTTTGTATTTTAGCACAACCGATTGCACAAGCTTTAATATTCTTAATAATATATTTTTTTGGCATTTTTTTTACCAAATAGTAATATTTTAACTGAATTTGTAATTTTCGCCTCAATGATAAATTTAAAAACAGCAACTATAAAATGACGCAATTAAAAAAGACTTTTACCCAATCCATTGTACTTATTTTTGTAGTTTGTTGGTCCGCTTCGGCTCAAAAGGACTATAAATTATGGTTGCAATACAATAAGACTACTGATGCTGACGTAGCGGCTGGATATCATTTTAATATTCAGGGAATCGTTTCTTTTGGAAAATCTGAGACTATAAAAATTGCCTGTGCAGAACTACGGTTAGGTTTGAGCGGGATGTTAGGAAAGGAATTTGAAATTAAAAAAATGGCTGGAGGAGATCACAATATTATTTTAGGTTCTAAAGAAGTACTAGATCCTGAAATTCAAAAAGAAATAGGAAGTTTTGATCAGATTAATAAAGAAGGTTTTATCATTAAATCCATTTCCTTAAAAAATAAGAAACAAATTGTCATTGCCGGAAAAAGTGATGTTGGGGTTTTGTACGGTGTGTATCACTTTTTAAGATTAATGCAAACCAATAAATCAATCACAGATTTAAAAATTGTTGATGCTCCAAAAATAAATCTTCGTCTATTAAACCATTGGGACAATTTAGACAGAACTGTCGAGCGTGGTTATGCTGGCTTTTCGTTATGGAATTGGCAAAAATTACCTGATTTTATAGATCAGCGTTATATTGATTATGCAAGGGCAAATGCCTCGATTGGGATCAACGGAACAGTTTTAACCAATGTAAATGCAAATGCGTTGATTTTGACTCCTCAATACCTGGAAAAAGTAGAAGCTTTAGCGAATGTATTTCGTCCTTACGGAATAAAAGTATATTTAACAGCCCGTTTTTCGGCACCAATAGAAATTGGCGGTTTAAAAACAGCCGATCCAAAAGATGCGAAAGTAGCCAATTGGTGGAAAGAGAAAGCAAAAGAGATTTATAAAAGAATTCCTGATTTTGGAGGATTTCTGGTAAAAGCAAATTCTGAAGGACAACCCGGACCTCAAAATTACGGAAGAGATCATGTCGACGGAGCCAATATGTTAGCAGATGCCGTAGCACCTTTTGGCGGCGTTATTATGTGGAGAGCATTTGTATATTCTGAACATGATGCAAATGACAGGGCGAAACAAGCTTACGCCGAATTTCAGCCCTATGACGGAAAATTTAAAGACAATGTAATTGTTCAGGTAAAAAATGGCGCGATCGATTTTCAGCCCAGAGAGCCTTTTCATCCTCTCTTTGGCGCAATGCCAAAAACGCCAATTATGATGGAATTTCAAATTACACAGGAATATTTAGGTTTTAGTACCCATTTGGTTTTTCTGCCAAAATTATTTCAGGAAGTTCTGGAATCAGATACTTTTCAAAAAGGAAAAGGTTCAACCGTTGCCAAAGTCGTTGATGGAACTTTAACTCAACATAAGCTTACCGGAATTGCCGGGGTTTCGAATATAGGAAATGATCTCAACTGGACCGGGCATCCTTTTGCACAGGCAAATTGGTACGGTTTCGGAAGATTAGCATGGGATCCTTATTTAAATTCGGAAATAATCGCTGATGAATGGTTGCGATGTACTTTTTCGAACAATGAAAACTTCATTAAACCAGTCAAGGAAATATTGTTAACGTCACGGGAAGCGGTTGTAAATTATATGACACCACTTGGTTTGCATCATATTATGGATACAGGGCATCACTATGGTCCGGGACCGTGGGTTTCTAATTTATCCAGACCAGAATGGAATCCAACTTATTATCACAAAGCAGATAAAAATGGAATTGGTTTCGACCGATCAAAAACAGGAACCAATGCCACAGGTCAATATGCGGCGGAAGTAGAGCAGGTTTTTGACAATCTAAAAACTTGTCCTGAACAGGATTTATTATGGTTTCATCATGTATCGTGGGATTACAAATTAAAAAATGGCCAAACACTCTGGAACGGTTTGGCTTTAAAATACCAAGAAGGAGTAAATCAGGTTCAGGAAATGCAAAACACCTGGAATAAAGCGGAAAAATATGTGGACAGCGAACGTTTTAAAGAAGTTCAAATGTTGCTGGAAATTCAATATAAAGAATCAAAATGGTGGCGCGATGCCTGTTTGCTGTATTTTCAGCAATATTCAGGTAAAGAATTACCGGTTGGAGTAGAAAAACCAACACAAACTTTAGAGTATTTCAAATCATTAAAATTTCCGTTTGCACCGGGAAATTAAGTACATAAAAAAAATAATATGAATACAAAAACAGCAATTGTAACCGGAGGAAATTCAGGTTTAGGTTTTGCAACCGCGAAGAAATTATGTGATAACGGAATCACAACCTATATCATTGGAAGATCAAAAGAAAAAACAGAAGAAGCTTGCGCTGAAATTGGTGCAAATGCAATTCCTGTTTTATTTGATTTGAATGATATTGCGGGAATTCCTGCGATGATGGCAAGTATAACAAAAAATAATCCTATCGATATTTTGGTAAATAATGCCGGAATTAATTTAAAGAAAGAGTTTTTGGATGTAACCGATGAAGATTTTCTTTCGATAATTCATACTAATTTGTTAAGTGTTTTTGCCGTGAGTAAAGCTGTAGTAAAAAACATGAAAGATAATAACGGCGGAAATATTATCAATATTAGTTCAATGGCATCGCAATACGGAATTCCAAAAGTAATTGCTTACTCGGCAAGTAAAGGCGCAATAGAATCTATGACAAGAGCGATGGCAGTAGAATTGGCTCCGTTTGGCATTCGTGTCAATTGTGTGGCTCCGGGTTTTATAAAAACCAAAATGTCGGCAAAAGCGCTGGACAGTGATCCGGAACGTAAAAATAAAGTGCTGTCGAGAACTCCAATGGGAATTTTAGGAGAACCTTCGGATATTGCAGATGCGGTTTTTTATTTTGCGTCAAGCGAATCTAAATTTACAACAGGAACTATTTTGCCGGTTGATGGCGGAAACAGTATTGGCTTTTAATTAAAAGGAATAGATATCATGATAAAAATGCAACAAACCATGCGTTGGTTTGGTCCTCAGGATTCTGTAAAATTAGTAGATATTAAACAAGCCGGAGCAACCGGGATTGTAACGGCTTTGCACCAAATTCCGGTTGGAGATATTTGGACAATTGAAGATATTAAAGAAAGACAGGAACTAATTAAAAACGCAGGATTAGAATGGACAGTTGTAGAAAGTTTGCCGGTTCATGAAGAGATTAAAAGAGCAAGCGGAAATTATTTACAATTCATTGAGAACTATAAAATCAGTATAAAAAACCTTTCTGATTGCGGTATTAAAACAATCACTTATAATTTTATGCCCATTTTAGACTGGGTTCGAACCGATCATGATTTTGTAAATGAAGACGGGAGTAAAGCCTTGTTATACAATCAGGAAGCGTTTACCTACTTTGATGTGTATCTTTTAAAAAGGCCAGGTGCTGAAAACGATTATACTGTAATTGAAAAGGAAAATGCATTGAAATTTGGCAACAAACTTTCTGATGATGAAAAAGAACTGCTTTTTAAAAATGTACTATTAGGTTTGCCGGGAAGTAAAATCAATTTTACTGCAGAACAAATTCTATCGCTATTGGATAATTATGCCGATATCGATAATGAAAAACTAAGAGAAAACCTGATTTACTTTTTATCAGAGGTTGCACCAATTGCTCAGGAATTAGGGTCGCAATTAGCCATTCATCCTGATGATCCGCCATTTTCGGTTTTGGGATTGCCCAGAATTGTTTCTACAGAAAATGATATTAAAACTATTTTTGAAGCAATTCCTTTACACTCAAACGGTTTGTGTTATTGCACCGGTTCTTTAGGGGCAAATACGGAAAATAATCTGGAGAAAATTATAGATGATTTTGGAGACCGAATTCACTTTTTGCATCTTCGAAATACTTTCCGCGAAAGCGAAACTGTTTTCAGGGAATCAGAACATTTAAAAGGAGATACAAAAATGGAAATTATTGTAGAAAAACTGCTTCTTTTAATGAACAAAACAAAAGTGAGTTTACCAATGCGTCCCGATCATGGCTTTTTGCATGCTGTCGATGACGCAAAAGAAACATATCCCGGATATTCACTGGTAGGAAGATTAAAAGGATTAGCCGAATTAAGAGGTCTTGAAATGGGAATTGCTTATAAACTGAAAGAGTTGAGGTAAAACAGCAAGGTTTTGTCATTTCGACGAAGGAGAAATCACACTAGAAATTCCACAATTAAAATCGCCAATTTTTATCGAAGCCCGAGTATGATTTCTCCTTCGTCGAAATGACAATATTGAGTTTCAACTTTGCGTCTCAGCGCCTTGGCTAGATTAATTTTATTTTCTAAAAGCTTAACTTAATGACTTGCCCAGCAATACTTTAATACAATAAACGTGTTATATTGGCTATAAATATTATGCTTTTCCGGAGCTTTACTATTAAAATTTTAAAAAAAAATATTTTGAAATCAACACAAAATCTATGTGTTAAAAAAATAATTACCAACAACGTGCTTACTACTAATTTTAAACCATTTAATATGAAATTAATCAATCACCGTTTGCTGCTCCTGTCTCTTGTAATTTTAGGCAGCTGCAATTCGAAAAAAGAAGTACAAACTGTTTCGTTAAAAGACAGTTATAAAAACGATTTTTATATAGGAACTGCTTTAAGTAAAGATCAGATTGAAGAAAAAAATGCCAAAGAAGATTCTTTAATAAAAAAAGAATTTAATGCGATAACGGCAGAGAATATTATGAAATCGATGTTTATACATCCTGAAAAAGACAAATACGATTTTACATTATCAGACAAGTTCGTAGCCTATGGTGAGAAAAATAAAATGTTTATTCACGGTCATACCTTGATCTGGCACAGCCAATTGGCGCCATGGATGGAAAAAATTAAGGATAGTACAGCAATGAGAGCTTTTATGAAAGACCATATCACCACAATTGTATCCAAATACAAAGGCAGGGTTGATTCGTGGGATGTTGTTAATGAAGCTTTAAATGAAGACGGAACTTTAAGAAAATCGATATTTTTAAACACACTTGGAGAAAAATACCTTGTTGATGCCTTCAAACTAGCCGCTGCAGCAGATCCTAAAGTAGATTTGTATTACAATGATTATAATAATGAAGAGCCTGCAAAAAGGGAAGGAAATATTAATTTGATCAAAAAAATCAAAGCAGGCGGAGGAAAAATTGACGGAGTAGGTATTCAGGCGCATTGGAAACTGAATTATCCATCATTAGCAGAAATTGAAAAAAGTATTTTGGAGTATTCTGCCCTGGGTATTAAAGTTGCATTTACTGAACTTGATATTTCGGTACTGCCAAATCCAAAAGATTTAAGCGGCGCCGATGTAAATCAGAATTTTGAAGGAAATGCTAAAATGAATCCGTATCCTAAAACACTTCCCGATTCTGTACAGGTTAAACTTGCAGATCGTTACGCTTCAATCTTTAAATTATTTTTAAAGCATAAAGACAAAATTAGCCGTGTAACATTTTGGGGAGTTCATGATGGGCAATCGTGGTTAAACGACTGGCCTGTAAAAGGAAGAACAAATTATCCGTTATTATTCGATAAAGACTTAAAACCCAAGAAAGCGTATTACGAGGTAATGAAGCAGAATGATACAAAATAATAAAAAACGATGCTTAAAAACATTTTTTATTATTAAATACACAACCGAATGTGTAAATTGATTACATTCATTTAATAGTTTGTTACGCAGTTGCATATTATGTTTTTTTGTATAATTTTACACAACCGATTGTTTTAATAAATAATTGCTTTGTCACTATAACTATCTATTTCGAATTTAGAAAAACAGAATCTAATTTCAGCCAAACAATAACCACATAAATAATGAATTACATTTCACAAAAATTATCCATTAAAGAAAAAATCGGCTATAGTTTAGGAGACCTTGCTGCGAATTTAGTTTTCCAGACTTTGATGACCTATCTGGCGTATTTCTATACAGATATTTACGGTTTATCTCCTACGCATTCGTCTATCATCATGCTTGTTGTAGGACTAATTGCAGCTTTTATTTTTAATCCTATTATTGGTATACTCGCCGACCGTACCATTACCAGATGGGGAAAATTCAGACCATGGATACTAATAACGGCCATACCGCTAGGTGTAATTGCATTACTGGCATTTACAACACCCAATTTCTCGTACCACGGAAAAGTAATTTATGCCGTAGTAACCTATACCTTATTACTGCTTTTTTATGCCGGTAATAATTTGCCTTATTCGGCTTTAAGCGGAGTAATAACAGGCGATATGAAAGAAAGAAACAGTTTGTCCTCTTATCGTTTTGTAGCGGTAATGTTTGCACAATTTTTTGTTCAGGTTTTCATGCTTGGCATTATCAAAAGTGCCGGAAACGGAGACAAGGCAATTGGTATCGAAAAAGTAATGACCGTTTTAGCAATCATTGGTACCATTATGCTGCTCATTACTTTTTTAACTACAAAAGAGCGTATTATTCCTAAACCGGAACAAAAATCCAGCGTGCGTGAAGATTTAAGCGATTTAATGAAAAACAAGCCTTGGGTTATCATGCTAAGTCTTACCACATTAGTATTTATTACTTTGGCGATGAAAGGCGGATCTTATGTGTACTATTTTGAAAATTATGTAGATAAAGAACAATTGGCTCTTTTTATACAGCCCATTTTGGAGGTGTTGTCAAAAACAGGATTGAATCATTTTGGGAATGATCCCGTTTCTGCAGGTTTTGGATTGTTTAATGCAGGCGGAATTATCTTTATGATCGTCGGAATTACCTTGTCTAAAGGTTTGGCTGATAAATACGGTAAGAGAAATGTATTTGGTTTGTTTTTATTTATTTCGACCTTATTTGTTCTCGCCTTTTATTTCTTTCCGCCCAAAGCTATTGGCTTTATCTTTTTCTCTCAGATTTTACACGGATTTTTCTACGGAATCACAATTCCGCTTCTTTGGGCAATGATTGCAGATGTTGCCGATTATTCGGAATGGCTGAATAATCGTCGTGCTACGGCCATTATTTTTTCGGCTATGATGGTAGGTTTAAAAGCAGGTTTAAGTATTGGCGGTTCATTGACAACCCTGTTTTTAGGATATTTTCATTATGTGCCAAATTCTCCAACCCAAACAGATTTTGCTATAAACGGAATCAAATTATTGGTCAGTGTTTTTCCTGCAATCCCTTTTTTAACGGGCGTTGCCTTATTGTTTTTCTATAAAATTGATAAAAAGACGGAAGTACAGATAGAGGCAGATTTAAAAGAAAGAAGAACTTAATTATTTTATATAAAACAAAAAAAACGACTATGCCTGAAGATAGTATTGAAGAAATTAATTTCGAGCAAATTAATAAAGAAGCCATTTCACAGCCTTTGGTGTCTCATATTTATACAGCAGATCCGTCTGCACATGTATTCAATGGTAAAATTTATATTTATCCATCACACGACATAGATGCCGGTATTCCGTTTAATGATAACGGAGATCATTTTGGTATGGAAGATTATCATGTGTTTTCAATGGAAAATATCAATTCAGAAACTTTGGATAATGGTGTGGCATTGCATGTAAAGGATGTGCCGTGGGCAGAAAAGCAAATGTGGGCACCTGACGCCGCTTGTAAAAACGGAAAATTTTATTTGTATTTTCCTGCGAAACGTGCTGACGGAATTTTCCAGATTGGAGTTGCAAGCAGCGATTCACCCGTTGGACCTTTTTTACCGGAGCCCGAGCCTATAAAAGGGAGTTATAGTATTGATCCTGCTGTTTTTGAGGATGATAATGGAGAACATTATATTTATTTTGGAGGTATTTGGGGAGGACAACTTCAAAAATACAGAAACAATAAATACGATGTAAATTATGAAGAACCAACGGATAATGAGCCTGCTTTAGGGCCAATAGTAGCCTTATTAACGCAGGATATGTTAGGATTTGCCGAAGAACCAAAAGAAATCCAAATTTTTGATGAAAATGGTAAAGTAATATTGGCGGGAAATAATGAAAAACGTTTTTTTGAGGCTTCGTGGGTACATAAGTATAATGGGAAATACTATTTTTCATATTCTACAGGCGATACTCATTTTATTTGTTACGCGACAGGAGATAGTCCTTATGGACCGTTTACTTATCAGGGCCGAATTTTAAATCCGGTTGTAGGATGGACCTCACATCATTCTATTTGTAAAGTAGATGATGAATGGTATTTATTTTATCATGATTCGAGTTTGTCAAAAGGAATTACGCATTTGAGAAGTATGAAGGTAACTAAAATCGATTATCTCGAGGATGGTACAATTGTAACTATAGACCCTTATGGCATAAGGAGAATGATGGATTAAGATTTCGGTTTATTGTGAAAATAATAGTAAGACGCTAAAATTTTATTTTCTATGGAAAGGGGAGATGAAAAAATAAAAAATAGTAGCAGCCAATATACTTCAAACAGAATAGAAATTGATTGTGTAATCTTTAATTTTGAAGGCGAAAGCCTGAAAGTTTTACTGGTTAAACATAAAGACAATCAGGGAAAACTAAACTTTGAGCTAGCTAAGGATTATATAAAAGAAGGGGATACAATATCAGGAACCGCACAAAATATTTTAAAAAAGTACATAGGCGTTGATAATTTCTTTCTGGAGCAATTAAAAGCCTTTGGTTATCCGTCTTCATCGTCCTCTCAGGAAGATATTGCGATAGGATATTATGCGATGGTAAAAAAAAATATAGAAGATATCGAAAATGATATTTTTAATCCAAATGTTGCATGGATTGGTATTAACGAAATTTCAGGTTTAAACGATAAACATAAAGTAATTCTGGATTATAGTTTGAAAGAATTACGAAAGAATATTTGCAAAAGTGCCATTGGATTTAATTTACTGCCGGAAAAATTTACTTTACTGCAAGTCATACATCTTTATGAAGAAATCCTCGGCATCGAAATCAATAAATCTAATTTTAGACGAAAGATATTGCAAATGGATTTAGTGCACGATTCAAATGAAAAAGAAGAAGCTGTTTCGCACAGGGCTGCCAAATTTTACACGATCAATTTAAAACAGCAGGAAGTATTATCGCAAAGAGAGCTTAATTTTAATTTTTAAATAATGATGTATGTAAATTTAGGTTTTATTTTTCATTCCTATTTTGCATCATTAGGAACAAAAGCGGCGGATTTCATCACGCACAATAAGATGGTTCACTATGATGTGCCAACAAATTTAATTTAAGAAATTCATTATAAGGTATGTATTATATAGGATATGATATTGGAAGTTCTTCGGTCAAGGTTGCCTTGGTTGAAGCTGCTACAGGAAAAAAAATAATCGTTTTGCACGAACCGCAAAACGAAATGGAAATTGTGTCATTGCATCCGGACTGGGCAGAACAGGATCCTGAAATGTGGTGGCAGCACATTTGTGTAGCCACAAAAAGAGCAATTCGTGAAGCCAATATCGAAGCTTCTAAAATTCAGGGAATTGGGATATCTTATCAAATGCATGGATTGGTTATTGTGGATAAGGATGGTAATGCACTCCGAAATTCTATTATTTGGTGCGACAGCCGTGCGGTTGAAATTGGTAATGAGGCTTTCGCCGAAATTGGAGCGGAAAAATGCTCGGAACATTTACTGAATTCTCCGGGAAATTTTACAGCTTCAAAACTAAAATGGGTAAAAGAAAATGAACCTGAAATTTATAAACAGGTTTATAAATATATGCTGCCGGGAGATTATATCGCGTATAAGCTTACAGGAGCCATTACAACAACAAAAAATGGTTTGTCCGAAGGTATGCTTTGGGATTATAAAGAAAACAAAGTAGCCAGATGGCTGTTGGATTATTACGGAATCGATCAGTCATTGACGCCGGATATTGTGGAAAATTTTACAGATCAAGGTGTTTTAAACGAAAAAGCATCAAAAGAAACAGGACTTCCTGTGGGGATTTCTGTGGTATACAGAGCAGGAGATCAGCCTAATAATGCATTGTCGTTAAATGTATTAAATCCTGGTGAAGTTGCTGCAACATGCGGAACTTCAGGCGTTTTTTATGCCGTAAGCGATATGTCTGCAGGTAATAAAACAAACAGGGTAAACAATTTTGTTCACGTTAATTACGAATTGGAAACACCAAGAATAGGAAAATTATTAAATATTAACGGAGCCGGAATTCAGTACCGTTGGCTGCGAAACAATATTGGTGATGAAACCTACGAATCCATGAACCGAAAAGCCTCTAAAATTGGTATTGGATCTGATGGATTAGTGGTAATTCCGTTTGGAAATGGTGCAGAGCGTATGTTCAACAATAAAAACATTGGAACACACTTTTTAAATCTCAATTTAAATATTCACAATAGCGCACATTTATTCAGGGCTTCGCTTGAAGGAATTGCTTTTTCGTTTGTGTACGGAATGGAATGCTTAAAAGAAGACAATGCAACAATAAATGTAATTAGAGCCGGTAATGATAATTTATTCCGTTCTGAGATTTTCTCTAATACGGTGGCAACATTAATTGGTCATGAAATCGAAATTTACAACACAACAGGTGCAGTTGGAGCAGCAAGAGCAGTAGGTTTAAAAGATGGCGATTACAATAAATTTGGATCAAGTATTACTACTAATGATCACGTAATGACTTTTTTACCATTAAAAAACAAAGAGCCTTATGACAAGGCTTATCAAAAATGGAAACAAGAATTAGAATTTATATTAACACATAAAAAATAAAAAAATGATAGTTTTAGGAAATAAAGAATACTACAAAGGTATTGGTGCAATTAAATTTGAAGGAAAAGAATCTGATAATCCATTGGCATTTAAATATTACAATCCGGATCAGGTTGTTGCCGGAAAAACAATGCGTGAGCACTTTAGATTTGCTATTGCATACTGGCATACCTTCTGCGGACAAGGAAGTGATCCGTTTGGTCCCGGAACGCAAAATTTTGCGTGGGATCAGTCTTCAGATCCAATTCAGGCAGCGAAAGATAAAGCAGATGCTGCTTTTGAATTTATCAGCAAAATGGGATTTGACTATTTCTGTTTTCACGATTATGATTTAGTTGCCGAAGGACCAACGTTTGCAGAATCAGAAAGACGTTTGGCAACGATTACAGAATATCTAAAACAGAAAAAAGCTGAATCCGGAATTAAGTTGCTTTGGGGAACTTCAAACTGTTTTTCGAACCCAAGATTTATGAACGGTGCAGCTACAAATCCTGATTTTAATGTAGTGGCAAGAGCGGGAGGCCAGGTAAAATTGGCTTTGGATGCAACAATTGCTTTAGATGGAGAAAACTACGTATTCTGGGGCGGGCGTGAAGGTTATATGTCTTTACTAAACACAGATATGGGAAGAGAATTAGACCATATGGCACAATTTTTAACCATGTCAAGAGATTATGCAAGATCACAAGGTTTTAAAGGAACTTTCTTTATTGAGCCAAAACCAATGGAACCATCAAAACACCAATACGATTTTGACTCGGCAACAGCAATTGGATTCTTAAAAGAATATGGCCTAGATAAAGATTTTAAAATTAATATCGAAGTCAACCACGCCACATTGGCACAACATACTTTTCAGCATGAACTCGAAGTAGCTGCAAAAGCAGGAATGTTAGGAAGTATAGATGCTAATAGAGGAGATTATCAAAATGGCTGGGATACAGACCAATTTCCAAATAACATTCAGGAAACTACAGAAGCAATGCTTGTTTTTCTGAAAGCAGGCGGATTACAAGGCGGCGGAGTAAACTTTGATGCTAAAATCAGAAGAAATTCAACCGATATTGAAGATGTTTTCCTTGCTCATATTGGTGGTGCAGATACTTTTGCAAGAGCATTATTGACTGCAGATAAAATTATTACTTCTTCTCCTTACGAAAAACTGAGAAAAGAAAGATACAGCTCATTTGATGCAGGAAAAGGGAAAGATTTTGCTGAAGGAAAATTAAACCTGAAAGATTTGTACGATATCGCAAATCAAAATGGTGAGTTAGCATTGCAAAGTGGTAAACAGGAATTGTTTGAGAATATTATCAATCAGTATATTTAATAATAGCTATGTGATAGTTACAGAAAGTTAACATACAGTTCGCTTTTTATAGTACACTTTTCGACAAGAATTATAAGAAAATATTTCCCACAAAAGAACCACTATCATTGTCATTCCTCGTTCCGGGGAATGACAAAAAAAATGCTTATTAACCAACCAAATTAAAAACAAAAAAATGAAATTTTTTATAGATACTGCCAATTTACAAGACATTAAAGAAGCACAGGAATTAGGTGTTTTAGATGGCGTTACGACAAATCCGTCGTTAATGGCGAAAGAAGGCATTACAGGAAAAGATAATATTTTGAAACACTATCTTGATATTTGCAACATTGTAGATGGAGATGTTTCGGCAGAAGTGGTTTCAACAGATTTTGATGGAATGGTAAGAGAAGGAGAAGAGCTTGCTGCGTTACATCCGCAAATTGTGGTGAAATTACCAATGATTGCAGATGGAATTAAGGCTTGTAAATATTTTTCATCAAAAGGAATCAAAACCAATGTCACATTGGTCTTTTCGGCAGGACAAGCTTTATTGGCCGCCAAAGCAGGTGCAACTTATGTTTCACCTTTTTTAGGAAGACTGGACGATATCTCAACCGACGGAATGCATTTAATAGAAGAGATCAGGGAAATTTATGATAACTATGAATACAAAACCCAGATTCTCTCGGCTTCAATCAGGCATACCATGCATATTGTAAATTGTGCAAAAATAGGTTCAGATGTGATGACCGGGCCTCTTTCTGCAATAAAAGGCCTCTTAAAACATCCGTTAACTGATATCGGACTGAATCAATTTATTGAAGATGCCAAAAAAATGCAATTATAATATTCTTATTATTAGTTTACTACATCACTTTTGCTGATTTTAAAATCAGTTTTAATCTTCTAAAAAGCTTCTTTCAAATCCAATTTGAAAGAAGCTTTTTTATTTTTAATAACAACCGATTGTTTTTGTCATCTTTTTGGTTGTTTTTTGAGAAAAGAAACCTGCTTAAACTGCTGTTTATAGTAAATACAGGGCTTTATTATCTCGTATTCCTCTTTTTTAACAATATTTTTACTTTAAAAAACCACAATTCGAAGCAAATAGCGTTATCTGTTTTACTTTTATGTTTTTTTTAATTAAATGTAAATTATACCTCACTATTATTAAAATTACAATTAAAACGAATTGGGTTAATGAATATTGTTTACTATTTTAGGTTAATAATTATTCAGAATATTTTTTAAAGTTGTTTTTTTTATGAAATATTTAAAATAATAACAAACAACCGATTGTGTATTGTTTCATTTTTTTTATATTTGTTACTAATACACTTATTAACTCAACCAAAATTTAATTTTAACTATCTAACATCAATTTTTATGAATAACTTTTTTGTTACAAGTAAATTGAAGCATCAAAAATGCTTTTATTTTTTGATCTTAATGTTTGCACTTTCGCTCCATGCGGGTGCGCAGACAAAAGTTACCGGAACTGTATCAGATGCCAATGGTCCAATTCCTGGTGCGAATGTAAATTTAAAAGGAACAAAAACTGGCGTAAGTACAAGTTTTGACGGTACTTATTCTATCGATGCACCTTCTAATGGTATTCTTGTTTTTAGTTTTATAGGTTTGAAAAACAAAGAAATAGCCTTAAACGGGCAAACTCAGGTTAATGTAAAACTAGAAGAAGATGCAGGTATTTTAAAAGAGGTAGTTGTTATTGGGTACGGAACGCAAAGAAAAGAAGCCGTAACAGGATCCGTAGCATCTATTGGAGGAAACGAATTAAATCAAGTTCAGGCTGCTAACGTAACGCAGGCATTACAAGGTCGATTGGCCGGTGTGGAGCTTTTACAGACTTCTTCTAAACCAGGAGCTGCGATGCAGATTCGTATACGTGGGACAAGATCTCTTACAGGAGACAATGATCCGCTAATTGTACTTGATGGGGTTCCGTTTGCCGGACAAATTGGAGATATTAATCCTGTTGATATTAAATCGGTAGATATTTTGAAGGATGCTTCTGCTACAGCTATTTATGGATCACGTGGAGCAAATGGTGTAATATTAATCACAAGTAATAAAGGACGTAAAAACCAAAAAGCAACATTTAATTATAATGGGTTTAGTGGTATTAAGCAGGTTTTTGGAAAATACGATATGATGGATGGTGCTAAGTTTGCTGCCCTTCGCGATTATTCAACACTATATGTTGATGGTCTGGATGAATCAAGAAGTACAAATATGGACTGGCAGGATGCACTTTATGGTGCCGGCGAAATGATTAGTCATGACGTTAGTGTTACCGGAGGTACTGAAGGAGGTGCGTACAATGCGGGTTTAGGTTATTACAAAGAAGAAGCTGTTTTACCTGGTCAAAGCTATGAGCGTTTTACTCTTAGAGCAGGTTTAGACCAGCAAATAGGAAAATCATTTCGTTTGGGTTTTAATACTAATAGTAACTACGCTGTTACAAATGGTGATAACATTGGTACAGGAAATATATTGGGAACTTCCCCGTTGGCAAATCCGTACAATGCAGATGGATCATTAAAAAGGACAGTTAGAATGGGTCCTGATGAACAATGGGTCTATACAAGAGAATCAATCAATAATCTCGGCGACTCGTATGTTAACTTAAACAGAGCTTTTAGTACTTATAATAATATTTTTGCCGAGGTAAAAATACCTGGAGTAGAGGGATTAAAATATCGCATGAATACAGGATTGAATTTGCGTACGTCTAATAATGGTTATTATGAGGGTAAAGGCGTATTTGATGTTAATGCTGCCACACTATCAGAATCATCGATAAGAAATGAATTGTCTACACAATGGCTTATCGAGAATTTGATCACATATGACAGGACTTTTGCAGAGAAACACACCGTGAATTTTGTCGGATTATATTCTAATGAACAGTATACAGGAAATAAATCAGATATATCACGCAGAGGAGTTACTTCTGACGCTTTCCAGTTTTACAACTTAGGACAAAGTGAAGAGCCTATTATTATCAAACCTGAAGATCAGGATTACACACAATGGGGATTAACTTCCTATATGGCAAGAGCAATGTATTCTTATGATAATAAATATTTTATTTCAGGAACGATTCGATCAGATGGTTCGTCAAGACTTGCTGCCGGCAATAAATGGTTTACTTATCCGGCTGTTTCTGCAGGCTGGACAGTTTCTAACGAAGCATTTATGAAAAAACTTACATGGGTTAATTTAATTAAATTACGTGCAGGATACGGAAAAACCTCTAATCAGGCTATTGCTCCATATTCAACTTTGGGCGCTTTAAGTACCAGACCCTATAATTTTGGCGGTACAAATTTAACAGGTGTTTATTTTACGGATGCACCAAATGCTAATTTAGGATGGGAGTTTTCTACAACCTGGAATTACGGATTAGATTTTGGATTCTTTAATAATCGTTTATCAGGTACAGTTGAATATTACAAAACCAATACAAATGATGTTTTACAAAAAGTAGCTTTACCTGTGACCTCTGGTATCAATGCCTATACTGCAAACATTGGTGAAACTGAAAATAAAGGGTATGAAATTTCTTTAAATGGGGTTATTATAGATAATCCGGATGGTTTGAGATGGTCGGTTGGTTTTAACTTATATGCCAACGAGAATAAGTTGGTTAAACTTGCATCAGGAGCATCAAGAGATGAGAGTAACTCATGGTTTGTTGGACACAATATAAATTCTATTTATGATTATCAAAAAGTAGGTATTTGGCAGGAAGGCGATCCTTATATGTCTGTTTACGAGCCAGGTCCAACAGGAATTAATCAACAAGGAACTGTAGTAGGATCTATTAAAGTTAAATATACAGGAGATTTTAATGCTGATGGTTCGCCAACGCGTGCCATTAACGCAAGTGACAGACAAATAATAGATACTGATCCGGATTTTCAGGGAGGATTTAATACTAATTTAAATTATAAAGGTTTTGATTTTTCTGCTGTTGGTGCTTTTAAAAGCGGAGGGGTATTAATTAGTACACTTTATGGAGGCGCAAGTTACCTTAATCAGCTTAACGGTAGAAAAAGTAATGTTGATGTTGATTACTGGACACCGGATAACAGAGATGCTGAATTTCCTAATCCAAGAGGTATCAGAAGCGGAGATAATCCGAAGTACATGTCTACAATGAGTTATTTTGATGCTTCTTATGTAAAAATCAGAGCAATAACATTGGGGTATACATTAGATCAGCAGTTTATGAGAAGTTTAGGAATTGAAAAGCTGAGACTATATTTCACGGCACAAAATCCTTTTGTATTATTCTCTCCTTATCATAAAATGTCTGGAATGGATCCGGAAACAAATTCATTCGGAAACGAAAATCAGGCAGTAAATTCATATGCGAAAAGGTTTTTGGTTATTGGAACTAATACACCTTCAACCCGAAATTATTTATTAGGAATTAATTTAACATTTTAATCAAGAAGAACTATGAAACGATATATTTTTAAAAACTTAATTATAGGATCAGTAGTTTTGTTCTCCTTTGCAGGCTGCTCTGATATTTTAGAAGAAAAACCACATGATTTTTATGAACCGGGTTATTTTAAAACTGAAAGTGGTGTAATTCAGGGATTGACCTCACATTATGCTCACTTACGATGGATTTACGGACAGGCATATTATTACAATTCTACTCAAACAGGTACAGATGAATATACTTACGGACAATTGGCAGATGGTAACTTTAAAGATCATGATTTATCTGGAGTAGGGGCTATTAATCCTACTTCCAGCAGAGCCGATGTGGTATGGAATAATTCCTATAATGATATTAATACTGCCAGCGGAATTATTGAAAATGGTGCAGCGGTTGGAGTAGCAAGCAAACTAATTGCTGAATCTAAATTCTTCAGGGCTTTTGATTACTTTTTATTAGTACAGAATTTTGGAGGAGTACCTTTAGATTTAGGAGGCGGAGAACTAAAATTTAACATTAACCCATCCAGGTCTTCAAAGCGAAATACAGTGCCTGAGGTGTATACTAAAGCGATCTTTCCGGATCTTACTGCAGCGGTAAATGAATTACCAGATGCGCCAAGATTAACTGGTACAGCAACTAAGACTTTGGCACGTTTGATATTAGCAAAAGCTTATCTTACTTATGGCTGGTGGTTAGAAAACCCAAACAATATTCCAACTTATCCTGAAGCTCCAAGAACAGATCCTGACGGACATAATGCACAATGGTATTTTCAGCAGGCATATAATATCGCTCTTGATGGTATTAATAATCCCGGATCTTACGGTTTACTGCCTTATTATTATGATGTGAATTTAGGATCTAATGACCGTAATAAAGAGATGATGCTTTATGCAGACCATACTCAGGCAAGTGAATACTACAATGGCGCAAGTCTTACATATGGCAGCGGAGGTTCACCAGATAATTTTGCCGGATGGATGGGAACATGGGATTATACCGCTCTTAGAAGTAAAAATGCGGCAGGAGCTGCAGTTTCTGCTGTGCAGAGAGCCGCAGATCAATTCCTGGGTCGCCCATGGACAAGAATGGCGCCGCCAATTGAAATTTTTACAAATACATTTGCAGATAAAACAAATGATTCAAGATATGACGGAACTTTTGCTACAGTTTATCGTGGAAACTGGAATTTAATTGGAACAGGATTAACGGATATCGCTACGCTTTACAATGCCAATTCATTACCTGTAAAACCAGGGGATGCTATTTTAACTTTCCTAAACAGCGAGCCTGCAACGGCTATCAATTACACTGGAGGCGGCGGCAGCAATATTGGCGCCGGAGTTTTACCCGGAAGAGCTGATTATGTAATTTCTCCATTGGGAATAAGCAGAAGGGTATATCCAGGTTTATGGAAATTAGGACCATATCGTACAGATAATGCCGGAGGATTGGGACAGCCTAACGCAGGTAGTACAAGACCATTTCCTATCGCGAAATTTTCAGAGCTTTATTTTGTTGCTGCAGAAGCTGCGGTAAAAGGGGCAACTGGTTCTATGAGCGCCAGAGATCTTATAAATGTCATTAGAGCGCGTGCAGGTAAATGGCGTTGGGATAATAATGGAAATGTTGCAAAGAGTGCAGATAATAGTGCTTTGCTGACAAGCACAACCCCTGCTGTAATTGATATTAATTATATTTTAGCAGAACGTTCCCGTGAATATTTCGGTGAGGGTTACCGTTGGTATGACCTGGTGAGAACGCAAAAATGGAATGAACTTGCCGGTAAATATTCAATTGGCGGGCCAAATATAGGAGATCATACACCGCAGGTTGTTACAAGAACTATAGAACCGCATCATTACTTGCGCCCAATACCGCAAGGCCAGATAGATGGAATGGAAATGTCACAAGCTGATAAGACAGCTTATCAAAATCCAGGCTATTAATATTAATACTAAAAGTAAGTTTTACCGTAATAAAAGTGTTAATTTTACAGAATAGCCCTTTAAGTTGGTAGTGTAATTTGCTTTAGTAAGAAGCCGGGGGATAATTCCCTCGGCTTTTAAATTATGAATTAAGTTACAATATACAAGTCTCTTAAATAGAAGCTATCTTTTTTTTAAGAGTTACTAATCATAAACGAACAATCACAAAATGAAGCTTTCAAAAATAAATTTCTTACTATCGTTACTGTTTCTTTTTAGTTTTAAAGCAATAGCAGCTGGTGATACCCTAATAAAAAAACAAAGTAAAAAACCTCCTGTGTTTTCTAATGTTGTGTATCAGGGAAATGACAATATTTATAAAAATAACCCACTAAAACCAGATGAATTTTATTCTCCGGTTTTACAAGGATGTTATCCGGATCCGGCAATTACCAGAAAAGGTGATGATTATTTTATGGTGTGTTCTTCATTTGCTATGTTTCCAGGCGTGCCCATTTTTCATTCTAAAGATTTAGTAAATTGGACAGACCTTGGAGGCGTATTAAATAAAGTCTCCGAATTTAATCCGCACGATACCAGTATAAGCCAGGGCGTATATGCACCGGGAATAACGTATAATCCGCATAATGATACTTTCTATATGATTGTAACCGCCTTTTCAGGAGGATTGGGGAATATTATAGTAAAAACAAAAGACCCGATGAAAGGCTGGGGAAGCCCAATAAAATTAGGTTTTGACGGAATTGATCCTTGTATATTTTTTGATGATAACGGAAAAGGATACATCGTTCATAATGATGCTCCCGATAAAGGAAAGCAATTATATGAAGGTCATCGTGTTATTAAAGTTTGGGAATATGATTTGCAAAAAGATCAGGTGATTCCGGGAACGGATAAAATTATTGTAGATGGAGGAGTAGATCTTTCGAAAAAACCAATCTGGATAGAAGCGCCTCACTTGTATAAAAAAGACGGTCATTATTATTTAATGTGTGCCGAAGGAGGTACTGGCGGAAATCATAGTGAGGTTATTTTTATCAGTGACAGTCCAAAAGGGCCTTTTAAACCCGCATCAAACAACCCGATTCTTACCCAAAGATATTTTCCGCAAAACAGAAAAGACAAAGTAGACTGGGCCGGACATGCCGATTTAGTCCTTGGACCTGATAATAAATATTACAGCGTATTTTTAGGCGTTCGCCCGAATGATAAAGACAGAGTAAATACAGGACGCGAAACTTTTATGCTTCCGGTAGACTGGTCTGGAACTTTTCCGGTTTTTGAAAACGGATTAGTGCCTTTAGAACCAAAAATTAAAATGCCAAAAGGTGTTACCGAAAACAAAACAGGTAAAGACGGATTCTTCCCAAATGGAAATTTTACGTTTACCGAAAATTTTACTTCTGATAAATTAGATTACCGATGGATCGGACTTCGAGGCCCGCGTGAAAATTTTATTGCAGTAACGAAAAGAGGACTTCAGATTAATCCTTTCGAAGTCAATATAAAAGAACTGAAACCTACGTCGACACTTTTTTACCGACAAATGCACAACACCTTCTCCTTTGCCACAACAATAGAATACAAACCGGCATCTGAAAAAGATCTGGCAGGAATCACATGCCTGCAAAACGAGCATTTTAATTATGTTTTTGGAATCACAAAAAAAGGAAAAGACACTTATATTTTATTAGAAAGAACAGAAAACGGACAATCTAAAATAATGGCAAGCGCCAAAATTGATATCAAAAAAAATATACGATTACAAGTAAAAGCAACCGGAGACAGTTACGAATTTAGTTATGCGCTAAATAGTACTGATTTTAAAAATTTAGGAGAACCAGTTTCAGGCGATATTCTATCCACAAATGTGGCAGGAGGTTTTACTGGAGCATTGATAGGATTGTACGCAACGGCTGCAAATAATACACAGCCGCAATAAAAAATAAAATATGAAAAAAGCACATTTAAAAGTATTTTTGTTTTTGCAGCTCTTCTTTTTGGTTTTGGGTTGTCAGTCCAATCAGTCATCTGTGATGGCGCAAAGCAAAACCAAAAACGAGAATTGGGTAGGAACCTGGGCTTGCGCGCAAATGCTGGTTGAACCCAACAATATGCCACCTGCTCCGGGACTTTCAGAAAATACACTTCGACAAATCATCAGGGTTTCCATTGGCGGAAAACGTATGAGATTGCGCTTTTCTAATATTTTCAGCGATCAGCCAACGGTTTTAAAATCGGTTAGTGTTGCTAATGTTGTCAATGCGCCTGGTATAGATTCTAAAACCCAAAAAGAGCTTCGTTTTAACGGGAAATCTGATATCACCATAAATCCCGAACAGGATGTTTTTTCAGATACTTTTGATTTTGAATTACAGCCCGGACAGCTTTTGGCGATTACCATTCATTACGGAAATACTTCGCAAAAAACATCCGGACATCCCGGTTCACGAACCACTTCGTACATTCTTGAAGGAAATCAGATTCAAAACGCAGCTTTTGATGGCGCCATAAAAACAGATCACTGGTATTCAATTATGGGATTGGATGTTACAGCGGATCAATCGGCTGCGAATATTGTTTGTTTGGGAAATTCCATTACAGACGGTCGAGGTTCCGGAACCAATAAACAAAATCGCTGGACAGATATTTTATCTGCACGATTATCTGCCAATAAAAAAACAGAAAAAATAGGCGTTTTGAACTTGGGAATTGGTGGGAATTGTGTCGTTAAAGGCGGATTAGGGCCAACAGCCCTGGATCGTTTTGAAAGAGATGTATTATCTCAAAAAGGCACAAAATGGCTCGTAATTCTGGAAGGAATCAACGATATTGGCGGAATTAAAAATCCCGAAGATGTACCAGTAAAAGCGCAGGAACTTATTGAAGCTTATAAAGTGATGATACAAAAAGCACATTCAAAAGGAATAAAAGTGTACGGCTGTACCATTTTGCCATTTGCCAAATCATTTTATGATGCTCCTCACAAACAAGAAGCCCGCGATATTGTAAATGCCTGGATCAGAAATAGTAAAGCTTTTGATGCTGTAATTGACTTTGATAAAGCAATGGTTGCAGAAGAAGGTTCAAAAACAATTTTATCCAACCTGCACGACGGCGATTTTTTGCATCCAAACGAAGCGGGTTATCTGAAGATGGGAGAAACAGTAGATCTCAATTTATTTAAATAACAGCTTGCATATTTTGAATTCGATTAAAATGATTTTTTGATAATAAAAACAAATCAACAATGAAATCAATACTTAGGTTTTTCGCATTTATAATTCTTTTTTCAATAGCACAAAAAGGGTATTCTCAAGATCCTAATTTTCATGTATATCTGAGTTTTGGCCAGTCGAATATGGAAGGATATGCCAAAATAGAACCGCAGGACAAAGTGGGTGTCGATGATAGGTTTCAGGTTTTACAGGCAGTCAATTGTCCTGAATTAAAACGTGAAAAAGGAAATTGGTATACTGCCATACCGCCATTGTGCCGTTGCAGCACCGGACTAACACCAGTGGATTATTTTGGAAGAAATCTGGTAGCCAATCTCCCTAAAAACATAAAAGTGGGCGTAATCAATGTAGCCGTTGGAGGCTGTAAAATTGAACTTTTCGATAAAGATAAAACAGCAGAATATGTAGCAACAGCGCCAGACTGGATGAAAGGCATTCTAAAAGAATACGACGGAAATCCGTATGCAAGATTGGTAGAACTGGCAAAAATAGCGCAGAAAAAAGGAGTAATTAAAGGCATTTTATTACATCAGGGAGAATCGAATACAGGTGATACACTTTGGCCGAAAAAAGTAAAAATCGTTTATGATAATTTGATAAAAGATTTAAATCTGGATCCAAAAAAAGTGCCTTTGCTTTCGGGGGAAACCGTAAACGAAGACCAGAACGGTAAATGTGGCAGTATGAATAAAATTATTGCGACATTGCCCAAAACGATTCCCAATTCGTATGTTATTTCATCTAAAGGATGTACGGCAGAACCTGACTTTTTGCATTTTAATGCAGCAGGTTACAGAGATTTAGGAAGACGTTATGCCGATAAAATGCTTTCGTTATTGGGATATAAATTGGCTGATGGAAAATCTCCTTTTATAGTGCAGGCGCCTCTTGGTTTTGATGTGTTAAATGCCAGTATTCCGGCAGGAAAAATAGAAACGATTACTTATGAATCTAAAACGGTTGGATCAACAAGAAAAGCAACCGTTTATACGCCTCCTGGATTCAATAAAAAGAAAAAATATCCTGTTTTGTATCTTTTACATGGAATAGGAGGCGATGAAAAAGAATGGTTGAACGGCGGAAATCCGCAAATTATATTAGACAATCTTTTTGCAGAAGGAAAAATTGAACCCATGATTGTGGTCATGCCAAACGGCAGGGCAATGAAAGATGACAGCGCAACCGGTAACATCATGGCACCCGATAAAGTTCAGGCTTTTGCTGTTTTCGAAAAAGATTTATTAAACGACCTGATTCCGTTTATCGAAAAAAAATACCCGGTTTTGAAAGACAGAGAACACCGCGCCATCGCCGGATTATCAATGGGAGGCGGACAATCTTTAAATTTTGGATTAGGGAATTTAGATAAATTTGCCTGGGTTGGCGCTTTTTCAGCAGCTCCAAATACTAAAATGCCCAAGGAATTACTTCCCAATCCCGAAGAAGCAAAAAAGAAATTAAAACTGCTTTGGATTTCCTGCGGAGATAACGACTGGCTTATCGAAAACAGTAAACGAACACACGATTATTTATATAAAAATGATGTACCGCACATTTATTATATCGAGCCTGGAGTTCATGATTTTAAAGTCTGGAAAAACGGATTATATATGTTTTCACAATTCTTATTTAAACCTGTTGATCAAAACAATTTTGCAGCTTATACCATTTTAGGAAATCCGGCGCAAACCAATATTCGTACTGCAAAATATCCACAAATATTACCGGATAACAGAGTAATTTTTAAGGTTAACGCTCCTGAAGCTTCAAAAGTACAAATCGATCTGGGCAAAAAATACGATATGACCAGAGATTCTGATGGCTATTGGACAGTAACTACAGCGGTAATCAACAAAGGATTTAATTATTATTCCCTGTTGATTGATGGCGTAGCTGTCGCAGATCCGTCAAGTCAGACATTTTACGGAATGGGACGTATGGCAAGTGGTATAGAAATTCCAAATAAGGAAGGTGATTTTTATGCTTTAAGAGACGTTCCGCATGGCGATATTAGAATCAAAAAATACTTTTCAAAAGCAAGTAATTCATGGCGCGAAATGTATATTTATACACCGCCGGGCTATGAAAATGCTACAGAAAAATATCCGGTTTTATATCTTATGCACGGCGGAGGTGAAGACCAAACAGGCTGGGCAACTCAGGGAAAAGCAAATTTAATATTAGACAATTTAATTGCCGAAAATAAAGCAAAACCAATGGTCATCGCAATGCTCGACGGCAATATAGGAAACACAGGCGGCGTGGCAGGTTTTAATGAAAATGCATTGAAAGCTTTTGAAAATGAATTAAAAACCGGAGCAATTCCTTTTGTCGAAAGCAATTTTAAAGTTGCAAAAGATGCTAAAAACAGGGCTTTAGCCGGATTATCAATGGGCGGTTTGCAAACACTTTATGCGGGCGTTAAAAATTCTGACTTGTTTTCTTATATAGGTGTATTCAGTTCAGGCTGGTGGGCCAACAATACGACTTTATCAGATCCGCAATACGAGTTTATGAAAAATAATGCCGGAACGATTAATGCGAACATCAAAGAATTTTGGATTTCTATGGGCGGCAAAGAAGATATCGCTTATGAAAATTGCAAAATAATGATCAAAAAGTTCGACCAGATCGGAGTCAAATATAAATACAGCGAATATCCGGGCGGCCATACATGGCCAGTCTGGAGACATGATTTGTTTATGTTTACACCGTTATTATTTCAGCAGAAATAAAGATTTTAAAATAGTAATTGAATTGCATAATAATAAAGTTCATGAATACATTTTCAAAATATATCCTCACATTTCTTATCGTTTTTAGTTGTACTTTTTTAAAAGCGCAGTCGTTTATTACAACTCAAAAAAGCGCCAATGTTATTGTACTGAAAGAGAAATCTTCACCCTTATCCTTTCTTGTCAGTGACGGAACAGATGAGGGTATTTTACGTGCAATCAATAATTTACAAACTGATTTTGAAAAAGTTACGGGAGAAAAACCAGTAATCTTAAATCAGAAACCAAACTCATCATCTCCACTAATTATTATCGGAACAATTGGAACCAATTCAGTTATTGATGATTTAGTTAAAGCAAAAAAAATTGATGGAAAACAGCTTAAGGGTAAAAATGAAAAGTTTAGTATTCAGAATATTAAAAATCCATTTAAAGGAGTTGAAGAAGCGATCATAATTGCCGGAAGTGACAAACGCGGAACGATTTACGGCATTTACGAATTATCGAAACAAATTGGCGTGTCCCCTTGGTATTACTGGGCTGATGTGCCTGTTGAGAAAAAAGAGAATCTTTACTTTATAAAAGGAATTTATAGCGATGGAGAACCTGCGGTAAAATACAGAGGGATTTTTATCAATGATGAAGCACCTGCCTTAAGTGGCTGGTCGAAAGCAACATTTGGCGGATTTAACAGCAAGTTTTATGAGAAAGTTTTTGAATTACTGCTTCGCCTAAAAGCCAATTATATCTGGCCGGCCATGTGGGGAAACGCATTTTATGATGATGATTCTGCCAGCGGACCTTTAGCGAATGAAATGGGAATTGTTATCGGAACATCGCACCACGAACCAATGGCTTTGGCACAAACCGACTGGCGCCGATATATTAAAAAAAATAGCCTGCCGAATGTTTGGGACTACGCTAAAAATAAAACCGTTCTTGATGAATTCTGGAAAGGCGGAATAGAACGCAGTAAAAATTGGGAAAAGCTAGTTACTATTGGAATGCGCGGAGACGGTGACGAAGCCATGAGCGAAGGAACCAACATCGCTTTGCTGGAAAATATTGTAAAAGAACAGCGTAAAATTATTGCTGATGTAACGAAAAAAAAGCCTGAAAAAACACCTCAGGTTTGGGCTTTGTATAAAGAAGTTCAGGATTATTATGATCAGGGAATGCGTGTTCCGGATGATGTTATTTTGCTTTTCTGCGATGACAATTGGGGAAATGTGCGCAAGCTTCCTGACGTGACAAAACCATTGCACAAAGGCGGTTACGGCATGTATTATCATTTTGATTATGTAGGAGGCCCAAGAAATTCAAAATGGATCAATATTAGTCCGATACAAAGAGTTTGGGAACAAATGAATTTAAGCTACGAACATGGCGTTGATAAAGTCTGGATTGTAAATGTTGGAGATTTAAAACCAATGGAATTTCCGATCAGTTTCTTTTTAGATATGGCTTGGAATCCAAAGAAGTTTAATTCTCAGAATCTTTTTGAATTTACAGAGAAATGGGCAGCTGATCAATTCGGAACAAAACATGCCAAAGAAATCGCAAGATTATTAAATACGTATCCAAAATTCAACCGAAGAGTTACACCCGAAATGCTTGACAGCAATACCTACAGTCTGGAAAACTACAATGAATTTGAAACGGTTGTCAATGAGTATAAAAATTTGGCACTTGATGCCTATCGAATTTACAATGAGATTCCAAAGGAATATCAGGATGCTTATTTTCAGTTGGTTTTATATCCAATAGATGCCTGCAGTAATCTTTATGAAATGTATTTTGCACAGGCGAATAACAGAAAACTGGCTTTGGAAAAAAATAGTTTAGCCAATGCTTTTGCAGATCAGGTAAAAAGAAATTTTGAAAGGGATTCTGTTCTTCAAAATAAATATAACAATGAAATTTCATCCGGAAAATGGACGCATATTATGGATCAGATGAGAATTGGATATAAGGCTTGGCATGATACACCGAAAAACATTTTGCCGGAAGTTAGTTATGTTTCTGAAAAAGATCAGATTAAAAGAAAAGTATTCGCAGAAAAGGACGGTTATGTTTCCATTGAAGCAGCACATTTTTCTAAAGTAAATAATTCCAATACAATTCACTGGGAAGTGATTCCTGATTTTGGAAAAACAAAAAGCGGGATCACGACATTTCCACAAAATAAGTATCCAGCTCAAAACGAGAATATTTTTGTTGAATATGAAATTGATTTTGCTTCAACCGGACAATGTAATGTAGAATTGCTTTTGGCTCCAACGCTTAATTTTAACAGTAACAAAGGCCTTCGTTATGAAGTTTCTTTTGATGAAGAAAAACCGCAAACCATAAATTTTAACGGACAGTACCGTGGCGAATTAGGAAAATGGCAGGCCGAGCATCTGATTCATTCGAGTACTAAACATACCATTTTAAAACCCGGAAAACATGTGTTGCGTTTTCGTGTTTTAGATCCGGGAATTGTGCTGGAGAAAATTGTAATCAATACCGGAGGATTAAAACCTTCGTATTTGGGGCCGCCGGAAAGTGACAGGATTGCAGAGTAAAATTTAATAATAACAGCGTTTTTTATAGCATTTGAAATCATACGAACCCATTATTTATGAAAATATATTTAATTCCCATATTGCTGTTTTTCGGAGTTTCATTATCTGCTCAGCAGACAGATGATTTAAAGCTTTGGTATAAAAGTAGTGCAGGAGCCGTTTGGGAAAATGCCCTGCCCATTGGCAATGGTTTTCAGGGAGCTATGGTTTATGGAAATGTTGAGAAAGAAGTTTTTCAATTGAATGAAGCAACTGTCTGGAGCGGAAGCCCGAATCGAAATGACAATCCGAATGCAAAAGAATCTTTGAGTGAAATAAGAAAACTTCTATTTGGAAAGGAATACAAAAAAGCCGAAAAGCTAATAAACGAAAATATCATTACTAAAAAATCGCATGGGCAAATTTTTCAGCCTGTGGGGAATTTAGAATTGAGTTTTTTAAATCAGCAAGATTTTACAGATTATTATAGGGAACTGGATATTGAAAAAGCCGTCGCAAAAACTACTTATAAAGTAAATGGCATTACGTATACCAGAGAAGCATTTACCTCTTTTCCGGATCGCGTTTTGGTGATTAAACTTTCGGCCGATAAACCCGGGAAGGTTTCATTTTCAGCAGCTTTTTCTTCGGAACATAAAAAAAAGGAAATAATCGTTAGCGGCAATAATGAACTTTTACTTTCGGGCACCACAAGCGATCACGAAGGAGTAGAAGGAAAAGTAAAATTTAAAGCCATAGCAAAATTTAAAGTTCAGGGTGGAAATATAAAATCAGCTGGCAATTCTGTACAAATAGAAGATGCCGATTCTGTTTTGATTTATGTTTCGATTGCCACCAATTTTAAAAATTATAATGATATCAGCGGCAATGAAAACGAACTCGCAACATCTTTTCTGAATAAGGCTTTTGATAAGTCTTATGATAAAATGAAGGAAGCGCACATCGCTTTTTATCAAAAATATTTTAAAAGAGTTCAGCTTGATTTGGGAACTACAATAGCCTCAAAATTACCGACAGACGAAAGACTGGCCAATTTCAGAAAGGTTTCAGATCCTTCTTTTGTGACCTTGTATTATCAATACGGACGTTATTTATTGATTTCTTCCTCCCAGCCAAGAGGTCAGGCGGCCAATCTTCAGGGTATTTGGAACAAAAGTATGACACCGGCCTGGGATAGTAAATATACGATCAACATTAATACCGAGATGAATTACTGGCCGGCCGAAAAAACGAATTTATCTGAAATGCATGAGCCGCTTTTAAAAATGATTCAGGAATTAGCACAAACCGGAAAAGAAACAGCCAAAGTAATGTACGGTGCCCGCGGTTGGATGGCGCATCACAATACCGATATTTGGAGAATTAACGGAGCCGTTGACGGCGCCACCTGGGGAGTATGGAATGCAGGCGGCGGCTGGCTGAGTCAGCATTTATGGGAGCATTATTTGTATACGGGTGATAAAAAATATCTGGAATCGGTATATGAAACATTAAAAGGAGCTGCTGATTTTTATGCTGATTTTTTAGTAAAAGATCCAACAAGTGGCTGGCTGGTCGTGGCACCCGGAAATTCACCTGAAAATGCTCCGGCCGCACATCAGGGTTCTGCAGTAACGGCGGGCTCAACGATGGACAATCAAATTGTATTTGATGTTTTTACTTCGGTTATAAAAGCATCAGAAGTATTGGGGAAAAACAAGCAATATGCAGACAGTTTAAAAGTATTAAGAAATATGCTGCCGCCTATGCAAATTGGCCAATACAATCAGCTTCAGGAATGGCTGGATGATGTGGATGATCCCAAAGACAATCACCGTCATATTTCGCATTTATATGGTTTATATCCTTCTAATCAGATTTCTGCTTATAAAACGCCCGAGCTTTTTGCGGCCGCAAAGAATACGTTGCTTCAAAGAGGCGATATTTCTACAGGCTGGAGCATGGGCTGGAAGGTGAACTGGTGGGCAAAAATGCAGGACGGCAACCACGCTTACAGCCTGATTCAGAGTCAGCTCACACCGCTTGGTGTAAACAAAGAAGGAGGAGGAACTTACAACAATCTTTTTGATGCACATCCGCCTTTTCAAATTGATGGCAATTTTGGATGTACCTCCGGAATAACCGAAATGTTGATGCAAAGTTCCGATGATGCAATTCATCTGCTTCCCGCTTTGCCGGATGCCTTAAAAGAATATGGCGAAATTTCAGGACTAAAAGCGCATGGAGGTTTTGAAATCAAGAACGTGAAATGGAAAAACGGAAAATTAATTGCTGTAACAATTCAGTCCAATCTTGGCGGAAATTTGAGATTAAGAACGCCAAATGAAATCAGAAAAAAAGACAATAAAAATTTAAAAATAGCGTCGGGAATTAATTCAAATGTTTTTTACCAAACTGTGGAGGTCAAAAAGCCAGTTATTGCGGAAAAATCGACTATAAAACCATTGGATATTGCCACAACTTATTTGTATGATATAAAGACTGAAAAAGGTAAAAGCTACAGTTTCTTAATTAAATAATACTATGAAAAATATTTTTAGAAAATATAAAATCTTCTGTTGCTTGTTCGGATTGTGGATCACATCTTCTGCAACAGCACAAATGCAATTGTTTGATTTAAAAGAAGTAAGGCTAAAAGAAGGTCCGTTTAAAAATGCTCAGGATGTTGATCTGAAATATATTTTAGAACTCAATCCAGACCGCCTTTTAGCACCTTACCTTATCGCCTCTGGAATACCCGTTAAAGCAGAACGTTACGGGAATTGGGAGAGTATAGGACTTGACGGACACATTGCCGGACATTATCTTTCTGCATTAGCGATGATGTATGCTTCTACCGGAAATAGGGAAGTTAAAAACCGACTGGATTATATGATCTCAGAACTGGAGAAATGCCAGCAAAAAAACGGAAACGGTTATGTGGGAGGAATTCCGCAGGGAAAAGTTTTTTGGGACCGCATTCATAACGGTGATATCGACGGAAGCAATTTCGGATTAAATAATACTTGGGTTCCGCTGTACAATATCCATAAACTTTTTGCCGGTTTAACCGATACGTATCATTACACTGGAAATGAAAAAGCAAAAGAGATTTTGATACAACTGGGCGATTGGTTTATCGAATTAATTCGTCCGCTTTCTGAAGAGCAAATTCAAAATATATTAAAAACAGAACACGGCGGTATAAACGAATCTTTTGCCGATTTATATATCATCACAAAAAACAAAAAATACCTGGAAACTGCCGAAAAAGTTTCGCATTTAGCAATCTTAAATCCGCTGGAAAAAAAAGAAGACAAATTAACAGGATTGCATGCCAATACCCAAATTCCAAAAGTAATTGGATTTGAGAAAATCGGCAGACTTTCCGGAAATAAAGACATGACAGATGCCGCGCAGTTCTTTTGGGAAAATGTAACCCAAAAACGCAGCGTAGCATTTGGAGGAAATAGTTTTGCAGAACATTTTAATCCAACCGAAGATTTCAGCGGGATGTTAAAATCAAATCAGGGGCCGGAAACGTGTAATTCCTATAATATGGAACGTTTGAGTAAAGCTTTATTTTTAGACCAAAACAAGGTAAGTTATCTTGATTTTTACGAGCGTACGCTTTACAATCACATTCTTTCGAGCCAGCATCCTGAAAAAGGCGGTTTTGTGTATTTTACTCCCATCAGACCGAATCATTATCGCGTGTATTCCCAGCCGGAAACGAGCATGTGGTGTTGTGTGGGTTCGGGGCTTGAAAATCATTCGAAATATGGAGAATTAATTTACAGCCATACAGAAAATGATGTTTTTGTAAATCTCTTTATTCCGTCTGTTTTAGACTGGAAAGAAAAAGATCTTTACATCGAACAAAGCACAAAATTCCCTTATCAAAACAGCACAAATCTTGTTTTGAAACTGAAGAAAAGCAAAACATTTTCAATGAATATCCGCTATCCGGAATGGGCTGAAGATTTTGAAATTTCGATTAATGGAAAAATTCAGAAAATAGAAGCGAAGCCTTCCAGTTATGTAACAATTACAAGAAAATGGAAATCCGGAGATCAAATTTCGGTTACATTTAAAACTTCGACACATTTAGAAAATTTGCCGGACGGCTCCAACTGGAGTGCTTTTGTAAACGGACCTATTGTATTGGCTGCCAAAACATCCAACAAAGATTTAGACGGATTATTTGCCGATGACAGCCGAATGGGACATGTAGCAGCCGGTAAATATTATCCGTTGGATCAGGCATATGCGATAATTGGAGACAAAGCAGCGTATATCGCAAAAATGAAGGATTTGGGAAACCTGCATTTCCGTTTAGATTCGTTGGAATTACAACCTTTTTTTGAAATTCATGATGCGCGATATCAAATGTATTTTCAAAATTATACCAAAGAACAATATCAGGAAAAGCATGCACTTTTAAAACAACAGGAAATACAGGCATTGGCTCTGGAAGCTAAAACCGTTGATAAAATTAATTGCGGTGAGCAGCAGTCAGAAGTAGATCATGGCTATAAAGGCGAAAAAAGTGATTCAGGTTATGATGATACAAAAGCCTGGAGAAGTACCAAATCGTATATTTCTTATCAGTTATTAAATAAAAACAAATCCGGAAAATATCTGGATATCATTTGCACAGCCGATTTTAAAACGGATAATATCACGATTCTCATCAATGAAAAACCGGTTTCGATTATTTCTACAGCAAATAAAACCATCCGATTAAATATTGAAAAGATTGAAGTGGTAAACATTACCATAAAATCTAATGACGGAAGCAATAGTCCGAAGTTTCATCAATTCAGAATTTTAAAAGAGTAAATAAATGATGCCAGATAAAATAAAAATCAGTAATGCTTTTTTTAGTCTTTTTTTGCTTTTTACCTTATGTAATTATGCACAAAACAAGGCGCAGAATCCGGTCATTTTTGCTGATGTTCCTGATATGTCTATTATTCGTGTAAACGATATTTATTACATGAGCAGCACGACCATGCACATGAATCCGGGCGTTCCCATCATGAAATCAAATGACTTAGTCAATTGGAAAATAGTCAATTATGCCTATCAAACCTTAGAAGATGATAACGATAAACTAAATCTGGATAATGGAAAAAATGATTACGGAAGAGGTTCGTGGGCGAGTAGTTTAAATTATCATAATGGTATTTATTATGTGAGTACTTTCTCCGGAACGACGGGTAAAACCTATATTTTTTCTACAAAAGATATAGAAAAAGGCCCTTGGAAAAAAAACGTTTTGAATTCTTCTTATCACGATCATTCTATCTTTTTTGATGATGACGGAAAAGTGTATATGGTTTGGGGAGCAGGAAAATTACAGATCGTCGAATTACAATCAGATTTGTCTGCTGTAAAAGAAGAAACAAAAAAAGTCTTAATAGAAAATGCAAGTGCTCCCGCCGGTAACAATATTATGCTCCAATCTGAAGGTTCACAGCTTTTTAAGATCAAAGGGAAATATTATTTGTTTAATATCGTCTGGCCCAAAGACGGCATGCGAACGGTTATCATACACAGGGCAGATCAAATTTCAGGTCCGTGGGAAGGAAAAGTAGGATTGCAGGATTTAGGAGTAGCACAAGGCGGACTGATAGATACGCCAGACGGAAAATGGTTTTCGTACCTGTTCAGGGATTTTGGCGGTGTCGGGCGTATTCCTTATTTCGTTCCGGTTAAGTGGCAAGACGACTGGCCAGTTTTAGGCCAAAATAATAAAGTACCGGAATACCTGGATTTGCCTCCAAACAAAAGTGTAATTCCCGGTATTGTAGACTCCGATGATTTTGATCGAAAAAAGAATGATCCAAATTTGCCTCTAGTCTGGCAATGGAACCATAATCCGGATAACTCGCTTTGGTCTGTAAAAGAAAGAAAAGGTTTTTTAAGATTGAAAACCGGAAGAATTGACAGCAGTTTTGTTCAGGCAAAAAATACATTGACGCAAAGAACTTTTGGCCCTCAAAGTTCCGGAACTATTGTAATTGAGATTTCTAAAATGAAAGACGGTGACTTTGCAGGACTTTCTTTATTGCAAAAAGAGTACGGATTAATTGGCGTAAAAGCCGAAAAAAATGCGAAGAAAATCGTCATGATAGAAGCGCTTAAAGACATTCCTGCCGAGATACAAAGTATTCCGTTAACTCAGGATAAAATTTATTTAAGGGCTGAATGTAATTTTAAAGACAAAATAGATGAAGGCCAATTTTTTTACAGTTTAGACGGTAAAAAATGGATTAGTATCGGAAAAACAATAAAACTGCCTTATACACCTCCGCATTTTATGGGATATCGATTTGGTTTGTTCAACTACGCAACTAAAAATATTGGCGGTTATGTAGATTTTGATTATTTCCATATTAAAGCTCAAATTTCAAAAAATAATTAATACAAGTTGCCAGACTAACAATTCAATACATAAGCTGGCTCTAAAAAAGTTTAATCCCTAAGGGATATTTTTTCTGGTAGTAAAGTTCAAACGTGCTGTTTGTCATTTCGACGGAGGAGAAATCTCCGCGAGAAGCTCGACAAAGATTGGATCCTCGTTGCGGAGTTACTTGTGGAGATTTCTCCTTCGTCGAAATGACATAAAATGAGAAAAAAATGCAAAAAGCTTAACTTAATGACATTGCCCGTAGGGACTACACTTTATTAACTAGCAACTTGAATTAATTAGTTTACGATTTAACCAAAATAAAATACGCATTAATATATTAACTCAAATAGAATAATCATGAAAATTAGTTATTTGTTTATTATAAGTTTACTATCTTTTTTTAGTGTAAACGCACAGCAATATTCTTATAAGAATCCTGCTCTTAGTTCATCAGAACGTGCAAAAGATTTAATTTCCAGATTAACGCTTGAAGAAAAAACGGCGTTAATGTGCGACCAGAGTGATCCGATACCCAGACTTGGCATTAAAAAATTCAATTGGTGGAGCGAAGCCCTGCACGGTTACGCGAACAATGATAATGTTACCGTTTTTCCGGAACCTATTGGTATGGCAGCCTCTTTTGATGATCAGTTGGTTTATAATGTTTTTGATGCAGTTTCTGATGAAGCCCGTGCAAAATACAACCAATGGATTAAGGGCGGCAATGAAAACAAACGATTTTTAAGCTTATCGGTTTGGACACCAAACGTCAATATTTTCAGGGATCCGCGTTGGGGACGCGGTCAGGAAACGTATGGAGAAGATCCGTATTTAACTTCCCGAATGGGAATTTCTGTGGTAAAAGGATTGCAAGGTCCTGCCGATGCCAAATACCGCAAACTTTTGGCCTGCGCCAAACATTTTGCCGTGCATTCTGGTCCGGAATGGAGCCGACATGAACTGAATTTGAATAATATAAATCCCCGTGAATTATACGAAACCTATTTGCCTGCCTTTAAGGCATTGGTACAAGATGCCGATGTGCGTCAGGTGATGTGTGCGTATCAGCGTCTGGATGATGAACCTTGCTGCAGTAACACACGTTTATTACAGCGAATTTTGCGTGACGAATGGGGTTTTAAATATCTTGTAGTTTCAGATTGCGGTGCTGTTACCGATTTTTATACCACGCATAAAGTTTCTTCAGATGCAACACACGCTGCCTCAAAAGCCGTTTTGGCAGGAACGGATGTTGAATGTGTTTGGGAGAAATATCCGTTTAAAAACCTTCCGGAAGCCGTTGAGAAAGATTTAATTAAAGAATCTGATATTGATAAAAGTCTGCTTCGTGTTTTAACGGGCCGTTTTGATCTGGGCGAAATGGATGATGATGCCATCGTACCGTGGGCCCAAATTCCGGCTTCTGTACTTAACAGTAAGAAACATCAGCAATTAGCGCTCGAAATGGCGCAAAAATCGATGACTCTTTTACAAAATAAAAACAATATTTTGCCTTTAAATAAAGCCATCAACAAAGTGGCAGTAATTGGCCCGAATGCAGATAATGAACCGATGTTATGGGGAAATTACAATGGAACCCCCGTTAAAACCATCACTATTAAAAGCGGTATAGAATCAAAAGTTGCACAAAATAAAATCGTGTACGACAAAGGCTGCGATTTAGTCGAAGATAAAGTCAACCAAAGTTATTTTGACCAGATTTCATTTGAAGGCAAAAAAGGAATGAAAGCCACTTATTGGAACAATCCAAACAGAGAAGGGAATAGTGTGGCAACGCAGCAAATTATAAATCCGATAAAAATGACTACTGCCGGACAGCATGAATTTGCTTCGGGTGTTAAACTGGAAGGATTTTCTGCCAGATACGAAACGGAATTTCTGGCGAAAGAAAAGGATAGTCTTGTTTTTAAAACCGGAGCTACCGGAGCTTTTGAATTATTGGTTAATGGAAAATCTATAGCAAAATATACCAATTGGCGCACTGTTCCCGGAAAAATTGCTTTTGGAGTTGAGGCGGGCAAAAAATATAAAATCGAAATTCTATATGCGCAATCCAACAATTGGCAGGCAAATCTTGAATTTGATTTTGGGAAAGAACACGATATCAATTTCGCGGCATTAATTCAAAAATTAAAAGACATCGATACTGTAATTTTCGTGGGCGGACTTTCTACACTTCTTGAAGGGGAGGAGATGCCGGTTTCTTTTCCAGGTTTTAAAGGGGGCGACAGAACCAATATTGAACTTCCCGCCGTTCAGAGAAAATGTTTGCAGGAGCTTAAAGCTGCCGGTAAAAAAGTAGTTTTTGTAAACTGCTCCGGTTCTGCCATTGCTTTTGCACCAGAAACAGCCAGTTGTGATGCTATTCTGCAAGCGTGGTATCCGGGCGAATCAGGTGGTCAGGCTGTCGCCGATGTGCTGTTTGGAGATTATAACCCTGCGGGAAAACTGCCGGTTTCTTTTTATAAAAATTCAGACATTTTAGGCGATTTTGAAGATTATTCAATGAAAGGGCGTACGTATAGATATACTACAAATGTTTTGTTTCCGTTTGGTTTTGGTTTAAGTTATTCAAAGTTTCAAATTGGTACGGCAAATCTCAGTAAGACAAAAATAAAATCAAATGAAAATACACAATTGAATTTTTCAATAAAGAACATCAGTAAAAGAGAAGGAACAGAGATTGTGCAGGTATATGTTCGAAAAGTGAATGATAAAGATGGTCCTTTAAAAACATTGAAAGCTTTTAAAAGAATCAATTTAAAAGCCGGCGAAAAGCAGGATGTCACTATTGATTTACCTGCTGCTTCATTTGAATTTTATGACGAAAGTACGAGAGGAATAAATGTAACTTCGGGTCAATATGAAGTGTATTACGGTACGAGTTCAGATGGAAAAGATTTAAAAACGACAAAACTATTTGTACAATAAGATTTCATCTTTATAATTAAAAAATAAACAAGTAATCAAAATCTGTTTTATTCATTGAAAATCAAATGATAAGTTTCGGTTAAAAGAGCATATATTTATTTTAATTTACTAACCATTTTATAATGTCCCAAAAAAAATATTTTAGAGCCCTTGTTATCTTATTTTTTGCAATTAATAGTCTGTTTTCTCAAAATACATTTGAAGACTATCAATTTCGGTTATTAAATAAGGAGACCTCAAAAAGTGGTATATATACCATTACCCAGGATCAGTCCGGGTTTTTGTGGATTGGGACTAATGGCGCGGGTTTATTTAAATATGATGGGATAAATTATGTTGCATATGAGCAAAACTCTAAACTTAGTAATGCTATCAATAGTAATCTTATATATGTTACTTATGTAGATACTCACAATAGGCTGTGGGTAGGAACAGATGAAGGATTATGTCTGTATAACAGGAATTTAAATACCTTTGAAAGTATTGATATTCAAAAAAAGATTAAAAAAGAAACGGTAATTTCTGTAAAAAGTATCATCGAAGACAATAATGGAAATCTTTTTCTGGGAACATTTAATAGTGATTTGCTGAAATTAAATATTAAAACCCGCGAAATAACCAAGATTAAAACGAATGTTTCAAATACAGAAAATTACCTGATCAATTGTTTGGTAAAGGATAAAAAAGGGACTATTTATCTGGGGACTAATTTTGGTTTAAAAGCAGTTGACCCGATAAAAAATGAGATTAAAAAAGTAAACATTGGAAAAAATAATGAAAAGCTCTCCTTAAATATTATTTCCATGTTTATAGACCGCACACAAAACCTCTGGATTGGCAATGGATTTAAGGGACTTGTAAAGGTTGATTTAAATTCTAAAACGAAAGAAGCCGCTTACTATCCTATTACCAGAAAAAGAATCATGTCAATATTGGCAACAGATCCTAAAACAATTCTTTGTGCGACAGAAAATGATGGTTTAATCATTGTTAACGATCAGGGTATTGTTCAAAAAAAATATGCAAACAGTAAATACAATAATCGCAGTTTAGGTTCCAATTCTGTCTGGTCGTTATTTTTAGATAAAGAAAATAGAATTTGGCTGGGTTATTACAATAAAGGTTTAGGTGTTTTTGATAAAATAAACAGCAAAGTAAGTATCATCGAAAGTTTGCCCGGAAATTTACAGTCTTTACAAACCAATTGTGTTACCGGTATTGCAAAAGACCAGCAAGATCAGTTGTGGATTTCTATGGAAGGCGGAGGAGTGGATGTTTACAATACGATTACTAAAAGTTTTAAACATATTACCAAATCTGATCGAAGTTTTTATTCTGGATTAACCAATGATAATATAACGAATGTATTTATTGATAAAAAGCAAAACATTTGGTTATCAAGCTGGAATGAAGGGGTTTTTGTTTTAAAAAAGGGAAGCAATAAATTTATTAACTATAGCACAAAAAACACTCCCGGTTTTGCATCAGACAATATCATGAGTATTGCCGAAGATTCCAGAGGTGTAATCTGGATTGGAACTTTTTCAAAAGGACTGCATTATTATACTCCATCGGATGGTCAATTTCATCATTGTAATTCTAAACCGTTTTACACCAGTGGAATAATAAATTCAGACATCAGGAAAATAATAGTAGATTCAGATGATGCCGTTTGGGTGGGTTCGACAACAGGTTTGTACAGGGTTAATACAAATGATTTAGTTTCTTTTACAGTAACTTCTTTTAGGGATAAAATGTCTGAAAAGCTTAGAAATCATAAAAGTACCCATACTATTAATACTTTATACGAAGCCAAAAACAAAGAAATTTGGATTGGTACTGATGGAGCCGGATTATTTAGCTATGATAAAAAAAAAGGCAATATAAAATGGTATATCAACTTTAAAGGGCTGAACGAAAAATCAATATCGTCTATTGTAGAATCAAATGACGGGAGTATTTGGTTAAGCGGAAAAAAAGGAATTACAAAACTGGATTTAAAAAACAATACTACCGCTAATTATTCGATCTATGACGGTTTATTGGGAAATGATTTTAATAATAACGCTGTCCTGAAAGACGAAAAAGGATTGCTATATTTTGGAAGTTATGAAGGCTTAAATTATTTTAATCCTGCCAGCTTGGTTAAAAGCAAAAAACAGCTGCCGGTTTACTTAACAGATCTGAAACTTTTTAATAAATCAGTAGGTCCGCTCGAAAAAAACTCACCCTTAATAAAAGTAATATCGCAGACAAAAAAGATCATTCTTAAGCACGATCAGTCTGTATTTACAATTGATTTTATTGCTGTAAATTATTCTTTTCCAGCCAGAAATGAATTCGCTTATTATTTAGAAGGATTTGAAGATTCATGGAATTATGTTGGCAGTAAACGCTCGGCCACCTATACAAACTTAGCGCCGGGAAAGTATATTTTTAAGGTAAAAGCGTCAGAAAAAAATGGAGTCTGGAATCAAAATCCGCTGGAATTACAAATTGAAATTTTGCCGCCCTGGTGGAAAACACCTTTTGCGTATTTATTTTATTCCTTATTACTATTAGCTGCAATTTATTTTACCAACCAATACTATCAAAATCGTTTTAAACAAAAACAAATGATAGAATTTGAACAGAAAAAAGCAATTCAGATTGAAAAATTAAATAATAAAAAACTACAATTTTTTACCAATATCTCGCATGAATTCAGAACGCCGCTTACTTTAATTTTAAATCCGTTAGGAGATATAATGAAGAACCATAACCTGGATTTACCGCAAAGTGTGTTGAGTAAATTACAGACTATTCAAAAAAGTTCCGACAGGCTTTCAAGATTAATCAATGAGCTGATGGACTTCAATCAGCTGCAATTTAATAAAATGCCGCTAAAAGTGCAGTTTGTTGAATTAGTTGGTTTTACAAAGGAAATTGCCAGTTATTTTGATGAAGAAGCGTTAAGTCGGGGAATTGAATTGCATTATGAATCCAATAAAAAAACATTTAAAGATTGGATAGATCCAAAGATGTTCGAAAAAATTATTTTTAACGTTATTTCAAATGCCTTTAAAGTAACTCCTGATAATGGAAAAATAATAATAAAAATATTGGTTAACGAAGAATTAGTTCATTTTCCTTTGATAAATTCAACCAACGCCACTCCTTGTTTTGAAGTTATTATTGAAGACACAGGTTCAGGATTAGATAAAAAAGATATTAAGAAAATTTTTGACCGTTTCTATCAGGTTAATAATTTGAATAAAGCGTATTACGGAAGCACAGGAATCGGACTGGAGGTTGTTCGCGGATTTGTAGAGTTGCATAAAGGAAAGATCGAAGTAGAAAGTAAATTAGGGTTTGGTACCACTTTTAGATTACTATTTCCACTCGGAAAGGAATTCTTTAATGAAAACGAAGTGATGCTGGAGGAATTTAAAAAAGAGAAAAAAATAAGTTTCACACCCATTGCCGAAGAAACTGCCATTCCATCAGCAGATGCTCAGGATAAACAAGAACGAATTTACACCATTTTGATTGTTGAAGATAATGCCGAATTACGAAATTATTTAAAAAACGAACTCAAAAAGGAGTACAAAGTTTTAACAGCAGAAAATGGTCAGGTTGGTTTAGAATTAGCGCTGCAAAAACTGCCTGATTTGATTTTAACAGATGTCATTATGCCGGTTATGAATGGTTTAGAATTGTGTGCAAGTATTAAAGCAGATTTGACAACCAGCCATATTCCGTTGATGATGCTGTCTGCAAAAGCATTGATTAAGGACAGGTTAGAAGGTATTGATTCCGGTGCCGATATTTATTTGAGCAAACCTTTTGATATGGATATTCTGCGTTCCAGTTTAATTCAGCTTATCAAAAGCAGACAGATTATGTTTAATAAATTTTACAACGGAATTACTCCAAAAGCAAAAGAAAAAACAACTACTCTGGATAATGAATTTATAAAAAATGTACTGAATTACATCAATCAAAATATTAGTGAATACGAATTGAGTGTCGAGGTTCTGGCCTCAAAAGTGTTTTTAAGCAGAAGCCAATTGTATCGAAAAATAAAAACATTAACAGGTGTAACAGTAAATGAATTTATACGTAATGTTCGTTTAGAAAAAGCAAAAGAACTTATAGAGCTGGGTAATGATAATATGTCTGAGATTAGTATCAAGGTTGGTTTTAGTTCCCCTTCTTATTTTACAAAATGTTATAAAGAAAAATTTGGCTATCTGCCAACACACAATAAGAAGCAATAATAGTATTGAAGTAAAAAAAAGTTTCAAAACACCATTTAAAAAATTGAATATTTAATTGCCGTTTTGATTAAAGTCCGGATAAAAAAGATGAGAAGCTGTGTCACTTATTTGTGAGACAGCTTTTTTGCTTTAACAAAAAACCGATTTCAATTTATGAGCAGGCATTATAATCAATTTGTTTAAGACGTAATGAATTAACATGAAACATAAATTTTAGATAATTATTAAAAACACTTAAATAATGTTTAATTTTTATTTCATACTCAAAAAAAAGATTACAATATTATGAATACCTTATTCTTGCTGTTTTATAGTTAAATATTTGATAAATAGGGCATTGTGTGTTTTTTGAAGGTTTCGTGCTACAAATTTGATAGTTTTTGCAACATTTTTAATATGTGAAATTTATGTTAACCTTATATTTTTGGGTTCTAATAAAACCAAATATTCAAAGAAGTAAGTATTAACATTTTTTAAAAAATTACAGTATGAAATGAAATCAAGAATTATTTATTGTAAGACTTTTTTTTATTCAATTAAAGGATCGAAAATAGTTACAAGCTAATTTGATGATCAAAACAATAAATAAACTTTACAACCAAACAACTATTTAAACTAATCAAAAAAACCACTAAAAATGATTTTAAAATTTAGAATTGCAATAATCACATTGCTAATAATCGGCAGTCAGAATTTGATTGCACAATCAAAGACGGTACAGGGGATAATTACCGATCCTTCAGGATTTCCTTTGCCTGGAGCCAGTGTGAATGTAGAGGGATCAAAAAATAGCGCATCAACAGATTTTGATGGTAAATACTCCTTAAGTGACGTGAACCCTACAGATAAGATCACTTATTCCTTTGTAGGCTTGATTTCGCAAACCATAACAGTGGGTACGAGAACCAGAATTGATGTTGTATTAGCACTATCGACACAAAACTTAAATGAAGTGATAGTAGGTTACGGTAGTCAAAAGAGAACTAAAGTTACCGGAGCCATTTCGACAGTAAGTTCAAAAGATATTGTGGCCGTGCCTATTACTAATGCAGAGTCAGCTTTACAGGGTAGGGCTGCAGGTGTTACCGTTGTAAATGGTGCTCCTGGTTCTAATCCTACAGTGACCATTAGAGGTTTGGCCACCATGGGAAATAGTGCTCCATTATATGTAATTGATGGTGTTCTAACAGGAAACTTATCAGGATTAAGCCCTAATGACATAGAATCGATGTCGGTTCTAAAAGATGCTTCGACAACAGCTTTATATGGTTCAAAAGCTTTTAATGGAGTAATTATGGTTACTACTAAAAAAGGAAAAAAAGGACCGGGCCAATTGAATTTTAGTACTTACGCCGGTTTTCAGACTATTACAAAAAGATATGATGTTTTAAATACACAACAATATCTTCAATACGCTAAAGATCTGGGTAGTGATTTGACGGCAAGAGCTGCTGAGTTTGGAAATATAAATACCAATTGGCAGGATCAGATTTTTCAAAGCGGTGTGATGCAGGATTATAATTTAAGTTTCTCAAATGGTACAGAAACATCTACTTCCCGCTATTCTGCTGAATATTTAAAACAGGAAGGAGCCGTTATTAATACTGGGTTTGAGCGTTACTCTTTTAGAGCCAATAACACACAGGATATTGGAAAACTTAAAGTAGGCAGTAACATCGGGATTTCTTTTAGTACAATCAATCCGGAGCGTAGTGCAGGAGGAAGAACATTATTGGAACACGCTATTAAAATGGCACCTTACTTACCTATTTATAATAATAGTGAAACAAGTGTAGGCGGCTATCAGGGACCTAGTGCTATAGACGGTAATGATGCCGAGAATCCTGTACGTGTGGCAAATTTAGGCTATCAAAAAATTAATAATTTATCTATAATAGGAAATATCTACGCTGAATTGGAAATCTTTAAGGGCTTAAAATTCAGATCACAAGTTTCATTAGATTACTATACTGGTAAAGATCATACTTTTGTTCCCAGCTACAGTGATGGTTCTGCTCATAATCAGGCATTTTCTACCACAAATGAAACAAACACTCAGGGACAAACCATTGTTTTTGATAATAGTTTAACCTATAAAACGACTATTGCTGCCAAACACAACATTGAAGTTTTAGGTGTTATAACGAAAATTGACGGAAAATCACAAAATTTAATCGCAGGAAGCCGTTATAATATTTCAAATGATATAGATCAGCTGAGATATAATGAGGGAAATTTAAGCTCTGCTAATTATGTAGAGAAAAATATTGGATATATTGCCCGTATCAACTACGATTATGATGATAAATACATCTTCGCTGCTTCTGGCCGTAGGGATGCTTCTTCACGCTTTGGAGCTAATAATCGCTGGGGTAATTTCTACTCATTTGCTTTGGGTTGGAATATAGCCAAAGAAAGTTTTATGGCAAATTCTGTTTTTAGTACCTTAAAACTTAGAGCAAGTACGGGAACAACAGGAAATGACAGAATAGACAATTATCAGTATGCTGCTACATTACTTGCTGATTACAATTATCCTATTAATGGAGGAAATGCACAAGGAGTTTCCAGTGGAGTAGCTTCTAATCCTGACTTGAAATGGGAGTCTAAAAAAGACAGAAATATAGGTTTGGATTTTGGTTTCTTTGATGAAAAATTTACAGGATCTGTTGAGTATTTCAACAATAAAAGCAGTGACATTCTTTTTGCTGTTCCATTAGCAGCTTCTGTAGGATCTGCCGGCGGAGGAACTCAACTTCAAAATGTTGCCGATGTAAAAGTATCAGGTTACGAAATATCATTAGGTTATAATGATCGAAAAGGAGATTTTACATGGTCAGCCTTAGCTAATCTAGGAACAAGTAAAAATGAAGTGACAGGTTTAGCGCCGGGACTTACCAGCGTATTGGGCGGCCCATCGGCAAGAGCTGGTTTAGAAAATTTCTCAAGACTGGAAGTAGGCCAGCCATTATTCTACTTTTACGGTTATGAAACCAATGGAATTTATCAAAATCAAGCAGAAGTAGACGCTGTTTTTGGACCAGGGCAAACGATCATAAAACCGGGTGATATTAGAATTATAGATCGTGACGGTAACAAAATCATTAATTCAAATGATAAAACAAATATTGGAAATCCTTATCCGGATTTTACATACGGTTTAAACCTTACAGCAGCGTATAAAAAGTTCGATTTTAACTGTTTCATTACAGGAGTTCAAGGGAATGATATTTATAATGCAAATACTTTTGATTTAACAGGAATGAATCGTTTGTTTAATGCCAGTACGGACGTTTTAGGCAGAGCAAATGTTGTAAACGGTGTTGTTACGAATCCATCAGCTACTTTACCAAGAGCTCAGGGTGCAGATATAAACTGGTCTTCAGCTAATCAGCGTTATATAGAAGATGGTTCTTATACCCGATTGAAAAATGTTACTTTAGGATATACGCTTTCTGGAGAAACGTTTGGCAGTTATTTTTCTAATATAAGATTCTATGTAAGCGGACAAAACCTTATTACGATTACGAAATATTCCGGTTTAGATCCTGAAATTGCCCGTACAGATGGTAATGCCAATTCTGCAGGTATTGACTTGGGAAGATACCCACAGCCTAAATCAGTAATTTTTGGACTTGATGTTAAATTTTAATTTATAAGATGATGAAAAAAATAAAATATATAGTTGCAGTAACGTTGGGAATTTTAACCCTAAATTCATGTGACACCGCAGATTTAGAATTGACAAACCCAAACACGCTATCGCCGGACACTTTCTTTACGACAGCAGCGCAGGTCGAATCTTCTGTAAATGCTGCCTATGCCAATTTGCAGACAAGAGGATTATATGCCAGAAATTTTGCCTTTGCAATGGATCTAATGGGGCAGGATGCTGCAGGAAACCCACAATTAGAAGGAAATAAAAAACCTTTTCAGGATTTTTCTTTTAATGCAGGAAACGATATTATTCAGTATTATTGGGAATCCTGTTATTTAGGTATATCCAGAGCTAATTTTGTTTTAGATAATGAAGCAAAAATTAATGCTTTACCAACTCTTATTTTATCACAAGAACAAAAAAATAAATTTTTAGGCGAAGCCCACTTTTTAAGAGCCTATTATTATTTTCTTTTAGTGAAACGTTTTGGTGATTTACCAATTTATAAAACAGGAACTATCATAGGTGTTGCAAGAAGTCCTAAAGCAGAAGTTTATGACTTGATTAGAACAGACATGGAATTTGCTTCTCAAAATTTATTATCAAAAAGCGTCGAAGTAACAGGTCGTGCTACCAAAGAAGCCGCTTACGCATACTTGGGTAAAATACTATTATACCAAAAAAAGTATGATGAAGCTTTAGTTGCATTTAATGGGGTTACAGGATTTAGTCTTGAAGACAAAGGCAATTTCTATAATAACTTTATGGAGGAAACCGAACATGGTAAAGAATCCATTTTTGAAATTGAATTTAATGAAAATAACGGAACAGGTAATAAATGGGATGATGCCGGTAACAGCGGCGGAACTGGTTTTGCTGAGTCGACTCTTAGAGGTCAGGAATATGGTAATTTAAGTTGGTATAATGTTTATCCGCCAGACAATCTTTTAAATTCTTTTGAGGCAGGAGATTTGCGTTTTGGAGACACCTTTTATGTACCGGGCTCAAAATATTTAAACGGAAAAGCTACTATGACAGCGCAAAACTTTAATACCTCAGCAGGTCTTAGAAATGCAGGCTGGAAAAAATACCAAAACTATTACAAAAAAGCAGATGAAGCGACGCAGTCCAGTATAAATTTCAAAGTTATGCGTTATTCAGATATACTGCTTATGAAAGCAGAATGTGAAAACCAAAGAGATGGAGGTTCTCAAACAACTGCCATAGCGTATATCAAAGAAGTTAGAGACAGAGCAGGTTTAACCACTACAATTGCTGCAACAAAAGACGATGTTTTTAAAGCAATTATTCATGAACGCAAAGTAGAGTTTGCCGGTGAACAAAGCCGATTTGATGATATTATAAGATGGGGTATTGCGAGTACAGAATTAGCTGGTACTGGTTTTCAGGCTGGAAAAAATGAATTATGGCCAATACCAAACAGAGAAACATCTTCAAATCCTAATATAAAACCAAGTGATAATAATCCTGGTTACTAAAAAGACAAATTTTGGTAGTTTGAGTTGAGTTAGTATTTGGCAAACAGCGCATTTTTTAATGCGCTGTTTGTTGTTTTATATGTACCGCTTTTTTCTGCTTTACAATCTTTTTATAGACTAAATGTATCTGTGGGAATGAAACTTTAATTAAGGAGTAGTCAAAAAGAGTGCTATAACTGTTTTGATTATGGTATGTTCTCAATTAAACAGCAATATAGAACAAACTATGTGCTTCATTTTATGTAAAAAAAGAGTTAAATAGAATTATAACACTTGCGTATAATGCTTATTTAAAATGCCTAAGATGAGGTTTATAAAAGTGATTTTTGCCCTGATAAAGGGAATCAGAAAAGACAAATATTTTTAGCATTCTCTTCTTTCTTTTAAATCTGTTTCAATCTGGATTTCCGTTTTTTTATCTATGTTGTAAAAACACAATAAGACCGCACTCAAAATGAAAATAAAGCCAGGATAGATACTTACTGAAAGTTTAATACCTTCTACTGCCGCCGGTATCTGATTGACTTCTTCGGCTATGTAACCGTATTTAGATAAAAAAGCCGCACCTAATGCGCCGCCAATACTTATGCCAATTTTTAGCCCGAAAATCATTACCGAAAAAACAGTTGCAGTCGCTCTTCGGTTGTTTATCCATTCACTGTAATCGGCCACATCAGCAATCATGGTCCACAATAAAGGAATTGTTATTCCGTAAATAAAGCCATGTGCCAATTGGGTCAAAAAAACCATTGCAATAGCCGTTCTATTATAGAAATTAAATAACAAAAGACTCAGAGCAGATAAAAAAATAAAAGCGATATAAATATTTCTTTTACCAAAAGAATCTGCCAGAAGCTTTGAAAACATAATGCCAAAAATCATAAAAATAATTCCTCCGGCATTAAAAAGACTAAATGCAGAAGTAGCCGCATCTTTTGGCCACTGAAAATTAACAAATCCCATTCCCGTCAATAAATTATTAAGGTCGTCAATAAAGGCATTAAACCCAATGTCATTCAAAAAAATACTTTGTGCAACAGGATCTAAATAATATTTAAAGTAAAAAACATACATGCCACCTTTTAAAGACAAGGTTATAAATACCAGAACGGTAACCAGTAACATAACAATCCAGGGTCCGTTTTTTGATAAATCAATAAAATCCTGTTTAATGGAAGATTCCTGATTCTTTGCAGGTATAATTCTTTCTTTGGTAGTAAAAAAAGTAATCAATAAGCAAATAACTCCTGTAATAGCAAATAAGATCATTGTATTTTGAAATCCAACTGCTTTATCGCCATGTCCCAGTATAGAAACCAATGGTAATAAAAGCGACTGAATGATAAATTGGGCAATCATTACAGCTACAAAGCGATAGGAGGAAAGACTGTTCCTTTCTTTCATGTCGCCCGTTAAAACACCACTTAAAGCAACATAGGGTAAATTGCTTGCTGAATAAATTAACATCAGAAAAAAGTAAGTCAGCAAGGTGTAGATTATTTTGCCGTTTTCGCTAAAATTTGGAGTTAAAAAAGATAGAACAGCCGCAATTCCAAAGGGCAAGGCCGTCCATAATATCCACGGTCTGAATTTTCCCCATTGCGTTTGGGTTCGATCCGCAATTACGCCCATAATGATATTAAAAAAAGCGCCAATAAAACCGCCTGTAAAGATAATTATGCTTGCGGTGCCGGCAGGAATTTTATAAACATCAGTGTAAAAAAAAGCAAGGAAAGTCAGCAAAGTCTGAAAAATTAAGTTCGCAGCAAAATCACCTAAACCATAACCTATTTTTTCTAGTATAGAAAGCTTTTGCGATGTATTACGAATCACTATAGCTGCTGTTCTTTTTTTGCTTTTCACCATTTCGCTTGTTGAGAATTATGTTATAGAATACTTTTATCAAAAGCGAATACTTCTTTTTGCTTCTATAATTTAATAAAAATCTTAGACGTAAAAATAACTGGAAAGTTGAAATAAAGATTGTCAATTTTGAAGCTATTAATAGCATATTTGAAGCATTATTTTTGTTTCTGCAACAGCTAAAAAAGAAGTTTTATTTGTATTAAAAGAAACGCTACTTTTTTATTGGTTGCTTTTTTGAAAGATATACTTGTAATTATTGCAGAAGATACAATTATTTCATTTTTCGATCTGTTGTAATTTTTTGGATTAGCTTTTCTGAAACTTATAGATTTCGATTTAAAATAATTCACTCTAATTTATTTTCAGATATAAAATAGGGTGATATTTCTTTTTATTATGATTTATTTTTAAAGTAAAAAAAAGTTAAACAACCGATTGTGTATTTACAATTTTGTTTATATTTGTAATACATACACTTATTAATAATCACAATGACAAATTTGTTCTTGAAATTAATTTATAAGTATAATTTATTACAATACACTGATGGTTAGTGTTAGTTTTTTAATTAAAAGCCGGAAGTTAAGCCCCTTTCGGCTTTTTTTTATTTTAAAATTATGTAAGTCTACCGTTTTGCCAGTAGAGAAAATAATAGGTAATAATGATCTGTTCAAAGTTCAAAAAATATAATAGTATTTTTTAACTTTTAGGTTACTTCAATCCATGCACCAAAGTATGAGTCATAAATTCTAAGTGACGAGAAAACGAATTGATAGAATTGAATTAAAATAGGATTCAAATCGTAGTACTTCAGTAACGATAAATTAAACCAAATATAAAAAAGAGAAATATGGTTATGAATAAATGTTTTACAAGTCAATACAAAGTTAGAATTCGGGTTTTGATACTTCTTTTTGTTTTAATTGTTCCTATTATGTCATTTAGCCAAAAAACGGGAAGAATACAAAAATCAGAATCCCAAAAGCCGGAATACCGCAATCTTTTTGCAGCAGCGGGTTACAGCCAAGCCGATATAGATAAGAAATTAGCGAAAGCTTATTATGATATTTTTGAAGGACCTAATAAAGTTTATTTTGAAGAAGGCGATGCATTAGGATATGTTTCTGATGTAAAGAATAACGACGCCCGTACCGAGGGAATGTCTTACGGAATGATGGTCGCGGTTCAACTCGATAAGAAGGAAGTTTTCGATCGCATCTGGCGATGGTCTGTAAAATATATGCAGCATCAGGACGGACCAAGAGAAGGGTATTTTGCTTGGAGTGTAAATCCTCAAACAAAAAAACAAAACTCAGCAGGTTCTGCCTCAGATGGAGAATTGTATTACATTACCAGTTTGCTTTTTGCTTCTAACAAATGGGGCAATGCTACCGGAATTCATTACTACAATGAAGCCAGAAGAATATTGGATGCCATGTGGAAAAAAGACGGTACCGGTAACATTCATAATATTATAAACACAGAGCACAAGCAAATATCTTTCGTGCCGGAAGGAGGAGGATACAATTGGACAGACCCTTCGTATCATGTTCCTGCATTTTATGAAATATGGGCTTTATATGCTAAAGATGGCCATGAGCAGTTTTATAAAGAATGTGCAGATGTTTCCCGTAAATTTTTGCATAAAGCCTGTCATCCTGTAACAGGACTGACCTCAGATTACACCGAATTTACAGGAGAACCGCATCCTACACCCTGGATGCCTGGAGGATTTCGTTACGATTCCTGGCGTGTTCCTATGAATATTGCAATGGATTATACCTGGTACGGAAAAGATAAAAAATGGCAGGAAGATTATGCTAAACGATTTCAAAATTTCCTGAGATCGAAAGGAATGGAAACGTACGTAGATCAATACAATCTCGACGGTTCTACGCCAGATTTTATTCTTCAGGCCGGTCCGGTTAAAAAACTCAGACACTCGATAGGATTAATAGGAACTTCTGCTACCGCGTCACTCGTTAATCCTGATAAAGAAAGTATAGATTTTGTTCATGCTGTCTGGAACGCCAAACTCGAACCTTATGAGGATGGTTATTTTGACCCTTACTACGATGGTCTGATGTATCTTTTTAGTCTCATGCATCTTAGCGGAAACTACCGCATTATAACACCATCAATTAATTAGATAGCTAAAATAAGTACCGAAGTGATTGGGAAGTTTGCCGCAGTTGATGTTTTTTTTAAGGTTATGATGCAACGTTTTAATTTTAAAATTCGTCTATGATAATAAAACCTTATTTATTGACTATTATGACATCAAAATTGCAAAATTCCCGGACACTCTGGCTGGATTATTTAAAATCATTCATTACCGTATTGGTGGTAGCTCATCATAGCTCGTTAGCCTATACAACTTTTGCCTGGTTTGACAGCAGTGCTTACATCAATTCTACAGCCCCAATTGTAGATCATAACAGATGGATTGGGATGGATATATTCGAGAATTATAACGATATTTTCTTTATGTTCCTTATGTTTTTTATTGGCGGTCTTTTTTTGGTAAAAAGCATAGAGAAAAAGGGGACCACATATTTTGTTAGGGACAGAATTAAACGGCTCTTTATTCCGTTTCTTTTTTTAGGTACATTTTTAATGCTTTTGTCTTATTTTCCGGCTTATTATGTAGCGCACCAAAGTACTACTATTGCAGATTATGTAATTGATTTTTTTACCATTGAAAATTGGCCTCCGGGTCCGCCTTGGTTTATAGGAGTACTTTTTTTCTTTAATTTAATTCTAGGAGTTGTATATCCTTTTATAAAAGAAAAATTAAATAGATGTTCTGATAAAATCTCGTTTTTCACTAATCGTCCTGTAGCTGTTTTTGCGGTTTTATTTGGTCTCACTTTTATTCTGTATGTACCCATAGCGTATTGCATTGGAGCTGGAAAGTGGGTGTCTTTTGGACCGCTTGATTTCCAGCTGAGTAGATTAGTTGCCTATTTTGGGTATTTTTTATTAGGTGCTGTGGTCGGTAACAGTGATTTTGATCGTCATATTTTTTCATCCAATTCGCGTTTTGTTCTTCAATGGAAGTACTGGTTTATTGCGTCTCTTGTTTTTTATAGTGCAGTAACGTACCATAACAGAACGGATATTCTGGGCCAATTTGTAGATAATGGAATCATGCCTGAATTTGTGGCATGGATGATTTATTACACCTTGTATGTGGGTTCCTGTACCGCTTCTTGCATGGCTTGTATTGGTTTTTTTAGAACTATTGTAAAACATAGTTACAGATTATGGAATTCATTAGCTGAAAATGCTTACTTAATTTATCTTCTTCATTACTTTTTTGTGCTTTGGGGACAGTTTTTTTTATTGAAATACGAATTACATGCATTATGGAAATTCTGGATAGTATTTTTGTTTTCTTTGGCCGCCAGTTGGATTACAAGTATTTGCATGCGAAAAATAAGTATTATAAAAAGATACTTATAAAAATAGTACTGAGATAATTTAGTAATTGTTTCGAGATGAGGAGTTGAATAGGTTGAGCTTAATAGTAAAGTAAATAACTAATCGTATTTTCAATTTAATTTTAAATTCCTTTTCTCGAATTGCAGAGCGGTTTTATAAAAAGAACTAATCCGGAAACATTCTTCGTTTTTTTAGTAGAAGTAATCAGTTTGATTTATTGGGTTATATAAATACATCATTTGTTTTATATAATGCTTCAAATTTACTACTCCTTTTGTCACTGGAAAACTACATTTACAATCCTGAATTCTAAAAAATTACTGGAATATAACTTTTAAAGTTAGTATTCAGAATAGATCATGACAAAAAACTAATGTATTATTTCTAACTAATTTCTAAACCTCTGTACTAAAATTAAACCACAATGATGAAAAAACAAATTAAAAAATATTCCTTTTTACTGCTTATCGTTTTTACAAACGGATATGCTCAGACCAAAAAATATATGGACACAAAGAAACCTGTTGAAGAGCGCATTACACTTTTGATGAAAGAAATGACTCTGGAGGAAAAAGTGGGACAAATGAATCAATACAACGGATTTTGGGATGTAACGGGACCGGCTCCAAAAGGAGGAAGTGCTGAACTGAAATACGAACATTTACGAAAAGGCTGGGTAGGTTCGATGCTTACAGTTCGTGGAGTAAAAGAAGTTCGAACGGTACAGAAAATTGCGGTAGAAGAAACCCGATTGGGAATCCCGTTGATTATAGGTTTTGATGTAATTCACGGTTATAAAACGTTAAGTCCGATTCCGTTGGCAGAAGCGGCCAGTTGGGATTTGGAAGCGATAAAAAAATCGGCTGCGATTGCTGCAGATGAAGCTTCGGCATCTGGTATTAACTGGACTTTTGCACCCAATGTCGATATTACAAATGATGCTCGTTGGGGACGTGTGATGGAAGGTGCGGGTGAAGATCCTTATCTTGGAAGTAAAATAGGTTATGCAAGAATAAAAGGTTTTCAGGGAGAAACTGTTGCAGATTTGGCTAAAGTAAATACTATTGCAGCATGTGCCAAACACTTTGCAGCATACGGTTTTGTCGAAGCAGGATTAGAATATAATATGGTAGATATTAGTAATTCTAAATTATACAACTCTGTTTTACCTCCTTTTGAAGCCACTGTACAAGCGGGAGTTCGTACTTTTATGAATTCCTTTAATACCTTAAATGGCGTTCCGGCAACGGGAAATGCATTTTTGCAAAGAGATATCCTGAAAGGAAAATGGAAGTTTGACGGTTTTGTAATTTCTGATTATGCTTCGATTCGCGAAATGATCGCGCACGGTTATGCCAAAGATGAAGCAGATGCAACTGCAAAAGCGGTTATTGCAGGTTCTGATATGGATATGGAATCGTATTTGTATGTGGCAAAATTAGTTGGTTTGGTAAAAGAAGGAAAAGTAAAAGAATCCTTGGTTGATGATGCCGTTCGCAGAATTCTACGCGTGAAATTTGAATTGGGTTTGTTTGATGATCCGTACAGATATTGCGACGAAAAGCGCGAAAAAGAAGTTGTTGGCAGTAAAGCCAATAATGAAGGCGTTCTGGATATGGCGAAAAAATCGATCGTATTATTAAAGAATGACAAAAACTTGCTTCCGCTAAAAAAATCCGGACAAAAAATCGCTCTGATTGGCGCTTTGGCAAACGATAAAAACAGTCCGTTGGGAAGCTGGAGAATTGCAGCAGATGACAATACTGCCATTTCGGTTTTAGAAGGAATGCAGCAATACAAAGACAATCAATTGGTTTTTGAAAAAGGGACAGATTTACTTTCGCAAAAAGCTACTTTTTTAACAGAAACAGTTTTTAATACAACAGACAGATCCGGTTTTGAAGCTGCCAAAAAAGCCGCAAAAAATGCAGATGTTGTCGTGATGGTTCTGGGAGAATACGGATTTCAAAGCGGAGAAGCCAGAAGCAGAACCGATTTGAACTTACCGGGATTACAGCAGGAATTATTAGAGGAAATTTATAAAGTGAATCCAAATATTGTTTTGGTTTTAAATAATGGTCGTCCGTTGAGTATTCCGTGGGCTGCAGAAAATATCCCAACAATTGTAGAAGCATGGCAATTAGGAACCCAAACCGGAAATGCAGTAGCTCAGGTTTTATACGGCGACTACAACCCAAGTGGAAAATTGCCAATCTCTTTCCCAAGAAATGTGGGTCAGGTTCCTATTTATTACAACAAATACAACACAGGAAGACCAATTGACAGTGATAAAAACGTTTTCTGGTCGCATTATATGGATGTGGAGAAAACGCCTCAGTTCCCGTTTGGTTTTGGTTTGAGCTACACGAAATTCGATTATAAAAATCTAAAAATCAACAAAACAACTTTTGCAAAAGGAGAAAAAATCCAAGTAAGTGTTGACGTTACCAACTCTGGAAATTATGATGGTAAAGAAGTAGTTCAGTTGTATATAAATGACGCTGTTGCGAGTATTGTAAGACCCGTAAAAGAATTAAAAGGTTTTGAACTTGTTGCATTAAAAAAGGGAGAAACTAAAACCATTCAATTTACATTGACAGAAAAGGAACTTGGTTTTTATGACAATGAAGGCAAATTTTTAACAGAGCCTGGCTTTTTCAATATAATGGTTGGATGGAATTCTAATGAAGGACTTACCAGTAAATTTGAATTAAAATAAAATCTTTTAAAAAAAATTAAACACAGAGAAACATAGGTTATATAGAAAAAAGTTGTCGAAAAGAGAAACAAGTTTCTTTCACATAGTCCTAAAGTATTGAGATTTTTAACGCAGATTTAAAAAGATTTAAGCCGATTATTATTAAAATTAAATCGGCGTAGATCTGCTAAATCTGTGTGAAACAAAATCTTTTCAATTACTTAAAAGTTTAATCAGGAAAGTAATTAGAAAAATCCGTTTTTATCAGCGTTTTCGCTTTAGCGAATCAGTAAAATCAGCGTCTAATTTTGACGCGGATAAAACATATTTACTTCGTAAAAACGCGGATAAAAACGGATTTGATTTGCAATAATTTTATTTTTTAAAAACTTAACTTAATGACATTATCCGAAGCGCAATGTCATTAATTAAGGGAGAGTATATAATGCTACAGTGAATAAATCTCGCAAAGACGCAAAAATCGTAAAGATTTTGTCATTTCGACGAAGGAGAAATCCTCGTAAGTGACTCCGCAACGAAAATCCAATCTTTGTCGAGCTTCTCGCGAGGATTTCTCCTTCGTCGAAATGACAATATTGTGTTTAAGCTTTGCGGTTTTGCGAGATTAAATTTTAGTTTATAAAAACTTAACTTAATGACATTGGCCGAAGCACCGGGATTTATTCTTAAGTCAACAACCTAATAACCTGAGTACGATTACTTAATAATCGAGCTCAGGTTTTTGGCAATATGATAAAATTTATACCTAAAAACTTTATTTCATGTTTAGTTTTATTAATATTGTTTATATATACGTAAAACAGGATCAATCCTAAAAACTTGTGGAGATAAAAAAAATACCACAGAGAACGCAAAGTTTTTTAAATATATTAAGTTTAGAAAAAAACACAAAGTTCACAAAGCTTTGTGGACTTAGATTGTGTAAACACGACTTAAATCTTAGTGAACTCTGCGATAAACCTTTGCGTTCTCTGCGTTAAAAAATAATTAGGGAATATAAAATTTTTAATGTTTCTCCACAACATTTAGTGTTGATACATAAACAGAAGTTAATTTTCAAATTTAATTTTCAGAGCAAATTGATAATAATACTATTAAATGAAAAATATTAAATATATTCTTGTATGCTTTTTTGTGTATGCAAATTGCTTGTTTGCTCAGGACAAATTTGACAACTACCAATTTAGAAGCATACAGGAAACTACTTCAAAAAGAGCCATTTCTTCAATTATTCAGGATAAAAATGGATTTATCTGGATAGGTACAAACGGCACGGGTTTGTATCGATATGATGGTGTAAATTATTTTGGATATGAATACAATAAAAAGCCCGGTTCACTAAACAGTAACTTTATTTATGCAACCTTTATTGATTCTGATAATAACTTATGGGTGGGTACCGATGATGGTTTATGCTTGTACAACAGGGATTTAGATAATTTTACTAAAATCAATATTGAAGATGTAATCAGAAAAGGTTATGACGAGCCTATTACCGTAAAGACAATTATTGAGGATAATAATGGTAATTTAATTCTGGGAACTTATGGTTTTGGATTATTCAAACTCAATAAAAAAACTTTAAAAACTACTCTGATTCCGTCAAAGGTGTTGGACAAATTTAATTTTCTAATAAAATCTTCGGTAAAAAATAAACGGGGTATTATTTATCTGGGAACAAGTTATGGACTTTTAGAACTTGATTTAAACGGAAAACTCAAGCAGGTTTATAAAGACAAATTTAAAAGAGAACCATTATTAGATGATATCGAAAATCTTGTTATAGATAAATACGGATATATATGGCTGGGAACGACTGAAAGCGGCCTGATAAAAATTAAACCTGAAACAGATAATTACCAATTTGAGAATTATGCTATTACCAAAAACAAAATCTTATCGATTATAGAAAGCAGTCACGACTATATCATTTGCGGTACAGAAAATGACGGATTATTGGTTGTCAATTATAAAGGACAAGTACTCCAAAAATATTTGCATAGTAAGTATAATGACTTTAGTTTAAAATCCAATTCGGTTTGGTCTTTATACGAGGATAAAGAAAAACGACTTTGGTTGGGCTATTTTAATAAAGGACTTGGCGTATTTGACAAACCCAATAACAAATTCAATTCGCTTGAATCACAGGTAAATAACGATAATTCACTTCAAACCAGTTATGTAACTTCGATTATAAAAGATAAAAAAGGAAATCTGTTAATCAGTAATGAAGGCGGAGGTCTTGATATTTATAATCTTAGCAATAAAAGTTACATTCATGTCAACAAAAACAATCAAAGCTACTATTCTGGTTTAGATGCTGTTGATATTCAGTCCATATTTATAGACAGTAAACAAAATATCTGGATAGGAAGCTGGGATCGCGGCATCTACTTTTTGAAAAATGGCACTACGCGATTCATAAACTACAATACAGCAAACACTCCAGGATTAAAATCGAATCGCGTTTTTAGTTTTTCTGAAGATTCAAATGGCCGAATCTGGATTGGAACTTTTATAAAAGGATTGCATTATTATGATAATAAGAACAATACATTTGTTCATTGTGAGTCGAAATCATTTATAGAAAATGCTTTAGACAACGCTTTTATTCGTAAAGTTTTTGTAGACTCTGATAATGTTTTGTGGGTAGGAACCATCTTAGGCTTGTATCAGGTAAGTTTAAAAAACGACTCTGATTTTAAAGTGACCAATATGCGTGATGCCATGTTCAAAGACAAAACGAAGTACAACAGCATTCAGACTATTTTATCGATTTATGAGTCTAACGATAAAACGATATGGATAGGAACAGATGGCGAAGGATTGTTTAATTATAATAAAAAACACAGGACGTTTTCGAACTATAATAACTTTCCGGGTTTTAAAGAAAAATCGGTTCGCGCTATAATTTCTGATAACAACGGATCTTTATGGATAAGCGGCGGATCGGGTTTAACAAAACTTGATTTCAAAAATAAAAAAAGCACCAATTTTACTAAAGATGATGGTCTTGTTGATAACGATTTCAATAATAATGCGGTTTTTAAAGATGGAAATGGAGAGTTGTATTTTGGCAGTTATGAAGGAGTAAATTATTTTAATCCTAACGAGATCAAAAAAACAGAAAAAGCGCCAAAATTATATTTCAGCGATTTCAAATTGTTCAATAAATCTGTAAAACCAAATGAAGATTCCTCTCCCTTAAGTAAAGTAATTTCCCAAACTAAAGAAATTATTCTCAACTACACACAATCGGTTTTTACGATTGAATATGTGGGAATTAACTATAATTATTCTAAAAAAAATCAATATGCCTATTATCTGCAAGGCTTTGAAAAAGACTGGAATTATGTAGGCAATAACAGAACCGCAACGTATACCAATCTGGCTCCCGGCGATTATGTTTTTAAAGTAAAATCGGCAAATGCAGATGGTTCCTGGAGCAATACTCCATTAGAATTAAAAATAAAAATCCTGCCTCCGTGGTGGAAAACTTTTTGGGCTTATTTATTATATACTTCTATTATAATTTTCCTGATTATATACCTGAATAAAATTTATCAAAATCGTTTTAAAGCCAAACAAGCCATAATTTTAGAAAAAGAAAAAAACATTCAGTCTGAGAAATTAAACAATAAGAAATTGCAGTTTTTTACTAATATTTCACATGAATTCAGAACACCGTTAACACTAATTATTAATCCTCTTGAAGATATTTTAAGAACTAAAAATCTATCTCCGGAGATTCATAATAAATTAAAAATAGTACACAAAAGTTCCGACAGGCTTTCAAGACTGATCAATGAGCTTATGGATTTTAATAAATTAGAGTTTAATAAAATCTTCCTTCAGGCCAAAAAAATTGAAGTTGTAGCCTTTACACAGGGAATCATTGGTTATTTTGATGAGGAAGCCGCTGCCCGAAACATCACCATTCATTTTGAATCTGCATTTGATGAGCTTGAAGACTGGCTGGATCCTAAAATGTTAGAGAAAATACTATTTAATATTATTTCAAATGCATTTAAGTTTACTCCGGATAATGGCATCATTACCGTTTCTGTCAATACATCAGATGCCAATAGTTCGCTTTTGATAAATGGCAGTGAAGTTCCTTCCTTTTCGATAACTATTACAGATACCGGTTCAGGCATTCGTAAAAAAGATTTAAACCGAATCTTTGATCGATTCTATCAGGTCAATAATGTAAACAAAGATTATTATGGAAGTACAGGAATTGGTCTGGAGGTTGTAAAAGAATTTATTGAGCTGCATAAAGGTAAAATTGATGTTGAAAGTGAGGTAGGAGAAGGGACAAAATTTACGGTAACTTTTCCTTTGGGTAAATCTTTTTATAAAAAAAGCGAAATAGTTGACGAGGTTTTTAAAATTGAAAAAAATAAAAATAAATTTTTGTATGAACCCAATAAAAACACATCTGAAGATGAGGATTTTACGAATCAATCTATCGAAGATGCTATAGTGGAAACTGCAAAAACACACACTGTTTTAATTGTTGAAGACAATCCTGAATTAAGAAATTACCTCAAACACGAACTAAGCAAATTATACAAAGTTATTGTGGCCGAAAATGGTCAGAAAGGTTATGAGCTTGCCGTTCAGAAATTACCTGATTTAATCGTTACAGATGTTATTATGCCGGTAATGGATGGATTACAATTGTGTAAAAACATAAAGGGAGATTTAAAAACAAGCCATATTCCCTTATTAATGCTCTCGGCAAAAGCAATGGTAAAAGACCGACTGGAAGGAATCGATTCCGGCGCTGATATGTATTTGAGCAAACCATTTGAGCTGGATATTTTAAAATCGAGTCTCGCCCAGCTTATTACAAGCAGACAGATCATGTTCAAGAAATTTTATAGCGGAATCACCAAAGACGGTAAAGAAAAAACAACTTCACTCGATAATGAATTCATTCAAAAAATCCTGCATTTTATTAATGAAAATATCAGTGAACCTGAATTGACTGTGGAACTTTTGTCTTCTAAAATCTTTTTGAGCAGAAGTCAGTTGTATCGAAAAATAAAAACACTAACAGGAGTTTCTGTTAATGAGTTTATTAGAAATGTACGATTAGAAAAAGCCAAACAATTGATCGAAAAAGGAAATAATAATATTAATGAAATTAGCTATAAAGTTGGTTTTACTTCGCCTTCCTATTTTGCAAAATGTTATAAAATTAAATACGGACATTTACCTACACAGGAAAGAAGAACAAAAGATTAAAGTAATTCTTTTAATTATTAATGATATTATAAAGAGCTTCGATTGTAAAATTGAAGCTCTTTTTTTATGAGGTAATTTCCTTAAAAAACGAATGGTTTTGAAACCCAATAAAAAGCTATATATTAAAAATATTATCTCTTTTTTTAAACTAACAATATTTTTTAACCAAAAATTTTAGCAATATCTCAGCGACTGTTTTCTTGTTTTTAGGCGCTTTTTGAGCCGTAAAAGGGTATCATATGTTCTTTTTGCATCATCTGTTGCACAATATGCTTCATCTATTCTACAATAGCACTCCTCTACATTCTACTTTCGTTAAGAAATATTTAAGAAAAAAATCTGTCGTCATTTTTTCTCATGATGAGCTTACAACAGACCTTCTATTAAATGTTTTCCAACTAATTATTTAACTTAAACTCTAAACCAAATTTTATGCAGAAAAGAACATTAAAAAAACTATTGTGTTTAATAGTATGTATGTGGGGAAATTTTTTCTTTGCTCAAACTATTAAAGGTAAAGTAACATCGGGGGGAGCCAGCCTACCGGGTGTTAGTGTAATAGTACAAGGAACAAAAAACGCAACAGTTACCGATTTTGACGGTAGTTTTGTTTTAAATAATGTAGAACCTAAGGCACTGTTGCTTTTTAGTTATGTAGGATATAAAAATTTATCATTGCCGGCAGACCCTAAATCTGTGATGCAGGTAGTTATGGTAAGCGACCTCGAAAAATTAAATGAAGTAGTGGTTATAGGTTACGGAACTTCAAAAAGAAAAGATATAAATGGTGCAGTTTCCTCTATTAAGGCTTCTGAAATTCAGGACAAGCCCTTTACGTCTATTGATCAGGCACTTGTAGGTAAAGCTGCAGGTGTAAATGTTACTCAAAATTCAGGGACGCCAGGAGGAGGGATTTCTGTTCAAATTCGTGGAATCACTTCTATCAATGGTAATGAACCGTTATATGTTATTGACGGAACACCTGTTTTTGCAGATAAAAACAACGACTCATTTTCTTTCAGCGCATTAGGGGGAGGAAACGGGCAAACTAAAAACTCAGCTTTATCGGGTTTAAACATTTCGGATATCGAAACTATTGATATCTTAAAAGATGCATCGGCTACAGCAATATATGGTGCGAATGGTGCAAATGGAGTTGTTTTGATTACCACTAAAAAAGGAAAAAAAGGAAAATCAAAATTTACTTATGAAACCTATTTGGCTACGCAGCAGGTAACCAATACTGTTGATGTTTTAAACTTACCTGAATATGCTAAGTATCAGGCAAAAATATTCAAATTAAACGGAGAGCCTGTTCCTTTTCAGTACCAAAAACCAGATTTATTGGGTAATGGAACAGACTGGCAGGATGAACTTTTTAGAACTGCTACATTGTACAACCATCAATTATCATTCTCTGGAGAAAAAGATGGAACGCGTTATTATACTTCTTTAAATTATTTTGATCAGGAAGGAATTGTTTCCAATTCTAATTTTAACAGATTATCTATGCGATTAAATGTAGATTCTAATGTGAAATCATGGCTGAAAATTGGTAACAACTTATCGGTAAGTAAATCATCGCAACAAGTAGTAAGAAATGACGACAGAGGTGGTTTAGTAATGAATGCGTTAAGACAATCTCCAGAATTGCCGGTTAGAACTTCTGATGGTTCTTATGCCGGACCAGTAAGCGGTTTAGGTTCTTCTGCAAATGAGGCAACAAACCCAATTGCTTTGGCAGAATATAATAATTCGACTACAGAAAGATTTAAAATTAATGGTAATTTGTTTGCCGATTTTACGATCATCAAAGGATTGGTTTTCAGATCAGAATTAGGATACGATCTGAATTTTGCAAAAAGCAGCACTTTTGTACCTAAATACACTTTAGGAAACGTATCTGAACTTTTAAACAAATCATTCAAACAACAAGATCAAAGTTATTATTGGAACATTAAAAACTACCTGACTTATAATAAAACGATCAGTGAGAAACACAATTTTACTTTTTTATTAGGCCAGGAAGCTCAGGAAAGCCGATATGAATACCTAAGCGGTTACAGAACGGGTGAGTTTTTAAATAAAGATTTCACGAACTTAAATATTGGTGATATTGATACTGCGCTTAACGGGAATGGTTCTGGCAGATGGTCTATGGCATCTTATATTACGAGATTAAATTATAGTTTTTCTGATCGATATTCTTTTACCGCTTCTTTAAGAGCAGATGCTTCTTCCAACTTTGGACCTAATAACAAATGGGGTTATTTTCCTTCTTTTTCCGGAGGTTGGACGGTTAGTAACGAAAAATTCTTTGAGCCTTTAACAAGGAACATTAATTATTTAAAATTTAGAGCAGGTTACGGTCTCGTAGGAAACCAAAATATTCCGGCAAACAGATACCAGACTATTTTATCATTGCTTTCATCTCCTTTTGGAGGCGTATCTCCAACAATAGACAACTTAGGAAATCCGGATATAAAATGGGAGTCACTAAAATCTTTCAATGCTGGTTTTGAAATAGCAATGGTGAATAACAGAGTAAAATTAGATTTTGATTATTACATCAAAAATTCATCTGATTTCCTTACGAAACAAATCAATGACGAATCGAATCAAAGTGCACTAAATTATTACCTGAATACGGGTGAAATTGTAACTAAAGGAATCGAACTTACTTTGAATACAAGAAATATCTTAACCGAAAATTTCACCTGGGACAGTACCATTATTTTTTCAAAATACAATAATGAACTTACTCGTTTTCAAGGCGAAGGAAAATCATTATTAGGAAAAGTGCAATTTGATTTGTACAACGTTACCAGAACGACTGAAGGACAGCCGGTAGGACAATTTTATGGTTATAAGACCGACGGATTATTTAAAAATGCAGCTGAATTAGCAGCAGGGCCAATCCAGGAAACAGGAACAGGAATTGGAGATGTTCGTTTTAAAGATTTGAACAACGATGGCAAAATCGATGCTAAAGATCAAACCGCGATAGGAGATGCAATTCCTGATTTTACTTATGCATTTACGAACAACTTTAAATACAAAAACCTTAGTTTATCTGTGGTCTTAACAGGAAGTCAGGGCAACCAGATTTACAATTTTACACGTCATTATACTGATGGTATTTATCCGGGATTTGGAGACCGATTTGGAAATGTTAGTACCGAAGTATCAAATGCTTTTGAAGCTGGTGTAAACGAAAATACCACTGTACCAAGAATTACGCTTAACGACCCAAATGGTAATGGCCGAATCTCGAATAGATTTGTGGAAGATGGTTCTTATTTAAGAATTCAAAACGTTTCTTTAAGCTACGATTTACCAAGCAAAATATTCGATAATTCTTTTATATCCAAAGTAAGATTGTATGTGAATGTTCAGAACCTGTACACATTCACCAAATATTCAGGTTTCGACCCTGCACTAGGAAACTTAGACCAAAACATAACGCTAAGCGGTATTGATTTAGGACGTTATCCTGTGCCAAGAACAACTTCTCTGGGATTGAATCTGGAATTTTAAAATTGATAAAAAACACATTTAACTTCATCGTTAACATAAAAAAATAGTTATGAAAAAACTTTTTAAACTTTTTATGATGGGAATGCTCATACCATTGCTGTCTTTATTTTCCTGTTCAGATGATTTTTTGGATGCGCCATCTGAAAATCAATTAACACCAGCCGATTTGCCCGAAGGAGTTACAGCTTTTGACGGAATCGCCGAGAGTTTGTATTTTAAACCATGGTTTACCTTTAATGATAAATTCCTGATTGCTGTAGGCGATATGTACGCCGGCAACGCCTTTACATTTGATGGTGCTTATTCACAATTTAAAGATGCTCAGGTAACCTCGCAAAACCCAATCCTGACAGAAGGATACGTTTCACTGTTTTCGGTTATCGATCAGTCTAATAATTTAATGAGTTTAGTCGAAGACAGAAAAAGCGAATTGCCTGAAGCATCGTATAAAAATGCTATTGCGATATCACGATTTATGAGAGCAAATGCTTATTTCTATCTGGTAAGAACTTTTGGTGCAGTGCCTATCATTAGCAAAGCAGGTTCTGCAGCACAACCAAAAAGAAATCTTGTTGCAGATGTTTACAAATTCATCAAACGGGATTTAGAATTTGCTGTCGCAAATTTACCTGAAAAATCAGTAAAAAAAGGATACGTGACCAAATTTACTGCCATGGGGATTCTTGCAAAAGTGCATTTAACTTTGAATGAATATGCAGAATGTGCCGCTTTAACACAGCAAATTATTGGAAACCAATATACCTTAATTCAGGACTACGGAAACTTATTTAGCAGTCCGGAAAATAATAATAGTAACGAGAGCATGTTTGCCCTGCAATGGAAAGCAATTGCAACAGAATGGGGAACGCAAAATACCAATCAGGCATATATAGTTCCAGGAGGTACAGGAATTACTGGTGGTGGTGACGGCTGGGGAGTTTATCTTCCTTCTATTTCATTGCAAGGTAGCTTTGAGCCAAATGATACGAGAAAAAAGAATACCATCATGACAGATGGAGACTATTATCCTGAATTATTAAAAAGTCAAGGCGGTTTTCTTTATAAAAAAATATACTCTTCGACAGCAGCTAATTTCAGAAAATACATTGTAGGTTCTGCTGCCGAAAGAAACGATGTGTTTTTTATGAGAACATCACAAAACACCATTATATTACGATATTCTGACGTTTTATTAATGAATTCTGAGGCGATTATGGCAGGAGCACCTTCTACAACTTCTGCTGCTGCTTTAAGCACTTTTAATCAAGTAAGATCGAGAGCAGGATTACCTCCTAAAATGATACTTACAAGAAATGATTTATTTAATGAAAGAAGAGTGGAGTTTGCTCTTGAAGGACAATATTTCTTCGATTTAAAACGTCGTGGACTTGCCGAGGCAACAGCAGTTATTTCGCAGCAGGAAGCTGGTTTTTATTCCAATGATGACAGAACCGATTTGGTTTCTGTAAAAATAACTCCCGGAAGTAATTATTTCGAACTTCCATTACCGCAGTCTGCTATTGATACTAATCCATCATTATTAGAGGCTCCGGTTCCTTTTAACTTTAATTAATTTACACTATGATTAATAAAATAAAATATAGCATTTTAATTCTTTTGACATTAGTTTCTTTTACAGCTTGTCAAAATGACGACGCAGTTACTGCAAATGTAGACGCAATGGTTGCTGAACCGGGAGATTTACTCAATCAGGCATTTCCATCCAATAAAGTCAGAGTCGAAGGGAAGGGCTTAGAGGGCTTAAAAAAGATTACGCTCGACAATAAAATTGATATCGGTTTCAATATCAATTACAATTCTGATAAATCGTTTATTTTCACCATTCCTTTTGATGATAAACTAGGCAGCCGATTTGGAGTACAGCCCATTACATTTGTAACAGCAACAGGTTCTGTAACTAAAAACATTGAGCTTTTACAACCCGTTCCAACACTTACAAAAACAGATCCTGCTATAGCAACTCCGGGATTTCCGTTAGAAATTCAGGGAACGTGGTTCTATAATATTTCATCGGTAACCTTAGCAGGAAAACCAGTAAGTTATACGCTAAAATCATCTTCTTCAATCATTATTGGAGTACCAGAAGATGCTGTTTTTGGTTCAGAATTAATACTTACTACACCGGGAGGTATCGCAAAAAAAGTAATACAGCTTCTACCTCCTGTTACTCCGGAAATTATTGTTATTGTATCTGATTTTGACGGAAATGGTACAAGAACGAATTGGGATGCTTATGGAGATAAAGATAGTTTTAACGCAAGTACTGCAAATGGGCCAACAGGTAATTATGCAACTCTTGTGTGGGCTGGCTCAAATGCTAATGGCTATAACGGAAGCAGTGCAGGCGGTGGAGCTAATTTCCTAAGCGCCGCGAATAATGATGCAACAAAAACATTTATTGATATTGATGTAAGTGCCAATGTTGTAGGAGCACAATTTGCCATTCAATTAAATACGATTGATAATAAAAACTATGGCTATAATTTTAAAATAACCGATGTTAACTGGACTACCAAGACCCTAACTTTAGCTGATTTTAAAGATAATTATGGCTTTGGAGATCCTGCCACTACGCTGGATGCTTCTAAAGTTAATGAAATCAAAGTAGGTATAGTGCAATCAGACACACCTAATCCAACCATAATAAAATACGATAATATTAAAGTTCGTTACAAATAAGTAATGATTGTATTTTAAGCTCTAAAGAAAAAAGAGGCTGTGATCAAAAAAGCAGCCTCTTCATAAAACAGAAATTATAAAACAAGAGTATTCGACATAATAAAGGATATTCTAAAATAAAAAAACAGTATGAAAATTAAATTTTTATTAGTGCTGGCCAGCTTTTTCTTTTTTCTAAATGCCTGCTCTAAAGACGACAACGAAACTGTTGCTGCTTTAGAAACGCCAGTTGCAAATGCACCAAAAGACGTAAACGATCATGGTTTTAAAGCCAAATGGAACTACGTCTCGAATTCAAAAAGCTATCTTTTGGATGTTTCTACAAACGAAAATTTCAGCACTTTTGTTTCCAACTATCAAGCAAAACCAGTGACCGATTTAAACGAAGTTGTGGTTGGATTAGCAGGCGGAACTCAATATTATTATAGAGTGAGAGCCAAAACAGAGACTGAAATTTCAGGATATTCAAATGTTATCAGTGTTGTAACTACAGGTTCCAGCGACATTCCTGAAGATCCTACATTTTTAAAAGTAAAAGCCAATAAACTGGCTAATCCGTTTTTTATTGGTATGGCGATAAAAGCTTCGCAATTGACTACAGGAAGTCCTTATGATGTTATTTTAAAAAATGAATTCAGTAGTATTTCTGCCGAATACGAAATGAAAATGGATCAGATTTCAACCGCAAGCGGTGTTTACAACTGGACTGTAGCAGATAAAATTGTTGCTTACGGAAATACAAACGGAATCAATGTTCACGGTCATGCTTTGGTATGGCATAATTCAGTACCAACCTGGTTGAAGAATTTTTCAGGTACCGATGCCGAATTTGCAGCAGAAGTTAAAAAGTACATTACAGATGTGGTTACACATTATGCAGGAAAAGTAAAATCCTGGGATGTGGTTAACGAAGCTGTAGATGACAATGGCGGTGCAATGAGAAATACTATTTTTCTTCAGAGAATGGGAGCCAATTATGTGAAAGATTGTTTTCAGTGGGCCAGAAATGCAGCTGTTGCAGCGGGCGATACCCAATTATTGTTGTTTTATAATGATTATGCAACTTCAACGAATATCCCAAAACAAGATAAAGTTTTTAGTATTGTAGATGATTTAAAAGCAGGTAATAGTATCGATGGTGTTGGTTTTCAAATGCATAATACCTATTTAAGCCCAACAAAAGCACAAATAGAAACTGATCTTAACAGGGCTGCAGCAAAAGGTCTGAAAATTCATGTTTCGGAATTAGACATACAAGTCAATCAGTCTAATGACATTACGACTTTTACCAACGAAAGAAGACTGGCTCAAAAAGAAAAATACAAGGAGATTGTAAAACTTTATAATGCGCTTCCTGCAGCAAATAAATATGCCTTAACTATTTGGGGAATGAAAGATAACGAATCATGGATTCCTTTTAGTACAGAACTTAACCATCCTGGAAATGACTGGCCTTTATTGTATGACTCCAATTTTGCAATTAAAAGCGCTCATACAGGATTTCTGGAAGGCTTAGATTAATTACCTAAAAGATAATGCTTTACTTCAACTATTAATTAACCAAAAAATTAAATTATGAAAAAATTAAATTTAATAGCATTAACAGTGACCTGTGTATTAAGTTTAGGATTTGCTTCCTGCGCAGATGACGTAAGTCCAACTGCAAAAGAGCAATCAGCAAGCTTAAATACAAAAAGTAGTACAAACAAAGTAGCAGGTGCGCCATGGGTCAAACAATTTGAAGATACATTTAATGTAGGCTCAAGTTTGTCTCAATGGACAAAGGAACAACGTGCAGATTATAATTCGTGGTATTGCGATTATTCAAGCTCAGTTCCAACGACACAATGGAGAGACGGAAAACAATGTTTGGAAATCAAGACAACAAAATTGAGCACGTACAAGTATCAATCCGGGTTCATTTCGTCTAATTACCAATACAAACCTGAAAATAATACAGAGTATATGCTTTCTGCCAATATTAAACTAGTAGCGATGGAGGGCGGAACTTATAAATCATTTACAGAAACTTACGGTGCCTGGCCTGCGTTCTGGTCTGTGCAGCAAAATGGATGGCCAACCAAAGGAGAAATCGATATTTTGGAAGCTTACTCTTTTGCACCCAATGCAAGTCGTTATACATCCAATGTTTTTTATGGAACTTCTCCAGGAGCAAATCTATTAGGAAACTCCGCAGAAAGAAACTATCCTGCTAATTTTAATTTAAACGGAAATAACGGATGGCATTTATATGAGTCCTTCTGGAAAATGAAAAACAATGTTGTAACGGTAACCATAAAGGTTGACAATGTCACTGTTGCAGAATATACTAACAGCAGCGTTTCTAATCTTAATTTTAATAATTTTGGAAATCATTCTATTATTTTCAATATGAATGTAGGATCCAAAGATTCTAATTTCATTGACCCTAATAAAATTAAATTATTTTCAACTGTAATGATGTGGGTAGATGATGTAACTGTTTATAAAAGAGCAATTTAATTAATACTGAATCAGTATATGTTTAAAAAATATTTTTTTAGATAAAGTAGAAACCTCCATAAATCATTTTTGATTTTTGGAGGTTTTTTATATGATCCAATTTTAGAATTGCCCTCTTAATGCCAATGTTTTGGTCAATTATTTCACCAAATATTTTTTCTGAATTTGTTTTTTGACTTTTTTATCAATGCCATATTCTACTAATAGCATTTTATCAATACTGCCATATTTCTTGATAGCCGCATTCCAGGCTGATTCCAGGTAAGCTTGTTTTACGCCCATTAATTTTGCCATTCTTTCTTCCGGAATTCCGTAGGCTTTGTATTTGCTTAAATCTGTTTTTGCGATGGCCTCATTAGATCTTAAATAATCTTTCATGATTTCTTCATCAGATACATCTAAAACATGCAACAATAAAGAAGAAGCAAATCCAGTTCTGTCTTTACCAGCTGTACAATGAAACAAAACCACAGTTTCTTTTTTCTTCACTTCATCAAAGAAAGGCTTAAAGTCTTTTGCGCTTTCTGCAAATCCTTGGTTAGCAACAATCATTAGAGAATCTACCTGAGCTTCGTTGAATGTTGGTGCCATCATTACTTTCATAAATTGCCCCATTTCTTTACCATTAATAGAACCGATATTAGCTCTTTTAATTTCAATTTTTTCCCCTGCCGGAATAAAATCAGGATCTTTTTTTATTTCGTCATCGTTTCTAAAATCTACTATTGTATTGATGTGTAAAGCATCAAATTTGGCAACATCTGAAGGTGTTAATTTGGAGAAGTTTCCAGAGCGATAAATAATTCCTTCCTTGATTTTTTTGCCTTCTTTATTTTGAATTCCCGATAGTGATCTAAAATTTGGACTGTTTTCGATATCCATATTTTTTTGAGCCTGCCCTTGAAAAGCAATGATTAAAAAGAGTGCTGTAGTACGTAAAAGAGTTTGAGTTTTCATATTTAATTATTTTGAAATTAGAAATTAGAATTTTAATGCAAACTGAAAATAGCAGCTTGCATATAGTATTATTTAAAAGTGTTTGAAAAGAAATGAATCTTATAAAATCTGGTATTTAAAACCTAACTGACCATTGATAGATGACCATTCGCTGTTGGTGATTCTACCTTCGTTATTCCCCAGAAATTGTTTGAATGGCTCATTAGTAAGATTTCTAACTTCCATAAAAACTTTGATTTTATTGCTGATAGAATAATCTGCAGAGAAATCAACTGTGAAATTTTGCATAGCAGAAATATAATAATCCGGACCTAAATTTTGATTGATCGTTTCTACTGATTTTCCTCTGTAATTTCCTGCGATTCTAAACATGAAACCATATTTTTCGTAGAAAAGCGAAGAGTTAAACAACAACTTAGATTGATTTGGAAGTGTAGTTTCATCTGTAGCAGTTACATTTCCTTGTGCATCATATCGGGAAACTTCTAATTTTGATTTAATAATTGAAGTATTAAAATCGATTCCAAATCCGCCCCAGAAGCCATTCCATTCTGTAAATCTTTTGGTGATTCCAAATTCAAAGCCTAATAAACTGGCGTCCTTAATGTTTTTTGGCTGCGTAACGATATAATTAACGTTATTGATTCTTTCTGCTGAAATATCCCTGAAAATATAGTCGCTAATATCTTTATAGAAAACACCCGCCGTAATCAATCCAATATCTTTTAAGAAATACTCTCCCATAAAATCTAAATTATTAGAAAAAGTAGGTTTTAAATCTGTATTTCCTCTGGTAATTTTTGGAACTCCAGCGGTCACATCAATAATTTCACTCGGATTTAAATCGGGTAAATTTGGTCTTGAAAAAGTTCTGGTATAAGCCGCTCTGAAATTGATGTTTTCATTGAAAGCATATTTCAAATGTACCATTGGCAAGAACGCATTATACGATGATGTTTTGGTAATTGGTGTCGCTACTTTAGTTTGCGAATCATAAGCGGTACTGCTCATCGTCACATTTGTTTCTTCGTTTCTGGCGCCTGCAATGATTTTTGTTTTTTCAGATAAATCATAAACTCCCATAACATAAGCGCTGAAAACATTTTCTTCGCCTTTAAACTTTGTTGTTACATTAGAGGCCGGAGAATAATCTGCAAAGCCATTTGCTTTTAAGTAGGATGGCGTGAAAATATCAAACAATTGATTTTTTGTAATTGGGTTTACAATTAAATTATTGAATGGATTTCCAATTTCTGAAAAGTAATTATTTGCATTTGGATAAGGTTCTGTTTGTAAATTGCTCATCGGAAGTAAGGCTGGCGAACCCGGAATTCCTAAAGCGGCACCTGGCAAATAAACGATTGGCGTTTGCTGTCCTTGATAATCCTTGAATCTTAATTTTGAACCTGCTTTAATTATAAATCTGTCGGTAGCATCATAATTAAAATTAATTTGCCCCACTTTATCATGATCTCTTTGGTCCAATTGGGTAATGACCAATTGTTGTAAAGTTAATCTTGTCGGATCCATAACATCCGTTGGATTCGTCAATTTTGGATCGATGTTGTAAATGTTTACACCATTTCCATCAGGAGAATCAAAAGTATTATATACCGCTCCGTCAGATGATCTTACACCAAAATCGCCAACCAACTTTTGAGAAAACTGTGCAATTGGTAATCCTCTCATATCCGAAGGCATGTTTGGAGGAGTGTCTAAAAGATACGTCATTTCGTTATTGGCAAACGACCAGTCAAATTTCAATTTAGAACCAATTCTGTGTTCTCCGCCAATTTCTACTCCATTTAAATCTGTTTTATAATCAGAATAACGGTAGCTAAAAGTGTATCTCTTTTTAGCAAAGTCATAGAAAGATTCATAAACCGGACGCACATCCCTGAATTTATCATACAAGAATTTTCCGAAAAACTTATTCTTATCGTTCAATTCAAAATCAATTCCACCGCTTATTGCTTTTGTAGTTCTTTGCCCAAAATATCTTTTAGCATTAACGGTATTAATGCCATATTTTTGAGATTGAACGGGCGCATTAATGTTGTAATCAACCACCATTTCATCGGTAGCAAAATTTCTGTCCCAAATAGAAGCCGCCAATACAATCCCCAATTTATCTTTAAAGAATCTTTGTCCGTAAACTAAAGAGGCATTATAAGAACCTTTTTCAGCTTTTTGATTGTAACCGCCTCCAAGACTCGCGTTCAGCATTGTTTTTTTAGGAGCCGTTCTGGAGATAAAATTCACAGATCCTCCAATGGCATCGCCTTCCATATCAGGAGTTATCGCTTTTGATAACTGAATGTACTGAATCATTTCAGTCGGAATAGCATCCAGAAGTGTGTTTCTCGTTCCCATTACAGAGGCACTTGGCAATCTTGTTCCGTTGTATAAAGTCGATGTCCATCCATAAGGCGTTCCTCGAACACTCACCTGATTGGCTTCTCCGTGGTAACGGTTTACACTAACACTTGGCATTCTTTGCACCGCTTCAGCAGCGTTGCGGTCTGGTAGTTTTCCAACAGCATCTGCAGAAAGCACATCCATAATGGCCAAGGATTTCTTTTTCATGCTTAAGGCTTTAATTTGAGAAGGTCCGGTAAAACCTTTTACAATAATTTCTTTTAATGCTCCTTCTTCTGCAGCAAGAGTAACCGTTCCCAGATTATTAATACCCGAAACTAATTTTATTTCTTTGGTAATCGTTTGGTATCCCATATAACTAAATGAGACTGTAAGCTTTTCTCCGGATAAATTCGAAACTTGGAAATTACCATCAAAGTCTGTCGAGGTTCCCGTTTTTCTTTCTAAAATAGAAATATTTACTCCTGGTAAAAACGTTTTTCCATCAGAAACTTTTCCGATCATTGAAGCATAATTTTGCGCTATAAGTTGATTTCCGGATAAAATCAAAGCAAATAACAATAGTAGTTTTTTCATTGTGTGTAGTTAATTTTTATTTTCTGCTGCAAAACTATCTGATGGTTATTTTCCGGAAGTCTTTTTAAATTTAGGCGTACAAAAAAGACTAAAATTGTTTTTAAGTAATTGATTATTAGTTATTTGTGAATAATATCAAATGGTTAACTAAATATGAAGGACTTGTTATTCTGAAATTCAATTGGATATGGAAATACTTTTCTTATAAAAAAACAGGCTTTACGAGAATGCATTTTCTGATGATAAAGCTTCTTCAAGTACTTTTTTGTAATCACTTGGAGTTGCTCCGGTAATTTGTTTGAAATATTTATAAAAAGTCGATTTGTTTTTAAATCCGCTTTCGTAACCAATCGTAACAAAATTGGCGTCTTGTTTTTTATCAATTAATCTTTTGGCTTCTTCAACTCTTAATGAGTTTATATATTGATAGAAATTAGTTTTCAATTCGACATTGAGCGCTTGAGTGATTTTTACTTTCGAAATATTTAAATCGGAAGAAAGTTTGTCCAGATTAAATTCAGAATCAAGATGGCCTTTTTTGGTTTTGAAATAAGATTGAACGGCGTTGATAATCTCATTCATTTCATCTGATTTCAATTCGTAGTTTTTATATTTTTCTTCGTTTTTAAGTTCAATGACCAGTTTTTGAATCTCAAAAAATATCGCAAAGCGTATGTGAATGACGTAAATGAAGATAAAGAGCATCAGGCAATAATAAACAAAACGAAGGTTTATGATCATCTCCATATTAAAAGCCAAAAGCAAAAGTCCCAAAACAGTTAATATTCCTAAAGAACAGTAAACACTTCCAATAACTTTTACGATGCTGATTTTTAAATTAAAGATTCGGGAAGGATCTGGTTGCGAAGAGCGGATATACTTCAAACAATAAATACTATAACCCAGGAAAGTGGGAATTAAAAGCAGCATCACGATAAGGTTAGAAAGTTTGATGATTTTTGGGAATACCGGATTGCTTACCGCAATAAAGACTATAATAATATTGAAGGCAAAACCTATAAAGAACGGAATGCAATGGTAACAGATTTTTCGGGTTGAAATGGGTTTACCAAAGACCGAAAGCATATAAAAATAAAGCAACGGACCGTAGAGGAAAGAGAAACTCCCGTGCAGTTTTTCAAACAGATTGGCATCCTGATAAAAGAAGAGTATGGAGATCTTATATATAAGGTGAAAGAATATTGTTCCGAAAAAGAGACTAAGGTAAAAATCTTCCTGCCTGAATTTTTTATTAAAAAAGATTAATAAAGCAGTAATTAAGGATTGAATCGAGGTTAAGTAAAGAAGGAATAACATAATAAGTTGTATTGATAAACAAAGCTAGGCTATGATAATTATCAAAAGGTTACCAAAAGATTAAGCTACCTGAACGTTAGCTATTAGACAGTCATTTTAGTTTTCATTTTTGAGGAAATTTATAAAAATGAAATTGCAGTAAAAATCCTTTTTGAGGACAATATCAAAAAACATTTTGATTTATTTTAGTTTAATCACATGATTAATTAAATTTGATGTTAAAAACATTAAGAAAGTAGAAAAGCTTTTTTAGATAATAGTAAATACATGGAGTTATTAGAAAATAAAGACCTCTTTCATACCATTTTAAACTCTGCCTCAAATGGCATGACAGTAATGCAGCCCATGTACAATTACGAAAGTAAGATCGACGATTTTTTAATTCTCCATTCTAATTCTTACATGCTTAATCTGACGGGAAAAACCGATTACAACGGCAGGCGTTATAGTGAATTTTTTTCCAATCTAAAAGATGCTGATATCCTCGAAAAAATTATTAAAGTAGCTGAAAGTGGAGTTGCCGCTAGTTTTGAAAAATGCTTTGATGATACAGATAAAATACAATGGCTTCAATTTACAGCGTTAAAGCAGGCTGAATTGATAATACTCACAACAGAAGATATAAGCGAGAGAAAACAAACAGCTATTGTAATAGAAAATTTGCTTAATGCCGCAGAAAAACAAAAACGATTTTACGATTCTATTACAAATAATACTCCTGATCTGGTCTATGTTTTTGACTTATCTTATCAATTTACTTATGCCAACAAGGCTTTGCTTACCATGTGGGGTAAATCAGAGCAGGATGCCATTGGTCGCGGTTTAAGAGAGAACGGTTATGAGGAATGGCATGCACAGATGCACGAAAGAGAAATTGATGAAGTAGTTGCTACAAAAAGAACCGTTAGGGGAACAGTATCTTTTCCTCATGCTGAATTAGGCAGCCGTATTTATGATTATATCCTGGCCCCGGTTTTGAATGAACAAGGCGAAGTAGAAGCTGTTGCCGGAACTACCCGTGATATTACAGAGATAAAGCAAGCAGAGGAAAAACTGCAGAAAAGTGAGACGCGCTTTCGTAATATGATTCAGCAGGCACCGGTGGCCATGCTGCTTTCTAAAGGAGAAGATGTAATTATAGAAAGTATAAATAAACCAATGCTGCAGTTCATGAATAAAGAAAATGCAGCAGAAGCCCTTGGCAAAAAAATGACTGAAGCGCTGCCTGAACTGATTGGTCAGCCGGCGCTCCAAACTGTTATTAACGTACAGAAAACGGGTATTCCTTTTAAAGGAGATGAGCAGCCTGTAGACTTAATAATTGATGGCAAACTCGAGCGACGTTATTTTAATTTTTCCTATGACTGTATTGATGAAATGGAAGAAAGTCCGGCTGTATTGCACATGGCCATTGATGTAACAGAACAAGTACTGGCCAGACGCAAGCTGGAAGATAGCCAGAGCAGATTAAAATCAATGATTGATCAGACGCCTTCACCGACTTTGGTACTGATGGGCGATGATTTGGTAATAGAGCAGATTAATAAGCACATGCTTGAAATGATTGGCCGCGGTCAGGAAGTTATTGGCAGTCCATTAATTGATGTTTTGCCTGAACTCAAGGGGCAATATGTATGGAAACAAGTTCAAAACGTTTACAATAAGGGAATTCCTTTTGATCAAAATGAAGTGCTTGTCTCACACAGTCGTAATGGAGTAGTGCAGGACTATTATTATAATCTCGCGTACCGCTCATTAATTGAAAACGGTCAGACAACGGGGATGATCCAGGTAGCAATCGATGTCACTGAGCAAGTGACATCACGAAAAAAACTAGAGGAAAGTGAGGGCCGTTTCCGGGCGTTGGTTAATGCTTCATCAGATGTGGTATATCGAATGAATGCCGACTGGACGGTAATGCGTAATTTGGAGGGACATGGTTTTCTTTCCGATACCGGGAAACCTATTGTCAACTGGATAGATAAATATATTCATCCCAACGATAAAGAAAGGATTTTGAGTAGTATTTATGAATCTATTTCCAGCAAAAGAATAATTGAATTGGAGCATAGGGTTTTAAATACCGATGGTACTTTTGGATGGGCGCTTTCAAGAGCAGTCCCTATTCTGGATGATCATGGTAATGTAATTGAATGGTTTGGTTCGGCAAGCGATATTACTTCACAAAAAGAGCTGCAGCAGGTTATTAAGGAAAGTGAAGAGAAATTTAGACAGTTGGCAGATCTTGTACCACAAATTATCTGGACAAGCAGACCAGATGGCTTTATTGATTATTATAATAAACGTTGGTACGAGTACACAGGATTTGAAGAAAGTGAATTTGGTGATTCCAGCTGGATTCCGATACTGCACCCTGATGATGTTGCCATTGTAACCCAATATTGGTATCAGAGCGTTCAGACAGGATCAACCTATCAGATTGAATTTAGGTTGAAGAATGGAGCAACGGGTGAATATCGTTGGTTTTTAAGTAAAGCTGTGCCTATAAGAGACAAAACAGGAATTATCACCAAATGGTTTGGTACTTGTAATGATATTCACCAGCATAAGACGATCAACTATAGCCTGGAAAGTCTTGTACAGGATCGAACCAAAGAGCTCCAGCGCTCTAACGAAGATTTACAGCAATTTGCACATGTTGCTTCACACGACTTAAAAGAGCCGGTGCGAAAAATCAAAACTTTTACCAGCCGCCTGGAAGATCATCTTAAAGGGCAGTTAGATGAATCTGCTATGAAATTCATTGACAGGATTCACGTGGCCACTGATCGTATGTACAACATGATTGATGGTGTTTTGGCCTATTCTAAAATCAACGCAGATTTAGAAAAGCCAACCATGGTTGATTTGAATGAAATTATAAAGAATATTGAAACAGATTTGGAAATAGCGCTTCAGAAAAGCGGTGGAAATATCCAACATTCTGATCTTCCAACTTTACAAGGCGCGCAAGTACTGTTATACCAGTTATTCTATAATCTTATCAATAACTCAATTAAATTTGCAAAAAAAGATGTACCTTCAACAATAACTTTGGTTTCAAAAACAATAATTGAAGAGGGTAATAGCTTTGCAGTAATCACATTAGAGGATAACGGAATAGGTTTTGAGCCAAAGCAGGCAGAGCAGATATTTGAAACTTTTACCAGACTTAATTCTAAAGATAGTTATGAAGGTACGGGTCTTGGTTTATCACTTTGTAAAAAAATTGTAGAGAGGCATGGAGGAAGTATTGTTGCTATTGGCAGTCTTGCCAAAGGAGCTACGTTTATTATAAAACTTCCACTGTTGCAAAAAGAAAATGAAATTTAGTATGGAAAACAAGACAATCTTAATGGCTGATGACGACATCGATGATACAGAAATGTTTTGTGAAGCATTAGAAGATTTAAGCGAAGATATAATTTGCCACTGCGCAATAAATGGCAATGAGGTGATAGAGATACTTCGTAATCTTGCTGAAAAACCACAGCTTATTTTTCTAGATCTTAATATGCCTGTTATGAATGGCTGGGAATGCGTAAAGTTGCTGAAAGAAGACGACTTGCATAAGGATATACCAGTTATTATGATCTCCACTTCTTCTCACAAAAATGATATAGAAACGGCCTTAAATAGCGGAGCAATAGGCTATCTGGTTAAGCCAAATAATTTTAATGATTTAAAAATTGTACTGCATTCTATTACATCAAATCTTGGAAAAGATTTAAAAGAGGCGATTTTTAATTTACAGGCTAATGGTCAGAATCATATTTATACTAAGTAGGCATGACGGTAAGTGTTCCATGCTATATAAACAGAAACAAGAATCCCAGTTAAAATATTTCAACTGGGATTCTTTGTTTTATTTTGTTATGTTTTTTGATGTGTAAGAAATAGGTTTTAATAGCTAGTTATAAAGAGTAGGCTTGTAATGTTTTTTTTGCCCATTTTCCCCAATCTTTCAAAGCATCCAATAGTATTTTGTTTAGTCCTTTATTGTCAGTAGGTTTACCTTTGATTGGCGGGGCTAAATCTTTGTCAGAAACTGGAATTTCTGTAACTTTTGTAGCAAACCATGTCATATTTTCGTGAGGCATAGCCAATCCTAAAATTGTTCCGGGTAAGCCTGTAAAAGATTCAGGTCCACCAGCAAATGGAATTTGAATAGTGTAATAGGCAACAACATAAACAGAATCGAGCACTATAGCATTTGCTCTGCGGCATTCATAACCCGCTATTTCTCTGGTTTCATCGGTGATTTTCCAGTCAATTTTGCGTAAACTGTCTTTAACTAAGTATAAATCATCATAAACATTTTTTTGTGTAATACTGGTTTTCGTATCAAGATCTGTGGCGATAACATTTTTTAAATTAGCCATTGCATCGTCAGCAATCCAACTGTTGCTTGTTGACTGATTTGTTTCATCCCATTTGTATAAACTCTTGTTTTTCGAAAAACTGAGAATGCTTTTTGTAGTTTTAAATTGTGGATTGGTTTTTTTATAACTTTCAAAAGCAGCTTGATAATAACTATCAGTTTCTCCTTTTAGTTTTTTTGTAATCAAAGCATACATATTCGATTTTTTCTCAAATTCGATTACGCCATTTTGCACAAAGTGGTCATTTTGCGCAAAAGTATTGCAGCTTGTTAATACAATTATTAAAATTAAGATGCGATTTATTATTGTTTTCATGGTTTTAGTTTTGTTTAATTTCTCCTCCGCCCATCTTGCTGAAATCCCAGCTTACAGAGAATAAAAAGTATCTTTGGATAGTGGTATAAGTACTTTGGTTGATGTTTCCATTATAGGCCGAACGATTAAATCCTACATTTTGGTTCAAAAGATCTCTTCCCGTTATAGAAACTCGCAAATTATCGGTTTTAAAGAATTTTTTGGTGATAGATGCATTCCAGATAAAACGTTCAAAAGTTTCCTGAATCACTTGCGTTTTTCCATTATATTGATAATTACCATCTGTGCTAATTTCCAGTTTAAAAGGTAATTCTATACTCGTCCAGAAATTTCCATTAAAACCCCAGCCATCGCTATTACTATTTTCGTTGATGCTTGCATTAGCAACGTTATAAGTGGGTCCGAAGCTGGTATTAAAATTGTATTTTTTTTCTTTATACTTTGATAAATTTAAATTAAAGGAATAAGTTGAATTTTTAGTTTCATTCAGTTTTGTATTGATGTAATTATAGTTTACATTTTTGTTGGCGCTTAAACCAATTCCTGCGTTCATGTCTATAGCTTTGATTGTTTTGCCAAAATTAGTATTCAAAAAATAACCTGTTGTAGCTTTGTCTTTTAGGTTTACAAATTGAGAGATACTTTGTCCTCTATCATTTGTAACCACATTACTTATTATTGGATTTATCGTAAAATTGTACGTTGCATTAACCGAAAAATATTGATTGCTAAGTACTTTATACGAATAGTAACTTCCTCTAAAAATATTTCTAAAAGAAGGATCTAAATCTGGATTACCCAAAATCGTATTCAATTGGTTTTGATTGTTTCGTATCGGTTGTATTTGTTCTAATGTTGGCTGATCGGTGTTTCCGTTATACGACAAACGCAGTACTTCTCTTTGTTTAAAATTATATTGATAGTTGATCTGAGGCATGTAGTTGATAAATTTTCGTGTAAAATTTTCATCTGTATAAACATTATACTGTTTAAAGTTGACGCCGCTAAATTTAGAACCAAAAGAAAAAACAGTTTTATTTTTTTTGTAATTAAAAATCCCCCCAAGTTGATTTATCGTTTGGTCTAATTCATAATTATTACTAAAGACGGAATCCAGAACATTATAATTTCCATCCTTGGATTGATTAAAAGATTTACGATCAGATTTTCCGTTACTTATGTTGAAGCCATAATTAAGAATTAAAGTCAGGCTTTTAGATAACGGTTCGGTATAGATTAAATTTGATTTAAAAGCTGTATTGGTAATATTATTGACTTTATTTTGATCGACTACTTTGGTGCTGTCCGGACTAATTACGGATGTTGTAAAAAATTCAGCTTTGGAATTTAAATAACCATCACTTTTGCTATTTGTACTCGACTGGCTTAAATTAAGAGATAATGTTCGGCCCGTTTTTTTAAGTCTTTTGGTTAATAAAGTATTTATATTAAATATTTTATCATCAACATCATTTGTAGTTGTCTGTTTTAGATTATTCAATTGGTTACCTTGTTCATCAGTACCTTTTCGCATTTCTGCTTCACTTGAATTACTGTTTTTAAATAATCCATCTACGTTTAATTTTAAAGTTAAAGTAGTATCAATTTTAATTTCATAAGCCAGATCAAGTTTATTTTTAGTCATGTTTTTCTCAAAACTCTTGTCTGAATTATTGTAAATGCTGCTGGAACTTAAATTTTGCTGGTTAATATCATTGCGATCTCCTGAAAGTTTGATATCGCCAATTTTATAATTTACATTGATAGATTCTTTATCGTTGTTCCATTTATTGTCAAAATGTATTCCGCCAGTTTGAGCTACCGGAATTCCTTCACCATTAAATTGACCATCCCAGCTATCTAATTCATCATTTCCGCTACTTGTAAAATTAATACCGCCGTCATCAGCTACTTGATAACTGTTTTGGCCATATTTATCTTTGTCTCCCCATCCTAATCCTACTTGTCCTGTATTCCCAAAAATGCCATAAGCTGCTATTTTTTTCTTATCCCAAAACTTATTAAACATGGCTTGACCTTTGTAAAAATTATCAGTTCCTCCTCCGAGTTCTACTTTCCCGAAATGACCATTTTTTTTGTCTTCTTTAAGTTTAACATTTAGCGTTTTGGTTTTCTGGCCATCATCAATTCCTGTAAAAGCGGCCTGATCACTTTTTTTGTCGTACAATTGTACTTTATCAACCATGTCCGCACGTAGATTTTTTGTAACTAAAGTGGGATCATCACCAAAAAATTCTTCACCATCAACCAAAACTTTGGTTACAGTTTCGCCTTGAGCGGTAATTTTTCCATCCTTATCAATTTGTATTCCCGGGAACTGTTTTATCAGATCTTCCACTTTTGCATTAGGTTCTATTTTAAAAGCTTTTGGATCGAATTCTAACGTATCTCCTTTGATTTTCATGGCGGCTCTATTGCCTTTTATAATTATTTCGGATAGTAATCTTCCTTTATCAGCCAAATTAATTTTACCATAATCTTTGAGTAACTTTGTAGAATCAACAGAAAATTGATCTACAAAATCAGCATATTTGGGATAAGAAACAAGTAAAATAAATTTACCGGCTTTAATATTATTCAATTCAAAATAACCATTTTCTTTGGCTCGGGTAAATTTTAGTAAAATGGAATCTTTTGCTCTTAACAAAGAAACTGATGCATTCGTTAAATTAGAATTGTTTATCGTATCTGTTACATATCCTTTAACTGTGCCTGATATTTGTGCCTGTAAAGTATTTGATAAAAAAAGAAAGCAACATAATAATAGTATTGTTTGTCTCATTAATGGGTTGTGGTTTTTTGAAAAGTAGACATTATTGTTCTATTCTATTTTTTGAGAAATAGAACTAAAATGCACTTGTTGCGTGATTTATTTTTGGATTAAGCAAGATTGTAGATTCTACAATAGAGATTGAAATAGCACCTTTTGATACAGGTTTGCTGAAGTATAGTGGCTTGATTTTATGATATTCATATTTTTTTTGCGAGGTTTTGGTTGTTAGTGCTGTAAGTTTTAACGATTTTGATTAATGATCGTTACTATAATAGTTAAATTTTAATATAGGCCAAAAGTAAATAAAAATACTACAATATTAAAAAAGACTTTACTTTTATTGTCATGATTAATTATTTAGATTAACAATCATGTTTTTTACCCATATATTTTCAATGTTAAGTTTAAATTCTTTGTTGAAAGTTCATCTATGTTGATTTTCGATTTCGTCCTGATTATAATATTTTAGATGGTTATGTTCTTCCACTTGATCTAATAAAATTATATAGTATAATAATGAATTTAGTACTCGGGCCATAATTTTGAAACCAAGTAAATATTGGGTGGTTAATTGCTGCATCGGAGAGATGCAGATTCGAACTTAAACATTTTAGACTTTGATTTTAGGATATTTAGTCTTTACAAAATGGCTTGTGCCCCGATTGTGTGACAAAACTAAACGGGTGAAATATCTTTAAAAACCGCCTTAACTTTTTGTGGTAGAAAAGGTATCAACTTCATTTTTCGTTATTCGCTCATACCTTTTTCGTTAGTATTTTAATTGCTTTTTAAGTTGCGATTTGCTCTTTAAATTCTATTTGATTTTTTGGAAGGATTTTGGCTTGGTTCCGATATGTTGTTCAAAAACTTTAGCAAAATGACTTAAATTAGAAAATCCCAGACTAAAACCAACTTGTGAAACAGACATTTCGTTTTCTTTTAGCAATCGGGCAGCTTCTTTCATTCTAAATTTTTGGTAATAACTAAAAAAACTGTCTCCAAATATTTGTTTAAATAACCTTTTAAACTTTGATTCGCTCATTCCTATTTGAGAAGCAAGATCTTTAATAATCGGAGGTTCACTAATTTCAGTTAAAATTTGATCTCTCACTTTATAAATTTTTTGAACATCGATTTGGTTCAGGGCGTGCGTGGTAGGATTTTCTCTTTTAAAAAGCTCTTTTAAAGTGAGATATATTAATTCTTCGGCTTTAATTTTAAAGAAAAAATCACTCAAAGAATCCCGAATTTCAGCTTGAATAATTTCCAAAGCTACTTGTTGAATTTTTGGAGAAATTACCTCTTCAAAAAGAATGGATTGTTCACTATCAATAATATTTTTAAAAATTTCATTATCGATATGTAATCCTAAAGTTTTGGCTAATTTATCTGAATCAATTCCAATAAAAATAGAATTGAATTTGGTTCTGCCGGGATAAAATGTTTCAATATTTAGTTTTCCTTTAAAAATTTGAATCGAAGGCAAATCTTCTCTTGAATATTTATTTTTTGAATTAGCATCCGGAAAAATATTATTAAAAGAAAACAGTATTCTATTTAATGTATTTTGACTTCCAAATCTCTTGGCAAGCAGATTATCATTAAACTCATAAAAACTTACAAGCATATTTATTGAATTGTCTAATCTAAATCCCATCAAATATCCTTTGCCTTTAGTTTCGGGTATTACTAATATTCCATTTTTTACTTCGGTACCTAATAAATCAGCAAAACCAGCTAAAAAACCGAATTCCTTTCTAACATTTAATTCCATTTATTTTGACCTTTTAGAGCTTTTTTTGTGTCAAATGTAGCTATTTTAACCCTTATTGATTAGATAATTTTGCCAAAAGATAATTTAAAAAACTACAAAATGACTACTACTAAAAGTAAAGCCATTATAAACGCGAATGTTTTTGATGGTAAAAATGTGATTGGTAAAAAAAACGTTGTTTTTATTGACGGTGTAATTATTTCTGTTTCTAATGAATTGCCACATGATATAGATGAGGTGATCGATGGAACGGGATGTACTCTTCTTCCGGGTTTAATAGATGCTCATGTTCATACGTCAGTTGAATTTTTAAAAGATGCATTAAAATTTGGTATAACAACCGAGTTAGAAATGATGGGAGGTTTTACCAAAAAGGGACGTGATACGCAATTAAAAGGAATCACTGATGCTGCTGATGTTCGTTCTGCGGGAATGGGTCTGACAGCTCCCGGGGGTCATCCTGACGAACTGATTCCTAAAGGGAATGGAATCCCTGAATTTGTATTAAAAGAAATGGAGAAAATGAGCGAAGAAGAAAAGGCTGTATTTATAGCTGCTCACCAGGCCCAGAAAGAAGAAGAGGAATTAAGTCCCGATGTTACTTCACTTGAAGGAGCGATAGATTTTGTGAATCGTCAGGTAAATAATGGTGCAGATTATTTCAAAATAATGATTGAGGAAGGAACCGTAATGAATGCACCGGGTTTGCCTGTTATTGAAACTCACGTATTAAAAGCAGCAATAGAAGAAGCCCATAAATTAGGTAAAATTGCCATAGCGCACGTTTTAACAGCCGAAGCAGCAAAAACAGCAGTTGAAATTGGTGTAGATGGCCTGGCGCATTTATTTATCGATAGACCGGATTGGACGAAAGATCTTATCGAATCCATCGCCAGTAAAGGAATTTTCGTAACACCCTGTCTGGTATTGAATTCATCGATTATAGGAAATTCTGCCTGTCATGTTGCCCATGATGAAAGAGTTGAAAATAAATTAAATGAAGACTGGAAAATGACTATGTGTTCTTGTTTCAATACTTTTCCGGAAGGCAATATGGAAGATAACTTTAATAATGTGAAAGATTTACGAGATGCAGGCGTAGATATACTTGTAGGAACAGATGTATCAGTACCGATGCCCCATTTAGGCGGCCTTGCACATGGCGTGAGCGTTCATCATGAAATGCAGCTGTTGGTAGAAGCGGGATTAAGCCCAATTGAGGCATTAAGATCTGCGACATCAGTAACTTCCAAACGATTTAATTTATCAGACAGGGGATTAATTGCAGAAGGAATGAGAGCCGATTTACTATTAGTTAAAGGTGATCCAATTGTAAATATTTCAGATTCTCTGTCTATAGTGGGTATATGGAAAGAAGGGGAATCTTATCATAACTAGTCTCGCAGGATTTTATACTCCATAATACTGATAACTCCACTTTTGTCCACTTCATTACTCCGTTTGTCCGTTCGGGCTGTATTGTCATTTCAATACAAGGAATGCCTTGGTACTTTTGACAAGAAAATTAATAAATCAACAAATTAAATAAAACTAAAAACATGAAAACTTTAAATTTTGCATCGACCGCAGTTTCTGCCCTTAGCCTTTTAGCATTCATTTTTACAAGTACTGCTTCTGCACAACAATCAGGAATAAAACGGACTGATTTACAACGTTATGATCTTAGTGTTCCCGGATATGAAACGGTTCAGGCACGAATTGATTTTGAAGCTCATACCGCTTTTGGAAAGCATTCTCACCCGGGTGAGGAAGTTATTTATGTCCTTGATGGCGTATTAGAGTATGAAGTTGAAGGTCAGTCTCCTGTTACTTTAAAGGCTGGAGAAGTACTTTTTATTCCGGCAGGCGTAGTGCACTCTGCAAGAAATAACAGCCACGCAAAAGCTTCGGAACTGGCAACATATATAGTAGAAAAAGGAAAGCCAATTCTGGTAATGAAAAAATAAATTATAAATAAAATTTATAAATACTAAAAATTATTAATTTGATTTATGATTAAGAAAACCGCAATTTTGTCCTGTCAATAAGAAATGACAGAAATAAAAATCAAAATTTTAAAATAACAATTAAAACACAAAAGAAATGAAAACCAATTTAAAAACAATCGTAACAACAAGCTTCGCCATTTTTTTATTAGCAGTAACAACTGCATTCTCTCAAAGCCAAAGAAAACCTGCAAGCCTTGGAAGAGAAGAGTATATTGAAGTAGAAAAAAATGTAAAATTGCATGTTACTGATTTAGGAGAAGGAAAACCAGTAGTACTAATTCACGGATGGCCATTGAGTGATGCCATGTACGAGTACCAATATGCAGAACTTATCCAGAAAGGATACCGCGTTATCGGAATTACCTTAAGAGGTTTTGGATTATCAGACAAACCGGGTGGGGCATATAACTATGATGTTTATGCAGATGATATTAAAGTGATTCTGGACAAACTTAAAATTGAAGGAGCAACAATCGGCGGATTCTCTATGGGAGGCGCAACAGTGATTCATTATGTAGCCAAATACAATGCAGCCCACGTTTCAAAACTGGCATTGTTTGGTGCAGCAGCTCCGTTATGGACTAAAAGAGCCGACTTTAATTATGGTTTTTGGACAAAAGAAGATGTAAACGGTCTTATTGCCCTTAATAATACTAACAGACCACAATTGTTTGAGAATTTTGGAAAAATTTTCCCGGCCAATGAAACAAGCGTATCTGCAGGACAAGGTGAATGGCTTGGAACTATTCAGGCACAGGCTTCTCCATATGCAATGGCAGAATCTATGAAAGCGCTTCGTGATACTGATTTAAGAGAAGATTTGAAAAAAATCAAAATTCCAACTCTTATCCTTCACGGAACACAAGACAAAATATGTTCTTATGAATTGGCTGAGCAAATGCATAAATCAATTGCCAATTCAACTTTGGTTCCATTCGAGAAAAGCGGTCATGCCTTGTTTATTGAAGAGCTTCCGAAATTCAATGCCGAATTGATCAAATTCATAAAATAAATAAAAGCAAAATCAGGAAAGCTGTCTTTATATGATGGCTTTTCTTTTTTAATAAATAAAAATAAACAATGAAAAATATAACAACCTTTGTATTACTACTATTGAGTTTTAATTTGTTCGCACAAACTCCCGAGCAAAAAATAAAGCAGTTGGAAATTGAGTTGCCACAAATACCAGAATCGTTAGGAAGTTATCAGGATATGGTAAAAGTTGGAGATCTTGTATTCCTTTCGGGAAAAGGACCATTTAAAGCAGATGGTAAATATATTACAGGTAAAGTAGGGCAAGACTTAACTGCGAATGAAGGTTATCAGGCTGCCAGGTTATCGGCTATAAATCAGCTGGCGATACTTAAGCAGACTTTTGGAAGTCTTGACAAAATAAAAAGGATAATCAAAGTAAATGGTTATGTACATACTGCCGATTCCTTTACGGACCAATCAAAAGTAATGAATGGTTTTTCGGATTTATTAATTGAAGTATTTGGCGAGCAGGGCAGACATGCGCGTACTTCTGTTGGTGTATTTACACTTCCGCAAAATATGGCAGTTGAAGTAGAAATGATTGTTGAGATAAAATAACTGCTGAATTTCTAGTTTTCAAAAACACCATTTGCCACGATTCTGCCACAAAACTCAAAGTGTAGCTTTCTGTCCTTATTAATGATCTATGAATTTGTATCATATGTACTTTAGCATTTTATATTATTTATATTACGAAACTAATTTATGGAAGTATTATTTGTAACCTTATAAGCTTCTTTAAACAATCGTATTGGCATGTGACATCGAAGAGGATAACAGAGTAAATCTATATATTGCGATATTTTTTCTTATAAAAAAATCTTTACTATAGAATCAAACTTACCAATTTACATAATCAATTATAATGCGTAAATTCTTTTTTGATGGGTATTTTTACTTAGACACACACTAACTTCTCACACTTGCCAGAAGGTCATGAGGGTACCCCAAAGTAATAGCGCTCAATTGATCCAATTGTTGAATCTGTTCAGTTGTTAATTCTATTGAAGACGCTTTTATTCCGTCATAAAAATGATCAAGTGTACGAGCGCCTAATATTGGAAAAGCTCCTTTAGATTTTACCCAGCTAAAGGCTACTTGCCCGGGCGTTGCACCAATTTCTTGCGCAACGACAAAAAGCTGATCCAGAATTGTTTTTGTTTTCTCATCTTCCAGATAATCAGAATTGCTAAGCGTTATTCGTCCGGTTTCTCCTTTTCGGTATTTTCCGGTTAGTGTGCCGCCTGCCAAAGGCGAATACATCATCGTTCCTAATCCTAATTGTTCTGCCATTGGAATAAATTCACGATCTGGAGTACGCTGCAATAAATTATATTCGATTTGAACAGCAGTCAATTTGGTAGAAGCGGCTATGGCAGCTACTTTCCACGCAGGAAAATTAGTCAAGCCTGTATATAAAACCTTTCCGCTTTTAACTAAATCTTCCAGACCTCTACTAATTTCGTCAAGCGGTGTAACATCATCATCAAAATGTGGCATATAGATATCAATATAATCAGTCTTTAGGCGTTTCAAGCTTGATTCTACAGCTTGTCTCATTGCTTTGCGATGATTTCCAAAATTGCTGATTTTAGGGTTGGCTTCACTGCTTTGGGTATATTTTGTACAGATGATAAAATTATTGCGCTGATGTTCTATAAACCGACCTATTAGTTCTTCAGATTCTCCAAGCTGGTAACGATCAGAGGTATCTATAAAATTTCCGCCCGCATTCGCATAAGCAGTTAATATTTTATGAACTTCTTCGGGGTTTGTTCCGTGTCCTTTGCGCGTTCCAAAGCTAGCTGCACCCAATATAATCTCGCTTGAATATAAGCCCGTTCCTGTGCCGAATAATTTGTATTTCATGATATTTTTATTTTTGTAAAGCTACAAACCGCTTTTAAATCAATCAAGTACGGCTAAATTCAGCCGTATAAGATTTATCATTTTTATACTTTACCTTTGGCATTCAATTCAATTAATTATGTACAAAAAGAAGATTCCTGTAGACTTAAACTGTGGACTGCATTTGTTTATGGAAGTCATTCAGGGTAAGTGGAAAATCAGTCTGATCTGGTGTATTTACTCAGGCATAAAACGTCCAGGTGAACTTCAGCGCAAAATACCAAAAGCATCCAGAAGACTGCTCGATAATCAGTTAAATGAGCTTGTTAATCACGGCATTTTAACCAAAATCACTTTTAACGAACGCCCTTTAAAGGTCGAGTATAAATTGACTTCTTTAGGAAAATCACTTATTCCTGCAATTGAATTCACGGCACAATGGGGCGAAGATAACCGTGAAGAATTAGAAAAATTAATCGTTAAAACTCAACTCTGAAGGCAGCTTATAACAATAAAGAAGACATAAAAATATCATGGTAAACGATTATAAAAAACACGATCTATACGGCAAGACGCTGATTCAGAAAATTGAATTGACACCGCCGTTTAAATTTGATTTTCCGGTTACAGAACAGGCTTGTTTTTTATATGTGAAAGGAGGTGAGCTTGAATATCAGATCGATGACGAACAAATTAATATCGCTATGAATTATTCGTTATTGCTAAATTGTATAAATTCAGGAAAACAGATTTACAATTCAAGTTCAAAAAGTAATTGTGAAATTGTGATTGTGACCTTTTATCCGGAGATATTAAAAAAGATATACGACAGGGAACTTCCATTATTGCTCAGGAAACCAAAGAATATAATATCGAATAAATCAAGTGAAAAAATAAACAACGATTTTCTTATTCAGAAATACATCGAAGGATTATTGTTTTATTTTGAAAATCCTTCTTTGATCAACGAAGATATCCTGATTTTGAAAGTAAGAGAGATTATCCTTTTGCTGTCACAAACACAAAATGCAGAATCCATACAAGTAATATTATCACAGCTTTTTTCTCCCACAACTTACACTTTCAAACAAATAATTGAAGCAAATTTATTTTCAAAGCTCACAATTGAAGAACTCGCGCAACAAAATAATTTGAGTGTGTCATCATTCAAACGTGAATTTGCAAAATTATACAACGATACACCTGCCAATTATATTAAAGCTAGGAAGCTGGAGAAAGCCGCCGAATTGCTTCAGGTTTCGGATCAGCGTATTACTGAAATAGCGTTTGACTGCGGTTTTAATGATCTTGCAAATTTCACCAAAAGTTTTACCAGCAAATACAGTGTTAGTCCAACAAACTACCGACAGAAGCAGAATAACAAGCACTAATTATAAGTTCAGGTTTCTAATCATCCTTAAATAGTTATTTTAGGGATGCTTTTTTTATGAACTAAATTGCCAAATAATTGGACTAATTCACAAAATGAATCCCCTCGATCTATCGGAAGTTTGTACTGTATTATCAAACAAATTTAAATCAATATAAAATGGGATTATCAAGTTTAGGAATTTTTCATACTATCATTGGTGTTGCCGCAATTATAGCAGCATTAACAGGCTTTATCAAATACGGTAAAATCAATTTGAACGCATTATCCGGTAAAATCTATTTTTACGGAACAGTCGTTACCTCACTAACCTCATTGGGCATTTCAAAACATGGCGGGTTCAATCCCGGACATGTTTTTGCTGTTTTTATTATCATTCTGGCGTTAGCAGCTTATTTTCTGAATTCAAAAAAGAAAAACAGCGGGAGAGCACGTTATTTTGAAAATTTCTGGCTGTCGTTTAGTTTTTTCCTGTCTCTTGTTCCAACTGTTAATGAAACTTTTACCAGAGTTCCGGTAGGACATCCCTTAGCAAAGGACATAAAAGATCCGGTAATAGCGACTACACTTCTTGTTTTATTGGTACTTTTTACTGCAGGATCTATATATCAGTTTAGAAGACAGAGCTTTATCAATTCGTCATTAGTGGCTTAACTTTACAGCTTCAGCTTGAAGAACAGCTTATGTGTTGATTAACTTTTTCGAACTGGTAGTTCTTTCTAAGTTGGACACTTTTTACCTTAGGGAAATGCAACTTACTGATCCGTTTAAGACATATTTAAAAAACCTCCAAATTTGAATTTTGGAGTTTTTTTATCAGAAATAGTTTTCTTTCAATCATTGCGGCCAAGAGGATTTTGCTGTCAGGTCTGCAAAACAAAGGTAAGCCTACATTGTAAATAGCATGAATTAAAAGTTCTTTGGCAGGTATACGTTAAATACGGCTCCATTTTCATTGCTTTGCAGGGCATCAATCTCACCATGATGGTTCTGGATAATTTTCTTGCACATTGCCAGCCCGATTCCTGTGCCTGCAAATTCACTTTTTCTGTGCAATTTTTGAAATATATCAAAAATTTTCTGGGTGTCTTCGGGTTTCATGCCGATGCCATTATCGGTAAACTGAATTTTATAATAGGATATTCCTTCTTTTAGATTTACTGACCGGGCTTCCTCTGGGGAAGCAATAGTACAATGGATATGAATTTTAGGCTTTACGCCGGGGCGTATAAATTTTAAGGCATTGCCTATGAGATTAAAAAACAGCTGGGACATCTGAAGTGGTATGCCTTTGATGACCGGCAGCGTGTTCCATGTGACTTCAGCCCCTGTGCGCTCCATGAGCAAATCATAATCTTCAAGCGCATTTTTGGCGGTATCTTCAAGATTGACTGCAACAAAGGACTCATCGTCTTTTGGCAGGGCAGAGTAGGCGAGTACATCGCGGATAAGTTTGCCCATACGAGCAGTGGCATCTTTTATTTTATCTATGTAGCCTAGTGTTTTTGGGTCAAGATGCTCTGTGATTTTGCCCTCGAGAAGCTGCACAAAAGTGCTGATTTTGCGAAGCGGTTCCTGCAGGTCATGGGAAGCTATGTAGGCAAACTGTTCGAGTTCCTCATTGGAATGTATGAGTTGCACGTTGGTCTGTTCCAATTCTTCATTTGTAGCCCTTAATTCCTCAATAACAGCGGCAATCTCTTCGGTACGCTGCTGTATCTGGTTTTCCAGCTCCATCTGCAGTTCCATCTGGATGGTAATATCCTGTGCGGTTCCGTTCATGCGTACCGGGTTCCCCTCGGGATCAAAAACAGTTTTTCCCTGGGCATGCAATATTCTTTTCTTTCCGGTTGTGGGATGGATCACCGTATAGATTTCATCATAGACTCCTCCTGATTCCGGATTCAGTGCCCATGCCACGGCATTTGCAACCCTTTGCTGGTCTTCCTCCAGCAGTATCGGTATAACTTCATTATAGTCCTGTGCGGCAGGGTCATAACCAAACCATTCGATCAGGCGGTCGGAATATGTAAGACCGTTTGACGCCACATCAATGCTCCATGTACCGAGCTGTGCAAGTTCAACAGCACCTCTCATGTTTTGTTCGGCCTCTGCCAGCTTGTTGCTGGCCACTACCTCTTCTGTTACATCAATTGCAGTGCAAATGACACCATAGATCTTACCTTTCGCATCGTATAGCGGTTTGTATGTGTAATCATAATAACCGTAATAAGGTAAGCCATTTTGGATGAACATGATCCGGGAGGCCGTTTGGGAATGAATTTCTCCTGTATTTAAAACATTGCTATAGGCCCCGAACAAATGCGTCTCCCTAAGCTCGGGTACTGCTTCCATGATGGGCAAGCCGATAATGGAATCACCCTTGCCGAATATTTCCAGCATTTTCTCATTGGCTGCGCGCAGAACCATATCAGGTCCTGTGTAAACCAATTTAGCCACAGGAGAATTATAAAAAACGGTATTCGCAAATTTTTCGCTTTCTTCTACTTTTTGCCTTTGTATGACCTGCGTGGTATTATCCATTGCCCATACTGCCACTTTTTTTACCTGCCCGGCTGTATCTTTTAAGGGGGCGTATACTAAAGTCATATAAACAGTTTCTTCCTTACCGTGCCTGATCACCTTGCGTTGGGCTTCACTGGCAGTGTAAGGATTCCCGTCAGAAATAACATCCGCCAGGGCGCTTTCATAGTATGGGCGCGCTTCAGGAAAAGCATCCCAGTAAAAATGACCAAGGATTGCTTCGCGCGGTTTTCCGGCCACGGCTATAAAGCTGTCGTTTAAAATTTCAACAACCTGTGTCCGGGCATCCAGGACGCAGATGCCGACAGGGGCATTCATCACTAATAAATAAAGTTCCTGTTGGTTTTCGATATTCATATGATTAGATTAAATAAGGACACGTAAGATTTTTTTTTTCGGTATTTTTAAGACTTAACTAAAAATTTTATTACATAGAATTAAACCAAATTAATCAATTATCAGGAGTTTAAAAAATGTTTATTTAAAATATAATTTATTGTTGTACTAATTTTATCAAATGAGTCAATGTCGGGTAAAAAGCGAAAATTAAACTTACAAGAAATGGCCGTTGTTTTTATATATAGTACTTTTATTTGTCCGCTGTCATGTGTATTTGGCCACAGGTTTTCCATAAGCTTTTCAACCACCTTTTTGACGTTTTTTAACACTTTAAAAAAGGTTTAATCTCTCTTTTATGTAACTTTTAATTAATAATATACAGCTTATTACTTCAATAATCTACTAAGCTATTATAGAGTGTAACATTGTTAGGTTGCGGAAATTTTTTTTTAGGTAATTAAATAGTACTTTTGGAAATTGTAAAACCACCTGATATGATAAGTTCTGAAAATTCTGCCCCAACTAATAAAGATTTACAAGGAAAAGAGCCGATAAAAATTATATTGGCTGAAGATGATAAGGATGATCAGGAATTATTTATGGAAGCGCTTAATGCAACAAAAGTCCCTTCTGAAGTTATTACGGTAGGAAATGGCGAGGAATTAGTGAGCACCCTTAAAGATCCTGCTGAACCAAAACCTGATATTGTTTTTATAGACATAAATATGCCCGTAAAAGGAGGCAAGCAGGCATTGGAAGAAATCAAGAGCGATGAAAAACTTAAGGAAATTCCTGCCGTTATGCTCTCCACTTCCAATCATCCCAATGAAATTGAAGAGACTTTTAATAAGGGAGCAAACCTCTTTGTGCAAAAACCTAGTTCTTTTAGCGGTTTTATTCTCATTTTAAAAAAAGTATTCATTCTCCATTGGACAAAAGCTTTGGTAAATCCCGTTAAAAATATATTTTTTGTTTCTGAAAAGAATATATCGCAGCAGGATTAAATAATAGTATTTCTCTCTTGTGCAAGACCACACTTGCACTAATTACAAGGTACTGACAACTGTTTTTATAAGCCTTTTTGAGATTTAGGGCAATAGTAGTACCTTAGCCATATACAAAAAAATCTCGACCAATGGAACCCCGCGCAGTATATCAGACTATCAGCGTTTAATGATATGATCCACGACACGATAAGTTCGCGTTTTGAAGGACAGCGTTTCTATGTACTGGCCGATATCACCAATCATTCCTATAAGACAGATAAAAAGATCCATTATTTTGAGCTGGTGGAAAAAGCGCAGAACGGTAACGCGATTATAGCCAGGATGATGGCCAAATAATGGGGAGGTGGAGCGGTTCGTATTGAGGAGTTTGAAAAAAATACCGGACAAACCTTTACCAACAACCTGCATGTTCTGGTTCTGGTGAGCGTGGATTATCATCCCTTATACGGTTTGTCTGTGAGTGTGCTGGATATCGACAGCAATTTTATGCTGGGAATACTCGAACAGCAGCGAAATGCCATCTTGGAGCGTCTGGTAAAAGAAAATGTTATATCCTAAAAGAAGGTGATGGTTACTCCACTTATAACAGCCGGCTTCAGCTTCCTGAGGTAATCCAGAGAGTAGCTGTAATCTCTTCGAGCAGTTCGGCCCGAAACCGGGATCGGCCACCAGAAAAATGTCAGTATCGCGGCCCTGCTGGCCCATACCCATACCAAAACACCCACCAAGGCGGCGAAATTTATCATTGCCCATAACCGCCGTTTTGAGCTTGGGATACTCTCGCTAGCAAAATATTGCAATAAAAGCACAACAGCTTTTTAGTGAGGAATTGTTTTATCGAGTACAGGATGTTCTTGACAGTAAAGCACTGACATTTAGGCCGAAAATTAAGACTATTGAGAATTTTTCTTTGAGAGGTTTTTTTCTTTGTCCAAAGTGCGGTCAGAAGTTAACAGGAAGTAAATGTAAAGGACTGATTGAGATTTATTACTAAAGATTACAGTAACATACGTTGGTTTAGATATTGAAAATATATTCTTTATTGAAAAGATTAGTAGCAGAGCTCCGCATTTTCGAACATTACGGTTTTACAAGTATTGAATTGCTAATTCAAAATTCTATAAGCTATGATTATAACATAAACTAAAAGGTATGCAATTAAAACAACTACTGTGGTAAATTATTAAATATTGTTTCATTTTAAAATTTCATTGTTTCATTTTACAAAATGGAACGTTAAATTTCTTACAAGAAAGCAATTTTTCTTACAATTAAATTAATTTTGTGGAACTGAAATAAACTTAGAATTCTTTTTATTTCTTTATCTGCACATTTCTCGATAGATTCTGCAATCTGCCTCTACAATACTTTTTTACTCGCCATTTGCTTTAAAGTTTTTTTAAGTGATCTATGCCGTAGCTTTCTTAATTTTTGTTGAATAGTAAAGTTGATTACCCACTGTATAAATAGCAAAATCAAAAACTATAAATCAATTATGAAATATGATTTATTTTGATTTGGATAAATCTAACATTAGGACAGAAGTGGGAGCTATTGATTTAGAAAATATAGTAGTTGTATTAAACGAAAATCCAACAATGAAACTTGCCATTCGTTCGCATACATATGGTAGGGCAACCTTCAAATATAATCAGGCTTTATCGAACAGAAGAACAAAATCAACAATATAATGGCTGGTTAAAAATGGAATCAACCCAAACGATTAATCGGCAATGGATATGGTGAAACTTAGCTTGTAAACAAATGTGCTGATTGTATACCGTGTGCAGAAGATGAACATCAGGAAAACACACGAAGCGAATTTATTATTACTGATTTGTAATAAATACAGTCCTGCTATAACAGTAAAACAATTAATCAAATCAATCACATATAAACATAGATTTTTTATCCTTTAAAATTTTACAGACAGATGCGTTAATTTTTAATCAAAAAGTAAAGCCATGGAGTTAAAAAAAAGAATTTTAGTAATTTTTTCCATAATGGGATTTTGTGCGGTTTCTCATTCGCAAGTAGGAGTAGGAACCTTATCTCCGGCAAATTCAGCACAACTGGATATAACTTCAGCAAATAAAGGAATGCTTATACCAAGAATATCCCTGACAGGAACAACAAATCAAAATCCCGTTACAGGGTCTATAATAAACAGTTTGTTAGTTTACAATACAGCGACTGTAAATGATGTGAGCCCTGGTTTTTATTATTGGGAAATAGATAAGTGGGTCAGAATTATGGCGCAGAGTGATCCCGAAATATTAACTTCATTAAATTACGATGTAGTGAATAATCGGTTAATATATCTGGATGAAAAAGGAATTACTAATGTATTGCAACTTAAAGGACAGGTAGGTCCTGAGGGGCCTCAAGGGCCTATTGGATTGACGGGAGCAACAGGACCTCAGGGACCACAGGGAATTCCTGGTAGCGATGGAGCGGCAGGACCGCAGGGGCCAATTGGACTAACGGGTGAAGCAGGTCCTCAGGGAATTCCCGGAAATGATGGAGTCACAGGACCTCAGGGGCCAATCGGATCGACTGGAGCAACTGGGCCTCAGGGACCAATTGGACTAACCGGCGCACTAGGTCCACAAGGTATCCCGGGGAACGACGGGGCAATTGGCCCTCAGGGTCCTCAGGGAATTCCAGGAAATGATGGCGCCACAGGACCTCAGGGGTCAATCGGATTGACCGGTGCAATAGGTCCACAAGGTATCCCGGGGAACGACGGTGCAATTGGCCCTCAGGGTCCACAAGGACTTCCAGGAAATGATGGCGCAATAGGACCAGCAGGGCCACAAGGACCGATAGGCTTAACGGGACCAGCAGGTCCACAGGGAATTCCAGGAAATGATGGAGCCACAGGACCTCAGGGGCCAATCGGATTGACCGGCGCAATAGGTCCACAAGGTATCCCGGGGAACGACGGGGCAACTGGCCCTCAGGGTCCTCAGGGAATTCCAGGAAATGATGGCGCAATAGGACCAGCAGGTCCACAAGGACCGATAGGCTTAGCGGGACCAGCAGGTCCTCAGGGAATTCCAGGAAATGATGGAGCCGCAGGCCCAATAGGACCACAAGGGGGTATCGGTTTAATTATTAATGGTACAAATACAACTGTAGCAGGTTCTGGAACTCAGGTCGATCCTTATCAAATCAATACACCGTTTCCGGCGACAACTGTATCTAATACCTCTTTGAATAATACTTTAGGTACCACTGTAAATGGTGTGGTAAGTTCAGGCGTCCCGATTATTAATACAAATGAAACTAGTTTAACTGGAGCAAGTCTTACGACCACTGTAAATGGAGTAGCTAGTACAGCTTTGGATTTGACTCCGGCCATTACAAGTGCAACAAGTGTTTCTAATGCATCAACGGCAAATACTTCAACTGTAACGGTAAATGGCGTTGTAAGTTCAGGCGCCCCAATTGTAAATACCAACGAAACTTCTATCATAGGAACTAATTTGATAACTAGCGTAAATAATGTGGCCAGCACTCCTTTAGATTTGACACCATTACTTCGTTTCGGAACTACAAATTATTTAGAAACTATAAATGGAAATCTTTTATCAATTGTAAATGGAGTTCCATCAATACCAACTTCAGTATTAATTAGCGCCATCAACGGTCTTAATTCGACAGACGGAAAGGTAGGTTTAGGAGGTACGCTTAACACTTCAACGGTAATAAGTACTTCTGCGATTAATACATTGGCTATTGCAGGATTGCAAACTGGTGGAATTTCAGATAATATTCTGGTTGTAAATTCAAGTGGAGTTTTACGAACAATATCGCCAACTTCTATAGGAGCGATTACCTCAGTTTCAAATAACTCTCAGGATAATAATTTAAGTACCACTGTAAATGGTGTTACGGGTGCCGATGTAAACATTATCAACTCAAATAGTTTAGATTTAGTAAACGGATCACAATTGGTTTCGAATGTGAACGGCGTTCCCTCACAGCCTGTGCCTGTTTTGATAAAGGCCGTTAATGGACTTACTTCTGATCCATTTCAAGGTGGAGTAGTAGAATTAGGAGGCCCTTTGGATCATCAGACAGAAATAATGACAAATGGTCAGCCATTTATGATTTCAGGACTTCCTCCTGGTTTACCAACAGATAATATAATAGTTACCGATCCGGGCGGGATGTTAAGAACAGTGCCACGTACTACAGCCTTTTCGGCTAAAACTCCAATTACAATAGGAGCAACAGTTGCAGCGCCAAATAAAGCTACAACACGCGAAGATGATTTTATACGTTATCGTGAACTTGGTAATAATGAAGTTGAAGTAGATTTTTTATATTCGGCAATAGACCCTAGTGGAGCAAATACTGGGAGCGGTAATTATTTGTTTACATTGCCTGCTGGCCTTACATTTGATTCAAATGAAAATCCTATTTATGGCGGTCCTGTACAGTATGATCAAACGTATCCTGAAGTGAGATATTTCCTGCGTACCGGTAAGCTTATTAGTGGTAGTGTTGATGGTTATGGTGTCGCCGAAGGACATATCGTACCTTATAGCCCAACTCAGTTCCGAATATTAATCACTGAGGCTACAGGAGCTATCGGTGATGGTTATTTATCATTAAATAACCCTTATATAACCATTGGGGGAAGATTTGTATTTGTAAGACAATAATTTATTCGTTAAAAGCGATTTTTAATCCAATACATAGATTATGAATAATAATACTCTAACTTATATTGCAAGTATTGCAGTTCTTTTTTCGATCTGCGGAGGTCATGCCCAGCTTGTGAATCAGGGAGCGCTAAAAGTAAATGAGGCAACACTGGTATCTGTATTTTTTGATTATAAAAATACGGCAGACGGAAATTTCGTCAATGATGGTGAAGTTCACATTTTTGAAAACTGGGCTAATGACGGTATTGTATCTTATAGTAATACTGCAGATGGAAAAACCTTTTTTACAGGTACAACCGAGCAAATTATCGAAGGCTTAAAACAGTCCGATTTTCAAAATATAATATTTGATAATAGAACATCAGCTATGCCTTTTCATTTGGCTTCGACCATTTCGGTTGGTAAACTTGCAGACTTAAAAAACGGAATTGTTAACGCAGCCGATTATGATGGGCTGGTCATTTTTAATGAAGGCGCTTTTCATAGCAATGTGGGAAGTAAAAGTTTTATAGACGGAAAAACGGAAAATAATATCGATGAACCTTTTGAATTTCCAGTGGGTGATGCATTTCATTACAGACCGGCATTCTATTCGTCCAATTCTTCTGAACGGACCATTTATACTTCTGAGTATTTATATAAAAACGCTACTTTACTTTATCCGCCTACCAATAAGGAGGAAAGTATCATAAGTATTAACGATGCAGAATATTGGGAGATCACACAAGATCAGGGAACGGAAAAGATAGTTTTGAGCCTTACCTTAAGTACTACTACGACTCCGGCCATTTTTTTTGATGAAGATCCGCAAACCCAGCTGGCAATAGTTCGCTGGGAAGCAACAGCTTCTAAATGGGTTAATGATGGAGGTGTGGCCAGTGGTCCAATTTCAGGCGAGGAATATACCCAATTAGTTACCTCACAGGTTGGAGGCTATGGAATTTTTACAATAGGTCTTATTAAAAAAGCTAATCCTGATAATGAACTCATAATTTTTAATGCAATTTCACCCAACGGTGATGATTTTAACGACAGCTTTCGAATCAAAGGAATAGATAAATATCCGGACAATACAGTCGAAATATACAACAGATGGGGAGTGAAAGTGTACGAGGCAAAATCCTATAACGAAAGTACTGTTATGTTTAAGGGATATTCAGACGGAAGAACTACAGTAAGTCGCAACGAAAAGCTGCCAGATGGAACTTATTTCTATATTTTAAATTATAATAATGGGGCGAGCTATGTTAAGAAAATTGGCTTTTTGTATGTAGATAACCAGTAGCTATGTCGCGAGCCAATCAAACTTCCCGCAAGTATTCTTTGTGGCTGATGACCATGAAGATGACAAGGCCTTCATTTAAAAGGCGATAATTGAGATTGATTCATCTGTTATTTTAAAAGAGGCACGGGAAGGCAGTGGAGCTTGGCGCCACTTTTCAAGTCAAATAGGAAATGGAAATTCATTTTTACAGAATTCACAGATTCGTGCAATTTTAATGTTTGTACTCATAGAAGTGTGACTTTAAGTGTCCCACTGTGACTATGTGTGTCTAGGCGTGCCATGATTTGGACAAAAAAAAAAATTTTTTGTACCTCGCGTTTTCCGAGGTACAAATAAGGTACAAATAAGGTACAAATAAGGTACAAATAAGGTACAAATTTATTCAAAACATCACATAATATCCAAAAGAAAAAGGAATTAAAAAACTAGTTAAAATATAGATAATCAATATTTTAACTAGTTAACTTGTTGTTGTTTTGCGTTATTTTGTCCTGCTATTTTCCGATACAGAAATTAGCAAATATATTCCCCAATAGTTCATCATTAGATACCTGACCTGTGATCAACCCAAATTGGTATAAAGCCTCACGAATATCTAGCGCAATCAGGTCACTTGAAAGATTGGTTTCAAGACCATATTTCACTTTTTGTATTTCATCTAAAGCTTTTAGTAAAGAATCATAATGTCTTGTATTTGTAACAATTGTTTCGTTGTTGCGAAGTGCACCTGTATTTACAAAAGAAAGTAATTCATTCTTTAAATCATCAACACCAATTTTCTCTTTAGCTGAAATTAACAGCAGTTTTGCATTTAAATTTTCCAGCTTAGTTGTGATGTTTGACACTTCATCCGCAGATAATATATCTTTTTTATTTACGACAATTAATAAAGGTTTTAGCGGATATTTATTCTTGATTTGTTCAATTTCATAAACAAATTCAGAACTTGAAACCTGAAATTTTAAACCATCGAATAAATAAATCACAACTTGTGCCTGTTCAATTTTTTCAAAAGTTTTCTTTATTCCTATGCTTTCAACAATATCTTTAGTTTCACGTATTCCGGCCGTATCTATAAATCTAAAACCAATGCCGCCAATAACCAATTCATCTTCGATAGTATCACGGGTTGTTCCGGCAATGTCAGAAACTATAGCACGTTCTTCATTTAATAAAGCATTTAGTAAAGTCGATTTCCCCACATTTGGCTCACCAACAATGGCAACAGGAATTCCATTTTTAATTACGTTTCCAACCGCAAATGAATCAATTAAACGTTTTAAGACAAATTCAATTCGGTTTAATAATTCATGAAACTGCGTTCTGTCGGCAAATTCTACGTCTTCTTCTGCAAAATCCAATTCTAATTCGATCAAAGAAGCAAAGTTTAAAAGTTCCTCACGCAATTTAGCAATTTCATTACTAAAACCACCGCGCATTTGCTGCATGGCAATTTGGTGAGAAGCTTCATTATCTGACGAAATCAAGTCAGCAACTGCTTCTGCCTGCGATAAATCAAGTTTTCCGTTCAGGAAAGCCCTTAAAGTAAATTCACCTGCATCAGCCATACGACAGCCTTTTCGTAATAATAACTGAATAATTTGCTGTTGGATATAAGTAGACCCGTGGCAGGAAATTTCGATTGTATTTTCGCCCGTATAAGAGTTTGGTCCTTTAAAAACAGAAACCAATACTTCGTCAAGTATTTTTGAATCATCAACAATATGACCCAAGTGCAAAGTATGTGTTTTTTGTTTGGTTAAATCTTTGTTTTTGATGGATTTAAAAACCGAATTTCCGATGGCAATCGCCTCAGAACCCGAAATTCGAATTATAGCAATAGCCCCGGCTCCGGACGGAGTTGCTAATGCAACTATAGAATCTTGATTTATCATGCCGCAAAGGTATAAAAAAAGCGATAAAGTTGAGCCTTTAAGACCTTAGCTAAAGCATGTTCTTTTCATCAATTAAAATATATTTTATCAATAAATTATTAAATGTTAAAATACTGATAATTGTCAGAGTATTTTTATTATAGAATGACTAAATTTGAGAGAACAACTTCTAAATCACAATCAAAATGAAAAAAATATTATTCCCCACAGATTTTTCCGAATGTGCAACAAATGCATTTGTGCATGCTTTAGAATTTGCAAAAGTGGTCAATGCTGAACTTATTTTGTTACATACTTTTGAAATTCCAGTATATGATAGCCAGTTTTTCCCGGAAAACTATGCAGCGATTTACAGCTCAATAGAATTGGCAAAATTTGAAATGTTCAAAGACGAAATTCCAAAGTTAAGAACCATTGCAGAAGAACGAAATTTAAGCGATATTGTAATAAAACACCGCCTGATGGATGGAGACTTGATTTATAATTTAAAAAATGCCGTTGAAGAAGATAAGGTAGATTTTGTGATTATGGGATCATCAGGAGAAACAGACTGGACTAAATTTTTTCTGGGATCCAATACAAGTTCTGTAATTTCAGAAATTCAGGTTCCTGTTTTATGCATTCCTGCTGATACAAAATTTAAAAAAATAAAAACAATTGGGTTTACAACCCGTTACCGCGAAAAAGATAAGGCTGAACTCAGAAAAGTATTGGATATTGCAAAAAAAACAAATGCAAAAGTAAAAAGTTTATATGTTAAAACATCGGGTTCTGATGTTTCTGATGTTACTATTAAAGAATGGGAAAGAGAATTTGCTAATGAAAATATTGAGTTTCTGGTCTTGCCAGGTGATGAAGTGAAAGAAACTATTCTTGATTTTATACTGTATAAAGATATAGATATTCTTACGACCATAACACACAAAAGATCATTTTTTGAAGGTCTTTTCGACTCTAGTTTCACTAAAAAAATTGCCAAAGAAGTTTCTGTGCCGGTTTTAGTAATGCACGAAACCTAAAATTTTGCTTTGATAGTAAATTTGTAAGTGTAAAACCTATATTTGTATTTCATTAAATTCAAAAAATGGAATCATATCAAAATAAAGTTGAGCGCTATACTGCAATTTTCAATAAAATCAATAAAAGATACAATAGTATAAGTATCCTGCGTCTTTTAAGTGTTTTTCTTTGTTTATTTTTATTGTTCTATTACATAAAAACAAACGAAATCTTATACGCTGCTTTTGCTTTTCTATCTTTTGTTGGTTTTCTTTTTTTGATGAGAGTTCATTCAAAATTGTCTTTTAAAAGAGAGCTTACAAAAGCCATTTTAAAAATTAATAAAAATGAAATTACGTATCTAAAAAGAGAAAAAATCCCTTTTGAAAACGGAATCGAATTCAACGATTTTCATCATCCTTATGCTTACGATCTTGATGTTTTTGGAGAACATTCTTTATTTCAGAACATCAACAGAACCGCTACTTTCATCGGAAAAAAAACATTAGCCAATCAGTTATTAAACTTGTCTTCTAATGAAACTATTCTGGAAAATCAGGAAGCAATTAGTGAACTTAAAACTAAAATAGACTGGCGTCAGGATTTTTTGGCTCTGGCAATGATTAGTAATGATTCTAAAGATTCATATGAATCACTACTTTATTGGAATTCATTTAAAAATAACACGCTACCTAAAGTTATAGTTGCATTATCAGTTATCCTTCCAGTCCTGTTTTTAGGTTTTTTAGCGGCCTATTTTATAACTTCAAAAACGATTATTTTATCGTATCTTACCTATATCTTTATCGCAAACCTAATGGTTTTGGGAAGATCCTTTAAACGCATTCAATCCGAAATTGCTAAAGCAGATAACGTAGATAAAATCATCAAGCAATACAGTTTATTGGTTCAGAAAATTGAAACAGAAACTTTTCAGTCAAAAAGGTTAATTGACTTACAAAAACAGTTAATTTTTAGAAATGTAACAGCAAGTACGCATTTAAAAGATCTTTCAGAATTGTTTTCAAGAATGGATACCATTAACAATTTAGTAACCGCGATTGTATTCAACGGAACATTTTTATTCAATCTGCATGTTTTAAAAGCGCTTTTAAAATGGAAAGACAATTATTCGACCGAACTCGAAAAATGGATTACAATTATTGGCGAATTTGAAGCCCTGAACAGTTTGGCAAATCTGGCCTATAACAATCCTGATTTTGTTTTTCCCGAAATCAATTCAGAATATAAAATCGGATTTTCAGACCTAAGTCATCCGTTACTTAATCCTGCAACAAGAGTAGGGAACGACACGCATTTTTACCCGGAATCGTTCATGATTTTAACAGGCTCAAACATGTCGGGAAAAAGTACTTTTTTAAGAAGTTTAGGAATCAATATGGTTTTAGGTGGAATAGGGTCAGTGGTTTGTGCTTCAAAAGCTAACATTCATCCACTTCCAGTTTTAGTTTCAATGAGATTATCAGATTCTTTAGCCGATAGTGAATCGTATTTCTTTGCCGAAATTAAGCGTTTAAAACAAATTATGGATGCCTTAGAAGAACGTCCGGCTTTTGTATTATTAGACGAAATTTTAAGAGGAACAAATTCAGATGATAAACGAAACGGAACAATAGAAGTAGTCAAAAAAATCATTGCTAAAAATGCCATTGGTGCCATCGCCACGCACGATATCGAAGTTTGCTTGACAACCAACGAATATCCTGACATACTAACCAATCAATGTTTTGAAGTAGAGATTCAAAACAACGACCTTCATTTCGATTACAAACTCCGCAACGGAATCTGCAAAAATAGAAGCGCCACTTTCTTGATGCAGAAAATGGGAGTGATATAATTTTAGAGTTTAGATTGTAGAGTTTAGATTGTAGAGTTTAGATTGTTTGGAATTTGCATTTTTTAAACTTTAGAATTTAAATTTGAATTAGGAGCTATTTCCTGCTATCCGTTCTAATCTTTTGTGTCCGCCGCGACGGACACAAAAGGATTTCCGCTTCTATAAGGGCTAGGGTATTCGTTTCCAAGAAAAAATTAACCTTAAAATTTGTCACTCTGAGAGAAGTCGAAGAGAGCATAGTTTTTAGAGCCAGTTTGTCATCCCGAGGAACGAGGGATCTCCGCAAGAAACTCCTCCTGCAAAATCGCCAATCTTTGTAGAGCTGCTTGTGGAGATCCCTCGTTCCTCGGGATGACAAGATTATGTATAAATCTAAAATTATTTAATCACTTCCTTAATCGTATTCACAAAAGCCTCAACCGGCTGAGCGCCTGAAACCGCATATTTCCTGTCGAAAACAAAAAACGGAACTCCCTGTACACCAATTTCATTAGCTTCATGAATATCAGAATGCACATTATCTAAATAAAGATTTTCATTTTCAATAACTTCTTTTACTTCATTAGAATCTAAACCAGCTTTTACAGCCAACTCTATTAAAGTTTCTATATCATTTAAATCCCTTCCTTCAGTAAAATAAGCTTTAAAGAAAATTTCTTCCATTTCATCACCTAATTTTTTGGTTTTAGCCAATTGTATAATACGATGAGAGGTTAAAGAATTTGAAATAATAGCTTTATCAAAGTGATAGTCTAAACCAACGCTTTTTGCGCGTTCTGTGACACCTTTATGCATTTCTATTGATTGCTCAACCGAAATACCTTTTCGTTCTGCCAGAAACGTAAAAACGTCTTTACCGGCTTGCGGTGTAATAGTGGGGTCAAGTTGAAAACTTTTCCACTCAATTTCAAATTCACCATTTGGAAACTCAGCTAAAGCGGTTTCCAGTTGTCTTTTTCCGATATAACAAAACGGGCACATGATGTCCGACCAAATCTCTATTTTCATATTACAAAGTTAGAAAAAAAGTTTCAGGTTTCCTGTCTCGTGTTTTTTTACCGCAAAGCACGCAAAGATTTTTCGCAAAGTTCATAAAGGTTCTCTTTATAAAATAATGCAAAGTTCGCAAAGCTTTATATCGATTCAGCTTTGCGAACTTTTTTATCTTAAAAACAAACCATTAAAAACTTTGCGTACTTTGTGGTAAAATCAGCACAAACCATAATCGCATTTCAACCTGAAACTTGAAACAAAAAATCCTCCAAATAAAAAACCGCAAATCTTAAAAAAAGAATTGCGGTTTCTAGGTATAAAAAATGGTTGGTCAATAGCGATATTTTTTTTTTACAATGATATGTCTTTAATTTGAAATTAAAAAAAATCCCTGTAACAAAAAGAAGTTTTGATGTTAACTATTTAACATCACAGGCATTACCAACATAGTAACAGTTTCACCTTCTTCTAAACCATCAACTGGCGTTAGGATCCCGGCTCTGTTAGGTAATGACATTTCTAGCATAATCATGTCAGATTGTAAGTTGGTTAACATCTCAGTTAAAAAACGAGAGTTAAAACCAATTTGAAGATCATCTCCTTGATAATCACAAGTCAATCTTTCTTCTGCTTTGTTAGAGTAATCGATATCTTCTGCAGAAACATTTAATTCAGCTCCTGCAATTTTTAAACGAATCTGGTGTGTTGTTTTGTTTGAGAAAATCGCAACACGTTTTACTGAACTTAAAAATAAAGAACGGTCAATCATTAACTTATTTGGATTCTCTTTAGGAATTACCGCTTCGTAATTAGGGTATTTTCCGTCGATCAAGCGACACATTAAGATATAATTATCAAATGAGAAAGTCGCATTCGAATCGTTGTATTCAATTTTTACTTCAGCATCAGAACTTCCTAAAATACTTTTTAAAATATTCAAAGGTTTCTTTGGCATAATAAAATCAGCTACCTGAGATGCTTTTACATCTGTACGGGCATATTTTACCAATTTATGAGCATCTGTAGCAACAAAAGTTAAGCCTTCCGGAGAGAACTGAAAGAAAACTCCTGACATCACAGGACGTAAATCATCATTTCCGGCAGCAAAAATAGTTTTACTCACAGCAGTTGCCAAAACATCAGCAGGAACTAAAGTTACAGACGGATCTTCAAGATTTACAGATTTAGGAAATTCTTCTCCTGCAGCATATGCTAAAGCATATTTTCCTGAGTTTGAACTAATTTCAACCGTATTGTTTTCTTCAACTGTAAAAGTTAAAGGCTGTTCTGGAAACGTTTTCAAAATTTCAAGCAAAAGCTTCGCCGGTACAGCAACACTTCCTTTGCTTGTAGAATCGATTGATAATGTAGCAGACATAGTAGTTTCAAGATCCGAGGCCGAAACTGTCAACTCATTATTGTCTAGTTCAAATAAAAAGTTATCTAAAATAGGCAACGTATTGTTACTGTTGATTACACTACCTAAAACTTGTAATTGTTTTAATAAGTAAGAACTCGATACTATAAATTTCATCTCTTTTGTTTTATTTTTTTGCACTTTTTCTTAGTATTTCTTCAACTAAGATAGGTTTTACAAATATATCGTAAACAATCTTAGTTTCGCAATTTTTTTATTAACATCTATTTGCTGTATTTTCTTTTACGGATGTAAGTAAAAGCCAATCCAAAAACTAATAATATTAGAATTGGAAGTCCGATAGTTATGAATTGCGTCAGGCTGTAATTCTTGTAAACTTTGTCTCCGTCTAATAAAGGCAAGCTGACATCTTTGCTTCTAATGTTAATAAGTCCTGTATCATCCAGCAAATAATTGATACAATTCATCATAAAATCTTTGTTGTCGTATAAAATACCTGTACGCTGATCGTAACCTAATTCTACCGGCATCATATTTTTATCCAATTGATTTCTGGCCAAATCTCCATCGGCAATCACAATCATTTTGTTGGGTTTTCCTTTTGCTAAAAAAGAATTTTCCTTGAAAGGTAAAACACGGTTCTCGAAAGCCGAATGAAAAGAACCTTCCAATAAAACAGAAAGTGGCTTGTTTCCTGTGTTGATGTAATCCTGAGGCGAAGTTTTTTCGGTTACGCTATTCAGCGTAATTTCCGTTGGAGTTCCAATTACTTTCGAATATTGCGATGATTGCAACAAAACTGTTTTTTTAATTCCGTTTTTCAAAGTGTCAATCGGACTAGCGAAATCAAATTTAATTTCCCCTAGATTTTTCACTATCGGATTATTGCTGGTTGGCGTTACAACAGGAGCAAATTTCCAGATAAATTCCTGGTATTGTGTAGCGCTTCCTTGCTCTCCGGTAGCTAATTTCAATTTACTTCCTCGTTCATCTTTTACCAGATCAGGATTAATTCTGAATCCGTATTTAAAGAACATATCATTCAGATTCAAATCTCTGGGGTACGCTAAAGTTGCTCCGGATTGATTGTATAAACTGTCCATATCAGCCGCAACCTGATCGATAAGCCATAAAGTTTTTCCACCATTCATGATAAACTGATCCAAAACTTGTTTTTCCTCATCAGTAAAACTTTGGGTTGGTTTTGAAATAATCGCTAAATCGTATTTTTTTAAGGCATCTAAAGTTCCGGTTGGACTTTTAGTAACCGAATCTAAAGTAAAAGGCCCAATGTAGTAGCTTTCTCGAATTTGCATTAGCATTTTAGCAATATGAACTTCGTTCAACTCTCCGTTACCTTTTATAATGGCAACTTTCTTTTGCCTGTCTTTGCTGATTTTATTAATAGCATCTGCAATAGAATATTCTAAATGCTGAATAGATCCGATAACTTTTTGCGTAGTCGAAGCACCCATTATGTTTTTCAACAAAGGAATATTAACTTCTTTATTGTTGTAAACCGCAACTGCCCACGGAAAAACCATTGCCTGAGATTGTTTTCCTTTATCGTCAACGGTAATGTTTATTGGTGTAAGGCCTTTTTGGTACAAAGATTTTACAACGGCCATGCTTTCGTCTTCGTTTTCCATAGGATTTACAAATTCGAAAACAATATTACTATTGTAGGCCTGAAATTCTTCCAGTAATTGTCTGGTTTCTTGTTGTAAACGTTTAAAATCTGCCGGCAAATCGCCTTGCATATAAATCTTGATCGATAAGGGATTTTTAACCTGTTTTACAATTTGCAAAGAGGTTTCTGATAATGTGTAACGTTTGTCTTTGGTTAAATCAAATCGGTGGAAAAATAAACTTCCTAAAACATTTAAAACGATTAAAACAAAAACAGTTATACCTAACGTTTTGATATTTTGTTGAGTAGATGTTTTCATTACGCTTTAAAAGATTTTAATTGATAAACGGTAAAAGACAGAAATAATACAGTGATACTCAAAAAGTAAATCACATCACGAGTATCAATTACGCCGCGGCTCATGCTTTTAAAATGATCCTGCATGCCTAATGCCGAAATGATAGTAAACGATCCGGGAATCAATGATGCTAAACCTTCAAATCCAAAATAAAAGATAAAACACAGAAAAACAGAAATAATAAATGCTACAATTTGATTTTCAGACAGGGTAGAAGTAAAGATTCCGATTGCTGAATAAGCTGCAATAAGAAACAATAAACCAAAATAAGAACCAATTGTGCTGCCCATATCGATGTTTCCTTCTGGTGAACCTAAAGCAGAAATTACTTTGACATATATAAAAGTTGGAATAATCGCTAAAACAATCAATAGAAGAGAGCCAAAAAATTTTCCGTTTACGATTTCCCAAATTGATAACGGTTTAGTCAATAGCAATTCTAATGTTCCTTGTTTTTTTTCATCAGAGAAACTTCTCATCGTAACAGCCGGAATCAGGAAAATTAAAATCCAGGGTGCCAAAGTAAAAAACGGAGTCAGATCAGCATAACCGCTTTTCAATATATTATAATCTCCTTCAAATACCCATAAAAATAGTCCGTTGCTAATTAAGAAAATAGCAATGACCAAATAGCCAATAGGAGAGCCAAAAAAGGATTTTATTTCTCGTAAAATGATTGATTTCATATGTTTTGTTTCAAGTTTTTCTTGTTTCAGGTTTCAAGTTACTTTACTTTGAACTTTTCGTTTCTAAACCTTTTATATTATTTGTTTACTACTGTTTCAAGTTTCAGGTTTCAAATTCCAGCTTTGCGAACTTTGTGTTTTCTAACCCTTTTAAATATTTTCTTTGCGTCCTTTGCGGTTAAATCGTTCTGATTTTCAGATCCAGCATATAACTTGAAACCTGAAACCTGAAACAATTTTAAGCTAAAGAAGCAATTTTATCCACACTCCACGCTTCAGGCTTTGCATTAAATAGCTTTTTTGTAAAACTCCAAACAGTATTAAAAAGCTCAGATTGTCTGTAATTCTCTAGATCTTCTTCGGTTTCCCAATAACTGTAAGTAAAAAAGATGCATTTATCATTTTTATCCTGATACAATTCTAAAAAACGATTTCCTTCAGCATTTCGTATTTTGTCTTTCACACTTTCAAAATTCTCCAGAAAATCGGGAATTTTTTCTTCGTGAAAACTCATTTTTACTATTCTAACGAACATGTATACAATTTTAGATTTTAGATTGTTGATTTTAGATTGAAAAATCTTCAATACGCGCGCAAAAGTACCAAAATTGATTGTTCTTTTTAATAAAATTTTAAAATTCGAATTGTGAAATTCCAAATTCCAAGTTTCCAGCATTATCAAATCTAAAATCTACAATCTAAAATCTAAAATTTTAAAGGAACTGAATCGTAATAACATCACGATAATTCAATCCTAAAAGACTGTTTGCAGAACCAACTTTTGAAGGATTACTCCTGAAAATGGCAATTTCGAGAAATCCGGCTTCGTTAAAAATGGCTAGTTTTTCGCCTTCATAAGTTTTAATAGGATATTTATCCGAAGTAGCAATTGCAGAATAATTAGGTAGAATCGTTTTGATGTTTTTTGGTTTCATTACGATTTCATACGGACGACCTTTAGCCACTTCAAGAAATTGCTGTCTCGAAATATTGGTAACAATATTCCCAAAGTGATCGATGTAAATTACGTAGCCTTTTAATGAATTTCCGTCATTTGAAACTACAGCCTGCAATTCGGTTATTTCTTTAATTGTTGAAATTTCTTTTCCAATAACATTCAATAAACCGCCCTTTGCAATATGGCAGGCCACTTGTATAAAAATATCCAAATCACTGAATTCAATAGGAAAACGATCATGAATATTGATTTCGACAATTTTCTGCGGAACGATTTTCTGCGTAAGCATACTTAGGATTCCGTTATCAGCACAAATAAAGTAGTGGTCGTTCCATTGCATGGCAATATGCTGATTCTCTTTATTACGTTCAATATCTACTCCAATTAAATGCACTGTACCTTTTGGAAAGCTCAAATAAGAAGCTCCAACAATGTAACTTGCTTCTGCAGTGTTAAACGGATCAACGTCATGCGAAATGTCAACAATTGTAACTTCTGAATACTCAGATAAAATCTTACCCTTAAGCGAACCCACAAAGTGATCCTTTAAGCCGTAATCGGTAGTAAGGGTAATTATTGACATAATTTTGTTTATAACTATTGGTAGTATTTAAATCTAATTTTCATTAAATTTGAGAAATGCAAATCTAAGAATACTAAAATCAAATTGAAAGAAAGAAAAGACAAATTGCGATAAAATATAAAGTCGTCACCGTTTTCAGTTTCAGTTTTCAGTATTTTAACAAAAATGATTTTAAAAATGTTACCGCTGTTAAAAACGGTAATTTTAAGATAAAACACCCGACAACCACAGATTATAAAACTGATTTATTTTTAATTTAAAATTAACTCATTTGAACGAAAGAATTATCGAGCTCATAGACATCGCTCCAAAAGACTTTTGGGGCGCTCAAGACACTCATCTTGAAATAATTAAAAAGTATTACCCAAAGCTTAAAATCGTTGCGAGAGGTACCACTTTGAAAGCATTTGGCGAAAAAGAAGTTTTAGATGAATTCGAAAAAAGATTTCAGAGGCTTATGCTTCATTTTACCCGATACAACAACATTGACGATAATGTAATTGAACGCGTAATAATGAGTGATGGTCAGGATGAAAGAAAATCATACGATCATGACAAAATATTAGTTCATGGAGTTGGCGGTAAAATAATAAAAGCCATGACACCTAACCAGCAGTTACTGGTAGATACCATCAAAAAAAATGATATGGTATTTGCTGTAGGTCCTGCCGGAACCGGAAAAACGTACACTGGTGTTGCAATGGCTGTAAAAGCACTTAAAGAAAAAGAAGTAAAAAGGATCATATTAACGCGACCGGCGGTAGAGGCAGGAGAAAATCTTGGTTTTTTACCCGGCGATATGAAAGAAAAATTAGATCCGTACATGCAGCCTCTTTATGATGCTTTGCGCGATATGTTACCCAACGAAAAGCTCGAAGATTACATTTTAAAAGGAATTATTCAAATTGCGCCATTGGCATTTATGCGTGGTCGTACGCTGGATAATGCCTTTGTAATTCTGGATGAAGCTCAAAATACCACACACTCGCAAATGAAAATGTTTTTGACCCGTATGGGAAAAAATGCCAAATTCATGATTACGGGTGATCCCGGACAGGTCGATTTACCACGCAGAACTATTTCAGGTCTTAAAGAAGCAATTCTGGTATTGAAAGACGTTGACGGAATTGGAATTATTTATCTGGATGATAAAGATATCGTACGCCACAGATTAGTGAAAAAGGTAATTGATGCTTATAAACAAATAGAAAATCACGATTAATTTTATAGAATGTCAAATGTAAACCGTAAAATGTGTTTTGACATTTATTAGTATTCGTTTTCTGCATCATCTTTTATAGAAATGTGGAAAACGAATATTTTTTTGAATTAGTTTTGATGTTCAATTGTCACACTGAGCGAAGTTGAAGCCCCGCAAAGGGAAGATAATTAAGTTTTTTTGAGCGTAATTTTTGCTAGTATTGTGATTGGAATTTGGAATTTTTTAAATATTGGAATTTACAAATAAATGTAATGAAACAACTAGATGATTTCTACTTTAAACAAGAAGAGCCTACAAAAGGTATGTTTTTGGCATTAAAAGAAATTATTCTAAAACAAGACCGGGACATTACTAACGTTCTAAAATACGGAATGCCGTTTTTTTGTTATAAAGGAAAAATGTTTTGCTATTTATGGACACACAAGAAATTCAAACAGCCGTATTTAGCAATCGTTGAAGGAAAACATTTTGATGAATCGTTTTTAATTCAGGAAAATCGTTCTAGAATGAAAATTATGTTGTTAAATCCTGATGAAGATTTGCCTTTGGAACAAATTGAAATGGTCATTAGGAAAGCATTAAATTTATACAAATCCGGAATTATAAAAGTTTAAATTAACTATAATTTACTATTTGATGAAATAGTTAAATAAATAATAAACTTCGCTCTTTTCGGGTTTTTACGGCTTATAATCTTTGCTCTTCTGTGAGTAAAGCCTTAAATTTGCACATCATAAATACTTGATCTTTAATATGACAAAATTAAAAAATATAAAAGTTGTAGTAAGTGACCTTGACGGAACTTTACTCAACCCTCAACACAGAATATCAGATTATACGAAATCAATTTTTCAGGAACTTCACAATCAAAATTATCTTATTGTAGTGGCTACAGGACGTCATCATCTTGATGCAATGGCAATTATCGAAACTCTTGAAATTCCGGTTTATTTGGTAAGTTCAAACGGAGCCAGAATTCATTCACCAGAAAAAGAAGAACTTTTTGCTTTTAACTTAGACAGTGATGTGGTAAAAGCAGCATTAAATGTCGAAATCGATCCTGAAATTACAGTTGTTTTATTTAAGGAAAATGTTTGGCAAACCAATAAATGGAGCGAAAAATTAAATGCTTTTCAGGCTGACTTGAAGTACCATCCTGAATTGGTTGATTATAAAAATCTGGAAGATTTTGGAGCAATTAAAATTTTCTTCTCCTGTGATAATCATGAAAAATTAGTGAAATTAAAAGATGATATTTTAGCCCATTCTTCAGAATATCTGCATCATGCTTTTAGCTTACCAACTTGTTTAGAATTTATGGACAAATCTATTGACAAAGCGGTTGCGATTGAAAGGGTTCTTGAAAAACAAGGATTTACTCTTGATCAGGCAGTTTCTTTTGGTGATGGTTTCAATGATGTTCAAATGTTATCAGCATCAGGAAAAGGTTTAATTATGGGAAATGCTCCTGCTTTATTAAAGGAAACTTTACCAAAACTAGAAGTCATTAAAACCAATGCAGAAGATGGTGTAGCACAATATATTGCATCGAAAATTTTAAATAAAGAATTCGCCGCGAGCTAATTTATAAATAGTAAGAAGTTTGATATTGACGAAATTACAATTTTAGACTTTTGATAAAAAAGAGATCCTTGAAGTTAATTCTTCAGGGATTTTTTTATGAAATGAAAATTTTACAAGTGATTTCGCAAGCAAATGGCAAAAAAACTTTTTTAGTAATTTTCAAAGTGTATTTTTGTTTTCTCAAAAAACGAATACCATGACAAAAAACATTTTTATCGTTGCCTTTTTAGTTTTTTCAATAACAGGCTATAGCCAAAATTTGAAATTAGAAGAAATCATGAAAGGGGAATCTTTTATTGGAAATCAACCCACAAACGGACGTTGGTCCCTTGATGGTAAAAAGGTTTATTTTGAATGGAATCCGACTAATGATTTAGGTGCAAGTACTTATTTCTGGCAAAAAGGAGCAACAAAACCTTTTTTGGCCGAACCTAAAGAAGCTGCTTTTTCGAAGATTGATTTTAAAAGAAAAACAAATTCTGATATTGTTTATTATACAGATAACGGAGGTTTGTATTCGTATAGCATTAGTACCAAAACGATAAAGAAAATTATTCAGCAAAGTACTCCAGTTTCTAATCTTGAATTGGGCGCAACGGCCGGCATATTGTTTTTTGAACAAAATGATAACATTTTCAAGTACAATACTAAAGAAGGAACGGTTCTGCAAATAACTAATTTTGTCAAAGGAACTAAAAAAGAGAAAACTCCAGAGAAAGATTCTTTCTTGAAAACACAACAAAAAGAGTTGTTTCAATTTATTAAAGACAAGGAAGCTAAAAAACAATGGAATCTTGCCAAAAGTAAAGCCATAAAATCTGATTTTGCAAAAGAATATTTTTATGGAAAAGACAACTTTTTTAATCTTAAAGCAAATCCAAACGGAAATTTTGCCACTTTTAGTTTAGTAGAAGAATCGGATGTAAAAAAAGAGAAAATGGAAGTTTTTATAACAGATGATGGTTATAATCAAACTACAGAGACCAAAGAAAAAGTATCTACCTCAAATTTGGTAAAAACGAAATTCGGAATTTATTCTGTAGCAAAAGATACGGTTTATTACGTCAACTTTTCGACTTTAAGTCATATTCAGGACAGTCCAAAGTATTATGAATCGTATGAGAATTTAAAAAATAAAGCTAAAGAAGATAAACTAATTACAAGTCAGGCTCCTGTGTATAACGAAGACGGATCTTTGGCAATTGTAGAGATTAGAAGTCAGGATAATAAAGACAGATGGCTGGTAAATTTAAATCTTGAAAACGGAATCTTTAAAGAAATTGAACATCAACATGACGATGCGTGGATCGCTGGTCCTGGAATTCCGTCCTATTCTTTTGATTCTGGAGTTTTAGGTTTTCTGGCAGATAATGAGACGATTTATTTCCAGTCTGAAGCCACAGGATATTCGCATTTGTATACTTATAATATAAAATCAGGTAAGAAAACACAACTTACAACTGGAAATTGGGAAGTTCGTGATGTAACATTATCTAAAGATAAAAAGGCATTTTATTTAACCACAAATACAACACATCCGGGAAATAGAAATTTTTATAAATTAGCTGCAAGCGGAGGTATTTTAGAACCAATTTTAACTAAAGACGGAGCGCATGAAGTAGTAGTTTCTCCTGACGAAAAATCACTTTTGGTTCGTTACTCGTATAAAAATATTCCTTGGGATTTCTATGTTGCCGACAATAAAAAGAATACGACTTTACAACAAATTTCTTCTTCGGTTTCTGATGACTTTAAAAAGTACAAATGGAGAGAGCCGGAAGTTATTACATTCAATGCACAAGATGGAACCCCAGTAAACGCAAGATTATATACGCCAAAATCAGAAAACGCAAACAAAGCTGCTGTGATTTTTGTTCACGGTGCCGGTTATCTGCAGAATGCCCACAATTATTGGAGTAATTATTACAGAGAATATATGTTTCATAATTTGTTGACTGACTTAGGATACACAGTTTTAGATATTGATTATCGTGGAAGTGACGGTTATGGACGTGATTTTAGAACTGGAATTTACCGTTTTATGGGAGGAAAAGATTTATCTGACCATCTTGACGGAAAGAAAATATTAGTAGAAAAATATGGAATTGACGCCAATAGAGTAGGGATTTACGGAGGTTCATACGGTGGATTTATTACTCTAATGGGAATGCTGACGACTCCAGGCGAATTTGCTACAGGGGCAGCATTACGTTCTGTTACAGATTGGGCACACTATAATCACGGATATACAGGCAATATTCTAAATTTTCCGGAAACAGATCCTGAAGCATACAAAAAAAGTTCTCCTATTTATTATGCAGATAATTTAAAAGGAAATCTGGTAATGCTACACGGAATGGTCGATGATAATGTTGAATATAAAGACATTGTACGTTTATCACAACGCTTTATAGAATTACAAAAGAAAAATTGGACTCTTGCATCTTTCCCTGTTGAATCTCACGGTTTTAAAGAAACCTATTCCTGGATTGACGAATACAGCAGAATTTTGAATTTATTTAATTCGACGCTTCTTAAGTAAGTTTACAGTTTTAAGTCTCAGTTTTTAGTCACAGTGAAAAGCAGTTGACAGAGTGTTTAGAAAACTGCAGTAAAGCTTTGTCAAAGTTTTAAAGCAATACTCTAAATGATTTTTGCAAAAGTCTAATTTTAAAGTTGATATACTCATTTTTATCATTTCATAAATCACAAAGTTGTAACATACTTTAATTTCTATCTTCAAACATAGCCGTGGTTTCAACCACGGGAACACAATAGGACACGTGATAATATTGCACCCCGTGATTGAAACCACGGGCAATGTCTGACAAGTTTACAAGTGAAAAAACTTTGTGAAAGTTTAAAAACAAGTACCTTACAATCTTGGTTTAAAACTTTGACAAAGCTTGCACAAAGAATAGACTGAGACCGAGACTGTAAACTGAGACTAAAAACTGAATACTGAAAAACTTGCTTGCTCTTTTAATTAGTTTTAAATTTGCATTCATAAAAAACAACACATCTAGCAATAATGAGCAATACAATCACAACTACAAATTTTAATTTTCCAGATCAGAAATCAGTTTACCGTGGAAAAGTTAGAGAAGTTTACAATATTAATGACGAACTTTTGGTAATGGTAGCAACCGACAGACTTTCGGCTTTTGATGTGGTTTTACCAAAAGGTATTCCGTACAAAGGGCAAATTCTGAATCAGATTGCAACAAGATTTATGGAATTGACAGAGGATATTGTACCAAACTGGTTGATTGCAACTCCGGATCCTAACGTTGCTGTTGGACATTTATGTGAGCCTTTTAAAGTAGAAATGGTTATTCGTGGTTATCTTTCAGGACACGCTGCCCGTGAGTACGCCGTCGGAAAAAGAAAAATTTGTGGTGTAACTATGGCAGAAGGTTTGAAGGAAAATGATAAGTTTCCTGAACCAATTATTACACCAACTACAAAAGCAGACAACGGTTCTCATGATGAAGATATTTCTCGTGAAGACATTTTAGCTAAAGGAATTGTTACTGAAGAAGATTATATTGTTTTAGAAAAATACACTCGTGATTTGTTTCAAAGAGGAACAGAAATTGCTGCTGAACGCGGATTGATTTTGGTAGATACTAAATATGAATTCGGAAAAACAAAAGATGGAGTTATTGTTTTAATTGATGAAATTCATACACCGGATTCTTCTCGTTATTTTTATGCCGATGGATATCAGGAAAGACAAGATAAAGGAGAAGAACAAAAACAGTTATCTAAAGAATTCGTTCGTCGTTGGTTGATCGAAAATGGTTTTCAAGGGCAGGACGGACAACAAATTCCGGAGATGACGGACGCTTATATCGAATCAGTTTCTGAAAGATATATTGAATTGTATGAAAATATTTTAGGAGAAAAATTCGTTAAGGCAGATATTGCAAATATCGATCAGCGTATTGAGAAAAACGTAATAGAGTATTTAAGTACTAAAGAGTAGTTTTCGGGCTTATTTAAACGTAAACTTTTAAAAATAAAAATGCCTTGTTATACTAATAGCAAGGCATTTTCTTTTGTGTAAATTTTCACTAAAAAGTTCAATTTAGAACAAATATAGTAGAGTAGTAAATAGAAGTGCAATGAAGGGTTTCTCTGAGTTGCACTTTTTTTATTTATAATTTTTTGCATTTGTGTGTAACATATTTGATTGTTTAGGCGACTACTATAGTAATCAAAAAAAATTAAGAATGACATTTAAGCATTAATTTAATTTTTACATCAATCATAAAATCAATCAATCAACATGAAAAAATCAGTAATTATTTTAGGTATAGCCATTGCTATGTCTACACAAGTGTCAAAAGCATCGAATATCAAGCAATTAGTAAAAGATCCAATCGATTCTCCTGCTGATGAAGTATCGTCTCTACATTACGCCGTATGTGAGGGAGATATTGAAAAGGTTAAAAAATTAATTGAATACGGAACCAATGTAAATAAGTTGGTTAGAGATATGTCACCTTTAATGTTGGCAGCCCGTTTTAATAAATTTGAAATCATTAAAGTTTTATTGGCTAACGGAGCTAATCCCAGAATCGAGAATGAAAAAGGTTTAAGAGCAATAAATTTCGCAGAGTACGCAAAAGCAACTGAAGCTATTGCAATTTTAAAAAATGCAAAATAAGACTAGAAAAAAGCATCAGTTATACTGATGTTTTTTCATTTTTGGATCAGTGTATTATCAAATAAAAAGTCATTTTATTTTTTTTTGATAATTTTTCATTTTTACTGTAACATTTTGAATAAGATCGCGTCTATATATACAGAAGCTTTAAAAGAGATAACATAAATTTTAAGCTTAAACGACATTTGTTATCTAAATGTTAAGAATTAGTTAAAACATAGTACTTTGTTATACATAATACATGAATTAGAATTATATTTACATAGAAATTAAAAATCATCATTAATCAATCAACAATTAACAATCAATCATTATGAAAAATTCAATCATTTATTTAGGAGTAGCTTTAGTTGCATTTGCAAATGTTTCAATGGCTTCAAATCAATCATCATTTGTACAACCACAAATGGAAATCGTACACAGTTTCTCAACTCCACTAAACGTGGCAGTAGGTAAGGGAGATCTTGAATTTGTTAAAAAATTAATAGAATACGGAGCTGACGTAAACGAAATATCAGAAGATTTATCACCTTTGATGATAGCTGCCCGTTATAATAAAGTAGATATTTTAAGAGTTTTATTGGCAAGCGGAGCAAATGCTTCTGTTAGAAATGAAAAAGGATTTACTGCTTTAAAATATGCACAATTATCAAATGCAACTGAGGCTATCGCCATCTTGAAAGAGGTAAAATAAAAGTTTAAATAGAGTTTTTGAGTTAGTATACAAAACGACCTTCCTTGAGCAGAAGGTCGTTTTTTATTTGGATACTTTTTTAGCCCCGATGGGAGGGAAAATCCTTTTGTGGTGGGGTTCACCACAAAAGATTTGGAAGGACAGCGGGAATAGCTCCTTAAAAAACAGAAGATTCTTAAAAGTCTATTTTTTGAATTTGTTTATCTTGTATTTTCGAAAATAGAATTAATCCCACAATTGCTCCAATTGTAGCAAATAACATATCCGATTGTGTATCCCAAACATATCCTTGTGTACCTAAAAAAGCATCACCACCATCTCCGGTTGCTATAGATACAAACCATTCGATAAATTCATATGCTGCACTTATAGCAAGACAAATAGATACTATAATAAAGTTGAAAAAACTTTGATTCTGGATTACCTGTTTTCGAATAAATAATTCTCTTATGATCATTGCGGGAACCAGTCCTTGGGCAAAATGACCTACTTTATCATAATTGTTTCTGCTTTGATGAAAAACTTCTTTGATGTAATCAAAAAACGGAACTTCGGCATAAGTATAATGTCCGCCAATGAACAGAATGATACAATGAATGAGTATTAAAGTATAAGTAAAATTGGTAAACCTAAATTTTTTGAAAGTGAAAGCTAAAATTAAAAATCCAATAATAGCAGGAATTACTTCCAGAAAGCAAGTAAAACCTTCTTTTGGGTTGATAACAGAGGCAAGCAGCGAAATAAAAAAAATGCTCAATAAAAAATAAATATACTTCATAAGGTTTTATATGTAATAAAAATAGCACGCAAGATAATGAAGTAATATTTAGTAAAATTAAAAAAGCACCATTAAATATAATGATGCTTTCTCGTTCAAACCTAATCAAATTAATTTAACCAATTAATCTATCTTCAATTTCTTTATTCGATTGGAATATGTTTTTTACGGTTGAATACCCAAAATATAATTGGGAAAACCAAAAGGGTTAAAACCGTTGCAGTTATCAATCCTCCGATAATAACAATTGCTAATGGTTTTTGAGACTCAGATCCAATTCCTGTTGAAATTGCTGCAGGCATTAAACCAATAGACGCCATAAGCGCAGTCATTACTACGGCTCTTGTTCGGGCTTTTACCCCCATAAATATAGACTCTTCAAGAGTGAATTTTGCTTTTAAATTATGATGAAATTCAGATATTAGAATAACTCCGTTTTGAATACAAATTCCCAGCAAGGCGATAAAACCAACTCCAGCAGAAATTCCGAAATTCATTCTGGTCAGATGCAGAGCAATAATTCCACCGATGATGGCAAACGGAACATTCGCCAGAACAAGCAATGAATCTTTAATATTTCCAAACAAAATAAATAAGAGAACAAATATCCCAATTAAGCTTATAGGAACAACCTGAGCCAAACGCGCACTGGCACGAACCTGATTTTCAAATTCTCCTGTCCATCCCACAGTATACCCGGTTGGTAGTTTCATTTTAGCCACTTTTGCCTGCGCTTCTGCAATGGTACTTCCTAAATCACGATCACGAACAGAGAATTTTACTCCAATAAAACGTTTGGTATTATCTCTGTAGATAAATGCCGGTCCCGTTATGGTTTTTAAATCAGAGATTTCTTTTAACGGAATTTTAATTCCACTAATAGTTGGAACCTTAAGTTCGGCAATATCATTTTCATCTTTACGATATTCCTTAGAAAAACGAACTCTGACATCAAATTTTTTATCATCTTCATATTTTTCTGTTGCTGTTTTTCCTCCAAAAGCTAATTCTAAAACTGCCTGCGCATCACTTAATGTTACTCCGTAAGCCGCCATCTTATCTCTGTCTAATACAACACTAATTTCAGGCTGACCAACATTTCGTAAAATTCCGGCATCTTTTATACCGGGAATGTTTTTTATTTGTGCTAAAACTTCGTTTGATAACTCGTCTAATTTATCCAGATCGTCTCCGTAAATTTTAACAGCATTCGAGGCTTTAAATCCTGCAACAGATTCGGCTACGTTGTCGATTACAGGTTGCGAATAATTATAAGTAATTCCTTGGTGAACGCGTAATTTCTCATCCATTTCGTTAATTAAATCATCCATGCTAATTTTTCGTTTCCATTCTGATTTTGGTTTTAAATCAACCTGAAGCTGTATAAAACCAAATCCATTAGGGTCTGTTCCGTCATTACTTCTTCCGGTTTGCGATAAAACATTTTTTACTTCCGGAAAACTTTCGAGATCTTTTCGAATTATTGCAGCTGTTTTTACACTTTCAGGCAATGAAGTGCTCATTGGTAATTCTGCTGTAACCCATAAAGCTCCTTCATTTAATTGAGGTAAAAATTCTGTTCCTAAAAAAGTAGCCGAAAAGAAAACCACTGCCAAAAGTGAAATGGAACCAATTAGGGTTTGTATTTTATGCTTAAAAGTCCAGGCGAAACTTTTACCTACAATGCGATCCCAGAAATTAACAAACGGATTATTTTTTTCTTTTACATTTTTATTTAAAAGGATATGAGATAAAACAGGAACTAAAGTCAGGGTAAAAAGTAATGCACCCATTAAAGCAAAACCTAATGTATAGGCTAAGGGAGAGAACATTTTTCCTTCGACTTTCTGGAATGAGAATATAGGCAATAAGGCTGTAATAATAATAAGTTTAGAAAAGAAGATGGCTTTACCCATTTCGGCTCCGGTTTTCTTAATTAAACTTCCCTTGGCGATTTTATTATACGCCGTCATTCCTAATTGGTGCGCCCTTTGATCTAATACCACAAATAATCCTTCGACCATAACTACGGCACCATCAATAATAATCCCGAAATCGACCGCACCCAAACTCAATAAGTTGGCGCTCATTCCCATCATTTTTAAACATAAAAAGGCAAATAATAAAGAGAGCGGAATAACAATCGAAACGGTAAAAGTAGTTCTCCAGTCGGCCATAAATAGGAACACAACACAGGTAACCAGAATAATACCTTCAAATAAATTATGCATTACAGTTTCTGTCGTGAAATTCATTAAATTATCACGATCATAAAAAGTAACTAATTTGATGTCCTTAGGAAGAATATTATCGTTTAAATCTTCTATTTTTGCTTTAATCAGTGCTAGTGTTTCCTGAGGATTTTCGCCTTTTCGCATTACAATAATACCTTCAACAACATCATCATTTTTGCCTAATCCTGTTTGTCCAACTCTAGGCATGGCACTTTCGTAAACCGAAGCCAGATTTTTTACTAAAATTGGGTTTCCATTCGCATCATCAACAATAATATTTTCAATATCCTGAATCGATTTTAAAAGTCCAACTCCACGCACTACAAATGCCTGGCCGTTTTTTTCGATAATATCACCGCCAACATTTAAATTACCACTGTTTACTGCATTATAAACCTGAAGCGGAGTGATATTGTATTTTGCTAATTTAATTGGGTCAACACCAACTTCATATGTTTTAGTCTGCCCTCCAAAAACATTCAAATCAGCAACACCGGGAACAGAACGAAGCTGTTTGTCGATCACCCAGTTTTGGTAGGTTAGTAATTCTCTACTGTCTCTGCTGTCACTTTTTACAATGTATCTGAAAATTTCACCGGTTGGCCCGTAAGGCGGCTGAACATCCGGCTCTACATCATCCGGAAGTGAAACATTTTTTAGTAAGTTATTGACCTGCAAACGTGCAAAAGTATCATCGACACCATCATCAAAAATAATTTTAATAACAGATAATCCAAACATTGTAATACTGCGAACACTTGTCTTTTTCTGAACCGAGTTCATCGAGATTTCGATTGGTGAGGTTACAAAACGCTCAACTTCTTCGGCGCTTTTTCCGTTCCATTGTGTAATGATGATGATTTGAGTATTGGTTACGTCAGGAAATGCGTCAATAGGCATATTCTTGAAAGAAATAAACCCGGCAACAGCCAATAATCCTACCCAAAAAAAGGTAAATGCTTTATTCTTAAGCGAAAAAGCAATAATATTTCTTATGAATTTGTTCATGTCTTATTCGTTTAAAGCGCGATAAATAAATAACTGATTATTGGTAATGACTTTTTCGTTCTCCTTTAAACCGCTTGATATATATGTAATATCTCCAACTACTCTGTAAACCTCGACTTGTCTGGTTTCGATGTTATTACGATCTTTAAAAATCATTACAAAGTTTTTACTTTTATCAAAAACAATCGCTTTACTAGGCACGGCTATCATTGACTCTCCTTCATTATAAGATAATTTGATATTGGCATTCATATCAGGCTTTAGCATATACTCCGGATTTTGCAATTTTATACGTGCTTGCATCGCTTTTGTTTCCGGATCAATAACGTTGAAGATTTTATCCACTTTTCCTTTAAAAACTTTATCAGGATAACTTAATGTGGTAACATCAGCATCAATACCCAATTTTACTTTATTTATGTCAATTTCATTAATATTCGCTAATGCCCAAACTTCGCTAATCTCAGCAATATCAAATATATTTTCAGAACGGTCATTTCGCAAAAGCATATCCTGATTGATACTTTTTTGAATGATAAAACCACTAATTGGCGCAGTTACTTCATATATTGAACCTGCTTTAATATTGTAAATTTTATAAGTTTCCTGAATTTTACTCAATTGAGATTGCGCTTTATTTACTTCAGATTTAGCCTGAAGAACATCACTTTCAGAATTTAATTTACCATCAAATAATTCCTGAGCCACTTTCATTTGATTTTTAGCTACTAATAAATCGTTTTTAGCATCTATCGACTGTTTTTCGAAATCAGCAATATCAGTACTTTTTATAGTAGCCAAAACTTGTCCCTTATGTACATAATCGCCAAGTTCTACATTTACCTTGATCACATTTCCGCCAACAAGCGGGTAAACGTCGATCATTTTATTATTATCAGCTGTAATTTTTCCGTAAAAACTCAGAACATTTTTTACAGGCTGTGTTTGAGCTTCGGCTGTAGTAGTGGTCTTTAGCATAGAATCGCTTAACGCAAAAGATGTATTGGTATCAGGATTTTCAACTTCCTTTTTGCAGCTTGCTATCAATAAACCCACAAGAGCAATTCCTATAATTAGTTTATATTTCATTTTGATTAGTTTTAAAATAAATCTTTGTTGATGGTACTATTTAATTCTTCGCCAGAAAGCACTACTTTTTTCTTCAATTCATTTATTTGAATAGAAGCCTGATTATAACTTTCCATAAAATCAGTAAATTCCAGTAGACTGATATTTCGTTTTTGAAAGTTGGTCAGGATTCCGTTGTAAACCGCTTCGAAGTCTGAATTAACAGTAGGTTTTATCACCACATAGTTTTTGCGGGATTCATCCCATTTGTTCCATGCCGACGTAATTTCGGTTTGCAATTGCAGGTCAAAATTTTGTTTTTCAATTTTTGATTGTTCTAAAATGGTTTGAGCATACTTGATATTTCCTTTGTTTTTGTTCCAAAGAGGCAACGGAATCCCAAGAGTCAAATTAGCTTCTTTATTAAAAGCTCCGCTTCGTTGATCGTAATTGGCACCAACCGTTATATCCGGAATCGAAAGAGATTTTTGCCACTTTACGTTGATTTCGTTTGATTCAATATCCTTTTGCTTTGCTAAATAATCTGGACGATTGGCAATTGCTTCATCCTGAAAAGTTTTAAGTTCAAACGGAATTGTTACCAGATATTTATTAAATTCTTCTTTAGAAATATCAGGAACAATACTTTCAGTCGAATTCAACAATAGTTTTAAGTTTGCTTCTTCTTCTATATTTTCATTTATAACTTCCATACGTTCATTTTTAAAATTCAAATACAGCGATTGTAAACGAACAAGATCTCTTAAGGGAATATTTCCTTTTTGTACCTGAACAGAATAAGAGTTAATCAAATCCTCAATATGGGCAAGTTGATTGTCTGTAGTTTCAAGACTTTTTTTGTTGTAGTATACTGTAAAAAAGCTCTTTCGTAGTTGCAGTTTTAAAGTTCTTAATAAATCATTAAACTGTAATTCGGCTAATTTTTCATTGGTTTGAGCCAATTTTATTTCGTTGCGTTTTTTTCCGCCTAAATAAATGAGCTGTTCAATACCAAATGCCTTTTGTCCTTGTTTGCCAATATCAAAATATTGATTCCTTTCGGGATTGTAAGCATTCAATTCTGCTGTAAGGGAAGGATTATCCCAAATCCTGGCCTGAATTGTTAATGCTTTCGATGCATCGATGTTATATTGAGATGCCAACAAAAAAAGATTGTTTTTAAGAAATTGGCTTTCACAGTCTTGAAGGGTGACTGTTTTTTGAGCCAAAACTACCGGACCAAAAAGCACAAGTAGGAATGCACAGAGTTTTCTCATTGTATTATTTTTAATTATACAAAGATGATAGCGCCAGACTTTAAGACACCTTAAAATCTACCTTAAAAAAACCTTAAAAATAATTTACAAATGAAAAATTAATTGAAATAAATTCGTGTTTTTGGTTGGAACACTGTAGGTTATGGTTGCTTTGTGTAGTGTTAAGATACGCTGCACAATACGCAAACCAAGGCCAAAGCCCGAAGTTCCTTTTGAATTTTTGCCACGCATAAAAGGCTGAAAAAGAAGTTTTTGTTCGTTTTCGCTTAGCGTGTCTCCAGTGTTTGAAATAGAAATGATTAAGTTATTATCCTGAGTGCTAATAATAACTTTAGCTTGCTTGTTGTCAGAGTATACGCAAGCATTTTTAAGAACATTGCTAATAGCAATTTCTAATAAGTTTTTATTCCCGTTTATTTCTAATGCAGTATCCAGATCGTCATTTACTTCTATTTCAAATAAAATTACAAATTCAGGATAGCTTTTATTTAAATTTTCAATAGCCGAAAATAAAATTTCATCCATACGATGTACTTCATTCTTTTCATGTTTTTTATTATCTATTTTGGATAGAATCAACAGTGAATTAATCAATTCCGTTAATTGATTTACATCAGATAAAATATTGATCAAAAAACTCTTTCTCTCATTGCTGGTTTTAGTATCAGCAATTACATTTTCTATTTGCGAAGTAATTCTGGATAGCGGAGTTCTAAGTTCGTGAGAAGCATGTGCAGTAAATTCTTTTTGCCTTTGGTACGAGATTTCAATCCTGTCCATCATAAAATTGAATTCGTTCGCAATCAAATCAATTTCATCTTTATTGCTTTTTGATGCTACACGAGTACCAAGATTATTCTCGTTTATATTTTTTATTTTTTGATGGAAAGCATTTAAGGGACTCATTAATTTTTTTACCGTAATAGAGGTAATTACCCAACAAATACAAGTAAAAAGAATATAAGATACCACCAGAGTATATCGCAAAAAAAGCAATCTTCGTTGACCAAAATTATCTGTTGCTGATATTAAGGCATAAAAATCCTTGTCTTTAGTATCGTAAAAAACACCATAAACCTCATAGTTTCCTTGTTTTTTAAAAAACGTCTTATTCTTTTTTAAATATTTTAAATCATCAATCGACCATTTAATTTTAGCATCATCGATACTACTATAGATAAGTTTATAATTAGAATCAAAGACTAATGTTTTCTCGTCATACAGTTTATTAATCGAATTTTGGTCAATCATCTTCAAAAGCTGATTGTCTATTTCTTTAACATTTACCAAAAGTTTAATGTTCGAAAGTGCTTTAATTTCAAGACGATCCCTGAATTCATCTTTTCTGAAATTAGAATATAAAACAAATATCAAAGTAGAAGCCAACCCAAAAAGGATTGTAAATAATAAACTTACTAAAAGTGATATTCGATTTTTTAATGTCATTCCTTTTCGCTCAAATAATATCCGTAACCCACCTTGGTCCGAATAAGTTTTGTTTCGTGGTCTTTATCTATTTTTTTTCTCAAAAAATTAATGTAAACCTCAATCGTATTCTGATTCGTTTCGATATGATAATCCCAAAGTTTTTCGGCTATAAACTGCTTCGATAATACTTTTCCTTTGGCTAGAGCCAAAATCAAAATGAGTTTAAATTCCTTTGGCGTCAGTTTGATCTCTTCGCCTGAACGGAAAACTTTCATGTCATCCTCCAGAATTTCTAAATCCTGAATAGTTATTTTTTTCTCTGTTTGTTGCGGAATTTCTTTTCGTCTTAGCAAAGATGAAATTCGGGCATACAACTCTTTAAAATGAAAAGGTTTTACCAAATAATCATCTGCGCCATTATCAAAAGAAGATAATTTATCGTCAATTTCGCTAAAAGCAGTTAGCATAATGATAGGTGTTTTTTTATCAACTTCACGAATACCTTTGCAAACTTCAATTCCGTTACTACCAGGAACATTGATATCAAGGATTATTAAATCATAATCGTAAGGAAAATACTTTTTTAATAATAAAGAACCATCATAATATGGGAAACACTCGAATCCTTTTGTAGTAAAGAATGCTGAGATTTCTTTAGATAAAGTAAAATCGTCTTCGAGTAATAATATCTTCATGCAGTTTTATATTTGCAAATTCAGCTATTATTAATAACCGAATTTGCGTTTTTTAATCAGTTCTTATTTAAAATAAGAAAAAGTTTCATTGTTTTCAATTTTCAGTAATGATTCATAAATTAACTGAATCACATTTTCAACATCTTCTCTGTGAACCATTTCTACTGTAGTATGCATATAACGAAGGGGTAAAGAAATCAGTGCCGATGCAACTCCACCATTACTATAAGCAAAAGCATCAGTGTCAGTTCCTGTTGCACGTGATGTAGCATGACGTTGAAACGGAATTTTATTCTCTTCGGCAGTATCAACAATCAGATCACGTAATTTATTTTGTACCGCAGGAGCATAAGCAATAACAGGACCTTTCCCCATTTTTAAATCACCCTCTACTTTTTTATCAATCATTGGTGTAGTGGTATCATGACAAACATCAGTAACAATGGCAACATTAGGTTTGATAGTCTGAGCGATCATTTCGGCACCACGAAGACCAATTTCTTCCTGAACAGAATTCACGATATACAAACCAAACGGAAGTGTTTTTTTGTTTTCGTGAAGTAAACGGGCTACTTCAGCAATCATAAATCCGCCCATTCTGTTGTCAATAGCACGACAGACAAATTTATTTTCGTTTAAGACCATAAATTCGTCAGGATAAGTAATTACACAACCAACATGTACACCCATTTCCAAAACTTGTTCTTTCGTTTCGCAACCCAAATCAATAAAAATATTGCTGATTTTTGGAGCTTCTTCCTTGTCACGCAAACGTGTGTGAATTGCCGGCCAGCCAAAAACACCTTTTACAATACCTTTTTTAGTATGAATATGAACCCTCTTTGATGGGGCGATCTGATGATCTGATCCGCCATTTCTAATAACATATAATAAACCATCATCAGTAATATAATTCACGTACCACGAGATTTCATCGGCATGACCTTCGATAACAACCTTAAAGGGCGCATCAGGATTAATAACCCCCACAGCAGTTCCGTAAGTATCCGTTATAAAAGTATCTACATAAGGTTTTAAATAATTCATCCAAAGTTTTTGCCCTTCGCTTTCATATCCGGTAGGAGAGGCATTATTTAGGTAGCTTTCCAGGAAAGCAATCGAGGTATCTTTTAAGATAGATTCTGTGCTCATAAAAATATTTTTTTGCTAAATTATAAATTTGGTATTAGAGTTGTATATAAATATATAATTTTACACTTAAATTATGATTCAATGAGATTCACATACTGCATTTTATTCTTGATATTGATTTCGTTAACAAGTCAGGCTCAGGTTACGCCCAAAGAAAACCAACAAATGGGTTATATATTAACTGAGCAAGACTCTATTTTAAACGATACAATTCAATTGCCCGAGATTATTATTTCGAAAGAAAAACTCGATCCCGAAGCGCAAAAGCAATTTTTAATCCTTCAAAACAGGGTTTATAAAGTGTATCCCTACGCAAAACTTGCCGCAGATCGATTGACGGCTCTAAATAACGGAATGGCACGTTTGAAAACCAACCGCGAAAAGAAAAAATACTTTAAAATAGTAGAAGACTACCTTAATAATGAATTCGAAGCAAGGCTTAAAAAGCTTTCCCGAAAGCAAGGTCAAATTCTGGTTAAGCTTGTTCACAGGCAAACCGGCATTACAACCTATGAATTAATCAAAACCCTAAAAAGCGGTTTCAAAGCCTTTGTATCCAACACAACAGCCAATTTATTCGACATTAGCCTAAAAACCGAATACAAACCCTACGAAGTCAACGAAGACTACCTAATAGAAACAATTTTGTTACGTGCCTTCGAATCCGGTCGCTTGGCAAATCAAAAATCTGCAAATCCTGTAAACTATGACGATCTAATGAATCATTGGGAAGCAAGAGCAAAGACACTCAATAAAAAATAACCTTCCTATATATAAGGTAAGATTTAATGAACCCGGCAGTTTCCTAAATTCTGCCGGGTTTATTTATATATGTATATTAAGGAAAAGCAACTTTCTCCTGCTGAACGATCCCGATAGCTATCGGGAGAAGCTTTTGGAATTTGGAATTTTTAAAATTTGGAATTTTAGTTTTTATTAGGAGCTATTCCCGCTGTCCTTCCAATCTTTTGTGTCCGCCGCGGCGGACACAAAAGGATTTTCCCTCCCATCGGGGCTAGGGCAGTAGTTTTGAGAATAAGCATTGGTAATAAGAAGAAAGAAACCGCCCCAAAAGAATAAACTTTGCGACTTAGCTCCCGATAACTATCGGGATTGCGCGATTTAAAAAAAACAGTAAAACCCCAACTTTGCTGACTTTTTCAAAACAAAGCCAACAAAAAAAGAAACCTTCGCGCCTTAGCGCCTTCGTGGCAAAACTCATTAAAACCACCCAAAACAGGCAAACCCAACAAAAGCAGCCAAAGATCAAAAAAACTTCGTATTGTAAAAACCACCCAACCAGTTACTTATAAAAAAGATGGAAAATATATAATAAAAAGTCTTGTAAATGTAAATAAAGGGTCTACTTTTGCACCCGCAACAGCGACAGACGTTCTTTAAAATACTGACAAGCATTACGAATCAAACTGAAAATTTATTTTCAAAAAAAGATTAAAAAAAGCTTGTGAGATTTAAAAACAGAAGTTACATTTGCACCCCGCAAAACACGGAAAGTTCATTGAGAGATTGGTAAGGTTT
>NZ_LVEN01000009.1 GCF_001686925.1 Flavobacterium piscis
ATACAGCGCTTTAGAGCCATTGCCGGGAACTCACGTAGACGGTAATTTTACTTTAGGTGAAAATATTGGTGACTTAGGAGGTATCAATGCTGCTTATGATGGTTTACAATTGTATCTAAAATCACATCCAAACCCTGGATTAATTGATGGATTCACTCCGCAACAACGTTTCTTTATTTCATGGGCAACCGTATGGAGAACTAAAACGAGAGATGAAGCAATTAAAAATCAGGTAAAAACAGATCCGCATTCTCCAGGAATGTACAGAGCTTACGTTCCGCTTCAAAATGTTGATGCTTTTTATGATGCTTTCGGTATCAAAAAAGGAGAAAAAATGTATGTTGATACGGATAAAAGAGTTAAAATCTGGTAATTCATAATTAATAAAAACGGCGCTGATAAAGCGTCGTTTTTTGTTATGACATTATTCTAAAAAGTAAATTTTAAATATTTTAGAAGACATTTTGGGTTAAAATAGTTCAACATAAATTCTCAAATCAATTATTGATAAAATTTAACATAGAATTCAAAATAATAACAATACGTTTGTATATATACTAATTCAATAAATAAAAATGATAAAACAGCTTAACAAATCTGTGTTTTGTGCATTTTCAGCAATGCTTTGTTGTGTTACAATCGAAGCACAAAATGCTAAACCAAAAGAGCCGGGAATTAATCTTTCTAATATGGATAAGAAAGTAAGTCCGGGTCAGGATTTCTTCCGTTACGTAAACGGATCCTGGTTAGAAAAAACTGAAATTCCAAGTGATAGAAATTCATGGGGAAGTTTTAATGAACTACGTCAAAAGACAGATAATGATGCACTTGCCATTTTAAAAGAAGCGTCAAAAGATCCTAAGTACAAATCGAATACAGATCAGGGTAAAGCAATTGCTTTGTTCAATACGATTATGGATACTGTAGGACGTAATAAAAATGGAGTAAAACCACTTCAGCCTTATTTAAAGAAAATCGATGCGATTAAAAACGTAACCGATTTACAAAATTTCTTCATCGAAATGCAGCCTCAGGGAGGAATTGGTTTCTTTGGAGTTTATGTGGGTGCTGATGCAAAAAACAGTAATAAAAACTCGGTTAATCTAAGCCCGGGCGGTTTAGGATTATCTGATAAAGATTACTACAACGCAGATGATAAGGATTCGAAAGAAAAACGTGAGAAATACGAAGTACACGTAGCAAGAATGATGCAGTATCTGGGAGAATCTCCGGCAAAAGCAAAAGAAAGTGCAAAACAAATCCTTGCGTTAGAAATTGAATTGTCTGCTCCAAGATTAGATCGTGTTGAGCGCAGAGACCGTAGAAAACAATACAATCCAACTGCTGTTGCTGACTTAAAAAAGAATACACCTTCTATTCAATGGGATAAATATTTTACCGGAATTGGTATGGCAAAACTGGATACAGTAAATGTAGCACAGCCACGTTATATGATTGCGTTAGAAAAAACCTTAACAGAAAAGAAAGTAGAAGCCTGGAAAGAATACCTTAAATGGACATTATTAAACAGAACAGCTTCGACTTTATCTACTGATATTGAAAATGCAAATTTCGATTTCTACGGGAAAACACTAACAGGTGCTTTGAAACAACGTCCGCGTGAAGAAGTTGCATTGCAGGTTATCAACGGTGTAACCGGAGAAGCTTTAGGAAAACTGTATGTAGAAAAATTATTTCCTGCTGAAGCAAAAGATAAAGCAAAGAATATGATTGCTAATGTAATGTTGGCTTATGAAAACAGAATCAATGCATTGCCATGGATGTCTGCAGAAACTAAGACAAAAGCAATCGAAAAATTGAAGAAACTGACCATTAAAATTGGATATCCTGATAAATGGAAAGATTACTCTAAACTAGAACTTAAAAAT
>NZ_LVEN01000010.1 GCF_001686925.1 Flavobacterium piscis
TCAATGAACTTTCCGTGTTTTGCGGGGTGCAAATGTAACTTCTGTTTTTAAATCTCACAAGCTTTTCTTAATCTTTTTTTGAAAATAAATTTTCATCTTGATTCGTAATGCTTGTCAGTATTTCAGTGAACGTCTGTCGCTGTTGCGGGTGCAAAAGTAGACCCTTTATTTACATTTACAAGCCTTTTTATTATATATTTTCCATCTTTTTTCAAACTTTTTCTTAACACTCTGATAACACAAAACTTAACAACCTGTCTTTTTTATAGATTTTAGGAATTTTCTGATTTGAGATGTGTTTTTCGTAATAGCAGTTCTTAAACAACTACTGCTTTTATTGACTTCACAACTTTATAGCGCGGATATTGATTTCTTCACAACAAGTATATCAATCTTTTTAGGTAAGCTCGCCACGAAGACACGAAGGCACCAAGTTTGACCTCTACTGACTGTAGAGTTCAAAGAAACCAATCCTATAAACAAATAATTAGAGTACATCTTCTCATGAAAACTGAAACCCTAGCCCTGATAGAAGTGGAAATCCTTTTGTGCTGGGGTTCAGCACAAAAGATTGGAGCAGATAGCAGGAAATAGCTCCAAAACAAAAACTAAATTCCAAATTTTATAATCCCAAATTTCAAAAGCGCACTTTCCTCCGATTCCTTATATTCCAAAAACACAAAACCCGTCAGTTAAACTAACGGGTTTATGATTTTATGAATCCCTATTCGAAACGAATGGCTTTTACAGGTGAAATCTTTGTTATTATATAGGACGGAATTAACAACACTACGAAGCATACTGTAATGGTGAGTAAATTTAGCAAGGCAATATATCCCCAATTTAAATAAACCGGTGCCTGATTGACATAGTAGTTTTCAGGATTTAACTGAACGACTCCAAATTGCTGTTGGATTAATAAAATCGTAATCCCTATTAAGTTGCCCCAAAACAATCCTCGTATAATAAGATAGAATGCGTTGTATAAAAATATCTTACGAACGGTCCAGTTATTTGCTCCCATTGCTTTTAGAATTCCGATCATTTGGGTTCGTTCTAATATGAGAACTAATAATGCCACAACCATATTTATGGTAGCCACTAAGATCATAACCCCCAGTATAATGATAATATTGAAATCGAACAATTGTAACCAGTCAAAAATGTAGCTGTATTTTTCGATTATGGTTTTTGTATCTAAATTCGATGATGTTTGATCGTATACCTGAATTCCTGTTGATTTAATATTATCGAAGTCTTTTACAAACACTTCAAAAGCTCCCACCTGATCCGCAGTCCATTTATTAATTCGCTGAATGTGACGAATGTCTCCTATTATATAAGTAGCATCGAATTGTTGAAATCCTGAATTAAAAATACCTGTAATCTTGAATCTGCGGCTGTTTGGCATTTTACCTTGTTCTTCTTTAATAAAAAAGGTATTGAAATTATCTCCAACTTTTAGATTAAGACGATCAGCAAGTAGCCTGGAAATTAAAACTTCTTCGTTTAGAGTTTTAGAAAAATCAGGCACTTTACCATCAACAATATATTCTTTTATATTATTCCAGTCGTAATCTGCTCCTACTCCTTTGAAAACAATTCCTTCAAAAGCATTTTCTGTTCTAATAATTCCGGCCTTGCTTGCTATTGCCTGGATATGACTTACCTCGGGAACTGATTTGAAATTGGGATAAAAATCCTGTTTTTTAGAAATTGGCGTTAAAGTGACTTCAGAATTGTTATTATCAAAATTTGATATAATAATCTGACCGTTGAAAGCCGAAACTTTATCACGTATCTTTTGCTGCAAACCTATTCCGGTAGCAACTGAAACGATCATCATGATAATACCAATAGCAATGGCCGAAATGGCAATTTTTATAATTGGCGCTGATATACTGCTTTTATAATCTTTGGCAGTAATAAGTCTTCTGGCTATGAAATATTCTAAACTCAAATTTGGGTTCTCTTTTATTAATTATCGCTGGACCTTATTGATCCAAATCAAAAATACATTTTAAAAAGTAAAATCGAATGGCTTCTAAAAACAATTACAAAAGTTTTAAATCTTATAACGGAAGTTTCTTTTTCATTTCTTCTACTATATTGTATGCTGCAGGACAAATGGCAACATTTTTTAAGGTAAGATCTGTAATTTGATTAAACTTTTTACGATCTGTATGCGGAAATTCTCTACATGCTTTTGGTCGAACATCGTAAATCATGCAATAGTTCTCGCTATCCAGAAAAGTACAGGGAACACTTTTTAGAACATAATCTTTATCTTCATCTATTCGAAGATATTGCTCAATGAATTGCTGTGGTTTTTGCCTGAATGATTTTGAAATTCGTTCGATATCTGCCAACGTAAATAATGGCCCGGTTGTTTTGCAACAATTAGCACACTGTAAACAATCTGTCTTTTTAAATTCGGCATCATGCAAATCCTGCATCACATAATCTAAATTCTTAGGTTGTTTCTTTTTCAGCTTATCAAAATACTTTTTGTTTTCGATATGCTTATCTTTGGCTAACTTATTTAAGTTATTTAAAATTTGTTTCAAGTTTACTTTTTAAAGTTGATGTGCAAAATTAAACAACTTTAAACTTGAAACCCTAAACTTTGAACTAAAATACGATGAAAGATCTATTTGGGAAGGCGATGTTCGACTTTCAAACCAATAATTCACCTGAAGATATCATTACAGAAACCACCATTTCTGAAGAAGACGCAATGAGCGTTGACTATTTATTTCGTTCATATAACGAAATGCCCAAACTTGAACAAAAAGCATTGCAATTGGCTACTGGAAAAATATTAGATGTGGGCTGTGGCGCCGGAAGCCATAGTTTATCTTTGCAAAATGACCGTAATTTAGACGTTACATCGATAGACATTTCAGAAAAAGCAATTGAAACTTGTAAACTTCGTGGTGTTAAAAATGCAAAAGTTCAAAATATATTAGATTTTGCAGGAGAAAAATTTGACACTATAATTTTATTAATGAACGGCGTTGGTATTTTTGGCAAACTGGAAAATTGCAATACATTTTTATCTAAACTAAAGTCACTTTTAAATCCGGGTGGACAAATTTTACTCGATAGCTCCGATATCATTTATATGTTTGATGAAGACGAAGATGGCGGAAAATGGATTCCTTCTAACAATGACTATTACGGCGAACTTGTTTTTAATATTTCTTATAAAGGAGAAAAAGAAGAACCTTTTGACTGGTTGTATTTAGATTACAACACACTTCAAAATGCAGCTGCTGCAAACGGATTAAAATGCGAACTCATTTCAGAAGGCGAACATTATGACTATTTAGCTAAACTTTCGATTTAAAATAAAAAATTAACAATCATGGAATCATTAGATTTAGAAAAATTAAAATATCCGATAGGAAAATTTGGATTTCCAACGGAATTTAGCCCTGAATACATTTCTGATAAAATTCATGCGATCGAATCTTTTCCTGAAAGATTAAAAAAAGAAACAATTCATTTAACAGATGAGCAATTGAATACACCGTATCGTCCGAATGGATGGACTGTTCGACAAGTGATTCATCATTGCGCTGAAAGCCATATAAATTGTTACATCAGAATAAAATGGGCTTTGACAGAAAATAATCCGGTAATAAAACCATACGACGAAACTTTATGGTCTGAATTACCAGATAATTTGAACATGCCAATTCAGCCAACATTAACTTTGCTTGAAGGATTACATTTTAGACTGGCATATATCATGAAAAACTTATCAGCTTCAGATCTTGAAAAATCTTTTATTCATCCTGAAAATAATTCGGAATACAAAATAAAACAATTAATAGGTACGTATGCCTGGCACGGCAATCATCATTTAGCACATATTACTTCTTTAAAAAAATATAAAAACTGGAAATAAGAAAGCTGTTTCTTTTTTATACACTTGTATATTATTTTCCCTAAATAAAAAAATCTCTTCGGATGAAGAGATTTTTTTATATCCTTTAAGGAATATTCAAATATTTATGCGTTTGAAGCGAAACTCTCCACTTTGGATTGTTCATTACATAATCAACAATTAATGGTGTCATTTCTTCTTTTTTGCTCCATTCGGGTTGGAGAAACAAAATTGCATTATCATTTACCAATTCTGCTTGTTCTTCTGCAAAAATAAAATCGTGTTTGTTATAAATAATCACTTTTAATTCGTGAGCATTATCGTAAACCGTTTGCGTTGGCAATTTATTTTTTTTTGGCGAAAGACAAATCCAATCCCATGTCCCTGTTAATGGATAAGCGCCCGAGGTCTCGATATGAACTTTTAAATTTCTGTTTTTTAATTCCTGAGTCAATAAACTCATATCCCAGGTCAAAGGTTCTCCTCCGGTTATCACAACAGTATCTGCATACGTTGCGGCATTATTCACAATTAGATCAACACTCGTTGGCGGATGTAACTCTGCATTCCAGCTCTCCTTCACATCACACCAGTGACAACCAACATCGCAACCTCCAATTCGTATAAAGTAAGCCGCCGTTCCCGTATGAAAACCTTCCCCCTGAATGGTGTAAAACTCTTCCATCAAAGGCAACATCGCTCCTTTATTTACTTCTAATTGTATTTCTTTTGATAACATTATTATATTTTAAAGTGCAAAGATAGTCAATTAAATACGGAACAAAAAAAACCGATAGCTCTTTGAACTATCGGTTTTATATTTAATAAAAGACCTTATATTATTTTAAAGCTTTTACAGATTGCGCTGCGTAAGCATTTGCAGGATCTAAAACTAAAGTTTTATTGAAATATTCAATTGCTTTAGCTTTGTCAGTATTTGCATAACTAGCACCAATACTATTGTAAGCTTCGATTACTTTTTTAACTGTAGCAGGTTTTGCTAATTCTTCAGGACCTTTTGCAGTTGTTTTAGTTACATACTCTTCGTAATTTTTGATAATTAAATCATCTTTCTCAAGTAAGTTATTAATTCTTCCTTTGTACAAGTATGCTTCATCATAAGTTGGAGAAGCTTCTAAAACTCTGTCAAAAGCGCCTTCAGCTTTTGCTAAAGCTGCAGCATCCGGAGCACCATCTTTTTTATTTGCATTAGCATAATACAGTGAAATACCATAATATACATTATCATCTAAATAATTTTTAGATTCTTTATTATTAACTGCAAGTTCAAAAACATTTGCAGCTTGTGCAAATTGTTTTTTACCAAACAATGCTTTTCCTAAATCAGCAAGTTCTTCAACTACTAAAGGCTCTAATTCAATTGCTTTTTTAATATCTGCAATACCAGCATCAAAAGCAGCCTGATCTACAACTCCTTCAGCATTTGTTCCTTTTTTAATTTTCGATAATCCTAAATACAAATAATCTCTACCAATTACTTTGTTTGAAGGTACTTTGATAAAATCTTCGATAGATTTAATTGCTACTTCAACATTTCCATTTTCGTAAGCAGCATAACCTAAATATCTGTAAATTCTTGGATTTACTTTATCTTCAGCAATCATTTTGTTTGCTACAGTCTCCAGAGTTTTATAATCTTTTACTAAGATTAAGAAATCTGCATGACGCATTTTCGAATCTAAAGAGTAATCTGTAAGACTTAAATATTTTTCATAATTTGTAATTGCGTTTTGCATATTAACTTTAGAGGTAGATGTTTTGTTTCTTCCCCATTTGTAATATGTTTCAGCTAATTCTCTGTAAACCGGACCATAATTTGGGTTGATCGCGATAACTTCATTAAAAGATTTAATTGCTTCTTCGTATGATTTAGCTCCTTTTAACAAAACTCCTAATTGCATTTTTGCTCTTAAAAGTGTTGGATCAGCAGTAAAAGCATCACGATAAGCTTTGTAAGCATCATTTTGATTATTTGAACCGTAGTAAGCATCACCAATTGTCAAAAGAGCAGTTGCATTTTGAGGCTCAAGAACCAAAGCACGTTTCAAGATCGCAATAGCACTTGGATAATCTGGAGAAGTTGAATTAATATATGCTCTACCGATATAAATAAATTCATCTACATCTTTACGTTTCATATCTTTTGTCGCTAAACCAAAGTTAGCCTGAGCTGCAGCAGCATTTTTAGCATCAAGATCGATCTGACCTAATCCGATATAATTCAAATTTTTATTATCAGATGCCTGTAATCCGTTTGCGTAATAAATTTTCGCTGAATCAACAATAGTTTGATTTAAATATATATTACCTAAAACAAAATTCGCTTCTCCGTCAGAAGGTTTTGCCTGGATGATTGATTTAAGCAAAGACTTTGCTTTTTGAAATTGTTCAGCGTCGATTGCTTTTTTAGCTTCTTTGATGTCTTGCGCTTTTGCAACAGTGGCCGAAGCAACTAAGGCAAGACTAAAAATTTTAAATTTATTCATCTTTAATTGTAATTAATTTATTCTTTATCTTTAATAATCTGACTTCTAATTTTAAGATTTCTTCCTGGAGTTCTAACAGGCAGTAATCCTGACTTTAAAACAATACGCTGTCCGATGTCTCCTGAAATGAATGAAGCAAACCCCATTCCTAAACCAGTATAACCCTGACAATTTATAATAAACAAATCACGTGCCAAAGGATATTTCTTTTCGCCAAGATCATTTTGGGTAGGACTATAGAAGCCACCACCATTTAGACCTTTGACGCTCATAACATTTATTTTTTTAACAAGACCGAGCATATCCGGAGAGGGCTGATACAGCCAATTTACTCCCACCACTCCAATCATACCATCATTCTCAGACACGAATTTAATAACTTCGTTGTTGGTTTTAAAAGAAAAAACATTTTTTGATGGAATATCTTTCACCTTAGCCAATTCTTTCATGTATCGTACTGTACTTGAATTTGGATTATCAAATACAAGACCTTTGATTCCAGAATCTGATTTGCCTTGCAGAAAATCAATTACGGTTTTCAACGCAATTAATGTATCATTATTGCTTTTATTAGTAACAAAAGCAATTGCATCTGTTGCAAAAGGAGTAACCCTAGGATTAATCTTGCTTTTTTCAAATCTGGTTTTCTCTTCCTGAGTTAAATCTCGGGTGGTAACAGCAACCTTTGCTTTTTGATTTAGTAAATCATTTATAAGCTCAGCTTCAGATTTAGGTTTTAATGAAATTTTAGCATCATAGTAAGTTCCTTCAAAAACAGCCACCATATCTTCAACAATAGGCTTTATTGTTTCATCTACGGTAATATCTATTGATCCCTTTAAAATTGTTTCATTATCAGCTTCATTTTTACTTTTTTGGTTACACATGGCAAACAAAAAAACAAAAACTACCAAACCTACAATTTTACCATATTTGAACATATTATTCTGCATTTGAATTAATTAATCTTAAAAAACGGATTCCTGAATATACGATCAATAATCCGCCAAAAGCATATCTGTATTTGGGTTCCATATCTAAAGGAAGTTTCTTCCAGAACATAATCATTAAACCTAGTACAAGATATATTAAAAAAAACATTATTCCTAAAACAAGAAGAAATCGCTCTTTGAGCGATTTCTTCTGAATATTATTAAACTTATCTTTTAACATTATTCTGCAGATTGAATAGTAATAGGAAGTGAGTAAAGAACCCTAACTTTTTTACCATTTTGTTCGCCGGGAGTCCATTTTGGACATTTTTTAAGAACACGAATTGCTTCTGCTCCTGTACCGTAACCGATATCCCTTAAAACTTTAATGTCGGTTAATGAACCGTCTTTTTCAACTACAAAAGTAACATAAACTTTACCTTTTAAACCTTCTTCTTCGGGAGTCTTGTAATTATTTCCTACGAATTTGTAGAACTTTTCGATTCCTCCAGGAAAATCTGGTTTTACTTCGATACCTGCAGTATTATAAACATTGTTATCTTCCTGAATGATCTCAGTAACTGGTCCTTTACCAACTGGTTCATCAACAGTTAAAACTGCATCCGGATCTCCTTTGATAGTTTCGTTACCTACTTTTTTATCCTTAAGATCCACAATTTTTGGTGGGTCTTCAGTAACTTCATTTGCTTTAGCAACAACCGGCTTCACGAACTTCACCTGATCCACTTTTGGTGGTGGTGGTGGTGGTGGTGGTTGATTTGGCTTAATTTCCTCTTTTTTAGGAGGTAATTTTACTGTTGCGATTTTAATATCGTTATTTACCACTTCTTCTTCAGAATCTGGTAAGAAGCTTGCAATAAGAGGAGCTGCAACAGCAGCGCTAAAGATAAGTGAACCAATAATAAGCGCCTTTACAGTCGTCTTACCGTTAGCTTTTCTTAACTCATATGCACCATATATCTTATTACGCCCTTCGAATACGATATCAAGCCACTGATTTTTAATTATATCTAGTTTCATATTTCTTGATTATTAAGGATTAAAATAAGATTGCTCTTATTTTTTATCTATCAATTTCGTTTCTTCTGGACTAAACTCGGGAACAATAGCATAAGTCTCTACTCCTGAAATTGCCATCTCATCCAAAATATCAACCAAATTACGATAATTTGATTTTTTAGTTGGCTTGATGATAACTATAATTCCATTTTTAGGTTTCCCTAAAGCTGTAGAATAAGCTAAAACTGCTTTTTTCTGAGTTAATAATTCTTTACGAATTCCGTCTTTTCCATAGGCAATATCTTTAGGACCTACTTTAGGAGTTGCAAGCAATCCCATATAATAAATCATTTTATTGTCTGGACCTAGCATAACCGTCATCGTACGATTCTCGTCTACCTTGGTATCCTTAGTATCTTTCTCATTAGGATCTTTATCCGGCAGAGACAAATCCATCGCTTGAGGTTTTGACAACGATGTGGTTAGCATAAAGAACGTGATCAATAAGAATGCCAAATCCACCATCGCAGTTAAATCGACTTTAGAATTCTGCTTTTTACTTCTTACTTTACCACCTTTTCCGCCACCACCGTCGCCGGTATTTAATTCAGCCATTTTAGTGTATATTTTTTAATTAAAAGTCTTTTCCTCTCGTACCTGTAACTAAGTTAAAGGAATTGATTTTCTGATCTTGTAAAATATCCATTATCTTTTTGATTTGTGGATATTGTTCTTTAGCATCACCTTTTATTGCAATTTTCAATTCTTTATCATCAAGATCAATCGAAGCTCTTCTTGAAACCAAAAGCCAGTCTTTTAATTGATTATCTAAAGAATCTATTGGAATTCCAGGTTGATTCGCTTTTGTTCTGTCAGCCGCTTTCATATCAATGATCTGTTTTAAATTTGTCAATGGAACACCAAAGTCATCCATTAAAGCAAATTTAGTTTTATCATCTTCTGAAAATTCTACACCGTATTTAGCTCCCATTCCTTCAAGAGTCTTTTTACGGATCTCTCTACCTTTTAGGTCAAAAAATACTTTGCTTTTCCCGTCAGCACCTTTTCCTATTGTAATGATAGCTAAATCTGAATCAGGTAATTTAGACTGAGCAACAGAAGAAGGCATATCTACAGGAAGTGCTTCTGGCACTTTAGCAGTAGCGGTCAAAATAAAGAACGTAAGCAAAAGGAACGCAACATCACACATGGCAGTCATATCTGTCGATGTTGACTTTTTTTTCATTTTTATTTTAGCCATTATCTTTTATTTTATTTTGATATAATTAATTGTAATTAATACTAATCAAAAATTAATTATTGTTTCAAACTTCCTCTGAATCTTCTGTAAGTATTTACAATTGTAGTACCAGCCTCATCGATAGAGTAAGTTAAATCATCAATTTTAGCGGTAAAGAAGTTATAAGAAACGATCGCTAAGATTGAAGTAGAGATACCTGTTGCAGTGTTGATAAGTGCTTCAGAAATACCTGTTGCAAGAGCAGCCTGATCTGGAGTTCCAGCAGAAGCTAACGCACCAAACGCTTTAATCATACCTGATACAGTTCCTAATAATCCTCCTAATGTACCTAAAGATACTAAAGTAGAGATAATAGTCATATTTTTTTCTAACATTGGCATTTCTAATGAAGTTGCCTCTTCGATTTCTTTGTGGATTACTTCTGCAGCTTCTTCACTGTTGAAACCTTCTTTTTTAACGTCTTGGTATTTTACCAAAGCAGATTTAATTGCATTTGCAACTGAACCTTGTTGTTTGTCACATGAAGCGATTGCAGCCTCGATGTTTCCTTCTTTAATGTTTCCTTGTACATTTTTCATAAATGTATCTAAGTTTGCTTTACCAGCAGCTTTACCAATAACGATAAATCTTTCAATAGAAAAAACAACAACCATTAAAAACATACCTAATAATACCGGTACAATAAAACCTCCTTTATAAACTTGACCTAATGTATTGATCGGGTGACCTGTTTCTGGATTACCTCCTTCGAAGTTAGCAGCATCTCCCATGATTACTTTCCAAATAAACACCCCAACTAAAATACACGCTACAATAATGATTCCTGTAATCATTCCTCCTCCATTTGAAGTGCTTTCTTTTTTAACTTTAACGTTTGCCATTTTTTTTAATTTTAATAGTTTTAAATAATTTTTATTTTTTAGTTATATTTAACTTGTAGAGGAGCAAATTTATACGTTTAGTTTAAATAAAAAAACTTTTTTTAATTTAATTGAATGAAATTTAACGTCGATTTAAAAAATATCTCATTAAATTGCCGGCGTCATTTTTTAGATAAAACAAAAAACAAGGCGATTAATGGGAAAATTACAACGTTTTAGTAAATATTCAAACATTCCGTTGATATCTTCTTAAAAAGTTGCGAAATTATTTTTTATATAATTTTCAACCACTAAAAGCTTTTTCTTACTAAAAAAAACGAACGTAAAATGTTAAAAAATCAAGCAATACTCTTATAATCATCTAAATTACAAATAAAACATGAATAAAAAAGACAATTTCATTCAAGATATAAACAATGGTTATGCATCTAAAGGAGATAATATAATTTTGGGTGGAGCATTACTTGACGGAGAAGCAATTGCTGAGGCTCACGTTAAAATCCCACTAAAAACACTAAATCGTCACGGATTAATAGCAGGTGCAACCGGAACAGGAAAAACAAAAACAATTCAGGTTTTTTCTGAACAGTTATCAAATGCCGGAATTCCTGTTTTAATGATGGATATAAAAGGGGATTTTAGCGGAATTGCGAAAGAAGGAAAAGAAGAAGGTTTTATTACAGAACGACATGCTAAAATAAATATTCCGTATAATGTTGCTTCATTTCCAGTGGAATTAATGTCTTTATCTAAGCAAAACGGAGTTCGATTAAGAGCGACAGTTTCTGAATTTGGCCCTGTTTTATTTTCCCGAATTTTAGATCTAAATGATACCCAGGCTGGCGTTGTTGCTGTTATTTTTAAATACTGCGATGATAACAATATGCCTTTGTTAGATTTAAAAGACATAAAAAAAGTTATCAATTATATCACCGAAGAAGGTAAAAACGAAATATCGGCCAATTATGGCAAAATTTCTACTGCCACGACAGGAACTATTTTACGAAAAATAATAGAATTAGAACAGCAGGGAGGAGATCTCTTTTTTGGAGAATTATCTTTTGAAATTGATGACTTAATGCGAATTGATGAAAACGGAAAAGGATATGTAAATATCATTCGTTTGACTGATATTCAGGATAAACCAAAATTATTTTCGACTTTCATGCTGAGTTTACTGGCCGAAATTTACCAGCAAATGCCTGAAAAAGGAGATGTTTCGCAACCAGAATTAGTGATATTTATCGACGAGGCGCATTTGATCTTTAATGAAGCGAGCAAAGCCTTATTAGATCAAATTGAAACGATTGTAAAACTGATACGTTCTAAAGGTGTTGGTATTTATTTTGTTACCCAAAATCCAATGGATGTTCCTAGTGGCGTTTTGGCACAATTGGGTTTGAAAATTCAACATGCTCTAAGAGCTTTTACTGCAAATGATCGTCAGGCGATAAAAAAAACAGCCGACAATTATCCTACTTCACAATATTACAAAACAGATGAATTGCTAACCAATTTAGGAATTGGAGAAGCTCTGGTTACGGCACTTAATGAAAAAGGAATTCCAACTCCGCTTGTTGCTACCATGATGCGTGCACCAATGAGCCGAATGGATGTTTTGACTACTGATGAAATTGCGGCTATTAACAGCAAATCGAAACTAGTAAAAAAATACGCCGAAGAAATTGATCGCGAAAGTGCTTATGAAATTCTAAACAAAAAAATTGCGGATGCCGTTCAGGCGAACGCAGAACAAGAACAACAAGCGCCAACAAAATCATCAAAAGCTGAACCGAGTACGACGAGTGTGGTAACAAAATCAGTTTTGAAAGTGGTAACAAGCGCTACTTTTATCAGAGGTGTTTTTGGAGTTTTATCGAAAATATTTAAAAAGTAAATTCAATATCAAAAATCAATTACAATATCAATATCAAAAATCAATTACAATATCAATTTCAAAAATCAATTACAATTTTAAATTGTAAATACCATTGATTTTTGACATTGATATTGATTTTTGATATTGCAATTATTTTTGCAACAACTCCAGAATTTTATTTTCGATTTCAGGTGTGTTCCAAATGTTTTCGATATTCTCCAGTTTTAGAATTTCTTCCATAATTCCGTTTTGAAAATCGCCTATCGCCAAAGCTTCGGCATAAGGGCGATCACTAAAAGTAACACGGCTGTAAAGCGGAATCCATTTATCAGGATATTTATCAGAGAATGCTTTTTCTATTTTCTTTTGCAATAGGAATTTCTCATCGGCCGTTTTTGTGCTCATTTCCATAAAATTGCGATACGAAAGTTCTGCAATAGCATCAGCATTTGGTTTACGTGAAATTTGATATTCAGAGAAAATTTTCTTCCAGTCGTTTCCGTACTTTTCGATCATTTCGTTTAAAACCGTTATGTCTTCAAAACCTGCATTCATTCCTTGTCCGTAAAACGGAACAATAGCATGACAGGCGTCTCCAATCAAAGCAATTTTATCTTCATATGTCCAGGGAAAACATTTCATTGTAACCAAAGTACTGGTTGGATTTTTAAAGAAATCTTCTGCCAGTTTCGGAATCACTTCTATCGAATCCGGGAAGTTTTTCTCAAAGAAATCTTCGACCATTTTGCGATCAGTAAGTGATGCAAACGAATTTTCACCTTCAAAAGGCATGAATAAAGTACACGTAAAACTTCCGTCAAGATTAGGAAGCGCAATCAACATATATTCTCCGCGCGGCCAAATATGAAAAGAGTTTTTATCCAACTTATGCGTCGCATCAGCATTTGCCGGAATATTCAGTTCCTTATACCCCATATTCAAAAATTCCTGTGAATAATTAAACATGCTCTGGCGTTGCATTCTGTGACGAATTCTGGAAAAAGCACCATCGGCACCAAAAACCATATCGTATTTTTTCTCCTCCCACTCGCCTCTTTCGGTTTCGCCAATATGCAAAGTTGCATCGCTTAGCGTCACATCCCAGATTTTTTGTTCAAACAAAAATTCAGCTCCAGCGGCTTCAGCAAGATCAATCATCTTCCTGTTTAAAGCGCCTCTGGAAATCGAATAAATCGACTCGCCTTCCTGCCCGTAGTTCTGAAAATTGAGTTTATCGACCAAATGAATGGCACGTTTGTCCATCGGAATTGCGATTTCACGCACCGAATCGCCAACACCAACGCCATCAAGCGCTTTCCAGCCACGGTTAGACATTGCCAAATTGATAGAACGACCCGAAAAATTAATTTTACGAATATCAGGACTACGATCATAAACATGAACGGTGTGACCTGCTTTTTTGAGATAAATTGCCAATAGTGATCCTACCAATCCAGAACCTACAACAGCAATTTTTAGTGGAGTTTGCATCAAGAAAAATCTAAATATAAGATCGTAAAAATAAGTAATAAATACACAAAAGCTTTAAAATAAAGTAAATATTTACCCTTATTCGTTATAATTATCTGGGCATGACCCGCCGAAAAAAGCGGGTCGGGCTATCCGCTATATTCCCGATTAACAAAAACTACGGCTAAAAAGCCTTGTTTTTCTAAAATCGGGAGATACCGATTCAAGCCCTAATGCAATACAAGTTTTCATAACAAATTTATGTTTTTATAGATTTATTAGAAATCCGAAAAAGCCTACTTTCGCATGATGAGAAAAAAATTTAGCCCGCGGATTTGACGGGTTGAACGGATTTACGCAGTTTTTTTTATTAAAACCTAAAGCACATCGCTAAAAAAAAATCCGTGTCCATCTGTTCAACCAGTAAAATCCGTGGGCAATAAACGGACTACTTCACCCAAATAAAAGACCATGAACAGCGAACTATTAAAATCTGACATCATTCACGAAAACGAAAAAGTACTATTACTTCCATTTGAAAACGAAAGAAACATCGAACTCAAAGAAATTATCTTCGACGATGAAATCTGGAAATTCATGGGAATGTATGTTAGAAATGATGCTGATTTCGAAAATTATATCAAAAATACTTTACAACAAAAAGCAGACGGAATTTGTTATCCTTTTTTAATCATTGACAAAGCCACAAACAAAGTTGCAGGAAGTACCCGTTACGGTTACCTAAACTACGCAAGCCAGAAATGCGAAATTGGCTGGACCTGGTACGGAAAAGATTTTCAGGGAACTGGTTTAAACAAAGCGTGCAAATACGAATTACTGAATTTTGGTTTCGAAAACATTCAATTTAAGAGAATACAGTTTAGTGCTGATTTGGAAAACAAAAAATCTCAAAGAGCTATAGAAAAACTAGGCGCTGTAAAAGAAGGAATCTTTAGAAATAACTATGTCGATTCTGAAGGCAAGAGTAAAGATGATGTTTATTATAGCTTGATTTTGGAGGAATGGGAAAATACTAAACGAGATTATTTTGGAGAATTTTTATAATTTTTCTTCGCATAAAAGCATTACTTTAGCTTTAACAAAAGAATTCAAAACCCTTATTTTCAATTTTTTAAATACAATTTATAATTAAAAAACCATCCATGAAAAGAATCACTTTCTTTCTGTTTTTATTCGTTGGATCAATCTGTTATTCACAGGACAGAATTCAATTAAACGACAACTTAAATGATAGCTTAAAAGTTATAAAAAAAACGATTAAAAATTATGAAGATGGTCTTTTTCAAAATGAACAAATAGTACTTTTTACTTATGAGAATAATTTAGTTTCGAAAATAGTGACAACACAAAACGGAGATTTCATAGAAGATGTTGAAGTGAAATACGAAAACGGGAATCTAAAACAAATGAATCTTTTTTACACAACTTTAAGACATGATAAAAAGAAGATTATAAATACGCCTACAGAAAATGTAAATGCTATTTATAATTATGATGATGCTAATTTAATTATTACCCTAAGCAAAGAATGTAACGGATTAAAGCGTATTCATTATTTCACTTACAATGATGCCCAACAGCTTATAACAGAAAAAGAAATACAAGACGGAATTACATTAATTGAGAAAAAATACAAGTATGACAAAAACGGAAATCTCTACAATAAAAAAGATTTTATAGCCACAGAGTACGATTATTACAAGACCTACGACGATAAAAAAAATCCTTTTAGCTTAATCTATCCCGATGCCTATTTAAAAGTATACAAACTCTCCAAAAATAATATTAAATCTTGTAACATCAATGGCAAATCATATACTTATGAATACGAATACAACTCTAGCAATTATCCAGTAAAGATTATTGAAAAAAATGGGAGAAAGATTCAAAGCGAAACAATAATTGAATATCGCAAAATCTAAAACAAGCATAATAATTACTCCAAGATGAACCTCTATTCAGAACATTACGTAAGTCAAAAAGCTGAAAGGTTCGTCAATAAAATTTGGTGTCTTGATAACAGCATCGGCGAAAGCCTAATCGAAAACAAACTCGTTCTTCCCAACGGCTGTTTTAATCTCGCAATCGTAAGCGGAAATGCCATAGAAGTTCATACGAGCAAAAGTAAGTATGAAATGAACGAAGGATTTTACTTTTGTTCGCAAATGACCAATAAAGTTTTAGTTAATATTCACCACAAAACAAAGGTCACAATAATTCAACTACATGCCTGGACGCTTTCGATGTTTCCAAATTATGATTTAAGTAATTTTACAGACGCTATTCTTAAAATTGATGCTGCCGAATTGCCTTTTCAAACTAAAATCGAAACGGATCTAAGCTGCGATATTCTTGTATTATTAGATACAATTAATTCTTATTTTGAGGAATTAAGTACTACACACCCAAACAAAAACACAATCGAAAAGATTTGCGAAATCATTAAAATTCAAAATGAAGAAATTTCGGTTTCGGAAATAGGAAAAAACATGAATTCTTCGCAAAGGTCACTTCAAATTAAATTTAAAACGGCAACCGGACTTACCATCAAAAATTACATTCAGATTCTGAAGTTTAGAAAATCAGTAGACCAAATGGTAAACTCTGATTTAGAGAAACTAAAACTGACTGATGTCGCGCTTTACAACAAATACTTTGATCAGTCACATTTCATCAAGAAGTTTAAAGATGTAACCAAAACAACCCCAAAAATGTTCAATTCGGATTCCTATTTTCTTTCGAAAAAAAGATAATATTCGCATTTTTACAATTTTGCGAGCAATGTTTTAGGTAATATTGCAAAATCATCAATCAATCAAATCAATCAAAAATGAAAATCAACAAATCATTTTTTCAGCTAAAATGGGTTTTAGTTGGAATACTGCTCTTCCAATTCCATATTGGATTTTCTCAGGAAGAAAAAAACTCTGAACTCTACAAGATTATTATGTCAAAAGACAGCCTTCTTTTTAATGTTGGCTTTAATACCTGTGACGTAAAACAATTTGAAGATTTATACACGGCCGATTTCGAATTTTATCACGATAAAGACAGTGTTTCGGACAAAGCCAAATTCTTATACAATCTTAAAAACGGAATATGCTCACCAACACGAAAATACAATTACCGCAGAGAATTAATTGACGGAAGTACCGAGATTTATCCGTTGCACAATAAAAACGGTATTTTGTACGGCGCGATACAAATGTCAACGCATCGTTTTTTTGAAAAATCACCTGGAAAACCAGAAGAACCAGGAAGTTTTGCGAAATTCACTCATCTTTGGCTGCTCAAAAACAAAGAATGGAAATTAGCACGATCGCTTAGTTATGATCATAAAATGATTAGCACTACCACAGATAAATCGAATCTATTTGATAGTGATGATGAAACTGAAAAATGGCTAAAACAAAACAATGTGCCAACTCTAGGAATTGGTATCATCAACAACGGAAAACTGCAGCAAATAAATGTATTTGGCGAACTTAAAAAAGGACTTACAGCACCTTACAATACGATTTGGAATGTTGCTTCGCTGACCAAACCAGTAACGACAATGGTCGCGTTGAAACTGGCAAGCGCAGGAAAATTTAGTTTAGACGAGCCTTTGTACAAGTATTGGACAGATCCTGATATTGCAAACGATCCTAACATAAAACTGCTGACAGCAAGAATTATTTTAAGCCATCAAACCGGTTTTCCGAATTGGAGATTTATGAATGAATCCGGTAAACTGGACTTTAAATTCAAACCCGGAACCAAATATCAATATTCAGGCGAAGGATTTGAATATTTGAGAAAAGCTCTTGAAAAGAAATTCAATAAAACGTTACAACAGTTAGCAGATGAATTAATTATCAAACCGCTAAAAATGACGGATACTAAATTTGTCTGGAACGACATTACCGATGTTTCACGATATGCTATTGGTTACAACAATAAAGGAAATGCCTACGAACCTATTAAAAATAAAACTGTAAATGCCGCTGACGATCTGCTAACGACAATTGAAGATTACAGTACATTTTTATGCAGCGTTATGAATAGTGATGGATTAAACAAAAAAGTATTTGAGGACATGACATCGCATCAGGTTGAAACTAAGAAAAATAAATATTTCGGACTGGGTTTTGAAATCTATGATTTAGGAAATGATAATTACGCACTGTCACATGGCGGTGCAGACCAAGGTGTGCAGACCATTTTTTTATTATTACCAAAAACCAAACAAGGCTTAGTTATTTTTACCAATGTAGATGACGGTTACAAAGTTTATGAAAAAATAGTGAATCATTATTTGGGCGAAAATGGAAAGAGAATAATTGAAATTGAAACAAAATAAAAATGGAAAACAATAAAAACATAACAACGATACCTATGGTAAATGTAATAGTCCTTTTTATTTTTTTCCTAAGCAGGCAAGCTACCGCACAAACCAACAGCGAAATACTACAGGAAGATCTTTTAAAAAGTGAAATCATTAAGATGGACAGTTTGCTTTTTGATGTTGCATTTAATCAATGCGATGCGGCTCAATTTAAAAAAATAATAGCTGATGATGTTGAGTTTTATGACGACCGCTTTGGCTTAAACGTTTCGAAAGAAAATGAAATAAAATCACTACACTCAAAATGTAACAGACCTGAAAAACTAACCCGAAAACTAGACTCTTGCACTGTGGACAAATTGGGCGATTTTGGAGCAGTGCAAATAGGAAAACATACTTTTTATATTGATGGAAAACCGGAAGGAACCGGTAAATTTATTCATATCTGGGAAAGAAAAGATAATGATTGGAAATTGAAAAGAATTGTGAGTTATGAGCATAGGCCTATCAAAAAGTAATTATTGGTATGCGATCTAATCTTCTCTTCAGAAGAAAAATGAAAAAAAAATGATTTATCCTGAAACCTAATTAAAAATTAGTCGTCTAACCAAAAGACACCATCTTAATCACGAGTGATTATTAAAGTTTCAGTCATCAATCAAAATCAATCATTATGAAAAAACCAATCAAACTAGCTGTTTACACTTTTTTTGTTTTCCTTTTTGTTTTCAATGTTTCTTTTGCGCAAGACAAAGCAAAACAAATTGAAGAGCTTCTTACCAAGTACAATCAATACGGTCAGTTTAACGGCTCTGCACTTGTTGCCGAAAACGGAAAAGTAATTCTCAAAAAAGGATTTGGCTCCGCCAATATGGAATGGAATATTCCCAATGAGCCGGATACCAAATTTAGACTAGGTTCTATCAGCAAACAATTTACAGCTTTCTTAATTGTAAAATTAGCCGAAGATGGCAAACTAAAACTGGATGTTCCTATCACCACTTATTTGCCCAATTATCCAAAAGCAACTGGTGATAAAATAACGATTCATCATTTGCTTACCCATACATCGGGAATTCCTAATTACACTTCTCTTCCTAATTTCTTTAAAGACAAAAGTAGAAATCCCTATACTCCGGAAGAATTTGTAAAAACGTTTTGCGATCTGCCACTGGAATTTACATCTGGCGAAAAATTCAATTACAGCAATTCAGGATATTTTTTATTGGGTTATATTATAGAAAAAGTTTCCGGAAAATCATACGAGCAATATTTACAGGAAAGTATTCTGACTCCGCTAAAAATGGTAAATTCAGGTTATGACCATGCCGATACTATTCTGAAAAACAGAGCGGCCGGTTATGAAAAAAGAGGTAAAAAAATCAGAAATGCTCCTTACCTCGACATGAGTATTCCGTATGCTGCGGGTTCATTATATTCTACTGTAGAAGATCTTTATCTTTGGGATCAGGCACTTTATACGAATAAGTTACTTTCATCAAAATCAATGGAATCTTTATTTAATTCTTATATCAAAACCGGACAATCATCTTATGGCTATGGATGGTTTATAGACGAAACTGACGCAGCATCGGGAAAAGTAAAAGTTACAGAGCACGGTGGCGGAATTAACGGTTTTAACACTATCATTTACAGAATCCCACAAGATAAAAATTTAATCGTTTTACTGAATAATACAGGCGGAACGGTTTTAAATGAAATCAGCCAGTCTATTCGTGCTATTTTATACAATCAATCGTTTAAAGCGCCAAAAATGTCGTTAGCATTTGAATTATTGGATACCTTTTCAGAACAAGGAGTTACAAGTGGTTTAAATACCTACAAAAAGCTTAAAAATGATCCTGTTTATAACATTTCTGAAGGAGAGATGAATAGAGTTGGATATGAATTGCTTCAAAATGGAAAGACTAAAGAAGCCATAGAAGTTTTCACAATAAATGCAGAAACATATCCAAAATCAGGAAATGCTTATGACAGTTTGGCCGAAGCTTATCTAAAAGACGGCAATAAAAATTTAGCCATTACAAACTACAAAAAATCTGTAGCACTTGATCCTTCAAATGATGCAGGCAAAAAAGCATTAGAAGAACTTCTGAAAAAATAACAACTAAAAAAAGACACAGCCCTAGAGCGGTAATCTTTATCTTACCAACTCCGATAATTCTGGTTTTAAGCCAAAATTATTGGAGTTTTTTTGTTTTAAAAGTGTTTTTCTGATTCCATATTTGGTATAAAAAAACTATTTTAGCGCTGCCCAAAAAAAGATAATTTCAAACCCAAATCAACCTGATTTACACCTTTTAAAGCTGTAAATACTATTTATTTAACCTATGAAAAAATTAAAGACGCAACTTTTAGTATCATTACTATGCCTGTTTATTCCAATCATTGGTAATTCTCAAACAGCTGCCAAAACAGTTCCAATGCCAACTCAGCAAAATAAAATCATAATTGATAAAATTGTTGAAGCAGCACATTACAAAAATTACGTGGTAGATTTTTGCTTAGAAACCATAAATGAAGCTGCCCTTAAAGAAAAATGGAACGACCAGAAAACCGTCGAAATAACCGAAACCATCAATTACAAAAACTTCAGGGATGCTGTTTATAATATGTTCGCGTTTTACAACGAAATAGAATTAGAAACACTCTTAAAAACATACAAAGAGGATACTGCCTATCAAGCTTCAAATGTTATGATTGCTAATGATGCTCTTGGTTATAACCTGGAAATATTTGCCAATGATATTGTTCGGGGGAAATATAAATAAGATTCTGAGATGCTAAGCTACTAAGGTTCTAAGGTTTTTTTATAAGAAGTCTCAAAGTTGCAAAGGCTCAAAGGGACAAAGGTTTTTTATATACCGAAATCTTTGTCAAAGTTTTAAACTTTGACAAAGATCTTTACATTCAAACTTATATACATAAGCTTTGCGTTCTTTGTGACATAGCCATAAAAGGTTAAAAAACTTTGCGAATCTTTGCGTAAAAACTTTGCGCGCTTTGCGGTAAAACCACACAAGCAAAAACACAAAAGCCAAGAACCTGAAACAAAAACTACTCTTTCACTGGTTTAAAAACCAATTTCGTCGACGTTTTTATAATCTCCTCTTTATTCAGTTTCATTTTTCTGAATTTACCCGCATTGTACATTTCAGCCTGATCTCCATAATGTTTACTGAAAGGATTTCCGGATTGTCCTGTTGGTAAGATACTCCAGCTATTTTCTATGTCTGAAAAATCGACTACTCTTCGGGTTGATGGTCCGCCTTTTACATAATACTTTCCTTCTTTATTAAATCCGAAGAATTGATTGTTTATTACTTCGTTTGATCCCGGAGCTGCAAAAGGTCCTACATCAAAAAGTTTACGCAAAGCAGCTATTTTCCCCAGCGGATGTTCGTGTTCTACCGTATGTACTTTCCCCCAATTCCAGTCGGCTACCTTATCACCTAATTGTTCCTGAAGTTCCTTTACAGATTGATGAAATGCTTTTGAAACAATTTCGGCTCTGGTTTCTTTTACATTTTTGGTTTTAATATTATCCCACCAAACCGAATTTTCATTCTCAATTTGTCGGGCAATAACTTGTTTTCCTAAACTGGTTCCTAAAAATAGGTTGAAACTATCCTCACCCATTTCATCTTCAAAAGTATTTTTTAAATACAAATAAATCCATTTGTTGTAAATCGTCGAGCCAACATCTTCCAGATTATTTGTTCCTTTCCACGATTGTAAAGACTTAATCACCTCTTTTTCTTTAGGCGAAATCGAAGCAATATCTACATTCGAAATTAAACTCTGAACTACGCCCGGAGCAATTGGAGAAGTATTATCAAAAATCATTTTACTTATCGTTTCTTTATCCCAATCTGATTTCGCATCCATAAGAGCTGCAATTCTTTTCGCGCGATCTTCCGGCAAATAATAGCCCGGATACAAAAAACCATCAATGGCTTCCGGCTGATTATTGGCCGAATATACATAACCCCATTTTGGATTTTCGGCTGATGGGTTTTTAGAAAAATCCAGATATTCTTTGATATCATCTTTTCCGCTTGCGCCATCTAAAATAAAAAATGAATTTACCCCTTTATCATGTTTATATAATGTTCCCGTTGCCCACCACGCTACATTTCCTTTGACATCGCCGTACATTACATTTAGTCCGGGCGCTGCAACCAATTGAACTGCTTTTCTGAAATCTTCTTTGCTTTTAGCGTGTGAAAGTCCGTAAACCGCATCCAGAATTTGTATTGGCTGTTGCGTATAAATCCATGACATGGCAATAGGATTTTTTCGATCTAAACGCTCCAGTAAATCATTCATAATTGGTCCGTGTCGACTTGATTTGACCGTAAGAACCACATCCGAAGTATCTTTTACTTTTATCGTTTTTTTTCTGGTTTCGTAAGTTGCAAAACCCGTTGGAGTTTGATATTGGCTAGCATCTCCTGTTTTATTTTTTTCCTGATAAAAATCGATATCATCATTTTCAAACATGGTTAATCCGTAGGCGTAATCCCGATTGTGAGCCAATAAAGGATATGGAGTTCCGGCCAGATAACAACCGTATAATTCAAATTCGGGAGTTATTAAATGCGCTTCGTACCAAGTTGCCGGCTGCGAAAAACCAATGTGCGGATCATTGGCAAAAATCACCTTTCCGCTTTTGGTTTTCGTTGGTCCTGCCACCCAGCTATTACTTCCCACAAAAGGCGGAATTGGAGAATTATCCAACAAAGCGGCTACAGATTTTGCAATCGTAGTATATTCTTCAATATTTTCTTTAGAACTTTTAATTTGCGTCGTATTAAATTCTCCTTCAATACCTAAATCTTTCAAATATTCTGCCCCGTATTTATTGCGGATATCAGTTAACAAAGGATCCGTTTTTTGGGCCATAGCAAAACTAAAAGACATATATCCAAAAATATTATAAACGTCTTTTATCGTGAATTTTTCTTTTTTAACGCCTACAAGAGTAAATTCAATTGGCGTTGTACCTTCCTCTAAATACTGATTAATTCCATCTAAATAAGCCAATGTCATTTTATAACTCTGACTGTTTTTATCTAATTTGGCAATGGCTTTCGCCGAAGCTTCTTCGATACCAATTCCGGAGAAAAATTTATCATTTTTAAGCGCAACAGATCCAAAGATTTCTGACAATCTTCCGGGAGCAATGCGTCGAAGCAATTCCATTTGCCATAATCTTTCCTGCGCATGAACATAACCTAAAGCCGTCATGGCATCTTTTTCAGAACTGGCATAAATATGAGGAATTCCAAAATCATCAAAATAAACCGTGGTTTCCTTGTCAAGGTTTTTCAATTGAATCTGACCTTCGTAATTAGGTTTCAAATGAAAGATATAGGCACACAAACCTATTCCTAAAACCACTATTATGACTAATAAAACCAACAGGATTTTTTTAATTCTTCTCATATTTCAAAAAAGTATAGGATAAAATGATTTGGTAATGATGTAACTTTAAGATCTAATCGTGTAAAAAACATCACTTACAAAAGTCTAAATTTATGTATTTAAAATCAATACTATAAATGTCAATCTATAAAAAAATAGCGATCGGAGTAATTTCTTTGTTTCTTTTTGTGATTTTAGCCAATATTGGTCTTAATTACTGGATAAAAAAACAATTGCCCATAATTGTAAACGACAAAAACAAAACTGCCTACAATATTCATTACGAAAAAATTGAAGTATCGCTTTTCTCAAGAAATATTAATGCCACGACATTATTAATAAGCCCCAAAAACCAGCCAAAAGACAGTAAAAACGGGCTTTTCTCTAAAATAGAATCCATCACGATTAAGCATTTTAATATTTGGGATCTCGCCTTTAATGATCTTATTCAGGCAGAAAGCATTATTATCAATAAACCTCGTGTTATTTTATACAAAAAAGGCGAAAAACTTCTGAATAATAGTAAGAGCATCAAAAACGAAATTATTGAACCTTTTCGAAAAATTGTTGCCGTATCTAATATTTATCTCAATGACGGAACCGTAGATGTAGTTTCTTTAGACACTGACAGACCCATTCTTAGCATTAAAAAAATCATCTTAAAATTAGAAGGCATTTTACTTACAGACGCCACTCTAAAAGAAAAAATCCCGATGCGTTTTGAAAAATATGTTTTGGTCTGTGATAGTTTATATTACAAACCAAGCGCTTTTTATGCCATGAATATTGGCCAGATAAGTACCGAGAAAAATTTCTTAAAGATCAAGAAATTCTCTTATTTACCAGAATTTAGCCGAAAAGATTTTGTAAAAAGATTAGATAAGGAAAAAGACATTTACACTATAAAATTAGATTCTGCTCACATTGAAAAAATGGATTGGGGATTTAAAAACGAAAAGTTTTTCTTTAAAGCCAGTTCACTTATTGCGAATCATGTTGATGCCAATATTTATCGCAATAAAATCCCGAAGGATGATTTGAGCAAAAAATATTTGTACAATCACTTATTGCGAAAAATCAAGTTTCCGCTTCAAATTGATACCATACAAATTCTAAAATCGAAATTGGTTTATGAGGAAGAAATTGATTTCTCGAAAGGTCCCGGAATTTTGAATTTCGATCGTTTTAACATGCAGGTTACGAATTTAAAAAGCGGATTTGGTTATAAAAAAATGGCCGATGTAAAAATTAAAGTCAATTGTTTGTTTATGAAAAATTCTCCGCTGGATGTCAATTGGAGTTTTAATGTGCTGGATTTAAAAGACAGTTTTCATATTCAGGGAACGATCGCTAATTTTAATGTCGTGGCGATGGAGCGATTTACAAAACCTTATATCAATACTACATTTACAGGAAAGTTTAATAAATACCATTTTAATTTTTATGGAAATGATGCTACTGCCAAAGGAAATGCAACCCTTGATTATGAAGATTTAAAAGTTAAATTATTTAAAAAGAAAGATCGCGAAAAAGAAGCCAAACTTAAAACTGCTGTCGCTAATTTATTGCTAAAAAATGATTCGGACGATAAAACCAAAAAGGCAGATGTTGAACTTGACCGGATTCAGGAAAAGTCATTTTATAATTTTCTCTGGCGAAGTATAGCGGAATCTTTGAAAAAGATTTTGATTTAAAACTTTTAGTACTACTTTTTAGCCACGAATTTCACGAATTAGCACGAATTACTTTTAAATCAGTGCGTTAAAAATTAGTACAAATTCGTGAAATTCTTGGCAACTTTTTTATCTACCGTATAACTTTAACCATTTTAAAACCTGACAATTATCAGTTTTTTTAAGGATAAATTTTCCAACATTTGCTTTTATTTTAATATAAAAACAAATGACAAAAAATCCCCTACACACTTTTCATATTCCGGTAATGGGACTTGCTTATACGATCGACAGTCCGATTCGAGTGGCACAATATGGTATTTCGTCTGTAGTTTCTATAGCCGATGATGAATTAATTGAAAAGATGCGTAATTTTTATAGCACTAAATTCAATTTCCCATACGAAGAAATTAGCCAGAAATTTCACGATTACAGAGCGGAAAGAATTACATCTTATCTTAATTTGGTAGATAAAATCGTAAAAGACAAATTCGAGAATTTTAAAAACGAATTGATAGAAAGTAAAACTGCGGTAGAAAATTACATCGCAATGCTACCCAACACTTCGGATATCAAAAAAGGTTTTCAAAATCTGCTTGATGACGGAATTTCTTTTAAAGAAAATATTCAAAATTATATCGAATCACATCTATCTCCCGGAGAAATTGATGTGAATATCATGACAAAGCTCGATAAAGATAATTTCGAAAAAAACGAACAGCTTCCTATTGAATTTAATGATGCTCACGCTGCTTTGAGAGGTTTTGCAAAAAGCAATTTAGAGTCTTCAGTGGTTCTTTCGGCCGGAATGAATCCAAGATTGTTTAGTTATTTTGAGAATTTTACAGATTTTTTTCCCAATTTAAATAATGAGCTTAAAAAGAAAATTATTCTAAAAGTAAGCGATTTTAGATCTGCCATGATTCAGGGTAATTTTTTAGCTAAAAAAGGACTTTGGGTTTCTGAGTACAGAATCGAATCCGGATTGAATTGCGGCGGACACGCTTTTGCTACAGATGGCCTTTTATTAGGACCAATATTAGAAGAATTCAAACAAAAAAAGGATCAGCTTGTTCAATCTGCACATGAGTTGATGACAAAAGTATTACAGCAAAAACAAATTTACGCGCCGGAACATCCTTTACCACTTAAAATTACGGTTCAGGGCGGCGTAGGAACTGCTGAAGAACATGAATTTTTATTAGAAAACTACAAAGTAGATTCTGTTGGATGGGGTTCTCCGTTTTTATTGGTTCCTGAAGCAACTTCTGTAGATAAAGCAACCCGCGAATTATTAATAAACGCAAAAGAAAACGATTTGTATTTAAGTCATATTTCGCCTTTAGGAGTTCCTTTCAATACTGTAAGAGGAACTACAAATGAAATTTTAAAACAAAAACGAATCGATCAGAATAAAGCCGGAAGTTCCTGCCCAAAGAAATTTCTTGCCTTAAGTAAAGAATACGATCCACACGGAATTTGCACTGCTTCGAAAAAATTTCAGGATCATAAACTGGAAGAATTAGAAAACCTCAAAAATACCATGTCATCTCAGGCTTTTGAAAAAGCAAAATTTGCCATTACTGAGAAATCTTGTTTATGTGTGGGTTTGGCAAATGCATCATATTTAGAGAATGACATTAAAATAAAAGGTCAGGCACAAGGAGTAGTAATCTGCCCAGGGCCCAATATGGCCTATTTTGACAAAGAAGTTTCTTTATCTGATATGGTGGGTCATATTTACGGAAACAAGTCGGTATTAACAACCAATAACCGTCCGAATTTATTTGTGAAAGAATTAAAAATGTATGTCGATTATTTTAGAAATGAAATCGAAAATATTTCGGGAGAAATCACAAATGCTCAATTTAAAAAGTGGAATACTTTTAAAACAAATATTCTGGAAGGGATCGAATATTACAATACGTTACTTTCTCCTGCTTTATACTTTAAACAGGATTTAAATAAAATTAAAAAAGATTTCGATTTTTATAAATCTGAATTATCTAACATCAAAATACCAACTTTAGAATTAGCTTAAAACTCAAAAACCCCGATTTAAATTTAAATCGGGGTTTTTACTTTTATATAGAAATTGTTCTACTCTTTTTTCTTTTTGCTATCAATAACAGCACCAGTTCCGGTTCCTAAAGCAGCTCCGGCTAAACCACCAATGATGGCACCTTCACCTTTTTTCTTACTCACAATAGCTCCTGTTGCAGCACCAACTCCAGCACCAATTACAGCACCTTTAGCAGTAGCACTCCATCCTTTCTTTTTGGTTGTTGTAGTTGTAGTTCCATTTGCTTGTTGATGTACTACTACAACTTTTTGAGATTCTACTTTTTGTTGTTCTACCTTTTGCTGCTCTTTAAGGGTTGCCATTTCTGTTTTCATCGAATCAATAACTCTTTGTTTATTAATTTCAACTTTCATTGAATCAATACTAGCCTGTTTGGCTTTATTGATATCTTCTTTTCCCTGATTCTGACACGAAACGATTGTTAAAGCGGCGAATAAAATATATAAGGCTTTCATAATTGTAGTTTTTTAAATTATTACACTACAAATTAAAGAAAATTTGTTTTACTGAAGTTACATGATTCAGATTAATGATTATATAATTTCAAGATTGCATTTAAAAATAGACACGGATGAAACGGATTGCTAAAACAAAACGCGGATTTAAACGGATTTTTTTTTATCGACTGGATGTTTGTTTCACGCAGATTTAAAAAGATTTAAGCAGATTGTTTTTTAAGTTACTGACTAAAAATAATCACGCAATCCCGATAGTTATCGGGCGCCAAGTCGCACAGTTTTTTTCATTTTATGTCATTTCGACGAAGGAGAAATCTTCGCGAGAAGCTCGACAAAGATTTGATTCTCGTTGCAGAGTTACTTGCGAAGATTTCTCCTTCGTCGAAATGACAAACAGTACGATAAGCACTATTTTTATTAAAAACTTTGCGCCTTTGCTCCCGATAACTATTGGGATTGCGAGATTATAAACTTTTTCCTAAAATTCCTTTTTTCAGGATTTGTCCAAAGTCATACATATCTTCATAAGAGCAATACAAAGGAACTGGCGCCAGACGAATTACATTAGGTTCACGCCAATCTGTAATTACTCCGTTTTTCATTAAATAATCGAATAAACATCTTCCTTCTCCGTGTAAAAAAACAGACAATTGCGATGCTCTTTCTTCAGGGTTCGAAGGCGTGATGATTTCGAAATTTCCTTTTACTTCTTTATCAATTTCATGCAAAATAAATTCTAAGTAAGAAGTGATGTGATCTCTCTTTTTAATCAAAGCATCCATTCCAACCTCAGCAAACATTTCTACAGAGGCTAAATATGGCGCTAAAGAAAGTACCGGTAAATTACTAATTTGCCATCCATCAGCTCCGTGAACAGGATCGAAAGTTGGTTCCATCTTAAAACGGCGTTCTTTATTATGTCCCCACCAACCTGCGAAACGAGGTAAATCCGGGTTATTGTGATGTTTTTCGTGTACGAAACAACCAGATGCATTTCCTGGTCCTGAGTTCATGTATTTATAACTGCACCAGGCAGCAAAATCTACGTTCCAGTCATGAAGGTCTAGTTTGATGTTTCCTGCAGCGTGTGCCAAATCCCAACCTACTTTTGCTCCGGCTTTTTGTCCTGCTTCTGTAATGGTTTTAATATCGAAAACTTGTCCCGTATAATAATTTACTCCGCCAATTAAAACCAAAGCAAGTTCATCACCTACTTCTTCAATTTTAGCCAAAACATCTTCCAGACGAATGTTATGTTCGCCTTCACGACGTTTTATTTCTACAATAGCATCTTCTGTTTTATATCCGTGAAAATGTACCTGACTCTGAAACATATATTGATCTGACGGAAATGCTTTTTCTTCACAGATAATTTTATAGCGTTTGCCTTTTGGCTGATAAAACGAAACCATCAGTAAATGAAGATTCACCGTTAGCGTATTCATTACCGTAACTTCTGAAGGCAGGGCACCAACAATTTTACTCAGTGGTTCAGCAAATCTTTCCTGATAATCCCACCAAGGTTTATCGGCATAAAAATGACCTTCTACGGCAAGATCTGCCCAGTCGTTCATAACTTCATCGATATATGCTTTGGTGCGTTTTGGCTGTAAACCCAGGGAATTTCCGGTAAAATAAATTACTCTTTTGTCATTTACCTTAGGAAAAATAAATTGATCCTGATACTGGTTTAATGTGTCTTGCGAATCAAGCTCTCGTGCGAATTCGCGTGTATTTTGAAAAGTCATTGTGTTTTTGTTTTGTCTGCTAAAATAACAAATTTTGTTTGTTTTGTTTCATGTTTTAAGTTTTGCGTTGATATGCTTTGAAGATTTAACCGAAAAGTTCGCAAGGATTTTTATCTAGGTTAACGTTTATAAACGCTAAGCTCGCAAAGCTTTGCGTGCTTTTGCATTTGGCAAACAGAAACTGCGTAAAAAATATTTGCGAACTTTGCGTTTAAATTTCGCAAATAATGACAAACTTGAAACCTGAAACTTGAAACCATTTTAAATAAAAAAACCCATCATCACTGACAGGTTTTATATTTTATCTGAATATCTAATTAGATAATCAACATCGCATCTCCGTAAGAATAGAATTTGTATTCTTCTTTGATTGCTTCATCGTATGCACGTTTCATTAAATCATGTCCACAGAAAGCAGAAATCATCATTAATAATGTTGATTTTGGTGTGTGAAAGTTTGTAATCATACAGTTTGCAATACTAAAATCGTGAGGAGGAAAAATAAATTTATTTGTCCATCCTTCGTAAGGATTTAAAGTATTTTGTGATGAAACTGAACTTTCGATAGCACGCATTGAAGTTGTTCCTACAGCACAAATACGTTTTTTCTTCGCTTTTGCCTCGTTTACAATATCACAAGCTTCTTGTTTGATAATCAATTCTTCAGAATCCATTTTGTGTTTAGACAAATCTTCTACCTCAACCGGGTTAAAAGTTCCTAAACCAACGTGAAGTGTAACTTCAGCAAAATTGATTCCTTTGATTTCTAATTTTTTCAAAAGATGTTTCGAGAAGTGTAAACCTGCAGTTGGTGCAGCTACAGCTCCTTCTTCTTTTGCATAAATAGTTTGGTATCTTTCAGCATCTTCAGCTGTTACTTCTCTACTAATGTATTTAGGGATTGGAGTTTCTCCAAGTTCTGTCAATTTGTTTCTGAATTCTTCGTAAGAACCGTCATATAAAAAACGTAAAGTTCTACCACGAGAAGTTGTATTGTCGATTACCTCAGCAACTAACGAATCGTCATCACCAAAATAAAGTTTGTTTCCAATACGGATTTTACGAGCCGGATCAACCAAAACGTCCCAAAGACGTTGCTCTGAATTTAATTCTCTTAATAAGAAAACTTCAATTCTTGCTCCTGTTTTTTCTTTGTTTCCGTACAAACGTGCAGGGAAAACTTTTGTATTGTTAAGAATCAAAACGTCTCCATCATCAAAATAATTGATAACATCTTTAAACATTTTGTGCTCTATAGTTTGTTTTTGACGATCGATTACCATTAAACGAGATTCGTCTCTGTTTTCTGCCGGGAATTCTGCTAAAAGTTCTTTCGGTAAATTAAATTGAAAATGTGATAATTTCATTTGAGAAAGTTATGAGTTATAGATTTTCGATCAGGATTATTTGAAGACCTGATTTTTAATCGTGTGCAAATATACGATTGTGAGATAGGCGTTGTCAAGTGTTTTGATGTTTATTTTCAAAAGTCGTTGATTTACTGATGCTTTGACTTGATAAAAAAACGCTTTTTTAACCATATAAGTGATATAAGTTCATTGAATTTAGATACTGAAAAAAAATGTTAGTGTTTTTATTTGGCTAAAGCCAAAAATCTAAACCTAAAAAACCCCTAGTTAAAACTAGGGGCTATGTGTTTTTTGGCCACGAATTCACGAATTATTAAATTGAATTCGTGAATTCGTGGCGAATAATTTTTTTTTACAATTCTGAGATTTGAAAATTTAATGTTTTTAAGTCATTCCAAAAATCAGGATATGATTTAGAAACTACTTCAGCATCTTCTATAATAATAGGCACTTTTAAAGCCAAAGGTGCAAATGCCATTGCCATACGGTGATCGTTATATGTTCCAATTTTCACATTGTGGTTGATATTTTCCGAAGCTGTTAAAGTCAAACTGTCATTGGTAACAGAAATATCAGCTCCTAATTTTGTAAGCTCGATTCTAAGTGCTTCTAGCCTGTCTGTTTCTTTAATTTTTAAAGTATGAAGGCCTGTCAAATGACAACCGATTCCCAAACCTAAACAAGTCACCACAATGGTTTGTGCAATGTCCGGCGTATTGTTTAATTCGAAATTTACAGTTTCATATTTAAAATTCTCTTGTTTTACCAAGGTCATTTTGTTGTTTTGAAACGTAGTTTTCACTCCTAATTTCTCATAAAGTGAAACCAATTCAGAATCTCCTTGTAAACTATTTTCTTTATAACTGCTCAATGTGATTGAAGCATTATCAGCCAAAGCTACTAAACTAAAAAAGTAAGATGCGGAACTCCAATCTGATTCTACAACCATTTCTTTTGAAGCAACACTTTCTTTGGGATAAACTTTAATTACATTTCCTTCAAAACTGGTTTGAATATCTAAATCGTTAAGCAAAGCCAAAGTCATTTTGATATACGGAATTGAGGTAATTTCTCCTTCTAAAGTTAATTCTAAACCATTTTCTAATTTTGAAGCTACAAGTAAAAGTGCCGAAATATACTGGCTGCTAACATTTGCTGCCAAAGTAACTTTTGATGCCGTAACTTTTTTTCCTTTTATTCTAATTGGCGGATAACCTTCTTCTTTTTCATAAGAGATTTCAACTCCCAATTGTCCTAAAGCTTCTACTAAAATTTTAATCGGACGCTCCTGCATTCTGCTCGAACCTGTCATAACCACTTCGCGACCTTCGTTTACAGCAAAATAAGCGGTTAAAAAACGCATTGCAGTTCCTGCATGGTGAATGTCTACAATTTCGTCGTTTCCTATTAATGCCTTTTGCATTACCTCGCTGTCATCAGAGTTTGATGTGTTTGCCAATGTAATATTGGGAAACAATGCTTTTAAAAGCAATAAACGATTCGTCTCGCTTTTTGATCCCGTTACTGCAATTTGTCCTTGTAAATTATGTTGAGTTGTTTGAAGTAGTAAATTCATTTTTTTAATTGTAAGTTGTAAATTATGAATTATGAATGGTTAGAAACATAATTCAGTCCCGCAATTTACCACTCCCCACTCATAATTCAAAATTCAAAACTCATAATTCAAAGCTTATGAGTGATATTTCACAATTATTTTAATTTATCGTTGTTTTTATGACGGTCTTTATCGCGAACTGATTTTAAGTCCATTTTTTTATCAAAAGCGGCTTGTAAATCTATTCCGGTTTGGTTGGCGAGACATAAAACCACAAAAACAACATCGGCCAATTCTTCGCCTAAATCTTTGTTTTTATCACTTTCTTTCTCAGATTGTTCTCCGTATCTGCGCGCAATGATTCGGGCAACTTCCCCAACTTCTTCGGTAAGTTGCGCCATATTTGTAAGCTCATTAAAATAGCGAACACCGTGTTCTTTTATCCACATATCGACATCAAGTTGTGCATTTTTCAAATCCATAGTTATATTTTTTTAAGAACAATTTTTTCATTTTGACTGGCAATCATCTTCTGGAAAAGATCTTTTAATCCATTATACTGATCTGCTGCAAAAATACTATTGTTAATTTCTTTTGAACTAATTATTCGAATTTTGTTTCCTTCGCCTGATGTATTTAACATATAAACAATCTCTTTATTTTCTGACGCAATCTTAATAGGATTTGGCAAGGATTCTATTTCATATCCTTCAGGAATTTCAATATTTAAATTGAATTTTTCCTGAGTTGGGTAACCAAAATAAACTGGCATTTGCCTAATTTCCTGAGTAAACGGATTTTTAGATCTGGTAAAAAACAACAAAGGATTAATAAACATTTTACCTCCAATAATTTCTACCCTATTGTCTGCATTTAAAGAAAATGTTTCAAGAACAGGTTCCTGAATATTTGTTTTTTTATTATCGATGGTGTAATTTGAAATTTTAGAATCTCCTAATTGTTCTTCTAATTTTTCAAGATAATTTTCCTGATTCTTATTGGCATTTTCAACTCTGAAAAGATAAGCATCATAATCTGTTCTTTGAATTCTGATCTTACCTTCTATTTTTCCAAGATTATCTATTTTGACCATCAAACTGGAATATTCTTTTGACATTGTGCTGGGCACTAAATCAATTTCCTGTGAAGTTCCATCATCTTTTATTAATCTTCCTTTCCAATTCAAAACATTTAAAGGCAAAATTCCGGGATACGTAAATTTATGTGTTGCGTCCAGTAAAATTTGTTTGTCTTCAATTTGAGCAGCAGCTATTACATAGTTAAAACCTGTTCTTGTGGGATAAACAGGAATTCCATTTTGTATGGTACTCACCAACACCGGGTTCACTTCTATTCCCGCCAATTTTAGCAGACTAATTAATATAAAATTAATCTCTGCCACGTTGCCGGTTTGATCTGTATAAGCTTTTTTAACCCCTTTCTGAGTATAATAATCATTCTCTTCATTCCAGTTCATTTTGTTCTGAACGAATTTAAAAATGATGTTCAATCTCTCTTTTTGTGATTCAACATTGGTCAATAATTTTTTAACATCTTCTAGTAAAAAATCTCTTTCATTAAGTTCTTTACCAAAGCCTTTATCCTTAAAAATAGTATTCGCTACGCCTTCCCAGGTTATCGTATAGTCTTTTACAGGCTGATCCGGATAACGTACTCTCTCTAATTCGTGCTGAATAGATCCTTTATAATTATCAATATTATCGATATAGGGCTCTTTCGTCAGTGCCGGAATATCATTTCCTTTATAAAAAGCACTTATTTGTTTATAGGATATGCTTTTTGTCTTGTTATAATCATCTTCAAAACTTTGACTGCCGTTGGTCAATTTTGAATCTGTTTCGACTTTATGGCCTCCTACCAAAATTGGTTTATAAATGTAATACTCTGGAATATCTGTTTTATACTCAAAGTAATTTACCGGAATGTCGTATTGAAAATCAAAATCGGGTAGTTTTACAATGTTATCCGATTTTAAAATATACTTGTATTCTATAATCGATCCTACTTTTACATTAGGAAGCGTTATTATTTTTTCGTCCCAAAATTTATTTACTTTTTTCGTAAAAGCGCCCTGATTGCCCAGTTTTGTCTTAACAATTGATTCGTTTTCTAAATTATAAGTTACTGCATTTGAAAACTCTAATCGGTCTTCGCTCAAATTTTCATAACCAATATAAAAACGCACCTTTTGATCCGCCCAATTTAGTCCTTCTTTTTTATAAATTTTAATTTTAAATTCATAAACATGATTGGCAGAAAAACCTTTGTCTTTAGTAAACGTAAAAAATGTTTTTCCTTTTTTAAACAAAATTGCAGCAGGCGCAGTTGTATCTTTCGGGTTTGCTTTCTCTTTTAATTCAGCAACAGTAACTTTTCCCAACTCATAATTTTGAGCACTGCTTTTTGAAATTCCCAGAAGTAAAAAAACAACTATCAGTAAGCTTTGAAACTTCATATTAAATTCTTTTTAAAACAATTTTCTCCGTTTGTTTTGCAATCATGGCTTTGTAATATTCTTTTAGCATTTCATACTTTTCAGTAGATACAATTGCCTCGTTGATTTGATGCTGAATATTTATTTGATATCCGTTTGCTGTCGGAGCAATATTAAACTTGAAACTTCCCAAATTATCTTCCATATTAATAATAGATGGTGCAGGCAATACCTCCGCTGTAAAGCCCTCAGGAATTTGAAGTGTTATATTATATTTATCCATAAAAGGAAATCCAAAATCAACCGGATATTCTCTGAGATCCTGTTTGAAAGGATTTTGTTCATTTGTAAAAAACAACATAGGACTTACATATATTTTCCCGCCTATTACTTCGCACAAATTATTTCCGGTAAATGAATACGTTTCCATAGTAGGCAACAATAATTCTTTTTCGTTTGTTCTTGAATATTCGCTTATTTCAATTTTATTATTTCTATTCTCCAGCTTTTCTAAATATTCTTCTTCTTTAAGCCCGTTAATATTCTCTCTTGTAATCATAGCATTATAATCTGTACATTGTCTTCTGGTTTTTCCTGTCACTTTACCTTCGGCATCAATACTATAACTCATAAAAACAATATCATTTGATGTTTTTTGAGGCATCAAATCTACTTCTTCAGAACTTCCGTCTTTTCTTATCAATCGACCATACCAGTTTAAGGCTCTAAGGGGCAAAATATTAGGAGTTGAAAATCTATCAGAAGCATCTAACAAAATATTTCCATTTGGAGTTTCGACTGCGGCAATGACATAATTAAAAGCAGTTCTGTTAGGGAAAATTGAGATTCCATTAGCGCGTGTACTTACTAAAACCGGATTTGCTGTTAAACCTGCATAACGCAACATAGCGGTTAGCATTAAATTAATATCGGCAATATTTCCAGTCTTTTCTTTATATGCTTTTTTAACTCCACTATCACAGCTATATCCAAAATAATCATTCCACTTTACATTTGCTTTTACATAATCTAAAACAACCAATATTCTTTCATCGGTAGTATTCTTTCCTTCTAATTTCTTTTTCAGATCCTCTTCAAAATAACCAGTCTTATTCAGTTCAGGACCAATATCTTTATAAATTGTATGTACAACTGCATCCCAATCGACAGAATACAACTTTGTCTCTGATTGAGGAAATTTTGTCATCGATAATTCATGTTGAATACTTGATGTATAATTATCAATATTATTTACATAAGCTTCGTCTTTCATCGCTGGAAAATCTATAGCAACATATGTAGTCTGCGTTTCTTTATAATTTGCTGTACTTGTAGAAAATTTTGTTTTGGTATGCAAATACTCGCTGTCTCTGTCTTTATTTGTAAAAATAACAGATCTTTGATTTGTAACTTCATTTTTCTTAGGAAAAGCATATCCTTTTTGTCTTGTATTAAAAACGTAATATTCCGGAATATAAGTTGAAAACTCCGAATAATTTACTGGAATACTGGTCTGAAAATCCCACTCTCTAATTACTCTATCGCTAGGACTTCTTATAATATAACTAAACTCTATAACAGAACCTTCTTTGACATTAGGCATGGTTATTTTTTTCTGTCCTCTGTATTTACTTACTACTTCATCAAAAACCCCGTCACTTTTTAGCTTTGTCTTTTCAATTTTCCCATCAACTAAGTTATAAGTAACCGCATCAGAAAAATTTACTTTCTCTTTAAAATCAGGCTCATTATAATACCAAACATTTTGATTGGCCCAATTATAACCTTCTTTTTTATAGATCTTAATTCTGGTCTCTACTTCGGCAACGGTCACAAAACCATAATTCGTATCATATTCTATTCTCGTTTTTCCTTTTTTGTACAAAATTGCAGCTGCTGCCGATGAATCTTTGGGATGTACCTTTTGTTCTAATTCAGCAATAGATACTTTTCCTAATTTAAATTCCTGCGCTGTTACATTCGTAATAAGCAACAATAGAATTGACAGACTAAAAAGTTTGGTAATTTTCATTTTTGGTTAGTTCTTGGTTAATATAATTTTGGCATTATCGTTTCTTGCAACTTGCTCCATAAAAAGACGGTACTCGTCATATTCTTTACTTGAATATTGCCCTTTATTTATGAATATAGAGCGTTTGTAAGTCAGTTTATTATTTTCTTTTTTAATGATTTCGGTTTTGTATTCTCCAAATTTTCCTTTTAATTCAAAGTTTTGAGGCAAAAATTCTATTGTAAAACCTGTTGGTAAATTAATTTCGATTTCATCTGAATCTAAATAACCACGCTGAATCTGAAGCGGGGTTTTTCTATTACGGATTCTCTTAACATTAGCAGAAGTTTGATTGAATGCATTTACGGTAAAAATCATTTTGTTCGCAGAAATTGCGGCATAGTTTAAAGCACTTGTTTGCACATCCTCAGTAAATTGAACATTTTCTTTATTATTAGTAAAAGAAATTTTACCCAATTTTAAATTATTGATATTATTCCAATAATCTTTATAATGAGCTTCTTTTTCTGTTGGCTGTAAAGTTTCTAATCTAGCCTTTGTGTTGTATTGAGAACCTTCTGAAACAATTGATAATGAACCCGAAAAATTACCATTTTCGTCTATGGTATATAATCCTTTATCTTTTTGAGTATTTCCTAAATCCTCATACACTTTTGTTCTCACAATTTCTCCCCCTTCCGGCTTAATAATCAAGACATCCCGATCATCAGTAAAAGTTCCCTGATATCCAAAAGGAGCGTCCTGGCTTGTACATTCTAACCAAGTGTAATGATTTCCATTTGGAATAGCCAAAATCATGTGATTTCCCTGCATCGAAACAAAATCAGACTGAATATTAGATTTGTAACGATCTCCATATAAAATAGTATTGTAAGAAGGAACATCTACAACCTGTAAAAGTGCTTTTGTATAATTCGATAATGCCTTACAGTCTCCATAACCTAAACGATCTACATCGCTGGCAAGCATAGGTTTCCAACCTCCAATACCGACAGCAATATTTACATATCTGGATTTTTTTTGTACATAATCGTAAATGATCTTTGCTTTTTTTATAGGATCTTTTTCATCCCCCACTAATGCTTTTATTTTCGTTTTCGTTTCTTCCGGCAAAGTAGTAGTTCCTGTTAAGATTTTTTCACCATACCATTTACCAAATGCTTCCCATGTTGTGGCAGTACCATCAACTCCTTCTAAATGAAATTTTTCTAATCCCATCATTACTTTCGGAAAAAGATCATCAGTAGACGGACTGTAATCTTCTACTTTTCTCGCTAAAATATTAAGAGCAACATAACTTAGTTTTGTATCGGTATCAATAGTTTTCTTTATATCAAAACCTGAAAAATAGAACTCCTTCTTTTTAAATCCCAGATCATTTGGAAAAGAAACATTTAAAATACATTTCTCCACGCTTACATTGTAATCTCCTAAAAAATACCATCTTGGTATAAAAGCAGTACTTGATGTTTCAATTTCACTGGTATAAACGATTGTAAAAGGATATGAAATTGGTGTATAATCTAAGTACAGTACACGGCTATCAGAAAAAAGAGTGCTTCCGCTTACCGCACTATTATCCTTAAAATCTTTTCGTTTAATTTTTTTGATTTCTTTACCGGATATATCATAAACAACTGCTTCGATATTTTTTACACTCAGTGATTTATCATAGTGTTGATAAGCATCAATGTTTCTTAATCCTTTTTCATTTAAAACTGTTACAACGCGCTGTGTTTTGATATTCATGCTTCTCTGCGAAGCAATATTAATATCCATTTGATCTAATCGAACAACAGCGTTGGCATTTTCTTTAAGACTATCAGAAATCGCTGTTACAGCATATTCGGTTTTTTGAGCCGAAAGAATAAGGGTAAATAAGAAAAAAAATAATCCCGAAAAAGTAAATTTCATTAGTAAGTAATTTCGCCAAATATATATTATTTTTAGAAATTCTTAACATATGTTTAATAAAATTTTACTCTCTATTTTTGCTGTCAATTAAAATCGTTACAGGGCCGTCATTTAAGAGACTAACCTTCATATCTGCACCAAAAATTCCGGTTTGAACTTTTTTATTAAATTCTTTTTCTAAAGATTTTACAAAATTCTCATACATCGGAATCGCGAATTCGGGTTTTGATGCTTTTATATAAGATGGACGATTACCTTTTTTTGTAGAAGCATGAAGTGTAAACTGACTTACAACTATAATATCTCCATCGATATCCTGAACCGAGCAGTTCATAACATCATTCTCATCACCAAAAATTCTCATTTTGATGATTTTACCAACGAGCCAATCAATATCTTCCTGAGTGTCCAGATCTTCAATTCCCACGAGAACAAGTAAACCTTTTTTTATATCAGCTGTTTTATTTCCATCAACGGTAACGGACGCTTCTGAAACTCTTTGAAGAACAATTCTCATATTTTATCTAATAATGTGGTTTTTGCCACAGATTACACGGATTAAAAAGATTTAAATTTCTAGCGTTAGATGCATTGCTGCGCATCTCTACAATAAACTATTGTCTATGGATTTGGGTTGGAATTGGAATTTTCGCCTTGGAATTTTCGCCTTGGAATTTATTTTTGGTTTCTGGTCTCATCACTAGCTTTTCGATCTTCATCATACGAATCTGTACGATAATTTTCGTCATCGCCTTCCAGTATTTTCAAGTAACTATTGTAACGTGACCAGGCGATCTCATCTCTTTCTAAAGCAGCTTTTATTGCGCAATGAGGTTCTTCTTTATGTAGACAATTGTTAAACTTGCATTGATCTTTTAATTTAAAGAATTCCGGAAAATAACCGCTGATTTCTTCTTTTTCCATATCAACAATTCCGAAACCTTTGATTCCCGGCGTATCGATAATTTTTGCATTAAAAGACAAATCATACATTTCGGCAAAAGTTGTCGTATGCTGACCTTGTTTACTTGCTTCAGAAATGGTTTTGGTTTTAAGATGTAACGAAGGTTCCATGGCATTGACTAAAGTCGATTTCCCAACACCTGAATGTCCTGAAAACATGCTTACTTTACCAATCATCATTTCTTTTAATTCGTCAATACCTTTCATTTCTGTTGAAGAAACACGAAGGCATTTGTAACCAATTTGCTGATATACGTATTGCATATACAATTGATCTTCGAGAGTTGGCTCGTCAAAAGTATCTATTTTATTAAAAACAAGAATCGTTTCGATATTATAAGCTTCCGCAGTAACCAGAAAACGATCGATAAAGTTGAAGGTTGTTGGTGGATTATTAATCGTAATTAATAAAAACACACGATCAATATTTGATGCGATAATATGCATTTGATGCGAAAGGTTAACCGATTTACGAACGATGTAATTTTTTCTTTCGTGAATATTAAAAATCGTTCCGGTTAAGGCATCTGAAGTTTCTTCCAATTCATAATCGACAATATCGCCCACAGCAATAGGATTAGTGCTTTTTATACCTTTCATCCTAAACTTCCCTTTCATACGGCATTCTATAAAATCGCCTTGTTCAGATTTTACAGTGTACCAACTTCCTGTAGATTTATATACGAGTCCTGTCATTCTTTAATTTTAGATTATTGATTTTAGATTTTAGATTACTCTTAGAACTAAAAAATAAAAGGCAAAATTACGTTTTTAGAATTGAACAACGCAATTTCGCCTTTTAAAATTAAAGACTTACTCAGAATTTGGTACGTTTACCAAACAATTTCGGCTAAAATCTCATTCTCTTTGATTTTTCCTAACTGAATTGTTTTTAACGTTTTTGTCGTTTTACCTGCTCTTGTGGTATAAATTTCTACCATAACGGTTGCGGGGCCACTTTCGGTTAATTCTCTTTCACCAAAATAATTGGTTTTTATTTGATATTTTCCTTTTATCGCATTTCTAATTAAATATTGTTCCGGGCCATAACCTTGGGTAAAATCTTTAGAAAATCTCGCGCCGGCTTGTGTACTTTTATGTGCGTAATAACATTCTTCTCCGTTTGGTTCAATAATATGAAGATCTAAATCGACATCCATCAGGTTCCAGTTCATAATTATTCTGATATCAACCGGCATTTTCTCTAAATGTTTTTTATCAAGTTTACCTGTTTTCAAACCTTTGTGTTCCATCGTCAAACGGTTAACATCCATTAAAATAATATCTTCCACACCTTGGTATTGTCCACTCATTTCTCCGTAATAATTTACTTCTAATGCCTTAATCAATTGATCAAAAGCTTCCTGGTATTTTCCTGCATCTTCAAGAGCCAACGCATAATCTCTTAAACTTTGTGGTTCATGCGCTCTCCATTTTGCAATTTGTCTTGCAGTAAATAAGGCATCATCAAAATCTTTCCACTGACGTAATGTATACGTAAGGGTTTTATAAAGCTGATGATTCTCTAAACCTAAATCGGCAATAGTACTGATTACCTGCAAAGCTTTTTTGATATCGCCCTGATTGTAGAAAAAATGAGCCACATCAAAATAAAAACTTGGATTTCTCTCTTGTCCGTTCCTTAATTCAAAATATAAATCATATTGTTTTTCTTTTGGTGCAGCCGTTAAAGCTTTTAGATACAAACGATCGGGATTCCAGGTTTTAGGTTCATTATTAATCATATTAGATTCTCCCTTTTTCGTAACAACATTTACGACTCCGTTTGATGCCCTACTTCCATAAAGTGCAGTTACCATAGTATTTTTAAGAACATCTACAGAAGCGATATCATCCTGATCCAAATCTGACAATTCACCCTCAAAAGGTTTTCCATCCACAATTATCAAAGGTTTTTGTGAGATCGGCATTGAAACCTTCTCATCAAATATAACTTTATCAATACTCCCAGAAGATGAAGCAGCAATTCCGGAAACTTTCTCCTCTAGTCTTTGTGCTATATCGGCATTTTGAGAAATAGTTTCAGATGTAATAGATTGTACTGAAGATGTCATATCCCTTTTTCTAACAGGAGCGGCGTAACTCGTTACAACAACTTCTTGTAATGATTGCGTATTTTCTCTTAATTGAACCCTAATTTGGTTATTTGTTCCAACATTTAATTGATAAGAATCAAAACCAATATAACTAAAATTAAGAGTACTATTTTCGGCTGCTCTAATTACAAATTTCCCATCAAAATCAGTGTAAACGCCTTCTCTTTCTCCTCTTATTGTTACGGTCACTCCAGGCAGGGCTAATCCCTGCTGATCTAAAACAGTCCCCTCAATTCTACCTGCTGCAACATTTGTGCTTCTGGTAGATACTGCACTTGCACTTCTGCCTGAACTCCTGTTTTCTTCATTGTCTGATCTTCGGTTTTTTTGAACTTTTGGTTTTGGTAAAGGTTTTGGTGCAGTATATTTCACGTCTTTTTTCCACCAGTCATTTAAACCTTGAAAATAACTTTCGATACTTTCCCAATTATTTTTTTGCTGCGCCAGACTTCTATCGTTTTCCTGTTTTTTTATTCTGTCAAATTCAGCACGTAACTCAGCTGGTGGAATAATATCATACGAAATATAATCACGAATATCTTCGAGAACAATCAACGAGGTATTTTTGGTTATGATGCCATATTTCTTTCCTAAAAGTTCAATTTCATCAGCATTTTTATCATATTGAAAATCAAGATTGGCTATTTTTTTCTGTGCCCAAAGTTTTTCAACATTTACATCATTTGTGTTCTGAAGAACCGCGTCTAAAGTAATTTTTCGTTCTAAAACTGCTTCGTTATTATAACCAAATAATAAGGTAATTTGATTTTTTTGATTCAGAGAAATTCCTGAAAAACTAAAGCTTCCTGAAACCGAAGTTCCTTCCACCGGAAATAAATCTGTTACCGTGTAGTTCTCTTTTATACCTAAAAACTTCAAATTACTATTCGTCAGTTTATCCAATGCATTGTCCTGATTCACCTGATTTAAATTGATAAAATTACCGCCCGTTTGCATCGCCGAATAATTCAGAAAAGAAAAATCTGCTGAAACCGATGATGTTATCGTGTAAATTGGCTTTTTAGTCTTTGGTAAAACATTCTCGCTCAAAGATGAAAGTCCGTCAGAGAAAAACAAATATTCGTCGTTATTCACGAAATTAAGTTGCGAAAAACGAGTTCCTCCATCATAATTTGTATGCTCTAAAACTGCTTTTAATTCAGACCAGTTTCCGTTTGTAATGGTGTATTCTTTTTGTTTTTCGAAAGTATAATTCAAAAAGTATAAAGTGACTTTTGTGTTTTTTATTTTTTGAAAATAAGCATTCAACAAACTCAGTTCTTTTTTTACATCTCTTGTTTTACAACTCAGTGAATTATCCCAAATTAAACCAATTGAAACCGGAGTTTTTTTAGCTATTTTATTTCCTTCGATAAAAGTATTTCCGTAAAAATAATGTTGTCCGCCCACATTTTGCATGATTACACTCGGAGCATTTTCCTGAATCGGAATCTTAAAAAGTAGTTTTTCAGATGGCTGATAATTTTCTTTTTTGATCGAAGTTTGAAAAGATTGATTCCATTTCGAAAAAACAATTGCATCTCCCGAATTCTCCGAAACAGTTGGCGAAGCCGAAGTTCCTAAAACTGAAACATTCAATTCAAAATTATCGAGTTTTTTAGGATAACGACTTACCAATTGATACGCCAGATTGTCTTTATCAAATGCCGAAAGTTCTTCTTCATAACCTATGATCACCGTTCGTTCTCCGTTTGGCATAATAGGATAAATTCTGGTTCTAAAATTATTTCCGTCTACTTTCTCTAATAATCCGGGATCGACACGACGATGTTCTATGGCTTCAAAAACCTGTTTCCCCTTGTTTTTATTTACAGGAACCGCTTCACGCATTTTACGATTGATGTCAATAGCATATCTCGAAACCGAAACATTTTCGGGTAACGGAAAAATAAGTTCCGCTTCCATCTGGCGCGTTCCTGAGTTAAAGAAATGCATTTCGGCAGTGGTATAAGCAATATTACCCACCACTTTTACATTCACAATTAGTTTATTCATTCTAACCTTTTCCGCTTCTTCACCTTTTACTGTTAATTCGGGGCTTTGTGCGAAAGATTTTGTTCCTAAAAACAATATCAAATAAAATAACATTTTCAAATTAACTTGAAAAATTCCTGGCTGAGACAAACATAATTTTGATTTCATAACACGAGAGTTAATGTTCTATAATTGTATAGAGAACATAAAATCTAAAAAGGTTGGAATGGGTTATAAAAAAAATTAAACCATATAAGTTACATAAGAAAATATTAGCACAAGATCGAAATTAAAAGCTGTAAAAAATATAGCGCACGGTTTCAACCGTGGGGCAAAGATTATTGATATACATTGTGTTGTGATCTCAAAAGATTGCGAACATTGGTTGCGTCCCCAAGCTTGAAACCGTGGGCTATGTTTACATATACAACCAAAAAAAAATCTCCAACACTTCTTTTACAAAGTGCCGGAGATCTTAAAAAAACAATCTATTTTTAAATAATGCTATAAGAAAAGTTTAAAATAATTTCACAAAAACTTAAATTCCCTTATATCACTTATCTGATTTTGAAAAAATTATGCGTTGAAAATTTTCTCCTGGTGACCAATACTTTCCTGGTGGATAGCCTTGAACATTCTTAAAACGAATTCTTCAGTAAGACCTTTTTTCTCACCTTCTAAAATCATTTTTCCTAAGATTTCATTCCAACGGTTGTTTTGAAGAATCGCTACGTTTGCATCTTTTTTCACCTGACCAATTTCGTCAGCTACTTTCATACGTTTTCCTAACAACTCTAATAAGTTAGCATCCAAAACGTCGATGTTAGCTCTTAATTTTGTCATTTTATTGCTGTACTCGTCTGTAGTATCATCTGTTTTTCTGATAGTCAAATCTTTAATGATTTGTTTCAAAGCATCTGGAGTAACTTGTTGAGCAGCATCAGACCAAGCGTTGTCCGGATCGTAGTGCGTTTCGATAATCATACCGTCGTAGTTCAAATCTAAAGCTTCTTGCGTTACTTCGAAAATCATTTTACGATCTCCGGTAATGTGAGATGGATCGATGATTAATGGTAAATCAGGGAATTTATTTTGTAATTCGATAGCAATTTGCCATTCCGGAATGTTTCTATATTTTGTTTTTTCGTAAGTAGAAAAACCTCTGTGAATAACTCCTAATTTCTCGATTCCAGCCATGTGTAAACGCTCAACACCACCTAACCATAAAGCTAAATCCGGGTTTACTGGGTTTTTAACCAAAACGATTTTATCCGTTCCTTTCAATGTATCAGCAATTTCCTGAACTGCGAAAGGATTTGCAGTTGTACGGGCACCAACCCATAAAACATCGATATCATGTTCTAAAGCCAATTTACAGTGAGCTGCAGTCGCAACTTCAGTTCCCATCAATAAACCAGTTTCAGCTTTTGCTTTTTGTAACCATTTTAAACCAATTTCTCCAACACCTTCAAATCCTCCCGGACGCGTTCTTGGTTTCCAGATTCCAGCTCTGAATACACTAACTTTTGAATCTTTCAATTCATGAGCAATCTTTAATACTTGATCTTCCGTTTCTGCACTACAAGGTCCAGCTATCACAAGTGGGTGATTTAAATTGAAATCTTCTAACCACTTTCTCATTTCTTTCTTATTTTCCATCTTAATTTTAATTTATTTCTTAGTTGTTGTTAATCCGTTTAGTATTTCTTTTATTTTATTTGTGCTTTCCATTTCTTCAAAAATGGCATTGTAATCTTCTTCTTTTAACAAATCTCTAAACCGACTGAGATTTGAAATGTAAGCTTCTAAAGTTTCTAAAACATGTTCTTTGTTTTGCTTAAAAATTGGTGTCCACATCGCTGGTGAACTTTTTGCTAAACGAACGGTACTTTCAAATCCACTTCCCGCCATATCAAAAATATCCTGCTCGTCTTTTTCTTTGTTCATTACCGTTTTCCCGAGCATAAACGAACTAATGTGCGACAAATGCGAAACGTAAGCGATGTGTTTGTCGTGTGAAGTTGGATCCATATATCGAATCCTCATTCCTATTTCGCTAAAAAGCTTTAATGCTTTTTCCTGCAATTTAAAAGTGGTTTTTTCCACCTCACAAATAATATTTGTTTTTCCTTTAAACAAACCTCGTATCGCCGCCGATGGCCCGGAAAACTCCGTTCCGGCAATTGGATGTGTTGCGATAAAGTTTCTTCTTTTCGGGTGACTTGCCACCGCTTCGCAAATTGGCTTTTTAGTCGATCCTACTTCAAAAACAATGGTTTTATCTCCAACCGAATCCAAAACTTTAGGCAAAACCGTCAGCGCTACATCCACAGGAACCGAAACGATTACAAAATCAGCCTCAGCTAATTCTTCAAAGCTTCCCGCCTGATCGATAACACCTAAATCAATTGCTTCCTGCAAATGTTTCTCGTTATTATCTATTCCAAAAATAGTAGCTTCAGGATGTTGATCTTTGATGTCGAGCACCATCGAACCTCCTATTAACCCTATTCCTATTACGTATACTTTCATAATTCTTTTTTGTTTCTTAACCGCAAAGTCCGCAAGGATTTACGCAAGGTTCGCAATCTTAAAGTCTAAAATCTTGTTTCTTGTTTCTTGATTCTAAAACCTGTCAATCGCTTCTTGTACTTTTTCTTCTTTTACACACAACGAGAATCTGATATAACCTTCACCATTGCTTCCGAAAATTGTTCCCGGTGTGATGAAAATGTGTTTCTCGTATAATATTTCGTCAATGAACTTTTCTGCTGATTCGATTCCTTCCGGCAATTTAGCCCAGACAAAAAGCCCAACTCCTGCTGCATACACTTCGCATCCTAATTTTTCTGCTAGTTTCTCTGTCAACTCTCTACGGCGTCTGTAAATTTTGTTTTGATCTTCAAACCATGATTTATCACAATTCAACGCTGCAATTGCACCTTTCTGAATTCCGTAGAACATACCGCTGTCCATGTTGCTTTTTACTTTTAAGACTGCATCGATAATTTCAGGATTTCCCAAAACCATCCCCACTCTCCAGCCGGCCATGTTGAATGTTTTACTAAGTGAATTCAATTCTAAAGCCACCTCTTTTGCGCCTTCAACCTGCAATAAACTCATCGGATTATCATTCAAAACAAAACTATACGGATTATCATTGACCAATAATATGTTGTGTTTTTTAGCAAAAGCAACCAATTTTTCAAATAACGCTAAACTTCCTTTCGCTCCTGTTGGCATATGTGGATATCCCAGCCACATGATTTTCACTTTCGAAAGATCTAGTTTTTCTAAAGCTTCAAAATCCGGTTCCCATGCATTAGCTTCTTTCAAATCATAATAAACCGGAACTGCTCCAACCAAATTAGTTACCGACGTATACGTTGGATAACCTGGATTCGGAATCAAAACGTGATCGCCTTCATTTAAAAAGGCTAACGAAATGTGCATAATTCCTTCTTTCGAACCCATCAAAGGCAAAATCTCATTATTCGGATTTAAGGCAACACCAAATTGATTCTGATAAAAATCTGCCATTCCTTTTCTCAATTCCGGCAATCCCTGATAGCTCTGATAACCGTGTCCGTTTTCATCTAAAATTGCTGCGGCAACCGCTTCAATTACTTCTTTCGACGGACTCAAATCAGGGCTTCCAATTCCCATATTGATGATAGATTTTCCTTCAGACTGCAGCTGACGAACTTCTCTCAATTTTGATGAGAAGTAGTATTCTTCAACTGTATCTAATCTTTTTGCTGTTGTAATCATGATTTATATATATTCTCTTTTTAGAGTTTCTCTTTTTATTTAATCCTAAGCGAAGCGAAGGATCAGATTTGGAATTTGGAATTTAAAAAAATTGGAATTTCCTTTTCTTACGGTTTAGTATTTTTATATTCTCCCAAGACCTTTAAATATTCTGCCATTATATTTAATAACGATTTGGCTTTTGCAAAATCTTGATATTTTTCAAATGTTACATCTACGAAAAATGAATATTTCCACGGAGTTTCAATTTTTGGAAGCGATTGAATTTTTGTCAAATTCAATTTGCAGTCGCTCATTACATTCAAAACTGCTGCTAAACTTCCTCTTTTATGATCTAATTCAAATTTGATCGAAGCTCTGTTGATTTCGCTTTCCGGCAAAAATGAATTCTGCTTTTTGATAATCACAAAACGAGTCATATTGTTTTTGATCGTTTGAATTTCCGGAGCGATAATTTCTAAATCATACATTTCAGAAGCCGTTTTACTTGCAATTGCAGCGATTCCGGTTAATTGTTTTTCCTGAATTCTTCTGGCAGTTTCAGCTGTATCTTTATCTTCAACCAATTTGATGTTTGGATACTGTTTCAAAAAATCCATACATTGTAATAATGCCATTGGGTGCGAATGAACTTCTTTTATATCTTCAATTTTCTGACCTTTTAAAGTCATTAAATTTTGGTGAATGCTTAAATAATGTTCTCCTATTATGTGTAAATTATTCTTATCGATCAAAGCATAATTCGGAATAATTGGCCCCGCAATCGAATTTTCAATCGCCATTACTGCCTGATCTGATTTTCCTGAAAGCAGGCTATCAACCAATTCCTCAAAAGACAAGCACTCATCAATAGCCACATTTTCAGAGAAATACTCCTTTACAACCTGATGATGAAAAGAACCTTTTATACCTTGTATTGCAATTTTCGTTGTCATATATTCAAAAAAAAATCCTGATTTGCATCAGGATTGTATATTAGTTTTATTTGTCTTTTATATTTTTCAAATAACCATAGCACAATCCTCACTTCTACTAAAGAAGAAATAAAAAGAGTTGCTAAAATAAAAACGGTTATTAGACATTTTGTTTGTGTTTTTCAATAAATTCTCTGCGAATGTATAAATTAATTTCAGTGCACCAAAAAAAATATTGCATTTTATGAAACAAAAAGGGATTTCTTAACAAATTTAGCAGGTTTTGTATGATAATATAAAAATATCGGCTTTAAATGAGATATTTACAATAGCTTTTTCTAAGGTGCTAAGGTTCTGAGGCGCTAAGGTTCTAAGTTTTTTCGCCACGAATTCACGAATTGACGCAAATCTTTATGGTTATGTAATTCAAGTTTCACAGATTTTCAAAATAAAAATTCGTGAATTTGTGGCTATCTTTCAATCAAAATAACCCTGAAACCGGTGCATTCCTAATCCCAATTTTAGCATAATCGAAATTCATTTTTTGCTGCAATAAAGAAGCATAAACACTTCTAAAGTCAATTTCGTATTTTAAATCACCATTATCTAAATTGGCTAAATCAGGATTATTTCCTAAAATGGTTCCTTTATTGTTTCCTCCAATGATAAACATTGGCGCTGCAGTTCCGTGATCTGTCCCGTTGCCGTTGTCTTTTACTCGTCGCCCAAATTCCGAGAATACCACAATTGTAACATTTTGAAGCAATTGTGCTTGTTTCAAATCCTTATAAAAACTAAATAAAGCATCATTCAAATCTGCTAATTTTTTTTCATGAATGGCGAGTTGATTGTCATGTGTATCGAATCCACCGAGCGAAGTATAATATATTTTTGAGTTCAGATTTCCTTTGATTAATCTTCCAATCCATTCCAGATTTTTAGACAAATCAGTTTTAGGATAACTGATTTCTGATTTGGATTTCACTAATGCTTTCTGAATTTCATCTGAACCTTCGGTAACGGAATTGGCAATTTTGCGAACAAAATCTAATTGCGGATTATCCGATAATTTCACATTTTGTTCTTTATCAAATTTTACTTTAAATCGGTTTGGGTCTTTAACAGTAATCGAATTGGGTTCCATTCCTTTTAAAGCTAAATTATCTATCGAATCCAGATTAATTCCCGCCGTTGGCTGATGTCCGTTGCATTGTAAATCAAGATAACGACCAAGCCAGCCTTCGTTTATATATTTATTAGAATCTGCTGCAGTTTGCCAAATTTCCTGGCTGCGAAAATGTGAACGAATGGGCTCAGGATATCCAACATTCTGAATTACCGTTAAATCTCCGTTTTGCTGCATTTGAGCAAAATCTTTTAGAGAAGGATGAAATGCCATTCCTTTATTTTTGCCGATAACAACATCTTTATTTAGAGCAATCTTCGTTCTCAAATCATAATACAACGGGTTATCATACGGAATAAAAGTATTCAATCCGTCATTACCACCATTTAATTGCACAAATACAATACATTGCTCGCCCGTTACCAAATTATTTTGCGAACCAAAAGCGTGTAAAAAATCAGGAAGCACGAGCAATCCGCCGGTAAATGTTCCTGTAAGTGTTAGAAAATTTCTTCTGTTCATGGCTGTAGCTTTCTAAATTAATTGATATTCGGGTAGTTTTGTAATATAATTAAAGAGTCTTATTACGGCAAAATTGGCATGTTCCTCTTTTGGATCAAAATCATACTTCAGTAAGTTTTCCATGTCTTTTTGCATCGAATCATTTACTTTGAATAATAACCTGTTCGATAAGTCGGCGATAATGGTTTTGTTATTTCCATTAGAATCAAAATCAATTTTCACTTCTATTTTCTCCAATCCTGATTTTGGTTTTTCAGTTTCAGAAGCCATTGTATTCAATGCTTTTCTGGTGATACTTCTCCCACTGCAAAGCAAATCTGAAGTATTATTGCGCTGCAGATAAATCTGCGAAGTAAGCCAGGAATTTCCGCCATCCCAACCTTTTACATTAATCTGATTGTACAAATCCATCCCTTGTTGCTTCAGAAAATACAGCACAATCGTTTCGTCAAGATCTTCAATGTTTAATTCATCCAGAAGTTGCAAAATATAAACCAGCGGATCTTTTATTTTAGTCCCGGAAGTTTCTTTTTTATATTCTTCAGTAAAAATTTTAGTCAGTAAAGGTTCAATTTCAAACTTCACTTTCCTGAAATAATCCCCATAATATTTCACTAATTCTTCTGACGGATTATCATAAATAAACCATTTAAGAATTTTTCTGGTAATGAAATATGGAATGTTTTTTTGTTCGAAAATAATATCAACCAAATCATCTGCTTTCCAATCTCCGGTTTTTCCGAAATAGGTTTTATCACTATTATCTTCTAAATTTTTTCTGTAAACCGCGCCTTCATCTCCGTAATTTAATCCCGCTAAAGCTTTTGCTCCTTCTTTGATATCGCCTTCTGAATAATTTCCAATTCCGATTGTGAATAATTCCAATAACTCACGACTTAGGTTTTCGTTGTATTTACCTTTTTTATTGTCGACATTATCCAGATATTTCACCATGGCATTCGATTTTACAATTTGCTTTGTGAGTTCTTTGAAGTTCCCAAAGGCATTTTCGCGTAAAATCATATTGTGCTGATATGTCCAGTAGGTAACTTTTACTTTTGGGGAAGTAGAAACAAAATGATTGTGCCAGAAGCAAACCATGTTTTCGCGTAACGGAAATTCATCATTTCGCATTTTTGCTATCCACCATTTTTTGAATTCAATAGTGGAGTAAATTTCTTTTTTGAGAATCTTCTTTTTTTCTTCTGAATCGGCGGTTTTTATCGATTCCCGTAATTCCTTGAGTTCAATAAGTGTCTTGGGATCGTCATCTAAAAAAGCAGGAAGTTGTGTATCAATCTTGAAATCATAGGAATGCTTTAGAAATTTTTCTAATCCCAGTTTCTCTATTTTATCGGATTCTTTTCCGGAAAAACCCAATCGTAACGACCAAAGATTGCTTTTTTTCATAACACAGGAATTTGTTTAGCAATAAGACTTGACTTTTTCTTAAAGGTTTAATTTAAGAAAGGGTCTGAGGTTCTTAGATGCTAAGGTGCTAAGTTTTAAAAATCTTTGGTATTAATTAGAACGGGGATTTTTTGGGGATATTGTAATGACTACGATTGTCGACTTTGATTGCGTAGAATGGATTAAAATCCATCTCTACAATATAATTTGTTCCTCCGGAACGTCATCAAGAAAATGCCGTACATAAAAAAGCAGTTATCATTATAATAACTGCTTTCTAAAAATTAAGAGTAATTTCATTTAACTAAAATTCCCAATCTTTTGGCTTTCTTAGAACATATCCGTCTCTTTTAGCTACCTCTAAACTAAATTGACTATCTACAAGTTTTTTTCTTCCTATGGTTATCGAGCCTTTGGCAGCTAAAGCTACCGATTGATTATGCCTTTTGGGGGGAAATGCAGCGAAAACTCTTTTATTTTTAAATATTTCATGAACTGCTTTCATCGGAGGAACTAAATCACTATCTCCAGAAATTAACATGGCCATATCATATTTATCCTGATAAGCATCAATTAAAATTTGTGTAGCAATGTTAACATCAGTCATTTTCTCGTTGTATGTAGGCCATACACTATTACACCTTCTACATTCTACGGTATCAGATTGATAATTACCATAATATATTTTAACACCGGTACTTTCTAATGCCTCTAAATAAGTACTTTGTCTTTTTTGTTTATCTGGATTATTACTAACTCTACTTGTAAAATATTTAACTTCAACTACTACTTGATTTGACTGTAATAGATTATCTACCAAAAGCCTTAAATTTAACCATTTACAGTTATTAAATCCTGCATCTAACATACCGAAATATAAATTAAATCCATCTACATATACAATTACTCTTTCTTTTTTAACTAAAACATTTGTTTCACTCATAATTTATTCGTTATATTTGCACCACATAAACAACACTAAAGATAGCATCTTTAGTCCGACGCCTCTTTTGAGGCGTTTCTCATTTAAAGACATCAGCATTAACTACCTAATCCTTTTCCTACAAAAGAATAAACAAGAATAATCAAAAAATATTAAAATAAAAAATAATAACCTTACCTATTAGACATTTTTCTAAATGGTAAGGTTATTTATTTTAAATTAAAACCTCTTTAAGACCCACACATTTCACAATCATCAGGCTCTGCTGCTTGCGCTTTTAAAAGCATAGCTTTATAATCCTCAACGCTGATTGCTTCTGTTTCCGGAACTAAAGTTACCGGTGCATCTTCTTCTTTTTTATCGTTGTTTAGGGTGAATTTAATCGCATCAACAGCTGATTTCGTTCTCAAGTAATACATTCCTGTTTTTAAACCTGATTGCCAAGCGTAAAAGTGCATTGACGTTAGTTTAGAATAGTTGGCATCTTGCATGAACAAGTTCAATGATTGCGATTGGTCAATGAAATAACCTCTCTGACGCGACATATCGATAATGTCTTTCATCGACATTTCCCAAACTGTTTTATATAATTCTTTCAGGTCTTGCGGAATCACATCAATATTTTGAACTGATCCGTTATGACGCATGATTTCTTGTTTCAATGTTTCGTTCCATAAACCTCTGTCTACTAAATCATGAAGTAAGTGTTTGTTTACTACGATAAATTCTCCAGACAATACACGACGTGTATAAATGTTTGATGTATATGGTTCGAAAGCTTCGTTGTTTCCAAGAATTTGTGAAGTCGAAGCTGTTGGCATTGGCGCAACTAACAATGAGTTACGAACTCCGTGTTCCATTACTTCTTTTCTTAATGAAGCCCAGTCCCAACGTCCTGATAATTCTTCATCTTTCATTCCCCACATATTGTATTGGAATTCTCCTTGTGACATTGGAGAACCTGCAAATGTAGAATATGGTCCTTCTTCTTTCGCCATTTCCATAGAAGCGGTTACGGCTGCGAAGTATAATGTTTCGAAAATTTCCTGGTTTAATGCTTTTGCTTCATCACTTGTAAACGGCATACGCAACATGATAAAAGCATCAGCTAAACCTTGAACACCTAATCCTACCGGACGGTGACGTAAGTTTGAGTTTTCAGCTTCTTTTACCGGATAATAGTTTCTGTCGATTACTTTGTTCAGGTTACGAGTTACACGTTTGGTAACATCGTAAAGTGCCTGGTGATCGAATTTTCCGTTTTCAATAAACATTGGTAACGAAATAGAAGCTAAATTACAAACTGCAATTTCATCTTTAGAAGTAAACTCCATAATCTCAGTACACAAGTTTGAAGAACGAATTGTTCCTAAATTCTTGTGATTTGATTTACGGTTTGCTGCATCTTTGTACAACATATAAGGCGTTCCTGTTTCGATTTGTGATTCAAGGATTTTCTCCCATAATTCACGTGCGCGAATCGTTTTTCTACCTTTTCCTCTAAATTCATAATCCAAATACATGGCTTCGAATTCTTCTCCGTAAACATCGTATAACCCAGGACATTCGTTCGGACACATTAAAGTCCAAGACGCATCTTCCTGTACACGTTTCATAAATAAATCTGAAGTCCACATAGCGAAGAATAAATCTCTTGCACGCATTTCTTCTTTTCCTGTATTTTTCTTCAAATCCAAAAATTCGAAGATATCAGCATGCCATGTTTCGATGTAAATCGCAAAACTTCCTTTACGTTTTCCACCACCCTGATCTACGTAACGTGCCGTATCGTTGAAAACTCTCAACATTGGCACAATTCCGTTTGAAGTTCCGTTTGTACCACGAATGTAAGATCCTGTCGCACGAACGTTATGAATAGAAAGACCAATTCCTCCCGCAGATTGCGAGATCTTAGCCGTTTGTTTTAAAGTATCATAAATACCATCAATACTATCATCCTGCATTGCCAAAAGGAAACAAGAAGACATTTGTGGTTTTGGAGTTCCTGCATTAAACAACGTTGGCGTTGCATGCGTAAAGAACTTTTTAGACATTAAATCGTACGTTTCGATTACTGATTTTAAATCGTCAAGGTGAATACCAACAGAAACACGCATCAACATATGTTGTGGTCTTTCGACGATTTTTCCGTTTATTTTTAGCAAATACGAACGCTCTAAGGTTTTGAAACCAAAGTAATCGTAATTGAAATCTCTTGTATAAATGATATGTGAATCAAGGAAAGCTGAGTTTTCCTGAATTACTTTGAATACTTCATCCGAAAGCAACGGAGCTTCTTGCCCATTTCTTGGATTTACGTACAGGTACATATCTTTCATCGTTTCTGAGAACGATTTTTTTGTATTTGAATGTAGGTTTGAAATTGCCACACGTGCTGCCAATTGTGCATAATCAGGGTGCGCAATTGTCATAGAAGCCGCCGTTTCTGCCGCAAGATTATCCAGTTCAGAAGTTGAAACCCCATCATACAATCCTTCGATAACTCTCATGGCTACCTTAACAGGATCTACAAGCTCATTCAAGCCGTAACACAATTTTTTGATTCTTTCTGTAATCTTATCAAACATTACGGGCTCTTTGTGGCCATCTCTTTTTACTACATACATAAGCTTACTATTTTAGTTATTGAAAAAATGAAAGACACTAGAAAACGAATTCCAGCACTTAAACATTGCGTGTTTTTAAATTATTTTTTGAGAATTATGAAATTCTCAATAGTTGTGTGTTCCCGATCTGAAATCAGATCGAAAAGGCATTAAAAATTGTTATTGAATCTGCGATTTGGGAAAAGAGATTCAATCTTAAAAAAATGATTTTAATCTTTTGCGGCGTTTCGAGGTAACGCTACATTATTTTTGCTCTAAAAATCTGCATCGAATGAAATTTTCTGAGCATCGCTATCTGTGTTCATCACACCAGATTTTTGATACTCGGCAACACGTTTTTCAAAGAAATTGGTTTTTCCCTGAAGTGAGATCATGTCCATGAAATCAAACGGATTCGCTGATCCATATACACGCTCGCAACCTAATTCTACTAATAATCTATCGGCAACGAATTCTAAGTATTGTGTCATTAAAACAGCATTCATCCCTATTAAACTTACCGGAAGTGATTCTGTAACAAATTCTCTTTCGATATCTAATGCGTCTACAATGATTTCTTTAATTCTCTCTTTTGGTACTTTATTGATCAAATGGTGATTGTGTAAGTGTACTGCAAAGTCACAATGTACACCTTCGTCACGGGAAATCAACTCGTTAGAAAAAGTTAAACCTGGCATTAAACCACGTTTTTTCAACCAATAAATAGAACAGAAAGCTCCTGAAAAGAAAATTCCCTCAACTGCAGCAAAAGCAATTAATCTTTCAGCGAATGAATCAGATTCAATCCACTTTAAGGCCCAGTCTGCTTTTTTCTTAATTGCAGGAAAAACTTCCAAAGCATTAAACAATTCTGCTTTCTCCGCTTCATCTTTCACGTAAGTGTCAATTAATAAAGAGTAAGTTTCACTGTGAATGTTTTCCATCATGATCTGAAAACCGTAGAAAAACTTCGCCTCTGCATATTGCACTTCGTTTACAAAGTTCTCAGCAAGGTTTTCGTTTACGATTCCGTCGGAAGCAGCAAAGAATGCCAATATATGTTTAATGAAATATCTTTCGTCGTCACTAAGTTTATTATTCCAGTCTGTCAAGTCCTGGTGCAAATCGATTTCTTCAGCAGTCCAGAAACTAGCCTCCATTTTCTTATACCATTCCCAAATATCATGATGTTTGATAGGAAAAATAACGAAACGATTTTTATTTTCTTGTAATATTGGCTCGACTTGTGACATGGTATTTTTTATTTAATTTTTGTATTGAATTTCTGCTAATTCAATAGACTACAAAGATTGTCAATTATCGCTAAAAAAGAAAGCCAAACTTATTCACAATTCGGCGTAGTTTTTAACAAAGGCAAAAAAATGAGATATTTTTCAGACAATAATTAATTTATTGTAAATGAATGGTTTAAAACCAAACAAACAGACTCAAAGCCCGTAAAATATAGACTTTTTGAGATAAAAAGCAAGAAATTTTAAATTGTTTTTAAAAGTTTTTTTTTGAGTTAAAACTTTATTTTTTGAGTCAAAATACCTCTCTAAAAAGTGGTAACTAAGACCCTTGAATTTTTACTGTTTTTTAAGTTCTTCAGCGACTTTTTCGAGCTCTAAATACCAATCCTGACCAAAACGGCGTATTAATGCTTCTTTGACAAATTTATAAACCGGAACTTCTAATTCTTTCCCTAAAGAACAGGCATCATCGCAAATATCCCATTTATCATAATTGACTGCAGCAAATTCTGTAAAGTCTTTTACCCGGATTGGATATAAATGACAAGAAACTGGTTTTTTCCAGTCTACGATTCCTTGGTTATAAGCTTGTTCGATTCCGCAAAGAGCCGTTTTTCCGTCAAAAATAACGTAAGCACAATCCTTTTCGTCTATTAATGGTGTTTCAAGATCACCATCGGTTCCTTTGACCCAGGTTCCCTGTGCTTCGATAGCAGCAATTCCTTCTTTGCGTAAAAATGGTTTTACCTTTGGGTAGATTTCTTCCATTATTTTAGTTTCTGCTTCGCTTAAGGGCGCACCGGCATCTCCGTCAACACAGCAAGCTCCTTTACAAGCTGACAAGTTGCACACAAATTCTTTTTCAAGAATATCTTCTGAAATAATGGTTTTTCCTAATTGAAACATGATAATAAAATACTGAAATTTATAAAGTGCAAAGATAGGCAAAGAAAGTAGATGATATGAGATTAAATTTTACCGCATAATTTTACCACAGAGTTGCACAAAGTTTTACCACAGAGACACACAAAGATTTATTAAAAATTGCAAAAGTTTAAACCCAAAGCTTTGTAAACCTTAAAAAATTAAAACTTTGCGAAACTCTGTGAAAAAACTTTATGCAACTCCGTGATAAAAAACAATTAACCCTACGAATCTCTTTGGTAAAAAGAATCATTTGTTACAAATATCACTTTTTTAACCGATAAAACATGTTTTTATAACAAAAATACATCCTGTCAAAAAAACACCTACCTTTATTATCTACCTTTGCAAAAATTTTAAACGCTTAAAATCAAAGTAATATGCTAGAAATCGACTATAAAGAAATCATTACTGTTGGAATGGTACTTTTTGCTGTAATTGATATTGTAGGTTCTATACCAATTATTGTGAACTTAAGAGCAAAAGTAGGCCATATCGAATCTGAAAAAGCTACAATTGTTGCCGGAACAATTATGATTGTTTTTCTTTTTGTGGGAGAAGGTTTTCTTAACCTGATTGGTATAGATGTGCATTCGTTTGCCGTTGCAGGCTCATTTGTATTATTTTTTCTTGCTTTAGAGATGATTTTAGGACTTAGGATTTTTCGTGATGAAGAACCAGGATCTGCCTCTATCGTTCCATTAGCATTTCCGTTAATTGCCGGAGCTGGTACAATGACAACTTTACTTTCATTACGATCTCAATTTCACACCATTAATATTATTATTGCCATTTTATTAAATATTATTTTAGTGTATATCGTTTTAAAATCTTCAAAAAAAATCGAGGATTTATTAGGAGAAAACGGACTTGGCGTAGTTCGCAAGACATTTGGAGTGATACTTTTAGCGATTGCTGTTAAATTATTTGCTGCTAATGTTAAAGGTTTGTTTGTCTAACATTTATTTTTATAAATTTACCCCATAAAATTTCTAAAATACAACTTAAGGACATTTTTTACATCTAAGAGTTTTACTTTATTATTTTAGGCAAATAAACAACCATTATGAAAATTTTTACTTCAATCTTAGTGCTTCTGGCATTGGCTTTAATTGTTTTTAATATTACGTTGCTAGACTTCAAAAATCCTTTTCAGGGAGACAGTGTAGTTGCTTTTATTGGAATCGCAGCTTCATTTTGTGCCGTATTGATTCTTTTAATCTTTAGAATTTCAAAAAGAATCGAAGAAAAAACAAACGGACGATAATATTATGTTTGACGTTTTAATTATTGGCGGAGGTGTTTCAGGCATATCTTGTGCCCTTGTTTTAGGATCCGCCAAAAACAAAGCTTTTGTTACCGATAAAAAAATCGGAATTTTTACACATCAAAAGAATTCTTCTTTACAAGAGGCAATTTTCTACAATGCTTATGGCATAACACCAGGTAAATTAGGATCTGATTTGCTTACAGAAAGTACACAGGATTTAACTACTGCTTATCCGCATATTACACAAATCGCAAATGAAAAGGTAATTAAAGTAGAAGGAGCTTATCCTGAATTCACTGTTACTACAAACAAAAACTCCTACCAAACAAAAAATATCGTTGTTGGGATTGGTTCTGCCAATACTTTCGACATCGAAGGTTTGACACAATATATTGAACCTCATAAAAAGGCATTACCCGAAAAACAACGTATCCAGCTTAAAAACGACGATCATAAAGTAGCAGAAGGCATTTATGTTATTGGAACTTTAGCCGGCTGGAGGAGTCAATTGGCAATTGCTGCCGGAAGTGGTGCCGCTGTTGCAACGGACATTCTTACTTTATGGAATAACGGCGTACAAACTCATTCGCACGATAGTATTCGATAAACTTAAAAACATAAGTTTTTTTTTTATTTCACCATTAAGATATTAAGGTTATTAAGCTTTGGCGCGAGCAAGACATAATATTTTTTGTTTCACAATTAAGATATTAAGTTTATTAAGCTTTGGCGTGAAACTAAAAGCATAAGCTTATTTTTATTTTATCATTATTAAGATTTCTCTATAATATTAAGACTTTGCGTTTATTATAAAAAAAAAAAAAAATTAAAAGATTAAAAAAATTAAGCTTTAACACTTAATAACCTTAATCTCTTAATGGTAAATAAATTTTTAGCACAAAGCTTAATAAACTTAATCTCTTAATGGTAAAAAATTATTTCACTGAAACAATTTCCTTTACTGTGATATGTTTTTCGGTATCTGTTTTCCAGATTTCTCCTTTTACTGAAACCTCATCACCTTCTTTAAACCTTTTGTAGTTTTGTGGCCCTCCAACATTTACAATACTTACAGTTGCAAAATAAACCTCATTTTTATCGGTATTGATTTTGGCTGTGTAACCATCTTTTCCGTTTTCTATCGATTCTACTTTTCCTGAAATCGTATTTTTATCTTTCATACAAGCACAAGAAATTACAAAAGTCATTAGCAATACTAAGAAACTTAATTTTTTTAGATTTTTCATATTATATTATTTAACTACAAATCTCGCACTATTGCAGACAAGATTCATTACATTATATCTTAATAAATTATTATTATTTTATTGTAACTGTATGCAACTTCCCGCAATTACTTTTACACTTTCATCAAATTTTTTCCAAACCCTAATGTATCTCAAAGCAGCATTTACAGGATCATTATCAAAAGATCCTTTTAATAAAACTGTAACCGCAACAACAGCTGTATCATCAATTAGATTTATAATCTGATCTGAAGCTTCGATAGTATCCACTTTCATTTTACCTGATCGATAGGAATTCAAATCAAATTCTTTAGTAATCGTATTTCCATCCGGTAAATTAAAAAGCAAATCATCGTGAAGAAGATTTTCCAAAGCAGCAACATCAGCATTTTTAATTGCTGTTAAAAGTTCGATTTCAGCAGTTACAATAGATTCTATTTTCATCTGATAAAAATTAAGGATTACTTTTTCGGATTCAAAACGGCTTTGATCATGGCATCATCTTTTAAAATGACATCATAATAATAGAGTTCGCCATACAATTGTCGGGCAAATTCTGCGGTAATATAGCGGTTGACCAAAGCTTTGGTTTTATCTAATTTCAGGTCTAAGCCTGTCATTAAAATATAATTTCTGAACTTTTTAAAATACACATCAGAGTTTTTCATCTTAGCCAGAAACTCATTAAAATGAAGACCTTTAAAAGCATCTCTGTTTTTGTCTAATTCTTCAAAAACAAAATGTCCCACAACTCCGGTTTGCATCAAATAAGCTACATTTTCATTACCGTGTTCCGCTTCTATTGGTACAAAAACATCTGGAACAATCCCGCCTCCGCCGTATACGATTTTACCTTTTGGCGTTTTAAACTTTAAAGTATCTGCGACTTTTATACTGTCTTTTGCATAAAGTTCGCCTGATTTTATACGCGATTCTGACTCTTTATAATATTCTTCGTTTCCTTTTTTATATGGTTTCTGAATCGATCTCCCGGTTGGCGTATAATATCTTGCCACGGTTAAACGAACGGCAGATCCGTCGTTGAAATCCATTTCGCGCTGCACCAATCCCTTGCCAAAAGAGCGACGACCAACAATGGTTCCGCGATCGCTATCCTGAATTGCTCCAGCCAGAATTTCACTTGCCGAAGCACTGTTTTCGTTAATTAAAACATATACTTTTCCGGTTTCAAAACTTCCCGCTTTTGTAGCGAATGTTTTTTCGGTGGTGCCGTTTTTATTTTTGGTAAAAACGATCAATTGTTTGTCTTTCAGGAATTCATCAGCAATTGCAATGGCTTCTTCCATATAACCACCTCCGTTATCACGAAGGTCAATTATCAGCGATTCAATTCCGTTTTGTTTTAATCTGGTTAAACCGGTTTTGAATTCATTAAATGTAGTTTCGGCAAAACGGTTGATTTTGATATAACCTGTTTTATGATCGAGCAACAAAGAAGCATCGACACTTTTTATAGGGATAATATCTCTTTTTACTTTAAACTTGAGTTTCTTTTGTTCTGATTTTCTAAAGACTGTCAACTCAATCTCAGAACCTTTTATTCCTTTTAATTTTGAAAACAAACTATCCGAAGGCAACCTTCTTCCGTACAATTTTGTTTTTCCTGCAAATAAAATTCGGTCTCCTGATTTTATTCCGGCTTTAGCCGAAGGTCCGTTTTCGATTGGTTTTATAATCGCAACAGAATCTTTATACATATAAAAATTGATCCCGATTCCAACGAAATCACCTTTCATACTTTCTGCCACTTCAGCCTGTTCTGTTGGCGGAATATAAACGGAATGCGGATCTAGTTTTGATAAAATATTATCTACTGTAAGGTTGACAATAGAATCTGTATTGATGCTGTCAACATATTCATTATTGATAAAATCAATGAGTTTATTCAGCTTGGTTTTCGAGTAATTTTTAGCCAAAAGCTGATCATCAACGGGAGCGCTCATAAGGCTTCCGATGACTATACCAAGAGCAAAAGTCACTCCGATAATGATTGGCAAATACTTTAAGTTCAATTTCATTATTCTTCTAAAACAGGAATATGTTCGACTTCGACACCTGCTTTTATTAAAAACTGAATTCCGGAATCATCGCGATATCCGTTATGATACACCACTCTTTTTATTCCGGATTGATGTATTAATTTGCTGCATTCTTTACAAGGCGAAAGCGTAATATACAAAGTAGCACCTTCACACGATTGTGTTGATCTGGCTACTTTAAGTATGGCATTCGCTTCGGCATGTAAAACATCCCAACGGGTTAATCCGTCTTCATCTTCGCAGCAATTTTCAAAACCGGATGGTGTTCCGTTGTATCCATCAGAAATAATCATTCGGTCTTTTACGATAATCGCGCCTACTTGTTTTCGTTTGCAATAGGAAAGCGCTCCCCATTCTGTCGCAATTCGCAAATAAGCTTTATCGTATTTATTTAATTTTTTTTCTTCCATTTATTTTATCTGTTCCAAATTGGGCTTTCGATAATCATCGGAACTACAACTCCGATAATAAAAGCCGACATTACAAGCGCCCAATCGCGTTTTGAAAAGCGAAATACGGTTTGTACAATATATGATATAATGAGCACAACAAACACCACAACTAACTGAGCTGCTTCGATCCCTAACGCAAACTCGCCTAAAGGTAGTAATTTTGAACTAGGTGATCCTCCTAAAATGGTCTTGAAATAATTAGAAAATCCAAGTCCGTGTATAATCCCAAAAAACAGGGTTACAAAAAACACTAAATTCAATCCATCGCTCTTTGACGTTTTTCCTGCTGTAAAAAGATTAAAAACCGCCGTTATTAAAATTGTAATCGGAATTAAAAATTCGACCGTATTGACTTTTATGGCAATGATTCCGTATACAGAAAGCAATAATGCCAGTGTATGACCAATTGTAAATACTGAAACTAAAAGCAAAATGCGTTTCCAGTCTTTAAACAAATAAGGCGTTGTTAATGCGATTAAAAAAAGAACATGATCGTAAGCATGAATATCTAATACGTGCTTTAATCCTATTTGAAAATAAATCCAAAACTCTGACATACGGGTACTACTATTAAATGATTAGGGGCTGTAAACTTACGATTTATTTTGAAAAAGTAAAGTTGTCTGATCGTAAATCAATGAATATTGATACGTTAAAATTTATGAGAAAATTAAAATTAATAGTTTAAAATAAAATTTATCTTTGCGATATATAAATCAACAAATTATGCCATTTTCAGAATTATTTGATAACGAATTTAAAGAAAGAAACAGAGGCCATTTCTCTGCAATTGTTCGTGTAGCTTTCGCTGACGGAAAAATTAATGACGAAGAACAAACTTTTTTAGATAAAATAGCTTCGACATTACAAATTTCAGAAGAAGAATATAAAGAAATCCTAAAAGATCCGTGGAAACATCCAATAAACCCACCTTACTTATACACACAACGTTTAGAGCGTTTGTATGATTTGGCAAGAATGGTTCATGTAGACCACCATTTAGGAGATCAGCAGGAAGTGATGTTAACCCGTATGGGATTAGCTTTAGGATTTACACCAGGAAACGTAAATTATATTGTTAGGAAAGCTTTGTCTTTAGTAGATAAAAAAGTAGATCTTGATACTTTCCTTTTCGAAATGGAAAATATGAACAAGTAAGAAAGTATTCAGTTTTCAGTGGCAGTTTTCAGCCACAGTCACAGTTTAGCTAAAATAAATAAACCCGACCGTTTTTATAAACGTGTCGGGTTTGCTATTTATAACTCAGTCTGAGACTGAAAACTGAGACTGAGACTGAATACTATAAAGCTTCTGCCATAAATTGCTCTGCTTTTTCGACCATATTATAACTTCCGCAGAAAAAAGGAACTCTTTCATGCAATTCTGTTGGCTGGATTTCCATAATTCTTCCAAAACCATCAGTTGCCTTTCCTCCTGCCTGTTCAGCGATAAATGCCATTGGATTACATTCATATAATAAACGTAATTTCCCTTTTGGTGCTTTTGAACTTGTGGGATACAAATAAATTCCGCCTTTGATCATATTGCGATGAAAATCAGAAACTAAACTTCCGATATATCTTGAAGTATATGGTCTGTCTTCTTCTTCTCTTTGGCAATATTTAATGTAGTTTTTTACTCCTTGCGGAAAATGAACATAATTTCCTTCGTTTACTGAATAGATGTTTCCGTTTTGTGGAAATTTCATATTAGGATGTGAAAGATAAAATGTACCAATTGCCGGATTCAGTGTAAAACCATTTACGCCATGACCGGTTGTGTACACCAACATGGTCGAAGTGCCATAAATTACATAACCTGCTGCAACTTGATTGATTCCCGGTTGTAAAAAATCCTCGCTTGTTACCGGGGTTCCGATAGGTGTAATTCTTCTAAAAACAGAAAAAATAGTTCCTACAGAAACATTTACATCAATGTTTGAAGATCCGTCAAGCGGATCCATTAAGATCACGTACTTATTATTATTACTGTTGTCGCTCCCCTTGACAGTAATAAATTCGTCGTTTTCTTCTGAAGCAATACCACAGACAATCTCACGGTTTATTAACGTCTGGATAAATACTTCGTTTGCATACACATCTAATTTTTGTTGGTCTTCGCCCTGAATATTTTGTTCGCCTGCAGCGCCAATAATATCCACCAATCCGGCTTTGTTTACTTTATAGTTGACGACTTTGGCCGCCAAACGTATAGAGTTGATAATTCGGGAAAGCTCTCCCGACGAATACTGAAATGCTTTTTGGTTCTCAATAATAAACTCTCCTAGTGTTTTATTGCGTTCTTCCATTGCTATATCGTTATAGTTTTTGATTATAAGTCACAAATATCGCTTTTTTTGTGAGAATGCTTCAAAAATTATTTTGTTAGTTTGCCACTATTGTATATTTGCTAATTAAAAGCGGGAAGTATCAAATAAAAAAATACATTTTTAGCTAATAAACGCTTAATAATAAGAATATATGAATTGCCCTTACAAGAAATTCGTACAAACAAATTTTTTAAATATAAAGAGGGAATAGTATATTTAGGATTAAAATAAATTACATAATATGAATATTAGAAAAGGAAATCCTGAAGACATGGAATCGGTTTTGGGATTAATACAGGAGTTGGCAATATTCGAAAAAGAACCGGAAGCCGTTGTCATTACTGTAGAGGATTTAGTACGTGACGGTTTTGGTGAAAAACCATTATTTAATGTTTTTGTAGCAGAAATTGAAGATGAATCAAGCAACAAAGAAATAGTTGGAATCGCTCTTTATTATTATCGCTACTCTACCTGGAAAGGAAAAACCATACATCTTGAAGATTTAATCGTAAAAGAAAAAATGCGCGGCACAGGTCTAGGATCTGCTCTTTATGCCGAAATCATGAAACAAGGCAAAAAAGATAATGTTCGCAGAGTTGAATGGAATGTTCTGGCCTGGAATATGCCAGCCGTTAATTTTTACAAAAATTCAGGCGCCAGAATTCTGGAAGACTGGCAAGTAGTTCAAATGGACGAAAACGGAATTAATTCGTTCCTAGAAAAATTATAAAATAAAATAAATAAAACCAGATTTCACTCAAACCCCGAATCTGAAATCTAAAACCTGAAATCTAAAATTAAAAATGAGAGTATTTAAATTTGGTGGAGCATCAGTTAAAGATGCCGATGGAATTAAAAACGTATACGACGTTTTACAAAAAGTAGGTTATGAAGATGTAATTTTGGTCGTTTCGGCGATGGGAAAAACTACAAATGCTCTTGAAGTTGTGATCAAGAATTATTTTGATAAATCGACAGAGTTGAATTCATCGGTACAAGAAATAAAAAAATATCACAATCAAATTTTATTAGATTTATTTGAGGATGAAAAACATGAGGTTTTTACTGCTGTAAAAGCGCAGTTTTCTGAATTAGAATATTTCCTGGCGCATAACAAATCGCCTAATTACAATTTTGTTTACGATCAGATTGTAAGTTTTGGAGAATTGATTTCGACTACGATCTTAAGTCATTATATGAATTACAGAGGAATTCAGACACAATGGCTGGACGTTCGTAACTTCATTAAAACAAATGCTAATTACAGAGATGCCGAAGTTGATTGGGAAGCTACTCAGCAATTGATCAGCAAAAATGTAAAACGCAAAATATTAAACATTACACAAGGATTTTTAGGCGCGGATGAGAATAACTTTACTACAACTCTTGGTCGTGAAGGTTCTGATTATACGGCCGGAATTTTTGCTTATTGCCTAAATGCCGAAAGTGTAACGATCTGGAAAGACGTTCCGGGAGTTATGAATGCAGATCCGCGCTATTTTGAAAATGCAAGTTTACTGAACCAAATCTCGTATCGTGAAGCGATCGAATTGGCTTTTTACGGCGCAACGGTCATTCACCCAAAAACGTTACAGCCACTACAGAAAAAAGAAATTCCGTTGTACGTAAAATCATTCATCAACCCATTATTAAAAGGAACCTGCGTTTCTAAAGGTGTTGATTTGGAGCCACAATATCCTTGTTTTATTGTAAAAAGAAACCAGCTTTTGATCTCACTTTCATCAATTGATTTCTCTTTTATTATGGAAGAAAACATCAGTGAGATTTTTGCTTTGTTTCATGAATTCAAAATAAAAGTGAATCTGATTCAGAATTCAGCTATTAGCTTTTCTGTTTGCGTAGAAGATAAATTCGAAAACTTTAATGAATTGAATGCGATTCTTTCGAAAAAATTCAAAGTTGATTATAATGAGAATGTGACTTTATATACGATTCGTCACTTTACAGAAAATGCCGCCGAAACTGTTGAAGCAAACAAAACTGTTTTACTAAAACAAGTAAGCCGCGAGACGATGCAAATTGTTACGAAAGAGATTAATAACTAAATCTTTTTTATAAAGTTAATTATTTCAATTCAAATACATTTAAGAAAGGCTTCGCATAATTGTGAAGCCTTTTTGTTTAATTTTTGCCCTTATTTAAATTTCTAATAATGATTTTCAAATCTTCAATTTGCAATTCATATTGTTTGATTATTTTTCGATAAACACTAAGCATAGCAACTTCAGTCAACCGTTCTTCATTTATTAAATTTTCACTTAATGAAGATTTTGATTCCTTCCTCACCAAATCTTCCGGTGTTATTTCAAAAACCTCACAGATTTTATTAAAATGACTTGCCCACGAACTACTTTCGCCTCGTTCCATTCTTGCATAAGCAGATAATGATATATGTAAAAAATCTGCCATTTGCTCTTGTGATAATTTTTTAGATTGCCGTAGCGTTTTAAGCTTTTTTCCTATAATTCTATTCATAATTAACATTTTTACAAAAGTAAACATAAGAAATATTTTACAATAGTTCGTTTTTAGGTTTTAAAAAACCGATTTCAGGTTGAGACTTTTTTCTGACTCATTGTAAATTTGAAAAATATTAACTCTTAAATCTTATAATTATGAAAAAACTAGAATTGAAACAAATGGAGATTTTAATAGGTGGTCAACAAGCAATGGAAGCAGACCAATATGATGGAACATTTGATGATGGGAGAAGAATTAGTCTTGATTGCGGAATAGGTTTGACTGGATTAGCTCTAACAGTTGTAGGTGCCGCCGCAGTTGTTACTACAGGCGGCGCTGCTCTTTTTGCTGCGAGTTTCATAGTTGGCTCTATCGGAACTGCACGAGCATGCTAAAAATAATCTTGTAAAATGAAAAAACTGAATTTACAATTTAAGAAATGGCTCTACTTTGTTCTTTTATTCACAGCATGTGGGCTTACAGGTTACCATATTAATAGATATTTACAAACTAAGGACTTATATTTTCTATTTAATGCTTTAGCAATGCTATTATTAGCTATTGGGAGTTTTATTCAGTGGAAACATATTTTAAAGTAAATTATCTTATTTATCATCCGCTCTATTTAACATTAGGATTTATATCTACTTTATAAATGAAATAGCCTAAAAACGAACAAGTAAGCAATTTATTACAATAAAATATTTTTAAATTTAAACGCATTGTTCATAAATGAATAATGCGTTTTTCACAAAAAGCAATACATCTAATAAATGAAAAACACTTTACTTAGATATGGTTTACTTTCGATTTCTTATATCATTATAACAGAAATAACAAATGAAATTATCAATTTAAAAGATCTTCTTCGTAATTTTTTAATCGATTTTTTGTCTAAAGATCAAATAAACAGCTATTTTGAATTCCAAGATAAGTGGCATTGGTTAAATCATCTATACATTCCATTAATAATTTTAGTTAAAACCTTAATAATCGCCACAACACTGTACATTGGCTTATTCCTATTTACAAAAGAAACAAAATTTAAAAATTCTTGGAATGTGGTAATAAAAGCAGAATTCATTTTCATTTTAGTCCCAATCATTAAAATTATCTGGTTTTATTTTTTCCAAACCAGCTATACATTAGATGACATTCAAAATTTCTATCCGCTATCAGCTTTAAACATTATAGGATATAAAGATTTGGAAGCTTGGTTTATTTATCCCTTTCAAGTGCTCAACTTATTTGAACTTTCTTATGTAATTTATTTAGGATTTCAAATTGGCGAATTAACCAATACAAATACCGATTATGGATTAAAAATTGTTGGCTTAAGTTATGTACCCTGTTTATTGCTATGGGTTGCCACAGTAATGTTTTTTACACTTAATTATAGTTAAATCACAAAATGAAAATACATTTCAAGTCTCTGTTAGTATTATTATTTATAGTCATTCTTATTTTATTAAGTTATCAAATAACATCTAAAATAAATCACAAAAATGAAATAGCTCAAAACATAAAAACCATTCCCGAATTTTCTTACCAAAACATTAAAGGAGGAATTTTTAGCAATCAAAACTTAAAAAAAGAGAACGCAACTATTTTCATTTATTTTAGTACTGAATGTGAGTTTTGCAATGAAGAAGCTAAAATGATTAAAGACAATATTAAAAGCTTAAAAAATTTTCAATTGATTTTTGTGTCATTTGAAAAACCAGAAAACATAAAATTATTTTCTCAAAAACATCAATTGTCCAATTATGATAATGTTTATTTTTTATGTGATAGCAAAGTTACTTTCGCTTCTACATTTGACGTTACTACACTACCTTGTTTAGTACTTTATGATAAAAACTTCAATTTACTTGAGAAAATAAAAGGACAAACAAAACCAGAAATTTTGATTAAAAAATTGGAAACTGAATAATGAACTTAAAATATATTGAAAAAACCCATACATTGCAACTTGATCAATCAGATTGTGGTGTTGCTTGTTTATTATCAGTTATAAAGTTTTATAAAGGCAGTAATTCTGTAGAAAAAATTAGAGAATTAAGCGGTACAACGAAGCAAGGAACTACAATGCTGGGTTTGCATCAGGCAGCAAACCAACTAGATTTCACGGCTGATGGTTGCGAAGCCGATATTCAAGCTCTGATTGACCATAAACAACCTGTAATTTTACATGTAATAATCGAAAATAAATTACACCATTATATAGTTTGTTATGGTTATAATGAAAAAGAAGGATTTCTAATTGGAGATCCTTCAAAAGGAATATACCTTTTATCGATACACGAATTAGAAAAAAAATGGGCTTCAAAAACTTGTTTAATACTAGCGCCAAATGAAAATTTCATAACTGAAAAGAAAGCTAAAAAAACTCAGATAAAATGGTTTCTTGACTTATTAAAGGAAGATTATAATTATTTGGATTTCTATTTTATTAGGGGTCTTTATTGCAGGTTTAGGAATGTCAATGGCATTATTTTCACAGAAATTAATCGATGATATTCTTCCGTCACATAATATCAAAAAGCTAATCTCCGGAATTCTATTATTAACCATTTTACTTTTAGCCAGAGTTGCAATTGCTGTTTTAAGACAATATTTTTCACTAAGGCAATCAAAGGATTTCAATAACCGAATAAACAATACCTTTATTTCCTCACTTTTACACCTCCCAAAATCCTTTTTTGACAGCAGAAAAGCTGGAGACCTTGTAGCGAGATTAAATGATACACAGCGCATACAAAGTGTTATTAGAATGTTCTCGAGCACCTTAATAATAGATGTTTTAGTTGCTATTATATCGTTAATATTCCTGTTTAGCTATTCTTGGAAACTGGGTTTGATGTCTTTATTTTGTTTACCCATTTATTTTTTTATAATTTATAGAAACAATAAAAAAATAATTGAGTCACAAACGGAAATCATGCAAAGTTATGCAATCAACGAAAGTAATTATATCAATACTATTCAAGGAATTTCGACCATAAAAAACGATAATAAACAAGCTGTTTTCAAACAATTAAACGAATATATTTTTGCAAATTATCAAGAAAAAATATTCAATCTTGGAAAAATAAATATCACTCTTTCGTGGCAATCTGGATTTGCCAGTGTTCTTTTTTCAATTGGAATTTTGATTTATACATCAATCCAAGTATTTAATAAGGAAATTAAGATTGGTGAGTTAATGGCAATTTTAGGAATTGTAGGTTCATTGCTACCATCAATCGCAAATTTGGCTTTAATATCAATCCCAATAAATGAAGCCAAAATTGCTTTTAATAGAATGTATGAATTTGCAACTATAAAAAAAGAAAACGAAGAAGGAGTAGAAATTAATGAAATCAACCAAATCTCAATCCAAAACCTATCCTTTAGATTTGCAGGAAGAAGTGAACTTTTTCACGATTTAAACATAGAAATTGAAAAAGGAAAATTTACGGCTATAGTTGGAGAAAGTGGAAGTGGAAAAAGTACATTGGGACAGATCTTACAACGCTTTTATTCGTTTGAAAATGGAAATATAATTGTAAATAACAAACATAAACTTCACAAGATTGGCCTTAAAAACTATAGAGATTTATTGGGTGTGATTCCTCAGGAAATTACAATATTCAATGGGAACGTAATTGATAATATCCTTTTAGGAACGAGTGACTCTCCCGAAAACGTATTTAATTTTATTCAGGAATATCGATTTGAAGATTTTTTCAATCAATTACCACAAGGTTTAGCCACAATTATTGGTGAAGAAGGCATTAATCTAAGCGGCGGACAAAAACAAGTTATTGCTGTGGCAAGAGCTTTATACAAAAAACCACAATTTTTAATTCTTGACGAAGCTACCTCAGCAATGGATAGAAATACAGAAAACTTCACCATGAATCTGTTTCAAAAAATAAAACCAAATTGTGCCATTTTATTTATCTCACACCGATTGAATAAGCTTAAAAACATAGCAGACAACATTTATATCTTAGAAAATAAAACTATAACAAAATCTGGCAATCACGATGAGTTAATGAAAACAAGTAATTTTTACAGCAATTATTGGCAGGAAATAATTTAAAAAACAAACAATCATGATAGTAAAGCAAAAAAAAATAGTAGACGATTATGAGAATGGAAAATACAGCTTGGATCTATAATTTTGTTTCTTTAATAGATTTAATTTTTAATAAAAAACAGATAATTATTTCAATTCAAATATATTTAAGAAAGGCTTCGCATAATTGTGAAGCCTTTCTTATAACCCATTTTATGCGTTTATCGCATAAGGAATTTCATAAATAGTATGTAGTTTTGAAAAAGTGAATTAAAAGCATTTTGCTATTATGAAAACCAGAACTACGCGTTTTATTATCAATTATATCATAAGCCCTCTTTATATAGTAATATTATTTAGGATTATGTTTTTTGAGGATCATGAATCTTTTACAGAAAAAATAGCGCTTCACAAAGCCGATCCAAAAATGTATCTGGCGCTTTTACTTTGTTTTATTAGCTTGTTTTTATTGCGTTGGGGAATGAAATTTCCGAAAACTTCTTAACAAAAAAAAACATTTAATGAATGTATAGTCTTTAACTATCTCGCCCTGTTATTCTCACTCTGCTCAATTTCTGATTTTTTATACGTTGCCTTTTTTGAATTTCCAAAACTATAAGTGGCAATCAATTTAAAGTAATTGGTGGTATACGTTCTGTGATAATATATTTCGGTTTGTCCTACGTCATAATTACCGGAAACCATAAAGTCATGAAAGATATCATTTGCGGTAAAATTGAGTTTTAGCGCCTCTTTAAAAAAGTTTCTTTCGATTCCTACAGTAACTGTCGACCTGCTATTTTCACTTCGCAATCCGTAACTCTTATCGCCCAAATACCACGCTAATAATTGTATTTTAAAAAGATTCGGAATCGTAAATGTATTATTCGAATACAGATAGATTTGAGGTTTGACCGGACCCAAAGCATATTCATAAAAATTATCGATCGATTTACTTAAATTCATACTAATTGTATTTGTTGAATTCCACCATTTGTTTGTAAATGATCTTGAAAGCGAAGTAAAAAAAGTATCTTCTTTTTCTATATTTAATGATCTCAAAATATAACTGTTGGGCGTATCGCCACGCAAAGCAGCTCCAGAAATTGGATCGATTTTATAGGAATATCCTATTCTAAAATCGAACTTTTTGTACATCGCACCAATTTCAAAGGTATGAACTTTTTCGGGCAATAAATTCGGATTTCCTTCTATAGTCGTAAACGGATCCTGATAAATAACAAACGGATTCAAACCCTGATATCGTGGTCTTGTTATTCTGGAAACATACGATACATGCGCTTTCAAATCATCTGAAACATCCATATTTAGTAACACATTCGGGAAAAAGTTGGCATAACTTTTTTTGAATTCCTGAATCCCGTTTGCAGTAGTGTGCAAATTATAACTTGTCCATTCGCCTCGTGCGCCAAAAGAAAAATTAAACTTCTTTCCTAATGAACTTCCATAATTAAAATAAACCGCACTGATTTTTTCAACGTATTTAAAATCACTCGAAAGTTGATCATCAGGTTCAAATTCCCCATTTTCTACATCAGAAATCAGGAAATCTGTTCCTGATTGTACTTTCGCATTGCTAAATTTTGCTCCGGTTTCGAGCTTTGTATTTTCATTTATCTTTTTAGAATAATCTGCCTGAATGCTTATAATATCAATTGTATTTTCAACATTATTCTTCAAATACTTTTCAGTATTTCTTTCTTCGACCAAACTATTTTCATCAATAAAATCTTTTACAATTCCGTTATAATTAGAGTATTGCGTTCCTATAAATAACGACGAACCTTTACTATCTGTTATAGCATTATAATTTAGATTAATGAACTGATTCAGCAGCACATCATTTTTAGCAATATCCGTGGCATAAAAGCTGTTTCCAACATTATTACTGATGGAATTTCGGCTTTCTACAACTCCGCCTAAATCTTCAATATTACCGCTATAGGCCAAGGAGATATAATTCTTTTCAGAAAAAACATATTGCAATCCAAACCCAAAATTAGAGTAATTATTAAACTGTCTTTTCCAATCTGTAGTTAATTCAGATTGCATATATTCCTCTGGATTAGGTCGCGTTCTGGTTGTATATAACAATTCGCGGCCTTTGCCCAATTGCAATCCGTAGTTGGTTATAAACGAAAATTTACCTTTGGTATAATTAAAATCCAGCAATGTATTGGTACTTGTTCCTGCGAATTCTGAAACTGTAATTTGCTGACTTGCACTTCCTAATATTCCGTTTTCGATATTTTTTTTGGTAATAATATTAATGACTGCTTTTCCTTCGGCATCATATTTTGAAGAAGGATTGGAGATTACTTCAATCTTTAAAATTTGCGAAACCGGAATTGCGGCAAAACGCTCATAATTAATCAATATTCCGTTAAGGTAAATAATCGCTTCGCCTTTTCCCAGAACACTAATCTGTCCTTCGGCTACAATAACATTCGGAACTCTGCCTAATAATTCATTAACAGAACTGCTTGTCGAAAGCAAAGTGTTGGCGACATTCACATCAATATTTCCGTTTGCGCCATACTTTAATAATGACGTTTGTTTTTTAATGACAACTTCATTCAATTCATTGCTTGGATCTGTAATTTTCTCGGAAATGGTTTGCTTAGATTGTGCTTTTATTGCTAAGGCATAAAAAAGAAAACAATAGATGTGAATGAAAACAGTAACTGGAAACCTCATAAGAATTGGTGATTTAAAATTTGACTTTGTTTGTAACAAAAGTCTATTGTAAATCGCCAAACGAGGTAATCAAAAGAGAAATCAGGAGTACAAATTTATAAATTCATACTAACCTTTAAGCCTGTAAAGCCTGAAGTTGGTAGTTTAGCGGTGTAGTACCGGTATGTTTTTTAAAGGCTGCGAAAAAAGTCGATTTAGAATTGAAACCAACATCATAACCTACAGATTCTAACGTCAGTTTATCATTTGATGTAATGATTTTGCAAGCTTCCTTTATTCTGAATTCGTTTACAAAACTGGTAAAATTCTTATTCAGGTTATTGTTTAAAAACTGCGACAATTGATGACTTGAAATATTGAGTTCCTGAGACAAATCCTGTAAACTCAGATTGGAATTTTTATACCATTCTTTTTCGATCATTATTTTTTCCAGTTTTGCGGATAAAATTGTGGCTTCGACTGAATCTATTTTTTTGCCCGAAGTTTTGGGACCATTTAATAAAAACAAATCATCGGTTCTTTTTCGGTATAAAAGGATAGAAATAATTAAATAGAACAGAATCGAAAAAACAATTGCTCCACTAATATAAGTAGCGGCCGGAGCACCCATTATGGCAAGAAAATAAAAAAGAAATAAAAGAAAATTGCCCAGAAAAAGCATCCCGAACCACATTTCTGCCGGAGTTGTTTTGTGTTTTCTGTTTATGATTTTCGCCAATATACCTTTAATAGTATGACATGAAAAAACAACATAAACAAACCATTGAAAATAAATGATTTTTATAAAATAACCGCGCCAGAGTTTTGGGTAATATTCATATGGAAATATAATGCCAACAGTAATAATAAGTGTCGCCCAGAATAAAAGTATGAGTTTCCAGGATTTCGGCATTATATTAATTTCAGCAACGGCTGATTTCAGGAAATAATATAAAAAGGGACCAATAAAAAAGCAAGCAGTTAACCCAATTTGTAAATATAATCTAGGCAATGTGGGATGAAAATATACAAATACCGATTTTCCAATTCTGATAATTAATGCGAATAATAATGCACCCAAAAAATAATTGGTCAGCAACTTTTTTTTGGTAAAAAAGAAGAAATACACACTTAAAATAATTCCATTAAAAACTCCTAATGCACTAAAAAAGAATAAGAGTTCTTTACTGGCATCCATAATTTAAGTTTGTTTTATCTTCACAAAGCTAAAAAAAATTATGACTTTAAAGATTTTTTATCCTCTTTCAAATCCTTAATCACTTTTTTCAATTCTTTGATACGCTCCTCATATTGCTCAATGATCTGATCGGATAATTGATCTGCATCATTAATAGAAGATACTCCCCTATTATTGAGATCTACTTTTAGTAAGTCTTCCGGAGTTATTCCAAAAATTTTACAAATGGTTAAGATATGATTTGCCCATGAACTGCTTTCGCCGCTTTCCATTCTGGCATATGCTGATTGTGATATATGAAGACAATCTGCCACTTCTTCTTGTGACATTTTTTTATTCTTTCGTAGTATTTTAAGTTTATTACCTACAACAACATTCATATTTTATGGTATTTTTCCTTATAAACCAATAGAGGGCGATTTTATAAAAATATACTCACAAAAAAAGACTTTTATTTTTAAATAAAAAAACAACTATAAATTACGTATTAAAATACCCGATAATCACATAATAACAAGCCTTACAAAACAGTAATTTAGACTTGCCAAAAAACAAATAGAAATTACCTGAAATCAAGGATAAGATCTATTAAAAAATTTAACCCCTAAAATCTAAATAACATGAGTAATCCATCATTGTTTTTATGTCTTTTAATAATAGTTATTGCGCTTGGCTACCGATTTTCAAAAAAGTATCGTTAAAAATACCTCTGCAAATTAGTTCGTAATAATAACTTTAAAGTGCTAAAAAAATCATGGGGATCAACAATAAACCTGATCAGGAAAATCAAAACGAATGGAATAATGATCCTGATAACTGGATTTGGGGAATGTTTTATTATAATCCAAAAGACAATAGATTGTTTCCTCCTAAAGGAATAAAAGAATTGGGCTGGACGATTAATTTTGCCAATCCAAATTCTGTTTTTATAGCTTTGATTGTAATTGCAATTCTTCTTATTCTGACAGAACACACCAACACTTAAATTCAAAAAACCGGGTAATTACTCCTGATTAATATTCATTACCACATGAAATTCTTCCTATTCAAATATAGCATGGCTATTATAAGCTGTCTGTATTTAGCATACTTTTTTTATAGCCCGGATCACACCGGCAACATGATAAAATCCGGGACATCAATTGTATTGGCACTATTAATTTCGATCTCGATGTTCAGTCAGATAAAAACCAGAAAATAGATCGAAAAACACACATTCAATCTCCAAAATACAGACTCGGAATTTCCCAATTATAAATACTACTTTTGATTTTTTAGAGTTAAAGTATTTATGTTGAAAAAATTACTGTTTTTAACGGTTTTGATCTGGTATTCCGGCCTTCAGGCACAGGAAACGGAATCATCGTACAAAACCAAAAAAGTAATTATAAGCCGGGATACGATTCATCTCGAAGAAGTTAGTATCAATTCTGCTTTTTTCAAAATATTAAATACTAAAAACGAACCTTTAGATTCCAGTTTTTATAAGATTGATTTTCAAAAAGGAACTTTGATTTTGAATGAAAATGCCGGTTCAGTTTCGGATACTTTAATTGTAAATTATCTAAAATATCCTGATTTCTTAACCAAAGAATACAGTCTGTACAAATCAGATCAGGTGGTGACCAATGATATTGGTTCTGAAAAATTATACCGAATTGATAATACCAACACTAAAAAAGTTACGCCATTTGATGGCTTACAAACTTCAGGAAGTATTACTCGCGGCGTTACGGTGGGGAACAATCAAAATACAGTTTTAAACTCTAATTTAGATCTTCAGATTACCGGAAAAATTTCTGATAAAATTAGTATTCGGGCTTCACTTCAGGACAATAACATACCGTTGCAGGATGGCGGTTATTCGCAAAAACTCGATCAATTTGATAATATTTTTATTGAATTATTCAGCAATGACTGGAACATTCGTGCGGGAGATGTTTTTTTGGAGAACAGAAAAACCCAATTTTTAAATTTTAATAAAAAAGTACAAGGCCTTTCAACCAGTTTTAATTTTGGTACAGAGGAAAGCAAAACTAATATTTTTGCCTCGGTGGCTTTTGTAAAAGGGCAATACGCCAAAAGTACTTTTACAGGCCAGGAAGGCAATCAGGGACCGTATAAATTAAAAGGTCAAAACGGTGAGTTGTATGTTCTGGTTATTTCAGGATCTGAACGGGTTTATGTAAATGGTGTTTTGCTAAAACGTGGCGAAAACAATGATTATGTTATTGATTATAATGCCGGAGAAATTACGTTTACTTCGCTTTTTACAATTACTTCTGAAATGCGAATTAATGTTGAATACCAATATTCTGAACGAAATTATAACCGACTCGTAACCTACGCCGGGGCAACACACGAAAATAAAAACTGGAGTTTTGGCGGCTATATTTATTCAGAAAATGATATGAAAAACCAGCCATTGCAACAAAATCTTTCTACAGAGCAGGTCGGGATTTTAAGTCAGGCCGGTGATAATATTAATTTAATGAAAGCGCCATCTGCTTACGAAGAAAGTTATGCTGATAATAAAATCCTGTACAAAAAAATACTCGTCAATGCGGTTGAAGCTTACGAATACTCGAATGATGCCAGCAATGTTTTGTATAATGTAAAATTTAGTCTTGTAGGCAATAATGCCGGAAATTATATTATTCAGAACAACAATTCGGTAGAACGTATTTATGTATATGTTGCTCCTGTAAACGGAATTCTGGAAGGAAATTATGAGCCTCTTGTACAATTGGTTGCCCCAATAAAATTGCAGGTAGCCACATTTTTAGGAAAATACAATCCTGATGAAAAAACGCTGGTTGACTTTGAAATTGCCATAAGCAACAACGATAAAAACCTTTTTTCGAAAATCGATGACGGCGACAATAGCGGAATTGCCCTTAAAACCAACATTAAAAAACGTCTTTTTACGAAAGAATGGACTTTAGACGGTTTTGCTAACTACCAATTTGTTCAGGAAGATTTTAGATCTGTGGAGCGATTGTATAATATTGAATTTAATAGGGACTGGAATTTAAATGAAGCACTTTTAGGCAATCAGAGTTTATTGGTTACGGGTTTGAATTTTGATTTATTTGCTAAAAAACAAACCTCAAATATTGGACTGTTTACCTATCAATTTGAAAAATTAGATTATTCTGAAAGTTATTCGGGGGCAAGACATACTACGACCGCCCTCTTCAAACTAAAACAATGGACGATAGAAAATCAGGGGAGTTTTTTAAATAGTGATGCCACAAGTTCGACTTCTAAATTTATCAGAAATCAAACCAGAACCAAATATCACTTTGGCAAAAACTGGATTGGCGCCAGTATGCAACTCGAAAACAACCAGCAACGGGATAAAATTAGCAATCAGTTTTCGGCTTTAAGCCAAAAATTCACAGAATACGGTGCTTTTGTTGGACGTGGTGACAGCACCAAAGTTTTTGTAGAACTAGGTTATTTGCAGCGTCGAAATGATAGTTTGCAAAACGGATTGTTACAACATGTAAACAATTCGCAAACGTATTACTTAAAGTCAAAATTGATTCAGAATAAAACAACCGATTTAGCGGTTTATGCGAGTTATCGTAATTTAGATTTCATTAATTCATCCCGAAAAAACGAACCTTCCTTAAATTCGAGAATATTATATAATGATCGCTTCTTTAACCAGTTTATGCAAATCGGGACGACTTACGAAACCAGTTCAGGAACCATTGCGCAACAAGAATTTACCTACGTAGAAGTTCCAACAGGACAAGGGGTTTATACCTGGAACGATTATAATGGCAACGGAATTCAGGAATTGGAAGAGTTTGAAATTGCTGCATTTGCGGATCAGGCAAAATATGTTAGAATCTTTTTGCCTAATCAAATTTATATTAAAACCAACCAGAATAAATTTTCTCAATCTGTTGCTTTGAATCCGCTGCAATGGCAAAACGAAACAGGGTTTAAAAAACTTGCTTCCTATTTTTACAATCAAACTTCGTTTATTATGGATCGAAAAGTAAAAAGCAGAGGCGAACGTTTAGAACTGAATCCGTTTGATTCATCTGAAGAAAATATTCTGGGATTGAATTCGAGTTTTAGAAACAGTTTGTATTACAATCGCGGAAAGCAAAAACATTCTGTAACCTACACTTATCTTATTAATAAAGGGAAGAATTTGCTTTCGATAGGATCTCAAAATGTTAGAAACAGTTCAAACCAATTGCAATATACTCATTTGTATCAAAAAAGCTGGCTGTTTAATTTCTTTACCAAAACAATAAGTACCAATTTAGTTTCTGAAGATTTTGTCGAAAAAAACTATGATCTAAAAGGCTATCAGGTAGCACCAAAAATCAGTTATTTGTTTTCTAAAAATACCAGTTTAGATTTCTTTTATGAATTTCAAAACAAAGAAAACCAGATTGGGAATTTCGAAACTTTAGTGCAAAACAGACTTGGAACTTCCTTTTCGTTTGCGGGAGAGAAAAAGGTCACCCTGAATGGAGAATTTTCTTTTTATCAAAACAAGTTTAACGGCAATGAATTTTCATCTGTAGGTTTTCAGATGCTGGAAGGACTTCAGGAAGGACAAAATTTAGTCTGGAAATTGCTTTTACAGAAAAACATAACACAGTTTCTGGATGTAAATTTAAATTATCAAGGCCGAAAAGCTGAGACTTCAGCGGTTGTTCATACGGGCAACATTCAGCTTCGCGCTTATTTTTAACACTTTACGAAAAATGTATTCATAAATTGATTAATTTTAATTGAAATTTAAAACCGTAACCTTATGAAAAAATTATTATTACTTTGTTTTATGGTGGTTTTGTCTTCTAATTTTTATGCTCAGGAAACAGCTGTAAAAGACACAAAAAGCAAAACTGAAACTGCTGCTAAAAAGAAAAAAGCAACTGCTGACAAAGCGGCATCAGATGCAAAAAAAGAAGCTACTAAAGCAAAAAAAGCAGCCAAAGAAGCCACTGATGCTTCGGCAGCAAGCACTGCAGCAACCAAAAAAGCAGCCGACAAAGAAGCTGCTAAAGCAAAAAGCGATGCCACTAAAGCTTCTAAAAAAGCAACTGCAGCAGCAGATGGAGCTAAAGCTGATGCCAAAAAAGCCGATGCCAAAGCAACTGTAGCTAAGAAAGATGCTACCGCTACTAAAAAAACAGCCACTAAAACATTAAAAGAAACCACAGAGAAAGCTCCAAAAGTAGCGGATAAAGTTACGGGAGAATACAATGGTAAAAAAGTATATACGGGACCAAAAGGCGGTAAATACTACATTAATAAAAACGGAAATAAAACGTATATTCAGGATTAGTTAAAGATACTGAGATGCTAATCTACTAAGGCGCTAAGATTAATAGAAAAACCGAACTACAGTTCGGTTTTTTTATTTAACAAGCAAAAAACTTAGCATCTTAGAGGCTTAGAAACTTAGAAGCTTAAATCAGAGTTAATAATTTAGTAATATGTACGAAATAACACAAAAAGCTTATTTCTCTATCTTCGTTTTTAAAAAGCGTTAAACTATGAGCATTGACTATTCTGCGAACAAAACAATTTTAGTTGCTCCATTAAACTGGGGACTTGGCCATGCCACAAGGTGTATCCCCATTATAAAAGCGCTTCAGGAAAAAAATTTCATCCCAATTATAGCTTCTGATGGAGTTGCTTTGGCGTTACTCCGTAAAGAATTCCCGTACATACAAACACTTGAGCTGCCTTCTTATCATATTGAATATGCTAAAAATGGTAAAAACTTTAAATGGAAATTGATTAAAAGCCTGCCTAAAATGATCGTTGCTATTTTAGACGAGAAAAAAATGGTGAACCGCTGGATCAAAAAACACGGAATTGACGGCATTATCTCGGATAATCGATTGGGTGTTTTCAGTAAAAAAATTCCATCTGTGTTTATGACGCATCAATTGAATGTCATGACTGGAAATACGACCTGGTTTACGAGTAAATGCCATCAATACATTATAAAAAAATACAATCAATGCTGGGTTCCGGATACTAATGACGCGGTAAATTTAACCGGCGATCTGGGGCATCTTAAAACTACTCACCTCAATTTAAAATACATTGGTCCTTTAAGCAGAATGCGCAAAAAGGAAACTCCAAAATTATATGACCTGATGGTAATTTTGTCCGGTCCTGAACCTCAACGCACTTATTTAGACGAAAAATTACAAAAAGAAGTCGCTGATTATAAAGGCAAAGTTGTTTTTATACAAGGCATTGTTGAGAAAACCCAAACCAAATGGCAGGCTGGAAATGTAACGTATTACAATTTCATGAACTCAAAACAACTGGAACAAACTTTTAATGAAAGTGATTTTGTTTTATGCCGTTCCGGTTATACCACAGTAATGGATTTGGCTAAACTAGGCAAAAAAGCCTTTTTTATACCAACTCCGGGGCAATATGAACAAGAGTATTTGGCGATAAAACTTCAGGAAGAAAATCTGGTACCGTATGCAATGCAAAACGACTTTACGATTGAAGATCTTTCAAAAGTAAAGTCGTTTAAAGGTTTAACTCAGTTTAACGAAGATATCGACTGGGATTCGTTATTTGCCGTTTTCGAAGATTAGTTTTAGAAATTAAACTGTGCTTGTAATCGCAACAAATTTCCTTGCTGACGGTTGATTGGCAGCACGCTGTCTTCAAAAGTTCTGTCGGCAATAACGTATTCTGCTGTAAATTCAAAAGCTTTAAAAGGCTGCCATTCTATACCAATTTCATAATCTCTAACAACATAACTTCTAGCGTCTTTTTCGTATTTTTTTCCTCCGTCATAATATTGAAATTTGGCAAAAGGATAAATATGCTGTTTTTTGATATCTAATTTATAATTCAACAATACATAACCGCCATTTAAATCGGTTTCATCAACTGTATTGGTTACCGTATTGTATCTTGGGCCTGTACCTATATTATATTCTGTCTGGATTCCGAAAGGTCTTGGGTACAAAACAAAAGTTGCGCCCACTCTCTGGTCTTTTACATATTGCGGATCATTTACTTTTACTCCCGGTGAAATTTCGCCTGTAAATGCCCATTTTCCGGTATAAGCCTGAATTCCGGGTTCTATAATCTGACTGCCTATTACAAAAGGATACGTTGCTCTTGCAACCACATTCAAATCTCTGTTACCATCCAGTTTATTGGCAATTTGACCATTATAAACTCCAAAGGCAAAAACTCCAAAATCGCCTGAACCTTTATAACCGTCTTTTACCAGCATATTAAAACGTTCCCTGATTTCGGCCGGAGCCCAATAAAAAAACAACCCCAAATCACGTTCGTTTAGTATAGCACTGTTCATCGCATCATTACGATCTAATGCCAAACGCTGCGAACTGGACTGCATATTCTCGAAACCATAGGGAATCTTACTTTGTCCTACACGTACGCGATATTCCTTTTTCTTATCAAAAGAAAGGTCAAAATACAAATCCCTAATCTGAACAAAATTCTGAATTCCTGTACTTGGCGAACTCGCAAAATCAGGTTGGAAATAGAAAAACACATTGGGGTGAACCTGGCCTGAAAATACCAAACGCGCACGACGAATAAAAAGTCCGTTGTTGGCTTTTGCATCAGGATCTGTAGAAGTTGTTCCCCAGGATTTATCACATTGATCGCAGGAAACTTTATCATTTGTAGAAAAAAGTCCATTGTATCGTATTTGAGCATATCCTCTTAAGGAAATCCTGTCGTACCAATGTTCTTCGCTACTAACTCCGGATTTGGTATCCGGAAGTTTCGCTTTATTAATAGAATCTAAAATACGCATTACTTCGTTTTTTACATCCTGTTTATTTAATTCTTGTGCATTTGATGCGCAAGTTATGAGTAACAAAACGGCTAAAATTTTTCTTTTTATCATCCTTTCTCTAATTCCCTTAATTTCAAGGTGCAAAGATGACTCACCTATGTTAAGAAATCATTAACAAGATGTTACTATAATAAAAATTTAATGTTACGAAGTTTTGGCGTAGTTTAGTTAATTGTTAAAATCCCATGTTTTGCGGCACTTAACAAAAATCAGATCACAATTATTTAACTTCCGCTTTTACTGTTTTATGTGCTTTTTCGAGTGTAAAAGAAAATTCAGAACCAATTCCGAATTCACTTTCGACGTATACTTTCTCTTTATGCGCTTCGATAATATGTTTTACTATGGCTAATCCAAGACCAGAACCACCCTCTGAGCGGGTTCCGCTTTTATCTACTCTGTAAAAACGCTCGAAAAGTCTTGGGATATTTTGTTTCTCTACTCCTTCTCCGTTATCACTAATTCGGATTAAGACCTTTTTCTTGGTTAAGTTTACAACACCAACTTCGGTTAAACCTCCGTCTTTACCATATTTAATAGAATTAACAAGCAGGTTTTCTAAAACTTGCTGAATCCTGTCCTGATCACCACGCACAATAACCGATTGTACATTTTTGCTTTCAAAAGCCAGTTTGATTTTCTTTTTGTCAGCTTTCATTTCCAACAAATCAAAGACATTCTGAATAAGTTCAACAATATTAAAATCAGTCATATTCAAATCCAGGTCTCCTGACTCGAGTTTGGTAATCATGTCTAAATCTTCCACTATATAGATGAGACGTTCAACTCCTTTTTCGGCACGTTTCAAATATTTCTTTCTAATGGTTTTATCATCCATTGCTCCATCCAGTAAAGTCGAAACATAACCCTGAACCGTAAACAAAGGCGTTTTAAGTTCGTGCGAAACATTTCCTAAAAACTCTCTACGGTATTGTTCACGAATTTCCAGCATTTCGATTTCGAGTTTTTTATCGGTAGCAAACTTTTTTACTTCACGCGAAAGCGTTTCCATATCAGTAGTTATGGGTTGATTTATTAGTGTTGTTGATTCTAATAAAGAAACCTCATCGTAGATTTTCTTTACTCGTCTGTAAATAAAGCGTTCTACACGATATTGCAAGACCAAAAAGGAGAAAATATAAATCGAAATAATGAAAACGATTCCAAATGCCACCTGATGTTTTAGCTGATTTTTATAAAATAAATTCATCAGGATCAGCACAAATCCTGTTCCGAAAAGACTGATATATAATGCTGACTTTACAGCAAATTTGTATGTTTTTTTAAAATTAATTTTCATTGAGATTATTGAACCATTAAGAGATTATATTTTTACCATATAAGTTATATAAGTTCATTTAAAGTAAAGCGCAATTGTATGATTACATTAAGAACTTAAAAAAAGAAATCTTTGTCAAAGTTTTGAACTTTGACAAAGATAACCTTTGATTCGAAAAGTATGTTGTACTAATTTAAATGAACTTATATAACTTATATGGTTCAAATATTTATTGAATGTCTAGACTTCAAATTTGTAACCAACACCTTTTATGGTTTTAAAAAGATCTTCGCCTATTTTTTCGCGTAATTTTCTGATGTGAACATCGATTGTTCTTCCTCCTACTACCACTTCATTACCCCAAACTTTATCCAGAATTTCGTCTCTTTTAAAAACTTTTCCGGGTTTTGAAGCCAATAAATAAAATAATTCGAATTCTTTTCTTGGTAAAGCAATTTCTACATTGCCTTTTATGATCTTATATTCTTCACGGTTAATCTCGATTCCGCCGACATTTAAGGTATCACTAACAACTTCTTGTTCTTTTAACCTTCTTAACAAAGCCTTTACTTTGCTCACCAATAATTTTGGTTTTATTGGTTTGGTAATATAGTCATCTGCACCTGCATCAAAACCAGCAACTTGTGAGTAATCTTCGCTTCTGGCAGTTAAGAATGTTATGATAACATTATTTAATTCAGGGATTTTTCTAATGTGTTCGCAAGCTTCCATTCCATCCATTTCGGCCATCATTACATCCATAATAATTAGGTCCGGTAATTCTTTCTGAGCCTTTGCTATTGCTTCTTTTCCATTTGAAGCCGTAACAATCTGGTAGCCTTCCTGAGCAAGGTTATAGCCAACGATTTCTAAGATATCTGGTTCATCGTCAACTAATAAAATCTTGGTTTGTGTTTTTTTCATAAATAGCAAAAATTGAGATTTTTACATCAAATTTTCTTCGTTAAACATTCGATGTTTTTTATTTCACAGCGTAAATATACTAACAAAATAACCGTTAAAAATTGCGGTTAACGGTAATTTAATCTGGTAACAATTTGATAATCTACAAGACACAAAAACATAACAAGTGCCTAACATGAACTTTACACAGCGTTTCTTTCTTTGCACAAAAATAAATCAAACACAACACAAAAATGAAATTCAATTTAAAATTTCTATTTATCACATTCTTTATTTGTACGATTTCGATCGCTCAAAACAAAGGTACGATTTCTGGTGTATTAACCGACAAAGAAACCAACAATCAACCTTTACCTTTCGCAAATGTTTTAGTAAAAGGGACTACAACAAGTGCGAACACTGACATTGACGGAAAATATTCGTTGAACTTAAATCCGGGAAATTATATCGTTATTTTTAGTTTCGTTGGATATGAATCTGCAGAACAGCCAGTAACTGTTAAAGCAAATGAAACTATTACTGTAAATCAGGTACTTTCATCTGGGGGTTATACGCTAAAAGATGTTGTAGTAAAATCTACTGCAAGCAAAGAAAAAGAAACAGCCTTATTATTAGACCAAAAAAATGCTGTTGTTATTAAACAAAGTATTGGTGCGCAGGAAATGTCAAGAAAGGGCGTTAGCGATGTTGAGGAAGGTTTGACTAAAATAACCGGAATCACCAAAGTAGACGGAAGAGGATTATTCGTAAGAGGATTAGAGGATCGTTACAACAGCCTTTTAATTAATGATTTGGCTGTTCCATCAAACAATCCATTTAAAAAAATCATTCCTTTAGACATTTTTCCAACTGATATTGTAAGTGTTTTAGAAACGTACAAAACTTTCAATACTAATTTATACGGTGATTTTGCCGGAGCGACTTTTAATATCATAACAACTGCTACTGGAAAAAGTCAAACGAAAATTAATTTTGGAGCTGGCTACACTGTAAATAATAACCTAAAGAAATTCCTTATTTCCCAGGATGCAACTTCAACATCTGATTTTTTCGGGTTTTCAGGGAACGAAAGAGATTTACCGTCTGCCTTGACTAAAACTCCTAGTAACCAAACGTTAACTACAGACCAGGCTGCAAACGGATTTGGTTCAGGGTTTGATGTTAAAAGCGATGTAGCTCCTTTAAATACAAGTTTTGGAGTTACTCATTCAGAAAAATTCAACATAGGTAAAAAACAAAACGTATTTCAATATTTAATATCACTTAACTATGATAATAAATATCAAATTAGAAGTGGTGCCGATAGAATTTTCAATACTGCACAAGGAAATTATGATAACGATTTAAATACAACACAGTATAAATTTATTACAAACTCATCTGCATTATTAGGTTTAACCTATAAAACAAAAAGACTTTCTCTTACATCAAACACTATCTATTTAAAATCAACAGAAAATTTGATACAAGATCAGTTGGGTTATACAAATTCTAATGCAGCCCAAACAAATGGTTTTATAAGAATGAATCAATTGCAAGAGTCTGCTTTTTTTAATACACAATTGTTTGGTAATTATAAAATAACCGAAGATGAAAGACACACCATAAAATCTGGTATCTCATTCTCTACAACACAATACGAACTTCCTGACAGAAAATCTTTCAAGGGTATTCAAATGGATGACAACACAACGTCAATATCCTATACCGGAAACAGTATAACCAGACAATATCTTGATTTTAAAGGTGACCAACACATCTCTGGTTTACTAGAATACGGTTGGAAATTTGGAAATGAAGATCTAAGCAAATCACACAAACTTACAGCGGGATATAGTGGTTATATGAACAAAATGGGATCTGAATTTAGATTTTTAGTATCGCAAAATCTAAACTCAAATAGTGCTACTTTCCCAACTAATACTCCTGATGCCACTTTAAAGAATGAAATTTTAAATGACAATTTCACTTATAGAGAAGGAACAAACTCAACTTACAAAGCAATGTTAGAAGAGTTTATTAACGCTGGATACTTGGATTTAGCCTTAAAATTATCTGAAAAATTTGAATTAAATGTAGGTGCGAGAGTTGAACAGACTCATAGAGAAACAAAATACAAGTCAACAGGAAGTTTTGAAGATCCATATCAAATAATAACTACTGATAAAACAGATATTTTGCCATCTGTAAATACAAAATATATTATAAATGAAAATTCAAACTTAAGATTTGCAGCTTCAAAAACAATTACGCGACCTGTAATTATGGAGTCTTACCCTCTTGAGTTTGTAAATCCGGACGGTACTATCGAAAGAGGTAATGAATTTTTGACCAATAGTGCTAACTATAATTTTGATTTAAAATACGAATTGTTCCCAACAAGTAAGGAATTAATTTCTGCTACAATTTTCACTAAAATGATAGATAATCCTATCGAGAGATTATTTACAAACTCAGCAGGAAGTGGTGGACAAATTATAACATACGGTAACTCCAACAAAGCTTTACTATACGGTGCTGAATTCGAATTCTTATTTCAGTTAGAAAGAATTTCAAAATCATTATCTAATTTCTCTTTAGGTGCTAATGCAGCATTAATGGATACAAAAGTAACTATCGAAAAAACTTTTGAAAATGGAGTAAACAATCCTGAAACAATTGCAGTTGATGACAATCCATCGAGAAAACTACAAGGAGCCTCTCCTTGGATCTTAAATGCTGATCTTAGATACGATTCTGAATTTAGTGAAAAATGGAAAAGCTCTATGACTATGGTTTACAATCTTTATAGCAAAAGAATCTATGCTGTAGGTACAAATGGATTAGATAACTATTACGAAATGCCGTTTGGTAAACTTGATTTTATCTGGCAAAACAAAATTTCAGACAAATTTGATGTTAAACTTTCTATAGACAACATATTAAACCCGGCTTATCAAATACAAATGGGTGACAAGAGCAGAATCGAAATAACTGAAACCGATTTAACAGTAAGAGAATACAAAAAAGGAGTTGGTTTCTCTATGAACATATCTTACACATTTTAAAATAACACTTAACAATTACCAAACACAAACTTAAAGAGCAGGTGTTGATTTGATAACATTGTCTTAAATAGATTAAAAGAGACTCAGGTTAAATTTGTGGAAGATTGAAATAAATAAAACAAACACAAAACTTATGAAAAAATTAGTATTCTGCTTAGCAGTTTTAGGAAGTATCTTTACAGGATGCTCATCAAGTGACGACAATAACGAAGCACCGGTAAAACAACCAGTAACAGGAGAAATCTCTGCAAACATTACAGCAAATAAAACTTACGCATACGGTAACTATACATTAAAAGGAATGGTTAAAGTTAGCGAAGGTGTAACTCTTACTTTCGAAGCTGGTTCTACAATTACTGCTGACAAATCTACAGGAGAAAATGGTCTTATTATATTAAAAGGAGGAAAGCTAATTGCTAACGGTACAGCAGACGCTCCAATCGTTTTTACTGAGAAATCAAAAGTAGGTGGTTCTTGGGCTGGTATCATTATGTACGGAGATGCTCCAATTGTAAACTCAGCAACTGCTCCTGCTCCACAAACAGCAGTTTCAGAAGACGGTTTAAACTTAACATACGGTGGTTCAAATGCAGCACACAATGGTGGTTCATTGAAATATGTAAGAGTTGAATATGCTGGACAAGTAATTACAAGTAACAGTAAAGAAAATAACGGATTCTCATTCTACTCTGTTGGATCAGGAACTGTATTAGATCACTTAGTTGCTTACAAAGGTAATGATGACGGTTTTGAATTTTACGGAGGAACAGCAAGCTTAACAAACTCAATATCTTACGGTAATACTGATGACTCTTTTGACTGGCAAGACGGATGGAGAGGTCAAGAAAACTCAAACTGGTATGCATACCAAACTGGTGTTGCTAACTACGGTATCGAAGTAGAAGCTAAAAGTGTTGACAATGCATTCTGGCCAAAAGTTAATGGTATCACTCTTAGAAGAGCTGCTGGTACAACTACAGAAGCACAAAACGAAATTCAATTGGACGCTATCCAATTTAAAAAAGAAGGAAATGGTGATTATAACAACATCGTAATAGATGGTTATGTTAGCCAAACTACTCCAAAAGCTTACGAAGGTGGTGTGATTCAAATATTAGACAAAGCTACTTATGATCACCAAGTTGCTGCTGGTAAAATCAAATTAACTAACGTGAAAATTACTAACTCTCCTCTTACTTTCATTTCAGGAGTACCTGCTTCTTTCACAGTAACTGCAGCTAGTTTTGTTCCTGCAACAAACTGGACAGTTAGTACTACTGCTACAGGAGCTGTATTAACTGGAGGTGCATGGGCTACAGTTGATGGTGTAAATCTATTAGCGAAACTATAATTTCTTCACATATAAAATGTTAAAAACATCCTAAATTTTTAGGGTGTTTTTTTTTGGCGTAATTTTTGTAATTTTTTTTGTATATTTACGGTAATCAAAATAACGCGATGGCAAAAAACTACTTTTATATTACATTCTTATTGGCTTTTTTCTTTACTCTTAGTGTCTCGGCACAAGACAGTAAGCAATTACCAAAACCTCAAGAGTCTACTACCATTGAGGGGTTAAGCTTGTACCCTAATCCAGTAAAAAATGGAAAAGTATATATTTCTTCGAAAAATGATTTGGAAAAAGAAATTATCATTTTTGATGTTTTAGGAAAAAAAGTACTTCAAACACATTTAAGTTCAAAAGAATTAAACGTTTCAGATCTTGTACCCGGCGTTTACATTATTAAAATAAGCGAAGAAAATGCTTCTGCAACCAGAAAACTCATCATTCGATAAATTATAAAAAAGCTCCAATTTTCATTGGAGCTTTTTTTATGGTATTCAGTTGCCGTTTTCCGTTTTCAAACTTTGACCATAAATATATTATTAAAACCGCTGAGAAAAACCGGACTGAAAACCGGGACTGAAAACTGAAAACTATTTACAATTATACTTACCTTTGCAAAAAAAAAGTTTTGATTACAGCCAACGATATATTTACGATTTCGAGTCAGAAACAATTTGAAAAGATAGCTTTAAAAGTGTTTCGTTTTCAACATGAGAATAACGTTGTATATCGTGATTTCTGTGATTTTTTAAAAGTAAATCCACAGCAGGTAAAATCACTTAAGCAAATTCCCTTTTTACCTATTCAGTTTTTCAAGAGCCATGATGTAGTTTCTAATAATGATCCGGCGCAGGTTACTTTTACCAGCAGCGGAACAACCGGAATGATTACAAGCCGACATATCGTGACCGATGTTTCCTTATATGAGGAAAGTTATCGCAATGGTTTTTCGCAGTTTTACGGCAACATCGAAGATTACGTAGTTTTAGCCCTTTTACCATCTTATCTGGAGCGCGATGGATCTTCGTTAATTTATATGGTCGAAGACCTAATAAAACTATCCAATCAGCCTGAAAGCGGGTTTTATTTACACAATCACGACGACTTAATAAAAAAACTAACCGCTCTTGACGAATCCGGTCAAAATGTAATTTTAATTGGAGTTACTTACGCATTACTGGATTTGATTGAAAAGCATCAATTCAAGCTTCAAAACACGATAATTATGGAAACCGGAGGAATGAAAGGCAGACGTAAAGAAATGATCCGCGAAGAATTACACGAGATACTTTGTAAAGGTTTTGGCGTTTCGGCAATTCACTCAGAATACGGAATGACCGAACTTCTGGGACAAGCGTATTCTTTAGGCGAAGGCGTATTTGAATGTCCGTCATGGATGCACATTTTAGTTCGCGATCCCGAAGATGCTCTCACTTACGTGAAAGATGGAAAAACCGGCGGAATAAACGTTATTGATTTGGCCAACATCAACTCATGTTCCTTTATCGCTACGCAGGATTTAGGCAAAAAAAATCCCAACAACTCTTTCGAGGTATTGGGACGTTTCGATAATTCGGATATTCGTGGTTGTAATTTGATGGTTTTATAAATACCATTTCTAACTATCTACTTTCATTTCTATTTTAGATTCGTAAGAATATACGTAATTTAATAACCTATCGTTAATGTAGAAAAAATACTATATTTATATTTAAAACATACTTTTAAAGTAACATTTTAAATATGAAAAATATGAAAAAAATTACTTTACTAGTGCTTGTTTTTATAGGTTTTACAAGCTGGTCTCAAACTTACAAATTTCACACTTTGGAAGATTTAGGTCCAAATATTGAAATAGCTATTTCTGCTGGATGCACACAAACTGTAACAGTTGGACCAAATAGAGATGTGAATCTATATCAAAGTTTTAAATTAGAAGTAGGTAAAATTTACAAATCAGACCTTATTCAAGGATCAACCTTAGGATCAAGATATTACAGAGTACTTTACGCTGTTGATTATTATCTTGACAGAGGAACTGAAATAGATGAGCCAGCGAATTTTGAACTGATTCCAGATTTATGCAATGCTCTATCATGGAAATACATCAGACCAATCTTATTAGGCTCAACCGTGCAGGAAGCTCAAAATAATTTTTGTTCAAATTTAAGTGTAAACACTCTTAGAGAAAAAGTAAATATTAAAATCGAAAAGCCTTTAAACAAGGGTGATGTATATTATATGGATTTTGGAAAAGGTCCTAATTATTATTTAATTACCGCATCTGATCTAGAAGCAGGAGACAGTGAATATCAATTAGACTCCACAGATAGTAATTCTCTTTTTTCTTTATTTTCATTTAACTGTTCAAAACCAGATATAAAAGCTGCATCGATTTCACTTGATAATTATAATAATTCTTATCGTGGAACAAAAAAAATAATGACGTATTCTATGTCTCAAATAGGAACTAGTGTTCAAAACGGAACTACTGGATTGACATTTTATCTTTCTCAAAGTAGAAATTTTGTCAACTCAAACGACATAAAAGTATTTACTGATGGTTTGAGTGCAGAACAAACAAATTATTTTAGCAATTCTACATTTACTTCATTTTTCACTATCCCTTCCAACGTTAGTAACGGTAAATATTATTTAACCATGAAAGTAACAAATAGTGAAGATTTTAATTCTTACAATAACATAATATCCACATCATCACAAATTATTGTACAAGACGGTACACCTAGCACAACTCCTACACCTCCAACAACACCCCCAACCACACCTCCAACAACTGGAAAACCAGATTTAACTATTGATTCAAATAGTACAATTATATATAGTGACTGCTTCGACTGCAGCTCAATATTAAGCAATTTAGGAAGCAAAAGACACAGAATAAATAATCAATCGGGAATATTTAACATATCATTATTAGCAGTTAAAAATGCAGGAAACGCAATTTCAACTCAAACAAATGTCACCTATTATTTATCCTCGAACAGCACCCTTGACACAGGCGATATAAAATCAAATGGAAGCAATATAAAATTCAATGCCATTAATCCAGGAGAATTATCTGTAATATCAGGTGGCAGTATATTTCCTTCTAATTTTGGTAATATTGGAACGGCACTAAACGGAAATTGGAATATTTTAATGGTTGTTGACGATTCTAAAACAATTACAGAATCAAACGAGAATAACAATGTAACAGTTATTCCTATCACTTTTTATAATCCTTTTGCAAAAGTAGCTCCAGCTTCACTCGAGGCTGATCTACCTATTGAGCCATATTTGATAAATGTTTATAATTTTGAAGGACAAAAAGTTTTAACCAAAAAAGTTAACTCTATAGAAGAAGAAAACAAATCATTAGATTCATTAAAAAAAGGCATTTATATCATTAAATCTAAAGACGAGACACGAAAAGTTGTTAAATAATAATATTCTTAAATAAAAAAGCATTAGCCGCGGCTGATGCTTTTTTATTCTTTAACTAAAAGTTCTGAATGAGAATTAAACCACTCTTATAACAAAATAATTCTTCTTCCCACTTTGCAACAACACAAACTGATTATTAATTAAATCATTTGTCGTCAATACAAAATCTTCTTTTATTTTCTCTCTGTTTACTGAGATTGAGTTTGCTGTTAGTGCACGTCTAGCTTCTCCGTTTGATTTAAAGAAACCTGTTTTTTCATTTAAAACAGTAACAATATCCAATCCGTTTTCTAAATCAGCTTTTGCGATTTCAGCTTGAGGAACTCCGTCAAAAACTTCTAAAAAAGTTGTTTCATCCAATTTCTTCAGATCGTCTGCAGTAGAATTTCCGAACAAAATATTCGAAGCCTGAATTGCTTTTTCTAATTCTTCTTCAGAGTGAACAAAAATCGTAATTTCTTCAGCCAGTTTCTTTTGTAAAACTCTTAAATGCGGAGCTGTTTTATGCTCTTCGATCAAAGCATCAATCGTTTCTTTATCTAAAAAAGTAAAGATTTTAATGTATTTTTCAGCATCAACATCTGTTGAATTTACCCAAAATTGGTAAAATTTATATACCGAAGTTTTATCAGCATCCAGCCAAACATTTCCACCTTCAGATTTACCAAATTTAGATCCGTCTGCTTTTGTTATTAATGGAGTTGTAAGAGCAAAAGCTTTTGCATTTTCTCCTCCCATTCTGCGCACTAATTCTGTACCTGTGGTGATATTTCCCCATTGGTCAGAACCTCCCATTTGCAAAACGCAATTGTTGTTTTTATATAAATGATAAAAATCGTAACCCTGAATTAATTGATAAGTAAACTCTGTAAAAGACATTCCTTCGCCTTCTCCGGCAAATCTCTTTTTTACTGAATCCTTCGCCATCATGTAATTTACCGTGATACGTTTTCCAACTTCACGTGCAAAATCAATAAACGAGAATTCTTTCATCCAGTCATAGTTGTTTACCATAACAGGAGCATTTTCTTCTTTTGAATTAAAATCTAAGAAACGAGACAAAACACTTTTTATTCCTGCAACGTTTTTAGCCAAAGTTTCTTCGTTCAGCAAATTTCTTTCGTCAGATTTACCAGATGGGTCACCAATCATTCCGGTTGCACCACCAACCAGGGCGATCGCTTTATGACCGGTTCTGTTTAAGTGAACCAATAAAATAATCTGAACCATACTACCAATATGTAGCGAATCTGCCGTTGGATCAAAACCTATATATGCCGTTGTTACCTCTTTAAGCAATTGTTCTTCCGTTCCTGGCATGCTATCATGATATAATCCGCGCCACTTTAATTCTTCAACTAGATTCTTCATTTTTAAAATAATTTGTGCAAATGTAATCAATGTCAATCTCAATATCAAAAAACAATTACAATGTAATTTGCCACAAAGGCACTAAGACACAAAGAATAAATAAAAACTTCGTGATTTTGATGCAAATAAAAAAACAAAAAAACTTTGTGCCTTTGTGCCTTCGTGGCAAAACTTTTGTGCTTTTGTAACAAAATCGGTATATTTACAAAATGGTATTAGTAACTGGAGGAACGGGTTTAGTTGGCGCACATTTATTACTTCATTTAATTGAAAATGGAGAAAATGTAAGGGCGATTTATCGAAACCTAAACAACATTCAAAAAACAAAATCAGTTTTTGAATTGTATAATAAAGGCGATTTATTCGAAAAGATCCATTGGCTTGAAGCCGATATTCTTGATGTTCCTTCATTAGAAACTGCTTTTATTGGTATTGACTACGTTTATCATTCAGCCGCATTAATATCCTTTGACCCTAAAGACGAAGAATCACTACGAAAAACCAATATCGAAGGAACAGCCAATATGGTTAATTTTTCTATTGCCAAAGAAGTCAAGAAATTTTGTTTTGTAAGTTCCATTGCCGCTTTAGGAGACATAGCACCGCACGAAACCTATATTACCGAAGAAACAGAATGGAATCCTGAGAAACCCCACAGCGATTATGCGATTTCTAAATATGGTGCCGAAATGGAAGTTTGGCGTGCACTTCAGGAAGGTTTAGATATTATTATCATAAATCCAGGTGTGATTTTAGGCCCAATTGCAGCAACAAAAATTTTTGATGAAGGAAGTGTCGAATTGTACCGAAAAGTAGCGAACGGGCTTTCATTTTACACTCTTGGAAGCACTGGCTTTATCACTATCAATGATGTCGTACGAATTGCAAATGAATTAATGAAAAGCGACATCAAAAACGAACGTTTTACTTTAATCGCCGATAATATTGTTTTTAAAGACATACTGCACACAATTGCAGATACTTTAAAAGTAAAAAGACCTAGTACTCATGCTAAGCCATTATTAATGAATTTTCTATGGATTGCGGATGCGGTGTTTTCAACTTTATTTTTTCAAAAAAGAAGTATTACCAAAGCAACTGCAAAAGCTTCTTATTCTAAGAATTTGTACTCCAATGAAAAAATAAAAACCGCTCTGGGAACGGTTTTTTTAGATGTACATCAATACATAAAAGAAGTTTCGAAGTTATAAGACTATCTCTTTTTTCTTAACTGTATTAATTGTTTTATAGAATCTATAGTTGCCTGCTGCTTCACAGGTTTCTTCACTGCTTCTTTAATAGAATCTTTTTCTTTCTTTTTCTTGTCTTTAGCCGCTTTTTTGTCTTCGATTTTCACAATCGAATCTGTAGCTCTTTGATTGACAGACAAACGCTTTCCAATTTCATCAAACATTTCCTTGTACGCTTCATAGTCAGTTGCATAATACATATTGCTTTGTGCAAACTGCAAACTGTCAACTTTATACTTTTTCAAAATAAACTTTACAGGATCTGTTTCAACTGAGTCTAATGAGATCGGATTTTGATATTTCATTGCATCCAAAAGAGACAAATCATACATAATATCAATCATCTTTTCTTTCTGTATAAGTTTTGCAGGCTGTTTGACCAACTCTTTTTTACAACTTACAGAAAGAAACAAAACCAATACTATTATTATACAATTTTTCATTTCAGCTTTTTATCTGTCAAACAATAATCTTTTTCCGTTGCGAAGGTCTTTTACTTTAAAATTATTATAAACCAGTTCACCATTCACGAAAGTGTGGGTAATTCTCGATTTAAAAGTATAATTTTCGAAAGGCGACCAACCGCATTTTGCTAAAATATTTTCTGGTTTTACGCTCCATGGCAAACTTGGATTCACAATAACCAAATCAGCAAAATAACCTTCTTTTATAAAGCCTCTTTTTTCGATTTTGAAAATTTTAGCCGGATTGTGGCACATTTTCTCTACAATTTTCTCTACAGTAATTTTCCCCTGATGATGCGCTTCGAACATTGCTACAACAGCATGTTGCACAAGCGGACCTCCAGAAGGCGCATTTAGATACGATTGCATTTTTTCTTCTTTAGTATGCGGCGCATGATCTGTAGCAATTACATCAATACGGCCATCATTTAAGGCTTTCCAAAGCTCTGCTCTGTCCTGAGCCGTTTTTACAGCAGGGTTCCATTTGATGAAATTTCCTTTTGTTTTATAATCCTCATCGGTAAACCAAAGATGATGTACACATACCTCAGCGGTAATTTTTTTATCTTCTAATGGAATTTTATTGGTAAACAACTCCATCTCTTTCGCAGTCGAAAGGTGAAAAATATGCAAACGAGCCCCGGTTTTCTTTGCCAGCGCCACAGCTTTTGATGATGAAATATAACAAGCCTCTGCACTACGAATCAAATGGTGCGCCGTTACGGGAACATCATCTCCATATTGTTCTTTAAAAGCGGCAAGATTATTCTGAATCGTAGTTTCGTCTTCACAATGCACAGCAATTAACATTGGCGTGCTTGAGAATATCTTTTCTAAAGTCGCTTCGTTATCCACCAACATATTTCCGGTAGATGAACCTAAGAAAATCTTAATTCCCGCAACATTTTTCGGATTGGTTTTCAAAACTTCTTCCAGGTTATCATTGGTTGCCCCCATCATAAACGAATAATTCGCAAATGATTTTACGGCAGCAATTTGATATTTATCTTCTAAAATTTCTTGAGTAACCGCATTAGGAACAGTATTAGGCTGTTCGATGAATGAAGTTATTCCTCCCGCAACCGCAGCTCTTGATTCTGATTCGATATCCCCTTTATGTGTTAACCCAGGCTCTCTAAAATGCACCTGATCATCAATAGCACCCGGAATTAAATAACTTCCTTCGGCATCTATTACTTTACAATCGGATGTTTTTAAGCTAATACTATCTGCAACTTCAACAATTAAGTCGTTCTCAATCAAGACATCACCTTCAAAAATAGATCCTTCGTTTACTATTCTGGCATTCTTTATTAAAATCTTATTCATCACCGTGGTATTATAATGTATTGATTAATTTTTTTAATCTAAGGGAAATTACACCCAAAATAGCTTCTTTGATAATGGCATTGCTCATTTTCGAAACTCCTTTTGTTCTGTCTGTAAAGATAATAGGAACTTCGGTAATTTGAAATTTGGCACAATATGTCCTGTATTTCATTTCGATCTGAAAAGCATAACCCACAAATTTTATTTTGTTAAGATTGATTTTTTCCAGCACTTCTCTTTTATAACAAACAAAACCTGCCGTAGCATCATGTATTTTCATTCCGGTAATAAACTTCACGTAAACAGAGGCAAAATAAGACATTAAAACACGACTTAGTGGCCAGTTTACAACGTTTACGCCTGTTACATAACGGGAACCAATAGCCAGATCCGCTCCGCCAAAATGGCAAGCATCAAATAATTTTTCAAGATCATTGGGGTTATGAGAAAAATCAGCGTCCATCTCAAAAATGTAATCGTACTTGCGCTCCAAAGCCCATTTGAAACCGTGAACATAAGCAGTTCCTAAACCTGATTTTTTGGCTCTTTTTTCTAAAAACAACCTATCAGGAAATTCTTCCTGCAACGCAATTACCTTATTGGCCGTAAAATCCGGCGAATTATCATCAATAATCAAAAGATGAAAAGGTTTGTGTTGCGAGAGTACAGCTCTTACTATACTTTCAATATTTTCGATTTCGTTGTAAGTGGGGATTATGACAATACAATCATTCATTTTTCTGCGTAAATTTCACCGCAAAAGTAAACTTTTTATAGCATTTGATTCATAATAAATATATAATAAAAGTATTGATACAAAAAATTACTAATTTTGTGTCGTTATGATTGAACAACTTCACCCTCGAATTATCGAAAACAAAGACTGGGCGACACTTTTATTTGTGTTGACCTTTGCTGTTGTGGCTATTACTAAATCAGCATATGAAACTAGATTTAGCGAATTTAGCAAGCTTATTTTTTCAGACAAATACGCAAAAATATATCGCGACAACAACCACCTAAAAAGCAGTTTTACGGTTGGTTTGTTTTTTGTTCAGGTTATTTCGTATGCTTTTTTCATTCAGTTGACCATGCATATTTTTTCAGAAGATCCTAAAACGGGAACTTATAGTATTTTAAAAACCGACTGGATTTTGTTTATTCAGATCGCTACATTGCTGCTTTATTTTATTTTGGCGAAGTTTTTAATCGAAAAAATCATTGCAACTTCATTCAACATCGATGAGTTTGCCGACCTTTTTAACTTACAAAAAGTTACTTACAGAACTTATATTGGCGTTTTAGTGCTTCCTATTAATGCTATTTTATTTTATTATGACAATATTCCTAAAATTATACCGCTTGCAATCATAGGTATTTCGCTATGTATCAGCCTCTACTCCTATTTTATTTCAATAAAAACATATCAAAACGTAATAATCAGCAAGTTATTTTATTTTATTTTATATCTTTGCGCTCTTGAAATAGCACCTTATTATTTTCTTTATTATTGGATTACAAAAGGGAGTGCTTAGAAAATGTTTATAATATGAAAGTGAAAACAATTTTGGTGTCACAGCCTGAACCTAAAGTGGAAAATTCTCCTTACTTTGAGCTCCAACAAAAACACAAAATAAAAATTGATTTCAGACCATTTATTCATGTGGAAGGGGTTAATGCAAAAGAGATTCGATTACAAAAAATCGACCTTAATCATTATACTGCTATAATTTTGACAAGCCGTAATGCGGTGGATCATTTTTTTAGAGTAGCTGATGAGATGCGTTATAAAGTCCCTGAAGGATTGAAATATTTCTGCCAATCTGAAGCTGTTGCATTTTACCTGCAAAAGTATGTCGTGTATAGAAAACGTAAGATTTACGTTGGAGCAAAAGATTTTGCAGACTTATCACCTCTTATCAAAAAATACAAAGACGAAAAATTCCTGCTTCCGGCATCTGACCAATTGAATGCCGATGCTCCTATAACGTTAAACAATCTAAAAGTAGACTGGGCACAAGCTGTTTTTTACAAAACGGTAATGAGCGACTTATCTGACCTTGCAGATGTTTATTATGATGTTTTAGCATTTTTTAGTCCAACCGGAATAAAATCATTGTTTAAAAACTTCCCGGACTTTAAGCAAAACGATACCAGAATCGCAGTTTTTGGAAGCACAACTCAAAAAGAAGCTCTTGACCACGGTTTAAGAATCGATATTCTTGCTCCAACTCCTGAAACTCCTTCTATGACAATGGCTTTAGAAAAATACATCGCAGAAGCAAACAAAGGAAAATAATCCTTTTTTTAAATTATAATATTTTTAAATTCCAAATTTCAACTTTACCGTTGAGATTTGGAATTTTTTATTTTAAATCACTTTGGATTTTAAGTATCTAAACACAATCATTGTCATCCGGAACGAGGGATCTCCGCGACTAGCTCGACAAAGATAGACAACTTACTTTACGGAGTTTCTTGCGGAAATCCCTCGTTCCTCGGGATGACAAAAATGCGCATAATAACTTTGAACTTAAACATTTGTCAAAGTTCTCTTCTGTCTTTATTTAAATTTAACATTTTAAGAACTTCTCTTTACTTTCTTAATCTCTTAATGGTAAAAAAAAGAAAAAAAACTCAACGCTGAGTAAAATAATTCAAATCTTGATTTTTCAAATATTTTAAAGTTTTATTCCTAAATTTGATTTCTATTATAAACCAAATCATCAAAATAAGTTTCAAACCACAACTATGAAAATCAACTCCCTTTTAATCGAAATTGACGGTATCGACAAAGAAATCCTTCGTTACTTAATGGACGATGCCCGAAAACCTATTTTACAAATTGCTAACAAAATAGGCATTTCCGGAGCTGCAATTCATCAGCGCTTGAAAAAACTGGAGCAATCTGGCGTTATTTCCGGCTCTAAGTTTACTGTAAATCCAAAAGTTTTAGGTTATAATACCATGGCGTTTATTGGCGTTTATCTGGACAAAGCTTCGAGAAACTCTGAAGCCGTAAAAGATTTAAAAAAAATTCCTGAAGTTTTAGAATGTCATTATACCACCGGAAATTGGTCGGTTTTGATTAAAATCATTTGTCGCGACAACGAACATTTGATGCAGCTATTGAATACCAAAATTCAGGCTATTGAAGGAGTTTCAAGAACGGAGACTTTTATTTCGTTAGATCAGCAGATTGACAGGCAGATTCAATTGTAAATTTGATAATGTGTCAATTTGATAATGAGATAATTTTTAAACTTTATGACAAACATTAGACCCGAAATTAAAACCATCCTGTTTTTTATATTTTACTTTGTAATAGCATTTATTGCAGAGAAAACAAGCCCAAGCGGTGTTTGTACACCAGGATTTGGCTTTTTATTGTTTTTACTTTCAATACCGGTGAGTATAATTTATTCTTCAAGTCTTTATTACAAATATTATAAATCAGAAAACAAACAATACTTAAACTCAATTTATATTATATCCGGAATTTGGGTTTTACTATTTATCTTTTTAAGCCTTAGCAATTCATAAAAAAAACCCGATTAGTTTAAAACTAATCGGGTTCAATATCATTATCTCATTATCTCATTTCCTAATGATCTCATTTTAATTCCTTCTGCTTCCGGAATAAATCGAGATATAGTACAACAGCGTTGCAATAGAACCAATTGCAGCAACTACATAAGTTCTTGCAGCCCATTTTAAGGCATCTTTTGCACCGGCCTGCTCTTCCTGTGTCAGCATATGTTTATTTTCTAACCAGGCAAGTGCTCTGTTACTCGCATCGTATTCTACAGGCAAAGTTATGATGGTAAACAATGTTGTCGCGGCAAAAATCACGATTCCTACCAATAGTAATTGCGGAAAAGTCCTGATCATTAAAATTCCGGCCAGCAAAATCCATTGCACATAGTTTGATGCAATACTAACGACTGGCACCAGTTTAGAACGCAGAGTCAGCCATTCGTAACCTATAGAATGCTGAACTGCGTGACCACATTCGTGCGCCGCAACAGCTGCTGCAGCCGCATTACGATGATTGTAAACTGCCTCGCTTAAATTTACTGTTTTATCTGATGGATTATAATGATCTGTTAATTGTCCCGGAGTCGAGATTACTCTAACATCAGTAATTCCGTTATCAGCCAGCATTTTTTCGGCAATCTCGGCACCACTCATTCCGTTTCTTAACTGTATTTTCGAGTATAATTCAAACTTACTTTTGAGCTTTGAACTCACTAACCAGCTGAACAACATAATTGCTCCAGCAATAATTAAATATCCACTTCCCATATTTTTACTTTTATTTGATTGATTATTAAAGTTACAAAAGAAACTGCAATTTCTGAACCAAATTAAAAAAATGTCATTTTGGCATTTAATTCAGTAAGTTATTCTTAATCAGAAATGCAATTAGTTCTGCCACATTTTTAGTCTTATATTTTTGTAGAATATTACGCCTATGCGTTTGCACCGTTAGAAAACTCAAAAACAATTCATCGGCAATTTCCTGGGTCGATTTGCCTTTTGAAAGCAATAGTGTAATGTCTTTTTCCCTGCGACTTAAACTCGGAATATGCTCAAAATCATCAGACAAAGGCTGACTTATAATCGTTTTAACCTCATCGCTAAATACAATTTCACCTTCGATCGCTTTATCAATACAATTTTTAAATTCATCAAACGAAGCGCTTTTTAGCACGTAACCGTTTCCGCCATTCTGAATAAATTGCATCACCAGACTTCTTTCTGACTGACTGCTCATCCCGATGATAATTATCTGCGGATATTTTTGCTTGATTGTTTTACAAAGATCAACACCATTAATTAGGGGCAAAAAAATATCCATTAAAATTAAATCGACCTGATTTTCCTCGATATAATCAACAAGCTTTACACCAGATTGTAATTTTTCGACGATCTCGACCGTTTCAAAATCCGACAACAAACCTGAAATTCCTGATATCACAATAGGATGATCATCTACTATTACCGTTTTATATACTTTATCCATGTTATGCTGTTTCGTTTTTTACTTTCAATTCAATATAAGCCGAAGTTCCTTTGTTTACTTCACTTTCAATTTCTAATTTTCCTTTCAGGATTTCGACACGATTTTTAATATTTCTCAACCCCATTCCATTGTTGTTTTTATCCATAATATCAAAACCAACTCCGTTATCTTCGACTGTAATAAAAAAAGTATCTTTATTTTGAGAACAGGACACCAGTATTAGGGATGCATCTGCGTATTTTAAAGCATTATTCAACAATTCCTGAATGATCCTGTAAATTACAATTTCGTAATTCTTTGGTAAATTTGGTTTTTGGATCAAATACTGAAATTCAATTTGAGTTTTGGCATTTGAATTTGCCATGCATAAATCCCGCAAAGCATGTTCTAAACTCAGTTTAAGCAAACTCTCCGGCATTAAATTCTGAGAAATATTTCTTAATTCCTTGATCGATTTGTCGAGCAAATTATTTACTTCCACAGCACTTAATGCATTTTCTTTCTCAGCCAGTTTCAGATGAATTTTAAGTCCGGAAAGCATACTACCCAACCCGTCATGTAAATCTCTGGCAATTCTTTTTCTTTCTACTTCCTCACCTTCAATGAGAGCATTAGAAACCGACAATTTTTGTTGGTCTTCAAGCGAAGTCAATTCCTGTTCGTGATTAATTTCTTTTTGAATGCTTAGTTTTTTCTGATTATTGTTTAAGATCCACAAAAACAAAACAATTAGAAACAACAGTACAGACAATACTGCAAACAAAATAGTATTCAGTCGATTGTTATTGACCAACAAAGCGGCTTTTTCGTTTTGCGATTGCAGCAGATTTATCTTTTTTTCATTTTCGGCTTTTTTATATTTTGCTTCGAGTTCTACAATTTCACTTTTAAACTTAGTATCATTCAGACTATCATTGATCCTGTTCGATTTATTGGCATAGAAATAAGCCTTATCATAATTTTTAGTCGCATTATAAACTTCAGACAGCTTGTTATAATAATTTTTCTGATCGACAATAAAAGGTGTTTTCTCTAAAAGATACTCCAGATTAGCTTTGGCTTTTTCATAATTTTTTAATTTAAAATTTACTTCGTACTCCGCATATTTCAGCCTGTTTAATGCAATTTGGTTTTGATGCTTTTCTGCCGATTTAATTCCTTTTTCGTAACTCTCTAAAGCAATTGTGTTTTTATTTTGTTTCGAATAATATAATCCTTCAGCATAAAAATAAGAATCGTTTAAGTTCGACTCAGGGAAATTTTTTAATGTCGAAAATGCCTTATCGAGTACTTTTTTGGCGTCATAAAAATGACGTAATTCTACCAGGTTTTCGGCATTAATAATATAAGTTTCCATTCTTGACTCGGCAAGCGTTGGCGATTTTTTAATAGCCCTTTCAATATACATCTGGGCTTCACTTAAATATTCGCTTGCTTTTTCACGCTCATTATTATTCATAAAAATAATCGCAACAGCTTTATACAAACCACTTATAAGTTCATAATCACGACTTTTTTTGGCAACAGGAATAGCTTCATTAATTAGCAGTTTCATATAAAGCTTTTCATTATTCTTTCGTTGCTGCATGATTCCATAATTCTGCAGGATAATTGCCCTGATTCGAAATGCTTCAGTATTATAATACTTTTTTAGTTTATTATTCCCATCGAGTAATGCTTTTTCAAAACCATCAGCATCACCTTTTTCTAAAAAACTATATGAATTATAAAATATCCCTGCATCGTTTAAGAACGGATATTTGCTTTTTAGTTTATTGGCCTGCTCTAAATATTCTTTTGATTTTTTAGCATCCTGAACCATCAAATACAGCTTAGACAACTTAAAGCTATACAAACATTTAATACTATCTGACTTTGTGTTTTTAGTGATTTTAGCAATACTGTCTATATAAACCGAATCATCATCAAGAGAAAGAATTACCTGCGAATGCGAAACAGCAGATAAAAATAGAAAAAGTGTAAATAAGTAGATTTTCGTCATAACGTGGTATTTATTCAAAAATATCAAATAAAAAAATGTTTAAAAAGAAATTATATCACTTTTACCTGATATCAGGTAATACAAAATGCATTTTATCAGGTATTGCCATCTCATTCATAAGCGTCTAATTTTGTTTTAAATGAATGTTAACTAATAAACTATATTATGAAATCTATTTTAAAAACTTTAGCGATTGTATTCGCTCTTGCTTTTACAGCAGGATCTTGCAGCAGCGATAACGATAATGACTCGGAAACAGTTACAGCTTCAAGAGATGTGAAATATGAAATTACAGGAAATTTTACAGGAGAACTTGACGTAACTTATATGGAAAAAAGCGGCGCTCCATTAATTGAAGATGTTCCTGCATTACCCTGGACAAAAGAATTTACAGCCAATACAGATTCTGACGGAGCTTTAGTTCACACAAGTGGTCTTGGCGGTGTTGCCGGACAAACGGTAACTGCTAAAATTTATGTTGGAGGAAAAGTGGTTTCTGAATTAACCGGAATTGCAAATTCAGACGGAATTATTGTTGTACATCCGAAAACTTACATATTTCCGAGATAATTCTATTTTAGCTTAGATTTAATCCTTTTTGAAAATTAGAAAGCTTTGTTTGATCGACAAAGCTTTTCTTTTTTTTGAATAATAGCTTGGTTTTAAACGCTAAGTTCGCAGAGATTTACACAAAGTACGCGAGGGTATTTTGCGCGCAAAGACGTTGAGGCGCAAAGCTTTTTTTTGCAGTATTGTCAATTTTAATCCATCAGGCACAATCATAATCATCCATTTTGTCATCCTGAAAGGGGAAGGATCAAACTAGAAATTCCGCAAACAAAAATTACCAATCTTTGTAGAGCTACAAATGTGATCTTTCCTCCGTCAGGATAACAACTGTGTGCAAAAAAAAATCCCAAACCCCAATCGTAAAATTGGAATTTGGAATTTTAAATATTTAGAATTTATTTACCTCACAAGGTTAATAATTTTCCCCGGAACAATAATCACTTTATTTGGTGTTTTACCATCTAATTGTTTTAATGTCCTTTCGTCTTTCATGATGATTTCTTCGATTTGTGCTGCGGTTAAATCCAAAGGTAATTCGATTGTGAAACGCATTTTCCCGTTGAAAGAAACCGGATATTCCTTATTTGTCTCCACTAAATGTTTGGCTTCAAAAACAGGAAAATCAACTGTTGCAATTGAAGTTGTATGTCCTAATTGTGACCATAATTCTTCAGCAATATGCGGTGCGTAAGGCGAAACCAAAATCGCTAACGGTTCTAAAATCGCTCTTGAATGACAATTTTGAGCAGACAATTCGTTCACACAAATCATAAATTGAGAAACCGAAGTATTGAAAGAGAAACTCTCGATATCTTCTGCTACTTTTTTAATGGTTTTATGCAATGATTTTAAGTTGTCTTTTGTTGGTTCGTCGTTGTTTACGATTAAACCGTTATTTTCATCAAAATACAATCTCCATAATTTTTTCAAGAAACCAAATACGCCTGAAATTCCGGCAGTATTCCAAGGTTTTGCCTGCTCTAAAGGACCTAAAAACATTTCGTACAAACGTAATGTATCGGCACCGTATTCATTGCAAATATCATCTGGAGTTACTACATTATAATATGATTTCGACATTTTTTCGACTTCACGGCCAACAATGTATTTTCCGTTTTCATCCAAAATAAATTCGGCAGTATTAAAATCTTCTCTCCAAGCTTTGAACTTTTCAAGATTCAATTCATCCGAAGAATTTACGAAATGAACATCAACACGAATTGGCTGTACACTCTGTCCTTCAATTTTATTTTTAGATACAAATGTATTTGTTCCTTCCAATCTATAAACATAAGCCGTCGTTCCCAAAATCATTCCCTGATTGATCAGTTTTTTGAATGGTTCTTCAGTTGGAGCAAAACCTTTGTCTTTTAAGAATTTGTTCCAGAAACGAGAATACAATAAATGTCCGGTCGCGTGTTCGCTTCCTCCAATATATAAATCTACGCTTTCCCAATATTTTAACGCTTCCGCGGAAGCGAATCTATCTTCGTTATGCGCATCCATATAACGCATCCAATACCATGAACTTCCCGCCCAACCTGGCATGGTGTTCAATTCAAGAGGGAAAATTTCGAAATTATCAACCAAATCAGTATTAACAACTTCATTGTTTTTAGTGTCCCAAGCCCAGATTGTTGCGTTTCCTAACGGAGGCAAACCATCTTCGGTTGGTAAATATTTTTCTACTTCAGGCAAAATAATTGGCAAATGTTCTGCAGCAATCATTTTCGGTAATCCGTTTACATAATAAACAGGAAAAGGCTCTCCCCAATAACGCTGACGGGAGAAAACAGCATCACGCAAACGGTAATTTGTTTTTCCGGTTCCCTGACCTATTTTTTCTAATTCAGCAATTGCTTTTTGAGTTGCCTCTTTATAATTTAATCCGTTTAAGAAATCAGAATTGGCGATTTCAACATTGTCTTTAGATCCGTAAGCTGCTTCAGAAATATCAACATTTGCGAAGATATTCTTGATTTCCTGCATTCCGTTTTGACCTTTAAAGAAATTAGCAAAAGCATAATCTCTTTCGTCTCCACAAGGAACCGCCATTACAGCGCCAGTTCCGTAACCTGCCAAAACATAATCACCAATCCAAACCGGAATTGCTTCTTTTGTAAAAGGATGCTCAGCGTAAGCTCCGGTAAATACTCCAGAAATCGTTTTTACATCGGCCATACGTTCACGCTCTGAACGTTTTGCTGTTTTTTCGATATAGGCTTCAACAGCATTTTTTTGATCTGCTGTTACAATTTTAGCTACCAAATCATGTTCTGGCGCCAAGGTCATAAAAGTTACTCCAAAAATGGTATCAGGACGAGTTGTAAATACATCTATTACTTCATCGTGATTTTTTACCTTGAAAGAAACCATTGCACCAACAGATTTCCCAATCCAGTTTCTTTGCGATTCTTTTATCGATTCACTCCAGTCAATATCATTTAAACCTTGCAACAAACGCTCTGCATAGGCAGAAATTCGCATGCTCCATTGTGTCATTTTTTTACGAATAACCGGATATCCGCCACGTTCCGAAACTCCGTTTACAATTTCATCATTTGCCAGAACAGTTCCTAAACCAGGACACCAGTTTACTTCGGTTTCTGCCAAATACGTCATTCTGTATTGCAAAAGGATTTTTTCTTTTTGATTTTCAGTATACGAATTCCATTCTGCTGCAGTAAAAATTGCCACATTATCATCGCAAACGGCTTCGACCAAAACATTTCCTTCTTCTTCAAAAACTTTTACAAGCTCTGAAATATCAAACGCTTTTCCTTGTTTTCTGCAATACCATGAATTGAATAACTGGATAAAAATCCATTGTGTATGTTTATAATAATCAGGATTTGACGTACGAACTTCCCGGCTCCAGTCAAACGAAAAACCAATTTTATCCAATTGTTTTCTGTATCCTGCAATTTGTTTTCCTTCTTTATCTACTCCTCCATCAATATTTACGCGCGTCGTATCTTCAGGACGTTGTCCGGTTTGTATCGCGTATTGCTCTGCCGGCAAACCAAAACTATCGTAACCCATTGGGTGCAAAACATTGAAACCCTGATGTCTTTTGAAACGAGAATAAACATCTGAAGCAATATAACCCAGCGGATGCCCTACGTGCAATCCGGCTCCAGATGGATAAGGAAACATGTCCAGAACATAATGCTTTGGTTTTTCAGAATTGTTTGATGCAGCAAAAGTTTGGTTTTCAGCCCAATATTTCTGCCATTTTTCTTCGATTTCGTTTGGATTGTATTTCATTCTAAGTGACTAAGATTCTAAGTTACTAAGGTTCTAAGGCTTTTCACTAAATTAATTATTGGCGCAAATTTACATTTATTGTCGTTTGTACCAAAGCTATTTCGTTGACAAACAAATAAAATAACAAAATACGTATTTTTAATTAAGTAAAAATACGTGATTTTGTACTTTTGTATTTAGGATAATATCATTTTTTGCTAAAACAATTGCGAAGCAATAAAGTTCCGGAGGAAAGACCCATATTTTTAGGACTGGACTTCAGTCCAGTTTAAAATAAAGAATAATAATGCCTATTTTTGAATAGCATTAAAAAAATCAAAATGGCTGACAGCAAAAAATACAAAGTTGAAGTTCGGGTTTGGATTGAAGAAACTGAAGGAGCTTTTCTTGGAATTGGAAAAATTTGGTTATTAGAAAACATTCGAAAAACCGGCTCAATTACCAATGCTGCTAAAGAAATGAAAATGGCCTATCGTCAGGCCTGGCAATTGGTAGAAGAAATGAATCAGCGTGCCGAAAGTCCTTTGGTCGAAAAACTTCTGGGCGGAAAAGGCGGCGGCGGTGCAAGACTTACCGAAGCCGGAGAAAAAGCCATTACTGTTTTCTACGAAATTGAAAAACGCATTAAGGATTTCGTTCTAAAAGAAACCCAAAATTTAAAATTTTAAAACTCATTATTTTGTTTTAAAATTACCTTTAAAAAAGAATTTAAAACCTCGCGAACTTTTCGGTTATTATTTTTAGAAAATAGCAGCAAAACGTAGACCGCGTTTTCAACTGTGAGAATAAGCACAAATAAACCGCACAATAAAATTATTGCAAATCAAATCCTTTTTTATCCATGTTTTCATGAAGTAAATCTGTTTTATCCACGTTAAAATTAGACGCTGATTTTACTGATTCGCTAAAGCGAAAACGCTGATAAAAACGGATTTTCAAATTATTTTCTTGACTTAATAGTATTGACCTCTAGATCGTGGCTTTGCGGGATGAAAACAGAAAAAGCTTTGCTGCCGAAGCTTCGGGATTGCGTAAAACTTGACGCACTTTGTGATTAAATAAACTTTTTATTCAACATCTAATTGTACATTTATGGTACTAAAGTTAAAACTTTGATCGTTATTAACTTCAAATAAAGAAATTCTTTATTATTTTTACCACATAATTTAAGCAAACTATGAGTTCTAACTTTGATAAATTTCAAAAGCGCAGGTTAATTTCCTCTTATTTTTCGGTTGTATTAAGTGTATTTCTGGTTTTATTCCTTTTAGGAGTACTGGGATTATTCATTATCAATTCTAAAAAACTGGCCAATGATTTTAAAGAAAAAATTGCTATGACAGTTTTCTTTAAAAACGAAGCCAATGATAGCGTGATAAAAGCATTCGACACTGAATTGAAAAGAGCGCCTTTCGCAAGATCTTATGTTTATGTTACCAAAGACAAAGCAGCAAAAGAGCATACTGATATTATTGGAGAAGATTTCCTGACCTTTTTAGGAGAAAATCCTTTATTAAATTCATACGACATTCACTTAAAAGCAGATTATGTCGAGAGAGACAGTATTGTGCAAATCGAAAGCAAATTACGCAAAAACACTATGATTGAAGACATTGTTTACGACAAACAATTGGTAAATCTGGTAAACGACAACATCAAAAAAGTAAGTATGTGGATTTTGATTATCAGCGGTTTTCTTGCTGTAATCGCTGTCTTATTAATCAATAGTTCTTTACGCTTATCGATTCATTCTAATCGATTCATCATTAAAACCATGCAAATGGTGGGCGCAACAAAATCGTTTATTCGTAAACCTTTTGTAACCCGTAGTGTAAAATTAGGAATGTTAGGTGCTGGATTGGCTATAATTGCCTTAATTGGTGTTTTATTTTATGTTGAAACCAATTTTCCCGGTTTAGGAATTTTAGAAGACAAAGTATTAATCGGATTGGTATTATTAGCCGTTTTTGGGCTGGGCATTTTAATAACCTGGGTAAGTACGCATTTTGCAACTCAACGTTTCCTGAATTTAAGAACAGACGACCTTTACTAAAAAAAGTATTCAGTCACAGTTTTAAGTCTACAGTAAAAATAAATAGTCTTTGACTTCAATCAGAGAGACAAAAAAATAAAAATGAAAAACAATAACAATACAGAACAACAACAGCCGCAAAAACAAGAATTCCTTTTTGAAGGTATTAACTATAAAATTCTATTAATTGGAATTGGCGTTATTGCCCTTGGTTTTATATTAATGTCTGGCGGAGGAAGTAAAGATCCTAACATTTTTAATGAAGATGTTTTTAATTTCAGACGTATTCGTTTAGCTCCAACAACTGTTTTAATTGGTTTTGGAATTGCAGTTTATTCTATTTTCAAAAAATCTAAATAGACTTATTTTAGACTTTCTTAGACTGCTTAGATCTTTAGATTATTAGATTAATCTTTTAAAAAAGTCTAGAATCTAAGATGTCTAAAAATCTAAAAATCTAAATTAATGAATACATTACAAGCTATTATTCTTGCCATAATTGAAGGAATCACAGAGTTTTTACCTGTTTCTTCAACCGGCCACATGATTATTGCCTCTTCTTTTTTCGGAATTGCCCATGAAGATTTTACTAAATTATTCACCATTGTCATTCAGCTTGGTGCTATACTTTCTGTAGTTGTTTTATATTTCAAACGGTTCTTTCAGACACTTGATTTTTATTTTAAACTTTTGGTTGCATTTATTCCGGCTGTAGTTTTGGGATTATTACTAAGTGATTTTATCGATGGTTTATTAGAAAATCCGGTTACGGTTGCGGTTTCACTTTTAATAGGAGGATTAATTTTATTAAAAGTTGACGAATGGTTCAATAACCCAAATACTTCCGAAACTTCAAAAGAAATCACGTATTTGCAAGCTTTTAAAATCGGAATGTTTCAATGTTTGGCTATGATTCCGGGAGTTTCACGAAGCGGAGCCAGTATTGTTGGTGGTATGTCTCAAAAACTATCCAGAACTACAGCTGCCGAATTCTCATTCTTTTTGGCCGTACCAACGATGTTAGGCGCAACAGCAAAAAAATGTTACGATTATTATAAAGCAGGATTCGAATTATCTCACGATCAGGTTAATTTATTGGTTATAGGGAATGTTGTTGCTTTTATTGTTGCACTTTTAGCGATTAAAACTTTTATTGGTTTTTTGACTAAAAACGGCTTTAAAGTTTTTGGTTATTATCGAATAATTGCCGGAATCGCTTTGTTACTGATTCACTTTTTCATTCATCCTCTTACCATTATCTAATGACGCCTGAAGATTATTTAAACGGACAAATTTTATTGATAGACAAACCTTTAAAATGGAGTTCGTTTCAAGCTGTCAATAAATTAAAATACCTTTTGATCAATAAAGCCGGACTTCCTAAAAAGTTCAAAATTGGTCATGCCGGAACTTTAGATCCTTTGGCAACAGGATTATTATTGATATGTACCGGAAAATTCACTAAAAGAATTACCGAATTGCAGGGTCAGGCCAAAGAATATACCGGAACTTTTTACATCGGAGCCACTACTCCATCATATGATCTTGAAACCGAAATCGACGAAACATATTCAACTTCACATATTGACGAAGCTTTGATTCATGAAACCGTAAAACAGTTTTTAGGTGAAATCGATCAAAAACCACCTATTTTTTCTGCTATTAAAAAAGATGGCGTTCGTTTGTACGAACATGCACGCGCAGGAGAAACTATAGAAATTGAAAGTAGAAAAACGACTATTCACGAATTTGAAATCACAAGAATTGCTTTACCTGAAATCGATTTTAGAATCGTTTGCAGCAAAGGAACCTACATTAGATCTATAGCTTATGATTTTGGAAAAGCTATGCATTCAGGATCACATTTAACTGTTTTACGCCGTACAAAAATTGGAGACTACGATGTAAAAGATGCGATTGATGTTACTTTATTTGAAGAAAGCCTTAATTTAGAATAAAACAGAAAGCACATTACAAATGAAACCATCGTAATGTGCCAACTCCTAAAATAATTCTATTTCATAAGGTGTTTTTTTTGGAGTTAATAATTACATACATTTTTTCCTCCAAACAATACACCTGAAACAAAATCATAAAATCTTTCGAATAACTTTTTCATAATAGTGCATTTTTTAATTGTTAAACATTAAATAAACACCAATAAAAAGAGTAAATCAGAAAATAAATAATAGAAGTGGGATTATGTTACTAAAGTACAAAACTTTTAAAACAAAAAAAATATTTTATTACATTTTTTAAAAGCTACCGCGTTTAATTTCAATACATTACGAAACAAAATCCCGTTTTTAGTGCCACAAGAAATCCAACTACAAGCGATTATATTTAATATCTTCTGTAATTTGCATGAGTTCTTCCTGAACCGAAATTCCTTTATCTGCCAAATACCACAATTGCAGATCCGTTTTTATTTTTTCGTCGATTACACCAAATTCTTTTTTATAGTTCGCCATTAATTCAGATGCTGCTTTTGGTCGGGGTCCCCAATTGGCGCGGACAATTCCTGCTTCTTTACAAATTACAATAACTTTAGGAATTGCTTTTCCGCCATTCGTAAGATATTGGCTCATTAATTCCTCATTTTCGTCACGCAACACAATTCTAAGATCGATTTTTTTATTCGATGCCAAAGCCATTTTATTAATTATAGGAAGTATTTGAGCTGCATCACCGCACCAGCCTTCAGAAATTACAAGCCAAATATATCTATGATCCAGGTTTTCTAATTTTGAAATAACTTCATCTGTAAGTTTGATCGTTTTATCTAAGCGATTCATTCTGGCATCGTTCAGTTTACTATAATTGGTTAAACTTTCAGATTGTTCGCTACCGGTTGATTGTCCGTTGACTAATAAATCACTAACCAATTTGCGATATTCAGCATAAGTATGACTCTTAAATAATGCCTTAGCGATAATGTTTTTCATATTTGTTTATTTTTTGAATTGCATAAAATTACAAATTTCAAGAAGATTCAAAGAATGACTTTTATCACATTCAAAAAAATCCTGAAAACTCCCTATAAATTTAAAAGTAAAAGAACTATTAATTTTTTGAAAACATTATTTTTAAAAATGAGAATATGTCTATATTTGCACAAATTAACGCAACAACACATGAAATATAAAAGAATTCTTCTAAAACTGAGTGGCGAAGCCTTGATGGGTGATTTACAATATGGTATTGACCCGAAAAGATTAGCCGAATATGCTGACGAAATTAAGCAAATTCATAGTAAAGGGGTAGAAATTGCTATTGTTATTGGAGGAGGAAATATTTTTAGAGGCGTTGCAGGTGCAAGTGCTGGTATGGATAGAGTACAAGGCGATTATATGGGAATGCTGGCTACTGTGATAAACGGAATGGCATTACAAGGCGCTCTTGAAGACAAAGGAATGAAAACCCGTTTGCAAACTGCCTTAAAAATGGAGTCTATTGCAGAACCTTATATTAAAAGAAGAGCAGACCGTCATCTTGAAAAAGGAAGAATTGTAATTTTTGGAGCCGGAACCGGAAATCCTTATTTTACAACTGATACCGCAGCTGTTTTAAGAGGTATCGAAATCAATGCAGATGTCATCTTAAAAGGAACCCGTGTTGATGGTGTTTATGATTCTGATCCGGAAAAAAATGCATCAGCAGTAAAATTTGATATGATCTCGTTTGATGACGTTCTTAAAAAAGGATTAAACGTAATGGATACAACAGCTTTTACATTAAGTCAGGAGAACAAATTGCCAATCGTTGTTTTTGATATGAACAAAATTGGAAATTTATTAAAAATCTGTGAAGGCGAAAACATAGGAACTGTAGTAAATATATAGTCATCAGTAACAGTTTACAGTCGCAATTGCCGACCTGAACTGAAAACTGAGAATGAAAACTGAAAACTTAAAAAAAATGACTGAAGAAATAGAATTTATATTAGATAGTACTGAAGAATCAATGAATGGTTCGATTGCGCATTTAGAGAAAGAATTTCTTAACATTCGTGCAGGAAAAGCGTCTCCGGCAATGCTAGGAAGCGTTTTTGTAGATTACTACGGATCAGCAACACCACTTTCGCAAGTGTCTAAAATTAGTGTTCCTGATGCAAGAACAATTACATTACAGCCTTTCGAAAAAAACATGTTACAAGTAATCGAAAAAGCAATTATGATTGCTAATATCGGTTTCAACCCAATGAACAATGGTGATGTTATCATTATCAGCGTTCCGCCTTTGACAGAAGAGCGTCGTAGAGATTTGGCCAAACAGGCAAAATCTGAAGCTGAAGATGCCAAAATTGGTGTGCGTAATGTGCGTAAAGATGCTAATACTGATATCAAAAAATTAGAAAAAGAAGGAACTTCTGAAGACATTTGTAAATCTGCCGAAGAACAAGTTCAGAATCTGACTAACACTTATATCAAAAAAATAGATGAACTTTTGGTTGCAAAAGAAGCCGAAATCATGAAAGTATAATGATATTATCACAAAATAAAAATCCGTTTAGTTAAATTCTACTAGACGGATTTTTTTTATTGCTATTTTTGCATACCAAAAATTACATTTTGTTCGTTTGAAACTATAATATTCTCTATGAAGCTATTTTGTTTATTGACTTTGTTTTTCACGCTTACTATTCAGGCGCAATTTCAAATAAACGGAATTGTAACAGACTCCAACAACAAACCGCTTCCTTTTGCAACCATAACAACTCCGGACAACATCAATACCATTACTGACGTTGACGGGAAGTTTATTTTTACACCTTCTGAAAAGGCAAATACATTTTCGGTTTCCTATATTGGCTTTCAAACCAAAATTATCTCGATTACAGAAAAAAGATACTATTCAGTTTCCCTTTCTCAAAAAACCGATGATTTAAAAGAAGTTATTATTTCTAATGAAAATCCGGCATTAACCATCATAAAGAAAGTAATCGCCAATAAAAACAAAAACAATCCACAAAAAAAACTGAGCAGTTTTGAGTACAAAAGCTACAATAAACTTATTGTAACGGCCAATCCTGATTCTATAGATGGCAGAATCGATTCTACATCAGCTTATAAGGATTTCGATAAAAAACGCATCAATGTTGATTCATCCGATTATAAATTCAAGGAAATAATAACCAAACAGCACTTGTTTCAAACCGAAAAAGTCTCACAATATCAGTTTGCAAATAACAAGCTAAAAGAAACCATTCTGGGCACGAAAATGGCAGGATTCAAAAATCCTATTTATGAAGTTATTGCTTTCAACTTGCAATCCATATCGATTTACGACAATAAATATGAGCTATTTGAAACCAAATACGAAAATCCAATTTCGAATACGGCACCGTCAGCTTACAATTATAAATTACTTGATACTGTAAACATAAAAGGCCGCGAAACCTATATGATTTACTTTAAAAACAAACAAAAAAGAAAAGCATCAGGATTAGAAGGCGTTCTATATATTGATCAGGAGAACTTTGCCATAGCTAAAGCTGTAATGCGTATAAAAGGTGTTCTTGATATTAGCGGTATTCACGAATTTGAATATGTACCCAATGAAAAAGTATGGTTTCAGAGCAATACGACTTTTAAAATCGTAAAAGGGAAAAACGATGATGACATCAAGATTCTGGGCGGAACAATTCAGTTTGACGGAGATGTAGAGGATAATTTTGAACAAAGAAAAAAATCAGCTTCAGATTTTACCTATCTGCTATCTGAAAGCAATAATTTCGACGTTCATTACAATACCAGTCCGCCAATAAAAAATCCGTCACTTTATATTGAAATTAAAGACGATGCCAGTAAAAAACCTGAAGCATTCTGGAATCAGTACCGAAAAGAAGCTTTAGACTTAAAAGGACAAAAAACATATCAATTGATAGACAGCCTTTCGATCAAAAAAAGAATCGAAAACCGCTTAGGTTTTGGCCGGAAAATTATCAATGGTTATATCCCAATTGGCCCTGTTGATCTTGATCTGAAAAAAATCATCAGTTATAATAATTACGAAGGTTTTCGCCTTGGTCTTGGCGGAATCACGAACGATCGCTTTTCTAAAAATTTCAGAATCGAAGGCTACTCTGCTTACGGGACAAAAGATGGCGAAGTTAAATACAGTTTAGGAACCGGAGTTTTACTCAACAAGAGTACCAATACGTGGGTAAACGCGTATTATACAGATGATGTTCGCGAAATTGCAAGTACCGTTTTTGCTGTAGACAAACGAGTTTTCAAAATTTATGATCCGCGCCCAATCAACATTAGCACATTTTATCAATATACTGCATGGAAAGCGAATGTTCAGTCTAAAATTATTCCAAAAACCGAAGCTGTTTTCGAATTAGCCCGAACTGATGTTGCGCCTCAGTTTGATTATATGTTTAATTACGGCGGAAAATTATATTCGAGTTACGTTATGACAACTGCCATGGTTTCTATTGTTTGGGCACCATTTAGCAACTTTATGCAAACACCAACCGGAAGAAACGAATCGGAAAAAAGATTTCCAAGATTTACTTTTCAGTACACACAATCCTTACCTGATGTTTTAGGAAATGATTTTTCCTTTGGCAAAATCGATTTCAAAACCGAGTATGAAAAAAATTACCTGAACGGTCAAAAAACAAGTTTACTTTTACAAGGAGGTTACGCAATTGGCGATGTGCCGCTTACGCATTTGTACAACACAATGCCTAATAATTTAACCAAAGAAACCGTTATCCAACGTATTACTTTTGCTGGCCGAAACAGTTTTGAAACCATGTACTTTAATGAATTTTTCTCTAGTCAATATATCTTTTTTCAAATCAAACACGGCTTTGACAGAATCAGGATTCTTAAAAAAGTCCGTCCCTCTTTAGTTTTAGTAACCAGAATGGCTTGGGGAAATATGGAAAATCCTCAACAACACGTTGGCCCAACTTATAAAACATTAGACAAAGGCTTCTTCGAATCCGGAATCGAACTCAACAAAATCTACAAAGGTTTTGGCTTAGGTGGTTTTTATCGCTACGGCCCAAATCAGTTGCTGAAATTTGAGGATAATATTGCCGTTAAGATTTCTTATGTTTTAGACTTAGGATTATAATTTTTAAACTCCAATTTTTTAAATTGCTTCGCCTGTTTACTAAGGCTCAAGTTAAAATTCCAATTATACATATAGTTTGTCATCTCGACCGGCGGGAGAGATCACACTCGAAACTCCGCACAGAATATCGCTAATCTTTGTCGAGCAATGAGCGAAGATAATTCCTATGTAAGGATGACAAGATTGTCGTCAATCTTTGTCGAGCTCCGAGTGTGATCTCTCCCTTCGGTCGAGATGACAAAAAATGCGAATAACCCAACAAAAAAAATCCGTATAAATCCGCGTTTTCGCGCGAGCGAATCTGTGTCATCCGCGTGCCATCTCGCAATCCTGAGAATCTTCCAAAAAAAATCCCAAACCCCAATCATAAAAATTGGAATTTGGAATTTTCAAAATTATTGGAATTTAAAACCCTTATGGTTTCAAAATCAAAACCGAAGGCGTATTATTCAGCCATGTACTTTGAGATTCGATTAGTTTTTTCCAGCTGTCTAAACTAATGATCATTAAATTCTGGTTTTCTAAAAACTCTTTTTTAATAGTTCTGTCGTGCATAATCATAATATGATTGGGTGCAATTTGCTCAATCGAACGAATTGTTTCCTGAATATCCCTGGTATTTTTTACTTCACCGCTCGCATCAAGAACCGTAATCTGAGATCCGTTATTGTTAATTAATTTCTTGGCATATTCAATTAAAAAAGAATCTTCTTTAGTAAAAATAGGCATGAAAACCTGACTGACTTCTTCCAGTTCTTTATCAATAAAAATACCAACCGGCATTTTACTTTTTGCAATAATATGGCGTGTTCTTTCGTCGAAAGGAGAATTTTCGAACAAACCTTCTTTTCCTGTAAACTTATCAATCAAACGATCCGGATTTACGATTCGGGTAGTAAAACCAAGAATTTTACCCAGCAAAGTTCCATCAAAAATAGACTGACCTAATCCCACTAATAATAAATCGTATTCGCCTTGGTTTGCCGTATCAATAATATCGGTATCAATATCATTTGTTACTTTAAAAACACTCACCATGTTTTGATTCAAACGTTCTGATTCTTCGATTACCGGAACTAACATTTTACGTTCGTGATCCTTGATATCAAACGAATGTATCTCGGTACTTAATGATAAATGCATCGCCGTTACAATCGAATTATCACCTTGTTTCTTCACCAGACTATTAGCAAGTTTCAATAATTTTTTCCCTTTTTCAGGAGTTGCAAACGAAAGCAAAATTTTGAATTTGCTTTTATTGCCAATTTCCTGAGGAACTGCCTTGACCTTATCTTTAAAAATAAATCCTATAAAATCTAAAGCCGGACCCGTCATAAAAGTCGTTACTAAAGCCATAATGACCATCATGGTAAAAATTTCTGTAGATAATACTCCTAGATCGTAGCCAATATTTAAAACCACAAGCTCCATTAAACCACGAGTATTCATTAATGCCCCGATTGCTAAACTGTCTTTCCAGCTTTGCCCTACAAATTTGGCAGCAAAAGCACTTCCTAAGAATTTCCCGGCTACGGCAACTGCTATAATTACAGCTGTCACTTTCCATAAATAGGGATCGTTCAACAATCCTATTTGCGTACGTAAACCCGTGAACACAAAGAACAATGGCAATAGAACAATAATGGCAACGTCTTCGACTTTTTCGATAAAAATATTTCGGAATTTATTATTTTCAGGCATAATCGCTCCCGCTAAAAAAGCACCAAACAAAGCGTGAATTCCGATTAACTCAGAAGCATAAGCAGAGAATAAAAGCGTAATAAAGAAAATAGCAACAACAGGTTTATTCAAGCTTTCGCGAGTTGAATTTAAATCCCCAACCCTTTTCAGGAACGGACGAACTATTTTGAGCATGATAATAACATACAAAATAGCCAAACCAATTACGTATAAAGAACTTGTAAACGAACCTGCTTTTACAATTGCAATTACAACAGCCAGAATACACCAGGCTGTAATATCATCGGCCGCAGCACAAGTTATAGCTATAGTCCCCAGTTTTGTTTTTTGCATGCCTCGCTCCTGCACGATTCTGGCCAATACCGGAAACGCCGTAATACTCATGGCGATTCCCATAAATAAACCAAACGATGCAAACTCAACACCAACCGGAGCAAAAGTATGGTAGATAAAATAAGCTAATGAAAGACCCAGAGCAAAAGGGATAACAATACTTGCGTGACTTATAACTACAGCATCATGAGCTTTATTTTTTAATACTTTTAAATCCAATTCCATCCCGATAACGAACATGAAAAGGATCAAACCAATCTGACTTAAGAATTGTAAATTCCCTAAAGATTCTTTTGGAAACAATGCTGCAGAGAACTCAGGAAAGTACATTCCGACCAAAGAGGGCCCTAAAACAATACCTGCAATCATTTCGCCAATTACAGATGGCTGCCCTATTTTTCTAAAAACCCATCCAAACAAACGTGCTACTAAAATAATCGTAACGATTTGTGCCAATAAAATAGCCAATGGATGTTTTAAATTATCTATCATTGAATCGAGAAAATCATTCCAATGATTGCTTTCGATTTGTTTGTGTACGATTCCGCGCCCCACTTCGAGTGCAGCACCTTTTGAAATTACCCAATATATCAAGGCAGTGAATCCGCCAATAACAGTAACGTAAAATAAGGAGTTTTTAATATTATTCATAACTCGTTTTTTTGATTTTAATGGTGCAAATATCAGCACTGAGAATTAAGTGATAAAGCAATTTTAAACCTAATTTTCAATGTATGTAACAAGTCGGAAAAACTTTGTAATAACTTATATTTTTACCTTTTTCAAAAAGTCAGAACGATAGGTTTCGCTGAGAATTAAGGTACTGTTTTTATCATTTTTCTCTAAATGATGCAGTATAATTTCGTTATGATTAAAAAATTTAATGGCTTTTACCGCTACAATTTCTTTCTTGTTTACGCGGCAAAAATCAGCATCGGGCAATTCGTTTAAAAGTGTATCAAATTTTACATTTTTCAAGTTTAGAAAACTTCCGTCAATAAGCAAAACTGTTTTATCCCGGCTATCACTAACAGCCGTTTTGATGTACACGATCTGATTAAAATACAATAAAGTTTTACCTTTATCTGTATTTAACTGAATAAACTTTTTAGCCGCATCCGGTTTATGAAAACGCTCAAAAGCTTTTGAAATCGCTTTTTGTAAACGTTCCAGTTTTACTGGTTTTGTAATATAATCTACTGCATCAATATTAAAAGCATCGGCAGCATAATCCTTATAAGCGGTACAAAAAATAACTAATTTATTGTCGAGCATTTCTGCCAGATGCAAACCGTCAATTCCGGGCATTTCGATATCTGATATTAATAGATCAAAATCGAGATTCGGAATATCGGCAAGAAGTTTCTCCGGATTATTATACGTTTTTACAATTTCGACTTCGTGAATTTGTTCGCAAAGCATTTTTAAGTACGTTAATCCCGGTAACTCATCGTCCAGCAGCAAGCATTTCAGTTTTGTATTCAAGTAAATCTATTTTAAGATGAGCTATATAAACATCGTTTTCGACAAACTTATCGAGTTTGAAGTTGTTTTTATAAATAATACGCAAGCGGTGTTCTAAAGTCGCATGACCAAAACCGCTTCGTTCTTTTTTTAATACTTTTTTATCTGAGATTTTATTAGAAACGGTCATAAAAAAAGCATTATCCCTAAACTCAAAAACTACCGAAATAAAAGCATCAGCACTTTGCAAATCAGCATGTTTAAAGGCATTTTCTATTAAATCGATAGAAATTAATGGCGCCAATAAAGGCTGATCGTATAATTTATCTTCTTTATTGATATTGGTTTTAATCTTCAACTCAAAAAGCGGACTGATCTTGATTTTGTTGATTTCGATTAAATTCAAGGCAAAATCAATTTCCTCTTTTGCGGTGACAAACTTCTTTTTGCTTTCGTATAGAATATAATCCAGAACATTCGCCAGTTTATCTAAAGCAAAATACGTTTGATACGCATGCGACTGAATCGAGTTCAAAATATTCTTAAACAAATGCGGATTCAGTTTTGATTCTAAAGTTTCTAACTGCAAATCATTCACTTTCATTTCGAGCGCATAAAAACTTTTCTCAGCATCATCTTTTGCTTTTTTAAACTGCATCAATTGATACATCAAAAAACAAATGATAACGATAAGCAATAAAAGTATCACCAGAAATATAAAAGTAATAGTGTTGTTTTCCTGCATATTTTATGCTTGTAAAGTTGTTTTTAATGACACTTTATAATTAATCAAAATTCCGATTGTCAATATCAGGATACTCGCTAACCAAAGATAATAACCCAATTCAAGAGAAACAATCTTAGCCATCGTACCGCTTTCCGCACCCATTATTTCACTCCAAAATGAAAATGAAATAGCCAAACCAGATGCAATCAAACTCCACAGAACTGCTTTTTCATTATTTTTAATCAAAAGTATAATGGCAAGCAAACATAATGGATTTGCGAGCCAAACAATCTCTTCTAATAATCCTCCGCCCATAAAAGCTACTGATCCTATTAAAAGATATTCTAATGATGATGCTGTTTTTATTTCATCATTATAATTTACCACCAAAGCATTTTGAGTAAGCGAAATAGCAAAAACTAATAAGCTCAATCCAATAGTTGTAAATTTAATTTCTCTCGATTCCATAATCTATTTAAATGTTGTTTTTTGCCCTGCATTTTTTTTGCCACGAATTCACGAATTTAAAATAAAACAATCGGTGTAAAACAGTTGAATCCGTAAAACCCGTGAGCCAACTTTCTAATGACTAGAAACAAACTTCAACCCAATAATTGAAGCAATCAAAGTCGAAAGAAAAAATATTCTCCAGAAAGTTGCCGGTTCTTTAAAAATTAAAATCCCTACTAAAACAGTTCCAACTGCGCCAACTCCTGTCCAAACGGCATAAGCGGTTCCTATAGGTAAAACTTGTGTGGCTTTATACAATAATATCATACTGATCGAAAGGCAAACAAAAAAACCAACCATCCAATACGTTGAAATCATTCCTGTTGTTTCTTTGGCTTTGCCTAAACAAGAAGCAAACCCTACTTCAAATAGTCCGGCGATTATTAATAAAATCCAGTTCATTTTCGTCTCATTTTTAAATTACGTACAAATATGAGAAAAGCTGATCATTAAAACACAAAAAGAGAGAAATATATCACAAACATCAAGTGCGTATTTTGTGTTAACATTAAGTAAAATACAAGCGATTATTTATGATTTAGAGCTCTTTTCACTACATTTGCATCCATTTTAAAGAATTTATGAAAAACGCTGTACAAGTTGGATTTTGGGAAAAACTAGCCCGAATCATACTTAAGAACCGAATTATAATACTAGTAATCCTATCTGCTTTAACGATTTTCCTTGGTTATCAATGGAAAAATCTTTCTATGACTTATACCGAAGCGAATTTGCTTCCTAAAGATCATATCGTAAACAAACAATACCAACAGTTTCTGGATAAATTTGGTGAAGAGGGAAATTTGGTAGTAATCGGGTTTCAGGATCCGAAATTTTTTACCCCTAAAAATTATGCGGCCTGGAATGAATTAATGACGGGTTTAAAAAATTCTAAAGAGGTAGATTTGGTCGTTTCACTTAATGATTTAAAGAAACTGGAAAAAGATACTGTTAACGAAAAATTTGTTCTAACACCTTTTATTGATCAAAAAAAAGCACTTGACCCTGAATACTTAAAAAAGGTACAATATGATTTGTTTCACAACTTGCCTTTTTACGAAGGATTATTGTTTAATAAACAAAGTGGTAGTATTCGTTCAGCAATTTACATTAATAAAGCACTTGTAAATACACCAGAAAGAAAGACTTTTATCCTTGAAAACCTGGTTCCGAAAATCGATAAATTCGAAAAAACTACCGGGGTTGATTTGAAAGTTTCAGGAATGCCGTACATCAGAACGATAAATGCTGATAATATGAAAGGTGAAATCGGACTTTTTATTGGAGCGGCTTTATTTACGGTTTCGTTGATTTTCTTTTTCTTTTTCCGTTCGTTCAGAGCGACTTTTATTTCGATTTGTATCTTAATAATTGGTGTAATCTGGTCTTTTGGAACACTGGGATTATTTCATTATAAAATAACGATTCTAACGGCTATTATTCCGCCATTAATTATCGTTATCGGGATTACGAATTGTATTTTCCTGATTAATAAATACCAGCAGGAAATAAAACTGCATAACAATCAGGCAAAGGCTTTACAGCGTATTATTTCGAAAATTGGAGTTTCGACTTTGATGACGAATTTAACCACGGCGATAGGTTTTGCAACGTTTATGATTACGGGTAATGATTTGCTTTTTGAATTTGGATTGGTGACTTCTATAAACGTAATTTCGGTTTATTTACTGACGCTTTTAATTGTGCCAATTGTATACAGTTTTATGTCGATTCCGGGCGAAAGACATTTGTATCACTTAAACAAAACCTACATTTCGACTTTATTGAATTTTGTTGAAAATGTGGTAAAAAACAAACGAAAAGTAATTTATACCATTTACGGTTTGCTTTTGGTTTTTAGTGTAATTGGGGTTTCGCAAATGAAAGTCTCCGGAAGTTTGATTGGTGAGATGCCAAAAAGCGCTTCTTTTTATAAAGACATTTTATTTTACGAAAAAGAATTCAATGGTGTAATGCCACTCGAAATAATGATTAATACCAAACATAAAAAAGGTGTTATGAAATTATCGACGATGAAAAAAATGGATGAATTGCAAAACACAATTGCTGAACTTCCTGAATTATCGAAACCAGTTTCTGTAGTAAATTTGGTTAAATATTCTAAACAGGCTTTCTATAATGGAAATCCGGAATATTACCAATTACCAACTTCGCAAGAACAAACGTTTATTTTATCGTATGCCAAAAATGCAACGAAAAACAGCAAAGACAATTTGATGAAATCGTACGTAGATTCGACTGGACAATATGCCCGAATCACGACTTTCATGAAAGATATTGGAACTCAGGAAATGGCAAGAGTAGAGAAAAAATTACGCTCAAAAATTGCTGAAATTTTTCCCGAAGATCGTTACGAAGTGACTCTGACAGGAAAAGCATTGGTTTTCCAGAAAGGAACGTCGTATTTGGTCGACAACTTAATCGAGTCATTGATTTTTGCAATTTTAGTAATTGCAGGATTAATGTTGTACTTGTTCAGATCGTTCAAAATGGTAATGGCATCTGTAATTACGAATATTTTACCGCTTTGCATTACGTCCGGATTAATGGGTTATTTCGGGATTCCGCTTAAACCTTCTACGATTTTAGTATTCAGTATCGCATTTGGAATTTCGGTAGATAATGCGATTCAGTTTATGGCGAAGTACAAACATGATTTAATTCAGAGTAACGGAAAGGTTAAAAAATCTGTTTTCAGTGCTTTGAGAGAAACAGGAATCAGTACTTTTTATACTTCGGTAGTTTTGATTTTAGGTTTTGCCACTTTCACGCTTTCAAGCTTTAGCGGCACAATCGCTCTTGGTGGATTAATTTCTTGTACTTTGGCGTTTGCAATGTTCGCGAATTTATTGGTTTTACCTGCTTTGGTTTTGACTTTTGAAAAGAAGAAAGCTAAGAAAGAGGATTTGGAAGATTCTAATAAATAATTTTTTTATCGCCACGAATTCACGAATTAGACTGAATTGATTTAATTTTAGTTCATGAATTCGTGGCAGTTTTATAGTTTCAACGTAATCTTGTCATTCAGAGGAAGGAGGAACATCATTTGGCTAATCAAGCGCCTCATCATAGTGTGTTTTCTACGTCCTCGCAAAGACAAAATGTAAACTATCCGCCTATTTTAAAAACTTATATGCGTCAAGATATTTTTTTAATTCATCACTCGGATTGAAATAAACTAATTGGTTTGTTGGAATATTGTCTATAATTACCTTTTCTATATTCTCACATTTTAACTGTTCCAATATTAATATACAATTTTCATACTTACTAAGAGAGTTATACAATTTAATACAATATCTGTTTTCATTTGATTCTCCAAAACGGGTATAAACTCCTGTGATAAACGAGATTTTTTGCAAGTCAGTTTTAAACAGATTAGCCTTGATCGTCCCTGTATAAACAGTATCTTTAGGCTCAGTACTCTTAGAAAATTCATCTAAGCTTTTTCTAAATTCTTTTCCTTTAAGTTTATAAATACTTTCATCCATTCTAAAGCCTCCATCATTTTTATAATTATAAAAAGAATTTATCTTTTTTGATATTTTTTTTGATTTTAAAATATCTTCTATATTATTATATGGGTATTGATTTTTTTCAATAATAAATTCAGGGGATTCATCACTGTGAATTTTTATAATATATGACATTAATAAAGTTTCGCCTTCATAATAACCATCAACAAAATCATCATTTCTATACGACTTTTGCCTACCTAAATAATCTGATAAAGTTCCAAGTAAAAAATAATCTTTATCTAAAATTAATTTTGGATTAGGCTTCTTCTGCGCTTGTAACTCCATTGAATTCTGACTATGAACAAATTGAAAAAGAAATACTGTAATTATTATAAAGAAAATTTTAATTTTTTTCATTTACTTATAAATTTTGAATCATTATAAAAATAACCAAATAATCTTACAAATGATGTGGTATATGTTGTTTAACACAAATTTTATTGAAGAAATGTAATCCCACTATAGTCTAGCCCAGATAAAAGCGGCATCCTTTATATTTTTTCTTTAAAAACATAAAGATATAGCGGATAGCAGGAAACAGCTTCAAAAATTAATTATTATCGTTTATATTTGCAACTCGATATAAAAACACTGATTTGATTTTAATCTAAAATCAGCAATCTAAAATCTAAAATTAAAATGAAACACACAAAAGTTAAAGACTTATTAAACAGTACGACGACGCTTCAGGAGGTTAATGCAAAAGGATGGGTGAGAACTTTTAGAAATAATCAGTTCATCGCTCTTAATGACGGTTCTACCATTAATAATATACAATGTGTTGTTGATTTTGAAAATACACCGGATGAAACTTTAAAAAGAATTACTACTGGAGCTGCTATTTCTGTAATTGGTACTTTGATCGAAAGTAAAGGTGCGGGCCAGAAATACGAAATTCAGGTGAACAAATTGGAGATCTTAGGAGATTCTGATGCAGAAAAATTCCCGATACAGCCAAAAAACAAACCTAGTTTAGATTTCTTACGCGAAAATGCACATTTACGTGTTCGTACGAATATGTTTGGTGCGATTATGCGTGTGCGTTCGGTATTATCGTTTGCGGTTCACAACTATTTTCAACAAAAAGGATTTGTGTATGTAAATACGCCAATCATTACCGGATCGGATGCTGAAGGCGCTGGAGAAATGTTTAAGGTTACGGCTTTACCTTTTGACAACACGCCAAGAACTGAAGACGGAAAAGTAAATTATAAAGAAGATTTCTTCGAAAAAGAAACGAACTTAACAGTTTCGGGACAATTAGAAGGTGAAACTTACGCAATGGCTTTGGGTCAGATTTATACTTTTGGACCAACTTTTAGAGCTGAAAACTCTAATACTTCTCGTCACCTTGCTGAGTTTTGGATGATTGAGCCTGAAGTTGCTTTCAACAATCTTGATGACAACATGGATTTGGCTGAAGATTTTATTCAGTACGTTATAAAATACGCTTTGGATAATTGTCAGGATGATTTAAAATTCTTAGAAGGAAGACTTTTAGACGAAGAAAAATCAAAACCTCAGGCAGAAAGAAGCGAAATGGCTTTACTGGAAAAATTAAACTTCGTTTTGGAGAACAACTTCAAACGTGTTTCTTATACTGAAGCAATTGATATTTTGAGAGATTCAACTCCAAACAAGAAGAAAAAATTTCAATATATCATCAACCAATGGGGAGCTGATTTACAATCAGAACACGAACGTTATTTGGTTGAAAAACACTTTAAATGTCCGGTAATCTTGTTTGATTACCCTGCAAACATTAAAGCGTTTTACATGCGTTTGAACGACAATACGGAGCCAGGAAGAGAAACGGTTCGTGCAATGGATATCCTTTTCCCTGGAATTGGAGAAATTGTTGGTGGTTCTGAAAGAGAAGAGCGTTACGATGTTCTAATCGAAAAAATGAAAGCTCTGGAAATTGACGAAGAAGAATTATCATGGTATTTAGATACCAGAAGATTTGGTTCTGCAACTCACGCAGGTTTCGGATTAGGATTTGAGCGTTTGGTATTGTTTGTAACAGGTATGACAAACATTAGAGACGTAATTCCTTTCCCGAGAACTCCGGGAAATGCGGAATTTTAGAAAAAAGGAATTTGCCACGAAGGCACAAAGGCGCAAAGTTTTTTTTATAAATTTTGCTAAAGACTCTAAAAGAAATAAAAATACCACGAAGACACAAAGTAAGTCAATCATGTATTTTTATTTTTTAAGATTATGTCTTTAAAAAGAAAATTAAATTCGCGTCTTTGTGCCTTCGTGGCAAAACCCATAAAAATATGCTCTCTGAAAGAATAGAAGAAATTGGAAAAATAGTAGTAAACTCAGCATTTAAAGTTCACAAACAACTTGGACCAGGATTATTAGAAAGAGTTTATGAAGTTTGTTTGGCTCATGAAATTGCAAAAGCAGGTCTTGATGTGAAACGGCAAGTTGATATTCCGATTTTTTATGACGGAATTGAATTTCAAGAAGGATTAAGATTAGATTTGTTGATTGAAGATTCTATAATTATAGAAATAAAAGCAGTTGAACAAATGAATCCAGTTTGGGAAGCACAAATTATAAGTCAATTAAAATTGCTAAATAAAGATTTAGGCTTTTTAATTAATTTCAATGTACCACTAATCAAAAATGGTATTAAAAGATTTATAAACACAAAAAGAAAGTATTAAACATTCAATTTAAAACCAAAATAAAGCCATTGTGTCTTTGTGACTTCGTGGCAAAAACAAAAAAACTTTGCGCCTTCGCGTCTTAGTGGCTAAAAAAATTAGTGCCTTATTATGCTAAAGCAATTTTTAAATTTAAAATTATCACAAAAATTATCTCCACAGCAAATTCAGCTGATGAAGTTAATTCAATTGCCTACGCAAGCTTTTGAACAACGTTTATTAGAAGAAATGAACGAAAATCCGGCTTTGGAAGCTGGTAAAGAAGATGAATACGAAGCGGATGAATTCGCTAATGAAGAATACGATGATTATGATGATGCCGAAGGCGACAGAATCGAAGCAGACGATATTAACATTGACGAATATCTAAGCGACGACGATACTCCGGATTATAAAACTCAGGTGAATAATTATAGTGAAGACGAAGAAAGAGAAACTCCTTTTGCTTCGCCGATAAGCTTTCATCAGGATTTAATCAATCAGCTGAATACTTTTATTTTGAATGATGAAGAACGCGAAATAGCGGAATTCCTTGTCGGAAGTATTGATGACATGGGTTACATCCGCAGAAGCGTTCCGGATATTGTAGACGATATGGCATTTACTCAGGGTATTTATACAGATGAGAAAATGGTCGAAAAAATGCTTCAGGTCATTCATGAGCTTGAACCTTCAGGGGTTGGAGCACGTGATTTGCAGGAATGTTTGTTGTTGCAATTGAAGCATAAAACTCCAACTGAATATGTTGATTTAGCAATTGATATTATCGAAAATCAGTTTGATGCTTTTACCAAAAAACATTACGATAAACTGCTTCAAAAATATGGTGTTTCGAACGAACAGCTTAAAAAAGCGATTCATGAAATCGAAAGACTAAACCCGAAACCGGGAGGATCTTATACCGGAAATAATAAAGTAACCGAAAATGTTGTTCCTGATTTCGCAATCAGAATTGTTGATGGCGAACTGGAATTGACTTTAAACGGAAGAAATGCTCCTTCCCTGCACGTTTCTAAGGATTATCAGGAAATGATGCAGACGTATAAAGATTCTCGTGATAAATCATCGGCACAAAAAGATGCGGTTCAGTTTATTAAACAAAAACTGGATTCGGCTAAATGGTTTATCGATGCGATAAGACAACGTCAGGAAACACTTTTTGTGACCATGAATGCGATTATGCATTATCAGGAAGAATATTTCTTAGATGGCGACGAAACCAAACTAAAACCAATGATCTTAAAAGACATTGCGGATATGGTTGGTTTGGATATTTCGACAATTTCGCGTGTAGCCAACAGTAAATATGTGGAGACACCATACGGAACGAAACTAATCAAAGAATTCTTCTCTGAAGCTATGAAAAATGATCAGGGTGAAGATGTTTCGACTTTAGAAATCAAAAAGATTCTTAAAAACACAATTGAAGAAGAAGACAAAAAGAAACCTTTACCAGACGATCAACTGGCAGAAATCTTAAAAGAAAAAGGATATCCGATTGCCAGAAGAACTATCGCCAAATATCGCGAACAACTTGATATTCCGGTAGCGAGAATGAGGAAGAAGATTTAGGTTTTTGAAAATTTAATATAATCAATCGTAATTCAAATTAAACCGGATCAAAATCCGTCCCTAAAATATGGTTCGAGCCGAAGGCTCTTTCAAGTTCCGGAAGGAACATATTATATTGTAGAGCTGGACTTCAGTCCAGTTTAGACAAAACATTATCATTTGATTTTACACAAAAAACAAAACCCGGCAATTTTTCGAATCTGTCGGGTTTTGTTATTTACAAGAATTTGTATAATTATTTATATCATTCGGAAGACTTGAAAAATCAATTTCACTAAATAAACTGGACTGAAGTCCAGCCCTACAACATGGTTCGAGCCGAAGGCTCTTTATAGTTCCGGAGGAACATATTATATTGTAGGGCTGGACTTCAGTCCAGTTTAGACAAAACATTATCATTTGATTTTACACAAAAAACAAAACCCGGCAATTTTTTGAATTTGTCGGGTTTGTTATTTACAAGAATTTGTATAATTATTTATATCATTCGGAAGATTTGAAAAATCATTTTCACTAAATAAACTGGACTGAAGTCCAGCCCTAAAATATGGCTCGAGCCTAAGGCTCTTTATAGTTCCGGAGGAACATATTATATTGTAGGGCTGGACTTCAGTCCAGTTTATACACGATATATGCGAGAAAAAACAAAACCCGACAGATTCTGAAATCTGTCGGGTTTTGTTTTATATCAGAATAGCTAAATTATTTATATTGATCCGGTAATATTTTCACATCAAACAAAAAAGTTTTCTTTTTGTCTTTGTAACTATAAACCAGCGAGTAATCATTATCCCTAAAAACCTGAAGTCCCGGATTTGCTTTAGCAGTACTTATTAAACTTTTTTCGATTTCCGCTTGTATAACATCAATCTCTGCTGTTTCATTTTCCACATTCGTTAATGTCAAATTATACTGAACCACGCTTTCTTGTGGTAAATTAGGTAAGCTGACACTATCTAATCGAATACCTTCCTGAATTTTAAGCGGGCAATTTTTATTGTATTTCGCAACCAATTCTGTTACTTCGACTTTTACTTCTCCTCTATTTTCAGAAAGAAAAAACTGAAAATAAACAGCTAAAGCCACCGCAATTACAATTACACCTAATAATAAGATATTTTGTTTTCTTTTATTCTTCTTGTCTTGCATTGTCTAAGGCTTAAATAAGTTTATTTCTCCTGATTTTTTTTCATCGCATTGTAATAGGCAGCACGGCTCAACGGTTCGTATTCTTCCGTTTCACCCAGCATGACCAACTTATCGTTATCTGTTTTACGAAAACTATAATTTGCCAGATTTCCTGTTCTGGTACAAACGGCATGAACTTTAGTTACATATTCGGCAGTTGCCATAAGTGCCGGCATTGGGCCAAAAGGATTTCCTTTAAAATCCATATCAAGTCCTGCCACTATCACACGAATTCCCTGATTGGCAAGATCATTACAAACTGTAACTATCTCATAATCAAAAAATTGCGCTTCATCAATTCCTACAACATCGCAACCCTGTGCCAAAATAGCAATATTGGCTGCGGCCGGAACCGGAGTAGAACGAATTTCGTTAGCATCATGAGACACTACCATTTCGTCATGATAGCGGGTATCAATTGCGGGTTTAAAAATTTCGACTCTTTGTTTGGCAAATTGGGCGCGTTTTAATCTGCGGATTAACTCCTCGGTTTTACCCGAAAACATTGATCCACAAATAACTTCAATCCAACCAAATTGTTCTTTGTGATTTACTGTATTTTCGAGAAACATTTTGTATTTTTCTACCTTTAAAAATGAATAGTTTTTATTACTTTGTACTGGTAATAAATCGACGTGAAAAATCGTTGTTTTTCACTTTTTCAAAAGTAGAAAATTTTTATCAAATCGGAGATTCGCAAACGCTTATTAACAGAAATAAAAAAATATCTTTTAGATTTCTACCGGTAATAAAGACATTCAAATACAAAATATACTAAAATACCCTATTCACTATAATTTCAACAGTTATGAAAAAAAAATTGGAAGCCGATTTAATCAGCATTGCACATCGAATTTTAAAAATAAAAAAAAAATCCGATATCAATCAATTGTATCTTGAAACTCAGAAGTTATACGAGAAATTAGCGATTTTAAAGTTTGTAGATGAAAATTTCGACACTTTGAAACCAACAATTGGTCACAGCGAAATTAGTACCGAAATTGAATCTATTTTTGACAAAGAAGAAACAATTCCGGAAGAAGTTAAAATCGAAGAGCCGGTTGCAGTGGAAGAAACTCCAATTGAAACTGTAGCTGAACCAGAAGCTACAGAAGAAATCAAAGCAGAAGAAACTGAAGAAACTGAAGAAACTGTTGCGGAAGAAATTCCGGCAGAAGAGATTTCTGGGCAAGAAATTGTCGCAGAAGTACCTGAAGAAATAACTACGGAACCTATCATCGAAACTGTTGCCGAGCCAGTTGCTGAAGTTGTCGAAGAACCTGTTGCTGAAAAAACTGAGGAACCAATTGTCGAAACTAAAGAAGAAACACAGCCTGCTGAAGAACTTTCTTTTACAACAGTTAGCGATTTAAAACCAATCCCCGATTTTGTACCTCTTTTTGAATTGGAAAAACCAGAAGAAAAAGAACCGGAAAAAGAAGAACCTAAAGCAGAAATTTCAATTCCAAATCCTATGACAATCTCGTTTGAAGATTTTGGATTGAATTATGCCGACGCTCAATTTGTAAAAGTAGATAGTTTCGAAAACGTTGCTTCTACTCCTGCTCCGGTGGTCAATGAATTTAAAGAGAAAAAAGAAATTATAGAACCTGTTGTTATAGAAAAACCAACAGAGGCAAAGGCAGTTACTTTGAATGAAAAGTTGGCAAAAGGTTTTCATATCGATCTGAACGACCGAATTGCTTTTACAAAAAACCTTTTCGGAAACAGTTCTGAAGACTATAGCCGTGTTCTAAATCAGTTATTGACTTTTGACAATTACAACGAAGCTCAGGAATTTATCGAAAACATGGTAAAACCGGATTATAACAATTGGGAAGGAAAAGACGATTACGCAGAACGTTTCCTGGGAATTGTAGAGAAAAAATTCTCATAAAAAAGCAAAACACAGATTTCACGAATTAAAACGAATTTCTTCTTTGTGAAATTTTAAAAAGCACCTGCAATCTGTATTAATTCGTGACTCGAGCGACAGCGAACAGACGAAGTAAATTCGTTTCATAATATAAAAAAATATGTCTAAATTATATATCGTTCCAACGCCAATTGGCAATCTTGAAGACATGACTTTTCGTGCCATCAGGATTCTGAAAGAAGTCGATTTGATCTTGGCCGAAGACACCAGAACGAGTGGGAAATTGTTAAAGCATTTTGAAATTGGCACGCACATGCACAGCCATCACATGCACAATGAGCACAAAACAACCGAGAATTTGATTGCGCGTTTGAAAGCCGGCGAAACTATCGCCTTGATTTCGGATGCAGGAACTCCGGCAATTTCAGATCCGGGCTTTTTATTGACACGCGCTTGCGTAGAAAATAAAATCGAAGTAGAATGTTTACCAGGAGCAACAGCTTTTGTTCCGGCTTTGGTAAACAGCGGACTGCCAAATGACAAATTTGTTTTTGAAGGTTTCTTACCTGATAAAAAAGGCCGACAGACTCGTTTTTTGGCTTTAGCCGAAGAAACCAGAACAATGATTTTATACGTTTCTCCACATAAACTCATTAAGACTTTAGCTGAGTTTATTCAATATTTTGGCGAAGACAGGCAAGTTTGCGTTTCACGAGAATTATCAAAACTACACGAAGAAAACGTACGCGGAACCGCAAAAGAAGTTCTAACCCATTTTGAAAAAACAGCGCCACGCGGCGAAATTGTCGTTGTGGTTGCCGGAAAAACAATAATAAAAGAACCTAAGAAAAGTAAATTTTCTAAGGATGATGAAAAAGAAGAAGAAGAATAATTTTCGCCACAAATTTCACAAATTATCACAAATTTTTTAAGCTGAATTCAAATTGTAAGTGAAATTCGTGGCAAAAAAACTAATATCAAACAACATGAGCATCCAAGCCTTTTTAGAAAAAGTAAAACAAACTCCAAACAAAATAACATTCCCTGAAACTATTGCAGTAATCGAGGAAAATTACAACTTTACCCCAACTGCTTTCCAGAACGGAACGCAGCATAATGCAGCGGGAGAAAACTCAGGTTCTTGTAAATTATTCTCTTTCGCAAAACTGCAAAACTTAAGCAAAGACGAAACTTTAGCCTGTTTTGGAGCTTTTTATTTCGAAGAAGTTTTAGGAGATCCCAATGGAACGAATCATCAAAACATTAGAAATTTCATCAACTTAGGCTGGGACGGAATTCAGTTTGAAGGAAATGCTTTGGAGTTGAAATAATTTTAGATTTTAGAGTGTAGATTTTAGAATTTTTTTTGAAAACTAATACACTCTAAAAGACCGCATTAAAGTTAAAACAGGAAATTTGCCACAGATTAAAAGATTAGCACAGATTAAAAAATCCTTAAAATCATTTATCACGATTAGCTATCGGGAGTGGCAAAAAAAATAAATATCAGATTAAACGATTTTCGATTTCTTCAATCTAAAATCTAAAATCAAAAATCTACAATAAAAAAATGCGTTGGACATTAAAACCAAAACCTTCTGAAGATCAAGTCAAACATTTGGCACAAGCCCTTAATGTAGAAGATTTTGTAGCAACACTTTTGATTCAGCGTGGCATTGCAACTTTTGAAGACGCTAAGAATTTCTTTCGCCCTTCGCTAGAACATCTTCACGATCCGTTCCTGATGAAAGACATGGATAAAGCGGTTGCACGAATAGAATTAGCGATTGAAAACCAGGAAAACATTTTGGTTTTTGGCGATTATGATGTCGACGGAACGACTGCCGTTTCTTTGGTTTCGGCTTATTTAAAATCGCATTATCCCAATATTGCCACTTATATACCGGATCGTTATGCCGAAGGTTACGGAATTTCTTTTAAAGGAATTGACTTTGCTGATGATAACGGATTTTCATTAATCATAGCACTAGACTGCGGAATAAAATCTATTGATCATATCGCCTACGCGAAAGAAAAAAACATCGATTTTATTATTTGTGATCACCACCGCCCCGGAGAATTTCTTCCGGATGCCGTTGCAATTCTGGATCCAAAAAGAGAGGATTGTTTTTATCCGTACGATGAATTGTGCGGTTGCGGCGTGGGTTTTAAATTGATTCAGGCTTTAGGAACAAACAGAAATGAAACAATAGAAGATTTAGTTCCGTATCTGGATTTGGTTGCAACAGCAATTGCAGCCGATATTGTACCCATAACAGGCGAAAACAGAGTTTTGGCTTATTTTGGTTTGCAGGTTATCAATGCAGATCCGAGACCCGGAATTAAAGCTTTGGTACATCAGGTAAAAAAGAAAACACTTGATATAACTGATGTTGTCTTTATTATTTCACCCCGAATAAATGCTGCCGGAAGAATCAAACACGGTAATCATGCGGTTGAATTATTGACGGAATTTAATTTTGAACAAGCACAACAATTTGCATCCGAAATAGAGCAATACAACTCAGACCGAAAAGATCTCGACAAACAAATTACTAAAGAAGCTTTTCAGCAAATTATACAAAATCAGGAAGAAGAACGATTTTCAACAGTTGTTTTTCAGGAAGACTGGCACAAAGGCGTGATCGGAATTGTGGCTTCAAGATTAATCGAAACTTATTATCGACCTACTTTGGTTTTTACCAAAAGCGGCGATAAATATGCGGCATCTGCAAGATCTGTAAAAGGATTTGATGTGTATAACGCTCTTGATGCCTGTTCGCAACATTTAGAACAATTTGGAGGCCATATGTATGCAGCTGGAATGACTTTGAAAGCTGAAAACTATAAAACCTTTAAAGATGCTTTTGAAAAACAAGTCGAGGAAACCATTTTACCTGAAATGCGAACTCCGGAAATTGAAATTGATGCCGAAATTAATTTTAGTGACATTACACCAAAACTAATCCGGATTTTAAAACAATTTGAGCCTTTTGGCCCCCTGAACATGACACCCGTTTTTATGACGAAAAATGCAAAAGACACGGGCTACGCTAAAACTTTAGGTGCAGATGAAGAACATTTGAGACTTTTTGTAAAACAGAACAGCTCAGACGGAATTGCCGCCATAGGTTTTGGCCTTGGCAAAAAAATAAACATCGTAAAAAATCAAAATCCTTTTCAGTTAGCTTATTCTTTAGCTGAAAACGAATGGAACGGAACTGTTTCTACCCAACTTATGCTTAAAGACATTAGAACAAATGACAACTAAAACAAACAAGCAAGATCCTTATCAGGCGTTACGTTACAGAGAATTTAATGTATTTCTACTATTGCGTTTCGCTATGGTTTTTGCCTGGTCGATGCAATTTATTGTTATTGAATGGGAAGTGTATAGTCTAACCAAAGATCCGCTTTCTCTAGGACTTATTGGTTTAATGGAAGTAATTCCTGCCGTTGGTATGGCATTATTTGCCGGACATATGGTCGATCAGCGAGAGAAAAAAGGTTTATTGGTAAAATGTATTCTTGGGTTTTCGGTAATTAGCTTTGGACTTTTTTTACTAACCTGGCCAAAAATTGTTAACGGTTGGTCTACTGGAGCCATATTATATTCGATTTACTTTTTAGTTTTTATTGGCGGACTGGTTCGTGCTTTTTTAGGGCCAACTATATTCTCGCTTTTATCTTTAATTGTACCCAAAAAAGTATATCCTAATGCTGCAACATGGAGCAGTTCGGTTTGGCAAATTGGGTCAGTTTTAGGACCTGCAATTGCCGGATTTTCTATCAATTATATTGGGGTTCACTGGTCGATGTGTTCTGTGTTTGCGTGTTCGCTTTTTGCTTTAATTGCTTTATCCCAAATCAGTAAAAAACCAATCCTGAATCCTAAAATAGGCGAACCCATTATGGAAAGCCTTAAAGAAGGTTTAAAGTTCGTTTTTAATAATAAAACGATTTTAGGAGTGCTTTCACTTGATATGGTTGCCGTTCTTTTCGGCGGAGCCGTTGCGTTATTACCTGTATTTGCTCAGGATATTTTAAAAGTTGGTCCAGAAGGTTTTGGTGTTTTAAGAGCTGCTCCGGCAGTTGGTGCTTTTATCACAATGATGATTTCAGCTTATGTTCCTTTATACAAAAAAGCGGGAATGAAACTTTTAGGAGCCATTTTTGTTTTTGGATTATCGATTATTCTATTTGGAGTTTCCACTATTTTCTGGATTTCTGTATTCGCATTATTTTTAAGTGGACTTGCTGACGGAATTTCGGTTGTAATTCGCCAAACTATTTTACAGCTTAAAACTCCAGATCATATGCGTGGTCGTGTCGCTGCCGTAAACTCAATGTTTGTAGGATCATCCAACGAATTAGGCGCTTTTGAAAGTGGTTTAACAGCAAAATTAATGACACCCGTTATTTCGGTGGTTTTTGGTGGAAGTATGACCTTACTGACCGTTTTAGGCTTTGGTTTAAAATCTCCTACTTTTAGAAACTTAGATCTTCGTAAAGACATGGAAGATCATCAAAACATGGAATAACAAATGAAGAAAATATTTTTATTATTGTTGCTTTCCATTTCATTGCTAGTTAGCAGCCAAACACTTTATATTAAAACCTACGGAAACAAAAACGACAAGCCCATTATTTTTATTCATGGCGGTCCAAGCGGCAATGCTACACTTTTTGAAGGCACTAATACTGCAGAAGAACTATCAAAGAAAGGTTTTTTTGTCATAGCTTACGATCGAAGAGGTGAAGGAAGATCTGCAGATCCTGAGGCGAAATTTACTTATGATGAAGCTTTTCAGGATTTAAATGCAATTTACAAAAAGTATAATTTAAAGAAAGCCACACTTCTTGCGCACAGTTTTGGCGGATTGGTAGCAACTTTATATACCGAGAAATACCCTCAAAATGTAAGTAATCTTATTTTGGCTGGAGCTTTATTTTCTCAACAGGAAACGTACAACCATATTTTGGATTCGGTTAAAAAAATATATACTGCAAAGAATGATTTGGCCAAACTCGATAAAGTGGCTCTTGTTGAAAAACTTGATAAAAATTCTGCCGAATATCGAAAAGGATGTTTTGAACTTGCCGGAGAAAATAATTTCTTTAAAATACCAAATCCAACTGCCGAATCTAAAAAGCTATATGCAGATTATGATGCAAGTATTTTTTATCAAACCAATATCCGAAATAAAAATGCTCCGGTACTTTTCTATAAAAACGAAAAACAAAACAATATTGACAGCAGACCTTTTTTAAATAAAATAAAAAGCAAAGGCATTCCTATTTATGCGATTTACGGGAAACAAGATGGCGTATTTTCAACAAAACAAATTAGCTCTATTAGGAATTTAGCGGGTAAAAATCATTTTGCTTTACTGGATAATTGTTCGCACTATCTATTTGTAGATCAACAAAAAGAGTTTTTATCTCATATCGAAAAATGGCTTAAATAAAGTTTTAAACCATATAAGTGATATAAGTTCATTTAAAAAAAAGGGTTTAACTTAAATTTTTCTCATACCATTTATATCGTTTGTAATTTTCTAAACTTTATGACTTTTTTATTTAGAATTAATATAAATAATATTTATATTTGTTGTAATAAAGGAATTTATAATGAGAGAAATAGAACAATTATACCACAACAACTTTGGCATTGCTTTCTACTGGAAAAAGGATAACGAAATTATAACTGATAAAATACAATTGGTTTTTAAGGAAACCGGATTCTATTTTACAGTACAGGAATTAAATTATTTTTGCGATTTAATTGAGGGCAGCATGATCGAAAATGCTTGTTGTGAAGCTTGTGAATTAAAAAACTCATGTCATAAATTTTTACTTAAAACGCCATGCGATTCGATCGATTTAGCAGTTTCTGTAAAAGAATTAAAATCGATTAAAGATCTGGTTGAAGGTTCATTATTCAGGATTGAACTAGACGAATATGTTTACGGAGCCGGATTAAATTAACGCACATTCTAAATATTTTAACAACATTTTTTCATTATTGAAATATATTTTGATTTTATACAAAAAAAAGTATATTTACAGCAATGAAAAAAACACGCATTCTTTTTGCCGTTGTTATTTTGATCGCTTTTTTCGCAAGCTGCAAAAACGAATCTGACAACTACATTGATCCTCGCGGAACCGATTATGCCGGTTCCGAAAGCTGCATTCAGTGCCATCAGGTACAATACAATATGTCTTTGCAAAGTTCTCACTTTAAAGCTACTGCTCCCGCAATTTCAGGAAATGTTTTAGGTAATTTCGACAAGGGCAATCATACTTTTATTTATGATAAAGATACTAAGCTGGTCATGGAAAAACGTAACGACAGTCTTTATCAGGTTCTATATAAAAATGGAAAAGAAGTTCAGGCCCATCGATTTGAAATTGTTTTTGGCAGCAAACACGCACAAACATCGGTTTATTGGAGAAACAACAATACTTACGAATTGCCGCTTTCCTATTATAATGCTATAAATAACTGGGCAACAAGTCCTGGATTTCCTGCCGAAAAGCCCTATTTTGACCGAAAAATAGAGAGAGATTGCTATGCCTGCCACAGTTCAAATATTAGCAGCAGGAGCGTAAATCAGAAATCTGACGAAGTAAATTTTCTATCTGCAGATGTTGAAGATGTAATTAATAAAAAAACAATTGTTTACGGAATTGACTGTGAACGCTGTCACGGACCTGCAAAAAAACATGCAGAATTTCATCTGAAAAATCCAGATATAAAAGTAGCCAATAGCATTGTAAGTTATAAAACATTAAACAGACAACAAAAGTTAGATGCCTGTGCACTTTGTCATGCAGGAAATGACGGAATGAAAATGAAATCCCGCTTTGATTTTAAGCCTGGAGATAATTTATCTGAATTTTACAGAAGTACCAGAGACCCTAATGACACAACATTTGACGTACATGGAAATCAATTTCGTTTAATGTCGCAAAGTAAATGTTTTATCAAAAGCGAAAAAATGGATTGTATTACTTGCCATAATCCACATGAAAATGCGTCTAAAAATTTAGCCTCCTATTCTAAAATTTGCATGAGCTGCCATCAGGGTTTAAAACATAATGACACAACTTTAAAAACAATGTCCGGAAGTTTACTGGCTAATAATTGCGTTGAATGCCATATGCCAAAAAAGATGTCTAATGCTATTAAATTTCAAATTTCTAACAGCAAACAAATGTCGAATTATATTTTAAGAACACACAAAATTGGAATTTATTCAGGTAATAAAAAATAATTATTCCCCGAATTTTTTAAGTTCAAAAGTTTCTCCATCAAACACACCATAGGTAAAATAACCAATCCAGTCACCTAAATTTACATATTTGGCATCTTGGCCAACCTCAATAATCATGGGTAAATGGCGGTGACCAAAAATAAAGTAATTGTAATGTTGGGTTTCGAGTTTGCGTTTGGCGTATAAAACCAGCCATTCGTTCTCCTCGCCTAAAAATTTTACATCTTCGGCACCTGAAATGAGTTTATTTTTTACTGATAAATATTGAGCCAGACTTACGCCAACATCAGGATGCAGCCAACGAAAAAGCCATTTAGAAAACGGATTTGTAAAAACCTTTTTCATTCGTTTATAGCCTTTATCACCAGGACCTTTTCCGTCGCCGTGACCAATCAGGAATGTTTTTCCGTTAAAAGTAAATTCTTTGTTATCATGATAAACCGGAATATTCAATTCGGTTTGAAAGTAATCGTTCATCCATAAATCGTGATTTCCCACGAAAAAATAAATCGGGATTCCGCTATCGCGAATTTCCGCCAATTTGCCTAAAACCCGCACAAAACCCTTTGGAACAACTGTTTTATATTCGAACCAAAAATCGAATAAATCACCTAATAAAAAAATAGCTTCCGCATCCTGTTTCACCTCATCGAGCCATGCGACAAATTTTTGTTCGCGCGGCAAACTCAACTCAGGCGTTGGAGCACCAAAATGCTGATCAGAAGCGAAATATACTTTTTTCATTTAGATTATTAGATTGTTAGACTTCTTAGAATACTAGACTTCTTAGATTATTAGACTTAACCTTTTGTCATTCTGAACGAAGTCATAGAATTGGAATTTGGAATTTAATTTTTAGATATTGTCAGATGCGTACCATTCGGCAAACGATGATTCTGTTTCCTGAAGTTTAAGTGAGAAAAGAGAAATATCTTTTGGTAAACGTGCAATAATTCGATCTGCAAAATCAACTACCATGTTTTCGCTTGTTGGCTGATAATCAACTAAAATTACGTGATGTCCACGATTTTTCAATTCATTTGCCAATTCGATATGAGGTGTAGTTTCGTTAAAAACCGTTGCATGATCAAACTGATCGACGATTTCTTCTTTTACAATTTTCTTTAAGTCCGAAAAATCAATTACCATTCCGAACTTTACATTCGATCGATCTGTGATTGGCGAACCAATAACCGTTACCGATAATTTATAACTATGTCCGTGAACGTTTTTGCATTTTCCGTCGTAACCGTACAAAGCATGTCCGGTTTCGAAACTAAATTGCTTTGTAATTCTGATATTACTCATCGATTTGAATTTTAGGTTGCAAATTTACAAATTAATAACCGTTTTCGTCTCTTTTTTTAGCTCTGTTATACATCCAATATGCAATTAGAATCAAAACGACGAAAGGAATAAACGATCCGATGATCACTCCAATCTGATAACTGCCATCAGGAGCTGTTTTAATTTTCTCTGCAACATCGACTTTTTGAAATAATGAAATGATTGTCATAAGTTATAAATTTAATAAATTCCAATATTTTAAAATTCCAAATTCCAATAAAAACTTAATTATATCGAATTTGGAATTTCCTATTTGGAATTTTATTTTTTTTATTTTTTAAACTGCGTCAAAGCCTTTTTTGAAAAATCAGATAAAACCAATTTTCCGGTAATCGCAGCACGTTCTATAAGTAATGATTCCCAATGTTCTGTTCCTTCCCAAATGATTTTCTTCATTTCCTGCAAAGCCTCAGGATTATACAAACTCAATTTTTGGGCAAAATTGGCCACTGCACTATCAAGTTCTTCTGCTTTATGAATTTCCGAAAATAATTTATGTGCTAAAGCCCATTCAGCAGATTTCCATTCTTGTGCAGCTAGCGTCATTTCGGCCATTGCAGCTTTTCCTATTTTGCGCGAAACGGCTGGCTCAATCACAAACGGACCAATACCAATCGCTAATTCTGATAGTTTTACAGCACTTTCAGGAGTTGCCAAAACATAATCGCAAGCCGATATAATTCCGACACCGCCGCCAACAGCTTTTCCCTGAACACGACCGATAATAAGTTTAGAACAATTGCGCATGGCATTTAGCAAATGAGCAAAACCAGAGAAAAACTCAGTTCCCTGCTCCTCATTTTCTACCTGCAAAAGCTCATCAAACGAAGCACCTGAGCAAAACACTCTCGATCCTTCGCTCTGTAAAATAATTACAGACACATTTTCGTTAAGGCTTAAAGAATTAATTTCGGCTGTTAATCGATCCAACAATTGTCTTGGAAAAGAATTACTCGCCGGATGACCAAATTGCACTGTTGCAACAGCATTATTAAAGATAGTTTCCAAAGAACCATTTTGATTTTCTAAACTCATAAAAAATAGTTTTGATCGTAAAGTTACGGTTTTGAAAAATAATTTTACCTGAACGTGATTTGAAATTTGTTTTTTGAAAATTAATTGACTTTATTTGCTATCGCTTTGGGGGATTAGGTTTATTTAATTTTTCAACGCATTATAAAAAGGGGGATTAGCTCATTTGGCTAGAGTACTTGCCTGGCAGGCAAGGGGTGACCGGTTCGAATCCGGTATTCTCCACCAGTAAAATCAAGCACTTACATAACATTTGTAAGTGCTTTTCTTTTTGGTACAAACTATACTGCAACATTTTTGCTATTCCTTTTATAAAATAAGTTAAGACGCACAAAGCTTTGTATTGATTTAGCTTTGTGAACTTTTGCATTGAAAATCACTCTTAAATAAAAATCTTTGCGTTCTCTGCGGTAAAAAATAATTAGTTAGTATAATTTAACCTCTGTAACAATTCTTCAAACAAATCGTCTATATAACATTAAACAAATTTCAGCATAAAAGAACATTTTGCTTCATTTACAAAACAGACAACCAATAACATAAACCAGAACTGACCGTATGAAAAATAAAATCTTACTACTATTTTTATTTTTGACAACCCTAGCATTTGCTCAAAAACCAACTTTTAAGATTAAATATTCTGAGCAATTGGCAGTTTTTGTTTTTCTGCAAAGTCTCTCAGAGAATTACCCTGAAAATGTTTTCAAAACTGAATTTGAAAAATCAAAATACAATACAGAAAAATACAAAACCATCATTTCAAACTTCGATAAACTAAATATTTACTACAGTTATCCATTTGACGAATATCCGTTTGGCTCCAAAAAAACAATGCAAACAGAAGATATCGTGAAAAAAAATCTGATTGAAACCGAAAACCTAACAGATTTCAAACTTCGAACTATTGGCTTTATTTCCAGTAAAACGCTGAGTGATTTTGCCGAAAGCATTTCAGCATTTACCCCAATTTACAACGAACTAATCTATAATCCCAATAAAGAAAAATTCGAAAAACAAATCGAAGAAATTAAAAAATATTCTAACGAGCATAGTATCGAAAACTATTTTCAAACAGGATTAACATTTTACAATTCCAGCTGGGACAATTCAATTCCTTTCGAAATAGCTTTTTATCCCCTTCCCAATTCTCAGGGATTTACAGCACAAGCATTCTGCAACAACTTTATTAGCGCAGTACAAACCGACTTAAAATCGCATAAAGATTTGTTTAGTGTAATGCTGCACGAAACGTATCATATTATTTATGACGAGCAATCACTTGAAGTAAAAACCCAAATTGATCGCTATTTCAAAGAAAGCAAATCAAAATACAGCAATTACGCCTATCAGCTTATGAACGAAGCTTTGGCAACCGCATTAGGAAACGGTTATGTTTACGAAAAACTAGACGGAAAAATGGATTCCGAAGACTGGTATAATAAAAAATACATCAGTCTTATGGCAAAGCAAATTTATCCCTTAGTAACAGAATATATTGACCAAAAGAAACCTATGGATAAAAACTTTATCGACAGTTACATCAATCTCTACGAAGTAAATTTTCCGGAATGGATAAACGAACTCAATAACATAATGAGTTACCGATATGTTCTAACCGAAAACAAAGAAGACATCAATGCGATAAGAAAAATGTATCGTTATCGTTCCAGAACCGAAGAAGAATATCAAATTACAAAAAGCAGCATTGAAAAAATGAAAACAACATCGCTTACAAAAGTGATCGTCATCTCAAAAAACAGTGCCGAAAAGATCAAACTATTAAAAAATGAATTCCCGGAATTAAAAAACTGGAACCCCAATGCCAACAAGGAATTTGCAAACATGATTTTATTAAACGACAAAAGTCAATTGATTGTGCTGAACCAAAAAACAGCAACAATCGAAACACTTTTTAAATCCATAAAATAAATATTATTAAGCCCAACCGTTACACAAAATTATAAAAGAAATCAAGAGTCAGTTTATCAATTGGTTCTTGATTTCTTATTTTTCACTCGCATTGTTGTCAAAATCCGGTTCGTCTTCTTCGGGTTTCTTAAAATCATTGTTCAGTAAATCGGTTAACTTCTTTTTCTCTTTCTGATTCTTTTTTGTAGTCAATACCACTAAAATAATCGCCACCGCAACTACAATTCCTATTATTATCCAATTGATATCCATAACGCTAATTTTTATTAAAGTTAATGATTTAAACTTGTAGAACATTATCAAAACGTTAAACCTGAAGTATCATAAAATTCAGGAGCAGAAACCCAAGTTTTCAAAAAGAACATTAGTCCTGCTCTCCACTGTATCTTTTCCCTGCTAAAGAAGCAGGAAAAAGGATGCCGTTTCGATCAGGGCTAAACGAGAAGTTTTTAGTTTTATTAGAAACATTTTTCTTTATATTTATATCTGCAAAAAGGCATTTGGTTTTTAATTCACTAAAAACCTTTACAAAACAACACCTCAAATACCGTGAATACATCATCTAATAATTTCAGTGTCGCCCTCACGAAAATGCTTAAAAATCTAAAAAAGCCTTTATCAATTGGCTTGCTATTCTTCATAAGTACCTTTTTAGAAATTTACTGGGCTGTTGGCGAACTTTCGGACAGGATGTCAAGTGGCAATCCTGATGCTTCGTTTTTTGATGATGCTTATTTAATTTCATTGTTTACAACTATCTTTTTGACCATTGTATTTCTTTTTCTTTCCCTCATTAAAAACAAATATTTAAAAGTCACCATTCAATTCATGTTCTTAATTTCAGTTTGGTTTTTCTGGAATTATAGCATTTTTGTCGATCGCGAATCGTCGTGGAGCACCTATACTTTCAACGAAGAAATTTATTACACCCTTTCGGTTTCAATTTTGCCGGTCTTAATTTTATCAATTCCCACAATATTTGGTTTAAATTATATCTTAAAAAGTCATGAACCAAAATAAAAAATCAACAATAGTTTTAAGAGTTTATCTAATTCTTAGTTTGTCTTTGGCAATAGATTGCCTGTTGTACTATTATAAACTCATTAGTTTACGAGGCTATTACAGCGATGTGGTTCTCTACTGGCTGTGGTTTTTAACCAGCTTTGTGGTGATTGTAGTGTTTTGGAAAAAAATTATGGCAAAATTACTTTTGGGAGGAATTATATTAGCCATAATACTGAGTATTTTACCTCTGATGATGCCTTTTTACGCATGGATACTTTCGACTACACCATTAGGATTAATGATGGATAGAAATCTAAATGAAAAATATAGGGCGCAAATTGTAAGCTACAGCGCAATGGCACCACCGTGGCTTGAAGTAATAGAAAAACACGGTTTATTGGAAAAAAGAATATTAAAAAGTACTGATTATCAACTCATGAACGATAATCTAAATGTAAAAATCAGAACAGCAAAAGATATTATTTTTAATCACGAAACTGATAGCACACTTACGCTTACTCTATTTTATGGCGGCCCAAACAAAACCATTACCTTCAACAAAAATACCGGGGAAGTCTTGAACATAAAAACAAATTGAATTGAACTAAAAACAAAACAATATGACACTATTACTCCGTTGGTTACTCGTGCCTATAATAGCAATGATCATATTACTGTTATGGAAAGGCAGTCCAATACTTATAAAATCAGCCTTATTAATTGTTCCGTTGGTTCTCATAGTTAGCTGGTTTGCGCACGAAGGAGCCTTTAGCGGAAGCGGTGGATTAGAAAAACTTTATGGCATATTAACCATAATCGCATTCCTGGTTTGCTACGAAATTGGCATGTTATTTAATCGCTTTTATTTGGCAAAAAAAAGCATCGAAACCGTTCATGACGATATACTTCTCACTATTGGTGCAGTTATATTAGTATTGTCAATTGTATATTTCTTTATAATTATTTCAGAATAAATAAAAAACTAACCTGCCTGATTATGAATCTTAAAATACAATCACTTACAGTTGTCTCATTTATTTTCCTCCTTTCCTGCAACAACAAACAGGAAACCAAAAGCAGTAAACCTCAACTAAATAGAACAACAACTACCCAGAACGATTCTGTACAAACCGATGAACTTCCCAGAAAGGAAAGCATCAATTTATTTACTGTTACTTACAGAGACAGTACTGACGTCGCTTTTGTTTCGCTTTCAGACATTTACCCACTCAACGATACGGCTTCAGACACACTTGCTCTGCCCAATATCGAAAAAATGGAAAAAAAGTCTGCAAAATATTTCACCTTAGATAAAAAATACAGAAATCATTTTTTATCCAAAACCAATATTTCCGAAAACGACTCTTTGTTTGTCTACGATTATGCAAAAAACAAACTGGCATCATTTGCCATAAAAAATCTTAAAGCCGCTGCATGGCTAAACGGTTATTCATCCGAAGAAGACTGGCCTTATCCCAAATACTATTACATGATTGGGTTCGAAATCAGCAAACAAAGTTTAAAAGGGTTTAGCGATTATTATTCTGATGTGATCGTTTATGCAGGCAAAGAAAATCCGTTTGCAAACGAACCATTAAAACCAATTGTCTGGAAAAAAATCCCTGGTAAAGACTATCCATCTAAACCTATGAAAAAAGAAGATCGTGCACTCTTAAAAAGCACCGTTGCTGGCAATACATATTTATATAACACAGCTACTTATCAATATTTTTTACAAGACTATCTCGACAGTGATAAAATAATTTATGCCAGACGCCTTTTGGTAACCAATTCTAAAACCAAAGAAATCATAATCGAAAAGCTTTACAGCCAAAGCGAAGGCACCTCTCCCGCTCCACTCAACGGAGAAAACGGAGATCACTCATTTGATCAATATACAGGTAAACTCTTTAAAAACAAACCACCAGTTGTATTTGGTTTTCAATATGAATCTTTTGGGTGTCCGGCAATTTCCCTTATCGACAAATCAAACGAAGACATTTATATTCAATGCGATAACCGACATTAAATTGATCATTTAGAAAATAAGGAGCAGAAAAATTCATTTTCAAAAAGACCAATTGTCCCGCTCTCGGCTATATCTTTTTCCTGCTCAAGAAGCAGTAAAAAGGATACCGCCTCGATCGGGGCTAAACTAGAAATTTTAGTTTTTATAAGAACTTTTTTTAGTTTCATTACCCAATAATTTAATTAAAACGTTTTCATGAAAATTTCTTTCTGGCTTTATTGTTCAAACTTCGAAGTGTCATTTGATTTTTATCAAAAAGTTTTTAATCTCAAAAACGAAACTTTTTCCAACAAAGCAAAAACTTTCTTTGTACCAATTGATAATCATGCTGAATTAAAAATAAGCACTTTACAGAAACCCCTTAACGAAGGAAATATCGAAATAAACGAAGCAGATATAAATGATGTGTACAATCGTCTCATAAAAAACCAGCTTCCGCAAAGCGATGAATCAGACATAGAAAAGATGCCGGCAGGTACATTTTCAGGTCCTTGGGATTATCCCGGCGGAAAAGCACTTTTTCTAAAAGATCCGGACAATCATTTTATTGTTTTTATGGAGTGGTGATTTAACAATCCCGCTTATTTAAAGAGGAATAGTCATTTGACATACAAATTAAAAAAGCCATTCTAAAGAGAGTGGCGTTTTTGATTGATAAAATAGTAGTTTAAAAACATAACTTATTTTGACTAAAAAATGACTTTTAGAGGAATAGCAGAAAACGGAATTAATTTATTTTTACGATTAGAGATTATGCTTAATTATTTAAACAAAAAATAATATCAGAATAAATCATAAGCTAGAAGCTGTAATCGAAAGTGGGCTGAAAGCCCAAAAGCAATAGCGTAGTGCATCGCACTACGAACTAAAAGCAATCGTGAATATTGCCCTGAAAGGGCCAAAGCAAAAAAATAATATGTCCCAATCACTATCAAAAGTATATGTTCATTTAACATTTAGCACCAAAGGACGTTATCCATTTATTGACCATACTATACAAGAGAGATTATGGCAATATCTTGGCGGAATTTGCAAAGGGTTAGAATGCAATCCAATTCAGATTGGAGGAGATAAAGATCACGTACATATCTTATGTTTATTATCTAAAAAGATTACTCAAATGAAATTGGCAGAAGAAGTAAAAAAGCAATCTTCGAAATGGATAAAAACGATAGATAAAAATTACGCAAAATTTTATTGGCAAGAAGGTTATGGCATTTTTTCTGTCAACCCATCACAACTGGAAATAGTAACACAGTACATTAAAAATCAAGAAGAGCATCATAAAAAACATACATTTAAAGAAGAACTACTGGCTTTTTTAAATAAATACCAAGTAAAATATGATGAACGTTTTCTTTGGGATTAGGCTTTCGCCCTTACAGGGCTGAAAATTGTAATCGTTTTAGTTCATAGTGCTTCGCACTACGCTATTGCTAATGCTCTTTCAGAGCAGTTTACGAAAAATTTAATTTGCAATTTGTAAACAAAAAGAGGTCCGTTAGCGCAATTTGCAATCATCATTATTGGAAACTTTTAAAAATGGGCTGAAAGCCCTAAAAGCAATAGCGTAGTGCAACGCACTACGAATTAAATCAAAAGTGGAAATTGCCCTGAAAGGGCAAAAGAAAATTGAGAATAAAAATTCAAAGAAAAAGGTATTTACTAGAAGAAAATCATGTTAAACATGCTTTTTAAAATTAGGCTTCCACCCTTTCAGGGCTTAAATATTAACCATTATTCATTCATAGTGCTTCGCACCATGCTATTGCTAAGGCTCTTTCAGAGCAATTTTCAAGCATTTTAATTTTGTGATTTGTGCACAAAAAGAGATTTGTTAGCCCAATTTTGCGATTGTAAGTATTCGAAACTTTTAAAAATGGGCTGAAAGCCCTAAAAGCAATAGCGTAGTGCAACGCACTATGAATTAAATCAAAAGTGGAAATTGTCCTGAAAGGGCAAAAGAAAAATGTGTTTTCTAGAAGAACACGATGTTAAACATGTTTTTTGAAATTAGGCTTCCGCCCTTACAGGGCTTAAATATTAACCATTATTCATTCATAGTGCTTCGCACCATGCTATTGCTAAGGCTCTTTCAGAGCAATTTTCCAGCATTTTAATTTTGTAATTTGTGCACAAAAAGAGATTTGTTAGCGCAAATTTGCGATCGTAAGTATTCGAAACTTTTAAAAATGGGCTGAAAGCCCTAAAAGCAATAGCGTAGTGCAACGCACTATGAATTAAAAGCAATTGTGAATATTGCCCTGAAAGGGCAAAAGAAAAATGTGTTTTCTAGAAGAACACCATGTTAAACATGTTTTTTGAAATTAGGCTTCCCGCCCTTACAGGGCTTAAATACTAATCATCATTCTGTTCATAGTGCTTCGCACTATGCTATTGCTAATGCTCTTTCAGAGCAACAGCTTTCGAACACTTATGATTTCAATCCGTGCCAGCAAAGAAAATACTTAATGCCCCAAAACCGTAGGCTTTTTAGATTTAACATAAATCAAATCCGGCTCATTATCCCAGGAAATTACGAGACGATCTTTCGTTACTTTTTTAATGATTCCCAAATACCATTTACTACGAGAATAATGCACCCAAAGAGAATCGTTCTTGTAATTGCAATCGTAAACTTTACCATCACTATCGTTTACAAAATAATCAGCATTGATTTCTATTTTATTAAAATTGACTTTTCTGGCAGATTCCCATTTACCGTAACAGTCAGCAATATTTAATGGTTCCTTTTTCTTTCCAAAAGTTAAATTGAAAGATTCTCTTCGCGAGAATTCGTTTAATCCTTTATTTTCTATTTTACTAAAAAACGCTTTTTTATCATAGCTTTTTAGCGGTTTCCAATTAAGATCTAAAATTGAAATTTTAAAATCTTTAGGAAAACCTACTAATGTATCTTTAGCGTGCAAAGGCAATGGAACATATTGTTCCGCTCCTTTGTCTATTACAAGCGGATCGATAACATTGTTTTTTTGTCGTAACTTCCATTCTTCATTTACTTCCCTTACAATATCTATCGAATCGGATTCTTTATAAACCAATTTATATTCCTCTCCGTATTCACTAATAAATTGTTTACGTTTTGCTATGGCAATTTTGATTTCCTGTTTTTTATAAAATTCAATCTCTTTTTCAGAAAATTTAAAATCTATCAAAACCACTACTTTTTCATCACTTTCATTTTTCAGGTTTAAATATCTAAAACCATCTTCAAAGGTTTCCGGCTCCTGTGGTTTTGAAGTTGCAACAAAAGAGAAACAAGAAAGAAGAAAAATCAATTTCAGAAAAACGGGATGAACTCTATATGTGACAGATTCTTGTTTTAATAACCAAAATGAAACCAGAGTACTTATCAAGGCAATATTATCTGAAAAATCTACAACGCGATAAAAACCAAAAAAGTCAATAACAGCTTCTGAAAAAGTGCTCTTCCAAAAAACAAAAAATAAAGCTACAGCAATATGAATTTCTTTGATTCTTTTTGGAAAAAGCACACTCCAAAAAAACGGAAAAGCAAGAAGTCCCACAAAATCAGATAATTTTCCGGTGAGATAATTATGAAAAACAGTTTTAAATATGAGATCATTTAAAAACAGCATCATTAACGAAATAACAAAAACAGGATGCGCTAATCTATTTAAATTTTTTATCATATCTAGCATTATTGATTAGCTCTAACTAACTTCTATCCCATTCGAAAAAATGGCAAATCAAAAAAACTTTTTCTCTTAGCGCCTTCGCAGCAAAACGTATTATTTCAACAAATACCCAAATCGAATCGATCCATAAAAATAACCTGAATTGGTATTCGTTTCCGGATCTCTTAATTCTCTGCCTCTATAAATAAAAGAATACGACATATTGAAGTTGTTATGTCTGTATTTTAATCCAAATTCGGCATTAAAACGAAGCGGTTCCAGCTCAAAAGTTAGCGGACTTGTATTACTAAACATGCTTCCCTGAATCGTAGCGTCATAAAATTGGTAATTAACGCTTGGCATCGCATAAAAATAAAACTCTCTGATATTGTATTGCGGTACAGAACTTACCGAGGCATCATGCAAATTCGAATCATAAATTGGCAGTAATTTTTTAAAACCAATTCGGGTTAAGAATCCCGTAGAAACGCCATCAAAGATAGTTCCCACGTTTGCTTCTGATTGAAAATGAAGGTCTATGAAATCGTTGTGTTTTGCAGAAAACATTTTCTTCGAATACATCACATGTGCCTGAACAGCAAAAGCATTATGCAATTGATTTTCCCAGCCAAATACTTCTTTATATCCAATTATATGATGAAAACTTTCCTGGGTTTCTTTTCCCAAAGCATTTGGTCCCATAAAACCTACCTGAAAATCAGTCTTTAAAACTGATTCGCTTTGGTAAAAAAAGCTTCTTCCCGCTTCTGCAAAAAGATATCCGGTAAAAGGGCGATCATTTATCGTTACAGCTTCTGCATTAATAAACCTGGGATTATAAATGTACTGACCAATACGGAATTCAGTGATTTTTTTGTTGATTTTAGGATTATCATTTTTCGATAAAAACCGATAAAAAAGTTCTAAACCATTGGTATAATACATATCATTTTTAGATGATGTGTACAAATCGTTGTCGGTAATAAAACCAATTTCTGTTGTTTTTACCTGACCAAAAGCCAAAGCCGTTGTCAATACGAGGAGCGCAATAAAAGATTTTTTATTTGGCATTATAATTTATTTTTCCAACCGCGCGCATTTCACGAACAATTCGTTCTTTTCTTCTGTTTATATAACTTGAAGATCCTGTTGCTTTAAATTTTCTTGGGTTTGGCAATATTGCAGCAATTCCGGCGGCCTGCATTGGTGTTAAGCTTGATGCATCACGACGGTACCAATGTTCTGTCGCGGCATAAGCACCGTACACTCCGTCTCCCATTTCGATACTATTAAGATAGACTTCCATAATACGTTCTTTGCCCCAAATTACTTCGATTAAAACCGTAAAATAAGCTTCGAGACCTTTACGGAAATAACTTTTGCCCTGCCATAAAAAGACATTTTTGGCGGTTTGCTGCGAGATCGTACTTCCGCCACGAATTCGGCGTCCGCGTTCGTTGCTTTTATATGCTTTTTGAAGCGCTTTAAAATCGAAACCATTATGCTTTAAAAAAGTTCCGTCTTCACTGGCGATTACAGCTTTTTGCAAATTCATCGAAATTTTCTCGATAGGTTCCCAATCGTGATCAAAGAAAACTTCTTTACCATCGAGTTTATTTTCGATCGCCCTAATCAGCATCAAAGGGGTAAACGGTACTGGAATATATTTAAAAAACACCACAGACGCGATTGAGATTCCGAAAAACCATAAACATAATTTTATAAAAAACCATTTTACTTTTTCACCAAAAGAGCGATTGCCTTTTTTTGGTGCTGCTTTAGGTTTTGGTTTCGGTTTGTTTGCGGTTGTTGTTTTTGGTATCGGTCTTTTGGTTACTCCCATTATATTAAATCTGCTAATTCTGTTCCTATTAAACTCCCAATCGCTACTCCCATTCCGCCTAAACGCACTCCACAAAACACGTTTTCAGACAGTTGAGCAACAACAGGATTTTTACTATTTCCAATTCCCATGATCCCACTCCAACGATGTGCGATCTGGAAATCCTGATTTGGTAAAATTACATTTTTAAGTAAATCCTCCAATTTATTTTGCACAATTTTCGTCTGCCCATATTGTGTTGTTGTTTCTGCCTCAAAATCAAGATTTCTGCCTCCGCCAAGCAAAATTCTATTTTCTATATTTCTGAAATAATAATAACCTCGATCCAGATGAAAAGTGCCTTTTATATCTAAATTTGCGATAGGTTCTGTAATTAAAACCTGTGCTCTTGCAGGTTGTACAGCTCCTTTTGTAATGGTATTTGCAAAACCATTTGTGGCAAAAAGTAGTTTATTCGATTTAAAACTAAAATCAGTCAAAACAATTTCGACCTGATTTCCTAAATCGGCATATGAAGTCACGGTTTGCTGGTTCAGAATTAAAATATTTGAAGAAACAGCCTGCCTTAGCAATTCCTGCATCATATTTCCGGTATCGACCTGAGCTTCAAAAGGATTAAAAATTAAATATTCATTCACCTTATCAAACCCAAATCGGTCCACTTCTTTAGAAAAAACATCGGCTTTAAAAAGTGGTTTTAAAATTTCATTTACAAAAGGCAATCTCGAAATGCATTCGCTAAATCCGCTTTCATCTTCTTTCAGGAATAATTCATATCCGCCGTGAGGTCTAAAATCAATCGCAGTATCCCCCAGTCTTTTTCGAAGTAATTGCAAACCTTTCCAACGTTTCTCGATTAGATTTATTACATCTTCTTCTGAATGTGTTTTGAGATCTTCCAAAATTTCAGAGAGACTTCCAAAACAGGCAAAACCGGCATTTTTTGTACTTGCACCTTGTGGCAGCATTCCTTTTTCTAACACCAGAATTTTTGCTGCAGGGAATCTTTCGCGTAAGCGTAATGCAGCATGCAATCCTACAATACCGCTGCCCACGATAGTATAATCAACATTTGTGAACCAATTTTTAAGTTCCCAATAACTTAATTCCATTTTTATCTTAAAATAAATTCCAATCTTTTGAATTCCAAATTCCAATTTAGGAAATAAATTTAAAACTTTATTTTCAATCGCCACGAATTCATGAATTTTCATTTTAAAAAATTATCAAAAAAAATTCGTGAATTCGTGCCAGAAAAACTTTAGTATAAACTTTTGGGATTTTTAACATTTTTGGGATTTGGAATTTAACTATTTGGAGTTTAAAAGTTGTATTTTTAGCCCCACGAATATTAGAATTTTATTATGAAAAAAGTATTATTTACAACCTTAATAATGATGAGTTTAAACGCTATCGGACAGAATGTAATGTCTCCGGAATTGTTATGGAAATTAGGAAGAGTAAGTGCTCTTGGACTTTCGAAAGATGCGAAGAATGTTGTTTTTAAGGTTTCGACGCCTTCGATCGAGGAAAACAAATCGTCTTCTAAATTTTACATTATCCCTGTAAATGGCGGAAATGCAACTGAAATTAAAGACACGAAAGATGTTTTGGCCGACAAAAATGTTTCGCCAGACGGAAAATTTTTAGTGTACAATGAAGAAGTAAAAATTGACAAGGTTTTAGGTAAAGATTTTTATCCAAAACTGGACAAATCTGATGCTCAAATCTACGATGGTTTAGATTATCGCCATTGGGATACCTGGAATGAAGGTAAATTTAACCACGTTTTTTATAAAGAAAACAAAGACGGCGCAAAAGGAATTGACATTTTGAAAGGTGAAAATTTTGATTCTCCGCAAAAACCTTTTGGTGGCGACGAAGATTATATCTGGTCTCCTGACGGAAAAAGTATTTTATATGTGTGCAAGAAAAAAGCTGGAACACAATATGCCATTTCTACCAATACAGATATTTATGAGTACAATTTAGAAACTCAAAAAACGACAAATAAAACCGAAGAAAACTTAGGTTACGATACGGCTCCACAATTTTCTCCAACAGGAAACTTAACCTGGCTGCAAATGAAACGTGACGGTTACGAAGCTGATAAAAACGATATTATTGTTGAATTTAAAGGAATCAAAACCAACTTAACGGCAAATTGGGACGGAACTGTAGATAATTTTATTTGGAGTAAAGATGGCAAAAACGTATTTTTTGTAGCTGCTGTTGATGGTACAAAACAATTGTTTACGGTAAACTTTCCTGGATTAACCAAAATTGCAATCAATGTTCGCCAATTGACTAAAGGAGATTTTGACGTAAATGATTTAGTAGGTTTGGCTGGTGATGACATTATTGTTACCAGAAATGATATGAATCACGCTCCCGAAATTTATTCTTTTAATTTAAAGAAAAACAGCTGGAAACAATTAACAAACGTAAATACCGAAACGTACAAGACATTAGCGTTAAGCAAAACAGAAAAACGTTATGTTACGACTACAGACGGTAAAAAAATGTTGGTTTGGGTAATTTTGCCTCCAAATTTTGATGCTTCTAAAAAATATCCAACTTTATTGTTTTGTCAGGGAGGACCACAATCTCCGTTGACACAATCGTATTCTTTCCGTTGGAATTTTCAATTAATGGCAGCTAAAGGTTATGTGGTGGTAGCACCAAACCGTCGTGGAATGCCAGGACATGGTGTAGAATGGAATGAGCAAATTAGTAAAGACTGGGGCGGACAGGTTATGGACGATTACTTATCAGCAATTGACGATGTAGCTAAAGAAAGTTATGTAGATAAATCACGTTTAGGTTGCGTTGGTGCAAGTTACGGTGGATATTCAGTATTTTATTTAGCCGGAATTCATAAAAACCGTTTCAAAACTTTTATCGCTCATGATGGCGTTTTCAATACGGTTAGTATGTTAGGAACTACAGAAGAGGTTTTCTTTAACAACTGGGATTTTGGCGGTGCTTACTGGGAAAAAGACAATGCTGTAGCGCAAAAAGCATACACTACTTTTAACCCTGCAACTTTGGTACAAAACTGGAACAAACCTATTTTGATTTTTCAGGGCGGAAAAGATTACCGTGTACCAATTGGGCAAGGACAAGAAGCTTTTCAGGCTGCGCAATTAAGAGGCATCAAATCAAGATTTGTATATTTCCCGGATGAAAATCATTGGGTTTTACATCCACAAAATGCTCAGGTTTGGCAAGGTGAATTTTTTAAATGGTTAGACGAGACACTTTAATCCCATAATTAAACGATAAAAATAGCCGTAGATTTATATAATCTGCGGCTATTTTGTTTTTCACTTCTTTTAATTATGTAAAATATTAGCATTAATTTGTATTTCTAAAACAGAAATTTTGAATAAATTGCAGCGATTTCACATCATAAAATCTTCTCAATCCCCACAATAGCAATCTATGGAGAGTAAAAAAAGTTATACAGCACTCAAAGTCCTTTTTAGTTACATTGCTCTTTTGGGATTAGTAGTTACTGTAGGATGGTTTTTATATTCTGAAAATGTAGTTTATAAAAAATTAGAAGATAAAATCGCTTTTGAAAAAACCAAGATCCTCAGGGTAAGTAAATTGTTTTCGAATGTGTATAAAACAGAAAGTTTAGCAAGGAAAACGATTCAGACTAATTCTGAACAAGATTTTAGAAGTTATATTATCGAAACTGATTCTTTAAAATCAAGAATCGATACTTTAAAACAAATTGTTACAACTCAATATCAAAAAACGTTACTGGATAGCGTTACGTATTTATTGTCTGAAAAAACGAAAAACATTCGGCAATTAAAAACCATAAAAAATAAGGCCGAAGACGAAGTCTCTGTTAATACTGCGATTGATGAAATTACCAAAATGGAGTTTAAACTTCGAAAATTAGAACTTCAGGATTTCAACAAAAACCCGAATCAGCTGGGCAGTTATCAGCGCAATGTACTGCAAAAATATGTTGATTATCTCAATCAGAATATTCCGGATGACAGCACGAATACATTGAGCAAACAAGCATCGGATTCTATTTTGGCCAATTCTAAAAAATTGTTAAGCAATGTAAAAATCAAGGCCGAAAAGAAAAAGGAATCGTTGAATTTTGAAGAGAACAAATTATTGAAAAATGAAATTGCCATTTCGGACCAGCTTCGTAAAGTACTTCGAATTATCGAAAGAGAAATTATCATTAACTCTATAAAAAACAATTCGCTAAAAGAAAAATCCCTTAAAAAAGTCAATGAAATTGTAACCGTTTCAGCTATTGTTGGTTTGGTCCTAACATTGTTTTTCTCAATTTTAATTGTGAGCGATTACTCAAAATCGCAGGTTTATAAAAAACAACTCGAAATTGCGAATTTCAAAACAAAGAATTTGCTTAAAAGCCGCGAACAGTTAATTTCGACGGTAAGTCACGATTTAAAAACGCCGCTGAGTACCATTGTGGGTTATTCTGAACTTTTGGGGAATTCTGATGTTACTACAAAGCAATCGTATTTCATTAAAAACATCAAAAACTCATCAGAATATATTACGCAATTGGTTCAGGATTTACTGGATTTCTCTAAGATTGAAGCCGGAAAAATCACGATCGAAAAAGTTCCGTTTTTATTACCTGACATTATTGATGAAGTTGCCAAAAGTATTCAGACCGTATACAAACACAAAAACATTGATCTTATTATTAATGTTGATGAGAAACTGAATTCGAAAATTGTTGGAGATCCTTTTAGACTGAAACAAATTTTAAGTAATATTATAGGAAACGCATATAAATTTACCGAAGAAGGTTTCATCAAAATAAGCGGATACATAGCTGAAAATGATCAATTTTATACCATTAGAATTGAAGATACAGGAATTGGAATCGAAAAAGGAAATCAGAAATTGGTTTTTGAAGAATTTGCGCAGGCCAATGAAAATATTGAAAAAGAATATGGAGGAACTGGTTTAGGATTGTCTATTTGCCAAAAAATAATTTCGATTTTGGGTGGAGATTTAAAACTGGAAAGCACATTTGGTAAAGGAAGTACTTTTGAAGTACAACTTCCGTTACAGTTTGATAATAGTCCAAATTCAGTTCCCGAAGTCAAAAAAACTCTAGTTCGTAATACTAAAAAACAAACTTTTATAGTTCTGGACGATGACATCAATCTTTTGAATTTGACAAGCGGCGTTTTAAAGCAGGAACAACATCAGGTCCTGTCTTTTAATAGTGGTATAAAAGCTTTAGAAGCGATCCAGAATACGAATTTCGATTTTATTATTACAGATATACAAATGCCGGAAATGGACGGTTTTGCTTTTTTGAAAAAATTAAAAAATTCTGGATATTCCACTTATAAAAACCAGCCTGTAATTGCCTTAACAGGAAGAACTGATCTTGACGCGGCTGTGTATAACGAAGCCGGTTTTACAACTGTAATACAAAAACCGTATTCGCCTAAAATATTACTGGAAACCATACATCTTATTTTAGAAAATGATACATTACCCAATGTTGACATTAATAAACAAGAACAAAAAACCAGTTCTCAATTGTATTCGTTGGATACACTAAAAGAATTTTTAGGTAATGATACTACGGCATTAAAAGAAGTTTTAAAATCATTTATCGAAAGCAGTTCTGAAAACTTAAATTTATTAGAGAATGCGATGATTGATAAAAACACAACCGAAATTAATTCAGTTGCACACCGAATTGCGCCAATGTTCAAGCAAATTCAGGCGCGTGAAATTGGTGAAATTTTAAAAGTCTTAGAAAATAAGGATCTTGAAACTTCTGATTTACCCGATATTTTTAAAGTTTTGAAAGCAAAAACAGATGTACTTTTTAAAGCTCTACATAAAGAAATAGCCTAATCTATATTGTAATGCTTTAATTTATTATAAAGTGTTTTTCTAGTGATTTTAAGTAATTTTGCCGCTTCGGATTTATTATTCTGTGCTTTTGATAAAGCATAGATTATTGCTTCTTTTTCGTTTTCTGACAAAGAAAAATCACTATTATTAGTTTGCTGTTTTTGGATCTGAAAAAACTCAACCGGCAACACATCACTTTGTATAAAATCGCCCTGAGTTAAAAGCGTAGCACGTTTGACACAGTTTTGAAGTTCACGCAAATTTCCAGGCCAGTTGTAGTTTTGAAAAATAGTAACTACTTCTGGTGAAAATCCGATGATATCTTTATTCAATTGCTGATTGGCCTTTTCAAGGAAATAATCGGCAAAAACCATTAAATCTTCGTCTCTGTCTTTTAATGATGGAGACTGAATAGAGAATTCGTTGATTCTATGATACAAATCTTCTCTAAAATCGCCATTTTTTACTGCTTCGCGCAAATCTTCATTGGTAGCCGTAATGATTCTAATATCAACATTAATTTCTTTATTACTACCAACAGGCTTGATTTTACGTTCCTGAAGCGCTCTTAAAAGCTGTATTTGATTTTCGTATGAAAGGTTCCCTATTTCATCTAAAAAAAGAGTTCCTCCATTAGCCGCTTCAAAATAACCCATTTTATCGCTGATGGCTCCGGTAAAAGATCCTTTCAAATGTCCGAAGAATTCACTTGCCGCCAATTCTTTCGGAATAGCTCCGCAATCGACTGCAATGAAATTATTGTTTTTCCGTAAACTTTGCTGGTGAATACTTTTGGCGATGATTTCTTTTCCGGTTCCGCTTTCTCCAATAATCAAAACCGACATATCAGTTGGACTTACCAAATGAATATGATCTAATAATTTTTTGGATGCAACTGAAATTCCTTTAACAAACTCATTTTCATTGCTATTAGTTTGCTTTTTTACAGATTTCTTTTCCTTTACAGGAATTTCTTCTTCTGTTTCTGAAGTTTTTAAAGCATTGGTAATAACCAGTAAAACCTCATCGGGATTGAAAGGTTTCGAAATATAATCAGCTGCGCCGTTTTTAATAGCTTTTACTGCAGTATTTACATCTGAATATCCTGTCATAAGAATTACAGGTATTTCAGGATACGATGTTTTAAACTCAGACATTAACCCAATACCATCAGAGTCAGGCAAGCGAAGATCTGTCAAAATTAAATCGAATGATTCTTTTTTGATGGCTAATCTTGCTTCTGCAGCAGAGAAGGCAATGGTTACTTCGTATGCTTTTTTTACCAGAAATTTTTCTAATAATTTGCAAAACGAAATATCATCTTCTATGAGTAATATCTTTGACATTTGTTTTTAGGGACTTTTTTGCTAAAATAAGACTATTAAAATTGTCTTTTCACAAAATTATGCAAAAAAAAAGAGATTGCATACTGCAATCTCTTTTTCACCAAAAACATAAATCTAAATTCACCTAATTTATATCTTCAACCAGTTGCCATTGACATCTGAAAAAACAGTAGCCTTTTGGTCACCAACCGATATTTCGAGTTTATACTCTTTTTTTTCATTTACAAATGCTTTGTCCAGTTTTGCTCCCGGATAAGCAGTTTGCAGTGCGGTTTTTATAGCAGGAGGTACAGCATCTGTACTCACTTCTGTATATTCTGCCTGAGCAGTAACAACCGTCTTAGTTTGTTCCGGCGTTACCTGATTACTTGCGTAAAGAGATAAACTGCCTAAAACTATTACTGCTGATAAGATTAACTTTTTCATGTTGCTCTCTTCTTAATTATTTTTTAATGATGTTTCCTGAAGCATCTGTAAATACAGTATACTTTTTGTCACCACTTGAAATTTCCAACTTGTACTCATTCTTTTCGTTTTTATAAGCTTTTTCAAGTTTTGTATTCGGAAAAGATTTTTCTACAGTTGATTTTACAGCTGCCGGAACAGCATCTGTACCAATTTCAGTAAATTCATCCTGAACTGTCACTGACTGAGTCATTGAAGTTGTTACAGGATTAGCTGCCTGAATTGACAAACTTCCTAAAATGATTGCTGCTGATAAGATTAACTTTTTCATAATAATAGTTTTTATGGGTTACTTAATTATTTTTTAATAATTTTACCAGTAGCATCTGTATAAACAGTAGACTTTTCACCTCTTACAGTGATTTCTATTTTATACTCTTTTTTCTCGTTTACATAAGCTTTGTCCAATTTTACACCTGGATAAGCCTCGTCTAACGCTGTTTTAATAGCTGCCGGTACGGCATCAACTTCTTTATATTCGTCCTGAATGTTTACTGATTGAACCATTGAACTTGTCACGGCTACATTCCCTGCTTGCATTGACAACCCTCCTAATAGGATAGCTGCCGATAAGATTAACTTTTTCATAGTGATAGTTTTTTACGGTTACTTTTTAATTATTTTTTAATCCAAGATCCATCTGCGTTAGCAAAAAGTGAACCTACTTTGTCACCTACTGTAACATCTAGTTTATACTCTGATTTAGCATTTTTGTATGCTTTTGAAAGTACTGCATCCGGATACGCTTTTTTAAGAGCATCTGTAATTGCAACTGGTACTTCTTCTAATTTAATTTCAGTGTATTCGTCCTGAATTGAAATTGTTTTTACGATTGTATTTGTTATTGGCGAAGTTGAAGCAAATGATGTTAAACCTCCCAAAACGATTGCGGCTGATAAAAATAGATTTTTCATAATAGTTATATTTTAATATTGTTAATTTTATTTTAGTATTGCTAATTCGAATCTGCATGAGAATCTAGTTTAGCGTGATTATTTTTTAATCCAGGTTCCGTCTGCATTAGCAAAAAGATTCCCTACTTTGTCACCAACGGTAACGTCTAATTTATATTCTGATTTTTCGTTTTTATATGCTTTAGTAATTACAGCATCCGGATAAGCTTTTTTCAAAGACTCAGCAATTGGAGCTGGCAGTTCTTCTAATTTGATTTCTGTATATTCGTCTTCAATAGAAATCGTTTTTACGATAGTATTTGTAATAGGAGTAGTTGAAGCGAATGAAGTTAAACTTCCTAAAACAATTGCGGCTGATAAAAATAGATTTTTCATAATGTATATATTTTAATTATTTAATAGTTGTTTACGCTTTAGATAATGAAAATATTGTGCCGCAACGCAAACGTTACCTCCCTAACTGCTTAATCTCTTATTTTTAAAGGGTTTAAGCCACATGTGCCAAAATTATGAATTGTGAATAAGTGTGTAATTCTCTTAAATGTTGTGTAAAAAGTATACACAAATAGTGTTTACTTAGAGAATTTCAATGAGGAAACTGCTAAACTTAGATCTTGCAAAACAAAAAAACATCTGGATCATGATTCCTTTGTAATTATTTTCTACCAACGAAATATTCCTAACGGAATAACAAACACAACATACTGTTTAATGCAGGCCAATTAAACAACAAAACCCGATAGCATGAAATCTATCGGGTTTAGCACTATTATAAAACAAAAAAGGCTGCCAAAAATTGACAGCCTTTATATTATTCTTCTATAGGTTTCATTTTAAATGTATCCATAAATGCAGTTGTATAATCTCCTGCAATATATCTAGGATCATCCATTAATTGTCTATGGAAAGGTATTGTAGTTTTAACTCCTTCGATAACGAATTCATCCAAAGCTCTTCGCATTTTGCTGATTGCTTCTTCACGAGATTGTGCCGTTGTAATTAACTTAGCAATCATCGAATCGTAATTTGGTGGAATTGTATAGCCAGAGTAAACGTGAGTATCTAAACGGACTCCGTGACCTCCCGGCATATGAAGTGTAGTGATTTTTCCTGGTGAAGGACGGAAATCATTATAAGGATCTTCAGCATTAATACGACATTCGATAGCGTGTAATTCCGGCAAATAGTTTCTACCTGAAATTGGAATTCCGGCAGCAACCATAATTTGCTCACGAATTAAATCGTAATCAATTACTTGTTCTGTAATTGGGTGCTCTACCTGAATACGAGTATTCATTTCCATGAAATAGAAATTTCTGTGTTTGTCAACCAAAAATTCTACAGTACCAGCTCCTTCGTATTTAATAAATTCAGCAGCTTTTACAGCAGCTTCTCCCATTGCAGTACGTAATTCATCAGTCATGAAAGGTGAAGGCGTTTCTTCAGTCAATTTTTGGTGACGACGTTGTACAGAACAATCTCTTTCAGAAAGGTGACATGCTTTTCCGTAAGAATCTCCAACAACCTGAATTTCGATATGACGTGGTTCTTCAATAAGTTTCTCCATGTACATTCCGTCATTTCCAAATGCAGCAGCAGCTTCCTGACGTGCACTTTCCCAAGCTTTCAATAATTCATCTTCTTTCCAAACCGCACGCATTCCTTTTCCACCACCACCTGCTGTTGCTTTAAGCATTACAGGGTAACCAAATTCTTTAGCTAATTTTTGTGTTTGTTCGAAAGATTCTAATAATCCTTCAGAACCTGGTACACATGGAACCCCTGCTGCTTTCATTGTAGCTTTTGCAGAAGCTTTATCTCCCATTCTGTCAATCATTTCAGGAGCGGCACCAATAAATTTGATTCCGTGTTCCTGACAAATTTTAGAGAATTTAGCATTCTCAGAAAGAAAACCATAACCTGGATGTATTGCGTCTGCATTTGTAATTTCTGCAGCAGCAATAATATTTGACATTTTCAAATACGATAAGTTACTTGGAGGAGGACCAATACAAACCGCTTCGTCAGCAAACTTAACATGTAGACTTTCTGCATCGGCTGTAGAGTAAACTGCTACAGTTTTGATTCCCATTTCCTTACATGTACGAATTACACGAAGTGCAATTTCTCCTCTATTCGCAATTAATATTTTTTTAAACATCTTTTTAAAATTAGATAATTAGATAATTAGATAATTGGATAATTAGATTTTAAGCACTTTTAAGAAAGTCTAAAAATCTAAAAATCTAACGATCTAAAATTAAGATGGATCAACTAAGAACAAAGGTTGGTCAAATTCTACAGGAGACATATCGTCAACAAGAATTTTTACAATTTTACCTGAAACTTCTGATTCGATTTCGTTAAATAATTTCATTGCTTCAATTACACAAAGAACATCACCTTTAGAAATAGTACTTCCAACTTCAGTAAATACTGGTTTGTCCGGAGATGGTTTTCTATAGAAAGTTCCAATAATTGGAGATTTAATAGTAATGAATTTAGAATCTTCTGCCGGAACAGATGCTTCGCTAGTTACGTTTACAACAGCTGGAGCTTGTTGAGGAGCAACTGCTTGTGGCAAGGCAGCCTGAGCAGGCAATTGTTGTACATAAGTAGTTTCAGTTACATTTCCTTCTAAAGTTGTTCTAATCGTGATTTTTACATCATCCATTTCTAACTTTACCTCTGCAACTCCCGAATTTGCTACAAATTTGATTAGGTTTTGAATTTCTTTTAAATCCATAATGATTTGTTTTTAGTTTTAATTTATTTCTTATCGTAAGCCCATTTTAGGTAAATAGATCCCCAAGTGAATCCACCACCAAAAGCGGCAAAAATAATATTATCTCCTTTTTTGAACTGGTGCTCAAAATCGCTTAATACCAACGGCAACGTTGCTGAAGTTGTATTACCATATCTTTCGATATTCATTAATACTTTTGATTCTTCAAGATTCATTCTGCTTGCAGTAGCATCTATAATACGTTTGTTTGCCTGATGCGGCACTAACCAATTAACATCTTCGTTAGTTAAATTGTTTCTTTTCAAAATCAACTCACTTGCATCAGCCATATTCGTTACAGCATATTTAAAAACGGTTTTTCCGTCCTGAATAATATTGTGTTGATTGTTTTGAACGGTTTCTAAAGTAGTTGGTATTAGAGAACCACCGGCAGGAATTTTAAGAAAATCGCGTCCTACACCATCGCTTCGTAAGTATTCATCTTGCAAGCCTAAGCCTTCATAATTTGGTTCAAAAAGAACAGCTCCCGCTCCATCTCCAAAAATAATACAAGTTGCTCTGTCTGTATAATCTACAATTGATGACATTTTATCGGCACCAATTAACAGTACTTTTTTGTATCGCCCTGACTGCACATAAGCTGCAGCAGTTGACATTCCGTATAAGAAACTTGAACACGCTGCCTGCAAATCGTATGCAAATGCATTGGTAGCTCCAATTTCTGTTGCAACATAAACTCCTGTAGAGGCTACTGGCATATCGGCAGTAGCTGTTGCCATTATAATCATATCAATCTCTAAAGGATCAATATTTGCTTTCGCAATTAAATCTTGTGCTGCTTTTATGGCAAGAAACGACGTTCCTTTATCAGCATCTTTAAGAATCCTTCTTTCTTTAATTCCAGTACGAGTAGTAATCCATTCGTCATTGGTATCGACCATTGTTTCTAATACTTTGTTCGAAAGAACGAAGTCAGGAACATAAGCTCCAACAGCGGTAATTGCGGCTGTGATTGTATTCATTATATTCTATTATTTCGTTTCAAATACTACGTACCTGAAAAATTTTTAAAAGACTTGAAAATTACAAAAAAAAACGAAATGAATTTGTATGCATTTTCTTAAAAAAAGAAAATTATAACCAACAAAAAAAACTCTCACTATGTGAGAGTTCTAGTATCATTTACAAAAACGTATTAAGCAACCGCTACAGATTTATCGATAACAACTTGCCCTCTGTAATACATTTTACCTTCATGCCAGTAAGCTCTGTGGTATAAATGTGCTTCTCCAGTAATAGGACATGTAGCGATTTGAGCTACAGTAGCTTTATAATGTGTTCTTCTCTTATCTCTTCTTGTTTTCGAGATTTTTCTCTTAGGATGTGCCATTTTACTATATTATTTATCCGTTAATAGTTTCTTTAATTTGTCCCAACGCGGGTCAATATCTTCTTCTTGTTTACTCTCTTCTTTTTGTTCTTTGACTTTGTTTACTGTCAGTTCATTTAGTTTTTTCAAGGCTTCGGTTTGTAAACTTCCGTCTTTTACTCCTGGATGAACTCGTTTTAGCGGCACCGAAAGGGCAATCATTTCATAAATGTATTGCGCAACATCTATTTCATGTTCTCCGTGCGGCAAGATCAACAACTCTTCGTTATCATTATTGAATTCATCTCCAAAACGAACAATTAATTTCATTTTTCCCTTTATAGGAAGATCGAAATCTTCGCCTGTTAGATCACAAGGCACATTTACAGTTCCTTTGTGTTTGAATTCCAACTCTAACATGTTGCTTTTCTTATCTAAAACTAAACCTACTTTGATATCTGAACTTTGAAATTCGTCGTAATCAAAGTTCGCAAAGAACGTGTTACTTATTTGATACTCAAAATGGTGTTTTCCTAGCTTTAACCCTATGAAAGGAATTAAAAATTCTTTTGTTTTGCTCATTTCAACATCAATTTCGCCAACTCGTATCTAAAAATCAGATACCTGAATTGGGGTGCAAAGATATAAAATTATTATAAAACTAATAATCTTATTCACCTTTTTTTGTTTATAACTGTTTTTCTTTTATTTTAAGAGGTTTTTGAGTAATCTCTTCGTACTGATTTCTCGAGTGAAAAATATCTATTGCAAGATAAACCGCCTCTTTAAATGAATTATAATCTGCCATGTCTTTTCCAGCAATATCGTATGCTGTACCATGATCCGGCGATGTTCTGATCTTATTTAATCCTGCTGTGTAATTTACTCCTTTCCCAAAAGATAATGTTTTAAAAGGTATCAATCCCTGGTCATGATACGTTGCTACAATAGCATCATATTTTTCATATTGACCGCTTCCAAAAAAACCATCGGCAGAAAATGGTCCAAAAACCATCGTTCCGGCATCAAATATTTTCTTTAAAGCAGGTTTTAAAACCAAATCATCTTCTTTTCCTATTACTCCGCCATCACCCGCATGCGGATTCAATCCTAAAACAGCAATTTTTGGCCTTACAATACTAAAATCCTGAATCAAAGATTTTCTGACGGTTTCAATTTTTCTTGTAATTAATTCTTCCGTTAAATGCGAAGAAACTTCACTTAAAGGAACATGATCTGTCAATAAACCCACTCTCAAATTATCCTGAACCATCATCATCAATGCATTTCCTTCTAATTCCTGATCTAAATAATCGGTATGTCCCGGAAATTTAAAATCTTCTGACTGAATATTATACTTATTGATGGGCGCTGTAACCAATACATCAATCAAACCTTCTTTTAAAGCCTTAGTCGCCGCAACAAATGATTTTATAGCATACTCGCCAATTTTCTCATCGTTTGTCCCTAAATTGATATCTACTCCTTCTTTCCAAAGATTAAATACGTTTACTTTTCCAACCACAACCTGATCGAGTTTATCAACGCCATGAAACTGAACTGTAGAAGTAAAGCTCTTTTTTACAAAAGAAAGTATTTTAGCATTGGCAAAAATAACCGGCGTACACATTTCTAACATGCGAGAATCTTCGAATGTTTTAAGTATAACTTCGCTTCCAATACCGTTTAAATCTCCAATTGAAATTCCAACAATTATATTTTCTGCTTTTTTATTCATGAGCTCAGGTTATTTATTACTAATTTTGATGTGCAAATTTAGTAAAATAAAACAACAATGTTTACAGGAATTATAGAAACCCTTGGAAGGATTCACGAAATAAAAAAAGAGCAAAGCAATCTTCACGTAACAGTAGAAGCTTCGATTACAAATGAATTAAAAATAGATCAAAGCGTTTCGCATAACGGAATATGCCTGACGGTTGTCGCGATAAATGACTCCTTTTATACGGTAACTGCTATTGAAGAAACGATTTCAAAAACAAATATTGGCGACTGGAAGGTTGGCGATATTGTAAATCTGGAAAGAGGAATGAAATTGGGCGACCGCCTTGACGGACATATTGTACAAGGTCATGTTGACCAAACAGGAACGTGCATTAAAATCGAAGAAGCAAACGGAAGCTGGAATTATACTTTTGAATACGACAAAAACCTCAGTAATATAACTATCGAGAAAGGTTCTATAACAGTAAACGGAGTAAGCCTTACGGTTGTAAACTCTAAAACAAACGAATTTAGTGTTTCGATCATTCCGTATACTTACGAAAACACCAATTTTAAAAACTTCAAAGTTGGCACAAAAATAAATCTGGAATTTGATGTAGTTGGAAAATATATCTCAAGACTTTATTCAGTAAACAAATAAATAGAGAAATCATTCATAAAAAAAGCTTCAATTTATATTGAAGCTTTTTTTATTTTATTTTTATATACAATAGTAGTACCTAAAATCAGACCCGCAATTAACAAGAGAAAAATATTTTCATCAATTGGCAAATAAATCTTACCCGGTACTGGAAGACAATCTTCACACTCATCATCCTCTAATGCACTTGTCGCATTTTCCGGACTCGGAGGATGAACTTCTGCTTTAACACTTGATATCGAAACCAAAACAACAAAAAACAACAAAAAAACTATTCTTATTCCCTTCATAATTTTAACATGCTGCATTACAGCAAGGTAGATTGTTAAATTTATTAAAATTTAATATAATTCGCACAAAAACAGGGGCTTAGACGCAAATATTTGACAAAAGTATATGTTTTTTGTAAAAAAACAAGATTTAAAGCAAAAAACGACCAAAAAAGTAAAAATTACTTTTTAACGTAGGAATAGACCCAAAAAAAAACAAAATATCTTTTAATTATTTATGTATTATTTTACAATTTAAAACGTCAACATTAATACATTTCACCACCAAACAACAGCTAATCAATTAACAGCCATGATATTAAAGATTTTTCAGACAAAAAAATCATTAAAAAACTCCAAAAAAAAATGCCTTTACATTTCTGTAAAGGCATTTTTATGTGGTCCCACCTGGGCTCGAACCAGGGACCACCTGATTATGAGTCAGGTGCTCTAACCAGCTGAGCTATAGGACCGGTTTGAGGATGCAATATTACTACTATTTTTAATTCACTCCAAATATTTTGGGATATGATTTGTAATTAATTTTAAATAATAGTCAGTCTTTTTAAAACACAATTGATTTTCAATCGATTATTTCAGATTCTTAAAAAATATTTTTTTATCTAATTTCCTGGCAAAGCTCTACTAAAACCCCATTTGTGTTTTTTGGATGCAAAAAAACTACCAATTTATTGTCGGCGCCTTTTTTTGGAACTTCGTTTATCAATACAAAACCTTCATTTTTTAAACGACTAATTTCAGAATAGATATCTTCGACATCAAAAGCGATATGATGAATCCCTTCTCCTTTTTTTTCTAAAAACTTAGCAATTGGACTTTCCGGATTTGTTGCCATCAAAAGTTCAATTTTATTGGTTCCTGTTTGAAAAAAAGACGTTAAGACTCCTTCACTCTCCACCGCTTCTTCTTTATAGGACGGAACGCCTAATAATTTTTCGAACAAAATAGTAGCATCTTGCATGTTTTTTACCGCGATTCCGATATGCTCAATCTTATTTACCATCTTAAATAGATTTACTGATTTACATAAGTATTAAAATAACCGCATTCTGCAATTACATCCTGATAGTATTTTGTGTCTGAATACTCTTTTTTCAAAGTTTTAAAACCACTCCATGCTATAAAATTAATTTTATCATCATTCGCTTCCCACCAATTTTTCAGATCATTGTACTTATTATTATAATATTCGTTTCGTTCGCATTTTGCCAACATATAGATGCATTTTGCCTTTTGCTCTTTTGTTGTTGCAGCTTCAAATGCTTTTTGATAATACATTTTAGGAACATCACAATTGGTAATCATTTTTTTCATTGAATCCCTAAACGAATACGGATTTGAACCGTAACCTACAATACTGGTTTCATAGAAAGTTCTGCCGTTCCCGAAATGGGTTATATTATAGAATGCATTCCCAAGCAATAAACTATTCGTATAGACATCTTCTTTTTGTGCCAGTTTATCCTGCATGGCTTTTATGGTATTCAAAAATTCAAGTTGAGAATATTTCTTTTTTTGATAAGCTGTGTGATCACAATCATGACAATCTTTAATATTCCCGTTAAACGGATTTCCTAAGAAAGTATAGTGCTGAACTGAATCTGTTTGCTGAATAAACGCAATCGCTTCAGGAATTTTATTGTTGAATGTGGCCTGAACTGCCTGAAAATTATTAATATCTTTTAATTTGAGATAGTAAATTCCAACCCCAATTTTCTCGATCTCAGTTTTATTTGGCTTAGCCAAAAATCCTTTCATATCTAATAAATTCTTCTCGTTATCATAAAAAGCATTCCCTGCACCCCAGTAATACAAATTCGAATGAGAATCGCCGCCAAATAACTCCTCCATTACAGGATTTGCTTTTGCTTTGTATAACGTAGCCAAATAATTCTTGCTCCATTGCGCCGCATTTTGATAACGGAATTCCTGACCCTTGTACGTTTTTGGAAGTTCCTGATACAACCAATTCAAATCGGCCAGGATTGTTTTTTCGTTTTTATCGGTGAGTTTATCGATTTTACTCATGTTATTTACAAAACGAAGTAATCGCAGTTGGTAATTGGCCAATTCGGTTTTTGGCATTGTTTTCTCCGCTTTATTCAAATTAGTATCGGCGGCGGCATAATCACCTTTTAAAGTTTGCAAATATCCTAATGAAATATCCCATAAATAAGGTTTTTCGGTATTTCCTGCAGCAGCAATTTTAGAAACTAAATCAAACGCTTTTGCATTCATTTTAGCTTTATTTGCTTCTCTGTTTTCAGTAACTGTTTGTTTAACCGTTGGCGAATTATAATCGTCAGCATTTGTTTTTACCTCAAATGAATTATTTATTGCTTGCTCCTGGTTGTTCACCAATCTGGTTAACAAATAGTTTAGATGTTCACTTTTGGGATCTAATTCGTAAATTTTTCCGATGGCCTGAGCTTCATCTTTATAATAACCATGAATGGCCCAAAGTGCTGCTTTTTCTTTATTGTTTTTTGCCATTGCCAAAGACTTGTTCCAGTCGGCATCGTTTTGCGGACGAAAGCTATAAGCTGTCACCACACGCAATTCAGGACATTTATCAAATACCTGCGCATACAAATAATTTGAAGTCGAATACTTTTTCTGCTGATAGTTTATTCCCGCCACGTAAGAAAGGGCGCGGTAATACAACGTATTTTTCGCTACAGAAGCTTCGGTTTTATTAAAAAACTCAATTGCTTTTTTCTTGTTGCTGCTGTAAAAATAAGCTTTCATGGCAAGAAACCAATATCTGTTTTTTAGAAATGAATCTGAGGTTGTATTGTAAACATTCTCTATAGACTGAATCATTTTTAAATCATCAAAAGTTTTTGCCACAACGGGATCATAACTCCAATAATCATTGTTTATCGAAACTGTTTCTATTTTTTGTGCCAAATACAAAAACTCGATAAAACTCTTCACTTTTGCATCTTTCAAATCAATCTTTTTACCCCATTTTAATGAAGTCTGATTTTCTTTTTTATTTTTAAAGAAAACATGAAGCTGCGTAATATCTGTTTTATTTTGAGCCGTTTTTTTCTCAGAAGAATATCTTGGCGTTTCCTCCCCAATTAAAAAATAATTTACGGTTGTCGTATCTATTTTTCCTTTCAAAAACGTACTCCAATCCGATTTTATATCGTCATTGAATCTTGAATTGTGTTGCGTATCAAAACCAATTCCGTAGAAAACATCGCCGGACAAAAAAAGCGGCGAATATGATTTGTCAGTAAATGTTTCAGGCGTAAAGTTAGAATTATAACCAAAGAAATCCCAGTCATCTCCGCCTCCACACGCATGAATTATTCCGTAAACAGAAAGTAAAGCAGCACTAGAAACAAGAAATAACTTGTTTAAAAATATTCTTTTCATAGTTTTTAATATTGAATTCGTCTAAATCGTAAAATATAATTTCCTTTGGGCGCTGAACTAAATTATCATCTAATTCTTCTGCCATTTCTTTTAAATCTTCTGAAGATATGGCTTCTATTTTAAGCAAATCATTTTCTTCATAATAAGTTCCATTTTTATAATTTGATTTTTTCACCTTAAAAAAGAGACCGTCAAGCGGTTCAAAATTAGCATCTTTTTTAAGTTCTTTCGCATTGATTTTCGAACGCAATCCAATTACTTTTTGATTCCGGATATGAACTGCCCAGGAATATATGGGCAAAGCAAAATCGAGATGCAGTGGATATTTTTTCAGGCTAGTTAAGTATTTCCCGGCGATTTTTTTGCTGTAAATCGAATTTAACGAATCCGGCGCAATTGTCCCCATGTTATAATACATTAAAACTCCTGAATCGACATTTGGAATTTTAGTCTTTTTAAAATACTTCACCTGATGCAAACGAATTGTTGCCGAAAGTTTTTTCTTCGAAAGTTTTTTAAATTGTTCTATAAATTTAAGATAATTATCTTTGCTTTTTAATGTCCAATCGCAATCGATTTGAATTTCCTGACAAGAAATTTCATTCTTAGCATTAATTTCTTCGACCAACCGAACGGTTTTCTGAGCCAAATCATCAATATCAAGATGAGGCAAAGACATGACCTTATTTTGAATAAAAACTACCGGAACTACATTAAAAGCATTACTATTTTCCTGAAAACGAATGGGACTTATAGGGATTGGTTCTTTGGTTTCCGGATAGAAACCTATGTCGAAATAGCGAATATAAAGCTTACTGACTTCATTATCCTGCAGGACTTTTTTCTCGGTCTCCGATAATTTAAAGATGGTTTTCCAATAATAAAAAGCTACGACTGGCTTTTCATTTTTACCACAAGAAATCAGTAAAAAAAACAATACACCAACGAAAAATCTTTTTGTCAAAACGGGGAAAAATTATATTTAAAATCAAAAGTAAGAAATTATATCGTGGCGGTAATTTCAAATTTAAAAAAATTAACCCTTGACGAAAGCTACAAATCCTAATAAATGGATAAAAAATTTCAATTAAAGCAAATATAATCGTTATTTTGTGCAATCAAATTCAGAAAACATTATGTTGAAAAACAACTTCAGATATATTTCCTTTTTACTGGTATTTTTAATGTTGAGCTGCGCCAAACGAGGCAGCATTACCGGCGGATTAAAAGACACGCTTGCTCCGGTTTTAAAATATAGTTCTCCAAAGAACATGAGTACTAATTTTGAAGGAGACGAAATTATTTTAGGATTTGATGAATATGTAAAGCTTAAAAACCTGAACAAACAGCTTATTATTTCGCCTCCTATGAAACATGAGCCGTTGATTCTGCCAACAACTGCAAGCAAAGTTATTACGATAAAGATAAAAGATACTTTACAGCCTAATACAACGTATAGCTTTAACTTTGGGCAAAGTATTGCAGACAATAATGAAGGAAATGCCATCAATCAGTTTAAGTACATTTTTTCGACAGGATCTTATATTGATTCGCTTTCTATTAGCGGACAAATTAAAGATGCGTACGAAAAAAATGTAGATAATTTTGTATCTGTAATGCTTTATGAAGTGAATGATACTTTTAAAGATTCTGTAATTTACAAACAAAGCCCCCGATACATTACCAACACTTTAGACAGTTTGAGAACTTTTAAATTAGAAAATTTAAAGGCAGGAAAATATCTGTTGGTAGCACTAAAGGACAAAGGCGGAAACAACAGATACAATCCAAAAGATGATAAAATTGGATTCCTGAAACATTATATAACGGTACCAAATGACACTGTATTTGAGTTAGAATTATTTAAAGAAGTGCTTCCGCTAAAAACGTTTAAACCTATTCAGGCATCCGGAAACAGATTGTATCTGCCTTATGAAGGAAAACAAAACTTTAAGGAGTCTAAACCTAAAATTGTACTGAAACACAATAATGAAGTTTTGGAAACGATTGTAACTGCCTTTCCTAAAAAGGATTCTCTACAAGTTTGGTACAAACCACTAAAAGCAGATTCTTTGTCTATGGAAGTTAGCAGGGACACCTATAATAAACGTTTTTCATTTAAAGTAAAAGACCTGAAAAAAGACACCTTAAATATTACAGCCGTACAAAACGGAGTTATAAATTTCAGAGACCGTTTTACCTTAGAATCAGCAACACCATTGGTTAAATTTGACAAATCAAAGATGACCTTAGTCAACAAAGATTCCGTGGCTGTAGACTTTACTACGGAATATGACGAATTCGACCAAAAACTATATGTCGACTTTAAAAAAGAACCGGTCGACAAATACAATATGACATTTTTCCCAGGTGCACTGACTGATTTTTATGAGAAAACAAACGACACGCTTGCTTTTAAATTAACTACAAAAGAACACGCAGATTACGGAAATCTTGTTTTGAACTTACGAAATGTAAAACGTTTTCCTATAATTGTTGAGATTACGAATAAAAAAGGAGATGTTGTACTCGCAAGTGCGTATTCTGAAGGAAATACAAAAATCACTTTTGACTTACTGCAGCCTGAATCCTTTACGCTGCGAATAACCTACGATGATAATAAAAACAAAAGGTATGACGCTGGAAGTTTCCTAAACAAGACCTATGCTGAGGAAGTGTTTTATTACCAAAAAGAAGTTGATGTAAGAACCAATTGGGATGTAGACGAAACAATCGATTTAAGCATACCATATAATCCTGAAGTCGAGAAAAAACAACTCGACAAGAAGAAAAAAGAAGACGCCAAAAAAAGAACAGCGTTCTAGATTTTAATCTCAAAAATATCTTTATCATTTAAGAAATCGAGTTTTTTTCGCGTTTCTATCATGGCTTTTTTATCTAATTCAACGATAAAAACAGACTCGGTTTCTTGTGGTTCCAGAATAAAATTTCCTAAAAAATCAATGACTTGCGAATGCCCAACATGTTCATAATTGTTGGCATCCAGACCTACTCTATTTACGCCTGCGACATAACTTAAATTTTCGATTGCTCTTGCTTTTAGTAAAGTATCCCAAGCATTCGTTCTCACTTTAGGCCAATTGGCCACATATAAAAGCAGGTCATAATTTTCGACATTTCGGGCAAAAACCGGAAACCTTAAGTCGTAACAAACCTGTAGGCAGATCTTCCAATCCAGATACTCTACAATTACTTTTTCTTTTCCGCTGGTGTAAAATTGATCTTCTCCTGCAAGCGAAAACAAATGTCGCTTGTCATAATACTCAATTTTGCCTGACGGAAAAACAAACAGCATTCTGTTATAATACTTTTCATTCTCAAGAATAATCAAACTTCCCGTAATGGCGAAGTTTTTTTGTTTTGCCAAAGATTGAAGCCAAAGTACGGTTTCACCCTGCATAGTTTCAGCAACTTCGGGAGCATTCATAGTAAATCCTGTTGAAAACATCTCAGGAAGAACCACCAAATTAACGCTGGAATCGATCTGATTTATCTTCGATTCAAAGCTTTTTCTGTTTTTAAAAACATCTTCCCAATAAAGATCTGATTGTATAAGTGCGATTTTCATTTTATATTTTTTTGGCTTAAAGCTAAATAAGAACTAAATCTGGAAAAGCTGCCTTATAAGCCTTTAACTTTTCGTTTTCCGAATCAACTTCGGTAACGATATAATCAACATCAGATAAACTTGCAATTTTCATTTTTAGCACTGTATTGAGTTTTTCGGTAATTGTTATAATTGCTGTTTTTTTTGAGGCCTGAATCATCGCTTTTTTTACTTGTACGGTTTCCCAATCTGAATCAGAATACCCACCGTCTACATCTAAAGCATTTGTTCCTAAAATCAATAAATCTGCCTTAATATTTGCCAATTGATGATATACCTCTCCACTCACACACATTTGGCTGTAAGACGACACGCTACCCCCAATCATGATGACTTTTATATTAGGTTTATCCAGAAGCTGCACCGCTGTAACAACAGTAATTGTAAAAATAGTAAGATTTAAATCATTCGGAATTAATCGAATAAACTCCCTAATCGTAGTTCCCCCATCAAGCAACAATACCATACCATCATGTAGCAAATTCACTGTTTTCTGAGCAATGATTTGCTTTGACTCGATTTCATATGTTTGATTTGACGATGTATAATGATACCCTTTTGTCATAGCACCACCCTTTACCTTAATCAATAATGATTCTGATTCAAGTTCATTAATATCGCGTCTAACGGTATCTTCTGAAACACCTAACTTAGCCGAAAGCGTTTCAAAACTTACACGGGTATGGAGGTTAATTTCTTTTAGGATATGTTTTTTACGCTCTTCCTTAGTATAATTTACTAATTCACTATCATTCATTAGGATTAATTTTATTGGAGTAAATTTAAGCATTTAATGCAATATTATTGCAAAACAAAAAACGCATCTGCCATAGCAGATGCGTTTTTATTATTAAAACTAAATATAATTCAGATTATCCTTTTAAGCTTGCTGCTAAATACTCACGGTTCATACGCGCGATATTTTCAAGAGAAATTCCTTTTGGACATTCTACTTCACAAGCTCCGGTATTAGTACAGTTACCAAATCCTTCTAAATCCATTTGGTGTACCATGTTTAATACACGATCAACCGCTTCTACTTTACCTTGAGGTAATAATGCATATTGAGATACTTTCGCAGAAACGAACAACATTGCTGATGAGTTTTTACAAGTTGCAACACAAGCTCCACAACCAATACAAGCAGCAGCATCAAATGATTTATCTGCATCGTGTTTGTTAATCGGAATTGTATTTGCATCGATTGTATTTCCCGAAGTATTTACCGAGACAAATCCTCCAGCATGTTGAATTCTGTCAAAAGAACTTCTGTCAACAACTAAATCTTTAATTACAGGGAAAGCTTTTGCTCTAAATGGCTCAATAAAAATCGTATCACCATCTTTAAACATACGCATGTGCAACTGACAAGTTGTTACTCCTCTGTCTGGTCCGTGCGCTTCTCCGTTGATGAACAAAGAACACATTCCGCAGATTCCTTCACGACAATCGTGGTCAAATGCTACTGGCTCTTCTCCTTTATTGATCAATTGCTCGTTAAGAACATCAAGCATTTCAAGGAAAGACATATCTGGTTCGATTCCGTCGATTGGGTAATCAACAATTCCCCCTTTATCCTGGGCGTTTTTCTGACGCCATATTTTTAATGTAAGTTTCATTTTGTATAAGTTTTAAGTATCAAGAAGTCTGAACTTTCTTAAATACTATTTGTAGCTTCTTTGAACTAATTTAATGTTTTCGTAAACCAGAGGTTCTTTGTGTAATACGGCATCACTTGGTTTTCCTTTGTATTCCCAGGCTGCAACATATGCAAAGTTTTCGTCATCACGAAGTGCTTCTCCTTCTTCTGTTTGGTATTCTTCACGGAAGTGACCTCCACAAGACTCATTACGGTGTAATGCATCTTTCGCGAACAATTCTCCTAACTCTAAGAAATCGGCAACACGAGTCGCTTTCTCTAATTCCTGATTAAATTCGTTAGCGCTTCCAGGAACTTTTACATCTTTATAAAACTCTTCACGTAAAGCGGCAATTTCTTCGATAGCTTCAGCTAAACCTTTAGCATTACGAGCCATACCAACTTTATCCCACATAATTTTCCCTAATTTCTTGTGGAAATAATCTACAGAATGAGTTCCGTTATTATTGATAAATCTGTCGATTTGATCTTTTACTTCTTTTTCTGCTGCTAAGAATTCCGGTAAATCTGTAGAAATTTCTCCCATTTTAATATCCGGAGCTAAATAATCTCCAATAGTATAAGGTAATACGAAATATCCATCAGCTAAACCTTGCATTAAAGCAGAAGCTCCAAGTCTGTTTGCTCCGTGATCAGAGAAGTTAGATTCTCCAATTGAGAAACATCCCGGAATTGTAGTCATTAAATTATAATCAACCCAAGTTCCCCCCATTGTGTAGTGAACCGCTGGGTAAATCATCATTGGTGTTGTATACGGATCTTCGTCAACGATTTTGTAATACATCTGGAATAAGTTTCCGTATTTACTTTTCACGATTTCAGCTCCTAATTTTGTTACCAAAGCAGCATCATTAGCATCTAAACCTTTTACAAAAGCTTCTTCAGTTCCGTAACGTTTGATCGCTGCAGCAAAGTCCAGGTAAACTGCTTCTCCTGTTTTATTAACACCAAAACCAGCATCACATCTTTCTTTTGCAGCACGAGACGCTACGTCACGAGGTACTAAGTTACCAAAAGCAGGATATCTTCTTTCTAAGAAATAATCTCTCTCCGCTTCAGATAAATCAGTTGCTTTTTTCTTTCCTTCACGGATTGCTTTTGCATCTTCTAATTTTGCAGGAACCCAAATACGTCCGTCATTACGTAACGATTCAGACATCAAAGTCAGTTTTGACTGGTGATCTCCAGAAACCGGAATACAAGTTGGGTGAATTTGTGTGTAACAAGGATTTGCAAAAAATGCTCCTTTTTTATGAATTTTCCAAGCTGCTGTTGCGTTACTTCCCATAGCGTTTGTTGACAAGAAAAATACGTTTCCGTATCCTCCAGAACCAACTACTACCGCGTGAGCAGAATGTCTTTCTATTTCTCCAGTGATTAAGTTACGAGCGATAATACCTCTTGCTTTTCCGTTCACAATTACGATGTCAAGCATTTCGTGACGGTTGTACATTTTTATTTTTCCACGACCAATCTGACGGTTCATTGCAGAATAAGCTCCTAGCAATAATTGTTGTCCGGTTTGTCCTTGTGCATAAAAAGTACGGGAAACCAAAGTTCCTCCAAAAGAACGGTTATCTAAAAGTCCGCCATATTCACGAGCCAATGGCACTCCTTGAGCCACACACTGGTCGATAATATTTGCCGAAACTTCAGCCAAACGGTGAACGTTTGCTTCACGAGCACGGTAGTCACCCCCTTTTACAGTATCATAAAATAATCTGTAAACCGAGTCACCATCACCTTTATAATTTTTTGCTGCATTGATTCCCCCTTGTGCTGCAATAGAGTGCGCACGACGTGGTGAATCTTGAAAGCAGAAAGCTTTTACGTTATATCCCTGCTCAGCCAAAGTAGCCGCAGCTGAACCTCCAGCCAAACCTGTACCAACGATAATAATATCTAAATTACGTTTATTTGCAGGGTTTACTAAATTAATATGATCTTTATAATCTGTCCATTTGTCCGATATTGGGCCATGTGGAATTTTTGAATCTAATGCCATTATAATTGATATTAATTATGTTGATTGAAATGATGAAATAATGCGATAATTACGAAAGCGGCTGGTACTACAACTGCAAAACCGTAACCCACTTTACTTAAAAATCTTGAATATTTATTGTGCATCCCCATTGACTGAAGCGATGAACCGAATCCGTGCCACAGGTGAAAACCTAATAAAACAAAAGATATACAATATATTCCTGTGCGGATTGGGTCATGAAATTTATGAACTAATTCTCCATAATACCTTGTAGCATCTGGCGTAGCACCTGCAATATATTTGTAGTTAACCTCTGGAAACCAGAAATCATAAAAATGCAATCCTAAGAAAGCCAAAATAACCAATCCAGAAATAATCATATTTCTAGAACTCCATGAAGCATTTGCAGCTCCGTTGTATTTTGCATACGAAATTGGTCTTGCAGCTGTGTTTTGAGCAGTCAATACAAATCCCATAACGAAATGGAAGATTACTCCGATTGCCAAAACTGGTTGCATTACATATTGAATCAGCGGATTGTATCCCATAAAGTGAGATGCTTCGTTAAAAACATTTTCACTAATAATAGAAATAAAATTTAAGGAAACATGCAGCGCTAAAAACGTGATTAAGAATATTCCCGAAAGGGCCATAGCCACTTTCTTTAAGATGGAAGCATTCAACTGTGCAGATTGTGCCATAATTGTTTAAGTAGTTTGTTTTAAAAAATTACACAAAAATAACTCAATTAACAAAGAACTACAACCATTTCGCTGTTATTTATAATGATTTTAAAATAGACTAAGTAATACGTATTTTTACGTATAAACAATGTTGTATCCCAAATTATTTCATTATAAAAATCAATAAAAATGCTTTTAAACCATATTTTCAGGATAAAAACAAGCATATTCGTTGATAAAAGTTTATCATATTATTATTTTAAGTAAACTTTTAATTTGTTTTCATCAAAAGTTACTCCTTACCTAAATTTTATAAGGTTTAAAAATTGTCATTCCGCAACATAATTTTACCTTTATCGGCTTCAAAAAAAATATAATGAAAACAGGAATTGACGCTATCTCTTTTGATGTAGCCAACATACATTTACCCATAAAAACTTTGGCAGTTGCCAGAAATATTGAACCCGAAAAATTAGAAAAGGGCCTGGGATTATTAAAAATGACTTTGCCGGACGTTCATCAGGACGCTGTGGTTTTTGGAGCCAACGCTTTGACAAAACTTATTATTGACAACAAAATAAACTTAAACGAAATTAGCCGAATCTATGTTGGAACCGAAAGTGGCATAGACAGCTCGAAACCAATAAGTTCTTTCTTAATTAGTTTAATGGAGCAAAAATTTGGAGAAGATACATTAGCAGAATGTGATGTAGTCGATTTTACTTTTGCCTGCATTGGAGGTGTTGATGCCTTGCAAAACTGTATTGATTTTGTAAAATTAAATCCAAATAAGAAAGCAATTGTGGTTACCACAGATTTTGCCAAGTACGATTTAAATTCTACCGGAGAATATACTCAAGGTGCCGGAGCTTTGGCAATGCTAATCACTTCGAACCCGCGAATCATTGCTTTTGATGAAAATTGGGCAACAAGTACAAAAGGCGTTTTTGACTTTTTCAAACCTTACAGAACTATCTCAAAAGAAGCGATTACTCAAAACAAAAACAACGATGTGTGGTTTGATAATTTAGAAGCCGAAATCGAAATTCATAAAGATCAACCGGTTTTTGATGGCCAGTATTCGAACCAATGCTACATGGATCGTACGCGTAACGCTTACTTTTCATTTAAGAAATTAAAAAATACAACAGAAACTTTATACAATTCCTGGAACAGTATTATTATGCATCTTCCCTATTCTTTTCAGGGACGCAGAATGTTGTCTGAAATTTATGCTTTAGACAGTTCTGATAAAATTATCTCAGAAAATATCGAGCCGGCAGATTATCAGAATAAAATCAAAGAAGTTGGAAAATCTGATGAATACAGAAAGTTTGTAACCGAGAAATTACAACCCGCAGAATTGGCTTCATCTTTAATAGGAAACCTTTATACAGGATCCATATTCATGGGATTATTATCGACTTTGGCTCATTATTATGATACAAAACAAGAAGTTGCCGGAAAAAAATTCGGTTTCCTGGCTTACGGAAGCGGATCGAAATCGAAAGTTTTTGAAGGAACAATTCAACCGGAATGGCAATTAGCTTTAGCCAAAGTAAAACTTTTTGAAAATCTGGAAGAAAGTACAGAAATTGGTTTTGAAACTTATGAAAGCCTTCACAAAAAGCAACAAAAACAAAGTGTTCGAAGTCCTAAAAACGAATGGGTTTTAGATCGAATTGAAAAAGAGATTCCAAATTTGATTGGGGCTAGATATTATAAATGGATTGACTAAAGTTCCAAATTTCCAAATTCCAATAACACAAAACCGAAGCATTTAACTTCGGTTTTTTTTATGCTTTGCGGAAAATTTAACCGCAAGGTACGCTAGGAATTAAGCAAGGTTCGCAAAGCTTGGTGTCTACAAAAGTCAAAACCTTGCGAACCTTGCGTAGGCCTTTGCGCACTTAGCGGTTAAATAAAAAATCAATACTTCTTATGCTGTTCCGTATAAGTTTGATTTCCCTTAATTGCCTCGTCATGAACATGCATTCCGTTTGACATTCCAAGCATAAAGGCTGTAATAATTAAAAGTAGTTTCCTTTTTACCCAATGAATTGGGCGTTTAGATTGCTCTAAACGTGTTTTATTTTTGTGTTTATACATTTTAAAAATGATAAATGATTAGACATTATTGTATCATCTTATGCTTTGAAGCGCATAAATGCTCAGAAATTTCTAAGCGCTGTATAAACCTTTATAAAAATTATTTGAAGTGATTATTTCGCTTATAAAAACAGCTTGTCTTATAAGTGAATTTATATTTTGATGAAGAAGCTTTTGTAATTTTTGAATAATCTGAATTTGAAAACTGCGAACTTGCTTAAATTCGAGATAATTTACAGGAAATGAGAATGCAATTTTCAGGAAAACAGATCGATTGAATATGTATAAACGAGATTTTTTAAATTCAAGTCCTGAAATCACAAACGAAGACTGATAATAATCTGCTGCTTTTGATTGAGAAACCGAAGTACCATCACTCGCAATCACCACAAAAGCGAGAAAGACATAGATTAGGTATTTTAGGTGTTTATTCAATTTGTTTCGAATATCATTCATTTATTGCAACGAAAATACAAATTAAAACAAAATAGCCATTACACTTTCTTTATAATTCTTAGAAACCGGAAGTTCGATTTGAGTCAGAATAACGGTATTTGAATTTCTCCAGGATTTAAAATGAAGTGGATTTATTAAATGAGAACGATGAATTTGGATTAAAAAAGTAAAATCTTCCAGAATTTTTTTTAGGGAAGAACGAATCAGTTTTGAATGTAGTTTTTCGTTTTCGATATAAAAAATCTCCACATAATTTTGAGCGTTAGAAATACAAACCAAATCGGCTTTTTTGATTTTTAAAATATCTAGTTTATTTTCTCCTGTGAATGTTACAACATCATCCTTTACCGGAATGAGTTTGATCAAATATCTTCTTGCCAGAATAATTACAGGAGTTAAAATCAAGGCAATTTTAATGAAAATAATCGAGAAGAATTCGACAAAAGTGTATCCGCCCTTTAAAACGGGACTTTTGTAAAAGACATAAATTCCAAATAGGTAAATTAGAAAGAAGAAAATAATACTTCCAATTTCTAAACTGAGATTCCATTTTGAGATTTTCTTGTAAATGCTTTTTTGAAGAACGGCCAAAACGCTATAACATAAAAAAGCCAAAACACTAAAACCAAAACTGATGAAAACCCAGAATCGGAAATTTAAAGTTCCGTCGTCAAAAGGTTTTATGATGAATGCGAAAGCAAAAATCCATAACGCAATAAGAAGTCCTACTACAAGATGATGTTTTATTGATGGATTTAATTCTTTCATTATTTATAAATCGTAAACTTATTATGCGTCAGGCCAAAACCAAGATTTTCGTATATCAGCACGTTTTCTACTCTTCTTTTATTTGTTGTAACTTCAATACTTTTCAAATTATTCAGATCTGCATACTGCAAGATCCTGTTTATTAATTGTCTTCCAATTCCTTTACCACGATAATTTTCGTTGATAAAAAATTCCTGGATTTCACCCACCAAACCGCAATGATGCAGAAGATTTTGTGTATGAAAACTAATAAAACCTACTCCTTCAGTTTCGTTTTCGGCTATTAGATACAAATTCTTTGGATTCGAAATATTCTCATTGAAGATTTCTTTGAATACTTCGAAATCTAATTCTTCATTTTCGAGTTCACAGATTGCTTTGTAGACAAAATCCAAATCTCTGTTTTCAACTTTTTTGATTTTTATTTTTGATTTCATAACCTTATAAATCGCAATGCTGTTTTTTTAATACATTCGAGATAAATTTGCGCTTCCATTACCAATTTTTCTTAACTCTTTAAGATCTGCTAACCATTCAATTGCTATAAATTTTGAACAATCATTTTTCAAGTCATCAGACCAGTCAATTAAAATAGCTGCGCTATCGTTTTTAATTTCGTTCTTGGCAAATTGATATGTTTTATTAAAATATGCCGCTCCTTCTCCCCTAAGATCAAAAGAAACATATTTTGTTTTTGAAAAAACTGCACACAATGAAAGTCGTTTTCTCTCACTGGTTTCAAGATTTTTCACTTTGTCTTTTTTAGTAAAATTATCGATTTCGAAAATTCTCAAGACTGAATTTTTTAGATTTGCATTCTTTTTTAAATACCTTCCCACACTCATCGGATTAAATATTCTTTTTAGTGCTGATTCTTCGATTGGTGCTGCAAAAGTCAACGGTTTTGTTACTTTTACATTCTCATGATGTACTTTTCCTGCAAAAATAGCCACCAATTGCTCTTTCAGATATCTTTACAAATACTCATTTAACTCAAGACGCTCAAATTTAACCTTGTATTTCTGAACGTAATTATTCCATCCTTGTTTATGATTTTCATTATTATAAATTGCTGCCGCATAATCAACAATTTCTTTACTAAAATGATTTCCAAAAATAGCATCTAAATTCTCTATTCCAGCATCAACAATTCGTTTTAAAATTGATAATTTATCTTTTCCATTTTCTTTACAAACCTTATCGAGCCATAATCCCTTACCTATTTTTACATACTCTTCTAGCAAACTATCGGTAATAAATTCAGAAGGAATATCATTTATATTGGGTTCGTGTTTTCCATTTTTGAATGTCGTTAAAATCAATTCTTCAGAATAAAATTCTATTGGAATAAGCGAAATGAGCGTTCCGCTTTTTGCCGCTTTTAGGCAAAGTTCTTTTGTTATAAATTCATTCGGTATTTTCTGAATAGCAAATCCATCTTTAGTTACTAATTTTTCGCAAAGTTCACGAGTAATAAATTCCTGACTAACATATTGTAATGCATGAAATGTAATATTTAATGCAAGTTCACACAATTCCTGAGTTTTGTATTGAGAAGGAACTAACTTTAAATCGCGATAATTAGCTGATACCCGATTTTGCCAATACTCATAAGTTTTCGCAGGCGGATTATTTTGTTTTAAAACCAATTCTCCGTTTTCTAATTCGCGTTTTAACTCTTCGAAAGTTTCTATTAAAGGATTTTCAAGATGTTTACGTAATTCTATCGAGATAATATCTTCTTCACTTTCATCATCATATTCACAACTGTTTTTAGCCTCAAAATCATCTGTTTTATCGTTGTAATAAAACAAATCATTTTTTCGATCTGTAAAAGTCGTATAGTGATCTTCGACTATAAAAACGGGAGCTTCAATTATGCCTGAGCATTTAAAATTTCCGTGATTATACGACGTCATGACAACTTCCTGAGCTTTTACATTGCCCATTATTTCGACATACGAACCGCCTAATAATAAACTCTGGCAATCGACATTGCCTTTTACAAAAACATAAGGCCCGTAATCGCCTTCGGCATTTATTATTGTTCCGGTTGTTGATAAATTTCCGTTTATTAAAATTCCTTCAATTCTTATTTTTTCAATTTCCTTTAAAGTAAAGTTTAAGATATATGCAAGCCATTTTTTCTCTTTGTCTTCATAAAGATCTAAATAGAAATTACCTTCAAAAGTCACATCTTCGTTTGCAATAAGAAAGAAATCCTGATCGTCCCATTCTTCAAAATAATCAAATCCTTCATGATCGATTAAAAATGGGAATTGAAATTTGATTTCTTTTATTGTTATTAGTTTAAAGTTTGAATGCTGCATTTTATTTTTTTATTAGAAACTGTGTAGCTTTTTATGCCACAGATTAAAACCATTTTAAAGATTTCTTAATATAACAACGCAATAATTACATTTTCAATTCCATTATGGGCAAATGTCGATCTTTGATAGAAGTTTCTATTTGACCGATCTTTACAAACCCGAATTTAATGTAAAAACTCTCGGCATTTGGTTCTGAATTCAGCACTACTTTTTGCACACTTAAGTCTTGTAAACGAACAAGAAAATCATTCATTAATAATTTCCCAAATCCTTTGCCAATAAAATCAGGCAAAACAAACAAATTATCGAGCTTTATACTATTTTCACTTTCGTGAAAGAATGAATAATAGCCAATTATCTGATTATCTAACATTAAATTAAAAACTGAATTCGTCCCGATGTATTCTTCTGTAATCGTTAGAAACGGAGACCAATCTTCTATTTGTTCATTAGAATATCCCCAGTAGGCTTTTGACTTTTTGGTTATTTGGGTTAAGATTTCGTGATCGCTTGGGATTGCCTTTTGTATGGTCATTATTATATTTTGCTTCAAAATTTTATTTAAAAAAATCATTAAATTTATCTAAAAAGCTTTTTCTATTTTCATCATTTTTAATTCCAACAGAAGAATTTGAAGACTTATAATTCTTATTGTGCTTTTCTAATTCATCTATAAATTGAGGAATACCATCAAGAAGCATTTTAGATATTACTTTTTATCCATAAAAATATACAAATTCAAACAATTTAAAACTCATTTCTTACACAAACATAAATATCTTATTAATATTGGAGTTGCGTGAGGGATAGAGGCGGTACCTCCCGATTTAGAAAAACAAGGCTTTTTAGCCATAGTTTTTGTTAATCGGGAATATAGCCGAGAGTCCGGTTCGCCGCGGCAAAACACGCCCTTATTAAGATTCTAAGGTTCTGAGAAGCTAAGTTGCTAAGATTTCTAAACCTTTGTGTCAATTCCTAACGAGATTGCTTCGTTCCTCGCAACGACAAAACTTTGTGTCTTAGCGCCTTCGTGGCAACCAAAACAAATAAGAAAACTTTAATAAATCAACTATACGCCACTTCTGTAAAAATCACTATTTTTGAAATCCGAAGTTCAAAACTCACATTATTATGAAATATCATCAAATAAACAGCGCTCTTTTTGTAAAAAATCGCAAAAAATTCACGGCAGAAATGAAACCTAACAGTGTTGCCGTTTTTAACTCAAATGACATTTATCCGGTTAGTGCTGATAGTACTTTGCCGTTTGCGCAGCACAGAGATATTTTTTATCTAAGCGGGGTAGATCAGGAAGAAAGTATTTTGCTTTTGTTTCCGGATGCGCCTTACGAGAACCAAAAAGAGATTCTTTTCCTGAAAGAAACCAACGATCATATCGCGGTTTGGGAAGGTGAAAAATTAAGTAAAGAACGCGCATTTCAGGTTTCTGGAATTAGAACTGTTTATTGGTTGCAGGATTTTCATAAAGTTTTGAACGAAATGATGACGTATGCTGATACGATGTACATTAATACTAACGAACATTATCGCGCCTCTGTTGAAACTGAAACCCGCGAAGCTCGTTTTATAAAATGGTGGAAAGAACGTTATCCGGCTCATAACGTTGCTAAAAGCAATCCAATTTTGCAACGTATTCGTTCTATAAAAGAAAGCGAAGAAATCGATTTGATCCAAAAAGCGTGTGATATTACTGAGAAAGGTTTTCGTAGATTATTGCCATTTGTAAAACCAAATGTTACGGAATATGAAATTGAAGCCGAATTGATTCACGAATTTGTTCGTAACCGTTCTAAAGGTTTTGCTTATACGCCAATTATTGCTTCGGGAAATAATGCAAACGTTCTACATTATATCGAAAACAATCAGCAATGTAAAGCCGGAGATTTGATTTTATTGGATGTTGCGGCTGAATATGCTAATTATTCCAGCGATATGACAAGAACAATTCCGGTTTCAGGAAAATATTCTGAAAGACAAAAAGCGGTTTACAATGCTGTTTTGAATGTGAAAAATGAAGCTACAAAAATGCTGACTCCTGGAACGCTTTGGAAACAATATCATATTGAAGTAGGTAAAATCATGACATCTGAATTATTAGGTTTGGGCTTATTAGACAAAGCCGATGTTCAGAACGAAAATCCGGAATGGCCAGCGTACAAAAAATATTTCATGCACGGAACTTCTCACCACATGGGACTTGACACGCACGATTACGGATTACTTCACGAACCTATGAAAGCCAATATGGTTTTTACGGTTGAACCAGGAATTTATATTCCGGCAGAAGGTTTCGGGATTCGTTTAGAAGATAACATTGTCGTTCAGGAAAAAGGTGAACCTTTTAACTTAATGCGCAACATCCCGATCGAAGTTGATGAAATCGAAAGTTTGATGAATTCTTAAAGAAAGAGAAAAGAATATAGATTATAGAATAAAGACGGTTGCAGCAATGTTGACCGTCTTTTTTTATTTTACCATATTAAATGATATAAATTTATTTAAAATTGAACCGAATAACTATTTTTTTGACTCTATTGAAGTTATATTCTTTCTAAGATTTTAGCTTTTCTTATCTTTGCAATTATAATTAAAACACTATTTTGAAAACTCTTTTATATAAAAATACCAAGATTTCTTATACTGATTCAGGTCAGGGAACTGCAATTGTATTGCTTCACGGCTTTTTAGAAAACAAAAAAATGTGGAAGGAATACGTGACTCTTTTCTCTGAAAAATATCGCGTTATCACAATCGATTTGTTAGGTCATGGCGATTCCGATTCTTTGGGGTATGTACATTCTATGGAGGATAATGCAAATGCTGTTCAGGAAGTTTTACAACATTTAAAAATAGAAAAAGCGACAATTTTAGGCCATTCTATGGGAGGTTATGTTGGTTTGGCTTTCGCCGAATTATTCCCGAAGAACATTCATAAACTGGTTTTATTAAATTCTACTTCCAAGGAAGATAGTGCGGAGAAAAAACTAAACCGAAGCCGCGCTATAAAAGCGGTAAAACAAAATTACGTGAACTTTGTAAGTCTCGCGATTAGTAATTTGTTTAGCGAAAACAACCGTACAAGATTAGCTGATGAAATAGAAAAAACAAAAGTTCAGGCGCTAAAAACTCCCCTGCAAGGAATTGTAGCTTCGCTGGAAGGAATGAAAATTAGAAAAGACAGAGAATCACTTTTAAAAGAAAATTTATTTCCGGTTTTATTGATTTTAGGTAAAAAAGATCCGGTTTTGAATTATGAAGAAAACATTTCTCAAATCGAAAATACAAACGTAAAACTAGTTTCTTTTGAAGATGGACATATGAGCCAAATTGAAAATAAAGAGGAATTGAAAACTACTTTATTGGATTTTTTCGAATAATTATAGTCCGTTTATAAAATCAAAAAAGGCTGTTCAAAAATTCTGAACAGCCTTTTTCTCTTTCTTGGGGGCAAAAATTATAATTTTGTTATAATGTCTTTTTTAAATTTAGCCAAAGTTGCTCTTGTTAATCCAAGATTTGCTTTAGTTGAATCTACTGCTAAATAAATAAAATATTTACCATCTTCAGACACATCTATAATATGTATTTGATCTGTAAGTGTTATTAAGATATCGTTGATTTTTTGATCTAATCCTAAAGCTTTAATTGCGCTTAATTTTGCTTTTACAACTTCTAAATTATAAGCAGATGCTAATTCCGGGTCAAAATTTGGATTTAAAGAAAGTGAACAGTAAGACATTCCTGTTTCAACTTCTGTTACTGAAACTGCAATGAATCCGTTAATATTCTCTTTTAAATCATTTTGAAAATTCTGTAAAAAATCTGACATGTTTTAATTGTATTTAAATTAATTATTGAAAACGGTATCCATCTTGCGCAGCAAAAGACCCATTTTACTTATATCTTTAGAAAGCAGCGCAACACAGTTATCCTGCTCGTCTTTATTAGCCACCACAATACCATCTTTGTTCTTAATCATGACTTGCTTAAGATCACCATTATTTACGTCTTCAGACATTTCTAAACACATCTTTAATATCATTCCAATCATTGCTGCTACATTTCCGTCATACTCTAAATTAACTGATTCAAGCAAAATGCCATCAATGTTAAAAGTTAATCCCGACTCAGCTCCAGTTTCTTCTATAAGTGTATTTAAATCAATCATATTCTTATTTATTTCATTTTTAAGAAGCTCAAAGATATTTTAATAAACAGAATTGCCCGATAAACACTTGTTAAAAAAAAGACACACCTAACCGTTTGAAACACTTTTATTTATACGATAATGTTTCTTTATTTTTAGAATAAAATTTTTAAAAAACGTTAACAAAAAAAGAAGATCTGTTTAAAAAAATAAAGTTCTGTTTCAAATACCTTAAATATTATTTTAACATTTATAACAAATTCCGTTTACAGTTAGTTTTTCATAGCTTTGCAAAAAAATTATAATCAAATGAAAACAGTTGACGAATTACGCTTTGACCTAAATGTAAAACTGATGAAGTTTAGAAGATTTCGTTTTGAGAACGGAAGTTTAAACAATTTAAATTCGAAAGAGAGCGAGAAGAAAGGCTTTTTCAAAAAAATATTCAGTTAAAAAGCACTTACAAAGATCCCAAATCTACCAGGTAACCTTTTTCTACAAGTTCTGCATTATTGCTGACATAATGTATTTTACCTTCCTTAATCAAAATAATTTGAGATGAAATTTTGATTACATTTTTATAATTATGATCGGTAACAACAATACCCTTTTCAAGCGAATTTGCTGTTATCATTTCGCTTACTAAATCTGCCATTATTGGCGACAATCCGTTATAAGGTTCATCGAGTAAAACAAACTTTGAAGGATTGAATAATACTATTTTAATTTCCAGATATCGTAATTCTCCACCGGACAAATGGCTTATTCTTTTATTCAAAATAGTCTGAATAAATTCATCTTCGCAGAAAAATTTTATTTTTTGTTTATCGACAGATAATAGGATTGCCTTATTTACCGATAAATGATTGGGAATAAATTGCTCCTGCGACAAATAACTAATCTCATCTGAAAGGTTATTTTCGTTGTTTTTTGAAACAGAATCAATACGAATGCATTTGTTTGGAGCTGCTATAACTCCAAAAATAATCTTCAATAAAGTCGATTTTCCAGAACCATTTCTTCCTAATAAACCAATAATTTGCGAGGTTTCACATTTTAAGTAAACATCAGAAAGAATTATCCTTTCACCATATTTCTTCTGAATTCCGTCAACTTCTAAAATATGCTTTTTCAAAATATTTTCTTTATTAAAAAGACAATCAGACCGATTAAAATTGTAGCTGCAAAAGTCATCAGGTAACTAAAAACTAAAAGCCAGAGTTTTGAAATTCCGTTATTCAAATAAAACAAATAATCATTTTTTCTATACAACTCTTTAAAACCAACACTCATCAAAAATCCGAAACTCAGGAACGTGATAAAAAAATAATCAAAACCGCCCAATAAAACAGCAATAGCACAAACAGTTAAATTAATAACTAATGTCGTTTTAAAAAACTCAAAAATGTTGTTTAGCTTTCTGATACCTTAAATTATTTTTTCCTCAAACGGGATATCAATATTAAAAATTTCGGTGAGCAAGAGCACAACTTCTTCTAAATAATTCTTCAAAATCTCTTTTGAAACCACCATATCCAATTCTTTTTCTTCTTTAAATCCAAAAGGAAGAAATCCTGATTTTAAATTTTTAAACGAGATAATCCCAACTTCAATTGGCAAACCTGCAGCTTCGTTCTCGAACATAAAAGCATAAGCCAAAACCTGAATGATTTTATCGTTTTTAAGCTCTTTTGTTAATCCGTTCCAGGATTTAAGTATCACATTGTTTTTTTCTACTTTGCCGGTCTTATAATCGATAATTCTTATTTTTCCGTTACGCAATTCAATTCTGTCAACATTTCCCTTTATTAAAACCGGAAAGGGCAAATTTGGATGATTTAATTCACGTCCGTACGTTTGTTCCAAGGCTATAATTTTAACCGCATCTCCGTTTTTGATCGCTTCCAACTCCATTTTCAAGAAGTTAGAAACATTTCGCTTTGCCACTTCAAAAGCCAGCAGGTTACGTCCTTTTTTAATTTCACCTTCTTTATAAACTACTTTAAATTGTCGTAAAACTTCATCGTCTAATAATTTGAAACAATTCTCAAGATCAGTAGCCGAAATAAACTTACCAATAAAAGGATCATACAATGCTTTTAAAGTTTCATGAATTATTGTTCCCAGTGTATTTAACGCGATATTTTCTTCAACCTCTTCTACTTCGCGAATACGGAGTATTTTTTGAAAATAAAACTCAATAGGATTTCGAATATAACTCGTCAATGCTGATGGAGAAAAACCAGCAGCTGCAATTTCCTTCAAACGCTCCATAACCGCATCAGATTTTGGAACTACCATAGGCTGATACGCTGATGTGGGTAAAACAGGGTTATAAATGTCAAATGTCAGATTGTGTTTAGATTGCTTCTCTACCTCCAATTGTGTTATAAAACGACTTCGTTCTCCCGCATCTAAACCGTCATTTTCGGTATTATAAATCAGATAAATATTTTTAGCTCTTTGCAATAAATGATAAAAGTGATATGTATAAATGGCATCTTTTTCTTTGAAAGTCGGTAACCCCAATTCTCTTTTTACATCATACGGAATAAATGAATTCTGAGATTTTCCGGCAGGAAATTTTCCCTCATTCATAGAGGTTACGATCACGGTATCAAAATCAAGAACACGGCTTTCTAAAACTCCCATAATTTGTAACCCATGCAAAGGTTCACCTTCAAACGAAACTTCAGCCACATCAATAATTTGCTTATAAATAGCGTGCAAAGTATCAATATTATCAATATGATGATGTTGCGAATAATAATTAATCAATTTGTTAATGACTTTAAAAACAGCAAAAACAAATGCTTTGGCAATCTTTTCTTCTTCATTATCATTACTAAAATTCTCTTTGATTAAAAGCAAAAGTGCCGATACATTTTCAAGAACTGCAATCGATCCGTTTTCCCATTTCTGAAACAACAATTGAAACAATTGCGACGGATAGGAATTAAGTTCAATAATTCGGTTATGAGTAATAAACGTATAATTGTTTTCTTTGATGATTCGAACCAAATTACCTGAATTTGCATAAGGTTCAACTAAAGGATGGGTTAAAATATCAAGTACATCTTTATAATAAAACACATAACTCTCGCCCTTTCTGGAAAGTGCATTGGTATGCATTTTAAATAATTTTGCAATCAATATTTGAGACGGATTGTTTTTCCCGGAATATCCCATTGTAATATTCAGACTTCCAACAGAAGAAGGCAATGAATACAAAACAGGCATTAATAAATTTTCTTCACCCAGCACAATGGCAACTTTATCCAAAGATGTGGAAGGATTTTCATTAATTATATTTTCGACAATACTTCCTGCTAACTTGGCCTGACCAATTGTTTTAGGAGTTCCTATTACCTGAATATTTTTAGACTGCGAAAAATCATCTACAATCCATTCAAAAATATTTGTTTTGTAATGTTTCCAGTTTTCTTTAAAACGACGAACAAAAAGTCCCGCATCATGATAAGGATCATTAAGAAAGGTTTGATCTACATCCCAATAAATTTTTGCCTGATCCAATGCCAATAAATGCTGTACAATTTTTTCTTCGGCCGCATTTAAAGCATTAAAACCTGCGAAAATAAAATTTCTGCCTGTAATAGTATTCGAAAAGTGATTCAGATTATTTACTGCTTCTCTATAAATCAGACCTTGGTATCCAATTGATTTACTTAATAAATGATTGTACAATGAATCATAGTATAAAGGAAGAAGTTTCCAAAAATCAATATAGTTTTCTAAAAGTTTGGTTTTGTTTTCGACCTCAATTCCCCATTTTTTGATATCTTCTATATCTTTCAAATAGGACAAAACATGAACCGGATCCAATAAGTAGCGATCAATTTCATTAAAATCCTGCAAAAGCGTTTTAGCCCAATTAGCAAATAACTCAAATGATTGCTGATTTTGTTTTTCTGTAACAGAAAGATAAACTTCATAAAACTCAAACAAAAGCTCAATTGAATCTATAGACCGTATTGAGGCTACATCCTGCACAAAGTCTTCGATACTAATAATCTCCGGAGAAAGAATAGTGTTTTTCGTTTCATTTTTTAAAGCTTCAATCAAAAAAACCTTAGCTCTTTTGTTTGGCAAAACAATAGTAGTTGCAGTAAGCTTATCCGAATAATCCTGAATTATAACGCTTGCTATTTTTCCGAGAAAAGATGTATTTATCATTGTATAAAAATAAAAAAAGCCATTCAATTAAGAATGGCTTTTAGTATTTATTTAGAAAGTAAATTAGATTTTACCTTGGTATTTAGAACCAATGTGTCTAATTTCTGTTCTTCTGTTTTGTGCTTTACCTGCAGCAGTTTTGTTAGTTGCAACTGGTTGAGACTCTCCAAAACCTTTAGAAACTAAGTTATCAACGTTTACTCCTCTTTCGATCAAAGCGTTCATAACAGCAGTAGCTCTTTCTTCAGAAAGTTTTTGGTTCAATTTGTCAGAACCATCGCTATCTGTGTGACCTTCAATACTGAATTTCGCGTTTGGATAGTTTTTAAGGATTTCTTTAATAGCATCTAATCTAGCTGGAGTTTCTTTGTCACCAGTTTTGAAAGTAGCTTTTCCAGAGTTAAAGTAGATAGCTCTTGCTTGAACTTTAAGATCTTCTAAAGCTTCAGTAGTTACTTCAGGACAACCTCTGTTAGAAGCAGGACCTGCAACTGTAGGACAATCATCATCTTTGTCTAAAACACCATCTTTATCAGCGTCTAAGAAAGGACAACCACCATTTTCTTTAGGACCAGCAACTGTAGGACATTTGTCATCTTTATCAGCAATTCCGTCTCCGTCAGTATCAGGACAACCTTTTAACGCAGCTAAACCAGCAACATCTGGACAAGCATCATCTTTATCAGCAACTCCGTCTCCGTCTCTATCAGGACATCCGTTTAATGCAGCTAAACCAAATTCAGTTGGACAAGCATCACTAGCGTCAACGATTCCGTCTCCGTCAGTATCAGGACAACCATTGAATTGTTTTAAACCAGCAACATCTGGACAAGCATCATCTTTATCATAGATTCCGTCTCCGTCAGTATCTTTACCTCCGAATTTGAAAACTAGACCAGCAGTGTGTTGGAAATGAGATGGAGCATCTGGAGTTCCAGAAGCATCAACTCTATCTCCACTAACTGCCCATTTGTATCTTGTAGCAAGCTCAAGACCAATAGCATCTGTAAACCAGAAAGTTACTCCAGCACCTGGATTAACAGTTCCGTAGCTGCTATCTCCAAAGAAAGTATAACCTCCACCAACAGATAACGAAGGATCAACTACTTTAGATTTAATTAATTCCTGGAAGCTATATTTAATAGTAGCATCAATTCCGTAGTACATTAAATCACCAGGATTAGTTACAACGTTTCCTCTTCCATCTGCATTTGGATTACCATAATCAAGAACAACGAATTTATCAATTTTGTTCACAGATCCTTGTAAACCAACAGAGAAACCACTACCTACATATCTAGACACACCAATGTAAGATAGAGAAGGAAGAATATTCCAGTTGTCTTTTACAGCGAATGGCTGAGAAAAGTGTTGATCAAAGAAACCACTTCCTGCACCAGAACTGGTTCTAGTGTCAACGGCATTAACTCCAAAAGAGATAGCCCATGGATTGTTACTGTCTTGTGCGTGAGAACTTAAACCCATCACCATCATCACAGCAACTAAAAGTTTGTTAAGATGTTTCATACTTAATTTTTTTTAATTACAATTTAGTTAATTACAAGCAAAAGTAACACCAAATTTTTTAAATACAAAATGAAATGTTAAAAAAAACCTACAAAAAATTCACTATGTGGAAATTATATAACTTTTAACATTTTTCCGACAACTATAAAGGCAGCTATAGCTCTATCTAAGTGGTCTTTGGTGTGCGCAGCAGACAATTGAACCCTGATTCTGGCTTTTTCTTTTGGCACAACAGGAAAGAAGAATCCTATTACATAAATACCTTGTTTTAAAAGTTCATTGGCCATTGTTTGTGATAATTTTGCATCATATAACATCACTGGAACTATTGCAGAGTCTCCGTCAATGATATCAAATCCTGCTTTTTTCATTCCGTCTTTAAAATAATTGGTATTCCATTCTAATTTATCACGCAAAGAAGTATCTTTTTCTAGTAATTCAAAAACTTTAATAGAAGCCCCAACAATAGCAGGCGCTAATGAATTTGAAAACAAATAAGGGCGTGAACGCTGACGTAATAATTCGATTATTTCTTTTTTAGCAGTTGTATAACCTCCCATTGCTCCACCAAGGGCTTTACCAAGAGTTCCTGTTATTATATCAACTCTCCCCATAACCCCTTTTGCTTCAAGCGTACCTTTACCAGTTGCCCCAATAAATCCAGCTGCGTGACATTCATCCACCATCACCATTGCATCGTACTTATCTGCCAAATCGCAAATTTTATCCAAAGGCGCCACAAGACCGTCCATAGAGAAAACTCCATCTGTAACAATTAATTTAAAACGAGCGCCAGCTTCATTTGCTTTTATTAATTGCTGCTCAAGATCTTCCATATTACTATTTTCATATCGGTAACGTGCTGCTTTACACAAACGAACCCCATCAATAATAGAAGCATGATTTAAACTATCTGAAATAATTGCATCGTTTTCTCCTAATAAAGGTTCAAAAACACCTCCGTTTGCATCAAAGGCCGCTGCGTAAAGAATCGTATCTTCTGTACCATAAAAATCAGCAATCTTTTTTTCTAATGTTTTATGAATATCCTGAGTTCCGCAAATAAAACGTACTGACGACATTCCGAAACCATGAGTATCCATGGCATCTTTTGCAGCCTGCACCACTTCAGGATGCGATGAAAGACCCAAATAATTGTTGGCACAAAAATTCAATACTTTCTCTCCTGTCGAAATAGTAATTTCTGCGTCCTGAGCAGAAGTTATTATTCTTTCCTTTTTAAAAATTCCGTTTTCTTCAATAGTCTGCAACTCACTTTGCAAATGTTCTTTTATTTTACCGTACATTTTTATTTATTTAAAACGTTAAAAATTAACAACTTAAACCTGTTAAGATCCAAATATTTCTTTAACATCTGATTAATTTCTTCACAAATTTACTACATCGATTTCTGTTCCTATATATACCAAAGCCTTTTTTAACACTTTGTATCCTAAATCTTCAATAGCATCTTGATATTCCTGAATTTGCTGAGTATACTTCGAGTTTATAGCCCCCGTTTTGTAATCTAAAAGATAAGCTTCTTTATTAGGAGTTAAAACAATTCGGTCCGGCTTTAATATTCTTCCTTCTTTCTGAACGATTGTTTGCTCATTTAGAATAACATAATTCCCATCAAAACAAATACTCAATTCAGGATGATTTACAATTTCCCGAAGTGATTTTAAAACCATATCTACTTGATCAATTGTAATCAAACCATTTTCGATCGCTTTTGTAATCGCCAAATCAACATCTGACTTATCTTTAACAAAAGCTAAAATCTCATGAACTATGTTTCCATAAGCTATTGCTTCCTGCTGATGCGTTCCCCACATTAAGGATTCCCGTTGGGCTATTTTGATATTCTTTGGATTAAGAACATCTAAAACTACAGGAATCGTTTTTACCAAATCGATTAGTTCTGTCGATTTTGAAAGCCTGGTTTTATTTCCAAATTCATATTCTAATTTATCCGGATCAAAAACACTTTTATTAACTAAGTATTTAATAAAAAAAGAAGCCATATTACTTGGAAACTCACCATCTTTCCTTTCTTTTAACGATTGAGAAATAACATACAATTGTTCTTCTGCACGCGTTAATGCTACATATAAAACATTAATATTATCCAGTAATTCTTCTTGTTTCTTTAAATTAAAAACATTCGAAGCGCTTTCACCAAAACCTTCAACAGCACTACTATTATCGATTAGAGCTTTTGGAACCCCTAAATCTACATCTTCAGTATCAAGCCATAATTTATCCTTTGGTTTTCGATTATAATCTTCTTCTGCAAAAGGCATAATCACTACAGGAAACTCTAGACCTTTCGACTTATGAATGGTCATAATTCTAACAGCATTAATCCCTTCCGGAGAAGGAATACTAAATCTTCCAGCATTTTTATCCCAATATCCAAGAAAATCTGCAATTCCGGCCTGATTTCTAATATCTCTTTCTAAAACAATATCCAGAAAAAATTGCACGTAAGCATTTCCTTCCGCAAGAGGCACAAATTTCGAAATGATAATTTCTACCGCTTCATAAAGTGACTTTTTTCTAATATTTTCAAAAGATAATGCAACATCAAAACTCAGAAGCCAAATTTCAAAATCAACTTCTAATTTATGAGACATTCCCTGAGCAATGAAGTCATGAATGGGCATTTGAATTTCTTTGTTTGAAGCCAAAAAGTGCAGAAAATTAGCTTTTGATTCAAGGTCAGCACTGTTATGCAGATATTTCAGTAAATGAACAATTAAACGAACTTCTGTAGCATTTTGAATCATCAGGGTTTCTGAAGACAAAAGCGGAATATTTTGTTCTGTCAAATAATTGGCAATCGCAATTCCCTGATCTCTTTTTCGAGTCAGGATAACAATATCATTATATTCAAAACCTTCATGAACTACTTTCTGAATGGTATTTAATGTCGCTAAAACATATAAATCTGATTTTTCTACGACCTCTTCTTCATCTGCAAAATCTGATTTTTCGATTATTGGAAGAAAAGAAATATTGACATAACCGCCCTTTTTTGAATTTGAGTTTTGAAAACTATGATTCTCATACAGGTTTTTATAATCTTCATTTGAAAATTCGGTCGAAATCAGTTTAAAAAAGGCATTATTAAAATCAATTACTTCGCTGTAACTTCGATAATTTGTATCTAAATGCTTTATTACTTTTTCCGGATTATTAAAAGGATTGAGACCTTTACTCAATTCTATAAATTGCTCTGCTTTACCACCTCTCCAGCGATAAATAGACTGTTTGGGATCGCCCACAATCATCAAAGTTCCTTTATTTCCTAAATCATCTAAACCTGAAAGCGAATTATCGATTAGCGGAATCAGATTTTGCCACTGCATCTCTGATGTATCCTGAAATTCATCAATAAAAAAATGACGGTAACGCTCGCCTATACGCTCATAAATAAATGGCGCGGGCTGGTTCTGAATTTCGCGATGGATTATAGCATTGAATTCAGAAATCGATAAAACATTTTGTTCCGACTGAATTTTCGCCAACTCATTACTAACTGTATTTAAGAGAGAAAGCGGCGTTATATTTTTTAGAAATGCTTTATAAAAATCTCTTTTTTCAAAATTCTTATAAATTTTTTCCAGAATCTGAAGCAGCTCCGGAATAATATTTTCGATTAACGCTTTGTCTTTAGCTGTTTTATTAATCGCAATATCATCAAACTCATGAAACGTTTTATTTCGTGGATTAAATTTGCCATCACGAATACTTTCCAGATGATTTGGAAAAGTTCCTCGGGAAAATGATTTCAAATCTATTCCGTTTTTATCAATCAAAGCAAGTGCTTCTGTGGCAAAAACTTCATTTTCAGACTCCAGCTCTTTACAAAGAGCCAGCATTTTCTTTTTTATTACCACAAACTCCTCAATAGATTTATCATGAAAATGAGAAATTTCATTTCTGTTATTTTCATTCAGAACCAACCTTCCTGTATCTAAAATTTCACGCGATATATCCCAACTTTTATCATCATCAGTTTTTTCCATCGTAAAATCAATCAACAATTTAGTCAGGGTTTCATCCTGTCCGGCTTGCGCAATAATTGCATCAACAGCTTCTGTCAATAAATTTTCAGTATCTAAAGTTACCTCAAAAGTCATTGGCAGATTAAGGTCATGTGCAAAAGCACGAATTACCTTGTGCGTAAACTTATCGATTGTAGAAATATCAAAGGCAGCATAATTATGAATAAGATGCTTTATGATATTCTGTGATTTTATTTTGATTTTAATAATAGAAAGCCCCGTATCGCGAGACAAATCTTCCATTAAATCCATTGCTTTTGAAGAAGGTTCTTCTTTTGTAAATTCAGACAAACTTCCCACAATACGGCTTTTCATTTCATGAACTGCCTTATTGGTAAAAGTGATCGCAAGAATATTTCGATAAGCGTCATTTTTAGTAGAAGAAAGAATAATTTTAAGGTATTCTTTTACCAAAGTATAGGTCTTTCCTGAACCCGCAGAGGCATCATAAAGTGAAAAGGACGGACTTTGCATAAGTTTGACTTTAGTACTTGTAAAAATAGTACATTAAAATTTTAAATCCCAATAATTGAAAATTCCAAATTCCAATATTTACTTGGGGTAAATACTAAAACTCAATAACTCAAAATTCCAAATTCCAATGTCTGCCGAATTATGACAAAGTTATTGGAATTTGGAATTTTGAGTTATTGGAATTTTAAAAAATTTATGTTGTTTTAGGAAAAGCTCTTTTATTAAAGAAAAGCAAAATCCCAACTCCTGTAGAAATCGCCATATCGGCAACATTAAAAATAGCATTAAAAAAAGAAACCTCTTCGCCTCCCCAAACAGGAAACCAAGCCGGCAAAGTACCTCTCCAAAGAGGAAAATAAAACATATCTACCACCAAACCATGAAACCAAGTTCCGTAAGGTTCTTTAGAGAATAATGTTGCGATATTACCATGACTATCATCAAAAATAACTCCGTAAAAAACAGAATCGATTATATTTCCGGCAGCACCCGCAAAAATTAATGCAATTGCCACGATCAAATAATTAGAATGACGTTTTTTTATTGAATCCGCCAACCAGTACGCAATCCCGAATACGGCAAAAATCCTAAAAACAGTCAAAATCAACTTTCCGTATTGCCCTGGTATTTTTGTTCCCCACGCCATTCCTTCATTTTCTATAAAATGAATTCTAAACCAATCAAAAACCACAACTTCTTCACCTAAAACAAAGTTTGTTTTTACGTATATTTTTGAAAGCTGATCGACAATTAAAACTAAGAATATAAGGAAATACGCTTTTGGTAATGACATTTTATTAAATTTTGATGGGGCAAAAGTAACAATTTAATCAAAAAAAACGCTCCCAAAGGAGCGTTAATTCTTTCCTGCCGTAAACAGAGGCAATTCGGATTAATTTATTCAGTATTATTATGGTCTATTTTTTACTATTTGACTGGGCTGGCGTCTTTGGCGTATCGGCAAAAAATTCAGAAATAGACTTCAACAACCCTTTACCTTCCTTTCCTGCAGTTGCCTTTTTAGCTTCAGCTTTTTTTACATCCGCTTTTAATTTAATGCGAATTTTTTCAAACTCCTTCATTCTGTGCTCAACGTCAGAGTTTACATCTTTGAATTTCAATACTTTAGCCATAATGTAAGTTTTTTATGTTAAATAAATAAAATTATTAATGATTTGGTATTACAATGATACATAATTTAATTTATATTTGTTTGTGAAAATTAACACTTGTTTAGATCTAAAAGCAATATTTATTACCAAAACACATCAAAATAAATTAATTTTAACATTTTTCCTAAATCCTACAAATATGAATGAAATAACATCTACTCTAAACGATTTCCTTGTTACCACAAAATCTTCTGCGGCATTAATAATAAACGGAAAAGGAAAATTAATCACATCATTAGAGATTGATTATGCAGATAGCGTTGCAGCAATGAGTGCTGCTATCTTATCAATGAGTGAAAAATTCTTAATTGATTTAGACAGAGGTGTACTAAAACAGCTTTTTCTAAAAACATCAGAAGGTGTTGTTATTGGAAACAAAATAAGCGGCACAAATTTTATAATTGCATTTTCAAAAGACGGAAGCAATCTGGGTTTATTAATGCGTTCCACTGATGAAGTCGCTACAGAATTAAGTAAGAATTCCCTATTAAAATAACATAGATCTATTCACCCAAAAACAACCCTAAACTATGAGTAACGACTTTTTGAACGTTTTTTTAAATGAAATGAAAACCAACGTAAACGGCTTTATAGCGGTAGCTGTAACCGAAATTGAATCAGGATTAAGCTTTGGAAACTTAACTGTAGACCCTGGTTTTGATCCTGAACTTGCAGCTGCCTATAATCTTGAAGTTGTAAAAGCTAAATTAAGCGCGGTAAAAGCTTTAAATTTAAACCAGGATATTGAAGATATTTTGATTACACTTTCGAATCAAATTCACATTATCGACATTTCGCCTAACAAAAAATTTATGATCTATCTTGCAGCAGATTCTACAAAAGCAAATTTAGGAATGACACGAGCTATTTTAAGAAAACACAAATTAGAGTTAGAGAAAAACTTAGCTTAATTTTTAGTTTTATTTTATTTAATTAGAACTATCCATAATTCAGATAGTTCTAATTAAAAATATTCTTTTACTGCCCTAAATCGAATTCCCTCTCATCTTACAAAAAATTGACTTATAATTTTAGTTCTTCTTTTTTAATTATAATCAAATTCTTTCAAAAGATCTAAATTTACCTTAAACACGTTGCCGCAAAACATTAAACAAAAAAAACGCCCCTAAAAGGAGCGCTTATTTCATTAAGTATTTATTATCGTTGCAAGTTTTTCGCTTCGATACTCATTGTTGCATGAGGAACGATTTTAAGCCTTTCTTTGCCAATTAATTTACCTGTTACTTTGCAAATACCGTATGTTTTATTTTCAACACGGAATAATGCGTTTTTAAGGTCACGGATGAATTTTTCCTGTCTGATAGCCAACTGTGAGTTTGCTTCTTTAGACATTGTTTCGCTTCCTTCTTCAAATGCTTTAAAAGTTGGAGAAGTATCATCTGTTCCGTTATTCAAATCGTTCATGTAAGCACTCTTGATTAAATCCAGATCGGCTTGTGCTTTTTGTATTTTATTTTGAATTATTTCTTTGAACTCTGCCAAATCAGCGTCAGAGTATCTTGTAATTTCATCTATCATGTTATATTTATTTTGAAATTAATATCATTGTTTTTATATCATCAAATTCAATTTCTGTGCCGTTTTCTAAACTATCCACAAAAACCAATTCATCTGTTAATGTCTCAGACTTAATATAGTCTATATTTTTCAGAATTGCTTCTTCTAAAATACCGTTTCGCTTTATTTGAACTTTAATTTTATCAGTAACTTCAAATCCGGAATCTTTACGGATGTTTTGAATTCTGTTTACCAGCTCTCTTGCGATACCTTCGCTTTTCAATTCGTCAGAGATTGTAATATCAAGCGCAACTGTTATTCCGTTTGAATTTGCAACCAGCCAGCCTTCGATATCCTGCGATGTTATTTCGACGTCTTCTAGTGATAAAGTTACATTATTTCCAGCAATAACAATATCTAACGTACCTTGCTTGTCCAACTGATTGATCTGATCTGCCGAAAAAGATTGTATCTCTTTGGAAATCAAACCCATATCTTTACCAAAACGCGGACCTAAGGCTTTAAAATTAGGTTTAATTTGTTTCACCAGAATATCTGAATCATCCTCTAAAAGCAGGATCTCTTTAACGTTTACTTCTGCTTTTACAAGTTCGGAAATTGCTAAAATTTCAGCTCTTTGATTTTCGTCAAGTACCGGAATCATTACCTTTTGCAATGGTTGACGCACTTTAATCATTTCCTTTTTACGAAGCGATAAAACCAAAGATGAGATGGTTTGCGCCTTCTGCATTTTGCTTTCTAACGTTTTATTAACAAAGTTTTCGACAAATTTTGGAAACTGAGCCAAGTGAACACTGCTGTATTGCTCAGATCCTGTAGAACTTGTTAAATCACGGTACAATTTATCCATGAAAAATGGAGCGATTGGAGCGCTTAATTTGCTGATCGTTAGCAAACAAGTATAAAGCGTTTGGTAAGCTGCAATTTTATCCTGAGCATACTCGCCTTTCCAGAAGCGACGACGACATAAACGAACATACCAGTTACTCAAATTTTCCTGAACAAAGTCAGAAATAGCTCTTGCTGCTTTCGTAGGCTCATAATCCTGGTAACATTCATCAACAAATTTAATTAATGTATGCAATTCAGACATAATCCACTGATCGATTTCAGGTCTTTCGTTTAACGGAATTTCTGCTTCGGCGTATTTAAAACCATCGATATTGGCATATAAAGAAAAGAATGAATAGGTGTTGTATAATGTTCCGAAGAATTTACGACGCACCTCACCAATACCTTCAAGGTCAAATTTTAAGTTGTCCCAAGGATTTGCATTCATAATCATATACCAACGTGTGGCATCAGGACCATATTCCGCAATGGTTTTAAACGGGTCAATAGTATTTCCTTTACTCTTAGACATTTTAATTCCGTTTTTGTCTAAAACCAAACCATTTGAAACCACATTTTTATAAGCTACTTTATCAAAAACCAAAGTTCCGATTGCGTGCAGCGTATAAAACCATCCACGAGTCTGATCGACACCTTCGGCAATAAAATCAGCAGGAAAATCTTTATTCTCGTCAATTTTGTCTTTATTCTCAAAAGGATAATGCCATTGGGCGTAAGGCATTGCTCCTGAATCAAACCAAACATCAATTAAATCGCTTTCACGTTTCATTGGCTGGCCTGAAGCCGAAACTAAAGTTATTTGATCGACTACATTTTTATGCAAATCGATTAAATCATAATTAGATTCAGACATGTTTCCGATTTCAAAATCTTTAAACGGATTTTCTTTTTGAAAACCTGCTTCGATAGATTTCTCGATCGCATTGTACAATTCTTCAACAGAACCAATAAGAATTTCTTCTTTTTTGTCTTCTGTTCTCCAAATTGGCAACGGAATACCCCAATATCTAGAACGAGATAAATTCCAGTCGTTGGCATTTTTAAGCCAATTTCCAAAACGTCCCTCACCAGTAGACTTAGGCTTCCAATTGATAGTTTCGTTCAGGTCGAACATTCTATCTTTTACATCGGTTACTTTAATGAACCAGGAGTCTAGTGGATAATATAATAACGGCTCATCAGTTCTCCAGCTGTGTGGATAACTATGTACGTATTTTTCAACCTTAAAGGCTTTGTTTTCTTCTTTTAATCGAATAGCAATTTCGACATCAACAGAACGCTCTGGCGCTTGCCCTTCGTCATAATATTCGTTTTTTACATATTTACCGGCAAGCTCACCTAAATGCGAAGTGAATTTCCCTTGTAAATCGACCAAAGGCACTGCAGTTCCGGTTTCGTCAAGAACCAACATTGGCGGCACTTCCGGTTTTGCTTCTTTTGCAACTTTAGCATCATCAGCACCAAAAGTTGGAGCAGTATGTACAATTCCGGTTCCGTCTTCTGTTGTTACGAAATCTCCAGCGATTACTCTAAATGCGTTTTCAGCATTTTGATAAGGTAATACGTATGGTAATAATTGCTCATAACGAATTTCAACTAAATCAATTCCTTTTGCTTCTGCTAAAATTTTGTACGGAAGTTTTTTGTCACCTTCTTTTACATTATCAAAGTCAGCATCATCTTCACTTGCAAAAAATCCTTTTCCGAATTGTTTTCCAACTAAATTTTTAGCCAAAACAACATTTACAGGTTCAAAAGTATATTGATTGAATGTTTTTACTAAAACGTAATCGATTTTTGGACCAACTGTTAAAGCGGTATTCGATGGCAATGTCCATGGAGTTGTCGTCCAGGCCAAGATGTGAATATCTCCAAAACCTTGTAAAAACGAAGGCAATGTTTCCGGCAAAGTTTTAAACTGCGCAACAATAGTAGTATCCGTAACATCTCTGTAAGCTCCCGGCTGATTTACTTCGTGAGAAGACAATCCCGTTCCTGCTTTTGGAGAATAAGGCTGAATCGTGTATCCTTTGTACAACAAACCTTTATCATAGATTTGTTTCAAAAGCCACCAAACAGACTCCATATATTTTGGTTTATAAGTCACATATGGATCTTCCATATCTACCCAATATCCCATTTTTTCGGTCAAATCATTCCACACGTCGGTATAACGCATTACGGTTTTTTTACACGCTTCGTTATATTCTTCGATAGAAATTGTTTTACCAATATCTTCTTTTGTAATTCCAAGTTCTTTCTCAGTACCTAATTCTACAGGTAAACCGTGTGTATCCCAACCGGCTTTTCTTTTTACCTGAAAACCTTTTTGAGTTTTATATCTGCAAAAAATATCTTTAATCGCACGTGCCATCACGTGGTGAATTCCCGGTAAACCATTTGCTGAAGGCGGACCTTCAAAAAACACGTAAGGCTCAGCACCTTCGCGAGTTGTTACACTCTTTTCAAATATATTTTCTTTCTTCCAAAAATCAAGTACTTCTGACGCTACTGTTGGTAAGTCAAGTCCTTTGTATTCAGTAAATTTTGTGCTCATTTTATCCTTTTCTTAAACGAGGTGCGAAAGTAAGGAATTTTGGATTATTGACCATCAATTTCTTGAAATTTCACAAACTTTTGTTGAGATAATTGGTACAAAAACAAAAGAATTGATTAGTTTCCGGTACTAAACTCAAAAAAATGAGTAAATAAACCAAAAACCAATCAATTCTTCTTATTCTTTTTTTTAAAGTATAAAAGACTATTTAAAACTTCCGAAATACACTTCTTTCATAAAAATTCTATTTCCAAAAACAGCATTTACTTCAACTTTTTCGCGACTTTCCTGATAAGAAGTATCTCCGTAAAAATCTTCAATTTCATAATTGATTTTATGCGGAATCTTTCCTGAATTTAATGCCGCTAACGGGCGATAATCTTTAAAAAGCTTTCTCTCAAAAAAACTTTTGTTTCCATCGTCAAATTCTGTTCTTTCTGTCGCTACAATCGAAAAGTTTTCTTTGTCCACAAAAAGATGATAATCTGTTTTAGGAATTGTTCTATTACTTGTATTTAATGTTTTTTCGAAATAATTCAAGTGATAACATAATTTTCCATCCACCATTTCGTCTTGCAAAAGTTCCAGTTTATTCCATAAGTCAAGTCTAAAAGCAGTTAAAAAATTCACCGGATCTAAATTTGTCGAAAGATTGCCGTAGGTATAGACTGGTAATTTTGCCCATTTAGCTTCTACTCCACTTTCGCGATCGCTGTGACTCCATGCTTCCGGTCCGTTTACAATTTCATAATAAGTTTCAGGCATTTTCTTTTTCAGAAGATAATTAGTCGTCGTCGCCCATCTTTCTTCTGTTTGAGGTATCTTACTTTCTTCTAAAGTTAACTTAGATAACAAATGCGTTTTCTCGACTTTCTTCAGAACATCGCTTCCGCCAAAATTAGCAATGATTTTCGCTAACAAATCCGGATTAGATTGATAAGCAATAGAATCCAGCATATTCTCACGCTGAATTTTGCTTTTTTCTAAAGCTGCTGCACGATTTTCTTTCTCAATACTCCAATCTGTTTCCTGACGGTCAATTTTTTCAAAAAACGCTAGTCGTAATTCTTCTTTTTCCTCCGCAATCTTTAAACCTAATTTTTTAAGTTCCGCAAAACGAGTCGTATGACTTCTATTTTTTTTATCTGCAAAATAACCTCTGTTAACTCTTTCGATAATTGTAGAACCTCTTGAATCTTGCTTGTCATTTTCGATCAATAGATTGGCATACTGCAAAGCTTTTTCTTTATTTTCAAGTAAAAAATAAGTTTCAGCTAAATTGTTGGTGACTATAAAACGAATATCTTCATTTGCTGGAGAAAGCGGATATTTAACCAACAAACTTTCTAAATATTGCAAATGCGGCGTTAGTAATTTCTCGTCTAAACCTTTCTCAAGAGTTACTTTCTCCATCTGAGCTGTAATTTCTGTCTCGAAAGCCAGCATTTGTTTGTATTCTGAATGTCCTTTGGAAGTTACAAATTCAAATTTTTCCTTTACTATACTAGTTGTATATCCAAATTTATAATTTAAAAAATCCTGAATCCTTATTGCCGCTTTGTAAACAACATTATCAAATCCCAGCCCTACATCACTGTAATCTGAGTTCTTTATAGCTGTCTTTACTTTTTTGTCCTGTTCTGAGGCTGCAATTTTCAAAGCCCCCATACTATTTCCCGCACTTACGGAATAAGAATCTGAACCTCCAAAATCTTTAGTCAATATAATTTTATCGCCAAGCTTAACATCCAGTTTTACATTATTTATATAATTAGAATGCGCATTATAAGTCCAACGATTTTTTTCCTTATCATACACACTATCTATTTGAGTGTCTGTATATCTGGGCATCGCAAAGGTTAAGTAAAGCTTAAGCTTTCCGTTTACCGGATCTTTTATAAATCCATCAATATTAAAAAAATCCTTCTTTAAATTAGATTCTTCTTCCTGAAGCGATTTATCTATTTGATAAAAAGCAGTTTGCGTTAATACATTATCAAGAGCTGGAAATTCTGGATATCTAATTACCGGAATTTTAAATTTCTTTGTTTTCGAACTTATTTTTTCTTGTGCCTGAACTGAACCAATTACAAGCAAAGCTATTAAGAGTAATATTTTTTTCATAGGCAAAAAAAAAGCCACCAGAAATTAATTCTGATGGCTTTGGGTTTTTAATTTTCTTATTTTTTATTGAAGATTTGAATAGATTTATCAGACACATAAAAAATGTTTTGTGTCGCAGGATCTACTTCATAAACTGGTTTTGTGTTATTGAAGATGATTTTATCAACCTCAGTTCCATCAGCTTTACTCACTTTTACCAAAATTTTATCTCCACTATCTGCTTTTGCAAAAATATACGAGAAGTCTCTGTTTTGTTTCATTGCATTAAAGCGAGAATTAAATTTAGCCGCTACAATACCAAGAGCAGCTGAAGCTCCGGCCATATTCTTAGCCTGATTCATTTTTGATTTATCTTCTTCTTTAATAACAGTCGATCTCATATTTCCGCTAGAATCACGATACGTCATCGTTAACTCAGAAGCTTGTACAGCACTTACTGCTGACCCAACTCCTAAACCAATACTTCCCGCAATTGCAGCACTTTTAAGTAAACGTCTTGTTCCTTCACCTGGTTGTGTATAAGTAAGGTGGTATTTTATAGTTCCATCCATATTAACTCCCATAACCTCAACTGGTCCTGAAAGCACAACTCCCCAAGGGAATAATTCGATACTGTTTAATTCTTTTTCTTTTTTGATGTTTACTTTAGCAAAAGGCTCTGGTTTGTCCTTGATACTTGGATCAAATTTGTACAATTTCTCATCGTTATATACTAAGTAAGAATTTGAAGCTTCGTCATAAGTTGGTAAAACCGGACGATTTTTATCAAAACCGATGTTACGTTTCCAAAGTTTAACTCCGGTTTTATAATCGACCATGTTTCCGTAAGTTCCTGTAAGATACATTACTTTTTCACCTACTTTTCCTAAGTAATAAATTGGATCTTCTTTGTCATCTGAAATTTCGATGAATTTTTTCCAAAGTTTTTCTCCGTCTTTGTTGATCAGCATCATTTCATTTTCTGCAACATATAAGAAATCCTGATCAATAGGAATTACTCTTTTCAAACCATCTCCACGAGCATCTTTTTTCCAGATTTTTTCTCCTGTAGTTAAGTCAAAAAAATTAAAACCTCCGTAATGAGCAATTAATAGTTTTGTACCCCAATCTTCTAAATAAACAACACGTTTTGTTTTAATAGATTCTTTCCAGATACTTTTTCCGTTTTCGGTATTCAAAACATTCAAATATTCTTTGGCTGCAAATAAACCTTTACTGTTTACAACTACAATATTTTTATCATTTTGAGTCAAAAAGAATCTTGAATACTCTTCTTCAGCTTTCCAGTTTAATTTTCCTGAACTTCTGTCAAATGAATATAGTTTTCCGTACAATAAATAGTAAATTACTGATCCGTGTACTGTCGCTTTATTGGTATTTGCAGATTCTTTTAATGAAAAACTAAATAATGATTTTGCTTTATCTACAGTAGTATTCCATTTTAATTCTCCTGTTTTCATATCTAATAAAGCAATTGCCATATCTCCGTCTTTTTTCAAAGTAAGCAAATACTCATCTGTTTCAGGAATAAAATCTGACTGCATTACCCAGAAAGATTCTTTAGACGAATTATACACCACTTTACCAGTATCAGTATTAATGATAATATATTTATTATTGATGTAAGCCTCTACATAAGGGCTTCCGGCAACACTTGACAAGTCACTTTTTTCTTTAAAAAGTTTACCAAAATCAGGATCAGTCAGGATATCACCCGCTGAAGTTGCTCCAAAATCATCTTTTGTTAAAGTCCAAACAATTTTTTTCGTTTCAGGATCTAAACCTTTTACAGTTCCGCCTTCTTTAAAAACAACAATTCCTGTTATTTCGTTTTGAACCATGTCTTTGACACTGTTCTCTGTAGTGATTATTTCGTCATATTTTCTTTGTGCAGTCGCCGAAAAAGCAACTAAGAAAACCAAAATAATCGAAAAAGTAATTTTCTTCATAGTAATTTTTTTCTTTAAAAAATTTAATAATTAGGCTGGGGTTTTAGTAATGAATTCACTTATTAAAATAATAATTAAGAAAATTTTAATAAAAATTCACTGCGCAAATATATAAAAATAGCATTCACTTTAAGAAAAAATTTCTTTCAGAATATCAAGTGATTTCGGCTTCTTAAAACCGTCTAAATGAAAGCTGTAATAATCGATCAGAATCTTCAATAAAATCTGTCTTTCGATGACATGAAAAACTTTTTCGGTATTGTCAAATTTCAAATCAATTAATTTTTTAAAGAGGTTGGTTTCATGTTCTGTAAGTGCAGTCAAACCATGAAAAAGGGTAAAAACACCATCGTTTATTTCGAAGTAAGGCAAATCGATCTCTGAAACATCCGGATAAAAACCCAAATACTTGGTGATTTCCAAAAGTAAAATCAAATGAAAATTAGAAATTTCGTCATGATGATCCAGCCAGGTTAAGGCCGTTTCCAGGAAAACAAAAAGTGATTCGTTTTTTTCTTCTTCCTGAATAGAATAATGCAGCATCTCAGACAAAAACATGACCATGGTACTTTTTATAATATCAGTATGAATGGTTTGAAAATGAACTGCCGATTTTATTTCTTTAAAATTTTCTAAAGTGCCTTTGTTTTTATGTACCGCTTCGATTTCGAGAATCGACAAAGGCTGAAAGTAAGCAATTTTCTGACTGGCTTTTCGGCTCGAAAAAGCATCGCGCACAAAATAAGACTTCAGGCCGTTTGAAAGCGTAAAACATTTTACGATCAAACTTTTTTCCTGAAATTTTAGCGAAGAGATTACTATTGCTTTGGTTTTGACTAACAATTTTAGATTTTAGATTTTAGATTTTAGATTTTAGAAAACTGAGACTGAGACTGAGACTGAGACTAAAAACTAACGAATAATCATTACTTTCTTAACTTTTGTTTCTCCACCATCCTGAGCTGAGATAAAAATCATGTACACTCCGGAGGCTACTTTATATCGCCCGAAAGCTGTTGTATCCCATTCTATCGTTCCGCCTGTAGAAGTGGTTTCGTATACTAAATTGCCTTCGATATCGGTAATTTTAATATTGGCCTTATCAATCAGTCCAGCTACTTTTACTGTTCCTGAATAGTTGGGACGAACGGGATTAGGATAAACGTAGGCATTATTTAAATCTTCATTTGCCTCGGTTGCGATTCCTTTAAAAGAAACCATACCTTTATCTGTTGCAATAAAAACTTCGCCTGTTGCACTATTAATTTTAATATCATTAATAACATTACTTGGTAAAGGCGAATTATTGATTGTAAAATGATATTTGGTTTCCTGACCGTTTGGCGATACCATAAAAACGCCTGAATCTCCTGTACCAATCCATTTATTATTGGCGCCGTCAACTGCAATTACATTTATAAATTGCTCGTACAATAATTCCTGAGCCAGATTATCATCCATTATAATAACAGGATTTGCTTTGAGCTGGCTCTCGGTCTGAAAGCTTCCCACATTCGACAAAACCCTTAATCCTTTTATGGTTCCAATCCACAGCTGGTTTTTTGTATCGACAGCAACAGAACGAACATCCGCAGTGGGTAAATTTCCAACATCTGCACCAAAAGTTATTTTTTTGAAGGTATTTGTACTTTCGTTAAAACCAATTACTCCTTCTCTATTTGTTGCTATCCATTTTGTATTATTTTTATCAATAACAACATTGGCATAACTGGCAAGCTCGGCATTGTCGAGAATGGTCGCCATAGAATAACTTTGCCATTGTCCGTTTGTTTTTAAAACCTTTAAACCGTTTTTGATCCTGCTATTAGTGACCCAGAGATTTCCAGATTTATCAAAAGCAGTTCCGTTAATACGAACATCTATATAATTGGGACCTTCGGTCGTAATACTTTCCAGTCCACTATTTTTTTCATTATATAAAAATGTAGGCACGTCCTGTTCGATCTTTAATAAACCTGAAAAAAATGAACTTGCATAAACTTGTTTGTCATTGTTGGGATTTACAATAATACGAGTCATAGATTTTGCTCCAAGAACATCATCATAGGATAGATTTATCCATCCTGAAGCATCATACTTACTTATGCCATAATTATCTAACGGATAAGGATTATAAGATGAGGTATAATCTCCATAAACAGTCCAAAGCACATTTGGCGCTACATCGAGTGAAAAAATATTGTTTTTTTCTGGTCCCGCCGGGGTATTATTCTCGAATGTTGAAACATTTGATAAAGTTGAGGAAAACAATCCTTTCTCTTTTGTTCCAATGTAGAGCAAATCTCCAATAGCAGTTGCGCAAGTAAAACTTAATGTATTATCTAAAACCTGAGTATTTGCAATCTGACGGTTTAAAACCATTTGATTTGAATAAACAAAAACTGTATTTGATGTTGTAACAAATAATTTCTGATTTACTGCACGCATGTCTGTAGAGGGTTGCGGAAGCTGCAAAAATCCAATAAATGTATTTGAATTATAACGATGAATATACCCTCCTGAATTGATTGCAATAAGCGTTGTATCTAAAGTTTCTATACTCGACCAATCTCCTGAATTTACCAAAGTCCATTGATTAAAATCGATCAGGTTTGCATTGGTACCATTGGCTTTTCTGATTCCGTTTGAAGTGGCAGCGTAAATAAATCCGTCGAAATAAGCAGTTTGTCTGATATTAATTTCTGCGCCATTATCTCCAATAAAATAAGTATCTCCAAATTGGGATGTTGTTAAATTGAATTGAACGATTCCAAAATCGCAGGAAACATAAACCAAACCGTTATGCTCCATAAAATGATTGATTTTTTTAAGGTTTGCCGGCAATTGCTTGTTGATAATATCTACCACTTTTAAGATGCTTCCGTCTTTTTCATTTATTACAATCATCAAACCATTTTCGTAACCAATTATCGTTTTTTTGAATCCTTCGCTATGATATAAAGCAGAAATTGTCTGGCCCGAAAGTCCATCAACAGTAGTTGTGGTTTTGATGGTGTTTGTCGCTGTGTTTTTAGAAAACAATGCATTTTCTGAAGCTGCAAAAACCGTTGTTGGTGCTTCTGAAATATCTTTTATTTCATTAAATGAAAAATAACTTTGCCACGACAATTTATTCTGAGCGAAACTAAATTGAAACAACACTAAAAACAAAACATACAGAAAGCTTCTCTTCATTACTTAAGATATTCGGATAGACAAATATACTACAAACGAAAGTATTTGATTTTTGTTCTGCTTTAAATAAAGCTCTTTTTTGAACCATTAAGAGATTAAGAAAAATTAAGCATGAAATGTGAAAACAAATCTAAAAGTGATTTAAAATAAAAACAATTTGCGAATTCGTGGCTGAAAATAAAAAATGCCTCCAATCATCTTTAAAAAAGACAAATGAAGGCATTCTTACAATTGTAATTAAAACTTATACCACACCCTGAGCAAGCATAGCGTCGGCCACTTTAACAAATCCTGCAATGTTAGCTCCTTTTACGTAGTCAACATAACCTGATTTATCTGAACCATATTTTACACATGAAGCATGAATTGCCAACATGATTTCTTTTAATCTTTGATCCACTTCTTCAGAAGTCCAGCTTAAACGCAATGAGTTTTGTGACATTTCAAGTCCTGAAGTAGCAACACCTCCGGCATTTGAAGCTTTTCCTGGAGCAAATAAAATTTTAGCCTCCAAAAACACAGTAACTGCTTCTGGCGTAGATGGCATATTAGCGCCTTCAGCAACAGCAATACATCCGTTTGCAACTAAAGTTTTTGCTTCGTCACCCTCTAATTCGTTTTGAGTTGCACATGGCAAGGCCACATCACATTTTACTTCCCAAGGACGTTTTCCTTCAACATATTTTGCATTAGGATATTTCTTTACGTACTCGCTGATTCTTCCTCTTAATTCATTTTTAAGCTCCATTACAAAAGCTAATTTATCTGAATCAATTCCGTCTGCGTCATAAATATAACCATTAGAATCAGAAAGTGTAACTACTTTTGCACCTAATTCGTTGGCTTTTTCTACAGCATATTGAGATACATTTCCTGAACCTGAAATTACAACCGTTTTACCTTTAAAACTATCGCCTTTTGTAGCCAGCATACTCTGAGCAAAATAAACCGTTCCGTAGCCTGTAGCCTCAGGACGTATTAATGATCCTCCAAACTGAATTCCTTTACCAGTTAAAACTCCTGTAAACTCATTTCTTAGTCTTTTATACTGACCAAACATAAAACCAATTTCGCGGCCGCCTACTCCAATATCTCCCGCAGGAACATCAGTATCAGCACCAATATGTTTTGAAAGCTCGGTCATGAAACTTTGGCAAAACTTCATGATTTCGTTATCTGATTTTCCTTTTGGATCAAAATCAGAACCACCTTTTCCGCCGCCCATTGGCAATGTTGTTAAACTATTTTTGAAAGTCTGCTCGAAAGCAAGAAATTTTAAAATACTTAAATTTACCGAAGGGTGAAAACGCAAACCACCTTTATAAGGCCCAATGGCTGAATTCATCTGAATTCTATACCCTCTGTTTACCTGAATTTCGCCTTTGTCGTTTAACCAGTTTACTCTGAACATGATAACACGCTCCGGTTCCACCATTCGCTCTAAAAGCATTTTATTCTGATATTTTTTATTTTCTTCAATAAAAGGAATTACCGTTTCGGCAACTTCTAAAACTGCTTGTAAAAACTCTGATTCATTCGGGTTTTTTTCGCTAACCGAATCCATAAAAGCGGCAATACTTTGTGACATGATTATTAGATTATTAACATTTAAGAAAACGTTTTCGTTGTTCCATACAAAGGTAATCTAAATTGATATTTGTTAAATAAATTTTTAAATATCAATTAAAATTTTTATCTATTATATAGGCAATCTGAAAAAAATAGATTTCAGGTTTGCTAATTTACAGTAATTTACTACCCTTATATTTAAAATTTTAATAATTTTAATAAAAATTCATCAATACAGCTTTTAATACTTTTTTGTTAGTGTTGTTTTTATATATTTGCCAAGATTTGAAAGCCCAAACACATGCTCAAACCTATAATAATCACGCTATTCGCCTTATTTGGAATACCTACAATAGCAAACGCCCAATCTAGTCTCGCCCAAGAAGTAGGAATAATATTCGGACCTTCAACTTTTCAATCTGATTTTGGTCAAAGAAATAATTTTGACACGACCGTTGGAAATACCGGATTTGGAATAGGGATTGTTCATTTTATCAACTTTTCTGCCAATAATAACAGAGAAAGTTTTTTTACGGAACATTTTAAAGTAAGATCTGAATTGTCTTTCAACCAAACCAAATTAGAACATTTTGGTGAATGGGTTGAAATAGAAAGAAAAAAGAATCTTGTACAACATCTTAGAGCAATGCATGGCACCTCTACCTTCGTCAATCTTGGAGCTCAATTAGAATTTTCTCCTTTTATGAAAATTCACGATTTCGAAAATACAATTGGTGGTTTTAGCCCGTATATCAGTTTAGGTTTTCAGGTGAGTTATTACAAAACCAAAGTCGAGTCAAGACTAGGAACTTTAGGACTTCCGCTAACTACGTATCCAAAATACCTAACTCCTTCTGACGGACGCCAGTTTGGTTTTTCTAACGAAAATGGTTTGGTTTTATCAGGAACAGCAGGTGTTGGTGTACACTACAAACTAACAACAATGAGCGATTTAATGTTTGAAGTTCGTTATCAGGGTTACGCCTCTGATTGGGTTGATGGTTTAAATCCGAATAAAGATATTTACAAAGAAAATAAAGCAAACGATTCACAAGTTTGGTTCAATGCAGGATATATTTACTATTTAGAATTTTAAATACTTCCCAAAAATATAAAATCCCAAATTCCAAAATGATTACAATTGGAATTTGGGATTTTTTTTATTTTAGAATTAGCTTTTTATGCTAAAGCCTGCTCTAAATCTGCAATTAGATCTTCGGCATCTTCGATACCCACACTTAATCGAACCAAATCATCGGTAATACCAACTTCGGCTCTTTTATCGGCCGGAATAGAAGCGTGTGTCATCAAAGCCGGATGATTGGCCAATGATTCTACTCCGCCTAAAGATTCTGCCAGTGTAAAAACTTTAAGTTTCTCTAAAAATGCAATCGAATCTTCTTTTTTACCTGATTTAAAAGTAAACGAAACCATTCCGCCAAAAGCTTTCATTTGCTTTTTTGCAATTTCATGAAAAGGATGACTTTTTAATCCCGGATAATAAACGGTATTTATTTTAGGATGATTGCTTAAATATTCCACCACTTTTTCTCCGTTTTCGCAATGTCTTTGCACTCGCAACGAAAGTGTTTTAATTCCTCTTAAAACCAGGAAACTATCCATTGGGCCCAAAGTTGCTCCGGTTGCAAATTGCTGAAAATGCAATTGTTCTCCTAAAGCTTCATCTTTTACGATTAAAGCTCCTGCAATAACATCAGAATGTCCGCCTAAATATTTTGTAGCAGAATGCATTACAATATCAGCTCCTAAATCAAGAGGTTTTTGTAAATACGGTGTTGCAAAAGTATTATCGACAGCAAACCAAATTTTATGTTCTTTGGTGATTTTTGCAATTTCTGCAATATCAGCCAGTTTCATTAATGGATTTGTTGGTGTCTCAACCCAAACTAATTTAGTGTTTTCGTTGATTAATGATTTCAATTTTGCAATATCCGTCATATCAACAAAATGAAATTTAATTCCCGAATCTTTATAAATTCTGGAGAACATTCTATACGTTCCTCCATACAAATCATCCATTGCAATAATTTCATCTCCGGCTTTAAACGATCGTAAGATACAATCTGTCGCTGCTAAACCAGATGAAAATGCCAATCCGCGAGTACCATTTTCGATACTTGCCAAAGCATTCTCTAAAGCTGTACGGGTTGGGTTCGAAGCCCTGCTATATTCATAATCCGCCAAAGGTTTTCCCGGACTAGTTTGTATAAAAGTTGAAGTTTGATACACTGGAGGCATAACAGCTCCTGTACTTGGATCATGATGCTGACCACCATGTATTACTTTTGTATTGAATTTCATATAGTTACAGATTTTAAATGCTTAAACGTGGTACAAATTTACCGTTAAATTTATTTTAATCCTGACACAACTTCTTACCTTTGTATATAATTAACACTTTTCGACATGAAACATTACACTTTTTTAGCCTTTTTGTTCCTAACCCTTGCAAGTTGCAACAAAGAGCTTTCATTTGAGAATGAGACATTTGAAAAAGAATCAACTATTCCATGCAAAAAAGATTGTCCAAAAATTACTATTGATGTTCCTATTGCTAAAAATATTGATGTTGTAGCAGACAGCATCAACAAGAAAGTTTTTTCGGTCATTAAAGAGATTGTTTATTTTGAAGAAGATCCATCAAAAGCGAATGATTATAAAACTTTGGCAGCCTCTTTTATTACTTCTTATGAAGAAATGCATAAAAAATTTCCCGATGAAACCTTTGGTTGGGAAGGAAAAATAAAAGGAAATGTCGAATTTGAATCTGATCAGATCATCAATATCAAAATCGACCATTATACCTTTACAGGCGGAGCTCACGGTTATCAGGGCTTTCGATCATTATTATTTCATCCTAAAACCGGAAAGACCATTTTTACCGATGAAATATTCAAAAACGAAAATGAGTTTAAGGCTTTCGCCGAAAAAGAATTCAGAAAGAAATACAAAATTCCAGAAAAATCAAACATTAATGCAACAGGTTTAATGTTTGAAAACGACAAATTTCAATTACCTCAAAATATTTTTTATACGAATGACGGTTTGCTTTTATATTACAACTCATACGAAGCTGCTTCGTATGCAGACGGACCAAAAGAGCTTTTGTTTTCGTATGCAAAAGTGAGTAAATATTTGAAATATCGATAAGTAAAACATTTGCATGTCCTAAAATAATTTGGCTAAAGCCAAAGAACACCTTTTAATTATATCTCCAGCTAAAGCTGGAGGCTATTCAAAAAAAAACTATAACATGTATGGGTTAGACGCACTGCTGTGCGTCTCTACAAAAAACCTTTGTCGTTTTAAAAACCTTAGCATCTCAGTTCCGATAACTATCGGGATAGCAACTTAGATCCTTCAAAAAACGTTTATCATTTTAAAAACCTTAGTATCTCAGTCCCTTAGTAACTTAGAACCTTATTTACTCCCTTCCTGAAAATCATATTTCATCTTTCTCAAAATCCTCATAGCTTCTTTAAACGATAAATAAATACTTCCAAAGGGTTTTAGAAGCAATTTAGCATCAATCAACTTTTGTTTCGCATCATCAAAACCATTCAGATAGCAAATCATAAAAGTTGACGGTAGATTCTCCAGATCTTTTACTTCACGTTCTGAAAGGGCAATTCCTTTTTGCAGTTTTTGAAGCAACGCCATATTTGCATTATAAATATGGTATAACATTTTACGGTTGAATTCCGGAGGTTGAAAAAGCATTTCACGGTCGATTTTGTAATAACCGTTATCAAAAAAATGAATCGTTTGTTTTTCTAAAGGATAATAACTCGTTTTGTCATTTAACCCTAACGGAACATATTCGGTTATGGTAAAACTATCGTCATCAAAAACAATCGTAACCACATCCTGTGCCGAATAGAAAAGTTTGATTTGTTCGTTGATCAATTCGATATCAACGCGGGATAAGAAAGTTTTATCGCGAGATTTATGCGGAACTCCCGCCCAGCAAATCACAAACAATTCTTTAAAAACATGATATTTAGGCGACATGTCTTTGTGCCTGAAATTCATAAAATCAAAAACACCATCAAGCGTATACTGAATACTGTTTCGAGAACTATTTTCGATCCCAATAACCGTTTCGGTGTTCTGGTAGTTTTTCTCAATTTCCCCTTCAATAGGAACCGAATTACTGCCGCGCCTTATAAAAACGCTGTTGGCCGGAATGGTATGAATGCCTTTTTTGAAATAGGAGATTTTATTTTTTGGTTTAATGGTAACCAAACCAATAACCTTATCTTTTGGAAGATTAGGAAACGGTACATTTTCGTATTGAATTTTGGGAGGATTTTCCAGAAAAGCATTCACAAGATTCTGAATTCGGCTATCATCAAAAAAATCATCGCCTACAATTTCGTTATCCTGATCTTCTACTCCAACCACGATATAAGAATTATTGGTTGGGTTTGAATTTGATAAAGCGCAAATATGCTTCAGGAATTTTCCTTTTCCTTCTCGAGAATGCAAATTCAATTGCCTTTTTTTATCATAAAAACTGCTCTCATCATTATGAGCGAGTAGATTTTTTATTAAAAGGCGCTTGTTGATCATTATTTTTAGACTTCTTAGAAAGTTAGATTATTAGACTTCTTAGATTATTGAACATTTAAATCTTAAACCTCTTAGATTATTTTGATTGTTTAAATCTAAGAAGTCTAAGTTAGTCTAAAAATCTAAGTTATCCTCTCTTAACAATTGTCGACGACGCTTGCGCGGTACTCATCACCACCAAATCAGCAATATTTACATGATACGGTCTTGACACTACAAAGTGAATAATATCAGCAATATCTTCAGCCTGCAACGGATCGAAACCTTTATAGACATTCGATGCTCTTTCGACATCACCTTTAAAACGAACTTCACTAAACTCTGTTGCGACCATTCCGGGGTGAATTGCTCCTACTCTAATACTAAACGGATTCAAATCAATTCGCATTCCGGCTGTAATTGCGTCAACGGCATGTTTTGTTCCGCAATATACATTGCCGTTTGGATACACTTCTTTGGCAGCTGTTGAACCAATATTGATAATATGTCCGGAATTTTTGGCTGTCATTTTTGGAATTACTGCCTTCGAAACATACAAAAGTCCTTTAACATTAATATCAATCATCGCATCCCAATCGTCTAAATCTCCGGTTTGAATAGGGTCTAAACCATGTGCATTTCCGGCATTATTGATCAAGACATCGATATCTGAGAATACTTCCGGCAAAGAATTAATACTTTCCAGAACATCCTTTTTATCTCTGACATCAAATGACAAAGAATGTACTTCGGTAAAAGCCGAAAGTTCTTTTTCAAGTTCGGCCAAACGGTCTTTACGTCTTCCGCAAAGCACCACTTTATAGTTATTTTTTGCCATGATTTGAGCGGTTGCTTTACCAATTCCGCTTGTGGCTCCAGTAATTAAAACTGTTTTTTTCATTCTACTATTTTTATTTTAAAAGTTTTTTGCCACAGATTAAATGGATTAAAATGATTTATAATCTGTGAGAATCTTTTAATCTGTGGCAAAAATTTTTCAATCTTTCCTGATCCAATTGTCTAAATTCAATTTCATATTTAGAGCGGTCCAGGTTTCATCATCCATTTCCCTAACAAACTTTTTATCAGGATTAATGACAAAACCAATCTTTTCATAGCATTTGATTGCTCCAGTATTAAAATCAAAAACATTTAGCTCAACATTTCTTTGCTTACTATTTTCGAGAATAAATTCCAGAAGCAAAGTCACTATTTGTTTTCCAATTCCTTTTCCTCTAATGTTTTCATCCATAATCAAAATTCTTCCCAGATTTGCAAAATTGTCTTTAAAACAAATTTCACAATGCCCGATAGTCGAATCATCAAAAATAGTTACAATTCTAAAAGCAATCCTGTTTTTATTCGAAAGTGATTTTTCTATCTGTTTTTCGGTTAAAGGAAAAGTAAATTCCGGTCCTGCAAATTGCATCAACTCGCGAGCATCTTTTATACTATCAATCAATTGCGTATAAAACCCTGCATCGAATTTTTCTAATCGTATCATTATATGATCAAAGGTTTAAGCAACTTCTTCACCTCTGCTTTCTGTCCAGATGGCAAACCAGTCTTCTTTGTCCATTTCTAATTCAACGGCTTTCATCAGCGATTGAATTCTGGCAATATTTACTGTTCCTGCAATCGGAATAACTGCTGACGGATGTTTTAAAATCCAGGCAAGCAAAAGTGTATCTGATCCAAAACCGTATTTTTTAACCAAATCAGCAAGCAGTTTTTTCAAACGACGTGTTTTTTTAGTATCTTCTCTAAAAACATTACCAAGCGGATTCCATGACAACGGACGAATTCCGTGGGTTTGCATGTAATCAAAGCTTCCGTCAACCATTGGTTCAAAATTCGTTGCCGAAAATTGTACCTGATTGTAGCTTACTTCTGTTTTCTGACGAATCAATTCGGTTTGAGAACTCGTGAAATTCGAAAGTCCGAAATCGATAATTTTTCCTTCTGCTTTTAATTTTTCAACAGCTTCTGCAATTTCATCAGCTTGCATTAATGGACTTGGTCTGTGCAATAAAAAAACATCAACATAATCTGTTTTTAGTTTTTTTAATGATTCTTCAACTGACCAAACAATATAATCCCTGGAGTAATCGTAATGTTTGATTTTGTTTGGGCGGCTTTCGGCTATCATCTGAATTCCGCATTTGGTAATTAATTGTAATTTCTCTCTTGAGATTTTGCTGTTGTGAAATGCCTTTCCAAAATCAGCTTCTGTGGTATACGATCCGTAAATATCTGCGTGATCAAAAGTTGTAATTTTGTTTTCGATACAAAGTTGTATCAGGTTTTCCATTTCTTTAGTTGTAAGGTTTTTATCCCAAACTCCCCAATTCATAGTGCCCGAAATTATGGGCGATAATGCTGTTTTACTCATGGTTTCATTGCGTTATTTTTGGTAATAAATATGCTTTTCTGAAGCATAATCACCAAAGTTCTTAAAAATATAAAAATAGATTCACAATTAGTCCTTAAAATTAGGTCATTGGTCGAAGTTTTAACCATTCTTTAACATCTTACTTCTCAAAAAATATTCAATTTGCACTCTCAAAAGCTACGCATAGAAATCAAGGTTTTAAAAATATTTATATGGAAGAAAATACAACGACTTTAGACATTAGAGCGATAAATGAAAAAATTGAAAGAGAAAGTGCTTTTATAGACCTTCTTACAATGGAAATGAACAAAGTTATTGTGGGCCAGAAACATATGGTCGAGCGTTTACTAATTGGACTTTTGGGACAAGGGCATATTTTGCTTGAAGGTGTTCCCGGATTAGCAAAAACTTTAGCCATAAATACTTTGTCTCAAGCAGTACAAGGTTCGTTCAGTCGTATTCAGTTTACACCTGACTTATTACCTGCCGATGTCGTTGGAACGATGATTTACAACATAAAAGCAAACGAGTTTTCTATCAAAAAAGGGCCAATCTTCGCAAATTTCGTCCTTGCCGATGAGATTAACCGTGCTCCGGCAAAGGTTCAATCGGCACTTTTGGAGGCGATGCAGGAAAAACAAGTAACTATTGGCGACACGACTTTCAAACTAGATCGTCCGTTTTTAGTACTGGCAACTCAAAACCCGGTTGAGCAAGAAGGAACATACCAGCTTCCGGAAGCGCAAGTCGATCGTTTTATGCTAAAAACGGTAATTGACTATCCAAAAATTGATGAAGAGCGTTTTGTAATTCGTCAAAACTTAAAAGGAACTTACGAAAAAGTAAATGCTGTAGTTTCTGTAGAACAAATTTTACGTGCACAAGAAGCGGTTCGTGAAGTTTACATGGATGAAAAAATCGAAAAATATATTTTAGATATCATATTTGCTACTCGTTATCCAGAGAAGTACAAATTGGCCGACCTAAAACCTCTTATTAGTTTTGGAGCATCACCACGTGGAAGTATCAATTTAGCTGTTGCAGCAAAATGTTACGCTTTCATCAAACGTCGTGGTTATGTAATTCCAGAAGATGTTCGTGCAGTTGTACATGATGTTTTACGTCACAGAGTTGGGATAACATATGAGGCTGAAGCCGAAAACATTACTTCTGTAGACATTATCAACAAAATCGTAAACGAGATTGAAGTACCTTAAAAATAGTTTTCAGTTTTCAGTCACAGTGAACATATTACAAGTAACTGCGACTGAAAACTGCGACTGAAAACTAAAGAAATGGATACAAAAGAGCTTTTAAAAAAAGTACGGAAAATAGAAATCAAAACCAAAAGACTGAGCAATCACATCTTTTCGGGAGAATATCACTCTTCATTTAAAGGACGAGGGATGACTTTTAGTGAAGTACGTCAATACCAATATGGCGATGACATTCGTAACATCGATTGGAATGTAACTGCACGCTATAACGAAGCCCACGTAAAAGTTTTTGAAGAAGAACGCGAATTGACCATGGTTTTAATGGTTGACATCTCAGGTTCAGAGGGTTTTGGTTCTAAAAGTCAATTTAAAAAAGACATCGTCACCGAAATTGCGGCAACGATGGCTTTTTCGGCTACACAAAATAATGACAAAATTGGTTTAATATTATTTTCTGATAATGTAGAATTGTATATTCCGCCAAAAAAAGGTCGTTCCCACGTTTTGAGAATCATTCGTGAACTGATCGAATTTGAACCAAAAAGCCAGAAAACAGATGTTGGAGCTGCTTTAAAATTTTTATCAGGAACCCAGAAAAAGAAAGCGATTGTCTTCGTGATTTCTGATTTTATGTCTGAAAATTATGAGCAGACTTTGAAGATTGCGTCTAAAAAACACGACATTACCGGTGTTAGGGTTTACGATATTCGTGAAGAAAAAATTCCAAATTTAGGAATGGTATCTATGCTCGACGCTGAAACGGGAAAAATTCAATTGGTAAATACAGGTTCAAAAACCGTGCGAATGAATTACGAAAAACACTATCAGGAAAGAGTTAATTATTTCAAAGATATTTTTAGTAAATCCGGAGCTGGAGTTGTAAACACAAGAGTTGATGAAAACTATGTGACTAAATTACTGGGGTATTTCAAGTCAAGATAAATATAATTTTACATTGCAGTCCCGATAGCTATCGGGATAGATTTTAGATTTTTTCTAAAGATTTATAAATTATTGATTTCTGCTTAACATTATATAAATAAAAATCCGCTTAAATCTGTGCCATCCGCGTCATCCGTGTGCCATATTTAAACATTCGTTTTAGACTAAAATCTGAAAACAAAATCAAATGAAATTAAAGTTTTACATATTTTTATTTTTACTTTCCTCATCTATTTTTGCCCAGCAAAAACAAGTAGAGACGAGCATTGATACAACAAAAAATAAAATTGGGGCGGAGTTTAAGCTAACACTTAAAACGGTTGTGAGCTCAAAGTCGAAAGTTGTTTTTCCGAAATTAAAAAACATTGGTCCTCTTGAAGTAATTCAGTCGTATCCAATTGACACGGTGAAGAAAAATGACACTTACGAATTAATCAAAAAATATGGTTTAACGCAATTTGATTCCGGGAAATATACTATTCCGAGTATTAAAATTTTAATTGATAAAAAACCTTTCTTAACAGATTCTATCCGTGTTGAAGTTGCCAGTGTAAAAGTGGATACTTTACAGCAAAAAATGTACGATATCAAAGACATTACTGCTGTTGATAACGGAATTGGTGATTGGTGGAAATATGTTTTAGGTTTAATAATCATTCTTGGAATTGGAGCTTTCGTTTATTGGTTTGTTAAGAAACGCCAACAAAAGAAAATTGAAGAAGAGGTTTATAAAACTCCTATCGAAAAAGCCACAAGTTTACTAAACAACCTGGAACAAAAAGAGCTTGTTCAAAAAGGAGAAATCAAAGAATATTATAGCGAATTAACAGATATTGCCCGTAATTATATCGAAGAAGCGATTCATATTCCGGCAATGGAAAGTACTACTTCTGAATTGATTCAGGCGATCAGAACGGCATCAACCAAAAAGAAGATGACCTTAACTCCTGAAACTGTTGAGAATCTGGAACGTGTTTTACGCCAGGCCGATTTAGTAAAATTTGCTAAATCGAAACCGCTTGATTTTGAAATTACCGATGACAGAAATAAAATTCAGAAAGTAATTTTAACGCTGGATAATGCAATTCCAACAGAAGTTCCTGCCGAAGAAGAAGATCAATTACTGAATGAAGCGCAAAGACAAAAACAAATTAAACAGCAGTTATTAAAAAAACGCAACAAACGTATTGCTATTGCAGTAGGAACTGTTTTGTTTTTATTAATTGCGACTACGGCATTTTTTATTGTGACCAAAGGTTTCAAATTTGTAAAAGATAATTTGATTGGGCATCCAACCAAAGAGTTATTAGAAGGTCAATGGGTAAAAAGTGAATACGGAAATCCTGGTGTTTTAATTGAAACTCCAAAGGTTTTAAAACGTATGGATACTCAAAAAGTACTTCCGAAAGAAACTATGGCGTTGATTAAGGAAATGCAACTGTTTTCATACGGAAGCATGATCGACAACTTTTATATTACCGTTTCGACAAGTAAATTCAAAAATCCTGTAGAACTTGATTTAGCAAAAACTTTAGAAGGTACTTTAAAAATAATTGAAGCACAGGGCGGACAAAATATTATTGTAAAACAAGAAGATTTTCAAACCAATGAAGGTGTTCAGGGATTAAAAGGATACGGAACAATGTCGATTTTAAATCCGGTTGATAAAACGAGCACAAAAGCCTATTACGAGATTTTATTATTCAAACAAGATCAGGGATTACAACAAATTATGATTTTGCATGAAGAAGGTGACACATACGGAAACGATATTGCAACCCGAATTTTAAATTCTGTTGAACTTAGAAAAGCGAGTAACTAATGAATAAAATAACTTTTTTAAATCCGGAATTTTTTTGGTTGTTTCTACTAATCCCAATTGCAATAGCTTGGTTTTTCTGGAAACGCAACCAGCAATCGGCTACTTTAAAAATGAGTTCGACTCAGGGTTTTAAAAACAGCGAATCGTTGCTAACGAAATTAAAACCTGCTTTATACGTTTTTAGAATTTTAGGACTAAGCTCCTTAATTATAGCTTTGGCCAGACCAAGAACGGTTGACATTAGCAGTCAGACTAAAACAACTAAAGGAATTGATATTGTTTTGGCGATCGACGTTTCTGGAAGTATGCTGGCAAAGGATTTAAAGCCAAACCGTATGGAAGCTTTAAAAAGAGTAGCTGCAGATTTTGTTGGGGAAAGACCTAATGACAGAGTTGGACTGGTTTTATACGCTTCTGAAGCCTATACAAAAACACCTGTTACAAGTGATAAAGCTATTATTCTTGAAGCTATTAAAAGCATTAAATACGATACAGTTTTACAAGACGGAACCGGAATTGGTATGGGATTGGCAACTGCCGTAAACCGCCTGAAAGATAGTAAAGCAAAAAGCCGGGTTATTATTTTAATGACCGATGGGGTGAATAATGCCGGGTTTATTGAGCCTGAAACTGCATCAGACATAGCAAAACAATACGGCATAAAAGTATACACAATTGGTATTGGTACTAACGGAATGGCCGAATCTCCTTATGCTTATGCACCAAACGGAGGTTTTTTATATAAAATGCAAAAAGTTGAAATCGACGAACAATTAATGAAAAATATTGCCCGTAAAACCGATGGAACTTATTTTAGAGCAACAAGTAATGATCGATTAGCCGAAATATACAACGCGATTAATAAATTAGAAACCACTGAAATCCAGGAATTAAAATTCTATGATTACGACGAAAAATACAGAGGATTTGTTTTATTGGCTGCCTTTTTATTATTGTTAGAAGTTGGTTTAAGAAATACAGTTTACAGAAGCTTTATATAATATTTTAGTCGCAGTCACGGTTTACAGTTTACAGCTGAAACTGCGACTGAAAACTGCGACTGAAAACTAGAACTAAAAATGGAATTAGACGAAAAAAAATATTTATATCTTTTATTATTACTCCCAATTGTGGTGTGTATTTTCCTTTTCAATATGTATTGGAAAAGAAAAAAACAGCGCGAATTTGGTGATCTCGAAATGGTGAAAAGACTAAGCCCGGAAAGATCTGTTTTTAAACCTGTTTTAAAATTATCGGTAATACTTTTGGCACTTGCCTCTTTAATTATCGGTTTAGTGAATCCGAAGATTGGAACAAAAATGGAAACCGTAAAACGCGAAGGTATTGATATCGTTTTTGCTGTCGACGTTTCTAAAAGTATGCTTGCCGAAGATGTTGCACCAAGTCGTTTAGAAAAAAGTAAACAACTGGTTTCGCAAATCATCAATAATTTAGGAAGTGACAGAATTGGAATCGTAGCATACGCAGGAAGTGCTTTTCCGGTTTTGCCGATCACATCAGATTATAGTGTTGCCAAAATGTTCCTGCAAAGTATGACTCCTGATATGGTTTCATCACAAGGAACTTCGCTTGATGAAGCCATTAGATTATCATCGACTTATTTCGATGAAAAAAGCAAAACCAGCAAATTATTGATTTTGATTTCTGATGGAGAAGACCATTCTGAAGGAGCTTCAGCAGCAGCGGAAGAGGCCAATAAAATGGGAATGAAAATCATTACGATTGGTGTTGGAACAGAAAAAGGAGGCACAATTCCATTAAAAGAAAATGGCGTAGTCAGAAACTATCAAAAAGATCAAAACGGACAAACTGTTATTACAAAACTAAATCAGGAAGGATTAAGAACCATTGCAAAAGCTACAAAAGGAGGTTATGTATATGGCGGAAGCACTAAGGAAGTTTTAGAATACATCAAAAATGCTTTAAACAACATACAAAAAACAGAATTCGAAGCGACACAAATGGCCGATTTTCAATCGCAGTTTCAGTGGTTCATTGGCTTTGCCTTCTTATTATTGTTTGTGGATATTTTCCTTTTAGAAAGAAAAACAAATTGGATAAAAGAGTTGAATTTATTTAACGAAAAGAAATAATAAAGTTAGCAGCTAATTACCAGAATTTACACGAATCAAATTGTTTAGATTCTATTCGTAATTTAAACACAAAGAATTAATTAGTGAGAATTGGTGTAATTCGTGGCAAACTAAAAAACATAAAACATTAGAATGAAAAATTTACTTCTTTATATTTTACTAACGTTCTCTTTGGCGGTTTCAGCTCAGGAGAAAGATAAGACATTGCCTGATGCCAATGAAGAATATAAGCAGAATAAATTTATTGACGCTGAAGCCAATTACAGAATTTCAGAATCAAAATTTCCAAAACGTGCTACTGCTCCTTATAACTTAGGAAATACTATTTACAAACAAAATCAGGTTTCTGAAGCTAAATTCGCTTACGCGAAAGCCATAAAGAACGCCAAAACAAGACCTGAAAAACATAAAGCTTACCATAACTTAGGAAATGTTTTCATGAAAGAGAAAGATTATACGCAAGCCGTCGAAGCGTATAAAGAAGCTTTGCGTAACGATCCTACCGATGACGAAACACGTTATAATTATGCCTTAGCCAAACAAAAGCTTAAAGAAAATCCGCCTAAAAACGATAAAAACAAGGACAAGAATAAGGATAAGGACAAAGACAAGGATAAAAACAAAGATAAAGACAAGGACAAGGATAAAAATAAAGACAAGGATAAGGACAAAGACAAGAAAGACGACAAAGGCGATAAAGACAAAGACAAAAAAGATGGTAAAGATGATCCTAAAAAAGACGACAAGTCTGACAATAAAGGAGAACCAAAACCACAGCCGGGCGGAATTTCTAAAGACCGTGTCCAGAATTTATTAGATGCCGTAAACAACGAAGAAAAGAAAATTCAGGATAAAGTAAACGCTCAAAAAGTAAAAGGCAATCCTAGAAAAACAGAAAAAGACTGGTAAATGCTTTGTTTGTGGTTTTTGGTCTAAAGTTTTTGGTTTTTCTCTTCATTGAAATATTAAAAAGACAAATTAAAACGTTAAACAGTTAACAACAAACTATAAACAACAAACAATAAACTGATTAAAACAATTAATGAAAAGATATTTAATTCTATTACTATTCACTTTTCAAGGGCTTATGGCTCAAGTTCAATTTGAAGCCAGAGTAAGCAAAAACACGCTCGGACTGAACGAAAGATTCCGTATTGACTTCATCATGAATGTTGATGGAGATAACTTCGACCAGCCTTCATTTGACGGATTTAGAGTTGTAGGCGGACCAAGTCAACAGGTAAGTCAGTCCTGGGTAAACGGTAGAAGTTCTTTTCAGAAAATATATTCTTATATTTTACAGCCTAATCAAAAAGGAACATTTTCTATCAAGCAGGCAGCTATAGAATACAATGGCCAGATTTATAAAACACAGCCTATAAAAATCGTAGTAACAAATGCCGTTGCACAAGAAAGAGACCCTTATGACAATAGCCGACCACAAGGACAACAGGGTATTCCGAATGAAACCTTGAATCTTGTAGCCGAGATTTCTAAAACAAATCCGTATTTGAATGAGCCAATTACTGTTGTTTATAAATTATACTTTAACAACATTAACGTAACTGGTTTTAAAGAATTGGCCAAACCCAAGTATAATGATTTCTGGAACCAAAATATAGACATCAAGCAATTGTCGATTGAAGAAGGCACTTTTAAGGGACAAAGATGTTATTTTGTAATCCTGAAAAAAACCATATTATACCCTCAAAAATCAGGAAGATTAACTATTGAACCGCTATCATTAGACATAGGCGTACAATTGCCAACAGATCGTCGTAACATGTACGGCCAGATGATTCTGACAGATGACAATAAGGTAGTTTCGGCCGGAGCCAAGACCATTAATGTACGACCACTTCCGGAAGCTAATAAACCAGAAGGTTTTGGCGGTGCGGTAGGAAAATTTAATTTCACTGTTACTCCATCTAAAACAACACTTAAAAGTGGAGAAAGTCTGGACTTAATCGTGAGTGCCTCAGGAAGCGGAAACATGAAATTGTTTACCTTACCAAAACCTGTTGTTCCTAATGCATTAGAAATGTACGATCCGGTTCATGATGAGCAGGTGACTACTTCACTTTCAGGAATGTCAGGAAAAATTACCGATAAGTATTCTATTGTACCACAATACAAAGGAAAATATGCGATAAAACCAATGCAGTTTTCTTATTTTGATTTGAATACCGGTTCTTATAAAACCATTACTTCTCAGGAAATTATGGTTGATGTGTTAGACGGACCAATGCAGGCAGAAGCAAATGCGACAGCAAATGCCTCTAAAAATGTAATTACAAAAACAGAACAGTTTAAATATATCAAACCAAAAACAACTTTGGTTGCCATTGCTAAAAACGATTTTTACGGTTCTAATTTATATTATCTTCTGTTATTCGCACCATTCGTCATTTTACCAATCATTGTTTTGGCTAAGAAAAGAAAAGAAGCAATTGATGGTGACGTAACAGGAAACCGAATTAGAATGAACAACAAATTAGCCAAGAAATATTTATCTCAGGCTAAAAAGCAACTTAACAATAAGGAGGCATTTTATATTGCTTTAGAAAAAGCGATGCATAATTTCCTAAAAGCGAAATTGCATATCGAAACCTCAGAAATGAGCAAGGCAAATATTCAGGAACTATTATTGTCGAGAAGTGCAAATCCAGAATCAGTTCAGAATTTCATTAATCTGACAGAAAACTGTGAGTTTGCCCGTTATGCCCCGGCATCAAGCGCTTCGATTCAGCAGGATTATGACAAAGCTGTTTTAATCATTTCAGAATTAGAGAAACAAATTGTTTAGTTTAATCTTTAACCGCAAAGTGCGCTAAGAAAATTGATTTAGCTTTCGTTGAATTAAAGTTCGCAAAGTTGAAAATGTTATTACAAATCAGGAAAATGAAAAACATAGTAGTATATCTTTTTTTATTAATCACTCAGGTTTTCTTTGCTCAAAGCAGCTTTGAGAAAGGAAATGCCTTGTATCAAAAGGGACAATACCAACAGGCTGTTGATGTTTATGAAAGCATTATTAAAGAAGACAAGGAGCACTCTGCGGAGTTGTATTTCAACTTAGGAAATTCCTATTACAAACTCAACAAAGTGGCACCTTCGATCTACAATTATGAAAAAGCATTAGTTTTAAAACCTCACGATCCGGAGACTTTAAACAATTTAAAATTTGCCAAAAAACTAACCATCGACGAGATCAAGGAAATCCCTAAAGTGGGTTTTTCAAAATTAATTCAAAACTTTACAGGCATTTTTGATTATAACACCTGGGCAAAGATTTCTGTTGCGATTGCGTTTGTTTTTTTATTGAGTTTTATTGGCTATTATTTCTCTCAGCTTACGCTTTCAAAAAGACTTTATTTCATAGGAATGTTTGTTCTTTTAGTTGCTTTGTTATTGAGTGTTTCTGCGGGAATAACAGAAAAGGACCATTTTACCAATGATCGCCCGGCGATTGTTTTTGCTGAATTAAGTGAAGTCCGAAGCGAACCACAAAAAGCAGGCGCTGCCATTATATTACTACATGAAGGAGCAAAAGTCTACGTTACTGAAACTGTGGGACAGTGGAAAAAAGTAGAACTAACAGACGGAACAGAAGGCTGGATTGATGGATCGACTATTAAGGAAGTGAAATAACGCTTTTAAAATCTAAAATAAAAAATCCCAAATTCCAACTTAATAACAATTGGAATTTGGGATTTTATTTATAGCAAACGTAGAGACGCACAGCAGTGCGTCTACATCTAAGAATGTCGACAAAATTTGCGTAGACGCACTGCTGTGCGTCTCTACAGAATAAAATGTGAAAATTCAAAAAGATTTTAATTATAACAGAATAAGTTCTCATTACAAACTTTGCGAACTTAAAATCATCACAAACTAAGCCTTATTTCTTTGCGATCTTTGCGGTAAAAAACCACATCCAGTTTTATAATAACTTATAGGATTTAAAAACTATAGACTTTCTCAGGCGTAACACAATAATCCAACTTCACATCAGATTCAAAAACATCTCCTATTTCAGTTTCTGCTTCAAAAAAAGAAAGACCAATTTTGACGGTTTCCGGTTTACATTCGGCTAGAAATTTATCATAGAAACCTTTTCCGTAACCAACCCGATTTCCTGAAAGATCAAAAGCCAAAAGCGGTACAAAAACCACATCGATAGTTGCTGAGGGAACTGGCAAACCATTTACAGGTTCAGGGATATTATATTCGTTTTTTTTGATTTTGGTATTATCCGTTAATAAAAAATGTGTCATTCCGCGAGTGCCAAAATCGCTTTTAGACACCACAATTTCTTTATCTTTTCCCGAAAGTAAATGCAAAACATACTCTGTATTTACTTCTTTTTGTTCCTCGATAGGCAAAAAAACATGATAATACGTTTTATCCCAGATGGGCAATTGAATTAGATTATTGGCTACAGCCAGACTCTTTTCCTCAAGATCATCAAGAGAAAATTCTTTTCGTAGATTTTTATAGTGTAAGCGTAATTCTTTTTTATTCTTCTGCATTTTCAGGATTATTATCGGGGCTATTTTTAGACATATGATAAATCGCATCGCCTTCGTAAACTATAGGCGAATGATTGGCGTTGATGACAAAACCGTCATGTGGCGCTTTTACTTTCTGTTCAAATTTACCAAACGGATCCGTAATGATAGCCAGAATAGATCCTTTAGTTACATATTTACCAATCAAATTATAATCATGCAACAAACCGGAACATTTGGCGCGCAGCCAAACCGAATTTTTAATATAAATGGAAGGTTCCTTAGCATATTCAACTACTTGCTTAGGATCCAGCATGTTTAGATAATGCAGCAAACGCTTCACTCCCATTACCCCTTCATTGGCGATTACATTATTTATATCTAATGATTTTCCACCTTCAAAAAGCAACATTTTTATATTTGCTTTTTCGCAAGTATTCCTAAAAGAACCATTGATATTTTTAGAATATAACGTAAACGGAGCATTAAAAACATCTGCCAAAATTTTCAATTCAGGATTATTTTCGGTCACCCTAATTTGCGGCGCATTAAATCTGCTGGCACCTCCGGCATGAAAATCGACCGCATAATCAATAATTGGCAAAACTTCGGCAACGATATGGTACGCAAAACGACTGGCAAGAGAACCTTTTTTGCTTCCCGGGAACACACGGTTTAAATCACGTCCGTCTGGAAACTCGCGGGATTTATTTACAAAACCGTACATGTTGATAATCGGAATACAAATTATAGTGCCTTTTGCAGGACGATTAATCTTCTTGCTAATGATTTGACGTACCACTTCGACTCCGTTAATTTCGTCGCCATGAATTCCGGCCGAGAATAAAACTACCGGACCTTCAATTTTTGACCTGCGCACAATAACAGGAATATTAAGCTTTGTGGTCGTATGCAACCTTGCAATTTCAACATTTATTGTTTTATTTTCTCCAGGCAAAATCGATTCGCCAAAAATAACCAGGGTTGTACTATTTTTCATGTAGAATTATAAAATCTAAATATAGAAATTATTCTTTTGATTTCGTAAATTTGAAACTAAATCAGTGTTAAGCTTTTTTTCCGGAATCAAAACGATTTTAGAAAATGCTTTACAGATACTTCAGAAACAAAACAGAATGCAAAAACCGTCTTTAGATCTTCAAATTCAAACCTTGCCGGACAATCCCGGTGTGTATCAATATTATGATAAAGAGGGAAAGATCTTATATGTTGGAAAAGCCAAAAATTTAAAAAAAAGGGTTTCCTCTTATTTCAATAAAATTCACGACACGGCCAAAACAAATGTATTGGTCCGAAAAATTGTAACCATAAAACACATCGTTGTTCCTACCGAAACCGATGCACTTTTGCTGGAAAATAATTTAATCAAAACCTTGCAGCCACGGTATAATGTGTTGCTTCGTGATGACAAAAGTTATCCTTGGATTTGTATTAAAAGAGAACCTTTTTCGAGAATATTCCTGACCAGACGAATGGTTAAAGATGGCTCAGAATATTTTGGGCCTTACACCAGTTTCAAAACGGTACATACCATTCTGGATTTAATCAAAGAATTGTATCCGTTACGCACTTGTAATTATGATTTAAGTAAATCTAACATCGATTCAGGCAAATTCAAAGTTTGTCTGGAATATCATATTGGCAATTGCAAAGGTCCTTGCGAAGGCCTTGAACCTCTTGAAGAATACCAAAGGCAAGTTGACGCGATCCGCGAAATCCTGAAAGGAAATTTTAAAGAAAGCATGAAAGACTTTAAGCGATTGATGAACCAATACGCACAGGATTTACGTTTTGAGGAAGCCCAAAAAATCAAAGAAAAAATAGAAATCCTCGAAAATTACCAATCGCGATCTACGATTGTAAACCCTAAAATAACCAATATTGATGTTTTTTCGATCGTGTCTGACGAAAGTGCAGCCTATGTTAACTTTCTTCAAATTTCGCACGGATCGATCATTCGTTCGCATACTTTAGAAATCAAGAAAAAACTCGATGAACCCGATGAAGAATTGTTAGAACTGGCAATCATAGAACTTCGCGAACGTTTTCAATTACTTTCAAAAGAAATCATTGTTCCGTTCGAAATGAATTTGGGCGAAAACATCAAAACAACCGTTCCGCAACTGGGCGATAAAAAACAGATTCTGGATTTATCCATTCGTAACGCAAAGTTTTACAGAATCGAACAACTCAAACAATTGCAAATTGTAGATCCGGACAGGCACACCAATCGCATCATGGCGCAAATGCAAAAAGATTTACGACTGCCTGTTGAACCTCGCCACATTGAATGTTTTGATAACTCGAATATTCAGGGAACAAATCCCGTTGCGGCTTGCGTAGTTTTTAAAGACGGAAAAGCCAGCAAAAAAGATTATCGCCATTTTAATGTAAAAACCGTCGAAGGTCCTGACGATTTCGCTTCGATGACCGAAATTGTCTATCGCCGCTATAAAAGATTATTAGACGAAAATGAACCTTTGCCCCAGCTTATCATTATCGATGGAGGAAAAGGACAACTTTCTGCAGCCTTAAAAAGTATCGACGCACTGGAATTACGCGGTAAAATTGCCATTATTGGGATCGCAAAACGTCTCGAAGAATTATTTTATCCCGGAGATTCTATTCCATTATATCTCGATAAAAAATCCGAAACATTAAAAGTAATTCAGCAATTACGAAACGAAGCGCATAGATTCGGGATCACTTTTCATCGTGACAAACGCAGCAAAGCGGCTCTGAATTCATCTGTAGAAAGCATTCCTGGTATAGGCGAAAAAACCATGCTAACGTTAATACAACATTTCAAAAGTGTTAAAAGATTGAAACTGGCAACCGAAAAAGAAATATCTGATGTCATTGGTATATCAAAAGCCAAAAAAATTGTCGACTTTTACAAAATCAACTAGTTATTTTTTATGCGCCCAATCCAGCTGTCCATTTCAAATACTCGGTCAAAACGATTTTTTTCTACTGTAAAAAAAGGAGCTTCTAAAGTCGCTCTTTTTTTACAGGAAAAAATATCGTTTTGCCTCTCGCAGTTTTGCATTTCCATCTGGGGCGTACAGCTGGTGATTTTCACACTTTTATTTTTCAATACACAAAACTCTTTTTCACAAGAAAATAGCGAAAAGGCAAAACAAGACGAAGCCAAAAGACCAAAAATTGGTTTGGTTTTAAGTGGCGGCGGAGCAAAAGGATTTGCACACATAGGAGTTTTAAAAGTTCTCGAAGAAGCCGGAATTAAAATCGATTATATAGGCGGAACCAGTATGGGATCTATCATTGGAGGACTTTATGCCTCAGGTTACAATGCCTCTCAAATTGATTCCATTTTTAAAAGAACCAATTTTGACGAATTGATTAATGACTACATTCCGCGTTCCTCAAAAAACTTTTACGGCAAAAAAAATGACGAATTATATGCCATCGTTTTACCGTTTAGCAATTTTAGAGTTGGGATTCCGGAGGCACTTTCTAAGGGAATGTACAATTATAATTTACTAAGCAGTCTTACCCGCAACGTGCGTCATGTACGTGACTTCAATAAACTTCCAACTCCGTTTTTATGTATTGGTACCAATATCGAAACCGGCGAAGAAGTTTTACTAAACAAAGGAAATCTGGTGCAGGCCATGATGGCAAGTGCCGCATTCCCATCGTTATTTACTCCGGTAGAAATCGACGGCAATTTATTGGTCGATGGCGGTGTAGTAAACAATTATCCTATCCAGGAAGTTCGCAATCTGGGTGCTGATATTATTATAGGTGTCGATGTTCAGGACGATTTAATGAAACGAAAAAACCTGAAAAATGCAACGCGTATATTGGTTCAGATTACCAATTTACAGTCGATTGATAAAATGAAAAACAAAATAAAAAACACTGATGTTTATATCAAACCGGACATTCGTGATTATGGCGTTATTTCATTTGACAAAGGCGAACAAATCATCAGAAAAGGTGAAGAAGCCGCTTTTGCCGTTTACGAAAAAATCAAAACATTGGTAAACGAAGACAATTTTTATAAAAAACCAAAACTGAAAATTGCTACCGATACCATCCAAATAGAAAAAATAAATAGCGACAAACTAGACAATTATACCAGAGAATACATTCGCGGAAAACTTCGTTTTAAACCAGGAAGTACCATTACATACGACGATCTTAAAACAGGAATAAACAACTTAAATGCTACTCAAAACTTTAGCACGATCTCCTATTGTCTGCAACCAGACGGCACAAAAGACGATCTTGATTTGGTATTAAAAGAAAACCCAACACAAACGTACCTTAAACTTGGTCTTCATTACGACGGACTTTATAAAAGTGGTATTTTACTGAATCTTACCCATAAAAAAACATTCCTGAAAAATGATGTAACATCGCTGGATATTATTCTTGGTGACAATTTCAGGTATGATTTAAATTATTATGTCGAAAACGGTTTCAATATCAGCTTTGGTTTTCGTTCAAGATTAAATCAGTTTAATCGAAATGTAACAACGAGTATTAGTAATCTGGCTACAGAAAATCCAAATGTAAATTTGATTAATGTCGATTTTTTAGACATTACCAATCAGGCTTATTTTCAGACCATCTTTGTACAAAAGTTTTTAATGGGAGGCGGACTCGAATACAAATACCTAAAAATAGATTCGCCAACTCTTTCTAACACAGAAAACATTATCGAAAAGAGTAATTATTTCAGTCTTTTTGGATATTTAAAATACGATTCGTTTGATAATAAATATTTCCCACATACGGGCTTATATTTTTCCGGAGATTTACAAACCTATCTGGCATCATCAGATTATACAAAACAATTTAAGCCTTTCTCGATTGCAAAAGCCGAAATTGCTTTTGCAAGAACTTTATTCAGGAAAGCCACTATTAAAATAGGAGCCGATGCCGGATTTAATATCGGCAGTGACAGCGTTCCGTTTTTCGATTTTATACTAGGAGGTTTTGGCTACAGCAAAATCAACAACTTCAATTATTTTTATGGATACGACTTTCTAAGTATTGCCGGAAATAGTTTTATAAAAGGAGACATTACATTAGATTACGAAATTTTAAAAAAGAACCACATTAACTTTTCAGCCAATTTTGCCAATTTAGGCGATGACATTTTCACTAGTGTTGACTGGGTTTCTATGCCTAAATATTCCGGATACGCTGTAGGTTATGGGCTGGAAACAATTATTGGCCCAATCGAAATTAAACAATCATGGTCTCCTGAAATGTCTAAAAGTTTTACCTGGTTTAGTATTGGATTCCAATTTTAATACAGTTAATTAAAAATACTGCCTTAATAAAGATCTAAGAATTTTACGGTAAAAAATATTGTTAATGTTTTTTTCACGTTAATAATTGACAAAATATATAATTTAAATCAATAAAAATTACGACATTTGTTATAATGAAAACAAAATGGACAGGTTTATTAGAGTATCTTCAATTCCTTATCAAGAGAAATCCTGAATAAAACTACCGAATTGAGATAATTGGTCAACACAAAAGTTGAGCTGATTATCTGTTCACACAATTCAAATTTTTCGAATTATCTAATTTACAATTATCTAATAGAAAAGCCATGCCATTATATCATAAACTCGGAAACTTTCCTCAAAAAAGACACACTCAATTCGAAAAACCAAACGGAGGTTTGTACTACGAACAATTATTTGGTACTGAAGGTTTTCATGGACATTCATCATTATCATATCATGTTCACAGACCAACGCAGGTTAAAGAAATTTTAAACTCTTATTCGGTTGAACCCAAAATTGCAATTGGAAAAAATATAAAATCATTATTATTTAAAGGTTTTGAATTGAAACCTGAAAACGATTTTCTGGACAGCCGCAAAGCCATGTTAGTCAATAAAGACTGCATCATTGGATTGGCAGCTCCTAAAGAATCGCTTCGGAATTATTTCTATAAAAATGCCGATGCGGATGAAATGCTTTTCATTCATAAAGGAAAAGGAAAATTAAGAACCATGTTAGGCAATATTCCGTTTGAATATGGAGATTATCTAATTATTCCAAGAGGCATCATTTATCAAATCGAATTTGAGACTGAAGAAAACCGACTATTTTACGTTGAATCTTATTCTCCTTTTTACACACCAAAACGTTATAAAAACCAATCGGGGCAACATTTAGAGCATTCGCCATTTTGCGAACGTGATTTTATTTTGCCAAACGAATTGGAAACACATGACGAAAAAGGCGATTTTTTAATTAAAATCAAAAAAGAAGGCATGATTCACGAAGTGGTTTATGCCACACATCCTTTTGATGTTGTGGGTTGGGACGGTTACAATTTCCCATACGGATTTTCGATTCATAACTTCGAACCTATAACGGGACGTGTTCACCAACCGCCTCCGGTACATCAAACTTTTGAAACGGCCACTTTTGTCGTTTGTTCATTCTGTCCGAGACTTTACGATTATCATCCAAAAGCAATTCCGGCGCCATACAACCACAGTAATATAGATTCTGACGAAGTATTATATTACGTTGATGGCGATTTTATGAGTCGTAATAATATCGAGCAAGGTCATATTACTTTACATCCAAAAGGAATTCCGCATGGTCCGGCGCCAGGCGCAATGGAACGCAGTATTGGTCATAAAGAAACCCACGAATTAGCTGTTATGGTTGATACTTTCAGACCATTAATGGTTACGGAAGAAGCTATGGGCCTTGATGATGGAAAATACTATAAGTCTTGGACTGAGTAATTATTGGAATCGATCTAACCGCAAAGTTCGCAAGGATTTTACGCAAAGATCGCTATGATACACTTTACGAACCTTGCGTAAAATCCTTGCGTTCCTTGCGGTTAAAAAACAAATCTTAAAAAACATTTCGGCACATCAAATAAACGATTAACCGATTAAACAATAAACATCATGAGTAAAGAAATAAAATCAGTAGAATACGGTTTAGAAAAAATCTTTGAAGGAGCACAAGATTTCCTTCCACTATTAGGAACAGATTATGTAGAATTCTACGTAGGAAATGCAAAACAATCGGCACATTATTACAAAACTGCTTTTGGATATCAGTCATTGGCTTATGCCGGATTGGAAACCGGAGTTAGAGACAGAGCCTCTTATGTTTTGAAACAAGATAAAATCAGAATTGTTTTAACAACGCCTTTAACACAGGACTCACCAATTCATGCACATCTTCAAAAACATGGTGACGGAGTAAAAGTCGCTGCACTTTGGGTTGAAGATGCCAGAAGCGCTTACGAAGAAACCATAAAGCGTGGGGCACGTTCTTTTATGGAACCAACCGTGGAATCTGATGAATTTGGAGAAGTAGTTCGTTCGGGAATTTACACTTACGGAGAAACGGTTCACATTTTTGTGGAAAGAAAAAACTACAACGGAGTTTTCCTTCCGGGTTACAAAGAATGGAAATCAGATTATAATCCGGAACCAACAGGATTGAAATATATCGATCACATGGTAGGAAATGTGGGTTGGAATGAAATGAATACATGGGTAAAATTCTACGAAGAAGTAATGGGATTCGTAAATTTCCTGTCATTTGATGACAAACAAATCACTACAGAATATTCTGCGTTGATGAGTAAAGTAATGTCTAACGGAAACGGAAGAATTAAATTCCCAATCAATGAGCCGGCAGAAGGAAAGAAAAAATCGCAAATCGAAGAATACCTGGATTTCTACGGCGGGCCCGGAATTCAGCACATTGCTATTGCAACCGATGATATTATTAAAACCGTATCACAATTAAAAGCACGCGGAGTTGAATTTTTATCTGCTCCTCCTCACACCTATTACCAGGCAATTCCTGAAAGATTAGGAGTTCATATGGATATGATGAAAGAAGATATTAACGAAATTGAAAAATTAGCCATTATGGTTGATGCAGATGAAGATGGTTACTTATTACAAATATTTACCAAGCCGGTTCAGGACAGACCAACGCTTTTTTTCGAAATTATTCAACGAATGGGAGCAAAAGGATTTGGCGCAGGGAACTTTAAAGCCCTTTTTGAGTCGATTGAGAGAGAGCAGGAATTGAGAGGAACACTATAAAACAACAAAATTTTTACATTAAACAGCATAATTCTCTGTAAAATGATGGTTTTTATGCAAATGTTATGTTAAACTCACCTTTTGCTATTTCTTTTTTGAATTTTCTATATATCTTTGCACTCGCAAATCAAGAAGGGGTGGTTTCCTTCTGAATTGATATAAATTTCATAATTTATAGTTTTTTGGTTAGTTAATAGCATAAAAACTCAGTCATTCCTTGACTGAGTTTTTTTGTTTTGGTACATTTGGAATAGAATTTGCATTTCTTTATCTTTATAATGAAATGTAAAAATTGTACTATGAAAAAGATAATCCTACTTATATTAATTCTCACTACACTTGGTTTCGATTCAGCAAGAGAAGACGCTTTCGATACCGGAGAATACTTTAAATTCCGAATTCACTACGGAATTATCAATGCCGGTTACGCAACACTTGAAATAAAAGACGCTACAATAAGTAACAAAAAAGTATTTCATGCTATTGGCAAAGGCTACACTACCGGAATGTCAAAATTATTTTTTAAAGTAGAAGATTTGTACGAAAGCTATTTTGACAAACAAACAGGAAACCCTTACCGTTATGTTCGAAAAATCAACGAGGGCGGCTACACAAAAGATCAGGAAGGTTTTTTTAATCAAAACGAAAACAGGATTTTAGTTAAAGATTACAAACGCAAAACCGAAAAAACGATTGTTATAACAGATAATGTTCAGGATATAATTTCGTCATTTTATTATTTAAGAAATCATCCTAATATTGACAAACTTAAATCAGGGGAATCGATCACAATCGACATGTTTTTTGATGACGAAATCACAAAATTTAAGTTAAAATATATAGGTCGTCAGGATATTACAACTAAATTTGGAACCGTTTCTACAATGATGTTTAAACCTTTGGTGCAAACAGGACGCGTTTTTAAAGAAAAAGAAAGCGTAACACTTTGGATAACAGACGACGACAACAAAGTTCCGGTTAGAATAAAAGCAGATCTTGCTGTAGGGTCACTTAAGGCAGACCTAGACGAATATAAAGGATTAAAAAATCCGTTTAAAGTAAAAAAATAATGAATACCACAGATCATTCTGAATCAATTTTAAAAGAAATTGACCTTAAATTTCAAGCTATTAATCAAAAAACTGAAGTTCAGTTAGAAGGATTACTTTGGTCAAAACCAATTACTTATTGGGATTACATTCAGACTGATGCTCTTTTGAATTTACAAATACAACGCACCACACTTCCTGACGAAATGGTTTTTATCATGTACCATCAGGTAAATGAATTAATTTTTAAAATGATTTTGTGGGAAATTGATCAAATTGCAGACACGCAGAACATTCAGGTTGATTTTTTTAGCGAAAGATTATCCAGAATCACACGTTATTTTGACATGCTCACCAATTCGTTCAGCATTATGGAAAACGGGATGGACGTTGATCAATACATGAAATTTAGAAATACACTAACTCCCGCAAGTGGTTTTCAAAGTGCACAATACAGATTGATAGAATTTGCCTCGACAGATGTCATCAATTTAACAGATCGCAGGTACAAAGATAATTTTGATGAAAATACAGATTTAGAAACAAGCTTTGAACATTTATACTGGCAAGCTGCCGGAAAAGATTACCATACCGGAGAGAAATCATACCTGCTTAAAGAATTTGAAAATAAATATAAAGATCAATTCCTGAAACAAATTTCTGCATTCAAAACAAAAAATATCTGGCAGAAATTCACACAACTTCCTATCGAAGATCAGCAAAATCCAGCATTAATTGAAGCAATGCGTCACTATGACAAAACAGTGAATATCACTTGGGTTATGCAGCATTTAAATACAGCAAGAAAATATATTTTAGAAAGCGGAAAAGGCAATGGTGAAGCCACAGGAGGAAGCGACTGGCAAAAATATATGCATCCAAAATACCAAAGACGCATCTTTTTTCCTAAATTGTGGACCGAAGAAGAATTGTCTAATTGGGGAACTGAAACCACAGTTTAATTTCCAAAAAAATAAATAAGTTTGAAAAAAATACTCGTAATTATAATCCTGCTATTTTCAATAATTTCATGTAATAAAACCGCTGAAAAAGTTGAAATTAAAATTACAAAACCAAAAACCAAGAAAGTAGAATTTGGTTTTAATTACGCCGATTTTAATGTTCTTCAAGACACTATAAAAAAAGGAGATTCTTTTGGATCTATCATTCAAGGTCAAAATATTGGCGACAAAAAAGTCTTTGATGTTGTCGAGCAAATAAAAGATTCTTTTAATGTAAGAAGCATTCGATACAATAAACCTTACACTATTCTTCGAGCAAAAAACAAAACAAACCAACTGCAGGTTTTTATTTATCAGCCAGATGCATTATCATATTATGTAATCGATTTTCGAGATAGTATTGCAAAAGCTTACAAAAAAGTAAAACCCGTTACTCTTAAACGCAAAATTATTGGTGGCGTTTTAAAAAGTTCGTTATCCGAAACTTTAGGAAACGAAAGTGTAGAAACAGCACTTGCAAGCAGAATTACAAAAGTCTTTTCTTGGTCTATCGACTTTTTTAAACTTAAAAAAGGAGACCGCTATGGTTTAATTTTTACAGAACGTTTTATAAACGGTAAAACCTATGATGGAGTTGAAGATCTTGAAGCTGCATTTTTTGAATATAAAGGAAAAATAGTATACGCATTCCCGTTTGAAAAAGATACGCTATCAGGAAAAGTAGAATATTATGATGATGAAGGAAAAACACTGAAAAATTTCTTCCTGAAAACACCAATCAAATTTAGCCGAATTACTTCAAGATTCACTGCAAACAGATTTCACCCTGTTCAACATACCTGGAAAGCGCACAAAGGAACTGATTATGCCGCTCCAACAGGAACGCCAATTTCAACAACAGCATCCGGAGTTGTAGAAGCAACGGGATACACTGCAGGAAACGGAAATTTTGTAAAAGTAAAGCATAACGGAACCTACTCTACTCAGTATTTACACATGTCGAGAATTTTAGTAAAACGCGGACAAAGAGTGACGCAAGGACAAACTATTGGCTTAGTAGGAAGCACAGGATTAGCTACCGGACCTCACGTTTGTTATCGTTTCTGGAAAAATGGAATTCAGGTTGATGCACTTCGACTTAACTTACCTACAGGAGAATCACTGACAGGAAATGACAGATCACGCTTTATGAAGCAAATCGAACCTTTGAAAAGAGAATTAGATAGCATTGGTAATTTATAAATTTCTTAAAATCTCAATTTTTAAATAGTAAGGAAATGAAAAACGCTCGTCTTAAAGCAATTTATAATGAAACTTTTTCAGGTTTAAAACTATTCTACAGAGACACCGATTTATCTGATGCGTTAATTTCAAATTACAAGATTGGGCAAATTATTCAGGAAAAAGGTTTTACCGACATGAGTTCTTTGGGCGGCGGGATTTACGGCAATTTAAGATATTTAATAGCGAGTGCTCATCCAAAAGATTTATCTAAATTCAATCCTGATTCAGCAAAAAACGGTCACTTTCTTTTAGATTCTATAGCTTATTTTAAAGTATTGGACATTTATAAGATTGAAAACAAAACACAGGTTTTCCTTTTAAATATTCCAGACAATTCTTTAACGCTTCTTAAAAATTCAACTTCAAACTTAGAAGAAGAAATTATCGAAAAAGCGCGAAAAAAATTTTCAGACAAAATCAATTTACCTTTAGTTCCGGAACTACAAACTGAGAAGTGGAAAGAAAGAACTAAATCCCCCATTGGAATAGATGAAAATGGCCATTTGTTTTTTGATGATTCTAAGATTAAAACTGAACCATTAAAAAGAATAGAGATTAATGTCACCAAGAAAACAATTGAAGTGAATAAAAAACCTTGGTGGAAAATTTGGTAAAAACCTCTTTTTCTACTCAACCATCAGTCAATTAATGAAAAGAACTTTACTACTATTTTCTTCTACAATAATTTTAGGATGCTCTCAGCCACATGCTTTTGTTTTAAACGACACAAAAGAAGATAAATATTATGTCTTAAAACTAGTCAATCAAGCCTTTAAGGAAGATCAAATTGATAAATCGCCTTTAATTGTAATAAATGGAGTTCCCTTTAAATATGACAAAAAACAAGATACCATAATATTACCTCTTAAAAAAACTGACATTATAGATTTAGATTTTTTAAATAAAAACAGCAGTCGCATCATTTATAATGAAAGAGAAAATGATGGCGCCATTATAATAACAGCAAAACAAATAAACTTATAAATCGTTTTCGTAACTATTTGTTATATAATTGTGAAGCTTAAAGCTATTAAAAGTAATTTCAGTATTTTTGTTTTTTTATAACCACATTCTCAATTAAACAAAAAATGGCTTTAAACACAACAAACCCAACCGGGACTGAAGCGTGGAAAAATCTGCAAAACCACTATAACGCAATTCACGAAACTACGATACAAGAATTATTTCAACAAGATAATGCTCGTGTTGAAAAATTCAATTTACAATGGAACGACTTTTTAGTAGATTATTCTAAAAACAATATCAGTCAGGAAACTGTTACTCTTTTATTAGAATTGGCCAATTCGATTGGATTAAAAGAAGCGATTGCTCAATACTTTGGTGGAGAAATCATCAACCAAACAGAAAACCGTGCTGTTTTACACACTGCTTTGCGTGCGCCTGAATCGGCAACTATAAAAGTTGATGGTGAAAATGTAATTCCCGAAGTTTACGAAGTAAAAAATAAAATCAAACAATTCAGCCACGAAGTTATTTCTGGCGAAAGAAAAGGTTTTACAGGAAAAGCGTTTACTGATGTTGTAAATATTGGTATTGGAGGTTCTGACCTTGGTCCGGTTATGGCAGTTGAAGCATTACAGTTTTATAAAAATCATTTAAACCTACATTTCGTTTCTAATGTTGATGGCGATCACGTTAATGAAGTAATTAAAAAATTAAATCCTGAAACGACTTTATTTTTAATTGTTTCTAAAACTTTTACTACTCAGGAAACCTTATCAAACTCAGAAACGATCAAAGAATGGTTTTTGAAATCAGCTTCTCAGGAAGATATTGCAAAACATTTCGTTGCTGTTTCAACTAATATTCAAAAAGTAACTGAATTTGGGATTAATCCGGATAACGTTTTCCCGATGTGGGATTGGGTTGGAGGAAGATTCTCTTTATGGAGCGCCGTAGGTTTAAGCATTAGTTTAGCAATAGGTTTCGATAATTACAATGATTTATTGAAAGGTGCCAACGAAATGGACAACCATTTTAAATCGGCAGAATTCGACGAAAACATTCCTGTAATTCTGGCCTTGTTAAGTGTTTGGTATAACAATTTCTTTGGAGCAGAAAGTGAAGCCTTGATTCCATACACACAATATTTATCTAAATTAGCTCCTTACTTGCAACAGGCCACTATGGAAAGTAACGGAAAAAGTGTTGGCCGTGACGGAAAACCTGTGAACTACCAAACGGGAACTATCATTTGGGGAGAACCGGGAACAAACTCGCAACATGCCTTTTTTCAATTGATTCACCAGGGAACAAAATTAATTCCGACTGATTTTATTGGATTTGTTAAACCATTATATGGCAATGAAGATCACCATGATAAACTGATGTCTAACTTTTTTGCTCAGACCGAAGCTTTATTAAACGGAAAAACAGCAGCACAAGTTCAGGCCGAATTTGACAAGCAAGGACTTTCGACAGAAAAAGCATCTTATTTATTACCCTTCAAAGTTTTTACAGGAAACAAACCAACGAACACTATCTTAATTCAAAAATTGACACCTAAAAGTTTAGGTTCGTTAATTGCTTTATATGAACATAAAATTTTCGTTCAGGGTGTTATCTGGAACATTTTTAGTTTTGATCAGTGGGGAGTAGAATTAGGAAAACAATTGGCTAATTCTATTTTAGATGAAATTAACACTAAAACGGTAAAAAATCATGATAGTTCGACTTCGTTTTTGTTAAATCACTTTTTGAAGAATAAATAAAAACTGAATAAAAAAATCTCAATAAACTGAAACGCCTTAATTTAAGAAAAATTAAGGCGTTTTTTCGTATAAAAACAACACAAAAAGCACCTAAAACACTGATTATTGCAAGTTTAGCACTACAAGACAGTTGAAATCATTACGATTTTAACAAAATACAGTAGTAAAAATTTAAAAAATCGTTATTTTATTTAATAAAAAAAGAAAAAATCATTTTAATGCGCAACAGATTATATAAAACTTATTTTTCTTAACATTTTGATAACACTATCTGATTTAATTGTTATAATTTTGCCAAAAACAATAAACTAATAACAAATGAAGACAATGAAAAATTGGTTACTCACTGGACTATTGTTCATGATAGTTTCAACCGCATTTTCTCAAGGAAAAATTACAGGTATGATTACCGACGGAGTTGGATCATTACCGGGAGCAAACGTAGTGATAAAAGGATCTGCGACTGCCACTTCTACGGATTTTGACGGTAAATTTACTTTGAATGCAACAACAAGTACAGGAGAAATCGTTATTTCTTTTTTAGGTTACGAGAACAAAACTGTTAAATTTTCAGTTTCTGGCGGTTCTACAAATTTAGGAACAATCGTTTTAACTTCTAATTCAAACGAATTAAGCGAAATTGTTGTAAAAAGTTCAGTTGTCGACATTGCAAAAGACAGAAAAACTCCTGTAGCAGTTTCTACAATTAAAGCTGCTGAAATTCAGGAAAAATTAGGAACTCAGGAATTTCCGGAGATCTTAAGAAACACTCCTTCAGTATATGTTACTAAATCAGGTGGTGGTTTTGGAGATTCAAGAATCAACATTCGTGGATTCAACCAAAATAACATCGCTGTGATGATCAACGGTATGCCGGTTAACGACATGGAAAACGGTTCTGTTTACTGGAGTAACTGGGCTGGTTTATCAGATGTAACATCTGCAATGCAGGTTCAAAGAGGTTTAGGAGCTTCTAAACTTGCAACTCCATCAGTTGGTGGAACAATCAACATTGTAACAAAATCTTCTGACAAAAAAGAAGGCGGATCATTCGCTTCTGGTTTTGGAAATGGAAGAAACTTTAAAATTCAGGGTTCATATAACACTGGTAAATTAGATAATGGACTTTCTGCTTCTATCTTATTATCTCAAACAATGGGAGATGGTTACGTAGACGGAACTCAATTTGAAGGTTCGAACTATTATGTAGCTTTAGGATACGGTACAAAAAGCGGCAAACATGACTTTCAACTTACTGTAACAGGTGCTCCACAATGGCACAACCAAAGATCTACAATATCTACAATTGCTACTTACCAACAATACGGACGTAACAATGATCCAAACATCAGATACAATGCTGATAACGGATATTTGAATGGTGAAGAATATAACATCAGAAAAAATTACTACCACAAACCTATTGCTTCGTTCAACTGGGATTATAAAATCAACGAAACTACAAAACTTTCATCTGTTCTTTATGCTTCTATGGGACGTGGTGCAGGAGCTAGTGCAACTGGAGGAATTAAAGGAAAAGGATATAGTGATGCTATAGCTTTTAGAAGACCGGACGGTTTAGTAGATTACGATAAAATCGTAGCATATAACTCTGGTACACCAGTTACTATTGCAGGTCTTACAGGACCTCAACAAAGACAACAAATTAATGGTGTTTACCAAAATAGTTCTTACTTTAACTCAAGTTCAAATATTGCGGATTACAATCCACAAACTAACATTAATACTACTGGTATCTCACAAACTTCATCTATCAACTCTCATGACTGGTTTGGTGCAGTAATCAACTTGAATAAAAAACTATCTAATACATTAACTTTAGATTTTGGTTTTGACGGAAGAACTTACAAAGGATACCACTATACAGTTTTGAATAACTTATTAGGCGGAGGTGAGTATTATGACAATTTTATTGCTGATCAAAAACCAACCGGTAGACGTTTAACTACAACTTATGATACAGATGTTCAATGGAATGTTTTTAAAAAGCCAGACTATGAGAAAATTTCTTTCAACAGTACTGGTAATGTAAAATGGTATGGTGTATTTACTCAATTAGAATACTCTAAAGATAATTTAACAGCATTTGTTCAGGGAGCTATATCACAACAAGGTTACAAAAGAGAAGATAATTTTGTATACAAAACAACTGATCCATTATCTTCTACTCCGTACAAAAACGTTACAGGTGGAAACGTAAAAGGTGGAGCTAACTACAACATCAACGAGAAACACAATGTTTTTGTGAATGCTGGATACTACTCAAGACAACCGTTCTTTAATTCAGTTTATCCAAACAACAAATCTACAGTAAACCCTAACCTTACTAACGAGAAAATCATTGGATTTGAAGCTGGTTATGGTTTCCGTTCTAAATTCTTTAATGCTTCGGTAAACCTTTACAACACAACTTGGAATGACAGGTACTTAAAAGGTAATGCACTTAATGCTTCAGCAACTATTCCTGCAAACTCAACTTATACAGAATTCGTAGGTCTTAACGAGGTTCACTCTGGATTTGAATTTGAAGGTAGCTCAAATATTACTGAAAGATTAAAAATCACAGGTATGTTCTCTTACGGAATCTGGGAATACAAAGGAAATGCTACTGTAAACGCTTACAACCAGGCAGACAATACACCAGTTGTAGGATATACTGCAGCAACTGTATACATGGACAAAGTAAAAGTAGGTGACGCTGCACAACTTACTGCATCTTTAGGAGCTTCTTACGAAGTTGTAACAAGAGTAACTATCGACGCTAACTACAACTTTAATGACAAATTATATGCTGGATTAAACCCGGTAAACTTTACATCTGCAACTAACAAAGGAGCTTTAGAATTACCTTCTTACGGTTTAATGGATGCTGGTTTCTCTTATAAAATGTTAGTAGGTAAGGACAAAGACAAATCGGTAAACTTCAGATTAAACGTAAACAACGTTTTTAATGAAATTTACATTGCTGAAGCAAGAACTAATACTTTTGCTGATGATAATCTTCCTGTAGCTTCTGGACAACCAGCTGGCTCAAAAGGAACTTACGCTTCAAACGGAATGCTTTATGATGGAGTTGCTAACGTAAACACTGTATTCTTCGGATTTGGAAGAACATGGAACTTTACACTACGTTACGATTTCTAATATTTAGAATCTAAATAAATACCAAAAAACGGCATTGACTTTTAGTCTTATGCCGTTTTTTTTATGCCTTTTTTGCTATATTTGTTTTAACAAAAAAATTAATTTATGTACCATTTTCTACAAAAATTCCATTCTGGCTGGGCTTATTTAGCACTTTTGCTTTTATTAGTTGCAGTTGTAAACGCTATCATTGGAGTAACGTCTAAGAAAGATTTTACCGCTAAAGACCGTAAAATTGCATTGTTTGCCTTAATAGGAACTCACACTCAATTACTGATTGGAATACTACTTTATTTTGTTTCTCCGCTTGGAAAAGCAGCTTTTGGACAAATGTCTAACGCAGAACTAAGATTAACTTCATTAGAACATCCATTAATCAATCTTATTGCTATTATTTTGATTACTATTGGATGGTCGAAACATAAAAAATTAATCAATAGCGAAGCTAAATTTAAAACTTTTGCTATTTATTACGGATTAGGATTATTGCTTATATTAAGTAGAATCCCGTGGAACTTATGGTTCTAAAAAAACCAATTAAAGCCCTAAAATAATAGGGCTTTTTTTATCTCGGCATATTATTTGTACAAACTCCCCAAGTCTGAAAAAAAATAAAAAATGAGAAGTAAAAAAAACATTATACTTACCAGCCTTACACTAACTTTTTTAAGTTGTTTTACCTATGTTATAAGTCAAACAAAACCAGCAACAGAGCCTAAACCTAAAAGTACACAGGATACGGTAAAAATGGTAAAACCGGACATACTTGCCATTCCAACTGATTCGGTTTTTACTGATAAAGGCTTAAAATTAAAACCTTATAAAAAAAACGCACACGCTTCTTACTACGCTGATCGTTTTAACGGAAAAAAAACAGCAAGTGGAGCACGATTCAGCAATAGTAAATATACCGCTGCACACAAAAAACTGCCATTTGGTACCAGAATAAAAGTAACAAATGAAGCTAACGGAAAATTTGTCATCGTAAAAGTAACAGATCGTGGTCCGTTTGTAAGAACAAGAGAACTTGATTTATCGAAAAGAGCTTTTATGGAAATCACCAAGCACAAAGGAAGTGGCGCTATGAAAGTAACAATTGAAACTATAGTAGAATAATAAAGACATTCTAAATGTAACCCGACAGGTTTTAAAATCTATCGGGTTTGTTGTTTTATTTAAGTACCTAACAATTAGAAGAGATTAAAGAAACTTTCTGATACTCATAATAATTCCGGTATGAATTCCTTCGTGATAATTAACGAAATTTAAAGCATCATCAACATTTTTCAAATCAAAACCCATACTTGTGGTATATGCATTGTAATTAACAAAAATATTGGCTTCAAAATCTTTTATAGTTTGATTGAGAGTCGAAGATAGTAAGCCTCTTATTTCATCGACTTCTGATTGCGACACATCGCCTTCTGGTTTTGTTCCTTTAGAATATTTCGATAAAAATTCATCAGAAACCTGTAAAGGCAAACCTGATAATTTATAAACTAAAACCTGTTGTGAAGCAATGCAATGCGCAATATTCCAAATCAGGTTATTATTAAATCCTGACGGGATTTTATTTAATTGTTCTAAGGAATGATGATCTAAAATCTTTAACAGAATTTCTCTAATGGTTTTCTGTACTTCAAAAACTGAGTTCATAATTTTATTTTTTTTCTAAAATTAGTCATTTTTCAGTTTTAAATGGATTTTCTTTGTAGTCTCTTAAATTAAAAAACATGAATAAAATATACTATTTGGCTTCTTGCGATACGTGTCGCAAAATCATCAAAAGCTTGCCCAAAGATAATGATCTGGTTTTTCACGATATCAAACAAAATCCCATTACTGAAGCTGAACTGGAGGAAATGCACAAACTTGCCGGAAGTTACGAGGCTTTATTTAGCAAGAAAGCGCAATTATATAAATCAATGGATTTGAAAAACAAATCTTTGACTGAGGACGATTATAAAAAATACATCTTAGAACATTACACGTTTATCAGTCGTCCGGTTTTTATTATTGATGAAAAAATTTACATTGGCAATACGCAACCTGTGACATTACAGGTGATGAAAGCTTTAGAAAAATAAAGTACTAAAATGCCCGGGTTTGCGTTAGGGATTACTTCACTATAATTTTATTTTATTTTAGTGTTCAGTGAACTTCGTTTGAAGCGGAAATCCTTTTTTTGAGCTTTTTCTGCTCAAAAAAAGATTGGGAGCGGATAGCCCGGTCCGCTGCGGCGGAAACGCCCAAGAACTAAAACGCCGGTGGTGAAAAAAGTTAGCCACAAATTGCACAAATTTTCACAAATTTCATTCTTTTTTAATTTGAATTCTAAAAATATTTTCAAAGTTAGCCTGGAAAAAATTTGTGGAAATTTGTGGAATTTACTGTAAAAAAACTTTACACAAAGCTGACTTTAACAGATTAGCGATTTAAAACTCAAGACTGCAAAGTTTTATTTATCTTTGCGCCTTTATACTCAATTATATGATACAATCTATGACAGGGTTTGGCAAAGCTTCTTTGCAATTGCCTACAAAAAAAATTACCGTTGAAGTAAAATCCTTAAATAGTAAAGGTTTAGATTTAAACGTAAGAATGCCGTCGCTTTATCGCGAGATGGAACTTGGTTTAAGAACTCAAATCTCTACAAAACTGGAAAGAGGGAAAATTGATTTCGGGATTTACATTGAAAGTACTTCTGAACAAACTTCGACGAAAGTAAATGTACCTGTTGTAAAAAACTACATTGCTCAGCTTAGAGAAGTTTATCCTGGCGCTGACGAAACTGAATTGATGAAAATGGCCGTTCGTATGCCAGATACGCTAAAAACGGAACGTGAGGAAATCGATGAAAACGATTGGGAACAAATTCAGGTGATTATTGAAGAGGCTTTACAAAACATTTTGACTTTTAGAAAAGATGAAGGTGAATCTCTGGAAAAAGAATTCAACTTAAGAATTGGAAATATTCGTCAATACATGAACGATGCTTTGGCTCTTGATCCGGAACGTGTTCAGGCGATAAAAGACCGTTTGCAAACTGCAATTTCTGAATTGAAAGTGAATGTGGATGAAAATCGTTTCGAACAGGAATTGATTTATTACCTTGAAAAACTGGATATTACGGAGGAGAAAGTGCGTTTAACAAATCATTTGGATTATTTCTTAGAAACGATTAAAGGCACTGAAGCTAATGGTCGTAAATTAGGTTTTATTACTCAGGAAATGGGTCGCGAGATCAATACCATGGGTTCTAAATCAAATCACGCTCAAATGCAGAAGTTGGTGGTGATGATGAAGGATGAATTGGAAAAGATTAAAGAACAGGTTTTGAATGTGCTTTAAAAAAGCAATATGCTTTAAGCTATAGGCTATAAGCAGGAATAAAAGCATCAAATTAAAGCTTAAAGCGTAATGCTTAAAGCCTAAAGCATATATTAATGAACAAAGGAAAATTAATTGTTTTCTCAGCACCGTCTGGATCAGGAAAAACAACTATAGTAAGACACTTACTTGGGAAGGAAGATTTGAATTTAGAATTTTCGATCTCGGCAGCTTCACGCGACCCACGCGGAGAAGAAGAACACGGAAAAGATTATTATTTTATTTCGCTGGAAGAATTCAAAAAACACATTAAAGCCGAAAATTTCCTGGAATGGGAAGAAGTGTATCGTGATAATTTTTACGGTACTTTGAAAGCCGAAATCGAACGTATCTGGGCTTTGGGCAAAAACGTAATTTTTGATATTGATGTTGCCGGCGGACTACGTATTAAACATAAATTTCCGGAGCAGACTTTGGCTGTTTTTGTAAAACCTCCAAGTGTCGACGAACTAAAACGCAGATTGAAGGAACGTTCTACTGAAAGTGATGACAAAATCAATATGCGTATTGCAAAAGCTTCTGTTGAGTTGGCTACTGCACCTCAGTTTGACACGATTATAAAAAATTACGATTTAGATACTGCCAAAGAAGAGGCGTATCAATTAGTGAAAGCTTTTGTAAATAAAGACTAGAAACTTCATAAAATCAATACTTTTTTAGAAAAACAGCCGTTAGCTTTTGATGTAACCGCTATTAATATCTGTACTATGATTAATTTATTTGAAATAAAAAGAAACGAAAACTATCTAAGCATCATTATTCTTGTCATTAGAGTATTGATCGCATCATTGATGATTTCACATGGATTATCCAAACTAAATATGCTTTTAGCCGGAGGTGACATTCAGTTTCCTGACCCGCTTGGAGTAGGAAAAACAGCTTCGTTGACTCTTGCCGTTTTTGCAGAAGTAATTTGTTCATTTTTTATCTTCCTTGGTTTAGCCACAAGACTGGCGACTTTGCCATTAATAATTACAATGCTCGTTGCTGTATTTGTTATTCATAGTGCCGACCCAATAGATGTAAAAGAAATGGGAATTTTATATTTGCTGTTTTATGTACTTCTTTTGGTAACCGGAAGTGGTAAATTCTCTATTGATTATTTGATTTCAAAAAAGAATCGATACTAAATTATTTAATACCACTGCTTAATTTGAATGTAATGACTAGCATTTGAATTATGAAAAAACCTCTTTTATGAAGATAGGCCTTTATTTCGGAACGTATAATCCCATTCATGTTGGCCACTTAATTATTGCCAATCATATGGCGGAGTTTGCCGATTTAGATCAGATTTGGATGGTTGTAACGCCACATAATCCGTTAAAGAAGAAATCTACTTTATTAGACGATCACCAGCGTTTAGAAATGGTGCATTTAGCTACAGAGGATTATCCAAAAATTAAACCTTCGGATATTGAGTTTAAATTACCTCAGCCTAATTATACGGTGAATACTTTGGTTCATTTGCATGAAAAGTACCCAACGCATGATTTCTCCTTAATTATGGGCGAAGACAATCTGAAAACGCTTCATAAATGGAAAAACTACGAAGTACTTTTAGAGCACTACGAAATTTATGTTTATCCAAGACTGGAAGACAAAACACAAACCGGTGAAACTTTAGAAGAAGAACCTAATACTTTAAAATCGCATCCCAATATTCATATTATTGATGCGCCAATTGTAGAAATTTCGGCTACTTTTATTCGAAAAAGCATAAAAGAAGGAAAGAATATTCAACCGCTTTTACCTCCAAAAGTTTGGGAATATATTGATCACAATAATTTTTATAAGAAATAAATGCATTTCTCCGCTTCGATTTTTTATCCAAAGAAATCCAGACAATTTGACTTTACTTTGTCTGAAAAGCTAACTTACTATTCTTTAACTGCAATTATTTCATATACCTTATTGCTTGTTTTTATTGAAAAATCATTTGGATATGATATTTCAGAATATACATATTCTTTACTTATAATTCCTTTTATAACTTATATCATTGGGGGCGCCATTCGTTTAAACGAATATGAAAATTTAAATGGTCATTTTATAGGAAGTATGTCTTTTGAAGATGACTTTTTACTTATGGAATCAAAGGAATATTTATACAATAAAATTGAAGATTTAATTGTATTTGGAAATTCTTACTCTGGCCAAAGAAATGAAAACACACGATCTGGCCCGATGTACAGTAACGGAGTACATAACTCAATTTCTTTCGTTTATGATGATCAAAAAATTTTCAGAAATTTTAAATTAGATTCCGAAAGACATATTGATGAATTGCAATCAGCTTTATTGAATATCATTACCAATGAAAAAATCCCATATCAAAGAAAATATCTAAATTTTATAAATTCAGAATATCGTTCATTCATGAAATTTGAACTTTTTATTGCAAAATTGATTAAAGAAAAAAGGATGGAATGTACAGAAGGATTACTTTTTATAGGATACGATTCTGATGAAGAAGCAAAAGAATTGAGAGCAAAATATTGCTGCTAGATAATTACAAAAACGAAAGCCTGAATTTAAATTTCAGGCTTTTTCTTTCTGTAATAAATTGATTTTTAGAATCAGCTCCAGAGGAGCGTAATATCTATAGCTAAAATATAAAGTTGGAGTTAAAGCTCCAGCGGAGCGATATTCGCTTTATAGGTTAATTGCCAATATATCACCCCGATGGGGGTTCTCTTAAAACAATCTTTAAAATGCTATAAAGATATCATCCCTCTGGGATTTATTAGTCCAACTTATAATCAGATTCTTTATGCTTCAATATTAATATCACTTTTAACTCTCGCTCTAACATCACTCAAAGACTGATCAACCAAAAGTTTTCCGTCTCTAAAAACTTCTTTCAATTCGCCTTGTTTTTCTTCTTCCCATGAAACATTATCTGTTAGATGGTAAACACCGTCGATTAAATCAATTTTCATTAATCCTTTGGCTGATTTTTTAGTTCCGTCATCTGTGATTGGATCTTTGAATATAGCTCTTCCTTCCCCATCCACTTCTCCGTAAGTAGCTTTCATGGCAAAACCAAAAGTATCTCTGGTGTTATATTGATACGTAAAAGAACCAATTCCTAAAACAACGTTTGTAGAAGCAAATCCTTTTTCTTTTAATCGTTCTGCAATTTGAGTTGCACGTGCTACTGTTATACTATCGCCGTAAATAGCTCCAATTTGAGGAATAAGCTCTTTATATCCTTTTGCATTGGTTGTTCCTCCAAAAACATCCCAAAGCAGCTCAATCACGCCTTTTTTCTCTTGTTCTGTTTTTCCGTTTGGATTTCCGCAGATAATATCAACCGGATCTCCACTATCAGGACGAATGACCACTTTACCTTCTCTGGCAACAATATCTTCCTTTAAACGTGGTAAATAATCGGTTAGCACTTTCCATAAATCCCAAGTATCAGAAACGATAGAAACAATTCCTTTTGGATAAACCTCAGTCACTAATCTTTTAAATGTTTCGCACTCGCCTTCAGTCGTTCCCATACACATTACAGAATGTTCTGTTGCAGCAACTGAACCTGCGATTAATTCGTTATCAGAATTGGCATTGTAATAATCTTCAAAGAAATCAATTACCGGAATGGTATCAGATCCTGTAAAACTCAATAAATGTCCGGCTGCAGAAGTTATTGCCGCTTCGATTCCGCCCATTCCTCTCATAGAGAAATCGTGCGCCTGCCAATCTACAAATTCAGGAACAGATGAAGTTTCACCAGCATATTTGTCTAGTACTTTTCTGTATTCTTTTGCAATTGTAGCAGAATTACAAGGCAGCCAAATTACGGCTGAAAGTAAAGTCTCGAAATAATTTGTCAGCCAGAAAAATTCCGGAATGGTATTGTACATCGTAAACATTGGCACTCTCAACGGAACACTTACTCCTTCTGGCAAGGCTTTAAAAACCATTGGGATATAGCCTAAATCGTGTAAATCTTCGATATGTTTTGTCCCTACCTGATTTTCACCCAAATAATTATTGATTCTTCGTGAGTATTTTTTAATCACTTCTTCTTTTGGCTGTTTGAAGAAATACTCTTCAAAATCATGAATAATATATTTTTTGATAAAATACTGCAATCCAAAAAACACTACCTCGTCAAGACCTTCTATTCTGGATTTTCTTGGTGTCCAGTTAGAATATACTAATGTGGTTTTGTCCGGGTATTGTCTTCTGTGGTCAACTTTGTAACCATCTGTTAATAATAGTGGGTTCATATATTTTAGTTATTTAAATTCTCGTAAATTTTGGGTTTCATAGAGATAACGAAGTTTATCACAGAGACTCGCCACGTTTTAATTTTCTTTGTGCTTTTTTGTATTTTTCTTTGTGTGTCTTTGTGTAATATTAAGCTTTATTTCTTCCTTTTTCGTTTGGGTAAAATGATTGCACAACATCGCTTTGCCAAAATACTTTTGTTTCTATATCAATACAACTTAATTTTCCGTAAAAACCTGCTCCGGTATCTATATTCCAGACATTACATCCTTGCATTGGAATCTCAATATTATAATGAAGCGTTGGTGTGTGGCCAATGTAAATTTCATTATAAAGCAATAATCTTTTAGGATAGGATAGTGAATCTTTTTTGATTCTTTTGTCCATTGTCAGAGCCATTTCCCAAAGGGTTCTGTCCCAGGAATAATTTGTTTTGTAATGTTCCTTGTCCGGACCATGCATCGACGAAAATCCTGCGTGAATAAACAAATTATTATTTTCATCTACAAAATAATCTTTCATGTTTTCAAAAAAATTACAATGTTTTTCTTTTTCGAAAGAATCAATATTCTGATAACTTTCTATAGTTGATTTTCCTCCGTGCAAAAACCAAATGTCGTTTACAACATCATTCTTCAGCCATTCGTGACACCAAACATCATGATTTCCTCTTATAAAAATGCATTCTTGTCTTTGGGATAATTCAATCAGAAAGTCAATTACTTGTGCCGATTCTCTCCAGCCATCGACATAATCTCCCAGAAAAATAAATCGGTCATTTTCGTTAATTCCAACTTTATCTAATAATTGAATTAAAGCTTTTAAACCACCGTGAATATCTCCAAAAACTAATGTTCGTTTCATGATTTAAACTCTATGTATTTCGCCGGAACTTCATCTGTTAACCAAACATTATTTTCAGACAAGTAAAATTTAAATCCATCTCTGTGCATCGCACCGCTTCTTACGGTTAGAATCTGAGGAACGCCACGTCTGCTACCTACTTTTATGGCCGTTTCACGATCTTTGGAAAGATGCACGTGCTGACGGCTCATTTTTTTCAAACCTTCTTTCTGAATGTTCTCCATAAACTTTCCAACAGTTCCGTGATATAAATATTCTGAAGGTTCTGTTTCATTCAGGTTTAATTCAACCGAAATAGAATGTCCCTGACTTGCTCTTATTTTCGTTTTATCTTCATTAAAAGCAAAACGTTTTTTATCATTGTTTTCTACTACGTAATCTAAAAGAACCGCGTCTAGTTTATTTCCTTTTTGGGAACATTTTAGAATTAATTCCTCAACATCTGCCCAACCGTTTTCGTCTAATTTTAATCCTATTTTTTCTGGTGAATGTCTAAGTACTAAACTTAGAAATTTGCTCACTGTTTTTGCTATATTTTCATTCATTATTAATATTTTTTTTTCTAGAAGTCATATACAACGACTTCAACATCATTATTTGAAAGTCTTTGGAGAATAATAGGCTCTATCATCTCCCACTTTCCGCCTGCTAAACCACAGCCAATTCTTGGCATATGAACGCTGGCATTACTTTCTTTTGCGAACGAAGCTACTTCTTTCAAGCCATCTTCAATAGCATCATATCGTATTGGAGCATTTCCGTTTTCATCTTTATTGATTTTATGCTGACCAATTAAATTTGCTACCCAAAGATCTTCTTCTACCTGAACAAACTGAACTTTACCCAATTCAAAACCGTCTTTTGATTTAAACCATTCTCTATATTGATTTTCCGGTTTTTTCCATCTTTTAGAAATTGCCATAACAAATCCTTTTCCCCAACCTCCAATATCATTACAGATATGCACAATGATTTTATTATTTTCTGATTGAGGAGCCGTTGCATCTCCTTTTCTATATTGAATATCTTTCATTTATTTCATTATTTTAATCAAACGTTCCTACGGAACGTAAATACAACACAACACTATTTTTATCTACCGATGAGATGTTCCTATGGAACACCAAAAACTCGTGTTTACAATTCATTATTTTTGATCTATTCTTTCTAAAAATTATAAACTGTCTATTTCATTTTTTTTAATTTTAAAGACAGTCTTTCGCACAAATCATCAATATCATTTTTTCTTGCTAATGCAGTAATCCATTTTTGTGGAATATTGTCAATTCCGTAATACATTCCTGCCAAGCCTCCCGTAATTGCTCCAGTTGTATCTGTATCTCCGCCTAAATTCACTGCTTTTAAAACAGTTTCTTCATAAGTATTCGAATTTAAAAAACACCAAAAACTGGCTTCTAAACTGTGAAGAACATAACCTGATGATTCAATTTCATTTTCAGGATAATCCGCTATATTATTTTTTAAGATTCTATCAAACAATTGAATTTCAATTGGATTAAATTTCTTATCACTTAAAAAATCAGAAACAATCTTTTGCATGTTTGTATACGCCTGTATTTTATCAATGCCTTTTGAAATTTCTAAACAATACACAACATAGATAAAACAAGCAAATACTGATCTAAAATGAGCATGGGTAATCGAAGAAACTTCTTTTACTTTTTTATAAATAATTTCGATATCAGTCTCTTTATGAAGATGAAAAACCAAAGGCAGAATTCTCATTAAAGATCCGTTACCATTATCTTCTTCAAAGAAATTACCCGAAAATCTGGCAGATTCTCCTTTTACAACTCTTGCCAAAGAATACCTTGTAGTTCCTCCAATATCAAATACTTTATGATGAGCTCCCCAATATCCTTCCTGCATCCATTTAACAAAAGTTAATGCCATATCTTCTATATCAAAACCTTTGCATAAACTTTCTGCAGTACAAAAAGCCAATGAACTATCGTCGCTAAATGTCCCGAGAGGTTGATTCCAACACATAAACCCCATCATATCCTGAACAGGACTACTTCTTAAATAATCTCTGGTTTTAAATTCTACCGGAACGCCCAAGGCATCTCCAATCGCAACTCCAAATAATCCTGATTTCACTTTATATTCAAAGACGTTTTTTATTATATCATTATAAATTTTGAAATTTTCATCATCATAACAAACAAAAATGATTTTTTCGAATTGCTCTTTATTTTCAAAAATATCAATTGAATGCAGTGCAATTTCTGCTGCTAACTCTTTGGGGAATTTATAAATACCTGTACTTATATTAGGGAATGCAATGGTTTTAATATCATTTTCTACCGCCAATTCCAGAACCCTTAAATAACAGCTTAGCAATAATTCTTCTTCGAGACCTTTACCGTCATTCCAAACCGGACCAACGGTATGAATAACATATTTTGCTGGTAAATTTCCAGCCGTTGTAATCACAGCATCTCCAACTTTACAGCCACCTTGCTTATTTCGAATTTTAACGCAATCTTCTAAAATAGCTTTTCCTCCTTTTCTATGGATAGCGCCGTCAACTCCGCCTCCGCCTAATAAGGAAGTATTGGCGGCGTTTACAATTGCGTCTACTTGAATTTCTGTTATATCGGCTTTAAGGATTTCTATTTTCATGACTAATTTATTCTAATTCATCCCTAACTTCCATCAAAGCAAAACCTAACAAATTCAAGCCTCTCCACTTTTCAGGATTCAAAATATCTTTGTGATCACCAGCCATCCCGATTCCCCAAATGGCATCTACAGGACTTGCTTCTACGATAACTCTCTCTTTTGTGTTGAGTAAAAAAGTTTTTAACTCGGGGTTTTGACTGAATTTATGATAATTGCCTTCTTTTACAATATCAAATCTAGCGGCTAACCACAAGGTTTCATTATAATTCTTTACTTCTCTGCCAAACTTTTTGGCTTCGGCAGGAGATTTAGCCTGAAGGATTTTCTCCAAAATCGCATGGTCTTTAAACAATTCAGCTTTCTTGGCCATCATCCAGTGTTCGGCAGTTTTGTAAATCACTTTATCAACTTCAAACGAACTCAGCCACCATTGACTAAAGCAGGTTTTAGAAATGCTTCCGTCTTTATTGGGCTGATGTCCCCAGAAGAATAAAAACTTATTTTCTGTGGCTATATTTTGTATATTGTATTTCATTTTTTCTTTATTGGAACAAAGAAGTTAACTGTTTGAAATCTTTTGAATCGGGTGAAAATGATCCGTAGATTTCCTTAAACGCTGTTGTTAAGTTTTCGAACTGATAATCTTTTTCGATCTGATCCATGCAGGTTACCACCAAGTTTCTTTTTGCATTAAAACTGTAAGCGGCATCCAACTTTAAACTATAATTTAATAGCTCATAATCTAAATCTCCCGTTCTTAACTCTTTCTGAAAATCATTGTAAACACAGGTTTCTTCTTCGTTATTTTTTAATTTTAATTCTCTTTCATTTGCCATCCAGCCACTTCCGTGTCGGGTAGAATAACTTCTGGTAACATAATAAACCTCAACATCATCTATTTTTAATTTCTGGCAGATTTCAATTGCATTTTTGGATGTTGTATTGGCATATGTTACATTCGGAAAAACACCATGATCCATGTCGAGAAGAATTCCCTGGCTTCCTTCAAAAATCAAATTTGAATAGTTTTCTAAAAAACTGTAATCGCTGATATTCCATTTTATTTTATCAATGATTTCCAAATAATGATCTACTTCTGCATCGATTTCACTTTCATTTAAAAAACCGTAGTAATAGGCGATTTTTTGCAGTTTCTCTAAGAGCATTTGTCTTGGCGCGATCAAATCTATGGCGAAAAGTTTGTACTGACCTTCATTACGTTTCATTGTCGCTCCAACGCCTTTTCCACAAGTTCCGTGATCCAGATTTCTTACGTTGTTTCGGTTTTGCCAAACATCAAACGGAGTTGTTATTTTGGCTAACGGATGAATATGAAGTGCAATATTTCCTCCTTTTTCTTCGAGTTCTTCTTTTTCATTAAATAAAAAAACGGGATGAATCGTGCAATGTTCGCTATAATAAGATGGCAAACCGCGAAGTGCTCCGCTGGCAAAACTTGAATGAACGTGCTTTTTGCCCTCAATCATTACGGTATGCGCCGCCTGTTGTCCTCCTGAAAACCGAATAACTATAGATTCAGGATTTTGCTTCGACAGAAAATCTGTTGTAATTCCTTTTCCTTCATCACCAAATCCTAAACCTATAACTATTTGAGCTGTTTTCATTTTTTAAAATATTTTTTAAACACATAGAAACATAGCGTTGCAGAATCTAAAAAGGCGTTTCACTCTCATAGCACCATGTGAAATGCGGTTTCAAAAATTTTTAATTTTTAATTCTCAATTTTTAATTAAATCTACATTTCTATGTGTTTAATTTAAAGCATTTCTATATTATCTAAACCTGTATCTTTTGTGTCAGAAACTGGTATTGATCCTAAACCTGACCCTGAATTTTTATGTTTTTCACAAATGATTTTCTTGATTACATTCGGGATTTCTTTGTGATCTTCGATAGACAAACAATTTTGGCCCAGTAATTCTTTCCAGGCCACATTTGCTCTTACCGCCTGATCAGAATGTAATACGCTGATATGATACACTTCGTAACGTTTCTGAGCTTCTTTTAATAATTCAAGAGACGTATACGTTTGCTGTCCCTGACCCATAATCTCTTTTATGGCAGATGCCGGAAGCGTTGGTAAATTTGGTTCATCACCCACGGTAAACAACAATCCTTTTTGACCTCTTTTTTCGAAAGCATCGGTTTTGGTATGAAAAGCGGCAAAATACCACGCCAGAAGATAACTTTCTCCGGCGTTTCCTCCGCCTCCACCTTCAATATAAGTTCTCGTTAGCCACATATCCAATTCTTCATCGCCAGATTCAAATTGTCCAACCTGAAGCGGAAATCTGTCGCATTCGTGATCTCCAATTCCTAAAAACAAAAGTGCCGGATCCGGAACTCCGCCCTGAATAATTCCTCCCATTAATTTTGGCAGTCCTTCTTTAATCAGTTCATGCGGAATATGTCCCATACTTCCTGTAACATCCAATCCTAAAATAATTGGAACTGTATTGGGATGCACTTCAGAATCTCTGGCTTCTCTAAACGTAATGCCGTTTGGATTCATAGATTCGTGTGCCATTCCTAATTGATTTTGAACGAAAATCTCACTTGCAGATTTAAATCCGTAACCTGCTTCTTTTGCTCTGCTCAAACGAGCGCCTAAATCGTATCTTGTACCTCCCATAACTAAAATGTTTTACCAAATAAATATTCGAATCTCTTTTTTGTCACTTCAAACTGAATATTTAAATTTCTGATTGTTAATGATAATTCCATATCTTTTTGCACAAATGCTTCCGGTTGAAAGTCGGCAAAAGTCAAACTATTCTTGTCAAGCGGACTAATATCGATAAGGCCCTCCTGCTCTCTTTCGAGTCTTTTTATTTTTAGTTCGATATCTTCGACTCTTCTTCTGTATATTAATTCAGAATCTTCACCAATGGTTTTGGCTCTGTCTTCTCTAATTTGATCATTGTTTCTTCTTAAAGACTCAATAAATCTTGGTTTTAAATCATCACTCATAATGTTTGTGGTTAGTTTCAGGTTTTCTTTGTTTCAGGTTTCAAGTTGCACACTGAACTTGAAATTTGGAATCTTAAACTTGAAACGGTTAATAGCTTTCGTTTTTTGTTTCAGGTTTCAGGTTTTTCTTGTGTCAGGTTAACGTATAGAACGTGAAACCTGAAACTTGAAACTTTTCAACTTAATTTAATATTTCTTCAAATTGTTTAAAATTTGATTTTTTTTCGGAATTGTCAAATACTGCAAAAACTATTTTTTTGAAAGCGCCTGCGTATTTTTCTGCAATAATTTCTTTGAATAATTGTGCTACATCTTTGGGTTCGTTTCTAAAAACCCCACAACCCCAGGCTCCCAAAATCAATGTTTCACTTTTTTGTTTTAATGCAATTGCCAAAACTTTATCCATTCTGTTTTTTAAGACCTTTTCTGTTTCAGCAATTTCTTCTTTTCGGTTATGCTGCAGCATCGCGCCTTTATTTGGTGCAGGTGCTGTAATTACGTCTGCGACAAATGGTTTTTCAAAATAATCTCCATTATCATCATTCCAAAACAAAACATTCGGACTATAAATCATGTAATCTGAATATAAAAACGAAGACTGATTTCTATTAAAGTCATACATCGCTTTGTCTTTGATTTGCGTTTCATACAGGTTTGAAGATCTGGCCAGACTTTCTTCCTGAGCCGAAGCGCCTCCTAAAAATCCACCGCCCGGATTTTTTGCAGAAGCAAAATTTAAAATACAGATTTTACCGTTTTTCTCTTCAGCAATGGCTTCAATTGTAGAACAGTTTTTGGTGACAATTTCTGTTTCAAACGTATTTGAAATTGGCGTTTTCAGGATTGCATCCCAATCGTTTGGCGCAATTGTAAACGTATTTTGTATGGATTCTTCGAGTTCTTCTTCTATGTTAATCCTTTTTCCTTTATAATCATAAAAACCATTTTTTATGATTTCTAAGGTTTTATTCGCTATTTCTACTCTGTAATTTTTATTCATAATTCTAATTTTACAACCTCAACCTTTTCATTATCAAAATCTTTAAAAGAGTTGGTTGTGAATATTTTGTCGAAACAATCTAAAACTTCAAAACCTTTGTTGAAGATTCCGTGGCTTACGGCTAAGTATAATTTTCCGGCATTTTTGTTTTTTAATTCTTCGGCTAAGCCAACAAAAGTTCCGCCGCCGTCGCAAATATCATCTACAATTAAACAATCTATGCCGTTTAAGTCATCTTCATACACTTTAAAACCAGATAATCTTCCTGTTTTTACATCTCGGCTTTTGCTGCATTCTACTACATCAACTCCGCCTAAAAATTCAGACACTTTGTAGATTTTTTTAAGAGCGCCACCATCCGGAGAAATCAATTTTACGTTTTCGCCTGTAACTTTTAGAACTTGTTGAATAAAAGTATGATTCGGAATCACTTCGCAATTGTTTACCAATGCCGGAGTAACTTCAGAATGCGCATCAAAAACAAAAACTTTATTCAATTGAAGTCCGTTGATGATATCTGCATAAACTTTTACAGAAAGCGGTTCTCCTTTTATCATCACACGATCTTGTCTTGCAGCCGGAAAATACGGAATAAACAAATCGATAATTTTCACATCCATTCTGCGTAAAGCATCAACTGTAATACACAATAAACCCAAATCGTTGAATGAATTTAAGCGGTGTGTGATGGTTACTTTTTGAGTTGTATCAAAATCCGGATTGATTTTAATGTGAGGTTCTCCGCCAGAAAATGTAAAACTTTGAAATTTAATTTCTTCCTGATTTTGAAATGGAGCGAATTGTGGGTCTAGGTTAAGTATCATAGTTTTTATAGTTTGCGTTAATTATACGCAAATGTAGAATTAAATTTTAAATAAACAAATTATTTTGTGTAAAAATTACGCAAACTTTATTTCGAAGTGAAAGCCTTTATCTATTAACTCATTGTATTTCAATTTATTAAATCGAAATAATTTTGCCGGACGTCCGCTTTTTATAGGTGAAAATTTTTCTGTTTCTTCTAAAAACCCATAACTGAGGATTTTTTTTCTAAAATTTCGTCGGTCGATTTCTTTTTCTAAAATGGTACAATAAAGGTTTTCCAGGTCTGAAAACAGAAATTCCGCCGGAAGCAAATCGAAACCAATTGGTTCGTAAGTCAGTTTTGCTTTTAATCTTAAAATGGCTTTTTCAATAATTAAATTATGATCGAATGCCAAAGAAGGAATTTCGTCAATTTTATACCATTGTACTTTATCTGCATCGGTATCGGCTTTAATTTCAAGATTCGAAGCATCAACTAAAGCATAATACGCAACCGAAATAACACGATTTCTGGAATCTCTGTGAATATCATCGCCAAAAGTGTACAGCTGCTCCATAAAAGTAAGCTGAACATTGGTTTCTTCGTGCAATTCCCGAATTACAGCATCACTCAAAGATTCATCGTTTTTCACCAATCCGCCGGGTAAAGCCCAATATTTATCGGCTGAACCAAATTTTTGCTCGATTAAAAGAACATATAAACCGTTATTTTTATATCCAAAAACAATGGCATCAACGGCGATTCTAATATTTTGTAAATTTTCCATAACTTAAAAAAAGAGTTTGCAACGAATTGCACTAATTTATCGAATTATTATTTTGCCACAGATTAAAAGATTAAAAATGATTTCGAATCTGTGAGAATCTTTTAATCTGTGGCTAACTTTTTAACCACAAAAAATTAGTGCTAATTCGTGGAATTCGTGGCCAAAAAAAAAGATTTTGTGGCTAAAAAAATTATAATCTATTACCAAAAAACAACTTCAATTCTTTAGAAATAATATCAAAAAATGAATTCAGATTATTGTTTTTGGCACTCAGTAAATAAACGTATTCTTCCGGTACGTGAAAACTATTCCACAATAATTGCAGTTTATTTTCTTTGATATATTTTCTCGCGTTACAATTCCAGGTTATGGCTACTCCTTCATTATCTGCCAGCATTCTGAGCATTTCAGATTCTGACGGAATAATGTAATTAGGCACCATTGATGGACGTTTTTTATTAAAGGCATGTAGCCAGAATAATTTTATATGTGGAATTCTCGCATCGTGACTGTACCATTTTTGATCATTGAGCCATAACTCTAAGTCCGTAAAATTGTCTGCTTTTAATTTCTGGCGAAATTCTGTTGCATCTAAATTTATCGGCGCGACCATGATCAATTTAATTTTTCCAACGATTTCATAAATAGTGTCAAACGTATCAAACCTTTTTGTTGTGATCGCAAAATCAAGTTTTTTGGCATCTACAAGCGCAAAAAGTGCATCATTATCGGCAAAAGTAAAATCGATTAAATCAAATTTAGCTATTAACAAATTCCCAATACAATTAAAAAGGTCTTTAGAAATTCCCACCGATATTAATCGGTTTGCATCTTCGGCTTTTGCCCTAAATGTATTCTCTACATTTTCAAGACGATCGAGTGCATCAATGATTAAATTATTCAGTAACTTAGCGTATTCCGTTGGTTCTACGCCCTTTGACTTTCGGTTAAACAATTTATTACCCACATGAGCTTCCAGCATAGAGATTTGCTGGCTAACTGCAGGCTGGCTCATAAACAACTCTTTTGCAGCGATAGAAAAATTTCCGTTTTTATAAACCGCTTTAAATGTTCTGTACCATTCGAGATTTACCATGACATAAATTTATTTATAACAAACATAGTTTATTTTATTTTTACAAATATCACTTAAGCTGTAAATTTGATGAAAATTTAAACTTATGAAAAAAATAGCATTACTCGCAATTATAACCTTAACAGCTTTTAGCTCAACCGCTATAGCTCAAAAAACAAATAAAAAAAGTATGAAAAAAGTATTATTTGTTGTAACCAGTAACGATAAACTGGGCAATACAGGAGAAAAAACTGGATTTTGGTCAGAAGAACTTGCTGCTCCTTATTATGAATTATTAGATAAGGGAGTTGAAATTACCATCGCAACTCCGCTTGGAGGTCAGCCGCCAATTGACCCAAAAAGCGCCGATCCTGCATCTGCAACTGAAGATACAAAACGTTTTGATGCCGATAAAACATTACAGGAAAAATTAAAACACACGCTTAAACTTTCGACTATTAATCAAGAAGATTATGATGCCGTTTTTTATCCTGGAGGTCACGGGCCACTTTGGGATTTAGTCGAAGATAAAAACTCGATTGCTTTAATCGAATCTTTTTATACACACAAAAAACCTGTAGCATTTGTTTGTCACGCTCCGGCAGTTTTGAAAAACGTAAAAGTAAACGGTGAATTTTTAGTAAAAGGAAAAAAAGTAACCGGTTTTACCAATGAAGAGGAAGAAGCAGTTGGATTAACTAAAGTTGTTCCGTTTTTATTAGAAGATGCTTTGACTCAAAATGGTGCTAAATTCTCGAAAATTGAAAACTGGCAACCATATGCTGTAGAAGATGGTCTTTTGATTACAGGTCAAAACCCAGCTTCGTCTAAGCTTGTTGCAGGTAAATTATTGGAGAAATTAAAATAAGATGCTAAGGTTCTAAGATTTTAGCAACTTAGCGATTAGTGAATCAAAATTAAAATAATAAAAATTGATGTTGAGATTTTGAATATTAAGTTTGAAAAAAAACTTAGAACCTCAGAAACTTAGCATCTCAGAAACTTAAAAGACATGTTAAACTTTGAATTATATAATCCGACGAATTTAATCTTCGGAAAAGGACAAATAGAAAAACTTTCGACTTTGGTTCCAAAAGATGCTAAAATCTTATTGGCTTATGGTGGCGGAAGTATTTTTCAGAACGGAATTCACGAACAGGTAATCAAAAATCTTAAAGGTTTTGATATTGTTGAATTTGGCGGAATTGAACCAAATCCTCATTTTGAGACTTTAATGAAAGCTGTAGAAGTAATCAAAAAGGAGAAAATTACTTTTATCCTGGCTGTTGGTGGCGGATCTGTTATTGATGGAGTGAAATTCATTTCGGCAGCCGTAAACTTTGACGGAAATCCGATTGATATTTTGCAAAAACGTTTGTTGATTAAAGAAAATGCAATGCCTTTTGGAACTGTTTTAACTTTACCGGCAACAGGAAGTGAGATGAATTCAGGAGCTGTAGTTACCATTACCGAAACTCAGGAAAAACTGGCTTTTGGCGGAAGCGCAATGTTTCCTCAATTTTCTATTTGCGATCCAACCGTGATTGCTTCTTTACCAAAAAGACAATTGCAAAACGGTGTTGTAGATGCCTACACTCATGTAATGGAGCAATACTTAACGTATCCGCACGAAGGGTATTTACAAGATAGAATTGCCGAAGGAATTCTTCAAACATTAATTGAAGTGGGTCCAAAAGTGATGGAGAATCCTACTGATTATGCTTTGGCTTCGAACTTTATGTGGAGTTGTACAATGGCGTTAAACGGATTGATCCAGAAAGGTGTTCCGTCTGATTGGGCAACGCACATGATTGGTCACGAATTAACTGCTCTATACGGAATTGATCATGCCAGAACTTTGGCAATTATTGGCCCAAGTTTATACGAGGTGATGTTTGATACCAAAAAAGAAAAATTAGCGCAATACGGAAGAAGAATTTTCGGTTTAACAGGTGCTGATGACAAAGTAGCGAAAGAAGCGATCAACAAAACTGTTGAATTTTTCCATACTATGGGAATGGATACTAAACTGTCTCAATACATTGAGGATTATGGTAAAACGGCAGATTTTATCGTAAATCGTTTCGATAAAAGAGGCTGGAAAGGTTTAGGCGAAAAACAATTGATTACTCTGGATAAGGTAAAATCGATTGTTGAGATGAGTTACTAGTCGCAGTGACAGTATTCAGTCGCAGTTCAAACTGTAACTGTAAACTTAAAACTAAAAAAAAGGCGTTCTTGAATTTTTCAGGAACGCCTTTTTACAATACTAAAACAAAACTAACTAACTCAATTTTTGCTAAACTCATTAAATTCTAATTTACAAGTAGTTATAACGTAGTGGTTTTATTTTTATTGTGTATAATTAAAAATAATTTTTTATTTTTTTTAATCATCTTTTAAAATTACAGAAAACAGCTTATTTAAAGTCTTCATTCATTTTCTTTTGTAACCTTTCATTCAATATTTTAATCTCTGTTTGTACATTTTTAAGGTCAACATTCTTTTTTTCTTCTAAAATTTTTCCTTTCAAAAATAATTGTAAATCATACAAATTGTTTTTATTTTTCAGGATCAAAGTTCCTATTTCCGGTTTTTTTGCTTGATTAAGCCTCAGACCAGCGATCATATTTCCTTTTGGTTCATTCCCAAATAACAATTCAACATCTTTTTCTGAAGAGATTTTTTCAGCGATCAAATTAAAGTTTTCTTCGATCGTTTTGTTATGGTCCATGTACAAAGTAAAAACAGTATTAAAAATCTCAGAATCTCGTCTTTTTTCATCGTTTCCTTCTATTGTCGTAAATAACTTTGCTTCTATTTTATCGTTGGTTTCAAAATACAAAACACTTCCGGTTTCCAGAGGAGCGACGTCATTAACTTCTAATAAAGAACTAACAACAAGCACCTTATCATCAATACTAAATTTTCCTGTATTTTTATTGCCTGATTTTTCTAAAACAATTTTTCCTTTTATTTTCTTATTAAATTCTTCAAGTTGAATAGCATTATTTTTTAACTCAAAATGATAGCGATTAAAATAATGCATGGCAAAAACATCAAAATCAAAACTTTGCAAAACTCCGTTTTTCCAATATTTCGAAATAAACTGGCGGCCTAATTGGATGTATTCAGGTCCGTCGACAATTTTCCCATCTTTATAAGTCGATTTTATATCGTAATTTGGGTATTGATATTTTTCAAGATTTTCTAAATAATTGTTTGAATACTGGTACTTTTTTGTACCATTTTCATAATAATCAACATAATTAAACTCTCTTAGATCTGCTGAAAAATATCCCGAATAGGGTTTTTCATCTTTATAAATTCCTTCATAAGAATCCTGAACTTTTCCTGCAAGCGTAAAAGAGCGATCCTCTATTTTTGCGAGTTTTCCGTTTGTATAATGTTTAGATTTTAAAATATTGTTTTCATCCCCTCTTCCGTATGTACTTCTATAAAAGATTTCCTCGGCAATTGCTCCTTTTTTATAGATGATGGCTTTTTCAGCTTCTGCTAATTTCCCTTCATAAGGCAAACCTTTCTTATATTCCAGTTTTCCGGTAATTTCGCCATCGTTATAAAAAACAGTTTCGCCGTCTATAATATCATTTACAGCGTTGTACGTTTTTACAGGATTATTAATATCATAATTAAAAACTTTTTGCAATCCGTTTTTCTTAAAGTCAGTAACACGAATCAACTCATGAAGATCTTCTGCGGTTTTTACAACAAATGTGCCGTTATAAGGTTTGTTATTTTTGTAAATACCTTTAGCAACAATGCTGTCATTATCCGTTTTTACGACTGCTTCTCCCTCTTTTAAACCTTGTACATAACTTTGGTTAATTAGCAATCTTCCGGCAAAATTTTCTTCAAAATTTCCCTCAAACGGTGCACCATTTTTATATAATCGTTTTTTCATTATGGTTTCATCTTTATTATAAACGATTTCATCGACCACTTTTTCACCATCGGTATATTTAGTCAATTCGTGAATTTTACCATTTGGATAATACTTAATCTCTTCACCAAATTTTTGTCCCTCTTTATAACCGGTTTTTGATTTAATGGCAACTGCAAATTTGTTTTGAATATAGTAGTCGTAAACAATACCGTTTGAAATGTCACTCCCATATTGTTCAAAATCATTTTGATTGATGGTTTGCAGTACTTTTCCTGTCGCATCATAATTTATCTGTTTAAAAGGATGCATTCGGTCGTACTCAATATCATACCACGTTTCCTGGGCCAATTGTTTTGAGTTAATCCAGAATATTTTTTTCTTCACTATTTTCGTTATAACCTTTTTTTTAGTTCCAGCCTGATAATCTTCAACCATTACAGGTGCCGTTTCAACCATAACTTCGGTCTGCTCCTGATAAGCTTCTTCATCCAACTTATTCTCTCTGTAATCATCCCAGTTTCTGACTTCTTCGAAATCTCCTTCAACCGGTTTACCGTTAAGATATTTACCTTTCATTAACACAGTTCCGTCCTGATGATATACAATCGAAAATCCGTTTTTTTTACCATTTTTATATTCAGCGGTTTTACGTTTTTTTCCATTAGGATAATAGTAAGTCAAAACAGGAACGGCAGTCTTATTATAGTATTGATAAACCGATGTATCGAAACCATTTTCATCGTACCAGACAATATCTCCAACATAACTATTTTCGTCGCTTTGCAAAGCATAACCTTGAAATTGAGGTGTTTTATTACTATAGAAATCTTCCATTAAAAACAGATTACCTATTTTTTTTGATGGTTTAATTCTATAAAAAGAAGCATTTTCTTTAGAAGTCTCTTTCCAGTCTTTATCATAATAAATACGATCTCCATTTTGTGAAAAAGAAAAGCTGCTTGTCAAAATCAAAATAATGCTGAAAATTTTAGTTGTCATATTTGAAAGAAATTTCACCGAATGTAAGGCTTTTTTGAATTCATTTAATTTTTTAAAGATAAAAAATAGTGCACAAAATTCAACTTATGACATTTAGATCTTAACCATCAATTTTAATTTCTTAAATCAGATTTTGTGATATTACTGCATTATTAAGTACTTTTGTTTTAAATTATTAAAAAAATGAGCGAAAATCTAAAATTTGCAGTAATTGGAGGAGGAAGCTGGGCAACGGCAATTGCAAAGATGTTATGTGTAAATCTTTCAGAAATTGCGTGGTATATGCGCAATGATGCTGCGATCGAGCACATTCAGAAATACAAACACAATCCAAATTATTTAAGTTCGGTTGAATTTGATACCTCAAAACTTAAATTAACGAACAATATAAACGAAGCTGTAGCATACGCCGATTATGTAATTTTTGCTATTCCGTCTGCTTTCTTAGATGCTGAATTAAAGAATTTAACTGTTTCTTTGTCTGATAAAATCATCTTTTCGGCTATTAAGGGAATTGTTCCTGAGACAAGTTTAATTGTTGGAGAACATTTTCATATTCAATACGATATTCCATACTACAATATTGGTGTTATAACTGGTCCTTGTCACGCCGAAGAAGTAGCTTTAGAAAGACTTTCGTACCTGACAATTGCTTGTGGCGATCCGGAAAAAGCCAAAGTGGTTGCTAAAACATTATCCGGAAATTATATCAAAGCCAAAATTTCTGATGATATTATTGGTACTGAATATGCTGCAATGCTTAAAAACATTTATGCCATTGCCGCCGGAATTGCTCACGGTTTGGGTTACGGAGATAACTTTCAATCGGTTATGATGAGTAACGGAATTCGCGAGATGAAAAAATTCATCAAAAAAGTACATAAAATGAAACGTAACATTAATGATTCGGCATATTTAGGCGATTTATTGGTTACGGGATATTCTGTATTTTCGAGAAACAGAATGTTCGGAAATATGATTGGAAAAGGTTATACCGTAAAAAGTGCCATGATGGAAATGAGTATGGTTGCCGAAGGTTATTATGCCACCAAAAGTGCTTATAAACTCAATCAGGGCTATGGAGCAAAAACGCCGATTATAGATGCTGTTTACGCTATTTTATATGAAGGAAAAGATGCTAAATCGGTATTTAAAAAACTGACTGAATCATTAGATTAATTTTTCATTCGCAGTAACAGTTTTCAATAGCAGTGTAAAGACTATTTTTTACTATAATAAAAAAAAGAGTCAGGGAAATATAAAGTTCCTGGCTCTTTTTTTGTGCTCCAGTTTTAAAATCTAAAGCTAAACTACAGGAATTAACAAGAAATATTCTGCTTCAGAATACATCAAACCTACATCTTACCAAAAAAAAGTTAAGTCTTTACACTTACAAAACCATCAAAAGATTAATCTATTGTTTATCAATAAGATAAATCAAAATTTCAGAAACTCAGTGAAGCTATTTTTCTCACAAATGAGACATTTACAATTTTACAATCTTCTTATTTTCCATTGCTTCACAAAGAATTATTGATAGATTTGCGCATTATTTTTATTGATTCTAATTAAAGACAATGCGTTTTATTTTATTTTTCCTTCTTATTTCGGGTTCTGTTTTCTCTCAAAGAGTGATTACGGGTAAAGTTATAGATAAAGAATCCTCAACTTCTTTGTCGGGAGTTTTTATTCGGGATACAAAAACAGATAATTGGACGATTTCTGACAAGGATGGAAATTTTAAAATAACACTTGCCTATTATCAGGATATTGAACTCAATTTTTCTATTCTTGGAAAAAAAGATATAAATGTGCTTTTAAAAAATGATCAAAATTCCATGACGGTCTCTTTGGCAGACAATACGCTTCGTTTGAAAGAAGTTGTGGTTACGGCCGAAAAGAAGCGCAAATATTCTGAATTAACTTTAGGGACCAATGCTATAAATAATGTTCAGGCTTTTTCTCTTGATGATGTTTTATCACAACTTCCCGGGCAGACAACTGTAGATTTTAATTTGAACCAATTTAAAAATATTGTATTTCGTACAGCATCTGACTTATCCTCTACTAAAGGTGGTAAAGCTTTCGGAACTTCATTTGTAATAAATGATATTCCGATTTCTAACAACGAAAATATGCAGGCCCTAAATCCAAATGTAACTGGACCATACGGTTATTCGAGCCCGAATAGTTTCGCAGAGTCAAATAGAAATGTTTTCACTAATGCAAATTACGGTGTTGATTTAAGAGAAATTCCAACTAATACTATCGAAGAAATAAAAGTTATACAGGGAATTCCTTCTGCAAAATACGGTGATTTAACTTCCGGACTTGTATTGATAACAACAAAAGTTGGCTATAGCCCGTATCGTGTATCAGCCTCCATACGTGACGCAACTACAGAATTTAACCTTACAAAAGGTGTAAAATTCAATGCCAACAATTCAATGAATATTGGTTTTAATTATCTGGATTCTAAAGCAGATCCAAGAAATAGTCTTTTAAGTTACCAAAGAGTCAATGGAAGTTTTTCCTGGCAGACTAAGAATAGTTCATCAAAGATTAAAAACACGTTAAGCGTCACATTTCGAACTAATCTAGATGATGTCAAAAAGGACCCAGATGATATTAGTGATGCCGTAGTTAAAAATGATAAAAAAGGCTTTTCTATCTCCGATAATTTTATGTGGAAACCTACTAATTTATGGGTTGACGGTATAAATATAAACAGTGGTTTTTCTTATGACAAACAGTTCTCCCGAAAAGAGCAATGGATGAATAGATCTGCTTCTGCTGCAACAGCCTCAACAGAAGAGGGAATACACGAAGCTTATATTCTACCTTCACAATATACAAGTATAGCCACGGTTGAGGGAATTCCCATTTCTACATTCGTTAGTGGCGAGGTCACAAAAGCACTTACCAGTAAATCGAAATGGTTGCATAGTTTGGTATTTGGTGTATCTGGAAGGACAAGTTCAAATAAGGGAGCTGGTAGAAAAAGTGGTATTAGTGGATTCCAAAATTTTTACACTTTGGATCAGGGAGAAGGCAGTCAGATTGGTTATCGAGATTATGATTTTAACAGAACCCGAACGGAGAGCCAGATATCTGCTTACTTTGAAGACCGAATCTATAAAAAATTTGAAAAAAATAGGATTTTCAATCTTGATTTTGGGTTACGATATGAAAATCAGGCAGGAAATGTAGCGTTGCAACCTCGTATAAACTCTTCTTATTCAATAAATAAAACTTTTAGATTTAGAGGTGGATTTGGATCATCATCAAAAGCTCCATCATTGAATCAATTGTACACGGGAGATCGCTATCTCGATCGATTAGTTGGAAATGGAATTTATACTTATCCTGAAGTTTACCAAAAAGCATGGATTCAAACTATTATCACACCAGGAGATAATTTCAATTTAAAACCTGCAAAATCGTATCAAACAGAAGTTGGGCTAGATATCAATCTTTCTTTTGCCGACATTAATTTTACTGGATATTACAACAGACTTTTGGATGGATTTACTGGCCAACAGATTCCCGTTTACAAAGAAGTGCCAAAAGCTGTTGTCGATATTGTTGGCAGTGAAATTCCAACTTATGAAATTACAGGAACTGAAAAAGTCTATTATTTCACTCAAAGTATTCAAAACAATACCACTTCTAAAGACATCGGTATAGAATCAGTTATAAATTTTCAAAAAATAAAATCCCTAAATCTTGATGTAAGTATGAATGTTTCGTATGTCAGATCAAGTGATTTCAGTAAAACACAAGAGTATGAAAAATCAACAAACCTACTCTCTCCTGTAAAATATGGCGTCTATGATTCGAGACCTGTAAAAAATGAAAATTTTACAGCTAGTTTAAACTTCAATTACCATATTCCAAAAATAGGACTGGTTATGTCTTTAAGAAGTGAACATATTTTAATGCAAACCAGTAATTCGCCTACTAGTAATTTCCCAAATGGTTATTTAGACGCTGAATTGGTTTATCATGAAATTCCAGAAGGAGATCGTCATGATGTACAAAAATACGGACACATTATTCGTACTAAAAACACTACACAATATAAGCTTGACAATATGCTTCATAATTTTCATTTACGCCTTTCTAAAGATTTTTTAAATGGATTTAGTGTTTCATTCTATGCTACCAATTTCTTAAATCTTAAACCGTATTACTATATAGATGGCGAAAGATATCCGTCAGATATAGCAAACTTTTCCTTTGGAACCAGACTTAATTATCAATTCTAAATATATATATACCTATGAAAAAAACACTCTCTATTTTTATAATACTCTTTGGATTAATTATCCAGTCTTGCAGTAATGATGATAACGAAAACGAAGCACTAAAACCAGTAGACTTTAGTGTTTCTCTCAAATATGAGGCTGCTTTCAACAGTCTAAATGTTAAAAAAGCAAGTATAACTATTGTCAATACAGAAACCGCCAATAAATATACTGTTGAGTCTGACGAAAGCGGTGTTGCCCTTTTTAAGCAAATTTTACCTGGAACATATTCTATTACAGCTACCAAAGTAATACAATCAGCCGAATTTACTGAGACTTTTGGATATACTCCAACAGAAGTTGAAATAAATTTTAATGGTTCAGCAAGCAGTATTATTGTAAATGCAACTGCTATTGCAACTAGCATCGAAATGAAAACTTCTAAAGTAGGAGATTTTGTAATTAAACAAATTTATTATGGCGGATCTGATACTAAAAAAGGAGCTGTTTTTAGAGATCAGTTTATAGAAATTTATAACAATTCTAATACTGTACAATATGCAGATGGCTTATACATGGCACAGCTTACAGGATCTACTACAACAACTGTGGCGGCATATTCTTTACCAAACGGACAGTTCGACTGGAGTAAATCTGAAGGAATGACACTTGCCAATGCAAATACAGATTACGTTTATGCATTAAATATCATTAAAGTTCCAGGAAATGGCACACAATATCCGGTGCAACCAGGTAAAAGCATTGTTATCGCTCAAAATGCCATTAATCATAAAGCTAATTATATTGACAATAATGGTAAAGCGGTTAGTATTGTAAGTCCTGAATTGACCGTCGATTTAAGCACCGCAGATTTCGAGTCATTTTTAGGAACTTATTCTGGTGATACTTATCAGTATGACATTCAAAATCCTGCCGTTCCAGATGTAAACATTGCTTACTGGGGAAACAGTAACAACGATATGATTTTTGATTCATTAGGAAGACATGGTTATACTATTTTCAAAATGACTGATGCAGAATTTGCAGCATTGAAAAAATATAAAAACCCTAAAGGAGACGCTTCATTGTCTCTTCAAATTCCAGTTTCAGTTCTTATTGATGGTGTTGACACAACAAGAGATTTGGGATCACTTTTAGTTCCTAAAAAATTGCCTTCTCAAATTGATGGAGGAAACACATATATTCCTTCAGGAGCGTATTCTTCAAAATCAGTAATAAGAAAAACCAAAACTACAATTGCTGGTAGAATTGTTCTTCAGGACACCAATAACTCTACAAACGATTTCGTAGAAATAACAGCAAATCCTAGAGGTTTCAACTAAAATTTTCTTAAATGAAAATCAATACAATTAAAATAAATAACATTAAAAGTAATGCCTGGAAAAACTGGGCATTACTTCTTGTGTTATTTTCTTTCGTTTTTCCTGTCAATGCACAAGACACTATAAAAGTGCAAAATCATATTATTGACAATCAGATTAAAAATCAAATTTTTAAATACCCAATCGTTTACACCAATCCAAATATTAAAGATTTTACCTTTACTGAAGTTTCTTATGAGCATCAGCAAAATGAATTTGCCAGAAAACAAGTTGCAAACGAAATCAACACTTATCAATTTTTAGCGCAGGGATATTTTACAACAAAATCGAAATGGAAGTTATTTGGTGATTTATCTATCAAAAAAATATTAGAAAAAAATCTAGGCTGGGTACTTTCTGATGATCGTGCCGAAGAGCAGGAAGTTATTACACCGCATTATTTTTATGTTCCCAGAAAAGCCGATTGGGACAATCAAGTTTATGCATTAACCGGTGGTTTTTCTAAAGACATTACAACTCATTTATCTGTGGCTGTTAAAGCCAATTATGGCGCAGAAAAATTTAGCAGAATTGCAGATCCAAGGCCTCAAATTACCAACAGAAAATTGGGAGGAGAAATACAAATTGGTTATCAGATAACAGAAAATCACAAAGCATTTGTTTTAGGCAGTTATGCCGAAAATCAAAAAGATTACACTTATTCATACAGCAATATCAATTTAAATTTTGAAGCCTATCCTGAAACTTATCTTCGCTTTAATGCGGGTTATGGAAGAGTTCTAAATTACTTTAAATCTATCGAAAAGACTTCTATTTATAATTATAAAGACATTATAGATAAAGTAGGTTTAGGATATGCATTTTCAAATAAAAAAACAATTGTAACTGCTTTATTTTACAAGCAAAACTCAAACAATATTTTTTACCCAAGTTCTTATACTCTTAGCGAAACCGAACGATTAAAACTGAAAACCACTTCAAATCATGCAGAATTGTTTGCTTTTCATAAGTGGAGCAAAAAAGAAATTCAATCGACTTTACAATTTGATCAAAGCGATGCGCGCAATTTTGATGTGCAAAGTAATGGTTACAATTATACCAATTCATTAAATAAAGTAAACTGGACAACCTCATTTTCTAAAAAAACAGGTTCTAAAATAGATTATTTATTTGGCTTCAATATGCTTTATCAACAAAACAAATACAACGACATACTGGCAACAACTCATATTGAATTAAATTCATTAAACACCGGAGTTTATACCAGCAAAGATTTTTCATTCAAAAAAAGCAAACTAAACTCGACTTTAAGTTTCAATATGTATTTCCCGCTTCCATCATCGAAACTGGAATATTATGATACTTCAGGCGGCACAAACGCGCGTTTTTTTGATGAAGTCATTATCTACGATTACGTCGTAAGCACAACCAATTATTTTGCTCCGACAATACGTTTAGAATACAGTTATCCGGTAAAAAACAATAAATCAGTGGTTTTCTTTACCAACTTAAAAGAAAAAATAGCATTAAAAAAACAAAATGACTACAACGCCATTATCAATACCAATACTACTTATTGGATTCAATGTGGTGTACAATTAAATTATTAAAAATGAAAACAAAGTTTATTGCCATTGGGGTAATGGTACTATCACTTATTATCGTTTCTTATGCTAAGATTAACCCAACGCTTTCTATTTCTGAATTAAAGAGATTATACAGCAGCGGTGATTATCAAAAATGGCCAAAACCAGAAGTTGATTCGCTTGTTTACGCGCAAGGTTTTGAAGATATAGGAACTCTGGGCCAACCTGAATTTCCTGAAGACAACAAATACACCGAAGAAAAAGCAGCCTTAGGTAAAGCCCTTTTTTTTGATCCGAGGTTATCCAAATCGGGGCAAATTTCCTGTGCCAATTGCCATGATCCGGAATTAAATTGGGGCGATGCGAGAAGGGTTTCTTACGGAGAAGGAAGATTACAGGGTATTCGAAATTCTCCGAGTTTGATGAATATCGCTTATGCGAAAGTTTTCTTCTGGGACGGAAGAGCGACAACGCTTGAAGACCAGGCAAGCTTTCCTATAAAAGATACCAAAGAGATGAACTTCCATATCGATCTGGCGACCAAAAGGCTGAATAAAATAAAAGGCTACAAACCTTATTTTCAAAAGGCGTTTGGAAAAGAAAAACTAACTCAGACCGAGATTTTAAAAGCCATTGCTACTTTTGAAAGAACTTTGATAAGCCCGAAAAGCAGATTCGATAAATTTGTTGCAGGAGATTCTACTCAATTAAACAATAAAGAAGTTGAAGGTTTGCATTTGTTTAGAACCAAAGCACGTTGTATCAATTGCCATAATACAGCTAATTTCTCTGATAATAAATTCCACAATATTGGTCTAACTTATTACGGAAGAGAATATGAAGATTTAGGCAGATATAACGTAACCGGAAAAGCAGAAAATGTAGGCGAATTTAAAACGCAATCATTAAGAGGAGTTTCCCAAAACGCGCCTTATATGCACAACGGTTTATTCCCGAATTTGCTTGGTGTTTTGAATATGTATAATGCAGGAATGCCTCAACCTAAAAGAAAAGAAAGTCAAGCGAACGACACATTATTCCCGACAACTTCCAGATTGATTCAAAAACTAAAACTGAACCAATCAGAATTAAATGCTTTGGAAGCTTTTATAAGTAGTTTATCAACCGGTGCTTATAAAATGCGCCCGCCGGAATTACCGCAGTAGTTTTTTTTAAGAGAAGATAGATAATAGAATAAAGAAAATAGACTTTTATACTTTGAGATAAAAAAAAGAGTCAAGACTAACTTTAATTTCGTCTTGACTCTTTTTGTTTATCTATTTTCTAAAGTCTATTCTCTTTATTCTTTATTCTATTCTCTTTATTTCACCATCACCCCTTCAACAAACAAAATCGGCACTTCTTCTGTATCGTTCTCGTTGATTAAGTTTGATTTGAAAATGAATTTCTTGTCGTACAGTTTATTATCGATAAAGAAAGTTACCATGAATTCGTTGTTTAAAACCAGTAAACTTTTTTCGACCATTTCGATTTTTACTACCGAAACTGCAGGAACCTCAACAAAGGCGTGACGTAAAACCGAAGTCTTTTTCATTTCGCCATCTATCGTTCCAAATGCTTTAGAAACGACCATTACGCTGTCTAAATTAAAGTCGCTGTCGTTTACCAAATATGCGTACCACACTTTCTCCATAAAATCGTCGCTCCATTCCTGAACAGCGGCAATAAATACGTTTTCTACTTCCGGGATTGTTATATCTGCTTTCATTTTTATTAAATTTTAAAACCTTTGTCAAAGTCTAAACTTCAACAAAGGTTTATTGTATTAATGAGAATTATATCTTTCAAAAATTAATCTAAAATCTACAATCTAATATCTAAAATTAAATATTCGCTTTGAATTGCTCTAAGAAACGAACGTCGTTTTCGTAGAACATACGAATATCGCCAATTTGGTACAATAACATCGCGATACGCTCTACTCCCATTCCGAAAGCAAAACCGTTGAATTCGTCCGGATTGATGTCGCAATTTTTAAGAACGTTTGGATCTACCATTCCGCAACCTCCAATTTCTAACCAACCGGTTCCTTTTGTAATACGGTAATCGGTTTCGGTTTTCAGACCCCAATAGATATCAATTTCGGCACTTGGTTCTGTAAAAGGGAAATACGACGGACGTAAACGAATCTTCGATTTTCCGAACATCTCTTTGGTGAAATAAAGTAATGTTTGTTTCAAATCGGCAAACGATACGTCTTTGTCAATGTATAAACCTTCAACTTGGTGGAAAATACAGTGCGAACGTGACGAAATAGCTTCGTTACGAAATACACGTCCCGGAGAAATCGTACGGATTGGCGGTTTATTGTTTTCCATATAACGCACCTGAACAGATGATGTATGCGTACGCAACAACACATCAGGATTGGTCTGAATGAAAAATGTATCCTGCATATCACGCGCCGGATGATATTCCGGTAAGTTCAATGCTGTAAAGTTATGCCAGTCGTCTTCGATTTCCGGACCTTCGGAAACGTTGAAACCAATATTGGCAAAAATATCTATAATTTGATTTTTAACGATAGAAATCGGGTGACGTGAACCAATAATTACCGGTTCTGCAGCACGCGTTAAATCGCCAAACATTCCTTTTACTTCCTGTTTGCTCTCCAGTTCTTCCTGAATAAGACGAACTTTCTCTTCAGCAACAGCTTTTAAAGTATTTATTACTTGTCCGAAATCTTTTTTCTGATCGTTTGGAATATTTTTGAACTCTGAAAAAAGTTCTTTCAACAACCCTTTACTACCCAAATATTTAATACGGAATTGCTCTAAGGATTCTTTATTTTTATCATTAAAGGCTTTAGCTTCCTCTATATGTTGTTTTATCTTGTCTATCATCGATCTTACTTTGAAGGTGCAAATTTAAGGATTTTGTTCTAAGTATGAGTTCTAAAATTTAAAGTTTCCTTTCAAATTCATGAATCTATCTTATCAAACTAATTTTATATTCTATTTGTTTCACTTTTTCCAGCCAAAAAGTTATTCCTTCCTCGTTTTTAATAATTTCTTTTTTATGTTTTGATGCTACTTTATCCAGTTCAGCCCAGCTTTTATTCCATTCTTTATCTTTCTCGATTTTATTTGTTGGTTCTGTTCTGGAACGCCAAAAATCAATATTTTTAAGATAAGTCGTTTTTAAATCTTCAAAATACTCAATTATCTTTTCTTTAGAATTAGGAATATAACCCGGTCCGCTGCAGCCACAGGAATGAAAAGCGATTCCAACAGAATACAAACTTTTCATATGTTCCCATTTTTTGAGATCGTCTTTTTTGGGCGATTCAAAATCAAGTCCCATACTCGCCATTAAGTCCCCGCATTCCGGACATTTTGCTTCCTGAACTGATTTTTCCCCTCTTTGTATGTCATTCATCAATCTTCTTTTAAATGTCTTTCGACAATTAAAACAAGCATAATGCGGTTTATAAGAAACCATTGCATATCTACACATCTTTTTATCAGTTTTCAGTCGCAGTTTTCGGTCTCAGTTTCAGTTTGCAGTTTAATTGGTACTGAAAACTGAAACTGCGACTGAAAACTAAAAAACTATTCAATAAGTTCTCTTTCTAAAAAATAATTCACAATGGCTTCTTTCATCAAAACCGATTGTTCTCCTGCTTTTAGTGCCGGTAATTCTTCTTTTACTTTGTAATGCGGCCATCCATCAGCATCAAAAAAATCGAATTCATAAAACCCGTAAGGCTCTAATAATCGGCAAATGGCGATGTGCATCAGGTTTAATTTTTCATCTTTTTTGAATTCGCGGTGTACTTTTCCGAGTTCCTGAACTCCAATTAGGTAAATTATGGCATCTAAATCTAAGTCTTCTCCTTGCGAAAACTGATTAGATAGTATATCGACGAGCTTTTCCCATCGCTCTTTTAGTTGTGTATCTCTGGACATTTTTATTTGTGGATTTTAGATTTTAGATTTCAGATTGAAGAACGATTTAAAGATTATTTAAACTTAATTCCTACTATCATAGCTCTAAAATTATTAAGGCAAAGATAGGAAGTTCAAATCCAAAGACCTAAAATTAAAGATTTCTCATACATTATAATAAATGAGCCATGGATTTAGCGGGTTCAGCAGATTAACGCAGGTTTCTTTTTTTGTGTTGTAAATCCTTTATTACATATAAACAAAACCTCAGCCTAAATCATTAAACTATTTTTAATCTGTGTTAATCCGTTGAATCCGTATAATCTGTGGGCTATCAAAACTTACTCAAAAACTTTTGCCCGCCGGAAGCAGATAATTCTTTTATATTTGCGCCTTAATTAAATGAAAACAGAAACCATGAGTTTTTTTGATATTATTGTTGCTGCTCTTTTGGCTTTTAGTTTGTATAAAGGAATCCAAAACGGTCTTTTTGTAGAAATCGCTTCGTTTATTTCGTTATTGTTGGGGATTTATATTGCTATTAAATTCTCTTCGTTTATGAAGGAACTCATCATGAAACATGTTTCGTGGAATCCGAACACGATTCAGGTTACGGCTTTTATCCTGACCTTTATTCTGGTCGTAATTGGCGTTTATTTCTTAGCCAAAATTCTTACCGGAATTGCTGATTTTGCTTTTCTGGGATGGGCGAACAAACAGGGCGGAGGTTTCTTTAGAATCTTAAAAACGATCCTGATCATGAGTATTTTTATTGCTCTTTTTGAGAAAATGAACTTCAATGAAACTTTTGCTAAAAAAGAAACTCTCGATAAGTATTATTTTTATAATCCGATAAAAAAAGTAGCGGCTTTTGTTTATCCTTCAATTGAGAAATGGTACGATACTTTTAAAGAACATGCTAAAAGTTCTGAAGAGAAGTCAAATAAAACTACTACTGAAAAGGAATAATTGAATTGTAAGGCTGATCGAAGTCGAAGTCCTTTATATAAAACAAGCCTGCGACTTCGCTCAGGATGACATTAGTTTTCAAAAGAAATTAAGTCCCAGAGGGACGAAATATTTATAGAAAATTTATAAATGTACCAACATAAAACCCCAGCGGGGTGGAATATAATATGTCGCTCCGATGGAGCTTGATTTACCAAACGTAACATTATTTGCTATAAATATACCGCTCCGATGGAGCTTAAAAATGTAAATCTAACAATTCCAATACCGAAAATTTGTAAAAAAGAACAAACTCCTTATAGCGAAACCCGACAGGTTTTAAAAACATGTCGGGTTTGACAAAGATTGCGTTTAGAATATCTTTTACCAGTTCACTTCTAGTTTTTCTCCTTTTTTCAACGTGATATTTTGTTTTTTATCTCCAAAAATCAAAGTCGTTTTTCCTCCTGTTTTAGATGAAACCGTCACTTTTTTCAGGATTTTATTTTCCCAATTCATTTCGATTTCAAATCCGCCACGGGCGCAAATTCCTTTTACTGATCCCGTTTCCCAGGCATCCGGTAAAGCGGGTAATAATCTGATTTCGTTTTCGTTAGATTGAACCAACATTTCGGCAACGGCTGCGGCTCCGCCAAAATTTCCATCAATTTGAAATGGCGGATGCGCGTCGAATAAATTCGGGTACGTTCCTCCTCCTCTTCTTGGTTTTTCGGTTTTCTTTCCGTCAGGATCTACGTAACGCAATAATTCCCTGAACATTTTATAGGCACGATTTCCGTCCCAAAGTCTTGCCCAAAGATTGATTCTCCAGCCTTTTGACCAACCTGTGGTTTCGTCGCCTTTTATTTCCAGAGTCTTTTTTGAAGCTGCGGCTAAATCAGGCGTTTTCTCTGGCGTGATATGATCTCCGGGGAATAGTCCGAACAATTGCGATTGATGACGGTGCTTGGGATCTTTATCTTCCCAATCGAAATACCATTCCTGAAGATTTCCTTTTTTACCAATTTGATACGGATGCAATTTTGAAAGTGCTGTTTCTAGTTTTCCTCTAAAATCGGCATCAGTATTTAAGGCTTTCGAAGCTTTTATCGTTTTGTCAAAACATTCTCTTGTCATGGCCAAATCAGCCGTTCCTCCATACAGGGTTGCGCCAACAAAACCATCTGGTGTCAGGTATTGATTTTCGGGTGATGTGGATGGCGATGTGATTAGATTTCCGTTTTTATCGGTTACCATCCATCCTAAAAGAAATTCAGCTGCACCTTTCATTAACGGATAACCTTCATTTTTTAAATAGGCTTTATCCTGTGTAAAAATATAATGCTCCCAAATATGCGTGCTTAACCATGCGCCAGCAAGTGGCCAACATGCCCACATTGGATCTTCTTTCCCGAATTGCCCCACCGGATTTGTCATGGCCCAGATATCAGAATTGTGCGCTGCTGCCCAGCCTTTATCAACTCCGTAAAAAGTCTTTGCGGTTACTTTTCCGGTTACCGAAAGATTTTTTATAAATCCTAAAAGTGGCAAATGCATTTCTGAAAGATTAGTGTTTTCGGCCAGCCAATAGTTTTCTTCCAGATTGATATTCATGGTATAATTACTACTCCACGGCGGATTTAAATGCGGATTCCAGATTCCTTGCAAATTGGCCGGAACGCCCAAAGTTCTCGAACTGCTTATGAGCAAATAACGTCCGAAATTGAAATAGAGAATTTCGAGGTTTTTATCTTCTTTTCCGTCAGCGTAACGCAATAAACGTTCGTCTGTTGGTAAATCCGGAGCGGTTGTTTTGCCTAAATCTAAAGTGACACGATTGTAGAATTTTTGATAATCTTTTGTATGGTTTTCTTTTAACTGATCGAATGATTTTGCGAATGATTTATTGAGATTTTGCAACGCAATTGATACATCATCTAAACCTTCGGTAGCTGGATTTTTGTCGAAACCATTAAAACTTGTGGCAACAGCAACATAAATAATGGCTTCTGTGGCATCTCTTAAACTTAGAGATTCTCTGGAACTTGTAACTTTCCCGTCTGTTTTTTTGATTTGAACTAAAGTTGTAAATCGTGTTCCTCTTTCTTTTGCTTCAAGATATTTTGGCAAAACAGTATATCCGGCATTTTCATGAATTGGTGCGGAACCTTTCATTACCAGAATATTGCTTCTTACTTCGACATTTGATTTTAAGAGACTCTTAAAATTAACATCAAAATTTAAAGCTCCTTTGTGATCACTTGTCAATTTGATGATCATAATTTGATCCGGAGCCGAAACAAAATATTCACGGGTAAATTTCACACCGTTTAACTCGTAACTTACTTTTGATATGGCGTTCGAAAGATCCAGTTCTCTGCAATAATTCAGCGCTTTTCCTTTTTCGGAATTATTGATTTCTAATGTTCCTAAAGGCGCAAATGATTCTGAGTTTTTTCCCTGAATTTTTTTATTAAGTTCTTCGGCTAGTTTGTAATTTTCGTTTTTGAGTGCTTCCCGAATGGCCGGAATGTTTTTGTAAGCTTCGGGATTCATTTTGGCATTTACGGGTTCGCCCGACCAAAGAGTCGCATCGTTCAGATAAATTTTATCTGAGTTTGCTCCGCCAAAAACGGTTGCTCCCATTTTTCCGTTTCCTAACACTAAACTTTCTTCGAAGAATTCTGCGGGTTGATTGTACCACAAAACATGACTGGATTGTGCCGTCATGTTTGTACAGAAAGAAGCTAATAGTACAATGAAGAATATTTTTATGAGGTTTGATTTCATGTATTCTTTTTTGATTTTGAATTAATACGGTTTAAATATGCTAATCTCGCGTACAACGGATTGAAATCCGTTGCTACAATATAGCTCGTTCCTCCGGAAATTTTGAAAGAGCCTTTGGCTTCGATTATTTTGTAGGGATGGATTTTAATTCATCTGAATGATAGCAATATCCAAATTTATAAAAATAAACATCTCGTTTAACCCTTTTGCGTGAGGGATAGAGCTAAGCTACCGCAGTAGCAGTGATAGCCCGACCGTATTTGCGAAAGGCGCACATAAGCGGTTTGTTAAGTAGCGCCTTTTGTAAATACGGTCACGCCCAAATATTATTTACTAACCTTATAAACTTCATTTGCCGTAATCATTTCCCAATTGTCGGTTCTGAAAGGCGATGCCGGAAATTTTTCTTTATTGAAAAGATTGATTTCGGTATCGTCGTCTGCCCAACCATAGTGGACAGCCACAGGATTTTTTACTTCGTCGCTGGAAACGATGATTTTGTTGTCTTTTATTATCGCTTTCGCGGAATGAAAAACTTTGTCGGCACCTGCAATTTCGAATCCTTTTACGTTTTCTGACTTGTCCGGAGTTGATAATCCTGAACCAATATTATCGAATGTGAGAAGGATTTGATTGCCTTTTATTTCCTGAGATTTAAAAGTTGGTCCGCTATAAATTTGTTTTTTACCGTACACATTATTCAGTGCAATTGCTGCCAAACGTAAGCCGACATCTTGTTTGTTTGTGGGATGAATGTCTTTTGCATTACCAATATCTGTGGTAACGACCATTCCTGTATTTTTTAATTTTAAAGTTTCGGCTTGTGCTTCACGAAGTTCTGCCCAACGGCTTCCGACTTTACTGTTTCCTTTGAATTCATCAAAAGTGGATAATTGAACGAAGTAGAAAGGAAAATCGCCTTGCTTGAATTTTGTTCGCCAATCGTTGATCATTAGCGGAAATGCTTTTTTGTATTGTTTTGCGCGCCAAACATTGGCTTCGCCCTGATACCATAAAACGCCCTGAAACGCATACGGAACCAACGGATTGACCATTGCATTGTACAATAACGATGGATAACTGTTGGGTGAAACGGCAATTTTTACCTGCACAACATTGAATTTCCAAAGTCCTTCGAGTGGAATATTTTTGTCTGCAAACTGAATTTTAAGATCGGCAGGATCACCATAAATTCCGCCGCCGCCTGAATAATCTGCAATGCGAACTGAGATTACATTTTTTCCTTCTTTTAGAGTTCCTGCGGGAATTTTATAAACTCTTAAGGTTTCCCAAATTTTATTGGTTCCAACTTCAACGCCGTTTACATAGGTAATATCTTCGTCGTCTACTTTTGAAAGATGTAAAACAGCCTCACTTTTGGCTTGTTCTGCCGTTAAGGTAATTGTTTTTCGCATCCAGACTACGCCGTCAATATTGCCTATTTGCTGGTTTTCCCATAAGGACGGTACTTTTATTTCTGGCCAGTTTTTATCATCAAAACTGAATGCTGCAAACTGGTTTTCGTTTTCCATAGAAACATCAAAACCTTGTATTTTTCTAATATTCTCTAGAAGTGTTCTTTTATAGACTTCAAAAACGGCGTCCATATCCACCTGAGGAACATCTGCAATCATGCTTTTAAAATCATCGCTTTTTTCGAATGCTTCACGGCTTGTCCATGTTTCTACATTGGTTCCGCCCCAGGAAGTGTTTATAATACCGATTGGGATTTTAAGTTCTGCATATAATTTTTTAGCAAAAAAGAAACCAGCAGCTGTAAAATCGCGAATGTTTTCTTTGTTGGCAACAAGCCATTTTCCTGCTTTAAGATCTTCTTTTGGGGTTCCGCTTAAATCCTGCGCCACTCCAAAATGACGAATCATGGGATAATCTGAGTCGGCCATTTCTTTATCAGCATTCATGGTTTTATACATCTGAAATTCCATGTTCGATTGTCCGCTGCAAATCCAGACTTCACCGACCAAAACATTTTTGATGATGATTTTATTTTTTCCTGTAATGGATAATTCAAAAGGTCCTCCGGCTTTTTCGGCAGATAATGTAATCATCCATTTTCCGTTTTTATCGGCTTGGATGGTTTTGGTTTGTTTGTTAAAATGAACTTCTACTTTTTCGTTTGACTCTGCCCAGCCCCAAACCGGAATTTCTTTATTGCGCTGCAACACCATTCCGTCAGAAAACAACAATGGCATTCTAACATTGGCGTTTGCCAGGATGCTGCACATTATAAAAAGAAAGATTATGTTTTTCTTCATTGTTTTAATTGTTTAAACCATATAAGTGATATAAGAGAACCTAAGCCTTAGATGCGGATTGTGCCTATATTTTCTTATATCACTTATATGATGAATCTATTGTTTTTATTTTAATTAAATGCAAAAACGATATAGTTTGTCATTTCGACGTAAGGAGAAATCACACAAGAAACTCCGCAAAAATTGGCGACATTCATTGTCGATCACCTAGTGTGATTTCTCCCTTCGGTCGAAATGACAAAATTGTGAATAATCAGAATCTGAACTTGAACTTTTAAATCAAACTTAAATTATCTTTTATCCCTTAGATAGTAAATAGATTTTTTACTGTAATCCTTCGATCATTGCATTCAAAGCCTGAGTGTCAGAAACTGTATTATTAGCTCTGTTAATGATTCCGAAACTGTTGTCACCAAGACTTCCTTCATCCCAATAAAATGGTAATAGACCATTTGCTTTGGCTGTTTTTACCACTGTTTTTAAATAATAAGCCCTTGAAGCCAAATGTAAAGTTAAGGCATCACCGCTTAAAGTCGATCTGCGAATGGCACCAAATTCTCCTAATAAAACCGGAATTCCTTTATCAACAAACTGGTTTTTCATTAATTTAAAGTTTTTCTCTAAATCTGCTTCCTCACCCCAATTTGCATTTCGATCCGTATCTGTCGTTGAGTGATAAGCTGCTCCCCAATAGTAAAACATTTTTCCCCAGGTTTCGTCTTTGGTTAATCCGGCGAAATTCCATGGTGTATAATAATGTACTTCGACCATCATGCGATTTGCTGCTGCATCTGTTGGCAGGCTGGTCATCAACTTATTTGTTTTTTCGATATCTGTTGTTGGGCCCTGAACTACTAATGTTCTGTAAGCATTTTTACCTCCAGTTGAACGAACAGCATCAATAAAAGTTTGGTGATAAGATGTTAAAACTGCCATTTGTGCTGCATCTTCAACCGCCGGCTCATTGGCACTGGCAAAAAGCAAATGCTCATCAAATCCGCGTAATTGCGTTGCAATTTGTTCCCAGAATGCTTTTTGTTTGGCGTTGTTTTCTACTTTTTTGGATTCGGTAATATTGTTTTCTAACCATCCACCGTCCCAGTGAATGTTTACTACCACATACATATTATTGTCTACACAATACTGCACGACTTCTTTTACGCGGTTTAGCCAATCTGCTTTAATTTTGGCTGTAGCCGAATTTTCTAAATACTGATTCCATGAACACGGAATTCTAATGGCATTAAATCCGCTTGCTTTTACAGCATCGATTAAGGCTTTTGTCACTTTTGGATTTCCCCACGCGGTTTCTCCGTTAGTCGCTTCTAAAGTGTTTCCAATATTCCAGCCCAGTTTTATTTTTGCAGCTAATTGCACTGCGGTACTTGACATTCCTGAAGCATCAGCTGCAATTGGGTTGGTGTTGTAACTTGGGTATAAACCTGTAACAGGATTTCCTGCTGCTTGCGACACTGCAATCTGAATTGATGGAGCTTCGCCTGAACTTACTGTTAAGGTTGCCGTTCTTGCCTCTGTTGTTGTGTTTTCTAAAGCCGTTACTTTTACGATAACTGTTCCTTTAACTCCTGATGACTGGCTTAATTGTAGCCAGTTTGCATTAGTACTTGTAATTGTCCAGGCCTGTACATTGGCATTAACTTTTACAATAGCTTCACTGCCTTTACCTAAAAAATCAATTTTATTGGTATCTGCACTCAGCATTTTTTCTACAGTTGCCGGATCTGCTGCGTCTTTGTCTGAACTGCAAGCCCAGATCGTTAAAAACGACAAACTCAACATGGCACTAAACAGGTAACTCTTAATAGTATTTTTCATTTGGTTTGGTTTAATAGTTAGTTCTAAGTTTTATTCAGTCAACTTCATTTTATTTATTAAAATAACTGTTGTGCGTAATACATAAAAATTTAATTACAACCTACAGATTAAAATAATGCTCTTTAATAAAAATTAAAGAGCATTAGTATTTCAAGTATTATTGGATTGTTACCTGAATTTCTTTTTTAATATCTCTAGAAGAAGTTCCCAGTTTGATCGTATATTTTCCAGGTTCAACTGTCCATTTTTTGGCTGCAACATCGTAGTAAGCCAATTCTTTTACTGGTACTTTGATCGTTACTTTTTCTGAACCTCCCGCTTTTACGGCAGCTTTTTTGAAACCTTTTAATTCCTGAGCGGCACGTGTAATTTTAGAATCAGATTTAGAAGTATATAATTGTACCACTTCTTTTCCGTCTACTTTTCCAGTGTTTTTAACGTCAACTGTAACTTCAATTACATCGTTTTGAGCGTACGATTCTTTATTTGCTTTTGCATTATCAAGCGCAAAAGTGGTGTACGACAATCCGTAACCAAAAGGATAAAGTGGCGCAACATTTTTAGTATCAAACCAACGGTATCCGATCAAAATTCCTTCTGCATAATTTACCGTTTTGTCTCCAGGGAAACTGTTTGTTGCATGTGCTGGAGAATCTTTTAGTTGTTTAGGCATTGTCCAAGGTAATTTTCCTGACGGATTTACTTTTCCTAAAATTACATCAGCCAAAGCATTTCCACCTTCAGAACCATTAAACCAGCTCCAAACTAAAGCTGACGATTTTTGGCTTACTTCATTAATATCAAATGGAGCTCCTGCAATCATTACTACAATAGTTTTTGGATTGGCTGCCGTTACTTTTCTGATTAATTCTTCTTGTCCAAAAGGCAAATGTAAATCTCTACGGTCTGAAGCTTCTGTTTCGTAATCACGGTTTGAACCTGCAAAAATGATCGCAACATCTGAATTTTTAGCTGCTTCTACTGCTTCCTGAACTTTAGCGTCATCCAATTTGTCGATTGTAACTGGTCCTGTAGAAGTAATATTTCCTAAATTTCCTTTGTTTTTTTCGTCGTAACGCTCTAAATAACCTTCTGCGTAATTGATTTTAATTGAAGAAGGTAATCTGTTTTTAAGACCTTCTAAAGGCGTAACTTCTCTTTTTGTTTTCACTCCAGCTCCAAATCCGCCAAGAGCGTTTTTCTTTGTAGCATTGTTTCCAATTACAGCAATCGATTTTACACCGTCTAATTTTAATGGTAAAGCATTGTTATCGTTTTTCAACAATACAATTGCTTCTGCCGCAATTTTGTAAGCGTCCTGGTAATGTGCTTCTGTTGCGATGCTTCCTTTTGCACGCTCGCCTCCGCCCATTGCTTTAACCTGGAACAAAACTCTTAAAATACGTTTTACATGCAGATCAATTTCTTTTTCTGAAACTTCTCCAGATTTAACGGCTGCAATTAATTTATCGGCTAAGAAAAATTCGTTGAATGGTTTTGGTGTTCCCATTTCAATATCTAAACCATTTTTTAATGCTTTTGCTGTAGAATGCACCGCAGCCCAGTCTGAAACTACTACACCTTTAAATCCCCATTCGTCACGAAGGATTTTATTCAGCATATAATCGTTTTCACATAAATATTCGCCTCTAAATTTATTGTAAGCTCCCATAATACTATAGGCTTTTGCTTCTTTTACCGAAGCTTCAAAAGCGGGAAGATAAATTTCACGAAGTGTACGCTCATCAATTTGTACATCGACAAAATCACGATTCGTTTCCTGATTGTTTGCTGCATAATGTTTTACGCAAGCCATTACATCTTTTTCTTGTAAACCAACAATCAATGGCACCGAAAGTTTTTTATTCAAAAACGGATCTTCAGACATGTATTCGTAAGTTCTTCCTCCAAGCGGTGTTCTTACCATATTGATGGCTGGCGAAAGTAACATGTCTTTGTCTCTTGCACGTAATTCTTCTCCTAAACTAGCTCCAAAAGTATGCGCCATTTCTGCATTCCAAGTTGCAGCCAAAGCGCCTCCTGCCGGATAATACGTTGCAAAGTCGTTTGTTAAACCTGCCGGAGCCCAATTATCTCTTGAGATTTCTTCACGAACTCCCAACGGACCGTCGGCCATTTTTAATTCTGGAATTCCTAAACGTTTTACGCCTGCGTTTGCAAACATACTGTTCCCGTGAAGCATTCCAATTTTTTCTTCTAATGTCATCTGCGAAATCAATTTGTCGATTTCAGCATCATGATCTGTGCTTATTTCTTTTCCTGTGTATTCTTCTGTCTGAGGTGAATCCGAATTTGAAGCTTCTGTCTTCGCATCATTTTTACAAGAAGTAAACAATGCAAAAACAACTGCTGCCGAAAGGAATATCATTTTGTTTTTCATAGATAGTTAGGTGTTTAGATTTAAAGATTCTCAGCCTCACAAATGATCTTTAAATACCGTTAATATTATTTTTTATGTTTGTGGTTTTTTGTTTATTGTTTAATCAGATTAAGAAAAAAAACATCATTTTCATTGATTTTAAATTCTCTGCTGAAAGTTCCTTTTCCGTCAATCGTAATTTTTTCTGTTGCAATTGGTGCGCCGTTGTTTTTTTCTTTTAATGAATTAACCTGCTGACGCGTTAACTGACTTGGTTTATTCATTGCCAAATAATCTGCATAAACGTCGTTTGATTTATATCCTACTTTGTAAATTTCTAGCAGATATTTTCCTTTCTGCATTCCGTTGACTTCAACTTTTACTTTTCCTTTTTCTTTTGATGGAAGATCCTGAACATAATAAGTTTGGTTCCAAACTTTATCGCCCGGATGTGTATTGGTAAAATCCCATAGCAAAACCTGAACATCACCTTTTGCATTTTTAGAAGTCCACGACGCTTTATCTGAATTTTGAAGTTCTGTTTCTCCTAATTTATTCATTAAATAATAAGAGAAATAGGCCGGCTTTTTAATTCCTTGCGTATTCAACAGTCCAAAACCTCCGTGAAAAGGTGTAAATCTTGGTCCTGGTTCTTCAAAAATATCAGTAAAAACCCAATATGACATGGAGTTTGCATCATTGCCTACTTGCTTCAATTTCTGCAGAATATAAGCTGCCGAATGATAACTGTCGTGAATTGGATCGGCTGGCGTGTAAGATGAACTCCATTCTGTATAATGCAATTCTAAATTTGGTTTAGACGAATTGGTGATCTGCTTACGCGAATTACTAACATCTCCGTTGACACTATTGATGTCTGGGCTCAAAACTGTTCCAGAAGTTCCGAATTCGTCCAAATATCCTTGATTAACACCATAAGTATGGGTCGAAATAAAATCAAGTGGAACATTATTTTTTTCACAAAAATCAATTGTTTCCGGCACCCATCCTGCTCCAGCCGTTGCGGGTCCACCAACTTTGTATGATGGATTTACAGCTTTTATTCCGCGTGCTGCGTATTCGTATAATTTGAAATATTCTGCTTGAGTTCCTGTCCAGAAACCCGGAGTTAAATTAGGTTCGTTCCAGACTTCAAAATACCATGTTTTTACTTCCTCATCTCCGTAACGTTCCTTAAAATGTGCGGTTAGATTTTTAATTAAATCTTCCCATTTTTTATAATCTTTTGGAGGTGTTACATTTCCCTTCCACCAAAAAATAGTTTCTTTTCCACTTGCTAAAGCATTAGGCATAAAACCTAGTTCTACAAAGGGTTTCATTTTCAAACTCACAATATAATCAAACAAAACGTCTATATATTGGTAATTGTATTCCGGATTTCCTTTGTTATCTTCACGATAAACCGCCATATCATCAGACAATAAACCATGAAAACGGATGTATTTAAAATCACATTCTTTTTTAACCAATGCCAATTGCTGCTGCCAGTCGGCTCTCAAACCTTCGTTTGCTCTTCCGGCACCAATGCATTCTTTAAACATGGTGTTTAATTTTCCTGCTTCTTTTTTATAATAAACTTTTATGATTCGATTTTCATTTTGCCCAAATAAATGGATTGAACTAAATAAAAATGTTGCTATGATTAAAAGTTTTTTCATCTGAAATGGTTTTTTTTATTTTTTGCCACTCCCGATAGTTATCGGGATAATAGGATTCTAAAGGATTTTTTTCTTTTCTCTCGCAGATTTAGCAGATCATGCAGATTTAAATCTTTTTTACTGTGTCTATATTTTATTTATACCGATTGGAATAAAAAATCTGCATTATCTGCTAAATCTGCGAGAGAAAAAAAATCATTTTAATCATTTAATCTGTGGCTAAATATTTATTTTCTAATTATATGTTAGACGCACTGCAGTGCGTCTCTACAATTATATGTAATTGTTGCGTTACGAAACCAGATAGGTTGTAAAAAACCTGTCTGGTTTATACCTAACGTTTAACTTTTAACATCTAACCTCTAACTCAAATTACAGCTTTTTAAATCTTACTGCTCCACCGCCTGCTCCGCCTAATTTTAGATTTAGAACATCTGAAGCTTTTACTGTTTTCTTAGAAATGGCAACTGCTTCTGGATTGTGCGTTTGATCTGTTCCTTCGGCATCCACATAAATTTGTGCTTCGTAAGTTGCTGCTGGATCTAAGAATGATAGTGAAACTTCTACATTTCTTGGTTTTTCATTGGTTAAAGTTCCCAAATACCAGTCTGCGCTGTTTCTGTCTTTTCTTGCTGTTGTAATGTATTCACCAATTTTTCCTTCTAAGATTTTAGTGTCTTCCCAATCTGTCGGAACATCTTTTAAGAATTGTAAAGCTGGTTTTCCTTCGTAGTTTTCAGGAAGATCGGCCAACATCTGGATTGGTGCATAAATCGTAACATACAGTGCCAATTGCTGTCCCACTGTTCCCTGAATTCTTTTTCCCGGATACCCTTGTTTTACCTCAACATCAAAAATTCCAGGCGTAAAATCCATTGGTCCGGAAAGTAATCTTGTGAATGGAATAATAGTTAAATGGTTTGGCGGATTTCCTTCGCTCCAAGCGTTATATTCTTGTCCACGCGCTGCCTCTCTCGAAACCATGTTTGGAAAAGTTCTGCGTTCTCCTGTATCTTTTATCGATTCGTGGTATAAAACGGCTAAATCGTATTGTGCTGCTTTTTCTAAAATGTATCTAAAATAATTCACTCCAAATTGTCCAAAGTGCATTTGTTTCATATTCAATTTGGAACCCACGTGACCGATTTTTACAGTATGAATTCCTAGTTTCTTGTATAAAGCAAAACCTTCATCAACTTCTTTTAAATAGTTAATTAAGTTCGAACCTGTTTCGTGATATCCAATTAATTCGATATTCTTTTTCTTTCCATACTCCACTACTTTTTCAAGGTCGAAATTGTCAGCGCTTTTCGTGAAGCTGAACATGTGCATGCGGTTTTCGTACCAGCCCGGCGTCCATCCTTTGTTCCATCCTTCGATCAGTAAATGATGAAAGCCTTCTTTTGCTGTAAAATCAATATATTCTTCAGCATGTTTGGTTGTTGCACCTTGTTTGTCGCTTTCCCAGAACGTATATTTCCCGATGTGCATTCCCCACCAAATTCCTAAATATTTATAAGGTTTGAAATAACTTGCTGTATTTTTTAATTTGTTTGGTTCGTTTAGGTTTAAAACCAAATAAGAAGTAATTAATTCTCCTGGATTTTCTCCAATTTGAAGTGTTCTCCAAGATGAAGTAAACGTATCTTTTACACGAACTTTTACTCCATCAGGCCACGGCACTAAATCCGATTTTAATTCGGTTCCTTTTGTGTTTACCAAAGTCATACTCGCAAAATCAATCAGATTTGCCTCGTGAAAACTTAGAGCCAATCCGCTTTTACTTTCAATTGTTAGTGGAGTTAAAACGGTGTCCAAAGTACTTACCGGCGCATCTTTAAAAAGATATTCGTCGCGGTTTTCTCTGTTTGCCGGAATCCACCATGCTTTTCCATCTTCTTTTAGATTGAAAGTTGTTTTTTCATCCGTAATGAAAATACTGTCTTTTACATTTTGCTTTGGATACACATATCTAAAAGCAATTCCGTCATCAAACGCACGAAACTGAATTTGTAATTTACGTTTGTTTCCTGTTTTTTGCTGTAAATCAACTACAAGCTGATTGTAATTGTTTCTGATGTTTTTCTTTTCCCCCCAAACTTGTTCCCAAGTCTCGTCAAAAGTTGAAGTTTTGGCACCTTTAATTTCAAAATTTGAGCTTAAATCTTCATTTCCTTTTAGCAAAAATCCCATATCTGACGGAGAAATCACTTCGGTTTTTCCGTGAGAAACTGCGTATTTTGGAGCATTTTTTACCAGCTCAAATTTAATTTTGTTTTTTCCGTTTGGCGATGCCAATTCGTAAGCACTTTTGTTTTTCTGACTGTATCCAATCGAAACTGAAAGGATTAAAGCGGGAAGAAGGAGGTAATTTTTCATGATATTTTTCTTAATTCATTTTTAATAAATCGGGTGTTGCTTGTGCTTTCACCCGATTTAGAAACTCAACAAAAACTTATTTTTTATCCTTAATTTGGATTATTTTTTTTGCCACAGATTAAAGGATTTGAAATGATTTCTTTTTCTGTGTATTTATTTTTTCTCGCAGATTTAGCAGATCATGCAGATTTTTAATTTTTAATTCTCAATTTTTAATTCTTTAATCTGTGGCTATATTTTTTTGCCACCAATTACACAAATTATCACAAATTTAATTCGTGGAAATTCGTGCAATTCGTGGCTGACTTTTTATTTTATCCACTCTGTTTTAAAAGTGGTTTTTCCGTTTAGTGGATTTGCAGCTACGTCAAAATTGTTTCCGTTTTTGGTTACTTTTATTTCTTGTACTGCATCACCGTCCGGTAAAAATACTTTGGCTGTCGCCGAAGTTGTTTTGTCACTTGCATATACTTTAAGTGTCAATTTACTCCAATCCATGTCTTTTGTAGATTGTGCTAAAGCGATGTGGGGCAAAGCTGTTCCGTCTTTTACTAACACTACAATTGGTATTTCTCCTGCTTTGATTTTATGCCAACCCGATTGGTATACTTTTTTAGTTTGGTAATCAATCCATGTTCCTTCCGGAAGATAAACATCTCTTTCTGTAACCTCTTCAAAAAGCGGTGCAACCAGCATGCTTGATCCAAATAAGTATTCGTTGTCTACTAACCATGCTCCGGGATCGTTTGGATATTCTACGAATAATGCACGCATCATTGGTAATCCTTTTTGAGAACTTTCTTTGGCCTGAGCGTAGATATACGGCATTAATTCGTAACGCATATTATCGGCTTTTCTAAATCCTTCAAGGAAATCTTTGCTGTACAACCAAGGTTCGCGAGGCGGTTCGCCATGGCTTCTTACGTGAGAAGTTAACATTCCGAAAGGTGTCCATCTTCTGTATAAATTCTCCGGAGATTTAGTTGCAAATCCACCAACATCGTGACTCCAGAAACTGAATCCGCTAAGACCTAAAGAAAGTCCGCCGCGTAATTCTGCAGACATTGCTCCGTTTGTGGTTTCAGAATCTCCTCCCCAATGTAAAGGATAACGCTGACTTCCTGCCCAAGTACTTCTCGCCCAGATTAAAGTATATCCTTTTTCTTTTTGAGTGATTTCTGCAACAGCTTTATTGTATCGTAATGGATATAAGTTGTGTTCGTAGAAACCAGTTCTTCCCGAATGGTAAATTCCTTCCGGTGGTGCCGCTTCTCCAAAATCTACTTTGAAAACCGCAACTCCTTCATCAAATAATTTTTTCAACTTCGCTTGATACCAAGTCACCGTTTCTGGATTTGAGAAATCTAAAACTGCATCTTCATAAGGAAGGTTTCCTTTTCTGTCTCTTACTGCTAAGTTTTTATCCATTATTTCAGGAAACAAAGTATTCTTTGGCGTGAAATAAGGCAATTGCCATAAACAAACCTGGAAACCATCTTTCTTTAAATCAGACATCATTTTTGTAGCATCCGGGAAACGAGATTTTGCAAACTCATAGTTGTTTCTCCAATCTACATCAAACCAGCCTGTATCAAAATGAATAACATCGGTTGGAATTTTATATTTACGCAAATCTTTTGCTACTTCGCGTCCTTCTTTTTCAGAGAAATACGTAATACGGCTCATCCAGAATCCAAAAGACCAAAGCGGCGGCATGGCAGCTTTTCCGGTTAAATTAGTGTACTGATCTAAAACGTCTTTTGGTTCTCCGATGAAGAAAAACAAATCGGCTTCGTCATCGCCAATATACATTTCGTTTGCACTTGAGAAATATTTTCCAAAGTCAACCGTAATTGGTGTTGAATGGTGCATGAAAACTCCGTAACCACGACTGCTCATGTAAAATGGAATCGGTTTGTACATCGTTTCATTTTGGATTCCGTTTGCGTCATCTGCCCATAAAACTACTTTTTGACCGCGTTTGTTTAATTGTGTGAATGATTCACCGCAACCAAATATTTTTTCGTCTGGTTCTAAGCTGAAAGCTGCGCCCATACTTCTTGAGTAATCGCTGTTTCTGCGAACATAAGAAAACGGAAGTGTTGGTGTATACGTGTTTTTAAAATCAGTATCGTGAAGTGTACTGGTCAACAATTTTCCTTTTTCATCGTAGATTTTTACGTGCCAGGGTTTTGTCAGGATTTCAACTCTTCCATGTTTACTTGTATAACTGTGACCGCCTTCAATTTTAGAATATTTCCATAATTCAGGATGGTTTGGCGCAACGCCGTCAATCAGCATTAAAGATTCTTTTTGCGGATGAAATTGCGGTCCAGATGTCGTTTTGATACGAACTGTTCGATCTGAAACAAACTGAATTTCGAATGGTAAAACAGGAGATTCTTCGTATTCTGTTGTTGGAAATTCGTTTGCTTTTTCAACGTCTGGCTTCATCATCATGTTGTTGAAAGCCTGACGCGTTTTATAATTGTATCTCAAATATTTTATAGTTCCTTTTCCTGTTGCAGGATCAAAAGAAGCTAATTCATCGGCAAAATAAAAGGTGTTCAGATAATTCTGAAAATCTTTACTGATGTCTATTGGTGCATTTAGTACGTCTGCATTTTGGATTTGAGCACTAGCATTTGGAACTGCCAAAAATCCAAACATAAACGCAGAAAGCAATGTGGTTAATTTTGAGTTTTTCATTGGTTACTTTTTATTTTTTTTTGCCACAGATTAAAAGGATTCGAAAGGATTTTTTTTCTTTTTTCTTTTCTCTCGCAGATTTAGCAGATTATGCAGATTTAAATCTTTTTAATCATTTTATCTGTTGCTATCTTTTTACAGAGATTTGGAAAAATAAATCTGCATGATCTGCTAAATCTGCGAGAGCATAAAAATCTTTTTAATCCTTTTAATCTGTGGCTATATTTAAAATTTCAAAAATTCATTCCGTTGTAATTACAATTGTTGATTGTTTCAATCCATTCGCTTTAGCGGTTAATTCTAATCTTTCGGCTGAATTACCCGATTGAACGATTACTAAACATTTTCCTGCCAAAGCGGTATGTTTAGTTCCTTTGTACGGTTCGTGACTTACGGGATCACCGCTGCAAACACCAACTATTTTTCCGTTTCCTTTTAATGAAAAATTGATTTCGTTATTGGCATTCGGAACTAAAGTACCTTTATCATCTAAAATATCAACTGTAACAAATGACAAATCATTTTTGTCTGCTTTGATTGTACTTCTGTCTGCGGTTAATTTTAACTGCGAAGGATTTCCAGCCGTTTTAATTTCTTTTTCTAAAACCACTTTTCCGTCTTTACGAGAAATGGCTTTTAAAGTTCCCGCTTCAAAAGGAATTCTCCACATTACATGAAGATCGTCTCCTTTTTTACTTCTTTTTCCAACTGATTTTCCGTTTACGAAAAGTTCCACCTCATCGGCTTTATTGTAATAGGCCCAAACATCAACGGTTTGTCCTGCTTTCCAGTTCCAATGCGGAAAAATGTGAAGGACGGTTTTGTCTGTCCATTCGCTTTGGTACATATAATAAACGTCTTTTGGGAAACCGGCTAGATCTACAATTCCGAAATACGAACTGATCGACGGCCATTCGTATGGAGTTGGTTCTCCGATATAATCAAAACCGGTCCAAATGTACATTCCGGAAAGGAAATCGTGTTTTTTAATTACTTTCCAGGTTGCTTCGTGCGTTGATCCCCAAGGCGTCTGTACCTGATCGTAAGCTGAAACAGTGTTGTTCGGATTTCCTCCTTCAAATTTTTTATCCCAACTAACCGGCCATTTTTTTATGGTATCTGAAACGGCATCATAATAGCCTCTTGTTTGCAAACCTGAAGTTGTTTCTGTTGCTATGAATGGTGTATTTGGAAAGTTTTTTTGATGATGCGCATACGTTTGATGTGCATAATTGTATCCGATTAAGTCTAAAACACCAGATGCGGCAAGCGGATTAATCGATACATTGTTTTTCTCAAACTGTAACGTCACTTCATCAATATTCATATTTACCGGCGGATTCATCGCTGCAGTCAACGGACGTGTTTTATCGTACTGACGTGTAATTGCGGCTAATTCTTTGGCAATTACAACACCCGTTTCGTTCCATTGTTCTGGAATTTCATTTCCAATACTCCAAACAAAAATACTTGGGTGATTACGGTCACGCAGCAATTGATCAATTAGATCTTTTTTGTGCCATTTGTCCCAATCGTTTCCGTAGTCGTATTTGGTTTTGGTTTGTTTCCACATGTCGAAAGCTTCATCCATGACAATGAAACCCATTTTATCGCATAGATCTAAAAGTTCCGGAGCGGGAGGATTATGAGAAGTTCTGATTCCGTTTACGCCCATTTCTTTCATAATCTCTAACTGGCGTTCGATAGCGCGCGTATTGATCGCAGCACCTAACGGACCTAAATCATGATGTAAACAAACTCCTTTTATTTTTACCTGTTTTCCATTCAAAATAAAACCTTTATTCAAATCAAATTTAAAATCTCTGATTCCGAAATTGGTTTTGTATTGATCAATGATTTTATCGTCAAGCGAAATTTCTGTAACTGCGGTATACAATTCCGGTTTTTCAACCGACCATAAAACAGGGCTTTCTACTTCTGCCGATTGTTTTAAGGTTTGATTGGCATTGGCACTAATCGTTATATTTTGAGTAACCGATGTTACTTTGGTATCTTCTTTAAAAATAGTAGTGGTTACGGTCGCTTTTTTTGCTGCTGCGTTTTGATTTTGAATGGTAGTTTCAAAATGTACCGAAGCTTTTTGAGCCGTAACTTTTGGCGTTGTCACATAAGTTCCCCATTGTGCAACATGCAGTTTATCTGTAGTTTCGATCCAGACATTTCTAAAAATTCCTGAACCTGAATACCAACGTGAATTAGGTTGTTTTGAATTGTCAACCTTAACAATTATTTCATTGTTTTTGTCTCCATAATTTAAATATGGCGACATATCATATTGAAAACCAATATATCCGTTTGGACGTTTTCCTAAATAATGTCCGTTTACCCAAACTTCACTGTCTTTGTAAACGCCGTCAAAAGTAATAGAAGTCACTTTTGTGCTGTCTTCAGCAGGGACTTTGAATGTTTTTTTATACCAGCCTAAACCTCCGTTTAGAGCTCCGCCTCCATAACCTGCAGGACTTTTTTCGTCAAAATTACCTTCGATACTCCAATCGTGAGGAACGTCTAAGGTTCTCCATTTGGTTGAAGCGCCAATGGTATCTTTATCAATTAAGCTATCATTTAAATGAAAACTCCAATCTGAATTAAAAGAAACTTTTCTGTTTGCAAAAGCATCCTCTTTTTTGCTGCAAGAGCCCAACAAGATAATTCCGATTAGCATTAATAATGGTAGTCCATTATTGAAGTATTTTCTTTTATTCTTCATTTTTAAAGGATTTTTAATATTTAAAAACAAATATAAACATACCGATAGGCGACTTTGTAAATCACCTACCGGTTGTTTTATACTTTTAAACAATTTGGTTTTTATAACTAAAAACCAAATTGTTTAAGGGATGATGTAATGGAAAACGAACCACTCATCTTTAGTTGCATCATAAGATGTTCCTAACCAAATACCTTTTTGAAGATAATCTTTATTGTATGCTTTTACTACTTTAATAACATTTACAGTTGGACTCATCCAGCTATCTGAATTTTGAATCAAGGTATCTGTTCCTAAATTAATTTCGTTGGTTGCTGCATTTATGGTAAATAAACCTGTAGTTACTACACCATTTTGACTGCGGGTATAGTTTAATTTACCTCCCCATTGATCAAAACGAATCCATGAATTACCTGCTACTGTAGCCCAACCAGGGTTCCATCCCCAATCAGAAGAACTGCTGGCATCAACTGTCCATCCTATACCTTTTCCTACCCAGTCCACAGGGTTTCCTCCTGCATCTAATTTCCAAACTCTTCCTGCACCAGCACCACCGGTTAACATAGTTACTAATTCTCCAGGGGCAAAAGTTGGATTGTAGCCTTCGTCAAAAACTGGTACTGTAACTGGAGGAACGTAGGTATCGGCATGTTCTTTAGAAACAAAATTCCAGATGTACCACCATGGTCCTTCGCTATTGGTTCTCTTAATTGCAATTCGTAACTGATTGTCAGTAAGTGTTAATACTTTGATTTCACTTGTCCAGTTGCTTGCATTTGCAATATAATTATCCGGTCTTAGGATAGTTGCTCCTGTAGTTGTTAAAGTATGTGCATTAACATCTAAGAAATAAGCTCCGCTTTCGATACTAGTTCCGTCAGCTTCATGAGTAGTCATGAATGGTCCACCGTCAAGGCTGAATGTCATATATCTTCCCCAGTGCATATCTGCATCTGTACTTGAATTTGCATTTCCTGCAGGTTCCCAGTTTGGAGAAAATTTATTCCACTCAACTACTGTATTAGGATCTGCAAAAGACATTGCTCCCTGAGCCAAACCGTATTTACCATTGTCAAGTACCCAAGATTTTTTGTGTCCAACGCCACCAGATAATGCAGTCCAAAGAGGATCATTAACATAATTTAGGTTGTCCTCACTTACTGTAATAGTTACAGGATCTAATTCGACAATACCACCATCTGTTACTGCTGAGATTTTAATAGTATAAGAACCTTTAAAAGCATATTGTACTTTTTGTTCGGCTTTATTCGATTTTCCTGTAACATAATCCCAGTTTAACACCACTCCCGGAGTTGTGTTTTTTAATAATACTGTATTCCCTCCCGGATCTGTAACTAAATCCTGAGTAATATCAAAATGTATATCCGATTTGTCCATTGCGCTGTCCAGAGCATATGAATCTGGAGAACAAGACGAAACCAGCATTAGTGCTAACACCAAAAATGATGTAATTAATAATTTAATATTTTTCATTTCTTTGATTTTTTAGTTAAAATTACCAACCAGCATTTTGTTTCAAAACTCCTCCGGATAATGTAATCTGAGTATTCGGGATTTGGATCAATCCTTTTGTTTCCTGAATTTTACCTGCCGAAATTGTTTTTGTTGTAGGAACTCCACCATTTAATAATGTTGTAGATTCTGCAATTGCAGAAGAAGCTTTTCCGATACCCTGACGTAATAAATCATAGTATCTTACTCCTTCAAGAGCAAACTCCAGGCGTCTCTCGTTCAAAATATTATCAGCATTTACCGGTAATGAAACAAAATTCTCTTTGTAAGCTCTTTCTCTAACTTCATCAAAGTAACGTTGCGCATTTCCGCTTCCTAGTTCTGCAGCCATCAATAAAACGTCAGAGTATCTTAACACGACATAATCCTGAAACTGACTGATATCCCAAAACTGGCTTCCCATAGCAATTGGAAGATCTACTCCGTCTTTATTTACCATTGGAGAATATTTTTTGTTGTAATATCCAGTGTATTCTCTTTGGCTATTTTTTTTATCAAATGGTATTTTTTCTTCATCAACTCCAATGATACTTGCAGTACGTCTTGTATCTGTTGCGCTGTACGCATTCCATAATTTTGAGTTTACAGTAACTCCCCAACCACGGCCGTATGGATAAGAAGAGAATTCTCTCATACCAAACATTACCATCCATTGGTTACTATCTGTATTTCCGTTATAGTCACTTGTATAAGTGTATTTTATTGAAAACACAAACTCTCTATTACCTTCTCCTGCATATTTCTCTACTGAAGCTGCTGGCCAAAGAGTAGAAAAATCAGCAACTAAACCATGACCACTTGAAGAAATAACATCTTCTAAATGTCCTAAAGCCTGAGTTTTAGTTACGACACCAGCTAAATCAGTTTTTCCGTAATATCCTGTATAGTATAAGTAAACACGACCCAATAAAGATTTTGCTGCCCATTTTGTAATGCGTCCGTTTGGTTTTGCATTGTAAGCTTCTGTAGGCAAATTGTTTGATGCAAATACTAAATCATCTGCTATTACTTTATAAATTGCTTCTGGAGTGGCCTGCGGAACATTCTCAGAAGTTGGTACTGTCAACAAAGGCACACTTCCCCATAAACGGGTCATTTCAAAATAAAGATAGGCTCTAATAAATCTCGTTTCAGATTCGTATGTATTTCTTAAAGCAGTGTCGCCTTGCCATTCGATCTGATCCATTTTGGATAATAACATATTACAACGATAAATTCCTTTATAATATGCGATCCAATTGGTATTAAGTAAATCAGTATCTCCGGGAGATCTTGAAATATCAAATTCGTCGATAGCGGCATAATTGTAACCATCTGAATTTCCTGTACCTCCAAAACAATTGTCAGACATGATTTCGCTTATTACCGGAATTCCCATTCCTGCACCGCCTGTTGCTACCTGCATTCCGTCATAACAACCTACTAATGCCACATAAGCATCGTCTTTGGTTTTGTAAAAACTTGTATCTATTGGAGTCAAAGGATCTGTTTCTAAACTACAAGAACCCAGAGACAATAAACTCAAACAGAAAATATATAAATATGTATTTTTCATCTTTTTATTTATTAAAGTTTAACATTTAATCCTAACATGAATGTTCTTGGTCTTGGATAATATCCAACATCTACACCTGATGAAAATTTCTGGTCATCGTTTGAAGAACCAAATCCAATTTCAGGATCCATACCATTGTATTTCGTGAAAGTGTAAAGGTTTAATACTGAAAAGTAAACTCTGAACTGACTTGCAAAAAATGGTTTCGATTGTTTCATTTTTGCCAAATCAAATCCTAATGTTACCGTACTAATTCTTAAGAAATCACCATCCTGAACATATAAGTCAGAAAATTGCGTAAAGTTTCTGTTGTCTTCTGTTACTCTTGGTACTGTGTTAGAAGATCCTTCTCCGTGCCAACGATCTAATATTGCAGAAGTGTAATTTCCGAAAGCATTAGATTGGTTTCTGTACGATTGTACGATTTGGTTTCCTGCTACTCCATTTGCCAAAAGCGAAAAATCAAAAGCTTTATAACTCGCAGATAAAGAGAAACCGTAAGTAAAGTCAGGGTTAGGATTTCCTATACTGGTTTTATCTGTAGCATCAATCTTATCATCTCCGTTTGTATTTACATAAATAATGTCTCCAGGAGCTGCAGTAGGTTGTAACACTACACCGCTTGCTGATTTATAATTGTCAATTTGTGCTTGGTTTTGGAAAACACCTCCCGTTTTATATCCCCAGAAATAACCTAATGGATATCCGTTTTGCGCTCTGTAAAATTCACTTGAATTATCATAAAGTTCATTCGGTAATCCGTGAATCATTCCGTCATTTGTAGGTATTTCGCCAACTGTATTTTTGTTGTAAGCACCATTGGCACTCACACTGTATTTAAAATCTCCAATACTGTTTTGGTAATTTAAACTCATCTCAACCCCCTTATTTACAACATTTCCTCCGTTGATAAATGGTGCCTCGGCACCCGCAGTTGCCAAAATTGGCGCCAATATTAACCAGTCTTTGTTGGTTTTCTTATAAAAATCAACAGTAAGATTTAATGCATTGTCTAAAAATCTTGCATCCAGACCAAGGTCAATTTGTTCTGAAGTTTCCCATTTTAAATTTACATTAGATAATCTGTCAGGGTATGCTCCAGGAGTAAGAACACCTTCTTCGTCTCCGAAATTGTAATTGGTATCTTTTACTGCTATTGATGATAAGTATTGAAAAGCTCTTGCGTTTTGATTTCCAACCTGACCCCAAGATGCTCTCAATTTAAGAAAATTGATCACTTTTGAATCTTTTAAAAATTCTTCGTTTGATGCAATCCAACCTGCTGAAACTGACGGAAAATAACCCCATTCATTTTGCTTAGAAAAAATGGAAGATCCATCGACTCTATAAGTCGCGTTTAACAAATAGGTTTCTCTATAATTGTAATTTAACCTACCAAAATAAGACATCCTTTTCGTCTGTTGCTTGATACCATTTAATGTTATTTTTCCTGCTCCGTCTTTATTGGTTGTATTATCTAACCAGGCGTGCTCTAAATCATCAAAAAATGAATCTACATTTGAAGCCTGTATAGTCGTTCCGTCAAAATTAATAGATGATGTTCCCACCATTGCTTCAAAATGATGCGCGTCGGCCACATTAAATTTATACGTCAATAAGTTATCCCAGGTAAGTGTTTTACCTTTGTTCATATTTTGTGTTACTTTATCAGCAAGACTGTTTGCATAAATCGATAAGTTATATTTAGGCAAATAAGAATGTCCTTCACCAGCATAATAATCAAGACCTAAAGTAGTTTTGAATGTCAAGTTTTTTATTGGCTCAATTTGCAAATAAACATTACCCAATAATTTTTGGTTATTGTTTTCATTTTGATTGTTATACTCCATTAATGCATAAGGATTTGCCTGACCCGCTAACCAAGGTTCGCTGTTTTTAGTACTATCATAATAGTTTCCATTTGCATCGTACATTGGTAATAACGGTGATACCTGGAAAGCACTTCTTAAAGCATTGCTGTACTGATTTCCAACTCCAATTCCGTTTTTATTGATGTAAGCAAAACTTAAGTTCTGACCAAAAGTCAATACGTCTTTGTATAGTTTATGTTCTGAATTGAATCTGAAATTATAACGCTCATAGTTCGATAAATCTTTACCTCCTACAACTCCTTCTTGTCCTAAATAAGATAAAGACGAAGAATAAACTGAAGTATCTGAACCACCGGAAACACCAAATGCGAAGTTTTTAGTCGCTGCGTTATCCACTAACATTTTATCCATCCAGTTGGTTCCTTTTCCCATTGCAGCAATTTGAGCATTGGTAAAATATGGCGTATTCCCAGAGTTTAGTCTCGCCTCATTTAATATAGTCGCATACTCCGTTGCATCTAGTAAATCAACTTTTTTGGATACTGATTGTACTCCATAATACTGATCAAAAGTAACTTGTCCTGCAGCACCTCTTTTTCCTTTTTTGGTTGTTACCAAAACAACTCCATTAGAAGCTTGCGAACCATAGATTGCAGCAGATGCAGCATCCTTTAATACAGAAATAGATTCTATATCTGAATTACTCAAATAAGAGATATCACTAGTAAGAATTCCGTCTACAACATATAACGGGCTGCTTCCTGCTGTTGAACCCACACCTCTAATCACCACATTTAATCCTTCTCCCGGTTGTCCTGAAGTAGAGGTAATCTGAATACCCGCTGCCTGCCCCTGAAGTGCCTGTAGCGCATTTGTTGTATTGGTTTTGGCAAGATTTTCTCCGCTCACCTGAGTAACAGCATTAGTAACAAGTGTTTTCTTTTGTGAACCGTACCCAATAACAACAACCTCTTTAAGATCTGCCGCTTCTGTTTGTAAAGTAACAGCGATTGTTTTTTGAGTACCAACGGTGATACGTTGTGTTTTAAATCCCATAAAACTGATTACGATTACGTTACCGGTTTTGGCATCTAATTTAAAATTTCCATCAAAATCTGTAGATGTTGCTGTTTTCGTGCCCTCGATAGCTACGGTAGCACCGGGAACACTCATACCATCATCTCCTGATTTTACATTTCCGGTTATCGATTGGGATTGCTCCTGGGCAAAACCGGACTGCATCATAAATACACTAAGCAACAGCGCCATACAAAACGAGAGCGGTGTTGTTTTAATACAATGTTTGCTTTTCATAATAGTTAAGAATTGGTTTAAATTATAGTTAGTAATTTTTAGTCTTAGTACGCATTCGAAATAATCTGTTCGAATAATTCCTGTCTTCCACTTAATGGTTGAGGTTCTCCACTTGCACGGGCAATTTTGCTAAGATCTTCAAGAGATAATTCTCCGTTTTCGAACTTGGCTCCGTTTCCGCCGTCAAATGAACTGTAACGCTGTGTGCGTAATTTTCTGTAATCTGTATTTTGTAGTATCTGATCTGCGCAGATTAATCCTCTTGCAAAAACATCCATTCCTGCGATGTGTGCAATGAATTTATCTTCTAAATCGATTGAATTTCTTCTCACTTTAGCATCGAAGTTTACACCTCCACCCTGAATTCCGCCACCTTCAAGGATAACCAACATAGCCTGAGTCACTTCCTGAAGATTAATAGGGAACTGATCTGTATCCCAACCATTTTGGTAATCTCCGCGGTTGGCATCAATGCTTCCTAACATTCCGGCATCAACTGCAACCTGCAATTCATGCTCAAAAGAGTGTCCGGCAAGTGTTGCGTGGTTTACTTCAAGGTTTAATTTGAAATCGTTTTGAAGTCCGTATTTATTAATGAAACCTAGTGAAGTCGCAGCATCATAATCGTATTGATGTTTTGTAGGTTCCATTGGTTTTGGTTCGATAAGGAAGTTTCCTTTAAAACCTTCTTTGCGTGCGTAATCTTTACAAGTATTTAAGAATCTGCCTAAATGGTCTAATTCTCTTTTCATGTCTGTGTTCAACAAACTCATATAGCCTTCACGACCTCCCCAGAAAACATAATTTTCTCCGCCAAGAGCAATTGTTGCATCAATAGCAATTTTTGCCTGAGCTCCTGCATACGCCAAAACATCAAAGTTTGGGTTGGTTGCTGCACCATTCATGTAACGAGGATTACTGAATAAGTTTGAAGTTCCCCACAACAATTTAATTCCAGATTCCTGTTGTTTTTGTTTCGCATATTCAACCATCGTCTGAATACGAGTTTCAAATTCTGCCAATGTTGGTGCATCATCTACCACATCTACATCATGAAAACAATAGTAAGGCAAACCTAATTTTGTCATGAATTCAAAAGCCGCATCCATTTTGTCTTTCGCTCTTAAAATCACATTTTCATTTTTATCCCATGAAAAAGTTTCAGTCGAAGCTCCAAACGGATCTCCACCTGTGTTACATAGCGTGTGCCAGTAAGCCATCGAAAAACGTAAATGCTCCTTTAAAGTTTTTCCTGCAACGACACGATTTTCATCGTACCATTTAAATGCCAATGGGTTAGTACTTTCTCTGCCTTCGAACTTAATAGTATCGATGTTTTTAAAATATTGATTAGTTGTGCTCATTATTATTGTTCTATTTTAATTTGACTTTTCCATTCCTGATAGTAATCCTGATATTGCGATGTCAGGATTTTGTTGGGTTCAATCCGGTCTAAACATTGCAATCCTGCGAAAGCTTCGTCAAGCGAATTGTAAAATCCTAAACCGTAAGCGGCGCCTCTTGCTGCACCTTCGGCTCCGGATGTATTGTATAATTCTAAAGTTGTTTGGGTTGTATTGGTGAAGATTTCTCTAAAAACCGGGCTCAAAAACAGGTTCGAATTTCCGGCACGAACTACAGTTCCTGAAACTCCAACTTCTTTCATCACATCAAAACCATAATTCATGGCAAACACGATTCCTTCGCAGGCTGCGCGCACCAAATGTGACGGTTGGTGAATATTGAAATTTAAATTCTGAATTCCTGATGTGGCATTTTTATTGTTGAAAATACGTTCAACACCATTTCCGAAAGGGTAAAAACGAAGTCCGCTGCTTCCTGCTTCCACTTTTGCAGCTTCTGCATTTAGTTTTTCGTACGCAATTAATTCCGCTCTGTCGACCGACATGATTTTGCGTAACCATTGGTATAAAATTCCAGAACCGTTTATGCACACCATCACTCCGTTGCGCTTTTCGGCTTCTGTATTATTGACGTGTAAAAAAGTATTGATTCTGTTTTGTTTGTCGTAAGCATCCTGATCGCTTACGGCATAAACTACTGCCGAAGTTCCGGCTGTTGTAGCAATTTCGCCGGGTTTTAAAACATTCAATGACAATGCATTGTTGGGTTGATCTCCGGCTCTGTAGGTAATTTTAGCATCGGGATTTAATCCTAATTCCTGAGCAATTTCGGGGTGAATGGTCGCCTGAATTCCAAAATTGGAAACAATTTCCGGAACTATATCTGAAGACAATCCCATTTTAGAAAGGATTTCTGTAGCCAGTTTTCCTTCAGAGAAATTCCACAAAGCAGCTTCTGATAATCCTGATGTACTTGTTTGAGCTATTTTTGATAATTTCGCCGCAATAAAATCGCCAGGAAGCATCATGTATTTTGCTTTTGCGAAAATTTCAGGCTGATTGTCTTTTACCCATTTTAGTTTTGAAGCGGTAAAATTTCCCGGACTTCCTAAAATTTGTTTTTGGCAATTTTCTGCTCCAATTTTAGCATAAATTTCATCTCCAATAATCGCAGCACGGCTGTCGCACCAAATAATCGAAGAACGAACGGGATTCAAATTTTCATCGGTTAAAACCAAACCGTGCATTTGATAAGCAATTCCAATTCCGGCAATTTTCTTTAAATCAATATGCGATTTTGCGCCTAATTGCTGGATTCCGTCTTTAACATACTGCCACCAGGATTCAGGATCTTGTTCTGCCCAACCAAATTGTTGTGCAATAATTGGCATTTCAAAATCCGGAACGCTCACTGCTCCAATATTCACTCCTTTTTCAGGATCGAAAACTGATAATTTTATCGAAGAGCTTCCTAAATCAATTCCTAAAAAAAACATTTGGTGGTATTTTAAGTTAGTTATAGATTTGTCCATTTTTAAACTTATAGTCAAACTGAACTTATCTTATGGTTAATTTGACTACAAGTGTAAAACATTTTTTCTATATTAACAAAATATTAGGGTTATATTTTTCCAATTCTGATAATAAGAGGATCATTTTTATGAATACAATAAAATATTAAGTGAAATAGAATAAAAAAATATCAAAAAAATAACGAATTAGCGATTTGACAATCAGCCGTTTAGAAATTATAATTTTATAATGGCATTTTCTAACTAATTACAAACAACTGATTGTCAGAAAATTATTTCGTTAAAAAAAATATAAAGGATTTATAAAACCAACTATACATTTTATTTATTTAATTTGTTTAAAATTTAAGTAGCATATGGTCAAAAATGTAGACGACGATTCATCTTTAAAAGGTGAACAAACCGCAATGAATGCGATCACGATTGACTGTGTCATATTTGGATTTGATAAAGGAAGTTTAGAAGTACTATTGGTACAACACGGAGAAGGTATTAGTAAAGGAAAATGGGGACTTCCGGGAGGATGGATTTATAAAAAAGAAAGTACAGATAATGCCGCACATCGTTTATTGAACGAACTTACTGGTCTTGATAATATTTACTTAGAGCAATTAAAAGCTTTTGGAGATCCCGATCGTTTCCCGCTTCGACGCGTTATTACGATTGGTTATTATGCTTTGGTAAAACGAGAAGATTATAATATTAAAGCAGGTTTTACGGCCGCTGATGCTAAATGGTATAAAATTAATAGTATTCCGGATTTGATTTATGACCATAATGAAATTCTGGCTTACAGTTTAAAACATTTGCAAAACAGAGTTCGTCAGGCGCCACTTGGTTTTAATCTTTTGCCTGAAAAATTTACTTTATTACAATTGATGCATTTATATGAAGAAATTTTGGGAATCGAAATGGATAAATCTAATTTCCGCAGAAAAATTCTTCACATGAAATTATTGGTTGCTTTAGATGAAAAACAACAAGATGTCTCACACAGAGCCGCAAAATTATATAAGTTTGATCCTGATATTTACAAAAAATTGACGGAAAAAGGATTTAACTTTGAATTTTAATGGCCTCTTCATCTTCTCAAAATATTTCGGAAACAAATACCAATATAGCTGCAGATAAAAAAACAGTTATACATGGCATCACGATTGACTGCGTTATTTTTTCTTTCGATAAAAAAAACCTGGAAGTACTTTTAGTACAACATGCCGGAGGAGCTAGTGCCGGAAAATGGGGGCTTCTTGGTGGAGATTTATATTTAGACGAAAGTATTGATAATGCTGCGCTTCGAATAGTATATGAACTTACAAGTCTTGACAATATTTACCTCGAACAGCTAAAAGCTTTTACAGATCCTGATCGTGTAAAAAGTACGAGAGTTATAACGGTTGGTTATTATACTCTGGTTAATCGGGAAGATTATAACATTAAAGCCAGCATTTCTGTAATTGAAGCGAAATGGTATAAAATTAAAGACATTCCGGATTTGATTTTTGACCACAACGAAATTCTCGAATTTAGTTTGATGCAATTGCGTAATCGTGTTCGTCAGGCACCAATTGGTTTTAATCTTTTGCCGGAGAAATTTACTCTTTTGCAGTTAATGCATCTCTACGAAGAAATATTAGGAATTGAATTGGACAAATCAAATTTCCGCAGAAAAATACTGCACATGAAATTATTAGTCGCACTTGACGAAAAACAGAAAGATGTTTCGCACAGAGCCGCAAAACTCTATAAATTTGATCCCGAAATCTATAAAAAACTCACAGAAAAAGGTTTCAATTTTGAGTTTTAAAACTGATTTTAAATTACAGATTCCAACAATCAGTAATCATCATTCCAGAATCCAAAACTTTGCGCTATCTTTGCGCCTTAATAACACTCTGTAAAGCAATTGTTACAGAACAAATTTATACCCGGAATTACTTAAACTCGTATAGAGAATTGATATTATAAAATGAAGAAGATACGTAACTTTTGCATTATTGCACACATTGACCACGGTAAAAGTACATTGGCAGACCGCTTATTGGGCGCTACACAAACCGTTACAGCTCGTGAAGAAAAAGCTCAATTGCTTGACAACATGGATCTGGAACGTGAGCGTGGAATTACCATAAAAAGTCACGCCATTCAGATGGAATATACCTATAAAGGAGAAGAATATATTTTAAATCTTATTGACACTCCTGGTCACGTTGACTTTTCATACGAAGTTTCACGATCTATTGCAGCTTGCGAAGGCGCGCTTTTGATTGTTGATGCTGCACAAAGTATTCAGGCACAAACGATTTCTAACTTATACCTTGCTTTAGAAAATGACCTGGAAATTATTCCGGTTTTGAATAAAGTCGATTTACCAAGTGCTAATCCTGAAGAGGTTAGTGACGATATTATCGATTTATTAGGTTGCAAATTAGAAGATATTATTCATGCTTCCGGAAAAACAGGTTTTGGTGTTGAGAATATCTTAGCTGCCATTATCGAAAAAATTCCGCCTCCGTCAGGAAATGTTGATGAGCCTTTACAAGCTTTGATTTTTGATTCACATTATAATCCGTTTCGTGGAATTGAAGTTATTTTCCGTGTAAAAAACGGAGAAATTAGAAAAGGGCAAAAAATTAAATTCATGGCTACAGGCAATGAATATTTTGCTGACGAAATTGGAACCTTAAAACTAAATCAGGTTCCTAAAAATGTAATTTCTGCTGGTGATGTTGGTTATTTGATTTCAGGAATTAAAGAAGCCAAAGAAGTAAAAGTTGGTGATACACTAACAGATGCTAAAACGCCTACGACTAATATGATTACGGGTTTTGAGGATGTAAAACCAATGGTTTTCGCCGGAATTTATCCCGTAGATACAGAAGATTACGAAGATTTGCGTTCTTCTATGGAAAAACTGCAGCTAAATGATGCTTCGCTAGTTTTTACTCCTGAAAGCTCTGCAGCGTTAGGATTTGGTTTCCGTTGTGGATTCTTAGGAATGCTGCACATGGAAATTATCCAGGAACGTTTAGAGCGTGAGTTCGACATGACCGTAATTACTACAGTTCCTAACGTTTCGTATTTGGCTTACACCAAAAAAGAACCAGAAGTTCCATTTGTTGTAAACAACCCTTCTGACTTACCGGAACCTTCTCGTTTAGATCGAGTTGAAGAGCCATATATTAAAGCAACCATCATTACAAAATCTGATTTCGTTGGAAACGTAATGAGTCTATGTATCGAAAAACGTGGTCAAATTACGAATCAAACTTATTTGACAACAGAACGTGTTGAATTGAATTTTGACATGCCATTGGCCGAAATTGTATTCGATTTTTACGATCGCCTAAAAACAGTTTCTAAAGGTTACGCTTCTTTTGATTACTCTCCTATTGGAATGAGAACTTCGAAACTGGTAAAACTGGATGTTCTTTTGAACGCTCAAACGGTTGATGCTCTTTCAGCTTTGATTCACGAAGACAACGCTTACAACATCGGTAAAAAAATGACCGAGAAATTACGCGAGTTAATCCCAAGACAACAATTTGATATTCCGATTCAGGCAGCAATTGGAGCAAAAATTATTGCTCGTGAAACGATTAAAGCGCTTCGTAAGGACGTTACCGCAAAATGTTATGGTGGTGATATTTCGCGTAAGCGTAAATTACTAGAGAAACAGAAAAAAGGTAAAAAACGTATGAGACAAGTAGGAAATGTTGAGATTCCTCAGGAAGCTTTTATGGCTGTTTTGAAACTTAACGATTAGATTTTTTTCTAGAATAAAGAATATAGATTAAACCCGATAACGAAAGTTGTCGGGTTTTTTGTTGTTTTATTTTTTCTACATAAATTTCAAAATACATCCACAATATAACACAACGCATATCGTAGAGGCGCACAGCATTGCGTCTTCCGCAAAGTTTACCGACAACTAATATACTTTTTTTACGAAATTGAGATAGATTGAGTAGACGCAATGTTATGCGCCTCTACGATACGCGTTGCGGATATTGTATAAATTTTAAACTTTCAAACTCTAAAAACTTTATTTTTTTGCTCCAAAAAAGCCCTGTTTTACCAAGATTACACTCCAATTCTCACTCATTAATACTAATTAAATCATAATAAAAACCTAAAAATAAACACGTAAATACTTATAAAAAAGTAAGATTATTAACTCAATAACTTCATTTTTAATGCAATTGATTGCTTTTGCAAAGGATTTAATTCTAAAAACATAATTTTAATCTTACAACTTTTAAAAGCAATTATTATGAAAACTAGATTTTTTATTATTTTATCAATGTTAACTTTTTCCTTCGCGAATGCACAACAAGACGAAGTAGACGCTGAAACAAACTCTGCAAAAGGTATAACTTTTGAAAAAGGCGATATGTTTCTAGAGGGTTCGATCAAAATTAGTACAGGTGGAGAAACCGATTATTATGGATTTAGTCCAAAATTCGGGTATTTACTAAATGACAAATTTGCTGTGGGAGCAAAACTAAATTATTCTAGTGAAAAAGAAGAAACTGTTCCGGAAACAAAAACCAACGTATTCGGAGTTGGTGCTTTTGCAAGATACTACTTTTTGGAATTAGACAAAAAACGTTTTAAAGCTTTTGCTGAAGCAGGTTTAGGGTTTGGAAGCAATAAGACTAAAATTGAAGGAATTGAAGATGACACTGATAATAGTATTACAGCAGATATCACTGTTGGATTAAATTATTTTGTGACCAAAAACATTGCGGTAACTTTTACATTGGCTAATGTACTAGCGTATAACAGTGTTTCTCCTGAAAATGGACCATCATCAGATACTTTTAATTTAAACATTAATTTATTTGAAAACATTTTCGACCAACCACAATTTGGTCTTTTATACAGATTCTAGATTTATATCGCTTAAATCTTCAAAAAAGCTGTCTCAATTTGGGACAGCTTTTTTTATTTCAAAACTTCGAACCTTTGTATCTTTGAATCTTCAATTAAAAGAAAAAATGGACGAAACCCCAAAACGATTTGACCGGATTATTGCTATTCTTATTCAGTTACAATCTAAAAAAATTGTAAAGGCACAGGAATTAGCCCATCGTTTTGAAGTGAGTTTAAGAACCATATATCGTGATATTCGAACTCTTGAAGCGTCTGGAGTTCCTATTTATAGCGAAGCCGGAGTAGGTTATGCTTTAATGGATGGTTACAGATTGCCTCCCGTGATGTTTACCCGTGAGGAAGTAAGCAGCTTTATTGCTGCCGAAAAATTGATGCAGAAATTTACAGATCCGTCACTTGGATCTCATTACGCATCGGCAATGTATAAATTGAAATCGGTTTTGAGGAGTAATGATAAAGACTGGCTTTCGAACATTGAGTCGAAAATTTTAATGCAGAGTCAGGAACCCTTGTTTCATGACAGTTCGCCTAACACTTTAGCTGTTTTGTTTGAAAGTATTGCAGAGAAAAAACAAATTTTACTTTGTTATAAAACTCTCGAAGCCGAAGAAGCAAGTAATAGAAATATTGAGCCTGTAGGCGTTTTTCATGATCATAACAATTGGTATTTTCTGGGTTATTGTCACTTACGAAAAGATTACCGCCAATTTAGAACCGATAGAATTCTGGGAATTCAGAAAACCGACTGTGATTTTACAATAGAACACGACTCACTAGAAACTTATTTAAAGAAAAACGAAACAATTCCGACGACGAAAGTCCGGATTTTAGCTTCGAAAAAAATCATCAATTATCTTCGATACGAGCAAAAATATCATGGATTTGTTTCTGAAAAAGAAGTGGACGACGAGATCGAAATGACCTTCATGTCACGCAATATCGAAGAAGGTTTTTCGCGTTGGTTTTTAACGTTTGGTGATTATGCTGAAATTTTAGAACCTCAAAGATTAAAAGACCGGGTTTTGGAACTTATCGAACGCAACAGAAAAAAACTGTTATAAAAAAACTCCTAAGCTGAATTTTACTTTCATCTCAGGAGTTTTTTTATTTAGACAATCTTCAAAAATGTTATCTTTCCCAGAAAAAAGGAGGAGTAATATTTAAAGCTCTCAGATACACATATCCTTGTCCGCGGTGGTGTACTTCGTTATCAATAAAATACAGAATATTCTGGATTACCGGAAATTCGTATTGACCAAAAAGATTAAAGTTTTCATTAAAATCTTCAATTGATAATTTCTCCCAATATTGGTTGATTTCAGCAGTTGCTTCGTCCCATTTTTCAAGATATTGCGCTTTAAAAATCATTTTTTCTGATGCTTCTTCACTAAAGGGTTTAACTTCTTTATTTACGATTCCTTTAAGTCCCGGAACTGCAATGGCTAAAAGTTCATCTGTCAGTTTAGAAAAAGTTCTCATTCCTCCTATCGAAAATTCAAAGAAATCTTTCTCCGGAAACAATTCAATTACACGACGAGTAAGGGCGCGGTGACCTTGCCAGTGTTTCAACAAATCTTCGGGAGTAATTACTTGGGCAGCTAATGTTTTCATAATTTTAAAGTTAAATATTTTTAATACTTCAAAAGTATTGAGGGTCGGTGACAACGGTTTGTCAGCAGGAAAAAAAATAAATATTTTTTTTCCTGCTGACAAACGTAGAGACGCACAGCCGTGCGTCTCACACAACGTAATCACAATATAACGTTGTGTAAAAAGGTAGAAACAAAAAATAATAGAGGAATAAAATGAGGTTACTGTGCGTGAGACGCACGGCTGTGCGCCTCTACAATATAGATTGTGATTAATTATGTCTTTCTTGGATCTTTATTTGTTTTTCAACCATTCAAACAAACGATGTGCATCTTCATATTTAAACAATTGTGTTCCTTCATTCATTGTTGCGGCAGATCCGCAGGCAACTCCCCAGCGAATGACTTCTTTCAGGCTTTTATTTTGAGACAATGCCCAAACCATTCCGCCCACCATACTGTCTCCGGCACCAACGGTGCTTTTTTTGGCAACATTTGGTGCGGGAACATATTCATAATGATCTTTCGTAACCAAAACTGCACCTTGCGGCCCTAAAGAAACGGCTACAATTTCGGCTCCGCCTTTTGCAATAATTTTTTTGGCGGCTTCGTTTACTTCTTCCATTTCAAGGCGTTCTACTCCAACTAATTTTGCGAGTTCACCCACGTTTGGCTTTATAAGATATGCTCCGGTTTCCAAAACTTTCTTTAAGGCTTCTCCTGACGTATCTATAATTAATTTTGAATTTGATGCTTTGGCAATTTCAGCTACTTTTTGATAAAAATCAGTCGACAAACCTTCGTTTAAACTTCCGCTTGCGACTAGAAATTTTGGTTTTAGATTTGAAATGGTTGCTAAAACTTTCTCAACTTCTGAATCAGTTAAAACATCTCCGGTAAAACCAAAACGATATTGCGAATTGGTATTATCATCAACAGCTATAAAGTTTTCTCTGGTTGCCGTTTTAGTTTCAATTGATTCAAAATCTACTTTTTCCTGTTTTACTAAATCTTTCAGCATTTCGCCCACTGGTCCGCCTGATGTAAAAACTGCTAGTGAACTTCCGCGTAAGCGAGAAATTGCTTTTGAAACATTTATTCCGCCTCCGCCTGCGTCGAATTGTGGTGTTGCGCATCGTATTTTCTGCTCGGCAATCAGGCCAGAAAAATGGGTACTTTTGTCTACCGAAGGATTTACGGTTAAGGTTACTATATCGAATATTTTCATTTTTTCTCTTTTTAATATCTCTTAAAGATCCGAAAAAAATGTTGTTTGCAAAACATAAAATTAAATAGACATAAATGCCTTGCCGTGCATCTTTGCGCAGAGATAAGGCGGTTGAAAATAACTTCCGGCTAAATTCGATAAAACCTTTGTACCTTTGCACCTTAGAAACTTTGGAACTTAAAAAAAATGATCGAAGATAAAAATCCGCAACGTACCAGTATAGCGCAATTAGGCGAGTTTGGCTTAATTGAACATTTAACCAAAAATTTTGATGTTACTCAGGAATCTACCTTAAAAAGTATAGGTGATGATGCTGCGGTTCTTGATTTTAAAGACAAGAAAGTAGTTGTTTCTACTGATTTACTGATCGAAGGCGTACATTTTGATTTGGCTTATATGCCTTTAAAACACTTAGGATATAAAGCAGTTGTTGTAAATATATCTGATATCTGCGCCATGAATGCCAGACCAACGCAAATAACCGTTTCTGTGGCTGTTTCTAATCGTTTTCCGTTAGAAGCCTTAGAAGAATTATTTGAGGGGATTACGCACGCTGCAAAAGAATACAAAGTTGATGTTATTGGCGGCGACACTACCTCATCGCAAAAAGGATTAATTATAAGCATTACTGCAATTGGTGAAGCTGATGCAGATGAAATTGTGTATAGAAATGGAGCTAAACAAACTGATTTACTTGTTGTAACCGGTGACATTGGTGCTGCATATATGGGATTGCAGGTTTTGGAGCGCGAAAAACAGGTTTTTCAGGTGAATCCAAACAGTCAGCCTGATCTTGATATGTACAGCTATTTAATCGAGCGACAGTTAAAACCTGAAGCAAGAAAAGATGTTCGTACTTTATTACACGCTCTTGAAATTAAACCAACATCGATGATCGATATTTCAGACGGATTATCATCTGAAATTATTCATTTGTGCAAACAATCAAAAGTGGGTTGTAATTTATACGAAGATAAACTTCCGCTCGATCCGCAATTTATTTCGACTTGCGAAGAGTTTAATATTGATAGTACAACGGTTGCTATTAATGGCGGCGAAGATTATGAATTGCTGTTTACCATTGACATTAATGACTTTGATAAGATAAAAGGAAATCCTAATTTCTCTATCATTGGTCATATGGCAGACGAAAGCGAAGGAATTAATCTGGTTACACGCGCCAACACTCAAATTCCTTTGAAGGCTCGTGGTTGGGATGCTTTGAGCGAGTAAACTTTTAAATTCCAAAATAAAAAATCCAAATTCCAACGATATAAGTATCAATTGGAATTTGGATTTTTTTTATTTTGGAATTTTATCTATAGAAATCCTTTACTCTTTGCTTCTTTCAATAATTCCTCATCAGAACCTGATTTTACTTTGAGCAATTCTTTAAGGCTTGCTTTACGCTTTTCGATTGCATTTTGAGAAATTGGGATATATTGCGGCATATCTTCAACCGATGTTCCTTTTGATAAATGAAATAAAATCTGCTTATCAAATTCATCTATTTCGATAGAATTATGAGGCGACTGATTGATTATTTTCTGAACGGACTGACTGTAATATTTATCATTTTTCATCACTTTATCAAAGGCAAAAAGCAGTTCGTCGAAAGTGAGATCGTTTTTAATAATTAAACCATTGGGCTGAATGGTTCTGATTATGGTTTTAATTTTTAATAATTCGGTATACATCGTTAGTAAAATAACTTTGCAGCTTGGCATTTTCTTCAGGATTAGCTTTGCTAAATCTTCGCCCGAATAAATATCTTTTTCCTCGTAAGCCGGCATACTAATATCTAAAAATGCGACATCAAAATGCGGTGTATTTTCATCTTCGATTAAATCATAACCTGATTTACAGTCGTGTGCCTGCGAAATTAAAAATTCATATTGATGAGGATTATAACGCGTTATGGCATTTTTATATCCTTCGATAATAAAAGGATGATCATCGACAATTAATATGTTCTTTTTAATTAATTGAGGGTCTGAGGCATTTGAATCAATTGTCATCTATTTTGTAGGTTAATTTTCTGGTCTATGGGTACTTTTATTATAAGAAGCGTTCCTTCTTGCGGAGCAGACTTTAAATGTACTGTGCCTTTGCATTCTGCAGCTCTATATTGAATGTTATGCAAACCTATACCATTTTTTGATTTTTTGGCATTAAAACCAACTCCATCATCATAAATAGACAAAACCAAATGATTTATTTCACTTTTAAACTCGACTTTTATAGTGTTTGCATTTGCATATTTATTACAATTTTGAAGTGCCTCCTGAACAATTCTGTATAAATTAATTTTAACGGCATTACTCACCAATTCCCATTTGATATTAGAATCGAAAGAGGTTATTAATTCTGCTTCATATGTGTTTTTTTGGTCTTCGAACAATTTGTTTAAAATCGCGATAAAATTATTAATTAATTCGGATTTCTCCCGATTTAAATCATGCGAAATTTCACGTATATCCTGCTCAATATTTTTAAGTTCTGTTAAATATTTTTTTCTTTTTAGAGCTGCCTCCGCCTCATCGATCTTATCTAAACTATCCAGGCTTATCCGCACCCCAAACATTCGCCCTAAAACGCCATCATGCAAATCCTGCGCTACTTTTTTCTTTTCTTTAATACGCATGAGCTCGATATCGTTTTGCTGCGAAATCATCAAATTATAAATATCTTCGTTTGCTATTTGCTGCTGTTGCTTAAAGAGTAATTCCCGGTTTTTGGCCTGTTGCGTTTTGTAAACATAAAAAAACAAACCTATTAAGGTACAGATACTAAAAACATAAATCAGGGTTTTATTTTTTTCCTGAAGATTTGAGTTTTGATCTTTTATTTCGTTGGTTTCATATTCAATACGAGAGAACTTTTCTCCCATTTTTCGTTCTGATTTTACCATTTTATCGTTCAGCTTAATATATTCTCTAGAATATAACGATGCATTTTTGGGATCGACTATAGCAATTTGTTTGAGCGCTTCTAGTGTATTAACAAACTTATTTGATGTACGGGACAAAGTTAATGCTTGTCTTGAAAACTGAAATGCTTTGAAAGTATCTCTTTTAAAAGCAAAATATTCAGACAAATGAATTTTACTCGAAACTACTCCCGAAGTAAGATCAAGACTGTCTCTAATTCTTAAAGATTTATAAAACAACTCCGGCAACTGATCTTGCTCTTTTAATTTGAATTTCGAATATCCCAGGTTATCAAGCAGAATAGCGTATAAACTTGCCCTGTCTTCAAAAAGATTTTCTTGCGCCAATCCTTTTTCAAAAAAAAACTTAGCCTTTTTATAATCGCCCATTTTCATATGGATAAAGCCAATATTATTGAGTGATGCTGCTTTATATTGATAAAATGCCAGTATCGATTTATCTTCTAAAATTGCTAAAGCTTTGTTTTGAAACTCTAATGCCTTTGTATATTCTTCTCTTTCATTATACAATATTCCTAACAGGTTATAGCTTTCATAATAGAGATCGTTTACTTTTTGTTGTTTTTTTAAACTGCGTAAAGCTTTAAAAACCCCTATTTCACTTTCAAAGAAATCACCCTCGTTATATTGCAGGCTTGCTTTATTTAAAAACGTTTTTGCTAAATTGTACTGATCATTTATTTTTAAATAAAGCTTTTCGGCCTTAAAATAATTCATAAAGGCACTATCAGAAATCGATTGGGATTCATAATAATCACCTAAGTACATATAGGCTTTGGCAATGTGCACGGAGTCCTGAGATTTTTGTGCCCTTTCGAGAATTAATTTAGTGGTTTGAAGGTATGATTTCCAATCGCTCATGTTGTAATAACGATTGGCGACTTTAAAAAGGTTTGCTTTATTAAGAGAGTCATCTTTTTGGTTTAAGATGATAGCTAAAGCTTTCTGACTGTAATTTTGTTTAATCTGTAAAGGCAAATTGTTTTCGTTTGCTAACGAAAGATACGTAGGAAGACTATCTGCGGGGGAAATTATATTTTTATCTGATTCTTTTTTCTTGGTACATGCCAATAGAACAAAGAATAAAATTAATATTATTTTACATTGCTTTTTCAATTTGTGTCTTTGAGTTTTACCAAAAATAGTAAAACTATAGACACAAAAAAAGGCTGTTAAAATTAACAGCCTAATATAAATTTATTCAAATTGCAGCTTAGTCTACTTTTTTATCTGTTCCGATAGATTGATTAACGCTGGCAAAAGTCAATTGTTTTGCATTGTTTGCTATTTGATCACCTTTCTTTTGTTTTCCTGTAGCACCTCCATCGATAGGCACGATTTTAATAGAATCTGAAACTGCTAAGAAATTTGTAGTTTCAGGAGTAGCGAATGATGTTGCTACCATTACTAAAGAAAATAATCCGAATGTTAAAGCTGCTTTTTTCATAATCTGAGGTATTAAATGTTGATTTTTTTTGTTTTTGGAGAATCATCGCCGTGTGCGAATCATGGTGTAAAACTAACTCCGAATTCAAAAAAAATTTATACGAAAAAACAGGTTTATGGTAGATCATACCCAATTGATAGTCAATGGGTATCAAATTTATGTAAATGCCTAATTTTTAGACTTCTAAGTAATTTCCTATAGAAAAATCTGCTATAATTAGATCTACATTTGATTTGTAGGTTTTAGAAAAAGGAATCTTTTTTAGCGAATTTTTTATGTAACAAACTGAGCTTCCGTTATGAATTCTTGCTATATAGTTTTTGTTGATAATATAACTATTGTGAATTCGGATAAAAGGATGCGACAAAATACTCTCAAAATGCTTTAAAGTTTTAAAGGCGGTGATCATTTCGCCTGAATTCAAATAAATATCTGTCGAATTATTATCAGCCTGAAAATAGCAAATATCGGCTGCATTCATATAACGATGGTCACCGTATGACTTAATGCATATAATAAGAGGAGTCTCTATCTTTTGCGGCTTTTGTATAAAAGGAAGTGCAGAAGAGGTAATTTCGTTTCTTATTTCTGCTACATTCGTTTCGTGAATCGTTTTATCCAATTTTAAAATTGTTCTTAAAACGTCTATTGCGCGAAGAGGCTTCAGGATATAATCAAAAACATTGTACTGAATGGCTTCAAAAGCAAGCTCTTTTTTTGGGGTAGTAATTATTATTTTGGGAATAAGTGGCAGGAATCTGTAAAGCTCGTTTATAAAAGCAAGCGATAAATTGCTGGATATGTCCAAAGGATCAATTTCTAAAAAAACAATCGAAGGCCGGTGTTGTAACACTAAATACAAACCGTCCTGATAATTCGTAGCCGAAGCCATAAAAGTTAATTCTGAAAAACCTTCGGCAATTGCTCTGGTTTTCAAAATACTTTCAGCATCATCGTCAATAATAATATACGAATACTTTTTCAATATCAGTTTTTGTTGATTTTTCATGAATCCCCGACAACTATCCCAGTAGTTTCATCAATACTTTTGAAAAAATTTATTTTTAGTGTTTTATCCGCAATTAAAAATACGAATTTCAGTTATTTTACTATTTCATTGTTAATACATTACAAACAAATGTTAACACATATAGGTGAAATGCAAAAAAGTCCGACGAACTGCATTTGTAAAATTAAAAAAATCCCAAATTCCTGTACGGAATTTGGGATTTATTATAGTATTGATTTAAGAAAATTACATTTTCATCAACCAGTTTTTCATAGAAACTTCATTCTCGATAATGTCTTTCAATTCAGAAATTTTTACACGATCCTGTTTCATTGTATCTCTATGACGAATTGTTACTGTTTCGTCTTCGATTGTTTGGTGATCAACTGTTACACAAAACGGAGTTCCAAGAGCATCTTGTCTTCTGTAACGACGTCCTACAGCATCTTTTTCATCATAAGCCACACTGAAATCCCATTTTAAATCATCAATGATTTTTCTGGCGATATCCGGCAATCCGTCTTTTTTAACCAATGGCAAAATAGCCACTTTTGTTGGTGCTAAAACTGATGGTAATTTTAGAACCGTTCTTGTAGAACCATCTTCAAGAGTTTCTTCTTGTAATGAAGTTGCAAAAACAGCCAAAAACATACGATCTAAACCAACTGAAGTTTCTACTACGTATGGCACGTAATTTTCATTTAGTTCCGGATCAAAATATTGTAATTTTCTACCAGAATATTGTTCGTGTGCTTTTAAGTCAAAATCAGTACGAGAGTGAATTCCTTCTAATTCTTTAAAACCAAAAGGGAAATTAAACTCAATATCAGCCGCAGCGTTTGCGTAATGTGCTAATTTTTCATGATCGTGAAAACGGTAATTATCTTTTCCTAATCCTAAAGACAAGTGCCAGTTTAAACGTGTTTCTTTCCAATGGTGGTACCATTTCATTTCTTCACCCGGACGTACAAAAAATTGCATTTCCATTTGTTCGAATTCACGCATACGGAAAATAAATTGTCTTGCAACAATTTCGTTTCTGAAGGCTTTACCGGTTTGAGCAATTCCAAAAGGAATTTTCATACGACCTGATTTTTGAACGTTCAGGAAATTTACAAAAATACCCTGAGCTGTTTCCGGACGTAAATACAAATCCATTGCAGAATCTGCAGAAGCTCCCAGTTTAGTTCCGAACATTAGGTTGAATTGCTTTACGTCTGTCCAGTTTCTTGAACCGGTTTCAGGATCAGCAATTTCTAATTCTTCGATCAAAGCTTTTACATCCTGAAGATCATCAGTCATACCTTTTGCAAGCCTTGATAAAATTTCTTTATACTTTGAAAGATATTCTACAACACGTGCATTTGTGGTAATAAATTCTTCTTCATTAAATGCATCGCCAAAACGAGCTCTCGCTTTTTCGATTTCTTTTTGAGCTTTTTGATTGATCTTTTCAGCATGATCTTCAACTAAAACGTCAGCTCTATATCTTTTCTTTGAATCTTTATTATCAATCAACGGATCATTAAAAGCATCAACGTGGCCTGAAGCTTTCCAGGTTGTTGGATGCATCAATATTGCAGCATCAAGGCCCACAATATTCTCATTCATCTGAACCATTGATTTCCACCAATATTCACGGATATTCTTTTTTAACTCGACACCATTTTGTGCATAATCATACACTGCACTCAATCCGTCGTATACTTCGCTTGACGGAAAAATAAATCCGTACTCTTTTGCGTGCGAAACCACATTCTTAAATATATCTTCTTGTTTTGCCATAGTGATGCAAAAATATAAAAAGTACGTTTAAAAAAAAGAAAAAATATAAAGATTGAGAGATTGATTTCGTTATTTTTGTAACTAAATTCTTTCTATTTGTGTTTAATTATATTATTGACCTGTTTTTCCCTAAAGTTTGTGCCGGATGTCATACTATTTTGATCACCAACGAAACTGTATTTTGTACCAATTGTCGTCACGAATTGCCTCTTACCCAATATCATTTAGATCCAAAAAATGAAGCGGTCAAGAAATTTTATGGTAAAATTGCTATCGAACACGCATCGGCAATTTTGTATTTTAACAAAAAAGGAATTGTTCAGGAACTTATTCACAACCTAAAATACAAAGGTCACGAAGAGATTGGAACCGTTTTAGGAAATTGGTATATGGAAGATTTAAAGGAACTCATTTTAGAAACTCCTTTTGACGTTGTAATCCCTGTTCCGTTGCATCCTAAAAAATTCAGGGAACGCGGCTATAATCAGGTTACAACTTTTGGCAAGGCTTTAGCCAAAGGTTTAAAGATTAACTATAATGATACTCTTTTATATCGAAAAAAATATTCGAAAACACAATCAAAAAAGAACCTCATTGGAAGATCTGAAAATATCGAAAATATTTTTGATGTGCATTTTACAGCAGAAAATCAAAACAAACATTTCTTAATTGTAGACGATGTTTTAACAACCGGAGCCACTCTCGAAGCCTGCTCAAAAGCTTTATTAAAAATTCCCGGAGCCAAAATTAGTATCGTTTGTATGGCGATGGCACACTCTTAGCGGGAAATTCCAATCCCGAAACATGGGGATAAAATCCCAAATTCCAAACCTTACTGGAAATTCCAAACTTGATCTTTTGAGGAAATTCCAAAAAATAAATTCCAAATTCCAACTTATAGTTATTGGAATTTGGAATTTATTTTTTGGAATTTATTTAAAAGTTAGTAAACAATCAGTTTCTTCACTGTTCTGTCATCTCCATTAATAGTTGTTACAAAATACATTCCGGCAGAAAGATTTGTTAGATCGATGTTTTGGTTAAAATGATGCGTTTTATCAAAAGAATTATAATAGACTTTTTGACCTGCAATATCATGTACAAAAACCTCAATTCTCTGCAAAGAATCACTTTCCAGCTGAATGGTAAAATTTCCTCTGGTTGGATTTGGATAGAGTGCAAAATCTATTTTTTCCTGACTGGGTTCTCCCAGAGTAAAAGTTTGATTGCAAATATTTACCGATGCCGAATTTATTTTCCCGAACCTGCCTGTAACTGCATCACGAACTTTAAAAGTCCAGGTACCTTTAGGATCTTGCCCGTTAAATACACTTAACAAATTTACCGGAATAACAATCTGGCTGGTTATTTTAGAACAATCTAATGGAACTCCTGCATCGTCATACTGCAAGTCTAAAGTAGACTGTATTCCTCCGCAGCTTTTATTGTTATATAAATTAACGGTTGTTCCTTGTGGGCTTACTAGTTGAATTTCGACATCAGAAATTCTTTCATGTGTAAAATTCACCATCACATTTACATCAGAAACTTTTCCTGTCGACGCGGGCACATTTACAGTTCTTGTCGTAAAAGTGGCTCCAAAAGGAATATCAAAAGCGTTTCCAAAACTATAAGAATCACAACTTGTCGCAGAGGTATATCCTACTGCAAAAGGCTGGCTATTTATGGCATAATAAATATTCGCTGTTGGTTCAACCAAAACCCTGCAATTTGTTGAAGCTTCTACACTTGTTGGAATTTGAACAGACTGAGTACCATCATTTGGTGTATTTGAAGCCAGAATGACAGGATATGTTAATCCGCCATCTGTAGACAATTTGATGTTTACACTTGAAGAACCTTGCAAAGTATTGGTATTATTAACACTCCACGTTATAGTTTGAAATGATCCTATTTGCCAGCTTACATCATTGCTATTTTGGGAAGTTACTGCAAACGGGCCGGCATTCGCCACTACATTTACTACCATTTCATCACTATTTGTTTGCGCGAGTCCCTGAGCTCCATTATCTCTTGTTGTCAAAGTAAAATGCAATGTTCTTGCAATAGATGAAACAGATTCCCAGGTTGTAGTTAATTTATTTCCTAAAACAGTACTTAAAGTCGGCATATAACGCACCGGAGAACTAGACGGCATTAGAGATCTAAACAATGGCCCGTCAGGTTTTGTGGGATAAGCAACACTATTACTATTGGCCGTTGATGATGATATTGCACTGTCAAATTGTTCCCATGTAAAAGTAGCACCACTACCCGAACCTGTTAAAATAAAAGGTGTACTTATTGGAATTGTATAGTCTGAACCAGCACTAATTGCGGGCGGATTATTGGCTATGGCAGTATTAGCAGGACAACTTTTTGTAGCAAGATTGCTCTGAATTTGCCAAATACTGGTATAAGCAAAATAATCGTCTGAATTGTCCTGAACATCATAATTCGTTATACCAGCATAACCCATAATCGTAGATCCGCTTCCTGGTTCTACATTCATGCCTGTTCTTTCGGTACCATCAAAAGAAAAAGTATGATTGGCACCTAATTGATGTCCCATTTCGTGGGCCACAAAATCAATATCAAAAGTATCTCCCTGAGGTTTATTGTTAGATGGCGAGGTATATCCGCTTCCTTTACCAATAACATTTGATGCTGTTGGACTATTGCAAACGCAACCTATACAAGCTGCATTACCACCGCCTCCCGATGCACCAAACAAATGTCCTATATCATAATTTGCGTCGCCAATAACGGTTGTTAATGTACTCTGAACTTCTTTGCTCCAATAATCATTACCGTCTGATTGATCTTCGGATGTACCTTTGGCAGCATCAGAATATGGGTCTGTTGCAGCATTGGTATAAATAACTGCATTTGTATTGGCAATTAACATCAATTTTACAGCTAGATCTCTATTAAAAACAGCATTAACTCTGGTCATAGTAGCATTCATTCCTGCTAATGCACCCTCAACAGTTCCGCCAAAGTAAGCGGTATATTCTCCTGTGCAGGAAATTGCTAAGCGCAAGGTTTTGAAAACTTTATTATTTGCCGCGGATTTTGCTGTTTTTGACGAATTATTTACATTCAAAATTTCATTTGTCGTTTTACACTCTAATCGTGCTGTAGCCGGCATATCGTTTTTAGTAAATAAAACATATCCGGATTTGTCTTCAGGATTTTGTTCAATATATTCAGAAGGTTTCTCAGAACGAAACACCATGGTTTGAACGCCAATTGGTGCAACACTAAAATGAATTTTGGCCGATTTATCGTCTATACCTATTCCTTCGTAGGCTCTTATCTCAGGATATTTTGCCTGTAGTTCAGGTTCAAAATTAGAAGATTCCCATACTGTAAATCTTTCCAGAACGCCATTAGAATTTGGTATTGTAATTTCTGTTGTGCTCTTTTTTGATGAAGGAGTTGTTGTACCGGAAAGTTTTGATTTTAAAAAATCGGCATTAAGTTTATAGTAAAGTCTTTCAGAATTAGCTGAATTTATCCTTTTACTCACAGAAGCCGAGCTTACTTTTTGCCACAAATTATCACTTTGCGCATGAATATTTACACAACAAAAAATAAACAATAAAAGAAGTAATTTTTTTTTCATACCCAAATGATAATTGAATAATCAAAATTAAGTGAATTAAATGAAACTCTTACATATCTGCGACAATTAATGCTTTTTAGTCGACAAGTTGTTATATTTTATATAAAATAGCCTGATTGTCATTAAAAATCAATTGGGCTTAGCATAAAATTTAAAATAGATAGTATAAATTTGCACCATCTTAAATTATTTGTTTTGAAGCTCTTTCATTCTATAAACGATTTTCAGTCAACCAAGAAAACAATTTTAACTCTTGGCACCTTTGACGGCGTACATATTGGTCATAAAAAAATTCTTGAACGAATTACTCAAAATACTGAAAACGGAAAATACGAAAGTTTAGTGCTTACTTTTTTTCCGCATCCAAGAATGGTTTTGCAGGAAAAATCAGAAATAAAACTTTTGAATACTATTGCTGAAAAAACAAAACTTCTGGAAGCAACAGGAATCGAAAATCTTGTTATTCATCCGTTTAACGAAAGTTTCTCAAGATTAACCGCCGAAGAGTTTGTACATTCTATTTTGGTAGATCAATTTCATATTCAGAAAATAATTATTGGTCACGATCACCGTTTTGGAAGAAATAGAACCGCCAATATTGATGATCTCATTGCTTTTGGGACTGAATACGGTTTCGAAGTCGAACAAATTTCGGCTCAGGAAATTCAGGATGTCTCTGTAAGTTCGACTAAAATCAGGAAAGCTTTAAACGAAGGAAACATGGATTTGGCCAATGAATATTTGGGATATTCTTATTTTTTAACGGGCGAAGTTGTAAAAGGAAAACAGTTAGGAAGAACAATTGGTTTCCCTACAGCAAACATTAAAATAGAAGAAGAATATAAGCTAATTCCAAAAGTTGGTGTTTATGTAGTGAAAGCTTTAATAAACGAAAAAGAAGTTTTTGGAATGATGAATATTGGTTATAACCCAACTGTGAATGGACAAAGCCAAACTATCGAAGTTAACCTGTTTGACTTTGATGCTGATATCTATGGTCAAAAAATTGAAGTTTCATTACTACAATATCTTCGCGAAGAACAAAAATTTGGTTCATTGGATTTGCTTAAAGCCCAATTAAATCAGGATAAAAAAGATGCTTTGGCTTTTGTAAATAAGCTTTAAAAAGACCTTTTATATCCTATTTATTTTGCAGTAATCACCTTAGGTTTAGAAATTTTTGATTCAATATTTCTTTTAGCCTTTCTACTAGCTATAAATTCACTGATCTCGATTTTTTCTTTTTCTGTTAAAGGCGGACTTTGTATAATAAAATCAACACCTTTGGGTTCTTTTATAAAGCTCATATTTTTATGATTTAAAATACTTTTTCACTAATTTTTTTGATGCTTCAGTTTCGATAATCATTCTTTGATTTTTAAAATGAAAAGCTCCTAAACTTTCCTCATAATGTTTAATCAAATTTGTTTTGGCGGTAAATGCAACGAATCCATCAAATCCTTTTTGAAATGAAACTTTACAGGCAAATGCAACTAAATTTCCTGAAACTCCTTCATAAAGTTTATTTTTACCAACATTAAAAGGAGAACTTTCTAAGAGATTCATATAAACATGATCCTCTTCGATTGTTATACTTAATGCCCCTTGAATTATATTGGAATTATTTACAATTGTAAGTTTGTATACTTCCTTTTTTATATCGTTAAATTCAGATTTCCAATTAAAATTCCATCCATTCTTCTTTATTATATTTTTCAAATCAACACTCGTAATGCGACTCACTTCAGTTTGGAAACTATCACCGGAAATTGTATTTAAAATAGAATCCGTTAATTTGTCAATAATAAAACTTTGCTCTATTTGCACTTTATTGCTCATCAATCAAAAATACAAAATTTTAAGTTGATTATTAAATATAGCTCTAAAAATCTACAAGTTTCACCAAGTTAAGCAGACTTAAATAATACCAAAATTATTCTGTTTTGAAACTTAAAACCATTTTTGTATCAATTAAAAAAGGGGTCGAATCATACTTTTCGCCATTTTTAAATCATCGTAGTTATTTTTTTAGTAAATTTGATACATATCTGTTTATCAAATATTTACTATTAACTTCTTTAAAAATAACCACTATGAAATTACCTAAAGAAATAACCAACGGTTTTCTTATTTTCCTTGGTATAGGAATTTATTTTTTATTGATGAACGTATTAGGTTTGGCACATTTATTCTACTTGCGTACCCTGAATGTGTTTTTTATATTCTACGGAGTAAATAAAACAATGAAGATGAACCTGCAGGAAGGAGAAACCAATTTTGTATCGAATGCCGTTTCTGCTATGGCAACTTCTGTGGTTGGTGTAGCGATGAGTGTTTTTGGATTATTGGTTTATAGTTACGCCCGAGGCGGAGATGCCTACGTACAAACACTGTCGGAAGCTTTTATGTTTGGAGGAAACCCTTCTGTACCAACTTATTGTATTTGCTTATTATTTGAAGGAGTCGCATCTTCGGTAATTGTGACATTAATGATGATGCTGTATTGGAACAACAAATATGTAGCCGATTAATATTTCAAAATAAAATAATCATTTAAGCATTCTAAAATCATATTTTTTAATAATTATATGATTTTAGAATGCTTCTTTTTTGAAATTTCATGCAGAATATTCATTTTAGGCAATGCACATTTTTGATTAGAACAATTTAATTACATTTGAAGTTCCAAACAAATAATAAACCTATGAACGTTACCAAACACAACTGGACAAAAGACGAGATAATCGCCATATATAATAAACCCATGATGGACCTGCTGTATGAAGCAGCAACTATACACAGGCAAAAACACGATCCAAACGTGGTTCAGGTTTCTACTTTACTTTCTATCAAAACAGGTGGCTGTCCTGAAGATTGCGGTTATTGTCCGCAAGCTGCACGTTACAACACAGGTGTTGAAGGAAATGATTTAATGAGTGTAAGTCAGGTAAAAGCACAAGCTTTACGTGCCAAATCCAGCGGATCGTCCCGAGTTTGTATGGGAGCTGCGTGGAGAAATGTAAAAGATGGCGAAGAGTTTGATCAGGTTTTAGAAATGGTTCGTACCATTAATAAACTAGACATGGAGGTTTGTTGTACTCTGGGTATGATTACCGAAAATCAGGCACAGCGTTTGGCAGAAGCTGGTTTATATGCGTACAACCATAATTTAGATACTTCTGAAGAATATTATAAAGATGTTATTTCGACTCGTGGTTTTGAGGATCGTTTGCAAACAATAGAAAATGTTCGTAAAACGAATGTTACGGTTTGTAGCGGAGGAATTATCGGTATGGGAGAAAGCATCGAAGACAGAGCCGGAATGCTTGTAGCACTTTCGACATTGAATCCTCAACCGGAATCTGTGCCCATTAATGCTTTAGTTGCTGTTGAGGGAACTCCGATGGAAGAAGAAAAACCTGTTGAAATCTGGGAAATGATTCGTATGGTCGCCACAACCCGAATTGTAATGCCGGACACACAAGTACGTTTGTCTGCAGGAAGAACCAATATGAGCCGCGAAGGACAGGCAATGTGCTTTTTTGCCGGTGCAAATTCTATTTTTGCCGGAGACAAATTGCTGACAACACCAAACCCTGATGTTCAGGAAGACATGAAAATGTTTGACTTATTAGGATTGATTCCGCAAAAACCATTTGTTAAAGTTTCTCAGCCTCAAACTGTTGAAGCAGCTGACTCTCAATTCGCTCCTTTAGGCGAAAAACCTAAATGGTCGAGACCCGGACATACTATTGAAAGAAACCTTGAAGCTTCGATCAAATCAAAAAATTAATTAAAAGAGTTAACAAGTTTCAAGAAATATTTTTAAATTGCTTGTAGCAGAGAGCTATAAGCAATTTTTTTATTTAAAAAGATGAAGTTAACACAAATCGAAAGGGTAAAAAAGATCTCAAAATCTGATTTTATTTCCCAATATGTAAAAAAACAAATTCCAGTTGTTATTGAAGAGCTAACCGAAGATTGGCCGGCTTATCATAAATGGAAACTACACTATATCAAAGAAATCGCAGGCGATACTATTGTCCCATTATACGATAATAGGCCCGTAAATCATGAAGATGGCTTTAATGAAGCGCATACTAAAATGAAAATGAGCGACTATATCAATTTATTAGAATCTAAGCCTACCAATTATCGCATCTTTCTTTATAATTTAATGAAGGAAGTTCCCACATTAAAGGATGACTTTTTATGGCCGGATATTGGTTTAAAATTAGTAAAGCAAATGCCAATGCTTTTTTTTGGCGGAGAAAACTCGAAAGTATTCATGCATTATGATATTGATTATTCGAATATTCTGCATTTTCATTTTCATGGCGAAAAACAATGTATGATTTTTGCTCCTGATCAGTCAAAATATATGTACAAAGTTCCGCATGCCTTGATTTCAAGAGAAGACATTGATTTTGACAATCCGGATTATGAAAAGTTTCCCGCGCTAAAAAATGCCGAAGGTTACATCACCAATCTCAAACATGGTGAAGTTTTATACATGCCCGAAGGTTATTGGCATTATATGAAATATTTAACTCCTGGATTTTCGATGAGTTTACGTTCTTTCCCTAAAAATATAACGAATCTTTCAAAGGCAGCATACAATGTTTTTATCATGCGCCATTTTGATATTTTGATGCGAAAATTTAAAGGGCAAAAATGGATTGATTATAAGAATGAAAAAGCAATTACGAATACTCATGAAAACTTGAGGAAAAGTGCCTAAAAATTTGAATAAAAAAGCAGTTTTACTATTGATGACAACTGCTTTTTTGTTTTAAAATAGCATTTTTTTTGTTGTTGTAAAATCATTTTGTAAAACTACTTTTACCAGCAGGACCTGATTGCCTGATTGCAGGTTTTGAATTTGAAGTGCTGTATTTCCTACTTTCTTTTTATTATAAAGCAGCTTTCCGGAAACATCATAAATCATAACTTCTTTTATATTTTCTTTTGATGAAACTATAGTGATAGCTTTGTTTTTTAATAAAATTAAAATATGGTTTTCCAGATTCTCAAAATCTCCGGTTGATAATGTTTTATCCGTGTATCTTACAACAAATCGATCTGTAAAAGTTCCCGCTGCAGTTGCAAAATTGTAATTACTCTTTGTTAAGTCGTGAATTTTTTCCGTTATTTTATCTTCGACATAAACAGACTGAGCACTTAAATTACCGTCAGCATGATCTATTGAAATTGTATAATTGCCTGCGATTGCTGTACGATAACCTAACGAAATTGTATCTGTATCTGTAAATGGTAACGCACGTCCCTGAATGACTAATTTTTTATCTTCAGTTAAGCTATAAAAATCAGCGAATTGATTTCCGTTAAAAGTTTCGGCATCAAAATTTTCATCATAAAAGTTTGTTGCTCCTTGTGCATATCCTAACAATATTTGTTTAAAGACACCTTCTTTATTTTCAAAATTCAGCCATATTCTATGTTTTTCAAATGTACTATTCATTTGTTTGTCAGTCTGTTTAAAAAAGACCGAATTACCTGCTTTAATTCGCATGCTATTGTCAAATTCTATAGTATAAACATCTTTACTTTTTACAAAAAATCCCTGTCCGGAAGCAATTGTCCCGTCCGGAATAGTCTCATTCATTCCTGAGGAAATTGCTTTGGTGCCTACCCCACCCAATAAATTATATACAGCGTAATCATTCGAGGTATATTTATTATCAGTAATTGGTGTATTATGTGTCCAAAAATAAAGTGTTCCTTTTATATTCGACGAATTTTTATTTAGGAATACATCGGCATTAAGGGCTGATGGATAAGGATTTCCAATTAAACTAAAAGTATTTCCGATGCCTAAATCTAAAGTTATCTTTCCGTTATTAGGGATTCCTTTAAATGTTGCCTCATATTTTTGTGGAACTGTATTCGAAAAATCTTCAGGGGCAATAATACTGTATCCTCGCCCTAAATTCATGTTACTATTTAGCGGATCTCCCCATTTCCAGCTTTTTGATAATTCATCATAGGAAAAAAACCACTGTGATGCTGAATTTGGAGAAACATCAATTAATTTTTGATTTTCAACAGGAGATGACCAATAAGTAAAATCGAATTTTACAATAGGTGATGACTTTCTTTTAGCATGAACGATTCCTGTATTAACCATTTCATCATCGTCCTGATACAAACTTGCTGTATCATTTAAAACCAAAGTACCTAACCCTGAATAATCGAACGTAATTCCTAAAGTGTTGTCACTTAAAAGCGTTACTGTCTTTCCTTTTTCAATAGTACAACTACAAACGTTAGCTGTTGTTAGATTTGGATAATTTTCTTTAAATAGAAGTTCTTTTCCACCGGATGGAAAACCATTAGACCAGGAAGTGCCGTTCCAGATTGTTGCTTCCAGACAGAGTCTTAAAAGAGCAATTCTATGTTTTGAAACTCCAGAAATCGAATTAAAATCTCCTCCAACCATTAGTTTTTGATCTGATGTAAAACACATTGTGTTAATCTTACCATTTACCACTGTCTGAAAAGAAGGATCATAGTTACCTGATTTTAATAATCGGATCAACCGCAAAGAAGCATAACTTTTATAACTTCCTGAAAAACTTCCTGCAACCAAAATACGATCATCAGGCTGAACTAAAAGACTCAAAACATCTGCATTACTAAAACCTGTACCGGATTCAAAAGTAGTATCTAAACTGCCATTCGTATTCAATCTTAAAATTCGCTTTTGAGAAATGCCATTATAGGTTGTAAAAGAGCCTCCAATAATTATTTTATTATCAGATTGTAAAGCTATTGCATATATAAATTTGTCAAAACCATCTCCAATATGGAAATCAGAATCAATAGTACCATCATAATTTAATCGAACTAAACGAGAAAATGACTGACCCGCAAAGGTGTTAAACCTTCCTGCAACCAGAATCTTTCCGTCAGGCTGAGTTACAACAGTTTCAACTATAGCATCGGCGCCAAGCCCTGCATTAAAATCCGGATCACATGAACCATCTTCTAGTAATCTTACTATTCTTCCGGTCGGTGTATCATTATAGGTGGTGAAATTTCCTGCTACAATTACTTTATTGCCCTGCATGCACAATGCATATACCTGAGCTTTGACTCCCGAACCTATATTAAATGTATTGTCAATTTCGCCATCAGGTAAAATTCGAACAAGTCGGTTACAAGTTCTTCCATTATATTTTGTAAAACTGCCTCCTAAAATAATTTTATTATCAGATTGTAAAACAGCGGTTTTTATTAAATTATTGGCCCCTGTTTCCCCGGAATTAAAACTTTCATCAGCTAAACCGTTTTCTAAAAGCCGAACAATTCTTGAGGCCAGAACACCGTTGAATTTAGTAAAGTTTCCAAATACCATCGTTTTTTTATCATCTAAAGGCAAAACTTTCTGAACAGTATTATCAAAGCCAACTCCAGAAGCTAAATATCCTGTATCATGTTCCCCATCTGGATTTACTTTTACTAGCCGGCCTTGATTTTGACCATCAAAAATCGAAAATGAACCTCCAATATACCAGGATCCATCAGAAGCATTTGCTAAAGCATAAACAGATGCAGATCCTGGCCCTGAACCTGTATCAAAATCTGTTTTTAAAGTACCGTTTGAATTTAAAAACACAATCCGGTTTACCACTTTATTGTCATAAGACCCGGTAAAAGAACCACCCACCATAATATTACCAAAACTATCTATTTTGATCGTTTGGATGGCATCTCCTGAAAATCCTGTTCCGCACAAAAAGTTAGTATCAGGAGTTCCATCTTCATTAATACGAATAATTCTATTTGCCGTAGTACTATTATAACTTGTAAACTTTCCTCCTAAAATAATCTTGCCGTCGGGTTGCAGTACCATAGCATTTATATCATCATTAAAACCTGTTCCCATATTAAAACTAGTATCAATGCTGCCATCAGGATTTAACCGAACAATTTTATTTGCCGAAACTCCATTAAATTCTGTAAAATTTCCGGACAATATTATCTTTCCATCTGCTAAAACTTCAGCATTTGTAATATTTAAGGCAGAACCTTTCCCTGTTAAAAAAGATGTATCTAATGTTCCATTGGGAAGAATGCGGGCAATTCTGTTTACAGTGCTATTATTGTATTTTGTAAAACTTCCAACGATTATAATTTTTCCATCGGGTTGAGGACAGACTTTGTAAATAATTCCAGTAGTTGCCCCTATGGATGTATTAAGTGTTGTATCTTGAGAACCATCTTGATTTAAACGAATAAGCCTTCCCGTATTGCTTCCGTTGAAAACAGAAAAACTTCCCGCTATAATTATTTTTCCATCATCCTGAAGATACGAATCATAGACTTTTCCATTAAAACCTGTTCCGGTATTAAAACTAGCATCAATAGTACCGTCTAATTCCAGACGACTTAAATAAGAAACCGGGATACCATTAAGATTTAAATATTCGCCGCCAACAATAAGTTTACCATCTGATTGTAAAGATAAAGTTCGCACTGGTTTATCGAATCCATCACCATTTAATCCATTGTCAGGTAAATTAAAATTGACATCTACTTTTCCTTGTTGTGCATGTAATCCTGAATTAATAAAGAAAACGATAAAAACGAGTCGCAAAAGTACATTTTTAATCAAAATAAAAGAATTGAGTTGTTATGATTTGAAAGAAAAAACTGCAATTTATTCATTATTAAAAAATAATACAATACCCACTTTTAGTGATATTTATAAATAAAAAAACCATTCGCTTAGCGAATGGTTTTTTATTGGAACTCAATTTATATATTATTGAAATATGATTTTCCTTGTCACCAAAGCATCATTTTCTAAAGTTATTTTTACCATCAAAACCTGATTGCCTGATGGCAGGTTTTGAATCTGAAGTTCGGTATTTGATACTTTATTTTTGCTGTAAAGCAATTTTCCTGTAATATCAAAAATGGTAACTTCTTTTATGTTTTCTTTTGATGAAAGGATATTGATAACTTTGTTCTTTACCGAAACTAAAATACCGTCCGGGCTATTTTCGAAATCGCCTGTGCCTAATGTTTTATTGGTGTAACGCAGTACAAAACGATCTGTAACGGTGCCTGTTTCAGCAATAAAATTATAGTCGCTTGTATTTAAATTATGAATGACCCCTGTTTTTTTATCCTCAAGATAAATAGTTTGCCCGTCTAATATTCCTTCTGTATGGTCTATCGCAATGGTAAACTCCCCATCAATTGTTGATCTGTATCCAAGAGGAATCAGATCACTGTTCTCAAATGGCAGTGCACGTCCCTGGATGGTTAGTTTTTTAGTTTCATTTACACTGTAAAAATCCACGTAAGGATTACCGTTTAAGGTAGTGGCATCATAGTTATTATCGAAACTATTGGTTGCTTCATCAAAATAACCAATCAGGACTTGTTTGAAAGCTCCTTTTGCATTTTTGAAATTTAACCACAAACGATCTCTTACCCCGGTAGTTTTGTCTGTCTTAAAAAACTGCGAATTTCCGGCAGTGGCCACCCTCATGATATTGGTAAATTTAATTGGAGTGTCTGTCAGTACTTTTACGAAAAATCCCTGTCCTGAGGCAATGTTTCCTGTTGGAATATTGTCGGTTGGGTTTGCTGTTGGATCTGATATCGCCTCACGGGTCGCCACGCTTCCTGATAAATTGAAAACAGCATAGTCGTTACTTGTATAAGCGTATATATTAGGCTTACTAGGATCTATAACTGCAGGGGCAGTATTGTGTGTCCAGAAATATACTGTACCCACAATAGTTGGGTTGGGTCCTGCTGTATTGGCCTGAATAAATTTAGTGGCATCCAGGGCAGAAGGATACGGATTCCCAACAAGGTTCCATTTTGCAGGT
>NZ_LVEN01000011.1 GCF_001686925.1 Flavobacterium piscis
TTTTCGCCATCAATACCCTTTGTACCACGCACACCCTGTCCGCCAGTGATACCATTAGAACCGTCTAATCCGTCTTTTCCGTTGTTACCGCTGATCTGAATCCATGCTCCTGAAGCAGGATCTTTTATATATACAATTTTTGTATTGGTATCCACCCAGATTGAAACCCCTTCTGCAGGTGTAGCATCTTTTCCTGGTACGCCTGGTCCGCCAGGCAAGCCGTCTTTTCCATCGTTACCATTGATTTTTACCCAGTCTCCAGTGGTAGTATCTTTAATATAGATAGTTCCTGTGGTAGAATCAATCCATGTAGTAACTCCCTCTCCCGGAGCTCCGTTTTGACCAGGCTCACCAGGTCCCGCAGCTAAGCCCGGAGCTCCTGCAATTCCGTCCTTACCATCTTTTCCGTTTAATGGAATCCATTTAGAAGTATCTTTAGGATCACGTACATACACAATACCAGTCGTATTATCGATATACATTTTGATTTCACCAGGAAGCCCCTGAGTTCCAGGCAGACCGTTTCCGCCAGCAATTCCGGTTGTTCCGTATCCAGAATCACCTGAAGTACCTAATCTTAACCATTTGTCGACAAACCAATAGTAGTAACCTGGTGTAATATCTGCATTAGTAGCAGTATTAAAAACCAATAACCTGTCATCATATGGTTGTTGTCTACCTGAATTGTTTTTGATAATGGTAGTGGTATCCGTACTGCTTGTTAACGCAGCTGTCGGAATCAAGAGCCCTCTTTTATGGTCTGGATCAGTAATTTCCAACTGAGCAGAAGAGCTAGGATTTTTTGTTCCAATACCTACCTGCGAATGTGCAGCGTAAATTCCTAAAACAAAAAATAAAGGGAGTAATCTATTTTTCATAACATTTTAATTATTATGCATTTAATTAGTTCTTAAGTGTTCGTAAATCAAACATATAAGTTTGAAGGTGCAAAGTTCCCTCTAAATACCTTTTTGCTTTACCACCATAAGTTTTTAAAGTTGTAGATTAGGGTTTTTGTAGTAACACCACACTAATTGGAAGATTTTTAGATAAAAAACAATTTAAGGATTATAAAAAATTACAATAAAAGAGTTTTTTTTATAAATAATTTAAACTTGTGAAGTAATGATTTTCGCAAAATTGACATAGTATGCCCGTGGATGTGCTTGTTATTACTAATTTCTTTGAGACGGAAATTAGGTAGATAATTTTATGATTAAATTATAAGTAAGCATATTTGAGCAAGATGGAAATTATATAAAATTGCGAACCAATATTATAAGCTAAATATTATCTCAATTCTCAAATTTGAAATATTGTAGATGATTTTGCATCCACATTACTAAACTTTAAATACAAATGAAAAAACTCATCCTATTTTTATATTGTATATTTCCTATGCTAACATATTCACAATTAGAAAAATATGCGCCCAAGGTAAGATTCGCTATTGAAACTTATGCATTTCTTAAAGGCCAGAGTACTGCACTTCAAATGGTCGCCATAGAATTTCCGCAACTTAAACCTGATGTGGCAGCAGTTAAAAAAAGATCTGTTTTGTTCGAAAGGGCCGAACGGAATATTGAGCATTATCTGAAAGACGAGCTGCATGATTCTGATTATAATGCCATACAAAACCGCATTAATTCTTTGCTTAAGGAACAATTTATAAATCCCATTGAAAAGGAAAAGTACGCACAGGATTTTTTGGAAAAAGTAAAGGAAAGATCGCTTTTTCGTTTGGATACCTTGTTATCAAAAGGAATTATTTCGTTTGCCTATCATGATGCTCCACATCAGGAAATTACTGATGGCCATGTAGAGACTTTTACAACAAAAGGACATCCAAAAGCAGAACAGTCCGTTTTGCAATTTCCTATTCCCAAAAGCTGGCTGGCAGAAGAAGCAGACAGGACTGAAACAGTTCAACAGTTTACCAGTCACTATGGCACAGGCAACGAAAAAATATTAATTGTAATATATGATTTGCCTGCGGAAGAGTATAATTTTATTCTCAATGAAAAAACAATTTCAGAGATGATTCCGCCTCAGGCTAAACTCATTCGCACAGAAGCATTAAAAATTGATGACCAACCCGGAATGATGGTAGAAGTTGAGGAAACCCTGAACCAGGACAAAGTAAAAATAAGAATGCTACAGTTTATGTTTACTCAAAAACAAAAATTGTATTGTCTGCAAGGAAGTATAGGTCCAGCTGATATCAGCAAAAATCTGGAGCCTCAAATAAAAAAATACGAACCGCTTTTCCGTCTTATTGCTGACAGGACAGAAATAGATTAAGTATGCTTTAAAGGCCTTTATTATTTATTTTTTTAGATCTAAAATTCTAAGATAAAGGCTACCAAGATGGTATAAAAGCAATGATTTGAAGATAATTACTATTAACGCAATCGCATTGATTTAAAGAGCTGCCGGCAAACAGCTCTCTTAGTCCTTGTTAAAATACTTACTAATTCAAATTTACCAAAGAGACTATTAAAATTAATCTTCAGAATTGCCGTTCTTGTTTGTGTCGCAAATATTTATTTTAAAGGAGATGAAGCTGTTTTAGGCTGCATTACAACTTCGACTTTATCAGCGTTTGGTACTACTTCAGCTGCATATTTTTTAATGTCTTTTACCGTAATACTTTTGATCAATTTCTCGTATTCATTACTGCTTACGAATTTATCATTCGTTTTTAACTGATCAACAATTGTGTTCATCCAATACGAATTTGACTTAACATTCTCCTGATTGCTTTTTATCAAATTTTCTTTTATGTCTGATACATCTTTATCTGAAACATCATTTTTTACGATATTATCCAGCTCGTCATATACAATTTGAAGCAATTTGCTATCTTTTTCAGGATTACAGTCAAAACTTACGCGAAGTGAAAAAACCGGAGATGGATTTTTAGACAATGAACTCTGTGTTTGTACGCCATAACTTCCGCCCTCGTCTTCTCTAATTTTGTCTAAATAACGTTTGTCTAACAATTGAGAAAGCATATATGCCATAATTTGGTTTTTCTCTGAAAAAGCTACTTTTCTATTTTCAAGATGTACATAAATACTCGTTTTAGGAACGCTCATTTCTCTGATCAGTTTTTCTTTTGCAAATGCTTTTGAAATTCCAATTTTATGATCTACAAATTTCTCCTGAGTGTGATTTCCTGCTACATTTCCTAAATATTTATTGATCACTTCAATATCTTTATCAGCAATATTTCCAACAAAAACAAAAGTAAAATCAGAAGCATTTGCAATACGCTCTCTGTAAATTTTTGAAGCTTCATCAAATTTTAGTTCGCCAAGATTTTCTTTGCTTAAAAGAAAAGTTCGTTTACTATGGTTACTGTCTAATAAAGCAATAGTGTCACCAAATATCTTACTATTGTTTTCCGTTACATTTTCGAGTGCGTTACTATAGTAATCAATAATTCGTTTGTATGCTGTAGTTTCAAATCTTGGATTTTTAAAGTACAAATAAGTCAGTTCCAAAAGTGTTTCCAGATCTTTTTTAACGGCGCTTCCGCTGAAACCTTCGTAATGTTCACTAATAAAGGGACTTACTTTAACTGTTTTTCCTGAAAGCTGTTTTTGTAAATCGGTAACTTTAAAATCTGCTAATCCGGAGTTTTTGGCTAAAACAGTCGCAATCTGTGAAGATGCTAAATCTTTTTCAGGTAGTAGTGAAACCCCACCCGGACTGAAAGCAGAAAAGAGAATCTGATCCTGTGACAAAGTTGTTGGGTATATAATTACTTTGGCACCATTTTCTAAAACATATCCTTTTGCCTCTTTAATTCCTTTAATTTCAAATTTTTTAGAAATTGGCTTAACGGTCAGTTTGTCTGTTACCAAGTCTGTATTTGCAATTGTTTCGGTGTAAGGGGCTAACTTTTCCTCTTTTATTTTTTTAATTGCTGCGGTGTAATCTGTTTCTGCAGGATACGTAACATTATCTTTTTCTGGTCCGGAAACCGTTAAAACCTGATTGTTTTCTGTAGGAAGCGCACGAAACACTTTATTGATTTCATTCAGGTCAATTTTAGCCAAAGCTGCTTTTACAAATTCCGTTTCATCTTCTAAACTCATTACAGGCGAAGCTTCTAAAAAGTAATTCTGCAATTGCGAAGCCCAGTTTTCATTACTGATTTTATCTTTGTTTTTTAACTGATTTTCATAACCTGTACGCATATTTTCTTTCACACGATCCAGTTCTTCTTTTGTAAAACCATTTTGAATAGCTCGCTCATATTCGGTGTACGCTTGTTGGAAAGCTTCTAACAATCTTCCGTTCTTAGGATTTACAGTTAAGGTAAAAAAAGAAGTTAAGCGTGTCAAACCAGAATAACTTAAACCAGCTCCCATCAAGGCCGTTTCATTATTTACGGTATAATCTCTAAAACGATTGTTCATCATTTGTAAAGCCAATTGTTCTGCAATATTGTTTTCAAATGTTGCAAGATCCTGGACTGCAGGCTTTTTCTTTTTAAAGTTTAATGCGATAGATGTTTTCTGCGCTTCTTTGTCTACAGCAAGTTTGTACAACAATTTATCATTGTCCGGAATAGTCTCATAAGTTCGCTCTGCAGCATTTGAAGGCATCGGAATTGAACCCATTATTTTCTTCACCTTCTCCTCGATTTTTGCAGGATCAATGTCTCCCACAATAATTACAGCCTGATGATTTGGCAGATACCATTTTTTATAATAATCTCTTAATTGTTTGTATTTGAAATTATCAATCAAATTCATATCGCCTAAAACGTCTCTTTTACCATATTTTGAGCCATTATAAATGAAAGGTTCCAGTTGCGATCCTATTCTTAAATCGGCATTTCGTCTGGTACGCCACTCTTCGTGAATTACACCTCTTTCGGCATCGATCTCGGCATCTTTTAAAGACAAAAACCCAGACCAATCGTGTAAAACATACAAACACGAATCTAGTAAAGCCGGATTTTTAACAGGTACATTGCTTAAATTATACACCGTTTCGTCATGTGCGGTATAAGCATTAATATCACGTCCAAAAGCAACACCATGTTTCGCCAGCATATTGATGATGCCTTTTCCTTTAAAATGCTCCGTTCCGTTAAAAGCCATATGTTCCAGAAAATGCGCTAATCCGTTTTGATTGTCATCTTCTAAAATGGCACCCACATTCTGAACAAAATAAAAGTCGGCTCTATCTTTTGGCCATTCGTTATGCAGAATAAAATATTGCATTCCGTTGTTTAAAGTCCCATGTACTACATCTTTCCGTAGTGGAATTGTAGTTTTAAATTGCGCTGAAACCTGAGTTAAACCCAGTATTATAAAATGCGCCAGAAATAATTTTGCTTTCATTTTGCTTGATATTTTTGTTTGTTTTTTGATTGATTTATTCCTGAATTGTAATTCAAAAATGGTATAAGAAATTCCTGCTGTTAATTTGAAGGTCTCAAAAGAAACCTTCAAATAACAGTCTTTGGATTGTATAAAATGTATCGGCTTATATTACATCCAGTCTGGTTTTGCTGTACCTTTTAGGTAATAATCAAAATACTGCTGCATTTTGTTGGTCCAGTCTTTTTTGTTTGCTGCATCATCTAAGGTGTGCCCTTCTTTTTTATAGTTCACCAATAAGGCATTCTTTCCTAAACGGCGAAGTGCAAAAAATAAAGACTGACCTTCCTGATAAGGCACCGCACGGTCATTATCATTATGAAAAATAAGTACAGGAGTTGTAATATTCTTAGCAGAAAAAATTGGAGAATTTTTAATATAACCATCCAGATTATCGTATAAAGAACTTCCCATACGGTATTGATCTGCTTCGTATTTAAACATAGTCGAAATCCCGTTTGTTCGCATAACAGGATAGTTGGCCGTAAAATTACTTACTCCGGAACCTACAATGGCACAGCTGAAAACATCTGATTTGGTCAATAAAAATGATGTTTCGTAACCGCCAAAACTATGTCCCTGAATACCAATTTTTCCTTTTTCGGTAATGCCTTCTGCAATTAAATATTCAACACCGCTGATTACGTCATTGTAAACACTGTTTCCGGGATTTCCATATTCGTAATGTACATCTGGCTGGAAAATAATATAACCTTGACTTATTAAAGTTGGAATATTAATGTTTGATGTACTAATTTCAGGAGATAGATACGCATTAAAATCTTCCGTATGTTTTTCGTAAAAATGAACGATAACAGGATATTTCTTTTTGCTGTCGTAATTTTCCGGAAGGTAAAGATTCCCTTGATTTTCTTTTCCGTTGAAACTTTTCCAAGTCAGTACTTTTGAAGTTCCCCACGCATATTCTTTTTGCTGTGGATTGATATCGGTCATTTTTTGCTGAGATCCAAAACTGGAAGTTCCCCACCATAAATCTGGAAAAACAGTAAAACTTTCTTTTACAAAAAGTACGCTTGAATCATCACCGGAAACGGTTTCAATTTTCACATTATAATCCGGATTTGCAAATACCTTTGTTATAGAACTGTTATTGGTTAATTTATACACTCCTTTAGATTTATGTACGATATCAAAACCTACCAGAGTAATTGACTTTCTATTGTCTAAATCGCCAATAAAACCATTTTCGTTATAACGAAGTTCTATATTGTTTTTTCTTCCGTAACCCTGCGTTATAGAATAAGCCTTTTTTTGATTGGTAAGATCAATCGCCCACAAATCAAACTGATCGTAAAGGACAACTGTATTTCCGTTGTTTAACCAGCCTGCGATACCAAATGCAGTATTACTGGATTTCATATCTACATTATCATCAGAAACAGGGTAAGGAATTTGCGAACTAATGTTTTTAAACTGCTTAGAAGCGCTGTCAAAAACAGTCCAAACTTTTTGTTGTTCATCATAAAAAACAGCAAAATTCCCCTGCGGATTTAAAGATACACTGCCAAAAACTCCTGTAAGTACTTTTGTCGATTTTCCAGTCGAAGCATCAATCCAGTAGATATCATTACGTTCGTTAAAAGTCCAGTCTACTTCTATTACATACGGTTTTTTATCAATACCAAAAACACCTTGATAATTCCCTGATTCAGGAATAATTACCGGATCAAATTCACCAATTGAAGCCACCTTAACGACTTTCTTGTTTTTGATATCGTAAAGAAATTTCGCTTCACTTGGAAGTGTTTTTGAGTTTCGCAGCATTTCTTGTCTGCGCTCCATGCTTCCTTGATTGGATCTCCAAATTTCAATATTTGATTTGGGAATCTGAGTGTTTTCCTGACGCTTATTAGAATTCACTAACAACGCAATAAAATTACTGTCTTCAGTTAATCCGTAAGCTGTTTTTGAAATTGAAAAGTCAGGATCGTTTAACACAACATCATCATAATTGAACAATGGCTTTGTTGCATTAGTAGCCAGATTAAAATAATATACCGTATTAAAATCGGTGCTGTTACTGCCTTTTAAAGTAAAAGTACCGCCGTCTTGTTTTTCATTTAATTGGAAATCACCAAAATCGGCGGCTTTTCCACTGTAAACAGTTTCTTGTTTCCCGCCTGGGATGCCATGTTTTAAATAAGCCTTGTCTTTTTCGATTTGCACATAAACTATAGAATTATTCTTTAAAAAGCGAGAAGATTTTATATTGTTTACAGCAATACTGTCGTTACTTTCTAAATTAAAACAAACCAGACGCTGTAGAAAAAAATCTCCTTTAACAGCTTCGGGACGTGAATAGTATAAAAAATCTGTTCCTTCAAGAGCGTTTGTGTAATGCTTGCTTTTCCAAAGTTTTTTCACACCTGTTTTTAGATTTTGCAAAAGCGTGCTGTCATTTTTGCTGTACTGAATCCAGTCTTTTTTCCCGATGAATTTTAAATCACTAATATCATTCAGTACCAAACGTTTTCCTTTTGGTGCTTCCTGAATAATAGTTTGCTTTTTATTTTCCTTTTCTTCATCCTGAAAAACCGTGTTGTAAGACATCCACTTTCCATTGTATGACAAAGATTTACCGCTAATTCTCTGCCAAGATTGATAAGCCGATTCGTCGACGGTTTTTTTCTGTGCTGATAAACTATGTACACTCAGTGCGAGTGTACATAGTAAAAGTATATTTTTCATATTTTTTTGATTTTCAAAAAGAAATTACTCTTTCTTTAAAGCATTAATCACTTCTGTAAGTTCATCAACTAGCTGACCCGGATTTCCTGAATATCCTTCAGAAGTAAAACGAATCTGCCCGTTTTTGATGACTACTTTTCTAGGAATCCCGCTTGATTTAAAGATAGCTGCGTATTTAGAAAACGATTCGTTATTCGTTCCGCCACCTTTTTTCATTAAATCAAAATAAGTATCCAGTTTTAGTCCTTTTTCTTTTAAGTAAGCCAACGCTTCTTTTTTGTATCCTTCTTTGGTTTCCTGTGTACTGATAAAATAAACTTCAACTTGTTTGTCTTCTTTGAAATTGTTTACCAATTGCTGCATCGCTGGAAATGCTTTTTTACAAGGTCCGCACCAAGTCGCCCAAAAATCAATTACGATAATTTTTCCGCTGTCTAAAGCTAATTGTTTTGCTTTTCCGTCTGCTGACTGCACTTTAATCGCTGGAGCTGGAATAGGAGACATCAAAGCAATTTTTACGTCAGCTTTATTTTCTTTTTTCAGTTGCTCTAAATAAGCAGGGAAATCAGCTTCTTTTTTACCTTCTTTTAAATAAGCTTCTTTTAATTTAGCAGTCGACGCTTCTGATAAAGCATTCACTCTTGCTGCGTTTTTTAAAACTTCGATAGTGGGTTTGTTTAATGCTTCTAAGGCTTTTACATGAATGTCGTTTACGCTCGCTTTTTCATAACGCTTTGTAAATGGCAGTAATTCAAAAGTTTCTAAAACTTCTTTGTATTTTTTCAGCATGTCGTACATACGAATCTGAATCACTAATTGGTCGTTTAGTCTATCCTTAGCATTTTCGTTTGCCTGATTTGGAGACCAGTAAATCCCCTGCATATAGGACAAGTCGTTTACTTTTTGCTGCATCTGCCTGATCATTGGCACTGCCATTGTTTCTATAACCGCAGGATCTACAACCTTTAAATACAAAGCTTTAGAAATATTCTGGTGATACGCATCGTTTAGATTAGCAAAATTCATAGTTGGAATTAAAGCTAAAATACTGTTGTAATCTTTGGTCTCAAAATAATAGCCAAATTGCGCTTTTACGATATTATCATAAAAATACTTTTGAGAATCAGGCACAGAAGTGTATGGAAAATCAGCTAAAAATTGCGTTATCACTTTATTTTTTTCTGCAGCATCCGCAATTGGCATAATTTTTTGAAAGGCTTTGAATCTTTGAAAAGCACCTTTAGGAAATTGTTTTTGAATTACGGTTTCAAGAGAATCTGCCTTTGCCTGATCCTTTAGTTCAAATTTGTATAAATTGTAAACGTTTAGAAAAACTTCTTCCGGCTGTCCGTTCATTTTCTTTGTAAAATCTCCTAAAAAACGGTGTCCTAATTCATCAAATCGCTCCGGTTTCTGAGCCTTTAATACTTTAATATACGTATCAATAAATTTTGGAAAATTATTACCCTGATCTGCTACTTCCTTTTTTAACCAATATTCTGTAGCATCTCCGTCTATCGAAAAATCCTTAAAATAACCTCCAAACTGGCTATTGAAATCTTTGTTTCTAAACGTTGCCCAAGCTAAATCTGCTCCGGGCATTTTTACTTTAGGCTCTTTAAAAACTACTAAAAGATATCCTGTGTCTTGTCCTGTATCTGTAACAATTCCGTTATCTGTGTTTCCATAAAACTTAAAAGCCATGAATCCGCAGTTTTTTGGAACAGTGTATTCCACATTCCAGACAGCACCGTTTTTCTTCATTTTAAGATCTTCGATCTCCCAGTTGTAATCATTAAAGACGTAAGCGTAACCATTGATTTCTTTGATATTTTCCAAAGGTCCGCCTTTTGCATCATAAGTCATATTGAGAGCCATTCCGGGAACCGGAACATCTACCATTCCTTTTAATCTGGATTTAACTTCCTGAGCAGAAATTTGTATGGTAAAGGCGCAGAACGCCAATACCAATAATTTGATATTTGTTATTTTTTTTAACATTGTAGTTTGTGTTTATTGCCCCAGTTCTGGGTTAAAATCAATATAATTTTGATGGATTGGGAATACATATCCAGCGCTGTTAGGCGTAAGCGTGAAGGTTTCGTTTTTGAAAACCCTTGTATATGTTTTTTGCAAAGTTGGATCTAAGTTTAAACGACGCTGGTCAAACCAGCGAAATCCTCTACCAATAAATTCTTTTTGTCTTTCTGTCAAAACAAGATTTAAAGCTTCTGTATTTGTAGTCGCGCTTACCTGGTAAACAGAACCTGTTTTGTATCGTTTAGCTCTTAAGATATTTAAATAATCAACGGCTTTTTGCGGCTGCCCTAATCTGGCATAACATTCTGCTGCAGTTAAATACATTTCAGGAACAGAAACTCCAATATTGATTCCGTTTGTATTACTATAAGTAGCAATTCCAAAAGCTCTTCCCGTATGTGATGGATTAAAAACATTACCAAGAATTGTATAATAATTGTAACGCAAATCATCACTACTGAAACTGTTTAATAAATCTTGAGCCAACGGCGCGCCATTATAACCATTTAGTAATGTTTTAGAAAAAATGATTTCAGGATTACTAAGTAAAACAGGATAACTGTAAGCTGTGGCAAAAGTGTTTAGATCAATTAAATCTTTTTGCATGCTTAAGGCTTTTTCTGCATTATCCAAACTCAATTGATATTGGCCCATATACAAATAGGTTCTGGCTAAAATACCATAAACGGCTTTCTTTGACGGAAGCACATTAAAATCCGGCGTATCAACAAGATCGTTTGCCAGGGCGCTTTGCAAATCAGAAAGAATTTGTTTGTAAATCACATCAACAGAACTTCTTTCCAATGAAGAGAATAATTCTGGTGTAAGTAAAAGCGGTACCGATTTTTCAGCATTTGAGGTAGTTGGATCAAATTGCGGCCCATAAATATTTACCAGCTGTAAATAAGCAAAAGCTCTATGAACAAAGGCTTCAGCATAAATTTGCTTTTTCTCTGATTCGGTTCCTTTTTCACTCTTCATTACACCTTTAATAATGGCATTGTTGTAATAAATGGTCTGATACAAATTAATCCAATCTGAGTCTCCCTGAGATTCATCAAAAATTTTGGATTTCCAGGTATAACTGTTTGCCCATATTGTTGATACACGCGCCTGAAAAGCTGTCGAAAATTCTACATCGGCACTTGAAAGGAGATACATTCCTCCGGAACCGCTGTATGTATTGTAAGCATTCGCCAATGCTCTGTAATCAGAGGTATATCTTAAAATTCTATTGTTCCCTACAGGTTCAACTTCAACATAATCTCTGCAGGAATTAAGCAGCAATAATGGCAGAATAATATATAGTGTGATTTTTAAAAATTTCATAATAAGTTCTTTTTTGATTAAAAGCTGCAATTAAATTGCAAAGTATAAGTACGCTGTGGTGCAAGAGTATTGTAATTATTAGTAGAAAGATATTGCGGATCTATTCCTCTATCATTTCTTACCCATAATAACCCAAGATTTCTTGCTGCAAAATTGAAACTTAATGCTTTGAAAAAGGTTTTTTGTAACCATTCGTTTGGTACTGTGTAACCTAATGAAATCTGCTGTAAACGAATATTATCGGCAGATAAAACGTTAATATCAGCATTCTGAAAACGATTTAAACTATTGTAGCTGATGTTTGCCAATCCCGGAACATTCGTAAAATCTTCGTCTCCAGGTTGTCTCCAACGATCTGCAATAATTTTATCTTTGGCTACAGCACCATATTGTGCACCGTTGTAAGTAGGATAATTTTGCATTTGCTGATCTCTGAATACAGCTCCCATAAAATAAGTAATCTGAACTCCTAAACTGAAATTTTTAAATGAGAAATCGTTCATAAATCCTCCAAAATAAGGAGCAACCGTAGTTCCCATATATTTTAAGTCGTCTTTACTTACGCTATTAACTCCTTTAGAAGAATCAATTATACTTCCATCTTTAGCATAAATTGTAGATTGCCCGTTTGCATCTAATCCTGCCCATCTGTACGCATACATATAACTTACGTTCATACCAACAATTGGAGAGCTTCCAAAGAGCTGATTTGCACCTACGGCCTTAAATCTGGAATCGGTAACTTCATTGTTCGTATAAGCAATATTAAAAGTACTGTTCCACTTAAAATTTCCATTGAAAATTGTACCGCTTAATCCTAAGTCTACACCATTTCCATCAAGAGTTCCTGCATTGTATTTTAAAAATGCCCAGCCATAAGTTGGATTAAAAGGAAGACTAGTTATAATGTCGTCTGTTTTTTTATAGTAAACATCTACATTACCACGAAGTCTGTTATCGAAAAGCCCATAATCTAAGCCAACATTAAAAGTAGCAGTAGTTTCCCATTTGATAAAAGGGTTTTCCGGCAGTGATATCGTTGCAGTAGGCATTTGTGTGTAAAAATCGATACCTCCTAAACCAATAATAGCATTGTTACTTCCGTAACCTCCTGCCGGTGCACTTCCTGCCACACCATACGTTACGCGAGTAGATAAATTACTTAACCAGCTTACCTCTTTTAAGAAATTTTCTTTATTAACATCCCATCTTACTCCAACGGACCATAATGGCAGCGCTCTATTTTTTCTGGAAGCCCCAAGCAGGTTGTAATCATCAAAACGAACACTTCCTGACAAATGATACCTGTTTTTGAAATCATAAGAACCCAGTGCATAATAAGACAAATAACGGTCTCTGTATTTACTGATACTGTTATCAAAATTCCCTATGTAAGTTGTCCAGTCGTAAACTGTAGTATAATATTGAGTTGGATTTACAGAAACGTTTGAATTGGTATCAGTATCATAACCATATCTAGTTTGTGAACTGCCTTCTCTGCGTTCTTCTCTAACTTCGGCACCAGCCAAAAAATTTAAACTATTATTTTCGTCAAACGATTTGTTAATATTCATTTGAAAACGCATACTCTGCGATTCGTTTTTTTGATTTGTATCGCTCAAATTCGCACCAACAGGAATTCCATGAACCAATTTACCGTTTGCAATAGAAGTTGCTTCGTTGATCATGTTTCTCACATAATAACTTTCTAATTCGTTAAGCGTTCTGGTTTTGCTAAAAATAGAAGTATACATTCCCGAAGCTTCAACGTTTAACCAAGGCGTTATCGTTGCTACTAATCTTGCATTTAATCTTAGATTTTCGCCAGTTGTTCTAACATTCGAATAGTCCAACTGATCTATAAAATTATAAGTCCATGGAAGATACCCCTTATTATCAAAATCTTGTATAACTTCTGGTCTGAATTTAATGTAATAATCAAGACTCTTTCCGTTTTCATCTGTAAGCATATCATACGGTCTTAATGCAGAAGTAGAAACATTTGAAAGTGCTTCGTTTGCCGTAACATTGGTTTGATATTTTGATGACAAATAATTAATTCCGGTTTCAAATCTTAAAAAGCTCTTTAATTTGAATGAATTGTTTAATGTTACATTCATCGATTTAGAGTTATTTGCCTTCATCGAAGCATCATCTGTGTTGTAGCCTAGCCCTAAGTAATAGGTACTTTTATCATTTCCTCCGGAAACAGAAAAATCATATTGTTTAGTAAGTGAATTTTGTAACAGATATTTATTAATCTGACCTAAATTACCTTTTTGCGATAATGAATTCAGCATTTGATCTCTTTCTGCAGCAGATATTTGTCCTCTTTTTTCTTTGAACATAATTTCCTGAGCCGCACTAGGATTTGCCGCCTGCCAGTTCGATATATTGTCAACAACAAATCCGCCATTTACAAGATCTTTTTCATAATCTACGTATTGTGCCGTATTCATTACTCTTAATTTAGATAAATCTATTTTTTCTCCAAAAGTGGTTGCTGTGCTGAAACTAACAGTAGGTTCATCTGATTTCTTACCCTTTTTGGTAGTTACCACAATTACTCCGTTTGCTGCTCTTGAACCCCAGATAGAAGCTGCAGCTGCGTCTTTAAGAACCGTTATGGTCTCGATGTCATCAGGATTTAAGAAACTTAATATAGATGCTCCGGGAACTCCTCTTCTGCTAAAAGCAAAATCATCTACAGACTGTGGAAAACCATCAATAACAACAAGCGGTTTAGAGTTGCTGCTGTAGCTGGTTGTTCCCCGAACACTTATATTACCCGTTCTGGGATCAACCATAACTCCGGCAATTTTTCCTTCTAAGCGGGAATTAATATCTACTGTAGGAACTTTGGCAATTTCTTTTGCATTCATCACTTCAATTGCTCCTGTTACTCTTTCTTTTGGAATATCAGTATATCCGTTGGTAGCCACAACTTCTACTCCCGTCAATTCCATTACATCTTGCGTTAAAACAACTTTTAGAAATTTTTGGTTTTTTACGGCAACGATTTTTGATTCATAACCTAAGTAATCAAAACGAAGTGAGTCTGTTGCAGTTACACGCATTCTAAAATCTCCTTTTTCACGCGTTACATCCCAATTGGCTTTATTACTCACCAATAAAACGTTTACGCCCACTAACAGATTTCCGTTTTTATCTGTAACAATACCGGTAATATCATATTGTTCCTGTGGGACTTTTTTAGCCTTTTTAATTACAATTTGCTTATCTATAATGGTATACGTTAACCCTGTATTGGACAAGGCTGTATTTAGAATTTGTTCAACAGTTGCGTACTCATTTAGATTTATTTTTTTTGTAGACGACATGAGATCATCATTATAAAAAAACACATAGTCACTCTTTTGCTGAATAGTACTAAAAAGCGTTTGCAGTGAAACACCCTGTACTTTTACAGAGATCTCATTTTGCGCTTTCGCAACATTAGCATAGATACTGGTTAATCCTAAATAGAGAACTAAAATGAATACTCTCATAAATAAAATAAAAGTAAGATTGATGATTTTTTTAGGCAATAGAAAGCCTATATCATGATTTTTATTCATAATTTTGTTTTAGTTATTTCAATAATTGCGTTCGCAATTAAAAATTTTACATAAGCCAAGAGATGTTCGAGCATCTTTTGGTTTTTTTTTGATTAGTTTTTCCTAGTTTATTTTTGTCATGTTTATCTCCTCATAGGCAATCGATAATTTTTAGTTAATTATATTAGTTAATAGTAATTTTTCTGGTCGCTGCATCATAAACAAAGTCAAAACCAGTTGTTGCTTCAAGTGTTTTTACGACTTTATCTAAATCATCATTCAGAGTAAAAGCTCCTGAATACGTTTCGTTTTGGTTCGTCGTTTTATTCATAACAAAAGTGACATTATAATATCTCGTTAGCTTTTCTAAAACCAATGGTAATTTTTGTTTAGAAAATTCATAATATCCCTTTCTCCAGGAGAATATTGTACTCACATCTTCTGTCGTAGTCTGTAAGGTCTGGCGTTTTTTGTCCAGAGCTGCAATCATTCCCGGCTTAAGATCTGCCTGAATTGTATCTTTGTCAAAGAAGCCCTTTTTAGCATATGATATGCGTACTTTTCCGCGCAATAAAGCTGTAGAAACTTTGGCATCTCCGGCATAAGAACTCACGTTAAATAAAGTACCTAATACACGAACACTATAATTATTAGCTGCTCTCACAAAAAAGGGTTTAGCGGCATTATGAGCCACATCAAAAATCCCTTCACCCTCAAGAAATACCTCTCTGTTTTTTGTATTAAATGCTGTTGGATAAATTAATTTTGATCCTGAATTCAGCCAGACCAAAGTGCCATCGGCTAAACTAAGATGTGCTCTTTTTCCGTAAGGGACCAAAACCGTATTAAATTGTGGTTCGAGCGATCTTTTTTGAGCAAACTGCTTGTTGTCTACACTTATTTTGCTTCCGGAAGAATTATAGGCAATTGTACTGCTATCTGCAATACTAATAGTTTCTTGTCCTGCCAGTACTAGTCTAACTTTACCAGTTTTTTCTACGATGCTTGCGGCCGCATTTTCTTTTGCAAATTGCTCAATTGGGCTAATCGTTTTTTCCTCCTGTTGTAATACAACTGCAATTCCTAAATAAAGGCAGAGTATAGCAGCAGCACTCCACGAAAGTGTACGAAGCCTTCTTTTTCTGGCGCGCTGTTTTTCGTAAGCAATACTATTTTCAATTCTAGCCTTTAAATCTGATTTGGCTTCTTTTGATAAAATTTTGAAATTTGGGTACAAAATATTTTCCTTTTTTAGATTCTCTATTTACAAGAGAAACAAAAAGCAAAAACATAGACAGAAAATTTAATCTTTTTTTAAAGTTTTATTAAAGTTTCTTTCGTAATTCTTTCAACGCCCTGTAAATTAAGGTCCTGCATGATTCCAGACTGATCTCTAAAGTAGAAGAAATTTCTTCATAAGATTGATCTTCACTAAAACGAAGATGCAGTGCGTTACGTTGTTTTTGAGTGAGTGAATTTAGCGCTACAGCTAAATTTGCGTGTTTTGTAAAAATGGTTTCATTGTAAATTAGTTCTTCTTCGGTAGAATCTGTTTTATAAATACTATCTGAAACAGCTTCAAGCCGAACTATTTTAGTCTGAGATTTTAATTTTTTAAAAATATTATTCTGAAGAGATCTGAATAAATACGATTTAATAATTACATTTTCTGAAAGAGTTTTTCGATACCGGTGCAGTTCTACAAATACATCGTGAATAGCATCTTGTACCAAAGCGTCATCATTTGTATACTGCATTCCGAAACTAAAAAGTAAATCTGCATAGCCATCATATAATGTATGATAAGCTTGTGCCTCTCCTTTTTTAATTTGTTTCCACAGATTGATATCACTTTTTTTATTTTCCATTTTGAAAAAATAAAACCCTTTAAGATTTGTCTTTATGCAAAACTAAATAATTTCCATCTCTCTTAATTTATTTTTAAAAATTATTTCAATCTTTAATAGAATTTAAACAATGATCAGAAAAAGCAACTTGTTTTAACATTTTTAACAATAATATCAAATTTTTATTTTTAATTCGGTAAAATTTACAAGCAATCAATTTTCGAAAAATTTATAGTCAAAAACAAAATAGAAAATCTTCCTTGTTTTTGTAATAATTAACCCATCAAAAAAAAACAGGATTATTTTTTTTGATGGGTTAATTATTTAAATGCTATTTATTATAAGCCACTACAATTAAAAAAAAACATTCGTTTTCGGCATAAAGCAGTTAAATTGAATCCCGAATTTGTCAGGTAAATTCGCCTGTTTTTAAACCTTTACACCTCTTGCTAAGAATTATTTTTTATTAAAATCAACTTTCTTTTTTATGCCATTAGTAAATTGAATTGTAACAGTGTCATTCGTTTGTTCAAGAATTTTTATAGGGTTTAGCTCCTTTTTCTCCCACTTCTCTCCCGACTTTTTCCACAACATCAAAGTAGCATAAATACGAGATTTATTGATTGGATTAAAATCATCCGCAACATCAATTACTTTACTTATTTGGCTTTCAGGATGTAAACCTTTCGCTGTTACGACTTCTGTTTTATCCCAGCCTAAAAGCGGAATCATTGCCAATTGGTATTTTCCGTTATCCATAATGGTTACGGTTTTGCCTTCTATTTTTTTTGTAGTTGTTGTAATTTCTTTTTCAAATTGTGGCAAGGCATAATGTCCTAATCGCATAGAAACGGCTTCAGAACTACTATTTTTATCAACTCTTAAAATACCGTTTGGCAGAGGAATATCAGCCAGATTCATTTGTATTTTGGCACTGGTTTCTAAAACAGCATCGCGATAATAAATACCATCTTCGAATTTTTTAAAAGTAAATAAACGTAGCGGCTCCCACTCTTGTTTTCCATTTTTAAAAACGTAATTCATCGCTACTTCGCCATTCGCACCATCAGCCTGCCAGAGAAAAGCACTGTTATATGCTAACCTATTATAGTTTTCTGTTGATCGAAATCCCTGCCAGTCGTCTTTCTTTTTTTCGTGACACCAGGCTCTTATTTCTGAAGCACCAATAGCAGGATAATCTGTAATTAAAATCTTGGAGCCGTTTTGGAAATTATTGTAAACCTCCTCTTTTTTGAATTTGGTTTCCCAGTCTCCCTCGTTTTCTTTTGCGGTCCAGAACGGATTATCATCCGGCAATAAAAGTCCCATAAAGGCTTTTCCCATCCAATAGACACTTCCCCGGCAGCTATATACTTGCACTGCAGGCTCAAATGCTCCGTAAAAACCAAGAGTGGGTACATCATCTTTCATGAATTCCGGATGCTCCAGAAACTGTTTTAAAACCCCGGAAGAAATTCGTCGCAACCAGCCATTATTAACTGCAGCATCATTTTCAAGTCCCATAAAAGGAAAAGCTGCAATGGTTGCAATACGATAACTAATACTGCGCCCAAACATAATCATCTCACCATTACGGCTAAACATTAAAGGATAATTAGCATTAAGATCTCTAAAATTGCTTTTAAACTTTGCAGCATATTCCGGATAATATTTGTTCCCAAAATATTCCGACCACAATGCTCCATACAACTGAAATCCCCACATACTATAATAATCGTATGCAGGATTGTCGTTGTACCAGCCGTCGCCACGATAATCGTTTAAGGATTTCTGCAAATATTCTTCTAACAATTTTTCATTTACAGCATAACCTTGCTCTTTGAAAAAACTCAATACAAAAATATTGAAGAATTTCCAGTTTGAAGATACCGTTGGGCCGTCACCATAACTCAGCATTGATTTTGCCAATGCGTCTTTTTGTTCCTGAGGCAATGGTTTCCAGAGAACTTCAGGATTGGTAAGCAATGACATGGCAATCGCTCCGTATTCGACCAAATTCTGGCTTGGCCCTCCGTTTTTGGCTCTTGGCGTAATATAAGAAGGACTTTTAGGATCGATTAATTTACTAAACTGATGTCTGTAATAATCGGCCACTTTGATATTATTGATGACTAAATTCGGATTTTCTTTCAGCAACGGAGAAGCAATAAATAACGTTCTGCTCAATCCTTCCAATTTTTCCGTTGGCACTCTGTTTTCGTCCTGAGGATAACTTTTTCCGGGTTGTTTCGGGAACTTCATTGGATCATCCAGATTATGAATGTAACTAAAAGCGCCTTCTAATAAATAGAGTCCGGCATCCTTCCAGTGTTGTTTTGTCATTCCGGTGTAAGGACTCAGCTTGTAATCCGGGTTAACAATTTTAAAAATGTTATTGGTGTTTTCTTTTTGCTGCGAAAATAAAGACACACTAAACATTGTGGCAAAAAACCAAACTTTTAAATGATTCATTTTTAAATTATTTTGTTATTCTTTGTATTGAACTTTATTTTTTCTTTGTTGATTTTATAGTGATTACGGCTTTATTCAATCCTGAAGAAGTAACTTCAAGATTAATATATCCGGATTCATTATTACTTTTAATAATTACCATAGCGCGTCCATGCCATGCTGTGCGTGTATTGCCAACATACAAATCACTATCTTTTAAACTGGCATTATCAACTCCGGCAATTGTTCCTGCACCGGTTACCTTGAATGTAAGTTCATTCCCGGCATTTGGACTTAAAACTCCATTTTCATCTGTAATTTCAACACTTACATATACTAAATCCTGACTATCAGCTGTAATCGTTTTGCGATCTGCCTCTAATTTAATCTTTGCTGGCTTACCAGCAGTTTTTAGCATAACCTCTTGAACTTCCTTACCATTTTCTAAACCAAAAGCTTTTAATTCACCACTTTCATACGGAATGACATACGTTGCTTTAAATTCCTGTAATTCAGTAGTTTCTTTCTCTCCCATGTTTTTACCATTGAGATACAATCGTACTTTTGGATATTTCGAATATACTTCTACTTCAATATTTTTTCCTTCATGACCTGGCCATGTCCAGCTTTCCCATGTTGGCCAAACTGCCCAGGAAGTAAGTTTAATTGGTCCACTTTCAGGATCTGGCTCGCGAACTGCCATGTATATTTTCTCATTGTCATTGTATAACATACTGCGATAATGAGAAATAGGTTTTCTCCATCCCATCAAATCCACATCGCCACAATAGGCACCATGCCATGGATACAAATTCGATTCCCAATGCTCGCCCAAAGGTTCGCCGGGATATATGTAACGACCTATGCCGGATTCGCCTAGATAATCCATTGCTGTCCAGACAAAATCTCCCAAAATATAATTGTGTTTTTGAACTAAATTCCAATTAGCAAAAGCGTCTTTTGGATAGGATTCGGTTTGCAGGATAATACGCGAATGCACTCTTTCATGATCTGATACTGCACGATGCAACTGATAATTATAACCTGCCACATCATGAGCTGCCATCAAAGGATCAAAAATTTCCCAACTCTGATCCCAAGTGGTCATTGCTGATGTTACAGGACGTGTAGCATCTATATTGCGAACAGCATTTGCCAGCATTTTTGCTGTTTCAACCGCTTCAGGTTTTGATCTTTCAATGATTTCATTACCAATACTCCACATAATTATAGATGGATGGTTGCGATCTCTTAATACCATAGATTCTACATCATGTTTCCACCATTTATCAAAAATACTGGCATAGTCGTAAGTATTTTTTTTCTCTCTCCATCCATCAAAAGCTTCATCTATAACCAGCATACCCAATCGGTCACAAGCATCCAGAAAAGCTTCAGAAGGAGGATTATGTGACGTTCGCAGCGCATTAAATCCTGCCGCTTTGAGCAATTCTACTTTTCTCTCTTCTGCACGATCATAAGCGGCAGCTCCCAAAGCACCGTTGTCATGATGTACACAACCACCATTTAAAATTATTTTTTTGCCATTCAATAAAAAACCGTTTTCGGCACTAAAATCAATTGTTCTAATTCCAAAATCAGTTGTTTTTATTGCAATAGACTTTCCTTCTTTCTTTATAATTGATTTGGCCTGATATAAATTGGGCTGTTCAACAGACCATAATTTAGGATTCTTGACATTTAGAATCTGGATTATTTCTTTTTCCTCATTAGGCTGAAGCGTTATTTTACTTGCCAAATTTCCGATTTCTTTTCCTTTTGCATCTGCAATGACTGTTTCAAACAAAATACTTTGTGTACTTGCACTTTCATTCTTTACAATAGTTTTTGCCTGAACTTTAGCTATATTGTTTTTTACTTCTAAAGTAGTAAGGGCAACGCCCCAATTTTTAACATGAACAGGATTTTTTATCAGTAGCCATACATTGCGATATATTCCCGAGCCGCTATACCATCTACAATTTTTCTGTTGAGAATTATCTACTTTAACTGCTATTGTATTTTTTTGTCCAAATTTTAAATAAGGTGTAAGATCATATTCAAAAGAAGTATAACCGTAAGGCTGAATACCTATCGATTTTTCATTGATAAATACCTCAGCATTCATGTAAACTCCTTCAAAATAAATAGAAATTTTCTCCCCTTTCCATTCAAAGGGAACAGAAAATGTTTTTCGATACCAGCCAATTCCCATTGGATAAAAACCACCATCACCACCACTTACATTAGTTTTTTCTGATTTTCCTTCGATACTCCAATCGTGTGGTAAATTCAATTTTCTCCAACTATTATCATCAAAATCTATTAAACTATTATTTGGAGAGTCTCCTAAAGAAAACTTCCAGTCAACATTGAAACGTTGTTTCTGTTCGATATTTTTATGCTGAGCTATGCTATTTGAAAGACAGCCTAGTAACAATAAATTAATAAATAGTAAAGTTTTTCTAAAATGTTTTATCCCGGTCATTAGTATCGAACTGTTTTTAGTTAATTATAAATCATTCACACCTATTTATTTTTTTCTAATTGAATAGAAATAAAAAATAAGTGTAAAAATAACAATTATAATATAAAATTATTACTATAAATATTGCTAACTTGCTCTGATGATGTCTTAAGGCAAATAGGGTTTTATTACCACTAATTTATCTCCCGATAAATCAACCTCAAATAATTTTGGAATTCTGACTGTTTTATCCCCCGCTTTTCTATGGCTATGAACCGACATTAGCCATTTGCCTTCAAAGGTTTTAAACAACATACCATGACCAAAATTTGGTGGTGTAATGGGATCTTTTTCCTGAATCCACGGACCATCTAAAGTACCGCTTTGAGAATAGGCTACTCCCTGGGTATAAACGTCATAAATCCAGCTTGTCCAAATCATTCCTAAACGTCCGGAGCCTGTGTTAAACAAATAGGGTCCATCGGTAACTTTATTTGGTTTGTCATTATTGTTGGCATCTTTTTCTCTGCTCCAGGGAGAATCGCTTGCTTTAAAAAGTAATTTTCCTTCTCCAATGGATCCGCTTAAATCCGGTTTTAGTTCTATTTTTTCCATGGTTCCATTACCATTTTGCAGCCATTCATAACAATAAATCATATACGGTTTTCCGTTTTTATCTACCCAAAATGTACCATCAAGCGTTGGTTTATCAGCAGGCAAATAAATATCATCTTTCATGGGTACATACGGCCCCTGAGCATTATTGCTCACCAAAATATGACTCGCGCGACGCTCAATAGGAATGCCGGCAACTGTATCTATTATTTTTTTCTTATTTGTAAAAGTGGCGAAGTAGTAATATTTATTTTTATACAAATGGAGTTCTGCAGCCCAAATCATAGGATTTGCTCCCATCCAGGAATTTGGGTTTGTTTGGGCGACATCATAAGGACCATTCCATGATTTTAAATCTTTGCTTTTCCAAAGCAAACCGCCTGTTCCGGTCATATAATACATATTGGTTTTCCTGTCTGCTAAAATAGCCGGATCGCTCAATCGGATAGAGTCTAAAGGAACAGCTTCTTTTACAGGTCTTTTTTTCTGGGCATGTGCCGTTGAAAAATATAAAAAAAACGTACACATAGAAAAAACAAGAAGTGCTTTCTGTTTCAAATAATTTTGCTTTGCTTTCATAACTTTAAAAATATTTTGCCTGTTTACAAGACCTAATTTATTACTTTAGAAATACTTATAACCTGTTGGGTGTAGTTATTTTTAACACATAGTAACATAGAAATTATTCACTCAAAAAAGGCGTTTCACTTTCACCAATCCATCCCGATCGCTGTCCTACTGTCTGGACACAATATTATAAGTCAATTTTAAACACGAATTTCACAAATTTGCACAAATTTCAACGGTCGGCTTAGTTGTGAAATTAATTTCACAAACTAATTAGTGGTAATTAGTGAAATTCGTGTTTATTTTTGATTACTTTTTTCCAAAATCATGAAATCTATGTTTCTATGTGTTTAATTATTTTTTATAAATTACACCTAACTGGTTGCTTATTACTATATAATTTTATTGATTTTCTGTAAAAGAAGCCAAACTCCATTGATCAAACCATTTCAAAACCGGTTTCCCATTACTAAAAGATATCGGCAGCCAAACATAACTCCCTTCAATTGCGTTTTCCGGTTTCCAGCGGTCGGCCATAAAAATAAACTGATCCTTTTTGCCCGGAACAGGAAGAATATAAGTGCTTTGCGAATGAAAGGTCAGTGAGGCATCTTTACCCACACCCGGATTTCCTAAAGATTCCCAAGGTCCCCAAATAGATTTGGCCGAAAAAGAACGCGCTTCATTGGGTTCCCAGCCCGTACAGCCGGAAGTAATCATATAATAAACACCGTCTTTTTTAAAAATGGCGGGGGCTTCATTATGTCCGGCCGGTGCCACTCTTGTCCATTTTTCTGTAAAATCTAAATAATCATCTGTAAGTTCTGAAATATGAAGTGTCAGGTTTTCTTCCGAAGAATGAATAAGGTAGGCTTTCTCATCATCATCAACATACACCGTCATGTCTCTCGACATTTGCCCTTTATCAAAATCCTTGCGAACCAGCATTCCGTTTTTGATTGCCGTCAGCCATTGCGGGCTCCAGGATTTCAATGCAGCTTCATTATTTCCCGCTTTTTTAAATTCATCCTTAAAATCTAGTGGCCAGACCCCTTTATTTGGGCGGTAGGACTTTTTAAATTTAAAAGGTCCTTTTGGAGAATCACTTATCGCAACAGCGGCTTTGGCAGCATTATACCCCTGCCCTTTCAGCTCTAAATGAAACCACATAACATATTTACCGGTTTTTTTATTAAAAATAACTTTTGGACGTTCCATCACACAGCCTTTTGTAATTTCAGAATTACTATCCTGCTCTACTTTTAGCACAATACCTTCATTATGCCAATTGTACAAATCTTTTGAGGTATAACAGCTTATTCCTTCTAAAGATACATTTCCTGCACGGCCTGAAGTTTTGTATTCTCCGTACCAATAATACATGCCGTCAACAAAAAGAATACCGCCTCCGTGGGCATTAATATGAACACCATCTGTATCTTTCCACTGTTTTCCCGGAACAAATGAATTGTTCTGCGAAAAAACAAAAGAACATACAAAACTTATAACGATCGAAAATTTTAATCTTAATCTCATCTTATTTCTTTTTTTGATAAACCCTTATGTAATCTATAATGTATTTTGACGGAAGATCTGCACTGGTAAATTCCCCACCATTTATTCCTCCTACAGCCAGATTTACTAACAGGTAATGAGGCTGCTGAAACGAAAGTATAGTTTGGTCCGGCGTATTTATGGTTTTGTCGATAGTAATCTCATTTAATAACTGATCATCTACATATAATTTAATTGACTTTGCATCCCAATCCATTTTCCAGACATGAAATTGGTTTGCCCAGGAATTATCTTTAAAGTCTGTGAGTTTTACTGCTTCGGCGTCCCAGGCTGTATTGCCGTCGTTTGATTTCCATGCGGCATTGGCTAATATTTTTCCTGTATAATATTCCATGATATCAATTTCGCCATTGGCAGGCCAGTTGCCTTTTATACCCAAACTCCAGAAAGCCGGCCACATTCCTTTTCCGGTTGGGATCTTGGCACGCATTTCGAATCTTCCGTATTGCCAGGAATGTTTTCCGCGAGTAATCAAACAAGAAGAGGTAACTTTTATCGAATCTCTGTTTTTGGCAAAATCTTTATGGTTTTTAGCCACAAAATTGGGATTGGGTCTGTTTGCATTTCTGGCTTCAATAATCAAAAAACCATCTTTGCAAAAGGCGTTTTCTTTTTGATACCATTGATTTTCCTGATTTCTCACAAAACCTGTTTCGTAATTCCAGTTCTTTTCATCCGGAGAACCATTTTTATTAAATTCATCTGCCCAAACCAACTTATAATCTTCATATTTTGAAGATTTCGGTTTGCGGGTGACGAAACCAAAAATCAGTATCAGAACAATACCTAACACCAAAAACTTACCAATAAATCTCATTTTTACTCTGTTTATTTTTATCTAAAATTAATATTGAACTCAGTCCAAACATTTTAAATAAGGGATCCCGAAAGATCCCTCATCACTACTAAACTAAAAAACCAATACTTTTTTGTTTTGTCTGCAAATTTTATTTTTTAATGATTCTGATTGCGGCATCCGGATGCGACTGAATCTTAACCAGATAAATTCCGCGAGGCTGATTTTCGATATTCAGATGCACTTTTCCATTTTCAATTGCATAATTTGATCTCGAAATTAATTTTGAATCTGAGGTATAAATTGCAATTGCAACGGTAGTTTCATTGGTTGGTAAAAAAACATCAAACTGACCATTGGTAGGATTTGGAAACGCGCTAATAGCAACTGATAAATCTCCTTCTGAGGAATTTAAAGTCAAAGCATTTTTAGCCATAAACGTACTTAGCGTTGCTTGCGTTTTAACCTGTAAAGCCGACGAATACTGACTTTCGCCCCCGGCATTTTCTGAGGCTATTTTGTAGAAGTAATCTTTGTTTGCTTCTAAATTTGTATCGCTGAAAATAGTGTCTTTTACATATTCCCCTATACTTTCATAAGTACCGTTTACTGTTGCTGCTCTTTTTATTTTATAAGATGCTGCATCTGCAACTACCGACCATTTTAAGTTGATGGCTGATGTTGATACTGCCTCGCCCTGAAAATTGGTTGGAATTGCCGGAATAGCAGGCTGATCATAAACCAAAATAGCGGAGTAAGCTGACTCGACATTGTCTTTACCTACTACTTTAATTCTGTATTCTGCGTGACTACGAACCTGATCTGTTTTTTCAAGAACATTATAATTTGTTGATTCATAGAAAACTGAAAATGCACTTTCGCCAGTTAGCTTTCTTTCTAAAATATATTTGTTGACCAATTCCTGATTACTTCCAGTCCATTTTACGGTAATATTTTTATAATCTGATGACAGCGTATAACTCAACGTTTCTACTTTTGTTTTCCATAACGGAATGTATTCCTTACCTGAACTATAGGCTTTCGCCGATGCATTTTTAGCATAATATTCTCCTGCCGGCGTTAGTACGGTGTAACTTGTAGCGGTGCTGGATATAACCGGCGCTGTTTGAAGCCATACATAATTTTGCCAGTTTGGATTTCTGGTTTTAAAAGCATCATCTATAGTTACATACATTGCTCTGGAATCCTGTACCCAATTGTAAATCGAATAACGCTCGATATAATCAGTCGTTTCAAGCACATTTAATACTGCTGCCAAATCATTTTTATGCTTAATAGCATTTGCATCTGTAAGTAAAACAGGCCCGTCTGGAAAATTGTTGCCTGTCCAGTTTGCACCGACATTCCATTCTGTAATCCAGATGGGTCTGTGGTATTTATCATAAATGTTCTGTAAATCACTTTTCCATTGTGCGGCAGTTTTATACCAGTAACAATGAAGTGCGACATAATCAACTCGATAATTATTGGCTTCTGCCTGTGTCATAAAATTAGCCATCCACGGATTAAACGGATCTGATGTTGCCGGAGATCCTACTCTTAATCCTGATTTCAAAAGAGCCGGCCAGGAACTTATTGCAGCTTCAACTGTCATATTAGCCTGATCAGGACGATCTGGTTCGTTAAATCCTAATAAATGAGTGTAACCATCTTTTGTATAAGCTGGTGTAAATGAAGGCCACCATTGTGTTTGACGAATTGGTACATATTCTACATTTGGCGTAGTATCCATTCCGGTATTCCAATTGTAATACCAGGTAATATTGGTGGCATTTATAGCTTCTGTACTTCCGCCGGCAAGTCCTTTTTTATTGACCTGATGCCATTTCATTGTTCTAACAAACGAAATTGTACTTTTTAAATTAAGGGGTAAAACCGCAACTTCAAGATCCTCGTTTTCAGCTATATAAACCCTGCTGTATCCGGATCCGTCTGCACTTGTCGCAAAAGTTGCCATGTATCCTTTTTTTAGTTTGAATGATCTAATGGCATTATCAAAAGATCCTAAATTATCAAATGGTGTTACGGTACTATATTGTTGGGATGATCCGGCAAAATTCTCGTCGGTAAAAACCTGTAGAGGCTGATAATCGACTGAATACGCTGATACAACAGCCCCCGACCCATAATTGGTAACATTTGCGTTTGTTCCATTACCTGCCAAAACTCCGTTTATCGAAACATACTGTAACTGCGAACTAATAACTTCGCTTGGTTTTACATTTTCGAAATACAAACGCGCATCGGCTGAATTCAAATTTACTGTTGAATTGATTAAAGGATTGTATGCGTTTTTTACATACAAAGATGCCGATCCGTTTAAAATTACTTTTGATTTGGTATAAGCTGCAACAGTTGCGTTGCCTGTAATCTCTATTGTTTGCAGCGAAGGGCTAATAACTTTCTCCGGTGCATATGCCACATTCTCAAAAGTGACTGATGTAATAGCCATATCGACAGCTCCGGTTGCATAATTTTTACCAATAACAATATTGGCTGTCTGCTGTTCCTGAACTTTTAGATCTCCTATTCCAAAAAGTGCTTTGGCTCCGGTGATATTGATGTAATACGTTCCGGCACTTTGAGACTGAAATAACAAATCGCCTTTTCGTAATGCATTAGCAGCGCCTGTTACAAAATTTTTAGACGCCACAACTGTTCCTCCGCCATTAGCTGCTGTAGAAACAGATACACTTATTGCAGCACCCGGACTTAAATTAGAAATGTACTCATAGATCCAGGAAAATTGATATCCTTTTGAAGCTTCTAAGGAAACCGGAAAAGAATATACCGAATTTTGAAGTGCCGTTGTATCCCATCTCATATAGAGTAATCTTCCCGAAAAATTAGTCGCATCAGATTCGAAAGTATGACCGGAAGTTACATCCATAAATCGTGTTCCGCTGGTACTGTTGGCTGTATTAAAAATGGTTGGAGCCGTAACATTTGTCCACGCGTAAGCAGCAGGAGTTCCGGCGTTATCATTAAAATAACCGTCCCATGTATTGATTATGTTGGAAGATTTCAATTTCAAATCGGCGATGGCCATTAATCCGTAATCCCCCGTGATGGTCAGGTAATAATTGCCATCAAAATTGGAAACAAAAGATAAATCGCCCTTTCTTAATTTATTGGCATTGCCCGTTGTAAATGTTTTAGAAGCAATAACACCAGATCCGTCAGCGCCTGATGCTATTGCTACATTTAATTTGGCACCCGGAGCAGCATTCGAAATGTATTCGTAAATCCATGAAAATTCATATCGCAAACCTTGTTCTAATTTTACAGGAAAACTATAGGTTGCAGCTGAATAACTGGCATTATCCCAACGAATGTACATGATTCTTCCGCTGAAAACTGAATTATCAGATTCAAATGTATGTCCGGAAGTTACATCCAGATATCGTACGCCAGAGGTTGAATTTGCAGTATTCCACGGAAGTGCCGTAGAAGTACTTGCCCAGCCATAATCGTTCGGTTTTCCGGAATTATTTCCTGTTACTCCAGCCCATCTTCCTAATAAATTATCGGCACCATATGCTATTGTCGTACCTGAATTATCATTTAAAAAATCAAGTGTTTTAGACGTTAAATAATGTCCGTCCTGATAAATATTTGCCACACCGTTTTTTATGGCATATCTGTACGTTTGTTCCTGTGCATTATCTACAGAAGTACTTATATTTTCAGGTGATGATAAAATTGTAGTAGCATTAAAAGTTGTTTTATCCAAAGAGGTTCTAAACCCAAGTCCTATTGCATTTTTAACCTCAACATCTAAACCCCTGCCTACAGCGGCATTAATTCTGGCTTTAATTTCTAAGGTAAATTCCGTTTGACTGGATAAAGGAAATGATAAAACATCTGAAGTCACTGCATTTGTAAAAGTTTTAGAACCGTTTAATGTGGTGGCTAAATTTGCTTTTACCGGCAGATTAGGCGCTTGTGCCTGTATATTGAATACAAAGACCGATAACCAGAATAATAAAAATATGTATAGTTTTTTCATATGAAATATTTGTTATAAAAATTATTTTAAAATTTTTGTTTCATGCTTTCATTGGTAACCGACAAAATTATTTGCTAAGAAATTGTGCTTCTTCTAAGTTGAATTTAAAGAAGTATTACACTATTTCTTCTGCTATTATTAACAGGTATTTTTTTTAGTGTATTATGGAGTTTAAAAGGTGTAAGTGGTTAGTTACAAAGTGATAGGATCACAATATATTTTGAACTGTTTTTTTATGTAAAATGAAAACGATAACTACAAGTATTATCCCCTCTAACCACTTAAGGGATAATACTGTAGTAATCAACACTGCTAAAAAACACTATTAAAAGGCGTAAAATATGTAAAGAACATCGCTTTAGCTGCAGTAAAATAAAACAATCACATTACTGCAGTCTTAGCTGTTTTTTTAATTGTGTATCATTAAATTTGAGTTTCATCTGCAACAGCATCCTGCCATTTATCCCAAACCTTAACATTAGGATCGTAACCATCATAACCGTAATTCTGACTTAGTTTTCCTTTAATATTAGCCGTTATAGCACTATTTGGAATTGGCCAGTAGTTATTACGTTTGTCCATAGTATAAAACTTAGTTCCGTTTGGTACCACAATTCCACTCTGATGTTTGTTGTAAAGGGTATAATGTGAAATACGCTGGTACCAATAACTTCCTCCGGCTGCATCAGTTCCTGACTGTTTATCCCAATTGGTTTTGCTGTAGGTCTGACCCCATTCGTCTGGTTGTCCGCTAAGGGCAAGACAGTGCGAAATACGTTTTAGCTCGACATTTCTCCATTCTTCCAGATAAAGTTCTCTCCCTCTTTCGGCAGCAATATCACCAATAGTTACCTGCCCGTACATTTGCGAAGCTCCGGCTCTGGCTCTGATAACATTTACGTCCTGAGTTGCTCCACCTACATTACCCTGATAAAAACGGGCTTCGGCTCTTAGCAGATATGTTTCGGCCAAACGATATAAATACCAGTGCGCTTTACCGCCTGTACTTGCTCCCTGAAAATCAGTTGCATTTGGATTGGTTTCATTTACAACATCATGCAGATATATTTTATACAACGGAAAATCAAACCATTCACGAAGCGTATCTTTAGACAATTGCGTATTGCCTTCTTTCATTCTAAAATTTTGCTGGTAGTATGCAGAAGTTTTATCACTGTATTTAAGATCTTCCATATTTACCCAGTTACCAACAGCGCTATTATGTCTAAGATCCTGTTTGTCCTCGATACCATTTACAACCCACATAGGGTGTTGCGAATAATAAGAAGCACTAATAGTTCCAATACCACGTCCTAATGCTCTTGCATAATCATACTTCGCCTGGTAATTTGCATTGTTTGAGGCAAAACGATTTGCTCCCTGTTTACCATCAGGGGTAGTAAGCGTACCGGAATTCCAGTTAGGACCAAAAATTCTCATCGAAGCAAACGGTAAAAATGATTGTACTCCACCATTTGGCATCACCATAATGGCTTCTCTGTTACCGGCAATCACCTTATTTTCTGGTCGGTGTAAATCCCAAATCACGTTTCTGTTTATCGCCCATGTTGTTGGATTTCCACCCGGATCAAAAGTTCCAAAAGATCCCTGCATTAAAGAATAACCTGATTGATTAATTAGTAAATCAGCCTGTGTTTCTGCTTCTTTAAATCTTCCTGAAGCCAGGTAACATTTAATTAGTAACTGGCGGCATGCACCTTTATTTACTAAACCTACATAAGCCAGTTTTGACTGCTCCGGTACCCATTCTACAGCTTTCTCCATATCTGCTGTAATCATTTCGATGATAGCTTCTTTTTTAGTAGAATAATAACTTTGTTTTGGAACCTGCAAAATTTTAGTAATCAATGGTATATCTCCAAATTGATAGACTAAATTAAGATAACGGTATGCTCTGTGAAAATAGGCCTGGCCAATATATTTACGTTTTACTTCTTCTGATAAACTGGTCACATTATCAATGTAAGTTAATACAGTATTCGCGTATTTAATTCCGTTATAACCTTCATCCCAATAAAACCCAAGATAAAAATCATCGTTTGTTGCGGTTTTAAAACTTCCGGTTGGCACTATCGTATTAGCAAAATCAGAAATAGTACTGCTATTATCCGTTTTTCCATATTTCGCCATATCAGAAAAAACATATTCCGTACCAATAGGCACACTGTTTGACGCAGCATTATAGTGAATGTAATTATTACGCAAACCTTTATCGGCAATCGCTAAAGTCGCCTGCAATCCTGATTCAGTCTGAAATGTAGTTTCTGGTTCGTAAAACGAAAGCGGATCCGGATCCAGAAAATCCTTAGAACAAGAAACCAAAAGAGCAGAAGCCACTGCTAAAGGTGCAAGTATTAAAATTTTATTTTTTATATAAGTTTTCATTATTGATAATTTTAAAGTGAAACGTTAAATCCTAAATTAAACATTCGCGTAGCAAGCCCTCCTGTTTCCGGGTCACCATAATATTTCCATTGATCATTAGCTGACCATGTTGCAGCGTTCTGAACCGAAGCATAAATTTTGAAATTTCTAACATGCAAACGATCAATAAGATCTTTAGGAAGTGAATAGGCCAACGAAATATTGTCTAAACGAATAAAACTACGATCGTATAATTTTGCCGTTCCGGCTCCTGCAGGGCCTCTTGCATCAAGACGTGCCCAGTCATTGGTTGGATTATCAATTGTCCAGTACGGGTTTACAAACGGATTGTAATTGTTGGTGTATAAACTACCATCGTTATACGTATTCATATAACGTCCGTCAAGCGATTTGTGTCCCATGTAAGCATACATATTGATTGCCAAATCCCAATTTTTGAAAAATTTAAATTCATTACGCAATGACCAGTTAATTGGTGGCGCAGTTTCTCCTAAAAATTGTTTGTCTTTTTCATTATAAGTTGGTTTTCCATTCACATCATCAGCAGTATAACTGTTTTCTACTTTTGGATCCCCAGGACGTTGTCCGTATTTTGCAGCTTCTACAGCTTCATCTTTTTGCCAAATTCCAATTACTTTATAATCCCAGATTTGAGAAATTGGTCTACCGATAAACCATCCGTTTGTTTTATCATCTGACTCTTTTGTTCCAACAACATTACCATTGGCATCCTTAACATCTTCCATATTGCCATACAATGCATTAATCTTATTCTTATTGTATGAAAAAGCAACCATGGTAGTCCACTCAAAATTTGGATTTTTTATATTTAAAGTATTAAGACTGATTTCGATCCCTTTATTTTCGACCTCACCAAGATTGGTTGCAATTGATCCAAATCCGGAGAAACCTGGCAAACGCTGACTCATGATCATATCATTGGTAACTGATCTGTAAAGATCTACAGTTCCCGTAATACGATCTTTTAAGAAACCAAAATCAAGACCAATATTTGTTGCAGTTGTTTTTTCCCATTGCAAATTAGGATTTGCCATACGGTCAATAGCTAAGTACTTCGTATCAACAATATTTCCTGAAGCATCTATATATCCCATTGTTGCTCCTGTACCTGAACCTAAATTCGCCAAAGCAATGTATGGATCTGCAAGCGATCTGTTTCCGTTTTTACCCCATGAAACTCGTAATTTACCTGTGCTTAAAGGAGTCCAATGAAACCAGCTTTCCTGATTAAAGTTCCATCCCACTGCAACAGAAGGGAAAGTAGCATAAGGATATGAAGCTCCAAATGCTGAATATCCATCACGACGTACCGTTGCGGTTATCATATAACGATTATCAAACGAATAGAAAAGTCTCGCCATTAAACCATCGGCTGTCTGATGCGTATCTGTACTTGAAAATGAGCTGTTCAAAAGAGTTGCGTTAGCAATATTGTGAAATCCTAATGCATCAGAAGGCTGAATGTTACGAGCATACACAATATCTGACCATGTTTTTAGGTCTTCTGCTTCCTGAACTAAAGTTACTATAAAATGGTGTTTATCACTAAATGTATGATCCCATGTTAATGTATTGTTCAGGTTCCAGGTAAACTTTTTACCATTACCTCTATCTACTCCTATGTTAACAGGATTCAGGTTTTTATTACCCGCCGATTGAAAATAACGGTTGTAAAAGAACTCATAACGTGGCGCAGCATTGAATGAATAGGTAATACCTAAAGGCAAGGTTACCTTTGTATTAAAAATGGTATTCAATACTGTATACCCTTTTTCAAGTTCCATAAATTGTCGGTCATAGTAGTAGTTATAACCTCCAATTGTTGGTCCCATTGGTTGTCTGGTATAATCACCATTTGCTTCTGTAAAATTAGAAAACGGGCTGTTTCTTAACATATTTGCATCCCAATAATTCGTACCTGTACCAACAGATATATCTCCATCTGAACGATCCTGAAAATTAACGTTTGCTCCAAATTCAAGCCAGCTTGTAATTTTAGCATCGACTTTCATATTGGCACGAACTGCAGAATAATCATTACCCTGAATAGCTCCCTCTGAAGTTAAATATCCCAAAGACATATAATAATTTACTTTATCACTTGCTCCGGAAACACTTAAGTTATTGTCGTGATTTATTCCTGTTCTAAAAGTACTGCCGTACCAATCGTGTGTTTTTCCATCTGTGAAATTCTTTAGGAGCGACGCGTCAGTAATCCCCAAGCGAAGTCCCCAAACTTCATTCAGACTTTTGCCTTGTATTTGTGCAGCTGGCTGATAAGCCAACCATTGCGCCTGAGTGATACCATATTGATCTAATTGATTTGGATTTGTATAATACCCCGCTTTATTGGCAGCTGTTCCTGTTACCCATGCCTCGTAATTTCCGGTGGCTGTATTTGTTCCGTACGTTTTAGCAGTTTCCCAATCCTGACGATATTTTACATATCCTTCTGCATTATAAACATTGCGATAAGCACTTTTGGTAGTAATCGTCGTATTTGTAGTAACATTGATAACAGGCTTACCGGTTTTTCCTTTTTTCGTTGAAATAACAATAACTCCGGCTGCTGCTTTAGATCCGTATACTGCTGTTGCAGATGCATCTTTCAAGACATCGATCTGGCCAATATCATCAGGATTAATTTCCGAAAGCTCACCGTAAAATTGCATTCCGTCTAAAATAATAAGTGGTGAGTTATGACCTCCGTCAGAATAAACAGAAGTTTGTCCACGAATCTGCAACGACCCACCTCCTTTTGCATCAGCTGAATATCCCACTTTTAAACCGGGAACTCCTCTCAATAAATCCTGAACCGTTTGCGGGTTTTGATTGGCTAAAGCTTCTGCTTTAACCTGAACAATTGATCCTGTTAAATCCTTTTTCTTCATTTTACCATATCCCACTACCACTACCTCATCTAACGAAGCAGCGTTTTCTTCCAGTTGGATATTAATATTCGTTTTACCATTTAGGGCTACTTCCTTGGTTACAAAACCAACAAAGGATACTACTAATACAGCATTGTCATCTGCTGTCAGTGTAAATTTTCCGTCAAAATTTGTTATAGTTCCCTTTTTTGTTCCTTTTACCGCAACTGAAGCACCCGGAAGAGGAATCCCCTTGTGATCTTTAACCTGACCGGTGATGCTGTTTTGTGGCTGTACTTTTTCTGTTCCTGTTGTACTACCGGATTCGGTAGAGAAAGCATGTACCTGAGACAATGAAACCAAAACACAAAGTAGTGTAAGTTTCTTTTTCAAATCAAATCCAGATACATAATCAGGAGCCTTAATCTTCCTAATAAATTTTGTCATTTTTGGTTGTAATTTTGGTTAATTGATTAGTTAAGTTACAGACTGTAAAAACTCATTTAAGTGTGTTTTTTACATTTTAATTTTTCAAATTTTTTTTACGTAAAAAATATCTCGCAGTAGTTCTGTAGTCTGCCTTGCAAATCTAGCATAAGACATAAAAGTAAAAGGGGGTAATTACGACATTATAAAAGGGGCAAATCCGCATTTTCAGAAATAAAAAGCTTATTTTTTACATGTATGGCAAAAAAACAAGAATTAAAATAAACGATACGCAATTAATTAAGAAACATTGGAAGAGTTTCAAGTTTCAGGTTCTTTACTTTGAGTACATTTTTACCACAGAGTTTTAGAAAGTTTTACCACAGAGATGCACAAAGTTTTACCACAGAGATACACAAAGAAATAGGTTGACTTTTGTGAAACGCTATGAAAAATTCAGCATGCTGCGCTAAAGCTCAATATTCAATGAAATAAATAAGCTGCTAAAAAAACTTTGTGAAACTCTGTGAAAAAACTCTGCGAAACTCCGTGGTAAAACTATACAGAGAAGCAACTTGAAACTTGAAACCTGAAACAAAATTTAAACTTTGTGAAACTCTGTGAAAAAACTCTGCGAAACTCTGTGGTAAAACTAAGCAACCTGAAACAAACTTTAAACTTTACTTCACAAAACGAGAGATCTCTGATGCTGCTAATAAAAAAGCGCCAACGCCAAAATCAGCTGTCGAATTTTTATCTACCACTTGCCCAGGAATGGCTTTTTCGCCAATGGGCTGTATGTATCCCACTGTTCCATCAGCCTGAAGAGCAAATGTTGTGAGGTAGTTCCATGATTTTTCCACTACCGGTAAATATGTTTTTTTATCTAAATAGCCATTGTTAATTCCCCACATGAAACCATACGTAAAAAATGCTGTCCCACTGGTTTCAGGTCCTGGCGCATGTTCCGGATCTAAAATACTTCTGGTCCAGTATCCTTCGCTTTGCTGTGCTGCTGCCAGCGCTTTGGCCATATCCTGAAAACGGCTGATGTATTCTTCTCTATGCTGGGCTGTTTTGGGTAAATCCTGAATAATTTTGGCGTAGCCTGCAAAAATCCAACCATCTCCCCTGGCCCAAAAATCTTTTTTACCATTGGCACTTTTATGCTTTGGATACACATATTTTGCATCCCGAAAATATAAGCTGGTTTCCTTATCGTACATGATACTATCAGCATACAACAAGTACGAATGTAATTTTTCCAGATACATTTCGTTACCCGTCACGTTGTACAGCTTTGTCATCACCGGCATTACCATATACAATCCGTCAACCCACCACCAGTAATCGTTCGCTTCGGTGCTCATTTCATACTCCATGACTTCACGGGCACGTGCAATTTTATGAGGGTCATTTTTTCCTGTAAAATTGTATAAATCGATATACGTCTGAAAACAAATTTGCCAGTCGCCAAACAATACATGTTTGTCATTTTCTCCGTAATTGTATTTCCATTCTGACTTGTCATTTGATTTGGCTCCCATCCACTGATTTTTTTCTGCCCATGCCATAGAATAGTCCAGATACTTTTTGTTTTGTGTTACTTTATAAGCCTCCATATTTCCTGTATGGTAAGCCGCAACATTCCAAAAAGCATTACCCAATTCCGGATGCGTATTCTGCCAACGGCTGTTTACTTTGTCAATAATAGCAATAACTTCTTTCTTAGATTCTTTTATGGCAGTTTTTTGTTTTACGGCAGTACTTTTACAACTAACGGATACTAGTGAAACAACGGCCATTGCAATAAAAAGTGGGTTTCTAAATTTCATCATTATAATAAGATTAAATATTAAATTATTTTGTTGCATGATCTATTGGAATTTCTATTCCTGACCATATTTTCTTTTGTGTCCAGGGCTGATAAGGATCCGTCCAAAAAACATCGGTGGCAGGCAAACCAAGAACCAAAAAAGCTTCTGAACACAAATAGAGGCTTCCGGTCGAGATATAACCTTCACCAATATTAGGCTGGTGACCATATAATCCAATTTGCAGCCAGCCCTTTTCATCAAAAGTGCCAGATGCATTTATTTGGTTGTAAATCATGCTATACAATGCTGAGCGAACCTGGGCCGGAGCAATTTCTTTTGGCAATTCTTTCAAAAGAGCAATTTGGGATAATAACTGGAAAGCTCCAAAACGATAGGCTAATGATCTTCCTATTGGAGGATAAGTTCCGTCAGGAGAAATTAACCTTTCCTGAACTGCTGCATAACGTCTGGCCCTGTTTAACTCTGTTGCGTAATCTGCGTTGTAAACGCTGTCTTTTTCTTTAAGAGTGCCTAAAATATCTAATTGCATGGGATGAATTACAAAACTGTTGTAATAATCCCAGTGAAAATCAGGCCCGTCGCCAAAAGTTCCATCTCCCAGATACCATTTTTTGTGTTGTTCTAAAGCATAATTTAACCGGTTATTATCAGGGTCTTTGTCGAATTTAACTATCGCTGCCTCAATCATTCCGGCAAAAAGAAGCCAGTTGCTTTGATAAGGCTCAATTTTTCTGGATGATTTTAATGCTGCAATTACATTTTGTTTTGTAATACTGTCTAGTGGTTCCCAAAGTTGGTTGGGTGCGCGAAGCAAAGCCTGAGCAAAAAAAGCCGCATCAACCAGAGGCTGTCTGTCAATCACAAAATTCATATAATCGGGACTGCCCGGATCAGTTGCATTATGAATGCACTTTTGAGCCAGATCGATATATTTTGCCCTTAATTTTCCTTCTGCAGTTTCGTCTGCACCTAATTCCAGCCAGGGAGCCATTCCGGAAAGGAGTCGGCCAAAAGCTTCCAGATATGTTACATGAGTTCTGTCATCCCATGCTCCGGGAGATTTCTCTACAGGCATCGTTTGTTTTAGCTGGTTTTTACTTAATGCTTCTAAAACAGGGTTTCCAATTTTTGTTAAAGAGGATACAAAAAATTTACGCACTTTTTCAGGCGAATCTTTTTGAAGTTTTTTTGATTGTGAATGAATGCCGATTGTTGCTGCAAAATACAGAAACAACACTAAAGCAGTATTTTTTAAATAATGATTCATTAAAATATTTTTATCTTGTTTTGTAAGTTTTATGTTGATTTCCAGAAACTTTCATTTAGTATGTATTTATTGTCCTTTACGTTTTGATATTTTTTCTTAAACTCAGAAGGGTTTATGTTATAAAATTGCTGAAAGTGTTTCCTGAAATATTTTATATCGCCAAACCCTGCAATTGAAGCGGCCTGGCTTATTTGTAAATCTGTTGTAATCAATAATGTTGCTACTTTTCTTAACCGGACGTTGCGGGTAAATTCTGAAACAGATTTGCCTGTAATTTTTTTAATTTTTTTATATACTAAAGAATAACTCATGCCCAGGTGAAATGCCAAATCATGCACATTAAAATTCTCTACATCCAAATTGGCATCAATAACATCTACAATTCTTTCGATGAGTTTTTTGTCCTCATCGGATAGTTTTAGATTGGTTTCTTTTTTGGTCACTGAGTTCAGCAGGTAATGCTGTTCGCTGTCTCGTCGCGCTAATATTCCGCTTATTCTCGCTAATAAATAGTCGTTATCAAATGGTTTGGTGATGTAATCATCGGCACCCACTTCTGCCCCTTTTAGTTTTACTTCTTCTGAAGTTCCTCCGGTAAGTAATATTACAGGAATGTGTTTTAATTCTTCATCTGACTTAATATGTTTGCAAAAAGCCACACCGTTCATTTCTCCCATCACCACATCTGAGATGACCAGATCAGGCTGTATTTTTTTAATTATATTTAAAGCTGTTTCGGCATTTTCAGCGAGCGTAATATGATATTTTGAGGATAAAATTCGTTTTAGATAATTTCTAATCTGGGGATTATCATCAACCACTAAGATACTTTTGGCATCTTTAATTAACTCGTTTACATTTCCAGTTTCATCGATTGTTTCCAACCCACTTTCCTGCAATACATTGTCTTCTAAAGCTTCCTCCAGAAATAAAGTTCTGTCGCTTAGGTCTTCTCTGATTTCTACATCTCCAAAATGTTCTTTTCCAAGAGGCAATTTAATCTCAAAAATGGCTCCTCCATTTTCATTATCATAACATCTCACCTCTCCAAAATGCTGATTTACAAATTGTTTAACCAAATAAAGTCCGATACCAAAACCTTTACGGTTATTTTTTATGTTAGTATTGGACTGATAAAACAAATTAAAAATTTTGTCTTTATCTGCATCGGGAACGCCTTCTCCATTATCAATAACTTTTATAATCACCTCAACGTCTGTACAGCGCAAATTGATCGTTACGCTTCCGTTTTCTTTTTCTGTAAATTTTAATGCATTAGAAATCAGGTTAAACAAAGTCATTTCTATTTTTTCACGATCGACATAGACCAACAGCTTTTCTTCGGAAATACTAAAACTGTAGTCGATTTTTTTAATTTTTGCATGATGTACAAAACAGCTAAAAACTTCTTTGGCCAGTTCTACAATATCAATTTGCCCAATTTTAAGTTTTCCCGTTTCTGTTTCTGTTTTTCTAAAAAGAAGCAGCTGATCCACCAAACTCAGTAATCTTCTGGAATTGCTGTATACCATTTCGATAGCGCCCGGATCTATTTGCTGATCTGTACCGTAAATAATATCCTTCAACGGATTGATAATCATGGTTAATGGCGACCTGAACTCATGAGAAATATTGGTAAAAAAAGTTATTTTTTTCTCGTTTAACTCTTTTTCCTGTTTGGCCAAATCTTGCGAAAGCTTTATCTCATATTGAAGCTGTGCCTGCTTTCGCTGGTATTTATCTACAACATAAATAATAAAAGCGACAAGAAGAAAATACACAAAATAAGCAAAACCACTTCTGTACCATGGTGGTAATATGGTAATAGGCAATGAAATAGATTTTGTATTCCAGATTCCTTCTGCGTTTGTAGATTTAATTTTCAGTACATAATCACCTTCTGTTAATCGGGAATAATTGGCACTTCGGATATTATCAATATAATGCCATTGCGAATCCCATCCTTCGAGAAAATAAGCGTACGATATTTTTTCAGGCAGACTGTATTCTAAAGCTGCAAAATCGATGTTTAGCATCGATTCGTCATAAGGTAATTTTACTTGATCAATTCCAAAAGAAGTCAGGCCCGACTGATCAAAAACTTTATTATTTACTTTTATAGCGGTTATTACCACTTTTGGGAAGTCATGAATCTGACTATTAATTCTGGTATCAATAATATTAAAACCTTTAATTCCACCAAAAACAATTTCGCCAGTGGTAAGCTTTAAGGCCGCATTATAATTAAACTGATTGCTTTGCAGTCCGTCAGTATCGTGATAACTGGTAATTTTTCCGTTTTTAGCATTATAGGTAAAGATTCCGTTGTAAGTACTGCCCCAAAAAGCGCCCTGATTGTCCTGAACAATGTTTAAAACTGAATTATTTGGAAGTCCGTTTCGCTGTGTGAGGAATTTTTTAGCCGAAGTTTCGGGATTAAAAATCATCAAACCTCCCCCTTCTGTACCCACGAGTATTTTTTTCTTAGTAAGAGCAATAACAGATCTTACCGGATATTTTACATCAATTTCTTTTCGCTGCATCGTTTTGGGATTGAATCGAAATAATTTTGTAAAATTCCCTATCCACAGATTATTGTCTTCATCTTCGGTAATCGAAATAATTCCTCTGATTTTGGCATCGACAAAATCGAATTTGTCAGTTGTATTATTATACCGGTACAGTCCTTCATCATCCGGAGAACTGGCCCATAAAATATTATCCTTACCACGAAAAAGTACCCAGATATTTTTTTGAAATGCACTGTATTTAGGATTGTAAAAACTATACTTTTTAAAATTACCGGTCTGAGCATTAAATAAGGAAACTCCGCCGCCATAGGTTGCAAACCAGGTTCCTTTATCATTTGTGACAATTGCGGTTACAAAATTATTCGAGATCGAATTGGGATTGTTTGCATTGTACGCATAATTGGTAAATGTATTGGTCTTTTTATTCCACAAACTTGCTCCCGCTCCGTCAGTTCCTATCCATAAATGTTCACTATCCTGCTCTGATAACGACAAAATAAAATCGCTGGGCAGGGTGTTTTTTATATTTTCATTTTTCGAAATGGTACTAAAAGGACTTTTTGTTTCCTCAATTTTATTCACTCCTCCTCTTAAAGTTCCAATCCAAACTCTGTTTTCATTGTCTAAAAACAAGGACGAAATGGCATTGCTATTCAGTTTTTCTTCATCTGAACTCGCATTAAATAAAGAAAAAGTATCTGAAGTATAATTGTATTTTACAATACCGTTACCGTTTGTAGCGATCCAGAGTTCTTTTTTATCATTCTTGCACATTAAATCAGAAATAGGATACTGAACTTCCTGATTCGTATAAATGTGATGTGTTTTTTTTAATGTATTGTACTTTAGCAAGCCTTCATCGACCCCTATCCAAATGTTTGAAAATTTATCTGATAAAATGCAGCTTCCGGTTGTAAAATCAGAAAAAACAACAATTAGTTTTTTGGCTGTTGCATCCATAGTAACGAGACCAACGCCCTGAACAAAACACCAGAATTTGCCGGATTTGTCAAAATCCATTCCCTGAACATGATAATCCCAATGCAGTTTTCCGTTTTCATAAAGCGGGATCTGAACGATTTCCTGTTTGTCTGCATAATAAAGCAATCCCTTACCTGCAGTGGCGATATACATGTTTGATTTGTGATCTGCGATTTTATTGATAACAAAATCGATGGGCTCACTCTTAGAGGTTTTCGCATTTATATAATACCGTGTACTAAACTGATTGCTCAAATAATCATAAACACTTATGCCTCCTTTTGTACCAATCCAAATTTCATTTTTAGTGCCGCAAATACTTACAACCCTGTTATTGTTTAGCGAATTACGATCATTGGGCTCGTTTCTGAAATTTAAAAAATTATAACCATCGAACCTGCTTATTCCGTCATAAGTACCAAACCACATTAATCCCCTCTTATCCTTGTATACAGAAGTAACAGCATTATTTGCAAGTCCGTTTTTTATGCCAATATAACCAATATCATACTTTGCATGTCCAAATTTTGCAACAGCTGAACCTGCTTTCTGCGGCATTGCCGGCGAACAGACTAAAAATATTAAAAATAAAAGGATTCTATTTTTCAAAATATAGTGTGGTTGGAATTAAATGGTCAGGTTTTATTAAAATTTACTAATTAAAATTAAAATCTTTAAAATTAGAAAAACCTATGAATGATTTTCATAGGTTTTCCCGAACAAATATTTAGAAAAATACGAATTAAATTCATAGAATATAATTGCTTCTTCCGTTTGCTTTAATAGCTTCATAAAAAAATAATTAAACACATAGAAACATAGAATTTATGAACAAAAAGGATACAAAAAAAGAAATACATTTCTTTAGCATAGTAAGCTATGTGCATTATAAACAAGTGAAACGCCTTCTTTTAATTAGAAAAAGCTATGTTTCTATGTGTTAAAAATAATTATGCTCAACAGTTTATTTCACCAATGATAGGGTATACGAATAACTGTATTGCTTTTCTAATAATCGGTACGGATCATGAGGAAGTCGTCCCCAGCTATCATCACCACCCAAGCCTCTTTGTTTGTAATCCAGATGCAGGTAAACAGCTTCTTTTGAATCTAAATTCAAATCAGAAGGATGTCTTTGTGCTTTATCTTTTCCAGGATCCAGATCTTCTGTCGAAATATTCAACGCGCTAAAACTAAGTTCTTGTTGTCCTTCGATTTTAATGCCTTGCCCGTTTTGATTTTTTAATGTCAGCCAGCGAACATCGGTTTTATAACCTGATTCCTGAGGACGAATGTAATTTCTGGCATATTGGTTTATTACTTTATCTGAATATTCTCCAATAAAAGAAGCCGAATTTCTATCTGAATAATTTTCCCAAGGCCCTCTTCCGTAATAACTTAGATTATCATAATTACCGTTTAGTTTGATGCGCATTCCAAAACGAGGTAATTCAGGTAAGTCTTTCCCTGCCATATCTATAGATGCAGTCACTTTTATTGATCCGTTATTTTGAATTAGATACTCTACGGTGTAAGGAACAGCTGCCTGAGCTAGTTGATAGGCTACTTTAATCAGCAAACCTTCTATTGTATTTTTATCCATTTTAACACTTATCAAAGTCGGATTTTTTGAGGCTTCTTTCCAGATTACTAATTTATTTGGCATTCCGTTTCCAAAATCATTATCTGTTGGAGCACGCCAAAAATAAGGAGACGGGAAATTGGTAAAAATTTCATTGCCCGCATTTTTCAGTTTATAGTTCAGGATTTCTCCTTTTTTCAAATCAAATTGTCCTGTCGCATTTTCAGCTTCAAAAGACACTATGTTATTGCTCACAGTGTATTTTAATTTTGAAGCACTTTTGGCAATGCTGTTGTTTTTAAAATAAGAACCTTTGCCTATTTTAAATTGTTCTCTTGCAAATTCATGTCCTTTAGCCACCAATGGCGCATCGTATTTTGAAACGGCAAAAACATTTAAAAAATATTCTGAATTCTCCTCGATTGTACCTAAATCCAGTGCTGCTTTTTTAGTTTCTTGCGGAGCTGCATCCAAAATAAATTCTGCCGATTTTGTTTTTACGCCATTTTTAATCAATTCCCATTTAAAGATATAATCAGAAAGATTGGTAAAATTATAATGGTTTGTAACCGACAAATCAGTTCCATTAAGCTGAAATTGAATGTTTTGATATACTTTTTTCACTTCATATAATGCCGGTTTTGGAGTTCTGTTAGAAAACACAAGTCCGTCAGCACAGCCATTCTCATCATTTTGTAAATTAGCACCGCCTAAATCTCCGCCATATGCCCAAAAAGTAACTCCCTTTTCATTTTTTGTTTTCAATCCCTGATCAATCCAATCCCAGATAAAACCACCCTGCATGCGTTTACTATTATTAATGATATCCCAGTATTCCTGAAAATTTCCGCTGCTGTTTCCCATAGCGTGTGCATATTCGCACATGATATAAGGACGCGTTTTATCAGAATTGGCATACTCTTTCATGCTTTTGATGCCCGGATACATAGGCGCTACAATATCGGTATTTCTGTTTTCTCCTGCCTGCTCAAACTGAACCGGACGTGTAGTATCTGTTTTTTTAAGCCAATCGTATGCATCATAAAAAACAGGACCATTCCCGCATTCATTCCCTAAAGACCAAATAATGATAGACGGATGGTTTTTATCCAGTGCAAACATTCTTTCGATACGATCCATATGTGCCGGTGCCCACTCTGGCAAATAAGCAGGATGTTTGGTTTTATCAAACCAGTTTTGCAATTCGGCACCCATTGCATGGGTTTCGATATTGGCCTCATCAACCACATAAAATCCATATTCATCACATAAATCATAGATATGACTGTCATGCGGATAGTGGCTCATTCTAATGGCATTAATGTTAAATTCCTTCATTAGCTGAAGGTCTTTTATTGTTGTTGCTTCAACAGGTGCATGCCCTTTTACATCATCATGTTCGTGTATATTAACACCTTTTACCATCACAACCTTACCATTTACTAAGAGTCTGGCATTTTTTATTTCGACTTTTCTAAAACCAGTTTTTTTAGAAATAATTTCTAATGTTTTTCCTTTATTGTCTAGTAATGTAATGGTATATCTGTACAGATTTGGTGTTTCAGCATTCCATTGTTTTACATTTTCGATTGTTTTTTCAAAACTGATTTTCTGTTCTTTAGCGTTTACTTTTTTACTTTCAGAAAAGATGGTATTTCCTTCTTTATCAAACAATTCAGCTTTAACAACGGTATTTTTAATTTTACTGTTTTCAAAATATTTTAAAGTAACATCAAGATTAAAAATCCCGTTTTTATATTGATTGTCTAAATCACTTTTTACAAAATAATCCCAAACAGTTGTTTTGGGCATTGCCTGCAAATAAACATCACGCTCAATACCGCTTAACCTCCAAAAATCCTGGTCTTCTAAATAACTTCCGTCATGCCAGCGAAATACCTGAACTGCGATCAGGTTATTTCCTTTTTGTAAAAATGAAGTAATATTAAATTCAGCAGGCGTTTTTGATGCTTTGGTCATCCCTATCTCTTTTCCGTTAAGGAAAACTTTGGCATAACCGCTGATAGAACCAAAATGAAGTATGATTTCTTTATCTTTCCATGAATCAGCAATTGTAAAAGTGCGTCTGTAACTTCCTACTGGGTTATAATCGCCATTTATAAAAGGTGGATTTTTAGGAAATGGATACGTAATATTGGTATAAATAGGAATATCAAACCCTTCTATTTCCCAGTTCGAAGGTACCTGAATGTTTTTCCAATTGCTGTCATCTAAATTTACTGCAAAAAAATCCATGGGTCTTTGCGACGGATTTTTTACAATATTGAATTTCCAGCTTCCATTTAAACTCTGATATAAGGCTGATTTTTGAGGATTGTTCCCTTTCAATTCAGCTTCATTACTGTATAAAAGAAAGGAACTTCTGCCTGCTTCTTTTCCGCGGTCCAGAATTTTAGGATTTTCCCATTCGTTACTCTGGGCATAATTACTTTGCAGACTCAAAAATAAGGCAAGTGCTAATACAATTTTTTTCATTTAATTATTTTAAAAATGGGAACTAAAATTTAATACTCCTAAATTTTATTTCAATCAAACTTTATCAAGCATCATTAAAAAAGACTTACTTAAAAAAAATACAGAGGTCCCGGTTAGAAAATGAAATGCTCTATTTTAGAAATAAAAAATAACTTCACAAATTTAAATAACAACACATAAAACAAGAGGGACACAACAATATATTAAAAGGGGCATATCAATAAAAACAGCAATAAAACAAATAAATTAGCAAATAATTTATACAATTCATAATTTTTAAATTAAAAAACAGACATTACAGCACAGGCAACTTTTCTATTTCTAAAACCTGTACAGGCTCAGGATTTGCTTTTACCAAACCTTCTCCATCGGCCTGATTTACATTTTGAGAAAAAATGTGCAATTGCTTTTTATCGTTCCAGAGTTCTTTATCAAAATTAGGTTCCCATTGTCCTACGGAAAAGCGGCTAAGATCTTGTAATTTCCAGTTTATATTTTGCAGATTAGTGTATCCTAATGCTATTTTATTATCTCTTTCTTCGTCTCTAAAAAGCAAATACAACATCGATTTATGAACTAAAATTTCAGGACGTGAAATAGGGATTCTTTTGGTTCCTCCTCCGCCCAAAGTAAATGACTTTGTATGAAAAGCAGTGTTGATTAAATTCCATTTTCCACGGGATAAATACACTACTTTATATTGCGGTATTCCGGTATTGTCCCAATAAGTAGTAATATATGGATTTCCCTTTTCATCTACCGTCATGGCCGTCTGATTGATTAAACTGCTGCTTTGAGGTACTTTCCAGGCTTGTTCCGCCGTTGCTTTTGTAATAGGCAGGACGTATTTTTCGCCTGTAGATTTTTGCCATGTTTTTCCTCCATCTGCAGAAAAAGCGTAACAGATATCATGGTTGGTAGATACATCCCAGCTTTCCCTCCAAACCCACGACATGTAAATTCCTTTCTTGCCTACGCACATTTGCCAATAGGCACTGCGTTGATTTTCGCCATCGATTAAATTATTTTGCAAAGAGGTCCATTGCTGCGTTTTTACGTTATACGATTTCATAATCATATTTCCCCTTCCGGAAGCTCCTGAACGGTAGCAAAATAATAATTTCCCATCAGGTAAATTATGAAATTCAGGATACGTTACTTTCTCCTCCTCTTTGCCGGTCATTGCTTTTTCCTGGCCTAACTCTAAGCTGTATGGCATTTTACTTCTGGCGTAACGCAAACGGGTATCATGATGATCCCAGCTCATATGAAGATAGCCATCACCATCTATTGCGATACTGATGTCGTTGTGTGCATCTTTTACATTACCGCTATAAGGAGTAATTAATGTATCCCATTTTTGTGCATTTAGTTTTCGTTTTGCCAAAACTACCCTGCCTTCGGGATCGTAGTATGCTGTATATTGAACTCCTTTAAAAGTAGTTAGTGCACTGTTTCTAAAAATTACTGTATTTACAGAATTATTGCTCCAGCCTAAACCAATAGTACTTTCTGTAGTTTTTAGCTGAGCCTTAGCAGAAAATGATGAAAATATCATCATCACAAAAAAACTTACAAGTACTTGATTTTTATTTAAATGTGTTATTAAGTTGATCTCCATTTTCTTTATTATTATCCAATAAATCCTTAATTAAAATAACATTTTCTGGCTGTTTGCTCAGCCTGATTTTTTATAAGCAGATAACAAATGTAACTACAACACTTATTTAAGCAAAACAATACCAACCAGTTTTTTAATTTATTTATCAGATTGACAAAGAATATGATATCTACAGATAATAATAGTCAAAGCGAAGTAAGTTTAGCCTTAACCTTGCTATTTTATCATGTAATGATCTTTTCAAAAACATAATATTGAAATGATAGCATTAGAAGAAAAGATCTTCCATTTTTTGAAGCTTCGATATCATGTAAGACTAACCTTATTTAGTTTAGAATTCGGCGGTAAGAAAATTTCTTGCAGTCTTGTAACACTCTTAATACCTAACATTTATCATGTTTTTTGACTCTTCGAATTTGTTATTTTGTTTTACACTAACAATACCACAAAACTATCTAATGATAATTGACAACAAAAATTTCAAGAATACAGCAACCTGTCCTGAGACTGATATTTATGTATTAAAAACCTGTAAAAATGCATATTGATACTGACTTACTTTATACTTGGGGGGCAGTAGCCAAAAAAGTACCCAAAAATACGATTATCTTTTATGAGGATGATCCACCTTTGTCTTTTTATCAGATACTGGAAGGTACCGTAAAAATGAGTTATACGAACGAAGACGGTAAAGATCTTACTATTGGAATTTTTGAAAAAGGAAACAGTTTTGGAGAACCTCCGCTATTTATCGAACAGCCTTACCCCGCTTCTGCAATTGCACAAACAGATTGTGTTTTACTAAAACTTTCTAAGACAAACTTCATTGCCTTTCTTCAGGAAAATCCTGATATACAGATTAAAATATTAAAAGTTTTTGCCTGGAAAATTTACAATAAAATTGTCTTTTCTAAAAACATAATAAATCATAAACCGGAATACCGTATAAAATATTTTCTTGATAATTTAAAAAAACAAAATAATGTAACTGCCTGTCAAAAAATGAGAATTCCTTACACGAGACAGGAAATTGCAGATTTTACCGGTTTGCGTGTAGAGACTGTTATACGCACGATTTCACTTATGAATAAGGTAAAAAAAATTGAAATTGTCGATCATAAACTTTTTTATTGAATGATATTCCAGCAGTTCATTACCACTCGTATCGGATAAATTTCATCAATTTCTGTTTCTTTACTTCAGGTTAGCCCAAAATTATTAATTCAGTATCTGCTCTGATCGAAGTAAGAAAAGGAACTTTAAAAAGTTTCTTTTTTTATTGTATCACTTTACTTATCATTGCTTTTGAAATATTATTTGCTCTGATCTTTATTTCACTTGCCTTTTGACCTTCAAATAAATCATCGACTGTGTTTTTCCATAATTTAGTCCAGTGCTTGAAATGACTTTTGGTCAAACTGCTTTTCTGGTTCAGCGCTCTGTGTTTCATCATTGGATTTCCGTCAAAATTTCCAGTGTAAAAAAGAATATTATCCCAGAAATCATACATTATCGGAAGATGTTTTTCCCAATTGACAGCGGCAACTTCGGTAAATAAATATCCAATAGTCGCATCTGTTCGAATCTTTTGGTAAAAGGCATCTACCAGTATTTTGATGTCTTCTTTATTTTTAATATCTGTTTTCATATTCTTTTCTTAAACGATTAAAGATCTTTTCTTTTAAATTTTCGAAGTGAGATAAAAAACGGAACCACAATCCATAAAACCAATAATGCAAAAGAGATTGTTAGTCCGAGTGTCGTTCCAAAAAAATCTTTAAAAATAGCTCCAGTATATCCCATCATCGCAGACTGGTCAAGGTGCAGCAAGATTTGAATACGGGCAAGATCTATTGGACTTAATGCCGTTACTGCCACCATTGCCTTTTCGATAGGATATTCGGCAAACTGAAATAATAGAAATAGTACCAATGCATCAAAAAGTATTGCAAAATACAGCCACGACATTATTGCTAAACCTATTCCTTTTGCTTTATCACGGGTCAAAATACAACTCAAAAAAGCCAATGATACAAACACAATCGAAATTAAACATCCTGACAAAAGCATCATAAATCCGGCAGCATCAGGAGCGTTAATTAAAAGAGGAATTCCTGCACCCAATAAAAAGGCAAATACCATCGCGATAGAAAGTCCGGCAAATAAACTTATCCATATTTTTTTTCGTTTTAAAGGCTGGCTGAGCAAAAGCTCAATAAATTCTGAACTGTTATAGAGATATATTGTTGAAAAAAGTATCGAAACTAACGGAACCGTAAATAAAATTACGTTCAGGATTGTCAGCAATCCCTTGGCTGAATTATCCTCCAAACCAAAAGAGCCCCAGGATAATAAAGCCAGAATAAAGGTGTAACTCAGTATAATTTTATTTTTAAGAATATCTAATAGTACAATTTTAATAATCCTGTTCATGATTCTTTTCTTTTAGAATTTTTGCAATAGCTTTTGAAATTTTGTTTTCGCCTGTCGATTCAAGCAAGTCACTTATCGTTTTATGAAAATGAACTTTTCCATCCTGCATAAAAATAATCTGGGTAATCATATCGTCAAGTTCACTAAGCAAATGAGAGGTAATCAGGATTAACTTTCCATCATTTTTTTGATGTATGATTTTGTGCTTTAAAATTTCTGCTGCCAGCGGATCAAGACCTGCAGTGGGTTCATCAAGTATTAATACATCAGGATTAAAAAGAAAGGCCAATGCAGCACTTACTTTTTGGGTTGTACCGCCGGAAAGTGTTCTCATTTGCTTGCCTTTCATTTTATCGAGCTTAAAAGCTTTTATCAAATCTTCATCGAGCGTGTCTTTCGAATTTCGAATTTCTTTGATCATGGCAATAATTTGCTCAATAGTCATATTATCCGGATAACGTCCTATTTGAGGCATATATCCAATACTATTTCGATATTCAAACTTATTTAGAATGGATTTTTTATGGAATAAAATATCACCGCTGTCAGGCAAAACCATTCCTAAAACAGATTTGATTAAGGTCGTTTTTCCGCAACCATTTGGACCAATAAGGGCGATACATTCTCCTGCATTAAACTGAAGATTCACATCTTGCAATACCTGAAGTCTGCCAAATTTTTTATTTATATTTTCTAAAGTAATCATAATACAAGAGATTTCATTTCGGGAGTTTGATCGACAAAATTATCGGGTGTAATACTTGGAAGAATTTTTTCTGATTTATCAAGAAGCGTAATAATAAAACTCCTGAATAATAGCATTGCTGAAGGATTGTTTTCCGTGAGAACAGCAAAAAGACTCAGCGGATGAAAAGGCACATCTCCAATTCCGTCCCGATTAAGATCATATCCTTCGTATTTATCCCAATAATTGTTATTAAAATGATTGAGTACTAAACTTCCATTGGTACTAATGTCAAAAGTATTGGCGAGAAAATTATTAAAGGAAATCTCATTATCCATGCAACTTGCCTGAATTTTCATGCCCCAGCCATTGTCTTTGAAAATATTTTTTGAAAGCATAATCCGGCTTGCTCCTTCCATATAAATTCCTGAAGTATTGCGAATGAATTTATTTCCTATAATATGACTATCTGAAATTTCTTTTAGCAATAAACCATAAGCGGCATCTCCCCAATTTTCTTCAAAATAATTATTGAACATTTTTACATTTTTCGTGAACATCACTGCTACGCCCGCACCATTATTTTTAAAGACATTTGAGATATAGGAATCATCATTAGAAAACATAAAATGAAGTCCGTATCGAATGTTTTCTTTTGAGATATTTCTCCAGATAATAGAATTAGAAACAAATTCAAAGTAAATACCGTCACGATGTCCGGAAATTCTGTTGCCGATAATTTGTATGCTATCGCTTTTCCAGCAATGAATCCCGTTTCCTATTCGTTGTTCCTCTTTTTGATAAGCTTTGATCGTATTGTTTTTTATGATACAGCCAATTCCTTTTTGAACATAAATCCCAAAAAAATTATTCTCAAGAATATTGTTTTTTATGGTAACTGCCGTTTTGTTGTATATTTTAATGCCACAAGGGTCATTGATGGAACCGTAGCCCGAATTGATGATTTTAAAACCCGCAAAAGTTACGCTATCGGCTTTGATGGAAACCACTTCATATTTTTTTTCTCCATCGAGAATAGGTAAGCCATTTCCCTGCAGTATTATTTTTTTATCTACAATTAAGTTTCCTTCCTTATAAACACCTTTATAAACCACGATAGTATCACCGGGATTTGCGAGTTCAATTGCTTTTTTTATTGTTTTGATGGTTTTATCCTTTCCTACTTCTATTTTTTGCGAATGCAGACAGGTGAGAAACATTGAGAGACAAAGACAGAAGAATATTTTCATGGTTAGTGGGTTGTAATGAGCATTTATTCCAGCTTTATTTTTCTATAATAGCCGTCCATTCTGTTTCGTTTGCGTTTGATATTGCTTTAAAAGCTTTTGCCTCACTTTTGTTCGAAAATGCCGCTATGTTCCCATGCATGGGGCTTTTTATGGTACCGCCAGAGATAAAGAAAGCTTTCTCTGCTCTAATCAATTCATTTTCTTTGGCGTAATCATTTACATAATAGGCTTTGATCTGCATCTCCTGATGTTCTTTACCAAAATTGGCCATACAGGCAATATCATCAAACTTATACGCCCTGCCTTTTTGGGTAATAATTTCTGCGCCATATCTTCCATCACTGATTCCCATTTTACAAAAATCACAATTGTCTGTATTCAATTTAATTGGAATTGCTTTATCGCCTGAGCATGAAAAAAGAAAACAAGTACTAATTAAAATACCGAAGAATTTATCGAGACGTGAAACTGATTTTTTCTCTTTTATGATGGCCAAAAAAAGTAAAACGCCAACAGCAATAAGCATCCATCCGCCAATATCAGGAATAGAATAAGCACCAAAATTTAATAATTGTTTATAACCAAGCAGTGGAGGCTGGTACGCCATACCCGGAACCCGAATGGCTGCATTGGGGTCTAAGTTATGACCATATTCATAGTTCCATCGGTAAAAATCGACAGCTGCTAATACTGCGAAAAGTAAAAAAGCGAAGAAAAAGATGTGGAGCAATTTTCGCTTTGCAAAAAACAAACCGCTTATTGCAATGACACCAAATGAAGCTAAAATATAAGGCAAGATTTTAAATTCTATAAAATCTTCTGTATGAAGGGTCTTCATCCCAATATAGTGATTAAGACCATTTATAATATCAACATCTCCGGCTATTTTAGTAGCATGCAGTTTTAAAACCAAGCCTTCAGGATATTGTGGTGCACTGAGTTCTATTCTCCACATGGGTACAAAAATGGACCCTATTAAAAGCAGACTGCACAAAAAGAGTACTACTTTAGAAAAAGTTGAAAGTGTTTGATTTTTCATGATAAATCGAAATAAAAAGGGAACAAAGAAAACTTTGTTCCCTTTATGGGTTACTAGCTATTCCTTTGGTAAATTTGTACCTAAACTATAAGTAATGGGAACGTTACTTCCTGCAGGTGAAACTCTAACGTAACCCTGCATTTCCTGATGCAGTGCGCTGCAGAAATCGGTACAGTAGAATGGGAACATTCCTTTTTTCTGAGGAACCCATTTTAGTGTAAGCGTTTCGCCTGGCATGATCAGTAATTCGGCTGTGTTAGCCCCTTTAATCGCAAATCCGTGCGGTACATCCCAATCTTGTTCTAAATTAGTAACGTGAAAATAAACTTCATCACCAACTTTAATTCCTTCAATATTGTCAGGAGCAAAATGAGAGCGAATACAAGTCATGTAAACATGTACTTTATTTCCTTCTCTCACTACTTTGGTTTCTTTTTCTCCTTTGGCAACATATGGATGCTGGTTGTCTGCCATTTTGTAATATTTCAACTGACCGTTATTACGTATTTTATCAGCCGGAATACCTTGTGCATAATGCGGTTCACCGATGGTTGGATAATCTAATAAAAGTTTCATTTTATCGCCACTGATATCAAACAATTGTGCACTTTGAGCCAATTCAGGTCCTGTTGGCAAGAATCTGTCTTTTGTGATTTTATTATACACTACCATATATTTTCCAAAAGGTTTTTCTGTATTTCCTCCCGGAATCATAAGATGTCCTGGTGAATAATAAGTAGCTTTTCGATCTAAAACTTTCAGGTCTTTAATATTCCATTTTACAACTTCAGAAGAAACAAACATGGTTGTATAAGCATTCCCTTTTCCGTCAAATTCTGTATGCAAAGGTCCTAGTCCAGGTTTTTGAACTTCACCATAAAGAGCTGCTTCATATTTAACTACCGGAATTCCGGCATAAGTTCCATCAAACTGTTTTTTGGCAATGGCATCTTTAAGCTTTGTAAAACTGAATACCGGAATCAATGCTGCTAATTTTCCGCTTCCCACAATGTATTCGCCCGTTGGATCAATATCACAGCCGTGAGGTGATTTAGGACATGGAATCAGATAGCAAATATCTTTAAGTTCTGCAGCATCCAAAATCAATACTTCTTTCTTAGTTTCAGATTTTGCAGTCTGGGTTTTCTCATCCCAGGTATTATGAACATAATTGGCAGGTACGCGTTTTCCTTTCCCTGCTTTGATATACTCTTCCGCTTTTTTCCAGTTTACTGCCATGATAAAATCTTTATCATTTTTTGATGCATTAACTTCAAGCAATGTGTTGGCTTGTTCAGTGTTATAACAAGAGAAGAAGAACCAGCCGTGAGATTCTTTTTTACCTGGGTGACTAAGATCAAAATTAACGCCCGGAGTTACAATTTGAAAGGCAAGATCAAGCTCTCCTTCTTTTCCAACTTTTACAAAACTAATATGTCCTTTAAAGTTTTTCTTGTAGGTATTAATTGGCACATCGCCATTATCATTATCTGCCGGTACACTAAAACGGCTCGCTCCTACTACATATTCTGTGTTTTGTGTAATAAAAGGAGAGGAATGGTTTCCTCCGCAATTTGGAAGCTCAATTATCTCTGCCGTTTTAAAAGTTTTCAGGTCAATACGTGCGATTCTTGGCGTATTATTAGCATTAGCAAAAAGCCATCTTGCGTCTGCTTCACCATTAGTCTGTGATAAATCCATGTGGTGCTGATCGTCCCACGGCACAAAACCATGCGAAGTATTCAGCATCGCTTTGGTTTCTTCACTGTAGCCATAACCACTTTGGGGATCCTGTGAAAATACCGGCATCACCCTTAACAATCTTCCGCTTGGAAGTCCGTAAACGCTCACCTGCCCACTAAAACCTCCAGATACAAAATTGTAATATTCATCGTATTTACCCGGAGCAACATATACTTTTTGTGCAGCATCACCTTCTACAGTATCACTAGAATCTTTAGGTTTACAGGAAACAAAAAAGGCACACCCCAACGTAAGGGCGAAAACTGATTTTAAAAATTTATTTTTCATAAGACTTTTATTTAGCATTATAATTTTATGGTTAGCATTATTTTATACCGTCAATCTGGCGCATATATTCCAGTATATTTCTGGCTTCATCATCTGTAAGCCCCTGATTAGGCATACGAATCATGCAGAGTTCTAATTGCGCCTGCAATTCAGGATCTTTGTCGATCATAGGATCAGGATTGGTAATAAAGTTCATAATCCATTGCGGGGTTCTGCGTTCTGTAACCCCTTTCCATCCGGGTCCTACTAATTTTTCGTCAGTAGGTTTATGGCAGGAAGTGCATTTTACTTCGGCTACTTTTAATCCTTTTTCTGCCATTGCCTTGTCTAAGGAAGCACCTAATTCAATAGTAGAAAATTTTCCTAATCCTCTTTTAGGATCATACGATTCTGCTTCAGCTTTTTTCTCTTCTGCCGAGGGAGTCGAAAAATCCTGATCTGTATTCGATTTTTCTTTTCCGCAAGACACAAAAAGGAAAAGACCGAACATTGTTACTAAAAATAATCTGTTCATTACTATGGTTTTTATTTTGTTAAACTATTGAACAAAATTCCAAAACTTGTATCTCTTAAAGTATGACTGTAATCATACACTGCAAAAAATGTTCACAATACCTTCGTACTTTCAAAATACAGTTATGAAAATTTGTGTTTATATATTCCTGTTTGCAGTCGTGTTCAGACCAGCGTTTCCAATTCTGGATTACGTTTTGAACTACCATTACATTGCAACAGAATTATGCGAAAACAAAGACACTCCAAAACTGGGCTGTAATGGAAAATGTCACTTAAAAAAAGAACTGGCAAAAGCATATAAAAATGATGTGCCTGCCTCAAGCGAGAAAAAAAGTGAAACCTTCGAAACTGCTTTGCTTTTCCTTGTAAACATTCCGGTTTTTAGTTTTGAAAGTATTAAAAAACCTCTTGTAGCGATAAACTCCGTCTATAAAAATCTGTACTCCCTTACCGCTACTGCTTCTGTATTTCGTCCGCCTATTTTCTGGTATTAATTTTTCTTTTATTTCTAATTTTTCTTCTCCGGATTTACATTCGGCGGAAGCCATATTATCATTAATTCAAATTAATACTCAAATGAAAATTTTAAAATACACCACTCTTTTTGTTTTAGCCATACTCTTCTTTTCTTGTTCATCCGATGAAAATGCTGCTGATAAAACTCCAACCGATGAAACCACGGGGCTGCAAAAAATTCAGGAAATAGTGAACGACAATCACATTATTGAACTCTATTCTCAAAGCGGCGCTTTAGTTCAGGGATACAATCATATCACTCTTAGAATCAAAGACAAAAAAACAAATGCTTATATTAATCATGCCAAAATAAACTGGCTGCCTGTAATGCACATGGCTATGATGGAACACTCTTGTCCAAAATCGATTGTGACCAAAATAGCAGATAAACAAACGTTATATGAAGGCGATATTATCTTTCAAATGGCTCAAAATGACACTGAATACTGGAATCTGACTCTTACTTATACCGTTGATAGTATTTCGTATACGGTGAAGGATATTATCAAAGTTCCGGCTTCGGCAAAACGAACCGTTAGCACTTTTAACGGTATTGACGGCGTTCGTTATCTGGTCGCTTACATTGCTCCTCAAAATCCAAAAGTCGCTACGAATGATATTAGTTTAGGCCTTTATAAAATAAAGGATATGATGACATTTTCTACAGTGAATAATTTTAAAATAAAAATCGATCCCAGAATGCCAAGCATGGGAAATCATGGTTCGCCAAACAATACCGATTTAACTCAATCCTTGAAGGATGGATTTTATAAAGGAAAATTTTCCTTGACCATGACGGGATACTGGAGAATTAATCTGCAGCTTTTAAACACTTCAGATCAAGTACTAAAGGGAGAACCCATAACGACAGAAAATCCGGCAAGTAGTTTATTCTTAGAAATAGAATTCTAAAAACTTACCAATAACAAGAAAGAGATGGTTTTCGCTGTCTCTTTCTTATAATTATTTCACAATGAAAAATACAATAGCCATCCTCTTAGCTGTATTTTCAACAGTCTGCTGGGCGCAAGAAAAAAATAATGATACTGTCGCAGCTGTAAATCTTAATGAAATTATAGTAATAGGAAAAAAAACACCTTTAAATCTCAAACAGCCTAAATCGTTAACTTCTTTAGAGGATTATCTTAGTGGATCTTCCAAAATAAATATGATCAAAAGAGGTTCTTATGCGTGGGAACCCACCATTAACAATATGTCGACCGAACGTACTGTAATTACCATCGATGGCATGCGCATTTTTGGTGCCTGTACAGACAAAATGGATCCGGTAACTTCTTATGTCGAAGTCTCTAATTTATCTGAGGCAAAAGTTGCATCTGGTCAGCAGGCAAGTTGCCACGGAGCAACAATTGGAGGTTCGATCGATTTAAAACGCAATCAATTGAATCAGAAAGCAAACGGCTGGAATACTAGTCTGAATTCCGGTTACGAAAGTAATAATCAGCAAAAAATTATTGGTGCCGCTTTGGGATATAATGATAGTAGTTTTTTTACCCGAATAGATTTTATGCGTCGGGATGCCGAAAACTACAAAGCCGGAGATAGAAAAGAAATTGACTTTTCGCAATTTACCAAATATAATATTTCGGCCGCTGCAGGTTACAACATCAATAAAAAAAATATACTCGAAGCTACTGCCATTTACGACAAAGCCACAAACGTTGGTTATCCTGCACTTCCTATGGATGTTTCATTGGCAGAAGCCAAAATCGTGGCGCTGAGTTATCAATATATTCCGGTTAACAGTGTTGTTTCGAACTGGGAAACAAAGGGTTATTTTAATACCATTAAACACAAAATGGACGATACTAAAAGGCCTTCGGTGCCCATTCATATGGATATGCCGGGATCGTCTGAAACCTTTGGTTTTTATTCTAAAATAAAAGGAAAGATCAAAAACCATGATTTTTTGGCCGATTTGAATACTTTTTATAATAAGGCTGTAGCCGAAATGACCATGTATCCTGCTGATACAAATGAGAATCTTATGTTTATGTATACCTGGCCGGATGTACGCACTTTCTACAACGGATTATCATTAGAAGATAATATTAAAATTTCGAAGGAAGCTGTACTTAGAATCAGTACTAATCTGGGATTTCATTCTAATACTGTAGCCAATGATTTTGGATTGCAAAGCCTTCGTATTTTTTATCCTGAAATGAAGGCGACACAAAATCGCTTTTTAAAGAGTTTCTCCGGAAATTATACTGCCAATAAAGGAAAACTGGAGTATGGTTTTGGTTTGGCTTACGCCGAAAGAGCGCCCTCCGTCTCTGAAGGTTATGGATTCTATCTCTACAACAGCAATGATTTTTATGATTATATAGGAAATCCAAATTTAAAAAATGAAAAGGCTGTTGAAGGAAATTTTTCTTTTGGATTTAAAAGCAGCCGCTTAACATCTAAAATTACAGCTTCATATTTCTATATTTCGAATTACATCATAGGAAAAATTGATTCGAAAACTTTGCCTATGACTATTGGAGCATCTGGTATAAAAATTTACAATGCACTTGATTACGCTTCGATTTTTAATACTGATTTTAATCTGGAATATTCGATTTCGCAAAACTGGAACATCAAAACATTAATTGCTTATAGTCTGGGCAAAGATGACGATCATAATAATCTTCCGTTTATAAGTCCGCTTCGATATAATGCCGGAATCGAATTTAAAAAAAATAAACTCAATGCAGGAATTTTAGCCTCCGGAAATCTTGCACAAAATGATTTTGCCAAAGCATACGGACAAACCAAAACACCTGATTATTTGATTTTTAATATTAATGCAGGTTATGCTTTCGATTGGAATCAAAACAAAATAAAACTGCAGACAGGTGTTGAAAATGTATTCGATAAATATTACACCACTTTTTCAGACTGGAACAAAATACCACGAATGGGACGCAATTTCTTCATCAATCTTGTTTACAGTTTTGACTAAATTTTAAAACAATAAAAAATAGCATTACAACTTTTAAAAAGGCTAAAAAAATAAATAGTCCTTATGATTGGAATCATAAACTAAAAAAGATGGCGGTGATACTTTTACAGTATTAAAATTTTTCAATAACATTCAAAACCCATAACAATGAAAACATCTTTCAAGATTACCTTTTTAGCTATTTTTACCATTTTTAGTTTATTTTCATGTGGAAAAAAAGAGGCTAAAGATATAGCACCTGCTGAAACTACTGCAACGGAACAACCCTACGAAGAACATCCTGTTGAAACTCCTGCGGCTACAAATGATCTGCATATTGAAAGTAATGATCAAATGCAGTATTCCTTGCATGAACTAAGAGCTCCGGCAGGAAAAATCACCCTTACCCTGAAACATGTTGGCAAGATGGAGAAAACGGTAATGGGACATAATTTAGTCATTCTGACACCTGGTACAGATATTTCTGATTTTACACAAAAAGCCGTAGATGCAAAAAATACAGATTACATACCTGCATCTGAAAAAGCAAAAGTAATTGCTCATACCAAAATAATTGGCGGCGGAGAAAGTGATACCATCGAATTTACTATTAATGAAAAAGGAACGTACGATTTTATCTGTTCTTTTCCCGGACATGTATCAATGATGAAAGGAAAGCTAATTGTAGAATAATTCATTGGCTTTTAAATAAATAAAACTCAAAATCATTATAAATGAATAAGGAAAGAAAACTTTGGATAGGATTTGCACTCGTAATGTGTATCTCTTTTTCAGTATTAGGATATTACGGATATGAGATTTATCAGCAGGCACCTCCTATTCCTACCCAAGTAAAAGGCCCTGATAAAACGGTAATTTTTACCTCTCAGGAAATAAAAGACGGCCAGAATATCTGGCAAAGCATTGGAGGTCAGGAAGTGGGAACTATTTGGGGACATGGTGCTTATGTAGCGCCAGACTGGACTGCAGACTGGCTGCATAGAGAAGCTGTCTTTATCCTCGAAAAATTATCTCAAAAAGAATATTCAAAAACTTATGCCCAACTAACAGAGGAACAGCAGGCAGGCATGAAAATCAGACTCCAGAATGATGTGCGTAAAAATACCTACGACAAAACTACTGGTGTTATCACGATTTCTCAAAACAGAATTGAAGCCATAGAATACCTAAGCAAATATTATGAAGGTTTGTTTATGGATGATCCTAAATTCGATACGCTCCGTAATAATTATGCTATTCCTAAAATGTCTGTAAAAGATCCGGAAAGGATGCATAAAATGAATGCTTTTTTCTTTTGGGCAACCTGGGCTACTGTAACAGAAAGACCGAATCAGAAAATTTCATACACCCACAACTGGCCATCAGATGAACTGGTTGGAAATGTGGCAACAAAAGATCTTTTGGTCTGGTCAGGAGTCAGTATCATACTGCTTTTGTTCTGCATCGGAATTCTTATTTTTTATCATGTACGATCAGGAGAAGACGAACATTTTGAAGTACCGGTTCAGGATCCTTTGCTGAAACAAGGAAAAACACCTTCGATGTACCGAATAAAAAAATATTTATGGGTCGTAAGCCTTTTAATTGTACTGCAAGTTGTACTGGGTGTCATTACTGCGCACTATGGTGTAGAAGGAAACGGTTTCTTTGGAGTTCCGTTAGATCAAATTCTTCCGTATGCCGTAACAAGAACCTGGCATACTCAACTGGCCATATTCTGGATAGCGACGGCCTGGCTTGCCACCGGATTGTATATTGCACCGGCGGTTTCCGGCAAAGATCCAAAATTTCAAACATTTGGAGTTGACTTTTTATTCTATGCCTTACTTATAATTGTACTAGGTTCAATGGCTGGACAATGGTTTGGCGTTATGCAGAAACTTAATCTGGTAGAAAACTTCTGGTTTGGTCATCAAGGCTATGAATATGTAGATCTGGGCAGATTTTGGCAAATATTCCTACTTGTAGGATTGTTTCTTTGGCTGGCGCTCATGGTTCGACCTTTATTACCAGTTCTCAAGAAAAAAACAGGAGAGAGAAATCTAATCATTATGTTCCTGATATCATGTACTGCTATAGCAACTTTTTATGCTGCCGGGCTCATGTGGGGAAGACAAACTAATCTGGCCATTGCCGAATATTGGAGATGGTGGGTAGTACATTTATGGGTAGAAGGTTTCTTTGAAGTATTTGCTACTGTTGTAATCGCATTTTTATTTGTTCGTTTGGGCTTGTTAAAAACAAAAACCGCTACACTTAATGTTCTTTTCTCTACCATCATTTTTATGTCTGGAGGAATATTAGGAACCTTCCATCATCTCTATTTCGCCGGAACTCCTACTGCTGTAATGGCTCTTGGAGCAACCTTTAGTGCCTTAGAGATTGTACCTTTGGTATTAATTGGATACGAAGCCTACCACAATTACAAACTTTCAAAATCAACCCAATGGATTAAAGATTATAAATGGCCCATCTATTTTATGATTGCTGTTGCTTTCTGGAATTTCTTAGGCGCTGGAGTATTTGGATTTATCATTAATCCGCCTATTGCCTTGTATTATGTTCAGGGTTTAAATACAACGCCTTTGCACGGACATACTGCCTTATTTGGAGTTTATGGAATGCTGGGAATTGGTTTGATGCTTTTTGTACTGCGCAGTTTGTACAGACAAGAGAGATGGAATGAAAAATTAATGAAATTCATATTCTGGTCTACCAATATTGGATTGCTGGCCATGGCTTTACTGAGTCTTCTCCCGGTTGGAATATGGCAGGCTATTGAAAGTATCGAGCACGGAATGTGGTATGCACGTTCTGCTGAACTCATGCAACAGCCAGCCATGGTAACCCTAAAATGGCTTAGAGCAATTGGCGACACTATCTTCGGATTTGGCGTACTGGCTTTGTGCTGGTTTGTTTTTGAACTCACACTTCGAAAAAAAAGTAAATAAACCTGAATCTCCGGGAGTTAAAATTCCCGGAATTCTTTTTCTTAAAAATAAAAAAAACAGCCGGAAATTAAAAAATACCATCGTAAAAATCTCATTTCAGCCGATTTTAATCTTAAACCATTATAAAAACTTAATTCTATGACAACAACAAACCCAACCACAATTGGCGAAATCGTAGCAAATGATTTCAGAACCGCAGCAATCTTTTCAAAATATAATATAGATTTTTGCTGCAAAGGACATCGTACTTTAGAAGAAGTTTGCAAAAAGCGAAACATCGAAGAATATCTTCTTGTCGAAGAGCTTGACCGTGCAAAAAATAATTCGGCGAACCAAACTTTTGATTATAAATCATGGCCTTTGGATCTTTTAACAGATTATATCGAAAAAACGCATCACAGGTATGTAGAAGAAAAAACGCCGGTCCTACGTCGCTTTTTAAATAAATTATGCAGTGTTCACGGCGAAGTACATTCTGAACTTTTTGAAATCAACACTCTTTTTACTGAATCTGCCGCAGATCTTGCTTCTCATATGAAAAGAGAAGAAGAGGTTCTTTTTCCCTATATCCGAAAAATGAAAATAGCGCACAATAAAGGCCAATTGCTTCAAATGCCACATTTTGGAACAATCGAGAATCAGGTAGTTTTGATGAAAGAAGAACATGATATTGAAGGACAGCGCTTTAAAAAAATAGCTGTACTTACCAATAATTATACTCCTCCGGCAGATGCCTGCAATACTTATAAAGTTACTTTTTTGATGCTGGAAGAATTTGAACGTGACCTGCACAAGCATATCCATATGGAAAACAATATATTATTTCCAAGAGCAATTGTTCTTGAAAAAAACTTTGAAGTAGTGCTTTAAATATCATAAATGATAGAAAAATATGTGATCAAATGAAACGGAGATTACAAGCTTTTTGAAGCGTTCCAAATATAGGATGCGCTTCAAAAAGCCTTCAAAAGTGTCACTCTAAAACCAAATAAAAGAAAGGAAAATTGGATTATAACACTGGGGCGTATTTAGTGGTGGCGAATGCACCATTCATAAAATATAACAGATATTGTAAAGAGTATAGAGTACCTTAAAAATAAAAACTTTAAAGCAAATCACTTTTTACTACTCTTTACAAAATAATGGCTTCAAGCTCGGCGAGTTAAATTATTGTGAAAAAGCAATAAAACCATAAAAATATAGCAACATCAAATATTACAGCTGTTTACGGAGAATGAATACAATATGTCTTAATTCTTTTAACCCCAATACTTTAAATTAAAAATCTGTATTATGACTTTACACCATATACTTTTAATAATTCACCTTATTGCTGCAACGATCTGGATTGGAGGCCATCTTACGCTTAGTATTGTTTTTCTGCCAGTTGCTTTAAGAAAAAAAGAACCTTTAATTATATTAAACTTTGAAAAAAAATTCGAACCACTTGGTATATCTTCTTTAATTGCCCTGATTATAACAGGAATTTGGATGGCCTATGATTTTGGAATTACGTACCAATCATGGTTTTATTTTTCCGGTAGTTTAGAAAAAGTAGTTTCGATAAAATTGGTTTTATTAATGCTAACTTTTGTCCTTGCACTCTATACTCAGATTTATGTAATTCCAAATCTCAATAAATACAATCTCAATAAAATAGCATTTTCGATTATAAGCGTAACTGTAATAGGACTTAGTATGCTTATTTTGGGTTCAACAATAAGATATGGAGGGATCTAAAGACGTATTTTAATATGTACTCCAACAGAATATCATGATCTATTTTTGAACTTGTTCAATCGCTGACGAACTTCCAGTTACTGGTTTTGGTAAAGTTTATTAACCGCAAAGAACGCAAGGGATTACGCAAAGTGCGCAACGAACAGCCTTTGCGACCTTAATAAAGACAGCAGTACAGACAATAAAAAAACCTTTGCGTACTTTGCGGTAAATTTCACAAAGTGATATAAACAAAAAATCCCTCCCGATAAATCGGGAAGGATTCTTAAAAGAAAGGCGACGACATACTCTCCCACATAACTGCAGTACCATCTGCGCAGGCGGGCTTAACTACTCTGTTCGGGATGGGAAGAGGTGAGCCCCGCCGCAATAACCACCTTAAGGCCGTTTTGCAATGGGTGATTAGCCTTAGCTAGTCAACATTACACAATATCTTAACATACTGAGATAAAGAAAAGTATTTTATTTATTAGAAAGTTTCTCCCCCCGACTTGCATCGGGGGAAAAGGGTGTACATAAGCTTACGGATTATTAGT
>NZ_LVEN01000012.1 GCF_001686925.1 Flavobacterium piscis
TCTCATCCCTTTTCACTTTAATAATGCAAATTTAAAAAAGTAAAAATTTCTAAATTAACTTTGCAAACATAGGAGCGCGCAAAGTTTTTTTTGATATTGAAGGTTTTATAAAAAATGCTAAGAGCGCAAAGCTTTGTGTAACTTTGTGTAAATCTTTGTTTTCTCTGTGGTAAATTTTACCGCAATGAGCGCAAAGCTTGTGTGCTTTAAAAATAAACCTTAGCGAACTTTGCGTAAATCCTTGCGCTCTTTGCGGTTAAACATCACTTTAAAATAAACCTTAGCGAACTTTGCGTAAATCCTTGCGCTCTTTGCGGTTAAACATTACTTTAAAAATAAACCTTAGCGAACTTTGCGTAAATCCTTGCGCTCTTTGCGGTAAAACTTTTTGCGGTTAAATAACTTTACTTAGCCACATCAATAATCGCCTGAGCAAATGCTTTTGGATCTTCTTGCGGAACATTGTGTCCTATTCCTTTTAAGATTCTGTGTTCGTATTTACCGATGAATTTATTGGCGTAAGCTTTTCCGTCTATGTTAGCACCGTCGAAATCGCTTCCTATCGTAATAGTCGGAACTTTAATTGCTGGTCTTGTCGCCAATTTTTTTTCCAAACTATCGTATTTAGATTCTCCAGGTTCCAGAGATTGTCTCCATCTGTAATTATGAATAACAATTGCTACGTGATCCGGATTATCAAAAGATTGTGCGGTTTGATCGTAAGTTGCTTTGTCGAAATTCCATAACGGAGAAGCAATTTTCCAGATCAGTTTATTAAACTCATAAGTATTTTGGCTGTAGCCGAGTTTTCCTCTTTCGGTAGCAAAATAATATTGGTACCACCATCCTAATTCGGCTTGAGGAAGTAACGGTTTTAAATTCGCTTCCAGATTTACAACAAGGTAACCGCTTACAGAAACCAATCCGTTTAGGCGGTCCGGCCAAAGCGCTGCCATCACCACTGCTGTTCTTGCTCCCCAATCGAATCCGCCAATAGTGGCTTTATCAATTTTTAGTGCATCCATAAAAGCAATAATATCGCTTGCTAATGCTGCTTGTTGTCCGTTTCTAAAAGTATCTTTAGAAAGAAAAGTTGTTGTTCCTGATCCTCTTAAATAAGGCGTAAGAACTCTGTACCCTTTCGCAACTAAAATAGGCACCACTTCATTGTAACTATGAATGTCGTAAGGCCAGCCGTGAAGCAAAATTACCGGAGTTCCGTTTGAAGGTCCTGCTTCTGTATAGCCTACGTTTAATAATCCGGCATTAATTTGTTTTAAGGTTCCAAGAGAACTTGCCATTGTTTGTTTTTCTGATTGCGCATTTACAAATGTCATTGTAAAAAATAAAGCTGCTATTAAAAGCATTTTAGAAGCTACACTATTCGTGAAACTGCTTTTGTTGTATAATGTTTTCATGATTATTATTTTTTAATATTTTGATTATGAGTTAATTTCTTCGTCAAAAGTATTCTGATAACCATTCTTGTACAATCAGAAAATAGTTGAAACGGACGAAGTAAAACCTGAAACGGACAAACCTAAACCTGAGATTTTATTTTTTCATCACTAAAATTGGTTTCCCTTTCTCGACGATATAAGTAGCTAACTCAGACGCTTTGGCATTAGTATGATTTTTTGCCGAGTGAAACTTTCCTGCCGGAATAAAAAGAACTTCTCCAGCTTTTAAGGTTACCGGCGTTTCATCTTCAATTTGATATTCCAGCGAACCTTCTATCACATAAATAATTTCTTCTCCCGGATGCGCGTGTTTACCGAACGAAGTATGAGCATCAAAATCAATTCGGGCCTGAACCGTTTCTTTTCCCGGAATACTTAGATCGTGTTTTTGTAAATCGGTTCTTTTTATGCCACTTTGTTGTGCTTGAGCATTTGATGGAGTGAATAATGCAATAAGACCTACGATCATAATTGCGTATATTTTATTTGTTTTCATTTTGTTTGTTTTTTTAGATTGTGTGTTAAATAATTTTTCTCGCAGATTTGGCAGATTGAGCAGATTTTATTTTTTAATCTTTATAATTCTTTGCTTTTGATTTAAACACATAGAAACATAGTTTTACTGAATCAAGAAAGGGCGTTTCACTTTAAATAGTACCGCATAGTTGTACTATGTTTAAAAATCTTGATTTTTTAGAAAGAACTTTATGTAAATTATAAAATCTATATTTCTATGTGTTTAAATAATCTACACAACGATTTCTAGTTATTTTCTTAATGATTTAAAAGCCGCACGAAGTTCTTCCGTAAAAAGTTGTGGCTCTTCCCAGGAAGCAAAATGACCTCCTTTTGATACTTCATTAAAGTAAATCAGGTTTTTATAACTTTTCTCTGTCCAGCTTTTAGGTGCCTGATAGATTTCTCCCGGGAAAACAGTTACAGCAACCGGAATTTTTATGTCGTTTGTTTTCTGTTCAACCACATTAAAGTTGTTCGTATTATTTTCCCAATACAATTGTGCCGATGAGTTTGCTGTGTTTGTCAACCAATACAAAGTGATATCATCCAGCATTTCATCTTTTGTAAGTGATTTTTCAGCATTTCCTCCGCTATACGTCCATTCGTTGAATTTATCTAAGAAAAAAGAAGCCAATCCAACAGGAGAATCTGTAAGTCCGTAACCTAAAGTTTGAGGTCTTGTTACCATCATTCCCGCATATCCGCCACCTTTTGTATATAGTTTATTAAGAGATACAAAAGCAGCTTTTTCTTTAACTGATAATCCTTCAGGAGCAGGATCCCCGTCTTTTAAAGCTTTCGCAATATCTGCAGGAACTGTTGCAGGCATATTTACATGAATCCCCAATAATCCTTCTGGAGCCTGGCGTGCCATAGCATCCGCAATTACAGAACCCCAATCGCCTCCTTGTGATACATAAGTTTTATAACCCAAACGTTTCATTAAAATATCCCACGCATTACCTATTTTTTCCGGTCCCCAACCTGTTCCTGTTGGCTTTTCAGAAAAACCATAACCTGGCATTGACGGAATTACAAGATCAAAAGCATCTTCGGCTTTTCCTCCGTACGCAGTAGGATCTGTTAAAGGTCCAATTACTTTCAAAAGTTCGAAGAAAGATCCCGGCCAACCGTGCGTAATTACCAATGGTAATGCATTTTTATGTTTGGATTTAATGTGAATGAACTGAATGTCTAATCCGTTGATATTGGTTACAAATTGAGGTAATGCATTTAGTTTCACTTCTGTTTTACGCCAGTCGTAAGTAGTTCCCCAATATTTTACAAGACTCTGAATTTGTTGTAATTTAACGCCTTGCGACTGATCTGTAACGGTTTCTTTATCCGGCCATCTTGTAGCGTTTACACGATTACGAAGATCTGTCAAAGCCTCTTTCGAAATACTAATATGATACGGACGAATTGCTTCTGAAACTACTTTAGTTTGCTTTTTTTGTCCAAAGCTTGTTGCGGCGATCAACATAAATGTTCCTGTTGTAATGGCGTTTAGGAAGCTGCGTTTGTTTGTTTTAATTGTTTCCATTTTGATTATAAATTTTGTTAATGTGATTAATTTCTTTGTCAAAAGTATCTCGATAACAAGCGATTTAAAATCAGTAAATAGTCTAAACGGACGAAGTAGAACCCGAAACGGACATTGAGGAAGTCGAAGGCTTTAAGGTGATAGTGTCAAATTGAATTCTATGATATTTTTTAGGAGCAATTTAACCTAATTTAATTTTTTTCTTCAAATATAGCCCGTGGTTTCAACCACGGGAACACAATACGAGGCGTGATAATATTGTACCCCGTGGTTGAAACCACGGGCTATGTCTGACAACTTTGCGTTTACATCATTTCTAAACCTCACAGGCTTAAAGACCTGTCGGGTTTATTACATTATATAATTTATTTAAACAAATAGATTTTCGGTTTTACTATGTCACAATCTTTGTCGAGTTTCTAGTGTGATTTCTCCCTTCGTTCGAAATGACAAACTTTGGGGCAAACTATGCGATACTATTAAAAGTGAAACGCCTTTTTACGCATACCAAAACTATGTCTTTATGTGTTTAAAAAACAATAACGCACAAAAAAAGCCCAATCTATAAAATCAGGCTTTGATCAATATACACTTAATGATTATCCTTTTAAATGATCAAAATAAGCATTCGTTTCTTCTATAAGCGAATGCATCAGTTCTTTGGCTTTTGTGTGCTTTAAAATCGGTGCTATTTGTCCGCCCCAAAATAAAATCATATCCCATTTTTGCTGCTCAAGAGCTGCTTTTCGTAAGGGTGATATTAGAGTCGTGTGCAAAGGAAACGGCAGCACATCTTTTTCTTTGTCTGAAATTTCTTTGGCAATCCTGCTGGTTAATCCGCGGCCTAAACGTCCTGTGTACGCACGTGATAAAGTAGTGTATTTTGCTGCATCAGAGAATAACATTTCTCTATGAATGGGTAATGCATTCGATTCGTCACAGGCCAGAAACGCGGTTCCTATCTGAGCGGCACTTGCTCCTAAGGCTAATGCTGCAGCTACTCCTTTTCCGTTTGCAATTCCTCCTGCAGCGATAATGGGAGTTTTTACTTTTTCGCGAATGAGTTGTAGTAATACAAAAGTACCTGTTAAGGATGATTCGGCGGAAGCCAAAAACGAAGGTCGGTGTCCTCCTGCTTCAAAACCTGAGGCAATAATCATATCTACGCCGGTACTTTCGAGAAAAATAGCTTCATCTAAAGTCGTTGCCGCGCCAACGGTTACGATTCCTGATCTTTTGCATTGTTCTAAAACATCGGCAGAAAGTGCCCCGAACATAAAACTGAAAACTTTTGGTTTTATATCTAAAATTACCTCCAGCTGATTTTCAAACCTGGACTGAAACGGAGCAGGTTTTTCCGGTAATTCAATACCAACTTCATCAAAATAAGGTTTAAATAATGCGGAAGTTTTATCATATTGTTCATCTGACAAACCAGATTGCGGAATATCATGATCCAAAACCCAAAGATTGATATTGTACGGTTTATTGGTTGCTGCTTTTAATTGTTTGTCGGCCTCAAAAATTTCCTGAGGCGACATTGTATAAGCACCATATCCGCCAAGTCCGCCGGCATTTGATACCGCAGCGGTTAATGCTACAGTTGATAAATTTCCGCCAAATGGTCCCTGCATTATAGGATAATCAATCCCTAATAATTCCGTAGCTTTTGTATTGTACCACATTGCTATTTTATTTAAAGTTATTCGCTTGTATCAGTCAACATTTTATTGACGATAAGCCATTTTCCGTTAATCTTATGGAAAGATAAAAAATCGCGATAATTAAAGTCGTACATTTTAACATTAATTTCAGCTGTAGCTATTGAATTTACTACATTAATCTTCAAGATTTTTCCTTTGAAAGGTTTTCCTGAATCTTTAGGACTTTGTCTGTTTTTTACGCCATCAAGATAAAGATCTACCGTTTTAAAATAAGGCTGTCCTTTTATATCTCCAAAAAGTAGAGCGCTTTCATGAAAGATACTTCCCAAACGTCTTTCGTCGCCTTCGTAAATTCCTTTAAAATAATAATTTTCTAATGCATCAGTAATCGCTGATACTTCGGCCTGATTTTCCATTTTAATGTTATTTTGAGCTTTTATGCCCTGCAAAGTACAGAGCATAAAAGCAATTAATAAAATAGTTTTCATTTAATTATAAGTTGTGTCCTGCACCTTTACCGCCATCAACGTTGATGATTGCACCGGTAATAAAACTGCTTTTTGCAACGGTATAGACCATTTCGGCTACGTCATCGACTTCTCCTACTCGGTTTAAAAGATGCAATCCTGCACTTTGATCTGATTTGTCTCCGTGCATTGGCGTACGGATAACACCTGGTGCAATCGTATTTACACGAATGTTTTGCTTGCCAAATTCGGCTGCTAACTGAATCGTCAAGGCGTGAATAGCACCTTTACTTGACACGGGAGCCGAAGCAGGCCATCCGCCCAATCCGTGATTTACCAAAGGAGTTCCTATGTTGATTACAACTCCATCTTGCTGTTTCAACATTTGCGAAATTACCGATTGTGTGGTGAAATAAGTTCCTTTTAGGTTGGTGGTCAAAAATTTATCCAGATAAGCTTCGTCAACTTCTAAGAATGATTTGCTGTCGAAGATTCCGGCATTGTTTACCAATACATCTACAGATCCAAATTTTTCTAAAGCAATTTTTACCAATTGTTCTCCGGTTTGTTTTTTACTTACATCTCCGGCAAACATTGCCACATTGTCTCCTGCTCCAAATTCGTTGTAAGCACTTTCTAATGCCGATGGTGTTAACGAATTGATGACAACATTATCGCCTCTTTCCAAAAAGTATTTGGCGATTCCTTTTCCGATACCGGAAGCTGCTCCGGTAACGATTATCGTTTGTTTTTTCATGATATTTATTTTTTATCGGCTGTTATACCTTTTTCTCTTAATACAGATACCTGATCTCCCGCGTAACCCCAATCGTCGAGTTCGATTTCCTGAATAACAATGTGAGTTAAATGCGGATCTTTGTTTAATACATCGGTAATCAGGTTGGTGATTCCGCTTATTAATTCCTGTTTTTGCTCGCGGGTAACACCTTCGCGGGTCAATTCGATTTTTACGTAAGGCATGGTCTTAGTTTTTAGATACTTCGGCTGTGATAGTAAAATCTAAATCAAAGTCGTTGTAGATTAATGTATCGCCTAAATCTTTGAAGAAGTTTCCTGAACGAAATTTGATATCGTATTTGGTACGATCAATAACCAATTTACCTGTAAGTGAAAGTGTATTGTTAATGCTTTCTACTTCGGTTTCAAAACCTGTACGATGTGTGATGTCTTTTATCGTAAGATTCCCTTCCAAATAATATTTACCATTTGAAATTTCTTTTACAGAAAGAATCTCAAATCTTGCAGTTGGAAATTTTTCGATCGAGAAAAAATCATCCGAAGCCAGATGTCCAGCAAACTGTGCATTTGTATCCGGATCTGTAACATCCAGAATTTTTATTGAGGCTGTATTGATGACAATATTTCCGCCATTTATTTTTCCGTCATTCAAAATAAAATTACCTTCTTTGATACCAATTGTACCATTATGTGCACCGGTAACTTTTCTGCCGGTCCAATCGATGTTGCTGTTTGCGCTTACGATATTAAAATTTGTTGTTTCCATTTTTATTGTATTTAAAAGTACAGTACAAAGGAACGGCGAGTATGGAAATTGGTTACGTGATGTAGATCACAATCTTTTTTTTGAGGTGCAAAGAGGCAAAGGTTCAGAGGTGAAAAGGTTTTGTTTCGCGCAGATTTAAAAAGATTTAGGCAGATAAAGGCAGGTGAATATTAAGGCAATGCTTGTTTTTTTAATCGCGCAATCCCGATGGTTATCGGGAGCAGAGACGCAAAGTTTATTGTTTCTAAGTTTTTTTTATTCTCATTTTTGTCATCCTGAGCGAAGTCGAAGGACACGCGAGCAGCTCGACAAAGATTGCGATTTTGATTGTGGAATCTCTAGTGTGATCTCTCCCTTCGGTCGAGATGACAACTATGAGGAAAATTGGAAATTAAAAAATCCATTTGATCCTTATAATCTGTGGCAAAAAAACTTTATGAATTATATAATCTACTTAGGGTTTCTCTTGAAACTCCCAGATAAGCCGCAATTAAATGCTTAGGAACTAAATTATAAAGTTGTGGATATAATGCCAGAAGTTCTTCGTAACGGGTTTTGACATTGTTATTCATAAAAGATAAAAGTCGTTTTTGCGAAGCGATATATCCTTTGTTGGTTCTCCAACGGAAAAAATGTTCGATTTGATGAAATTCAGCACACAATTTTTCGCGGTCGCTGTTGGAAAGGCAAAGCAATTCTACATCAGAGATACAATCTACATTTATGGTTGCGGGGGTTTGATTGTATAAAGCACTATAATCTGATGTCCACCAGGTGGGCATGGCGAATTGCAGAATGTACATTTTGATTTCATCATTGATAAAAAAAGCTTTCAAACAACCTGAAATTACAAAATATTCGCAATCAACTTTGTCTCCGGCACTAATAATAGTTTGTCCTTTTTTGAATGATAACGGTTTAAAATGCGAAAAGAAATAATCGAATTCTTCGTCTGTTAGCGAAGCGGTTTTGGCAATGTGTTGTTGGAGGATTTCTTTGGATTCCATAAAAAAGTGGCAAAGGTTCTGAGTGACAAAGGTACAAAGGATTTTCTTTAAAGTTGCTAAGGTTCTGAGGTACTAAGGTTCTGAGTTTTTTTTCTTTTAAAATCAGAGTCGTCTATAATTTCTAATGAAAACGGATGCCTAGCCCTGATTGAAGTGGAAATCCTTTTTATTTTTTTCTTTAGAAAATAAAAAGATTGAAACGGAAAGCAGGAAATAGCTCCTAATAAAATTAGTTGCTAAAGCGCTAAGATACTGAGATACTAAGGTTTTTTTAAAGATGATTATCTTTTTGTTTTAAATAAAAACAGGAACGAGTAGTATTAAATATCGTTCCTGTTTTTTTATTAGTAGCTTTTAGCAAAATTATCTTCTGCCTCTAAATCCGCCTCCGCCTCTTAAATTACCATCGCCTAGACGGTTTCCTTCTCTTTGGAAATTTTGAAAATTACGGGTTTGCGATTCTCCACGATCTCTGGATAATGCTGAGCGATCGAGATCATTTGTAATATCAGAACGACCTGGTTCTCCCAGTGGTTTTTCTCGTTGGCCCAGAGTTTGATTGGCCTTTGGAAAATTATCATGCTGGACCCCATCGCCTAAACGATTTCCACCGCCCAGATTTTGGTCTTGTTTAGGTAAATTTTTATTTTGAATTCTATCACCGGCTCGCGTTGCTCCGCCAATATTCTCATTCGGTTTATTGCGCTCTGTGGCTGAACCCGGATTTTTTGATGAACCAAGTTTTCCGGCTTGTGTCCAGCCTCCGTTGCCATTGTTATAGTGACTCCAGTTTCCGTTAGCGTCTTTTTTATAGACATGTCCGTCGTGTCCGGCATATACATTATTGTTGGTATGAATGGTTGTTCCTCCTCCTCTATGATGCGTAATTACGCCTTTTTGACCTCCCGAAGTTTCGTAACCAATTGCAGTACCACGCCTTGTAGTAACATGTCCGGATTCTACCCACTGACGCCCATTTGTGGCAGCAGAATGTCCCCATTGTGCATAGGCATTATGCCCCTGATTGGTTCTGGCGTAATTTCCTGTCCAGGGATTATAGGTACTTGCTGCTGTACGACCTCCGTACCAGCCTTGTACACTTGCCGAACGTCCATATCTTCCTGTTGCAGGATTGTACCATGCCGAAGTTCCTGCCGCACCATAAGGTCCGTATACGCTTCTTCCGGCAGCCCAGCCACCTGTCCAGGGATTGTAGACTGCACCGCCTCCATACGTATAAGGCCAAGGACGATAAATTGGGTATAAACCTCCGTAATATACATATGGCGGATAGTAATATCCTGTACCATAAGTTAATATAGCACCTACTGTAGCTCCAATAATAAAAGCGCCCAAATAACCGGCTGTTGTGCTGCTTTCTACCGTGGTATCGGTTGTTGTTTGGGTAACATAGGTGACATTATAAACAGGTGAACTTGGCGGAATGGTATAAATTTCTTTAGGAACAGAATCTGCTGTTTTCCAAGGCCCGTTTGGGCTTGTCGACATGAACCAAACTGCCTGAAAACACAAATAATACAAATCGCCTACTTTTATGACCTTATCCTGAGTATTGCTCGCATATTGCATTTTGGTACCTTCGATAGGTTTAAACTGAGGTGTTCCGTCGTAGGTTACTTTGGCTTTTGCTTCGGCATCTGCTTTGTTTATAATGGCTGTTGTAGGAACCTGAGCCAGCATTACGGCATCTTTGGCTTCCTGCGTTCCCGGTACAGATGCTAATACGTTGGCCCTTGGCGAATCTTTAGGAATTTTGGCAAAATCAGCCGGCAGGTTATTTCCGCCATATGTCCACGGCCCAGTTAGTGCTGCAGACTTAAACCATCTTCCGGATAACAAAACATAATATTGTCCGTCGCCTTCGTTGGCAAAAATATCATTTTCGGTATTGTCGATGTATAAAAGTTTGGTTCCGTCTATTTTAATAAATTTTGGGGTTCCGTTTATGGCAATTAATTCTGCCGGTTTGCTACTGTAGAAAATCTGTGGGGCGGTACCTCCAGATGAAGCGGGAATCATTTTTTTTACATCATCAAAATTTTGACCTGACGGAAGATTACTTAAACCGGAAGGCAGTTGTGTGGTTTTTACCCATTTTCCGTCGAGAGTTTTCGAAGTAACCCAAACATTATCTGCCAGCAAAAAATAGTCTTTTGTTGTTTTATCAAAAAACAAATCCCAATTGGTATTGACTACGTATTGAATATCTGTTTTTTCTACCGGTACTAAAACCGGCTCTCCTTGTACAATAAGCAAAACTGCCGGATTTGTACTGTAAAAAATAACGGGCGGATCGTTCTTGCCTGCAATGCCTTTTGAAGGGCTTTTGGTCTGGTTTAAATCTGCCAGAATACGATCTACCGAAATAGGATCACCTCCTTTAGGCAATGTTTCTTTGAAAAGTTTTTCCATTTCTGGAACTTTTTTTTCATCAAGTGCCGGAAATCGCACATCGGTTACCTGAACATTTTTAAATAATACGTTGCGGTTATTTTTGTCGACTAATGTCTCTGCCTTCACAGAAGCTACACCCAGTACTTGTTTGCCGTCTTTTGGAGTCAGTGAAAAGGCAAGTCTTGCCGTAATTTCTTTATAGTCTTTCCAATCGTCGACCTGTGGCTGGTAATAAACCAGTTTTGTGCCATTGTTTGCTGTTTCACGCGGCCACCCATCATCTGTAATTGAATCAGAAACAGCGGATTGAACTGTTTTTGAAGCTGCCTGATTCTTATCCTTATCTTTCTTGCATGAGAAAAAAATTGAACTAATACAAAGTACAATTATTAGAAAAGCCTTTTTCATAAATTAAAAAATTTAAATTACTATTTATTGAAAAATCATTTTTATATATCCCTTAAAAATTGTGATGTATAAAATTAAGTTTACGGACAATATAAATCTAATAATCAGGCTTTTCCTTTGTTTCAAATTGTAACTTGAAACCAAAAAAGGTAATAAAATTTTAAATTTCAAAAAATAAATTCCAAACTCCAATTAGAAATCCCTTTGAATTCGCTCAGAATTACAAAAAAAAAAACTTTGTCCCGATAACTATCGGGACAGTTTCTTTCTAAAAATTTTTGTGCCTTTGCCTCTCTAATCTTTTGAACCTTTCTTAAGCTAAAACCATCCCGCCATCCATAATAAAATCGGCTCCGGTAATGAATTTTGCTGCATCGCTGCTTAGATATGCCACCATTTTGGCAACATCTTCTGAGGCTCCCATTTGTTTTAACGGAACTTTTTCGATCACAACATCCATAATTGATTTTACGGTTGTTTTATCCAGCCCGACTTTGTTCATCACCTCCGTTTCTGTTGGACCGGGACTAACGGAATTTACCCTGATTTTTCTTGGCGCCAATTCTAAAGCTGCTGATTTCATAACCGAATTCACAGCGGTTTTGCTCGAAGAATAAATCGATGATCCCGGACCTGGCATACTAGCTGTATTCGAAGAAAGAAATACAACCGATGCATTGTCATTAAGGATTGGAATAAATCTGCTTAAGGTAAAATACGCTCCTTTGAAGTTGACATTGATAATACTGTCGAATAAGGTTTCTGTAGCTTGTTCTATATTTCCTAATCCTGCAATTCCGGCATTGATAAAAAGAATATCCACTTGTCCGAAATCTTCTTTTACTTTTGATGCCAGTTTTTCAATATCCAAAATATTGGATTGATCCGCAACAATAGCGGTTACTCCCAAATCTAAAGCTGCTTTTTCGATTGCTTCTTTTCTTCTTCCTGTAATGATTACCGTTGCGCCCTGTTCTTTTAATTGTTTGGCTGTTGCGTAACCTATACCGCTGTTTCCGCCTGTAATTACGGCTACTTTATTTTTAAAATCGTCCATTTTTTTATTTGTTTAAATTAATGGTACAAATTTAAAGGGGAAAACATATTGCTTTTTCAGTGGTATCATGGAGTATACCTAGATGTGTTTTTTATCTTTTTCCCACCATATAAGTGATATAAGTTCATTTAAATTTGGAACGTTAAAAAAGTAATTGCTTATAATTTCTTATATCATTTATATTGTTTAAAACCATTCAAATTCACACTTTCTTACATTACTTATATGGTTTAAAAACAATCCACGATTCTCTTATAATTTCTTATATCACTTATATGGTGAAAAAAAATGTTTTTATATATTCGTCTAAAAATTGTTATGGAAAGAAATCAGAAAGAAGAAGTTCAGGCGCTTCAGGATACTATATATGTTTTGGGAGGGAAATGGAAATTGCCTATCATCAATGCGATCTGTAACGGAAACCATCGATTTAAAGAAATTCAGCAAAGTATTCCGGGAATTACTTCAAGAATGCTTTCGAAAGAATTGAAGGATATGGAACTGAATAATCTCGTAAAAAGAACTGAAGACCGTGATGCAAAAGTGGCTATTCTTTATGAATCAACACCTTATTGCCAATCCTTTGGCCCTATTATAACCGAAATGATCAATTGGGGAATAGCGCATAGGAAACACATTAAAAATAAAGTTGAAAAATAAATCTAAAATTAAAATTCCAAAAAATAAATTCCAAATTCCAATTGGGAAGTCCTTCGACTTCGCTCAGGGTCACAATAGAAAAAAACCTTTGAAACTTTGTTACTCTGAACCTTTACCCCTATTCCAGACTTTTTAACTGCAACGCTCTTTGTAAAAAACTCTGATGTGTTAATTTGCTTTCGGCTTCGTTAATCGCCTGGAGCAGATTGTTTTGATTATCGGCAATTTCTTTTAGAACGCTGGACATTACATCCCAAACGGGTTTCATTTTCAGGATTAATTCCTGTCCTTTTGGGGTAAGTGATATCAATCTTTTTCGTTCGTCGACTTTGTCTTTTTTTGAACGGATTAACTTTTGTTTTTCAAGTTCTTTTAATAAACTAATGGTCGAAGGATGTGTGTAACCAATTTCGTTTGCAATTTCGACTACACTCAAAACTTCTTTATGATGCAAAGTATACACGACAGGAAACCATTTAGGTTCAAAGTCGATTCCGTATGATTTATAAAATAAAGCACCGTCTTTTCGCAACTGCTCACTAAGTCTTTGCAATCGTGTCGAAATGGCTAAAATCCCAGATTCATCAATTATATTCATCGTTACTTTTTTAGTTTTAAATGACAAAAAACATTGTCGGCACTCATAACAGGAAACGTGTCCGGAAGCGATTCTTTTTCGATTCGTACAAAATGATTTCTTTCATAAAAACGCAAAGCAGCTTCTAAGACTGTTATGGTTCCCAAATATAAATCATCAATTTCATTTTCGCTGCAATAATCCAGTAAAGTGTCTAATAATTTCTGGGCAATCGAAAACTCTTTTCCACGATATTGTTTCTTTACAAACATTTTTCTGATCGCAGCTTCAGAATCGTTAAATTTTATTAAAGCAATTGTTCCTACCAGTTCATCATTTACAAAAGCGCCCCAGAAATGACCTCCGCTTGTGTAATAGAAGTTTTTTATATTTAAAAGATCAGGCTGATCCTCAATAGTAATAGGAACGTTAAATTCTTTTTGCTGAATGTTTAAAATTAAATCTACTACCTCATTTGAGAATTTGTTTTCTATGGGAATAATTTGTGGTATCATATTTGTAAAATTTAAAACACAAAACTACGTAGTTAAATACATAAATAAAAATATTTGATTGAAAATTGTTTGTTTTTTTTTAGGAGCTAATCCCGCTATGCGTTGCAATCTTTTGTGCCGAACCCCGGCACAAAAGGATTTCCACTTCTATCGAGGCTAGGGTATTCGTTTTCATAATTATATTTTTCTTTTAGTTTGTCGTTTCGACGAAGGAGAAATCCTCACGAGAAGGTCGACAAAGATTGGATCTAAGTTGCGGAGTTACTTGCGAAGATTTCTCCTTCGTCGAAATGACAGACAGAACGGTAACTTTATATATTTCAAAACATTTTAAACAAAAAAAACTTTGTGACTTAGCGACTTTGTGGCAACTTTCAAGTCAGGTAAAATGTGAAACTTATCACAAAAAAGTAAAAAGATTTGCAGATATGACCAATCGGTCATATATTTGTACTCGTAAAATGAAAACTATCATGACAAAGGGAGAAGAAACCAGACAATTCATTATAGAAAAAGCAGCACCAATTTTTAATACAAAAGGGATTGCCGCTACTTCTATGAGCGATATTATGGAAGCAACGAAATTGTCTAAAGGAAGCATGTATGTGCACTTTGAAAATAAAGATGTACTGGCCTGCGCCGCGGTAGATCATAATATGAAAGTACTGGGCGATAAACTGGTATCTGAAATTACTAAAAGTAAAACAGCCAAAGAAGAGCTTTTTACTTATATCGATTTTTTCAGTAATGCCGTAAATCCTCCACTTACCGGTGGTTGTCCGTTACTGAATTTTGGTACCGAGGCTGACGACACCAACCCTATCGTAAAAGAGAAAATCAATAAAGGCTGTAACGCTAATCAGCAGTTATTGACCAATAGTGTCAACAAAGGAATTGCCAACGGAGAATTTAACCCGGAGTGGAATGCTGAAGAGTTTGCCATCGTTATGTTAGCCATGATGGAAGGCGGTCATCTTATTGCGAGAATGGCGGGTAATAATGATAAAATGAAAGTCATAGCTAAAACATTAAAAAAAATTATAGAGGAAAACACACTCTAATTTTTTTTGCTAAAAAAGTGACCGATCAGTCATTTTTAATTACAGTATCAAAAATCAATTACAATTACAATAGCAAAATCAATAATTAATAATAACATCAATAATTTAAAAACAAATACAATGTCAAAAACAATTTTAATTTCAGGAGCCTCAAAAGGATTTGGAAAAATCTGGGCAGAAACATTTTTAGCAAAAGGATACAAGGTAGCTACAACAGCAAGAAATATTGATACCCTGGCCGATTTAAAAGCACAATACGGAGACGCAATTTTACCTCTAACATTGGACGTAAACAAACGCGATGATTCGTTTGCACTTGTAGAAAAAGTAAAACAACACTTTGGAACTATTGATATCCTGATCAATAACGCAGGTTATGCCTTAAACGGAGCTGTTGAAGAAGCTAGTGAGACAGAAGCAAGAGCACAATTTGAAACTAACTTTTTTGGTACTCTTTGGTTGACCCAGGCAGTTTTACCCATAATGAGACAGCAAAAAAGCGGACATATTATACAAGTTTCTTCTATTTTAGGAATTGCAACTTTGCCTAATTTAGGTCTTTATAATGCTTCTAAATTTGCTGTAGAAGGTCTTACAGAGACTTTAGCTCAGGAAGTAAAACAATTTGGAATCAATGTTACTTTGGTTGAACCAAACGGTTATTTTACAGACATCTGGGGTAACGGTTTCAATAGTAAAAGTATTGATGCTTATGATGGACTTAAAAAAGCAATAGCAGAAGGACATGATCCTGACACTTTTGGACAAGCAAGCGCTACTGCACCTGCAATTGTTAAACTGGTTGAAGCAGAAAATCCTCCTTTACGCCTATTTTTAGGAAAAGTAGCTTTACCACTTGCAAAACAAGTTTACCAACAAAAATTAGCCACTTGGGAAGAATGGGCTGATGTTTCTGTAGCTGCTCACGGTTAATTTTAAACCTTTCATTAAAAATAAAACCTCCAAAATTATTCGTTTTTTGGAGGTTTTAAATTTTATACTTTATTCGTATTTCAGGTATTTTAGAACATCAATTTTCGTTGCCTGATAAGCTCTTGTAAGTACCACTAATAACGTTAAGAACAATAAAGCAGTAAAGCCAATTATAAACGGATAAACAGAAATAGTAATTCTGTACGCAAAATTCTCTAACCATTTATTTAGTAAATAATAGACTGGAAATAAAGCTATTAAAAATCCAATTATACTAAAAATAACATATTGTTTACAAAGTTCTTTTAATAAAACATTCGTTTCGGCACCCAGTGTTTTTCTAATAGCGATTTCTTTCATGCGTCTTTCGATAGAATAAGAAGCCAAAGCAAATAACCCGAAAAGTGCAATTACAATAACAACAACATTCAATAAAGAGAAAAGATTCTTTTGCTTTACATAACTGCTATAAGACTTTTTATATTCTTTATCTACGAAATCATATGAAAACGGATATTCTGTATCTACTTTTTTTGTCCAGAGATTTTCTATATCAGCTATGGTTTGCTGCATGGTTTTAGGATCGGCCGTAATATAAATATTGTTTAAAATTCCTGAAAACCAGGGAACAGTTTTAAAATGGAAAAAAGACATTGGAGGAATTGGATCTCCCGGATTTCCTATATTAAAATCTTTTACAATCCCAACAATAATGGCATCTTGTCCGTTCCAGTGCAATTTTTTTCCTATCGGATTTTTTTCATTTAATAGTTTTAAGGCCGTTTCATTAATTAACATTGAAGCAACAGTATCCTGCGCAAATTTAGGACTCAAATAACGTCCTTTTACAATTTTTATTTTCATCATTTCCAGCAGTCCAAAATCTATTGGTACATTATTTCCGTCAATATTTCTGTCTTTATAATGATATGATATTACAGATTTTGCCCCACTTCCAAAAACAAAACCACCTCCTGCAACTTGTTGTACTCCTTTAATATGCTTCAATTGGTTTTGAATAATACTATATCGTTCAAAACGGTCTTTATCAGTTATTCCGTCGCCGTAGATATTTCTGTAGGAGATATTAAGGATTTGTTTTCCGCTAAACCCAAGGTCTTTGGAGTTCATTAGCTCTATTTGCTCATACACAATATAAGATCCAACAATAAAGAAAGCCGCAATAGCAAATTGAAAAATCAGCATTCCGTTTCTAAGCCAGACACCGCTTTTGCTTCTTCCAAAATTTCCTTTTAATACTTTTAGTGCTTCAAAATTAGAAACATACACTGCAGGAAATATTCCGGCAAGAATAACAGTCAAAATAAATATAGCCGCAAGCTGCAAATAGAACTGACCACTTTGCAATACGAGCGTTTTTTCTAAAAAAGCATTATAATAAGGCAGAGAAAGCTCAACAATAACAAGCGATATCAAAATTGAAAACAATGAAATGATAGCAGTTTCAAAAATAAATTGCTTGATTATAGCTGATTTTGAAGCCCCGATAATTTTACGCACTCCAACTTCTTTTGCTCTCTTTATCGCATTTGCTGTAGCTGAGTTAATATAGTTTACAATAGATAGAATTAGAATTAAAACAGATAACCCTACCATGATAAGCAAAAATTGAAGGTTACCGTTTGCTTCTATCACGCCACTGGTTTTAGTATGTAATCGTATAGAGGATAACGACTCTAAACCTGGTTTTACCTGACCATATTTCTTAATAAACTCTTCAGGTGTAATACCCTGATCTTTTGCAAAAAGGGCGGTCATGTTGTCAAAATATAATTTTTGAAGATTTTGAATCACTCGTTGCTGTCCATTAGGATTCTTTAATTTTAACAACAGAACAAATTGAAAATTACCCCATTGCTGAATAGTTTGTTTTATTCTTGCATCTATAAAATTAACTACGCACGACGGATTATAAACTGATTTTTTATCGAGTTTATAAACACCTCTTACTATTAGGTTTTTACCCTGCAGCACAATTTGTTTACCCAAAGCTGGTTGGTTTCCGAAAATCTGAACAGCCAAATCCTGCGACAAACAAATGCTGTTTACATCTGGTAATGCATTTTTTGCACTTCCTTCAATAAATTGATAAGGGAAATAATCAAAAAAGTTTTCTTGCGCCTCAATTATTTTGTCAGACTGTACTTTTTTATTATTAAAGCGAATAATATCATTGCTATAGTAACCGCTTAGATAACAGTAAGATTCGACTTCAGGGCTTGCGTCTTTTATAGCAGATCCTATTGGTGCTGAACTTGAAGCCCAATAAGTAGTGGGATCCATCTGATTAGCAACCATAAAGACATTTTCTTTATTGGGATTCCATTGATCATAAGAATGCTCGTCATTCCAATACAAAATCGCAAAAATTAAACCTGCAATTCCAATACTCAATCCCAAAACATTCAGGGCTGTAAAAACCTTATTGTTTTTGATATGATAAATAAATATATTGATCCAGTTTTTTAGCATGATTAGTTGATTGAGTTCGTTACTAAAACATCTACATTTCTATGGTTCATTTTTTCTGAAAGTATGATTCCGTCTTTCATTAAAATCGTTCTTTGCGAAAACGAAGCATCGTAATCTGAGTGCGTTACCATCAGGATTGTCGCTCCGCTGGCATGAAGATCTGTTAATAATTCCATCACTTCATTTCCGTTTTTACTGTCCAGATTTCCTGTAGGTTCATCGGCAAGAATAATCGCAGGATCATTGATTAAAGCTCTTGCAACGGCAACACGCTGTTGCTGACCTCCTGAAAGTTGCTGTGGATAATGTTTCAAACGATGCGAAATACCTAATATCTTTGCCATTTCGTCTACTTTTTTCTTTCTTTCAGATGACGGAACGTTGTTGTAAATCAGCGGTAATTCGATATTATCATAAACCGATAATTCATCAATTAAATTAAAATTCTGAAAGATGAAACCAACGTTTTCTTTTCTCGCTTTCGATTTCAAACTTTCTTTCAGTCCAATCATTTCCTGCCCTAACAATTCATAGCTTCCGCCAGATGCGCTGTCTAATAATCCGATGATATTTAATAAAGTTGATTTTCCGCTTCCGGATGGTCCCATAATCGATACAAAATCGCCTTGATTAATGGTTAATGAAATTTCGCTTAATGCTTTTGTTTCTACTTCTTCAGTTCTAAAAATTTTAGAAAGCTTAGTAATTCTGATCATAATAATTCGTTTTTGATGTTTGTTTTTCTTGCTGAAAATTTTATGGCTGAAGTAAAAAACAGATCCTAAATTAAGATAATTGATAACATAATTTATAAATATCTATTTTTGTTACATTTACCAGCAATAATGATTCTCATACTTGATGATTTACTAATCTAATTGTGATTTTCATGCCAAAAATTTAAAATTTGTAACTATCTAATTTTTAAATTTTTATTTTCACACAACAACTTAAAGTGTCCATTATTGGACAGCTTTCGTCCAAAACCGAACAAAAATGAAAAAGACAAATGCCTCAATTTTAATCATAGACGACCAGGAAGACATTCTTTTTGCGTCGAAAGTGTACCTGAAAAAGTATTTTGAAGACATTTATACCCTTAATAATCCAAAAAATATTGTCGAATTATTGTCGAAAAAAAGCATTGATGTTGTTTTGCTCGACATGAATTATCGAATAGGATTTGAAGACGGAAGAGAAGGTTTGTATTTATTGAAAGAAATAAAAACACTTTCGCCCAAAACAGTTGTGATTTTAATGACGGCTTTTGGTAAAGTCGAAACCGCTGTTGAAGGTTTAAAAAATGGCGCTTTTGATTATATTTTAAAACCGTGGGAAAATAAAAAACTACTGGAATCTGTAAAACAAGCCGTTGACAAATCGCGCAAAGAACAGAAGAAAGAAAAAAATATTGAAATTGAAAATGACTTTTTTATTGGAACTTCAGAGATTATAAAGAAAGCATATTCCTTAGCAGATAAAGTGGCTAAAACGGATGCCAATGTTCTGATTTTGGGCGAAAACGGAACCGGAAAATTTGTTCTCGCTCATCATATCTACAAACAATCCGAAAGGAAAAACAATCCTTTTGTTGCGGTTGATTTAGGATCTTTAAACTCTAATATTTTCGAAAGTGAACTTTTCGGTTATGCAAAAGGCGCTTTTACAGATGCAAAAGTGGATACTCCCGGACGTTTTGAAATGGCACAAAACGGCACTATTTTTCTGGATGAAATTGGCAATGTTCCGCTGCATTTGCAATCTAAATTACTGCAGGTTATCCAAACCAAAACAGTAACCCGATTGGGCGAAACAAAAGCAAGACCACTAAATGTTCGTATTATAACGGCAACCAACTTAAACCTGAAACTTGAAGTTGCCGAAAAAAATTTCCGTGAAGATTTGTATTATCGTATTAATACCATGGAAATTATTTTGCCTCCGCTAAGAGAGCGTAACGAAGACAAGATTCCGTTAGCCGAATATTTATTGGATAAAATGACCGAAAAATACGGAAGAGACGAAATTACTTTTGATAAAAAAGTACCGGAACAAATCGAAAAACATGCCTGGAAAGGAAACATTCGCGAGATGGAAAACAAAATCGAACGTGCCGTAATTTTGTGCGAAAACAATAAAATTACAATTGCTGATTTAGATCTGGAAACCATAACGGCTTACGAAGAAAATCCGGATGATATTCAGCTTTCTTCTGTAGAAAAAGCTGCGGTTGAAAAAGCATTGCTCAAAAACAATAATAATATCAGCAAAACTGCAGAAGAATTGGGTTTGTCAAGAGGGGCTTTGTACCGTCGTTTAGAGAAATATAACATCAAAACAGATGAGTAACACCAATTTCACTAATTGACACTAATTTTTGTTTGTGAAATTAATTTCACAAACAAAGTTTATTATTAAAATTTGTGTTTAAAATTGTTTTACAATACTTGTGTCCAGATTATAACACATGAGAAAAATGAAAGTTTTTAATTTTTAATTCTCCATTTTTAATTTAAAAAATTATGTTTAAAACATTTCAAGCCTATAAACTGCTTTTTATTCTATTAATTTTAATTGTTAGCGCGATTGAACTTTCGATTTATTTCTTTAAAATTGATTTGTTTTATACTGGAGTATTTGGCCTTTTTATTGTTTTCCTGATGATTCGCGAAATGTATTTTTATGTTCGCAATTTTGTTTTGATTTATAATAAAACGATCTCCTCAATCCTGCAGAATGATTTTAGTTCTGATTTTTCGAAACATAAATTCAATACAAATTATAGTGATTTATTTCGCTTGTATGACACTTTAAAAAGCAAAGAAAACGAACAGATTTCAAAAGATATTATCTACCGTTCTATTTTAAATAACATTGAAACCGGAATTATCATTTTGCAAAAACAGGATAATGACTGGAATATTTTTTTAATGAATGACTACTTTTCCACCCATTTTAATGTACCAAAAGTATCGAAGTGGAAATACCTGAAAAATCAATTGCCATCGCTTTGTGAAATTATCGAGGAAGACAATTTTCAGGAAACAAAAACAGCTATAGAAATTAGCGTTAACGAACAAAACAATCAAACCTTTGTTTTGCAGGCTTCTAGAACCGAGATTTTCGAACAGGATTATTTTATCGTTTTGCTGGATTCAATTCAGAATGTAGTGGAGAAAAAAGAGAAAGAAGCTTGGGTTAATTTAATGAAAGTGATCTCGCACGAGCTTTTAAACTCCATTACACCTATTCGTTCTATTTGCCAGAATTTACAAGATTTGGTCGAACAGGATTCAATGTCAGATGAAGATCTTGAAGATGTAAAAAACAGCGTTGCAACGATGTTAAGGCGAAGTGACCATTTGCAAAAGTTTGTCGAAGGGTACCGAAAACTGGCGATGTTGCCTTCTCCTAAAAAAGAAAAAATAGAATTGCAGCACTTGATCGATAACTGTATTAAGATCATGAATCCTTTATTTAAAGAGAAAAATATTGAGGTCATTAATAACATTGCTTTCAAAAGATTCATAAACATCGATTCTCAACAAGTAGAACAAGTATTAATTAATCTGCTAACAAATAGTTTTCATGCACTAAAAGACTCTTTACAAAAGAAGATTTTAATTTCGGCGGAAGCCAAAGAAAACCGAATCTTCATAAAAATTACCGACACAGGAAACGGAATTGAAAAAGAAATAGAAAACAAAATATTCCTGCCTTTTTTCACCACAAGGCCAGAAGGCGCCGGAATTGGCCTGACGCTTTCTAAAAATATTATAGAAGCCCACGGTGGCTATATTAATCATAAAAATGAAGAAGGAAAAACTACTTTTGAGATTTGTCTTGTTGAGGACTAAACATTTATATTATATAACATCAACGTAAAATTATATAACCATAGCCACTGATTTTAAAATAATTTCATGGAATGAAAAATACAGTAATTTTATTAGTAGATGACGACGAAGATGATTGCGAACTTTTTATCGCTGCGATTGCTTCATTAAACAAAAATATACTCACTACAATCTCCAGTAATTCACTTGAAGCATTAAATAATCTAAAGACAGCAACTGTTTTGCCTGACTTTATATTTCTGGATATGCAAATGCCATACTTAAGTGGTGCCGAATTTATACAAGAATTGCGACAAATTCCTGAACTTAGTAAAATTCAGGTTGTGGTGTATTCTTCGCATTCGCACGAAACCTTAAAAAAGTTAACGCAAGAATTTACTGCTGTACAAATTTTCACAAAGCCAAATAATTTCCAGGACTTGGTAAGCACTTTGGATGCCATATTGTAATATTTTTTTTTAATCCATCAATTCTCTGCGCATTTTTGTCATTTCGGCGAAGGAGACTCGAGCGATAGCGAACAGACGGAGTAAATCCTCGCCAGAAACTCGGCAAAGATGGGCTTTTAGGAACGGAGTTACTTTCGAAGATTCCTCGTTCGGAATGACAATGATTGGGGCTATTTTGTGTAAAACTAAGTTACTTAAATTCTTGTGTTTAAATTATTAGCACATTATAAAGTATCATTCTCTATTCAATATTCTAATCAGAAATCATGTAACATTTTGGGGAAAAAGTATAAATTCCAAACTCAGCTCCGTTAGTAACTTTGAGTTTATTATTTTATCACTAATACCTTAATTGCTATGTTACTACAATTTATATCCAATTTATTCGAAAGCGACGAATCTATTCAAAATCCGTACGATATTGTAATTCAGATTAATGATAAAGTTTCACCTTTAGACCGAAGAAATCTTTATATGTTGCCTTTACATGATTTTTTATCTGAAAATAATTATGGTGAAATTTCGGGTGGCGGAATTCTTAAAGAAGAGCCCGGAGAAATTATTTTTTGTGATATTCATGTCAAATTTTATAAGGAAGAAATTAATAAAGCGGTTTTAAACGACATTATTAATTTTGTCGAAATTTGTGGCGCCCCAAAAGGATCAAAAGTAATTATAGAAAAAACACATCAGGAAATTCCGTTTGGTAAAAACGAAGGAATTGCTATTTATTTTGATGGAGAAAATGGTCACCAAAAAGATCAGGAAGATTACAATGTTGATTTTGTACAATCAGAAATTTCGAAGATAACCAATACATCTCAGGAAAGATACTGGAAGGGAAACTCGACCACCGCTTTGTATTTTTACGGAAAATCTTTTGATACCATGAAAGATGGCGTATCTGATTTTATGCATACTTATCCCTTGTATAAAAGTGCCAGAATTGCTCAAATAGCGTAATCAGGTTATGAAAGTCCCATTATTAGCTTTCAACGATAAAGGTATATATTGCCAGCAGGCAGATGTATATCTCGATCCGTGGCGTCCGGTTACCAACGCCATTATTACGCACGGACATGCTGATCATGCGCGTTGGGGACACAAAAATTACATTACACATTATGACAATGTGCCTATCATAAAACATCGCTTAGGAGATATCAGTGTGACCGGAAAAGACTGGAACGAAACTTTTACCGTAAATGGTGTACAATTTTCGCTTCATCCTGCGGGTCACGTCATTGGTTCTGCTCAGATAAGAGTAGAATACAAAGGCGAAGTCTGGGTTTTTACCGGAGATTATAAAACCGAAGATGACGGAATTTCTGTGCCTTATGAAGTGGTCAAATGCCACTCTTTTATAACAGAGTGTACTTTTGGATTACCCGCTTTTAAATGGACACCCCAAGCCGAAGTAATGACCGATATTAATAATTGGTGGGCAGAAAATCGCGCCGAAGGAAAAACTTCTGTGCTCTTTGGATATTCGTTAGGAAAAGCCCAACGCTTACTAAAATATCTCGATCCCAATATTGGAAAAATATACACGCATGGAGCGATCGAAAATATGACGGAAGTTTTACGTCCCTTAGTCGATTTTCCAGCCACTATAAGAGTCACATCCGAAACTAAAAAAGAAGATTTATTAGGAAGTATTGTTCTTGCTCCGCCAAGCGCACACGGCTCGACATGGATTCGTAAAATGACTCCCTTTGTGACAGGTTCTGCCAGCGGATGGATGACTTTTAGAGGTGCCAGAAGAAGACGAGCCGTAGACAGAGGTTTTGTTTTAAGCGACCATTGCGACTGGACGGGTTTACTGGAAAGCATTAAAGCAACCGGAGCCGAAAAAATAATCTGTACCCACGGATATTCGGATATATTCTCGAAATATCTACAAGAGTTAGGGTATGATGCCCGAACTGCTCACACGCAATATGAAGGAGAATTAGGTGAAATGGATTCTAAGAAAGATGTTGAAGAAGAAAGAATAGAAGAGCAAAGAGAATAGATGCAAGAAAAAAGAGGATAGACGAAGAAAGATAAAAGATAAAAGATAATAGAAGAAAGAAGCAAGATACAAGAATCAAATCTTGTTTCTTGTATCTTGCTTCTTGCCTCTCTTCTTAAAAAAAAATAAAAACATGAAAAACTTTGCCGAACTTATAAAAGCGCTTGACAGTTCTAATAAAACTTCGGTAAAAGTAGATGCTTTAACCAATTATTTCATTAATGCCAGTAATGAAGACAAAGTCTGGACAATTGCTATTCTTTCGCACCGCCGCCCTCCCCGACCTGTAAATACAACTTTATTGCGATTATGGGCGAATGAACTAGCGGATATTCCGCTTTGGCTGTTTGAGGAAAGTTATCATATTGTGGGCGATCTTGCCGAAACTATTGCTTTGGTAATCCCCACTACAAAAGAACATTCAGATAAAAGTTTAACCGAATATCTTCAGGAAATTATTGCCCTGAAAAAGAAAACAGATATCGAAAAAAAAGAATATCTGCACGAAAACTGGCTGGCGCTTAATTATTACGAACGTTTTGTTTTTACTAAATTAATTACCGGAAGTTTTAGAATCGGCGTAAGCCAAAAATTAATGACACGTGCCCTTTCTAAAGCTGAAAATATTGATGAAGATTCATTAGCACATAAATTAATGGGCGATTGGAATCCGAACACCATTACGTTTCAGGAATTAATTTTAGACGAACAAAACAGCGATTATTTATCCAAACCTTTTCCGTTTTATCTTGCTTATCCTATTGAAGGTGAACCATCAAATTTAGGAAATCCCGAAGATTGGAGCGCTGAACACAAATGGGACGGAATCAGGTCGCAAACCATCATCCGTGATAATGAAATTTTTATCTGGAGTCGTGGCGAGGAATTAGTAACCGATAAATATCCTGAATTTGCATCTTTCATCGGAATTATTCCTGATGGAACTGTAATCGATGGGGAAATTCTTCCATTCATAGAAAATGAAATAGGAACTTTTAATGATCTTCAAACCCGAATTGGTCGAAAAACTGCTTCTGCTGCAATCCTTAAAAAATCTCCTGTAATTATAAAAGCTTACGATTTATTAGAATGGAAAGGTCAGGATATTCGAAATCTTCCTTTTGAAGAAAGACGTGTATTATTGGAACAATTGTATGAAGATATCAAACACCATGATATTCCGCTGCAACTTTCTGAAAGGGTGAAATTTTCAACCTGGGAAGAATTAACAGAGGAAAGGTTGCGTTCCCGCGAAATGAAGAGCGAAGGTTTAATGATTAAAAGAAAAGATTCGCCTTATCTCGTAGGAAGAAAAAAAGGCGATTGGTGGAAGTGGAAAATTGAACCTTTGGTGATTGATGCCGTCCTCACCTACGCCATGCGCGGTCACGGACGACGTTCGAATTTATTTACCGATTATACTTTTGCCCTTTGGCATAATAACGAAAATAATGAACGCGAATTGGTCACATTTGCGAAAGCCTATTCCGGTTTAACCGATGCGGAATTTAGAATGGTTGATGATTGGATTAAAAAAAATACACTGGAAAGATTTGGTCCCGTTCGAAGCGTTACGCCTCAATTGGTTTTCGAAATTGGTTTTGAAGGAATTGCGCTTTCAAAAAGACATAAAAGTGGGATTGCGACACGGTTTCCGAGGATTTTAAGATGGCGACATGATAAAAAAATTGATGAAGCTAATTCTATTGAGGATTTGAAGAGTATGATTTTATAGTTAAGGATTGCGAGATGGCACACGGATGACACGGATTCGCAAGCGAAAACACGGATGAGCGCGGATTTTATTCTTGCTTTTCTTGTTTCTATCCGCATTTTTTGTCATTTCGACGCAGGAGAAATCCTCGCGAGAAGCTCGACAAAGATTGACGATTTTAGGAACGGAATTTTTAGTGCGATTTCTCCTCCGTCGAAATGATAAAATTGTGGTAAAAAAAAAAAAGGCACACGGATGACGCGGATTCGCAAGCGAAAACACGGATGAGCACGGATTTTTTATAGAGTAGTTTTAAAGCTCCAGAGGAGCGTAATATTTATAGAAACTATGAAAATGTGCCAAAAAAAGAGCTCCAGCGGAGCGATATATAAATTTTTAATGATGAATATGTCACCCCGATGGGGTTCTAAAAAATAAACTTATAAATTTCTATAAATATGACGTCCCGCTGGGACTTATTTAAAAAAACCGATTACTTAATTTTCTTTCAAAAAGCAAAACTTAATGAAACTTAATATCTTAATGGTAAAAAAATAATGAACAGAGAGCAACTTTTTGCGGTAGCAAATGAATGGTTTGAGAATCAGGGATGGAAACCTTTTCCGTTTCAGACTCAGGCTTGGACTGCTTTTTTGCAAGGAAAAAACGGTTTATTGAACGCTCCTACAGGCAGCGGAAAAACCTATGCGCTCTGGTTGCCAATTGTTCTCAACTACATAAAAAATAATCCCGATTATAAAACCAAACACAAACCCGGACTTAAAGCGATTTGGATTACGCCTTTACGTTCTCTTTCGGTAGAAATAAAACAAGCTGCAGAACGTGTGGTTAATGATTTGGGAACTCAAATGACCGTCGGAATTCGTTCTGGAGATACATCAGCAAGCGAGAGAGCCAAACAAAAAGGAAAAATGCCGGACTTATTGGTTACCACTCCGGAGAGTTTGCAATTGCTTTTGGCAACAAAAGGTTATGATAAAATATTTGGCAATTGTACGGCAATTGTTATTGATGAATGGCACGAATTATTAGGTACAAAACGCGGTGTTCAAACCGAATTGGCTTTATCCCGACTAAAAACTATTGCGCCAAAAATGCGTATTTGGGGAATTTCAGCTACGATTGGGAATTTGCAGCAGGCGCAGGAAGTTTTACTTGGTGTAGATTCTGAAGCGTATCATAATTCGGTTTTGATAAAGGCTCAGATTCATAAAAAGATAAAAGTCATTTCGATTATTCCGGATAAAATGGAAACGTATCCGTGGCGAGGTCATATGGGTTTGCATCTTATTGATGAAGTGGCAAAAATTGTAAAAGCCAGTAAAACAACATTGATTTTTACCAATGTACGATCGGCTTGTGAAATCTGGTTTCAGCGATTGCTCGAAAAATATCCTGAGTTTGCCGGAGAAATGGCGATGCATCACGGAAGTATTAATCGCGAAACGAGACTTTGGGTTGAACAAGCGATTAGAGACGAAGAACTAAAAGTTGTGGTTTGTACTTCAAGTCTGGATCTTGGAGTTGATTTTGCGCCTGTAGAAACTATTATTCAGGTTGGCGGACCTAAAGGTGTTGCGCGATTTTTGCAAAGAGCCGGAAGAAGCGGACACCAACCGGGGAAAGAAAGTGTGATTTATTTTCTGGCAACGCATGCAATCGAATTAATAGAAGCTTCGGCATTGAAAAAAGCGGTTGAAGAGAATGTTATCGAAGATCGTGTTCCGTACTTAAACAGTTGGGATGTTTTGGTACAATACCTCAATACTTTGGCGGTTTCGGATGGATTTCTGCCCGATGACATTTTTAAAGAAGTCAAAGGAACTTTTTGTTATCAGGCAATGACAGAAGAAAATTGGAATTGGGTTTTGAATTTCATTTCTAACGGAAGTCAAAGTCTGCAAGCTTATGATGAATATAAAAAAGTTGACGTTGAAGAAGACGGACGTTATAAAATAAACAGCCGATTGATTGCCATGCACCACCGCATGCAAATAGGAACTATTGTGGGCGATGCTGTTATCAACGTAAAATTTATGAGTGGCGGTTATATTGGCACTATCGAAGAATGGTTTGTGTCGAAATTAAAACCAGGCGATACTTTTATCTTCGCGGGAAAACAACTCGAATTGTTCCGAATAAGAAATATGCAGGTTTTGGTTAGAAAGGCGGATCCTAAAAAGAAATCAAAAGTGGTAAGCTGGATGGGCGGCCGAATGGCACTTTCGGCACAAATGAGCGAATTGCTGCGTCAGGAATTGTATCGTGCCAATACCGATAATTTATCGCCGGAACTCAAAGCATTACAACCTTTATTTGCACGACAAAGAAAGGAATCTATTGTTCCCGGAGACGATCAGTTTTTGATTGAAACGTTTAAAACCAGAGAAGGCTATCACGCTATTTTTTATCCTTTTGAAGGGCGGTTTGTGCATGAAGCGCTGGCAAGTTTATTGGCTTATAGAATTAGTTTACTTTTGCCTATCAGTTTTTCGCTTGCGTATAATGATTACGGATTCGAATTACTTTCTGATCAGGAAATTGATATGCAGAATGTTCTGGATAATAATTTATTCTCCACGGAATATGTGCATCATGATTTGCAAAAAAGCCTTAATGCGACCGAAATGGCCAGACGAAAATTCAGGGATATTGCCGTAATTGCAGGTTTGGTTTTTACTGGTTTTCCGGGAAAAATGGTCAAGACAAAACATTTGCAAAGCGGATCTCAATTGTTGTTTGAAGTTTTCAGGGATTACGAACCTGATAACTTATTATTTCAGCAAGCGTACCGCGAAACCTTTGAACATCAGCTGGAAGAAGGCCGTTTGATTATGGCTTTGGAACGAATAAACAATCAGGAAATTATCTGGAAATCCTGTTTGAAACCTACGCCTTTTAGTTTCCCTTTAATTACAGACCGATTAAGGGAAAAATTATCCAGTGAAACATTAGCAGAACGAATAAAAAAAATGACCGCTTCGTATATGAAGTAATATTTTATGACGATTACCATACAAAATCAGACATTTATTTTGCATCCGAGTGGGGCATTATTTTGGGAAACCAAAAAATTGCTTCTCATTTCTGATGTGCATTTAGGAAAAGTATCGCATTTCAGGAAACACGGCGTGGCGATTCCGAATAATGTGGTTTCGGAAAATTTTAAACGTTTGACCGATATTGTGGAAAATTTTAAACCTGAAAAAATTATTTTCCTGGGAGATTTATTCCATAGTTCTAAAAATACCGAATGGGATTTATTCGAAAAATGGGTAGAATGCTGCACCAATACTATTATCCTAATTGCCGGAAATCATGATATTATTGATAAAAAACACTATCTCAAACTTGATATTGATGTTGTAGAATTTCTGGAAATTGACGATTTTTTACTTACACATCATCCTACCCTAAAAGAAGGTTTTTTTAATTTTTCAGGTCACATTCATCCTGGAATTATGCTGCGTGGTTTTGGTGCGCAATCTTTAAAATTACCTTGTTTTTTTCAGAAAGAAAATCAAATGATTCTGGCTGCATTTGGCGAATTTACCGGAAAGCATCTTTTGAAACCACAACAAAATGATATTGTATATGCGATTGCAAATGATGAAGTTATTAGAATTAACTTAAACTGATTTTTTAAGGTAAAGTTGTTTTTCATTTGTGTCACGGGTAGTATCATTTTCGTAATTGAATTCTTCGTAACCCAAAGACTTTAATGTATCTATTAAAACCGTATCAATTGTAAAAGCTTTCGCCCAAATTAAGTCGTATTTTCTTTGCAAAGCTACTTCTTCGGCACGTTTAAAAAGCACGTTGATATCGTCAGGATTAAAGTACACAATATGATCTACCCCTATTGGTTTATTGGCATCAAGGTTTTGATTCGAAAGTCGGGATGAATTGAGTTTCATGAAAGACAACGGATTTTCGCCATCATACGCCATTAACATTTCGACTGAAAAATCGTTTTGTATTTTGAATAATTTCTGGCTTGAAAGGTTTTCATTGGCGTACTTCTCTCCTATTTCTTTCGATGACCCAAATAAATCAGAATAGAATTTTAGTGCTTTTTCTTCCATCCAAACTACATTATCATTGATGATTACTACGAATTTTGCTGCTTTAGACATATCTTTTATTTTTTTTATTACTGCAAAGTTGAGATGATTTGATTGATCAGAAAAGAGCTAAAAGGCTTTTGTTTTGTTCGAAAAGGCAGTTCGATTAATTGGGGACTTCTTTTTAAACACATAGAGACATAGCTTGTTGAATCGCTTAAGAAAGGCATTTTACTTTTAATAAATCACAATAGCAGCAACTTTAACAATTGAGATGCAGATGCTAACAATTTTATTCACTTAAAGACAATGCATTGTATTGTCATTTTATTGTCAGGCTGAGCGAAGTCGAAGCCCACGTTTCAATTGGAGCGCCCTTCGACTTCGCTCAGGGTGACAATTGGAATGTTTAAATAAAAAAATTAAACCCAAGATTGGGCTAAAAAACTAAAAAAAGAGATCGAAAACGAATAACTACTCCATTCGCTCGTCGCTCGCGAGAGGGATAGAAGCAAGCTACCGAAGTAGCGCGGATAGCCCGACAGCATCCCAATAAGAGGGCGTATAAGCGCATAGTAAATTTGCCCTCTTATCGGGATGGTGACTCGCCCAAAGTATAATTACGTATATACTTTTAAATATACTAAACATTCTTTCTGCGATATTCTAAAGGTGAAATTCCTTCGCATTTTTTAAAAAATCTTCCAAAACCGGATTGATTGGGGAAGTTTAAGGTGTCACTGATTTGATTGATTGTAAGATCTTTATTTTGGAGTAATATTTTGGCTTCGAGAATTACAATTTCATCGATCCAATCGCTGGCAGTTTTTCCGCTATTGTTTTTAATTACTTCTGAAAGATATTTGCGCGATACATTTAAAGCATAAGCATAATACTGAACGGATCTTTGACTTAGAAAATCTCTGGAAAGGATTTCTTTGAACTTTTCGAACAAAGGATTTTGAACTGAATTGTTTGTAATGGTTTGTTTTATAATGTCTAATTCGTAAATCAGTATATAAAGATAAGCTCTTAGAATAGAAGACTGATTATCAGAATTATGTTCTATCGATTGTCGTAACAAAGTAAAGATTTGTTCAAACTTAATTTTGTTTTTTTTCTCAAGATTGAAAACATGCATTTCGCTATTGTCGAAAAATTCATATTGCGAAAGAAAAAAAACATTGGCCTGATTGTGCAGGAAAAATTGAGGTTTGAAAAAGATAATATCGATTAAAATTTCTTCGCTATCTTTTGTAAAACTTCTAATTACCGAAGGTCCCAATGTTAGTATAGCTGGGGCGTGAATTACTGTTTTCTTGAGTTTGGTTTGCATTACTATACTACCCTTTCGAAGAAATTCTATGGCATAACTTTCTGCACGATAAGGTTCGCTGATATAAGGATGATCTTTTGCCTGAATATAAAAATAATCTTTATTATTGTCGGCATTATCAAACAAACTCTTATGGTGTGTGAGCGAGTATGTTGTAATTTTATTCTTCAATTGTTTTTGCTTTAATCTATACCAAATATAGACAACGGTTTTCTGCATAACAAATAATGGCGCCATATAGCGCCATTATCAGTATTCTCCTAAAAGAATCTATATTTAAAAATTGAAACTTATTTTTTATCAATTTTATACAATCTTCCACCATCCGTAATGGCATATAAAGCACCATCATTTCCTTGTGTTACATCTCTAAAACGTTGGTTTTCTGAAGCCAAAAGTCTTTCTTCACCAACCACTTTATTGTCTTTTATAGCAAGACGTACAATGTGCATGCCGCTTAAAGCGCCTATGAAAAGGCTATTTTGCCATTCCGGAACACGATTTCCTGTGTAGAACGTCATTCCGCTTGGTGAAACTACAGGATCCCAATAATAAACCGGTTGCTCTAAACCATCTTGTTGCTGAATTCCCGCTCCTACTTTTTCTCCGCTATATTCGATTCCGTATGTAATTGTTGGCCATCCGTAATTTGCACCGGATTTTAGACGATTGATTTCGTCACCTCCGCGTGGTCCATGTTCTGACAACCAAATTTCTCCTGTAGTAGGATTTAGTGCCAAACCTTGCGGATTTCTATGTCCAATAGTATATAATTCAGGTAATGCTCCTGTTCCTGTAAAAGTAGGATTTCCGGTTGCTGGCTGCCCTTCTTTTGTTAATCGAACAACTTTTCCTAAACCTGACGATACAGATTGTGCTAATGGTCTTGTTTCTAACACAGAACGCTCTCCAGTACTTACTACAAGGAAACCGGATTTATCAAAAAGGATACGGCCACCGTAATGCAGCGTGCTTCCATTAGCCGGCTTTGCTCTGTAAATTACAGTTGCACCTTCGATTGTTTTTTCATCAGCTGAAAGTTTTCCTTTCGCAACAGCGGTATTATTTCCGCCTGTTGTTGCTTCTGCATAAACCCAGTAAATCATTCTGTTTGTTGCGAAATCTGGATCAATAGTTAAACCTAGTAAACCTCCCTGATTGGCTGCGTTAACAGCAGGAATTCCTGTAATTGGAGCGCTCAAAACACCAGCAGTTGTAGCAATACGCATCGTTCCTGTTTTTTCGGTAATCAATAATCTTCCGTCAGGAAGACTTTTAATCCCCCATGGGCTTGTTAAGGCTGTTGCGATAACAACTCCCTGATAAGGTGTATTGGTTTGTAAGCCACTAACTCTGGTTTGACCTTCGAAAGCGGGTTTATAAGTTGTATTGGGAGCAGTGCCTTCGACAGGATTTGTGGTTGTACCCGGATTTACATCGACATCTTTGTCGCTAGAGCAGCTTAGTAAGGTAATTAACATGCTCGAAACAATAGCAATTTGGTTAATATTTCTCATAGTTTTGGGATTTTTATATTAGAATAGATCAAAACTCTTAAATTTAAAACAAATCCTGTTATATAATTTATGAGAAAAGTTATACGATTATAAGGTTTTTATTATTCACTAGTGTTTTTTTAAACCGCAAATTTCACAAATTATCACAAATTTTTAATCTGTCAATCTTGCTTAAACTTTGCGTAATTCTTTGCGTGCTTTGCGGTAAAAAAACTTTTAGTTTAAAAATCAAGGTTAACTAAAATATTTTTATACATTTGCAATCATCAGATGATATGATAACCTAAATATGACATTAATCCATAAAAAATCGCTTGCAGAAGAAGTTGCTTCAAAATTACAGGAGCAAATTTCTCTTGGTCATTATAAGATCAATGAGAAATTGCCTATTGAAGCAGAATTGATGAAAAGTTTTGGTGTTGGAAGATCTTCGATAAGAGAAGCGATGAAGTTACTTGCTAATTCAGGTTTACTTAGGATTCAGCAAGGAGTTGGTACATTTGTTCAGGAAGTTACCAGCATACAAGAACCTATGGACCAACGATTAAAACGGGCAAGTCTGAAGGATTTAGATGAAGTGAGACAATTGTTAGAGTTGAAAATTGCTGAAAAAGCGGCTATCAACAGAACCGAAGAGGATATCACCATAATGCAGCAGCATTTGGCCAATAGAATGAAAGCTGCTAATGAAGGATTGATCGAGGAATGTGTCGAAGCGGATATACAATTTCATATTGCTATTGCAGAAGCATCTAAAAATGACATCCTTGCCGATTTGTATAAATCTGTATCGAAACATTTAAAAAAGGAGTTTCTTAGCATCTATCCCGACACTAAAATATTTCAGGAAACATATACTATACACGAACAACTTTTAAAAAACATCATTGCAAAAGATCCAAAAAAAACATGGAATACTGTTGCCAAAATAACAGGACATACTAATTACTAATTTTTACGTAAATTCATCAGATGATCTGATTTTTTTTTAATTCATTATGAAAACACACACCATTGAAAGTTCAAAGCAGTTAGCCCAACAAACTGTTTTCTCTATTTTATTTACTATTAGCTTAACTCATTTTATTAATGATATGCTTCAGGCTGTTGTTCCTGCGGTCTACCCTATTATAAAAGATAAATTTCATTTGACTTTTAGCGAAATTGGTTTAATAACCCTGACCTATCAACTTACAGCATCTATTTTACAGCCTTTCGTTGGGTTTTATACCGATAAAAAACCACGCCCGTATTCTTTAGCTGTTGCAATGGTTTTTACGCTACTTGGTTTAGCGGCTGTGGCAGTAGCTTCAAGTTTTACTAATATTTTACTTGCCGTTAGTTTAATTGGTATTGGATCTTCTATATTTCATCCCGAAGCTTCGAGGGTGGCGCATATGGCTTCCGGAGGAAAAAGAGGATTGGCGCAATCTATTTTTCAATTAGGAGGAAATGCAGGAAGTGCCATCGGCCCTTTGCTTGCCGCTATCATTGTAGTGCCTTACGGGCAGTTTAATATTATCTGGTTTTGTCTTGCAGCCGCCGTGGGAATCATTATTCTTTCGGGCGTTGCAAAATGGTATCAGGAACATTTAAATCTAAAAGCTAAAAATAAATCGGCTATAACAGAAGAAAAACATCATTCGCTTTCACGACAAAAAGTGATATTTTCATTGGGTATTTTGTTGGTACTGATTTTTTCAAAATACTTTTATATGGCCAGTATGACAAGTTATTATACTTTTTACTTAATTGATAAATTTCATGTATCTGTACAGGAATCTCAAATTTATCTTTTTGCATTTCTTGGTGCTGTTGCTGCCGGAACTTTATTTGGTGGAGCTTTGGGAGATCGTTTTGGTCGAAAATACATCATTTGGATTTCGATATTAGGCGTTGCTCCTTTTACATTATTATTGCCTTACGTATCTCTTTTCTGGACCGGAGTTTTATCTGTTATTATTGGTTTAATAATATCATCTGCGTTCTCTGCAATTTTAGTTTATGCTACTGAATTAGTTCCGGGAAAAGTAGGTTTAATTGCGGGACTTTTCTTTGGACTTGCTTTTGGTATGGGCGGATTAGGTTCTGCTATATTAGGAAAATTGGCAGATGCCACAAGCATCGAATATGTTTTTAAGGTTTGTGCATTTTTGCCTTTAATAGGAGTTTTGACAAGCTTTCTTCCTAATATTGAAGGAAAGAAAAAAACTGCTGCACAAGAAGATTAAATTGTTTTTTACTAATTCGATTATTATATGTAAAAAGCGCTGGATGTAATGATTCAGCGCTTTTTTGTTTGTATTAAAAAAATAAAACTATTTTACCAGCCTTTTACAGCTCCGCCTTTAAATTCTTTTATAGCGGCTTGTTCTACCTCCGGAGATTGAAAAGCTTGTAAAAACTGTTTTACTTTTTCTTCATTTTTGTTGTCTTCACGGCTTACTACTAAGTTTACATAGGGAGAATCTTTGTCCTCAACAAACAAAGCATCACGCGAAGGAACTAATCCTGCCTGAGAAGCAAAAGTATTATTGATTATAGCAATTGTTACATTGGCATCATCAAGGGATCTTGGCAATTGAGGCGCTTCTAGTTCTACTATTTTAAGTTTTTTAGGGTTGCTTACGATATCTGTTACTTTAGGTAATAAACCAATTCCGTCTTTCAATTTTAGTAAACCGTTTTTCTCCAAAAGTAATAACGAACGTCCACCGTTTGTTGGATCATTTGGGATAATAATGGTGCTTTCGTCTTTTAGCTCCGAAAGGTTTTTTATTTTTTTAGAATAGGCTGCTATTGGGTAAATGAATGTTTTACCAATGATTGCCAATTTGTATCCACGTTGTTTCGATTGCTCATCAAGATATGGTTTGTGCTGAAAAGCATTTGCATCAATATCTCCCTGGCTCAAAGCTTCGTTAGGAATCACGTAATCATTAAAAGAAATCAACTCTACTTCAAGTCCGTATTTTTCTTTTGCCACTTTTTTAGCAACTTCAGCCACTTTGTATTCCGGTCCTGTTGCAACTCCAACTTTTATGTGGTGCGGATCGTTATTTTTGGCTTTGCCACAATTAACCAATGAAAGTGTCAAGGTTAAAATTCCGATTGCTTTTAAAAAATTATTTTTAGTAATCATGTTTTTAATTTTATAATTAATATTTATTTGTTGTCTAAATTTAACCGTAACGTTGTCTGAAATTTAACCGCAAAGAACGCAAAGGTTTTTCGCAGAGTTCGCTAAGTTTTAAGTTGTGCTAACACAATGTAAGTTCGCAAAGCTTTGTAAAATTTGTGTTCTCTGTGGTATTTTTAACCGCAAAGTTGCCTGAAATTTAACCGCAAAGAACGCAAAGGTTTTTCGCAAAGTTTGCTAAGTTTTAAGTTTTGCTAACACAATGTAAGTTCGCAAAGCTTTGTGAACTTTGTGTTTACTACACTTAGTATATTAAAAAACTTTGTGTTCTCTGTGGTATTTTAACCGCAAAGTTGTCTGAAATTTAACCGCAAAGAACGCAAAGGTTTTTTCGCAGAGTTCGCTAAGTTTTAAGTTGTGCTAACACAATTTTAAGTTCGCAAAGCTGGTTCAACATAAAGCTTTGCGAACTTTAGCTTCTCACAAAACTTAAGATATTCTAAAAAAAAACTTTGCGCACTTTGCGGTAAAATCTTAAAGTAATCTCAAAGTAATATCATAGTAATCTCAAAGCATTCATTTACCTATGATCAAATCGTTTCGATAAAAAGTCACCCGCAAACTGAATCACAAACACCAAAAGTACCAATAACGCCAAAACCGAATTCATCGTTACGGCATCATAACCAATATATCCGTACTGATATCCAACTTGTCCTAAACCACCGGCACCAACAGCACCACCCATTGCAGAATAACCTACAAGCGTAATTAAAGTGATCGATGCGGCATTGATTAAAGACGGTAAAGCTTCGGGAAGCAATACTTTATATACAATTTGAAAAGGTGTTGCGCCCAAAGCTCTTGCTGCTTCGATTAATCCCGACGGAAGGCCTAAAAGACTATTCTCTACCAATCTGGCAATAAATGGCGCTGCACCAATGCTTAGCGGAACCAACGCGGCACTTACACCAATGGAAGTTCCTACCAACGCACGCGTAAACGGAATCATCCAAACGATTAATATAATGAAGGGGATTGAACGAAAAACATTCACCAATACCGATAAAACTCTGTTTAAAACCGGTTGCTCCAGAATTTGATTTTTTCGGGTAAGGAAAAGCAAAATACCAGTTGGAAGCCCTAATGCAAAACCAAAAAAGCCCGACACAAATGTCATCACGATGGTTTCCCACGTACCGTTTAATAATAAGGTAATAATAGAATCAGACATAACCTATGATTTCTGTTTTAATATGTTTAGAAATAAAATATTCAATTGCAGCTTCGTAATTCTCGCGTTTGCCCGACAATTCTATCAGCATCACACCAAAGTTTACATCTCCGGCCTGATCCATTTGCGCACTCACGATTTTAAAATTCGTATCGAACAATCGCGAAACCTCAGAAATAACAGGTTCGTTTACCGATTTTCCGGTCATTTCTAATCGTAATAACGGACTCAAACCTTCTGCATCTTCCTTTTGTAATCTTTCCTGATACACTCTCGGAATATCAAGATGCAATGACGAAGCGATAAATTCCTTTGTTAATTCGTGTTTAGGGTCGGCAAAAATTTCTCCTACACTTCCCTGCTCAATCAATTTTCCGTGGCTAATTACCGCAACCTCGTCGCAAATCGATTTTACAACTTCCATTTGGTGTGTAATCAACAAAATAGTGATGTTCAAACGGCGATTGATGTCCTTCAATAGATTCAAAATCGATCTTGTTGTTGCAGGATCAAGTGCACTCGTTGCTTCATCGCACAAAAGCACTTTCGGATTGTTGGCCAATGTTCTCGCAATGGCAACCCTTTGTTTTTGGCCTCCTGAAAGGCTTGCCGGATAATCATTTGCTTTTTCGGCCAAACCTACTAATTCCAACAATTCAAAAACACGGGTTCGAATAGCGTCCTTTGATGCACCAACCAATTCTAACGGAAAAGCCACATTCTCAAAAACCGTTCTTGACGAAAGCAGGTTAAAATGCTGAAAAATCATTCCTATTTGTCTTCTTTCAATCGCCAATTGTGCATTCGATAATTGCAGTAACGATTTTCCGTCTACGATAATTTCACCTGAAGTTGGTCTTTCCAATAAGTTTACACATCGAATCAACGTACTTTTTCCAGCTCCCGAAGTTCCAATTACACCAAATATTTTTCCCTGAGGAACTTTAAGCGAAACATCTGATAAAGCCGAGACAACTCGGTTTTTCTGATGAAAATTCTTGGTGATGTTTTTTAATTCAATCATTTTTTTAATTCAAATTAAATCTGCTATATCCACAGATATCAATACTTAACGCTTCTGAAATTCCAGAATGTAAAATCAAAAAGCCTTTCAATAAATTATGAAAGGCTTCAGAAATAAATCATTTTATTTTTATATATAAGCCAGTTCATACCATCGCATAGTCGCACAACACATTATGCTGCAGCTATAATAATTGGTATTCTGGTTATCGTTTTTCATTGCTGCGGCAAATTTAAAGAGATAATTTGAATTTTAATGCAAAATCATAAACTTTTTTAACCCTATCAATTTAATAGACTGCTTTAGGATTTTGGAGCTTTTTCCTGCTGTCCTTCCAAATCTTTTGTGCCTCCCGATAGCTATCGGGACCAGCACAAAAGGAGTTTCCCTCCTATCAGGGCTATGGCACTCATTTTCATAAGAACTTATCAGAATAAAAAAGATAAAAAACCATGTAAATTCGTTTTTTCGCGATAGCAAATCTGTCTTATAGGTGTGCTATAAAACGATTCAATTTGAAATTATACAATATTCCCGTTTGTATTAAAAACATCCCAATCTCATTTTCAAAACTTAAAGTTGCATTAAAATTGGACTTTCTTCCCCAAATAAATTGATTAACTAATATTAATTTTTACATTTGCGTTATTTTTATTTGTTCTAAATAGCTTTATTTTCCAGCCTTATTTATGCAGATAAAAAACCTTAAACAATAAATACCCAAATATGAAAAAGAATATTTTACTCTCTTTTGCATTAGCCGCTACCTTATTTGTTAGTGCACAGCAAAAAAACAACTTACTCGAACAATCTTTTTGGAAAACTGCACCAGATGTCGCCACTGTAAAAGCTGAAATAGAAAAAGGAAACAATCCGGCAGAATCTAATGCAAATGCTTTTGATGCTGTTGTGATTGCTATTAATAATGACGCGCCTCTTGCAAGTATAAAATTCTTATTAGACCAACCCGGAAATCCATTAAATAAACCCACTCACGATAATCGTATTTATTTGCACTGGGCAGCTTACAGAGGAAATACAGAATTGGTACAATACCTGATATCAAAAGGATCTGATATTAATTTTGAAGACAGTCATGGCACAACTCCAATTGCTTTTGCAGCAGGAAGTGGTCTTTTAAATTCAGGAGTTGCTGAAGCTTTTTTTAAAGCCGGAATCGATCCGAAGAAAAAATATAGCGACGGTGCCAACCTATTACTTATAGCAATTCCGTTCGACAAAGATCTTACGCTTACCAATTATTTTATTACAAAAGGATTATCCTTAAAAGATACTGATAGTAACGGAAAAACTGCTTTTGACTACGCCGCCAGAACAGGAAATGTGGCTCTTTTGAAAAAACTTTTAGAAAAAGGGGTTAAACCAACAGACAATGCGCTTTTAGTTGCTACTCAGGGAACACGCAGAGAAACCACTCCTCTGGAAGCTTATAAATATTTAGTAGAAGAGGTAAAACTAAAAGCTACTTTTACTAATAAATCAGGAGAAAATGTACTGCACCTTTTAGCAGGAAAACAAAATCAGACTGAAATTATTAATTACTTTTTAGGTAAAGGTGTCGATGCAAACCAAGTAAACAAAGACGGAAATACAGCTGTTATGATTGCTGCCGGAGCTAGAGAAACTGCAGTTTTAGAACAATTGTTGCCAAAGGTAAAAAACATTAATTTACAAAACCTAAAAGGCGAATCGGCTTTGACAATGGCGGTAAGATCAGGAACTCCTGAGGCAGTTGCGCTACTTTTAAACAAAGGTGCAGATGTAAACGTAAAAGATAAAGACGCAAATAATCTAGGCGTTTATTTAATACAATCCTACAGACCGGCAGGACGTGGTGAAGCTAATGCGGCAAAAGATCCTTTTGAGGCAAAAGTAAAATTACTTCAGGATAAAGGATTAAACCTGGCTGCTGCACAAAAAGACGGAAGCACGCTTTATCACTTTGCAATTGCTAAAAATGATTTGGCTTTACTAAAAAAACTAGCTTCTCTGAATATTGATGTCAACGCTAAAAATAAAGATGGTCTTACAGCTTTACACAAAGCAGCAATGGTAGCCAAAGACGATACCATCCTGAAATACCTTGTGTCTCTTGGAGCCAAAAAAGAGATCAATACCGAATTTGACGAAAGCGCTTATGCTCTTGCTAAAGAAAATGAATCGTTAACTAAAAATAATGTTTCGGTTGAATTTTTAAAATAGGTAAAAAGTTATGAATTATGAGTTATGAGTTTTTAGTTAAAATCAAACTTATAACTCTTAACTCATAATTCATAACTCGTAAATCATAATCCATAATTCATAACTCAAAATTCATAACTCAAAATATGAAATCAATATTTAAAATAGCACTTACAGGTACATTACTCTTTTTAATCTCTTTTCAGGCAAATGCTCAGGCAAGCAAATACAAATGCATGCTGCAAATGGCCAATTATATGGGCGAAGGCGCTTATATCGTAGTTTCTCTTATTAATTCTAAGGGAGAATATGAGAAAACACTTTATGTAATGGGTGATGATAAAAAATGGTACAAATCACTAAAAGAATGGAACAAATTCCAGACAGCAAAACCTACTGATATTAGTGCCAAAACCGGAGCATCTGTTACTGGCGGAGATCGCAGTATTACTACCATAGAAATTGATGATTCTAAAATTAACAAAGGATACAAACTACGATTTGAGTCGGCTGTTGAAGATCAGAAATATTATGTAAATGATCTTGAAATTCCGCTTACTACTGAAGGTCTTGCTGATAAAACAGAAGGTAAGGGATATATTAGATACGTGAGATTAAACAAGATTTAATACTCTTTCGTTACAAGTAAACTTTGTCAAAGTTTTGAACTTTGACAAAGTTGTAATAACCACAATGATTGTCATTTCGGCCAAGGAGAAATCTACGTAAAAAAACTAATGCAAAGTTTTTCCTTAAATTGTCGAGCTACTTGCGAGGATTTCTCCTTCGTCGAAATGACAAAAATGAGAATTAATATACATTCGAATACCACTCAATGACTCTTTCTTTCTGGCGTTACGCACACTTGGCTCTGGCTTTGTTTTCTTCTTTGTTTTTAATTTTAGCTTCGACTACGGGAATTATTCTGGCAGTTGATGCGATGCAGGAAAAAACACTTCCGTATAAGGCAGAAAATTTCGACCAGATAACGCTGGCGCAAACATTGCCTGTACTCAAGAAGTCTTACTCTGAAATTACAGAGTTAAGCGTAGATCATAATCAGTTTGTAACTCTTCAGGCTATTGATCAGGATGGCAATGACATCAACTCTTATATTGATCCCAAAACGGGTAAAGCTTTAGGTAAACCTATAAAAAAGAGCGAATTTATTCAATGGGTTACCGGTTTTCATCGTTCTTTGTTTCTTCATGAAACGGGACGGTTTTTTGTTGGTGTAATTTCATTTTTATTATTCTTAATCGCCATTTCCGGTTTTGCACTTGTTTTAAACAGACAAAGAGGCATCCGTAATTTCTTTTCGAAAGTGGTAAAAGATTATTTTGCCCAATATTATCATGTGGTTTTAGGAAGATTGGCGCTGATTCCGATTTTGATCATCGCGCTTACAGGAACCTATTTGTCTTTGGAAAGATTCAACTTTTTTATGGAGAAGGAGAAAAATCAAAAAGAAAAATCAGAACTTGTTGCAACTCCAAAAGGAAAAACTGTTTCTGTATTTTCGACTACTCTCCTGGCTGATGTCAACAAAATCGAATTTCCTTTTACAGATGATCCCGAAGAATATTATATCATTCAGTTAAAAGATCGCGAAATTGAAGTGAATCAGGTTACAGGCGCAGTTGTGACCGAAAAACGTTCTCCAATGACCGTTCAATTAGCTGATTTGAGCCTAAATCTTCATACCGGAAAAACCAACGGAATCTGGGCATTTATACTGGCTATTGCGAGTATTAATATTTTGTTTTTTATTTATTCGGGTTTTGCTATTACCTTAAAAAGAAGATCAAGCCGTATTAAAAATAAATTCAAAGCCAGTGAAAGTAAGTTCATCCTTTTGGCTGGTTCTGAAAACGGAAGTTCCTTGCGATTTGCCAATGCCATTCTAAAACAATTGATTGGCCACGGAGAAAAGGCTTTTATTACTGAATTGAACAGCTACACGCTTTTTCCGAAAGCCGAACATATTATTGTCTTTTCGTCTACACACGGATTAGGACACGCACCTTCTAACGGAAGCAAATTTTTATCACTTTTAAATAAATATCCGCAAAAGCAAAAAATCAAGTATTCGGTAGTGGGTTTTGGTTCTAAAGCCTATCCGGATTTTTGTGAATTTGCTTTTGAAATCGACAAACAATTACAAAGTCAAAATTGGACTGAACGTTTATTTAACGTACAAACTGTAAACGATAAATCGGCCACAGAATTTGTCGAATGGATAAAATTATGGAATGCCGAAACCGGAATTCCGTTATCGACAACGCCATCTTTATACAATCATGTGCCAAAAGGTTTGCAAAAACTAATGGTCTTAGATAAAACACTGGTTTCTGAACACGAACAGACTTTTATACTTACCCTAAGAGCGAATATGAGAGCCAAATTCAATTCAGGAGATTTACTGGCTATTTATCCTGCAAACGACACGAGAGAACGCCTCTACTCTATTGGTAATCATTCCGGTAACATACAATTGGTTGTAAAATTACATCCAAACGGGCTGGGTTCTGAGTTTCTAAATAACCTTGCTCCGGGAAATACAATCAAAGCAAGAATTATCAATAATAAAGCGTTTCATTTTCCAAAGAAGGTTTCGAAAGTGGCTTTAATTTCAAACGGAACCGGCATTGCGCCTTTCCTTGGAATGATAGAACAGAATAAAACCAAAACAGAAACGCATTTGTATTCCGGATTCCGTATGGAGACTGAGACTGTTTCTGGATATAAAAAGTTTACTGCTGAAATGATCCAGAAGCAAAAATTACAAAGTTTTCATTTGGCTTTATCCCGAGAAGCAGAGCATTTTTATGTAATGGATCTCATCAAACGAGATGCTGATTTTTTTATTAATTTACTAAAAGAAAATGGCGTCATCATGATTTGTGGATCACTGGCGATGCAAAAAGATGCTGAAGCTATTCTGGATAAATTATGTCTTGAAAGAAATGCAAAAAGTATAACAGATTATAGAGAGAATGGTCAGTTATTGACGGATTGTTATTAAACACTAATTGCACACTAATTAATTTTGATTTTAGATTGTAGAATATAGATTGTAGAATATAGATTATAGAATATGGATTATAGAATATGGATTTTGCATTGCAAATTATGGATTAAAATAAAATCTGCATAATCTGCAAGATCTGCGAGAAAAAATAATTACGCATAGCAAAAAAAACAAAGATTTTCCCTCCTTGTTTTTCATTTCGAGAAACGAGGAATGACAAACTAGACGGAAATATTCTTATGAAAATAAATGTTTTAAAAAAATCATGCATAAATCAATCCTCAATAAATTTTTAATTCTTTTCGTACTCTTTGGTTTATCAACCAGCGCGCAAATATTACGAAAAAGAACAACTTTACTTATGGGCGGGCGTTTTGATATTACGATCGTGGCAAAAGATTCTCTTTCGGCAGAACAGAATATCGACGAGGTTATTGCAGAAATTACCCGAATCGAAAATTTAATATCCGACTGGAAAGCAACTTCGCAAGTTTCTGAGGTGAATCAAAATGCGGGAATTAAACCCATAAAAGTCGATCGTGAAGTTTTTGAATTGACACAAAGAGCCATAGCATTTTCTGAAGCTACAAAAGGCGGTTTTGATGTGAGTTTTGCCGCTATGGACAGAATCTGGAAATTTGACGGATCGATGACCGACATGCCTTCGGCGGAAGCCATAAAAAAATCGGTAGAAAAAGTGGGTTATAAAAATATTATTCTGGATTCGGTTCAATCGACTATCTTTTTAAAATTGAAAGGAATGAAAATTGGTTTCGGAGCTTTAGGCGAAGGATATGCAACAGATAAATGCCGAAATATGATGCTCGCAAAAGGCATTAAAGCCGGAATCGTAAACGGATCCGGCGATATGACTGCCTGGGGAAAACAACCCAACGGCAAAGACTGGAACATTGGCATGACGAACCCATTTCATCCTGATACATTATTTGCTGTAGTTCCTTTAAACAATGGCGCAGTAACGACTTCCGGAAGTTATGAGAAGTTTGTTGTTTTTAACGGAAAACGCTACTCACACATTATAAATCCTGCAACAGGTTATCCTGCGACGGGATTATGCAGTGTGTCTGTTTTTGGTCCAAATGCAGAAACAGCAAACGGATTAAGCACTTCTTTAATGGTTTTAGGACAAAAGGAAGGTTTGCTTTTACTAAAAAAATATCCGGAATACAGTTGCGTAATGATTACCGATAATGGAAAATTAGTAAAATCGAAAAACTTCAAAATAAAGAAATTTAAACCTAAACTTTAGCTTCATTTTACAATCTTTAGATAAAAAAAAGATAATCAAAAAAGGATTGTCTTATAAATATTGCATCGTTATATTATTGATAAAACCTTTGAAACGAAAAGCTGGGTTTATGCATTTCTATCTCATTCCTGCTAGTTTCGAGTTGTGCCTCTTTTGCATAAGCCATCATTTTTTGCTCATAATTTTCAATAGCCATTTCAAGAGTTTCAAATTTCCCGCTTGTTAAATTTTTAGATAAGATTAAAGCATCTAATAATCCAATATTGGCTCCCTGACCTGCAAAAGGCGGCATTATATGTGCGGCATCACCAATAAGCGTTATAGGCAAAGGGCGATTATTTTTCCAGGGTTTATCTAACGGTATTTTTCTTGTTGGCCACAAAATAAAAGAAGATGTGGCGGTAAATAACTGTTTATAAACCTGCTCCCAGCCGGACAATCTATTACTAAGAAATTTAATTATGCTTTCTTTATCATCAGCTTTCAAAGCATTTGTATCTGGCATTTCAAACATTACATTATAACTCAGCACACTGCCGTTCTTAGAGTTTGCTAATAATAGATTGCCATCTTTTGCAATCATTAGTATATTGTCATCACACAAATCATAGAATTCAGGACATGAAACTTCCGGCTCAAATACTTCGCCCTGAATAATAAGAGTTCCTGTATATTCGATTTCAGCATCAGTAACATATTTTCTTGCCTTAGAAATTCCGCCATTTGCGCCAATAACAAAATCTGCGATTGCATCTGCTTCATTTTCAAATTGCAGAATCCATTTGCCATCGTCTGCTTTAAGGTCTGTAAATTTTCTGCCCCAAACAACCGTTCCCTCCATTAAACTGTCCAGTAACAGTTGTCTTAAGTCGTTTCTGTTTATTTCAGGATTATCGTATAGGTTTTCGGCTGTTGGTTTTTTAGAAAAAAGTACTTTGCCTTGTTCATCTGCAATGGTTCTTCCCATTGGTTTTGCCCGTGCAAAATAAGTTTCTAATAATCCTGCTTTTTCAAGAGCATCTTGTCCGGACCCCTTGTGCAGGTCAAGTGTACCACCGGAAATTCTTGTACTCGCGTCTTCATCTCTTTCGTAAACCGTAACATCTATTCCGTTTTGTTGTAATAATTTTGCCATGGTGAGACCAACGGGTCCTGCCCCAATAATAGCTATCTTTTTGTTTTTCAATAACATAATTTAGTTTTTATTTTTGAAAGACAAAATTCTAAAAAGCTTGTTTCTTAGGATTGTACAAATACGACAAAATCGTTACTAATGGTTTGCTTTGCTTTTCGTGCAAATGCACCTGGTGTAGTGCCGCTGTAACGCTTAAATTCTCTGCTAAGATGAGATTGATCTGTATACCCTAATTCCTGAGCCAAACCGGCAATATTAGCATCTGGAAAATGCCATAAATGATTCCGTACCTGCTCAAAACGCATCAAACCTGATACATCTTTTACGCTATGACCGGAGGATTGTTTAAAGTTTCTTTCTAATGTACGAACTGTTGCATGAGCTGCCAATGCTAATTCACTGACCGGAATAATTCCTTTAGCGTTTCGCATCGCCAATCCGGCTTTAAACAATAAACTATCAGCAGGAACTTGTGAGTGGGCATTCACAAAAAATTGCTGAACCTGCGCAATCGCCTCTTCTATTTTGTTGGCCTGAATGAAATCATTCAAACGCGACTGAAGCTGAGCAATAGGATGTTCTAAAATATGTACTCCGCCTTTGCCCTTTCCTGATGGCAATCCGAGTAAATCGAAAACAGTCCAGGGAAAACATCTTATGGCAATGATTTCTAAGCGATTATTCGAATTTAAAATAACAGGCTGATTGAGTAATCCCATTATAAACGGTGATGGCAAGGGCTGTAAAACTCCATTATAAGAAACACTACAAGTACTTCCAAAATAAAAAATAATTTCAGCATAACCATCCGGCATAACTTCAAAATTTGAGAATTCTTCACCGGAATCTCGTCTGTCGTACCAAAAACATTTGATGCTATCCTGCAATATTTCAGGAGCGTCAAATTCGAGATGGTATAATTTGAAATTAAGCATATTCAAAATTTAAGAGAGACAAAGATAAAGAAGAATATACGAAAGCCTGAACACATTATAATGCGAACCACAAAGTTTATCATCCTGAGAGAAAGGATCGCAATAGCAACTCCGGAATCTTTGTCGAGTTTCTTTGTCATGGCACACGGATGACACGGATTAGCTTCGCAAAAACGCAGATTAAAACGGATTTTTTATTCTTTTTATTTTCTAAACGTAAAGTAACCACAAGCTTGTCATCCTGAAGAATGAAGGATCACACTAGTAATTCCGTAAAGTAATGCCGCAATCTTTGTCGAGTTTGTTTGTCGAGCTTCTCGTGTGATCCTTCATTCTTCAGGATGACAAAAACAAAAAATCCGTGTAAATCCGTGTTTTTGCGAAGCAAATCCGTGTCATCCGTGTGCCATGACATTGTTTGTAAAACTCCAGCTGAAACTGGAGCCTATTCAAAATCCTTATAATCTGGAACATTTTTCTCCAACATTAGAATTTTTAATGTAATTCTAATGATCTTCTAATTCGTTTATTTAGATTAAATATAAACAATGACATAAGTTTGCGCTCCTATTGGTAAGTAAATAAATTATGAAATTTTTAGCAGTTGTGTTTTTGTTTGTTCATTTTTCAGTTTGGTCTCAAAAGGGAAATATAAACGGAAAGGTTCACTTTTCCCACAACGAACCGGCTTTGGGTGCTTCGGTACTGGTTTTAGGAACACAAAATTTTTCTATTGCTGATCAAAATGGTCAATTCGAAATTAAAGCATTGCCTTACGGAAAATATACTTTGGAAATTTCTTCTCCCGAAGCCAAAACAAAAACTATCGACATTCACGTACACCAATCTTCTCATCATATCACTATTTCTTTAGAAAAAAGTGATCCTAAAGCTTTGAAAGAAGTGGTGATTCAGAAAACTACTGTAAAGAAAGAAATTATGGAGAAAGGTTTCTCTGTAAATGTCATAGACACTCAGGAAGCGGCAAAACGTAATATTCAAACTAACGATTTATTAGGACAATCAGCTGGAGTTCGCATCAGACAAAATGGTGGATTGGGTTCGAGCATCAATTACAACCTGAATGGAATGTCCGGAAATGCCATCCGAATATTTATAGACGGAATTCCTATTTCGACTTACGGTTCTTCATTCAGTTTAAATAGTATTCCGCCTGCATTAATTGAGCGAATCGAAGTTTACAAAGGAGTAATTCCGGCACATTTGGCGGATGATGCTTTAGGAGGTGCCATAAATGTAATTTTGAAAAAAGGTGCTAAAAATACCCTGAATGCTTCAATATCTTATGGTTCGTTTAACACCACTCAATCTAACTTTAATACCACTTACAGAGATAAATCAGGCTTTACTTTAAAAGGTTCCGGTTTTTATAATTACTCTGATAACGATTATGAAATTTGGGGGAAATTTGCTTACAACATTCAGCCTAACGGAGTTAAAAAAGAAATTAAGGCCAAACGTTTTAATGACGCGTATCGTTCTTACGGAGGACGTTTTGAAGCCGGATTTACAGATGTAAAATGGGCGGATACTTTTTTAATTGGTTTTAATGCTTCTGACGATTACAACGAAATTCAGCACGGACAAGCAATGTCGAAACCCTACAAAGGTCGATTTACTGAAGCTGATGCACAGGTAATCAGCATCAATTATGCTAAAAAAGATTTTATTGTAAAAGGGCTTGAATTCACCGTGAATTCTGTTTTTAGTCAAAGAGGAGAAGTTCTAAATGACACAGTAAAATGGAATTACAACTGGTTTAACGAAAAAGCAATTGGCATTGATGGTCAGCATTTTTTATCGCCAACAGGTGCTCAACAAGGTGCCGCTACAATTTTGCACATCAATAACAAAATATTCAGTACAAGAGGCGGATTAAATTATACCTTAAATGATAATCACAAATTTGTATTCAGCAGTATGCTTTATTCGTTTGACAGGGATGATTATGATGAAAAGAAATCTGAAATGGAAAGAAATTTTCAGCAAAAACGAGATCTGCAAAAAAGCGTTTTGTCCTTTGCCTACGAACTTCAGGCATTTGATTCACGCTTAAGAACCAATTTGTTTGGGAAACGCTATAACCAAAAAACAGAACAAAGAACCCCGCAGATCATTACAACAGGCGGACAGTCTTCAATAGTCGAAAAATTAGAGAATAATAATACTACTTTTTATGGTTACGGTTTCGCAGGATCTTATTTTGTTTTACCAAAATTGATGTTCTCTTTATCTGCAGAAAAAGCGATCAGGCTTCCTTCTGAAAATGAAATTTTTGGTAATCCGGGCGAAAATCAAACCAGTAACAGCGCATTAAAACCTGAAGAAAGCGACAACCTTAATGTAGGATTACGTTTTGGACCTTATATCATTAATCAGCATAAATTTAGTTTTGGCGGCTCGGGATTTTGGAGAAATTCTAAAGACAAAATCGTTCGTGAGTTTAGTAATCGTTTAAATGAAGCTTTGCAGACCTCACCTTCAGTAAACTTAGGTACAGCGCAATCTTTAGGGTATGAAGCCTCATTGGAATATTCATATAATAAAAGATTATTTATCGGGATGAATATGTCTAAATTCAATTCGCTCTTTAAAGATAAATACGATAAAAATGGACAAATACTGGATTACTATAACAAGCAATATCCTAATGAGCCTTATTTTATTATTAATGGAAATGCGCAATATAATTTTAAAGATGTATTGCAGTCTAATTCGGAGTTGAATTTGTATTACAATTTTACTTATGTGGGAGAATTTTTTACCACCTGGCAGGAAACCCAAATTGATAAAGTACCGTCTCAATTTCCGCATGATTTAGGTTTGAGCTACACTTTTCCTAACAAAAAATACATTGTGAGTTTTGATGCCAAGAATATCACCAACGAACAGGTTTACGACAATTTTGGCGTTCAAAAACCTGGAGTAGCCTTTTATCTGAAATTCAATTACATACTGAATAAGTTTTAAATCTATATAATTAATTTTTTTAAATACCATGAATATGAAAAAAAGTACATTTAAATTAATGGCATTTGGTTTGGTTTTTACCACATTTGCCTTAACGACAAGCTGCAGCAGTAATGATAATGAAGACCCAATAACACCTACATTACCGGAAACTGAAAGCCGTTGGATAACAGTTGCAGGAGCCTTAATGCAAACTGCTCCGGGAGACGGAAATGGCGGTACTAAAGTTTTTTCTGTCAGTAAAGAAGATGCTAAAAATCCAAACATTTCTATTAATGTTTACGACAACGGAACACCTGTACAATCCACCAGAACTGCTCGTTTGCAATCATCTGTAGACGGAAGCACTCTTTTTAATATCACGTATACAGGTGCAAACGGTGGTGAGTTTATGACTTATAAAGTAAATGGCGGTAATAATTTTGCACAATCAGGATCTACAGTCAACATTTCTCAATATGCAGGAACTTCACCAAGATGGACCAAACTTTTTGACGGAGATAAAACGGGTGTAGCAGTAAATGTTACCGCACCTGTAATTGTAACTAACGAAGATAAATCATACAAGCATACAAGAGGTTCTGCAACTGTATTAAGCTTAGACTTAAAAAACATCCTAATTTCTGCTGCAAAACAGTACGAAATTCCGTTAACTCCGGAAGAAGAAGCTTTAGGACATCACATTTTCCGTTTAGATGCACCAACGCTAAACAAAGCCGGAAACAAATTAATCATCGGAACATGGATGCGTAAAACAAATACTGCTACCGGAGCAAACGAAACTGAATTTGAGCGTTTAGGTTCTAAATCACTTGTGGTTGATTATCCTTCCTTATTAAACCCTAAAATTATTACTTCTACAGTTGGTTTTGGAGACACAAGCGGATACCGTAGTTTTAATAGTTTTGTGGCTAACGATGGAAATATTTATCAGGCTACTCAAAGAGATACAAAAAACGGTTCTTATATCTTAAAAATCAATCAAAGCAACGAATATGACAACTCTTACGTTTTTAGTTTAGACACTGCTCTTGGAGTAAAAGGATCTTACATTGATGCATGGAGATACGTTGGTAACGGAATCGCTTTTGCAGTTTACACTCATGACGGTGCTAACAATCAAGGATTTGTGGCAAGAATCGACTTAAACGCAAAAACAGCTAAAAAAGTTGAAGGTATTGCTTATGATGCTGATTTAGATTTTGGTCAATACCAGGGCTTTGTAGTTGACGGAAACGATCTATATGTAGCTGTTACACCAGTTGGTAAAGACGGAAACATTTATATCATTGATGCTGTAACAGGTGCCGTAACTAAAGGAGCCAAATTGGTAAACAAAGCCGGAAACCATTATATTGGTGTATTCTAAAAATAACAGTAGCAGAAATGCAATTGCAAAAATGCTATTACTTGAGTTTTTTTTTAATTAGAACATTCCGCTTCATAATTTATGTAGCGGAATGTTTGTTTAATATTGATTCTTAAGTTGGCAATTAACCGCAAAGAACGCAAATGTTTTACTTTATATTATGCTGATAAACAAAAAGTTCGCAAAGCTTTCTATTGATACAGCTTTGCGAACTTTGTCTTTTTTATAAACCTCATAGATTTATAAAATTTGCGTTCTTTGCGGTAAAATTATGCTCAAAGAAAAGCAACCTTTACAAATTAAGTATCACAAGTAATAAAATCCCAATCCTGCTCCATATAATTGATCAGCCAGTTTAAGGCATATTGTCTTTCATAAACAATACCCGGATTTATACCTTCTATTTCCCTGCCATTGATTCTCTCGTCGACACATGCCCAATTAAATCTGTAATACAAATCATTAGCATCCAAAATTTCGCTTTTAGATCTTATGGCCACTATCGAATCAATAAAAATATTGGGATCTTTATCCTGACCAACAGGGTAATTATCCGGATCAATATTTTCCAGATCGCAAAACTCATCCGGAAAATCCAGCGTTTCAATTTTATTCAAAGCCCACATCAAAACCCAAATACCTTCACATTTCCAACTTTCGTTTGCTTTTTTATCATCGGTTGGGTTGGCCAGAAATTCTTTTTCGTTTTCCGTCGTAAAATCCCAAAGATTATAATTTTGAAGATATTCTGTAGCTTCTTCGGGAGAAATACTATTAAACGCCACTAAATTGACTACTGCCAAAGCACTCACTCTTTGCGCAATTTCTCTTGGTGTCCTTAAAGTAGTCTCCTCTTCAGATTCTATACAAGGCAGGTTTCTGTTGATTTTGATGTTATATTCTTCCAGAATTTTTTCGTTATTCTCTTTTCTTTGCAACTGATCTTCCGTCAACTCATTCTGATCTGCATCAAAATAAACCGAATTAATTTTGACATCTAATACATCAATTTCACAATTTCCTTCAGTATCAATAATCAAATCTAAATTTTTGTCCAGAAAATGCTGGCCGCTCGATTTACTAATAACAGTATCAGGCTGAACAAACAAAATCGCATCAAGTTCCTCGGCAATATTGGCTATTATGGTTTTTAAATTGGCTATTTCTCCTTGTTCCGGGATAATGGTAAATTCAGAATTTAAAGTCTCTATTTTACGCAAAAAAAGTTCTTTTACTTTTTCATTTACAGTTGGCAATCCATAAACAAAGCCATAAAGTCCTTTTAAATTAGCCGTTAGCGCAGAATCATTGATTTCCGGAATTTGATAAGAAGGCTCGGCTCTCTGGCGATACAAGATTTTTATTTTTTGCGAAGAACTTCCTTCCTTAATTTCTAATGTTATGATATCGGACTCCTCTTCTTTATCAATTAAAATATTTCCTTTTGGAAAATGAGATACGATTATTTCTTTAATATCATCAAACCCTGATTGGTGTGAGTAAATGGTACAAATCATGCTATTATTTCTATTTGTGATTAAATATCCAGGCGTATAAAAATTATTTATTTACGCTAATATAGGTTTATTTTACTACAAAATGCAAACGTAATCAGGATGATTTTATAAGTTTTAAAAAAAGTTTCATGTAGATTTTACTGATTAGAGCAGATCAATTAGGATTATTATTTTGGTAAATAATTTTTAAATCAAGCTGCATTATCAGCTTAAATCCATATTAAATCTGCGTGAAATATTTTTAATTGGCTTTCGCCGAAATACACTTCTTTATCTTTAAAATTAAAAAAATAGAATAACTTTTTAAATGCTATAAAACCATCCCGTACTTTCCTGATACTAGTAAAATAAAAGGCTAGAAAAGACTTTCATAACGAATCACTTTTATTTTGTGGTAAGGACTAATTTAACACCGCTTTATAAATATTTTTTTATAGATTTGTGTAATCGATTACATTTACATATATTTATCGATCGAAGTTCTTTTTTTGCGAATCGATAAAAAAAGAACAAACAATAAATGCATTTAGCAAAAAAGTCTCTCTATTTAGACTAAAATTTTTAACCATAATTCAATTAGAATGAAAACTCACCCAATTAACCTTTTACGTATTGCTTTGGCAATTATGATAATAAGTTGTACGCAAAACAGTTTTGCTCAAAATTCAAAGACTTATGACACTTATAAGAATATTGAATTTAAAATGGCAAAAGTAAAAGAACCTGTAATTCCTAAAAACAGTGTAAACATTAAAGATTTTGGAGCTGTAAATGGCGGGTATGTTTTAAATACAAAGGCTTTCGCCGATGCAATAGCCGCGGTAGCAAAAAAAGGCGGTGGAAAAGTTGTTATTCCTCCCGGAATCTGGCTTACAGGTCCAATTTTATTAAAAAGCAATCTTGAACTTCATGCAGAAACAGGTGCAATAATCATTTTCTCGCCAGATAAAAGTTTATATCCTCTTATAGAAACCAGCTTTGAAGGATTGAATACCTGGAGATGTATCTCTCCTATTTATGGTAAAAATCTTGAAAACATTGCTTTTACAGGTAATGGTGTCTGGGACGGATCTGGAGAAGTCTGGAGACAGGTTAAAAAGAACAAACTAACTGACAGTCAATGGAAAAAAGTGATTGCTTCGGGCGGAGTTTTAAACAAAGATAAAACCAGCTGGTATCCGTCTGAAACTTTTATGAATGCCTCTAAAGGAGCAGATCAAAACGTACGTCTGGATTTAAAAACCAAAGAAGAGTTTGAAACGATTCACGATTTTTTACGTCCGGTAATGGTAAGTATTCAAAATAGCAAAAGAGTACTGTTTGATGGTCCGGTATTTCAAAATTCACCAGCCTGGAACATTCACCCTTTGATGGTCGAAGATTTAATTGTGCGTAATGTAACGGTTCGTAACCCTTGGTATTCTCAAAACGGAGATGGTCTTGATGTAGAATCCTGTAAAAATGTAATCATCGAAAACTCAAGTTTTGATGTTGGTGATGATGCTATTTGTATTAAATCAGGAAAAGACAAAGACGGTCGTGATCGTGGCGTTCCTTGCGAAAACATTATCATAAAAAACAATATCGTATATCACGGACACGGCGGCGTAACGGTTGGAAGTGAAATGTCAAGCGGTGTAAAAAACATGCATGTATCTAATTGTACTTTTATGGGAACAGATGTTGGATTGCGTTTTAAAAGTAACCGCGGACGTGGCGGTGTAGTCGAAAATATTTTTATATCGGATATTTTCATGACAGATATTCCCTCTCAGGCTATCTCGTTTAATTTGTATTACGGAGGAAAATCGATCGAAGAAACTTTGGCAGAAGGTGGTAATACACTAAGTTCTAAAGCAATGCCAGTGAATGAAGAAACTCCTCAGTTCAAGAATATCTCAATCAAAAATGTAACGATAAAAGGAGCTCAACAAGCAGTTTTTTTACAAGGTTTGCCAGAAATGAATCTTGAAAATATCGAAATTTCTAATCTGACAGGAAATGCAAAAAAAGGCTTTTCTATCATCGATGCTAACGGAATTAAAATACACAATGCAAAATTAGAAATTGAAGAAGCTACTGTATTTGAAATTTACAATACCAAAAACATGTCTCTTAAAAATGTAGAGTTCAATTCTACTTCTCCTAAAGCAATTACGGTCAACGGAGAAAACAGTCAGAATATAGAATTTGTTTCATCAGCTAATTTTAATCTGGCTAATAAAACAACTGTTGGAGAAACTGTTCCTAAAGGAACCGTAAAGTTCTAAATTGAAAGTAACTCATAAAAAAGGGTTGAATCAGCAATTTTGATTCAACCCTTTTTTTTATTTTATATCTTTCGGAAATTTAGTCTAAACAAAACCATTCTTTCACCTCTTCGGCAATCGTTTCGTGCTTTACAAGGCTTTCAAACTCGTTATTTTTCGGATTATAGCAATACACTTCCTGCCATTCTTCATAATAAATCGCAACTTTTTGTATCGCATCACAAATAAATAAAAGCTCTTGATTTGTCATTGTTGGATGTAATGATATACGAACCCAACCCGGTTTATTGCTTAAATTTTGCTCAAGAAGTTCTTCTGTCATTTTTTTAGATTCCTCTTCATCAATACCAAACAAATAATGTGCATACGTACTTGCGCAAGACCAACCGCCACGAACCTGAATTCCGAAACGATCATTCAAAAGCCTTACAATTAAATTGTAGTGAATATGTTCTATAGTAAAAGAAACGCAGCCAATTCTTTCGGTATTTAAATCTCCTAAAAGAGATAATCCTTTTATTTTTTGAAGTTGAGAAAAACAAAGTTGCATCAATTCAGTTTCTCTCTCTTTCATGTTTTCGATTCCCATTTGGTTTTTCAATTCCAGACATAAGGCTGTACGCATAACTTGCAGAAAACCAGGTGTTCCGCCATCTTCTTTTACTTCGATAGCATCACTATAATGATAACCGCCCCAAGGATTCGTGCATTTTACATTTCCTCCACCGGGATTATCCGGAAAATTTGCCTGGTATAATTTTTCATTAAAAACCAAAATTCCGCATGTTCCCGGACCACCAAGAAATTTATGAGGAGAAAAGAATATCGCGTCCAACTGTTCTTCAGGATTTTCGGGATGCATATCGATTGGAACATAAGGTGCCGAAGCTGCAAAATCAACAAAACAAAAACCTCCGTTTTGATGCATAATTTTTGCCAGTTCGTGATACGGCGTAACGATTCCTGTAACGTTAGAGCATGCTGTAAACGAACCAATTTTCATGGTTCTGTTGGCGTACTTTTGAATTTCTTTTGACAATATTTCAGGATCAACCAGATTATTTTCATCTCCGGGCAAAACAACCACATCGGCAATAGTTTCATACCAAGGAACCTGATTGGAATGATGCTCCATATGCGTGATAAAAACTACCGGCCTTTCATCATCAAAATTCAGTTTTATATTGTAAATATTATCTTTAGCACGCAACCCCATAATGCGCTGTAACTTCGATAAAGCCGCTGTCATTCCGGTTCCTGTGGCTACCAAACAATCTTGCTTGTTAGCGTTTACCTGTTTTTTAATCAGCTCTCTTGCGTATTGATAAGCATACGTTGAAGCTTTACCTGTTTCGCTGGAAAAAGAATGCGTATTGGCGATCATCGGACCAATTTTATTCAGCATAATGTCTTCTATCGGCAAATACAATCTTCCGCTGGCAATCCAATCGGCGTATACCATTTTTTGTGTACCGTAAACCGATTCGAAAGTATGATATACACCAACAGTATTCTCTCTAAATTTAGAAAAATAAGATTCTAATGGACTTATTTCTGTTTTGTTTAAAATAGCATTCATTCTTTTATTTCTTTTAAAGAAAACTTATTTTTTAAAGTTTTTTATTCCCGAATTCAGCCAATTGTAATAGTCCCCGATATTCGGATTATAGGCCGAAGGTTCGGTTAAATTGGTGCTGTTGTGATCTACAATTACATAAAATGGCTGAGCATTTGCTTTGTAGGTTTTAATTTGTAAATCGCTCCATTTATTACCAATCGTTTTAATCTTTTTTCCAGTAGTTTCAGAAATATATTGTTCGTTCTCCGGCAATTCTTTTTTATCATCAACATACAATGAAATCAAGACAACCTCATTTTTTAAGACTCCCAGAACTTTCGCATCTGACCAAACGAGTTCTTCCATTTTTCTGCAATTCACGCAGGCATAACCTGTAAAGTCTAATAAAACAGGCTTTCCTGCTTTTTTGGCAAATTCCATTCCTTTATTATAATCGTGAAAAGTGATAATGTTTTGCGGACCAAACTCTGCTCCTTCCGGTAAAACTTCTTTTATTTCAGATGAACTTTTAGAACCTCCAAATCCGTCTGGTGATTCGCTGTAATGCATTGGCGGCGGGAATCCGCTAATTAACTTTAATGGCGCTCCAAAAAGCCCGGGAATCAGGTAAATTGTAAAACTCAAAACGAGTAATCCAAAAGTTAATCTTCCAACTGAAATATGGTTTAAAGGAGAATCGTGTGGCAAAGTAATTTTTCCAAACAAATAAAAAGCTAAAGTTCCAAAAACGGCAATCCAGATGGTTAGAAAAACTTCTCTTTCCAGCCAATGCAATTGCAAAACCAAATCGGCATTCGATAAAAATTTAAAAGCCAAAGCCAGTTCTAAAAAGCCCAAAACTACTTTTACCGTATTGAGCCATCCGCCAGATTTTGGCAGCGCATTTAACCACCCCGGAAATGCCGCAAATAATGAAAAAGGCAAAGCAATAGCAATCGAGAATCCTAACATTCCAACAATTGGTGCAATACCGCCTTTTGAAGCCGCCTCTACTAACAAAGTTCCAACAATTGGGCCTGTACACGAAAAAGACACTATGGCTAAGGCCAAAGCCATAAAGAAAATTCCAATTAATCCTCCTCTATCTGCCTGAGAATCGACTTTGTTGGCAAGCGAATTGGGCAACATTATTTCGAATGCACCTAAAAAAGAACAGGCAAAAACCACTAATAAAATAAAGAATATCAGATTGAACCAAACATTTGTCGAAAGTGCATTTAAAGAATCTGCACCAAAAACCGCCGTTACAATTGAACCTAATAATACATAAATAATCACGATTGAGAATCCGTAGATCAAAGCGTTTCTAATACCGGCAGCTTTGGTTTTACTTTGTTTGGTAAAATAACTCACCGTCATTGGGATCATTGGGAAAACGCAAGGCGTTAACAAAGCCGCAAATCCGGATAAAAAAGCAATTATAAAAATACTTATTAATCCTCTTGATTCATTTTTTTTAATCGGATTTACACTGACTTTGTTCTCTTTTTCTTCTGATACTGTAACTACTTTTTCTGCAGAAACGGTATCATTATGCATAACAGCCGTTTCTTCGGCGGAAGCCAACTTTTTAGCATTCGGAATTTTAAAAGACAATTCTTCTGATGAAGGAGGTAAACAATTACTGTCATCACAAACCATAAATTCTACTTCGGCAGCGATGTTTGCAATTTCATCTGATGTAAATTTTATCTTTTGTGTAAAAACTGCTTTCTCTTCAAAATATTTGATTTTCATATCGAAGATTTTGTCGACCGTTTCATGTCCTTTATCTTCGGCTGTTTTTCCAATTAATTCAAATTTTTTCTGCTCATTTTTAAATGTAAAAGCGGTTGGCGAAGGTCCGCCTTCTTCAATATATTGTCCGTACAAATGCCAACCGGGTTGTATGACTGCCTGAGCTTTTAGAATATACTCTTTATCTGATATTTTTTCTACTGTTGTTGTCCACTTTACCGGATTGTACATTTGCCCAAATATGCTATAACTCAGCAACAACATAAAGGTTATTAGTAATTTTTTCATTGGTTATTTAGGTTTGATATTTTTGAAAAAAAGAGCTGCTGGCAAACAGCTCTTTTCGGGTCTTTCTTAGAAAATTGCTTACTAATTCAGTTTCTAATATGAAAAAAATGAAAGACGGACTATTAAAAATTTTTGTTTTTTTGTTTCAGGTTTCAGGTTTCAGGTTTCAAGTCGCAGTCGCAGTCGCAGTCGCAGTCGCAGTCGCAGTCGCAGTAACTTTGTCAAAGTTTAAAACTTTTACAAAGTTGTCTTTACTAAAAGAGTACTCTATTTCAACGGTTTCCCTTCTTTATCAAGCGAACCCGATTTGATTACAATCATCTTATCTAATTGAATGTATTTTTTGATAGCGTCATTTACCTGTTGCAAAGTCACTTTTTCGATATCTTCTGGATATTTTTCTATGTAGTCTGGTTCTAAACCTCTTTCAACAAAACTTAAAATTGTTCTGGTCATTCCGTTTGTGGTTGACATTCCAACTTTAAAACTTCCAATTAAATTGGTTTTCTTATTTTCTAATTCTGCTGTTGTGATTCCGTCTTTAACCCATTTATCGACCTGAACCATGGTAGCATCTAATCCTTTTTGAAACAAAGTTGGATTGAAAGATGCATTAACCATCCAGTAACCTCCAGTGCTGATATTCCCTCCTGTACCGGATGAAATACTGTACGTTAATCCATCATTATCACGAACAGTCTGCATCAAACGTCCGGCAAAACCTGCGCCTAATGTATAATTGGCAATATAAAACGGAATATAATCTGCATCAGATCTTTTTAAACCTGTATACTGCCCGATAAATAATTCGGCACTTGGTTTTTCGGCGATGGTAATAACCTCTGTTTTTGATGCTGATTTTACAGCTTCTTCAAACTTCATATTTTCTACTACTCCACCGTTCCAGTTTTTGAATGATTTTTTTAAAGATCCATTTAAATTGGCTCCTTCAGTATCTCCTACAATTACTAAATGCATAGACGCTGGTCCGAAATATTTTTTATGAAAAGCTTTAACCTCATCAAGAGTTGCATTTTTAATATTTGCAATATCATCTTCTACACTTAAGCTGTAATTTGGATTCGCTTTTGGATAAATAGCCTGCAGCAAAGCAATGGTTCCTCTTTCGCCGGGGTCATTTAAATTTTGTTGTGTGTTTCCTATAAATTGCTGCTTTAAGTTTTCGAATTCTTTTGCATCAAACAATGGATTTCTTAACTCTTCTGCTAATAACGTAATGACCTGATCTAAATCTTTTTTCAAACATTTAAATCCAATATTAATTTTAAAAGTCGATGCGTTTACATTTAAATTGACACCTAATTTTTGCAGTTTTTCTGAAAATTTAAATTTGTCGTTCAGCGTTGTTCCTTTTGATAACATGGCTGCTGTTAATGACGGGATCGCAGTATTCTTTGTTTCGTTTGCATAATTCCCTAATGAAATACTTGCTGCAACAGTAACAAAATCTTTAGCCGAAGTTTTTACTGAAACAATATCGATTCCTCCTACTTTTTCTCTTTTATAAGCCGAAGGTGTTTTTTCGCTAACAGTTTCTTTTACAAATTCTACAGCGTTATTTATTGGTACTGATAAAATGTTTTGTGGATACTCTTCGTGATCATGTCCGTGGTTGGCATCTCTGTAATAAAATGGCCCGTTTTCAGGCATAAAATTATTAGCTTGAGCTGTGTCCGGATTTTGTGCACCAGTTTGTTTCGGGATAAAATATCCGGTTGTACTTTGATCATCAACTAAATATTTTTTTGCAACTCTAACAACATCCGCAGGAGTTACTTTCTTTAATCTGTCAACTCCAGTGATATAATCTGTCCAGTCTCCGGCTGCAATGGCTTCTGTCAATTCTGATGCAATAACTCCTGAACCGTCTCGTGCTAAAATAGTTTGTGCGCTAATTTTTGCCACAACACGATTTACTTCGTCCTGAGTTAAGCCCTCTTTTTGAATTTTTGCTACAACTTCACTTATTTTAGCATCAATATCCTCGTGCTTTGAAGTGGCAGGAAAACCAACTCCAATTGTAAAAAGTCCAACTTCTTTAAAGTTTGTGGCATTTGCATAAGCATAAATCCCCAAACCTGTGTCTACAAAAGTTTTGCTTAAAATCGCTGAAGGCCCCGAACCTATTATTTCGCCCAAAATATTTAAGGCTGGAAGATCTTCGTGTAAGGCTCCCGGAATTTTATAGGCTTTGTTTACAACGCCCAACTCTCCCGGCTTTTTTAGTACAATTTTACGAGGTCCATATTGTTGTGGCTCTTCGGTGTAAGGTTGCGGCATTACATTTGGCGCTTTAGTAATTTTACCAAAATACTGCTCAATTAATTCGAATACGTTTTCTTTTTTGAAATCTCCAATAATAGTCAAAGTGGCATTATCAGGCCAATAATAGGTATTATAAAAATTACGCAATACTTCGATTGGTGCTTTTTCGATATCTGATTTCCAGCCAATTGTTGAATGATGATAAGGATGTGCAATATATGCTGAAGCCCAAATTTCTTTATCTAATAAACTATTTGGATTGTTTTCTCCACGTTCGAATTCGTTACGAACTACCGTCATTTCGGCCTCTTTATCTTCTTTCAATAATAAAGAATTTCGCATTCTGTCTGCTTCTATCTGAAGCGCCAATGCAATTTTATCACTTGGCAAAGTTTCGAAGTAATTGGTACGATCGTACCAGGTTGTGGCGTTTAATTGTGCTCCTGTATTTTGAAGTACATCTGTAATCGTGTTTCCGTTTTTCTTGTTGAAAGCTGGCGTTCCTTTAAACATTAAATGTTCTAAAAGATGTGTTGATCCCGTATTTCCTAACACTTCATTTTTAGAACCTACGCGATACACAATTTGTACGGTTGCAACTGGCGAAGCATTATCCTGCAAAAGCAAAACATTCATACCGTTTGGCTGATACAAATACTCTTCGATTCCACCTAATTCCTTTATTTTCTTAAAGTTAACTGATTTATTTTGCGCTGAAACAAGCGTACAGAAAGCTAGTGAGCAATAGCCCAGAAAGATATGTTTTTTCATTTTTTGTGATATTTTTGTTTAGTTTTCAGCCGCAGTTTAAAGTTTGCGCCGAGACTGAGACTGAAAACTGAGACTAGAAGACTTTTTTAAGATTTACTGAAAATTTCTTTTAATTTTGATTGTAGTTCAGCTTCTCTAAGGTTTTTAGCAATGATTTTTCCATCAGGTCCAATTAAGTAATTGGTAGGTACTAATTTTACTCCGTATAAAACGGCAACATCATTTTTCCAGCCTTTTAAATCCGAAACATGCGTCCAGGTTAATCCGTCTTTTTCGATTGCTTTTTCCCAAAGTTTCTTTTTATCATCTAGCGAAACTCCCAACACATCAAATCCTTTATCGTGATATGTTTTGTATGCCAAAACAACATTGGGATTTTCTTTACGACATGGTCCGCACCAGCTTGCCCAGAAATCTACCAAAACATATTTTCCTTTATAATCCGATAGTTTTACGATTTTTCCGTTTACATCTGTTTGAGAAAAATCTAAAGCTACAGCACCGGGAGCCGTTTTATCATCAAGATCGATGGTCGCTTTTAATTGTTTTCCATAAACTGATTTTTGAATTTCAGGAGATAAAATTCCATAATATTTTTTTACCTGTTCCGGTGTTCCGTAAGATACAATTCGGTCGCTAATTACTAAAGCGGCACCCACTTTATCTTTATTTTTAGTAATATATTTATCTGTAAGATCATCAGCTAAAGTCTGAAGGTCTTTCCATTTTTTATCCATCATGGTTTGCTGTTCCGGTGTTAGTTTTACTTTTCCGTTTTGTTGCAAAGAATCCGATAATTTATAAACAGGTCCGGCAATCGCTTGTATTTTTTTGAATTCATCCTTATAATACGATTGGTAAATATCGTTTTGAGTTGCTCCTGTAATCTTAGCTTTAAAAATAGAGTCTTTTTTAGCTTCAATTTTAATGTCTTCGTTATCTAATAACACTAAGGCGCCATATTCCTGTCCTTTCAATTTTAAGGTATATAATAAAGGCTCATTTACTTTTCCTTCAAATGTAAAGGCTCCCTCTTTTATCTGAGCAGAATCTACAATTTGTTTGTTCCCTTTTTCATCTGTGTTCTCCAAATAAACAGTTCCTTTATCTAATCCCGAAATTGTCCCGTTGATAGTAAAACCTTCCTTTTTTGAGCAGGAAGAGATTGTGGTTATAAGTGCTAAAGCGGCTAAACCTGATTTTAAGATTGTACTTTTCATGTTGTTATTTTTTTTTAGTATTTAGTGCCAGTATCCAGTCGTAGTTTTTAGTCAGTATTTTACTGATTACTGTCACTGCGACTGTGACTGAGAACTATGATTTTAAAAGTTCTTTCAATTTTTCTTCTAATGCTTCACCTCGTAAATTGTCGCTGATAATTACACCTTTACTATCAACTAAATAGGTCGCCGGAATGGTTATTACATTAAATGCATTACTTACTTTATTGTCATCTAAGAGATTATGCCATGGCATATTTTCCTGTCCTAATGCTTTTTGCCATGCTTTTTGATCTTTATCGATTGAGATACTCAGAATCTCAAAACCTTTATCAGCATAAGCTGTATAAGCTGTTTTTAAGCTCGGAATTTCTTTACGACACGGCGCACACCAGCTTGCCCAAAAATCAATTAGAATGTATTTTTTGCCCGCTATGATATCTTTTACATTAAATCCCTTTCCGTCTTTATCATTCAATGCAAAGTTGGAAACATTTGTTCCTACCAACGATTTAGGATTTACTTCTTTTTCTACCAATTGTCCGTAGTAACTTTTTTTAGCTATTTCTGAGAATTGTGCAAAAACGGGTTTCTGATCTGGTGTCAAATAACTGTATTGCGTCATCATAAAAAACGGTCCCCACCAGGTTGCTTTATGTTTCGAAATCAAATTTTCTGAACTTGACTGTACTTTAGCAAAAAAGGCTTTTTCATCTGCTTCAAATTTTTTCCATTCCGGAGTATTTCCAATAGAATCCATTTGTTTTTTGTTGCCTGCTGTTCTCGCTTTCGAATATAATTTTGAAAGTTCCTCAGTACCTTTATGATACGCAGCGTAATCGTTATTTAACTCTTCTCTAAAAGCAGTTTCTTTTTTGAAATAATCATTTGCTTTTGATCCTGTAATAACTTCGTTTTTGAAGTTGATTCTTTGGTCTTCTTTTTTTGAAATTTCAGCTTCGGCAGTTACTTTTATTTTAGCATTTTCGACCAAAACCGGAATAAATCCTTTGCTCTTTGCAAACGAAATGTAAAATAAACGTGGTTCTTTTAGTTTTCCTGTAAAAGTAAAATTGCCGTTTTTACTTGTCGTTTCGGCAACTGCAGTTTCTGATGAATGTGTTGCTCCGGGAATTAACTCAATTATGGTTCCGTCTTCCAGACCTTTTATACTTCCTTCAAGGGTATACGATTGCTGAATTGCTTTTTTAGCCTGTGCCTGACTGGTATACGAAACCAGCGACAAACCCAGACATAATCCGAATATTTTGTATTTAATTGTGTTCATTTTTGATTGCTGTTTTTAAAAAAAAGCCTCCTTTCGGAATTTCTACTCAGGAAGCTTTTGAGGTTTTATTTTGCTACATTTTGGGTAATGGTTCCGTTTCCAGGGTTTTTAGTAGCTCCTTGAGGAAATGGCATTGTCCATAAATGAGATGTTGATGATAAGTTGTAGGTTACTCCTGCATCTACTTTTGTAAAACTTACTTTATAAATACCTTCTGCGTTTAAACGACGTGCATCTGCAAAAGGAATTAGTGTTAGGATAAGCTCATTATTTTTAGTTTTAAAAATAGCATACAAAGCAGTAGTTTTATCTTCAGTTACAATATCCTGATACGAAGCAGGAAGTATACGTGTTTTACGAACTGTGTTTAATACGTTTAGTGCATCGCTTATTTGTCCTGCACGAGCCAGACATTCTGCTTTGATCAAATATACTTCGACAGTGGTAATTCCTCCATAATTAAAATTACCTGATAATATTCTTCTGTAATATGTTTCTGCTCCAATGGTTCTAATTTTCCAGCGGGACAAGAAACGACCATCTCCTGCTTCAAAACGCTGCGCACGTTCTACCGGAATATTATTTTCTGTGGTTAATCCTGCAGTAGAGCCATGACGAAAGGTGTAATTTTCGACATAATTATATCCCATAGGCGATGGTGCCGTAATATTAGGATCCGGATTTTCGATGATTGTTTTGTTGGTATTATAATATCCTACCCAGTCATACAATTTATTATTTTCAGACAAGGCAAGATCTGCATATTTTAAAGCCTCGGTATAATTATTCATTTGCAAATAAACACGCGCATTTAAAGCATAACCTGCTCCTAAATTAGGATGCAAAGCAGTTTGAGAAACTTTGGGCAAATAAGGCAATGCTTCTTTTATATCTGCCAATATAAAATCATACAATTCCTGAATATTTACTTGCTTGCTTGGCGCATTAATATCGGCACTGGTAATTAAAGGAACTGATAATTTTGTAGAAGCTGTAGAGGCTATATAAGTATCTGCGTAGTAATTTACCAGATTATAGTAGCACATAGCGCGCAGAATCTTTGCTTCTGCCCACACAATTCTTTTTTCTTGTTCCGTTGCTTCTGTTGTTCCTAATGCATTAGTAATAATTAAATTGAAAGTCGAAATTCCGGCATAGCTTCTGTAATACATAGCTTCATCTGCCTGATTTAATTGTATACGATCAGCAGTTTCATCCCACATATAATTGGCTTTTACCAAGCGGTCAGCTGATAATCCGGCTATTGTAACAAATCTATCGTTTAACAGGTTTGAAGCGTGCTCAACAAAAACAGATTGGTTAGTATATTCGTCGCGTATAAAAGCTTCAAAATCTGTTAAAGTTGTGGGTACTTTTTTCCCTTTTGGTACATCATCCAAATAACTTTCGCAAGAGGTGAGAGTTAATCCTAATGCCAATATCAATAGTGTCTTTTTATATATATTTTTCATCTTGTTCTCTTTTTAAATTAGAAATTAATATTTACACCAAAAACTAAACTTGGAGATTGAAAGCCATTTAAAAGATATTTAGCATCTCTGCTTTTGGCTACTGTAAAAACATTTTCAGCATTCAGATTAAAGCGCACATCTTGCAATTGTATCCTTTTGATAATATCCCTTGGCATTTGATAAGCTAATGATACATTGCTTAATCTTATATTCGAAGCATCAAGAATATTGATATTTGCATAACGATAAATATCACGAGAATCTGAAGTAAAATCAGGATCGTATTCATATACAGCACGAGGAATATTTGTAAAGGCTTCGTCGCCCGGCTGCTGCCAACGGTTTACAATATTTTTGTTTACAGTTGTTATATCTGTTACATAATCACCTAATGCTCCGGAATAGTTATTGTTTAGCATCGGTAAAAATGTATTTCTAATTTTATGACCTAGTTCATAGATGAAAAGTGCCGAAAGAGAAAAGTTTTTGTAGTTTACCGAGGTATGAAATGATCCGCTGTGTGTAGGTACGGTTGATCCGTAATCTTTTACGGCATTTAGATCAGACGGATTATATTTTACTTTTTCGCCCGCTGCATTATACACCTGAGGTAAGCCTTTCTCATTTAAACCCGCCCATTCATAGCCATAAATAGTATTAAAATCATTTCCAACTCTTGGATAGGCCGATGGATAATCTAATTGCAGATAGTAAACAGGGGCTTCAACTTTTACATAATCGACTTTATTTTTGTTATACGCATATAAAACTGAAGCATCCCATGAAAAAGAAGCAGTTTTTACAATGGTTCCTCTTAAGGTAGTTTCGATACCTTTATTGGTCATTTCACCGTTATTTATTTTATAAGTAGAAAAACCAAAACCTTCTGTTGGAACTCCGTTACTGTTTGCCAATAAATCTTGTCCTTTTTTGTTGTAAACATCAAAAGTTCCGCTCAATCGATTATTAAAGAATGAAAAATCTAAACCTATATTGGTTGTTGTTGTTTTTTCCCACGATAATTCAGGATTTGGTCTTGAATTAATTCCTCCCTGAAGTCCGCCAACATTGTTATTAGGATTATAATACGCTGTTAAATAAGGAGCTGAATCTTTGGCAACATTTCCTCCAATACCGTATGAACCGCGAAGTTTTAGGACATTTATCCAGTTTACATGAAAAAATGATTCTTTATCAATATTCCATGCCGCACCCGTCGACCAGGTTGGTTTATTTTGATATTTATTATCTGTACCCCAAAGGTTAGAACGATCCCAACGCAAACTTCCTGTTACAGAATATCGCCTGTCATAGGTATATCCTCCTGTTCCGTAAAATGAAACATAACGATTTACCAATTCACGATCTGCTGCAAAATCATTTTGACTCATGTAACCTCCAAAAATAGGACCGTACACTTTAAGCAAATCTACCTGATTTACCGGAGTAAAACTCAACGTTTGTTCGTCCCAGCCATAGCGTGTATTATCAGTATATTCTACTTTTGTATGGCGTATCTCCATACCCGCAATGGCAGTAAAATCATGTACATTATTAATAGTCTTGTCAAAATTTAACTGCTGACGAAAGTTGTAAGCATTCGAAAATTGATTGGTTTCTTTTAAGATATCCCCATAAGGCAAATTAAATACGGCTTTATTATTAGCAATAGTAGCCAGACTGTTTACTGTCGCTCTAACATCATACGATTCTTTTTCTCTTGTAAGGCTTGAACGATCTGCAGCATATTCATATTGAAACATCACATTGTATGTAAATGCTTTATTGAATCTTACGTTAAATTTTGCAAAAGTTCTGTTTAAGAAGTTTTTCCCTTCATCAATATTTCTTCCAAATTCATCCATTGGCGTAATATCCATGTTATAAAGACCATAAGTCTGCATAGATGCAAGGGTATTAGTGTTGTATCTTGATGCTGATGTCGAAGTAAAGTTAGAACCATCATCGTTGACTAATTGATTGTACATTTGATATTTAAACTTTGGATCAAACGGATTATAAGCTTGTGTATTGCTTTTACTGTAATTAGTGTAAGTACCCAAATCTAAAGTTAACCAGCTCGTAATTTCGGTTGAATTTTTTAAGTTAATACCAACTGATTCATTATCAGAATAACGATCTTCAAATTTATTTCCTTTATACGTCAATGAGGCATTAAAGCTGTTTGATTCTGTTGCTTTTCCTAAACTTACATTGTGCTGAATAAAGTACTGATCACGTTTTGCATATCTCGCAACGTCATCATAATATTTATAACCTTGCGCACCTAGTCCGTTTAGGCGATTATTCATTTCTGTTTGCGAAATATTTCCCGCATAACCATTTAGCAACGTTTGCATACCCTGGCTGGTGAAAACAGCATTTTGCAATAATGATTTTGCATAAGTACTGGCATTAGCGCCCTGCAAATTAGGATTTCCTGCTGCCCATCCTTTTTCTAAATCAATAATATCTCCTGAGTCTGTAAGATTACCAGTGTAATTTCTATAAGGCGTAACGGTTAAATTACTTGAGAACGAAATATTTGTTCTTCCTGCCTTAGCTTTTTTAGTGGTAATAACCACTACGCCATTAGCTGCGCGTGCACCATAAATAGAGGATGCAGCCGCATCTTTAAGAACCGTAATAGTTTCAATATCTTCTAAATTTAAATTAGGTAAATTTTCCTCCAGACTATAATATTGATTGAATTTTGTGCTCTCTATCGGGAAACCATCAATCACGTACAAAGGTGTTGTTAAACCATTCATAGAAGTATTTCCACGAATTTTTCCGTTTTGATATCCTACAATACGTCCTTCCAGAATTGAATTTAAACTACCTAAACGCTGTTCCTGAAAATCTTTGGCTTTCAGGTTCGAGAATGATCCTGTAGATTTTTCAGCCGAAATATTTTGATATCCCGTAGTTAATACTATTTCGCCTAATTCAAGTGTTTCTTCTTTAAGCACCACATTAATAACGGCTCTACCTGCTACTTTTATTTCTTGTCGTACATACCCTAAATAAGCAAAAGCTAAAGTTGTTTCGCTACCAACGGTAATAATTTGATAATCACCATTAAAATCTGTCTGAACTCCATTTCCCGAGCCATTATCAGAAATTGCTGCTCCTACTAACGGAATTCCTTTTTCATCCGTTACCTTACCTTTTACAATAAAATCTGCAACTGGTTTTTCAGGAACAGCCTTTACGGCTTCTGATGTTTTTTTAGGCGTTAAAATAATATGAGATCCTGAAATTTTATAATCAGTTCCCGTATTTTTAAAGATCGTATTTAGAATCGTTTCTATAGAAACATCATTCAGCCTAACGTCTATTTTTCGATCTAAATCTACCGATCTTACATTATAAACAAATCTATAATCTGTAGTATATTCCAGTTTCTCAATGACTTTTCCAACGGTCATGTCACTGGCATTCAATGACATTTTTGCTTTCTGAGAATACGAAACTCCCGCCTGCATAACTGTCAGTGTGGTAAATAAAAATAGTGTGGTCAATTTCATCTTCAAATCAAATTTCAAAAAAGGCCTGTCGAACCTGATTTTGTTCAATACTTTTTTCATACTTTTAAATGTTTTTAATTGTGGTTGGTTAGTGTACTGATCGCATTTTATTCTACCGGAAAATGTTGGCGCATTTTCCGGTTTTTTTTCTAAATAACGATCCTTGTTTTGTGGATGTTTTGTTACATAGGCGTTTTTTATTTTAGATTCTGGATTTTAGATTTTAGATTTTTTTTGTCTATTCTATTCTCTTGCTTCTTTATTCTATTCTCTTTACTTAATTGTAATCTGATCTTCATTTATTTTATAATCAATGGCGTAACTATCACTAAAATATTTCAAAACGACCTCGATAGGCTCATTGTCAAAACGGGCATTGAAGATTTCTTTGCCCAATATTTTATTTTTATTAATAACAGTGACATTGTAACGACGTTCCAGTGTTTTTATAATGGCATCAAAAGAGGCATTTTTAAATACTAAACTTCCTGTTACCCAAGCTGTATAATAATCTGTATTCACAGATTCTGTTATGATTTTTTGCTGTCCTCTTATATTTGAACCTTTTAAACCCGGAGTTAGGTAAACCTGATTCTCTGCTGTTTTTTTATCTTTATAAAGCGAAACTTTTCCCTCTACCAAAACAACATTTGTACTTTCATCTTCTATGTACGAGTTCACATTAAACTTAGTTCCCAGAACTTCTACACTCACTTCTTGTGCATTTACTGTAAACGGATGTGCTTTATCTTTTGAAACTTCAAAAAAAGCTTCTCCCGTTAGATATACCTGACGGCTTTGATTTTTTGCGAACTGAACCGGATATCGTAATGATGTTCCTGCATTTAAATACACAATTGTACCATCTGATAATTGAACTTCAAACTTTTTACCGTACGGAATTTTCAAAGTATTATAAATCATTTTTTCGTTTGAATTGGTATTGAAATAAACCAATCTGTTTTTCTCCTGTTTTCCAATTACTTTTCCGTCTTTGTCTGTTACATCTCGTGTTTCAGAAATATTTATTGTTTCTGCCGATTCATTGCCTGACTGTAAAACAATATCGTCTTCTCTGGGAACAATGACATTTTCTTTAGCATGAAATAAATTTGAATTTTGATAGAAGTAAAATCCTCCCAAGATCAAAATCAAAATTGCCGCATATTTGTAATAAGACGAAAATCTTCTTTTTTGAAAAACGTTACTTTCTTTTTGGATTCTTTCTGTTAATTGTTTTTTTACTTCGGTTGAATCAAAAGTGTACATTGCAGTATCAATTGCATAATTGGTTTTTACAAAATCCTTAAATACAATTTGATTCTTCTCTTCTTTAAGCCACTCCGTCAAGGTCTCAATTTCTTCCTTACTTGCCTGATTTGTGATAAACTTAACAATTAATCGCTCTGACTTTTTCACTGTCATTTTACTTGTTTTTAATATTATTACGAAGCTAAAAAACAAAACCCTAACAATTTGATAAAGTTTTTTTCATTTTGATGATTTTTTTATTTTTCATAATTCTTTATCCCTAACAAACCATATTAATTTCATAGAATTAATGTAGTAAATGTTTTTATCTTTGCCTTTTTTACTCTTTTTATTTGTAATAATTTTCAAATAGAAAATGATAAAAAAGCTGAATTTGCCGAAATAAAGCGTGCATTTCGGCCTTAAAAACTATTAATTTATATATTTGTTTCTATGAAGATCGATAATTATGATAATAATGCCACATTAATTGAGTCTCTTAGTAAAGGAGATGAAGGCGCATATAACTATCTTATCGATACTTATCATCATCAACTTTGTGTATATGCCAATAGTCTGGTAAAAAATATTTACAGCGCCGAGGATATCGTGCAAAATGTTTTTATTAAAGTTTGGGAACAGCGCACGAGATTAAAACCAGATCATGCTTTAAAAAGTTTTCTTTACAAATTAGTTTATAACGAATTCATTGATTTGTATCGAAAAAATCAATCTCTGTTTTCATTAGAAAAATCATATTACGATGCTTTAAATTCAGTTATTCAGGAAGAAGATTCCGAGTCATTTCAGCGTGTTTTGAATGTGGTTAACAGAGAAATTCAAAACTTGCCGCCAAAATGCAAAGAGGTTTTTATATTAAGCAAAAAAGAAGGTTTAACCAATATAGAAATTGCCGAACATCTTGATGTTTCTATAAAAACGGTCGAAGCCCAGATTACAAAAGCATTCTCGATTCTGCGATCTTCATTAGAAGAAAAAATAAAAAGTGTTTTGTTTTTATTATTTGGAAAAAGAAAAAAACTAAAATTAAACTAAAAAAGGATACTCTAACGAACATCCTTTCTTTGTTATTTATACTTTTAATTAGTGGCGTATTTTTTAAACAAATAGAAACATAGATTTTTTAACTTAAAAAGGCGTTTCACTATGTATTAATTCACATAGCGATGTGCAGAAAACATCTTTATTCTTTGCTCTTTATTCTTTGCTCTTTATTCTTTCCTCTATTCTCTTTGTTCTTTCATCTAAAACTCTAAAACCGGCTTTTTCATATCATGATACAAAAGAACTTTCCAGTTTTGTTCTCTAGCTTCCTGATCCCATTTTTTTCGGGATTCCATGGCACGTTTACCATCATAATCTGTTTTGTAGGCTACGTGCATTTTTAGATACGCTTCTTGTGGCAAATCATCAGCTCCGTAAAAGGTGATCTCGTTATTTTCCTTAATCCAGAAAACCTGGTGAAATGGCGAATGTCCTCCGGAAACTTCATAGAAAATCTCATTTGTTATTTGCCCTTTGTCATCCTCCAGAAACTCAACATTAGGAAACGTTTTAAATTGATGGAGTAAATTAAGATTATAAGAAGGATGTTGTTGTGTTAAAGCAAAATCAAGTTCTCTTTCCTGCATATAAATTGTTGCATTTGGAAAATTCTGAATAAAGTTTTCTCCTTCAAAAAAACCAATTCCCTCGATATGATCTTTATGAAAATGCGAAATCAGGATTTTTGTAATTTGTTCCGGCGCTATATCATGACTTTGCAGCAAATGATGAATAAAAGGTTTTCCGTTTTTGTTAATTTCTAAACCTAAATCTAATAGTATATAATCATTTTGCGTAATAATCAAAAAAGGCTGAATGGCCATTTTAAGTCCCGAATCTAAAGGAAATTCATTGATGAGTTTGAATTCTTTCTCACTGTTAACAACATAATTTCCTTCCTGCAGTGGTATTATTTTCATTTTAGTTTTTCATTATTTTTACAAAGGTCTAAAGAATTTCTATATTTGTAAAACGTTATTTTTCGATAGCATCAATCGATAAAACCGATTTGAAACATGGAACTCAGACAACTTAAATATTTCCTTAAAGCCAAAGAATTACTCAATTTTACCGAGGCTGCAAATGCTTTAAACATTAGCCAAAGTACTTTATCGCAACAGATTAAACAGCTTGAAGATGAATTGCAAATCCCACTTTTTAACCGAATAGGAAAACGAATTAAACTAACGGAAGCAGGAGAATTATTTTCTATTTATGCCTTGCAAAGTACCAACAAAGCTACAGAAGGTTTACAATTACTGCAGGATTTGAACAATCTTGATACCGGTAAAATTGCAATTGGTGTTACGTATGCACTGCGCGATATATTGACTCAAAGCGTAATTGAATTTGCAAATCAATATCCTGAAATAGAATTTAAAATTGTTTTTGGAACTTCTAAGGAATTGTTAGAAAAACTCAATCATTTTGAACTGGACGTTATTCTGACTTTCGAAGAAATTATCACCGAAAATCATTTTAATTACCAGATCCTTTTTACATCGCCTATGACTCTGGTAACTTCGACAGATTCTAATTTAAAAAATAAAAAATCGATTTCATTAAAAGAAATAAGCAAATTATCTCTTGCTCTTCCTTCAAAAGGATACAGCACGACACAATTTATTAGTGAAGCTTTTGATAAAAATAATTTGCATCCAAAAGTTACTATCGAAATAAATGATATCCCAACCTTATTAGAGCTTGTGAAAAGTGGAAATTGGTATACTATTCTTACCCAAACCACCATTAAAAATGAAAAAGGAATTTCGTGTATTCCCATAGAAGGAAAAAACATGACGAGAAACGCCATGATTATTTCGATAAAAGAAGTATATGAAAAGAAAGCGGTAAAGGTGTTTTTAGCTATTTTGAAGTCGCTAGTTTAAAAATTCTTTTTAAATCAAGAATTTCAAAAATCATTTTTATCTCCAAAACCATTAGTTACATATTTTCGTATATTTTATAAAATAAAGCTCTTAAAGCTTGTAAAATAGAAGCTTTAAAAGAATTTCGTACTCAAAATAGTACGTTTCGTTGATTTATAAAATGACTGATGTATTTTTACAAAATAAACAAAATTTGTAGTAAATAATTAGCAAAATAACATTTCGACTAAATATTTTTAGTGCTAATAGCGCATATATTCAAAAAAGTAATAATATTGTCCAAGTTAACAAATTATTATCTCAATGTCTCTAAATTCTAATTCTGACCAAAGCAAACTCCTTTACGAGTTATCGCAAGGGAATGAACTGGCGTTTACAAAACTGTATAATGAATACAAAAATATTGTTTTTTCTACTGCTTTAAAAATAACAAAATCCAGAATGTTAGCCGAAGAAGTGGTTCAGGATGTCTTTTTGAAAATCTGGCAAAACCACGAAAATCTGGGTGAAATTACCAATATCGAAAACTATCTTTTTATTATTTCCCGCAATCATATTTTTGACATGATCAAGAAAATTGCGAGAGATACCTCTTTAGTTGTTGATTCGAATTACAAAAGTACATCGACAAATGATACTGAAGATGCTATAAAAGACGATCAATACAATATTATCTTAAATCAAATAGTTGATCAGCTTCCGCCACAGCAGCAAAAAATCTACAAAATGGCAAAATGGGATGGTTTAAGTCACCAAAAAATTGGTGAGGATTTGGGCATCTCTACAGAAACAGTAAAAAAACATATGGCTCAGGCGCTGAAATTTGTTCGCACAAAAATTTCGCCTTACATGAATATGTTCATGACATTGTTTTTATTTTTTAAAATGTAAACTTTCGGCCACAGCTAAAAAGGCTCTTTTATATTATTTTACATTTTTTTTACATTTTTTTCACTTTCGACTACTCCTTCCCTATTTTTCAATCGTCTTTATAATAAAGATCATTACTTAACATAGGTTTATCTTCTATTTTAACAAGATCCTTGCATTAAAACAAAAACAAAAAACAACCCAGGTTTACTATTATAAACGATTACTAACTCACAATCAAAACGCAAATGCAACAAAAAGTATTTGAAGAATTATTCGAAAACTACCTGCAGAATAATTTATCTGAGGCAGAACAACAAAAGCTGATGGAAATTATCCAGTCAGGCACGCATGATGATTTTATAAAAGAAAAGATTCAATCCATGATGAAGGAAAATCAGAATGTTGAAATTCTGGATAAACAAAAAAGTGATGATATCCTGAATTTTATTCTTTCTCAATCATCAGCTCCTAAAGTTATTTCGATTCATGATAATAAAAGATCTTATAGAAAAATTGGAAGAACGCTGGTTGCCATTGCCGCAGCGATTACCATTTTATTTGCATTAAGAACTGCTTTTGTTTATGAAAATGTACCTAATTCCATAAAAACAAAAGAAGAAAATATGGAGAAAGAGAGTTCGGTTTTGGCATTTAACGGAAAACAGCTTATTCGTTTACCAGACGGAAGTACGATTATCCTAAACGACAAAAGCAGTATCACGTACGACCAAAATGATTTTGACAAAGAAACCAGAGAAGTTACTTTATCCGGAGAAGCTTATTTTGATATTAAAAGAAATGAGAAAAAACCATTTATCGTGCATACAGGCAAAGTGAGTACAAAAGTTTTAGGAACTGCCTTTAATATCAATGCTTACGACACATCTGATAATATCGAAGTTACGGTCGAACGTGGTAAAGTACAAGTGGGAGATGTTAAAAAAACTTACGGTATCATCACGCCTAACCAGCAAATAAAGGTGAACAAAAACACTTTGGACTTCGAGCAAAATAATATTAAAATCGAAACTGCAATCGCCTGGAAAAGTAATTACCTGATTCTGGATGATATCAATATGGAAGAGGCTGTTGCGCTAATTTCTCAAAAATATAAAGTCTCGATTGTATTAGAAAATGAAAACATTAAAAAATGCAGAATTACTGCCAGTTTCTTAAACGAAGAAGATTTAGATCATGTCCTAAAAGTAGTCTGCAGTGTAATCGAAACCACATATCATTATAATCAAAATAACGCCATTGTCCTTGAAGGAAAAGGCTGTGAATAGCACCAATAACGGAGTATTAACCTTTTAAAAAACGATATAAAAACTAGCTAAAACCAAAATAAAAAAGCCATCTAGCTCCTACACCAGATGGCCGCGATTCTTAATAATTAATTCCAGTAACCATTAAAAAACATGCAAATTTATGAAATTACGCTGTAAAACAACCATGTTTGACAGGGAAAAGACATCTACGTCTTTTTTTAACCTGTCAAAAAAAACCATTATGATCATGCGAATCAGTTTATTCCACATTTTCTTACTGACCTGCGGCACGCACATGGTCTTTGCCAACGAAATGAGCGGTCAGAATCTGGAAGCGATATCTGTTGATATTGAACTTCATAATCAGGATATTAAAACCCTTTTTAAAACGATTGAAAATAAGACAGGATTACTATTTGCTTACCAGCCACAGATCATAAAAGATTTTCCTAAAGTGAGTACTCCAAAAGGACGCCGCAGTGTAAGCGATATTTTGAATAGTGTACTTCAGGGCAGCAATTTGGTCTACAAACAAGTAGATAAAAATGTAGTCATTTATAAAAAAGAAAAGTCTAAAACTGAAGCCGAAACAGAAACAAGTGTTGCTAAAAAAGAAAATTCAGATGATGCTGATTATATGCTGTCAGGAAAAATTCTTGATGAAAATGGTCAGCCGCTACCTGGTGTCACTATATCGCTTTTAGGCGGAAACAGACAAGGTGTTTCTGATTTCGACGGACAATTTTATGTTCAGCTTCCATCAGGAAAACATACACTGAGAATATCTTATTTAGGATATAAAACACAGGATATTACAGTTGAAAACCAAGTATCTGTTACGATCAAAATGCAGCCCGACTTGGCTAAATTAGATGAAATTGTAATAATTGGTTACGGTACCACAACCAAAAGAACTTCCACAGGATCCGTAGTGAAAATTACTGCTGAAGATATTGAGAAACAGCCGGTAACCAATATTTTGCAAACACTGCAAGGAAGAACTCCGGGGGTATTTGTAACCCAAACATCCGGTTATGCAGGATCTGACATGAATATCAGTATTCGTGGAAGAAATTTTATTGCCGGAAACAATTTACCCCTTTATATTGTTGATGGGGTTCCTTATATTGGAGATGACATTAAAGAACAGGTTCAGGACCAAAATGTTATTAGAGGTGCTCAAAAATCGACCAGTCCTCTTAATATCATCAACCCAAATGATATAGAAAGTATCGAGATCTTAAAAGATGCGGATGCTACGGCAATTTACGGTTCAAGGGGAGCGAATGGTGTTGTGTTAATCACGACCAAAAAAGGAAAATCGGGAAAAACAGAATTTACTGTAACTACCAATTCAGGAGTTTCTGAAGTAGCCCATATGGCAAAAACATTAGGCACGCCAGCGTATTTAAACATGCTGCAAACGGCATTAACCAATAATGGTGATGTTGCTGATGTTGATAGCAACGGTATCGCTATTACAGATTGGGACCCGAATACACAAACGAACTGGCAGAAAAAATTAATAGGCGGAACAGCGAATTTCAATAATTATTCTGCGTCATTAAGAGGTGGTAATGACACTACAAATTTTCTTTTAAGTGGTACTTATCACAAAGAAACTACTGTTGTACCGGGAGATTTTAGTTATGACAAATTTTCTACCAATTTTAATATCAATCACAGTACACTGGATAATAAATTAAAAGTAGGAGCTTCTGTAATTTTTGCAACAGACAACAATAAACTGCCCTTTTTTGATATCACAACTTATGCAGTAGGTACAGCTCCTAACCGTCCGTTGTACAATGCAGATGGCAGCTATTACTGGTCTCCTGATTATTTTAGCGATATTAATCCGCTTGCTGCTTTAGAGAAAAGAGTTGATGATAAAGGAACGAACTTAATTACAAGTTTAAGCCTTCAGTATGAGATTGCAAAAGGGTTTTCTTTTAAAACTGATCTTGGATACGGAAGAGCTCAAATGCAGACCAAACAATTTATGCCGGCATCTGCAAGTAATCATGTTTATGCCGAAGCCAATGGCATGGATATGAACTTTCAAAGATCGTATACTGTTTCGACAAACAATACCAATAATTTTACTGTAGAGCCTCAGCTGAATTATACAACTGAATTATGGAAAGGAAATCTTACCGCTCTTGTGGGAGGTTCATGGCAGAACAGAAAGTCCGAAATGCCTTCTTATGTTAGTTCAAGCGGATATAGTTCAGACAATTTAATTGGAAATCTTGGAACGGCAGAAAACATAACCGCTAATAACGGAAGCGCAGAATATAAATACATTTCTCTTTTCAGCAGACTTAACTATAATATTGATAACAAATACATTCTGAACATTAACTTTAGAAGAGATGGTTCATCGCGTTTTGGAGCTAATAATCGTTTTGGAAACTTTGGTTCTGTGGGTGCTGCATGGGTATTTACTCAGGAAAAATTCTTAAATAGCCTTAGCTGGCTGAGTTTTGGAAAACTGCGTTCGAGTTATGGAGAAATAGGAAGTGACGAAATTGGAGATTATCAATATGCTGAAACTTTTGACACTCGTAATTATGGTGACGGAAATGCTTCTATGGCGGCGGCCAGAATTGCAAATCCTAACATCAAATGGGGATTAACAAAGAAATTTGAAGCTGCTCTTGATTTAAGTTTCCTTAATGACCGTATCTCTTTTACTGCTGCTTATTATAAAAATACTTCAAGTAATCAATTGGTAAACTATACACTTAGTGCGCAGGCAGGTTTTACAACTTATACGGCAAACTTACCCGCAAAAGTTGAAAATCAAGGTTGGGAATTTACTCTTGCTACAACAAATATTCATACTAAAAACTTCAACTGGTCAACGTCCTTTAATATTTCGACCAATTCAAATAAGTTAGTATCATTTCCTGGTATAGAATTCACCAGCTATTACTCGCAATATGTTGTTGGAAACCCTTTAGGCGGCAGGTATTTGTATAATTATACCGGTGTAAATGCCAATGGAATTGCTCAGTTTGAAGATTTAAACGGAGACGGAAGAATTTCTACCGGATATGCTGAAACAGGTAGAGGTGACAGAAAATATGCAGGACCATCTTATCCTCAGTATTACGGGGGAATCTCGAATACAATAAGTTATAGAGCTTTTACACTTGACTTTTTGTTTCAATTCGTAAAACAAGATGGTACTACTTTACTGTCTTCTACTGGTGCTCAGCCGGGTTATCCTTATTCAACAGCGAATTTTCAGGTAGACGAGTACAATGATTATATCGCACAAGGAAATGTTTTAAGTTCAGGTTTTCAAAATAGTTTTTTCAATTATTTAGGATCAAATGCTTCTATTGTAGATGCATCTTATATCAAACTTAAAAATGTAAGCGCTTCTTACCAGATTCCTTTAGATGAGGCAACAAAGAAATATTTACAGAGTATTCGCCTTTCGGTTCAGGGACAAAACTTAGTAACATTTACTAAATACAAAGGCCTGGATCCTGAAACTCAGGGATTGGCTTTGCCACCATTACGTACCATTACTTTGGGAACTCAGTTTACATTTTAAATCTAAAAAATCATGAAAAATATTTCTATAAAATATACCTCTATATTTTCGTTTTTTCTTTTATTAGGAATTACAAGTTGTGATAATGCTCTTGATGTTGATCTTCCCAGCAATCAGCTATCATCAGAAAGTGTTTATGCTTCAGAGCCAACAGCTGAGGCTGCTGTAAACGGAATCTACCAAAGCATGGTTGCCGATTTTTTTTATAACAGAGTACATACTGTTTTAGGGGAAACCGCCGATGAATTAGTACCAAGAACAGGTATTGCCAATATTTACAGTTCGAATGAAATTCCGGAAACGGACGGAACTATAAATGCTAACTGGGGCGAATTATATAAAACTATTTATAATGCAAACAATGTAATCGAAGGGCTTACTAAAAGCACATCTATTAATGCCGTAAAAAGCAAACAATGGATTGCCGAAGCTAAATTTCTAAGAGCATATTCTTATTTTTACCTGACCAATCTTTGGGGCAATGTGCCGCTGGTACTTACTACAGATGTAGATGTATCGGCATTGTTACCGCAATCTTCACAAGAAACTGTTTATGCGCAAATTTTGCTGGACTTAACCGATGCTTCAAAAGATCTTCCTAAAGATTATAAAAATTATGATCAGGAAAGAATCAGAGCTACAAAATGGGCGGCAGAAGCTTTATTAGCAAGAGTAAATCTTTATTTAGAAAGATGGAACGAGGCGTCAAACCACGCATCTGCCGTAATTAATGAAACTGGCACTTATGGCTTAATTACCGGATTAACAGATACTAACAGTCCTTTTATTGCAGATAACAAAGAGTCTATTCTTCAAATACCGTATTTTAATGTTGATTATACTTATGAAGGATCCTCTGTATTTACAACCGGTGGTACTTTATTACTAAGAAAAGGCAATGCGCTTTTTGAAACCGGTGATGCCAGAAAAACAAACTGGACTATTGATATTACTGACAGATTAGGAGTGTTTTTAGGGATTGCTCCTCGTAAATATCAAAATGATTTTGGAGACTCTCCTTCTGAGCGCTCTACTCTGCTTCGATTAGCAGAACTTTATTTAATACGTGCCGAAGCCAGAGTAAAATCCAATGATATTACCGGAGCTCAGCAGGATATTAATGCAATTCGAAACAGAGCCTTACTAGACAATACTACAGTAACAAATCCAAACCAATTGTTAGACTTAATTGCTCTTGAGAGACAACGCGAATTCTTTGCAGAAAACGGACATCGCTGGCTGGATCTTAAAAGAACCGGAAAACTAGATGAAACACTCTCTGTTTTATCTGATAAAATCTGGAAAACTACGGATAACTTATATCCTATTCCGGAGCCGGCAATTCGATCTAATCCTTTCTTAAACCAAAATTCTGGATACTAATAAATAAAATAAACGCAAGAATGTTACTTCAAAAAAACATTCTTGCGATTTTTAAAAAACACTATGGAAACAACAATTGTAAGAGTTGAGGACTTGTCACATCAATACAGTAAGGATTGGGCAATACAAAATATTAGTTTTGAAATTAAAACAAATCGAATTTTAGGTCTTTTAGGATCAAATGGCGCCGGAAAATCGACTACAATGAATATTCTTTGCGGCGTTTTAAACCAAACCAAAGGAAACATTTTTATTGATGGAATTAATCTAAAAGAAAATCCTGTCGAAGCCAAAAAACTAATTGGTTTCCTGCCACAAACACCACCACTACATTTGGATTTAACGGTAAATGAATATTTGATTCATTGTGCAGAACTAAGACATGTAAAAAAAGAAGATTTAAAATATGCTTTAGAGAAAGCCAAAGAACAATGCGGTATTGCACATTTCAGCAACCGATTAATCCGAAACTTATCCGGAGGTTACAGACAACGTGTAGGTATTGCTCAGGCTATTATTCACGAACCTAAACTGGTCGTTTTAGATGAACCAACGAACGGACTGGACCCTAACCAAATATTGGAAGTTAGAAAATTAATCAAAAAAATATCAAAAGACAAAGCCGTTATTTTCTCCTCACACATTCTGTCTGAAGTTCAGGCAACCTGTCAGGACATCAGAATGATCGAAAACGGACACATGGTTTTTTCGGATACGCTTGATGCTTTTAATAATCATATCGAAGCAGACAAACTAACGGCAAGTTTTGAAAATCCGCCGGCTCTTGAAGCATTAACAGATATTCCTGAGATAACAGCTGCTGTTTTTCTGTCTCCAAAAAAAGTACAGATCACCTTTACCGGAACCCAGGAAGTTGCTGAAAAAATTATCGCGCTTAGCGTTTATAACAACTGGAAGTTGAGAGAAATTCAATTTGAAAAAGTATCTCTGGACGAAATTTTTGCTCAATTATCTAAAAAAGCGCCTTCTAAAAACGCTATTCTTTCTTAAAAAACAAACAAATGAAAACAATATACAGAATCGCTAAAACAGAACTCAACACGATGTTTTATTCGCCAGTTGCCTGGGTCGTTTTAGTCATATTTTCAATCCAGTCAAGCTGGAAATTCTTTGACTCTCTGGAAAGGTTTGAAAGATCTCAAAAAATGGGAGAAGGAATGAGTAACCTATCACAAATATTTTTTTCAGGGTTCAGTGGATTATATACTGAAATGCAAAATTACTTGTATTTATATGTTCCGCTTTTAACAATGGGTTTAGTAAGCCGCGAAATCAACAGTGGCTCTATCAAACTTTTACTTTCATCGCCTATTAAAATCAAAGAAATTGTATTAGGCAAATATTTGGCCATTGCCGCTTACTGTCTTTTGTTTGTTGCTATATTGGGACTACAAGTTACAATTGCGTATTTTTCTGTTGATAATTTAGATCTAAAATTTGCTGTTTCAGGCCTTATTGGTTTGTATTTACTTGTTTGTACCTATGCTGCAATTGGTCTTTTTATGTCTTGCCTGACCTCATATCAGGTTGTTGCAGCCATTAGTACATTGGTAGTTTTAGCCGGACTAAATTTTATTGGTAAATTATGGCAGGATGTCGAGTATGTAAAAGATATTACCTATTTTCTCTCGATTGCAGGTCGTGCCAATGAAATGCTTGAAGGTCTTATTATTAGTAAAGATGTATTGTATTTTATATTGGTAAGCAGTCTTTTTATTGGCTTAAGCATCTACAAATTACAAACCGGAAGAGATGCACAACCCGTTTCTAAAAGAGTTTTAAAATATGCATTACTAATAAGTGTTGTTTTGGTTCTGGGTTACATTACTTCAAGACCTCCATTGACATTGTATCACGATATGACCCGCAATAAAAACAGAACACTAACCAAAACGAGTTTAGACATTGTTAAAAAAATAGAAGGGCCTATCAAACTTACCACTTATGTAAACTTATTAGATATCAATTATTTTACGGTTATGCCGTACTCTCAAAACCAGGACATTTCGAGTTTTGAAAACTACACTCGTTTTTTGCCTCAAATGGAAATGGAATATGTGTATTATTACGACACATCAAACAATGAAGCCTTATATGCACAAAACCCAGGACTGAATGACAAACAGCTTGCGGATAAAATGATTGAAACTCAGAAATTAAAGTTTAAAAAATTATATTCTCCTGAAGAAATTAAAAAAATCATTGATCTGAAACCGGAACAAAACCGAGTAGTCAGAACAGTTGAATACAACGGAAAAAAGACGTTTTTACGAATGTATGACGACTTGTTTAAAGCTCCGTCTGAAAAAGAAATTTCGGCAGCTTTAAAACGATTGGTAGTTCCTGCACCTAAAATTGTAATCGCAACAGGAAACATGGAACGAAGCGTAGACAAAACTGGAGATAAAAATTACAAAACCGGATTTAATGAAATTTCATTTCGATATTCTTTAATCAATCAGGGATTTGATGTTTCGTCTGTAGATATTAATGCGCAGAATATTCCGGAACAAACTGGTATTTTAATTATTGCCGATCCAAAAACACAATTGAGTCAGGGTGCAATTGACCGTATTACCAAATATATCGACGAGGGAAAAAATGTAATGCTTTTGGCTGAACCTGATACCAATTCGGCTTTAGCTGCCATAACAGATAAATTAGGAGTAAGTTATACCAAACAAACGCTGGTTCAGGAAAGCGAAACCAACTCTCCGGATTATTTAGTAACCGATCTTCAAAAAAATACAGATCTTATTAAGTTTAGTGAAACCAAAAACGATAATCCAATTCCGCTTTTAGGAAGCAGCGGAATCACGATCACGAAGGAGGCTGGATTTAAAGTTACGCCACTTTTAAAAACCAATAATCAGCCTGCATGGGAATCTCAAATGGGAATTACTTCCGTTTCCGAAGAGTTGAAGAAACAGCCTTCTGTAACCGCTATTCCTCTGGTTGTTGCACTAACAAGAAACATTAACGGAAAATTTCAAAAAATAATTGTTGCCGGAGATGCTGATTTTATGGGTAATGCTGAGTTAAGCCGGGGTGGTTCAGGAACATTTCAGTTTATGACTGATATTTTTAGCTGGTTTAGCAATTACGAATTTCCAATCGATACCTCTCGTCCGGAAAATACAGATAAGAAAATAACAATAAATGCCAATCAGGTTTTCATCAATAAAATTGTATTTATTGGGTTATTTCCTTTATTGATCGTATTAAGCGCTGCTTTTATATTAATTAGAAGAAACAGAAGATAAAAATATCAAAATGAATACTAAAAAAAATATCATCATAGGCATTTTAGCGCTCTCTCTTCAGGGTGCGTTTGCTCAATTCAAAACCAATATTCCGCTGGATAAAAATGTGACAACCGGAAAATTAAAAAACGGATTAACGTATTATATCCTGCACAACGAAGAGCCAAAAGACAGAGCTAGTTTTTACTTTGTTCAAAACGTTGGTGCTATACTCGAAGACGACAACCAAAACGGATTGGCGCACTTTCTGGAACATATGGCTTTCAACGGAACGGAACATTTTAAAGGAAAAGGAATCATTAAAATGCTGGAAAAAAACGGAGTAAGTTTTGGTAAAGACATCAACGCCTATACCGCTCAGGATGAAACTGTTTACAATATTAGCGGTGTTCCGGTTTCGAACCAAAAACTCATCGATTCTACTCTTTGGGTTTTGCACGACTGGTCTGGCTCTCTTTCTTTAACAGATACTGAAATTGATGCAGAAAGAGGTGTAATCAGGGAAGAATGGAGAACCAGAAGAACAAGCGGTTTTCGTTTAAAAATGCAGACAGATCCCGTTTTATACGAAGGTTCAAAATACAGTAAAAGAGATGTTATTGGTGATTTAAATATCATCAATAACTTCAAATATCCTGAATTGCGCAATTACTATAAAAAATGGTACAGACCCGATTTACAGGCCGTAATTATTGTGGGAGATATTGATGTAAAAGCAATGGAGCAAAAAGTAAAAACCATATTTTCAGGTATACCTTTGGCTAAAAAAGTCGCTGCCAGAACCTACGCAGAGATTCCAAAACACGATGAATTGTATTTTGGAACAGCATCAGACAAAGAAGCTTCTTCTACTTCTATTACACTTCAGTATGTTCTTGATGAGCCTTTATTAAAAGACAGTATCGTGACGCGCAAAAATGTGATGAACTCTTTTTATACCAGTATTTTAAACAATCGTTTCAGAGAATTAATACTAAAAAACCAAGGTTCGGCATTAAACTTAAAAACTTATTTCGAACCGGTTTCGAGATTAAATACGTCCTTTAATATTTCGGCTTTAGCCAAAAAAGGAAAAACAATTCAGGCTTTTGAAGACGCGTATACTGAGGCAGAACGCTTAAAACGTTTTGGTGCCGCACAAGCCGAATTAGACCGGACAAAAAAGATTTTCATAAGTTCATACGATGATTTTATCAGTAATAAAGATAAAGTCGACAACGACAGCTGGGCAGATAAACTGACGAATTATTTCCTGAAAGCAAAACCATTTCTTTCTCCGGAAGATGATTATAAATTGACTGTTGGTATTATTAAAAGCATCACTTTGGAAGAATTGAACGCTTACGCGAAAACGATCCAGAAACCTACCAATCAAGTAGTTTTAGTGACAGGTTCTGATCAGGATAAAAATGATTTTCCAAACAAAGAAGCTGTTGTTAATGTGATGAAAAAGGTTGAAAGTATGACTTTAGAACCGTACACCAAAAAAGAAAACAATTCGCCTTTAATCGAAAAAGAATTAAAACCTGCAGCTATCAAAAAGACATTTGAAGTAGCCGGAATTAAGGATGCAAAAGGTTATATTTTGGAAAATGATGCAAAAATAATTGTACTTCCAACAACGTATTCAAAAGATCAGATCACCTTTTCTGCATTTTCAAAAGGCGGTAAATCTTTAGTCAAAACAGAAGATCTGGCTTCCGCCGAAATTGCAACGACATTGGCAAGATCTTCCGGTTTGGGCAATTTTGATAATATAGGTTTAAAAGAAAAACTAACCGGAAAAGTAGCGCAGGCTGCCCCTTTTATTGGCGAAAATACGCAGGGTTTTCAGGGAAGTTCCAACAAAGCCGATTTTGAAACCATGCTGCAATTGCTTTATCTTTCTTTTGAAGCGCCACGTTTTGATCCCAATATTTTTAGCATTCTGAAAGAGCAGTATAAAAACAATCTCGAAAATATTAAACAAGACAACGGAAACACTTTTAAGGATACTATTGAGCTGGCCAATTCTAATTACAACCCGCGTACCTTTATATTCAACGAAAAATTTCTTGAAACTATTGATCTTAAAAAAGCAGAAAATATTTATCATGACCGCATAAAAAACGCTGCCGATTTCACTTTTATTTTTGTTGGAAACATTCCGGATTCGGCCTTAGAACTGATTCAGAAATACATTGGAAACATTACATCAAATCCGGATTTAAAGGAAAATTATGTCGATCATAATATTGCACCTAAAAAAGGAAAAACCGAAGTTCATTTCACACGTCCGATGGAAGTTGCCAAAACAACCGTTTATTTAAACTTAACCGGAACGATAGAATACAGTAAAGAAAATGCTTTGTCAATGTATGTTATCGGCGAAATATTATCAAAACGATTCCTGCAGACGATTCGCGAAGAAGAAGGCGGCAGTTATGGCGTAAACGTTGGCGGAAATCTGGAAATAATCCCGAAACCAACTTTTAGTCTTGCCCTGACTTTTGACTGTAATCCTGATAAAGAAGAAAAATTAATGCAGATTGTATGGAAAGAATTAAACGACTTAAAATCAAATCCGGTCAATGCAAATGATTTGGAAGACATTAAAAAAGCACTTTTAAAAAACAGAGAAGAATCACTTAAAACCAATTCTTTCTGGAACAACACACTTTATAACAACAGTTTAAATCAGATTCCATTTTTACAGGATGAAGAATATAAAAATTTAATTTCTAAAATTAATCAAAAAACTATTCAGCAGTTTAGTAAGCACGTTTTGGATAGTTCTAGTAGTGTCGAAGTTATTATGAGCCCTGAAAGTAAATCAGGTAAGTAAAACTTTAGAATACATTTTTATTTTATTAGTCATTAAAGGTTGTCTTGCCAGGACAGCCTTTTTTGTTTATAAATGTTGCATGCAAAAATGAAAAAGCAGAAATAGTGCTTTAAAACAAAAAAACGCCTCATTGCTGAGACGTTCTTGAAATTTAATCCTTTTTTTATTTAGTGGTGATCATGTCCATGATCTTGATCTTTCTTAGAATTTCCTTTGGACTTACCTGGATGATCGTTTTTATTTTTATACTTGTTATTCTGTTTATAAGCCTTATCCGGTTTATTACCTCTATTTTTTTGAGGTTTTCCGTGATAGCCTTTTGGATATTCAGCTCTGTGTTTTTTATGATAGGTATAAGGAGCATCTCCTCTATAATCATTTAAAACTACTTTATATCCTCCGTAAAGATCATATTGTCTGTAGGCTGAAGGCAGTCTGCTTTGTCTTACCCATCTGCCATTATTATCATAAATAAACTGCTTTTGACTAACATCGTAATAGGTATCGATATCCGGCAGATAATAATATCTACTGTCGTCATAACCTTCCGGACCCCAGCTTGGAGGTGTACCAATATTTACATTGATCGAAACTTGCGCGTGGGCAAAAACACTCATCAGAAGCATTAGTGCAATTACTATTTTTTTCATTTTTGTGATATTTAGTATTAATGTATTTAATACAATGCTAAAGTAGTGCCATTTATTTGCTTTTATGCCTTCTATTATACAAAAACAACATACTAATCGACGAATAGCAACTCACAGCCGACAAAATCCATAAAAAAACGCCTCAAAAATTTGAGGCGTTTTGTTTATTCATATTTTAATTGGTCACAATCATCATAAGAATGATTTTTGGATAATTCTATTTCCATCCACCACCCAAAGCACGATACAAATCAACTACAGCTTGTAATTTTTGCAAATTATCATTTACCCCGCTCAATTGAGCGGCTAAAAGATTTTGTTCTGAGGTTAATACATCAGTATAATTAGTTGCAGAGCTGTATTCTAAAAGCTGTTGTGTAAAATCAACTGCTTTTTCTAAAGCTTCAATTTGTTTTTCTCTTGAATCTTCTTTCTCAACAGCCATTTCATAAGCATACAAAGCATTCGAAACTTCCTGACCCGCTACTAAAAGACTTTGCTGAAAATTATTAAAAGCCTGAACTTGTCTTGATTGTGCGTTTGTTAATCTTGCTTTATTAAGTCCCTGATTAAAAATAGGCTGTGTCAATCCTCCAATTATAGAGTAAAAGATAGACTGATCAAAGAAATTCTTCAATTGCAGTGTCGATAACCCTCCACTTGCCGTAAGCGTTAAACTTGGATAAAAATAAGTTTTAGCCATGTTTGTAGTCTCAAAAGCAGTTCTGAAATCAAACTCAGCCTGACGAACATCCGGACGATTTTCCAGCAATTGAGCAGGTAACCCTATTGCTATCTTTTCAGGAATTACCTGATCTCCTAAAGTTCCTCTCTCTATTGGTCCTGAAGCCTGACCTAACAAAATATTCAATGCATTTTCAGTCTCACGAATACTTCTTTTCAAATCGGGAATCAACACTTCGGCTGCATGTTGGTTGGCCTCACTTTGTACTACAGATGCACCTGTAACAATTGCTCCTTCTTTTAAAGCTTTTATAACTTCAACGTTTTTAATACGGCTTTCTAATGTTGATTTGGTAATTTCTAATTGTTTATCATACGATAATAATAAAAAATAATTATTAGCAATATCAGAAATTAATTGTGTCTGTACCGCTTGTTTTGCCGCATCTGTAGAAAGATAAGTTGCTAAGGCCGCTCTTTTAGAACTGCTTAGTTTACCCCAAATATCAGCTTCCCAAGACGTACTAAAACCCATTTTATAAGTCGTCGTTAATGTATTGATATTAATTCCTGCCGGAAAATTCAGAGCTGCTTTAGACTGCTTGTTACGCGTTGCATTAGCATCAAAATCCAAAGTTGGATAATAAGCCAATTTGGTCTGAAGTAATGTTGCGCGCGCCTGAACGATATTTTCGATGGCATTTTTTAGGTTTAGATTTTGATCTAATCCCTTTTGAATTAACGCATTTAGTTTTTGATCTTTAAAAACCGTTTGCCAAGGCATATTAGCAATCGTAGTCGAATCGGCAGAAGCCTGATCTCTGTATAAATTATCTGTCGATAATGTTTTGGGGCGTTCGTATTTTTGGGTAACGCAGGCACTTAAAAGTGCTGCTGCGATTACCATAAGAATATATTTATTTGAACTGTGAGTCATTTTTTCTTAATTAAATTATTACTCTTTATGAGCTTCGATTAACTGTACCTCTTCGTCATCATCTTCGTCATCATAACCATCTTTGGCCGGACCACTAATTCTTTCCTGTAAAGTTTGGAAAATGATAAACAAAATTGGAATAACAAATACTCCTAAAATGGTTCCAATTAACATTCCTCCAACAGCTCCAGTACCAATAGATTTGTTTCCTACGGCTCCTGCTCCCGAAGCAAACATCAAAGGAACAAGTCCTAAAATAAAGGCAAAAGAGGTCATTAAAATTGGTCGTAAACGCGCAACGGCTCCTTCTACTGCTGCTTGTACAATTGGCATTCCTTTACGCCTTCTTTCAAGGGCAAATTCAACAATCAAAATACCATTCTTGGCCAGCAATCCAATAAGCATGATCAACGAAATCTGCAAATAAATATTACTGTTTAATTTGAAAATGATCGAAAACAAATATGCTCCAGCCAATCCAAACGGAATCGAGAATAAAACCGCAAATGGTAAAATATAACTTTCGTATTGTGCACTTAATAAGAAATAAACAAACACAAGACATAATATAAAGATGAAAATAGTTTCACTTCCTGAAGCCAATTCCTCACGCGTTAATCCAGAAAATTCGTAGCCATAACCTGAAGGAAGACTCTCTGCGGCAACTTCCTGAATAGCCTTAATAGCATCTCCTGAACTAAAGCCCGGATTTGGTGCTCCTGTTATAGAAATAGACGTAAATAAGTTAAACCTCGAAATTGATTCCGGCCCAAAAACCCTTGTCATTTTTACAAATTCTGTAATGGGTGCCATATTTCCGGCACTATTTCTAACAAAAATTTTATTAAGTCCTTCTGTATTCGTACGGAATTCCGGAGATGCCTGAATCATAACACGATACTGTTTTCCGAATTTATTGAAATTCGAAGCATATAATCCTCCATAATACCCTTGCATGGTAGATAGAATAGAGTTAACCGGCACACCTGCATCTTTTGCTTTTGCCAGGTTAATATCCATCATATATTGAGGAAAACCAGGATTAAAAGGCGTTGTTGCATATTGTATTTCAGGACGTTTAGATAATTTTTCTAAAAAATCGGTATTCACTTTATAAAATTCTGCTGTTGAGTGACCACCTTTGTCCTGCAATTGAAATTCGAATCCACCACTTTGTCCAAAACCTTGAATTGTTGGCGGAGAAATGAAGAAAATATTAGCTTCACGAATTCCGCTTGTTTTGGCAAAAAGCTGACCAATTACATCATTTACACTCAAATCACGTTTGTCCCATGTTTCCAGCTTTACAATAACCATACTGTAGGCACTACCCGCTCCCGCTGTGAAGTTTTGTCCCACAATACGCAATGTGTTTTTGACACCCGGAATGGTTTTGGCAATACTGTCTACTTTTTTGGCTATAATATCAGAACGCTCCATTGAGGCAGATGGCGGTAAGCTAATATTAGCAAAAACAGTTCCCTGATCTTCAGCAGGAACGAAAGCAGATGGCGTAGTTTTCATCATATAAAACAAGGCTGCACCGACTACTACAATTGAAGCTAATACAATCCATTTTTTTACAGAAAGAAACTGAACTGATCTTTTATATTTATTGGTAACATTGTCAAATGCAACATTAAAAGAAGTATAAAATCGCTGAATAAAACTTTTATGTTTATGATCGTCAGCATGTGGTTTTAAAAGTAATGCACACAATGCAGGACTTAAAGTCAAGGCATTAATGGCCGAAAGAATAATTGCAACCGCTAACGTAATACCAAACTGTTTGTAGAAAACCCCTGTAGATCCTGTAATAAACGTAACCGGAATAAATACCGCCGCCATTACAAGAGTAATCGAGATAATTGCACCAGAGATTTCATCCATGGCATCAATGGTCGCTTTTTTAGACGATTTATAACCGTGATCCAGCTTGGCATGCACAGCCTCGACGACGACAATGGCATCATCGACCACAATACCAATGGCAAGAACCATTGCAAACAGCGTTAATAAGTTAATCGTAAATCCAAATAAATTAAGGAAGAAAAAGGTTCCTACAATAGCCACCGGAACTGCAATAGCCGGAATTAAGGTTGACCTAAAATCCTGAAGGAAAATAAATACTACAATAAAAACCAATATAAATGCTTCGATCAAAGTATGAATTACTTTCTCGATAGAAGCATCCAGGTTTTCATTAACGTCAACAAGAATGGTATATTTTACACCTTTTGGGAAGTTTTTTGCTGCATCTTCAATTAATTTTTTAGAATTATTAATTACATCACGTGCATTTGATCCCGGCGTTTGACTAATAGCCATTGCTGCAGATTCGACACCGTTTGTTTTAATGGTTGACGAATAACTTAAAGATCCTAACTCTACTTTAGCAACATCTTTTAGACGTAACATTTGCCCGTTTCCAACAGATTTTATGACGATATCGCCAAATTCCTGAGCACTGGTTAAACGTCCTTTATATTTAATTACATATTGAAATGCCTGATCTCCATTCTCACCAAATTTACCTGGTGCTGCTTCGATATTTTGTTCTGCCAAAGCCGCCGAAATATCACTTGGAATCAATTTATATTGCTGCATTACATCTGGTCGTAACCAGATTCTCATAGAATAATCTTTTGCACCAAAAACGGTTACATCTCCTACTCCAACTACACGCTGAATTTGGGGAACAAGGTTGATCTTGGCATAATTTTGAAGGAAAGTCTGATCGTAAGCCGGATCATCACTGTATAAAGAGAAGATCAACAAGTTACTACTCTGACTCTTTGTTACCGTTACCCCTGCCTGAGTTACCTCTACAGGTAATAAACTAGTTGCTCTGGAAACCCTGTTTTGAACATTTACTGCTGCCAAATCGGGATTTGTTCCTACTTTAAAGAAGATTTTTATCGATGCATTTCCATCATTGGTTGCTGTAGAAGTCATGTACGTCATGTTTTCTACACCATTAATTTGCTCTTCAAGCGGAATTACAATACTTTTAAGTACCACATCAGCATTGGCTCCGGTATAACTTGCCGAAACGTTTACAGTTGGCGGAGCAATATCCGGATATTGAGAGATAGGCAGCTCAACGAGGCCTAAAACACCTAAAATGACAATAATAACAGATATTACTGTCGAAAGAACAGGTCTTTGTATGAATATTTTAAACATTTTTTTCTTATTTTAAGTCGGCATATACTGATTCTGCACTTTCATTATGAGTTTTAATCTCGCTTCCGTCTTTTAACGCAGCAACTCCTTCTAATACAATCTGGTCTCCTGCTTTTAAACCGCTTGTTACCACGTAATAATTACCTGCCGTATTTTCAAGTACGGTAATGTTGACATTTTTAGTTTTTCCGTCTTTTCCTACCGTCACTGCAAAAATCTTATCCTGAAGTTCGAATGTCGCACTCTGAGGAACTAATATTGCATCTTTAACTTCATTCGGGATTCGCACTGTTGTACTGCTTCCGCTTCTGATAATTCCTTTTGAATTGGGAAAACGGGCTCTTATATTTACGGAACCGGTTTCGGTATTGATTAATCCGTTTACGGTTTCAATACGTCCTTTTTCAGGATAAGTTGAGCCATCTGAAAGTAAAAGCGAAACCGCCGGTAATTGCTTGATTTTTTCTGCTAATGAAGTTCCAGAACCACTTTTGGTAAAGTTAAGAAGGGCTTTTTCGTTCATTGCAAAATAAGCAAAAACATTTCCTATACTGGAAACTGTTGTAAGAGGTTCAGTAGTGTTAGAACTTACCAAACTTCCTAAACGAAAAGGAATCGAACCCACAACTCCATTTACCGGACTTGTAACTGTAGTGTAACCCAGATTGGTTTTTGCATTTACCAAAGCTGCATTTGCCTGAGCCAATGCCGCCAAAGCCGACTCATAAGTATATTGGGCCGATTCAAGATCGTATTTACTAATAATTCCTTTTTCTACAAGTGGTTTTACTTTATTTACGGCCAGTTTTGCTGAACTTAAATCTGCCTGAGCACTTTTTATACTTGCTGTCGCTGTACGAACTTGCTGCTCATATTCAGGTGCGCTGATTTTAAACAATGGCTGTCCGGTCTTTACTACTGCACCTTCATCTACGAAAATTTTATCGATATAGCCTTCTACTCTTGGGCGGATTTCTATATTTTGCTGTCCCTGAATACTTGCGGGATAGTCTGCGTTTAGTGTAGCTGATTTTGTCTCTAAAACCAGCGTTTTATACTCTTTTACCTGAGGTGCACCTCCGGCCTGAGCCGATTTATCATTTTTATTACCACATGATGCGATAATAACAGCTACTGCGAGAATGCTTAAAAAGGATTGCTTATTCATTGTGAAAAATGTGTAATTATCAATTTATATCGAAACAAAAGAACTAAAATATAACAAACAAAAAATTATCAATAGACGGAGCGCAAGAAACAATCGATAGATATCACATAAGAACCGATAGAACTTTATTTACGATAAACACGACATCTTATCATATGCTCGTCGGTTCTAAGATGGTTTTTACGGGTTCTGACTCTATTTTGGGCGATTGGTTTTATATCTTTTATAAATATAATGTAATATTGTCACAAAATCATAAAATAAAATGTCACCAACTTTTTTTAAACCATACATTTTCACCGGATTACATATCCTTGCCTGGCTGTTATTGGGTTTTATAATGTTATTTTACATCCCTATTACCTGGAATGTAATCCTACCGCCTGTATTTTGGTTATGGCAGATGATTGTATTGATTTTGCTTATTATTATATTTTATTCTAATGCCAAAATCATGGTTCCAAAAACAATAATCAAAGACAATACATCTCCGTTTTTGTTTTGGGCTTTCCTTATGATCTTTGTCATGCAGCTTATTGCATATTTTTTTACTTCACAAACAGACCTTCATACTAAAATCAGTTTGGTTTTAGGATTTAAAAAATATAGAAATCCTTATTTTGACAATTACGTCTTCATGCTTACCTTATTGGTTCTGGGTATTAGTACCAGTTGGGCCATGTTACACCACTGGCAAAAAGCGGCACAACACAAACAAAAGCTGGAACAGGATAAAACAATGGCCGAACTGGCAATGTTAAAAGCACAGATAAATCCGCACTTTTTTTTTAATTCACTCAATAGTATTTATTCGCTTACTTATACCAATATTGAAGATTCGCGTAAAGCACTTCATACTTTAAGCCGTATGATGCGCTACTTACTTTACAGTACCGAAGGCGAAAGAACTACTTTATTAAAAGAAGCTGATTTTATGAAAGATTTTATAGCTTTAATGAAGCTTCGCGCCAATAGCAAGTTAACAATAACAACTGATATTCCCGAAAAAATACACGATTACCCAATTGTTCCCATGTTGTTGTTACCTTTAGTAGAAAATGCTTTTAAACACGGCGTACATGCTACTGATAAAAGCGAAATACATATTAAACTCAGACAAAAAGAAAACAATCTTGAATTTGAAGTTGAAAACACTTTCTTTGAAAAAACCTCAACAACAGATCAGGGCGGAATTGGATTAACGAATACAAAACGCAGGCTGCACTTAATTTACCCCAATAATCATATTATGACATGTGGTGTTGACCAAAACGGTAAATACAAAGTAAATCTGCAAATAACATTAGAACAATGATGGTACTAAAATGTATAGCAGTAGATGATGAACCACTCGCATTAAGACTTGTGGAAACATTTATAGAACAAACTCCTTTTTTAGAATTAACCTGCAGCTGCGATAATGCAGTTGAAGCAATGAGCCTGATACGCGAACAACAACCTGATATTGTTTTTCTGGATATCAACATGCCCAATTTAACAGGTATGGAACTGGCCAGACTTTTGCAGGAACAACCGGGACCATTGCCTAAAATTATTTTCACGACCGCATATAACCATTATGCTATTGAAGGTTACAGGGTGAATGCTGTAGATTATCTTTTAAAACCTTTTAGTTATGAAGAGTTTTTGCGCGCAGCAAACAAAGTTCTTCAAATGTCTGAAGAAGCTGCAAATCAGTTTCCTTCTGTCACGGCCGATGACGAATTTATTTTCCTGAAGGTAGAATATCAATGGGTTAGAATTTCTTTAAAAGATATTTTATACATCGAAAGTCTGAAAGATTATGTAAAAGTGCATCTTGAAGACACTCAAAAATCAGTTATGTCTTTAATCTCTCTTAAAGCTCTGGAAGAAAAACTGCCTGCATCAAAATTTATGCGAATCAATCGTTCCTTTATTGTTTCACTCGAAAAAATAAATGCAATAAGTAAAAATTCCATATTCATAAATAAAACCGAAATAACTGTTGGTGAACAGTATAAAGAGACCTTTAAAACCATTGTAGAAAAATGGTTGAAATAACTATAATATAAAATCACATGGAAAAGAGATCAAATAAATACTATCTGACATTAAGTCTAAAAGAATATGCCAACGGCACGACCGAACCGGCAAAGGAATTGGGAATACAATTTGACAATCACGACGAAATATTTAGTATTATAGAAAGAATTAAAGATAAAAATATTTTTGAAGATTCTAACGAAGCGACACAATTTGCACTTGGCCTGAAATTGTTTAGCGAAATAAAATTAAAGCATCGAAAGAATCCTCTTTTTGAGGAGCTAAACGAAGTTTTTCCTGTCTTTATGAAAAAACTAAAAAGTTTGTAAATGTATAATAGAGACTGTCCTTTTTGAGACAGTCTTTTTTTGTTTTAAAATTAATTGGTTTGTGTTTGTCTACGAAGCGGTGATAAAATTGTAGAGCACGAGTGTGATTTCTCGTTCCTCGAAATTGACAAATTGCGCGTATGATGGATTAAAATCTATCTCTACAATATGATTTGTTCCTTTGGAACACTTTGAAGAAAATTATAAACAAAAAAACACCACTTTTTCAGTGGTGTTTCTTTGTATCAAAACATAAAACCTTATGCTTTCGCTTTTCTTTTTACCGTACAACCAATTTCTTTCGTCTCAGTTATAGCCGGTTTTTGATTGGTTTTTAAGGCAGCAATAACATCTTCGGCATATTTTGTTTTCTCTGTTTTAGTTCCTTCAGGATCGTTGTCGATTGCGCCTACATACTCTACAATATTTCCTTTTGCTGTTTTAGAAACAATAAAAAGTTGCGGTGTATGTTTTGCCCCATATTGGTCTGTAACTACTTGTCCCTGATCGAATAGATATGGAAAAGGATATTTTTTATCTTTTGCCAATTGCTGCATTTTATCATAAGCATCTGCCTTAGAAGCTTCAGGATCATTTGGATTAATAGCAATTACAGGATATCCTTGCGGTTTGAATTTTTTATCCAGCTCAATTATTCTTTTCTCATATGCTACTGCATAAGGACACGTATTACAAGTAAAAACAACAATAAAACCTTTTGCTTTTGGGTAACTGGCAAAAGAAACTTCTTTGCCATCAACATTTTTCAATTTAAAATCAGGAGCGGTTTGCCCGGCTTTAAGCGTGGCAGTTTGCGCCTGAGCAAATAAAATACTAAATACTAGTATCGTAACTGTGGTAATGAACTTTTGCATAATTTATAGTTTTTTATATTCGGTTAATAATTGTTCGTACGTAAATTCAGATTCGATAAATTTTCTTTTATCTCCTTTAATAAAAAGTGTTGCCGGAATACTTCCTGACCAGGATTTTTCGATTCGGTCGATATATTGTTGCGGATCGCTTTCATTCAATAAAAAAACCTGACTTTTTATGTTTTTTCTTTTCACAAAAGGAATTACAGCCGAATTTAATTTTGATTTGAAATCAACGCTTACCAATAATACAGCCAATTTTTCTGGTTTAAATTCTGCGTTTAACTTTTCAAAATGAGGCAATTCCTTTATACAGGGCGCACACCACGTTGCCCAAAAGTTCACTACATAAATACTGTCTTTTCCTTTTTCGATTCTTTCATTCAGCTGATCAATATTCATCAGCTTTACATTTTGACTGTATCCTGCAATTGAAAAAGCAAAGAATAAAAAAGTAACGATTTTAAAAGCGTGGATTTTCATATTTGGCGAAGGCTTAAAATTAAATTTGCCTTACAAATATAAACTAATGAAGATTTAGTTTTTGTTAATAAAAGTTTAATACGAAAGATTAGCCATCAAGGCACTACGTCACTAATTTATTTTTTTCAGGATCTAAGAATTCTATTTATCTCTGTTACATCTTCCTGATAGCGAGGATATTTTATTATATTCCTTACGCTGTGATTTTCATTATTTGTTATACCCGTTCCAGCTGTTTCCTGAAACGAAGATTCCATTACTAAACCATTTAAAATACAATTGGCAATGTATTCCGAATGCAATTCAAATCCCGGAATAGCTTCCAGATGTTTTGCAATAATTGGTTTCAAAACCGATCTTTGATTTTCTTGTATTCCTGTCATCGGTACAAGAAGCAAAAAGAAAACTGGATTTTTTGCAAAAGCCAACAGTTCATCTAATGTTAGAAACCATGCCTCAAAATGCCCCCCTAAATTGCCAATATAGATATCGTTCAGGAAAAAATTGATTTCGTATTCCTGAAATTCAACGGCAAAATTTAGATTTTCTGTGAGATTGCCTGTAAAGTATCTCGGGTTTTCTTCTATCGATTCATGATTAAAAAATTGCCTTTCCCAATTATAAAAATCGGTTTCATTGGTTTTGATCACCTCAACTGCTTCATCAATGTTAAGCTCTTCTTTTTCATCAAAGCCTCTGAACCAGCATAAATAAAACTTCCAAAAAAAGGTGTTTTCTCTGATTTCTTCTATTGTTATTTCGTTATTCATTATCATAAATTATCTTGTGGTGTCCACATCCTAAAGAATTTGAACATTTTTGGATATTCTTCTCTTGGTACAAATGCTGCACAAACTTCCTGATTATCCAAAGCCGATTCAGTTAATACAATATGGTCTCCTTCTTTTTGTGCATTTTTAAATTCTGTTTCAGAAACAACGCAAACCACCTTTTTAAAGATTCCGTTGATCCAGGTTTGCATGTTTTCATTATCTTCAAATTTCCTAAAACAGGCTAGAGAAGCATGCGCCGTAATTACAGGGACCAATTTATCAGGAACATTCTGTTTTACTAAAATGTACATTTTCATATTATTATCTTTTGAGGTGTTATCCTCTATCTTTTATATTGTGAACCAGCATTATTCAGCTAAAGCTACAACAACTTCATTAGTAATATTAAAAATAGTTTTTATAAATTATACTTCCACTTTAAACGGATAATTATAATCTGCTGTATAATCTGGTTTTTCATCTGAAGGTTTCAAAACAAATTCAAAAGTGGGTTCCATGCTTTCAAATTCTTTTATTTCGCCCGAAACTGTTTCTATTTCCGTAAGCTGTTTTGTTAATCCCGCTAAAACAGCAACTGTATACCAGCCATTTGGTAATTCGATCGTTGCATTTTTGAATTTCTTTAATGCTTCGACTGTTGGTGTTATAAAATTTCTTAGATAAGGAATTGTATAAAGGTAAATTCGTCCGTTTACTACTTTTAAGCAATATCCGTCACGCTGATGCTGAACTTCATTTCCTGGTTTTAAAAGCTCCGGAGTTTCAACCGAAAGATTGAAATATATGGTGTACGGATGATTTTCAATTCCTATCATCGGTACCATTACTCCTTGTTCTACAACCTGATCTCCGGTTTCTTCTGTAGTAAATTCCGTGAGTAAATCATCAGGCAAATTATTTTCAGTTTTATACTGCAATAAATAATCCGGATCGCCTAAAATGAAATAATCCATTAAATCATTTAAAACTTCGTCGAATTTGTATAGAGACATATTGATGATTTTATGTTGTTGTTTTCTAAAGGTAATTCAATTTTATGCAAAGCTTTTTCCGCTTACTCTTATTTCTCTTTATCTTCTTCTGCAATCCAGGTTAAAAACGCTGTATCTGCACCCCCAATTTCTATAATTCTTTCTTTATGCATCATTAGCCCTAACCCATGCTCACGATCCCATGAACATGAGAAAAGAAAGCCAATATACGGCAAGTCATCTTTAAAAACAGATGTTATGTAAATTGACGTTGGCGAAATTAAATCAGCAAAATCACTAATTTGTTTTATATCTGGCATAAAATCAGGTTTATCTGCCTCGCTGTAATCATATCTTTTTTGCCAATCTGGATATACTTTAAGCAATTCCTGCAAAATGCTTTCGAGTATTTTCTTTTGATTTTCTTTGAGATATTCAATTCCATTTTCATGCTCTTCAGTAATTTCTACTTCTTCCTCTTCATCATCATTGTCTGCTAAAATCTCTAATTGAATAAACTCTTCTGTACCAAAAAAAGAATTCCATTGTTCTAATTCAACTGCATCTAAAAAATCATCATCATCACTTTCGTCGTTATCATCTTGCTTCATAAGTGCACGAGGATTTTCTAAATGTTTATTGAAAAATTCATAACAAAATGGAGCTCTTGTAAATATATAATCCTGATTTTCATTGTAACACAAAAATAAATACTCAAGTGCTTTTTCTTCATTACCACATTCTAAACAACATTGTCCTTTGTAATAATTTTTAATATAATTGGGATTTCTATCTGAAGCTGAATGAAGATCACTTGTTTCAAGCCATCGCATCATATTATCAAAATCATTAGCCCAAATATATTCGTTAATCATTCTACCGCTTATAATGTAAGCCTGATAAATGTTGAATTTTTCCTCATCGGCTTCTGCCCATTTTTCTTCGATAAAATTGATTAAATCATCTTTTGTCAGCTTGTTTTTCTTTAAAGAAAATTTATCCAGAAAAGTTGATATTTCGTCTATAATGTTTTCTGCGTTTGACATTTTATGTTTTTTTTATTTCTTTTTTAATTAAATTAAACCGCATCTAATTCATCTTCTACATTTGTGGTTTTACTCAAAACTTCTTCAAGCGTATGGCCTAATAAAACCCAGCAATCATCATTGTAACCGATATTTCCGGCCGGAACGACAATGATCGGAAAACCTTCTTTTTGTCTAAGATCATACGCATAAAATTTTCCGCCGCCATTAAACGCGATCGGAAGAAATGCCGGCGCCCAAATGGGGAACCCGTAAGCAATATACATTTGCCTAATATCTTCGAGGGAGAAAAAACCAAATTCGCGTTCGCCGTTTATAATACCTCCTCCGTTTGAATATCGCAAAAGCGAAATAAACTCTTCGGGAAGTCTTAATTGCTGTGGAATAGGGAAATGCTCAGAAGTTTTGCCTTTGGGATATAAGCTTTCGATATCAGGAAATAAACTAAATTCTTCTTCTGAAAACGGTTTTGTAAAAAAATCATCCAAAAAAGGTTCAGTCAATCCCGGTTGTTTGTCGAAAAAAGTAAATTTATGAAACCACATTTTACAAGTTATTTTTTAGAAATTTTCATTTTCTAAATTATCAAAAAAAAAATCTATTCTCTAGCCCGCTACATTCATTTTTATGAATTTCAGTGTGTCATTTTTCCATTCAAATTCCCACCAGAAAGAAAATTCATCAGAGAATTCACTTGGGTATAAAGCTTCGCCAATATCAGATCCTCCTCTGCTGCTATATAGTACGGTTATATGATGCTTTTCTATTTTTAGCTCATACGCCATTACATAATCACCGTTATCAATAGTTACGCTATATAAACCTATCTGTTTTAGCCAGTTTACATCCTCAAGATTTATTTTTGTTAAGGCTTCAGTAATATTTTTGTATTGCTCGTTCTGTGCTGTAAATGAATATTTATTTTTTAAAGCAATTTTATCATTGGCAATTAATGCCGCTTTAAATGTTTTTAATTCATTCATTAATTGATCACGATCTGTTTTAAGTTCAGCCGTTCTTTGTTTAAAGAATTGTAAGTTTTGCTGTTCAATTGTGTTGTAAACAATTTTCTCATTGTCATTGATTGCTTTATACCATTTTTTATTAGAATAGTAATTGTCTATCTCACCACTTTTGAATTTATATCCTTTTCGGGCGTATAAATCGTTGGTAAGAAAACGCAATTCGTCTATGCTTAAGTTTTCTATTTGTTCCTGCTTTATTGTTTTAGACAAACAACTCGCACAATCTTTAATGGTTTGAGATTGAACTGTATTAGCAAATGTGATTGTCAGGAATATTAATTGTAATTGCTTCATTTTTTTATTAATTAAAGATGTAATGCTAAAGAATCTAATTTTTTATACTCTTGCTTCAGTAATATTTCTAAAGGTTTTATTTTAGTATAATTTACTGAATCTTCTTCTCCATTGATCAATTTATATTCTTTATCTGCATTTATTGTAATTACAATATCTGAACCATCATACTGAATACGTCGTTTACCATTATTAATACGCTTAAAATCTACCAACTTTATACTATTTATTATTTTTTTCCATGTATCGCTGGATGTAACTTCAGATCTTGTTTTTGTTTCCTTATAATTTGCCCATAGGTACTTTGTCGAATCTTTTGAGATTAAAAGACTTGAACTGGCAGCACCTTTAGCTCCATTTTCGATGCTGTAGGAAACGGAATAGATAGTGTCTGCAGTATTTCGTTTGCAGGAAACAATTGTTATTAAAAACAACACAAATAAGATTAAAGGTATTTTCATTTTTAGCAACTAGACTATTAACAGTTTATTTTTAAATGTTACTTCCTTACTATGACATCAGTATTGTTTACAAATAATAGTAACTCCATATTATCCATTTTAGTAAGTGATAATATGCCATTTTTATTCACATTTAATCCATTAATCCTAAAACAAAATTCATTTCCGTCTTTGTCCATTAATGTTATAAATTCAATAGTATCAGATGAATAATTTTGACAGGAATGCGAAATGGTATAGTGATACATTACTTTAAAAGCATTTTTATCATAATTATATACTTTTCCATCCTGACTGAAAACCCATTTCGTATCCCGGTTTTGATCCATGTACCACGTTCCAATAATTTTTTTTGATGAAGGGTCTTCACTTTGGTTTTGTCCGAAGATTGTAGATATTTGTAATAACAACAGTAAAATTAAAAATAGCTTTTTCATCATTTTTCTTGTTTAATGGTGTGTTTGATATTTATTTTGAAAGTTTCCTTCTTATTAAAATAATATTTATTACCATTACTCTTCTTCATATTCCTCGTCATCATCATACGAAAGATAAGACCAGTCAATATCTAAATTCTCTAAAATACTATCGAAACGATCCTGATGGCTTGTTCCTATAAAAGCTGCCGTGCAATTATTATCTTGATCAAAAGAAAAACTGATCAGCTCATTGTAATCTTCAGTATATACTTTTTGATTATCACGACTTATATCCGGTATTAAGATCCAGTTTTGCTCAACAAACTTTACAATGTCTGAATCAATTGTACCAAAATAATTTCCGTTATATTTTAGTCCACCCAAAGTGCCATTAAAAACAGCCATAAAAAGAAAAAAAATCTCAGTATTTTGGGTTTCAATTTCCCAGTCCGATTTTTCAATTGTATCATAATTGCCATATACCGGCGGATTATCCAGTTTGAAATCTTCTTTTTTGATTCCCCAAAATGCTACAACTTGGCTTTCTTCGTAAATAACCAAATATCCATCGTCTGAAAAACCAATTTCACTCTCTGGTTTCAAAAGCCTGTTAAAAGAGTAATTTAGATTTTCTTCTTTTCCCAATTCCAGATAATATTCTTTAAGTTTTGCCGGAAGTGTTATCTCTAATTTCTTTTCCAGTTCAAGAATCTCAGCTTCTGAAAATCCATAATTTTGATTTTCTGAAAGGTCATAAAGGCGCTTAATTTTTTGTATTATAGTCATTTCAAATTATTGTTTAAATCTAAGTTGCGTAGAATTTATTTCTCCAAAAAAAACTCCAATTGCTTAAAAATCGGAACTAAAGATTTTCCTTTTTCAGATAAATTATATTCGATATGAAGAGGTTTCAGTTTGATCACATTTTTGTTTAAAATACCAAAATCTTCCAGCTCGCGAAGAGCAACCGCGATAGATTGTTTGTTAGCGCCTTTTATATCTCGCAAAAGTCCGTTGAAGCGTAAAGGACCATTAACAGCCAATAAAAAAATCTGCGGTTTCCATTTTCCGGACAACAATTTTAGAAGCCCTTCTGCAGGACATTCATTTTCTTTTTCTGATTTATTTTCTGTAGTCATATTTTTTAGACTAATTGACTTGTGAGTAAAGATGAGCGAAGTTTGCAGTAAATTTATAAAATTAAAAACCGACCAGTAAATTTAAAACATTGATTTATGAAAATACTGTCGCTATTATTCATCCTGATTTTCAGTTGCAGCTGTCAATCGCAAATTATCACTAAAATGAACGAAAACAAAATAAATCCGTTATTGTGCGATCCCGAAACCGGAACTTGCGAAATACCGATTGACGAAAAACTTAATGAAAGAGGCACTATTGCCACAGAAAATAAACCTGTAAAAATAGTGTATTACACAGATCCCATTTGCTCTTCGTGTTGGGGAATTGAACCGCAATTGCGAAAACTAAAACTGGAATATGGCGCGTACATTGATATTGATTACCGAATGGGTGGTCTCCTAGCCGATTGGTCTTACAACAGCGGCGGAATAAGCAAACCCTCAGATGTTGCCCATCATTGGGATGAAGCAAGTCTGCATTACGAAATGCCTATTGATGGAAATGTATGGATAGAAGATCCGCTGGAATCTTCGTATCCGTCTTGTATCGCCGTGAAAGCAGCGCAAATTCAGAGCAAAGAAAAAGCAATTACTTTTATGCGAATGCTACGTGAGAAATTGTATCTCGAAAAAAAAAATATTGCAAAATGGGAAAACATTGCAGAGTCTGCGCAACTTGCCGGTCTTGACATTAATAAACTAAAAACTGATTATGAAGGAAAGGCAAAAACTCTTTTTCACGAAGATTTAACTTATGCAAAAAACCTGGGTGTAAGAGGTTTTCCAACTTTATTTTTTTCTGACGGAAATAATAATCAGCTAACGGTTTATGGTTCTAAACCTTATACTTCGTACGAAAATGCTTTATTGGCCTTATATCCTGAAGCCAAAAAGAAACCATTTATAGCTAAAAATTCGTTAGCTCTTTTTGAAATTTATCCCACTTTAGCTCCAAAAGAATATGCCGTAATTCTGGATCTATCTTATGCTGAAGCAATGGACATTTTAGATGCTTTATACGAGAAAGGAGAATTGAGTAAAAAATCAATTAGGAATGGTTCTTCACTTTATAGTCGCAAATAATCTAAAAAACAAAAGTCGTAAAGGCATTACTTTTACGACTTTTATTTTTATTAGTTTTCTGCCATCTGAATCATTAAAATCAATTTGGAATCAAAGAGTCATTCGGATCACAAGGAAAATAAATAGTAATTTCTGTTCCTTCATTCAGTTTACCAACAGCACGGATATTTCCGTTGCAGGTTTGCATAATTTTTTTGCACAAAGCGAGTCCAACTCCTGATCCATCGTATTTTTCAAGCGTATGCAATCTGGTAAATATTTTAAAAATAGATTCGGCATATTGCTGTTCAAAACCAATACCGTTATCACTAAAAGTTACCCAATTACAATATACTTTATTAGAATATTCATTGATTTCGGGTTCTTTTGAAGCTGTTACTTTTATAACAGGAAGCCTGTTTAAAGAAGCATATTTTAATGAGTTTTGCATGATATTAGAAAACAGCTGCTTCATTAAAAATGGAACAGCATGAACATCTGGAAGATTTTCGCACTCAAAAGTTGCTTTATTTTCGTGAATTATCTCTTTCATATCCTGCAAAGTTTCTTCCATAATAGTATTAAGATTTACTTTTTGAAGAGATTCTTTGGTATGTTTTATTCGGGTATATTTCAGGATATCGATCAATAAATTCTGCATTCGGTTAGCCGATTTTGTCACTCGCTGTAACGAATCTATCACGGCTACGGAAGGAATATCATTTGTATCTGATAATATTTTCGAAGTAATAAACTGAATCTTACGTAGAGGTTCCTGTAAATCGTGCGTACTAATCCAGTTAATATTTTCCAGTTCCAGATTTGTTTCTTTCAATACATCACTAAGATTTCGGTATTTCTCTTCTTCTTCACTAAGCAATAACATGATAATCTGATTATGAAGAGAATGCGCGTAAGTTGCTGCTGCATTTAGTTCCGGTTGCAACCATGCTTTACTTTGATGTTTTATGATTTGCTTCCATAAATTAAATGAATTTCGAGGATGCAGTCCTTTACTATCTATAATAATCGCTTTTTCAGGATCTCCTGCCCAATTAATTACAGCAACAGTTTCCGGTCTGTACCAGATAATATTATTGCCATTGCCTAAGGCATAATAAATTATTCCGGATACATCTTCATAACTCTCCAGATCCGGTACAAAGTTGCTTACTTTATTGGTGTTGAATGTTTTTCCGTACTCCTTATCACGCATGCTTAGAATGATCTTATCAATTTCCTGATTAGATGGAGTTATGCCGTTTTTATACATTTTATTTCCTATACAAATAGAAACTCCTGTAGCATTACAAAGTTTTAGCAATTCAGGATTAGCACAAATAATTTCAAAAGATTCATGTTCTAATGGGATATTTAAAGCTGTTAATCGTTCCAGGGCTTTATTTGTTTTACGTGCAATTTCATATTCATCATTCGACTGTCTTAAATCGATTTGAGAAGTAATAAATTGTCCCTGAAGTTTGGCCGCCAAACTAATTTCAGGAGAAATGTTTTTAGGCGAATAATGATGACAGGCAATAAGTCCCCACAATCTGTCATGATGAATAAGCGAAATAGTAAGCGTTGCACCAACTCCCATATTTTTAAGATATTCAACATGAATAGGCGATGTGCTTCTAAGGCTTGAAAGACTCAAATCAAGATTTTTATTTTCCTTGTCATCTATGGTAAAAATAGGAACCGCTTCATAACCAATATCAACAATAAGTCTCAATAGGTTTTTCATATATAATTCTCTGGCCTGAACCGGAATATCAGTATGCGGATAATGAAGTCCTAAAAATGGCTCGAGATCTTCTCTGCAGTTTTCAGCAAAAATTTCACCATTATAATCTTCATCAAAACGATAAATCATGACACGGTCATAGCCTGTTATTTCTCTTGTTCCCTCTGCAACAAGTGCGCATAACTCTTTTAATGACCTTGTATTGTTCATATTAGACACAAACTGAATCGTCTGTGCATAAATATCTGCCAATTGTTCTCTTCCTGTAGATTGTGGTTCTGCTTCAAGAACGTAAATCGCACCTGATTTATGTATGGTGATCTGAAATGCTACTTCTTTTAGTTGTACCTCAAGCGGAAAAACAAGTTGTTGTTTTTGATTGTGTACGTAATCATAAAGCTCTTTTTGTGCTGGTGCCCCAAATATTTTACTGAATTTATGACCTAATACGTCTTCATAAACCAAATCGAGAAATACATTAATATTCGCTGAACAAAATTCAATTTGCCAATCCAGATTTATTCCAAGCAAAAAACCGTGAGGCTGTATACTTCCCGGAATATGTATAGGTTCATGTTCACAGTTTGTTAGCGTGACCAAATCACGATTAACAATATCCTTAATTTTCATTCTCGACGCTATTTAAAAAATGGTTGTAAATACTATCAAAAGCATAAACAGCACCTTGTATGATTTCGGCCTGACAGTTATGCTGTTGTTCGTAAGCAGTAAGCTGATTGAGAAAAGTTTTCCAATAACTGCCTGTTTTATTGCCATAGCCCGTAAAATACGAAACGCCTTCCTGCTGATCTAATCCCGGAATTGTTTCTATATTTTTTAAAATAAAACGTCCGCCAAGCGTAGATCCTTCTATGACATACATAATCCCCAGTGCAAAAGGAACATCTATATCCTGCTTACTAAAAACCGAAACTGTGTCGTGTTTTGTGCATTTTAAAAAAGAAAGATCTTTTTCAATAAGCTGCGTTTTTTCTCTTTCTGATAAATCTGTAATATGATTTTTTAATAAAGGAAAAATAATCTCCTGAGTGCTGTAATGCACATCAAACATCAACGATAAGTAAAGACAATAATCAGCTATTTTCATTTGAGGAGAAAGTATAGATGCTGAAACCGGAAGACTTTCGAGCTTTTTATGTGCTGTTGCTGTTTGATTTTTTAAATTATCTAAAAAATCAACAGTTATAGTAGGATCTAAATTATTAGTCATTGAAGATTGTGGTAATATAAATTGTTTTCGAACGATATGCTATTTAATTAATGCCATAAGTAATGTAAAAAACACAATTATGACATCGTGGTAAATGTAGCCTTTTTAATCGGTTAAAATTTTGCTGCATTACATTTTTTAACGTATTTATAGTCCTAAAATTGTATTGCTTTTAAATTTGAACTTCTTCCAAAATTAATTCTGAAACTGCATCAATAGCCTGATCAACGATACTTTCAGGTTTTCCTTTAAATGTAAATTGTCTGGAGATTTGCTTATCCGGAAAAATAATATGAATAAAAATAGTTCCTACGGGTTTAGTTCGTGTTTCGCTTCCACCCGGCGTTGTAAGTCCTGTTAAGGCAACACAAACATCAGACATAACATATCGATGAAAATTTTGTGCCATTAACTTGGTAACAATGGCTGATTCTGCAGTATGTTTTTGAATTGTTCCCTGCGGAATTAAAAGTAAATCTTCTTTCATTGAAGTATGATAACAAACCATTCCGCCAATCAGGATTTGACCTGAATTGATCACGGTAGAAAATTCATAACTTAATTTTCCTGCCGAGGCACTTTCTACAAAACTAATGGTCCAATTTTTCTTTATTAAAGCCTCGCAACACGCTATTACTTTTTCTGAAGCCATATTATTACATAATTAATTATACTTATTTATTCTCCTGTTTCGCTATGAGGTGCGTCTACAGGTTTAGATTGTGAAGAGCCTTTTTGCCGTAAAAAAATAGACAAAACAATAATAGCAAAAACGGAAAGAAATTCGCTTTGCCAATTCTGAAAAGATTCAAACCAAAATCTTGATTCCTTACAATAATCCATGATAGAAAGTGGTGGATTTCCTTTTAAGATATTCATGGTATTTTCGTCTTTTAAACTTCCATAAAAATGAAGTATAAAAGAAGCGAAAAACAACAAAAACAAACTGATTGTTAATGAGTTTTTATATAGATAAAGCCAAATTCCTCCTTTTTTAACCGGCCATGGCGCACCTTTTCGTTGTGCAGAAGGTTCACGATCTACTGCTTCATCTCCATCAAAACCTTTAGATTCTGATGATCCTTTTTGTTTTAAAAAAATAGTCAGCCATACCAACAAAGCCATTTGCAGAAACTCACTTTCCCAGTTTTCGAAAGTAGCTTCAATGAAATGTCCGGTGGTCAGATAATTACTCATCGTAACTGCATGACCACCGTTTTCTAAAAGCTCTTTGTTATATTCTTCAATACCAAAAAATACCTGACCTATAAAGGCGCCGATAAAAAGTAACAGAAACACAATTGACAAACTGTTATGGTAGAAAAATTTTTTCATTTACTGCTTATTAGAAATTACATCTCAGTAATTTTTTTGGTTTTTATTTTTAATTTTTTTCTCGCAGATTGAGCAGATTCTTTTTTATTTTTTATTTTTTTATACTTGAAATTACGATTCAAAGTATTAAAAAATAAACTTTTTCTTTAACAGCATATTACTTTTTAGTTTCTTAGAATAAAATCTGCTAAATCTGCCAAATCTGCGAGAAAATTAAAACACATAGAAACATCAATTCTTATAAAACTCCTTTTTCTATGTAATAAATTTCATCAAATCAAAGAATTATTCTTTTTTTAATAATTCTTCTCTTTCCCAGAAACGGTGTCTTCCCATTGCTTTTATAAAAGAAGTAGCCAAAGCCTTATCTCCTATTTTTTCGCTGGTTAAAATTCCCGCATCTTTTTGAACATCATCTTTTAACGGAAGTACCTGAACACCCTGACCTTCAGCTGCGATAAACTTGCAGTGGTGGTAAGCGTCTTTTATAAATTCGCCAACTTCTTTTTTGTTTTTAAGCGCCAGGATTCCTTTTCCTGCAGGAACAAATACAGCATCAAACAATACCGAAGCGGCAATAAGATAACTCTGATCTACAGCTATTTCCAGACCTTCTTCTGATACAATGGTTCCTAAATGCGGGGCAATAATTACTGCTTTTGCTCCGGCATCCTTTAAGGCCATTTTCATGTTTTTTACCGATTCGGCATTTACACCTTCTGCACATAAAAAAGCCACTTGTCTTGTTGCAATAGTATTCGAAATAGTTGGATTTTTCAACATGCTTAAAGCATCTGAATTTTCAATAGATTGTTTTACTTCTTTAGGTTCTTGCTTTCCGTCATCATCAGCTCCAACACCGTGATTAATTGGTTGCTCTAATTCGGTTGGCACAGTCATACCTAATGCTTTGGCTACTTTTGCTGCCAGATTTTTATCGATTTGAGAAATTAGTCCCAACATACGTTCTCTGATGGCTTTTGTTTCTACTTTTCCTAATTCAAAAGACAATGCGTCTGCAATATGATTTTGCTCTATTGGCGTTTGACTGTTAAAGAAAAGTTTTGCCTGACTAAAGTGGTCTGAGAAACTCTCGCTTCTTGCACGAACTTTCTGGGCATCAATTCTTTCGTTGAAACTACTAAAACCTCCTTCATCTATTTTTGCCTGAAATGGGCAACCTCCGCCTAATGAATTAGGATGATAACTCACACGACCGGTTGGAATTTCCTGACGCATGTGCCCGTCACGCTGGTTGTTGTGCATCGGCGCAACTGTACGATTGATTGGGATTTCATGAAAATTAGGACTTCCTAATCTTGATAATTGTGTATCTGTATAAGAGAATAATCTTCCTTGTAATAATGGATCATTCGAGAAATCGATTCCAGGCACTACGTGTCCCGGATGAAAAGCAACCTGCTCTGTTTCTGCAAAAAAGTTATCCGGATTTTTATTCAGTACCATTTTACCAATAATTTGCACGGGAACTAATTCTTCCGGAATTAATTTGGTTGGGTCTAAAAGATCAAACTCAAATTTGTGTTCGTCGGCTTCCGGAATAATTTGCACTCCTAACTCCCATTCAGGAAAGTTTCCTTCTTCAATGGCTTCCCATAAATCCTGTCTGTGAAAATCAGAATTTTTACCGGAGATTTTTTGTGCTTCATCCCAAGCAACGCCATGCGTTCCTAATTTAGGTTTCCAATGAAATTTTACAAAATGAGATTCATTATTTTTATTGATGAATCTAAAAGTGTGCACTCCAAAACCTTCCATCATTCTTAAACTTCTCGGGATCGCCCTGTCACTCATGACCCACATAATCATGTGCATCGATTCCGGCATTAGCGAAATAAAATCCCAAAATGTATCGTGCGCAGATGCTGCCTGAGGCATTTCGTGATGTGGTTCCGGTTTTACGGCGTGTATTAAATCAGGAAATTTCATGGCATCCTGAATAAAAAAGACAGGCATATTGTTTCCTACCAAATCATAATTTCCTTCCTGTGTATAAAATTTAACCGAGAATCCGCGTACGTCACGCGCTAAATCAGTTGAACCCCTTGAACCTGCAACAGTAGAAAAACGTACAAATACAGGCGTTTTGATGCTTTTATCATTAAGAAAACCAGCTTTTGTATATTTCTCCATCGACTCATACAATTCAAAATAACCGTGAGCTGCAGAACCTCTTGCGTGTACGATTCTTTCCGGAATACGTTCGTGGTCAAAATGGGTGATTTTTTCTCTAAGAATAAAATCTTCCAGTAAAGACGGGCCTCTTTCGCCTGCTTTTAGTGAATTGTTGTTGTCATTAATTTTCACTCCCTGATTGGTGGTCAAAAACTGATTGTCAGCATTTGACTTATTCAGTTCTAAATCTCTTTGTTTTTCATCAGCATGATCCTGACTTGGTTTCTTTGAATTTTTCATTTTTTTGATAGTTGTTTAGGATTTTTAAAATGATTTAAAAAACAGCTTCTATTCTCATTTGATAAAGTAGTTATTGAGAAATACAAACTGTAACAAGCCTGACAAATGTAGTTTACAATATAACCAACAGCTTACATGATTATTGTCAAAAATTACATCATTTAAACATTTGATAATCAGCAACAATTAACTGATTTGCTTTTTAAGAAAATAGATTTTTATATCTCGTAAAAAGTTATATCATTAATAAAAAAACTTACATTATAACTTGCTGTTAATTATACAAGTAGAATGTCTTTTTTTGTAAGAAATCAGCAGTTCTTAGTTGGTAGATTTGTACTATAACGAATCACTAAAAAAAAATATCATGAAAACTACAGATCAAAAAAGCAGCACTTCTGGTGCAAAGGCTACAGACAAAAAAGAAACTGCTACAAAAAAAGAGACTTCTCCAAAAAAAGAGACTAAAACGAATGATAAAGATGCGAAGAAGCCTTCGACAACAAAAAAGTAATTAATTCTAAAGTACATTAACTATGGAAAATACAAATAATCAAAATTACGGTCAGGAAAATCGTGATTTTAATCAGGACTTAGATACTCTTATCGACAAAGAAAATGCTAATCAGGATGAAAAATACCAGATTCAGGAAGAATTTATAGATGACGTGAATCACCAGACAAATGATTATAACAGAAACGAAAATAATCCTGGCGGCGAACCCATTACTAATGATGAGGATCAAATAACAAACGATGAAGATCCGGAAGATTTGGATGATGCCGTAGAGAAAGACGGCGATCTTGATGATGATGATTCAGAAGATGAAGAGAATTTGAGAGATATAGAAGAAGATTTAGACGAAGTATCGCATGATCCTTTTCCGAGTACGAATCCGGAAAATTTCTAAAAATCATGAAATATTATAAATAGATAACCGTTAAGATTTAAAAACTTAACGGTTATTTTTTTGTATATTGAAATGGAATTTTGCTGTAAAATTTATAATAAAAAATTAAAACTATGTAATCTTTCCTAATACAATTAATGTAATTTTAAATTATTGGTTTTAACCCAATTAAAATTGATTAATAAAATGAATTTGTATGATGGATATAACAATTCAAATCGTCTGGTTGTTTGTTCTGGCTATCCCGATAGCTTGTATCAGCTGGACTGTAACGCATGAAGAAATATTTAAGGAGCCTCGCGAATGGTGTGTAAAACATTCTAAAAATGACAGGACAATTTTGTCCAGAAAGGCTTTTTATCTTTTTACCTGCGAATATTGTTTTAGCCATTATGTCACAATCGCTTTTTTAATCTTTTGTAATTATAAACTTTTGCTAAATGATTGGCGTGGCTACATTTTGGCAGGATTTTCGCTTGTTTTTATGGCTAATGTCTATATGAGCCTTTTTGCTTTGCTTAGACAGGCTATTAAAAAGGAAAAAGTCGAAATCGAAAAAATTGTGAACGAAAACGATAGTGATAAGCTATCTGTATAAAAAAGTATAACTAAATAAATTGAAAACGTATGGAAAATTTAAATTTTATAGATCCATTATTGCACGGAATTACTCCGGAAAAAGTAAATAACACAATACCAAACCTTTCTGCAAAACAGCTTGCCTGCGCCGGAGTTAGTTCTCTTATAGTTGGCGCTGTACTAAAAAAAGCAGGACAAAATAAAGTAGGTAACCTTATTGGAGGTTTTGCTATCCCATTATTAGCTTCAGCAGCTTACAAACAATTTACAAAAGTTAGTAAAGCAAAAAAAGAACTTACTGATAGTAGTGGTATCGAATACAATCACTAACTATATTTCATGTTTTTTTGTTTTACACTAATCTCTCATTAAACAACAAAAAATAAAAGCCACAAATTCAAGATATACGATCATGAATTTGTGGCTTGCTTTTTTATAAATGGTTTGAATAATAAGAAAGAGCCTTTAATATAATTAAAAGACTCTTTTTACATGATATTTTTACTTTTTAAATGGGATTATTTGATCTCAATGTTTCCTTCAACCCAATTTAAGGCTTTATTAAAATCGAGTTTTTTAAATCCTTTAAATTCTCCGGGAACAACATAACTAAATCCGTTGGTGAAAGTAATTATTTCGTCAGAATCTGTGATGATAGCCGCTCTGTTCCATTTTCCGAGATGTTTTAATCCCAATAAAGCATCTTCAAGCCAGGCACCGGCAGTAAAATTCTGAATATCGGTATCTAAAACTAATAGAAAATTGATTTCATTTTGTTGTTTTACTAAATGTTCTACAGCAGGAATAACTGCGGTAAGAAAATCGTCTTTAGTTACTTCTGCCAAAGCTCTGAAAGCTACAATATTGTCTGTTGTATCGATTTGATGTATCATCTTATGGTATTTTTTGAAATTATTGGTAATTGAATTTTTATACTTTATGAATTTTCGAAGGTTGAAAATTACTGTCAAATTTAGTTATAGAACTGGCTTCACATATTATAAGATCTCAACGGATTTTTATATTATAACTACTTTGTTTTAATGGACAAAGGTTCAGAGATTCAGAGAGACAAAGGTTCAGAGGTTTTCTAATTGGGCGTGCCAATTGGGCGGAAGACGCACTGCTGTGCGTCTCTACGATTAAGCATGTGTGTGTATTATTATGACAATGCAATTTGATTAATAATTAATATTGATAACGAATCGTCAATGATAAATTGATAATTAATAATTAATAATCGCTAATGATTCTTGGTAGAGACGCACAGCAGTGCGTCTAACAGTTTGCTTTTACGATCAGCATAACCGTAATCTTGTCACTTTGATCGACGGGAAAAAACACTCGTTGGTGAATAAAGACTGAAGACATTGTTTGTGGAGTTTCTTGTGTGATTTCTCCCTTCGGTCGAAATGACAACATTGGGGGTTTGTTTATGAAAGAGGTAATTTTTTATTCTTGAAAAAACAAATTATCGTCTTATGAAAACTACGCACGCATGAGGGATAGAGCTAAGCTACCGAAGTAGCAGTGAAAGCCCGACAGCATCCCGATAAGAGGGCGTATACGCGCAAAGTAACTTTGCCCTCTTATCGGGATGGTGGCATGCCCCTATTTTTAAGGTTCTGAGATGCTGAGATGCTAAGGTTCGAAGGTTTTGCTAGATGGAACAAGATTATATACCTGAATTAAAATGAAAAAGCCTGTCTCTTTCGAAACAGGCTCTTTGTAAAAAAAAATAAACTAACACAAAATTTTTAATTATATCCTTGATTTTGTTTGAATACCTTTTGGTCAATAACGGTTTGCGGAATTGGAAATAATCTTCTAAAGGGTTGAGAAGCAGCTTTTGCAGTTCCGGCTAAATCGAATTTTCCAAAACGAATACTTTGTGGTCTTCTTTGTAATTCCCAGTACAACTCAAAACCTAATTCTTTGTACAATTGTGCTGCATCTAAAGAAGTAAGTGCTTTTCCTGGTGCATTGCCAAATAAAGATTCTCTTTTTCTGCTGGTACGCAATGTATTAAGATCGATCATGGCTAAACCTGAGCTTCCTTTTCTAAAATAGGCTTCGGCTCTCATGGCGTAAATTCCTCCTAAACGGAATAACGGAATATCGACATTACTGTTACCGTTTCCTCCTTCCGGATCGAATTCGTATTTAAAAACACGGGCTCCCTGGTTGATTTCGTTTTGAGCAAAAACAGATTTAGTAGGGTCTGCAAAGGTTAATGATGGTGTAAAATTCATTCTTGTTCCCGTACTTTTTTCCATAAATAATGGAGAAACTTTGATACGGTTACCTACCATTTCAAGAGATCCTGAAGGCAATAATATAGGTCCGTATTGAAGACCAGCCTGAATTCCTCTATTGAAATGGAACCAAGGCAACGCCGGGCTGCTTTTAGGTACAATATCGGTTGCGGGAACACTTACATCTGTACCATCGTTCATAAACCATGTACCGTCAGCATATTGGTAATGTTGTTCGAATCTTGGATCGTCATGATTACCATCCCATGATGCATAGAATTCAGGAGTTATACAAGCAGCATTTGTTCCTCTGTTTGCAGCAGATGCTCTCTGATTACGCTCCATACACACATAAGCAAAACTGTTTGAACCGTTACGGATGTAATCTATTTTTTGAGAAATGGCAAAAATAAGTTCTTTACCATTGTTGTTGTCTCTTGCAAAGTTTTTGAAAAAGTCACTTTCTAAACTAAATCTTCCTGAATCGATTAATAAAGAAGTGTAATAAATTACACGGTCCATATCTGTTCCTGTGCTGCCCGTTACTGCCGGTTCATTAAAATTGAAATTTGATGATGCATTGTAACGATCTTTGAATACCGCACGATTTAAATACATGTTGGCTAAAAAAGCATAAGCGGCTTGTTTGGTAAATCTTCCCTGATAAGTTCTTTGCGTACCAATGTCAGCTAAATCAGGAATTAAAGCCTCAACATCTGTAATTAATTTATCGATTTGAGTATCTGCTTTTAAAATTTGTAAAGTCGCTTTTGTATCCATTGGATCTTTATATGGAACCTGTCCGTATAAATCCAAAGTGGTATACGTGTAAAAAGCCATAAGTGCTTTTGCTTCTGCAGCATATAATTTCTTTTCAGGAATTGAACTTTGTTCAGCCGATTGTATAGCTGTTATACAACGTGTGATACCATTTGTTAATAAATCCCAGTTACCTACAATGATTGCATTAGTAGAGCTCCAGGTAAATTCGTGCATATCTCTCCATTTTCCGCCATCTCCCCAGTCACTTCCACGAGTTGGTAAAATAGCTTCATCTGTAGTGTATTCCTGCATGGCAAAAATGGCTCCGTGATCAACGAAAGTTCCGTCACCCAATCTGTCATAAGCGGCAGCAAGTGAACCCGCAGGATCTGAAACTGTATTTCCAGGTATTTCATCTAAAAAAACTTCATCCAGATCAGTACAGCTGTTTAGAAGAAAAATAAGAGAGAATAATGTTAAAAATTTTATGCTTAATAATGTCTTTGTCTTCATAATTTATAATTTTAAAGTTGCTCCGAAACTGAACGTTCTCGAAGTTGGATAAGCTGCGTAATCAATTCCAATAGATTGGTTTCCGTCGGTTGCTTTAGGCGTATTTACTAATGGATCAAATCCTGTATAATTTGTAATTGTAATTAGGTTATTTCCTGTAACATACAGTGTTAAGCCATTAATCCAGTTCAATCCTTTCAAATCAAAATTGTAACCTATACGCGCCGCATTTAATCTTATAAAATCAGACTTTTCTAAGAAAAGCGTAGACAAAATTGGTGAGTTTGTTGGATTTGCCCCTGACTCATAATATCCTGTTGCCACGTTACGATCTGATGCTAAGTTGTTAATATTTAAAGCATTCAATCCTGTATTATTCAACAAATAACCGCCTGTTTGCCCGATAATTGAGAATGAAAAACTAAAGTTTTTATATCTCATATCACTGTTGAAACCGTAGTAAAAAGTGGGCAAAGCTCCTTCGATAATAATCCTGTCGCTGTTATCAATTTTACCGTCTCCATTTTGGTCTTTAAATATGTTTGCTCCATTTTGATCAAAACCAGTATGCTCTAGCAAATAGAATGAACCGGCCGCATAACCGCTTTTGTAAATATTAGCGTTAACACCTGATTGTCCAGGACCAGAAATAGCACCTGTTAAGATTTCTGAAAGCGGTAAGTTTTCAATTTTGTTGTTTAATGTAGATCCATTCACATCAACATTCCAGGTAAAATCTTTTCTATCGATGATTTTAGAACCCAGCATAATCTCAATACCCTTATTAACAATTTTACCGTCGATATTTGTCCAGATAAATTTTGTCTGACTCAAAGGAGTTGAAGGTATGTACAAAATAGCATCTGTAGTTGTTTTATTAAAATAGTCTACAGTTCCATAAAATCTGTCATTCCATAAATTAAAATCAAGACCTACATTATATTGTGTAACAACTTCCCATTTTAAATCTGGATTTGCTGTTCTGGAAACAGAAACACCATTTACAAGATTTAAATCATCATTTAAATAATATCCGTCCGGGCCAGCCAAAGAGTAACTTGCCTTAGTTTGCTTATTAGGTACTTCCTGATTTCCTGTTTGTCCCCAACTTGCTCTAAGCTTTAGGTTATTGATTGTTTTAGAATCTTTCAGGAAATTTTCATTAGAAATATTCCATCCTAAAGCAAATGAAGGGAAATAACCGTATTTGTTATTATCTCCAAAACGTGTAGAACCATCAGCTCTCATAGAAGCTGTCAATAAATATTTATTATCGAAACTGTAATTTAATCTTCCAAAATAAGATTGCAATTCGTTTTCCTGAGCATAACCTGTTGTACCAGACTGCGTTCCTGCAAAACCTGGATTAATAGATGGTTTTACACCTGCTCCCTGCGCTGAAATTCCATCAATACTGAAACTTGTTCCTGATCTTTCAAATTTTTGATACGAGAATCCGCCAAGAACTTCAAATTTATGTTTATCGAATGCCTTATTATAAGTTAGATAATGCTCAACCAATGAATTTTTTGAATCAAGATTGTTCTGAACATATTTACCTTTTGGATTTAGATCGGTAAGGTTTGGATAAATTGTAGTATTTCTTTCTGATGTAGAGCGATCTACACCAACGTTTAATTTATATTCTAATCCGTCGATAATTCTGAAAGAAGCCTCTAGATTTCCTAAAACTCTTAATGTACGCGTTTGATCCTCATAAATACTTAATAAATAAGCTGGGTTATAATGCGCGTTCATATTAAAATTGGTGTACTTTCCGTTAGCATCAAAAACTGATCTGGTTGGGTTCGCCATCAAAGTATGCACAATCAATTGTCCGTTAGAACCACCGTCATCACTTGTTGGAACGCCATCATCTGTAGTCTGGCTCGCAGTAAGATTCAATTTTAGTTTTAAACGTTTGTTGTCTAAAAATGATTCAGCAGCATTAATTCTACCCGAAAGACGTTTGAAATTACTGTTATGAATAATACCTTCCTGATCCATTTGTGCAACAGAGGCATAATAATTTCCTGATTCTGTTTGTTTTGCAAAAGACAAAGCATTGTTTGTAGTAATTGCAGATCTAAAAATTACATCCTGCCAGTCTGTGTTTCCGCCATGATCAAATGCTTTATCTTTTATCGCGTTTCTATATTGGCCTGCATCTAGAACATCTAATTTATGAGCAACAGTAGAAACTCCCATATAAGAGTCAAACGTTAATGTTCCTTCGCCTTTAGATCCTTTTTTAGTGGTAACCAAAACAACTCCGTTAGATCCTCTTGCTCCGTAAATAGCCGCTGCAGATGCATCTTTAAGAACTGTAATCGATTCGATATCACTTGTATTCAAAAAGTTTAATGGATTTTTTGCAGTTGAACCTCCAAAACCAACATTAGTTCCGGCAGGGCTTGTATCATCATTAGACAATGGCATACCATCAACAACAAATAAAGGTGTACTTCCGCTTCTGATAGATCCAACTCCACGAATGGTAACGTTTACACCAGCACCAGGTTCTCCGCTTGTATTCACAACACGAACACCCGCAACTTTTCCTTGTAATAGGTTATCTACAGAAACGTTTACACCTTGTTTAAAATTACCCGCTTCTAATTGTGTAACAGCTCCGGTAACATCTTTCTTAGCTTGTTTTCCGTAACCCATAACTAAAACCTCGCTCAATTCAGCAGTGCTTGGCTCCAATTGAACAGTCATAAAACCAGCCTGTGCAGCAAGAACTTTTGTGGTATACCCTACATACGAAACTTCGATATTTTTTCCTTCTCCTACAGAAAGTTCAAATACACCGTCAAAATCAGTAACAGTTGAGTTTGAAGTACCGCTTTCGATTACCGTTGCACCAGGAATTGGCAACTTGTTTTCATCAACAATTTTTCCTTTTACTCTAATTTTGTCTGCTGCTTTTACAGAAACCGTTTTTGGCGCAGCTGACTTCTGAATTAAAACCAATTTACCATTAATGTTATAATTAAAATTGGCTTTTTTAGAAAGATCATTTAAAATTAACGCCACAGATTCATTTGTGTAATTTACTGTATACGTGGTATTATCAGCAATAATAGCTTGTCCGTAGCTAAATTTATAATCTGTTTGCGCGCTCAGTTTCGAAAAAATAGAAACAAGTGTAGCTTTCTCTATTTTATTTTCTATTTTTGATTTTTTTAATGAATTAGTTTTACTAAAACCACTCTCAATGGTCAGTAACGCTAGTACTAAAAAGATGAAACTCTTTAGATTTAAATAAGAAGGTTTAAAATACATGATTTAAGTTATTGGTTTTTTTTACGATACTTAATTATTAATTGCAGTTGTTCTCAGCAACTGCTTTTTTGTTTTTAATCCACTTTTACTATTTCGCCATAAACTTTAAATTTTAGGTTTGTGATATAATTTATTTGTTCTAAAACATTCTCTAATGATGCGTCCTTCTTTATGAACACCGTTAATGGCGTTGCCAATACGAGCTTATTATCATACTTAAATGAAACTCCGTATTTATATTGTAAAACCTTAATTACTTGTTGCAAAGTGGTTTGATTGAGCGTAACATCCGTATTGTACCAATTGACCAAATAGGATTTTTCAGCCATTTGTTTGGTTAATTTTTGTGCTGTAAACAAAGCTTCTTCATTTGGAACCAAATCTACGCTCTGCCCTTTTGCAGAAACATTTACTTTACCGGTTACCACAATCACTTCGCATTTTGATTTTGACATTTGAATGTGAAATGAAGTTCCCACAACTCTCGTTTTAATTTCGCCGGAGCTAATAATAAAAGGATGCTTTTTGTCTTTGGCTATTTCAAAAAATGCATTTCCTTTTAATAAAGAAACATTTCGCTCTTCGCCCTTGAATTTTTCAGGATACTGAAATGATGAATTTGCTGCCAGATAAATTTTCGAGCCGTCACTTAATTGGATAGATTTGGGGGTATCTGACGTTTTAAATGATAATTGTTTTTCGGCTACGATAGCTGGCTTAAAGTAAAAACCTAAACCAACCAGAAAAAGAATGCTGGCAGCTGCCATATATTGTAAATAAGGATTGAAGTTTTTCTTCTTTCCTATTCTAATTTGAATATTGTTGTAAATATCCTGAGCAACTTCGTCGGGATTTCCCATTGACATTGCGTCCCAATTTGATTTTTGATATTCCTTTAAAGTAAAATTATGCAACAAATCTTCTTCTGCTCTTGAAGTTTTATGTCGGGAACTTTTATTGATAAGATATTCTAAACTGTGCTTGATTCTTTTTACCATAATACTTGTTATTATCAATAAGTACCTAAAATGTAAAATCGTACTATCGCGAAATATTATGAAACCATTAACAGAAAGTTATCTTAAAAAGTTTTGTGCAAAATAATATATGGAGCAAGCCAGGCAAGGTCTTTCAGGCCTTCACGCAATTGTTTTAAAGCAGATGAAATTTGATTTTTTACGGTTTGTTTGGAAATTCCGAGTTCTTCGGCAATCTGATCAATTGACATGTCCTGAAATTTGTACATCAATAAAACTTCTTTTCGTTTCTCCGGAAGTTTATCTAATAAAGAATAAAGTAAATCCATTAATTCAGGATCGATCGAACTGAAATTATCAATAATGTAATCTTCAAATTTATCTTCAAGAATCGTCTTGTCGAACTTGTTATTCTGATAATGTTTAAAGACCTGATTTTTTACTGCCCGAAACAAATAAGGTTCGATTGCATTTATATTAAGGTCGTCTTTTCGTTCCCATAAATCAATAAAAACATCCTGAACAATGTTCTGTGCCAAGTCTTTATCCTGAGTCATCGTATACGAAAATGCATTCAGCTTTTTCCAGTAATCATTATACGTTTTTTCAAATATTTCAGGGTTTTTCATAGCTTATTTTAGGACTTTTTGATGATGTAAAATAATAAAATGTTATACCAAGGTTTTTTGTCTGAACGTTATCTTTAAATTAAATAAAGAATTATTTTGATGTAGAAATACTACTATTTTCGAGCAATGATGACATTCTCGTTGCGATTTCTTTTTTTTTTAATAATATCAAAATCAAATTCTGTCTTTACATTAGTGTTTTCTAAAAAAGGTAATTTCTTGTGCTGCGTCCTCAGTATTAATAAAAAATTACACTTCAAAAAAACATGAAACAAATTCTCCTTACGCTATTTATTGCTGGTGCGTTGCATTGTAATGCACAGACTCCAAATGACAAGTTAAAAATCAATCAAATACAAGTAATAGGATCGCATAACAGTTACCGTCAGAATATCGAGCCGGATTTATACAATCTTATTCAGGCAAAAGATACTTCACGTTCTCTAAAAGGCTTGCAATACACTCATATTTCAATTACCGATCAATTGAACAAAGGTTTACGAAATCTTGAAATTGATGTTCAGGGAGATCCTAAAGGCGGAAAATATGCGCACCCAAAAGGTTTGGATCTGGTAAAATTTGAAGCTGCTTATGATCCGAATGGAGAGATGAACAAACCGGGTTTCAAGGTTTTTCACATGATTGATATTGATTTTAGAACATCGTGTTACACCCTTCAAAATGCTCTTGCAGAATTAAAAAAATGGTCTGATGCAAATCCGGATCACGTTCCTGTTTTTATCACATTGGAACCCAAAGATGACGATAGTTTCATGGGGACAAAAGCAGAGAAATTTACACCTGAATTATTTGATGCTTTAGATGCTGAACTCAGCAAAGGTTTAGGCAATAAACTAATCACACCGGATATGGTTCGCGGAAAATACAAAACACTCGAAGAAGCGGTTTTGCACAACAATTGGCCAACACTGAAAAAAGCAAAAGGAAAATTTTTATTTATTTTGGATAACAACGGAGCCAAAAGAGATATGTATGCGTTGAATCATCCATCCTTAAAAGGACGTTCCGCTTTTATCTGTGCCGAACCGGGAAAACCGGAAGCAGCAACTTTGATGATAGGCAATTCTGAAGATCCAAAAATTACTGATTTAGTCAAAAAAGGATACATCATAAGAACCAGAGCAGATTCTGATACCAAAGAAGCCCGCAAAAATGACTACACGCACTTTGAAGTTGCCAAGAAATCCGGCGCTCAAGTTATCACAACAGATTATTATTTACCAAGCACTTTCTTCGATTCTCCTTATCAGATCAAATACGATGATGGAAGTTATGTGAGAGTGAATCCGGTTATTGGAGGGGAATAGTTTTTTTGTTTCAGGTTTAAAGTTTCAAGTTTTGCTTTGTGTGAAACTTGGGGCTTTTTTTTGGCCACGGATGATACCGATTTAAACGGATTAACGCTGATTTATTCTCATTTTTTGTCATTTCGACGTAAGGAGAAATCTTCGCAAGAAGCTCGACAAAGATTAGCTTTCGTTACGGAGTTACTTACGAAGATTTCTCCTTACGTCGAAATAACAAAATTGTGATTATACTTAATTTATAAAATAAAAAATCCGTGCTAAACCCGTTTAAATCTGTATCATCCGTGTGCCAATCCTCATTTCAAACTCTTAATCTCCCCCGTTTTCAAATCGACACTAAAATGATCTGCAGGAACTTCGTGCATGAATTTATTAAAGATGATCAGAAACAATTGCATTTGGTTTTGCAATGGTTTTTCTTTTGATGCATCTTTTTTATGATTTTCGAAAAATAACTGAGATAGTACTTTATATTGTTTTGCCCTTTCAGTTCCAATATCTACTAAAGCCAATTCATCGGCGCTTCTGAAACGGTAGAAATCGACTAATAAATCGTAACCTGTCCAATTGAAATCTTGTCTTTTTAGGTTGTTTTCAGACAAAAGTTTATCTGTTTTACTTTCTGCTTCTGACCATTCTTTTTTGAGATTTTCTTTGTTTTTTAAAATCACATCAAAATCTTTATCCGATTGCATATTGGCTAAAACCAATAAATCTTTTGCAGAAATATTTAGAATAAAATTCTTGAAGGATTCTGGCCAGTCATCTTTAAGGAAACGTAAACGAACCAATTCTTTTAGATGAAAATCGGTAAAATCATGGTAGTTTTTGGTTTTTAGGATATCGATATTCCAAATGTCCTTTGTGTTTTGACTTGCTAAGAATTGATATTCCATTTTATACAAATCAAAAAGTTCATCGTATCGCGGAACCTCATCGATTGTAATCGTTTGAATGTCTACCAAATTATCTTTTTTGATTGTCAATAATTTATACGCCGGAATATACGCCGCCAATGATGGTGTCTGAATATTGACCAAAGTATTTCCTTTTGCTGTTGTGCGAACTCCTGTATCATTAATATGCATGTGACCGCCAAAATGAATCTTCAATCCTGCATCTGCAAAAACCTGTGCTACTTCTTCGACCGGAACGCGATTCAATTGCCATTTGTTTGGCCCAAGTAACTCTTTTATTTCCGCGGAAGCATCATCATTAAAATCAATCATCGGGAAATGACTAAAAGCAATCAAAGTTTTACCTTGTTGTTTGGCTTGCGCCGAAATTTCTTCGACCCATTTTATAAGGTGTTTTTTGTTCGAAAGTACATTATTATAACCCGTACTGGCTTCCGAATAATTTTTAGGATCTTTTGGATCTCCGTCGTTCTTTTTAGGGATATAAACATTCCCGTCGATTGCCATTAACCAAAGTCCGTCAACAGGTTCTACGACATAACTTACATCCGGAACTTCAAATCCAGGCGTTACATTATAAACTCTATTAGATAATAAGGCGGCTTTTGATGCTTTTTCGAAACTATAATCTTTAGAAGTATAAGTTGAAAATGGTGTTGCCCAGAATTTGTATTTTTTGTTGGGATAAAAACCGAAATTTTTGAGATTATCAGTAATTCCCAAATAACCCATTTTAGCAATATCGGCGGTCACAACAACAGGCTGTTCGATGGTTAAGTTTGGCTTATAGAGGCCTTCTTTGCTATAAATGGGCTGGCTTTTACCGTCTTTTCCTAAAAAATCTTCTTTACCGGATTCTTGAGCAAAAGGTCCAACGGGATCGTGATTTCCAGTGGTAATGAAAAACTCGATATTGTATTTTTTTCTGTATTCATCTAAAATTTTCTCTAAACCTTTTACGTGAATCGGCTGACCGTCATCTGTGTAATCTCCCGGAAGTGCCACATATTTAATCTTTCTTTTTGCGATATCTTCTAAAGCTGCGATGAAAGCAAAATAGTTCTCATTGAAAATTCGGGTCGAATGCAACTGAGACGCCATTGTTCTCATTAACGTATATTTTCCGGTTTTCGTATTCAGAATACCTTTAAAATCACTATCAGAAAATGTTCCGAACAAATCCTGTAAATGAACATCGGATAAAAAAGCAACCTGAACGCCGTCAAGATTCTTTTGTTTTTGTGCTGAAATTGTGGTGTTTAATAAAACAAAAAACAGAAGAAGGAGAGAATATTTAGTGGAAGAAGTAAATTTTAAAATCATAAGTTAGGCTTTTGTAATGGGGATTTTTTAAAACGATTTGCAATTTTAGGAATTAAAACTTTAAAATCCTTTATCGTATTGTTACCTAATGATAATTATTACTGCTGTACCGTGATGTTGATTTAACCGCAAGGTTCGCAAAGTTTTTTTGTAGCTGCTGCGTAATAATCGCGCAAAGTCGCGAAGGCGCCAAGTTTTTATTTTCTTTGCGCCTTCGCGACTTTGCGCGATTAAAAAAAAATCCTTGCGAACTTAGCGTAAATCTTAGCGCTCTTCGCGGTTAAACCTTAATAATCAAAAACAAGGTTTAATGACAGAACACGGACAAAAACTTATTGATATTGCAAAAGAAAACGGGAAACGGGAAATGGGAACCGGTATAAAAAAAACAATCTTGCCATTTCTGACAAGATTGTCTTAACCCTTCTCAAAGTCTACAAGTTTGACAAAGGTTGAAATAAACATAACTAACAATATGTGCAATTGCGAATTTAACCGCGAAGAAACAAAACTTTTTATTTTCTTTGCGACTCTGCGAGTTGGCGAGATTAAAAATTAAATCTTAGCAATTAAATCTTATTTTTTAATAAAACGTCTCACGGTTTGTGTACCTTCTTTTTCAAAAACAATCAAATAAATGCCTGATTTTAAAAGAGAAACATCTATGCTATTGTTGTTTACTTTTGAACCTGAAACAACAGCACCGGTTTGAGAATCTATAATACTCACATTCGCATTGCTTACATCCTGGGTAATAGAAAGTGTGTTATCAACAGAAGTTGGATATACATTTAAAGCCACAAACTCTTCTGAAGCTGCAGATTTTGCAGCTAAACCTGCTCCCGATTTCGTGATTCTGAACCAATTGATATTCACACCCGAACTTTGTATAAATATCCCGAAATTATAAGTTCCGGCATTTACATTTACGGTTTGAGAAACCGTTTGCCAGTTTTGCCAACCTCCTGTGTTTGGAATATTAACATTACCCAACTGAATGGTTCCTGCATTTAAATCAGATGAAATTCTCGCGCCATTTACAGCACTTGCTACTCTGTATTCGATTACGTAAGAACCTGAAGTTGGAAAATTAACATTCGAATATGCCATCCAGTCGCTTGTATCTGCGTAACCAACATTAAGGCCTCCGCCTGTATCTGTAGTGGCTTCTGTCTGAATACCGTTCATCGAAGAGTAGCTTTCTGCTTGTATTAAAGTTCCTGTGCCTGTTGGTGGATTACTTCCTGTAATAACCTGATTTACGGCTGTTAATAATGATTTGGCACCGGTCGCGTCCTGAGACAATTCCCAAATCATAACTCCGCCCGCATTCTGAATCGCAAATGTTGTTTTTGCTTTAATGGTTGGAATTCCGTTATAATAAATCGTATTTCCTACCTGATCCAGATTTTCTGCTCCCGGATATTGCGCTACAATATTGGCATAAGAAATTCCCTGATTAGCAGAAGCTCCAAAACCATATCCGTAAAACGGAAGTCCAATAATCGCTTTGCTTGCCGGTAATCCTCTTCCTGTCCAGTAATTAAATTGGTTTACGGCCATACTATATGGAGAATGCTGTCCGGGATTTCCCGGTTGCCAGGGTCCTGTTGCATCATATGCCATGATATTAATCCAGTCAAAAGCTGCAAAAGTAGATGCAGGTACATTTGCACCACCATATCCTTCTGAAAGCGCTGCCGAAATTAGTTTTCCATTAGCATGCAATTTCGCGGCAAGCGCTATTACAAATCCTCCGTAATCACTATTAATTGCCGGACCTTCAAGATCCATGTCGACACCATCAAAATTATGAGCCACCACATAATCGTAGATTTTCTGAATAAAAGCTGTTCTGTTGGCAGCTTTAATCAAATTGAAATAGTTATCACGAATAGCGCCTCCTTCAGAAACTGAGCCTCCTCCAAGGGAAACAAAAACTTTTACGTTTTGAGCATGTGCCGCATTAATGATGGTATTACTTCCTGAATTAAAAGACAGATATCCATTGGCATCAGGATTTTCGAAAGCAATATTAATATGCGTCAGTTTACTGTACTGAACGCTGCTCGAAAAAGCATTGAGATCTACCCAATTAGGGATATAAGCGATAACTTTTTTTTGGGCAACTGATAAGTTAACAACACCCAGAACCAAAATCAAGATCCATTTTAGCTGGATCACTTTGTAATTGTTTTTCATAGTAACATTTTTTAATAGATTAATAGATATGTAAATTCTCGGGGGAGAAAATAATTTTAATTTTTAGACTTTAGATTTCAGATTGGTTGGAACCTAAAAATCTAAAGTCTTAGATATAAAATCTCTTTTAAAACTATAAGTAATTAAATTCCAATTTTTTTAAATTCCAAATTCCAATTGCTTGTAAATCAAATCTAAAATTAGATATAAAATCAATCCTGAAGCTTTTTAAACACTTATTAATGAGTGACTTAGATCCCTGTCTTGGAATTTGGAATTTTAAAAAATTGGAATTTAACATGACTATTTTTTGATAAAACGTTTCACCGTTTTTTGGCCGTCTTTTTCAAACACTATCAAATAAATGCCTCGTCGTAAATACGAAACATCTAAACTGTTATTATTGACTTTTCGTCCGGAAAAAACAGTTCCTGTCTGAGAATCTACAATGCTTACATTTCCTCCGCTGACATCCGTAGTAATATAAAGTGTATTTTCGACCGGACTTGGATAGATGTTCAAAGCCGTTTCGACAACTTTTTCTTCAACCACTGGAGCTTGAGCTGATTTAGCTGTTAAACCGGCGCCCACTTTTGTAATTTTAATCCAGTTGATATTCATTCCTGTATTCTGAATATAGATTCCAAAATTGTACGTTCCTGCATTTACATTTACCGTTTGAGATACGGTTTGCCAGTTTTGCCATCCTCCTGTGTTTGGAATATCAACATTGCCTAAAACAATAGTTCCTCCGTTTAGATCAGATGATAATTTACCTCCCGTTACGCCACTTGCAACACGGTATTCTATTAAATAAGAACCAGTTGTTGGAAAATTAATACTGTTATAAGCCAACCAGTCACCCGTTTCGGTATAACCAACATTTGAACCTCCTCCTGTATCTGTAGTCGCTTCAACCTGAATGCCGCTCATGGCAGAATAATCTTCGGCCTGAATTAAAACAGAAGTTTGAGAAGTCGTAGCGGGAACCAATTTCCATTGTCCGCACGTTTGATTGTTATTGTCCCATTGTTGAACGACCGCGCCAGAAGCTGTACTTGCTCCTGCAACCTCAACGATTCGACCACTATGTCTGGCCACAATTTTATAAAATCCATCACCAGTTGCAACTAATACAAATTGCTGATTAGTCGTGGCATTGTATGGATATTGCTCTACTTTCGCACCATTTGCTTTACTAAAATTGTTTACGTCTAAAGACTGACCGCTATGATTAGCAATGATTTTATACAATCCGTCGCCTAAATGCGTGAAAGTAAATTTCTGATTGTTACCTGAATTCAAAGCGCCCTGATTGATGGCAGCACCATTCGATAAATTAGCATTCCATACATCCATGTACAAATTGCTGTTTCTGTTTTGAAGATAAAAAGTTTGATTATTCAAAGTAGTTACTCCATTTGCCAGAATTCTAATCGAAGTCACTTTATCATTCCAGGTGGTGTTTAAACAAGCATTATCAGAATTGATTACCGTTGAAGCTCCTGTAAAATTATCATCCTGATACAAAATCGCCTGAAAACCCTGAGCTACTTTAAGCGAAGAAATATCATCATTTAAAACTCCTAAAGTATTCAAACGCGCCAGATTATAATCTCCAATAGTCAATCCGCCGGAAAATCCGGTGTAGTTACAATCTTTATAAACCGTAATAACATCTGTTGTAGCCGGAACCGAAGGTGTTGTACCTGCATATCCTCCAAACGTAGCAATAACTTTTGTTGGCTGAGGCGAATGAAGCGATGGAGACTGATCGGCTACATCATCATAGGCAAATCCGTATGCCAGATTATCTACACTTATTCCCGGCAAATGCCAAAATTTAGAATAATGATTGGTTGGATTCACCTGATAAAATTTCGATGCATCATACCAGTTTTGTTGTCCCGGATTTGGCGTGGTAACATTTACGACATGACGGTTAATCGCCGCCGTAAGTTGCGCCTGAACCACAAGATCAAGATCTCCGTCGACCAATCTTCTGTCTAAAACACCTTTTCCTTCTAGGGCTTCCTGAGTTGATGGTCTGTTTTGAACTCTTCCTGTTCTGCCCACAAAACCTCCTGATTGTCCCACAACTTCAAGTTGTTCGCCAATCACTCTTCCTTTGAAAACTCCAGCATCTCCGGCATAAAAAATTAAATCTTCATTTTTATATTTGTTCCAAATGGCATCAATATAAGATTTCAGATAATTCGCCTGAGCTCCTACAGAAGTTCCTCCGGTTCCATCTGCGAAAGCAGGAGTTTTTGATGGTGCCGTGATTTCGCCCGTTATATTATTGACACAACCCTGAAATTCAGATGGCACATTGGCTTTGAAAGCCGCCACAATATCGGCGTGTTTTTTTAATTCACCTACTCTTTTCTGATATCCATTGGCACCAAATAACTCTAATCCCATTGGGTATTTATACGAATCGACTCTCGATGGATTTCCAAAGAAACCATATTGATTATTCGTCAATTCGATGATTTCATATAAAATGCCCTGATTTGGGTCTGTAGCATTCAACGGATTTGGAGATGTATATCCCGAAGGAGCACCATTTGCGCCAAAAAAGTAGAAATACAATTGCTGCCCTTTGGCAATAAAAACCCTGCAGCCTGCAATTTGAGGCAGCGTAAAAGTTTTGTTTGGGATTTCACTTAATTTGGTAAAACAATTGGCATATTTTGAGTTTTGTCCAGGTCCGGTATTTCCGCCAATTGTAGGTCCAGTAACGGTATTGTAAGAAGCACTCATAGGCAATACCTGACTCGTTTTGGCATTGACCCAAACGTGATTTCCGGTATTGTAATCAATACCCACTATGGCGACATACAATTCGTTGTCATTAAATGTTGACGTATTACTTATCGTAAACGGAATTGGGCCCTGCCCGTACATAAAATTGCATAGCAATGCCAGAAGCAATGCGGTAAAAAATCTTTTTTGTAATTTAAAATTTCTCATTGGTTAAAATTGTTTGGGTTAATAAACTTGTTTTTTATTCATTAGTAAGAATGAGAAAATATTAAGCTATAAATCGTCGCATTTAATTCGGAAAATTTTTTTAAACACATAGAAACATAGATTCTATGGATGAAAAAGTATACAAAAAAGAAATACATTTCTTTCGCATAGCTATCTATGTGCCTTTATATAAAGTGAAACGCCTTTTTCGCAAACAAAATCGATGTTTCTATGTGTTAAAAAGAATCATAACTACGAGTTTATTTATAAAAGTTGGGTGTAACTATTAAGGATCATTACACCCAACTGGATTTTAGATTATTGCTTGATCAGTTTTTTAGACCAGCTTTTTTGATCTGATTTAAAGTTCAAAATGTAGATTCCTTTTCTAAGTCTACTTACATCAATGACATCTTCTTTAGCATCAGCATTCAGTTTTTTCTCTACCAGCAATGTTCCTGAATCATCATAAATCGTTACGACTTTGTTGTCTAATTTTTCAGGTATTGCCAATTGAATATAATTGCTTGCCGGGTTTGGATATACTGCAAATGCAGTACTTGCTGCATCAGTTTCTTCAGTTGCAACCGCAGCTTTTTTAGCTGTAGAAGCTGATCCGTAAGCTTCGATTTCGAATAGAGAATATCCGTATGGAGCCAAAGATTTCGCTGTACATAAAACTCTAATATATCTTCCGGTTCCGTTCACAGTCAAATCATCAGTTCCGCCGTCGCTTGCCGTTTGTGTATTTACAGTTTCATTTTCTGTGAAAACAGTATCAGTCGAAATTTGTACTTTGTATTGGGTGGCAAAAGCTGCTTCCCATTTTAATACTACACGATTGATGTTGTAATTACTTCCTAAATCAACATAAATCCATTCGCTTGCATTCACAAAACTACTCGCCCATCTTGTTCCCGCATCTCCGTCTGTGGCTTTCGCCGAAGAATAAGTGGCATTTTCTTCTGAAGAAGCTAAAGTTGTTTTGGCTAAAGCCAAATTGACATTGTTCGTTGGCGGCGTGATATTTCGAACAATAACATCGCTAAAAACTCCTGTTGCCAAAGTTCCGTTTGCATGAGAAGTTACTGCCATACCCACATAAATGGTATTGGCCATAGCAATTGTTCTTGGCGTACCTAATGGTGTCCAGGTAGAACCATTATCTGACTTATAAGACGTAAATACATTTCCTGCTCTTGTTACACGAAGCCATTTTGGAGTCGTTCCTGTAGCTGTCTGAGCCGTTGTGATTGCAGAAACAGCGTCTCTCGATAAAAATTCTACTCCCGCTGCAGCCGTAATATCAGTCATGGCATGTTTAGACGTTGGCGTCAAAGTTTCACGGAACATTACTCCGGCTTTTGCGTATGTATTAGTATTTGTCAATGAATTTACTTTCGCAATAATTTCAGCATCGCCAGTAATTGGTTGGCTTACAAACTGAAATTGATCGCTTGATTCCCAAATATCATTTCCTGATCCTTTTATAGTGAAAGTTCCGCTGGCATGACTGGCTTCTCCGGCTGGAGTTACAGCACCTAAATCTGAACTTATCCACGGCGCTGGTAAAGTTGCCGGAGGATTTTCTGCTCCCACTAAATTTACCGCTCTGATATTATCAAAATAATAGGTGTTTCCTGAGTTCGTTCCCGGTTCAAACAAGAACACAAACCGGTTCACTTCAGTATCTAGTGTCGATGCATCCGGAGCACTTGCATAAGTAAACGTAATGGTATGCCAGGTATTGGTTTGTTTTACAACACCCTGATAAATACTATGTCTTCCAACAGGATAATTAGAAGGAATTGAAGCACTGCTTTCTGCCTGCCATGAAATCACAGATCCAACCGGCGCAGAGGTATACACATCCATAGCGAATTTCTTGGTTCCGCTTTTGAAATCTCCAATATTATTTAAAGTGGTATTGAAAGAAAAGTTATCATACAATTCAGTCGATTTTCTAACATATTTCCCAACGTTTGTAGAGGTATTGATTCCGCTTGCACTTGGATTTGGTGTGTTTGCCGTATAAGTTCCGATGGCATCTCTAAACGTAATATTATGAACCGTTTGGTAATCTTCGTAAACGACTCCGGGCGTAAAAGTATCCGGTAATTTAGTAGAACCAATTCTGATATTATCAAAATAATAAGTGTCATTTGTAAAAGAACCTGAATTGGCTAATATCACCATTTGATTGACCGCCAGATTGGATGTTCCCGGATCCGGACTTGAATTGTAATAGAAAGTCAGCGTCTCCCATTGATTCTGTTTGGTCGTGATGGCAACATAATTACTGTTTCTTCCTGTAGGGAAATTTGCCGGAAGCGATGTTGCACTATTCTCTAAATTCAGACTCACCACTGTACCAATTGGTGCGGTAGTATAAACATCAATCATGATTTTATTGGTCTGACTTTTTAATAAACCTGCATCTTCGATAGTACCTTGCGTATTAAAGAAAAGTACATCGTATTGTTCTGTAATATTTCGAACATACTTCGCCACATTCGCAGACGAGTTAACTGAATTTGCTCCCGGATTTGCCACAACAGAATAGACGCCGGTTGTAGTTCCTTTAATTATCTTATTGATACCATCATAATTCTGAAGAACATCTGTAGCAATAATTGGTTTTTCAGGCGCTGCTCTTGTAAGTAAATTATCAAAATAATATGTGGTACCGGTATTCGAATTCGATTCAAAAAGAAAAACTACATTATTAATCGATAAAGCGCTTGTATTGGCATCGATTACTTTTTCGAATTCAAATTCAATAGTTTCCCATTTGTTCTGAACTGTAGTTGTGGCCTTGTAACCGCTATGTCTTCCTGATGGGAAATTTGTTGCTGTGGTTACTAAGCTATTTTCGAGTTGCATCGAGATTTTAGTTCCAACTGGCGCTGAAGTATAGATATCAAAAGAAAGCTTTTTTCTGCCATACACATAATCATTCGCATTACTGATGGTTACATTTTTAATATTCATAACATCATACAATTCAGAGGCGTTACGAACATATTTCCCCACCAAAGCCGAAGTATTGATTCCCGTAGCAGATGGATTTGCCACCGCTTCTGTCAAAACTCCTGTTTTAAGTCCGTAGACGATATTTCTATTCGATTGAAAATCTTCGTAGATTCTCTCGACCGGTAAAGGCACTTCTGTTACAACGGCCAATTTATAAGTATTACCGGCACATCCCGAAACTGTAGTCGCTACAGAAACATCTCCGCCTGTAGTTCCCCAATTTACAGTGATTGTATTGGTACCTTGTCCTGAAGTAATGGATGCTCCCGCCGGAACGGTCCAATTATAAGTCGCTCCTCCAATAGAATTGATCGAATACGTTTTGCCCGTTTCGCTATGGTATACTTTTGCATCGCCCAAAACGCCATACGTAAAACTACCGCTGTAAACACGCACATAATCTACTTGTAGTTTTGCAGGAAAGTCAGCCGGAATTGGCTCTACACCTGCTCCGTTTACACTCGTATAAGGCGTTCCGCCGCTACCAACAGCCAGATTTAAAATAATATAAAACTGTTGATCATTAAAAGGCCATCCCCCATTTACGGTCGTTTGTGGAGTAGCAGTATGAAATAAATTGCCATCTATAAACCATTTAATGATGTTTGGTCCCCATTCTACCGCATAAACGTGAAATTCGTTAGATAAATCCGTGGGTGAAGAATAACTTCTTCCGGTATAATGGTAGCCACCTGCGTCATAATGAAGCGTTCCGTCTACAGATTTTGGGCTTCTGTGTTTGGCTTCCATGATATCAATTTCGCCAGTAAAGGGCCAGTTTGACGTTCCGGCAGGTAACATCCAGAAAGCGGGCCATGCGCCCATTCCGTTAGATAATTTCATACGGGCTTCGATTCTTCCGTATTTGATGGCATATTTACCTTCTGTGGTAAGTTTGGCTGACGAATACGGCTGTGACGGAAAGGCAGCATTGGGTTCGTATTTTGCCTGAATGTTCAAATAACTGTTTGTTCCTTCCTTGACAATGGTGGCCTGATTAGGATCGTAACGCTGGGCTTCGGCATTTCCGAAACCACAAAGTGACGGACAGCCGTTTCCGGAAATACTTTGCCATTTGGTCGCGTCTACTGTCGTTCCGTTAAATTCATCCGACCAAATTAAGGTGTTGCATTGTGAATGAACTTTTAGTAATGGAGATAATGCAAGAACGAGTAACATTAAACACCTTTTTACATTGTAATTGCTTTTCGGTGGTCGGCCGAAAAAAGAGTCTTTTTGCTTCATTTGTTTTTAGGTTATTTGTTAGTAAAGATTATTAACACAATAAATAACTGCTTTGTAAAAAACAGATTGTTATTGTAATAATAATGAGACAATATTAACAAATAAATCAGGCAAGACTTACATTTTACAATACGGTTTGACTACGGTGTTTGTAAAAAAATGTAATAATTAGCCGTCAAAAAGCGTAAATCTACTTAGGATTTTACTGATTTTAAAAATTCATTATGTGTTGGTTATAAACCGATCGAAGATGGATTTTAATTGTAGGAATATAAAAGAAAATGCCGTTTGCGTTTAGTTTGTCATTTCGACGGAGGAGACTCGAGCGATAGCGACTGGCGAAGCAAATCTTCGCAAGAAACTCCGTAACAAATGTAGCCCATCTTTGTAGAATTACTTGCGGAGATCCCTCGTTCCTCGGGATGACAAGATTGCGGTTATCATTGCGATTAATCTTTAACTTTTAGAATTAATACGTTATAAAATAAAACATCTGCACAAATCTGCATCAATCTTTTCAAAATCTGTTTGAAAAAATCAGCCACAGATTAAATAATTATTGTTTCACGCAGATTTGGCAGATTAAGCAGATTAAATTTGCGCAAATCTGCTTAAATCTTTTTAAAATCTGCGTGAAAAATTTTAGCCACAGATTAAGTGATAAAAAAGATTAAAAAAATCTGCTCGATCTGCCAAATCTGCGAGAAAAAATGAATTTAGATATCGCTCCGCTGGAGCTTTAATCCGAAGAACGTATATATGAGCTATAAATATTACGCTCCTCCGGAGCTTCTTTAATGCTTTACTCTGCAAATTGAGCAGATTAAATTTTGATAATCATTTGCGCACATCTGCTTAAATCTTTTTAAAATCTGCGTGAAAAATTTTAGCCACAGATTAAGGGATAAAAAAGATTAAAAAAATCTGCTCGATCTGTCAAATCTGCGAGAAAAAATAAACACATTTAAAAATTCAAAATAAACTCTGTAATATTTGCTTCTGATGATAGCTGTAATTTTTTACGAATACGATATCTCGTGTCTTCAACTCCTCGAACAGAAATTCCCAAAAGCGGTGCAATTTCTTTGGTATTAAAATTCATTCGCAAATACGCACACAATCGCATATCACGCGGAGTTAGTTCCGGGAAACTACTTTTCAATCGTTGCATGAAATTATCGTGCAGCTGATTAAAAATTTCTTCAAACTCGTTCCAGTGCTGATCTCCTTGTAATTCGTGATCAATGATTCGGTTGATTTTCTTTAGTAAACCAAAATTGGTATTAAAATCGTTGTTCTTATCAATCTGACCAATAAGCTCTTTTATAGAAAGTAAAATTTCATTTAAATGAATCAAATTCACCGTATTCGAAGCTACTTTGGCATTTTTGAGATTAATCGTTGTTTCAAGATTCTCCTTCATAATCGCCATGTTTTCCTGTTCTAACGCCAGTTTTTGCTCGTTTAATTCGGCGCGATTTCGGAGCAATTCCTTTTCCTGATTCAGGATTAATTGTTCGCGTTCGCGTTCAGCCAGATTTTTTTGGTATTTGATAATCGTATAAATCAAAACGCCAAACAATATCAAATATAAAATATAAGCCCAGTTTGTTCTGTACCATGGTGGCAGAATTTCAAATTTAAAAACAGCTTCTTCACTGACAACATCATAAATATTTTTTGCCCTTACGTGAAAAATATATTCGTTCTCCGGTAAATTGGTATATTCTTTTTCCGTCTGAAGATTCCAGTCTGACCATTTAGGTTCAAAACCTTCCAGCCAATATTCGTATTTAGTTGCATCAGCTTCATCATAGCAAAGTGATGCAAACGAAAAGTGCAAAGCGTTATTCGAATACGATAAAACAGGCGAAAATGTATTTGCCGATTCTATATTAGTTGGAAGTACATCGTATCTGCTGGAAAACAACAAACTGTCTTTAGGAAAAATACATTTAACCTCAGAAATTATCGCTTTGTAATTCGATTGATATTTCTTGTTTTTGGTGGTGTTGTAATGAATTAAACCCTCTTGTGTTCCAAAAAACACATCTCCGTTTGCAGTGGTCTGAATATTCTCGAAACCCGGAATGTATAAGTATCTCAGTTTCCGAAAAGGCAATTCTTCGATAGTGAAACCTCCATCTGCTTTCTGATTCATTTTTCCCGTATTCTCTCCAGAAATATACCAGATATTGTTTTGAGGATCTTCTTTAAGCAACCGAATATGACTTTTCATTCCCAGATATTTTTTGAAAATAGCATCAGGAATCATTTTCTTTGAATGAGTATCTTGTTTGTAAACGCCTTTTGTTGTTCCAAAAAGAATCTGGTTCTTAATTTTGAAATTATTTAAAAACAAACTCGACGGAAAACCATTCTTACCATTATAAAATTCAATGTTCGAAATAGCATCAAATGTTTTATTCAATCTCATTTTGAAGATTCCTTTGTAACCATGCGCGATCCAAATATTCTCATCCTTATCGGTTACAATTACCCTACTGCTTTCTTCAAAATCTTTTATTTTATGCTGATACACCCAGGAATTATTGATCTGTTTTAATAAATACAAACCGTTATAACCGCCAACAAGCAATAAATCAGTATGATTCGGAATAAGAACACCTTGCCAGGCGCCATCTGTTCTGGCTAACAATTGTGCCGAATTACCTTTGATTTCAAAAACTCCATTTTTCTCAAAAGCCAAAAGTGAGTTTCCAAAAATACCAATATTCCACACGTTTTCAGACATTCCTGATATATGCTGAAAGTGAACATTCTCATGCTGGCCATTTTTGTAAGCATTCCAATCCAGCCAAAAAACGCCATTATCAGTAGCGATATAGAGTTTGTTTTGATAAATCTGACTGCAATATATTTTGGTTTCTGAGTTGGACGTGTCCAGTATTTTTGATAACGGCGACGTGATCTGAATCATCGAAATACCATCTTTCAAAGTAACCCATAAATTACCTTCCCTATCCATTTTAAGATTGGTAACGTAATCGTTTTGCAAACCTGTCTGTTTATTAATATGCTGAATTAAATCTCCTTTACTATCAATAACTATCAATCCGTTTTGACGAGTTCCAATTCCGAAATAGCCATCAGAAAGCAAAATCCCTGTTGAGATCTGATTCTGTTTCAATACATTATCCGCTTCAGTCACAAAAGGTTTTACGTGATTATTTTTGTAGAGAAATAAACCTTTCTTTTGTGTCAGGATGATCAAACCTTCATTGGTTTCAAAGATTTTCCTGATCTTCATCCCGATAAATTCTTTACTGTTCGGAATTTCAATCAAAACATCATTTTCTAATTTCAGCAAACCTTTTACATTGTCTGAAACATAGATTTCTTTGCCAACTTCAAAAAATTCATCAAACTTGGCCTCAGATCGTATTACTTTGATTTTATTATTCTTATAAATAAAAAGTTCTTCATTCGAGAAAAAAATTACTTCTTTATGGCGAATAACCGTATGCAACACATCACCAAAATTTCTGGCAGACTCCAGAAGTAATTTCACTAAAGAAGTATATTTATATTGCCCGTTTGGTAATTGAACAGTATAACCAAATTCGCCCTGAGCACCAACATACATTTTATCATTTTTATCGATCGCAAGAGAACGAACCATACTTTTATTTTCCGGCTGTGCCACAATACTCCATCTCACGCCATCAAATTGCATAATACCAAAATGATTCGCAAAAAACATCATGCCTTTAGAATCCTGCAAAACATCCCAGTTTTCTGAAGCGGCTTTATAAGTTTTAGGATTATAGTTGGTGATAAAAGGAACTCCAATTTTCTTAATTTGGGCATTAACAATTGGATACAAAAGGGATATCCATAGAACTAAAATTCTAAGTAAAAATTTTGTCATTTTGTTTCGGTCTGTAGGTTAGTTCGTAGCTTTTTAAGAGCTACAGTCTCAAAAACACCCCTTTGGGAAAAGGCATTTTTAAGCAAAAAAGACATTCTTATTACTACTCTTAAAATTATAATTTGATAATTAAAAGCCTCAGAAAAAATGAATCTCTATAATCAAATATATAAAAATTTATTTTAATGTAACAAATTACATTTTAATTAAAGAATTTGGTAATGAGAAAATTAGATTATTATATAATGCTTAAAAATGCGAAAAGCTTTGTCAAAGTTTAAAACTTTGACAAAGCTAATACCTTAAAAGTAGCAGAAACCTGAAACTTGAAACCTGAAACTTTTTAATACAAAAAAGCTAACTCCTCATAAGAATGAAAAAGCTCCGCGCCTTCTTTTTCTAGGTCTTCATTGTTATAACCATTGGCAAAACCATACACTTTGAATCCACCGCTAATTCCGGCAATTACTCCGGCTTTGCTGTCTTCGATTACGATGCAATCTTTAACATCAAATCCCATTTCTTTTGCAGCGTGCAGAAAAATTTCGGGATCTGGTTTCCAGCTATTAATCTGGTATGAACTGAATATTTTATGTTCGAATTTATCTAATAAACCTGCCACTTCAAGATTCAGTCTGATTTTATCAACCGGACCGCTTGAAGCTACACAATAAGGGATTTTTAATTTATTAAGAAAATCAACGATGCCTTCCATTGGCTTTACCTGCGTTTTGAAAGCTTCAAAACTTTTCTCACGATAATCTGCTTCAAAAGTATCGGGAAGTTTTTTCCCAATAGCATTCTCAATATACAGGAAACATTCTTTTAATTTACGACCGTTAAAATCGCGATATGCATCTTCCAGTTTCATCTTAAAACCATATTCTGCTGCCATTTCAAGCATAATTCCGTTACCAATTTTTTCAGTATCTACAAGAACTCCGTCACAATCGAAAATAATACATTTAACTTCCATATTCTTTATTTACATTTTTAATTATTCGGCTCGACCGAAAATGTAAATTACAAAATTATTCTGTAAAGTAAGGCTATTTTTAGAGCGAAGAAGATATTTTAGAGATGATCTGAACAATAAAATCAGCCTGTGCGGGATTTATTTTTTTCAAAGCGTGTTCGGTTTGAAACCATTCGGCTCTGTCAACTTCCGGAAAAGATTGTTGTTTTCCTGATTTTGGAGGCCATTCCATTTCAAATTCATTGCTTTTTATGAGAGTTGCATCAATATCAAATTCTAATGCCCAGGCAAAAATCGTTTTACCTGATTTTAATTTTACTGAGTCAAGTTCAATAAAATCGCTTTCTGATTCACTTTCTAATTTAAAACCAGTTTCTTCGTAAAACTCGCGTTTTGCAGCATCAAGCGGGTTTTCATCATTGGTGAATTCGCCCTTTGGAATCGACCAGCTCTCCAGGTCTTTATTTTTCCAGAATGGACCACCGGGATGAACCAGGAAAAAGAATACGGTTTTGTCTACAAATTTAAAAAGTAATAGGCCGGCACTTTGTTTCATGGTGTTTTATTAATTTAGATATCTAAATATACTAATTAACCCATTGGTTATAATAATTTTTAACACATAGAGTCATAGAATTACTGAACTCAAAAAAGGCTTTTTACTTGCATCAACCCACATAGCATGTGTGAGAAACGTGTTTCTTTTTGATTTGCTTTTTCAAAATCATAAAAATCTAGGTCTCTATGTGTTTAAAATAATCCCATAACCCAAATTCTGCACATATTTACCCCAATTCTGTATTTTTAATCAATTATCTATTTGTAATTTTATCATTCTTAGAATGTCACTTTACAAACATTAAAAAAATAACCACTTTGAAAAAGCCTGTTTTATTTCTCGCAATTCTGGCAAGTAGTATTGCCGTTCATGCTCAAAACAAAATTATTACTGTCACCAATTCCCTTCCAATAGATCGTGAATTCGAAACCATTGAACTGACCAAAAAATCCCTTGGATTAGCAACTTCAGTTAAACTGGAAAATTATGCTGTAAAAGAAGCTGGTACAAATACTTTTTTAACTACACAATCTATCGACAATGATGGCGACGGAATAACAGATGTATTGTTATTTCAGCCTAAAATAAAAGCTTCATCACAGCAAGATTTTGAAGTTTTGGTTGCCGAAAATCCATCAAAAGAAACTACAATTAGTTGTTATTCGAGATTTGTTCCGGAACGAACAGACGATTATGCATGGGAAAACAATAAAGTCGCCTTTAGAACGTATGGTCCGGTAGCTCAAAAAATGGTCGAAGACAAAATTGCGGGCGGAACTTTAACCAGCGGAATTGATGCCTGGCTAAAAAGAGTCGATTACCCAATTATCAACAAATGGTATGAAAAAGCTACTAACGGAACCGGAACGTATCATAAAGATACTGGTGAAGGTTTAGATAATTTTCATGTAGGTGACAGTCGTGGTGTAGGCGGAATTGCCGTTAAGGTCGATGATCAATACTATTTTTCTAAGAATTTCATTAGCTGGAAAACCATCACAACGGGACCTATCAGAACAAGTTTTATCCTGACTTATGCCGATTGGGATGCAAAAGGCAACAAAATAACCGAGTCAAAATTAATCAGTCTGGATTACGGAAGTTACCTTTCTCGTTTTGAAATCAATATTACCGGAACAAAATCTATCGCCGCAGGATTAACGCTTCATGACAAAAAAGGTACTACGGGAACCAACATAAAAGAAGGCTGGTTAAGCCATTGGGAACCTATCGACGATTCTGAAATTGGAACCGGAATTGTAGCTCCAAAAAATACTTTAACGAGTTTTGATAATCATATTACCGAAGATAAAGATTTAAGTAATCTATACGGAAACATTGAGGTAAAGAACAATAAAGCAATCTATTATGTTGGTTTTGGCTGGAAAAAAGGAAGTCCGTTTCAAACTCAAAAACAATGGGAAACGTATTTGAGTTCGTTTGCTAAAAAAATAAATACACCGTTGGTGGTTAAAGTGAAGAAATAGTTTTTTATTGACCACGGATTTGACGGGTTTTAACTGGTTTTCGCGGATTTTATACTACTCGCAATCCTCTTATCCTGACAAACTTTTCGCTAAAAAACAAACCCTACAGATTTTAAAACCTGTAGGGTTTGTTCGTTTAGATTTACACCTAATCTTGTCATCCTGACGGAGGAAGCATCACACTCGAAACTCCTCAAAGAAAATCGCCAATCTTTGTCGAATCACTAGTGTGATCCTTCCTCCGTCAGGATGACAAGATTGCGAATAAAAAATAAAAATCCGTGAAAACCAGTTAAAACCCGCCAAACCCGTGTACCAAAATTCTACGATTTCCTCGCAGGAAAATAATTCTCTTTCAAAATAATTTCTAAAGGAATATAATGTGTGTTTGAAACAGTTTCCTGTAACACTAACTTTTTATACAAATGATTTATTCCCATATATCCTTGTTCTTCGGGTCTTTGGTTGATTAAGAAATCGATTATTCCTTTATTAAGGTATTCGATATTATCTTTTAATAAATCGTAACCAATAATTCTTACGCCTTTTATATTATTCTGTTCTAAAAATCTTGCCACAATATACGCTCTCGAATTAGGTACAAAAACACTATTGATACCAGAAAACATTTCCAGATTCAATTGATCGATTCCGGAATCTTTGATGGTAATTTCAGAAAATTTAAAATTCCTGAGTTCATCATGATCTTTAAAAAACGAATAAAAACCATTGATACGCTGCAAATAAACCGATGTACTTTCGATCTCTCTGGTAATTTTAAAAATCAGAATTTGTCTTTCATTCTTTACCGCAAAACTGATTAATCGTCCGGCCAAATAACCACTCTGAAAAGCATCTTGCCCTACATAAGCATGCTCTTCATTATTAGAGATATTCGAATCGATCATGACAACAGGAATGTTTTTCTCTTCATATTCACTTAAAAAGCGTACCGATTCTTCATAAAAAATAGGCGCAAATAAGAGTCCGTCGCAATCAAATTCCAGTACTTTTTTAACGGCCTCTTTAAAAGAAGCTGCATTAAAATCATAAAAGAAATAATCCAGTACAATACCGAACTTGCTAAATTCAATTGCTGCTTTTTCTATTCCCGCAATTTGACTTTTCCAATATTCCAGATTTTCATATTGTGGTAAAAAAACTGCAAAATGAAACTTTTTATTCAAGGCCAGATTACTTGCCAGAATATTACGTTTGTAGCCATATTGCTCAATAATAGCATTTACTTTATCTACATTTTTCTGAGCAACCTGCCCACGATTATGTATAATTCTATCAACAGTTCCAGGGGAAACGTTGGCTAATTCGGCAATTTTTTTTATCGTTATGATATTGATGAGTTTTAAGTTAAATGATGCTGTACATCATTCGAAATTATTATTTTTTTATTGAATATAAGTTGTTTTACTTAACTTTTTATATACATTTGTAAAAGCCCGTGTGCGTACACGCAAATATACACATGTGTTTGAAAAAAACATTATATTAAAGAAAAATATTTGTAGTTATTATCGTTCTTACAGGATTCAAAAAAAAATTTCATGACAAAAGAAAGTGTAAATAACCAATATTTATATACAAAATTTTAATATTTACAAACCAGTATTTTAAGTAACACAATGTAAAGTAATCATTTAACTAAAAAAATAGAATTAAATAATTATTTAAAGCTCAAATAGAAACATTAAAACCAAATAAAATGATTGTAGATTCATTACAAAACGCTGCAAAATATTTCAGCCTTCACACTAAATTTAAAGAAGCATTTGATTACGTAAATCAAAATGATATCAGCAAACTTGAAGAAGGCGCATTTGAAATTGCCGAAGGATTAAAAGTAATCGTAATTGTTGGCGAAGGCACAACCAAAGAAGAAAGTATAAAAGGTTTTGAATGCCATGACCAAAACATAGACATTCAGATTTCGATAAAAGGGCCGGAAACTTTTGCCTGGAAACCAAGAGAAAAATGTGTGAGTCCAAACGGGGAATACAGCGACGAAAGAGATGTTCGTTTTTTTCACGACAAACCGGATATGTTTTTTGAATTGCAGGAAAAACAATTTGCGATTTTGTTTCCCACGGATGTTCACGCAGCTATGATTGGCGAAGGAACAATTAAAAAAATCGTCATTAAAGTTAAAATTTAAAACTGATGAGCACAATTCAAAGCACTATTGATGTTATTGCAAAACAAGGTATTCTTCCGTTGTATTTTACAACAGATGAAACTATTAGTGTCGAAATTTTAAGAACGCTTTACAAAGCAGGAATCAGAGCCGTAGAATATACAAACAGAGGTCCTGAAGCTTTATCGAACTTCAAAAGAATGGTTGCCATTCGAAATGCCGAATTACCTGAAATGTTATTAGGAATAGGAACAATTAAAAACCTTGAACAGGCCAAAGATTTTAACGATGCCACAGCCGACTTTTTTATTAGTCCGGGATTTGTTCCTGAAGTGGCTGATTTCTTAAAAGATCAAGAAGTTTTATACGCTCCGGGCTGTATGACGCCAACCGAAATTATAGCGGCCGAAAATGCCGGAATAAAACTCGTTAAGCTTTTTCCGGGAAACATATTAGGAACCAAATTTTTGAGCAGCATAAAAGATGTTTTTCCGTCATTGGTTTTCATGACTACCGGCGGTGTAGAACCTACTCATGCCAGTATTGAAAGCTGGTTTTCTGCCGGAGCTTCTGCCGTTGGACTGGGAAGCAAACTTATCAGCAAAAAACGCATAGAAGAACAGGATTATGATGTAATCGAAAATGAAACTAAAAAAATGCTGGAGATAGTGGCAACAATAAGAAGATAACTAATACCTGAAAATATTTATCACATAGAGACATAACTTTTAAAACTGAAGAATGTTCTTTAAGAAAACTAGTTTATTTACATAGTCTATGATTATTAATGCAAAGTGAAACGACTTCAAACGTTCCAAAAAACTATGTTTCTATGTGTTTAAAAACATTACCTATAAATTTAAAATTTAATATGGATTCAATATTTAATCTAAAAGGAAAAATTGCATTAATAACCGGAGGTGCCGGAGTTTTGGGAAGCAACTTTGCAAATGTTTTGGCTCAACAAGGAGTCATCGTTGGAATCGTTTCTCAATCGATTGAAAAAGCCAATAAAACTGTAGCAACAATAGAAAGTAACGGTGGAAAGGCTTTTGCTGTTCAGGCGAATGTTTTAAATAAAGAAGAATTAGAAAAAGCCAAAGATTTTATCGTAGAAAAATACGGTCGTCTTGATATTTTAATTAATGCTGCAGGCGGAAATATGCCCGGAGCAACAATTAGTCCGGATCAGGCGATATTTGATATGAAAGTCGATGATTTACAAAAAGTAGTCGATCTTAATATTATTGGTACAATGCTGCCATCGCAAGTGTTTTCGGAACTTTTCGCTCAACAAAAATCAGGAAATATTATTAATATATCATCGGCATCGGCACAAAGACCTTTGACGAGAGTTGTGGGATATTCAGCTTCAAAAGCGGCAATTGATAATTTTACGCAATGGATGGCAGTTGAGTTAGCTCAAAAATATGGCGAAGGAATTCGTGTAAACGCGATTTCTCCGGGATTTTTTATAGGAGAACAAAACAAGGCTTTATTACTTACTCCTGAAGGAAAACTAACGCCAAGAGGTGAAAAAATTATCGAACATACGCCAATGGGAAGATTTGGAACTCCGGAAGATATAGACGGAGCGCTTTTATTTTTATGCAGCGATATGTCAAAATTTGTCACAGGAACGATCTTAAAAGTTGACGGAGGATTTGCTGCGACGAGTATTTAAAAATCTGCTGTCGTATTAGTTTGTCATCCTGAGGAACGAAGGATCACAAACGAAACTCGACAAAGATTGGCAACTCACTTCATGGAGCTTCTTGCGTTCCTTCGACTTCGCTCAGGATGACATAAAGAGGAAAATAGTTCTTATGAAAATGAGTGCCCTAGCCCCGATAGTAGTGGAAATCCTTTTGTGCCGGGGTTCGGCACAAAAGATTGAAACGGATAGCGGGAACAGCTCCTAAAAATGAATATATAAAAGGTTTTAAAACAATCATCATCATTCAATAAAATATACCAAAAATGGAACAAACGTTAAGATGGTTCGGACCAAACGATCCCGTTTCTTTACAAGATATTAAACAAACCGGAGCTACCGGAATTGTGACTGCTTTACACCATATTCCGAACGGGCAGGTTTGGGATATTGAAGAAATTATCAAACGAAAAGTTGAAATTGAACACGAAAATGGTGATCCTAAAAGAGGGGCTTCGGGTTTAACATGGTCGGTTGTTGAGAGTATTCCGGTGCATGAAGACATTAAAAAACAGACTGGAAATTATCTTCAATACATTGAAAATTATAAGGAAAGCATCAGAAATCTGGCTTTATGCGGAATAAAATGCATTTGCTACAATTTTATGCCGGTTTTAGACTGGTCGAGAACGGATCTGGCTTATGAAACTGCCGACGGATCAAAAGCTTTACGTTTTGATATTAATGCTTTTGCCGCTTTTGAATTGTACATTTTGAAAAGACCGGGAGCCGAAAAAGAATATTCTGAAGCGCAAATCGAAAAAGCTGCAAAATACTTTGAAGCGATGACTGATGCCGACAAAGTAAAATTACAGCAAAACATTCTGGCAGGACTTCCGGGTGCTGAAGAAGCGTATTCTGTAGAAGATTTCCTGATCACTTTAAGTGGATACAATCATATCGACAGAAAAGCTTTAAAGGAAAATTTATTCTTCTTTTTAAAAGAAATTATTCCGGTTGCTGAAAGTAAAGGCGTATTGATGGCGATTCATCCTGACGATCCTCCCTACCCTATTTTAGGCTTGCCAAGAGTGGTAAGTACTGAGGAAGATTTGATCGAATTGATGAATGCGGCTCCTTCAAAATCAAACGGATTCACGATGTGTACAGGTTCGTACGGCGTGAGAGCCGATAATGATTTACCGGGAATTGTAAGACGTCACGGCGATAAAATGAATTTTATTCACTTAAGAAGTACTGAACGTGATGCCGAAGGAAGCTTTTACGAAGCCAATCACCTTGAAGGCGATGTTGATATGTATGAAGTGGTAAAAGCAATAATCGAAGTCGAAAAAAGAAATAACAGCGAATTGCCAATGCGTCCCGATCACGGACACCAAATGCTGGACGATTTGAATAAAAAGACCAATCCGGGATATTCGGCTATTGGGCGTTTAAGAGGTCTGGCTGAATTGCGAGGACTTGAAATGGGAATTAAGAAATCGCTTTAAAAGTTGCTACAAAGTTTTTTTCGTCACGAAGGCGCTAAGGCACGAAGTTTTTGTTTTACCTAGATTACAAGTTTTTTTGCCACGAATTCACGAATGATTGTGCATAATTAATTATAAAAATTCGTGAATTCGTGGCTATTTTTTAATGACGATCACAAGACAAGCGATAAAAACTTTGCTTCTTAGCGCCTTTGTGGCGAATAGTAAATAGCCAACCACTAACTAACCAAATACCACAACCATGATCCGCCAAAACCTCCTGATTTGCTGCAGCCTTTTTGTAAATAGTATCGTCTTTGGCCAAACACCCAAAATACTTACGGATTCGAAAGCAAATTACCTGCCTGATTTTAGTTATGCCGGTTATCATTTCGGCGAAAGCCAAATTCCGGAAGTTCAGGGAAAAATTATCAATGCTACTGATTACGGCGTAAAAGCCAATGATGCTCTTGATGATTCTAAAGCTTTACTAAAAGCTGTAAAAGCCGCAAGTGCTGTTGAGGGAAATGTAATTTTGCAATTACCTGCGGGACGCATTATTCTGAGCGAAATTGTATATATCGAAAGAAGCAATTTTGTCCTTCGTGGCTCAGGTTCAGGAGAGACGGGAACTGAAATTTACTGCCCCAGACCGATGATGTATCTCAAAAATCCGGAATCATTGGCGGAACTTCGTGAATATTTAACTACGCTTGATAAAAGACAACGCGAACCCGAAAATAATGTCGATTTGCCTTTCTCGCAATACGCCTGGTCGGGGGGATTTATCTGGACGCAAATTCCGGGTGAACGAGTAAAATCATATTTGGATAAATACGAACCTACTCCAAATCCGCTGGCTAAAGTAAGTTCGGGAAATATGGGTGAACATACCATCAATGTTTCTGATGTAAAAGGTTTGAAAGTGGGCGATATTGTCGAATTACAGCTCTTTAATAAAGATGGCGAAAATGGCGAAATCATCAAAGATTTATATAAAGGTGCCAATGTAAAACCAGGTTCTCATCATTGGAAATTTCCTAAACTTCCAATTGTAAGACAGCAAGTGGAAATTACCAAAATTTCAAACTCCAAAATTACAATCAAAACTCCTTTGACGATTGCAATTAAACCAAGTTATCAGGCACAATTGGTCGAATGGAAACATTTAGATGAAGTAGGAATCGAACATCTTCGGTTTACTTTTCCTGATATTCCCAGAGTGGCACATCACGTAGAACCCGGAAACAATGCGATATTTTTGACACGCGTTTTTAATAGCTGGGTCAAAGATGTAAAAATCACCAATGCTGACAGTGGAATTTTAGGCGAAGAAATCTCGAACGTTACCATACAAGATATCATTACCGATGGCCCTCATATGTCGCATTATACGGTGACTTTGGGCGGAGTTCATAATGTTTTGGTTAAGAATCTGAAAATTTATAATAAAGCAGTTCATCCTTTAAGTTTCAACACTTTTGCTACTAAAAACATTTATCAGGATTGCGAGATTTTTGCCGATGCCCTTTTAGATCAGCATTCGGGCGCTAATCATCAAAACTTATTCGATCATATTACCGTACATATCACACCGGACAAAAACAATAGCTATTATTTGTTTGGCGGCGGCGGCGCAGATTACTGGAAACCTTCGCATGGGCCATTCAGTACTTTTTGGAATCTAAATGTTCTGGTCGATAAACCAGCTGAAATCACAAAACCAGTTTTGCTTTACGGCATGAAGGACGGGCCTTTTGCAAGAATTGTTGGTGTGAATGGCAATGCCAAATTCGAAGTCAAATATGACCCTGATGCTTATATGGAATTTTTGAATATGTCGATGGATAAGGTTCCTTCTCTTTATGAATATCAGTTGCAAAGACGCAAAAAATAATAAATGCCACAAAGTCGCAAGGGCACAAAGTTTTTTTTAAGTAAATATTAAACGTACTGTTTGTCATCCTGACGGAGGAAGGATCACACTAGTAATTCGACAAAGATTGGCGATTTTCTACGTGGAGTTTCGTGTGTGATTTCTCCTCCGTCGAAATGACAAAATGAATAAAAAACTTTGTGCCTTAGTGCCTTCGTGGCAAAATCCTCAACACCATGAAATACAAAATAGCCCTTTTGGTTTTACTTTTTATTTCCGGGAATGTATTTTCCCAAAATAAATACCGCCTTAAAAACATCTCCACAACCGATGGGCTTTCGCAGAGTTCTGTCATTGCCATACATCAGGATAAATTTGGGCAAATGTGGTTTGGTACGCGTGACGGACTGAATAAATACGACGGTAGTAAATTTACTATTTTCAGGAATGATGCTGCCAATAAACACTCGATCAGTAACAACGATATTTTATCTATCGAAGAAGATAATACAGGTAAAATCTGGGTAGGAACTTACAACGGACTGAACTGTTATGATCCTGTAAGCAATACTTTTACAAGATATTTACATACCAAAAACAACCACACCATCAGCAGTAATGCGATTTGGTCTATTAGAGAAATTGGTGACGAAATGTGGTTTGGAACCTCCAAAGGACTGACGATTTACAATAAAAAATCAAAACTCTTTACATCCGTTTTTCATTCGGATACAGATCCTTCTACGGTGCCGAGCAACAACATTATTACGATTTTAAAATCAAAAAAAGGAGCAATATGGATTGGCACAACAAAGGGTTTATGCCAGCTTATAAACCGAAAAAACGGCAAATTATCCTTTAAAAATTATCCTTTAAACAATACAGATCTTCTCAATGTTCAGGCAATTGCCGAAGATGTTTCGGGTAATTTATGGGTGGGAACAAAAAACAAAGGACTTCTTAAATTTGATAAAACATCCAATGCTTTTGTTTCTTTTTTATCTGAAGATAAATACCGCGAAATCAATACCGATATTCGTTCTCTGGCCTTTGATAATCAAGGTTCTTTATGGATTGGCGCGTATGACGGAATCTATATTTTAGGAAAAGACAAAAACGTTCAAAAAATAAACAGCAGCAATAACAGCAACGGAATCGATAAGGTAAAATCGATTTACATGGATCGAAAAGGTTCTGTCTGGATTGGCTGTTATTACAAAGGTGTGAATATTTGGGATATTTCGAATGTGAATTTCTCCAATTACAATCAGAATTCTAAAAAGATTGCGATGAGTTTTGATGTGGTGAGTTCGATTATTGCCGACAAAAAGCAGAATATCTATTTTGGAACTGAAGGCGGCGGAATCACCATTTACAATAAAAATACCGAAGCGATAAGTTATATCAACAGCAAAGGCGGTCAAAATATCAAAAATGATATTAAATCGATGTGTTTGTCTGGTGATATTTTATGGATCGGCACGTATTCAAAAGGATTATCCGCTTACAATGTTATTTCGAAAAGAATGGAAGACCACCGAATTGCCGATGATCTTACTGTTTTATTGAAAGAATCCGGTGTTTATTCGATCAAGGCAGAGGGAAACGATATCATCTGGATTGGTACTTTTGGTAAAGGTTTGATTCGGTACAATACGGTTTCTAAAACTTTTGAAACAATCGGAAACGATACTACAAAAGCCAATTATCTGACCAATAATATTGTGCGTACTATTTTAGTTGATCAAAAAAAAGGCGCCTGGGTGGGTACTCAAAACGGTTTAAATTATATTCCGCTGAACAATTTTACGCCTAATAAATATTCGATTCAACATTACTTTTTCGATTCGGCTTCTTTATCCGGCGATGATATTCTGACTTTGTTTCAGGACAGCCAAAATAAAATCTGGGTGGGAACAAAAGCAAAGGGTTTGCATTATTTTGATGGGAAAAAATTCAATAAAATCAATTTAAGAATCGGAAATACGGTTATCACTTCGATACATTCTATTCTTGAAGACGATGATAAAAATTTATGGATTAGTACCAATCAGGGTATTATAAAATACAGTACAACACTCAAAACGGTTGTTATTTACGATCAAAAAGATGGATTAGCGAGTAATGAATTTAATGACAATTCGGCTTTAAAACTCGATTCGAATCAATTTTATTTCGGAAGCCCTTCCGGCGCGACGTATTTTGATGCCAAGAAGATATCCTTAAATACGTATGCTCCTCAAGTTTTAATTACCAATCTCAAAATCAAGAACGAAAACATTCATCCTAATGATTCGATTGGCATTTTAGAAAAAAGCATTGGTTATACCAAAACCATTACGCTCGATTATGACAAGGCCAATTTTTCGATAGATTTTGCAATACCGAATTATATTCGATCCAAAAACAATCAATACAGTTATCGTTTGGTTGGATTGGAAAACAACTGGACGACAACCAAAAGTACCGAAGCTATTTTTGCGATTCAGAATCCCGGAACCTATACTTTTGAAGTTCGCGGTTCTAATAATGACGGCGTTTGGAACAAAGTTCCCACTACCCTGACCGTGATCGTAAAACCTGCTCCGTGGCGCAGTATCTGGGCATTTTTATTGTACGGAATTGTAATTGGTGTGGGATTATACGGTTTGATCTGGATCATGAAATCGAAAGCGAGACTGAAACAAAAACTGGAACTGGAATATCTGGAAACCAAACGAATTGAAGAAAATAATATCGCCAAACTGGATTTCTTTACCAATATTTCGCATGAATTCAGAACGCCGTTGACTTTGATTTTAGGGCCTTTGCAACAAATTCTGGCCAACTATAACGGCACAAACGAAATGTATAAAAAGCTACTGGTGATTGAAGGAAGTGCTAATCATCTTTTGAGTTTAATTAATCGTTTAATGGATTTCAGAAAACTCGAAAACCATCAGGTTACGCTGGAATCTGCCGAAGGAAATATTGTGAAATTTACCAGAGAAATCTTTTTATCTTTTATCGAATATGCCAAAGATGGCGGCTACAACTATACTTTCGAATCCTCTGAAGAAGAAATTCTCGTGTATTTTGATCGCTATAAACTCGAACGGGTTTTTTATAATTTAATTTCAAATGCATTCAGATATACTCCAAAAGGTGGAAATATTCACTTAAAAATATCACACGACAATGAGCATCTTTTTATCGCAATAGAAGATTCCGGAGTGGGAATTGCGCCTGAACATATTGACAAAATTTTTGATTTGTTTTTTGAAGTTCCAATGCACAACAATGTTCAGAAAAACTATAATAAAGGAACCGGAATTGGGCTTTCGATTGTAAAAAATATAGTAAAACTTCATAAGGGAGATATAGAAGTGACCAATAAAGAAACTCAGGGTGTGGTTTTTAAAGTTACACTTCCGTTAGGTAGAACGCATCTTTTAGACAACGAAATTATTACCGATTTTAGAATTAGTGATGATATCGACCAATACACTGCTCAATTAGAAAAAGCCGAAATAACAGAGCCTGAAGACATTGATGATTTTGTGGTAAATGACGAAAAACAAACTATTTTGATTGTCGAAGATCACAAAGTTTTACGATCGTTCATGAAAAATTTACTCAAGGAAGATTATAATATTATCGAAGCCGAAAACGGTAAAATGGCTTTTGAGAAAGCACTTCAGCATGTTCCTAACCTAATTATCAGCGATGTTATTATGCCCGAAATGGTAGGAACGGAACTTTGTTCGAAAATCAAAGAAAATCTAAAAACAAGCCATATTCCGGTTATTCTGCTGACTTCACGAACTTCATTGGTCTATAAATTTGAAGGTTTAGAAAGTGGCGCTGACGATTACATCAGCAAACCTTTCAATTTAATTGAATTTAAACTTCGCGTTAAAAATCTGTTGAATTCGACTGAACGATTGAAAAACAAATTCTCAAGCGATGATAATTTTATTCCTTCAGAAATAACGGTTTCTTCTCTGGATGAGGATTTATTAAAAAAGGCATTCAAAATTGTCGAGGAAAATATTTCGAACGAACAATTTGATATTCCGTTTTTCTGTACTGAATTGGGTGTAAGCCGTACCATGTTATTTTTAAAAATAAAAGCCTGGACGAATTTTACGCCAAACGAATTCATTCATGAAATACGATTAAAACGCGCCGCTCAATTATTAGAACAAAATAAATTAAACGTTTCCGAAATTAGTTATAAAGTAGGTTTCAACAATCCAAAATACTTTAGCAAATGTTTCCAAAAAAAGTATGGGGAAACGCCAACTCAGTTTGCTGACAAATTTTTTAAATCTTCAGAAATTTTTTAGGGAATTCGTTATTTTAAAGGGACAAAAAAAGGGTATCTGAATTTTTAGATACCCTTTTTTGTATTTCTATATCGTTTTCGGCTACTACATTTGTCCTATGAAAATCAAGAAAACAAAATTCTTATTACTGCAATTTCTATTTGTGATAATCATAATCGGAATGAGTTTACTGATTTTCTACTTTATCTAACATTAACCTAAAAACCAAAATGAATGTTCACAAACCAAAATTTCAAATCGCTTAAATGGTATTTGCTGGTAGCTTTTTTACTGGTAAATATTATTGGAATTGCACAGGAGAGAAAAGTCACCGGAAAAGTTACTTCCAGCGAAGACTTACTTGGGCTTCCTGGTGCTAATGTATATGTAAAAGGTTCTTCGGTTGGAGGATCTGCAGACATGGATGGAAACTATAGTGTTTTCGTTTCGGAGAAAAATGCGGTATTAGTTTTTAATTATGTGGGATATCAAACTGTTGAAGTTCCTGTGGGAAACAAAACGGTCATCAATATCAGTTTAAAACCAGATACTAAAAATCTTGATGAAGTTATTGTGGTAGGTTACGGAACCCGTAAAAAGAGCGACATTACAGGATCAGTTTCTTCTGTGACCGCAAAAGAATTAACCGCCTACCCTACTCTAAATGCAGAACAGGCTTTACAAGGCCGTGCAGCGGGGGTTTCGGTACAATCTAATAATGGTGGTGAACCTGGTGCTCCGGTAAAAATCAGGGTTCGTGGAGGAACATCAATCAATGCAAGTGGAGATGCTCTTATTGTTGTCGATGGTTTTGCAGGAGTTTCTATGCCGGCACCTCAGGACATTGCTTCTATTGAGGTTCTTAAAGACGCATCGGCTACAGCCATATACGGATCCAGAGGTTCAAACGGGGTTATTATGGTAACGACCAAAAAAGGTAAACCAGGAAAACCGGTAATCGAATTCAGTAATTCAACATCGGTACAATCTGTCAACAATAAATTAGATTTATTAGATGGGCCACAGTTTGTGGTGTACAGAAAAAGTTTTACCACGCATACAGATGGCGGTGCAAATACAGACTGGCAGGATGTAATTTATCGAGAAGGAATGATTTCGAACACCTCATTATCTTTTTCAGGAGGTTCTGATAAAATCAGGTATTATGTTTCAGGAAACTATTTCAATCAAAACGGAGTGGTGATTAATTCAGGAATCGATAAATACACCATTGTAAGTAATGTTGAAGCAGACTTAACCGATAAATTTAGAGTGGGTTTGAATATGTTTCAAAGCAAACAAAACAAACAAGGAATTATTAGCCAGACGGGCGCTGGAGGAACTGGTGCAGCGGGTGTAATTGCAGCGGCGTACAGATTCATGCCGGATAAAGGAATTTATAATGCTGACGGAACGTATACGACAACGGCTCCAATTGGGGACGATATTGATAATCCGTATGCAACTGCAATGGATAATATTCTGGAGACACTTTCGACCGTAAACAGAAGTAACTTTTTTGCTTCTTATCAAATTACAAAAGATTTAAATTTTAAAACTACTTTAGGTTTAACCGATAATAATTCTCAAACCGGAAGATATATTCCGTCGACTTTGATTGCAGGAAAAAATGTAAAAGGAGAAGCTTCTATAAACAATACTAAATTTTCTTCTTTCCTTACAGAGAACTATTTAACGTTTAAACGTGAGATTATTGACAAAGGAATCCTGACGGTTCTTGGAGGATATTCGTATCAAAAAAATAAAAATGACCGTGCTTATGCCGCATCAAGAGGATTTTTGACGAATTCTAACTCTTACCATAATTTAGGTGCAGGAACGGTGTATTTAAAACCGGAATCAAGTTTGTCTGAAACAGAATTAATATCGGCTTTTGGAAGGTTGAATTTTGATTATGATGATAAATATTTATTCACCTTTACAGCACGTCGTGACGGTTCTTCAAGCTTTAGTGAAAACTACAAATACGGAACTTTTCCTTCTGGAGCAATTGGATGGAATGTTAGCAAAGAAAACTTCTTAAAAGATAGCAAAACAGTTTCTAATCTTAAATTAAGAGCAAGTTATGGTGCCACCGGAAATCCGTCTATCGATGCCTACTCTACGCTGTCTAAATTTTCTGAAGTATATGATGTAAGTGGCGACGTGATTGTAAATGCGGTTCAGCTTACGGCAATCAATAATCCTAATTTAAAATGGGAAACTTCATACCAACAAGATTACGGAATTGATTTGGGTTTATTTGATAACAGAATCAGCGTTACAGCCGATTATTATAAAACAATTACCAAAGATTTATTGTTCAACAGGCCTTTACCGGGAATTTCAGGAATTGCTTCTCAGCTTCAAAATGTGGGAGAATTAGAAAACAAAGGTTGGGAATTGGGCATTAATACCAAAAACTTTATTGGAGCAGATTTTACCTGGTCAACTAATTTTAATATTTCTTCGAACAAGAATAAAATCCTGAAACTGGCTGACAACAAAGATCTTTTGATCAACTCTGCGCCTGGACATTTTCTTGCAACAGAATCTCAGATTTTAAGAGTTGGTCAACCGGTTGGTTCTTTCTTTGGGTTTGTGTATGATGGCGTAATTCAGCAAGGAGAAGCGGTGCTTCCCGGAAATTTTGAAACTATTGCCGGAGGAGAAAAATTCAAAGATGTAAATGGTGACGGAAAACTGGATTCTAACGATAAAACGATTATCGGAAACCCAAATCCAGATTTCATTTTTGGTTTAAATAATGATTTCACTTATAAAAATATTGATTTAAACATCTTCTTCCAGGGTTCAGAGGGCAATCAGATTTTAAATTATACTTTGATGGAACTGGCTTCTGGAAATAATAATGCCACTACAGAAGTTTTGGATGCCTGGACGCCAACAAACACCGATACCAATGTGCCAGTAAATGCGGCAAGAACGAAAAGAATTACTTCAAGATTTGTTTATGATGCAAGTTACATCCGTTTAAAAAACGTGTCTATCGGTTACAGTTTAGATGACAATGTGGTTTCAAAAATTGGATTAAGCAAAGTTCGTTTCTACATCAGTGCACAAAACTTATGGACTATTACCAAATATCCCGGTTCTGATCCTGAGGTAAATTACCTGAATGATAACAATTCAAGAAGCAATACCAACTTAGGATTGGATTACGGAAGTTACCCGAATGTAAGAACCTTCACTTTTGGTTTCAATTTAAAATTCTAGTTAAAAAAATAGTATTAAACACATAGTTATACGCAAAATGCTATGATTATTGCTGCAAGTGAAACGCCTTATTTAGCGTTCCAAAAAGCTATGTTTCTATGTGTTAAATTATACACCAAATACCTAAAAAATAGTATTATGAAAAAATATATAGCTTTTCTTTTCTTGGGAATATTCGCTTTTGGATGTTCAGATCTGGAAGAACATCCTGTAGGAACTATTCGTCCTGAGAACTTCTTTAATAACACAGATGATCTGCAAGCTGCTGTAAACGGAGCTTTTGCCAACATTGCACACAATAATTATTGGGGAAGAGAATTTACCATTGCGCTAATGTTGCGCGATGATATGGCCGATATTGGCGACAGAACTACACAAGCAGCACGTATCGATGTAAATGATATGAACATGAATGATACAAATGCGCTTGTAGCCAACTTTTGGCCACAATCGTATATCATTATCGCAGCAGCAAATCAGGCGATTGCAGGTGCTAAAAAAACTCCGGGAGATCCGGCAAAAGTAAACGCAATTGTAGCGCAGGCTTATTTTGCAAGAGCTTTTACTTACTACCATTTGGTGCGTATTTTTGGCGATGTTCCTTATATTGATTTTCCGGTAAACGAGGTTTCTCAGGTTGATAAATTAAGCAGAACAAAAGAGTCTGAGATTTATCCAAAAATCATCGCTGATCTTGAATTTGCAAAACAATGGCTCGAGGATAAACCAAAGGTAAAAGCCGTTCCCGGAAAAGGTACCGCTGCAGGTTATTTGGCATCAGTTTATCTGACTTTAGGAAATTACCAAAAAGCTTATGACGAATCTAAATATGTGATTAGCAACGAAGCAAAATTTGGTTTAGGTTTAGATGCTGATTTTCAGGATTTATTCAACGCTACAAAAGCAGCGGCTCTAAAAGAACCTTTGTTTACCATTGACTTTAATAATTTAGTTTCAGGAAATTATGGTCAGGATTATACGGCATTTTTTACAGGATCATTAAAAGATGATAGTTATAGTTACGGACAAGGATTCTCGGTAGCAGTTCCGTCGCTAAAAGTATTTAATACCTGGGATCAAAGAGATTACAGAAGAGCGGTAAGTTTTGATACGATTATTAGAAAAAAAACTGGTCCGGGTGGTGCGTTGCAAATTTATCCTTCGAGCGATAACGAAAAAGCGCCACGTCCGCATATTGCAAAATATTACCGCTTTCCGGGAAAAGCAGGTGCCAACGGAAGAACTTCTCAACACAATTATATCACCATGCGTTTTGCCGAAGTATTGCTAACCGCTGCCGAAGCTTTAAACGAAATTACTCCGGGAACTATAGAAGCTGATGGTTATGTAAACCGAGTACGCGCCAGAGCCCGAAACAAAGCCGGAAAACTGGTTTCTTTTCCTGCAAATGTTACACCGGGATTATCTCAGGCCGATTTTAGAAAAATGGTTATTGACGAAAGAAGATTAGAATTCGCTTTTGAATATATCAGATGGTACGACATCAAAAGGTTGAAAAATGGCCCGGAAGTTTTTGGTCCAAGTGGTTTAGAGCCTCACGCCAATTTTAATCCTGCAAAAGATTATTTATTTCCATTACCGGGAACTGAGTTAGCGATTAATCCTAATTTAAAACCAAATAATCCTGGTTACTAAAGCATAAGAATGAAAATTAAAAATTTAGAATTAAAAATTAAAAATCTTTGGAATCGCAATTATCCTGAGTTTCGTTTTTCATACCCATTTTAAACAAAACTATAACCAATTTTTAATTTTTAATTCTCCATTTTTAATTAAATAAACAATAATAAGTATGAGTAAAGTTAGTAATTTTGCTTTAATCCTGGGGTTTGCATTGCTGGTAACAGCGTGCAAATCAGGGATTAATTCTACAACAAAAAACACCTCTGCAGCAGCAGATAATCTTCTGGAAACCCGATACAAAATGTTACTTGCTTATCCGGTTGATTCGATGTCGATGCCACGAAGTATGAACATCAAAACCAATGAGATTAAAAAAGTTCCCTCAAGAGACTGGACAAGCGGATTCTTTGCTGGAAACCTTTGGCAATTGTACCGATTGACAGGCAACTCTGAATATAAAAACCAAGCCGAAAAATGGACGCCTTTCAGCAAAAAAGAAAGCGTAAACAGAAATTCTCATGACGTAGGTTTCAAAGTATATTGTGCTTACGGAGAAGCTTTAAAAGTAGAAAACAAACAAGAATACAAAGACGTCATTATCAAGGGAGCTGAAACTTTATGTACTCGTTTTGACGCAAAAGTTGGCGCCATCCGTTCTTGGGATTTCAATAAGGAAATTTGGGATTATCCTGTAATTATCGATAACATGATGAATCTCGAATTGCTTTTTGAAGCCACAAAACTATCCGGTAATAAAAAGTATCAGGATATTGCGATTCAGCACGCCAATACCACGCTTAAAAATCAGTTTAGAGATGATAATAGCTGCTACCATGTTATTGATTACAATCCAACAACAGGAGCCGTAAGAAAGAAAACTACACTTCAGGGATATAATGACGATTCGGTTTGGGCACGCGGTCAGGGCTGGGCAGTTTACGGATTTACCATGTCATACCGATATACCAAAGATCCCGCCTATTTAAAACAAGCCGAAGCAACAGCACAATTTTTTATGACCGATAAAAATCTGCCCGAAGACGGAATTCCGTATTGGGATTTTAGAGATCCTGCTATTCCAAATTCGGCGCGTGATGTTTCTGCTGCAACTGTTATGGCTTCTGCTTTGTATGAGTTATACGACTATACTAAAAATAAAACTTATTTGGCTTTCGCCGATAAAATAATCGCGAGTTTACATTCGGATAAATACATTTTAGATCCAAAAATAAACGCGCCTTTTATATTCGACCACAGCACCGGAAACTGGCCAAAACACGACGAAATCGACGAACCAATAATCTATGCCGACTATTATTTTCTAGAAGCATTGTTGAGGAAAAAGTGAGAAAGATAGAAAGGTTCTGAGGTTCTAAGGGACTGAGATTCTAAGATTTTAAAGGTAGAAAAGCTTTAAAACTTTGTCCCTCTGAACCTTTTTACTCAGAACCTCAGTCCCTCAGAACCTTAGAACCTAAAAAAAAAGCTTTACAATCTATGAATACCTCACCGTACCAAAATAATACATTTTATACTTTTGCACTTTTTGTTTTTTTTCAAATTTGTCTGAGCAGCAGTTTTGCTCAGACAAAAATGAATATCAATGAAAATTGGCAATATCTGGAAAATCACACTCCAAGTCTTGGCGAAGCACAAAAAGCCACTAATTGGATTTCATTAAACTTACCTCATACCTGGAATGCCGAAGACGCAACCGATCTTAATCCGGGTTACAGACGCGATGCAAGCTGGTATCAAAAAAAGCTGAACATTCCCTCTATCGATAAAAATCAGCTTTATTATTTATATTTTGAAGGATCGAATGTAACGACAAAAGTATATGTAAACGGTAAAGAAGCCGGCGGCCATATTGGCGGTTATATTGGTTTTACTATTGATATTACCAATTTTATTAAAGAAGGAAACAACGACATTTTTGTTCGTGTGGATAACAGTTATGATATTGAAGTGATCCCGTCTCAAAAAAGTGATTTCTATATTTATGGCGGAATAACCCGCGATGTCTGGTTATTGTCTAAATATAAAAATCATATCGAGAATTTAAAAATTACAACTCCGGAAGTTTCGGCTAAAAAAGCTTCTTTAAACATCGTTGCTTCAACTTTAAATTCTGATAGTGCTGCTTTATCCTTAACAATAATTCTTAAAAATCCAAAAGGAAAAAAGATTGCCAGTAAAACTGTTCCGGTTTCAGATAAAACGGCCACTATTCAATTCGAAAATCTAAAAAATCCTGAATTATGGGATACCGAAAAGCCGAATCTCTATAAAGTCACTGCTTTTTTATCAGAGAAAAATCAAATCAGAGACAGCATAAATGAAAAAGTGGGTTTCAGGTGGTTTGAATTTAAAGATCACGGTCCGTTTTACCTTAACGGAAAACGATTACTCATTCGCGGTACACATCGTCATGAGGAACAAGCCGGAGTTGGTGCTGCAATGAGCAACGAACAACATCACGCTGATATGGAATCGATTAAAAAAATGGGCGCTAATTTTGTTCGTCTGGCGCATTATCCGCAGGATCCTGAAATCTATAAAGCCTGTGATGAACTGGGATTATTGGTTTGGGATGAATTGCCATGGTGTCGCGGCGGAATTGGCGGTGAACTTTGGCAAACGAATACCAAAAATATGCTGGCCGAAATCATCAATCAAAACTACAATCATCCAAGTATTATTATTTGGTCGTTGGGTAATGAAATGAACTGGCTTCCTGATTTTCCTGACGGAGATAATACCGAAAAAACCAATGTGTTTTTAACTGAATTAAACGACATCGCACATAAAATGGATCCAACGCGAAAAACCGCGATTAGAAAATATTATGAAGGTTCACAAATTGTTGATGTCTTCTCCCCTTCGATCTGGTCGGGCTGGTATTCCGGAAGTTACAAAAGTTACCAAAAAGCAATTGACGTTTATAAAAAAGAATACAAACATTTTATTCACGCTGAATATGGCGGAGATAGTCATGTGGGCCGTCATAGCGAAAACCCGATTACAGGCGAAAACATCATAAAAGCCGAGGGTTGGGAAGAAGCTATTGTACAAACCAAAGTGGCGAATATTGCCCAAATTGGCGATTGGAGCGAGAATTATATCGTTGATTTATTCGACTGGCACTTGCATATATCCGAGAATGATCCAACGTTCGTGGGTAATGTTCAATGGGCATTTAAGGATTTTGCAACGCCGTTAAGACCGGAAGATGATATTCCGTACATGAACCAAAAAGGATTGGTGGATCGTAACGGAAATCCAAAAGATGCTTATTATGTTTTTAAAAGTTACTGGAGCAATGAACCTTTTACCTACATCGAATCGCATACCTGGACAGAACGTCAAGGTCCTGAAAATACGCCAAGAACGCTGAGTGTTTTTAGTAATTGCGAAAAGGTTACTTTATTTCATCAGGGGAAATCATTGGGTCAAAAACAAAGAAACCTTTCGCTTTATCCCGCAAATGGCTTAACTTGGGATGTGAATTTCCTTAAAGGTGAAAATATTTTAATCGCTGTTGGAGAAACAAAAGACGGAAAAAAAGTTTCGGACACGATCAAAGTAAATTATCGCTTTAATAAAAATGATACAGCAACTTCTTTACAATTATCATCAGAGAAATTAAAAAACGGCAATTATTTGGTAACGGCAATTGCAATTGACAACAACAATTTACGTTGTTTAGATTATGAGGAAAGTGTTTATTTTCAATGTTTAAAAGGTGGGAAAACGATGAAAAGCCAAGGAACTCCAACCGGAAGTGAATCCATAAAAATGGCCAACGGAAAGGCATCTATAGAAGTGGTTCCTGATGGACCTGGAATTCCTATAGAAATGACGGCTTTGAATCAGAGTTTTAAAGGTGAATATTTGAAGATTGAGAATTGAATTATTTAACCGCAAAGTTCGCAAGGGTTTACGCAAGGAACGCAAAGTTTTTTATTTTATCCTGGGGACGGGATTAATCGCGCAAAGACGCAGAGACGCAAAGTTTACACACAATCTTGTCATCCTGAGGAACGAAGGATCACACTAGAAACTCCGTCTGCAAATTCATCAATCTTTGTCGATTTACGCGTGCGATTCTTCGTTCCTCAGAATGACAAAAATGAAGGTAAACGCTTAAGAAACTGAATTCGGAAATCCTTCGTTCAGAAAGACAAGTCAGACTTCGAAGTATAATAATAAAAAATCTGCTGAATCTGCAAAATCCGCGTGAAATAATAAAGATCATAAACCATGAAAAATACAATCTTCTACGGAATTGCTTTAGCAATGACCACTTTTATAACCAATGCACAAGTAACCCTAAATGCCGATGGCCCAGATGGACTCGGCACTTATGAATTAATTACAAAAGCATTGGCGCCTGGAACTAAAAACGGCGCCGTAGAAGCTCCAGACGCTATTCATCCCAGTTTTGGAAGGCATATTACAGAAGTTTATGATGATGATTTGAAGAAATATGTTTTTGAATTTTATTTACATGTTACAAACACGCCTCCGGACAATGAACCTGTAAAAGGTAAAACGGACAGGCAGCGTGTCGAAATAAAGTCATTCGAACCTTCTCCTGATAATTTAAAAGGAACAACTGGTGAAACTGTTCAGTACAAATGGCGTTTTAAAATACCCGCAGGATTTCAACCTACTAAAGATTTTACCCATATTCATCAGATTAAAGCGGTTGATGGCGATGCAGGAAATCCTTTGTTTACTTTAACTTTAAGAAAAATAACAAACGGTTCTAACCAACTCGAACTCATTTATGTTAAAGCTGAAGCTTCAAAAATGATAAAATACCAGACAGTAAATATGTCTTTGTTTGAAGGAACCTGGGTGGAAGCAACAGAAACTATTAAAGTGGGCTTAAAAGGAACTTATGCCATAACTATAAAAAAAGTAAGTGACGGAACTATTTTAATGAATTATAGCAATTCAAATATTCAAACGATTCGCGCTGATAATTCTTTCATTAGACCTAAATGGGGAATGTATCGCAGTTTGAAAGATATTGCTAATATGAAAGATGAAACAATGCGATTCTCTGATTTTAGTATAAAAGAATTAACTACTTTATCTGGAAAAGATAAGTAGTCATCGAATATAAAATGATCAAAATAAATATAAGAATGAAAAAACTAATTACCTTATTACTATTAACAACTGCTTTTATCGGGCAGGCACAAAATTTAATCTCGAATGTTCCAAACAGAACCACAACTTCTTTAAACGGGGTTTGGAACTATATTATTGATCCTTATCAAACGGGATTTTATAGCTTTCATTTGGATCAATACGATAAACAGGCAAAACCATCTAATGGTGCTTTTTTTAATAATTATCATGCTGCAAACAAACAGGAACTGGTAGAATATGATTTTGATAAATCGGCAAGAATCAATATTCCGGGAGATTGGAATTCGCAGGTTGCGGAACTTAAATATTATGAAGGAAATGTTTGGTTCAAAAAATCATTCGATTATGAATTAAAGGATAAAAAACGTCTTTTTGTTTATTTTGGAGCGATTAATTATAAAGCGGATGTTTATTTGAACGGAAAAAAACTAGGAACTCACGAAGGTGGTTTTACGCCTTTTAATTATGAAGTAACTTCGATTGTAAAACCTAAAGACAATTATTTGGTAGTGAAAGTTGATAATACACGTCATAAAGAAGATGTGCCGACTGTGAATACCGATTGGTGGAATTATGGAGGAATCACGCGCGATGTTACTTTAATCGAAGAGAATGAATCGTTTGTAGAAGATTATAACATTCAGCTTAAAAAAGGAAATGCGGCTTTGATTTCAGGTTTTATCAAAATCAACAATTTCAATCCGGCGCAAAATCAAGTGGCGATTTCGATTCCTGAATTGAAAATTAACTATAAGGGAAAAGTAGGCGCTGACGGAATTGTAAATTTTGAAATTCCTGCTAAGAAAATCTCCTATTGGTCGCCTGAAAATCCAAAATTATATGATGTTGTAATTGATTTTAACGGGCAAAAATTAAAAGACAATATTGGTTTTAGAACCATCGAAACTCAGGAAGACAAAATTTTACTAAACGGAAAACAGATCTTCTTGCGCGGAATCTCTATTCACGAAGAAAATGCAAAAGGCGGACGTGCGAATTCTGAAGAAGATGCTTTGCGTTTATTAAACTGGGCTCAGGAATTGGGCTGCAACTATGTTCGCCTGGCACATTATCCGCATAATGAAAACATTATCAGACTTGCAGATAAATTAGGATTAATGGTTTGGGAAGAAATTCCGGTTTACTGGACAGTGGAATTCACCAACGAAAAAACATATAAAAATGCCCAAGATCAATTGACAGCGGCTATTACAAGAGATAAAAACAGAGCCAGTATTATTATTTGGTCGATGGCGAATGAAACGCCAATTTCTGATGCAAGAAATACGTTTCTGAAAAATTTGGTGGTACATACAAAATCACTGGACAATACAAGATTAATAAGCGCTGCATTATTGACTCATAACGTAAAAGGCGTTGGAATGATTGATGATGAAATTGGCAAATCGCTTGACATCATTGCTTTCAACCAATATTTGGGTTGGTATGGCGGAAATTTAGAAAACGCTGAGAAAACGTTTTGGGACACACCATACAACAAACCTGTAATTGTTTCTGAATTTGGCGGAGATGCCAAAGCGGGCTTTCACGGAGAAAAAAACGAACGCTGGACAGAGGAATATCAGGAATATTTATACATCCAGAACCTAAAAATGATCGAAAAAATACCTCATCTTAGCGGTTTAAGCCCCTGGATTCTGGTAGATTTCAGATCTCCAAAAAGATTGCTTCCAGGAATTCAGGACGGTTACAATCGTAAAGGTTTAATTTCGAATGATGGCGAAAAGAAAAAAGCTTTTTATATTATGCAGGATTGGTATGCTAAAAAGAAAAAAGAATATTAAAACTAAGCACTATTATCAATTCATTAACAAAAAACAAACTGTAATGATATGATTTTTATTCATTATTAACTTACTTTGTAGTTATTCTAAAAATTGTATTCCTATGAAAAAATTAAGTTTATTGGCAGTTACTTTGTTTGCTGTCTTTACAGTTCAAGCTCAGGAAGTAGTAAAGTTTGCTCCGCTTGATGCTAGTCCGGTTGATATTTCTTATTTCCCGAACAAAGCAGTTAAATTCAAAAAAACTGACACTCCAAATCCTGTTGTCAAAGTTACTTACGCAAGACCTTCTGTAAAAGGGCGTACCATTTTTGGTGATATTGTAAAGTTTGGTGAAGTTTGGAGAGTAGGTGCAAACGAAAACACAGAAATCAAATTCTACAAAGCAGTAACAATTGATGGTAAAAAAATTGCGGCTGGTACTTATAGCTTATTTGCTATTCCTGAAAAAGATAAATGGACAATCATCCTTAATAAAGAACTTGATTTATGGGGAGGTTATGCTTATGACGAAAGTAAAGATGTTGTAAGAGTTTCAGTTCCTGTAAAACCGGTTTCTACAGTAATCGAAGCATTATCAATCGCTTTTACAACTCAGGGTTCTGTAGCCAATTTGGTTATTGGCTGGGATAAAACAACTGTTGAAGTTCCTATTACGGTTAAATAATCAAATTATTTTTTGATATCAGAAGGGATACATTTTTAATGTCTCCCTTTTTTTGTAGATAATTTTCAGTGCTATATAAACATTGCCCGTGGTTTCAACCACGGGCAATGTTTGAAATAGATACAAAAAAACTCCAGAGGAGCGATATATTTATAGAACCAAAATGTACGATTTAAAAACGAAGTTCCAGCGGAGCGACATATATTTCACCCCTACGGGGCTTTTTTGCATATCATAAAATATTATCTATAAATATTTCGTCCCGCCGGGACTTGGTTGAAAATTTTGAAATCTCAAATAATATAGCCTGTGGTTTCAACCACGGGAACGTGGGATTGGATACGGATTGTTTTTTGATTGTGTTCCCGTTGTTGAAACCACGGGCAATATTTGAAATGGATATAAAAAAAGCTCCAGAGGAGCGATATATTTATAGAACCAAAATGTACGATTTAAAAACGAAGCTCCAGCGGAGTGACATATATTTCACCTCTACGGGGCTCTGTTGCATATCATAAAATATTATCTATAAATATTTCGTCCCGCTGGGACTTGGTCGAAAATCTTGAAATCTCAAATAACATAGCCTTTGGTTTCAACCACGAGAACATAGGATTGGATACGGATTGTTTTTTGATTGTGTTCCCGTGGTTGAAACCATGGGCTATATCTGAAAATTGATAAAAAAAACGAGACATTGAATGTCTCGTTTTTTATTTTAAACCTTTACGGTTTCTAATATTTTATCTAATGTAATGGGTAAATCTCTCACACGTATTCCTGTTGCATTAAAAACTGCATTGGCAATTGCAGGTGCCATTCCGACCAGGGCCGTTTCACCAAGTCCTTTTGTTCCCATTGGGTTACTTACAGGATCTTTTTTATTAACAAAAAACACTTCCTGTTTTTCAATATCAGCGTTTACGGGAACATGATAATCGGCAAAATTATTATTTATAGGGCGACCAAATCTGTGATCGATTTCTAAAGATTCCATCAATCCCATTCCGATTCCTCCCACTGCTCCGCCATACATTTGCCCTGCCGAAGTTTTTTGGTTGATTACAGTTCCAATATCAGCGCAGGAAACCACATGTGCCAATCTGATTTTTCCAAGATTTGGATTAATCAACACTTTTACAAAATGTACAGAGAAAGAATAAATCGAATATTTCTTTGCCTCCTCTGCAGCTTTTGATTCATTTTCTACTACTAATTCTTCTAATTTATTTGCGTTTAATACTGCGGCTAAAGAAACACTTTTTGAACTGTCTTTTTTTGAAGTTACTGAACCATTTACAAAAGCCAAATCTGCAATTGGTATATTTTTCAAGGCATCTGATTTACTTGCCAATTCAATAGCTTTTGTTATTAATAACTGGCAGGAATCGTTTACTGCTGATCCTACAGATGAAGTGGTTGCTGAACCTCCTTGGGTTGGTCCTTTGGCAAGACCGCTTTTTCCCATTTCGATGATCACATTTTCGCTTGGTATTCCGGTTACATCTGCGCCAATTGCGGTCATCATAGTGGCTGTTCCGGGTCCCATATCGTTTACGCTACATTGCAAAACCAAAGTACCATTGGTTAGAAATTTTGCTTTTACAGAAGTTGGACTTCTATAGCAGCCAAAAGTTCCGGTTCCCATTCCGTAACCTACAAGCCATTCACCTTCACGAACAGATCCGGGTTTGTTTTTACGGTTTTTCCAGCCAATGCGTTCCATACCACCTTCATAGCATTCCAGAAGATATTTGCTGCTCCAGGGTTTGTTTTGTTCGAGATCTTTCTCGGCATAATTCAGTTTACGAAATTCAATTGGGTCCATATTTAGTTTATGAGCCAATTCATCCATAGCGCTTTCTAAAGCAAAAGATCCTGTTGCTTCTCCCGGACCACGCATCCAGATTGGCGTACAAGTGTCAAGAGGAACAATTCTATATCGGGTTGAAACATTGGCACAATCATAAATAAATCGGGACATGTTTACGGTACCTTCCATAAAATCTTCATAACTCGAAGTCATCGCTATGGCTTCATGCGTTAATCCTGTTAGCTTGCCTTCTTTGGTGGCACCAAGACCCATTTTCTGAATCGTATAAGGTCGAAACCCAACATTGGTAAACATTTGTTCTCTATGCAATACCAGCTTTACAGGGCGGTTTATTTTTTTAGCACCAATAAGAGCTGCAATTTCATAAGGCCAGGTGTGTAATCCCATCCCAAAAGCACCTCCAAGATATTCTGAATTTACAGCAACATCTGCGGCAGGAATTCCAAATACATCTCCCACACTTTTGCGGGTTCCTTCCACACCCTGACTTTTGGTATAAAGTGTAGGTTTGTTTCCATCCCATTTGGCAATAATATTGGCCAGTTCCATTGGGTTATGCACTTCGGTTGGTATGGTATATTCTTCTTCCAGAATTACTGCTGCATTTTTATATCCATCCTCAACGCCACGGTGATAATCTTTTGCGCGTTCCGGAGTTTTTCCTTTATCTTTTACTTTTTCAAGTTCTGTCGAATGGTCTTCTTTTAAATAATCGGCTTTAATAAGACTGGCAGCATATTGCATACGCTCAAAAGTATCTGCAATTACCAAAGCAATGGGCTGATCATAATAACGAACCGAATCATCTTTAAAAATCTGAAGTGGCTGACCCAAGTTATCGCGTTTTTTGGGTTGCTCGTATCCAGCAGGTTTATCTACATTAAGATGCGTGATTACTGCTAAAACTCCTGGCGCCCATTCGGCTTTTTTAGTATCGATGGTTTTAATTCTTCCTTTGGCAATTGTACTTCCTACCAGGCATGCATAAGCAACGCCCGGAGTTTTATACTCGGCTGAATATGTTGCTGAACCTGTTACTTTAGCAAATCCGTCAACTCTATTTATATTACTTGTCTTGCTCATAATTCAAATTATTTAGATGCTGCTATCGTTAATGCTTCAGTAATGGCATTTGGTCCCAGTGTTAATTTAAAATCATTATCACCATAACTTCTTGCACCATGCATGGCTAAATCAGCTGCTTTCCGGAATGTGGTTTCAGAAACTGTTTTTCCTTTCAAAAATTCTTCTGCTTCTGTCAGTCTCCATGGTTTATGTGCCACGCCGCCCATTGCCAGCCTTGCATCCTTAATGGTATTATTTTGGATATCCAAACCAACCGCTACAGAAATTAATGCAAAAGCATAACTGCTGCGATCCCTAACTTTGAGATAATGAATATTTTTAGTGAAATTATTATTTGAAATCTCTATTGAAGTAATGATTTCTTTATTTTCAAGTGTATTGTCTTTTTCGGGCATATTGCCTGGAAGCCTATGAAAATCAGTAAACTTAATTTCTCTTTTTCCTTTAGGACCTTCGACAAAAACGGTGGCATCTAAAGCGGCAAGTGCCACACACATATCACTCGGATGCACAGCTATACAACTGTCTGAAGCACCAAAGATGGCATGCATTCTGTTAGATCCGCCAATGGCTCCGCAACCACTTTTGGGCGTACGTTTATTGCAGGGCATATCAGTATTATAAAAATAAGAACAACGGGTACGCTGCAACATATTTCCTCCTACGCTGGCCATATGCCTAATTTGCTGCGATGCACCGGCAGCTAATGCCAATGCCAGCAAAGGATATTTTTCTTGTATTGTTTTATCTTCGGCAACCTGACTGTTTTTGGCCATTGCACCAATTGAAACTTTTCCTGTCAGGAATTCTATTTTTTTAAAATCGACCCCGTTGATATCAATAAGTTTATCAGGAGCGACAACATTTTTTTTCATCAAATCGACAAGATTGGTTCCTCCGGCAATAAACATGGCCGAGTTTTCTTTGGCAATAGTAGTTACTGCAGATTTTGATGATAATGCTCTTATTATTTGAAAGTTTTTCATAATGGCATTCCTCCTTCCTTAACTTCTGTAATGGCATCAACAATATTATGATAAGCTCCGCATCTGCAGATATTTCCGCTCATATATTCGCGAATTTCCTCTCTGCTGTTGGCGTGACCTTCTTTGATACAGGCTATGCCAGACATAATTTGTCCGGGCGTACAATAACCACATTGAAAACCGTCATTTTTAATGAAAGCTTCCTGCATGGGATGCAGTTTTTTTCCTTTTGAAAGTCCCTCGATAGTGGTTACCTGAGCGTTTTGCTGCATGGATGCCAATGATAGGCAGGATAATATTCTGGTACCATTTACATGAACTGTACAAGCGCCGCATTGCCCGTGATCGCAGCCTTTTTTGGTTCCGGTAAGCAACAATTGTTCTCTTAATAAATCAAGCAGCGTGGTTCTGGGCTCTATATTTAGATTGTGTTTCACGCCGTTTACTTCAAGCGATAACGGAACGGTCTCTAAATATTCTGCAATTTTTTCATCCCATTTATTATCAGAAGCCATCACCAATGAAGGCGGGGTCAAAGCAAGTGCAGTGAATAAACCGGATTTTTTTATAAAATCACGACGTGAAGAATTCGCTTCTTCTTCTACTGCTTTGTTTCTAATTGTTCGTTTGGCAGCCATGCATACTGTTTTAAATTAATAAAAATCTTATGTTACTCCTAACAAATTTAGGAATCCTAGGTGACAAAAAATTACAAAATTCACATAAACACCATTTTAAATGCAATTTAGAATCATTAAAAAAATTAGATTTAAATAACAAAATTGTATTTTTACTTTATTAAGAATTTAAAAATGTCCCTACAGCAAACCATTTACCTCGATAACAACGCTACTACCCAACTTGATCAACGTGTACTGAATGTTATGCTTCCCTATTTTACCACTGCTTATGCAAATGCGAGCAGCAGTCATTTAGCAGGTTTAACCATACATGAAGCTGTCGAAAATGCTGTCTGGCAAACTGCGAACCTCATTGGGGCAAATCCGGAAGAAATAATTTTTACCTCAGGCGCAACAGAATCAATCAACTTAGCTATAAAAGGGTTCTCAAATCAAAATAAAAAACATATTGTTACGGTTAGTACAGAACACAAAGCTGTTTTGGATACCTGTCAATTTATGGAGAGTATGGGTTTTGAGGTTACTTATCTGCCTGTGGATTCTGATGGTATCTTAGATCTTCAACTTTTAGATGCATCTGTCACGGATGCGACCTTAATGGTTATTGTAATGATGGTGAATAATGAAATTGGTGTAATTCAGGACATTGATACAATAGCTGCAATAGTACATTCGAAAAAAGCTCTTTTTATGTGTGATGCCACTCAGGCTGTTGGTAAAATGGCTGTTGATGTACAAAAATCAGGCATTGATCTTCTGGCTCTTTCGGCACATAAATTTTACGGCCCAAAAGGTGTAGGTGCTTTGTATCTTTCCGCGAAAGCGAAAATAAAATTAACTCCACAAATACACGGCGGCGGACAACAACGCAAATTGCGCAGCGGGACGTTAAATGTTCCCGGGATTATTGGTTTGGGAAAAGCCTGCGAAATTGCGAAAGCTGAAATGAAAACAGATCAGGAAAGAATACAAAAACTTAGAGATCATCTTGAAAAATCTTTATTACAAATTGAAGGATCGTTTGTAAACGGAAACACTACAAACCGAACATACAATACGTCGAATATTTGCTTTCCCGGAGTGAATTCTGAAAGTCTTATCCTGGCTTTGCAAAATATTTCGGTTTCTAACGGTTCGTCCTGTTCTGCTGTTACGTCTGAACCTTCGCATGTATTGAAGGATTTGGGTTTATCTGATGAAAATGCTTTGAGTTCGATTCGTTTTAGTTTAGGGAAATTTACAACTGAAGAAGAAATTTTGTTGACGATTGAGAGGGTTTGTGCTTTGGTAAGAGAGCTTTAGTTTTTTGTTTTTTGCCACGAAGGCGCTAGGGCGCAAAGTTTTTTTTATTTGCTTAATGATTTCTGAGAAAGTCGCTTTTTTATGTTTAATAATTTCTCGCAAAGACGCGAAGTCGCAAAGTTTTTTATTTCTTTAGCTTATGATTTCTTACTAAGTAGCAACGTTTCTTTTTTTTAAGCTTCGGAGAAGCGATATATTTATAGCTAATAATTCGGGAATTGGAAAAAGCTCCAGCGGAGCGACATGTTTTTTTGGTCAAAGGCGTGAAGACACTAAGATTCTTTTATGTTTAATAATTTCTCGCAAAGACGCAAAGGCGCAAAGTTTTTTATTATGAATGTTTATGATTTCTTATTAAGCTGCTAAGTTTCTTTCTTAAGAAGCTTCGGAGAAGCGATATATTTATAGCTAATAATTCGGCAATTGGAAAAAGCTCCAGCGGAGCGACATGTTTTTTTGGCCATAAAGGTTCGAAGACACTAATATTTTTTAATACTTAATAATTTCTCGCCAAGTCGAGAAGATTTGAAGAGCTTATATCAAAGAATTTCTATTAAAAATCTTGCCTTCCAATAATGGTAATAATCTCTATTCTTTTATCTATGATTTGATAGTAGATCGTATCAACTCCACAAACACAATAACGATATCCTTTTTTGATATAGTCGGCTGATGGAAATAAAAAAGGATTTTCCTCTATTCTATCAAAACAATCATAGAACATATTAAAATATTTATCCGCCTGATTAACACCAAACTTACCAACTCCATAACAATAAATTCTTCGTAAATCTTCTTTGGCTTCGTTACTTAAAAAATAACTATACATTAGGCAGACCTTCTTTGAATTCTGCTAACATTTCTTCTCTTGTTTGTTTTTTTGCAAAACCGCTTTTTTCTCCCTTATCTATTTTAGCTCTCACAAATTCATAGTATTCCTCTTGTGTACGAGCTTGCTTAATCAAATAGTTAATAGCTTCACTTTTACTACTAAACTCTTCCGCTTTAACCTGCTTCTTAAGCCACTCTTCGTTTGGTGCAGTTAATGATATACTTTGTCGTGTCATAACAATAATTTTAAGTTGGTGTAAATTTACACCAATATTTCGAAACGAAATATTATTTTAGAGATTTTCCTGTTTTTTACCTCTAAACCTTTGTCGCTTTGTTCCTCTGAACCTTTGAACCTCTCTTTAAGAAATAAGCTTATTATAATCCTCAATAGTATCGATATCTATATTGCCTTTTTCGAAAGGAACTGCAACGGTGTCTTCAAAAAATTTATTGATTATTTTTTTTGCACCTTCCTGACCTTTTAGCTGTAGCAATTCGGTGAAATATTTTTGATGAAAAAGTACCGGTGTTCCTGCCGTTTCTGAGTAGGCAGATGCTATAATTCCTTTTGCTTTTTTTTGATATTCTTTTATCAAGTTCTCAAAAACAATAGTTGTAATATAGGGCTGATCACAAACGGTAAAAATGCTTTTTGTGATGTCAGGATATAAACGTAATAATTCTTTTAAACCTGTTGCAATAGAAGATGACATTCCTAACTCCCAATCAGGATTAAAGATTGTTTTTATTTTGGGATTGGTAATTTCCTTTTCTATCAATTCGTGATTAGATCCTGTAACGACTATAATGGCGCTGTTTGCTACCTGAGAAGCTTCGGAAATTGTGTTTTTTAAAAGAGTAGCGTTTTTATACAAAAGCAATTGTTTGGGCTGTCCTAATCTTGAAGAACTTCCGGCTGCTAAAACAACAATTCCTGTTAGCTCTTTCATATTAAACCAGAGATGTACGGGTTGAACTATGTATTTTTTCTGTTTTATACTTTAATGAAACACCTTGTTTGCCGCTCATTACCGCTTTAATTTCAGCCACAATCGATAAGGCAATTTCTTCTGCTGTTTCTGCGCCCAAATCAAGTCCTACTGGGCCGTAAATGGTAGTAAGCTTTTCTTCTGTCAATTGTATGCCTTCACTATTCAAATCATCAAGCATACGATTGAGTTTTGTTTTAGGACCTAAAATTCCAATATAGTTGCAATTGGTTTGTACCAAAAGCTTTAAAACAGCCAAATCGTATTTATAATTGTGTGTGATCAGAACAAAATACGTTTGTGCATCGATACTTATATTTTCTAATAGCTGTTCCGGTTTTACAACAAATACATTCCTGGCTTCCGGAAATCTCTTTTTTGTAGCATGTGTAGCGCGGCCTTCACAAATGGTAATTTCCCAACCTAATAAGGAAGTCATTTTTACCAATGGCTGAACGTCATTTCCTGCTCCAACAATTACCAGAGAAACGGGAGGATTTATATAGTCTGCCAAAACCTCATTCTCTTGTTCATCATGAAGTTGTCTTACCACAGTTGCTTTGATGTTCAATGCTTGCTTTACATCTTCCAGTATATTAAGTGCAGTATTATTAGCGTAAATTGGCGTTTCATTTTCCCTATAAAACAATAGGGTTCCTTGTTGGGCCGCTTGTCTTTTTAATGAAAAAACCGTTGCCACGACCGCATCTTTTCGTTCGAATTCTAATTGCTGTAAAAGCTGTATCGGATTATTCTCTACCGCATCATCAATATATTCAAAAAGAATATGAACAATTCCGTTACATCCTAATTGCAAACCTACTTCGCTATCATCTTCATTACTTGTATTATAAGTAATTAATTTATTTTGCTGCTGATGGATTGACAGCAGCGCTTTTCGCAATGCATCACCTTCTAAACAGCCACCGCTAATGGCGCCAGTAAGCAAACCATCCTCGGTAACAAGCATGCGGGCTCCGGGCTGACGGTAAGAAGAACCTTCAACCTTTACCACGGTGGCAAGTGCTGTCTTTTTTCCAGTCGCTTTTGCCTGAGAATGTGCTTTTAGAATCTCGCTTATTTCCTTCATACTAATAAATCGTGCTTAACAAAAATAGATAATTATTTTCTTGCCGAAGATTTAAACGGCTTAAAGTATTAACTCAAAAAAAATATTTTTAATCCCAATATTTAAATCGAAATGATTCCCATAACCATTGCCGTTTTTACTGCTTCGGTAGTATTGGATACTTTCATTTTTTCGATAATGTTTTGTCTGTGTCGGCGTACGGTATAAACCGAAATATTGAGTTGTGTTGCAATTTGTGCACTATTACTTCCTTTTGCAACCAGTGTAAGGATTTCGAGCTCTCTTTTTGAAAGTAATGTTTGTTCGTAATGTTTGTATTTTTCGATAGCAATAACTTCACCCGTTTCAATATTCACAATTTTTCCATCGATTCCTAAACGGGGCTGAATATCTGCCGATGGTGCGTAAAGACATAATGCCAGCCAAATGCTTCCGTTACTAAAGCTTTTTAGGTAAATCGTTCTGTGATTGATGTAGGCACAGTTTTCAAGTGTATTCTGAGTTCGTATGCGGCTTGATGTACTGTATTTGTAGCTGTCCTGATACGGTAAAGTTTTTAGATATTGAAAATAATTGAGTTCCAGAATATGACGCTCTATTAAATCGTCTGGATGAATTTTGGTAAAGATACATTCCTCAAAAGCAGAATCGATCACGGAGTTTTCAGCCGGTAAACCAAATACTTTCCCAAAATTACCGGCGTAAATATAACTGCAATCGGCTTGAAAATCTGATAAAACGGCCACACACTGATCGAGGCTTACATAACCTGCTACCAATTTTTTGAATGTTTCTATATCATTGCATTCTTCTATCGAAAATGTTTGTTCTAATAAAGTGGCTGATAATTGATTCTCGATGGATACATTTGACATAAACAGGATTAAAAAATGGTTAATTTTACGTATTGTGGCTTTTGGAAAGCAATGGTATTTTTGATCCACTAAAATATAATTTTTATATTAAAAAAAATCACTTTATGAAATCAAAAATGTATGTTTTCTGTCTTTTATCCGGTTTAACTTTATTATCGGCCTGCGGAAATAATAATCAAAAAGAAGTATCTGAAACGGCTTCAAAAAACAACAAGAAAGTAGATTCAGCCTTTGTAAACGGCAGCCCTTGCGATATTAAACTTGCTAATATTCATTTTACAAAATCTGTTAATGGCGCTGATACTTTGGCGAAAGCCGATGCGAATGGTAAAGTAATTTTCCGCGCAGGCGAAAAGAAAGATTATTTTTCTGATCCAAATGGTGAATTATCCAACAATACTGCTCCTATCCTGCTCTCGAAAGTCGATAATACAAAACCTTTTACTTTAGTTGCAAAAGTAACACCTGAGTTTACAGAGAAGGGATTATACAATGCGGGTGTTTTATATATTTATGTGCATGATAATTTCTATCAAAAGTTTTGTTTTGAGCAAGACGAACGCGGCAATCATCGCATGGTGTCGGTTCGTACCATTGGAACTTCTGACGATAACAATCATGATATTGTAAAAACTCCAACAGTTTACATGAAAATATCATCAGATACCAAAACAGTGGCCAACTACTATTCTTTGGATAAAAAAAACTGGCAAATGGTTCGTTTGTACAAAAACAATTATCCTAAAACAATCTGGATGGGAATTAGTACACAATGTCCTGTAGATAAAGGAACCCAAAGTATTTTTGAGGAAATTAGCTTAGATCAAAAAAGCGTTACCGATTTTAGAATGGGAAACTAACAACAAGCAAAGAGTATCTGGAAATTGCTAAATGCTGTAACTTTATTATATTGATAACTTTCTGATAATCAATTATTATTTTTTTTGTATTTGTATGATTTATAGGATGAAGTTTTGTATTTTTATCTGTAGCAAAATAAATAATATTTAACTTAAATAAAACTACATGGGAAAATTTGTAATTACTAAAAGAACCAATGGTGAATTCCAATTTAATTTAAAAGCAGGCAATGGCCAGACTATTTTAAGTAGTGAAGGTTATAGTACAAAAGCGGCTTGCATCAACGGAATTGAATCTGTGAAAACAAATTCTAAAGATGATTCTAAATTTGATAAGCAGGAATCTAAGAGCGGGAAACCGTATTTTAATCTAAAAGCCAGCAACGGTCAAATCATTGGATCAAGTGAAATGTATGAAAGTACTTCTGCAAGAGATAGCGGAATTGTATCAGTAAAAACAAATGCAGCTGACGCAACTACAGATGATCAAACGGTATAAAATAATTTTATAATTATAAAAAAAACGGAGTTATGCGACTCCGTTTTTTTATTGTCTGAATTTTTTAAGCTTTGATATAGTTACAATCCACTCCAAAACCTGTGGAAATAAAAAATATTTTTTTTACTGATGAAAATCGCTATTCTTATTAAACAAATAAATCCTGACCTTGTTAAGATTCCTTTTTGAAAATGCCCCAAGAGAATCCGGTGACCGATTGATTCTTTTTGCAGCGTAACCACTTTTTCTTAAAAGTATTTTACAACTTTTATTAGTTTTTACTTGTATGCTAAAATATCCTGCGCTATCGGTTTTGGTTGTATTTTCGTTACTATCTATCTGCACATTTTTAATTGGCCGTTCAGTATCATAATCATACACATAACCGGACAAGGTAGTAGTGGTGCAGCTACAAAATAACAGTATAACAATTAAGCTTATCTTTGATTTCATTTCTTAAAAAAATATTCCAACCAAATTATATCGCTTTTTCACCATACACAATACCCACTTTTAGTGATTTTTTAATACAAAAATAAAAAGGGTGCATGACAAATTTCATACACCCTTTGGTAAAATAAACTGATAAAGTACTATTTTAATAATGAGCACTTTAAATTTGTCCAAATTTGTCTTTATAACGACATAACTCTTCTTCTGTTTTGCTTAATAATTTTTCTAAGAGCCTTATTTTATCTTCATACAGTACTTTGAGAGTAGCACTATTATCAGAGTTAATTTGAATACTTCCGTTATTGTTTCCTCTGACTTTATTGACATTATTAAAATATCTCTGACTGTCAAAGCTAATAACATCTTCTACACTAACCTCGAGAATTCGGGCAATTTCGACCAATTTTACATAGGAAAGAATTGTTTTTCCTTTTTCAATTTTACTATAACCTGCCTGTGTAACTCCTAATTGATCCGCCATATATTCCTGGGTATAATTTTTTAATTCTCTAATGCTTTTAATTTTATTTTTTATCGAACTGGTCATAATTTTATTTGGGGTATTTTGTATAGCTAAAACTGACCGGCATTAAACTTTTAGTAGTATAGCTATACTAATTGAAGGTTTAATAACATACTACCACAATAGTAGGTTAACGTGATAATGTGCTTTCATTTTTTTTTAGTCGTAATTATAAAACCATATAAAATAGCCGCTGCCATCAAAACTAAATCGTAAGGGGAAATTCCTGATACTAACATTGCTTTATTTTATAGGTTGTTGTTTGTTGTTTGCAGTAATCGGTTAAAATTGAGATTTAAGAAATGATCGATCTGTTTTCCTATTGCAGAACGATCTAAACCATTAATTTTTACCTTGATTTCTTTTTTATAAATATCTCTCACAATGACATAGTATTCAAATTCAATGTCGTTATGAAATCTCAAAATAATAAGAATTGTATATACCAATAAGGTAGGCCCTATATAGTACAACTCAGATAAATTAGAAAAAACCATGCAATAATATGCCAACGCGGTTACTGCAATAAAAGTGCAATTTTCAAGAAGATAAGACTTCTTTTTTTTGAGTAAACCAAGCTCTACAATCTCATTATAGCTGTATTGCCATCGATTAGATCCATACTGAAATTGAACTTGGTCATGAGTGAGGGTAAAGAACATAATAATTGGGGGATTATTTAAAAAAAAATGTACTTATTGTAGTAAAGAATTAATGGAAACAGCTAAAAAAACAATTTCATAATTATTTTAAAACAATATTCTTCTACGCAATATTACGCATTCTCTCGTTTTTTTTTCCTACAAACCCTCTTATAGAATATAACTAAAAGTTGTAATTAAATCTAAAATGTAAATTTTTACTTCTATTTACGTCCTCTCCCTTTATTATTTATTTTATTAAAACATTTTCTTATTGTACCTGTTTTTGAGAATCATATAAAAAAAATAAGGACTATTTCTATCAAAAGAAATAGCCCTTACTGACCAAAATTAATATATAAAATTATTTAATTGCTTTTATGCCCAAATGTGTTGGAGTTACCTGTTTAATAGTCCCATCCTGATTAAACTCCAGTTTATCGATGCAAACTTCACGGTGAAAACCGCCTGCATCTCCCATTTTTATTCCTGTTGGATATGAAAAACGATGATAAACAATGTACCATTCGTCCTTATTTGTAATTTGCAGCACAGAATTATGTCCTGTTGCATAAATTCCTTCAGCAGGATTTCCTTGTATAACAATATTGTTTTCCGGAACTTCTATTGGTCCTAAAGGCGATTTTGAAACTCCATATCTTACTTTGTAATTTGGGCTTCTTGTATCGTCTTCGCTCCACAAGAAATAGTATTGCCCGTTTCTGTAAATAACATAGGTTCCTTCCCGATAAGTATTATCTACTTTGATGACTTTTGTAGTCCCTTCTTTAAGCGAGATCATATCGGCATTCAATTCGGCTACAGCCATATATCCATTCCCCCAATACAAATAACTTTTACCGGTTTTAGGATCTGTAAAAACATCCGGATCGATCTCCTGACCGCCTTTTACACCTTCTGGCCTTGTGTTTACCAAAGCTTTTCCGCTGTCTGTAAATGGTCCCGTAGGATTGTCTGATGAAGCTACACCCACTTTTTGCGCTGCCGTAAAATAATAGAAATACTTGTATTTTCCTTTGATCTTTTTCTCGACAATACAAGGCGCCCACGCATTTCTGTTGGCCCAGCTTACATCTTTTCTAAGATCTACAATAATACCTTCGTCTTTCCAGTCGGTTAAATTATCTGATGAAAAGGTTTTAAAATAGTTACCTGACCAACCATCAAATCCGTCACTCGTTGGATAGATATAATATTTCTTGGTTTTATTTGAATATAAAATCTCAGGATCAGCATAATACCCTTCAAGAGCCGGATTATTATTTATTTTTGGAAATTTCTCCGGCATTCCCCATTTGGCCACAAGTCTTTTCAACTCAGAACGTGTGACAGGTAAAATGGTTCCGTGACGAGGATTAAAATCCATTGAAATATCATTGTCAATTACAGTAAAATTCTCCAGATCTTTGGTTTTGGTAAACTGATATTTTCCTTTGGTATACACGTCGTACATCAGGATATAATCGTCAGAATTGTTGAGTTTAAACACGCTTGAACCTTCAACTCCATCATTGGTTTGCTGCAGATAATTGTCGTTTTCTGTCCATTTTCCTGAAGTCAAATCTGTTGTTGTTGCCACTTTTATTCCGGCTTTTCCGCCTTCGGTTTTATAGAAAAGATGATAAACTCCATCTTTTTCGATAATATCTCCGTCAATAGAAGCTCGTTCTGATTTTGGTACAAACAATAATTTTGGAGCGCTTTCAAGAGCGGTGAAATCTTTATTCGCATAAGCGTAATAAATTTTATCCGGACCTCCTGCATGCTGCAGACTGAAATAAATTAAATACTTTCCTGCTTTAGCATCATAAATAGTTTGCGGTGCCCAAACACGTTTTAGGTTTTCATTGCCCGGAAAAGCAGTTTGAATATTTACTACGCTGCTTTCCCATTTTACCAGATCGGTACTTTTTAGCAAAATCATGGCGCGATTGCTGTCCCAGCCCTTTGATGAAGTCATATCGGTCAAAACCATATAAAATGTTTTGCCATCGTCGCCACGCAAAATGTGCGGATCACGAACACCTCCGGTTGAACTAATCGCTTTACTGTCGATGACCGGTTTATTATTATTTAAGTGATAATAATGATAACCATCGGCACTTATGGCGTATCGTACTGCTTCTTCCTCTACAGAATTTCCTGTAAAGTACACAAATAAATAAGCTGTTAAATCTTTCTCTGCAATAACGGGCGGAGTTCCTTTTGGGTTATTCTGAGCTTGTAAGAAATTAAAAATCATTAAAAATAATACAAGACTAAAATGTGTTTTTTTCATTATCTATTCTGTTTATGGTTTTCAACTTTCAAAAAATATAACTTTAAATAGTTGAAAAATTATTTAGTTTTAATACGAATCACAGTAAACGAATAAGCAGGCAATTCTTTTGAAAATGCTGCCTTAACCGTTATCGTTTGAGATATTGGTCTGGCAGTGGTGCTCTCAGGACTTCCTGAAAATGTAGTATAACCTGCATTTTCAGTTGTCGTTAAATTCGATACATCTATTGACGGAATTACCGCAACCGGAAGCATATTGACCAACTTTACAATCAAATCTCCCGAAGCATTATCCTGAACCACTGAAACACCAATTCGCTTATGAACTTCATTATTTGCATCTGATAATTTTATTTTACGCTGTAAATAAATATCGCCCGGATTCTGTCCGTACAATTTCTGTACAAAATAATTTACTGTCGGTTTTACTTCATTTCCTGTAAAATAAATCAAATCAGGATTCCATTGCGTGTGTTTTTCACGAGCTAATAAAGGCGCATAAGAAGCCATTGTAACGACATCGCCATTTCGTTCAATAGCAGTAAGGTATAGCGCCTCGGCTAAAGCATTGTAAAATTTATTGCCACGAGATGCATATTCTCCCAAATACACTTTTGATTTAGAACGGTCGTAACTGTCATAAAAATTCTGGTTATTAATAAACCAGCCCGGACTTTGATAGTAATGTTCGTCTACAATTGGCAGTTTCAAATCATCGGCAATCGCCCATCCTTCGTTATAATCTGTGCCTTCAAAAAAGGGTCCAACAGTACCAATAATGATAATTTCCGGATATTTTTTCTGCACGGCTTTTACAATCATTCTATAACGTTCTTCAAAAACATCACTAATCAAATCTTCATTGCCAATACCAACATATTTTAAATTAAAAGGTTTAGGATGCCCTGCTTCAGCACGTTTTTTACCCCAAACACTTGTAACAGGACCGTTAGCATATTCAATTAAATCCAGAACATCCTGTACGTATTCATCCATGTCTTCCATCGGAATACCAAATTGTTGTCCGGCACCTCCATCAGATGAATTTTGACACGGAACTCCTGCCGCCAAAACCGGAACAGGAAGTGCGCCTAAATCTTCACAAAACTGAAAATATTCAAAATATCCTAATCCAAGTGATTGATGATATCCCCAAATATTACGCATTGGAGTTCGGCTTTCTAAAGGTCCAATAGTATTTTTCCAACGGTAAATATTTCCTATTCCATCGCCGTGAGCTACACAACCACCAGGAAAGCGAACAAACTTTGGATGCATATCCGCAATGGTTTCAGCCAAATCAGCACGAAGTCCGTTTTTATGATTTTTGAACGTTTTTTGAGGAAAAAGAGATACCATATCAACGGCAACTTCTCCATCAGAACTAATTTCTAAATGAGCATCGCTTACTGTTTTGGATACTTTTAGCACTGCGCTAATTTTTTTCCATGAAGTATTGGGTTTTAGTGCGGCTTCCGCCAAAGTTTCTCCGCTGGCTCCAATTAGTTTTACGGTAAATTTGGCTCCTTTTGCAAAAACACTGAAATCGTATTTTTCATTCGCTTTAAGCGGAATTCCGTCAAAACCTGAATTGCTGATTTTACTTTTGGTAAGCAAAGCATAATGTGAATTATTAGGATGAATTGGATTTTCCTTTTCTACCTTAAAATTTCCACTCCAGGCCATTGTTTCATTCCAGTTTTTATCGCTGCCTTTTTTATCGTGTAACGAATATTCAAAATCACGATTCTGGATCAATTCAGCATATAAACCACCATCTGCAGCGTAATTAATATCTTCAAAAAACATCCCGGTAAGCATATTGCTTATTTTTTTAGAATCCTTTCCGTCAATACTAATTTGAGCCGTTACAGGTTTCAGTCCAACAAACAGCAAACTATCACTTTTGGGCGAAGTATTATCTTGTTTGTCTCTAAGCCTTGATGATTCCATGTTTTTTATCAGCGAATCAACTAAAGTCCAATCGACTTCAGTAATAGTTCCTTTTTGGGTTTCTCCCTGTAATGTGATTTCACTAAACTGAGGAACTTTATTGTCATCGATTATTACTTGAGAATATGTTTTAAAATCTTTGGTAACACTAGTGTAATTTGCGTTATCTGCTTTCCAATGAATGGTATATTCTCCTTCTTTTTTGCTGACTTTTATGTTTTGAATAATTGATTTTCCTGATTCTTTTTTCGTTACATTTTTCATTGCCTGAATGTAACTTTGTCTTGTCCAGTTAATCAAATCTTTACTTGAAGCAGCTGCAAAAACATCGTCGTGCACTCCCCAAAAACAATGAAAAATTCCGTTATCATCCTGAATTAAAAAAGCTTCAGACATTGATTTACCCTCAGGTCCCCAACTCCCATAATCTGATTTTAAAAAAGAATGTTCAGGGCCTACACCAAACCAGTTTTTCTGATCTGTACTCCAGGCAAAATGAAGCCCGTTTTTTCCATTATTTTTTAATGTGGAGTACGCGAATAGATATACCTTGTCTGGTTTGTCTTCTTTTGATTTTATACCAAATGCAAATGAAATAAAAACTGCAAAAAGTACAATCAGAATTCGATGACGCAGTAAAAATTTCTTCATTATTTTTTAGCTTTTAATTGAAAAAGTACTGAACTATGAGGTTTCAATGCTGCTGAAACTGCTGTAGCTGAAACTGTCGATTTCTCCCCTGTCCATAAATTAACAGCCTGAACCGAACCTGAAATTCCAAGATCTGATAAATTTACCGAAATCGTTTCTGTCGCATTATCCGAGATATTAAATAAAGCCAGATAAACACTTCCGTCTTTAGGATTTTTTGAGGTCACTGCTATTTTGCCGTCTTTCTGGAAAAGCTGTTTTACATCGGTACTTTCATTGTGCATTTTCACCACTTCTATATTGGTTAATAATGATAAAGTAAAAGCGTCGTTACTTGGTAAATCTCCACCAAAAAACAAAGGCGATTTAAAAATATTAAAGAAAGTAATCAAAGTATATTGCTCATCTTTTGTTAATCGCGACATTCTGTCTTCGCCACGCTCTCCCCTTAAAGAAATACGTCCAAGCGGAATCATATCGCAGTCTGGCCATGTTCCCGGTGCAATGTAAGGATACCATTTTTGAGCAACATTCATCAAGTGCGTAATGTGTGGCCAGGTATCCCAAACGTCGTCTACCATTCTCCACATATTGGCGTGAGTGGTTACGTGTGGAGCGGCAGTGATAGGAGTTTCTCCCGGTGAAGTGCTCAATACAATTTTGCGTCCGCATTTGTCGATCGCGTTTCGGATCAGGTTAATTTCTCCTTCGTGATACGGTCTTGATAAATCATCGATTTTAATAAAATCAACGCCCCATTGTGCGTACAATTCAAATAACGAATCGTAATATTCCTGTGCTCCCGGCTTGTCTGCAACAACAGTATAATTGTCTCTTAACCATTCGCATTGCAATGCTGTAGAATAAATCTGATCGGCTGTGATTCCGTTTGTACCTTTGATAGGCAATTTGTCTTCAACGGCTTTTTTAGGAATTCCGCGCATAATATGAATCCCAAATTTCAATCCTTTTTTATGGATGTAATCTGCCAAAGGTTTAAATCCTTGTCCGTCTTTTGCAGATGGAAAACGATTTAAAGCCGGCAAATATCTTCCGTACTGATCGATTACATAACGCGGATCTGTTTGATTGTATCCTCCTGCTTTGTCATTTTCTACAAACCATCTGATATCAACAACAACGTATTCCCAGCCAAATTTTTTCAGGTTTTTTACCATATAGTCGGCGTTGGCTTTTACTTCGTGTTCTTCGACTGTAGAACCGTAGCAATCCCAACTGTTCCAACCCATTGGAGGCGTTTGTGCCCATTGTTTGAATTCCTCTTTTTTGAATGTTGTGGTTTGAGCATTCGATGAAACCGATGCTAAAACAACGCCTATTGCCAAAGCAATTGTATTTTTTATTTTCATTTTAAGCTTGTAAAAATTAATAAATGTAAAACATACACTTCAAATATAATATAATTTATTCCTTAAACACAAGAACCTGCCTGTATAAACAGACAGGTTCATTTTTTATCACAAATTAAAAATCAATTGTAATAAATTTTATTTGTGTTGATTTATTTAGCCAACGGACATTTTGTTAGACCTAAAAGCTTTTAAAAACCTATTCGGTCTTGCCGATTTATTATTTCACATTAATTGTAACTTCAACTGGCTTTAACCATTGACTTGTAAAGGTAACTTTTATAGGCTGAGCTTCTCCGGTTGCCTGAATGTATGCTGCAATATGTCCGTGGAAAACTCTTTGTACATTATCTGTATAATCTGTCATGTCGCTGTTGTTTCCAGCTTCCAATCCTAATAAAACTCCAGGTCCGCTAATGGTACACGTAACTTCATTATCTGAAAGCATAACCGGTAGACCGTTTTGATCCTTTACCTGAACCATGATTTTAGCAACTCCTTTGTCTTTTGTAATCGTAATGCTTTTGTCTGCAATAGTTAATTCTACAGGTTGCTGCGTAGTCGAAATAGCATATCTGCTTACTTCTTTGTCGTCTTTGCTTAAACCAACTGCTTCTAATTTTCCTGAAGCAAATGGAATATCCCAGTAGATAATTCCGGTTTTTTCGTCGTAAGCTTTTGCTTCGCCCACTACTTTTCCGTTCAGTTCTAATCTTGCTTTTGCTGCATTGGTATAGACCACTACGCGAATTTTTTCACCTTGAGTGTAATTCCAAATAGCCCATGCATCTTTAGAAACATCTTTTACATCTTTTAATGGATAAGTTCCGATATATGTCATTGGTTTATCTGACCAAAGTGACTGACGGAAATATCCTCTAGGTTTGATTACTCCTGCAAAATCAACCAATCCTGAGTAAAAACCTCTTGATGGCCATCTTCCTGATTCTCCTAAATAATCAATTCCTGTCCATAAAAATTGTCCGAAGATGTGTTTGTTGTTTTTTACTGCTAACCAAGGTTCCATGTCGTGAACGTTTTCACTTCCAAAAATAACTCTGTTTGGATATTTTTCATGATCCGATTGGTATTTACTTTCTGTATAATTGTATCCTGTAATGTCTAAAGCACCTGGATATTCTGTTTCGTTAGACATCGCAACTCCTGCTAGACCAGCAGTTGTTGGGCGTGATTTGTCGTATTTTTTAACCGCAGCTACCAAACGTTTTGCAATTGCTCCAAGACGCATTGCATCCGGCGCATCTTTTTTGTAACCACCATAATTGGCTTGTCCAAATCCGTCTTTTCCTTTATCAAGAACAGGGTGAGAATACGGATCATTTGGATAATCTACTTCGTTACCAATACTCCATGCAAAAACCGAAAGGTGGTTTCTGTCACGACGTACAAAATCTTCCAAATCTTTTTCTGCGTAATCTGCAAAAATATCAAACGTACCTTCGAATCCCGGAGTTCCGTAATTCCATCCTTCTAACCATTTACGTTTTGGAAATTCCCATTCGTCGTAAGCTTCGTTTAAAACCAATATTCCTAACTCATCGCAAAGTTCATAGAAAACAGGCGCTTGCGGGTTGTGACTTGTACGAATCGCGTTTACACCAATTTCTTTTAATGTTTTCAATCTTGTTTCCCAAACTTCTCGTGGTACTGCAGAACCTAAAACTCCGGCGTCGTGGTGCAGACAAACACCTTTCATTTTCATCCATTTTCCGTTTAATGCAAAACCATTGTTAGGATCGAATTTGAAATCTCTGAAACCTGTTTTGGTTACTGTTTCATCAATTTGTTTTCCGTCTTTAAAAACAGTTGTTTTAAGCTGATATAAATTCGGATTCTCTAAATCCCATAATTGTGGATTTTTTACATTTATTTTAGTCGAGATTTTTCCACTTTTATTAGCGGCAACCTCTACATTAGAAGAAGATTTACCTACTGATTTTCCGTCTTTAGAAATCAGTTCATTTACTACAGTAAGACTTGATTTTCCGGCTGAACCATTTTCAACCTCAACCTCAACATTTAATGTTCCTGTTCCTTTTTTTACTTCCGGATATGCATAAACACCCCATTGTGCAATATGAACCGGATTAGAATATACCAACCACACATCACGGTAAATTCCTGAACCGGTGTACCATCTTGAATCGGCACTTTGACTGTGATCTACACGAACCGAAATCGTGTTTTCTCCACCGTATTTTACGTACGGAGTCGCATCATAAGCAAAAGAAATATATCCGTTTGGACGTTTTCCTAATGAATGTCCGTTAATGAAAACCTCGCTTCTGTTGTAAACGCCTTCAAAATACAAGTAGACTTTTTCGCCTGTTTTACTTTGAGGAATCGTAACGGATTTACGATACCAGCCAATTCCGCCTGGTAAAAAACCGGTACAACTTGCCAATGTTGGGCTCAATTGTCCTTTTACGCTCCAGTCATGAGGAACGTTTACCGACTGCCATTTGCTATCGTCGTAAGCTTGTTTTTGTGCATCCGGAGTATCCTGAAGATTGAATTTCCAGTTGTCATTGATTTTCTTTGAATCTCCAAACGAGATCTGACTGAATGCAGACAAACACGAAAAGAGAAATACGGGTAGTAAGATCTTTTTTGTAAACATTTTTTTTAAGGTTCTAAGGTGCTGAGAATTTAATGTTCTAAGCTTTTGTTATTTTTTAGTTGTTATTTTTATTTTTGGTTTCAAGTTTCAGGTTTCAGGTTTCAGGTTTCAGGTTTTTAGTCGCAGTCTCAGTTTTCAAACTGTGACTGTAAACTGAGACTGAGACTGTAAACTGCGACTGAATACTAAAACTGTAACTCCCCTACAAACGTCACTATCGATTTTGCGGGAATTTCGAGATTATCGATTTTTTGAGTTGCTGCTCTTTTTAAATTCGAAGTATCTGAGGTTATGTAAGGTGTAAAATCATTGTTTTTCACCGTTCCTTTCGATAAATTGAATTTGTATTTCTGGGCTGATTTTCCAACGTTTACAGCAACTACAATTAGCTTTTTGTTTTCGACATCTTTGTAAGCGGTAAGCATTACATCGTTTGCTGCTTCCAGATCGTTTTGGTTGGGAACATCGATTCTAAGCATTCCCGGACGTACAAACAAAGAGTAATTTCCTAAAGCCCAAAGTAGTTTTGAATCGTGAAATTCTCCGTCATTCTTTACGTAATCCGGTGCTGTTCCTCCGTTGCTTTTTCCGTCATCAAGATAAATCAGACCGTCTTTGTAATCAACACGTGTTAGCGATGTCCACCATTGCCATGAAGCGGCATTGGCAACAGCAATATCATTATGAATCAAACGCCCTACGAATAAAGCAGTTTGCATTCCTAAATCTCTTCCTCCACCTGAACCGCCCGGAATTTCAGCTTCTCCCGGATTTTCTAAAATACAATATTCCGACTGCCAGTATTTTAATCCCGGATTTTGTTTGATGTTGGCAGCAATTAATTTTCTGCTTAAAACCTGTCTTTCAATTGGCCAGGTAGTAAAATAACTATGTCCTAAAATGACGTTTTTTACATTTGGGAATTTTGAAACGTTGGTTTTTGTTTTTCCAAAGAAATAATCAATTTGCTTGTCGCGGTTTTCCGAATTTACATTTTCGTATAAATAATCGATTTGTGCGGCTTCGGCAATGACGATTTCTGTATTCATTTTATTCGCTTTCAGTTTTTCTGAAAGTGATTTGGTCAAATCGTAAATTTCCTGATTGGTTGCCGGAGTTCCTTCCTGACTGTTGGTGTCACCGTGTTTTGGCATCCATTCCCATTGCGGTTCGTTTATTGGGCTTACATAATCGAATTTGATTCCTTCTTTCTTTTCCAATCCCTGAATACTTTGAACTAGAAAATCGGCAAATTTTGGCATTGCACCATCTTTTAGATTCAGTTTATTCTTTTCGGATGCAAAAGATAATCTGTTTTTGGTCATGTAAACCGGCGGACTATTGGTAAAAATCAGGAATTTTTCGACACCACGTTTTTTCGCCGCCTGCAGGAACCATCTTTGTCCTTCTTGTTTATTAAAATCGTAAGTTCCGTCTGCCTGCAAAAAAGATTCGCTTCTTCTCCACTCGTCCGACACTTTACTTTTTTCGCCTTGCTCCGTACTTCCCGCACCAAGATTAAACCTCCAGATCGAAAGTCCGATTCCTTTTGGATTTCCCTGTGCATCGATTTCTTTGCTAAAAAGCAAATCGGCAATGGCATTCTTTTTTTGTTCCGGCCAATTTTTCCCCACAAACTGGCATCTCCAGGCATCAGAGCCTCCAAAACCGTCCATGGTTTGTACTACATAATCAGTGCTAATGGTTATGGTTCGCTGTGCATACGACAGCGAACTCATGACCAATAAAAGCGAGATGTATACTTTTCTCATTATTTTATTATTCTTTCTGATTTTAATCTACTATTTTCTATGACAGCCTTGCTATATTTCGGCAGTATTACCTTTGTCAAAGTTTTAAACTTTGACAAAGGTTTCTGAAGCTTTTATCGTAATCTTGTCATTTCGACGAAGGAGAAATCTTCGCAAGTAGCTCGACAATCTTTGTCGTCCTTGATTATAGAATTACTTACTTGTCCTTCGACTTCGCTCAGGATGACATAGCTTGCGGTTATAACCTTTGTCAAAGTTTAAAACTTTGACAAAGGTCTGCGCGGTAAATCGCTATCTATTAAAACCTCAGTACCTTAGCAACTTAGTCCCTTAGAACCTCTTACTTATATGTCCCTACATAAGTCACAATTGACTTGGCAGGAATTTCAAATCCAGAAGCTTCAACAGCGGTTCCTTTTTTCAAGCTTAATGTTTCAGAAGTGGTATAAGGTGTCAATTTATTATCTGTTAATGCACCGCCTGAAAGGTTTAGTTTATAGGCTTTCGCCGATTTGCCAACGTTTACTGCTACAACTACTAATTTTTTTGTTGCGGCATCTTTGTATGCAGTAACCATTACACCATTCACGGAAGTGGCATTATCAACACTTGGAATCTGAACTCTCACCATTCCCGGTTTTACGAAAAATGAAAAGTTTCCTAATGCCCAAAGTGTTTTTGCATCTCTGACAAAACCGTCGTTTTTGCAATAATCTGCATTTCCTGCTCCGTTGCTTGAACCATCGTCTACGTGAATTAAACCGTCTTTGTAATCTCCGCGGCTGATGGCTGTCCACCATTGCCATGACGAAACACCTCCAACGGCAATATCTGTACTGATGATACGGGCTGTCCAAAGTGCGGTTTGAATTCCTAAATCTCTTCCCGGACCTGCTCCGCCTGGTAATTCAGCTGTTCCAGGGCTTTCTAAAACACAATATTCTGATGACCAAAGACTTAATCCAGGAACTGACTGTGTTCTTGTTGCCGCCAATTGTCTTGAATACACTAATTCTGTCAATGGCCAGGCTTGCCAGTAACTGTGTCCTGAAATGGTCTTTTTTACATTTGGTAATCCTGCAATATTTTTAGCCGAATTAACTCCGAAGAAATAATCGATTTGGTTCGATCTGTTTTCTTTACCAGAAACTGTTTTGTATAAATGTTCGTAAGCTGCCGTTTCACCTACAACAATCTGAGAAGTTAATCCTTTTGATTGTAATTTTGGAGAAAGTACATTTACAAAACTATAAATATTGGTATTCGTAGCCGGTGAACCTTCTTGTCCTGAACCGTCCCACTCGTATTGTGGTTCATTAAACGGAGACACGTAATCGATTGTTAAACCGTGCTCTGATTTTAATTTATCTAAAGAGTTTATCCAGAAATCAGCCAATTCTGACCATTTTCCATCTTTTAAATTATAAAATTCTTTTATTGATGCATGCGCTTTTCCGTTTTGCGTTAAATATACCGGAGCACTATTGGTGAAAGCCAGTAATTTTTCTAAACCACGTTCTTTTGCTGCTTTCATGAACCAAACCTGTCCGGCTTGTTTGTTCATGTTATAGGTAACTCCATCCGTAGTAAAACATTCAGTACGTCTCCATTCGTCTGTAATATCGCTTGCATCTCCCTGCTCAGCACTTCCTGAACCCAGGTTGAAACGCCATAACGATAAACCAATTCCTTTTGGATTTCCGTCTGCATCTACTTCTTTACTGAAAAGTAAATCGGCTATTTTGTTTTTTTTATCCGAAGGCCAATTTCTTCCTATAAAATTACATTGCCACGCATCAGAAGCTCCAAAGCTTTCCATTGTTTGAAGATTTGCATCAAGATTGATACTTAACTCCGCTGTAGTATTTTCAGCATCTGAATTCCCGTTGTTTTCTGAATCGCAGCTTACCAAAAAAGAGTTTGCGAAAAGTAAGCCTGCACACAGCAGACTTACTTTATTATTGTTGATTAATCTCATTTTAGTAATTAGGATTTTGAGTGATTACACCTCCGCTTAAATCAATTTCTAGTTGAGGTATTGGCCATAATAAGTGTTTTGCAGGATTAAAATTGATTCCTTTATCCTGAGGTTCTCTCAAATTGGTCGTTTCGTAAGGATCTGTAGAATTCAGGTTGTACTGAACAAAAGTTCCGTTTGGCCCCATCAATGATTCAATTACCGGTCTTCCTGTATTTGGATCTTTTTCACGACGGATATCAAACATACGTAATCCTTCGAAAGCCAACTCTAAACGACGCTCTTTGTAGATTTGTCTTAAAAGTGTTGGTCCTGATAATCCTGTTTTTGGATCTAATTTTACACGGGCTCTAATGATGTTGATATCTCCTAAAGCGTCTCCGCCAGTATGATAATTAGCTTCTGCACGTGTTAAATACATTTCGGCCAAACGAATCAACGGAATATTCAATGGTAAGTGACCGTCTTTTTTGTCTAATGCACGACGAGTTGCTATCGGAATATAATACTTACGAATGATACGCCCTGATTTATTGTCGTTTAAGCTGAATTTGTGTGTTGGATTTAAAACCTCATCTCCATAAGCTGCTTCTCCCCATTTTGTAATAGTACTTCTGCGACGAATTACATCATTTTCAGAAAGGTAAGCATTCTCTAAATCACTGGTTGGCATACACCATCCCCAACCGTCAAGAACATCTCCCGCATCATTACTCGGGAAGTTTTTCTTGTCTTCACCTCTGGCTCCTGCCAAAGTTGGTAAAGCAGCTCCAAGAGCTTTATCCTGTACAGACGAAGTTTGTGCTTCAAGAATAGACTCTACTCCGTTATGATTGTTTACATTCCAGATGTTTAAGAAATCAGCTTCTAAAGCAAAAGGTCCTTCGGTAATTACTTTGTTTGAATATAATTTGGCCTCAGCCCATTTTTCCTGAAACAACGATACACGCGCCAATAAAGCATAAGCTGCCCATTTGTTGATTCTTCCGTTTCTGGCTACCGGAGTATTATCCAGTTTTGCAGCAGATTCTTTAAGATCAGCTTCGATTTGAGCGTAAACATCTGCAACGGGACTACGTTGTAAATTCAGATCAGAAGTTCCTAATACTTTTGTATATAGAGGAACTGCTCCAAAAAGATTCACCAATTCGTAGTAGCAATACGCTCTTACAAATAAGGATTCTCCCATATATTGATTTTTCTGCGCATCAGGAATTGGTGATGCAGCCATTTTCTCTAAACCAATGTTGGCTGATTGAATGGTGTAATAATGAGCAGTATAAATACTGTTCATGTCTCCCATATTATCTGGCGTTATCAGGTATTGTGAAGCTGGCCTGTGTGCGCCACTATCCTGACCTGTATTTCCCATCCAGGCATCATCAGTTGCCATTTCATTGGTTACTCTTGGTGCAACTAATGTCCACCAATCCTTAGCCAATAATAATCTTTGTGTTAATTCATTGGCATAATTCTCACATTCCTGTGCGGTTTGAAAATAGTTCTCTAAGGTTTGTTTCCCTCTTTCGTCTTTTTCAATAAAATCGCTGCATGAAACTGCAACCAGAGAAAAAGCTAGTATTGATAATATCGTTTTTTTCATGTCGTTTTTTATTAAAATGCTACATTAAGACCCATCAAAATAGTCGGCTGAACAGGATAGTTCCATCCTCCAAAACCTGATCCTTTTACTCTGTCGCCTTTGTCAGGATCTCCTCCTGCAACTTCAGGATCAACACCATCGTATTTGGTCCATGTCCATAAATTTTGTCCTGATAATGAGATTCTCAATTTGTCTAAACCAAACTTGTTGTAGAATGAATATCCAACCTGAAGGTTTTTCATACGTACAAACGAACCATCTTCAACATATAAAGAAGAGAATTTGGTAAAGTTTTCGTTGTTATCATCTTTAGACAAACGAGGAACACGGTTTGAAGTTCCTTCACCATGCCATGCCATTTGGTCTAATCCGCTTACTTTGTTGGTTAAACTTGCACCATTGTATAAATCCGAAATGTTTTCGTTTACGATTTCATTTCCAATACTTGAATAAAAATTGGCTACTAAATCAAATTGTTTATAAGCAAAATTCAAATTCAGACCTACATTATAATCTGCCCATGGCGAACCAATTTTTGTACGGTCTTTTTCGTCTATTTTTCCGTCACCGTTTACATCTTTAAAACGAACATCTCCTACCTGAGCATATGGTTGTAATTTTGTTCCGTGCTCGTCTGTATGCGAATTCAATTGCGTTTGGTTTTGGAATAAACCATCAGCCACATATCCGTAGAAAAATCCAGGTTCTTCTCCTTTTATCGTTAAGGTTCTGTTTCCTGCTCCGTAAAGTTTTTCTCCTTCAGATGATAATGAAAGCATTTCTATGTTTACTGTTGTAAAAGTTACATCAACTCCATAAGAGAAATCTCCTTTTTTATCTTTATAAGAAAGCAATAAATCAATACCGCTTGATTGCATAGAACCTACATTTGACCAGATTCTTGAATTATCCGGAAAACCACTATAAGTTGGAAATTGTTTCAGGAACAACATATCCTTGGTTTTCTTTTGATAATATTCTAAAGATCCTGATAGTTTGTTTTTCCATAATCCGAAATCAAGTCCAAAACTCATATCTTCTACCGTTTCCCATTTAATGTCTTTATTCGCCATTGATGATGGGAAAGAAGTATCGCCCACTACATCGCCAATAGGATAAAATCCTTGCCCTATGTTGGATTGATAAACTGCTGTTGGCAATCCCTGATTTCCTACTTTACCCCAACCGGCTCTAAATCTTAAATCGCTTAAAACATCTTTTGTAGACTCCATAAATCCTTCATTAAGAATTCTCCATGAAACAGATGCCGACGGGAAATTAGCCCATTTGTTATTGGTCATGAATTTAGAAGAACCATCACGTCTGAATGTTCCTGTAAAATAATATTTACTGTCATAATTGTATGAGAAACGAGAAATATAAGACATCAAAGAACTTGACCAGCTGTTACCACCACTATTACGGTTTTTGGTTGCGGCATTTAATTCTCTCATGGCGTCAGTATTATTAGGAACTCCTTCTCCGTATCCCCAAAGATCTTTACCATTGTATTCTTCCATGGTATTACCTACCATTAAAGAGAAATTATGCTTTTCTGCAAATGCTCTTGAATAAGTAATAGTGTTTTGCCATGTCCAGTCAACATTTGTTGTATTCCATCTTTCGATCGTATTAATTTCTGCTTTTTCGTGTGCAGCATCAATTACGAAATCCGGTGTAAATTTGCTTCTAACTTTATCTCCTACTTCTACAGAAGCCTGAGTACGAATTACTAAACCTTTTATTGGCGTATATTGCAAGTAACCGTTTGTATTTAAGTTGTACTGATCTGTAAAATCATCATAACGTTTTACAGATGCAACAGGATTCCAAACGTATGAAGGAGAACGAGCAAAAATGCTGTATTCGTTTTCTAAACCTGTCAATTGATCTGCTGGTTTATAGACTGGCGTAATAGGATCAATTTTATCAAAATCAGCCCAGTTTCCAGGAGCTCCATAAGTTTCGTAACGAGGATTTAAAGTAATTCCGGCAGAAAATTTATCTGAGAATTTAAAATCGTTATTGATTCTCATCGTGATTCTTTCCCATCCTCCCACTTCATAAATAGATTCTGAGTTATAATAGTTTAAACTAATAGCATAAGTATGTTTATCAGAACCTCCGCTAACTCCCAAAGAAGCGTTTGTTACGGGCGCTCCGGACTTAATTCCAGCTTTCCACCAATCAGTTGTTTTTCCTTGGTATTGAGACGGATTTGGCAAATAATCTGCATAACCTGAGTTGTTGTAGGCTTTGTTCATAATTGTAGCATAACCAACAGCATCTGACATATTATAAGGATTGTTCATCATCTGAATCCCTGAACTCATATCAAAATTGAATCTTGTCTGACCACTTTTACCTTTTTTGGTCGTGATCAAGATAACTCCGTTCGAAGCTCGGGAACCATAAATGGCACTCGCAGAAGCATCTTTTAAAACCTCCATCGATTCAATCTCATTATTGCTTAAAAAGTTGATGCTTGTTCCCATCGGGATTCCATCTACCACATAAAGCGGATCTGTATTAAGGTTTACCGTAGAAATTCCACGAATTAAAACCCTTGGCTGAGCGCCCGGACCACCCTGACCTGTAACCTGAACTCCGGCAACTTTACCCTGCAAAGATTCTGCAACGTTACCCACAGTCATGGTTTGAAGCTCTTTTCCTTTTATAGAAGAAATCGAACTCGTTACATCGCTCTTTTTTACAGCAGCGTAACCCACCACAACAATCTCGTCAAGAACCTGACTTGACTCTTCAAGAATCACATTTAGAACGGTTTGCTCTCCTACCGAAATTGTTTTATTGGCAAAGCCAATGAACGAAAACTCGATCTGGGCATTTTTATTGGGAACAGAAATCGTAAAATTTCCATCAAAATCTGTAGCAGCTGAACTTGCAGTTCCTTTTACCATTAAGTTTACTCCCGGAATGGGCACATTGCCTTTATCCTTAACGGTTCCTTTTACTGTTATTTGACCAAATGTCGCAGCACTGCACAACATGGTGATAAACAACCATATAAATTTATATTTCATATTAAGATATTTTTTAATTAAATGTTATAGCCAGATGATAAGCTACTATTTTTTAGTAACAAAAAGTCTTTCCAATTCAGTATCCAGCACTACTTTGTACACTCCCGGAGCAGCCGGATATTTAGCATTTCCGTTTTCTCCCGGCGACATTGTAGCCACCCCGTTTTTGATTAACCTCCATGATGGATTCCACCATTGACCTGTAAAAGTTGCTTCCATAGTTCCTGTCAGCGTATACTCTCCTACTAATTGGTAAGGGTTATTTGGGTTGTTGGCTAAGTGTAATCCTGTTTGAACCCAAGCCGTCCAGGTATCCCAGTCAGCACCTTGAATTCCGGAACCGCAAACACTTACGAAAGGTCTTCTTTTTGCTTCTTCATCATGCCATAATCCGTTGGCTACATCAGCCCAAACTTTACTTGATGGCGTATATTTAGTTGCAGTATATTTTAGAGTATTCGGATTTACTTTGATTACATAATATCCTTTTGTAGGCAAGATAATTGGTGTCGAAGCAACGTCATCTGCCAATTCACCTGAAGCATTTAAACCAAAACAATGTGGCGCAAAATCAGATTCCTGACCTAAGAAATAAATTTCTTTATTGTCTTTATCAGCATAATATTTGAATTCGAAATCTTGTCCTTCTTTATTGTGGAAATACATCGGAACTCCAACAGCATCCGTGGTAAGACTCGTTCCTTTTGGCTGATCGCATAAGTAAATGGCAGGATACTCATTTGTAGCCACAACATTTACACTTAGCGTTCCTGTATTAGGAATCGCAAATTTGTCTTTTGCTGTAATCGTTAAAACATAATTATCAGCCGTTACCGGTAATGTGTACGTTTTATTGAAAGTATACGATTGTGGTGCTCCTGTTAACTGAACTTTTTCATCAATACCCAATGCAGCACACTGAATCTGAATATAATCAATTCCAGAATCGTCATTAACTACAAAATTCACCGGCATTTGATTGCTTGTCGATAATAAAATAACGGCTCCTTCTTTTGGAGTAATCATGGTGATTGATGGCGCAGCAAATTCTCCGTCAAGACGTAAGTTGATATCTTCATCAATTGCATTTCCTGAAACATCGGTAATCGTTAATTTTATTTTGAAAGCTTCAGAGGTTCCTCTATTGGCAGGAACTTCAAAAAAATAACTCAAATCGTATGATTTAAGTAAGGGATCAGTTGCGAAAGCAATGACTTTATCCAGTGATAATTCAGGGATTTGAATTCTCACGCTTTTTAATCCTAAATCGTCAGCCAAAGCGGCTTTAATTTCAAATTTCCTGCTTGGTGCTCCGTAGATTTCCTTTGTCGAAACTGCGACAGTAGGATTGTCAGAACTTGGAAAATCAGATTCGTTATTTTGACATCCTGTAAATAGAACAGCAAAAACAGCAAGAAAAAATAAAAATACATTTTTTTTCATTTGATTTTTAAGGTTAGGTTAGTTAAGTATTGTAAAGTGATAGTTTAAAATTGTGTAGGCTAATTTTTAAGATTTGCGTTGCTAACTATTTTTATGAGGCAATAAATAGTACAACAAAAATGGTTATGTGGTTATTTTCATATTTATTGGGTTTGGTTAATTGTTTATAATTAGATAATGTGATAATTTGACCATAAGAACATGAGATAATTAAAAACTGTGCTGATTTTTTAATTGGCAAATTGAACAACTTCAATAATATTATCTAATTATCTCATTCGCTAATTAACCTTTATTTTACCCCGCAGCTTTTTACTGCGGGTTTGATAAGTAACATGTAAAACCAACTCTTACTATCTTATTTTAAAGAAGGCTCAATTCCTTTAAACAGATCAAAAACTTATCGTAAAATAAACACTTATATTACACACAGTAATTCAACTAACAGATTACTATAAGTGCAAAGAAATGTATAAAACACACTTTTAAGGAGGGGTAAAATGGAAAAAAAAGGAGGTCAAAATTGCAATTAACTATTATTTTGGATTAAAAATTAAGGACTATGAAAAAATAATAACCTATTTTTGAATTATATGTAATTACCAAATAAAATTATGATTTCCAGCTAAAACGTTTGCGTTTTTAATGCTTACTATTTTGTCATTTCGAAAGAAGGGAGAAATCTACACGAGAAGCTCGACAAAGTAAACCCACTATTCGTCTTTGCGAGGAACGAAGCAATCTCTTTCGCTGAATCCAATTAGTGATTTTGGTAAGTGTGGTTCTTCGTTCCTCGCAATGACAAGTTTGAGCTTAAAAAAATCATTTATTACAGAAAATCTATTTAATAACATTAAGATCTGAGTTGAAAGAACTCTTGTACTTTTTGATGTATTCTGAAGGTGTCATCCCGAAGAGCTTTACAAATTGCTGTCTGAAATATTTCGGATCTTCAAAACCGACTTCTGCACTTGCCTGAGTAATATTAATATCCTCGGTAAGCATTAGCATGGCCGCTCTTCGAATTCGAACCGAACGAATAAAGGCATTTAAAGTCTGGCCGGAAATGATTTTAATTTTCGTGTACAATGTTCTATGACTCATTCCCATTTCGAGGGCGAAGTTTTTTATTGTAAAATCTCTTTTATGAATATTGGCTTCAACGATATCAATACACTTTTTCAGGATTTCCTGATACTCCTGCGGCACTTTCTGGGTGTTTTCCTTTAGTGTGATACTATCTAAGAAATAGGTACGCAAATTACTGCGGTTTCTTAGTAACGATTCGACACGCGCCACCAGAATATCATCATCAAAAGGTTTGGTAATATAATCATCTGCACCGTCGTTGATTCCCTGCAGATGGGTTTCGGGATTTTTTGATGCTGTGAGTAAAATAACCGGAATATGAGATAAAGCGTCATTCTCCTTTATTTTTCGGCACAATTCCAGACCATCCATTTCTTCCATCGTGATATCGCTAATCACCAGGTCAGGCATGTGTTTTTTGGTTAGTTTTAAACCTTCTTCCCCATTCTCGGCGCTGTAAACGATATAGGATTCTGAAAATAGTTTGATAAGATAAGCTCGTATTTCGACATTATCATCAATAATCAAAACAGTACGTTTATCGGTCAGCATGATTTTCTGGAAATCAGTTTCTGAAACGGCAGGATTCGAAACCTGATGCTCCTCGCCGTCATCGATAATAAGCTCATCAAATAACTGGCTCCTTTTTGGGATTTCATTCGTAATTTCTACGTTATCAAAATGACTGTCTCCTTTAAGGAATGTGAGTTTAAAAGTACTTCCTTTTCCAATTTCACTGGTACAGCTTACGGTTCCTTTGTGTTTGTCGACAAAATACTTAACGATATAAAGTCCGATTCCAAAACCGGTGCCAATGGATACTTTCGATTTTATTTGTTTGAATTTTTCAAAGATCACTTCAATATCTTTGGGTTCGATTCCGTCACCGCTATCTGAAATTTCTAAGTAAACCTGCTGATCGTTTTCTGTAAGTTTTAGGTTGATTTCTCCGCCAATTGGTGTGTATTTAAAGGCATTTGACATTAAATTAAACAACGAAATTTCAATTTTTTCGTAATCGCCGATAATCACAATTTCATGATCCGGAATACCAAAATTGTATCGAATACTTTTATCTTTTGCCTGATTGACAAAACATTGGTACACTTCATTACAAAGATTATTTACATTAATGGGAGATAATCTGAGTGAATCTGCATCGTTCTCTGCTTTTCTAAAAAGCAACAACTGATCGACCAGACTCAAAAGTCTCCTGGCGTTTCTGTGCGCAATTGCCAAATCACTTCCTGACGAACCATTTTGTACACTTTCTTTCTGCACTGCTTTTTTCAACGGATTTATGATCAGCGAAAGCGGCGTTCTAAACTCATGCGAAATATAGGTAAACATCGAGGATTGTTTCTCGGCAATTTCCTTTTCTTTCTTGCTTTCCAGTTCAGCAATTTTGACTTTATACTTGAGTTTTTCTTTGTTTTTATTGTATTCCAAATAGGCAAAAATAGCGCCAATACCTGCCAGTAAATACAATGCATATGCCCACCAGGCTCTGTACCACGGGGGTAAAACTTCTATGGTTATTAAACTTACTTCTTTGTTCCAGCCGCCTTTAAAATTGGTTGTTTTTACTTTAAAAATATATTTCCCTTCGGTTAATCGGGCATAATTGGCTTTTCGGGCCTGACCCACATAATTCCATTGTTCGTCCCAGCCTTCTAAATAATACGCATAATTTATTTTGTCAGCATTGTTATAATCCAACGCTACAAACTCGAGTGACAATGTCGTTTGATCGTACGGAAGACTTACTTGTTTGATTTTGCCATTCTCCCATTCTAAGTCGTTTTTGCTTTCTTCAATAGGCAAATTGTTGACATAAAAATCAGACAGCAATAAATTGTTTTTTTGATTGAATCCTTTTATGGCTTCGGGAAAAAAGGCATTAAAACCGTTTATTCCTCCAAACAAAAATTCTCCTGTAGATAATTTAAGCCCCGCATTAAAACTAAACTGATTACTCTGCAGACCATCATTTACAGAAAAATTACGGAATGTTTTTCTCTTTTTGTCGTACCTGCAAATACCATTATACGTACTCATCCAAAGGTTTCCTTCTTTATCTTCAAGCAATCTTAAAACGGTGTTTGAAGGCAAACCATCATCTGTGGTTAATCTTTTAAAAGTATTTGTTTTTCGGTCAAACAGCAATAAACCGCCTTCCTGAGTGCCCAACCAGAGGTTTTTATCCTTGTCTTCGTGAATACATCTTACAGGGTGTCCTATTGTAACTTTATTGATTTTATGTGTGTTTTTTTCGATAGAAAATAATGACGTATAGTTTCCTGCCCAAAGTTTTCCGTCGCTGGTTTCTGTCATGCATTGCAAATTAGTAACCGAGGGATCAAAAAGTGTGAAGCTGTTTTTTACTCTGTCAAGAAAATACAAGGCACCTTCGTTTGTGGCACTTGCCCAGATATTGGCTTTTGAATCTTTGTAAACAAACCAAATATTCTTCTCGATTTGTTTGGTGTAAGGATTGTAACACGTATATGGTGTAACTGAATTTGTTTTTGGATTGATTTTACTTATGCCGCCTGCCCAGCTCGATAGCCAGATTTCGTTGTTGTTGTCACGTACAATTCCGGTAATAAATTTGTTCGGAAGTTTGTTGCTGTAACTGGTATAGGAATTGTTTTTTCGATCCCAATATTTTAAACCTGCACCGTCTGTACCTACCCAAACATTGTTTTTTTCATCTTCACAAAAAGACAAAATAAAATTCTCTACAAGATCTTTTGAGTTGTATTTTATGCTTTTAAAGTATTTGGGTGTATTGCTCAGCATACTTATTCCGCCACGCAAAGAACCAAACCATTTGTTGCCTGATTTATCTTCGTATAAACTCCAAACCGAATTACTTTTGGCAACCTGATTTTCTTTTATCGCATTTGCAGGAATTGCTTTTTTGCTTGTACCAATTACTTTATAAATTCCTGAACCATCTGTGGTAATCCAGATTTCATTTTTTTTATCTAAAAGAAAATCGGTAACGCTGGATTTGCTTGAAAAGTAGTTCTCTGACAACGAACCTGATTTGGTATTAAAGAGAAACAAACCTTCATCAGTTCCTAATAATAAATTGCCGTCGGTAGCCAATTTCATCGCTTTGACTTCCATAGAAAGCGGAAAAGCGACTTTTAAACTTTTTGTTTTATAATTGTAGCTGGCAATACCAACATTTTTAATATACACCCAGGAATGATTGTTTTTTTTGTCATCCTGAATTGCAATCGCATCATAATTATTAACTGTAATTCTGTTTCCCAAAACATTTAGCGGAATGTGTTTACCAACAAAAGAACCATTTTCGAAAGCAATTAAACCCAGATTTTGAGAGGCTATTAAAACCAAATCATCAGAAACAGAACGCATTTGGTGAATGATGTCTTTTAATATTTCAGGCTTTTTGCCTGATACCGCATATTCTACAGAATGAAATGTGGCTGTGGTTTTGTTGTAAATACAAACGCCGTTTGAGCCACCGACCCAAATATTTTTTCTGGAATCTCCCTCAATATTATAAATCGTATTGAATAAAAGTGATTTTTTATCGTTGATTCGATTACGGAAAACTTTAAAATTGTATCCGTCATAACGATTGAGTCCGTCGTAAGTTCCAAACCACATATAGCCATCACTATCCTGAAAAATAGTGGTGACGGAATTGTTAGACAATCCATCAGAAATATCAAGAAATTTTACAGGATTGTCCTGTGCATAACCCAATGAAGGAAAACCAAATAGCAGTATAAAAAGTGCAACTAAATACTTCAAAATAAAAGGTGTTTTTTTGATTTTGTGTAAATAGTACAATTATAAGCTAAATTTATAAATATATCATAAAAATATAGTTATAAAAATCACTTATACCTCAGTGTTTATAGGATTTTACCTTGATCTGAATTTTTAATAAAACTATCCCTACGCGAAAAAAAGTTTTTGCCACGAAGGCACAAAGACACTAAGATTCTCTATTGCTTTGGGTAAAATAAAAAATGCCACGAAGACACAAAGTCACCAAGCTTTCAATCATTTATAGATTGAAAAAAACTTTGCGTCTTAGCGCCTTCGTGGCAAAGAAAATTAGCCGCATTTAGACGAACCGCAATCACTACAAGTAAGACAGCCTTCCTGATAAATAAGATTATCTGAGTTGCAATTGCTGCATTTTTGTCCGCGGACTTCTGTGCCATCTACTATATAACGCTTCAGGGCACGTGAAACCCCGTTTTTCCAGGTATTTATAGATTCGCTGTCTAGTTGCAAACTGCTAATTAAATCTACTACTTTATCAATAGGCATTCCGTGTCTTAGCGTACTTGAGATCAGTTTGGCATAATTCCAGTATTCCGGATTAAACTTATGCGAAAGTCCCTCGATCGTAGTTTTATAACCTCTTGTATTTTTGTACTGAAAATCGTAGCGGGTATTTCCGTCTTCATTTTTATTTTTAATAATCAATCCTTCAGAAACCCAACGCGGAATCAAGATACCATCTTCGTCATCTACCAAACCGGTAAAGATTTCATAAGGTTTGCCATCCAATAATCCGATAAAGGCAATCCATTTGTCTTTACTGTTTTGAAAACGTACTACATCCGCCTCTAATATTTGTGGACGTTTGGTTGTAAAAGTATTTGCTTGTATTTCTTTGACTTCCTCTTTCTTTTCTGTATTCGAAATTAAAACTCCTGAACGTGAGCCGTCACGATAAACAGTAACGCCTTTACATCCTGCTTCCCAGGCTTCCATATACAGCTTATTGACCATTTCCTCCGGCGTTTCGTTAGGTACATTAATGGTTACTGAAATAGAGTGATCGACCCATTTCTGGATTTTTCCTTGCATTTTTACTTTGTTCAGCCAATCGATATCATTACTGGTTGCTTTGTAATACGGTGATTTTTCTACCAGCACATCAATTTCTTCCTGACTGTAGTTTTTAGAAGTATCATATCCGTTGATCATCATCCATTCTTTGAATCGGTGGTGAAACACCACATATTCTTCCCAACTGTCTCCTAACTCATCTACAAAATCAACTCTCGTATCTTTATCGTTTGGGTTTACTTTTCTTCTTCTTTTATAAACCGGAAGAAAAACTGGCTCAATACCAGATGTCGTCTGCGTCATTAAACTTGTAGTTCCGGTTGGTGCGATTGTCAATAATGCAATATTACGACGTCCGTGTTTTTGCATTTGGGTATACAACTCTGCATCGGCTTTTTTTAATCGAAGCAAAAACGGATTATGTTTTTCTCTTTTAGCATCATAAATGGCAAACATTCCGCGTTCTTTGGCCAGATTTACTGATCCGCGGTAGGCTTCAACGGCAAGTGTCTGGTGAATTTTTTCGGCAAACAAAATACCTTCATCGCTTCCGTAACGTAAACCTAATGCTGCCAGCATATCACCTTCGGCAGTAATTCCAATTCCGGTACGACGACCCTCATTGGCTTTATGTTTGATGTTTAACCAAAGATTTTTCTCTACCATTTTTACCTCTTCGCTTTCAGGGTCCTGATTGATTTTTTCTAAAATAACATCAATTTTTTCCAGTTCAAGATCAATGATATCATCCATTATTCTTTGAGCAGCTGCTACGTGTTTTTTGAAAAGTTCAAAATCAAAAGAAGCTTTTTTGGTAAACGGATTTTTTACATAGGAGAACAAGTTTATCGCCAATAAACGACAGGAATCATAAGCACAAAGCGGGATTTCGCCACACGGATTTGTTGATAAAGTTTTGTATCCCAAATCAGCATAACAATCCGGCAAGGATTCGTTGATAATAGTATCCCAGAATAAAATTCCAGGTTCTGCTGATTTCCAGGCATTGTGTATGATTTTATCCCAAAGTTCTTTTGCTTTAATTACTTTAGAATATAAAGGTGTATCGCTAAAAATAGGATATTTCTGTTCGTACAGCGCATCGGCTTTTACGGCTTTCATAAAAATATCATCAATTCTCACCGAAACATTGGCACCGGTTACTTTTCCCTGTTCCATTTTAGCATCAATAAAATCAGCGGCATCGGGATGATTTACAGAAACCGAAAGCATCAAAGCACCGCGACGGCCATCCTGCGCTACTTCTCGAGTTGAATTGGAGTAACGCTCCATAAAAGGAACTAATCCTGTAGAGGTCAATGCTGAATTTTTTACAGGAGAACCTTTAGGGCGAACATGTGACAAATCATGCCCCACTCCTCCTCTGCGTTTCATTAACTGAACTTGCTCCTGATCGGTTTTCATGATTCCGCCATACGAATCCGAATTATCACTGCCAATTACAAAACAATTGGACAAGGATGCTACCTGAAACGGATTTCCTATTCCGGTCATTGGGCTTCCCTGAGGCACAAGATATTTGAAATCTTTTATGAGATCAAAAATTTCTTTCTCGCTCAGCGGATTTGCATATTTACTCTCAATTCTTGCTATTTCAGACGCGATACGACGGTGCATATCATCGGGAGATTTTTCAAAAATATTACCTTGAGAATCTTTAAGAGCATACTTGCTTACCCAAACTGTTGCAGCAAGACTATCTCCTTTAAAGTAGTCTAAAGAAGCCTGAATTGCTTCGTCCTGAGTGTAAATAATTGTTTGATTTTTTGTAGCTAATAATTCATCCATGATTATGATATTTTGAAGTTTTTTACGAATGGTAAATTTAGAACCAAATAAACTCTAAAAAAAATCAGATTAAAAAAGTTCACAAAAAACAACTCTTAATCAATTGATAATAAATACATTAAAAATTTATAAACATCAGAAAGTTAACAAATAAATACATTTACGACTCACAATTAGCACAAAATATGACAAAAATCATTGAATGATAATAATCGCACTAATACGTTAAATAAAAACACAAAGGGATAATTTTTCTTACTTATTTTAAATGATTGATTTTTAATTAAGGATTTTAACAAGTCATAAACTCATTTTAAAAATAAACGAACTTCATTAATAAAAAACACCCTCATATAGTAGTTAACTTTTTGAGGGCAATTTCAAATTTAAGTGAAAGGATTTTTATTTATTACTTAACATAATAGGTATTAATATTTTATTCTTCTTCTTTTCTAAAATGCTTCTGCAAGCTACCATCAACAAGGATAGTACCCCAAACCCCATTCCGGCCCACGGAACATTGCTAATGGTACTTTGAGAAATAATCCAGCCGCCAACAGCTGTACCTAGAAATACTCCCAGATTTCCAAAGGAAGTCGCTAAACTATTCGCAAATTCAAGCGAATTTGGAGCTGCCGAAATCATGTAAGCAGATGCATTTAAGAAACATGGTGCGTAAAAAAATCCCCAAATCGCCACTACAATTACAGTTATCCAGAGGCTATCTCCGGAATAAATAAGTATCACTGGAATAATCACAGTTCCGCAAAGAAAAAAGGCAACTGTTTTTGTTATGCTTCTGGTCAGCATTTTTCCGGACAACCAATTAGAAAAAACACCTACAACGCCAAACAAAAGCAAAAGATAGCTAATGGTTTCCATATCTACTTTTCTGGTTTTTATTAAATAATCAGCGAAATAACTGTAAGTTGAAAACCAGGATGCAATCATAAAAAAATTCATTGCAGTACTTAAAACAAACGATTTATCTTTTAGAATTTTAACCTGACTTCCGTATGATTTTTTCTCTGGTATATCTCCGTCTGGCATGATCTTGAAAATTGTAACTAATGCTAATGCACTTACTATGGCCTGTACAAAAAATGAAATCTGCCATGTAAAAATACTGGCCAAATAGGTCGCAACAGGCACCGTTGTAACCATCGCCAATGCGATTCCGCCAAGAACAATTCCCATCAATTGATTCTCCTGACTTTTCTCTCCGGATGATACTGCTGCTGCAATTGCTGTGGCGATATAAACGGGCTGTAAAAAGGCAGGCAGCATACGAACGATCATCAAAAGCCAAAAAGGTGGAGAAAATGCAGAAACAATTGTCGAAAATAAAAAGACAAAAATGGTAGCAAGCATGATCTTTTTTCTATCAAAACCAGAAAATAGCAAAGTCATAAAGGGTCCCGTAAGTGCAATAACCAATGCAAAGGCACTTAACAAATAAGCCGCTTTATCGATTGTAATTCCGTAATAAACGGCGATTTGTGGCAAGATTCCGATTATTCCAAATTCTGTCGTTATTATCCCAATCATTCCCAGACAGCCAACATATGCTATTTTTTTATTTAATTTCATTGCTTTCAGAGTTTAGAGATGAATAAATGGCATTTTTGATGGCTTGTCCCTGAATGGGAATTCCTGTAAGTGTTACTGCCATAATAAGCGTAAAAGTGTATTTTAACATGTTGTAATGATTTAGAGTTGCAAAACTACATACAGTACACTAATTTTACAGAGTAAACATCCCAATGTAGGGTACTAACAAAAAAGTAAGTAATGTCTAAAAGAAAGGAAAGTTCTACCAATACAGAAAACAGAAACTATATCACAACCTGCAATTTGACCTATGCTGTTTGTCTTGTAGGCGGTCGATGGAAACTGTTGATACTGTGCAAGCTTGAAAAAGGAAAACTTAGATTTGGTGAATTAAGAAACCAAATATGTAATATTACCGAACGCATGCTTACTTTACAATTGCGCGAATTAGAACGTGACGGAATGGTAAAACGTACGGTTTATGCTGAAGTTCCGCCCAGAGTCGAATATGAACTTACCGAAATTAGCCTGAAATTAGTGCCAATCTGGGGCTCAATAAGCAATTGGGGAGCAGAGCATAAAGATACTATGGCGCAAAAAAACGCCACCCAATCAGGAAACTTAACAGAGCAGGAATAAAGCTATATTTGAAATCTATAAAACAAAAAACCACTCCTATTCGGGAGTGGCTTTTACTTTATTGTTCTTCAAAAACAATTAAAGACTAAATAATTATGAAACTTTAGTCATTAAATTTTCAATTTTAGAATTCGAAATTACGGGATTTGCTCCTGGCGCTTCAGCAACCAAAGCTCCAACCGCACAAGCAAAATCTATAGCTGCCTGAGGTTCTTTTCCGGTAAGCAGGGAAGTAATTAGTGCTGCCAAAAATGAATCGCCTGCTCCTACCGTATCTGCAACCTCAACCGGATAGCCGCTATTATCATAAAGTTTGCCTTCCCACATTAGCAATGCGCCGTGTTTCCCTTTTGTTACGCACATTGCCGTAACATTTGTTTTTTCTGCCACAAAGTGCATATTCTCTTCTAAACCAGTAAAAGGTGAATTCATTGCTTCGGCAATTTCTAATAATTCTTCGTCATTAAACTTTATAAAATTAGCCGAATGCATTAATTGCTCCAAAATTTCATGCGAGTAATGTGGCTTCCTTAAATTCACATCAAAAACCTTATATACTTTTGTCTGTAACAATTCTTCGAGAGATTTTCTTGAAACTTCGTCTCTGCAAACCAAACTGCCGTAAATTAGCACATCAGCTTCGGCAACTGTTTTTTTTGCAAAATCGTTGAGTACAATTTTATCCCAGGCCGATGGATAGGCAATTTCATACGTTGCCGAACCACGCTCGTTTAAGGTAACATTTACCAATCCGGTTGGAAAACTTTCCGACTGCATGATTGCATCCGTTTCAAGTCCCAGATTTTTGACCTGATTGATAATTGCCTCTCCGTCATTATCTTTTCCTACGCAGCTAATCATGGCTACATCACAGCCTAATGTTTTCATGCGTAAAGCGACATTAAGAGGCGCTCCGCCAATCTTTTTTTCGTTATCAAAAACATCCCAAAGTACTTCTCCGTAGGCTACAGCTTTAAGGTTTTTTCCGTTATTCATTCTAAAACTATTTTATATTAATGTTATTCCGGTTGCGTAATCTGAAGGTTAGAAATACTACTATTTTGTCCTTCAGCAATTAACCCCCATTTATTTTTGTCTCTTCCGTAAATTCTATTCGTTAAAGCCACTTTTCCGTTGATGTAAAATACTACTACACTTCCTTCCGCAATTATTTCAACATCGTATTTGGTATTCGTTTGTAACTTAAATGGTATTGCAGTTACTTCCTGCGAGGCTGAATTGTATCCTATTATTTTCCCTTTGGCGATATCCAATACAATTTTATAATAACCTCCTGTTTCATTGGTATGAAAAACAAATCCCGAACTACCATTTGAACCGGATAAAGTAAGGTCAGCTTTTATTTTTGCTTTTTTACCTATAGTTTTAAACGTTACTAAAGCTTTATTTGTTGCCCCAGATAATGTATAACTTCCGGATGTTGCTGTTACATCTCCTGAAGTAGCATCGACTTCGGGCGCTACTTTTTTAGAAAATACATCTTTTACCTTTTGTGGCGACTGCGTTGATAAGGTTCCATCCGCATTTTGCGTTAGCTCATGAATTACCATATTTCCCGCCCAATCTTTATTGCCTAAATCATTTTCAGGCGTTTTTCTGGCATTCCATCCAAAAACATATCTTTTGTTTCCGTCAGAAGCTGTTTTTCCGGCATAAAAATATTCTCCATCGATTCTGTCAATTTCCGGCGTTGTCCAGGGTCCGTTTATCGAAGTCGACATTTTGTAATGTGTTCCTTTATTAGCACTCCAGTTTTCAGAAAAAATCAAATACCAGTAACTTCCCATTTTAAAAATATCGGCACATTCCATCATCAAATAATTTTCCTGTGGAGTCGTAGTGTAAATTGGCGTTTGAACATCCCACTTTCCAGAAACCGGATCAGTACTTGTAAAATGCAGCAACACTGCTTTTCTTCCTGGTTCTGTTTGTGTGCTTACCAGCATCGAATACTTTTTAAGTTCTTCGTTGTAAAAAACATGCGGATCTCTAAAATCATAATTATAATATCCGGCTGGTGCTGTGATCTTAAATGAAGGAACTTTTGTCCAGTTTTTTAAATCAGAACTTGTCGCACATAAAACACTTTCTCTGGCATTTGACTGCACAAAAGCTGGCGTTTCATTATGACCTGTATAATAAAAGTAATAAATATTACCCACTTTTACAACTGATCCTGTGCCAATGGCAAAATCAGGATCAGTCGTTTTACCAAATGGGATCATTTGGCCCTCGTAAGTAAAATGGGCTAAATCTGTACTTAAGTATTCATGAATATCATGAAATCCTGTTCCGGCGGGCTTATTTTGCGCATCGTGAAGAAAGTAAATATGAAATTTTCCGTTATCGAAAAATGGCATAATATCTCCTGTATATCCCGCGCTGTAGTAAGGATCACCAGCACCCATCCACTGCGAAGGCGGAACAGGAAAAATACTTGCTATTTCGGTATTTCCTCCTGAAATCGAGCCTCCGGTATAATTATCGTCCTGACTGCATGAGGCAAGCGAAAAGAAGATGGAAACTATGGTTATAATGTTTCTGTATTTCATTTTTTTTGAGTTGAAAGTAAATTATTTTTCAGCCAGATAATTGATGCTGTTTTGCGTCAAAAGTTTGATATTAGAAAGAAACTCATTTGACTGACTTGGTACTCCTGAGCTATTGGTTTCATTATACCAATCGTAAGCTCCCATCGAAATTACAATTACATTTTTATCCGTTCCTGTATTTGGAAACTCTGCAATGGTCACTCGTCCATTAAGGGCATCATCCCAGGCTTCACTTGCTAAGTTAGTCCCTCCGGTTTGGTTTCTCCAGCCTTCACCGTTTCCGTAACCTCCCCATTCCGGTAAAAACCACCATGCGGTATGATTTAACCTGAAAGTTCCGCCTTGCAGTAAATTGGCTTTTCCGGCTTCAAAAGTGGATAACCCCTGAAATATTGGATGATTTTCATGGCCTTTAAACGACATTCCCCAAGAACCTGCATCAACGTTTCCGTTTGGAGGAAAATCTCCGAAAACATTATTAGGTCCTTTTCCTGATGGAACAATTCCTAAAGCATCTACATATTGAGAGGCAAAAGAGGTTAAAAGTAAATTCCCTCCGTTTGTTCTGAAATTTTTTAAAGCGGTTGTTACAGCAGGTTTGTAGGCAATTGCCGGTAAATTGGCCGCGGAATCAAAATGCCACCATATTACATCAACATCGCTTAAATCTGAACCGCTTTCAATACTTGCAAATGAAATATATTTCGCTCCGCTAAAAGTAGAAAAGAACCAATTAGCAGCGGTAACTTCATCCATATTTGTAATTTCAGCTCTTGTTGCAGCAGTCCCCAAAAAGGCTACTACCAAACCTGCTACCGGAAGTCCTACATTGGCCGTATAGTTAACGCTTTTACCGTTTGAAGTCACTACAAAAGTTACAGAATTGGTAAAATCGATCGTAGTTCCTGAAACGGGCGAGATCGAAACTCCTTGAGTTAATTCGATTACAGGCTGAAGTGCTGTCAGGTTTGTGTCTTCGGGCAATGTCATGGTAATGGTTTTGCTTACATCGTTTATTGCCGCGGCAACTCCATTAATAGTAAAACTTTTAATAGGACTTAAAACCACCGTTGTCACCGTATAATCTTTATACAAATTACCATTTACCACTCTAATTTTTACAGGATTTGTAAAGTTTATTGGTACACTTACATCCAGATTTGATGTTGCTCCTTCTGCCAAAACAACTTCTGGTTTTGCAGCCGTAATATCTGATCCGTACGGCATTGTTACATTAATTGCTCCGGTTTTCTGATCGATAGTTGCTGCTACTCCGTTTATTTTAAAAGAAGTAATATTAGAAGGTGAATTGACATCGAATCCTCCGTTTTCAAAACTATTTTCGCAAGCTGTAAATACAAAAACGATAGCCAATACTGCAGCCACTTTGACCCAGTATGTATTGATAAGTTTTCTCATATTGATTTCTTAAAATAGATTAATAACCTAAATTTTGTTTGTACAATCCCTGACTGAAATTAATTTGCTTTAAAGGAATTGGGCAATACTCTTCTTTATGAGCATCAAAAAAGGCATCCTGATAGTAGGTACGTTTTGTTTTTTCTTCGCTGTAAAATGCATTCATTACTTCATCTGTAACACCCCAACGCACTAAATCAAAGAAACGATTTCCTTCCATAGCCAGTTCTAAACGGCGTTCCCAACGCAATGCTTTACGGGCAAAATCCTGTGTCCAGTTGCAATTGCTTCCGTCTACATACGTATTGATTTTAAAGTTTTTTACGTACGGAAGTCTTCCTGTACTTTGCGCTGCACGCTCTCTGATTTGATTGATTAATGGCAAAGCTTCTGATTGTCTTCCTAATTCAATCAGGGCTTCGGCACGCATTAAAATCACATCGGCGTAACGAATTTGTATTCTGTTTTTTGAGTTTCCGTAAAACGGATCGATATTTACCACACAACTACAGCTTGGCGCTACGTTTTCTTTTAATGAAGCAAAATAACCGTACGTTCCCGGAGATCTTACCCAGGCTTCTACGTACAAAAATTCAGGATCGTATTTATACGGCAAGCCCGGCATGGCCACGGTATGATACAATCGCGGATCAACAGTATTGGCATCTATATTTTTATAATCAAAATCCTGATCGTTATAGGTATCAAATTCCGGCAAACCATTCGTTCCTGTTTTAAAAGCATTTACTAAGTTCTGGCTTGGTTTATGAAAATCGCAACATCCTAAACCTTGTGGAGTTGAGAGTACATCTGAAAAATTTAATCTTCCGTATAAAGTTCCATCATTGTCTGAAAACTGAATGGAGAAAATAGATTCGGCTCCGTTTTCAAAAGTTCCCGGCAAAAAGTTATTGGCAAAATCAGGCTCTAAACTAGCTTTTCCAATTACTTTATCTGTAGCTGCAATTACTTCCTGTAAATGCTGTTGGTTGATTCCTGTTACTTTATACGTTTCATCCTGTGTATAAGCCTGATACAAACGTGTTTTTGCTAAATAAGCATAAGCTGCTTTTTGAGTAGCACGTCCCACTTGTGGCTGAGTTTCCGGTAAAGCATCGGCTGCAGCCTGAAAATCTTCGGCGATTTTGTTCCAAAGTTCTTCGTTTGAAAGTACTTTGTTTGAGATGGTTTTATAATTTTCTACCGGAATATCTTCTGTGATGTAAGGAACACTTCTGAACATAATTTTCAGCATAAAATAAAAATGCCCTCTTAAGAAACGCATTTCCGCCATACGTGTTTTTTTCAACGGATACTCAGCTTCTGAAATTTGTTCTAATGCTTTCAAAGCTTTGTTGGTTCTTGAAACTCCAACATAACTGATGTACCAAAAGTTGTCTAATTCGGCAAAATCAGGGCGGATATTATTGGATACTTCAAAAAAGTGAAAATCCTGAATATCATTCGTTCCGCTTCCGCCTTTGTAAGCATCATCAGAGCGAACGTTTCCAAAAGGCCATAAACTGTACGGCGAATCATAATGGTCGTTGCCTAATTGCGCATAAGCTGCATTCATAAATCCTTCTACTGTTTGCGGTGTCACAATATCTTCTTCTGAAAGTACGCCACGAGGATCATTTTCCAGAAAATCTGAGCAGGAACCCAAGATTCCAAGTACTAAAAAACCGGTTATATATAGTAATTTTTTCATGTTTTTTTGATTTAATCTTTATTATAAAGTAAAATTAAGACCAGCCGTAAAAGTGGTTGGCTGCGGATATCCAAATCCTGCGTTTTCAGGATCTACACCAGTAAAACTTTTTGCATCAATGATCAATAAATTTTGTCCGCTGATGTACAATCTAAAGCTGTCGAAATTCATTTTTTTCAATAAATCTTTTGGCAGGCTATAGCCAAATTGCAAAACACGAAGTTTAAGATAATTTCCGTTTTCTACATAATAAGTCGAAAATCTTGATTCTGCATTTCGGTCTACAGTGGTTAAAGCAGGAATCGTAGAGTTTGGATTGTCTAAAGACCATGCATTTAACAAACGGGTTCCTTTGTTCGAACCTACGTCATCAACACTCCAGAAATCAGTTTGGTATTTGGTGTTGTTAATCACATCTACATTACTTGCTCCTTCCCAAAAAGTAGTAAAATCCCAATTTTTATATCCTAATCCTAAATTAAATCCATAAGTCAAGCCCGGATTTGGATTTCCTATCCACGTACGGTCTTTATCTGTAATTACTCCGTCTCCGTTTAAATCTTTGTAACGAATTCTACCAAGGCCTTTTCCTTCCTGAGCGGCCGAGTTGTCTACTTGATCCTGACTTTTAAATAAACCATCAGTAACATAACCGTACATTGAATTAATCGGACGTCCTAAAATATTATCGTTTAATCCGTCTCCTCCGTAATTATTTCGTACTTCGTCCGGTAATTTTGTAATCTTATTTTTATTGGCCGAAACATTTGCCGAGATATCATATTTTAATCCAAATGAGGTTTCGTCATGGTATCCTAAAGTAAATTCCCAACCTTCGTTTTGCATCGAAGCACCGTTTACCCAACGATTTCCTCCTTCGCCAATTACTCCTAAATAAGGAGGCAAAACCAAAATATCATCTGTTTTCTTGATATAATAATCTACAGAACCGCTTAATTTTTGGTTGAATAATCCAAAGTCTAAACCTATATTAGTTTGTGTGGTTGTTTCCCATTTCAAATCATCATTTCCGGATTGAGTTGCAATAAATCCTGACGGAAGTAATCCGTTTCCATTTCCTGCAATATCATAAGCCGTACCGTAAGAAGTTGCCCATGTCGGACTTCCGCCTGCATAACTGGCCAGGTATAAACTATAAACTGCGGTGTTGCTAATTTCCTGATTTCCGGTTTGTCCCCAGCCTGCTCTTAATTTTAAATCAGAGAAAACAGGTACATTATTTTTAATGAAATCTTCGTTACTGATTCTCCATCCTGCTGAGATTGCCGGGAAGGTTCCGTACTGGTTATTTTTACCAAAACGAGAAGATCCGTCACGACGAATAGTACCGGAAAGTAAGTAACGATTATCAAACTCATAATCTATTTTTCCAAAGAAAGACAGTAACGAATATACGGTCGATGTTCCGCTGGTAAACGATTCTCCGGTTCCTGCATCAGGATACATATAATCAGGAGTTTCGATCAGGAAATCATTTTTACGCAAAGTTGTCGTATCAAAAACATCTTTGTACATCTCTGTTCCTGCCATAAAATTCAGATTGCTTTTTCCTAAATTCAAACTGTAGATAGCAGTATTGGTCCAGGTCCATTTATCGCTCAACGACTGATCAATGGTTACCGATGTCTGATCGTTTTGCAAATAACCGGACTGGTAACTTCTTTGCAGTGTACGTTTTTTATACGATCCGTAATCGATACCAAAACTACTCTTGATGTGCAGGTTTTTAATGATTTCTAAGTCGGCATACATATTTCCGAAAAGACGTAAATAATCATAGTTATTGTCTTTGTTGTATTCTAAAAGACGAACAGGATTTTGTCTGTCGTTCATTCCCCCCACTGGTCCTCCCCAGCCTTTTCCGTCTACAGTATGTACCGGAATTATTGGCAATGCGCGAAGTGCCGGATCCAGAACTCCGGGATCTGTAACTTCATTGGTACGGGTCATCGAGAAATTTTCGCCAAAAACCAGTTTCCCGTCAAAATATTTATACGAACCGTTCATTCTGGCAGAAATTCTCTGGAAATCAGTCGTTTTTACAACACCTTCATTTCCATAATATCCCAAAGAAAAAACATAACTTCCTTTATCTGACGCGTTTGAAACTGATAAATCATATGAATTTGCTATTCCGGTTTGCGAAATGGCATCATACCAATCGGTATTCGAAGCTTTCAGGGTTTGATTGGCATCTAAATATTCAGGAACCAAAACTTTGTTTAACTGTGGTTTGTTATTGTTTACCGACCAATCAAACTGATAGCGTAAATTATTGCTGTTTGGATTTAATCCGTCGTTGATATTGGCCTGCCATAAAGCCTGACCAAACTGATTGGCATTCAGCACTTCCTGTTTTCTTGAATAATCAGAAATGGAGGTATAAGTGCTAAAATTAATTCTCATTTTACCTTCTTTTCCTTTTTTGGTCGTAATAATGATAACTCCGTTTGAAGCTCTTGAACCGTAAATACTGGCCGAAGAAGCATCTTTTAGAACCTGAATTGTTTCAATATCATTAGAGTTTAGTTCGTGCATTCCGGATTTTGTTGGCATTCCGTCAATTACATAAAGAGGATCTGTGTTGTTTAAAGTTCCTACACCACGAATGACCACTTTTGTATTTCCTCCGGATGGCGAACCGTCAGACGAAACTTTTACTCCGGCAACTCTTCCCTGCAAGGCTTTTATGGGGTTAGGTTCCGGTTGTTTCATGACTTCCTTCATGTTGACAACGGCAACAGCTCCCGTAATATCAGTCTTTTTTTGTTTTGAATATCCAGTTACAACAACTTCATTCAACTGATTATTATCTACTTTCAAAATGATGTTGAACACCTTTTGTCCTTTAACATCAATCGATTGCGGTGCAAATCCGATAAAAGAAATGACCATTTTTGCATTTTCAGCTACATTTTGGAGGGAAAAATTTCCATCAAAATCTGTTACTGTACTGGTATTGGTTCCGGAAATAAGCACAGTGGCTCCCGGAAGTGGCATTCCGTCGTCTGACGAAATTACCGTTCCTTTAATTCCGCTTTCCTGTGCCGTCATCGTCAGCATAGGAAAAAAGAAAAACAGAAAATAAATGAGTTTGGTTTTCATAGATAGTGGTTTTGTTTTTAAGGTTAGTTTATATTTAATTGGTTAATTTCTAAGTTGTTCAACTCAACTCCATTGTTTGAAGAAACAGTAAGAGAGGTATAAGGTTCGTTGGGGAAAAAGATTTCGGTAATTACTTTTTCGCCATTGTTGTAAAATATTTCAATAGATGTTTTGTCCAGAATAATTTTAAAAAATCCTTCTTTTTGACTTCCTTCTAAAGCTGCTTTGGTAATTGTTGAAGCAAATTTTTCAGAGAAATCAATTTTTCCTGATTTCGAACGATCTAAAAACAAGTAGTGATCTGAATTATTAATTCCGAAAGTCACTGCTTCTCCATTCGCATTTGAAAGTGTAAAAGTGTAAATATCCTGTTTCAGATTCTTGATATTAAAATGAAGCATCGCTTTTGTTAAATCGATTTTTCCTGTTTCAATAAGGGTTAACTTTCCTTTTCCTTTCAGACTCTTCAATTTTATTGTTTTACCAATATATGTATTGATTTCTTTTACGGGATTATTCACCAAAGTATAGTCGTTTCCTTTTTTTATTACCTGAAGTTCACGGGCAATGGTGGTACTGCTTCTCCAGGATTGTGTTGGAACTTGTTGTGCATATTCCCAGTTTGACATCCAGCCAATAAACAATCTTCGTCCGTCAGCACTTGGTATATTATTCCAAGTAACGCCAGCATAATTGTCTTTTCCGTAATCCAGCCAGGCCGCTTTTTCTGTATCTAATTTTTTTGCGAAATTAGAATCTAATGTAAAAGTTGTGCCATCAAAATCACCAATAAAATATTGTGTTCCTGAACCTCCGTTTGCTCCTCCGGGATTCAAATTCTGAATCAAAACCCATTTGGTTTCATTGGTTCCTTTTACTTTTATTTCAAAGAAATCCGGACATTCCCATACACCGCCATGAGCACCAATATTTTTTCCGAACTCAGATAAATATTTCCAGTTTTTAAGATCTTTAGAAGCATAAAACTGATTACGGTCTTGCGCTGCCAAAGCCATAATCCATTGTTTATGGGTTTCATCCCAATTTACTTTTGGATCACGAAAATCGCGAATCCCGGGATTTTTTATGACAGGATTTCCTTCCTCAAATTTCTGCCATGTAAAACCATTATCATTTGAATATGCAATATCCTGTTGTTCAACATCCATCTTACCTTCTTTTTCTTTTGTCATATCATGCAGCGTATAAATCGCTACAATTGGACCAGTTTTGCCATTCCCTAATCCCGATGTATTATGCGTATCTACAACTGCACTTCCTGAAAAAATATATTTGTCTTTGTCCGGATAAAGCGCAATTGGCTGCTCTTCCCATTTAATTAAATCTTTACTAATCGCATGCCCCCAGTGCATTGGTCCCCAAACACTTTTTTCAGGATAATGCTGATAATACAAATGATAAACTCCATCAGCATAAAACATTCCGTTAGGATCATTCATCCATCCATATTTTGGTGTAAAGTGAAAATTAGGACGATACATTTTTTCTTCTGTAGCTATTGAAGTTGAGACAGCAGTTGTTTGTGCAACAGCCGTATATGGTTTACAAGCTCCTATTGATAATAGTACGGCACTATATAATGCCAGCGGCAGATGTTTCTTTGATGTCATTTTTTTTGATATTTTTTTTGGTTAGATTTTCACTTAAAACTTCTAAAGAAATTCCTTTAGTTTCCGGCATTATAAAAATTACAAATAGTAACTGCAGGACCATCATCAGTGCAAAAATTAAGAATACGACTTCGGGTCCAATTTCTGAAAACAACATTGGAATTAAAGACGGAATAATCGCCGCTAAAACCCAGTGTACCGAACTCCCAAAAGCTTGTCCTGAAGCACGAATGTGATTAGGGAAAATTTCTGAGATAAACACCCATATTACAGCTCCCTGGCCAATGGCGTGCGATGCAATAAATAAGAAAAGAAAAGTGGGTACTGATAATCCGCCCCAGTTGTAATAAAAGGAAGCAGAAACCAATCCTAAAGATATGATATAACCAACTGAACCAATGTACATTAACAACTTTCTTCCTAATTTGTCAATTAATGCTACTCCTATCAGGGTAAATATAAGATTGGTAATTCCGATTCCTATACTGCTTAATAAAGCTGTATTTTGTCCTAAACCTGCTTCTTCAAAAATTCTTGGTGCGTAATATAAAAAGGCATTGATTCCGGAAAACTGATTAAAAAACGCAATTAAAAACGCCAGAATCAATGGGAAACGGTATTTTTTCATGAAAATATTCTCGTGTTTGGTAACTCCGTTTTCTCTTGAATCATCCATGATGTCTTTAAGATCAGCAGTAGGATCAATTTTAAACAAGACTTTACGGGCTTCTTCATCACGGTTTTTAGACAATAACCATCTTGGACTTTCCGGGATTGTAAGTATGAAAAGAATATAGATAAGAGAAGGAAAAGCCTGAACTCCTACCATCCAACGCCAGGCATTTTCGCCAATATCTTTTAAAAAGTAATTGGATATAAAAGCAATTAGAATTCCCAATACAATATTAAACTGATACAAAGCTACTAGTCGGCCGCGTTTATCTGCCGGAGCAATTTCAGACACATAAGCCGGAGCGGCAATTGTCGAAGCACCAACTCCTAAACCGCCAATAAACCTGAAAGCTGCAAAAACAATAGGATCGTTTGCAAAAGCGGCACCAATGGCAGAAATAAAGTACAGAATCCCGATCCAGAACAATGTTTTTTTACGTCCTATTTTATTGGTTGGAATTCCTCCAAAAATGGCACCTATAACGGTTCCCCACAATGCCATTGCCATAACAACAGAACCGTGAAAAGCATCAGATGAATGCCATAGAAGCTGTAATTGTTTATCAGCTCCAGAAATAACTACGGTATCAAAACCGAATAGAAAACCTGCCAGTGCAGCAGTAACAGACCAAATCAATATCTTATTCATTGTAGATGTATTAAAAACTTGTTGCTAAGATATCCGCAAAAAAAACAACTTATTTTTAATGATGTTACAATTTAATTCTATAATTATTGATAGTTTGATACTTTAAGCTTAAATCCTTTATTTACAAGCCTTTACGTATATTAAAATTTATTTACGAAAACCATGTAGTTTCGATTTTGTTACATTTAATATAAAAATGATACATGAAAACATACGTTTTTGTACTAATTTGAATTAGAGGATTTGTATTCTTTTGGCGAAATTCCAAATTTATTCTTAAAAGCGGTAGAAAAATAGTTGGGAGAAGAGAATCCAAGTGAGTAGGCAATTTCAGAAATATTCATCTCATTTGATTTTAAAAGCTCTGCAGCTTTCTCTAATTTGACATTATTGATATGATCGCTAATATTAATTCCGATAATCGCTTTTACTTTTCGGTACAACTGAACTCTTGAAACACTTAGTTTGTCTGCCAAATCTTCGACAGAGAATTTAGGGTTTTCGACATTCATCTTAATGATATCATTCATTTTGGTAATAAAAGTCTGTTCCTGATTACCAAATTTTGATTCGGGTTCGATGCGGTAAATGTTATTGGTATAATAATAACGGAGTTTTTCTCTGTTGAAAAGCAAACCGGAAATGGATTGTTTTAGAATAGAAAGACTAAACGGCTTGGTAAGATATTGGTCTACTCCGCTTTGCAATCCTTTTAAAACGGCTTCTTTATTGCTTTGCGCCGTTAGTATAATAATGGGAATATGCGAAGAGCGCAAATCCTTTTTCAGCTCTTTGCTAATTTCATAACCGTCTTTATCGACCAGGTTGATATCGCAAATGATAATATCAGGCACTATATCCATTGCTTTTTCAATCGCATCGCTTCCGTCAGAAGTATGCACTGTATATTCATTTGATAATTTAGCTCTTAAAAAAGTGACCAAATCATTATTGTCTTCTATAATTAAAATCGAATGTTTCTCTGCATCAGAAATAACATGTACCTCATTTACATCTGATTCTATATCAAGATTATCTGTTATTAAACTAGGCGTTATATTTAGGTTTTCGGCTTTGCTAATGATCTCTGAAGGCTGCAAATGGCTGTTTCCTTTTAATAAAGTAATAACAAACTCACTTCCCTGCTTGGATTTTAGTTCGATAGTTCCGTGATGCAAAAGAACAAATTCCTTAGAAAGATGGAGTCCGATTCCTGAACTGTTTTTATTATTATTCGAAGCTTTAAAAAACGGACTAAACACATTAGAAAGTTCATTCTCAGGAATTCCAATTCCGGAATCCTTGCAGCTAATTTTAACCGTATTGTCCTGATTTTCGATAATCGAAATCGTGATTTTTCCGTTATCAGGCGTAAATTTAAAAGCGTTTGAGAGCAAATTAAAATATACTTTATCCATCAATCCTTTATCAATGAACAATTCCAGATTCTTATTTTTACAAATAAGCTGAAAATCAATATTCCTGCGAATGGCCTCACCTCTAAAGTTAGTCATTGTTTCATTCGTAAAATCACAGATCTTAGTATTTGAGGCTCTTAAAGTGAATTTTTGCTCTTCTATTTTTCTAAAATCCAATAACTGATTGATTAATCTGAGTAATCGGTTTGAGTTTTTATGAATGAGTTTTACTTCATCAATAAGTGCTGTTCCTTTAATTTTTTCATTTTCGATTAAAGACTCAACATAACTCATAATAAGCGTTATGGGAGTTTTAAATTCATGCGAAAGTCCGGTAAAGAAATTCAGTTTTGCTTCATTGCTTTTCTCGGCAACCTTAGCCATTTCCTGAATTTCATTGTTCTGGTCGATTACAGTCTGATTAATTCTTTCCAGTTGTTTTTTCTTTCTCGAAATAGAAATCGTCGAATAAATACTGTAGATGGTCAGACTCAAAATAATCACCAGGAAAAAACTCAGTAATCTCACCAAATTGTTTTGCGAGGCATATTCTCGTTCCTGTACTTTTATGGCACCTTGCTGCGACTCGATAACCACTTGCTGCTGATCGACTTTATCCATTTGGTTTTCGATAATTTCAGCATTGTTGTGGTCTATTACAATGGTATTAAGAATGTTGTTTTTTGAAATGGGTTCTTTATTGTACATTTTCAAAGCCAGTTTCAGCGCTTCATTTCCTCCTGTTGGATATAAAATAGTTCCGTCTAAAACGCCGCTCTTTACCAATTCGATACCGCCATTTACCGAATTTAAGCCGTCGACTCCCAAAAACTTAATTTTATTTTCAAGACCTACTGTTTTAGCTGTTTCCCAGGCGCTCAATGCCATGCGGTCGTTGTGGGCGAAAATGTACTCGATATCCGGATTTTGTAAAAGAATAGCTTTTAATGGTGCTGTTACCGATTCTTTTTCCCAATTGCCATGAATAGTATTGACAACATTAAAACGTTTGTTTCCCTGAATAATCTGACTGAAGCCCAGACTACGTTCATAAGCGGGAGACGATCCGTTTGCTCCTGTAATTTCGATAATTTTACCCGAAGCTTTACTGTGGGAAATAATATATCTGGCAGCAATTCTGCCTATTTCGATATTATCTGCGCCAAGATAAGCGGTGTAGTTTTCGCCATCAATTTTGCGGTCTACCACCAAAACGGGAATTCCGGCTCTTATTGATTTTTCGACAACGGCTGTTAAAGGTTGGGACTGAATTGGAGATACGATTATTACATCTACTTTATTGGCAATGAACTTTTCGATATCTTCGATTTGTCTGGTGACATTATTATTGGCGTCGCTAATTTTTAAATCGACCTCAGGGCGTAATGAGGCTTCAATTTTCATTGAACTGGTCATTTGTTTGCGCCAATCATCTGTGGTCATCGCCTGAGAAAATCCAACCTTAATTTTATCTCCTTGTTTCTGAGTACAGGAAACTAAACTTAATGATGCTAAAAAAAGCAGCAAAATATATTTTACAAGTGAATACATGAATTATGAGTTTATGTAATGAAAATGAGTTTTCAAAAAAAAAAAAATACCTTATTAGACCAGCAACCTGTCAAAATAATTAGGAAGGATTATTTTGTGCTGACAAGCGGGAAGGCAATATATAATTAGGTAAAATTAAACTTTTATTTGATGTACACAAACGTTATCGTATATCTGTAAACAAAAAAAAGAGGATATGGAATCCTCTTCTAATTATCTCTCTAAACTATGCCATGCAAAATTTTACAATGGATTAAAAATAAACTTACAATTGAACTATATTATTTCTCCAAATATGCAAAAGGCTGAATAGCGTACAACTTTAGTTGGATGGGAAAATAAATTATAACGAAAGGGCTTTAGCCAAACAAATATTATTTTGGATAAAGCCCTATTCTATCGAATCTGGATTCTCCAGCTAAAGCTGGGAGCCTATTCAAAATACTTTGCGTAACGATCTTAATCCAATAAAAAAACAATCAATCCTCTTGCGCCATGCGCTCCCAAAACCAATGATTGTTCGATATCAGCCGTTTTTGATGGTCCGGCAATAAAAGTTCCGAAACCGTATTCCTGATTGCCAATTCTTTCGTAAGCCTGATGCATTGTTGTGAGAATATCTTTTTTATGCACAATTATAGCAAGATATTGTGCTATAAATGGCGATACGCGTTGTCCTAATACATCATCTGTCACCCAAAGTGCACTATTTTCGGCTACGCCAAAATGAGCTTTAATCACGTTTAATTCTACATCCTGAAGCGAATGTGGATCATCGTTTGTCCAGTTTAAAGCTGCAATTTCCGCAAGTTCCGGAATTGTCGTGATTAGGCGTTTTTCGAGATTATAATTTGATTTTATATATTGGATGATGTCAGCATAATTCGCCACTTCAACAGGATCTCCGCCTATATTTTTGAGTACTGTTTTATAGGTTGAAAGCACATCAGGATTCTCTGAACTTAAAAGATTCAGATCAGGCAAATTAGTGATAAAAGCAGATTGATTTTGCTTTATTTTATTTAAAATATCTGCTTTGCTACTCATTGTCTTTTGCTTTTGCTTCTCTTGAATTTTTCTTGTACCATTCTCTAAAAGATTCCTCGGGAACTTCCGGCATTTCGCGCTGATCGTACCATTTGTTCATTTTATTATTGACCAGACCGGGAATGTTTTTCATTACAAAACGACCTGATTTTCCGGCAATATTAAAAATAGTAGGATTCGCTAAAACTGTTGCCATCGTTTTCATTGCAACGGTTTTGGCTGTTGGCGTATGTCCTTCTTTTACTAAAACCTGACGCCATTTGTACAATTGGTCGTGTATATCGATTTTTACGGGACAAACATTGGTACAAGAACCACAAAGTGTACTTGCAAAAGGTAAGTCGGCATTTTTACTCATGTCTAAATTGGGGGCTAAAATAGAGCCAATTGGCCCTGCAACAGCATTGTGATAACTGTGTCCACCGCTTCGTCTGTAGACCGGGCATGTATTCATACACGCGCCGCAACGAATACATTTGAGAGAATTTCTAAAATCTTCTCTTCCTAATTGGGTACTTCGCCCGTTATCGACAATCACGATATGAATTTCTTTGCCGTCTCTTGGTTTCTTAAAATGACTCGAAAAAGTGGTAATAGGCTGTCCTGTGGCACTTCTGGCTAATAATCTCAGAAACACACCTAAATGTTTACGCTGCGGAATCAGCTTTTCGAATCCCATGCAGGCAATATGAACATCGGCAAGGTGTGCTCCCATATCGGCATTTCCTTCATTGGTACAAACGACGATTTCGCCGGTTTCTGCAATTGCAAAATTGACTCCGGTTAAAGCTACTTTTCTCGTTAAGAATGTATTTCTTAGACTCAAACGAGCCGATTCGGTTAAATATTGAGGATCTATATTTCCTTTTTCTGTACCTAAATGTTCGTGAAACGTTTCGCTTACATCTTCTTTTTTAAGGTGAATAGCAGGCAAAACAATATGACTTGGCGGTTCTTTACGAAGCTGCACAATGTATTCTCCTAAATCTGAATCGATTACTTCGATGCCTTTTTCGGCCAAATAATCGTTTAAATGGCACTCTTCAGTAAGCATCGATTTTGATTTCACCATTTGCTTTACCTCGTGTTTTGCCATAATCGAATGTACAATTTGGTTATGCTCTTTTGCATCGGCTGCCCAATGTACTATTATACCGTTTTTCTGTGCATTGGCCTCAAATTCAATCAAATAATCGTGAATGCTTGAAAGCACATTATTTTTGATTTGTGAAGCAGTTTCGCGAAGCAATTCCCAATCGGGAATTTGATGTGCCGATTTATCCCTTTTTTCACGAACAAACCAAAGTGTTTCATCGTGCCAGTTGACGCGTTCTACATCTTTGTTAAAAATGGCCGCGGCTTCACTGTGTTCTATTGTTTTTTTTGAAGACATCTTTTGTTGGTTGAAAGTCAATTTCGATATTTTTTCAAAATTTATAATCCTTAATTTTCCATGGAATTTAAAATTTCGGCAATATGAATGGTTTTAATAGTGCTTTTTCGTCTTTTTAGAATTCCTTCTAAATGCATTAAACAAGATATGTCGCCTCCGGTAATATATTCAACGCCTTGATTTTCATGATCTTTTATCCGGTCTTGTCCCATTTTTACGGAAACAGCCTCTTCAGTAACACAAAAAGTTCCTCCAAATCCGCAACATTCATCTTTTCGAGATAAAGAAACCAAATCTAATCCCTTTATATTATGTAGTAATTGTTCCGGTTTAGAGAAAAATGGCGCATTAAGTTCGGTCATCTGCGAAAGCTTTAATCCGCGTTGACCGTGACAGCTTACATGCATTCCTACTCTATACGGAAAATTTCCATCTATAGAATCCACCTTCAGAATATCGGTAATAAACTCAGTTAATTCAAAAACTTTCTTTCGCATTGCTGTCGCAACTTCTTCTTGTTTTTCGTCATGCAAATGGTCTTTTACATGTAAAACACAACTTCCTGACGGACAAACGATATAATCGAATCCGGCAAAATTAGCGATAAAGTTGGCATCGCAGCGTTTGGTTAAATATTGGTATCCGCTATTGGCCATAGGCTGTCCGCAGCAGGTTTGTCCCATCGGAAAATGAACTTCACAACCTAATTTCTGCAAAAGCTCATAAGTTGCAATCGCTACTTTTGGGTAAAACTGGTCAACGTAACACGGTATAAAAAGTCCAACTTTCATATTCTTGGTATTTTAAAACACATAATAACTATGTGTTAAATATTTTCTCTCGCAGATTTGGCAGATTCTGCAGATTTATTTTTATCTTTTAATCTTTGGCTACTATTTTATTTCAGGCAGATCTAATTTCATTTTTGTCGTCCTGACGAAGGAAAGATCTCCACAAGTTGCTCTACAAAGATTGGCAATTTTGTTTGCCGAGCTACTTGTGGAGATTCCTCGTTCCTCGGAATGACAAAACTAAACTTAATAACAAAAAAACTTTTAAATCTTTTAATCTATAAACTATTATTTTTCACAGATCGAGCAGATTTTTAATTTTTAATTCTAAATTTTTAATTCAATCAATGCTTATAAAACTTCAAATCAATCAAATCATTCTGGATCGGTTTCGGATTCCAGTTTTGATGAATCGCTAATGCGGCACCCAAAGCACTTGCCTGCGCCATCGAAGCCGCAAAAACTTCGATATCCGGATAAGCTTCGGCCAGTAAATTCATAAAAATTGAATTTTTACTAAATCCTCCATCCACAAAAATCTTTTTTACAGGACTATTATGAATGACCAAATTAGTCGAAAAAAACTGTTGTTCAACGAGATCGAGCATCAATTGATGATACGCGACTTCGTAAGTCTTAAAATTACTCAAATCTCTTTTTTGAAACGGACATTCTTTTAGAATATCAAAATCATATTTCTTTGGATAAATAATCTGAAAATTCAGCGCTCGCAAATTCGATACTATTTTTTTATCAAAATAAACCTCTTTATACGTATCCAAAGGAACTTTAAAATGTGCTGCTAATCTTTTGGTTTGCACTTCATGTTCATTGCCTGAAAACAGACGTGCTGCTTTTACAGGCTTTTCTGTGTATTGCATGTAACACAAACAATCGTGCTGCAGTTCATCAAAAGTCAATTGTTTATTATTGAAAGGATTCAGGGAAATACTCCAGGTTCCGGTCGACAATAAAACAAAAGGTTCTGTAAAATTGATAGTATATGGAATAATAGCCGATGAACTGTCATGTAAACCAACTCCAATTGACAATCCGTCTTTTTGTTTTATAATGTCTTTTCCGTAATGAAGCGGTGGAATTTTATCTGAAATATCTTCATTTTTAAGCCATTTATGATACTTCATCTTTTTAAAATTCCAAAGATTGGTATGGCATCCAATACTTGTAATGTCAGAATAAGCTTCATTCGTTAAAAGAAAACTCAAATACTGCGGTAAATGCAAACAGTATTTTACCTGATCGAATAATTCCGGTTTTTCTTCTTTGAGCCTGTAAATCTGCATTCCGGAATTCAGACTTCCCAATACGGGCGAAGCTGTTTTTACTGCAAAAGTTTCTTTTCCTTTGTATTTATTATAAAAGTCATTTTTTAACTCCTCCGGATACTCTTTTAAGTAGTTATAAAGAGGAGTTAAAACTTTTCCTTTTTCATCAATGTACACAAAACTAGCACCGTAAGTACTAAAATTGATGGCCTTTAACACGTAATCCGTTAGGTTTTTAATTTCTGCCAATCGATCGAATATCCAGTTTTTAAGTACTTCGATATCTTCGCAGGGAAAACCATCTTCATCTACAGTTTCCTCAAGATTTACTGATTTTTCCCAGACAATTTTATAATTTTCATCAAATAAAAATACTTTCTTGTTTGTTTTACCAATGTCAAAAATTGCAACTACATTCATTTAATTATAAGTTTTGAGTTTTGAATTATGAGTTATGAGTTAGTTTTTTGTTTTATAAAAAACTGCAATAGAGTATTACTATAACTCAAAACTCATAATTCATAATTACAATCCTGTTGCCAATGTTTTTAATCCTCTTTCTCCAATTAGATTTTTTCTAACAGAAAGGCTTCTGTACAATTCGACCGGATTTAATGCAGCGCCTGAACGTAAACGAGCTTCGGCAACCAATGCACGAACATCTGTACGGAAAGCGTCCTGAAGGATTTCCTGTGCTTTTACAACATCATTTTCTTCCTGTGCTTTTTCTAATGCTTTTCTGTCTACCAAAAGTGCTTGTGCATAAGCAATCATAATGGCTTCTACCGATTGTAATAAATCTTCTAAAGGATCTTTTATGTTGTGAGAAGCATCGATCATCCAACCTAAATCTTTGGCGTGATTCATGCCGCGAGCGTCCATTCCTTCTACTAATTCATTAAAAATCAAGAATAATTGATATGGTTTTAAAGCTCCGGCCGTTAAATCGTCGTCTCCGTATTTTGAATCGTTAAAGTGGAAACCTCCCAGTTTTTCTTCCATCAATAATAAAGAAACGATTTGCTCGATATTGGCATTTGGTAAATGATGTCCTAAATCGACCAAAGTTTGTGCTTTGTCTCCTAATTTTTTTACATACGAATACGATTGTCCCCAATCTGCTACTGTTGTCGAATAAAAATTAGGTTCTGCACATTTGTATTCTAAAAATAATTTCCAGTTTGAAGGTAATGCATCGTAGATTTCTTCTAAACTTTCTAATGTATTTTGGTAGGCTTTTCTAAAGTTTAATTGTCCAGGAAAAGAAGATCCGTCTGCTAACCAAATCGTTAGTGATTCTGATCCTAATTCGATTCCGTGTTGGATAACTTCTATATTATGAGCAATTGCTTGTTTGCGAACTGCTTTGTTTACGTTTTGTAATGATCCAAATTTATACGAATTGTCCTGACCTGCCTGATCCTGAAAGGTATTCGAATTCATAGCATCAAATCTTAAATGGTGCTGTGCAGCAAGACTTTTTATCGCTTTATAATCCTGTGGAATATCCCACGGAATATGCAAAGAAATCGCTCCTGAAGCATTGTTTAAAGCATGAAGCAAACCAACATCTTCGATTTTTTCTTCGATAGAACGTGGTTCTCCGCCTCCTGCAAAACGACCAAAACGTGTTCCTCCTGTTCCTAAAGCCCAGGATGGAATCGCGATTTGAAAATCGATCAATTTTTGAATAATAGATTCTGTATCACCAATTTCTGATACTGTAAAGGCAAATTTATTTTGATGTTTTTTTAATAAATCGTCGTTGTGAGATGCGATATTGTTTGATCCGATTAACATATTATTTTATCTTTTAATAGAGATTACAATATATAAATTAAATAAATTGAACTCTGGTTTAACTTTACTCTTGTATGCTATTTGCTCATTTTTGCAGGCAGTTATGTCTAAAAAAATCTAACGTCCGAATGCTATCGAACGTTAGATCACAAAAAACCACTTTTGCTTTAAACAAACTTAAAAACTTAAACAATCTATCTGTAAAAGCCCATTGATACTCCGCCGTCTACATTCAGCGCGTTTCCTGTTGATTTGTCCAGTAAACCGCCAACGAATGCGAAACAAGCGTTTGCAATATCATCCGGCAATATAATTTCATTTAGTAACGTACGTTTTGCATAATACGCCGGTAACTCGGCAACCGTTATACCGTATGCTTTTGCACGGCCTTCTGCCCAACCGCCAGACCAAATATTAGAGTCTGAGATTACTGCATCAGGATTTACGGTGTTCACACGAATTTTATCGGCACCTAATTCAGCTGCCATCAAACGGGTTAAATGCGCCTGAGCTGCTTTGGCCGAACCATAACCCGGATTATTTGGACCCGCAACAACTGCATTTTTAGATACAATGTTTACGATATCTCCGCCAAATCCTTGTTTGCGCATGACTTCGATTCCGGCTTTCGAAACAATAAATTGTCCTTTTACCAAAATGTCATACAATCTGTCCCACTCTTCAAGGGTGTGTTCTGCAATAGATTTAGAAATACTAATTCCGGCATTGTTCACTATAATATCTGCGCCTCCAAAAGCTAATGAAGCTTCGTCTAATGCTTTTTCTGTACTTTTTTCATCGGTTACATTTAGTAATGTACTTGCTACGGCATCTTTACCAAATAACTTGATAAACTCAGCTGTAGCTTGTTCTAAACGTTCTTCGTTGATATCGTTGATGACCACACAAGCACCTTCCTGTGCAAACTTTTTGGCAATTGCCTTACCAATTCCGCCGGCAGAACCTGTAATTACAGCTACTCTTCCTGAAAGTGCTTTTGGTTTTGGCATACGCTGCAGTTTTGCTTCTTCAAGCAACCAATATTCAATATCAAAAGCTTCCTGATGTGGCAGCGAAGTATATTCTGAAACTGCTTCGGCACCTTTCATTACATTTACTGCATTGATATAATATTCTGATGCCAAACGTGCCATTGTTTTGTCTTTGGCAAACGTAAACATACCTACGCCAGGATATAAAATCACGACCGGATTTGGGTCACGCATTGCAGGCGAATTCGACTTTTTACAAGCATTGTAATAGTCCTTGTACATAGAGCGATACGCTTCAAAAGCAGGTGTTAATTTTGCTTTGATAGCCTCAACATCTGATAAATCTTCGTTTGGTTCCAATGTTAAAACCAAAGGACTGATTTTGGTACGTAAAAAGTGATCCGGACAAGAAGTTCCAAGTGGAGCCAATTTTGCTAAATCATTAGAATTAATGAATTCCAAAACTCTTGCATCATCTGTATAATGTCCAATCATTTGACGCTCTGACGAACAGAAACCTCTAAGAATTGGTGCTACTTTTGCTGCTTTCAATTTACGATCAGTCTCAGGAAGACTGTCTATTTTTTTACCTCCAAAAACAGCACGTTTTTTTCCGTAGTTACTTTCTAAATATTCAGCACATTTCTCGATTACTTCGAGTGTGTTTACATAACTTTCGTAAGCAGTATCTCCCCAGGTAAACAAACCGTGAGAACCTAACATGATACCGCGTAATTTTTTCCCTTTTTTCTCAGCTTCTTCCAAACAGCTTCTTAACTGAAGCCCCAAGTCAAAACCAGGACGCTGCCATCCTACCCAGCCAATTTCGCCGTCGAATAATTCCTCGGTAATTTTAGCTCCGTCTTTGGCAGCAGCGATTGCAATTGCCGCATCAGGATGTAAGTGATCGATATGTTTGAAAGGTAAAAAACCATGCAAAGGCGTATCTATAGAAGGCGCTTTTGAAGCCAAATCGAAAATACAGTGATTGAATAATTCGACCATTTCGTCTTCAAACTCAATTCCTCTGTACACATTTTCAAGATTGCGAAGACGATCCAGATAAAGTGCCGCACAACCGGATTTTGTAAGTGTACCAATATCTCCACCAGAACCTTTAATCCACATTACTTCAGAGGTTTCTCCGGTTAACGGATCTTTATCGGTAATTTTTACCGAAGTATTTCCACCGCCATAGTTTGTCAATCTTAAATCGGCTCCTAATAAATTAGATCGATAAATGAAAAGCGCTACTTCATCTCCTGCCAATGCTGCTGCCTTAGCGTCATCCCAAAGATAGCTTACATGCTTAAAAGTCATATTGTTTATATTTATATTCGACATTGTTGTTATGTTATGTTTGTATGTTTATAATGAATTTCCAATTCCAACCAATACAATTGAAAGCATGATCAGTGCAATTCCCCAACCAAAAGTTCTAAGGGTTCTCTGAGAAACTCCCGACCATTCTTTAAGATAAAATCCCCAGAAATTTGCGGTCAGGATAATGGTTGCCATATGCAAAATCCACGAACTTGCCCCGTTTCCTAATTTGCTTTCTCCCATTCCGTAAAAGAAAAATTGTAAAAACCACATCGTTCCTGCAATACCTGAAAAAAGTACGTTTCTGGCAATTGGCGTTTTGGTATTGGTATAATCTGAAAAGGTTTTATTTTTAAAGTTAAGGTACATGCACCAAATGAAATTGGTGGTAAGACCTCCCCACATCAAAACGATATACGTCACGTTGTTTTGAAATAATGGGTTACATCCATAATTTACTGCGGTTTCTGCCATTGGTTTTCCGGCTTCGATTCCGTAATTAAAAAACGAACTCAGAATTCCCGAAATAACGGCGATAATCAAACCTTTTACTAAACTAAACTCCTTGTCTTTGTCCTCGTGTCCTGTTGCAAAATCTTTTTCTTTTAAGATTCCTGCTTTTCCCGAAATGGCAATACCTATAAGGCATACTAAAACTCCTGCCAGAACAAGACGTCCGCCCGGATTTGAAAGCATATCGGTAAACGAAATTTTACCTTCTGTTGGATATAAATCGTAATAAACTGAAGGAACCAAGGCACCAAAAGCAGAACAAAACCCAAGAATAATCGAGTTTCCTAAAGACATTCCTAAATAACGAACTCCCAATCCGTAGGTTAATCCTCCCACTCCCCAAATTAATCCCATCAAAAAGGTGAACGCTTTTATGGTTGGCGATGCTGTTATAATAATGTCAACAAAATTTGGAATCGTTAAATACGCTGCAATGGGCGGTACTATAAGCCAGGAGAAAAATCCTCCCACGATCCAGTAGCTTTCCCAAGCCCAATCTTTTACTTTTTTGAATGGCATATAAAAACTACCCGAAGAAAATCCTCCGATAGAATGAAAAATGATTCCTAATAATGATTCCATTAATAATTTTGTTTTTGGTTAATTTGATAGTTAAATTGGTTTTGTAAAATAATAGAATGTAAAAAAGAAAACTGTCCTGTACTATCCTTTATAGTTTTGTTATTTATGTTAAAACTGAAGATTATTACAAACAACTGCCCGATATTATTGGAAATATAAATTTAAAATTTCTATTTTAGCAATCGATTTCGTAATTATTATATCCTCAATTTGCCTTAAACAAACAAATCAGCAAAAACATACAACAACCCTTATTTAATTTGAAAGCTTTTGTGAGAAAAGTACCGGACTGAATTATTTTACCTTTTGGACTAAATTTTTTTTCACGCCAATTATAACTCAAAATTAAATCGTAACTTATTGCTGCATAATTTACAAGACTTACAAAATGATTAAATTAATTAAAATAGATGAAGAGTCAAGGATTCCTAAATACAAGCAAATTGTAGATTCGATCCTGCAAAATATTGCCAACGGAAATTTAAAAATAAATCAAAAAATACCTTCTATAAATAGCTTTAGCGAAGAGTTTTATATGTCCAGAGATACTGTCGAAAAGGCGTATAACATTCTAAAAGAGCGAAAAATCATTTCTTCGATAAGAGGAAAAGGATATTACATTACCCGAACAAAACTGGAATCTAAAGTAAATGTGCTATTTGTTTTAAATAAGTTAAGTGCGTACAAAATGAAAACGTACAACTCTTTTATAAATACTATTGGAGCAAATGCGCATACGGATCTGCATATTTACCATTGTGACGAAACTTTGTTTTTGAACTTACTGGATAAATTTGAAGGTGCTTATGATTATTATGTTATTACAACACACTTTAAAACAGATGAGTTAAAACACCTGAGTTTTACAGATGAAGTTGCCAAAGCGATCCAGAGAATTCCGGAAGAAAAACTGGTTTTAATGGATAATATTAAAATTGGAATGGAGGGCGAAATCATTAAAATATATCAGGATTTTGAAAATGATATTTATAACGCTCTGAAAGAAGGATTGGCCAAAATAGCAAAATACGAAAAACTAATTCTTGTATATCCTGACAAAGCGGTTTATCCGTATCCGCGCCGTATCCTGCACGGATTCAGAAAATTTTGTGTAGAGCATGAAATCAATTTTGAAATTCTAAGCGAAGTCTACGACGATATGATCCTTAAAAAAGGGGATTTATTTATTACCATCGAAGAATCGGATTTGGTGAATTTAATGAAACAAATTCGAGATGAAAAATTTACTCTTGGTAAGGATATTGGCGTGATTTCGTATAACGATACGCCTTTGAAAGAGTTATTGGGAATAACGGTGATGTCTACCGATTTTAATGTAATGGGAGAAACTGCTGCCCGAATGATTCTGAATAAAGAAAAAGGACCAGTGAAGGTGCCTTTTAATTTTATTGATCGAAATTCTATTTAGTTTTTTTTTGCCACTAAGATGCTAAGTCGCAAAGTTTTTTTATAGATTTAAGATTTTAAAGTAGAAAGCTTCAGGGAAATCTGGGGCTTTTTTTTTTGAAAAAAATCAGGAGAATTTTATTTGATTTAGGGTTTATTAGAATAAAAAAATGCGCAAAGTCTGAGGCGTTTGGGTAGCTTTTTATGAGGAACTCTTTGGGGAGCGGGTTAGAATTTCAAAATCTCATATCACTAACTTTGAAACACTACCCCAATTATCCTCATTTTTCCTTTTTAAATTTTAAAATCTGTTTTTTTTCAAGTACAACTAATGAATCACTTGTCAGCTTTAAAATTTTCCATTGAAAATTAGACACATCATCATCATTAAAAAAATCAATTACTTGACCTTTTATTTCATATTCAAAAACCAATTGTTTATTATTAGGATAAAAGTTCATTCTCATTACCTCACCATTAATATCCAATTTAAGAATTAAATCATTTTCCTTTGCAATCCAGTTACCACAAACAGAATTTATATTTGTTTTACTAACAGGACCATCCGTTATTGAATTGTTTTTTTTTGAGTAAGCAAAAACCGCAATAAAAATAACATAAATCAGAAGAACAATTATCTTTTGAAAGAGGTTTCTATTTTTTAAGAACCATGTAAGACCAAAAGTTAAAAGTACACCTATAATACTAGAAAAAAGACTTCCTAAAATTGAAGAAGATTGGAGAACATATTCTTTAAGAAAGAAAAATGTCAATACAAATATAGACACTGTAAATCCAATCGTTTTATAAAATTCTTTATTTAATTTTTGTTTCATTATTTATTATTTTTTGTTTGTTCTTTTATTTCATCCACAACCCCAGCTCTGCGAAGTGTTCCTTATTCGAGCTGCGCAAATGTCTCTGACTTTGAGCCATTTTAAACAAATGTAAATGAAAAACGAAAAACTCTGAAAGTCTCCGACTTTAATACTAAATTTAAAATAAAGATATAGAGTTAAAGATTTTGGATCTAAAACATTTACTATTGGATTATCAACTTTTTCAATTTCTAATAATCCTGAATCATTAACGTTGACGTATTTGCGCAAATTTTAATGAGAACACTTCGGAGAGCTGGAGTATTTTTTTATTTATAGGTTTTACCATCACACTCAAAATTAAAACTTAAAATAGTATCTATTTTATGTATGCTAAAAATAAGTTCGCCTTTCTTTTTAATAATAGTGTCTCCAATTTGAATGTGTTCTTTATATTTCGCCCACCATAAATCACTTCTTTTTGAATTACAATCACAATCTTTTTTTGTAATTGGATTAGTTCCTCCATAGTCAAACCTTTCATCTGTATCACTAGGAATTTTTTTTACAATCAAAAGACACTCATCAATTCTTCGATTTTCAGCCGAAGAGTCACAATCATTAGCTGAACCGCAAGACACTAAATTTAAACACACGCAAAATAAAATGACATACTTCTTCATTATCAATATTTTTTTTTAATAATCTTCTTGTTTTGTTAATTCTATAATTAGCTCCTGTACTTGATTTAAAATTACCTCCCGCTCTCCGAAGTGTTCCTTATTCGCGTTGCGCAAATGTCTCTGACTTTGCGACATTTTAAACAAATGTAATTGAAAAACAAAAAACACACTATAAAATCACAGATATCTGAAAGCCTTTCGATAAGCTTTCCGGAAACAAGAATCAATAAATTTTAATTAGTATCATACTAACCTCACAAACTATTTAACTAATAGATCATTACTAAGAAAAAAACAAGTTTAGGTACGTATTGCGGATAACTAAATAGAACCATATCTATATTTTTGCCCAAAATCCACAATAAAGGATTCAAAACCCTAAAATAACTAAAAAACTATGTCTGATTTTTTAAAACAATTTGGAGAAGATCTAAAAAAAAATGTACCCGGTTTTATCGCAGTTTCTGTAGCTGAAATCAAAAGCGGAATGTCATATTATTCACAATCTGTAGTAAGCGATTTCGATCCTGAATTAGCTTCTGCATTTAATCTTGAAGTGGTTAAAGCAAAAATGAATGCGATAAAGGCACTAAATATGCAAGGACAAAGTGTTGATAATATCATGATTACTCTTACTTCTCAAATTCATATTATTGATGTATCTGATAATGGGGAATATTTTATTTACTTAGCCGTAGATTCTACCAAAGCTAATTTAGGTATGACAAAATCTATCCTTAATAAATACAAAAAAGAAATAGCAGAAAAATTCTAATTGCATTTTATATAAATTGTAAAAAGAGAATATTCGTTTTGAATATTCTCTTTTTTATTTATGCTCTTTCTTTGCATGCGTAATTCATTTATCTATATTTATTCGCTAAAAGAAAATAGCACTAAATGGAATTGCGAGAGTACTTCGAAAAATACCCAAATGAAGAAATCTGTATTGAAGAATTAAAAAGCAAACGTTTACAGAATGGATTGATTTGCAAAAAATGCCAGCATAATGTACATTCCTTTAGAAAATCTGATTTAAAATTTCAATGTAAAAAATGTAAAAACAGAATTGGTCTGAGATCCGGAACAGTGATGGAAAACTCCAATTTACCCATTAAATACTGGATGATCTGCATCGAATTAATGACACTCTCTAAACGAAAATTCTCCATTTTACAAATTCAATATTTGTTGGGTCATAAACGCTATGAACCCATTTGGTTAATGGTTCATAAAATTCGTCTCGTCATGCAAAAAAGAGATGAAAAATATACTCTAAGAGCCTACACCGAATTTGATCCTGAATTTCTTAGCGAAATTGGGAAACTCACAACCGCCAAAAATAAACAATCAGATAGTATTGAAATTTAATTGAAGACATGCGAAAGCTTCTTCAAACCTTTGGTTAAAGCCAAATTGTATCACTTCTTTTTTTTTTTTATAGGGATTATCATTTAATTTGTAACACAAAAAAGTGATGTATTAATTCACCCAAAAAAGTCCTTTAAAAGCTTCTTTAACATTTTTATTCTAATCTAATCTCTAAAAATGCAACTTCTGCTTGCTTTAAGTGTTAAAGTTATCGTTATTAAAAATTGATTCCACCGAATAGTACCACCTAATTCTCCCGAAATTTAACCCGTACAATATTCGGTTTTGGTGCGGGTTTCATACCTGCTCCCATATAAAAACTGGTATGTGGCGGCTGATTATAACCCACATTCTGCCATGCAACACTTAGTCTGTATTGCGGATCGTGCATCAAAGTGTATTGTCTTATTTCGGTTGGAATTGTAGTCGAATAAATTCTAAGTTCCGTATTATCTTCAGATCTTAAAATTAACTCTTCGCGCCAATCTCCTAAAATATCTGCCGAAAGTGCCGGCGTAGATTTTGTACCATTGTTTGATGCGGCTCCTGTTGCAGTAAATAATCGGCCTGCGTTGTATTTATCTATGTAATTTGAGTTGAGTAACTCTCTTGAAGAATCGCCATCCCAATAAATTAAAAAATTGATAGAACTTGGTGCTTTTCCTATTTCATTCCCTTTCATATCATGCAAAAAAGGAGATCCAGACCACCAGCATTGCGCGCCTTTTCGGGTTGGATCTATATTGTCTGCAACTCCACGCCCAACATCTTCGTTTATAGAACCGGTAAACAATACTTTTCCGTCAGCGGCAGAAAACAAAGTTACACCCGGCCCTGTAGTTCCGTTTTCTATTTCATGAATTCCAAAAACTTCCAAGCCGGGAACATCAAGATCAAGATCTGAAACGTGAAGTGCATCTCCGTGTCTAAAACCTGTTGTATACAATCCTTTTCCATCATCATCCACACACATCGATCCGTAGATAATTTCGTCTTTTCCGTCGTTATCCACATCTGCAACCGTTAGTCCGTGATTTCCCATTCCGGAATAGGAATTCTCGGCATCTTTACTATCAAAAACCCATCTTGAAGTCAATTTTTTATCTTTAAAATCCCAGGCTGCCAAAACAGTTCTTCCGTAATAACCACGGCACATTACAACACTTGGATGTACGCCATCCAGATAAGCAATGCAAGCTGTAAAACGATCAATTCTGTTTCCTTTGGTATCATTTCCTCCGCTGCCGCCATGTCCGCCCCAACCGGCAAGATCACCACGTTCCGGAATATAATCGACGGTGGTAATTAGTTTTCCGGTTCTACCGTCAAAAACCGAAAGGTATTCAGGGCCTTTTAAAATTTTACCCAAAATAGGCGAATTGGGGTCGCGTTCTACCCAATCTTTTGAGGCATCTCCAACCACATTATTCTGGCTGTCGGTAGTGCCGTCGGCAGTTTTACAAACAAATTCGGAAATTCCGTCACCATCTAAATCGTATACCATAAACTGGGTATAATGTGCGCCTTCGCGAATGTTTTTTCCGAGATTAATCTGCCACAAAAATTTACCGTCTAAGGTATACGCCTGAAATATGGGAGGATCTGTAATTCCAGTATGTGAGTTATCGTGCGCTTTTCCAGTCATGTGCACAATCAGGTCGTATCTTCCGTCTCCGTCTAAATCCCCAACCGAAAGATCATTTGGGATATATCCTTCAACCGGTTTTAGTTTAATAGATAAATAATCTTTATCTGGACTTTGGGCAGGAATGGTAAAACTTCCTTTTGCATCGGTTTCTTTTCCTTTAAGAACTGTTTTTACAAACCAGGTGTTTTCTTCCTGACTATTGGCTTTTGTGTCTATAAAATTTGTTGCACCCAGAATAGGTTTATCATTAAGTTTAACGGCTTTTTTAGTGCCGCTTTTTCGATATAAATTAAAAGCTAAATCGTCAGAATCAGTTCCCAAAACTCTCCATCCTATAAAAAACTGACCTTTGTCTTTTACAGCAATAACGCCACGATCGAGGTTTTCCATTTGCCTTTGAGCGAATGAAACTAAAGTTGATAAAAGAAATAATAGTAAAATTTTATTCTTCATGATTGGTGTTTTTTATGGTTAGTTATTGGCCACGGATTGAACGGGTTTTAGCTGGTTTGCACTGATTTTTTTAAAATCTCTCGCAAAGACGCAGAGGCGCAAAGTTTGTTTTATAAGTTTATTACTTTGCGACTTTGTGGAGAATTTAAGCTCAAAAAAATTAAATAAAAAACCTGCGACAATCCGTTCAAACCCGTCTAACCCGTGGCCCATCAAATCAAAACATCTTTTTAAATCCTTCGCTTTGTATTTTCCAGGTTCCGTCTTTTGGGAAACCCGGATTTTGTTCTGTGCTTCCGTCCCAACCGGCGCACATCATAGCAACAGCGGTTAGCAATCCTCCGTTTCCGGGCAGGTAAAGCGTTAATCTTTCTGCCTGATAATTGTGTCCGTTTTTCAAATACGTATTTGTCGTTACATTCATAAATAATGCATCAACAGCTTTTTCAGGCATTTGTAAACGTGCTGCCGACATAGCTGTCATTGGGAAATCCCATCCCCATGTTTTATCCCATGACCACGTTTTCCAAACCAGATCGAAAGTATTTTTCATGATTTTTTTATCTAAAAGGGATGTTTCCGGAAGCATTCCGAAAGTTCCTAATACCGATGGATGATCGGTTTTGAATTCCGGATTAGTATACGAATCTTTGGCACTTTCTGTGGCCAGATATACCTGATCTAAAACTGGTAACGGAGATAGTTTTGCCAAAACATTTTCCCATTTTTCAGGTACTTTTTGGTTTAATTTTTTCTTCCAGGCGATTGCTGTTTTCAAAGCCCAGTTCCAATAAGCCAACTCATAAGTTGGGTTGAAAGTTTCCATTGCCTTAAAACGTTCCTGAGCCGGAATAACACCTGGTCCTAAAACATAACGATCTGTTTTGCTGTCGTAATGGGCAAAAGAAGCCATAAAATCTGCCGTTGCAAAAACACGCTCGCTATATAAATTTAAAGTTGCTGAAGTAGGTTTGGCACGATAAATCAATTCAGCATAAGTAATAAAATGTGGCTGTTGCCAAATCAAAAATGAACCTACAGATGACGGACTTTCGTTCCCGTCTGCATCAACCATTTTCTGCCATCTTGCACCTTCAAAACCTTGCCTTTTGGCGATATTTTTGGCTTTATCAAAAACTTTCTGATACCACGGTAAACTTTTCTCTAGTAACTCAGGTCTGTTCCAGAGTGCAAAGTGAACACCATGCCACCAATGCATTTCTAAATGCGGTTTTCCGTACCAACTATTGTACGTTAAACCTGTTTCCTGAGGTGGCACTTTTCCTGTACATTGCACTTTCGTCAAATATTGTGAAAGGATTACCCGGCGCTCTAATTCTTTGGCTCGCGGATCTGTACTGCCTGAAAAATCTACGGCAGCGCCACTTTTCCAGAATTGTTCCCAACCTTTTATACTGCTGTTTTCAATATCTGTAAAAGAAGAATTTGGTATTTTTTTATCTGCTAAAGCAAAAAGACAGCTTAATTCTAAAGTATTAGTATTGGATGCTTCGATCACAAAATAATGATCTGCAGTTTTTTTAATCTCTGCATTTCCTTTCCAACTCAAATTTACGTTATATGAAATACTGTCCATTACGTGAGTTACAATAGCTTCAGTTTTCGATTTTTCTAGAAGAATACTTTTATAATCCTGCTTGCCTTCGTATTTTGTTCCCATATCTGCCCAATCTCCTGTGGGAAACGGAATTCTTAAACTAATTTTTAAGCGTTTTTGCTGTAATAAATCTGATTTTACTTTTACACCAATGGCATCTTTTTCCTGATGCGAAGCCGTAAGAACTGTTACGGGAATTCCTTCTACTTCAAAATAACTTTCTATTTCCCCTGTCCATAAATTTAGTTTTTGGGCAATCGATTTAATATCTTCGGGTTTTGCCGGAGTTCCGTCTTTTTTTGTAATCTCAAAACCTAAATTTCCCAATTGCAATAAATGCGGATTCTGGCGAAACCAATTCACCGCTTCGACTTTTCTGGCTGGTTCTTTTATCTGAACCGTGTACGAAATATCCCTGCCGTATTGCTTGTAATCTCTCAGGGTTTCTGAAAATTTATAGTTATTGGTATTTTTATAACTGTCCCAACCCCACTCTGATTGTGTTCCTAACGGAATTCCGTGTTGATATTTTTTAGGGAAAGTCTGCAAACCGGTAGCATCAACAGTAAAAGCAAAAGCACCGTTACCAACTGTGAGAGAAGCCAAAGTATCGATGGCTGTAATTTGAACATTATGCCTAGTTACTAATGCTTTTCGATTAATTTTCTGTTGGGCCGACAATGAAATCGAGAATAATGATATAATTATTAATAGATGTTTTTTCATTTGGTTAGGTTTATAGTTTCAGGTTGAAATAAAAAAATTAACCGCAAAGCACGCAAGTTTTTTATCTCTAATATTTGTTAAAAAATAAGTTCGCAAAGCTTTATCAATACAAAGCTTTGCGAACTTTCCTTTGTCATAAATCACGCAAGCATAAAAAGCTTTGCGTGCTTTGCGGTAAAATTTTAAGCGGTTTCATATTTTTATTTTAATAGGTTATCCAATTTTCTTATTGGCTTGATTTATATGTCGTCCCTACGGGACTCGAATGCTGGTAGGTGTAAATGTTTCTATAAATATATCGCTCCTCTGGAGCTTAAAAATTTCTATTTCAAAATCTAAGATCCAAAATCTATATTCTAAAATCTATATTCTAAAATCTACACTCTATACTCTACACTCTATACTCTATATTCTATACTCTATATTCTATATTCTAAACTCTATAATCTATACTCTATACTCTATATTCTATATTCTATATTCTAAATCACCTCACCAAAGTCAAACTCATCAAACCAATCACCACATCATTGGCAATGGTTTTTAAAGTCATGTTTTTTAATGTTTTATTTTTATCTAATGGTAAATCTAAAATCGTTCCCGCGCCGCCATCGACTCCATAACTTGTGAATCCTTTTATGGTTTTGAAATCTTTGAAATCTCTCGAAATTTCTCCGGTTTTAAAATAAACCCTTGGCGGTTTTGGCGCATCGGTCGTGAAAGCCAAGCCATCAATAAAATAATCCTGCTCGATAGGCCACCAGTTTTCGGGATTTTTTAGAGGCAGAATTTCCGAAGTTCCATCCGTATAATTAATGGTAATTTCTCCGTTTGTGATGCGGCTTTGCATTGGGTTTGTAGTTCCTGCGAGCATGAAATAGGCGTGTGAAGCTTTTCCGTTTAAGGGAATATTAATGCTTTCAGGAAAATTATCCCACATGGAGGTGAAGATGATATTTTTTTGATTTTCATCAGAAGGCGTTTGAAACGGAATTCCGTTTGGAGTTGTAATCTGCCCGTTTGTTTTTGCTTTTTCGCGTAAACCTTTGTCATCGATTTTTACGGAAATATTGGGATAACACCAATTCCCGATTCCTTGTTTGGGTAATTGTAAAGTCACCGTTTGCGGTCTTGGGGACAAATATTCATAATTGAAAATATCCGTCACTTTTGAATTAAAAAATGAGGTAAGCGAAATTGTTTCTGCACGTTTGTCCAATGGCGCGTCCCAGTTTGTGGCTTCTTTGCTAGAAATATTATCTGATTTTACATTTACATGAATGGGTTTCCACCAGGATAATTCTCCTTGCTTCAATTCTACAAAAAAGAGTTTATTACCTGCCGAATTCACTTTTGCCTTGAGCGAATTTTCTGTTTTGGAAATTTCGCTTAAAACTAATTGTGGATTGTAAACTGATATTATTTTAGCTTTAGAAGTTTTCAATTCTACTATTTCATTTACAGTATAATTTTCTTTTGAAGTTACTTCTTCTATCAAATCTCCTTTCCATTTAATGGTAATTTCATAAGAGGTATTATAGGGAACTTCAATACTTATTTTTGGATTTCCGATGCTTTCGGGAACCGATTTCCATGAAACTGATTTTCCATTAACAGTAATACTTTCCACAGTTTCATAAGACGAATTCAAAACCAGATTTAAATTCATTTTAGCCGAAAACTGATTTTTGATCTGGTATTTTTCCTCTTTATTTTCTCTTTTAAAATCAATTGAAATGTCCGGAATTGCTAAAGAAGCCTCATTCCATTTTTGAGGAAATCCGGGTTTGATGGTTAAAACCTCAGCCAAAGCATCCGGCTGAATCCCAAAAAGTCCTTCGACCAAAGTTCGTGAAGCCATACCAATTGGGTCAGCAAAATCGCGGTACAATTCACCACGCATGGCATCCTGATACAAAAGCTGCTCGAAACCTCCGGGCGAAGCTCCTAAATACATGCTTTCGACCAGAGCACTTTCCCACATTGTAAAAGCTTTTTCTGATTGTCCGCCTTGCCAAAACGCCAAAGAGGTATGCAATTGTTCGGCTAAAGCCACATTATTTGTCGACCATGTATAAGGCTGCCAGTTGGTGGTACTAATAACATAAAGGTCTTTTTTATCCAATCCTTCTGCCGAAATTGGAATGTGCGGAATCTGATTGTTGACATAATCCAGCATTTGATAACTCTCGAAAGGATTCGATAATTCTGAATCAATCGTGTGGTAAATACTCCAGATTCCTGGTGTATCGTGCAATAATCTGTTTCCTAAAGCATCTTTATATTCGGCAAAAATTCCTTTATTGGCTACCCAAAGCTGACTGTTTGTGGCTTTAAGAATTTTATCAGCTTCTTTGGTAAAAGGGTTTTCATCGTGTTGAATTTTCTTTGCAATCTGAGCCACTGTTTTGTTCGCATAGTAATTATACGCCGAAGAATGAATGACTCCGCCGCCACTATATTGCAAGGCATCACTCGCCCAAATTGAAGCATATGCATCGTATAATCCGTCTCCGTCAGGATCGAAATTTCTTTTTTCCCAGTTTAAATGTCTCTGGATTGTAGGCCACATTTCTTTTATAAATGCGGTATCACCTGTCCATTTAAAATGTCTGAGCATTTGATCTATAAAAACCAGATTCATATCATAATGATGCGCAACGTTATTCTTATTCGGACTTCTGCTGATATATCCGCTACTGAACATGGATGTTCCTATTTCTTCTTTTTGGCGGGCTAAATTTCTTTCTTCATCCAACACAATCGGGCCACTTTCCGGACTTGTCACCTGCGAATTGCTATAACTGGTAAAATGCGTTTTTGCCCTGTCATGCCAGCCCAAAGGATCTGCTGTATAAGCACCTCGCCAGGCATTTAAATACATTCTCCAGGCAATGGCACCATGAAGATAGGCTGGACTTTCCCAAATTCCGTCGGCAGCGATTGCAAGTGCAGATCCTAAAGTATTGATGTAAGGATCCGGAGTCGAAACCTTGACTCTATTGGCCAAAAGCTGTGTTTGCTGAACTGACTTTTCGTAAAGTTGTGCTATATTTTTTTGATTGTAATTTGTTTTGGAATCTTCTGCCAAAAACAGCCAATAATCGCCTTTTTCTGTAATTGATTTTATTTTTCCTGTAATGAGACTCAGCGATTCGGGATTTGAATTGTAAAGTTCTAATGGGGTTTTCTGAGACTTTGCATTGGCTAAATGTGCTACAGATTCCGGAAAAAATCCGCTAAGGTTTTTATTGTTTCCTGTTTTTTGTTTGTTGCTTTCTGAACCATATTCTAACAGAAATGATTGCTTTTTGATCGTGTATTTATTATTGCTACAATAATCAGGCTGCAGATAGAAAACCGATTCAGGATCAGCGCCAATATCGCCGTCACGGCTAAACTTTTTTCCGGTTGCTCCGCCAAAAGCCCAAATTAAGCTGCTGTTTTTTGATAGGTTTTTACCATATACTTTTACGACAAAACCTTCGTTTTCTTTTAAGGCGACGACATCTACAAATAATTTTCCGTTTCCTAAAATCGGGTCTTCAATGGTATAATGCATTGTGCCTAAGACATATCGGGTATCAATTTTTGAAGTTTCAGTAATCCATTTGCTTTCGTTTCCGTTTACGATACCTAACTTTAAGTTTCCTCCCATACCCGGCATATACATTGCAAACTCAGGCAAATCGCCTGTTTCTACCCTAAATCCTGTATTAGAACCGTACAACGCTCTGTTGAATTTTCGGGTGCCATTTTTTAAAACAAAACTATTTCCCTCCGGCGCGTAATGTATTTTGCGTGGTGTTTTATTTTCTTGTCCAAACGTAACGAGTGAACACATTAATAAAGCTGCCAGGGTTTGAATAGATTGTTTTTTAATTTTCATAGCGTTGTAAAAAATGAATTATCCTTAAATTCGGATAATATAATTATTCTGTTCTAATTTTATGAATGCTGTAACGTGGATGCAATTTCTTTGTTTTTTAGTGGTATAGTATCCTGTACCTACCTGATTTTCGCAATATAATAATTTATAATATTCTTATTTTTTAACATCATAGTACAGGATACTTTATAAAAACAGAACTCCTAGTTTTGAAATAATATCAAATTAACTATGCTGTAAAAAAGTTTTAGGTTTCCTGATAAGGCTTTCGCTTCGCTTAGCCTGAAAATGTAAATGACTTTTACCGCAAGGAGCGCTAAGGTTTACGCTAAGTTCGCAAGGTTTTTGTTTTGTATTTCGCTTTGCTTTGAGGTCGCTAAGGGATTGCGAAAAAAGTACGCAGATGAAACGAGTGGCTTGAAATTAAAACTTCATTGATAGCGAAGTCGAACTTTTGTTTAGTCTTTTTGAGTTACGATTATTAAAACCTATTAAACAATTACTTTTAAATAAAATATCATATTTCATGAAATCAATTAAACTATTAGCCCTGTTATCTCTGGCTTTCCTTTTTTTCAATTTCACTTTAAAACAAGAAAATAAACCAACTGTTTTTATGGTGGGAGATTCTACTGTAAAAAATGGCAAAGGCGATGGTTCCGGTGGACTTTGGGGATGGGGCGATTATATTGGTCAATTTTTAGATACCACAAAACTCAATATCGAAAATCATGCTTTGGGCGGTACAAGCAGCCGAACTTTTCAGGATAAAGGCTTGTGGATTGCGGTTTTAAATAAACTCAAAAAAGGAGATTACGTCCTGATTCAGTTTGGACATAATGATGATGGGCCTTTAAACGATAGTCTTCGCGCCCGCGGAACGATAAAAGGAATCGGAAACGAAACTCGGGAAATTGATAATATCCTGACCAAAAAACATGAAATCGTACACAGTTACGGCTGGTATATTCAGAAAGTAATTCGTGAGGCAAAATCAAAAGGAGCGATTCCGATTGTTTGTTCTCCAATTCCGCGAAACGACTGGAAAGAAGGGAAAGTGCCCCGTAACAATACATCATATGGTTTATGGGCCAAACAAATTGCAGAGAAAGAGAAAGTGACTTTTATCGATTTGAATGATAAAATGGCTCTGGAAATGGAAAAATTGGGCGAACAAAAAGTAACGGGAACTTACTTTTATAAAAAAGACCATACGCATACCTCAGCAAAAGGTGCGGTACTTTCTGCTTCGGTAATTATTGATCAACTAAAAGAAAGTAAAAACTCTTTGAAAAATTACATTTTAAAAGATCCAAAAATTGTACTTCCCGCCAAAAAGAAAGTGTATCTAGTTGGAGATTCTACAATGGCCAACAATAATGGCGATCAAAATGCCGTGGGCTGGGGAGTTCCGTTTCCTAAGTATTGCGATACAACAAGAATTGAAGTGATTAATAAAGCCAGAGGCGGCAGAAGTACCCGAACTTTTGATCATGAAGGCCTTTGGAATGAAGTTAAAGAACAATTACAGCCCGGGGATTATATAATGATTCAGTTTGGGCATAATGATGCAGGGGCTATTGATAAGGAAAAATTTAGAGGTTCTCTTAAAGGAAATGGCGACGAAACACAGGAAGTTACCCTTGCAGATGGCTCTAAAGAAATTGTACATACTTTTGGGTGGTACATGGCCAAATTTATTCGTGAAGCCAAAGAAAAAGGCCCTATACCTATTGTTTTGAGCCAAACGCCAAGAAATGAATGGCCAAACGATAAAGTAGAACGAAGAAGTGATACGTACGGAAATTGGTCGAAAGAAGCAGCCGAAAAGGAAAAAGTATTCTATATCGATTTGAATGAAATAGTTGCCCTAAAATACGAAGCTTTAGGCAAAGAAAAAGTAAAAGCCTTTTTCCCAAAAGATCATACGCACACTGGTGCAGAAGGTGCTAATCTCAATGCATTGACTGTAGCGGAAAGCATTAAAAAATTAAAAGACTGTGGACTTAGGGATTATGTGTTATGAGTTATGAATTATGAGTTATTAGTTATGGGTTTGGAGTTTGGAGTTTGGAGTTATGCACTGCGTTGTAGAATTATTCACTTATAACTTATAATTCATAACTCTTAACTCTTAACTCATAACTCACAATTCATAACTCACAATTCAAACCTTTTTCCCATAAAAAAACCTCGTTTAATTGCTTAAACGAGGTTTTATTTTGAATAAAAATATTATTTTTTTGATTCTTCGATAGAAACTTTTCTAAACTCTTTTAAAAGTTTTTCAATTTCTAAAGTAGCTTTACGAGCTCTTGGTCCAGCAGCTTTAACACCTTTTTCTGTTAAAGATTCAGCTTCTGCTCTAAATGTGTCAATTTCGGCGTTGATTTTTACTAATAGATCTTTCATGCTTATAATGATTAAATTAAGCCGCAAAAATAAAAGTTTGATTGATAGTTACAACATATTTCACGTTAAAATTATCAGTGTTTTTCAGGGTTCCCGTTAACATTAAATTTACCTCGCTTTTTTTTGCGAACCACACAAGAACCAAACAACTACTAATCAACTACTTATTTTAGCAACTATAAAAAGAGAGGCTTACACGAGGTCTAATAAATGACTGAAAATAATTTGTTATTTTTTATCTCAATTACAAAAAACGACACAAAAATTTAACATTTTGCTCCATATCGATCTGAATTTTGTTGAGAATTTGAGGAAAAACTACTCAACCAAATGTTTATTCACATAAACATTTTTAAAATTCACTCCATTTATAATGCTTTTATCAATATCAGTTTTAGTTGCCTCAATGTTTAAATTTTCAAATACAAAATTCGATAAACGAACATTTGGATCATTTTCTACTCCGTAAAAAGTATCACATTTAAGATCAATATTCTTTAAAGTAATATGATCTCCGTAAGACAATGGAACATCAGGACGGCCTTTTAAATCAAAAAATTGTTTCCAGGCAAAAACAGCCAGACAGGTTTTGGCTTGTCCCTTTATATCTTCCACTCTTATATATTCATATCGCTGTGGTGTGTCGGGTCTCATTTTTAGCCATAATAATCTCGAAGCACCTTCTATTTTACAATTACGCATAATTACGTTTTTGTTATGAATAGATTCGCTTCCGTTTGTTAGCGCAGAATGACAGAATCCAAAATTGCAATCTTCGATGATAATATTGGCATTTGGTCCGTTGTTTTTATCCTGATCGGCATAAGGTCCTTTCCCTCCCTTTAAGGCAATTGCATCATCATTAACCGAAAGGTAACAGCCTTTTACTAAAAAGTTAGTGCAAATATCAATGTCGATCGCATCTGTACTTGGGGCTTTTGAGCTAATGTGAGGTGAGAAAATATAAAGATCAAGCAGTTTTACATTATTACATTTATAAAAATGATTCGTCCAGAAACCGGAATTTATTAGTCTTACATCCTGAAGCTGCACGTTATTACAGTTCCATATAAAAACCAGTCGCGGTCTTGAAACTTCGAGATTGGTGCATTTTGGATTTTCTTTGCGTCGCGCCCAAAAAGCATCCCAATATTTTTTTCCATTTCCATTAATAGTTCCTTTTCCTGAAATCGAAAAATTATCGACTCCGTATGCATTGACCAAAGCGGGGAAATAATCCAAATTTTGTCCTTCCATTCTCGATGGCATTATTGGGAAATCGGCAATATTATCTGAACCTTTTAAAACTCCGCCCTCAGAAACATATAAAGTCGTTTTAGGTTTAAAAAATAAAGCCCCGCTTAAGTAAACTCCTTTTGGTATTATAATAACTCCACCTCCATTTGCAGCGGCTTTATCGATTACTTTCTGAATAGCAATTGTTTGAATTTTGGTACTATCCTTTCCTACTCCAAAATCTGTAATGGTGTATTTTTTGCCCAGATCTTTCAACTGAATTTTAGAATAATCCTTAAACCAATTGGTGATTTCGCTTCCATCCGGAAATGTATCATTTGCATAATGCTGCGCAAAGGATGTCTGTGAAAATCCTATGATACAGATTAAAATTTTAAAAATATTTTTCATATTGGTTATGTGTTAGTATTAGTTTATTTTTTTTTAATGAGTGTAGCCAAAGTTCTCCGCAATCTTGTCATCCTGACGGAGGAAGGATCACACTCGAAACTCCGCAAGATTAGCGATTTACTTTGTCGAGTTTCTTGCGGAGATCCCTCGTTCCTCGGGATGACAAACCGAACGGCTATTCAACTTTGTCAAAGTTTAAAACTTTGACAAAGTTTTCCGCAATCTTGTCATCCTTGACAAACTGAACGGTTATTCTTTGTCGAGTTTCGAGTGTGATCCTTCCTCCGTCAGGATGACAAACTAGGCGTTTACTTCACCTCAACCTTAATTTTAGCCGAAAGCTGCTTGGCCAATGTCGTGACGTAATTGGTAAAATACTTCGAATCTTTAAAATTACTATCTGCGCTTAATTCCCAGCCCGCTATTGGGTAATAACTCACTTGCTGATTGTTTTTTGCAGAGATTTTTATCAAATAGGAATCTGTTAGTTTTCCTGTTTTTGGTGCTTCGATGTAACCTTTATAAACCGCTTTTGGTACAATTACAGCAGTTCCTAAAATCCATTGTCGTTCATAGGTTAGTTTATCATGTAATATGAAACATACAAAATCTCCGGCATTAATTACCTGCAAAGGGTTTTGATTGTTTAAATTAGAATATGCAATTACAAGTGTTTCATTTCCTTTTAAGCCATTAACCGAAATAGTGTTTTTATAACCGTACATTCCAGGCCAAATCGATGCAGTTTCTTGTGCCTGATATTTATTTCCTGAAGCTTCCCAATTTTGATAGTTATAACTTAAAACCGAATTTACGGGACCTTCGCTAACAATTTTAAATGTTGTTTTCTCGATATTGTTTATGGTATCGCTGCCAATAATTCCGAGTCTGTTGATTTTATTATCAATTAATAAAGCAAAACCTCCCAGTCCGGCTGAATTTCCAACAGGAAAAATATCTCTTCCCCAATCGTACATCACGTGATAATTGTCTTCAACGGCTCCTTTACTGTTTATACCAACATCTTCGGGTGTAATAGCTGGTATTTTTTTTCCGAAAACATCTTTTGAATTTCTTCCGTCCAGATAATGCCTGAAACCTACTTTGTCATTTTCCCAGCTTGGGCCATCGGTTTGGTATTTTTGGTAACCTAATTTTTTATGTACCTGATTGGCCATCAACACTTCATCGGTTGCAGGATGAACAGGCAGGTTTTTAGCTTCTCTCTTTCCGAATCTTGCACTCGTTTTTATTGGAAATTTAGGATCTGTATCTGACCAGCTTAAGGTTGCTGTTTTAACTTCTTTCGGAGCAAAATCTGTTACTATAAAAAGTTCGTCCCATTTTCCGTCGCCATCCAAATCATTAACCTGTGCCGGAATTGTATCGTTTTTATATATTAAAACAGGATACGTTCCTGTTTGGTTATTTACAGACAGTTGATTTCTTTTTATCGAAATAGCTTTTTGAGGCACTTCTATAGTAGAGGTGTTTTTTAAAACAATTGTATTTCCGTTTGATTTTTTCTGCGCATTACAGTTCGCAAAAATTAATACTGATAATGCAAAGGGCGCGTAAAATTTTATAGTATTTTTCATTCTTTTTTTATTTTTATTTGGCGAACAATTTAGTCATTTAATCCAAATGAAAAACCTCTTTTAACACAATAGTTTTTGGCGAATTATCTTCATTGGTTTCCATTATATCCCCCATATAACTCCACCATTTTTTTACTATGGGATGATTGGGTAAAAAATCAACATCAAAGTCTTTGCTAAGTTTTTGAACTGCAAAAAGTGTTAAGGTTGTTTCGTCTAAAAAAATACTATAATCCTGTATTCCACTCTCTGAAAGTAATGTTTGCAATTCCGGCCAAATTGTATCGTGACGTAATTTATATTCGGCTTCAAAACCCGGTTTTAATTTCATCGTAAAAGCATTTCTTACTGTTGTATTATTTTCCATTTTTTAATTATATAAATTAATTTTCTTTTAAACTATTTTAAAAATAAAGGCCGAAGCCGTTTCGTATTTCCCTCCTTGCGAAGCAGTAAATAAATAAGTTGGTTTCCCGTTTTGGAACAACAACTGCGGACGTTCTACCCTTCCATACCGATTTAAATGTTTGGGCGCTTCGGGCTGATTGATATATTTATTTAAGGGCTGATAGGCAATTTGGGGTTTACTCCAGTTTTTCCCGTCATCAGAATCCATGTACAATCCGTAATCAATTCCAAAAACGCCCATATCTCTTGCCAGCATTTTGAATTTTTTATTTTCATACCATACAAAAGCATCTTCACATTGTTTGTTGTCTCCTAGTTTAGAAAAATCAATTACTGGATTGTTTTCGTATTTTTCATAAGGTCCGTGAAGGGATTTAGCTATCGCCAGTCCGTATTTTCTGTTGCCTTTTACGGGAAACTTTGGATGTTCGTAATTTTCTGTATCCAATGATTTATAATACAGCCAATATTCACCGTTTGGATGTTTTAAAAACGAAGGATTTGTGGTTAAAAGATCATCCCATTCGCCTTCTTTTCCCGGAAGTAATAACGGTTCATCCGGTCTTTGCCAGGGTCCGAAAAGAGAATCTGAAGTGGCTAAACCAATTCGTTTGGTATTCATTTTTCCGTTGGAATTTCCCATGAAAAAGAGCGCATATTTTCCGTCTACAAAATGAATACTTGGATTATGACAGGTTGTGGCATCCCAAAAACCTTCGCCTCGCGGTGCTAAAATTGTACTTACATATTCATATGGCCCTTCGGGATTATTAGCAACTGCATGCGCAATCTCAGAACTGTTGATCCATCCGCTCATGCCTTTTGCTTTGGGCCATCTGGAAAAAAACACGTGAATTTTACCATCGGGACCTTCTATTGGGCTGTTGCACCAAACATAATAATCTTCGAATTCTAAAGCGCGTCCAACTGGTCGAAGTCTTTTTTCGAAGTCAGAAAGCTTTGGATCATCCCATAAAGTAATGGCTTTCGCCGAAAATGGAAGACACATCGCCATAACAGCGAGAGAATTTCCGATTATAAATTGTCTTCTATTCATTTTTTTTTTTGAATTTAAGATTCGCTACTCTTTTGGTAAACGCATTTTTGTCATCCCGAGGAACGAGGGATCTTCGCAAGAAACTCGATAAAGTAAGTTAACAATCTTTGCCGAACTACTAACGGAGATTCCTCGTTCCTCGGAATGACAAACTTTATGGTAACTTTGTTAAATCTTAGTAATGTTGATGCGGTTCTCAAAATGGCATACTATACAAACTTTGTCAAAGTTTAAAACTTTGACAAAGCTTCAAAGCACTAAACCTATTTTTTATCTGTTTTAATTTCCCAATCATCTGTTCTAAAAGGTGAAGCAGGTAAATTTTCTTTATTAAATAAATTAGGTTCCGGAATGGCTTTCCAGGCAAAACGAACAGCAACGGGTTCTTTTACTTTCGAAGAAGAAACTACAATTTTTTTGCCTTCAATTTTGGCATCGGCCGGATAAAAAACCTGATCGTTTCCTGCTATTTCGAATTCTTTTAGATCGTCTCCATTTTGCTTTAAACCTGATTCGGCGTAATCAAAAAACAGTTGTGCTTTTTGTTTCTTAATTTTCATTTGGTTAAAAATAGGTCCTGAATACACCAGTTTATTTTCTCCATAGGTTTTAGCGCGTGCAATTAAAGCGAGTCTGTAACCCACGGTTTGTTTGTCTATTGGGTGAATATTATTGGCGTCTCCAACATCTGTTGTCACAACCATTCCGCTATTTGGGATTGTTTTTAAGGACATTAATTGTGCTTCGCGTATTTCGGCATTTTGTCCTTTGTGAGGTGTAATTTGTACATAATAAAAAGGGAAATCTCCTTGTTTCCATTCTTCTCTCCAGCTTTTTACCATGGCAGGAAATAAAGATCGGTATAAATAGGCTTTTCCTGAATTACTTTCGCCCTGATACCAAATAGCGCCTTTTATAGTATAATTAACTATTGGGTGAAGCATTGCATTGTACAATACATATGAGGTTTTGTTGGCTTCTTTTTTAGGCTTTTTTAATTGTCCTTTCTCGGCGTTTTGAGCAGCTGCAATTCGTTCGTTGGTAAGATTTAAATAATAGTTTTCAAGTTTTTCCTGATATGCTTTTTCGTTTTTTGCGTCTTCCTGCAAAATGGGCAAAAAGGCAACATCTTGTTCTAAAACGCTTTGCGCTGTCCACGCTTCTGCTTTTGTTCCTCCCCATGAAGTCGAGATTAACCCGATAGGTACATTTAGTTTTTGATATAAATCCCTGCCAAAGAAATAGGCTACGGCAGAGAATGTCTGAATACTTTCGGGCGTACACACTTTCCAGCTTCCGGTAACATCTTCAAGTGGTGTCTGCGCAGCATTTACGGCAACGGTAAACAATCTGATATTAGGAAAAGAGGCGTTTTTTACTTCTTCTTCATAATTTTTAACTCCGGTTTTCCAGGTTTTATCTTCTCTTCCCACAGGAAAAAACATATTCGACTGACCGGAACAAAGCCAGACTTCGCCGATTAGAATATTTCTTAGAGAGATATTATTTGATGCATTGATGGTAATATCATAAGCTTTGTCACTTCCGTTTGGTGTGTTTACTGCTGTTTTCCAGTTTCCAGCAGCATCCGCCACAACTTCAACGGGAAGATTATTCCATCCTAAATGAATGGTTATTTTTTCGTTTGGAGCTGCCCATCCCCACAAATTAACTTTTGTATTTTGCTGTAAAACCATATTATCAGCTACTAAAGCGGGCAATTTAACCTGCGCCAATACGGAGCATTTTGCACTAAAAACCAGTAGAATTAAGAGAAGTCTTTTTAGGTAAATCATTAGAATATTTTTAGATACTAAAACTTTAAATTTAAAACAGTTAAACGGTGAATCTATCCTGTGCTTTCCTGTTTATTTTAAATAAAAAAGAAGTCGTCTAAAAAAAGACAACTTCTTTAAAAAAAATAAAAAAATTGGAGCAAATTTTTCTTAATCGTAACCCGGATTTTGATCGTAAAGCCCAGGAACGGCTAAAATTTCTGATAACGGAATTGGATACAACAATGAATTGTTATCGATTGTTCTAATTTTTCCTTCGGTATCTTCTGCCGCTTTCCAGGCGTTCATTGTAGTTACTGCTTTCCCTGATCTGATAAGGTCAAACCATCTTGTCCCTTCAGAGAAAAATTCTTTTCTTCTTTCTGTAAACAAATCATCCAAAGTAATATTAGATGCATTTGCCGCAACACCTGCTCTTGTTCTTACTTTATTTACAATATCATCTACTTCTGCCTGTGATCCGCCACCACCGTGAAGCGTACATTCGGCCATCAACATCAATACATCTGTATAACGTGTTACCATAAAATCGACACCCCAGTCTTCACGACCGTTTCCGTATCTGGCAGCATCAATGTATTTTTTGAAAACAGGCAACGTATAACTTCCTTTATAGGTTCCGGTAGCAACTGTATAACTGGTTGCAATTCCGTAAATTTTTCTTTTGTCTGTTGCTTCAAACAAATTCAAAAATCCGGTTGAAATTGGTTTTGCCTCCAAAGCTCCCTGCGCTGATAAATTTACCGAAGCAAAATAAGGCTCGTAACCTAATTCTACCATAAAATTACCTCCAACGGCCAGCGGCAAACTTTGAGTATACGGAATTGTTAATACATTTTCTTTATTGGTAATTCCTTCTACTTTAAAAATGGGTTCGTAATCTGTATTAAAGGTATATAAACCACTTAACTTAATATCATTTAATTGCTGATAGGCTTTGTCCCATTCGTTTAATCCCAATGTAGCGCCATCAATACTATATGTTGGGCTTGAGCGGGTCATGTATACAAGACCTAATAATGCTTTTGCTCCGTATTTAGTAACACGACCAAAATTCGCTGCGTCGTATGTTGGTGCCAAATCCGGAATAGCTTGTTCAAGATCTGCTATGATCAGTTTATAAACATCTACAACCGGCGTTCTTGGTATTTTTGCAGCTTCGGTCGCTGTCATTGTTTTTTCTAATAATGGCACTCTTCCAAACCATCTTATCAAATCAAAATAACAGAATGCTCTAAGAAAACGGGTCTCGGCAATCATAGAAGCTTTCTCAGCCGGATTGGTAAAAATCTGATCTCCTTTTTCGGCTATTTTTTCTAATAACTGATTGGCTTTATTAATAGCGTTGTAATTACTCAAATACGCTTCTTTCACGTAAGTGTTCGAACTTATCGAAGTATAGAAACTATTAATTCCTTCCCAATCTCTTGACGCTTGGGTTGTAGCCAGCAAATTATCTGACCTTACCTCGCTTAAATTCAGGACTCTGTTGGCATAACCATACGTTCCCATTCCGTGAAAAGCCACAGAATACGTTGCATTTCTGGCCTGAACAAAATCCCCAGGTGTGGCATAGAAATTCTCAATGGTTCCCTGAGATAAAGGCAATTGATTCAATTCATCCGTGCAGGACGTTATTGCCATTATTACTGTGAGTAAATAAATATATTTTTTCATTTTATTTTAATTAAAATTAATGTTAAGTCCTATCACTAAAGATTTTGCCAAAGGAGCTCCGCCATAATCTACCGGTACAGAAAAATCGCTGTTTGAACTCGCTGATGTATTTACTGCCTCAGGATTAAAACCTACTTTATATTTGTTCCAGTAGAACCAGTTTTCTCCGGTTACATAAAGTCTCATATTATCGATTCTGCTTAAGCCCTTAATGGCTTGTCTTAGGTTATACCCAATTGTAATGTTGCGAACACTCACATAATCTGATTTGTACAACCAGTCTGAATTGGCCTGATATCCAAAAGATGTTCTCCAGTTTCCTCTTACCGAAGGATCTACGTTTAATGAATTTTCAACAGATCCCATTCCGGTACGGTCAATCGCTCTTCCTGTTAATCCGTAAACTGTTCCTCCGTTTTGTCCCTGAACTAATATATTTATATCAATATCTTTATATTTGAAGGTATTGGTGATTCCCCAGGTATATTTTGGAGTTGGATTACCCAAATCTACACGGTCATCTGAATTGATTTTTTTATCTCCGTTCTGATCAATATATCGTGGATCTCCCAAAACTAATTTATTACCTCCAATTGTAGTTCCTCCTGCATCAATATCTGCCTGACTCACTACTCCGTTTTGCTGTAATCCAAAAATCGTATACATTGGTTTTCCAACTTCTAATTTTACAAAAGGAACTCCACCATCATAGGCATTACTAATTTCAATTTTACTCTGGCCAGGTCCAAGCGCCAAAACTTTGTTTTCGTTATGGCTTATATTGGCCGAAGTTCTCCATTCAAAACTTGGTGTTTTCACGTTTAAAGAACTCAATTCAAATTCCCAACCCTGATTTTGTACTTCTCCAACATTGGTCAAATAACTTGTAAATCCGGTTGCCCCAACGATAGGCACTCTTAATAATAATTCGCTATTATTTTTTCTGTATACTTCGAATGTTCCTGTTACTCTGTTTTTTAGAATTCCAAAATCCAATCCGAAATCGACACTTCTTGATTCTTCCCAGTGCAATGATGGGTTTGCTATCGATGATGCTCCCTGACCAATTGCAGCTGCACCTCCAATAGAATAATTATAAGTCGCCAATGTTGCGTAAGATGCATAACTGCCAATATTGTTACTTCCGTTAAGTCCTCCGCTGGCTCTTAGTTTTAAGTCACTAAGCCAGTCTACTTTTTGTAAAAACTCTTCTTGTTTTACTCTCCAAGCTAATGATAGCGAAGGAAAAACTCCCCATTGTTTATCTGATCCAAATTTTGAAGAACCATCACGTCTTACACTTGCAGATAAAATGTATTTTTCTTTGTAGTTGTACTGCAATCTTGCAAAATAAGAAAGTAATGTACTTTTTTCTGCATTGGTCGATCCTAAAGATCCCGTTGGCAATGTCTCGACAGTTGAACTATTATAAAGTGCTCCTGAAGATAAATTTGATCTCATTATTTCATATGAACTAAACGATTGGCCTAAAAGCACATTAAAATTATGATCTCCAAATGATTTGTCCCAGTTTAAGGTATTTTCATTAACTAAGTTTTGTCTTCTATATGTGTTATATGCTCCTCTAATACTTGCCTGAACATCATTTGGTGTGTAACTTTCGGTTGTATTATCTGAGTTATCGAAATTTAATGTTGTCTTCCAGGTAAACCCTTTAGCAAACTGATAACTTGCATAGGTAGAAATCAAGGTTCTGTACATGGAGTTTTTTCCTGTTCTGGCCAATGCATTAAGCATATTGGTCGTACTACTTCCCCACGCATATCTGGTTGTATATTTTTCTCCTGCCGCATTGGAGGCGCTTTCAAAAACCGGTGTTGCTACAAGGGCTTTAAATAAGGTATTGTCTTTTCCTTCTACTCCCGGATCATTTTTGATGGAGTATGAAGGCGCAATATTTATTCCTGTCTTAAAATTTTCTGATAATTTAAAATCAACGTTGGCTCTTGCAGAAAATAAGGTGTAATCTGTACCAACAATATATCCTGAATTTTTTTGGTAATTGGCAGATACATAATAATTAACAACATCAGTCGCTCCGGAAGCCGATAATTGATAGTTATTGAATTCTCCTGTACGGAAAACTTTATCCTGCCAGTCGATATAATCTAATCCAGGATGTCCAGGAATATCCCATCTTTCATCATACAAATAAGTATAATATCTTGTATTAGCTGTGTTAAGAGGCGCAGTTGGATTTTTTGCATTATAAGCTGCAATTCTTTCCGCATTGTTCTGGCTTGCAGAAGCACCTGTAATTCCTGATCCTACCCATTGAGAATCGATCATGGTTTTAGCCCTGTCGATCCATCCCTGAGCTGATAACATATCTACCCTGTTGGCTTCTTTGTTTACACCGCCATACATATTAAAAGTAAATTTTGTTTTTCCTTTTTTTCCCTTTTTTGTTGTAATCAAAACAACTCCGTTCGAAGCTCTTGATCCGTAAATAGAAGCTGCTGCTGCATCTTTTAATACTTCGATCGATTCTACATCATTTGGGTTCATATTATCTAGTGGGCTTCCGCTTGAAAATCCTCCGTTGCTGTTGGATCCTTCGGTGTAAATAGGAAATCCATCTACCACATACAAAGGTTCGTTTCCGGCCGTAATAGATCCTGCTCCCCTAATTTCGATACTAAAAGGCTGCCCTGGTAAACCTGTTGTTTGTTTTACACGCACCCCGGCTACCTGCCCTATTAAACCCTGATCGATTCTGGAAATTGGTCGTTCTGTAAAGTTTTCTGTTTTAATTCCTGAAATGGCTCCTGTAGTTAATTTTTTCTTTTGGGTTCCGTAACCAATAACTACTACTTCATTTAAGTTTGAACTCTCTGCATCTAAAGAAACATTATAAGTAGTTGAAGCTCCAATTTTTAGTTCTTTCTTTAAAAATCCTACGAAAGAAAAAACCAAAGTTTCTCCTTCAGAAACTTTTATGGTGAATTTCCCATCAAAATCAGTACTAGCTCCTCTATTGGTTCCCTTAACGATTACGTTAGCTCCCGGAATGGAGAGTTTAGACGGATCAGTAACTGTTCCTGTAACCGTTTTTTCTTGCGCATAAGCCGACGTATGCAATAAAGCAAAGAAGGCCATAATCAGCAAAAGATTAAGCTTGTTTTTCATAAAAGTTAAATTTTGGTTAGTTTAATAGTTTTTTCAAATTTATCCAGAACTAGTTGCCGTGGCATCCTGTAGTATCCTGTTAGATTTCAGTACCTTATAGCCTTTTTATACTTTTTTTAAGACAAAAATCGCACAACTGACTGATTTACAATCTTTAAAAAAAATGAAAGATTAATAAATATGATATCAAAAATTTAATTAAAATATTTTTTATTATTTGGTATTTATTTATATAAAAAATAAAGAATAACAAAATAAGTAACTACATTGTTTAAACATTCCGTTTTTTAATATAATTACTAAAAACAGGATGCTACAGGATAGCCTTTTGATGGGTTACTAATACTTTTACTTCATTACTACTGCTGAAAAATTGTGCTGTATGATTTTTTAACGATGTGAAGTGATTAATTTAGTAACCACTAAAACTTTTTGAGTAAATAATGAAAATAACCAAATCCAATCTACTTATTACCCTATTCTTTTGCGGCGCTCTTAGCACTTTTGCGCAAGAAACATCAGGTTCTCCCTGGCCAAAATCTACTAATATCAATCAGCCCTGGGCACGTTGGTGGTGGATGGGAAGTGCTGTAGATAAACCCAACCTCAAAAAGAGTCTAACAGACTTTTATAAAGCAGGAATTGGTGGTGTTGAGATTACACCTATCTACGGTGTAAAAGGAGAAGAAAATAATTTTATCGATTATCTTTCGCCTAAATGGATGGAGATGTTAGATTACACTATTCATATTGCCGATAGTCTGCATATGCAAGTTGATATGGTATTGGGAACGGGCTGGCCTTACGGAGGTTCTCATGTAACATTGCCTTACGCTGCCTCAAAACTAATTGTAGAGAAATATTCGATTAAGAAGAATGAAACTTTCGATAAAAATATTGTTGTCACCAACAGTAAAGAAAAAGTACCTGCTGAACTTTTATATGTTGTAGCCTATGCAAGCGATGGCACTTATATTAATTTAACAGATCAGCTTAAAAAGAATAAAGTTAATACTAAAGATAAAGGAATTGAAGGAAATCCTGTTGCTTTACCCAACTTATCAAAACCTAATAAACTGAAATGGAAAGCCCATAAAACTGATTATACGATTTATGCCGTTTTTATTGGAAAAACAGGACAGGAAGTAAAAAGAGCTGCGCCGGGCGGCAAAGGATATACTTTAGATCATTATTCTGAAGAAGCACTAAATGCATATGTAGTTCCTTTTAATACTGCTTTTAAAGGTCGTGAAGGAAAAATAAGAGCCATTTTTAATGATAGTTTTGAGGTATACGGAACTGATTTTACACCTAATTTCTTTGAAGAATTTAAAGCCTTACGTGGATATGATCTTAAAAAACAATTACCTCTTTTACTAAATGAAACTGATAATGAAGCGGGTAACAGAATAAGAAGTGATTACAGGCAAACAATTGGCGATTTGTTATTGAATAAATTTGATAAATCATGGACTAAATGGGCGCATTCTAAAAACTTTAAAACCAAACTTCAGGCGCATGGATCTCCCGGAAATCTTATTGATTTGTATGCTTCCGCGGATATTCCGGAATGTGAAACTTTTGGCTCTATGCCATTTGACATTCCGGGTTTCAGACGTGAAAAAGAGGATATTCGTGAAGGTGATGCTGATCCGGTGATGTTGAAATTTTCGTCATCTGCCGCTCATATTTCAGGTAAAAATCTGGTTTCTTCCGAGACTTTTACCTGGCTTAGGGAACATTTTAAAACAGCATTATCGCAATGTAAGCCTGAGGTCGAAGATTTAATGCTCAACGGAGTCAATCATGTTTTTCTTCATGGGTCGACCTATTCGCCAACCAGAGCTGCATGGCCGGGATGGCAATTTTATGCTTCGGTAAATTTCAATTCTAATAACAGTATTTGGGAAGATGCTCCAGCTTTGTTCTCCTACATATCAAATTGCCAGTCATTGTTACAACAAGGAAAATCTGATAATGAAATCCTGCTTTACTGGCCTATTTTTGATACTTGGGACAAATATCAAAAAGGCAATTTATTCTTTCAGTTCAAAATACATTCTTTATCAGAATGGCTGTACGATACCTCGTTTTATGACACTACCAAAAGTTTAATAAAAAAAGGATATGGCGTAGATTTTATCTCTGATAATTTTATAGCAGATGCAAAAGTAATCAACGGAAAAATTGTTTTACCCGGCGGCAGTTTTAAATCGCTTATTATTCCATCTTGTAAAAAAATGCCTCTTGCTACTTTGCAAAAACTAATTGAACTTAAAAAGGCTGGTGGATCTATTATATTTGAAGGATTACCTGAATCGGTTCCCGGATTCAACGATTTTAAGAAACAGGAGGAAAACCTTCAAAATCTTTTAACAGCAAATGCAGCTTTAATACAGCGTGCCTCAGACATTTTTAAAGCTCTGGAAAATGTACAACTGTACCCTGAAAAACTTGTAGAAACAGGTTTAAAATATACAAGAAGAGATATTGATGGTGAAAAAATTTATTTCTTGGTCAATCATACCCCACAAACCATAGATACTTTTATTCCGCTGCAAATCGGCAATAAAGAAGTTATTATTTTTGATCCGTTAACCAGAGCTTACGGTAATGCTATTGTTACTAAAAATACCAATACAACACTGGTTAAACTTAAAATAGAACCGGGACAATCTTATTTTTTAAAAACAGAAAATACGGCGTCACAAAAAAAATGGCAATATTATGAGCCTGTTGCTAATGCCATTTCTTTAAAAGGAAACTGGAAAATAGCCTTTGACAAAGGTGGTCCGGAGCTTCCTGCAAATGCAACAGTATCTACTTTAGAATCCTGGACTAAATTAAGTCCTGATGCAGCTGCGTTTTCCGGAACGGCAACTTATACTTTAGAATTTGACAAACCCAATTCTAAAGCAGATCAATGGAGTCTCAATTTGGGAGATGTCCGCGAAAGTGCCAAAGTCTGGCTAAATGATGAATTTATAGGTACGGCATGGTCTGTTCCTTATCAATTGCACATTAAAAAACTAAAACCAGGAAAAAATATACTAAAGGTTCAGGTTACAAATCTCTCTGCCAACAGAATCAGGGATAAAGAACTAAAAGGCGAAGAATGGAAGATTTTTTATGAAATTAACATGGTCGATAAAGATTATAAAAAATTTGATGCCACAAAATGGGAACTTATGCCTTCGGGATTATTAGGCCCTGTTACGATTACGCCATTAAAACAAGAAAACTAATTATTAAATAACGAATATTAAAAATGAAAAAATTACTTTTATTTTTCGCTATATGCCTTTCATACACTAACTCGGCAAACGCACAACAAGCATTTGATAAAAAATTAGTATTAAAACAAATGATACTTGCCAATGATTATTTTATGCAAAAATGGCCTGAAACCGGCAAAACAATAATTACCAATAAAGAACGCCCAAGTAATATCTGGACGCGCGGAGTGTATTATGAAGGACTTATGGCGCTACATGAAATTTACCCTAAAGAAGCTTATTACGATTATGCTTATGCCTGGTCTGAATTTCACAAATGGGGTTTTAATGGCGGAAATACTACCCGAAATGCCGATAACTATTGTGCGGCACAAACCTACATCGATTTGTATAATCTGGAGCCGGATGCCAAAAAACTGAAGAATACAAAAACAAATATGAACATGCTCTTGAATACACCTCAATTAGATGACTGGTCGTGGATTGATGCTATACAAATGGGAATGCCGGTTTTTGCGAAATTAGGCGTTTTAGAAAAAGACAATCGCTATTTCGAAAAAATGTATCAAATGTATATGTACTCGCGTGACAAACATGGAGATCACGGACTTTATAATCCTAAAGATGGTTTATGGTGGCGCGATGCCGATTTTGATCCTCCGTACAAAGAACCAAACGGAGAAGATTGCTACTGGAGCCGCGGAAATGGATGGGTAATTGGGGCTTTGGCCAAAGTGCTTTCTATTATTCCTGAAAACGCACCTCACAGAGCGCAATATGTAAAAGATTTAAAAGCTATGGCAGCAGCCCTGGTTCCTATCCAGAGAGCTGATGGTTTCTGGAATGTAAGTTTACATGATCCCACTAATTTTGGAGAAAAAGAAACTTCAGGTACAGCATTATTTGTTTACGCAATAGCATACGGAATCAACAGCGGGATTCTCAAAAAAGAAACGTACCTTCCTGTTGTTCAAAAAGCATGGAATGCGATGACAACTGAAAGTTTACACACCAATGGCTTTTTAGGGTATTTGCAATCTACTGGAAAAGAACCAAAGGACGGCCAACCTTTATCTTATGATAAAATTCCTGATTTTGAAGATTACGGATTAGGCTGTTTTTTACTGGCGGGTTCAGAAATATATAAAATGAAATAACTTCTTTTTGAGATTATTTCGTATAAAAAAGCAGGATATCCTTGATGGGATTCCTGCTTTTTTTATTCCAACTACAACACATTAATTGGAAATTGAATTATAATTAACCAAAATTACATAAGAAAAAATAAAGCTTTATAAAAATTATTGAACTTTATTGACAATATATTCGAAGCTGCAAACTTCATTTCTGACGTTTCGGGTACCAAATCAGATTTATTTTTAAAATGAGATTTTAACTCTTTTATAATTTCAATTCTTGTCTTAGAACTATCCAACAATATCAAACTTTTAACCTCTTGTAAAAACGATAAACTATCGTATAATTGTTTATTAAACAAGCATACCAAAACATTAGTTCCTTTTTTTTCAAGTTGTAAAAACTCAACCAATTCAGACTTGTCATAGACAACATATATTGAGCGATCAAATTTTGCAGCTTCATTTTCATTTTCCGACAAAAGTGAATTTTCGAAAAAATCAAATTCATTTTTAAAGCGTCTTTTAAACATCTTTAAAAAAATGCCTTTATTATCACAAACCAAAACTCTTTCCTTTTCCATTTTTAAACTTATTTAGAAGTAATTAAAAAATTATTCTCCTTATTGTTAATCCTTAAAAACACAACCTAACTAACTAATAATCAATTATTTTAAATTCCATACAAAGGTAAATTGACAGAGATTAAATAAGGAACCCTATACGTTATAAAATGAACAGATTAAGGTTTTTATTTAAAAGTTTCCAGAAAATTATATTTTATTGATATGAGTTACGTTATGTTCTACAAAAGATATTAATTCATCGATTTTTCGGCCGTTATTGTATTTGCTTGAAATTGAAATTATATAATTATTTCGCCCCCTAACGTACAGAAAGAAAAAATCTTTAGTTAAAATTGCTTTCTCAATCTGGCTCCACTTGTGAACAACTTCACCCATGGGAGAATGCACATAGATTCTTGAATTGGTAAAATTAAATTTGTACTTTTTACTAAACCTATTATATTTTAATAGCTTTTTAATGAACTGAAAAACAACTTTACTTATGGTATTTACAAACGAATACTGAAATAAAAAAAATAATACAATAAGGATCAGATTTCGTACTAGCCATTGTATATAATCTATTTCATCATTGAGATCAAAAAAATCAAAAAAAACAGCTGAGATTAAGAGAATTCCTGAAACAACAACAACACGTTCTCTATAGAGGCTCTTAAAATACATTTTATTTAATTTTCGAATTTCGCCTATATTCAACTCAAACTCCAGAAAAAAACCAGAATTACTCATATCTTTTATGATTGCATTTGTACGTATTTGGAAATTTTTTATTTCTGTAAAAAATCAAATCAAAATTACTGCAATCACAATCTGTACTCTTACTAATGAAGACATAAAAATAGCAGAATACGACTTTTAACAAATTGCTCAAAAAGCATATAAAAATGGTTTTCATAAAATGAAATATTGTTTTTTTAATAAAATCATTTTCTTACAATTTTACAGCTATTTTTATCGGTGAAAAAAAATCAAAAAAATACCTTTATAAGTTATTAAAATATCAGAATAAGACTAAACAATAATTTATATTTAGTTTATTTTCAAATAGTTTAATTTAAATTTTATTTACTACTACTAACTAAAATATTTGCCTACATTTGAAATCAATTTAAATTCATTATAAATAATTTCCTACAAATAAATGAAACTTATTCCTACAGAAGAAAAGCTTAAAGAAAGAGTTAAAGAGTTAACTTGCCTTTATGAAGTTTCAACCATAATTGCAAGGTCTCGCACTAAAGAAAAACAAGCTTTACAAAAAATAATTTCGAGTACAAAAAAGGCATGGAGATACGATAAAGATGCCATAGTAGAGCTATTTGTTCCCGATTATATATTATATACAGCTGAACTAACTGAACATACTGAATACCAAACTAGTATCATATATATCGCAAAAAAAACTGCTGGATATATTAAGGTTCATTATCCAAAAAGTAAATACAATGCTAGTGATTTTTTGAAGGAAGAACAAAAACTGTTGGATACTATTGCATATGAAATAGGTAATTATCTGGAGAAGTTTAACACTATCGAAAAAAAACAGCGGTTAATGCGAACGGTAGAACGAATAGACAGACTCTCTATTCTGGGAGAAATGACAGCAGGAATAGCACATGAACTTAATACTCCTTTGGGCAACATATTGGGTTATGCAGAACTAATCAAGAGTAGTAATAAAGATCATGAAATAGATGCTGATATTGCTACAATAATAAACTCTGTTATTTATTGTCGTGAAATCGTAAAAAAACTAATGTTTTTTTCTTGCGAAATACCTCAGCAACGACAATTTAGAGAAGTCAAGCCTATTGTTGATTTTGCGATGTCATTCCTGAAACAAAATTTTCAGGAAAAAAATATTAAATGCGAACTGGTTTTTAAAAACGATAGTATACAGGCTAAGATCGATGATGTTCAACTTACACAAATTTTTTTTAATTTAATTATAAATGCCATACATGCATCTCCTGAAAAAAGTACCATAAAAACAATTATTGATAGTGACACTGAAAATTTGATAATAGCAATAGAAGATCAGGGAACCGGAATTCCTGATCACATTAAACAAAGAGTTTTTGAACCCTTTTTTACAACTAAAACTACAAAAGGTTGCGGACTTGGACTTAGTGTCGTTCATGGAATCGTTAAAAATTATAATGGAGATATAGTCATAGAAAATAATACGCCGGCAGGATCGATTTTTATAATAAAATTACCTTTAAACTAATTATGAGCATAATGAAACAAAACATACTTATCGTCGATGATAATTATGATATGCTTGATGTAATTCAGCGTCACTTAAAGTCCTTTGATTATCATACTTACAAAGCATCTTCTGTAATTGATGCCATCGATGTTTTAAAATATAATGATATTCATTTATTAATTACAGATCTCAATATGCCTGATATTGATGGTATTGAACTATTAAAATATACTAATGAACATTACCCCTTAATACCTAAACTAGTTGTTACAGGGTTTAACACTATTGATAATGCAATAAATTCTATAAAAGCAGGTGCTTTAGATTATTTAAACAAACCATTTTCAAGTGATGAACTTCAAAAGGCCATTAAAAAATCTTTATTGAAGGCACAAACAAGTCCGAAAACGTTATCAAACAGGATTAATTCGTCAATAGAAAACAATAATTACTTTGGTATTGTAGGCCGTTCAGAACACTTTGAAAAATTAGTAGAAATAATAAACCGTGTAAAAGACAATAACGTTAATGTATTAATAGAAGGAGAAAGCGGTACAGGAAAAGAGCTTATAGCAAAAGCAATTCATTATAAAGGTGCATTTTCAAAAATGCCTTTTATATCGGTAAACTGTGGTGCAATTCCGGAAAATCTTATAGAATCGGAATTTTTTGGATACGCTAAAGGAGCCTTTACCGGAGCATCAGAATCAAAAATTGGATTTTTTCAGGCAGCCTCAAACGGAACTATTTTTTTGGATGAAATTGCAACAGCACCGTTATCAGTTCAAACCAGACTTTTGCGTGTAATACAAGAAAAAGAAGTTATTAAAGTAGGCTCTACAAAAGTTGAAAAAATAAATGTGAGAATAATTTGTGCAACCAATAGCGATTTGTACAAAATGGTTTTGGAGGGAAAATTTAGAGAAGATTTATACTATAGAATAAACGTCATTAATATAAAAACAACTCCTCTTAGAGATAAAAAAGAAGACTTGATGTTATTAATAAACAGCTTTCTAAAAAAGTATGGTATAAAATATGACAAACCCAATACTTCGATAGATGAAAAAGCTATTGAAATATTACTTCGTTATTCCTGGCCGGGAAACGTCAGAGAATTAGAAAATATTATTCAACGTATGATTATATTAAGTGACGAAATTATAAATATTGAGCATATTCCTGAACATTTAAAATACCATGTTCCCGAAAAAAGTTTTCTCTTTAAATCATTAAAAGAATTCGAGAAAGAACAAATCATAAAAACACTTAATGCTGTAAATAATAATAAAAGTAAAGCAGCAAAAATACTGCAAATAGATCGTAAAACACTTAGCCAGAAATTATCATAATTACATCTATTATTTCTAGTGGAACTGACTTTTTTTTAAAGACAGGAAATAAATAATAATGTCTTACAGCAATTCCATCATATGAAACTACAATAAAAATCTTAGATGTAGGTCAAAGTTTTATTTGATGAAATTAAAATAAATTCAACTAATCAAATACTTTAACGCAAATAAAATACAACTAAATGCAGACCAAAATATTGCATAAAAAAACAACTTTATAAAAACACTTTACGTGAAAAAAATTGAACACTTTTATAGTGCCGACTTAAAATGGACAAAACCCTTTGCGCAGCAGCTAGAAGGAAAAATTGTTGGAAATTTTATAATTGTTCCTGAAAGTATCCAAACAGGGACCCGCTACTTTTTAGATTGTGGCGATGGAATAGTTGCCTATTATATTGATGTACAATACCATAAAAACCTTCATTTGATTCAGAAAAATTTAAGTAATGACTTTATCGGAATTTACTATAATTTAACGGAAGGTGATGCAAAATTGTCTTCAAATAATTTCATGAATGATATAGGTCGATGGAAATATAATCTGGCAGTTATCGATGGGATTTTAGAAACTGATTACCATGTAGAAAAGGGCAGCAAAACATTTGCTTTATGCATATTTATCAAAAAATCAATGATCAAATCCTTTATAAGAAAAAATGATATTCATCTTGGGGATGTAGATAAAATAACAGATCCTAAAAAAAATACCATTATTCGTCTTGACAGAATGAGTAGTGATAGCTTTCACATCTTAAACAATTTGCGAAAAATTAAAGTTGGCGGTCCTATTTTCGATTTGAATTTAACAGGAACTGTGCATATGTTACTCGCAAATTTTCTAAAAAAAATGTCTGCCAACAGAGTTATCATTCAAACAGTAAACCAAGCAGATTTAAACAAAATTATAGCATCACAAATGTTTTTAATTGAAAATATCAAAGAGCCATTTCCAAGCATTCAAATTATGGCTAATATGGCTAATATGTCTGAATCAAAATTTAAAAATTTATTTAAAAAAATAACAGGAATGACACCCAATGCTTTTTTTATGGATAATAAATTACTGCACGCAAAAGAACTTCTTGAGAGTAAGCAATTTTCTATATCTCAAATTTCGGATGATCTTAATTTTACTAATAATTCCTATTTCGCATCAAAATTTAAAGAACACTTTGGGTTATCACCCAAAGTATTTATGAAGCAATTATAATTTTATTTTTTTTAAATACGACATTTCATTATGAAAAAGTTTACTCATTTCTATAGTTTAACTCCAGAATGGCAGCATCATTTAGCTCAGGAAATGAATGGCGAACTTATTGATAATAAGATAATTGTTATTCCAAAATCGCTTGGTAACGGCCATTGCTATTTTACACAAATTACTCCTGGTATTTCAGTATTCTTTATGGATTTTATACTGAATGAGTCTGTAAAAATAAACCGGATTAAATCTGACAATGAATTATATATTTTACACTTTGATCTTAGTGAACATGCGAATGTGATCAAAATAAATAATATTGATTACAAAATCGGGACTTATCATAATCTGGGACTTGCTATTATAGATAATAAAATAGAAAGTTCTTTTAAACCGGCAATAAACAAACGAATATTAGCATTGCGACTATTGGTCGATAAGAAACTATTAAATGGTTTTTTAAAAAATCATCCAAGTGAAGAATTTAGCAAACGAAAAATTAAGGTTCCAAAAAATTCTCTTTATTATTATGATAATATTGATAGTAACAGCATTTTATTAATAAGGTCTATAAAGGATAAATCAGTATTAGATCTTAATTTTAACTCCTATCTAAAAGGTATTTCCCTAAAATTGCTGGGTAATTTCTTAAATCGGTATGAAAATTCAAAAGCTGTTGAAAATGAGGTTAGCGAATTAGAAATTGAAGCCATCAATAAAACAAAAACATATTTATTAGATAACCTTTATAATCCGTTTCCTTCTATTAATTTTCTTTCTGAAATGGCCGGTATGTCACCTTCAAAATACAAAATGCTGTTTAAAAAAAGTTTCTCCAGTACTCCAAATAATTTTTTTATAAAGGAAAAAATGATGTTGGCCAATAAATTTTTGCAAAGTGGCGATTACACGACATTAACTGAAATTATTTATGAACTTAATTATACAAAATTAAGTTATTTCTGTTCAAAATATTACGATCAGTTTCATAGAAAGCCATCAGATGATTTTATAAAAAAAATATAGTAATTAGGCTTAAATAAAGCTTCTCTTTACGTTTAAAAAAAGCCAGTGAAACTCTCTTCACTGGCTTATCTATATATTTTAATCACAAAACATTTTCCGAAATCATCAATGATGATAACTTGATTTTCAAAAGCAATCGAAAGACTTACTTTAGCAGTAAATTCATTGTGAAGTATTGCTATTTCATTGATTTTTTAAGTTTCTCCAGGGATTTATCCTGTAGGATCTTAAGCTGCTGTACGACTATAGCGGCAACTTCAACAGCCCCTTTCTTTGAAAGATGTGTATCATCTGCTTTTTCTTTATCATAATAAGCATTTTCTCCGGCTTTAAAATGCAAATGCAATTGTTTTGATTTTTCTGGTCCGTAAGATTGTTCTAATAGTTCAGTATGATATTCCAGGTCTATAAGTGGTACATTGTACTCTTGTGCTGCTAATCTTGTTTCTAGTGGATAATCTCCGTGAGTAGGCACTAACACTCCTTTTTCATTAAAATTACGTCTTGCTATAGAAGTAAGCAATATTGGAATTGCACCTTTTTCACGGCTTTCTTTTACAAAGCGAATTAAATTGTGTCGGTAAGCTGTATGCGGATTAGTATATCGCGTAGAATCTTCTATTTTTTCATCATTATGTCCAAATTCAATAAAAACATAATCTCCTTTTTTAAGCTTATTATAAACAGAGTCCCAACGTTTTTCATTGATAAAACTTTTGGTACTTCTGCCGTTTACAGCTTTATTTATTATAACAATATTATCATTAAAAAATGGCTGCAGCACCTGTGCCCACCCATGTTCCGGGTTACGTTCAGGACCTTTCTTGTCTGCCATTGTCGAATCTCCAATACAATAGACTGCTGTTTTTTGTGCAAAACAAACTGTACTTATAAGCAATGTTAGTACTATATATTTTTTCATTTTAATATATTATTGATGTTAATCATTTTTTAATTTAATGGTGGGTCGCGTTGGTATTGACAATAAAAAGTCCTGAGCCCGTATCAGGAACCTCTTTTAACCTTAGCAGCTAAAAGCCTTAGTCCCTTAATTCCTCAGTCTCTCAGTCCTTCAAAAAAAACTATTTCGCTGCCGATGGAACTGTTGCGCGCTGCCCTATAAATACATCTGTCATTAGAACGTTTTCTGCATTCTCATTCGATAACGCATTTTTAGCAGATTTGATTTCAATATTCCTTAAAGAGATATTCCTGATCTTTTTATCCGGAAATCCCTGAATTACAATTCCATTTTCTGTGGCTTTGTTGCAGGTAATATCCGAGAAAGAAATATTCGAAATCTCAGACTGGAAACCATTGCCTTCTCCGTGATAATTTGCAGTGATATATAAGCAATCTTCGACCTCATCGAGTTTGATATTTCGCACAAAAACATTTTTAATAAAACCTCCTCTATCGGCATTAGTTTTTAAATAGATTCCTCTTTTTAGATAACCAACGGTTTTACAATTCTCAACATAAACATTTTGTACTCCTGCTGACATTTCACTGCCAACTACAACGCCATGAAGTCCTTTAAAATTGCAGTTTCTAATTACAATATTTTCACTTGGTGTGGCTGAATTTGCTCTTCCTTCATGATCTCTTCCTGCTTTAATAGCCACGTTGTCGTCACCATTATCGAAAGTTACATTTTCGATTAAAACATCTTTTGCATATTCAGGATCAATACCGTCGTTATTATAATTTAACGATTTATAACGTACTCCACGAACCGTGATACTTTCGGATTTTAATAAATGTAAACACCAAAAAGGGGAATTTTCGATACGAATATTCTCCACCAAAATATTTCTGCAATTGAAAAACTGAATCATTTGCGGACGTAAAAAATGCCCCTCCCCAAATTTCCTGTCTTTAAGCGGAATATGATTATGATTCATATCGCGGCTTAGATTTTTTCCTGCTCCCTCTTTGACCTTAAAGCTTTTCCAGACCTTACCTCCTTCTCCATCAATAGTTCCTTCGCCGGTTATAGCAATATTTGAGCATTCGTAACCGTATATTAGCGGACTGTAATTGTATAACATTGTTCCTTCCCAACTTGTTAAAACCATGGGTAAGTAGTCTTGCGGGTTATCACTGAATTTAATTTTTGCTCCCTTTTCAATTTTAAGGTTAACGTTACTCACAAAATGAATTGGACCATTGATTTTATAAATCCCCTTGGGCACAATTATCGTTCCGCCCTTGTTCTTTTTACACAACGCCATGGCTTTATCAAATACAGCTTTATTATTGGTAACAGAATCTCCTTTTGCTCCTAACTTTAAAACATTTATTTGATAAGATGGAATAACCGGAAGCTGAATTCTGTTGACAATAGCATCTACTTTTGCCGATGGAAATTCAGTCTGCTGTGCAAAAGAAGCAAATGAAATCAGTAGAAAAATGAGACACTTAAAATTCATAATGTTATATTTTATTTTGGTTTGGCCCACGGGTTGTAACCGGTTAAACGGTTTTTCGCGGATTTTTTTATTACATAAAGCAAACTAATTTTTTTTAATTAGTCAAAAACCTAACGTTTAAAAAAGTCTCGCAGATTGGGCAGATCTTAGTTTTTTTTGATAAAAAACAAGAAAAGAAACCAGCGAAAACCCGTTTAATCCGTTAAAATCTGTGGGCTAATTTTTTTACTTCGAATACCAATTAGCAATAGAATCTTTTAAGATATTTTCTAATGTATATTTTGCTGCCTCTTTTTTTGAAAGCTGATGTGACCATGAAACTCTTTTTTTAGGCTGAAAACCTTCGCCTTTGCAATTAAACTCTGCATAAAAAGCAGTTTTTTCTGCTTCGGGTTTTGACCAGTTATGCCAGCCTTCTGGTTTGATATGTTTTCCCATGTCACAATCGATATAAACTGTTTTGGCATAAATACGCCAGGGTCTGCCCAAATAAACTGATGTAGCAGCTGGTTCAGCGGTAAGTTTGCATTTTTTAAAAACATATCCAAAAGTAGTATCCTGAGGAGTTGAAGCTGCTGTGATATAGGAATTTTTGATACTGTGAATTTCACAATTTTCGAATAATACAGTAGCGCTTCCAAAAATAAAATCGGTTGTACCTTCGATATAACAATCTTTAAAATATTGCTTTGCATCTTTTCCTGACACATACAAAGTATCCTGATTGCCTAGAATATTACAGTTTGATATCTTAGCTCGATTTGCTACCACAGACAATGCAATTGCTTGTCCGTTATCACCCGAAGCATTTTTTATCGTTAAATTTGATGCTGAAAAATCATCGCCTTCTACCAAAATCGTATAGGTAAAAAAGGTACTATTTCTTCCTGTGTTGATTTTCGAAAAATTATCATCAAAACTAATAATGGTATTTTCCCTGCTTTCACCAACAAGCGCTAAATGAGTATTCCACTCCGGAATTTTAATCTTTTCATTGTAAACTCCATTCTTTACGAAAACCGTTATTTTTTCATATGGAAATGAAGGACTTGCATTTATAGCATCCTGAATTTTTGTAAAATCACCTGAGCCGTCTAAAGCAACAGTAAAAAAGTTAGCTTTTTTTTTGTCTGAAGTCTCTGCTGCGGATAATTTAATTCCGTTTTTAATCGCCCATGCAGGGTATTTTTTCAATACTTCTTTTGGGGCATCTGTATACCAGGAATAGCCGTTTCTGCGCTCTGCACCAATTTCGTCAATAGATTTTTTCTTAACTCCATCACGGTCGCAAAAAAATGGTTCATTGTTGTCAAGCTCCATAAATCTTGCCCAAATTGGTGCAGCATTTTGAGAAACAACCATTTTTTTATCAATAATTTTTCCGTCATCGTTTAAAATACGTTTCTCCTCAAGATTAGTGATTTTTGTTTTTTCGAACCAAATATGTGCACTTTTTACTGCCGTCACTATTTCGGGCGAAGGTTTATCAATCGATATTAACAGTAAAACAATCTTAGCTGATTCATACCCGCTTAAAGACGCCAGTTCAAAAGCTCTTGCATTTGCGGGAGCAAAAGTAACTTCATCATGTTGCGCGCACCAAGCCGTTAAAACTCCATTTTGTCTGTATTGCGTTTTTAAGATACAATCAATTCCTTTATCGAAAGATTTTTTAGCTTTTTCGATAATTTCCTTTGATGGTTTTATACTAAAAAAATCATTATCGTCACTTACATGTTTCATAATGGTTAGTATATTCACCATCGAATCATCATTGTATGTAATGTGTGTGTAGTACCCTTTTTTCAGTGGAAAAAACTGAGGCCATCCCCCATTACTATATTGGGCCTCAAATAAGTAGTTTAAACCTTTTAAAAAAGATTCTTTATAGCGCTCGTCCTTGACCTGCGCATACATTTTAGACATAAAAAGCATTTCCTGACAGGTTGCGCTATTGTCTGTAGTAATTTCTTTAGTCGAACTTTTAAGGGCTAGTAAATCCTTTTTTTGCTGCGCGGTTAGCTCTTCCTGCATCTGAATATTTTTTGGCCATCCGCCAATATCTCGTTGATACAACAAAACATTCTCTGCTATTTTTTTAGCCTCATCTGTACCAAACCATCCTGCATCATTTTTACGAATAATATCCGGCCAGTTTTTATAGGTGTTTTGAGCATTTACTACAAAGCAAATACTAAATAAAACTAATACTATATATTTTTTAAATTGAATCATTTTAAGCTTATTTTGTTATTCTAAACCAATCTACCACAACATTTCCTGAATCGTTTGTTACTTTTTCGCTCAAGGCAAAAAGACCAACTTTGGCCCCAATCCATTTTCCTTCTTTTGCAACAAAATCAGATCCTATAGACTGATATTTTTTATCATCTAAACTATAAAAGAAACTGCAAACACCTCCCTTTTTAACTTTTACCCTAAGGTAAATAATATTGTTTTTTATTAAAACAGGAGTGGTTTCTGTCTCCAAAATTTTTTTATCAAAAGTTCCTGTTTTCTGATTGAGATAGAGCTTCCCTTTATCATTTTTAAAATTAAGATAACTGTAGTCTAATCCCATTATTATAAGTCCTGTCGATTCCGCATTTAGCCTTGTATTAAAAGTCAGTTTAGTGGTGACAGTAAACTCTTCTGCGGGAAACTTTTGAAGCAATAAGTTGGGCGCGTCAAAAATTTTCTGATTGTCTTTTATAGTAGTCTGGCAAAATAAATTAAGATATCCTAAACTTGTTGGAAAACCCCAATTGATTTGAGAATTCGCCTGCCATTGCCATTGCAAACCTAATTTTGGCTCATTAAACTCATCAGATTCTGCAGGAGTTTCTATTGGATGTTTTTTACCTACATTTGGTTTTTTAAATGTTGTAACCGGTTCTCCAATTCCGTTTTTATCAAAATCCTGTCCCATTACGGGCCAATCTTTTTCCCATTTCATGGGCTGAAGATGTACAATTCTGCCATAAGCACCTTTGTCCTGAAAATGAATGAACCAGTCTTCTCCTGTTTGCGTTTGCACCCATGCACCTTGATGCGGACCATTTATGGCAGTTTTTCCTTGTTCCAAAACTTTCTTTTTTTCATAGGGGCCGTACACATTTTTTGATCTTAAAATAGTTTGCCAACCGGTAGAAACCCCACCTGCAGGAGCAAAAATGTAATAGTAACCATTTCGTTTATAAAATTTTGGTCCTTCGATTGTGCCTTCGCTTTCATGTCCGTCTATAACCATCACTTCATCATTATTGGCTATTGTTCCTTCGGCATTCATACTGCAAACCACGATCAGACTCTTTATTTGTGCCCGGCTTCCGGCAAAGGCATGAACCAGATACACTTTCCCATCATCATCCCATAAAGGACTAGGATCGATAAGTCCGATGCCACTTTTTACCAAAAGAGGTTCAGACCACGGGCCTTCTGCTTTTTTAGCTTTAATCATATAAATTCCGAAATCAGGATCAGGATAATAAATATAAAATTCATTATTATGAAAAGTAATACTCGGCGCCCAAACACCATTGCCATGCTGCACTTTATTAAAAGTTTCAAACGGAGGTTGTTTTGGCAAAGCATAACTCAAAATTTTCCAATTTACGAGATCTTTCGAATGTAAAATGGGTAATCCGGGAATGCAATTAAAAGAGGATGCCGTCATATAAAAATCATCCTCTACGCGCACCACATCAGGATCCGAATAATCGGCATGAATTATAGGATTGGTATACGTTCCGTCTCCGTTATCCGGCACCCAAACCTGAGCAAAATTCTTTTGTATCGTGATTATGGATAATAAAAGAAAGAGGGCTTTGAAATTTTTCATTTTTGGTATTTATTATACTTTCCAATTAACCCCGACAGGTTTTAATTGCGAAGTAAGTTTTAACCTGTTTTTTATCAATTCAACGAAAGAGACACGAGCAATAGGTAATAGACGAATTGAATTGCAAGAGTTGATCTAAAAATTGGTGACTTTCTTTGCGGAATTACTTGCGGGGATTTCTCCTTCGTCGAAATGACAAACTGGTTGATTAAACGTAATAGAAGTTATCTATTCAATTCTATAGCAGCCAGAATAAAAGGTCCTGTAGCTTTAGGATCATTGTCTTTTTTCTTTTCGTTTACATAATATTCATATGATCCATCACGATAGGGAGTTCCGCCCAGACCAGCCACCTGGCAAGCTTGAGTAAGCGTTATTCCGCCATCAGCATCTACTTTTATTAATTTTTTAGTCAATCCGTCAAAAGCTTTGTTCGCTAATTTTTTATAGCTTGCTGGCAGATATCCTTTGTTGGCTCCCTTTGCAAAAGCATAAGCAAACATTGATGATCCTGAAGCTTCAAGGTAATTTCCTTCTTTATTACCTTTATCAGTTACCTGATACCATAAACCTGATTTATCCTGAAATTTAGCCAAAGCCGCTGATGCATTGTTAAGGTATTGTACTAATTCTTTTTGTTTTGGATGATCTTTTGGCATATAATCCAATACATCAACAAGCGCCATTACATACCAGCCCAAAGCCCTTGACCAGAAATTTGGAGAATTACCTGTTTCTTTATTGGCCCAAGGCATTTGTTTACTTTCATCCCAGGCATGGTACAATAAACCTGTTTTTGGATCTGTCGCATGCGACTGAATTACCTCAAATTGTTTTGCGATGTCATCAAACTTTTCTCCGTTTTCGAAAGTAAGAGTATATTGTGCATAAAATGGTTCTCCCATATATAACCCATCTAACCACATTTGGTTTGGGTATATTTTTTTATGCCAAAAGCCTCCGCTTTGCGTGCGTGGCTGCTCAGCAATTTGTTTGCGCACTAACTGCATTGCTTTTAGATATTTTTCTTCTTTTGATACAGCATATATATCAAAAAGCAAACGTCCCGGCACCACCAGATCAATATTGTATTTGTCTAATTCATAGGTTTTAATAGTTCCGTCATTTTGCACTAACTCATCTACATAACCTCGTATGTATGTTTTATATCTTGCATCCGGATTTTTCTTGTACAATTCTTCGATCGAATGCAAAACCAAAGCATGAACATAATCCCATTTCGGTTTTTTAGAATCATCAATCATATAGGCTTCAGGATGACGTTTCATTAAGGTCAAAGCCATTTTATCAGACCATTTTAAATTTTTAGAAATAGTGATTTCTTTTTTTGAAGGTTCCTGAGAAGTTACTTTACAGCTTGTAAAAGCTATTAAACAAACTAAAACAACTGATGTAAAATAACTTTGTCTTTTAGTATTTTTCATTTTTTAAGATATTTAATTTTTTTATTTTTTTAATTCTATTGCACTCAATAAAAATGCTGCTAAAGCCGGAGAACTATTATCTTTTGCTTTACTATTTACGTAATATTCATTTGTTCCGTCACGAAAAGGTTTTCCTCCTAAACCAACACTCGAGGATACATTTGAAATCATTACTTCTCCATTTGTACCTTTTTTTACAAACTCCTTAAGGTACGCATCAAATGATTTTTGAGCGATTTTTTTATAACCTGACGTTAGATATCCTTTATTGGCTCCTTTTGCCAGACTATAGATAATCATCGCAGACGATGACGACTCTAAATAATTGCCTTTCAAATCAGGTTTATCCGCCACCTGATACCATAGACCTGATGCACTTTTATGTTCGACTGCACTTTTTGCCATCTGGTTCAAATAGTCTGCCAGCTTTTTATAGTTTGGATTTGTTTTAGGGTAATAATCCAGCGTTTCTACCAAAGCCATCATGTACCAACCTATACCGCGTCCCCAGATTGTTGGAGATGTTCCTGTTACGGCATTTGCCCATGCTATTTCTTTACTCTCGTCCCAAGCCTGATATACCAATCCTGTTTTTTGATCGACCAAATGATTTTGCACCAATTCAAATTGTTTGGCAATATCATCCAAAGCTTTACCTTTTTCATACTTAACTGTATATTGTGTATAAAAAGGTTCAGCCATATACAAACCATCTATCCACATTTGATTGGGATATATTTGTTTATGCCAAAAACCTCCGCTTGCTGTTCTTGGCTGATTCTCAATTTGAGTCCTCAATTGCTCTATAACTTTTTGATAGCGGTTGTCTTTGGTTTCATCATATAAATTAAAAAGTAATTTTCCAGGATTTACACAATCAATGTTGTAATCTTTACTATTATAATCTAAAATATTTCCATCAGCATCGATTAATTCATCAGCATATTCTTTTATATAATTGAAGTATTTTTTGTCGTTTGTTTTTTGATATAATTTTTCAAAAGCAAACAAAACCAATCCCATTTTATAATCCCATTTTGGCTTTTTAGTCCCGTCGATCTGCGACGCTTTAGGATAGGTATTCAAAATAGTAAATGCCGTTCTCTCCGACCATTTTAAATTGTCAGGAAGAACAGCAATTTTATTTTCTTGCGCTATTGCTTTACTACTTAAAATGAGTAGCAATGTAAATACAACTTTATTGAAATTTACTTTTATAAAAGCTAACTTAAACATATATTCAATTTTTAGCACTGGATATCTTTTTACAAACCCCGATAGCTATCCGATAAAAGATTAATACTTGTTCTCGCAGATTTAGCAGATCAAGCAGATTTTTAATTTTTAATCTTTTTTTAATTTCTTCAAAACTACATTTTACCTTTCTTGTTCAGTAATTCTAACTTTTGATCTAAATACTTCACGAATTCTTCTTTTGATTTAATTCCGTTTGGTTCTTGTTCCCAAGCGCCTAAAAAGTAAAAAGAAGTAGCTTTCGTAGTAGGTTTAAAAACCAAAAGATAATCTAAAGTGGTATCCTCCACATTTTCGATGGTATTTGTTTGATAAAAAATAGCCATTCCTAACTTATCCGGAACCAATGATTGCTCGCCGTAAGTCGCTAAATACGCCCATTTTTTATTTTTACTTTCTTTTTTAAGTAATTCTGTATTTTTTTGCTTTACAATTCCCGTACAAATTCCTTTAATTTCTTTTGATGCCTGAATCGTATGTTGTGTGTACAGCTGATCTGGTTTAATGGTTAACACTGATGTAAAATCGATTTTATCAGAAGCCGTTTTCCATCCGTAGTAATTCACTTTTACACCAGATTCGCTCGTTTTGTTGACCACAGTTGCAATGGTTGAGTCTACTTCACGAAAGTGTAATTTTTCATTGTTTAAATAACGATCTATAGACCCAATTCCGATTCCTTTTCCGGCTTTAAGAATATCTGCACCCCAGTCGCTCATTTCATGATACGAATCAAAATTATCCTGCCCTACAAGCGGTAAAATATTCGCTGAAGTTTTCTTTCCAAAAATATCAATAGCATTTCTCCAATCCAGGTATAAACGATATCCTATTCGATTACTCTCCCAACCCGGACCTTCGTAACGAATATCAAAAGAATGGTCTGTATGTTCAGGAGCAAGTTTTAATCGATCCACATTTTTAAAAACAGTTCCTCCAATGTATTTACGTCCTTCCCATTTCCCATCCGTTTTCGCAGATATTTCGGCATACGTTTTCGCCGTCTTAATGTCATATTTTTGAGCATTAACCGCTGTAACTCCAACTAAAAATAAGGTTACTAATGTGATTTTTATTTTCATTTTTATTATAATTATTTGAATATTCTGTCTAAAAATTGTGTGGTATACTCTACCGTTTCGTCAAACCAAGGCTGAAAAAACCAAAAGGAATGAGGTGAATTTTTGATTGTTTTGACTTCATTATAAATCTTATTTTGATTTAAAATCGCAATCATATCATCTCGTCCTGCATGAAACCGGTCAAAACTGCTATTTATAAATAGTGTTGGCGGTGTGTTTTTATTGGCATGATTTAAAGCCGATGCTTGTTTCCAGTTTTCCGGGTTTTCCTCATAACTTCCGTTTAGCCAGAAAGCTGCCATTTCTCCTTCTTCTGATTCTGGATGTTTAAAAGCTAATATTCCATCAATATCAATAATTGCCTGTACTTTTGAAGATGATTTACTTTTATACTTCGCATCTTCAAAAGCTAAATCTTCGTTGGTTGTACCAATCAAAGCTGCCATTTGTCCTCCCGAAGAGCAACCTAAAACGGCAATTTTGTCTGGATCTACATGGAATCTTTTTGCATTATCTTTGATAAATTTAATAGCATTTTTTACATCGTAAATCGCTTGTGGATATTTTGCTTCCAGTGATAACCTGTATTCTATTGCAAAACAAGAATAACCTTTTGTCGTTATTTCCTGCGCTAAAACGCGCATTTGATTTTTATTTCCTGATCTCCATCCGCCACCATGAATCATGATTACGCCTGGATTATTTTTTATGCTAGTATTAAAAAAAGCATCCAAATGCAATGCTCTGTTTTTGTCTTTATAATAAATTACATTCTCAATTTGTTTATCATTTACTCCTTTATTTGCTTCTGCAATTTTTATAAAAGGATATTTTTTAATTAGTTTGACGTAAGTACTTTTTACGGTGTATGACGTATCAATACTATAACCTTGTGCTATAATACCCTGATAAACAAACAATAATACTAACAACATTCTTTTCATTTCAAGCGAACTATTATTTCGTTAAGAAAGGAGCCCGATTCATGATCGAACTCCTTTTTAACTTCTTCAAAAAAACAAAACCTCAAAAATTTTTAAATTACTAATTATACCAGATTTTTAATATGCCGGATTTTGAGGGAAATTTTTATTTCTATTTAAATCTAATGCAGATTGTGGTATTGGTCTTAAAATTTTCTGTTGACCATTTTGCCCTGCAAAAGCTGCTTCAGTAGTAACTTTAGGATTATACAAAACAGTTCTTTGAACCAATGTTCCTGTACGTTTTAAATCGAACCAACGGTGATATTCACCTAATAATTCTCTTCCTCTTTCGTCTAATATTGTATTAATATCGATAGAAGTTACTACCGGAATTGCTCCTACTACACCACCACCTGCTCTTCTTCGTACTTCGTTTAAACGTGCTAATGCAAGTGTAGGCTGACCTGCTTTAAAATAAGCTTCGGCAGCAACTAAATAAGTTTCCCCAAGTCTTGCAATAATAAAATCACGTGTACTGCTTCTGTTTGTGGCAGCAGTAATTGGCGTTGTATTATAGTTCGCACTTGTAGCACCACTATATGGAGCACTAGGGTCATCAAATTTTCTAACCGGAATAAGATTATAATCACCTCCTGAAGGAGCAGATGAAGAGTAAGATCCCCAAACATGATAACCCGGAGGCGTTAGGGAAGGCGCAACAATTTTACCCAAATTAGGATGAGAAGCAATATATGCAGCTCTTTCTAACGGAGTAAACCATTTTGGCTCATAGAAATGAGTCACTTTTGAAGCTGATTTATCTGCTGTTGTACTATACAAATCGTAATATCTCGCAAAGATTTCTGTCATAAAAGTACTTTCCCAACGTTTATCTCCTTTTTCATATAATGATATTGCATAAACAGTAGGACAAAGTGTATAACTTCTGTTCGGATAAGGATTTCCTGCAGCTGCAGCTCCCAAGTAAGGGCCAAACCAATAATTTTGAGAATTCCCAAGAGAAGTTGTTCCAGTTGCATTAGAAGCTGAAGAAAACTGAACCGAAAATACTGTCTCAGCATTCATTTCATTACCTGGTTTTACCACATCTTCAAAAGATACATTTAATGCCTGACCTGCAATTGCCTGATCTGCCAAAGTTGCTGCCGTTGTAAAATCTGTTGGTGTTCCAAAAGTTTCGTAACCTTTAGTCAAATACACTTTTGCCAATAAATCCTGAACTGCTCTTTTATTAACTCTTCCTGTGTAGGCACCCGCGGCAACTGCCGGAAGGGCTTCGTTAAGATCTTTAAAAATCTGAGTATATACTTCTTCTGCTGTGTTTCTGTCAAAAGAGGTTACTGCTGTATTGATATTATCTAATACAATTGGCACACCTCCGTAGGTTTGTACTAAAAGAAAATAAGCATTTGCTCTTAAAAATTTAAGTTCGCCAACTCTTGTATCCAATGTACTTGTTTTTTCTGTAAGCGTAGAATAATATATCCCTTTATTAGCTTGTTGAATTGCCATATAACAAGTTCTGTACAACTGATCAACTCCTGCAGCTGATGAAGATAAATTTGTATATTTAGCCAACCCTTCCGGTTCTGGATTTCTTCCTTCAGAATACATATCTGTTCCTGCTTCAAATAACCATGGATCACCACCGTAAATATCCTTTAATGTTGCATAATTTGTATTTACCAATGACTCAAAACCAGGTGCAGTAAGAAAATAGGTTTCAGCTGAACCAAAGGCAAGATTTTCTTCCTCTATAAAATCTGAACAAGAATTTAGAGTAAGCAATATTCCTATAATTAATAATATCTTTTTCATTTTTTTTAATTTAAAATTTTAAACTTAATCCCATCTGAACAGTCATTGTAGATACACGGTTTACCGCTAAAGCTGCAGTTGCCCATTCAGGGTCATATCCTTCATAATCTGTAAATACAAAAGGATTTAACACATTGACATACAATCTTAAACTTTTAATTTTTAGCTTACTAACTAAATCCTGATCAAAGCTATAGCCTAAAGCAATGTTTTGAACTTTTACAAATGAAGCATCTTTATAAAATGCTACGTTATTAGTGTCATAGTAAACACCTGCTCCACGAGGCAACGGATTTGTATTAGAATATTGAGAAGGAAGATCTGCTCCGTTTGCCGGAACGTACCAATCACCAAGATCTAATTTTTGACGACCTCTATCTGTAACATCAGCAAAATTATCATGGAATCCGCTAAATACAGTCATTCCCTGATTTGTAATTAGAGACAATGACAAATCAAATTGTTTTACTCTTAATGTTGTAGAAAAACTTCCTGACCATTTAGGATCATAATTACCTAAAATAGCTCTGTCATTATTGGCATCTATTTTACCGTCATTATTTAAATCTTTCACTTTTGCTTCTCCTGGTTTCTGTTTATACTTAGCCGCCTCAACTGCTTCATTTTCCTGCCATACACCATCAAAAACAAAATTATAGTAAGAATGCACATTTTCACCAATAAACAAGTTGTTTCCAACATCATCTACTTTATTTTGTCCATAAATAGACTCTAATTTATTTACGTTCTTTGTAAAGGTGAAACTTGTTTCCCATGACACATTTTTAGTCTGAATATTTTTAGTAACTAATGCAACCTCAATACCTTTATTTCTAATAGACCCCACATTTGATGTAATGGTAGGAACTCCAATTTCTAATGGTAAAGCTTGTTGAAATAGTAAATCCTTAGACAGACGGTTATAAACATCTACACTACCCGAAATTCTATTATTAACAAAGCCAAAATCCAAACCTAAATTGACCTCTTTTGTTTTTTCCCATCCCAAATTCGGATTTCCTAAACTTGATGCTGTATAGCCATTTCCAACTGTCGAACCATATTCATAATAAGTTGGTGTTTTTAAAAGACTCAAACTTGAATAAGGATTAACATTATCATTTCCTGTATAACCAATACTTCCTCTAAATTTAAAATTAGAAACAAAGGCTAGTTTTTGCATAAATGCTTCCTCATGAAGATTCCATCCTAAAGCTACAGAAGGGAATGCAGTCCATTTATTTCCATCAGCTAAAACTGATGAACCATCGTATCTTACTGAAGCTGTCAATAAATAGCGTCCTTTGTAAGCATAATTAAAACGAGCTGCATACGATTCTAAAGTATTTTTAGAATATGGAGTAAATACGCCCGAAGGAATTAAAGCAATACTACCACTTCCAGGAGTCAACGTGTAAGTAGGCTGAGCTCCTGATCCTAAATTATAAAAACTGGTTTCGAAAGGATTTTCTCTCGATGCTGCAAAATAAGTTTCAGTAGTATTAGAATAAAAACTCTGAAGTCCTAAGAAACTAAAAACATGATCCTTTGCTAATGTATAATTGATATTAAACTGGTTGTCCCAAGTATAATTAAAGTTTTGCACATTGGTTACATCACCTGATGGTAAACTTTTATTTTTAAGTCCAAAATCTGTTTGTGCACCAAATGATCTTCCTTCTCTGGCATCCATTTTACCCGCTGAAAAAGTGGATCTAAATGATAACCAACTATTGATTTTGTATTCTCCGAATACATTTCCAATTGTAGTAAATCTATCTATCTCGTCAACAGAATTAGCGATTTCTAAAAACGGGTTATAAGATCCTGTTTTATTAATGGCAGATGTTCCGTTTGGATATTTTAATGTACCTGGCTGTTGCGCATAAGTACCCACGATATCATTACCGGCTGCATCAATTGCCCACGGCGAAGTAAATGGATTTTGCCTGAAAGCTTCCTGCATTGCAGTTGGGCTTCCTAACTGCTCATTTGTTTTAGATATGGTAAGATTTACCCCAAATGAGATTTTATCATTTACTTTATGATTTAAACCCGCTTTAAAGTTATACTTATCAATGCCTTCGTTATCAATAACCCCGGTTTCTTTTTGTACTCCCAGTCCTATGTTATAAGATAATCCGTTATCAGCACGACCTGAAACATTTAGATAATTATTTTGAGTCATTCCACCTTTAAGGATACCGTCCTGCCAGTTATAATTTTTATTTTTCACTACTCTTTGAAACAAAAGAGGATTAGAACCTGCCTGACCTACAGCTGCTTCTAGTTCTGCCGCGTCGATATCGTTATAAGTTGGATTTGAAGTTGAAATCGTAGTCGCTAAAAATGCAGATTGATGGTAATACCACCATTTTTCAGGGCTCATTAATTTAGGCAGTCTTACCGCTTGTTTGTTACCATATGAAGAATCAAATGAAACCGTTACTCCCGACTTTGCATTTGTTCCACTTTTAGTGGTAACGATGATAACTCCGCTTCCTCCTCTGGAACCGTAGATTGCTGCAGATGAAGCATCTTTCAACACATCCATTCTTGCGATATCCTGCGGATTCAAAAAGTCGATATTATCAGTTGGTACGCCATCAACAACGAAAAGAGGTTTAGAACCATCCTTATTAATCGAGTTTGTTCCTCTAATTATTACATTAAAACCATCTCCTATACGACCAGAATTAGAAGTTACCTGAACACCTGCAATCCCTCCCTGAATAGCTTCCATTGGGTTTGTAACATTTCTTTCTGTAATTTTCGCTGCAGATAAAGTATTAATTGCACCTGTTAAATCTGTCTTTTTTGCTGTACCGTAACCCACAACCACAACCTCATTTAATGAGTTTGATTGTTCAGAAAGACTTACATTGATTTTAGATTTGCCGGCAACACTTACTTCTTGTGTCTGAAAACCTAAATAACTAATTATTAAAATGGCTTTATTATTTGTCACATTAATTTTAAAACTTCCCTCAAAATCTGTAGAGGTACCATTTTTAGTTCCTTTCTCCTGGACATTTACACCTGGTAGTGATAATCCCGCGGCATCTGTAATTTTCCCTTCTACCACAGTAGATTGAGCATGTATTGTAGTACTCACCAGGAAATTCAGGAAAAATAAAAATACTAGATTGTATTTTATTTTTTTCTTTGATAATTGTTTAAAATTCATAGTTTGGTTAAATAGTTTTGGTTAAATTGATAGTTTTTAATTTTTAATGATTTTCTACTTTTTGTTCATTCACATTAGTATTTATAAAATTGATATTCTTTACATTTTTTAGTAAGTAGGGCTGTCCTACTTTAGCTATTACTACATCTTTTAGTGTAATATTTTCTACTGGAGATTCTTCATACCCTTCTGCCCAAACTCCGTATTTTCCACCGTTTTTTACTTTTATATTTTCAAGGTTTATATTTCTTACTGTAGGTATAAAATTTCCTGTTTGCGAACCGTATACGTTATAAAACATTGTTACACGCAAAACACATTCTTTTACGGTACCTACCTCAAGATTTCTCACATAAATATCCTCTAAAACACCACCTCTTTTTGAATTTGTCTTAATACGAATTGCACGATCCAGATTAGGACTGTCCATTATGCAATTCTCAACAAAAACATTATTTACACCTGCAGATATTTCGCTTCCCATGACAACTCCGCCATGTCCATCGATCATTTTACAATTCTGAACAATAATGTTTTTACTTGGTATTGCTACCCTTCTTCCATCAGCATCACGTCCGGATTTTATGGCAATACAATCATCACCGGTATTAAAAGTGCAGTTTTTAATAAGTACATTTTGCGAATATTCAGGATCGCACCCATCATTGTTAGGTCCGTGACTATTTACCGTTACACCATCAATAATGATATTATTTGTTTTTATAGGATGTAAAATCCAAAACGGAGCATTTATTACAGTGATGTCTTTTACTAAAACCGTATTACATTCAAAAAACTCAATAAAATTGGGGCGCAAATAGCGGCCTTCTCCAAAAACTCTTTCACTAACCGGAACACCTTTTTCAGCCATTTCAATTAAAACTTCACGGTTTTGAGGATCATTCTGAGATGGAATTCCTGTTTTCCAGCCATAGTCCTTACCTCCTGACCAAATCCACCAATTTGTATCGTCAGCCTGACCATTAAGCGTTCCTTTTCCTGTTATGGCAACATTGGTTTTATTCTTGGCATATATAAGAGGAGAATAATTCATAAGTTCAGTTCCTTCCCATGAGGTATGAACCATCGGATAATCTTTTGGATTTATACTAAAAAGAATTTCGGCATTGTCTTCTAAATGTAAATTCACATTACTTTCTAAATGTATAGGCCCTGTTAAATATTTACCATTAGGAACTAAAACTTTCCCGCCACCATTCTCAACACAAGCTTTAATTGCTTTTTCAAAAACCAATGTATTTGAAGTTTTTCCATCAGCTACTGCACCAAAATCTTTTATATTGAAAGTTTTATCAGCAAATTGAGTTTTAGGAATGCTTTTTATAATTAATTCCATCTTTTTCCAAGGATCTGAATCAGAAACTGTCAAAGTTTGCTTTGTACATGATAAAGTCATTAAAGCCACAGTTACAGAGATTAAAACTGTTTTGAATGCTATAATCTTATTTATAATCATTTGAGTAAGTTTTATTATTTGATAGTCAAAACTATGTATATATGTAATCGATTACACGAAAGTATAAAATAAGTTCGATCGCACCAAATTTATTTGTAAAAAATTTATATATTTAATTTTTATTATGAATTATAATTACAGTTAATGTAAAAAAAAGCATAATTTATTGTCATTGTTGAACCGAAAACGTTTTAATTATAAATTATGGTAATCGATAACAATTTATGTTTGTTATAAAAAAAAATGTATTTTTGTCTGAGATTAATTCGAAAACCTTTCTTAATGAGCGAAAAAATAACTATTTACGATATTGCCGAAAAATTAAATATCACTGCCGCTACTGTTTCAAGGGCTTTAAACAACAATCCGAAAATAAAGGAAAGTACGCGTGAGTTGGTTATCAAAACTGCCGCTTCGATGAACTACAAGCAAAACAAACTAGCTTTAGCGTTAAAAAGTGGTCGTAGTAATAATATTGGCGTTATTGTTCCTCGTATAGACAGCAATTTCTTTGCATCTGTTATTAGAGGAATCGAAGAGGAACTTCATCCTCACGGTTATCAGGTAATTATTTGCCAAACTCATGAAAGTACAAAAAGAGAAAATGAGAATTTATATACATTAATAGATGCGCAAGTGGATGGTATCCTTATGTCAGTCACTGATGTTACTGGCGAAAACAGTGGTGCTTTTCAAAACGTATTACAAAAAAATGTTCCCCTTATCTTTTTTGACAGAAGCAAACATATTGATGGAGTTAGCTCAGTAACCATCAATGACTTTAAGGGCGGATACATCACAACAAAGCATTTAATTGATGAAGGCTGCAAATGTATTGCACATTTATCCGGAGATCAGTCTCTTGAAATTTTCAAAAACAGATTTTTAGGTTACAAGCAGGCTTTATTAGATAACGGAATGGAATTTAAGGAAGAATATGTTATACCCGTTAAAAGTTTTGTTGATGCGGGCAAAGATGCAGTAGAAATTTTATTAGAGTTAGAAACCCCGCCCGATGCTATATTTTCATCCAGCGATTTCGCTGCTTTAGGTGCAATTCAGGAATTAAGATCAAGAAATATCAGTATTCCGAAAGAGTTTTGTGTAGCAGGATTTAGTAACGAACCTTTTACCAAATTTATGGAATTATCGATAACTTCTGTAGATCAGTCACCACTTGAAATGGGAAAAATGTCAGCACGTGTTTTCCTGGAACAAGTAGACAAAACCGAAACCATTAAAATAGAAAAAAAGGTTGTTTTAGCACCAGAATTACACATTCGTAAATCTTCGTCAAGATCTAACTCTTAATATTTTTTTGCCATATAAGTTGTATAAGCTCATTTAACAGTAAGCTTGTTTTTTTTTTTTAAACCATTAAGATGTTAAGAATATAAAGCTTAGCTTAATAAAACTTAATTTTCATCATTAAGAGATGAACCTAGAACTTAACTTTCTTAATATCTTAATGGTAAAAAAAAAAACTCACTGTTTAGTGAGTTTTTTTTTTATATTTTGTTATTAAAGCGAAACTCCTCTTTTCCAAGGAATAAATACATCTTGTTTCAACTGGTCTGCTTTTGTTTCCACGTTTCCGCTCGCCAATTCTATAATGTAATCTACTATTTCTGCTCCAACCTCGGTAATGGTTTTTTCACCAGTAATCACCGTTCCGGCATTTACATCGATAATATCAGACATTCTATTAATTAATGCTGTGTTCGAAGAAATTTTTACAACGGGTGCAATCGGATTTCCCATCGGATTTCCTAAACCCGTGGTAAATAACACAACTGTTGCGCCCGATCCAACCAATCCTGTGGTACATTCTGCGTCATTTCCTGGCGTATTTAAAAGATTTAATCCTGGTTTTGAAATATATTCTCCGTAATCTAAAACATCTACAACAGGTGAAGTTCCACCTTTTTTAGCTGCACCAGCAGATTTCATTGCATCTGTAATTAATCCGTCTTTGATGTTTCCCGGAGATGGATTCATATCAAACCCTGAACCTGCATCTACAACTGATTTTTCAAAAGCTTTCATTAAAGTTAAAAACTTATCTGCTTTTTCTTCGTCCACACATCGATTCATCAATTCTTGCTCAACTCCACATAATTCTGGAAACTCTGCCAAAATTGTTTTCCCTCCCAAAGCTGCAAAAATATCTGAAACAATTCCTAATGCCGGATTAGCTGAAATTCCTGAAAATCCGTCAGACCCTCCACATTCTAAACCAATACTTAGCTTTGAAAGAGGAGCAGGTTTGCGTTCAATTTTGTTGGCTCTTTTAATGGCTTCATAAGAATCTTTAATCACCATTTGAAACATTTGATCAGTAGTTCCAATTTGTTGTTGCTCATAGATCAAAATTTCTTTATCACTATTCGGACTCATTTCTTTCAATGCCTTTTTAAAAATATCAACTTGCAAATTTTGGCAACCTAAACTTAAAACAGTTGCACCTGCAACATTTGGGTTGTTCACATATCCTGCAAGCAGTTTTGCCAACAATTCTGAATCTTGTCGAATCCCTCCACAACCACCTTGATGATTGATAAATTTTACTTCGACATTATCTAAAAGATTTTCATTTAAATTCTTATCCGAAACTTCTTCTACGCTTTTTTCTTCAATTAAAGAGCGTAACAAATTTTTATAAGAAACTTCTTTTTTGGGCATTAATTCGTTTTCGAAAATATCTTTCAGTTTTTCGATATTTTTGTTTTCACAAAAAACCAATGGAAAAAACAACCAAACGTTTTTGGTTCCAACTTGTCCATCAGTACGGTGGTATCCGTTGAAAGTTTTGTCTTTCCAACGATCTACATTTGGTGGAGTCCAACCTAAATTTCCGTTTTTACCAAAAACTTTTTCACTTTGATGTTTTACATTTTCGGTGGTAATTACTTCTCCTTTTTTTATAGGTTTAGCAGCTTTTCCCACCAAAACACCATACATTATAATATCATTACCAATTGTAAAATCTTGCTCTGCGATTTTATGTTTTGCTTTAACATCAGTTGTTGGTGAGACGGTAGTTCCTTCAAACATAATTTGTTCGTTTTGTACCAAATCGGTTAAAGCGACAATTACGTTATCTGCCGGGTTGACTTTTATTAATTTTTTTTGCATGATCGTTTTTTTTTAAAGTAACTAAGGTGCTAAGGTGCTAAGTCGCTAAGATGCGTCCCGAAAACTTAGAATTTTAGAAACTATTCCAATTAATAGTGTTTGCTAAAATTAGCAAAACCTTTTTCTATTCCGTTTTCTTCAATTTCATTTAAGGCCAGTACCAAAGCTTCAGATAAACCTTTTACCTGAGTTAAGTCTTCACCCCAGAATTCAGTATTAGCCAATATTTTAGCTACAACTAAATCTGTAGCTTTTAATTGCCACGCGTTTTTAAATGCTTCAACTATCTCCGGAGAATCTTTTACAGGCAATGCTTCATTATTCCAGGTTCCTTTGTAGAACTGAATTAAACTTGCTAATGAAAAAGTCAAATTAACAGGCAATTTTTTGTTAGTATTATAATATCCTAATAAACTTGGTAAAACTCTTACTTTGAATTTTGAGATAGAATTTAATGCGATATCAGCAAGTGCATGTTTGATAAATGGATTTTTAAATCGGTCCATTACCTCTTCAGAATAAGCGGTAATTTCATTTTTGTCCATATCAAGCGTTTCACTAATTTCACCAATAACGCTGTTTACGAATTTTCCGGTAAAATCTCCGTTAACCGTTTCCATTACTAATTTATTACCATATAAAAGTGAAAAAGGAACCATTGCCGTGTGCGCACCGTTTAGAATACGAACTTTAATCATTTTAAAAGGACGAATATCATCAACGATTTTTACATTCAAATCTGTTTTATCAAAAGGTAATTTTGCTTTTAAATCATCGCCACCTTCAATAGCCCAAAGGAAGAAAGGTTCAGCAGCAACAATTAAATTATCCTGATAATCCAATTTGTTATTGTATTCTTCAATTTCAGCTCTTGGATATCCGGGAACAATTCTGTCAACCAAAGTACTGTGATACGTACAAGCATCTGACACCCAAGTTTTAAATTCATCCTCTAATTTCCATAAATCAACATATTGTAAAATATATTTTTTAAGCGTCTCTGAGTTATAATCAATCAATTCACAAGGAATGATCGTTACCGCTTTAGAAGCATCTCCATTGAAATGTTTGAATCTTTCATATAATAAAACAGTCAACTTTGCAGGAAATGAAACTGGCGGCTGCATATCCGGAGTATCACTTTCGATGAATTCAATTCCGGCTTCAGTAGTATTTGAAACGATAAACTGAAGTTCTTCTTCTTTGGCTAAAGCCAAATAATCTGCAAATTCAGTATACGGATTTATAGCTTTTACAATATTGGTTATCAACTCAATATCCTGTATTTTTTCACCTTTTTTGATACCGTTCATAAACAAAGTATAAAGACCGTCCTGATCGTTAATCAGGTGTACCATACCGTCTTTCAAAGGCTGCACCATTGCAATACCGGCATTAAAATCAACTTCTTTATTTAGTTTGTGAAATGCGTAATCAACAAAAGCTCTCAGGAAATTTCCTTCTCCAAACTGAACTACTTTTATTGGCTGTAATTTTTCTAATCCTGTATTTTTTCTGTTTAACTGTTTCATTTTAAATCTTTAAAGTGTTATAAATAACCACTAAATACCTTATTGCTGTTTATTTTTTTTCGCTGTAAAAGAAACATTACACTTGTATAAGGAAAGTAAATTTTGCTGTGAGGAATGACAAAATTTATTTTTCAAGTGTAATGTTCTGTTACAATCTCTAAAATCTAAAAAAACTCTTGTAAATAAGGATTGGTATGATTACTCCTTATTTATTTTTAATATTTTTGATGATATCAAGAACCTGGCTTACTTTCGTTTTTAAGCCATCATAATCCTCTTTATCTAGTATATCTTTCGAAATTAATTGCGAACCTATACCTACGCAAGTTGCGCCGGCAGTCAACCATGAAGTAAGGCTTTCTACGGTTGGTAAAACACCTCCGGTAGGCATTATATTTGTCCACGGACATGGCCCTTTTATGGCTTTTATAAATTCTGGTCCGTAAATGTCTCCGGGAAATAATTTTACGATTTCACATCCTAATTCTTCCGCTCTTGCAATTTCAGTAAGTGTACCGCAACCTGGCGACCAAAGTACTTTACGTCGATTACAAGCTATGGCTATATCTTCTCTAAAAACAGGAGTTACAATAAAATTAGCTCCTAAACTCATATACAATGAAGCCGCTGCTGCATCAGTTATAGAACCTACACCCAACATCATTCCCGGCAATTCAGCCAAAGCATATTTATTTAAAGCTCCAAAAACTTCATGTGCAAAATCTCCTCTGCTTGTAAACTCCATTAATCGCGCACCACCATCATAACATGCCTTTAGTACTTTCTTGCTTACTTCTATATCTGAATGAAAAAACAACGGAACCATTCCGTTCTCTTTCATTTGTAAAGCCACTTCAATTCTTGAATATTTTGCCATCTTTTCTTAATTATCTTGATACTAATGCAGAACCATCTCCATCTATCATATTTTCAACTTCTTTTAAAGTAACCAGATTATAATCTCCTGCAATGGTATGTTTCAAACAACAAGCCGCTACTGCGAAGTCTAATGCTCTTTGGTTATTATTTTGATATTGCTGTAATCCGTAAATTAATCCGCCCATAAAAGCATCTCCACTACCAACACGATCAACTACTGGTGTAACTTCTTTAACAGCTGCCTGATAAATAGCTTTTCCGTCAAACAAAATACCTCCAATTCTTTGGTGTGATGCACTTACAGAATAACGTAATGTAGTTGCTACTGTTTTTAAATTAGGAGTTAAATCAAATAGTTTCGTATACAAAACCGGGAGTGATTTCTCATCCTGATAATTTGGGTTCACTTTAGGTATTCCTAACATGAAATAAGCTGTATCTATATCTCCCAAAATAACATTACTGTATTTTAACATTTCAGGCATAACATCACTTGGAGTTTTACCATATTGCCATAATTTTGATCTGTAGTTCAAGTCGCAAGAAATGGTAATTCCTTTTTTATGAGCTACTTTAATAGCCTCTAAACAAGCTTCTGCAGCACTTTCTGAAATTGCAGGCGTAATGCCGCTCCAGTGAAACCAAGTCGCACCTTCAAGGACTTTGTCCCAATCAATTGTACCTTTCTGAATAGTTGCCATCGAACTGTGTGCACGATCATAAACCACGTTACTGCCTCGGGTTCCTGCACCAGTTTCAAGAAAATAAATCCCTAAACGTTCACCTCCATAAACTATGTTTTTAGACTCTACGTTCATTTTTCGCATTTCTTTTAATGCCGAAGTACCAATTTCATTCTCAGGTAATCTTGTTACAAATTCTGCGTTTACGCCATAATTCACCAAAGACACACAAACATTAAATTCACCTCCTCCGTACGAAGCACCAAATGCTGTAGATTGTGAAAAACGTAAATGCCTTTCTGTCGAAAGACGCAACATAATTTCTCCGAATGCAACTACTTTACTCATATTGTTTTTATTGTTTTACCAGTAGATTTTTCTTTTTTTTACCATTAAGAGATTAAGAAAAATTAAGCTTTATACTTGAACGTTTTCTTTTTCACCATTAAGATATTAAGAAAGTTAAGCTTTACGTCTTAATGAAACTTAATATCTTAATGGTTCAAAACTTTTTAAAAATCCTTAAAGATTTAAAAATATTAGAATTTGAAATATTCTTTTGCGTTGTTATATGAAATATCTGAAACTAATTTTCCTATCCATTCCATATCGTTAGGTAATTCTCCGCGTTTGATTTCATCTCCTAACAGATTACACAAAATACGTCTGAAATATTCGTGTCTAGGGAAAGACAAGAAGCTTCTTGAATCAGTTAACATCCCTACGAAACAACTAATTAATCCCATGTTTGAAAGAGCATTTAATTGTTTAGTCATTCCGTCTTTCTGATCTAAAAACCACCATCCTGAACCAAACTGTACTTTTCCGCGAACACTTCCGTCATTGAAGTTTCCAATCATGGTTGCCATTACTTCGTTATCTGCAGGATTTAAATTATAGATGATTGTTTTAGTCAGTTTATCTTTACTATCTAAAGCATTTAAAAAGCTTGATAATTTTTGCGCTTGCGGATAATCTCCAATTGAATCCCAACCTGTATCAGGTCCTAAAATTCTGTGCATACGTGCATTATTATTACGTAATGCCCCTAAGTGAAATTGCTGCACCCATCCAAATTCATGATACGTTTCAGATAAGAATACCAAAACAGCACTTTGGAATTTTAAAGCTTCTTCCGGTGATATAATTCTGTTTTCTCTTTTCTTTTTGAAGATTGAAGAAATTTCATTTTCTGTAAATTCTTCAAAATAAATCTGATCTAAACCGTGATCACTTAATTTGCATCCATTTGCATTAAAAAATTCAATTCTTTTTCTTAATGCAGCCTGCAAATCAGCAAAAGTATTAATTGCAATACCGGACACATCCCCTAATGTGTCCAGATATGCATTATAACCATCATTAGAAATTAAGATAGCTTTATCAGGTCTGAAAGCTGTACTCATTTTAGTTCCAATAGGATTTTTAGATAGTTTCTGATGAAACTCTAAACTATCAATAGGATCTTCTGTAGTACAAACCAATTCAGCATTAACTTTTTTAAGCAGGTTTTGTGTACTGTAGGCCTGAGAATTAATTTTTTCTGTTGTTTCGATGTAAATTTTTTCTGCTGATTTTTCATTCAACAAATCATAAATATCAAAATATCTGGCTAATTCTAAATGCGTCCAGTGATATAAAGGATTACGCATCGTATACGGAACTGTTTTTGCCCAGTTTAAGAACTTATCTTTATCTGAACCATTTCCTGTAACAAATTGCTCGTTGATCCCCAATGTACGCATCGCACGCCATTTGTAATGATCTCCGTTTATCCAAACCTGTGTTATATTGTCGAAAATTTTATCTTCGGCAATAAACTGTGGATTTAAGTGATTGTGATAATCAATTATGGGTTGATTTTTTGAGTAATTATGATATAACTCTTCAGCGAATTTATTCTCAAGTAAAAAGTTATCGTTTATGAATGTTTGATTTGCGCTCATTTCTTCTTTCTTTATTATTGCGAATTACTCGTTGGATGGTTTTCCGATAGTCGCTAAAATTCCACCATCAACATACAGGATATGTCCGTTGACAAAATCACTTGCTTTTGAAGACAAAAATATTGCAGCACCTTGTAAATCTTCCGGATCTCCCCAACGTGCAGCAGGTGTTCTACTGATAATAAACTCATTAAAAGGATGACCATCTACTCTAATAGGAGCTGTTTGGCTTGTTGCAAAATATCCCGGTCCAATTCCGTTCGTTTGGATATTAAATTTAGCCAATTCCGTAGCCATATTTTTGGTTAACATTTTTAAACCTCCTTTTGCTGCAGCATAAGCACTCACAGAATCCCTTCCTAATTCACTCATCATCGAACAGATATTGATTATTTTACCCTGTCTTCTTTCGATCATTCCTTTGGCAACTGTTTTAGACATGATAAAAGGACTTACTAAATCTACTTTTATAACGGCTTCAAAATCTTCCACTTCCATTTCAATCATAGGAATTCTTTTTATAATTCCTGCGTTGTTGATTAAGATATCAATTGGACCTACTTCGCTTTCGATTTTATTTATATTTTCGATTACAGCTACTTCATCAGTTACATCAAATACATATCCGTAAGCTTCAATACCAACAGATTTATATTCTGCAACTGCGTTATCTACTGTTTCTCTTGATGAACGATCATTTATTACAATTTTTGCTCCTGCATGACCAAGTCCTTTTGCCATAGCCATTCCAAGACCATGAACTCCTCCTGTAACAAGTGCAATTTTTCCAGTTAAATCAAAAAGGTTAATTGACATAATTTTTTATTTAATTGTTATTAAGTTATCTTAATTCAGTTATTTTACAAACATCCATATCTCCGTAATCTAAGTTCTCTCCTGCCATTCCCCAGATAAAAGTATAATTACTTGTTCCAGATCCTGAATGAATTGACCATGGTGGAGAAATTACCGCCTGATGATTGTTCATCCAGATATGTCTTGTTTCCTGAGGTTGTCCCATGAAATGACAAACTGCCTGATTTTCCGGAATATCCAAATAGAAATAAACTTCCATTCTACGATCGTGTACGTGAGCCGGCATAGTATTCCAAACACTTCCCGGTCTTAATTCCGTCATTCCCATTTGTAATTGACATGTCGTTACAACGCTACCAATAATCATTTGGTTTACTGTACGATGATTTGCCGTTTCCATCGTACCTAATTCTAATTTATTTGCTTCTGCCAAACTTACCTTTACTGTTGGGTAAGTAGTATGAGCCGGTGCCGAATTGATGTAATATTTAGCAGGATTTTTACTGTCATCACTTTTAAAAATCACTTCTTTATTACCGCTACCGATATACAAAGCATCTTTAAAACCTAGTGCATACGTTTTTCCTTCTACTATAATGGAACCGCTCCCTCCAACATTAATAATTCCGATTTCTCTTCTTTCTAAAAAATAGGATGCTTTTAGCGGATCAATACTTTCTAAGACTAAATCACCTTTTACCGGAACTGCAGAACCAGCAATATATCTATCATAGTGAGAATAGGTTAAAACAATCTCATCTTCCTGCATTAAGTCATCAATTAAGAATTCACTTCTTAATTCCTGTGTGTCATACTTTTTTACAGCTTCCGGGCTTGACGCGTATCTTGAACTATATTTTGTCATAATTTTTAATTTAATGTAATCGATTGCACAAAATTAGATTTTTATCTTTAAAAAACACATTTTCAACTATTAAAATTTTCCAAATATTACATACCCGTAATCGGACTATACTTAGGGACTAACGTTTTCATCACTATCCAACCTGTTAAGTAACATACCGCACAAATAGAGAAAATGATGAAATAACCTGCTTCAATACCATGAAATCCCATAAAAGACATATTAGTTTCTTTAGCATGATCAAACAATAATCCTGAACCTTTATTGATGATAGTAGAACCAACACCTCCTGCTAATCCTCCAATTCCTGTAATAGTGGCTATTGCTTTTTTAGGAAACATATCTCCAACAGTTGTAAAAATATTTGCTGACCATGATTGGTGAGCTGCGCCTGCAATACCTATAATAATTATAGGAATCCAGTAACTTATATATCCAAGCGGTTGTGCAATTAAGGCCAATAAAGGGAAAAATGCAAAAATTAACATCGCTCTCATTCTTCCTTCATATGGGTTCATACCTTTTTTCTCTACAAAATAAGTTGGTAACCATCCTCCAACAATAGAAAGCAGGGTAATCATATATAACACAAATAATGGTAAGGCAGCCTGAGTAGAATCCATTCCATAAACAGAACTTAAATAAGCTGGTGTCCAGAACAAAAAGAACCACCAAACCCCATCGGTCATAAATTTACCAAATGCAAAAGCCCAGGTTTGTTTGTATTTAAAACATTCTACAAAAGAAACTTTAGTAGTAGTTTCCGGAACATAACCAACTAATTTACTATCAGCAACATCATCTTGCTGAATATACTCTAATTCTGCAGCACTTACTTTTGGATGTCTCTCTGGCTTATCATACATGAAAACCCAAAATCCCATCCATACAAAACCTAAAGCTCCAATGATAATAAAAGCCATTTCCCAGCCGAAAGATTTTGCAATAAAAGGAATTGATATCGGAGCTGCTAACGCTCCAACCGTCGCTCCTGCATTAAAAATACTGGTAGAAAATGCTCTGTCTTTTTTAGGAAAATATTCCGCTGTAGTTTTAATAGCGGCCGGAAAATTTCCTGCCTCACCTACCGCCAGAACAAAACGGGCAAATATGAATAATGTAACACTTACATTAATTACTAATCCTGTGTCCTGTACCAGGCCTATTGCGTCTTTTGCTCCTTCAAATCCTACAAACCAATTTCCTGTAATTATTCCTGCTGTAGCAATACCGCAAAAAGCATGTAAACAAGCTCCTAAGGACCATATCCCGATAGCCCACAGAAATCCTTTTTTAGTATCCAGCCAATCTACAAATCGGCCTGCAAATAATAGAGAAACAGCATAAAAAATTGAGAACAATGCCGTTATATTCCCATAATCGTTATTGGTCCAGTGAAATTCCGGCGCGATAAAATCGCTCCAAGTCAATGAAAGTACTTGTCTGTCTAAATAGTTAATTGTCGTAGCAAAAAACAGTAAAGCGCAAATACTCCAGCGATATGTTCCTGTAGATTTTTTGGACTGATTGGTAATAACTGTGTCTGGTGGTTGGTTCATAGTAAAATTGAATTATAAAATTGATATTTTTTTTTGCAATATTAATTTACCCATAATCTTAAAAGACAATAAAAATTAATTTGCTAAAATTTGACAAAACAAAATAATGTAATCGATTGCACAAATATAGTTTTTAATCTTTATATTCCAAATATATTATATAAAAAATTATTTTAACTAAATAAATAAACATATAGAACAAAAAAATCTATTCAAAATTACACATTAAACAATATATATGTTAAAAGCAGACATATGAAATTTGTCCTTTTGAGGGGGTAAAATTGTACCAAAAATGGATACTTAAAAATCAATTATCACGTCTATACCTTATGTCGTAATAAAAAGTTCTTTTTAACATTTTTTCAAACATAGAAATAGTTGAAAAATAGCTATTTTTGAATCTTTGCTAAAAAAAGCGCATTTTAACTAATTCCTTATAAAATTGAAAAAATCAAAAAAACAGTTTCTGAAAAAAAAGGTAACTATACTTGTTTTGCTTATTAGCATTTCATTTCAGGTAAAGGCTCAAAATAATGTAATTATACCACTTTGGAATAAAATACCAGATGAAATTAAAGCACCGGATTACAAGGAAAACGAAAGTATCAAAAATGGAAAAGTTCTAAGCACAAGCTTAGTTTCCGTGCCAACACTCAGTATCTTTTTACCTAAAAAGAGCAAACCCAATCAGGCTGCAGTTATTATTTTTCCCGGCGGAGGATATCAACATCTGGCAATTGATAAAGAAGGAACCAAAGTAGCCGAATGGTTTAATAGCCTGGGTATTGCTGCTATTGTAATAAAGTATCGATTACCAAGTGATAAGATAATGAAAAACAAAAACATAGGTCCTTTGCAAGATGCTCAGGAAGCCGTGCGTTACGTGAGACAAAATGCTTCAAAATATAATATTGACGCAAACAAAATTGGAATCTTAGGATTTTCTGCAGGAGGGCATCTAGCTTCAACGCTGGCTACACATTACGACGATAAAATATATGAAAGTAGTTTTAAAGTAAGTGCACGTCCTGATTTTTCTCTTTTAATTTATCCCGTAATATCCATGCAAAATGATATTACACACAAAGGATCACAAATTAGTTTATTGGGCGAAAATCCTTCTCAGGAATTGCGTGATTCATTTTCGAACGAAAAAAGGATAAACGCACAAACTCCACCAACTTTTTTGGTACATGCAACAGACGACACGACTGTTTTACCTGAAAATAGTATCAATTTTTACTTAGCGCTAAAAAATAATGGCGTTCCTGCTGAATTACATATTTACGAAAAAGGCGGACATGGTTTTGGTCTGGGCGTAAAAGACACTAGTAAGTATTGGACACGAGATTGCGAAGAATGGCTTAAAAATCATGGATACAGCAACTAAATTAAACTAATATAAAAGGCAAAACTTATAAGTTTTGCCTTTTATATTTTATCAAAAATAACTGAGAGAAAAAATTAAAAAATTTCCCTTTCTCTAAGTTTCAACTTTCATTCATATTCTACATCTTCAACTTTTAGATACTAATATATTCTACAGGATTTTATCCAAAAAAAAAGGGTCTTTAAATTAAGTTAAATAAATAACCAAATCTAAAAACCCTATAAAAATTAGACTTTCTCGTATGTCTTGCAAACTTATACTAAGAATTCACTATGAAATGAACAAGTCAAATTTTCATTCTAAAAAAAATGTTTCTCCAAAAACAGTTAACCTATAGAGAATTAACAAAGCTGTTTAAAAAGGCAAAAACAACCTCTGTATTAATTTCTATAACACAAATCTACAAGCTACTTTATATAAAACATTACGGGTTTCCACATTTGGACTATATTTTTTTCTATTATTTATAATCATTCAAGAATAATTAATTGGTTTACTATTAGTTAGCACCCTCTTTTTTTACTATTATAACACCACTTTTTAAATTAAAAAAAAGAATCTTTTACAAAATAACAGTATAAAAATCCTTTATCGAATTCAAAAATAAACACTTAACAACTAAAAAAACTATAAGATTAATTTCTTGTCCTAGATTAAGCCAGGGTCTTTTAGCTTCGTAGTACATTTGCTAAATAAATGCATAGTTCTTTTAAAAACTGAATCTAAAACCTGAAACAGACACTTCGACTAAAGTTTTATTTCTTGTCCTAGATTAAGCAATGATTTTTGAGTTAACCAATACATTTGTCAAACAAATCATTAGTTCTTGAAAAAAGTTACTGTCTTAACCTGAAAACATTAAATCCGAGAAAATTATTTCTTGTTCTAGATTAAGAGAAGATCATTTAAATAACAAATACATTTGTAAAACAAATTACAAGTTCTATTAAAACTGAAAAACTAAAAAACTTAGCAACTTAGTTCGTTGTAGACTTTAAAAAAAGCGATTATGAAAACTCTTGAATTCTTATTACTTGGAAAAAACGAAGCGATACTGGCCATTTTACTTCGACTTGTAAATGCAGATGAAAACTGGCATGCAGTTGCTTTTCATCACGAGAATGAAGCTCAGGAATACTTTCAAAATCACAAAATCGACATTGTTCTTTTGAGTTCCGGAATCGAAGATCATGTCGAAAAAAAGTTCACTTCTTTTTGTTTAAAACAACAACCTGAAGTCGAAGTAATTGAACATTTTGGAGGAGGAAGCGGTTTATTAAAATCAGAAATCCTTCACCGATTACATCTAAAAGGTAAAATTTAGGTACCAAAGTTTCCTTTTTAAAAACCCAAAAAAGCTTTAAAACTTTTCATTTACGAATATCCAAAAACAAATTGGCGATATATCGTTAGGACATTTATTGCCTTTTTTGAAAAAATATTTAAAATCAAAACATTACAAACAAAGCATTTAATCTGAATGCAAAACACTGAAAATCAAATACAAAATATTTTAAAAAAACCTTTTTATTCACAACAAAAATAAATTATCATGAAAAAATTAATCCTTACCGCAGCTTTATTATTTGTAACTTTTATTGGATTTGCTCAAAAACCAAGTCCGGCACAATTAGATCCTTTCAACCACACATTAGTACTTATTGATTACGAAAGCCAAATGGCATTTGCAGTAAATAACATTCCAATTGATCAACTTCGTAATAACACCGCTTTGGTTGCCGGAGCTTCAAAAATATTCAAAGTTCCTACCATTGTAACAACAGTTGCAGAAAAATCATTTAGCGGACCCGTTTTTCGTGAAATCGAAGAATTTTATCCAAAAGCAACTTCCAATTACATCGATCGTACATCAATGAATACCTGGGAAGATATTCCTGCTCACAAAGCTATAGTTGCAAAAGGTAAAAAGAAACTGGTTTTTGCAGGTTTATGGACAAGCGTTTGTATTGTTGGGCCAGCTTTATCAGCAATCAACGAAGGTTATGATGTGTATGTAATTACAGATGCAAGCGGAGATGTTTCTAAAGAAGCACATGAAATGGCCGTAACCCGTATGGTTCAGGCTGGTGCTCACCCGGTAACTTCATTACAATATTTACTGGAATTACAGCGTGACTGGGCTCGTCAGGAAACTTATGTACCTGTAACAGATTTAGTTAAAAAATACGGTGGTGCTTATGGCGTAGGTGTTCAATATGCTCACGAAATGTTGAAACATTAATTAATTTTCAATTAAAAATTGGGAATTAAAAATTAAAAATCTACGATTGTTTTGTCTTTTCGACGAAGGAGAAATCACACATGAAACTCGACATCGATTACATATACTTATGGGGAGTTCTACTGCAATTCTCAAATATTTTTGATTTTTAATTCCTGATTTTTAATTCCTGATTTTTAATTAAATCCATTCAAAACCAACTAAAAATACCACAACCATGAAACTCTCTTTCAAAATACTAGCTTTTCTTTTCATCATTTCCCTGCCTGTTTTCGCTCAAGGCAAAAGAGCCACCCTTATCGTTCATCATGCTGTAATTCATACTTTAGACGATAACAACACGATTGTAGAAGCAATGGCCGTTTCGGATGGAAAAATCCTTAAAACTGGAAAAAACAGCGAAATTCTAAAATTAAAAGACAAAAACACAACTGTTATCGATGCCAAAGGAAAAGTAATTATTCCCGGAATATTCGATTCTCATATGCACATTATCCGCGGCGGAAGATTCTATAATACCGAATTACGATGGGATGGTGTTCGTAGTCTAAAAAGAGCTTTGGCAATGCTGAAAGAGCAAGCGCAGAGAACTCCAAAAGGACAATGGGTTCGTGTTGTAGGCGGATGGAACGCTTATCAGTTTGAAGAAAAAAGACTTCCTACTTTAGCAGAAATCAACGAGGCAACCGGCGATGTTCCTGCTTTTATTCTTCACTTGTACGGTCACGCTTACTTAAATAAGGCGGGTTTAGAAACTTTAAAAATTGATGCCAATACGCCAAATCCAAATGCGGGATTAATTGAAAAAGATCCTAACGGAAATCCAACCGGATTGTTAGTTGCAGAACCAAATGCTTTTATTTTATACTCGACTCTTGCTAAACTTCCTGAATTATCTGAGGAAGAAAAATTCAATTCGACCAAACAATTTATGACCGAAATGAACCGTCTTGGTGTAACAGCGATTATGGATGCAGGAGGCGGATTTCAAAACTTTCCTGACGATTATGGCGTAACAAACGGTTTGTGCAAAGACAGCGATTTAACCATTAGAATGCCTTATTATTTGTTTGCACAAAAAGCAGGAACAGAACTAAACGATTATACCAAATGGATGCAGACGGTTGAAATTGGCGAAGGCTGTGACGACGATCACCATGCTGATAAAGTGGAATATCATGTTCAGGGCGCAGGAGAAAATCTGGTTATGAGTGCCGGCGATTTTGAAAACTTCGACAAACCAAGACCGGAATTAAGCCCGGCAATGGAAGGGCAATTAAAAGAAGTTTTATCTTTATTAGTTAAAAACAGATGGCCTTTTAGAATTCATGCTACTTATAATGAAAGCATTACAAGATTTTTAAATGTTATTGAAGAAATCAACAAAGAAACTCCATTAAACGGACTTTTATGGTTTTTCGATCACGGAGAAACAGTTTCTGTAGAAAATTTAAAAAGAATCAAAGCCTTAAACGGCGGATTGGCGATTCAGCACAGAATGGCGTATCAGGGAGAAAGCTTCATTAAAAGATACGGAAAAACCGCTGCGGCAAATACAGTTCCTCTTAAGAAAATTTTAGAACTAGGCATTAAAGTTGGAATGGGAACTGACGGAACCCGTGTAGCAAGTTACAATCCGTGGGTAGGTTTATACTGGCTGACAACCGGAAAAACTTTAGGCGGTTTAAAATATATGAATGACGAAAATATCGTAGACAGAACGACTGCTTTAAAATTATTCACATACGGAAGCGCACAGTTAATCAATATTGAAAAAGACCGAGGAATGCTGGCAAAAGATAAATTAGCTGATTTTGCGATTCTTTCTGAAGACTATTTCAATACAGCCGAAGAAAAAATCTTAAACATCGAATCAAAACTGACAGTCGTAAACGGGAAGGTTATCTATGCCGATAATGACTTTAGAACCTTTGCAAACGAAAAACCAAAAGCGATTCCGGATTGGAGCCCGGTTAATTATTTTGGAGGTTATCAAAAAAACTAAAAATGAAAAATACAATCCGATTATTGGTGCTTTTGGGAATCTTTTTTTCTGCAAATGCACAGCAAAGACCAGTTTTTCAAAAGCTTCGATATGACGATAATGTAACGTATTTGAAAGATTCTACGAGAAATTGGTACGAAAAAATAAAATACATTCCGCTGAGTCAAAACAGTAACTATTATGCCTCAATTGGCGGCGAAGCGAGATTTCAATACACCTACACTGTAAATGATAAATGGGGAGATGATTCTGATGAAGGCGATGGTTACTTACTTTCTCGTTATCTTCTGCATGCTGATGTTCATTTGGGAATTTTCAGGACTTTTGTCGAATTGCAAAGCAGTCTGGCAAACAGTAAAACAGATCCAAGTCCCGTTGATCAAAATGAATTAGATTTTCATCAGGCTTTTCTGGATATTGATTTTATTAATACCGAAAACGGACGATTAACGTTACGTTCCGGAAGACAGGAAATGTCTTATGGTTCACAGCGGTTGATCGCGGTTCGTGAAGGCCCTAACAGCCGACTTGCTTTTGACGCGGTAAAATTATTTTACAAAAAAAACAATTGGCAGACCGATGCATTTTATACACATCCAATTGCTAATAACCCTGGCACTTTCAATGATAACTTTAATGAAAATGCAAAATTCTGGGGAAATTATACAGTCATACACAAAGTGCCTCTTATCCAAAATATCGATTTGTATTATTTAGGATTATGGAAAAAAAGAGCCGTTTTTGATGGCGCAGTTGGCGAAGAAAACAGACAATCTATTGGAACCAGAATCTGGAAAAACAAAGGAAACTGGAAATATGATTTTGAAGGATTGTATCAATTTGGAACGCTAAATCAAAAAACAATTTCAGCCTGGACACTTTCATCTTTTGCCTGTTATACTTTTGAAAACATAAAATTTACACCAGAAATAGGCCTTAAAACAGAGATTATTTCAGGCGACAAAAATTCCGGCGACAATCATTTACAAACCTTTAATCCTTTGTACCCAAGAGGCGCTTACTTTGGATTAGTCGCTTTAATTGGTCCTTCTAATTTAATTGATATTCATCCATCCATTAGTTTAAGTTTAAGTGACAAACTAGAACTGGGATTTGACTATGATATTTTTTGGAGACAAACATTAAGTGACGGTTTATATGCACCAAATATGCAGCTTTTATATTCTGGAGAAAATACAACAGAACGTTTTATAGGTTCGCAGTTAATTTCAAATTTAGAATATTCGGCTAACGATTTTCTATCTTTAACCTTAGAAACGGGCTGGTTTAATGCAGGGTCATTTTTAAAAGAAGTTGGTACTGGAAAAGATTATTTTTATGCTGCTTTGACTGCTCAATTTAAATTTTAATAATAACATAAAACACATCAGCTTAAAGAACTAGAGGTTCGATTTATTTTGTAGGGATCGATTTTAATCCATTCTGGACGAAGATTATTTTTACGTGAATTTGACAATGAAATTTAAATTTTAAATTTGCAGAAAAGCAGATGTAATGGAAAAGAAATATTCAGTTGTTTTTCATCCTTCAGAAGATGGAATTGAGATAATTAAAAAACTAAAATTAGAATTATTCAATAGAATTGGATGGTACGGCAGCTGCAATTCTGTCGCACATATTACAATTGGTGGATTTAAAGCAAATGAAAATCAACTTGCTAAGAACATACAAAAACTTTTTAAAATCGCTGACGCTTTAACTCCTGTTCAAATTCATTTAGATCATTTTGACGCTTATGAGGAAAGTCGGGCATTCTTTATATCTCCAAGTGAAAATTCTAAAGCAGACTTAAAACCTATGATGAAAAAAATTCAGGAAGCACTTCTCATTTCCAGTAAAGACAGAAGTGACGATCCTCATATTTCAATAGGACGAAATCTAGCGCCTGAAAACATCCAAATTGCCCGTGATTTATTTACTACAATTAATATGGAGTTTTTATGTGATGCGATTATATTAAGAGAATTTGATCCCATTAAAAGACAATATTTTATCTTAGAAACTTTTCCTTTTGGCAGTAATCCTCAGCCAGAATTAATTCAGGGGAGCCTTTTTTAACCGCAAGGTACGCAACGGTTTTACGCAAAGGGCGCTAGTAATTTCTCGCAAAGACGCAAAGTCGCAAAGAAAATAAACTTTGCGACTTTGCGTCTTTGCGAGATTAAATAATGCAGCTTTGCGAACATTGCGTAAAACCCTTGTGGTTAAATCCATCCAAAGCAAAGAACCTGAAACTAAAATCTATTTTTCGTATATTTGAATTTTACAATTCATCTTATGAAATCACTCGATTCATTTTATCAGGACATCACCGATGGTTCTTCTGTGGAACCAAGTTCATTATTACCCAATGACATCAAAAAAGAAATTGGGCATTTTAATGTATTTGACATTAAAGAACTCTTAGAACGTATGCAGGGGAAGTCAATAATGCCTTATGACAGAAGAGCTTATTATAAGATAAGTTTAATTAGAGGAAAAAACAGATCTGAATATGCAGATAAAATAATCGAAATCGAAAAACAAGGTCTTCTGTTCGCTACACCCAAAATTCCGTATAATTATGTTCCGCAAGACACCAATCAATCCGGGCAGTTTTGTGTTTTTACCAGTGAATTTTTATCCAAAAATAAAAGCGGAATCGATCTGGATGAACTTCCTATTTTTGCTTCAGACGGTTATCCTATTTTTCAATTGTCTGACGAAGAAGTCGAAGAAGTTGCTTTGATTTTCAATAAAATACAAAAAGAAATCAACTCAGATTACATTTATAAATATGATTTGATCCGAAATTATGTAGCAGAGTTAATTCATTTCGGACAAAAATTACAACCGATAACAGCGCTTTATTCCAAACATAATTCGGCAGCGAGAGTTTCTTCTTTATTTGCTGAATTATTGGAAAGACAATTCCCCATAGAATCTCCAAATCAAAGATTAGAATTAAGAACCGCAAAAGATTTTGCATCTCGTTTATCGGTTCATGTCAATCATTTAAATAAGGTTTTAAAAGAAAACACAGGAAAAACCACAACCGAATTAATCAGCAGCCGATTGACAAACGAAGCCAAAATTCTTTTAAAGCAAACGGATTGGAACATCTCTGAGATCGCTTTTTCTCTAGGTTTCGAAGAATTGGCGCACTTTTCTAATTTCTTTAAAAAACAAACGTCGTTGACACCTTTGGCTTTTAGAAGTTAGGTTGTTTTGTTTCAGGTTTCAGGTTTCAGGTTTCAGGTTTCAGGTTTCAGGTTTCAGGTTTCAGGTTTCAGGTTTCAGGTTTCAGGTTTCAATAGAACTTTGTCAAAGTTTAAAACTTTGACAAAGTTTCGCATTACGTTTTAGAATTTGGAATTTGGAATTTCAAAAAAAATTGGAATTTAATTTCCCTCTGATTTGAATTTCGCAAACATCGGTTTGATATTTACAATTTCCCAATGCTGCCTCACCCCTACCTTTGTCTTATCAATTTAAAAGATCGAAAAGATGAATTTATCAAACAACAAAATTTTAATAACAGGCGGTGCAAGCGGTATCGGACTTGGACTTACTGAGCGATTTATTCAGGAAAACAATACCGTAATTATTTGCGGTCGACGTGAATCTGTTTTGAATGAAGTAAAAGCAAAATTTCCTTCGGTTATTACAAAAGTATGCGACTTATCATTAGAAGAAGAACGAATTGCTCTTTTTAAATGGATCGAAGAAAATCATCCTGATTTAAACGTATTAATCAATAATGCCGGAATTCAAAAATGGGTATCAATTACTGATTCTGATTTCTACGAAAGTATGAAAAGTGAAGTTACAACCAATATTGAAGCGCCATTGCATTTAACGTCATTGTTTATTCAATTAAAATCGCTGACAACTGTAATGAATGTAACTTCCGGACTGGCATTTTCTCCTTTTGCAAAAGTTCCCGTTTATTCTGCTACAAAGGCGTTTTTTAGATCGTTTACACTTTCACTTCGCCATTTATTACAATCAAAAAATATTGAAGTCATCGAAATTATTCCGCCGGCATTGAATACAGACCTTGGCGGCGCAGGATTACACGATATGCATCCAAGCGTAAATGATTTCATTGTTTCAATTTTTGAACAATTGAAAGAAGGAAAAAGCGAACTTACTTTTGGAACCAGCGAAACGAGATTAAATGCTAGTGTTCCGGAATTAAAAGCGTCGTTTAATGCATTACACGGGAATTAATTAAAAATTGAGAATTAAAAATTACAAATCTGTGGCTGAATTTAAACACACAGAAACATAGTTAGTCGGAATGCTTAAAAAAGGCATTTCATTAACCTAAAAACACATAGCTATGTGTTAAAAACCTATGTTTTCTATGTGTTTAATTTTTTCACGCAGATTGAGCAGATTTTTTAATCAATTTAATCTTTTAATCTGTGGCAATATTTTAAATAATCAACAATCTATATTCTATAATCTATATTCTAAAATCTAAAATTTAAAAAAATGGCAGTAAATACAAAAATAGCGCTTGTGACAGGCGGAAGCAGAGGCTTAGGGAAAAACATGGCAATTGCAATTGCTAAAAAAGGAATTAACGTAATTATAACCTACAACAGCAAAAAAGACGAAGCCGATTTGGTGGTTAAAGAAATAGAAAATTTAGGCCAGAAAGCAGCTTCACTTCAATTAAATGTGGCTGAAACTGGAACTTTTGATTCTTTCTTCAAAAACGTAAATGACGTTTTAAAATCTACTTTTAAAACAGATAAATTTGACTTTTTAGTAAACAATGCCGGAATCGGAATTCACAATTCATTCGTCGGGACAACTGAAGCAGAATTTGATCAATTGACAAATATTCAGTTTAAAGGGCCTTTTTTCCTAACACAAAAAGGATTAAACGTAATGAATGACGGCGGCGGAATTGTAAATATTTCTACAGGTTTAGCTAGATTTTCTTTCCCGGGTTATGCGGCCTATGCAGCTATGAAAGGCGCAATTGAGACTTTAACTAAGTATCAGGCAAAAGAATTAGGGACTAGAAAAATCAAAGTAAATGTGGTTGCTCCAGGCGCAATCGAAACTGATTTTGGAGGCGGAGTTGTTCGTGATAACGAGCAAATGAATCAGCAAATTGCATCAGTAACGGCTTTAGGAAGAGTGGGTTTACCGGATGATATTGGCGGTGTTGTTGCCTTTTTATGTACCGAAGAAGCTCGTTGGGTAAACGCTCAGCGTATTGAGGTTTCTGGTGGAATGATGCTTTAATAAATTATTAATTGTGAATTAAAAATTATTAGATAAATAATAAGAATCAAACCTGTTAGATTTGGTTCTTAACATAAAACAAAACCCGATCAGATTAAAAAATCTATCGGGTTTTTCATTTAGAAATATATTGAGTTAGTAAGTATTCCAGATTTAATCTTTTTCGACGATTACATCAAAACCACCGTTTTTATCGAAAACAACATCATAAAATTTGGAGTCTTTTTGTATTCCTACTTCATAGGTGGTTTTATTTTTATCGTCTACCACGACGGCAATTTCTTTGATGGCTTTGGCCGGATAATTTTTCTTTAAATAGGCCTGCGCTTTTGGAGGGAGTTTGCTAAGCGGAATTTGAGATTCAAAAGCTCTTAAAACACCCAGATTATCATAAACTGCCAGCGCTTCTGTCATTGCATTTGTTTTAAATTTTGCCTCGTAACGAATTTCATCATCATCGTCACCAACATATTTCAGGTTCCATACCGGAACTTTCCCTGGATATTCTTTTTGAAAAGTAAACAATACTTTTTCTGGCGGAGTAACGATTTTATCTGGAGAAGTTCCATTTTGTCCTAGTAAAAAACTACTGTATAAAAAGGTAATAATAAAGAAAAGGTTTTTCATCATTATGGTTTTAAATCAACAATCCTTAAAATAACGTATTAAAATTACTACTTTATTTTGAAGTAAATATGAAATTGAAAAAAAATGTTAAAAGAAAGAGTAACATTATCCTAAATAAGCCGTCTTATATAAAACCAAAACCACAAAACAATGAGATTTAGTTTTAAGAATTTCGAAAGTTCACCACAACTTTATGCCCGTATAGCCGGAATATTATATCTGGTTATTATTTTGATGGGAATTGGTGCTGAAGCTCTTGTTAGAAATAAACTTTTTGTTTCCGGAGATGCCAATGCAACTGCAAACAATATAATGCATGCTGATTTTTTATGGAAAATGGGAATTACAGCTGATCTGATCATGCATATTTGCGATTTGCCCGTAATGATCATTCTGTATTACCTTTTAAAACCGGTAAGTAAGAAACTGGCCTTACTTAACTTGTCTTTTAATTTGATACAAACCGCAGTTTTGGTACTCAATAAATTAAATCTTTTAGCTGCATTATTCTTTTTGGGAGATGCAGAATATCTTAAATCTTTTACTCCGGATCAGTTGCATACACTATCTTATCTTTCCATCAAGCTACATGATTTTGGTTTCGGCATTGGATTGATCTTTTTTGGGTTTGTCTGTCTTCTTGAAGGATATTTAATTTTTAGATCAGTATACTTTCCTAAAACAATTGGCGTTTTAATGACAGTTGCAGGAATATGTTATTTAACGAACAGTTTTGTATTAATACTTGCACCACAATTTTCTAGTATTGCTTTATTAATGCCATGTTTACTCGCTGAATTATCATTCAGCTTATGGCTTATTTTTAAAGGAGTAAATCTATCGATCTGGAAACAAAAAGTAGCATAATAATTTTATAATAAAACCCGAGTAAAAATAAAAAAGCCTACAAGAAAATCATTGCAGGCTTTCATTTTAAATAATTGAATTAGTAAGCACTTATTTATTTCGGGTTTTATTTTTTTAACCTGTCGGATAATTCTCTTTTATAGGTAATCCCAACGGGTAATTTTTCGTTTTTAATGACAACAAAATCTTTATCTGTTGTTTCAATTTTATCCAGCGCTACAATGTATGATTTATGAATACGCATGAAATTTTTCTCCGGCAGACATTTCTCCAGTTCGCTTGTCGTAATCGAGGCCAGATAGGTTCTTTTGGTCGTATACAATTTCACATAATTACCAAAACTCTGCGCAAACAAAAGCTGGTCTAATTCGACATTCATCAAATAACCATCAACTTTAACGCTAACGGAGTTTACAACTGTTTCTTCTGTTTTGGGTTTTACATTTTCGGTGGCAAAAAAACGATCAATTGCTTTTAAAAACCTTGGAAAATAAATAGGTTTCAAAAGGTAATCAATCACACCATAATCATAACTTTCGAGAGCAAATTCAGAATAGGCTGTTGTTAGAATCGTTTTAGGATGAGTGGGAAGAATCTTTAACAATTCCATTCCTGATATTTCAGGCATATTTATATCCAAAAACATCAAATCTACGGGATTTTCACGAAGATAATCCATCGCTTCAATACCATTATAGCCCTGAAAAGCCAGTTCTAATTGTGGATTTTGCTTGATATAATTCGCTAACACATAATGCGCTGCGGGTTCATCATCTACAATTATACATTTTTTGGATTCTCTCATTCTACAAACTTTTTCAATTGTACTTTAAAATCTACAATGTAAGTGTTCTTATCGTCCTGAATGTCTAATTTATAGTTCTTTCCGTAAATCAAATTCAAACGTTCTATCGTATTTTTTAAGCCAATTTTGGTAGAAACCACATCTGTTTTTTTCGTAGGAATTGAATTCACTACATGAAGATGCAATTGTCCTTCTTCAACAGTAATAAAAATTCTGACATAACATTTTTCAATCGCGCAGGTTCCGTGTTTAAAAGCATTTTCGATAAAAGCAATCAACAGCATCGGCGAAATTTTATACGCATTTTCATTATCGATTTTAAAATCATATGTTATTTCGCATCGATATCCAACACGTTCTTTTTCGAGCTGTACATAACTGTTAATAAACTCCAGTTCATCCTCAAGAGAAACACATTTTTTACTATTACTTTCCAGCTGATAACGCATTAACTGCGATACTTTCATGATCAAATCAGGGGTTCTCTCCGGAAACTCCAGACTAATTCCATAAAGGGTATTAAAGGTATTGAATAAAAAGTGAGGATTTAATTGTCCTTTCAGAGAGTTCAGCTGCATTTCGTTAAACAACAACGTTTCATCTGTTTTTTTCCTGTGAATCCTGTAGAATTTAAATACAATTATTGGGCTCAAAATACAAACCAAAGTTCCTAAAACACTTGCCAATTGATACGCATAACTTCTTTGATGGGAGTTTTGATAGAGATGACAATTGCTAAACATATTGAGCATTGTGATCTCGTACAAAACCACCGAAAAGACAAATACGCCAAAAAGAGTTAAAATGATATAGGTTACAGGACGTTGGGTTTTGAATAATATAGGCAAAAGAAAGAAACGATTGAATTGGGCGTGCATGTATAAAACTAAGTAGAAAAAAACTCCCATTAATATGGAAGTAAACGAACTAAATAACATCCAGTCATTTTTTAACGTATAAATCGTAAATGAAAAGGCAACAACGGCAACTTCCTGCCACCATTTGTTATCCAATATGTTATCCAATTTTATATTCATTTTTAATACTTAAATAGTTTACAAAGTACGTACAAATATTTAATTTATATTTCCAAAAAATGACGAATTCAATTGGTCATTTATTATCGTAGTACATCATTTAAGATGACATATATCAGCTTAAGTAAAATAATTTTGTTGTATCAATTTCACACCACTAATTTTATGTACTTCAGAAAAATTACTTTATTAGTTTTCTTGATTTTTGCTTGTGGTAGTTATGCACAAACCTTGTCTTTAAAAGAAGCCATAAAAACAGGTTTAGAAAACTACGGTTCCATAAAAGCAAAAAACAATTACACCAATGCTTCACGCGAGACGCTCAAACAATCTAAGCGCGATTATTTACCCAATCTTAACTTATCAGCACAACAGGATTACGGAACTGTAAACGGACAAAACGGACCTCTGTATGGTTTTGGCGGTTTAGGAGTTGCTTCATCAGGATTGCCGTTACCGCAACAAAACTGGAATTCGGCTTTTGGTGCGCTTTATTTGGTCAACATGAACTGGGATTTTTTCACTTTTGGAAAAATACAGGAAAAAATCAACTTATCTAAAATTGATGTTCAGGCCAAAGAAAAGGATTTGAAACAGGAAGAATTTCAACAGGAAATTAAAATTTCTGCTGCTTACCTCAATTTATTGGCCAGCCAAAGATTATTGATTTCACAGCAAAAGAATTTAAGCCGTGCCGAAATTTTCAAGAAAACTGCCGTAGCCCGCGTTAAAAACGGATTATTAGCAGGAGTCGATTCTACATTGGCTACAGCCGAAGTTTCAAAAGCCAAGATTTCTTTGAATCTTGCTAAAAATTTCGTGAAGGAACAAAACAGTAAACTGGTTGACTTGATGGGGGTTGCACCTCAGGATTTCGTAACAGATACTTTATTTGTAAATGATATCCCAAAAGAGGTTTTAAGAGGAACTGCAACTTCAGACAGTTTACATCCTTTATTACAATTATACAAAACGAAAATTGATTATAGTAATCAACAAGTTAAACTATACAAACGCTTTTATTACCCAACAATGACGGCTTTTGGAGTTTTACAAACCAGAGCTTCCGGATTTGATTCGGCTTATGCGACAGATCAGACTGCTTTTACCCGAAATTATTGGGATGGCGTAAATCCCGATCGTACGAATTACTTAGTCGGAATTGGAATTAGCTGGAATTTAACGACTCCGTTTAGAATGAGCAAACAAGTAAGTGCCCAAAAATATGTTTCGCAAGGTTTACAGGAAGAGTACAATCAGGCAGACAGAGAACTAAAATCGCAATTGAAACTAGCCGAAGATAAAATACAAATTACACTTGACAACTTTGCCGAAGCACCAATTCAGGTCGATGCAGCTAAGAAAGCGTATTTGCAAAAATCGACTTTATACAAAAATGGTTTGACTGATCTTACTGATATTACACAAACCTTATACACGCTAAATCGTGCCGAAATCGACCGTGATATCGTGAATAATAATGTGTGGCAATCGTTTTTGCTTAAAGTAGCAGCGACAGGCAATTTTGACTTATTTATAAATGAATTTTAATTAGATCCTAATGAATTTAATACGTTTTGCACTCCGCAAACCCATCTCCATATTAGTATTGGTTGCGGGTCTATTTTTCTTCGGAATTGGTGCCATCAAGGACATTAAGGTAGATATCCTGCCAAAAATGAACCTGCCGGTTATCTATATTGCGCATCCTTTTGGAGGTTACACGCCAGACCAGATGGAAGCTTATTTTGCTAAGACTTATGTCAACATTTTACCTTTTGCCAATGGTGTAAAATCGGTAGAAACCAAAAACATTCAGGGGTTAATGATCATGAAATTAACCTATTATGAAAACACGAATATGGCTCAGGCTGCAGCCGAATTGAGTTCACTTTCGAACAGGATTCAGGCGGCGTTCCCCCCGGGAACCCAGCCTCCGTTTATCATTCGTTTTGACGCTTCTTCATTGCCAATTGGACAATTGGTTTTGAGCAGTAAAATACGATCAAACAATGAATTGCAGGATTTAGCCAACGTTTATGTTCGTGCTTCGTTTACTTCGATTCCGGGTTTATTATCGCCGGCACCCTTTGGCGGAAGCCCAAGAACTATCGAGGTTAACGTAGATCCGGATTTATTGCGTTCGCACAATATGACACCGGATCAGGTGGTTGAAGCTATTCGTATCAACAACCAGACGGCTCCGTCAGGAAACGTAAGAATGGGCGATGTCAACTACATTACACCAACCAATAATACGATCAAAGAAGTTAAGGATTTCGAAAACATTCCGTTGTTTAAAGGAAGCGTTCAAAACTTAAAATTAGGCGATGTTGCCACTGTAAAAGATGGTGCCGATATTACACAAGGTTATGCTTTGGTAAACGGAAAACGTTCGGTTTATATTAGTATTGCAAAAGCCGGAGATGCTTCGACCTGGGATGTGGTTCAGAAATTAAAAGCCGAATTACCTAAAATTCAAAGCACATTACCCGAAGACGTAAAATTATCGTATGAATTTGACCAGTCGGTTTATGTAATTAACTCGGTAAAAAGTTTGATTACGGAAGGTATTATTGGAGCGGTTTTAACCGGATTGATGGTATTGCTTTTCCTTGGTGATAAACGTGCGGCTTTGATTGTAATCTTAACGATTCCAATTTCGATTATCTCAGGAGTTTTATTCCTTAAATTATTCGGGCAAACGATCAACTTAATGTCTTTAAGCGGATTGGCATTGGCGATTGGAATTTTGGTGGATGAAAGTACGGTAACCATCGAAAATATTCACCAGCATCTCGACATGGGCAAACCCAAGGCACTCGCCATTTGGGATGCGTGTCAGGAAATTGCATTGCCAAAATTATTGATCTTACTTTGTATTCTGGCGGTATTTGCACCGGCGTTTACCATGGTGGGTATTCCCGGAGCGTTGTTCTTGCCTTTGGCTTTAGCTATTGGATTCTCGATGGTGATTTCGTTTTTACTTTCTCAGACTTTTGTTCCCGTAATGGCGAACTGGCTAATGAAAGCACATCCAAAACACGAACATGGACCTAATATTACCGATGATGAAGCAGAGTTTAACGATTGCGGATTAACTCCGGAATCTGAAAAAGATCTGATCACGCAGAAAAAAGCCATGGTCGCAAAAGAGGATATCGACAATAATGGAAAGATTGGTGCTTTCGAGCGTTTCAGAATCCGTTTTATGCGAACGCTGGACCGATTGTTTCCTTATAAAAAAGCAACAGCTATAATATATCTGGTTGGAATTACGCTTTTGGCGGTTGTCTTTATTAATTTCATTGGAAAAGATGTTTTCCCGAAAGTAAATTCAAGTCAGTTTCAGTTAAGAATGCGTGCTCCCGACGGAACCCGTTTAGAGCGTACCGAAGAAAAAGCAATCATTGTTTTGAAAGAATTGCAAAAAATGGTGGGTAAAGAACATATCGGAATCTCGTCTGTATATGTAGGACAACACCCTTCGTTATTCTCGATTAACCCTATTTATTTGTTCATGGCAGGTTCGCATGAAGCAGTATTTCAGGTGAGTTTAAAAGAATATCACACCGATATGGACAACTTTAAGGACGACTTTAGAGCCCGAATTAAAAAAGTGCTTCCGGATGTAAAACTTTCTTTTGAACCAATCGAATTAACGGATAAAGTTTTGAGTCAGGGTTCCCCTACTCCTATCGAAGTTCGTATTGCCGGAAAAGACAAAAAACGAAATGAATTATATGCTACTCAAATTGTAGAAAAACTGAAAAAGATTGCTTATTTCAGAGACGTACAAATTGGTCAGCCTATTCATTATCCTGCAATGAATATTGATATTGACAGAACCCGCGCTGCCGAATTGGGCGTAGATATGAATGATATTTCGAGATCGCTTGTAGCTTCGACCTCATCATCAAGATATACAGAGAAAAATACCTGGGTAGACGAAAGAGCCGGATTATCATATAATGTTCAGGTTCAGGTTCCGTTGAATCAGATGAAGAGTAAAACTGATATTGGAGAAATTCCGGTATTAAAAAACTCGCTTCGTCCTGTTTTAAGTGACGTTGCCAAAATTACACCCGGATTTGTAAGTGGTGAAAATGACAATTTAGGGGCTATGCCATACATTACCGTTACAGCCAACATTAGCCAGACCGATTTAGGTACGGCAGTAAAAGATGTGGATGCAACCATCAGTTCGTTGGGAGAATTACCTAGGGGGTTATTCATTACTCCAATCGGAATGAGTAAAGTATTGGTAGAAACATTAAGCAGTTTACAGGTAGGATTATTGGTTGCCATATTTGTAATCTTCTTAATGTTAGCCGCTAATTTCCAATCGTTCAAAGTTTCGTTAGTAATTCTAACCACAGTTCCTGCTGTAGTTTTAGGAGCCTTATTAATGCTTACCATTACTGGTTCTACGCTAAACTTACAATCGTATATGGGAATCATTATGTCGGTTGGGGTTTCGATCGCGAATGCCGTTTTATTGGTTACGAATGCAGAACAGTTGCGTAAAAAGAACGGAAACGCGTTAGAATCGGCTCGTGAAGCCGCGGCTTTAAGGCTTCGTCCTATTATCATGACATCAGTTGCGATGATTGCGGGAATGTTACCAATGGCCATTGGTCATGGCGAAGGTGGCGATCAGGTATCTCCGTTAGGTAGAGCTGTAATTGGCGGATTATTATTTTCGACTTTTGCAGTATTGCTTATCTTGCCATTGATTTTTGCCTGGGCACAAGAAAAAACAACAACACAATCTGTTTCTTTAGATCCTGAAGACGAAGAAAGCATCCATTATATCTCATCATTAAATCCGAAAAATGAAAAATAACATTATACAATCGACCGCATTATTTTTTGTAGCCGTATTTTTTCTAACTAGTTGTAATTCTAAGAAAGAAGAAACCGTTACTGCCGAAATTGAACCTAAAACAGAAACATTTTCTTTAGAAAAAGAAAAGCTAACAACAGAATTGCGTTTGCCAGCCGAATTAACCGGTTTTCAACAAGTAGATTTGTACGCAAAAGTAAGCAGTTTTGTAAAATTGCTAAAAGTAGATATTGGTACCAAAGTAAAAAAAGGACAGCTTTTGATCGTTCTTGAAGCTCCGGAAATCAGTTCTCAACTGGCTGCTGCCGAATCAAGACTAAAATCGATGGAAGCTATTTATGCTACGACCAAAAGTACTTACAACCGTTTGTACGAAACGAGCAAAGTCGAAGGAACGATTTCTAAAAACGATTTAGAAATGGCCAACGGAAAGAAAAACTCTGATTACGCACAATATCAGGCCGCAGTTGCCGCCCATAAAGAAGTGTCGATTATGAGAGGTTATCTTGAAATCCGCGCTCCTTTTGACGGAGTTGTAGCAGCAAGAAATGTCAATTTAGGAACGTTTGTTGGTCCGGCAGGAAAAGGATCTGATTTACCTTTATTGACGATTCAGCAACAAGATAAATTGCGTTTGGCAGTTTCTGTTCCGGAACTTTATACAGGATATTTACACAATGGCGACGAAATGAGTTTTAATGTAAAATCATTACCGGAAACTTTTAAAGCTACAATTACCAGAATGTCAGGAGCTTTAGATCTAAAACTAAGATCTGAAAGAGTTGAAATGGACGTACACAATACTAAGAAAAACTTATTGCCAGGAATGGTTGCCGAAGTGCTGCTGCCGCTTAACGCAAAAGACAGCACATTTGTAGTTCCAAAATCAGCATTAGTGAGTTCTGCCGAAGGTTTGTATGTGATCAAAGTAATCAACCACAAAGCCACGAGAGTTGATGTGAAAAAAGGAAGAGAAATCGACGATAAAATCGAAATATTCGGGGATTTGAACCCGAAAGATAAACTGGTAAAAATTGCCAGCGAAGAAACTAAAGAAGGCGATATCATAAACGAATAACCTGCGTTTAGCTTTCTTATAGTAGTTTACCAAAAACTGTACGCTTAATGCGGCATTCTAAAATCTAATTTTAGAATGTAGATTACAATTTACCTCTTGGGCAGCACTCTGATAAAGTGCTGCCTTTTTTTTTTATATTTAATTGTTTCGCAGAGATTCGCAAAGATGGCGCAGAGATTCGCTGAGTTTTTTTAATCTCGCAATCCCGATAGCTATCGGGAGCTAAGGCGCAAAGTTTTGCAATTAACTATTACGCGTATTGTTGTCATTTCGACGCAGGAGAAATCCTCGCGAGAAGCTCGACAAAGATTGACGATTTTGCATGCGTAGAATGGATTGAAATCCATCCATACAATATAATCCGTTCCCCCGGAACTCTTTATAAAATTACGTAGGAATGATTTATTTTTTAGCAAGGTCCCGAGCCTTCAAGATTAATCCCTTGAAACGCAAAGTAACCCCAATTTTGTCATTTCGACGCAGGAGAAATCTCCACGAGTAACTAGACAAAGATTGACGATTTTGTATGCGGAGTTAGTTACGAGGATTTCTCGTGCGTTGAAATGGCAGGCTTTGTGGTTATGTTTTTTTTAAACTTTTTAATTAAATGAAAGTTCTTATTTTTTTAGGAGCTATTCCCTGCTATCATTCCAATCTTTTATGCCGAACCCCGGCACAAAAGGATTTCCACTTCTATCGGGGCTAAAAAACTAGTCTTTATCAAAAAATAAATGCTCTGTAAAAAGATAAAGTTTGACTTAAACCCAATGTTGCATATTTCAAAAATTTAGTAATAAATATCTACTAAATAAAAAAATCCTGTGATAATTTGTAAGAAAAAAATAAATACATTTGGTTAAAAACTTTTACAAAAAATTAAGGTCTTCATAAAACATAAAAATAAATGAAATTTAACTATACTCTTCTTTTTATAATCGCCTTTTTTACTTTTTCAACTGCTCAAACAATAGACGCAACTTTAATCGAATTAAATTTTCATGAAGATAGTACTCCACAGGATCTCACTTCATCATCATCAGGATTTTATTTTACTGCAACAGATGGATACTTTAAAAAATATGGTAGAGAATTATGGTATTCTAATGGTAAAGTAAACGGAACGGTTATGATTAAGGATATTAAACCCGGACAGAATTCTTCTAACCCAAGTAATTTAGTTTTAGTAAACGATATACTCTATTTCACAGCAAATGATGGCGTTCATGGAACGGAACTGTGGAAAAGTGATGGAACTGAATCCGGAACACTAATGATTAAAGATATAAGACCTAACAATAATGATGATTATAATGGTCCTTCGAATTTATTATCTTTTAATGGAAAATTATTTTTTACTGCAACCAACGATATTAATGGAATTGAGTTGTGGGAAAGTGACGGAACTGAACCTGGGACCAATATGATAAAAGATATAAATCCTAATGGAGATAGTAATCCAAATGGATTATTTGTTTTTAATAATGGCTTATATTTTATTGCAAACGATGGTATAAATGGAATGGAATTATGGAAAAGCGATGGAACAGAAGCCGGAACTTCAATGCTTAAGAATATCAATCCAATTTTTGCAGCGTTAAATTACGGAAATCAATTTCTGATTATGAATAATAACTTTTATTTTTTCGCAAATGATGGAATAAAAGGTTTCGAGTTATGGAAGAGTGATGGGACCGGATCGGGAACCATATTAGTAAAAGATATTCGTACAGGCAATAATTCAAGTTCACAAGTATTAAATGGAGCCGTACTTAATAATATAATAATTTTTGAAGCTAATGATGGAATCAATGGTACCGAATTATGGAAAAGTGACGGAACAGAAGCCGGAACTTCAATGATACTAAATATTAATAATACAAATAATAGCAGCTTAAACTATGGTAATAAATTCATAGAATTTAATAATGAGGTTTATTTTATTGCAAACGATAATATACATGGGGATGAAATATGGAAAACTAATGGAACATCAAATGGTACCATTTTATTAAAAGATATAAATGATGGAATTTCATCCATATCAATAGAAAAATTTCATGTTGATAAAGTAAATAACAAACTTCTATTTTATACTAACAGTACTAATTCCTCTGATAAAAAACTTTGGGTCAGTGATGGGACATTAAATGGCACAATAGAATTAGCAAATGTTAAAGCCAGTAATATTTCAGGATTAAAAGAAACCTTTATCAGTATTCATAATCTTACTTTTTTAACTGGTCAAAATGAATTAAACGGAATTGAGCTATGGAGTACAGATGGAACAGCTGCCGGAACATCCCTATTTGAAGATCTAAATTATTCAAATAGCAGCAATTCTTCAAAATTTACTACTGTCAATAGTAATGTCTTTTTTAAAGCACGAGGAAAAGAATATGGAAGCCAGTTATTTAAAAGCGACGGAACTATTACTGGTACGAAATTAGTTAAAGATATTAATCCTGGTTACGAAGCTATTGATGATCTCTCCGAAATGAAAGCAATAAATGGTACTTTGTTTTTTAGCGCAATTGATAATATTCATGGTTATGAATTATGGAAAAGTGATGGAACAGAAAGTGGTACTGTGATGATAAAAGATATAAATCCAGGTATCAATAGCAGTATGATAAATTACAATCAAAAACAAGAATTTACTGTAATAGATAATATTTTATATTTTTATGCAAATGATGGCGTGCATGGCTTTGAATTATGGAGAAGTGATGGAACTGAGTCTGGGACTTATATGATAAAAGATATAAAAGCTGATACTGGTGTTTTTAATGATGGTAGCTATCCCAGATACTTTACTAAATTAAATAATATAATTTATTTTGTTGCTAATGATATTACCGGTACGGGTTTGTGGAGCACAAATGGTACTGCATCCGGAACAGTTAAGATATTAAATTTAAATGACATAAGAACCTTAAAGACGGTAAATAACAAATTAATGATTTTTGCTGCGACAACTGTAACTAATGCTGGTCCAAATGATTTATGGATCTCAGATGGAACAGCAGCTGGGACAAATCATATCAAATCTTTTGCAGTTAATGTAGATAGTGATATTCGATATAGTACAATTTTAAATAATGAATTATATTTTGTTGCTACAAGCCCCGAAAGTTTTAATAAAGCAATTTATAGAACAGATGGAACTACAGCAGGTACGGTTTTATTATTTGATGGAGCAACACATCCAACACTCGCCAATCTTGATATCGATCATATTTTAACGTGCGGTAATTATGTTTACTTCTCTGTTCAGGACTTTTATAAAACCGATAAAGAATTATGGAGATGTAATAATAAGATCACTGAAAAAGTTGCAGGATCTGATACAAAGGATTTTATATCTATTAGGAATCTTACTTGCTACAATGATAATCTACTATATTTAGCTGAATTGTTTCCTCATAAAATTTGGTTAATCAATAATAATTTGAACAAGCCTTTAGATATAAACATAAATATAATAAATGGCAAAAAATTTGACGGATATGATGCAATAGAAGAATTAGGAACAAGTAATGAGAAATTATATTTTAGAGCGCGCAATGATATTAGCGGAAATGAGCTATACGTTACAAAAATAAATATTCCTTCCTTAGGGACTTCTGATTATTATAATTCTCAGAATGGAAGTCTAAAACAAGTAAATGCTTATCCCAATCCTGCAAATCAATATGTAAATATTAAAGCTACTAATGATTCTGAAATTGTTAAATTTCAATTATGGGATTCAACAGGGAAAAAAATTGACGAACAATTTAATAAAGATGAGAAAAAAGAAATTAAATATGACGTAAGTAGATTACCGAATGGAATCTATTTTATTAAGGTAACACTTTCTACTGGTAGAATTAATGATTTAAAGTTAATTGTTAATTAGCAAATTGAATCGTTATACTTTCAAACTGTCTTAATTTATTTCAACCTCTTTCATGATAAATTAGGATAAATAATCTAAACTAAAAAAAACCTCGACTTTCTAAAATCGAGGTTTTTCTTTGATAAAATACATATTTTAAAATTCTACTCCACATCCAAATAAGGATTTAAAACCTCAGCTAATTCATTCAGCCAATAAAAGCTGTTTTGTAAATTGTCGATTTCGTTTTGAAGAGTTTCATGTTGCCCTTAAAGCTCGCTCTACCTCGATCTGTACGAAGTCTCCCGACTTCGTACACATCACTATATTCCATTTCTATCTAGATTTATAATGTCTCATTGGAACAGGTACGAAGTCAGGAGACTTCACACAGCATAAATAATTACACTGGCAATTAAAAAAAAATGCAAGACCAAAATTGATCTTGCATTTTTTGTAACATGATAAATGTAAAAAGAAACTACACAGTCTGACGTTCATGTTTTCCTTCTTTAATTTCTTCCACCATTTTTTTATTAAAAGCGGGCAAATCATTTGGGTTTCGGCTGGTTACTAATCCGTTGTCTACGACTACTTCTGAGTCTTCCCATTGTGCTCCGGCATTTATTAAATCGTTTTTAACAGAGAAGAACGAAGTTACTTTTCGACCTTTTAAAACATCAGCATCTACCAGAATTTGAGGACCATGACAAATAGCCGCTACTGGTTTTTTACTTTCAAAAAAGGAACGTACAAAATTTACTGCGGCCTCTTCTCTTCTCAATAAATCAGGGTTTATAACTCCTCCCGGAAGTACCAAAGCATCGTAATCAGCTTCATTTGCCTGATCTAATACTACATCAACATTATATTCCTTGCTCCAATTTCCGTCTTTCCAGGATTTGATAGTTCCAGATTTTAAACTGATGATATCTGCATTCCAGCCTTGCTCTTCAAGATAGGCTTTAGGCGATGATAATTCTGATTCTTCAAAACCGTTTGTTGCTAATATGGCTATATTCTTTTTCATAATTCTAATTTTTAAAACGTTATTAATTTTGATTTAGTTAAAATTAGTAATTCCATACAGCCAGCGAAAACAGACGATGTTAAACATTTCTTTAAAAAAAGTTAATTAACTGAAAATCAAATTATTATTAAAAATTAAATTGAAATTATATAAGATTCAAGTCAATTTGGATTATTATTTTATAGGATGAGCGTTCAGAAAATAATTAAATTACTTAGTATAAAAATGAAAGCAGTTTTTTCTTTTAAAAAATAAAATTTTCTTATGGAACAACTGACTAGCCCTGATGGGAGGGAAAATCCTTTTTCTTGCTCCTTTAGCAAGGAAAAGATTTGGAAGGACAGCAGGAATAGCTCCTAAAAAAACTTAAATTCCAAATTTTAAAATTCCAAATTCCAAAAGGATTTATTTGAGTTTTGTTTTCATAATCCTTCAACTACGCTCAGGATGACTATTGGGGTATAAAAAACTAAATAATAGAAGACTTACACTTTTTGAAGTTTTGGGACTATCAGGATTATTATGGGTGATAATTAAGTTGTTCTTTTCCTACGAGATTCAATTTTAACAGCGATTGCGATAATTAATTGCTATTTTTGATTTTCTCTTAAAAATACAATTCATCAGGAATATTCAACTTTAGATCCTGATTCATACAAAAACCAATTATAACAATATTAGATTATGAATGTTCTACTCATTGAGGATGATAAACGCATTAGCGAATTTATTATAAAAGGTTTAGAAGAAAATAATTTTACGGTGCATCTGGCAGAAACGGGCGAGATTGCACGAGATCTTCTTCAGCACGATACCTGGGATATTATCCTGATGGATATTATGTTGCCGGGAATCGACGGAATTCAGCTCACGAAAATGATGCGTTTCAAGAAAATTCATACTCCAATATTAATGCTCAGCGCACTCAGCGATACTGATGATAAAGTCAATGCACTGGATTCCGGTGCCGATGATTATTTGGTTAAACCGTTTCATTTTAAGGAATTGATTTCGAGAGTAAATGCTTTGACGCGCAGAACTAAATTTAATTATGATAAAGTAGAAACTTTATACACCTTAGGAAGTTTAGCCATAAACCCTGAAGAACACAAGGTTACAGAAAATGATGTATTGATCGATTTGTCTCCGCGTGAATACAAACTGCTTTTATTTTTACTGGAAAACAGAAACAAGGTAATGTCAAGAACTCAGATTTTAAACGCAGTCTGGGGCATTAATTATGATAATAATACAAATGTTGTCGATGTTTATATTTCTTATTTAAGAAACAAAATCGAGCAAAACCATAAATTCATCCATACCATAAAAGGAACCGGATATATGCTTAAAGAATAGTCATGAAAATTCGCAACAAGTTTACTTTAATATCTTCTTTTACGTTTAGCGTTGTCTTTGTCATTGCTTCTATTATTACGTATTTGTCTTTTTATGGCTATTCTGAAAAGATCATTTTTAACGAACTTCAGAAAACGTGTTTGTTAACCGGAATTTTTTATCTGGAAAAAGATGAATTACCGGAGAATCAGCATTTGATTATTGGACAGCAATTCAGGGAAAATTCACTTGAGATTATTTCGCGTGTTTATAATAATAAAAATGAAATTGTATACGGTGATAAAACAATCGATGAAAATATAAATACAGACAGACTGGATTACATTCGTAAGAATCGAAAATTGAATTTTAAATCGAATCATCATTTCTATTTCGGAAGTTTTTATCATGATAATCAGGGGGATTTTGTGGTTTTTGTCAAGAAAAACGATCAGGAGTTTAAAACCATTACCAACAGATTATTGATCATTATGATTTTGGTTTTAATAAGCGGATTAATCACGATATATATCGTGAGCCGTTTGCTTTCGAATCTGGCGTACAGTCCGATAAAAAATATTATCAATCAGGTAAATGAAATCGAAGCTTCGTCGCTCGATCGCCATATTGTTTCGCCAAATACCAAAGATGATATTCAGGAACTGATCGAAACGTATAATAATTTGTTCAAGCGACTTTCGGATACTTTTATCATTCAGAAAAACTTTATCAATTATGTTTCGCATGAATTCAAAACGCCTTTAACTGCCATCTCCGGAAATCTGGAAGTATTTGCACAAAAGGACAGAACTAGTGCCGAATACAAAGAAATGTCTGAAAAAGTATTAGAAAACGTGTATCAGATCGAAGATACGATGAACACGCTGATGATGCTTTCGGGATTGAGAAACAATACAGAACTCAATGAAATTTTCAGGGTTGATGAACTAGTTTGGGACATCAACGATCAATTGCCAGATGTGTATCAGTTAAAAAGTTCTCAGATACAAATTGCGATTGAAATTGTCAATGACAAACTGCTTTCGATAAAAGGAAACAGCAACGAAATTAAGATTGCTTTGTACAATATTATAGAAAATGCCGTAAAATACTCTAACGGAAATCCGATCAAAATAAGTTTGTTACAACAGAATGATCAGCTTAAAATTGTAATTGAAGATCACGGAGGTGGCATTAGCGAAGAGGATTTAAAATTCATCAAACAAACCTTTTACAGGGGTAAAAATGTCAATGATATAAAAGGCAGCGGTGTTGGGCTTTCGTTGGCCAATATTATCTTCAAACAAAATAATATTCACTTTACGATTACATCCAAAAAAGACGTTGGAACGACGGTAACCTTACTATTTCCGCCACTCTAATCGTTTTCTAATGTAACTCTAACTCCTTTCTAACACACATCAAATTAGGGTTTAATATGCTGTAGATAGCTTTGCATCATATTAAAAACAAACTTAATTTGAAACGTATACTCTTAACCCTACTCGTTATTGTATCGCACAAAAGTGTGGCACAAATTACTGCAATAAACGATACAATTGTTCTTTCCCGAACACAGGCCGAGGCTTTGTTTCTGGATAAGAATATTGCTCTTCTTTCGGAAAAACTAAACATTGACATTGCCGATGCGCAGGTGATTCAGGCTAAATTATGGCCGAATCCTACCCTGACGATTGGTGAGCTTAACCTCTGGCACAATGCTACAGCGCAGGAAGTTCCTCCTTTGTGGGGCAATTTTGGTAAAACTACTCAGGTTACGGCAGAACTTGAACAACTCGTACAAACAGCCGGAAAACGTAAAAAGCTTATCGCGATGGAAAAAGTGAGCGCTGATATCGCTAAAGAATACTTTAAAACCTTTTTACGCAATCTAAAAATCGAGTTTAGAGGTAATCTTACTGAACTTCAATATACTCAGGCTCAGGAAGCGGTTTACAAAAAACAGCTTTCGTCGATGCAAACCATGCTAAAAGGATATGGTAATCAGGTCGCTCAGGGAAATATAGGCCGTGGCGAATACATTCGACTAAAAGCATCTGAACTGCAGTTCTTAAAAGAAATCAGCGATTTAAAAAAAGAAAACAATTCATTACAAAAAGAACTGAAGGTTTTAATGAATCTGCCTGCTACAAGCTACATCCAACTTACAGATGAAGGTTTTATTCCTGACAATAAAAATATCGAAAATATCAACTTAGGCAATCTTATGGCTTCGGCAATAGAAAATCGCCCTGATATGAAAGTTATTAAGTTAGGAAATGATTACAACGATAATAAGTACAAATACGAAAAAGCAATGAGAACGCCAGACGTTACATTGGGCATTAGCTACGATCGTGGTGCCAGTACGATGAATGATTTCGTAGGACTTGGTTTTGCATTGGATCTTCCGTTTTTTAATAGAAACCAAGGAAATATAAAAGCGGCTAAAATAGCAATTGAACAAGGTAAATTATTGACCGAAGAGAAAACAATAAGCGTACAATCTGAGGTTTTACAAGCTTATGAAGATCTTATTGTAACCAAAAAACTGTACGAAAGCGTTGAGGCTAATTATGAATCAGATTTAGATAAACTTCTGGAAAGCTACCGCAAAAACTTCATGCAGCGCAACACCAGTATGTTAGAATATCTTGATTTTGTTGATGCTTACTTAGACAACAAATCGATCCTGCTGAATTCTAAAAAAGACCTGAATAAAAACCTTGAAGAATTGCGCTACATCGCGGGTCAGGAAATCAATTAAAATCTAATTATCTAAAAATAATAACAAACATAATGAAGAAACTTATTTTACTCCCGATACTTGGGTTAATGCTCGTTTACGGATGTGGCAAAAAAGAAGAAATCAAAGATACAAAAGAGGAAAAATTTTGTATCGACAAAGACTTAAAAGAAAAAATCACAATCGAACCTGTTCAAAAACGTTCGGTTAGTGAATCGATAAACCTTACCGGAAATATAACGTATAACGCAGATCATGTAGTGCAGTTTAACAGCCTTGTTGAAGGGATTATTACCAAAACTACTTTTTCATTGGGTGATTATGTCAAAAAAGGACAAGTTCTGGCCGAGATAAAAAGTACAGAACTCAACAGTATGCAAGCTGAAAGTAAATCGTTTCAATCGCAAATAGCGGTGGCTCAACGTAATTTACAATCGACCAAATCGATGTTTGAAGACGGAATCGCTTCTCAAAAAGATTTAATGCAGGCACAAAGCGAACTGGATGTTTTAAAATCTTCGTTAGAAAATGTGAAAGCCAATCTTGCCATGTTTAGCGCCAGCAGCGAAAGATCTGTTTTCCTGATAAAAGCACCTACTGAAGGTTATATCGTAGCTAAAAACATAAGTCCCGGAATGCAGATTACAGATGGCAGCGAACCCCTTTTTACTATTTCTGATCTCAAAGAAATCTGGGTTTTGGTCAATGTATACACCAGTAATTTAAAAAATGTAAGCGAAAATATGTTGGTCGATGTAACCACACCAGCATATCCGGATGAAATTTTTAAAGGAAAAATAAAAATGATGGCTAAAGTTTTTGATGCCGATGAACATGTTCTGAAAGCCAGAATTGTAATGGAAAACAAAAACTTAAAACTAAAACCGGGAATGACTGCCGATATCATTATCGATAAAAGTAAAGGCGGCGAAATGCTTGCTGCCGTTCCTGCAAAAGCAGTCATTTTTGATAACAATCGCGATCATATCCTGATTTATAAAAACGATTGCACGATCGAAACCAGAGAAGTGAATCCGATTATAAAAAACAACAACTGGATTTATTTTGATAAAGGAGTTAATGAAGGTGAAATGGTGATTACTAAAAATCAACTGTTAATTCACGAACGATTAAAAAACTAATTATCCCTAAAAACGGATAAACACCATACAAAATATGAAAAAATTTGTACAAGGACTGGTCGCTTTCTCGCTAAAAAACTCCCTCATCGTTTTTTTCCTGACAGCAGTATTACTAGTCGCCGGAATAGTCAGCTATATCCATACCCCCATCGAAGCTTTCCCTGATGTAACCAATACAAGGGCAAGAATCATTACGCAATGGCCCGGACGAAGTGCCGAAGAAGTAGAGAAATTCATCACACTTCCGATTTCAAGACAAATGAACACGATTCCTAAAAAAGCCGAAGTACGTTCTATTTCGCTTTTCGGATTATCGGTTGTAACGGTTTTGTTTGATGATGATGTTGAGGATTTTTACGCACAGCAATATGCCTCAAATCGCCTTAACGGATTAGATCTTCCGGAAGGTGCCGATGTTGATATTGAACCGCCATCCGGAGCAACGGGTGAAATATTCAGGTATATCATCAAAAGTGATTTACCTATTAAAGAAATCAAAGCCATTCAGGATTGGGTAATCGAAAGAGAACTCATTGCTGTTCCCGGAGTTGCCGATGTGGTGAGTTTTGGTGGGGAAGAAAAAATCTTCGAAATCAAAATCAATCCAACCGAATTAGAAAACTACAACTTATCTGCACTTGATGTTTACGAAGCCGTTTCTAAAAGTAACGTAAATGTGGGTGGAGACGTAATTCAGCGTGGTGATCAGGCTTATGTAGTTCGCGGAGTTGGTCTGATTGATAAAGTCGAAGATATTGGGAATATCTTAATCGAAACCAAAGGATCATCGCCCATATTAGTAAAACACGTCGCCGAAGTTTCAATTTCAGCCAAACCAAGATTAGGTCAGGTAGGTTTAGATGGCGATGATGATGTGGTAGAAGGAATCGTGATTATGCTGCGTGGAGAAAATCCGGGTGAAGTCATCAAGAGATTGAAAGATCGTTTGGCGGAACTGAACGAAAGAGTGCTGCCGGATAATGTAAAAATAGTTCCGTTTATCGATCGTACCAAATTGGTCGACACGACGGTACATACCGTTACCAAGAATCTTATCGAAGGAATTTTATTGGTATCGCTAATCGTGTTTATTTTCCTCTACAACTGGAGAACCTCATTGATTGTGGCGTCTGTTATTCCGCTTTCGTTTTTGTTTGCTATTATCATGTTGAGAATACAGGGATTACCTGCGAATTTGATTTCTATGGGAGCGCTTGATTTCGGATTACTGCTCGAAGGAACTTTGGTTATTGTCGAACAGGTTTTTGTGTCGCTCGAAAAGAAAGCGCATAAAGTAGGAATGGAACGCTTTAACAATATGAGTAAAATGGGACTTATTAAGAAAAGCGTGGGCAGCGTAGCCACGTATATTTTCTTTGCCCTCATCATTTTAATTGTGGCACTGCTCCCTATTTTCTCTTTCACGAAAGTGGAAGGAAAAATGTTCTCTCCCCTAGCCTTCACGCTAAGTTATGCGTTATTAGGATCGTTGATTTTATCCCTTACTTATGTTCCGGCAATGTGTAAAGTCATGCTAACGAAAAACATTGTAGAGAAAGAAAATATGATCTCGCGTTTCTTTAGGGAAAATCTTTTTAAACTTTTTAAATGGAGTACCAAACATCGCAAAGCAACCTTATATGCATTCTTAGGTTTACTAGCAATATGTTGTGCTAAGTTCGCTTTTTATGGTTCAGAATTTATTCCGAAATTGAATGAAGGAGCAATTTATGTAAGAGCCACTTTGCCTAACAGTATCAATCTGGACGAAGCAGTACGACTTACCAAAGAAATGAAGGCCAAGATAAGGAAGTTCGAAGAAGTAAAATTTGTCCTCACACAAACCGGGCGACCAAATGACGGAACAGATCCAACTGGATTTTTTAATATCGAATTGCATATCGAACTAAAACATCAGGACGAATGGAAACGCGATATAAGCAAAGAACAATTAATCGCCGAGATCAAAAAAGAACTCGATGTGTATCCCGGAATTGGTTTTGGATTTAGCCAGCCCATTCAGGATAATGTCGAAGAATATGTTGCCGGAGTAAAAAGTCCGTTGGTGATTAAGATATTCGGAAATGACCTTTTTCAACTCGAAGCCATGGCTGCAAAAGTCGCCAAATCAATCAAAGATGTAAAAGGAATCGAAGATATTAATGTCTATAAGAATATTGGTTTACCCGAATTAAGGATTCAGCTTCACGACGAAAAAATGGCGCGTTATGCCATAACAACCGCTGATGCGCAAGCCGTGATCCGAATGACCATTGGAGGTCAGGCCGCAACGAAGTTTTATGATGACGAAAAAATATTTGATATCACTTTACGTTTCGAAAAAGAATATCGTGACTCAAAAGAAAAAATCGAAGACATTCTTATTCCAACTATGAATGGCAAAAAAGTCCCGCTGAAAGAAATCGCGACCGTAGAATATAAAACAGGTCCAACATTTATCTATCGAGAAGGAAACAGCCGATATATTGCCGTAGGTTTTAGTATCGAAGGACGAGACTTGGGAAGTACCATTGATGAAGCTCAGAAAAAAGTTGCCGCAGAAGTAAAACTACCTAAAGAAAATGTAATGAAATGGGCAGGAGAATTCGAAAGCAAAGAAAGAGCTTCGCGACAATTGGCTATGATCGTTCCTGTTGTATTGATCTTGATTTTATGTTTGCTGTATTTCAACTTTGGCAATTTCAAAGATACTCTGGTCGCTGTAAGCGCAATGCCTTACGCCTTTATTGGTGGTTTCTTATCGCTTTGGGCTACAGGAACCGTGTTCGGGATATCGGCCGGAATCGGTTTTATTATTCTCTTTGGAGTAAGTGCCATCGACAGTATTGTCCTCATCGGAATCATCAAAGAAAACATGAGGGCTGGAATGCATTTAAAAGATGCCATCTCAAACGGAATTTACGCCAGAATTCGTCCTATTGTGATGATTGCCCTAATGGGATCGCTAGGATTATTACCTGCAGCATTGTCTACCGGAATGGGTTCCGAAGTTCAGAAACCATTGGCTATCATGATTGTGGGCGGATTAATAACCTGTATGATTTTATCCTTAACGGTTTTACCACAAGTATTTTATCTGGTCTATCGTAAAAAAGATCTGAGCAACACCGAGTCATAATTTATCTTACTATATTTATTTTTAAAAATACCTTTAGACGTAATGTTTAAAGGTGTTTTTTTATTATAGCATACAATTGGATGTATCTCGTAGAGAATAAATATTGCTAAAAAAGCTTTTTCTAACGCAATCTTGACAAAGAAAATTTTACCGCAAAGTGCACAAAGAATTACGCAAAGTTCGCAAAGTATTGTGAATTACGCTTTGCTCTAAGTTCGCAAAGGAATTGTGTTTAAAGAATGACTTAATGAAAGCAAAACACTCTTTATAGGCTTTTATTTGATTATCAGTAAATTATAAAAACAAAAAATAGCTAAGAATAAAACATCTACCTTTGAAAAAAATATAAATGAACAAAGGCGGCCCAATTATTATAATTGAAGATGATTTAGACGATCAGGAAATTCTAACTGATATCTTTAAAGAACTTGATTATAAAAATGAAATTATCTTTTTTGCCGAAGGTGAAAAAGCATTAGAATACTTAACCTCTACACAAATTGAGCCTTTTATTATTTTTTCTGATATTAATATGCCAAAATTAAATGGCATGGAATTGCGGGAAAAAATTCATCAAAATGAAGATTTACGACTCAAATCAATTCCTTATTTATTCTTTTCTACAAGCGCAGAACAAAAACATGTTATAGATGCTTATTCCAAATCTATTCAGGGATTTTTTGTCAAGCCATCCGGCTACAAAGAAATCAAAGAAATGATTAAAACAATTGTAAGTTACTGGGAAACTTGTGTTTCTCCCAACTATGTAAAGTAAATAATTGAAATCTTTCAACTTTAAAAACACCTATGGACATAATCTTTAGAGGTGTTTTTTTGTTTTTAGGAGCAAATAAATTTCATTCCACCAGACCTTTAGTCCCGCTGTCCTCTATATCTTTTCCTGTCCGCCGCGGCGGACAGAAAAAGGATACCGTTCCCATCGGGGCTATTCTAGAAATTTAGTACTTCAATCACTTTTCAGCATTCCCCTAAAGTACCATCTTTGCTATAAAAAAAGATTAAATTCTTCATTTTATTTTGAATATATGTAGTTGACTACGTATATTTGCACGCAGATTATTTTTATAAATACATAAGTAAATTAAAATGAGTAATAACATCAGTCAAACCCATACACAAAATACAATTGTAGTCGAGAAAGTCAACGATCAAGAACAAATAGAAACCGCATTTTCAATAAGAAGACAAGTATTTGTAGAAGAACAAAATGTATCACAGGAACGCGAATCGATGGATGATGAAGAAGCGGTGCACTATCTGGCAACCGTAAATGGATTACCAGCCGGAGCAGCGCGATACAGAAAAATGGAAAAAGGAGCAAAAATCGAAAGAATTGCTGTCCTGAATACCTTTAGAGGGCAACGAATTGGCGAAGCGATTCTATTGAAAATTTTAGACGATTTAAAAAACGAAGCCAAAATTTATCTTTACGCTCAGGTAATCGCCACTCCATTCTACATCAAAAACGGATTCAGACAAACGGATAATTATTTCCTCGATGCCGGAATTGAGCACGTAGAAATGGACTTTATAAAATAATTTTCATCGTAAGCTCCAGCGGAGCGAAATATTTATAGCAAACAATTAGCACCTCATCAACAAAGCTCCAGAGGAGCGATATATATACCGCATAATTTATATCACCCCGAAGGGGTTCCTGTAGAACAAAACATATATTTTCTATAAATATTTTCGTCCCGTTGGGACTTTTTTCTATTCAGAACAATCGAATTTATGTTCCTCTAATACTCAATGATTTTTTAAATTCCGATGGCGATATTCCTGTACTTCGCATGATGAATTTATTAAAATGGCTGCTATCAATAAAACCCAAATCATTACTGATTTCAGAAAACGTCAAATTGCTTTTGCTTAATTTCTCTGTAACGACTTTCAGTTTTGTCTGCTCTATGTAATCACGTAAAGTTATATTGAGATGCGTTTTAAAATACTCACCAATATAATGGATCGAAACATTAAAATGATTCGCCATTTCTTTTTTCTTCAGCAAATGCGGATTCGCAATATTTGAACGTATATAACTTAAAATAGTATCAATTTTTAAAACTTCAGTCGTTTGAAAATTCAAACTATTCTCATTTATACTTGCATTTCTTCTAATAATCTGAATCAGTGACATCATTAAACTCTTGATTATGATTTCGTTTTGTCCTTTTGGTCTGGCAACTTCTTCAAGTATTTTCAGAATAATCATTTCACAAAAAGCTTTATCGTCTTCAAGGAAAATCAAATTTCCGTTGGTTTGATTGTGGTAATAAAACAACTTCTCTATTTCCTCGATCTCTTTTTTATTCGAAAAGAAATTAGGCAGAAAACGCAAACAATGAAACTTGGTAGCCGTTACTGTTTTGAAAGAGTGATAATCCTTTGGCGTAAGCAAATAAATATCATGTTGTTTAAAATTATGAGGAATCGAATTGAGGATATGATTTCCGGTTCCGTACTCTATGTATAACAATTCGAAGAAATTATGCCTATGAACTTCCTTTTTCCAGGTAAGTTCTTCGACCGAATAAATTTCGAAATCTTTGTATATAAAAAAGGTGTCTTTCATAATCCTTAATTTTTACAAATATAACCGATATTTTTACATCAATTAATGATCTTGAACCTATTTACTTTGCAACAAGATTTAAAACCCAAAATACTACACTATGAACTCAGATATAACAAAAATAGGAATTCTTGGCATTGGCGGCATCGGCGGATTTGTTGGCGCTCCTCTGGCTAAAAAATATAAAGACAGCGAAACAAAAATCATATTCATTTGCAGAGGCGAAACCAAAAAAGCGATTCAAAATGAAGGTTTGCTATTTGAATCAAAAGGTGAAACCACCACTATATTTCCGGATTTAGTTTCAGACAATCCAACAGAAATTGGAATTCTGGATGTTTTGATTCTGACCTCTAAATCCTATTCTTTAAAAGATGTATTATCTACTTATAAAGATTGTATCAACGACAAAACGATCATAATCACTTTGCAAAATGTGGTAAATGCCAAAGAAATAATCAGAGAAACTTTGCCAGAAGCCGGACAAATTATGGAAGGTTGTATTTATGTGGCATCAAACGTAAAGAAACCCGGACATGTTCAGCATATTGGCGGACCAGGAAAAATTTTCGTTGGCGGAAAAGAGAATATACCATTAATAGAATTATTGACTGCCGGAGGTTTAGACATTACGTATGTCGAAAACATCAATCAGATCTTATGGAAGAAGTATCTTTTCGTCGCGCCCGTTGCCGGAATCACTTCTGCCTATAAAGTTACTTTTGGCCAGCTTCTGGAAGATGAAAATCTAATGCATATTCTGGAAAATATGATGATCGAGATTCAATCGCTTGCTAAGAAAAACAATATCAATTTGACTAATGAGGATATTGAAACTTCGAAAGATTTATTAACTAAATTTCCGTTTGAATCCAAATCATCTTTGCAATTGGATTTTGAGAATGATAAGCAAACCGAGAAACAATTTCTGGTGGATTATGTTATTGAAAACGCTAAAAAATACGGAATTGAAACTCCGTTTTATAATGGTGTGAATGAAAAAATAAAAATGTTATATAACGTTTCTTAATGTGACATGATTCATTTTCAACCGGATTAAAATCCGGCCCTACAATATCAATCATTCCTCCGGAATTTTAAAATCTATGTGATATAATCATTAAAATGATTTAAAAAAGAGCCGTGGGTTCGACCTATATTGTAGGGCCGGATTTTAATCCGGTTAAAAAATATTAGTTTATCATTAAATCCCGAATTTACATTTGATAAAAGTAGAGAAAGAAATAAATTATTCGGATTAACATGAAAATAAGAGTTTTATCTTAACTTTGTTCATCAACTTTAGTAAATTAATATCATGCAAGCAATTAACATCACAGCATATACCGAAGATGCTTCTCAAATAGAAGCTGTAAAAGCTTTTATGAAAGCACTAAAGATAAAATTCGAAATAGCAAATGTAAAGTCGTATGAATTATCTACTGAACAGCAAGAAATTTTAGATAGTCAGATTAATTTAGACAAAAGTTTATACACAGATGCTGAATCAATATATACCGATTTAAAAAAGAAGTATGAACTATAAGGTTATCGTTTCTCCAATTGCATTAAAAAATATTGAAGAAGCAGTTGAATATTACATTTTAAAAGCAACTAAAAAAGTAGCTTTAGACTTTCTTAATGATTATAAAAGTACATATAAAGCTTTAAAGGTAAATCCATTCTATCAATTTCATGATAATAATTATCGCTTTTTACCTTTTAAAAAATTTCCGTATATCGCTTTTTTCATTGTTGACGAATTATCAAAAACTGTTTTTCTAAATGCAATTTTTCACACTTCTCAACATCCTGAAAAATATCCCACAAAATAAAAAAACACCATTTCTCGCCTAGCCCTGATCGAAACGGCATCCTTTTATGGTGGGGTTCACCATAAAAGATATAGTGTAGAGCAGGACAAATGGTCTTGAAAACACAAAAATCACCTGCTCCTTAAAAAAGTCATTATCGAAAAATCCCTTATAATTGAAGGCTTTCAGCGATATTTAATACTTGTCTATACAACAATAAGAAAATATTATGACAAATTTATTTCATAATCAGAAAAACCGCCATACATTTGCCTAACGGTGTTAAACAATTTAATACTTAATTAAAATGGCAAGTAAAGATCGAATTTTAAGACAAAAAGAAGAGACAAGAAGTAACATTCTTGAGGCTGCTTATGCTATCGTCAAAGAAGAAGGATGGCAAGGTCTGAGTATGCGAAAAATTGCTGACAAGATTGAATATACGGCTCCAATTATTTATGAGTATTTCTCGAATAAAGAAGCTATCCTTAACGAATTAACCGGGAAAGGGTTTATTAAGTTAACGAAAGAACTTCAGGAAGCCAAGGATAAATTTGAAAAACCGGAAGAACAACTAGAAGCCATGTGGATGGCTTATTGGGACTTCGCTTTTACAGATACTGAAATGTATCAGGTGATGTTTGGAGTACAAATGAATTGTTGTCAGCAACAATGTTCGGCTCAGGAAAGACCCTATAAATTATTCACTTCGGTAATTGCTGAAATTATGAAAAACAGCAACCCTACCGATGAAGTAATCAAACAAAAATATTTTACTTTCTTCTCTGTTATTCACGGTTTAATCGCGATTAATATTATCAATAAAAGCGAAGTTATGGAAACTATAAACAATCAAATCCTAAAGGATGCGATCGGTGGAATTATAAAATCAATTCAATAAAAAAAATTTCATTTTAACTTAACAGTGATAAATGATTTAATAGGTAATTTAGCAACTATTTTTTTACTACTTTACTTAACAGTGTTAGAAAATTTAATTAGCGTAATATAGAGGCTTTTTTTCAATTTTACTTAACAGTGATAAATAATTTAATACCGATTACAAAGTAGAATCGGAAAGTACTTTATTTGAATTTTTGCACTTATTTACTTAACGATGTTAGATAATTTAATATAATTAAATATGAATCCCGGGAATGCCACAGTACCAACAATTTTACAAAAACAGAATGTCCAACAAATTAAAACCAATACGAAAATGAAAAATGTAATTATAACCAGTTTTATTCTGGCGCTAGTGCTAAGCAGTTGTGCAGATAAATCGCAAGCTCCTGCAGCTCCTGCTCCACCATTATTACCCGTTTTAGCCATTACAAGCGAAAACACTACTACAGATGCTGAATATCCTGCTTCGATACAAGGAACGGTTGACGTTGAAATTCGCCCACAAGTAAGCGGAAACCTTGAAAGAGTTTATGTAGACGAAGGTGCTTATGTAACTAAAGGCCAGACTTTATTTAAAATAAACGAACGTCCGTTCCGTGAGCAACTAAACAATGCTTTGGCAAGTCTTCATGCTTACGAAGCTGCTTTAATCAACGCTCAGTTAGAAGTTGATAAACTGACTCCTTTAGTACAAAACAAAGTGGTTTCTGATTATCAGTTAAAAACGGCTAAAGCTTCTCAAAAAATTGCTGCTGCAAACATCGAACAAGCCAGAGCAATGGTAGGATCTGCCAAAATTAATTTGGGATATACCAATGTTACAGCCCCAGTAAGTGGTTACATTGGAAGATTACCTAAAAAACAAGGAAGTTTAGTTTCGGCATCAGATGTTGAGCCTTTAACAAACTTATCTGATGTTCACGAAGTTTTTGCTTATTTCTCTTTAGGTGAAACTGATTTCATCAACTTTAAAGCGCAATACGCAGGAAACAGTTTAGGTGATAAACTAAAAAAATTACCTCCTGTTACTTTGGTTTTAGCAGATAACAACGCTTATCCTCAAACCGGAAAAATTGATATGGTAGACGGTCAGTTTGATAAAACTACCGGAGCGATTACCCTAAGAGCGACTTTCCCAAATGCTGGCGGAACTTTACGTTCAGGAAATACAGGAAAAATTCGTTTAGGTCTTCAACACGATGATGCTGTTTTGGTTCCGCAATCGGCTACTGTAGAAATGCAGGATAAAGTTTTTGTTTTTACAGTAAACAAAGAAAACAAAGTAACCAAAATGCCTATCACGGTTTCTGGTAAAAGCGGATCAAATTACTTAATTAAAGATGGTGTAAAATCCGGTGACCAAATTGTTTTAAGCGGTATCGATAAATTACAGGACGGACAAGTGATTCAGCCTGAGAAATCATCGCCTGCAAAAGTTGCCCAAATAATTAATAAAAAATAATTTTTACGAAAATGTTCAAAATATTTATACAAAGACCTGTACTGGCAACCGTTATTTCCATTTTATTGGTCATACTAGGTATACTTGGTCTTACGAAGTTGCCCTTACAACAGTTTCCTGATATTGCGCCACCATCGGTTTTGGTAACGGCGGTTTATCCGGGAGCGAATGCAGAAACGGTTTTACGTTCTGTAGCACCATCTCTGGAAGAATCTATAAATGGTGTTGAGAACATGACGTACATGAGTTCTACAGCCAGTAACGACGGATCTCTTGCTATTACGGTTTTCTTTAAATTAGGAACAAATGCAGATCAGGCTGCTGTAAACGTGCAAAACAGAGTTGCTCAGGCAACGAGTCAATTACCTGCAGAGGTTGTTCAGCAAGGTGTAACTACTGCCAAACAACAAAACAGTTTTATCATGGCCATTGGTATGTTTACCGAAGATGAGTCAAAATACGATCAGACTTTTGTTGCCAATTATGCACAGATTAATATTATTCCGGAGATCAAACGTATTCCGGGAGTTGGTTCTGCCAGTATTTTTGGAGGTGTAAAAGATTACTCGATGCGTGTTTGGTTAAACCCAACACAAATGTCAACTTACAAAGTGACACCAAACGAAATCATGAGCGCAATTCAGGATAAAAGTTTGGAAGCTGCTCCGGGTAAATTTGGAGAAAGAAGTAAAGAAGTTTTTGAATATGTAATTAAGTACAAAGGAAAATTAACCAAACCCGAAGAGTATGAAAATATTGCTATACGTTCTAATGCAGATGGTTCAATACTTCGTCTTAAAGATGTAGCCAGAGTTGAACTTGGTGCTTATTCTTATAACAGTTTAACCCGTTTAAATGGTAAAAAAGGAGTTGTAATTGGTATTATCCAATTGGCAGGTTCTAACTCGAATGATATTCAGGTTGCGATCAACAAATTGATGGTGAAAGCCTCAAAAGATTTCCCAACAGGAATCAAACATAACATTTTCTATAGTACAAAAGTTGCCTTAGACCAGTCTATTGAGCAAGTTCAACATACTCTACTTGAAGCATTTATACTGGTATTCATCGTAGTATTTATATTCCTTCAGGATTTTAGATCAACATTAATCCCGGCTATTGCTGTACCTGTAGCAATTTTAGGAACGTTCTTCTTCATGCAGTTATTCGGATTCTCGATCAATCTTCTAACACTTTTCGCTTTAATTCTGGCGATTGGTATTGTGGTAGATGATGCGATTGTCGTCGTCGAAGCCGTGCATGCTAAAATGGAGCACAAACATTTGTCTCCAAAAGTAGCAACTCATGAAGCAATGCACGAAATAACGGGTGCTATTATCTCGATTACGCTGGTAATGGCTGCTGTATTCCTGCCGGTTGGTTTTATGGAAGGCTCAACAGGAGTTTTCTATCGTCAGTTTGCCTTTACGATGGCAATTGCAATTGTAATCTCGGCGGTAAACGCTTTAACTTTAAGTCCTGCACTTGCTGCATTATTCTTAAAAGACAATCATGCGGCTCATGGAGATGGTCCTTATGAAAAACAAGGATTTAAACAAAAATTCTTTAACGGATTTAACAAAAGTTTTGATTCACTAACCAACCGTTATGTTGGAGGTTTAAAATTCTTAATCCGTAGAAAATGGTTAAGTTTAGGAGGTTTGGCTTTAATTACTGTAGCAACTATAGTAATGGTAAAAACAACTCCTGCAGGATTTATCCCGACAGAAGATCAAGGATTTATTGCGATTGCAGTAAACACACCTTCAGGAACATCTCTTGACGGAACTCAAAAAGTAATGACCGAAGCAGAAAATATTCTGAGCAAACTGGATGCCTCAAGAGACGTTACCGCTATTTCAGGTTTCAACTTATTGACGAATTCTACAAGTCCGTCTTCAGCAGTTGTTTTCGTATTACTTAAACCTAATGAAGATCGTGGAGATGTCAAAAATATTGATGAAATTATGAATCAGGTTCGAGGTAAACTTGGCGCTATTTCAGGCGGAAGTTTCTTCGTGTTCAGTTTCCCAACTGTTCCCGGATTTAGTAATGTTGAAGCTTTAGATTTGGTACTTCAGGATAAAACCGGAGGAAAACTGGATAAGTTTAGCGGAATTTCTCAAAACTTCATCGGAGAATTGATGAAACGTCCGGAAATTGCCGTAGCCTTTACCTCTTTTAAAGCCGATTATCCTCAATTGCAATTGGATATCAACGACGAGAAAGCCAACCAATTGGGTGTGAATGTAAAAGACATTTTACAAACCATGCAAACCTATTTTGGTAGCGCACAAGCTTCTGACTTTAACAGATTTGGTAAATATTACCGAGTTGTAGTTCAGGCTGATATTGCTGACAGAGCTGATCCGTCATCAATTGACCGAGTTTTCGTGAAAAACAAAACTGGCGAAATGGTGCCCATAAATACTTTAGTAAAACTAACTCGTATTTATGGTTCAGAAACGGCTTCGAGATACAACTTGTTTAATTCGATTTCGATAAATGCAATCCCAAAACCAGGATTTAGTTCCGGAGATGCCATTAAAGCAATTCAGGAAGTTGCAGCACAACAATTACCTGCGGGTTATGGTTTTGAATTTTCAGGACAAACTCGTGAAGAGATTTCGTCAGGAGGTCAGTCGGCAACAATTTTCTTACTGTGTTTGATATTCATCTATTTCTTACTTGCTGCACAGTACGAAAGTTACATCTTGCCATTGGCCGTAATCTTATCTATCCCTGCAGGTATATTTGGAGTATTCGTAGCTATTGGATTAACAGGAATTGAAAACAACATTTACGTACAAGTTGCACTGGTAATGCTTATTGGTCTGCTCGCCAAAAATGCGATTTTGATTATCGAATTCGCCGTCCAGAAACGAAAATCAGGTCAGGCATTGGTAAAAGCAGCAATCGATGCAGCCAAACTACGTTTGCGTCCAATTATCATGACGTCACTAGCCTTTATTGTTGGATTAATCCCGATGATGAGCGCCACAGGACCGTCAGCACAAGGTAACCACTCTATTAGTATTGGTGCCGCCGGAGGTATGATTTCAGGAGTAATATTAGGGTTGTTTATCATCCCGGTTTTATTCATCATCTTCCAATATTTACAAGAAAAGGTTTCTGGAAAACCAGTAGCCGTAATTCATAACGAAGAAAAATAAAAATGGAAAACTATATAACGACAATCCTCGTAGCCATCATCATTGGCATTGGATACATATCCTATAAAATCTCAAGAGATCTTGATAGTAGAAAAGATACTTGTACAGAAATTTAATGACAACATATAAAATGAAAAATTATATAACCAAAATCGTGATGATCGCCATTTTGATCACGACTATAATATCCTGTAAAGTTTCGAAGGATATTGAAACTCCAAAAGATGCATTTCCTGAAAATTTCAGGAATGCATCGGTTTCAAAAGATACTACAAGTATTGCTGACGTGGAGTGGAAAAATTTCTTTACAGAAAAAGATATTATTGAACTTATAGATAGCGCTGTAGCCAGAAACAATGATCTACAGATTGCTACTAAAAATATCGAAATTGCACAATACAGATTCACACAATCGAAATGGGGAAATGTTCCTCAGGTTAATTTGAATGTAAGTGCAAGTACAAGCAATCCATCTGATAATAGTTTTACAGGAAAGAATTTAGGTCAGGCTTTAGGCCAAAACCATATTGATGATTATTCTGCCGGAGCAACACTTTCCTGGGAAGCTGATATTTGGGGTAAAATCCGTAATCAGAAAAAAGGGGCGTTTGCAGGTTATCTTCAGTCAGAAGAAGTAAAAAAAGCATTGCAAACGACTATTGTAGCCAATGTTTCTAAAGGATATTACAATCTTTTGATGTTAGATGCGCAGTTAGAAATCGCCAAACAGAATTATAAATTGAATGATAGTACAACCAATATCATTAAATTAAAATACGATGCCGGACAGGTTACTACATTAGCGATTCAACAATCTGAAGCACAAAAATTGGTTTCGGCGCAATTGATTCCGCAATTAGAACAAAACATTGCCATTCAGGAAAATGCGTTAAGCGTTCTAACAGGATCATTCCCGAATTCTAAAACCAGAACTACTCGTTTAAGCGTTCTTGAAGTCAAAAACAATAATGCAATCGGAATTCCGTCTTCATTAGTAAGCCGCAGACCGGATGTAAAAAGTGCCGAATTAGCACTTAAAGTTGCCAATGCAAACGTAGGAATCACAAAAGCCGACTTGTATCCTTCACTTAAAATTACTGCTCAGGGTGGCGTAAATTCATTCGAAACCAGCAATTGGTTCAACATTCCGGCTTCATTGTTCGGAACCGTTGCCGGAGGATTAACACAACCTTTGTTAAACAATAAAAAAGTAAGAACGCAATATAATATTGCCGTTGCCGAAAGAGAAAAAGCAGTTTTAAGCTTTAGACAATCGGTTCTTGTAGCGGTTAGCGAAGTATCTGATGCTTTGGTAAAAGTAGAGAAATTGCAACAGCAAGAATCTTTCCTAAAAGAAAGAGTAAAAACATTACAACAAGCCATTAAAAATGCCAATTTGTTATTCAAAAATGGTATGGCTGAATATCTTGAGGTGCTTTCAGCGCAATCAAATTTACTACAAAGTGAGTTAGAATTAGCTGATATTAAAAGACAACAGCTTTCTGCCAACACCGAGTTATATCGTGCATTAGGCGGCGGCTGGAGATAATACCCATTACCCGTTAATTATTTATTTTTTGAGATGAAAACGCTGTGAGACTTTTAGTTTCATGGCGTTTTTTTATTGTTGTCATGGCACACGGATGACACGGATTTGCTTTGCAAAAACGCGGATTTACACGGATTTTTTATTAGCAATCTTGTTATAGTGACGCAGGAAGGATCACACAAGAAACTCTGCAATCATAATCGAAGTCTGTCATCCTGAGCGTAGTCGAAGGAACGCTACGTTTTTCGAACCAATTTGTCAGTCCCTGTAAAAATGAGGGCAAAAAACAGCAAAAAAAAATCCGTGTAAATCCGCGTTTTCGCTTTAGCGAATCCGTATCATCCGTGTGCCATTTAACGTAATGTTATTACATTTTATTTCTTTACTTTTGATAAGCTTAAAACACTTCAACAAAATGTCAATCAATCAAGCAAAATACATCAACGATCTAAAAGTAAAATTCAATTACTACTCTCCTATTTCTGAGAAATCGTGGCTATTAATCGAAAATAACATTGAGATAAATTCAATAAAAAAAGGAGAATTACTTTTAAGAAATGGTCAAATTGCGAAAGAAATTTACTTTGTTGCTAAAGGTGCTTTACGCGCTTTTATAACCGATAAAGAAGGAAATATCTACAATAAAAACATCTTTCTCGAAGGAGATCTTGCAGGATCTACAGCTTCATTAATACAGCAAACTCCTTCTGATTTTTCTATTGAAGCGCTGGAAGATGCTGTTTTAATCAACATTAATTATAAAAAATACAGGGAACTCATTTTTCAAAATGATGATTTAAAAAACTTCTATATTGCTTATCTCGAAAGAAATTGGGTAATCGAAAAAGAACAAAGGGAAATTTCTATAGTGATGGAAAATGCCACCGAACGATATCTGGATCTCTTAGCCAAACATCCTGATCTTGAAGAGCGAATTGCATTGCTTCATATTGCATCACATTTAGGAATCACTCCAACCCAATTAAGCCGAATCAGGAAAACACTGGAGAAAGATTTGTAAATCAACATATGTAAAGGTTTCTTATAAAACCTAAAGTTATCTTTGTCTCTCAATTGCATTAAAATGAAAAATATAAACCTCATCCAGGACAATATTAATAACCTTACTGATTTCTGGAAAACCGTTGGAACCCCTTTCCTCTCCTATCATAAAAATGATACTTTCGAATACTGCAAAATCGAAAATTCGGGTTGGCCCAATAAATTATGGTTACGCAAAGACATTGCTAAAAAAGACTTACCGGATATTATCAAAACTATGAAATCCAATTCGGGTTTGGTTGTACCGTATTGGGATATTTTCGGAACGAAATCTTATGAAATTTTGGAAGCTTATGGTTTTGAATTAAAAACCGGACAAGTCGCAATGGCATTAAAATTAAACGAAAAATTCAAACTTGAACATGATCTTAGCTTCAAGAAAATTGATAATGAACAAGACGCCAAAATCTGGTCAGAATTATATCCTAATGCTTTTGGTTATGTAATCAGCAAAGAAATCCTGATTCAGCATTATACAAATGTTCATTTTTATTTGGTATCTAATGAAGATCAACCTGTCGGCACTTTTATGCTTTTTCAAACCGGAAACACTATAGGAATTCATGGCGTTGGCGTAATCCCTGAAATGCGAAGAAAAGGATTTGCCGAAGAAATCATGAAATTTGCACTTAATCTTTCGATAGATTTAAAAGCTGAATATGCTTTATTGCAAGCTTCTGCAATGGGAAAAGACATTTATACCAGATTAGGTTTTGAGGATTTGTTTGTGATTAAAAATTATATTTTGAAGGCGGAGTAATGGCACACGGATGAGACGGATTTGCTTCGCAAAAGCGCGGATTTACACGGGTTTCTCTATACTTTTTATTCTTCTTTTTTTACTCTCATTTTATGTCTTCCTGAGCGAAGTCGAAGGACATAAGTAACTCGATAAAGATTAGCGATTTTGATTATAGAGTTTCTTTGCGATCCTTCGACTTCGCTCAGGATGACAAACTGTATGGAAAAACTCTGTCAAAAAAAATCGATATTCTATTCTCTTTACTCTATTCTCTTTATTCTATCCTCTTTATTCTATTCTCTTTATTATATATTCTACATTCTTCACTCTCAAAAAAAATCTAAAATCTAAAATCTAAAATCTAAAATCCCCACTTTGTCCTAAATGACCTTAAAATAGTCGTAAATAACTATTCGATAAAAAAATAACATTTGTAAGTTTGTAATACATTAACTGATAACCACTTAAAAAACAAACCTATGAAAAAAGCAAAAATTATTTTTTGGATTACTACTATTATTATTTTTTTATTTGAAGGTGTTATGCCGGCATTAACTTCTCAGTCTGAGATGGCAAAAGAAGGACTCAAACATTTGGGATATCCGGAATATTTTGGGGTTGCTTTAGTTATCTTTAAAATATTAGGTGTTTTGGCATTGGTGATTCCGCAAGTTCCCAAAAATGTAAAAGAGTGGGCTTATGCCGGATTTGGTTTCGATTTTATATTTGCTTCTATAAGTCATTTTGCAGTTGACGGAGTTGGTTTTCAATCCTTTTTCCCGTTGATATTTTTAGTAATCCTTGCAATTTCATATCATTATTACCACAAAATCGAACGATATAAAAATATCGCTTTATAATCAGAAATAATGATCGAAGTTTTTAAAACAAATGTTCAGAAAGTGGAACAATCAGAAATGATTGTCGAAAAACTTTTGAAACACTTTCCAAACAGCGCTATTAATTTTGATTTGGAAGATTGTGATAAAATTTTAAGAATTCATAGTTTATCGATTTCAAGCAGAAAAATTATTGCAATTCTTAAAGCGAACGGTTTCTATTGCGAAGTTCTTACCTAAGAAACAAACACAATAATCTGATTTTTAAATAACTAAATTTAAATTTATAGTATTAATTATAAAATCAAAAAACATGAATTTACCATCAGGACATCAGACTATAATGCCTTATTTAATTTTAAAAGGCGCCTCTCGATTTATTGATTTCTGCAAAAAAGTTTTTGACGCAAAAGATTCTAATCAGCAAGTTTTACGAGATGACGGGACTGTTATGCATGCTGAAATTATAGTCAACGGAAGCACCATTATGGTGACAGATGAAACTAAAGACTGGTCGCAACAAAACGCAAATTTATTTGTTTATGTTCCTGATGCTGACGAAACGTATCAAAAAGCACTGGATAATGGCGCGACAAGTCTAATGGGGCTAAGCGATCAGGATTATGGCAGAACTTGCGGGGTCACGGATCCTTTTGGTAATATCTGGTGGATTACCTCTGTTAAACAGTAAATAACAACACGATGAAAACAGCACTTCAAAAAAATATTGTTGACACCTTTAAAAAATTTAACGAAACGCTTTCCTCCTTTTCCGAAGAAGAAATTAATACCGTTCCGTATAAAGGTAGCTGGACACCTGGTCAGGTAGTGCAGCATATCATCCTGGGCAATTCCGGTTATCCTGAATTATTTGCAGGAAAAACAAAAGCTACTATTCGTAAATACGACGAACATGTAAAAGAACTCGAAGCCATTTTTTTGAATTTCAGTATCAAAATGGATTCACCGGATTTTTTACAACCCGAAGTAAAAAACTACAATAAAAACTCGTTGACTTTATCTTTGCTTAAAATAGAATCTGATTTATTAAACGCTTCCGAAAATTATGACTTAACATTAACTTGTCTGGATTTTCAGATTCCGGGGTTTGAAAATTTCACGATCTATGAATGGATTAATTTTGCACTTGTACATTCTCAAAGACACATTCATCAACTGCAAAAAATTTCAAATTATATAACGACATTATAATTATAAAAACGCAATATTTTTATTGATATGAAATCAAAATCAGGAACTATTTTTTTATCCGGATTAATCGCAGGAACACTAGATATTCTTGCAGCAGTTATAATTTATGCTGTAGTACTGGAAAAAACAACTGCCATCAAAATTCTTCAGTCTATTGCAAGTGGCGTGTTTAAGAAAGAAGCCTATACCGGAGGACCGCAAATGGCCTGGTACGGACTTGGACTTCATTATCTGATTGCTTTTATTTTTGCCTGGTTTTATTTTATAATATATCCGTATTTGCCATTTCTTAAAAAAAACGTGATCCTTTCGGGAATTTTGTACGGCATATTTGTGTGGATTATAATGAATCTTATTGTGCTTCCAATCGTATTTCCTCTGTTACCTGAAAAGCACTTCGATTTTCCGTTGCTCTTATCGATATTAATTTTGATAGTATGTATTGGGCTTCCGATTGCCTCGATTACAAGAAAGTATTATTCTTTTCGTTAAAGTCGCGATTTTTAGTCGCAGTCGCAGTCTCACTTTTCAGTGGCAGTTTTCAGTCGCAGTCGCAGTATACGGAGTAAATTTAATATTTAAAAAAATCTCATTTTCAGCTGCAGTAAGAACTGAAAACCGGGACTGTATCCTTAGTAGCAGTCTTGCCCACAGTTCAAACAAAAAAATCCCGGTTTCCAGTTTACATTAAACCTGTAAACTGAAAACCGGGATTGTATACTTCCTTATTACTAAACGTTTCGTCTTCCTGTAATTAATGAAATTACGAATAATACCAAAAATATAAAGAATAAAACTTTTGCAATGCTAGCTGCTCCGGCGGCAATTCCGCCAAAACCAAAAATTCCTGCTATAATAGCTAGAATAATAAATGTAACTGTCCAACGTAACATAATCTTAGTTATTTAATTAATAAATGACATTTTACTATATAAAATGTTTGTTTATTCAAAGATCAATAATTCGTACAAAATGCTTTAACTCTAAACGTTAATTTTGTATCGCAATCAACTATAAATCAGATTTTTGACTTACTTTTATAATTCTCTAATTCTGTTACAAAATTCCCACATAAATGCTTTTGAGTTAATTTTTTGCTCGATTGGATTAATCGGGCCTTGGGGCTTAAAGTAATTTTAGATAAATATTTAAAAGATATGAAAGTAGCTCAGCAACGGCCAAATTCATATTCTTATATCTACCAAAGTGACTTATTAACTGAACTAAAACAGAATCCCAATGAAAACGATATCAAATAAATCTAAAATAGTTTTTCTATCTACATTTCCACCAACACAATGCGGAATCGCTACTTATACACAAGACACTATAAAAGGAATAACGGACGTTTTTGGTAAATCAATTACTTGCGAAATTTGCGAATTAGTAAAAGAACCAAAAGAGAACCCTACTCAGGCTTATACATTAAATACAAAAAACAAAGAGGAATATACGAAAGTTGCTCTTGAAATTAATAAGGATAAGGCGGTAAAATTGGTTCATATTCAGCATGAATTTGGTTTGTTTGATGGAAATTACGGAGACTATTTATTAGATTTTTTGAATGAGGTAAAAAAACCTTTAACTTACACATTTCACAGTGTGATCCAAAATCCTAATAAAGAATTAAAAACATTTGTAAAACTGCTGCTTTCTTATAGCAATTCGGTTTTTGTGATGACCAATAAGTCAAAAGAAATTTTGATGAGAGACTATGACATCGCCGAAGACATTATTACTTGTGTGCCACACGGAACTCATATTGTAATTTACGAAGCGCCACAACAAGCCAAAGAAAAATTCAATATTCAGGACCGAAAAGTACTGGCTACGTTTGGTCTTTTAGGAGAAGGAAAAAATATTGAAACAGGCTTAAAAGCCCTTCCTAAAATTATTGAAAACACACCAAATGCATTATATCTAATCATTGGCAAAACACACCCAAATTTAATAATTGATGGTGTTGACGCGTACCGTGATAAACTCGAAGGCATTGTTGCCGATTTAAATTTACAGAATCACGTACGTTTTGTAAATGAATATTTAGATACTAATGAACTTTTAGATTATTTAAAAGCTGCAGATATTTACATGTTCACTTCAAAGGATCCAAATCAGGCAGTGAGCGGCACTTTTGCGTATGCAATGAGTTGCGCTTGTCCTATCGTAGCATCAAAAATTCCGCATACTTTAGAAGTTTTAACTCCTGATTCCGGAATATTGGTAGATATTGGAGAAGTAGATCAATTTGCTGATGCAGCGATTAAATTACTTTCTAATGATGATTTAAGAGAAGAAATGGGAATTAATGCATTTAGAAAAACCAGAGCGTCATCCTGGGAAAATGTGGCCATTACTCATATGAACACTTACAAACAATTAATTGACAATCCGGCAGAAATAAAATTCAGCTATCCATCAATTCAGTTAGGACACATCAAAAAAATGACTACTGACCTGGGTATTATCCAGTTTAGCAAAATTTCGATCCCGGATTTAGAGTCAGGATATACATTAGATGATAATGCACGTGCATTAATTGCCATTTGCATGCATTACAAACTTACTCAGGACAAAGAAGATTTAGCCTATATCTTAATTTATTTAGACTTTATTATTCGCTGCCAGCAGCCAAAAGGAAACTTTATCAATTATGTCGATCAGGAAAATCGCGAGCATATTGAACAAAATGCCGAAGTAAACCTGGAAGATTCTAATGCAAGAGCAATCTGGGCTTTAGGAACTGTAGTGGCCAACAAAGAAATCTTACCTGAAACTATTATTAAAAAAGCTTCGCAATGTTTATTAAACTCATTAAAATGGGCCGAAAGTATTCAATCGCCTCGTTCTATTGGTTTTGCAACAAAAGGATTATACTTATACCATACTGCTGTTCCTAACTTATATGTAGCGGCAATTATCAATAAACTGAATGCTAAATTGCTTTCTAATTATGAAATTCACGCCTCACACGATTGGAAATGGTTTGAAAATTACATGACTTACGGAAATGGAATTTTACCGGAATCTATGCTTTTTGCTTTTTTAACAACCAATAAACCTATTTATAAAAAAGTAGCTTTAGATTCTCTTGACTTTTTAATGTCGAAAATGTTTAAAGATAAAAACTTTAAAGTTATTTCTAATAATGGATGGCTGCACAGAGATTCGCAAGAACAAGTACACGAGTACGGAGAACAACCTATAGATGTTGCTTACACGATTCATACCCTGAATTCATTTTACAGTGCTTTTGGTACTCCTGAGTACAAGCAAAAAATGAAACTGGCTTTTAACTGGTTTTTAGGAAAAAATCATTTGGGGGAAATTATGTACAATCCAATTAGCGGCGGTGGTTACGACGGACTCGAAAAAGAAAATGTCAACTTAAATCAAGGAGCTGAATCAACGGTTTGCTTTTTAACTGCCAGATTATTAATGGAAAACCTTAAACAATCCGAAATAAAAGTGATTCCGCTAATGAAAGCTAAAGCCGGAATTGCAATCAATTCATAATTGAATTACAATATATTCTAACTAAATATACTATTGAACCCAAAATCCCTTTTTATAAAGGGATTTTTTGTTTTTTAACATTTTTACCGCAACGTAACTTTATATTAATTATTGTGTTGCATTATGTTAATTATATAAACTTCTAAAAAAGTTGTGTAAGATTTTTTCTGTACTTCTAAAGTAATTTTAAGTTATCATAATCAAGGGGTACACTACCCCATAAACAGTTGATTTTCATGCATTAGCATTAACTTAAAAATATAGTATTTTGATACTTACTCTAAAAAATACATTTACAGAAATAGGAAATGCAACAGTGTTTGCGAAGCAGTTTTTTAAGGAGGTTTTTGTTCCGCCTTATGAAACAAAGGAGTTTTTGAAACAATGTTATGTTATTGGCTATAAATCATTACCGCTGGTGGCTATAACCGGATTTATTATGGGTTTGGTGCTTACACTGCAATCCAGGCCAACCTTAGTAAAATTTGGAGCCGAATCCTGGTTGCCGGGTATGGTAGCTCTTTCTTTAATAAGGGAAATTGCTCCCGTAATTACAGCCTTAATTTGCGCAGGTAAAATTTCATCAGGAATTGGTGCCGAATTAGGTTCTATGAAGGTGACAGAACAAATTGATGCTATGGAAGTTTCAGCCATCAATCCTTATAATTATTTGGTAGTAACAAGAATTTTGGCCTGTACGCTAATGGTGCCTATATTAGTGTTTTTTGCTGATGCGATAGGTATTATAGGTGGATATGTAGGTATTAATATTCATGGTGATGTCAACTTTTATCGCTATCTGACCCAAATTCTGCAATCACTTGAATTTTTAGATATAATCCCGGCAACGGTCAAAACATTCTTCTTTGGATTTTTTATCGGAATGATTGGATGTTATAAAGGTTTTAATGCTTCAAACGGAACCGAAAGTGTAGGAAAAGCAGCGAACTCTGCAGTAGTCACCGCTTCGTTAACCATTTTTATTATTGATATGGTTGCTGTACAAATAACCGATTTATTTTTTTAAGATGATTAAGGAAAAAGAAAATATAGAAAAAGATAAAGTCTCTAAAACCAAAAAGCAAGATCCTATCATTGTCATTAAAGACTTGCATAAAACTTTTGGTAAAGACAACAAAGTTCTGCAAGGTGTAAATCTTACGGTAAACAAAGGCGAGGATTTGGTAATCTTAGGACGTTCAGGATCAGGAAAATCGGTAACGATAAAATGTATTGTGGGATTAATTGAACCTGATAAAGGCGAAATAAAAGTTTTTGACGAAAATGTACTGAACCTGACAAAACCGGAACTGAATGAAATTAGAGTACGAATTGGATTTTTGTTCCAAAGCGGCGCTTTATACGATTCGATGTCGGTTCGGGAAAATCTGGCTTTTACATTAAAAAAGCATAAAAGAGAACTAACTCCTGAGGAAGTCGAAAGTGAAGTAATGGAAGCGCTGGATAATGTAGGTTTAAGTGATGCAATCGACAAAATGCCATCTGAGTTATCCGGAGGAATGCAAAAGAGGATTGGCCTTGCCAGAACTCTAATCCTTAAACCGGAAATCATATTATACGATGAGCCCACAACAGGATTAGATACCATAACATCGCGTGAAATAAGCGAATTGATTCTGGACATCAAACACAAACGCAAAACCACATCTATCATTATTACGCATGATATGGCTTGTGCAAAACTCACAGCCGACAGAATTATGGTGTTGAAAGATGGCGTTATACATGCCGAAGGAACATACGAAGAACTAGAAAAAGACGAAGACGAATGGGTTCGTTCTTTTTTTCAATAATACTAAAAATAAATAATTAGAAATCATGGATAAGCAATCTGGATATACTTGGAAATTAGGAATGTTTGTAACAATAGGTTTATTGCTTTTTATAATGGCGATTTACTTTATAGGGAAACAAAAAAATCTTTTTGGTTCGACATTCAACATCACATCACAGTTTAAAACCGTAAGCGGTTTGGAAGTGGGTAATAATGTTCGTTTTTCAGGAATTAATATCGGAACGGTAGAAGAAATTCAATTAATAAACGATTCTTCGGTTGTAGTAAGAATGGTGATTAAGGATGAAGTTCGTGAATTTATTAAAACAGATGCCCGCGCCAGTATTGGTTCTGACGGATTAATGGGAGACAAAGTTCTGACTATTTCTCCAGGTGTTAAATCTACCAAAATAATCGAAAACGGCGGAGCAATTGCTTCTGTTAACGGAATTGAAATGCAGGATTTAATGAAAAGCGTTAAAAAAAGTGTTGATAATGCCGCTGTAATAACAGATGAATTGGCCATTTTTAGTCATAGTATGAATACAGGAAATGGTGCTCTGGCGAGGTTAGTTCGTGATGATAAAATGGCGAACAGTGTTTCGAATACACTTTCGAACTTAGAATCCGGTACCAAAGGTTTTAGCGAAAATATGGAAGCCGCAAAAAGCAATTTTCTTCTTAAAGGATACTTCAAGAAAAAAGAGAAAGAAAAAGAAAAGAAAAAAGAGGAAATAAAAGAGCAACAAGAAGAACAGCAGAAAAAGGCAGAAAAAGCTAAAGAAGAAAAGGCGAAGGAAGACAAAGAGAAAGCTGAAAAAGCCGAAAAAGAAAAGGAAAAAGCAGCAGAGAAAGCCAAAGAAGAAAAAGAAAAACTGGAAAAACAAAAAGCTGAAGAGGCAAAAAAAGCTGAAAAAGGAAAATAAAAAACATGCCGGATAAAATTACTTTCACTCAAAGCGATATCTTTTTTACGTAAAAAAATACACGCCTCTCGCCATTATTCTATGAGCCATATTTTAAAATCTATCCATATCTTTTTTATGGAATAAATTGAAATACTATGAAAACTTCATATAAAAATATAAGCCTGAAAATATTAAAAGTAACAGGAATAGTAATAGCAAGTATCTTGCTATTATTGTTTTTGATACCATTGCTATTTCCCGGAACCGTTGCTACAGAAGTAAAAAAAATCGCCAACGAGCGATTAGACACTAAACTGGATTTTTCGAAATCCAGACTTTCGTTTTTTACACACTTTCCTTCCCTGACTGTTTCTCTTGATGATTTATCAATGACAGGATCGGCGCCTTTTAGCAATGATACTTTGTTAAAAGCAGAACAGGTAGCTTTTGGTATCAACCTGAAAAGACTGATTTTTGATAATGAAGTAAAAATTAATAAACTATATGTTTCTAAAGCCTTAATTAATATAATGGTCAACCAAAAAGGACAGGCCAATTATAACATTTATGTAGCTCCCGAAGATCGCGATAAAAAACCGGATGATCCTAATGCTCCGGAAGAAGGAACTGCGATTCGTTTAGAACGCATTGATCTTGAAGATTGTCATGTAAAATACAACGATCGTTCAGCCAAAATACTTGTCGATGCAAAAGGTTTTAATTATGTTGGAAAAGGAAACTTAAGTGAAGATATTTTTGACTTAAATACCGATGCCAGAATCGATAATGTCGATTTTTATTACGACCGTACCGCTTATCTTAGAAAAAAAGAAGTTCGTGCTGATTTAATTACCCGAATTAATACACATGCACTTTCGTTTATACTTCAAAAAAATGAATTGCGAATCAATAAATTACCACTAAAATTTACTGGTTTGTTTACTATTTTAAGAGAAGGATATAAAATTAATATCAAAGCAGCATCTGAAAATACTACACTAAAAGATTTATTTTCTGTAATGCCTCCGGAATATTTAACCTGGATGAATGAAACCGAAATCTCAGGTAATAGTGATTTGCTTTTTACTTTTAAAGGAGATTATAATGTTGCCAAAAAGCAAAAACCGGATTTAGCTTTTAATCTAAAGATCGATAAAGGCGCAATCAATTATCAGAATGCTCCTGCCCCATTAACTGATTTTCAGATGAATCTAAATGCAATTTTGCCTTCTCTTGACATCGAAAAACTTTTAATCAATCTTAAAACTTTTAAATTTAAAGTAGGCGAGAAAGATTATTTTACCGCGTATTTACGCAGCAAAGGATTTAACGAAATGACCGTAGATGCAAGCGTAAAAGGTGCATTAGATCTGGCTACAGTTGATGCTGCTATAGGTTTAAGCAGTATTGATCTAAAAGGAACTTTAAAAACAAATATTCAGGCTAAAGGTATTTTTAGTACTTCAAAAAAATTATTCCCAAAAACCATTGGCGGCATTTCATTGCGCAACGGCTGGCTAAAAACTGACTCGTATCCTAATCCTATCAAAGACATCACTTTTGTGGCCAATGTACTCAACAAAGCCGGAACTTTTCAGGATTTGATTGTGGCTGTTGCTCCGGCATCATTTGTTTTTGAAGGAAGTCCGATGTATGTAAATGCTACTTTATCAGATTTTAGTGATTTGGCTTATAATGCCAAAATAAAAGGAGAGCTAAACGTGGGACGAATTTATCAGGTTTTCTCGCAAAAAGGACTTGATGTAACGGGTTATGCAAAAGCAGATCTTTCGCTTAAAGGAAAACAAAGTTATGCCACAAAAGGACAATATGATAAGCTGGACAATAAGGGAACTATTATATTGAAAAACATCAAAGCTACATCAGAACTTTTCCCAAAAGCATTTTTTATCAAACAAGGAAATTTCCGTTTTCAGAATGAGAAAATGTGGTTCGAAAAATTCGATGCCACTTACGGAAAATCAGATTTTGCCATAAACGGATATTTACTCAATACGATTAATTATTTTCTTGAATCCCACGGAACGTTGAGCGGAGATTTTAAAATGAAATCAAAACTGATTAATGTTGATGAATTTATGGCGCTTAAAAAAGGGGAAAATACAGATCGTAATCTTGAGGTAGAATATGCAAAAGAAGATCATCCTAAAATGAGCGGAGTGGTTATTGTACCTAAAAACTTAAATGTTGCCCTGACTGCAGATGCGGATAAAGTAGAATACAACGGACTGGTTTTAAATAAACTGAATGGTAAAGTTGGAATGACAAAAGCGGGTTTTTATTTAGAAAACGCCAATTTTAATATTATAGATTGTTTGGTAGGAATCAATGCTACTTATAAAGACGAATCGCCAACATCTGCCCATTTTGATGCTCATTTTACTGCCAAAGATTTTAGCGTTCAAAGAGCGTACAAAGAAATTCCGATGTTTCGTGAAATGGTGTCTGCTGCTGAAAAAGCGCAGGGAATAATTTCTGTAGATTATAAAATAAAAGGTGATTTAGACGGAAACATGAGCCCTATTTATCCTTCTCTTGAAGGAGGCGGAAAATTGAATTTGCGTGACGTACAAGTCAAAGGATTAAAATTATTTGATGGGATTAGTTCACAAACCGGACAAAAAGGTTTGGACGATCCTAATTTAAAAGGAATCGAAATCAATTCTACAATCGATAATAATTTAATTCATATTGAAGATTTTACTTTTAGTGTCGCCAGTTTCAGGCCCACAATAAAGGGAACGACAAGTTTCGACGGACTTTTGGATTTAAGAATGCGATTAGGCTTACCTCCTTTTGGAATCATAGGATTTCCTATTGTAATTACAGGAACGCATCAGGATCCTAAAATTAAAATATTTAGCAAAACGGGTCAAAAAATCAATGCTGCTGTTTATGACGAAAAACACAACAAACTTATTCGTAAAGAAAAAGTGAGTAAACGTAAAAGGTAAAATGAAAATGAAAACGAAAAAATCTAAAGGAAGCGGCGCTTTCGAAAAATTTGCCACAAATGTTTCTAAAGCTGCCGGAAGTACTACAGCGTTTATAGGTGCTTTTTTGATCGTGGTGGCGTGGGCAGTTTCAGGTCCTATTTTTGGCTACTCAGAAACCTGGCAGCTGGTAATCAATACCGGAACGACAATTATAACTTTTTTGATGGTTTTTTTAATTCAGAAAGCACAAAATAAAGATTCGCTTGCAATTCAGTTAAAGCTAAACGAGTTGGTTGCTTCAAATGAATACTCCAGCAATAGCTTAGTTGATATTGAAAGCATGACCGAAGAAGAAATGATGATTGTTCAGAAATATTACCACAAACTTAGTGAACTCGCCAAAAATGAGGAAAGCATCAGAAGTTCACATTCTATTGCCGAAGCCTCTGAACAGCACGAACGCAAAGACAAAAACAGAACTAAATTACGTACCCGAAATATAACAAAAAAATGAAACTACGTTCCTCTGAAACTTTCTGGCCATTAAAAAGTGCCATGAAATACAGCTACCCGTCTATAGATTCAGATCTTAATACAGAAATTTTAATTATTGGCGGAGGAATTACAGGAGCTTTAATTGCTTATCAATTAATCTCAGCAGGAAAAAAAGTTGTACTAGTTGATCGCCGCGACGTTGCTAACGGAAGCACTGCCGCAAGTACTGCTTTGCTGCAATATGAAATCGATGTTCCGTTGCATGAACTCATCAAAATCAGAGGTGTAGAATGTGCCGTTGACAGTTACACAAATGGAAAAAAAGCAATTTTTGATTTGAGGACTATCATAGATACCATAAAAAGTGAATGCCAGTTCGAATTTAAAAAAAGTATTTATTACTGTTCCTTAAAAAAAGATATCCCCTTTTTGAGAAATGAATTTAAGTGCAGAAAAGAACATGGATTTGATGTAAACTGGCTCGAAAGATGGGATCTTGAAAAAATGGGCTTAAATGCCATTGCAGCGATAGAATCTAAAACTGCAGCCGTTATGGATCCTTACAGACTGGCGAATGATTTACTGCATTACTGCAAAAAAAAGGGAATGCAAATTTATGATCGTACCAATATTACCTCAATACAGCATCAAAAAGCAAAATCTATTGCCCATACCGAAAATAAATTTACAATCACCGCAGAACATATTATTCATTGCAGCGGTTATGAAAGTACCGAAACGCTAACTGAGAAGGTAGTTGACTTAAAAAGTACGTATGTAATTGCATCAGAAAACATAGAAATGTTACCTGCAGCATTTAAGAATGCTATTTTCTGGGATACTTCTTCACCATATTTGTATTTCAGGGTAACCTCAGACAACAGGATTATTATGGGTGGCGGCGATGAAGATTTTAAAGATGCCAAAAAGCGTGATAAATTATTAGATAAAAAAGAACAATATCTTTTAAGACATTTTAAGAAAAAATTCCCCAAAATCAATTTTAAAATTGACTATTCATGGGCAGGAACTTTTGGTGAAACCAAAGATGGCTTGCCTTACTTTGGAAAACCGGATCCCAACAAAAACGAACATTACGTTTTGGGCTTTGGAGGCAACGGAATCACTTTTAGCGTTATCGGCATGAACTCTATTCTGGATTCTATTAATAATAAAAAAAATCAGGATCTAGAGTATTATAGGTTTGGACGTTAATTTTTAAGATACTAAGGTTCTAAGAAACTAAGATTCTAAGTTTTTCTTCGAGACGCACAATGGTGCGTCTTTTTTTTGTAGATAAAAAGCTGTAATTGCAATTGAAAACATTTAATGATTTATTATCTACTCCTAAACAAAATATCTGATGAAAACGAGTGCCATAACCCTGATAGAAGCGGTATCCTTTTTCTGGCTGCTTTAGCCAGGAAAAGATACAAGTGGATAGCAGGAAACAGCTCTTGAAAAATAGTATGAACATAAAAAAAGACGCACTTGATGTACGTCTTAGTATATAGTATAATTTTTTGCAAATAAAAAAACTTAGAATCTTAGTCTCTTAGAACCTTAGCAACTTTTTATTAAGCTGTAATAGCCAATGGATTTAAGTTGAATTTATATTCTTTTGGACTGCAATTGAATTTTTGTTTGAATATTTTTGAGAAATAGCTTCTGCTGGTAAAACCAATGCAATAAACGATTTCGGATATATTAAGATCAGAAGTTCTGATTAAGATTTCGGCTTTTAAAACGCGCATGTGCGTTATATAATCGTTTACGGTTCTGTTATGTATGAGTTTAAAACCTTCCTGCAATTTATTTGGCGATAAACCTGACTTTTTGCTTAGGGATTTAATGGTAAAAGCTTCTTCTGGATTGGCTCTAATGGCTTCAGAAAGTTCTTTTATTTCTTCCATTTCGCGTAAAGTAAGACAATTTGTATCTTTAGCATTGATGCTTAAATCATCTGTATGCTGCTGAATTTCCATTGCGAGAATAATTCGAAGAATTCCTTCTTTCAAAAGATTTCTAACTATTCCGGTTTGCGTAATGGCATTTAATTGTTCGATTTTTTCGGCAATTTTCAGGTTGTAAGAACCTACGTAAAAGAAATCCTGAACATTATTATTTTCAAAGAAAGTTTCTTTTACTTTTTGATTCAGAGAATTTGTAGGATCCTGATGCAAAAGCTGAGTTCCTACTATTATAAGGGTAAATTTTGTTTTTTTATCTTTTTCGAAAAACAATACATTGTCCTGATTTTTCTTTGATGTAACTATCGCGGTCTGAAATGTTTTAAATTTTCGCTCTTCGCCGGTACTGCCAAAACTATGAGACAAACTTCCTTTAGAACAATACGCAAAATAAACTGGCGATTCTATTGGGTTTACAACATCCATTCGAACATCTTCAGCGAAAGTCATATCGAACTCTACGTACGAAATATTATCATTAAAAGAGGCACCAATAATAGCACCTTTTGCAAAACTATTGTTCGTTTCAAGTCTATATTCGTCTAAATCAAAAGTTACTTTACCGCCGAAGTTTGTTTGTAATTCTTCAAAAATATTTTGAATTTTTTCTGTGTTTATAGTAACTATTTTCATTTTGCAAGGGATTTAAAATTCAACATCATTTTATAGAGATTTATAAAAAAAGAAACTCCACTTTGTGGTTCCGGATTTCTAAAAATCAACAAATCAAAGTTCGCTCACAAGTGAACGAAAAGTGTTATATAATTTTTCGAAATTGTTTTATAATTACTTATGAATGATGTTTTTAACAGTAATATTTTTTACCTTTCTGCTATAAATAGTACAACATATATGAAGAGTTTTTCTTTTTCGCCTATCGCTAATAATGATGCTATTGTTTTGATTTTAGGCACAATGCCCGGAACAAAATCATTAGAACTAAATCAATATTATGGTCATAACCAAAATAATTTCTGGAAATTCATGTTTGAGATTTTTAAGGAAGATTTTTCGAATGATTATGAAAAGAGAAAAGCGCTTTTGCAAAAAAACAAAGTTGCATTATGGGATGTGCTGCAGTTTTGCGACAGGATTGGAAGTTTGGATAGTGCTATAAAAAATGAAATAGCAAATGATTTTGAAACTTTTTTAGAGCGACATCCAAACATTAAAACCATACTATTCAACGGGCAAAAGGCAGCTGCTTTCTTTAAGAAATATGTTCAATTAAAGAAAAATTATGAATTTATTATTTTACCTTCTACAAGCCCTGCTAATGCAAGTCAAACCTATCAGTCTAAATTACAGCAATGGAAAATTATAAGTTCGCTACAATAACATATTAATCACAATATCAACAACTTAAACCTGTATCATTATGAATTTATAGAGCAAAAAAATAACTATTCAGCTTAGAAAGTTGAAATAATGTAACATTTACACTTTAAAATATAAAAGCTTTTTTTATCAGATCAACTAATTTTACCAAACAAAATAAAGCCATTGAAAAAAGAGGATGCAGATTGAGGCTTTTTTTTAAATATAGATACTACTAAGAGAACTTTTAAATAAGTTTAATTATAAAGAGAACATTGGTTATGTTAGTTTATTTTTGGAAAAAAAGCTATTCTATTTTTTAGGGTAGCTTTTGTTTTTTAATATCACACCATAAACAAAATAAATTATGAAAATTCAGACTTACTACAATCATATCAGGTTCTACACCCCTCATCATTTTGTTTACTACCCTATTCTGACTATCTTTTTGGCTGCAAGTATTTACTTTGCTTTTACCACAAACGATACGCTAATATGGTCTTTTATAAGCGTTGTTTTTGTGTTTTTATTTTGTCTTGCTTTTATGTTACGACAGCATTATGCCCTGATTCTTCAAAACCGAATTGTACGTCTCGAACTTCGCTACCGTTATTTTACCCTGACCGGAAAAAGGTTTGAGGAAATCGAATACAAACTAACCGATGATCAAATTTTTGGCCTTCGTTTTGCTCCCGATGACGAACTGCTGCCCCTTATAGAAGACGCGCTAAAAAATAACCTTAGCGGAGATGCCATAAAAAAAGCGATCGTGCACTGGAAAGCCGATTATAACAGGGTTTAGCAATGGCAAAAAGCAATGGCAATGACAAAAATCAATTGCAATGACAAAAATCAATTGCAATGGCAATATCAATTGCAATGGCAAAAATTAATGTCAATTTTAAATTTCAATTCAAAAATTAATATGAATGTCTAAATTAAAAATCAATTTGACTTAAACTGTTTTTCTTTTATAATTGAATAAAATGTAGATTAAGAACCCTATTAACCAAGCTCCTACAACAACAGCAAAGAAGATTTCGATAATAGAGGGATGAAGATAATTGGGTTGGTAAAACAAACGTTCCAATGTATCAAATTTATCTGTTAGCGCCTTTCTGTCATAATTATTTCTAATCGCATTCAGAGGTTCATTATCATGATTTTGATAAAACCTAACGTCTTTGGCCAGATCTTTTGGTACTATACTTGTTTCGATCTTATATTTTCTTAAAAGGGTATCCAGCTTTTGAAAATTATAGAGTAATGAATCTTCTTTAATGGTATAAAGCAGCTTATATCGTTTTACCGCAGCATCATATTGTTGTTTCTCTATCGCAATACCTTTTACAGGCTTGTACAAAGCTTTATTTTTTATAAATATGCAAATATCCTCGTCGTAGTCAGGATTTACATTCCTGCCTTTGTAGATGATTTCGGTGCTGTCTTTTATAGTATTTTTTTTGATGATACGCTCCAGAAGTTCTTTTTTACCAAAACCAATGCTGTCTAAAATCGTACTCGTTGCTGTAGAGAGTTTATCTAAATCTGCTGTTAACATTTTTAGCGTGTCAATACTGTAATAATTATATTCTACACTATAATAGCTACCAATCAAAGTACTGTCGGCAACTTCAATAACCGGATAAGGTTTTGGGTATAATATATTTACAGGATTAAATAATTTCTCTGAACTGTACGAAGTATAATTATACAAAAACGGACGTAAGACATTCAGCAGCACTTTGTCCTTATTCAGCTTTTTCTCAGACAATTCAGTTCTTAATTTGGCATTTAGTCCAAAACTATAACTAATGAAAAATGAAAAACTAAAAAAAGAAATAAGGAGCAATAAGCCTCCTATTTTAAGCAGTTTTACAAAAGAATAATTTTGTTTCGAGTGGTTCTTTAATAAAAAAATCAGGAAAAAAAGCAAAAACAAACCTGTTATAAAAAATTGCGAAATAGATACATCGTCATAGAACTTAAATCTGTAAAATTCGGTATAGATGTCGATATTCCCAATTCCTTCAAACTTAAAATAGCCATATAAAAAATAGCCTAAATGAATCAATAATAGTACTACGAAAGACTTTACAAGGTATTGTTTTAATTTTTTATCCATAATTGTTTTCAGATTTACTCTCAAATATAGCCTAAATCAATTACAATGGCAATGGCAAAAATCAATATCAATGAAAATTACAATGGCAATGGCAATTACAATGGCAATGGCAAAAATCAATTACAATCAAAAATAAGATAGAATACAAAATTTTAAAAAAAATATTTCATTGATACTCTTTTTGATATTGAAATTGAGTTTTGAAATTGATATTGATAATGAATTTTAAATTGAGTTTTGATATTGAATTTTGATATTGATATTGAATTTTGATATTGATATTGATATTGATATTGAATTAGGGCGTACCACCATCGCGGCGGACTACTCCTATCCCTCACGCGGCTCACTTTTTTATAAGACATTTTCCCGAAAATTACCATTCTAATAATAAAGGTTTCTAAATTAAATGTATACTAACAAAGCCTACAAAACCTATAATTTACTGATATTCAGATGTAATTTATAAATTACAAGATCTAAAAACAAAAATGAATGATTTTTTTTGTTAACTTTAAGTGTTAAAATTTTATCAATAAATTTAAAAATAAATCCAATGAAAAAATTATTTTATTTTTTGATAGTTTCTCTTTCCTTTCTTTCAATTCAGGCACAAACCACTGCAGAAATTCCTGCAGAAAATCCTTTACCTTCTCTACAAGGAAATAGTTCAGAAGACTTTCAGGACTATGATGCTAACGAGTTACCCTGGCATGCAAGACGTTTTAAAATAACTGCGGGAGTTTTTTTTCCTGTCAATAATACACAAATCCAAGTGGGCAGCAACAATGGAAATCGTGGTACAGAAATAGACCTGGAAGATGATTTAGGATTTTCAAAATCAAGTACTTCCTTTGTGGGAACATTTGACTGGCGTATTTCAAGAAGATCAAGATTGGGTTTTGAATTTTTTGCTCTTGACAGAAGTTCATCGAAAACTTTACAAAAAGAAATTAATTTTGGAGAACACACCTATAATATAAACACAAGGGTTACTGCCTTTTTTGATGTTCAAATTGCCCGAATTGCCTATGGTTATGCCTTTTTATCTCAACCAAAATATGAGGCCGGTTTGCTAATTGGTGCTCACATTTTATTTGCTGATTTAGGAATACGCGTTGAAGCCAATCAGGCAATTGCAGAGTATAGAGATAATTTTAATTTTACTGCACCATTACCGGATGTGGGAATCTGGGGAGAATTTGTTTTAGCAAAACGATTTGGCTTATATGTTAATGCCAATTATCTTGCCCTAAAAATTGATAATATTGATGGCCGTATCATAAGTTATAATTTAGCTCTTTCTTATAATGTGCATCAAAATTTCAGTCTTACTGCAGGATATACAGGATTAAATTTTAAAGTAGATACTGAAAGAGACAGGCTAAACGGATATTTAAAATGGGGCTATAATGGTCCCACTATTAGTGCTGCTTATACTTTTGGGAATCATGTTAAGCTATATAAGCATTAGTTTTTTTAGAGGACCTAAGTTCCTAAGGTACTAAGATTCTAAGTTTTAGATACAAATGGTCAAAGGTTTTTTTCTGAAACTTGAAACTTGAAACCTGAAACCTGAAACCTGAAAAAATAACAAACCCGATAACTATTACGGCTATCGGGTTTATTGCTCAAACTTAAACTTAACTCAAAATAAAACTTACTAACTTATTTTTCTATTGGAGTAAATTTTATAGCTGTTCCTCCTCCAGCTGCCAACTTAAGATCTAACATTGTTTTATTGTTTACTTTTTGTTTTGAAATGGTCACAGGATACGGATTTGTTTTGTAATTTGCTCCTGCTCCATCTGCATACACTTCGGCTTCGTATTCTTTTCCGGCATCTAAAAACGATAATGCAACTTTAAGATTTCTTGCATAACTATTTGTGATAGCGCCCAAATACCAGTTTTTCTCGTCCCAGTCTTTTCTCGCAATGGTAGTATATTCTCCTATTTTAGAATCTAAAACTTTGGTATCAGACCACGTGCAGGGAACATCTTTTATGAACTGAAATTCCGGTTTTCCTTCGTAATTCTCCGGTAAATCTGATGCCATTTGCAACGGACTGAAAATAATGACATACAAGGCCAACTGGTTTGCCAAAGTCGTTTGTACTCTTGCTCCTGATGGTGTTTTATAATCAAAATTGAAATTCCCCGGCGTATAATCAAACGGACCAGAAAGCATTCTGGTAAAAGGTAAAGTGGTTAAATGTTCCGGAGTATTTCCTCCATCTACAGACCAGGCGTTGTATTCCTGTCCTCTTCCGCCTTCTTGCGTCATAAAGTTTGGGTACGTACGCTGTAATCCGGTTCCTTTTATAGGTTCGTGATTGTCGATCATGATATGATATTTAGCCGCAGTTTCCATTACTTTTCTGTAATGACGTGCTCCGTACTGGCTGTCGTGCCATTCTTTTTTATCCAGATATTTATTTACATAACCCGTTTTTACGGTATTTACGCCCATTTTCTGATACAGTTTAAAAGCATCTTCTAATTGGCTTTCATAATGTTTTGTGGCTCCGGCCGTTTCGTGATGTCCTATTAAACGAACATTTTTGATGGCGGCATATTTTGTAATTTCTTCCAGATTAAAATCAGGATAGGCTTTTACAAAACTAAAAGAAGAGCCATCAGCCGTCCAGTCGCCATCCCAGCCTTCGTTCCATCCTTCTACCAGAACTCCGTCAAGATTGTTTTTCGCCGCAAAATCAATGTATTCTTTTGTGTTTTTAGTCGTCGCGCCATGTTTTGGTCCTTGTCCCCAGGTGAATTTTTCTAAGTGCATTCCCCACCAGATTCCGATATATTTTGAAGGTGTAATCCAGGAAAGGTCTTCAATTTTTGAAGGATCATTTAAATTTAGCATGATGGTCGAAGTGGCTAATTCTCCCGGAGTTTTTCCTACCACAATGGTTCTCCACGGAGTTCTAAATGGCGTTTGAGCATATACTTTTACACCATTTGCCCACGGCACTAATTCGCTTTTGTATTGTTTATCATTTGTTTTAAGTAACGTCATTGAGGCAAAATCGGTTAGGTTGGCTTCGTGAATCGCCACAAATAATTTTTCTTTGGTTTCTAAAGTCGCCGGTGTATTGATGGTATCGGTTTTACTAACAGCAGTTTTACGGTAGGTACTTTCGTAATAGCTGTTTTCGCGATGCACCGGAATCCACCACACCTCATTATCTGATTTAAAAGTGAATTGCGTGATTTCGTTTGAAATTTCTACTTTCCCTAAATTAGGCTGTTTTGGAAATTCATATCTAAAACCAACACCGTCATCAAAAACCCTGAAAACAATATCAACCAGACGTTCTTCACCTTTTGATTCTTTCAAATGCACAATCAGTTCATTGTGGTGATCTCTTACTTTTTTGAATTCGCCCCAAGGCTGTTCCCAGGTTTCATCAGCTGCTTTTTCTTCGGTGGAAACTACTTCAAAACCTTCTGTCATTTTTTGGATTCCTTTAAATTCAAATCCTAATAACGAAGGTTCTATAACAGATTTTCCGTTTGATGTAAAACTATATTGCGGCTGACCCGAAGGCGTTAATTCAAAAACCAATTCGGTATTTTTTCCCGGAGAACTTATTTTGTATGTTTTTTTAGTACTGCAGGCAACGATCAACATTGATGCTAAAGCGATTAGACAGTATCTATATTTTATGTTTTTCATTATTTAATTGTATTAATTACAACTCTTTATTTAATTTCGTTTAGTAACTGTTTTGCTTTTGCTGGCTGCATCGAGACAAAATAATTAAAAGCCTGATCTAATTTTTTCTGGGCATCGGCATTGCCTTTCTTTTCTAATCTCAGATTATACATTTTACTGATTTCAGGAAAAACAGTTTCGGTGCTTTTTACGCCCGCAAATGCTTTTACTTTTTCGATATACGTATAACCAAATTCTACTGTTGGTTCGAACATTGTTCCTTCTCCAAAGTCATTCCAGGTAATTAATTGCAGGTAATTTAAATTTGCATTTTTAGCCAGAGCAAGTGTTTCATCAAGAGTTGCTCCGTTGTTGTGTTCTATTGTCCATCCAATTGCAGCTCCGCCACCACCTTCGGCATAAAAATCTTTAAAACCGGGATAAGCGCCTCCCATTGCAACAGCTAATTTTGGTTTGTTATTGGTATAAAAATTACTGAGATAAGTGTTATTTTTATATACCCAGGCATATTCTCCCGAAGCATTATCGCCGGCATCTACAGATTCGTTCCAGAGTGTTAAAAAAGTAGGTTTTGTGGTCAGAACATTAAAAACGTTGGTCCATTCGGCTTGTGTTTGTAATACGATTGGCCCGAAGTTAAGCAGTAATGGTTTTCCGTTTATTTTGATGTAATTTTTATCATCAAAATAGTTTTTCTCCATATAAGATAAATCGGTTTTGGCTGCACTGGTAACCGAAATTGCTTTTCCGGCGTTGACAACATTTGGCAAAAATCGGTCTTCATAAACAATGGCATATTCTAGTCCAACTTTGTCCAGCATCGCGATAAGCTGTTCTGTATTTTCTTTTATCATTCGATAATCGTTTACATCAAAAGTGCCGTACCAATCGATAAGAACACCATCGATTCCTGAATATTTCATCAATAATAAATGATTTTCGATTACATTTTTATCGCCTGAATGATAAGGACCAATGAGTGGATAATAATACGACGCAATGTCCCTGCGATTGTTTGCACCAATGTTGTTTGGATTTTTGTTGGACATTGTCCAGTGATATCCCCATTTTTTATCGGCACTACTTTCATTGGTTTCAAACCAAGGCATATAATGAACATAAATTTTGGTGCTATTTGTTTTTTCAATCGCAACAGGTTCAATTGTTTCCGGTTCTGTGGGAGTATCAGAATTTTTATCATCGCTGCTACAACCGGCGGCGACTAAAACATTCATGATCCCAAAAAACAATAATGTGATAGCTCTTTTCATATTGATGTATTATTTACTTTATAATTTGCCAGAGATAAAAAAGAATTAAAAATTGAGAATTAAAAATTAAAAATCTGCTGTATTTGCGTAAAAAAAAATTACTCGAAATAGTATGATCCTTAAAACATTTTTAATTTTTAATTCTCAATTTTTAATTTAAATAAGCTTCTCTACGTTTTAAAATATGTCAGCCTTCCACGACTAACCAACATGGAAGACTGACATTCAATAACCTAGTTTACAGGATACCCAGGATTTTGTACCAGATTTTTATTTGTTGTGAGCACTGTACTTGGAATTGGGAAAATCGCTCTGTATTTCTCCGTTGGTCCTTTTTCCCACCATGAGTCGAAGAATGTTCCAAAACGGATGTTGTCTGTTCTTCTTCTTCCTTCAAAAGTAAATTCCTTAAGTAATTCTTTGTCTATAAAAGCAAGATCTATTACGGTAGGCATTTCTTCTCCGGCACGTGCTGTAATTTGCTGTACAAAAGGTTTTGCCAAATCTGCAGCTCCTAAACGTACATAACATTCCGCTTGCATCATTAAAATTTCGGCATAACGAATTAAAACTAAATCATGATCACGTTCCCATTGTTCACCGGCTTTCATTTCGTATTTTCCTAAACGAACGCCCTGGTTTTCTTTGGCATCAGCCACACTTGTAATTTCTTCTGTATAAGTTAAAGGTTCTCCGTTATCCATAGTAATTACAGAACCTGTAGCTACACTAATCTGATCTCCTGCCACCATACATTTTCTTCTTTTGTCTGTAGCAGCAAAAGCAGAATAAACGCCCGGTTGTGCACACATTCCGTTGGCACTCCACGGATAATCATTTCCTGAGGCAGAAATGGTTAGTTTATGTAAATAGTGAAGCGACATTGAGTTCATATAATTTCCTACTGTTCCGGCTTTTTGATCGTAAGGAATAGCGAAAATAATCTCTGGTGATTTTTCATTTTCTGTGGCAAAATTGGCAAAGAAATCAGGCGCTAAAGTATATCCTGTTACTTTTTGGCACATATCAATACAATCCTGCCAACGCGGTGTACCAATAAAAGCTTCTGAATTTAGGTACAATCTTGCTAATAATGAATACGCTACATTTTTTGTTAATTTAGAATACACCACATTTGAAGTTAAATGCGGAATAGCGTCCAGCAATTCTTTTTCTACGAAATCATATACTTGTTTTCTGGTAGAATTTGACGGCAAAGAGGTATCTTCAAAATTTACTACAATTGGTACATTCCCAAATAAATCTAAAAGATTATAGTAATAATAAGCTCTTAAGGATTTTAATTCGGCATAAATTGGCGCTTTTGCCGCAGCTGTCAAGCTTGATTTATCTACCTGATAAATAATCGAATTGATTTTTGCGATTCCGGTGTAATTGTAACGCCATGCCGATAAAATCATACGGTTATCTGTTTTCCAGGTATGTCTTTGTGCATCCTGATATTGTCCGCCATCATACCAATTGGTTCCTCTGGTAGGAATGGTAGCCTCATCGGAAACTGTTTCATTCAAAAAGAATACGTATTCACAAGTTGGATAATTGGTAGAGATACCATCAGAGAATCCTCGTAAAGAAGAATAGGCTCCTCCTACTAATGCATCAACTTCTTTTGGAGTTTGTCCAAAATTCCCGTCTTCTACTCGATCATATAAATCTTCATTTAAATCTGTACATGATATCGTAAAAAGCATGCTTACTACTAATAATGCTGTTATTTTGACTTTCATTTTTTATATTTTTGAGTTATTCGCTTAATTATTCAGCGTAAAATTTAATCCAACAGAAATCGTAGTTGGTCTAGGATAATTATTGTATCTGTCAATTCCGGGAGCCGCTAATCCGGTTAAATCCATTACTCCGGTTTGATTGATACCGTCTTGCGCATTTAAACCAATTTCAGGATCTACACCTTTGTATTTTGTAAATACGGCAAGGTTTTCTCCCATAAGATAAATTCTAAGTTTTGAACTTTTGTATTTTAATGGCAAAGTATATCCTACTGAAACTGTTTGAAGTCTGAAAAAAGAAGCGTCTTCGATCCAGTAATCTGAATATTTTGGAGCTGATGTTATGCCGCTATTCAGGAAATCATCCGGAACATTAAAAGTGGGTAATCTGTTAGGATCGTTCAACATCATGTTGGTTGCGTTTAATGCTTTTTGACCAAACATTCCGTATCCTGTAACACCTAAATCAAAATTTCCGTAAGTAAAATTCATTCCGATACCCATTGTCAAATCAGGCTGAATATTTCCTAAATCTCTTTTATCAGCATCTACCAGAGCACTTTCTGCCACTACACTTCCCGCTGCATTATAGTATTGAATTTTACCATCTGCATCAAGACCGGCATTTTTGAATCCCCAAAAAGTTCCAACGGGATAACCCTCGGCAATAATTTGAGAATATTGTCCTGACATACCCGCTAATCCGTGAAGAGATCCGCTGTAAATGACGTCTGTTTTATAAGTAGGATTCGATAACTTTTCTATTTTTTGAACGTTATGTCCTAAAGTTAAATTGGCATTCCATGAAAATTTATCTCCTTTTATGATATCTGCATTCAATGTAAGCTCCACTCCTTTATTAGACATTTCACCAACGTTAGCCAGCATTGTTCCTACTAAATAAGGAGGCTGAGGCACTTCGTAAGTATAAAGCAAATCGTCTGTGTTTTTTGAATAATATTCGAATGAACCTGTAATTCTGTTGAATAAACTAAAATCGACACCAATGTTCAATTGTTTTGTTGATTCCCATTTTAAATCAGGATTTGGGTTTTGTTTTGGCGAATAAGCCAAACTCCATCTTCCTGTAGTGGGATCGTAATAACTGTCGTTACCCACACCTAAAATCGAAAGCGATTTGTACTCTCCAATTCCGTCCTGATTACCGGTAACTCCATAACCTACTCTAAATTTAAGAGTGTCTAACCAACCTTTTGTTGAACTCATAAATTCCTCGCTCGAAACTTTCCAGGCTACAGATGCAGATGGAAAAGTTCCCCATTTATTGTTTTCTCCAAAACGGCTTGAACCATCTCTTCTTACTGTACCGGTTAGCAAATATTTTCCGTCATAAGAATAGTTGGCGCGGGCATAAAACGAAACCAAATTTGATTTCCCTTTATATGAATACACATCGCCCAAACGATAATTGTAACCTGCACCAAGATTGTTATAACTAAAAGCATCAGTAACAAAACCACTACGCTGTGCGCCAAAACCTTCGTAAATATTCTCTAAGTAAGAATATCCGGCAAGAGCTCCAATAGTGTGTTTATCAATAACTTTATTATAATTTACATACAGTTCTCCTTGCGCATTGGCATATTCAGCATATGTTTTTTGAGCATATCCTTTTTCATCTATTCCCTCCATAATGGCGTAAGATGGCTTGTATGTGCTACCTTTTACTGCATTATGTTCGTATGAAATATTCGCTACAGCAAGAAAATCTTTTAAAAATTTCACTTCGGTTTTAAAATAACCTAATAATCTGTGTCTTTCGTTATCAACGGTTCTGTTGGTTAAAATTTCAACCGGATTTTGGTAAATATTTCCACTTACAGCAGAGAATTCTCCGTTAGCATCATAAACCGGAATGGTTGGATTTAAATTGTAAGCACGCTCAAAAATTCTGTAATCCATTGGGTGCCATTTATCAACATTGGCAAATAAACCCATGTCGAATTTTACGTCTTTATTATCTCCAAGATATTGGTAAGCGTTAATATTTCCGCTTAATCTTTCAAGACCTGTTTTTTTGATAACTCCTTCGTTGTTTAAGTACGAAAGTGAAGTTCTAAAACCGCTATCAGCTTTACCAGAATTAATACTTAAAGTATGCGATTGCGAAATAGCGGTTTGCTGGATTGCTTTTTGCCAGTTTGTATTTCCACCATAATCAACAGCATCATTGTTTCCTGTATTACGGACATAACCTCTCCATTGATTGGCTGATAAAAGATCTAAATTATCTGTTACATAACCCACACTTGATAATCCGCTGTAGGTTACAGAAACTCCTTTTGTACCAGATTTTGTTGTAATGATAATAACACCGTTTGCTCCTCTTGATCCGTAAATGGCTGTCGCCGAAGCATCTTTAAGAACGTCTACTGATTTAATATCTGATGGCTGAACGATATTGATATCAACCCCGGCAATACCATCAACCACAATAAGCGGACTGTTGCTTGCCGTAAGTGAAGTTCCTCCACGTAAACGTATGGTAGAACCTGCAGCAGGATCTCCAGAAGGACGAATGATATTTAATCCCGCTACTTTTCCTTGCAAAACCTGTTCTGTAGAAGAGATTGTTCCTTTTACCAGATCATCGGCTTTTACACTTGAAATTGCACCTGTTAAATCTGATTTCTTTTGCGTTCCGTACCCAACAGAAACTACCTGAACTTCGGCAAGCTGATAACCATCATTTTGCAAACGAACGTCGATGTTTTGTTTTGTTGCCGCTGTAATCTGAACCTTTTGGTTGGTAGATCCAATAAACGAAACTTCGATAGCACCTCCTACGGCTACATTCAAGACAAATTTTCCGTCAAAATCTGTAGTGGTTGCATTTCTGGTTCCAACCTCAATTACCGTTGCTCCCGGCAATACACTTCCTGTATTATCATAAACAGTACCTGATACCTGCTTTTTTTCCTGCGCAAACATTCCTGCGGAAAGAAAAAGCATGAAAATCATGAATACCACATTTTTAGTAGTCCACATTTGATGCAGGACTATTTTTTTATTTTTACTATTCATATCTAGTTATTTATTTTTTTATATCGGTCATATGTAATTTGCATATCAATTTTTGGCATTACGACCAATTTTTGGGTTATGCTCATTTCATTAGAATTGATGTTTTAATTTGATAGTGAATTACTTGTCTAAAGTTTTAAGTGGAATCGTTGTATTCGAAATTGTTTTGTCTTTATTGTCTTTTACCACAACATGAATTTCACTTAAATTTGGAACATCCTTAAGTTCTGAAACCAAATTCACAAATCCTTTTATTTCAGCCGTTCCTCCGGTAAACTCGCCCGAAATAACTTTGCTTCCGGCTGTAATGGTGTAGATTAATTTGTTTACACCCGATTCGTTATTTTTTCTTGACATTCCAAGAAAATCTTTCTGACTTATCTGTAAAGGGAAAAATCCAAAAACCGGTGCTGGTGGTGGTACAAAAGCTCCAGCGTACAAAACCTGATCCGGAGTTGTTCCTGCCCAGTTGTCTTTTACCATAAGGAAAACCAGATTTTCCATCACGAAACCGTCCGGAGCATTGTAATAATCTTTTGGAACTAAATCCATTTTATAAAAACCGTTTCCTAAGTCTTTCAATTTTGTTTTTTCGGCAATTTCCGGTTTCGATGCTTCGTACATTTGCTGAATAGTCCAGTCGTTAAGTCCGCTATGCATGTGTACGCTTGTTGCACCTGCAAATCCCGAAGCCAGATTGGCATTAAACAAAATACTAACTCCTTTATCGATTGTTGGTTTTGTTGGGTAAGCTCTGATCAGCTCATTCGCCGTATAAAATGAAGAAAAATCCGTGTATGGCATATTCGCCACTTCACTTTGTTTCGATCCGTTTTTGTTTTTTATACGAAGCCAAAATCCTGCACTTGCTGCAATTTCAGTTGGGGTTCTGGAGAAATATTCTGTTGGAGTTAAAGTAATACTCCAGATTTTGTCTTTTACATGAGTAAGTTTCGCAAAGTCTGATGAGTTTTCCCAATTTCCTGCATCCGGTTCTGATGGCGACCAAATCCATAAATATAAAACTTCATTTTCAGCAAATGTTGTCGCTGAAAGATCAAAAAACCACGTCACTTTTTCATCATATTTGTATACTACAGGAAATGATGTCATACTGCCTACAGCTCCGGTTGTTTCTTGTGCCTGCACAAAATTAGGAGCGATTAATAAGGCAAGTAAAATTGTATATATAAATTTTTTCATATTACTTTTTAATTAATAGCAGTTAATTTAAACACATAGGAAATAAACACACTTCCGCCGGAAACACGTGCTAACTGAATTTCCATCTCTCCGTTTTTGCCCGGAACCGATGATAATCGAAGTTCATCTGTTTTTTGAGTTTTTTGAGCATCACTGTACAAATAAATTTTGACAGGGTTACCCGGATTTGTTGGCTGAAAATCTGAACTTAACTGCCAGTATCCTTTTGGAGCAAATAAAGGAGGAACATCTCCTGTAACTTCGTAACTTGTTGGATTGTTCTTTTCATCTACATTAAACTTGATTTTAAAATCTTCGTAGTTGAAATAGGTACTCAAGTTTTCTTCGCTTGGCTCGATCTTATTTGCCTTTGCAAATTCATCGACCATTTTCAAATTTGTCAATCCCCAGTTTCCATTTACTTTCTCATAAATGGTAATCGGATCAACGTAGCTTCCGTCTTCTGTGTTATCACAGCCAATGGCAAATAAACACATAAAAACAGCTAACCAGTAAATACTTTTACATCTCATAAATTTTGGTTTTTGTTAGTTTTTTTTATCCCTTAAAAAGGACAGTACGAAACTAGAGGTTAAATAAATCTAAAAAAAAACATCTGTGAAAAATCAAGATATAATTCAGTAATTTAAAACTCTAATTAATTAAAAATCAACAAACTATAACATTTTCGTAAATTAAAAAATCAAGGTTCTGTTGAGATGAAAAACGCAAATAAACTATGGTAAAAATGACAATAACTAAATTAAAACAGATTTTTTTTTCACTATACATATATTTAATTCCTTTTTATTGTATAATTGCAAGTTATTAGAGTACTTTTAACATTCTAAACCCGGTTTCACACGATAATTACTTCACTTTTCTTATATATATTACAAAAGAAGCTACACAATTTTAAAAGTTGCTAATCATCAGCTCTTAAACTATTTTTGAATTAAAAACGAATTAACTCAAGCCGAACTAAATTTTTTCTTACCTCCTAAACCAAACCAAAAACATGCGAAGAATAGTAATTCTGTATTTTTTACTTGCAGGTTTTTCTCTCTCTGCGAAAGAGACAAATCCTGTTCTGGAAGAATTAGATAAAGTACTCCTTAAAAAGGAAATCTACTTAAAACAGAAGTATCGTAAAATAGAAACGCTAAAGAAAAACGTTTCCAAGTTTACTCTGAGCCAGAACAACGAACAGCTTTATGATACTTATATGCTGCTGTTTGAAGAATATAAATCTTTCAAATACGACTCGGCTTATTACTATTTAGAACAAGCCAAGATCAAAGCTATCGTACTTAAAGAACCTATTTATTTGGCCAAAAGCCGAATTAAAGAAGGTTTTGTATTGCTTTCCTCAGGTCTTTTTAAAGAAGCTATTGATACCCTGAATGTTATCGACGATAAAAAACTCGATCAAAGAAATAAATTCGAATTTTATTCGATCAAAGCCCGCGCTTATTATGATCTGGCAGATTATAATAAAGATCAGCGTTTCAATATCCATTACATACAGCAAGGAAATCATTTCCTCAAAAAGGCGTTAGAATTAATAGGAACCAATACGAACGAATATTGGGCCGCAGAGAGCTTAAAACGCCTAAAACAGCAAGACTGGCGTGGCGCCGAATTTGCGTTCAGCTACTGGATCAACAATTATCAATTACCATCTGATTATTACGGAATTGCAACTTCAAGTCTGGGCTATATTTATTCTGAAAGAGGCTATACTAAAAAGGCGATTCAATATCTTGCTCTTGCAGCTATCGCCGATGTCAAAAATGCTACAAAAGAAACCGTTGCCCTTAGAAATTTGGCCAATGAACTCTTTAAAATGGGGTATCTGGACAAAGCCAATGAGTACATTAATATTGCCATGGATGATGCGACTTTTTATAATGCGAGACATCGTAAAATTGAAATTTCGTCGATATTGCCTATTATCGAAAAAGCGCAATTAAACAATGTAAAAGAAAAAAATGATAAACTCGAAAAGATTATTATTCTGCTAACGATTCTTACGGTAATTATTATTTTGTTTTCGATTATCATTTTTAAACAATTGAAAGAAAGAAATAAAGCCAGAAAAATAATGGCTTCGTCATACGCGCAGCTTCAGGAAATGAATATTAGTCTGAGTGAAGCTAATGCTATTAAAGAGGAATACATTACTTATTTTATAAAGGCAACTTCAGCTTTCATTAATAAAATAGATCACATTCAGAAAAGCACGCTTCATAAAATCATTACCAAAAAAACAGACGAAGTTATTGCAAGTTTAAAACGCTATAATGTAAAGGAAGAGCGCGAGAATCTTTTTCATCAGTTTGACGAAATCTTCCTAAAGTTATTCCCCACTTTCGTAACCGATTTTAATCATTTATTCCCAAACGATCATAAATGTGTGGTAAAAAAAGGAGAACTTTTAAATACTGAATTGCGCATTTTCGCTTTGTATCGCTTAGGCATTCAGGACAGCAATCAAATGGCGGAATTTCTGGAACTTTCTGTAGCTACCATTTATACGTACAAAACCAGAATCAAAAGCAAATCAGATTTTAAGGATACTTTTGAAGAGAAGATTATGGCGATTAAAACGATATAATTTTTTTGCCCACGGATTTTACGGGTTTAAACGGATTATCGCAGATTCTCTTTTTTTCAACCTTTGAGAAAAAATAGCCACGAATTCACGAATTATTCACATAATGACTGTGCATAATAATTCGTGAATTCGTGGCTGTTTTTCTAATCCTTTATTCGGTTCCCAAATCATACAAATTCATCTAATAAAAAATCTGTGAAAATCCGTTTAAACCCGTAAAATCCGTGGCCCAATTTTTTCACTCTGAAGCCTCTAATTGAAGAACAACATTTTGATATCGTGTACTTAACGAAAATAACTGTTCTGCAAAAATCATAATGGCTAGCGGAATAAAGAAAAATGAAGTTAAATTTTCTATGTATAAAAAGTACGTCGTAAACATAAAAATACGCGCATATTCAAGATAGTACATCCATTTTCGCTGTTCTAATAAAGCACCACAATTGACTAAAGTTATGAGGATAATCGAAAGCACAAAAACCTTATCAACAACATTCAAATATTCGAAATAATACGTAAAAACTGTTAAAAATAAAGTGCAGAATCCCAATTGAATATATAGATAATTCTTAAATCGAAGCCTTTGATGCGGATTGGTTTTATCCTGCAGAAATCGCTTTTCTAATATAGGACGAATATCCTGATCCATGTGTGCGGGACTTCCAAAAACGGCTTTCCATTTGGCTTTAAAGCCTTCAGAACGTTTCCATAATTCGTAGATTTCAAAATAATAATGAAAATGCTGCCAAAGGAAACTATAACTTTTTAGCGGATGCGTTAAACCGTATTTTGGTTTTTCTTCTTCTTCCTGAAAAGTGCCAAAAAGACGATCCCAAAAGGTAAACATATCGCCATAATTTTTATCTAAATATTTCTCGTCAGAAGCATGGTGAACGCCATGAACAGATGGTGTTACAAAAACATATTCCAGCCATTTTATTCGGCCTATAAGTTGTGTGTGCGTGAAGAAAGAATAAGCACCGTGAACAATAAGCATAGTAATGACCATTGACGGATGAAAACCAACCAACGGAAGTACGCACCAAAATCCGGTTCTTACAACGGCCTGAAAAGTAGTAATTCTGGCCGCCGCGGTAAAATTAAATTCTTCGCTATGATGATGCACAATATGTGCAGCCCAGAAAAAGTTGACTTCATGCCCCAATCGATGGTACCAATACCAAACAAAATCAGTAGCAAGAATCAAGGCAAACCAAACAAAAACATTGCTTGGGATATCAAAAATTCTATAATTGTCATATATCAAATAATACAATTGATAAAAACTTGCGGCTATAAATAAATTGATCAGTCGCTCTGCAATACCAATGCTAATATTAGACACTGAACTTTCGTAGTTAAAAATTTCCGGTCTCTTTTTGCGTTGCACTAATTTATATTCTAAAAATAAAAACAGAAAAAAAGCAGGCATTGCAAAAGCTAGAAAATTAATATGTTTCATTTTAAAAATTCCTTTTTTGATTTAAAAAAAACTCAAATACATTTTACTATAAACACAGGGACAATTATTTTTAACACATAGAAACATAGCTTTTGCTTACTCAAAAAAAAGGACGTTTCACTTATCTAAATTCACATCCCGATAGCTATCGGGACTATGCGAAAGAAATGTATTTCTTTTTGTATCCTTTATTTCACATAAAATCCTATGTTTCTATGTGTTTAATAATTTTTTACGTCATACAGTGCATTACTATTAACTTAAAACAAAGATATTTTCATAGATTAATACCTTCTCTTTTGAAAATAATAGTAATCAATGAAAACAGTCTTTATATGCTAAAACCTAATTTTTAATTCTGCTTAAATTTTGGCTCAGCCAAAGCAACTTCTTTTACAGATTGTGTATCGGCTACTTTTTGCAAAGCAATAATGTAGGCAGCAATACGTGGCGTTACATTGTGTTTGGCAGCGATTCTAAAAACAGTTTCAAAACCTTTTTCTAAAATATCCTCTAAGCGTGTATTAATCTGATGGATTCTCCAGGATTCTAAAAGCGAATTCTGAAGCCATTCAAAATAAGAAACAGTAACTCCGCCGGCATTCGCTAAAATATCCGGAACTACCAATACATTATTATGATGTAATATTTGATCAGCATCAGACGAAACTGGTCCGTTTGCACCTTCTACAATAATTTTAGCACGAATGTCATGGGCATTTTTTTGCGTGATTACATCTTCTTTGGCAGCCGGAATCAATACATCTACATCTAACAATAAGAGATCTTCATGTTTGATGGCTACTGAATTTGGATATCCTTTAATGCTTTTGTTATTCAAATTATAATACAGAATTAATTCCGGAATATTCAATCCCGCGGGATTGTAAAAAGCTTCAGAAACATCACTAACGGCGACTACTTTTAGTCCTTTTTCGAACAAAAACAAAGCCGAATGCAATCCTACATTACCAAATCCCTGAATCGCCACAGTAGATCTTGCAGGTCTTAGTTTTAGTTTTTGAAGCGCCAATAAGGTAATGATGCTCACGCCTCTTCCGGTTGCTTCTACCCTGCCCAAAGATCCTCCTGAATGCAAATGTTTCCCGGTTACAACGGCATGAATTGTTTTGCCGTGAACCAGTGAAAATTCATCCATCAGCCAGCCCATTTCATCAGGGCCTGTTCCCATGTCTGGAGCAGGAACATCTTTTTCCGGACCAAAAATATCCGCTAAAGCTTTCGTATACGCTCTTGTAATTTTTTCTAATTCACTTTTAGAAAGTGTTCTTGGGTCACAAATGATTCCGCCTTTTGCTCCTCCAAACGGAATTCCGGTTACAGCAGATTTCCAGGTCATCCAGGCAGCAAGTGCTTTTACTTCGTCAAGATTTACGGCATTATCGTAGCGAATTCCACCTTTTGATGGCCCTAAAGCCGTATTGTGAATTACACGATATCCCTCGAAGTTTTGCTCTTTTCCGTTATCTAATGTGATAGAAAAATTAACAACAATTTGTTTTTCCGGTCGTTGCAGTTTCTGCCTGATAGATTCATCCAAATTTAAGATATCCGCAGCGATATTAAAGCGATCAATCATCGATTGAAAGGGATTCTGTTTTATTAATTGTGTACTCATGATATATATTTTTTTAATTTGGGTTTATTGGGTTTAGAAATTAATCCATTAAAAAAGTCCTTTTGATAGTTACAAAGAGCTTTTATTATTTTAATAATTACTACAACATGGAATTTTAATCAGACAACATTCCATCATACTATTTGTATTTCTATTTGATCTCATTTTATTCATTTTTTAATGGTTCTAAAAAAAAAGCCTTTCATGGTGCATGAAAGGCTAAAAAAAAAAATAACTAACAAGTTTTTCTCTATTAACGCCATTTCATCGCATCGTTTGACATGCAACACATCGTGAAGCTGCACATAAACGGGATGATATATAGACTAAAGTTTTTCATTGTCATTGCAAATCTATAAATTATATTTATAAATTCTATAGAATTAGTCGAGTTTATTTTAATAATTATTAAAATCAGCCTAAAAGAAGCTGTAAACTAACCAATTAAGAGTGAAAAATAAATTATTTAAATTGCGAAATAACGATAAAAACAATCGAAATCAGGGCTAAAAAGATCCCTATGAAATTAATTTTAGACAATTTTTCCTTAAAAAAAAGTAAACCAACAAGACTTCCTAAAACGATAACTCCCATATTCATTCCGGCAAAAACTGTCGAAGGATTTTCGGCGAAAGCCTTATGAGCTTTTAAATAAAACAGAATATTTCCGAAATTAAAGATTCCCACCAAAGCCCCAAAAAGGATGTTTTTAGGTTCTAATTTTACCTTTTTAATCCCTATTTCATAAATAGAAATTACTATCGCTACCGATAAAGCAACACAAAAAACAACAAATAAAGAGGTTGGATAAGGCAAACTCGTATAAAGTGCTACTTGTTTGAAAAGGATATCAATCACTCCAAATCCCAGTAAAACTGCAGCCGGGAAAAACCATTTATTTTCTGTGTTTGCAGATTGTTTTCTTAGAATAAACAAAAGAGCCATAAAACCTATAATGATCCCAATAACTTTATAAGAATTAAATTCTTCCTTAAAAATAAGCCATGCTGCCAATATGGGTATAAATAGAGATAAACGTTGCGCCGCATCAGTTTTTACGATCCCCATATGTTTTATAGAAGCCACCAGAGAAAGCAATACAAAAGGCAATAAAATCCCAATCGCAATGTAAATATTCCACGGTGCACTCGCATCGACTTCGGCCAGATTTGGATTAAAAGTAAAGTAACACAGCGCTAAAGCAATCGCATAATTGAAAGTCACAATTTGAGTTGGATTGCCTTTGTATTTTCGGGTTATTTTAAAAATCACACCCACAATTACGCTACATAAAATACTTAAAACAAGAAACAACATAGAATTAAATTTTGAGCACAAAAATAGTGTTTATCTACTTTACAACTTTAAAAAAGACAATTAATTAATCACTTTTCAACCAGCCTGTAATACTCATTCTTGTATTTTGAGTCACCAAAACTTCATGCACGAGTTCGTTGCTTTTAAAGAAAACCGTTTTTCCCTGAGTAGGCGAAATCTTTTGATTGTTATTTTCCTGATGAATCATCAATTCTCCACCGTCGCTTTCCTGCCAATTGCTGTTAAGATAGCTAATCATCGAATATTTTCGGCTTGGATTGTTTTTAAACTGATCCAAATGTTTCAGGTAAAAATCTCCAGTTTCGTATAATGAATAATGAAATTCGTAACCGGTAATTCCGGCATAACAACTTTCATTCAAATAAATAATAAAAGCATCAATTTGAGCAAAGAACTCATTTTCAAATACATTATTATGTTTTTTATCTAACCAATAAATCGAATCACTTCTAATTGCTCCATCATAAGACACTTTCTCTGAATTACCAATTCCGGCAGCCATCAACAAACTTTTCTCGTTTAAGTCGAGTAAATTTTGTTTTAAATGATTCGCCAGTTCAGGACTTAAAAAATGTTCTGAAATCCCTACTTTGTTTTCAATATAACTCGCAATCAGATCTTCGAAACCATTTTCCATTTTGTTTTTGGGAAAACTGCAAATACAGCTAACGGAGCAAGGTAGAGTAATTAAAAATGGTAACGGGTTTATTTTCAATAAATAAAAGAAGAGAAATACTTTGGGCGAGCCACCATCCCGATAAGAGGGCAAAATCACTATGCGCGTATTCGCCCTCTTATCGGGATGCTGTCGGGCTATCCGCGCTACAAGGTAGCTAGCTTCTATCCCTCTCGCGAGAGAACGGGCGTAGTATCCAGTCTCAGTTTTCAGTTTTCAGTCATTGTCTTTGTTTTTAGCCAGTCTTGTCATCCTGACGAAGAAAGGATCATACTAGAAACTCTGTAATAAAAATCATCTTTTTTTATAGAATTATGTTCGTGAGTCAACTTCTCGATAAAACTATGGCAATTTTTTTTACGGATTGTTTTGTCAGGCTGAGCGAAGTCGAAGCCCATTTCAATTGGAGCGCCCTTCGACTCCGCTCAGGGTGACAAACTTAAAAATTAGCCAAAAAAACTAAAATAAAAAACCCGACAGGTTTTTAAAACCTGTCGGGTTTGACTTGTAATACGCAATCTTAAATTAATAATTTATAACTCATAATTAATAATTGATAATTAATAATTTACAATTTACTAATATAACTTCCGTACATATCTTTAAACTGATGTCCTTGTGCAAAGCGATCTTTGCTTAATTTTTTATATTCTACCAATCCCCATAAAATAAATTCTTTAAAGAAATATTCGTCTTTTTTATCCAATTGCGGCTGGTATTTCTTCAATAAAACATCTAACGGCGTTACTTCATCCAAAATAGCCTGATATTCCTTATCCGAAGCATCATCTAATAATTCGAAACCACTTTCTGCAAAAAACCATTCGATTAAGTCTGAATATGGTGTTTTTGCATCTGGTTTTTCAAGCTTCTCGATTTTAGGTAAAAGTGTTGGGAATAACGTTCTGATAGCTGAACCTATTAAATTGTGCGCAACAAATGCCGCTCCCTCCTGCTCTCCTTCATAAACCAACTCTACTTTTCCGGTGATCGCAGGAATAATCCCAATGAAATCTGACAAACGTAAAGTCGTTTTATCTACTCCGGCTTTTAAGGCGCGGCGTTCTGCCGTACTCATTAAATTCTCGAAAGCAGTAATACTCATTCTCGCACTTACACCGCTTTTATTGTCGATGTATTCGCTGTCACGAGCTTCAAAACTTATTTGCTCTAAGATATCTTTGGCTAAACTTGGCACATAAACCAATTTATGTTGTGTTTCGTCCAGCTTTGCTTCTTGTTCTGTAATCGTTCTGGCGATAGCAACACTTTCAGGATAATGCGTCAGGATTTGAGACCCAATTCTATCTTTTAATGGCGTTACAATACTTCCACGATTCGTGTAATCTTCGGGGTTTGCTGTAAAGATAAATTGCATATCAAGTGGCATTCTCAGTTTAAATCCTCGAATCTGAATATCGCCTTCCTGCAAAATATTAAACAATGCTACCTGAATTCTGGCTTGTAAATCGGGTAATTCGTTGATGACGAAAATACAACGATTCGCTCGCGGGATCATTCCAAAGTGAATTACGCGATCATCAGCATAAGATAATTTTAAATTTGCTGCTTTTATCGGGTCAACATCTCCAATTAAGTCGGCTACGGTAACATCTGGAGTAGCTAATTTCTCGAAGAAACGTTCGTTTCTATGCAACCACGAAATTGGAGTTTCATCGCCCTTTTCGTCAATTAAATCTTTTGCAAAACGAGAAATCGGATTCAACGGATCGTCATTGATTTCAGAACCTGCAACAAACGGAATATATTCGTCTAATAATTCGACCATTTTACGCGCCAAACGTGTTTTTGCCTGACCACGAAGTCCTAATAAATTGATGTTATGACGGGATAAAATAGCGCGTTCCAGTTCTGGAATGACGGTATTTTCGAAACCATGAACCCCCTCGAAAACTGGTTTTCCGGATTTGATTTTCTCACGAAGATTATTTCGCAATTCGTCTTTGATACTTATACTTTTATATCCTGAGGCTTTTAATTGTCCTAATGTTGTTATATTATTTATTTCCATTTTTATTGAAATATGTTTTTATTGTTTTTATTTGAATGACAAAGATTGTGTCATTTCTTTGCGGAGACGCACTGCTGTGCATCTCTACGATATGCGTTGTGTATAAAAGCGCTTCGACTTCGCTCGGCGTGACAGCTGTAGACTGAGACTGAGACTAAAAACTACCTAACTCTCTTCTTCCTATTCGTCTCATAATCTTCAAAAATCATTTCACCCAAACCTTTGAGTCCGGTGTAAAACGCTTTTCCCTGATTAGCTTCGGTAAAATGATTGACGAAACGCTGTAAATACGGATCGTTTGCAATCATAAATGTCGTAATCGGAATGTGTAATTTTCTGGCTTGTTGCGCCTGTGTGTAACATTTATCGACAATATACTCGTCAAGTCCGTTGCTGTTCATATAATATGAACCGTCACGCTCGCGCACGCAACTTGGTTTTCCGTCGGTAATCATGAAAATTTGCTTGTTGGTATTTCGTTTTCTGCGCAAAATATCCATCGCCAACTGAAGTCCCGCAACCGTGTTTGTGTGATATGGACCTACTTGCAGATATGGTAAATCCTTGATTGGGATTGTCCATGCATCATTACCAAAAACCAAAATATCCAGCGTATCTTTTGGATAACGTGTCGTAATTAATTCGGCCAAAGCCATGGCTACTTTTTTGGCTGGCGTGATTCGGTCTTCGCCGTATAAAATCATACTGTGGCTGATGTCGATCATTAAAACCGTACTCATTTGGGCTTTGTATTGCGTTTCTTCGACCACCAAATCATTTTCGGTCAGCATGAAACTTTCGACACCATTATTGATTTGGGCATTTCGAAGACTTTCGGTCAACGAAATACGTTCTAAACCATCTCCAAAATTAAATTCGCGGAATTCTCCGGTATGTTCATCGCCATTTCCGGCATGTTTTGTTTTGTGATTTCCCGCTCCGGAACGTTTTAAATTTCCGAAAATTTGATCTAAGGCTTGTTGACGAATGGCGCGTTCTGTTTTGGCAGTAATTCCAAAACCGCCAGTTCCGTCTTCTTTGACCTCGTCTTTTATGTAACCTTTCTTTTTTAAATCTTCGATAAAATCATCGATTGTGTAGTTCTCGTCGGTCAGTTTATATTCTTTGTCCAACTCCCGAAGCCAGTCTATAGCTTCATCAAAATCGCCCGAAGTATGGGTGATTAGCTCTTTGAAAATGCCAAAAAGTTTTTCAAACGGAGACTGAAATGGGGCTTCGTACGACTTAAAATAAAAACCTTTTTTAAATTCGTTTTTCATAATTCTAAAATTACGCTATTTTAGAATTACGAAAAAAGAAACGTTTATTAATTTTTAGTTAAAGTATTTGAATAAAATTAGCCAAAATTGGCAAGAAGTTTATTAATTATTCAAACTTTCCATCAACATAATACCATGCATTATTTTCGAATTTGAAGGTCGAAAATTCGTAATGCACCTGAGGCTGATGGTTTGAATCGAGGAAATAGGCTTTAAATTCTACTGTGTTTTCAGTAGAACTTAAAATCTCCAGTTTCTGCCATTTATTGCTTGTTGCCCATTTTAAAATTTCTGCTTTCGAATAATATTTCCGTTCAGAAACATAAGTGGTTTCCATAAGATAATCGGCATTATGAGTAGCATATGCCGAATATCTTGAACGCATTAAACTTAAAGCTGTTGGTGCTTTTTGATTATTTTCGAGATACAATCCGCAGCAATCTTTAAACAACAAACCGGTATCACAAAAGCACTTATTCTCCATCAACCTGCTCTTCGCCATTAATTTTTACGTGTAATTGATTCAGTAAAACCTGATATCTGCTGATTTCTCTCAAATCTTCGTCTTCTTCTGCGTGATCCAGCATTTCGTCTAAAATTTCGTTTACCTCAAGCAATTTGTTATTGGCTTCTCTATTGTTTTTTGCAGCAATTAAATCTATAATTTCCTGTACGCTTACTTTTAAATCTTCGAATTTCATATTTATATGTATTGTTATTTTTGTTTCAAGTTTCAGGTTTCAGGTTCCGTGACGCAACTTGAAACTTGAAACTAAAAAAACTTGAAACTTTTTAGCTTTGTTTGTTGTCTTCGTTGAACTTTTTGATAATTTCTTTTAGTTTTTCTTTACGCGCAATTTCAGCCTGCTTTACTTTGTTTTGGGCTTTGTGCAATTTGTCGTTGTGCTTTTTGATATTCCTTTCGTTGTTGCGTCCCATTATATTTCTCTTTTAATTTCTTCTAAAGTTTTCTCGGTGTAAATCAGTTCGTTGATAATTTGCTTTCGTAAATCATCGATATCATCATAATCAAAATGTTTTGCCCATGATGTTAGTTGCTGCAAATTCCGGATTTGTTTGATTCTTTTTGTGGTTTCAAAACTGGTTCTTAAAATTGGTTTTCCATCATATTCAGGATTATTCTTGTGCTGATAAGTTACGGTATTTTTTTCAAAATCGGCTTCGATATAATAGAGTTTCTCTTCGGCATTATCAGGATAAAACTCATTCCAGTTGGCAAATCCTATTTTTGTTTTCGATTCGGTTTCCGGTTCACGTGCCACCAAACGCCATTTACTGTTGGCAAGTCTTCCCCAATGATTCGAAACGCGATACATTCCGGCTTCGGTATAATAATAGGTGCTTCCTGCTTTACTTTCAAACTGTTTCTTTAATCCTTCAATTTCATTTGAAAGGACTTCATGAAAAACACAAAATGTATTTTTGAACGAATTGGGATGTGGCTTGAAGTTTTTTTGCATGTGCAAATATACTGAGATTGTAAAGAACTCCCTAAAACAAACATAAATTGATTAACTTTGTACCTTTAATTTTAAAATAAACAAGTCATGTCTAAAGATTCACAAGAAAAAATGTTGCAAAAAGGGGTTTATACAGGCATCATGGAGAAAGATGAAAACAACAATTATTTTTGTGGTGAATATCTTTTAGATTATAAAATCGCTCATACTAATCATACTTTAGGAGAATTGATTACTATAAAGTCTGTGATTGAAAACCCTAGCGATATTAGTTATGATAAATATCCTAAGAAATCAAAAAACTTTCATAAAGCGAATCAGAAACCTGAGGATAAATAAAAAATTGTTTGAGGTTTTCTTTGTTTCAGGTTTTAGAAATGAGAGTTTAACCGCAATCCCGATAGCCATCGGGAGCTAAGATTTTTCGCAAAGTTCGCAAAGCTTACTAAAACAAAGCTTTGCGAACTTTGCGTTTTTTTACAAACTACTTAATTTACAAACCTTTGCATGCTTTGCGGTTAAAAACTTTTTTGAAACTAAATTTCTTATTAGAACTAGTGCCTGGCTCCTTACTATTTTTAAACAAACAAAAATCCTTCTTCTGGAGATTCAGAATCAATATTTTATATATTTTTCGAATATTTTTTGCTTCAAAACTAAAAAGTTAAAAAAAAGTGTACCTTTGCAAAAAATTTGTCTTTTTGAACAATTAATTTCAATTTCAAACTAATAGACAAGTAGTTACCTTATTTATGAAAAAAATAGTTGAATACCGCAAGTTACTAAACGTAGACAAAACTGCAGAGTTAAAAGATTTAAAAACAATCTATCGTAATGCGATGAAAGAATCTCATCCTGATAAATTTCAAGGTGATGATGCAGGTTTGAAAGAAGCAGAAGAAAAAAGTAAGGCTATTATTGAGGCTTATCACTTTTTGGTAAGTATTAATCCTGAGACGATTAAAGCAAATTTACCTGAATACACAGAGACTATCGCAACTTCATCAATTACTGATTATAAATTTGTTGAAGGTCGTTTGATCATCGATTTTTCTAACGGAAGTGTTTATGAATACATTAGTGTTCCTAAAGCAACTTACGTAAAAATGGTAAATGCTGATTCTCCTGGAAGATTCGCAAAAAGACACATTTTGAACTCTTTTACATGGAGAAAGAAAACAAATCAAGAATAGATTTATACTTAAATATGTATAAAAGCACTCCCTTACAAGAGTGCTTTTTTTATGCTTAAAAATTAAAAAATTATCTATTTAGATTCATAATAATAATATAATTAAGAGTTTTACAGCAAACTAACCCACCAAACACACTGATTATATGATAATTACACCAAAAAAAACTATAACAAAATTTTAGGTTACAAAATTCTTTAAGTTTTATATTTTTAGATACTTTTGTTGCACAAATCAATTAACTAATTAATTTTTTATAATGAAAAAAATACTTTTTTTACTAACCGCTTCTGTAGCGATTATTTCATGCAGTAAAGTTAAAGACGGAGAATACCTAATTACAGGAACTGCAACAGGTATTGAAAACGGAAAAACAATCATTCTTCAAGGTCAGGACCCAACTACTAAAATGGCAGTGGCTCTTGATACAGTAAAAGTTGAAAACGGAAAATTTGAAATAAAAGGAAAAGTAACTGAACCAGCTTTTCATACTTTAATTCTTCAAGGTGCTAACGGACCAATTCCTTTTATATTAGAAACAGGAGAAATTACTATTGCAATTGATAAAGATAGTATTCATAAATCTAAAATTTCTGGAACTTACAACAATGACGAGTATGTAAAATTCAATGAGGATTTAACTAAAACTCAAAAAAGTTTAGTTGACTTTCAGAAAAAGAATACTCAAAAAATGCAACAAGCTCAACAAGCTCAGGATACAGCAACTATTAATGGTTTGATGAAACAATACATGACTCTTCAAACTGAAGTTCAGGCTAATTCTAAAAAGAAATATTTAGCTTACGCTGAAACTCACCCAAAAGCTTACATCTCAGCTTTGATTATTCAAAGTATGGTTGCAGATCCAAGTGCTGATATTAAAAAGACAGAAAGCTTATTTAATGCTTTGGATGAGTCTTTGAAAAATAGTACTACCGGAAAAGAAATTAAAACAAAATTAGGTCAGGCACAATTACCTGCAGTTGGTGCATCAGCAGCTCCTGTTGGCAGCCCTAACTGAAGAGCAGATTTTTCGGCTCCTAATCCGCAAGGAAAAGTTGTTTCTCTTAAAGAAAGCTTAGGTAAAGTGACAATTGTAGATTTCTGGGCTTCATGGTGTGGACCATGCAGACAGGAAAATCCAAATGTTGTAGCAATCTACAAGGAACTTCATTCAAAAGGATTAAATATTATTGGTGTATCATTAGATAAAGAAAAAAGCAAGTGGACAGAAGCTATCGCAAAAGATGGTTTAACCTGGACTCACGTTTCTAATCTAAAATTTTGGGAAGAGCCAATTGCAAAACAATACGGAGTAGAATCTATTCCGGCAACTTTTATTCTTGATGCATCAGGAAAAGTGGTTGCTCAAGACTTAAGAGGTCCTGAATTGAAAGCAAAAATATTAGAGCTTTTAGCTAAATAATAGCACTATTCACAATACAAAAAATCTCCCTCGTGGAGATTTTTTTTTGGGATATATACAATAATTAAAGATCAACCTTACACCCCGTAGAGAGAGAAAAATAGTTTACACAGAGATTAAGCTTTATCATTTTTAGCTTTAATAAACGACATTGCGAAGCATAGAAACACAAAGCACTACATTAGACTTAACTTTTCGGGATTTGTGCTTTAGAAGCCTTAAATACTTACTCTTAGATTTGGATTAATTACACAAGACTTTATCGTTTAATATAACAAGACCTTTTATCGTTATCAAACTTTTGTCAGTATCCAAATTCAAAAAGACATATCCCTGTTCATTCAAAAAAATTAAAGCTTCTAATACTCTTGCTTGATTTTCCGTTCCAGAGGACATATTACTAGTTAATGTTGTTAAAGTATTAAAAATTGGACTAAGGAGGCTTGTCAGCTCTTCTATACTGAAGCTCATACCATACCTTTCAGCTAATGTCTGCAAAATTTTCATATGAAATATCGATAAGTTTTCCATGATAGTTCCTTTAATATGATATACGAAAATTGATCAGTGATAGATTTGTAAAAGGATTAATTATTACTAAAAATAGAATTCCAAGATGTTGTATTTTACTATAAACATCTTGCTCAAAGATTTTATCGCACAAAAAATATAAAAATTTTGAAGTGCAGATTTTGCTTTTTATAAATTTAGAAAGGCAGATTTTAAAATTTTCAACATTAAAATTTATCCATAAAAAAAGTCCTAATTTTCATTAGGACTTTTAGTGGGGAGAGCAGGATTCGAACCTGCGAAGTTTTCACAGCAGATTTACAGTCTGCCCTCGTTGGCCGCTTGAGTATCTCCCCGATCTCAGCGTTAGTGCGCTTTGTTGTTCTAAGCGGTTGCAAATATAGGAACGTTTTTCATGTTTACAAACAAAAAACGAACTTAATTTTAAGTTATTTTAAAGTTATTTTTTAATTCATTGGAATTGAATAAAATAAAAAAGTACATAGTCAGGATATTTTCTTGTTTTTTTTAAAATTATAAGATTATTCTTAACTTAAAATTATTTATTTTTCCTTTTAAATATTAGTTCTTACTTCCTGAATAGCCACCTTTCCTGATAAACTAGGAATACAATTTAAGAAATGTTATAAAACACTCAGAATTTCTCTGGCAGTCGTGATAAATTAAACTACTTCAGCGATTGGCGATTTCACCCTTGCAAACAATTTGATGATAAGGTTCTTTAGTCTATTTTGATAATCTTCTATCAACCATTCTTTATAATTCCTACTGGCATTCTCAAGGCACTTCACATATTGTTTTACCCTCCACTCAATTTCAGGATGGAGCGCTTCTGCTAATGCCACTGCTTCAGAAAGAGTGTTGGCATTTTCCATGCACATCTTTGCCTGTTGCCTAATCGATTCCTGCATAACATTCTTAGGTTTTTTATCCATTTCAAGTGCTTCATGATAGGCAGCCTCAACATCAAACGTCATTTCAAGTGTGTTGGGAAACTTGGCGCGCAATTCAGCCGAGATACTATGGGATTGTACCGCAGAATTTCCAACAGTATGATATTGTAGCTGTTTTGCAAAAGACTCGGGATTTTCAAAAACAAACTGCCAATCCAGAGGTGCTTCCCAATTACCAAAACGATGAATATTATTTCCTAAATCAGTTATTCCAAATGTTTTTTTTGATGGAAGTCTTCGCGAACCTCGACCGATCATTTGATGATACAGGGTAATAGAAGTGGTTGCCCTGTTCAGTATAATATGCTGCACGGTCGGCTCATCAAATCCCGTGGTAAGAATTGAAACCGAAGTAAGAACTGCGTCTTTTGTTTTTTTAAACCACTTTAAGATTTTCTTGCGCTCTTCATCAGATGTTTTATTATCCAAATGTTTTATCGGAATTGCTGCTTTTGTAAAAGTCTCAAAAACTTTTTGAGACGTTTCGATCCCATTATTAAAAATAAGTGTCTTTTTTCCCAGTGCATTTTCTTTATATGCTTTTAATAATAAATCCTGCATGACGGCTGAGCTGTACAATTCATTTGAAGAGTTAATCGTATAATCGCCATGGATTCCCGTTTTCAGGGTATTAAGTTCAACTTCAAAAATGAATGACTGCGGTTTTGCCAGATAACCTTCATTTATAAGTGTTTCAATGCTTTCTCCTGTGACCAGTGTATCATAATGAAGATTCATTGGCTTTGCAGTGTCACTACTAAAAGGAGTTGCCGTAACACCTATAATAAAAGCATTTTTAAAACTTCCCATTAATTTTCTGAATGAATTATGATGTGCTTCATCAATAATGACAAGTCCCACATCACGAGGTTTTATTTTCTTTGCTTTTATTCTGTTGCGAAGCGTTTCTACCATGGCTACATAACAATCACAGCCTGTTTTAAAATTACCGCTCGTACTATTAATGATGCAGTTCTGCACACCCAGGCTTTTTAATACCGTGGATGTTTGTTTGCATAATTCTTTACGATGGGTAAGGATAATGACTGTTTTAGCATATTGTGCAATAAATCTTCTGGCTATTTCTGAAAATACCACTGTCTTGCCTCCGCCTGTAGGCAACTGATACAAAAGCCTTGTTGTCGCTTTATTATCCATTTTTTCAAAAATAGATTCTATATCCTTTTCCTGATAATCATAAAAGGAAGCTTTCGGTAGCAGTTTACTAATCATCTTATTTCTTTATTTGATATTATTTAAATTGCAGGTGGAACCTGTTGTTCATTATTCTTCTGCCGGCTGCAGCTGTGACTCCATGAATTTTCCCGTCACGATAGTACCTTCTTCATCTTCCCATTGTGTTATTACGTTTTCAATAAGTTCAGGCTCGAATCCAATTACTTTCATCACCTGATTACCAAATTCCTGCTGTACATTTTGTCCTTTCTTAAACATAATTATATAATTTAGCGTTAGTAGATTATTTCTTTGAGCGTTATACTAAATGCGTTGTCTTCCTTATTTTTTTATACTTTAAAATTAGAGCAAGAACTGTATCTAACTTTTATACTATTGTAGTGGTTTATTATATTATTTTATGTTGGTAAGCACCATTAAAAAAATCATTAAAACAGAAAAAATCTACATCTTTACAGTTGTAGATTTTTTTGTTTAATATCTAAGTACGGTCAAGGCAAATTATTTCCAAGGATCCAATACTACTTTTACACATCCGTCTTCTTTCTTATTAAAAATTTCGTATGCGTGTGAAATCTCAGATAAAGGTAGTCTGTGGGTAATGATATCATCAAGCTGCACTTTTCCCTGTACCACATATTCCAAAAGTTTGTCGATGTGTTTATGTGCAGGTGCCTGCCCACCTTTTAAAATAATTCCTTTATCAAAAAACTGTCCCAGAGGAAAATTATCATAATTAACAGGATATACACCAAGCACCGACACTATACCGCTTCGTCGAACTGCGCTCATACAAGCTTCTAAAACTTTGATGGAACCTTTTTCAAAGTTGATAGTCGCTTTTATTTTGTCTGTGAAGCTTCTTTCGGGTTCAAATCCAACAGCATCAATACATACGTCCGCTCCACGTCCGTTTGTAAGTGATCTGATATGCTCCACCACATCTTTTGGATCTTCCCACAATATAGTGGTAGCACCTGTAGAAACTCTGGCTTTATCCAAACGGTATTGCAATGTATCTACGATAATAACCTGCGCTGCGCCTCTGAGCCATGCGCTTTTTGCAGCCATTATCCCAACGGGACCTGAACCAAAAATGGCAACCGTCTCTCCTCCTTTCACTTCTCCCCAGTCTACACCAGTGTATCCCGTTGGAAAAATATCGGTCAGAAAAAGTACTTGTTCATCGCTAAGGTTTTCAGGCACTACTCTGGGACCATAATTGGCATAAGGTACTCTTACGTACTGTGCTTGTCCTCCATCGTATCCTCCATACAAGTCGGTATACCCAAAAAGAGCACCACCCTTTTCCGTCAGGATTCCGCCCTCAGGACCATAGTGCTCGGGGTTGCTGTGCTCACAGTTTCCCGGCACATCATGGTTGCAGAAAAAACAGTTTCCGCATGCTACCGGAAAAGGAACAACCACACGATCGCCTCGTTTAAGATGCGTAACTGCTGATCCTGTTTCTTCAACTATTCCCATAAATTCATGCCCCAAAACCATTGGGGATGTTGGCATTGCCCCGGAATAAATGTGCAGATCTGATCCACATATGGCTGTTGATGTTACTTTCAAAATAATATCATCCTGAGCATTGATTTTTGGATCTTCTACTGTATCATACTTAACGGAACCTGGTCCGTGAATAACTGCTGCTTTCATAGTTTTTTATTTTAAAATTTACAGAAAGCTAAGTAACTTATATTTAAGACATTAAAATTACAATATATGCTAAAATTCTTATATATAAATCACCATTTTGAAATCTTATAACCAGATAAAATGGTAAGTTTTTATTCAGTTAAGATGATTTAAGATGACTTTTGAAAATTTAACAGGCGTTGTTTTACCATTATATATCATTTTTACGTTCTCTACTATAATCGAGATAAGATATTAAAAAAAAAGCCTGCAGTTTTGAACTGCAGGCTTTTTCTGTAATAGTATTTTACTATTTTTCGTCGTCTTCAGTAGCATCGAAATTAATAGTATTGTAAGCCGCTTCCGTTAAGGTAACGTCTGCTTCTTTTTCTTCGTTTAAGGTCTCAACCAATAAAGATACAGCTTCGTCTTCCCCAAGAGTTTTAGCAAATGCGGCAAGAGTTCCGTAAGTTGCAATTTCGTAATGCTCTATTTTTTGAGACGCAGCAATGATCCCTGCGTCACGAACAGCACCCGGTTCAGTTTCTTCTAAAATACCTTCCCCTTCTTTAATGAGGCCATCCATAGCATCACATTTTTTGGCTACTGCCTTTTCACCAACTGAAGCAAATACTTCTTCTAGTCTGCTTACCTGGCCCTTAGTAACTTCCAAGTGATCATTAATAGCGTCAATTAAATTTTGAGAAGTAGCATTTTTAGCCATTTTAGGAAGTGCTTTGACTAAAGCTTTCTCTGCCCAATAGATATCTTTTAGTGAATCTACAAAAAGATCTCTTAATCCTTCTGCCGCTGATGCCTTCGGTTTCACTGTCCCTTTCGGAGAAGTGGTTTTACTGTCAGCTGATTTTTTAGTTGTAGCGTCATTTTTTGATGTCGAACTACTTTTAGCAGGAGTTGCTTTTTTCGCTGCTGTTTTTGTATTTGAATCTTTCATGATATGTTTTTTAAAAAATTTGTTTTTCAAATGTACTACCACGGTGTTTTAATTTTCTTATACAATTTTACAGCATTATTGCAACATTTAAACATTTAATCACTTAAAGATCAGTCGCTAAGAAGTTTAATTATGAAATAAATTGAATCAATTATATAAATCGAAATGAATATACGAAGCGAAATAAAATTGTTACGCCTTCTCAAACAGAGTAATTTGTCTCAATAAATTAAGGGTACATATTCCAAAAAGAGCAATCCAGACTGACAGGAAAACTTTCTTTTAAGACAATTCAATTATAAACCGGAGAGAAACCAATTACAAAAATGTATCAAAAACTGGGGGCTTCCCTGCTTAATTTGTTTGGTGTGTCGAAACGGTTCCTAAAAATTCCAGTAATTTTTTTAGAGATAAATTTAATAGTATAAATTATATAATAATTCTCCGAAACATTTATAAGATACAAAATCTGCAAATCTTTAAATTCTCGATTTTCCTTGTCTTAATGCAGTTTTTTAATGCCGTTATTTCAGTATATTTCAGGCTAAAAAATACTGAAAATTATAAAGTTCATTCAGAATTGAAATGATCCATCTTAATCCATTAATACTCCAACATATTAAATGTTAAAACATTACGGAAAATTTTATTAACTTTATTAAAAATATTTCCGTGAAAACAATTAAACACTCCTATGGTGCTGATCTCTCCTGGATTGAAAATTTTGCTAATCAATTTGGAGGAAAAATCGAAGACAATTATATTATTATGCCTGAAGAATTACAAACAGGAACCCGATATTTCCTGGATTGCGGAGAAGGTATAGTTGCTTATTATATAAATGTAAAATACAATAAGAACTTTCGATTTATTCAAAAAAACGAAGACAATGATTTTGTAGGTCTTTATTACAATTTAACCGAAGGAGAAGCTACTGTCAGTAGAGAAAGTACAGTGTATGATGTAGGCAGATGGCAATATAATATGTCAGTAATTGATGCATCGCTCGAATCTGATTATAATGTTAAGGCCGGAAGCAGCACATTTGCTCTTTGCATTTTTATAAAAAAAGAAAAAATAAAAACATTTGTGAGAGATCATAATATTACATTTCGCGACATCGATTTATTGACAGATCCAAGCAGAAATACAATTGTAAGGTTTGATCGAATGAGCAGTGAAAGCTATCATTTACTAAATGATTTACGCAAATTAGAAGTTGGAGGGTCTATATTTAATTTAAATTTAATTGGAACCGTTCAAATGCTTATTTCAAATTACTTAAAAAAAATGGCTAGCCGAAGAATCATTATTCAAACAGTCAATTCTTCAGATTTATCAAATATAATTGCTTCACAAATGTATTTAATAGACCATATCGAAGATCATTTTCCAAGTATTACACAAATGGCAGGCAGAGCCAATATGTCAGAAACAAAATTTAAAAATTTATTTAAAAAAATTACCGGAATGACTGCTAATAAATTTTTCATGGACAATAAACTCCTAAAAGCTAAAGAATTGCTTGAAAGTAAGCAATTATCAATATCACAAGTATCAGATCAATTAAGTTTTACGAATAACTCTTATTTTGCTTCAAAGTTCAAGGAGAATTTTGGCTTATCTCCCAAAACTTTTATCAAGCAATTGTAGCTATTTTGAAATTTAATTTCCTAAACAGAATCCTTCTTTATCAAGATTAATAATTGCTTATGAAAAAAGTTTCACATTACTATAGTTTAACTCCAGAATGGCAAAGTGAATTTGTTCAAAATTTAGGAGCCAAATTAATTGATGATAAAATTACTGTTATTCCCGAATCAATGGGTAAGGGGCATTCTTATTTCACTCAAATAATACCTGGTATATCGGTTTTGTTTATAGATTTCACTTTAAAAGTTCCCCTAAAAATTACAAGAAATAGATCTGATATTCCTCTGTACATATTTCATTTTGACTTAAGTGAGCATGTTAATTTAATAAAAATCAACAACAAGTCTTACGAGATTGGCTCCTACGACAAATTAGATCTTGCTATTATAGACAATCAGATAGAAAGCTCCTTTAAACCCTCTGTCAATGAAAGAACAATTGCTATAAGAATACTCGTTGATAAGGCCCTGCTAAATGATTTTATAAAAAAACATTCCAAAAAAGAAGAAGTAAAACCAAGTGTTAAAAAAGGCCAAAGAGTTTTTTATCATTATGGCAATATCGACAGCAATAGTATTTTACTAATTCAGTCCATCAAAAATAAATCAGTATTCGATTTGTCATTTGAATCTTTGCTTAAAGGCGTATCCTTAAAACTACTCGGCAATTTTTTTAATAAATTTTATCATTCTCAAAATCCAAAAAGCAGTGTTACTGATAGTGAACAAGAAGCAATCAATAAAACAAAAGAATATCTTCTTAATAATTTGTATGGCCTATTTCCTTCAGTAACTTTTTTAGCTTCAATGGCAGGTATGTCAGAATCAAAATATAAAATTTTATTTAAAAAATGTTTTAATGATACTCCTAACAATTTATTTATTAAGGAAAAAATGTCTCTTGCCAAAGAACTTTTACAAAGTGGTACATTCATCTCATTAACTGCTATTATTTATGAATTGAATTATACTAAACTAAGTTATTTTTCATCAAAATATTATGAAATTTTTCAAAGAAAACCGTCCGAAGATTTTATAAAAAAACATGCTTGAAAACTTAATTCGTAAAACTATAAACTTGAAAACGGGTATCTCAAAAGATACCCGTTTCTATTTAAAATATGTTCAACTAAAATGGGGTTCAGACCAAATGATTATTTGTGATTAACCTCAATTATAAATTCTGAACGTCTGTTTTGCTGATGTTCCGCTTCTGTACACGGTACACCATTTGAACATTTATTTATTAACCTGGTTTCTCCATATCCTTCAGCACTTACGCGTCCTTTTTCAATTCCATGTGCTATGATATACTCCATAGTAGATTTAGCTCTGTTTTGAGATAATTTCATATTAAAATCATCTTTTCCTCTACTGTCCGTATGTGAATTGATTTTGATAGAAAGACTAGGGCGAACCTTTAATACTTCAACTACCTTATTCAATTCTCCTTTAGAAGATTCTCTAATTTTATAACCATTATAATCAAAATAAATTGGGTTTAAAAGAAGCGTTTTTGAAAGATCATCACCTTCAGCTATTGGTACTACCACATTATCAACAATTACCTCCATCTCATTGATAAAATCAAATGAATATTCTCGTTTTTCTCCTGGTTTAAAAGAAGGAATAATTTGTTCTTTTCCAGTAATTCCAGCTTTAGTGTATACTACTTTATAATCTTTATAAGGCAGCAAACTAATTGAATATTTACCCTCTTTGTCACTATAGGATGTTTTCACTTTTTCATTTTGATCATCATAAAGATCAATAGTTACACTTTCTGCCGGTTGTCCGTTTAGATATTTCAGCGTACCAAAGGCTATTGGTTTAATTTCAAAGTCAAAAGAAATTGGTTCATTCTCGATAAAACCATAAATATCATCATTGCCGCCACGGTTAGAAGAAAAATAACCCTTTTTATTTTCTGCCTTATAAGTATAGGCAAAGTCATCTGCATTACTGTTTACGCCGTCTCCAACATTTACAACATGATAAATGCCCGCTTCATCTTTGACTGCTGCGAATACATCTAAACCTCCAAAGCCTGGATGACCGTCTGAAGAAAAATATAATACTCCATAAGCATCAATAAAAGGATACGTCTCTCTACCTAATGTATTAATTTCATCTCCTAATTTGGTGATGTCATTCCCAACAAAACCACCTTTTTTAAGACTCACTTTATACAAATCTGAATTACCAAATTTGTTATCACGATCTGATGCAAAGTATAATTCTGTTTCGTCAGCATTCAATGCAGGATGCGCAGATGAAAAAGCATCGCTATTAACAGGATAGCCAAGTTCCTTTATATTGGTCCATTCGCCATTAACATTTTGTGCCACATAAATTTTTAAGAAAGTAGTTCCGTTTTTATCCTCTCCCAGCTTTCCGCCAAAAAAATTATTTCTGGTAAAATACATCGTTTTACCATCTTTTGTTATTGCGGGAGTACTTTGATGATATCGTGTATTTACATCTCCTTTTAAAAGAACCGGATTTTGTAATCCTCCATCAACTGTAACATCGGCTGTGTACAATTTCAAAAACGATTTATCATTCCAGCTGTGTTTACGTTTGATAACGACACCAGTATCTTTTGCTGATGAATAGATTACTTTACTTTTATTTAAGTAAGAAGTTCCAAAGTCTGAAAATGGTGAGTTCAGTTCTACAGCTTTAACATCATAGCGCTCAGATTGTTTTTTAAGTTCCGCTAATAATTTTGTCTCACCCCAACTTTCACTTTTATCTTTTTTACCCGTTTTTGTGTAGTACATTTTCATTACTGCTTCGGCTAGTTTATAATCGTGGCCATTACTTAGGGCTTGAGCATATTTAAAATAGTATTCCGGATCAATATCATTTGATGGTGTTACAATTTTTGCATAACATTGTGCGGCTTCCGGATAATTTCCGTTATAGTAATAACAATTACCAAGCTTCATGTAAAGTTCCTCCGTATTAGTACCTTTTTTTATTTCTTCCTGATATAATTTAGCTGCTTCTATAAAAGCAAATTTATTGTAAGCTTCATTTGCTTTTTCCATTTTTTTACTCTGAGCTGCAACATTGTTAACATGCAGCGCGCATACTATCAGAAAAACAAAAGCAATTTTTATTTTTTTATAAATCATCTTATTTTTATTAAGAGTTATTAGAAGAATCTTGGACTAACTAGTCTGGTTTTAGATTTACTTAACAAATCAAATCTTAAAAATATCTCATGAGATCCTGAATTATAATTTCCAAGATTTGTGATATCGCGATCATATGCATATCCTATTTGAATACCGTCTGTTACCTGAAAACCAGCTAAACCACTAACACCTGCATCCCAACGGTATGCTGCTCCAAGCGTTAATTTATCATTGATCAAGAAGTTAGCCGACATATCGACCGCAACAGGGGCGCCCACAACAAACTTAGCCAAGACTGCAGGTTTAAATCTTAAATACGGATTAATATCAAAAACATATCCTCCCATAAAGTAATAATGGGCTTTTGTTGAATATACAGATGCTGCAACATCATCATAAAAGTTTGTTTTTAATAATTTAGGAACAGAGATTCCCGCATACCATTTAAAAGTGTGAAAATAAACCCCTGCCCCAACATTAGGCGAAAATTGAGATTCCACCCCTGTCATAGTCGGATCTTCATATTCACGATTTGTTTTATTGTAATCCACTTCAAAATTGTCAAAACCTCCAGAGATACCAAATGAAACTTTTAATTCATCTGACGGCATAATAGTGTAAGCGTAGTTAACTGTAAAACCGGTATTTTTTGTTGGCCCAATTTGATCACTTACTATATTTAAACCCAATCCATTACCATGATATCCTAATGGCGTTTGAACTGAAAAATTCATCGTTTTTGGTGCTCCATCTAAACCCACCCATTGTGTCCTGTATAGCGCCATGGCGCTTAAAACTTCTCTTGAACCTGTATAACCAGGATTAAAAGTCATAGTATTGTACATGTATTGAGAATATTGCGATTCCTGTTGCGCAGAAGCCCCGAGAATGCCTAAAAACAATAATGATACTATATAAAAATGCTTTTTCATTATATCTTTTTATTACGTTCTATTTATTGATTTAATTATTGATTATTTATATACAGATAGCCCGATTTTTCGACTACCCTTTGTGTATTATTATATTTTAAAATGTAGAAATAAGTTCCTGTTGGAAGTTTTTCATTTCTATTTATAGTAGCACGTCCATCTGAATATCCTCTAAACATGTTATCTGATTCGTTATACGATTTTGTTTCAAAAACTTTAACTCCCCAACGGTTATAAATTTCAACTTCGTTGTCTGGATATTTGTCTATTCCTTTTATATGGAAACTATCATTAATTCCATCCCCATTAGGAGACACAGCATTGTAAACAATCAGATCAGTTGGGCCATCGTCTGTTTTCTTAACAATTGCCATGGTGAAAATTCCGTAACCGGTAACCTGTGAGGTTAAAAGTTGTTCATAAACTTTACTTTGGCTTGGATCACTCAATTCTCCTTTGCAACTCATCCATTTTTGCAGTTTTTCATCCCAGCGTACTATTGCCAGTTCTGTATTTGCATCTTTGTCAAAAAATGCCGAGGGAGTAGTTGCTCTGTCTAAAGTTAAACTCAGTACAATTTTTTCATCACCGCTGTCTTGTGTAACTTTCCAGTATTCGGCATCGTTTATTGCTAAAATTATTTCCTCTTTTTTATCATGAGGATAAAGAACATCTGAATTTTGATAAAAATATTGAGTACTGAATGTATTTTTTTCAGAAGAAGACGAGGCATCGTATGATGGCCTAAAATACAGCTGATTTCCAATAGGGAATTCAAACATTGCCTTTCCCTTTTTTTGCACCATTCCATCTATAAAACTTTGATTTCCTGCATTTAAATGTGAGGCATTTTCATCAAAAATCACTTTACCATCGTAGTCAGCTGCATTGACAATTCCATTTTGAAAGTCAGTCGTATTTGCTACTTCAATTGTTGTTTTAAGATCAAAGGGAACTACGGAAGCCAGATTGTCAAACACAATGTTTTTGAAGGTGGCTATTGTCGATCCGGAGATTTGTTGTGGCTGTGATCCGGTAAAAAAGGTGCTGCCAAACTTTTCTTTTGTAAAAGATACTTTACCATTATTATTCCAGTTATTGAAAATATACAGATTACCGTCATTGACAAAATCACCTGAAGTTTCATTTTCATAATCCATATAAACCGAAACAATGGTTTTGTCTGCTATTTGTACATCCCCTTTGTTAATTAATTGTGCCTGTGTCTTTTGATAACTCAATAGACCAACAAGAAGGCCTATTGCATAAAGTGAACCTTTACCATTTAACAAAATTAAATTGGGTTGGTTATCTATTTTACAGAAATTATTTTTCATACATATTTTTTTAACTTTTTTCTAAAAATTGCATCTTAAAATTAGAAGACAAAATTAGGTTAATAGCAAAGCTTGCTTATCCCTTAAAAGTCATTGATGTATTAAATAAAGACAATAAAATCAGTGCTTTTTATTCAGGGACACTTATTGAAAAACTTGATTATCAACAAGCAACTTATATCTTTCCATAGCACTCTTAGTAATGCGTTTCAAAAAAATGAAAAAACAGAGTTCCGGCTTTAAAAAATAGCTGTTGCAGCTTAAACATACAGTGTTTCGGAGTATCCCAGCCTACCCGATTCATTGAAAAGTTGTGCAAAAAAAAAGAGCTCACAAAATGTGTAAGCTCTCCAAAAATTTAATTATTTAATTATCTAATTTAAAATATGCGCATCTGCGAGATGGGCATAACGCCCTGTAATAATTCCGTTTTCGTCGATTACAAAAATGGTTGGGGTGCCAATGACACCAAAACTGATAAAATTATAACCAGCCTGCCCTCTGAAATCGCTGAATTTTTTCTTCCACGGAAAACGGTCTGCATTTTTTTGATATTCTGCAGGATCTACATCTGAGGCTGCTGTCACTATTTCATACCCTTTTTTCTGAAGTTCCTGGTAATTACCTATTAAGAGATTGATTTCGTTATCGCAATTGTTGCAGCCTGTTTCATAAAACACTAATAATGTTTTTTGCTTTTTGTCAAAACTATAATTTCCTTCTTTCCATATCAGTTCAGGAGCTTTCATGCCGGTTTGAGGTCCTCCCATAGCGGCTAATAAATTATGTCCTGGATTTTCAATTTTTCCTGATGTTCCAATATAGGTTCCTATAGAACTTACCAGTTCGTCTTTACCTGCCTTAGATAGCATAACCACAAGCTTATCTGCAAATGAAGTATATACCGGTTTTGATGGAATGCGTTCTAATATAGCCTTAGCATCTTCCACTAAAAGATTGTCATTTTTTACAACATTATTATGCATTGTAAACCAACTTGAAATAACAGGGCTCCATAAATTACTAGTGTAAAGCCATTCCATATTGACCTTGTTTCGAAAAAAATCCCTGTACTGCTGACTTTTCTCTGTTTCGTTTTGATCCAGGCTACTGCCTATACCCATCAAAAAATTATTGATTTCAATGAATCGCGATGCGTAAAGTTTGCTTTGTTCAGTATCCAACTGAACAGCTTTAAAACGCTGTTTTAATTTTCCATATTCTGTTTCCAGACCTGGATAAAGACTTTCCTCCTTTGCATAGAGTTGCAAAGCTGCATTTATAACGCTAGCTTTTTCAAGTAATTGCTGCTGCTCTTGATATTGTTTTATCAAAAATTCATTTTCTTGCGATCCTACGAATTTTATGTTATCTAAAGTAGGTTGTGCTTCGTTACAGCTTATCGTAAAATTTTCGTTATTTATTATTATATCAATTCCCCCTCCTTCTTTAAGTTGGAAAGATGACATGCCCACATAGCCTTTTTGCGACAGTGGCAACTTCAATACTGTCTTCCCTTTACTGTCAAGTTTACCTTTTGCTATAATAGTATCCTTTTTATCGCCTTTAGTAATTGCGTAAGTATAATCCTTGCCTCCAAAATGTGGCAATGACAAATGAATTGTTTGGGCTTCTATACTGCTTATTAAACAAATGCTTATTAACACTATAAAAATATTTTTCATATTTGTGCTATTATTTATTAATTTTCAAGTTTATTCTTTTTAAGAAAAAAGATGCTGTTTAAAGTATAGCAAATTTCATAATGATACTATTAAAAAAACTATTCCCTCCCTGCAAAAAAATGCTGGTAGGGAATAGCAAAATTATTCCTTATTCTTCTATGCAACGTACAGAATATGGAATATTACGGCCACTATCCATCATAACTGTCATAGTACTATTAAAATAAAATAAATATGATGATTGGTTGTAGCCACCTGCCATACCAGTACTGCACCAATAATATCCATTTTGGTTACGGTATGAGGTGCTATTTGTAGCGTTCTCATACAAACCAGAAGCTGGTAAGAACAACGAGCTTCCAAACATTATACCTGAATTGTAGTTATTTATACCCACATTCCATGAACCTACACGAGAAATGGTATTATTTTTTGTTATTCCTGTCAACTGGTCTTTGCTAGGTACTTTGTATCCAGCAGGACAAGGATCGTTAGCTGTTCTTGAAGTATCACTCCATGCATCGTAGTTTGCATAGAAATACTTATTGTAGTTAGGTAATTTTCCTTCGCCATTTTGTGGTGCTTTTGCTGCAGGATCATGTGTTCCATATGTGTAATAGGCACCATTTATACTAATTGATGGAGTGTTAGGATCTGCACTTTCATCAGCACCAAGGTTGTGACACATAAAATTTTTCCAAACTCCTGCTGCTACAAATGCTCCACAGCAAGCACAATCCTGAATTTTTACATTTACCGGTACAGAAAAATCGTTAGTACCATCATTATATACTGCATAAATTTTTACATTTACTGCCTGAGAAGTAGTTGTGCCATAAACAATACTTCCCACATCACTCAATGTTGTTTTATAGGTAACTGAAAGGGTTACCACCTTACTGTCGCTTACCGGTCCGGGAATTGCTACAGCGTCAGCATTGGTGCTTTGCACGGCACCCAAAGGATCTACAATCACAAAACGAAGGTTTTTCTTTGTACCTGTTGCACTTGCGGTAAACACGTAAGGCTGTACATTTTGTGTCTGAAAATTAGTCATATTAGCATTACGCCCCACTTGTGTTCCACATTCACCACCGTAATTAGATTTATTGATATCAAAACATGTTTTTCCTGAAAATATACCTGAACCCGGAGTAAGGGTACTTGGATCTGGAGTTACAATTACTGTAAATAAAGGAGAAGTTCCTTGGAAGTTACCCTGACAACCATTTGTTACCACACAATATAAATAAACAGTAGCAGGGCTTGCTGTTGCAGGAACAAAATTAACTGTCGCACTTGTAGCAGCGCTAAGGGCTGATCCACCAGTAGTAGAAGCCGTTGTATTAGTATACCATTGGTACGTTTGTTGATTACCATTACTTACTGCAACCTTTGCCTGTACTCCGTAACCTGCAACAGTAGAAAAAGTGGTTTGGGAAGCTGCAGACACTACAGGTGTTGGACATGCAGCACTCAATAAAATTGTTTTATTTATTTCCTCAGAAGTACCACAAGCATTGGTTGCCTTAACTTTAATATTAACTGTAGTACCGCTTGAAGGATAAGTCACACTAATACTTGCACCTGTACCAATAAAAGTTGCCCCACCGTCTACTGACCATGCATAAGTTGCAGGTCCATTTTCGATAGCCACCTGATAAGTAAGTTTATCACCAAAATTTGCTGTAGTACTGGTTGTTACCCAGCTTAATACCGGCATACTAGATACTTCAGTTGCAATTTTCTTTGTTGCAATTCCACTTATACACCCTTTAACATTTGTAACTGTTGCAGTATACACTGCACCCGGCTCTGTTGCTGTAATAGTTTGCGTAGTTTCTGGTATTAAAGTACCGTTTTTATACCATTGATAAGTGAAATTACCCGTTTCTTTTGGTACCACGGTTAAGTCTGCTGCGCCATCGCAAATTACTCCATTTCCTGTAATAGTAGGAGTTCCCGGAGCTGAACCGCCTGTAATAGATACTTCATTACTTCTTGTTTCAACCGGACAAGCGGCACCACTATTATCTGTTGCCACCATACGAAGTAATATGCTAGTTTGTCCTGCAGGAATCATATATGGACTGGTAATGATAGTTTCATCATTATACCAGGTATAAGAAACTCCCGCTTGTGGGTTATTTACTTTTAGTATTAAACTTCCTCCGGAACAAAAAGAATTTACCAGATTAATAGGCGTATTATTTACTAATACGTTAGCCGCAGTAATTGTAATTGGAGTTCCAGTAGGAATTACTACTATTGCTGAAACTGTATTGGAAGGTTTGCTGTAACAACCACCGTTGCCCGCTGCTGCAAACCAGTCTCCTGCATCTGCAGTTCCTGTTAGCGTAATTTTTGCACCTGTTTTAGAAGTATCTAAAATTCCATTTTTAAACCATGCAACTGCACCAGAAGCTCCTACTGCTGTTAAAGTGATAGTACCGCTTGGTCCGCAAATCATTCCGTTATTTGAAGCAATAATGGTACTGATAATTGAAGGAGCCGTTCCTGATTCTTTAATAATTCGCTCATTGCTGGCACTTACATTACAGCCAGCTGCACCCAGAGAAATGTTATACGTACCATTTAAAGTGGCTACATAATAATTAACTCCACGCGCTACTTCAATACCGTTACGAGTCCAGATAATTTCATCTAAATTAGCGCTATCTACAGGCACTGATAAATATACAGCACCACCTTTACATAAATTTAAAGTACTATTGCCCGGGCTGATTGCTGGCGCAGTTCCTAATGCTTCACAGGTTACCCCATTTTGCATAAAGATAAAATCTTTGTATTGGTTTGTACAAGAATTTGTAACTCTCACTAATACGGAGTGAGGTGTTACTGAATCATTTTGGTTAAAGTTTACTTTAAATGTACCAGCATTCGCATTTACATCGCTTAACATAGCATATTCATTTCCTGCTACGATCGCCATTGCAAAAGGTCCATTAGGACAATCCGGGTCTGCTACCGTAAACGTCTGGTCGCAGCCTGTTCCATCAGCCGCTACATTTGTACATGGCTGAGGACTTATCGTAGTCTGGCTTGTGCCTTCACATAAACTAATCCAACGATTGCTATTCCAATATTCCACACAATTTGTAGTGGTATTATAAATTGAAAGACCGTTTGATAATCCTTTTTTACTTGGATCAGAAATAGCAGCAAGTGCTAAAGTATTTCTTTGAGCAGTAGTCAATTGCGGTAAACGCAATCCTCCTTTGCCATTACTAATTACTTCAAGTGCTGAAAATGCTTCAGCGGTTTTAGGAATACCATTTGTGTTTCCTAAGGTAACCTGCGCACTACTATTGGATGTAAAGAAAACAGCCAATAAGAAGAGCCAAAGACTAAATAGATTATTTTTCATTAGTTCTTAAATTACATTTATACTTATTCGATTTTATCTGAGAATAAATCTCTTTATTCAAGTACACTTTAATTTAAAATGGTATCCATTTACAACATAAAGGTACATTAAAAAACTATTAATCAGTATATTATGATAAAACCACTTTAACATTCTCTCGTGTTTTTATACTAAAACACTATCATAAGTCAAGGAAATTCTAAAATTCTTATTACTAGTTTTATATTAAATCTCTTAAAAGAGTTAGATTAATTTGTGATTTTAAAACTTCAGTTCCAGGTTGTTAAACAAGTAACAACCTGTAAACTGAGTTTATAATTTAACTATTACATGAATGAAATCACATACCAGTTAGCTCCATCTGATTGCAGTGTCACTTTCAAACTTCCTCCGGTACTAGTTGAATAGTAATCTGAGATAATTTGGTTTTTGCTCACCGTATCAGAATAGATGACTTCTGTATTAAACTTCACCGCTACTTTTGCACCTGAATCGCTTTCAATATCGATTTGATTGATTACCAATACCCTACCTACATTGCTTGCAGCATCTGGTAAAGTAATTTTAATATCACTATTCAAATGAGAAGCTATTACAGTGTAATCAGCTGCAGTGACAATATAGTCTGAACTAATTACTTTAATCCCCATTACGTTGCTTGCCACAGGCGCTTTCCATTCTACTTTTGCATCAGTACCGGTTCCAGTCGTAGTTAATACCTGACCTTCAACAGTTGCTGGTACGATATTAACAGTTGCTGGTGCAAATGTTGCTCCTTTCCCTCCAGTAACTTCTAAAACAGTAGATGGAGTTGTAGTGGTTATATCCTTAAGATTAATTGTTGATGTCGTTTGTCCTTCGCCATTAAATGTCAATGTTTTCGCTGTAGGATTATGCACTAAAGTTGTTATCGTTTCTGCATTTCCAACTAACTCAGTCAAAGAAAGACTATTCATTGTACCATTTTCATCACCATACACTAAACTTTTCGCTGCACTATCATAAGTCAATGATGTTACAGTTTCCTTAAGTGCCGCTGGTTGACCAGAAGCATCTGTATAAGTTGCAATATTATGCCCCGTAATTACAGTTGGTACGAATGAAGCTACTCCATTTTCTCCAGGTTCACCTTTTATTGCAGCGGCATAATCTGCCTCAGTTTTTGTTTCGTTTCCAGGAATTTCTTTCCAGATTTCAAACGCTGATTTTCCATTAACTCCA
>NZ_LVEN01000013.1 GCF_001686925.1 Flavobacterium piscis
ATAAATAAAATACTTTTCTTTGTCTCAGTATGTTAAGATATTGTGTAATGTTGACTAGCTAAGGCTAATCACCCATTGCAAAACGGCCTTAAGGTGGTTATTGCGGCGGGGCTCACCTCTTCCCATCCCGAACAGAGTAGTTAAGCCCGCCTGCGCAGATGGTACTGCAGTTATGTGGGAGAGTATGTCGTCGCCTTTCTTTTAAGAATCCTTCCCGATTTATCGGGAGGGATTTTTTGTTTATATCACTTTGTGAAATTTACCGCAAAGTGCGCAAAGGTTTTTTTTATCGTCTGTACTGCTGTCTTTATTAAGGTCGCAAAGGCTGTTCGTTGCGCACTTTGCGTAATCCCTTGCGTTCTTTGCGGTTAAATAACAGTTTATTTACATGATCTCTTCTGAAAGTAAAAACTATGAGGTTCTATGGATTGGAATTTGGGATTTAGAAGTTGGAATTTCTTTTGAAAATAATACTTCCTTTTTACCGTAAACTGCGTTAGGGATGGGAGCGGTATCCTTTTGCGACACACTACACTTCTGGCAAAGCAGCCTAAAACCTCTCTCGCAAAAGATTTAGCGGACAGCCCGGCCCGGAGGGAAACGCCCAAATACATTTAATTATGCTTTCTGTGATTTATTTTTAGGTCTCATAAAATCGATAAGTTCTCAATGCTTAGATTGTCGTTAAAAGTCTTAAATTCTTAATGATTTCATTTTTCATGCCGTTTAGTTAGTTTATCAATGATTTTTTTTCTTTTATATTTTCAAAGATCTTAAAATTCTTCAGATGGGTTAAACCCTTTTTTGAATACCACTATATAATTCAAATTATTTAGCCCTTTTTATTTGATTGTAACGTCTATTTAGCTTGCTTTTATTCTGTCTAGTTTAGGTGTAATTAATCCTATTTTGAAAAGGGAATTAATCTCTTTTATGAAAATTGTATTGAATCCAGACTCATTTGCTTTTTCATGTTCTTCGGGTAATTTGATAAGGTCAATTATTTTATTGTTCAAATATTAAAGAAATATTCTGTTAGTTTATATAATACGTATTTAGAAAATAATCCCATATTTCGAGCTAATTCAAACGTTTTTTAGAAAGATTTCTTTTTTCAAATGTAATCTAACTTAAAAGAGCGATATTTTTTTTTAGTTTATTAGCCCAAAGTTATAATTTTGAGGGATGATTTCTATTAAATAAGTTGCATTTCAATGGTTGAGATCATTGACAATATTTAGAAAGCAGCCATTTATTTTTGTACGAAAAAACCTTTGTATAGGTTCTGAACCTTGAGAAATCCGTAGATATTCAATGGGAATTTGGATTTTAGAGGATTGGAATTTATTTATAATCAGTTCATTAAAAATAATTTAATTTTTATTCGTAAAAACCCTTGTAGAATCCAACTTCTGTTGTATTTTTGCACTCACAATAACGCAGTTGGTTTGGTAGTTCAGTTGGTTAGAATACATGCCTGTCACGCATGGGGTCGCGGGTTCGAGTCCCGTCCAGACCGCAATATTGGAAGAAGCCTTTCTTAACGGAAAGGCTTTTTTGTTTTTATATCTTTTGAGATTTAACCGCAAAGAACGCCAAGATTTAATTTTACTTTACGCATAGAAAACACAAAGTTCGCAAAGCTAGATCAAGACAAAGCTTTGCGAACTTTATGTTTTCTAAAAAGCATACTTTAAAAATCTTAGCGGACTTTGCGGTTAAATCAACACTATTTTATATTCCAAACTATTTATTTCTTCTTATATTTATATGTCATTATTATCTCAATGGAACATTCCGGTCAGAAACTAGATAGATATTACATCAAAAAAGTAGATGCCGATAAAAAAAGCATTTATTGCCACCATGATTTGATGGGTGAATTGTTTGTGCCTACACATAAACACAACAAAGCTCAGTTGCTATATGCTGAAGGTGATGTTGTTTTTGTAACTACAGAAACTAAAACTTATTTTTTGCCTGCAAGGCATTTTATTTGGATTCCGAGTGGTGTTTCGCACAGTATTGAACCAAAATCTGAAAGTGTGACAATGCGAAATTTGTATTTTCCTGTTGAGAAAGACGAGGATTTGTTTTATAAAAATGAAGGGATCTATCCGGTCAATAATTTACTGTTGCAAATGATGCTTTTTACCAATAGGTGGAATGGTGATCTCAAAAAAGGCTCTCCGAATTTTGCCATTGCCAAAGCGATCAAAGCAATATTACCTCAAATATGCCTTACTAATTTACCTTTAGAATTACCGCAGCCTAAAGATCCGCGTTTGAGTAAAATTTTGCGCCATGTTGAGAATAATTTGGGAGAAACGATTTTGTTCTCAGAAGTTGCACATGAATTTGGTTACAGCGAACGTTCTTTGTATCGCTTATTTCAAAAAGATCTTAATATGTCATTCATTCAATATTATACTATTCGAAGAATTTTGAAAGCAATTGAGCTTTTATTAGAAAGAAAACTTTCGGTAAAAGAGGTAGCGCTTGAAGTTGGATATAATAGCGTTCCGACATTTAGTAATACATTCTTTAAATTCCTCGGACAAAGACCTTCTGACTACTTAAATAGGGAAGAGATTTTAGAAGGGAAGTAAAATTTTTTATTTCACGCAGATTTGACAGATTTTAGCAGATCAGCGCAGATTTATTTAAAAATGTCTTTCTACATCCTTACTAAGTTCTCCTAATAAATAAAATAATATACGTAAATCTGCGTAAATCCTTTAAATCTGCGTGAAATTTAAAATCCAAACATTGTTTTTTAATGAATTGTTTATCAGTGTTTTAATATAACGTTTTCGGAAAATAAAATTTTAACATATGTCCGAAATGAATATGTTATTGACTTTTTATAATTATCAGTCAACAAAAAAATGTGGGAACTTTGCAGTATTAAAATCTTAAAATATTCATGTTCCTTAAAACAACAAATTCTACAGAAGATTGTTTTCTCAAAATCGTGTTGATATTTATAATCGTATTAACATTCAGTAATGTACAAGCACAGGAAATTCATTCGGTTTCGTTAAGTGAAGCAGTGAAACTGGCTAAAGAAAACAATAAAAAAATCCTTAGATCTCAGTTAGAGACTACGCTCTCTGAGCAAAACATCAAAGAAAGAAAAGAACTCCGTTTGCCGGATATCGAATTAAACGGTGAATATTCCAGAATTACCAATATTACGGAATTCAAAGGAAATGGTTTCCTAAATGGTAAAGAAGTAACCAAAGCAATTCCGGAGATTTATCAGGTAAATTCCACTTTTAAAATGCCAATTTATGCCGGTAATAAGATCAATAACGCCATTAAAATTGCCAATCAGGAAAATGAAATTGCCAAAATAAAAACCGAAAAGACCGAGAATGATATCGAGCTTGAAGTGGTAGCCAATTATCTGGCGATTTATAAAATGATGGAACTTCAGAAGATTTTTGAAGAAAACATCAAAGAAGAAAAAAGCCGATTGAAAGAAGTTCAATCACTTCAAAAACACGGAACCGTTACAAAAAATGAAGTGCTGAGAGCCGAATTGCAGCTTTCGGACCGTGAATTGAATTCGCTGACCAATTCAAAAAATATAAAAATCGCATTGCATGATTTAAAGACTTTGATTCAGCTTCCTGAAAACGAAGATGTGGCGATTGATACAACGGCAAACATTGATGAAATGAATAGTTTGGATCCGTATGATTTTTATTTGGAAAAAGCTTTTCAGAACGAAGAAATGCGAATCGCAAGCCAGGAATTAAACATCAAAAAAACAGAACTGAAATTGGTGAAAGGAAATTATCTGCCTACGGTAAATTTCTTTGGCAACTATGGATTTTATTATCCCAACTACAAATTTTTTCCACCAAATCCGTACTTGTACACTTTAGGACAAATCGGTATCGAAGCGCATTTTGATATTTCGGCTTTGTATAAAAACAAGACCAAAGTAGAACAAGCTACGACGCAAATCGAATGGCAAAAAATGCAGTCTGAAATTATAAAAGATGAAATTCAGGATAAACTGTTTAAAGAACATACCCAATACCAGGAAATCCTTGAAAAGTTTGTGGTTGTTGATAAAGCTTTGGATTTGGCCAATGAAAATTACCGAATTGTAAAATTAAAATACTTAAACCAATTGGTTTTGATAACCGAAATGGTGGATGCCGATAACGCTTTATTACAGGCAAAATACAATAAGATTTCGACCCGATTGGACGCGATTCTTAAACATTATGAATTGCTTCATACGGCCGGAATAATGCCGGATCAGATTTAATTTAAGAAGAAAGAAGCAAGAAGAAAGATTTTAGAAGCAAGAGAATAGTAAAGAATATAGATTTTAAGTTCCAGAGGAACGATTCATATTGTAGCGCCGGATTTTAATCCGGTGGAGAATTAGAAAAAATAGAAATAAAGAATATAAAATAATATGGTTAAGATAAAAAATGAAACTAAAAGAAACAGAACGTTTCATGTATTAATAACAGTTATTGCTTGCATATTAGTAGCAAGCGGAATCATTTTAGGGATTTGGTTTTATGTGTTCAATAGCAATCATGAAGAAACCAATGACGCGCAGGTTGAGCAATATGTAACACCTATCATGTCCAGAATTACGGGTTATGTTCAGGAAGTTCGTTTTGATGAAAATCAGTTTGTGCATAAAGGCGATACTTTGGTGGTGATTGACAATAGAGAATACAAATCAAAATTGAATGTGGCGCTGGCCGATGTTCAAAGTGCAAAACAAAGCAGCGTTGTGGCCGAAAGAAATGTAGCAACAACAGCAAGTACAACCACAATTGGCGAATCGCAATTGGCTGCAGCCAAAACCAATCTTTGGAAAACAAAATTAGAATACGAACGTTATCAGGCTTTGGTAAAAGATGAAGCCGCAACATCGCAACAATTAGAGAAAGTACGAGCAGATTATGAATCGGCGCAAGCGCATTTTCAGGAAATGCGAGACAGAATTCAGTCATCCAATTTAAGTACTTCTCAGGCGCAGGCAAATGTTCCTACGATGCAAACCAATATTGCGTCGAAACAAGCTGTGGCAGATAACGCTGCATTGTTTCTTTCGTACACCATAATAACCGCACCTTATGACGGTTGGGTGGGCAAGAGAACTTTGCAACCAAGGCAAATGGTTAAGGAAGGACAATCATTAGTTTCTATTGTAAGCAAAGAAAAATGGATTACGGCGAATTTTAAGGAAACGCAATTACAATATTTAACCGTTGGTCAGGAAGTTCGCATTAAGGCTGATGCTTTGAGTGGTAAAGAATTTACAGGAATCATTACTTCATTGTCTCCGGCAAGTGGCGCGAGATTCTCGTTATTGCCTCCGGACAATGCAACAGGGAACTTTGTGAAAATCGAACAAAGAATTCCGGTTCGTATTCAAATGAAAGAAGCCAACAAACAAGCCGACTTTTTAAGAGCCGGAATGAATATCACGGTTATTGCAGAACACCACTAAAATGGAAGATAAAAGTATTTTTAAATCCTGGGTTCCAAAATGGGCAATCATTATTATTTTGTTTGTCTGTCTCTTGCATTCCATGATTTTATTGGGCGTTTATACGTCAAACGTAACGTACGCGGCAAGTTTTCTGGACATTGAGCCTGAGGATTTGCAGTTTGCGATGTGCGTTACATACGGAACTTTGCTGGCAACAATCTTGATCGAAAGTCGATTTTCGAGTTTTTTCCCTGCCAAAAATTATCTCATGGCGGTGTATTCCGTTATCGGGATTACGATAATTTCATCGGCCTATATTACAAATTTTTATGTCTTTTTATTGCTGCGTGTTGCCGAGGGAATTTTAATGGCGCTTCCGGTAATTACGATCAGGCAATTGTTGATAGAACAATTCAATTCTAAAAACGCCATCATAATTGGTTTCTCTCTTTATTACGGTTCATTGTTATTGTCAACGCCGTTTATTATGAATATCGCCGTTTGGTTTTTGGATCATTACGATTGGAAATACATGTTGTATGTTTCGGGCGGACTTCAGGTTCTGAATGTCTTCTTGATTCTGGTTACTTTTCGTGGACATAGAATCACAAAGAAAATTCCGTTGTATCAAATCGACTGGATCAGTTATATTTTGGTGCTAACGGCAATTCTCGGCGGTGCGTACTTTTTTGTTTATGCTGAGAAAAAATACTGGTTTGAGTCTGCTCATATGGTTTTAATATTGATGATTGCGCTCATTACAGGAGGATTATTCATCTTTAAAGAACTTTTGGTAAAAAGACCTACCTTTAATTTTGAAGTTTTTAAATACGCCAATCTGCGAATTGGTTTTTTGTTATTCTTTCTTTTTTACATCAGTAGAGCCACGCTAAGTCTGTGTCATTCGGCGATGTATTCAATCTGGAATTGGGATCCATCCCGAGTTGCCGGCGTGCAATACATAAACGGATTAGGAAATGTAATTGGACTAATTTTGGCTGCTTTTTTCCTAATGAAATCCGTTTCGACTAAAGTTATTTTTATCATTGGATTTTCGCTAATTGCGTTATTTCACTTTTGGTTTACGTTTCTTTTTGTGCCAGATGTCGCTTTATCAGATATTATCATTCCGTATGTTTTGCAAGGCATTGGTGTTGGATTTTTATTCGTTCCTCTAATTTTGTTTACTACATCATCGGTTCCTGCAAAAATGGCGGTTTCTTCAGGAATTGTTGGGGTTTCCGGGCGTTTCTGGGGAAGCACAATTGGCTTTTGCGTGATGCAGAATGCGATGGTATTTTTAAACAAAAAACACTTTCTTAAACTAAGCCAATTCGTAACAGGAGATAATCCGCAAGCTCAGGAAACAATCACCAAAACTGCGCAGAGCTTCGCTGCAAAAGGATATTCGCTTGATGAATCGAATACATTAGCGCTCAAAAAAGTTTTTAGCACTGTCGCCAAACAATCGACTCTATTGGCCGATATGGAAATTTATACCATCGTTGGGTATGGTTTGGTAGTTTTAATTATTCTTATTGCCTGTAATCAGCATTTATGTCATACAGCTAATTTGTTTAAAAAGAAGATTTGGATTAGTTGATGGTTTTAATCTCGCAATCCCGATAGCTATCGGGATTGCGAGATTAAAAAAAACTCAGCGAATCTCTGCGAGAAACCTCCGCGAATCTCTGTGAAATAACTCTTTATTACCTTATCTTGCAACCGTTAAAAAAACAAAAATAATGAAACAGCAATGTGTAATTTTTGATATGGATGGCGTGATTTGTCACACCAATCCGCATCATGCAAAAGCTTTCGAGGCATTTTTCGATAAATATCAAATTTCTCATTCAGAGCAGGAATTTGAAGAACATATGTACGGAAAACATAATGGATATATTATGACGCATTTCTTCAAGCGCCCAATTGCGGGAGAAGAACTCGTAAAACTCGAAGATGAAAAAGAAGGAATGTTTCGTGAGATTTATAAAGACAAAGTCGAAACCATTCCGCATTATTTGGAGTTTTTAGGCGAACTGAAATCTCGTGGATTCAAAACGGCCGTGGCAACATCGGCACCGCGCGCAAATCTTGATTTGATTATGGGCGCACTAAAATTCGAAGACAAAATGGATTCTGTAATGGCAAGTGAAGACGTAAAATCTCATAAACCAAGTCCCGAAGTATATCTGGAATCTGCCAAACGTGTTGGCGTTTCTCCGTCTGATTGTATTGTTTTCGAAGATTCTTTTTCGGGCGTTACAGCAGGCTTAAATGCCGGAATGAAAGTCGTAGGTGTTTTGAGTACACATACAAAAGGACAGCTTCCGCCATGTAGTTTTTATATCAATGATTATAGCGAAGTGAATGTTGATAAGGTAATTGAGTTATTAAATTCCAATTTTTAAATTCCAAATTCCAACACAAGCGAAATTTACCTCAATTTTGTCATTTCGAGAAACGAGAAATCTTCGTAAGTAACTCCGTAACGAGATTTCAATCTTGTCGAGCTTCTAGTGGTTACTTTGCGCTCCTAGGGATTGAAATCCCTAGCTACAAAATAAATCATTCCTCCGGAATTTTATAAAGAGTTCCGGAGGAACGAAACATATTGTAGGGATGGATTTTAATCTATCTTAGCGATTAGAAATGATGAAGTAAATGAATAGCCTCCTGCTTTAGCTGGAGGTGTTTTTACGTTTTAAAGAAAGACTTTAGCCAAAATTTGATTTTATATATGAAAATAATAATTAGAGTTGAACGCATATATGGGTTCAAATGAAAATAAGTTTTGAGGATTTTTGCTTTTTGAAACTTTAAAAATTATGAACAAAAATCATCTTTCGAAAGAAGTTGAAACGAGACTAAAAGTTTTTTTTATTGATGTGATAGATCCCAAAGATATGGCAAAGATAATACGACAAGTAAATCATCTTCTTTCTTTATGTGTAATGCGAGGATGCGAAACGGTAGAATCTGAAGTAAAAAATATTGAAGATAATTTTTATTGGCTCAATAAATTAGCCGAAGCTTTAGATCCTTATTTGGATGTTGATTGAATGCAATTATAAGAACAAGAACATTTTTTTGTTTAAAAATATATTTTAATAAACCGAAAATTCTTATTTTTAAATAATGTCATTTAATTGAACAAAAAGATGAAAAAGGAAATTCTGGAACAAATTAAAAAATTAGGCGGAAATATAGACAATGTAAAAGGCAATTCGCTTCAGGAAGATTTACAATCCATAACTTTTGATACCGTTTTGTATCAACGACCAACAGATAAACCTTGGGCAACCGCTGAAGAAGAAGAACCGATTTACGGAATTGGAGATTTTATTAATCAAAACGAATCGCTTTTTAAAGAAGATAAAGCAGCTCTTTACGATAAAATCATTCAAAAATATTTCAGATTAACAACCGAAGGTTTTGGGCAGGTTTTTTGGGAAGCTTCTCCTTTTACACCTTTTAAAGAAGGAACACCAGATTACGCTGAATGGAATGGTGATTTCACAGACGATGAAACAGATTTAACTGAAATTATAAAAGTAACAAATGATCCTTCGCCAGATTTTATAATGCTTTTTACGAGTTATGGTTTTCCAGATAGTTATTACATCGCTTTATCTGACCCAAATCCCGAAAATCCAACTTTATTTGGCACAGATCATGAAGTCTTTTTCAGGGAAGTTACAAATGAAGGAAACTTAGAAGATTTTTTAAACACTTTTATGACCAAAGAGGAACTATTGGAAATTGTGAAGAGGAGAATTGAAAAGTAAAATAGAGAAATGACAATATTGGGGTTACTTTGTGATTTAGAAAAAAGTCAAAATTTAAAACCAAAAAAAAATTAATAATAGAGAAATGAATTACTTTTTTACGGAAAGTCGTAAAATCAATGATTTTCAAAGGACTACATTTGGCTATTATTAATTTAAGAAAAAAAAGATGAAAAAATTATTACTATTAATGCTATTCGTTTCAAGTATCATTAATGCTCAGGAATCAGAATTTACTTTTGATAATGTAAAAGGAATGACCGATTTTGTGGTAACGCCAATAGAAGGGAAAGCTGCTCCGGAAATTTATAAAAAAATTATTGAATGGATTAAAATAACGTATAAAAATCCTGATAAAGTTATACTTTCAACTATTGAAAATGAATATATAAGATTTGAAGGTAGTTCTGAGACTTTGTATTCTGCTAATATTATTATGCTAGGGAAGACATATTATAATTCAAAATATCAAGTAGAAATTTCAATAAAAGATAATAAGTACAAATTCGATTTAATTAGTATGCAAAATTATTATCCTAGAAGCCAGTATTCTGCCGGTGGTTGGACTGATAATATAATTTTCAATAGCAATACTGCAAAAGAAGGTTTAGGAACTTTTTACAAAAAAGACGGGACTTTAAAAAGTATGTGGAAATATGTACCAGAAGTTCCTGCTTATTTTAATGAATTAAATAAATCAATGTTCGAAATTATTAATTCAACGGTTAAAAAAAATGATAATTGGTAATGGGATTTAAAAAGAATATAAAGTAGAATTTTGACAAAAAAACCTTTAATTGTTTTGATGAAATTTTTAAAAGTTTTTTTTGAAAGATTTTGAGATTTAAGTTTATTCGTAGTGGTTTTAATTTATTAAAAGGCTATCAGAGAATATTTCACAAAGTCTTTCTGTCCAAACAAAACCTGTTGACGACATATCTAGTACGAACCAACCTAATCCAACAGATAAGTAAAGATGTTTTCGGATATGTTCGACATGATTCAATTCTATATTTCTCCATTTTTTCAAAGCTAAAATATCATCCATTGGTAATTTTTCTATCACAAATGAAATTCTCCAAAATTCATCATTTGAAATTATATTATTTCCAACAAGTGCAAATGCTTTTCCTAAAAGTTTAGCTTTTGAGCCGGTTTCTAATTTATCAATAATAGCTATTAATTTTTCGCCAACTTCCAATTGGTAGCTACTATCTTCTAGTTTTTCAATAATTTTTTTTCGACTTTTTTCTGGTAAAGTAGATGATTCCTTAAGGAAAAATATTAGCTTATTTAAAAATAGGTAATCTTTTACAGTAACACCAGTTTTCCAGATACCAATCAACGAACCTATAATTGGAAAATCTTTAAGTACTCCACTTTCTAATACTGAATCAATTGATATTTCTGTTATGTCAATTCCAATTTTTGTAAAATCTGAATCAGTAATAGTTTTAATTAGAGATTGAGGAAGCTCCTTTTCGTTATTCATCATTTTTCTTTAAAGTTATCATTCAAAAATAGAAATACAAAAGTAGAAATATGATATTCTTGTGGTCTGTTTATCAACAACTTTAGCAACAAAAAGTAAAAGAGATATAAAACAAAAAAGCTTCTGATTTCTCAGAAGCTTTTTTCAGTGCGGATAATAGGAGTCAAACCCTAATTTAAAGGGGATAAATTGGATTAATAAATTCTACTTAAATCTAATAAAATCAAGGATTTTTGTTTTACTTAATTAAATTGAATTCTGTTGAATTAACTTAAATTAAGTCATAATGGGGTATTTATTGGGGGAATATAATTTATCACTATATTTGAAGAAAGAAAAATATCATGGCAACTGGCAATTATCGGATTAAAACAAATAATGAACTCAATAGTATTTACTACCGATTTAAGCAGGGTGGTCAGTTTGATTTGGAAATCTCTACAGATATTCAAGTACCTAGTGGTAGATGGAGTTCTGCAAAACAACAAGTTTTACCGACTATAGATGTTGATTTTGAAAACATCAACTTAAAATTAAAAGAACTTGATGTTTTTGTAAAGAAAGGTTTCAATGATTCAAAGATTTCAGGTAAAAATATTTTAATTACTAGTAAATGGCTTAAAGATAAAATGGCTTTTTACTTTAAGAATGGTTCCAAATCCAAAAAAATAAATGAACAGGTGTTTTTTGCGGATTTCATTAAGAAATTTATTGAAGACTCATATAAGAGAAAAACTAAAAATAATACTCCAATAAAAAGGCGTACAATTCAAGACTATCAAACGACCTTAAACAAGATTGAAGATTTTGAAAAATATATTGGGGAGAAAATAAATTTAGATGCGGTTGATCTTAATTTCCATAGTAATTTTGTACATTATTTAGAAACTGTGGCTGCTTTAAATGATAATACTATTGGTGGGTATATAAATAATATCAAATTGTTTTGTAGATCGGCAATACTCAAAAAACACGTTATATCGATGGAATTTCAGGAAAAGCAATTTTATAGCCCCTCGAATGCCACACATGACATTTACCTTAAAGAAGAGGAAATAATAAATATTTACAATACTGCTTACCCTCATGATTATTTAGACAATGCGAGAGACTGGCTTATTATTGGACTAAGAACAGGTCTAAGGGTCTCTGATCTTCTCCATCTTACACAAAAAAGTATCGATGGTAGTTTTATTCAACTTCGAAATAAAAAAACAGACTATCCAGTGATAATCCCTTTACATCGAAATGTTAGTGAAATTCTTGAAAAAAGAAATGGATCATTTCCAAGGAAGATAAGTGATACTAATTTCAACGTTTACATTAAACAGGTTGCAAAGATTGCTGGATTAATTGAAATGACAGCCGGAGCAAAGATTTCAGAAAGGACGATTGAAGTAAATGGAAAAAAAGAGACCATACATCGTAAAGTTGTTGGTGATTATCCAAAACATGAATTAGTATCTAGTCACATTTGCCGACGAACATTTGCGACTCTATTATATGGTAAAATTGACACATTGACTATTATGAAGATAACCGGGCATCAAACGGAAAGACAATTTCTCGCCTACGTTAAAATTACACCAAAAGAGTATGCTGAAAAGTTAAAAGCTTACTGGAAGCTAATGGGGCAATTAGAAATTTCAAATAATTAGAATAAAGTGGTGTTAATTTTTCATTCCTGAATAGAAATCTAAGAAAATTAGATTTGTTATTAAAAATAAGAAAGAATGAATTTATTCCGGATCAATGATTTTAACGTAATTGCCTCAATACATCGTCTTTATTATAAAACACTTTCTTACCCATTTTCTGGGCTCTTAAAATGCCACTTTTGTTCCATGACCATAAAGTGGGAAAAGATACCTTTAAAAGGGTTGAGACCTCTTGTCGTGTTAAAAGTGTATCGGTTTCTGATTCTTCCTTGATTATTACAGATTTCTGGTGTTCTTGAAGACCTATAATAACTGCATTGTTAATCATTTCCTGTAATTGATCAACAGTCAGTTGTACCACCATTGTATTGTTATTTTGCATTTCTAAACTATTTCTAAGCTTATACAAAATAATATAGTTAAAGTTTAGAAGATTTGAAAATAAAATTAAAGAAATTCTTTTTGAAACTGTCAGTGTTTGTACTTAAAATTCATCCCAATGAAAACTGCAGCATATAGTTTATTCATCCGTACAATTTGTAATTTTGTTTCGTCTTGAAGCAAACTTTCTCTTTATTATTTGATATAATATAAAATTTAAAACAAATTATATGCACGGAAAAACGATCAGCGAGACGATTGCAATACTAGAAAAAAACAGTATTAATATTAAAATTAAAAAGATTGAAGGTTATGTAGTTAAGAGGGATATCATTATTGATGAAATGATGCACTTTTATAGGATGAGTAGACCATTAAAAACAAAATGCATGCGATCAGGTTTGCATTACCGATTTTTTGCATATCCAAATGGCAGTATATGTTGCATTTTTACTAAGTTTCCTGAAAAAGATATGTATAAGTTACCGCAAGGGGCAAATGTAAAAGATTATATAATAGTAACAATTTTTGAATCGCCTGAAGATTTTATGGCCAGCCCACTAGCGTTCTTCTATCGTGATAAAAAAGTTGGAACAGAATACGTAAGTAGTTGGGATGAGTTTGGCTACTACACGACAAACAGTTACAACTACAATCGCATTCCACTGGTTGCAGCTACAAATAAATTAGTCAGGAATAAAGAAATAAAACGAAACCCACCGCAGCCACCAGTGCAAGAAACAAATGGTTTATTCCTTACATTATTTGGATAAAAAGATTGAACAAAAAAGAATGATTCCGTAGGGACTCATTCTTTTTTATTTTTGATAGTTCTTAAAATTTTCAACTTGCTTCAAAAATCCCTTTATAAACTTCATCTCGATCAACCGGAGGATACCCGTTTTCGTCTAATAAAATGATTAAACCAACTTTCAATTCAGCTTTGATATCCTCTCTTTTGGGCTAGTCAGTATATTTGACTTTATCATCCACAACTATTTTTACTTTTCGGATAACCTAGTATAACTGCATTGCTAATTATTTCTGTTAATTGAATAACTGGCAGTTTGTACGTCTGTTATTTTTCATTTTGTAATTAATTTATAAGCTTAACTGAAAAATATGGAAATTGTTTAGAAACATACAAAATAAATAAAGTGAAGTAATAAGAAAGACTTACAGAGTCCTAAGCCTCTTATCTCTCAAATAAACGCTCAATTTCAGAGTTTTCATCAAATGTTTGACTGTGACTAATCCTATCACTTGGATCATAATTATCATCTCTGCTTCCGTAATCATCGACTAAAGAACTCAATACGCTAGATGAATCAATATCCGCATAATCATAAAATTCTTCATAATAATTAGAAAGATTACAGTTATTCAGAAAATTTAAATAATCATTTGACAATCCCTGCTCAACGAGAGATAGAGCCTCATTTGTATAACCTCTATGATAGTTTCTAAAAATGTCATCATGTTCTTTTGAAAGATCTGCATCACCTGCCGAATAAAGTTGGTTTACCCTTAATTGGACTGCTGACATAAAAGCTTCATCTTTTGACCAATCTTCTTCATCTAACTCATAATATCCAAACATCCCTAAAATACTGCTTATATCATAACTTTCTGTGGCAGCTTCTATTGCTACAGTAAAATATTCTTGCCAATTTGCTTTAATATAAGTATTAGTAGTATTATATTCATCAATTTTGAATAAAACAAAATTAATTTCATTATAATTGACATTTTGAGATGATTTAAGATCATTTGTGCTTAGAATTTGTAGTAATCTTTCCTCTGTTACTATATCAGGAAAATATTGAAGAAGAATGTACAGTAAAGTGATATTTCCTGACATTTTATCTTTGCATGAGTCAAGTAACTTAGGTACTAATTTGTTAAATCGAAGATAGTATTGCTTTAGTAATGGTTGACTAAGTTTTATCCCATTTGATGAGTCTGATCGAAAATAAGTTGTGATCTGCTTAAAATAAACAACGGAATATAGTATTCGTTTAACCTCGGTCGTATGATCCTTTAAAAAATTAATTACAAAATCTGCGACTGATGGATTTAGAAAACTGAATGTTAATCTTCCAGTATAGAGATTTTTTTCACTTTTAATGAAGCCGTCTAACAACTTCTTAAGTGACTGTTGAAAAGAATTACTATGTAAAATGAAACCATTTTCCCTTATTTCATACTCGTATCTTGCATCAAATGCCTTATTTAATTCAGCGCTTCCAATATTGTATCCGCCCAAGCTAAACAATGTCATTAAGAGAAATTTCTCCTCTTCATTTAATTGTTGATCGTAAGCAAAATGCCATATCTCTTGAGGATTATCAAGACTATTAAATATAAATGTTTCTGTTTCCTTTACCGGTATCTTGTTCAGTTGATTTGTAGAGGTTATAAATTCTATCAGGCGTGGAAAATAATTCCGGTGGTTAATTATTTTTAAATAATTCTGAGATTTAAAAAACATATCATATTGTTCTGCTATCATTCCCGAATGGAACATGTGATTATAAAGTATCCTTGCCTTATCCACTTTTGAGTACGATTTGATCTCTAACTCATATTTTGATAAATCAGCTAATCCTGAGCGATTAAATTTTTCAAAACGGTACTGTGCCTGTTTTAATATCGTTGTTCTTGTGGTCATAACAAGAAACTTATTGGTGCTTGCCTGAATACGCTCTATAAAACTCAATATTTTTCCTTCGGAATTTCTTGGATTTATAATTTCTGACAAATTAGCACCGAAAAAATCATCAAAAAATACAACCTGTTTTACATCCGGAGATTTGCTTAAAAGATCTTCCGCATCTTTTAAATGATCATCAACATAAATCAATTCATATCCATCTGCTAACATGTCACATATTAAAAGATATGATATCGTAGTTTTACCGATGCCAGGTTCCCCAGAAATTATCAAAAAATGGTTTTCTTTTAGTTTATTAACAGCAACATCAAAGTTTAGGGTGGGAACATAAAAACTTGCTTTTTTAATAATTTTCTCTTTTACAAATTCAGATCTACCATTGACACCATTATGCAAAATCAGATTCAGGACATTCGTGCTCGTTATCCAGAGTTTATAATATTTCTTTTCAATTTCGGGATATTTTACTAGCAAATTCATTATTCGATCTCGACTATAAATATCCTGAGAGTTTTTTACAAATGGCTTAAGTTGCGATACAACCTCGTCTACTTGTCCCACGCTTAAATCAAAGGCAGTCATCAAAATGTAGCGTTTGGGTTTTGAAGTGAGTTTATTAATACTTATTATTTCTTTTTTTATTTCAGTTTTGAGATTTGAATATGTAGACCTTCCAAACCGCTTAGCTTGGACTATAATTTCATTTTCGACATTATTTGCGTAGCGTAGATCAATACCTTTATCTCTTCCGGTCTTAAAAATTTGAAATGAAATATTGAGTTCTTTTTCTAAAAGGTCTTTGCATAATTCTTCAAATTCCTTATCGTTTAGGACTTCCAGGTTATATAATGCCATGAGTTATATTAAATAATGATTTCCAATAGGGGATGTTCCCAACAAAGCTAAATAAAAGTCTTAAACTAAAACCAGTATTACTACGTATTGTATATAATTTTGAAAATCATTTCTTTGTTATGGTTTTCCGTAATTATACAAAAGAACTTTTGTTGTTATTTGTGTCTGTATTAAAAATAGGCAATTAATAGCTGTTGCTTATTTATAATTCATTATAAAATAAAAATTAAAACTATTATCATTAAAGCCATAGAAATGAAAATTAAAACTATTGAAATATCCAATTTTCGATTATTAAAACATGTTATCCTTTCTTTAGAAGATCACACAACAGTTATCGTTGGAAGAAATAATTCAGGCAAAACATCATTGACGGAAATTTTTCGCCGACTAATTGGTGATAAAAATCCATCATTCTCAATTTATGATTTTAGTCTTTCTGCGATGGATGGTTTTCTTAAAGGATTAAATGCGAAGTTGAATGGAAAAGAGGATGATGAGATACGAGCCAATCTTCCATTTATTGAAATTCGAATTACAATAGAATATCCAATTGATATAGATGATTTGGGATTATTAGGAGATTTTGTAATCGATCTTGATCCGGCAAGCAATATTGTTATCATAGCTATTAAATACTCTCTTAAAAACGGTAAAATAGACTCACTTTTCGATGGTATAGTAGACGAAAGTGAAGATAGCATAAAAATCTTTATGAAGTCACTTAAAGAGAGAATCCCAAGCCTTTTTGAAACTCATATTACAGCTGTAGATCCTACTGATCCGGAAAATACAGCTACAATTGATTACTCGAAATTTAGATCATTATTAGGGGCTAGCTTTATAAATGCACAAAGGGGACTTGATGACGTTACTCATTCTGAGAAAGATGTGTTAGGAAAAGTTTTAGCGCAGCTTTTTAAAACATCCCAATCTAATGCCGCACCTGAAGATATGAAAGATAGTTCGGCAGCATTACAGGTAGTGATTGATGATATTCAAGAAAAGGTAGACACTGATTTTAATAGTCAGTTAAATAAGCTTTTACCTGCTCTAGGGCTGTTTGGTTATCCAGGTCTTTCGGATCCTAATTTGAGTACTGAAACCACAATCGATGTATCAAATATTTTAGAGAGTCATACAAAAATTCGATATGGACAAGGGAATAATCTTTTCCTACCTGAAACATATAATGGATTAGGTTCTAGAAATTTGATTTACATTTTATTTCAACTTTTTGAGTTCTTTCGCAGGTACCAAAGTAGGCAAGTTTCCAACAGTTTAGATATTATTTTTATTGAAGAACCGGAAGCACATCTACATCCGCAAATGCAACAGATTTTTATTAGAAAACTGTATGAAATTGCAAAGGAATTTTCAAACACATTAAATGATGGTAAACCTTGGCCTGTTCAGTTTGTGGTTACTACACATTCTACACATATGGCGAATGAAGCCGAGTTTGAAGCAATTAGATATTTTTTAACATCAAAAGAACCAGAACGACAGACGATAGTGAAAGATTTGAGAAAAGAATTCACAGCTAATGATCTGAAAGAAGATAAAGAGTTCCTTCATAAATATTTGACTTTAACTAAGTGTGACTTATATTTTGCCGATAAAGCTATTCTTATTGAGGGGCCAGCGGAAAGATTAATGATGCCATTACTGATAGCAAAAAGTGATGCAACAGATGCGACTAAGCCGCAACTTGGTTTGCAATATGTAACAACGATAGAGGTAGGTGGTGCATTTGCTCATCATTTTTATAAATTTTTAGATTTTCTTGAATTGCAATGTTTGGTTATTACTGACTTAGATTCGGTACTTATAACACATGGTGAGAAAACTACTTATCCAGGCTCATTTGTAAAAAATGGCTCGCATACTTCAAATGCTGGAATAAAAAACTGGTTTGCTAAAGACTCTCAAGGCTATTATCAGCTTGCAGCTTGTCTTGCTCTTACGGCAGAGAATAAAGTTTCTGGATCGAGAAGAATTGCATTTCAAATTACAGAAGATGGAAAGGCGGCAATTGGTAGAAGCTTTGAAGAAGCATTTATATTGGCTAATAGAGAACATTTTGGAATTTTAGAGATTGAAGAAGATGATGTAGAAGCAAGCGCCGAAGCACTAGCACCAGACAACAAGAAAAAAACTGAATTTGCTTTGAAATATGCACTTGAAGAAACCAAATGGACTGTGCCAAAATATATCCATGAAGGTCTAGAGTGGCTTGCAAGTAAGCCTATAGCCCCAGCTATAGATGCAGTTGAAGTTATTAATGAAGTAGTAGAATAAAATCATGTCAGAAAAAGTAGATTTAAGTCCTGCAGAGAAGGCATCAATTGAGTGTTTAGCTAATGTATTTAAAGCAATTGATGATAAAAAGCACTTTCTTGTTGAAGCCGGTGCGGGTGCAGGTAAGACTTACACGTTAATTAAAGCTTTAAAGTACCTTATAGAAAAAAATAATGCAGAGTATTTAAAAGCAAGTAAAAAAATCGCATGTATTACCTATACAAACGTGGCAAAAGATGAAATCCGTTCAAGAACAGATAATCATCCCATCGTGTTAGCAGATACAATACATGCTTTCGCATGGGAAGCGATACAAAATTTTCAAAAAGGACTTCGTGACCGAATCTTAGATTTGGGTGATAAATGGCAGGAAAGGATTAAAGAAGCGGGAGGAATAAAATCTCAAAGAGTTATCTATAATTTAGGATATCCAAAGATAACTGACGAAGAAATCTTTTTGCATCATAATGATGTAATAAAATTATTCACTTCGCTATTGAACGATGATAAATTTAAAAAGATATTTACAAGTAAGTATCCGATTATTCTAATTGATGAGTATCAGGATACAAATAAAGCTTTAACTGAAGCATTAGTCGCCAATTTTATTGAGGTAGAATCTAATATAATTTTAGGATTTTTTGGTGATCACTGGCAGAAGATTTACGGCACAGAATCTTGTGGTTTTATTGAGACAAGTAAAGGTAAAATGGAAATTATTGGTAAACAAGCAAATTTTCGTTCGGATAAAAATATTGTTACAGTTTTAAATAGGATGCGTCCTTCGCTTAAACAGTTTGAGTATGATCCAGAATCTGAAGGAGAAATTGTTGTTTTTCATAGCAATAATTGGAAAGGGGAGCGAAGAACAGGCGCACATTGGAATGGTGATCTTCCAGAAGATGTTGCACATGATTATTTAGAATGGACTAAACAGGAATTAAACAAAAATGATTGGAATATTAGTTCTGAAAATACTAAAATTCTTATGCTTACAAATAACGTTCTTGCTTCTGAACAAGGATATCAAAATGTCGCTAAAGTATTTTCTGACAATGACGACTTCCTTAAAAAAAATAATGAATACATGTCTTTTCTTATGGATGTAGTAGAAATAGGTTCTGAGGCATTTCAAAACAATAAGTATGGAGAAATGATTCGTTCTTTTAATATAGGTACACCCAGTATCAGAAAGCACGCAGATAAAAAAGTCTGGTTTGATGATATGACTAATCTTCTTGCCTTGCGTCAAGCCGGAACTGTTGGTAATGTATTGGATTTACTAAAAACAACGAAGAAACCAAGATTGCCAAGGAAAATTGAGGAGAAAGAATATCGTTTTACTCAAATTAAAGCTGTAGCTGAAAAAGACAGAGAAGATGATGATAAGAACTTTGTTTCAAAAATCGAATCAATAAGGTCAATTCCATATGCTGAAATCTCAAGTGTTTCAAAATATATCGATGACAAAACTTTATATTCAACAAAACATGGTGTAAAAGGTGCTCAATTTGAAAATGTGATTATAGTTCTAGGTAGAGGATGGAATCAGTATAATTGGAATCAATTTCTTGAGTGGATAAATTCAGAAAAAGTTCCTGCTGATAAAAAAGATACTTATGAAAGAAACAGAAACCTGTTTTATGTTGCATGTTCAAGACCTAAAAAGAGATTATCACTACTCTTCACACAAGAGTTATCAGATAATGCTTTAGAAGGCTTAAAAAAGATATTTGGGGATGTAATTTATGAAGCAAATAATTAAGAGAATGTTTACTAAAATAACGTAAATAATTTAAAAAAGAAAAATAAAATGGCAAATTATGCAATTTCAGGAGTGTGGAAGAATGATAAAAATGTTATTACGCACTATGCTATCCATCAATTTAGTTACAAGGATAACACAATCGGCTTGGCTGCAAAAACAACAAAATCAAATGCTGTTAGCTTGTTAGATAATAGTCAAAATTCTGCAATAACAATTTTATGGAATTACAATACAGAAGGATGGAAAAGAGGTGCTACTATTACAGTAGTAGGGAGCAATCCTAATAAGTATTTGAGATCAAATCAAGACGGTACAGTGGTAGATAACTTAAGTAATTTGATAAATTATGGTTCAGTGACTAATAATTTTTCATAAACCTAAGATTATTGTTAATAGGTTTAAACTTCATTGTTGCTTACGAGTCTTATCATAACTAAATCACTTAAATAGATAACTGATGCTTAATCAACGCTAGGGCAATCGTAGGGATTTGTTTGATACTTTCTACACCAATTGTACCTAGTTGAGATTTGGTAAAATTCCAAATTTTAGATTGCTGCATTATCTCTAAAGTTTTATGCCCTTCATTAGTAAGTCTAAAATGCTTACTGCTTAACATAACTATTCCACTGTGACCAAATGTAATACCTAGGGTTTGCCTGTCATCTGCCTTATTACTCTCGATATCTATTAAATCTTGGTCATAAAGTATTTTTAAATAATGATATACTATCTTAATGTCATCATTTTTTTGATAATTTAATCCTAGCTTTTTGAACAGTTCGTATGTTGAAATTACGGGGGAATCGTATTCTTCGAATACAATAAGATAATTTTTGACTACTTCAATGTCTATTTTCATTTTCTCTTTTTAATTTCGACAATATTTCTGACTTCAATTGCTGAACCTGCTCCTGATGTCGCTTTGCTTCTTGTTCAAATTCCTTCATTTTTCGATCGTGAGTAAATTCCTTAAATTGAAGTTCTTGATTTATATTGGCAAGTTCTATCTCTAATTTTAAAGTCTGACGGCGATGATCAACTAATAAGACGCATAATAGTGTAGTAATTGCCAAAAGTATTATGACAAGAAACTTAAAGTATCTGGAATTATCTAAGACATGAAGTATCATAGAATAAGATTTAGGTACTGACTAATAGTTAATTATAAAAATACAAAAATCTGTTTAAAAAACATCTTAATTCTTTTTCAATTGCTTCAAATTCTTTTTTAACTGATCGATTTCTTCTTTTTGATAGTCTATTATGGCTTTCCTTGCTTCGGCTAATTCCTGGTAGTTTTGATCACCAGCTTCACTTTTATCATTGGTTGCTGCCTCAGTATTTCCAAAACACAGCCAATCCATTGTTACACCGAAATGGGAAGATATATCCATTAATTGCTGAATTGTTGGTTGCAATTTTCCAGATTCTATTTTACTAAATTGACTAGTGTCAACCTTTATTTTTGTAGATAAATCCTTTTGAGTGAGGTTTTTCAGATTTCTTAACTCTTTTATTCTCAGTGAAATACTCATAAAAAATTAATTATAAAGGAATATTATTCCTTTTTTATTTGTTAAAGCGGAATATAATTCCATATTTTTGTTTCAATATTTGAAACGAAATTTCTAAATGAGTAAAAATACAACAAAAAATTATAATTCTTATGATGCTGTTGCCTTAGAAGCGCTTTATGTTAAATATGGTTTATCCAAATTTTATATAAGACAATCTATTAATGGTAAAGTTGTAGGAATTACTCCAGACGCCATTAAAAAAGATTATAAATCCATGGTCATTGAAAACCAGAAAACAGTAAAAAATTTGATCGATAAAACTCGTTAAGGATTGATGTTACATCATTTTGATCAAATTAAACCGAAAACCATTCCAATACCAAAAAACTTAAATATGAAAAAAATTACAATTTTGAAATTGAGCATTTTATTACTTTTTCCAATAATACTCTGTAGTTGTGCAGGGGATGATAAACAAGAGAATAGTCCTTCTTCGATTAGTATAAAAACAATTGAAGTAAAGAACATCACAGAAAAATCTGCAACGATATCCGCTAATATAGAATTAGTAGGCATGAATGAAATAACAGTTAAAGGAATTTGTATCAGTATCAATACAAACCCAACTATTGAAAATTTAAAAATTGAAGAAAAGGGGAACGCAATTGGACAATTCAATTTTTCATTTCAAAATCTAAATGCTATCACAAAATATTATGCTAGAAGCTATGTGTTGACAAACTCCGGAATAATCTATGGAAATGAAATCAGCTTTGTAACAACTCAAAATACAAAACCAATAGTTAGTACTGGATCGGTGACGCTGATAACATCTAAAACAGCAATCACAAGTGGAACAATTGTAAATAAAGGAACCTCAGACGTAGTTGGTTACGGTGTGTATATTTCTTCAACTAATGTAATACCAACCACTACAGATAGAGATGTACAAGGAGTTATTGATTCCAATAAATTTATTTGTTCGCTAGCCAATTTAGAGCCAGACACTAAGTATTATATTCGAGCATATGCTATTAATAATTCAGGGATTTCTTTTGGCGAAGTAATGTCATTTACAACTGAAAAAGTAGGCTTACCAACTATAATAACTAATCAGCCCAGTTCTATTTATACATCTACAGCTAAAGTTGGTGGTACTATCCTAAGCGATGGTGGTAGTAAATTCTTATCGGTTGGTGTTTGCATTTCAGCTGTTAGTCCAATTCCGACCACAGCAGATGCTAAAACCGATGTAACAAGTCCTTCTGAGAATGTATTTGAAATTAATTTGAATGACCTAAAAGCAAATACCAAATATTACACAAGAGCGTATGGTACAAATGGTTTGGGCACCTTTTATGGTGAAGTGATCGTATTTACTACTAAAGCAGTTGGAGTTCCAGTTCTTAAAATCTCTGCTTTAAGTGGATCGGGATTAACAGCTAGTAGTGGTGCATCAGTTATAAATAACGGTGGCGATGTAATAACTTCCTATGGTTTTGTTTGGTCAAAATTTGAGAACCCGGACATTACTTGGCAGAATGTTTATAAGACAAAACAAGAAGGCACATTTCCAAATCTTACTTATTTCAACGGAACATTGATGGGCGGTATATTTCCAAATACCACGCATTATGTCAGGGCTTATGCAACAAACAGCTATGGTACAGGTTATAGTCCACCATTAACCTTCACGACAGGTAAGAACTAAAATCAATAACTTAAAATCTAAAAACCAGATGAATATATGTAAATGGTGAAATAGCCAAGTTTCAGACGAAAAAACAGTGTGGTACCGAAGAGACTTAGTATTAGGATATTCATTTTGCAGTACAAAATGTGCCACTCATGGAAACCGTCAAATAATGAATCTAATCGTAGTGATTTAAAATCTCCGGAAACTTCCATTGAAAATTTACAATTACAAAATGAGGAAAGGAAGATTGATCAGAGAGCAACAATATATACAAAATATTGAAGCTGCGCAAAAGATAATGGCAATCGTACGGGAATTATTTCGCCATTGGAAAATAGTTGTTCCCTTATATATAATTGCTTTTGCAGCATTGGTATTATTGCTTGATCCCAAACATATAATCATTATTGTTATAGCTTTTTCTTTACCAATTATAGCTATAATATGGGCCTATTTTATGGCGCCGAAAAATTAATTATTAAATAAAACATGACATTAAACCCCAGCTAACTAAAATCCTTAGATCGGCTGGGTTTTTTATTTTATATGGTTGTATTATCGTGCTATATTGCAATAAATTTTGACATTATTTCATCACTTACCTCCGTGGCTTCTTCCTCTGTTGCTTCCGCCAATCTAAATGATTCCCATTTGGTACTTATTTCCCAGCAATCGTCTTCTTTTATTTCTTTCATAATGTTCTTTTATTTTTATTTCGCAGTGGTGTAAATTGATAAGTCACTTGCCACTCGATTCATTACTTCTCTTACCCTGTCAACATTCTTTTGAGTGGTAAATAAGGCATCGTAAACGTACCCGGCATTTATTCCCTCAAGATTCAATCTTCTTATTACCTCGGTCATTATTTCGACTTCTTTTTCAAACAATCTTTGTGATGTGATTTTATAATTTAAACAAATCTTTTCATTTATAATATTCTTAATCATTCTATTTTCAGTGCTCGTATAATAATTGTATAATGGGGACTTTTTCATTTCCGCTCGCTGCTTATTGAAAAATGACAGATGCTCTATTTTGATGATGTCTTTATCAATTCCTGTATCATCAGAAATTGATTTATGCGTGATGTATTTTTGTGCTCCACCGTATAATGATATTGCGATATTTGGATGAAGACAGGCATAATCTACTTCAACAATTGGTTCTCCATCGATTTTTATCATTGCTCTTATCCAACTGGGCATTAAAGTAAAGCAATCAACAACTCGACCGCCTGATTTATGATCGCCAACGATCGGAATCATAATTCCGTTATCAGTCAGATATTTATATAAGAGGATATTGTCCTCAATAAATGTTCTGTTTTCATGATCCTTCCAATATTCATTTTTGTGCCTGTTCCTCATGGTGTATGTTTTGCCTTTCTTGTTCTTTTTTTTTGCTTTGCAAAGTTCTTTTCCTCTTTTCAATATCTCTGATTCATCAGGGTAATCTATTTGAGAATATAACTCTATAAGATTAGCAGCTATTATGTTGTCACTAGCTATTTTAAGGGTCTTGAACGTGTGCTTTTGTCGTTGCCGAATAAGTTTAGGTGTAGTCAAGTTATAGGTCGTTAAACCGGCGTTATAATACGTATCTGTGATTTTAAACTTTCGTGATGTTACGCCCTGACTATAGGTTTCTTTGCCAAATTTGTTCTTCATTATTTCTATCATTGGCCCCTTCTCTTTCGAGCCGGATAATAGACAATCAATCACTTTGTTATAAATGTAATTGGATGCACTATTTTGTGTCTGTTCGTGTAGGATCGTTGAGTTCAATGTCTTCCATTTATCGTTAAAATATGTGGAGGAGAGATTAGAAATGACTATTAAGCACTTTTCGACCGCCACGGTCAAATCCTTATCGATTTCTCTTAGTAAAGATTTCGATGTATATTTTTTTAGGTTGTAAACTATTTTGTTCGGTATGTGGAGCAGAGAAGAACTGGCAAAAAATAGCGCAATCTGCGCACATTGATTTTCATCAGTACATTCGGCAAGGTCTGTTATCAGTGGTTCTACATCAGTATTATTATCATAGTCATTAATAATATAGATGAGAGATGTATTGGATGATGATAGAGGTGTAAGTGATGATGATGATGATGATGATGTGGTATATAGTGGTTTGGATATGGTCGTGTTATGACTATACACATTTGGTACTGGTGTACTGAATAGCTTATTTAATTTTGATTGGTCTAAGATGGATTTCTCCTTGTTTGTTAAGATCATTTTTATGCTGGATTATTTTTATGGGCTGTTTTTTTACTGAGGTCGAGCAGCCAGGCTAATTAATCCTGGCAACCTCATAAGAGTTATACAAATTTTTATACAATTTGTTTTCTTATTCCATAAATTAATTCTATTCCTTGGACTAAGAACTTCAAACGGGGATAACACAGCCAAATTAAAAAGGATATCAGGAATTACAACGTGGTGTTGTGATGAAAGTGAGGAATTGGTGGATGAAACTCTCTTTGATAAAGTTGACTTATCTGTTCGAACCCTCGGAATTTAAAACCGGGTTATAATGATCTTGAATCCAACTACAAAGAACCATTGGATTTATAACTGTTTTTTTTTTATTATTACGAATTGAGGATGGGACCGGTTACATCCAATCAACTTACCTGGACAGCAAGCAGAATTTAAGTACTGACTTCATTAGAGAAGTTGAGACCTTAAAAGAGTTAAACGTTGAGAAGTACTCGAATATAATTTTAGGATCTTGGTCAGAAAAGAGCGAAGGCGGTATCTTTTCAAACTGGGAATATGTAACGTTTCCGAAGGATGAAGAAATTACTTTTGGCGCGGATTGGGGTTACAGTGTAGGTCTATCGACATTGATTGCGGTAGTAATCGATAACAAAAACATGAGGATTCATGTTTGTCAACATCTCTATCAAAAGGGATTGAATACTTATCAGTTAATTAAAATTTTTAAAGTTGTATGCGGTTCTAATCTTATTGTTGGTTATAGCGCAGCAGGTCGTCAAATAGATGAAATCAAACTTGGCGGTATTAATATTGTTCCCGCAAAAAAGGCTGCCGGATAAGTAAGAGAGGGAGTAATGCTAATGAAAAATTACGTTATCGTTGTTGACTATAAGTGTAAAGACTTAGCAAACGAATTAAATAATTATTCTTGGAAGACTAATGGTGAGAAACCAATTGACCGCTGGAACCATACTATTGATGCAATAAGGTATTGCGTAAAGCATTTGAAGGAAAATAACAAAGAATGTTTTGTTTGCTAATGACAGTAGCTTATTTAATTTGGTTATAACTGACACTACTTGTCACAAAGCACAATAAACTGATTATAATTGACATGATTTTGCACGAGAACAAGTAAAAAACGACGTTTAGTCGCTAAAAAAGTAAGTTTTTACTTGCTTATTTTGTCATTTTTTATGTCGTTTCATTCGTTTTCGTGCAAAAAATTGTCATAAAAAACATAAAAAAAAGGGTATTTTGGTGCCTAAAAATTCACTAAAATAGCATAAACCGTTGTGATTCAATTATTTACTTATTTATATTGATTCTAAATTGATGTTTGTGTTTCTGGAGTATGATTACAAACGTATTAAATGAGTTATTTTTGACCATGCGGTTGTCAAACAAGTGACAATTACGGATTTCCGTAAAAATAAAAAAGTCCTACCCGATTAAGTAGAACTTTTTTTGTCCTTCAACAGCATTCTCTTTGACAAGATCTGTAAACTAATTCAAATTTTTAGATTCTTAAATATCTTTTACAAGAAATTTATAGAGTCCGCCATTTGCTTTATAATGTCTTTTACCTTTGATAGTTTTATATCTAGAGTAAACATATTTGTAGCCATTTGGGGCATCGTTATGTATCATTGTAACCGAAGTTAAAATTAAACATTGGAATGATAAGCGTCAACTTATCAAGTTACAGAGTCTATATCAAAGAACATTCACATTCGAAATTTACTAATCGCTGTAAACTCGATTACACATCAACAAAGGCTAGTGCTTCTCACGGCATAATTAGCCTTTTTTCCTATTTCTAGGTTTCCTGTAACAAAGATACTTAATAGTGTTATTAATGCACCATGTGCGAAAAATTTATTTTGTTGATAACTATGTAAAGTTTTGACTGTTAAATATTTGTCTTTTTTTGACTTTTAAACTTTAACATTATTTTAACTTAATACATGCGCTTTCTTTAACATTTGACAATTATATTATTGTCATAAATCACAATAAAATAATAAAATCACAGTTTGTGATTATTTTTTTTGAAATTTACATAGATTAAATCTATACTATTAAAAAACGAACAGCCAATTCGCAGAATGTAATTAAAAGGACATTGAACGTGATTATTATAATATTTCAAAAGCTGGTAACTGGATTACAAAGTTAGGAAATGGTTCTTCTATCAGTCATGATAATAGAATGCTGGGTGTGAAAGCTGTGAAAGATAGAGTTGCATCCTTTCGTCCTGTCTTAGCTAAATAAACCGAAATTGATGATATTTAAGCCGTATAGAGCCATTATTTCAGCATATCAGGTACTCTTTATATTATTCTCTTTTCTTCCTTTCTTATCTATTTATCGATATCAGCTTTTGGATAATTGATTTAATTTCGTTTGACCCGCCAAAAGGGTCGAACAGGATAATTTAAAGTATCGAATTTCTAATTGATCAAGCATTTGGTGTTGAAATTAAGGTCACACATACCAAGGTTGTATGTCGGGTATATTTATATATCAAAATGTGAGTTCCGGGAAATGGATAAAAGAGGAAAATAATTTTAATTCTTCTCGTAAATGCTGGTGTATATTGATCAGGCGGTATATCTTAGCTTCAAAACCAGATGATTATGATAACTAAAGTGCAAATTGAGAATATAGTTAAACGCTATAATATAAAACTCGATCGTTTCATTTTAAGAGAGGATCTGGTAGATGTTCACGGAAGTGTAAAAATCACCAATACATCTTTAAGAAAATTACCAATTAGGTTTGGAAGAGTTAGTGGTGACTTCTATTGTTACGCTAATAAATTGCAAACCCTTAAAGGATCACCAGATTTTGTTGGCGGTGATTTTAATTGTGCCAACAATCAATTAACATCCTTGAAAGGCTCACCAAGTTCTGTAGGACGGGATTTCGCATGCCATGAAAATTCATTGACATCATTAAAGGGGTGTCCCACACATATCCATGGTAATTTTAACGCTTTCCTGAACAAACTTGTAACACTTGATGGTGCGCCTGAAATAATAGGTGGCAATTGTTCATTATTTGAAAATGATCTAATTTCATTAGAATCTAGTTTGAGACATGTTGGATCATCCTTGCATGTGACTGGGAACCCCCTAACTAACTTAATTGGACTTCCTGAATACATTGGCAATATTTTATCAATCAATAATAGAACCTCCATATACATGGGGAAAAAGAACTGTCAAGTGAAGCGAATTGAAATTGAAATACAAAAAAAACCGCATAAAAAGGATTTTTACTTACCTCCAATTATTGTTCAAAACCAAAAGTACCTGCCAACCGTTTTTAAATATATGTATTACTTAAAAGACGACATCTTTTCTGATGATGATAAATTGAATCAATCGAATTTCGAAAATATTATCTATGACATTAAATCTGGTTTACGTTAAAAAAATATCACTACCCATATGAATTTAGATTCCATTTTGCAAGATGATTTTATGGTTAAGGAAAATGAAATTGACGCTATTATAAGGTCTTATTGGATTGTTATAATAGGTAATTATACAATAAATATTGAAAATACCGTTGATGTTTTGGGATCTGTGAGATTTCCGGATTTTGCTTCTTTTTTAACGGAACTACCATTACAATTTAACCTTGTAAGTGGGGATTTTGACTGCTCGGCGTTGGTTAATCTTACCTCTTTAAAAGGCGTTCCAATTCAAGTTGGAGGTACATTTAACTGTGCATATACAAATATAAGATCACTCAACTATGCTCCGAGGAGTGCACAAAAACTGATCTTTGATAATACTATCAAATCACTATCAACTAATTGCAATTGTGATTTCAATCAAGTTCAGATCATCTGGAGAAATAGTAATCCACTGGACAGTTTTCCTAGTACAATTTTGGAGTATGCTGCATTCTTACCAACAATTCTCAAATATCAAACCTATTTTGAAGTTTGGAATGCTGATTATTCATTCAACGAGCCGGGATTCGAGAACCTGATTGCAGATATTGAAGAAGGGTTGCAATGAGATTTTTGACATAATGTTAAAACAACGATCTTCATCCTAATACTTAGTGCTGATTTTTCCAGTACGCATTTTAAAGAAGAAAAACTCCCATATTGAACTTTTTACGTTGAAAAATATTAGTTTGATCAATACAGGTGCCTTATGTCGCTTAAAGATGTGTACTTCCTGGGTCTACGGGCATTTATTTGTAAATTGGTAATAGTCATAAATATAACAAAATATACAAAAATAACCAATGTTAAATCGTTTGTTGGGTTAATAATTATCTTCCAATTAGTGGCAGCGAAATTTAATATTAATCAATTTAATTGATTGAACCAACTATCTTGACAATCCAATTATATAATCTCTAAGACATCGAATGTAGTGCAACTTATTATTGCCACATAATGATAAACCAAACGAATATCTAAGCATAGCACAAGTGTTTGAAGGCGATCCATTGAAAGTATATTATAATAGGTTGAACTATGGAACGCCATTCATTAGAAACCATAATGGAGAATATATAGTAGTGAAAATGGGATTTTCAAAAGATAGGCACGCCTTAGATGCAATGACAAAATCTGCATATGTATGGAGAGGACAACAGGATGGAGAATATATCCCGGTACTCATAGCTGAACTTTCGAAAAAAAATCATATAAAGATTTGCCTCATTCACTTACGGAAGTAACTTATGAAGATGGTTTATTTGTGCATGCAAAAGATGGAGTTGGGGTTTCGCCCTATGGAAGAGTTGGAAGAATTATTTACCAAATATACCCAAGATCTCTAATGGATAAGTCGAGATATATTTGATAATTACTTGAAACAAAAGGAAGAACCGCTGACAGCGGTTTCGCGTAATGTGTTGCTAATAACCTTGACGTTTTTTTATCAAGAAAAAACTTTATCTTTAACTGAAATAAATCATACCTCTGTCATCACCAATTCGTAAGCAGCGGAACGTTAACTGCATAATCAACCATATGGTATATGAACGAACTTATTGGACTTAAAAATATCAATTCATTCCAAAATATAAACGATATCAAAAGGGAGTTATTAATTTTTGATAAAATTTTCATAGTTGGATTGCTTGAATGGAAAGAAGTCATTGAAAAACAAATGTTCAGAGATTCTCGTTCTTTTTTGGAGCAAAAGGGTTTAGTTTCGCTAAATGATTTTGTAATATACCAAGGCTACTTATTTATGAATGAGGAATTTAATAAATTTGGTGGTTTGGATAAATATTATGAGGATAAAAAAACTGATGATTTAGATTTTAGGAATCAAAATTTGGAATATTTAATTCAAGAAAAAAAAATCATATTTGATTATGATGAATTGTCTAACGAAAAAAAATATATTGAAATTCATAAACAGATTAGTCCAATAATTGAATCTAAATTAAATGAATCTAAAAGCCAAAACACTGCCAATTTTTTTAATCTCTGTAATTTATGTCATGACTTAAAAACACGTATTATTTCGACTTCATATGACGAATCAAAGTTCACTGCAATTCCTTGTGACAATTCAATCTATTCTATTGAAAACATTACAAATGTTAAAGCCGAGATTTACAACCTGATTCTGGAGGATTTCCCAATCATAGAAGTTAATGATTTAAGTTGGGAGCAAATATTTTATTTTAAAAAAGATCCTGAAACATATAATTCCATTTGGGGATTGCGAACTTGGATAACAAATCTTTCAAAGTCTAATAAAAGTATTGGAGAAATTGAAGAAGAATATAGATATTTGAAATATAAATATGAACAATCTATTAAAATTCATAAACTAAAAACAAGTAATAGTATATTTCAAACAACAATACAAACAAGTGCAGAATTATTAGAAAATGTAGCAAAATTAAAATTACGAAAGTTATCAGATTTATTGTTTAAATTTAAAGAAAATAAAATTTCGCTAATGGAAGCCGAATTAAAAAATGACGGAAATCAATTTTCCTACCTTTTTAAAATTAATAATAAATTCAAATAAATAATGATATCACAGTGGCTTAATTTAAAGTTGGTTTTATTTTTGAAAAGTTGTGTTTAACCGAAACGTAAACCTTAATTTAATTTAAAGCAGGTTGTAGCATGGGAACGTTAGCGTAGCAGTTCGTTGCCTGACTTAATGGAGTTTTAGCTTTGCAATATATGAATCAAATAAAATGTTTTTTTAGCACAATGGGTACTTCCGATATAATAAATTCAGTTGTTGCGGTTGCCGCAATAGGAACTATTATACTTACGATCTTGATGATTAGGGAGTCTATGTTGATGCGGAGATTTTACACAACACCCGACATTAATATTTACTTGCAATTTGCAGAAGCCTCTCCTAGTTTGCTTTTTATCATTTTTGAAAACTCTGGAGCGGGAGTAGCTATCGATGCTAAATTTAAATTAATTAAAGATTATAGCTATTATAATGATTTCGATGTATTGAAATTAGGGTCTATGGGAATAATAAAAAACGGCATTCATAATTTCTATCCGAAGCAAAAGTTCAGATACCTCGTCTCGAGTCTTGTAGGGGATTTTGATCAAAAAGCAACAGATGTAATTAAAATAAACGTGACATACAAGCTTGACAACGGAAAAAAAATAAGCAAATCTCATGAACTTTATATTGAAGAATATTTAGGCGGAGGAATGCACACTCCGGGCGATACACACATAAGACAAATATCTTATAGATTAGAACAAATTCAAAAAGATTTCGCTAAAATAACCTCTGTTGTTCTATCTGATCACAATGCGAAAAACAAAGAGCATTAAATAACATGTAAAAGCAATTAGCAATTACTGGTTTTTGATGTTAATAGATATTTCAACTGTAATATTTACTTTTGAGTGAGGGTATGATCGTTGCATTTCTGTTGATAAGATTTGAATACAGAAATTTTAATAGGAACCTATGACAAAATATGTATAAAATAACAAAAATAGAAGGATTTGAATTAACTAAAGAGACATGTTTTGTTTGTGGTAAAAGTGCCGATTCACGAGAGCATATTTTTCCAAAATGGTTACAACATAAATTCAATTTATGGGATCAACAAATTACTATGGCCAACGGAACGGACATATCATATAGACAGCTGGTCGTCCCTTGTTGTAAAAGATGCAATACAGGTTTTTTTTCTGGATTAGAGAATAAGATTGCCAATGGAACTGAAACTGATTCCGATATTTGGAAATGGGCAAATAAAGTTCATTTTGCTTTGACACTGAAAGATAAATTTTTAGATTGGGATAGAAAAAATCCAGGTTATAAAATTGGTGACATTATTAGTTCTTCAGATCCACTTGAGCAATCGCGACATTTTTTACATTGCGTTTCTGGAGTATTTAAAACCGATCCTGATCCATTTGGTTCTGTATTTAGATTTGATTTTACCTCTGAGCAGAAATATAATTTTATTCATGTCATAAACTCAAGTTCTATTTGTATTTCGTTTGGTGATAGAGGGTACGTAATTTTCGTTCGAGATGGTCAATTTCTTAAAGAACAAAATGTTGTTATGGATGATTTTCATGCCTTACTAGATAAGAGTTTGATAGAGATGACCGATATGCTTTTCTTCTATGCAAAAAATATTGAGTATTTAGAAAGGTGTACAATCTCATTACCAGCAATGATAATGCCAGGCAAAATAGTGAAATTGGGTAGGGTTATAATTCGAGAAAGTAAACCTGTTGATAAAGAATTGTTACGAGCAGGTTGCGAGTGGATGGGGGTTACATGGATAGATCCTGACGATCTGCAAAAGTAAACTAATGGCTTTATGAATAAAAATTGGTTCGTATTTAATCTGTAAGACAAAGCTGCAATTTTAAAATAATATTATGCAAAACCGAGATGATTTTACCTCTAAGACTAAAGATATTCTTTCAAAAAGAGTAAGTTTAACTTGCAGTAATCCAGATTGCCAAAGACCTACAAGCGGGCCAAATACTGATCCGAATAAAGCAACGAATATTGGTGTTGCTGCACATATATCCGCTGCTGCTTCCGGCGGGCCAAGATATGATGATCAAATGGATAGTAGTGATAGAACTAGCATTGAAAACGGAATTTGGCTTTGTGTAAATTGCTCTACACTCATTGATCGCGATCATCAGAGATACACCAAAGAAATACTTAAAGAATGGAAGTTTATTGCAGAACAAAGGCTTCAATTAGCACTACAGAAAACTCCAGTTTTACGAGAACTTCCTTTTATTGAAGCTGATTTGACGTACGACTATAAATCACGTATGACTCATGGATATAGTTCAAAAAACTTAGAGTTTGAGCAACCCATTCCCGCAGGAACTGATCTTTATCAATATTGGACACTAAAGTGGAAATTTAAATTTTCTCTTCACAATAATTCAGAAGTTCCGGCTTACAATGTTGCTATTGCCGAAGAAAGAAATTTTTTGAAATACTTACAAGTATTGCCTAGAATTAACAATTTGCAACCTTTTCAATCGATGGAAGTCGAAGCGATTTTTTTAAAGCCATTTCATGGAACATCGACTGAGGCTGACACATTACTAACAGATATCCCGGAAGAATTGAATGGCGCACGTTTTCTAATTATATATAATGATACTGCAAGATCCGAACATAGAACTACTGTAACTTTATATCATGAAAGTATATCTAATGAAAGAACTTCTTAAAGCTTTACACGGTATAATAGAACTTACGTTGATATGAACGATCAAAATACAAAAGTACTTAGTAACTATTTTAAAAACCTAAAATTGAATAAGACTATCTATTTAAAGTCCGTTTATACCGATTTAACTAAAGATAATGTAGAACTCTTAATTAACTATCTTCAGGAAATTGGTGGAAAAGCACTAACGCTAACTTGTAGAAAGCAAAATGCATTTAAGACAACATGGTCGATACGGGAAGAAAATCTAAGGATAAGATGTCACGTTCAAAATGCGGCAGATTATCTCCGATCTATTAAAGATAATTATTTAACAGACCAGATTAAAGTAGTAATTGCAGATGTTGCTAAATATGTTAATATATTGGATTCTAATGAAGATGTTAGTTTTATTTTAGTGAGCACAAATACTTTGCCTTCTGCAATTCATTTTGACATTGCTCAAAGATTATTCATAACTCATAAAATTAGAGATCAAAATCAGAATAACTACAATGCAGACCTTTTGACAATTTACGCTTTAAGATTAGCGTTAGAAAGCCGTATAAGGGGGCTTTTAGGTATCGACTATGCTACAAATAAAGGTAAGACTGTTGGTTTGAATTCTCTAATCAAAATTTCTAAAGATCTTAAATCTGTTCTATATTCAAAAGATTTAAAATGGAATGAGATTGAATGGGTAAATAAGTGGATAAATCACCATATGCATAGACATCTTCGGCCATATCCTTGGATAATTTATTTAGCAATTGACTCATTAAAATTATTTATCGACCCTAAGGAACCATTTATTGACGAAATAAGGACTGTGTACTCATTTTACAGCGCAACTTACGTTGAGAATGAAAAAGACTTACATGAAGAAATCGAATCTTCTCTAAAACATGAATATCCGGAAATTGAGATTACGTGGCTGGCCAAAAGAGAAATTTTGAAGCCAGTAGTTAAAAGCGATTAATTTAAGTTAAAATACAATAAATAATAAGATACAGGGTGTTTTTTAGGGGAATATACAAAATGAAAAAGACTTAAAAAACTGACTAACAGTTATTTAAGTCTTAATGTTTGTGCGGATAATAGGACTCGAACCTACACGCCTTGCGGCACCAGATCCTAAGTCTGGCATGTCTACCAATTTCACCATATCCGCTCAATTGTGGGTGCAAAGATAAACATAACTTCTATATTTCAAAGCATTTTTTGAAAAAAAATATTAATTCTCTTTTTTGTATTTTTGAAATTCTATAAAAATTATTTCAATGGAAAATATTAAGTCCTACGTTCAACAACATAAAGATCGCTTTATCAATGAGTTGATCGAATTATTAAAAATTCCGTCGGTAAGTGCCGACACTGCATATTCGCAAGATGTTATCGATACTGCCGAGGCTGTAAAGGAAAGTTTATCAAAAGCAGGCTGTGATTTAGTCGAAATTTGCGATACTCCGGGGTATCCAATTATATATGGAGAGAAAATAATCGACCCAAATTTACCAACAGTTCTTGTATACGGACATTATGATGTTCAACCGCCAGATCCAATCGAATTATGGACATCGCCACCATTCGAACCCGTAATTAAAAAAACCGAAATTCATCCGGAAGGTGCAATCTTCGCTCGTGGTGCCTGCGATGACAAAGGACAAATGTACATGCACATAAAAGCGCTTGAATATATGGTGCAAACGAATAATTTGCCTTGTAACGTAAAATTTATGATCGAAGGCGAAGAAGAAGTAGGTTCGGCAAGTTTGGCCTGGTTTGTAGAACGCAATCAGGAAAAACTGAAAAACGATGTAATTCTAATTTCAGATACCGGAATGATCTCGAACCAACAACCATCGATCACAACAGGTTTGCGCGGTTTAAGTTATGTAGAGGTCGAAGTTACTGGTCCAAACCGCGATTTGCATTCAGGTTTATACGGTGGAGCAGTGGCTAACCCAATCAATGTTTTGGCAAAAATGATTGCTTCTATGCACGACGAAAACAATCATATTACCATTCCTGGTTTCTACGATAAAGTTCAGGAATTATCTGCTGAGGAAAGAGCCGAAATGGCAAAAGCGCCTTTTAGCTTAGAAAAATATAAAAAAGCCTTAGACCTAAACGACGTTTACGGCGAAAAAGGATATGTAACCAACGAACGCAACTCGATTCGTCCAACATTAGACGTAAACGGAATCTGGGGCGGATATCAAGGCGAAGGAGCAAAAACCGTTATTGCGAGCAAAGCATTTGCTAAAATCTCCATGCGTTTGGTTCCTAATCAGGATTGGCACGAAATCACAGAACTTTTTACTAAACATTTCACCAACATTGCACCGTCAGGAGTTACCGTAAAAGTAACGCCTCATCACGGTGGACAAGGTTATGTTACGCCAATTGACAGTATTGGATATCAGGCGGCAAACAAGGCATATACAGAAACTTTTGGCGTTCCTGCAATTCCTGTTCGCTCAGGCGGAAGTATCCCGATTGTTGCTTTATTCGAAAAAGAACTTAAAAGCAAAACCATTTTAATGGGCTTTGGTTTAGATTCTGATGCAATTCACTCGCCAAATGAGCATTTCGGAATCTTTAATTACTTAAAAGGAATCGAAACTATTCCGTTGTTTTACAAATATTTCGTAGAGCTTTCTAAGTAATAAGTTTTGCCACGAAGGCACTGAGACACAAAGATTTTTTTATGTTTCGCTCTTTGTCAAAGTTTTAAACTTTGACAAAGATGAATCTCAAATTATATAAAATCCGTTTATTCTTTAAGGGTAAGCGGATTTTTTTATGGGCGTTCCCTACGGTCGGGCTATCCGCTATATCTTTTTGTTTTTAAAGAAAAAACAAAAAGGATATCGCTCCTATCCCTAACGCTTAAAGAAGATTCAAAGGTTTAAAAAGGTTCAAAGTTGCAAAGGAATAAAGTGACAAAGGTTTTTTGCATCAGAATTGAATAGCCCCTAGCTTTAGCCAGGGGATTTTTTAGATGAAAAGAATTGGCTTTAGACAAAATTTTTAAACACCTGAGAATTTATTTGGCTAAAGCCATGCTCTTTATTCCTACAGTAAACCTAGCTAAAGCTGGGGTCTATTCAAAAACCTTTGTCACTTTGTGTATTCTAAAAAACTCAGAGCCTTAGAAACTTAGCAACTTTTTCTTGCATATTAAAAAACTAACTCTACATTTGTAGAGCAGTATCTATGAATGTAGAGTTAAACTAAAAATATGAAAAACCTTCTTTTACTATTTTTTTGCGGAATGATGCTTTTTAGTTGTAAAAGCAAACCCATCAATCAGAAGGTTGATAAAAAGAAAGAAGGACTTTGGGTCGATAATTACGAACAAGATAGTACGACATACAAATCGTTCGAATATTATAAGAATGATCAGCCGGTAAAAAAGTGGAAATCCTACATCAACGGAAAAATCTACAAAACCGAAAAATACAAAAACGGAATCTGTATCGTAAGATATTATTATGAAAACGGAAAACTACAATCAAAAGGAAAAACAAAAATCGAAGTCAATGCGCTAGAAACACATTGGTTCTATTTTGGCGATTGGAAATTCTATTCAGATAAAGGAAAACTAACCGAAATTAAAAAATACAATAACGGGGATTTGATTTCAGAAAAAGCAATACAATAAATAGCCCACGGGTTTTACGGATTAAACGGATTGACGCGGTTTTTTTTTAGAATATAGAATATAGAATAAAGAATAAAGAATAAAGAATAAAGATTAATCGTAATCATCAAAAGAATCATTTTAATCATTCAATCAGTGGCAAAAAAAAACTCAGCCACTTAGAATCTCAGAACCTTAGCACCTTAAAAATAAAAACATGCAATTATCAAACTCAGAAGAACAATTAATGCAACATCTTTGGAAGCTTGAAAAAGCTTTTATGAAAGATTTGCTCGAAGCGTATCCGGAACCAAAACCAGCAACCACAACCGTGGCAACACTTTTGAAACGAATGATCGACAAGAAATTCGTAGCCTATAACGAATTCGGAAATTCGAGAGAATATTATCCTTTGGTCGAAAAGACGGTCTATTTCTCGAAACATGTAAACGGATTAATCAGTAGTTTTTTCAATAATTCGGCATCACAATTTGCTTCTTTTTTCACGAAAGAAACCAATTTGTCGACTTCGGAATTAGAAGAACTCAGAAAAATAATCGATTCAGAAATTCAAAAAAAGAAAAAATGATACTCTATCTTTTAAAATCAGGAATACTGCTTTTGGTTTTTTATGCAGTATATAAATTATGGCTTGAAAATGAAAAAATGTTTCGTTTTAATCGCATTTATCTATTGGGAAGTTTGGTTTTTAGTTTCGTGATTCCGTTGCAACTTATTTCGATTGCTTCTGGTTTTTCTAACAAAATTGGATTCATTCAACTTGAAGAATTGGTAATTCAAAAAAACAATGAAAATGTTGAGATGATTTCAATAAATGATTTTGTGTTTGTTTTAATTGGAGTCGTTTATGCCTTTATAGTTTTGATGTTAACGATTCGTTTTGTCCTGAATTTGTATTCATTTTACAAAAGAATAAAAAATAATCAGGTAGAATTTATACAAGGCGAAAAAATAGTTTTAATCGAGCAACCTATTTTGCCACACTCTTTTTGGAAATCGATTTTCATCAATAAAAATGAATTCGAAAAAGGTAAAATTCCATCAGAACTAATAGCGCACGAAAAAGCACATTTAGATCAAAAACATACTCTGGATATTCTTTTTATAGAAGTTTTGCAAATTGTTTTTTGGTTCAATCCATTGTTGGTCTTTTATAAAAAAGCAATTAAACTCAATCATGAATTTTTGGCAGATGAAGCTGTGAATAAACAGTTTGGATCTGTAAAAAGTTATCAGAATCTATTATTGGACTTTGCTTCAAATAAAAATACAGTTGCCTTAGCAAGTAATATTAATTATTTAATAACTAAAAAACGTTTACTTATGATGACCAAAAAAGAATCTCCGATTAAAATTGTATTAAAAGTATTTAGTGTAGGTGTAGTATATGCTTTATTATTGTTTGTTTTTAGTACAAAAGTAACGGCTCAAAAAGCATTGAACAAAGCTGATGTTAAAGAAAAAGACCTTTATGTACTCGCCGATGTTGAAAAATTACCTGAATTTCCAGGCGGTCTCACAGAATTCTATAAATTTATTGGGAAAAATTTTAAAATGTCTGCAGAAGCTAATAAAATTAAGATCAAAGGAAAGGCTTATATGCAATTCATCATTGAAAAAGACGGAAGCTTATCGGATATTAAAACCATAAAAGATCCAGGTTACGGATTAGGCGATGAGGCAATCCGCGTTTTAAAGCTTTCCCCAAAATGGACAGCAGCTACTCAGGAAGGAAAAGCTGTTCGAGTAATGTACAGTTTACCAATTACGTTTCAGTCTGCGGAATAGTTTTTTAAGGTTCAAAGAAGCAGAGAGGTAAAGGGCCAAAGGTTTTCTTTTGATATGGATAGGCTCCAGCTTTATCAGGAGTTTTTTTAGAAAAGAATTGGCTTCAGCCCAAATCTTTAATCCTAATTAAATGTATTTTTTTAGCTATAGCCAATTCAAAAATCTTTGTGTCTTAGCGCCTTTGTGGCTAGAAAAAAAACTTAGTACGTAAAAAAAATCCGCTTCTAGTCAGTAGAAGCGGATAAAATTAAAAACTAAAAAAAAATCTAAAAAAAAAACCAACAAAACCAGATCTTAAAATAAGTCTGGATTATATCCAAAATAAGGCATGTTTTGTTCATTAAAAACAACCCCATATTCTTCTAACTCTTTTAAAATAGGCTGATACACTTCTTTTTTTATCGGAAGCTGTACGCCCGGAGTTGTAATTTTTCCGTTCAAAATCAATAATGTTGCCATTGCAACCGGTAAGCCAACGGTTTTTGCCATTGCAGTATAAGTCTGATCGTCACCAATACAAACCATTTTCGAATCGATTTGCTGTTTTTTGCCATTTAGGATATATCCAAATTTATGATACATTACAATCATATCTTTGTCGTTGGGCTCTAATGTCCAACTGTCAGACAATATTTTTTCTAATATTTGCGCCGGCGTAGCATTGGGTAAATTGACTTTTTTGTCGGGATTAAATAAATCCAGTTCCAAAAGTTTATCCCACATGATATCATCCTGATCGATTTTTAAAATCAATCTTGTTTTAATTTCTACAGAATCTGTTGGGTGATAAGGCAAAAACGAATTAACGAACTGACGATAACTCATGTTCTCAGAATCTTCCATGATATAACTATCATCCGTCATGCCCAATTGCACAAACATATTCCATGCTTTCGAATAACCTACTCTTCTGATAGTACCACGATATAAAGTAAGGATATCATCTAAACCATAAATCGATCTATATTTAAGCGAGTCACGGTTCGAATACGCTTCGAATTTTCCGTAGCCTTCTACTTCCAGAAATTCTGTTCTGCGAAAAACCGTTCCGTACGGGATATATTTATAAGTGCCTTCCTGAATAAATTTTGCTGCACCGCCTTGTCCGGCCAAAACTACATTTCGTGGCGCCCAGGTAAATTTGTAATTCCATAAATTGTTATCGCATTCAGGAGCCACTAATCCGCCGCAGAATGATTCAAAGAGAAGCATATTGCCACCTTGCGCCCTAATTTCGTCAATAACTTTCATGGCGCTCATATGGTCAATTCCGGGATCGAGACCAATTTCGTTCATGAAAATCAAATTGTTTTTCCTGACTTCTTCGTCAAGCGCCTGCATGGCATCGCTTATATAAGATGCTGTAACAAGGTGTTTTTTGAATTCGATACAATCTTTGGCGATTTCGATATGCAAATGAGCAGGAAGCATCGAGATTACTATAGAAGCCTTTTCGATTGCTGCTTTTCTTTCTTCGGTTTCAAAAATATTTAAAGCAATTGGAGTTGCGTTCGGATGATTTTGAGTCTTTTTTTCGGCCAATGCCAAAGACAAGTCGGCTACGACAAGATGTAGGTTTTCGCTTTCTGATTTTGCTAATAAATAACGTATCAGCGATGATGCAGATCTACCGGCCCCAAAGATTAGAATACTTCTCATTTTTTAAATTTGTAACACAAATATATTAAAATGTTAAATATATAACAATTTTAATTTTCAAAAAGTGTTTTATTTTTTATTTTGAAGCCAAATTGTAATGAATTTCTTTTTCCGGAAAAGATTTTTGAAATCTAAAATGCTTTTTAAAATGTATTGAAGTATTTTTGTTGAAGAATAAAAAAGTATAGAAAATATGAAAAGAAGAATTGTTTTAGCAGCAGCTTTTATGGGAATGTTGTCGATCATTTTGGGTGCCTTTGGCGCGCATTTACTTAAAAAATATTTATCTATAGAAGAGTTAAATACTTTTGAAGTTGGGGTTCGTTATCAAATGTATCATGCTTTGTTTTTACTTTTTCTTTCGACCAGAAAAGATATTGCCGAAAAAACCGTAAAAACAATCTATAATTTGGTTGTTGCTGGTGTTCTTCTATTTAGTGGTTCTATCTATTTATTAGCTACTAAAAGTCTTACAGTTTTTGATTTCAAAATTATCGTATTCGCAACTCCTTTGGGTGGTTTCTTATTAATTATTGCTTGGGCGGTATTATTTATTACGATTTTGAGGAGAAAATCATAAAATCCCGAATAAAAAATTTTATCTAAAAATTAATCTTTAATTTTGTCTCATAAATAACATATAATCTTATTTATGTGAATTTCTGTTGTTTTTTACTTTAATACGTAAATAATATAACAAATTCATTTACTGGATTATAAGAAAACAAATTGGGAGCCGTTATTTTTTTATTTTATTGATTTAAAAGGGGAAATTTTACTTTATTGATATAAATAAAAGTAAATTTTAATTTTTTTTAAAGGATTAATAATAAATCTGTAATTTTGTTTCCTACTAAATATCACACACAACTTAAAATTTATGGACAGTCACACCGTTTTCACGCAATCGATTTCGTTAAAAGATTTAGGAATTGAAAATGCAAAAGTTCGTTACCAATTATCTGCTGATGAATTGCATGCGATCACTTTGCAAACAGGCCAAGGTGTTGAGAACTCTACAGGCGCATTGGCAATTAATACAGGTGAGTTTACAGGACGTTCTCCTCAGGATCGTTTTATTGTAAAAGATAGTATTACAGAAGATCAGGTTTGGTGGGGAAATGTAAATATTCCTTTTGACCCAGCTGCTTTTGAAAAATTGTATAATAAGGTAACTCAGTTTTTATCAAACAAAGAAGTTTTTGTTCGTGATTCTTATGTTTGTTCTGATGCCAATTATAGATTAAATGTTCGTGTTGTTACAGAAACGGCCTGGTCGAATTTGTTTTGCTACAATATGTTCTTACGACCAGAAGAATCTGAGTTAGCCAACTTTACTCCGGAATGGACAGTAGTTTGTGCGCCAAGTTTTATGGCAGATCCTGCTGTAGACGGAACACGCCAGTCGAATTTTGCTATTTTGGATTTTACTAAAAAAATAGCTCTTATTGGAGGAACAGGTTATACAGGAGAAATGAAAAAAGGGATTTTCTCTGCTTTAAACTTTATTTTACCGGTTTTCAAAAATGCTTTACCAATGCACTGCAGCGCCAATGTGGGTGAAGCCGGAGATACTGCCATTTTCTTTGGATTATCAGGAACCGGTAAAACAACTTTATCAGCAGATCCTGCACGTAAGTTAATTGGAGACGATGAACATGGTTGGACTGCAGAAAATACTGTTTTTAACTTCGAAGGTGGTTGCTACGCAAAAGTGATCAATTTAACCGAAGAAAACGAACCGGACATTTTTAGAGCGATCAAGAAAGGAGCGCTTTTAGAGAATGTGGTTTTCAAACCGGGAACAAACGAAGTCGATTATGATGATGTTTCTATTACTCAAAATACTCGTGTAAGTTACCCAATAACGCATATCGATAATATTCAGCCAGGTTCTATTGGGCACAATCCTAAAAATATATTTTTCTTGACGGCAGATTCTTTCGGGATTTTGCCTCCAATTTCAAAATTAACTCCAGGTCAGGCAGCGTATCATTTTATTTCAGGATATACAGCCAAAGTTGCAGGAACAGAAGCTGGAGTTACAGAGCCACAACCTAATTTTTCAGCTTGTTTTGGAGCACCATTTATGCCATTACACCCAACACGTTATGCAGAAATGTTAACCAAGAAAATGAAAGACGCAGATGTAAAAGTTTGGTTGATCAATACAGGTTGGACCGGCGGTGCATACGGAACAGGAACGCGTATGAAACTAAAATATACCCGTGCCATGATTACCGCTGCATTAAACGGAGAATTGGACAATGTAGCATTTGAAAATCACGCAATATTTGGAATCGCAAAACCACAATCTTGCCCAAATGTTCCAAGTGAAATTTTAAATCCTAGAAATACTTGGGAAGATCCTGAGTTATACGATAAAAAAGCATTAGAATTAGCGCAGAAATTCAAAGCGAATTTCGCCAAATTTGAAGAGTTTGCCAATGCTGAAATTTTAGCCGGCGCACCGATTACAGAATAAGGAAGATTACTAATTCAAACTAAAAAAAGCTGTTCAGTGATGAACAGCTTTTTTTTGTCTCAGTCTCAGTCTCAGTCTCAGTCTCAGTCTCAGTCTCAGTCTCAGTCTCAGTTTTCAGTCGCAGTCTCGGTTTTCAGTTTTCAGTTTTCAGTCTCGGTTTTCAGTCACAGTTAAGAAACTGAAAACTGCGACTGCGACTGAAAACTGAATACTATTTCTTAGCGTCGATACGTTTTTGGATCAAATCCCAGGCGTAGTAATGAAACGTCATTCCGTTGCTCATGGCTACGAAAAGACCGTTTTTAAAGTTTCCTCCTAAATTTACGCTGGTAACATCGGCACCATCACATTCTATTGTTGATGTTGGGATTTCTGCCAACAAAGGATAATCGTTTGGATTACCTTTTGCGCCTTCTCTTGGATATACCATAAAAGTGTTTGCTTGCTGGTTGGATACTAAAATATAACCTGTAGAATCTGTTTTTTTGTAAATCGCAATTCCTTCGTTATCGGCTTTAAAACCAGTTTTTCCAAAAAGAGCCATTTCTTTATTGTCGTTTAAAGCAGGATCCGCTTTGTATTTTCTAATTCCGAATTGTTCGTCGCAATACAAAATTGTTCCTAATTCATTATCAACCGCAATCGCTTCGATTTCTTTCTTTCCGCTATAAGCACCAAACTTTCGAACCACTTTTGCCGTAGCAAATTTCCCGTTTCCTGAAAGTTCATATTGCCATAAATAACTTCCTGACGGGCCTGATTTTCTGCCTACAATAGCAAAAATTTTAGCGTCGCTTTTTCTGGTGTACAAAGCAATCCCCATTGGGTCACGTAATTCTTCTCCATCAAAAACAGCAATTCCGCCGTTATCAATTGCTTTTAGATCCGGTAAACTAAAGATTCTTATTTTGTTCGATTCGCGTTCTGTTGTCACGGCAACGTCAACTTTTTTCCCGTCGATTACTAAGCCGTAAGCGATGTCAACATTATTTGGGCGTTTTAAAACCTCTGATTTTGCAACAATTTTCCCTTTTAAATCAAAAGCATACAAACCACCGTCAGTATCTTTATCAGTACCAACAATAATGCTTTTAGACGCATCTGTGGGATGAATCCAGATCGAAGGATCATCTGTATCGTGAGGTAAAGCTTCGGTAACAACGGTTGGTTTTACTGCGTTTGCAGCAATAGGAGCAAGTTTATCATCTTTACAAGCTGTGAATAAGGTACTTAAAAGTAAAAATGCTATTATGGATTTATTTTTCATTATGGATTTCATTTTAATAAAACGAGACAGAACCGTTAAGTTCTGTCTAATTTAAGGATTTTATAAATTGATTATTACAAGTCAAGTTTCAAACCAAAATTATATCTGGACTGATAGTACTCTGCTTGTTTGGTGTGCGCCTCAACTCCCTGGTAGTAACGTAAAGGCTGGTTAGTTAAATTGTTGGCTTCGGCAAAAAGACGAAGTTTTGGTGTAATCTTGTAAGACGCATTGGCATCTAAGAAAAATTGTTTGTCGTAATAACTGTCTTTGTATGATTCTGATCCTAATTCATCTAAATAATCTGAAGTAAAGTTGGTCGAAACTCTGGCAGAAAAACGTTTGTTTTCCCAAGATAAAGATCCGTTAAACATATGTGGCGTTGTTCCCGGAAGACTGATGTTGTTTCTTTCGTTTCCGTCTTCATCAGCAATTCCTTTTGCTTTAGATTTTGTGTATGTATAGTTTAAATAAATACCAAATCCTTTAAGGAATTTCCCCGGAAGGAAATCTAACTGACGTTGAAAAGCAACTTCAAAACCATAAACATCAACCGTATCTCCGTTTCTTGATTGTAAAAATGACCAGTTTTCTCCTGCCGGAATTGGGTTGGTCTGGTTAGGAAAATCAGCAGCAAATTTGGCGGCATTGTATTGATTATCGCTATAATTGTAAATAAAATTATCTAATTTTTTATAAAAAACGCCTCCAGAAATTAATCCAACAGATTTGAAATAATTCTCGGCCATGAAATCATAATTGTAAGAGTAAGTTGCTTCAAGATCCGGATTTCCGGCAGTGATTTCTTTATCAGCAGCAATATTATTAACGTAAGGAGCCAATGCATAATAATTTGGTCTTGCCAAAGCCGTTGTAACAGCCGCTCTTAAAACTAAATCTTTAGTCGCATTATATTGCAAAGAAATACTTGGTAATAAATTGGTATATGAATTTTTGGTTTGAATTTGGCTCTCTAATTCTTCTTCATCCAAAACGCGGTTTCCGGTATAATCAATATGAGTATTTTCGACTCTGAAACCTAAAACCATAGAAAGTTTATCATTAAAATCCTGATCCCATCTTACATACGCAGCATAAATACTTTCTTTTGCATTATAGTTTACCGCTAAATATTCTGCAGGATCTGATGTTTTGTCGAATAATGTTGCGTTATTTAAATCTAAACTTCCTAAAAAGCTTGCAGATGCGAAAGCTCCGGGAACATATTTACTACCCGGATTAAAGTTTTTTCCATCATAATAACTGTTTGGAACTTCGGATAATAATTCCATTCCGTCGTTGATAGGCTCGTAAGAATAGAACATATTATTTCTTTCTTTTTCTTTCAATCGAAGTCTAAGTCCTGTTCTTAATCTTCCTTTTTCAGATGGAATAATGCTGAAAGGAAAACGAATATTAACTTTTGCTCCAAATTCGCTTTCGCTCGTCTCATCCGTATTTTCTGTAACAGAGTCAAATTTAAATTCATCTGTAGATTCTCCAACAGTTGTCATTAACGGAAATCTGATGTCAGATAAATCTTGAATCATTTCAAGACCTTTTTGGCGGTATTCGATATAACGCTCCTGTGGACGGTATTCTCTTGCTTTTGCATAATTGGCAGACCAGTCTAAATCTAATTTAGAATTGATTAAATGTTCTCCTCGAATAGAATAATTCTGAACGCGTTGATCTTCTAATCTTCTGTTTTTATTACGATCATTATCCAGTCCACCTTTTGTCTGACGTTTTACACGACCTTCGAAACCTGTAATTTGTTCTCCGTTATAAATGGGTTCGATGTCATCATAAGTAGTTCTAAAACGGTTTTCTCTGTCATCTCTCCAGTTGTAAATGGCATTGGCAAAAATGGTGTTATTTTCGTCAAATTTATAATCTAAAGCTACAGATCCGCTGCGACGAATACGTTGTACATCGTACTTTCTAATTTCTGAAGCTTGCAGATATTCATTCCCAAATTCATCTTTTACCCATTCGTTTTCGATATTATCAGATCCGTAGTTTACGTTATTATACGATCCGCTAAAAACGGCTCCCAATTTATTATCTAAAAAACGATTTCCATACACTAATCCTGCTGTATATGTGGCATGTTCACGAATTGGCATAAAACCACCCGCAAGCGTTGCCGAGATTCTTTCGCCATTTGGAGTCGCTCTGGTTACTAAATTTACAGAACCTCCAATGGCATCAGCATCCATGTCTGAAGTCAGTGTTTTGTTTACTTCGATAGTTGAAATCATATCAGACGGAATCAAATCCATTTGAACGTTTCTGTTGTCTCCTTCTGCAGATGGAATGCGGTCACCGTTTAATGTTACCGAGTTCAAAGACGGAGCCAAACCTCTGATGATAATATTACGCGCTTCACCCTGATCATTTTGCATCGTGATACCCGGAACACGCTTTAATGCATCTCCAACATTAGCATCCGGAAAACGGCCCATTTGATCAGATGAAATAATGTTTCCGATGTTTTTACTGTTTTTTTGTTGGTTCAATGCTTTGGCCTGACCTTTTAAAATGTCTCCAACAACAACTTCGTTCAATTCAGTTCCTGAAGTTTTAAGTGCAAAATCAATTACGTTATTTTTACCTTGTTCTACAGTAATTTCCTGAGTTATGGCAGTATATCCTATATATTTTACTTCTACTTTGTAAGTTCCAACATTGATGTTTAATAATTCAAAACGACCGTTGTAATCTGAAACCGTGTATTTGTTTTCACCAACAATTTGAATCATAGCTCCCGGCAATGGAAGTTTGTCATCAATATCTAATACTTTTCCTGAAATTATGGCTTTTTGAGCATAACCCGAAAAGGCTAATAGCATGAATGTTACTACTAAATAAATTTTTTTCATTGTGTTTAGTTTGATTTTCTGCGAATCTAGAACCTTAATGTTACTAAAGCCGTTCGAAAAAATTAACATAGTGTTATGATTGACCTCTAAAAACTAGCTTTTAGTAATGTTTAAATAACATCTTGCTTTCAAATTATTGAGTGCCAACTGAAAACAAATTAATTATTTAGATCAGAATTAAATTTTTGGCGTTAAATTTGCCTTATCAATCACAATCAAAATCATCAATCATGTTAAAACAATTTTTTATCCTGTGTTCAGGAGCTGATCGTGACCTGCTCGAAGGTTGCTCAGAAGGCGAACAAACCAAATATGTTGGTATTGGCGCCACCGTTTTCTTTACTGCCGTTATGGCTTTTCTGGCCAGTGCTTATGCGCTTTTTACGGTTTTTGACTCCATTTATCCGGCTTTAATTTTTGGGTTTGTCTGGAGTTTATTAATCTTTAATCTGGATCGTTTTATTGTTTCGACAATTAAAAAAAGAGATCGTTTTTTTGATGAATTTCTGCAAGCGACACCTAGAATCATGTTGGCAGTTATTATTGCTATCGTAATTTCGAAACCTTTGGAGATTAAAATTTTCGAAAAAGAAATCAATACTGTTTTATTGAAGGAAAAAAATGAAATGGAATTGGCCAATAAAAAACAAGTTGGTAATTATTTCAAATCAGATTTAGATAAAAACAAGGCTGAGATTGCCGGTTTAAAAACAGATATTCTAAATAAAGAGAAAGAAGTAAATGCACTTTATGCTACTTATATCACAGAGGCCGAAGGAACTACTGGAACTAAAAAACTCGGAAAAGGCCCGGTTTATAAAGAAAAAAGGGAAAAACACGATGCGGCATTAAAAGAATTTGCTGCTTTAAAAACGGCAAATGAAGCTAAAATTGCCGACAAAGAAAAAACCGGTAAACAATTACAAGCCGATTTAGATAAAAAAGTATCGCAAACACAACCTATTATTGAAGGTTTTGATGGATTAATGGCGCGAATAAACGCATTGGATAAATTGCCTTGGTTGCCATCATTCTTTATTATGCTGTTGTTTTTGGCTATTGAAACGTCTCCAATTATTGCAAAGCTTTTAGCACCAAAAGGCGAATTCGATTTCAAGCAAGAAGAAGCCGAAACAGCCATGAAAGCGACCTTAGAACAAAACAAATACCAACGTGATTTATTGGTAAAAACCAGTGCCGAAATGCATGATAAAGTTTATGCTGATATTGCTGAAGATAAAAGCTTGTACGATTTGCAGCGTAAAAATGCAACGGAGTTATTAGAACTGCAATCGAATAGTTTTGTAGAAAAGCAGAAAGCGACTTTGTAGAGGATTTAACCGCAAGGAGCGCAAAGATTTTACGCAAGGTTCGCAAAGATTTATAAAAGAAAAACCATCAGTTGAAGCTGATGGTTGTTTTATGTTTTTAATCGCGTTCTTTGCGTAAAATCTTTGCGCTCCTTGCGGTTAGATTATTACATATAACTCAATATTTCTTTTTTGTAAGCATCATATTCGCCTTGCATAATTAATCCATTATCAAGCAATTTTTTGTAATTCTGTAGTTTATCAAAAAGTTCTTCTTTTGATAAATCACTTAATTTACGATCTCCTGTTGAAGGTTGTGCTGGCTGAATTGGTTCATACGTTTCTGTATAAGATGGAGTAGTAGCCGGCATGATTTCAGCGTAATTGGTTACTTCTTCCGTTTCAACTTCTTCAACTTCGTCTTCAAGATCATCTTCTTCCTCAATAACTTGCGCAGTTTCTACGATTGGCGTTTCGGCAACAATTGGATTTTTAATTAGATCTAATTGTTCTTTAGCGTATGTATAAATTTTTCGGGCCTGAATTTTCGGAATGTAATCAATCGAAATTGATAAATCAGTATTGGTATTAAATGAAAATTCTGAACCTAAAATATTTTCTTTTACAAAAGCACCCGCAACATTATCCCAAGTATAATCTGTAAAATCCATCGAAAGACCTAAATTTTTAGGCTGACAAATAATGATTCGTTTGTTTGTTAATACAATACTATCAGGAAAAACAGTAATTGCCGGTTTTTTTTGAACGGCAATATATCCAATTTCTTCACCTTTCATCAATAAATCATGGAGTTTCGAAGTGATTTTTTCAATCGCTTTTGGATCTTGTTCTTCGTTCAGAAATTTTTTAAATTGTTCTTTCATATTTTTATAAGTTGCTAAGTTATCTAGTAACTAAGTTGCTAAGTTTTTTTCTTACGATGCAAATGTAATGCCTAATTTTCTAATTCAATAATTTCATTCTGAATTTTCTTTGTCAAACTTTTGAAAACCAATTCATACGAATGATCGATCAATTCTTTGACCAAAGTATTCGATAAATTTCCGTTTAAAGCAATCGTATTCCAATGTACTTTGCTCATATGAAAACCTGGTTTTATCTCGTCATATTCGGCACGCAATTCCTGAGCACGTTCCGGATCGCACTTTAAATTGACTGAAGGTTCGTTCTTTTCCCATTGTGACAAAGATGATAAAGCAAACATTTTTCCGCCTACTTTAAACACTAAAGTATCTTCATCAAAAGGAAAATGTTCGCTAACGCCTTTTTTCGAAAGACAATATTCGTAATACGTTTCTAGATTCATATCATTTCTTATTTACCAATTTCACCTAAGTGAGTGTATTTAAAACCTTTTTCATGTTTTAACCCGTAACCAAAAATTCGATCCATTGCAGAATGTGAAAATAAAATAATTCCGGCTAACTGAATAGTTTCAATACCTAAATAATATCCTAAACCGTAAATTAAAAGCGCAATTCCTTTATGATGGAATATGTTGTAAAAAAAGGCTCCGCTTTTGTTGCCAAAAAGATAACCCAACATAGATAAATCCGGGGCTAAAATCAAGACTAAAAACCACCACCATTCAAAATTTAAACGGTTGAATAAAAAGATTCCGAGGATAAATAAAGCAGCTTCTTCGAGTTTGATTATTGTTTTCATAGTTTTTTTTCCATCATTTTTTCAGGATGTTTCAATTCTGTAAAACCAAATTTACGATATAAAAAGTGTGCATCAGTTGTAGCCAATCTCCAAATTTGAATGTTTTTAAGAATAGGCTCGTTCATCATATTTTCAATTAAAAGAGATGAATATCCTTTTCCACGATGTTCTTTGGTAATAAATACATCCATTACATAACCAAAAACGACATAATCTGTAATGACTCTCGCAAAACCAATTTGTTTGTCGTTTAAGTAAATTCCAAAACAAACCGAAGCATCAATGGTTGTCTGCACTTCTTCGACCGTTCGACCTGCAGCCCAGTAAATATCCTTGAGAAAATTTTGTATAAAAGGAACGTCAAGTTTGGTCTTATCTGTTGATATGCTAATCATATTGGTTTGTTTTTTTGCCACGAATTTCGCGAATTTGCACTAATTTCTTCTTTTATTCTGCCACAGATTAAAGGATTAAAATGATTAAATCTGTGTAAATCTTCTAATCTGTGGCAAAAAATACATAAACATAATTCGTCAAATTATTGGCGGCTATTTTAAATCTTATATAAAATTGGTTTTGACGGACTTGCATCATTTTCAAACGAAGCAATTTGAAGATTTAGGATGTAATTTCCATCTTCGATTTCGTCCGGAACATAAATCATTTCTGTAATTGTGGCATTTAAACGCGCATCAGAATTTAAGTTTAAAGTGTCTTTTATATTCCAAAAAGCTTTGTGCGCCAATAGTTTACCTTCGTCATGTTCTTTGTCTACACTTGGCAAATCAATTAATAAATGCTGAATTTCGCTTTCGCGGATGAAAACCGCTGCTTCCTCAGACAAATAAGGCGGATTGGTATTCGAGTATTTTCGGGACTTTTTTTCTTTCTCGTTTGGAAGCGTTCTGATTACTAAAGCTTCATTTGTCACACTGAGCGAAGTCGAAGTGCTCAATGCTTTTTCAACTTGATTTTTCGTAATAACCAAATCGTCACCAACTTTTTCTGGTTCAATCGTAATCAATTTAGCAAAAAAGAAAAACTGTTTCAAAGATTGATTGATGCTGTAAAAATCATTCGTAATGTGTCCTAAACATTCCGTATGCGTTCCGTGCCCATGCGGATTGAAGAAAATATTGTTGAAATTAGTCGACGATTTTCCTTCAGAAACTTTCCCGATCCAATCTCCAAAAACGACAGGTTCAATAACCGGTTTTTCAATGTACCAGGCAATTGGGTTTTCGTCTGTATTCGTTAACGGAATTGAGATATCAATTGGTTTTGATAAATCTATCTCGAAGTTGTTTATTTTTGCTAACACAAATTAGGTTTTATGCCGCAAAGACGCTAAGTCACAAAGTTTAAATAATTCGCGCCTTTGTGCCTTCGTGGCTAATTTTATTCTTCCAAATTTAAATAAAATAAATCTGAAGCAATTCCATCCGTTAAAAATTTTCCTTTTGCGGTTGGTTTTAGAATGTTGTTTTCTATCGAAAGTAAATCGTCGTCTAAGAATTTCTGACTTTGCTTTTTGAGATAATTCAAATATTCTAAGCCAAATTCAGTTTCAATTCGTTCTAATGAAACACCCCAAATAGTTCTTAAACCTGTCATAATATATTCATTATAACGATCAGAAATAGTAAGAATTTCAGTTTCGATTGGAAGTTCATCATTTTGAATCGACTTTAAATACAATGAATTATTCGCAATATTCCAACCTCTTTTTTCACCATCATAACTGTGTGCCGAAGGACCAATTCCGATATATTTTTTCCCTAGCCAATACGCCGAATTGTTTTTAGAGAAATAACCTTCTTTTCCAAAATTCGATAATTCGTAATGGATAAAACCATTTTTCTGAAGCGATTCCACCAAAATCATGAAATGGTTTGAAGCGACTTCGTCTTGCGGTTCGGCAATTTTTCCGGTATCGATTAGTTTTCTTAAAGCTGTTTTGGGTTCAACGGTCAAAGCATAACTTGAAATATGGGGAATGCCAAATGACAACGCCGTTTCAATATTTTTCTTCCACATTTCATCTGTCAAACCCGGAATTCCGTAAATTAAATCAAGTGAAATATTATCAAAGTATTTTGTTGCTTCTGTCAAACAATTTATAGCTTCCGCCGAATTATGAGCGCGATTCATCATCTTTAAATCTTCTTCATAAAAAGATTGAATCCCAATGCTTAAACGATTAATTGGGCTTTTAGATAATTCGAAGATTCGTTCTGTAGACAAATCATCCGGATTTGCTTCGAGTGTTATTTCGGGATTTTCTACAACTTTATAATTCTTATAAACTTCTGAAATTAAAAAGTTTATTTCGTCATTTGATAATACCGAAGGAGTTCCGCCACCAAAATAAATAGTTTCTATAATTTCAGTTGAAAACTCATTTTTGCGCATGGCTATTTCTTTGGCTAAAGCCAAAACCATATCGTCTTTCTTTTTCATAGAAGTCGAAAAATGAAAGTCGCAATAGTGACAAGCTTGTTTGCAAAAAGGAATATGAATGTAAATACCGCTCATTTTTTAGTATTCAGTCTCGTTTTCAGTCTCAGTTTTCAGTCTCAGTCTAACTGTGAACTGCCACTGCGACTGAAAACTATTTTTTAACTCGTTCTTCGTTTTGTTTTACAAAAGCATCCCAGCCGGTATAACTTTTTCCGGCAACGATTTTGCCTGAATTGAAGAAATGACAAACCGCGGCTGCCAAACCATCTGTTGAATCCAGGTTTTTTGGTAATTCTTTTAAACCTAAAAGTTGTTGCAGCATTTTGGCAACTTGCTCTTTACTGGCGTTTCCGTTTCCAGTAATGGCCATTTTTATTTTTTTAGGTTCGTACTCGGTAATAGGAATATCCCTCGAAAGTCCCGCTGCCATTGCAACGCCTTGTGCTCGACCCAGTTTTAACATCGATTGCACATTTTTACCAAAGAAAGGCGCTTCAATAGCGATTTCGTCAGGATGATGCGTTTCGATTAATTCGATGGTACGCTCAAAAATGATTTTTAGTTTTTGGTAATGATTGTCGTATTTAGAAAGTTGCAATTCGTTCAATTGCAGAAACTCCATTTTTTTATTGATGACCTTAATCAATCCAAAACCCATGATTGTGGTTCCGGGGTCAATACCTAATATGATGCGTTCTTTTGTCATTTTTTATTTTGGTTACACAAAGCTGCACTAAGGTGGCACAGACAATCACAAAGTTTTTTTTGATTCTTTTTGTGCGTCTTTGCGAATGCTTTGTGAATCTTTGCGAAATAGCTTTTTCGCAATAGTTTCCTTTACTTTGCAGCATGATTTCAATTCCTCACAAAGCTAAGCAATTCCTTGTTCTTCTGATCAAACTTTTGATTGTAGGTGGTGCATTTTACTTTATTTATAATCAGTTGGCGAACAATGACAAACTCGACTGGCAAAAGTTTATTACGCTGTTCCGTAAAAATCAGTCGGTTTTAGGGATTGGGTTTATTTTACTTTTGAGCGTTTTGAATCGTTATTTCGAGATTTTGAAATGGCAGAATCTTGCCAAAGTCATTCACGAAATTTCATTAGGAGAAGCTACAAAACAAGTATTGGCGGCACTTACGGCAGGAATTTTTACACCAAACGGAGTAGGAGAGTATGCAGGAAAAGCATTATTCTATCCGAAATCTGAAGCAAAAAATGTGATTTTCCTGAACTTGATCTGCAACGGAATCCAAATGGTTTTAACTGTTATTTTTGGGCTTTTTGGGTTGATGTATTTCAATGCCAAATATGAGGTCATTACAACTCAAACGGTTGCCATTTTGTTTGGAGGTTTTGTATTGCTTTTGATTGTTTTGTTTTCACTAAAGAAAATAAAAATCAAAGGATATTCGATCGAGAAATTAGTACATAAGATCAATGAAATTCCAAAACCAATTCATCGTAAAAATATTCTTTTAGGCGTTTTGCGTTATTTGGTTTTCTCCCATCAATATTACTTTTTGTTTCTGGCTTTTGATGTCGATTTGCCTTATTTTACACTTATTTCTACCATTGCTGTAGTGTATTTTTTAGCTTCGTCATTGCCGACTTTTCAGTTTTTGGATTTTGCTGTAAAAGGAAGTGTTGCCATTTTTTTCTTCGAAAAATTGGGCGTAAACGAATGGATTGTAGTTTTTATAAGCACGTTGATGTGGTTTCTTAATGTAGTTTTACCTGTAATTTTAGGCAGTTATTATGTGTTGAATTTTAAAAGTTCTCCTAAAATTTAAGCATCAGGTTCTTAAATAATTAATAAGATTGTATAGTCCCTACGGAGCAAAATATTCTGGTCGCAGTGATTCTGTTACCAACATATAATCTCTACGAGATACTCCGTTAGGAGTTAAATGTTGGTAGAAATAATAGAAAAAACACCCGGCAAAATGTCCCATAGGGACTACATTTGTTTATAAAAAATGATTTTAAGCCAAAGTTATGATTACCATTATTCTAAGTATAATTTTGATTGTTTATTTAGCTGGCATAGCATTACTCATTTATGGTTTTAACAAAGTAAATAACTATCAAAAAACAGATCTAAAACCGCAAACGAGTTTTACAATTATAGTTCCGTTCAGGAATGAAGCAGAGAATTTACCGAATCTTTTATTGAGTTTTTCAAAGTTAAATTATCCTATTGATTTGTTTGAAGTGATTTTGGTTGATGATAATTCTAGTGAAAAATTCCAAATTTTAAATTCCAAATTCCAAGTTACAATTGTTGATACTATTCGTACTTCGAATTCGCCTAAAAAAGATGCTATTTCAACAGCAATGCAACATGTAAAAACCAATTGGATAATTACTACAGATGCTGATTGTCTGGTGCCTGAAAATTGGCTTTTAGCCTTTGATAATTATATTCAGCACCATGATGTTTTGATGCTTGCGGGCACGGTTACTTATCAATGTGAGAATTCATTTCTGGATCATTTTCAGCAATTAGATTTAACAAGTTTGCAAGGCGCAACAATAGGAAGTTTTGGACTTAGAAAAGCTTTTATGTGTAATGGAGCCAATTTTGCATACACCAAATCTTTATTCGAAAAAGTAAACGGATTTGACGGGAATAATAAAATTGCCAGTGGCGATGATGTTTTTCTTTTGCAAAAAGCAGCCCATTTATTTCCGGATAAAGTTCACTATCTAAAAGCAGAAGAAGCAATAGTAACTACAAAGCCAACTGAAAACTGGAAATCCTTATTTTATCAAAGAGTGCGTTGGGCGGCGAAAACGAGTTCATATCAAAGTAGTTTCGGAAAGGTTTTAGGACTTATTGTTTTCTTTGGAAATGTGGGTTTTGTAATTGGGTTTTTGTTTTGTGTTTTAATGATTTGGCCTTATTTGTTTTTTGTTTTGTTTGCTTTTTCTAAGTTTATAATCGACTATATTTTACTTTATAAAACGAATCAGTTCCTGAGTAAAAGCCACATAAAAAGCCTGGTTTTGAGTAGTTTGTTTTATCCTTTTTTTAGCACAGCTGTAGCTTTGTATAGTTTGTTTGGAACTTATGAATGGAAGGGAAGAAGATTTGGGAAATAAATTCCAAATTCCGAAAACTTTGGGATTATTTAGGGGACGCTAAAATGGCACACGGATGACACGGATTCGCTTCGCGAAAGCACGGATTGATGCGGATTTTTTCGTGGTATTCTTAATTTTTTTCGAATTAATCGTGAGATCATTCTTCTTCAGAATTGGATAAAGTAAAAAGGAAATCTGTTTAAATCCTTAAAATCTGCGTGCCATTAATTGTACTGAAATAATTATTCTTTTTCTTTAAGAATAACAGGCAAAATAAATTGTGTTTTTACCGGAAGTCCCCGCTTTAAGGCGGGATTTATTTTGGGAAAATCCACTAAACGAGCGTGTAGAATACTATCAATTTTGATCGTGTCATAAGCAACCGAATCTTTAGGAAATTGCGGCTCGAATTTCATGGTCGAGTTAGGGAAAACCGTTACTTTTACCTGAATGGTATCGAGTTCTGGATATAATATAGAAAGCGTATCAATATCTAGTTTTTGCTGAATAAGCTGCGCCATTACCTGAAAAAAGCATTGCTGGCGTTGTTTTTTGTCGGCGATTTTTTCGCAATTTGCTACCGATGGATATTCGTCGACTTCTTTCCAGTTGATTGATTTTAATTCTTTTTGAAGTAACTCTTTTTCAGACGGAACCTGCTTGTCAATATACTGGCAAGAATTGAAAGATAAGACGACTAAAAAAAGGAAAAACTGCTTCAAGATTATGATGTTGAATTGAATGAACAAATTAGAGTATAAAAATACGATTATTTTTTTTGAGAAGCTTTGTATTGCAGATAATCTTCATAGCTTTCTGAAAGCCATTTTTCTTTATTTTGTGCTGCAACTTGTTTTTGGTCAGGATATAAAGAAGATAAACGGTCTGAAAAAGTGGCAATTTGAACCGTGTAATAATAAAATTCTTTTCTGCTCAAAATAATATTTTCATCATTTTTACGACTAAAGTATTCAAAGAAAAGTGCATCAAATTCTTTCATAGAAAAATTGAGAACTTTTTTCTTATTACTTTTATAAATGCTATCCTGAAGTAATTGATCGTCGACAGGAAGTTTTTTAACTTGCGCGCAGGTAGTCTCGCTGATTAAAATAATCAAAAAAATAAATAATACGATTTGTACAAGTCTTTGCATTTACTGGCTTTGCTAAAAAGTTTGTAGGTGCAAAATTACAAAAAAATATATGGATTTACTATTGTTATTACTTGGTTTTATATGCATGATAGTGGGTATTTTTGGCAGTTTCCTGCCGGTTTTGCCAGGCTTATCGAGCTGTTGGGTGGGCCTTTTATTGTTGTATATGACAAAAGCGGTCGAGAATAATTACTGGATTTTGGGTATTACACTTGTTATCACAATAATAATTACGGTGCTGGATTATGTCATTCCGGCAAAAGGAACCAAAAAATTTGGAGGAAGTTCGTACGGAATTTGGGGCACCAATATTGGGTTAATTGTTGGTATTCTCGCTCCAATACCTTTTGGTGTTATTATAGGTCCTTTTGTTGGGGCTTTTGTTGGTGAAATAATTTATGATTCTAAAAATCACAAACGGGCACTAAAAGCAGCTACTGGCTCATTACTGGGTTTTTTGGCCTCTAGTTTTATCAATTTTATGTTTTGTATTATTTTTCTAGGTATATTTTTGAGTGTGACATGGGAATATCGAAACTTTTTATTTTAATTATATAACATTTGTTTGGCTTTTTTCTTATTTTTTTAGTTTTTATACAAAATTTACAAAAAAATAATTCAACTTTGATTTGATTACGAAAGGGTTATGTTTATTGACTCGAGCAGTTTTTTTTGTTAAACAACTGTTAATCATTCGCTCTGGTTTTTAACTTATTTTTTGGAAATGTTAAAATATTTTATATTTTTATCCTGATAAACGATAAAAAGCCTCACTTTATCGGTTATTTTGAATAGATTTAAATAATTTAAACCATTTAAGTATGACTCCAAACCTACAAATTGAACTTAGACGTTTTATTTCTTCTAATGTTGTTTCAAAGTTGAACAAGTTTTATTTTGAAAATGATGCACTTTTAATAAAGGGAATTGATGTTTCGATAGGTACAGTTTTAATGGGGTTGTATAATAGGGCCGAGGAATCGGGTTTTTGCAAAGAAATTGTTTCGCAAATTCAGGAAGATTCGACCTTTTATCAGGAAGTCGATTTTACATCCGGTCGAATTTTATCAGTAGATGATTGTTACCGGTTAGAAGGAAATGCTTTACTGAAAGAAATCTTCACCAATAAAAAAGGAAGAATTTCTGAAATGATCTCCAACGAAGTCGGAATCAAAAGCGAAACAGCCAGAGAGATTCTAAACTTTTCAGCCTTATTAGTTGCCTCTTATCTTAAAAACAATATTCAATTGTTAGACAGTCTAAAATTACTTCTGGACGATCAAAAAAGAGATATCTTAAACAGTATTCCTCCCGGAATCAAAATTATCCTTGGTTTCTCCTGTTACGAATCAGTCGAAGAAAAAAACCAATCCATCGGAAGATCCATTTTTACCCTTTTCGGACACAACTTTTTCAGTTTCTAGCATAAAAAAATCCCATCTTACAAAGTAAAACAGGATTTTATATTTAAATCAATTTTTGATTCGTTCTTAAACGTTTTTCAAATTGATAATTTCTTGGTCTGTCAAAAAACGCCAGTTACCTCTTGGTAAATTCTTTTTGGTCAAACCGGCAAAAGATACACGATCTATACGTAAAACATCATAATCAAAGTGTTCGAATATAGCGCGAACCACTTTTACATTTGATGAACGCAGCTTAAGACCCACTTCGCTTTTTGCTTCTTTCTCAATATAACTTACTTCTTCAACAAACACTCTGTGTCCGTCAAGAACCAAACCTTTGCTTATTTTTTCTAAATCCTCAAATTTCAGGTTTTTATCTAGTGAAACCTGATAAATTTTTGATGATTTCTGACTCGGTAAAGTAAATTTACGAATCATATCCGTATCATTAGTAAACAACAACAAACCAGTTGTATTCTTGTCCATTCTGCCAATCGGAGCAATTTTTGCCGTTGTAGAACCACGCACAAGTTCCAGAACGTTACGGTATTCCTGACCTTCGTCAAGAGCAGTTGTAAAGTTTTTAGGTTTGTTCAACAAGATGTATTCTTTCTTTTCAGGAGTCAAAACAACACCATCAAAATTAATAACATCATTCAATTTTACTAAATAACCCATTTCAGTAACCGGTACGCCATTTACTTTTACGTTTCCGGACTGAATGTATATATCAGCATCACGACGCGAACAAACACCAGAATTAGAGATGTATTTGTTCAAACGAATTTCGTCTGCAGCTTTTTGTCTTTTTGGAGCCTGATTCTGTTTTTTGATTTTTTCAGCCTTTTCTTCTTCGGCAGCCTTAACAGCAGGTTTCACTTTTTTTGGCCCTTGGGCGCGCTTCGCCATAGGAGGTTTTGGCTTGTTAGAGTTTGGTCTAGAGCTATTTGGCCTAGAACCACCTCTTTTATTATTGCCTTCCTTATTGTTCATAAATTCTGTAATTTGTGCAAAGATAGTTTATTCTTGCTAAATAATCCTAAGTTCATTGTTCTTAGATTAATAGCTATTATTTTTTAGGGTTGCAGGAGCAGTACAATTGGCTTTTTTTCAGGCATGTTGTCCCGCTTTTCGTTTCAATCTTTTATTTTTTTAAAGGAAAAAAATAAAAAGATTTCCACTGCAAACGAAGTTCACTGAACTCCTATGAAAATAAATGTTAAGTGAAGTAATCGGGGCTATTTTCAGACAATTCACTTTTTTTAGACAGGCTTTACCACAGAGATGCACAAAGGTTTCACAAAGGTTCACGGAGTTTTTTAAGCTTTGCGCAACTCTGTGAAACCTTTGTGTATCTCTGTGATAATTATTTCAAACAAAAAATCAGTGTAAAACGGTCAAATCCGTACAACCTGTGGGCTATCACTTTAAGGATGTAAAAGCAGGTTCTTTCCGTGCCATAAAACGCTAGGATTAATCAAAACGATACAGCAAACGCCAGAAACAATCAGGAATTTCAATACATTATGCAAAAGCAAAAACTGTCCTTTAGAATTCGATTTCCATAAATAAATCAGGAAAAATAATAAAACAGCAAAACATACATAAAAGTAAATATCCATATAGCCCACATCGTAAATGTTGATTAGGATATATACCGGAATCACGGTTAGAAATGTTAGCACTGTAATAATTTGTTTAGAAACCGTTTCGTTATAAATGATCGGAATGGTTCTGTAGTTGTTGACCAAATCACCTTTTATATTTTCAAGATCTTTTATCATTTCTCGAATCAGTAATAATAAAAATAAGAAAACTGCATGTGCTGAAATCACCATAAAATGGCTCATATGATCTTCTATTTCTTCAAACGAAACCTTATTATAAAAATACAAAAGAATGGCAAAAAAAGGCAGAACAGCCAAAAATGCCGCTGTCAAATTACCAACAATTGGGTATTTCTTTATTTTATGAGAGTAAAACCAAATCAGGAAAATATAAGCCGAAAAGAACAAGAAAGCACGCCAGGAAACAATCAAAGCCATCAGAGCCGCAATAAAATTAAGCGTAAAATAAACCGAAAGCTTAGTCTTCTGACTCACCAATCGATCCAGCATCGATTTATTGGGTCTGTTGATTAAATCCTTCTGACTGTCGTAAAAGTTATTGATAATATATCCTGAAGCAATGGTAATGGCAGAGGCAAAAACAATCAAGAATAAGTTGAAATCCAATAAAATGTCAAGTGCTCTTTTCTCGGGAGCCAATATAAAAATAGCAGATAAATATTGTGCTAAAACAATAATCGGAATGTTATAGCCTCTCACTACTGAGAACAAACTAACAATTTTCATTACTAAAAGTTTATGCTGTCTGCTTAACATTTTTTAAAGTTAGTTTTGGGGTTTAATTTGAAGTTTGTTGTAAAAAGTGAAGTTTGGTGCAGCTTTTAAAGTTTGTCTTTTAATAATGCTGCAGAACCTAAGCCTAATTTTCGAATGCAAGCTAAGGCTTCTTTTTGAGATATTCCAACTTCTGTGATGTCTTTTTTATTTACAAAACAAACAGATCCAGTCCAGGGACTTGGTGCATCGGGAACAAACACGGTAAAATTACTTTCATTTATTTGCTCTATTAAAAAAGCAAATTGCAATCCGGCATCTGTAGGAACTAAGACAACTTTTAAATTTTCATTAGATTCAAAACCCATAATATTTTCATTCGTTTTCTTCATGAATGAATAACCTGGAATAAAACTTAAAATACCGTTTTCTAATCTTTCAATTAGTTTCTTTGCATAAGCAGTTCTGGCAACTAAACCAGCACTAATACAAATGATGAATATAATTAAAATGGCAATAATTTCCTCAATTGCCAATCCTAAAATTTTAACTTTCGGGAAATGACTTATAATTGGAAGTGTGATTTTCTGGATGATATGATATCCTTTTTCCAAAATTACTAATAATAGTACTAATGGTGCCAAAAACAGAATCCCGCCTAAAAAAGTTGTTTTGATAATCTTTAAAATGCTTTTCATATTAAATAACTTTTAGGGTGATGATTTCTAGAAAAGGATATTCAATAAGCCGGATTTTTTTTAAAGAAGTTTAAATTTAGAATTGGTAAACAACTTCTAATTTATAATCTTTTAAAGATGCTTTAGCACGTTCTAAGTCTTCAGTAAAACCAAGAATATAACCGCCTCCGCCAGAACCGCAAAGTTTTAAATAGTAATCGTTTGTGTCGATTCCGTTTTGCCAGATTCCGTGAAATTGTTCCGGAATCATTGGTTTAAAGTTGTTTAAAACGACTTTTGACAGCTTTTTAGTATTGGTAAACAACGATTTCATGTCGCCATGTAAAAAGTTTTCTACGCAGGCATCAGTATATTTTACAAATTGGTTTTTAAGCATCGTACGGAAACCTTTATCTTTCAGATTTTCCATAAAGATGTTCACCATAGGAGCCGTTTCGCCTACAATTCCAGAATCTAATAAAAACACAGCGCCTTTTCCGTCAAAACTCTGAGTCGGAATACCAGTTGCTTCAATATTATCTTTAGAATTAATTAAAATCGGAATACTCAAATAACTGTTTAAAGGATCTAAACCAGAACTTTTTCCGTGGAAAAAACTCTCCATTTGAGCAAAAATATTTTTTAGTTGTAACAGTTTTTCACGAGTTAAATTCTCTAAAACTGTTATTTTGTGTGTAGCATATTTATCGTAAATAGCAGCAACGAGAGCACCACTGCTACCAACGCCGTATCCTTGCGGAATACTTGAGTCAAAATACATTCCGGTCTCGACATCATTTTTTAAACTAACCAAATCAAAAGCTACCAATTCCGGTTGTTCTGTTTGTAAAGTTTCAAGATAAGTTGCAAAACGTTGTAAACTTGCGTTTGATGCGATTGCTTCAGTCGAAGGATCTTCGATTTTTTTCAATGCACCATTGTAAAAATTATAAGGAATAGAAAGTCCTTTAGAGTCGCGGATGATTCCGTATTCTCCAAAGAGTAATATTTTTGAGTAAAATAATGGTCCTTTCATGTTTATTTTATGTCTTTCTTTATTTTATTTGGAGTAGAAGATTTTTTATTTAATCCCTTCTCAAGAATCTCTCGAACTTTTCTTATGATTATAGGATTGTTACATTCCATAATCAATTTCATTACTTTGATTTTTTCTGCTTTGATGCCCATCAATCAAATTTTAATTAAAGATACGTAAAATTATAATGCAATTGCACCTTCTCCAATTTGGTCGCAAATGTACTGACGATTCTGACAAAATACAACTAATTCGTCCTTAATAAATTGTAATACTTTCTCGCTAACGTTTTCGGGATAAAGGACATGTACATTTGCACCGGCATCAAGAGTAAAACAAACCGGAATTTGGGTTTCATTTCTAAATTTCCAAATCGCATTTATGATCTGCAAAGTATTTGGTTTCATCAAAATAAAATACGGCATCGATGTCATCATCATAGCATGCAAAGTCAAAGCTTCACTTTCGACCACTTTAATAAATTCGTCTAAATTTCCACTTTCAAAAATGGCAATTAGCTGATCCAGATTTTCATGTGCCTGAGCAAAACGTCTTTCGGCATAAGGATGATTGTGCATTAAATCATGTCCTACAGTACTTGAAACTTGTTTTTCGCCTTTGTCAACCAATAAAATAGTATCCTGATAATTCTTAAAATTCTCATGAATTGTATACGGAAATTCAACTCCGTATAAATCAGAACTTCCTTCAATATTCGCCTGATTTCCCCATGCAACAACATTTCCTTTTACACTTCTGCAAGCGCTTCCGGAACCTAAACGGGCTAAAAAAGAAGCTTTCTGATAAAAATATTCATCCGTCATTTCCGGATTCAGTACTTTTTCTAAACTCATAAAATTCATTGCCAAAGCTGCCATTCCAGATGCCGAAGAAGCAATTCCCGAACTGTGCGGAAATGTGTTTTGTGTATCAATCGTAAAATGATAGTCTTTCAAAAAAGGCAGATAAACCTCAATTCTTTCTAAAAACTTCTGAATTTTAGGTTTGAAATCTTCTTTTGGTTGTCCTTCAAAAAGTAAATCGAAAGAAAAAGTATCATTTGTCGAAGTGCTTTTCTTCTCAAATCCCACTTTAGTAATCGTCTTGCAATTATTAAGCGTAAAACTTACCGAAGGATTCGCCGGAATTTGATTCTCTTTTTTCCCCCAATATTTTACTAATGCAATATTGCTGGGAGCGCTCCATTCAAAATTTCCGTTTTCGATCGTCGAAGTATATTTTTTAGGAATAAAATCAGTTGCTGTAACCATGAAATATAAAATTTTGGCAAAGATAGTTTTTAAATATTTTTACCATATAAGTTATATAAGAAATTATAAGTTTGGCTTTGATTAAAATGAACTTATATGGTTTAAACTTTCTTTTTAACTATTTTTGACTAAAATTTGAATAGAATGAAATTAAACAAGATCACCAAAATCTTCGTAGCACTAATAATTTGTTTAATGGTTGGGTATTCTGCAAGCATAGTGACCAGGCCAAGTGTTGAAACGTGGTACCCAACGATTATAAAGCCAAGTTTTAATCCGCCCAATTGGATTTTTATGCCGGTTTGGACGTTGCTTTATATTTTAATGGCGGTTGCAGCAGGATTGGTTTGGGATAAAATAAAGGAACAAAACCAGGAAGTAAAAGTTGCCTTAGGTTTCTTTTTGATTCAACTGACATTGAATGCTATTTGGTCGTATATATTTTTCGGGTTAAAAAATCCCATGTTGGCTTTAATCGAAATTGCACTTTTATGGCTGATGATTTATGAAACTTATTTAAAGTTTACAAAAATCAACAAGACTGCGGGTTATTTACTGATTCCCTATATGGCTTGGGTTGCTTTTGCCGGGATTTTAAATGCTAGTATTTGGTGGTTGAATAAATAGAGGTTTATTTTAATTTTTAGATTCTGCTTTTACTTTCTTGAACATTTCATTTTTAGCGTACAAAAAATCCATTGTAGTCAATACATTATTGTTTTCTATTAGGTGTTTAGATCTTGGGTCGGCATCGCAGAAATCAATAAAAAGATCTTTTTCTTCGGGTTTTAATTTTAAATCGTTAGTAAAGAAAGAGGAAGGAATAGAGGCCGCTACGAGTTTCTTAAAGCTACTATCCTCAGTTTTTTTCTTGAGTTCTTCTTTCTTATCATTTTTAAATAGATTAAAAACTCCTTTTCCCATTCGGGAAAAGTCCATTCCATTTGGAATAGTTCCGTCGTAAACACCCGTGTATTTTTGTAAAGAAGCGGCATCTTTTTCGAATTTTACTTTATCCAAATCTTGTTGGGAAATTTTAAATGGCTCAAGTTTCATGTTGGTTACTATAACTTCATCTAATTCTTCAGGTCTTGGAATCATGTTGACAATAATATTATTTTTATCAATGTTGTCCTGGGATATTTTTAATCTTGTAAAAAAGTGATTTTTATGAAAGAAAAGTAAACTATCCTTAGGTCTAACCAAAATTGAAAAGTCTCCTAAATAATCGGTTGTTGTACTGGTTTTGGCTGTTTTATTAATAACTTCTACTTTTTTGAGAGGGAAATTATTAGATAATACCTTTCCCTGAATTAATTTTTCTGTTTGAGAAATAGAAAGCTGGTACGTTAAAAAAGAAATTATAGTGAGCAATTTTACTTTCATTAGATGTTTTTTTTCAATCTTTTTTAATTTTTAAGTTCCGTTTTCAGTTTCTGGAATTCTATGTTTTTTGCATATAAAAAATCCATTGTTGTTAGGATATTGTTGTGCTCTAAAATCATTTTCGATTTAGGATCAGCATCGCATAATTCTATAAATAATGCTTTTTCTTCTGGTTTCAGTTTTAAATCTTTAGTAAAAAAATCTTCCGGAATTGAAGCTGCTAATTTTTTAAAATCAACTTTAGAAACTTTCTTTTTGGGTGTATCTTTTTCTTTTTTAAATAAATCAGCAATAAAGCCGCCTACTGCAATAAAATTCATACCATTTACAATACTTCCGTCGTAAACTCCAGTATATTTATGCAAAGAAGCAGAAGGGAAAACAGTAGAACCTACACCCGCAGCACCAACATGAGGAAATTTGATATTTGTAATTAAAACTTCTTCTAATTCTTCGGGTTTTAAAATCATATTTACTACAAGATCATTTTTATTGAGGTCTGTTTGCGTAAGTTTTATTCTTTTGAAGAAATAATCTTTCGAGAAAAATATCAAACTGTCTTTAGCATTAACTAAAATGGAGAATTCTCCCAATTCATTAGTGGTGGTACTTGTTTTAGACGTTTTATTGATTACTTCTACATTTTTAAGTGCAACCGTTTCAGATAAAACTTTGCCCTTTAATAATTTTTCTGTTTGAGAAATAGAAAACTGATAGGTTAAAAAAGAAATTGTAGTGAGTAATTTTGCTTTCATCTAGTGGTATTTAGCTGAACGTAAAATTATTAGAATTGTCTTAACGAAAACTTATCGAATCTGTAAATTCTTGTTAATTCGGATTTTTATAGTTTGCAGTCGCAGTCTCAGTTTTCAGTCTCAATCTCATTATGAAAACTGTAACTGAGACCAAATACTTTTTATAGAATTTCAATTAATTCTGAAGCATTGTTGATCACTACTTTTGCTCCGCTTGCTTTCAATTCTTCTTCTGTTCTGTAACCCCAGGAAACCCCAACAGGAAACATATTGGCATTTTGGGCAGTCTGCATATCAATATCAGAATCTCCAACAAAAAGAATTTCTTCGGGTTTAAAATTCCATTTTCTGCTTATTTCTAAAGCTTCAAAGGGATTTGGTTTTTTAAGTTCTTCAGTACTCAAACCAATTGCAGCTTCAAAATAATCCGGAAATATTTCTGCCGCGATTTTCTTGGTAAGTTCATCGGCTTTGTTTGAAAATATAGCTAGTTTAATGTTTCTAGAAACTAACTGATCTAGTAATTCAAGAATGCCGTCGTAAGGTTTTGTTTTAATTGTGCAAACTTCGCGATATTCATTAATCATACAATCAAAGCATATTTCAATTTGTTCATCAGAATTGTTAGTGGCTGGTAACGCTTTGCTGACCAAATTTCGCAAACCGCTTCCTATAAAATATTGATAAGTTTCGTAAGTATGAGTGGGATAATTTAGACCTGTAAGCACAGTATTCATGGCATCAGAAATGTCTTCTAATGAGTTTACTAATGTTCCGTCTAAATCAAAAATAATTCCTTTAAATTTCATTGTATTATATATTATTGGCTAAAATAAATCCGCTTGTCCAGGCATTTTGGAAATTGAAACCTCCCGTAATGGCATCGATATTGACGATTTCTCCGGCAAAATAAAGGTTTTGATGCAATTTGCTTTCCATGGTTTTGAAATTGATTTCTTTTAAATCTATTCCGCCTGCAGTTACGAATTCTTCTTTGAAAGTGCTTTTTCCGTTTACTTTAAATTCGGCTTTTGTTAGTTGAGAAACTAAATTCTGCAATTGAATTTTAGATAAATCAGCCCATTTTGTTTCCGCTTCAATTCCTGACGCTAAAACCAGACTTTCCCACAAACGATTCGGGAAGTCGAAAGGAGATTTTTTCGAAACGGCTTTTTTGGCGTGTTCCTGTTTTAAGTCTTTCAGGATTTTCTCAGCATCTTCAGGATCAACATCATTTAACCAATTTACATAAATCGTAAACTGATAATTTTTATCGAATAAAGTACGAGCGCCCCAAGCCGAAAGTTTTAAAATCGCAGGCCCGCTCATTCCCCAATGCGTGATCAGCAAAGGTCCGGTTGATTCGAGTTTGGTATCTTTTACGTTTACGGTAACTTGTGCCGCAACGCCTGGTAATTCTTTTATTCTTGAGTCTTTAATATTAAAAGTAAATAGGGAAGGGACAGGACTTACAATGGCGTGACCTTGTGTTTGAAGCATTTCCCAAATTTTAGGATTACTTCCTGTCGCCAGAACTAGTTTTTCTGTAGCGTAATTTTCGTCCTGCGTATCAATTTTCCAGTGATTTTCAGCTTTAAAAATCGATTGTACACTTTGACCCGTTAATACTTTAATACCTAATTTTCCGGTAGCTTCTAAGAAACAATCTATTATGGTTTGAGAAGAATTCGAAACTGGAAACATTCTCCCGTCATCTTCAATTTTAAGTTCTACTCCATGTTTTTCGAACCATTCGATGGTATCTCCTGAACAAAACTGATGAAAAGGTCCACGAAGTTCTTTTTCGCCACGCGGATAAAATTTAACCAGTTCATTCGGTTCAAAACAAGCGTGTGTTACATTGCATCTTCCACCCCCGGAAACACGAACTTTAGAGAGTACTTCTTTCCCTCTTTCTAAAATGGCAATTTTAAGTTTTGGATTTTTCTCTGCAATGTTAATCGCTGTAAAAAATCCTGCAGCGCCTCCGCCAACAATGATTATGTCGAAATTTTTGATCATATTTTATTTTTTTGCCACTTTTTTTTGCCACGAATTGCACGAATTCGCACAAATTTTAAATCTTGTGGTTTTTCTTTTTTGCCACAGATTTTACAGATTAAAAGGATTGGAAAATCTGTGAAAATCTGTGAAATCTGTGGCTATTCTTTTAATTATAATCTATCTGGAAAATCACTGATGATTCCGTCTACATTATAGCTTTTTATTCTTTGAATGTCTTCTTCTTTGTCAACTGTCCAGGGTAAAACAAGAAAACCTTTTTCTTGTATTTGTTTTACGTTTTCAGCATTCAATAACTGATAATCGGGATTAATGGCTTCTGCTTGTATTAATTCGGCGAAAGCCACAGCTTTATCTATATCTTCTTCTGTTAAAACTCCAATTGCAATATTTGAATTTAGATTTGATGTTTCTTGTAGCATATTCCATTCAAAACTTGAAACGATGAAATGACCGTAATTCCAGTTTTTATCAGCAATATATTTTTCGATTAATGTAACAACTTTACTCGCAGTTCCTAAACCTTTTAGCTCAATATTGATGAGGCATTTTTTGTTTACCAAATCAAATACTTCGTTTAAAGTTGGTATTTGATATTTTTCATCAATTAAAAACGTCTTCAATTCAGCTAAAGAAAAATTGTTTACTAAACCTTTGCCGTTGGCTGTTCTGTCGATGGTTTCATCGTGAATGACTATTAGATATCCGTCAGAACTAAGGTGAACATCGAGTTCGATTCCGTCAGCATTTAAGTCTAATGCTTTTTGAAAAGACTTTAGCGTATTCTCAGGTTCGTATCCTTTGGCACCGCGATGAGCTATTTTTAGCATGTATGGAGAGTTTAACCGTTTAACCGCAAAGGTCGCAAAGTTTTACGCAAAGGTCGTAAGGATTAGATAAAAAGTTAGCCACAGATTAAAATGATTTTTTGTTTCACGCAGATTTTGCAGATAGAGCAGATTTTTTCAGAATATATTTACAAATAATCTTTAGATATAGATTTTTTAATCTGCATTATCTCCAAAATCTGCGGGAGAAAGATTTTTACAAGCTTAATCACAGCAGTAAGAATTAGAAAAAAAAGTTAGCCACAGATTAAAAAGACTAGCGCAGATTTTTAAAATCATTTTAATCGTTTTAATCTGTGGCTAAAACCTTGCGACCTTTGCGAATGTCTTAGCGTTCGTTGCGGTTAAGCAAGTTCCAATAAAACAAGTCCAAATTCAGAATGTACAAATGCTTTTCCGTCCTGAACTTCTGTTTCTTCACCAGAAAAAGCATCTCTTAATTTTGTTCCATCCTGAAAAATAGATGCTACGGGAAGTTCTTTTAGACCAACGCCAAGATCTAAACCAATTACAACCTGATCGGTATAATTTCCATTTGTATAACTTCTGGAGAAAATATATGGTTTTGCTGAAATCATGTTGTGGATTCCTGCGCCAACTGCAGGATGATTTCTTCGAAATTGCCCTAGTTTCTGCCAATGCCAGAGTATTCTTTGTGTTTCAGGATTGTTTTGAATATCATCCCAGTTCATGAAAGATCGTAAAGTAGCATCGCCTTGTGTACCTTCTATAATTAGAGCACGACCAGATTCGTCACCATAATACACCTGAGACATTCCGGGAGAAAGCAATAATTTGGTTCCGGATTCGAAAGTTCGGTTACGATGCGCATCAAAAGGATCGGGATCATCGTGCGACGATACATAATTAAGAACGCTATATTCTTTTAATTCATTTTGAAGTTTGTCTGAATATTTAGAGAATATTGCTTCATAATCGTTTTGAGCATCGAGTTTAAACTCAAAATTGATCATGCTGTTAAAACCATGTTGAAAATAATTTACTTTTCGATCACCAAAATCATAATCTTGTCCGCCGCTGATTTCATAACCGTAAACTTCTGCAATAGTATAAAATGGGGTTTGATCTAAAACCTGTAAAGGATGGTGTTTTTTCCAGGTTTCAAAAGCATAGTCACATTCTTTTTTAAAATCGACCCAAACAATTTCTTCAGTATGTTTTACAGTATCACACCTGTAACCGTCAATTCCAAATTCCAGAATATAATCTGTTAACCATTTTATGATGTAATATTTGGGCGTTCTGGGATAGCCGGTTCTTCTGAAAAATTCATTGATTGAAGCAATTTCTTTTTCATAGCGGCCTTCCTTGTTCCATTTTTCGATTAAAAAAAAGGGTATTGGTACTTCCTGATCACTTTCGGTTCTCACATCCGGCAGATTATCTACTAAGGTACACATTGTAGTATTTTCGAATGATTTGTAATCACAAACAACTCCGGTTCTTACCCAGTCTTCAGGCCACATAGGATCTTCGGGAGTCACAGGTCCGGTATGATTGATAACACCGTCAAGCATGATTCTGATGCCTTTTTCATGTGCTTTTTTGACTAAATTGGCAAGATCTTCTTTTGTGCCAAAGTTAGGATCTAAAGAGGTCCAGTCCCTTGCCCAATAGCCGTGATAGCCATAACTAAGTCCGGTTCCTTCATCAACACCATCGTGAATTTGCTCTACAATCGGCGTCAGCCAAATAACATTTATTCCTAATTGATTAAAGTAACCTTCGTCTATTTTTTTGATAATTCCGATTAGGTCTCCGCCTTCAAAACCGCGTAATTTTCCGGGAGTTTTGGTTCGGTTAAAGTTTAAATCGTTTGAAGTATCTCCGTTATAAAAACGATCTGTAAGTAAAAAGTAAACATTTGCTCCTTCCCAAACGAAAGGAACTTTCAAAGTATTGTCATTATCCATTGCAACTGATTTAAGTCAGAATATTAAAGATAAAAAAAGGAAAGTTTATTTTCTTAATTATCTCAAATTTAACATGCATTTGTAATTTGTAGAAAAAGAAATTAGCCACGAATTCACGAATTATTATTTTATAGTGTTGTGAATCCTGTGTGTAATTTTTTTAACACATAGAAACATAGATTTTTATTCTTTCGATTTAGATCAAAATAAATGACAGATCATTTAAACATAGCTATTAGTAAAAAAAACGCCACGAATTCACGAATTTTATTAAACAATAATTCGTGAATTCGTGGCGGAAAATACTTTGCGGGAGACACACAGCAGTGCGTCTCTACGATATACGTTGTATTAAAAAAATTATTCCAATTCTAAAACAATAGCTGATTTTGGTTCTAAACTAATTTCAGAAGCTAAATCGAATGTTTTTCCCGTCAAAACATCTTTACCTGATTTAAAGTTTTTGATGTTTTCTTTAAAACGATTTGTTTTGATGGTTTGTGCTGTAGCGTTGTTATTGAAAACTACCATTACGGTTTTAGCATCAGTATATCTAAAATAAACATAATTATTGTTTTCCGGAATATAATGTGTCATTTTTCCGAAGTGAACCGCTTCATTCGATTTTCTCCAGTTGAATAATTTTGAAGTGAAATCGAAATATTTTGCCTGTTCAGGAGTTCTTCCTGCTGCGGTTAGCGCATTGTTTTTATCGCCAGCCCATCCACCAGGAAAGTCCTGACGAATGTCAGCGTCGCCGCCTTTTCCTTTGTCGCCGCCCATTCCAATTTCTGAACCGTAATACAATTGCGGAATTCCTCGAACGGTTGCTAATAAAGTCATGACCAATTTGTATTTCGTAAAATCGTATTTATACGTATGATTAATACGGTCTGTGTCGTGATTTTCGGCAAAAACTAAAAGGCTGTTCGTATTTGGATATAAGTAGTCTAAAGCAAAATTATTATAGAATTTAATCATTCCGTTATCCCATGTTGCTTCACTTTCGTTAAAAGCAGAACCAATTTGATCTTGTAGAGTAAAATCCATTACACTTGGTAAATTCGAATTGTAATTTTCAATCGCGCCAATTTTGCTGTCTTTTTGCCAATACGCCAAATTTGCCTGATTGTGCATCCAGATTTCTCCAACGATATTAAAATTTGGATATTCTGTTGTAATAGCTTTTGCCCAATTTGCCATTGCAGTAGCGTCAGAATAATTGTAAGTGTCCACTCTAAATCCGTCAAGATTGGCAAATTCTATCCACCAGATTGCGTTTTGCGTTAAGTATTTTGCTACCAAAGGATTTCTTAAATTCAAATCCGGCATTGAAGGTACAAACCAGCCATCAACACAAACTTCCTGATCTACTTTTGAAGCGTGAATGTCTGTAATCACTTCACGACGGTGGTGCGTTTGAGTGTAGTTTTCGAATTGATTGATCCAGGATTTTGTTGGTAAATCCTGAATCATCCAATGCGTGATTCCCCAGTGATTGGTAACATAATCCATAACCAGTTTCATATTCTTTTTATGCATTTCTGCAGATAAACGAGCGTAATCATCGTTTGTTCCGTAACGGGGATCGATTTTGTAAACATCAGATTGTCCGTAAGTATGATACGAATGCTGTTTGTCGTTGTCTTCGCATAAAGGCGTGCTCCAGATTGTAGTTGCACCAAGAGACGAAATATAATCTAAGTTTTTGATGATTCCTTCGATATCTCCACCGTGACGTCCGCTTGGATCTTGACGATTTCCTTTTTCTGTTAAAGCAGCATTACTGTCGTTTTTCGGATTTCCGTTAGCAAAACGATCCGGCATGATTAAGTAAATCATATCCGATGCATCGTAACTTTTTCTGTCTGCAGAGTTTGCTCTTCTTTCTTTAAGCGAATATTTCTGCGTAAAAGCAACTTTGTTTTTTGTTTTGAAAGAGAAAACCAATTCTGAAGCTTTTAAGTTTTGCGTATCAATGGTTACGAAAAGATAATTCGGGTTTTCTGTTTTTTCTACGTTTTTAATCTTGACATTGTTTGAAACCGAAGCTTCATATTGTGCAATATTTTTTCCGTAGAACATGATCTGTAGTTCGGGATTTTTCATTCCTGCGTACCAAAATGGCGGCTCTACTTTCTGGATTTGCGCTTTCGCGGAAGCAGAAAACAATAAAACAAATAAGATTATTGTATAGAATGAATGGTTGAGGTTTAGTGTTGTTTTTTGGATATTCATAGTAAAGAAGAATTTAAACCATATAAAAAATGTAAGAATACTTAAGAAAAAAAACTGAGAGATTTTAATTTTAAATGAACTTACATTTCTTATAGGATTAATTAAATTATTTATTTGGTTTCGATAATGCTAATAGCATAACCTCCGCCTGGAGCAGATAACTGCGATAATTTTGATTTGTTTGTTATGGCAATTTTCTTGATAGTATAAGCTTGCGGATTTGTTTTGTAATGCGCATCTTTTGCATCAGCATAAATTGTAGCGGTATATTTTTTACCTTTTTCAAGGAAACTGAAATCGATGTTTGATGTACGAGGAGTTTCTCCGTTTACATTACCAACAAACCAGTTGTTTGTTCCTTTTGCTTTACGGGCAACAGTGATAAAATCGCCTGGTTCAGCCTCAATATATTTACTTTCTGACCAGTCTACAGCTACATCTTTAATAAATTGGAATGCATCCGGAAAACGGTTATAATTCTCTGGAGTATCCGCAGCCATTTGTAACGGACTGTACATGGTAACGTATAAAGCCAATTGATTTGCAATGGTGCTGTTTACATGAGACTTGTTATCAGGATTCATTTTGCTGATATCCATTTCGAAGATTCCAGGAGTATAATCCATTGGACCTCCAATTAATCTTGTAAATGGTAAAACTGTTACGTGATTTGGTTTAGAACCTCCAAAAGCTTGATATTCTGTACCTCTTGCTGCTTCATTTCCAATTAAATTCGGGTATGTTCTTGCAATTCCGGTTGGACGAACTGCCTCGTGAGCATTTACCATAATTTTATAGTCAGCTGCTTTTTCGATTGCATATTGGTAATGGTTTACAATCCACTGATTGTAATGGTTTTCACCACGAGGTAAAATATCTCCAACATAACCGCTTTTTACAGCATCATATCCGTTGTCATTCATGAATTTATAAGCAGCATCCATGTGACGCTCGTAGTTACGAACAGAACCTGAAGTTTCGTGGTGCATGATCATTTTTACACCTTTAGATTTTGCATATTCGTGCAAACCTTTTACGTCAAAATCAGGATAAGGTGTTACAAAATCAAAAACATAATCTTTTGAGTGTCCAAACCAGTCTTCCCAGCCTTCGTTCCATCCTTCAACCAAAACAGCATCGAAACCATTTGCAGCAGCAAAATCAATGTATTTTTTTACGTTAGCATTGTTTGCTCCGTGCGTTCCGTTTGGTTTTGCTTTAGAGAAATCTGTAACTCCTAACTGAACTGTTGGGTAATCATTTGTATACGACCAAGAACTTTTTCCTGTAATCATTTCCCACCAAACACCAATGTATTTTACAGGTTTAATCCAAGAAGTATTTTCAATTTTTGATGGATCGTTTAAGTTATACGTCATTTTTGAAGCCAGGATTTCTCTTGCATCATCGCTAACCATAATTGTTCTCCAAGGCGAATGATTTGGGGCTTGCATATGACCTTTGTCTCCTTTTGCATCCGGTGTTAACCAAGAAGTAAAAGTCATGTTTTTGTCATCAAGATTCAGGTGCATACACGAATAGTTGATCAAAGCAGCTTCGTGCAAGTTGATGTAGATTCCGTCATTCGTTTTCAACATCAAAGAAGTCTGAACTCCTGTTGGAGAAAAGTTTTTTTGCGATACGTTTGCGGTATATGCTTTTTCAGATAATCCTCTAATTTCAGATAATTTCGATTTTGTATAATCGTATTCCTGAGTATCATAATCTCCAGGAATCCAGAAAGCAGTATGATCTCCAGTCATGGCAAATTGAGATCTTTCTTCTTTAATAATAAAATAAGTCAGATTTTTTTGTGCCGGGAATTCATATCTAAATCCTAAACCATCATCAAATAAACGGAAACGAATTACGATTTGTCTGTCTGTTCCTTTTTGATTTAAAGTAACAGCCAATTCATTATAATGATTTCTAATATGATCTACTTCTCCCCAAACCGGTTTCCAGGTTTCATCAAAAGTGGAAGTTTTAGTATCAACAACAGTAAAATCGTTCAATAAAGATTTCTTGTCATCTTTAAGTTCAATACCCAATTTACTGGTTTTTACAACTTCCTTATTTTTGTATTTTAAATTGTACGTTGGAGTTCCGTCGTTTTGAAGAGAAAATTCCATTACGAACTTGCCTTCGGGTGATTTTAATTGTTGTGCCTCTGCAATCGAGCTAAAAGCAAACAAGATTAAACTTGCGAAAAATAAGTTTTTCATGTTTTTTAGTTTTATGTAATTAATTTATTTGTACAAATTTACTTGCAATTTCAGGATTTCCGTTTACGATAATTGTTAAATCTTGGTCGCCATCTACGGTAAATGTTGTTTCGTTATGATTTACAGCTACTTTTAAAATTTGGTTTCTGAAATTAATTTTAAAAGAATACCCTTTCCATTCTTTTGGAATTTTTGGAGAAAAATGCAGTTGGTCATTTTTAACACGCATTCCCCCAAAACCTTCTACAATACTCATCCAGGTTCCGGCCATTGAGGTAATGTGACAACCTTCTTCAACTTCTTTGTTATAATCATCAAGATCAAGACGAGAAGTTCTTAAGTAGAAAGTATAAGCCATATCCATTTTATCTAAATGGGCAGCCTGAATCGAGTGTACGCAAGGTGAAAGCGAACTTTCGTGTACGGTAAAGGATTCGTAAAATTCGAAATTGCGTTTTAATTCTTCTTTAGAAAAATGATCTTCAAAAAAATAAAAACATTGTAAAACGTCGGCTTGTTTGATGTAAGGCGAACGTAAAACACGATCCCAGGACCATTTTTGATTGATTGGTCTTTGTGAACGATCTAAATCTTTTACCGGAACTAAATCTTTGTCTAAGAAACCATCTTGTTGTAGATAAACTCCCAATTCTTCAGATTTAGGGAAATACATATTGTCAGCCACTTTTTTCCATTCCTGAATTTCAGCCTCAGCAAGATTTACTTTTTCTAAAATGCGTTTGTGATCTGCGGCATATTCTGAAGCCACTTTTGTAATTTGTTCGGATGCAAAATCAATACACCATTTTGCAATATAATTGGTGTAGAAATTATTGTTGATGTTGTTTTCGTATTCGTTTGGACCTGTAACTCCCAAAATCACATACTGATTTTTTTCTTTTGAGAAAGAAGCTCTTTGGTGCCAAAAACGCGCAATTCCAATCAAAACTTCTAATCCTTTTTCTGGAATATAAGAGTAATCGCCAGTATAACGGTAATAGTTGTAAATCGCAAAAGCAATCGCTCCGTTTCTGTGGATTTCTTCGTGTGTGATTTCCCATTCGTTGTGGCATTCTTCACCATTCATGGTCACCATTGGATACAAAGCCGCGCCATTTTTGAAACCTAAATTATCTTTAGCATTTTCGATCGCTTTGTCCAATTGATTGAAACGGTAAGTCAATAAGTTTCTCGCAACTTGCTGATCTTTTGTAGCCATATAAAACGGAATACAATACGCCTCAGTATCCCAATAAGTAGATCCGCCGTATTTTTCTCCGGTAAAACCTTTTGGTCCGATATTCAAACGAGAATCTTTTCCTAAATACGTTTGATTTAATTGGAAGATATTGAAACGAATTCCTTGTTGTGCTTTTACATCGCCATCGATGGTAATATCTGACATTTCCCAGATTTTTGCCCAAGCATCAATTTGATTTTGAAGCAAAGCATCGTATCCTGAATGAAGGGCAGACTTTATCGTTTTTTCGGCTGCAGCCAAAGTATTATCGTGGTTTAAAGAAACCGTATATCCACCAATTTTTTGAATTGCTGAGGTTTGTCCTTTAGCAATAATAGTTCCGTAAGTATACTGAACTTTATCTGCAGTTGAATCGATTGTAGAAGGCGAAACATGAATGTCTTCATCGTTTGCCAAAATCGTATTGTGCATAAAAGTAGTCACTTTAAAATGCGTTTTAAACGTCTGAGCCGTTACAAAAGCTTCGTTTGTACCTTTTTTAACTTCAAGAGGTTCCCAGAATTTTTCTTCCCAGTTGGCATCTTCGTTTGTCACTCCGGCATCAACATAAGGTTTGTAAACAATTTTTGCATCTTTGTTTAAAGGCGTAATTTCGAATTTGATAATTCCGGCTTCATCTAAATCTAAAGAAAGAAAACGACGAATGTTTACGGCAATTTCGGTTCCGTTTTTCAGCGTAGCTTCAAAAGAACGATTGTACCATCCTTCCTTCATATTCAATTCTCTACGAAAGTTTCTAACCTCACTACAAGTATTTAAATCAAGATTTTCTTCGTTGATTTCAACGTCAATTCCAATCCAGTTTGGAGCATTAAGAACTTTTGCAAAATATTTTGGATATCCGTTTTTCCACCAGCCTACTTTTGTTTTGTCCGGATAATAAATTCCGGCAATGTAGCTTCCCTGAAAAGTTTCGCCAGAATACGTTTCTTCAAAATTGGCACGTTGTCCCATAGCACCGTTCCCGATACTGAAAAGACTTTCAGACGACTTTACTCTTTCGGCATCAAATCCTTCTTCTATGATGGACCAGTTGTCTGGTTTTATATAATCTTGATTCATTTTTTCTTTAATTAGATAATTGGGCAATTAGATAATTAGATAATGTGTCAATTAGATCATTATTTGGTTGACGTTTTCTAATTTTATTTTTCTAATTGCTGATTGTTTTACTATTTTGATTGATGATTTTTAATTGCTTTTGAGTTTATTTCAATTGGATAATTCAGTTGTAGTAAATTATCTCATTTGCTATTGAAACATTCTCTAATTGTCACATTTTCTACTGGATTAACTTGTCGATAAAGCTTTCGTCGATTACCGTAAAATCTTTAAAAATGTATTGGGCTTCATGTAAAATTGTTTCCTCACCAATTCCTACACTTACCATTCCGCCAATATTTGCAGCCTGGATTCCTGCAACAGAATCTTCGAATACAATGGCATCTTTTGGATCAATGTTTAATAATTGAGCCGCTTTCAGGAAAACTTCCGGATCTGGTTTGGCATTGGTAACGTCGTTTCCGTCAACAATAACATCGAAATACGAAATGATTCCTGTTTTCTCAAGGATTGGTCTGGCATTTTTACTCGCAGATCCCAAAGCAATTCCCTGATTTTTTTCTTTTAATAGTTGTAGCGTTTTAAAAACTCCCGGAAGAATCTCACTTTCATCCATATCAACCAAATAAGATAAGTAATCTTCATTTTTTTGAATCAGCCATTTATCTTTGTCTTCCTGCGAAGCCTGAACATTTCCTAATTCAAGAATGATATCTAACGAACGTACACGGCTTACACCTTTTAATAATTCGTTATTTTCATGTGTAAAATTTATATTTAATGCTTTTGCAATTTTCTGCCAAGCTAAAAAATGATATTTGGCGGTATCAACGATTACGCCATCAAGGTCGAATATGAATGCTTTTTTGTTCATTATATTAGAGATGTTCTTATGATTTTTGAATAGTGTCGTCTACATCTTTTACTTTGTAAACTAAAAGAGCCGCGATTAAAAAACTTACTCCGCTTGTAATTAGGGCATAAATTGCATCGCCATTATAAAGATACTTTACAATTGGACCTCCAATAAGCGCGTTTACAATTTGCGGAATCACAACAAAAAAGTTGAAGATTCCCATGTAAACTCCCATTTTTTTAGGTGCAATTGATCCTGCAAGAATGGCATAAGGCATAGCCAAAATACTAGCCCAGGCAACTCCAACTAAAATCATTGGTAATACAACCCAATCTTCATTTGGCATGAAATAAATCGAAATCAATCCGATTCCTCCAATGATTAATGAAACGGCATGAGTTGATTTTCGTCCGATTTTTTTAGCGATGTAAGGCAGGAAAAACAGTGCAATAATAGCAGAAACTAAATTATAAACTCCAAACAGAATTCCAACCCAATCTCCCGCGTCCTGATATTGCTGGCTTGAAGTGTCGCTTAAAGGCAATCCGTAAATGTGATGTGCAATGGCCGGAGTTGTAAAAACCCACATGCCAAATAATCCAAACCAGGAGAAAAACTGTACCCAACTTAGCTGACGCATAGTTGTTGGCATTTTTGCAAAGTCTGTAAAAATGTCTGAAAGTTTAGATTTTTCTTCAGAAGGAACATCGACTTCACTTTGAGGGTCTTCAAAATTGGCTAATTCTTCTGGCGAATATTCTTTTGTTGTAAACAAGGTTACTAAAATTGAACCAATTAAAACTGCCGCTCCAATGATAAAAGAAAGAGTCAGATTTAATGGAACACTTCCCGGAACTGTACTGTTTGAAACGTGAAAGTACTTAGTTAAAACATACGGTAATGCTGAACCGATTACAGCGCCAAAACCAATTAATGAAGTTTGAATACTAAAACCTGCAGTACGCTGATCTGTTCTTAAATTATCACCAACTAAAGCGCGAAAAGGCTCCATAGCGATATTGAAAGATGCGTCCATAATCATTAACATTCCGGCTCCAACCCATAAGGCAGGTAATATAGAAATGAAAATATTGGCTTGGGGCATTAAAATTAATCCAACTGAAGCTAAGATTGCGCCAACAAGAAAAAAGGGCTTTCGTCTTCCGAACCGTCCCCAGGTTTTGTCGCTATAATGACCAATGATTGGCTGTACTATTAATCCCATAAGGGGAGCAATAATCCAGAACCATGATAATTCATGTACGTCGGCACCAAAAATTTGAAGAATTCTGCTGGCATTTGCATTCTGAAGTGCAAACCCCATTTGTATTCCCAAGAAACCGAAACTCATGTTCCAAATTTCCCAGAAACTTAATTTACGCTTTTCCATTATCGTAATTAAAAAAATAATTAGACGATAAGCGCTTTGCTTATCAAAACTTACTTATGGTTTCGAAGTAAAAGTAAAAGCTTTGAGCAGGCGTAAAAGTATTAATTATTTTTTTAATTCAAAGCATAAAAAAACCATAAATAACATTTATGGCTTTAGAATATGTTGATTTTAAGAAAATTAGTCAGTAGATTCTCTTTCTATCAAATGTGTTTCTATAACTTCTGTGGTGTAATTTTCGTTTTCTTCATCGTCATCATCATGCTCAGCTTCGAGTCTTTCGATCAGCATTTTAGCTGCTTTATTACCCATTTTTTCGCCACTTTGGCTTACTGTTGTAATGGTTGGAGTAGAATATTTAGAAATAATTCCGTCAGTAAAAGCGATTACGGCAAGATCTTCGGGAACTTTAAGTCCCATTTTATTGGCTGTTTTAATGATTGTTACGGCAAAAAGCTCGTTTACAGCAAAAACAGCATCAAAAGCTCTGTCGTGTAAAAGCTGGCTAATGGTAATTTCGCAAGTATCTACGTCTTCAATTTTAATGATTAAATCTTCGTTAAATGGTAATCCGTTGTCAAGAAGTGCTTTTTCGTAACCATCGGTTCTTAGTTTTCCAACACTTACATAGTCGACGGTTGTAACAAGCGCAATCTTTTTTCGGCCATTATCAATCAAACTCTGAACGGCTTCGTAAGCGGCAGCTTTATCATCAATAATCACTTTATCACATAAAATGTCGTTGGTCACGCGATCGAACATTACAACGGGCATTCCTTGATTGATAACTTCGGTAATATGGTGAAAGTCACCTTTGTATTGGGTTTCTTTAGAAAGCGACATGATAAAACCATCGATACTTCCGTTGGCCAGCATTTCCATATTTAAAACTTCTTTATCGAAAGAATCATCAGATAAACAAATGACAACACTATATCCATGTTCGTTGGCCACTTGTTCAATTCCGTTGATTACAGTAGAGAAAAAATAATGTACAATTTCCGGAATGATAATACCAATACTTTTGGTTTTTCGGTTTTTTAAACTAAGGGCAATGTTGTTGGGTTTATAGTTGTAAAACTTTGCAAAAGCCTGAACTTTAAGACGTGTTTCTTCTCCTATTTCTAAGCTGTTTCGGAGTGATTTTGAGACAGTTGAAATAGATACGTCAAGTTCTCTTGCGATCTGTTTTAGGGTGATTTTGCGTTTCATAAGAATTATCGAAAAAAATCTAATTATTAATAAAGGTATCTTTTATTTTTTGATTTGTCATTTTTTGACTGAAAAGATTACAAAAAATAGAAAGTTTTCAACACTACCACGTTTTCGTAACTCAATTAAAATGGTCTCTGGTCGAGCATGTTAATAAATTCATAATTTTGAAATTCGAAGTAAAATTAAAAACTTAACTAACAATCAAAAACTCAAACTAATTTAAACAAAAAGTATGAAAACAATTTACAAAAAGTTGTTATTTTTATTCCTACTGTTACCGTTTAGTGTGCTAGCTCAAAGTACCTTAACAGGAACAGTTGCCGATGTGGCAACGGGGCAACCAATCCCGGGAGTAAATGTAAATGTACAGGGTGCTCCAGGCGGATCATCAACAGATTTTGACGGTAAATTTCAGTTATCTAATTTAAAAAATGGAGACAAAATTTTGGTTTCATTTATTGGATACAAAACGTCAACTGTAGTTTTTAATGGTCAAAAAACTATATCGATTTCTTTAGAAGAAGATACCAATCAGCTTAAAGAAGTTGTGGTACAAGTAGGTTACGGTACTGTTAAGAAAAAAGATGCTACAGGTGCAGTAACGGTTTTATCTGCCAATCAGCTTAACAAAGGACCTGTTGGTTCTGCAGATCAGCTGCTTGTAGGTAGAGCTTCTGGTGTTAGAATTACTACAGATGGTGGTATGCCAGATGCAAATCCAAATATTAGAATTAGAGGTGGAAGTTCATTATCAGGTAACAACAATCCGTTGATTATTATTGATGGTGTGCCAATTGATAATACCAATCCGGCAGGAATCTCTAATCCGTTAACATTGATAAACCCTAACGATATTGATTCGTTTACGATTTTAAAAGATGCATCAGCTACAGCTATTTATGGTTCAAGAGCCTCTAACGGTGTTATTATTGTTACCACTAAAAGAGGTGTTTCGGGTGCTCCAAAATTCACTTTTTCATCTAATGTAACAATAGGAAAAGTTAATAATCCTGTTGATATGATGACTGGACCTGAATTTACATCTTTCATTCAAAAATATCATCCAACTTACACTAATTTGTTAGGTATTCCTGATGGTAGTGGTGCAGTTGATAATCCGGCAACTCCTCAAATAGAAGGAAGAACTTTATATAATACAGATTGGCAGGATTTAATTTACAGAACCTCTATCTCTACTGATAATAACTTTAGTGCAAGAGCAAACTTATTTGGTAAAATTCCATTTAGAGCTTCTGTTGGTTATGCTAAAAATGAAGGAGTTGTAAGAACAAATGATCTTGAAAGATATACCGGATCTCTTAGACTTTCGCCAGTTTTATTAGATAATCATTTAAAAATTGATGTTAATGCTAAAGGTATATCGGTTAAAAAGAATGCTATAGATGGTGATGCTGTTATTGGTAGCGCTCTAGGAATGGATCCTACTAAACCGGCATATGCTGATCCTAATTCACCAAATAATATATTTGGAGGATATTATCAGTTGCTTAATACTAATAATTCTATAAATGGAGCACAAAATCCATTAGCAATACTGAACCAGCGATCACGTCCTGAAGAAGTTCAGAAATTAGTAGGAAATATTGAATTAGATTATAAAATGCCATTTTTAGAATCATTAAGAGCTGTTGTTAATGGTGGTGTCGAAGCATCTAAATCAAAAATTAGAGAAACATATACAGATAATGCTATTCAGACTTATCAAATAGATAACTCTGCTGCGACAACTCCTCCAACGTATGTGTTTAATCCGGGTTTAAATTATGCCGAAGATCAAACAGTTACAAATAAAACATTAGATGCTTATTTTGTATACAACAAAAGTTTAACAGGATTTGTGACAAGAGTTGATGCTCAGGCGGGTTATTCTTATCAGAATTTTAAAACTGACGGAAACAAGGGAATTTACAGATACAGTACTGAAAATGGTTTAAGAGAGCCAACTCCAAACCCTTCTAATGCCAATAATAGATATTATAACGAGAGAAACTTACAATCGTTTTTTGGAAGAGCTAATTTTGACTTAGTAGACAAATATTTATTTACGTTTACATTAAGAGCAGATGGATCGTCTTTGTTTAAAGAAGATAAAAGATGGGGTTATTTCCCTGCAGCGGGTGTTGCATGGAGAATGAAAGACGAATCATTCTTAAAAGATTCTAAAACATTCAAAGACTTAAAATTAAGATTAGGTTACGGTATTACAGGACAACAAGATATAACAGGAGTTGCTGGTTCTTATCCTTACAGTGCGTTATTTGCTCCAACTAGTAGCTCAAGTACTTATATCCCGGGAGTAAATGGTTATTATGCTAAACCTTATAATGAGGATTTAACATGGGAAAAAACAACTACATATAACGTAGGTATTGATTTTGATCTTTTTGAAAAAAGTATTGTTACAGGTAGCATCGATGCCTATCAAAAATATACAAAAGATTTACTATCAGTAGTTTCGGCGGCTCCTGGACAAGCTTTAACAAATGAATTTGTTTCTAATGTGGGAAGCATGAAAAATAAAGGTATTGAGGGAAACTTGAATGTAAAAGTGATCAATAGTGATGATTTCAATTTATCTCTAAACGGAAATATAGCGTATAATATTGGTGAAATTACAGATTTGAATAACAGAACTACAAACGTAGATAACGCATCAGGTATTCCAGTAGGAACAGGACAAAAGATCGCTTACAATACTGTTGGACAACAACCTTATTCGGCTTGGGTATTTCAACAAGTTTATGACTCAAACAACAGACCTGTTGAAAATGCTTTTGTAGATAAAAACGGAGATGGTGTTATCAATGATAGTGATAGATATTATGTGGCTTTAAGACCAAACTGGACCTACGGTTTAGGATTGACAGCTTCGTACAAACAGTTTGATTTATCAACTACTTTCAATGGTCAAATAGGAGGAAAAGTATACAACGCCAGAAAACTTCAGTCTGGATTTATTGATAAGGCATTGCCTGCTAATTCAACTAGTTTAACGAATGTTTTGAATACTGAATTTGATTTTCAAACGATTAACGGAAACGTTCCATTTTCTGATTATTACTTAGAAGATGCAAGCTTTTTACGTTGTCAGAATATTACTCTTGGATATAATTTTGATAAAGCAATTAAAGGTGCTGTTTTAAGATTGTATGCTTCAGCTAATAATGTATTTATTGTAACCGATTATACAGGGGTTGATCCGGAGAATTTCAATGCAATTGATAATAATTTCTATCCAAGATCAAGAACTTTCAGTTTTGGTCTGAATTTAGACTTTTAATAAAAAAATATAAAGATGAATCAATTTAAATTTAAGATTATAGGAGCTGCTTTTGTTCTTTTCTTATTCACTGCTTGTGTAGATGACTTAAATACAGAACCAAAAGTAGAATTGACTTTGGATAAGCTTTTAGAGCAGGATCCAAATGCTGTAGACGGTTTAGTTTCTAAAATTTACGGAACTTTTGCTCTTTCAGGTCCTGATGGTCCGGGTTCTAGTGATGTTACTACAAAAGATGCGGGAGAAGCTGCATTTTTAAGAAGTATAATCAACTTACAGGATTTCTCTGCAGATGGCATGAAAAATCGTTGGGGAGATGATGGTTTAGACCAGTTAACCACAACAAGTGGCTGGAATGGGAATAATAAATTCTTTAGATATTTATACGACAGGGCTTATTACACGATATCTCAGTCAAGTAATTTGATTCAGATTTTAAAAACAACTAAAGTAGCAGTTCCAGACAGAGAAAACCATATTGCTGAATTACGTTTTTTAAGAGCATTATCTTATTATTACCTAACAGATTGTTTTGGTAAAGGAGCTATTACGACCGAAGATGATATTAATACCACTACTCCGAAAAAGGAATCAACAAGAAAAGAACTTTTTGCTTTTATAGAATCTGAATTAAAAGAAGTTGAAGGTACTATTACAGCAACAAAATCTTACGGTAAAGCAGATAAAAATGTAGTAAGAATGCTTTTGGCAAAATTATACCTAAATGCAGAAGTGTATACAGGTACTCAAAGATATGATGATGCTTTATTGTACTCTAAAAAAGTAATCGACGAAGGTGGTTATACTCTTGCTCCAAGTTTTGCAAGTGTATTTTCAGGAGACAACAATACTTCACCGGAAATTATCTATACTTTAATTGCAGATGCAGTGGTAAGTCAGGGTTATGGTAACACAACTTACATCATCAATGGAAATTTAAGTACAGAAACAATGAATCCTAATACTTATGGTGCAACTGATGGCTGGAGTGGTCACAGAGCTACAAAAGCCTGGTATGGATTGTTTAATAATGGAGATCTTGTTGATTCTAAAGATGACAGAGCAAAATTATTCTTTACTACAGGACATTCATACGAGATGAATGATTATAAAAAATGGACAGACGGTTATCCTAGTGTAAAATTTACAAATAAAAACTTTGTTGGAACTACTAATGCAACAAGTTTTGCGAATACAGATTTTCCTTTGTTCAGATTATCTGATGCTTATTTAATGTATGCTGAATGTGTGGTAAGAGGAGCAAGTGGAGGTTCAGCAGGATTAGCTTTAGAATATGTAAATAAAGTAAGAACAAGATCTCATGCTTTAGAAATAAATGCAGGAGAATTAAACCTTGATTTCATTTTGAAAGAAAGAGGTAGAGAATTAAACCTTGAAGGACACAGAAGACAAGATTTAATTCGATTTGGAAAATTCACTGGAGGATCTTATTTATGGCCTTGGAAAGGTGGAGTAAAAGATGGAGTTGCAATTCCTGAAACTTACAACTTGTACCCAATCCCTACAAGTGCATTACAAGCGAATTCACAGTTAACTCAAAATCCAGGCTATTCATCTTAATCCGAGAAATATGAAAAATATATTAAAACTAAGTGTATTTGCACTGTTATTTATATCAGCTACAGCTTGTGATTCAGATGATGATCTTACCGTTGTAACGCCATCAAAGGCAGCTGTACTGGCAATTCCTGCTGAAGGATCAGTTTTTGTTCTTGATAAATTAACACCTAATGAAGTAGTTGCGACCTTTACATGGGATGCTGCGCAATATCAAGGTGAATCTACACCTGTAAGTTATGAACTTCAAATGGCAAAATCAGGAACAGACTTTAAAGATGTAGTTGTAGTTTCTGTAACAACAACAAATAAGGTAGCGGTAACAAGTGGAGAGCTTAATGCAGCAGCGCTTAATGCCGGATTAACGGCTTTTGAATCTCAGGATGCTGATATTCGTGTTAAATCGTATGTTGGGACAAGAGGTATTGTTCAGTATTCAAATGTGATCAAAATAGCTGTTACTTCTTATTCTGCCTGGGACAATTGGGGAATGATTGGTTCTGCAACGCCTAATGGATGGAATGATCCGGATACAAATCTAGAGTATGATTTAGCAACTAAAACATACTCCTATACAGGACCATTGGTAGTTGGGGAGTACAAATTCAGACTTGACGATAAATGGGATACTAACTTTGGTGACGATGGTAATAATTTATCATTAGAAGCCGGAGGAGCTAATATTCCAGTTGCTGTTGCAGGAGATTATACAATCGTTGTTGATTTTATTGGAAAAAAATACACGATTACAAAAAACTAATGTTTTCTGATAATTAAAAAAGGGCTATCTCTTTGAGATGGCCCTTTTTAAGATATACTTGCTAAGTAAAGATTTTGGTTTGGTTAGTAATGCAAAAGGGCTGCTCTATATAATAGACAGCCCTTTTCTGGTTTTTGTTTGTAGTTTTTCTTATCTCTTCTTATCATTGTATTCTCCAATCACGGCAAAATAACCAAATGTTCCTAATCCTAAAACAATAAGAGGAGTCAGAATAAAAAGGATGATGATTCCAAAAACTAAATCATCTTGCTGGTCTGACAGGAGTTTGGGTAAGCCAAATTCAAATACACAAAAGTAAGCCGCTGCAGCTGCAAGAATAATCCATAAAACACCTAAAATTTGTTTGATCGTATTCATAGTTTATAATATTAAAGGTGATTGGTTTTGTTTTTATTATCGATATAAATCATTCCAATTACAAAACAGACTGAAGCTATAATAATAGGATACCAAAGTCCGTCGAGATAAAAGTCCGTTTTTCCGGCTTGTTTGGAATGTGTGACAAAATAAGTAGAAATTGCGGGAAGTAAACCTCCAAAAATACCATTACCAACATGATAAGGCAATGACATCGAGGTGTATCTGATTTTTGTTGGAAACATTTCGACCAAAAATGCCGCGATAGGTCCGTATACCATCGTAACAAATAAAACCTGAATGAAAACTAAGAAAATTAAAGTCCATTCATCGCTTGAATTGATAGCAATCGAAGTAGTAATCTGATCATCTTTTTTGCCTGAAAAATGCGTCTTTTTCTGTAAAAAAGAAGTTCCGTCGGTATATTCTTTATGTGTGGTATAGATAGAATCGTTGTCTTTATTGACCTCGATTGTTTCTTTTGTGGCCTGAGTTAGTTCAGTTTTGTAGCTTACATCTGTGGTATTGTACATCATTTTGTAAATAGGTCTGTAGAATAAAATGGCAAGAAGCATACCGCCCATCATAATATATTTTCGTCCTATTTTGTCGCTCAGCCATCCAAAGAAAATAAAAAACGGAGTACCTAATAATAGTGCAATACCTAATAATCCATCTACCTGCGATGAATCGATATTCATTACGGTTTTCATAAAACTCATCGCATAAAACTGTCCCGTGTACCAAACAACACCTTGCCCCATTGTGGCTCCAAATAAAGCGAGTAAAACAAACTTGAGGTTGTATCTGTTCCCGAAACTTTCTTTTAGAGGGTTTGTACTGGTTGTACCTTCTTTTTTAGCTTTGGCAAAAACCGGAGATTCGTCCATGTTTTTACGAATTAAATAAGAAACGCCTACCATAACAATCGAAACCCAAAACGGAACACGCCATCCCCAGGAGTCAAAATCTTCAGGAGAAAGCACATTTTTGGTTGCCAGAATAACCATTAACGAAATAAATAAACCAACTGTAGCGGTAGTTTGAATCCAGGAAGTCCAGTATCCTTTTTGTCCGACTGGAGCATGTTCGGCTACATAAGTCGCTGCACCTCCGTATTCTCCACCAAGCGCTAATCCTTGCAATAAACGCAGAATTAATACTAATAAGGGCGCCATAAAACCAATCGTTTCGTAACTCGGGATACATCCTATTAAAAAAGTAGAACCTCCCATTAATAATAAAGTGGCCATAAAAGTATATTTTCGGCCAATAATATCTCCCAGTCTCCCAAAAAATAAAGCTCCAAATGGTCTCACAACAAATCCGGCAGCAAAAGTGGCTAATGTGGACAAAAAAGCCGCAGTGGGATTATCACTAGGGAAAAATTTAGTTGAAATTACGACGGCCAAACTCCCAAAAATATAGAAATCATACCATTCGATCATAGTACCCATTGATGAGGCTGAAATTACTTTCCAGATGCCTTTTGTAGAAGTTTTACTCATAAACTAATTTGTATACTTGGTAATAATTAAAACTATTAAATATTTTTTCACGAATATAAAAGATAATTTTTTATTTATTTGATACTTTTTTAACAAATAGTGTTTATTTGTTGATTTAACATTTATTCGGTAAATCAAAGCTTTAAAAATCGAATAAGCTATAGTTTGCTGCAATGCTCAAGGCCTTTAAAATAAAGAACTCTTGCTTTGTTACGAAAGAAAACACTAGTTTTGCAGCTCAAATTTTAGAACAGAAAATGGTTGTCGTATTGATACAATATTGACATTAAAAGGGAATTTGGTGTAAATCCAAAACTGTCCCGCAGCTGTAAGCTCATTAACTGAAACCCTTTAATACGTCACTTTTCATTTTGAAAGGGAAGGCTGGGTGTAGGGAGCAAGTCAGAAGACCTGCCATTTTTATAGTAATAAATAGCTTTCGGGGATTGAAGCTTGAATTAAGAACAATACATTTCACTTTGTGTGATCATGTATGGTTTAGTTATTCTATTCTCGTAAGCCAAAAATAGAGTTTATGAGATTTTTTTTCTGCAAATATGATATCGTCAAAACAATTTCCTTCGGAGTGTTTTTGTATTCGATTCATTTTTTTTCTTCATTAAAAAAATCATTAAAACGTATCGATGTACAAGATGTTTTGCTTTTACAAAAGTGTATTTATATAACTTTTGAAAGGGTAAATTGTATTTCGATTTAAAGATTTAAGTACTATAATTTTTTAAATATTTAATAATGAAAAACCAATTTTTTTCCAAACCTTTAATTGCAATCGCCTCTTTGATGCTGCTGACAGTTTCGTGTAATAATGATGATGATTTTACAGCGCCGCCTGTTATAAAAGGCGAACAGCAGCTAAAAGATACTTTGACCGTTGGAAAAGCACTAAAATTAAGCTCAAAATTAGCAGATAGAAAAAATGTTTCTTTTGAATGGGCTATAGACGGAAAAGTAGTAGGATCTGATTCTACCTATATCTTTAAACCGGAAACAAGAGGAGATTTTAAAATTACAATGATAGCCAAAAATGATGGCGGAAACGTAGCTCTTACTTATGATATTCATGCATGGGGAGCATATGAAAATGGTTTCTTTATGATCAACGAAGGATGGTTTGGTCACGGAACAGGAACGGTAGGGTTTTACAGATATGATACAAAAGCAGTAGAAGACAGTGTTTTTGTAAAAGTAAATCCGGATAAGGATTTAAAACCGGCAACATCTACACTAGAATTTGGAACGATCATTAATGAAAAACTATTTTTAGTTGCTAAAGTTGGTGGACCAGTGGTAGTTGCTGATGCTTATTCGCTTAAAGAAGAAAAAAGAATTGCGGCTAAAGGTGGAAACGACTGGCGTGCAGTAGTAGGTATTGATGAAAATCAGGCTCTTTTGACTTCGAGTAAAGGGATATTTAAGCTTAATCTTAATACAATGGAAGTGAGCGGACAAATTGATGGTATTACCGGTCAGGTAGGAGATATCGTGAAGTCTAACGGTTATGTTTTTGCATTGTCTGCTTCAAAAGGCGTGATTGTTATTAATGCTTCGACATTGGCGATCGAAAAAACGATTCCGGGTATGGTTTTAGGATTTGCAGTTACCGACGATAAAAAAGTATGGGCAGCAGGAGGTAAAAATCTTATCAGTATAGATTCAAATACTCTTGAAGTAAAAGAAATTCCATTAGGTTTTCAGGCTTACGGAAGCTGGGGAGCATGGCATCCGGGATCTATTACAGCGGCTAAAAATGATGTTTTTATTGCTAAAAACGGAAGTTTTAGTGGTGGTAAAGAAGTTTATAAATACACTGGAACTCCAGAGTCATTGACTGCGCCTTTTATTACATTAACAAATTCAAATATCTTATATGGTGCAGGAATTGGTTATGATCGAAAGAAAAATATTTTGGTATTAAATACATTAAATGAAGGTTTTGGCGTTAATTTCTCCATCAATAATCTTTATTTATTTAATGCTGATTCAGGAGTTAAAACAGCTTCGGTAAATTATTCAGGATATTATTTCCCTGCAGTTTCTGTATTTCATCAATAATTTTTTGCAGGTGATTTAATTGCGAAAAAATTTAACCGCAAGGAACGCTAAGATTTACGCAAGGGTTCGCAAAGTTTTATTATAAAGCTTTGCGAACCTTTTTTTGCAATATTTGTAACAGTCAACGGTTTTAACCGTTGAGACGCAATATTGGCAAGATTCATTAGGCTTTTTAAGGAAAGATCGCAAAAGAAAATACGCATTCATAAAGTTTTATTATAAAGCTTTGCGAATCTTTTTTTGTGTATTATCACGTGTCCCGTGGTTGAAACCACGGGCTATATTCGAAATGCAACAGCATGTAAGAGTAGAAATTAATGCTAGAATTTTTTAGTACAATATAAACATAGCCAACGGTTTTAACCGTTGGGACACAATATTGGTAAAATTCAATAGGCTTTTTATCGCGGTCAAAAACTAAAAAAAAACACAAAGTTCGCAAAGCTTTTTATCGTAAAGCTTTGCGAACTTTGCGTTTTCTCAACATAACGTTAGGTAAAAAAAACTTAGTGACCTTTGCGGTAAAAAAAAATAGCGGTAAAGTCAGGAAAGTGTTAAAAACAAAAAACCCGAATATTGCTATTCGGGATTTGGTGGTACCTCCAGGGATCGAACCAGGGACACATGGATTTTCAGTCCATTGCTCTACCATCTGAGCTAAGGTACCGTCTTGTGCTCAATGCGGGTGCAAATATAGAATCATTTTTCGTTTATCCAAAACATTTTTTTAAAAAAATCAATTCGTATCTTCGCAATGGTAAAGAAATAAATATGATTTTAACAATTGATGTGGGTAATACTCGAATTAAAGCGGCTGTTTTTGAGGAGAGTACTGTTCTTGAAAACTTTGTTTTTGAGAAAAATGAGCTTGAAGAAAAAATTAAAAAAATTTTAAAAAAATTTTCGAACTGCTCCGATTTGGTTGTTGCATCAGTCGGAAAAATCGAAAAAGAATCTTTTTTGACTTTCGAAAAAGAGCTGAATATTCATTTTTTTACTCATGAAGATGTTTTTCCTTTCGTAAATAAATATGCGACCCCAAAAACTTTAGGAATTGACAGAATGATTTTGGCTTCCGGAGCTACTTTGCAGTTTCCTAAACAAAACAGGTTAGTGATAGATGCAGGAACTTGTATTACCTACGATTTTATCGACGAAAATGATAATTATCTGGGTGGAGCAATTTCTCCGGGTTTACGATTGCGATATGAGGCGTTGCATCACTACACAGCCAAGTTGCCTTTGCTGGCTTTTGAAACGCCTGAAAACTATATAGGAAACTCAACAAAACAGGCCATTCATTCCGGAGTTGTAAATGGGTTCGTCTATGAGATTGATGGTTTTATCGATGAATATCGTGCAAACTTTTCAAATTTTATAATAATTTTAACGGGAGGCGATGCAGTTTTTTTGGCTAAACGATTAAAAAATACCATATTTGCCAATTCAAATTTTCTTTTAGAAAGTTTGAACCAAACATTTCAATATAAAAATCGACAATGATTAAAAAAATTATAGTAAGCGCTTGTTTGCTTATCTCGTTCGTTTCATTTGCTCAACAGGGTGCATCTCCTTATTCTTTCTTCGGAATTGGGGATGTTAGATTTAAAGGAACTCTTGAAAATAGGTCTATGGCTGGAGTTTCTGTAGAGCAGGATAGTATCCATTTGAATATTGAAAATCCGGCAAGTTATGCTAGTTTAAGACAAACTACTTTTACCGTTGGAGGAACTTTTGGAAGTGCAAAACTAAAAACTACTGAAGAATCTGCAAAATCACAAAAATCTACTTTTGATTATTTGGCATTGGGAATCCCAATGGGAAAATTTGGTGCAGCGTTTGGTTTGGTTCCTGTAACTTCTGTTGACTATAGAATCTTAAATAACCAGACTGCCATACCAGACGGGACAAGTTCTCAACTTCAGGGGAAAGGCGGCGTGAATAAAGTATTTTTAGGTTTAGGATACAAAATTACACCTAAGTGGAATATTGGAACTGATGTACAATATAATTTTGGTAAAATTACCACTACAACTATTGAGCTTGCTACTGGAGTTCAAAATGGCACCAGCGAAACTAATGCTTCTGAGTTGTCAGGGGTGAGTTTTAATATTGGTACAATGTATCAAACAAAAATCAATAAAAAATTAAGCGTATTTACTAGTTTAGCGTATACTTTTGCAAGTACTCTAAATTCAAATAGTACCAGAGTTATTGCGGTAGATGGAGATCCGGATCCTTATCAGGCTCCTGCACAGGAAGATAAATTAAAACTGCCTAATAAAATTACAATTGGTGCAGGTATTGGTCAGGCAAGAAAATGGTTAGTAGGGACTACACTTGCTTTTCAGGGTAACGGAGAGCTTGCCAATTATTATAATGCCGCTCCTAACGTAAGTTACGAAAAATATCAAAAGTATGCAGTAGGTGGATATTTTATTCCTAACTATGCTTCTTTTACAAGTTATTTAAGCAGAATTACTTATAGAGCCGGATTGAAATATGAGAAACTTGGTCTGGTTGTTAATAACGAATCAATCAATGATGTTGGAATGTCTTTAGGGGCTGGAATTCCAATTGGTGGCGGAACTTTTTCAAACGTAAATGTTGGAATTGAATATGGTAAAAGAGGAACAACATCTGCGGCTTTGGTTCAGGAGAATTATTTCAACTTTAGTTTGAGTTTTTCTTTCAACGACAGATGGTTTGTAAAAACTAAATTCAATTAAGCGTAAAAATTGTGTTTTTATAAGCTCGTACAATTTACTACATTTGGCAAATGAATTTACCAAAAAGATATATTATAGCGGTTGTCACAGTTTTTACTGTGACACTGTTTTTTGGATGCGAAAGTAATTTTAAAGAAGTTCAAAAAATTAACTTCTCAGAATTTGTTCCGGGGAGTGATGCTGATACTGTAAATATAAAATATACAGATTCAGGACTTATTACCGGAGTTTTGAAAAGTCCAAAAATGCTGGATTACTCTAATTTGGATTTTCCTTTTACCGAGTTTCCAAAAGGAATTGATGTTACTTTATACGATAAAAAACAAAAGCGTACTTTTATAGTGTCTAATTATGCCGTTTCATATAAATTAACCGGTATAATAGATTTGCAGGGAAAGGTTAAGATTACTTCAGAAACCGGGCAGATGCTTGAAACGGAGCAGTTGTATTTTGATCAGAAAAACGAATGGTTTTACACCGAAAGAAAATTTAAGCTTACAGATGCTAAAGGTGTTTCTTACGGTCAGGGAATTGATTTTAGTAAAGACTTTAAAGTGATTAATTCGCAGCGTGTTAGCGGTGAATTTGAATCAGACGAAAAATTATAATTATGGGTTACTTAAAATATACACAATACGTTTACATAGCATTTGCAGTTTACTTCATCTATGATGGGTTTACAAAAATAAACGAAGGAAATGATACCGCTACTTTAAGCTTTTTAATTGCTGGTATGGCTATATTTATGTTTTTCTTCAGAAGAAAGTTTGTCAAGAAATTTGATGAACGTAACAAAAAACAGTAAAAAATGGAAATTAGTATTATAATACTATGTTTAATACTATCAGCCTTTTTTTCAGGAATGGAAATAGCTTTTATTTCTTCGAATAAAATTTATCTTGAAATCGAAAAAAAACAAGATAATTTTTTATCCCAAATTCTAACCAAACTTACAGAAAATCCGTCAAAATTTATTGCTGCAATGCTTATTGGTAACAATGTAGCATTGGTAGTTTATGGGTTTTATATGGGAGATTTAATTCTAAAATGTATTGGCAATTTAGGATTTCATTTTTCTAATTTAACGAGTTTACTGGTTCAGACGGTAATTTCTACTTTTGTAGTTTTAATAACGGCAGAATTTTTCCCGAAAGTTTTTTTTCAGATTTATGCCAATTCATTAATTAAGATTTTTGCGATTCCTGCCTATTTGTTTTACAGGTTGTTTTATTATATTTCTACTTTTTTTATCTGGATTTCGGATTTTGTATTGCGAAAATTTTTTAAAACAGAAGGCGATCAGGTTCAGTTGTATTTTAGTAAAATTGAGCTTGGAAATTACATCACAGAACAAATGAATTCTGTTGAAGATGATGAAGAAGTCGATTCGGAAATTCAGATTTTTCAGAACGCATTAGAGTTTTCCGGCGTAAAAGCACGTGATATTATGACGCCTCGTACAGAAATAGTCGACATCGATTTATTTGATAGTATTGATGATCTAAAGGCTTTATTTATTGAGACAGGCTACTCTAAAATTGTAGTCAGTCAAAATTCGCTGGATGATATTGTAGGTTATGTGCATTCATTTGATTTGTTTAAGAAACCTAAAACAATAAAATCAGTTTTAATGACGGTTGAATTTGTGCCGGAAACGATTTTGATAAAAGACGCTTTGAATTTGTTGATTAAAAAACGAAAAAACGTTGCTGTTGTTTTAGATGAATATGGAGGAACTTCCGGGATAATAACGATAGAAGATATAGTCGAAGAACTTTTTGGAGAAATCGAAGACGAACATGATTCAGAGGAAGAAGAATTAATTGAAAAAGAGTTAGGTGAGGGTAAGTATTTGTTCTCGACCAGATTAGATGTTGAGTATCTTAATGAAACATATAAGTTGGGTATTCCTGAAGAAGATTCTTACGGAACATTAGGTGGCTTTATTGTTAATTCTACCAAAGAAATCCCTCAAAAAGGCGAAGAAATAGTGATTGACAGCTATCATTTCGTGATTGAAGAAGCCACAAATAAGAAAATTGAATTGGTCAAATTGACAATAAAAGAGTGATTTTTTAAATTAATAAAAAAAAATGTTGAAAATAAAACGCTAGTTGTATTGTTATTAACTAGATAATTGTATTTTCGCAAACTGAATATAAAATTAACGATAATAAAAATGGCAGTTTTAGCAAAAATTAGACAGCGTTCCGCTTTATTGATAGGAGTTATTGCACTTGCATTATTTGCATTTATAATACAAGATCTATTCACTAGAGGGAGTTTCGGTCAAAGTTCAAAGGATGTGGGAAGCATCGATGGAAAAGATATTTCATTTGAAGACTTTAGAGTTAAAGTTAGTAATGTTGAAAAAAGTGGGCAAGGAATTACTTCCACTGAAGCTGCAAACAGAGTTTGGGATCAAGAAGTTTCAATCGCATTATTATCTTCTCAGTTTGATAAATTAGGATTAAGAGTAGGTGAGAAACACTTGCTTGAAGTTTTAAAATCAGATCCAAACATTGGTAAAAATCCAATGTTCCTAAATGCTGCTGGTGCTTTTGATGTAGCGAAATTTAAAGAATACTTTAAAGCTAATCCTGAAGCGGCACAATTCATTTCTGAAAAAGAAAAAGATGCTGAATTAAATGCAAAATTCCAAATCTACAGCACATTAGTAAAAGCGGGTCTTTATACTACTGTAAGCGAAGGAAAATTGAAATATGAAATGGAAGCTAACAAAGTAAACTTTGCTTATGCTGCTGCATTATATTCTTCGATTAAAGATAGCGAAGTAAAAATTTCTGATTCAGAAATTGTAGATTATATGAAGAAAAACGAGAAAAAATTCAAAGCGGATGCAACTCGTGAAATTCAATACGTTTTAGTAGAAGACAAAGCTTCAAAAGAAGATGAGGCTGAAATCAAAACTAAAATCACTGCTTTATTAAACGGTAGAGTAGAGTATAACGCAAAAACAGGTAAAAATGATACTTTGCCAGGTTTTAGAAATGCTACAAACATTGCTGAATTTGTAAACTCAAATTCTGATGTTCCTTACGATTCTACTTACGTTCCTAAAAATGCTTTACCGGCTGTTGATGCTGATAAATTATTCAGCTTACCTGCAGGAGCAATTTACGGACCATATGTTTACGGAAGATATTATGCTATTTCTAAATCTTTAGGATTTAAAGCTGGTGTTAACGCAAAAGCAAGTCATATCTTAATTGGTTACGAAGGATCTCAAACTCCAAACCAAAAAGAAAAAAGAACTAAAGAAGAAGCTAAAGCTAAAGCAGAAGAAATTTTGGCTCAGGTTCAGGCAAATCCGGATAGTTTCATGATGTTGGCTTTTACAAGTTCTGATGATTCATCTGCCCAACAAGGTGGTGATTTAGGATATTTTGGTCCAAACCAAATGGTAAAACCATTCAATGATTTTGTATTCAATAACGGAATTGGAAAAGTTGGTTTAGTTGAAACTCCTTTTGGATTTCACATTATCAAAATTACTGATAAACAAGACGGAATTCGTTTAGCAACTATTGCTCAAAAAATTGAGCCTTCTGAAGCTACTTCTGATAAAGTATTTACATTAGCGACTAAATTCGAAATGGATGCTGCTAATAAAGATTTTAATGCTACAGCAAAAGAGTTAGGTTTAAAAGTAGCTCCTCCTGTAACTGCAAAAGCTATGGATGAAGCGTTTGGTCCTTTAGGAAACCAACGTAACATTATCAGATGGGCTTATGACAAAGAAACTAGTGTTGGAGATGTAAAACGTTTTGAGATCGCTAATATTGGTCACGTAATTGCTCAATACAAAAGCGAAAACAAATCAGGTTTAGTATCTGTAACAGTAGCAAGACCATACGTTGAGTCTATCTTGAAAAACAAGAAAAAAGCTGAAATGCTAAAAGATAAAATGAAAGGTTCTACTATCGAGGCAATTGCTAAAAGCGCTGGTGTAGCAGTTCAACAAGCAGCAAATGTTACTATGGATAATCCGGTTTTACCTGGTGGAGTTGGACAAGAGCCTAAAGTTGTTGGTAATGCATTTGCATTAACAGCAAACAAAATTTCTGCTCCAATCGAAGGAAATACAGGAGTATATGTTGTAAAAAACATTAGTACTATAAAAGCGCCTGCTGCTGCAAATCACGCAGAATATGTAGCGAAAGTGAAAGCTCAAAGCGCATCTGATGCAAGCAGAATTTTGCCTGCATTGAAAGCTAACGCTAAAATTGAAGATAACAGATTGCAATTTAATTACTAGTCTTTAGTAAATAAAGGTTTCAATATAAAACCCGAAACGTTCTTAATGAATGTTTCGGGTTTTTCTTTTATATGAATAGTGTTTTTTGTAATAATTATCACCTCATTTTTCTTAAGTTATATAGGAATAATAGAAATGTAAGTGAAAAGTTTGTGATATTCAAAATATTACAGTTAATTTGTTCCGATTTTTATGTTAACAATTTTTTGTTAATCTAAAGGTTGTTAAATAAAAATTACAAAAGGATAATGATCAAGTACTTTAATAATCAAGCATTTAATGTTTATGTTTAATTTGTTGAAAAGAAGGCCCAGAGTCTATTCTAAAATTGAAAATCACATTTTTGGAATAATTACAGAGCTTTTGAAACTGAGCAGTACTGATATCAATAGTGATGAACTGGGAGGTAAGTATTATTTGAGTAATGAAGAGCAGCATTTTAAAGTTACGATTATGAGTAACGATTATGTGATCAGGCTTACCAATACTCGTGATTCTGTTGCTGAAAAATATGATAAAGCTTTTGTTGAAGATGTTTTGAAAGCCGTGAAGGAGGAGAAACATCGCAGGATGGAAGTTGTGTATGATTCTATTAATAACAGTATCGAAAAAATGGCAGAACGTTTACACAATACTTTGATAGAATCAAACGAACTGGAAACTCAAAAAGTCCGACATCTGGAGAAGACATCGTAAAAAAAAAAAAGTAAACGAATAGTTTACTTTTTTTGCTTTTATGTCGGTTATAGATAATTATTTTTTATTGCTGTAATATCATTTCATCATAAGTAAGAATGGTTTCGTATCCTTTTGAAATGAAATAATCTTTTGGATCTTCTTTTGCAATTGCCATTACAAAATCGCCGCCCCAAGCGCCAAGACTTTTAACAACACCTTTAAAATCCGGAAAAGCAACTTCTTTTATAGTACGTATTTCTAGAATGTCACTCATGTGAATTTCATGCTTTTCTACTGCAATAGCAAATTCTTTTACTGTTTTAGCATTTAGAATAGTATCGGTGATTTTATTATTGTCAATGATATTATGGGCTAAATGTTGGTTTTTATTGTTGTAATACGCACTAATGGCTGCTTTGCTATTTTGTTTTTTATTAAGGTAAACAAAATAGATGTTTTGCGTAAAATCAGGATTAAAATGTACTGTTTCTACGACAGGTAAATTTTGTTCAATGCGATATACAATTGGAGTATCGTTTTGTGCACAGGCGATATCATAACCGCTTCCGCCAAAACTATTTTTTAAGAGCGTAAAAGCATCGATATTGGTCCATTGTGCAATATTATTTAATAATGTGGAAGAAGTCCCAAGTCCCCATTTTTTGGGAAATGTAAGGTTGGTGCTGATTTTGTATCCTTCTGAATTATTGATGAAATCAGGATTTAAAAGATACGCTTCATTTAAAATCTGCAGTAACGTTGTTTTTACTGTTTCGATTTTTGCATCAACTTTGTTTGTTATTTCAGAAAATGAAATCGTGTCCTGATACCAGATGTTTTCGTCAAAATCATAGCTTTCCCATTGAATTTCCTGGTTTGAGCCATTTTCTACAATTAAATTTTGTCCAAATTTTGTGGGTAATGCAAAAGCTCTGGCGCCATCTAAAACTAAATATTCGCCTGTAATCAGGAGTTTTCCGTTACTATAAAAAGTTGTTTTCATTCTCTATTTTTAAAATAAATTCCAATATTTTAAATTCCAAATTCCAATTAGCAATGGGATTTGGAATTTTAGTCGAAAGCTGTAATATTTGGAATTTTTGTTTATTTTCTTATAGTTTCGATAAATTCTACAACGGCGCTATGAGATACGGCGTTTTTCTTAAAATGAGATTTAATTAAACGACGCTCTTCTTCGGTAGCTTCAAATTGGTTGATGATGTTGTTTAAGTGCATTTTCATATGGCCTTCCTGAATTCCGGTTGTAGTTAGTGAGCGCAATGCGGCAAAGTTTTGTGCCAAACCGGCAACAGCAACAATTTGCATTAATTCTTTTGCAGATGGTTTTTCGAGTATATCAAAACACAGTTTCACCAAAGGATGTAAAGAAGTTAATCCACCAACAGTTCCTAAAGCTAAAGGAATTTCAAGCCAGAAAGTAAAAATTCCGTTCTCGATTTTGGCATGAGATAAACTGGCGTACTGACCATTTTTTGAAGCGTAGGCATGAACTCCGGCTTCAACAGCTCTAAAATCATTTCCGGTCGCGAGAATTACCGCATCAACTCCGTTCATGATCCCTTTGTTGTGGGTTACGGCTCTAAAAGGTTCGACTTCGGCAATTTGCACCGCTTGTAAAAAACGTTCTGCAAATTCTTGCGGATTGGGTATATGTTTTTCTGTTAAGTCTTCAATAGGGCAGGAAACTTCTGCTCTAACAATACAATTCGGAACATAGTTGGATAAAATACTCATAACTACTTTTAAATGTTCATCTTCTGAAAATAAATCAGAATCTTGAAATTCTTCCTTTAAAGTAGTAGCAAATTGTTCCAGACAAGAATTGATGAAGTTGGCACCCATACTGTCTTTGGTCTCAAAAGTAGCGTGAAGCTGAAAGTAATGCTCTAATAAGCTTCTTTTGTCTTTTAGTTTAATATCTAAAATTCCTCCGCCACGTTGTTGCATGTTTTTGGTAATGCTTTGTGTGTCAGAGAAAAATTTTGATTTTATCTGATCAAAGAATGAATGTAATTTTTCTGCGTCCCCGTTGAAAGTAAAATGAACCTGACCAATTTTTTCGGTATCAATTACAGTTGATTTAAATCCTCCTCGGGTTGACCAGTATTTTGCTGCTTTTGAGGCTGCTGCAACCACGGAACTCTCCTCAATTGCCATTGGAATGGTTTTGTATTTTCCGTTGATTAAAAAATTAGGAGCAACTCCAAGTGGAATATAAAGGTTTGTAATGGTGTTTTCGATGAATTCGTCATGCAACTGCTGCAGCTTTTCGTCTGAATTCCAGTAATTTCTTATAATAGTTAGTGCTTCTTCAGGGCTTGAAAAATAGGTATTGGCGATCCAGTTTATTTTTTCTTTTTTGGATAATTTAGAAAATCCGGCAACGGCGTTGTTCATTCTCAGTATTTTAAATAATAATGTCGCGGCAAAGATACCATTTTAAGAGTTTTGTTTGTAATGTATTTCAAATTTGAAAAGGACGCAAACGTTATTTTTTTTAACATTTAACAGTTGAAATGTGTATTATGTTCATTTTTTTTACTAAAATTGGGCTCTTTTTTATATTTAAAATAATTCTCAATGAATACGAGTAAAATTACTGTAATACTTTTATTTTTAGTGGCTACTGTTTTTGGTCAACAAAAAATTACTGTCGAAGATATTTATAGCGGAGCATTTCGTGCAAAAGGAATGGATGAGTTGCAATCACTAAAGAATACAGACCAGTACACAGTTTTAAATGTAGACCAGGCGAGTAGAAGTATGCAGATTGATTTGTATGATTTTGCTACCCTAAAAAAAGTATCGAACTTAATTGATACTAAAAATCATAAGGAACTTGCTGAAGGAATTGATAGCTATACTTTTGATGCTTCTGAAAAAAAGATCCTAATTGCTTGTAATACAAATAAAATCTTTCGCCACTCTTTTACAGCAGACTATTTTTTATACGATATAACAACAAAATCACTAACGAAACTTTTTGATTTTCAGGTTCAGGAACCAACTTTTTCGCCTGACGGAACTAAAATTGCTTATGCAAAAGAAAATAATCTTTATGTATATGATGTAGCTTCAAAAAAATCTACAGCCGTTACAAGCGATGGAAAGAAAAACGCCATCATTAATGGTATTACGGATTGGGTTTATGAAGAAGAATTTGCTTTTGTACGGGCTTTTGACTGGAGTAAAGACAGTAAAAAACTAGCTTACATTCGTTTTGATGAAAGCCAGGTGCCGGAATTTTCGATGTCGATGTTCCATAAAGATTTATATCCCAATATCGAAACATTCAAATATCCTAAAGCAGGAGAGAAAAACTCAGTAGTTTCATTACATATATATGATGCAGCCGCAAATAGTACTAAAAAAGTAGCATTAGATAATTATAATGACTTTTATATTGCAAGGTTGCAATGGACAAATGATAACAATGTATTGTCGGCTCAGGTTTTAAACCGCCACCAGGATAATCTTGATTTACTGTTTGTTGACGGAACTACAGCTGCTGCAAAAGTGGTTCTAAATGAAAAAGACAAAGCGTATGTTGATGTTACAGATAATTTGACTTTCTTAAAAGATAACAGTTTTATCTGGACAAGCGAAAAAGACGGTTTTAATCATATCTATTTGTATGATAAAACAGGAAAACTTAAAAATCAGGTTACAAAAGGAAACTGGGAAGTAGTATCTTACTACGGTTTCGACGAAAAAAACAAAACTATTTTCTACCAATCTACAGAAAATGGTTCTATCAACAGAGATATCTACAGAATTGGTTTAGACGGAAAAAGCAAATTACGCTTAACAGCAAAAGTGGGAACAAGTACAGCTACTTTTAGCCCTAACTTCCAATTTTTTATTAATACTTTCTCAAGTGCCTCTCAGCCTACGACTTATACTTTAAATGAGTCTAAAACAGGAAAAGAAATTCAGGTTATCGAAAACAATCAGGCTCTGGCGGCCAAATTGAAAAACTATAATTTACCAGCAAAGGAATTTTTTGTTTTAAAAACAGCTAAAGGAAACGAATTGAATGCCTGGATTTTGAAACCAAAAGATTTTGATCCTTCAAAAAAATATCCTGTTTTCATGTACCAGTATTCTGGTCCTGGATCCCAGCAGGTAAATAACGATTGGAATAATTCTGATGATTATTGGTTTGCTTCGCTAACACAACAAGGTTATATTGTGGCTTGTGTTGATGGAAGAGGAACTGGTTTTAAAGGTGCTGATTTCAAAAAAGTTACTCAAAAAGAATTAGGAAAATACGAAGTTCAGGATCAAATCGATGCAGCTAAAGTAATTGGAGCTTATCCTTATGTTGATGCTGCAAGAATTGGAATCTTCGGATGGAGTTACGGTGGATTTATGGCTTCGAACTGTATTTTTCAAGGAAACGATGTCTTTAAAATGGCGATTGCAGTTGCTCCGGTAACCAACTGGCGTTTTTATGACAGTGTTTATACCGAAAGATACATGCAGACTCCTCAGGAAAATGCAAGCGGATACGATCAAAACTCGCCAATAAATCACGTTAGTAAATTAAAAGGTAAGTTTTTACTGATTCACGGATCAGGTGATGACAACGTTCATGTGCAGAACTCTATGCAAATGATGGAAGCGTTAATTCAGGCCAATAAACAATTTGATTCTCAGATATATCCGGATAAAAATCATGGTATTTATGGCGGTGCAACGAGAATTCAGCTTTATAATAAAATGACTAACTTTATCAAAGAAAATTTATAATCTAAAACTTTAAACCTTAATCAAATAATAAATAATATGGGAGAAACTCAAGTAAAAACTGCGCATCCAAAAGGACTTTGGGTATTGTTTGGAACGGAGATGTGGGAGCGATTCAACTTTTATGGAATGCGGGCTTTATTAACTTTATTTCTTGTGAATTCACTATTGATGAAGGAAGAAGAAGCATCTTTAATTTATGGAGGTTTCCTTGGACTTTGTTATTTGACGCCAATGTTGGGAGGTTTTGTAGCCGATCGTTTTTTGGGTAACAGAAACTGTATCCTTTTAGGAGGATTATTAATGGCAATTGGACAAATGCTATTATTTACAAGTGGTAGTGTTTTTGAAGCAAATTTGCCTTTAGCTAAAATCATCATGTACTCTGCCTTAGGAGTTATTGTTTTTGGTAACGGATTCTTCAAACCAAATATTTCCAGTATGGTGGGAAGTTTGTATCCTAAACAGGAAAAAACAAAATTAGATAGTGCATTTACTATTTTCTATATGGGAATTAACATCGGAGCTTTTTTAGGTCAGTCTATTTGTCCTTTATTAGGAGATGTAAAAGATAGTGGCGGAATTAGAGATATCCATGCTTTTAGATGGGGATTCATGGCGGCTTCTATTGCAATGTTATTAGGTACGTTACTTTTTTACTTTTTGAAAAATAAATATGTGGTTTCTCCTGAAGGAAAACCATTAGGAGGTTTGCCTTCTAAAAACGATGCTTCTGATTTTGAAGAAGGAGAAGCGCAAAAAGCTAATTTTTCTAACAAAGCTTTGGCTATTGCCGGAATTGCATTTGTAGCTTTAGGATTCTTTTTTCACTATGTAGTAGAACAAAACTTAATTTATACCCTGATTTACTCAAGTGGTTTATCATTGGCCGGATTAATTATTTCAGATACTTCTTTGACAAAAATAGAAAGAGACAGAATTATTGTAATTTATATCGTTTCGTTCTTTATTATTTTCTTTTGGGCGGCTTTTGAACAAGCAGGTTCATCATTAACTTTTATTGCAGATAACCAAACCGATAGAAATTTCTTTGGCTGGTTAATGCCGCCTTCAATGGTTCAAATTTTCAACGGATTATTTGTGGTGATTTTAGCAGTACCTTTCAGTATTCTTTGGGATACTTTAAGAGCTAAAGATAAAGAGCCAATTTCTCCTGTAAAATTAGCTGTAGGTTTAGTGGTAATTTCTATTAGTTTCTTCATGATTGCTACTCAGGTTTCTTATATCGGAACTTCGGGACTATTATTAGTGAAATGGCTTATTCTATTGTATTTCTTAAATACATGTGCTGAGTTATGTTTGTCTCCAATTGGTTTATCATTGGTGGGTAAATTATCTCCAAAACGTTTTTCTTCTTTATTGTACGGAGTATTCTTTTTGTCGAATGCGTCAGGTTATGCTTTAGGAGGAACTTTAGGTTCTATCTTACCGGCTACTGGTGATAAATTTGCAAAAGCAAAAGAATTAGGAATCGATCTTCAGGCAGTTTTAGATAATAAAATTACGCCAACTGCAGAGCAAATAGCTTTATTAGATCAACATCAGATTAGTGCTCACAATCACTTTTTTGCCGGTTTCGAAATTCATAACTTATATGAATTCTTTATGGTATTTGTGGTTCTTACAGGTATCGCAGCAATTATATTATTTGCTTTGACTCCATTCTTGAAAAAGATGATGCACGGTGTTCGATAAATAGTACTAATGATATATGAAAATTACCTACAGGTTTAGGCTTGTAGGTAATTTTAATTTTAAAGAGATTACAGCTATGTGGAAAAAACACCCAAAAGCACTTCCTTATTTGTTTTTATCTGAAATGTGGGAGCGTTTTGGTTATTATTTAATGATCGGGATTTTTACTTTATATTTAAAAGATGTAAAGGATGGATTTTCAATGACCGAGAAAGAAGCTTCTGATTTATACGGAACTTTTATAGCTTTAGTTTTTTTAACACCTTTTATTGGAGGACTTGTTGCTGATAGGTATTTGGGCTACAAAAAATCTATTGTTTTTGGCGGAATTTTAATGGGTATTGGATACTTCTTAATGGGAGTGCATGATATTACAGTGCTTTACATCGCCATGACTCTGGTAATTGTGGGTAATGGTTTTTTTAAACCTAATATTTCTACATTATTAGGAAGTTTTTATTCTAAAGAAGAGTATAAAGATAAAAAAGACGAAGGCTACAATATTTTCTATATGGGAATCAATGTTGGGGCTTTTATTTGTAATTTCTTTGGTGCTGCCTTGCAGATTCTTTTAGGATGGCATTGGGCTTTTATGGCTGCCGGTGTCGGGATGTTTATAGGTGTTATAGTGTTTTTATTAGGTACAAAACATTATGTAGGATACGATCAGAAAAAAGGAGTGCAGGAAGGCGATATGCCGTTCTATAAAATTATCCTGTTTATCTTGTTGCCTTCTTTTGTTTTCGGAGCTATTGGCTGGTTGATAAAAGGTGTTGCTTCAGAAACTAATTTAGACAGTTATATCTTTGGTTCAGATAGTACAGATGCTTTTATTTTTGCCTGTATTCCGATAGTTTTCTTTTACGGGTCACTTTATTTTAAGGCTAAAGTAGAAGATAAACGACCAATTGGAGCTTTATTGGCTATTTTTGGAGTCGTAATTTTATTTTGGGCCGTTTTTAAACTTAATGGTTCGGCACTTACTACCTGGGCTGATCGTTATACGGACAGAGAAGTAACCGGAACTGCTGGTCAGTTTGTAGGTAAACTAAAATTAGCCAAAGAAGTAGAATATAAAAAAGTATCAACTGAGGTATATGATGAACAATTTCGTTTGCAAAAAGTAAATGGAGTGGTAGAAACAGAAGTAAATTACCCACTATATTTTAGAAATGTTGCTCCTGAAAAATTACCTGCAGAAGGTGCGAAAGTGCATCTTTGGGCAACCAATTTAAGTCAATCTATAAATCCTGCCTGGGTAATTATACTAACGCCTTTGATTGTTGCATTTTTCTCTTTTTTACGATCCAGAAAAAAAGAACCCTCAACACCTACAAAAATTGCTTTTGGTTTGCTAATTTCGGCACTGTCTGTTTTGGTAATGGTCGCTGCTGTACAAATTGGTCATGACGGAGCAGAAAAAGTGAGTGCCTGGTGGCTGGTAGCAAATTACGGAATCATAACAATCGGAGAATTATTTTTAAGTCCGATGGGCTTGTCGGTAGTATCTAAATTAAGTCCGGTAAATATTACTTCCTTAATGATGGGAGGTTGGTTTTTGTCAACTTCTATAGGTAATAAGTTAAGTGGAGTTTTGGCGAGTATGTGGGATACGTACGACAACAAAGCCAACTTTTTTTGGGTTAATTTTGCATTGTTAATGTTTGCAACGGTACTGATGTTTGTTTTGGTAAAGCAGCTTAACAAGGTGATGAAAGAAAGAGGAATCAATTAAATTATTTATAAATAAATGGAGCAGAAGATCACTTTAGAGGAAATTCAAAATTTTAAAGGCAATTACCCAAAACAATTGTGGTATTTGTTTTTTGTTGAGATGTGGGAGCGTTTTTGTTTTTACGGAATGCGCGGTGTTCTTGTGATTTTTATGGTAGATCAGCTTTTTTTGAAAGAAGATCATGCCAGTGAACAATATGGGGCTATTCAGGCTTTTGTATATGCCTTTACTTTTATTGGAGGTATTTTTGCAGATAAAGTGCTGGGTTTCAAAAAGTCATTGTTTTTTGGAGGAATCGTAATGATTTTAGGGAATCTTTTGATTGCCGTTGCGCCTCATGATTTCTTTTATTACGGAATTGCTTTTTCGATTATTGGAACAGGTTTCTTTAAACCCAATGTTTCTTCGATGGTAGGAGAATTGTATCACGAAAACGACGGACGAAGAGATGCCGGTTACGGAATGTTCTATGCGGGAATAAATGTTGGAGGACTTTTTGGTGGTGCGTTATGCGTTTATTTAGGGAAATTTTATTCTTGGCAATTGTGCTTTTTATCAGCGGCAATTGTGATGTTTTTAGGATTAATTACCTTTTTGTTTACTAAAAAACATTTAGGACCAATTGGAGATTCTCCATTATTGCATTTAGAGAAAAATAAAAGAAGAATCAGGGAAATTGCGGTATATGCTTTGTCTATTTTGAGTTTGCCTTTTATTTTTATAATGGTAAAGAATACTAAATATACAGATTATTTCATGTATACTATTGGTACAATTGCCGTTTTATATTTTGCCTATGAATTGTTTAAATTAGCAGATGCTAAATTACAAAAGAAGCTTTTTGCAGCTTTTCTGTTTGTGTTTTTCTATTTCTTGTTTAATTCTATTTACGAACAAAGTGGCGGCTCATTGTCGCTTTTTGCAAAAGATAATCTGAATGATCAATTGCTGTTTTTTACTATTGATCCCAATGTTGTTAATAATAGTTCCAATACATTTTTTGTAGTGGTTTTAAGTCCGCTTATTGGATTATTATGGATATGGCTTGGAAAACGAAAAATTGAACCGAATACTTTAATTAAATTCGGAATTGGATTTTTATTTCTTGCAGCTTCATTCTATATTTTCTATCTAACGAAATTCTTTGCAAATTCTAAGGGAATTGCTTCTTTGAATGTATTTACTTTTGCTTATTTAATAACCACTATTGGTGAGCTTTGTTTAGGACCAATCGGAATGTCTATTATTACAAAATTGTCTCCAAAAAGACTTTTTGGTATGATGATGGGATTATGGTTTCTGGCAAGTGCTTTTGGTCAATTGGCTGCAGGTAAACTGGGAGCGCAGATTTCGAGATCTAATACGGGAGATACTTTAGTCTCTAAACTGCAATCGTATACAGAAGGATATTATCAATTGGCTATATATTCGCTAGTTGCAGGATTGATTTTATTGGCAATTTCTCCTTTTATCAGGAAATTAATGCAGGAAGTAAAATAGACTTATATACGGATTCATTTTTTGTTTAAATTTGTCAAAAATTAAAAAGACCATGAAAAAAATATTTTTAATAACCTTGTTTTTAGTTGGTGCATTTGCAGTGCAGGCGCAAGAATTAAAATGGTATACTGATGTAAGAGAGGCAATTACTGTAAGTAATAAAGAACAAAAGCCAATGTTGATGTTTTTTACGGGAAGTGATTGGTGTGGTTGGTGTATTCGTTTGCAGACTGAAGTTTTAAAAACACCGGAATTTACTAAATGGGCTAAAGATAATGTCATTTTAGTGGAGCTGGACTATCCTAGAAGAACACCGCAAGCGCCGGAAATTAAAAATCAGAATAACGAATTGCAACAAGCTTTCGGGATTCAGGGATTTCCGACCATTTATTTTACAAGTGCTGAAGCCAAAGATGGTAAAGTAAATTTTAAAGGATTGGGACAAACAGGATATGTTGCCGGCGGACCATCTGCCTGGTTAACAGTTGCTGAAGGAATTGTTCATCCAAAAAAATCTTAAAAACTACATACTCTATAATAGTATAGAAACTCCTTACGTTTGCGTAAGGAGTTTTTTTTGTTTGGTAAGAAAAGTATTCATTTGTTTTAGAGTATTTTGACACTTTGATATTTTATTATGTGTAAAAAAACATATAATGTATTTTTTGTATTAATAAAAATTGGAAAATTAAAATAATATGTTAATTTCGTCATGCTATACTAACCAAAACCAATTAGATTATGACTAAAAAATTACTTATCCTACTATTTTTTTTAGGTTCATTTTTTCTGCAAGCACAAAATTTAGTTTGGAGAACAAACATGACTGATGCAATTGCTATAAGTAATGACCTAAGAAGACCAATGTTAATTTTATTCACTGCCTCAGGTGTACCCGAAAATCTTCAGAATGAAATTTTTAAAACTCCGGATTTTGCAGTTTGGTCCCGTGATAATGTTGTTCTTGTAAAACTTGACCTGTCAGACTCTGCTATTGATCAAAGTGATAAAGAGCAGAATATCAAATTAAAAAATGCATTTGGTGTACAGGAATTGCCTGAAGTATGTTTTGCAAGTGCTTCAATCCGAAAAAATAAAACAACTTTTAGCGCTTTAGGAAAAATTGCCTATAAACCAGGTGGTGCAAAAGCATGGATAGCAGAATCAAATGCAATTTTGCATCCTAGCGAATAAATTAAATTTAAATTAAGTTTCTTAGTTTAATTTGTAGATTCCCTTTTCGTTTTTTAAACGAAAAGGGATATTTTTTTTTACGAGCTTTTTTGCTGTTAATCAGTAGTTTGTTAATTAAACTCCTGTTTTTTATGAAACCAACAAAAAAATAATGATTTATTAGTGATTGCGTATTTTTAATTAATTACGCTCGTATTCTATATGTTTTTTATATCGTTTATGTTAAATTAGTGAAATAAATTTAATTTAAACTTGGATTAGATATGAAGCAAAAACTACTTATTTTTTTATTTATTTTGGGTTCCTCGTTTTTACATTCACAAAATTTAGTTTGGAAAACAAATATGATTGATGCCCTTAAAATGTGTGATGAGCAAAGAAAACCGCTTTTGATTTTCTTTACATCATCGGGAACTTCGCAGAGTATTCAGAACGAAGTTTTTGCAACACGTGATTTTTTAGATTGGTCCAATAAAAATATCATTTTGCTAAAACTTGATTTGTCTGATGCGACCTTATCTCCAGAAGACAGAGAACAAAATGTTAAGCTAAAGGAAGCTTTGGGGATTGAGGAATTGCCAAAAGTTTGCCTGGCTACAGCATCTATCAGAAAGAACAAGCCCATGATTAACAAACTGGGTTTGCTTGATTACAATTTTGGTGGGGCAAAAAAATGGATATCGGATGCTAAGATGATATTAAACGGAGAATAAACTCGTTTAATTTTATTCTAATTTAATTTATAATATCCTTTTTCGCTCGTTGCGTGAAAAGGGATATTTCTTTTGAGACAAGTATATTTCCATGTTTTCTGGATCGAATATGAATTTGATGCATCGGCGATTATTATTTTTGGATGTAGATCTTCTAATATTCGATCTAAATTTATTTTAGGCGATTGGGTAAGAATCAAGATATCAGGTTGAATCCTGGTTTCATAAATTCCGGAGCTGTCTATTATGGATATTTTTTTTCCATTAAAATATAAGACGTTTTTAATTTTATTGGTTGATGATAATTTTCCAAAATTTCCAACTAAATAAGCATTGAGAATGCTGTTTTTCGATAGAGTATCATTTGTAAAAAGTGTAATTTTCTTTCCTGTTCTTTCAGAAAGAAGTGTATTTTTCTTGGTGTTATAAACAATCAATTCGTTTGTGTTTTCGATTTCTTTTTTGGTGTAGATAAAAGATAGCTGCAGCAGAACTATCGTAATTAATAAAAAAGCAAATTGATTGTAATTGGGCTTTTTATTCCAGACGATTGCCGAAATAATGAAAATATAAAAAGTAAGGAGATAATAAAAGTTGAAACTGATATCTCGTATTACGAACCATTCAAACGAAGCTACAATATGAATCGTTTTGTTTAATAGGTAAATACTTTTTTCGAAAATTTCTATGATGATAGCGGGAGGAGACATGAAAATCGCGAGAATCATTACTATAATTCCAGCGATCATTATAAAAGATAAAATTGGAATAATAACAATATTGGTAACGAAAAATAATCCCGGAAATTGATGAAAATAATACAAGCACAAAGGCAAAGTACCAATTTGTGCGGCAAACGAAACCGTTAATGCATTCCAGATTGTTGTTTGAATTTTATGTTTTGGAGTCCAGATTTGTTTTAATAATGGTTGCAGCCAAACAATAAAAAACAAAGCAAGATAGCTTAACTGAAAACCAACATCAAATAAAAAATAGGGTTCACAAAGTAATATTAGTAACATTGAGACCAGTAAGGTATGGTAAATACTTCCGCTTCGGCGTAAATGGTTTCCTATTGCTAAAAAGGAAAACATCACAACAGAACGTAAAACAGATGGCGATAACCCTGAAATTATGGCAAAAGCGCCTAAGGATAATAAAATCGAAATTAATTTTATCAGAGAACCTTTTCGGGTATTTGGAATTGGTTTTAAAATAAAATTGATAAAAAGCATTATAAAGCCTACATGTAATCCTGAAACCGATAATATGTGTGTCGCTCCGGAATACTGATAATCCTGAATAATTTCAGAGGAAATATCTTGTTGTTGCCCTAAAATAAGTGCGAGAGCAACATTCATTTCTTCATTGTTAAAATTGGCTTTTTCAAGATTACGAACGATACGCGAATGCAGTCGGCCGGAATAATACCAAATGTCTTTTTTAGGGTTTTTATTAATAGTGATTTCTGTTTTGTTCGTATAGATCTGCGCGTAAATTTGCTTATCTGCCAGATATTTACCGTAGTCAAATTGGTTGGGATTTTTGTTTGAACTATTTTGTTGTAAAACTGTTTTTACTTTGATTACATTTCCAATAATCAGATTTTTAAGGCTGTCTTTTTGAATGTTGACAATGATTTTACCGGAATAATTTCCCCCATCAATATTGTTTATTATCGCAATAAACCTATCATTGTAAGCATTACTTTTTAGTTTTTCCCGTAAAGTGAAGGTGATAATTTGCGGAGTTTCAAATGCTTTTTTGCAATGAATGTAATTAGATTTTTGAAGGGAATTAGTATGAAGAAGCAAGGTTAAAATTCCAATAGCAAACGAAATAAAATAAGTATTGATTCCAAAAAAAGTAGTGAACCTTTTATTTCTTTTGATAAGAAAATACAAGATCGTAAACACAATTATTGCAACTATAAATACTGAAAAAGCAATATCTAATGACGGCTTACAATAATAACAAAACAAAATACCAAAAAGAAACCAAATCGTAATTTTGGTTAACGGGAAATCTAATACTTTCATGGTTTAAAAGTATTAAATATTTGTAAGAAAAAAGATATATTTTATTTATTTGTTATTCAATAACTCTATTGATTTGTACAAATGAATTTTGATAGTACGCTTCTTTTGTAGAAGAAATTATAACTCCTTTTGAAGTTGAAGAGTGAACGAACTTAATTTCATTTGAATTAACTTCGGTAATCAGGCCAACGTGGTTAATTTGTCTGCTTTTATTGGTTTTAAAAAAAATTAAATCGCCCTTTTGAGCATCATTAACTTTAATTATTTTTCCAATTTTTGCTTGTTCATAAGAGGGTCTTGGCAACTTGATATTTTCTGATTCAAAAGTAGTAAATACTAATCCTGAACAATCGTAACCATTTTTTGTAGTGCCGCCGGCTTTGTATTTTACACCAATATTATCTGTCGCTTTCCTGATCAGATTATTAACTACATATCTGTTTTCTTTTTTGTTTTCGGTCTTCGATTCTTTTTTGCTCACAGCAGTTGATGTCGATTTACAAGAAACAAAAAAGACGACTAAAAGAAATATGAGAAGTATTTTTTTCAAACCAAAAATCTTTAATTATTTCAAATCAGCTACAATAAGTTTTGCTGTTTTTTTACTTGCGCCAACTCCGCCCAATTTTTGCTCCAGAATATCATAATTCTGAAGTATTTTTTCGCGATAAGTTGGTTCTAATAATTTTTGCAACTCTTCTTTAATACGTTTTGTATTGCATTCGCTCTGAATCAATTCGGTTACAACTTCCTGATCCATAATTAAATTCACAAGAGAAATGTATTTTAAAGTAATAATGCGTTTCGCAATTTGGTAAGAGATGGAGCTTCCTTTATAACACACTACTTCCGGAACTTTAAAAAGAGCCGTTTCCAAAGTTGCTGTTCCTGAAGTTACCAAAGCCGCAGTTGAAGAACGAAGCAAATCATAAGTTCTATTCGAAACAAATGCGATGTTTTTGTTTTTTATAAATTGCTGGTAAAACTCATAATCCTGACTTGGCGCGCCTGCAATTACAAATTCATAATCCTGAAAATCATCCACAACGCTTAGCATAACGCTTAGCATTTTAGTGATTTCCTGTTTTCGGCTTCCGGGTAAAACAGCAATGATGCGTTTTTCGCCCAATTGGTTTTCTTTTCTAAAAGTAGCTTCATCAAAAGCAGGCTGATTCTGGATAGCATCAATTAAAGGATGTCCCACAAAATCTACCGGAAAATGATGTTTGTCTTCGTAAAAGCTTTTTTCGAAAGGCAAAATCACAAACATTTTATCAACGTCTTCTTTGATCGCTTTGATACGGTTTTCTTTCCAGGCCCAAATTTGGGGCGAAATATAATAATGAGTTTTATAATTTAATGCTTTTGCCCATTTTGCAATTCGCATATTAAACCCGGGATAATCAATAAAAATTAAAACATCAGGCTGAAATTCTAAGATGTCTTTTTTGCAAATTTTGATATTGTTTAAAATGGTTTTTAAATTAAAAATTACTTCAACAAAACCCATAAAAGCCAATTCACGATAGTGCTTTACTAAAGTTCCGCCTGCTTTTTGCATTAAGTCACCTCCCCAAAATCTAATGTCGGCCTGAGGATCTTCCTCGTATAAAGCTTTCATTAAATTTGAACCGTGTAGATCTCCGGAAGCTTCACCTGCTATTATGTAGTATTTCATATGGATTTTATTAAAAGTGTGTTTCAATTTTTAAACACAACATTTTTTTTGCAAGGCAAAGATAAGATTTAAATAAATAAAGTAGAAATGGCCAACACAATAACGGCGAGAACAACACCTCTTGCTTTTAGTTCTTCGTTTCTTTTTAACAGAATCCAAAAAACAGCAAGATCTAAAACCGTTCCTATAGTAATTACTTTTCCTAAATAACCTTCTTTTTTTATGGTATGAATTCCCGTTGCAAAATCGAATTTTGTAAAAAAAGTAACAAACAAATAACTTCCGAGTAATGCTGTGAAAATTCCGACGATAAAACCAATAAGTAAGTCTTTTTTATTCATTTAAATTCCAGGTATTAAGTTGTTGCATAGAATGATGAGCCGTTAAGTCAAACTGAACAGGAACTACAGATATGTAACCGTTTTCTAAAGCCCATTCATCTGTGTCTTCTCCCTGATCTTCATTAGTAAATTTGCCTGTAAGCCAGTAATAATCTTTTCCAAAAGGAGTTTGTCGTTTGTCGAATTTTTGTGCATAATACGCTTTCGCCTGACGACAAATTTTTATTCCTTTAATTTCGTTCTCTTTTAATTTTGGGAAATTAACGTTTAAAACGACACCCGGAGGCAATTTATTTTTGAGGGTTTCTAAAGTTATTTTTTTAACGAATGATTTTATTTGTTCAAAATCGGCATTCCAGTCAAAGTCTAATAAGGAGAATCCAATAGCCTGAATTCCCTCTATACCCGCCTCGACAGCAGCGCTCATAGTCCCGGAATAAATAACATTTATAGAAGAATTTGTTCCGTGATTAATTCCTGAAACGCAAAGATCCGGTTTTCTTTTTAAAATTTCATTTACGGCCAGTTTTACACAGTCAACAGGAGTTCCGGAGCAGCTATATTCTGTTATAATATCTTCTTCTTTCGAAATTTTGTCAAGAAATAAAGTATTGTTTATGGTAATGGCGTGACCCATTGCGCTTTGAGGCTTGTCTGGTGCTACTACTATAACGTCTCCAATGGTTTCCATAACGCTGATTAAAGCCCTAATTCCCGGTGCAAGAATTCCGTCATCATTGGTGACTAATATTAAAGGTTTTTCATTTTCCATGCTGTGGTTCTTATCTCAATTTATCAAAATTAAAGCTTGTAAAAGCAAATGTAGTAACTGATTTTGGTAGAATACTAACAAATAAGCAAAAATTATAAACTTAATTCAAGAAGACTTTTGAGGTTCAAACATTTTTATATCTTTAACAAAAAATTATAGCGAACTTGGCAAGTTGGCACAATTTTTACCGTTAACTTAGATTAAAAAATTTGATGAATGCTATTATTAAGTTTATGAAAAGAAATTATAAAATACTTATAGCCGTATTATGCTTGTCTTTAACCTTATTTGCTTTTAAAATTAATGCAGATAAGTCAGTTGATCCGGACCCGAACAGAGATAAAACACTTTTAGAATTATTGGCATTTGTTATTGAAAAAGGACATTATAGTCCGGCAGAAATAAATGACGAGTTTTCTAAAGGAATTTTTAAAGATTATGTTGATGCATTAGATCCTTCAAAAAGATTCTTTTTGCAGTCTGATATTGATGAATTCAAACAATATGAGCTGCAATTAGACGATCAGTTTTTGAATAAGGATTTAACGTTTTTCAATCTTACTTATACAAGATTGATGAAACGTATGGAGGAAAGCAAAAAACGTTATAAGACTATTTTAGCACAGCCATTCAACTATGATGTTGATGAAACTTTCAATGCTGATTATGATAAGTTGCCTTATGCAAAAAATGCAACAGAAATCAATGAAAGATGGAGAAAACAAATTAAGTTATCTACCCTTTCTTCGCTCGTAACAAAGCAAAAGTTAGAAGAGGATAAAAAGAAAGCAGATTCTAACTATAAAGTAAAATCTTTTGAAACTTTAGAAAAAGAAACACGCGACAGTTCTCTAAAATCGCTGGATGATAACTTTAGTTTGATTAAAGATCTAAATAAAGAAGATTGGTTTTCTGTATATGTAAACTCAATCATGACTCGTTTTGACCCGCATACAAGTTATTTTGCCCCTGAGGAAAAAGATCGTTTTGATGTAAACATCAGTGGAAAACTGGAAGGTATTGGAGCACGATTAACGAAGAAAAATGATTTTACTCAAATTGATGAGTTAATTTCTGGTGGACCAGCCTGGAAAGGAAAACAACTTGAAGCCGGAGATTTAATTTTGAAAGTAGCACAAGGAAACGAAGAACCTGTAGATGTTGTAGGGATGCGTTTAGACGATGTTGTGAAAAAAATTAAAGGTCACAAAGGAACTGAAGTAAAACTTACAGTTAAAAAAGTAGACGGAACGATTAAAGTGATTTCGATTGTTAGAGATATCGTTGAAATTGAAGAAACATACGCTAAATCAAGTATTGTAGAAAGAAACGGTTTGAAATACGGAGTAATTTATTTACCGAAATTTTATATCGATTTTGAAAATAAAGATGGTCGTGATGCCGGAAAAGATATTGCGCTTGAAGTAGAAAGACTGAAAAAAGAAGATATCAATGGTATTGTACTTGACGTTCGTGATGATGGAGGTGGATCTTTATCTACAGTAGTGGACATCGCTGGTTTATTTATAGAAGAAGGACCAATTGTTCAGGTAAAATCAGCAGGTAAAAAGAAAGAAGTTTTATACGATAAAGATAAAAAAATTGAGTGGGACGGACCATTAGTAATTATGGTAAACAGCTTCTCGGCTTCGGCATCAGAGATTTTGGCTGCTGCAATTCAGGATTACAAACGTGGTGTTATCATTGGTAGTAAACAAACTTATGGTAAAGGAACAGTTCAAAACGTTTTAGACTTAAATCAGTTTGTTCGTAATGCAAATTATGGTGATTTAGGAGCTTTGAAAATTACAGGACAAAAGTTCTACAGAATCAACGGAGGTTCGACTCAGTTAGAAGGTGTTCATAGTGATGTGGTGATGCCGGATCGTTACGCTTACCTAAAAATGGGAGAACGCGATATCGACAATGCTATGCCGTGGGATAAAATAGATCCTGCAGATTATAGCACTTGGAAATCGAACGAGAATTTTACGAAAGCAATTGCAAATAGTAAAGATAGAATCGCTCAAAATGCACAATTCAAATTGATTGAAGACAATGCAAAATGGATTGATGTTAAAAATAAAGAAAACACCTATAGCTTAAATATTAATAGTTTTAAAGCTACTCAGGAACAAGTTGAAAATGAAGGTAAAAAATACAAGCCAATTTCTGATTATAAAAATAGTCTGGTTTTTAAATCTTTACCTTATGAAGAACTTGAAATGAAAAGCGATGCTACCTTAAAAGAGAAAAGAGATGCATGGCATCAGGCATTATCTAAAGACGTTTATGTTGAAGAAGCATTGAATGTTTTAGATGATTTGCAATCTAATAAAGGTGGTGTAGTAAAAGGATCTGTTTCTCCTAAAATGAAAAAGGATAAATTAGTAAAATCTTAGTTCTTTAAATAGAATTAATTTGTTAGAAAACGCTTCAGAAAATGTAATTTTTTGGAGCGTTTTTTTTTACCCTCTTAGGTTGTATTTTTGTAAGAACTGACTTTTTGCTGAAGTTGAATTTTAGAAGAAAAATAAATAGTAAAAGAATGAAGAATTATATTGTTTTAGGTTTAATTGGCTTTGCTTTATTGTCATGTAAAAAAGAAATCAGCAACGATAATGAATTAGGTCAGGAAGCACAAACTTCTCTTGCCTCTAATCAAAGCAGTACAGATTCGTTATATACTTATGCCTATTTACCCACTTCGACAACAAAACAAATTGTAAAACATCAATATTACACACTTTCTTATAATGAAAAGTTTGAGCAGGCAGAATGGGTGGCTTATGAATTAAAGAAAGAATACCTAAAAAACGGAAATTATAAACGTCCTTATTTTATTGAAGATCCAAGTGTAACGACGGGTTCTGCAGATTGGAGAAATTATAAAAAGTCAGGTTATGATAAAGGGCATCTTTGTCCTGCCGGAGATATGGAATTTGATCAAAAGGCATATAACGATACTTTTTATACCTCGAACATTTCGCCACAGGATCACGATTTTAATAGCGGAATCTGGAACAGATTAGAACAAAAAACACGTTATTGGGCTGATAAATACAATGACATTTATGTGGTAACAGGAGGAATCCTGAACGATTCAGATAAAAAAATAGGAACAGAAAAAGTAGCTGTTCCTAAATATTTTTATAAAATTATTTTGGCTAAAACAGGGAAAGAACATAAAGCAATCGCTTTTCTGGTTCCGAATCAGGATAGTGATCAATCATTGTATGATTTTGTAGTTCCTATTGAAACTTTAGAACAAATGACCGGAATTGATTTCTTTCCCAATTTAAAAAACTTAAAAAGCAGTAAGGATTTTTAGTTGCTAAAAAATAGATTTATAAATACTAGTCAAGAGTTGAGATGTGCCGTTAGGTACTAAATATTGGTAGAAAACAGGAATAGCAATATTTAGTGCTTAACGGCACAAATTATAGACCTTTCAATCATAACTTATTTTGCTTTTTTCGAGGATTAAACAATATAAAACTCATAATAGCTAAAATCCAGACACCAATTCCGCCGTAAAGTAATATCATTTCAAAACCATGAGCCAGTGCCGCATGTAAAATGGATTGAGACGAATCTAATGTTGCTAGCTGAGGAAAATCTTGGTTAAGGGATGAAAAGTTTCCTGCTGCAATTTTTTCTGAAAGAGATTGTAATGTTTTTGTATCGATAGCTGCTGAAAAGGCATTATTTAAATAGAAGAAAATTCCTTTTACCAGAATAAATCCCATTAAAGCAATATTGATAGATAAAGTAATCAATCGGGCACTCATGTCTATTCCTGATGCCATGCCCGAACGATTAGAAGGGACTGAGCCTGTAGTTGTGTTCGTGACGGGTGTATTCGTTAAGCCTAAGCCAATTCCTGCCAGTAAAGAACCAGGAAGCATCGTGAGCCAGCTGGCATGTTCTGCAATGCTGCCATATCTCATAACAATAAAGCCCAATCCTATTACAAACAAACCTAACGGAATTACAATTCCTGCGCGATAACGAACCGAAAGATATTCGGCAAAAGGCGGAATTATTAAGGTAGGAAGGGTATAAGCAAGTAAAGAAAGTCCGACTGTCACGACATCATATCCTAAACAACTTTGGAAATAAATAGGAAGATAAATGATAAAAGGCCAAAAGCTAAAATTCATACCAATTGATCCTAAAATAGCACCTGAAAAATTACGGATTTTAAATACCGTAAAATCAAACATAGGATAAGGATTGGTTTTTTCGACCCATAAAAACAACACAAAACTTAGTATTGTAATGGCTAAAATACCCAAAGCTATAAAGCTCGTAAAACCAAGATCAGGTCCTTGCGTAATATAATATGTTAATCCAAACACAGCTGCAGATAATGTGATCATACCCCAGAGGTCTATTTTTTTAGCATCAGGATCTTTAGATTCGTCTACATAACCGTAAACCAGAATCACGGCAAGAACAGCAATTGGTACATGGATTAAAAATACCCATTGCCAGGATAATATTGCTATAATCGAACCGCCTATTATGGGCCCAAATCCGAGTCCGACACCAAGGATAATTCCCCAGATACTAAAAGCCCTGCTGCGTTCTTTTCCTTCCTGAAATTGATGGGATAAAGTAGCGACCTGACAAATTAACATTGCGCCTCCGCTTATTCCCTGAAAGAAACGACTTATTACTAATAAAGTTACATCCTCTGCTAAACCGCAAATTAATGATGAAATACCAAATAAAATTAAAGTAATAATCAAAATACGCTTTCGGCCGTATCGGTCGGCCAGAGTTCCTGCTGCCATCAAAACAGTGGTGCATCCTATGGTGTAGATATTCATGATCCATTGCATGTCTTTGAGATTAGCGTTCAGTACATTTTCGAGTGTTGGAAGGATGACAGGAACACTTGAAATTTCAAGAGAGAACATTAAGGTTGCCAGACAAATAGCGATTAAAGCGATATTGTTTTTGCTGGAGTAAAATTTTTGCTTCATTTTTATATTTTATTTTTAGCAAAATTAAACTGAGTATTATTGTTTTTTCGGTACAATTAAATGATAAAAAAGTACTTTTGTGTTATGAGAAAAGAAAACATGCATCAGTCGGTAGAAGTGCTTTATAAAAAAGTAGATGAATGCCCAATTGTAAATTCGCAATTCAGTTTTTTTCAGATGGTTTATGTTATTTCAGGAAATGGATTTCTTAAGATCAATGGCAATTGTATTTCTTATCAAACGGGAAATTTGATGTTATTGACACCCAATGATTATCATAATTTTGATATTTTAACTACAACAGAATTTTTGTTGGTTAAGATTAATAGCGAGTATGTAAAAGAATACAAATCAAAAAGTATCGATCATATAGGATGTTTGCTGCATTATGCAACACATTTATCGGGTTGTATTTTAAAACGAAAAGCAGATGAATTTCTGGTAAAATCAATTTCAGATTCCTTGATTCATGCGATCGATAATAAAGATATTTACGATGAAGATTTAATTACGCATTATGTAAACGCGCTTATTGTAATTGCTGCCAGGAATATTGCAAAAATAAAACCAACAGGAGTAAAAGAAAGTGCCGATAAAAGAATTCTGGAAATCATCAATTACATTCAGGCTCATATTTTTTGTCCTGAAAAATTAAAAGCTTCGGCTGTAGCAAAAGAATTTGATATATCTGATACTTATTTGGGGAGTTATTTTAAAAATCATTCCGGAGAAACAATTCAGTCTTTTATTTCAAATTATAAAATAAGATTAATAGAACACCGATTGCGTTTTAGCGACATGAGAATCAATGAAATTGTAGAAGAATTTGGTTTTTCGGACGAAAGTCATTTGAATAAATTTTTTAAAAAGCACAGAAATATTAGTTTGACCGGATATAGAAAAGCCAACATTTTTCAGAATTGATTAAAGGATTATAAAGGTCTTTTTTCACGCAGATCTTGCAGATTAGAGCAAATTTAATTTTGAAAATTGAATCACATAAAAACAGCCGAAGATTTCTCTTCGGCTGTTTTTTTATTTCTTTTTAAAATTTAAAAAGTTGTCAAAGCTTTTAATTCTGCAATAGTCTGAGTTGGGTTTTCAGCTTTAAAAACAAAGCTTCCGGCAACCAAAACATCAGCTCCGGCTTCTACTAATTGTTTTGCATTTTTACTGGTTACACCACCGTCAATCTCAATAATTGTCGAAGCATTTTTACGAGTAATTAAATCTTTTAGTTTTTTTACTTTAGCATAAGTATTCTCGATAAAGGATTGTCCTCCAAAACCTGGATTCACACTCATGATACAAACTAAGTCAATATCGTTGATAACATCTTCTAATAAATCGATATTAGTATGAGGATTAATCGCAACTCCAGCTTTCATTCCTTCGGCTTTAATGGCCTGAAGTGTTCTGTGAAGGTGTGTACAAGCTTCGTAATGTACGCTCAGGATATTTGCACCTAAATCTGCAAAAGTCTTAATGTATCTGTCCGGATCGACAATCATCAAATGTACATCGATTGTTTTTTTAGCATGTCTTGAAATTGCTTCTAAAACTGGCATTCCAAAAGAAATATTCGGAACAAAAACACCATCCATAATATCAATATGAAACCAATCAGCCTGACTGTTGTTGATCATTTCGATATCACGTTGTAAATTGGCAAAATCAGCTGCAAGAACAGAAGGAGCGATAAGTGTATTCTTCATTGTGTAGTTGTGTGTAGTGTTATTTTTTGCAAAGATAGATTTTTTATGACTTACATTGAAATTTAACCGCAAAGTCCGCAAAGATTTACGCAAAGGTCACAAAGTTTTATGCTGAAGGTTTTGATGAATTTACAAAGTTCGCAAAGTTTGATCAACGCAAAGCTTTGCGAACTTTATGTTTTTACAAGATCCAAAAGATAAAAAACCTTTGCGGACTTTGCGGGTAAATGAATTTTCAATTAAGGCCAATAAAAAACTCCGGTAATCAGCCGGAGTTTCAATCATCAATCAAAAAACGAACAGTCAATCAAACTGTTGTTTGCTTTAAAGTCCAATATAAGCACTTTCGCAATAAATTCCAAATCCCAACAATAATTGGAATTTGGAATTCAAAAATATTGGAACTTATTTTTTATATTAACCTAAGTAAGTTTTAAGAATTTTACTTCTTGAAGTATGTTTTAATCTGCGGATTGCTTTTTCTTTAATCTGACGAACACGCTCACGAGTTAAGTCGAAAGTTTCTCCAATTTCTTCTAAAGTCATTGGGTGCTGATCGCCAAGACCAAAATACAAACGAACAACATCTGCCTCTCTTGGAGTTAATGTTTCTAATGAACGCTCGATTTCAGTACGTAATGATTCGTGAATTAACTCTCTGTCAGGGTTTGGAGATTCTCCGGAACGTAAAACGTCATAAAGGTTAGAATCTTCACCTTCAACAAGAGGTGCATCCATAGATAAGTGACGACCAGAGTTTTTCATAGACTCTTTTACGTCATTTACAGTCATGTCAAGTTCTTTTGCAATTTCCTCAGCAGAAGGCGGACGCTCGTTAGATTGCTCTAATAACGCATACATTTTGTTGATTTTATTGATAGAACCAATTTTGTTTAATGGTAAACGAACAATACGTGATTGTTCTGCCAAAGCCTGAAGAATCGATTGACGAATCCACCATACAGCATAAGAGATGAATTTGAAACCACGAGTTTCATCAAAACGTTGAGCCGCTTTAATTAAACCTAAGTTTCCTTCATTAATTAAATCCGGAAGAGTTAATCCTTGATTTTGATATTGTTTAGCAACCGATACAACGAAACGTAGGTTGGCTTTTGTTAATTTTTCTAAAGCTCTTTGATCACCAGCCTTTATTCTTTGTGCTAATTCTACCTCTTCATCAGCGGTAATTAGGTCAACTTTTCCAATTTCTTGTAGGTATTTGTCTAACGATGCAGTTTCACGATTGGTTACCTGCTTGGTGATTTTAAGTTGTCTCATGTTTTTTGTCTCCTCAATTTTTAAGTGTACAAGTAGTTATACGTAAAGAGATGCGAAAAAGTTACAAAAAAATAAATTTTTATTTAAAATAAAAAAACACCCAGACTTAAAAGCTTAAGTGTGAAGTGTTTTTTGTTGAAAAAGGGGCAAACTTTTTTTATTCAGATATGTCATCATAGACATCAAGCATATCGTCGAATATTTTTTTTAGCGATTTTATGTATAAAGGAAATGCTATAATCAATAAGATGTATTCCTTTCGTAATACTGTAACGTCATCAAGAATTTCGTATAAACTCGGAATTATTAAAGTCAGAGAAACAGCAATACCAATCCAAGGGTTGTTTTTTATTTTTTTTAAAATGGATAAAATTTTCATGTCTGGTGGTGTATTTACGGCAAGTCTCATTTATGTCTATAGCTTTTGGGTTCTGGCGTAAAAGTAATTTTGATTTACCTGTTTGAAATCAAAAATGTCACGAAAGCCATTTTTCTTGTCATGAAATTTGCTGAAGCTCTACGTACTTGGGATATTTCCTTCAAAAACAAAAAAATCCTCCCGGGATAGAGAAGATTTATACGGTTTTGACTTAATTGCCTTAAGACAGAATATTCATCTTTTTTAGGAAATCTTTATAAGTATCACTCAGGTTTATGTTGTGGTCTCCTTTTAAGATAATAAGATTGTCGGCCAAAATAATTTCTTCAATTTTATCTTTATTGACAATCGTATTGCGATGTGTTTTCACGAATTTATTTTTATCCAATAAATTACTGATTTTGGTGAGAGAGATCTGAATAACGAATTTCTCCTTTTCGGTAATAATATTGCAATAGCGTTCTTCGACTTCGATATATAAAATGTCGTTTATGGCGACTTTTTTTAGTGAGTTTTTCTTCTTTATAAACAAATAATCATTACTAACTACAGTATCTTGTTCTTCGCTCATAAAAACATTGATTTGAGCGTAGAATTTCTCAACAGCCATTTCTATAGCGTAGAGAATTTCGAGTTCATTAAAAGGTTTCATCAAAAAACTAAAAGGCTTGGTAAGTTTTGCTCTTTCAAAAATTTGACGATCCTGCGAACTGGTCAAAAACACAAATGGTTTCGAAGCGTTTGGAATTATATTAATAGATTCAGCAAAGGTAATTCCGTCTGGTTTTCCGTCCAGAAAAACATCTATAATAATGATATCTACCGTGTTCTCATAAAAAAGTTTTAATGCATCGGTAAAGTTGGCAGCAACGCCTGTAATGTTGTAATTGTTCTCTACCAGAACTTTAACAAGTGCATCGCTTTGTTCTGGAGTATCTTCTATAATTAAAACATTAATATTATCCATTTGTTTTTGTTTTCGGGAAGCTTAATATCATTTTAGTTCCCTTGTTAATTTCACTTTCTATAACTAAAGTTCCGCTATTTTTTTTGATCATTTGTTTGCACAACTGCAAGCCTAAACCGGTTCCTATAATTTCTGAGTTGCTTTTTTTGGCTAAAAGCTCTCCTTCTTGTAGTAACTCTTTAATAGTGTTTTCACTCATTCCAATTCCGTTATCTTCGATTATAAGATCGCAAAAATCAGGATTGGTTTCCTGGGTGTAAAAACTTATTTTGCCATTTTCATTAGAAAATTTAATAGCATTATCTAATAAATTTCGAAGTACAATTTTTAAAGAATCAAGATCTACAAAAATAAAAATATTTTTCGATACCGAATTTTCAAAAGTAATCGCTTTATCCAAAAGCAAAGGTTTGTAGTTGTATTCGATTTGCTGTACAATAGAATATAAATGAATAGATTCCTTATGAAAGTACAATTGTTTGGTTTGCAGCATCGCCCAATGCAGTAAATTGTCTAATAAACTGTAAGCGCCATTGGCAATAGTGCTATTTTGGATGATAAGCTGATGGAGCTCATCATAATTTTTAGTTTCGAGTGTTGCTGATAATTTAGCATTACTTGTTTTTAATGCATTTACAGACGATCTTAAATCATGACTTACAATAGAAAATAACTGATCTTTAGTAGCATTAAGTTCATCGAGTTTATTTTTTTGAAGTAAAATGGTTTTTGCATTTTTTACTTTTTGACCGTATAGATAAACTCCTCCCGTTAAAATTAATAGTAAGCCTATTGCTGCAAAAAACAAACTGTTACGTTGAGTGTCTTTTAACTTGTTTTCGACTTCTAATACTTTAATTTGTTTTTGTTTTTGAGCAACAGCAAACTTCTTTTCGAAATCAGCGACAGCCCATATTTTGTTTTGGTTGTTTAAGGAGTCTTTCCATTGAGTTGATTCTTTTCTATAGGCTAGTGCTCTCTTGTAATCACCTCTATTCTCTTCTACAACCGCCATGTTGAATGCTGTTGTATGTTTTAGGTCGAAATCATTTATATTTTTAGATAAATTGTAAGCTTTTAGGAAGTAATATATGGCTTGTTGATCTTTATATTGTAGATAATATAGGTTTGCAATGTTTATAATAGACTGAACGACACTTTTGTTAATTTGACTGGGATTTAAAAGGGCATCTTTTTTTAAATAAAATTCTGCTTTTGTATATTGATTTAAGTGTAAATAACAGATTCCAATATTGGTATATAAACTTGCTATTTCACTTTCGTCTTTATGATTTAATATTTCTTTTTCAGCTTTTAGATAGTAAATAATGGCTTTTTCGAAATTCTTTTCATAATAAAATAATAATCCAATATTATTATCAACCAGATAATAATATTGGAAAGATTTGTTTATTAATCGAAATTCAATGTGTGCTTGTTTGTAAAGTTCTTTTTTTCTCAGGGAATAAGCTCTAAAATAATGGCAATATTCTTTCGTTTCTTGGTCAGTATTCGAGTTTAGTTGCTTCATCGAATATACCAATGTAGAGTCCCATTCTTTTTTTAAAAAAAAATATTGCGCTTTGTTAAAGTTAATTTCACTTTTTAACTTATTTGATTTTTTTTTTACAGCTAATTCAAAATAATTAAGACCTTTTTCTTGTTGTGAAAAAGCTACTACAGGAAAAAAGAAAAAAAATATAATAAAAATATGTACTTTTTTTATCATTAAAGATATTTTGTGAAATTATCAGATCTAAACATATAATATTTATTGATTGTAGATTTAAAAACTACCGAATTTAAGATAATCTAAATCTATAGATTAACGCAGTTTTTTTTAGATTAATCTTTTGCGCTTGTCTTTGTTCCTCTTGAAGTTACAGGGTCTTCTCCTAAACCACCGCCTACAATTATTGTTGAATTTAAATTTTTCAAATAAGAGATAACTTGTGTTATATTTCCAACGGTTGTAGAAGTATAGTCAATTTCTACATACCAAACATCGTAAGTTTCAGGTGAAGCGTCATCCCAATCGTAGTCAAAATAAACTTCGAAAACATTACCATCTTCTGATAAACTTCCAACAACCGGAGTTTTTGAATCTTTAGAATTAATGTATATAGTAGCACATATTTTTAATGTGTCTACTCCGTTATTTGTGAAATGGTTTGCCGAAGCTAAAGGAGGAACCGGTAAAGTAAGATTTTCTGTGTCAGTGAATTTGAAATCTACGGTATTAATTTTTGTAATTTGGACAACTTTAAATTCCATAATAGGGGGGTTAGGGTTAATACGTTTATTTTTGGTAGGCTAAAGATATTTTTTTTCTTTGAATAAAAGAGTGAAAAAGATATGTTTTTTTAGTTTAATTCCCGTTAAAAATAAGGTTTGTTGATTTTTTTGTGATTTTCATTAATAGTACTGTTTGGTAATAAAATAAAAGCCCCAGTTCAAGTAAATGAATTAGGGTATTCTATGAAAGTCTTTGACAGAATTGGCGTTAAAAAAAGAGATCAACTTGCGAATTTATCTTTTCAATGTAATAATCTATCTTTCTGTTTGCTCTGTTAAAAAACAAATTTTGCTCTTTAATACCGGATTGTCCTAATGGTTTTGAGTTGCTAATTTGCTGCTTAAAAAACTGATGCACATTTTTGCAGCTGTCATCATTATCAGTAATAAAATAACCAAGTAAAGTATAAGGCACAAACATGGTCAATTTTTCATTGGTTTCAATGAGCATATTGTTGTTGAGTAAGATCAATTCATTGTAATAAATGGCAAAATTGGTGTTGGGTTTGTTGCATTTTTCCTGTATTAAATTGATGATTCTTTTTAGGTCTTTGCAAAGCGCATTCGCACTTTTTAAGTCCAGTAAACCAGCTTCGTAAAAATAAAGAATCTGCTGCAGGCTGCTGTTTATAGTAGTGTCATTCCAGATTTCATTTACAAAAGTGTTCTCATACGCTTTTTTTAGTTTTTGCATAAACTCGGTAAACGATTCTTCGATAATAAAATTCTCAAAAGAAACTTTTTTCTGATTGGAATTTAAGAGGTTCAGCCACACAAAAGCTTTGAATTTTGACAGAATGGTTCCATCCATAAAATAAAACAGCGGAATATCTTTTGCTGAATAATACAATATCGTTTCCGGATTCTTTGTGAGTATCTCCACTTGTTCTGCCGAGGATTTAAAGTACTGAAGCATATCTTTTAACGTCTCGATTTCGATTGTTTTTTCTACAATAACTTTTTCTTTTTTCGAAAAGAGATTGTCTAACGAGATATTAAAATGATTGGCGAGTTTAATGGCTTCATCGATAGAGAATTTACTTTTTTGAGATATTCTCCGGTGCGAAGCATCATAACTAATTTCTAAAATAGCTGCTATTTCATCTATTAAAGAAACCGAAGAAGAAACTTTAAGTCGAATGGCTTTTAATAATGATTCCTGATACTTCATAATTTGCGATAATCACAAATATAGAAAATAATTTTATTGATTTATGCAAATCCATATGTGATAATTGCAATAAGTTTGGTTTGTAATTTTAAAGAAAAATAATATGAAAATTATAAATCAGATTATGAATGTCAAATATTTTGGCAATTTTTACAGAGTACAGCTTATAGGTGTTTTATTGTTTAATGGCATTTGCTTTGGGCAGCATAATGTGCCAAAAGAAACAGATACTTTGGTAAACAATCTTCTTGCAGGTTCTTCAATAATATTTGGAGGTAATGATGTTGATCTGCATTATTTTAGATGGAAATCGAATAATAATTTAAGGAATGATAGTATAAAGATTTTTAGTTTATCTCCAATATCTAAAAGAGTCAATAAAGTAAATGGCTTTGCGTTGGGAGTAGGGCATTATGAAAACAAAAATATTAAGCTTCAAACCATTAATGGATTAAATGTTGAAGCCAGTCCTCTTTCAGTGGCTTTATTCACAATTTCAATTAATGTTCCTTTTGAATCTTTGGTTGTTGGGATTAATGACAATGCTATTAGTAATGTAGCTTTTTTTGATGATTGCACAGCTACTTATATTAGGATAAATGGTTTGAATATTAGTTCAGGCGGATTTACGGGTGGAGCAGAATTAAGAGGGATGAATATTTCGATAATTTCGGGAATGAATAAAATGAATGGATTCTCTGTTGGAGGAATATTAAGTACTAAGAGTTTTTCTGGTGTAAGTATTTCAGGTTTGGCTAACATATCTGATTCAGGTAATGGAATTCAGATTGGGACATCGAATGTTTCCAGGCGACATAACGGAATTCAAATTGGATTGTTTAATAATTCTAAAGAATTAAGAGGAATGCAATTTGGTCTTTGGAATACAAATGGAAAACGCAAACTTCCTTTTTTTAACTGGCAATTCAAAAAATAAACAAATGAAAAATATACCAATTTTGCTTATTGCTTTCAGGCTTTTATTAGGGCCTGTTTTAATAACTCTAACCTATAATTATGGTAGTGAAATTAGAAAAGAATTGATTGTTTTAATCTTTCTTGGATTATTGTCTGATATTTTTGACGGAATTATGGCGCGAAGATTAGGAACTTCATCAGAAAAACTTAGAAGAATGGACAGTCAGACCGATTTGGTTTTTTGGCTTTGTGTTGCGTGGTGTTCCTGGTTGTTGAATCCTGAAATAATAATAAATAATGCCTGGCCAATTACTTTGATTTTCATAATGGAGGCTTTAACGTATGTTTTTAGTTTTTGGAAATTTGGAAAAGAAACTTGTACACATGCGTTGTTGTCTAAATTATGGGGAATAACGCTATTGCTTGCTTTTGTTGGGATGATTGGTTTTGGTTATTCCGGGATTACTTTTTCGTTGGCCATTATTTTTGGAATTATCGGTCATATTGATGTGTTGCTTATTATCCTGATTCTCCCAAAATGGACTTTTGATGTGCCAAGTTGTTACCATGCTTATTTAATTCGAAGTAAAATTCCCTTCAAGAAGAATAAACTTTTTAATTGATTTAATGTTTAAGTATTTTAAACGAAAAACCCCAATTCAAGCAAATGAATTGGGGTTTTCTATGAATAAACCTTTAGTAAACTAAGATCTGATTACTCTTTTTTCTCCTCACGTGGAGGTCTTGGTAAAAGTGCTTTTCTTGACACTTTTTCTTTTCTTGTTTTAGGATCAAGACCTAAATATTTAACCTGAAATACATCTCCCATGTTTACTACATCAGTAACATTTTCTGTACGTTCCCAAGCTAATTCAGATACGTGAAGTAAAACTTCGTTTCCTGGTGCAGCAGTATATTCTACTACAGCTCCAAAATCAAGCATTTTAATTACTTTAACTTCGTAAGCTTCGCCCATTTGAGGTTTGAAAGTAATAGATTGAATTTTAGCTAATACTGCTTCAATTCCTGCAGGATCTGTACCTAAGATTTCGATAACACCTTGCTCATCAACTTCGTTGATTACAATAGTTGTTCCTGTAGCTTTTTGTAATTCCTGAATTACTTTTCCACCAGGTCCAATTAATGCTCCAATAAAGTTTCCAGGAATAGTTCTGGTGATGATTTTTGGAGAATGCGCTTTAACGTCTGCTCTTGGAGCAGCAATAGTTTCAGTCAGTTTTCCTAAAATATGTAAACGTCCTTCACGTGCTTGCCCTAAAGCCTGCTCCATAATGTCGTAACGTAAACCATCAATTTTAATGTCCATTTGACAAGCTGTAATACCGTCAGCAGTTCCGGTTACTTTAAAGTCCATGTCTCCTAAGTGATCTTCATCACCTAAAATGTCTGACAGTACAGCAAATTTCTCACCATCAGTAATCAATCCCATAGCAATTCCAGAAACTGGTTTTACCATTTGAACTCCAGCATCCATCAAAGCCATTGTTCCAGCACAAACTGTTGCCATAGAAGAAGAACCGTTAGATTCTAAAACTTCAGATACAATACGAATTGTGTAAGGACAATCAGCAGGAATCATGTTTTTTAAAGCTCTTTGAGCTAAGTTACCGTGACCAACTTCTCTTCTTGAAGTTCCTCTTAATGGTTTTGCTTCACCAGTTGAGAAAGGAGGGAAGTTATAATGTAAGTAGAATTTCTCTTCACCTTGTTCAGATGGAGAATCAATTTGATTCGCTTCTCTTGAAGTTCCTAAAGTTACTGTAGCTAAAGCCTGAGTTTCTCCACGTGTAAATAAAGAAGAACCGTGAACTCTTGGTAAATAATCAGTTTCACACCAGATTGGTCTGATGTCTGTAGTTTTTCTACCATCTAAACGAATACCTAATTCTAATACTACATTACGAACAGCTTCTTTGTTTGTTTTGTAGAAATATTTAGAAACTAAATCTCCGTCAGCAGCTAATTCTTCTTCAGTAAATAAAGCTTTTACTTCTTCTTTTACTTCAGCAAATGAAGCTGTTCTTTCGTGCTTAGCCGATCCAACTTTTGCAATAGCATAAATTTTATCGTAAGCTGCAGCTTTTACTTTTTTGTAAATTTCTTCGTTTTCTTTCTCACCTTCGTAAGTACGAGTTTCTTTTTTACCAAAAGCAGCTTGTAAACGTAATTGAGCCTGAATTTGAACTTTTATAGCTTCGTGAGCAAATTTGATAGCTTCTACCATTTCTGCTTCTGAGATTTCTTTCATTTCTCCTTCAACCATGGCAACTGAATCCATAGAAGCACCAATCATCATGTCGATGTCAGATTTTGCTAAGTCTTCTCTGCTTGGGTTAATTACAAATTTACCGTCGATACGTGCAACACGTACTTCAGAGATTAAGTTGTAAAAAGGAATATCCGAAACAGCTAATGCAGCAGATGCAGCTAAACCAGCTAAAGCATCAGGCATAACTTCTTCGTCATGAGACATTAATTGAATCATAACTTGTGTTTCAGCGTGGTAATCGTCTGGGAAAAGCGGACGTAAAACACGGTCTACTAATCTCATTGTTAATACTTCGCTATCGCTAGGGCGAGCTTCTCTCTTAAAGAAACCACCTGGAAAACGACCAGCTGCTGCAAATTTTTCGCGATAATCTACCGTTAATGGTAAAAAATCAACATTTGGGTTAGCGCTACGTGCAGATACTGCTGTTGCAAGTATCATCGTATCGCCCATTCTTACTACTACAGAACCATCAGCTTGTTTGGCTAAACGTCCTGTCTCGATTGTGATGCTTCTGCCATCACCTAAATCGATTTTTTCTACAAATAATTGTGGAATCATAATTTTTCCTTATTGGTTATACAATGGGTTTTAGTTGTGTTGTAGTTGTTGTGTGTGTAGTTGTTGTTAATCTAAAACCCAATGAAAAACCAAACTTTTTTTAATGTCAATATCAATTTCAAAAATCAATATTTAAGCGTTTGTAAAGTTAAAAATCTAAAAATCTGATTTTTAATTTAAAATAAAAAAAGAGGCACTTTCGCACCTCTTTCCTATATTGATTATTTTCTGATATTCAATACTTTGATAATCTCACGATATCTGTTGATCTCTTTCTTTTTCAAGTAATCAAGCAACGATCTTCTTTTACCTACTAATAGTACTAATGAACGCTCAGTATTATAATCATGACGATTTTTTTTCAAGTGCTCAGTTAAGTGACTAATTCTGTAAGTAAACAATGCGATTTGAGCTTCTGCTTTTCCAGTGTTTGTTGCTTCACCGTGTTGTGCAAAAATCTCTTCTTTCTTCTCTTTAGTTAAATACATTCCAATATTATTTAATGATTTTTATGTATGTCATACATCTTTTGTAAGACGGGTGCAAAATTAGAACTTTTTTTTGGAAAAACGAATTTTATTGATTGTTTTTTACAATTCTGATAGGTATTGTATAGCTCCCCTGTGCCGGTATGCCTCTTATTAGTCCCGGATTCCATTTTCCAGCATTTATTATTGTAGTTATCGCTCTTTCGTTTATAACGGTAGTAAGTCCTTTTAAAACTCTTAGTTCAATCAGGTTTCCTTCTTTATTGATGATAAAATAAATATACACACTTCCAAATGTTTTGTTTTCAGGAAGATATAAATTTTGGGAGATGTTCCTGTAAAAAGATTGCATGCCGGATTTTGGTTCGGCTTTCTGAAATATAATTTTATAATGATGACCAATGTTTAAAGAGTCAATGCTTATGCCGGATATTAGTTTTCCGTTTTCATAATTCTCTGTAAATGCGCATTGAGTCTCTATGCCTTTTCCTTTCCAGATTCCATCAGGGAAACCATCTTTTATTTTTCCGCTTTGTTCAACTTCCTCGTTTACTTCTTTAAGGTGCCCGTTACCATTAATTACCGTTTGTTCTTTTTCTGGATTCCAAAAGCTATTTACTTTAAAAACGACTTCGCCTTTTTTCTCAAAATATTCAAGTTCAGATTTTGGGTTTCCATCTTCATACCAATTAAACTCTTTTCCGGTTTTCTTACTATTTGAATAACTGACCGCTAGTTTTTTATTGCCATTTTCGTAATAATACACAAAAGGCCCTTCTTCTTTAAGAATGTCCCTATCGGATGATGTACCAATCATCTGTAATTTTTGTGATTTAAAGTAATCCTTAACCGTATAAGTTTTTTTATTACTGGAATAATATTCTTTAATTACCCTTATGTATTTGTAGTCTTCATCTGTTGTTTCTATAGAGCTAGAATCTAGATAAATAACTTTGTCTGAAGTGACAGTATTTTGAGAAAATAATTTTGCTGAAATGATGAAGAAAAGAAAAACGCGTAAAATTAGTTTCATGAAATGGTTAAAAGTAAAGTTACGCGAATGTATTATTTTTAGTACAATTTAGCAACTTCTTGATTTACAAATTCTAAAAAGCGTTCGTCAGCTTCTGTAAAAGGATCTATAACGTGACTGTCAATGTCAATTTGACCAATATTTTGTCCGTTTACAAATAAAGGAACTACGATTTCAGACTTTACCGTAAAACTACAGGCGATATAATTATCTTGAGCTGCAACGTCCGGCACTACAAAATTAGCATTGCTTTCTGCAACTTGTCCGCAAATTCCTTTTCCAAACGGAATTACGGTATGATCTGTTTCTGCGCCTACGTATGGGCCCAAATGCAAAGTTTTGGCTTCGTGATTGGCAAAATAAAAACCAACCCAGTTATAGTATTCTACATTTGCATTTAAAAGTTGGCAAATGGCTAATAATTTTTCGTTTCTAACTAATTTTGTGTCAGCTACAATAGCACTTATTTTTGGTTCTAATTCCTGAAATGTCATAATCTTAAAATTTTATACAAAAGTATTTAAAGCTAATCTCAAAAATACATAAATTTGAAAAAAAATTCTGTTGAAAAAATACCTCATTCAATTTAAGCCTTTCCTTATATTTATAAGCACTTTTTTTGCTGCTTATATTGTACTTACATTAATTTATAAATTATATCTCAATACTTTTGAAGCAATTGATGTTGATGGGATAACAAACATTGTAGGTAAAAATGTGGCGCAATTAATGGATTTATTTAATTGTGACATTAAAATTTATAAAAGCATTACCGATTCATGGTTAGAGGTTTGGTATAATAAAAAATATCTTGTTCGAATTGTTGAAGGTTGTAATGCTGTGAGCGTTATTATTTTGTTTGTTGCTTTTGTAATTGCTTTTTCAGGCAAACTTAAAACAACACTACTTTATATATTGTTTGGTATTTTGTTTATTTATACTCTCAATGTTATTCGAATCGCTTTGCTGGTTGTGCTGTTGTTTTATTTTCCGCAGTATAATCATTTTTTGCACGGTACTTTATTTCCGCTAATTATTTATGGTGCAGTTTTTATTTTGTGGATTATTTGGGTAAATAAATTTTCAAAATATGCTAAATAAATTACTTCAAAATAAAACTAAAATTCTAATTGCAATCTTTATTATATTGTGTTTCGGGATAATACGGACTTTTGAAAGCAAATTGTTTTATGATCCTTTTTTGGTTTATTTTGAATCTGATTTTAAAGATGCACCTTTTCCCCACATAGATTCTTTTAAACTTTTTTCAGGGCTTTTGTTACGTTACTTATTAAATGCTGTTTTGTCGCTAATTCTTATTTATGTACTGTTTCAGGAAGTTGATATTTTGAAGTTTAGCTTATTTTTGTATGCATTTTTTTTGATATTGCTTTTAGGGATGTTTGTCGTAATAATTAATTATTTTCAGGATTGGAACTGGCTTCTTTTTTATGTAAGAAGATTTATTATTCAGCCCATCTTTGTATTGTTATTTATACCCGCATTTTATTATCAGCAGCAAAATCTTAAAAAATAACATTTCATTAGATCTTTTTTTAACTCTTTTTTGGTAGTTTTGCATCATGAATCTAAAAAAGTGCACAGGATTATTTTTAGCGTTCCTATTGTTGGTTTCCAACATTGGGTTTGCTTTTGATGTGCACTATTGCGGTGGCGAAATTGCTTCTGTTTCATTAAATACTTCAGTTACTGCATCGCCCGAAAAAAAATGTTGTGGTGCATCTGAAAAAAAATCTTCCTGTTGTAAAGACAAAGTAGTTCATTTTGAGAAAAAATCTGATAATGCTACTATTAAGTTTTTCTTTTTTCAATTTGCTTTTCCGGCTGTAATTCAGGAATTTAAACCAGTTGCTTTTTTATCAATTCCAAATTTTAAAAGCAATCAGATTATTTCGTATTATTCTGATGCGAATGCACCCCCTTTATTTAAGCTGTATAGCCAATATATTTTTTATTCCTGATTTTAATGTTTAGAATCAAGCCTTTTATGGTTTGTACTATGCTGTTTTTTATTTAGAAAAAATTCTACAAAACAGCCTTTTTCTAATTACATTAAAATCTTTTTTTATGAAAAAAAATATCATGCTTTTGGGTATGGTTTTACTTTCTGTTGCCGCTTTTTCGCAAGAAGATCTGGAGGAAGTAAAAATCACCAAAAAGCAAAAAGGAATTAAAAAATCCTATACTCTTACTGCCAATACAAGTGTTATTACAAGCAAAGAATTGCTTAAAGCCGCCTGCTGTAATCTGGCTGAAAGTTTTGAGACAAACCCATCAATCGATGTGAACTTTTCTGATGCTTTAACCGGGACGAAGCAAATAAAAATGCTGGGTCTAACGAGTCCTTATTTAATGATTACCGAAGAAAATATTCCTTCGGTTCGTGGGGCTTCTCAGGCTTATGGATTATCATTTACGCCTGGAACCTGGATCGAAAGTGTCCAGATTACCAAAGGTGCCGGAAGCGTTATCAATGGTTACGAAAGTATTTCGGGCCAAATCAATACAGAACTTTTAAAACCTCTAAACGACATTCCGTTCTTTTTGAATGTTTACGGTTCTACCGATGCGCGTTTTGAGGTAAATACTCATTTTAATAGAAAGTTGTCAGACAAATGGGCGACAAGTTTGTTTGTGCACGGAAATGCCCGTGTTGCTAAAAACGACATGAACGATGATGGATTTCTGGATAATCCGCTAGGGAAACAAATCAACGTTTTAAACCGTTATCAATATTATAATCCTGAAAGTGGTTTGGTTAGTTTTATAAATTTCAGGTACATGAATGATAAAAAACAAACCGGAGAAGTTGATTTTGATAAAGACAGAGATCGCGGAACAACCAATTATTGGGGTTCAGAAATCAATACAGAACGTTTTGATGTTTCTACAAAAATTGGCTATGTTTTTAAAGATATGCCTTATCAAAGTATAGGATTTCAGAATGCTTTTAACAGTCATAACCAAAACTCCTATTTTGGTTTGAACTTGTATGATATTAAGCAGAATAGCTTTTATTCGAATTTAATTTTCAATTCGATTATCAATAATACCATGCACAAGTTCTCAACCGGTTTAAATTTTACATATGATCAGTATCAGGAATTCGTAAATGTGAATGACTACAGCAGAATTGATAATTCGGTTGGGGCATTCTTTGAATATACTTACGACAATACCGATAATTTCAGTTTAATTTTAGGAGGAAGGGTAGACAATCATAATCGTTTGGGATTTTTTGTAACGCCTCGTTTGCATATGAGATATAATCCTTGGAAAGATGGAGTAATTCGTTTTTCTGCAGGAAGAGGAAAACGTTCTGCGAATATTTTTGCAGAGAACCAGCAGCTTTTTGCTAGTTCAAGAACGTTCTCTATTTTAGACACAAACGGAAAGATTTACGGACTGAATCCGGAAATTGCCTGGAATTATGGTGTGAGTTTTTCTCAGAAGTTCAAACTTTTTAATAAAAATGCCGAAGCCGGATTTGATTTCTATCGTACCGATTTTCAAAATCAGGCCGTTGTAGATTTAATGCAAAGTCCGCAGGAAGTTTCTTTTTACAATCTTAAAGGAAGTTCTTTTGCGAATAGTTTGCAGGTCGAGTTCAATTATGAACTTATTCATAATTTCAATCTTAGAACGGCATATAAGTATTATGACATTCAAACCGATTATTTAACAGGCACTTTTCAACGTCCGTTACAGGCCAAGCATCGTTTTTTAGGAAACCTGGAATACGAAACAAATTTAAACGATGGTAAACAATGGAAGTTTGATTATACTTTTAACTGGTCAGGAAAACAGCAATTGCCTTACACAGCATCGAATCCTGTAGAAGATCAGTTTCCTGATTTTTCACCTTCATATGCTGTTATGAATGTTCAGGTTACAAGAGTTGTTTCTCCTGTTTTAGAAGTCTATGTAGGTGGAGAAAACATAGGGAATTATAAACAACAAAAAGCGATTTTAGGTTCTGAAGATCCTTTTGGTCCTAACTTTGATGCTTCTATTGCATATGCACCAATTTTTGGACAAATGTATTATGCAGGATTACGATTTAAAATAAAATAAAATCAATATCAATTTCAAAAAACAATTTCAAAAAACAATTTCAAAAGTCAATTTTAATAACAATAAATAATAGATAAAAATGAAAAATATAATTTTAATTGCATTAGTAACTTTTTTAGGATTTTCGGCTCAGGCTCAAACTAAAAAAAATAAGAATTTAAAATATACTACAGAGGTAAACGGTAATTGTGAGCAATGTAAAAAACGAATCGAAAAAGCAGCTTTTGCTGTTCCCGGTGTTAAGTCAGCAACATGGGATATTAGCTCACATCAGCTTGCCGTGATTTTAAATGAAGAAAAGTCATCTCCTGAAGATTTAAATAAAGCGATTGCTAAAGTAGGGCATGATACTAAGGATGTTAAAGCAACAGATACTGATTATGAAAATTTACATTCTTGCTGCAAGTATGTAAGAGAATAATTATCTTACGAGCCCAAGTGTAATCTTGGGCTTTTAAATAGTTAATTTATCTTTAAAATATAGCAATTTATTGGTGTTGAAGCAAATTATTGTTAATTTCACGAACTTATAAATATAACCAAAAGCATTTATGAATAATTTTGATTGGAGTCAATTAATTAACCCTGAATTTTACATTACATTAAGCATCGGAGGTGTTCAAATTGGTTTATTTATTGTTTTGTTTATAGTTTTTGCTGAAACAGGACTTTTCGCGGGTTTTTTCCTTCCGGGAGACAGTTTACTTTTTTTGGCGGGTATTTATAGCCGTGATCTAATGTTGAATGTAGTTGATATTCCAGCTGATTTTATAAATGTATTTGTGCTTTCTACTCTTGTTGCCATAATGGGGGTTTTGGGAAATATGACAGGATATTGGTTTGGAGCTAAAAGCGGATATTATTTGTTTAAAAAAGAAGATTCATTTTGGTTTAAGAAAAAATATCTTTTACAATCTAAAGATTTCTTTGAAAAGTATGGTGGTAAAGCGATTATTTATGCGCGTTTTCTTCCAATTTTCAGAACATTTGCTCCAATCATTGCGGGTATAGTTTCTATGGATAAAAAGAAGTTCATGTTTTATAATGTCCTGAGTTCTTTTTTATGGTCCTTTATCCTAATTTTTGCAGGTCATTATTTATATGGAGTGTTTTTAAAGCAAGGAATCGATTTAAAGCACCATATCGAATATATCATTATCATAATTGTTATTATCTCTACGTTCCCGGTTTTAGTAAAGCTTTTAAAGAAAAGACCAAGCGAAAAGATATAATTAATATATAAATACAAAAAAGTCCGAAGTTCTGAACTTCGGACTTTTTTTATGCCTGAATATGATTTTTAAACATTGTCAACATTGAAGTGATTTGAAATGCACGATTATCTTATTATGATACTTAATCCTAGGTTGAAGCTTTGCACAGCTCACAGCTATATTTAAAATTATTCTTTTTTTAATTTAAGTTAATGTGTTTTTTAGGCGTGAATGTATTAAATGCTATAGAAACGACTTAACTTAAAATCCTAAATTTTCAATTGGAATTTGGAATTTTTGTATTGAATTTTTTCAAAAAAAAAAGCCTACCATTCATTTACCTTATTAGCATCCATTTTTAAGAAGATAAACAATAAAATGGTGAATCCCCAAAGTCCGGAACCTCCATATGAAAAGAAGGGAAGAGGAACCCCAATAGTTGGAAAAATCCCTATAACCATTGCAATGTTTACAAAAAAGTGCGTAAATAAAATTCCTGCAACACAATACCCGTAAACTCTGCTGAATTTTGTTTTTTGTCTTTCGGCCAAGTAAATTACTCTTAGTAATAAACCAACAAAAAGCGCAATAACAACAATTGAACCTGCAAAACCCCATTCTTCACCAACAGTTGTAAAAATATAATCTGTATGTTGCTCAGGAACAAATCCTCCTTTGGTTTGTGTTCCTTCTAAGAAACCTTTTCCAATCCATCCTCCGGATCCAATAGCAATTTCTGATTGGTTGGTGTTATATCCAATACCTTTCATATCGACTGTTTTTCCTAATAATATATTAAAACGGTCACGGTGGTGCTGTTTAAAGATATTATCAAAAACATAATCTACAGATAGTACAAAAGCCGAGATGACAGCGAGTAATATAGCACTTAAAATAATGTTTCGGTCAACGGCCCGGCCTTTAAAATGTATGATAATTAAAACCCCCAGCGCAATTAATATAACCGCGTAAGGTTCTAAGATAAGCGTTAAAACGAATAATATAATAGTTATAAAACCAGTCCAGACATACCATGATGGTAATCCTTCTCTGTAAAGAACCACAATAAAAATACTGTAGATCAAAGCACTTCCGGGATCGGGTTGAGGTAAGATCAATAATACTGGTAGAAAAACAATAGCCAAAGCCTGAACCTGTCTGTTTACTTCTTTGAGGTTAATCTGTGTATCACTTAAATATTTTGCTAATGCCAATGCTGTAGCGGCTTTTGCAAACTCGGAAGGCTGTATTGTAAAACTCCCTATTGCATACCAGCATCTTTGGCCGGCAATGGTTTTTCCAAAAAGAAACAAACCGGCTAACGAAAGTAAAGAAACCCCAAAAATGATACTGGCGTATTTTTCGTAAAATTTTCCGTCGACAAAAAGTACAATAAAAATCAAAGGAATTGTACAGCCAATAAAAATTAATTGTTTTTGATAGGTTCCGTCTGTTGATAATAATGATGACGAATAGATATTTAACCACCCTAGTATTACTAACGCACTGTAGATAAAAACACTTATCCAGTCAATGTTATTTTTTACACTTTGATTTCTCATTTGAAATAATATTGTTAGTTTTCTTTAGTGGTGTCTACAGGCGTAGATTTAATTTCTACTTTTTGTTTGATCATTTTAGCTTTCATCACAGAGTCTTTAGGAGTAGATTCAATGGCGCTGGCTTCATTCATTCCACCTAATTTTGCATATTCACTTACAAGACTTTTGTTTAAAACCCTGATTTCTAAATCTGTTCTTGTGATTTTTTTTCTTAAATATTTTTCAATCATCAAACTTGCAATTGGTCCGGCAACTGTGGCACCAAAACCTCCATTTTCAATCATAATTGCAATAGCAATTTTGGGATTGTCTTTTGGGGCAAAAGCAACAAATATCGAGTGATCTTTAAGCTGTGTTCTTTTTCCGTTAATTTTGGCAAAGTTTTCTGCCGTACCTGTTTTTCCGCAAATATCAATTCCTTCTACTCTAAGAGCATAAGCCGTTCCTTTATTATAAACATCAAATAAACCGCTAATTACTGGTGGAAAATATTTTTGATCAACAGTTGTAACGTGTTTATTGGTGAATTTAGCATCAATTTTTTTTCCTTCAATTTTTTTAATGATATGAGGGGTGTAATAATAACCCTGATTGGCAACTGTAGCCATCATGTTCGCTAACTGAATTGGGGTCATTAAAACCTCTCCCTGACCAATAGCGTTAGAAACGATTGTTGTACTTCTCCATCCGCCGTTAGGATATATTTTTTTGTAGGTTTTAGATGTCGGTATGTTTCCTCTTTTACCAGTTGGTAAATCATAACCCATAAACTGACCTAACCCAAAACTTTTAATGTGATCACTCCAAACATCAACTGCCTTGCCAGGATTTGCATATTTATTAATTGTAAGCATATAAGCTTGCGCAAAATAGGTATTGCATGAATTATAAATTCCATTATGCAATTGATGAGGTCCAAAACCGTGACATTTCATAAAACGGCCTCTACCATAACTAAATCCGTGGTGACACATAAAAGTCGTTTGCTCATTGATAACACCTTCTTGTAAAGCTACTAAGCCAGTTAAGATTTTAAACGGAGATCCTGGAGGATATTCTGCTAAAAGTCCTCTGTCGTATAATGGTTTTGCTATAGAATCATGATATAAAAGTGTATAGTTTTTTGATCTTTGTCTTCCAACTAAAATACCCGGATCATATGATGGGGCGGTAACTAATGCTAATATTTCACCTGTTTTAGGTTCGATGGCAACAATTCCTCCTCTTTTGTTGATCATCAATTCTTCACCGTATTTTTGAAGTTCGGCATCAATAGTTAAATTAATGTCCTCTCCGGCAACTGCAATGGTATCATATTTCCCATCTTTATAAGATCCAATTTCACGATTGTATTTATCTTTCTGAATATATTTCACGCCTTTTATTCCTCGTAAAATATTCTCGTAGCTTTCTTCAACTCCTTGTTTTCCAATTAAATCTCCACTATTGTAGTAAGGGTTTTTTTTAATTAAGTTTTCGTTTACCTGAGTAATAAAACCAAAGATATTGGCACCGTAGTCTACTTCATAATCACGAAGAGAACGTTTTTGAAAATAAAAACCTTCATATTTTCTGATTTTTTCCTGAAAAGCGGCAAATTCATTTTTGTTTAATTGCGGTAAAAATACAGAAGGTAATCTTGGGCTGAATACTTTAGCTTTAGCAATTCTTTTATCGTAATCCTCCTTTGTGATATTTAGTAAAGTGCAAAATTCATCAACATTAAGGTCTTCTTTGATTTCTCTCGGAATTACCATGATATCGTAAGAAGCCTGATTGGCAACTAATAATTTTCCGTTTCGGTCGTAAATATAGCCTCTTTCAGGATAGTCATACAGCTTTTTTATTGCATTATTATCTGATTTTAATTTAAAAGAATCATCTATAATTTGCAAATAAAATACCCTCATCACAAGCAAAGATGCTGCAATAATAATTAAAGAGGGCAGCAGAATTTTTCTCATCGTTTATTGGGCTTAATAAGGTAAATTATGATAATTGAGGTGATTATTGTAAATATTGAACTAAATAATGTTCGGAGTAAAATATCCCAAATAAATTTAAACTGAAAGGCTTCTAGTATAAACAATACGATATGATGTAATAAAACAGATACCAGAATAAAAGAAAATCTTTCAGGTGTTAATGAGTCGTTTAGCTTAATGGTCTGGTATTCATAACTCAGTCCAAATGAGAATTTAAAAATGTAAGGTCTGTAATAGGCGAGGATAACGCAGGCCGTTGCATGAATTCCTCCTGAATTACAAAACATATCCATTGTAAGTCCCAGCAAAAAACTGGAAAATATTAATCCGGCTCTATTGCTGTTTACCGGATACAAAATAATGTATAAGATGTATGGGAAGGGACTTATGTACCCTAAAAAATTCATATTATTAAAAATAACAATCTGAATTGCTAGTAAAATAATAAATCGAAAAATATTGACTAACAAAGCGCTATTCATCTTTTTTCTTTTTTTCTAAATTAATAAGTTCTTCTCTGTCCTTACTCTTAATAATATAAACGTGACCTAAATTTGTCATATCATTAAATAGCTTAACATTTATGACATAATAGCTGGTGCCTGATTTAACATATATATTGTTTACTGTACCAATATTAATTCCTTCTGGAAAAATTACAGATTGGCCGCCGGTAACAATTGTATCGCCTTTTCTAATAGAAGCTAGTCTGGGAACATCTTCAAGCTGAACAAATCCTGTGCTTTTTCCATCCCATGTTAATGAACCAAAATGATTTGACTTTTTTAGTTTTGCATTAATGTGCGATTTCATGTTCAAAATACTTACTACTGTTGAGTATCTTGGCGATGTATTATCAATAACCCCTATAATCCCTAAACTATTGATTACTCCCATATCCTGTTTGATTCCGTCATTTGATCCGGAATTTAAAGTAATGTAGTTTTCGTGCGTACTGTATGAGTTATGAATTACTTTTGAAACTATGATATCTGCAGGTTTTACTCCTTTTACACTATCTGCTAAAGGAACTTTTGTAGTGTCTTCCTTATTGAATAAAAGACTTTTTAATCTTGCGTTTTCAAGTACAAGTTCGTCGTTTTCAGTTCTTAAATTCAAATATTCATTTACATGATTGATTCTTTCATAAACACCTCCGCTTAAAAAATTAGCTGAACTGATTACTTTACTTCTATGAAAAGAATGCGATTGAATTGTGAGAGCCAACGAAATACCTAAAAGCAGCAAAAACAGCAATCGATTACTGTTTCTTATAATAAAATTAAAAATTTGCTGCATTTCTTGTTTGGTTATTTTGTTTCAGGATATGCTATTAAGTTTCAAATTTTATAAGAGTCAGATAAATTAAATCTGACTCTTATAAAAACATATTGATTATTTTGAATCTTATTTAATTAAGATACTTTTAAATTTTGCAATATTTTTAAGTGCCATTCCGGTTCCACGAACTACAGCTCTTAACGGGTCTTCAGCAATATAAACAGGTAAATCTGTTTTTTGCGAAATACGTTTGTCAAGACCTCTTAACATAGATCCACCACCGGCTAAATAAATACCAGTGTTGTAAATGTCTGCCGCTAATTCAGGAGGAGTTTGAGATAATGTTTCCATTACAGCATCTTCAATACGCTGAATTGATTTGTCTAATGCTTTAGCAATTTCACGGTAAGAAACATCAACTTGTTTTGGTTTACCGGTAAGTAAATCTCTACCCTGAACTGACATATCCTCAGGAGGACCATCTAAATCTTCGATAGCAGCTCCAATTTGAATTTTTATTTTCTCTGCAGTACTTTCTCCCACAAAAAGATTGTGTTGAGTACGCATATAGTAAACGATATCATTTGTAAAAACGTCACCTGCAATTTTTACAGATTTGTCGCATACAATACCGCCTAATGCAATTACAGCAATTTCTGTTGTACCACCTCCAATATCAACAATCATGTTTCCTTTTGGCTGCATGATATCAATACCAATACCAATTGCTGCTGCCATTGGCTCATGAATTAAGTAAACTTCTTTTCCGTTTACTCTTTCACAAGATTCTTTTACAGCTCTCATCTCAACCTCAGTAATTCCAGACGGAATACATACTACCATTCTTAAAGCTGGAGTAAACATTCTTTTCTTTAATGCAGGAATACTTTTGATGAACATGTTGATCATCTTTTCCGAAGCATCAAAATCTGCAATTACACCATCTTTCAAAGGCCTTATGGTCTTGATGTTTTCATGCGTTTTACCTTGCATCATATTGGCTTCTTTACCAACAGCAATGATTTTGCCTGATATTCTGTCACGTGCAACGATTGACGGACTATCAATAACAACTTTATCATTATGTATGATTAAAGTGTTTGCGGTACCAAGGTCTATCGCAATATCCTCGGTCATGAAATCAAAAAATCCCATAAGTTTTTTAGGGGTTTAAAATGTTATAAATTATTTTGAACAAAGTTAAACAAATTAATGTTTAAAATGACGTGTTCCTGTAAATACCATTGCAACATTATTTTCGTTGCAATAATTTATGCTTAATTCGTCTTTTATCGAACCTCCGGGCTGAATTACAGCTGTTATTCCTGCTTTTTTAGCTAATTCTACACAATCCGGAAAAGGGAAAAATGCATCACTTGCCATAGAAGCGCCGGTTAAATCAAAACCAAAAGCTTTTGCTTTATCTACAGCTTGTACCAAAGCATCAACTCTTGATGTCTGGCCGGTTCCTGAAGAAATTAATGTTCCGTTTTTTGCAAAAACAATCGTGTTTGATTTGGTGTTTTTACAAATTTTTGAAGCAAATATCAAGTCTTCTATTTCCTGAGCAGTCGGCTCAGTGATAGTAACGGTTTTTAAATGCTCTTTAGTATCTGTAATATTATTTCTGTCCTGAATTAACAAACCGTTAAGACATGTTCTTACTTGTCTTGAAGGTAATTCAACTTCATTTTGAACTAATATAATTCTGTTTTTCTTTTCTTGTAAAACGGCAATTGTATCATCATCATAACTTGGAGCAATTACTACTTCGCAGAATAATTTATTGATTTCCTGTGCTGTAGCCAAATCAATTTTAGTGTTTGCAATCAAAACTCCACCAAAAGCAGATGTTGGATCGCAAGCCAATGCTGCTAAATAAGCTTCGCTGATTGTTTTTCTTGAAGCTAAACCACAAGCATTATTATGTTTTAAAATAGCAAATGTTGGTCCGTCAGTTTTAAACTCATTAATTAAGTTTACTGCCGCGTCAACATCTAACAAATTGTTATATGATAATTCTTTTCCGTGAACCTTTTTAAACATCGCATCAAAATCTCCAAAAAAGAAACCTTTTTGATGTGGGTTTTCACCATATCTTAAAACCTGGCCACCTGCAATACTTTCTTTGTAGATAGTTTCGTCAGTATTAAAATAATTAAAAATAGCACCGTCATAATGAGAGGAAACGTGGAATGCTTTTGTAGCAAACAATCTTCTGTTTTCAAGAGTTGTTGCTCCGTTTTGTTCTGTAATTAAATCCAAAAGCAAACTGTATTCATTAACAGAAGCTACAATTACAGTGTCTTTGAAGTTTTTTGCACCGGCACGAATCAATGAAATTCCGCCAATATCAATTTTTTCAATAATATCCTGTTCGCTTGCGCCAGAAGCAACCGTTTTTTCAAATGGGTACAAATCAACAATAACCAGATCAATTTGAGGAATATCAAATTCCTTCATTTGCTGAACGTCACTTTCGTTATCCTGACGGTTTAAGATTCCGCCAAAAATTTTCGGGTGCAAAGTTTTTACCCTTCCGCCAAGAATTTCCGGGAATGAAGTAATATCTTCAACAGGAACTACAGGAATTCCAAGGTTTTTTATAAAATCTTCGGTTCCTCCAGTCGAATAAAGCGTTACGTTTTGTTCGTGTAATTTTCTAACGATTGGCTCTAAGCCATCTTTCGAAAAAACAGAAATTAATGCTGATTGTATTGTTTTAGTTGTGCTCATTGTGTAGTTATGATTTTCAGACTGCAAAAGTAGTTTTTTTAAATATTATTTTAAAGAAAATTAATGTAACATTATGCTAAAAAAATCTACTGATGAGTAAGTTAACTTTTATTAGGATTTTGATTTTAATTTATTGAATTTTACTTTTATGAAAAATACACGTATATGCTGGTTTATCTAAGGTTATTAAAAGAAAGTTTCCGCTTTGCCATAAACGCTTTGCGAAATAATAAACTGCGTACCTTATTGTCGCTGTTAGGTGTTACGATTGGTATTTTTTCGATTATTGCTGTTTTGGCAGCGGTAGATTCTTTAGATCGAAAGATTTCAAAAGATTTGAGCAGCTTAGATAAAAATACGATTTATTTAATGAAATATTGTTTTGGTCCTTCTGAAATTCCACAATGGAAAAGAGAGCAATTTCCAAATGTAAAATATGATGAATACATCAGTTTAAAAAATTCCCTTAATAATACAGATCAGGTCGCTTATCAGCTTTTTGTAAATCATGAAACTTTAAAATATGATTCAAAAACTGTTAGTGATGTTAATATAGTTCCTTCGTCCAGCGAAATGGTCGATATTGAAGGATTAAGTTTCGATAAAGGAAGATTTTATAATGAATCTGAATCCAATTCCGGAAGCGCAGTTATTGTTCTGGGATACGATATTGCTGAGGGACTTTTTGAAACTAGCGATCCTATTGGTAAAAATATTCGTTTATACGGACAGCGTTTTACCGTAATTGGTGTAATAAAAAAACAGGGTGCGGGTTTTTTTGGCGATAGTAATGATACATCGGTTTATTTACCAACGAACTTTTTGCGCAGAATGTATGGTGATAATGATGCAATGACACCGGTTATTGTTTTAAAACCTGTAAAAGGAGTAGATATGGAGGCGTATAAAGCCGAAGTTGCCCAAAAACTAAGAGCAATTCGCGGAATGAAAGCAGGCGAGTCTGATAATTTCTTTATTAATGTACTTTCTGGTTTTACTGATTTTGTAGATGGAATTCTGGGAAGTTTAAGGTTTGGAGGTATATTTATTAGTTTCTTTTCTTTTTTGGTTGGAGGTTTTGGTGTGGCAAATATTATGTTTGTTTCGGTAAAAGAGCGAACTAATTTAATAGGGATTCAAAAATCTTTAGGCGCAAAAAATCGTTTTATATTGTTTCAGTTTTTGTTCGAAGCCGTTATTCTTTGTTTGATAGGCGGAATAATTGGTTTGTTGATTGTTTGGTTGATGTCCCTGCTTTTAACTAATTTATTAGATTTCGAATTCGTATTAAGTTTCTGGAATGTTATTATCGGGGCAGGATTATCGATTCTGGTTGGTATAATATCCGGAATTTTACCGGCAATTTCGGCAGCAAAATTAGATCCGGTTGAAGCGATTAGAACGGGAATGTAATTTTAAGGATCTAAGATGCTGAGTTGCTAAGGTCCTGAGATTTTTTTTTTTTTTTTTTTGAAGGTGAAAAGAAACAAACATTGGAGTTCGTTGGTGATAAAGTTCCAGGGAAACAATTTCTGTTGTAGATATGGAATTATTCCGTTGAATATAAAATTTATTCTTTTGAATAGCCTCCAGCTTTAGCTGGAGATTTAAATAAAGATTAGAAATTAGGCTTTAGCCAAATAATTAATGCTTAGTAAACTTGCGAAAGGTTTCTAAAAAAAATCCGAAGAAATATTCTTCGGTTTTTTTTTAGTTCTTATTTGGGAATTTAATTTTAGTTCGATCCCATTTAATAGAATCAGAATAATAGTAATCATTATTGGTTTTGTATTTCAAAACAGTATCCTCTTCTTGAGTGGTTCTTCTGATTGCATAAGCCTGTAATTGATTTTTGTTTAGGAACTTGAAAAAGGATGTGTTTTTTATAGTGTCATTTTGAGACGCAATAATTAATATTCGTCTGTTTTTCTCTTTACTTAGAATGTTTTCTGATAAAAAATCATTTAAGCTTACTTCTGGAATTTTAACAATATCTTTTGGTTGTAGGTCAAGAAAATGGGGAAGTGTATCTTTTTCACTGCCGTAACTACATAATTCAAGGAAATATCTTTTTTGATAAAAATAGAAACTTCCTTTTTTGTCAATTAATAACTGATGCTCTGCATAAAAACCTTTTCTTGGAGGAGGAGCAAATCTGTCCGTATGTTTTTTTATGGAATCGTAATATTTTTCAAGTTTTTCATCTTCATATGAGATGATGTAGGTTTTGTTTCTCTCAATAATTTTTTCTTCTTTCTTAGTACAATTCAAAAGAAACAAACAAATTGCAAAACCAACTAAAACTCTTTTCATAAAACTAAGATTTCAAATAAAGATATAAAAAAATCTCACCTGCAAATTAAGCGGATGAGATTTTATATGTTTAAGAAAGTTTTTAAAACTATCTAATTGTATTGTTTTGAATCAAATCGATATATAAGTTAATCTTATCTTTCAATTCTTTTCTTGGCGTGATAAAGTCAAGGAAACCATGCTCTAAAAGAAATTCGGCAGTTTGAAAACCTTCTGGTAAATCTTTTCCTGTAGTATCGCGAACAACACGAGGACCTGCAAAACCAATTAAAGCCCCAGGTTCAGAGATGTTGATGTCTCCTAACATTGCATATGATGCAGTTGTTCCTCCTGTAGTTGGGTCAGTACAAAGCGAGATGTATGGTAATTTAGCTTCAGCTAACTGAGCTAATTTTACTGATGTTTTAGCTAATTGCATTAATGAATAAGCAGCTTCCATCATACGAGCTCCACCTGACTTAGAAATCATTACAAAAGGTAGTTTGTTTTTGATCGCGTGATCAATACCTCTGGCAATTTTTTCTCCAACAACCGCTCCCATAGATCCGCCAATAAAGGCAAAATCCATACAGCAGATAACAAGTTCTTTTCCTTTAGATTTCCCCACTCCTGTACGCACAGCGTCTTTCAGGTGAGTTTTCTCCATTACATCCTTCAATCTTTCTGCATATTTTTTTGTATCCACAAAATGCAAAGGGTCTTTTGATGTCATGTTTTTATCCAATTCAACAAATTCGTTATTGTCGAATAAAATTTCAAAATAGGTTGCGCTTCCAATTCTAACATGAAAATCATCTTCAGGACTAACAAATAAGTTTCTGGCTAATTCATCAGCATCAATAATTTTTCCTGTAGGAGATTTGTACCACAATCCTTTAGGAACGTCCATTTTATCTTCGGTCGCAGTCGTAATCCCTTTTTCTTGTCTTTTAAACCAAGCCATATTTTTTGTTTTTTTTGTTTCAGGTTTAAAGTTTGAAGTTGAGAAACTTGAAACCTGAAACTTTAAACTTTTAATTATAGAGTATTCACATTATTCAAGTCAGCAAAAGCTTGCTCAAGTCTTGTATTGAATGTCACTTCACTTTCACGTACCCATTTTCTTGGGTCATAATATTTTTTGTTAGGAACATCAGCACCTTCTGGGTTACCAATTTGAGATTTTAAATAGTCAATGTTTTTAACCATGTAATCACGAATTCCTTCAGTAAATGCAAATTGCAAATCTGTATCAATATTCATTTTGATAACTCCGTAGCTAATTCCTTCTCTGATTTCTTCAAGTGTAGAACCTGAACCTCCGTGGAAAACGAAATCTACTGGGTTAGGACCTGTTTTGAATTTGTTTTGAACGAAATCCTGAGAATTTTTTAAGATTTTTGGAGTCAATTTTACGTTTCCTGGTTTGTAAACACCGTGAACGTTTCCAAAAGCGGCAGCAATTGTAAATTTAGGACTAATTTTAGATAATTCTTCGTAAGCGTAAGCTACTTCTTCTGGCTGAGTGTATAATTTTGAACTATCAACATCAGAGTTGTCAACACCATCTTCTTCACCACCTGTAATACCAAGTTCGATTTCTAATGTCATTCCCATTTTGCTCATTCTTGCCAAATACTGTTTACAGATCTCAATGTTTTCTTCGATTGGCTCTTCAGACAAATCGATCATATGAGAACTAAATAATGGTTTTCCTGTTTCTGCAAAATGTTTTTCAGAAGCATCTAATAAACCATCAATCCAAGGTAATAATTTTTTTGCACAGTGGTCAGTGTGTAGAATTACGGTAGCACCGTAAGCCTCTGCCAAAGTATGAATGTGTTTTGCTCCGGCGATTCCTCCAGCAATTGCTGATTTCTCGTTAGCGTTAGATAATCCTTTTCCAGCGTTAAATTGTGCTCCTCCGTTTGAAAATTGAATAATAACTGGCGCATTTAGTTTCGCTGCAGTTTCAAGAACTCCATTGATTGTGCTAGACCCCGTAACATTTACTGCTGGTAAAGCAAAACCTTTTTCTTTTGCATAATTAAAAATTTCCTGTACTTGATCTCCTGTAGCTACTCCGGGTTTAATATTGTGTGCCATTGTAATTTTTTTTTAGTTGTTTTTAGTTTTTAGGTTGCAAAAATAAGAATTAATTAGCATTAGAACGGATAATTTATCCCAAAATTTAAAACCGAATGGCCAAAATTGTATTCTTTGAACCAGCGGTCTCCCTTCTCATGCGCCGGATTATAAGTCTTGAAGCCTAAATCTAACCGAATCACAAAAAAGCTTAAATCGTAACGCAAACCAAATCCTGAACCCAAAGCAATTTCAGCTAAATCGTTTACGCCAGAGAATTTTGCCTTCTCATCGATGACATTATCGAGTACATTCCAGATATTTCCGGCGTCTGCAAAGACTGCTCCCTTGACATCGCCAAAAACTTTAAAACGGAATTCGGCACTCAATGCAATCTTCATATTGGCCTCATTAAAATCATTCGCTGCATTTGTACTTCCCGGACCCAAAGAGTAAGGTTGCCATGCACGGTTGTCGTTTGAGCCTCCTGAATAATAACTTCGTGAGAACGGAATGTAATTTGAATTTCCAAAAGGAATAGCTATACCAAAGAAACTTCTCACCGCTAATACCTTTTCTTTTCCAAAATCCCAGTGTTTGATGTAATCAAATTCTGTTTTAATGTACTCTGAATATTCTAAATTGAAAATTTCATAATTGCCATTTGAATTTTTAGGTAAACTGGCAATACCTGAAATGGCAGTTAATAAGGTTCCTGCAGATTCTATTTTAGTTTTAAACTGATAAAAAGTATTGTCAGCAAGATCTTTTTTGGTGGTTTTTGTAAAGGTGTAACTTGTTGCTAAAATAAAGTCATTTTCGGTCAAACGAATCCTTCTTTCTTCGATACTTTCTACATCTTTATATTGAGGATCTCCTGGAAGTAAGTCGGTTTGGTTAGTTAATACATCGTTGGTAAAACCTGTGGTTCCTGTTGGTATAGTAAGGTTTTTATTAAAAGAATTATCGAAATAGGATTCGTTTGTATTGTGATCTTTACCAATATTATTTAATTCGTTATAAGAAGAAGTATAAACGTTAAAATAATTATTAGGATTTAAATTTCGTACAAACTGAGCATTAAGTAATTCAAGTTTGGCAGTATTATATCTTTTTGGAGACCAATTATAGGCAAGACCTCCTGTAAAATTTTCTTTATCCAAACCGATGTTTCTTTGTTTTGAGAAACCCGCGGTAATGCTGGTAGAAGGAATCATTCTTTTTGGAATAATTTTTTCAGTACCAAAAGGCAATAAAATTCTCGGAAAATTTAATTTTAAATCAAGACCATATTCAGAAACATTAAAGAAATTATCATTAGGGTTAGCCATGTCTTTAGACGAACCTACGTTTAAACGTGCAGAAATTTCCAACGTTTCGGCTCTGTTAAATACATTTCGGATAGTTTCAGAAACACTGGCTCCAATACCAAAATCCTGAATGTTAGAATGGGTTACGTCAAGAGAGGCACCAAAACTATATTTCTTTCTGGGAGTCAGGTACACATTCGCAATTAAGGATTGTGCAGTTGAGTCGCGTTTGTCAACTTCATATTGAATCGAAGGATAATTAAAGATTTTTAAATTATTTAGATATCTTGAAGAGAGAGTAGTTCTCGTATCAGAAAAATAATTTCCTTTGGTGATAAAAATGGCGTCAGTAATGGCTCGCGGTTTGTATTTTAATTTTTTGTGACTGTACAGATTAAAGTTGTTGTACGTTGTACTGTCTGTTATTTTTGTTTTTGCATTGGCAGGAGAATAATCCGTATAAATGTTAACATCGCTTATTTTATATAATTTAAAAGGCTCTGTTCTGCTGGAGTCTCTTTCCTGAATATTATTATTGTTGATGATTAAAGTTACATCAGCCTTATTCTTTTTGCCTATCGTGTCAATATCAAAAGTAACATAAGTGGGTTGAAAGAAATAAGCACCATGGTTTCTAAAATAAGTAGTAAGACGATTTTTTTCATCCTCAAAATCAGCAGTTTTGTATTGTTTTCCGGATTTTAAAAATGAAGGTTCATTGTTAGTTTTGTATAATGAATCCAAAGCAGGAGTCTTGATATTGGTGTTAATAGTGTCCAGGGTATAAGCAGGACCTGTGGTAATGAGGTAATTAATTTTAGCTTTTTTTCTGGCAACACTATCAATGCTGTAATCTGTTGCTACATTAAAATATCCATTATTAAAATAATAAAACTTTAAACGCAAAAGAGATTTTTTTGTCTTAGCAGTATCAATAACAACAGGAGGTTCGCCTGTGCTTTTTAAGAATTCATGAATACCTTTGTACAGAAAAGATTGTCCAAGTCGGTCAACTTGCTTTGCTGATAATATTTTAGCCTGACGCTCATATAAACCAGGGTGATTTTTAAATTTAGCCTGATAAGTAGAATCCGGATTTAAGTTGGCTAAGTTGTATAAATTTAAGCGTAAACGATATCCTAACAAAGTACCATTTGGTTTTTGATACATCTGGTTAGAAGCTATTTCGTCGTTCGTAGCCTTTCCATTTACAAGAATAGTATTTTTTACAAGAAGGTTTTTTCCATCTGGAACTCTTTTTACAGCATTACAACCGCAAATAAATATTGCTATTAGAATAAATGCTGTTATTTTTGTGGAATTCTTTTTCAAGTGTTCTTAAATATTTAATTCAAAAGTACATTATTTTATGGTTAGTAAAAACCAAATAAAACTTATATCAAGTTTACATCAAAAAAAGCAACGTTTTGCAAATCAATTATTTTTCGCCGAGGGAGTAAAAGTAATTCAAGAATTGTTGTTATCCAACTTTGAATTAGAGCATTTATACACGACTCTAAATGATTTTGAAGAAGTCCATTCTTCAAAACGTACGCTTATTTATGAGCAGGAACTTAAAAAAATTAGTGCCTTATCAACTCCAAATTCATGTTTAGCGGTTTTTAAAATTCCGTCCGAGAATGAAATAACCAACTCTGGTTTGATTTTAGCTCTTGACGATATTCGCGATCCCGGAAATTTAGGGACGATTTTACGTCTTTGTGACTGGTTTGGTATCAAACAAATTATTTGTTCTAAAGAAACTGTCGATATTTATAATCCAAAAGTAGTTCAGGCAACGATGGGGTCTATCGCCAGAGTAAATGTGAATTATGTTGATTTGAAAACTTTTATTACCGAAGCTAATATTCCTGTTTTTGGAACTTTTATGGATGGCGCGAATATTTATCAATCTAATTTACCTCAAAGCGGAATCATCATCATGGGTAATGAAGCCAATGGAATATCATCAGAGATTGAAAAAATAGTTACAAGCCGACTCACAATTCCAAGATTTGGAGAACTGCAAAAAACCGAAAGTTTAAACGTAGCTACTGCAACAGCAATTATTCTTAGTGAGTTTAAACGAAATAGTTAGGAATTTGTTTTAATGAAAAGTGAAATTAATCAAAATAGCCCTCGATTTCATAGAATCAATGTTGTCTGTCCATGGGCTAGGGCCTTTTGCCGGATTGTCGCGAATTAATTCATCTGTAATACCAAACATACCTCTTATCGAAGGAGAAAAGATAAAGTATTCAGAGAAAAAGTCAATTCCAAAACCTACTTCATAAGCGGCAGTCCATTGTTTTGTTCTGAATTTGCCTTCAAAATTGTCATCTTTTGATTTTGAGTTGCTCGATAAATTCAATGTTGTAGACATTCCTCCAACCAAATACGGGCGAATGTTTCCTGTGCGCAGTGAAGAAAATTTCAATAGTAATGGAAAATGAATATAAGTACTGTTTACTTCTCGTAAATAATCTTTTTCTAAAGGTAAATTTGGATAATACAAATCGCGTTTAGAATAATATAATCCTGGCTCAAAACGCAAGTTGATATATTCCTGTAGTCTTAAGTCAGCCACAACCCCCACATTAAAACCGGTAGTTTTTTTTACCTGAATGTCCCGGCCCGGAGTTTTGTAGTCAAATTTAAAATCGAAACTATTAAATCCAAGATAATAACCAAAATACAGGCGTTGTTTTTGCCAGTTTTCAAGATTTATAATAGGATCCTTGCTAAACATACTTTTAGCAAATTGAGAATATCCGTTTGTCGTTAAGACTAGTAAAAGTAAGACTACAGTTTTTTTCATACTATTTTTTAGATGCAGAATAAATGGTGGCAACCCCAAAAGTTTGAGGCATGGATACAACATCTATAAACCCAATTTTTCTCAAAATATTGTTTAATGCTTCTCCATAAGGAAAAACAGCAGCAGATTCAGACAAGTAACCATAAGCGGCATTGTCTTTAGAAAATAATTTACCAATGATAGGAAGTATGTTTTTGCTGTAAAATTTATAGCCTTGTTTGTAAGGTGTTTTATCAGGAACCGAAGTTTCCAGAATTACAAAAACACCATTAGGTTTTAGAACTCTCAAAATTTCAGCAAAACCTTTTTCTAGATTTTCAAAATTTCGAACACCAAAACCAACAGTTATAGCATCGAAATAGTTGTCTTCAAAAGGAATTTTTTCAGAATCGCCCAAAACCATATCAATCAAATTTGATAATCCTTTTTCTGCGATTTTCTTTTTTCCAACTTCCAGCATGCCTGCAGAAATATCCAGTCCAATTATTTTTTCGGCATTTGTTTGCGCCATTAAAATAGCCAGGTCGCCAGTACCTGTTGCGATATCAAGAATAACTTTGGGTTTTTTATCCGAAACTATTTTTAATACTTTCTTTCGCCATTTAATATCGATTCCAAATGAAATTACGCGATTCAAATTGTCGTAGTTCCCCGAGATGTTATCAAACATTTGGGCAACCTGCTCTTTTTTACCTAAAGAAGAGTCTTTATATGGGGTTATTTTTTCAGACATTTTTTTTATTTACGCAAATATAATACAATCTGACTTAACTGTAATTGAGTTTTTGAATTTGTAAATTAATTGTTTTAGCAGAAGGCTTTTAATTGATATTGTATGTTGGGTTTTTGCTATCACCAAAAGTGGGTATTTTGATAAAATCACTAAAAGTGGGTATTGTGGGACATGGATTTTATGGCCAACTTTGCTACAGTTAAAAAGATAGAATTTTAATGATTGATTGAATTTTTGACTTAATCAGATGAAGATTTTTTTCGCACTGGTAATTTCATTTGTTCTTGTAAGTAGTTTTGAAAGTATTGTTCTTGGGGCCAATACTCTTTAAAGTGCGAAATACGTTCTTAGGATTAAATTTGTTTTTGGAAATTTTAATTTTCTTGCCTTTAATATCTTAGTGGTATTTGTTATTAAAGGCTCTTTGAGATTCGTTCTCATTTAACAGTAAATGTTATTCAGTTATTCAAATGTTTTATAACATTTGTGATTTTTTTTCCAAAACTATTACTCGAATGAGTCAAATCTAATCAATCGTTTTAAAAAACATCCTTCACAAGAGGATGTTTTTTTTGTTTTCTTATTTTCTAATGTATGTTTCGTAAGTATAATCAAAAAGATGTTTCTCGTCCTTAAAATTTTCTTCAGATTCTACCAGTTGCCACTCACTTTTACTGATTTTAGGAAAAAAAGCATCAGCTTCAAAAGTATGGTGAACTTTGGTTATCTCAATAATATCGGTATAAGGTAAGGCCAGATTATAAATTTCGCCTCCGCCAATGATATAAGAATCTTCGTTTTCAGGGCATGCGGCAATTGCTTTTTCGATACTGTCAACTATGATGCATCCTTCCGGATGATAATCTTTTTGTCGTGTTATTACAACATGAACTCTGTTTGGGAGAGGTTTCGGAAAACTTTCAAAAGTTTTTCTGCCCATAATAATATGATGATTCGTTGTAAGCGATTTGAATCTTTTAAAATCATTTGGTAAATGCCAAACTAATTCATTGTTTTTTCCAAGTGCGTTATTTTCGGCAACAGCCGCTATCATTATAATCATAGCAATCTAGTAACTAAAATTTATTTTCGGTATCCTCAATTATTCTGGATTCTAATTGACTAATTCTTTTTTGCTGCAAGCCAACAAGTCGGTCAATTTGTTCTCTTTCCCATTTTTTATTCATGAACCTGTCTGTAATGTACACCTTTATAAAATGTAAAATAAAGATAAAGAACCATATCGTAATTCCCCAAACACACCAATTTTGTTCTGTGTTAGCACCTAAATCGAAAAATCTATTAGCAATAAATAAAAATAAACTTCCCAGTAGAAAAAGTACAAAATGAAAATATAAGATCTTTTTTTGTCTAAGTCTTCTTCGGGCGTATTCGTATTGTTCGTGAACTTCTTTTTCCATATGATATAAATGAGGTTATAAAGTTAAAATTTATTTTGTAACGACCCTATTTAGATACTGGAATATTTCTTTTAAAATCCGCTGAGAGTTTGAATTCCAAAATTTTATGCAGATTAAATTGCTAAATAGATAAAAAAATATTCGGTTTTTGATATTATCATAAATCGGTTCTGAAGGTATCGAAAATTCAGCTGAATTTGTGTAATTTCGTCTATAAATCTAAAAACTAAACAGTTATGTCTCTAAAGAAACAATTTATAAAAACGAAGCCTGTAGTAAAAGTTACATTTTCTATAGATGCTAAAGATGCAAATTCTGCAGCGGTTGTTGGTGATTTTAACAACTGGAATGTTGAGGAAGGAACTTTAAGTAAATTGAAAAATGGTACTTTTAAAGCTACCTATGACTTAGTTAAAGATGCAATTTACGAGTTTAAGTACGTAATTGATGGAAGTTATGTTAATGATCCGGAAGCAGATTCTTATAAATGGAATGATTTTGCAGGAAGTGAAAATAGTGTTTTAGTAGTATAAAATATAAGTATAAAAAAATCCGCTTAAAAAACTTAAGCGGATTTTTTTATACTTTATACGGCAACACTACCTTTTATTCCCGCATGCGGTTCATAATCTAAAAGAGTAAAGTCATTATAATCAAAATCAAAAATGTTTTTTATCTCTGGATTTAAGATCATTTTTGGTAATGGTTTTGGCTCACGTGTTAATTGCAATTCTAATTGTTCGAAGTGATTGTTGTAAATATGTGCATCTCCAAAAGTGTGAATAAATTCACCATACTCCAGATCACATACCTGAGCAATCATCATGGTTAACAATGCGTAAGAAGCAATATTAAAAGGAACTCCTAAAAATATATCAGCACTTCGTTGGTACAATTGGCAGGATAATTTTCCTTTTGTTTCTCCTTTTTCAGGATCAGGGCTGGTTACATAAAACTGAAAAAAAGCATGGCAAGGAGGTAATGCAGCCTTATTATTCGCAACATTTTCTTCAAATGACTTTTTTGTATCTGGTAAAACCGATGGATTCCATGCTGAAACCAACATTCTTCGACTGTTAGGATTTGTTTTTAGTTCTGTAATCAATTCAGAAATCTGATCGATTTCTTCACTGTTCCAATTGCGCCATTGGTGTCCGTAAACAGGTCCTAAATCTCCATTAGAATCTGCCCAGGCATCCCAAATTTTTACTCCGTTTTCTTGAAGGTACTGTATGTTGGTATCACCTTTTAAGAACCAAAGAAGTTCATAAATAATAGATTTTAAGTGTAGTTTTTTGGTAGTAACCATTGGGAAACCTTCACTTAAATCAAAACGCATTTGGTAACCAAAAACACTTTTGGTTCCCGTTCCTGTTCGGTCTCCTTTTTGATTGCCGTTTTCTAAAACGTGTTTTACCAGGTCTAAATATTGTTTCATGGGTCTTATTTTATTTCTTCAATACTAATTTTAAATTTCCCTCCTATAGATGACTTAATGTTTATTGTCATCGGGACTGGAGTAGTTAAAAACTTGTAAAGACTTTGATCTAGATTCGTATTGTTTGATGCCACATACAATTTATAGTTGCCATCTGCTGTATTGTTTATTATCCAGGTTTTGTTCAGTGAAAGAGGTCCGTTTCGATAATCAAAGTTATCCGGTAATTCTTCCATTTTTATAGTTCTTCCGTTTTGATCTAAAATTGATGCTAAAGGAATGAAAATATATTTTTTAAACCCAAAACAATCACATATGCTACTTATAGTTAATCGATATTTTTTATTAGATTTTAAGTCAAAATTATAGCCTTTGTAGTTGGTGTAAATTTTTTCCTTTTCTCCATAAGTCATTACTGAATCACTAATTTTTAATTCAAATTCATGACTTTCATTTAATACTATCGGGCTGGTAGGTATGTGCGAACTTAGAGTTCTGTTTTCTTTTAAGATCTTATAAGATTCAATTGGGGTAGTTTTTCTGGAACACCCACAAGTAATAAATAATACTAAAACAATAATAAGTTTGTAATTCACTTTTTAAACTGGATTAGTTTTATAATAATAGAATCTATTTATCTTTTCGAAATTTCGTCTCTAATTTTTGCTGCCTTTTCATAATCTTCCTGAGAAACCGCCTGATCTAAAAGTTCATTTAGTTCCTGCAAACTATGTTTTGCGTAAACATCTCCGGATTGATTACTTTCTTCTTCATGACCAAAAGTTTCCGGATTAGAAAGCACATCATCAATTTCCTGAGAACCCTGATCAGTTTCTGCAGTATTTGATTTTAAATAGATACCAGCCTTGTCTAAGATGTTTTTATAAGTAAAAATCGGAGCATTGAAACGCAAGGCCAATGCAATTGCATCAGAAGTTCTGGCGTCGATAATTTCTTCGATTTTATCTCTTTCGCAAATTAAACTCGAGTAAAAAACGCCATCGACAAGTTTATGAATAATGACTTGTTTTACTACAATATCAAACCTTTCGGCAAAGTTTTTGAATAAATCGTGTGTTAACGGACGAGGAGGTTTTATTTCTTTTTCTAAGGCAATAGCAATCGATTGGGCTTCGAAAGCACCAATAACTATTGGTAATTTTCGTTCGCCATCAACTTCGTTCAAAATTAAGGCATAAGCGCCATTTTGAGTTTGGCTGTATGAAATTCCTTTTATAGATAATTTTACTAGACTCATATATATGGGTAAAAAAGGGCAATTATTGCCTCATTTTAAGACTTTTTTTGATTGAAAAATAAAGGTGCAATTTTAATCAAAAAATATGGAACAAAAAAGCCACCTAAAACAAAGATACGATTATCTTGTTTTTAGGCAGCTATATTTTTATAGAGAATTTTTAAATTAAGAATGTTGTGCTTTAAAAGCTTTTAATTTCTCAATTAATTCAGGAACAATTGTAAATGCATCTCCAACTATACCATAATCTGCCACTTTAAAGAAAGGAGCTTCAGGATCATTATTGATAACCAATTTTACTTTTGATGAGTTGATACCCGCAATATGCTGAATAGCACCAGAAATCCCTACTGCAATGTATAAGTTGGTTGCAACTGGTTTTCCTGTTTGTCCCACGTGTTCGCCGTGAGGTCTCCATCCTAAATCAGAAACGGGTTTAGAACATGCAGTTGCAGCACCTAAAACAGCGGCTAAATCTTCGATTAATCCCCAGTTTTCTGGACCTTTTAATCCACGTCCGCCAGAAACTACGATATCAGCATCAGCAATAGATACTTTTCCGCTTACTTTCTCTACAGATTCTACTTTTACTCCAAAGTCATTATCACCAATTGATGGATTAAAATCTTCTTCGGTTGCGGATCCTGCACTTTCGAAAATTCCGTAAGAGTTTTTAGCAAGGCCAAGAACTTTTACATCGGTATTGATTTCTGTAATATTGAAAGCTTTGTTTGAGAAAGCATTTCTTTTTACCTGAAAAGGAGAAGTACTAACCGGTAATCCAACAACATTTGATGCGAAACCGGCATTTAAAGCCACGGCAACTAATGATGAAAGGTAAATACTGTCTGTAGTCGAAGAAAGTAAAACTACTTTTGTGCCTTCTTTTTCAGCAGCTTGCTTGATAACATCGGCGTAAGCCTTAGCTGTAAAACCTGCTAATTTATCGTTGGTAACTTTTAGTACTTTATCAACTCCGTATTTAGCCAATTCGCTAACGTCACTGGTGTTTACAGTTAAAGCTGTAACAGTTGTTCCAAGTGATTCTGCTACTTTTTTAGCGTAAGAAGCTAATTCAAAAGCAACTTTTTTAAATTTTCCTTCTGCAGATTCTGCATATATTAATATTGACATAATTTTTTTGTTTAAAAGTTTAAAGTTTCAGGTTTCAAGTTGCTAAACTGAAAACTGCGACTGAAAACTGATTACTAGATTACTTTCGCTTCGTTGTGTAATAAATTGATTAACTCATCTAAATTGTCTGCAGGAATTAATTTTACTGCTGATTTTGGAGCTGGTTTTTCAAATTTTACCGCTTTTGTATTTACAGGAGCATCAACCGGCTCAAGAATAGTCAGAGCTTTTGTTCTTGCAGTCATGATTCCTCTCATGTTTGGTATGCGAAGATCTTTTTCTTCAACAAGACCTTTTTGACCACCAATTATTAAAGGTAAAGAAGTGCTTACTGTTTCTTTTCCTCCATCGATTTCACGAACTGCTTTTACGTTGTTCCCATCAACAGTAATAGCTGTACAAGAGTTTAAAAAGTTAGAACCTAAAATTCCTGCAATCATTCCAGGAACCATTCCACCATTATAATCAAGAGATTCTTTTCCTGCAATTACAAGATCATAACCTCCGTTTTTAATTACTTCAGCCAATTGTTTTGCAACAAAAAAACCATCAGTTGGGATAGCATTTACACGAATAGCTTCATTTGCACCAATTGCCAAAGCTTTACGTAAAGTAGGCTCAGTATCTGGTCCGCCAACATTTACTACGGTTACAGTAGCGCCTTGTTGCTCCTGAAACCAAATGGCACGTGTCAAACCAAACTCGTCATTAGGATTAATTACATATTGAACACCGTTGGTATCGAATTCTGAGTCACCATTGGAGAAGTTGATTTTTGAAGTAGTATCAGGCACGTGGCTGATGCAAACTAATATTTTCATAAGTATATATTTTATATTTATAATATGCTTTTACAAATTTAGAAATTAAAATCGGAATAAAATACTATGCATGCATAATGTTTTTTAAAAACTATTACGATTTCGCAGATTCTGAAATTTAGAGACCGTTTTCTTAGGTCGAAAAAGAAATAATGCATTCATTTCTTCTGATTCTTAGGAATTTTGTAAATCAGGCAATCGGGACAAGTGTTAAAAATTACACTAAAAATACTGTTTTTTTTGCTTCTTTACGTTTTAGTAGGAGTATTTTAGAAAATAAAAATTAACAAAAAGACCAGAGTTTGTAAGATAACCAATTTATGAGGCAAATAATCGCAATTACATCGATTTCGTAAATGTCACAATAATTTTTAAAAAGTTAAAAGGAGAAGGCAGAATGAAGTTCATGTGATTTTAAACTTAATTTATGCTTTTAAGTTATTTAAAATAATTATTTTTGCTCTTCAGAAAATTCAACATACAATATAAATATGAGAACAATACAATTTAGAGAGGCCATTTGCGAAGCGATGAGCGAAGAAATGCGTCACGATGAATCCATATATTTAATGGGCGAAGAAGTTGCAGAATACAACGGGGCATACAAAGCTTCAAAAGGAATGCTTGCTGAGTTTGGCGAAAAAAGAGTAATCGATACTCCAATTGCTGAGCTTGGTTTTACAGGAATTGCAGTAGGATCAGCTATGAACGGTTGTCGTCCTATTGTGGAGTACATGACTTTCAACTTCTGTTTAGTAGGTATTGATCAAATTATAAATAACGCTGCTAAAATGCGTCAAATGACTGGTGGACAATTTAATGTGCCTATCGTTTTTCGTGGACCAACTGCTTCTGCAGGTCAATTAGGAGCTACTCACTCACAAGCTTTAGAAAACTGGTTTGCAAATACTCCGGGTCTTAAAGTTGTTGTGCCTTCAACTCCTTACGATGCAAAAGGACTTTTAAAATCTGCAATTCGCGATAACGATCCTGTAATTTTTATGGAATCTGAGCAAATGTATGGTGATAAAGGTGAAGTGCCGGACGGAGAATACACAATTCCATTAGGAGTTGCTGATATCAAACGTGAAGGAACTGATGTTACTATCGTTTCTTTTGGTAAAATCATCAAAGAAGCTTTTATTGCTGCTGATGAATTAGCTAAAGAAGGAATTTCTTGCGAAATTATCGATTTAAGAACAGTGCGTCCTATGGATAATGAAGCGATCTTAAAATCAGTTAAAAAAACTAACCGTTTAGTAATTTTAGAAGAAGCGTGGCCATTTGCAAGTATTTCATCTGAAATCACTTATATCGTTCAGGAACAAGCTTTCGATTTTCTTGATGCGCCAATTCAACGTATTACAACAGCGGATACACCTGCGCCTTACTCTCCTGTTTTACTAAAAGACTGGTTGCCAAATGCAGCAGATGTAGTAAAAGCAGTTAAAAAAGTATTGTACAAAAAATAATACAAATTTAAAATACTCACAAAACTTCATCAGTCATATTTAATTGATGAAGTTTTTTTTTGCCACACGCCAAGACGATGAAAAGAATAATTTTACTCAGCCTATTTTTTGTATTTGCATTTGCGAATATTGGTACAGCACAAACAAAAGTGAGTGGAATTGTTTTGGACAAATCGAATCAGCCTGTTCCCTTTGCCAATGTTGTTTTTAAAGGATCAAATACAGGAATAGTATCCAATGAAGATGGACGTTTTTATCTGGAATCTCCAACTACTTATACTGCTTTATTGGTAAGTTCAGCAGGATTTTCAGATCGCGAAGTTCCATTAGAGAAAGCAGTAAACTATGATTTTAAAATAGTTTTAAGCGAAGCTGAGGCACTTAATGAAGTGGTGATTTTTACCGGAAAAACATCTAAAAAAAATAATCCTGCATTGGATATATTGAGGAAAATCTGGGAACGCAAACGTAAAAACGGTTTGTACCAATTCAATCAATATCAAATGCAAAAGTACGAGAAAGTTGAGTTTGATATGAACACAATCGACAGTGCTTTTATGAAAAACAAACTCTTCAAAGGAATGGAGTTTGTTTTTAAACATGTTGATACGTCTGATGTTACGGGTAAAACGTATCTGCCAATTTTTATCAACGAATCTGTTTATGATGTTTACGGTGATAATAAATTAAAGAAAGTAAAAGAGAACATTACCGGAAATAAAATGTCAGGTTTCAACGGAAATCAGCAGATTCTTTCCTTTGTAAAAGATCTTTATTCAGATTATAATATTTACGATAATCACCTTAAGTTTTTCGATAAAAGTTTTACAAGTCCGCTTTCAAGAACCGGAATTGACGTTTACAATTATGTCTTAAAAGACAGTGCTTTTATTGATAAAAAATGGTGTTATAATATTGTTTTTTATCCAAGACGTAAAAACGAATTAACCTTCAAAGGAGACTTTTGGGTAAACGATACTACTTTTGCAATCAAGAAAATTAATATGGGCGTTACTAAAAGTGCCAATATTAACTGGGTAAAAGATATTTATATCGAACAGGAATTCGAGGTAGAAAATGATTCAACTTTTTTGTTGACCAGGGATTATATGATGTCGGATTTTGCTTTAAATAAAAAAGAAAAATCAAAAGGAGTCTACGGAAAACGAACGACTCTTTATCGCAATCATAAATTTAATATTCCAAAACCGGAAAAGTTCTATAAAGAAGAAGTCAATTTTATTGATAACGCTGTTTATGACCGACCGCCTGAATTCTGGGAGGAAAATCGTTTTGAGAAATTAAATAAAGATGAAGCCGGTATTTACAAAATGCTGGATACACTGCAAACCGTCAAGCGATTTAAACAATTATATAGCCTTGTCTCGATTTTAGGAAGCGGCTACGTCGAATTTAAAAACTTTGATTTCGGGCCAATATTCTCGACATTTGGTTATAACGAGGTCGAAGGCCTAAGGGTTAGAGCAGGAGGAAGAACTTATTTTGGACCAAATGACCCTTGGCGTATACAAGCGTATACAGCATACGGGTTTGATGATAATAAATTCAAGTACGGAGTTTCAGGAAAATGGATGGTCGACAAGAAAAAACGAGTTATTATCTCCGGAGGAAACAGGCGAGACATCGAACAAATTGGTGCCAGCTTAACCACAACAAATGATATTTTAGGTCGAAGTTTTGCTTCCTCAGCCTTATTTACAACAGGAAGTAACGGAAAATTAACCAATATTAATCTAAGCAATATTTCGGTTGAAATGGAGCCCTTAAAAAACTTTGTTGTCCAGGCAGGGGTTTCATACAGGACATTAGAATCTGCTTCACCAACGTTTAGTCTGGATTATTACACAACGCTGCCAACGGCTGCAAATCCTGCAGGAGTCATACAAAGTGCAGTAAAACAGTTTGAAGCCAATGTTCAGTTTGAATTTATGCCCAATCGTAAAACTATTGGTTTTGGTGTAGAGCGTAGCATTGTAGACAGCCCGTTTAGTCATTTCTTTGTTAACTTTAGTTATGGACTAAAAGGAGTTATGCAAAGTGATTTTGCTTACGAAAAAATACAATTATTTTACAAACAGCCTATTATAATTGGACCATTAGGAAGATCAAATATTATCCTTGAAACCGGAAAAACCTTTGGTACAATCCCGTTAGGATTAATGAGCGTAATTCCTGGTAACCAGACTTACTTTACCATCGAAAACACGTTTAGTAACTTAAATTTCTACGAATTTATTACTGATCAATATACTACTCTGCAATGGAATCATGATTTTGGAGGAAGATTATTCGCCAGAATTCCATTTATGAGAAAGTTAAACTGGAGAGAATTTGTTGGAGTAAAAGGAGTTTACGGAACCATCTCAGATGCTAACAGAGCAATCAATGCATCGGCGCAACCCTACAATGCCCCAGAAAACGTATATTGGGAATACAACGCCGGAATCGGGAATATCTTCAAAGTATTCCGTATCGATTTCTCCTGGAGAGGAAGTTATTTAAATACTCCGGATGCCAATAAATTTGCAGTAAAAGGATCGTTCGGATTCTATTTTTAAGATAAAATAAATTGCCACAAAGACGCCAAGTCGCTAAGTTTAATTTCTAGCAACTTGGCGTTTTTTATTGATTAAAATTATTTCACGCAGATTTAGGCAGATCAATAAAATAGATTGAAAAATAAATCTGCTCTATCTGCAAAATCTGCGTAAAAAAAATTTTGCGACTTTGTGAGATTCTTTTTTAATTTTGAAAGACTTAAATCAAGCCATGCAAGAAGCCATCGATTTTCTATCAGCCAAAAATCCAATTTTTCTTGAAATCATAGAAAAATATGGATTACCTCAAATACCAAAACGCCCGCAAGGTTTTGAAACTTTGGTATTATTGATCCTCGAGCAACAAGTCTCTATAGATTCGGCGAAAGCCACCTTCTTAAAAATAAAAGGCTACACAATGTGCAATCCGGAAACAATGTCTGTTTTATCTGATGAAGAATTTCGCGCTTTAGGTGTAAGCCGTCAAAAAACAAAATACATTAAGATATTAGCGAATGCCGTTTTAAATAAAGAATTAGATATCGAAAGTTTAACAGCAAAAACCGCAACACAAGTTCGGGAAGAGCTCATTAAATTAAAAGGAATAGGAAACTGGACTATCGATATTTACTTAATGTTTTGTCTTCAGGAGCCTGATTTAATTCCGTTAGGTGATATTGCAGTTGTTAATACAATCAAAGAATTACTTGATATTCATGACAAAAACGAAATGGAAATCCATGCCCAACAATGGAGTCCGTATCGATCTTATGCAACATATTTGCTGTGGCATTATTACTTAAACAAGAGAAACAGGAAAATTACATATTAACTGTCTGTTATTTAAAAGAAAAGTAGGTATATAAATGAAGTTTTTTATTGTAAAAAAGGATTGTTTAGTTACTTTTGCAATCGAAATTATAGAAATAATAAAAAACGAAAATGACCGCAGACAAATTAACGACTTTCGATGTATTAATCGAAATACCACGTGGAAGTAGAAATAAATACGAGTACGATTTTGAAATCAAAAGAATGCGTTTCGACAGAATGTTATTCTCTTCGATGATGTACCCGGCTGATTACGGATTTATTCCTGAAACATTAGCACTTGACGGAGATCCTCTTGATGTATTAGTTTTAATAAACGAGCCAACTTTTCCTGGTTGTGTTATAGAAGTAAAACCAATTGGGGTTTTCCATATGGCAGATGATAAAGGACCAGACGAAAAAATCATTTGTGTACCGGTTTCAGATCCAATCTGGAATTCACTAAATGACCTTTCAGATATTAATGGTCACTTATTGAAAGAAATAGAGCACTTCTTCCAAGTATACAAAGACCTTGAAAACAAACAAGTAGATGTTGAAGGTTGGGGAGATGTAAACGAAGCATTTGCAATTATTGCTGAGTGTACAAAGCGTTTTGATGATATTGAAAATAAACCAGAGGGATTATTTAGTATTAAATAATTTTTACCCTATTCTATTATAAAAAAAGCAATACTGCCGTCAGGAGTATTGCTTTTTTGTTTAAATTCGTTTTACATAGTTTATTGAATATTAACCAATAACCATTATAATATTATGAACGAATTTATGATTTACTTGCCAATTGTTATGGCAATTATAGGATTACTCTTCATGGCGATAAAAAGGACTTGGGTCCTGAAACAAGATGCTGGCGACGGCAAGATGAAAGAGATCTCAGATTACATCTACGAAGGCGCATTAGCATTTTTAAAGGCAGAATACCGATTACTGACTTTTTTCGTAATTGGTGCCAGTATAGTTTTAGCCGGAATTTCTTTTATTGTTCCTACTACACATATATTAATAGTAGTGGCGTTTATTTTTGGAGCGTTTTTCTCGGCTTTGGCCGGAAATATGGGAATGAAAATAGCCACTAAAACAAACGTTAGAACCACTCAGGCGGCCCGCACAAGTTTGCCGCAAGCCTTAAAAGTTTCTTTTGGTGGTGGTACCGTAATGGGGCTTGGAGTTGCAGGTTTAGCTGTTTTAGGTCTAACAGGATTTTTTATCGTTTTCTTTCAAATATTTATGAATGGGGTTTGGACTTCATCTGAAGATATGACTAAGGTTTTAGAAACTTTAGCAGGATTTTCATTGGGAGCAGAATCAATCGCTTTGTTTGCCAGAGTTGGTGGCGGAATCTATACAAAAGCTGCCGATGTTGGAGCAGATTTAGTAGGTAAAGTAGAAGCCGGAATTCCGGAAGATGATCCTCGCAATCCTGCTACAATTGCAGATAATGTAGGAGATAATGTTGGAGACGTTGCAGGTATGGGAGCCGATTTATTTGGTTCGTATGTAGCAACAGTTTTGGCAGCTATGGTTTTAGGAAATTACGTGATCAAAGATATGGGGGGAAATATCCAGGATATTTTTGGCGGTATTGGTCCAATTTTATTGCCAATGGCCATTGCCGGTTTCGGAATCTTATTCTCTATTATAGGAACTACATTAGTAAAAATATCTGATGACAACGCAAAAGAAGCACAAGTACAAAAAGCATTAAATATAGGAAACTGGGTTTCGATTGTTTTAACTGCTATTGCTTGTTTCTTTCTGGTAAAATACATGCTGCCGGAAACTATGCAAATGAGCTTTTTTGGCGAAGGTTCTAAAGATATTTCGTCAATGCGTGTTTTTTATGCCACTTTAGTTGGGCTAGTGGTGGGTGGAGCTATTTCATCTGTTACGGAATATTATACAGGATTAGGTACAAAACCCGTTATGGCAATTGTACAAAAATCATCTACAGGGGCAGGAACAAACGTTATTGCAGGATTGGCAACGGGAATGATTTCTACTTTTCCAACTGTAATTTTGTTCGCAGCGGCAATCTGGATTTCGTATGCACTGGCAGGATTTTATGGAGTAGCGTTGGCGGCTTCAGCTATGATGGCAACTACTGCTATGCAATTGGCAATTGATGCTTTTGGGCCAATTTCTGACAACGCGGGAGGAATTGCCGAAATGAGCGAATTACCAAAAGAAGTACGTACCAGAACAGACATTTTAGATTCAGTAGGGAATACAACTGCAGCAACCGGAAAAGGATTTGCAATTGCTTCTGCAGCCTTAACATCATTGGCTTTGTTTGCAGCATATGTAACGTTTACAGGAATAGATGGAATCAATATTTTTAAAGCGCCGGTTTTAGCGATGTTATTTGTGGGTGGAATGATTCCGGTAGTATTTTCAGCCTTGGCGATGAATTCTGTTGGAAAAGCCGCTATGGATATGGTGTACGAAGTACGTCGTCAGTTTAAGGAAATTCCTGGAATAATGGAAGGAACCGGAAAACCGGAATACGGAAAATGCGTTGAGATTTCTACAAAAGCCGCTTTACGCGAAATGATGTTACCAGGAATTCTTACTATTGGTTTCCCAATTGCGATTGTACTTTTAGGTAAATTAGTTTATGCAGACAACAATCAGTTAATTGCTGAAATGTTAGGAGGATATATGGCTGGAGTTACTGTTTCTGGTGTGCTATGGGCTGTTTTTCAAAACAATGCCGGAGGTGCCTGGGACAATGCTAAAAAATCTTTTGAAGCTGGAGTTTTAATCAACGGAGAGATGACTTACAAAGGTTCTGATGCACATAAAGCTGCCGTAACCGGAGATACAGTAGGAGATCCGTTTAAAGATACTTCAGGACCATCTATGAATATCCTGATCAAATTAACTTGCTTAATAGGTTTGGTAATTGCGCCTATATTAGGTGAAGGACATGCTACAGCTGGTTTGGCTGAAAATGGTTCCTGTTGTGCTAAAACTGAAATGCATGCAGGAGGAGTTTCTAAATGTGGAGATTTGTCAGGTATGACCAAAGAAGAATGCATAAAAATGTGCAAAGAAAAAGGATGCACAGCCGAAGAAACGGCAAAATGTCTCGCACATTATGATGCCAACGGAAAATATGCCTACCAAAAAACAGATTGTTTTGATACAAGAAAATATAGCAAAAACAGACTTGAGGTGAATTTGTCTACTGTTAACGGCGTTACAACCGGAACTGTGACAAAAACAGCAAATGGTAAAACAACAACCGAAGTTTATGAAGGAACAGAAGCTGAGGTAAAAGCTAAAATTGAAGCTGCGAAGTAATTTGGCGATGTATCCTAACAGGTTTTCGAAACCTGTTAGGTATTTGTTTGACTGCAAATTAAAAATGAAATATCATACCAACAGGTTTTGAAAACCTGTTAGGATAATAAAAAATGCCTCTAAATAATTTTAGAGGCATTTTTTATTTCGTGTAAATTCGTGACCCGAGATCGTAAAGTCGAATAGACGAAGTAAATCAGTGTTTAAAACAACCCATTCAATTCAGCATCAATTCTATTAATGATGTTTCCTAAATCTTCCGGATTATCAACGAAATTAATATTATCAACATCAATAATTAATAATTTTCCTTTAGTATACGTTTGTACCCAGGCTTCGTATCTTTCATTTAATCGGCTTAAATAATCAATAGAAATAGAGTTTTCGTAATCACGTCCGCGTTTGTGAATTTGCCCTACTAAATTAGGAATAGAGCTTCTTAGATAAATTAATAAATCAGGCGATTTTACTAATCCTTCCATTAATTCAAAAAGCGAAGTATAGTTTTCGAAATCGCGACTCGTCATTAATCCCATCGAATATAAGTTGGGAGCAAAGATATAAGCATCTTCATAAATCGTTCTGTCCTGAATGATTTTCTTTCCGCTTTCGCGAATTTGCAATACCTGACGGAAACGGCTGTTCAGGAAATAAATCTGCAAATTAAACGACCAGCGCTCCATTTGATGGTAAAAATCATCTAAATACGGATTATCAACTACATCTTCATAATGAGGTTCCCATTTGAAATGTTTGGCCAATAATTTAGTTAAAGTTGTTTTCCCTGCTCCTATATTTCCTGCTATTGCTATGTGCATTACGGTGTTACGATTTTATAATTTATTATTTCTTTAGCTGTAAAAATAGATAAAATTTGGTCTTTGTAGCAGAATTTGTCAAACGATTTTTCTAAAATTTCAATTTCAGAAAATGCATTTGAATTTGTACTTGTAATGTCTTTAAAATACAACAAATTAGCTTTGCTAAAAAGATATTGATGATTATTGATTATTTCGATGGCATCAAAATCAGACACTTTTCCTAACGAAGTTGTTTTTCCGAAAATATCACAGGAAAACCAGTTGTTTTTTTTATCAATCCAATAAAAGGTATTAAAGTCGGTTTGGTAATATTTTATGGTTTCTATTAATGGAGTAGAAACGGTTTTGTATTCATTTTTTAAATAATCAAAAAGACTAATTTGCTGGTTTAAGGCATTGTAAATCCAAAGCTGATTTTGTGTAGACATTCCGATCGCCGAAACAACAATAGGTGTATTATTGAGAGAAAAATTAATCTCAGTCACTTTATTGAGCTGATTATCTAATAATATAACGGTATTAAAATCTTCATAAAATAAAACGATCTTAAGCGGATTTTGCAAATCGACTTTGGTGATTTTTCCCAGTGATACATTTTTATACTCAAATCGCTCTTTGTCTTTGATTTTGCTGAATACATTATTTTTAATCTGATAAGAATATCCAAAAGAATCGTAACCTGAAAAATCATCAGCATCAGTTGAGAGACGAGAAAGAGAGTTTGCTTTTATTTTTTGGTTTTGCGAAAAAACAGCTGAAAAAGAGCAGGCAATAAAAAGAAAAAATAAAAAAATATGTGCCGTTTTGCTCATAATACTTGGTTTCTAAAGAGCCAAATTACAAAAAACTAAAGTAGAAATTACTTAAAGATAAAGATTTAGTTCGTTAGTCCTATTGTATCGTAATAGTCTAAGCAATAGTCGATTTTGTCTATATCTTCTCGCTATTGATATATTTAACTTTCGGAATTTTAAAATAAACAATACATTTGAGTGTAAGTTTTATCGGCTTTACTCAATTTTAAAGAAAACGAAATGAAAAAAGTAATTTGTTATATGTCTTTGCTGTTTGTATTTACTCAAGTGCAGGCTCAAAAAGATTTTCAGGGAATGGCTGTTTATGAGTCAAAAACGCAGGTACCAAAGTTTGAAGGCATGCGGGGCAATCGTGATATCACACCGGAAATGCAAAAGAGTATGGAAGAGCGAATGAAAAAAATGCTGGAAAAAACGTTTATTCTGAATTTTGATAAATCGGCTTCTATTTATAAAGAAGAAGAAAAACTGGAAGCTCCGGGACAACAAGGTGGTTTTCGTGTTATGGTGAGTTCAATGATGGGAGGCGGAGGCACTTTCTATAAAGATGTTAAAACAAAATCATATACCGTTGATAAAGAATTTATGGGTAAAGAATTCCTGGTTATAGATTCGCTGCCCAAATTAAACTGGAAATTAGAGCAGGAGACCAAACAAATTGGAGGATATAATTGCTTTAAAGCCACTGCAGTAAAAGAACCAAGTAAAACCGATTTTAGAAATTTCAGACCTAAAAAAACAGATGATAAAAAAGAGGAATCTAAAAAAACTTCCGGAGAAACTAAAACCAATTTTGAAGACAATTTTGAGTTGCCAAAAGAAATTGTTGTAACTGCTTGGTATACGCCTGAAATTCCAGTAAACCAAGGTCCCGAAAATTATTGGGGACTTCCTGGTTTAATTTTAGAAATAAATGATGGAACAACTACAATTTTATGTTCAAAAATTATTTTGAATGCAAAAGACAAAGTGGATATTAAGCCTTCTAAAAAAGGAAAAGTAGTCTCGCAGAAGGATTATGATGAAACAGTAGTTAAAAAAATGGAAGAATTTAGAGAAATGAATCGTGGTCGTTCAAGCGGACCAGCACAAACAATTGGAAGATAAGTCTTTAATCAGTAAAAATTTTATTCTAATCATTTCTTGATGAACAAAACACTTTTTATATTCGCCTTTTTATTTACTTCTATATGCTTTTCTCAAAGTGTTCGTTTTGACGGATTTATTCAGGATGAGCAAAAAAATCCGTTAGAGATGGCCAATATAATGGCCGTAAATACTGCTACCAAAGCAATGGATTCTTATGGAATTACCAACGATAAAGGAAAATTTCAGCTTACATTGAAGCCTAACACTTCTTACTCAATTAAAGTAAGTTATCTGGGAATGAAATCGAAAGAAATCGCCGTTTCTACGCAAAGCGTAAACATCGTTCAGAACATTGTCATGGATGATGCCGGAATCGAACTTCAGGGTGTTGAGATTGTGCGTGAAATGCCGGTTTCTATAAAAGGAGATACTATTGTGTACAATGCTGATTCGTTTAAATCCGGAACCGAAAAAAAGCTGGAAGATGTACTGAAAAAATTGCCAGGAGTTGAGGTAAATGCCGATGGAGAAATTGAAGTGGAAGGTAAAAAAGTAAGTAAGTTAATGGTTGAGGGAAAGGATTTTTTTGACGGAGACACCAAACTTGGCGTTAAAAATATTCCTGCCGATGCGATTGATAAAATTCAGGTATTAAGAAATTATAATGAAGTAGGCGCTCTAAAAGGTTTAGGAAACGATCAGGATAATGTAGCGATGAATATTAAACTAAAAGAAGGTAAAAAGAACTTTTGGTTTGGAGATGTAACAGCCGGAACAGGAGTTGGAGAACTCGATAGCCGTTATATTATTAATCCTAAATTGTTTTATTACAGCCCGAAATACAGCATCAACGTAATTACCAATTTTAATAATATTGGCGAACTACCGCTTACAGCTCAGGATTATTTTAAGTTCACAGGAGGATTTAAAAATATCATGCAAAAGGGCGGAAGTAATTTTAATATTTCATCAAACGATTTAGGAATTTCGATTTTAAGAAACAATCGCGCTAAAGAAATTGAGACGAAATTTGGAGCCACAAACTTTGCTTATTCTGTTACCAAAAAATGGAATATTAGCGGTTTCGGAATCTTATCGACTTCAAAAACAGATTTGGAAACGAAATCGCAAACGACGATTTTAGAATCCGGAGATGAGCAAAAAAGAGAAGAAGAAACACATCAAAAAAATAATCTGGGACTTTTTAAACTGAGTTCCACGTATAAGCCCAATGATAAATTTCAGTTTGATTATGATATTTTAACGAAATTATCCAAACAAAATGAAGATACCGATCTATTGCGTGAGTCTGTGGTGAATAAAGTTTCGACTTTGGAGACTATCCTTACGGGTAAAAAACAGGATCCAACATCCATAAAACAAGATCTTAGTTTGTATTATACACAAAGCGATAAAAATATTTTTGCTTTTGAAATGCAGCATTTGTATCAGGACGAAAACCCATTTTATAATGCTAATTTACGCACACAACCTTTTGATTTAGCAGGTTATACTTCGGGACAGGAAAGAAATGACCTCAATCAGGATCGATTTGTAAAAACAAATAAGTTAGACGCTAAATTGGATTACTATTATATGGTAACACCAAAAAGCAACATCAATATTACACTTGGAAATACATTCTCATATCAGGATTTTAATTCCCATATTTTTCAAATGTTGGATAACGGAGACCGAAATGATTTAAATGATCCCGACAACAACAATAAGGTCAACTATAATTTTAATGATGTATTTCTTGGATTTCATTATAAAATTCTGGCAGGGAAATTTACTTTAACTCCCGGAGTTAGCGTACATTCCTATAACATGAAAAACACACAGCTAGGAACAGATTATTCTCAGAATTTCATAAAAGTACTACCTGATTTTTTTGCTCTGTATCAAATTAAAAAAGCAGAAACACTAACGTATAATTTTTCTTTAACCAATGATTTTACAGATATTAATCAGTTGGCTGCGGGTTTTGTTTTGTCTGATTACAGTAGCTTGTTCCGCGGAAATCGTTTGTTGGAGAATGCTACTTCGCAAGTTCATACGCTTCGTTATTTCAAATACAATATGTTTAATTTTGAGAATATTTTTGCCAATGCAACCTATACTAAAAAAGTAGATGCCATTAAAACCAGTGCAGATTTTACGGGAATTAACCAGTCATCCTCACCGTATAATTCTAATTTGGCAGATGAAACTTTTAGCGGAATGGGAAATTACGGGCGTTCGTTTTTAAAGAATTATAAAGCATCTGTAAATGCAAGTTTCAATTGGTCAAAATTCAACAATATCCAGAATAATGAATTGGCCACGACAGAAAGTTTTGTGCAGAGCTACACGGTAAAAGCTTCAACGAATTATAAAAACATGCCTAATATCGAGTTTGGTTATAATGCTTTGATTAACAAATATAGCGGCTCAACGTATTATACCGATAAACCTTTTGCAAGATTAGATTATTATTTCCTAAATAGTTTTTCGTTTGTTTCAGAATATGAGTTTTACCATTATTACAATGGCAATAAAACAGTCGATAACGAATATGATTTTTTAAGTGCAAGTTTAATTTATCAAAAAAAGAATAGCAAATGGGAGTACAAATTATCGGCTACCAACTTACTAAACACTAAATATCTTAATGATGACAGCTTCTCGCAGTTTTCTACAAGAGTTTCACAATATACTGTACAGCCTCGTTATATTATGTTTTCGATGAAATACAATTTATAGTATTTTAATTACAATTCCTTATCTTTTTGATGTTTTTTTTAAATAAGAAAGAAATATCTTTGTTTGAAATAGTAACAACTAAAATTTTAAGCATGCGTAATTTTATATGGAGTTTATTAGCTTTCTTTTGTTTAATATCTGTTTCTTTTTCTCAAACAAAAAATATTGAAAAAGGATCTTATTTATCGACCAATAAAGGTCAAAAAATCAAACTGAATTTATTAGAAGATAATAAATACGAATTGGTTTTTTATTCGGGTAATTATGAAATCAAAGGCGATTCATTATTGTTTACTCCAACTGCAAAAGCAGAAAGTGGTTTTGATCTTGCTTTTAAAAATGATAAAAAAGCAAAAAAAGTAAAAATAAAGTTTGTTGATGCTGTTTACTATTACTCTTTCTACGTTGGTACACAAAAAGGCTCAGGTGAGGTGGAATATCAAAGACTATCAGATATTAAAACCAGAGTAAATCCTCAAGAGGATAAAACTGATGTAGATTTTGAGATTGATAAAGCAGATTATTTGTATTTGGTTTATGAAGAATATGGTGGAAATAGCATGGTTTCTAAATTTGCTTTGCCAAAAGATGTTTCAGAAATTACGATTAAATATCAATCGGATGTTGTAGGGAATTTAAATATTAAAGGTTTTTTCAATCAGAAAACAACTGAGCTGATGATTTCTGAACAATCAGGAAAAGATCCTTTAGTATTTCGTAATGCGAAAGATGCGCAGCCTGAAAAAGTTTCGGTGATTCCACTAGAAAATAAGACAGTTGCAAATTGGACGTATGCAGGAAAAGAACCTTTAGTAAGTGATGATTTTGGTACCGCAGTCGATTCTACTGTTGTAGGAGTAGATTCATATCCTCCAGCATTTGATTTTAAATTAAAAATCGAAAATAATCTTAAAAATGCAATTTCATCTATTAAACAAAGCAAAACTAAATTTTTAGTAGTTGGCGTTGACAGTAAAAATGCTTCGGCAAAAACTGATTTTGATGCTTTTACTAAAGACCAGGAAACGCAGATTGCTTATACCATGTATGATGCATACAACCCTGAATATGATTTGTACAATTATTATTTGGCTACAGCCGATGATAAAAAGTGGCTTAAAACGAATAAAGTTACAGCTGATCCAAGTGTGATTATCCTGAATAATAACGGAGAGGTTTTAGCCACTGCAAAATCTAATTTTAAGGACAAACAGTATCAGTTCAATTATTATGATGCTCTCTATAAAAAATTGCAAAGAACGGATGGATTGTTGACTTTTAGTAAAACATTAAAAAACAAAAAAGCAACAGATGCTGATTTGATCCAGGCTTTTAATAAAGTTGCAGTTTTGGAAATACCATATGATTATGATACAGATTATACAGTAACAACTGATGATAATGCCGGAGAATTTAAGTTTGCAAATGCAGCCTTAGATAAAAAAGAAGTGGCTCAGGTTTGGAAAAAACTGATTGAAGCCCATCAAAAAGATACAAAACCGAATATGTATTTGGTCGAAACCATTTTGAAAGAAATTAAAAATCAGGGATTTTCGAAACAGTTTTTTAAAGATGATAAAGTTTTAAATGATACTGATTTTCTTGCTATAGATTATTTGATAAAACACTATGATGCAATTGATGCAGAACGTGCAGCTTTTACTGCTAAAGAAGGTGAGACACATGTAATAGGAAATTTAAATACAGAGATTGCAACAGCTTTACAGCAAAATAATTATGTTGTTGAAAATAATGCTTCAAGAGTAAAAGATGACAGTAAAACGATTGCAGTTTATAAAAAACTAATTGCTGCTGGAAAAGGTAATTTTGAATCTTATCAAAATTACTTTGCATATTTGGCTGAGATTCAAGATAGAGACGGCTCAAATACAAATTATTTAAAAGAGTTTAGTACTTATTTTAATGCTAATCTCGCGACAGATAAAGGAAGCGTTATCGAAAAACTAGATACAATGTTTACTTCGATCGATCCTAATTCTGAGTATTCATACAACGGATGGAATGCTTTTAAGGAATACCATTCGAATTTATGCAATGAAGCTGCGTGGACCGTAGTTTCAAAACCTGGCAATACTGGTTTTATAAAATCAGCAATTACGTGGTCAGAATATAGTTTGATGATCAGTAAAAACAATCCATATTATTTAGATACTCTGGCACAGTTGTATTATAAAGACGGACAAAAAGAGAAAGCGATTACAACACAAACTCTGGCCGTAAAATATTTAACCGATTATGTAGAGGAAGAAACTGCGACAGATATTCGCGAAACATTAAGTAAAATGCAAAACGGAACGTACTAAATGATTTAAAAAAGCATAAATAAAAAAGCCTTTGAAAAATAATTCAAAGGCTTTCTTTTTAGTTTTTAATTTTCACCAGTACTTTTATGTTATAGCTGTCTAATACTTTTTTATTGTTTTTGATTTTACCATTCGCATTAAGATAGGTAATTAAAACTTTATACTTTGGAGTTTCTATTTCCTGCGTTACCTTTTTATTTAAATTATAATTGTTTTGGTCAAAAGCAGGGTTTTTATTCACAAAGGCGCTAATTTCTAACGGAATAGTATCCTGATTAATCTCTAGTTTTAAACCATAATCTTTAACTGTAGATTTTATGGAATAGTTCTTATTGTCAATCGTTACACAATCTTTGCATTCAAAATTGTTATCATAAGAAGAAAGATTAAATGAGAGATCGTATCCATGAATATTCTCTACAGCATTTTGGTTATTCTCATAATAGTAGAAGTAGAAATCAGTTTTGTTTTTTTCTTTCTTATCATATGGAGATCTATATTCATAACCGAGAGCTTCCATTATTTCGTAACGACTAGGAGTTTTATTTTTTCTAAGAAGACTTTCAAGTTTTGTCTTTGCATAGGGAACCATAATTTCTATACCATAATTATCCTCCAGAAAAGAAACAATACTGCTTAAATCTTGTTCCTGTTCGAAAGTCATCTTCTTATGATCTGCGTTTTTCATAAAAGTTTCAAATCGGGATAACTGACTGTGTTTAGATATCGCATTAGCACTTTGAGGACCAATAATAGAAAACAATCCTGCCAGACACATACTTATTGGAATGAATTTTATTTTAGGGTTTTTTTGAATTAAAAAATACGCCACAACAATAGAAAGCCATATTGATAAGAGTAAAACATAATAGCGTTCGTGTGTAAATCCGTAAAGATTGATTCGGTATAAAATCGCCCAAAAAAGCAATCCCAATAACGGAATCAATAGAAAATAAAACCAACGACTGAATGTTCTCATCCAAAGATTCCCGGTTTCTGTCGCAATGGGATGAACCAGTAAAAAAGATAGAATTCCGAAAATGGCGAATACCAAAACGAGATAGGAAACCCAGCCCACAGGCAAGGAAAGCGTCAATACTATTTTGGTTTCATAACAAATTAAAATGACCAGGTAAAGGCTTATTAAAGGTAATAACACAAATTGCGTGAAGTTTTTAAGCGCTTTTGGATAATTTAAAATCAAAGGATTCTGATTGTTATTGGTTTCAGGAACTCCGTTCAAGAAGAATAGTGTATTAAAAATTCCAGCAATTACAAAAAAGACATGAAAGTAAATATGATCATAGAATTCGACTTTAAAAAGTTTGTCAATGGCTAAGATAGCCAATGCCAGACCAGAATAAATTACAATGCTGTACAATGCAGAAGTTAGAATTCGAAGGAAAAGCTGTTTGTTGAATTCCCAAAATTCATCCTGATTATAGGTTCTCGGCAAAAATCCTGCAAACGAAACCAGTAAATGCAAAGCAATGTTAAGTACAAGAAATTGTTGTATTTCTGTCTCAGTAATATATTGATGAAAATTAAAAACAAAAAGAATAATACAGCCGCCAAGAACGAAACTGGTTATCAAACGCCAAATCAGGTTCTTTTTTGAGGCCAGGAAGAATAAACTAACAGAAAGAAATAAAACCAAACACAAAGAACAGCTCATTAATGCTTTTTGATAAAGTTCTTTGTTAGGATCATTGTATTCTTTCTCATTAAGAACTATAGCTATAATAGTTCCTAAAATTACAGTTATAGTTTCTAACGGAAATCTGAGAACTGTTTTTAGTGTGGAGTTTAGAACATTTTTTAAAGAAGGAAGTCTGCTCATTTTTTAATCAGTTATTTTGTATAAAGTAAGCTAAATTGTAAGGGATAACCAAATAAAAATAATAATGCAAAAAAAAATGTTCCTGCGATTTTATTGATTTGGCATTTCAGTAGTATTTCAAATCCAAATAAGCATTTTTTACTCTATAAATTACTAAGTTTGGGATACTAAATTAAAACGTATGAAAAATAAAATGATGCTCGTTTTGATTGCTTACGGAGGAGTAGTTTTTGCGCAGGCAATAAAAAAACCACTAGTTTCAGCAATTACAGACAAAGACCTTAAAACCGATATGTACCAGATGGCTGGTGATCATTTTAATGGTCGTGAAGCAGGAACCCTTGATGAATTAAAGGTATCGATGTGGCTGGCCAATAAGGCGAAAGAGGCGGGAATGGCTCCGGCAGGTGATGACGGAACTTATTTTCAGTTTTTTGATATGTACAGGCATCAGGTAACTCCTAATACAAAATTTAAAATTGGATCAAAAGAATATAAATTGTGGAAAGATGTTCTTGTTGCAGAAACTACCAATATAAAAGTAGATGCACCATTAGTATATTTGGGAGCAGCAACAAAAGAAGAGATTGAGAAAGCCGACGTAAAAGGAAAAGCGGTTGTTTTATTGGCTTCGAAAGAAGGAATTGCAGATGATATTTCTCTTTTTGACAGACGTTATCCGGGTCTTGTTCGAAATAAATACTATGAACTTGTAGTAAAAAAAGGAGCCTCAGCACTTATTTTCGTAGCAGATGCATTGGCAGAAGAAAGCTGGTCTCAGGTAGAACCACAAATGACAAGAGGTATTTACGGAATTGAAGGAGTTCGCGATAAAATTGGATCAACTATGCCGGTTTTCTGGGTGCATAATGATCAGTTAGCCTATTTAAAAACAACGAAAGATCTTTTGTCTACTGAAGTAATTTCTGAAACTTATAAATATCCATCAGTAAATGTAGTAGGAACAGTAGAAGGAACAGATCCTAAATTAAAAAAGGAATACGTTCTTTTTAGCGGACACCAGGATCATGATGGTGTAAGGCAAAAATACGGTCAGGATTCTATTTATAATGGTGCTGACGATAATGCGAGTACTTGTGTGGCACTGCTGGCTATTGCAAGAGCGTATAAAAAGCAACCGGGAAAAAGAACTTCTCTATTTGTATTTCACGGTGCAGAAGAACGCGGTCTGTTAGGATCAAGATGGTACGCATCGCACCCAACAGTTCCGGAAAAGGATATCATCGCAGTTTTAAACGGAGATATGATTGGTCGAAATAATGTAAATCAGGCTGCTCTTTTAGGTTCGAGCTCTCCTCATGAAAACTCATCAGATTTGGTAGCGATTGCTAAAAAAGCCAATGATGAAGGTCCTAAATTCGATCTGGATAAACTTTGGGACAGACCAGAACATCCGGAATATTTTTATTTCCGTTCAGACCATTTACCTTATGCAAAAAGAGGAATTCCATCTGTTTTCTACACCAGTGTTTTACACAGTCAGTACCACACTCCAATGGACGAATCTGAAAATATTGATTTTGTAAAATTGCATAAAATGACTGAGTGGATGTACCGTACAGGATGGATTTTGTCAAATGATGCTTCTCGTCCTAAAACATTACCAAATGTACAATTAGAGCGATAAATTTATAGGTTTAAAAGAAAAATCCGTAAAATCAGCGTCGAATTAATAGACAGATAATTATTAAAAATAAAAAAGGCTTTCTAAAATTTTAGAAAGCCTTTTTGTTATGTATGATTCAGATCGAATTACAATCCAAATTCTGCTTTTACTTTGTCTACGAAATCAAGTTTCTCCCAGGTAAATAACTCAACAGTAACTGTTTTTACATTTCCTCCCGGAGCAGAAAAAGTTTTAGTTACCACTTCTGGTTTACGTCCCATGTGTCCGTAAGCAGCAGTTTCGCTATAAATTGGGTTTCTTAATTTCAAACGTTGCTCGATGAAGTAAGGACGCATATCAAAGATAGCTTCTACTTTTTTAGCAATTTCACCGTTAGTTAAGTTTACTTTAGAAGTTCCGTAAGTATCAATAAAAATACCCATTGGTTCAGCAACTCCAATTGCGTAAGAAACCTGAACTAAGATTTCGTCGGCAACACCTGCAGCCACTAAGTTTTTAGCGATATGACGAGTTGCATAAGCAGCACTTCTGTCTACTTTACTTGGATCTTTTCCAGAGAATGCACCACCACCGTGAGCACCTTTTCCACCGTAAGTATCCACAATGATTTTTCTTCCTGTTAAACCAGTATCTCCGTGAGGTCCTCCAATAACGAATTTTCCTGTTGGGTTAATATGGTAGTTGATTTTATCATTGAATAAATGCGCGTGAGCTGGATTTTTTGCAATGATTCTTGGAATCAAAATTTCGATGATATCTTTTTTGATTTTAGCCAGCATAGTAGCTTCTTCATCAAAATCATCGTGTTGAGTTGAAATTACAATCGCATCAATACGAGTTGGTTTGTTATCATCACTATATTCTAAAGTTACCTGAGATTTTGCGTCAGGACGTAAATAAGTGATTTCGTTATTCTCACGTCTTAAAATTGCTAATTCCTGTAATAATTTATGAGATAAATCAAGTGCCAGTGGCATGTAGTTTTCAGTTTCGTTAGTTGCATAACCAAACATCATTCCCTGGTCTCCTGCACCTTGCTCTTCTGGCTTAGCTCTGTCAACCCCTTGATTAATATCTGCAGATTGCTCATGAATTGCTGAAAGAATTCCACAAGAATTTGCTTCAAACATATACTCGCTTTTTGTATATCCAATCTTACGGATTACATCACGGGCAATTTGCTGCACATCAAGATAAGTATTCGATTTTACTTCACCAGCTAAAATTACCTGACCTGTAGTAACAAGAGTTTCGCAAGCTACTTTTGAGTCAGCATCAAATGCCAAAAAGTTATCAATTAATGCATCCGAAATTTGATCTGCAACTTTGTCTGGATGCCCTTCACTAACAGATTCTGACGTAAATAAATAAGCCATAATAATTTATTAAATTAAAATTAAGTGAGGAAAAAAATTGCTTAAAAAGGGCTAAAGGAGATAGTCTGCTTTAGCATTTTTTAATGCCGAAATTTATCTTTCAGCATTCATAACGAACCATTTCATTATGAAGAGGTTGCAATCAGTTCAAATTTTTCCTCCGTATTCGGGTGCAAAAGTACAAAACCATTTTGATTTGCAAATTAAAGTTCAACTTTTTTTATTTTTTATAGCATAAATTTAACAGTAATATACTAATTTGATAGGGTAATTGAAAATATTTCGGTTTTTGTTTGGCCGATAAAAAAATAGTTCGCAAATTTGCCTCACGAAAATTAAAAAAATGAAATTTACAGTTTGCAATATGATGTCTTGTAAGATGCCGGAGTTCTCCGCAGAGACGCTATTGTAATTTTTTTTCAAAAATATATATAGAAACCTCTGCAGATCGCAGAGGTTTTTTTTTGTCCAGATAAAAAATAACTGCAAATAATTTTTAAGCCAAAACCACTAAATTAATCTTAAAAGCAATGAAAAAAAATGTACTAATCGCTTTAGGTCTTCTCACGTTTTCAGGTGTTTATGCTCAGGAAAATAAAAAAGAACAGGATAGTCTGAAAAACAATGAATTATCTGAAGTAACAATAGTGGGATCGAGAAGTAAAAATCGGGTAAAAACTGATGTTCCTGTTCCTGTAGATGTTTTTAATATTTCAGACATTACAAAAGGTTCTCCGCAAACGAGTGTTACTCAGATCTTAAATTACGTTGCGCCTTCTTTTACCAGTAATGCGACTTCTACCGCAGATGCTACAGATCACGTCGATCCGGCGCAATTAAGAGGTTTAGGACCTGATCAGGTTTTGATATTGGTAAACGGTAAACGCAGGCACTCAAGCGCATTGGTAAACATAAACGGATCTCCGGGAAGAGGATCTGTTGGAACAGATTTAAATGCAATTCCGTCATTTGCTATTGAAAGAATCGAAGTTTTACGTGATGGTGCAGCCGCACAATACGGCTCAGATGCTATTGCTGGAGTTATTAATATTGTATTAAAAAAGAATGCTAATTTTATTTCGGGAGGTATTCAATATGGTACCAACTTATCTTCAGGATCTAATAATTTTAAAGGCGGAGCTGACGGACAAACCGTACAAGTAGATTTGAATTACGGAACCTCTTTAGGTAAAGAAGGAAGTTTTCTGAATGTTACCGGAACTGCGGTAACAAGACAGGCCACAAGCAGAGCCGGAATTAGAAACGGTCCTATTTTTAATGCTTACAATGCTGTAGAAAACAGAGCAGCTCAAAATGGTGTTGCTATCAATTCATTGTTTAGCAATATTAATAATACTTCAAATTCAGCGCAAATTATTAGCTCATTACAGCAATATGCACCACAAGTAAGTTATTTTACACCGGCGCAGCAAACTGCAATTTCTTCGGCAACAACATTGGCTCAAATGCAGACGGCTTTGAATTTTGATGTTACTAATAATGAAATTGCTTACAGAGGTCAGGAAAGAAGTGATTATAATATGAGTGTTGGTCAGTCAGAACTGGCTTCTGGACAACTATATTATAATACAAAATATCCATTATCTGATATTACATCTTTGTATTCTTTTGGTGGAGTTTCGTATAGAAATGGTCAATCTTATGCTTTCAACAGATTACCAAACGGTGCCAATACTTTCACGCAAGTGTATGAAAACGGATTTTTACCAGAAATAGAATCATCTATATTAGATGCTTCGGCGGCACTTGGAGTTACTACCAATATATTAGGTTTTGATACTGATTTAAGTACTAACTTGGGCTCAAACTCTTTTCAATATGATGTAAACAATACCATCAATGCAACTTTAGGAGTAAATTCTCCTTCTAGTTTTGATGCTGGTAAAGTTTCATTTTTGCAAAGCACAACCAATTTAGATTTCAGTAAAAAGCTTGATGTTTTAGAAGGACTGAATGTTGCTTTTGGTGGAGAGTTCAGATATGAAAATTATCAGATTAAAGCAGGAGAAGAAGCTTCTTATGGATTGTATGATATAAACGGAAACATAGTTCCTGGAATTTTGCCAAGTAACTCACCATTAATAGTAACAGACTTTTTTGGTAACAAGCGTGGCGCAGGAGCACAGGGATTTTCAGGTTTTCAACCATCTGATGCTAAAGAAAAAGACAGAAAAAGTGGTGCTGCTTATCTTGATTTAGAATTGAATGCGACTAAAAGCTGGCTTTTGAACGGAGCAGTTCGTTATGAAAATTATTCTGATTTTGGAAGCACGGTTATTTTTAAAGTAGCTTCTCTTTTGAAAATAAACGATAATATCAACTGGAGAATTTCGGGTCAAACCGGTTTTAGAGCGCCATCATTACAGCAAAAATATTTTGAATCAAGTTCTACTCAGTTCATAAATGGAGCACCTTACCAGGTAGGTTATTTTACAAACGATTCTCAGGCGGCTAAAAGCATTGGGGTTGAAAGCCTAAAACCTGAAAAATCTAAAAGTATTAGTACAGGATTTACATTTAAAATTCCTGAAGCAAACATTACGATTGCAACAGATGCCTATTTTACAAGAATCGACGACAGAGTCGTGCTAACGGGACAATATTCAAGACCAACAGATGCTCAGATAAATGCAGCTACATCTGCTACACAAAAAGATGCATTGACATTGTTTCAGCAAGCATTTGATTTAAAAGGTGTTGAAAGAGCTTCGTTCTGGACCAACGGAATCGATTCTGAAACAAAAGGTATAGATGTAGTGATTTCTCAAAAATACGATGTAATTCAGGATTTTACCATCAGAAATGATTTTGCATTAAGTTACAATACCACCAAAAGAGTAGGGAAGTTAAATGTTCCTCAATCTATTATTGATGCCGGTGGGGATCCTTATGTGTATTCATTTTTCCCGGAATCGAGCAGAGTTTATTTAGAAGAAGCGATTCCTAAACTAAAAGCGAATTTGATGACGACATTCAGCATCAAAAAGCTGGATATTTATTTAAGAAACAGTTATTTCGGAAAAGTGACTGATCCGGGAGCGACAGATGTAAATTTGGACGGATCATCATCAGTTTACGAGCATCCGGAATACAGCGCAAAAATTGTTACCGATTTATCTTTAGGATATCAAATCAATGAGAAATTCAGATTTACAATTGGTCTTAATAATATAGGAGATGTTTATCCGGACAGAAACAATCCTTCAACTCCGGCATTTACCAATACAACGCCAACATTATCTCCTGCGCCAAGTACAGATTTGACGAATGCAAATCAGTTTGCTTATTCAAGAGCGGTATCACAATTTGGATTGAACGGAAGATTTGGTTTTGCCAGATTAAGTTTTAAGTTCTAAAAATAAAAGATTGGCCCACGGGTTTTACGGATTTGAGCGGGTTTACGCGGATTTTTTTTGTAATCATTTAAACTGTGGCTTAACTTTTTTTATTTTGGCTTCAATTAAACATGCCACAGATTAAAAGATTTTCACAGATTTTTTTGATCGTTTTAATCATTCAATCTGTGGCTAAATTTTTGAGACAATAGAAGAGGATAAAAAGAATCTGTGTAAACCCGCTCAAATCCGTAAAACCCGTGGGCTAATCTATAAAGAGAAGACCTGTATTCTCAGGGATTGTTAAAAAATGTATTAATTATCAATTTTTAATTTGGTAGATCTAATAATACTTTATATATTTACTCTATCAAATTAGTCGAATTTTAAAAAGCATTAATTTAAAATAATATAAAATGAAAACAATAGCGAATAATATGATGATATGTTGTGAGATGATGCAAATGTGCATCCCAATTCGTTGTTGCCAAAAGTGAAAGATAAAATCTTTGTTATAGTTAGAACTATAAGCCCTTTTGGTAGCCATCCGAAAGGGCTTTTTTTTATTTCAACTTTTTTAAATTTTATATTATGAAAACATTAAACTCAATCGCAATAGAATATTTGTTGAGAAACGATTCTCAAAAAAACAATAATAAATCCGAAGACCTAACTAAGGAAGTTACAAGACTAAATGCAGAGCAGGAGGTAATAAGAAGTCAAAAATCATTACTGCTCTTAATGTATAATCTCGAAGAAGAAGGAGAAGACTTTTTTATACAATAAGTAACAATATCAATAACAATATCAATAACAATATCAATTTCAAAAATCAATTTTAATTGCGATTTCACGTAAAGATTACCATCAAAAATCAATTTCACATAACAATATATAATAGTATTCACAATACCTAAAAAACTAAGATCATGAGCACACAAAAATTTGCAACAAACGCACTACACGCAGGACACGATGTTACTAAAAATGCAGGAACAAGAGCAGTGCCTATTTACCAGACATCATCTTATGTATTTAACGATTCAGATCACGCTGCCAATTTATTTGGTCTTGCCGAAGCCGGATTTATTTACACGAGATTAAATAACCCGACAAACGATATTTTAGAGCAACGACTGGCTGCACTCGAAGGCGGAATTGGAGCTGTAGTGACAGCATCTGGAGCATCGGCAATTTCTACAACATTATTGACTTTGCTAAAAGCGGGAGATCATATTGTGGCTTCGAATAGTTTATACGGCGGAACTTATAATTTGCTAAATGTAACTTTACCTCGTTTAGGCATTACAACGACTTTTGTAGATCCTTCTCAACCTGAAAATTTTACAAAAGCAGCTAAAGAAAACACAAGAGCCTTTTTTGTAGAATCTTTAGGGAATCCAAAATTAGATGTATTAGACCTGAAAGGAATTTCGGCGGAAGCCAAAAACTTCAAAGTGCCTTTTATTGTAGACAATACGGTTGCTACACCTTATTTATTGAATCCAATTCAGTACGGAGCAGATATCGTAATTCACTCTTTAACCAAATATATTTCAGGAAACGGAACTTCATTAGGAGGCGTTATTATAGATGCAGGAAAATTTGACTGGTCGAACGGAAAATTCCCTGAGTTTACAGAGCCTTCTGCAGGATATCACGGATTAGTGTATCATGAAGCGTTAGGAAATGCAGCTTTTATAGCAAAAGCCAGAATCGAAGGTTTGCGTGATTTTGGAGCAGCTTTGAGTCCATTTAATGCTTTTCAGATCATTCAGGGATTAGAAACTTTACCAATCCGAATCCAGAAACATAGCGAAAACGCTTTGGCTCTGGCCTCATGGTTAGAAAAACAAGATGAGGTAGTTTGGGTAAATTATCCAGGTCTTAAAAACAATAAATATTATGATTTAGCACAACAATATTTGCCAAAAGGACAAAGTGGCGTGATCACTTTTGGACTAAAAGGTGGTTTTGATGCCGCTAAAAAAGTGGTAGATCAAACTAAGTTGTTCTCGCTTTTGGCCAATATTGGTGATACAAAATCATTAATTATTCATCCGGCAAGTACAACGCACCAACAATTGTCTGATGCAGACCAACTGGAAACAGGAGTTTCAAAAGATTTAGTTCGACTTTCTGTCGGAATTGAAGATATCGAGGATTTAATAGCTGATTTGCAAGCTGCTTTCGCCAGCATTACCCAATCGCAATATAGTATTAATAAAAATTAGGTTTTTTTGTTTTTTGTTTGAAAAATTGCCTTTAGCAGCGTGAGTTCTGCTAGAGGTGATTTTTTATAGAAGAAATTCAACATAAAGATTTCACCATATATGTAGAGGCGCACAGCAGTGCGTCTATCTCATATGGGTTAATTAACCCCAAAAAATTAAAATTATGTCAAAGCTTAAAATAAATATCATCCTTTTTGGAATTGGAAATATAGGAAGTACTTTGATCAATCAAATTATCGAAAGTCAGGAGTTTTTTCTCGAAAGTAAAAATATTGATTTTCATTTTCCAATTATAACCAATTCAACAGTAGCGTTTTTCGAGAAAGAAGGCGTTGGATATGCCTGGGAAACCAATTTCTTAGAATTGGCCGTTCCGTTTAAAGTGCAGGATATTATTGAATTTGCCAAAGAAAACGAATTTGAGAACTTAATAGCCGTTGATGCAACAGCGAGCGACGAGCTCATTCATCACTATAATACTTTGATTGAGAATGGTTTTAACATTGTAGCGGTAAATAAAAAAGCCAATACACTGCCAATTGATTTGTATAAAGGAATCAGGGAGAATCTTAAAAAATACGACAAAGAATTTTTGTACGAAACATCAGTAGACACAGGTTTTCCGGTATTACAAACCTTAAGAGATTTGTATTCTTCAGGCGAGAAAATTACTAAGATACGAGGTGTTTTCTCAGATAATCTGAGTTATGTTTTTAATAGGTTTGCGACAGAAGATAGTTCTTTTTCATCTCTGCTCAAAGATGCAAGTTTATTGGGTTTAATGCGGTCAACCTTTAAGGAAGATTTGTCAGGAAATGATACAGCAAGGAAGTTATTGATTTTGACAAGGGAAATTGGAAAAGATTTTGATTTCTCTGATATAAAAATTAATTCGCTTATTACAGAAGAACATCTGGAGAAAAACGGCATTCTTAATAAAGAAGCGATCGACAAATCATTTAAAATTGCAAAAATTGCCCAGGCAGACAATCATGTGCTAAGATACGTAGGAGAATTTGATTTAGAGAAAAATACATTAGAAGTAAAAATAGTTTCAGAACCAGTCTGGTCTGCCATAGGACAGCTAAAAGGCTCAGATACTATTTTTGAAATTTATACACAATCGTATGCGGATGTTCCAATAGCAATTCAAAGCGCTTCGGCATGTAAGCAGGCTATATCAAGAGGTATAATAACTGACATTTTAAAAGTGGCCGAAAAAATTAAAAATAAAGAAGCAGTTTGGCTGTAAGTGGTTTCGAATAGTAGTTAGTTGGTCTTTGATATAATGAAACAGGAAAGTTCGTGATGTGTTTTTTTTGTAAGTTTTAACGTTCTTTTTTTGAGATCTTTAATTTGTAGGATGTTTTTTAACGTTAAAAAGATGTTTTTTGACGTTTTTTACGATTAATTTGCTGATCCTCACTTGCATAATTGAAAAAATATTCGCACATTTGTAATACCTCAAAATTACCAGTAAAATAAACTTAGTATTCTGAATATAGTTATGTCGATCGGGACAAAAGTTGAAACAACTTTCTTTCTTAATTGATTTTAAAAAAAAGATAAAAGTTAAAATATTTGGCAGTTTCCGGGAAGCTTATTAAAATAAAACAAATGCAAGAATTTTTTAAAATAGCAAGTAAATCCAAGATGAATAAATCCCTACAGATGAACAAGATGTTTAACGTCGCACGTATTTGTGTACGCGTCTGTTGATACTAAAAGTATATATAAGTTGTATAAAACTTAAACCCTTTTGGTATTGTGATCCAAAAGGGTTTTTTTTATTCCATTTGGTTGCCATAACAAAAAATTAAATAAACAATAAAGATTATAAAACGCAAACTAACATAAACTTAAATATCATGAGCAAATTAAACTACATAATAAAAACGTTTTCTACATTGAAAAACTTAAGAGCTAAAAGAAACAATCCGCCACCACCAACAAATGAATTGGTACACCCAAGATTTGGAATCACGGAGGCAGATAAAGTAGCGGAAAAAAAAGAACCAAATTCATTATTATTTTTGATGTATTCAAAAGAGAATGAAACACTTTTTATCTAAATCAAAAAGTATCATAAAATAGGGGAATACCTGCTTAATTTTACTGGGCTAATTGTTCGGTAATTTTTTGCGTACAATAGTTTTTGTTTGAATTATGTTTAAGAAATTAAGCAATCAGTTTCGATAAAATTTGTTAGTTTAAGAAATAAGTAGTTAATTTGCACCTTTAAGTTCAAAAACGTATTGAAATGTTATAAAGAAAGGACGAGGGATTAGACCCGATGAATCCTTAGCAACCCTTCGTTAAATCGAAGAAGGTGCTGCATTCTACCACGCCCAAACGTGGAAAGATAACAACAAGAATTTTCTAGTTTCACTCTAGTACTTTCTTTCTAATATTTCCACATACAAATCAATAATAAAAAGATTTGAAATTGGAAAATATACCAAGTCCCATTATAATTCAAAATTTCATCACCGAGAGTGGTGCAGCATATCCATTATTACCATTGAGTTTTGCACTTTTTGGTTTGCCATTGCATAGCGCGCCTATAGTTTTGGTCAATCACGCTTTGACCGGAAATGCTCAGGTTACTGGCGAAAATGGTTGGTGGAATGATTTAATTGGCGAAGAAAAAACAATAGATACCCACAAATATACCGTATTGGCATTCGACGTTCCCGGAAACGGAAACGATTCGTTTATAATAGAAAATTATAAGGATTTCACCACAAGAGATATTGCCAGAATTTTTATTAAAGGCTTAGAGGCATTAAATATCTTGCAATTACACACCATTATTGGAGGATCTGTTGGCGGAGGAATTGCCTGGGAAATCCTGGCATTAGAACCTAATATTACGCAGAACTTAATCCCAATTGCAACCGACTGGAAATCGACCGACTGGATGATTGCCAATTGTTATTTGCAAGAGCAAATCCTGAACAATTCTTCAAGACCTATCGAAGATGCCAGAATACATGCCATGCTGTGTTACCGCTCTCCTGAATCATTCAAGGAAAAATTTCAACGTACGATCAACAACGAGCAGCTAATTTTTAATATCGAAAGCTGGTTGGCGCATCACGGTGAAAAATTACAAAAGAGATACCAATTGTCATCTTATAAACTGATGAACCAATTGCTCAAAACCATAGATATTACCAGAAATAGTGATGATTTCGAAACTTTAATGTCGAGAACAAATGCAGCGATTCATATTATCGGAATCAACTCTGATTTATTTTTTACACCAAAAGAAAATCGCGAAACTTTTCAGGAATTAAAGAAGTTCAAAGACAATGTTTTTTACAGCGAAATAGATTCGGTTCACGGACATGACGCTTTTTTAATCGAGTACAAACAATTAGATCATTTACTTGCCGATATTTTTAAGGCAGAAACAATAGAAAAATAAAATGAAAATATTAAAATTTGGAGGTAAATCGTTATCAAACGGAGAAGGACTTAACAAGGTAGTTTCAATCATTTCTGATAAAGTAAATCAAGGAGAACAAATTGCAGTCGTAGTTTCTGCCCGCGGAAATGCTACAGATGAATTAGAATATATTTTAAAACTTGCTTCCAAAAACGGCAATTACAAACCATTATTTGAGAACTTTAAAACCTACCAGGTTTCAGATTATCCTCAGGTAGACTTGTCTGAAGAGTTTACTATTTTAGAAAAACTTTTTGAAGGTGTAAGCTTAATTGGCGATTACAGCAATAAAATAAAAGATCAGATTTTATCGAAAGGAGAATTGCTTTCGGCTAAATTATTGACGGCAATTTTAAAAGAGAAAGGAATTCCGGCAAACTTTGTCGATTCACGTGAATTACTGAAAACCGACTCTAAATTTGGTGATGCACAGCCATTAGAACAGCTTTCTAAAAAAAATGTTGTCAATTATTTTAAAGAACACAATGGTTCAACGGTAAATATCGTAACTGGTTTCATTGGTTCAAACAATAATAATGACACCACAACTTTAGGAAGAAACGGAAGCAATTATACCGCATCTTTAATCGCTAATTACTTAAATGCCGAAGAGTTACAAAACTTCACGCACGTTGACGGAATTTATACAGCAAATCCTGATTTGGTGGCTGATGCTAAAAAAATTGAATTTCTTTCGTTTAATGAAGCGAACGAATTAGCGAACTTTGGCGCAACAATCCTGCATGCCAAAACGATAATCCCTTTATTAGAAAAAAATATTCCACTTCGTATTTTAAATACATTCAATCACGAAAATCGCGGCACATTAATTACTTCAGATTCGGCTAAAGAAGGAATCAAGACACTTTCGGTTTTAGAAAATTTATCATTGGTAAATCTTGAAGGACGCGGATTATTAGGAAAAGCAGGGGTTGATGCCCGTATTTTTAAAGTAATGGGCGATCACAATATTAGTGTAAGTATCATTTCTCAAGGATCTTCAGAAAGAGGAATTGGGTTGGTTGTAGCTACAGATAAAGCAACAACAGCGATGATCGAATTGGAAAAAGAATTCGAAAATGATTTTTATTCTAAAGATGTAAACCAAATTACAGTTACCGACAATGTTTCGGTTATTTCGATTATTGGTCAGGATTTGAGTACTTTTCATAAGCCTTACACTGCTTTAATCAAAAATAAAATAGTTCCAATTTTGTTTAACAACACCGTTACGGGTAAAAACGTGAGTTTGGTGGTTAAAAAATCAGAACTTAATAAAGCGTTGAACGTAATTCACGGAGAGATTTTTGGAGTTTCAAAGAAAATCAACATTGCCATTTTTGGTCACGGATTAGTTGGCGGAACTTTAATCAATCAAATATTAGAATCGGCTGCAGCCATCGAAAAACGTAAAGATATCAAGTTGAATGTTTTTGCAATTGCCAATTCTAAGAAATTACTTTTAAACAAAAATGGAGTAACTTCAAACTGGAAGAATGACATTGCAAAAGACGGTCTTGATTATACCATCAATGATGTAATTGCTTACGCGAACCAACATCATTTAGAAAACTTAATTGCGATTGATAATACGGCAAGCGCGACTTTCGTAGAAAATTATATTTCGTTGATCGAGAGCAGTTTCGACTTGATTTCATCTAATAAAGTGGCCAATACACTAAGCTATGGTTTTTATAAAGAACTAAGAAAATCTTTAACAGAAAACCAAAAAAACTATTTGTACGAAACCAATGTTGGTGCCGGATTGCCATTAATTGATACTATAAAATTATTGCATCTTTCGGGTGAAAATATCACAAAAATAAAAGGCGTTTTCTCAGGAACGTTAAGTTATTTATTCAATAATTTTTCTGCGAAAGACGCTCCTTTTAGTGAAATTCTAAAAGAAGCAATTGATAACGGATATACAGAACCGGACCCGCGTGAAGATTTATGCGGTAATGATGTGGGAAGAAAATTATTGATTTTGGCCAGAGAACTGGATTTACAAAATGAGTTCGAAGAAATCTCAATTCAGAATTTAATTCCGGAACATTTGCGTGAAGGAAATGTGTCTGATTTCTTAACCAAGCTAAAAGAATTCGACCCAATTTACGAGAAAATAAAAGCCGATCAAAAAACCAATCACGTACTAAGATACATTGGCGAATTGTCTGGAGATTTACAAAATGATAAAGGAATTCTGGAAGTAAAATTAGTTTCGGTACCATCTGATACTGCTTTGGGCGGATTAAAAGGATCTGATTCTTTCTTCGAAATATATACAGAATCTTACGGAGATCGTCCAATTGTAATTCAGGGAGCCGGTGCAGGTTCTGCAGTAACAGCAAGAGGCGTTTTTGGAGATATTTTAAGATTGTCGGATAAAGGGTAAAAAAGAATTTTAAATTTGTTAAGAATACTAAAAAAAACAAATAAACAAAATAACATGAAAAAAATTATTATCCTTTTTTGTCTAATCTCTATGAGTATGCAGGCTAAATATTATAAAGCTACACTTACTCTGGAAAATGGAGAAACAAAGAATGGTTTTGCCGAAATGGTTGAAATCAATGATTCGAAAGTAAAATTTAGGCTGACAGAAAAAGGTGATACTGAAAAGATTTTAAGTCAAGAAATAAAAAAAATTGAATATACAGATAAAGACGAAAATTCATTTATAGCCGAAAGATTATTTATACATACCAATAAAGGTGAAAAAGGGATAAAAGAAGGCACAAAAAAATACTGGTTATACGTTGCTTATTCTAACGGAATAAAATTAGCAGTGGATGCTGTTCGATCTACAATGCGATTCAATGCTATAAACGGAACAACGACAGGTTCTAGCGGAGGAACAGTACTTTATATGGGGAAAGAAAAAGCAGATGGTGTTTTTTTTATTTTCTATTTATCTGATATGATGTCTATTAATGTTGGGATGGATAAAGCCGTTAGAAATCATTGTGAATTATTGTTTAAAGAATGCCCTAAATTTTTAGAAGCAGTAAATGCCGAAAACTTTAAGAAACCGACATTGTTAAACAGACTTATAGAATTGTATGAGACAAATGATTGTAATAAACCTGTAGTAACAGCAAAAGCAGAGGTGAAGAAAAAAAGTAGTCCGAAAAAGAAAAAATAAAATCTTAACTAACTATTTTTTAGACAAAAAAAAATGAAAAATATACTAATCTTACTATTGTTCTCCAATATTCTAACAGCACAAATTTCAAATGTCATTAGAAATAAAGATAGTTATACACAGGAAGTTTTTCCGTATAAGGGCGTTAGAGCAATCCAGGTAGATGAAGTAAGTTCTCCAGGAAATGAGGATAATGTATTTATTTTTTCGAAGATTGAAAAAAATGCCAATCCTGATAAAATGTATTTTCAAAGATTTACAAAAGTCAATAGTAAATGGATCGTAAAATCTATTCTTGAAGTAAATCATAACGGAATTATTTCGGCCTGGGGAAGCAGAAAAGCTTTTGGAGATTATAATAAAGATAAAAGTGTTGATGCACTTTTTATTTACGGACTTTATGATGCTGATTTTAAACAACAATCTGTTCATTTAGTGTTTTCGCAAAAAGATCAATTTTACACCATTGAATCCAGTGTTTCTGATGATTTTAAAACAGATAAATTATCTCCTAATTTTAAATCTTTAGATGCAGAATCTAAAAAACAGGTTTTAGAATATTGGGAGAAATTAGATAAAAAAGACAAATAACTTACGAATATAATACCATGAAAGTAACCTTAAACAGAGTAAACGACGCGTTTCATTTCAAACTCAAAAATGAACGTGGTCATGTAGTGGATGTTGATAGCAGAGCCGAATTTGGCGGAAGCGATTTAGGTGCAAGTCCAATGGAATTAGTATTGATGGGAGTTGCAGGATGCAGTGCTATTGATATGATTTCGATTTTAAAGAAGCAACGTCAGGAAATAAAAGCATTTAATGCTGAGGTAGAGGGAGAACGCGTAAAAGTTGGAGAAGCAACACCTTTTAAAGAAATCAATGTGGTTTTTTATTTAGAAGGTGATATCAATCCGGAAAAGGCAAAAAAAGCAGCACAGCTTTCTTTCGAGAAATACTGTTCAGTTGCCAAAACAGTTGAACCTACGGCTACAATTAAATACAAAGTTGTCCTAAACAACGAAGCATTATAAATTAGAAAATGAGTCAATTAGAAAATGAGAAAATTCTTTTGGCTTGATAAGTAATAAATATTTACATAAAGACTTAGTGAATCTCTGAGTTCTTTTGTGAGTCTTTGTGAAATTATAAAAACAGGCGAATTGGTGCTAATTAGTGCAATTCGTGTTAAAACAAAAAAAATGAACGAACAAGAATTTGGTTTTGAAACCCAAGCCATAAGAACACATCTGGAAAAAACACAATTTCAGGAACATTCTACCCCATTATATTTATCATCGAGTTTTGTATTTGAAGATGCAGAGGACATGAGAGCATCTTTTACGGAAGAAAAAGTACGTAATATTTACTCTCGTTTCAGTAATCCAAATACAACAGAATTTGTTGATAAGGTTTGCGCAATGGAAGGTGCTGAATCCGGTTATGCTTTTGCAACCGGAATGGCGGCGATCTATTCGACTTTTGCAGCATTGCTGGATTCAGGTGATCATATTGTTTCTGCAGGAAGCGTTTTTGGCTCTACACACGCGTTGTTTATGACTTATTTTCCTAAATGGAATATCGAAACGACTTATTTTGACATTAATAAACCAGAAACGATAGAGGGATTTATTAAACCTAATACTAAAATTTTATATGCAGAAACACCAACAAATCCTGGTGTAGACGTTGTTGATTTAGAATTGTTAGGTCAAATTGCAAAAAAACACAATCTGATTTTAATTATCGATAATTGTTTTGCTACACCGTATATTCAGCAGCCAATTAAATACGGTGCAGATATCGTAATTCACTCGGCAACAAAATTAATCGACGGACAGGGTCGTGTTTTAGGAGGAGTTGCAGTTGGAAATGCAGAGCTAATTCGTAAAATATATTTATTTTCAAGAAATACAGGTCCGGCAATGTCACCATTTAACGCTTGGGTTTTATCGAAAAGTTTAGAAACTTTGGCAGTTCGTGTAGACAAACATTGCGAAAATGCTTTAAAAGTGGCTGAGTTTTTAGAAGCACATCCAAATGTTGAAAGCGTGAAATATCCATTCTTAAAATCACATCCAAAGTATGAAATCGCCAAAAAACAAATGCTTTTAGGCGGTAATATTATTGCAATTGAAATAAAAGGTGGTCTTGAAGCAGGACGAAAATTTTTGGACAAAATTAAATTATGTTCGCTCTCTGCAAATATTGGAGACGTAAAAACAATCGTAACACATCCAGCCTCAACAACACACAGTAAATTGTCTATTGAAGAAAAATTGGCAGTTGGAATTACAGAAGGTTTAGTACGTGTTTCTGTAGGTTTAGAAACAGTGAAAGATGTAATTGCCGATTTGGATCAGGCTCTTTCTTAGATAATTTTAATGATATATTTGTCAGGCTGAGCGAAGTCGAAGCCCATTTAGTGACTTCGACTTCGCTCAGTCTGACAATTATTGTTTTTTATATATGAAGCCAAGATTACTCATTTTATCAGATTTATTTGGAGGAAAAGATCCGGAATGGGTTAAAATCTACATGAATTTATTGCAATCTAAATTTGAGATTCATTATTATGATGTTCTTGAATTGGCAAATATTGATTCTGATAATTTTGTCGAAAGTGAGATTCATAATCAATTTCTTAATGGAGGAATAGATAAAGCTATCCAAAATTTACTTCAGTTAGAAACAGGAAAAATACTTGTTTTAGGATTTAGCATTGGAGGTACAATTGCCTGGAAAGCATCTTTACAAGGGCTGAAAATCACACATTTATTCGCTGTTTCATCAACAAGATTACGATACGAAACTGAAGTGCCAAATGGTATTGTAAAATTATACTTTGGAGAAAAAGACCCAAATAAGCCTAACCCACAATGGTTTTTAGATTTAAATATAGATAATCAGATTCTCAAAGACAACAATCATCAACTCTATTTGCTAGAAGATAATATACCCGTAATTTGTAACGATATTTTAAAACTGTACCACAATAATGATTTTTGATTGTAAATTATACAGTTAAAAATCTTTTTTTATTTAAACCATACTAATTTAGTCGAACTTACTTTTTTATTGTGTTATTTTTCTCATTCAAAAAGCTTATTTTTGTTGCAGAAAAATATTTAGCTGTTATTTTAGCAAGAAATCTAAAATCAACAATCTAAAATCTAAAATATATATAAGTGCTTTCAAAGAAAACAAAATACGGAATTAAGGCTTTAACTTATTTGGCTAGACGTGAAAATAATGAACCTGTACAGATTGCCGAAATTGCTAAAAGCGAACATATTTCGATAAAATTCTTAGAAAGTATATTGTTGTTACTTAGGAATTCCGGTTTCCTGGGAGCAAAAAAAGGAAAGGGCGGAGGTTATTACCTGATAAAAGATCCAAAAGATATCAGTATGGCCAAAGTGTACCGTATTCTTGAAGGACCAATTGCTTTGTTGCCTTGTGCAAGTCATAATTTTTATGAAAGGTGCGATGACTGTGACGATGAAACTACTTGTGCAGCAAGACGTTTAATGATGGAAGTGAGGGATAATACCTTAAAAATATTAGAAAGTAATTCTTTGGCAGATATTGCCTTTTAATTGTAGACCATATCATTCATGTAAGGCAATATAAAGTCTTGCTTTATATAAGTAGTTTTATAAGCTTTTATTAAATGAACTTATATAACTTATATGGCGGAGAAATTAAAAAATCAATTTATATCCGGCTAAGAAAAGCATTACTGCGATGGCGTTTCTTAAAAATAAATCAGGCACTTTTCCGCTTAACATACTTCCCATAAAAATTCCCGGAAGGGATCCCAGTAATAGTTGCCCTAATAAGGCTAAATCTAAATTTCCCATTGAGGCATGCCCAATTCCGGCAACGAGAGTTAGCGGAACGGCGTGGGCAATTTCGGTTCCTACCAAACGAGGCGTTGGTAAAAGCGGATATAAGAAAAACAAAGTAACTGTGCCTAAAGCTCCGGCACCAATAGAGGTTAGTGTCACGGTTGCGCCTAATAATACACCAATGCCAATTGTCAGCATGTTTTGTGTATGACTTTCAGTGTGAAATTTATCTCCGGCATGTTTTTGAGAATATATTAATAGTTTCTTTTTGAACAGAATTGCGATTGATGTAAAAAGCAATGCCCAGCCTAAACTGTATTTTATAACTGCATTTATTGTCGAAATATCTGTTTTTATACTGTTTAATATCCATAGCGTTATTAAAGCTGCAGGAACACTGCCTAGAGTAAGCCAACCTGTAATTTTCCAATTAATATTTCCTTTTTTATGGTGTACAAATACGCCTCCCATTTTGGTAAAAGCAGCATATAATAAATCAGTTCCAACGGCTGTTGTTGGGGGAATACCAAAATACAATAAAATTGGTGTCATCAAAGAACCACCTCCCACACCTGTCAAACCTACCACAAAACCTACTACTAAACCGGCAATTACAAGACCTATTTGAAAATCCATGAATAAAAATTTGCTGTAAAAATAAGAACAATTTTATAATAATCCGATGGATTTGGTAGACTTTAAAATACTATATTTGCAAATGAATATCTTGAATGTTTTATCTCGCTGAAATACAATGCGATACGGTTTTTAACTTAGAAATCTAATTTGTTATATTTTTTAAAGTTGCTGTTTACTTAAACAAAAGAGGATTAGAGTTGTAAAAAAATTAAATAATGTTTTGATATTTAGAAATAAGTACTAATTTTGCGTAGTAATCTATTAAGCCGATAGGGTAATGGATTTCTAGGCTAAAAACCAAGCCAGTAAATATGGAAAAAGAATTGAAAATAGATAGTGTTAGTATTAAATCGGATGTATTATTAAAAGAAAAACTGTGGGTTATAATTCCGGTTATATTAATAATAGGTTTGTTATCTACGTTGATATACAAGCATCATGCTGAATTTTCGATAGATGGATTAGTTTCGGGATTTGATACAGATTTTTTAATATTTTTCGCTATTGGAGTTTTTGCACAATTGGTAGATGGAACATTAGGAATGGGGTACGGAGCAACTTCAACTTCATTTTTATTAGCTTACGGAGTTCCGCCAGTAATTAGTAGTACAGGCGTTCACGTTGCAGAAATGTTTACTACGGGAGCATCGGCAATTTCGCATCATAAATTTGGAAATATCAATAAAAAGCTCGTAAAACATTTATTGATTCCGGGAGTTTTAGGTTCTATTGCAGGAGCTTATTTATTATCAGATGTCATTAATGGAGACGTTATAAAACCGTTTATTGCGGTTTATATGATTGTTTTGGCAATTATCATTATTAAAAAAGCATTAGCAAAAACAATAGTTAAAAAGAAAACTAAAAAATTAGGAATTTTAGCCACTTTTGGAGGTTTTATGGATGCTGTTGGCGGCGGTGGATGGGGTCCCATTGTAACATCTACATTATTAGGAAGAGGTAGAAATCCTCGTTACACTATTGGATCAGTAAATGCAGCTGAATTTGCTATTTCATTTGCAAGTGGAATTACCTTCATGCTTTTTGGAGGAATTCACGGATGGCAGGTTATTATAGGGTTAATTTTAGGAGGCGTAATTGCAGCGCCATTAGGAGCTTATTTGGTAAATAAAATCAAAAGAAAACCAATGATGGTTGCGGTTGGAGTTTTAATTATATTATTGAGTTTAAAAACATTATCTAAATTATTGTAAGCAGTTTTTTAGAAAGGAAAAGATTATGAGTGCACCAATTATAGAATCATTATTAGAGGTAACGAAAGATTTTTCGCTTGACGAAACTTTAGTTTTTCTAGCTAAAGAATTTCCGGGAAAAGTGATTTTTTCGACTTCTTTTGGTCAGGAAGATCAGGTAATTACAGATTTCATTGCAAAAAGCAATACTGATATTACCATTTTTACGCTGGATACCGGAAGATTATTTCAGGAAACGTATGATGTTTTTCATAAGACATTAAAAAAATATAAAAGACCAATCGAAGTTTATTTTCCGGAAGCAACGGCAGTGGAAAATTTATTAAAAGAAAAAGGTCCGAATAGTTTTTATGATTCGGTTGAGAACAGAAAAGAATGTTGTTTCATTCGAAAAGTAGTTCCCTTAAGAAAAGCTTTGGCAGGAAACTCAGTTTGGATCACAGGTTTAAGAGCGGAGCAATCGGAAAACAGACAAGATTTGAATTTATTTGAATACGACGGAGGTTTCGAAATCATCAAATTCAATCCATTATTAAAATGGTCTTTAGAAGAAGTTGAAACGTATTTGTCAGAAAACAATGTCCCTCAAAATGCATTGCACAAACAAGGTTTCGTAAGCATAGGATGCGCACCATGTACAAGAGCAATTTTTCCAGGAGAAGATATCAGAGCCGGAAGATGGTGGTGGGAATCAAGTCATAAAGAATGCGGATTGCACAGCGCTAAGAAAGAGTAAAGAGAATAGAGTAAAGAATAAAGAGCAAAGAGTCAAGAATATAGATTTAAAGTTCCGGAGGAACGATTTATATTGTAGCGCCGGATTTTAATCCGGGGATATTGATGAAAGCAACGGATTAAAATTCGTTGAAAAAAGACAAAAATAAAAAACACAAAATAACGATAGTTTATAGGTTTTAGATTAAACTCACATCGATCTGAAACTAAAAAAAACTGTCAAGCATTAAACAAAATATCAAATGAGTTCAAGTTCAGTATTAAAAACAAACGCTTTAGAGAGTGAAGCAATATACATTTTCAGAGAAGTAATTTCACAGTTTGACAAACCGGTTTTACTTTTCTCTGGAGGAAAAGATTCTATAACATTAGTGCGTTTAGCGCAAAAAGCTTTTTTCCCTGCAAAGATTCCGTTTCCTCTTTTGCACGTTGATACGGGACATAATTTCCCTGAGACAATTGCTTTCAGAGATAAATTAGTTGAAGAATTAGGATTAGAGTTAATCGTTCGTAATGTTCAGGATGCTATTGATGAAGGAAAAGTGGTGGAAGAAACTGGAAAATATTCTAGTAGAAACAGTTTGCAGACGATCACACTTTTAGATGCAATTGAAGAATTTAAGTTTGATGCTTGTATTGGTGGTGCGCGTCGTGATGAAGAAAAAGCAAGAGCTAAAGAACGTATTTTTTCAGTTCGTGACGATTTTGGTCAATGGGATGAAAAAAATCAACGTCCGGAATTATTTGACATTTTGAACGGAAAAATAGAAAATGGCCAAAACGTTCGTGTTTTCCCAATTTCAAACTGGACTGAATTAGATGTTTGGAGTTATATCGAAAAAGAACACATCGAGATTCCATCAATCTATTTTTCACATAAAAGAAAAGTTTTTTTGAGAGACGGTTTAATCTGGTCGCATTCTCCTTTTGTGTATCAGGAAGAAGACGAACAAATCGAAGAACGAATTGTTCGCTTCAGAACCGTTGGAGATATGAGTTGTACAGCCGCTGTTGAATCGTATGCAGCAACAATTCAGGAAGTTGTTGGAGAAATCAGAACTTCGACTATTTCTGAAAGAGGAGCCAGAATCGACGACAAACGTTCTGAGGCTGCAATGGAGAAAAGAAAACAACAAGGGTACTTTTAATTAATTATTAATTGTGAATTGTAAATTATTAATGCAATTCGGAATGTAATTAAAAACGAAATCAGAAAAACAAAAACATACAGTTTTAAATTTTAGTTCAAAGGGAAGCAACTTGAAACTTGAAACAAAATTAAAACTTGAAACAAAATATAGAAATGGAAGTTTTAAAAATAGCAACAGCAGGAAGTGTAGATGACGGGAAAAGTACTTTGATCGGGAGATTATTGTACGATACAAAATCATTGACTACAGATAAAATTGAAGCAATCGAAAAAAGCAGTAAACAAAAAGGGTACGATTATCTTGATTTTTCTTTGGCAACTGACGGATTAGTAGCAGAGAGAGAACAAGGAATAACAATTGACGTAGCGCATATTTATTTTTCGACTGCAAAGAAAAGTTACATCATTGCCGATACTCCGGGTCACGTAGAATATACAAGAAACATGGTTACGGGAGCTTCGACTTCTCAGGTTTCTATCATTTTAATTGATGCCAGAAAAGGCGTAATTGAGCAAACGTACCGTCACTTTTTTATCAATAATTTATTGAGAGTAAAAGAAGTAATTGTTGCGATTAATAAAATGGATTTAGTTGATTATTCTGAAGAAGTATACAATAAAATCAAAGCCGATTTTCAGGCATTAAATGCTAAAAGTACTTTCAAAGAACAAAGCGTAAGTTACATTCCGTTAAGCGCAATCAATGGTGGAAACGTAGTGGATCAATCTAAAGATATGCCTTGGTATACAGGTCAAACGGTTTTAGAGCATTTAGAAGGATTGCATTCTTCAGATGTATTTGAAGCAGGAAAAGCACGTTTTCCGGTTCAGACGGTTATTCGTCCAAAAACAGAAGAATACCATGACTTTAGAGGGTATGCCGGAAAATTATACGGAAACTCTATTAAAGTTGGAGATGCTGTAACCGTTCTTCCTTCTTTAACCGAATCAAAAGTGTCAAAAATTCACTTTTTCGATAAAACATTTGATGAAGCTGTTGCAGGTTCTTCGATCACAATCGAATTAGAAAATGATATCAATGTTACAAGGGGCGATATGATTGTAAAATCATCAGAACTTCCAAAAATTGAAAAAGAAATCACAACAACAGTTTGTTGGATGGACAGTAAAAAACTGGTTGCAGGAACAAAATACCTAATACAGCATAATACGAATAGAGTTTTAGCTAAAGTAGAAAGTATTAAAAATACAATCTCAACTGATTATTCAGGAACAAAAGAAGCATCACAATTGGCGATCAACGAAATTGGAGAAGTAACCATCAAATTAAGCAAGCCTTTATATTTTGATGCCTACAACGAAAATAAATCAAACGGAGCTTTTATCTTAATTGATACAGCAACGAACACGACAGCAGGAGTAGGATTTATTCGATAGTTGATAGTTTTTGGTTTTTAGTTGATAGTTATCCTGCCAACAACCAACCATTAACAACCAACCATTAACTATAAACTAAAAGAAATGGAAAGTTTTAGAACAGAAATAGAAAATCCGATAGTTCAAAAAGAGATTATCGATTTAGAAAAAAAGATTCATTTATTCCGTGGAGGAAAAATTGATGATGAGCGTTTTCGTAGTCTTCGTTTAGCACGTGGAATTTACGGACAACGTCAGGAAGGCGTTCAAATGATTCGTATTAAATTACCTTACGGTAAAGTAACCAGCGAACAATTGGTGCGTATTACTAAAGTTTCTGACGAATATTCTACAGGACGTTTGCACATTACAACACGTCAGGATATCCAGATTCACTATGTGAGTTTAGACAGAACACCGGAACTTTGGGCAAATTTGGCTAAAGACGATGTTACGTTGCGTGAAGCTTGTGGAAATACCGTTCGTAATATTACAGGAAGTGAATTGGCCGGTGTAGACGTAAACGAACCATTTGATGTTACGCCTTACGCACACGCTTTATTTCAATATTTATTGAGAAATCCTATTTGTCAGGAAATGGGACGTAAATTCAAAATTTCGTTCTCATCATCTGATGAAGATACCGCTTTGAGTTATTTGCACGATTTAGGATTTATCCCAAAAATTGTTGACGGACAACGCGGTTTCAAAATCATGTTTGGTGGAGGTTTAGGATCGCAGCCAGCACATGCTGAATTACTTTCAGAATTTGTACCTGCAAACGAAATCATCCCGACGGCAGAAGGAATCATCCGTATTTTTGACAGATACGGTGAACGTGCAAAAAGAATGAAAGCGCGTATGAAATTCTTAATCAAAGAAATGGGAAGAGATGTTTTCCTTGATTTAGTTGAAAAGGAGAAAAAAGCAATCGCTTTTGAAACATACGAAATTGATACAACCGCTTTTGACGGACCAATTGCAGAACCTTTATTAGAAGTTCCGCAAGTTATAATTGAAGATACTGCAGCTTATGAAGCCTGGAAAAAATCGAATGTAATTGCTCAGAAACAAGCAGGTTATTACGCGATTGGAATCAAAGTTTTATTGGGAGATTTTTATACTGATAAAGCCAGATTATTAGCCGCTTTAATTAAAAATTACGCAGCAAATGAATTACGTTTTTCATTGCGTCAAAATATTGTAATACGTCACGTAAAAGAAGAGAATCTTCCTTTCTTTTATCAGGAATTAGCCAAATTAGACTTTGTTCATTTAGGGTATAATTCTACTGTAGATATTACGGCATGTCCTGGTACTGATACTTGTAATTTGGGGATTGCAAGTAGTACCGGTATTGCAGAAGAATTGGAAAAAGTGATTAGTGCAGAATATCCGCAGTACTTAAATAACCGTGAAATCGAAATTAAAATTTCTGGTTGTATGAATGCTTGTGGACAACACAATATGTCTGCAATTGGTTTTCAGGGAATGTCTATCAATTCAGGAAAATTAGTAGCTCCGGCTTTGCAGGTATTATTAGGCGGAGGAAGATTAGGAAATGGAGAAGGACGTTTTGCAGATAAAGTAATCAAAATTCCAAGCAGGAGAGGACCAGATGCTTTGCGTACCATCTTAAATGATTTTGATGCCAATGCAAACGGAGAAAAATTCCTGAACTATTACGATCAAAAAGGAGAAAAATATTTCTATGAAATTTTAAAGCCTTTCGCAGATGTAACCAATTTAACAGAAGCCGATTTTATTGACTGGGGAAATGCTGACAACTACGTAAAAGCAGTTGGAGTTGGAGAATGTGCCGGTGTTGTGATCGATTTAGTAGCTACTTTATTATTAGAAGCTAAAGATAAATTGACTTTCGCACAAGAATCATTCGACGAAGGAAAATGGTCAGATGCTATTTACCATGCGTACGCTGGGTTTGTAAATGGAGCCAAAGCTTTATTACTTTCAGAAAACGAAAAAACAAACAATCACGCAGGAATTGTTGATTTGTTTGATAACGTTTTTATCGCAACTAATAAAATTGGATTGCCTTCGACATTCAGAGAATTGGTATATCAGATCAATCAAAACGAACCAAGTGAAGCGTTTGCAAAACAATATATTCAAGAAGGAATTGCGTTTTTTGCAATTATAGAAAAATATAGAGCTCAAGAATTAGCAAATGCTTAATACAATAAAACCCAAAGTAACTTTAGTCGGTGCAGGTCCCGGCGATCCGGATTTGCTTACGCTGAAAGGTGTGAAAGCATTGGCTGAAGCGAGTGTGGTTTTGTACGATGCATTGGCCAATGACGAAATATTAGCGCATGCTCCCAAAAATGCCATCAAAATTTTTGTTGGAAAAAAGATAGGGAATCACGCTTATACGCAAGATCAGATCAATCAATTAATTGTTGATAACGCTTTGACTTACGGAAATGTGGTTCGCTTAAAAGGCGGAGATCCGTTTATTTTTGGACGTGGAAGCGAAGAAATAGAATTTATTGAAAGCTTCGGAATCGAAACAGTTGTAGTTTCTGGAATTTCTTCGGTAGTGGCAGTTCCTGCAAGTCTGGGAATCTCAATTACAAAAAGAGGCGTTTCAGAAAGTTTCTGGGCGATTACAGGCACAACTTCTGACAGAAAATTATCTACAGATGTAGCTTTGGCCGCACAGTCATCCGCAACAGTTGTAATTTTGATGGGAATGAACAAATTGCCTCAAATTATCGATTTGTTTCAAAAAGAAGACAAAGGAGATTTGCCCGTAGCGATCATTCAAAACGGAACAACCTCAGAAGAAAAAATAGGAGTTGGAACCGTAAATTCAATTTTAGAAATCGTAAAAGAGAAGCAACTGAGTTCGCCAGCGATTATTGTTCTTGGAGAAGTGGTGAGAGAAAGCAATAAATTAAAAGGTTTTTACGAAGAATTTCTATTAAAAGAAATCGTTCGATAAAAGCCCAATAAAATCCCGGAGGGATGAACAATATTGTAGCGTCGGGTTTCAACCCGATGAAAGAGAAAGTAATAAATTAAAAGGCTTTTACGAAGAATTTCTATCAAAAGAAATTGTTCGATAAAATATAAATCATCTAATTTTGATTGGATAAAATTAAATGAAATGGAACAAAACGAATTATATCCAATATTCTTAAAGCTTCACAATCTAAATGTGTTGATTGTGGGTGGAGGAAATGTCGGATTAGAGAAGCTTTCTTTTTTGCTGAAGTCAAGTCCAAATGCAAATGTTGAGGTGGTAGCGCCCGACTTTCATTTAGAAATTAAAGTTTTAGCCGAAAATCATCCTTCAATTAAATTGACGGAATCGAAGTTCAAAAAGAAAATGCTCAAAAAGCGCCATATGGTAATCGCTTGTACCGATGATCTAAAAGTCAATAAAAGAGTATACGATTTGTCTAGAAAGCGTTATTTGATTTGCAATATAGCCGATACGCCGGATTTATGTGATTATTATCTAGGCGGAATCGTGACAAAAGGAAATGTAAAAATCGCCATTTCGACTAACGGAAAATCGCCAACAACAGCTAAAAGATTGCGGGAGTTTTTCGAAGAAGTAATTCCTGAAGATATCAATCAAATGGTTGAAAATCTGAACGAATACCGGAAAACTTTAAAAGGCGATTTTGAAGAAAAGGTTAAAAGAATGAATGAAATAACCAATTCATTAAAGAATAAAGAATAACAAAAGTCCCGGAGGGACGAATTATATTGTAACGTCGTCCCGAAGCTTCGGGATTAACCCGATGGAAAATTAGGCAAAGAAATCAATGACAAAAATCATTGGCAGTAGAATAAATTATTCGTTTCTTTGTATTATTAAGAATGATTATAAACAACAACCATAATGATTAAAACAGATATACTTATAATTGGAGCAGGCCCTACAGGTTTATTTGCCGTTTTCGAGGCAGGATTATTGAAATTAAAATGTCATATTTTAGATGCTTTACCACAAGCAGGAGGACAACTTTCAGAATTGTATCCAAAAAAGCCTATTTATGATATTCCTGGTTTCCCGGAAGTTTTAGCAGGAGATTTAATTGATAACTTACAAGAACAAATTAAGCAGTTTGAGCCAGGTTATACATTAGGAGAAAGAGCTGAAACAATCGATAAACAAGAAGACGGAAGTTTCATTGTAACCTCAAATAAAGGAACTAAATTTCACGCGCCTGTTATTGCTATCGCTGGAGGTTTAGGAAGTTTTGAGCCACGCAAGCCACTTATTGAAGATATTGAGTTTTACGAAGATAAAGGAGTAAAATACTTCATCAAAAATCCAGAGAAATTCAGAGATAAAAGAGTTGTAATTGCAGGAGGAGGAGATTCAGCTTTAGACTGGAGTATTTTCTTAGCGAATGTAGCTTCAGAAGTAACTTTGATTCACAGAAGAAATGAATTTAGAGGAGCTTTAGATTCTGTAGAAAAAGTGCAGGAATTAAAAACGTCTGGAAAAATTAAATTAATTACACCAGCAGAAGTAATCGGAATCAATGGTGCTGAGCATGTTGAATCGTTAGATATCGAAGAAAACGGAGCACACCGTAAAATCGAAACCGATTTCTTTATTCCACTTTTCGGTTTGACACCAAAATTAGGTCCAATTGGTGACTGGGGATTAGAGATCGAAAAAAATGCGATCAAAGTAAACAACGCTTTAGATTACCAGACGAATATTCCGGGAATCTTTGCCATTGGAGACGTAAATACCTACCCAGGAAAATTAAAATTGATTCTTTGTGGTTTCCACGAAGCAACTTTAATGTGCCAAGCTGCGTACCAAATCATCAATCCAGGTAAAAAATACGTATTGAAATATACAACAGTTTCCGGAGTAGACGGTTTCGACGGAACACGTAAAGAAGCACCGAAAGCAGTTGTGAAAGCGATTGTTTAATTTGAGGGGCTAAGGTTCTAAGATACTAAGGCACTAAGATTTTTTATATAGGAAGCTCAAACTAAATAGTTTGAGCTTTTCTTTAATCCCGTAGGGATGCCATGTTTATAGAATAAGGATGCCTAATGAAAAAAAGCTCCAGCGGAGCGACATATAATTATTTATAAAGATATGTCGCTCCGCCGGAGCTTTGGTTAAACGTATAATTGTTTGCTATAAACATGACGCTCCGCCGGAGCTTTGTTAAAAAGGTATTATTAGAATTTAAATGAAGGTTCTAAACAATTTTTATAGTAAATATTTTAAAACATAGCCGGTGGTTTCAACCACTGGAAGGCAATGCATATCACGACGCATATCACGACGTAAATTGCAACGCTGTTGTGGTGGATGATCACAACGCGTATATTAATATATGATCACAATACATAATCACGAACCGTCTCCCACGGTTGAAACTGCGGGCTATATTTGAAAAAACATAAACTATAAATATGATGCTTCGCTGGGGTATTATTCAACAAACAATACTAATTGTTTTTTTTTTAAATCCCGTAGGGATGTCATGTTTATAGAATTACGCATATCTATTGGTAAAAGCCCCATGGGGGCGACATATAATTATTTATAAAAATTATGTCGCTTCGCTGGAGCTTTGGTTAAACGTATAATTGTTTGCTATAAACATGACGCTCCGCCGGAGCTTTGTTAAAAAGGTATTATTAGAATTTAAATGAAGGTTCTAAACAATTTTTATAGTAAATATTTTAAAACATAGCCAGTGGTTTCAACCACTGGAAGGCAATGTATAGACACAACGTATAATTAATATACATGGTCACAACACAAACGAATTATCACAATACGTTCCCCGTGGTTGAAACCGCGGGTTATATTTGAAAAATAAAAGACAAACTTAGCTCCTGATTATCTTAGCATCTCAGCACCATAAAAAAAATCCTTAGAACCTTAGCAACTCAGCTCCTCAGAACCTTCAAAAAAACATTTGCAAATCGCAACGCTATTTCATACCTTTGCACCGTTCCTAAATTTATTGAAAGTTATCACGAAAGGCGGAGGGATAGACCCGATGAAACCTTAGCAACCCTTTATCATAAAGAAGGTGCTAAATTCTACTTTACACTAATTCATAGTATTAAAGATAGATAACACAAATACATAAAGTATTTCCTCAACTTTTCCTGACAACCTTACAATATTATTTTACTGAATTCACAGTTTAATGAGCGAATTATTGGCGCATTTATGCCAACATCGTTCCCGCTTTCGCCTATATCTCTCCGTTTCACTGCGAGGATACCGGCTCAATCGGGGCTAGTTAGCCGGCAATAGTGAATTCTTGGAATCAATGTGAATCAAAACACGTATCCTAACAGGTTTTCAAAACCTGTTAGGTATGTTTCAAATAATAGAATAAAAACTTAGCATCTTAGTGCCTCAGCACCTTAGCAGCTAAAAGACAAAAAAAATGGCAATAACAATTCAGGAAGCAATTAAAAAAAATATCTTAATCCTTGACGGAGCAATGGGAACAATGTTGCAGCGCTATAATTTCTCGGAAGAAGATTTCAGAGGAGAGCGTTTCAAGGATTTTCCGCATCCGTTAAAAGGAAACAACGATTTACTATCCATAACACAACCACAAGCGATCCGCGATGTTCACGCCGCCTATTTTGATGCTGGCGCAGACATCGTAGAAACCAATACTTTTTCAGGAACTACGATTGGTATGGCCGACTATTTCCTGGAAGATTTGGTTTACGAATTAAACTACGAATCGGCTAAAATTGCCCGTCAGGTAGCGGATGAATTCACGGCTAAAAATCCAGACAAACCACGTTTCGTTGCGGGTTCAATCGGGCCGACAAACAGAACGGCAAGTATGTCTCCAGACGTAAACGATCCGGGTTACAGAGCTGTAACTTTTGATGATTTGCGTATTGCATATAAACAACAAGTAGAAGCGTTAATGGATGGCGGCTGCGATTTACTTTTGGTAGAAACGATTTTCGATACGTTAAACGCAAAAGCAGCACTTTTCGCAATCGAAGAAGTAAAAGACGAACGTAATCTTGATATTCCAATCATGGTTTCAGGAACGATTACCGATGCTTCAGGAAGAACACTTTCCGGGCAAACGGTTGAAGCATTTTTGATTTCAGTATCACATATTCCGTTATTGAGTGTTGGTTTCAATTGCGCTCTTGGAGCCGATTTGTTGAAACCTTATTTAAAAACATTATCACAGCATACACAGTTCAACGTTTCAGCACATCCAAATGCGGGATTACCAAACGCATTCGGACAATATGATGAAACACCAGAACAAACTCAGGCGTTAATCAAAGAATATTTAGAGGATAATTTAATCAATATCATTGGCGGTTGTTGCGGAACAACTCCGGATCATATTCGATTGATTGCTGAGGTTGCGAAGGATTATAAGCCGAGAGTGGCACCGGTTTTGGCATAACGTTTATGTTTCCTGCAAGGTTTTCAAAACCTTGTAGGTGTTTTTAATTATTTTTTTGAAGATTAATGAGGATAGTATTTATAGTAATTGGTGTAGTTGTTTTAGCAATAATAATTTTCGGTATTTATAGATATATCGTTGTTAATATTCAAAACAACAGAATAAATAAAGTAAGGCTGAGTAGAATTGAACCAATATTTGAGAAGTTAAGAAATCAAGAAGAGGTAACTCAGGAAAAAGTTTTGCCTTTTGCATCAAATATATTAACAAGGGAAACTACATTTCAGTTGTTGAAACAATATAATAAAGTCGAATTGTTTCCTCAAAGCTATAATTCAATTGAAAAAGGAGCAGAAAGCAGTTTAGCAAATTGGCTCGAATTTCCGACTGAGCTTGATGCTTGTCCAGATGAAATGGAATTAGAGGAAAAAGTAACAATCGATTTTGATGGTAATAATGTTTATTACTATGTATTTAAATTTCGAACGAATGAACCTCATTGGGCATCAAAAGATGGGTGGATGTTAGGAGTTGTTGGGCCATATTTTGACGATAGTCAACCTTATGACTTTACCTCAACATTTAGTAGGCTAACATCTAAATTAGATGAAATTTCCGCATTAGAAGAGGCAAAATGGGTTCATGAAAATATAGCAATGGCGAGATAATTTCTTATGAAACCGATACCGCGTGAGGGATAGAAGTGAAAAGCCCGCAGACCAATGCAGTGATAACGAAATTGGTCGAGGACTTGTGACGGATAGCCCGGTTCGCCGCGGCGAACACGCCCAAAGTAAAATTATTGAAAACGAAATATACCTACAAGGTTTCGAAAACCATGCAGGAAAACAAAGAATAAAAAAAACTCAGAACCTTAGAATCTCAGGATCTTAGTAACTTAAAAAAAAATGGCAGAAAAAAGAAGAGACCTTGTATTAGCAGGATTAGAACCATTGATTATTACGCCCGAAAGTGTTTTTGTAAACGTTGGGGAACGTACGAATGTAACGGGTTCACGAAAATTCCTTCGATTAATCAAGGAAGAGAAATATGACGAGGCGCTTGATATTGCAAGACAACAAGTAGAAGGTGGAGCACAAATCATCGATATTAATATGGATGAAGGAATGCTTGATGGTGTTCAGGCAATGACAAAATTCCTGAATTTAATTGCATCAGAACCGGATATTTCCAGAGTGCCGATTATGATCGACAGTTCGAAATGGGAAATCATCGAAGCGGGTCTTAAAGTAGTACAGGGAAAAAGTGTTGTCAACTCGATTTCGTTGAAAGAAGGCGAAGAAGCCTTTATTCATCACGCCAAATTAATTAAACGTTACGGAGCGGCGGCCATTATTATGGCTTTTGACGAAGTAGGTCAGGCCGATAATTTTGACCGAAGAGTAGAGATTTGCCAGCGTTCGTATGATATTTTGGTTAACAAAGTTGGATTTCCTCCACAGGATATCATTTTCGATTTAAATATTTTTCCCGTTGCAACCGGAATGGAAGAACATCGCTTAAATGCTTTGGACTTTTTTAGAGGGACAAAATGGGTTAGAGATAACTTGCCTCACGCGCATATTAGTGGTGGAGTAAGTAACGTTTCGTTTTCTTTTAGAGGAAATGATCACGTTCGTGAAGCGATGCACTCGGTGTTTTTATACCACGCGATTAAGAACGGAATGACAATGGGAATCGTGAATCCGGAGATGCTTTCGATTTACGATGATATTCCAAAAGATTTGTTGGAACATGTTGAAGATGTGATCTTGAACAGACGCGACGACGCTACAGAGCGACTTTTGGATTTTGCTGAGAACGTAAAAGGCGAAGTAAAATCAGATGAAAAAGCGATTCAGGAATGGCGTTTAGGAACGGTTCAGGAAAGAATTACGCATTCATTGGTAAAAGGAGTTGATGCTTTTATTGAAGAAGATGTTGAAGAAGCTCGTTTGGCAGCAACGAAACCAATCGAGGTTATCGAAATCAATTTGATGACGGGAATGAATGTGGTTGGAGATTTATTCGGAAGCGGAAAAATGTTCCTGCCTCAGGTGGTAAAATCGGCACGTGTAATGAAAAAAGCAGTTGCTTATTTATTGCCTTATATCGAAGCCAGCAAACAAGCCGGAGACAAACAAGGAAACGGAAAAATCCTGATGGCGACTGTAAAAGGGGACGTTCATGATATTGGTAAAAATATTGTTTCGGTGGTTTTGGCTTGTAATAATTACGAGATTGTAGATCTTGGTGTTATGGTGCCTCCGGAAAAAATTATTGCTGCTGCGATTGAACATAATGTTGACATTATTGGTTTAAGCGGATTGATTACACCTTCGCTTGACGAAATGGTGTATCTGGCCAAAGAATTAGACAAACAAGGAATTAAAATCCCGATTATGATTGGTGGGGCAACAACTTCGCGCGCACATACTGCCGTGAAAATCGCGCCTCAATATAGAGAAACTGTAATTCACGTAAACGATGCTTCGCGCGCCGTTACTGTTGCAGGAAATTTATTAGATCATAACCGTAAAATATATGCAAGCGATATTCGTGCAGAATATGATTCGTTTAGAGAAACGTTTTTAAATCGTTCGAGAGATAAAAATTTCTTGAGTATCGAAGATGCGCGTAAAAATAAAATGCAGTTAGATTGGAGTGAATACACTCCAACAAAACCAAAATTTATTGGAAAACAAACCGTCGAAGTTGATTTAGATGTTTTTGTTCCGTATATAGACTGGACGCCATTTTTTCAAACCTGGGAATTGCACGGAAAATATCCTGCGATTTTAACGGATGAGGTTGTGGGTAAAGAAGCAACTTCTCTTTTTGCAGATGCTCAGGCGATGCTTAAAATAATTTTGGCTGAGAAAAAGTTAAAAGCAAAAGGTATTTACGGAATTTTTCCTGCGAATCAGGTTGATGATGACGATATCGAATTGCGTGATGAAAACGGAAAAGTTTTAGAGAAATTCTTAACGCTTCGTCAGCAATCACAAAAAACAAAAGGCGCACCGAATATTGCATTGTCTGATTTTATTCTGCCAAAAGAAAGCGGAATAGAAGATTATATGGGAGCTTTTTGTGTGACAACCGGTTTTGGTGTTGACGAATGGGCTGCAGAATTTGAAAAGGATTTGGATGATTATAATTCGATTATGGTTAAGGCATTGGCCGACCGTTTTGCTGAGGCTTTCGCCGAATATCTTCATGAAAGAGTTCGTAAAGATTTCTGGGGTTATGATAGAGAAGAATCTTTAACCAACGAAGAATTGATTAAAGAAAATTATAAAGGAATTCGTCCAGCGCCAGGATATCCAGCTTGTCCGGATCACCTGGAAAAACCAACCATTTGGAAACTTTTAAATGTAGCCGAAGAAATTGGTGTAACACTTACAGAAAGTATGGCGATGTGGCCGGCTTCCTCTGTTTCCGGGTATTATTTCGGAAATCCGAAAAGCAGGTATTTCGGACTCGGAAAAATAAAAGAAGATCAGGTGGTAGATTACGCCAAACGACGCAGCGTCTCAACTGAATATGCAATGAAATGGTTAAACCCTAATATAGCAGATTAAGAAAAGTTTCTTTTGTTTCAGGTTTCAAGTTATCCAAAGCAACCTGAAACCTGAAACTTGAAACAAAAAGAAGATTATTTGATTACGTTTTTTGATTTCAGATTTTTTACAGAAACCAACTCAAAACTCATAATTCATCACTCATAACTTAAAGAATGAAAGTAACACAACATATAGAAAACGCAAAAGGGAATACCTTATTCTCATTTGAAATTATTCCGCCTCAGAAAGGGAAAAGCATTCAGGAATTGTACGATAATATCGATCCGTTGATGGAGTTTAAACCACCGTTTATTGATGTAACAACTTCTCGTGAGGAGTATATTTATATTGATAAAGGCAACGGGCTTTTAGATAAAAAACTAACTCGTATGCGTCCGGGAACGCTTGGGATTTGTGCTTCTATAAAACATAAGTACAACGTAGATACCGTACCTCACGTACTTTGCGGAGGATTTACAAAAGAAGAAACTGAATACCTTTTGGTAGATTGTAACTACTTAGGAATTGACAATGTGATGGCTTTACGTGGTGACGCCATGAAAGACGAACAATATTTTATCCCAAAAGCGGGAGGAAATGATTATGCTGTAGATTTAGTAAAACAAATTAATTTATTGAATCAGGGAAAATACCTTCACGAAGTTATGGACGCTGATAACAAAGCTGATTTTTGTATAGGTGTTGCAGGATATCCGGAGAAACATTTGGAGTCTCCGTCGTTACAATCTGACTTAAAAAGATTAAAAGAAAAAGTAGATGCGGGAGCTGATTATGTGGTAACACAGATGTTTTTCGACAACTCAAAATATTTTACGTTTGTAGAAAAAGCAAGAGAAATGGGAATCACAATCCCTATTATTCCGGGAATTAAGCCAATTGCGGTTCAAAGGCATTTACAGGTTTTACCTCAAATTTTCCGTATCGATTTGCCGGAAGATTTAATTCATGCCGTAGATCAATGCAAGAATAATGCAGAAATCAGACAAGTAGGTATCGAATGGGCAATTCAACAATCATTAGAGCTAAAAGCTGCCGGAGTTCCAGTATTACATTATTATTCAATGGGGAAATCTGAGAATATTCGTCAGATTGCGAGCCATCTTTTTTAAGTTTCTTTCAGCATTAAGAAATTAAGATTATTAAGTGTCAGGCTTAATTTTTTAATAATAAAGAGAATAAAAGTTTTTAGGAGCTATTTCCAGCTGTCCACTATATCTTTTGTGGCGAACCCCGCCACAAAAGGATGCCGTTCCCATCTGGGCTAGGATATCAGGAGTTAAATTGAGATATTTAGTAGTTATTCGTGGAGTTGGAATTTGGAATTTTTTAATTGGAATTTAATTTTAAAGTTATGAAACAAGAAGAATTACAAGCAATAGCTTCTCAGCTTAAACACCCAACTGGAGAAAAAGGAATCGAAATGGGCAATATGATGAATGAAACGAACATCAACATGACGCGCCATTCGATTCAGAATCTACAGATAGAAGCAGGAAATAAAATTCTGGAATTAGGTCACGGAAACGCAGGACACGTTGAATTTATATTCGAACAAGCTGAAAACATTAAATATTACGGACTTGAAATGTCTAAATTAATGTTTCAGGAAGCGCGTCAAATCAACAGAAATTATGTTTCGCAAAAACAAGCTTTCTTTTCGATGTATGAAGGAAATATAATTCCGTTTGAAGATGATTCATTCCATAAAGTATTTACTGTAAATACTATTTATTTTTGGCAGGAACCTGAAAAATTGCTATCGGAAATCTACAGGGTTTTGCAACCAAAAGGAATTTTATGCATCACTTTTGCTGAAGAAAGTTTTATGAAACAGCTTCCTTTTACGCAATTTGAATTTGAACTTTATAGCACTGAAAAGGTCGAAAAGCTAATTGAAAAATCGTCTTTCAAAATAATCAACAAAGAGACTTTAACAGAAAAGGTAAAAAGTAAAATCGGCGAATTGGTTGACAGAGCTTTTACTACTTTGGTTTTAGAAAAATAATGATTAATACAAATCAGGATTGCGTAGTTAAAATGTGCCGTCAGGCACTAAATATTGGTAGCCATTGCGTACCTACGGCACACTAAATTTATTTTAATTCATGATTTCTACCAACATTTAGTGCCTGACGGCACATTTTAATTGTTCATTCGCCTACAATTAAAAAAATTATATAAAATCTATTTATCCTGATAGGTATCGGGAGTGGAATAAAAAAATAATTTCAGCACTCTTTTTTTGAGTAATTTAATTGATTTTTATTTCACGTTTCTATTTCCAAATTCTAATACGGCTTAATTATGGAGGTTAAAAAAATCAATTTTCTAAAAAGTTACAGCAGTGTCTTACTGCTGCTGGGCGGAATCATAATTGGAAGTATTTTCGGATTAGTTTTTAAAGAAAAAGTTGCCGTTATAAAACCTGTTGGAGATATATTCCTCAACTTGCTTTTTACAGCGATTATTCCGCTTGTTTTTTTTACCATTACTTCTTCCATTGCCAATTTAGAGAGAACAGAAAAGTTAGGAAAGCTATTTGTTATCATGATAGCAGTGTTTTTAGGGACACTTTTGATTTCGGCTATGGTGATGATTATAGCGGTTTATTTTTTTCCTATTCATGAAAATATTATAATTACCAAAATTCCGTTGGAGAAAATCCGATCTGGGAATGTTGGCGATCAAATAGCGCAATTGCTTACGACCAATGACTTTTACGAATTATTATCCCGAAAAAGTATGTTGGCGCTCATTATTTTTTCCTTTTTAATAGGATTTGCAACTTTGCAATCAGGAGAAAAAGGGAATGCTTTCAAAAGTTTTCTGGATTCCGGAAACGAAGTCATGAAACAACTTTTGACTATGATTATGAAATTGGCTCCAATAGGTTTAGGTGCTTATTTTGCGTATCAAGTGAGTTATTACGGTCCGCAATTATTTGGTGTTTATGCCAAACCACTAGGTGTTTATTATGTAGCTTGTATCTTTTACTTTTTTGTCTTTTTTAGTTTATATGCTTTTGTAGCCGGCGGTAAAAAAGCTTTTAAAGTTTTCTGGAGTAACAATATCACACCTTCGCTGACAGCAATAGGAACTTGTAGTAGTATTGCCACCATTCCTGCAAATTTAGATGCTGCCGAAAAAATGGGCATTCCTAAACATGTCCGCAATTTGGTTATTCCTTTGGGAGCACCTTTACATAAAGACGGTTCGAGCATGTCGTCTATTCTAAAAATCACATTTCTTTTTGCCATGTTTGGTAAAGATTTTACTTCACCATCAACCATACTTTTAGCATTGGGAATTACGGTAATTGTTTCGATTGTAGAAGGCGGAATCCCGAACGGTGGTTATATAGGAGAAGTTTTGGCCATTACCGTTTACGGACTACCAATGGAACAAGCTTTACCTGTAGCCATGATTTTAGGAACTCTCGTTGACCCAATTGCTACTTTATTAAATGCCAACGGCGATGTAATTTCGTCTATGATGGTCTCGCGATTCTCTGAAAAAACCAAGTGGTAAAAAGTAAGTTTTCAAAACAAATCCATCTACTTTAAATTAAAAATCAGTATTAATCTGCTTAATCTGTATGATCTGTGAGCTATTTTTAGCAACAGAGAATTTACAGTCAGGCATTAAAAATAATATATAATGAATGTAATCCTTCAACACGATCTAAATGATCTCGAAAATATACTTAATCACGCAAAACGACAAGGATTAGATTTTTTGAATGACCTTGAAAATATTCCAACCTCAACTAAATATACCATCGACCCAACCCGAGATTTAAATGAAAAGGGTTTAGGATCATTAGCAGCTTTGCAAGAATTTAAAGAAAGATTAGCACCATTGATGGTTGCTTCGTCCGGACCAAGATATTTGGGTTTTGTAACTGGTGGTTCAACTCCGGCTTCGATTGTGGGAGATTGGTTAGCATCAGTTTATGATCAAAATACGCAAGCAATAAAAGGGCAAGGTGGAGTTTCGGCTTTAATAGAATTTGAAACCATCAATTTATTGTTGCAGTTATTAGACTTGCCAAAATCATTTTTAGGAGGCTTTGTAACGGGGGCAACAATGTCAAATTTTACGTGTTTGGGAGTCGCAAGACAATGGTTTGGAGCACAATCAGGCAAAGACTTTGCAAAGACCGGAATAACCGAAACCATTCATGTTTTGTCCGCAACGCCACATTCTTCTTCAATAAAAACATTATCAATGTTAGGCATTGGAAGTAATAATTACACAACAATTAAAACCATTGAGGGTAATCGCGAAGCCATTGATATAATTGATTTAGAAGAAAAAATTAAAGAATTAAACGGAAAACCTTTTATTCTGATTTCGAGTGCAGGAACAGTAAATACAGCTGATTTTGATGATTTTGTGGAAATTGCAAAACTTAAAGAAAAATACAATTTTTGGTGGCACATTGATGCTGCTTTTGGTGGTTTTGCCGCGGTTTCAGAAAAATTTAAACATCTTATAGAAGGATGGGAAGGTGCAGACAGTATTACGATCGACTGTCATAAATGGCTTAATGTTCCTTATGAAAGTGCTTTTTATCTAATTAAAGAAAAGCATGTAAATCTTCAAACAGAAACGTTTCAGAATTCGAATGCACCTTATTTAGGAAATCCGTTAGAAAACTTTAATTACCTGAATGTATTACCTGAAAATTCACGTCGTTTACGAGCTTTACCAGTTTGGTTTTCTTTAGTCGCGTACGGAAAAGAAGGTTTTCAGGATATTGTAGAAAATAGTACGGCATTGGCATTGCATTTTGCAAATGAACTTATCGAAGATGATAATTTCGAGCTTTTGGCACCAATTCGGCTTAATAATGTTTGCTTTACTTTAAAAGGAGATCATAATCAGGAAAAAGTAAATCAGTTTTTGACCCTTTTGAATGATAAAGGGAAAGTTTTTATGACCCCAACTGTATATCAAAACCGAAAAGGAATCAGAGCTTCTTATGTAAATTGGAGAACATCCGAAGCTGATATTAAAATAATAATAAAAGAGTTAAAAGAAACTATTCTGGATTTAGAAATATAGCTCATTTTTAATTTTTTAAAAGCCCGCTTTACTATTTAAAGCGGGCTTTTTTATGTTTTTTATGAAATGAAACTTGGATTTTAACTTTTGAAGTATTAAAATTTAAGCAAATCTTAAGTTAAAACTAATTATTCATTAAGAAATCTGTCGTTTTTTTATTGATTTGTCTATTTCAAAGTTAATCACTGTATTTATTTAGAATAATTAAAAATAACTTGCAATTGCTATTTATTGATGTTAATTTTGTGCCAAATTAATTTCAACATTAGGTAATGAAAATAAATAGAATATTCGTCTTAATCCTGGTACTGTTAAGTTCAATTCAAGGTTTTTCACAAAATAACAAAACAAAATTAACTGGAATAATTCTAGGAAATGACAGCCAGCCTGTCGAAGGTGTTTCAGTAGCATTAAAAGGTACCGCTTATTCCACACTAACGAATGAGAAGGGAGAATACGAAATTTTAGCAGAACCGCAGAATTATATTTTATCTATTGCTTACATTGGATATAAACCAAAGCAAATTAAAATTAATTTAAAAGAAGCAGATCAAACAATTCCAACCGTAACTATTGAAGAAGATATGGCTGCGTTGGATGAAGTTCAGGTAAAAGGAAAATCAAAAGTGCAGCGAGTTAAAGAAGAGGCATTTAATATTACAGCTGTTGATTTAAAACAGTTGTATAATACTTCTGCTGATTTGAATCAGGTTTTAAATAGAACAACTGGTGTTAGGGTTAGAGAAACAGGAGGAATGGGATCTGCTTTCAATTTTTCATTAAATGGCTTTTCAGGAGATCAGGTTAAGTTTTTTATGGACGGGATTCCGTTAGATAATTATGGACCATCATTTACATTGAACAATATTCCAACTAATATGGCAGAAAGAATTGACGTCTATAAAGGAGTTGTGCCAATTGAATTAGGAGGAGATGCTTTAGGTGGTGCTGTTAATATTGTTACTAATAAAAGTGTTAGGAGATATATTGATGCTTCTTATAGTTATGGATCTTTCAATACTCATAAGGCTGCGGTAAACACACGTTTTACAAGTAAAAATGGTTTTGTAACCAATATTAATGCATTCCTTAATTATTCTGACAATAGTTATAAGGTTGAGGCTCAGGTTCCTGATCCTGTTTCTGGGCTTTTTGGTCCGTTAGAAAAACTTAAACATTTTCATGATGGTTATAAACAAGCAACTGTTATAGCAGAAGTTGGAGTAAAAGATAAAAAATATGCAGATTATTTATTAGTAGGTGTTACAGGAAGTGCCAATAAAAAACAAATACAACAAGGGCCAACAATGTTTAGAGTCGTAGGTGATGCTTTTGAAGATAGTCAGAATTTTGTGTCTTCGTTAAAATATAAGAAATCAAATTTGTTTACTAAAGGCTTAACAGCAACTTGGGCTGCGTCTTATAATATTGCAGAAGAACGTAAAGTAGATACTTCGTCGAGAAGATTTACCTGGCGAGGAGTGCGAACTGACGTTCCTGCTTACAGTTCCGCTGGTGAGATTAATACAGTTAAAACTTTAATGGTATATGATGTAAAATCTCTTCAAAGTAATGCTAATCTTAAATATGAACTAAATGAAAATAATTCATTTGCTTTAAATTATACTTATGTTGGTTATAAACGAACTGAAGACAATGAATATATAACTACAGACAAGCCAACAAAACCATTTCTAAATAAAAACATCTTAGGTTTTTCATATAGCTTATCAGCACTTGAAAAAAGGCTGTCTTTCACCGCTTTTGGAAAAATGCTCGATTTAAAAGGGGAAGTTATAACAAATCCTGGTACAACTTCAGAGCAAAAAGTGAATCCTTCTTTTAACAATTTTGGTTATGGTACTGCTGCGGCTTATTTCTTAATTCCTGAGGAGTTTCAGGTTAAAGCATCTTTTGAACATGCTTATAGAATGCCATCAGCTCTTCAATTATTGGGAGATGGACTTAGAGTAAGTCCAAGTCCGAATCTTCAGCCTGAATCTAGTGATAACTTTAATTTTGGACTTTCTTATAAAAAAGCTTTTACAGTTCATTCTTTCGGAGTAGAAGGAAATTTCATTTACAGAAGAGCGAATGATTTTATCCAGGATAGGCAAGATCAAAGTAACCCATCAAAAAGTAAAGCAGTTAACTTTAAAAATATACAGGTAAGCGGATTTGACGGAGTTGTTCATTATGGTTATAAAGATTGGTTGGTTTTTGATATTAATGCAACTTACCAAAAAACTCTAAATAAAGATGCAACTGTTTCACCTGGGACGAATCAAATTAATTATTTATACAATAAGCAATTAGCAAATGTTCCTATTTTTTACGGAAATGCCAATGTTGGATTTAACTTCAAGAAAATCAAATTCGATGATGACTTTCTTACGATTAACTTATTGACTAATTATTCAAGCAGTTATTATCTGAGAAACCCAAATCTTGGCGAGACAGGTAAAAAAGAAATTCCAGAGCAACTTTTTTACTCTGCGTCTATTGCTTACTCACTTAAAAACGGTCGCTATAATATTGCAGTAGAATGCTTTGATATAACAGACGTAAAACTATATGACTATTTTAATGTACAAAAACCTGGAAGGTCGTTTACATTGAAACTTCGTTATTTCTTTATGTAATAAAAATAAAAATAATATCTCATTCAAAAATCTGTGTTTCTAAGGCAGATGATAATTAACTAAATTAAAGTAATATGAAAACAATTAAAATTAAAAATCTATTAGCTCTTGTGCTAATGTCGGGTACTATATTTTCTTGTAGTAGTGATGATTCTCCTTCAGATGATACAATTCCGGGAAGTAAATATGTAATAGGATATCAAACAGATACCTGGAATGAAAATTATATGTGGAGTTTTAATTCGCTAGACGAGTTAATGACAGGGACAATTGATATGAATGGAAAAGGAATTGAGCAAGGTGGTTCATATATTCCTATTGCAAATACAATGTTTGCATTAGATAGTGAAGCAGAAGGTGCAGCTCCCTTTTCTTTAAATGCAGCAGGTCAATTAGTAGCCGGAAGTCGTGTTTTTATTGAGTCTCCATATGCTTACGGTGTTACAGATGATAATAAACTATTAATAGTTGGTGCTTCATGGGAAGGTACATCTACAGATAATGAACTAATTGTTTACGATCCTGTAAAACAATTTATTACAAGTCGTAAATTTAATAATTTTGCTACATCTACCGGACGTTTTGACTTCCCAACAGGAGTAACAGTAGTAGGAGATAAAGTATTTGTGTCTGTTTTCAACAGAGATGCAAGTGATGACTGGGATATCGATCAAACTAATGCTTATGTAAGAGTTTACGAGTATCCATCATTAAACTTTGTAAAAAGAATAGCAGACCCGCGTACGACAGCAGTTGGAATGTATTATACAAATACAGGTATTATTCGTACTGATTCTGGTAACGTATATACTTTTTCATCAAATGCGTTATCAGCTGGTTACGATGTAAACAATGAGGCACATTCTGGGATTTTACGTATCAACAAAGGTCAGACAGATTTTGATGCTTCTTATTTCTTCGATATTCAGGCAAGTTCACTTAACGGTAAAGTAGTTGCTGCTTATCCTATTGGAGGAGAAAAAGCTTATATCATTTATATACCTACAGCAGATGATACAATTTCATGGGGATTCTTAAGACATTATTCATTCAAATTTAAATCAGCAATCATAGACTTACCATCTAAAAAAATTACTCCGGTTACAGGATTACCTGGACATGCTGGTGATAACTATTTTGGAGTTGGAAGTTTATTCTACGAAGATGGTTTTGCTTACAAAGCTTTTGTAACTAATGATGAGGTTCGTGTTTATAAAATCAATCTTGAAACAGGTGCTGCTACAGCTGGTGCAAAAGTAACTGGTGGAGGAACAGATATTTCTGCTATAACGAAGCTATCGCCAAAACAATAATTACATTTTTTTTAGTAAATAACCATATAATCATTGCTTTTGAGAGTACTGATTATATGGTTTTTATATATAAATGCTTCTTTACGTATTGTCTGACGTAAAATAAATTAAAATTAAAACCATGACTGTTATCAAAAATCAGAATCTTAAACCACCCAATAAAGGAAAATCACGGTTTAGTAAAATCAATGCCTGGTTGCATTTATGGCTCGGACTGGCTTCCGGAATAATCGTGTTTATTATGGGAATTACTGGTTGTATTTTGGTTTTCGAACAAGAAATCAAAGCCCTGACATCACCCTATTTAAATGTTGAAGCTGAAGGTCAGGAGAAATTATTACCGCCTTCAAAAATTTACGCTGCTGTTCATAAAGCATTGCCTAATAAAGAAATTCATGGCGTTTGGTATAATGGTTTAGATAAATCAATTAAGGTCGATATCGAGTCGGATTCGTTGATTTATGTAAATCCGTATAACGGTAAAATTACCGGAATGGTACATCATGAAGATTTCTTTCATTTTATGGATGAAGGGCATCGTAACCTTTGGTTAGAGCGGGAAATTGGTTCTCAAATAACAGCCTGGGCAACGGTTGTATTCTTCTTTTTACTGATAAGCGGACTGGTACTTTGGTTTCCGAAAAAATGGAATAAAACAACCCGAAACGCTAGTTTTAAAATAAAATGGGATGCCAAATTCAAACGTCTTAATTATGACTTACATAATGTTATGGGATTTTATACATTGATTTTGGCCATGCTGATCGCTTTTACAGGATTGTTGATGAGTTTTCATTGGTTACGTGAAAGTACCTATTGGATAGCCGGAGGATGGACTGACGAAAAAGACAAGAAAGAACAAGTTGTTGCAGTAAAAAAAGATACTTTATCACAACAGCAATTGGATAAATTGGCTGGAGCCGATATTATTTGGAAGAAAGTAAGAACAGAAATTGCGAAGGAAAATAAAGAAGCCGTTATTATTCATTTTCCGGATGAACCTAAAGATGATTTTTACGCCTGTACAGATATGAATAAGGGAGTCTGGAGAGATTTATATTTTAATTCCAAAACGTTAGAATTACTTCCAAGTTCGCAGGACTACATTGGCGATGCCCGTTTTTCAAAATGGTTAATGCGCTCCAATTATAGTCTTCATGTTGGTGCAATTGGAGGCATACCAACCAAAATTGTCTATTTTTTAGGCAGCTTGATATGCGCCAGTTTACCTGTTACCGGATTTTATATCTGGTGGGGAAGAAAGAAAAAACAAAAAACCAAAGCATAATTAAGTTTTAATTTTATTTACTTTTTTGTTGGTTAGTGCTTAAAAGTCTTTTGGTAGAAGTAACATTCTTCAAAAGACTTTTTTATGCGTTTTTAGATATAATAGAAATCTCAAAATCTCTCTCATTGTCAGACTGAGCGAAGTCGAAGTCCCTCAAAGTGATTCAGTATACGGGACTTCGACTTCGCTCAGTCTGACATTCGTGTAGTATAAAACAGTAAAAATAAACCAGCGTAAATCTGTTTAAACCTGTGTAATCCGTGTGCCATTTTCGCCAACATTCGCAAGTGATTTATCAACTAAAAACAGAAAGAGCCCGCTAACTACAACAGGCTCTTTTCCATCAAAAAAAAACAAAAACAAGGAAACTAAAGATCCAAAATATTAAATTCTATATGTAAAAGCTATTGTTGCAATACGGTTATCCAGGTCATACCTTTTGTTGATACTCGTTTGTGCAATAACTGAATTGATGTGGAAATTATTGGTGTTGAAAATATCAGTAACATTCAGTTTGATAGTACCTTTTTTGGCAAGCACTTGTTTCGAAATTCCGATACTGAAATCAAAGAAAGCATCTCGTTCATATATACCAAGATTTGATTTTGACTGATACTGTGCGTTAGCTTCGGCTTTCCAGCTTTCTGTAATTGTAAAGGAGTTTTGTACGCTTAAATTCAAGGTAATAATTGGGTCAATTTTGTCTGTATTCACCACATTGCCCATAAATTTATTTTCGAAAATATTAAAAAGCGTATTTACAGACCACCATTTATAAATTTCGGCTGTATTGGTAATATTGGCTCCGTAATTATACGATTTGTCAACATTAATCTGAGACGTTACTGTTGTGTTATCGGCAGGATTGTAAACATACACTTCGGTAAAAACATCTTTGGTTTTGCTAAAGTATAATGAAGCCATAAAAGCGCTCTTCCAGGAATAACCAATTTCTGCAGAATGTGTGATTTCAGGAACCAGATTCGGATTTCCCTGAGAATAGTTAAACGAATCATCATAAAAACGAAACGGATTCAGATCGAACTGGCTTGGTCTGTTGATTCTTTTACTATATGAAGCATGTATCGAATGATTGCTGGTCAATTCATATTTCATAGAAACACTCGGAAACCATTTTAAATAATCGTCTTTATGTTCTTCATTCAACGTTTTTTGTAAAATGTTTATCGCAGTATATTCAGAACGCAAACCTCCCTGAATATTCAGCTTTTCCATCTGATATTTATAGTTAACATAAGCCGCATAAATTTGTTCTTTGTATTCAAAATGATTGGTCGAATTAACATCTACAATCCATTGATTGTTTTCGTTGTATTGGTAAACCGATGGGTTGTCATTGTTTTTTACGCTGGCTTTAAAACCCCACTCGATAGATTGTTTTTCTTTTAATGGATTTGTAAAATCAACTTTTCCGGTAAAAACCTTCAATTGCGACGGAATAAAACCTCTTCGGTCATTAATGTTATTGGTGCTCAAAGGATCTATATTCGTAGCACTCTGAAACTGATTCGATCTGAATTTCGAAGTTTCATATTCAAAATCAAAATACATATTTTTTCCTTCGGTATTAAATTTATGAACCCCTGAAAAAGCATACGTATAATCATTCCATTTCTCTTTGCTGTCATTATAGGTCGAGGCATCAAATTGTACCTGATCCATAGCGTTAAGCAACGTATTTCTACCGTTGGCCATGTTTTCGTAACGACCTAATTTAGCATCAACATAAACTTCTAAATTCGTTTTAGGAGAAACTTCATAAGTTGTTCCTATTTTAAAATTGTTCGAAGTCAATGGCTCATCAGTAGTTGAGATTTGATGGTTTTTTGTCGAAATGGTCTGGCGGGTTGCATCAGTATATTGATTTTGGTCAAATTCTTTACGTTCTTCTTCGCCCCTAAAAGTATAGCTGTAGTTTCCGTAAACACCAAATTTTTCTTTATTGTAACTTAAGTTGGCGCCAGAATTGGTTCTGTTTTTTCGGCCTCTTCCATAATTGGTAAAAACAGTTCCTTTAAGTCCGCCCGCATTTGGTTTCTTTAAAATAATATTGATAATTCCGGCTTTTCCGGTGGCATCATATTTAGAAGAAGGATTGGTAATCACTTCTATTTGTTTGATGTTTGATGAGGTGGTCGATTTTAAATAATTGGCTAGTTCTTTTTGCGAAAGCTGCGTTAATTTGCCATTTATCATTACACCAACGCCTTGTTGTCCGCGAATCGATAATTCGCCATCCTGAGACACGACAACACCCGGAGCGCGCGATAAAACATCCAATGCCGTTCCGCCTTCAGAAACAATACTGTTTTCAACATTAAAAATTAGTCGATCTGATTTTTGAGTATATAGAACTTTCTTTTTTGTAATTACAATTTCATCTAATGCATTGATAGAAGTTTCGACGATACTATCAGTTTCTTTTTCTGTCTGCGAGTAACCGTAGACCGAAAAAGCGAGCATAAGAGATGTTATAATATTCTTCATGATATTTGGATTTGATTTTTTTGGGAGTAAGGCTTTTAATGTGATGCTAGATTTGTGGGGAGGAGGACTTTATCATTTAAGAAGAAATGCTCAGTCTAAAACGATTTGTTCTAATTTATCAGAAAGTAATTTTAGAAGATAAAAAAAATACTTAGATAGTTTCAAAAAATAATATGAAATAAAGCTGAATACAGAGAACATTTTAGTGGTATTTTGAAGTTTCAATGTTCAAATATAATACTATTTATAACAAGTCTAAATAAAAATAGTTAAAATTTGCCTGTGATATCATAACAAATTGATAATTAGCCTTTCGCGATTTATTAAAAATGGATATAAATACTCTGAAACCAAATTTTGACAATAAAGCCAGCATAAGCAAGCCTGCGTTTAAAAAAGTAATCGATCAATTCCAAACCTGTAAAGTGGAAAAAAAATTTACCCAAAGCTCGCGAGGTTTTGCTATTAGCTTTTAAAAAGTAAAAGTTCGCAATCCCGATAGCTATCGGGATTGGATTAACTTAGCTTTGCGAACTCCTATGTTTGCATAGTTAG
>NZ_LVEN01000014.1 GCF_001686925.1 Flavobacterium piscis
AAAGGTAAAAAATAAACTGAAAACTATTTTAGAATAGCGCCACAAAAATATTGAGGAACTCTTCAATTCAAAGAATTTTATTCCACAGATTCCATAGATGAAAAAATCGCAACGGATTCACGAATTATAATAGTAAATTCAATTGATCGGTTAAAAAAATTCTTGAATTCGTAGCAAACAAAAATAGCGTTACTTATAATGACAAAACAAAAAGTTACTTTTTTCTGGTTTCGACGTGATTTGCGTCTTGATGATAATATCGGGTTATTCAATGCCCTGCAATCTGATTTTCCGGTAATTCCGTTATTTATTTTTGACGACGATATCTTAGAAAATCTTCCTGAAAATGATGCGAGAGTCAGTTTCATCTACGATTCACTTGAAGCAATAAACGAACAACTTCAACTAATTGATTCATCAGTCTTAATAAAAAAAGGAAAAACTTTTGAGGTTTGGAAATCACTTGTTTCCGAATTTGACATTCATCAAGTATTCTTTAATAAAGATTACGAACCATACGCTATTACACGTGATTTATCAATTCAGGAATTATTAAGAAAAAATGACATTGAATCTTTTTCATTCAAAGATCATGTGATTTTTGAAGAAAAAGAAATCACCAAAGCTGATGGACTTCCTTATACCATTTATACGCCTTATAAAAATAAATGGCTGGAGAAATACCATCTTTCAGGACAAGCTTTTGAATACGATACAAAACCTTTGTTTATAAATTTTGCTAAGAACAATTTTAACTTTCCTGAATTATCCAAAATTGGTTTTGAAAGAAGCAGTATAAAAGTATTGCCCCACAACTTAACGCAAATAGGCAATTATAAAGAAACGAGAGATTTTCCAGCATTAGACAGTACATCTTATCTTTCTCCACATTTACGTTTTGGAACTGTTAGTATTCGAAAATTAGTGAATTGGGCCAACAAGAAAAACCAGACTTTTTTAAGCGAATTAATCTGGAGAGAATTCTTTATCCAGATTCTGTTCAATTTCCCAAATTGCGTGAATCACAATTTCAAGTCGGCTTATGATGGCATTCAATGGCGCAATAACGAAGACGATTTTAAGCGCTGGTGTTCCGGAACTACGGGTTACCCAATGGTCGATGCAGGAATGCGTCAGCTTAACGAAACCGGTTATATGCACAATCGTGTTCGTATGGTTGTCGCCAGTTTCTTATGCAAACATTTACTTATTAACTGGCAATGGGGCGAAGCTTATTTTGCCGAGAAATTACTGGATTTCGAATTGGCATCAAACGTAGGCAACTGGCAATGGGCAGCAGGAACAGGTTGCGATGCAGCACCATACTTCAGGGTTTTTAATCCGGAAATTCAACTAAAGAAATTCGACGAAAAAGGAATCTACATTCGTAAATGGATTCCTGAATTTGATTTAGGATATAATGAACCAATGGTGGATCATGCTTTTGCGAGAGATCGTGCAATTGCGACATATAAGGCGGGGATAATTAAATAAAATTCCAAATTTTTTACACGAAGCTTCGGGACCAAATCCCAAACATCTGATGCTTTAAAACTTGAGTAGGCAAGTACAAAATTGCCTGATATTTAGACCGACAGAATATAAAGACAATTCAAGTCCCAGAGGGACGATATATTTATAGAAAAGATACACATCATCATGTTAAAGCTCCAGCGGAGCGACATATAATTGCCGTAAAGATTATAAAATATACCACCCCGCTGGGGTTC
>NZ_LVEN01000015.1 GCF_001686925.1 Flavobacterium piscis
GGTTTCAGGTTTCAACAACTTGAAACCTGAAACTTGAAACTAACTTTTTCATATGGAAGAAATTATCAATAAAGTTGCCAATAGTGCCTTAGAAGTTTTTGATCTTGAGGATTATTATCCAAAAGGAGCGCGTGTGCAAATTGACATTTCGCAATGGCTTTTAGAAGGATTTTTATTGAAAGAAAAAGACTTTAGAGAGCACTTAAAAAATCACGATTGGTCGCAATATCAAGATCAATATGTGGCTATAAACTGCAGTACAGATGCTATTGTTCCTGCCTGGTCGTCTATTCTGGTAGCGATTCAATTAGCGCCTTATGCTAAAAAAGTAGTCAACGGAACTATCGAAGATTTAGATGCAAGCTTATATGAAGAGATTCTAAGCAAACTTGATTATTCTGACTACAAAAACAAACCTGTTATTGTAAAAGGCTGTTCGAAAAAACCGGTTCCAACTCGCGCGTATATTTTAGCCGCAACTTACCTGCAACCTTTTGCAAGAAGTATTATGTATGGCGAAGCTTGCTCAGCAGTACCTTTATACAAAGAATCTAAGAAATAACTTTCTTTACGGTCGATAATCCCAAAGCTTTTAACGGTTTTTTAGTATATTTGTTCTTATACATTTAAACTATATACCATGAGAAAGCTAACATTATTACTTTTTATTTTAGCGAACTTAACTTTTGTTCAAGCCCAAAATTCTGAAAAAGAATTAATCCAAAACACTGAAAAAGCAGTAAAGAAAATTAATGATACTATCGAGGGAGAAGGCTGGAAAGCAAAAGGAACAGTTTCTCTTTTGCTAAATCAATCGAGCTTTAATAACTGGATTGCAGGAGGTGAAGATAGCTTTTCAGGAACCTTGGGAATCAACTATGATTTCAATTACAAAAAGGACGATCTTACGTGGGATAATAAAGTTTTAGCTTCTTACGGACTTTTACAAACTAAAAATGCCGACTACGAAAAAAAGACTGATGACCGTCTTGAATTCAACTCAATCCTTGGAAAAAGAGCTTTTGGTGAATGGTATTACTCTTATTTCGTGAATTTCAGAACTCAGTTTACAACCGGTTACTTATATGGCAAGGATGAGAACGGAAAGGAGATTAGAACAGAAAATACCCAATTTATGTCTCCTGGTTATCTTACTACAGGTCCGGGTATTTACTGGACAAAGGATGATAATCTAAAAATTAACTTTGCGCCTTTAACCTCGAAATTTACATTCGTAGATGGCGCTTATACTGCAGGAATCGACAGAGCAACGGGATTACCTTATGTAAGTGGTGATTATTTTGGTGTAGATGCTAATAAAACCATGCGTTACGAATTAGGTTTCTATGCATCGGTTTATTACAAATTGGCGATCATGACCAATGTAACTGCAGAGAATACTTTGAATTTATATTCTAATTATTTAGAAGATCCACAAAATGTAGATATCAATTACTCTCTGAATATTATCATGAAAGTAAACAAATTTTTATCTGCTAATTTATCCTTCCAGGCCATTTATGATGATAATGCTTTTCAGGGTTTTCAAACCAGAGAAGTATTTGGTTTAGGAGTTAATTTCGGATTCTAATCTGTAAATTTTACCGCAGAGAGCGCAAAGATTGTTATATTACATTATCATAAAATTGCAAAGTTCGCAAAGCTAAATCAACATCAAGCTTTGCGAACCTTACATTTATAAATAAGCTTTTTAAAAAAAC
>NZ_LVEN01000016.1 GCF_001686925.1 Flavobacterium piscis
GCCGAGTGCGTTACGCGTGGCGCTGGCGTGGTTATGTACTCGTTTCGCGAGTGGATGAGCGGACCCCCGCCGCAATAACCACCTTAAGGCCGTTTTGCAATGGGTGATTAGCCTTAGCTAGTCAACATTACACAATATCTTAACATACTGAGATAAAGAAAAGTATTTTATTTATTAGAAAGTTTCTCCCCCCGACCGGAGTCGGGGGAAAAGGGTGTACATAAGCTTACGGATTATTAGTACTACTCGACTATGACATTACTGCCTTTACATCTATAGCCTATCAACGTGGTCATCTTCCACGATCCTTAAAAGAAATCTCATCTTGTGGTGGGTTTCGCGCTTATATGCTTTCAGCGCTTATCCCTTCCAAACGTAGCTACTCTGCGGTGCCCCTGGCGGGACAACAGATACACTAGAGGTTTGTCCAATTCGGTCCTCTCGTACTAGAATCAGATCCACTCAAATTTCTAACGCCCACAGTAGATAGAGACCGAACTGTCTCACGACGTTCTGAACCCAGCTCGCGTGCCACTTTAATGGGCGAACAGCCCAACCCTTGGGACCTTCTCCAGCCCCAGGATGTGACGAGCCGACATCGAGGTGCCAAACCCCCCCGTCGATATGAGCTCTTGGGGGAGATCAGCCTGTTATCCCCGGCGTACCTTTTATCCTTTGAGCGATGGCCCTTCCATGCGGAACCACCGGATCACTATGCTCTACTTTCGTACCTGATCGACCTGTATGTCTCTCAGTCAAGCTCCCTTATGCCATTGCACTCTACGCACGGTTACCAAGCGTACTGAGGGAACCTTTAGAAGCCTCCGTTACTCTTTTGGAGGCGACCACCCCAGTCAAACTACCCACCAAGCAATGTCCCCCGCGTTCGCGGGGTTAGGCCTCAGATAAACAAAGGGTTGTATTTCAACAATGACTCCACAACGCCTGGCGACGCCGCTTCATAGTCTCCAACCTATCCTACACATCATTTATCCAAGGTCAATACTAAGCTATAGTAAAGGTGCACAGGGTCTTTTCGTCCCACTGCGGGTAAACGGCATCTTCACCGTTACTACAATTTCACCGAGCTCATGGCTGAGACAGTGTCCAGATCGTTACACCATTCGTGCAGGTCGGAACTTACCCGACAAGGAATTTCGCTACCTTAGGACCGTTATAGTTACGGCCGCCGTTTACTGGGGCTTCAATTCAATGCTTCTCCGAAGATAACATCTCCTCTTAACCTTCCAGCACCGGGCAGGTGTCAGGCCCTATACTTCATCTTACGATTTTGCAGAGCCCTGTGTTTTTGATAAACAGTCGCCTGGACCTCTTCACTGCGGCCCCCATTGCTGGGGGCGACCTTTCTCCCGAAGTTACAGGTCTATTTTGCCTAATTCCTTAGCCATGAATCTCTCGAGCACCTTAGGATTCTCTCCTCAACTACCTGTGTCGGTTTACGGTACTGGTACTAATTACCTGAAGTTTAGAGGTTTTTCTTGGAAGCCCTTAGGCGCACTATCTCTTTGTCCGAAGACTCCGAGTACTATCGTATTTCCCCAAGCCGCGTGGATTTGCCTGCGCAGCTTATAGGTAGGTACTTCAACGAACTATTCCGTCAGTTCGCGGCGCTTTCATCACTCCGTCACCCCATCACAGTAATTAGTAGTACGGGAATATTAACCCGTTAGCCATCGACTGTCCCTTTCGGGTTCGCCTTAGGACCAGACTAACCCACAGCTGATTAGCATAGCTGTGGAAACCTTAGTTTTTCGGTGTGCGGGTTTCTCGCCCGCATTATCGTTACTTATGCCTACATTTTCTTTTCCAGCCAGTCCAGCATACCTTACGATACACCTTCAACCCTGCTGGAATGCTCCCCTACCACTTAGAGTAAACTCTAAATCCATAGCTTCGGTAATACACTTATGCCCGATTATTATCCATGCTCGTCCGCTCGACTAGTGAGCTGTTACGCACTCTTTAAATGAATGGCTGCTTCCAAGCCAACATCCTAGCTGTCTGGGCAGACAAACCTCGTTCTTTCAACTTAGTGTATATTTGGGGACCTTAGCTGATGGTCTGGGTTCTTTCCCTCTCGGACTTGGACCTTAGCACCCAAGCCCTCACTGTTAGTGAACATTATATAGCATTCGGAGTTTGTCAGGAATTGGTAGGCGGTGAAGCCCCCGCATCCAATCAGTAGCTCTACCTCTATATAACTTTATAACTAACGCTGCACCTAAATGCATTTCGGGGAGTACGAGCTATTTCCGAGTTTGATTGGCCTTTCACCCCTACCCACAGGTCATCCGAAGACTTTTCAACGTCAACCGGTTCGGACCTCCACTGTGTGTTACCACAGCTTCATCCTGCCCATGGGTAGATCACACGGTTTCGCGTCTAACACTACTGACTAAAGCGCCCTATTCAGACTCGCTTTCGCTACGGATCCGTGGCTTAACCACTTAACCTTGCCAGCAACGTTAACTCGTAGGCTCATTATGCAAAAGGCACGCCGTCACCCCACGAAAGGGCTCCGACCGCTTGTAAGCGTATGGTTTCAGGATCTATTTCACTCCGTTATTCACGGTTCTTTTCACCTTTCCCTCACGGTACTGGTTCACTATCGGTCTCTCAGGAGTATTTAGCCTTAGCGGATGGTCCCGCCAAATTCAGACAGGGTTTCACGTGCCCCGCCCTACTCAGGATACCACTATCTATTACACTCGTTACCCATACGGGACTATCACCCTCTTTGGTGTCACTTTCCAGTAACTTCCGGTTCCTTGTGCATAAAATGTCGTGGTCCTACAACCCCAATCTTGCCGTAACAACATTGGTTTGGGCTAATCCGCGTTCGCTCGCCACTACTTACGGAATCACTTTTGTTTTCTTCTCCTCCGCCTACTTAGATGTTTCAGTTCAGCGGGTTTGCCCACCTATCGGTGTACTATGTCTTCAACATAGTGGGTTGCCCCATTCAGGTATCTGCGGATCAATCGGTGTGTGCCCGTCCCCGCAGCTTTTCGCAGCTTATCACGCCTTTCATCGCCTCTGAGAGCCAAGGCATCCCCCATACGCCCTTATTTTGCTTATTGTACCAATCATAAAATCAATTATGACCGTTTTTTTTTGTCTTTTATTATTTGTATTGCTACTTATAACAAAAAACGCTTTCTACTTTTTATTATTTTCTTATCTCAATATGTCAATGAACTTTTATTTACTATCTTTATAGTAAACCAGTGGAGAATAACGGAGTCGAACCGTTGACCTCCTGCGTGCAAGGCAGGCGCTCTAGCCAGCTGAGCTAATCCCCCAATCTAATTATGAATTGTGAATTATGAATTATGAATTATTATTCATAACGCCTCAACTCTAGAATTTCCTTTTCAAGTTTACAGTCTCTTTATTTTGTCTTTTTATAATTTATAATTCATAATTAACAATTTAAAAAGTAGTCCCGGGCAGACTCGAACTGCCGACCCCTACATTATCAGTGTAGTACTCTAACCAGCTGAGCTACGAGACTCTGTTTTACTTAAAATTTATTATTTGAACTAACAGCAAGAGTAATTGAACTTTAAAATTCAGATCCTTTAGATAAACATCTTTTTTCCCCATCGTGTATTACTACTAACAATTGGGGCTCTAGAAAGGAGGTGTTCCAGCCGCACCTTCCGGTACGGCTACCTTGTTACGACTTAGCCCTAGTTACCAGTTTTACCCTAGGCAGCTCCTTGCGGTCACCGACTTCAGGCACCCCCAGCTTCCATGGCTTGACGGGCGGTGTGTACAAGGCCCGGGAACGTATTCACCGGATCATGGCTGATATCCGATTACTAGCGATTCCAGCTTCACGGAGTCGAGTTGCAGACTCCGATCCGAACTGTGACCGGTTTTATAGATTCGCTCCTGGTCGCCCAGTGGCTGCTCTCTGTACCGGCCATTGTAGCACGTGTGTAGCCCAAGGCGTAAGGGCCGTGATGATTTGACGTCATCCCCACCTTCCTCACAGTTTGCACTGGCAGTCTTGTTAGAGTTCCCGACATGACTCGCTGGCAACTAACAACAGGGGTTGCGCTCGTTATAGGACTTAACCTGACACCTCACGGCACGAGCTGACGACAACCATGCAGCACCTTGTAAATTGTCTTGCGAAAGATCTGTTTCCAAACCGGTCAATCTACATTTAAGCCTTGGTAAGGTTCCTCGCGTATCATCGAATTAAACCACATGCTCCACCGCTTGTGCGGGCCCCCGTCAATTCCTTTGAGTTTCATTCTTGCGAACGTACTCCCCAGGTGGGATACTTATCACTTTCGCTTAGCCACTGAGATTGCTCCCAACAGCTAGTATCCATCGTTTACGGCGTGGACTACCAGGGTATCTAATCCTGTTCGCTACCCACGCTTTCGTCCATCAGCGTCAATCAATTAGTAGTAACCTGCCTTCGCAATTGGTATTCCATGTAATCTCTAAGCATTTCACCGCTACACTACATATTCTAGTTACTTCCTAATAATTCAAGTCTAACAGTATCAATGGCCGTTCCACCGTTGAGCGATGGGCTTTCACCACTGACTTATTAAACCGCCTACGGACCCTTTAAACCCAATGATTCCGGATAACGCTTGGATCCTCCGTATTACCGCGGCTGCTGGCACGGAGTTAGCCGATCCTTATTCTTACGATACCGTCAAGCTCCTTCACGAAGGAGTGTTTCTTCTCGTATAAAAGCAGTTTACAATCCATAGGACCGTCATCCTGCACGCGGCATGGCTGGATCAGGCTTGCGCCCATTGTCCAATATTCCTCACTGCTGCCTCCCGTAGGAGTCTGGTCCGTGTCTCAGTACCAGTGTGGGGGATCTCCCTCTCAGGACCCCTACCCATCGTAGCCTTGGTAAGCCGTTACCTTACCAACTAGCTAATGGGACGCATGCTCATCTTTTACCGTTGTGACTTTAATATAATCCTGATGCCAGGGCTATATACTATGAGGTATTAATCCAAATTTCTCTGGGCTATCCCTCTGTAAAAGGTAGATTGCATACGCGTTACGCACCCGTGCGCCGGTCTCTAGTTCCGAAGAACTATACCCCTCGACTTGCATGTGTTAAGCCTGCCGCTAGCGTTCATCCTGAGCCAGGATCAAACTCTTCATCGTATATTGTTTGTCTTAATTGCTTAAGACTAATTATTATTCGACGTTTTCTCTATCGGTTTTTCAAATCTCTCGATTCCATTACTCTTATTCTTTTGTTTTAACATTCCTTTTAAAACGT
>NZ_LVEN01000017.1 GCF_001686925.1 Flavobacterium piscis
ATAATGTAAAGATATGAGCCCTGATAGAAGTGAAAATCCTTTTGTGCCGGTGTTCGGCACAAAAGATTGGAACGGATAGCAGGAAACAGCTCCTAAAAACCACTATAATCAAACTAAAATTTCTAGCTAAAAAACACAAAAAATCAATACTAGAATTTTCAACAAAAATTTCGTAAATTTGCACTCCAATAAAAGGAATTAGAAAATGTTAGATAGACTTCAAATAGTAAAACAACGTTTCGACGAGATTTCGGATTTGATTATCCAGCCGGATGTTATTTCTGATCAGAAACGTTATGTGCAATTGAATCAGGAGTACAAAAACCTGAAAGCATTGGCTGAAAAGCGTGATGAGTATGTACTTGTGATGGCTAATATAGATGAGGCAAACGAAATTATTGCTGATGGAAGTGATGCAGATATGGTTGAAATGGCCAAAATGCAACTAGATGAAGCAAAAGAAAGATTGCCTGAACTTGAGGAAGAAATCAAGTTTATGTTGATCCCTAAAGATCCTGAAGATGCTAAAAACGTAATGGTCGAGATTCGTGCCGGAACGGGTGGGGATGAAGCGAGTATTTTTGCAGGTGATTTGTTTAGAATGTATACTAAATATTGTGAGAACCAGGGTTGGAGAACTTCGGTTGTTGATATGAACGAAGGAACTTCGGGTGGTTTCAAAGAGGTTATTTTTGAGGTATCAGGAGAAGATGTTTACGGAACTTTGAAGTTTGAAGCCGGAGTACACCGTGTACAACGTGTTCCTCAGACAGAAACGCAAGGTCGTGTGCATACATCTGCTGCAACGGTGATGGTTTTACCGGAAGCAGAAGAGTTTGATGTACAAATTGATATGAACGATGTTCGTGTGGATTTCTTCTGTTCATCTGGACCTGGAGGACAATCGGTTAATACGACGAAATCTGCGGTACGTTTAACGCACATTCCTACAGGATTGGTGGCGCAATGTCAGGATCAGAAATCACAGCATAAAAACAAGGATAAAGCGCTAAACGTTTTACGTTCTCGTTTGTACGAACAAGAATTGGCTAAGAAAGAAGCTGAAGATGCTACAAAACGTACTTCTCAGGTGAGTTCTGGTGACAGATCGGCTAAGATTCGTACTTACAACTACGCACAAGGTCGTGTAACAGATCACAGAGTTGGTTTGACTTTATACGATTTAGGAAATATCATGAATGGTGACATTCAGAAAATTGTTGCCGAGTTACAATTGGTAAACAATATGGAGAAATTGAAAGAGGCAAGCGAGGTTTTCTAAGCTGCTAAGGTTTTGAGGGGCTGAGGTTCTTAGTTTTTAGGAGCAAAGGCTTAGAGGTTCAAAGCGACAAAGGTTTTTGTCATTCTATAGCAATATAAAAAAATCCTGTTTCACAAGTAGTGAAACAGGATTTTTTTTGACCATAAGATAAAACATAGCCAGTGGTTTCAACCACTGGAACGCAATAGATTTAAAGGCAATTTATTGTAGCAATAAATTATCATGATTATATTGTGCATTCCTTTTCAAAGATAACCTCGCAATTAGTTGAAATATCTTAAAAACAAAAAGCCCCTGTTTTACTAATGCGAAACAGGGGCTTTTTTGGTTCAGAATTAAATATTATCATAAGTTTGCAAAGAAAACCTTAGCAGCTTAGAGACTTAGTCCCTCAGAACCTTAAAATATATAGTGAAGGATATTAACTGTTTAACCGTTTGTTTGTAAAACGTATAAAGCAAGTTAGATACCTAGAAATACTCTTGTATATTCAAAACATTTATATAGATTTGAGTAAACGTACACACCATTTTTTAATACTATTTCGCTTAACTTTTCCATAATACATAAATTTGAGTTAGACAATTACTCTCTTGATGATTCTTGTTGTGATGATTCCTCGTTTGGAGAATCATGATGTGGTTTTGAAACTAAATTAGTTACGACCAGTTGTAATAATGATCCCATAATGCCTTTGAACATCGAAGTGCTTTTACCAACTACAAAACGTTTTGCCAGATAACCTATCCCGATGCTGATGGCAGATTGTGCCAGATTGCTTTTGAAACCTACCGTTTCGTTGATTTCCTCTACGGTATTCCTGATTAGATTAAGCGGTTTTAAATTGTGCTTAATTTCTTCTATTTCGTCTTTAATAGAACACCACTCGGCGTCCTGTCGAATTTCTAATTCCTGGATCGTCTGATTTAATCCATCAATAGTATAAATAGTTTCCATAACAGTCTTTTTTAGTTATTAATTAATTAAAATCAGCTTTTGTATCATCCTTTTTAGTTTCTTTTAAAATACTGGAAATAATCATATTCCCAATAGGTGTTTTTATGATCTTATGCTGTAAAGTATGCATCAGGATCGCTACAATAAGGTAAAAAAGGGCTACGATAAAAAAACCGTAGTAATACTCCCCAAGTACTTTACCAAGCCATAAACTAATTCCTATATTCAGGAACAAGGTAAAAAATGCAACAACAGCTCCAACTGCTATTCTTGATGTTAATGTCGATAAAACATCTGCTACAGCTGCTACCGTTTTAAGCTTAATTAATTCTAAGCTTGTTTTGGTATAGTTTTCAGCTTTTTCATAAAGATTTAAGTTCTCCTCTGTTGTTGCATTTGATTCCATGATATAGGGTATTTATGGTTTAAAAATTTCACTCTTTAGTAGTTCGTTTTTACACTTTTTGCTTCATCTTTGATAGTGTTGAAGTCTTCTTTTGCCTGGTTGAATTTTGCTTTTCCTTCTTCGATAATATCTTTACCGTTTGAAGTAATAGTGCTTACAACTCCGTCAAATTTTGTTTTTAAATTATCTCCGTAATCTTTCGATTTATCTTTGATTTTTTTTCTTGTGTTAGACCCTTTGTCCGGTGCAAATAATACACCTATAAATGCTCCTGCAGCTGCAGCTCCTAAAATTCCTAATAATGTGTTACTCGTTTTCATAATGTTTGATTTAGTGATTAAAATAATTTTTTATAATGTTGATTTTTAAACTTCGCGACCTTTGATAAGTCTGAATAGTATTGCGATAATGGCAATTACCAATAATATATGGATGATACTTCCTAAGCTATAAACAAAGAACCCTAGAGCCCAAAGAATAACCAGAATTACCGCGATTGTATATAATAAATTTGACATGGTTTTTATATTAAGGGGTTAATAATTTATTTTTTAGTTTAACTTATACGAAAGGTATAATGTTAAGTTGCTGTTTTTAGCGTCTGGAAATGTGTATGTTGTTCCTGCAACAGTTCTTTCTTTTCCAACGGTAGTTAAACCATAGTTGTAACGAACACCAATGCTTATTGGGTCAAAGTCTACACCAACACCTGCTGCGATACCGGCATCAAACTTGTTTAAATCGTCTCTGTCAACTTCTTGGTCAAAATCAAAAGTTCCGTCACCAGTTACTTTAGAACTTACTAAGTAAGATGCATAACCACCGGCGTGAATATTAAAGTTTTTAGTAACATTTACTCTTACTAATAATGGAACTTCAATATAGTTCAATTTAAATTTTGTATTTCCTGATGCAAAAGCATTGTTGTATTCAAATTCAGCACCTTTTGTAGTGAACAAAATCTCTGGCTGAATAGCGATGAAATCTGAAATAGGTAAAGTTGCATAAACCCCGGCATTGAATCCGTATAATACATTGTTGTCATCTACGTCATCTCCGCTACCGTATAGATTAGACATGTTGAATCCTCCCTTTACACCAAACTCGGTATTTACATTATTGTCCTGAGCGTGTAGCATTCCAAAAGAAGCTGTTAAAAAAAGTGTTAAGGCGCATAAAAAATTTGATTGCATTTTCATAGTTAAAATAATTTAGTTGTAAAATAATTTAGGTCTCAATTTTTAATAATAATAGATATATAGGCATTTAATTAATCTCATTGTTGATCCTCTGCATTTCGCGTAGGATTTGATATTGTTCAGGTAAATATTGCAGTACTAATTTTAATATCGCTTTGTCATTTGTTTGCTTCGAAATAGATTCAAACAATCCAATTTGCTCTTTTAATGATTCTGAAACAGAATTGATATAAGCTTTATTAAAATTGGTATTACTGGCATCAATCAGTTCGTATAAATCTAATTTATTGTGTGTGGCATTAATTTCTGTAATAATAATGAGCTTTTTATTGGCCATTTTAGAAACATCCTGCAACAATTGATTCTGATTAATTTCTATTTTTCTACTCCACTCCTGTAAGGTAGAATCTGAACTTTTTTGTTGTGCAATTTGACTTTTTGAAATAATTGATTTTGTTACATTGGCAGTCGCAATAAAAAAAAAGGCTTCAATTTCTTCTTTTTCTGTTTTACTAAAAGTTTCATTTTTCAGTGAAGTTTCTATCGGATTATTTTTCTTGCATGACGTGATGCAAATTATAATTGTCAATAAAAATATTAGTCTAAAAATTGTAGCTTTTAGTTGGTGCGCTGCTTTCATTATTACTTCATAAAGTATTACATTACAAAGATGCTAACGAAACAAACATTTTGCTTTACAGCATAAAAAAGAATCTTTATATAATTCCCATAATAGGTTTTTACAGGTGTTTTATCCTTTAATTTTCAGGGGTTTATTAATTAAAGTTAACCGCAAAAAAAAAAGAAACCACAGTTATTTTGTGGTTTCTTTTTTATATTAAGGTATGTGATTGATGTAATTTGTTTTCTTACAGATTTCGTCTTAGTTTACAGTCTCAGTTTACAGTCTCAGTCTCAGTTTACAGTCTCAGTCTCAGTCTCAGTCTCAGTCTCAGTCTCAGTCTCAGTCTCAGTATTCGGTCTCGGTCTTCAGTCTTAGTATTCAGTCTCAGTCTCAGTATTCAGTCTCAGTATTCAGACTTTCTTAATAACTATAGGGATCAGTCTCATTAATGAGTTCTAGTTTTAAGTTTTACATTCACTGTGTACTGTGACTGTGTACTGTGACTGTGTACTGTGACTGTGTACTGTTACTGCGACTGTAAACTTTTTTAAAAGCTGAAAACTATTCAGGGAGAAATACCGTAAAAACAGAACCTTTATTAGGAGTACTGTCTGCTATGATGTGACCTTTGTGGTTGTCGACAATTTTTTTGCATATGGCTAAACCAATTCCGGTTCCGGGATAATCTGTTTTAGAATGCAGACGCTGAAATAAAACAAAAATCGTTTCTTTGAACTGAGGGTCAAATCCCATTCCGTTATCTGTAAAAGTAATTTTATAGAACTTCTTAATATTAGGTTCTAATAAATCAGGATAATCGCTTGAGTTTACTTTCTCGCTTTCAATCTTGATTTCGGGAACAGTATCAGGCTGACTGTATTTTAATGAATTTCCGATCAGGTTTATAAAAAGTTGTTCAATCTGATAGGGGATAACAGCCAGTTTAGGCAATTTCGAAACTGTAATAACAGCATTTTTTTCCTCGATGATTTCTGCCAGTTCCGATTCGGCATTTTCAAGCAGTTCGTTTAAACTTAATTTTATGAATTCTTTTTTGGTCGTATTCGTTCTCGAAAATAAAAGTAAATCATCAATTAGCACACGCATTCTTTTAGCCGAAACTTCAATTTTAGAAATGTAAGCTTTTGCACTATCGGACATTAGGGCTTTATCTGATTCCGGAATGCGCGAAACAAAAGTCTGAATTTTTCTTAAAGGTTCCTGTAAATCATGACTAGCAACGTGGTTAAAAGACGCCAACTCTTTATTGCTTTTTTCTAATTCTCTGTTACGTTCCTGAAGTTCTATATTTAAAAGATGTTCGTCGGTAATGTCAAAATTAATTCCCAGTAAAATTTTGCTTCCCTGTTTATCGGTCAGTAATTTTCCGGTAGATTTAAAATAACGTATTTCGTAATCCGGTCTTGTGATTTTGTAGTATACAAAAGGCAATTGTTTTTTCTCGACAATTCCGTCCATCGATTTTGCTACAGTAGCTTTATCATCAGGATGTACAAACTCAAGAAAAGTTTCTCTTTCAGGAACAAATGCATTGGGTTCAAAACCCAGTAAACGAAACTGATTGTCAGAGTAATCTATTTTATTAGAATCCAGATCCCATTGCCAGGTGCTGAATTTACCAATACTTTCAGATTCGGCCATTAATCCGCTTGAGATCAGAAGTTTTTTATTGTAAATTTTCAATCGCTCAAAATCACGACTAATTTGTCTGTAAGCTAATAAGATAAAAATTAGCGCTACTAAAAATAAAGAAATAGAAAATAGTGGACTTAAGGAGATTTCGGCAGCATAAATTTTGAGTCTTTTTGCCAGATAATTTTTCTCGATGTCGTTCATTTCGTCTACCTGAAAACGAATGTTTTCCATCAGGATTCGACCACCAAACATATGATTGTCGAGTTTTCTCTTATCATATGTTTTGGGATCGCTGTATTTTAAGCAATTTTCGAAAGAAACAAAACGCTGAATAATTAGTTTGAATAATTTTTCAAGATTTTTTTGCTGCTTCGGATTGTCGGCAGTAAGCTTTTTTAAGGTAATAAACGATGTATTAACTTTATCTCGCGAATAAATATAAGGTGTTAGAAAACGTGCATTTCGTGTTATGATATAGCCACGCTGTCCCGTTTCGGCATCCTTAATTGCCGACATTAATCGCTCTAATTGAATGTTTATTTCATACGTATGCATTACCACTTTACTGGATTCGTCTAAATCCCGATTGTGTTTGTAAGCAATAGAAGAAAGAAATAACAGAATGAAAACCGCGATTACAAAAATAACTCTCAATGAGTTTGAAGAATTAAAATTTGGTATCCATTTCATTGGTATGCTATTATTTTAGTCGAAGCAGGAAATTATCACGGTTTAAACCTGATGTATGGTAATGCCAGTTTACTGTCACGACTTCATTGATTATTTTTTTAAGTGTATTAAAATCACTTGGTTTTTTGATGTAAATATTAGCTCCCTGAATAAAGGTGTCTTCTATATCTTCTTCAGATGAAGAAGTAGAATAAATGGCAATAATAATATTTTTAAGATGTTCTGTTTTTTTGATTTCAATCAAACATTCCTTACCTGTTTTTTTAGGCATGTTCAAATCCAGAAATAAAATATCCGGCAACTTGGTTTCTGGATCCATTAAGTGGTCCATCAATTGCATTCCGTCATGAACAAAATCCACTTTTGTCTGAATTTTTATTTCTTCAAAAGCATCCTTAAAAAAAAGACGATCATCTTCATCATCATCAGCCAATAAAATGTATAATGCGTTTTTTTGCATTTTAGTATGGTATTATGGGTTTTATTTTAAATTTTCTCTACGTTTCTTAATTATTCTCTGAAAAGCCGATGGCGTAATTCCGGTTGTGTTTTTAAACTGTGTACTCAAATGGGCAACACTGGAGTAGTTGAGTAAAAAAGCAATTTCGGTTAAACTCATTTCGTTTATAATAATCAATTGTTTTGCTCTTTCAATTTTTTGTAAAATGATAAAGTTTTCAATAGAAGAGTATGTTACTTCTGAGAAAACATTAGACAAATAACCGTAGCTGTGATTTAATTTCTCAGCTAAAAACACAGAACTTTTATAATTATTGCTGTCCTCCATAAAAACAAGCTCAATTATAGCGTCCTTTATTTTTTGAACAAGAACACTTTTCTGATTTTCTACAACTTCAAAACCACACGGCAACAAATTATTTTTTAAAGATTCGAGAGCATCAGCATCAAGATTGTCCGCAATTTCAATTTCGCCAAATCCCAAAGTTGTAAAATTTACATTTTGTTTTTCCAGGTTTTGTTTCAAAAAAAGTGAGCAAATGGTGTTAATATCGAACTTTATAAATAGTTTCATTTTATAAAAATTTGGTTAAAGATAATTAATTTATTTTTGGTTATAGAGTTTAATGCTTGATAGCGATTTCGAACAGTGAAAAATTTAAATAAAATTCTCAAAAAAATACCGTCTAATATGTTTTACTAGACGGTATTTATACTTGATTTAGAAGGTCTTACAAATCAGCAATGATTTTTCTAACCTCATCTTTTGTTTTACCTAATTTTTGTTGAAGTTTTCCGTACATTTCGTCTTCTTTTCCTTCATCATACAATAAATCATCATCTGTTAGATCTGCATATTGTTGTTTCAATTTACCTTTCAACTCGTTCCAGTTTCCTTTTATCTCTGTAGTATTCATGATATTTTTTTTTAAGTATTTATAATATTGTAAATTTCCTGATTCTGTTTTGCTTTTTTGTTATATCAATTTTGCAAAGCGTTTCATAATTCACATTTTTGTATTTTCTATACTTGATAACGGCGTAAAACCCATGCCATTTTTTCGTGCTGCTTCAGCAAGCCTGTAACAAAATCAGCAGATCCGATATCATTACTGTCTTCTTCAAAAGCCGGAATATAATCTCTAAACTCCGTTACCAACTGTTCGTGGTTTTCTAATAGTTCCTCCAACATATGTTTTTGTGAAGCATATTCTTTTGGGGATTCTTTAAGTGTCGAGTTATCGATAAACTCTTTCATTGTACCAATCGTTTTTTCTCCCAGCTGGCTAATGCGCTCTGCAACTTCATCGATATTAGCTTCTAAAATTCGGTACTGATCCTCAAACAATTTATGAAGTTCCATAAAACTATTCCCTGAAATGTTCCAATGAAACTTTCTGGTTTTTACATATAATGTCATTTCGTTAGATAAAATCGTGGCTAATATAGAAGTACTTTTCTTTAAGTTTTTTGGCGTTATTCCGATATGTGGGGTCATAATTGTTTGATTTATTGTTGTTTATCAAAAATAGATAAGAAGCTTTTGGTTTTTCTTACATAATTTGTTCAAGATGTTACATGAATTCAATGTTGTGTCAATTGTTTAGTTTTGCTTCCATCGAGCTAATAAAATAATTTTAATTTTTAAGTTTCTCAGGGATTTGGTACTACAAAAACTGTTGCGACAAATAAAACAGCTGCAGGAAGAGCAGAAAACAGAAGAACAGAAATTGTTTACTTAGGTAATTAATACCCCTAAACTGAATATAAAACCAAAAAGACATTTGTAATTGAATGGCTTTTTTTATTTTTGCGTACTTCTAAAAAAGAATCACTTTTGATGTCTTAGAAGAAATAAAAAAACAAGAATGACAACACAACAACTACACGAACAAATTCTTTTAAAAAAATCATTTTTATGCGTGGGGCTAGATCCTGATCTAACCAAAATTCCGCCGCATTTATTAGAAACCGAAGATCCTATTTTCGAATTTAATAAAGCCATAATCGATGCTACACATGATTTGGCTGTGGGATACAAACCCAATACTGCTTTTTTTGAAGCATACGGAATAAAAGGATGGCTTTCATTACAAAAAACAATCAATTATATCAATGAGAATTTTCCTGAAATCTTCACTATTGCCGATGCAAAACGTGGCGATATTGGGAATACTTCGAGCATGTATGCAAAAGCTTTTTTTGAAGATTTAAATTTTGATAGTGTAACCGTTGCACCTTATATGGGGAAAGATTCGGTGGAGCCGTTTTTGGCTTTCGAAAACAAACATACAATCATGTTAGCATTGACTTCAAATGAGGGTGCTTTCGATTTTCAGACTTTAACTACCAACGGAAAAGAATTATACAAACAAGTTTTAGAGACTTCTATAACATGGAAAAACAGTCATAATTTAATGTATGTTGTGGGTGCGACAAAAGCAGAATATTTTGCCGATATCAGAAAGATTGTTCCGGATAGTTTTTTATTAGTTCCGGGAATTGGCGCTCAGGGCGGAAGTTTATCTGAAGTGTGTAGATATGGGATGAACGATAAAGTGGGATTACTGGTAAATTCTGCAAGAGCGATTATCTACGCCTCAAAAGGAACTGACTTTGCTGAAAAGGCCAGGGAAGAAGCATTATTAGTACAAAAAGAAATGGAAGAGATTTTAAGTTTGAAGTTTCAGGTTTAAAGTTTCAGGTTGCTTTACTTTGAGAATAATTTTACCACAGAGTTACACAAAGTTTTTCACAGAGTTTCGCAAAGAAGTTTTACCGCAAAGGGAGCAAAGTTTTTTTCGCAAAGTTTCGCAAAGATTTTTTAATTGCTGTCTAATAAGTAGTCAAAGTTCACAAAGCTTTACGCATATCTTTGTGAGCTTTGTTGATAGAAAATAACTTTCCGCAAAGAATATAAACTTTATTTACTTTGCGAAACTCTGTAAAAAACTTTGTGTAACTCTGTGGTAGAAAAACACAATCCAACAACTTGAAACAAAAATAACCTGAAACATGAAACAATTCCTCGATCAGCTAGGTACTTTACATTCTTTTGAGAAAACTCCAAAAAGAATCATTTCGTTAGTACCTTCTCAAACCGAATTGCTGTTTGATTTAGGTTTAGAAGATAAAATCATCGGCATCACTAAGTTTTGTGTACATCCGTATCATTTAAAATCGACTAAAAAGATTGTTGGCGGCACGAAGAAAATTCATTTCGAGAAAATAAAATTATTGCAGCCTGATATTATTATTTGCAATAAAGAAGAAAACACGCCTGAAATTGTCGAACAATTAAGTACTATTTGTCCGGTTTGGGTAACGAATATTATTACTGTAGAAGATAATTTTCAGATGATTTCAGATTTCGGACAGCTCTTTAATTGCCGAACCGAATCTCAAAAATGGAACGATAAACTGGCTTTCGCTTTAAGCGATTTCAAAAAATATACTGCAGATCTTCCGATACAAAAAGCCGCCTATTTTATCTGGAAGAACCCTTTTATGGTGGCCGGAAAAGATACGTACATCAATGAATTATTAAAACTGAATCATTTTTCGAATATCTACGAAGACAAAGGTCGTTATCCTGAAATCGAGCTTAAAAAAATGCGTCTCGAAGGCGATCCCGATATTGTTTTCCTTTCATCTGAACCGTATCCTTTTAAAGAAGAAGATGCTTTCGAAATTGGACGTTTTACACATCACGCCAAAACAATCTTTGTAGACGGTGAAATGTTCTCCTGGCATGGAAGTAGATTATTAAAGGCATTTCCATATTTTAAAATACTTCACGAAAGATTGAAAAATTAGTTTCAGATTTATTGGATTTAGATTTTACCACAGAGATTCACAAAGTTTTTTCACAGAGATTCACAAAGTAATTTTTTTTCCTTTGTGAAACTTTGCGTAACCTTTGTGAATCTCTGTGGTAGAAAATTAAGTTCAACAGTCACACACAGTAAACTTGAAACCTTAAATCTTTAATTAAACGAACTTCTGAATTCCAAAGGCGAAACATTGGTTTTACTTTTGAATAATTTATTAAAAGACTGTGGATACTCAAAACCCAATTGAAAAGCCGTTTCGCTCACACTTAAGGAAGTTGTTGTCAGTAATTCTTTTGCCTTTTCGATAATTTTATTGTGAATATGATGCTGTGTACTTTGTCCTGTTAAGGAACGCAGCATATCACTTAAATAATTGGGAGAAACATTCAGTTCGTCTGAAAGATAAGCAACTGTCGGTAATCCGAATTTCTGAACTTTGTCACCTTCAAAATAATCAGATAACAACGTTTCTAATTTGCTTAAAAGAGTATTGTTGACACTTTTTCGGGTAATGAATTGGCGGTTATAAAAACGGTTACAATAATTAAGCAGCAGTTCGATGTGTGAAACCATTACATCCTGACTAAAAGCATCGATAGAAGAACAATATTCCTGTTCGATATTTTTCATGATTCCGGTAATCATAATTTGCTCTTTATCAGAAAGATGCAAAGCTTCGCTAACAGCATATGAAAAATAGCCGTAACCTTTTATGTTTTTGGCCAAAGCATAGTTTTGAATAAAATCAGGATGAATCACCAACATTGCCCCATAAACGGCGGTATCAACACTAACTTCTGTAGAAATTACTTGTCCCGGTGACATAAAAGTCATGACACCTTCATCAAAGTCATAGGTATTCTGTCCGTATTTCATTTTTCCGGTAAAACCTTTTTTGATGCAAACGGTATAAAAACTGTAAATAACACTTTTTAGATTGTCATCAAAATGGCAGGTTATTTTACTTAAATCTACAAAACTTACTAATGGATGTTCTGGTTTTGGAATTTTAAGTAAAGAATGTAATTCTGATATGGATTGAATTGTATAAGGAATATGAACTTCTTTTTTCATAGCAAAATATTTAAAGCAATATATTAAAACAATATAAAAACAGGAAAAGCTACCGTAAAGATAACTTTTTCTAAAGTGATTTGTTTAAGTCAATTATTGGTCAATTCCAGCCATATTAGCAGCATCATACCTGTCGCCGGTTGGTGTACCAAGCGGAATAATCGTTTCTAAACGATTCATTTCGTCCGCAGAAAGAATCATTTGCGCAGCGGCGATATTTTGTTCTACATATTTTACTCTTTTCGTTCCGGGAATGGCTAAAATATTTTTTGATGCAATCCATGAAAGTGCCAATTGAGAAGCCGTAATTTGTTTTTCGTTGGCCATTTTCTGAATTTCATTTACCAATTCAATATTTTTATAAAATTGTTCTCCCTGAAAACGCGGAATTGTTTTTCTGAAATCACTATCATCAAAATCATCCGGACTTTTTATATCTCCCGAAATAAAACCTCTTCCGAGTGGCGAATAGGCAACAAAACCAATTTCCAGTTCGTTTAGCGTATCTAAAATACCGGTTTCCTCAGCAGTTCTTTCAAATAAAGAATATTCTGTTTGTACAGCAGTCAAAGGATGAATTTGATGCGCTCTTTTAATGGTGTCCGAAGAAACTTCAGATAATCCAATGTAACCTACTTTTCCTTCTTTTACTAAATCGGCCATTGCCTGTACAGTTTCTTCAATTGGGGTATTTGGGTCAAGTCTGTGCAAATAATACAAATCGATATAATCAGTTCCGAGGTTTTTTAGAGAACGTTCTACCGCTTTTTTTACGTACTCTTTTTTACCATTAAATTTCCAGGTAAGCTGCTCGTTATCCTCAATTTCATAACCAAATTTTGTAGCAATACTATAAGCATTACGATTGTTTCTTATGGCTTTTGCTACTAATCTCTCATTCAATAAAGGCCCATATAAATCCGCTGTGTCCAGAAAATTTCCGCCTAACTCAAGTGATCTGTGAATGGTTGCAATGGCTTCTTTTTCATCGGCTTTGCCATAAATATCCATTCCTGCAATTTGAGTCATTCCCATGCAGCCTAAACCAATATTTGGAACAATAAGTCCTTGATTTCCTAATTTAATTGTGTTGATACTCATAACTTCTCTTTTAAATTTTTAGTTTGAAAATTATAAGGCAAAGATCCATGAGTAATAGTGATATAAAGTATCTAAATCTCGTGTAGTTGTATCCAAAATGAGGGAAGAGTTTTTAGTTTATTACTTTGAGCTTAGTTTTACCACAGAATTTCACAGAAATTTTTCACAGAGTTTCGCAAAGTTTTTTATTATTTTATAAGAAGCCACAGTTCACATAGCTTTGCGTTGATTAAGCTTTGAGAACTTTGCCTACTTATTATATTATGAAATAAAACTTTGCGAAAGATCTTTGTGTGCTCCTATGTTTGCAAAGTTAATTTAGAAATTTTTACTTTTTTAAATTTGCATTATTAAAGTGAAAAGGGATGAGAGTGCATTTGTGTCTAAATAGTTCTTAGAAACATATTCTCGCAAAGAAATTACCTCATTCTTTTTTATCTTTTAGAGTCTGAACAGAATGTAAGGAATTAAGCAATGCTTAATATCCAAATAACCACACAGGGAGAAAGACAGAGGA
>NZ_LVEN01000018.1 GCF_001686925.1 Flavobacterium piscis
AAATTTTTCATGATTTTTTTAGTTGCTTGTTTTTGATTTTTACCCGTTTGCCTGATATAAACCGCTTTTACCGTAACGGGAAATATTTTGCAGATTCGTTCGTACAAAACAGGATCATGTTGCGAATCATCACCTAATAAAACATATTTAAGGTTAGGGTAAAACTCCAGAACGTGTTTTATTTTATCAAACTTATGGTCGTGATTTCCGCGTCCGCTCATAAAAAAGTCGGTGATGCCTCTTCTGATATCTTTTAATAATATTACAGCTCGTGGCAGTTTATGTATTTTAGTGAATTTTACAATAAAACGATACAAATTCCACTCGCTGCTTGAAACATAAAAAAAAGCATTTTCTTCTTCTTTATTGTTTCTTCCGGCCGAACTCAAAGCCTGATAATGCGGTACAACATCTGTAAAAACCTTACGGTCGTTTACATTTTTAAATAAAAGAATATAGATTTTTTTAAAGAAATTCTGGGTATGCGAAATCAAAAAAGTATCATCGATATCAGATATAATTCCCAGGTTTCCTTTATGAGGTCTAATGAAACTGCCTTTTTCGGTTATAGTCTCATTTTCATCTCTAAGGCTCACTTCATATTCCATCCATCCAAAATCAGTTTCGGTATCAAGCGGAATACAAAACTTAAAATAACCATCGTCTAACGTTTTGGTATGAATTTCGTGATTACCGCACTTTAGATAAATATCAAAATTTTCAAGCGTTTTTATCCTGAACTGATTGATAATTGAACGTGCATTTTTTAGGTTTTTCTTCTGAAAATCATAGTCATACGTTCTTTTAAAAACGTGGCCCATTACAATTAATTCTTGTTCATTGGCATAACCTCGATATAATTGTAAAATTGGTTTCATTAATTGCGTATATTTATAGATAGATGCTGTAAATTAATTATTTTAATTGACTTTAAAAATAAAACTTTGAAAAAGAATATCATATTTGTTGTAAACCCTATTTCCGGAGACCTTGATAAATCAGATTTGATTGAGGCTGTAGAAGAATTTGCAACTACGAATAATTTTGACCTGAAAGTTTACGAAACTACGGGCAAAAGTGACCAAAAAGAAATACAATCACTGTATAATCAATTGCAACCTGAGCGTATTATAGTAGCAGGCGGAGACGGAACTATAAAAATGGTTGCCGAAGCCGTAGAGCAGTTTGATGTTATTATTGGCATTTTACCTGCTGGCTCGGCAAATGGTTTATCTGTAGATCTTAATTTGCCTAGTACAATTGAAGAGAACCTTAAAATTGCCTTTCTAAGCCGTTATATCGAAATGGACATGATTTGCATCAACGGTAAAAAAAGTATCCATTTAAGCGATATTGGTCTTAATGCCGATTTGGTTAAAAACTACGAACAAAGTAATCTGAGAGGAATTTGGGGATACGCTTTGCAGGCTTACAATACTCTTGCTGATTCGAACGAACCTTTTGTTGCTACAATTACAGCAAATAAAGAAACGGTTGAGCATACGGCAAGAATGATTGTAATAGCCAATTCTAAAAAGTACGGAACCGGCGTGACAATTAATCCAAATGGCGCGATGAACGATGGAAGATTTGAGTTAGTGATTCTAAAAAGCCTTGATATATTATTACTTGGAAAAATCATTACTGGAAATATGCCCATTGACTCTGATGATATTGTGATTATTTCGACAGATAAAGCGACTATAAAAACAAATTACCCTGTGAATTTTCAGATTGATGGAGAATATTGTGGCGCACAGACTTCGTTAGACATTCATATTCTGCACAAACAAATGAAAATTGCGATTCCTTAAAAAGCAAAGCTGCATACTTTTGTCATTCCAAGAAACGAGGGATCTTGGCAAGTAACTGGAAAATTTAATATTTCGCCCAGATGGGGCTAAAGATTTAACACTTATATGTCGCTATAAATATGACGCTCCTATAGAGCTATTTTTAGAATTAGCCCTGTAAGGGCGTAATATTTATAGAAAATTAGATAACAATATTACAATAGCTCCATGGGAGTGACATTGAGTTTAGTTATTTGTAAAGGCTATTTATTTAAAAGGATTTCGTTCCTGCCAGTCTGTTTTAGGCTCAAGATAATTAAACAATTTGGCAATATTATGATTGATCAAAGCATTGCTATGCGTAATTAATCCGTACATTTTTAAGGGTTTTGCACCTACAGAACTTTTAATTTCAAGTGCAGTGCGAGCAAAGACAATGTCAGAGAAACCCTGATTGATTGAATACGCGATCATGTCGTACAGCATATTGAGATACAACATTTTTTCACGCTGAATGGTTTCATCATAACCTAAAAAGTAGGTGTCTATTGTATTTCCGTTTTTAATCAGTGTATTGAAACCTATTAGCTTTTCGTCTAAAAAATATCCATAAAACAAAAAGTTATCCTGCATGATTTCTTTAAAAAAACTAAAATGATTTCGGGCTAAGAAAAAAGTGTTGAAAGGAGCATTTTTGGCCACATGAAAGTACAAATCGTAAATAACATCTTCGTATTTTTTAATATCTTCAAGAGACATTTTCTGCTTTCTTATCCCGTCAGCTTTTTTGCGGGCACGTTTGTATTGATCGCGATATTTTTTTGATAAAGCATCAATATAATCCTGCTCAGTTGTCCAGTTTTTATTGATTTCAAAAATCATATTGGGCTGGGTCGAAAAGGTATAATTATTCTTGAATTCCGCTTGTAAGGGTTCAATTTCTGCTGCGGTAAAATCTTTTATACTCGTAATGTGTACCTTTTTCCCGCTCGCTTTCAGGTCTTTTTTAAGCTGGTTAATTGCTTTATGAAGTGTTTTAATTGCTTTTGACTGCTTTGTAGCGCTATCAAAAGCAAAAGCATTTTGTCCCGTAAGCATATTGTTGCCCACGAATAATACATGCGATGCAAAGTTTTTAAAAGCAAAATTACGCACAGAAGTTTTTAGGCACTGATCGCGTTCTCCAAAAGAATCGAGTTTTTCTGCAAATAAAAACTGGGTCAGGACAATTCCTGCGAGTTTATCTTCATTGAAAATCCCAATAAAATGACAAATCATATTTACCGGAGAAGAATTTTCCAGTACTTCGAGATATTCTCTGGTCAAAAAAATATTATTTACAGCCAGCGAATTCCATTCTAAAGGCAATGATGATGTGCTGTTGTAAATTTTAAAAGAATATGTTGTATTCAAAAGTGTAAGCTAATTTTTTCAAAATTAGGTAATATTTATAATAACTCGTCCGGTTTAAGTTATTATTAAGAAAAACCCGTTTGAATGGTAAATTTCAAACGGGTTGTTGTTTTTGGTATTATGCATACGCACATATAATTCCGCCCATTAAGGTTAGGGTTAAAATCCAGTATCCGGAATTGATAAAAATATATTTCCAGGATTTTCTTTCGAATAAACCATTAATAGCCAGCATTGGAAAAGCAAAAAATAAACCCGATATAAAACCATGAAGAGCTCCATGTTTAAAAGTACGATATGCAGTTCCGTAATCGGCCATAAAAGCAGCGAATGAAGGTTTTGCGGTTTCTATCAAAGGAGGTCCGCCAACCATTCCTACTGCTCCGGATTGGTGAATTGTTAATGCTGAGATAATCATAGTCATCATTAAAGAAAAGATGTAAGTGAGTCCGAAAATTTTAATCATATTTCCGTTTTTCAGAGCTTCTGATGTTAGCCCGGCCTCTCTCATCCAGACCGTTCCGAAGACTTTAGGATTATACCAGATAAAACCGGTAACAAGAGTAATTAATGCCGAAATAAAAAAGGGTAAGAAATTCATTTCCATGAGATTAGGGTTTTTAGATTAGTTGTTCAAATTTAAACAAAAAAGTAAAGATAAAAGCATTTTAGTTGATGCAATAATGTAAGGTTACTATGTTGATTGCCATTATTTTGTATTTGTTAATCTATAATTCTATTCTTGAAAATGTGTTTTAAATTGTATGCAATAATTCGTACAGCGTTTTTCTTTAAATAGGGATGCAAAAAACCTTATTTCTTCGGATAAAAAAATAATATATAATTAAGAGCTTATTTTTTAAGAATTTGCTTTTTTTTTATAACTTTAATTCATCAATTTGCATAATAAAATTGAACGAAAAAATAATCTAACCTTTTTAATTATAAAATTATGGTAGTACAATATCAAGGTGAGCAATACGGTAAATCAACTACATTTACGATCAGAATAATAGGTAATAACTTGTCTAAAAGCAGTTCTAATTACCAAATCGATTTGTTGGTAGGCGATAAGCAATTACCGATTTTTACCACAGCAATTCATCAAAGTTTGTCGAATTGCCTAAAAGAGATTTATTTGTTTAGAAAACATAACGGAATCGTATTTAAAGCTTCATCAGAAAAAGTAGCAACAACTTTAGTGCCTTACGACCAAGTCTTGTATAATTATAATAAGTACGCTTTGTTTATGGCTTAAAAAACTATTAAGTTTAAAAATTATAAAAAAGACTGTTTGCAATTTGAGCAGTCTTTTTTTATGCTTTTTGATGTTTTTAAAAATTCAATAATCAGTTTCGTCTCTAAAAATATTTATTTGTTTAAATTTGAATTCTTCTTTAGAGTTTAAAATGATGGCACGATTATTCACAATATTTCTTCTTTTTTTATCTTTTTGTATTCACTCTCAACCTTCAACTAAAGAACTAATTGATAGTTTAAATACCATTGAAAATCATGAGAAAAAAGTTGAATTGTCTCTAAAAATTGCCTTAAAACTCCAAAATTCAGATTGGGAAAGGGCAATTAAATACGTAGAATTGGCTGAAAATGAAGCAAAAAAAACAGCTAATTCAGAATTAAGCTTAGCAAAAGTATATATTACTGCCGGCGACATCTACGACTCAAAAGATGTTTTGGATATTGCTTTGCAATACTACCTAAAAGCCTATGATATTTATAAAAGCAACGACGATGTTCAGGAAGCTGCAAGAGTCGAGAATAATCTTGCCATTATTTATGCTAAAGGCAATAATAAGGCAAAGGCATTGAAGTATTTTTTAAACGTATACAAGTATCAAAAGTCCAGAAAGGATCCAACCAAACTGGTTAAAATTTTAAATAATATAGGAACGATTTATCTGGATAAAAATG
>NZ_LVEN01000019.1 GCF_001686925.1 Flavobacterium piscis
AGATATGAGCCCCGATGGGAGTGATATCCTTTTTTGCCGGGGTTCGGCAGAAAAGATATAACGGACAGCGGGACAAGTGGTTCTTTTGAAAACATCACTTTTGCTCCTGAAAAACATTATTAATCATTAATTATGAATTTGCTTGGCAGGTTCTTACTTGATTTACCACAAATTAAAATGAAATAATCTTGTTGTCCAGGCTAGTATTAAAATTGATTTTAATCTAATAAACTCATATTCTGAGATCTAATCTTCACAAAAATCTAACAATCTAAATCTTCGATTAAATGCTATTTTTGAGTACTTTCGTAGTATTAAATTTAATACATGAAAATAGCTATAGTTTGTTATCCGACATTTGGCGGTAGTGGCGTAGTTGCTACAGAATTGGGTCTTGAATTAGCCAGACGCGGACACGAAATCCATTTTATTACTTACAGTCAGCCGGTTAGGTTGGCACTTTTAAATCCTAATGTTCATTATCACGAAGTAAACGTTCCTGAATATCCTCTTTTTCATTATCAGCCTTATGAATTGGCTTTGTCAAGCAAATTGGTTGATATGGTGAAATTATATAAGATTGAAGTTTTGCACGTGCATTATGCTATTCCGCACGCTTATGCGGGCTACATGGCGAAGCAAATGCTGAAGAATGAAGGTATAAATCTTCCGATGATTACAACGCTTCATGGAACGGATATTACACTGGTTGGAAATCATCCGTTTTATAAACCAGCAGTAACATTTAGTATCAATAAATCAGATTACGTGACTTCTGTTTCGCAGAGTTTGAAAGATGATACTTTGAAGTTGTTTAAAATCAAGAATAAAATTAAGGTAATCCCTAATTTTATTGAGTTGGATAAAATGAAAAAAGATCCGCTTGCGCCTTGTCACAGATCCGTAATGGCGAAAGAGAATGAGCGAATCATAACGCATATTAGTAACTTTAGAAAAGTAAAACGTATTCCGGATATTATTAAGATTTTTTATAATATCCAGAAAGAAATGCCTGCTAAATTAATGATGGTGGGTGACGGTCCTGAAAAAGAAAAAGCAGAAATTTTATGTATGGAGCTGGGAATTTACGATAAGGTAATTTTCTTTGGGAACAGTAATGAAATTGATAAAATTTTATGTCTAACTGATTTATTCCTGCTTCCGTCAGAAACTGAAAGTTTTGGTTTAGCAGCTTTAGAAGCAATGGCTTGTGGGGTTCCGGTAATTTCTAGTAATTCAGGAGGTTTGCCTGAGGTTAATTTTGAAGGTATTTCGGGATATTTGAGCAATGTGGGCAATGTTGAAGAAATGGCTGCAAATGCAATTAAAATCCTAAAGGACGATAAAACATTGAGTGAATTTAAAGCAAATGCCTTAGAGGTCGCAAAGAAATTTGATATCAAAAATATTTTGCCTAAGTATGAAGCTTTGTATCAAAAAGCGATAGACGATTATAAAGAGTAAAAACATTAAATTTAAAAGCATACGTAAATGAAAAAAGTAATTTCGGTTTTAATAGTTTTTGTTTTAATTTCCTGTGGAGCAAAAAAAACAGCAGATTCAGGTTCGAAAGTTTTGTATGAAGTTTTAACAGAACAATCTGACGGTGGTGGAAATATTAAATTTTTTGAAATTTTGACAGAACCTAATGAAATCAAAATGTTGGAAAGTGATCCGCTTTTGAAAGATAAAATGAAACATGACGATATTAGCAATTCAAATTATGTTATCTTAAACATGGGGGAGAAAAACACTGGCGGATACTCTATTAAGGTTGAAAAAGTGGAAGAAACGGATAAGAATATTATTATTACTGTAAAAGAAGTAAATCCTGCTGCAGATGCGATGACAATGCAGGTAATTACTTATCCTTATACGGTGGTAAAAGTGCATTCGAAAAAAGAGATTATTATAAAATAGCATTGTTTAGGTTGGATATTGAATTTAACCGCAAAGTGCGCGAAGTTATTTATTTAAAGTATAATTGGAAATTAAAAAGTTCGCAAAGCTGTTTCAATACAAAGCTTTGCGAACTTTGCTTTTTTATAAAACCCGCCATATAGAAAACCTTGCGCACTTTGCGGATAAATGATTAAGTGCTATAAAAACAAAAAAATCCTGTCGTTTTTCAGCGACAGGATTTCTTTTTACAATTATTTTTTGGTTTTAATTTTAGAATCTAAATTTAACTCCTAAACCTACATCAAATCCAAAATTGTCATCGTCATAATATCCTGAACCAATTTCAGGTCTTGCATCTAATGAAAGTGTAATAGGTGCTTCGCTAAATCTGTATTCTATACCAATATCTCCAGCTGCAAATACGTATGTTCCACTGTCGTTATATTTAAAATTGTTATTGTAGTAATCGTGGTCCCAGGCAGCAATACCACCACCAACACCAGCGTACCAGTTAAAACCTCCATCAATGTTCCAAACCCATTGGTAAAGAGCAACTCCTTTAATGGCATCTACATCACTACTATTTCTAAAACCTAAATCAAATTCAAGTCTGTTTTTTTGGCTTAAGCCTAATTGATATGATACCTCGCCACCAAATCCGTTGTTATCTCCTAAACGTACTCCTAAAGCATGTTTTGAAATTTCTTGTGATTGAGCTGTAAATGCTAATCCTAATAGCATGAAGGCAGATAAAATGATTTTTTTCATAAAAATGGTTATTAAATTTTTTTCAAATGTACAGTTACGTGTAATGTAGAAACGTATACTATTTTTAAAAATTGTTATATAATTCACATTTTTACATTTTGATCAAATTTTGTTAAAGACTTCTGTGTCAGTTGTAGTGCGGGATTTCGCTTTTTTTGGCGCAGTTTTTAAGACTTATTTTTTAAGGATGATTGACGAAATTAACTGTGAGCTTAAAATATCTTCCATCTCAAAAAGATTTTCTTCTTCGCTAAAATTGCTTTCAATGTACGAGTATAATTTCCAGCGCTTTTTATGATATTCTAATGCAGTAAGATTTTCGACCCAATCACCGGAGTTTAAATATAAGGTAGATCCGTGTTTGTTTTCCTTGGTGATAATTTTTGGTTCATGAATATGTCCGCAAATTACATAATCGTATTTTTTTTCGATGGCCAAATCTGTGGCCGTAGTTTCAAAATCCGAAATAAATTTGACGGCTTTTTTAACGCTTGCTTTTATTTTTTTAGAAAAAGAATACGGTTCACGCCCTAGTTTTGCTAAACACCAATTGGCAAATCGATTACTTAAAATGAGATAATCGTATCCTAATCCGCCTAGTTTTGCAATCCATTTTGAATGCTGAACCGAAGCATCGAAAACATCTCCGTGAAAAATCCAGGCTTTTTTATCGTCTAATTCTAAAACTAATTTATCGACCAGAGAAAAATTTCCCATATTCATATCGCTGAATTTTCGAAGAATTTCGTCGTGATTTCCAGTGATATAATACACTTTTGTTCCTTTAGATGCCATCCCGATGATGCGCTGAATGACTCTTAAATGTGCTTTTGGAAAGTATGATTTTCGAAACTGCCAGGCATCAATTATATCGCCGTTTAAGACTAATGTTTTGGGTTTAATGCTTGATAAGTAGTTGTTTAGTTCTTTAGCGTGACTTCCGTAAGTTCCCAAATGAACATCTGAGAGAACGACCAATTCAACATTTCGTTTTTTCAATTTTTCTTTTTTTGAAGTTTAGCAAATAAAAGAAACTTTCGTCAGAGATATTTTATCAAAAGGTTACCAATTTGGCTACAATTTTAATAAATTGTGATTTTTAAACTCCTTAACCTTTAGTTAATAATACTAATTTTAAATTTTTTAATTTAATTCATAAAACTTACATTTGCTCAAAACAAATTACAATGGCAGGAAATAGCTACGGCACCCTTTATAAAGTTACAACATTTGGAGAATCTCATGGTGAAGCTTTAGGCGGAATTATTGATGGTTGTCCATCAGGAATTGAACTTGATTTAGAAGCAATTGAACTTGAAATGTCCAGAAGAAAACCGGGACAATCAGCAATTGTAACACAACGTAAAGAACCGGATGCAGTGCAGTTTTTATCTGGTATTTTTGAAGGTAAAACTACCGGAACACCAATAGGTTTTATCATCCCGAATACCAATCAAAAATCTGATGATTACTCTCATATAAAAGACAATTACAGACCAAGTCACGCTGATTATGTATACGACCAAAAATATGGTTTTCGTGATTATCGCGGCGGCGGAAGAAGTTCTGCGCGTGAAACGGCAAGCAGAGTAGTAGCAGGAGCAATTGCAAAGCAAATGTTACCGCAAATTAAAATTAATGCTTATGTTTCTTCTGTTGGTCCAATTCATTTAGACACACCTTACCAGGATTTAGATTTTTCTAAGATAGAAAGTAATCCTGTTCGTTGCCCTGACGAAAAGTCGGCGGCGATTATGGAAGAATATATTCGTGATATTCGTAAACAAGGTGATACTGTTGGCGGTGTTGTATCTTGTGTCATTCAAAACGTTCCGGTTGGGTTAGGCGAACCTGTTTTTGATAAATTACACGCTGAATTAGGAAAAGCAATGCTTTCTATAAATGCAGTAAAAGGTTTTGAATACGGAAGCGGTTTCTCTGGTTCTGAAATGAAAGGCAGTGAACACAATGATTTATACAATCCTGACGGAACTACAAAAACGAATCTTTCAGGAGGAATTCAGGGAGGAATCAGCAACGGAATGGATATTTATTTTAGAGTAGCTTTTAAACCTGTTGCAACAATTATGCAAACCCAGGATTCATTAGATAATAAAGGAAACATAACACCCATGACGGGTAAAGGTCGTCATGATCCTTGTGTTGTGCCTCGTGCCGTGCCTATTGTTGAGGCAATGGCGGCAATTGTTTTGGCTGATTTTTATTTAATCAACAAAACATATTAATAAAAATTAAGGCAGTGAGGGTCTTAATATTTTAATTCTAAATAAAACAAATTAATGCAAGTAACAGAAACTAAAAAAAAATCATTTCTTAAAGGATTAACTGGACAAATCGTAATTGCAATGGTGCTTGGAGCAGCTTTAGGAATTGTGATTCACAATTCAATTTCGCAGGAAGCTGCACTGTCTTTTAGTAATAAAATAAAAATGCTTGCCACAATCTTTATCAGATTAGTGCAAATGATTATCGCTCCTTTGGTTTTTACCACCTTAGTAGTAGGAATTGCTAAATTGGGAGATATAAAAACAGTGGGAAGAGTTGGAGGAAAAGCTCTTGGATGGTTTTTTACAGCCTCTTTTATATCCTTATTGATTGGATTGTTTTATGTAAATCTTTTAGAGCCCGGAGTAGGTTTAAAATTAGATCACGTAGATATGGCTGCAGCATCTGAGGTTACAGCTAAAACAAAAATATTATCTGTTGAAAATTTTGTAGAACACATTGTTCCTAAAAGTCTTTTTGAAGCATTGGCAACCAATGAGATTTTACAAATTGTAATTTTTTCTATCTTTTTTGGATTAGCTGCGGCTTCATTGGGAAGTACGGTAAAACCAATTATAAATGCTTTTGATAAAGCATCGCATATTGTTCTGAAAATGGTAAATTATGTAATGAACTTTGCTCCAATTGGAGTATTTGGAGCCATTGCAGGTGTATTTGCTATTAGGGATGCAGAAGAATTAATTATTACGTACTTTAAATTTTTCGGATCATTTTTAGTCGGAATCAGTACATTGTGGGTAGTCCTGATTGCTGTAGGTTATATTTTCCTGAAGGGAAGAATGACGGAATTGCTAAGACGTATTATAGGACCATTGGCAATTGCTTTTGGAACAACTAGTAGCGAGGCTGTTTTTCCTAAATTAACGGAAGAACTGGAAGAGTTTGGTGTAAAGGATAAAATTGTTGCCTTTATGTTACCGCTAGGATATTCGTTTAATCTTGACGGAAGTATGATGTACATGACTTTTGCCAGTATCTTTATTGCTCAGTTTTATGGGGTTCATTTAGATCTGGGAACACAAATGGCTATGCTTTTGGTTTTAATGTTGACCAGTAAAGGTATTGCCGGTGTACCAAGGGCGAGTTTGGTTATTGTTGCAGCTACTTGTGGTATGTTTAAAATTCCTGTAGAAGGAATTGCTTTAATCCTGCCAATTGATCATTTCTGTGATATGTTCAGAAGCGCTACCAATGTTTTAGGAAATGCTTTGGCGACTTCGGTTGTAGGACAATGGGAAGATGATAAAGAAGACAGCATAGAAGGACTTGAAGAAGTTTAGTTCATAAATTAGTTGATACTTTAAAATAAAAAAACCGTAATGATAACTTTCATTACGGTTTTTTATTTGGTGCTATTTGTAATTGGTAAGAATCAAAATAATAGAGATAAAAATATTGATTAGTATTACTTTCATTATGAAAAACATACTGTTATTTTAAAGTTATAATAATGTATATTTGAATAAACATTTCCCCCAAATTTATGTCTTATTACAGGTTTTATTTTTTAGTTTTTGTTTGTATGCATTTATTTTGTCCTAAGCTATTTGCTCAGACTAATATTGCATCAAATGAAAAAATTAAAAATTTAACCCAGGAGGCCTGTGATTATTTAGATGATACCAATTATGAAAAGTCTTTAGAGAAATCCGGTATAGCTTTACAACATGCTTTCAATATAAAAAATGATACGTTAATTTCGAGGAATTATAATATAATAGCGATTAACTTTCATGAGCTGGGTGAAGTCGATAAAGCAGATTTTTTTTACCATAAAGCTTTATCTTATGCTAAAAGATCTAATATTGTTAATTTAAAAATGATGATTACCAGTAATTTAGGTAATTTATGTTTTTTTGAAAAAAAAAGATATACTGACGGAATTGCTTATTATAAAGAATCACTAAAATATGGCGAACATGCAAAGTATTCTGGAGAAGTTGCTATCACAAACCTTAATATTGTTTGGTCCTATTTTAAGATTGGAAACTATGCTGACGGATTACCTTACCTGAACTATATCAATAAAAATCAGAATGCTTTAAAAGGAAAATCAAACGATGTGGCCTTGAATTTTTTGAATGGAATGTATTGGTCAAATAAAAATCAAAATGCTAAGGCCAATAAATATTTTTTAAAAGCTATTTCTTACGGGGAATCTATTCATGAAAAAACAGATTTGTTATATGCTTATTTAGAATATTCGAAGTTTTTAAATAAGATTGGTAAATTTGAGGGCGCTTATAAAAATATGCTTGCTTATAGTACGATCAGAGATGAAATGACTAATAAGGAAAAACTCAAGCGAGCTTCTATTGCAGGTTTTAATCTCGAGTTAAATGAGTACAAAAGACAAATTGATAAAATAGAGAATGAAAAAGATTCACAATATCAAAGCCTGAAAAAATCGAGGATCATTGTCATTTTGTTTATAGTGATTTCGCTCATACTTCTTTTTCTGATTATTACCCTGATCAAAAATATCAGGTTTAAGAAAAAACATAATTTGGAGCTTTTAAAAGCAAAAGAAATCGCAGAAGAAGCCTCTTTGCTCAAAACTCAATTTATTTCGACCATAAGCCATGAATTGCGTACTCCACTGTATGGTGTAGTAGGGATTACTAATATGCTGCTGGAAGAGCATAAGGAATTATCAAAGAGCCAACATTTAAGTTCTTTGAAATTTTCAGCGCGATATTTATTGTCCTTGGTAAACGACATTCTTCAAATTAATAAAATCGAAGAAAATAAAGTGGTATTAGAAAATCTGACATTTAACATTTCAGATGAAATTACCATGATCAAAAATTCTCTGTCTTTTTTGTCTCAAAAAAACAATAATAAAATTTCTGTATCTATAGATCCTAAAATTCCGGAATATTTAATTGGAGATAAATTACGACTTGCCCAGATTTTGATGAATTTAGTAAGTAATGCATTAAAATTTACTAAAAATGGTGAAGTCGAAATTATTGTAAAACTCATTAATATAGAGTCAAAAATGTACTTTCTTGATTTTTTAATTAAAGATAATGGGGTAGGAATTGCAATTGTAGATCAGGGTAAAATCTTTGAAAAGTTTGTTCAGGTAGGCAGGAAAGACGAAGATTATCAGGGAACAGGATTAGGGCTTAGCATTGTAACACGATTGTTGGCGCTTTTTGGAAGCACAATTAATTTAAAAAGTAATATAGGCGAGGGAACTTCATTTTCTTTTGTAATTCCTTTTGAATATGATCCGCAAAAAACAAAAAACATTATAGATGAAATCGAAGTAGATTTGACTTCAAGTGAAGTTTATAAAATTTTGATAGTCGAAGATAATCTCATCAATCAACTGGTGACAAAGAAAATTATAGAAAAGAATAATTATATCTGTAAAGTAGTAGACGACGGTTTTGGAGCTTTGGAAATCCTAAATAAAGAAGATTTTGATCTTATTTTAATGGATATTAATATGCCGTTAATGAATGGATTTGAAACGACTAAAAGAATTCGTTTAAAAGATATAAAAACACCTATCGTAGCATTGACTGCTTTTGATAAAGGGGAAATAACCGATGAAGCAATTTCATCCGGTATGAATGATATTATCATTAAACCTTTTGAGCCTGTTAAGCTGTTTAAGATTATAAGCTACTTAATATATGAATCAAAAAACGAGACAAGCACAAAAAAAGTAAACACTAATTTCACAAATGTCGATTTGTGAAATTAGTGTTTTTACTTGTTAGCGGTAAATTAATACCAGCGCTTTTTATTTTGCTTAGAAGCGTTTGATTTTCTTGATTTATGGGCGCCACCGCTTCGGTTAGAATTTTTGGGTTTTTCTTCTGTTGCTTCAGGACTTCCCGCGTGCCATTGATAAGGATGATCCGTAATCGTTTTTACGTCTACTTTTATCAATTTCTGAATGTCTTTCCAGTAACCATGTTCGTCTTTACTGCAAAACGAAATTGCAACTCCTCCGTTTCCGGCACGTCCAGTACGTCCAATTCTATGTACGTAGGTTTCAGGAATATTAGGTAAATCAAAGTTAATTACAAAAGGCAATTGGTCAATATCAATTCCTCTTGCGGCAATATCTGTCGCAACAAGAACACCTACTTCTTTGTTTTTAAAAGCATCTAAAACACGTTGTCTTGCATTTTGCGATTTATCACCGTGAATGGCTTCGGCAGGGATATCTTTTTTGCGCAATGCTTTTACCACATTATCAGCTCCGTGTTTGGTTCTTGAAAAAACCAATACGTTTGATAAATCTTCGTTTTTTATAAGATGATATAGTAGATTTCTTTTTTCTGTTTTCTCCACAAAATAAACACGCTGTTCTACATTTTCTGCTGTAGATGAAACCGGAGAAACTTCTACTTTTGCAGGATCTTGCAAAAACATCTCGGCCAATTCACGAATAGCAATAGGCATTGTTGCAGAAAATAATAAAGTCTGACGGTTTTTTGGAGTTAGTTTTACAATTTTCTTTACATCATTTATAAAGCCCATGTCCAGCATCTGATCTGCTTCGTCAAGAACTAAAGTGTGTAAATGATCCAGGTCAAGAAAACCTTGTTTTTGTAAATCCAGCAATCTTCCCGGTGTTGCCACCAAAATGTCAACTCCGTTTTTTAGTGTGTCAACCTGAGGATTTTGCGAAACTCCGCCAAAAATTGTCAATTGCGTCAGGTTGGTATATTTGGCATAAGTATCAAAACTTTGTCCAATCTGAACTGCTAATTCACGTGTTGGGGTAACTATTAAGGCACGAATTACTTTGGCTTTTTTTGATGAACCTACAATTCGGTGTAATTGATGTATGATTGGGATTGCAAATGCAGCGGTTTTTCCTGTACCGGTTTGGGCACAACCAATTAAATCCCTTCCTGCCAAAACAATCGGAATAGATTGTTCCTGGATAGGAGTAGGGTTTAGGTAGCCTTCTTCAAATACGGCTTTTTGTATACTTTTTGAAAGTGATAAATCTTCGAATAACATATCTTAGGTGTTAAGAATTTAGTTTTAAGTACTAAAATTCTGTGCAAAGATAGGTTTATTCGACCAATCGTTTATTTGATTCTTGTTTTATTTGGCAAATGAACTCATTTTCAGTAAGTCATCTTATAATAAAGTATGCTTTTCGTTGTTGGCTTTGATGAAATCCGTAACTAAATAACCAATTAATTTTCCAATTAAATTATTGTTGGGAGAATCGGCAAGATCGGGCGCTCCTTCGCAAATATGCAAGTAAGCAGCATTTCTGTGCTGTCCGAAAAAGGAAATGAACTGACGTAATTCTTCGACCGAAAATCCGCTAATTGTCATCGCGCTGCTGGCAATGTTAGGAATCGCGTCCAAATCGATTTCGATACCAAAAGCATCTGTTTTGATAAATTCTAATGCCAACGCCATCTCTCTGTCAAAATCTTTTTCTTTACGAATATTTACACTGTCGTAAGTATTATAACGAACGCGGTCTTCTAATTTTTTAATAATGTCTAAAACACTTTTTGAAGTATAGTTTTCGTGTAAACCAAAAATGAAATATTTTTTTAAGAAGCCTTCTTCGTAAGCATAAGAAAATCCATTTCCGCTATGGCGGCCTTCCAGGATCCTAAAATCAGAATGGGCATCAAAATTAATAGCATTTATAGGTTTTCCTTTGGCTAAAGCCGAACCTTTTATATTTCCGTAAGCATTATTATGACCTCCGCCAATGATAATTGGAGTTTTCCCTGCTTTGATAATTGTAAAAATAATGTGCGAAACTTCTTTGTCTACTTTTTCAACCAGCTGACTTAATTTTGAGCGATCGTCAATATCGTTAAAATCCAAATTTTCAACATCGCGCATTTCTTCCGCGACATTAATATGTCCTAAAATAATAATCTGGCTGCCTTTAGAAAAACGATTGTGCTGTATATTGGCAATACTTTTTATAGCACTTTCCCAGGCCGATGCTGCGCCAGGCCTGCCGTAATTGGCACGCACGCCAATATCTTCAGGAATTCCCAACAGTACATATTTAGCTTCGCTTTCTTTTAGAAAATTGATTTTATCAACTCCTTTTGGAATGATAATCATCTTTTCTCCAAACTTTATTTCACCACTTCGATGATTTGTGACTTTTGCTAAATCATTGATAGTAAACGGGACTAATTTCTCCATGAAAAAAATTTATTTTCCAAAAATAATATAATTGTAGTAACTTACGTTATAACCTTATATTAATTCTTAAATTTGTTTTAAAGAAAATTATTTAAATATGGAAAACCCAAAGAAAAACAACTCAAGTCTAAAAGCGGTAATCGCAGTTTTAGCAGTCCTACTAATTGGTAGCTTAGTGTATATTTTTAAATTGTCGTCAGATTCAGATGTAACAAAAACTGAACTTACAACAACATTAACAGAGAAAGAATCTGTAATGAAAGATCTGCAGGAGTTAAAAACAACTTATGATGCTGCAATCGCTGAAAACACTTCTATGTCTGATGAATTAATTCAGGAAAGAGATAAAGTAGTAGCCTTGATGGATGATTTAAATAAATCAAAAGGTGATGTATCTAAATTTAGATCTCAGGTTCAGGCAATGCAAGGTAAAATGAAAACTTTAGTTGCTGAAAACGATGAGCTAAAAAAGCAAAATGGTGTTTTAACAACTCAAAGAGACAGTACAATTGTAGTTTTAGGTGAATCTAAAAAATATAATGAAGTACTTGTAGGTCAAAACGAAGAATTGGCTAAGACTGTTGAAAAAGGGGCTAAATTATCAATCTTGAATACTAAAACTTCTGCTTATAAATTAAGAAGTTCTGGAAAACAAATTGAAACTGATAAAGCAAGCCGTGCTGATGTTTTAAAAATTAGTTTTACTGTAGCTGAAAACCAAATCGCTAAATCTGGTGATAAAACGTATTATGTACAAGTTATCGATTCTAAAAACAATGTTTTAGGAGATAAGAAAACAGAAAGTTTTGGTGATAATACTTTAACTTATAGTTTTAAAACTACTGTTAAGTACGAAAACAAAACAGTTAACGTAAGTGAAGATTTACCAGGTAAAGATTTTGCTAAGGGAGCTTATTTTATCAATGTTTTTGATAATGATGAATTAGTTTCTAAAACTAGTTTTAACTTAAGATAATACAATTATCGCTTAGGTAATAATACCACTAAAATATTAAAGGTCTGTGAAGTTTCACAGACCTTTTTTTATGGGATAAAGTTGGTTGTTTTTGATAAAAAGAAGAATAGATTCTAACGGAACTATTATTTTTTTTTACCATTAAGAGATTAAGAAAAATAAAGTTTTTACAGCTTAATGAAACTTAATCTCTTAATGGTTCAAAAATAAAAGCTTGATTTCTGGCTTCTTTTTCTTCAGTTTTTATTTTATCCTAAAATTTCACCTTCGATAAAAACACTTTCTATTAGATTGCTGCCAAAAGCGTATGGAATCTGGTAGTATGATGAAATAGGTTTTGTGAGGATCAAATTGGCTTTTTTGCCTTTGGTAATACTTCCGTGAGTTTCTGAAATTCCCATTGCATACGCGCCGTTTATAGTTGCTGCATTTATGGCTTCTTCAGGGGTCATTTTCATTTTGATACAGGCTGTTGCCACCACAAAATTCATATTTCCGGACGGAGTAGAACCTGGATTGAAATCGGTTGCTAAGGCTAATGGAAGCCCGGCTTTAATCATTTCTCTTGCTGGTGTGTAAGGAATACTTAAAAAATACGAACATGATGGTAATGCGACAGGCATCGTTTCCGTGTTTTTTAAAGCTTCGATATCTTCGGGGTTCATAATTTCAAGATGATCTACAGAAACGGCTTTAAATTTAATTCCGGCTTGTATTCCGCCAATAGAATTGAATTGATTGACGTGAATTTTTGGCTTTAAGCCAAATTGAATTCCCGCCTGCATAATTTTCTCTGTTTCTTCTACAGAAAAGTAACCTGTTTCGCAGAAGACATCAACATAATCCGCTAATTTATTTTGGGCAATTTCGGGCAGCATTTTGGTGATGATTTCATCTATATAACCCGCTTTATTGTCTTTATAGTGTAAAGGAAAAGCATGTGCGCCAAGAAAAGTGGCTTTTATTTCGATGGGATAATTCTCTGCCAGTTTTTTAATAACGCGAAGCATTTTGAGTTCTCCTTCAATAGTTAAGCCATATCCGGATTTTATTTCTACAGCTCCTGTTCCTAAATGCATGACTTCTTCTAATCGAATTCTTGACTGCTCGTAAATTTCTTCTTCTGTAGTTTCGTTGAGTTTCTTGGCCGAATTTAGAATCCCGCCTCCACGATTCGCGATTTCTTCATACGTAAATCCGTTAATGCGGTCTACGAATTCCTGTTCGCGATTTCCTGCATATACAATATGAGTGTGGCTGTCGCACCATGTTGGAAGTACAACCCGGCCTTTAGCATCAATTACCTTATCTGCTTTGATTTCAGGAACATTATCCATTGCACCAAAATCCTCAATTACATTATCTTTTATAAGTAAAAAAGCATTTTTTATGGTAGGAAGAATAGCCATTTCTGCACCCGAAACTTTAGAAATTGAAGTTTCACGAACCTGAAGCAGTTCTTGTATGTTGGTAATTAATGTCGTCATTATTGATATTGTTTTAAAACACAAATTTCACAAATTATCACGAACTAATCCGTGAAATCTGTGAAATTCGTGTTTAATATTGAATTTATTTTTAGTTTATTCGGAAACCGTTATTTCGAACATTTTGCTCCAGTTTTTCCCTGTTACGAAAATAGTTTTAGTTTTAGGATTGTAAGCAATTCCGTTTAAAACATCATCTTTGGTAATTTTGTCATCCATAAATTTTCTCAAACCAGACATGTCTAGAATTCCCTCAACGGCTCCAGATGTTGGGTTTACGACAGCAATAGCGTCTTTAAACCATACATTGGTATAGATTTTTCCGTTAATCCATTCCAGCTCATTGATCGCTTTAATTTTTGAAGTTCCTGAGTACACATTTATGTAATCTACCATTTTTTGAGTTGCAGGATCCATTTTCCAGATTTTCTCTGTTTTATCGGTTTGGTAAATGTATTTTCCGTCATTGGTCATTCCCCATCCTTCAATATCTTTTTCGTAAGCAAAGGTTTTTTCCAGTTTTAAAGTATTAGCATCATAGATAAAACCAGTTTTGTTTTGCCATGTTAACTGAAATAATTTTCCATTGATAAAAGTAATGCCTTCACCAAAATATTTTTTATCAAGATCAATTTGTTTGTAAATTTTTCCTGTTTTGTAATCGTACTTTCTTAAATATGATGCGCCCTCCTGACCGGTACTTTCGTATAAAGTATCTTTGTAAAACTCTAAACCTTCTGTGAAAGAAAGTGTGTCATGAGCGTAAGTATTTACGACTTTATATTTTAATGGTTTAGGTTCAACGTTAGAAACTAATTCGATTCTTTTGGTAGCATCAGAAGAATCAGATCCAAAATAAACCGTTGCTTTTAGGTATTGATATCCTAATTTTTGATCTTTTAAGGGGAAATTAAATTTTGAAGCTCCTTTTGTACTTCCCACTTTTTTATCACTAACAAAGTAAACAATGCTATCGATTTCTTTCGATTTTGGGTTTAAAATTCCAATAGAAATGGCATTATCTTGTGTAAAATGTGCCGGAAAAGCAGAATCATCAATATTAAATAAAGAATTTTCACCTTTATTTTTATCTCCACATCCAATTAATGTGATTCCTAATAAAATGACAGCTAGGAAGTTATAATTTTTCATAGTTTAAAATTTGAATAAGCCAATATACGATGATATTTTTATAGCAACAAAGGTCTTGCAAAAATATAAAAAGATTGTATATTTGCACCGGCAAGTCCTACACGACCAGCTCCTGCAGACTCCCCCAGGATGGGAACATAGCAAGGGTACGTGGTTGAGCGGTGCGATGTAGGTCGCTTGCCATTTTTTTATTCCCGATGTTTCGGGATTTTTTTTTATAATTAAATCAAATTTAGTCTTCCTTATGGAGGATTTTTTTATTTTTGGTACTTCGTAAGTTAAAAGTTATTTGTTGAATGTTACAATTTTAACAGATTTACCTGAACTTAATAAGGGATCAAATGGAAAAGCTGTCGAATTTAACCGCAAGGAGTACGAAGATTTAACCGCAAAGAGCGCAAAGTTTTTTTTTGTTTTTTGTTATGCTAAGTTTTATGAAAAGGAAAAGTTCGCAAAGCTTTGTGAATAACTTTGCGACTTCGCGGCTTTGCGAGATTAAAAAATATTTAACCGCAAAGAGCGCAAAGCTTTGTGTGTTTAGATTGTGTAAACACAACTTAAATCTTAGTGAACTCTGCGAATAACCTTCGTGTTCTCTGTGTTTTTTAAAAAAAATAATGATCTCGCATAACTTATAATTCAAAACTCATAACTTTTCAAAATGAATAAAGTCGTTTTAATTACCGGAGGATCCTCAGGGATTGGAAAATCTATTGGAGAATTTTTGCAAAAAAAAGGTTTTGTGGTCTACGGAACGAGCAGAAATCCTGAAAAAGTACTGAATTCAGTTTTTCCACTGGTTGCATTGGATGTTCGCAATGCTGAATCTATAAAATCAGCAGTAAATAAAATTATTGCCAATTCAGGTCGTTTAGATGTGGTGATTAATAATGCCGGTGTTGGAATTACGGGGCCTCTGGAAGAAATTCCTACCGAGGAAATCAAGAATAATTTTGAAACCAATTTTTTTGGTCCTATTGAAGTAATGAAAGCTGTTTTGCCGCAAATGCGTGAACAAAAATCTGGTTTAATTATTAATATTACTTCTATTGCCGGTTATATGGGACTGCCTTACCGCAGTGTTTATTCCGCATCAAAAGGAGCTTTGGAATTGATTACTGAAGCTTTGCGAATGGAAGTAAAGTCATTTGGTATTGAGATTACAAATGTTGCACCCGGAGATTTTGCAACTAATATTGCATCCGGACGTTATCATGCGCCCGTTATAATGGGTTCTGCTTACGAAAAAGTATATGGAGAAACGCTTGCGACAATGAACGAACATGTTGATGCAGGTAGCAATCCTAATGAAATGGCTGAAGCGGTTTATAAAATTATGCAGCAAAAAAAGCCAAACGTACATTATAAAGTAGGCGCTTTTATGCAGAAGTTTTCGATTGTTTTAAAACGAGCACTTCCGGATAAAGTGTATGAAAAAATGTTAATGAATCATTATAAACTATAAAAAGATGGAAAAAATAGCAGAATATTTGCCAGCTCTATTTGGTGTTTTAATATTGGTTGTCGTATGGTCGCTTATTCGAAAATTAATGGGTTCATTGAGTGATAAAATCAATAACGCTGAAATTCATAAAGAAGATACTCTAAAAGTTCTCGAAGAAATCAGAGATGAATTGAAACAATTGAATAGAAAAAATTCTGTTCAATAAACTATACAAAAAATAGGAGCAAATTTTTGTGCTATTCTATTGGAATAAAAATTTCAAATTTTGCTCCTTGATTTAGAACTCCCTTGGCTTTTATAAAACCATGATGATTTTCTATAATTCGTTTTACTATTGTAAGTCCAATTCCGGTGCTTTTTAGCGGTTTGGTATGTAGTGCCTGAAATAAGCCAAATATTTTATCGCTATATAAGGGGTCAAATCCAATGCCGTTGTCTGAGATTGTTATTTTATAATATTTAGTAAGCGGAGCAAGCTTGTTTAATTCTCCGTTGGTGATTTCTGCCGATAGGGTTATGATTAAATCCCTGTCAGGACTTGCGAATTTTAATGAATTGTTGATCAGATTGTATAGTAGCTGCCTGAATTGAAATTCTATCACGGAGAGTTTGCCTAATTCTTTGATGTCAAAAAGTACATTTTTATTTTCAAACTCGTTGGTGAGATCTTCAATAACATCCTTTGCGATGGTGTTTAAGTCTTTTACTTCGAACTTTCTATCGTCAAATTTTGTTTTAGAATAAATCAAGAGATCATTAATCAGGTTTTGCATTCGAAAAGCTGAAGTCTTGATTTTATGAAATGCTGTTTTGCTTTTTTCTGATAAATTGCCGGCTTCTTCGCGCTCAATGGTATCTGTAAAAAGTTGTATTTTTCGTAATGGTTCCTGAAGATCGTGACTTGAAATGTAATTGAAAGCTTCGAGTTCGCTATTCATTTTTTCAAGTGAAAGATTTTTTTCAATAAGTTTTTTCTTGAAATCTGAGTTTAATCTTTCTGCTTCATCTTTTTTAACCTGAGTTTTTTCAAGTAGGTTAGTTTTTTCTTCCAGCGCTTTTTTGTTTTCTACTGCTTGTTCAATTCCTGCAAGGTGAAACGAAATAAGTTCAGCAAATAAGTTGAACATTTCGCGTACTTTAAACTCTTTTAAGCTGTTAGGTTTAGGGTCTATGGCGCATAAAGTCCCAAAGAAACTTCCGTCCTGGCGCATGATTGGTACTGAAATATAGCTTTGTAGTTTGTACATCGCCGGAGTATGGTGGTCATGATACTCCTTGTCTTCGCTTACATTATCAATAATTACGGGTTTGGGATTTTGTCTTATTTCGTCGCAAATTGTTGTTTTTATTTGTAATTCGTCTCCGGGTTTTAAGCCAAAAAGGACATTGTCCTGAACGCTGCATGTAATCCATCTTTCGTCGGTAACTCTTGCTACTGCTGCAAATCCCATTCCGGTAGTCTGGCAAATAACATTCAGTAGGTTTGGAATAATTGAGATGTTCCCGATGTTGATTATATCTTGTTTGAAATTGTCTTCTAGCACTTTTAAGGGGTGATTTTTTATTTTTTAAAAGTACGAAAATAAAACTAGTTTAATACTAAAGGTATTTTTCTTATCATTTTAGGTGTTTAGAATTATTTTTGACTTTTTTATTTTATGGAAATTATAAATTGTAATTTTGCACCGAATTTGCGTTAGGGATGGAGGCGGCATCCTTTTGTGAAGTGAAACGGAACAAAAGATATAGCCGAGAGCCCGACCGTTAGGGAACGCCCAAAAACTGAACACAATTAAATAGATATAATTATGAAATTTTTTATTGACACGGCTAATTTAGCTCAGATTAAAGAAGCACAAGCTTTAGGTGTTTTGGATGGTGTAACAACTAATCCATCGTTGATGGCAAAAGAAGGAATCACTGGAAAAAACAACATTTTGAAGCATTATGTTGACATTTGTAATCTTGTTGAAGGTGATGTAAGTGCTGAAGTTAATGCGCTGGATTATGATGGAATGATCAAAGAAGGTGAAGAATTGGCTGAATTACATGATCAAATCGTAGTTAAATTACCTATGACTAAAGAAGGTGTAATGGCTGCAAAATATTTTTCTGATAAAGGAATTAAAACCAACGTAACACTTGTGTTTTCTGCAGGTCAGGCTTTATTGGCTGCAAAAGCAGGGGCAACTTATGTTTCTCCTTTTATTGGTCGTTTGGATGACGTTTCTACTGATGGTTTGAATTTAATTCAGGAAATTAGAGAAATCTATGATAACTACGGTTATGAAACTCAAATTTTGGCCGCTTCGGTACGTCATACAATGCATATTGTAAACTGTGCTAAAATTGGTGCAGATGTTATGACAGGACCTCTTTCTGCAATTTACGGATTATTGAAACACCCTTTGACTGATATTGGATTGGCTCAGTTTGTAGCTGATTTCGAAAAAGGAAATAAGTAATACACAGGTACTTAAGATTTAAAAAATCGTCATCTTTTAAAATAAGATGGCGATTTTTTTTTACTTTTATATATCTCAAATTGAAGTATATATGAAAAAACTAATCTTAATTATGGTGTTTTTTTTCCTGAATTTTATTGTAAATGCACAAGCTGCCAAAATATTGAAATCGGTCAATGATGACGGTGATGTCGCTACTTTTGAGCTGGATTGTTCGGTTCAGTTTCAAACTTTGGCAAAAGGTCTGCGATATAATATTACACGCCATGAGTTTAAGGGACCGGAATTGAAAAACAATTATAGGTTATTGCTGGTAATGGATGGGTTTTATTCGAAAACACTCAATAAAACGATGACTATTTCGGCAGTTTTAAGTGATGGAACAATTTTGGAAGCAAAAAAGATAATTGAGGATGATGGCTTTTTTGATGGTGCCTGTACATTGAAAATTAAAGATCCAAAAGCCCTTTTAGAGGCGGATATTGACAAAGTTATTGTTCATGCGGATAAAGATGTCATCTATGTATTATCAGAGCAAAACAAGAGTGTTTTTAAAAAGAATCTTAGTAATGTTATTAATGCTAAGTAGAGGTTCTAAGATACTAAGGTTTTGAGGGACTAAGTTTTTTCTTTTTCGAATTAAAAAAATCCCAAATTTCAACTTTGTGGATTGGAATTTGGGATTTTTTTATTGTTTTTTTAACTTGTTCTAGTGACCTCCGCCACCGCCTTCAATATGGTTAATTCCTTGTCTTTTTAATATTTTAGGGCAATAGAAACCATAAAATGCTAAATAAGCAAAACCAAGTAACGGAACGATGTAAGAGAAGTGTGTCCAGGTAATACCTAGTATTCCGCCAGGACTTGTATGATCGATATCACAGATTGCGCCCTGAACCAAAGGAATAACTCCTCCTCCTAAAATCATCATAATTAGGAATGACGATGCTTTTCCTGTGTTTTTACCTAATCCTGCGATAGCTAAATCGAAGATCGATGGCCACATGATCGATAAGAATAAACCTCCGGAGATAAAGAAGAATTTAGCAATTGATGGATCTGGCCATACTAAACCGGCAAGCATCATTAATAATCCTGATATTCCGAAAAGCATTAACGTTTTTCCGGCATTTTTACCTCCTACAAAACTTACACCAATAAATAATAAGATCCAGATTGGATAGATGTAAAATGCAGAAACATCGTGTGCAGCAAAAATGTTAGCTCCAATAATAACTCCAAAAGCTATTGCAGGAACAATGAATTTTAATGCTGTATTTACTAAGTTTGAAGTGTTGAAAACGTTAACACCACCATTCCAGCGTCCAATCATTAAACTTCCCCAGTAAAGGGCAATAAAAGGTGCGATGGCATCTTCAAGAACATTACCAAATTCAGCAGTATGTAATAAGGCAGGCAGGTTACTAATGATCGTTACCTCGGTACCAACGTAAATAAAAATACCTAACATTCCCAAATATAATTGTGGATAATCTGAGATGTTGAATTTTTCGTGCGCTACTTTAACTACTACTTCCTCTTCTTTTGCAGGATCTTCGATTTTCGAGAAGTTCATGAAAATAGCAACTGCAATAAAAGCAAGTCCTAAGATGATAAAAGGCAGTTTAATATCTTCTAATGAAAGTGATGTATTTTTGTTATCGCCCATTCCAAATAAAGCGATTCCTAGTAAAATTGCTCCAATTGTTGTTCCAAAAGAGTTGATACCTCCGGCTAAAGTCAAACGGTGCGCTCCTGTTGCGGGACTTCCCATTTTAATAGCCAACGGATTGGCTACAATTTGCTGGATTGAAAATCCTAAACCTACGGTAAATAAGGCAGTTAGAAAAAATGGAAAACTTTCCATTGTTGCAGCAGGAATGAATAAAAATGATCCAACTGCTGAAAGAAGTAAACCGGCAGAAAGGGTTTTTTTATATCCGAATTTTTGTAAAACATCTAATTTTAATGATACTAAAAAGAAGATCATAGATCCTACGAAATACGCTGCATAAAATGCCCAGGCCACTAATTGTGATTGAACCTGAGATAAAGTAAAGACTTTTTTGAATACGGGAATCAGGATATCATTGGCAGAACCAACAAAACCCCAAAAGAAGAAAACAATTATCAACGAGATAAACTGTCCCCATTTGGTTTGAACATTTTCTGAACTCATAATTTAAGAGGTTAATTTTTTTATTTTATTGTTTTTTGAAGACCGTAAATATATTTGTTAAGTATATCAAAAAAAAATAAAAAGGCACAAATAATGTTAAATTTAAACCAACGGCATCATTTTTTCAACAATGTGTTAATTTATACCGACTTAGAAAATGAATTTAATAGTTAAAGTTTATTCTAAAATTTTGTTTTTGACCTCTTTGCTGTAATTTCTCCCTATCGGAATGGTGTAAGATTGGATCTGAATGCGGTTTCCTTCGATAGATTTTACTTTATTTAATGCAATTACGTAAGATTTATGGATGCGCAAAAAGCGATCTGCAGGTAATTCTTCTGACAAAGAGGTGAGTGATTTATGGGTAATATAGGTTTTATCAGGAGTCACTACTTTGATGTATTCCTTCATTCCTTCGACAAATAGAATTTCTTCAATATTAATTTTCATCATTTTTTTATCGACTTTGATAAAAATATGAGAATCGCCTTTTGTAGTTTCGACTTTAATATTGTTTTTTAAATTGTATTCGGTAGTGATTTTATTAATGCATTTTATAAATCTGGGCAGTGGGATAGGCTTTACTAAATAATCCAGAACATCAAGATCGTAACTTTCTGCAGCAAATTCCCTAAAAGCAGTTGTTATAATAACTTTGGTTTTATTTTCGATCAGGCTAATGAGTTCAAAACCTGTCATCATAGGCATGTTGATGTCCAGAAATACGGCATCAACAGCAGTACTGTTTATAAAATCAAGCGCTTCCAGAGAATTATTGAATGTACCGATGACTTCAAAATCTGTAAAATTGGTAAAATAATTTTGCAGGACTTTGATAGCTAATGGCTCATCGTCAATCAACACGCATTTAATTTTCATTATCAATAGGTATTTGCAAACGGATTATATAGTAGTTTAGTTTTGTTGTGTGTTTTAAACTGAAATCGTTTTTGTAAATTAATTTTAATCTTTTCTTGGTATTTACTAAACCAATTCCGCCTTTGGCATTAAGATTTTGTGAATTTACAAAATTATTTAGGATTTCAAAATCTAACATTTTATTGTCGATAACCTTACAATTTATCTTAATTTTTAAGTTATTGTTGTTAATTCCTCCGTGTTTAAAGGCGTTTTCGACCAATGAGATGAATATTAAAGGAGGTACAACAACATCTTCTATATTCGATTCGAGATTGACTGTAACTTCTACATTATCAAAGCGTAACTTTTCGATTTCGATATAATTCTGAATGTAATCAATCTCTTTAATTAATGGAACAAATTTGGTGCCTTTTACATCATATAAAACATATTCCATCAAATTTGATAGTTTTATAATAACATCCGGAACCTTATCAGAAGATTCTAATGACAAGGCATATAAATTATTTAATGTATTGAAAAAGAAATGCGGCTGAATTTGATTTTCAAGGTATTTCAATTTGATTTTGAACTGATTTTCTCTTAAAGACCGGTTTCGTTCTCTTTCCCGAAGCCATGTTAAAGTGAGATAAACTGATGAAGCCATAGCCAGCACATATAACTCTCCTATACAAACGGCCAGAATATGATTAATATCAAAAGGATGATATTCTCTATTGGCTTCCGGCCAAATATTTTCGGATATAATATAATAGGTCAAAACTGTTTTGAGCAGATAGATGCCAAAAAGGCTTGCTATTAATGCGAGGGTATATGGAATATACTTTTGTTTCAATACATATTTTGGCACCAAAACAAAAAGATTAAAATATACTAAAGGTATATGCAAAGAGAACTCAATTAAATTTGATTTAAACGAATAAGGATAATCATTAAAGTAAGCTCCCCATCTTAAAAAGTTAAGGGTAAAGTAACTTCCCCAAAACCAAACATGATTTTTAAGCTTAATATCAAATTTTAATTTTTGGATTTCTGTCAACTTTAGTTTGGTGATTTAGTATTGTAAAATTTCTTCTCTGGAAATATTGTGCAACTTTAAACAATTACTGGGTAAAACACAATTCTTTTGAATAAAATTTTATAAAAAAAGATATATTTTATATTATCTCTGTGGGATATCGTTTTCGTAAAACATATTGTTGATTGTTTTGTGTCGTTCGTTTAAGGTTTTGTGCTGTATGTTTAAAATGTTTTATTTATGTTAATTTTAACAATAAATTTATCGCTTAACCAACAAAACCATGATAAAATGAAACAAATTATGTTAATCTTTATGTTTGTGTTTACGGCGCAGGTATCGCTTGCTCAGGTAAAAACAATCAAAGGTTTAGTAAGCGATCAAAACGGATTGCCGCTGCCGGGAGTAAGTATTATTATTCAGGGTACGAAAACTGCAACCCAATCTGATTATGACGGAAAATATGCGATACAAGCATCGGCAGGTGATATACTTGTTTTTTCGTATATCGGAATTAAAACGAAGACTGCCACTGTAGCAGAATCATCTACAGTAAATGTGGTTCTGACAGAAGATGCACAAAACCTAAATGAAGTTGTCGTTACCGCTTTGGGTATCAAGAGGCAGAAAAAAGAATTAGGATATGCAGTTCAGGACATTAAAGGTGATCAGCTTAATAAAGTGATTACAACAAATGTAGCGTCGGGACTTTCAGGTAAGATTGCCGGTGTTGATATTTCTATGCCAGCCACAGGAGCAGGAGGAAGTGCCAGAGTAATTATTAGAGGAATTTCGAGTATAGGTGAGAGTAACCAGCCACTTTATATTGTAGACGGAATTCCTATTGATAACTCAGGATTGAATAATGACAGTGCTGCAGCCAGTAAATGGTTTGACGGAAGAGATAACGGAGATGGAATTTCAAGTATTAATCCAAATGATATTGAGAGTCTTACTGTATTAAAAGGTGCAGCAGCATCAGCTTTATATGGTTCAAGAGCGTTAAACGGAGTAATTTTAATTACAACTAAAAAAGGAAGTAAAGGAAAATTGCAAGTAGAGCTAACAAGCGGTGTTAGTTTTGATCGCGTTAATGCGAAATATGACGATTTTCAGGATGAGTATGGTACAGGAAATCGAGGGATTTTGCCGGATCCTACAAAAGCACCTACTGAAATTTACGGATATACAACCAGTGCGTGGGGACCTAAATTTTCTAATAATGTAGGAACTCAGGTAAAAATATTTGATGGCTCTATGCGACCTTATGCTAAAGTGGATAACAATATTCAGGATTTTTTTAAGACCGGAGTTACAACTACAAACGGAATTGCTCTTTCTGGCGGAAGTGAAAATGCATTCCTTCGTTTTGGATTTAATAATATGAAAAATGATGATGTTGTTCCTAATTCCGGATTAGAAAGAAACAATGCGACTTTAAATGGTACTTTAAAATCAGATAAATTTACTTTGGATGCTAATGTGAATTATATGGTCGAAACTACCAACAACCGACCGGGATTGGGGGATTCGCCAAACAATGTTGGTTATTCCTTAAGCGGTCTGGCTCCTAATATCGATCAGGCGTGGTTGCAAAATTATGGTAATCCGGAGACAGGAGAAGTTTATAAATGGAATAACAATATTTATCAATTGAACCCTTATTTAACTGTAAATGCAAATCACAACTCTACTACGAAAAATCGTTTTACAGGGAATGTTGCGGGAACCTATCAGCTTGAAAAATGGGTTGGATTGACTTTTAGAACCGGTTTAGATACTTATGTTTTTGGTTCTAAAGATTTCATGGTGCCGGGAAGTACATGGCCAGGAAGAGATACCGGCTATCTTAGAGTGGGTGATATTAGTGTTTCTGAAATGAATACGGATGTTATTGCCACCTTTAGCGAAATAAAATTAGCTACAGATTTGACATTTTCAGGAATTTTAGGAGCAAACAGAAGAGATTTTAGAAGATCAGAAAATTCTAGTGAAGGAACCAATATTATTCAGCCGGGAACAGAATTTATCAGTAATTTTTCAACTCAGACAATAAATGCACCTATAGAAACCAGAACAAGAACAAATTCTGTTTACGGTTCTGCAAAGTTTGATTATAAAGGTTATTTATATGCTGAGTTTACAGGAAGAAATGACTGGTTTAGTGTTATTAATAAAGACGCTTTTTATCCGGGAGCTTCATTAGGTTTTGTATTCTCGGATGCATTTAAGATTCAGAGTGATGTTTTTTCTTATGGAAAATTAAGAGCTTCGTGGGCAAAAGTTTCGAATGCTCCGGGTGCTTATAAAAATGCATTAAACTATACGACGTATTCTTCTTACGACGGACAAAGTGTAGTAAATGTTAAGAATACATCGGCACCAAATGCAAACCTGACTTTTCAGTCAAAAACAGGAATCGAATTTGGTTTAGAAACGGCTTTCTTCAAAAACAGATTAAAAGCAGATATCACTGTATATCGTGAAGATACAGCTGATCAGACACTTGATTTAGCTTCTTCATCAACATCAGGATATGAATTTCTTTCGGTAAATGCAGGAGAATTACGTAACGAAGGTATTGAGATCTTTTTATCCGGTTCACCAATAAAAACTAAGGATTTCGAGTGGGGAATTGATTTGAATTTTTCTAAGAATAAAAACTCAATCCTTTCTTTGCATCCTGAAATTAATACCTATACTATTTCTGAGGCTCGTTGGGCTAATGCTGCAATTGTAGCTCAGGTTGGAGGCAAATACGGTACTATCATTGGAAAAGATTTTCAAAGAACGCCTTCAGGCGAAATGATTGTAGGTGCAAATGGTATGCCTCTATACACAGATACTAAAGTAGCTTTAGGAAAAGGAGTTCCGGATTGGTCAGCGGGTTTAACCAATAGATTTTCGTATAAAGGAATTACTCTTCAGTTTTTATTAGACATGAAATTTGGTATGGATGTGTATTCTATGACAAACTCAGTTGCTGCAACAAGAGGATTGTTAGATATTACCACAGAAGGAAGGGATGCTTATATTGCTGCAAGAACACAAGCTGCAGCAGCTGATCCTAATTTTGATATAAACAGTTGGGTTCCTACAGGTGGTTATGTAGCAAATGCAGTGGTAAATACTGGAACAGCTGAGAATCCTGTTTATGTAAAAAACACCAAACCTGTAGATCCTCAGGAATATTGGAGACAAGTTACAGATGCTACTCCGGCGCCGTTTATTTATGATGCTTCGTATGTGAAATTAAGAGAAGTAAGCTTAGGATATACTATTCCTAAAAGTGTTTTTGGCGGAGCAAAAATAAATTCAATCTATGTTTCTGTATTTGGAAGAAATCTATTGACATTCAATAAAGATTTGCCAAACGTTGATCCGGAGTCCATGTATACTTCAGGAAACGGACAAGGTTTTGAGTATGGATCATTACCATCAAGACAATCGTATGGTTTTAATATTAAAATTACATTCTAAAAAAGTAAATTATGAAAATCAAATATATAATAGCCATGCTTGCAGTGTTTACGGTAGTTGGCTGTACAGAAAATTTTGACGAACTGGAAAAAGATCCCGTGGCGTTATCCGCAAATCCGGCGGGTCAGCTTACATTTACCCAATTGTGTATGTCCGGAGACGGATACTATCAGCACAGAACCAATTTAATATATGCCGGAGGTTTTGTACAGCATTATTCAGGTTCGTGGGCAGTAACAAACTACGGTGGCAAGTTTAATAATTCAGAGGAATATGCCGTTGCTTTATGGAGAAACGTGTATGCTCACGAAATGAAAAGTGTTGTAGATATTCTCGATGTAACCGGTAAAGATGCTTCGGCTGTAAACATGAATGCTGTCGCTAAAGTTATGAGAGTGATGATCGCACAGCGATTGACTGATATTTATGGAGATGTACCTTATTCAGAAGCCGGTTTAGCTTTTTCTAAAGGAATTGTAACGCCTAAATATGATAAACAACAAGATATTTATGCTTCTTTTTTTAAAGAATTAGATGAAGCTTATAATCAATTAAATGTTGGAAAAGATCTTATAAAAGGAGATTTGTTTTATAAAGGGGATGTTTCAAAATGGAAAAAATTAGCCAACACCATGCGTTTGCGTGCGGCAATGAGAATTTCTGAAGTAAATCCCGCCGAAGCAGAAAAACAAGCAAAAGCAGCGTTTCAAAATGGAGTTTTTGAAAGTAATGCTGATAACTGTATTATGCAGCATTTAGATTTTCCTTTTAGTGATGATCCTGCCAGACTGGATTACAGAGGAAACGGATTGTCTTATGGTTTTATAGGAAATGAGCAGGGAGATCACTTTAGTTCGTTACTAATAGATTATCTAAAAAATAACGGAGATCCAAGGCTGACTATGATCGCTACTCCTAAAACAAGCAGTAGTGTAGTTCCCGGAGCAGCATTACAGCCGGGCGAAACATTATATGAAGGGGTTAAACCGGGAGTGTTTAGATGGGAGCTTCCTGGAGGATCAAATTCAGCCTCTGGTATACAGTCTTATTTAAAATTAAGAACAACTCCGTTTTTGCACGTAAGTTATTCAGAAAGTCAATTGTTATTAGCAGAAGCTGCTTTTAGAGGATGGGTTTCAGGCTCTGCCGCAGATTATTACAAAAAAGGTGTTGAAGCAGGAATTAAGCAATTAGAGATTTATGGCGCAGCTCCAGCAAGTCAGGCAAGTATCGATGCTTATGTAAATGCTAAACCTTTATTGGCAGGAACAGAAAAAGAACAAATAGCCACACAAATTTGGATTACCTACTTGTTTAATAGTATCGAAGGATATTCAAACTGGAGAAGAACCGGATATCCTCATTTAATACCAATAACAAATTCAGATTCCGGAACTGGCGGTGTTGTGCCCACACGTTTGTATTATCCAAATGATGAAATGCAGAAAAATGAAAAAAACTATTTAGATGCAGTATCCAGATTAGGAGGAAAGAATGATTGGTTAGGGAAAGTTTGGTGGGATGTAAACTAAAAAAAAATCTCAAAATATAAAGTTATGCCTAATAAGGTGTTATTTTCATTCTAATTAAAAATTAAAAACAACAAGTTTAAATTAAAAATTATGATAAAAAATAAAGCCTTATTAGGCATCCTTTTTTTTATAAGTTCCCTTTTTTCAGCCTATAGCTGTTCTAATGATAAGCAATCTGATTCTGAAAATGCAAAAACTAAAACAGCCAGAGTTGTAGGCTATTTATCTTCGGATAATTTCAGTAAAATGACTTCTATTCAGTTTTGTCAATTAACACATCTCAATGTGGCATTTGCAAATCCGGATAAAAGCGGAAATATAGTATTTAACGGAGATCTTGAGGGACTTGTTAAATATGCAAAATCCGTTAATCCTAAAATTATAATTAGTATCTCACTCGCCGGTGGAGTCATATCAGAAGAACAGGCTTTAAATTGGTCTTTTTTAATCGATAAACCAGAAAACAGGCCAGCTTTAATTCAGAACATTGTCAGCTTTGTAGAATTGCATCAATTGGATGGAGTAGATGTCGATCTCGAATGGAATGCTGTCACCTCAGGATATAGTGGTTTTGTAATTGAATTAAAAAAGAGCCTTACAGAGCATAAAAAAATATTAACGGCTGCTTTGCCTAATAATTCCCGTTTCGAAAATATAACTCAGGAAGCATTAAACGCATTCGATTTTATTAATGTAATGGCTTACGATAGTACAGGCCCATGGTCTGCCGATAAGCCAGGTCAGCACAGTTCGTTTGAGTTTGCTAAAGAAGGAATTGACTTTTGGCATAAACTTCAAAATGTGCCTAGTGATAAATTAACGCTTGGTGTACCTTTTTACGGTTACAATTTTACTTATCCAGATGTTACAAGTTCAACTTATAATGACATTATACTAGCAGGAACTCAATTTGCAGATCAGGACGAATTGGGTAAAATATATTACAACGGAAAATCGACGATTACTAAAAAGGTTGAATTTGCTTCTCAAAACACTGGAGGAATAATGATTTGGGAAATAGCTCAGGACTCTTTTGGCGAATATTCTTTATTGGATGTCATTCATAAAAAATATACAAGTTTAAAAGTTAAGACAACAGGATTTTGTGGCAATTAAATCAAAAAAAGAATACTATATGTGCTCTTTAAATTAGTAAGATTTTACTATCCTAAAAAGTTGTTTTTTATCTAATAAAATAACCTTTTTTAGAAGTTTTTCGACATAAAACTCAGGTAATTAGGTTTTTATAGTAAATGACGATTTTTTAGTAATTATGTAAATTACTTGCGTAAAAGATCAATAAATAGATCGAATACAGTAAATATGTCAACTTGAAAACGTTTTCGTGAAACGGATTATTGATTGATTTATGTCGTTGGTTTAAAATTTAAAGCTGTTTGTATAAATTATTTTTTTTAACAATACCTTAAGAATAAATTTACACCATAACTAACAAAATAAATAAACATGAAAAAAATTTTCTTAATCTTTATGATTGTTTTTACGGCGCAGGTTTCGCTTGCACAAGTAAAGAGTGTCAAAGGTGTGATTACAGATTCTGATGGGTTGCCGTTGCCAGGGGCGTCCGTTGCAGTACAAGGAGGTCAAAAAGGTGCTACTACCGATTTTGATGGTTTGTACACAGTTGAAGTGCAAAAAGGACAGACTTTAGTTTTTACTTATGTAGGTCTTGAAACACAAAAAATAGTTGTAGGTGATGCCGCTACAATTAATGTTAAAATGGCTGTTGCAGCATCAAATGCTCTTACAGAGGTTGTTGTAACTTCATTAGGTCTTAAGAAAACTAGAAAATCATTAACTTATTCAGCTCAGGAACTTAAAGGAGAAGAGTTAACTCGTGTAAAAGATGCCAACGTTATTAATACAATTGCCGGTAAAATTGCCGGTGTTGCCGTAACAAAAAGTTCTGGTGGTACCGGAGGATCTACTAAAGTTTTGATCCGTGGTAACTCATCTATCATGAACAGCCAGCCACTTTATGTTATTGATGGTATTCCTTTATATAATGGTTCTTCAAATCAGCAGGGTAGTTATAATGCGTCAAACGACTCATTTGGTAGTACTGCCGGAGGTAACCGTGATGGAGGAGATGTTGTTTCTTTGATTAATCCTGATGATTATGAGGGAATGACAGTGCTTAAAGGTGCAGCAGCATCTGTATTATACGGATCTCAGGGAGCAAATGGTGTTATCTTGCTTTCTTCTAAAAAGAATAAAGAGAACGCATCAAATTTAGCAGTTTCTTCGGTTACAACTTTTGAGTCTGTACATTCATTACCAAAATTCCAGAATGAATATGGTGCAACTACTTCTGCTGCAAATAAATCTTGGGGAGCAAAAGTATCTTCACCAGATTTTGTTGAAGATTTTTTCAACACTGGTGTTACACAAATTACTTCATTAGCGTTTACAACAGGAACAGATGTAAATTCAACAAGTATATCTTATGCTAATACTTCTGCTTCCGGAATTATCGAAGGAAATGGTTTAAAGAAAAATAACTTTGGAATTCGTCAGACAGGGAAATTTTTTGATAATAAATTAACGGTTTCTGCTGATGCAAAATACACCAGCCAAACTATTGATAACAGACCTGTAAACGGACTTTATTCAAATCCGCTAACAGGAGTGTATTTGTTTCAAAGAGCAAATGACTTTAATTACTATAAAGATAATTACGAATCATTTATTCCTTCCAGAAATCTTAATGGTCAAAATTTCTATACACTATCTGATATTTATGTTCAAAACCCATATTGGTTAATCAATAGAAATAAATCTATTGACAAAGACAATTTCTTTAACGGAAACATTGCTTTAGATTATAAGGCAAACAATTGGTTGAGTATTGGAGCAAGATATAGCTACAATAGAGTTGAAAACGATTATGATAAAAAGATTTATGCTACAACCAATACTTCTTTATCTCATATAAACGGTAGATATATAAACGTTGCTACATTAAGCACACAGCGTTACGGAGATTTAATTGCTAAAATCAATACTAACTTCAACGAAAACTTTAGTTTTAATGCTATAGTTGGAGCAAGTATCAATAATACTTTGTCAAATCACTCTACTACTTTAGATTCTGGTATTGTTGGAGGTCTTGTTAATGCTAACTTGTTTACATTAGGGAATTTTGGAGAAGCATCAGGACTAGATAATTTAAGTCTTCAGGCTACAGGTTCTTCACGAGAAGTTCAGTCGATCTTTGGTTCTGCAACTTTTGGTTATAAAAACATGTTATATTTAGACGTTACAGGTCGTAATGACTGGTCTTCTACTTTAGTAAATACAGATACAGCTTCCTATTTTTATCCATCAGTAGGGGTTACAGCTCTTTTAAGCGAAATGACTACTATGCCAGACTGGATTAACTTTGGTAAAGTAAGAGCAACTTATGCAGAAGTTGGTAATGACGTTTCGGCTTTTGTAACTTCTCCAAAATCAACTGTTCAGGGTGGTAATCTTATTCCTCCTACGGTAGGGCCAAGACCAGGTGAAGGATTAAAGCCAGAGTTAAAATCAGAATATGAGTTTGGTACAGAATGGAGAATGTTTAATAACAGATTAGGTTTTGAGGTTTCTTATTATAGCTCAGAAACTAAAAATCAATACATTCAGGTTCCTGCACCTGCAACAAATCCTTACGGTTATACCAATTACGGAATTAATGCCGGTAGTATAGAAAATAAAGGTTTTGAAGTTGTTCTTACCGGAAAAATCATTGCCGGAGATAAATTTTCATGGGATACGACAATCAACTATTCTCAAAACAGAAATAAAGTAAAAGAAATTCCTGAAGAGTTAGGAGGAACAATTCCTTTAACTCCGGTAAATAATGTTAATTACAGATATTCTTTAACTGAGGGAAGACCTTTTGGAGTAATTCAGGGAAGAGATATTCTTAAAAATGAAAATGGAGAAATTATTTTAGATAAAGATGGTAATCTATCTATCGACAGTGAATTTAAAGAAGTTGGTAATGCAAATCCTGATTTTATGTTAGGCTGGTCAAACACATTTAAGTTTGGTGCTTTTACAGCTAATTTCTTGATCGATGGACGTTTTGGAGGAGATGTAATGAGTATTACAGAATCTATGAATGATTTTTATGGAGTATCAAAAAGAACCGGAGATGCCAGAAATGCAGGTGGTGTGCCAATAAATGGAGTAAAACCTGATGGTACAAAAGTAACTTCTATGGATGCTGAAAAATATTACAGCGCAGTTGGAGGAGTTAACGGAGCTACTTCACAATATGTATACGATGCTACAAACGTAAGTTTAAGAGAGGTTTCACTTGGTTATACTTTCAATAAAAAAGTACTTCCTTTTGTTAATACAGCAACTTTATCAGTAATCGCAAGAAACTTATTCTTCTTTTATAAAGATGCACCTTTTGATCCAAACATTGCTTTAAGTACAGGTCAAGGTTTACAAGGAGTTGATATTTATGGCTTGCCATCAACAAGAAGTATTGGACTTAATTTAAATGTAACTTTCTAATTTAAAATCTCATGAAAACAAATAATATAAAAAAATCATTAATCTGTTTCGGTCTTTTAGCCTTAGTTGGTTGTACAGATAATTTCGATGAGGTTAATAGTAATCCCGATGGTTTTACCTATGAGGAAACAACGCAGGACTTTAATCATATTAATGGTCCTTTTAAAACGATGTTTGATAATGTCATGGTCAATGTTCCGGGTTGGAAATACCAGGTAGCAAATGATTTATCTGCAAATAACTGGGGAGGATACACTGCCGCTCCCGGTTTTGATGGTGCTAATAACCTTTCATATGCACTTTCTGATAACTGGAATATTTGGTGTTGGGAAGCTGCTTATGCACAAGTGATGGCAAATTTCTATAAAGTTGAAAGAGAATCTAAAGGTAAATACGATGAGTTTTATGCTCTTGCTAAGATTATTAAAGTGCAAACTTTACATAAAATGGCAGATGCGTGGGGACCAATAGTGTACTCAAAATTTGGTACTACCGATGCAACAATTGCATATGATTCTCAAGAAGAAGCTTACGGATTTATGTTTGAAGACTTAGACTATGCTGTAACAGAACTAACAAAAAGAATCGATGCCGGAGAGAAAAGTTCTTTTACCAACATAGACCGTTCAACATATGAAGGTGATTATAAAAAATGGGTGATATATGCGAACTCATTACGTTTAAGATTGGCAATGCACATTGTAAAAGTTAAACCAGCATTAGCTAAAGCAGAGGCTGAAAAAGCGATGAGCCAGAAATTTGGTGTAATGACAAAAGCTGATGATGCTTTTATTTTAATTAAAAAAGTATCACAACACCCTCTTAGAGTTTCTTCTTATGACTATAATGACAGCCGTATGTCTGCAGATATGGAGTCTATCATGGGAGGTTACAACGATCCTAGAATGAGCTCTTACTTTAAAACATCTGTTAAATACCCTGGTGAATATAAAGGAATTCGTACTGGTGGAATTATGGGAGATAAAACGGTACATCAGGACTTTTCAACCTTTGGTAAGATCATAGAAAAAGACAAGCAGGTAGTTTGGTTAAATACTGCTGAAATTTATTTCTTAAGAGCAGAAGGTGCTTTAAGAGGCTGGAATATGGGCGGTGACGCAGCAACATTATATAAAGCTGGTATTACTGCATCTTTTGAACAGCTTTCTGCTGGAGGTGCTGCTGATTATATGGCTGATAATGTGAAAATGGCTAAAGATTATGTAGATCCGGCAGCTCCATTCAATAGTGGTCCAGCTGTAAATAAAGTTACTGTTGCCTGGGATGAAACAGCAAGTAACGAAGTAAAATTGCAAAAAATCATTACTCAAAAATGGATTGCTAATTTTCCTGATGGTTACGAAGCCTGGACAGATCACCGTAGAACAGGTTACCCTAAATTATTGCCAATTCTTAACAATCAAAGTGGTGGTTTAATTTCTACTGAATTGGGTGTAAGAAGAATACCTTTTGTTTCGACTGAAAAAGATGGAAATCCTGGTGGTGTGGCAACAGGTGTTGCAAAACTTGGAGGTCCTGATAATGGAGGAACAAGAACCTGGTGGGATGTGAATGCTCCAAATTTCTAGAATAAAATATCAAAGAACTATAAGAATTTAAGTTTGGTTAGTAAATGGTATAAGCAATGCGAGTTGCTTATACCATTTCAAAAACCAAAATTGTAAATAGCAAAAAAAAAGAAAAAGAAATGAAAAGTGCTTTAGAAATAAAACCTGATATCAGCTATAAAAGTGCGGGAAAATTTGAAGAAACCAGATTTGAGAAAATCCACAATGAAATCTTCAAAAATTCAGCAGAAGCTTCTATAATTGTAGCGCAGGAAATTGCGCAATTAATTAGATCTAAACAAGAAAAAGGAAAATCTTGTGTATTAGGTTTAGCAACAGGTTCTTCTCCTATAAAAGTTTACGAAGAGTTAGTGAGAATGCACAAAGAGGAAGGCCTGAGCTTTAGCAACGTGATCACTTTTAATCTGGATGAATATTATCCAATGACCAAAGAGAACAATCAGAGCTATCATTATTTCATGCATCAGCATCTTTTTAATCATATTGACATCAAACCAGAGAATGTTAATATTCCTGACGGAACGGTACATATTGATGAATTAAACCAATATTGTATTGATTATGAAATGAATATTAAAAACGCCGGAGGTCTTGATTTTCAATTATTAGGAATTGGGCGTACAGGTCACGTAGGTTTCAACGAACCGGGATCGCACATCAATTCAGGAACCAGAATTATTACACTGGATCATATTACCAGAGTAGACGCTTCATCAGATTTTAATGGTATAGACAACGTTCCAAAACGTGCTATTACAATGGGAGTTTCTACGATCATGAGATCAAAAAGAATCGTTTTAATGGCCTGGGGACAAAACAAAGCCGATATCATCAAGAGAACCATTCAAGGAGATATCAGCTCAGAAGTTCCGGCTACATTTTTACAAAATCATGCTAATGCCACTTTCGTATTAGACCAGTCTGCAGCTTCAGAATTAACGCGTTTCAAAACGCCATGGTTAGTTGGAGAATGCATTTGGACACAAGAATTAAAAAGTAAAGCGATTGTTTGGTTGTGCCAAAAAACAAAACAATCGATATTAAAATTAACAGACCGTGATTACAACAACAACGGAATGTCTGATCTATTGGCACAGGAAGGTTCTGCTTATGATTTGAACATCAATATGTTCAACGTATTGCAGCATACCATCACAGGATGGCCGGGTGGAAAACCCAATACCGATGATTCGCATCGTCCGGAGAGAGCCAATCCGGCAAAAAAACGAGTGATTCTTTTTAGTCCACATCCTGATGATGATGTGATTTCTATGGGAGGAACTTTTTCAAAATTGATAAAACAAGGTCACGATGTACACGTAGTATATCAAACCTCCGGAAATATAGCCGTTACAGACGACGAAGCATTGAAATTTGCCGAGGTTGCCAAAGATTTTGTTGGCGACGCCGGCAGCGGAATCAACTTCAAATCTATAATTGAATTCTTAAACAGTAAATCAGAAAACGAGATCGATTCTCTTGAAGTTCGAAAATTAAAAGGATTGATTAGAAGAAGAGAATCTTATGCAGCCACAAGATACATTGGTTTAAAAGATGAAAATACACACTTTTTAGATCTTCCGTTTTACGAAACAGGACAGGTAAAAAAGAATCCGTTAGGAGCAGAAGACATTGCCATTGTAAAAGATATTATTGCCAAAATAAAACCACATCAGGTATTTGCAGCAGGAGATTTGGCAGATCCACACGGAACGCACGAAGTGTGTCTGAACGCGATTTTTGCCGCCATGAAACAATTAAAACCAGAGAAATACATGGATGATTGCTGGTTATGGCTTTATAGAGGAGCCTGGCACGAATGGGACATTCACGAAATTGACATGGCCGTTCCGCTTTCTCCATCAGAAGTATTATTAAAACGTCATGCGATTTTATACCACCAATCCCAAAAAGACAGGGTAATGTTTCAAGGAAATGACTCTAGAGAATTCTGGGTGAGAGCCGAAGACCGTAACAAAAACACAGCAATTTTATACGATGATTTAGGATTGGCAGAATACGAAGCAATCGAAGCATTCAAACGCTTTGATTACTAAAATTAAAATATAAGATTCGGGTGAGAGCGAATCACATTACAAAATTCAGATTGATTTCATAAGGAAAGTGAGGATTCAACAGGGTCATTCTGAGTTTTGTTTCTCATTTATTTAATACGGTTATCTCCGGATAACGTCTTTTTCAAAAACAGTAAAAAATGAAATATTTATTAGTCCTACTATTAGCAGGTGTAACTTCTAGTGCTCAAATTCAAAAAGAGCAGCTAAATCTTATGCCCTGGCCTCAGAGTGTTGTTGTAAACGACGGAAATTTTGCTTTAAACAAAAACTTTAAAGTAAACATTACCGGAAATCCTAATCCTCGAATTTTTGGTGGAGTAACTCGTTTTTTACGTCGCTTAGATGGTAGAACCGGTATTTTTTTCGAACAAGGTTTTATTACTAAATTAAATGAAGTGCCAACAGCTTCACTCCAGATCAATTGTACCAAAGCGGGAAAAATTGGTTTGTATGAAGATGAAAGTTATCATTTAGATATTAAACAAAATCAGATTATAATAAATGCAACAAGCGATTTAGGAGCACTTCATGGCCTTGAAACGTTATTACAAATGTTACAGAATAACAATAACTCATTTTATTTTCCAAGCTCAAAAGTTTCAGATTTCCCAAGGTTTACCTGGAGAGGTTTAATGATTGATGTTTCAAGACATTTTCAGCCAATTGATGTCATCAAAAGAAATATCGATGGATTGGCCGCTATGAAAATGAATGTTTTTCACTGGCATTTGGTAGACGATCAGGGTTGGAGAATCGAAATGAAAAAACATCGAAAACTGATTGATTTAGCTTCAGATGGAATGTATTACACACAGGAAGAAATCAAAAATATCGTAAAATATGCTGATGAGCGTGGTATTTTGGTAGTTCCGGAAATAGATGTTCCCGGTCATGGATCTGCAATACTTACCGCTTACCCGGAAATAGGAAGCAAAGTGATTACATTGACAGGAGGAACTTCTGAAAAAAATATTCAGGGTACAGCAATTACGACTTATGGAGTTGAAAGAAATGCAGGTATTTTTTCGCCAACATTAGATCCTTCAAATCCTAAAACATATCAATTATTAAGTGAGATTTTTGATGAGGTTTGTCCATTATTCCCAGGCGCTTATTTTCATATCGGGGGAGATGAAAACGAAGGTAAAGACTGGGATGCAAACCCAAAAATTCAGGAATTCATGAAGAAAAACAAGTTGACAAACAATCATGAATTACAAACTTATTTTACCATGCAATTGGTACCAATGCTTAAAAAACATGGTAAACAATTAATGGGATGGGAAGAAATTTTGACAAAAAACATGTCAAAAGATGCCATTATTCATTCCTGGAGAGGTCCTAATGAAGGCGTGATTGCAGGTCAGTCATTGGTTGATGCAGTAAAAAAAGGATATAAAACAGTTTTATCAAACGGATATTATATCGATTTGATGTACCCAATTGCAAGTCATTATTTGAATGATCCGATGCCAAAAGGAGCCAATTTAACTGCCGAAGAAAAAGCAAGAATATTGGGTGGAGAAGCTACAATGTGGACAGAATTGGTAACGCCAACAACTATAGATTCAAGACTTTGGCCAAGAACAGCTGCAATTGCAGAAAGACTTTGGTCAGCAGAAGATATTACAGATGTAGCCAATATGCGCAAACGTCTTGAAGTAGTTTCTTTTAGATTAGAAGAAATAGGATTAACACACATTCGCAACAAAGATGTGATTTTAAGAAATATTTCAAACAATCAAAATATCAACTCATTAAGCGAGTTCTCGAATGTTTGTGAGCCATTAAAAGCATATACACGTAATAAAGGCGGAACGGAGTATCAAATGTATTCTCCATTCACACTTTTTGCTGATGCCTGCGGGCCGGATGCCAAAGATTCTTTAGCTTTTGATGATGCAGTAACGCAATATCTGGCCAATAAAACATCGGAAAATAAAGCAAAAGTAGCCGCTTATTTAAATAGATGGATTGCCTTAAATAAAGAATTAGTTGCCCTGAGTGCCAATGCGCCATTAGTACAGCCAATTTTGCCTTTGTCTAAAAAGCTGACAGATGCATCGCAGGAATTGTTACTTGTTTTAGAGAACAAATCAACATTAAAAACAGATGATCTAAAAAGCTTAATTGAGCAATGTAATACAAAAGATCATGCAGATGTTGAGCTATCAGTATACGCAAGTCTTAAAAAATTAATTTAAAGAGTTTGGTTTGAGTTAGTACTTAGTAAGTTTTGTTACCCTGATTATTAGTAATTTATTTATCTCTGCCAGAAACCTCTGGTAGAGGTGAATATGGTAAAAAGCCACATTAAAAACTCATTAAACCAAATAAAAAATAGTAACCAAATAAAGAAGTATTAACATTTAAAACCAAATAAAACAGCATAAAGCATAAACATGACAAACAAGTATTGAAATTGATAAACCCCAAATTTATCATGACTAACCTAATTTTTTTGAATTTAAATAAATATCAATCAGTGCTATTCACTAATGATTATGGAAAATCAGTAATAGTAGTATTTATTTTTAGAAGTAATATGAATTAATTTCCTGTGAGTTGCAATGTTTTCTATTTGCAATTTATTGAAACCCAATTGTTGTTTTTTTGTACCGTGTTTTGGCGCACCATTTATTGCAATTGGAATATTTATTTTTTTTCTATTAACCAATATTAATTTAACTATGAAACATTATTACAGATTGCTTTTTTTGTTACTGTTTCCCTTACTCGCGTTAGCCCAACCAGCTCACGGCAAAAAGGTAGTGGGGTATTATGCGCAATGGTCTATCTATGCCCGGGATTTTAATATCCCCAAAATAGACGGAAGTAAATTGACGCATTTGAATTATTCTTTTTATGGGACAACTTATGATCCGGCCCATCCTGAGAACACCAAATTATTATGTTTGGACAGCTATGCCGATTTTGAGCATATGGAAGGCGGAATCCCCTGGGATGCTCCGGTAAAAGGTAACTTTTATGACTTGAAAAAGTTGAAAGAAAAGTATCCTCATTTAAAAGTTTTAATCTCTGTAGGAGGATGGACTAAAGGTCAGGATCTTTCTCCAATTGCAGCAAGTCCTGTTGCAAGAGCCGCTTTGGCTGCAGACATGGCAAACTTCATTACCACGTATCCTTTTATTGATGGCTTCGACATCGACTGGGAATATCCTCTTTCCGGAGGAACAGATGGTACCGAGGTAATTAACGGAGCACCAATTCCTCCGCAAAAGTACAGCCCGGACGACAACAAAAACTTAGTATATTTATTGAAAGCAATGCGTCAGGCAATGCCGAATAAATTAGTTACAATTGCGGCTGGAAACAACGTTCGAAACGTATCCAAACAATACTTAGGGCCAAACAATAGGTCACAATACGGAATGACAGAAGACATTTCGACTTATTGCGATTATATCACTTATTTTGGATATGATTTTGGAGGAAACTGGTTCGATAAAACCTGCTACAATGCTCCTTTATACGGAAGTGGAAACGCAAACGATCCGCTATATGGTGCAGCACAATCAGAATCTCTGGATGAATTAACCAATCAATATTTGACTGTAGTTGGTTTTCCTGCCAATAAATTAATCATGGGATTGCCTTTCTACGGGAAAAAATTCGACAATGTTGCCAATAACGGAACCAATCCTAATTTACCTGGATTATTCGTTTCTGCACCGAGATATATTGTTTCAGGATGTACAAATCCACAAAATCCAACAGGAACGTGGGATGGTCCGGCAGCCTGCGAAAAATCAGGAAGCATAGAAATTTGTGATTTAGTCGGGAATCCGGTTACCAATTCACATCCTTATTTAGATCCAAATACCATGTTGGTTACTCCAAGTGCAGCTTCGGCAGGATGGGTACGCTATTTCGATAATACTACAAAAGTTCCTTATTTATACAATGCGACTTTAAAACAGTTTATCTCGTATGAAGATAAGCAATCAATGGATTTAAAAGTGCAGTATATTAAAACGAAAAATCTTGCCGGAGGTATGGTTTGGGAATTGTCTCAGGATACCAGAGGTTCAATTCCAAACTCATTATTAACTCAGGTTGATACATCATTTGGAAGCGTAGTTCCGGGAACTGTAAGTATTGCAGGTTCTGTAAAAAACGGATCGGCTTTAGTTCCGGATGTTACCGTAGAATTACGTAATGCAAGCAATGTCGTATTGCAAACTGTAGTTTCTACTGGCGGAAATTTCACATTCAATAACTTAACTTCAGGACAAAATTATACATTAACAGCTTTAAAAGCTTCGTATACATTTGTTCCGGTTACTTTAAACAATGTAACAGTCAATCAAACCGCTGTAGTGATCAACGGAACACAACCCGTTTATACAGTTGGCGGAACAGTTCTTAACGGAACAACTCCGGTTTCTGGTGTAACAGTTTCGGCTACATCTGGAACAACAGTTTTAACTGCAGTTTCGAATGCAAGCGGAGTTTACAGTGTTGCAGGTTTAACCGCTGGACTTAATTTTACCGTTACAGCTGCAAAATCAGGATTCTCATACACGCCTGCTTCTACAGTTTATAATGCAATTGATGCGAATAAAACGTTGAATTTTATTCAAGGCGCACCAATTGTTAATTACACAGTAAGCGGAACTGTTGTAAACAATACGACTCCGGTTTCGGGCGTAACAGTTACAGCCACTTCTACAACCGGAAATTTCACAGCAGTTACAAACGCAAGCGGTGTTTATTCGCTTAGTTTGCCTTCTGGAGGAAATTATACCGTAACAGCAACTTTAACAGGACAAACGTTTACACCGGCTTCAACAGTTTATACCAATTTAGTGGCCAACAAAACACTAAACTTTGCTCAGGATGTTATTGTAACTCCTTCAGGTAAAATTAGCGGAACGGTTAAAAATGGAGCAAATTTTGTTTCTGGTGCCAAAGTAGAAATAGTTTTACCATGGACAGATAATACACATCCTTGGAAAAGCGTTATTGCCATCACAGATGCTCAGGGAAAATACAGTTTTGACAACGCAGTTGTAGCAGGATATACCACAATTACAAGTTTAAAATTAAACACTTGGGAAAACGGAGAAGTAGTTTACCTACCTAATAATCTGGCCAATTTTGCCGTTCCTGCAAACCCAACAGTTTACAACTTCAGTACAGGTTCTAGTGCAAGAGCAGCACTGGCAAGTACTAACTTAATTAGCGGAACTGTCAAAAATGGTACAACTCCGGTTGCAGGAGCTAAAGTAGAATTAGTAGTGCCCTGGACAGATAATACGCATAACTGGAAAAGTGTCCTTGCAACAACAGATGCGTCAGGAAATTATACTTTTGATAATACAGTTACAGCAGGTTATACACAGGTTTTAAGTTTAAAACTAAATGGTTGGGAGAACAATAATACCGCATATTTCCCCAATAATCTGGTAAATTTTGCAATGCCAACAGCTCCAACGGTTTACAACTTCAACACCAATACAGTTACAATTACGCCACCTCAGGTAACTATTACAAGTCCATCATTGGCAACGGTTGCTATAGCTCCGGGAACTGCAATTCAGTTGAAAGCAACTGCAAGTGTAGATGCAACCTTAACTATTTCGTCAGTAGTATTCAATATCAACGGACAAAATATTACAGCAGCACTTTCAGGAACAGAATATGTAGCAAACTGGACACCGGTTGCAGCAGATTTCAACAAAAATTATACGTTGAAAGCAACAGTAACTTCATCAAGTGGTACAACAGCCGAAAACACTAAAGCATTCTCTTTACAATGTTCAGGAACAACTTGTCCTAATTCATTGCCTGTAATTACTTGGAATTCACCATCGAGTACTGTAAACCAGAGTTCTTTCCAGGTTGTGCCAATTTCAGTTACAGCTGTAGATAGTGACGGATCAGTTTCAGGTGTTACTATTACAATAAATGGAGGTACATTCAACATGACAGCAGGTACAAATAATACTTACACGTATAATTTTACTCCATCTGCTTATCAGGATTATCCGGTTGTAATCAAAGCAACAGATAATAAAGCTGCTGTAACTACATTAAACAATACCATTAAAATTGCTCCGGTGAGCACGAATAGATTTATCCCGCTTCCATCCAAAATTATTTTAGGATATGCACATTCCTGGGAAAATGCAGGAGCTCCGTTTTTATACTTCTCTCAAATGGTGGGAAGTAAGTTTAACGTAGTCGATTATTCTTTCGTAGAAACCGTTAATCGTGATGGTTATACACCAGTATTAACTACAAATGACACTAGATATCTGACCAATGGTGTTTTCAATAAGCAATTGTTGAAAAACGATATAAAATCCCTAAGAGATAGCGGCGTTCCTGTTATTGTTTCTATTGGAGGTCAAAATGGTCATGTTGTTTTAGACAATGTAACGCAAAAAAATATTTTTGTTAATGGTCTAAAAGCCATTATCGATGAGTATCAATTTGATGGAGTTGATATTGATTTTGAAGGCGGATCGATGAATTTTAATGCAGGAGGTTTAAGAGATATTTCGTATGCGGGTATTTCTGCTTATCCAAGATTAAAAAACGTAGTAGATGCTTTCAAAGAATTAAAAGCGTACTACGGCCCTGGATTTTTATTAACAGCAGCTCCGGAAACACAATACGTACAAGGAGGATATTCTACCTACACGGATACTTTTGGTTCCTTCCTGCCAATCATTCAAAACTTGCGTAATGAATTAGATTTGTTAGCGGTACAATTGTATAATACAGGAGGAGAAAACGGATTAGATGGTCAATATTATGGTTCAGCTAAAAAAGCAAACATGGTAACAGCCCTAACCGATATGGTGATAAAAGGATATAACATAGGTACAACAGGAATGCGTTTTGACGGTTTACCGGCCTCAAAAGTTCTTATTGCATTACCAGCTTGTCCAAGTGCAGCAGGCAGCGGTTATTTAACGCCGGCAGAAGGAATTAGTGCTATGGATTATTTAAGAAACGGAACCACGTTTTCAGGAAGAACCTACACCATGCAGCCAGGCGGACCATATCCTTCTTTAAGAGGTTTAATGACCTGGTCTGTAAATTGGGATGCATCTTCTTGTGGTAATTCATCTGAATTATCGAAAGCCTATGCCGCTTATTTTGCTTCGCAGTCAACAGCAAAAAAACTGTCAGTAGATAAAATTGAAGCAAATAATACAACCGTGGCCTATTTCAAAAACGATGCATTATCAGTTACAAATGACACCCAGGATATCGCTCAGGTAGAGGTATTCAATACCATCGGGCAATTATTGGTGAGTCATAAAAACATTCAGAATAATAAAGAAGTACTGCTTCAAAATTACAGTTTCTCAACAAAACAAATATTTGTAGTGATCGTAACAGATAGAGCAGGAAACAAAAAATCACTGAAAGTAATGAACTTTTTAAATTAATTAAAGGAATGAAAATTTAGAAATAAAAAAATTAGGACGGTTAAAATTGAGTTTGGTTATTTATTTTTTAATCTAGTTTTTATTTCGAATAAATGCATCAAATTTGGGTGATTTGTTATTTGGTTTTCACCCGGAGGCGAGCATTATGAACCTGGCAATTATATTGTCAGGTTTTTTTTATGTTTTAAAGTGAAGTAAAATTAATAATCATTTTTTTTAGGAGCTATTTCCTGCTATCCACTTGTATCTTTTATTTTTTTAAAGGAAAAAAATAAAAGGATACCGCTTCTATCAGGGCTATGGCACTCGTTTTTCATAAGATAAAAGGAGAATAAATTAGTGTAAATCCGCTTAATCTGCAAAATCTGCGAGCCATTAAAGAAGCAAAGTAACCTCAATCTGCGTCATTGCGAGGAACGAAGCAACCACACTATCAATTGATTTAGCAAGTGAGATTGCTTCGTTCCTCGCAATGACATAAATCCGCGTTTTCGCAGAGCGAATCCGTGTCATCCGTGTGCCATTTCTTAGCTATTACACTCAAAATACAAACAATTTTAAGTACTTTTGAATCCCTGTAATTCCATTAAAAACTTCATGCAAAAATCAATCAGCTTCATCATAGCATTTCTAATCTTCAGCACAAGTTTCGCTCAATCAAACCACGAAACACCTGAAGTAGACCCAATTCAAATTCAAAAAATATATACAGATTGGTCTGCGTATCAAAGCAAAAACATCATGCTTTCGAGAGATTTTATAGCATTCGATTCAAATTCAAAAGAAATTTCAAAAGAATCCTTCCTAAATCAATTGGCAAACGAAAACTTCATCCCAATCCGATTAAAATCAGATGATTCAAAATACTATTATAAATTATTCGAAATTCAGCCCAATTCAGATACCAGCATAAAAGCCACCATCAATCAAATTGGTTTCGATGCACACAAGAATTTTGAAATGGAAGGAACTCAATTTCCTAAATTCTCTTTCAGAGATTTAAACGGAAATCTGGTTTCAAACGAATCCATGAAAGGAAAAATCATCGTTATCAAATGCTGGTACATTCACTGCACGCCATGCATCAAAGAATTTCCACAGGTAAACAAACTGGTACAAGAATACAAAGACCGAAAAGACATTCTTTTTATAAGCCTCGCCGAAGATGCTCCGGAAAAATTAAAAGCATTTTTAGCCAAAAGGCCTTTAGCATATTCAGTAATTCCAAACATGAAAGTGTATATGAATGAAGCATTACAACTCAATTCATTCCCAACCCATTTCATTTTAAACAAAGAAGGAATTATTGCAAAAGTGTTGCCTAATTTCGAAAGTCTTGAAGTCGCTTTAGAGAAAGAAAGTAAATTGTAATTTTTTTAAACCATATAAGTGATATAAGAAATTATAAGTTTGCTTATATGAACGTATGTAGCTGTTGAATTAATCTCGCAATCCCGATAACTATCGGGAGCAAAGTAGCAAAGTTTTTTATTGGCTTTTTTAAGTTATTAGGTTTAGCTTTAAAAGAACTTATATTACTTATATGGTAAAGATTTTCAACGCAAAGTATGTTTTCTTTGCACCTTTCCGTCTTTGCGAGAAATTTTCTTTGCATGGTACAAACTTAGAACCTTAGCCCCTTTGCATCTTTGAACCTTTTTCCGTACTTTTGCACCAAATTAATTAAAAAGACATTCATGTTAACAGTCAATAATTTATCAGTTCAATTTGGCAAACGAATTTTGTTTGACGAAGTAAATACCACATTCACACACGGAAATATTTATGGAGTTATTGGAGCCAATGGTGCTGGAAAATCTACTTTTCTAAAAATCATTTCGGGCGATATCGATCCAACTTCTGGCCACATTCATTTAGAACCGGGAAAACGTATGTCGGTTTTAAACCAAAATCACAATATGTTCGACGAGCATACGGTTTTGGAAACTGTTCTGATGGGAAATAAAGTTTTGTATGCTGTTAAAAAAGAAATGGATGAACTTTATCTAGACTACAACGATAAAAACGCAGACAGAATTGGAGAGCTTCAGGTTCAGTTCGAAGAAATGAACGGTTGGAACGCAGATTCTGACGCTGCATCGATGTTGTCTAACTTAGGCATCAACGAAGAGCATCATTATACATTAATGGGTGATCTTGAGGGAAAAATTAAAGTTCGTGTGCTTTTGGCGCAGGCACTTTTTGGAAACCCGGATTTGCTTATTATGGATGAGCCTACCAACGATCTGGATTTCGAGACAATCGCCTGGTTAGAAAATTTCTTAGCCAATTATGAAAATACAGTAATCGTAGTATCTCACGACCGTCACTTTTTAGACTCAGTGTGTACACATATTTCTGATATCGATTTTGGAAAAATTAATCACTACTCAGGAAACTATACGTTCTGGTACGAGTCTAGCCAGTTAGCGGCAAAACAACGTGCTCAGCAAAACAAAAAAGCCGAAGAAAAGAAACAGGAATTAGAAGAATTTATTCGTCGTTTTAGTGCGAACGTTGCCAAGTCTAAACAAGCAACTTCTCGTAAAAAAATGATTTCTAAATTGAATATTTCAGATATCAAACCTTCTAGCCGTCGTTATCCAGCGATTATTTTTGATCAGGATCGTGAAGCAGGAGATCAGATTTTGAATGTTGAAAATTTGGAAGCTTCTGTAGAAGGTGATCTTTTGTTTAAAGGAGTAAATTTGAATATGGCAAAAGGCGATAAAATTGTTCTTTTCTCTAAAGATTCACGTGCTACAACAGCATTTTACGAAATTTTAAACGGCCAGCAAAAAGCAGATTCAGGAACTTTCGATTGGGGAATTACAACCAATCAAGCGTATTTGCCGGCAGAAAACCATTCGTTTTTTGAGAACGATTTGACATTGGTAGACTGGTTACGACAATACGCAAAAACAGAAGAAGAGCGCGATGAGGTATTTATTAGAGGATTCTTAGGGAAAATGATTTTCTCTGGAGAAGAAGCTTTAAAAACAAGCCGCGTATTATCAGGAGGAGAAAAAGTACGTTGTATGCTTTCTAGAATGATGATGGAAAGAGCGAATATCCTAATGCTGGACGAACCAACGAATCACTTAGATTTGGAGTCTATTACAGCTTTCAATAACTCGCTAAAAAACTTCAAAGGATCTGTAATTTTTACCACACATGACCACGAGTTTGCACAAACTGTTGGTAATAGAGTAGTAGAGCTTACGCCAAACGGAGCAATCGATCGTTATATGACATTTGATGAATATCTTGACGACGAAAAAGTTCAGGAATTAAGAACAAAAATGTACGCTAAATAAAATATAGCTTTAAATAAAAAAGAAATCCCGATCGTGACCGATCGGGATTTTTTTATGTTTATTTCTTGCCAAAAAGCTTAGCGAATATAAAGATGATGATCGCAACAATAAAGATGACGATAAAAATCCCGAATCCCATTCCGGCTTTAAAAATGTCTCCAATAACTTCGCAACTTGTAAATGAAAATAGTATTACGAATACCATTAACAAACGTGTAATGTTCTTTTGCATGATTTTGCTGTTTTAGTGTTTTAAAAAGAATTTAGTATTCTAATTATCGTTAGATTAAAATTACTTCAAACAACAAAAAAATGTATTACATAATTTAATTCAAAAGTTCTATGATTTTGATTAACCCTAATAGATATTCAAAAAAGAGCCATAGGCTCGACCCATATTGTAGGGCTGGATTTTAATCCAGTTTATAGAAGGTTGAATCGTTACAATATTTTAATAAGCTGAATTTTATTTCCACAAGTATCATCCAAAATGGCAATTTTCACATTTCCCATTTCAGTTGGTTTCATGCTAAATTCTACGCCAAGATCTACAAGACGATCATATTCTTCCTGAAGATCATCCACATTAAATTGCGTGTACGGAATTCCGGCATCAAACAACGCTTTTTGATATGTTTTTGCTGGTTCAAAATGATTAGGTGATGGTTCTAATAAAACTTCAACACCATCTGGTTCATCTTTAGAAACTACCGTTAACCATCTGTTGCCTTCGCCTAAAGGCACATCATTTTTTTTTATGAAACCCAATTTTGTAGTATAAAATTGTAATGCCTTTTCCTGATCTTGAACTGGGATTCCTATGACTTTTACTTTCATTTTTTTATATTTTTAAATTGACTATTTTTTCTGCCATATTCATTTTTGATGTCTGCTAATTGCAATGTCATACAATGATCTAAAGTTAAAAAATGAATTGATTTTGAAACTTTTCCCGTTTGATATTCGTTTCCCAAATCTTTCCATATTGTGGGATAAAATAGGCTTAAAGAAAAGAATATTAAACAAGGAAAAGTAAAATTACCATTTCCAATTAAATAGGCCTGCATTCTGATTTCATCCTTATTGTCATTTCATATTCTAAAACAATGTGCTTTAGATCGTGATTTTCAAATTTCGGAATTAATCGATAGTTTTTATTGTCTAGCATTTCTGCAACTTCACGTCCAACGGTTCCTTCTTGTAAGGTTCTTAAATGACTTAATTTAGGTGCTAAATAATCTTTTCCGTGAATAAGTTCTAAAAGCCAAATAATTCCTCCGGTGATTTTGAGTTGTTTAGTTCTGTTTATCATTAAAATGGAAGACTTTTTATTCCCCAATAGTTCCTGTTTTTACTTCTCCCGCTCGTTTATAACTTACAGCAATAACGCCGCTTGGTGTAACTGTACTTTCTATTAAAGTAAATCCTGCAGGAGTTGAACTATCATCAAACAATTTCTTCCCTTTGCCCAAAATTATAGGATAAATTAAGAGTACAAGTTCATCAACTAAATCATGTTGAAGCAAGTGTTGAACAAGTGTTGCGCTTCCCCAAACTTTAATGTCTCCGCCTTCTGAATTTTTGAGCTTTTGGATGTCTTCTATAGTCGAAAGAAATTTGGTATTTTCCCAATCAGAGTTATTTCTGGTGGAAGACAAAACGTATTTGGTAACGTCATTAATTCCCGGCCATCCTTCTGCATGTTTGGGCCAATAGTCTTCAAAAATATCAAATGTTTTTCTGCCCAAAAGAATATCGGCAGGTTTCATTTGTTCCTGCATGACATTGCCATATTCTTCATCTCCAAAAGGCGCGACCCAGCCTCCATATTCAAAACTACCAGAAGTATCTTCTTCAGGCCCGCCAGGTGCCTGCATTACGCCATCGATTGTAATCATAGTTATGACGATTATTTTTCTCATGATGTTTGGTGTTTTTTGTTTTATCAAATATATAAAAAAAGAAATATTTTTTTTATTCAATTTATTGGTAATGTGTTTGTTGTGTGCGAAAGAAGGATTGAAAATATTACTTAATATATATATGATAAATTAGTAAAGCTAATATACCTTGCGGGCACGGAAAGAATTTCCGCGCTATCATTGCACATATCGATTTCATACAAATGTTTCATAGAAGCAAACCCTGCATTTTGTCAAACTTTCTGTTGCAGCTTGTGTTTTCTTGAACAAATACAAACTAAGATTCTTCATCAATATTAAATTCCCTTACTTGAATCTTCAAATTTTTAATCCATTTAGTCCACATTCTTAAAGATAATAGAATAAATTGAACCACAAGAACTACACTAAATATCAATATTAATCCTTTTTCTTTTGTAAAAGTTATTACTGATGTAAAAAAAATAATTATTGAGATGCTATATAGAAATGTTATAATTACTGAAGAAATTGATAGTCGCTCTATTCTCAGCAAATAGTTTTGAAGGGATAGTTTCAAATTAGTGTCTTTAATAGGTCTTGTTATAGAAATATAACCAATAACATCATTAAAAATGTATAATAATAAGCCAACTACTAAGGACACATTCGCATAAAATGGTTTTTTGTCTCCATCGAACCAGTCATAATAAATAAATAAAAAGAATGATAGGACAATTGCTTCAATAATCAGTTTCGTTCTTATTTTTTTTATTGATGGGTGATTGACAATCTTAGTCATTAATCGCAAGTCTGCTTCGCTTTTGAAATTTTTACCTGCATTTTTCCAGTCTGATTTTAAATCATTTAGTTCCATAATTTTTAGTTTAATATTTCTTTTAATTTATTTTTGATTCTGTTTAATCGTACACCTACATTACTATCACTTAGTCCTGTTATTTCTGCAATTTCCTTATAGTTGAAGTCTTCCAGATAAAGAGATATGACCGCTTTTTCTGAATCATTTAATTTTCGTAAAGCCCAAAACAAACGTTCCTCATTTTCTGAAATTGTCTTTTCATAAGAAGGATGGATATGTTCAGGAAACTCTTCATAATAATCAATAGATATTTTTGATTTTCGATAAGTAGCAATAGCAGTATATAAAGCAATCCTGTATATCCACGAACTTACTTTAGATTCTCTTATAAAGCCTGGATAGGATTTCCAAAGTTGGTAAACGATTTCCTGGAATAAGTCTTCCTCGTCTTCTCTACTATCCCGATATAATTTACAAATCTTATATATTATTTTTTGATTTTCATGGATTAGCCCTAAAAATTCCTTTTCCATACTATCGTTTTTTTTTATTCATTAAGCATTTCTTCATATCGTTTTGAAATTAATTTATATAATGCATTAGTTGCTTAATTAGCAGAAAATATTACAAGGATTATAAATTAATTTTAATATCTAAAAATGATATTGGGCAATTTAACTCGCATTCAAAACTATGTTAATCAATAATTTAATTAATGGGGCCGTCTCGAAGACTTTATTGAGGTGTAGGGTGAGAGTTAATATAGTGTGCAACTAATATACATGAATGATAAAGTCAGATATATGTTCAATTTTTTTAAAATAGATTTGAATGACATATTTCACTTCAGCTAAAATAGAAAAGTTTTCATTGTCAAAAAGAAAGTATTTGTCTCAATTTCGTGCTAATTCCAAAAAAAAATATTTCCCCACCCAACACCCCAACAAATAAATTCTGATTTCGTATATTTGCCCAACCAAACATCACACTTAATTATGAGCCAAAAAGTATTACTTAATTCAAAAGAAGTTACTATCATACTCCATCGTTTGGCTTGTCAGTTAATCGAAAAACACCTTGATTTCTCGGATACTATTTTAGTGGGGATTCAGCCAAGAGGCATTTTTTTAGCTGAACGTTTAAAACAAATATTGGAAAACGAATATCAGGTACCGGAGATTTCTTTGGGATATCTGGACATCACTTTTTTTAGAGATGATTTTCGTCGTACTGATAAACCGCTGGAAGCCAATAAAACACAAATAAATTTTATAGTCGAAAACAAGAAAGTCATTTTTATTGATGACGTATTGTTTACCGGACGAAGCATACGTTCTGCTTTGACCGCAATTCAGTCTTTTGGGCGACCATCAGAAATCGAATTGTTAGTTTTAATCGACAGACGTTTTAGCCGTAATTTGCCTATTCAGCCCGATTATCGCGGTCGTCAGGTTGATGCTATAAACGACGAAAAAGTAAAAGTAAGCTGGAAAGAAAATGAAGGCGAGGACGCCGTTTATCTGATAACGAATTAAAAGTTTAATCGGTGATTTGTTTAATCGTTTAATCGGAAAGAAACGATTACCGGTATAGCAAATAAACGCTTAAACAAATCAACAAATAAACGATTAAATAAAAAAAATATGACAGAGAATGAAGCGTTTATTTATGAATCAATTTTTAATCAGGTCAGAATGGGATTTCTTTCTCTTGATGAGATTCAGGAGAACATTATAGAAGAAATTGAAGACAACGAATTTGCAGACGAAATTTCAGAAGAGTGGGCTTTTGATAAAATAAGAGAAGAATACCAAAAGTTACTTGCAGAAAGTAAACAATGGGAAAGTCCAACAGATACTGAAAAGCTTATAAAAGCGTTTGATGACTTGTGTGACGAAAATATATTGGCACTTCATAATGCAGGTTATACGACAACAGATGGGGAATATGAAGTGGTTGAGGTTGAAAGAGAATTGCAGGAAAACGAAATAGAGTCTGATGGATATTGTTTTTATCATGAACAGGATTTGGCCAGAGCAATCGCTATTGAAAATCCAGGCTTGTATATCGCTTTTCAAAAAGTAGATAATTCTGATGATACAATTACAATAGAAGTAGGAAAGCGAGTTGCCGAAGTTTTAATAAATAACGATTTTAAAATAAAATGGGACGGCTCTGCAAGAACTAAAATTGAAATTCCGGGTTTCAGATGGCAAAAGATTTTTGATGAAGATGCAAGAGATCTCCAGGATTACAGTGAAGTTGTAGACAGAATGGTTCAATAGAGAAGCTTCTCTTTAAAACATTGAAGAACTGAATATTTTTAGAACTTCAGGAATTTGACAAATAAAAATTAAAGAAATAAAAATGAAAGAATTAAGCGTAAATCATTTATTAGGAATAAAATACATCAACGAGAATGATATTAACCTAATTTTTGAAACGGCAGATCATTTTAAAGAAGTCATTAACAGGCCTATTAAAAAAGTTCCTTCATTACGAGATATTACCATTGCCAATATTTTCTTCGAAAATAGTACCCGAACAAAACTCTCGTTTGAGTTGGCTCAAAAACGATTATCTGCTGATGTTATCAGTTTTTCGGCAGCTCAGTCTTCGGTTAAAAAAGGAGAAACCCTGATTGATACTGTAAATAATATCCTTTCCATGAAAGTAGACATGGTTGTAATGCGCCACTCCAATCCCGGAGCGGCTTATTTTTTATCCAAAAATGTCAAAGCCAGTATTGTAAACGCCGGCGACGGAGCACACGAACATCCTACTCAGGCTTTATTAGACAGTTATTCGATCAGAGAAAAATTAGGAGATGTAGCCGGAAAAAAAGTTGTTATTGTAGGTGATATTCTGCATTCAAGAGTAGCTTTATCCAACATATACGCTTTGCAAATGCAAGGTGCCGAAGTAAAAGTTTGCGGACCAAAAACGTTGATCCCAAGATATATTGAATCACTGGGAGTTACAGTTGAACCCAATTTAAGAAAAGCCTTAGAATGGTGTGATGTTGCCAATATGCTTCGTGTACAAAACGAACGTATGGATGTGAATTTCTTCCCGTCAACACGTGAATACGCACAACAATACGGAGTTGATAAACCCTTATTAGATTCTCTAAACAAAGAAATCGTAATCATGCACCCGGGACCAATCAACAGAGGAGTAGAGATTACTTCTGAAGTAGCAGATTCTGATCATTCTGTAATTTTAAATCAGGTAGAAAACGGTGTAGCGATTAGAATGGCGGTGATTTATTTATTAGCATCTAAGATTCAATAAGGTTTAGTTTACAGTCTCAGTCTCAGTCTCAGTTTACAGGGATTGTCCGGATTTGAAAATGTTTTTTCTGTTACTGTACTAAAAGCTCAAAACTGTATGCTGCGAATGTTTACGGAAAACTGCGACTGAAAACTTAGAATCACACAAGTTTAAAACTGTTTACTGCGACTGCGACTGAAAACTAAAAAAATTGTACCTTAGCTCTCATAATAGCGCCTATAAATAAGAAGATGAAAGTAGATCAAAAAGGACATACCGTTACAATCAAAAACACACAAGGAGATTTTAATGCTTTCCTTGAAAAAGTAACGCAGCAATTTAAAACCTTTGAAAAACAAAATATTATAATCGATTTATCAGCAGATTCAGGTTTGTCTGAAAAAGACGTTAAGCTTTTTTTACCACTTGCAAAACAGCAAAAAAAAGCTAAAAAGTCATTTGTAATTGTAGTCGCTGATCTTGACTTTAATGCTATTTCGGATAAATTAATCGTAGTGCCTTCTCTTTTAGAAGCACATGATATTATCGAAATGGACGAAATAGAAAGAGACCTCGGGTTTTAATTTTAGATTTTAGAGTTCAGATTTTAGATTTTTGAATAACTAAATCAATCTTAAAATATACTTACTCAATCTAAAATCTACAATCAACAATCTAAAATGAAATTAACCATACTTGGCTGTTATGCCGCAACTCCCAGAACACTTACCAACCCAACTTCGCAGGTTTTAGAAATTAAGAACAGATTGTTTTTAATTGATTGTGGCGAAGGAACTCAGGTACAATTGCGAAAAAACAAGATTAAATTCTCGAAGATTAATCACATTTTTATTTCGCATTTGCACGGAGATCACCTTTACGGATTAATTGGTACTATTTCGACTTTTTCACTTTTGGGCAGAACAACAGATCTGCACATTTATGGTCCGAAAGGAATTAAAGAATTGATTCTTCTTCAATTGAAACTGACGGAATCCTGGACAACTTATAATTTGTTTTTTCATGAATTAGAGTCAAAAGAAAGCGAAGTTATTTTTGAAGATACAAAAGTCATCGTAAAAACCATTCCGCTAAAACATCGTGTTTACACGAACGGATTTTTATTTCAGGAAAAACCCGGAGACAGAAAACTAAATGTTGAGGCTGTTCAGCAATACGACATTCATACAGCCTATTATCAAAAAATAAAGGGTGGAGGAGATGTGACACTTGATGACGGAACTGTAATCGAAAACGAAAAATTATCTTTTGATCCTATTCCCGCGATGAGTTATGCTTTTTGCTCAGATACGGTTTATCATGAAGCGATAATTCCGATTATAAAAGATGTTGATGTGTTGTATCATGAATCTACTTTTTTAGAATCAGAAGCCCCTTTGGCCTTAAAAACATTACATTCAACAGCCAAAGAAGCCGCAATGATTGCTCTTAAAGCCAATGCAAAAAACTTGGTTTTAGGTCATTATTCTACACGATACGATGGTATTGAACGTTTTAAAGAAGAAGCAGCAGCAATTTTCCCGAACGTACTTTTAGGCGATGACGGAGTTTCTTTTGAGTGGTAAAAAAAGTTATGAGTTTAGAGTTATGAATTATTAGTTTAAAAAGAAAATCTAACAATCTAAGCAGTCTAACAATCTAAAGATCTAAAAAAATGAATGATTTAAGCAATTATAGAAAATCTTACGAAAAGAGCGAATTATTAGAAACCAATATTCCTGAAGATCCCATTAATCTTTTTAACAGATGGTTTCATGAAGTGGAAGATTTCGGCGGAAGCGGAGAGGTGAATGCCATGACACTTTCTACCATTGGATTAGATGGTTTTCCGAAATCAAGAGTGGTTTTATTGAAGAAATTCTACGAAGAGGGATTTATTTTTTACACCAATTATAAATCTGAAAAAGGAAAAGCAATTGAGGCAAACCCTCATGTTTGTTTGTCTTTCTTTTGGCAGGATATGGAGCGTCAGGTCATTATAAAAGGAATTGCCCAAAAAACGTCTGAGAATATATCTGATGGTTATTTTGATTCCCGTCCTGACGGAAGTAAGCTGGGGGCGATTGTTTCTCATCAAAGTGAAGTGATTCCGTCGAGAACTTTTTTAGAAGAAAATCTAAAAAAACTGGAAACAGAATTTGAAGGAAAGTCAATTCCAAGACCCGAAAATTGGGGAGGATATTTGGTCACTCCTTTAGAGGTTGAATTTTGGCAGGGAAGACCTAACAGACTGCATGACAGAATACGTTACCAAAGTCAATCTGATTATTCCTGGAAGATTGAAAGATTATCTTCTTAGTTTGTAAGAAAATTATATTTAATATAATAATAATAGTGTAGTTCATCGATTATTTTTGCAGTTTACCGATAAATTGAATACGTTTGAATAAGAAAAACGAGACAATTTATTTTTACAATATATTTTAAGGAATTTGCCCCAACATTTACTTTAATTTTAACTGCTATTGATTATGAAAAAGATGATGTGTGCCATGATGTTCGTTGTAATTTTTATTACAATGAACTCATGCTCTGCAGATAGTGCGGAGGGAGCAGATAATAGTACTACAACCGAAACTCTGATTACGAACTACACGTACAACGATTCAGAGATTGAAACCATGAAACTTATCAACGATTACAGGGTAAGTATTGGTTTGAATGCATTAGAAAAAATAAATCATATTTCGTTTAAATGTGAAGAGCATAATAATTATATGATTGCCAAGAATGTTGTCGATCACAATGATTTTACTTCGCGTTCGAACAATATTATTAGCGTTTTAGGAGCTAAAAAAGTAGGTGAAAATGTCGCCTACAATTACAAAACTTCTGAAGCAGCTGTAAGAGCGTGGCTTGACAGCCCCGGACATAAAGAAAATATCGTAGGAGATTTTACTCATTTTGGCTTAGCAGTAACCACTGATGCTAAAACCGGAAAAAAATACTATACGAATATATTCGCTAAAATTTAAATATTATTGGACTGGTTGGTTTTTAGTAGTCGTTGCGAATCTTTGATTTGCGACGACTTTTTTTAAAGACAAACACTGGAAAGATCCCAAATAAAAAAATCCAAATTCCAATACAAATAGACGTATTGGAATTTGGATTTTTTAAAATATTGGAATTTATTTTTTATAATCCCATAATAATAAACTCACTTCGTCTGTTCATTTGATGTTCTTCTTCGCTGCATTGTACACCATCAGAACATCCATTTACCAATTGTGTTTCACCATATCCTTTTCCGGTTAGCCTGTTTTTGGCAACACCGTTTTTAACCAGCCAGTCAATGGTTGATTTGGCTCTTCGGTTGGATAAAGCTGCATTGTATTGATGTGTAGCTCTGCTATCGGTGTGCGAGCGAATATCAAGTTTCATCGTTGGATTGTTGTTTAGCACATCGAGGATTTTCTCGAGATCCAAAGCTGCTTCGGTTCTGATATTGGATTTATCCAGATCAAAATAAATCATTTTAATACCAAAACATTTACCAAGGTCATCGCCAATGGTGACCTTACAAGTTGATTTTTCTAAAGCAATTGGAAGACTTGTTTTGCCGGTTAGCTTTCCGATGGTAACTGTAACTTCCCTTGTGGTGTATTCCTCTTTTTCCGCTCTTACATTATACGTTTTTCCGCATTCCACCGTAAAAGTGTAATAGCCGTCTTTATCTGAAACCGTGCTGTTTTTTATTGTGGTTCCTTCATACAAAGTGACTTTTGTTCCCGGTAAAACGGCATTTGTATTCAGATCGGTAATGATACCTTCGAGTGTCTGAACGCATTGTAGTTTTCGGGTTTCCAAAAATTTATAAATATCATCTGATCCCTGACCGCCATCTTTGTTAGAACTGAAATAGCCTCGTCGGGAAACCGGATCTATGTTGTAGGCAAAATCATCTTTTAGAGAGTTGATATCGCTTCCCACATTCTGAATATTGCTAATGGTACCGTTATCTTCAATTTTCCCTACAAATACATCGAGTCCGCCAAGTCCGGGATGACCGTCTGAAGCAAAATAAATTTCGTTTTCGCTCGTCACGTAAGGGAAGGTTTCCTTGCCTTCGGTATTGATAGAAGTGCCCAGGTTTTGTGGCGCACTATAACTTTCTCCATTAATACTTACTTTGTAAATATCAGACTGTCCGAATGTTCCGGGCATATCAGAGGCAAAGTACAAGGTTTTCTCATCAGCACTCAACGCAGGATGCCCAACACTATAATTATCACTGTTAAAAGGAAGTTCGATACTATTTCCCCATTTGCCGTTATTATCCAGTGTGGCTTTGTATATTTTTATTAAAGTAATTTTATTTTCATCTTTTCCTTTTTTACCGTTTACATAATTGTTTCGGGTAAAATAAACTGTTTTGCCATCTTTGGTAAAAGCCGGAGAAGATTCATGGAATTTGGTATTAATGGATGTTTTGAATGTATTGACTTTGACGCTTTTACCTGTTGTGGCATCCACATCTGCAAAATACAGATTGGTAAAATATTCATTTGTCCATTTGTGTTTGCGCTGCGAGAAGTTTCCGGTATCCCTGGCCGAAGCAAAATAGATTTTGTTGTCATAAACGAAAGATCCGTAATCGGAATATTTAGAATTGATTCCGGCATCTTCAATAGTGTAACGACCTGAATTGGCTTTTATCTGATCCAGATAATTGACATCTTCTTTGTACAATTTTCCCCTGTTGTCGTTTTTGAATTTAGCATTAAATTCAGAAAGGATTTTATTGGCCTTATCTATTTGTCCTGTTGATTTTAAGGATTGAGCATACCGGTAATAAAATTCTGGTTCTACAGCGGTATTCATCGCAAAAAGTTCACCGTACCATTTGGCAGCACCATCAAAATCAGAATTGAAATAATAGGAATTACCCAGTTTTTTGAACATATCCTCAGATTTGTATCCTTTTTCGGCTACGCGTTCATAGGTTTTAATAGCATCGATATACGCATAACTGTCGTATTTTTTGTCTCCGGCAGCTGTTTTGGAATCCTGGGCGTAACTGTCGAATGAAAAACAGATTATTATTAAGCAGAGAAGTATATATTTTTTCATAATTATTATTTTTAGAAGAAACGAGGGGTTGTCATTTTACCGTTGTTTTTAAAGAACTCGTAACGCACGAAGATCTCATGTGATCCTGAATTATAATTGTTTAGGTTGGTGGTTTCACGATCATAACCGTATCCTAAATAAAGTCCGTCTGTAATCTGGAAACCTACCATAGCACTTAATGAGGCACTCCATCTGTAAGCTACTCCCACCACAAATTTTTCCATAAACATAACGTTGGCCGATACATCAACCTGAAGTGGCGCTCCTTGGACCATTTTAGTCAGGACAGCGGGTTTGAATTTGATGTACTCCAGTTTATCCAGGTCAAATACATATCCAGCCATTAAATAATAATTGATTTTATCCTTAAAAATGGCAATGTCATTATCATCATATCGATTGGTTTCGATAAAATTAGGAACTGATAAACCTATGTAGGCCTTATCAGAATGCCAGTAAATACCGGCTCCTACATTGGGAGAGAATTTATTGTCGAGATCCTGAAACTGCGGATCGCCCTGACTTTCAGGATTTAGCTTGTTGATATCCAGATTAAATAAATTGGCCGTTCCCTTGATCCCAAATGATAATTTGAAATCAGGTGAGGTCTGTACAGTATAGGAAAGATCAACCGAAAGATTGTTTTCGTTAATGGGCCCTATTTTATCATTTACCAGTGAAACTCCCACTCCCAAATTGCTGTTGCTGATGGGAGTATTAACAGAAAAACTGCTGGTTTCAGGTGCTCCGTCGAGTCCTACCCATTGAGTACGGTATAGTCCAAAAATACTCAAGGCTCCTCGTGATCCTGCATACGCAGGATTGACAGCTATGGTGTTGTACATGTATTGCGTATATTGTGCATCTTGTTGTGCATAACCGGCGATGCCTGTAAACATTATGACGAAGAAATATAATTTTGCTCTCATAGTAGATATTATTATATTATTATTACTATCGATTTTATTTTGATAAATATAAATACCCATCTTTTTTATTATTTTGAAGTACATTATTTCCATCTAACGATTTGTAATTAATAATGTAGAAATAAGTTCCGGTTGGTAATCCGTCAGATTGCTTAACAGTTGTTCTTCCTCTTGATAGTCCATCAAATGCGTTGGTGGTGTTGTTATAATTATCAGTTTCAAAAACTAATATTCCCCAACGATTGTAGATCTCTACATTGTTTTCAGGATAACAAGTGATGTCATCAATACTATCAATTTTGAAAACGTCATTCATTCCGTCGCCATTAGGAGAAAAGGCGTTATGTACCACAACATTTCCACACGCTAATACTTTACAATCATCATTAATTTCCATGTTCAGTAAAATGCTTCTTGGACAATTTTGATCTGTTATTTTATATTCAAATGTGTAATTGCCAAGTGCTAAACCAAGTGCATTAAAAGTATTTCCTTGTATCGCATTGCTGTTATTAGAATCAATCCAAACTCCTGTTGAAGGTGTGTTTTCGGGCAATAGAGAAAGTAAATCAATAAGAGTTGAATCATCATTACAAGCTTGACTTGAAATATTTACAATACCATTTGGTACAACCGTTATCGTAACCGTTGCAGTATCGCAGTTATCAGCACTTAGCTTATCACAAATTTGATAGCTGTAAGTATAAGTTCCTGCCGGAGTTAAACCAGATACCGTTACATTTCCTAAGGTATCAAAAGTGATGTTTGGATCTGTTTTAGCATTATTATTTGAATTCAATAAGGTAAAGTTTACCAGTTCTAATGTTGCTCTGGTAATACCTTTAAAATCGTTTGCCAAAACATTTCCAACTAATCCAAATGTGTTACAGCCTATATTAGTGTAAACATCATCTGTAGCGATAACCGGAGTTGGCGGCGCAGCAGGTTCAGATACAATAACTGTTACGATTGCTGTGTCACAGTTCCCCGCATCTGCATTTTCGCATATTTGATACGTGAGCGTATAAGTTCCCTGAGGAGTTCCGGCTGCAACATCAACAGAACCATTAGGATTTAATGTCAAGGCTCCTTTAGGATCCGGTGTTACAATTGTAAGTGTAACATCAGTTGGAATTATTGCACTAGCATTCAAACTATCATTGTTGTATACATTTATAACGTTTGTTGCTCCTGTAGGTCCGTTTATTGGTCCTGCGTTGTCATCATTTGCGACAATAGCAAATGTTGGTCTGGCAGTACAGTAAGGTTCCGCTTTTGGATACTCTATAGTTATTGTCTCGGTAGGATTGGTAGAAATTATCAATTTGGCAAGAGGACGAAGTGTTTCAAATCCGTCTGGTGCTTCAATCCATTTATTGTCCTGAAAAACCCAACCTGGCCAGTCGATACCTTTTCCGGTTTGATCCACTACTGCTCCCGGCCATAATAGGCGTCCTGTAAGTGGTAAATCATTCATTGTAGTAATAACAGTATTGTTATTGTTTGCCCATGCAATTGTTACACCGTTTACAGGAGTAAAATTTACAGGAGTTACCACATAATCAATGTAAGGAACATCGTTAACACAAATTGGAGTCGCGGTTACAGTCATTACCGGAGCTTCTATAGTTACAGTAACTGTTGCGGTATCACAGTTTGTTGTTTGGTCGGCTTCGCAAATTTGATATACTAATGTCAAAGTTCCAACCGGAGCATTTGCTAAAACATCTACAGATCCGTCTGTGTTTAATTGTAAAAACTCATTTGGAGTTACTGTTGTAATAATAACATCAGATGCTGTTACAACTACACCTTCCAGCGTGTCATTAGGCAATACATTTAGTACATTTTTCGTAATGTGATTCACTCCCGCAATTGGTCCCGCTGTATCATCATTGGCCACAATGTCAGAGAAGACTTTACAATTTACTCCAAAGTCAGCATCCAAGTGAACTAAATCTTCCGGGGTTATCGTTACAATATACCCAGTTGCACCACCAGTTGTGCTACAAACCGTATGCAATTGCGATTTACCGTTTTTATTCGTCACTTTTTTATTAGTAATTGAAGGTAGAACTTTGACTAATCCAGACGCTCCTAAGGTGGCAGCAACTGCATCAAGGTTAGCATCTTTTACCAGTTTAATAGTGTAATCTCCATAAGGATTTGCACTATCAGGTCTGTCTCTCCAAAATCCTTCAATACCCACAATTACTTCCTGATGATATCCGTTAGGGCCATCAATAATAACATTAGCACTCAAGGCATTTCCAAAACCTCCTGCATTCAATTCGCCCACATTTGATGGTCCTGCATAACTTCCGTCACCATTAAGGTCAATCCATTCCCATTGGCTATAATCAATTGCTCCGTTTCCGTCAGGAATATTTTTAGTTACAATGCCATCATTATTAGCATCATACCATTCATCCTGAATTCCGTTGCCATTGGTATCATACCAAACATAATCTCCTAAAACCGGTAAAGTTGATTTTCCATATTCAAAATTATGTTCCTGAATTTTACAATCTTCAAGTGTAGTAAAGAATAAACTTGAATCGACAGGATATAATTGATATGCACTATTCAAGTTGGCATCCTGAACCTGAACCAAATAACTTCCGGCAACCATTCCTGAGAAATTATATAAACCATCGGCACCTGTGATGCGTAATAAAATAGGTCCAGCCGTAGTACCTTGCGGAACCAAAGTAACAGGTACATTTGCAATTGGCGTATTGGTGTCTTTGTTTATAATTTGTCCGGATATTTTAACCGTATAAGTTGGCTGAGAAATCACAACCGTTGCCGTTGCAGAACAAGTTTCGCTACCGGTATTTACAGATGATGTTGCTGTAAGCGTGTAGATTCCTGCCGGTAAATTAGTATTACCAACAACCTCATTATTTTCATTTCTAATAACAACAGTCGATCCCGGACTATTAGTAACTAATATTAAACCATCTTTTCCTCCAAGACAAGTTACATGCGAAGCAACTCCCGAAACCGAAACTTTATTTTCGACAGTAAAAGTTTGTTTCAATTCGGTTTTATTACCGGCACAATCAGTCAATGTATAGGTTCTGGTTAAGATAAAAGCATTTCCGTCACAACCGCTTCCTCCATTATTAGAATCACTTACAATAATATCTACCGTACTACTGCAATTATCAGCAGCATCTTTGATATCACCAGAGTTTCCAACCGGAATATCTGCAATTGTTTGTAAATTAGATACATCAGCAGGAGCTGTTCCAGTAGGAGCAGTTGTATCTCTCACCGTTATAATCTGAGTATAAGTAGCTGTGTTTTTGCTACAATCGCTAGTGGTCCAGGTGCGTGTTAAAGTATAATTAGTAGAACAACCGTTTACAATATCACTTTTAATTTCACTAAAAACGATCGGTAAATTACCATTGCAATTATCATTAGCCTCAATATTTGCAGGTTCAGGAACAGCATCGCAAGAAACCGTAATGTCTTTTGGAAGATCTCCTATAAATGTTGGTTTAGTTGTATCCTGAATTGTTATCACTTGCGTGAAAGTATCAGAAGTATTTCCGCAATCGTCTTTCACTGTCCAGGTATTGGTATACGTTCCTGCATTCGAACAATCTGCTAAAGCTGCAAACGCACCGCTCACTTTTACAATATCCGAAACATCGCTATCACATAAATCAGAAGCTATTGGAAATAACGCTTGCGCGGAAGTTAAAGCCGCCGCATTACTGCATTCGATAGTTTTATTTAAAGAAGCCACCGAAGTTGACCAAGTTGGAGCCGAAGTATCCTGAATTGTTATCACTTGCGTGAAAGTATCAGAAGTATTTCCGCAATCGTCTTTCATTGTCCATGTATTGGTATACGTTCCCGCATTCGAGCAATCTGCCGAAGCCACAAACGCACCGCTCACTTTTACAATATCCGAAACATCGCTATCACATGAATCTAAAGCTATTGGAAATAACGCTTGCGCGGAAGTTAAAGCAGCCGCATTACTGCATTCGATAGTTTTATTTAAAGAAGAAACAACAGTTGACCAAGTTGGAGCCGAAGTATCTTCAATCGTAATCACTTGCGTGAAAGTGTCAGAAGTATTTCCGCAATCGTCTTTTACTGTCCAAGTATTGATATACGTTCCTGTATTCGAACAATCTGCCGAGGCTACAAACGCACCGCTCACTTTTACAATATCCGAAACATCGCTATCACATAAATCAGAAGCTATTGGAAATAACGCTTGCGCGGAAGTTAAAGCCGCCGCATCACTGCATTCGATAGTTTTATTTAAAGAAGCCACCGCAGTTGACCATGTTGGAGCAGTAATGTCCTGCACATTAATAACCTGACTAACAGGAAGAGAAATATTTCCACAAGCATCTACAGCAGTCCATGTTCTTGTAGTGGTATATGAACCCACACAAGTACCTTGAGTAACCACATCGTCATATGTTAATGAAGAAATTGTACCATTATTATCCGTTGCAGTCGCAGTTGCAAAAACCGGTAAAGCAGGACAATTAATTGTAGAAGCCAAAGGCAAAGGATCTATAATTGGTTTAACAGCATCTCCATCAGTAATAGTTACTGATTTAGAGATGGTACAAAGATTAGCATCTTTAATAACGACTGTATAAGTTCCTGCAATAAGCCCGCTTGCAGTTGCAGAAGTTTGAACTGGAGTTGTGTCCCAAGAATAAGTATATCCTGAAGTTCCACCTAAAACATTCACAGTTGCAGATCCGTTATTACCGCCGCCACAACCAACATTTACCTGACTTGTTGTAGCGCTTAAAGCCGCACCCGGTTGTAATATAGTAACCGAATTTGTTTGATTAGAACAATTATCGGTAACAGTCAAAGTATAAGTTCCCGCCGGAAGATTCGAAACAGAAGCCGTAGTTCCCACCGAAACATTCAAAGCGTTTTTCCAAACATAATTTACAGTTCCAACAGAATTAGTAACTAAACCAGCTGTTACAGATCCAGTGCTAAAACCAAAACAAGTAACATCTGTTTTAGAAGAAGCTGCAAGAGCTAGAGCCGCAGTTGGCTGTAATATAGTAACCGAATTAGTTTGAGTCGAACAATTATCAGTAACGGTCAAAGTATAAGTTCCCGCCGGAAGATTAGAAATCGAAGCGGAAGTTCCAACTGAAACATTTAAAGCATTTTTCCAAGAATAAGAAACCGTTCCAACGGCATTGGTTACCGCGCCGGCTGTTACCGTTCCAGTGCTAAATCCAAAACAACTAACATCTGTTTTAGAAGAAGCTGCAAGAGCTAAAGTTGCACCCGGTTGCAAAATAGTAACCGAATTGGTTTGTGTCGAACAGTTGTCGGTAACGGTCAAAGTATAAGTT
>NZ_LVEN01000020.1 GCF_001686925.1 Flavobacterium piscis
CGGAAGATTCGAAACCGAAGCTGTAGTTCCAACTGAAACATTTAAAGCATTTTTCCATGAATAAGAAACGGTTCCAACCGCATTGGTTACCGCGCCGGCTGTTACCGTTCCAGTGCTAAATCCAAAACAACTAACATCTGTTTTAGAAGAAGCCGCAAGAGCTAAAGCCGCACCCGGTTGTAATATAGTAACCGAATTAGTTTGAGTAGAACAATTATCAGTAACAGTCAAAGTATAAGTTCCTGCCGGAAGATTCGAAACCGAAGCCGTAGTTCCAACCGAAACATTTAAAGCATTTTTCCAAGAATAAGAAACAGTTCCGACCGCATTGGTTACCGCGCCGGCTGTTATCGTTCCAGTACTAAATCCAAAACAAGTCACATCTGTTTTAGAAGAAGCTGCAAGAGCTAAAGCCGCACCCGGCTGTAATATAGTAACCGAATTGGTTTGTGTCGAACAATTATCAGTAACGGTCAAAGTATAAGTTCCCGCCGGAAGATTCGAAACCGAAGCCGTAGTTCCAACTGAAACATTTAAAGCATTTTTCCATGAATAAGAAACGGT
>NZ_LVEN01000021.1 GCF_001686925.1 Flavobacterium piscis
CAGGCTGCGTCAGATGTGATTTCGCTACAGGGTTTCGGATCAACCGTTATCGTTCCATCCGTATTTAAAGTTACTCCTGTTGGAAGAACTGTTGACGTAGTTAAAGTTACATCTGCCGGCAAGAATGGTAATCCATCCAAAGTATCATTTCCAAAAACAGTTGGGATTGTTCCTCCCGTTGTCCCGTTGATTGGAGCTGGTGTATCATCTTTGGCATCGATTGTAGTGACAATTACCGTTGTTACAGCCTGGTCACAAATCGTTGGATTCGCTTTTTGACAAATTGAATATGTGATAGGATAAGTTCCCGGCGTCGTATTTGGATCAACCGTTATCGTTCCATCCGTATTTAAAGTTACTCCTGTTGGAAGAACTGTTGACGTAGTTAAAGTTACATCAGCTGGCAAGAATGGTAATCCATCCAAAGTATCATTTCCAAAAACAGTCGCAACAGTTCCGCCTGTTGTCCCGTTGATTGGAGCTGGTGTATCGTCTTTGGCGTCGATTGTGGTTACAATTACAGTAACTGTTGCATCATCACAATTTAAAGGAATATCAACTTGGCAAATTTTATAGTCGAAAGTATAAGTTCCAGGGGCTGTTCCCGCTGCAACATCAACACTACCATCCGCATTTAAAGTTAATCCCGCAGGAACACCTGATGTTCCCAGAGTTAAAACAACTGCTGAAGGAGTAACTAAATCCCCATTTATATTATCATTTGCAAAAATGTTAATGACATTCGTTGCTCCTGTATTTCCGTTAATAGCATCTACACTATCATTATCTGCCACAATTACAGATTTTGTTTCCGTTTCTGTAGCTGTATCATTCCCTGTAGCTGTTCCAGATGTATCTTCTACCGCATTATTACTGCCGTCAACACCTTTTGCTTCAGCTGAATTAATCACTTTACCGGCTATAAGATCAGCTAGCGTTACAGTATGTGTGGCTGTACTATTTGCTGAAGCACCCGGAAGAAGCGTTGTTACTAATGCTGGAGAAATACTTCCTGAATCTGCATTGGTATCCGTAATATTGATGCTATATACCGGTACTTTACCTGTATTGGTAACGACTAGATCATAAGTAATTATATCCCCAACTTTATTAAAAACTCCTGTTCTGGCTGTTTTAACCAGTTTTAATTCAGCCAGAGGTGTTGCCTTATCACTGTCATTCGTCACAGTGACATCAATATTATCACCTTTTATAGTTGCTGTGTTTGTTACCTGACCTGTGGTTTTTATAGTAGCTGTAATATTTAAAGTAGCAGCTTCATTAACAGCAAGATTACCAATGTTCCAAATTCCGGTGCTTTGAACATAAGTTCCTACGCTTGGGGACGCAGAAACGAAAGTATAACCCGAAGGTAAAGCATCCGTAACCACAACATTTCTATCTTCATTTGGTCCGTTATTTTTAGCTGCTACCGTAAATACAACTTCATTAGCCGTTGATCCGTTTGCAACTGTTTTGGTGACTTCGCGATCTCCACAAACAGCAACATAAATTGCAGCCGATTTTCCTGTAACTCCACAATCACGTGTTCCTGTAATCGAATAATTTCCTGTTTTTACCGGAACTACAGATTGACTGGTTGCACCAGGTATCAACACTCCGTCAAGATACCATTGATAAGGTTCTAATCCTGGATCGGCAGTTATAATGTTAAGTGCACAACCATTACTGTCTCTTGTAACGTCAGGAAGCGCCGGGGTTTCATTAAAAGAAGAAAAGAATCCCGACATCGAAAATCCTCCACCTTGCTGTACAATCCCAACATTCATTCTTGCTGAAGAATTAACGGTAATATTTGCAGGATTTCCAATTTGTGCGTTTTCGAATCTAATTAAATAAACTCCTGTTGAACCTAACTGGAAACGAAGATTGCCAGTTGTAGTTTCAATATTAGTCCCGTTTACATAAACAATCGCTGTTAGAGATTCTACCAGAACAAATCCAAAATAAGGCAATACTTGTGCGTTATAACCTTTAAACTGACTTGTTGAAGTCCATTTTGATCCTGAACATCCTCCTACAGGAAGTACGGTAGCAATATCTACTTCACATGATTGGGCTGTTCCTGAATATACTGCAATAGGTTTATTTGATTCTATTATTGATGATGAATAACGAGCGTTAGCATCACCATGATGAATAGAACGAAAGGATCCTCCGTTTGCAAGTGTAAAAGTTGTTGTATTAATAAAAGCTCCATTTGGAGCATAATTAGTTACTGTAACTTGAGTATTTCCTTCAGATGCAATTATGGTAGACTGTTCAGGTAAATTAGTTCCTGTTCCTGACGTACCACTACCTCTTACTACGATATATCGTGTTCCCAGAATACTTACCGGCGCCATTTGATCTACTGCTCCATCTCCACATCCTCCCGGAGTATCTGTATAAGCACCTGTATTGGCTACTACAGGTTTATTTGCTTCAAGTAAATCTCCTGTACCCGTACGTTGAAACAAATAACTTTGTCCTTTATTTAAGAGTACCAGATTGGTTCCGTTTATCTTTACCTGTGTATTATCATCAATTGCCATAACCGAATAAACGGGAAGGTTGGAGGCTCCGTTAAATCCTGCAATACCTGCAAAATCACTTCTGTAATATCCCAAACGGAAAGCAGTTCCCCTGCCCTCATTACCAAAACTAACCAAAGAAGCATTTCCTTTAATAGTAGCACCGGTAGTATCTCCGCCACCAGAACTAGCCTGATCAGAAGCTACATTTCTAAGATTTACAGATACTTTTCCACCGGTACTTTCTACTATTAATCCTTTATCGTCCTGAATTGTATTAACAGGGTTACTATTTAATTGCCATGGCGATCCAACGAAACGATATACATCAGGCGCAGCCGAAGTAAGCGTGCGAGTTGCAAGAAATGTACCGTCACTTTTCTTTAAAGTTACCGTGACCGTTGTGGTCGATTCTGTAGTAAGTACAATTTCATTTGCATTACTCCAGTATTGCCATGGAGATGGCGCTATGTAATGACTTGTTGCATACTGTGCATTTCCTTTAAATACAAAAAAAAGAAACAAAAATAAAAACAGTATTTTTTTGGGTAATTTTTTTCTCATAGTTATCATTTGAATTATTATCCTAGATATATTTTGATTTTGGGTGCGAAATTATAGATTAGAGCTTCCAATAAAGGGAGCACTCCTTTCTCGATTACGTAATAGAGAAAATATCCTATCAGAAAAAAAAGCATAAACAGCTAACAAACAGATATTTGCAGTTAAACGACTTTTAAAGCATTTTAACGAGTACAGTTGTTATTTTCACACTTAATCGCGATTTGATAAGTAATTACAGCGCTATTACCATAGAAGTATTGGATAATTATGGCTGAAAAAATCCAGTTTGATCGTAAAATAATATAGTAAAGTGTATTTTCTATTAGAAACAAAATGACTTTCTTCTGAAGCTAATTAATGAGAAAGCAGCCAAAAAATTTATCTTTGCAAAAGCTTTCATTTTTGAAATTGCCTAGTAATTATTGCTCAAATCAGAAGTTATTTTTATCATCAGTAAACCAGAAGTATTTTGTAACGTAATGATTTTAAGTTGTTATGATTTCAAAAAATCTATACTTTTATCAAAAAAAAGAACTACTTTACCCGTCATAATAATTTGATGCACTGCATTGATAAAAATCATACTATTTTTCTTAAAATTTGATATAACCCTATCAATGAAGCGAAAAATCACTCAAAAATAATCATCGCCATACAACCTTTTAACTCCAATTATTTACATGCACTTAAAACGTATTATTATCCTATTTATAGCTGTAGTTTTTCCTTACTTAAATTATGCACAAGGTTCAAAATTCGACAGTATTTTCTCAGAGACCGCTCAGGTACTAGTAGGCTCCAATCCAAAAAAAGCTTTAAAAAATACCGATTACCTTTATAAAATATCAAGTGATAATTCACAACGAATAAAATCCAGTATGCTGAGAGCAACGCTTCTGCGTCAGTACGGTATTCGAAATGAAGCAGTTGCCGCATTAAAACGTGCAGACAGTCTGGCTGTAATCGACAAGAATTACACTATGCAGGCAAGAATAAATGGTTTTTTATCAACTCTTTACCGCGAATTCGAAATTTATAGCATAGGAAAAACATACTTGCAGAAAGCGGTTCGAATCAGTAGGAAAATTGAGGACAAAACAGACATGTATAAATTTCAGGGCAATCTGTCTCAGGAAATAGCTTACTACTACATGTATTCTTCGGATTTTTCAGAAGCTATTGTACATCTTAAAAAGGGTAATCAATTATTTAAAAAAGCCGGAGCCAGTATTGATCTTAACTTTCAAACCGCGGTCAATGATGAACTTATAGCCAAAAACTTTCTCTCACTGCATAAAGTCGATTCTGCATTTTTATATTATGAAAAAGCCAAAAAAGGACTCGAATCATCACAATCTCCAAATAGTCCTCTCAAAGGATTTATATACAATGGTCTTGCAAATGCCTACATAGCTAAGGGCGATTTTAAAAATGCTACTTCAAGTTTCAAAACAGCAGAACAAATAGCAAAAGTTTCGAATTACTTTACATTAAAACAGGAAGTCTATGTTTCTTTGTTGGAATTTTATAAAAAAACCGATAATAAAAAATACATCACTTATAATGAGCTCAATCTTAAACTCAATAAAGATGATGAGCAAAGCCGAAAAGTTATTGCAGATGATTTGATAAAAGAACTACGCAAAAAACAGGTTGATACCCAATCTGAATACCAAAAAAGCAAATATCTTATCATTGGAAGCTGTATTTTTATTGTACTCATTATTATTGGTATATATATATTGAAAAGAAAACAGGATTACAATAAAGTTAAAAAGTTTATTAATAAAACAGAGAACCAGACAGAAACTGAAGTGAAGATTTCTCCCAAGAAAGATGTCGCTAAAGAGTATATGTCGGAGGTAACGGAAAGCACGATTTTAGAAAGCATAAAGCAGTTTGAAAAATCTAATTTGTATCTCAACAAAGACATTTCCTTAAATTCTGTAGCTGCAGAACTTAGTATCAACCAACGCTATTTATCTTATGTCATCAACAAACATAAATCAAAGGATTTTGCCAGTTATATCAATGAACTTCGGATAAATTATATCATTAACCGACTGAAAAATGATCCTAACTATTTAAAATATAAAATAAGTTATCTTGCTGATCAATGCGGTTTTTTATCGCATAGCAGATTTACTATTACCTTTAAAAAAGTTACCGGCGTTTCTCCCCTAACTTTTATTACCTATCTTCAAAACGAAAACCAGGAGAAAAATCAATCAAAGCATGTTAAGAAAGCATAACATGCGAGTTAAAGTAAGCACATACAGTCAGTTTATTTTAAAAGCCCTATTTTTATAAAATGAAATTAAAAAAACCCACCATTATTTTTAAATATCTAAAACAGCTATTGCTGTTGGTGGGTTTACTCTATGCATTTTCTAATTGTCATGTCAAAAAATCTGTTTTGCATTTGGCAGGAATCAAGTCTGTACAGCTTTCTCAAAAAAGCCTTACGCAATTACCTGTTCAGGGATCGTGTCATTTCAGTATACTTCAAAAAAGCAGCCTTTCAAAGAGTAATGGTGCTACTGCTCAAGTTCCCATAATTCCAAATAGATGTTCTTTTTATTTTCAAATACACGAAAACCAATTAGTTAACACTTTTCCTATTCATCCTGCTTTCAAATTCAATAAAAGTTTGATAAGCTTCCCTCCTATGTTTATAATATTTAAAAAAATAAAGATTGCGCCAGCAGTGGTTTCGTACACTGTATAAAACAATTTTTACTTTTTTAAATTTTATAAAATAACATGCAACATCAAAAAACTTTTGACGTGAACGCTATCGTTCCGTTGGCCTTACGTTTAGTAGTGGGCTGGACTTATTTTTCGGCCTTTTGGAGGCGACTTATCCTTGAAAACAAATTAATTCCCGAAGAAGCCGGATACATAGGAGAAAAATTCAATCATTTTTTACCCAATGCACTCGGGATAAAACCGCTTATAGAATATCTCGTGACACATCCTGAAGCTTTATGGATTAATATGGTCGCATTTACAATTATCGAAGGAATAGTTGGCCTTGCCATGATATTGGGCTTTTTTACACGATTGATGAGTATTGGCGTTTTCTTATTGGCATTAGGAATTTTATTGGCTTCCGGCTGGATCGGAACTACTTGCCTGGACGAATGGCAAATTGGAATTTTAGGACTAGCCTCAGGATTTACGCTATTTTTAACCGGAAGCAATTATCTTTCTCTTGACGGTTATTTTATAACAAAAAAATCAGCCTTTACCCAAACAAAAGGGTTTCGATTCCTGGGGTCCGGAGCATTAAATTTCACACCTTATAAACCACTGCTTTTAGTTATCGTCTTTTCTATTTTTGGACTTACTTTATTTACTAATCAATATTTTCACGGCGGAGTTTATGGAACGCTTCATAATAAGTCTGTAAAGCCAAAGCTTGAAATCAGCAACTTAAAAGTTGATCGCAACGAATTAAGTTTTGATGTTTTTCGGGTAGAAGGAGTCGATGTGTATGGTTCGTTTTTAATTGGTATTTCGCTTAAAAACGAAGCGGGAAAAAATCTTTTACAATTGAATGGAAATGATTTAGCTCAGTTATCTCCTCAAACAATATCAAATTATTACGTCGCCAAAATAAAGCCCGGTAAACATAGTCTTGTAATTCCGTTAGGATCAAAAGCAACAATCCGAATTCCTATAGATAATAAATGGGATTTTCAGAAGAGTGCTTATACGCTGACTTTAACAGATATTAGCGGTGCAACATGGGTGTCGAATTTATAATGTAATAAAAGCGGGAAGATTTAAAATTCCCGCTTTTATTTTTATTCCTTTAATTATTGCAAGACTTTAAACTGTAATTTTATAAGGAACAAATAAAATTATGTAATTAAAGATTTGGCAAGTTTTTGATCTTTGTACTTAATATTTGTATTTATAGCACATTTATCGTTGCAAATTTTAAGCAATTTTAATATAAAATGTATTAAATATTTAAGATATAATAGCTAAATTGCTTAGTATGAAAACAAATTCAGAGGTAGTTATTATTGGAGGCGGTCTTGCCGGTTTGGCGAGCGCTTTACATCTGTCTCAAAAAGGATTATCGGTAACTTTAATAGAAAAATCCGGCTATCCCCGCCACAAAGTATGCGGCGAGTATGTTTCGAACGAAATCTTACCCTATCTTCATTGGCTTAATGCCGATATTTCAAAATTACAGCCTGTCACTATCAATAAATTTGAGTTTACAACCCGAAAAGGAAAGACAGCTTCAGCAAATCTTCCGTTAGGCGGTTTTGGTGTCAGCAGGTATCAGTTGGATAATTTTTTATATCAAAAAGCAGTAACAAACGGTTGTACCATTGTAAAAGAAATGGTTACGGATGTTTCTTTTGATAACGACCTATTTACGATTACCACTACTCATCAGGTTTTATCAGCAAAAATAGTTTTAGGCGCTTTTGGCAAACGATCCAATATTGATCAGGTATTATCACGCGATTTTTTCGTAAAAAAGTCACCATGGTTAGCCGTTAAGGCACATTATAAAGGTGATTTTGCAAATGATCTCGTGGCCCTGCACAATTTTGAAGGCGGTTATTGCGGCGTTTCTAAAGTTGAAAATGATATAATTAATATTTGCTATCTGGCCGATTATGCCACATTCAAACAATATAAAAATATAGAAGAATATCAGCGTAATGTATTGTATAAAAACAAACACCTTAAAGCTGTATTTGAAAACAGTACACTTCTTTTTGATAAACCCATTACCATAAGTCAGATCTCTTTTGATAAAAAACAGCCTGTCGAAAACCACATTTTAATGATTGGCGATACGGCCGGCCTTATTCATCCTTTATGCGGCAACGGAATGGCGATGGCCATACACAGCGCCAAAATCGCATCAGAATTAGTATTGGATTTTTATTCTGAAAAAATAAAGTCGAGAGAAGAATTAGAAAAAAGCTATACAAAACAGTGGAAAAAACACTTTGGTAAACGCTTATTCATGGGAAGGATTTTAGCTAAAGTTTTAAGGAATAAAACCATTACCAATACCCTCGTTGCCATTACGGTAACCTTACCCGCCTTATTACCTGCAATAATCAAACAAACGCATGGCAAACCAATAGCAATTCATTAAATGATCATAAATACTACATATAGAACACAGGAAACGGAGATAATGGACGATTTTTTTCTCGAGGGAAAAGAATTACAAGAAGCATTGGATAAAATTGCCAGTATTAATAGATTATTAGGCGGCAATAAATTAACGCTGCACGGACTAAAAATATTACTAAAAAAATCAGATGCCACAAAAACAATAACAATTGCCGACATAGGCTGCGGTAACGGAGATATGTTGCGTATGCTGGCAGATTATGGTAAAAAAAACAACCTGAATCTTAAACTTATTGGTATAGATGCCAACGCTTTTACGATCAATTATGCCCAAAAATTATCGACAGCATATCCTAATATAGAATATAGATGTGTCGATATTTTTAGTCCCGAATTTAGTCTTCTTAAATACGATATTATTTTGTGCACGCTTACGCTGCACCATTTTTCGAACGAACAAATATTAAATATAATGACTACCTTTAATAACAACGCCAACATTGGCATTGTCATTAACGATTTGCACCGCAGCAAATTAGCTTATCGCCTTTTTGAAAAAATTTGTACTATTTTCAAATTAAACAAAATGTCACGCGAAGATGGACTAATCTCTATTTTAAGAGGTTTTAAGAAAAAAGAACTGGAGAATTTCTCTAAAAAATTAGATTTAAAAAACTATACCATAAACTGGAAATGGGCTTTTCGTTACCAATGGATAATTGCTAAAAAATGAGTGTAAAAATTATAACAGTTGCCAAGCAACTCCCCAAATATTCGCGTGCAACAGCAGATATACTTCCGTTTTTGGATGTGTGGCTGCAGGATCAGGACGAACGTTTCATCAAAAAAGTAAAAAAGATTTTTGAAGGCGCAGCTGTATACAAACGCTACTCGATCATGGATCCTGAAGAAGTTTTTACAGCAACCTCTTTTGAAGATAAAAATGATATTTACAGCCGTGAAGTGATTATTCTGGGCGAACAGGTATTAGAAAAAGCGCTTAAAAAAGCAGGTTGGGATCCAGAAACACTGGATTACATTATTACTGTAAGCTGTACGGGTATAATGATTCCGTCTCTGGATGCTTATCTCATTAATAAAATGAAATTGAAGCAAGATATCATAAGGCTTCCGGTAACCGAAATGGGTTGTGCAGCCGGAATATCAGGTATTATATACGCAAAAAATTTCCTGAAAGCCAATCCGGGGAAACGTGCCGCTGTTATAGCAGTAGAATCTCCAACGGCAACTTTTCAGCTCAATGATTTTTCGATGCCTAATATTGTAAGTGCAGCTATTTTTGGCGATGGAGCCGCTTGCTGTTTATTGTCATCCTACGAAGAAGATTATGGCCCTGAAATACTAAATGAAGAAATGTATCATTTTTATGATGCCGAACATATGATGGGTTTTAAACTGACCAATAGTGGTTTGCAAATGGTTTTGGATATAGAAGTTCCCGATACTATTTCGTCGCATTTTGGAGATATCATTCACCCGTTTTTAGAAAAAAACAATTTAGAAATTAAGGATATAGACCACATGATTTTTCATCCCGGCGGAAAAAAAATAGTCAACACCGTAGAATCTCTATTTTCCGGATTAGGCAAAAATATCGATGCAACTAAAGAAGTCCTCAAACAATACGGCAATATGTCGAGTGCAACTGTTTTATATGTCTTAGAAAATATTATGGACGGAAATCCAAAGTTGGGAGAAAAAGGATTGATGTTAAGTTTTGGTCCGGGATTTTCGGCACAACGTGTTTTGTTGCAATGGTAATAGTAGCCAATTGAATTTGATTATTGTTAAATAAAATTACAAGCGGACTCAATTGATTCGCCAGGAGAAGGCACAGATTAAAATGCATTTTTGAATAATTTAAAAATATTGAAATTTTGTTTCCTTCGAATTAAAAAAATCCGTTTTAATCCGCGTCTTTACGAAGTAAATCCGTGTTATCCGCGTTCCGTTAGACATCAAATTATTAAACGAAATAAATTATGACTTTAAAAAATATTATAGCTCAATTACCTTACAGCAAACCTTTTCTTTTTGTAGATGAGCTGTTGCATGTAGATGAAAACAGTATTACAGGAACGTATACTTTCAGCGAAGATCTTGATTTTTACAAAGGTCATTTTAAAGGCAATCCTGTAACTCCCGGTGTCATTTTAACCGAAACAATGGCTCAGATTGGAATGGTTTGCCTGGGAATATATTTACTGGGAGATGGCTTTAATAAAAATACAGTAATAGCTTTTACATCGGCAGATATGCAATTTTTAAAACCTGTTTATCCTAACGAAAAAGTAACAGTAAGTTCTCAGAAATCATTTTTCAGGTTTGGAAAACTAAAATGCGATGTTGTTATGAAAAACGAAGCCGGACAAGAAGTCTGCAAAGGTATTTTGGCTGGCATGATTACAAATAAATTATGAGTAAAAGAATTGTAATAACAGGCTTAGGCGTAGCAGCTCCAAACGGGGTTGGGATTCCTGCATTTACGAATTCCATAAAAAATGGCATTTCGGGAATTCGTCATGATACGCAATTAGAAGAATTACAATTTTCATGTCAGATTGCGGGTCAGCCTCCAATTTCAGACGAACTAAAATCTCAGTATTTTACAGAGCTTGAATTACGCGGTTTTAATAGTACAGGAATTTTATACGGCGTTATTGCCGGAATAGAAGCCTGGAAAAATGCAGGTTTACCAATAGAAAATAATGATGAACCGGATTGGAATAGCGGAACCATTTTTGGATCAGGAACATCGGGCATCGATAAATTTCGTGAAAGCATTTATAAAATAGACGAATTGCAGGTTCGGCGATTGGGCAGCACTGTGGTAGCGCAAACCATGAACAGCGGTATTAGTGCCTATCTTGGTGGCAAGCTGGGTTTAGGCAATCAGGTAACTACAAATTCATCGGCCTGTGCTACAGGAACCGAAGCTATCATGATGGCGTATGACCGTATAAAATCCGGACAGGCAAAACGCATTTTGGCAGGAAGCACAGGTGACAGCGGTCCTTATATTTGGGCAGGATTTGATGCTTTGCGCGTTTGCAGTTCTAAATATAATAATGCACCTGAACAAGGTTCCAGACCTATGAGTGCCAGCGCAGCGGGATTTGTTCCCGGAAGCGGTGCCGGAGCTCTTGTCATCGAAGATCTTGAAAGTGCTTTAGAACGAGGTGCAACTATTTACGCCGAAATTTTAGGAGGAAATGTAAACTCGGGCGGACAACGTGGTAACGGAAGCATGACAGCTCCCAATAGTACTGCCGTTCAGAAATGTATTACTGATGCCATCCAAAATGCAGGAATTACTGCAGCTGATATCGATGCTATAAACGGCCATCTTACCGCGACTACAAAAGACAGTCTGGAAATCGAAAACTGGACTAAAGCTTTAGATCGAAAGGGAACTAACTTTCCGTATATCAATTCCTTAAAAAGTATGACCGGACATTGCCTGAGTGCGGCCGGAAGTATCGAAAGTGTTGCTATAATTTTACAGCTTCATGAAGGTTTTTTATTTGGAAATACTAATTGCGAAGATCTTCATCCTGAAATTACCGCACTTATTGATTCCTCAAAAGTGCCTTTTAAAACAATTGATAAAAATCTCAATATAATTGCCAAAGCAAGTTTTGGTTTTGGCGATGTAAATGCGTGTATAATCTTTAAAAAATTTGAAAACTAATATGAACAAAGAAGAACTTATAGCGAAATTAAAACTGATCATAAAGCCCTATACAACAAATACAGAAGCTTATGACAACCTTACCGAAGACACCGATTTTATCAATGATCTGAACATAAATTCAGCTAATTTGGTAGACATTATTTTGGATATTGAAGAAGCATTTGACGTTGTTATTGATAATACTGATATGGAACGAATGCTGGATGTTAAAACTTCGGTAGAAATTATAGCTGAAAAGCTCGCTGCAAAATGATTGGTAATGATGTTATAGATATTCTGCAATCCCGCCAGGAAAGCAACTGGCAGCGTAAAGGTTTTATCGAAAAGATTTTTACTGTTGCTGAACAATTACAAATATCACAAACATCAGATCCTGAAACGATGATATGGCTGCTTTGGAGCATGAAAGAAGCAGCCTATAAAATATATAACCGGCAAACCAAAATAAGGAAATATATTCCTAAAAAACTGGCGTGTACTATTATCTCAAAAAACGAACACTCTGCTACAGGAATAGTAATTTGTGAGGATAATAATTATTACACCAAAACCACAATCTCCAAAGATAGTTTACATACCATAGCTGTAACCAATATTGATCACTTCATTAATGTAATTGAAATGGTTAAAAAAGATATTATCAAAGATGAAAACGGAATACCTTTCTTAGCCAAACCTTCATTAAATATTATGAAAGACGTTTCGATAAGTCATCACGGACGTTTTGAAAAAGTGGTTACTCTTTTATTACCCTCTTAAATTAGAGTTTTTAGCAGCTCGATTTCTTCTCTCTTTTTTCCTTATTTACTTTTATTTGTTTTTTAGTTCGATTTCTTTTTTATTTTTTTCTATTTCTTTTCCCAGTTATAAATTTCCTAAAAACAACGGTATCGGCTTGTACCAAAGAAAACCTGTCTAATTTCAAACTTCAATATTCCATAGTTATAAATTTAATTTATAAACACTAAAAATTATTAATTTGATTAATAAGCATAGTCGCTATACATTTGTCTCATCAAAATCAAACAAACGATTTGAATCATTAAATAAATAACTATAAAAATTAAGATCATGAAATTTACAAGAAGAGCAAACGCAAATTGGAAAGGTACAGGAATGGAAGGAAAAGGTACAATCAGTACTCAAAGTACCACTTTAAACAATGCACAATTATCTTTTAAAACCCGTTTTGAAGAAGGTGTAGGAACCAATCCTGAAGAATTAATCGCAGCGGCACATTCTGGCTGTTTTACCATGCAACTTAGCTTTTTACTTTCTGAAGCAGGATTTATTCCGGAAGATTTAAGTACCGAAGCAAAAGTAACTTTTGAAGACGGAACAATCACTTTGATTCAGTTAATCCTTAACGGAAAAGTTCCTGGAATTACAGCAGAAGATTTTCAGAAAGCGGCACAAAAAGCAAAAGAAATTTGCCCAATCTCAAAGCTATTAAATACTGAAATTACTTTATCAGTTACATTACAATAAATATTCTGTGTCACCCTGAGCGGGGCTTCGACTTCGCTCAGTTTGACACAACAAAACAACAACAAAACAATATAATAGAAAAACATACAACAACAATTTAAAAACACACAATTATGAAAACAATAGCATTAAAAGAACAATTGAATCGTTATTTCATGTTCGCAGTACTTATTTTTAGTTTCTTATTTGCAACAGCAAATTCTAATGCACAAACAACTCCTCCGCAAATTAAAAACGTTGTATTAGTACACGGTGCATTCGCCGATGGTTCTGGATGGAAAGGTTTATATCAGGTATTAACTAAAAAAGGATACAACGTTACCATCGTTCAAAACCCTTTAAGCTCTCTTGAAGATGACGTACGAGTAACTAATTTAGCACTAGACAAACAAGACGGACCAACAATTTTGGTCGGCCATTCATGGGGTGGTACTGTAATTACAGAGGCAGGAAATCATCCTAAAGTAGCGGCATTGGTTTATGTAGCAGCTTTACAGCCTGATAACGGAGAAACTTCTGTGCAATGGTTAATGACGGCTCCTCCAGCTCCTGAAAATGGTGTATTGAGTCCTGATGACAAAGGAGTTGTGTATTATGATAAAGCTAAATTTCATGCTGGTTTTGCTGGAGATATCAGCAAAGAAGACGCTGATTTTATGTATGCTTCTCAAGGTGCATTCTACGCAAAAGGATTTGGAACTCCTATCACCAAAGCGGCCTGGAGAAATAAACCTTCGTACGGAATTGTAGCAACTGAAGACAAAAGTATATCTCCTGAAATAGAACGCGCCATGTACAAACGTTCGAATACAAAAATCACAGAAATAAAAGGAAGTCACGTCGTATTTATTTCGCAACCTGAAGCTGTAGCGAAAGTTATTATTGCTGCTTCTAAAAAATAAATTAAAAATAAATTCCAAATTTTTTAAATTCCAAATTCCAATCTGTTGGATTCAAATTCCAATAAAAAAATTCCAAATTCCATACCTTAATTGATGTTCTCATTTAAGTAATTGGAATTTGGATTTTCTCTTTAAAATTGGAATTTATTTTTAAGCTTTTGAATGTGATTTTATATAATCACTAACTGATTTGGCAAAATAAGGCGAATCATTCCAGCGTATTTTTCGATAGGCAAAATCTTTTTTTAAGGAATCCGGAAGACAATTCCAGATTGCTTCATTCATTTTTTCGAGCAATAGTTTTTTCGAAAAGGAATCAGAAACCACCAAACTAATTTCCCTTACGGGTTTTGGTTCTTTGAAAGGTTTAAAAAGTCCCGAATTATTTTCGTTCAAAATAGAAAGTTCCGGTATAATCGCGAATCCTAATTGTGCGCGAACTAAATTTTTTAAGGTTTCGATTGAACTAATATCATACGTAAATTGCTCCTTTATTTTTCCCGGTGTTTTGATTCCGCAGATATCCAGCAATTGTGCATTGTAGCAAAACTCGCTATGAAGTAACAGCAATTCGGTTTTATCACCTTGCTGAAGTTCATAAAAATCATTATTAGCCATGGGGTGATGCTCGTTTAAATAGGCTACAAAAGGCTCTTTAAAAACAGGATGTTCAATTAAATTCGGGTTTCCGGTAGGCGTTGCCATCAAAACAACATCTAATGATCCCGTTTCCAGCTCTTTCATTAATTGTCCTGTATTGGCTTCTTTTATAATAAAGTGTACATTGGGAGTTGCATCTTTCATCGCTTTTATAAACAGCGGAATCAAATAAGGAGACAAAGTCGAAATTACTCCTACCCTAACTTCACCTTCAAGCAAGTTTTTTTCGTTTACCACAAAATCACGAATTTCATCGGCTTCGCGCAGGATCTTTTTTGCTTTGTTTATAATCTCAATTCCAAGAGTTGTAGGTGTTAACGGAACTTTATTTCGATCGAAAATTTTAATGCCAATTTCTTCTTCCAGATTTTTTAACTGAATGGTAAGTCCGGGTTGCGTAACCATACACACTTCGGCAGCTCTTGCAAAATGACGTTCTTCATCTAATGCTACAATATATTTTAATTGCTGTATGGTCATGATTATAAATTTATTTTATAAAGATAAACAAAATCTTCTTTTTGTTTATGATCTATTTTGTTAGCATATGAAAGAGTGCATTTGTATTCTGAGTCAATTTTAATTTCTTCCAGATAGAATGTACTCCCTTTAATCGTTGTCGTATTATCAATAATTTCAAAAGACTTCAACTCCATTTGGCCCCATCCAAAAACTTTTAAAACGGCTTCTTTTTGAGTCCAATAATCAAAGAAAGCTTCATATTTATTCATAGAAAGATTAATTTTGTTCCATTCCTCATCCAACATATAAGGCCTGAAATTATTAATATCAATTGGAGTTAGTTTTTCAATATCAATACCAATTTGAGTAGAATTACTTATAGCACAAATCGCAATTTCTCCTGAATGTGAAATACTAAAATAAACCGGATTATCTTTAAAAAACGGTTTGTTAGCTGTGTTATAAACTATATCTTTTTCTTCGATATTTATATTAAACTGTTCCCTGACACCTCTAAACAGCAAAATCCGTCCTAAAAGAGACAATTGTGCATCCTGCCATCTTTTGTGTTTTTTTATTTTTTGTATAAAATCAACAGAAAATTTTGACAGCTCATTTTTCAATAAATTTTCATGATTTTCTGCTGATAAATAAGCGTAGTAAATGTAGATCAAGCTTTCTTTGGAATTAGATTAATTAGCAAAAGAGAAAAACGAAAATTGAAAGGGACAATGCGAAAAGACACCATCCCTTTATAATTATAAAATTCTTAATTTTTATAAAACGCCCATAAATTCCAGATAAGGAGCCATGAGTTTTTTATCAAAAACAGGAGGTGTTAGATCAGCATCCTCTAAAAATTGCTTTGTATTGCTTCTGTCGTAATAATACGTGTTTTCATAAGCTTCTACCAATGATTTGCCTTCATGCACATCTTCTGTAAATAAACTAAGCAAAGGATAAATAGGCAAATTATTGTCGTATTTCCATTGATTGAGCCATTGATGATATTCCATACCTTCTAAATTTGTATTGAAATATTCATTCATTTTAGCACAAAAATCGGTAAGTGAAACATCATTTTCAGCCAATGGCGAGAGATGAAAATTTAATCCAACTGCTTCTTTCTTTTTACTAATGTGCATAATGGCTTTACACATGTAATCTACTGTAGTTAATTCGTCCTTAAGCCCCATTATCAGCGGAAATGATTTGAGTTCAACACAACTTCTGATAAGTGCTCCCCACCACTGATTCATTACAGTTGCTCCCGATTTACTGTGACATACTGCAAAACCTAATCTGAAATTGATAACAGGAAGTCCTTTTATCCTGGCTTTTTCAGTAATACTCTCCATTACCCACTTGCTTTTTATATACCCCAAGTCACGAGAAACTGCTGCCATATTTTGGTCTATCGAATCATCTTCGTACATCCATGTTTTTTTTGTAAAAGGCCTTCCCCAGCTAAAAACTCCCATAGAAGATAATAATACGAGAAACTTTATTTTTGTAGTAACGGCAAGATCTATAACATTATGTAAACCATCAATATTCGATTTTTTAATTAAGGGATAGGGCTGCACATAACTTACTGAACTTCCGGAATGATAAATAACTTCTATTTGGTGTGCAATAAAATGGTAAGCTTCATCATTCATTCCAAAACGAGGTAACGACAAATCTCCAACAACAGACACAATTCGATTGTCATAATTTGCAGACCAGGGTAATTTGAATTTTGTAAAAGTACTTTTAATGCGTTCTAATCCTTCTTCAGAAGATGATGCCCTTACTAAACAATATATTTTTGCAGCGGTATTTTGCAGCAATTCTTCTAATAAATGCGATCCTACGAAACCCGTAACTCCGGTTAAAAAAACATTTTTAGGATTGCTTAATATCTCAGAATCCGGCAATTCGTTTACACTGAAATCAATATGCAATTCTGAATCCTGAATTAACTCATTTACCATTATCTGAGCCTTGGTTTTTTGTGAAATTTCTGTTTCAAGCATGCGTTTTTCAACTTCCTTTACAAATCCCGAAATAGTGGTAAAAATATAGAGTTCCGGTAAGCTAATTCTATTTCTGACAGGTTCGGGAAGAAGCACATGAAGCTGGGCCAATAATAAAGAATGACCTCCGAGATTAAAAAAATCATCGTCGTCTTTAATATCTTCTATCGAAAGAAGTTCTTTCCAGATGTGTTTTACAATTTCGGTAAGATTATCTTCTTTCCATTTGGGCAGAGTAGTATTTTTAATCTTATTTTCGGGTATTTCCAACAGTGTTTTATCAATTTTTCCTGCATGTGTCAGGGGCATTTTATCGACAATAACAATTTTATCAGGAAGCATATACAGCGGCATTAATTGTTGTAATTTGGCTTTGATACTTTTTAATGATTTTGCTTCATCCTCCTGAATTTCTAAAAGTTGAATAAAAGCAATAAGTACTGGCAAGCCATTTTCTTTCCTTTGCACTTTAACTGCTGTCTGAGAAATCTGAGGCAATTTTGCCATATTATATTCAATTTCTGCAAGTTCTATTCGATAGCCTCTTATTTTTACCTGATCGTCTTTTCTTCCATAAAATTCCAGATTCCCATCAGATCTTTCAAGCACCATATCTCCGGTTTTATAGATAAATCTATGATCTTTTATTTGATTTAAAAGCCAGTCCGGTGCCTCGATAAAAGCTTTTTTAGTATCCTCCGGTCTATTTAAATAGCCTAGTGCCAATTGAGAACCTCCAATATAAAGTTCCCCAACACTTCCTTTTGTTACTGGTTTAAGATTTTCGTCTAATACTAATAAATGTACATCAGGCATAGCGGCTCCTATAATTCTGGGATTTGCTTCTTCCTTAAACTCATAATTACTAACCGCAACAGTGGCTTCTGTTGGTCCATAACTATTAATAAGCCGGATTTTTTTATACCACGATTTTACCGTGCTTTCGCTACACGCTTCACCTCCAATCGCAATGGTTTTAAGATTTCCTATAGGTTTATTTAAAGGAAGGGATGAAAGTACCATTGGAGGCATTAAAGGCACAGTATCGATATTGTTGGCGACAATAAAATCTAAAAGTGGTTCGCCAACAATTTTATTATTAGGATATAAATATATTGTAGCCCCTTTAATCAAAGGTGTCCAGATGTCTATTACGGCAGCATCAAAACTGGGAGAAGCAAATTGCAGGGTAATACTCTCAAGTGACAGACCTAAAACTTCTGCCTGCACTTGTACAAAATTATAAAAGGACTCATGCCCTATAATAACGCCTTTTGGTATTCCGGTACTTCCGGAAGTATAAATAATGTAAGCCGGATTTTGAGAAGAAATTTCGATTGAAAGATTATCGTTTGTGATCGTTTTATAACTTTCGTCCTGAACTAAAGAATTTAATATTATATTTTTAATTTGATCATTGCCCGACTTCTCTAAATAATCCCGAACCGTTAATAAAAGATCAATGTCTGAATCGCTAATCATCAACTGTATTCGGGCTTGCGGTAATTCGCCATCGATAGGTAAATAAGCAGCACCTGTTTTTAAAATCGCTAAAAAAGCAATAACACGATCTACGGATTGCGGAAGACAGACTCCAACTTTTCCTCCTGGTTTAATACCGTTATTTTGTAAATAGCGCGCCAGCCTATTGGCTCTTTCATTTAGCTCTTTGTAAGTGATTTTCTCCAGATCATCAATAAGAGCTGTTTTTTCAGGATTTTGCTTTGCGATTTGCTCAAGTTGTTTCACAATATCTCCAGCATTTTGAAACTCGTTTTTCAAAAAATCGAATGATTTTTTATCACTGTTTGCATTTGTTTCTTTTTTCATGGGTTTAATTTTTACATTAGAATTCAGAATTATAAAAACCTAAAAAACAATTAGTTATCTTTAAACTTTAAAAATCAAACATAAAATTAGCTAAAAAAATACTTACATTTTATTATAAAATCATAAAATTTTTAATACGAAATTGTAAATTGAAATATTCTAAAAATGTAAAATCAACAAACTTTACAAACAGCATTTAGTTCACCAAAAAAATAATAAGACCGTATTAAATAAAAAAAGACCTAAAGAAAAAATGTTTAGGTCCTTTTTACATATTTGATTGATTACAAATTTAATCCAGTTTTTCCTCTCTGCGTTCTGTGTTAGATTCGTTTTCGGTTTTTCCTGCTTTCCAGTAAGCCGATGCATTATATTCACTTCTGTCCCAGTCTTTTTCTTCTTTAAAATAACTTCTTAAAGCTTTTACCGTATTATATTCTGCTGCTATAAAGGCAAATCTTTTTGTTGTTTTGTCCGGAAGCGGGATTTTCTTTATCCATTTTGCAAGCTCACTTCCATTTTCAGGATGTTTATTATACACCCATTCTACACTGACATTGGCTTGGGAAACGAAATCAATTTTATCCTTTTTTCCGTATACTTCCAATACTGCTTTTACCACACTATCTTTTGGAAGCTGTTCTAAGATACTTCCAATGACCGGAAGCGCAGTTGCATCTCCTATCAAAAGATATTCATCAGCCGGAGGAACCAAATCTCTTACACTATCTTTCATTGCAATACCCAAAATGTCTCCTGCTTCTGCTTTTTGTGCCCAGGCAGATGCAGGGCCATTATCGCCATGCGCGACAAAATCAATACTTAATTCTCTTTTTTCAAGATTGATATTTCTGGTGGTGTAGGTTCTCATTACAGGCAAAAGTTCCTTTACAGCACTACTCTCTTTATTTGTAAAGTAAATAACATTCATTCTCTTAGGCGGAATATATATTTTGTTATTTGATCCTGGCTTTACATTAGCCAGCAAATCTAATTGTTCATTGTTTATGTCAAAAACTACACGAATATAATGTGGCGTTTTAAAGAACTTATGCTTTACCGTAAACACAGAACGAATGATTTTTTTTTGATAATTTTCCATAATTATTTTTCAATTATTCCCGTTTCAATAACAGAGTTCCTAAAGCAAGCAAACAGCTGATACTTCCAAATAAATAGATATCCTGATAACTAAACCAGCCTGCAATTAATCCTGCCAAAGGTCCTGCTAATCCAAGAGACAGATCAAAAAATGCGGCATAAGCTCCTAAGGCAGTTCCGCGCATTTGAGGTTTTACTTTTTTGATTGCTAATACGCCTAAAGAAGGAAATACAAGCGAAAAACCAATTCCGGTTAGAGCACAGCCTATCAAAGCCATTTCTTTGGTAAAAGAAGTATAAATAAGAAATTGGCCTATAACTTCGATAACCAAAGAAACCACTGCTACTTTATAACCGCCGTACTTGTCCGGATAAGAAGCAAAAAAGACTCTGGTCAGGATATAGGATAATCCGAAAATCATAAAGGCTAAAGAAGCGTCACCCCAGTTTTTCTCTGTAAAAAACAAAGCAATAAAAGAAGCAATACAGCCAAATGCCATAGAAGAAAAAGCGAGTGTTAATCCCTGTTTTGCGATGGTTCCTACTACTTTATAAAACGGAGTTCTGATATGTTCTTTGTCTACCGGAATGGCAGGCAGTTTAATCGTCGAAATCCAGCTTGCAAGTGGTAAAATCATAATCATCGCTAAAGCGTATACTACACCAAAATCTTTAGCCATCCAAATACTTAACGGCGCTCCAACAGCGATCCCTCCATACATTGCGATTCCGTTCCAGGTCATTACTTTGCCTGATTTTTCATGTCCAACTAACCCAATTCCCCATGTTAAAGCACCAATAACCAGCAAACTTTCAGCAATGCCATGAACAATTCTTGCGAGTAAAAGAAATAATAATGCTACCAAAGGATGTGAAGCAAATGAAGCTGAAAGTACATAAATTACTCCGGCTGCCATTACCAAAATTATTCCGCCCAATTTAGACCTTTTAGCTCCTTTTGTATCGGTAATTTTTCCGAAATAAGCGCGGGTTAAAAGAGTCGTTAGCGGCTGTAAACCAATTACCAAACCAACAATCAAACTATTAAATTTTAAATCATTTTGTACAAATCCCGGCACGATTCCTAATGTGAGACCTATCGTGAGGTAAATAGCAAATACCGATAAAATAATGGGTATAGTAGCTTTGTAAAAATCAATTGTTTGTCCTTTTTGTAAAATGTTACTCATGTTTTTTTGTTTAAAATTATGAGTACAAAGGAATGGGCTTTATCAGAAAACGGAAATGGCTAACTAAGAGTTTTGATTGGACAAATCGCAGTAATTCTTTCTAAACTCTAAAGGTGTAATGCCTTCGTTCTTTTTGAAAAACCGGGAGAAATAAGTATGATCTTCGTATTGCAATGCAAAAGCAATTTGTTTAGTATTAAGTTGGGTATAAAAAAGCAATCGTTTGGCTTCCAGTAAAATTTCATGTTGTATCCAGTAACTGGAGGCACATCCTGTTTGTTCCTTTACCATTTCGTTTAAATAAGGTACCGAAATATGCAACAAAGCAGCGTAATCTTTGGGTCTTTTTAATTTTAAAAAATGCTGCTGAACCAATTGCCTAAACTGAAAAGTAAGCTCTGTTTTTCTATCTATTCCCTTTTTAATATAGTTCTCGTTTTTAGAAAATTCCAAAACTATCATTCCCATCAAACTATCGGCAAGGGAACGAATAATGTTTTTTTGAATATCTCCCACCGCTTCAGATACCTGATTAAATAATAATTGTGCAATATTAAATACAACCACATTTTGAATGGGCACAACCTGAGAAATGTTCTGATTCGAATCAAAAATCCTGCGATACGTATTTTGCAAATAAGATGGATTTAAAAAGATAAAATGTCCTTTTGAATCTACTTGTCTCGTATAATAATGTACCTGACCCGGAGCAATAAAAAACAATGACTGATCCTTTATCTGATGGTTTTTAAAATCAATCATCAATTCTATCAGCCCTTTTTCCTGAATATAAAAAACATAATGATCGTCTCTATGTGCTTTCGTCAAATGCCCATTAAAATCAACGTTATTATCCACTACTTCTCTCACTTCGAGACCAAGAGTATCTAATTCTTTTGTATGAAGTTCTATATTCGGTTTCTTATTCAATAGTTCTTTTTTAAGCTTCTGTCGCAGGTAATATTCAATTATTCTCCAAATTTAATAAAGATTATTTGAGATGCAGAAGAACCCATTTATATAATTGCTTTTCATTGTTTCAAAATAAAAAAACCGGCTCATTAGATGAACAGGTATTCGATGTTTTTAATTTCTTATTTTGCAGTATTAAAATAATTTTCAAACAAAGCCAATTGGTTTGCCAAAGATTTGTTCCAATATTTTGGATCATGTCCACCTGAAGATTCCATATAGAGATGTTCTATTTTTTCATTTGTTAAAAGATGATGAAAATCGCGGTTCATATCGATCATTTGCTGATCCTCAGTACCACAATCCAAAATATAAAACTGATTTGCCGAAGACATTTGCCTGGTTTTCTCAAACGTAAAATACTTTTTGGGTAAACTTTTAAAATCTCCTAAAACTTTATCTACCTGATAATTATGAAAGTTTTCTCCAAAACGGTTAAAATCCAGCGCTCCGCAAGAACTCCCAACAATACCAAAAGTATCCGAATAAAATATTCCAATATTTAATGCACCATATCCGCCCATACTCCAACCCAGAATTCCCCTAAACTGTCGGTCCTTTAACGTTGGATAATTTGCATCAATATAATCGACTAATTCTTTCCCTATAAAAGTTTGATATTGCGACGATTTATCTACAGGACTATCAACGTACCAACTATTAAAATTACCATTTGCCAAAACATATATCGTATTATAATTTTGAGATTTTCCTGCCAGATCAGGAATATCCTGTTTGTAAGTTCTATCAGGATTTCCGCTGTAACCGTGCAGTATATAAACGGTTTTATAGGTTTTTCCTTTTATCAATTTTGGAGTAATAATAACCGTTTCGATCTCCTTATTCATTTTTTTGCTCCATATTTTTTTATGAATAATTTGTTGTGCCGAGATGGATAATGATACAGCTAAAAATGCCAGAGTGGTCAATAATGTTTTCATCTTTTTTATTTTTAATGATGAAACAAAATTCAGCCATATAAAATACAAAAACATTTACATGTGTTGAGAAATCACAACTTTATTTAGGTATGTGTACGAGCAAACTGTTATTGTAATAACCTATTATCCCTTAACAATATGACACAGTACTTTTTTTAATCGTCTTTGTTTGAAAAATCAGAATCTAAAAATAAGTCAGATTTATAGGTTGAATTCTGGTAAAAATCTTTAAATTTATGTTCAAAAATCTTATTTTATGAAAAATTACGTACTAGTATTCGTCGCTATTTTAGCCTTATTTTTTAATTCTTGTACCTCGATGAAAGACACTTCAAAAACTGCCGATCTTTATAATACAACCTGGGAACTCGAGTATATTTCAGGACCGCGTATTGCTTTTGAAGGTTTATTTCCGGATAAAAAACCGTTTATTAAATTTGATGAAGCTACTAAGCAAGTTTCAGGAAATGCAGGTTGCAATGGTTACAGCGCTCCATTTACATTAAAAGGAAAATCACTTACTTTTGGAGAGCAAGGTCCGGCAACTTTAATGTACTGCGAAGGTGGCGGAGAGCAGGTTTTTACAAAAACCATTAAGGAAATTGATAGTTATGCTATTGATAAAGATGGCAAACTGAATTTAATTATGAAAGATATCCCAATGATGCGATTCAAAAAAGTAACTAAATAATTTTCATTGTTTTACTAAAGTAATTACTAAATAAACTCTAAATCCCTCGGTTTTAAAACCTGAGGGATTTTTTTATGGATATCAAAACTCAAAAAAACGTAACGTTTATTCCCTAATTGAATTCTCATTTTGTATTAAAAAACACTAAAAATCTGATTGTTGTATTTTAAATAAAAAAAGAAATAATTTTTATGCAACATAGTATATATTGGGTCTAAATAAGTATAAATTTGTGCGAGAATTTAGAATTAGAAACCAATTCGACGCACCGTTAATAAAATTTGCCAATCAATTCTATTAGACTGATTAGTAAAACAGCATATATGAAAAAAGGATTTAAAAAAAACATTGGACTCTTGCATTTATGGCTAGGTCTTGGATCTGGTTTGATTGTTTTTATTGCTGCATTAACAGGCAGTATTTTAGTTTTTGAGAAGGAAATTGACAAAGCAATACATCCTGAATATTATACTGTTACTGCAATAGGAACTACTAAAAAAACAATTGACTATTGCACGGATATTCTGGAGAAACAATATTCGATAAAAAAAATCACACGTATATATACCTATAATGATCCATCGCGTACGATGCAAATTTTAGGAAAAGACTCAGATAAAAAAGCCCTATTTTTCTCTATTGATCCGTACACCGGAAAAGTTTTGGCGACAACTCCACAGGAAAAAAGGTTTTTTGTTTTTGTTTTAAAAATACACCGACAATTATTACTGGGAGAAACCGGCAAAATAATCATGGGAACTTCTTGCCTAATATTTGTTTTTATGCTTATTTCCGGATTAGTTTTATGGTGGCCAAAGAAAATAAAAAACCTAAAACAAAGATTAACGGTAAAATGGAACGCGTCTTTTAAAAGAGTCAATTGGGATTTCCATTCCACTTTTGGATTTTACAGTTTTCTAATTTTATTACTTATCTCACTAACCGGATTAAATTTTGCTTTTAGCTGGTTTCAAAACGGAGTTTATTTTGTGGCTGATGGAACGACAAAAAAACCTTCTGCAAAAGTAAAAAACCCAACAAAAACAGATCCTAAACTGAATCACACGGCTTTTTACCAAAGCATTTACAATAAGGCAGACAGCATTTTTCCGTATACCGGAAACATTCAAATCAGAATGCCGGTTGATACCATTAATAGTATTTTGGTTTTAAAAGAATATTCAGAAAAAACAATACCCAATCAATCCAGTGCCGCTTATTTTGACAAATACACAGCCGAAGAAATTGAAGCAAGACCTTATGAGAATTTTTCGAACGGAGATAAAATAAGACGCTTGAACTACCCTATTCATACAGGAAGTATTTACGGTTTACCCACCAAAATATTGGCGTTTTTAGTTTCTCTTTTCGCTTTAACGTTACCTATTACAGGATTATTAATCTGGTTAGGGAAAAAGAAGAAAACAGCGAAATCTTAATTTTTATATTTGTTTTATTATATTTAAAATTTGCCTTTAAAAACAAAATGTTGATAAATACTAAACACAACGAATGATTATTACGTACCTACGGCACGTTGTTATTTCATTTCTATTTATTTTCTACCAACATTTTGTGCCTAACGGGACTATTTACAAGCTTAAATACTTGAATAATGGAATTTGTATCAATATAATTCAAGATGAAAATGTGCCTTTAGGCACAAAATGTTGGTAGAACATATAATTTCAAGTTCGCTAGCGTGCCGTAGGTACGCAACAAAAAAGGATTTGAAGCTTTTTACTATTAAGCTTTAAATCCTTTTTAATACAATTCAATATTCCGAATCTAAATTAAGCGGAATTAGGTTTGTTGCAATATTTATTTTATTCCAGTCATTTTAACAGGAACAGCTGCCAAATTCTGTACTCTGTATCTGTTGAAAATTATGAAAACAATCACCACAATAAAGATTAGCGAAATATTAGCGAATCCTAATAGCAACTGGCTTTTCACGGCATATAAATTGACAAATCCGTAACTGAATAAAGAGCTTAACATATAAGTTCCTCCGCCTGTAAGTCCGCTGGCTACTCCGGCATTTTTAGAAAATCGACTTAAACAATAGCCGTAAATATTGTTAAAGATAAATCCACCACAAACGTTGATTCCCATTGTAAAACCAATTAGTGTATAAATATTGCTGGTAACAGAAGCGGTAGAAATCATCAACAATACCAAAATCACTTGTACGGTAACTGCTATAGTGACTTTTTTAGCCAAAGGTTTATGAATAAGCGATTTGGCAATAATGCCCCCTGTCATAACCGCTAAACCAGACAATAAAGAACTATAACCGGTTGTAATGGCCGAATATCCCAATACACGTTCTACAATAAATGGACTTGATAAACTATACACGACAACAAGCCCAAAACAAATTGCCAGAATTAAAACGCCCAAAGTAAAATCGCCGGATTTTAGCATTCCTGAATAGGTTTCTGCAATGTTTTTTAATTTAAAAGGATGAAAATATTTTAGAGATTCTCCGCTATATAAAAGTTCTAAAACCAGAAAAAGTAAAGATAATCCGCCAAGAAAATAAAAGTTAGATCTCCAGCCAAAACTATGTTCTAAATATCCGCCAAGAAACGGCGCCATAATAGGCGCACAAGCCCAAATGATCGAAAACAAACTGATATAACTCTTTAGCTTTTCGCCCGAATAAAGGTCGACGAAATAAGCTCGTTTGGCTATGACGATAAAGGCAATTGCGATTCCCTGAATGATTCGCATGGCATAAATCACATAAATATCAGGTACTAACGCAATCACAAAACTTGTGGCGGAAAATACGGCAAGTGACGCAATATTAATTTTAAAGCGTCCGAAACTGTCTAATATACTTCCTATAAAAATTTGGCTTACGCCGAGGCTAAACATAAAGAAGACTAACGAAAGCTGAATGGCTCCAGCTGAAACGTGTAAATCTTTTGCCATAGCAGGAAGTGAAGGCAAATAAATATCTGTGGCAAAACCTGATAACGGAATAAGGGACAGGGCTAATAAGGTACTAAAGCCCTTATGATTTTCTTTTAAAGTTCTCATTTTTTTAAATTAATTAATATTAAATTAGACCGATCGGTCTAAAAAAGTTCAAAAAAAACTACAATACATAGTTTTCGAATTCGGTTTTAATGCTGTCTAGGATAATTTTCATCTGATCATCGTTACCTAAAATTTTTCTACATAAAATAGCGCCTTCAATCATGGCAAAAACTTTTATGCTAAAATGTTCCGGATTAATATCTGATGATAATTCTTTATTTTTTATTCCTTCTTCAGCAATAATAAAAAATCTGTTTTGAGCAGAACGAATGGCTTTTTTTACCTGTTCCTTCATAGCAGGATTGGTATCGTCAGCTTCTGTTCCAAAATTCAAAATCGGACAGCCATCGGCCGTATTGATGTCATTGGCATAGACATCCAATAAATTAAACAGTTTCTCTTTGGCCGATTTTCCTTCAGCTACAGCTGTATTCAATTTAGTAGACAATTGAGATCTGAGATAAAGAAATGATTCTTTGCAAATTTCTTCTTTGTTCTCAAAATTTCCGTAAATACCGCCTTTTGCCAGTTTGGTAGCTTCCATAATATCGCTCAATGAAGTTCCTGCCATCCCCTTTTTGTTGATTATAGGAGCCGATGCTTCGATAATAAATTGTCTGGTTCTTTCTGCTTTACTCATAGCTTTCTTATTTGAGGGAACAAATTTAGACCGTTCGGTCTTTATTTGCAAATGTTTTAACTTTTAATTTAATTATGAGATAGTTATCTGGTTTTTATTTTTGAGAAAATCGCCCGCGGATTGTACGGATCATGCGGGTTGTCGCTGATTTATTTTTAAAATTCTTTGTGTGATTAACTTTGTCAAAGTTTTAAACTTTGACAAAGTTGGTATTGAATGATAATTTAATTTAAAAACTGAAAAATCTTTTATTTCGGAAAATAATTGCCTTTCCATAACAGTTTCACAGATCCTATTGCAACTCCTAAAACCACGATATTCATTACACAAAAGATTATTATGGCCAATATAGAAACCGTAATATTAGTAGTTTTTAAAGCAAAAATCGAAAGTCCCTGCGATAAGGTGGCTATCCCAAAAGTGTACGCCCAATATCCGGGTGCAAAAGCTTGTTCTTTTAGCCATTTTAGGACAAAAGTTATGGCAACAAATACAAATAAAGCATATCCCATTAAACCATAAACAATTGGGATGCTTAAATTTTTTCCAGCCAAAACCTGATAGGCTACGAATAAAATTACCGCTGGTGCCATATAAATTCCCATAAAGTTTCTGGTTTTGGCTCCAAGTCCGCCAATCGTTAATTGCTGTGTAATAACAGAATCCATAATGAGCCAGGAAATAGTTCCAATGCCCAAAAGTACATAGCCGTAATTGGTATATCCCAATAATCCCGCTACAAGTGCATTAACCAAAATGCTGGCGGTAAAAGTCAGGAATAAAGAAGGCGTTGTCTGTTCGGTTTGACGTTCTTGTGTCCATAAGCATGAAAGTTTATAAGCTCCGTAAATAAGATTTAAAATTGAACCTATCCAAAACAATGAAATAGCAATTGACAAACTATAAATGTGAACTGCAATGGCCATCAATATGATAGATTCAGGAATTAAAGCCAGAAACGACGATTGTACCGGATCGTGGAATTCTGTTACCGCCAATTTTCTGTGCTGAATCCATTTGTTGCAGTAGAGCAAGAGCCACCATAAAAAAGAAACTATGGCTAATCCTTCCAGAACTTCGCCAATGTAAGAAGGTAAATTCCATAGTGAAGTGCCATTTCTCCAGGCGTTTCCTGTTTCTGCCAATCCTAAAGTCATGGCAAAAAAGGATGCGGGCGCAATGGGTAATGTAATCTTTTGTTTTTGAAGTTGTTGTTGGGTGGTTTTGTCTGTGATTTTATCCATTATTAAAATATTTGATTTAACTTTGAGCAAAATTATACTGATTTAAACGTTTTATAATTGTAATATCATTCGTTAATTTAGTAATATGTTGTTATGATAAAAACCAATTTATATCTTCCGTACGAAGTTGTTTTTAAAGAAATAAACGAATCCCTGCATACCGAAGTAGGCAACAATTTCTTTGAATTGCTTTATATTGTTTCCGGAACCGGAGTACAAACCATCAACGAAAATCGATTATCCTATGAACCGGGACATCTTTTTTTGATCACGCCTCAGGATACTCATTCTTTGGAAATTAAAAGTCCAACAACTATTTTTCAGCTGCGTTTTACGGATATCTACATTAAAAACGGACCTTTTACATCCAATAATCTTTATAAACTCGAATACATATTACAGCATGCCCATCATCAGCCGGGCTGTATTTTAAAAAGAATTACCGACAAAAATCTGGTGCATCCTGTTATCGAAGCCATCAGGCATGAATATCACAATCCCACTTTATACAATACAGAACTGATTCAGTTACTAATCAATACACTTATTGTTATTATTGCCCGAAATATCTCTGAATATCTTCCGGAAAACATCAACAAACAATCTGACGGAAAAACGCATCATCTTCTTGAATACATTCAGACTCACATTTATGAACCTGAAAAACTGAGTGTAACGGTTATGAGCCAAAAATTTGGAATTTCAGAAACGTATCTCGGCAGGTATTTTAAGAAACAAGCCAGTGAAACGCTACAGGATTACATCTCAAAATACCGAATAAAACTGGTCGAAAACCGATTGCTTTATAGTGATTTGCGTGTGGGTGAAATTGCAAACGAATTGGGTTTTAATGATGAAAGCCATCTCAATAAAATCTTCAAAAAACATAGAGGTACTACTCCCTCTGCGTTTAGAAAAAATCAGGTGAATTAACTTGATTCTAATCATCATGTTTTAATGGGATTATGAATCCTTATTTCTAAATTTTCTTTAATACTAAGACTTCGAAATTATATCAGCTTATAGATTGTCTGTTTCAAAGTTTAAATTGTCTGTTTCAACATTATTTCAATTTTAAATTGATGGCTTATGGCGCAAATTTGTCCTATAAATCAACTTAAAAAAATAGAAATCATGAGTACAAAAACAACAAAAATTATTTACTGGACAGGAATCATTTTAACTTCTTTATGGTTTGGAGCAAGCGGCTTCTTTGAACTAACTACAAATCCTATTGTCTGGGGCATCACACAACAATTGGGTTATCCCGAACATTTTATTTATTTACTTGGCGTAATGAAAGTTGGCGGAGTAATTACCTTATTAATCCCAAACAAATTACTACGATTGAAAGAATGGGTATTTGCCGGAGTATTTTTTGATATTACTTTCGCTTTCTTTTCAAAACTTGCCGTTTTAGGTTTTCCCGCGACTACTGATGCTATTATTGCTTTTATAATGGTGAGTGTGACTTATATTATGTTTAGAAAATTGTATACAGCAACTTATACGTTACCCAATTAAGCTTTAAAGTTTTTCTGTTTTAATCTCAAAATTCCGATAGCTATCGGGAGCTAAGTTTCAAAGTTTTTCAACTAGAAACCTTGCTCCCGAAGTCTCGGGATTACTTTTTACAATCACTCAAATAAACCATATGAAAAATACACTCTTAATAACCGCCCTGATTGCGCTTTCCGTACTTTTTTCTCTAAACTGTTTCATGTTTCCTGATAGTTACGAAGAACTATCAGGAAAGTTAAAATCAGAGAAAATCGAAATACAAACTTCTAATAATAAAGGATTTGCTGTTGTAGAACTTTTTACTTCCGAAGGTTGTTCGAGCTGCCCTCCTGCAGATGAGTTGATGGCGAAACTACAAATCGAAAACAAAGATAAAAACATTTATTTCCTGACGTACCATGTTGATTATTGGGATCGTTTGGGCTGGAAAGATCAATTCAGTTCAAACGAATTTACCGTTCGTCAGCAACAATATCAAAAATGGCTGAATCTTTATGTCATGTACACACCTCAATTTATCATCAACGGAATGACCGAATTTGCAGGTTATAATGAGACTACACTTTCTAAAAAGATTTCTGATGCTTTGGCAATGCGACAAACTTCAAATCTGGAACTTAGTGCTCGTTCTGAGAAAGATTCTTTAGCAATTCATTTTAAAACTGATGTATTAAAGCAAAATACCAATTTGTTTATTGCCATAATTCAAAAAGAAGCCATTTCGAAAGTGGCACGTGGCGAAAATAAAGGAAATACTTTGCATCACATTCAGATTGTGAGACAGCTTAAAAGTTTTGTTTTAAATGAAAAAGAAGGAAATATTGTAATTGAAAAACCTGCAAATTTCAACACCAAAGACTGGGAATTAATAGGTTTTATTCAAAATACTTCGACTGGAAAAATTTCCGCTACAGCGAAAGTTAACTTGAAATAGGGATTGCCCACGGATTGCACGGATTTAAATAGATATTCACTGATCTATTTTTATGATCAGTGAATATTTTTTTGCCACAGATTACACAAATTAAAAACATTAATCACTTTAATCTGTGTAATCTGTGGCATTTTAAATCATAGATTATCTATTCTCTAACCAACTCAAAAATGCAGTGGCTTTATCTTTACCAACCAGTAATTTTTCTTCTGTTGGAATAGTTAACTTGAGGTTTAACTTACGTGAAAAATAATGTTCTGCTTCTCTAATGGCAGAAAAGTTAACCAAATATTGTCTGTTAGTTCTAAAGAATTGCGTTGGCGATAAAAGCTTATGAACCTCATCAAGAGATTGTGTAATTTGGTACTCGGCCTTATCGAAAGTCATAATCGTTGGCGTTTCGTTTTTAATATAAAAAAACGCAATATTCTCTGTAAGAACGGTTTGATATTTATTGTTTTTAAAAACCAAAAAACTACTCTTCCCAGTATTCTCGCCTGTTCTGGTTAATAAGTACTCAAAATCAGGCATTGCTTTTTTATTTCTTTGAAAGAAATTCTTTAATTCTCCTGCTTTCTTAATCGCCTGAGCAATGCTTTCTCTTGAGAATGGTTTCAATACATAATCAATTCCGTTTGATTTGAATGCTTCAATCGCATAATCATCAAATGCCGTACAGAAAATTACAGGCGATAAAACTTCGACATTTTTAAAAATTTCAAAACACAATCCGTCAGCCAGTTGAATATCCATAAAAATAAGATCAGGCTGATCGTTGTCTGATAAATAACTCACAGCACCGTCTATACTTTGAATGTACGACAAAATTTGAGCATCTGGCCTGATACTCAATATAAGCTGGCCAAGTGCTTTGGCCGTTTTTACTTCATCTTCAATTATTACGATAGTCATAAATCATGGGTATTTTTACTTTAAAAGTAGTTTCGTTTTTGTCAATTTCAATTTCTTTGTGAATCAAATGCGAAAACCGCTGATTGATATTATCCAGTCCGACTCCGGTAGATAATACGCCTCTTTTTAGCTGAATCTGATTTTCGATCACCAGGAAATCTCCTTCGGTATATAATTTAATGTGTAAAGGTTTATCTAATGAAACCACATTGTGTTTGATGCAGTTTTCTATTAATAATTGCAACGTAAAAGGCGGAACAGCAGCATCATATTGTCTTTGATCTACTTTATTTTCTAAAACAAATCCGTCTTCGAAACGGGCTTTTAAGAGATAAACATACGAATCCAAAATCTGAAGTTCTTCTCGTAAGGGAATCAAATCCAGTTTCCTGCTTTCAAGCGTAAAACGATAAAAATCTGATAATTTCAGGATAAAATCAGAACTCTGTGGATCCTGAATATCAACCATCGATTTTAAAGTATTCAGACTATTAAACAAAAAATGTGGATTGACCTGTTGTTTTAAAAGTTCATACTGTGCGCCCAGATTAACGGCTTTAGTACGTTCTAACTCTACGCCCATTTGTTGGGTTTGAAAATTTTGAAAAAGCAAATGCAAGAACATATACACAATCAAATTGATTAAAACCCCACGCAACTCAAACATTATGGGAGCGTCCATTTTTGATATTTGAAAAAGTTCCTGATGTCCGATTACCAAAATCACCATTACCACAATCCCCATGACAACACTCAGTAAAAGTTTCCAGTTGAACAAACTTTGATGGGTGCGCTGCGAGGAAAATTTGGGTAAACTGTACATGTTATAATACCATATAAAAACAGAAAACAACAACGTAATCGAAGAGTTTATAATGATGTCTCCGGGTGTCGAATCTCCATCAAATAATTTGGGTATCGAAGCAAGAATTGCGAGTGCTATAGAACTTCCCCAAATGACTTTAGTGGAAACCTCAAAGCGTTTTACTTTTTCCATATTTGTGTTTGTTTTTTTAGTCTTGCTTTTCAAAGATAATATATTTTAGAAGTATTCTATATCGAAAAATAGTGTCCTTATTATTTAGAAAACTATGCTTTTTTCTATTAATTTATATTAATCAAATACTTTATATAATACATTAAAAATATCTGATTTTAAATTAAATGAATTAGTAATTTTATTATTTAATATTTAAGTTTAAAGTTGCTCTGCGCATTTTTTGTCATTCCGAGGAACGAGAATCTTCGCAAGTAACTTCGCAATATAAAGTGCAATCTTTGTCGTGCTTCTAGTAGAGATTCCTTGTTCCCTAGAATGACAAAAATGACGGTTATAAATCCTAAAAACGGATTCTAATCCCTTAAAAAGGGTCGTAAATCAAAATTATAAAGGAGCATATTAGCAACCTTAAAAACTGTAAACCAACAAAGTATCGCTAAATAAAGCAGGCTCATCAAAAACTATTTTTTTCTCTGTAAATCCCATTAAAGGATTTCCAAAGAGATTTATTTTGTCTTTATCAACCACTTTAATCATCGCAAGATTATCGGCAGAAACACGATTATTTTCGTTTAAAACCGTATTCCACTTTTGACTGGACAATTCAGAACGAAGATCTTTTGAAAATTTATTTAGCATTGAAATACTGTCATTCTCATCCGTGATAGATTTATTAAATATAAATCCTTCAAATATTTGATTATTTTGAAAATGTATCACTTCATCTAAACTATTACTAGAATATTTTTGAGCATGAGATTCAACAGAAAAAAAGAAAAAAGAAACGGCTAAAAAAGAAAATATTGGTTTCATAATGATATTATTTAAGGGTTAAAAAGTGTTTTAATTTTAAACAAATTTATATTGTAACCCTTGAAACACGAAGTCAAAAAAAGGTCAAACGGACAACTTAAAACCTGAATTGGACAAGTCGCAATTTGAAGACGTTTATCTATTTTATTTTTGAATTGTAGTCTTTAAAATAATCGCGCAAAGACGCCAAGTCGCAAAGTTTTATTCTTTACTTATTTTTCTTTGCGCCTCTGCGTCTCTGCTCGAAATTAAATCTGCTTTGTGTAAAACAAAACCGGAAGAAATCTCCCGGCTGGTTTTTAATCAAATCAAGTATGTCGCTCCGATGGAGCTTTTATATACAGTAAATGCCTTTATTTTCTATAAATATGACGCTCCACTGGAGCTTCTTCGTAATTTTTTTCTTCTTTATAATAAAGGCTCCTGAAAAGCTGCTTTATTCGCACCTAAAATGATTCCGTCGTTTTTGTCCTGAACAAAACCTATTACTTCCCATTCATTCGTATTAAAGTCTTTTGGCAAATGAATAATAGCAATTCCGGATCTGTCTTTGTTTAAATTTACGGTATGCAAATGATGTACAATTTGATAGTGTGATAAAATACGATGGGCATTCTCCCCTCTTTTTACATTACTTTTGGCAGATTTTTGAACAACGGCAATCAATAACCGACTGTTTTTTGATGCTCCTTCTACAGTATAATTTACAGAAAGAGAATTATTAATTTCGCTTGCTTTTAATCTGAGATCAGCGACTGCGGGCTTAGACAATGCTGCTTTAATACCATTTCTCACAACTTTTTCCTGCGAGCCAATATAATCTGCTTTTCCGTTAACGATTAGTTGTGGCGTGTAGATTGGTTCTTTACCCAGGAATTTAGCATACTCGTATTGTCTTTGTGTATAATCAGGATTGCTAAAAATATCTTTCCAGCCTTGTTTGTCCCAATAGTCAACGTGATAAGCAAGAACGTATAAATTGCTGTCTTTGTACTCATTCTGAATTTTTCCCAGCAATTCATCCGCCGGAGGACAACTCGAGCAGCCTTCGGATGTAAACAATTCTAAAAGGGCAAAACCTTTCTGCTCTTTTTTATCTATAGCATTTTGTGCAGAAGAAGTCATTCCAATAAAAAGCATCAAAGTGATAAAAACGGGTATTAATTTTATTTTTTTCATGATTTCTGTTTTAAAGATTACTAATAAAAAACCTCTCCGGAAGAAGAGGTTTTCGTTTGACTGATTATATAATATTAATTGTCACATCAATATTTCCTCTTGTCGCTTTAGAATAAGGACAGGTTTGGTGCGCCATTGCTGTCAGTTCTTTTGCAACTTCAGGATCAATTCCCGGAAGGCTCACATTAAGACGTGCTTGTAAAGAATATTCTCCTTCTGTTACGCATAAATCTACTTCGGCGTCTACAGCAGTTGCTGCCGGAAGCTTAATTCCTAATTTCGAAGCTGCGATTCCCATTGCCCCAATAAAACAAGCCGACCATCCCGCTGCAAAAAGCTGCTCCGGATTTGTTCCCGGACGAGATGTTCCCGGTGAACTCAGTTTTATATTCAATTGATCATCTGAACTTTGAGATGCTCCTTCACGACCGCCTGTTGTGTGTGTTTTTCCTGTGTATAATACTTTTGTTTCCATGCTTTTTTAATTTTAGATTTTAGACTTAAGATTTTAGATTATTTGAAATTTTAAATTGAATGCTTTATGATTTAACCGCAAAGATTCTGTGTTGA
>NZ_LVEN01000022.1 GCF_001686925.1 Flavobacterium piscis
TCCCGCCGGAAGATTCGAAACAGAAGCAGTAGATCCAACTGAAACATTTAAAGCATTTTTCCATGAATAAGAAATAGTTCCAACGGCATTGGTTACCGCGCCGGCTGTTATCGTTCCGGTGCTAAATCCAAAACAAGTCACATCTGTTTTAGAAGAAGCCGCAAGAGCTAAAGCCGCAGTTGGTTGTTTAATAACAATTGTCAAAGTTCCTTTACAGCCATTTGCATCTGTAGCAGTTACTTCATAGCTTCCAACTCCCAAATTGGTTAAAACCTGAGTAGTACCAGCATAAGCATTTCCGTCTTTTTTCCAGGAATAGGTATAAGGAGCAACTCCGCCAGTCGCATTATTTACTGTAATAGAACCTGTTGACTGACCATAACAGTTTACATTTGTATGTGATGCTGTAAGTTCAGTTACAAGAACTGTACTTTTGGTCACGACAACTGGTTTTATGTCATAACAATTAGTTGTTGAGTTTGTTCCTTTGATGTAGTAAGTTCCGGGAATTGCCGAAGCATAATCCGGATACGGAATAGTTGCAGCCAAATCTTTCCAAAAAGTATAAACTAATCCTGCCGTACTTCCGGCTACAATTGCCGAAGCAGCAATATTAAGTGTTGCAGCAGGCGAACAAATGGGTGCCGGAGCAGTTATAACTAGCGTTGGCTTAGCATAAATATTGACCGTAATTGGTTTTTTAGGTCCAATACAAGCATTTGAAATTCCTTCGGCAACATAATAAGTAAATTGTCCAGCTGTATCAGTAGGAGGCTTTATTGATTGTTGCGCAGTAGAGGTAGTAGTCAAATAGTAATATAATGTATAACTCGGGTTTGTAGGTGTCGCAGTTAAGGGCTGAGAAACATCACCAATACAATAATTTACGGGTCCACTCACCGTTGGCATTGTAGCAATACTTTGAACCGTTATGGTAAACTGAAAATAACAACCACCCGTTGCTCCTGGAGGAATAGCATAGTAAGTATTTGTACCAACCGTTGCAGGAAAAGGATTGTTTATCGTGTATTGAGTTGTTGTTCCTGCTATAATTGGATAAGCATTATAAAAAGTCGATCCCGGAGGAAATGACCCCGTTACATCTGTAATTGGGATTGTTGATGATCCATTACAAAATGTAAATGCTATAGTTGGAGGTGTAGCCTGACAATTTGCATTAATAAAAGAACTGGTATTAATGGTTGTTTGCAGCGGTGCAGAAATCGCAACGCCACTACAAGTACCACTTGTTGTATAACCTAAGATAAAAGGTTTATTTGTAACTGCCACACCAGAATTTATTCCAGTGCCATTTAGAGTACCATTTACAGAAATGACATTGCTGCAATTAGAGTTTTTAAGCAACGCACAGTTTTCTGTAGATTTAAGTTTAAAGGTTAATTCTGCGAGAACTGTATCTGTATTTGCAAGAAGAGGTAACGTTCCTAAATCCCAAACAATAGATCCGTTTGCACCAATAGTAGGCTCATAAGTCAAACTATTTGGAGTTGGAAGTGGAGTGAAATTCACTACTTTTCCTAAACTTCCGGGTACAAAGGTCGCATTGTATGGTATCGGAATTATGATTTTTGAATTTTTTGTCGGTTCAGAACCTTTATTCTTTATTTGAAGTTTATATCCCATTTCCTGACCAGGTAAAACAGTATAGGGACCTGCACCCGCCGAAGTACCATTTATTGTGGTAGCTGTAAGTGTGCCTTCAATTTCCGGGACATAAGCATCAACCGCCATTGCAATTGCAAAAATGGTGTAAGTATCAACAGTTGAGCCATATCTAAAAGTAGTTGAGGTTTGATTATTCCCAATAATATCTTTGGCTGTGTTGGGTAAATCAAACATACTAATGTCGATACCGGAATTATTCGTTAAACTTGGATTTCGTGTATTCCCACCGGTAAAAATAGAGGAATTAAAAAAGTTTGTATTCGAATTTCCGGTTCTGCTTAACGTGATGTAATCGCTATCAAGATCAGTAACTGCTGTTCTTTTTTTAACTTTAAAATAATCTCCGCTATAATTCACATCTCCTTCACCGGCCATTATTCCTAATTTTATTCCAACAGGGCCAGAAGCCACAGAGTTAAAACCGGAAACCGGAATATTATAGCTCAACGTTTGGCTTTCCCTCACATAAGCGTGTCCGTCAAAAATGGTAATATCCCTGTTTTTCATACTGGAATTTTCGTAAACAACGATCAATGCCCATCCGGCATATTTTCCAATATCACCACCATCGTTTCCTTGGGTAGCAGCGATATCTGCAGCAAAATAAGCACCAACACCGTGATCTTTCACGTAAGTGGTAACTTCTGCATAAGCAGTAAACATATTTCCGTTTGCATTTGTTGGAAAATAAATATCAGTTGCTGCAAAAGTATCATAGCCGGATGCTGAAGGACCTTTGAATAAAATTTTTCGTTTATCTAAAGTTTTAGTCAGCGTTCCGTTTGTAGCGGTAAATGTGTTTGGACTATTGGCTGCATTAGAAACTCTTCCTGTCCAGTATAAACCGGCATAAACTACTTTAGAGCAGTCTAGATTTGTACCGCTGTCAGTAGGCAAAACAAGAGTTGATGAAGAAGAGTTTAATGTGGTGTTATCGCCGTCAATATCAACATATTTCATCGAATTACCACCATTTGTGGTATTGTTGCCATAGTTCTGCAACGTCAAATTAGTATTTCCCATCATCGTAAAATTACCTTTTACATGATACGTTTTTGTTGTTGGAGTAAAAGAAGAAGTTCTTTCTTTAAACGGAACAATAACTTGTGCATTTCCTGTAAAAGCACTTCCTAATAACATTAAAAATAAATAACAAAGCGCTAAATATTGATAGTAGAATTTTTTCATAATAATTGCTTTTAAATTATCCGCCGATAGAAACATTGTAGATAAGAACATATTTTGAAGTGTCATTTTTGATCATGTTATTGATCACTGCCTCGCTAGTTTGAATTGCTGTAGAGATGTAGATGTATTTTAATTTAGCAAAACCTGAAAACGAAGTAAGATCAATAGTCCTGCTTAAGTCAGAACTTGTTTCAATTTTTATAGTGGCAATTTCAATATCATTGCCCTGTATTGCTGCTGATCCCAAAAAAGGTATCGAATTGACATCTGTGTACAAAGCAGTGGGATTATCGCCATAGATTTTCACCGTTCTGTCGTCAGATAAATAGTAAACTGCCGATTGTAGATCGTACAAGAGATGTTTCACTTTAATTGCATCAGAGGATGGTAAGGCACTTAGATATGAATCTACATTTTTTGTCTGTGCAAATGCAAGAGTTGTAATTAAACAAAACAGTAAAGAAAAAATGTTTTTCTGAAAAATGTTTTTTTTGAAAGAAAAAATAAACTTACAATCGTGAACAAATTTCGCTGCTTTTTCAAGAGTAGTTTTAGTTATCATATGCGTGGTTTTTTGTTTTTGGTATTTATCAAATTTTAACAGAATCAAAGTTATAGAGAGGTGCAACTTTTGATTTTTTTTGTCCGTAACTAACCTAAAAACTCGTTGAAGTGTATTTTTTTTGTAGAATAATGCGTCAAAAAGGATTTTTTTTTATCATTTCTAACAAATAAAAAAGTATGATTTTTTTGGTTTTTTGATTAAAAATGCAATTTTTAAAATATTTTAAATGATTAATAATCAGATATTTAGTTAATTTTTTATAAATAAGCTTCAATCGACCAACTGTTTGTTTTAATAGATGAAGAACACTTTTCGAAAAAATGGAATAAGTTGATTCCTTTGATATTTCGTTCGTACGAAACTTTTAATTCTTGTTAAAATTTGCCTTAAATGTTAACAGAAATAAAAAAAGCAGAAGGTTTAATATTTCTTTTGTAAATTAGAAGTTCAATAAATTATTAACCTCCTAAGAGGTTTATAAACCATCCGCTTATGAAAAATTTAATTTTAATACGTCATGCAAAATCAAGCTGGGAAGCTCCTTTAAAAGATTTCGACAGACCTTTAATGAAAAAAGGAATCCTCGATGCCCATGAAGTATCGGCAAATATTTCAAATTTTCTTCCTAAAACCTATATAATATGGAGTAGTACTGCGGCACGGGCTTCAGAAACGGCGCTGATTTTTGCCCAAAATATTTCGTATCCTATAGAAAGTATCGTTTTTAAAGACGATCTTTATACTTTTGATGATAAACAGCTTGAAAAGATTATCAAATCATGTGATAATAGTTTCGAAAGTGTTATTCTTTTTGGACATAACGAGGCTATTACAAATTTTGTTAATAAATTTGGAGATGTTTTTATCGAAAACGTTCCTACTTCAGGCTTTGTGTCCTTACAGTTTGATGCAGATAGTTGGAACGCAATCAATAAAGGTAAAACTCATAAAACAATTTTCCCCAAAGATTTAAAATAATAATAAAGTGTACGAACAGAAATATATCGATAGAGAAAAAAGTTGGTTAGCGTTTAATGCGAGAGTACTTCAGGAAGCCGCAGATAATACGGTTCCGCTTTTAGACAGGCTGCGTTTTGTTGGAATTTTTTCAAACAATCTGGATGAATTTTTTAGAGTTCGTTATGCTGCGATTCGAAGATTGAGCCTCTCAGGAATTTCTGGAGAAAAATATTTAGGTGGAGTTTCTGCCCATCAGTTAATTAAAGATATTACCGAAATTGTAATTCAGCAGCAATCTGAAAGTTTACGTATTTTAGGTAATATTGAAACAGAACTGGAAGCCGAAAATATTTTAATTATTAATGAAGATGAAATAACACCGGATCAGGCATGTTTTTTAAAAGATTTTTTTGATCAAAAACTGAGTCCGGAATTAGTTACCATCATTTTAAATGATTTAGCAGAATTCCCAATTCTTAAAGATACATTGGGTTATTTGGCTGTTCGTTTAGAAATGAATACAAATAATGAGGTTCGTTACGCCGTGATCGAAATCCCGAAAACCATCAACAGATTTGTTGTGTTGCCATCTCACGATGATAAACATTATGTAATTCTTATTGATGACGTAATTCGTTATAACCTGAAAAATATCTTTAATATTTTCGATTATAAAAGTGTTTCGGCACATATGATCAAAATTACCCGCGATGCTCAGCTAGATATCGATAGCGATTTGAGTAAAAGTATGCTCGAAAAAATTGCAACATCAGTAAAAGACAGAAGAATAGGAGAGCCAGTTCGTTTTATTTACGATAATTTAATTGAAGAAGATACGCTGCATTTCTTTTTAGATAAAATGAAAATTGTAGAAACAGATAGTATTATTCCCGGAGGAAGATACCATAATCGTCGCGATTATATGAGTTTCCCTAATTTAGGAAGATACGATTTACTTTATAAACCAAACGAACCATTGCCAATTCCGGGTTTAAGTCTGGGAGGAAGTATGCTCGAAAAAATAAGTAAAAAAGATTATCTGTTACATGCACCGTATCAGTCATTTTCGTATTTAACCAAGTTTTTGCGTGAAGCGGCTTTAGATCCAAAAGTAACCAGTATCAAAATTACCTTGTATCGTTTGGCTAAAAATTCGCAGATTATTAGTTCATTAATTAATGCTGCTAAAAATGGTAAAAAAGTAACCGTACAAATCGAACTTCAGGCACGCTTTGATGAAGCTTCGAATATTTCGTATGCAGAGCAGATGCAGACCGAAGGAATTGAACTTATTTTTGGAATAAAAGGTTTAAAAGTACACAGTAAAATTTGTGTGATTGAAAGAACCGAAGAAGGGAAATCACGTCGTTACGGATTTATCTCCACAGGAAATTTCAACGAATCAACAGCGAAGATTTATACAGATGTCACGCTTTTTACCTGTCATCAGGGAATTTTAAAAGACATCTCAAAAATATTCGAATTTTTCGATATCAATTACAGAGTACACAGATACAAGCATTTAATAGTATCGCCACATTACACAAGAACTAAATTTATTAAATTAATAGATCGTGAAATTCTGCACGCTTTGGCAGGTAGAAAAACACATATTAAATTAAAAATGAATAGTTTATCTGATTTTAAAATGATCGATAAATTATACGAAGCCAGTAATGCCGGAGTAAAAATCCAGCTTCAGGTAAGAGGTATTTGCTCTCTGATTCCGGGAATTCCGGGAATGAGCGAAAACATCGAAGCCATAAGTATTGTCGATAATTACCTGGAACATACAAGAGTTTATATTTTTGGAAATGCCGGTCTGACCGAAGTTTATATTTCGTCTGCCGACTTCATGACCAGAAATCTGGACGGAAGAGTCGAAGTCACGTGTCCGATTTATGATCTTGAAATAAAGAAAGAATTAATAGATAATTTTAATATTGCATGGAAAGGAAATGTCAAAGTGAGATACCATTCCTATAAACTAGATAATAAATACAAACCTCGAAATCATCATGCCCCATTTAGAGCGCAACTTGAAACCTATAAGTATTATCAAAACAAAGTATCAGTATTAGAGCAAGTTCCTCAAAAAATAAATTAATAATAAAAAGAATAATTTCAAATCATAAGTGAGCATGATTAATATAAAGAAATATGCAGCAATAGATATTGGTTCAAACGCCATGAGGCTTCTAATATCGAATGTTGTAGAACAAGATGGCAAAGAACCACAATTTAATAAAAGTTCGCTTGTTCGTGTGCCAATTCGTTTGGGACAAGATGCCTTTACAGTTGGAGAAATTTCAGAAGAAAATATAGATCGAATGGTGGATGCCATGAAAGCATTCAATCTTTTGATGAAAGTACATAAAGTAGAGCGTTATATGGCATTTGCCACTTCGGCAATGCGTGAAGCGTATAATGCTAAAGAAGTAGTGGCTTTGATTAAGAAAAAAGCCGATATTAAAATCGAAATTATTGATGGTAAAAAAGAAGCCGCCATTATTGCATCGACAGATTTACATCATTTATTAAAAACAGATGAAACTTATCTTTTTGTAGACGTAGGTGGTGGAAGCACAGAGTTTACTTTGTTTTCTGACGGAAAATTAATCAATTCAAGATCCTTTAAAGCCGGAACTGTTCGTTTACTGAATAATATGGTGCATGATGTGGTTTGGGATGAAATCGAAAAATGGATTAAAACCAATACGGCAGATTATGATGAGGTAACCTTAATTGGTTCCGGAGGGAATATTAATAAGCTGTTTAAAATGTCCGGAAAACAGCAGGAAAAACCGCTTTCGTACATTTATATTAATTCGCAATATGCGTTTTTAAATTCATTAACCTACGAACAAAGAATTGCAGAACTAGGACTGAATTCAGATCGTGCTGACGTAATTATCCACGCTACCAGAATTTACCTTAATGCAATGAAATGGAGTGGAGCACGCCAAATTTATGTTCCTAAAATCGGACTTTCTGACGGAATCGTAAAAGCAATGTACTACGGAAAAATTTAATTTTTACAGATATTTTTTTGCCACGAATTCACAAATTTACACTAATTTTTTATTCTCATTATAAAATATAATTCGTGTAAATTTGTGCAATTAGTGGCAAACTTTTTTATAACAATCCCAAACTTAATCTTATATATAAATGAATAAAACAAGACTTGAAGCTTTTAGTGATGGTGTATTAGCAATTATTATCACTATTATGATTTTAGAAATTAAAGTGCCGGAAGGGCATGAATTTGCCGATTTAAAAAGGCTTATTCCTAAGTTTTTAAGTTATATTTTGAGTTTTATTTATGTGGGAATCTATTGGAACAATCACCATTATTTAATTCATGGCATGACCAAAATAAACGGAAAAATCCTTTGGGCTAATTTGCATTTATTATTTTGGTTGTCCTTAATTCCCGTTGCAACAGGCTGGATGGGAGAACATAATTTTGCAAAAGCTTCCATGACTTTGTATGGAGTCGTATTGTTTTTATCTGCAATTGCGTATTTTATTTTACAGCGCATTATAATTGTAAATGAAGGTGAAAATTCAGTATTGGCAAAAGCGATTGGAAAAGATTTAAAAGGGTATACATCAGCTGTTTTATATGTCGTAGGAATAGCCTTTTCGTTTTACAACGAATGGGTTTCAGGTGCTGCTTATTTTGCTGTAGCAATGTTATGGCTTATTCCGGATAAAAGAATTGAAAGAGTTTTTGCGTCTAAAAATTAATCTATTCAGAATTTATAATGAAATCAGTTTTTCAATCAATTCAGGTTTTACCTCAAAATGAATTAGAGCTGCTCGATGATTTAATTACTTTTCGAAAACTCAAAAAAGGAGAACTTTTATTGCAAGAAAATGAGGTTAGTAATGAAATCGTTTTTATCAAAAAAGGGATTTTACGTTCGTATTTTTTCAATCATCAGGGGGATGAAATCACGAATTGTTTCGCTTTCGAAAATGAATTTATGGCATCATTCTCTAGTTTTATAACGCAAAATGTAGCCGAAGAAAATATTCAGGCAATAGCCGATACAGAAGTTCAAGTCATAAACCGTGAAAGTTTAGAAAAGCTGTATGCATTAGGCATTCATTGGCAGGAAATAGGACGTAAGTTAACTGAAATGGAATATGTTACGCTTCAAAAAAGAATGATTTCTTTTCAGAAATTATCCGGAACCCAGCGTTATGAAGAACTTTATAAAAACCATAAAAAATACCTGCAGCTCATTCCATTGCAATATTTAGCGTCCTATTTAGGCGTTACACCAAGGCATTTAAGTAGAATTCGTAAAGCAATATTATAGGACATTTGTCTGGTTGTCGAGAGATATCTCATCATTATTTTTGCTAAAAACAATATATAATGATGAGAAAAAATATTTTAGTAATTGGCGGAACCGGCTTAGTAGGTAAAGTCATATTACGAATTCTTGAAGCAAGAAATCCTGACTTTAACCTGTTTGTAGGAAGTCGTCAGTCAGGAAAAACGAATAAAAATTTAATTGTTGACGTCAACAATCCAAAAACGTTTGAATGTATTATACAGAATAAAATCGACCTGATTGTATTGTGTACAAAAGATAGCAATAATGAAATTTTGCAGTTTGCCATGCAAAACAAATTAGATTATATCGATATTACAAAGCCAACACCAGATCTCACTATTGCGTATGATTTAGCCAGGGCAAATAACCAGAAAATAAATAGCCGAATTGTTTTTAGTTCGGGCTGGATGGGCGGTATCGTAGGTAGTCTCGTAGATTTTATGGAGCCGGACAAACATAAAATTCAGGAAACCAACATTTTTATCTATTATTCTGTAAAAGATTTAGCAGGAAAAAGTTCAGCCAATTTTTTAGCCGAAAACGTATGCAAACAATTTGTTGTTTATAAAAATAATCAACCACAACATGTAAAGCATTTTTTAAATTCCGAAAAATTTAATTTCTCTTTCGGAATTGGCAAACGTCAGGTTTATAATCTTGATGTTCCAGATTTGTTTATTTTAAATCAGATAGAAAAAATACCAACTGTTTTGGTTAAGATGACCTACAATTCTAAGTTCGTAACCAGTTTGATGGGGTATTTTCAATCGCTTAAGATTTTTAATATCATGTTTTTAAAAGAAAGACAATTGCTATTTGGTTCAAGCGGAAATGGTGATCAAACCATTTTTGAAGTAATCATAAAAACGAAGGATAAAACAAAAAAAGTTAGCTTGCAAAGCATTAAAGGTCAGGCGGAATTGACGGCTTTTTCGACAGTTTTGCATATCGAAAAAATGTTGAGTGACACTTTATCGGGCGGAATTTACTTTAGTCATCAAATACATTCGTCGAAAGAAGTTTATGAGGCTTTAAGTACTTACAGTACCATTAATCTTAAAATAAACGAATAGAGCATGAAAAAAATACTAATTATAAATGGACATCCAAATCCGTCAAGCTTCAATTTTGGAATAGCCGAATCTTATTTAAAAGGTGCAATCGCTTCCGGTGCAGAAGTCGAAACCATAACAATTGCTTCATTAAATTTTAATCCAAACCTGCAATTTGGTTATCAAAAACGAACTGAATTAGAACCGGATTTGCTGGAATCGTGGGAAAAAATCAAAAGGGCAGACCATTTGGTTTGGATTCATCCGGTTTGGTGGGGAGGTTTGCCGGCAATTACAAAAGGATTTATTGATCGTTTGTTTTTACCAGGAATGGCGTTTCAATATCGTGAAAACTCAGTCTGGTGGGATAAACTGCTTAAAGGAAAAACGGCACATATTATTACAACTCTTGATCAGCCAGGCTGGTACTATAGATTTTCTTATGGAAGACCAAGTGTAAATCAATTAAAGAAATCTACTTTAGAATTCTGCGGTGTAAAACCCGTAAAAGTAAGTTACATCGGAATTATAAAAACAGCTACAGATTTTCAAAGAGAAAAATGGCTGCAAGAAGTTTACGATTTCGGATTAAAGAACAAATAAACAATTTTGCCACGAATTACACCAATTAGCACTAATTTTTCATTTATAAATGTTCTAATTTATCCTTTAGATTCGTGTAGTTCGTGGCAAAAAATAGTTATCAATAAGGTAGTACTTTTTTACCTTTTACTTCTTCTAGTAATTCGGCCATAGCCAAATAAAAAGCACTGCTTCCGCAAATGATACCAATTGCTCCTGCAAGAGTAGCTATTGACTCAATTTCAGTCCATTTTTCTATAGCCAAAAGAAAAAATAAAACGGTTAATGAAAGAAAAATAAATTGCTGAACCTTGCTTCCGCCCCATGTTCCGTACCACATAAAAGCAGTAAATATTCCCCAAAGAGCGAGATACCATCCTAAAAATGAAGAAGGAGTAGGCCCCGCTACAGTAATATCACTACTTGGAAGCATCCAGATCGCAACCAAAGTAATCCAGAAAAAACCATAGGACGTAAAGGCAGTAGCGGCAAAAATATTTCCCCGTTTAAAAGCAATAATTCCCGCAATTACCTGAGCAATTCCGCCATAAAAGATTCCCATTGAAAGGATGACAGCACTTATAGGGAAAAATCCCATATTGTGAATGTTTAATAAAATAGTGGTCATTCCGAAACCCAGAAGACCCAGTGGTGCAGAATTTGCTAATTGTTTTTCCAATTTCTAATATTTTAATAAATTATTAATACGTCAAAAATATAGAAAAAATACTACAAAGTATATTGTTGCTTAAAAAAAATCTACCGAAATAATCGTTGCAGGGGATTTTAAAATTAAGAAGTTAAATCTAATCCAAATGTAGATCTTAAAAGTTCCAGATTAGGATTAATTTCCACCAGTCGATTGTATCGATCCTGGTCGTTTAAACTTCTCTTAATTTCAATAGTTTCATTTACATTCACTTCAATAGTAATGTCATGATTGTGTAAATGTCCTTTTAAATGCCCTAAAAGACCATGAATCTGACCTTCAAAATCTAATTTAGAACCTTCATTAGGTAATTCAAAAGTAATAACTGTTCCGTTTAGTTTAGGATCATTAATCAATAGTAACGATTGCATGATTTTATGGCCTTTGTCCCCCAAACGTTGTGCATATTTATTCCATTGCACTAACATTTCAGTCTCCGTAAATTCTTCCGTAGGCATTACAGAAGTCGGTTTTACATAAGACATATTGGCGGCTTCCAGCTCTTTTTTCTTGCGAATACTCGATAAAGAAAAAGCAGAAATTTTAGGTTCGTTACTGACTTCAGGTTGTGGAGTTTCAACTTTTGGAGTTTCAACAGTATTGTTTACAGCAACATTGCTATTTTGATTGGCATTGTTTTCTCCCTCAATATTTGGAATTTGGGATTTCTGATTTGTAATTTCTCCCCCAGTATTTGAAATTTGGGTTTTTGCAGTTGGAATTTCAGTAATAGAATATCCACTATTTCTGTAATAAGTAGGGGGAATTATGAATTGCTCAACTTTTTTTTTTCTCCATCAAAGCTGATAGAGGCCAATTGCATCAAACATAATTCAACCAAAAGGCGTTGGTTCTGACTCAGTTTGTATTTTAAATCGCAGTCATTTGCGATATCAATTCCTTTTAATAGAAATTCCTGCGAACATTTTTGAGCTTGCACACCATACATTTGCTGCGCTTGTTCACCCACTTCCAGCAAAGCGATTGTAGCAGGAGTTTTACTTACCAGTAAATCCCTGAAATGCGAAGCCAGACCGGCAATAAAATGATGCCCGTCAAAACCTTTTGCCAGAATATCGTTGTATGCCAATAAAAGATCCGGAATCTTATTTTCTAAAAGTAAATCGGTAATGCTAATGTAAGTTTCGTAATCTAAAACGTTTAGGTTTTCGGTTACAGCCTGACGTGTTAAGTTGGTTCCGCAGTAGGAAACCACACGGTCAAAAATAGATAAAGCGTCACGCATTGCACCATCTGCCTTTTGAGCAATAATGTGCAAAGCATCGTCTTCAAAATTGATTCCCTGACTTTTCGCAACTTCAGCCAAATGTTCTTTAGCATCTTTTACTGTAATTCTTTTGAAATCAAATATCTGACAACGAGATAAAATCGTTGGAATAATCTTGTGTTTCTCTGTTGTTGCTAAAATAAAAATAGCGTGTTTTGGCGGCTCTTCTAATGTTTTAAGGAAAGCATTAAAAGCTGCCGAAGACAACATATGAACCTCGTCAATAATATAGACTTTATATTGCCCGGTTTGTGGCGGGATTCTAACCTGATCAATTAGGCTACGAATATCATCAACCGAGTTGTTCGATGCCGCATCTAACTCAAAAACGTTAAAAGCGAAATCCTCATTAGGATCATCATATCCGGGCTGATTTATTTTTCGAGCCAAAATACGCGCGCAAGTAGTTTTGCCAACTCCACGTGGTCCTGTAAATAAAAGGGCAGAGGCAAGGTGATTGCTGTCTATGGCATTCAACAAAGTGTTGGTAATAGCTTTTTGTCCCACAACGTCCTTAAAGGTCTGTGGGCGATACTTACGAGCCGATACTACAAATTGTTCCATATTCTTTTTATTCGATAGCAAATATAGGCTGAAATTTACCAAATCACAAATCTGAAAATCATAAATATTTAAGGGAATTTTGATTGTTTTGAATGTGAGTCAGTAAGGAATTTGAATTTGAATTTTTTAATATAATAGTGATTAAATAGAACGCTGATAAAACGGATTCGCTAAAGCGAAAACGCGGATTTTTACGGATTTTTTCTTTACTTATTTTTTCCTGAGCGAAGTAATGAAAAACCGCTCTTTATAGAGCGGCTTTTTCTAAAGCTTGAAATTATCATCAAGCCATTTTTTAACATTAGCATGACTGCGTGTTGAGCTAGGAAGTTTATCATGTAAGGCATCTTCCAATTTGTTTAATGTTGATTGTGATGTCCAATTCTTCGATGTTAAATATCGATTAAGAAAAGGAAGAACCTCATAACCTTCATGTCTATCAAGAAATGTGCTGTCAGGAATTCCAGTAATTTTTGCATTGTCATTTTCTGCAGCTGCAGTCCAAGAATAAGTGAGTTTTAAATCACTTTTTTTAAAATTTGCCATATTTAGTGGTTTTAAATTAATAATGAGTAAAGGTATTTTTACAGAATAGAAGAATTTTACGGTAATCCATAACTTGGAAATATATTATGTTTTTTATCGTAAACATATTTTTATTTTAATTTCATACTTTTATTTTGTGCAAACTTTAATGATCATAATATTTACACAAAAGTTTTTAAAGCTATTTCGCGTAATCTTAAAATCAACTTTCCCATGAAAAAACTTCTATTACTAATCACAATTGTACTTTGCTCCTTCCGACTTCAAGCCCAAACAGCACAAGATACGATTGATATCAAACGTGTTGCTTTAGCATACATTGAAGCACAACATACTCCAAACCCGAAATTGATGGAAAGTGCTTTGCATCCTCGCTTGGTAAAAAGATCGGTTTTTAGAAGCAAGGCCGCTCAAAAAGATTATATATCAGAATACTTTACAGAGAATATGGTAATTCTTGCAGAAACTTATAATGTAAAAGGGGATAAGTTCCCGAAAAATCCAAGAAAGGAAATTAGGCTTTTGGATATTTCGGCAAGAACAGCATCTGTAAAACTATTGGCCGATGCCTGGATAGATTATATGCATATTGTAAAAACCAATGGCGAGTGGAAAATTATAAATGTACTCTGGCAATATAATGATGTCACGCAACATGAATAAACTTTAAATAAAAATCTCATTTACTATTTACCATGTTACTCAATATAATCCATGCGACAATTTAATTTTAGAAATAACACTTTAAATCTTAAAGTCAAAAAATCGCCATTAGCAGTTAGAATTGTTTTGATTGGAGGCGGATTGCAAATTGGCTATTTTATATGGATTGGAATATTTGGATTGATGGGTTTTTACCTTCTTAGAGTTTCACTTTGGAATACATATGGCGAAGAGAATATAGAAATTTTGAATAATAAAATTATTTATGAAGCCAGTTATGGTTGGTTTAAAGATGGCAAAAAAGAAACATTAATTTCAGATCCGAATTATCATGCTATACCTGCCGGATATATAGAAGATAATGAAGGTGTCTTAGTTATTGCTTCTGAAAACACTGAAATACAATCTGTTGTAAAAATGAAAATGCCTCAGTTAGAAGAATTAATTTCGATTTTAGCAACTTCAAAAATATAGGATATTTATTTCTTTTTTACTGGAAATGATATAAAAACCTTCTAATATCATATAATGTTTTTATAGTTAATCTGTTTAATTTTAGATAGTTAATTATTAAAAAAATGTTATTATGAAAATTCAAACAATTTTACTGGGAATCGGACTTTTTGTTTCACTTGCAGCCTGCGCTCCAAAAGATGCAGATATTGAAAAAGCTATCAGCGAAAAACTAAGCGACACGCCAAACGTACAGGTAACTGTACATGATGGTGTAGCGACAATTACTGGAACTTGCGACGACGAAATTTTCAAAAAAAATATCGAAAAAAGCGTTAGAGCAGTAAAAGGAGTAAAATCTGTTGTGAATACCTGCGAGATTGCAAGAGCCAATCAAGAACCTGCGGCAGCAGCTGTTGTCATTAATCCAGATACAGAGTTAGATAAATCGATACATAAAGTTGTAGATGCTTACGATGGAGTAAGTGCTACGGTTGTAGGTGGTGTAGTAACACTTTCTGGAGAAATTAAAAGAGATAAACTACAGCCTTTAATGCAAAGTATACAGGAACTGAAACCGAAAAAAGTGGATAACAAATTAATCATTAAATAAGTTATGATGAGTTTACAAGATAAATATAGAGATGTGACAGATTTGGCAGGTGAATTAGGAATTGCCAATTTGCAGGTAAGAGAACAAGATAATGTTTTGTATATAGACGGTCAAGCCAAATCGGCAGCAGATAAGGAAAAACTGTGGGATGCTTACGGAAAAATAGATCCTGATTATCGTTCTGCTGATGTGGTAATGAACATCGCTGTTACTGAAGGAGCTACAACTGAATACACTGTAAAAAGTGGAGATTCTTTGTCGAGAATTGGAAAAGCTCATGGCGTTTCCTGGGAAGCCATTTTTGAAGCCAACAAAGATATTGTTAAAAATCCCGACCTGATTCAGCCAGGTTGGAAATTAAAAATACCAACAGCATAATTTAGTTTTGTGTTGTTATTGAAAGTCCGTCTTATGATGGGCTTTTTTTATGTTTTGAATTGAAATGGCACGCGGATCACCTCGATTTTTTATTTTGTCATTCGCAAGGAATGATAATCTCAGTAAAATTAAAGTTAAAATTTATCATGATTTCGAAATGTTACCAAAAATTGGTAACTTTGAATTAATTATAAAAGCTATGGGACGAAATACTTCAATATCATTAGGAAATCATTTTGAAAACTTCATTGAAAATAGTCTTTCTGAAGGAAGATTTAAAAACGCGAGTGAAGTAGTTAGAGCCGGTTTACGCCTTTTAGAAGAGGAAGAAAATAAACTAATTATTTTGAAGAAGGCAGTTCAGGATGGAATTGACAGCGGACGTGCCGAAAACTTCAATGCCAAAAAGCACCTTGAAAGTTTAAAAGCAAAGAGAAAAAATGGCTAAATATTATTTGACTAATAAAGCGGTCGACGATTTAGCTACTATTTGGGATTATACTTATGATGAATGGTCAGAGAGTCAGGCGGATAAATATTATCTTCTACTTTTAAACTCGTGTCAGGAAATAGCCGAAAATCCAAGTCTAGGAAAAAAATACGATAACGTAACAGAAAAATTGTTAGGTTTTAAATCGAATCAGCACATAATTTTTTATCAGATTATTTCAAATAAAGAAGTTGAAATCATTAGAATTCTTCATGTTAGAATGGATTTAAAAAGTAAGTTTTAACTTTTTTCGCCTTTCATTTCGATTGTTATGAAATTTTTTTAGGAGCAGATCTGGTATCCTGTTGCAATCTTTTGTGGCGGACCCCACCGCACGAAGTTTAATATTTTATGTCGCTGAGTTTAAGTTATTTTAAACCCAGCGACTTATTATTTACCTTCCTTTAATGCTTAAATCAAATAAAAATTTAGCGGTTTCCTGATCTGAGTCGGCGGAGAAGCCTGCTACATAAACGCCTTTTTTGCCTGATGTTGATTTAATTCCGTATACAACTGCCTCATCGCCAGGGTCTGATTCCCCTTCGTATCGATACACATGTACAATTTCAAATTTTTCAGGATTCTTTTTAATCAGGTCCGAGTTTAGATTAAAATCACAAGTAAATCCTTTTTCATGTAATTGATCCAGAGCTTTTGAAACAGTTGCGTAGTGATACATTCTTGTCATGATAATTGAATTTTAAAATTATGGATTTTAAAGATAACCAATTTAAAATTAAATCATTATGATAATAGGCCAAAAATCTAAAATTTAAAATGATTATTGTTAGTAGATAAAACGCTACTTTTGCACCGCAGACCGCCTTATCGTCGTCCCAATTTATCGGGAGGGAGGAAAGTCCGGACACCACAGAGAAGCATAGCGGGTAACACCCGTCGGTGTTAGAAATAACGCAAGGACAAGTGCAACAGAAAGTATGTACAGGTAATGCTGTAGTGAAACCAGGTAAACTCTATGCGGTGAAATACCAAGTATATCAGCATTTAAGGGCTTCTCGTCCGTTGTTGAAGGGTAGGTAGCTTGAGTCATGTAGTAATACATGATCTAGATAAATGATAAGGCCTTGATTTATCGAGGACAGAATCCGGCTTACAGGTCTGCATTTTTTATATATTTGTGAAACTCTCTAATCTACCTTCATGAATATAACCACTCCAAAACCTTTTCCTAAACCGGGAAAAAGTACTTTTAAACTCATAATTACCAATCTTACTTTTTGGGTTTTAATTGCCATTATTGCCGGGATTTTGCTAGGACATTTTTCGCCAGAAAATGGTGTAAAAATGGAAATTTTAGGCACTAAATTTATCGCACTAATCAAACTTTTTATTGGTCCGATTATCTTCCTTACCATTGTATTGGGAATTTCCGGAATGGGAAACCTGAAAAAAGTAGGCCGAATTGGTGTGAAAGCGCTGGGCTACTTTGAGGTAGTTTCGACAGTGGCACTGGCTATTGGTGTTGCAGTGGCTTATTTTTTTAAACCCGGAAAAATTGATAAATCAGGTTTGACTTTGGGTGATGCTAGTCAATATACAAAAGGCACAGCGAAGGATTTTTCGTGGCTGGAGTTTTTCTTTTCAAACTTTACATTACAGGTCTTACTGGCGGCGATTGTTTGCGGTATTGCTTTGAACTTTTACAGCAAAAGGGAACAAACCATTTTGGTACTGGAACGCTTTTCAAAAGTCGTTTTCTTTGGGTTGAAATACGTCATGTATCTTGCCCCAATTGGTGCATTTGGCGGAATGGCCTATACGATTGGCAAGTTTGGTTTGGGAACTTTGATTCCGCTTGGCAAACTGATGCTTTGTGTTTACCTGACTATGGCTTTGTTTGTGTTTTTGATTTTGGGAAGTATTTTGCGATATTATAAAATAAGTATTCTTTCGATTTTAAAATATATTAAAGAAGAGCTTTTACTGGTTTTGGGAACTTCGTCATCTGAAGCTGCTTTGCCAAGTATTATGGTAAAACTGGAACAAATGGGTTGCAGTAAATCGGTTGTGGGGTTGGTGATCCCAACGGGTTATTCTTTTAATCTCGACGGAACTTCAATTTATTTGTCGATGTCGGTGATCTTTCTGGCACAATTGTATGATGTGCATTTGAGTTTTTTCGAAATACTAAGTGTAATAGGAATCCTGATGATTACCTCAAAAGGTGCGGCGGGAGTTACCGGAAGCGGTTTTATTGTTCTGGCTTCGACTTTGACGGCATTGCATAAAATTCCTGTAGAAGGCTTGGCTTTTTTACTGGGAGTTGATAAATTTATGAGCGAAGCAAGAGCGATAACCAATTTGATTGGAAATACAGTAGCAACAATTGTAATCTCAAAAAGCGAACGTGATTTTACGGAGCTGAATTTAGATCCAGTTGTAGAGGAGTAATTTGTTTGACTTTGCGCGTAATGGCACACGGATGACACGGATTCGCTTTCTTTAAAGCGCTGATTTAAAACGGATTTTTTATTGGTTTAGGTTTGGTTCTTTTGCACGGTAACCACATTTGTCATTGAAATCACACGCGTAATCACGTGTAATTCTGTTCCTACGTTACTTTATATTTATTGGCATTTAAAATTTAAAATTTATGATTAGAATAGCAATTTTAGGACTCGGTGGAGTAGGTGGTTATTTTGGAGGACTTTTAGCGAAAGCGTATTACAAGTCTGAAGAAATTGAAGTAATTTTTATCGCTCGTGGCGAAACTCAAAAAGCAATCGCCGAAAACGGATTGACAATCATTACAGATGATTCAGAAACTGTTGTTTATCCAAAATTGGTTTCGAATAATCCGGATGAAATTGGCGTATTGGATTATTTAATCTGTGCCACTAAAACCTACGATATCGAGGAAAGTTTACTTTCGTTGCAGCAATGTATCGCTCAGGAAACGGTGATTCTTCCACTATATAATGGAGTAGATGCTCCAGAGCGTATTCATAAATTATTTCCAAAAAATGATATTTTGCAAGGTTGTGTTTATATTATTTCGATGATTTTTTCGCCTGGAACAATTCGGAAAATTGGTTTTTATGAAAAGTTGTTTTTTGGATCTAAAACGGCTTCAAATTCAAAATTAAACGAATTACAAAGCATCTTTCAGAAAGCTAAAATCGAAAGTTATTTGGTAGAGAATATTGAAGAAACAGTTTGGGAAAAATTCATTTTCATTTCGGCTCTGGCTTCTGTAACTTCTTATTTAAACCAGAATATTGGACAGATTTTAAGCAATCCTGATGCTAAAGCTATTTATGTAGAATTACTTAAAGAAATTGAAATGGTAGCCAAAGCCAAAGGTTTACAACTATCAGATGATATTGTAAACCAGACTATTGTAAAACTAGAAAAATCGCCTAAAGAAGCGACTTCATCTATGCACAGGGATTACTTGGCAGGTAATAAAATAGAAGCGGCTTCGCTGACAAAATTTGTAGTCGAAGAAGCTTTGAAATATGGCGTAAAAACTCCTCTGTACGAAAAAATAAGTACCGTTTTATTGTCTTAAAAAGTTTATGCTTCGTCTTTTGTAGCGCGCACTAAACTAATTCCTGACATAAAAAACACTATACCTAATATACCGTAAATAATTAGTGATTTAATGTCTCGCGTTTCGCCTGAAGTCCCTGCAAATATAACAGCAGTATAAATCAAACCAACGATTCCGAGGATGGTTAATAGTCCTCCGAAAAATCTTTTTAGGTTCATGATGTTTGGTTTTAAATGTTCATTACAAATGTATTACGTACTTGATGTAAATAGTTATACAATTGGTTCTAAAACTTATATCATTTACAGTAGTTTATATAATGCCAAATACTTTGCTACATATTAGTGTAAGAAAATATTTTGATTTTTAATTCCTTTGTATTGTTTTAATCTTATTTTTGATGCAACAATTTAAAAATCAAACATGAAGAAAAATTACCTGTTTTTACTTTTAGCTGTTCTTTTTATTAATGCTGTTCAGGCGCAGGATGATGCTCCGATTGCTGTAGTTAAAAATCAGTTTAAGGTTAATTTGCTATTTCCCGCATTTGTTTATGAGCATGGTTTTGATTCTAAAAACACACTTTATTCTGAAGTAACTTTAGGAGTTGGTTATCGTTATAGCAGTTATTATGGCGAATCAAGCTGGTATGTTTTTCCTACGATCAACGAACAGTTTCGTCATTATTATAATTTAGAAAAAAGAGCTGCCAAAGGAAAAAGAACCGCCCGCAATTCAGGGAACTTTTTAGCCGCGTCTGCTTATTATAACTTTAAATCATTAAATACCAACGAAAAATATGGTAATTACGATCCGTCGTTTACTTTGGCAGCACTTTGGGGGTTTCAACGTACTTACAAAGGCCGGTTCAATCTTGAAGTACATTTAGGGCCGGGTGTGAATTTTGATAAATATGATACTGAATTTGTACCCGTTGCTAACTTTACTTTAGGTTGGGTTATCGGAAAATAATCAAAAGAGATATAGTAGAAAACCTTGAGAGATCAAGGTTTTTCTATTTTAAATTCTAATCCAATATTTCGAACACTTTCAATTTTTATTTTTGGATCTGAGTTAAAATATTTTCTAAGTCTGCTGATAAAAACATCCATACTTCGTCCTGAAAAATAATCGTCTTTTTTCCAGACCGACATTAAAATTTGATCTCTTTTTAATAGCTGATTATGATTCAGATATAAATATTCGATAAGAGAAGCTTCCATTTCTGTGAGCTGCTGCACGTGATTTTTATTATTAAGGGTTAATCTTTCATTATCAAAAATATAAGAACCAATTTCAATTATATTATTTCCCTCGAGACTTCTTTTTTGCTCCATTCTTTTTAAAATGTTCTGCAAACGCAGAATCAGTTCGTCTACTTCAAAAGGTTTTATGATATAGTCGTCTGCACCTAGTTTTAGTCCAATGATTTTGTCTTCCTTTAACTTTCTCGCAGTCAGGAAAATAAACGGAATTTCTGGATTGATGGTAATTATTTTTTCGGCCAGCGAAAATCCGTCCATTTTGGGCATCATGACATCAAAAACGCAAATATCAAAAGTCTGTTTTTTAAAATAGTCTACAGCTATTTCTCCATTTTCTGCCCAGATTACCTCAAATTGATGCAGTTCTAAGTATTGTTTTAAAATGGCTGCAAAATCAAAATCGTCTTCAGCTAAAAGTAATTTTTTCAAAATAAGATAATTTAAACTTTTAATAAAATAGTAAACTGAGTTCCTTTTCCTAAATCACTCACAACATTCACAGTACCCTGATGCGCTTTTATAATTTGATCTACATAATAAAGACCTAATCCTAAGCCTTTTGTATTGTGAAGGTTTCCTTGTTGTACGCGATAAAATTTTTCAAAAAGAAGTGATTGTTTGTTCTTTTCAATTCCTATTCCGTCATCTTCAATACTAATAGAGAACTGATTTTCGACAATACTTGTTTTCACAGTAATCGTGTTTGAACCATATTTTACAGCATTTTCAAGAACATTTAAAAACGCAGTTGTGAGATGGAATTTATCTAAAACTAAAATTGTTTTCGTAGTGTGAAAATCGGTTTTAATATTGATTTTTGGAAATGCAATTTTAAAATCATTGATTATCGTTAACAGAAAATTTTCTGTTTCTATTTTTTCTTTTTGTAATTCAATTCCATTCTCGGCCAGTGAATTCGCCATCACCTGATCGATCAAATTTTGTAAACGATTGTTTTGGCGTGAAATCGTATTCACGATAGCATTAAAATTTTCATCATTATCTCTAATATCTTTTCGCTCTAATATTTTGGTCGAAATACCCAAAGTCGCCAAAGGAGTTTTGAGTTCGTGTGTAATATTATTGATAAAATCGGTTTTGATTTCGTTTACTTTTTTCTGCTTGATTAAGGCTTTTATGGCAATGACAAAAAGCGTTATAAGCGTTAGTATAGAAAGCAGCGAGAGAATTAAAACAAAAGTCATTCGTCTTAAAATAATCATTTCCCAATCGATTACCGAGATATACATGGAGTCTTCGGTCAGTAATTTATAATCCTGACTGGCATAAGAACCGTTTGTTGTTCCAACATAATTTCTAACCAGAAATGCATGATTTAACGATGCCAGATTACCGTATAGTTTATTTCGAATAAAAGGTTTTTCAGAAAAAATAGTATCTGCTTTTTTGGCGTTTTGATACAGCACAAATTTATTCAGGACAATAGCAAAATCTATCTTTAGATCCGGTAAATCTCTCTCGAATTTACGCTGAATTTTTTGGGTTAATGCATCCCGATATTCATTTTCAAGAATGTATTTTTTAACATCGACTTTGGTGTTTTTCCCCTGAATATAATTTTCAGATAATTGTTTGTAGAGCGCGTCTTTTTTTGCTACAAGTACCGAATCAATATCACTATAATTATTAGAGATCTGAGCAATTTCATTTTTGATTTCGGTATGAAACTGCGCCACTTTGTAATCATAAGTAGTTTTTACCAAATAGCATTGTACCGCTGATAAAACGATTAGAGCAACGGCAGAAAATGCTATTAGTAAATTGATTCTTTGTTTCATTAGTTGTTTTTGTTATGGCTCGCGGATGACACGGGTTAAACTGGTTTACACGGATTTTTTTTTTTTTTTACGCAGATTAAAGACTTTTCAGATTTATAAAAAAATCCGTGTAAATCCGTTCAATCTGTTAAATCCGTGGGCTATTCGTAATTTCAAAATTAATGCTTTTATGATACAATCAGCACATTAACCCCGCATTAACCTTCAATTAACCTACGTAACCTTTTTTTTAAAGCATTTTTGCAGGATCACAACTTTAACTCCAACCAAAAATGAACCCCTATTTGCCCTTGAAACTTTTCCTGATTTTATTTCTTTTTCTGCTTTCGTTATTTGGATATGCTCAAAATGAAACACCAAAAGACAGTATTTCGAATACATTAAATGAAGTTGTGGTTGCTCAGAACAAAAAAACTTTTACCAATACAAATGGGAATATAAAAGTAGATGTCGCTAATTCTATCTATAATTCGATCCCAAATACGGTTGATTTATTAGCCAAATTGCCAACGGTTCAGGTAAGTTCTGATAAAGAAAGTATCTTGGTTATTGGCCGCGGAAATCCTTTAATCTACATCGACAATCAAAAAGTAGGAATGAACGATTTGAATGCTTTGGCTGTGGCCGATATTAAAACGATCGAAATCATTGAGAACCCATCCTCTAAATATGAAGCCGAAGGTCGTTCTTGATTATCAGATTCCCGATGCGCAAATTGCTTCTAAGTATGATGTAACCGCTTATTCTGAAAAAAGGCAATTTGTTTTTGGAGGCAGTTTGTTTTACAAAATAAACGAAGAGGATTATTTTTCGTTTAGTGTAAACGGCAGGCTTCAAAAAGACATTTTTCCAATTAATACTATAACAGGTAATACAAATAAAAATGTAGAAAATAATGTTTTAACGTATAGTGATAATGACAGCAAGAAGAATTTTGTAAACTCATTTGTAAACTATTCTAAAAAAATAAAAGCGATCGATACACAGGTTTTTACCGGTTTGCAATATTCTAATTTCGATCAGGGATTATGGAGCCAGGTGCAGAATAATTATAATAATACCCAATTTGAACTCACACAACTTCGTGATCAAAAATTTCAGGTCAATGTATTTTCAGGAAAGATTGATGTTGAGAAAAAGTTTAAAAACGAAATGAAGTTGGAAATAGGAGGATTGTATGCTTCTGCCGATTCAAAATCAGATTCTGATATAGTGTATTTTGAGAAAAGTGAAAATGAAATTAGTCATTATGATTTTAAAGAGCAAAATCTGGCAGGTTACAATCAGCTTTCAGGAAAAATTAAAAAAGTCGATTTCTCCGTAGGTTTTAGAGTTGAAAATACCAATGTAAACGGAAAGTTTAAAACTGATTTATTGCCTTTAATCAATAAAAATTATACTGATTTTTTCCCCAAAGTACAGTTTTCAGTCGCAATAGACAGTACGAAAAACATTAGTATAAATTATGCGAAGAGTATTTCAAGACCCAATTATTCGTCGCTAAGTCAGGGCACAACATATATAAATCCTTATTTTTTATATGCCAGAAATATCAATCTGGATCCTACTATTGTCAACGAAATTTCTTCGACATTTCAGTATCATGATAAATCGGTAAAACTAACCTATTATCAAAATACAGATCCGGTTTACAATAGTTTCCTTTATGATAAAGAACTGAATATAATGACTTTTAAAGACGTGAATTTTGACAAGGAATCTGCGTTTGTTCTCGACTTTGAAGTGCCTTTTACCTATAAATTCTGGACGATAACCAATTCTTTAGTTTTTGTTTCAGAGAAGATCGAAGATGTTTCGGCAGTATTTTTATCTTCAAAACCGTATGCATATTATTATTCAAACAACGAATTCAAACTTCCAAAAGGATATACGGCTGTTCTTGCTTTTAGAGGAGTTACAAAACAAAACAAAGGTGTTTTTGAAAGAAATGCCAGGGCAATTGTAGACATGGCAGTTTCGAAAACTTTCTTTAAAAATTGGAATTGCAGTCTGAACTTTAATAATGTATTTAAAAAGATAAATGAAGAAGAAGTATTTACCATTAACAATATCAACTCAAAAGCAAGGTATTTCGTAGATGAACATGAAATTTCTATTTCAATCAAGTATTCTTTTGGGAAAGTAAAGGAAACCGAGTTTAAAGGAAAAAGTATGGAGGGAAACTCTGGCAGGGTGAATTAAAAAAAGGAATCATTGTGTGTAATTATTTTTAACACATAGAAACGGAGAATGGTTTACTCGAAAATAGGCGTTTCACTTATTTCAAATACACAGAGCGGGCTATGAGAAGGAAATTTATTTCTTTTTTGGAATTCTTTTAGATGCATAAAAAAATCTATGTTTCTATGTGTTAAAATTAAAGTTTAGAATTTCAATTATTGAAAAATGGAGCGAAATCAGGACTTTTAATAAATCTCGATTTCGCTCCATTTGAGCTTATTATATTCAAACGAAAATTAACCTTCGTCGTCTTCTGTAGCTTTGTTTAATTTAATGGTCAGTTCTTCCTCATCATCAGTCGAGTTGAGTTCGAAGAAACTAAAAAATGAACCTCCATAATTTTTTTGAAAAGAAAAATTACTTAAATGTTCCATTTTCGTGTATTTAGAATGTTCAATAATCATCATTCCGTCTTCGTTTAATAGTTCTCTTTCGAAAACCGTAAGAACAATTTTTTCAAACGCTGCCTGATCTAATCCGTACGGAGGATCGGCAAATATGATATCGTAAGAAGTTTTGCAATTGTCTAAGAATTTATAGACATCACTTTTCATTGCAGCGACATCAAAATCATATTCTGATGACACTTGTTTGATGAATTTTACACATCCAAAATCACCATCAACTGAGGTTATTGGAGCACTTCCGCGTGAAGCGAATTCGTAAGTAATGTTTCCTGTTCCGGCAAATAAATCCAAAACCTTTAAGCCTTCAAAACTAAAATGATTGTTCAAAACATTAAACAATGCTTCTTTACTCATGTCAGTCGTAGGTCTTACAGGAAGGTTTTTTGGCGGAAAAATGCGGCGTCCTTTGTATTTTCCTGAAATGATTCTCATGATTGAAATAAGATATAATGTTTTTGATTTTGTGCAGTTGAAAAGCTGTTTCTTTCTTGTAATGTGCTTACATCCAAAAATGAAATATGACGAATGTATTTGTATGCAATGGCATAGTACGGATCGTTTTGATGTATTGTACCTAATAATTCAAGCGGAAAACTTTCCGGATTCAAGCTCAATTGTTCGGCTGTAAAAAGAATGTAATAAAGAAAATCTTCCGGAGTCTGATATTCAAAAGAATTGAATAATAACAATTTCTGATTTTGAACCACGATAACTTCAAAATGATTGGCATTGAAATTCACTACCATTTTTTTCTGATCATTGTTCTTGGAGCTTTCAAGAATTTTCTCGACCAAAATACTGTTGACGTGTTTGTAATCAAACGAACCAACAGTATCAATCAAAAAGTTGTTGATATTGATGTAGGGGATATAAACCGAATGCATTTCGTAATTCGAAATTTGATCGAAAGTAAAAAAGTCGGTTTCAAAAACCTTTGTATTGTATTGTAAATAACTTCCTAAGAAATTTTCGTCGAACAAAGCGCTCGGTACAAAAGTCGAAAGATTATTGTTATGAATGACTAAAATTTCATCGTAAGTATCTTTTAGTTCCGGATAATTTTTAAAAGCGGCGCTGTATAATTCTTCAATTTTTGATGGCTTTTGCGTAGCATCAAAATTGATTTCATTAAAGGCTGTTATTGTATTATTTAAAGTATCAAAACAACAAAATGAAAATCCGTTCAGTGAAACCTGAATAGAAAGCTTTTTGTAATTTTTGGAAGTGATGTTAGTATTTTGCAATGACATATTGATTTACAATTCGTTACCTGTTTTACAAGAAAGAATTTAAGGCGATTACAAACTTACAAATAAAATAAATAACAATATCAATGTCAATGCCAACTTCAATGTCAAATTTCAATTTCAAAAAGTAATATCTTATTTTAAATAGTTGTGTCGTTTTTCGGTATCTCTAATTTTATTTAAAATTAATTTTTAGAACCCGCGTTGTTGCTTTTTATCGATTGAGATTAAAATTTGACATTGACATTGAAGTT
>NZ_LVEN01000023.1 GCF_001686925.1 Flavobacterium piscis
AGGTTTTTTTTATTGTCTGTACTGCTGTCTTTATTAAGGCCGCAAAGGCTGTTCGTTGCGCACTTTGCGTAATCCCTTGCGTTCTTTGCGGTTAAATAACAGTTTATTTACATGATCTCCTCTGAAAGTAAAAACTATGAGGTACTATATATTGGAATTTGGGATTTAGAAGTTGGAATTTCCTTTGAAAATAATACTTCCTTTTTACCGTAAACTGCGTTAGGGATGGGAGCGATATCCTTTTGCGACACACTACACTTCTGGCAAAGCAATCTAAAACGTCTCTCGCAAAAGATTTAGCGGACAGCCCGGCCCGGAGGGAAACGCCCATAAATCTCATATTTAAAAATAAAATATTTTAATTTTGAAATAAAGGCTTATTTTTAGATCTAAATTTATTCGATCATTAAATAATATTATTTGTTTTTTATTTTCATAATCGTTTTGTAACACACAGAAACGATAGAGATTTTTTTTAAGGTTTTAATCAAAAAGATATTGAGAAAATACAATCTGTATGTTCATCTAAAATTTTGATTGATACAAGAAAAAAAATTAAATTACTTGTGTTAAATAATAATGGCAAATATCTGCCAATAAACATTCTTCGCATTTTGGTTTTGGCCTGCAAATTTCTCTTCCTAAAAAAGAAATTGCCATTCCGATTTCTGACCATATTGATTTTGGTAAGACTTGCATTAAATCTTTTTCGACTTTATTTCCATCTTTACTTTCTTTTATTATGCCAATTCTTGGTGCTACACGTATTACATGCAAATCGGCAATAATGCCTTCTGCGGGGTTTCCGGTTTCTCTTATGATAACATTTGCAGATTTTCTTCCTATTCCTTTTAAGGCTGTTAGTTCTTGCATGGTTAGAGGAATATCTTCATCATTTTTAATGGTTTTGGCAATTTCCATGAGCCAACCTGCCTTTGTGGGATAATTTCGGACTTTACTTATGTAAGGAATAAAGGTTTCGGTATCTGTTTTTGATAAACTTTTAAGTGTTGGAAATTTCGCAAATAATGCCGGTGCAATTTTGTTGATATTAGCATCAGAATCCTGAGCAGATAAAACCACCATAACTAATAATTGATAGGCATTTTGATACTCCAGTGGATGTTTTTTTCCTTTATATTCTTTCAAAATGGGTTTTAATTTAGTCTCCCAATCTGATGTTTCTCCAAATAAATCCATTTTTTTTGTATTAAAAATTATAACTATAAAACTGCAACTCTCACAAAATTAAGTAGTTTTGATGAAATCTAGGATTTTTTTTATAACATTTTGATTTCCAAGGATCTTTCTGTGTCCAAGGCCTTCTGTTAGAAAAAGATTTCCGTTTTGTAAGTGTTTATGAATATGAATCCCAGCTTTTACGGGAACTTCGGGATCATCTTTGTCATGGATCACCAGAACAGGAATTTCAATTTTTTGTGCTGCCCTATAAGCTGAGAAATCATCCATTTTTAACTGGTATTGATTTTCGAAATGATCACGTAATCTGTCACTAATTTCGGTTTTTAAACCTAATTTCGAAACAAATTCTTGCAGAATATCGTGTACAATATCTCCACTGCCAATAATAATAGCTTTTTTTACCTTTAAGCCATCTTTAATTGCGTTTAAAACTGACATTCCACCTAAGGAATGCCCAATTGCAATTTCGAAAGGACCGTATTGTTTTTCTATCTCTAAAATCGAAGCGATAAACTCAGACATTATAGTTGTTTTTCCTTCAGATTTTCCGTGTGCAGGCGCATCAAAACTTATGGTCGAATATCCATTTTGTAAAAGTTCGTCGGCTATTTTAAATAGTTGCGTCCCACGACCTGACCAGCCATGAACTAATAAGACTTTCTGTTCACTTTTTCCGTATTTGTAGGTAGTAATACTTTTGCGAATCGCAGGGATAAAAAAAGTATTCTTAGTGCTTTTTTGATCCATTTCCAGCTCGCGTTTTGGAACCTTATGTTTTACTGGTGTTGTAAAAAGCTTTGCTGCAAATCTGGTTACCAATTTAGGTGATATAAAAGCGAGTAATTTGCTGGATAGTATGATAACCTGTGGAATTTTTAAAGATTGAGTAGGATTCGTCGCCTTTTTTGCCATATAAATATTTTTTTTCTGAAGCCTTAATTGTACTTATTTTTTCCTAAATTTAGGAAACATAAAAGTAGCATTTTAATGTGTGCTTATTAAAAAAAATAATTCGCAATTAGTTTATAAATTTTCACATGGAAATATTTCATATCAGTGCTGAGTGTTATCCTATGGCAAAAGTTGGCGGTTTGGCTGATGTTGTTGGCGCACTGCCAAAATATCAAACGAATGCCGGTCATGAGGTTCGTGTTGTTGTTCCTTGTTACGATACAAAGTTCAAAAATGAAAATAATTTTGAATGTGTTCACTGGGGAACCGTAAAATTAGGAAGTTTTGATTTTCCGTTTAGTGTCTTAAAGGAAACAACAAATAAGCTTGGTTACGAATTATATCTTATAGAAATTAAGGAATTATTTGACCGACCAAATGTTTACGGATATGAGGATGATATTGAACGTTTCTTTTCGTTTCAGATTGCAACCCTGGATTGGATTGCTGCCCGTAAAAAAGTTGCGAATATTATTAATTGTCATGACCATCATACCGGACTGATTCCGTTTTTGGTTAAATATGGTTATAAATATGAGAGTCTAAGAACTGTAAAAACAGTAATTACTATTCATAATGGTTTGTACCAAGGCTGGTTTGGTTTTGATCAATTGCATTATTTACCAGAGTTTGATTTAATTCATGTTGGATTTTTAGAATGGAATAATTCTCTAAATTCTTTGGCGGTAGGAGTAAAGTGCGCACATGCAGTTACGACTGTTTCGCCAAGTTATCTGGATGAAATTAATGTCTCAGCAAATGGTCTGGAATCGTTGTTTAATTCGGTTAGAGACAAATCAAAAGGAATTTTAAACGGAATTGATTTTGAAGTCTGGAATCCGGAAAAGGACCAAATGATTGCCGAAAATTATTCGATTGAAACTCTGGCATCTGGTAAAGAAAAAAATAAGAAAAATTTATGTGAGCAATTTGATCTCGATCCTACGAAACCTTTATTTAGTTTTATTGGACGTTTGTTCGAAGAAAAAGGAGGAGACTTATTACCTCAGTCTTCGGCTTTGGCGTTATCTGAAAATTTTGAAAATATCAATATACTGATTTTAGGATCAGGGAATGCACAAATAGAAGAACAATTGCTTCAGCTAAGAAATGATTACAATGGTAATTACAATGTGTTTATTGGTTACAATGAAGAATTGGCTCATTTAATTTACGCAGGTTCTGATTATATTTTAATGCCATCAAGAGTTGAACCTTGCGGATTGAACCAAATGTATGCTTTGCGTTACGGAACTGTACCAATTGTGAGAAGAACTGGCGGACTGCGCGATACTGTAATTGATTTTGGGGATAACGGAAACGGGATTTGTCATGATCAGGCTTCGGTTGGAGATGTTTGTTATTCTATAAATCGTGCTGTAGGACTGTACGATGATAAATTAAATTTTAATACAATAAGAAAAAAAGGAATGGCGATTGACCATTCATGGGAAAGAGTTTGCCAAGAATATATTGAAGTATACAACCTAATAATTGAGAAAAATGAAGTTTAAAAAGAAAAATGTAGTTGCTATTATTTTAGGAGGAGGACAAGGATCACGTTTGTTTCCGTTAACAGAAACCAGATCAAAACCAGCAGTTCCAATTGGTGGAAAATACCGATTAGTTGATATTCCTATTTCAAATTGTATCAATTCGGATATTTTTAAAATATTTGTTTTAACCCAGTTTAATTCAGCATCTCTCAATGCGCATATCAAAAACACTTTTAATTTTAGTATTTTCAGTCAGTCATTTGTAGATATTTTGGCGGCAGAACAAACTCCGGATAACCCAACATGGTTTCAGGGAACTGCAGATGCTGTTCGCCAATGTATGTCGCATTTTTTGAAACACGATTTTGACCATGCTTTAATTCTTTCAGGAGATCAGTTGTATCAAATGGATTTTAATGAAATGCTCGAAGCGCATATTGCAGCAAATGCGGAAATTTCTATTGCCACATTACCTGTAAATGCTAAGGACGCCCCTGAATTTGGAATCTTAAAAACTTGTCATGAAAGTTATGTAGAAGCTTTTATAGAGAAACCTGATGCATCGCTTTTGCCTGAATGGGAATCGGAAGTAAGTGAACACATGAAGGAAAAGGGTAAAAATTATCTGGCCTCGATGGGAATCTATATTTTTAACCGTCAGTTATTAGAAGATTTAATGGCCGATCCGGAAACAAAGGATTTTGGTAAAGAAATTATTCCACAAGCCGTAGGCAAACATAAAATTTTGAGCTACCAATATGAAGGATATTGGACAGACATTGGAAATATTGAATCCTTTTTTGAAGCCAATATTGGTTTAACGGCAGATATTCCTGAGTTTAATTTATTTGATAACGACAATAAAATTTTCACCAGACCAAGATTATTACCGCCATCAAAATTTAGAAATTCGGTTATCAATCAATCGTTAATTTCTGAAGGTTGTATCATTAATGCTAAAGAGATTAAAAGTTCTGTAATTGGCATTCGATCCAGAATAGGAGAGGGAACTGTGCTTGAAAATTGCTATGTAATGGGGAACGATTTTTATCAGGATTTGGATGAAATGAATCATGAAAGCAGTATCAATAAAATTCACGTAGGAATAGGAGAGAATTGTTTTATAAAAAATGTTTTGGTAGATAAAAACGTTCGTATAGGAAACAATGTTCACATTAATGGAGGTAAACATTTGGACAATTTTACAAATGAATTATACAGTATAAAGGATGGTATTGTCGTGATAAAAAAAGGAGTTGTATTATCAGATAATTTTAGAATTGAATAAATTTTTTGAAAAAAATAATATAAAAGCTCCAAAACTATAATAAAAAGTCCACATTCCAATTATAAAAACAAATATGAATAAAGTTATCACGCATTCTCTTTTCACTGATTTTGATATTGATTTATTCAAAGCAGGAAAACACTTCAAATTATATGAAAAATTAGGAGCACATTTAGTTGAAGTTAACGGAGTAAAAGGCGTTTACTTTGCAGTTTGGGCACCAACGGCTCAATCTGTTTCGGTTGTTGGTGATTTTAATTATTGGACACAAGGAGAGCATTTATTGCAGGTACGTTGGGATTCTTCAGGAATTTGGGAAGGTTTTATTCCAGGCATCGAGAAAGGTACACTTTACAAATATAAAATTCAATCAAATATAAATGGAGCTATAACCGAAAAAGCAGACCCTTTTTCTTTATACTGTGAAAAACCTCCTCACACAGCTTCGGTTGTTTGGGATTTAGATTACAATTGGAAAGACGAAAAATGGATGCAATCCCGTCAAAATAATAATGGTTTAGATAAACCTTATTCTGTTTATGAGGTACACTTAGGTTCATGGAAGCGTGGTGAAAACAATAGGTTTCTAACTTATTTAGAACTAGCAGAGGATCTGGTAAATTACGTAAAGGAAACAGGCTTTACGCATGTCGAATTTATGCCAATTATGGAATATCCTTATGACCCGTCGTGGGGATATCAACTGACAGGATACTTTGCACCAACTTCAAGATTTGGGAAGCCACAGGATTTTATGGTTTTGGTTGATAAATTGCATCAGGCTGGAATTGGAGTAATTTTAGACTGGGTTCCTTCGCATTTTCCTGACGATGCACATGGCTTAGGCTTTTTTGATGGTTCACATTTATACGAACATCCTGATCGTCGAAAAGGCTATCACCCGGATTGGAAAAGTTTGGTTTTTAATTACGGACGTAATGAAGTTCGAGCTTTTCTAATTAGTAATGCCGTGTTTTGGCTACAGCATTATCATGCTGATGGTTTACGCGTTGATGCAGTGGCGTCGATGTTGTACCTTGATTATTCGCGAAATGAAGGGGAATGGGAACCGAATATTTTTGGTGGCAGAGAAAATCTTGATACGATTAGCTTTCTTAAAGAGTTTAATGAAGTTATCTATGCTAATTTTGATGGAGTTCAGACTATTGCAGAAGAAAGTACTTCTTTTCCAATGGTTTCGAGACCCACTTTTACAGGAGGTTTAGGTTTCGGCATGAAATGGATGATGGGATGGATGCATGATACTCTAAAATATTTCCAGAAAGAAACTGTTTATCGAAAATACCACCAAAATGATTTGACATTTTCGATGACCTATGCTTTTACAGAAAATTTTATGCTTCCGTTTTCGCACGATGAAGTTGTATACGGAAAAAAATCTATTGCCAATAAAATGCCTGGCGACGAATGGCAAAAATTTGCGAATTTAAGATTGTTGTACGGTTATATGTTTACGCATCCCGGAACCAAATTGCTTTTTATGGGATCTGAATTTGGACAAAGTGATGAATGGAATTTTGAGAAAAGCCTTGATTGGCATTTACTTCAATACGATTATCATTCAGGAATTAAAAAAGTAATTACAGATTTGAATAACTTATACAAAACACGCCCTGCTTTATATGAAAAGCAATTTACAGGGGAAGGTTTTGAATGGATTAATTATTCTGATCATCAAAATGCAGTATTGTCCTATATTCGAAAGGGAAATAATCCTGATGAAAATTTAATTGTGGTTTGTAATTTCACGCAAGTGGTTCGGGAGAACTATAGAATTGGAATTCCGCAGAAAGGTAAACTACAGGAAATTTTTAATAGTGATGCTGCTATTTACGGCGGAAGTGGATTGGGTAATGGCGGTACTTTAAAAATTGAAGAACTCGCTTACGATGGAAGAGATTTTTCTGTTGAATTACTTTTGCCTCCATTAAGTGTCGGCGTTTATTCTTTAGTATAAAAAACAGTTTAATATTTAATATGTTAATTTATCAATTTAAGGTTTTAAAATTACTGAATTGATTGTTTTTTGACGTGTAATTTAAGACTCATTCAAAAAAAACGTTTTCGTGAATAAACCTTATATTAATATAGGTTTTTATGCTTTTTTTGTATGTTTGAAAGCGAGAGATTAACGTTATTATAATTAATTCATTCAGCGATATGATTACAAATACATCATTAGAATATAAAGGCGATTTATATCCTTCAAAAATCGTATCATTTGAACATGAAGGCGATTCTATTTTTTTTAATACAGATAACAATGTAATCTTAAAAGTAACTGTTCTTAGAGACAGTTTAATTCGGTTTCGCTTTACAACAAAGGGTTATTTCAGTAATGATTTCTCCTATGCTATTGATAAAACGCAACTTCACGGTTATAATTTTCTAGAACTTACAGAAGAGGAGACTTATTTCCAGATTAGAACCAGTAAAGTAAAATGTAAAATCCAAAAGGCAGATCTTCGTTTATCAATTTATGATTTAAACGATCTTTTGATTCTTGAAGATGAACTTGGTTTTCATTGGGAAGAGAGTTACGAATATGGCGGGAATATTGTAAAAATGAGTAAATCATCCAAAGATGGCGAATGTTTTTACGGACTAGGTGACAAAGCAACTCAAATGAATTTGAAAGGCAAAAGATTAGAAAATTTTGCTACCGATCAATATGCTTACCAGAAAGATCAGGAACCATTATATAAAGTAGTTCCGTTTTACATAGGTTTACACAACAAACAATCTTACGGTATTTTTTTTGATAATACTTTTAGAACTTTTTTTGATTTTTGTCAGGAAAGAAGAAACGTTTCAAGCTTTTGGGCAGAAGGTGGTGAAATGAATTACTACTTCATTTATGGCCCACAAATGCAGGATGTAGTTACGACCTATACTGATTTAACGGGTAAACCGGAATTACCACCGCTTTGGGTTTTAGGATATCATCAATGTAAATGGAGTTATTATCCTGAAAGTAAAGTAAAAGAAATTACATCAAAATTCAGAGAACTTAAAATTCCTTGCGATGCTATTTATCTGGATATTGATTATATGGAAGGATTTCGATGTTTTACCTGGAATAAAAATTACTTTCCAGATCCAAAACGCATGGTGGCAGAACTGGCAGAAGATGGTTTTAAAACTATTGTAATCATTGATCCCGGAATTAAAATAGATAAAGATTATTGGGTATATCAGGAAGCTTTAGAAAAAGATTATTTCTGCAAAAGAGCCGATGGACCTTATATGAAAGGTAAAGTTTGGCCAGGTGAATGTAATTTTCCTGATTATACAAATCCCGTAGTTAGAGAGTGGTGGGCAGGATTATTTAAAGAATTAATTTCAGATATAGGTGTAAAAGGTGTTTGGAACGATATGAACGAACCAGCTGTTATGGAGGTTCCCAATAAAACGTTCCCAATGGATGTTCGTCACGTTTATGACGGAAACCCTTGCAGCCATAGAAAAGCACATAATATTTATGGCACACAAATGGCCAGAGCGACTTACCATGGTGTAAAGCGATTTACGTATCCAAAACGTCCTTTTGTTATTACCAGATCAGCATATTCAGGCGCACAACGTTACACTTCATCCTGGACCGGTGATAATGTCGCAACATGGGAACATTTATGGCTTGCCAATATTCAGGTACAAAGAATGAGTATTTCCGGAATGGGATTTACAGGTTCTGATATTGGAGGATTTGCAGAACAGCCAACAGGAGAATTGTACGCGCGTTGGATACAATTAGGTGTTTTTCATCCGTTTTGCAGAACGCATTCATCCGGAGATCATGGTAATCAGGAACCTTGGGCTTTTGATGAAGAAGTGATTAATATTACCCGAAAATTTGTGAGTTTACGTTATCAGTTATTGCCGTACTTATACACGATGTTTTGGCAATATATTGAAGAGGGAATTCCGATGCTGAAACCATTGGTTTATTACGATCAGGAAGATACACAAACACATTATCGAAACGATGAATTCATCTTTGGAAATCAAATATTAGTATGCCCAATTCTTGAACCTAATGCTGTAGGTAGACGTATGTATATTCCAAGAGGTGAGTGGTATAACTATTGGAATAATGAGTTATCAACAGGAGGAAGAGAGGTTTGGATTGATACTAAATTTGATGAAATCCCGGTGTTTGTAAAAGCAGGTGCAATAATACCAAAATATCCCGTTCAGCAATATGTGGGCGAACTTGAATTTGATGAATTAACGCTGGATCTTTACTTTAAAAACGGGAAAGAAAAATCAGTAGTTTATGAAGATGCTCAGGACGGTTATGATTATAAAAAAGGACGCTACAGTTTTTTATCTTTTAGAACAATTGGTAAAGAAAAAGAATTAATTGTACAGCTTCATAAAGAGGGAAAATTTGACACACCTTATTCAAAATATAAAATCAACTTAATTGGATTACCATTTAAAGTAACAGAAATTGAAATTGATAATGAAATCATCGCTTTTGATAAAATAGCATTCGAAGAAAATCATTTTTTAATTGTTGATAAAGAGTTCAGTGAACTTCATATTAGCGGTGAATAAGTAAATTCTGATAAAATTTCACGTAATTATATAAAATAAAAAATATTTAAAATTGTATTTTTGTTTGTGTTAAAAAATTAAAAATCATGAAAAAATATCTATTATCAGGAATTTTTGCAGCTGTTTTAGTTGTAGGATGTGCAACTAATCCTGTTACAGGAAAGAAAAATTTGAACTTCGTTTCGAATAGTGAATTGTTTCCTTCTTCATTTCAGCAGTATAGCCAGTTTATATCTGAAAACAAGGTAATAACCGGGACAGCAGATGCTAAATTAGTAGAAGCTGTTGGATTTAAAATTAAAAAAGCGGCAGAAAAATATTTAACTTATTTGGGGCAAGCTCAATATTTAACCGACTACCGTTGGGAATACAAGCTGGTAGATAATAAAGAAGTTAATGCATGGTGTATGCCCGGAGGTAAAATTGTAGTTTATTCGGGAATTTTGCCGGTGACACAAAATGAATCTGGTCTTGCTACCGTTATGGGGCATGAAGTTTCTCACGCATTAGCCAATCACGGTGCTCAAAGAATGAGTGCAGCTCAATTACAGCAAATTGGCGGAGCAGCATTAGGAGCGGCAACAAGTGGAAAATCAGAATCAACTCAGCAAATTTTTGCTCAGGCTTACGGACTTGGATCTGAAGTAGGAGTAATGCTTCCGTTTAGCAGAAGTAATGAAACAGAAGCTGATAAAATAGGACTGACACTTATGGCAATTGCAGGCTACAATCCGGATGATGCAATTGCATTCTGGACAAGAATGTCGGCAAAATCAGGAGCATCAGGAACTCCCGAATTTATGAGTACTCACCCTGCTGATGCTACAAGGATTGCTAATTTGAAGTCGTTAATTCCTGAAGCAAAAGCTACAGCATTAAAAGTTGGTATCGTCAGATAAAGAACGATTGCTTAAAAAGATAATTAAAAAGCTATTCACCGCGGTGAATGGCTTTTTTTTATGCAATACAATCTTTTAAATTGTTTATAATTTAATAATACATGATTTATCAAATTTCTATTTGATTATCATAAAAATTAGATAAATTCGTAACCTGTTAACAAAACCATTTCTATGAAAGATTTACAAAAGGGAGATAAAAAATTATTAAACGCCTGGGCTTTTTATGATTGGGCAAATTCTGTTTATACGCTTACAATTGCATCAGCAGTATTTCCTATTTTTTATGAAGCCCTATTTGCAGAACGTGATCATTATATTGATGTTTTTGGCATGCACTTAAAAAATTCAGCTTTAATTAGTTTTATCACAGCTACAGCATTTTTAGTGGTTTCTTTTATATCGCCATTATTGTCCGGTATTGCCGATTACGTAGGTAATAAAAAAGCATTCATGAAGTTTTTCTGCTATTTAGGAGCTTTATCGTGTATGGGTTTATATTGGTTTGATTTAGATAATATTTATGTTGGTTTGGCTTTTTACTTTTTTGGATTATTGGGATATTGGGGGAGTTTAGTCTTCTATAATTCTTATCTGCCAGATATCGCTTTTGAAGAACAGCAGGATAAAATTAGTGCCAAAGGATATTCGTTGGGATACGTAGGAAGTGTTATTTTATTGATTATTAATTTAGCCATGGTCATGAAACCAAAGCTTTTTGGAATTACCGGAACAGATAGCGAAGCCGCCATGAAAGCAATGCGATATTCATTTATAATGGTGGGTGTTTGGTGGATATTATTTAGTCAGTATACTTATTATTATTTACCAAAAGGAAGAAAAGAAAATGGACAAAAACTAACAAAAGCCGTAGTATTTAATGGATTTAAAGAGTTAAAAAAAGTTTGGGCATTACTACAGCAAAATATACCTTTAAAACGTTATTTAGGAGGCTTCTTTGTTTCAAGTATGGCTGTACAAACCGTTATGCTTGTAGCAACTTATTTCGGGGCTCAGGAAATTCAATGGTCATCTAAAGAAGAAGGAACTATTGGGTTGATTATTTGTATTTTAATAATACAATTAGTGGCAGTTGTTGGAGCAATTTTAACATCAAGAGCTTCTTCGAAATTTGGAAATATTCCAACGCTTATCGGTATTAATATTATTTGGGCAGTTTGTTGTGGATTAGCCTTTTTCGTTACTTTACCAATCCATTTTTACGTCATGGCCACAGTTGCAGGATTTGTAATGGGAGGAATTCAGGCTTTATCGCGTTCGACTTATTCAAAATTATTGCCGGAAACAGAAGATACAGCATCGTTTTTTAGCTTTTATGATGTTGCAGAAAAAATAGGAATTGTAATTGGAATGTGTCTATATGGTATTATTGACCAAATAACAGGAAGTCCTCGTATAGCTTTCGATATTTTAGGCATTTTCTTTGTAATAGCAATTTTTCTACTAAGAAGGGTACCAAAAAAGGCACTTTAAATTAATAAAGTGCCTTTCGGGGGATTTAATTTGTCTTAAACGAGACAATTGATTTGATTGATGATCGTATTTTAAAAGATCTTTATTAAGCTTTTGTTATACTTCCTGAACCGGAAACTTTTACATCTCGTTTTTCAGGATTTCCTGTGTATTTAATATCACCGGAACCTGCTATTCTTGCTGTTAAATTTTCTGCACAGTTAACACGGCTGTTACCAGATCCTGAAACATTTGCATCAACATTTTTAGCTTTCAAATTTGTAGCTTCAATATTTCCTGATCCTGCAAGTTTGGTGGTTAAACTATCTGAGCTTCCTTTTAAATTGATATTTCCGGATCCGCTTAAATTTAATTCTAAATTAGTTGAGTTTACTTCAAGGTTAAAGTTTCCTGAACCCGCTAATTTTGCTGTAAATTTATCGCTTTTAATAACATTTTTAGACTGAACATTTCCTGAACCTGCCAGACTTACTTCTGATATTTTTTCGAAAGGAACAGTAACTTCAATTTTTTTACCCATGCTTGGTCTGATATTGGTGCCTTTTTCAACGTAAATTTTTAAGACATTATCTTCGACTTCCACTTTTATAGCCGAAACTAAATTTTCTTCTCCTTTAATAATGATTTTACCTTCTTTTCCTGCAACCAAATCTACATCAAATGAGCCTGCTACCCTTACTGCATCATAATCTGATGTTGTTCTTGTTTCAGAAACAACTTTCCCGTTTCCTTTAATTTTATTATTTGACCATTGTGCATTTCCAACAGAGCTGATTAATAATGCGCTAAATACGAATAGTTTAAAAGTTTTTTTCATTGTTCGATTGTTTAATTGTTGTTTTGATTGATTTATGATTCGATTATCTTTTAGTTAGAATTATGTTTCCGTAACTAGAATTAATGATGACTTTATTTTGTCCTTTTTTCTTATTATATCCACTTATTCTTTTTGTATTACTTTTAATTTCGCTAACCAAAACCTCCAAAGAGCTGTCATTTTTGATGCTTCCGTATCGTGTATTAATATCAAAGTCAAAAGAGTAGTTTGCATCATAACCCAGAGCGATATTGGTATATCCTGTATTAATGTTAACATTTTTAGATTTTTCATTCATTGATTCTACATTTATTTTAGAGTAGGTAGCATCAATATTCAGGTTGTTTAAAACTTCTGCAATAGATATGGTTACATAATTACTGCTGCCCACAAGTGAATTTATTTTTTGAAATTTAAAACTACCATAGTTTCCTTTGCATTTAATATTTTGACCTTCCTGCAATGAAACATCCGTATAATTTGCATCAACATTTAAGTTGCCGGACTCATTTATTTTTATTCCTGAATAACGTGCTTCAATATTTCCGCTTTTAATGTAGTCAATGCTTGAGTTCTGACTGTATCCAATTTCTATTCTATTGCTGTCTCCATTAAGTTTACCCAATATGATTTTACCATATTTACATGAAATATCAGTTGTAGATTCTAAAGTTAGTGTAGTGATATTACCGTATTTATTATTGAGCTTTACGGTTCCGTTTTTCGGAATTTTTATCACATAGTTAATTTCAAAACTATTGCTGCTTCCTCTGCTTTTTAGAGAAGAATTTCCAATGTTGGTAATCGCTGAAACCATAGATTTCAAAGCATTAATATCTACATCGATACTGTTTAGTCTTTCGTTTACCCAATTTTCATTTCCGCCAGAAACTTTAATAGTGATATCCAGGTCAATTTTGTTTTCATCCCAGGTACTTACAGTGATGTTGCCGTATTTGTTCTCAATATCAATTCCTGCATTTGAATTTACTATATAGGTTTTTTTGATGTTTTTTTCTTTAGAAATAAAAGTGTCATCATTTGAGAATCCTAAAAAAGGAATCAAAATGAATAGAATAAGTATGTTATAATGTTTTTTCATCAGTTGTATTTTTAAATTTTTCGTTTTCTTCAATTCTCTGTAAAACCGTTTGTAAAAAAGAGATTCGGGTTTGCAGATTGCTGATCATAGCGTAAATGATTTGTTTGTTTTCACCATTTTTTTGCACTTCCTTTATAATCTTTGCGTAATCTGCATCAAAAACTTTCATTTGTTTTAAGGCATCATTAATGATTTGCTCATTTTCCGGCGAACTTTTTTCTTTTAATTTAATTAATTCATTATCAATTAAAATGCTAAAAATAGAATCGGTTCTTTGGGTTTCCTTAGAAGCGAATTTAAATTCCTTGGGTTTTTCGATATTATTGTTATTATAAAATAGAGACACTCCTAACAATATTACAATTGATGCAGCGATTGCCCAAACAGCGTGGTTCTTTTTCTTAGGTTGTTTTTTATTTAATTTATTTAAGAAATCAACCTGATGGTCAGCGTTCATTCTTTTTACATCCCATTGATTTTCAAATTTTTCAAATAATTGATCTAAATCGTCATTTTCCTTTTTCATATATCTAAAATTTATTTTTTAGGAGTGAATCTGTTATCGCTTCTAATTTTTTTCGTAAACTTTCTTTAGCTCTGCTTAGCGTTGTTCTGCAATTGGCATAACTGATGTTTAAAATTTCGCTAATTTCTTCCTGGTCATAACCTTCAATATAAAAAAGAGTTAAAACCATGCGATAGTTGTCTTTTAAGCTTAAAATAGTATCTAAAACTTGTTTCACTTTAAGTGAATTTAGATCGATACTTTCAGAAAAGAAACTGTCGTTTTCTTCAATTTTATATAATGTCTTGCTTAGATCTTCAACCTGAAAGGCATTATTTTTTTTATAAAAATCAATACTATAATTGATAATTATTTTCTTTAACCATGCTCCAAAAGCCACTTCTTGTTTGTAGTCGTTAATTTTTGTAAAAGCCTTAAGAAAACCTTCCTGCATGACGTCCTGTGCAAAATGTTCGTCTTTTACAATACGGTAAGCCACATTGTACATAGCTTTACTGTAACGATTGTAAACTTCAAATTGTGCCTTTTGATTGTTTTCTTTACAAAGCGCGATTAATTCTTCGATATTTTGGTTAGTTATACTCAAGTAATGATTGCTAGTTTTTAATAAGGACGGTGCTTTTTTTGGTTTGTTACAGTTTTGCTAAAAATAATTTTATTTTTTTTCATAATAACTTTATTAATCTGATTATGTTAAAAATTATAGTTGAAAGTAATGCTTTGTGTAAGATTTTTTATTTAGTTTTAGCAAAAATTAAATTTTGTATTAAATTAAGAATTCATGAAAAAAAATTACGTTTTATTTCTTTTGCTTTTTGCTTTAGGGATATCTTTTACATCTTGTACTAAAGACTTTGAGGATGGGCTAAATTATAATAATGGCAATCAGGAGGCTGGTAGCGGAAACGGAAATAATCCAGCCGGCACAGGAGTTTTTAAAGCAACTGTAGGAGGAAATGCTTTTGTTGCTAATAGTTCAAGCGCCATTGTAACAGATAATTTTGTACTTATAGCAGGAATTAGAACATCGAATAAAGATGTAATTCAAATAACTTTGCCAAGTAATAAAGTAGGAACTTATACATGGGCAAATAGTGAAGATGATGGCGAAAAATTTGTGTTGTCTTATGGTTCAGCGACTGATGAAAATCCATTTATAAGTGCATCAAACGAAGTTGCAGAATTTTTTGGAGTAAAAGATTATACTGATACGGCAATTGTGACAATTACAGCAGTAGATAAAACTAAAAAAACAATTTCAGGAACATTTCAATTTACAGGTTTTAGAGATTTAGGTGATGATAAAACCGAAACCAAAATAATTACAAATGGTTCTTTTGCGAATATACCTTATACAGAAAATGCACCTGTAGATGAGTCTGACGGTTTTTTGAATGCAAAAATAGATGGCGTTGATTTTGCTGAAAACGATATTGATGTAGCGAGTGTAAGTTCAAGTGGTGTTTACCCTTATTATAGCATAGTAGGAGTAAAGAACGGAGGCAGTGATGACAGTGTACTTATAGGTATTAGTCAATCATATGGTGTTGGTACTTATCAGGCTTCGAGTGTTACATTGAATGGAGGTGGAGAGGAACTTGTAAATGTCGCTAATGCATCTTGTATTTTAGATGATCTTTTGTATACTACCGAATCAGGATCGCTAACCATTACTTCAAAAACAGCAACAAAAATAGAAGGTACTTTTAATTTCGTTGTTAGTAATTTTACTACCGGTAAGAAAAAAACAATTACAGGCTCTTTTGCTATCAATACAGACGATTTGTAATAATAAAAATACTAATTACATTAAATCCACCTTTGTGTGGATTTTTTTTTGGTAGTACAATTTGATTTTACTAGATTGGCTACCTTAAATAGATCTATCATAGCTCATTTTGGCATAGTGATTGTCTATTTTAATGATCTGTGTTGTAAATGAAGAGCTTAGAATGTTTTTATTACAAATGAAACTATCTAACACTACATTTGCAGTTAGTACTAAAATTTTAATGACAAAACGACTTATATATTATTATGTCAAACCATAAAATACTCACCATTGACAATCTGTCACTTCAGGAATTTGACTCAGAAGCAGAATTAATTCCATTATTAACTCCAGAAGACGAAGAGGAAATGAACAATGAAGAGCTTCCTCTTTCATTGCCTATTTTACCTTTACGTAATACTGTTTTATTTCCGGGAGTTGTTATTCCTATTTCTGCAGGGAGAGACAAATCGATTAAATTAATAAACGATGCTAATGCCGGCGGAAAAATCATTGGAGTAGTTTCTCAAATTAATGAAGAAGACGAAGATCCATCAAAAGATGATATTCATAAAATAGGAACAGTAGCAAGAATTTTACGTGTTTTAAAAATGCCTGACGGAAATGTTACCGTTATTTTGCAAGGAAAAAAACGTTTTGAAATAGACGAGGTTACTTCAGAGGATCCTTATATAACTGCCACAATCAAAGAAGTGTCAGAAGAACGTCCTGAAGAAAATGATACTGAATTTACAGCAATTTTAGATTCTGTAAAAGAATTGGCTATTCAGATTATAAAAGAAAGTCCAAACATTCCTTCAGAAGCTACTTTTGCAATTAAAAACATCGAAAGCCAATCATTTTTAATCAATTTCGTTTCTTCGAATATGAATTTATCGGTAAAAGAAAAACAAGGTTTACTATCGATAAACGGATTAAAAGACAGGGCGCTTGAAACCTTACGTTATATGAACGTTGAGCTTCAGAAATTAGAATTGAAAAATGACATTCAGTCAAAAGTTCGTTTTGATTTAGACCAGCAGCAACGTGAATATTTCCTTCATCAGCAAATGAAAACCATTCAGGAAGAATTGGGAGGCGTTTCGCAAGAGGAGGAAATGGACGAAATGGGACTGAAAGCGAAAACCAAAAAATGGGACGAAAAAACGCAAAAACATTTCGAAAAAGAATTATCTAAAATGCGTAGAATGAATCCTCAATCACCTGATTTTGGAATCCAGCGTAATTATTTAGAGTTATTTTTAGAATTGCCTTGGGGTGAATATTCTAAAGATAAATTCGATTTGAAACATGCTCAGAAAATATTAGATAAAGATCATTTTGGACTTGAAGAAGTTAAGAAAAGAATGATCGAACACCTTGCTGTATTAAAACTTCGTAACGATATGAAGTCGCCAATTATATGTTTAACAGGACCTCCGGGAGTTGGTAAAACATCTATTGGCCGCTCAGTTGCAGAAGCTTTAGGCCGTGAATATGTGCGTATTTCGTTAGGTGGCTTACGTGACGAAGCAGAGATTCGCGGACACAGAAAAACATACATTGGTGCAATGCCAGGCCGAATCATTCAAAGTTTAAAGAAAGCCGGAACATCAAATCCAGTTTTTATTTTAGATGAGATTGATAAACTTTCAAGCGGAAATAGCGGAGATCCTTCTTCAGCTTTATTAGAAGTATTGGATCCGGAGCAGAACAATGCTTTTTATGACAATTTCCTTGAAATGGGATATGATTTGTCTAAAGTGATGTTTATAGCTACATCAAACAATATGTCGACTATTCAGCCGGCTTTGCGTGACAGAATGGAAGTCATCAAAATGTCAGGTTATACTATTGAAGAAAAAGTAGAAATTGCAAAAAGACACCTTTTTCCTAAACAGTTAGAAGCACACGGATTAACAGCTAAAGATTTAACCATTGGTAAAAAACAATTAGAGAAAATCGTAGAAGGCTATACACGTGAATCCGGTGTTCGTAACTTAGAAACTAAAATTGCTCAGGTAATTCGTAATGCTGCAAAATCAGTTGCGATGGAAGAGGAGTATAATAAAAAAGTAACGGATGATGATATCGTAAAAGTTTTGGGCGTACCAAGATTAGAGCGTGATAAATACGAAAACAATGATATTGCAGGAGTTGTTACAGGATTAGCCTGGACAAGTGTTGGCGGAGATATCTTGTTTATCGAGTCCTTAATTTCCGAAGGTAAAGGTTCATTGACCATTACAGGAAATTTAGGTACAGTAATGAAAGAATCAGCTACAATTGCTTTAGAATATATTAAAGCAAACGCTAAGAAATTAGGTTTGGATGTGGCATTATTTCAAAAATATAATATTCACTTACACGTTCCTGAAGGTGCAACACCTAAAGATGGGCCTAGTGCGGGTATTGCAATGTTAACTTCTTTGGTTTCTCTATTAACACAAAAGAAAGTTAAGAAAAGTTTGGCCATGACAGGTGAAATTACGCTTCGTGGAAAAGTTTTGCCAGTTGGCGGAATTAAAGAAAAAATCTTAGCAGCAAAAAGAGCTAATATTAAGGAGATTATCTTGTGCTACGAAAACAAAAGTGATATAGATGAAATAAAAGCTGAATATTTAGAAGGTTTGACTTTTCATTATGTAAAAGAAATGAGTGAAGTTCTTGCTTTGGCTTTGACTGATCAAAATGTTAAAAATGCAAAACAATTGAAATAAAATTTTCAATTGTAAATTCCAATTTTTTGAAAATCCAAATTCCAATCTGATCAAATCAGTTTTGGAATTTGGATTTTTTATTTAATTTATTTCCACTTACAACTGGAATTTGGAATTTTTTTATTGGAATTTCCCTCTAATTTGGCATTAGGATTTTTTTTCTTGTAAAATAAATTTATTTATTTTTTATAAGTTATATAATTTTATCTTCGCAGTTGCGTTATTCCCATATAGGATTCGCCCCAAAAGAATGTTGAAACGATTTGTTTTACTTTTATTTATGTTAATTTGCTCCGTTTCATTCGGACAAGTAGGAGGGCGTTACACTTATCAGTTTCTTAACTTAACGACTTCACCAAGGCAGGCAGCGTTAGGCGGAAAAAATATAACGATTTATGATGAAGATGTCAATCAGGTGATGTCTAATCCAGCAGCTTTAAACGGAGATATGGACAATCATCTTGCAATGAATTACGGTAATTACTACGGAGAAGCCTCTTACGGAACTGCTTCGTATGCTTATACTTATGATCGACATGTGCAAACTTTTTACGCCGGAATAAGTTATGTAAACTATGGTTCATTTGACGGTTACGACGAAAATGGTCAGGCAACCTCAGATTTTACGGGGAGTGAAGGCGCTCTTTCCTTGGGTTATGCTTATAATATTCCTTTTACCGACCTGCATATTGGAGCTAATGCAAAGCTAATAACTTCTACTTTAGAAAGTTATAATTCTATTGGTGGTGCAATTGATGTGGGAATTATGTATGAAATTCAAAAAAATAATGTAAATTTGGCCCTGGTATTTCGAAACATTGGAACACAGTTTACAACATATTCAGGAATACAGGAGAATTTGCCCTTTGAAATCATTGCTGGTGTTTCGCAAGAATTAGAACATGTTCCTATTCGTTGGCATCTTACGTTAGAGAATTTGCAACAATGGAATATTTCTTTTTCGAATCCCGTTCGTGGCGAAACCAATATTGATGGGTCAACAAGTAACGAGAAAATTTCGTTTGTAAATAATGCTTTGCGACATGTTGTTTTTGGACTGGAACTTTTTCCTAAAAAAGCATTTAATTTTCGTTTAGGGTATAATTTTAGAAGAGGAGAAGAATTAAGAATTGATGAACAACGTAATTTTTCAGGCGTTTCATTAGGGTTTGGTTTAAAAATGAATAAGTTAAAGTTTAATTATTCGTATTCAAGATATACATTGGCAGCTAATACAAGTCTTTTTGGTCTAATTTTAAATTTTCAATAATTATATGAAAATATTCAGTTTGTTTTTGTTCATGACTGTAGGGTTTTTTACGGGTACAAAGCACTACTATAAAAAAGAAGTTATGTCTACTCTTGAAGTAGAGAGAATGAATACCAGAATAGGTGAAATAAAAAACATGATTAGTATTGATCCTAAATACAATACTAAAATTGCTTTTTTTGTTGATATGAGAATACCCTCAGGCAAAAATCGTTTTTTTGTTTATGATCTTGTCAATAATAAAATTTTAGATCAGGGTTTGGTAGCTCACGGTTCAGGATCTGAAACCGGAATAAAAGGAAGCTTAAGATTTAGCAATACACCAAATTCAAACTGCACTGCTTTAGGAAGATATTCTATAGAAAATTGCTATAAGGGAGGATTTGGAAAATCTTATAAACTAAATGGTCTGGACGAAACAAACAATAATGCTTTAAAGAGAGCTATCGTTTTGCATTATTACTCAGCAGTTCCTTATGAAGAACAAGATTATTATATTAGTAATAGTCATGGATGTCCAATGGTAAACGAACAATTTTTTAAAAGAATTGAAAAAATAATCGACAACTCAAAGTCGAAGATTATTTTGGATGTTTACTATTAAAAACTAAGTCTGGCAACAAATAAAAAACAAACTTAGGTTGAATAATATTATTATCAGTAAATATTTTTTTACTGATAATTTTTTTTGCGCTTGTTTTAAATCTTCTCTTTATTAAAATTTAATGAAATACTATATTTTTATTTTCACTTCTATTCAATAGTGTTTTATATTCGCAGAATGTTTTGAATGTACAATGAAATAGTGTGCTGAGAAAGATTGAATTTGTACAGCAAAAGCATAAAATAAATTTAATTAAAATAAAAAAATTGAAAAAAATTACCATTGCAATTGATGGGTTCTCATCAACAGGAAAAAGTACTTTAGCAAAACAATTGGCAAAAGAGCTGGAATATGTTTATGTAGATACCGGAGCGATGTATCGTGCAGTTGCTTATTTTGCAATGCAAAATCACTTTATTGGAGCTGATTTATTTGATAAAAAGGCTTTGATTGAAGCTTTGCCTAAAATTCAGTTAGAATTTAGATTTAATGCTGATTTGGGTTTTGCTGAAATGTATTTAAACGGAGAAAATGTTGAAAAACCAATTAGAACCATAGAAGTTTCTAATTTTGTGAGCAAAGTAGCAGAAGTTTCTGAAGTGCGTTCTAAATTGGTAGAACAGCAACAGGAAATGGGAACTAATAAAGCGATAGTTATGGATGGTAGAGATATTGGTACGGTTGTTTTTCCGAGTGCCGAACTTAAAATTTTCATGACTGCCAGTGCAGAAACCCGCGCGCAGAGACGTTTTGATGAATTACAGCAAAAAGGGGATAATGTTTCTTATGAAGATGTTTTAAAAAATGTAATGGAAAGAGATTATATTGACACACATCGCGAAGATTCTCCTTTGATTATTGCCGACGACGCTATAGAAATAGATAATTCTTACTTAAATAAAGAGGAACAATTTGCCGCTGTATTAGAATTGGTAAATGATGTTGTTAAAACCATTTAATTTTTTGTAGATATTATTTTTAATGGTAGTTTTACCACTTCATTTTTACTAAAAAGACAATTTCATCATATGGGAATTAAAAACAGGTTGATTATAATGAGCTTTCTTCAATTTTTTGTTTGGGGAGCCTGGCTTATAACAATTGGAAATTATTGGTTTGGAACTAAAAATTGGGAAGGAACCCAATTTGGTCTTGTCTTCGGAACCATGGGAATTGCTTCTTTATTTATGCCCACACTTACCGGAATCATTGCAGACAGATGGGTAAATGCTGAAAAATTGTACGGATTACTGCATATATTTTATGCTGTGGTTTTATTTGGTATTGCACAAGTAACGACACCGGATAATTTTATATATGTAATGTTTGCTGCAATGTGCTGTTATATGCCAACAATTGCGTTAAGTAATTCGATATCATATACTTCGCTAAAATTAAATAATAAAAATATAGTAAAAGATTTCCCACCCATTCGTGTTTGGGGAACTATTGGTTTTATTGCTGCCATGTGGATTACTAATTTAAGTGGAAGTAAAGCAACTGAATATCAATTTTACATTGCCGGGGTTGGAGCCTTAATTCTTGGAATTTATGCTTTTACCTTGCCAAAATGTAAGCCACAGCGCCTTACGAAAGAAGATGCTACATTGACAGAAACTTTAGGTTTAGAAGCTTTTAAGCTTTTTGGAAATTATAAAATGGCTTTGTTTTTTGTGTTTTCTATGTTTTTAGGAGGTGCATTACAATTAACAAATGCTTACGGAGATGTATTTTTGGATGAATTCAAACATTTTCCTAAATATGCCGATTCTTTCGTAATTAAATATTCGACTATTATTATGTCGATCTCTCAGGTATCTGAAACTTTATTTATTTTGGCGATTCCGTTTTTCTTAAGACGTTTTGGAATCAAACAGGTAATGTTGATTAGTATGTTGGCTTGGGTTTTACGTTTTGGATTATTTGCGTTTGGAGATCCGGTAACCGGATTATGGATGATTATATTGTCTTGTATCGTTTACGGAATGGCATTTGATTTCTTTAATATTTCAGGTTCGTTATTCGTAGAAAGTAATACAGATTCTAAAATACGTTCGTCTGCACAAGGGTTGTTTATGATGATGACCAATGGAGTAGGAGCGGTTTTAGGAAGTTTGACTTCGGGTTGGGCAATTGATCGCTTCTTCACAAAGTCATTTAGTAATACTACAGAATTAGCCGGATTTTTAGAAACAGATAGTACAAATTCTAAAATGTTGGATTTTGTAAAAGGCCAGGGGAATTCAATTTCTACTGATGGAATATTTTCAAATCCTATTTTAATGAAAGACTGGCATACGATCTGGTTGTCGTTTGCAGCTTATGCTTTGGTCATTGCGATTGCTTTTGCTATTTTATTCAAACATAAACATGATCCAAAAGAAATAGAGAGTTTGAGTCATTAATATATATTTAAAATCCCGTTTTCGATTGTATTGAAAACGGGATTTTTATTTTATATGTATATTTGATTTTATATGTCAATAGTATAATATGCAAAATAAACACAATTCAATTCCAACTTTTAAGGCTGTTAGTTCAAAACCAATATTGTTTCTGAATGTTATCTTTGGCATATTTTGGGTGTTTTTTGTATTGTTCTTTCTTATAGGATTACTATATGTTATCATGAGTTCTCCTCAAGATCTTGGATTGAACGTAATAGCAACAGTAATTCTGTTTTTTATATTTCTAATTGCATTATCCGGTATAGTTGCATTAGTGATTTATTCAAGAAAAAAAATGTCTACCACAACTATAATCGATGAAAGAGGAATTAGATATTTAAACACATTTAATAAAAGAGTTATTAAGGATTTGCCCTGGAGTAGTTTTGCTAAAAGAGAAAAACCGGAGGATGTTTTCGAATCTACTAAATATGATGTTATATCGACAACGCCTTTTAAATCTTTTTACGATCAGTTTTATTGGCCGGTTTTGATTGATAATAAGGTAGCAATTCATAATGATGCTTTTCTAGGAAGGCATTTTTTTGTAATGTTTTATGCCAACCGTTTAGAGTTAATCAGAACTTTTTTACTGGGAGTTGCCCATTATAGACCTGATATTACGGTAGATCCTATTGTTTTCTCGAATCATTATATTGATCCTAAAACTTATAATATTGACTATCGCCAAAGAAATTTAATTAGAATTTTGGCTGTTTTATTTTGTGTTTTAGTTTTAGGGCTTATTTATTATTTTGTAGATTAACTATTAAAGGAAAAAAGCTCATTCTCTAAACTTTAAACCTTAATTGAAGTTTTAAAGTTTTGCAAGAGAATTATAGATTTTGAAATCAAAATTTCTTAAAAGCGCAACACCTCTAATCTAGAGCCCCGATAGAGTGGATATCCTTTTATGGTGGGGTTCACCATAAAAGATAGGAGTGAAAGCTGGACTTGAGGTCTTGAAAATCCTTAAATTTGCTGCTTCTGAACAATACACTGATAATCATTTAGAAATGTTTTGCTATTACAAATAAATGTATTAATTTTGCAAACCTTTTGGCAGAGAAGAGTTTCCTTTAGGTATCAACTATTTATGTAAAACAACTTCTGTTTTTTCTATCGCTTTGTGAAACTCAAGAAAAGCAGAATACAAATTTTTTATCAGCATGTCTGAACAATTAAAATCACAAGAAGAGTTTTTAGCAAATTTTAACTGGCATAACTTCGAAGAAGGTATCGATGCAGTAGATGAGAAAAACTTACAAGAATTCGAAGACTTAGTATCAAAAACTTTCATCGCTACAGACCAAGAAGAAGTAGTTGAAGGTGTAGTTGTTAGAATTACAGATAGAGACGTTATCGTTGATATCAACGCAAAATCGGAAGGTGTTATTTCTTTAAACGAATTCCGTTACAACCCAAACTTAAAAGTTGGTGACAAAGTAGAAGTATTAATCGACATCCGTGAGGACAAAACAGGTCAATTAGTATTATCTCACAGAAAAGCACGTACTATTAAATCATGGGATAGAGTTATTTCTGCAAACGAAACAGGAGAAATCGTTAATGGTTTTGTAAAATGCAGAACTAAAGGTGGTATGATCGTTGACGTTTTCGGAATTGAAGCTTTCTTACCTGGTTCTCAAATTGACGTTAAGCCAATTAGAGACTACGATGTATATGTAAACAAAATGATGGAATTCAAAGTGGTAAAAATTAACCACGAATTCAAAAACGTTGTTGTATCTCATAAAGCGCTTATCGAAGCTGATATCGAAGTACAGAAAAAAGAAATCATCGGTCAATTACAAAAAGGACAAGTATTAGAAGGTGTTGTTAAAAACATTACTTCTTATGGTGTGTTCATTGACTTAGGTGGTGTTGACGGATTAATTCACATTACTGACCTTTCTTGGAGTAGAATCAACCACCCAAGTGAAGTTCTTGAATTAGACCAAAAATTAAACGTTGTAATCCTTGATTTCGATGATGAGAAAACAAGAATTCAATTAGGATTGAAACAATTAAACGCTCACCCATGGGATGCTTTAGATGCTAATTTAACTATTGGTGATAAAGTAAAAGGTAAAGTAGTTGTAATCGCTGATTACGGTGCATTTATCGAAGTTGCTGAAGGTGTTGAAGGTTTAATCCACGTTTCTGAAATGTCATGGTCAACTCATTTACGTTCTGCTCAGGATTTCGTAAAAGTTGGAGATGTTGTTGAGGCTGTTATCTTAACTTTAGATAGAGATGACCGTAAAATGTCATTAGGTATCAAACAATTGACTCAAGATCCATGGACTGATATTACTTCTAAATACCCAGTAGGTTCTAAACATACAGGTATCGTTAGAAACTTTACAAACTTTGGTATTTTCGTAGAATTAGAAGAAGGAATTGATGGATTAATTTACATCTCTGACTTATCTTGGACTAAGAAAATCAAACACCCATCTGAATTTGTAAATGTTGGTGAGAAACTTGATGTAGTTGTATTAGAATTAGATGTTGAAGGACGTAAATTATCTTTAGGTCACAAACAAACTACTGCTAATCCTTGGGATCAATACGAAGATTCTTTCGCTGTAGGAACTATCCACAATGGTGAAATTTCTGAAATCGTTGACAAAGGAGCTACTGTAGAATTCGGAGATGATATCGTTGCTTTCATTCCTACTCGTCACCTTGAAAAAGAAGACGGAAAGAAATTGAAAAAAGGTGATACTGCTGATTTCAAAGTAATCGAATTCAACAAAGAATTCAAAAGAGTAGTTGCTTCTCACACTGCTATCTTCCGTGAAGAAGAAGAGAAAAACGTGAAAGCTGCAACTGAAAATACTTCATCTAACTCTTCTACAAATGCACCAGCTGCAACTTTAGGAGATAACAATGATGTATTAGCTGCATTGAAAGCTAAAATGGAAAAAACTGAGAAAAAATAATTCTTAAGTTTATCTAAATATAGAAAGTCCCACAGCAATGTGGGACTTTTTTTTGCTTTATACTTTTGGTTTTAATATATTTTAACAAAAAAAGTTCTGTTATAATCATAAAAAGTTATTTTTGTTTGAAAATACCACTTTATGAAAAAAATCTACTCTTTGGTTTTGTTTTTATATTTTTTTAATGGTTTGAATGCGCAGGTTATTAATTTTCCTGACGATAATTTTAAAGCTAAGTTGTTGGCTGCAAATTCTAATAATACAATTGCATCTACACAAACACCGCTTTATATTGATGTTAATGGTATTTGGTCAGTTTCATCTTATCAACCAATAGATACCAATAATAATGGTGAAATCGAAGTTAGCGAAGCACTAGCTATAAAAAGATTAGATGTAAGCGGTACATCAATTAGTGATTTAAGTGGAATTGAGAATTTTACAAATCTTATTTATTTGAGTTGTGGCGTTAGCAAATTAACAGACTTAAATGTTTCGGCTTTAGTTAATTTAAAGGGTTTAAATTGCAGATCTAGTCAATTATTAAGTGTTAACGTTTCGGGTTTAAATAGTTTGCAAGAATTACACTGTAATGACAATCAGTTGACAAGTTTGAATGTTTTGGGTTTGACTAATTTAAGAACTTTATATTGTCCAAATAATAAATTATCTAGTTTAGATACTTCAGGTTTAAATAATTTAAGAGAAATCTATTGTAACAATAATCTATTGTCAAGTTTGAATGTTTTGAATTTAGTTAAATTAGAACGTTTGGATTGCTACTCTAATTTACTATCAAATTTAGATGTATCTGGCTGTGTTAATTTACTTAAATTAAGTTGCTTTTTTAATAAATTATCTAATTTAAGTGTCTTAGGATGTAACAATTTGCAAGAAATTAAATGTGATTATAATAAACTATCAAGTTTAAATGTTTCCAATTTAATAAGGCTGCAAGCTTTGTTTTGTACGAATAATGAATTAATAAATTTAAATACCACACGTTGCTCAAATTTGACAAACTTACATTGTTATCAAAATCAATTGGCTGAATTGGATCTTTCAGGTTTAACTGCTTTGACAGATTTAAGGTGTTTTAATAATAATTTACCGAGTTTAAATATTTCGAATTTAACTAATTTAGAATTTTTATCTTGTGAATATAATAAATTAACAAGTTTGAATCTTTCAACTTTATCTAAGATGCAGGGTTTGAGTTGTCAAAATAATGAATTAAAAAGTTTATTCATTAAAAATAATAATTTAAGATGGACTACCTTAGATTTTCAAAACAATGATATAGTGTACGTTTGCGCAGACGAAGAAGATCTGGCCTTAGTGCAGAGTAAAATTGATCAATATGGTTATTCAGCTACTTGTAACGTAAATTCTTATTGCACTTTTGTTCCAGGAGGTACTTTTTATGTTATTCAGGGTAATACTCGTTTGGATATGAACAAAAATGGATGTGATGCTTTGGACATTGTTTATCCATATCTAAACTTTAAAATTGCAAACGGTATAACAAATGGAAATTTTATTGCAAATGCCTCAGGAAATTATTCTATTCCGGTTCAGGCAGGAAATCATAATATAACTCCGATTTTAGAAAAACCTACCTATTTTAATATTTCTCCCACAGTGGCTACACTAACTTTTCCTGCTAAAACAAGCCCAGTTGCTCAAAATTTTTGCATAACAGCAAATGGAATTCATCCGGATTTAGAAATCGTTTTACTCCCCTTAGAACCGGCAAGACCTGGTTTTGAGGCAATGTATAAAATTGTTTATAAAAACAAAGGAAATGTTGAACTATCAGGTTCTATTAATCTGAAATTTGATGATAATATTTTAGATTACATTTCTTCAAACACATCATTAGCAAGTCAAAAAGCTGATAATATAGAATGGAATTTTAGTAATTTGAAACCTTTCGAAAGTAAAGAAATTTTATTTACTATAAGTGTAAACAAACCAACGGAAACTCCTGCGGTAAATGCAGGGGACATTTTAAAATTCACAACAACGGTTACATCTCAGGATACAGATGAAACCCCTTTAGATAATACTTTTGCTTTAAATCAAATTGTAGTAGCTTCTCAAGATCCAAACGATAAAACATGTCTTGAAGGTGACGTAATTACCCCCGATTTAATTGGCGAATATGTTCATTATATGATTCGTTTTGAAAATACAGGAACTTATAAAGCTCAGAATATTGTAGTAAAAGATATGATCGATTTAAATAAATTCGATATAACAACACTTATTCCAACAAGTTCAAGTCATTCCTTTATAACTAAAATTTCAGAAGAAAATAAAGTAGAATTCATTTTCGAAAATATTAATCTTCCTTTTGATGATGCCAATAATGACGGTTATGTCGCCTTTAAAATTAAAACAAAACCAACCTTAAAAGTAGGTGATTCATTTACTAATGATGCGAATATTTATTTTGACTATAATTTCCCTATCTTAACCAATAAAGCGACTTCTACATTTAAAACATTAGGAACTCAGGATTTTGAGTTCTCGAATTACTTTTCTTTATATCCAAACCCTACAAATGATATTTTGAATATAAATACTAATCAGGATATAGAAATACAATCGTTAGCTATTTATAATATTTTGGGACAATTGGTTATTGCGGTTCCAAATGCAAAAACAGTCTCTAATATCGATGTTTCAAGGCTTAGAACCGGTAATTACTTTATAAAAGTAATGTCAGATAAAGGAAGTTCGAATATGAAATTTATCAAGAAATAACAATTTAATTCAAAACAAAAAGTCCCACAGAAATGTGGGACTTTTTTTATGCAATTTTTTGTTTTAAGTTGTCACGCTGAGCGAAGTCGAAGCGCGTTTCTATTGGAATTTGGAATTTAATAATTTAAAGTTCTTCTTTAGGAGCAGTTTCCAGCTATCATTCCAATCTTTTGCGGTTCCCGATAGCTATCGGGACCGGCACAAAAGGATTTTTCCTTCTATGTGGGCTAGGACAGTCGTTTTTAAAAATATTTATCTTGATGCTAATAATTTTTCTTCTTCAGAAGTAAATTCATTTAAAATGCTGTAGTTCTGAATATTTAGTATCTTCATTTCATCTAAAATATTAACTAGATTTCCATAATTAGACTTTTGGGTTGGTTTAATAATTACAATTAATCCATTTTTAGGTTTCCCTAAGTTTTTAGAATATTTAAGTACAATTTGACTTTTTCTAATTAATTCTTTTCGAATGCCATTTTTATTATAATTGACTTTTTTAGGGGTTTCAATGGGGAAATTTATTAGTCCTGAATAAGTTACTATTTCGTCATTTTCGTCTAGTAATATTGTCAATATGCGATTTTCATCTATGTGGCGAGAACCAAAATACTCACCGCAATCATCACAATCCCGATACATTCCATATTCTAAAACTTTTGGTTTAGCCAGCTCAATGGTAACCATAAAAAAGATAATCAACAAGAAAGAAACACTCACCATTGCGGTTAGATCAACTCTTGTACTTAACTTTTTACTTCTTACTTTTTTGGGTAGATTTTGCATGACAGATGAAATTAATTGGATTAATTAGAACTTTATTTTGCCGCTAATAAGTTTGATTCTTCTGGCGTAAAATCATTTACAATTGCATAAGTATCAATTTTGGCAATTGCCATTTCGTCCAGAATATCGACTAAATTTTTATAATTAGATTCTTTGCTTGGCTTAATAATAACAGTAATTCCTCTTCCTGGTTTTCCTAATTTGGCTGAATATTCAAGCATATTTTTATTTCGTGATAAAAGTTCTTTTCTAATACCATCTTTACCATAACTAATTTCTTTGACAGGAGCCATCGGATTTTCTATAAAACCCATATAGGATATTAATTTATTATTACTTCCTAATAATAAAACAACAGTTCTTTCGCCACCACCACAACTGATCCATCTACCGCATGTCCAATCGTTATCTGGCAAACTTAAATCAACAACTTTTGGTTTAGACAACTCGATGGTTACCATAAAAAAGATAATCAATAAAAAAGAAACACTTACCATAGCGGTTAAATCGACTCTTGTACTTAACTTTTTGCTTCTGATTTTTTTAGGTAGATTTTCCATAAAAGATAAATTTATTTACTAAAGTTAACAATAAAATTCACATACAAGTTAATCTGAAATTAAAAATAGTAGAAAATAATTTTTGGGATTAAAAGCTTGTTTTACAGCGTAATTTGAAGATATTTCAATGTTTTTTAAACTTTTTTAAGGATTTTATAAAACCAAAACAAATATTACCCCGTAAATGAGCTTATAACTTAAAAATATTTAATCATGAAAACTAGAAAATTTTTAGCCGTAGCCATCTTCGCATTAGGATTTGGATTTACATCATTTGCGCAAAAAACTGTAATGGTTGGTGGAGCTGCAATGTACCCAAATAAAAATATTGTAGAAAATGCAGTTAACTCAAAAGATCACACTACACTTGTAGCTGCTGTAAAAGCTGCTGATTTAGTAGAAACATTACAAAGTAAAGGACCATTCACCGTTTTTGCCCCAACAAATGCTGCGTTTGACAAATTACCAGCAGGAACTGTTGCAACATTATTGAAACCAGAAAACAAAAAAATGTTGCAAACGATCTTGACCTATCATGTTGTTGCTGGAAAAATGAATGCTTCTGATATTGCTAAAGCAATAAAAGCAGGAAAAGGAAAAGCGACTCTTAAAACAGTTAGTGGCGGAACTCTTACTGCCTGGATGCAAGGAAAAGATTTATACATTAGTGACGAAAGCGGAAACAAATCTAAAGTTACAATTGCAGATGTAAATCAATCTAATGGTGTAATTCATGTGGTAGATACAGTTTTGTTACCTAAAATGTAATATTAGCTTAAAACTCCAAATTTAAAAATTCCAAATTCCAACTTTTAAATTGGAATTTGGAATTTTAATTTTTATAAGTTTGACAGTTATTTTTTAGCCGTTAATGTCGATCCAGCTGAAGCAATAACAACGCAAAATACTGCTATAATTTCATAAATATTAAGTTTTTCCTGCAAGAATATAAAAGCACAAATAGAAGCTGCTGCAGGTTCCAGACTCATTAAAATACTAAAAGTTCTTGGCGGAAGCTGTCCTAAAGCTTTCATTTCAAGTGTAAAAGGAATTGCGCTTGACAAAAGGGCCAAAGCCACACCCATACTTAAAAGTTTTGGCGTAAGATGTGCCAGTCCGTTTTCGTAAAAACCAAAAGGCAGGATTAAAATTGCGGCAAATAACATTCCGGTTGATACTGCCTGGCCGCCATTCATGATTTGAGAAATCTTTCCTCCCAAAACAATGTAGGTTGCCCATAAAGCACCAGCCAAAATTGCAAAGAAAACCCCTAAAAGATCGATACCTGCATTTGTCCACGGAGCGATTAAGGCGATACCAATTGCCGCTAATAGTACCCAGCAATAATCAATCAAGCGCTTTGAACCCACTATAGCTACCAACAAAGGACCTATAAATTCGATCGTAACAGCTAATCCTATAGAAATTCTTTCTATTGCCAAATAAAAAACCAAATTCATAGCGCCTAAACACAAACCATAAGGAATGACTATTTTCCATTGCTTTGTTGTAATTGCTTTTAGATTTGGCCGATAAGCCAATAATAAAATTATAGCTGATACGCCGATACGTATAGAGGCTGTTCCGGCTGCTCCAATTGCGGGGAATAAACTTTTAGCAATTGCTGCTCCGCATTGTACGCTTATGATCGCTAAAAGAACGGCGTAAATAGGAGGGATGTTAAAATCTTTATTTTTCATTAGAAATAATTGAAGAAATAAGAAATGTATTAAAAAAAAACATTTCTATTTCAGGAGGGCACTGTTGAAAATTATGATCAACCGTTTGTAAAGGAATGTTTTGATTATTCTAAAGCACGTTTCGTAACAAAGGCACGATAACCAATAATAGCCATTTGCCATTTTTTTGCTTTCGAAATGTCTAAACCTTGTTTAGTAAAACTTGGTAAAAGGACTTTATTAATTTTGGCTAAAATTTTATACATGGCATTTTAATTTTTGCAAAGATATAAAAAAAGACCTTGCGGTTGGGCAAAGTCTTTTTTGAGTGATTTCTGTTATTGTAAGGTTTATGATTTCTTTTCCAGAAGCTTATCGATTTTCGCCAGCATTTCTTTTGCGTTAGCATTATCAGGTTTTAGTTCCAGTGACTTTTTATAATTTTCTTTTGAAATTTCGAACTGATTGTTTCTAAAATAACCATCAGCCAAACTATCAAATGCATTTCCGGATTTTGGATTTTCTATTGTATTCAATTCTAAAACTTTTATTCCGTCCTTTACTCTTCCGTGATCCAATAAGGTATAACCAATAATATTAAGACGATATTCAAAATCCCAATCAGGATGAGTTTTTTTTACCGCTAAATAATTTTGTTCTGCTTTTGCGAATTCCAGTTTCAAAAAATCCTGGTTTATTTTTTCGCCGGCAAGATAGTAATCATCTGTTAACGTTTTGTCTACAAGTGATGCAACATGATTAATAACTTGACTCTGAACATATAAATTAGAGTATTTATGTCCATTAGATAAAAATATAATAGTCAAATCATTATTAATGAATTTTCGAAAAGCAGTTTCATTACCTCCGGTAAATCCGTAAGAAAGAATTTTATTTACAGGAACAATTTCCCAGCCGTAAGCAAAACGATCTGTATTATTTGTGTATTTAAAAGGCTCCCACATCGAATATTTAGCTTCTTTTTTGAGATAAACATTTTTATCCAGATTTTCATTCCAGCGCAAAAACTCCTGCAAAGTGATGTTTAAACCATTGGCAGAATGGGCATCATAACCAAAGTTTGAAGTACTTCTTATATATTTATTACTTATATTATTATAATTATAACGGGAAGCACTATTAGGTCTGTTTTCTCCAAAATTCGACGAAAAATAAACTCCGGATTGTATTGCAGGAAACTGATTTTGCAAAATGTAATCTTCAAAACTTAAACCGGTAATTTTCTCAATAATTTTGGTTAGAAACAGATAATTTGTTTGATTGTACCTGTACTGTTTTCCTGTTGTAAATTCCATTGGTTTTTGAGATAAAATCGCCAATTTTTCATCAAAAGGCATTGTAATCTTTATGTCTTCGAACATAACAATATTAGGCAAGCCAGAGGAATGTGATAATAGATTTTTGACTTGAATCGTTTGCCATTCGTTAGGCAGATTGTTCAGGTATTTAGAAATAGGATCTTCTAGTGATAGTTTGCCTTTTTCGATAAGCTGAAACACGCCAACATTCGTAATAAGCTTTGTTGTCGAGAAAAGTTTAAAAGCAGTGTTTTTATCCACTGCTTTATTATCTTCGAAAGAAGCTTTTCCAAAATATTTCTCATATATAACCTTACCATTTTTTACAACGCCCAATGCAACTCCCGGAATTTCATTTATTTCGATTACTTCTTTAATGTATTTGTCAATTTTTTGCTCGGTTAATTGATCTTCACTTTTTTGACCAAACGTTAAATTAAAAACGAATAGAAGGGATAGAATAAAAAATGAGTTTTTCATGTATGATTTAGGATATTTTTTGCTTAAGATTTTTTGCTTTCTTTTTCTATTCTTCTAAAATCTTTTTCATGCTCTTTCATGTTTTTCTCATACACTTTCATGTCTTTTTCAAATTGCTCCATCTTTTTTTCAAATTCAGCTCCAAATTGCTTTTCGATAATGGCGCTATATTTGTCCATTTCTACTTCAAATTTTCCCATTGCAATTTCGAACTTTTCCATTTCTTTATCATATCCAAGTTCACGTTTTGCCATGATTCCCTCTACTTGTTTTTGATAAGCAGCCATTTGTGGTTCAATAACATTCATTTTTTTATTGAACTCCTCCATCTTTTTTTCGAAATTTTTCATAGCAACTTTATCCTCGGGATTTTTTGGTGCTACAGGAGGTTTTGGCAAGCTTGACATATTTGGTGGAGGCGGAATATTTAATTCTTTTGGCAATACAGGTGCTGTAGGAGCAATAGGTGCAATTGGTAATGACGCTGTTGACGGTGGTGTAGGCGGAACTGGTGGAGCAGTCATTCCATGATCATTATACTGTCTAACTTCTGCAACGTAATTTCCATTAGCTATCGGGCTGTCAATATCATCATCAGCAAATAAATTGATTTTCTTGGAACCGTTATCTTCCGTAGTAATTACAATACCGCAATTTTTAATTGCTTTATCTCCTTCTACCTGAAAATTTTGTGCTTCACCTGTTCCTTTTTTGATATCGACTTTAATAGCTATTAATTCGTTAGCTGAATTTCTTTTCACATCAGATATTACAACATCAACATTATGGTTTTGTTTTACTTTCTGTACTATTTCTTTTAATTCCTGATCTGTTGTTGATTTTTTAATCTTGTAAACATCTGTTTGATTTTCTTTCTCAGTAACTTCTTTTCGTTCTTTACGTTCTTTTTCTTGTGCGATTGTTTTAATTTGAAATAAAAGCACAAAAGCTACAAGTGCCGGAATAATAGCGTAATACTTCCAGTAATTTCGTTTTTTTGATTGATTTTTGTTTAACATGACAATTCGTTTTTTGATTAATGATTGATAAAAATGATTGGTAATGGCAACACAATTTTCGTGTGTTGTAATTTTTAAAAGCGTGTATTGATACGCTTTTTTGTCGGATATTTTTTTGGCCGCTTCGCTATCTGCAATGAACTCAAGATTTTGCAGAATTGCTTTTTTATACAACCAAATTATGGGATTGAACCAAAACAGTACGCAAAAAACTCTCGATATCAATACATCTACAGTATGATTTTGATCGCTGTGTACTTTTTCGTGTTCAATAATATTCTCTAATTCTGATGGCGTAAACATTGATGAGTTGTAAACGATATAATCAAAATAAGAAAATGGAGCAATGTTTTCGTTAATATCTACAAATTTAAAATCAGCTTGTTGCTGTACTTTTTTACCTTTTAAAACTGTACTTAAACTATAAAAGTCAATGGCAAACTTTATTACTAAAGCTACAAAACCAATTATGTAAATAGCCAGTAGTACGTAATTCCAATTGATATCAAATGATTCATTTTGAATATGGTGAGTAACCGGAAATTGAGTGTAATGCAAAGCAGGAACGGCGTTACTATTTTCAGTGACTATGAAATCTTCAACAGGAGCAGGCTCGATCCAGACCGTTTTCGTGTAAACCATAAAAGGTAAACCTACCGAAGTAATTAATCCGGCTAATAAAAAATATCTGCTGCTATTAAAAAATGTTTCTTTGCGCAATAAAAAGTAATAAGCAAAGTAAAACAAAACTAGCAATCCGCTGGATTTTGCGATATAAATGAAAAATGTTTCCATAACGATTATTGTACTTCTTGAGGAGTTTCTATCATAGCTAAGATTTCTCGTAATTCTGCTGCCGAAATTTTTTCTTCTTTAGCAAAAAAAGAAACCATATTTTTATAAGAGCTATTAAAATAGTTGTCTATCGCGGTATTCATATACTTTTTACCATATACTTCCAGCGTAATTATTGGATAATACTGATGTGTATTGCCAAAAGCATTATGCCCTACAAAACCTTTTTCTTCAAGATTGCGTACAATTGTCGACAGCGTATTGTAATGCGGCTGATCTTCAGTAATCTCTGCTTGTATTTCTTTTACGAAAGCTTTTTTTAGCTTCCATAAAATTTGCATGATTTCTTCTTCTTTATTGGTTAACTTTTGCATGATTAGCGAATTAAATTTTGAATAGCATCAGCATTATTTTCTGGTTGTGATTACAATTACACCATCTTTTGCTTTCTCTCCGTATTTTGCGATAGCTTCAGTCCCCTTATAGATTTCCATTTTTTCAATGTCTAAAGAATTTAGATCATTCATACTTTTATCTTTAACGATTACGCCGTCAACAATGATTAATTGTTTCGCTTTCGCTTTTGTTTTTGTATCTGTAGTTGATGATGAGATACTGAAAGTATTAACGGTTGGATATCCTCTATACACCCTCTTTTCGCTTCCATCTTTGTCTGTTGGATTTTTTGTAGTGATCTCTATCACACCATTTTTTCCATCAGAACCATATTTTTCGGTTGCATGTTGTCCTTTTAAAACATTCATACTGCCAATCTTTTTAGGATCAACATCATTCATGTCAAAATCAGAACTGGTAAGTTTACCGTTAATAAAAACAATAGGTTTTTCCTGTTGACCTGAAAATGTTATAACAGTATTTGTTTTAGAATCACTATTACTTGTAATCGTTTTGGTAGTGATTCCAATTGTATTTCCTTCCGTATTTACATCGACACTTTCAATTGTGTTTTGATCCAGATGAGACAATTCTTTTTGGTCTGATTTTACACCATTAATATAAACTTCTTTGTCACTTATTTTAAGTGGTTTAGTAAGATGTTTGGTGATGATTTTAATAGTTGATTTACCGGATTTTTTTGAAACATCCATGCTTTCAATTTCCTTAGAATCTAATTTCGCCAATTCTTCTTCAGTTGCTTTTGAACCATTAATAAAAATTTCTTTTTCTCCGGCTAGTGCTGAATTGTTTAGAGCTTGTATATTCTCATTGGTAATCGAAGTTTCATCAGTTTTAAAATCGACTGTTAACTTTCCGTTTTCAAGCGTAGAGATAATGATAGCAAAAGCTTTGATGGCATTATTGCCTTCTATTGTCATTTGCTTGGCAATTTCGTTTCCTTTTTTTAATTCAACTGTAATTGCAATCAGCTCATTTTTGGAGTTTCTTTCTAAATTTGAAAAAGAAGCTGTAATATCAAAACTCTCTTTAAGCGTTTTTACTTTTTGATTAAATTCCTCATCTGTTGTTGTTTTTGTTATTTTAAAAACATCAATTCCTTCATTATTGTTATTTGCAGTTACAATTTGAGGTTTTTCGTGTGCAATAGTTTCAACTTGAAATAAAAGAACAAAAGCAACAAGTGCAGGAACAACAACGCAAAATTTCCAGGAATTTCTTTTTTTTGATTGATTTTTGTTTAACATAACGATTCGTTTTTTGATTAATGATTGATAAAAATGATTGGTGATGGCAACACAATTTTCGTGTGTTGTAATTTTTAAAAGCGTGTATTGATACGCTTTTTTATCGATTATTTTTTGAGCAGCTACTTTATCGGCAATAAATTCAAGATTTTGGGTAATTGCTTTTTTGTAAAGCCAGATAATTGGATTAAACCAAAAAAGAATACAAAATGCTCTTGCAACCAGAACATCTACAGTATGATTTTGCGAACTGTGCACTTTTTCATGTTCAATGATATTCTCTAATTCAACAGCCGTGTACATTGATGAATTGTAAACGATATAATCAAAATAAGAGAATGGAGCGATATTATCTGTAGTATCAATAAATTTAAAGTCAGCCTGCCTGTATATTTTTTTTCCTTTTAAAACAGAATTTAAGTTTCTAAAGTCAAGCAAAAATTTCAATATAAAAATAAGAAGACCAATGCTGTAGATCGCAATTAAGAGATGATTCCAATTGATCTCAAAAGATTCCTCTATTGGCTGAATAGTATTAATTTGTGCAAGATTAAAATTTATCGCAGGCTCAGGATCTATCCAGATAATTTTGGTATAAACGATAAGCGGCAAAAGCACTGATGTAAATAACCCAGCCAATAAAAACCATCTGTTACTATTAAAAAAAGTTTCTTTGCGCAGTAAAAAATGATAAGCGCAATAAAACAAAACTAATAGTCCACCGGATTTTGCGATAAATATTAAAAATGCTTCCATAGTGACTATTTTTCTTCTTTTGGAGTTTCAATCATAGCTAAGATTTCACGTAATTCTGCTGCCGAAATTTTTTCTTCTTTGGCAAAAAATGAAACCATATTTTTATACGAACTATTAAAATAGTTGTCGATTGCAGTCTTCATATATTTTTTGCTATACGCTTCTAAAGTAACGATTGGATAATATTGATGTGTATTTCCAAAAGCATTATGACCTACAAAACCTTTCTCTTCAAGATTACGCACAATTGTCGATAGCGTATTGTAATGTGGTTGATCCTCAGTAATCTCTGCCTGTATTTCTTTTACGAATGCTTTTTTAAGTTTCCATAAAATTTGCATGATTTCCTCTTCCTTGTTGGTTAACTTTTGCATGTTTTTTAATTTTAATTCAAACCTACAACTATTTTTTTAGTTACACAACTATAAAAATAGTTATTTAACTAAAATTTACGTTTGAACAGATTTTGAACATGAAAACAGGCTATTTCTTAAGGTGAAAAATAAAGAGAGATTTAACCGCAAAGTGCGCAAAGTTTTTATATGTACGATTTTATATAAACGTAAAGTTCGCAAAGCTTATGTTGAAATAGCTTTGCGAACTTTTTTTTAAACAAACTCAGGATCTTAAACTTAGCGAACTTTGTGTAGATCCTTGCTCCCGATAGCTATCGGGATTGCGGTAAAATTTGCCAGATAAATGTAAACCAGTAAAATAGAATCTTAAGAAACCTTTTCTCTTAGCAAAGCCTTCCTAATCCATAAGCAACAAAGCGTTGCAATAACTCCAATAGAAGCCATAAACAGCCAGTTGATTTGGTAACCTAATCTCGAAATAATTTCAAAACCAACTTTAGAGCTAATAATATGAGCCAAACTAAAACTCATGGTATATAATGCCATATAGCGGCCTTCCTGACCACGGGGAGCGCGGCTTAAAGCGAAAGCATTCGAAAACGGAAAGGTCAAAATTTCCCCAATCGAAATGCAGATCATGCTAATTACAAGCATTCCAGCCCAAACATTAATTAATAATAAAAAGAAACTTGATGCCATTATGAACGATCCCAGAATAATAATCCTGATTTTTGCAAATCCTTTTCTCTCCATAAAACCAACAGTTGGCATTTCCAGAGCAAAGATTAAAAGCCCGTTTAATGTCATTAATAATCCGGTTTGAAATTCGCTTAAACCAAATTTTTCATTATGATATAAAGGTAAAGTGGTAAAAAGCTGAAAGAAAATCATAGCCGTTACAAAACTTACAAATAAGAAAACCCAAAAGATTTTATCATGAAAAACAGACTTTATCTCTGCTGCACTCTCCGTCTTATCTTCATGAACCACTTTTTTCTTTTCCTTAACCAATAAAGCAAAAATCGAAATCGAAATAATACAAGATGCACCATCAATCCAGAATAAACCGGAATATCCAATTCCCATAATAATCAAACCTCCTAAAGCAGGACCGGCAGCAAAACCTAAATTTACTGCTAAACGAACTAAAGTCAAGGCTCTTGTTCTGTTTTCTGGTTTGGCATAAGCGCCCAACGAAACAAACATGGCCGGACGAAACATATCTGCAATAGTCATTAAAACAAACATTGCGATGCACAATGCCCAAAATGTGGTAATATATTGTATAAAGAAAAGGGAAACACCGCTGGTAAACAAACTAAAAATCATGATTTTGTAAAAACCAATTTTATCAGATAATTTTCCTCCCAGCCAGGAACCTAGCATCGATCCTAAACCAAAAGCCACCATAATCCAGCCGACTTGATTATAAGTAAACTGAAGATCTTCCTTTAAATATTTTGATAAAAAAGGAAGCACCATTGTTCCGGCACGATTTATAAAAGTGACAATTGTAAGTATCCAAATTTCTCTTGAAAATCCTTTAAAGTTATTGATGTAGTGGTTAAAAGCGGTCTTGAGCATTATAAATAAGTTATTTGCAACAAAGTTACAAAACTTTGTAGGGATCAGCGGTTGCTGCTTTGTTACTTTTAAACTATTTTTGCTCAAAATTTAAAAGATGAAAAACGGTATTGCTTTTTTAATATTACTGATTGTAAATTTCTGTTTTGGCCAAAATAAATTTGATCAAAAAGAAGCTGAAAAATTTCAGAAGACGATTAATGCCGAATATGCTGATCCTAAAACAAGTCCGTTGATGGAAGAAGATTTAAAAACGTTTAAGACTTTAGATTTTTATCCTGTAAACAGCAACTATTTTGTGAATGCAAAATTTGAAAAAGCACAAAACGAAAAAGTTTTCGAAATGAAAACTACAGGGACAAGAACCCCGAAATATATTAAATACGGAACTTTATATTTTACGATAGACGGAGTTGCACTTAAACTTAATGTATACAGAAATATAGAACTTTCAAAAACGGCAGCATATAAAGATCATTTATTTTTGCCTTTTTCAGATTTAACATCAGGAAAAGGAAGTTATATAGGAGGAAGGTATATCGACTTGAAAATTCCGAAAGGAAATACAATTGCAGTCGATTTTAATCAGGCATACAATCCTTATTGCGCGTATAATCACAAATATTCTTGTCCGCTTGTTCCTTTGGAAAATGATTTGAATGTGGAAATAAAAGCCGGAGTTAAAACATTTCATTAATGGAATTCTTTAATTTTCATACTCATCAATTTACGAATCAATCCAATGTATTGGAGATGGTCAATCAATATCCAAATGAGTTTGATGAATCGATTCCGTTTTATTCTATCGGGATTCATCCATGGTATATTAAAGAAGATCGAATTGATGAAGATTTACGCATTATTGAAGAAAAATTACAGACTCAAAATTGTCTGGCGATTGGAGAATGTGGTTTAGACAAACGAATTGAAGTTCCGTTTGAGCAGCAAATTTTGGTTTTCGAAAAACAATTGGCTTTGTCCGAAAAATATAAAAAACCGGTTGTGATACATTGCGTAGCCGCTTTTCAGGAAGTAATTGCGATTAAAAAGAAAATGAAAATATCGGTTCCGATGATTATTCATGGTTTTTCGAAAAATAGTCAAATCGCCAGTCAGCTGATTACGGCAGGATTTTATCTTTCATTTGGAAAATATTTACTGAGAAATCCAGATTTAAAATCTGTTTTTGAAAATATTCCGAACGATCGTTTCTTTTTGGAAACCGATACAATCGAAGAAGGAATTCAACAGGTTTACGCTATAGCAGCAGAATATAAAAATATAACAATCACAGAATTGCAAAAGGTTATCTCAAGCAATTTTAATAATGTTTTTCAGGACAACAACCTGAAACTTGAAACAATTTAAACTAAAAAAACAATAATTTAGGATATGGCAGAGTGGACAGAAAGAGCCGAGCTTTTATTTACAAAAGAGGGATTACAAAATTTACAAAACGCCAATGTTTTGGTGGTGGGTTTAGGAGGAGTTGGATCATTTGCAGCTGAATTTTTGGCAAGAGCAGGAGTAGGGAATATGACAATTGTAGACGGGGATGTAGTAGATATTACAAACATCAACAGACAATTGCCTGCTTTACATTCTACTGTTGGACAACCTAAAATTACAATCGTAGGAGATCGTTTGATGGATATTAATCCTGAATTGAAACTTACGCGTATACAGGAATTTTTATCCCCTGAAAGAGCTTTTGAGATCGTTTCTCCAGAGTTTGATTATGTTTTGGATTGTATCGACAGCATTACGCCAAAATTGAACCTGATTATTGCAGCGAAACGAAAGAGAGTAAAAATCATAAGCAGTATGGGCGCAGGCGGGAAAATGCTGGCCTCCAAAGTAAAAGTGACTGATATTTCAAAAACCATCAACTGCTACTTTTCTAAAACCATTAGAAGACGTCTTAAAGCAGAGAAAATAAATAAACTAAAAGTAGTTTTCTCCTCTGAAATTCAAGATGAAAAAAGCTTAAAATTAACCGACGGAAAAAATTTCAAGAAATCTTTTTACGGAACCAATAGTTATATGCCAGGTTTATTTGGTCTATACGTTGCCGAAACTGTGATTAGATATTTGCTTAAAAAAGAGTAACGAAGATACTAAGAGACTAAGGTTCTAAGTTGCTAAGTTTTAAAATCAAAAAAAACTTAGAGCCTAAGTATCTCAGAACCTTAGTACCTTAAAAAAAAACTTAGTAACTTTAAAAGAATGATAAAAACAGTAATTTTCGATATGGATGGTGTAATTGTAGACACTGAACCCGTTCATCGTTATGCCTACTACAAGCAATTTTCAGAATTGGATATTACAGTAACCGAAGAAATGTATACTTCGTTTACCGGATTTTCGACCCGAAATACGTTTCAAACCTTAAAAGGATTTTTTCCTGCAATTGAGCACGAAGTAGAAGATTTAATACAAAGAAAAAGAAGTATTTTTAATGATGCTTTCGATACCAAAGAAGATTTGTATCTTTTAGAAGGAGTCGAAGATCTTATTAAAGATTTATATGCCAACGGAATACAGTTGATTCTGGCTTCATCGGCTTCAAAAGTTACGATTGATCGTGTTTTTACAAGATTCAATCTGCACCCATATTTTACGGATATAGTTAGTGGAGAAGATTTTCCACAATCAAAACCCAATCCGGCTATCTTTATTCATGCGGCTTCGTTGTCGAAAGCCCCAAAAGAAGAGTGTATTATTATCGAAGATAGTACAAATGGTGTTAAAGCAGCAAAAGCGGCCGGAATTTATTGTGTAGGATACAACAGCCATCACTCTAAATTACAGGATTTATCGACAGCGGATATTATTATCAACCATTTTGAGGAACTAAACGCTCAAAAAATATCACAGTTAAAGGGTTGAATTATAGAAAATTTAACATTTGTTCGGTAATTGAATTTGTAAATTTGAACAAAACAAATAAACTCTAAAAATGAAAAAACTACTTATTGCATTGGCCATCGTTTTGGCTCCTTTTGCTACCGAGGCGCAAATAAAAACTCCACAAGCGAGTCCTAAAGGATATATCAAACAAACGGTTGGATTAACTGATGTTGAAGTTACTTATTCAAGACCGGGCGCCAGAGGCAGAGCGGTTTTTGGAAATTTAGTTCCATTTGGTAAATTATGGAGAACTGGTGCCAACGAAAATACCATCATTAATTTTGGAGACGATGTAGTAATTGATGGTAAAACATTAAAAAAAGGAAAATATGCAATTTATACAATTCCTAAAATCGAAAGCTGGGAAGTAATTTTTTACCTTTCTACAGATAACTGGGGATTGCCAGAAAACTGGAATGATGCTTATGTGGCGCTAAGAACTACTGTAAAAGAAGATGCCTTACCAACTCCGCTTGAGACTTTTACGATTGGTATTAATGGTCTTGATCCTAATTTTGGATATCTTGATATGGCTTGGGAAAACTCTCATGTAGCTTTAAAATTCGAAGTTCCTACAGCTAAAATTGCTACCGCAAGTATCGAAAAAGCTTTGGGCGGACCAAGTGCAAATGATTATTTTGCTGCTGCAACTTATTTGTTCCAATCAAACGGAAACATCGAAACAGCCAGAACTTATATAGATAAATCATTAGATATGAGTAATGAAAAGCCATATTTTATCTTAAGATTAAAAGCACAAATCCAGGCAAAACAAGGAGACAAAAAAGGAGCGGTAGAAACTGCTAAAGCTTCTCTTGCTGCTGCTGAGGCTGCTAACAATCAGGATTACGTAAAATTAAATAAAGATAGTATCACAGAGTGGAGCAGATAGTGCTTTAAATTCCAAGATCTTAAAAATTCCAAATTCCGAAGCTTTATAAGTTTTAGAATTTGGATTTTTTTTTGAGTTTAATTATTGCAGATCTTTAAACTTTGACAAAGATGAAAACGCACCATGCTCCGCAAATAAACCCCAATTTTGTCAATTTCGACGAAGGAGAAATTCTCGCAAGAAACTCTACAAAGATTGGTGATTTAGTAAGCAGAAATTCTTCTTCGTAAAGAAGGCTAATTGTATTAATAAATAGAAATAATAATTATACAGACAGACTTGTCTGTATGTAAAAATAATTATCTACATTTGTCTCAGTTAAAAAGATCATCAAATGTTACCTAAAGAACGAATTTTAGATACAGTTTCAATTTTATTCCATAAAAATGGATACAATGCCACGGGTATCAATCAGATTATTGAAGAAGCAAAAGTGGCGAAAGCAAGTTTTTACCAGCATTTTAAATCAAAAGAAGATTTATGTGTGGCTTTTTTGAATGAAAGACATTCTTTTTGGTTCAATGCCTTAGAAAACTTCACTTTAGCCGAAAAAGATTCAAGATCAAAAGTTTTGGCCTCCTTCGACTTTTTAATTGATATGAATCAGAAAGAGCATTTTAGAGGTTGTAGTTTTCTAAACATTCTTTCAGAAATCCCATCAGACAATGTAAAGATTCTAAGTATAATTCAAAGCCATAAATTCGATCTACGAAACTATTTTAAAAATATTATAAATGACGAGATTCTCGCAGATCATATTTATTTGCTTTTTGAAAGCTGTATTATCGAAAGTCAGTTATTCAAATCCAATCAATTGATCGAACAATCAAAAAAAATTATTCAAAACTTAATTGCATAAAAAATGGAACAAAAACTACCGTTGCCTCCTTTCACATATGAAACAGCAATACAAAAAATTCAGTTGGCCGAAGATGCCTGGAACAGTCAGGATCCTGAAAGAGTTTCAAAAGCCTACACGTTAGACAGCGAATGGAGAAACAGAGACCAGTTTGTAAACGGAAGAGAAGAGATAATACGTTTTCTAACTCAAAAATGGCAAAAAGAAAAAAACTACAAACTTAAAAAAGAGTATTGGGCACATACCGAAAACCGAATAGCCGTTCGATTTGAATATGAATATCAAAATCTTCAGGGAGATTGGTTTAGGGCTTATGGAAATGAGAATTGGGAATTTGATGCAAATGGCCTTATGCAAAAAAGATACGCTAGTATAAACGATCTGGCCATTAGCGAAGAAGATAGAAAACTGAAATAAAATCAGCTAGTTCATACTGGGCGGTTCAGGAATTTTGATGCTTCTTTTGATTTTCTTTACAATTAAAAGATAAAAAGTGATGCCGCCCAAAATGATAAGCAAGGAAATCTGCAGTTGACCAAGGCTATTGTTTTTACTGTACATAGCATTAGCACTCGCCAATTTAGCTTTTCCTTCCTGAATCTGGATGTTGGATAGTGATTCTAAAGTCAGTAATGCATCTTGGCTCAGACTGGCAATTTTACTCCAATTTTTGCTTGCAACCTGTTTGTTTATTTCTTTGCATGAAATTAAAAAGGTATCAAAATACTGTTTTTCCTTATTCGTTAAAACAGTTTTAGCATACAAATCATCAATATTATGAATCACGTTTAAAGTATGAATGATCTCATCTTTTTTAGTAGTATCACTTAAATCAAGTTTTTCAGCCTCGGCTTTTATAAAATGAAGTTCTTTAGAATATTGAAAAATATAGTGCGCCACCACCAAGCGATCCTTATAAATCGCATTAATATTTTCGTTTACATTTTTTGAATTTTGAAGTGTATTAAAATTCCCCAGCAAAATAATCAGCATCACAATAAGTAAAATAAAAGCAGCTTTTGTTTTATTGCTATATTTTTTTAAATCCTTCATAATGACGCGTATTAAATTGATTTATAAACAAAACTTCTTATTGAGCGATGAATCCAAATTTCAAATCCTTCTCTATGTTTTTTATGGCGGCAATGGGTGCAATCTTAATAATTTTACTTCTTTCCTGAATATAAAAACAGTAAATACTATTGGAGTTTATAAGATAAATTTGCTCTGATTCGCCACTGTTATAATTCAGCTTATAATTATATTTTGCTGTACCATTTTTAATCTTTTCCATAGCAAAATAGCCATTACCAATGCCCGTTCCAATGAAAAATGATAATAATATCATGGCAAATGTTTTAAAAGAAACAAAAATGTAGTAATTTTTAGCTGCCTCTTCAGATAATCCCTCTGTAGATTTTAACTCGAGCATTTTTTGGAACGTTTTTTTGTCCTTATGCTTTTGCAATATTTTAGGCAAATAATAATGAAAAACAAAAAGTAACACTATAAATACTAGTGTCAATGGGTTCGAAGTAAACTCTGCAATTGGACTAATTAATATATCCATAATAGTAGAGTATTTCAAAATATTAATTCCGAATTGATAATAAAAAAGACTCTCTTTTAATATTCCTAATATTACCAGGTAAAGATAGCCTAGGGGAAGTAGTTTTTGTATTTCCTCTGAATATTTCATTTATATAGTTTTGTTTTGGCGAATACTAAAATAGTACTTTTTTATTACAAATATTCAATAGATGAATTACAAAGAAAATTATTATTTATTTTGATAAATTAATGTTCTGGTTTGCTTGTTTACAATGTCAGCCGCTTTAGTTAGAAATGCCGGATTTGTGCATTCTCCATAGCTGATATAAACGATGTGATCTTCGTCATCGAGATTTTGGTTTCTCTTTTGTGCTTCGAGAGAGCTTTCCATTCCCATAATTAATATCACTGGAGTTCCTTCGTGATAGAGTTGTGTTGCAATTCCTATTAAGCGATTTTCGCCAATTTGTTGCATTTCTTTATCCTGGTATGCCAAAAGCATCATACAATACGCAAGAGAACAGGGTTTCATCTCTTTAAAAGCAGGATACTTTTCTAAAACCTCAGAGCCTTGATTCAAATTCTCAAAACACTTTGTGTAAAGCTGAGCAGAAATTGAATGATCTTCAGTTTCTATACTCTCTTCAACGTTTTGACTTTTAGCATTCAAACTTAAAAGTAGCAATATGAGAGATAGAATTTTTTGAACCATAGTTTTTAAAAGTTAATTTTAAAAAGGAGTAGCTTCAACTCTTGTTTTATACTTATTGCCTTCTATAATCCATAATATTATATATCCTCCGGCGCCATCACTATTTAATGCCTGAATGTATAAAATATTATTTACTTCATCGTAATTCGCTTCTGATAACTCCAGATTGGGCTCAAATAAGTTTTTTAATGCACTTGCAGGGATTTCTATTTTTTCGTTTTTTATTTGTACCTCAATAGATTTATATTCTCTTTTAGGGATGCCGCCATCAGTTCCAAATATATCCAGATTATCAATTTTAATAATAATATCTGAATTTTGATCAAGGAACTTAAATTTATGATTTGCTTTAATAAATTTGGTTTCGGTAAATTCAATTTTAATATTTTTATCTGCCAGAATTGCTTTTCCGTTGCTATTGGATTTTAAAGGAATCTTTTTAAAATTGCTTATCTCTCTTATCTTATCCTTGTAAATATAGCCATGTAAATCTTTTCCATTTTTTTGATAATCTACATTTGCCCAATTTCCCTGAGGCTCGTAATAATAGACCACAAAACCATTATCAAGTTTATCTGTAATATTATTGGCTATTTTGGCTGAACTGCGAACATTTACATATCCGTCTTTATCATTCACTATTGCAAATTGAGAGAAGCAAAAGTTGCAATTTAATATTAAAAATAAGTAGAAAGCTTTTTTCATTTTTTAGATCTATATTGAATTCATCAGGTAATATTTATAATGCAAAATATTATATTTTACTACTTATTCTGATTTCTTTTCCGAATTAAAAAAAGGATCAAGGTAAAAATTAAAGCAACCAGAAAAACATAAAACCTAAGATTGGTGCTTGTTGTTCCACCTTCATTATCCCAAGGCGAACCTAGTATAATTGTAGTTAGAATTGCTTCAACAAAACCAATAAATATTCTGTCAAAAATTCCGCTTATTCCTTCTCCACAATCTTTACAAATAGAGAATCCATAAATAAATCCGGTTACTGGAAACGAAAGCAAAACACTTATAATGGCAGAAGTAAATAAATTTCTTTTATCTGTTATCTTCTTTTCCATGAATTGAATTTTGCTTTAATTTTATTGAAATAAACTTTTTTTGCAGACTGAATTTTCATCAGTAATTTTAATAACGATAATTATTTGCTTTTATCTAATAATTTCGAACTTACAGATTCTTTTAAGATTAATTCAATTTGTTCTTGTACTTCAGGATATTCATTTGTTTTTTTTAGTGCTACTATTATTGGTTTTATTTCATTATTATATAGCTCCCTGGTCAAATTATCACACTTTGAATCTCCGTTTCTTAGATATTGAAATACATTTCTTAATCTATTTTCATTATTCGATTGTAAGGCTTCCTTAATTGCAGCAATTTTGTTCCATCTTTTTTGATTTTTTTTCCACCATTTTTCTGCTTTTTTCGAAAGTACTTTTCTGATTTCTGCTTTTTTCTGAACAGATGTTTTCCTTTTCCAGTCTAACTCGTAAGTTCCTTTTTTGAGATAACTTTTATAATAATTTTCCTTAACCAATTTCATTAGAGTTTCATTATTAACTTCTAAACTTTGATAACCAAAATCCTGAAATGTCAAATCCTCAAGTAACCAACCGGAACGTACAGATATCCAATCGATATCATAAGGAATGTAATATCCATGACCATAGTAAACAGTGGTTCCAGGATAAATTAGATCGAAAGTATTAGTCAATTTTATAAAATCTTCATTCTTTAAAAGATTAATTAATTCAGGAATAATTGATTTTTGATAGTTTTCAAGTTCTTGTTTTGCCGGGTATACTTTTTCGTAAAAAGATTCTTTTTTAAAATTAACAAATAGACTATCAATTTTTACTTCATGCAAATTTTGTGCATTTGAACACAAAAATGAAAATATTAAAAGTAGAATTATTGAAGTTTTGATTTTCATTATTTAATTACAATTACTCCAAAACTACTTTATCAGACTCTTTTTCTCCTCTAAAAAGCGTAATCTGAAGAAACAACGCCAGTATTATCGTCAAAATAGCTCCAATAAAATTCAGCCATAAATATCCCAGTTTTTCCTGACCGCTAGGATGAATGTAAATCATAAAATAATAAATCACAAATATGGTAATTTGGCTGATAACTGCACTAATAAACATGGCTTTAGCTTTTACACGACGCAGATAAAATCCAACTAAAAAGATTCCTAAAACGGTTCCGTAGAAAATAGAACCAATGATATTAACCAACTGAATTAAATTCTCGAACAAAGTTCCCACACAAGCAAAAAGTATGGCAACAACTCCCCAGAATAAAGTGAAAAATTTAGTTGCGTTTAGATAATGTTTCTCAGATTTTACGGTTTTTAAATTTCGTTTATAAATATCAATTGCTGTGGTAGAAGCCAAAGCATTTAATCCCGAAGCCGTTGAAGACATTGCAGCCGAAAGAATTACGGCCAATAACAAACCAATAAGTCCTTTAGGTAAATAATTGAGGATAAAGTGGAAAAACACATAATCTTTATCATTGGTTTCGCTGGCTGGATCTGCTCTTGAAATAATTTCTTTGGCACGATCGCGTAAATCCTTTTCTTTGTTTGATAAAGTCACCAATTCTTTTCTTAAAATCGGATTATCAAAATCCTGATTTAACTGATCGATGTATAATAAATTAATTACTTTTTTGTCTTCAGAAAGTGTGCTTAATTTTTTCTCTAAAGCATGATATTCTTCTTTATAAGCCGATTTTTCAATGACAATTTTATTATTCGGATTAAAATTTAACGGAACTGGATTGAATTGAAAAAAGACAAAAACCATAACTCCGGTGAGCAGAATAAAAAATTGCATGGGCACTTTTAAAAGCCCGTTCATGATCAATCCCATTTGGCTTTCACGAACTGATTTTCCGGATAAATAACGTCCAACCTGAGACTGATCAGTTCCAAAATAGGCGAGGGCCAGAAAAAAACCACCAGTAATTCCGCTCCAGAAAGTATATTTTTCTTCAGGGTTAAAAGAGAAATCAACAATATTCATTTTATCATTGGCACCCGCAATATGCAGTGCGCTTGTAAAAGTCATATCGTTTGGCAGGTAATGTAAAATAAGGAAAAAAGTAATAAACATTCCCGACATAATCACGAACATTTGCTGTTTTTGTGTTACGTTTACCGCTTTTGTTCCGCCTGAAAATGTATAGATAATCACCAGAACACCGATAATGATGTTCATTAAAGTCAAATTCCACCCTAAAAGCGCGGATAAAATAATAGCAGGCGCATAAATTGTCAATCCTGTTCCTAAACCTCTCTGAACCAAGAATAATATAGCAGCAAGTGAACGTGTTTTCAGGTCAAATCTTTTCTCTAAAAATTCATAGGCCGTAAAGACTTTATTTTTATGGTATAACGGAATAAAAGTGACGCAAATGACAATCATGGCAATTGGCAATCCAAAATAGAATTGTACAAAACCCATTCCGTCATGATACGCTTGCCCTGGGGTTGATAAAAAGGTTATCGCGCTGGCTTGTGTCGCCATAACGGATAATCCAACGGTATACCAAGGGGTTTCGTTGTTGCCCAGAATAAAATCCTCGACGTTTTTACTTCCTTTGGTTTTCCAGGAACCGTATCCAACAATAAATAAAAGCGTTACAATAAGTACGATCCAATCAAATAGTTGCATAGGTTATGAGTATAATTGCATGATTAAGAAAAAAATCACAATGTAAATAGCATTGGCTACCAAAACATAGGTGTAGCTTTTTTTCCATTTTTTAGTTTTTTTAGCTTCCATATTTTGAATGTTTATTTTTTTATTTCTTGTTTAGGAGCTTCTACTGGCTCTTTTAGCGAAATCATGTTCGATAACAATCTATACGCACCTGCAACACCTTCCGGTAATTCTCGAAAAAAGCTTAAACCGGTGTAAATATAGTATCCTTTTCCGTAAGGCGCTACGAGTAATGCGCCATTTTTTGGAGATTCACCTTTGTCATGCGACGATATAATAGGAGTAAAGGCAGGATCATACTGATCAGGATAATATAAACCTTGTTCTTGTGTCCAACCTTCAAAATCTTTTGAACTGATTTTGTTTGGTGTATTCAGAATAGGATGATGGGGTGCCAGAAAGGTAACTTTAGCATTTTCTTCGGTCACACGATCATTTGAAATTTTTAGCGGATAAGGTGCAATCTGATCGGTTACGGTTTTACCATACGTATTGTACTGTACGATCATGTTTTTACCGCTTTTTACAAAATTGAAAAGGATATTTTGTTTGTTGGCCAAAGCATTCACAGTGTTATAAGCACGAACGCCGGTAATGACTACATTAAACGAATCCAGCTTTTCCGGAGTGATTTCTTCTGGTTTTATAATCGTTACTTTATATCCCATTTGAGCCAGACTTTCCGGAACTTCGTCACCAGCACCCATAATATAGGCAATAGCATCTCCATTTGTTTTCAAATCAATTCGGATGCATTTCGATTCAGCTGGTTTTAAAACCATTTGTTTGGTAATGTGGCTGAAGTCAATAATGGTCTGGTCTTTATCAAAACGTTTACCGTCAACGATTGCAATGCTTTTTGCAACAGCTTCCTCCGGATTTACCGGTGGCGTTACTTCAAAATAAAAAATCTGTTCGTTTCCTTTTTTCTCTAAAGCAAAAGGAATTTCTTTTGGCGAAACATCCCAGCTTTTAGGCAATTCTAGCTGAAGTTTTCCTTTAATCCCATCTTTTCCTGCACGTACTTTTACAGGAATCATTTTACTTTTTACAGATCCAAAAATTAAAACTCTTTCTAAAACAGAGGTAGTAACTTCCGGAACGACGTCAAGAAAATTATACATTTCGCCTTTTACACCATCGTTGTATTTATACACAACGGTACGCTCAAACGGAATTTCGACACCATTTATTTTAACATTAAAAACAACTTTTACTTGTCTGATAATATCAGGAATACCAATGTTTTCCTGATTAGAAACCGTATACATGCCTACAGTTGCTTTTTCTTTTAACCAATAAGGTTGCGTGTATTCAATATTGTTTGGAACTTGAATTTGCAAATTTATCTTTTGATCGTCATTGTTCTTTAATGGAATATTCTGCGCTGTATTTTTATTATCCGGTAACGAAGTTACGTTAATCAATTGCATGTCAACAGGAGATCTGTTTATAGCTTCAATATTTAATTTAATGGTACTTCCGGGAGTTGCTTCCTGTTCACTGGCAACGGCTTCAAGATATAAACCTGAACAAGATGCAATAATATTTTTTAGGGCTGCAGATTTTAAAGATTTCCAATGGTCATCTTCTAAAGCTTCGATCATTTTGTAAGCCTTAACTAAATCCGGAATACTGGCAGAAGGATTGCTAAAATCATATTTTGCGATAATAGTAGTAATCAAATCACCAACTGGTTTTCCTTTTTTAACACGATTCCATGAAGTATCAATTCCGTCAAATAAATTGTCACGGTCTTTTGGATTATCGCCATTTATCAATTCTAAATATTCAGTTTCCTGACCACGTGCGCCAGTGCTTCCAAAACCTTGCGATTGGTGTCGGCTTCGGCTTAAAGCCGCGATTTCCTGATTCGATTTCCCGATTCCGCTATAGTAAACTCCCGTTTCTAATTTGGTGAATTTTGACTTATTAGCCGCATCAAACTTTTCCTGGCTACCGTAAAACCACCACGATGGATTAAAAAACTGACGTTTTACCTGCCATGGTTTTACATATTTTAATTGTTCAGGATATATTTTTGGATCATTTGTAAGTTTAAAACTTTCAACGCTTAACATGGCTGACGAAGTATGATGCCCATGTGTAGTACCAGGTGAACGGTGATCAAATCGATTGATAATTACATCCGGTTGAAATTTTCTGATGGTCCAGACAACATCAGCAAGTACTTTATCTTTATCCCAGATTTCTAAAGTTTCATCGGGATTTTTTGAATAACCAAAATCATTCGCCCGCGAGAAAAACTGCTCTCCGCCGTCTATTTTTCGGGCTTCGATTAATTCCTGAGTTCTTATAACGCCAAGTAGTTCCCGCAATTGCGGACCAATTAAGTTTTGGCCTCCATCACCACGTGTCAGGGATAAATAGCCTGTTCGTGCATTCATCTCATTTGACATATAAGAAATTAAACGAGTGTTTTCGTCATCAGGATGGGCAGCCAAATACAAAACGGAACCTAAAAAATTCAGTTTTTTAATTTGATTGTAAATTTCTACAGAACTTGGTTTTTGTGGTTGTTGTGCAAAAGAAATGGAAATCCCTGTTAAAAAAATAAGAAGAATTTGGATCTGAATTTTTCGCATAGCGGTAGTTAAATGTTTTGAAAGAGCTTCAAAAATACTAATTATATCTTTGAACAGTATTTAAATGAAATGTTAATGTTTGGTTATTGATTTTCTTTTTTAAGTAAATTAATTCAAAAAAAAAGCTGCTGGACAAAATCCAACAGCTTTTAAAAGAATTAATATATAAACCTATATTCTTATTCTAAAATAATGCAGAAACAATTATTTCAATTTACTTTCTGTGTCTTTATAAGTTCCGGTAATGGTTACATTACTATTTTTTGTTACTTTTCCGTAGATGGTAATAGACGAATCGTTTCCTATAAAATTAATTTTAGCTCCGCTATTTAATCTTAAATCGCCCCAGATTACAACTGTACCTTCAATTTGCAATACTGCATTACTGTTAATGATTAACTCTGTAGGATTTTGTTGTTGGTATTTACCTTGTGCAAAAGTTCCTCTCATATTAAAGGTTCCCCCGCTGTTTAAAGTCAAGCCATTTTGAACAGTGATTGATCCGCAGTGTGTTAATATCGCACCAGAATTTATCATAGCTGAACTAATTGCCGTAGAACCTGAGTATGATTTTAATTCATTCGAATTTAAAATCAAATTCTGACCCTGATTATAGCTGCCGTAGTCTGTACATCCCGCAAAAATAGTATTCGGTTTTTCCATCTTGATGATTTTTAAACCACCTTTTCCGCTTGCAACATAAATAAAATCACCACTTGATTTTACATAGTTTGATGAACCTAAAATATTTACTGTTCCTAATAAATTCAATTGAGAACCTGTTTTGTACACATTTAATCCTGCTGCACCATTGGCAACAAATGCATAACCCTCATTTACAGAAACAGCATTGGTTACGTTATCCTCACCAGCAGTTGCAAGTGCAATAGTTTGTAATTTAGAACCGCTGTTGATATCGTAAACGCCTAAACCATTATATCCTTCAGATACTAAAAGTTTGGTGCCATCAAAATCCATTGTTCTTTTTGCACCGCTAACATCTGTAGCTGTTGTAAAACTTTTTTGTAATGAAAGAGTAGATTCGTTATAAATATTAACTCCCTTAGTACCGCTTAAAGTAACAATTTTGTCTCCACTAATTGCTACAGAACGTAAATCTTCTAACGTTGCTTTTGCTGTTATTGCTTTAGTAGCACTATTTATTTTAAATAAACTTCCCTGATCTCCTGTCGTAGCAAAGTATGAATTTGAATTTGTCGCAACATCAGTAGTTACTTTTCCTTCAAGATCTGTTATGGTGTATTTGTCGGTAAGCAGGCCGGAACTTAATTGCATTGTAATCAAAACTGACGGACTAGTTAATGCAGTATTTTTATCAATATCAGTTGCTGCTCCAATAATCAAATTTCCGTTTGAATAAGTTAGTGAAGTTATATCAGTATTGGCAATCAATGCCGATGTGATTAATTTGGGTTTATAAGGATCTGTAACATCAATAACATCAATAGCTCCTGAATAAACTTCACCACTCATGGTGTAGGCTACATAAGCATAGTTTCCGTTTACCGCTACATGATTGGCTTGCAAAGTTCTTCCGTTACTGTCTGTTGGCGGATTTACTTCTGCAATTTGTACTAATGGTAAACTGTTTGTTGATGATTCAGCACTCTTAGAGAATTTTCCGGCTGAAGAACCTGTAATAGAAAGCACACCTGAATTTGTATAATCCAGTCTTTTACTTAAAGAGGTAATATCATTATTGATTTCGATAGTATTATCTTTTGCCTCATTACCACTGTTTGAGTCATCATTGTTTGTACAGAATGTAAAAAGCGATATTACTAAAAGCGAAAATAAATAAACTCTTTTTTTCATGTTATTCTTTAATTTAATTTTTTGCAAATATAAGCCATAAGAATAGTAAAATAAGGCATTTATTAAGAATGTTTTATTTTAACTCTTTGTTTTTTAGTCTTTTATGTTAAAAGTGCAATAATTGATGCTTCAGTAGTTAATTTTTAAAGAAAAAAAAGAGAGTATCAATAATTTGATACTCTCTTGTGTTGAAAATTAACTCTTTAGATAATTATCTTCTTCCATGGCCACCATGTCCGTGATCATCATCATGTCTATCATGCTTATCATGATGTCTGTCATGCTTATCATGGTTTCTATTATCGTGGCGTCTGTAATCTCTGTGATCATTACGACGATCATTATAACCATAAACTTCTCTTGGTCTGTACGGTCTTTGAGGTGCTCCGTGATATCCTTTATAATATTTCACTCTGTGACGATCAAAGTAAGTATAAGGAGTTCTTCCGTGGTAGTCTGTTAAAACTACTTTATATCCTCCATATAAATCGTAATTTCTATATTGTCTTGGTAAGTAAGTTGTTCTCATCCATCTTCCTCCTCCAAAATAAATAAACTGAGAAGCTCTTACATCATAATATGCTTCAATGTCCGGCAAGTAATAATATTCCATTTCGGCATATCCTGCAGGACCCCAAGCAGGAGGTGATCCTATATTAACATTTATTGATACCTGAGCTTGTGTGGCGCTTGCAACCAAAAGAAATAATCCTGCGATTGCTATTTTTATTGTTTTCATTTTTTTTAGTTTTAATGTTAATGTTATTCCTGTTTAGGGATATTCATATACTGTGCCAAAAATAAAAACAGAATGCACTTCGTCGGATAAAATAAACATTTTAACGAGTAATATTTGCTTGGTTTTCTTGTAACGATTTGATTTTTAAAACGTTTTATAAAGTTTATTTTTTTATAAAAAATAGGTAAAAAATTCAATTATCTGTATTCAACAGCCCTTGGTTTAGCAAGCTCAAAGTTCTGCAAGCCATAATCAGTTGTTTCAAATGTATTTGTTTTAAATACATTGTCTCCCTGAAAAGGAATAGAAGGATAATAAGATATTGAAAGCTGAAAAGAACTAAATACTAAATAGTCATTACTGATTAATAATCCTAAAGTAATTTTTTGATAGGCCTTATTTCTACCCATTGCATCATTCGGACTTCCTAATACAGCAATTGAGTAATTAAAGAATGGATTCATACGAAATCCCCAAAGTGCATGAGGAGAATAGGTTTGGGTCTGAAGTGACAAAACCATTTTATTGCTGCCAAATATAGCACTATTAAAACCCGCTAAGCCATTTTGTTCATTGATATTCAATTGATCGCCAATAATATCTTCACGGTTTACACCTATAACAAACTTAGGATTAACAAATTGTCTTATTTTCCAGTTACCAATTTTATACAGCTTTGTAAAGTAGTTGGTTTCCATCAGGAATGCCGTTTGGTAAGTATTCGATTGATGAAAAAATGTTCCTGCTTCAAAATTCATACTTAAAAAACCCAATCTATAGTAATTTCCAAATGAAAATTGCGCTCCAACATAAGGTCGCCAAAAGGTATTCTTATATTGATATCCAAAAGTAAGACCATAAATTCTGCCAATAGGGACATCTTCAACCTGTCCGTTTCTAAAAAGATACGTTTCTTTTATAAACTTACGTCTGTTAAGTCCAATACCGGCTAAGATGAATTTTTCGTCTGAATAAAAATTGGTTGGGTCATAAAGAGGAGAGGGACTTTCCTTATAATTAATATTAAGGAATCGGCCGGAAGCAACCAAGTTAGTGATTCCATTTTCATCTTCAAATACTTTAGAAGCATGTCCCACCCATAAATCCTGAAAATTGTTTTTAAAAGGCTGAAAGGCATACAAGCTGTCTGGCGCTGGCGCCTGCAAGGAATCTCTTCTAAAAATTTGCCCCACATAAGCACCTCCAGCCCATTTGGTAAGGGGAGAATAAAAGAGACGTTCAATATTGATCGTTTTAGTATAATTGTTATCAAGATCCATATTATAATGCAGTACTGCACCAATGTAGGTATTCTTTATATTTGGTACCGTATATGTGACGTCATTACCGTTGCGTCCATCATCAAAGCGATTTGTAAAACGGTATTCGAGCTGTTGTCCGGATCCAAAAAAATCTTTTTCTTTTACCCCGATAGAAACACGATTACTGGATATTGAAAATTTTGGAATGGTGCTCCAGGAATCCAAAACACGAATTGTAACATCTACAGAATCAGACGCTACACCTGCTACTTTGTTTGTTACTCTTACCGCAGAAACATATCTCTGAGATCGTATTAAACGTTCGGATTCCTGTACTTTGTAAGTGTCGTATGGAGTATTTCTTTTGAATAATAATAAATTGTAAATCGCTATTTTCTTGGTTTTAAGATGCAATCTGTTTCCGGTTCTTTCCCCCCAATTTTTAGGCTTTTGAGCAGTATCGGTAAGAGAATGTCCAAAAGGGTCTAAAGTTTCAATAATGATTTTTCTAATAATTTTGCCATTAAAATTAGTGGTGTCATTTTGTACCAGAATTGGTTCTTTCTTTTTTGTTTTAGCCGACCTGAATAATAATTTATGAAGTGTTTGAGTAAACTTATTTTTTTTAGAATAATTTTTAATTTTAGTATAAACCTCTGTACTGTCCTTTTTTACGTTTGTATCTTTCTTTGATTTATCAACCTGACCATAGGCACTTTGCAAAGAAAAGCACAAGAGAATAAAAAATATTATTTTGGTGTTTATTGACATTAGATAATTTAAACTCGCTTAAAAAGTTATTTTTTTGATATGAATATAGTAAATTAATAAGACTTTTATTGTAAAAACGGAATACTTTTTAGTTTTCTACTTTTACTTTTCGAATTCTCCAGGTAAATTTTCTGGGCATGTGATTACCCATTAAGTAGCCCCAGGGTTCTAGAGAATCGATTCTGTCAAATATAATTTTTAAAATAGCCAAAAGAGGAATTGCTAAGAACATACCAGATATTCCTGCGGCTGCACCACCAACAATTATTCCCATGATAGAAACAAAAGCATTGATTTCTACTTTAGAATTAATTATCAAAGGCACTAACAGATTATTGTCTATCAATTGAACAATTACGTTAACGATTAAAATACCCACTATTATTGAAGTTTCTGCAGATCCTGTTAAAGATGCCAAAACAGTGATAATTCCGGCAATTAAAATTCCTATGTACGGAATAAGATTAAGAATTCCGGTAATCAATCCTAATAATATAAAATATTTAATTCCGATGATCCAAAGTCCTAAAGCTGTTAATACAGATACGACTATCATCTCCAAAATCAGACTAACAATGTAATTATTAATAGAAACTTTAATTTGTGATAAAATATCTTTTAATCTGGCATGATCTTCTTTGTCTACAAGTTTTGCCAAAAACAAAATAAAATGATCTTTATATAATAGAAACAAAAAGGTATAAATAGGGATAATGGTACAGTCTACAAGAAGATCTGTTATAGATACTAATGCAGATCCTATAGTTGCTTTTCCGTTTTGCACAGAATCTTTTGCAACGGTATCAATATATTTTTTTTGCTCGCCAATACTTACATGAAAATTGTCTTTTACAAATTTGTGAATATCGGTTATAAATGCATTCGCATTCTTTTTTATCGTATCAAAATCATTGGCAATATCACTAACCTGGTAAGAGATAAAGATTAAAATACCTACAATAAATGCAGCAAAAATTAAGATACAGCATGCTGCGGCAAGATGCCTGGGGAATTTTAATCGTGTGTGCAAAAAAGTAAAAATGGGTACTAATAATACAGAAAATAGAAAGGCCATTAAGACTGGAGTAATAATGTCTTTTCCGGCACAAAATATAAAAGCAAATGAGATGAAGCTAACTAATATAAAAGCAAGTTTAGCATAAAACGGTAATTTTATGGTGCGAATCATTGTATTTTGGTGATTTAGTAAAAAACTAGAATTTGGTAAAACAAATATTATATTTTAATTCAAAAATATCGTTTTAGCTTTTCTCTAATAGTTTATAAAATTCCCATTATAATTTTAATGGATAAAATTGTGACCTTTTTTTGCAGTGAAATGCATAAAAGTTTTTTTGCCACGAATTGCACGAATTAGCCCAATTTTTTTTTTGAAACTTGAGATGAGATAAGTATCAGGGATAAATGATCTGATTTTTGAAAAATCTACTTTGATCTACTAAAATCGGCGAGAAAGTTTTTTTAACCACAAATTCCACAAATTAGCACAAATTTTTTTTCGACACCTAGTAAAATAAAATGATGCAAGGAATTAGCTTTGTGAACTTCTAAAGAAATTGTTATCTCAAAAACCTTTGTGAACTTTGCGAAAAAACTTTGCGAGCTCCTATGTTTGCATAGTTAG
>NZ_LVEN01000024.1 GCF_001686925.1 Flavobacterium piscis
CTAAAAAAAAGTATTATGGCATTATTAAGTAAAAAAACAATGAATTTCGCTTATGGTATGGGAGCGGCAGTAGTAATCATCGGTGCACTTTTCAAGTTGCAACACTGGCAAGGTGCTAGTATCATGTTGATTGTTGGTCTTGGTGTAGAAGCGTTTATTTTTGCATTGTCTGCTTTTGATCCTGTTGATGATGAATTAGACTGGACTCTTGTTTACCCGGAATTAGCTAACGGTCAGGCTAGAAAAAAATCGGATAAAGTTGAAGCTCCTGTTGATGCTCAGGGATTATTGTCACAAAAACTTGATGTAATGTTGAAAGAAGCTAAAATTGACGGTGAGTTAATGGCAAGCTTAGGAAACAGCATCAAAAATTTCGAAGGAGCTGCAAAAGCTATTTCTCCAACAGTAGATTCTATTGCAGGACAAAAGAAATATGCTGAAGAAATGTCTATGGCTGCTGCACAAATGGAATCATTGAACAGTTTATATAAAGTACAATTAGAAAGTGCTTCAAGAAACGCACAAGCAAATAGCGAAATTGCCGAAAATGCTTCTAAATTAAAAGAACAAATGCAATCTATGACTGCAAACATTGCTTCTTTGAACAGTGTTTATGGTGGTATGCTTTCTGCAATGAGTAACAAAGGATAATTAGTTTTTAACTATTATATTAAATTTATTAATAAAGAACTAATTAGAAAAAATGGCAGGAGGAAAATTAACCCCTAGACAGAAGATGGTGAACCTGATGTATCTGGTTTTCATCGCAATGTTAGCAATGAATATGTCAAAAGAAGTTTTATCTGCTTTTGGCTTAATGAATGAAAAATTCGAAAGCGCAAATAAATCATCAGAAGAAAGTAACGCTTCAATGCTTACTGCTTTAGACCAAAAAGCTGCTGAAGCAAAAGGAGAGTTTGTTAAAGCTTCTGAAACAGCTCATAAAGTTGAAGGAATTACAAAAGATTTTTACGCTTACATTGGTACTTTAAAAACAGATGTTGTTAAAGGATTTGATGTAGATAAAGAAACAGGTAAATTGCCTTACGAAGCTATGGATAAAGGAGACAATATCGATAGTTGGTTTAAAGGAGAAGGATATAGCGCTAAAGGGACTGAAATTATCTCAAAAATTGAAAAGTATAAAGCTGATATTAAAGCTGCTTTAGGAACTGACAAAAAATATTCTGCAATTGTTGCGGAGGTTGAGAAAAAATTTGATGTTTCTGATGTAAAAAATAAAGATGGAGTAAAAGATAAATATTTATCTTACCACTTTAAAGGATTTCCTGCTGTAGCTTCAGTTGCAAAACTTTCAGCTTGGCAAAATGACGTTAAAAAAGTAGAATCAGATGTTTACAATAGTGCTTTAGGAAAAGCTGCAGTTGCTGCTGCTTCTTATAGCAATTATCAGGCAATTGTTGTTTTAGATAAAAACGCTTACTTCCAAGGAGAAAAAGTAACTGGTAAAGTAGTTTTAGGTCGTTATGACGAAAATACAAAACCAACTTCTTTCCAAGGTCCTGGGCAAATTGTAAACGGACAAGCTGTTATCTCTTTAACTGCTGGTGGAGTAGGTGAGCAAACTATTAATGGACAATTTACATTCTTAGAAGACGGTAAAAACATTCCACTTAAATTTGCTGGAAATTACGTTGTAGTTCCTAGACCAAACTCTGCTACTATTTCTGCTGATAAAATGAATGTTGTTTATAGAGGTGTAGTTAACCCAATCTCTGTATCATTCGCTGGTGTTGCTGACAACAAAGTTGTTGCAAGTGCTCCGGGATTATCTTCTGCTGGTAAACCAGGGAAATATAACATGAATCCGGGTTCTGGTAATGAAGCTACAATCGCTGTTACTGGTACATTACCAAACGGAGATAAAGTTACAGACAAGAAAACATTTAGAATTAAAGGTATTCCTGGACCAACTGGTACAATTAGAGGAGAGCAAGGTGTTGTTAAAGGACCTAAATCTAACTTAGAAGTTGCTACTATTGGCGCTAAATTAAATGACTTTGATTTTGAAGTTGGTTTAGATGTTGTTGGATTTAATATGAAAATTGCAGGACAGCCTACTGTTGTTGTTTCTGGTAACAGATTAAATGCACAATGTAAACAAGTACTTTCAAGAGCAGGAAAAGGAGACCAGGTTACTATTTCTGAAATTAAAACTAAACTTGTTGGAGCTGGTAGTTATTTACTGCCAAGAACTGCTCCGGTAATTTTCGAAATACAATAATAAAAGTAGTTAAAACTACACTCAATATCTTATAACGATACCACGATGAAAGTAAGAAATTTTTTAATAGCTATTGTTTCTATCGCTGGAGGTTTTTCTTCTTATGCGCAATCTAATTTGCTAAATGCGAAAACACCTGCTCAGATAGGACTTAAAACTCCTGCGCAACTTATCTCAGATAACGATAAGCCTTTAGCCTATGGTTATGTAGATGATCGAGATATCTTGATGGGAAAAACTACTTGGGAAATCATTGATTTAAATGAAAAAATCAATTTTCCAATGTACTTTCCGGTAGATACGGCTAATATTGGTTCTGATAGACGCTCTCTTTACGACGTTTTGACGAAAGCTGTTAAAAACGGCAAAATAACTGAAGTATATAGCGACAGTTATTTCAATACTAAAAAATCTTTGAAAGACATTCAAGGTGCATTATCTCGTATTGATACAACAGATGCTGGTAGAGAGTTAATCAACCAATATCCGGATGACTACAAATCACGTGTTGTGAAGAAAAAAGTAGTTACTGGTACTGGTAAAAAGAAAGTTGTTTCTTATGTTGAAGAAAATGTTGGCCCAACAAGATCTGTTCCGGCTGAATATATTCTGAAACAAGACTTAACAGCAGCTGACGTTACACAATATAAAATAAAA
>NZ_LVEN01000025.1 GCF_001686925.1 Flavobacterium piscis
GTCAATGTTTATGTTTGAATGAAAAAATTTGCGTTAATTGTAGGAAAATAACAATAAAATGATAATTATTTCGTTAGCTTTGTTTACTAAAAAGTGTTATGATGAAAGGGAAAATTTTTTTAATATTTATGGTTTTTGTTACAGCAGGTTTTGTTTCAAATGCACAATCAAATCTACTTAATGCAAAAACAGCTGACCAAATTGGAATAAAGAGTGCAGCACAGAGAATTTCGGATAATGATAAGCCTCTCTCTTATGGTTATGTAGATGACAGGGATGTTCTGATGGGGAAAACGGTATGGGAAATTATTGATTTAAACGAAAAAATCAATTTTCCTTTATACTTTCCTGTAGACACTGCTAATATTGGTTCTGACAGACGTTCGCTTTATGATGTTCTAACCAGAGGAATTCGAAGTGGCAGAATAACCGAAGTTTACAGCGACAGTTATTTTAATACTAAAAAATCATTGAAAGACATTCAGGGTGCATTATCCCGAGTAGATACTACAGATGCTGGGAGAGAATTAATCAATCAATATCCGGATGATTACAGAACTCGTGTTGTAAAGAAAAAAGTGGTTACCGGCACTGGTAAAAAGAAATCTGTTACTTATGTTGATGAAACAGTTGGACCTACAAGATCAGTCCCTGCGGAATACATTTTAAAACAAGATTTAACAGCTGCTGATGTTACACAATATAAAATAAAAGGATATTGGTATTTTGACAAACGACAAAGCGAGTTAAAATACAGGCTACTTGGCATTTGTCCTGTTACTCCAGATGTGTATACCATGAACGCTGATGAGAAGGATTACATAGAGTTATTCTGGGTTTTCTTTCCTGACGCCAGGGAAGTATTGCACGAAGGAAAAGCTTTTAATGATAAGAATTCTGCCATTCCAATTTCATTTGATCAGATTTTAAATTCAAGACGTTTTAAT
>NZ_LVEN01000026.1 GCF_001686925.1 Flavobacterium piscis
TGGAACTACTAAGTATCTAAATAACATTAAAACAAAAACTCTTAGTACCTTTGTATTAAGAGTTTTTTATATTTTATCCTTTACACATGTTAGATTATTTAATTGTCGGATCCGGATTGGCCGGAATTTCTTTTGCAGAAATTGCCCTTAAAAACAATAAATCTATTTTAATAGTAGATAATATGTCTCAGGTATCTTCAAGAGTTGCCGGAGGTTTTTATAATCCGGTTATATTAAAGAGATTTAGCGAAGTTTGGAATGCACAGGAACAATTGGTTATCATGAATGATTTTTATGATCATATAGAATCAAAACTACAAACCAAGTTTAATTTTAAGCTTCCTATACTTAGGAAATTTTTTTCTATAGAAGAACAAAACAATTGGTTTGCGGCTTCGGATAAAATAAATCTGGCACCATTTTTATCTACAAAAATAATATCAAAAAAATATAAAGGAATCGATTCTCCTTATGATTATGGTGAAGTGCTGCATACCGGTTATGTAGATACAATGCTTCTTTTGGATACTTACAGAGAATATTTGCAAGAGAATGATTTGCTTTTAAATCAGTTTTTTGATTATGGTTATATTGAGTTCTTCGATGATGGAATTCAATATAAAAATATTAAGGCACGCAATATTGTTTTTGCAGAAGGATTCGGATTGCATAAAAATCCTTTTTTTAATTATTTACCACTTGACGGTACAAAAGGTGAGATGTTTGTAATAAAAGCTCCCGATTTAGATCTGGATGTTATTATGAACACAAGCGTCTTCATATTGCCAATGGGTAATGATTTGTTTAAAGTAGGGGCAACTTATAACTGGGAAGATAAAACCGATTTACCTACCGAAGCAGGAAAACAGGAATTAATAAATCGAATTAAAGAAATTGTTAATTGCGATTTTGAAATTGTCGAGCATTATGGCGGAGTCCGTCCTACAGTAAAAGACAGAAGACCTTTGATAGGATCACATGAGGAGTTTAAATCACTCCATATTCTAAACGGATTAGGAACCCGAGGAGTAATGCTTGGGCCATCAATGGCAAAAGTATTATATGATTACATCGAAAACGGAATTCCTTTAACTCGTGAAATTGATATTAAAAGATTTCATAAGAGATATCTAAAAAGTCTTATTTCTGACCGGCCTTAGGATCATAAGAAACGAACATATTAATGTAAAGATTTCTTGAAAGTCGTAAAACAAAAGGAAACAATACGATCAGGGCAATTACTATTGCAATAAATGATTCTTCGATTGTAGCTTTAAAAAAAACAAACGAAATAATAAAAGCAGCAATTCCTACGGCAACATTCAATCCGTAACTTACATACATCGCACCATAAAAAAACGATGGTTCAATTTGATATTTAAATCCACAATGACTGCAATGGTCGTTCATTTTTAGAACTTTAGTCAGGTGAAGCGGATTTTTGTCTGAATACATGCTTTCTTTTTGGCATTTTGGACAACTTCCTGTTAAAATACTATTTAGTTTCGATCCTTTTTTTAACATTTGCAAAAAATTAAAATTACCCATTGATTTGGGAGTGTAAATTTACACAATCAATTAGTTATAAAATAACATTACATGCTTAATATACACAATTTATCGGTTTCTTTTGGTGGTACTTATTTATTCGAAGAAGTTACTTTTCGTTTAGGTGCCGGAGACCGAGTTGGTCTTGTTGGTAAAAACGGTGCGGGAAAATCAACTATGCTTAAAATGCTGGCAGGAGATTTTGCACCAGATTCAGGAGTTATTTCTCAGGAGAAAGATATCAGAATGGGGTTTTTACGTCAGGATATCGATTTTGAACAAGGAAGAACGGTTCTTGAAGAAGCTTACGAGGCTTTTACAGAGATAAAAATTGTAGAAAAAAAACTGGAACAAATCAATCATCAATTGGTTACCAGAACCGATTATGAAAGTGAAGAATACAGCCAGATCATCGAAGACTTATCAGATTACACACATCGTTTTGAACTTCTTGGAGGTTACAATTATGTAGGTGATACAGAGAAAATTCTTTTAGGATTGGGTTTCAAAAGAGAAGTTTTTAATAACCAAACCGAAACATTTTCAGGAGGTTGGAGAATGCGTATCGAGTTGGCGAAACTATTATTACAATCCAATGATGTTTTGCTTTTGGATGAGCCTACGAATCACCTGGATATAGAAAGTATTATTTGGTTAGAGGGTTTTCTTCGTAATTATCCCGGAGTTGTAGTAATCGTTTCGCACGATAAAATGTTCCTTGATAATGTTACGAATCGTACGATTGAAATTTCGTTAGGAAAAGCATACGATTTCAATAAACCATATTCTCAATATTTAGAATTACGTCATGAAATTCGCGAGAAGCAATTGGCAACTCAAAAAAATCAGGCAAAGAAAATTGAAGAAACAGAAAAGTTAATTGAGAAATTCCGTGCAAAAGCCTCAAAAGCTTCAATGGCGCAATCATTGATTAAAAAATTAGACAAAGTAGAACGAATTGAAGTTGATGAAGACGACAATTCGGTTATGAATATTTCTTTCCCCGTTTCAAAAGAGCCAGGAAGAGTAGTGGTAGAAGCTGAACATGTTACAAAAGCTTACGGCGATAAAGTTATTTTAAAAGATATTGATTTACTGGTAGAACGCGGAAGTAAAATTGCTTTTGTGGGTCAGAACGGACAAGGAAAATCAACTTTTATCAAAGCTATTGTAAACGAATTCGAATATCAGGGAAATATCAAATTAGGTCATAACGTTCAGTTGGGTTACTTTGCTCAAAATCAGGCCGAATATCTTGATGGTGAAATTACTTTGCTTCAAACCATGGAAGATGCGGCAATGGATACCAACCGATCTAAAGTTCGTGACATGTTAGGTTCATTTTTATTCCGTGGCGATGATGTAGAGAAAAAGGTAAAAGTGCTTTCAGGAGGCGAGCGTAACCGTTTGGCACTTTGTAAGTTATTATTGCAGCCTATCAACGTTTTGCTTATGGATGAGCCTACGAATCACCTGGATATTAAATCTAAAAACGTTCTAAAAGCGGCACTTCAAAAATTTGGCGGAACTTTATTATTGGTTTCTCACGACAGGGATTTCCTTCAGGGAATGTCGAATATCGTTTACGAATTCAAAGATCAAAAAATAAAAGAATATTTAGGAGATATCAATTATTTCTTAGAGCAACGCAATCTCGAAAACATGCGTGAAGTCGAGAAAAAAGATGTTGCAAAAGCCGCTGCTCCTAAAGAAAGTAATAAAACTTCTTACGAAGATCAGAAAAAAGGTAAAGCACTACAAAACAAATTAAGCAAGGTCGAAAGTCAGATCAAACAATTAGAGAAAGACATTCAGCACGATGATAAATTGTTGCTTTCTAATTATGATAAACATATCGAAGATGCTTCTTTTTTCACCGCATACAACAAAAAGAAAAAAGATTTAGATCAACTACTTCTTGATTGGGAAGTTGTTCAGGAAGAGATTGATAATTTTAATGCTTAATTAGTTTTCAGTCACAGTTTCAGNNTCCCGATAACTATCGGGACAGAAAAAAAAGCATTTCTAATGTTGCAAAAAGAGCTTCTTTCAGTCGTTTTTTTTAACAAGAAATCCAATTTTTTTGCTCTGGTTTTTCCTCTTCAATCTGGGCTAGGAGTTGCAGTTTTCAGTCACGGTATTGGGTCACGGTTTTCGGTTTTAGATTTGTATAGTTTTCAGCTTAAGAATTTTTCGGAACGTTGTTATATCTCATTTGTTAGGAACTCTTTATAAAATTCCAAAGGAATGATTTATTTTGTAGC
>NZ_LVEN01000027.1 GCF_001686925.1 Flavobacterium piscis
ATGAGGTTGATTAGGTATGTATGTAGCTGTAGTCCAAGTACGTTAGTTAGTTAGTTAGTTAGTTAGTTAGTTAGTTAGTTAGTTAGTTAGTTAGTTAGTTAGTTAGTTAGTTAGTTAGTTAGTTAGTTAGTTAGTTAGTTAGTTAGTTAGTTAGTTAGTTAGTTAGTTAGTTAGTTAGTTAGTTAGTTTTATTTTGATTTTGGCCGGTTATGGGGAGGTTGCTTAGAGTGATCAGTTGATTTGAATGAACGGATTACTTTAAGATTCTTTCTTAAATAATTTTATAAGAGATGGACAGAGGAGCTGTTTGAAAATATTTTGGGTCGAGTACTGTTCCCGCTACTAGAAAAAATTAAAAATCCACTTTTATAGCGTTTTTTAGTTCTACAGAACACATTTTTAATTAAGAAGCTCAAAATTTGTACGAAGCACTTCCTAGTAGCCCTAACGGGACAATTTTCGAACCATTTTTTAGATGATTTGAAAAATTTAAATTTTATTTGAAACCAAATCTATTGCAAATATTTTTAATTTAAAGATCAAATTTTATTTTTTCCTTCTGTAGTAAATCAATTAGAGGTTGAGTTAGTTTTTCATAATTATTTTCCATTTCCTGAATAACTTCCATCTTAATTTCTTTGAAAATAGTATATTCTAATTCATTTCCAATATTATATTTGAAGTCATTAGATTTGTCTAAAATTTTTCTTTGAAGATTAAAATTTAAGGAATTCCACACACTTGGTTTTAAAAACCAATGGTCAGTGCCATGAATCATCCAACTTTCAATCATGTTTATTACTTGTAATGAATTCCATGCAAAATATGACATATAGTTGCTTAACTGTTTAGAGTTTTTTTTTAGGCTCGATATAATTATATATGTCTTATCTTCATATGGTAATACATTGAATATTACTTCGATATTTTTTCTTTTTGTTCTCAGATTTATTATGAAATTTCCCCTCCCAGCTATTGCGACTGGAATTTGTACATCAAAATGCATTCCTATAAATGCAATTTTTCCAAATTTTTTCTTTTGTAGATCGTGAAGAATTGCATTATGATAAATATATAGAAATTCATTAAGATATCTTATAATCTCTTTTCTACGTTCCGAGACAGCTTTTAGCCGATAGTCGAAACTCTCTATGGAAATTTTTTTTATTTTTATTGGAGATGATTCAAAAATATTATGATCTAATTTTGCAATTGTGGTCTCTTGTATTTTCTTATCTCGAAAAATCTTGTAGCTGGAAACAAGGGAATCAAATCGTTTGAGGTGATTTTTATTTATTATTATTTCTCTACATACAGTCCTATATAATTGAAGCCCAAAATCTTCATCTGTTTTTAAATCTTTGGCTTGCTCAAAATTATTAAATAAGTTTTCGTGAAGATTACAATAGCCAGGAAATGTCGAAGCTTCATTAATTCCGATTTTTTTTAATTCAATTTTTTCCGTTTTGTAATTAAAAGCTGGACTCAAAACATAACCTTTTTCAGCAATTTGCTTAATTGATCCCGCTTTTTGTATTGTATGTGATCTTTCAATGCTAATATTGCTACAATTTTTAACTATACAATTCCGGTTTTTTTTCCAGTCTTTCAATTTATCAAAAGCACCATATCGAAATTTTAAATGTTCTGTATCGTCAGCGAAAATTATATCAGGATTATCCAAAAAATCATTCATTGCCTTTTCCATTGCGTCAGGAATAGTTATGCTCTTTTTCATAGTTTAAGTTTCTGATTATATAAAATTAAACTCATATTATTTTTTAAGAGTAAAATAGGTGGATCAAAATTGATATATAATTAATTTTTAGTTTGTGTTCGTTGTAGATTAATAAATAGTCGTTGTTGTTAATTACCACGAATCATTACAAGGACATTCTTCAATAAATCCTTCTTTATAAAAATTTAATAATTTAAATGTTGCATTAAAAGTTTCCTCATATTTAAAGTTTAAAAGTTTTTTTAAAATTTCTACATGATTTTGTCCTGTTATATCTGACTTTGTATGAATGATTTCATTTCTAAGATTTCTAAGGTTATGAATATGAGCATTTGTTGGACTTGGTTTTGAGAAGAAATTTACTCCTAATGCCAGTGGTAATACTTTTGTTAATTTATCATTAAATGAAATTGAGTATTGAATTTGACTTTTATTATAAATCTCTGTTTTTTTGTCACTATCAATTTTATATTCAAATTCTTCCGGTATTATATCATTAATAAAACATTCAATAGATGTAAATAAACTAATTATACATGCGCTTGCAGTCCCATGGTAATCGTAAGCGAAATTAAAACTAATTTCACTGGCGCTTGAAATATTAGATAGATTTTTAACCAAACTTTTACGTAGTTCTTTTCGCTGTATGTTAAGATTATAGGCGAAATTGAAATTAACCAATGAAAAATCAGGAACCGGAATCATACATTGATTCCCATTATCATTATAAATAAAACTAAAGATTTTTTCATCTGAATCTGTGGTTATGACAACAAATTTATCTTTTGAATTTTTCTTAAGAAAATTTTGGTCGATTTTACTCATTTCTACATTTTCTAATTCTCCTGTTATTACATTATCTTTTTTCAATTGTGTATGAAAAAGAAAATTTCTTTTTATGTGCTTCATTCTAAATTATTGAAAGTTAGTATAATTGTAGCAAATGTTTTGCATTTACTAATGTTGTAGAATTTTGAAAAGTGTAGTTTTAGGTAAACGTTGACATGGATTAAAGCTTTAAATTTCCATACTCCTGATTTATTATATGATTACTTTATTCGTGTTCCTTTATTATTTTAAGAAATTCTTTTGTTGTTATTTCTGCTTCGTCGTGTAATCGTTTAATATTTTTAATTTCATTTATCGTACTTAACGAATGAATAATAAAATAGAAAAGGTTAAACCAAACTGCCATCATTGGCTGTTCTAAAATTAACTTTTCCATTTTGTCTCTATCTATATTTTCATTAGTTAGTAGTTTTTTCCAATTCTTTTTATTTTCAGTATTTAATGTTGATACATATCTTTCAAATGTGAAGTCAATATTTTCATATTTGTGGACAATACTATTTCTAATTTCTGAAAGCTTGCAAATAAATTTTATTTCTTCTGGAGTAACTAATTGGTAAATTTTAAGTATTGAAACTTTACTAACAGTTTCTCCATGCAATGGCATTCTTTCTATGACTTTTTTTAGTTCAATTTCTGAAATTTTTGCTACAATTAATTCGGTTACTAAAGATTCGATAAGCGCATGAGATTTTATGACGAAAGACCAATCATCGCCTTCTATAAGCTTGGAGAGGAATTCGAATTTTTCAGTATAATCTATTTTTATATTTTCAAAAAATTCTTCAAACAACTTCTTCGATTGCTCAATAGTTAAATACATATTTATGTCTTTTAAATTCGGTTTAAAACTTCACGTATACAGTATTGCTTTGGTAGTATATTTTTTTTATTTTGTAATATCATAATTTGGAAGTCTTATTTTTTTATGTAATAATACCAATACATTTTATTTAACTAATCCAAGATCTTTAGCAATATCCATCATTAATTTACTCATAGGCCTTTTATGCAAATCTTTATCTTCTGTATAATTGCCGACTAAAGTTCTTTTAAACAATTCAGGATGTAATGATAACTTACTGAAATTAGATTTTAGTGTTTTTAAATAAGCTTTATTGTAAATTTGACTTTTAATTATTAATTCTTCAATTAGGTCATTTTGTGTTTTGTATATTCCTTCAATATGAAATAATTCATTAAATGCTTTTCCGCCTAATAAGTAAACCGGTTCTACAAAAGTAAAGTTAATTACATCTGAATCTTTAGTTGTTAAATATTTTGCTTTAGAGTACGCGTCTAGCTTAAATTTATATTCTGAACTTGTAGTTTTATTTAATTCATTAGAATACAAATCAAATTCAACTATGTTCGTACTTTTTAATCTATTACAAGATGCGCAAGCTGGATATAAATTGAATAAACAGATACTTAAAAAAGGGTAGTCGTCTTTAGAATGATAATGATCAACATCAAATTTTGCAGAGTATTCATTTTTGGAATTTTTGATAGCTGATATTGTTAATTGAGAATTACAATAAACACAAGCTTTAATTCCTATTTCTTTAAAATATTTGGGATAAAATTTACTTCTTAGTTCGGTGTAACCTAGTGCTTTTAAAATTTTATTTTTTATGTCACTTTTTACTTGTTTAGCTACTCCTTTATAATTTTTAGTAACAAGTGGCACATTACCAAGTGAAGTTTTTACATTAGATAGTTTAGCTGAATCCCATAATAAAATATCTGAATTTACATGAAAAAGTGATATTACACTTTCAAGATAAGTTTTGTCAGATCCTGCAACTGTGGCAACATTTAAAGAATTTAGATTTTTAAGAGCCTTTATTCTTTGATTTTCGATTTCAGATAAAAATTGTTTTTGAACAACCTTAACTTTATTAATATGTATTGCTATCATTATCCTTTCAATTTTATAAGTCTTTCAATTTGATATTGAATAAAATCATCTTTCTCAGACGGATATGCCTGAACATACAGTTCCATTAAACTACTTGCTAGCAGGGGTTCTCCTACTAATTCAATTAATTTCCTACAATACTCGCTATTATACTTTGAATCTAGGAGATTAGTTAAATTTAAAAGCCTATTATTTTTAATAATGTCAATACTTTTTAATTTTTTTTGAAGCTGTTCTTGTTTAGATTTAGATGTTGAATTCCTAATTTCGGTTTCTAAAGATTGAATATTATTAGATATTTTTAGAACATTCAAATGTTCGATTGCTTTATTTATTTCATTTTTAGTAAACTCTCCCATAAAACCATTTTCAAGGAAGAAATCATTAGCTAGAAGATCATGTATATTTGAACCAAATGTTTCTTGACCTGATTTGAGAATGTTTCCATTATCTAAATGCAATATGTTGGCTGATGGAATATCAGATAAAATAAAAGGAGAATGTGTTAAAAAAACAATATTTACACCATCAAGGAGCATATTTGTTGAGTTAATTGATCTTAATAACTCGTATGTAAAAATTCTCTGAAATTCAGGATGAAAACATATTTCAATTTCATCTAAAACAATGTTGAAATATTTATATGTTATTCTTTCTTCTGATTCTATAGATTTTAAATTTAATAAATGATAGATAATCGAGTTGATACTGTAAATCATCTGTTTTTCTCCAGAACTTAAATCTTTAAAAAATCCATTTTCATTAAATTCAAAATCAATTTCAAAAAAAGAAGGCGGTAAATAATTAATAAGGTAATGCTTCTTATAGATGATTTCCATGTTATATTCATAATCGATATCATTATTTATCTTGAAATTTTGATCTAATTTTACTTTATCCTTAGCTATAAAATTCTCAATATTTTCATTAATAATATCCGTAATACCTTTTTTGTTTTTAGTAGAAAGAAGATATTCTTTATTTATTGATGAAGACAAGTCATAAAAATTATGAATCAAGAAATTTATGGCCTGCCTTATTTTAAAGGTGCTATGCGTATAATCTGTGGCTAGTTTATCAAAACATTCTTTTATTACGTCTTTTATGGAATTTGTTCTAAAAACTCTTTTAGAATAATTTTTATATTCTGGGTATGTCTTTATAATATCAAATGCTTTTCGCAGAATATACTCAATGCTTATTTTTTTTAAGCTAGAATCTATTATATCTAAGCTAGGATACTTGGGAAAAAAAGCACTAATTAGTATAGATAAGTGATTCTCTTTATATTTTTCTGTATATTCAAGATAAATATATTTTTCATCTATTTTTAATAAGTATTTAGGAATCTGGTCAGTTTTTAAATTTCCGTCTTCAACAACTTTAAATTTATTTAAGTCTAATTTTAATATTAATTTATTTACGATCTTATTGTTAACTAAATTTCTTAAACTATCTTCTTCTTTTTGTTCATCTTCTAATTTTCTAAAAAGATTTGTTAATAAACGTGATTTTGATAAATATGTTAATCTATTAATATCAATCAAACCTTCAGTTCGCATTGGATTTAAAACAATCGGTGTTTGATAACCATCATTTTTATGAAAAATTGATTTTAACCAAATACCTATTTCATTTGTATTTAAACCATACAAGGAATAATTAGCTAGTATTGAATAAAAAAATGAATCTCTAAGAAAATCTATTTTTTCAATCTCATTGAGTTTTTTTGATAGATCAATATTGCTGTCCGAAATTAATTCAAATTGTTTTTTGTTACTTTCTTCAGAAGCTTCAAATGTTCTCAGACTAAATATATTACCATCTTTAGTAATACAATAAATTTTCTTTTCAAGAAAGTAATATAATTCGCAATTAAATGATTCAAAACTATTTAGTTCAGTTTCTAGCCTTTTTATATCTTCATGATTTAAATTGTGATTTTTTTTAAACTTTTCAATATTAATTAAATCCAGCTGGTTTGATAAGCAAAATATAAAGAGACTAAAAAGTTCAACAATTGTACTTTTTCCACTTCCATTTTTTCCAACTATAGCAGAGATATTAACATCTATAGTGTTTGAATTTATTGAATTTAAATTGTACAAACCCTCAGGAACTACTGAATCATATTCAATTTTGTCAACCTCATTACTGAAAATTTTATTTTCTAAACTTTTGACGAAATTTAAGTTATTAATAGATAAACCATCTTTATCTAAAAATTGAAAGTCATTATAGAATTTATAAATCTGACATTCTTTTAAATTCTTCAAGAACTTTCTATCACAACCAATTAATGGTCTTATTGCAATCAATTTAAATCCACTCATATTATTATAACCATTAAACATAGCGTAAAATTCTTAATTTCTAATAACAAACATTTTTTGCAAGTTTATTTTCTTTCAACTTTTATTCCAAATTTATTCATTTTAATTTCTTCCTCTTGTGACAATCTTGGAACATTAATAAACAACCTTGCCTGTGCTCTGCTACAAGCAACATATACTAAACGAGTTTCTTCACCAATTTCTGAATCAAGAACAATATTTGATTTAGCATTAAATATATAATCTTCTAAAATATTTTCTAGTTTTTTTCTAATATCTCCATTTTTATCTATTTTATCATTTAAGTACAATAACACATGCGTAAACTCACCGCCCTTTGATTGGTGGATAGTTCTAATTTTACTACTAATTTTTGTTTGCTTAGAAAGAAATGGTAGAAAATCTTTAAAAGGTGATTTATGAACGTCTTTTACTTTTTGCAAACCAGGTAAGCCGATTGAATATCTTTTAACTATTGGATGCAAATATTTGTAAATGTCTTCAATAGTTGAATCTGAATTATTTTTTAAATAGTCAATTATTTCAATCACTAGCTTTCTTTTTTCGAAACCATCTATTATGATGTTTGTTTTAAAGTATTTTTTAATTTCTTTAATTGCTTCTTTAAATTCTAGATTTTCATTAAAGTCGTAAGCTTTAATTAATGAGTGAATAAACATAGATCTTTTGTAGACATTATCCTGTGTGTAAAGTAGATTTATCAAATTGGAACCTTCACTATATTTGAAAAAAGACTTTAACTTATTAATGTCATTATTTGAACGGCATAATATAACAAAATCTTCATTGTTTAAGCCTTCAACATATGAAATTGCATATTCTGCATCAGAAACAATAATAACTACTTCTTCACCTAATTTTGCATCATCCTTTGGCTTTTGCTCAATGTCATTTCGTAATTTTTTTAAAAAGTCAATTATTTTTATAGTACTACGGTAATTATGCGATTTTTTGAAATGTTGTATCTCTGGTAGATGAAAATCATGAAAATCTTTACGTCGGGCACCTGCGAACTCAAAAATAGATTGAGCGGGATCCCCGATTACCCCAATCGTACTCCCTTTTTTTGCAATTTCAGAAATTATCCAAGTCTGTAAAGGATTTGTGTCTTGAAATTCATCTAAAAAAAGATATGGGAATTTATTACTTATAAATTCTATGACCCTTGGACTTTTATTAAAAATATAATGAGTAAAGTATAACACATCTTCATGGTGCATAATTCCTTTACTCCAGCAAGCTTGTTTGTATTCATACAGTTTTGAAGAGGGAAATTTTAAATTACTATAATTATTTTTTCTTAGTTTTCCTTTTAATTGATTTCCAGAAAGTACCCATTCGAATTCTTGTAGTAATTTACATGTCATCGCTAAATTTGTATATCCTTTACTATCTGCCTTTTTCTGATCATATAAATAGATATATTTATTGCCGATTCGATTGATCCAGCTACTAATTCTATCAAAACTAGGTCTATGTTCAGTATGCCCGCTTAGTTCTTCAACACAAAACAATTCATTTCCCTCTTCATCATATGAAATCAAATAAGCAAATGGTTTTATTACATTTCGGTATAAAAAACTATGAATTGTACCAATATCTAATCTATTTGTACCTGTAAGTTTTTTTACCTTCTTATCTACATTATCAGCGCCCATTCTAGTGTATGTAATACAAGCAACTTTTTGAGTTTTACCTAAATTTGAAGAATTTTTCAGGACATTTTGGACATGACTTACTAACCATGTTGTTTTACCAGCACCTGGTCCAGCAGATATTTTGAAAGGAATATCAATTTTTTCTAATATTGGGGGTAATTCATGTATTGTTGCCATGTCTTATTTTAATATTTCATTAATAGCATTTTCAATATAATCTGGAACAATAAATGTCGGTGATTCACTTAATAAATCTTTACGAAGATTCTTTTCTAAATAAAGAGCGTGTTCTCCTTTAAGTTTTTTTACAACATTATAATATATTGCGGAAATAATTGCTTTTGATTTATCATCATCTTGATACTGACTTTCTATTATATTAGTCTCTAATATTTCATATTTTTTACTTTGGTCAGCAGTTGTCAATATTGACTTATACTTTGCTAGTAAATTACGGTAGTCTTTGTCGTTTTTTGAAACTTCATCTTGCAAAATTTTAAAGTTTGCACTCGTATGTGGACTATTGCTAGATGGAAAACATTCTGTTATAAGCAATTCACTAGCTGGATTATACCTTGCTAACTCATACTCTAGTGTTTTCCCCATTCCATCTTCAGGGTGATATACTCTTATATTTTCAAATTTTGATTCATAGTCATTCTTCATATCTGTAACATGAGTTGCTAAATATTTGAAATTTGAATTCTTTTTTAATTGGAATGGAAAACACCCTCTCCATTTATTATCATTTCCTTTTTCTTCTGGATCAGCATCTGTGATGCACACGACTTTTTTTTGAATTGCAGAATCATTACAGTCTGAGTGTGAATAAAGATTTAAAAAATGTTTAAATGTCCTACTGTCTACAGAAATTATTGATATATGTTGATTAATTATCTCGTCCTCATTTGTGATTTTTTTTTCTTCGTTAAAGAATTTGTAAGCAGACATTGCAGGTAATAAAATTTGCTCTGCTAGTCCTTCTACAAAAATTACTTTATCTGCAAACAACATATTTGACTTAGTTGCGTCTAAAAATCTTTTGACATAATTTTTTGAATCGCTATTTTCTCCAAATGCTTTTCCAGGATAGCCTACTTTGAATTCACCAGATAGTCCTTTGTACAAACAAATGATATTATCTAAATCAGCAGCAGATGTAACATGAGTAGAATGTGTAGTGACAAATAACTGTCTAACTTTTCCATCTTTGTCAATATTGTCTTTAAGGAATTTTAAAAATTTAAATTGCATTGATGGGTGTAAATGTGCTTCTGGTTCTTCAATCGCCAAAATTGGAAACACTTTCGCATTTTCGCCATAATAACTACTTTGACTTTCAATTTGCATTTTTGCCAAAATTAAAGCAGTGTAAAGTAAATTGTTATATCCTAGTCCATTATTGCTAATAGGAACATTAATTTCTCCAATTTTTACTATTAACCTAAGAGCAAAAAGTAAATCGTCTTCGCTTACATGTACATCAAAATCAGGTGTTCCTCCTTTATTTGCTCCAGTTTCTTCTGAATATTTTAATATATTATCTTTTGAGATTCGTTCTTTTAATTGCGAAAAAAGGGATTCAGATGTCGTTTCAAAATTGTTCTCTTTCTGTTTTAAATTTTCTTTAGCTACTTTCGATAAATCTTTTAATTTCTTTCCATCCGTAATATCAAAATCAAGAAAATAATTGAGTACTTCTTTTAGAATTGTATTATGCCCAAAAAACATTTCTTTTTCAGCATCTCTTATAGCATCTAAAAATTGAAAATCAAATTTCTCAAGCATTTCATGGTCAGCATTTTCTTTGTTTTGAGGATTTCCGCCATAAACACGAGCAACATATTTTGAGAAGAAATATTTTTTTATAAATCGCCAAGATTTTTCTGAATTATAGCCACTATCGGTTTTAAATCTTTCAATTTCTAAACAATAATCTTTGTAATCATCACCTTGAGGAAGAAAGAAAGAGAAAGTTAATTTGGCTTCATATAACTCATCTGGATTTGTAATCCAATCATACACCACAACTTTGTCATCTGGGCTTTCGCCTTTTTGTTCTCTAATAACAATGGTTATATTAATTTCTGGTGGCTTTGAGAAGTCTAAATACTCCTTGCAAAAATCATCTATAGTAAGTCTGCTTTTTGCTTTTCTTGAGTCAAATACCAATTGAAGAGCCTTTATCAAATTTGTTTTTCCAGCGTTATTGTGGCCAATTATTACATTAGTTCCCTCTGAAAATTGAATTTTAGTTCCACACCCATTTATGGCAGGGGGAAAATTTCTGAAATTTTCTATTTCAATTTGTTCTATGTACATATTAGGTTTTTAGATTAAATATAAGGGAAAGGTAATGTGTATTATCAAATTAAGAGTTAATGACAGACATTAATACAAGAAATCAGGTATATATACGTGCTTAGTAAAATTTAAATTTGGAAGTTCTTTTCTAATTAAAAAAAACACAATTCTAGTGTTTTAAATGAATTATATTAGCAAAATGATTAGTAAAATGCTTTATGGAAATTTCTAAAGAAAATAAAAAAGAAATATTTGATCTGCTTATAAAGAGCCAAACAGATTTTATTGGCGACCAACACAATAATTGGACAAATAATAATTTTGAATTCTTAAAAAGTATTTGGGATATTTCAACAATGCCATCTGAAGATTCTAGATATCCAACTGCAGATGGAGATATCTATCAGCATGTGATTAATAATGACGACTGGGATTTAGAATATTTATTTACTGTTAGGCTTAGGTTATATGAAGACAATGACGTATTCATAAAATTTATTGAAACTGTTGTATCTCCAATTTATAGAAAGGATGAGGACGACATTTTATTATATGTAATACAAGTTAATAATATTCTTAGTAAGGATGGATTGCAATTGGCATTATCTGATTATAATGAAATGGGAAAACCAGTTTATCATGTTTATATTAAAGAAGAAGTTCAGGACATTCCAATTGACGTAAAAAAGAATTCAATTGTTTTCCTTGTTGATTACAACGCAAAATCCGGAGAAAAGAGGATAAGTGATAATGCAAAAGATGGATATTTTATTCTGAAATATTCTAATTGGGATGATTATTATAATAAAACCTCATTTGACTTATATTACACACAAAATGATGTTATTACAGAGATAGGTTTTGTAAAAATAATGTCTTTGGAAGAGCAAGAAACCATAAAAGTAATTCCTTCAAATTTTGTAATGTTGACATCCAAGTTTTGTTCGCTAGGCCAGAATATGGAATTTTACCATAATTTAAAAACAGCTTTTCCTTACAGTTTTGAAGATATACTATATGCACTTGGAGATTGTGCTTTTTATCCCGATAAACTTGAAAAATTTGACAATTTTGATGGTTTTAAAAAATCATTAATCAGAGATGATGATGCAGAAAGAACATTAAGATTAGCAAGATATATAATTAATAATTATGACTTAAAAAATCTATTTTCCTTTAAATATAAATTTACACCAAAATACTCTAAAGAGTCGGTTTATGTTAATTTTGATTTTAGCACAAATGATATTCTCTCAAATAGGATTTACGCTATAATTGGTAAAAATGGCGCCGGAAAAACGCAGTTATTAACCTCCTTACCTCTTAATATATCTAAAAATGATGAGGAATATTTTACACCTAGAGTCCCAATGTTCAGTAAGATGATTTCTGTTTCCTATAGTATTTTTGACAGATTTAAAATACCCGAAAAAACATCTAAATTTAATTATTTGTACTGCGGTTTAAAAAATGAGAAAGGTGATTTTATTACCGAAAGAGGGTTATTGTTGAGATTCCATAATACTTGGAAAAAAATCGAAGAAAATAAAAGAATGAATAAATGGAGGACAATACTTTCTAATTTTATTGAAGTAGAAATTTTAAATGAATTTTTAGTAAAACGCGAATTTATAGCGTCACCTTATAATTTGTTTGAGGTTGATATTGAGGGGTTTAATCGAGTTAAAGACAGGTTGAGTTCAGGTCAAAATATTTTGCTTTACATCATAACCGAAATTACAGCACATATTAGATTGGATTCTTTAATACTTTATGATGAACCTGAAACTCATTTGCATCCTAATGCCATATCTCAACTAATAAATACGATATATGAATTAGTTAATGAATTTCAGTCATATTGTATAATTGGAACTCATTCACCATTAATAATTCAAGAATTGCTTTCTAAAAATGTTTATGTAATTGAACGTAATGGAAATCTTCCAGACGTAAGAAGAATTGGAATTGAATCTTTTGGAGAAAATTTGTCAACTTTAACAGATGACGTTTTTGGTAATAGAGAGATTCCTAAACAGTATAAAAAAATTATAGACGAGAAAGCTGGCTTAGGAATGTCTTTTGAAGAAATTGTTGATATGCTACAGTTTGATGAGATGCCTTTAAGTTTAAATACCAGATTATATATTAAAAGTAAAACACAATAGGATATGAGGAATTTAGACAATACAACGATAAATTCATTTGATTTCCATAAACTTATAGTAGATAGTAAGAAAGCAACAAAACTAGATCCAGATTTTAAAACTCGTTTAGTTGCATTGGAAAATGAGGTAGAGGAATTATATAATATTTATAAAATAAATTTTGATAGTAATTCACTTGAGAAAACTGTTGCAAATTCTTATCCTGATAATCATAAAAATGATTTGTTAAAATTGTATAATTATAAAAGTAAATTAATTCAGGCTCTCAAAATTGAAATTACTACTACGAGTACACACCGAATACTTAACACTTGCCAAAATTGTACTCTAAGTGAAATAAATTCATTTGATCATATTTTGCCTAAAGAAGAATTTTCTGAGTTCGTAGTAAATCCACTTAATCTGTTTCCTAGCTGTACAATCTGCAATAGTTATAAAAGTAGGTTTTGGCAAGAAAATGGAAAAAGACTCTACTTAAATCTTTATTTGGATGAGCTTCCAAAGTCTCAATATTTGTTTGTAGATATTGATTACAAAAATGATACTTTCGGTTTGAGATTTTACTTGGAAAATAGATCAGAAATTGACGAAAATTTATTTAATATTATACAGAGTCATTATAATAAACTTCATTTATTAGAAAGATTTTCTAGAAATAGTGATAAAGTAATTACACCTCTTCAAAATAAAATTAGACCATTCATAAATATTATTTCAATTGAAGAAATAATAAAAATGGCAATTCAATCAGCTAATTTAAATCGTAATATATTTGGAATGAATTACTGGGAATCAATTCTAGAGTTAGCTCTGATTAATAATGATGATTTTCTTTGGACACTTTGATATCTCTTTTGAGTTTCTCCACCACCGAGTTCCGAGGTAGTAGGTGGCAAGATATCGGTTGTGATACAATCGGACATCTTGCCGTGAGCTTTGACGCTGACTTAAATCATCCAGGCGCTTTGATTTTTTTTTGAGATTTGTATGTTTTGCAGGATTCGGAAGGCCGCAGACTTGATAAGCTTTGCTGAAGTAAATTTTTAGTATAGATGAGTTTTCATTCGAAACGGCTAAAAAGGGCAGCCAAGATAGCGCCATACGTTTGCTGCATGCGCATAACGGACTCCAGTTTCCTTTTGTCCGCCCTTCGGGACTTATAGCACTCCGCATCCTTTAACTGACGCTTGATCTGTGCTTTCTTTTTTTCCGTTTTTTCTTTTGAAAACAATTTTTTTAAAGGGCGGAGCGGGATTTAAGGAAGCAGGGATCAGTATCTATTACTTGAGTATTTCATAAAATATTCCTTAGGTTTTGATCCGTGGTTAACGAATTATTTATTCATTTTTTAAATTTAAAGGTTATGGAAATTACAGGAAGAGTTACGGCAGATGCGGCAGTGCGCCGTGCGGGAGAAAAAGAAGTTTTGAGTTTCAGTATAGCGGTTAATGACCGCTATAAGGTGGCGGGGAGCTCGGAGTACAAAGAGGTGACAACATTTATCAATTGTTCCTACTGGCTCAGTATGAAAGCAGCGCAGTGGGTTAAGAAAGGAGCAGTGGTGCTTTTAAACGGCAGACTGGGTATGCATGTGTATATCAACAGCGAGGGAAATCCGATAGGCAGCATTGACTTTCATGTTAATGCAATAAATATTATTGCTTTTGCAAAAAGAGGCAGTGATAAAGGTGATGATGAGCAAAAGGCAGCAAGTGTGCAGGAGGGGAACAGCAGAACTGCTGTTAAGAAAGGGAAAGACAAGGCAGTGGAGGAGGTGCCTTTTTAATTGGATGTTTAACTTTAAAAATCACAAATCATGGGACATCATATTTATTATAATGAACAGACCCAGAAGCACAGTTTTTTCAGTGTAAAGGAAAAAGCATGGCACAATCTTGGGCAGATAGTGGAAGAATACCCGACAAGCGCTTCAGCAATAGCGCACGCCGGATTGGATTTTGAAGTGGAGAAAAGAAGGCTGTTTACACCTTCCTCTCCAATTGTAACGCAGGACTTTATTACTGCAGGAAGGCTTGATATTCCAGATTACTGCAGTACCGTGCGTACCGATAATGACACGGTGCTGGGGGTAGTAGGCAAGGATTACCATATTGTACAGAACAGGGATGCTTTTTCTTTTTTTGACAGTATAGTAGGCGGTGACGGTATAATGTATGAGACCGCTGGCGCGCTGGGCAACGGTGAGAGGATCTTTATCACAGCAAAGCTTCCTGATTATATCCGAGTAGGAAAAGATGATCTGATTGAGAAGTATCTTTTCCTGACTACCTCGCATGACGGAAGCGGCAGTATTACGGCAGCTTTTACGCCTATCCGCATAGTATGCGCCAATACACTTAATGCTGCGATGCAGTCTAAAACCAATACGGTGCGCATCCGTCATACTTCAAATGCTAAAGACCGCCTAGAGCAGGCGCATAAAGTTATGGGGATTTCAGATACCTTATCCAGCAGTCTTGAAGCGGTTTTTAATTATTGGACAAAGACCCGTATCTCTGACAAGGAAGTTAAAAAGCTAATCCAGCATGCTATGGCACCAGGCAGGGAAGTATTGAAAAAACTGAAGGAGGGAAGAAACGAGGAATTATCCGCCTGCTTCAATAATATGGTAGATAGTGCCTTCGAATATGCAATGAGCCATCCTACACAGCTCACTGATACCACTAGAGGAACGGTATTCGGCGCTTACAATGCCGTAACGGGATATTTTCAGAATGTGAGAAAGTATAAGAATGACCAGGCTAAAGTATCTTCCATACTAATGGGAGGAACGGCGCAGTTAAGAAGTCAGGCCGCTTTTGACCTATGCCTTGATTTTGCTGTTAGGGGCTTTAGTTCTTATGTAGTGCAGAATTGATCTTTTTTTAAATGCAGGCAGTTTTAAACTGCCTGCATTTTTAATGCCGGTCGCGCTGCAAATCTAGCCGATTTACAGCGCGGTTTTATTTTAGAATGTAGTATGCATTATATCTGTTTTGGAAGAATTTTTGCCTGATTTGGATAAGATTTGCGTGAAAGTGTTGATTTACATTTGTTTATGTTCTTTTTGAATCATCTCACGTTTCCCATTCTAACCAACTGATCGCTATGAATCTCAAACCTCAAATAAGAAATACTATAATTGAAATCATCAGCCTGCTGTATGTGCTGCTGTTTGTTTATGCCGCAGCAAGCAAGCTATTGGATTTCCAGCATTTCAAAATTCAGCTTGGGCAGTCTCCGCTGCTGAGTCCTTTTGCGGACTGGATCGCAGTGCTTGTACCGGTAACTGAATTCCTGATTTGTATAATGCTGATGTTACCCAGATACAAGCTGGCAGGACTTTTCTCTGCCTATGGATTAATGGTTATGTTTACGGTCTATATTTTTATAATACTGAACTATACCTCTTTTATACCCTGTTCCTGCGGCGGTGTTCTGGAAAAACTGGACTGGAAGTCTCATATGTTATTTAACATTGTATTTGTATGTCTTGGCGCAGCTGCAATTGTTCTGTATAAAAGCAGATTTAAAGTGAGCAATCATTTTTTGAAGGCAGTTAAGCTGACAGGGCTGTTCTCCATCATAACCCTAAGTGGCAGCAGCATAGTGATAGTCTTATTTATGCTTTCTGAAAATATCGTACATTATCATAACAAACTGACCAGGCGATTTCCTCATTCGCCCATCACGCAGGAAGCAATAGCAGACCTGAAATTTAATTCTTTTTATATTGCCGGTGCTGACAGTGCTCATATTTACCTTGGAAATTTAACCGCGCCTCTTCGTGTTACGATACTTAACAAAAAATTAATCCGGACCCAGCAGGGAATAATTAATTTAAACTGTAAAGATCTGCCCTTTAGGGCGGTTAAAGTAAGTGTGGCAGCACCGTACTTTTTTGTAACAGACGGGACTGTTCCATGTGTCTTTAGAGGAAAAACAACTGACTGGAAGGCGCAAATGGTATATAAAGAAGGAGAGTATTTCACAACGGCTCTTGCAGTTGATTCATCCTCAATTGCAGTAGTTACAAATAGTAAAATAACGGGAGAAAATATACTGGGAGTCATCCAGACGGGGTATAATAAAAAGACTATTTTAAATCCGGATATCCTGCAGAAGCAGTTTGACGGTGTATTTGATACCGATGGGCAGCTGCTCTTCAGTAAGGGAATGAATAAAATAGTATATCTGTATGCTTACCGTAATCAATTTACAATTGCCGATGAAAATTTGAGGATTATAGGCAGAGGCAACACTATAGATACCATAACCCAAGCGAAATTAAGCATCGCTAAAGACAAAAAACACAAGCAGCGGAAATTCTCAAAACCGCCCTTATTCGTGAATAAAAGAAGCGCTGTTTACAAGAATCTGCTGTTCGTTAATTCTGCTGTGCCTGGTCTCTACGAAGATGACAGAATGTGGGAAAGAACAAGCATAATCGATGTGTATGATCTTTCGCGGAAGAGCTATCTTTTAAGTTTTACTATCATTAATCTGAATGATCAAAAAATCAAAGAGTTTTTGGTGTACGACGACCAGCTTTATGTAATGATCGGCAATCAGATCATTCGGTATAAAATCGATGTACAGATCACTTCTAAATATCATACAATAAATACAGACAATCTATTGGCCAAGTAGCAGGGATTTGATCGAAAACCTGTAAAAAAGAGTAGATCATTAATCATAAAATTATATTATTATGAAATTAAATGTTTTAAAAATCGGTCTGCCAATGGCAGTTGCTGCATTTGCATTAGCAAGTGCAGCCGGTACAAGCTCTTTAAGAGCAGATAAAGCGGCACCTATCCCAGGTTATGCCCGTTTAACTCCTTCTTCTGCCTGTTCCTATGTGGCTGATTGTGACGATGCCGGTACTGTAATATGTACCGCTCCAGATGATAACAGCATGGTGTTACACGCAGAAGCAAACACTTGTCTCACTCCGCTTAAAAAATTCGATTAAAACCCGTCAGCGGAAAAAAGTACCGCGGTATCTTAAAAGGATACCGCGGTATTTTTATATATTAACGATTATAGTCAGCCTTCATCCAATCTTCCCGAACGCCGTTTTTTAGGTAATAGTCAAACCATTTCATTATCCGATTGCTTAAATCAACCGCATTTTTTTTGCTGTTGATTTGATGTTCCTCATTAGGATAAATAAGCAGCGTATGCTCTTTGTTTAATCGTCGTAACGCAAGATAAAATTCCTTACTCTGAAGGGAATGAACCTGACGGTCTTCTTCTCCTGCCCATCCTAAAAGAGGCGTTTTTATATTTCCGGCCAAAAGCACAGGAGAATTGTTCAGGTAAGCTGGCATATCTTCATACAGGGATTTTCCGATTCTGATCTGGTGGTTCTCCGTTCTAAAGAAATTAGGCTTACGAAATAATGGCCCGATATACAGATAGGTGCTGACAAGATCGGTCCAGGCGGCTCCCGCTACCGCTGCTGCGAACAGGTCAGTCTGAGTGATGACCAGATCGGTTTCATAACCGCCGAAGGAATGCCCGATTAATCCTATCTTGTCAGGCTTTATACTTCCTTTCTGTACTACGGAATCAACTGCCGCAAGTATGCTTTTAGTGACAGATTCCCGTAAATTACCGAATTCATATACGATATCCGGATATAGCACAAAATAATCCTGAAGCGTAAAATTGGGGGTATTAAACCCGTCTTCAGACAGCAGAGATGGATTTACATAGTCATTTAATTTGTGAGACTGGCGCTCGTATATAGACACAATCATAGGGTATTTCCGGTCTTGCTGATAATTTGCAGGATAGAATAAAACCCCTTTTACTTTTCTATTATTAACTGTATATTCTATTCGCTCATTTCTGCCCCAGTGGTAATGATGTTGCTGTTTATTTGTCTGTACAATCTCTTTAGCGCTTTTGTCATAAAGCATCAATCTGGGCGGGCTTGTGAAATTCTGATCGACATACATGTAGGCCGCTTTATTTTGGGCCTTACTTATATGTGACACTTTCTTATCTCTCCATACCAGTTCTTTTACTCCGGATTTTGGTTCCCAGCAGCTGAAACCACTGGCGCCTGTCTCTTTATTCTCTGTTGACATCAGGATACCTTTGGCAGGATCAACGATGTATTTTTTAAATTCCATATCGCCATAGGTTATTTCAATATCCAGGTGTTTGATCCTGAATACTTTTTGAATTTCTCTTCCATTAGTCAGTCTTCTTTTGATTTTTCCGTCCATAGAAATTAACCATAGGTCGTATCTGTCATATAGTATAATTTGTCCATTCGTGGTCCATGCCCCAAGTCCGTAATAGGAATTCGATTTTGGCCTGTCCGCGTCTTCGTCTCGAAAAACAGCGGGAATTTTCGATGTTATGCAGGTATGTTTTTTTTTGCGAATGTCAAAGATCCACCATTGCCCGTCCTTTGCATAACACAAGTAAGCTCCATCAGGAGAAGCTGAAAGTGTGCTGCCTGGATAGTGATTTTTAAAAATTATATGCTTTTCCCCGCTTTTTAAATCCAGCGCAAATAAGTCATATGGACATGACTGCATACTTTGCGGCTCATAGGCAGCGGGATCGTAAGGAAAAGCATAATTGTAATCAGGACTTAAAAATGCTTTAGGTAAATTCTTATCGGTGATCTGGCGGACCGTATTAGTACTTAAATTCCAGACCGCCAGTTTATCAGACCATGTATAATATGGAGAAAATTCATGAAAGTCAAAAAGAAGTTTGTCTCTGGAATTTCGTATCTCGACTTCATTCTCTTTAATTTGTTTGTTATTGTCCTGAGGTTCTCTCAGCCAAAAAAATACTTTTGACCCGTCAGCGGAATGCAGCGGATTTGTATTTTCTGAAGTAGAAATGGTCATGTTGGGACACACTGAATTTAGATCCGACGATTTTAAAGACTGAAGTTTTTTTCTTTTCAGATCATAATTATACAGCACAGGATATTGTTTTTTATTTTGTATAAAAGCTATGGCATCTTCTTTCCAGATAATATTCTGATACGAGGCATCACTATTTTCAGCAAGTCGTTTTTTTGCAGCGGAATCACTGAACATAAGAACCTCGAGGCTAAAGATATTTTTATCTGCTGTACTGTACGCGATGCCTGTCAATTTGGGATCAAAATAGTAACGGCTGATATTCAGGATCTCCGATAGTAACTTTCCATCGGTATTTCTGATTTCAAGTCTTTTCTTCCCTTCAGGCATTTTAATAATAAGGGTAACGAATCTTTGATCTGCTGAAAATTCAAAACGTTCTGCTCCCGCTATTTCAAACTGTTTCCCCGTATTAAGATTCACTAATCGAAATATGCTTTTCGCTATGCAGGCAAAATCTGTTTCGCCATTAAATTTTCCTTTTAAAGCGTTAGGGAAAATATTTTTTTTGCTTTGATCTGAAGTGTGCTGCACAAAGAGTGTATCATTATCAGTGTATTTATACTGGAGCCGGTAACTAGTCCAGTTTCCGTTGTTTGATATCTGGTCAGGAAAAATAGAGCTCCACAGCTTATAATCATCTGTTGTAAGGATTTTTTTTTGGCTGGCCTGTCCCAGAATGGCGGGACAGGTTACTAACCAAAAAATGAAACAGGTAATCCAGGTAAAAAAATCATTGTATATTTTAGTAGCCTTCATTTTGGGGATTTAGATTGGTATTCAGCAATAATTCAGATTCAGGAAGAGGCAATTGACGGCTGGTATTCTTCCATTGGGGCTTGACTGATGATAGTGTCGAGTTAAGCCTTCCTGTTCTTTTGAGATCAAAAAAACGGTGTCCATGTTCGGTGAAAAGTTCCAGACGGCGCTCAGCGAGTACCGCATCAATTATTTCTGATGAGGTAAGAGCAGCCGTATTTTCCAATCCTGCATGATTCCGTATCCTATTTAAGTCTTCTTTTGCCCCAATTAAATCCCCATAATGAGCACGGGCTTCAGCTCTAATTAAATATTGTTCCGAAAGACGCAGTACTATGGAATATTCGACAGAAGCCGCCGTAGAAGACTGTTTTTTATATTTATAGGGATGATACCAGGTTGAACTGCCATTAGTCACCACTTTAATCCACTGTGCTTTACGCTGGTCTTTGCTGCTGAAAGCATTTAAGAGTTCTGAAGAAATAGCGGCCGAAGGCGGCGGGCCCTGCGTGAAAATGTTAATATTCCCTTCGTAGGTGTTCCTGCCTGCTGTCACAGGCATTAACTGCCAAATGGTGGAACGGCTGTCTTTTAGAAAAACTAAATCCAGCGGAACAGGCCAGATATACAATTCTTTTTGATTTAAAACAGCAGAGGCATAGTTCGCAGCTTCTTCCCAAAGTTCCATATAGAGGCATATTCTGGCCAGCATTGCCTGAGCAGCAGCTTTATTGGGCCTAACTCTGTCAGTTCCAGCATAATTTACAGGAAGGAGATTAGCCGCCTGCTGCATATCCTCTTTGATGAGTCTATATACTTCATTTTCGGGGGTTTTATGCAAGGAGCTGTTTTTTTTATAATCCGTTTCAGTAACATAAGGAATCGGTCCGAATGAGTTTACCAAATAGAAATGTATCATTGCACGGACAAACAAGGCTTCACCGGTAAGCTGCCCTGAATCGGAAGCAGAAAGAGAAACTGAACCTGAGATTCCTTTAATAACTGAATTTGCCGCATAAATCTGATTGTAACTGCTGTTCCATAATTCTGCTATTTCCGGACCTGTAGCCAGCAGTGTATTTTGATAAAAATAATCCTGTGCAGTTCCTGATGTGCCATAATATTGCAGTTCGTCGGCATATAATCCAAGCTGCCTGGAAAGCCCTGACGGAAAACCCGTCAAAAGACCCCGGTCTCGGATTTTTGAGTAAATATCAACCATTGCCGCTTCAGCAGTGGCTTTATTTTGAAAGACCGCATCACTGGTTAATTGTGAAGACGGAAGTTCTACATCAGTAAAATTTTGACAGCTTGCAAACAGTGCTGCAAAGCATGCCTGTTTCATTAAAACTTTTATTTTTAGTTTAAATGTTTTCATCTGAGAATAATTAAGTTAGAAGGTTATATTTACAGCCGTACTGTAAATTCGTAGGGGAGGAAGATATCCAGCGGATCTAAATTCAGGATCCATTCCTTTGTATTTAGTGAAAGTGAGCACATTTTGTCCCTGAAAGCTAAGTCTGCAGCTAAAATTTTTTGTCCATTCTTTGGGAAGCTGATAAGACAATGAAATGTTTTTCAGTCTTATATAAGAGGCATCACTGATCGAAGCATCACTTTGTGAATACCTGCTGTTGGCCAGATTTCGTAGGCTGTTACTGTTGCTGTATCCTTGATAAGGTCCGGAATCTCCAGGATTCATCCAATGGTCAGTTACTCCTGACAGCTGGTTAGACATTGTACCAGGCATCGGATTGGCATAATTTTCATTGAAATTTTCCTGCTTGACAAATTGAAACAAAAAATCGAGATTCAGATTACGGTATCGGAACTGATTTTGTAATCCCCCGTAAAACTTAGGGTTCAGGTTTTTTATTGTCTGTTTGTCATCAGCGGCAGTATAAACGCCGTCGCCATTAACATCATTAAAATGATATGTTCCTGTTGCAGGATCAAGTCCAGTGTACTGATAAACTTTTAGAATATTAAGCGGCATGCCGATTACATATTGATTTTTGTATGTTGAGACAGCAAGTCCAGGAAAAGAAATCAATCTATTTTTAATACTGGTGAAATTCAAATTTGTGGTCCAGCTGAATTGCTCAGATTTTAGATTCAGCGTTCTGACAGTAAATTCTATGCCCTTATTTTGAACCACCGCATCAAGATTAGCCTGTATGGATTGAAAACCTGTGGTGCCGGGAAGAGGCACACCTACAAGCTGGTTTGATGATTTATTTGTAAACCATGAAACAGTCGTAAAAATTCTATCGTTTAAAAAACCAGTTTCTAATGCTGATTCAAATTTCAGATTTGTTTCCCATCCAAAATTTGGATTAAACAATCTGCTTGGCTGTAATCCTGAAATCCCTGAATAACTAAGTCCCGAAGTGCTATATGTGTCTAAAAATTGATAATCTCCTATCTGGTCGTTGCCGCTTGTTCCGTAGCTTGCCCGTATTTTTGCAAAACTTAGGAAACCGAGATTCTCTTTTATATAATTTTCTTCGCTTAAAACCCATGCTGTTCCTATGGCGCCAAAATTTGCAAGCTGCCTTCCTGGTCCAAATCTGCTTGAACCGTCGCGTCTTCCTGTTAGGTTAAGAATATATTTTCCTTCCCAGTTAAAATTTATTCTTGTAAAAATGGCATTATAGCGATATAAGTTCTGATCGCTGCTCACAACTCTAAAGGTTGAAGCAGAAGAAGGATTTTCCATAAGACTATTGCTGGCAAATCCTGTTGCATTATTTAGCTGGCGATCTCCCTTCTGCTGTTGGAAGGTAGTACCAATAAGAACTTCGATATCCCCTTTTCCGTAACTGCTTTTATAAGTTAACTGTGGTTCAGCAATCCAGGAAGTCCTGTTTATAAGATTGGTATAGAGTGAGGAAGCTTCGCTTCCAAGGCCGAAAAAGGGATTTAGAATGGTATGGGGCTGAAAATTTAGCTGTTCCTGACGCAGGTCCGTGAAACCAAAACTGCTGCTGATAGTAAAACCGTAGCCTAGTTTATATGATAGCAATACATTTGCCAGCAGGTCATAAGTGGAGCCTTTTGTTTTTCCTTCTAAAGGAGCGACAGGGTTAGCAAAGGTGTTGTTTTCCCAATTAAGATTTCCAGAAGTATCATAAAGGGCAGGTGCGTTTGGTGCCAATCTGGTCGAAATCTGCGTCAGATCAACAGATGGCAGACTGCTAAATTGTGCAGTATATATCGCTGAGAAATTAACTTTGAACTTTTTGCTTTCCGACTCGTGATTAAGATTCAAATGACCACCCGCTTTAACGTAGTCAAAATCACCGGGAAAGACGGTAGTTTCTCTGGAATAGTTTCCGCTTAATAGAAAATTTGTCTGAGAAGATCCTCCTGAGATCGAAGCCTGTAGATTAGTATAACCAGCTAGACCACCGATTAATTCTTTCTGCCAGTTTGTGTTTCGATTCTGATCCCACGTGCCGTTAACATCATAAGCAGATGCGGGATATTGCGTGACACCATCGTTCGCAAAAGCTTCACGACGCATTTCTAAGTATTGTGGTGTCTCTAAGACATCTTTAAAACGGGTTACCCTGCCGAGTCCGTATACATACGAAGCAGAAAATGAAGTTTTGCCTTCTGCGCCTTTTTTTGTTGAAATTAGCACAACACCATTAGCTCCTCGGGAACCATAAATCGCAGTAGCATCAGCATCTTTTAAAACTTCGATAGTTTCAATATCGGATGGGTTAATACTGTTTAGCGGACTGTTCTCAGCAGGCATATTTGATGATGTAAAGGTGCTTCCTATACTTTGCGAGGAATAGGGTACTCCGTCAATTATATACAGTGGATTGTTTCCCTCAGATCTTAAACTGTTCTTTCCACGGATTTCAATTGTAAAACCACTTCCGGGCATTCCTGTGTTTTGAGTTACGTTTACTCCAGGCATACGTCCCTGCATCACGGAAAGAACATTAGAGACAGGCTGAGTCTGTATATCCTTGGATGTTATGCGTGCTATGTTACCGGTTCGATCACTTTCTTTTACAGTGTAATATCCAGCATTGACTCGTACTTCCTGTAGTGTTGTGGTATCGTAAACAAGTTTAACGTCTACAATTTTGCGTCCATTTACAGGAACATACGCCGTTTTATATCCAATAAAAGAAACAATCAACGTATCCGATGGGGATGCGGCAATTGAATACTGCCCGCTGTAATCGGATATCGAAGTAGAATTTAATTTATTCTTAATTGAAATAGTTACCCCGGGAATAGGACCCGATCCATCAGTTAAAGTTCCGTTGACCTGAGACTGCTGAGGTATAATTCTAAAATGCCGTTTTGTACTGGCAAAAGATGATGAAAAAGCGAAACAAATGCCCATAAAAATTAGGCAATAAAGAGCTCTTCCATCCTTGTAAAATGAAAAATAATTCATAATATTGGGATTGGTTAATTAAATATGATTTGATTAGCTGTAGGTCCTCTATGGTTGTTTGGCGACGAAATAGAGGGCCATTTTTTATGTTAAAACTTAAAACTAGATTTTAATTCACAGGCAATATTATTTCATGGTTGAATAATGTTTTTAAACTTGAAACATTGAAATAAGGAAGAATTGCTAAGAAAGAAAGAGGAGAAAAATATATGGCGTGGGTTGTTCTCGACTTATCATGCATTAAAGGTACTGGAATGACCCGCGCGCATACAAGTGAGCCCACGCCAATATTAATATGGCGTGAGCATTAACACTTATCATCTTGCGCGCTTAAAAATTTTCCAGTTTCTTAATGCAAGTTTCAAAGCGAATGCTTCAAATATTTTATATGAAGAATCGCAAAAATATGTATTTCATTACAAATATAACAAAATAATTTAAAACGCGCATTTTCGTACGCATTATTTTTTTTGCATTAGACTTACTTTGTTATAATGGCAGAGACAAATAAAATAATATGTACTTACATTTTTAATAACTGGATTAAAAGTTATAAGTCTCAACGTGCCTTTGGTTTAGATCATGGAATTGAAGAAAGTATTGTTAGAAAAATTAAAAATACTGCATTGATACCTGATCAGGTTGATTACAATATCCCTGTAAATACTCTTCAGAAAATTTGTGAAGCAAGAAATATTAAGCTTTCCGATTTCTTTAAACTTATTGAAAATTAAGGTTTATAATTATAGATCGTGCTTTAAGATCTTTTTTTGATATACGTAAAAAGCAGGTAATTCTACTGGTTCTTTATATGGAGTAAAGAACTAATTTTCCCTTTATAATTTCGATTACGGAAAACCGTAAAATAATACAGCATTGGTTTTATATGTTTGATTTTGTAAATGATTAAATATAAAACCAATGGACTGCTTTATTTGTGGTTTAAAATTCTAGTTAATGATTTTATAAAATTTGAAATAACTGCAATTAAAAAAATGATAAATGAGAATAGACTTTGTAAAAATTAAAAATTTCAGAAAATTACATTCCTGTAAAATTGAATTTTCCGAAAGAGAAACAATATTTGTTGGGGCAAATAATAGTGGAAAAACCACTGCGATGGATGCTTTAATAACTTTTTTAAAAAGAAAGGAATTTAAAACACAAGATTTTACAATTTCTAATTGGACTGAGTTAAATAAAATCGCTCAAACATGGATCACAAATCCTAATTTATCAGAATTAGATAAAAGTATAAAATTACTGGAACCGTACTTACCATCACTGGATTTATGGATAAATGTAGAGACTTCTGAGTTAAGGTATGTAAGTCATTTAATTCCTACTCTGGATTGGGAAGGTGGATTATTAGGAATTAGATTAATTTTTCAACCTAAGAGTATTGAAACATTAATTGAAGATTATACCTTAAATAGAAGCAAAGCAAATAAACTAAATGATGATTCTGGTAAAAAAGTTAAATTATGGCCTGAAGATTTCTGGCAATTCTGTGAAAAAAAACTAAATTCTTTATTTGAAATAAAAACCTATATTCTAGACCCTAAAAAATCCGATGAAGATCAAGAATTAACTGAATATAATATTGCCTTAGAAGGTAATCCTCTTAAGGGATTAATTAAGATTGACACAATTAACGCACAGAGAGGCTTTAGTGATCCCAATTCAGAAAATGCTGAATCGCAAAATTCTAGAAACCTTTCCTCACAATTACGTACCTATTATGACAAACATCTTAATCCTTCAATCGCTCCAACAATAAATGACTTAGATGCATTAGAAAAATTAAACGATGCTCAATTAGTTTTTGATAGCAATTTAAAAACCAGATTTGAAGACCCTCTTAAAGAACTAGAAGATTTGAATTATCCTGGTTTTGGTAATCCTCAAATAACTTTATCTTCACTCATTAGAGCCGCTGACGGACTAGAACATGAATCTGCCGTTAGATATGAAGTAGACAATGGATTATCTCTTCCAGAGAAATACAATGGACTAGGATACCAAAACTTAATCTCAATAATTTTCAAATTAATGCGATATAGGGATGAATGGATGCGTAAAGGAAATACAGCAAATGAAGACAATGATATTATAGAGCCTCTTCACCTAATTCTAATTGAAGAACCTGAGGCTCATTTGCATGCTCAGGTTCAGCAAGTTTTTATTAAGAAAGCGTATAGTGTTTTGAGAAAACATCCTGATTTGGGAGAATCTAAAGATTTTATCAGTCAATTGGTTATAAGTACACATTCAAGTTATATTGCACATCAAAAATTTGAGAGTTTACGATATTTTAAACGAAATAATACATTAATAATACCGACATCAGAGGTATTAAGTATAAGATCCGTTTTTGATAGTTCTAATAAAAAAGAAAAAGAAACAGAGAAGTTTGTAATTAGATATCTCAATACAACTCACAATGATTTGTTTTTTGCAGATGCAGCAATCATTGTAGAAGGACCAGCAGAAAGAATGCTTATTCCACATTTTATAAAGAATAAACACAAAGTGCTGGATTGCTGTTATGTAACTATTCTTGAAATTGGAGGAAGTCATGCTCATCGCCTCAAACCATTAATTGAAAAGTTAGGTTTGATAACTTTGATAATTACAGATATTGATTCACAAGAAAAGTATAGTGACAACACCAAAACTTCTCCAAAAGATAAATTTAGAAAATGCCAACCTAAAAAAGGATTAAAACAAGAAACTAATAATGACACGCTAAAAAACTGGAATCCAAAACTTAGTAGTATAGATAAATTATTGGCTTTAAAATATGAAAAGAAAGTTCTAGGTGATAATCCAATTAGAGTTGCCTTTCAAAATGAAATAGTTGTAAAAGGTAAAAAGATTTATCCATACACTTTTGAGGATGCACTAGTAGTAGAAAATATTGAGACGTTTAAATCAATTGCTAATGCAGCAGGCTTGCTAAAAAAAATGGTTGAAGCAGCTATTGAAACTGATATAATTAATAGTGCTACAAAAGCCTATAATGCAATTAATGCAGACGGTGCAAAAAAAGCAGAATTTGCATTAGATGTATTATATTTTAAAGATCCTGAAAGCTTAAGCACACCTAAATATATTGCAGAGGGATTAAGTTGGCTGGAAGAACAACTGAAGGTAAATAAAAATGTTAAAATTGATTAAACATAGGGAATATGACTATATACAATAATGATATTGATAAAAATGTTGATGATGAAATTTACGATTGTATCAATCCTGCTAATCTTAAAAGCTTTTTTCTCTTTGCAGGTGCAGGATCAGGTAAGACAAGTACATTAGTAAATGTGTTAGATCGATTTAGAGAAAATTACGCTAAAGAATTTAGGTTAAAAAATAAAAGGATTGCAATAATTACATATACAAATGCAGCCGCAGATGAAATAAATCATAGGTTAGCTTATGATCCCATTTTTGAAGTTAGTACAATACATAGTTTTTGTTGGAATTTAATTCAAAATTTTACGTCAGATATAAAGCCTTGGTTAACTATAGATTTAAATAAATCAATAGATGAATTAAACATACAACTGTCTAAAAGTACTGATCTCAATAATAAAACATCTGTTACTAATACAAAAAAGATTGAATCTAAAATCAAGAGACTTGAATCGTTACCTAAAATTTCTAAATTTATCTACAATCCAAATGGCGATAATTTAACAAAAGACTCGTTAAATCACGCTGAGGTAGTTTCAATTGCCTCTCATTTTATAGCTTCGAAGGATTTGTTTAAACAAATATTAATTAATAAATACCCAATTATTTTAATTGACGAAAGTCAAGATACCAAAAAAAAACTGATCGAGGCTTTATTTTCCTTGCAATCACTTAACGGTAAAAAAATCTCGTTGGGATTATTTGGCGATACTATGCAACGTATTTATAGTGATGGTAAAGAGAAATTAGAAGAAAATTTGCCACCCGACTGGCTAAAACCGGCAAAACAAATGAACCACCGTTCTAAATCTAGAATAATTGAACTAATCAATAAAATTAGAGAGGATGGCGATAAACAAAAACAAATTCCAAGAATTGAAAATTCAGGTGGTACTGTAAGATTTTTTATTGTTCAAAGGGGACTAGATAAATTATCTACTGAAGAATCAATTAAACAGAAAATGTGTTCGATCACTAAAGATTTTAAATGGACAAGTGAGAATACTTCAAGTAATAAAAACGATATTTCGGTAAAAACTCTTACTCTTGAGCATCACATGGCCGCTGTAAGAATGGGATTTTCAACTTTCTTTAATCCTTTGTATTCTATAGAAAAAATGAAAACTGGCCTAATAGATGGTAACTCTGCGTCGGTTAATTTTTTCATTAAAACGATTTTACCTCTTATTGTAGCTCATAAAGCCAATAATAGTTTTGAAATAGCTAATATTATTAAAAAACAATCACCCATTTTTGACAAGGAAAATATCAAAAATGAAAGTAATAAAATTAATATATTAAAAACGGCAAATATTAATGTTGCAAATCTTTTTAAACTTTGGGACGATGAAAAATCTCCAACCTTATTAGAAATATTAAAGAATGTCAATGGTTCAAAATTATTCAAATTACCTACCGAATTAATGTTGGCTATAGATCGCTCTAGTATAACTATCGAAGAAACTAGTACTGAGGAAGAGGAAGATGATAAATTATTGCTTGCATGGGATACCGCATTGAATGCAAATTTTAATGAGATAATGAAATACAATGATTACATATCTGAAAATTCAGGCTTTGGAACACATCAAGGTGTAAAAGGCTTAGAATTTGATCGAGTCATGGTCGTAATTGATGATGTTGAAGCAAGAGGTTTTATGTTCAGCTATGATAAGTTGTTTGGAACAAAATCACTAACTCCAGCTGATAATAAAAATATTGCAAATGGTGACGAAACAGGAATTGATCGTACTTCAAGACTCTTTTATGTAGCTTGTAGTAGAGCTAAAGAAAGTTTAGCTATTGTAGCTTATACAGATAGTTCAATGAAATTAAAAAATAATCTATTAGATTTTGGTTGGTTCAAAGAAGAAGAAATAGAAATTGTATAAATAGTACTTCGTGTGAAATTATTGAGTACTGAAAAGGTTCTCATAGATGTCAAATATCTTAAAAAGATAGGATTAAGAAAATGAGGGTAATTTTTACTCTTAAATAAAGTTTTGTTCATCATTTTACCTTGCAAATAGTGCACATTGTAAAAGATGGATATCAGAAAAAAAGCCTTTCAGAAATCTGAAAGGCTTAATTAAGTAAAGTAAGAATGAATTTATTTTTTAGATTCCTCTATCGAAACTTTTCTAAACTCTTTCAAAAGTTTCTCCAGTTCTAATGTTGATTTACGAGCTCTAGCTCCTGCAGCTTTAACTCCTTTTTCAATTAGAGAGTCTGATTCTGTTTTAAATGTTTCGATTTCTGCATTGATTTTTGCAACTAGATCTTTCATGGTTTTCTGTTTTTTTAAATTACAGGGCAAAAGTAAAAAGTTAAAAATCATATCCTACTATTATTTTCTGTAAAGCTATTAGGTTTTTTCTTTTTTTAGCTTATTGATAAAGAATGATGGAGAGAATCCCATTTTGGCTAAAAATGCTTTTTTAAAGCGTTCCGTGGTGCTGAAACCTGCTTCTTTTGCCAATGCTTCATAAGTATAATGCTTGAATTTGGATTCTGTCTGAAGCAGATTGATGATATAATCAATTCGAAGTCCGTTTATATATTCATTAATACCTTTAGTTCTGAAATGTTCCAGGATATTGGAGACATACTTCGGATTGGTATTAAAGGCTGAAGACAGACTGCTGAGGTTCCAGTCTTTGTCAAGGAACTTTTTATCCTTTTCGAAATTTTCAAAATGTTTTAAAAGTAAAGCAACAGTTTCGGAATTTATATTTTTGATAGGAACTTTTTCTGTTGGTGCTTTTGGCTTATCTTTAGCTTTCTGCTGTTCTTCGACATGAAACTGATAGTTCTTTTTATATTTTTTTCTAATTTTTTGATAGCGGTAAGTAACAGCAAGAAGTACCATAAACAGCAGTAAAATAACCCCTGCAAATATCCAGTGGTAATATTTCTCCCAATGCAGTTCTGCCACCATTTTCTCATTTTCCATTGTAATTCTTTCCTTTTCCAGAAGAAGTTCTTTGGTATCATACTGCTTGTGGATTTTTCCTACTATGTATTTATTGGTTTCTGTCAGCAGGGTGTCCGCTTTAAGCAGCTGGTCAACGTAATACAGCTGTTTATTAAAATCTTTTTTGGTTTTATAATAATTGATCATCAGCTCAAAAGCCTGTCTTAAATCCGGCCTCAATATTTTTTTTTCATTGAAAATTTTATCTACCCGCTGGAAATAAGTTAACGCTTTTTCTTTCTGATGCAGTGACCAGTAACATTTGCCTATGTAAAAGTATCCGACTTCCTCATTGGCAGAGTCATCATTTTCCTTAATGGCTTCAATTGAAGATTCAATATTTTTGATTGAGGCTCCGTAATTCTTCTTAAAATATTCATTGATGCCTTCTGAGTGAATAAAGTAAGGCGTCATTTCTTCAATTTTGAGTCTTTTGCTTTCCGAGATTCCAAGAGCGTTTATTTCAGAGCACCGGCCAAAATTACCAAGTTTGTTATAACACAGTCCAAGGGAGTGCAGCGAATTCAGATAAGGCCTCGCGTGCCCGTCTTTGTAATATACGATGCACTCCTGCAGAAGTGAGACAGCCTCATCGTAAAATCCGATATAAAATTTAGTCTGCGCAATACTGTATTTAACCTTATGAATTAAGTATTGGTTGCTGGTTTTTGAAATATAGCTGTTGGCGGCAAGGTAATTATCCATTGCCTGATCCTGGATCCTCTGGCTGTAGTACACAATTCCTTTACTAAGATAGGAACTACCGATCAGTTCATCATTATTTGATTTTTTTGCCGCATAAATCATGCTGTCAGCATAAACAATGCGCAGTTTTAGAGGAGACATGTGCAGCAGGTTTTGATAGCCGTTTATAATTTCCTTCCAGTTCTGTTCTGATTTGGCTCTGTAAAGCAGGGCATATGCATATATTGACGCCTGGGCACTGTCCTTTCTGAAATGATAAATTTTATCATCAAGGTATTCGTAATCCTTTTTCTTCAGTGAATCCGGTATCTTAAAATTGTTTTTCTGGGCAGATGCCAAATAAAAAAAAAGGAGCAATAGTAAAAGTAGATTTTTTCGATTCATAGGGATGGCATTAATGGAAGTTTAACTGGGGATAACGCTGAACTTCTAATTTGAAACTGTATGAATTGGTTTACTTTAAATTAATATAAAAATAACATAAACGATTGAATAATAAAGGAATGTTGAGGAAAAAAGCACTGTGGATTTCTCGAAAATCCATAGTGTAATTGACGAAAATCCACTGATATAAGGTTGCGGGAGATTTTTAAGCGGAATAGTTTTGTCCTGAATTCAAAAGCAAAATGTCCGGCATGGTGCCGGATAAAAGTTCTGCTTATCCGGATGAAAGGAACTGGGAAGATATTCCCATTCACCTTCAAACCATTCAAATCATGAAAACCTTTTTATTATGCATTATCACTTCTGTTTTTTTTGTTTCCTGTTCTGCCGGGGAAGATATTAGCACTGTTGCAAATTTGTCTGCTCCGAGAGCTATTATGCCGGAAGAGTATCCAGCTAATACCTCTAATCCCTTTGATGCCAGAGGGAAAGCAATTTATGATGCGCTGCAGTTTTATTATCAGGATCATCAGGCACCAAATTCCGTCTCAGCACTTTCCGGTCAGATCAGGCATGTTTCTGCAAAGGTGTTTAGAAATGGAAACCCGACAGGCAGGTTAATACCCTTTACTGACGAAATGGTAGAATCCATAATGGAGGATCCTGATGAAAGTATGATCTTAATTGTTGAAAATAGTGTGCTGCAGGTTTATGCAAAGAACAATTTGATCACCTTTCTGCAGCATCTTATTGTTAAGAGGCAGCAAGAATTCAGTGTAACTTATGACTACATTACTGATTATGAGCAAGAAGTACTGAATGATACTGTTTTTTCAGCTGAAGAAATGGAAACGATCCTCACAGTAGCTTCTATTTCAAGATATTCACTCTATTCCGCTGAGGACCGCAAAGACAGGGACTGGGAGACAAACGTAGGAGGTAAATCCGTTAGACCTTTTTTTGGAACCAATGAAATGCCGATTATTTCGATAATCGCTTTACTGTCCGAAGTTATTTAAATTTAAAACAATGATAGCTTAAATGAAACTGCCAACTGTTTTATATGTGCTGCTGGTATTTTTTAATCTGTTAAGTCTCGGCTTCATTACAGCGCTTTTTATCTTTGATGGAACCTATGACGCTATGGTAATCGTGCATACCAGATTTACCTTCTATCTGCTGTATATTACAGTACTTCTTAATCTTTATGGACTGTTCTATATAGTCGTAAATAACAGGTTTAATGGCTAACAGAAGCAGTTTCTTTTGAGCTGTCTTTTAATTAGACGAATCTATGCTGAAAGATTTGATTAACAAAGAGGTGAATAAGTTTCCTTTTTTAGGAGCTACAGTTTACAGGGTCAAAAAGTATGTTGCTGAGACTCCTGCAGATGAAAAATTTAATCTTCATTATCCTGCAGCACTGCTTATGAAGTCCGGGAGATTTAAAATACGGACTGGAGAAATCGTTCTTGATCTGGAGCCTTATGATTTGATAATCCTGCCTGAAAAATTGCTCTGCACGCAGATCGAGGCAGGAGATAAACTCCAGTTTTTTTTAATTGTATTTTCTTCCGCTAAACAATTGCACGGACTTAAATACAATAAAGAGAGTACCTTGTTTTACCTCTATGGAAATCAGCCTGTACAAGTAAGTCTTGATTCCATTGATTATCTTGTACTGTACTTAATCTGCAGGCTGATTTATGCTGAAGGGCAGAAGCGGCCGGCAGGTGATTTTGAACTGGAACTGCAGCGATTAAGTTCTGATCTGCTGTTTTTTGAACTCAAGTACATTTATTCCATATATATTGCTTCATCGGGTCTTCATGTGTCAAAAGCTGAGGCTTTAACAGCAAGGTTCTTAACTGTTTTATCCATTCATTGCCGAAAACATCACAACGTCAAATTTTATGCCGGGGCACTTTATGTGGCTCCCGAATATCTGAACAGGGCGGTGAAGGAGGCTGTGGGAAAGACTGCCAAAAAGATGATAACCGAAGCAGTACTTGCTGAAGCGTTACAAATGCTGGAAAATTCTAATTACAGCATTGCTGAAATTGCTGAGGATCTGGAGTTTAGTTCTTCCACCTCATTCGGCATCTTTTTTAAAAAATGGATGTCATGCACACCGTCAGAATTTCGTTCGAATGCTGCCGATAAATTTAAGAGTCGTTAGTCTTAACTGTTAACTGCAATTAAACATGAAAATGATGAACAATAACTATCCTTTAGAATGGCTTGATACGCTGATACTGGTTCATTTTAATCCCGATAAAACAGATGTAAACCGATTGACAGAAGTTGAACTGGCTGTTATTTCAGAACATGCTGTAAAAGAGTCCAGCCGAATCCAGGTCAGGATTAAAAATGAAATTTTCGATCTCAGACGAAAAAGACAGATCCGTCTTCTGGTGCGAAAGTATCATTCCATGCTGATCTTTCTTTTGGATACGATAGTGGACAGCCATAAATGCAGTGCATTTCAGAAGCCTCTGTTAGCCGCCACTGCTGCGGTCGTAGTTAAATGCTTAGACGATCTGCTGTCCTTTTTAGAGAAACGGTTTTCCAGTTATCTGAGTTTAGATGAGAGGGTGCCGATAACCTATCTGCTGGTGTCCAGAAAGGAACTGCAGCTGAAATTAAAAAGCCTTAAGAAGAGGAAAGTGGAAAATATGGAAGTGCAGCAGGTTTTAAATGTGGTGATTAGGGAGCTCGAATTATCCCTTTCAATGCAGGACAGAAACAGGATAACTTTCCGCCAGCTGCTGTATGAACGAACACTTTTAAATGAATTGGAACAGGCAAGTATTTTAGAAGCGCATGGGCTTTTCTCTATGCTCGATCATGTGCTCATAGGACTGAATTTCAACAGTGGTGCTTACATAGACCTGCTGGCCCAGCGTCTGGTTTCAAAACTCGTGACAGAGCAGGAATTGTCGGAGAAACTGAGCCTGCTTTCGTATTACCGCAAGGAGTTCAATCAGATTTATTCTAATGAGAAGCTTTTTTTTAAAGCAGGAACGCAGCATCTTAAAACAGTACTGGGAAACTGGTTTGTCCATGAGACACAGTATCTGGAAAGACAGGTGGAACTCTTGGCTGTTTCGCTTAAAGAGTCAGTGCCTCAGGATAAAAAGGAAAATAAGCTGGAATGTGATCTTTCTGCGGATCAGATCGCCATTATTCTGCGGGCAGCCGATGAAGCGCGGGTGGTGAAATCCCGATCCATGAGCCTTGTTTTTCAAAGGATCGTGCCTCATCTGTCCACGGCGTTTAAAAGAGATTTGTCTTATCATTCAGTCAGAAGCAAGTCCTATAATGCTGAAGAGAATGATAAAAACATAGCCATTATGACGCTCGAGAAAATGATTAAAAAAATCAGGTCGTATTAATTTTTGAATTATTACTGCATGCATTGAAACAAAACGAGGCAATTGCAGACTAATAATTCACGGATGATTTTAAATTATGCACTTTTAACCGTTAACTTAAACTAAAAACTATGATGACTTTAATCGCTATATTTCTTCCATCGCTGTCCTTTTTTCTGCGTGGAAAACTTTTGACAGCACTGCTGTGTCTCATACTGCAGATTACGCTGATCGGTTGGATTCCCGCAGCAATCTGGGCTGTAATATCGCTTCAGAATTCCAGAGCGGACAGAAGGAATGCAAAACTTATTAAAGCAGTGCGATCAAAATAAAATAAGCTCATAAGCCCATCAGGCCCCTGAAAGCAAAAGTGCTTTCAGGGGCTTTTTTTATCCTGCTTTTTCACGTTCTTCTGGCAGTTAAAAAAGGTTTTTAAAAATTTAACTTACTAGGGTACAAAAGGGTACAGGGAAAGTTGTACTTGTAGCAGGGCTGTATCTGCTGTTTCTTTGCGGTGTAATAAAATCATAATCCATTTATGATTTTAGGTGGTGATGTCTAATCTTTAAAGAAAAAGTTATGTTTTCAAATGTTTCATGGAGCAGTTACCTGACTACAGTGGCTCTTTTCGTTTTGGTGTGGTACGGTTATCTTATTTTTAACTACTACCGGAAAAATATCCAGGACCTTTTTAAAAATAAGATTAAATCTTCGAATCGGAAAGAGGACTTTTCCTCAGGGCCGTTCTCCGAATTCAAGGAATCTTTCAGTACACTGGAAGATGCGGAGGAATTGTATAATAAGATTTTAACAGTGTTTACTGAAAGTGATGCCGGAGGATTATCCAAAGCGGCATTTAAAAATTACATCCGTTTTATCCTCCTGGAATATCCGTTTGTAAAGCAGTCGGCACTGCGTGAGAAAATCAATTCGCTTGCTGTTTTGGAGAGTGCCAAATATCCCGAATTCCTCCTGACCAATGTGGAGATGGACAGTTTGTGGGAAGAAGAGAATTAAAAATTTAGTGGAGGAACAATCCCTGTTCTCTCTGGTGCGGTATGGCTTTATGTGACAGGAAATAGAGTTGCAACGGCGATATTCCTCTGCTTTTTAAAATTGATATAAACTTTAAAAATGATGTGTGATGAGAAAATGCTGGTGGAAATTAAAGGATTTAGATGAGGAAAAATTAATGTCGTATTGCATTCTTGTCTTGATGTTAGTATACGAAACAAGAATTTACGCGCAGGATGGTGTGGCCGGAATTAACGAAGCCAACCAAAAAGTCAGGAGTTATTTTGATGCAGGTACAGAACTTATGTACGCTGTCGGGGCTATACTGGGCCTTATAGGTGCAGTTAAAGTGTATCAGAAATGGAATGCGGGCGATCCCGATACAGGAAAAGTGGCGGCAGCATGGTTCGGTAGCTGTGTGTTTCTGGTTGTAGTGGCTACAGTAATTAAATCCTTCTTCGGGGTTTAAACATGAGATCTTATGAGTAACAGTGTTTATCAGATCAACAAAGGAATCAATCAGAGTATAGAATTTAAAGGCTTAAAGGCTCAGTACATATGGTATTTGGGAGGAGGCGTTGTATCGCTTATGATTCTTTTTGCAGTCATATATATTATTGGCCTTCCGTCACTATTGTGTGTTGGACTCGTTGGAACAGCTGGTGCTTTTCTAGTTTTTAAAATATATAAAATGAGCAACCAGTACGGAGAATACGGCATGATGAAGGCGCTGGCCAAAAAGCAGGTTCCAAAATGTATAAAAGTTTACAGTAGGGCTATTTTTTTTAAAGGCATGGTTGTAGAACGTTAATAATGAAAATGAAGGGTGATGGAGAAGAGGATGGAAGATTTACTGCCGATTATGGCAGTAGAACATGACTGTATTTTATCAAAACAGGGCGATGTAACTGTAGTGTTTAAGGCTGAGCTGCCTGAGATTTTTACTTTGTCTGATCAGGAGTATGAAGCTTTTCATCAGTCGTGGATAAAAGCAATAAAGGTGCTTCCCAAATTCTGTGTTTTTCACAAGCAGGACTGGTTTTTAGAAAAGAGTTACAAAGCTGATTTTACGAGTGATGACAGCAGTTTTTTAACCCGGAGCAGTGAGCGGTTTTTTAATGAAAGACCTTTTTTGGATCATTCCTGTTACATTATGCTGACTAAGAAGCCACAGGGAAGGAAGAATTCAAGTTCGCTTTTCTCAAATCTACTTAGGCGTTCGATAGTACCGGAGGAAACTCTAAAAGCGCAGCTGTTACAGGATTTTATTGACTGTACCGGCCAGTTTAAAAGAATTATGGAAGACAGCGGTTTTGTCAAGCTTACCCGATTGAAAAATGATGTGCTTCGAAGCGAGAGCAGAAAATTGGGACTCATAGAAAAATACTGTTTTTTATCCGGGAGCGAAGATTCATTTGTTTTTAAGGATATCAAATTTGATGAAGGTTTAGCGGTTGGCGATAAACATTGCCAGCTTTTCGCACTTGGGGATGCGGCTGATCTGCCAGCGTTGTGTGGTTCTCGAATCAACTTTGACCGGTATTCCACTGATAAAACCAAATTCAGTGTTGGCTTTGCATCAACACTCGGACAGCTTTTATCCTGTAATCATATTTATAATCAATATCTGTTTATTGAAGACGCCCAAAAAACGATTCAAAAATTGGAAAGCAAAAGATTAAGGCTTCAGTCTTTATCGGCATACAGTAGGGAAAATATGATTGCCAGGGATGCGACGAATGATTTTCTCAATGAAGCGGTGTCCCGGCAGCGCCTTCCGGTTAAGGCACATTTTAATGTGCTGGCTTGGAGTACAGACAAAGAGCAACTGAAGGATATTAAGAACAAAGTATCTTCAGCCCTCGCTCAGATGGACGCGGCAGCCAAGCAGGAAACAGTCGGTGCTCCGCAGATTTTCTGGGCAGGGATTCCGGGAAACGCAGCTGATTTTCCGATGAATGATACGTTTGACACTTTCACCGAGCAGGCAGTATGTTTCCTGAATATGGAAACGGGCTACAGGTCTTCACTCAGTCCTGTTGGCATCAGGCTGGGAGACAGGCTAACTGGAAAACCTGTTCATGTGGATATCAGCGATGAGCCCGTCAAAATGGGGATTTGCACCAACCGTAATAAGTTTATACTCGGTCCCTCGGGAAGCGGTAAGTCATTTTTTACCAATCATATGGTCAGAAGCTATTATGAGCAAGGGACACATATTGTTCTGGTGGATGTCGGTCACAGCTATAAGGGGCTTTGCGATATGGTTAACGGATATTATTTCACTTACGATGAGAAGAACCCGATCCGTTTTAATCCTTTTTATATATCGGAAGGAGATACTCTGGATACCGAGAAGAAAGAAAGCATAAAAACACTGCTTCTGGCACTTTGGAAAAAAGACGATGAAACCTTTAATCGGAGCGAGTATGTAGCTTTATCAAATGCGCTTCAGCTCTACTATGAAAAACTGGAGTTGAACTCCGATCTCTTCCCATGTTTCAACAGTTTTTACGACTTCCTGAAAGATGATTTTGTAAAGATTTTGCAAGGCGATAAGGTGAAAGAAAAGGATTTTGATGTAAACAATTTTCTATATGTACTACGGCCCTATTACAAAGGAGGAGAGTTTGATTATCTATTAAATGCCACAGAGAATCTGGAACTTTTAAAGGAAAGGTTTATCGTATTTGAACTGGATAATATCAAGGATCATCCGATTCTATTTCCTGTGGTAACGATCATTATCATGGAGGTTTTTATCAGCAAAATGAGAAAGCTCAAAGGCATCCGCAAGATGATCCTGATTGAAGAGGCATGGAAAGCGATTGCTAAAGAAGGAATGTCCGAATATATTAAGTATTTATTCAAGACCGTGCGGAAATTCTTTGGAGAAGCCATTGTAGTCACTCAGGAGGTTGAAGATATTATTTCATCGCCAGTTGTCAAACAGGCCATTATCAATAACAGTGACTGCAAGATCCTGCTGGACCAAAGCAAATACCAGAATAAATTTGATCAGATACAGGAATTGCTTGGGCTGACCGAAAAAGAAAAGGCATTGGTGCTATCGGTTAATAAAGCGAATGATCCTGATAAGAAATATAAGGAAGTGTTTATTTCACTGGGAAGTATGCTTTCAAAAGTGTACCGAACAGAAGTTTCATTGGAGGAGTATTTGGCCTACACCACAGAGGAAAGCGAGAAAGTGAAAATGAATACCTATGCCCAAAAGTTTGGGGGCGACATCAAAAAAGGCATCGCAGCTATGGCCCGCGATATGAGGAGTGGAAATTAATTTAAAGGAAAAAATGAAAGCAAAAATAATTACGTACATAATCTGTCTAGTGCTAATCAGCACGCCGGCAAGACCGGTAGAAAAGACAGCTGCACTGCCGATACTGGAAATTGTAAAAGCGGTCACCAAAAAAGTGATTAAAGCAATTGACCTTAGGATTCAGAAACTTCAGAACAAAACGATCTGGCTTCAGAATGCCCAGAAGCAGGTAGAGAATGTACTCTCTAAGTTAAAGCTGGATGAAATTTCGGACTGGACTAAAAAGCAGAAAGATTTATATAAAGGCTATTACGAAGAACTGGCAAAAGTAAAATCTATTATTACCTATTACCAGAGGATAAAAGATATTACCAAGAAACAGACTAAACTGGTACAGGAATATGAAAGAGCCTGGAATTTATTCAAACAGGATACTCATTTTAAAGACAATGAAATCCAATATATGGAGCGTGTTTATTCGGGTATTTTGGAAGAAAGCTTGAAGAATATGGATCATATTTTTTTAATACTTGATTCTTTCAGCACGCAGATGAGCGATCTGAAAAGACTCGAAATTATTAATGAAGCTGCAGATCAGATTGATGCCAATTATGATGATCTCACGCTTTTTAATCAGCAGAATGTGATGCTCAGTCTTCAGAGGGCCAAAACAGAGGCGGATGTCAATCAGGTCAAACAATTTTACGGAATTCCGTAATTCAATGAAAATATCATGAAAAAAATAATCTCATTATCCTTGATCGTACTGTTTATGCATCAGGGAATTCAGGCGCAGGCCAAGCAGAGAAAGGAACTGCTTTTGCAGATCGCTGCGCTTCAGGTTTATATTGATTATGCTAGAAAAGGATATTCAGTTGTGTCAAAAGGACTGAATTTTATTGGCGATGCAAAGAGGGGAGAAGTGAATCTTCATGGTGATTATTTTACGTCGCTTCTGAAGATTAATCCCAAGGTTAGTAATTATTATAAAGCAGCTGAAATTCTCTCGATGCAGTTTAAAATAATGAAAATATGTAAAAGGACATATGCCGAACTTAAAGGAAATGATCTGTTTCACGGCAGTGAACTCGATTATATAGAGCGTTCTTTTGAAAGACTGCTTGGGAACTGCAGTGATACCCTTGACCAGCTTTTGGTTATTACCACCGATTCCAAACTGGAACTTAAAGACGACCAGAGGATCGAGCGTATTGATGCGCTGCACAAAATGATGCTGGAGGATTATCATTTCTGTTTGTCTTTCAGCAATGAAGCGAAACTTCTGTCTTTATCAAAGACTCGTGAAAAAGGAGATGTCCGAAATGCAGGAGCTATCTATGGATTATAAAATAAAAAACGATGAAAAAAATATTGATTTTAATATTGCTAGTTTGCTTGGCTTTTGTTCCTAACACAGCAAAGGCGCAGTCAGCGGAAATCCAGCAGTTAATCTTAAACATTGAAAAACTCTCCCAGTTTAAAAAAATCCTAAGCGATATGAAAAAGGGTTATGAACTTCTTTCCGGCGGCTATAAAACAGTCAAGGATATGGCAGAAGGAAATTTTAGCCTGCATAAAACTTTTCTGGATGCCCTTATGCAGGTGAGCCCTGTTGTGAAAAATTACAAAAGGGTAGGGGACATCATCAATTTTCAGATGCTGCTGATGAAGGAAAGCAAAAATGGATTGAATCGTTTTGTAAAGAGCGGCAACTTTAGCGAAAAGGAAATCAGCTATTTTGAAAAAGTTTATGGAAATCTTCTGAGCCAGAGTTTAAGGAACCTTGATGAACTCACAATGGTTGTAACAGCCGATAAACTCAGGATGTCGGATGATGAAAGGCTCCACGCAATAGATGGTATTTACCTCCAGATGCAGGATAAGCTTTTTTTTCTCAGAAACTTTAATGCTACATCAAATGTGCTGGCACTGCAAAGAGCAAAAGAAGCGAAGGATGTTTATGCTTCCAAAGAACTTCACGAACTAAAAAACTAAAGCGATGAACATTTGTAAGTCTTGCAAAACAATTGTTTTTACAATTGGGGTATTTATGATGTCTTTTGCTATTCATGCTCAGGGGCTGGGCGATAACATGCAGAGTCTTCATACCGTTTTGGATCAGCTGTATGATGAGATGATGCCGTTATGCAGTAATCTTTTAGCGGTAGGTCAGGGTATAGCGGGATTCGGAACGATTTGGTATATAGCTTCGCGAGTATGGAGACATATTGCCAACGCCGAACCCATTGATTTTTATCCGCTCTTCAGGCCTTTTGTGATTGGATTTTGCATTATGATTTTTCCTTCGGTACTCGCGCTAATTAACGGGGTTATGAAACCCACAGTTACGGCAACTGCCGCTATGGTTACAGGATCGAACAATGCTGTTGCAGTCCTTCTCAAAGAGAAAGAAAAAGCGATAAGAGAGACTGATCCGTGGAAAATGTATGTTGGTGTTGCAGGAACAGGGGATAGGGATAAATGGTATAAGTACACCCATGATGAAGATCCGTCCAATGAGAGCATGCTGGCCGGAATCGGCAACGATGTCAAATTTGCAATGGAAAAAGCTTCCTATAACTTTCGAAATTCTGTCAAGGAATTTATGAGTGAAGTACTGAGGGTTTTGTTTGAGGCTGCGGCATTGTGCATTGATACGCTCAGGACATTTCAACTCGTGGTGCTTTCTATTCTCGGACCTCTTGTATTTGGAATAGCTGTTTTTGATGGTTTTCAGCATACACTCACGGTATGGCTGGCAAGATATATCAATATTTATCTCTGGCTTCCTGTTGCCAATATCTTTGGAAGCATCATTGGGAAAATTCAGGAACTGATGCTAAAACTGGATCTCTCGCAGGTTCAGGCAACAGGGGACACCTTTTTCAGCAGGACCGATATGTCTTACTTGATTTTTATGATTATCGGAATCATAGGATATTTTACGGTTCCATCGGTTGCCAATTATATAGTCCACGCTGCCGGAGGAGGCGCCTTAGGTCAGAAAGTTACCGGACTCTTTAGTAATTCAACCAGTTCAGTGGTTTCAAAAACATCAATGGGAGCTGGTATGGTACTGGATGCAATGGGCAATGCGGCAGGGCGTATGTCCCAAAGTATGTCATCATCGGCTGGAAGTACCCCTTACTTTGAGGAGAAAGGAAACTATATGAGCGACAGGCTTAAAGGGAATTCAAAATAATCAAAAAAAATCTGCTCATGTTTACCAAAATGAAAAATATTGATATTGCATTCCGATATGTAAGAGGGTTTACGATGCTGGTTATTGTGGGATGTATTATGATAAGCTGTTATACACTTTACAAAAGTTTTGAGTCGGTAACCCAGATGCAGGATAAGGTTTATATACTGGCAAATGGAAAAGCGCTTGAAGCTTACGCGTCGGAGAGAAAAGATAATGTACCGGTGGAAGCAAGAGATCATGTAAAGACCTTTCACAAATTTTTCTTTACCCTTGATCCTGATGATAAAGTAATTAAAACCAATATTACAAAAGCGCTTTATTTAGCTGATGACAGTGCCAAACGGATTTATGATGACCTGAAAGAAAATGGCTTTTACTCCGGAATTATCTCCGGAAATATTAGTCAGACCATTCAGATTGACAGTATTTCGATAGATATGCGTGATTATCCGTACCGCTTTAAATGTTTTGCAAAACAGAACATTATAAGAACAACCAGTATTCTGAAAAGAAACCTTGTAACAGAAGGGTCTCTTCGCAATGTGTCAAGAAGTGACAATAATCCCCACGGCTTTTTAATTGAACGCTTCAATACCATCGAAAACAAAGATCTAACAGTTGAGAATAGAAAATAGACGGATATGAAATCACTATTCAAAAAACAGCAAACTCCTTTTGTGTATCACAGGTATTATCATTCTGCACAGACAAAATGGGTTCAGAAAATGGATGTACTGATCAATGGTCTTCCCAGAAGAAAGCTTATCTGTCTGCTGATTTTATTTATCATTCTAACAGGAAGTTACTTTATCTATAACATTTATACAGCGTTTTCAGAAAGTGATTTTCCAATAGCTCAAAAGACAGCTGTCATTTCAAAAATTAGAACTATCAATTTTAAAAAGTAAAGTCATGGAACATAAAACAATATCAGCCAAAGAATCCAAAAAGCGAAAAATGCTTTTGGTTCTGCCCCTTATAACACTTCCTTTCATCACGATTCTGTTTTACACTTTGGGAGGAGCGACGATGGAAGCGATGGGAGGTAAAAATGAAATTAAAAAGGGATTTAATTTTAATCTGCCTCTTCCAAAATTTAAAGAAGATTCGGCGCTTGATAAAATGAGTTATTATGATCAGGCAGCAGTGGATTCTATTAAACTTCAGGAACAGATCAAAAAGGATCCTAATTATTCCAATCAAAAAACAGTACAAGAATCTATAGGAGAGTTTCCAGATACGTATTTTGAGGTTCAACGATTTCAAAAAGGCAAAACAGGTTTTAATTCGTCATCATTTCAAAACAGGAGCGAGCAGAAGGTTTACGAAAAACTGCAGGCCCTTCAAAAAGCAATCAGCCAGCCCGCCATACCTGAAAATTACGGTCAGGATATGAAAGAATTTGAAAACTACGGCTCATCAAAAGGAGTTTCTGATGAGATAGAGAGCTTAGAGCAAATGATGAGCAAGATGGGAGAGTCCCATGAACCTGACCCCGAACTAAAACAGCTTGGCGGAATGCTTGAAAACATACTGGATATTCAGCATCCATCCCGTGTGCAGGAAAGGCTAAAACAGTCTTCAGATAATAAAAAGGGAAAAATCTTAACGGTTAACCGTAAAAAAGAAGAAGATAATGTGACTTCACTTCAGCAGGATAAAACTGATCTGCGTTCTATAAAGAACAACTCATTTTATACAGTAGATGAGAATATAGAGCAGGAGCAGCACCAAAATTCAATAGAGGCTGTGATTCACGAGACTCAGACTATTGTCAATGGCTCTGTGGTGAAACTCAGACTAAGCAGTGATATATTTCTCCAAGGTACTATGATTCCAAAAAACACATTTTTATATGGAATAGCAACTTTAAAAGGGGAGAGGCTGGAAGTTAAAATCAACAACATTCAGTTTCGAAATTCAATTTTTCCGGTGGAATTAACGGTGTATGATATGGACGGTATTGACGGGATTTATATTCCCGGTGCTGTCAGCAGGGATGTTGCCAAGGCTTCGGCTGATCGTTCTATTCAAACATTAGGGCTTACAGGGCTTACGGACTCCTGGGGTGCGCAGGCGGCCGGGATGGGAATTGAAGCGGCGAAAAGCCTGATGAGCAAAAAAGTAAAACTGGTTAAAGTGGTTGTGAAAGCCGGTTATCAGGTGCTTCTGTATGATGAAAAACAAAAGAATTAAACCTTAAAAAAGAGAAAAAATGAAAAAAATAAATCAATTGTTTTTAACATTAGTAATGCTGGTTTATGTCTCAGCTTATCCACAATTAAAAGAAAGAAAAACTGTGTTTTATGAAGAGCAGTATAAGAACCTTCAGATCGGGTACTCTAAAACAACAAGCATCGTTTTTCCTTACTCGATTAAAAGTGTAGATAAAGGAAGCGCTGATGTGCTGGTGCAAAAAGCCAAAGGAGTGGAGAATATACTACTGGTAAAAGCCGCTAAACAGTATTTTTTCCAGACCAATTTGACAGTGGTCACTACCGATGCCAGATTGTACGTATTTGTACTAAATTATGATGACAACTGCCCCGACTTAAACATAAACGCGGAAAATGCTGTGCCTGCCAGTAAAGATGTTTTATTTTCAATGGAGCACGAAAATCAAAAGAAAATAGAACAGCTGGCCTCACTTGCCTTATCAAAAAAGAAAAAGAGCAGTGGATTAAAAAAATCGAAGTTTCAGATTAGACTTGAGGTAAATGGTATTTTTATTCATCAGGATGTTTTGTATTTGAGGGTCGTATTGGAAAATAAATCTAAAATTAATTATGATATCGACCAGCTGCGTTTTTTTATAAGGGACCAGAGAAAATCAAAGCGGACTGCGTCACAGGAAATAGAAATCCTACCGCTGTATACCACTTCATCATCTGCTGTAATTCCCTATAAATCTGAAGTAACAAAAGTCTATGCAGTAGAGAAATTTACGATTCCTGAGAATAAGTATCTGACACTTCAGCTCATCGAAAAGAATGGTGGAAGGCATTTAGAGGTTAATATTAATAATCTAAGTGATAAAGCATTTCCAATTCCTGCATCCGGCAGTAATGACTTTTAAACTTTAAAATATATTATGACAATAAACTTAGCCGATACTGAAATTTTGTCGGGGCTTGCTAAAGAAATGGTGGCAGGTGGTTATCACTATACAGCTTTTCCTTCAGATGAAATATCTGACAGCCACACTCTTGAGTTTTTTAAAACTTTATGGGAAGCAAGGGAATACTGTTATGAGATGACTAACGATGCAGACTATTTTGAGAGTCTGCCGACAACTTCGCTGATAAGCGACTTAAACATGCTTATGAAGAGTGGAATTGATACTTCATGCAATGAGGCATTTGATCTTACTGGATTTGCCCGCTTGGAAAGAGAGAAAAATGAATTATTAGGAAATAACTTAAATATAAACATTATGAATGAGAAAAACTTAGAGTTCTTAAAAGACCAGCTGAAATATACTGGCTTTGGAGAAACGTTCGACCAGGACTTGAAAGAGAAAATGCTTAAAGGCGAGACAGAATTTAAGCTGATGAAAGAAGGTGTGTATGGAGCAGATTCCATGACTGCAGTGCTGAATTTTAAAAAATCAGATCAGACCGATTTATACTTTTTTAATTCATATCATGTGAACCTTAAAAAAGAGGATTCCAAACAAGGATTGGAACAGACTTTTTATATTAATAATAACAGCAGCAATATTACGCTCAAAGAAGCTTATAATTTAATGGAAGGCCGCTCGGTGAATAAGGACCTGAAAACCAGAGAAGGAGAAGTTTATAATGCTTGGCTGAAAATAGACTTTAAAAATTCTGATGATAAATCCAATTTTAAGCTGGAGCAATATCATCAAAATTACGGTTACGATCTGGAAGCAAGTCTTGAGAAACATTCCATTAAAGAACTGAATACTCCAAAATACAAAGAAGATCTTTTAAACTCGCTAAAAAAAGGAAACCTGCAGTCTGTAACTTTTGTTGTAGCTGGTGTGGAAAGCAAGATGTACGTAGAGGCGAACCCGCAATTTAAAACTTTGAATGTCTATGACGGCGATAAACAGCGCATTAACCACCGCGAAAGCAAGGAAGAGAAAAAGGAAAATGCCTTGGATAAAAAAGAGTCTAAAGAACAGCAGAAAGATCTTGATGGTGAGCCCGAAGGCGGGGGACAGAAAGAAGGTAAGAAAAGAAAGGTAAAATCACAGTCTATTTAGAAGTGATGGAAAGTGTAAAACCCTTATCGGATTTCTTTTCGGTGATTGAAAAGGATTATCGGATCAGCAGCACCCATATTGCCATTTATGCGGCCCTGCTGCGATGCCGTTCCCTTAAGGGTTTTATCAATCCTATTGAAATCTTCAGGCATGAACTGGCACCTGTTGCCAAGATATCTTCTAAATATACCTATCATAAATGCATGCATGAATTGCATGATTACGGTTACCTGCGCTATGAGCCTTCTTTTAAAAAAAACAGAGGTAGCAGGATCTATTTTTTTGATTTTGAACTCCGGAAAATTGAACTGTCATTAAATCTTTAATACTGAATATCTTCCCAACATCTGACACATTCTCGTTTTGGATGTAGAATATTGATCTTATCATCCAGGTTATAAAAGTGAAGTTGAATTATAGAAAAGAGGTTATCTCAATAAATGAGATAGCCTCTTTTTATTTTGCTTTGAAACAAATGAACTTAAGAAGATGAGGTATGTTATATTTTTTTAAATTTCATTTATTTCCATCTCTAGTCAAGTCAGTATAGCCAAATCTGATTTGGAAATACTGACATTAGTTTTATTAAGTCGTTTGTTGAGCAGGGACATTTCACGTCCAATAGTCTTTTGCTCTGTAATAGCATACGCTACGGTTTGTTTGACAGATGCATGACCTAGCATTTCTTCAACATTTATAGGAACATTATTGTTTACTTAAATGATCAATCCTTATTTATTTCGTGACTATGTTTTACGCTGATAGAGTATAATGAATATAACAGTAAGATTTTAGAAAAGATAAAAAGGGGAGATATAGTTTCCTTTTTTAATGATGAAGGAGGATTTCTTTCTAATTAAAAAAACTTAGTTTATTCACAAACTAATCCTGTCTAATAAAGTTTAAAAAGATTGATTTTTAGAAAGGAAATATGTTATTTTGTGAAATAAAATAAGCACTTTGTTCCATATTTGTACCATTGATTCATAAGTTGTTGGTTTTCAGTATTGGTTATTTTTGAAGAAGTGAAATAAGTATTAAGTAATTAATACTAAATATTAAGAAAGCCGAGTCAGAAATGACTCGGCTTTTTTTATGCCTCATTTTTAAATATCTTCAGACCGATGCTGTCAAAATGATAAATGTCATTTATCGTTCGAATTCTTTTTCGTAATATTACTATGAAAATATTTTTGCATGAGAAAGATCAAATACAAGAAAGGGCGGAAGCTTCAACATATCACTTTAGAGTATACAGGCACACAAAAAGGACATGAAACCGAGATGCAGCTTTTTGTGTATGATAATGAAGATGTAGTTGAATATGAGAAGTTTACTGTTTTGGCATTGAATACCTGTATTGATTATACCAAAAATAACTGGATTAACATTCACGGATTAAATGATATTAATTTACTCAAAACAATTGGCGCTCATTTTAAACTTGATGATTTTTTATTAGCAGATATTTTAAATACAACCAAAAGAACCAAACTTGAGGAACAAAAAGATGTTTTGTTTTTTAATATAAAATCGCTTCTGCCATCTGAATATTCAGATAATATAAGTGTCGAACAAATAAGTTTTATTTTAAAAGACGGAATTTTGATTTCTTTTCAGGAAAAACGAAGTGATTTTTTTACTCATATCAGGGAACGCCTTCGTACACATGCAGGCATTGTAAGAACAAAAAAAGTAGATTATTTGCTCTACTTGTTACTAGATGCCGTAATGGAGAATTTTTACATTACAATTGAAGACGAAGAGGATAAAATTGAAGAATTAATCAATTTAACTAAAAAAGGCGCTGACCCCATTATTTTGGAAAAGATAGAAAATCATCGTGATAATTTTAATTTTTTAAAACGTTCGATTATTCCACTGAGGGATTCTTTGTATTATCTAAAAACAATTAAAGATGATGATACCTATAACGGAATTCAAAAAGAAACTTTTAGTTTTTTCATCCGTTTGCATCAAAAAAGCTTAGAACTTTTAGAACAAATTGATTCGGATATGAGTTCATTAGAAAGTGCCTCTAATTTTTATTTTTCGGAACAAAGCCGGAAAATGAATGAAATAATGAAGACACTTACGATTATTTCGGCCGTATTTATTCCGCTTACTTTTATTGTTGGAGTCTATGGAATGAACTTTGAATACATGCCGGAACTCAAAGCAAAAAACGGGTATTTTATTGTGCTGGGCGCAATGGTTTTATTGGTGATAGCCCTGATAATCTATTTTAAAAAAAGACGCTGGTTTTAGCGTTTATTATATATAATTAAAAAATTTGTTAAGTTTCAAAATATGAATTATGAGTAAAGCAGTATATATTGCCACAAGTGACCACAATAGCGGAAAGTCGATTATCACGCTCGGTTTGATGAGTATTTTAATTGGTAAAACGGCAAAAGTGGGTTATTTTAGACCGATTGTAGAGGATTTTGTTGATGGAGAATTAGACAATCACATCGAGACCGTTTTATCGTATTTTAATCTTGATATTAAGTTTGAAGATGCTTATGCAATAACGAAAAGTAAACTGATCAAGAAAAAAAATAAAGGAAAAATAGGCGAAGTCCTGGATTTGATTATCGAAAAATATAAAAAACTTGAAGAACGTTTTGATTTCGTTTTAGTAGAAGGAACAAGCTTTACCGGAGAAGGAACTTCGATAGAATTAGATTTGAATGTTCTAATTGCAAAAAATCTTGGTATTCCAACTATTATTATTGGTTCTGGAGTTGGAAAAACACTAGAAGAGTTAGTGGATAGTCTTTATTTGGTCTATGATTCCTTTAAAGTAAAAGAGGTTGAAGTACTATCTGTAATTGCAAATAAAGTACAATTCGAAAATATAGAACTTGTTACACAAGGATTACAAAAAAGCTTACCGGAGAATGTTTTAATCAATACAATTCCGTTGATTTCGAGTTTGAATAATCCAACAATGCAGGAAATTGTCAACCAGTTAGATGCAAAAGTATTGTTTGGAAGCGCTTACTTAAACAACGAAATTGGTCATTTTAGTGTAGGTGCCATGCAATTGCATAATTATTTAGTTCACTTGCATGACAATGCCCTGGTAATTACTCCGGGAGATCGTTCAGATATTATTCTGGGAGCTTTACAAGCTAACGAATCGGCTAATTATCCTACTATTTCCGGAATTATTCTAACAGGAAATATTGTTCCTGAACAAAGTATTTTAAAACTTATAGAAGGACTTTCAGCCATCGTTCCTATTATAGCTGTTGATGGAGGTACCTATAATATTACCAATAAAATTGGTGCTATTAAATCTGAAATTTATGCAAATAATACGCATAAAATTGAAACCTCGATTAGTACTTTCGAAAAATTTGTTGCCATGGATGATTTATCCGAAAGATTAATCACTTTTGAAGCTGAAGGCATGACTCCGAAAATGTTTCAGTACAATATGGTCAAAAGAGCCAAACAGCACCGCAAACATATTGTTTTACCAGAAGGAAGTGATGAGAGAATTATCATTGCAACATCACGATTATTAGCTATGGATGTAGTAGATATTTCGATTATTGGAGACAAAAAACAAATTGAAAGCAAAGTAGCAGAATTAGGAATTTCATTTGATTTTTCGAAAGTAAGCATCATCAATCCAAAAGAATCTGAACTTTATGAAGATTATGCCAATACATATTATGAGCTTCGTAAAGCGAAGAATGTAAGTATTACAATGGCAAGGGATTTAATGGAAGATGTATCTTATTTTGGCACCATGATGGTATACAAAGGTCATGCTGACGGAATGGTATCAGGTGCTGCTCATACAACTCAGCATACTATATTGCCAGCACTTCAATTCATTAAAACAAAACCAAATTCATCTGTAGTTTCATCGGTATTTTTTATGTGTTTAGAAGACAGAGTTTCTGTTTTTGGGGATTGCGCTATTAACCCAAACCCAACAGCAGAACAATTGGCAGAAATTGCGATTTCTTCCGCAGAGTCAAGTTCAGCCTTTGGAATAGAGCCTAAAATTGCCATGCTTTCTTACTCATCAGGTTCATCAGGAAAAGGAGATGAAGTAGATAAAGTAAGAACTGCAACCGAAATTGTAAAACAAAGACGTCCGGATTTAAAAATTGAAGGCCCAATTCAATACGATGCCGCAGTAGATCGTGCAGTTGGTAAAAGTAAAATGCCGGATTCTGAAGTAGCAGGGCAGGCGAGTGTACTTATTTTTCCTGATTTAAATACCGGGAATAATACTTATAAGGCAGTACAAAGAGAAACAGGAGCATTAGCTATTGGACCAATGCTGCAAGGTTTAAACAAACCCGTAAACGATTTAAGCCGTGGTTGTACGGTAGATGATATTATAAATACAGTAGTTATTACAGCGATTCAGGCGCAAGGATTGTAAATTAATTAAAAATTTAGAATTAAAAATTAAATTAAAATTTTATGACTTAGTGCCCTTGTGGTAAAACATAAAAAAAACGTTTTTATCTGCGTTTTGCTTTAGCAAACTGTGTGATCCGCGTTCAAATTTAGTTCTATATAAATAAATTTAAAAAGCTTTGAGGCTTTTAGTAAAAAATAAAACTTAGTGACTTAGTGCCTTTGTGGCAAAAACAGAAAAAAATGAAAATATTAATTATCAATTCAGGAAGTTCATCAATAAAATACCAATTAATGGTTATGCCAACAAACGAAGTAATTTGTACTGGTATGATTGACAGAATTGGACTAGAAACTTCAAATGTAACGTTTAAAACTTCATCAGATTCAATAGAAGAATTGCTTCCAATTGCGAACCATAAAGTAGGTTTGCAAAAAGTGGCTAATATGCTTTTAGATCCTGAAAAAGGAGTTATAAAATCTACTTCAGAAATTGGTGCGGTTGGACATCGTGTGGTACATGGAGGAAGTTATTTTTCAGACACGACCATTATTACAGAAGAGGTTAAAGAAAAAATAAAAGAGCTTTCAGAATTGGCTCCGTTACATAATCCTGCACACTTAGTAGGAATAAATGTAGCCGAGGAAATTTTTGCAACGGCAAAACAAGTAGCAGTTTTTGACACCGCTTTTCATCAAACAATTCCTGTTGAAGCACATAAATATGCCATTCCTAATTATCTTTTAACAGAGAATAAAGTTAGAGTTTATGGTTTTCACGGAACAAGCCACAAATATGTTTCTGAAAAAGCAATAGATTATTTAGAGAAGAGCTCAAAAATAATCACCATTCACTTAGGAAACGGCTGCAGTATGACTGCAATCAAAGACGGAAAAAGTATCGACCATACTATGGGATTCTCACCTGCAAATGGTCTAATAATGGGAACTCGTGCAGGAGATATTGATCAGTCGGTAATTTTTTATATGATTAAAAATCTGGGATATTCTGCAGATGAAGTGAATTCAATTTTATTAAAACAAAGCGGAATGCTTGGTCTTACAGGATATAGCGATTTACGTGACATTCAGACAGAAGCCGCTAATGGAAATAAGGATTGCCAGCTCGCTTTATTGATGAATGCTTATCGTATTAAGAAATTTATTGGTGCGTATACAGCAGCTTTAAATGGTTTGGATGCTATCGTTTTTACAGCAGGAATTGGCGAAAACTCAGCGCATATGCGTCAATTAGTGTGTACTGATCTGGATTATTTTGGAATTGAATTAGACGATGAAAAAAATCAAATCCGTTCAAGAGAAATTAGAGAAATTAATACACCAAATTCAAGAACAAAAGTTTTGGTTATACCAACTGATGAAGAATATGAAATTGCGAGTCAGGTATATCATTTACTTGAAAATTAAAACATATTAAAATTTACAAAAGCTCCTCGTTTGTGGAGCTTTTTTTATGCTTTAAGATTAAAATATTTGTCAGTATCTTTGAAGATAAAACCGAATATTTTGAAATCGATACTTTTAAAACTTCTTTTCTTCTTTTTCATTGCTTCACAACTACAAGCACAAGAATTACTTCCTTTCGTTGAAAATTACAATAAATCAGATTATCAGGGAGACAATCAAATCTGGAATGTCGCTCAGGGAAAAGATAATGCTATGTATTTTGCCAATAATCACTATTTATTACGATACGATGGCGTAATGTGGGAAAAATATACTTTACCTAATAAAACCATTATCCGTTCAATTATGATTGAAGGGGACAAAATATATTCGGGTTCTTATAAGGAATTTGGTTATTGGTATAGAAAAGAAGGACAAATGCATTATGTTTCGATTACTAAGAATCTGCGTTTGTTTGATGAAAAAGACAATGAAGAAATCTGGAAAATTTTCAGATTCAACGGATCAATTTATTTTCAGTCGTTTAATGATGTTTTTATTTATGATGGAAAACACATTCAGAAAATTAAATTTCCTTTTTTAATATCGTATTGCTTCGTAGTAGATAATGATGTTTATGTAGCCTCGGTAGAAAAAGGTCTTTTTAAAATGAATGGATCTGAAATTACAAATCCTAAAGGGTGGAATGTATTAAAAAAGACAGTAGTACATGCCATAGAGAAATATGAAAATAAAACCTACATTTTCACACAAAAAAAGGGAATATTTATAGTAGAAAAAGACGGTTTAAGACCTTGGAATAATCCTTTAAATGAAACTTTAAAAGCAGCTACTATCAATGTTGCTAAATTTATTAAAGGAAATAAACTGGTTATAGGAACCGGAAACAGAGGCCTTTTTATTTACGATTTCCCAACAAATACCTATAAAAATATAGATCGAAATAATGTTTTAATGAATAACTCTATTTTAAGCATTGGTTTTGATAAAGAAAATGATTTATGGCTAGGATTAGATAACGGAATTGCTCATGTAGAAGTTAATTCTCCAATTTCATTTTTTTATGATAATTCAGGCCTTTTAGGTTCCGTTTATTCTGTAGCAACAACTAATAAAGGATACTTGATAGCCTCAAATCATGGCGTATTTGAATTTGATTCGGGGAAATTTCATATGATGCCGAATACACAAGGGCAAGCCTGGAATATTACTAAAATTGAGGATAAGTATATCATCGGCCATAATGATGGTACATTTTGTTATAATAATGGAGCATTAGTAAAAACCAATAACGTTAGCGGTGGATGGAATTTGTCAAAAAGCATTATTGGTAATACCTATTTTCAGTCAACATACAGCGGGGTTTTAGTTTATGATGACATTTCAAAATTAACAGAGACGAAAAAGATCGAGGATCTTTCGAAACCCATAAAATATGTAGCCCAAAATAAAAAGAATGAAATCTGGGCTGCTGATAATTATCGGGGATTATATCGTGTTTTATATGATGATAATTATAAGACTAAAAAAGTTGAAAATATTACCCAGCAAAGTAAAATAAAAAATGATTTTGGAGTCAAAATTTTTGAGTTTAGAAATGAAATTCTTTTTCTAATTAATAATTCATGGTATACTTATAATTCTATAACGAATAAATTGGAAGAAAATGAATTGTTTAATGTGAACTTCAAAGATATAACTGATGTTGTGGCTATTGATGAAGATCATTTTATGGTACTTCAAAATGGAATTTTATATCACATTCTGGCTACAGGAAATAAATTTGTCTGGAATATTATTCAGGAGAAATATTATAAAGGAAAATTAATAAACGATAATCTAAGAATTTTTAAAACCAATAATCATTATTTGCTGAATCTGGATGATGGATTTATTTCCCTTCAGTTGAAATATGAAAACAAACAGAATTCAGATGTTAAAATCGAAGCATTTAATGATGATAACCTAGTTTCTGATGATTCTACGATTAAATACAATACAGAACTGAAGATAAATGTAATCTCAGGTATTTATGGTGCCAGCAAGCCAAATTTATTTTACAAGCTCAACAATAATAAAGATTTTATTCAAATCTCAGAAGGATTAATTGTATTAAATAATTTAAGTAGTGGCAGTCACTCTATGATAATTTACAAACATAATGGTGCCAGTTATGAGAAAGTTTCAGAGTTTGAATTTAATGTAGCGAAACCATGGTATTTTTCAATATGGATGGTCATTTTATATATACTTGTAATTGGAGCAGTATTATTTTTCTATTATAAATGGAACAAACTTCGCTATATGCAAAAATTAAAATTGCAGGCAGAAGAATTAAAGCATCAAAGGGAAATTCTTGAAATGGAATTAAAAGCCGAGAATGAAATAAATGTTCAGGAATATGAAAAGCATATTTTAGAACTCGAATTGCAAACTAAATCATCAGAAGTTGCCGGTAAATCTTTGTCTATAGCTAAACAAAGTGAAATGATTGAAAATATACAAAGCATTCTTGATTCAGAAAAAGATTTTAATAAGCTGAAGAGTGAAATTAGAAAGGCGATTAAAATAAATGAAGTAAATAAACACGAATGGGAAATTTTTGAAACCAATCTGAATCAAATTCATAATGAGTTTATAATTAATCTTTCTAAAAAGTTTCCAAATCTTACTCCAAAGGATATAAAATTGTGTGTTTACCTTAAAATGAATCTCTCCTCTAAAGAGATTGCACCTATGATGAATATCTCTTTTAGAGGGGTAGAACTACACCGATATCGCTTAAGAAAGAAATTAAATCTCTCTCAGGAAGAAAATCTCTCAAAATTTTTATTAAGTCTGTAAGATTCACATTTAAATTTTAAGGATTTTATATTTTTGAGCATCATTTTTTATATAATTCCAATACATCATTACTACATCATAACGTTATGTTAATGAAATTAATTTAACATTTAAAGCATTGGTAATCATTAGTATATGATAATGTTTTAACATAATGATGTAGCTATGTTGTAGTGGTATATGATGTACTACAACGTTGTAATTGTTTAATTTGGCTCTACTAACTTAAATGATTACGAACTGTATGAAAAATTTTATTTTTAGCTTTTTAGCACTCTTGCTACTACCAGCATATATGTCTGGTCAAGCAATTAAAGGAAAAGTAGTAGACAGTAGCGGAATGGGAATTCCTGGGGCAATTATTGCTTCTTCGGATGCCAGAGCAACTACTGATGCAGATTTTGACGGAAACTTTACAATTAACGCTAAGCCTGGGGACATATTAAAAGTCTCTATGTTGGGTTTTGATGCGGTTTCTCTACCGGCAACTGCCGCGCCAATGACAATTACTTTAAAAGACGCTCAGGATACAGCCTTAAAAGAGGTTGTGGTAATTGGGTATGGAACGAGAAAGAAAATTGATAATACTACTGCAATTTCTTCAATTAAATCAGAAGAAATTACCCGAACAAAGGTAATGAATGCTTCTCAAGCGATTCAGGGTAAAGCAGCGGGTGTTCAGGTAGTTTCTTCAGATCTTCCTGGTAGTACACCGTCTGTTGTTATTAGAGGGTTGGGTACAGCTTTAGGAGGAAGAAATCCTCTTTATATTGTTGATGGTATGCAAACGGAAAATATCAATAATATTAATACAAATGATATTACGTCTTATGAAGTTTTAAAAGATGCATCAGCACTTGCTATTTATGGTACCAGAGCAGCAAATGGAGTTATTATTATTACCACAAAAAAAGGTAAAAGTGGAGCGCTATCTGTTGAAATAGAGAGTTTCGCAGGATTTAGACAGCCATTACAAAAAGTCAAAATGGCGGGAAGCAATAAGTTTTCTTATTATACAAACGCTGCTTTGCAATCAACAACATATTCGCAGGATCAGCCGGTAAATACGGATTGGTTTGATGCCATTACAAGAACGGGTTCCTATACACAAAATAATATTTCTCTCTCAGGAGGTAGTGAAAATATTAAATATTTTTTCAGTTTAGGAAATTATGAAGAGAAAGCAGTTTTAAATGGTTTAGACTATGGGCGTACTACATTTAGGAATAATAATGAATATAAGATTTCTAAAAAGCTTACACTAAATCAAAATTTTAGTTTAACTGCTGCAAATTCAACTCCAAAACCTTTAAGCGCTTTTACGACTGCTTACAAGCAATCGTCAATTGTTCCTGTACGTTTTGCAAATGGTCAATATGGAGTAGCGAGAGTTGGAGCAAATGGTTTTGCAAGTACAACTGGAACGGCTATTAATAATGTTGGGAATCCTGTTGCTCAACTAGATCTTTTTGATGAACAGCAGAGAAGTGTTACATTACAAGGAGGTTTAAAATTAGATTATGAAATTTTACCTTCTTTAAAGTTTACTTCACAATTTAATGGAGAGTATTATACTTGGAAACAATACAATTTTTCAGATTCTGAAAGTATTTGGTTGGCTGCTAATCCAGATAAAACATCTGCTGATTTTGATCAAAGGGTAGTTAATGAAAAAATACCGTACAATTTATTAACAAAAGGAAGAGAAGAATACTTTAATTGGAATTTATCAAATTATTTAACATTTAATAAAATATTTAATAAAATACATGATGTTGAGTTAACAGCTGGAATTGAAACATCAATAAGAGGTCCTAGACAAAAGCTAACTATTGTTAGAAAAAATGCAAATACAGATTCTAATTATTGGTCATTAAAAGATGTAGATTATGTTGCAAATGTGACTAGTTACAAAGATGAAGTATTTAACGAAACAAAATTAGCTTCTTACTTTGGACGTTTTCAATATAAGTTAATGGACAAATATCTTTTAACAGGTACAATTAGACGTGACGGTTCTTCAAATTTTGCAACTGACTATCGTTGGGGAACTTTTCCAGCTTTTGGTGCAGGATGGATTATTAGCAAAGAAAGTTTTATGGCTGACGTAAAAGCAATAAACATGTTAAAATTAAGAGGGGGCTGGGGTAAATTAGGTAATCAAAATGTGCCTCTTAACAGACAAGGATATGCTTCTGGATTGTCTTCATATTTAGGAGGGTCTATCTTGTATGAAGGAACAACAATTAACTCTCAGATTGACCCAAGCTTGTCTTGGGAGGTTACAGAAGAGACTTCTGTAGGATTAGATTTTGAATTGTTAGATAATAGATTAAAAGGAACTTTTGATTTATATAATAAAAACACAGACAACGTTATTTTAAATGTAATGCCATATATGGCGTCTGGTATTACTAGTGCTTCGCCTGCTCATGTTGGAGAAGTTTCTAACAAGGGATATGAAATTTCGCTTCGTTGGGATGATAAAATCAATGATGATTTATCTTACTGGATTGGTGGTAACTTTTCAAATAACAAAAACGAACTTACAGGTCTAAAAAATGTTGTTCTCTCTCCTATTGAAGGTGGAAGCTTAGGAAATGGTCAAATTACTAAATTTCTTGATAATTCATCAATTGGGCAACCATTAGGAAGTTTCTATTTATATGAATATGCTGGTTTTGATGTGGATAATGGAAAAATGCTTTATTACAAGGCAGATGGGACAAAAGTAACTCAAGACGCTTTAGCTGTTGCCGACAAAAAATATGTAGGATCAATTCTGCCAAAGTCTAATTACGGCGTTACACTTGGAGTTAATTATAAAAACTTCGATTTTTCGGTAGACGGATATGGTACATCAGGAGCCAAAGTTTACAATGGTAAAAAGGCGCAACGTTTTGGAGGTGAAAATATTGAAGATTCAGTTGCAACTGATTTCTGGACATTAAATAATAAAACAGCTTCTAATCCTGGGGCTTTTAATTCAACTCCTATTGCTTCTACATTTTATTTAGAATCAGGTGATTTTTTTAGAATCAATAATATTACGTTAGGTTATAAGCTTCCTTTACAAGAAAATAGTTTTATTAGCTATTGTAGATTGTATGTAAATGCGATTAACCCATTTATTACCCAAAAATTCTCAGGTTTTTCACCAGAATTAAATGGAGACGGTAATCCATATGGCACTCAAGGTGTTGAGCTAGATGCTTATCCAACTCTAAGATCATTTGTTGTTGGTGCTAATTTAAAATTTTAATAGTATGAAAAAGATATATATATCAATCTTTGCATTAACAGCATTTTTATTTACAGGCTGTGCAGATGATTATTTAGATGTAGACCAAACAGAGTCTATTTCTACCGGTGACATTGAATTATTTAATAATGACGCTGGCGCGACAACATTTGTTACCGCTATTTACAGTAAGTTTTTAGATTGGGACATGACATCTTTTGGATGGATTGGATTAACTAGCATTACCTCAGATGACGCTGATAAAGGATCAACTCCAAGTGATTTGGGTACTGATAAAGATATATTAGACGCTTTAACGTATAATGCATCAAATCCTTCAGTTAGAGACAATTTTAAAGCGTATTACGCTGGAATTAACAGATGTAATCAAGCTTTAAATATTATTCCTCAACTAAATAAAGCGAATGCAGGTTTAAGAGGTAGATTAATAGGTGAGGCCAAATTTATGAGAGCTTTTATGCACTTCACTTTGGTAAAATTGTATGGTGGAGTTCCAATTGTTGATCACTTACCAAATCCGTCATCTGCAGAAGATAATGCAATGTTGCTTACTCGTAAACCAGTTGCAGAAGTTTACGCCTTTATAGAAAAAGACTTAGCAGATGCAATAGCAGCGTTACCATTAAAATCAGCATATTCTGCAGATGAGAAAGCTCGAGTATCGAAAGGTTCAGCCTACGCACTTTTGGCTAAGGTAAATTTATATCAAAAAAATTGGCAAAATGTGGTAGATAATTGTAATCTGGTGACAGGTTATTCTCTAGTGCCGAATTATGCTGTAATGTTTAGATTAGAAGGTGAAAATGGGCCAGAGTCAATATTTGAAATTAACGGTGTAGGCTCTGTACCTGCAAAAGGTATTAAACAATTTTCGCAAGTTCAGGCACCGCAAGGAACCGGCGGATGGGGATGGGGTTTTAATTCACCATCGCAAAGTTTAGTAAATGCTTACGAGCCTGGTGACGTTAGGAAAGAAGCAACAATTATTTTTAGGGGCTCAACTTTATATGATGGAAAATTAGTTCCTACAACAGTTGCAAATGAAAGATATAGTTATAAAGCGTACTCATCAAGCTATAGTGGAGCAGATGATAGTGATGCTAACGTTATTTTCTTAAGATATGCAGAGGTGCTTTTAATGAAAGCAGAAGCATTAAACGAGTTAGGACAAACAGGTGCGGCTATTCCATTGTTAAACCAAATTAGAAACAGAGCAGGGCTAGCCAATACAACTTTTACGTCACAGGATGATATTAGAAAGGCTATTTGGAGAGAAAGAAGAGTTGAATTGGCATTTGAGTTTGATAGATTTTTTGATTTAGTGAGAACTGGTCAAGCAAAAGCAGCTTTTCAAGCAGACGGTAAAGTGTTTACTGAAGGAAAAAACGAGTTATTCCCAATTCCTGAATCATTCTTAAATGAAGCAAAAGGTTTGTCTTCTCAAAATCCTGGTTACTAATCCTTAATAATAATTAAAATGAAAACAAATAAATCTATTTTATTACTTTCTTTTGTTTTGGCTTCATCATTTTTGATCAGCTGCGAGGATAGTATTGATAAAGTAAATAGTCCAATTCCGTACGAGTCAATTGGCGGGTATGAAAGTTCTGACGAAGTTGCAGCTTCACACTTAGTTTCCAAATTTAGTTTTGAGGGAAATTTAGAAGATTCTAAAAATGGAATTACAAATGGGGTAGGAACAAACGTTACTTATGGAGCTGGAATAAAAGGTGAAGCATATCAAGGTTCTTCAACTTCATTTATAGCTTATAATAATGTTGCAAGTTCTGTAAGTGATTTAAAAAGCATTACTGTTTCAATGTGGATAAAAACAAATCCGCATACAGGTGGAGCTCAATCATTGTTCATGCTTCCTAAGAAAACTGATTTTTGGGGAAATATTTTCACAATGATTGAAGGAACTGGTCCTGCAACAACAATGTTAATGAAAAATCATATTCAAAAAGATGTAACACCTAGCATTCCCTGGGCAGGACAATTTATAGAACATGGAGGGGCAAATGTTTTGAATAATATGTATGGTACATGGAAACATTTAGTCTGGACCTACAATGGTACAAGTTCTATATACAGTATTTATATTGATGGTCAAAAATTAGATTTGCCTGCGTCTATTTCAAAAAGATATGCTAGCGACCCATTAACAGGTGGTGGTCCTTTTGGAGAATTAGGTAATTCTGAAGTTTCAAAGTTCATCATTGGAGGTTTTCAACAGCATTTAGGGGCTCCATGGGGAAGTCCTGACGGATGGATGCTTAACTATACTGGTCTAATGGACGAATTTAGAATTTATGATGCAGCTCTTACAGACAATGAGGTTACTGCTCTTTATAAATTAGAAAAAGATAAGAGATAGATTTTTCAGCATACACCTGTAGCAAATTCAGGTGTATGTTTGTATTGAATAATTATAGAAATTGATAAAATGAAGTTAGGTATATATATATTATTGTTTTTGAGCGCAGTTAGCTCATGCTCGTCTTCGTCACCAGAAGGTGGAAATTCAGAAGGAACTCCTTTACCAACAAATCCTACAACACCAACTCAGCCTTTAACAGATGAGCAGGCAATGGATCAGGTCCAAAAAGATGCAATTAAATATTTTTGGGAATATGCAGAGTCTAATTCAAAATTAGGCAGAGAACGTTATCATACAGACCAACCTGAATTTGAAGCCAATAAAGTAGCGCTTGGTGGATCAGGTTTTGGGTTAATGTCTCTAATTGTTGGAATAGAAAGAGGTTTCATACCTAGAGAAGAAGCAGTTAATAGAATGAATACATCTATGAACTTCCTTGCAAAAGCAGAACGTTTTCACGGAGCATGGTCACATTGGATAGATGGAAACACAGGAAAGGCTATTACTTTTGGAAACAAAGATGATGGAGGAGATATTGTAGAAACCGCTTTTTTATGCCAGGGCTTAATTGCTGTCAGAGAATATTTTAAAAATGGTAACGATAAGGAAAAAGCATTAGCTGCAAAAGCAGATGAACTTTGGAAAGGCGTAGAATGGAGCTGGTATACAAACGGGGAAAATGCAATGTATTGGCATTGGTCTCCTAACTATAACTGGGAAATGAAATTTAAATTAGAAGGATACAATGAGTGCCTGCTTGCTTATATTCTAGGAGCTTCTTCAACGACTCACTCAATTCCTGCCGCTGCGTATCATGAAGCATGGACACGAAACGGAAATATTACAACTACAAAAACACAATATGGAATTCCTCTTGTATTCAAGTACAATACAGTTAGTGGAAATGTTGGCCCCTTGTTTTGGGCACAATATTCTTATTTAGGTTTAGATCCTTCTCAATTATCTGATAAATATGCAAATTATTGGGAGTTAACGCAAAATCAGGCCAAAATCGTTAATAAATATTGTATTGATAATCCAAGAAAATGGAAAGGATATTCTGAAAAATGCTGGGGTCTAACAGCAAGTTATTCGAGAAATCCTGATGGAACAATAGGTTATTCTGCTCATGATACTGACAACGATTTAGGTGTAATTACTCCAACTGCGGCATTATCATCTTTTCCATATACACCAGAAGAAAGTATGAAGTTTTTACATTTTTTATATGATGAAAATAAAAGTACTTATATTGGAATTGCAGGGCCTTATGATGCTTTTTCACCTCAATATAATTGGGTTGCACCACGTTATTTAGCAATAGATCAAGGAACGATTGCTCCAATGATCGAAAATTACCGCACAGGGTTATTATGGAAATTATTCATGAATGCACCAGAAGTGAAACAAGGTTTAGTTAAGCTTGGTTTTAAATCGGGGAAATACGGAATTTAATAGCATTTCGAATGAAATTTAAAATAGCATTAATAGCAATATTATTTTCTGTAATGGGTTTTGCGCAAAGCGAAACGACCGGAAAAATAAAAACAGTAATAGTAACCAATTATGAATTGGGTTATGCATTACACAAGCCGGTAAATACAAAAGATAAAAAGCCATTAATAGTTTTTATTTCAGGTGACGGAGAAAAAGGAACAGACATTGAAAAAGTAAAAATTAATGGGCCTTTAAAGTATCTGAAAACACATCAATTAGATGCTTATGTTTTAGCTCCTCAATGCAAACAAGATGAAAATTGGAATATTGAATCGATTAATGAATTGATTTTAAAAATTCAAAAAGAGAACAAAATAGATCCTGACAGAATATATGTTACCGGTTTAAGTTCCGGAGGTTGGGCAGCATGGAATTTGGCATTATCATATCCCGATAAGTTTGCGGCAATTGTACCTATTTCCGGTTTTGTTGATTTGATTGAATTAGAAAGTGCTTGTAAAGTTGCTAATATTCCAACCAGAATTTTCCACGGATTATTAGATGATGTAGTAAAGGTAGATTATGCGATCACCATTTACAAAGAATTAAAAAAGTGCAATACCAAAGATGTTCAATTGACCATTTTTGATGATGCAGGCCACGATAGTTGGTCGAGAGTTTATGACAGTCCCGAAATTTATAACTGGATGCTTAAACAAATCAAAACGAATACAAACAAATAAATAGAATGAAATCGCTTTGATTGCAAATTATAAATAAAAAAGACAAAAGCGATTCCATGTTCTAATAAGAAATAAATATTAAATACACATGAAAAACAAATTAGTCTTACTATTTTTAGGATGTGCTGTTTTGGGTTATGCTCAGAAAAAGAATACTAAAAATACAGTAAAAATTAAACCAAGGTCAGAGTTTGTAGCTGAATTAATGTCGAAAATGACATTGGATGAAAAATTAGGTCAGCTTAATTTACCAACTTCTGGAGATATTACTACAGGACAAGCAAACAGTTCTGACGTGGCGACAAAAATTGCTGAAGGTAAAGTTGGAGGTTTATTCAATATTAAATCTGTTCAGAAAATTAGAGAAGTACAAAAAATCGCTGTTGAAAAAAGCCGTTTAAAAATTCCATTGATTTTTGGTATGGATGTTATTCACGGTTACGAAACAACTTTCCCAATTCCGTTAGGATTATCTTGTACTTGGGATATGGGATTAATAGAAAGAAGTGCTCAAATTGCAGCTCAGGAAGCAAGTGCAGACGGTATCAACTGGACATTTTCTCCAATGGTTGATGTTTCTCGTGATCCACGTTGGGGAAGAGTTTCTGAAGGTTCTGGTGAAGACCCATACTTAGGAAGCCGAATTGCAACTGCAATGGTAAACGGATACCAACAACACGATCTTTCGAAAAACAATTCGATTATGGCGTGTGTAAAACATTTCGCTTTATACGGAGCTCCTGAAGGTGGTCGTGATTATAACACCGTTGATATGAGTCATATCAGAATGTTTAATGATTATTTCCCTCCATACAAAGCAGCTGTTGATGCGGGAGTTGGATCTGTTATGGCTTCTTTTAATGAAGTTGACGGAATTCCAGCAACAGGAAACAAATGGTTAATGACAGATGTTTTAAGAAAACAATGGGGCTTTAAAGGTTTCGTAGTAACTGACTTTACCGGAATCCCTGAAATGATCGAGCATGGTATGGGAGATTTACAAGCAGTATCTGCTCAGTCTCTAAATGCAGGTGTAGAAATGGATATGGTGGGAGAAGGTTTCTTAGGAACTTTGAAAAAATCTTTAGACGAGAAAAAAGTAACTATCGAAACCATTGATAATGCTGTAAAACTTATTCTGGAAGCTAAATATGATTTAGGATTGTTCAGCGATCCTTATAAATATTGTGATGAAAAAAGAGCAAAAACTGAAATATTTACTACAAGCAGCAGAAAAGAGGCAAGATCAATTTCAGCACAATCATTGGTTTTACTAAAAAATCAAGGACAGGTATTGCCACTTAAAAAATCAGGAACTATTGCTTTAATAGGACCATTGGCTGATGCTAAAGAAAATATGCCGGGTACCTGGAGTGTCGCTACCAAAATGGAAAATGCTATTTCACTTTTAGAAGGAATCAAAGAAGTAGCAGGGTCTTCTACAAAAATATTATATGCTAAAGGAAGTAACTTAGATTATGATGAAACTTTTGAAACCAACGCGACAATGTTTGGTAAAACATTACACCGTGATGGTCGTTCAAAAGAAGAATTATTAGCTGAAGCTTTAAAAGTAGCGAATCAATCTGACGTAATTGTTGCTGCTCTTGGAGAATCTGCAGAATTAAGTGGAGAATCTAGCAGCCGTACGAATTTAGAAATTCCACAAGCTCAAAAAGATTTATTAAATGCATTATTGAAAACAGGAAAACCAGTTGTTCTAGTTTTATTCGATGGACGTCCGTTAGTGATTAAAGAAGAAAACGAAACTGTTCCTGCAATTTTGAATGTTTGGTTTGCAGGTAGTGAAGCAGGTTATGCTATTGCTGATGTTTTATTTGGAGATGTAAATCCTTCTGGAAAACTTACATCAACTTTCCCAAGAAGTGTTGGTCAATTGCCAATTTATTATGCACACAAAAATACAGGAAGACCACTTTCTAACACAGAAGGTAAATTCGAAAAGTTCAGATCTAATTATATCGACGAAAGAAACGAGCCATTATTCCCATTTGGTTTTGGTTTAAGTTATACATCTTTTGAGTATTCAAACCTGAAAATTTCATCTGATAAAATGAACGCGACAGGAAAATTAAAAGTAACTGTAGATGTTGCTAATACTGGAAAATATGACGGAAAAGAAACAGTTCAGTTATATATCAGAGATTTAGTTGGTTCAGTAACAAGACCAGTTAGAGAACTGAAAAATTTCCAAAAAATTACACTTAAAAAAGGTGAAAAACAAACCGTGACTTTTGATATCACAGTTGAAGATTTAAAATTTTATAATTCTGATTTACAATTTGTAGCAGAACCTGGACAGTTTGATGTTTTCGTTGGTGGAAATTCAAATGCCGATAAGAAAGTTAGTTTTGAGTTAACTAAATAGTTGGTTTATTTATTATTGATCGGCCCTTCGTTGTTAGTTCGAAGGGCTTTTTTTTAGCTTTCAAATTCTATTTTGTAAGTAAATTCGATAGTACTAATTAAAAAATACAAATCTTAATTTCTATACAATGAATACAAATAAAACATTTTACGCATTTCTTATAATGCTGATCATAGTTGGTTTCTCTTCTTGTAATGCACAGAAAAATGCTATCGTAGCACATCGCGGAGCATGGAAAAAAAATAACTTACCTGAAAATTCAATAGCTTCTCTCAGGCATGCTATCGACTTAAAACTTCCCGGATCAGAATTTGACGTTTGGAGAACCGCAGATGATTCATTAGTAATCAATCACGATGCACATTATAATAAATTGCTTATCGAAGAAACAAATTATGCCGACCTAATCAAGTTTAAGCTTTCTAACGGAGAAAAACTTCCAACTCTGCACGAATATATTGTTGAAGGTAAAAAGAATAATAAACACACACTTTTGGTATGCGAAATAAAACCTTCGGAAATAAGTAAAGAAAGAGGAAAAGAAACGGCGCTAAAAACGGTTGAAACGATCAGAAAACTAAAGGCTGATAAAAATACCTGTTACATTAGTTTTGATTACGAAATCCTAAAAGAAATCAGAAAAGTAGATCAAAAAACAGTTTTGCAATATTTAGAAGGAAACAAATCCCCAAAAGAAGTAAAAGCAGACAATATCAATGGTGTCGATTATCATTATTCCTTCTTTAAAAAACATCCCGAATGGATTAAAGAAGCAAAAGAAAATAATATTATTCTAAATGCCTGGACAGTTAATGAAGCGGCTGATATGGATTGGATCATTCAAAACAAATTTGATTACATCACCACAAATGAACCTGAATTATTGAGAGAAAGAATAAAGAATAAGAAATAAAGAATTTGAAGTTAAGGGGGCACAGTAACTCATAACGAATATCTTAACGAATAACGAAAATAAAAAGAAATGTATAAATTATCGTCTATATCGCTTTTGATGCTTTTGATAGGATTTAATATCAATATATCAGCACAAAAATCCAGTATTCCTGGAAAAACGGAATGGTTTGATCCTAATAAACCTGCATCAACCTACTGTAATCCAATTAATATTGGGTACAACTATACTACTCATAATCATAATGGAATACCTGAATCTCGTCGTTCAAGTGCAGATCCTGTTATTATTACCTATAAAAATGAATATTACTTATTTGCCACCAATCAGGCTGGTTTCTTTTGGAGTAAAGATATGTCTGACTGGAATTTCGTTTACGGAAGTTTTCAAAGGCAACCAGGCGATGATGATCAATGTGCACCTGCTGCATGGGTTGTAAATGATACTTTATTTTATGTAGGTTCAACCTGGAAAAAAGATCATCCTGTTTGGAAAACTGCCGATCCAAAATTAGGAAGATGGTTACGACATGTAGATAAAGCAATGTTGCCAACGTGGGATCCCGCTATTTTTCAGGATGATGATAAAAAAGTCTATATGTACTACGGTTCAAGCGGAAAACTGCCACTTGTAGGTACCGAAGTAGATTATAAAACATGGCTGCCGGTAGGAAATCAGGCAGATTATGCAAAATTGTACGCTGCAACCGAAGTAGAAGACATTCAGCGTCCGTATGGACAAATTAAAGAAGTAGTAGGTTTGGATCCTAAAAACCACGGATGGGAACGTTTTGGACCTAATAATGATATGGAACCTGCGCCTTGGGGCGATTTTATAGAAGGTGCATGGATGACCAAACATAACGGAAAATACTACATGCAATATGGCGCTCCGGCTACTGAATTTAAAGGATATGCAAATGGAGTTCATGTGGGTAATAGTCCGTTAGGACCTTTTGAGTATCAAAAACACAATCCAATGTCGTATAAACCGGGGGGATTTGTAATTGGAGCCGGACACGGAAATACTTTTGCCGATAATTACGGAAATTACTGGAATACCGGAACGTGTAAAATTTCGATCAAAGACCGTTTTGAGCGTCGTATCGATATGTTCCCGGCAGGTTTTGACAAAGATGATGTCATGTATTCTATCACTTCTTACGGCGATTTTCCAATTGTATTGCCAACACAAGAACGTGATCAGACAAAAGGTGCTTCAGCAGGATGGATGTTACTTTCGTATAAAAAACCGGTAACAGTTTCTTCTTCTGAAGAATGTATGGAAGTTCAGACACATAGAGTTGATACAGGCGGAAAAAAAGTATTTGAAAAGTTTTGTTACGGACCAAATAATTTGACAGATGAAGATATTCAAAGCTATTGGTCGGCAAAAACGGCTGATCCGGGCGAATGGCTGCAAATTGATTTGGGACGCAAAATGCAGATAAATGCATTACAAATTAATTACGCAGATCATAAGGCAACGCAGTACAATAAGGCAATGGATATTTATTATCAATATAAAATATACATGTCAGATGATGCTAAAAACTGGACTTTGGTAGTTGATAAATCTAAGAATGACAAAGATGTTCCTCATGATTATGTAGAGTTGACAAAATCAATAAAAGCACGTTACATTAAAATGGAAAACATTCACAATGCATCGGGATTATTTGCGATTTCAGATTTCAGAGTGTTTGGAAATGGATTATTAGAAAAGCCAAAAGCGGTTACTTCGTTTAAAGTAGATCGAAATAAATCAGATTCAAGAAATGCTATGATCTCATGGAAAAAACAAGCAGATGCAATTGGCTACAATATTTATTACGGAATTTCACCTGATAAACTATACAACAGCATAATGGTGTATGGCGATAATACTTATGATTTTAGAGGTTTAGATAAAGGAACAAAGTATTATTTTACCATCGAAGCTTTTAATGAAAATGGAATTGGAACAAAGAATAAGATTATTGAAATAAAGTAGTTTTATTTTATTAATATCATAAAAACTCTAATTGTAAACTACATGGTTTGTAATTAGAGTTTTTTTTATGTGAATAGTTGAGTAGAAACTCCGGCAGTTCTAAAGAATTTTGTTCCTTTGTGTAACAACCCAAAAACATTATGAACCCTATGAAAAAAACGATTCTTTTAACTGCTTTAGTTTTAAACGGATTGACATCTTTTGCACAATCAAATGATGAAAAAAATATTAAATTATTCTATAAAAAAGCCTTAACCGAAGCTAAATGTTATTCATGGTTAGAATATTTGTCTAACGACATCGGAAGTCGTTTGTCAGGTTCTAAAGGTGCCGCAGAAGCAGTAGAATATACCAAAAGGCAGCTTGAAATATTAGGACTTGATAAAGTGTATTTGCAGGAAGTGATGGTTCCGCATTGGGTGCGTGGAGAAAAAGAAACAGCTTATATTTTAGATGGGAAAATAAAAACGAATGTTCCAATTTGTGCTTTGGGAGCTTCAGTCGCAACTCCAAAAGCAGGAATTACAGCAGAAATTGTTGAAGTAAAGGGAATCGAAGAATTAAGGGGTTTAGGAGATAAAGTAAAAGGTAAAATTGTTTTTTTTAACAGACCAATGAATCCTGAAAATGTTGGAACTTTTGATGCTTATTCAGAAGCGGGAGATCAAAGGAGAATAGGAGCAAAAGAGGCCGCTCAGTTAGGAGCTGTAGGAGCAATTGTTCGTTCATTAAATTTACGATTAGACGATTTTCCTCATGCAGGAAATCAAAGTTATGGCGATTTGCCAAAAGAAAAATATATCCCGGCTGCGGCAATTAGCACAAATGGAGCCGAATTATTGAGTAGATCCTTGAAAGCAAATCCAGCTTTAAAGTTTTATTTTAAGCAATCATGCGAGACTTTGCCGGATGTCTTGTCGCATAACGTAATTGGTGAACTGACAGGAACAGTGACACCAGAAAATATAATGGTAGTGGGCGGACATTTAGATTCCTGGGATCTTGCTGATGGTTCTCATGACGATGGAGCAGGAGTAGTACAAAGTATGGAAGTAGTTCGTATTCTTAAAAACCTAAACTACAAACCTAAAAATACGATTCGTGTAGTTTTGTTTATGAATGAAGAAAACGGCGGAAAAGGCGGAGCAAAATATGAAGAAGTCGCCAAGCAAAAGAACGAGAACCATATTTTTGCCCTTGAAAGCGATTCAGGCGGATTTACACCCAGAGGTTTTTCTCTTGAAGCAGATGATACTAACCTGAAAAAAATTCAAGGATTTGCTCCTCTTTTCGAACCTTATTTCGTGAATAGTTTTGTAAAAGGACACAGTGGTTCAGATATCGAACATTTAACGTCTAAAACGATCGTTAAGGCAGGTTTAATGCCAGATTCACAACGTTACTTTGATTACCATCATGCCGCAAACGATAAATTTGATGCCATCAATAAAAGAGAACTTGAACTGGGAGCAGCCACAATGACCTCATTAGTATATTTAATGGATCAAACAGGAATTATACTGCCAACGAAAAGTTAGATTTAAAATGAAAATAGTTTTTCAAATAGCCTTTTTAGCTTACGCTACAATTTCGTTTAGTCAGCAAAATTCTGAAAAGGCTTATAGAAAATTATATATTAGTGAGAAAAAATATTCGTTGCTGTTTCCTGAAAATTGGTATCTAAAAAGAACAGATTCACTTCAAAATTCATTTATGTTGCTGAGCGAAAAAAGTTCGTTACAGGATAACTTTACAGAGAACATTGGTTTATTAATTAAAGACATTGGTTATGAAAACGTTAAGCCAAAAGTGCTTAAAAAAATAATAGATAAAAAATTTAGTGTTAGCAGTGAAATTATTTCAAATCGAAAAGTCTTGAAAAATGGTTTAACAGGACAAGAAATCGTCTATAAGACAATGTTGGATAATGGATATTTTGCGACAATTCTTCAATATTATTTTATAAAAGGAAGAGACTTATACCTATTAACATTCTGTTCTAAACCTGAAGAGTTTTTAGAGTATATGCCAACTTATCAATATATATACGATAATTTTGATATTAGGTAAGCAGTGTTATATAAAAGAGCCATTCGATTTCGCGAATGGTTTTTTTATGCAACTTAATCCTTAAAAGTAATCGTAAATTTTGCACCCTCATTAAGTTTACTTTCCAGGCAAATATGCCCGCCAAGATTGGTGACATGGTTGTAAACCAAATACAATCCTATACCATTACTGTCTTTGTGTGAGTTGAATTTTTGATGCAGTCCAAAAATCTTATCCCTTACTTTTTCCATATCAAAACCAATTCCGTTGTCTGTGATAGTAAGTTGTGTACTTCCGTTAAAACGATGTGAATTAAAGTTAATGACAGGCAAAGAACCTGGTTTAGCATATTTAATTGAATTTGTAATTAAATTCAAAAAAATACTTTTAAGAGAACTTTTATTAAAAAGAACTGTTTCTGCCTCAGAAAATTCAATAGTAACTTTTGCTTTTGAATTATGAATTAAAGAGTTGATCGAAAACAAAACCTCTTTTAAAACAGCATCAAAATTCAATAATTCCAATTGATTGTCTTCTTCATTTTTTTTATCCAGAAGAGCAACATGATCAACCAACGTCTTTTTTAAGCTTTGCGTTGCAATTTCAATAATCGAAATAAGCTCGAGCGTTTCGGGATCTGAAATAGTCGATGTATCCAGAAGATCAAAAACAGCCAGTAAATTATTTACCGGAGATCTCAAATCATGTGCAGTAGTATACGTAAGCTGCTTGAGTTCGTTATTTACCTTGGTAAGTTCTGTTAAATGAGCATTTCGTTCTTGTTCTAGTTCTTTTTTAAACGTGATATTTTTAGCAATCGCAAAAATGAGTTTATCTTTTTGTATGGGGAATGAAGTCCATAATAACCAAACAACATTGCCGCTTTTTGTGACATAGCGATTTTCAAAATTAGACAACCCAATTTTCTTTGTTAGATTTTTTCTGGCGTGCGTTGTACTAATTCTGTCAGCTTCAAAAACAAAATCGTTTATGGGTCTCGAGAATAATTCTTCTTCGCTAAATTCGAGTAATTTCGATACAGACGGATTAACTCTCTTAAAGTATCCATCAAATCCTGCTACACATAATAAATCTGGTGAAGAATCAAAAAACTCCTCAAACTGATTGAAAAAATCAACAGTGTTTTTAGTAAGGCTAGGTGCGCTATTGTTCATAGATTAAACCTAATTTTGAAATTACATTACTAAAATAATATTAAAATTTTATACGAATGTTGTATTTTTAACAATACAGCGGGTTTTTCGTTTAAAACCGATTTAATTCGTTGAATAGCAATTTCGATTAAAATAATGCAGAAGTAAAATCTTATAAATGTTTTTTTGCATCATCATTTAAGAAGAATTAGTAAGTATCTATTACGGTTTTTAATAGATCAGAATCTACTAAATCTGATGGTGCAACCACTTTTTCATCAAACGGAATAGCATTCCCGTATCGCTCTTTTAATATTTTTTGAACTCTGACATCCGTTAAATTAAAATCCTTCAATTGCTTTAATTTAGATAATTCAATTCCAGCGCCATTTTTATAAATTTTCCAGATCAGTTCAGAGCAATAAATTCTTGTATCAGACCAATCAAAATAGGCATCATATTCTTTGCCCATAAAATTCTGACTATAATCTTTCATTTTTTGCAATGTAGCAGGTTTTAATACTTCATTAGCATTTTTTAATCTTTTTACAAGATATTTATGGTTTTTTCCGTGTTGAATCCAATCCTCCAATCGCGTCAGTTTTACAGGCTGAACAGCTTCAAAAACAAATAAACTTCCATTTATACTGTAAATAATTCCGCAATGCGAAAATTTAGAATTAGTTGCAATTCGAACCGCCTCGCATTGACTTGATTCCGAAGTTTGAAAAATAAGATCCCCATCCTGAATTTTGTTCTGTACAGAAGCTTCTGTATTATTTTTTGTCTTAGAAAAAGGATTGTTCGGAAAAACCTTAATCGCAACAAACAAAGCGCAGCCAAAACTCAGTAAAAATGTAACTATAGGAAATAAATATTTTGATTTTTTCATGTTTAAGTTTAATGTTTTATAGCCCACAGATCTAGCTGATTAAACAGATTTACACAGATTCTTAAAAAAAAGTTTTTAAATCTTTATAAAAATTAAAAACTGCGAAAAACGGTTTAATCCGTATAATCAGTGGGCAAAATAATTGATTTCATAACAAATAAAGCGCAAAAAAAAATAGTTACCAAAATGATAACTATTTTTAAATATAATTTGAACAGAACTATTAGATTCTAAAGATTCCGCCTACAGCAATAATTCTTTGAAAAAAGAAGAAGTCCTGCGAAGCACTATCATCATTACTTCGTGTAGTTTTAATATCCTGCATGTTAATGTAACCGCCTTTTAGCTCACCTTGCAAGTAGAAATACTTGAAGAAAGTAAAGTTAATTCCCGCTTTTGCAGATAAACCATATCCGGAAACGTGAAAATCATCATGACGTTCTTTTCCTAAAAGAGTTGTATTCGTTTTAGGATATAAAAGTCCTGCACCTAAACCTTCAGTTAAATTAATCTGAACTTTATCTGTGTTATTGATACCAAATAATTTCGAAATATCGTCATGTCTTGAAACCTCAGTATTCACATAATTCAAACCATCGGTATGTTCATACATCAAAAAAGCAGGACCATTTGGATTACCACCTTGTCCATAACCGCCTTCCTGAGCACCACCTTGTGACATACCTACAGGTGTATTATTATAAACTCCGTTGTAAACAGATCCGGCTTCATCAGCAGGTAAATTAATATAACCAGTAACATTAGCTGTCTGATTCTGCGTCATCACATATTTCATGTGGTCAACACCAATAGTTACACTGTAATGATCACTAAAAAAGTAACCAAGTCTTAGGTTTGTCTGAGGAATAGTCATGTTAGCAGGATTTATATAATCAACGTGCCATCCTTTTGGTTTATCATGAGCTTTCATATCATTAACCGTAAAGTTGTAATCTTTTCCTCTAAAATTAACATCAGATTTTGTATAACTATCTCTGTTACCTCCCCAGGAAATAAAGAACTTTCCTTTATTGTGAGCCGTATATCTTTGTACTGTGATTTCTTCCTGAGCAAAAGTGTTTAAAGAAACACACATCAGTAAGAAAAATAAAATTTTTGTTTTCAAAGAACTTAAGTATTATAAATTAAAATGCGTTAACTGTTTTTCTAATGGCAACCAACTTCGTCATTAGACCTTCAAAATAGTCCAAATGAAGCATATTAGCACCATCACTTTTTGCATTAGCAGGATCAAAATGAGTTTCGATAAAAATACCGTCTACACCAACTGCAATACCCGCTTTAGCAACAGTTTCGATCATATCAGGTCTTCCGCCTGTAACACCGGCAGTCTGGTTAGGCTGTTGCAGCGAATGCGTAACATCAAGAACTGTAGACGCATATTGTTGCATAGTAGGAATACCTCTAAAATCTACAATCATGTCTTGGTAACCAAACATAGTACCACGATCTGTAACCATAACATTTTCGTTTTGGCAATCCAAAACCTTTTGTACAGCGTGTTTCATACTCTCCGGACTCATAAATTGCCCTTTTTTAAGGTTCACTACTTTTCCGGTATTAGCCGCAGCCACAACAAGATCAGTCTGACGAACAAGGAATGCCGGAATTTGCAAAACGTCAACGTATTGCGCCGCCATATCAGCATCTTCATTAGTATGAATATCTGTTACAGTAGGGACATGAAAAGTTTCCGAAACTTTTCTTAAAATTTTTAATGCTTTTTCGTCACCAATTCCAGAGAAACTATCAATTCTCGAACGGTTGGCTTTTTTAAACGATCCCTTGAATACATAAGGAATCTGAAGTTTGTCGGTAATACCAACTAATTTTTCAGCAATTCTTAGAGCCATTTCTTCTCCTTCAATAGCGCAAGGTCCCGCCAATAAAAAGAAGTTACCACTTTCAGTATGCTTAATTTGTGGAATATGTTGTATGTTCATAATATGATTTTTTGACAGTGCAAAGGTAGTCATGATTTATGAATACGAGATGAAGATTTAAGATTATTTTAAGAAGCCAATCGCGCTATCCGCTGCAATATTTTTCTCTAAACCCTTTTTTTCTTGGTCTTTGCAGGAGCTTCCTCCGGTCGCTCTGCAAAAACCAGAAAAAATAGGCTTTCTCAAAAAATGATTTTCGCTCCTATCACGGCTAGAAGTGTAGTGGAATTATGTATCCTGCAAGGAATATTTCCTCAATTACGCTTTAATATTAAAACCGAAATTTTAATAGCTAAAAAAAGATTAATCTTCGTAAGATTTTTTTATAAAGTATTGAATAACTATAACAATTACAAGAATAACAGTTAAGAGAAGAGACAGCATAATGAGACCAAGAAATCCCATACCGCATCTAAAGGAATTTGGATTTTGTTCTAAAAATGTATTAAAATTATAGGAAGAAACGCCGAAGGCTGCGATCGATAATACTATTTGCGAAAAAAAACTAATCAAACAAACCGTTGCGAATTTTAAAGATATAGTTTCACCAATTGCTTTTCTGCCCGCTATAATCTGAAACAATAATGGAAGAATAATTAAGATTAATGGAGTTGTTCCGTACATGGATTTATTTAATAGTTTATAATCAATTACATAACGATGAGGTGCTTATGTAAATAGTTACTCCTTCTTCAAACTCAATCCCATCGGAACCATCAAAATACCTTTCTCATAAATGTTTAAATATAATTTGACAGGTTTCTTTTGTCCTTCCCATTTTAATTCATAAACATTCAGGAATCCAGCTCCCATGTCGCTTCTTTTAGTAGGGAAAGGACAACATGTTTCTAAACGTATGTAAGTAATTTTTTCTCCGTTTGGGCCGGCTAAAGCATTCAAAAAACGAGTTTCGTTTATAGCTTCATCTCTTGTGTTTCTAAAAAAAATATTAACCGGATAATCAGGATCATAACCGTATTTTTTATCAGTACTAAAAAGTTTTATTTCAAAAGTATTATTTTGCTTCAAAACCAAATCGGGAGCATTATCATCAACATTTTTCAAAGTCGATCTCGTACTCACGCAAGACGATACAGTAATTATTAAAATGATATAAAAGGCTATTTTTTTCATGGTTTAAAGTATTGGTAGTACAAATGTAAAAGTGTTTTTTCTTTTTACTCCGAATTTCAATAATTTTCTCTAATTTTTCTTTTTTGCCACAGATTACAGAATTAAAAAGATTCAAAAAAACCAGCTAAAATCTGCGTGATAAAATAATTTTCAATTCGTTTTATCTGCAAGCTATTTCGTTAAAAATTATTACGATTCAAAAAATCAGCGAAAATCAGTTTTATCCGTTAAAATCCGTGGGCTAATTTTTAATCTAATTTTTGTGCATTCAGTCTTATAATTCCCACTACAATCAGATATTGTGCCACAAGGTAAGATAGCATAATAAAAAAAGAGCTTTTTTCGATTGGAGCATGAAATTTGTCAAACGCCAGAATACTATCTGAAATGACAAATGTTATGGCACCCAGGAAAATGTATAAGGCTCCGGGCTTTTTCCAAATCAAGTAACCATTAAAAGCAAATAGTAACATAGTCGAAATTACAGCTGCGTAGACAATAACAGGAATTTTTAAATCGCCCAAATTAGGCATTAAAACTAAAATTATTGCTGTTAAATAAAAAGCAATTACAAGGCTTCCAAGTCCAAAAAGAACTTTGTTAATCTGAATTTCTCCTATAATTTGTTTATTAAAAAGAACACAATAAGTAATGTGTGCAATCAAAAAAGAAACCAATCCTAGGATGAAATAAATTTCAGCAATATCGGCAAAAATTAAAATCACATCTCCAATCCAGGAAAAAATCAAAGCATTCAAAAGGATTCTTCTGGAAAGAAATTTGGGATGAAAATAAACTCCAAATCCCAACAAAGGGATTAATGCCGGCTTTAAGTATAAATCCAGATTTTCATGTCCTGTAAACAAGACAATCAGATATAAGATACTAAAAACGATATAAATTTTAAAAAAAACAGCATTTCTCATAAGTACTTTATGAATTTATTATTTGGTTTGTTTGGGGTCTGAAATCAATGGTTACAAAGTATATCGTAATTAAAAACGATAAACTTAAATAACTTAAAATAATATAACTACTCATAGAAAAACTATGATTTAAGCCAAACCAATCTCCATAATACATGATAATTGCAATCGCAATTGTTACACGTAAACCTTCCCAAAAAATGGCATATTTGTTTTTGTCCATCAACTCCGTGTAGCTATAAATAGTAACCAGGATAAATAAACCATAGATGAAAATATTGGGCAAACCAATTGTAGCAATATTATCAAATAAATAAGTGACAAACAATAGCGTAATTAAAACCTGTGCTACAGACCAGTAGATTAATTTCTGAGAGTTTTGTGTGCCGTATTTCTCAAAATCAAAAACGTTATCGATTTTATGTACAGGATATTTTTCTTCAAAATTTTCCGGTCGCCAGCCTGTAGGTTTAAACCAGATGGTGAATTTGTCTTTCCAGTTTTCGGCTCTCCAGGCGTCTTTAATCAATAAACCCAAATGCTGGAAATTAATTCGGATAGGGTTCCAGGTTTGAGCAGGCCTTGTAATGCCAAATACGGGCGGAACATCGTCTAATTCGGCTTGAAAAGTGCCAAAAAGTTTATCCCAGAAAATAAAAATCTGCGAATGGTTTTTATCTAAATATTCGGGGTTTATTGCGTGATGTACACGATGATGCGAAGGAGTAACCAGAATATATTCCAGAATCCCCATTTTCTTAATATGTTTGGTATGATACCAAAATTGCAAAAACAAATGCAGCGGCAAAGTGATCGCGATTACTGTAGCCGGAACGCCTAATAACGCTGCAGGAATCAACAAAAAAGTAAATAAATTAACCAAACTCGCAATAGGCTGGCGCAGTGCACAGGCAAGGTTAAATTCTTCGCTGCTGTGATGAATTGCATGTTTATTCCAGAAAAGATTAATTTGATGCGCCCATCGATGACTCCAGTAACCATAAAAATCGATGACAAAAAAGGCGATGCAATAAGAGAGAACATTGGGTTCTAAATGGTAAATGGCAATTTTAGAAACCATCCATTCGTAAGAAATAAAAGTCAGGCTTAATCCCAAAACATCTTTTACAGAATTTGTAATTCCGGAACTGATACTCGATACGCTATCGATCAAAGGAGCAGTATCGTCCTTTTTATAAATGCCGTATATTTTTTCGATTATAATTAATACTAAAAAAATAGGCGTAGCGATAATCAATATCTTTCCGTATTCTTCCATAAAAAAAGCATTGTATTTTGTCCAAATATAGAATAAAATAGAATGTTTTTTAAATTATTAAGAAATTATAGCATTAATACAATCTAAATTTTTAATTAAGTCGAAATCTGCAATTTAAATTTGAAAGAAAATAATTATTTTTTTTCTTTAGAAAAATCAACCGGATAGAATTTTGGTGTTTTTTGATTTTTAATTCCAAATTTAATAACCTCTTTAATTATTTTAAATGAATCATATTTTAACTCTAAAAGGATTTTATTATCAGCGTTTACAATTCCGTATTTTTTGTTTTTTTGAACAATGAATTCTCCGGTAGCATAGATTTCGGTAATGAAATCAAATTCAGATGGAATTACAATTTTGTTTTGATTGCTAATGACACCAAATTTATTTTCGTTTTTGAAAATTTGATAGTTGCTTTTTGAAAATCCGTTAAAGCTAAATTTATCTTTAACAAATTCACCAGCAAATATTTCGGTTTCAGAATAAGCGTTATCTCCAATTGTAAGAAGATATTTTCTTGAATTTTTTACGGCAAAAATTTTATTTTGAGACACATTATAAAAATCGTAATCTTCCGGAATTATAATTGCACCTTGCGATGAAAACATCCCATTTTTGTTTTCCTGGTTAGCCGTAATATAATAGTTAGAAAGTTGTTCTACGTGTTTATAAGTAATAGGAATTATCTCTTTCTCTAAAAATGGATTTATTACACCGTGTAAATCTCCTTTACGGGCAAAATATTGATTTTGAAATGAAATACTATCTTTATAAAAAGCCGAAAAAATGTAATCATAAATTAAGGGTTTTAATAAAGAATCCTTTTTAGTAATGAGACCACTTTTTTTATTATTACTTACAATATAAATTGAATTCGATTGTGAAATTTCATCGTATTTGCATTGAATCTCATAGTGGCCTGAAGAATTAATTATTCCTTTTTTCTTTGTAATTGTATTTTTGATAAGATAAGAATCGGATGCAAATACTCTTTCGAATTGATGATCTTTAATGGAGCTTAGAATTATATTTCCTTCATTATCAATTATCAAAGTATTTTTGTTTGCAAGTGTTACAATAGATTTTTTATATTTAAAATACTCAATATCTATCGCTTTAAAATTGGTAAACTGCTTTCCCTTAGCATCAAATAAATCAATTGCATTGTTAGTCTGAACAAATAAAATACCATTATCATTCATGATGTCATCGTATTTTATAGGCAAAATGGTGCTGTTTTCAATATCAACAACACCTGTTTTGTTGTTTTTTGACACTCTGATGAGACCATTTCCTAAATAAAAAATATCATCGTGTTCAAATGGAATTTTTACATTGTTGCGTAAGTCAATAAAACCCCTTTTATATTTTTTATTTACAATTTTTGCAGCTTCAAAAAGGTTTTTAAGATCTTTTTTATTGTCAATATATTCATAAACAGGTTTAATGACTACGTTTCCTATGCTGTCTATCAATCCCATTTTATTATTGAAAGTTCGAAATACAGCATAGTTATTTTCGAATTTATAAACATACTCATATGTTTTATTTTCGATTAGCTTTTTTCGAAGAGGCTCAAATTTTGATTGGCCTTTTGAAATAAAAGGCAATAATAACAAGATTAAAAGTCTTATGATTCTCATTTATTTCAGATGATTTGAAATAAAAACGCATTCTATTCAGTTTTAGTGTAAAACAAAATAGAATGCGTTTTAAGTTATTGGTAATTTAAACAATTTCGGCGCTAAGTCCAGCTTCCAGAAGTTGTATGCATTGAGGTTTTAATTTGTCAATTGGACCTGTTTTTACAGTGCATTTTCCGTTGTAATGTACAATTAGGGAACATTGTTCTGCTTGTTCAGGTGTGTGACTGCAAACACGCATTAAAGTATCAATTACGTGATCAAAAGTGTTTACATCGTCGTTATAAACAATGATTTCGTTATTAAAAACCGTCGCTTCTTTTTCGCGAACTCTTTCTCTTACTTTTTCTTTAGTACTCATGTTTTTAGGTTTTTGTACTTTTTGTAATTATTAATTTTGTTTATCAAAGATTAAAAAGGATTCTCAAAGAATATAAAATTCACGCAGATTTAAAAAGGTGAAATCAGCGCAAATTATTTTAATAAATTGAATTAAATCTGCCTCAATCCGTAAAATCTGCGTGAAACAAAATCTTTTTAATCCTTTGTCTGTGGATTTGTTTTTATTAAAACTTTCACAGATTTTGTAAGTTCGCTAAATATTTAAATTTCTGAGTTTGTTTATAGATAGAAAATCAACTATTTAATTTACGTATTTTAAGGAAACCCAGTTGTTTCTTTGAAACTTTTTAACATATGTTAGCCCTTTTTCTGTGCATGAAGCATCAATAAACGGAATGTCTTCTTCATAAAATCCGCTAAACAATATGATACCGCCTTTATTTAAACAATCAACATAACTCTGCATATCATTCAACAAAATATTACGATTGATGTTGGCAATGATCAAATCATATTTTTTACCCGCTAATAAAGCCGCATCGCCTTCGTAAACCGAAATATGTTTACAATTATTACGTTCCGCATTTTCGATAGAATTCAGATAGCACCAATTGTCAATATCAATTGCATCAATAGGCTGAGCGCCTTTCATTTCGGCAAGAATGGCTAAAATCGCTGTTCCGCAACCCATATCAAGTGTCTTAAGTCCTTCAACATTCATCTCTAATAAATGCTGAATCATCATATGAGTAGTTTCGTGGTGACCCGTACCAAAACTCATTTTTGGCTCGATCACGATATCATATTCAGCATTGGTTTTTGGGTGAAAAGGAGCGCGAACATGGCATTTCCCGTCTACATCAATCGCTTCAAAATTCTTTTCCCATTCTTCGTTCCAGTTTACCTGATCGATTTCTTCAACTGTATATTCAATTTTAAACTCTTCAGATTCTAAAATATAAATGCCATCAAGAATATTCTCATCCCATAAATCTTTTTTTACATAAGCTGAAATTCCTGTTTCAGTTTCTGTAAAAGTCTCAAACGCTTTTTCGCCTAATTCAGCAATTAAAATTTCTGAACCCGGTTCTTTTGGTTCAATCGTAAAATGGTATCCTAAATATATATTCGACATAAATAATTTTTTTGCAAAGGTAATAATAGAAAGTAGAAGTTGCTTATAATTATGGGAGAACATTCTTAATTTAAGAATTATTTAATGCACAAAAAAAGCGTTCGAAAAACGAACGCTTTATATAATAATTAGCTGTTAAATCTAAATTTAGATAGCTGTTACGATAGCTAAGAAGTCATCAGCTTTTAAAGCAGCACCACCAATTAAACCACCGTCTACGTCTGGTTTACCAAAGATTTCTTTAGCGTTATCCGGTTTTACAGAACCACCGTATAAAATAGAAACTTCGTCAGCAATATCAGCTCCGTAAGCTTTACGAACAACTTCTCTGATGAATTCGTGCATTTCCTGAGCTTGTTCAGGTGAAGCAGTTTCTCCGGTTCCAATTGCCCAAACAGGCTCGTAAGCTAAAACCACTTTAGACCATGATTCTTTTGCAATTTGAAATAATCCGTCACGTAATTGGTTTTCAACAATATTAAAATGATTATTTGACTGACGGTCTTTTAATTCTTCTCCAAAACAGAAAATTACTGTTAAGTCATGTTTTAACGCAGTGTCTACTTTATTAGCGATTAAAGCATCAGTTTCGTGAAAAATTGCGCGACGCTCAGAGTGACCAAGAATTACGGTGTTTACACCAATACTAGTTAACATATCAGCAGAAATTTCTCCTGTAAAAGCTCCGCCTTCAGCCTGGTGAACGTTTTGAGCGGCAACACTAATAGTCGTGTTCTTAACTTTAGCAACCGCTGCCTGTAAGTTTACAAATGTTGGAGCTACAATTACCTGAGCAGTAGTTTGAGCTGGTATTTTAGTAATTAATTCGCTTAATAATTCTTCAGTTTGCGCTGCGTTTTTATGCATTTTCCAGTTTCCTGCAACAATCTTTTTTCTCATTTTGGTAGTTTTTATTTTATTTTTTTATTTTTTGTTCTGCGTTATATAACATTGACATTGAATTTTGCAATTGCCATTGTTATTATTTTTTTATTTCAGGCTTTTTAAAGTTTCATTGATTTTATCAAAATCCTTTTCAATGGCACGATACAATACAATTTTTCCTGTTTTATCAACGATGATATATCGCGGAATCCAATCCAGATCAATTGCTTTTCCAAAAAGGCCTTTCATACCGTCATTCATCATAAAATGATCACCTTTTAATTCGTGTTTTTCAATTCCTGCTTTCCATTTTTCAGCGGTTTTATCAGCAGAGATAAATAAGTACGAAACATCAGGATTGTTGGCTTGTAACTCTTTTAATTGTGGCATTGCTTTTACACAATCTCCGCACCATGAAGCCCAAACTTCGATAACCAAAGTTTTACCTTTGTATTTTTTTAAAATATTTTTGAAAGTAACCTGACTTTCATCAGTTGCTAATAATTTTTCAGACAAAGCTTCTTTAGAAAAACTTGTTTTCTGGGCTTGTGAGCATGAAAATGTAATAAAGGCAATTACAACAAGGGCTAATTGTTTCATACGTAGATACTATTTGTTTTTTTTTAATTCTAATTGAAGACCCTCTTTATACTATTAATTATTAGTTTTAAAATCCTAATGATTTCAGGTAATAAAAGATCATCAACAAAGTTAAACAAACAAATTGAATGAGAAATGGAGATTAACAAAAATTGAACAGTCCTATATTTTATAACAAAAGATAAAAATTAGGTTAAAAAATATAGAGTGAAATCGTAATAGTAGAGCAACGAAATACAAATTTTGATGTAATTTTTGATTTAATTAAAAAACAGATCACAAAAAAGTTTTGTTTTAATTTAAAATCTTTTCATTTTAGACCAAAAAAACGTCTGGAAAAAGTCTTTTTCAAGAAAAGGAATTCCTTGTGTTTTTTTCGAAAAGAAGAATGAAAATAGTAATGTAATTTATTTTATGAAGTTAGTCAAGAGAGGCCAGAACATTATAAACTCCTGAAGTTTTATCCCGCTTAAATGTTGTATTGGTAATTTCAACATTTTTATATTCAAAATCTAAACCTTTTTTTACCAAAATGGCATCTACATGAAGTTCAAAAATACTTTTGTCCCCCACATTTATCGAATAGTTGACATCTTCACTTTCTCGTCCCACATTTTCAAGAACGATTATGTTTAAATTGTTATCAGATACAAAATGATGTTTTACGACATCGTCAGAATCCAGATTTTTTACTGTGATTTTTTTCGCGTCATATGTTTTGTTGGAGAAAACATTTTCTCCCTTATGATCTAAAATTTGAAAAGCGAATGTTTCAGGTGCTGTTAGGTTATCCGTGATATCAGCTTGACTATTACATCCAATAAGTAAAAAAATAAATACGAGGCTCGACAATTGTTTCATAGTTATTGATTTAAATTAACAATTTCTAAGATTAACAAAAGGTACGGCTTAAAATTTATATTTTTTAGCAGAGAATGTTATTTTAACGTATTTTTTAGTTTAAATTATGATTGCATTTGGTTGCTTTTGCTGGGGATAATTCATTAATATGTGTTAGGTTAATATTCAATTCTATTCGTTTTTAAATAAAAAAAAACACCAATTCAACTATAGAAGAATTGGTGTTTCTGAATTTTAGTTTTGATGTGTTATAACTTCAAATCCTTAATATCATTATAATGAACTTTTTGAATTATAGTTCCGTTTTGTATCACAACAATGCTAGGGTTTGCTCTTTCTACCGTTTTTAGCGCTGTAGCGTCACAGAAATAAAAATCAGTATCTAAGCCGTATTGTTTCTTCGCTTTTGCAATTTCATCCGCCCCGGAAGCTGTCATTGCAATTACTTTGTATCCTTTTGCTTTTGCATCTTTGCTTAAGCTTTGTAATTTTTTCATTCCGTCAGGATTAGACAAGGCCAAATCATACGTTACAAAAACGAGTAATTTAGGTTCTTGTAATAATTCTTCTTTGTAATCAGAATCCTCTTTTACCATTGTAAAATCATGAATTGGCGGAATATAACCTTCAGTAATTACTTTGTCTTTTCTGTCTACAAAAGTAGCTCCCTCAGGAATATTGGCCAGATCTTTTTCGGTAAATTCTTTGTCAACACCATTTACTTTGTAGATAAAAATCATTTCAACTACAGATTTTGGCGCGCCTTCAGGAATTTCCATTCCTTTTTCTATATTCGTTCCCACTTTGTAAGGACGGAAATCTTTTATAGGATTATGATTTAAAACCCAAACAGCCATGAAAATGCACAATACAACACTTGCGTAAGTAATAATGTTTGTTACTGCACTTGAGAATAAAGGTTTTACTAGTTTTTTATTAATGAATAAAATCAGAATAAAGAATAGTAAAACAATATCTTTTGTAAAGGATTGCCAAGGCGTTAAGTGTAAAGCGTCACCAAAACAACCACAATCTTTTACCACATCAAAATAAGCAGAGTAGAAGGTAAGGAACGTAAAGAAAACGATTAAAAGCAATAAAGCCCAAATCGTTAGTTTTGATTTGTACCCCACCAACAACATAACGCCCAAAACAACTTCAAGAATAACTAAAAAGATCGCTAATCCTAAAGCCAAAGGCTCTAAAAACGGCATATTGAAAACCGGTTCGCTAAAATATTCTGCCAGTTTATAAGAGAAACCAACTGGATCGTTCAATTTTATTAATCCGGAAATGATAAATAATACGCCGACAAATAGTCGGGAGAATTGAGTAATGATGTTTTTCATGGCATACAGTTTAAATTTAAATCCCAAATTATAATTTTAGACTTGGAATTTGGAATTTATTTTTTGGAATTTGATTTTTATTTTATCGGTTCTAGTATCAATGCAAAAACAGCGTAATTAATCATATCCTGATAATTAGCATCAATACCTTCAGAAACTAGCGTTTTACCTTTGTTGTCTTCAATTTGCTTTACGCGAAGTAATTTTTGCAGAATCAAATCGGTCAATGAACTTACACGCATATCACGCCATGCTTCGCCATAATCGTGATTTTTGGCTTCCATTAACTCTTTGGTTAGTTTTACTTTAGCATCATATAATTCAGTTGCTTGTTCTACACTTAAATCAGGCTGATCTACAACACCTAATTCTAACTGAATCAAAGCCATGATAGAATAATTGATAATTCCGATGAATTCTCCTTTTTCATCTTCATCAACTTTACGTACTTCGTTTTCCTGTAAACTTCTGATTCTTTGTGCTTTTATGAATATCTGATCAGTCAATGATGGAAGTCTTAAAATTCTCCACGCACTGCCGTAATCTGTCATTTTATTGATAAACAAGGTTCGGCAAACCGTGATTACATTATCAAATTCAAGGGAAGTATTCTTCATTTATTGCTGTATATTTGCTAAAATTTCTTCAAAAATAAGGATTAAATTAAAGAGTTTCAAGTTTCAGGTTTTCTTTGTTTCAAGTTTTTTCTAAACAAAGTGTTAACGGCGGTAACTTGAAACTAAAAATAATGTAAAAAGTTTCAGGTTTCAGGTTTTCCTTGTTTCAAGTTCAGGCTTGCGCAATCGAGATTAACCTGAAACTTGAAACAAATAAAACTTGAAACAAAATGTTTATTAACTGCAAAGGCGAACTTATAGATTTATCGATTCCTAAAGTAATGGGGATTTTGAATGTTACGCCAAATTCCTTCTTTGACGGAGGAAAATATAAAAACGAAGACGAAATTATTTCTCAGGTTGATAAAATGCTTTCTGAAGGTGCGACATTTATCGATATTGGTGCCTATTCAAGCAAACCAAGCGCTGAATTCATTAGTGAACAAGAAGAAATTGATCGAATTGTTCCTGCAATCGAATTGATTTTAAAACATTTTCCTGAAGCGTTATTATCGATTGATACTTTTAGGGCTTCCGTTGCAAAAGCCAGTATAGAAAGTGGTGCAGCGATTATAAATGATATTGCAGCAGGAGAATTAGACGATAAAATGTTTGATGTTATTGCCAAATACAATGTTCCATATATAATGATGCATATGCGAGGAAATCCGCAAACGATGCAGAGTTTGACTCAGTATGAAGATATTGTAAAAGAAATGCTTTTTTATTTTTCAGAGAAAGTTAGAAAAGCAAGAAGTGTTGGAATCAATGATTTAATCTTAGATCCGGGTTTCGGATTTGCCAAAACAACCGATCAGAATTATGAAGTTTTGCAAAAAATGGAACTTTTTAATGTATTAGAATTTCCTGTTTTAGCAGGAGTTTCAAGAAAATCAATGATTTATAAAACACTTGGTAATACAGCACAAGAAGCCTTAAACGGAACAACAGTTCTGAATACAATTGCTTTGACAAAGGGCGCGAAAATCCTTCGTGTTCACGATGTTAAGGAAGCTGTGGAATGTGTTACTTTGATGAATAAAATAGGTTTATAAAATAAATAATCGTTTAGTTTGTCATTCCGAGGAACGAGGAATCTCCATGGAGTTGCTCGACAAAGATTGACGATTTTCTTTACGGAGTTTCTTGCGGAGATTCCTCGTTCCTCGGAATGACAAACTAGATGCTGAAAAAACAATAATAAATATGAAATACTGTACTCTAATTATCATTTTTCTTTTATTTTCCTGTGAAAAAAAAGAAGACGTCCTGCTTCCAAAATCAAACATAACAATTGTGAAAGACGTAGAAGATCATTCACCAATTTATATCTTTTTTAAAATAGAAGGAAAAGATACAATTGCAGATGTAAACCGTAAAAACAGTATTATTTCGACCAATTGGCTTTTCAATATCGATAAACGTCTACCTTTAAAACTGGTTATTCCCCAAGTAATAAAACTTCAGGAGAAAAAACGAGCGGATAGTGCACACAAAAACGAAAACGCCGAAAACTATTATTCTTACGCAGATTCTATCGGGAAGAATTTAGCCTTTTTACCTTTTACGAAAGTGTATTATAAAACAGAGAAACCGAAATCAGAAGGTTTGGTTATCTTCTTTAAAAATAATGAAACGGTTGAAGTTAATAATCAGGTTCTTAAAAAAGAAGAATTACTAAATTACATGGCAAGTCTTGATTTTGCGGTTAAACCGAAAATGCAATTTTGGTTTGATAAAAATATGAGTTTTGATGCTTATATTCAGGATAAGATTTTGGTTCAAAAATTAGAATCATTTGCAAAAATTACAGAAGAATTCATCTTCTAAAACTGAATACTAATCCCGATAGCTATCGGGAGCGACTGAAAACTCTTCTATTGATGATGATAAGGCTCATTCCTTAAAATCGTAAACCCTCTATACAATTGTTCGATAAAAAACAATCGAACCATTTGGTGCGAAAACGTCATTAACGAAAGCGAAATTTTTCCTTGCGCTTTGCTATAAACGGTATCTGAAAATCCGTAAGGCCCGCCAATTACAAAAACAAGCGTTTTGATTCCGGAATTCATTTTCTTCTGCAATTCTTCAGAAAAACCAACGCTTGAGAAGTTTTTTCCGTTTTCATCCAACAAAATCAACTGATCGGTTGGGGTTAATTTCGACAGAATCAATTCGCCTTCTTTTTCCTTTTGCTGGCTTTCAGATAAATTCTTTACGTTTTTGATATCGGGAATAATCTCCAAATCAAATTTGATGTAAAACGACAAACGTTTGGTGTAATCATCAATCAAAGTTTGAAGCGATTTGTTATCTGTTTTGCCTATGGCGATAAGTTTGATATTCATTTGTGATTTTTTTTTGCCACTAATTTCACGAATGAGCACGAATTAAAAAATCTGTGGTAATCCGTTTGATCCGTATAATCTGTGGGCTATTTTTTATTCTCAAAAACGGTTACGAAATGTTCTACAACAGGAAACGGTTCGTAATAATGATGTAACATCTTTTTCCATTCCAGATAAGCTTCAGAGTTTCTGAAACCTACCGTATGATCTTCAAGCGTATTCCAGTCGACTAGTAAAAGATATTTGTTTTCGACTTCAAGACATTTCTCTAAACGATGTCCTAAATAACCATCGATAGATGAAATGTATTGACTTGCTTTTGCAAAATCTATTTCAAATTGATTTGATAAATCAGTTTTTACGTAAAGGAATGCGGCTTCTAAAATCATAATAATTATATTTTGTATCTGCTCGATCTGCTAAATCTGCGAGAAAAAAATTAGCTCCCGCACATCTAGCAGATTTAGCAGCTTTTTTTGATATTTCGAAATAAAGAATCTGCGTGAATCCGTTTTAACCTGTTTAAATCCGTGTGCCATCTTTACTCACGGAAAAGTTTTTTAGTTCTTAGAAAATTTATCTTCAAAAGTTTTAAATCTTGCATCCAAATCTTTCAATAATTGCTTTTTCACAGCTGCATCCTGAATAAAACTATAATTAATACTGTTGTAAACGTATTGTTTTATCGTAGCGTACGAAACATCCGGATATCTTTTTGCTAATAAAACATATTGCTCTGTCATATTGGTTCTTAAAATTCCGGCATCGTCTGTACTGATTACGATTGGCACATTAAATTCTTTGTAAAGTGTAAAAGGATGTCTGTTTTCTTTTACTTTCAAAATGAATTCGTTACTCGTTAAGTTAATCTCAATCGGAATGTTGTTTTTTGCCATATAGCGCAATAAGTCGTATGAATTGGCTTCGTACGCAATATCAACTCCGTGACCAATTCTGTTTGCTCCTGCAACGTAAATCGCATCGTTTATATGCCAGGTTAGATCTTCGGGTTGAACCAATCCTAAAGTCAGTTCACCAGCGTGAAGCGTATATTTTACCTCTGGATATTTAGAATGACAATATTTGAACATTAGCATATGCAACCAATAATCTTTCATCGAATTTTCGCCATGTTCCGGAGAAACAATGTTTACACCAGCAACCAGTTTACTATCGTTTGCAGAGAGAAAAGCAATGGTAAGATTCTTGAATAAATCGACCGGATCCATAAAACGAAGTACAAAATTTTGATAACGCATAGTAAATTTGTCGTTATCAATTTTTAAGTCTTTATGTAGTTTTGCTATGAAATTAGTATTGAAGTCTGAAGCGTATTTTTTAGCATCTTTCTTTTGAATCGATTTGTACAATTCGTCTAAAAGTTTCAGAACTGCTTTTTCATCTCTTTGACTTGCTGCCTGACGTAATTTCGAATTAAAATCGGTTAAATCTGAAACGTTCATATCACACGGAATCGTTGATAATTGTGTTTCGATATAACTCACATTTTCAGCAATGGCACGTTTTTTTAGTTCGAGCATTCCTTCTGCAAAGTGTCCCTGAATAGTTGGTTCGAATTTCATAAAAGAATCAAAAAATTGATCGTCAGAAGGAACAGAACCATTATAGTCTTTAACCGACCAGGTTTGCATGATTTGCTGTTCGTAATAATCCAGTTTTTCGAGTTTTTTTATACTATCGAAATTTATCCAGTTTCCTTTTTCAGGTTTAGTTTCAGAAACTGCCAGAGTTTCTAAATTCAAATAAAAATTTTTTGCAATCGCTCTTTCTAAAAGAGGTTCTGCATAAACTGATCCTGAAAAATGGTGGTGTAAATCGCCGCCTTTTGGCATTTGTTGAAAGAAAGCTGTTAAGAGAGCTTCGTTATTTCTGATTTTATTTAAATAATTTTCAGCCGTTTGAGAAAAGCCGATTTGTGCTATGAAAAAACAGAAAAGTGTAATTATCCTTGACATACTCTAAGTTTAAATTACATGCAAATATAATGGTTTTTGAGGAGATTTTAAAATTTGATTTTCTGGATGATAATTTAACCGCAAAGAACGCAAGGTTTTTATCTCTAAGACTTAATACAAAACGCAAAGTTCGCAAATCTTTACCTAAAAACTTTGCGAACTTTGCGTAATTCGTTGCGAACTTTGCCGTTAAAAAAACCTTAGCACCTTAGCATCTCAGAAACTTAGTGTCTTTAAGAAAAAAGCACATCATGAATTTCATCTGTTTTATCAAAAACGCTTTTTGCAAAAGGACAAAGCGGAATGATTTTTAAATTGTTGTTTCTCGCATAATCAACGGCAGCTGTAAGCAGTTTTTTTCCAACCCCTTTTCCGTTGTATTGTTCACTTACTTCTGTATGGTCAATTATGAATTTAGAATCTCCCGCCCAGGTGTAGGTCATTTTTCCGGCTTCTTTTCCGTCTTCTACGGCTTCAAAATGGCCTCTTCTTGTATCGTTTATTTGTTTGATTTCCATGATTATTTATACTAATGAGGTTTCTATTTTAATTGTATTTACTAGAGTTTTATGAACAGGACAGCTGTTTGCAATTTTCAAGATTCGTTGTTTTTGTGCATCGTCTACGTCCCCTGTAATTAGGATTTTCGTTGCAAACAAAGAAACGGTATGCTCTTCATTTTTTTCAAAATCTACCCAAATACTAAGTTCTGAAACATCCCAGCCTTTGCGGTCAATATACATTCGTAATGTAATTAAAGTACAGGAAGCCAGAGACGAAGCCAAAAGTTCAAAGGGACTAAAACCTAAATTTTTTCCGCCCATTTCCTGTGGTTCATCTGAAATAAGAATGTTACCCGTTTTAGAGGTTATTTCGGTACGATATTTTCGTGTATCAATAGTTGCTTTAATTGTATCCATAATTTATTTGATTCTAGGTTGAGGTAAAGGCACAAATTCAGTTTCTCCCGGAACTTTTGGGAAAGTTTGTTCGGTCCAGTCTTTTTTAGCTTTTTCGATTAGGTTTTTATCTGAGGAAACAAAATTCCAAAAGATAAAATGTTCTTCAGGAAACGGTGTTCCTCCAAAGATGTATACCGTAGAATTCTCGGCTATTTCAAACTCGCATAAAGTGCTGTCGTTTGTAATAAGAATTTGTTTAGGATCGTAAACATGTTCACCGCTTTTGATACTTCCTTCAAGAATATATAAACCGCTTTCGCCGAATAAATGATTGCCGATATTTATTTTTTTAGCCTCTTTACTTTTTATTTCTATAAAATATAACGGACTGTAAACAGGAACGGGAGATTTTTTACCAAATGCTTCTCCGGCAATCAATTTGTATGAAACACCATCTTCTTCCCAAGCTGGAATATCATCTGCTTCAACATGTGTGAAATTCGGCTCCATTTGCTCTAATTCTTTTGGCAAGGCTACCCAAATTTGCAATCCGTGAAGCATTTTGTCAGAATGTCTTAAGTATTCAGGCGTTCTTTCAGAATGTACGATTCCTTTTCCGGCCGTCATCCAGTTTACGGCTCCGGGCTTTATTTCTAGTTCGGTTCCTAAACTATCGCGGTGCATAATGCTTCCTTCGAACAAAAAAGTAAGAGTCGAAAGTCCGATATGCGGATGTGGCGGAACATCCATATTTTCATGATCACTTAAATGTGCAGGTCCCATATGATCGATAAAGACAAATGGTCCAACAGCTCTTTTTTCACGGAAAGGCAATAATCTGCCTACCATAAAGTTGCCAATATTGGCAGCACGTTCTTCGATAATTAAACTGATATTTGACATGGTATTCGTTTTAGTTGAAGCAAAATTACAGTGGTAGTCACCATCTGTAACTTAATTTAGATTAAGAAATTTTGTTTCTGGTATTATTTATAAAAGTAAGAAATAGAATTATAAGGATTTCATTAGATTAAAAATATAACACGAATTATGTGTTTTTTTGTCAGACTGAGCGAAGTCGAAGTCTAATATGCTGAATCACTTTGCGAGACTTCGACTTCGCTCAGTCTTACAATGCGGTTAAAGATTATTCGTTTCTCAGATTGACAAAAAACTAGAAAATCAATTAGTGATAATTAGTGAAATTTGTGTTTAAAATTTTAATCCGTAAGCTCAAATTCCAGTGCTTCACTTTCATTTCCATTAATAATAATAGACAATTGATGCATTCCGGTATGAAAAACTCTTGTAGTAATAATTTTGAATGATTGATTTCTATCGACTTTAATTAGCTGATTGGGCTGATAAGTTTTCTCACTAATTTTAAAGACTTTTTTCGCCAAATGACCTTTTGATTTTTTGTAATGAACAGCATATTCTAAACGAACAGTTTTTACTTCGTTGTTTTTATTATTTAAATGAAATTGAAACTGCAGATAATCTCCAATCTTTACAACAGGAGTTTTAATTTCAAAATCAGAAAGTTCGATATTCGTGCTTTCTAAGCCATAATGACTCAGGATTTCAGGATGTCCTTGTTTTAGTAAAGTTCGGCAGCCGTGTTTGATGATTGCGTCTGTTTCTTTACTGTTATTTTTCCATTTATTGGCAATTTCTAATACAATTTGCGGGTTATCTTTTGCGATATCATTCAGATTATTGGCAACACTTCTGCGCACATATTCTGATGAATCATTTTTCAGGTTTTCTAAAATGGGCAGGATTGAAGTTGGATCTTTCTTTAAAAACGGAATCGCCATTGCCCAGGGTAATCTTGGTCGGCTTCCTTCGCTTGATAATCGGCGAACATGATGATTTTCATGCAAAGACCATTTAACCATTTCATCAATCATTTGTTCTTTGTACTTTAAAATAAAAGGACGAACTGCAAATTCGCAGCTGATAAATTGAGTGATCGAAACAAAGGCTTTCGCCGAAGTTTTAAAATCGTCTAAGCCATACATTTCGATATAATCGGCAAAGAAAATGAAAGCCAGATTGCCATCTGTAAAATTGTTTTTCTTAAGATTTTCAATGATTTTATGAATTAAGGAAACAGCTTCTGGAAAATTTTCCGGCATAAATTGATGCAACACCACTGTGGTGTGTTTCATTCGTTCTTTCCATTCTTTTTGAGCAAAATCACCTTCGTAAATGGTTTCAATAAATTTTTGTTTATCGAATGCCGGATGGACTTCGGCCACAGCCTGACCAAATTTTTCGTAAAAAGTAACCGAGTAAATATCTTTAATTAAGCCCATGATTTTGTTTGAATGAACCTCAAAGATATTTAATGTTTTTTTGTTTTGAACTATTAAGTTTTTTGTTTTTTGAACCATTAAGATATTAAGTTGATTAAGAACGGTAGCTTAATTTTCTTAATATCTTAATGGTAAAAAAAAAGACGTATTTTGCTGTTAAAAAATAAATTCACTTTAGTGTAGTTTTCAAATCCACAAAATATGTCCTACTTTAGCATCTCATAAAATTTAAGAAAAATGATTAGCGAAATACAATTTCAAACCGAATTACAACTATTAATTAGCAATGCAATTCGCGAAGATGTAGGCACAGGCGATTATAGTTCATTGGCGTGTATTCCGGAAACGGCGCACGGTCAGGCCAAATTATTAGTGAAAGATCAGGGAATTATTGCGGGTGTTGCGCTTGCAAAAATGATATTTGAATATGTAGATCCAAAACTAAAAATCAAAACCTATATAGAAGACGGAACGCATGTAGAATATGGCGATGTAGTTTTTGAGGTTTCAGGAAGCTCACAGTCTATTCTAAAATCAGAAAGAGTGGTTTTGAATACGATGCAGCGTATGTCGGCAATCGCTACAAAGACAGATTATTTAATGCAGCTTTTGGAAGGTACAGGCGCTAAAATATTAGATACGCGTAAAACAACTCCAAATTTCAGAGCTGCAGAAAAGTGGGCTGTAAAAATAGGAGGAGGAGAAAACCATCGTTTTGCATTGTATGATATGGTGATGTTAAAAGATAATCATATTGATTTTGCAGGCGGAATTACTTTAGCTATCAAGAAAACCAAGGAATATTTGAAAGCCAATAATTTAGATTTAAAAATTATTGTTGAAGCCAGAAATCTGGATGAAATTCGTGAAATTCTTTTGAGTGACGGAGTTCACAGAATCCTGATTGACAACTTTAATTATGAAGATACCAAAACGGCTGTTCAGTTAATTGGTTCAAAATGCCAAACAGAATCTTCTGGAAATATCAACGAAAAAACAATTCGTGAATATGGTTTGTGTGGCGTAAATTACATTTCATCCGGAGCTTTAACACATTCGGTTTACAACATGGATTTGAGTTTGAAAGCTTTTTAAAGAAGTTATAAGTTTTGAGTTATGAATTTTAAGGAAATCTAAAATCAGAACTCTAAAATCTAAAATAAAAATATGTCGAAAGAGATAGAAGACCGGATTGAAAAGTTGCCTTTAGTACGCAATTTGGCTCGACTTTTAAAAAAAATAAAGCTGCCTTGGCTGGAAGGTTTTTCGCTGTATGATTTGCTCGAAATGTATACTTTAGGAATTCTTGAAGGAGCATTTTCTTATCATGCGAGTGCGGTATCTTTTAGTTTTTTCATGGCCTTATTTCCTTTTACATTATTTATTCTAAACTTAATTCCGTTTATTCCGATAGATAATTTTCAGGGAGATTTTTTGCTGTTTGTGCAGCAAAGTGTTCCGCCCAATACGTACGATGCGATTAATAAAATTATCAGTGATATTTTAAATAATAGTCATTCCGGATTGTTATCATCGGGATTTTTACTTTCGATTTTTTTGATGGCAAATGGTATTAACGGAATCCTTAGTGGTTTTGAATCGTCTAAACACGTTTTTGATAAACGCGGTTGGTTTAGTCAATATTTAGTAGCGCTGGCCATTTCACTTGTTATGACTATTATACTATTTGTAACAGTGGCAACAATTGTTGTTTTTGAGGTGTTTATTCAAAAAACAATTATTCAGGATGTATTGAGCGATCGTATTCCTCTGATTATTTTGGGTCGATATTTGTTTGTTGTTTTAATGATTTTGATAACAACTTCAATATTATTGCGTTATGGTACAAAGCAATATAATAAAGTACCTTTTATAAGCATAGGATCTGTTTTTACGACCATATTAATTGTTATATCTTCGTTCTTTTTTGGGATTTGGGTTATAAAATTCTCAAAATACAACGAACTTTACGGCTCAATTGGTACATTATTGATTCTAATGTTTTATATTTGGATAAACTGTATGATTCTGCTTTTAGGGTTCGAATTGAATGCTTCTATCAGAAAATTAAAACAAAAAAACAAATAATATTATGAAAAATTGGATGTTAACTATTGGTGTGTTTTTCTTTGCATTGAGCATTCAGGCTCAAAGTGTTATTGGGAAATGGAAAACAATTGACGATGAAACCGGAGAAGCAAAATCTGTTGTAGAGATTTACGAAAAATCAGGAAAAGTGTATGGTAAAGTTGTAGAGATACTTCGCGCCGATCATAAAAAAGATGTTTGTACAAAATGTGAAGGAGCAGATAAAAACAAACCAATTTTAGGTTTAAATATTATTAACGGACTTAAAAAAGATGGTGATGAATATAGCGGAGGAACTATTTTTGACCCTACAAGTGGTAAAAAATACAAATGTTATATAACACTTGAATCTGCGGATAAACTTAAATTACGTGGTTATGTTGGAATTTCTATTATGGGAAGAACACAATACTGGACGAGAGTGAAGAATTAATTTTATTAAAATATAATGCGAAAGTTAGCATCAATACTTTTATTGTTGGGAATATTATCCAATAGTTTCGGACAATCTAAGAATTCGCCATTACAAATAAGTCATCTTACAGGTGACTTTTATGTTTATAAAACGTTTCATGATTATAAAGGAACGCTGATTTCTGCAAACGCACTGTATCTGGTTACCAATAAAGGAGTTGTGTTGTTTGATGCTCCTTGGGATAAAACCCAGTTTCAGCCATTGTTAGACAGTATTAAGGCAAAACATCATAAAGAGGTTGTGATGCATTTTGCAACACATTCTCATGAAGACAGGGCAGGAGGTTTGGATTTTTACAGACAAAAAGGAATTAAAACCTATACTATAAAATTAACAGACGAGATTCTGCAGAAAAACAACGAAAAAAGAGCTCAGTTTATAATTCCTAACGATACAACTTTTACAGTTGGTCAGCACGCTTTCGAGGTTTATTATCCTGGTAAAGGCCATGCGGTAGATAATATAGTGGTTTGGTTTAATAAAGAAAAAATACTTTACGGAGGCTGCTTTATCAAAAGTACAGAAGCTACAGATTTAGGATATTTAGGTGATGCCGATGTAAAAGACTGGGAAAAGTCCATTAAAAAGGTACAGACAAAATTTAAAAATCCTAAATATATTATTACGGGGCATGACGACTGGAGAGATCTGAATTCTTTAAATCATACTTTAAAATTAGTGAAGGAATTTAATGCAGCCCAGCACTGATTATTGTGAATGTTTCTTTAATTGGTATTAGATAAAATAGCTTAATTTTGCTTATATTTGAAAACTAATTTAATTAGATTTAAAATGACAATAACGGATAAAAATATACTTGAAAGCTACTCAGATTTATTTGAGGGGCTAAGTTTTTCGAATAAACTAGAACTGATCGAAAGACTTACAAAATCTTTAAAAGTTGCTAAATCTAAAGAGAATAATTTTTATAAGTCTTTTGGCGCATTTTCTTCTGAAAAATCTGCAGAGGAAATTGTTTCTGAAATTAAATCTAACAGAAAATTTAAAAACACTGAAATTAAATTTTAATGAGATATTTACTTGATACAAGCATTTGTGTTTTCTTTTTAAGAGGAAGATTGAATCTTGATAAAATAGTAAAAGAAGTTGGATTGGATAACTGTTATATTTCTGAAATCACAGTTGCAGAACTTCGATTTGGTGCTGAAAATAGTGATGATCCAATAAAATCGAATAAAGCCGTCGATGTTTTTTTAAAAGGTTTAGCTATTATTCCAATTTTTGGCTCGATTAAAAGATATGCAATCGAAAAAGTACGGCTTAGAAAAATTGGAAAGCCAATAAATGATGAATTTGATCTTTTAATAGGTGTAACTGCAATTGAAAATCAATTAATCTTGGTTACTGATAATACGAAAGATTTTAAACTTTTAAACGGAATTCAAATGGAGAATTGGTTTGAAAGAGTCTAAATTTTTCTTATTGATTTTTTTCAGATAGTTTTCTAAATCCTATAAAATATCTACATGTTTTTTGTCGAAGTTGTTCTACCGCTTTCTTTAGCCAAAACCTTTACTTATCGTATTTCTGAGGCCGAATTTCATTTCATTAAAAAAGGAATGCGGGTTGCGGTGCCTTTTGGTAAAAGTAAAATTTACACCGGGTTGGTTATTGATATTCATCAAAATGAACCGAGTTTGTATGATGCTAAAGAAATTCATCAGATATTAGACGAAAAACCTATTGCGACCGAAATCCAGATCAAACACTGGCTTTGGGTGGCAACTTATTATATGTGCGGCATTGGCGATGTATATCGTGGTGCTTTTCCCACCGGATTATTGCTGGAAAGTGAAACAGTAGTATCGCATAAGACGGATACGCTAGTAAATGATTCTGAACTTTCTGATGATGAATTTTTGATTTACGAAGCCTTGCATCATCAGAGTTCGCTTAAGGTTGGGGAAATTGTTTCTATTTTGAACAAAAAGAATATTTTTCCGATTCTTCAAAAACTAATTGCAAAAGATATTATTGTTTTAGAAGAAGAAATAAAAGAAAGTTATAAGCCAAAATTGGTTCGGTATGTAAAGCTACATGCAAAATACGAATCAGATAATGGTTTGGGAGAATTGCTGGAAGTTTTAAAAAGTGCTAATAAACAAAAGGAAATTGTTTTGGCTTATTTTCAAATAATGGCTTCTGAAAAGAAACCCATCACTGTCAAAAAACTGGTTGAGGTTTCGAATTCAACTTCAACTACGGTAAAAGCTCTAATTGATAAAGAAATTTTCGAAGAATATCTTTTGCAGCAAGATCGTGTTTCATTTTCCGGACAGGCAACTGAGAAGCAACTGTTGTTGAGTGAAGCTCAGAATACTGCTTTTGAATCGATTAAAAATAGTTTTTTAGATAAAGAAGTTTGTTTGCTCCACGGCGTTACATCCAGCGGAAAAACAGAAATTTATATCAAATTAATCGAAGAATATTTATTGACAGGAAAACAAGTTTTGTATTTGTTGCCGGAAATTGCGCTTACCACTCAATTAGTCTCTCGTTTACGTCTTCATTTTGGCGATAAAGTAGCAATTTTTCATTCTAAATACAGTAATAATGAAAGAGTTGAGGTTTGGAAACAAACACTCGAAAATTCAACAAAAGCCCAAATTGTAATAGGAGCAAGGTCGGCTTTGTTTCTTCCGTTTGAGAACTTAGGTTTGCTAATTGTTGACGAAGAGCACGAGCAGACGTTTAAGCAAACGGATCCTGCACCAAGATATCACGCCAGGGATTCGGCTATTGTTTTGGCTAATTTTCATAATGCAAAAGTTTTACTGGGATCAGCAACACCAAGTATCGAAACGTATTTTAATACACAAACAGATAAATACGGGTTGGTTACGCTTACAGAGCGTTATAATGATGTTCGAATGCCAGAAGTGCTTTTAGTCGATTTAAAAGACAAGCATTTTAGAAAACGAATGACAGGACATTTTAGTGATCTTTTAATTGAAGAAATTGCAGAGGCTTTGTCTTTAGGCGAGCAGGTGATTTTATTTCAAAACAGACGTGGATATTCACCTATAATAGAATGTATGACTTGCGGGCACGTGCCGCATTGTCAGCAATGCGATGTGAGTCTGACTTTTCATAAACATAAAAATCAATTGCGTTGTCATTATTGTGGATATTCTATTGCAAAACCAACGCATTGCCATAGTTGTTCAAGTATTGATTTAACGACCAAAGGTTTTGGTACAGAGCAAATAGAGCAAGAGTTAGTAGCGCTTTTCCCGAAAGCCAAAACAGGCAGAATGGATCAGGATACGACTCGCGGAAAGTTTGGTTTTGAAAAAATAATTGATTCGTTTAAAAACCGTGAAGTTGATATTTTGGTAGGAACACAGATGCTGGCCAAAGGTTTAGATTTTGATAACGTAAGTCTGGTTGGGATTATGAATGCAGATAATATGCTGCATCATCCTGATTTCAGGGCTTTTGAGCGCAGTTTTCAAATGATGACGCAGGTAGCAGGAAGAGCGGGGAGGTCAGAGAAACAGGGAAAAGTAGTTATTCAAACTTATAATCCAAATCATAATACAATTCAACAAGTTACAAACCATAATTATATAGGTATGTATAAGGAGCAATTGTACGATCGCCAGATTTATAAATATCCGCCGTATTTCAGGATTATAAAACTAACATTGAAACACCGTGAATTTGAAAAACTGAAAGAAGGTTCGATGTGGTTGTATCAGGTTTTAAGTCAAAATTTGGGTATTCCGGTTTTAGGGCCAGAGGAACCAGCAATTAGCAGGATCAGGAATGAATATATCAGAACAATTCTGATTAAGATTCCGAATAATATGCCTTTAGCAGGCACAAAAAAAACTATTCAGAAAATGTTGAATAGTTTTGAGGCTGTTGCTCAGTACAGAGCTATAAAGGTTATTGCGAATGTCGATTTCTATTAAATTATGATGACGTTGATAGTGCCTTGACTAAATCTTCTTTTTTATTTCGGCTAAGCGGAATTTTGGTAATGCCAATTTCGGCAAACTTACTATTAAAACGCTCTACCTTATCAATGTTGATAATATAAGACTTGTGTACGCGAATAAATTTGTCTTTTGATAAATCGTTTTCAAAAGATTTCATTGTAGACAGCACTAAATTACTATCATCCTCGGTAACCACTCTTACATAATCCCCAAAAGCTTCAATCCATTTGATTTTTGCTGTAAAAATTTTAAGTTTTTTAAGGTTGCTCTTGATGAATATGTGTTCGCCTTCTTCTTCTTTTACATCTTTTTTAAGCAAATGCATGTCTATCGCTCTTTTTACAGAAGCATTAAAGCGATCTACCGCAATGGGTTTTTGCAAATAATCAGTAGCGTCATAATCGAACGCTTTTAAAGCATACTCTGCTTTCGAAGTAATAAATATAATTTGCGGCTTAGATTTTAAGCCGTCAAGAAAATCAAATCCATTAATAACAGGCATTTCTATATCAAGAAAAATTAAGTCGATATTATTTAGAGAAATACAGCTCTTTGCTTCTATTGCATTAGAAAAATCCCCGATTAAGTGCAAACCTGGGTGATTATTAACTAATTTTGCAATAATGGTCCTTTGTATAGAACTATCATCTACAACAACACAGTTTAGTTTCATAACATTAAGATTTAGAATAAATTCAGGATAGCAGTAGTAAATGTATTATTTTTTTGTAAAAAAAACTAAAATCAGCCTGCATTTTTTACATTACAACGAATAAAAGCAAAAAAGTGTTGTATATATAAATTAAATGGTTACTTTTGCACCCAATTTTAACAAATAAATATTATATTTATGAATCATTATGAAACTGTTTTCATTTTAAATCCCGTTTTATCTGAGGTTCAGGTGAAGGAAACAGTAACGAAATTTGAAGAATTTCTTACTAGTAGAGGAGCTGAAATGGTATCGAAAGAGGATTGGGGTCTGAAAAAAATGGCTTACGAAATCCAAAACAAAAAAAGTGGTTTTTACCATTTATTCGAATTCAAAGTAGCTGGAGAAGTTCTAATTGCTTTTGAAACTGAATTTAGACGTGACGAAAGAGTTATGCGTTTCTTAACTGTAAGTTTAGACAAACATGCTATTTCATGGGCTGAAAGAAGAAGAGCCAAATTAAAATCTACTAAAGCTTAATTATTATGTCTACAATAGAGCAATCTGCAAAAGGAAAAAAAGACGGAGATATCAGATATTTAACGCCTTTAAACATTGAAACTAACAAAACTAAAAAGTACTGTCGTTTCAAAAAATCAGGAATCAAGTATATCGATTATAAAGATGCTGATTTCTTATTGAAATTCGTTAATGAGCAAGGAAAAATTCTTCCTCGTCGTTTAACTGGAACTTCATTGAAATACCAAAGAAAAGTTTCTGTAGCTGTAAAAAGAGCACGTCACTTAGCTTTAATGCCATACGTGGCCGATTTATTAAAATAATATTAAAAGAATAGTTGTTGGTTTCCGGTAAGATGGAACCTAACTTCTCAAATAAAGGACAACAACATGGAACTTATTTTAAAACAAGACGTACAGAATCTAGGATTTAAAGATGATGTAGTTACTGTAAAAGCTGGTTACGGACGTAACTTTTTAATTCCTCAAGGTTTTGCTGCTTTAGCAACTCCTTCTGCTAAAAAAGTTTTGGCTGAAAACCTAAAACAAAGAGCTCACAAAGAAGCTAAAGTTGTTGCTGATGCAAAAGCGTTAGCTGAAACTTTAAAAGCGATTGAAATTAAACTTTTCGCAAAAGCAGGTGGTGAAAAATTATTCGGTTCAATCACGAATATTGATATCGCTGAAGCTTTAGCTAAAGGTGGACAAGTAATCGATAGAAAATTCATCACTAGCGGTATCGTTAAACGTACTGGTAAATACACTGCAAATGTGCGTTTACACAGAGATGTAATCGTTGAATTACCATACGAAATTGTTGCTGAAAAGTAATCGTTTTTTATATGATACAAAAATCCCGATGCGAATCGGGATTTTTTTGTTTAAAAGAAATAATAATTAATCAGACTTAAAGTTATTTGCGCAAAGCATCTTGCTTAAAGCATATAGCGTAAGGCATAAAGCCTAAAAAGAAAATGAAGTACGCAAGATTAACAAAAGAGCAATTTGATGAATTGCACGCAGAATTCGCTAATTTTTTAGCTACACAAACTATTGATAAGGCAGAGTGGGATTCTATTAAAATAAATAAGCCGGAAGTGGCTGAACAAGAACTGGATGTTTTCTCCGATTTAATTTGGGAAGGTGTGTTGTCAAGAGCGGAGTATTTAGAGCATTTCTCCAGGAATCATATTTTCCTGTTCAAGTGTTTTGAAAAAGATGTACAATCTATAGTTTTAAAGTCATTGGTTCCTGAAACTGATTTTCTTACCAAAGACGGATTGCAATGGTTAAGTGATAATATGTTTACAGAAAACATAGAAATGAAAGTAGGAAAAAAAGTATTTACAGAAGACAGAAATGCTTCTATTTTTGAATTGATCCAACAAGGAGCTTTTTTAAGCGATGGACAGTTATTTACTCAAATTAATACTATTATCGAGTCTTAATTTTACAAAATATATTTTTTAAAAGGTAAATAATTGATCTCTAATTATTTGCCTTTTTTTTATTATTTTAACTTTTGTTTAAACTTTTATTCTTTTTTGACCCCGTATTTTTACTCGTTTTTTTTGAATAGTGTAAAGAATTCTTCTTTAGTAAATAAAATGTAGGTTTTGCTTTTCAAATTAACTTTTTTCTTTGTGTTTTAATCGAATATTAACCATTAAAAGTAATATAAAACTTACTTTGTACTTTTTTAACAAAAAATAATTAGATTTTTTTATGATGTTTATAACATTCATTTTTATGTTAAAGCTGTAGGTTTTTCTGATGTTTCGATTGTTTTTTATGACTATTTTGTTTTTAAAATTTAAAAAAATAAGAATTTTATGCTTGTTTTACATTTTTGTTTTTTCTAATTTTAGAATATGAAAGTTAAACAAAGCAGTTTTTTATTTTTTGAAATGCATAAAAAGTGAGATGATTTTTATTGTTATTTTAATTGAAAAGCATTCTTCCTTGAAACTTTAATTGAAACTGAATATTTAAATAATAACTTAATTAATTCGCTTATGGAATTGACATTTACTCTCTTTATCAGGTTTGCATTAATTATTCCTATTATTTTGACTTTGTTTTTTATCTGTATCAGAATTAATCGATTTTTCTTGAAATCCGATTTTTTAATAAGTGCAAACTTTTTTCAACAATTTTATAGTTATACACGTTTTTTATTTTCAAAGCCCAATCGGAGTCTTTGTTGGTGAAGACCTTTTTGTATTTAATATTTTTAAATCAGGAAGTGCTTCTTAATAAGCATAATGATTCAATTTTTAGAATTAATTCTAAAACAACAAAATTTACAGATTGCCTAATCAACTTTCTATAGATATTGAATCATACTATATATTAAGAATTCCCCCAGTTCTACTCAACTTAAATTTTCTTTTATGAAAATTAATCCTGCAACAAATCACTCCTTCTGGAAGATTGATTCAGATCAATATTTCCTAAATTTTTCCGGACATTTTTTATTCTACAGGAATAAAAACTGCTCTTTAGTATACTTCGGTATACGCAATACGACATGATTTTTTTATCGAAATGCAGTTTACATTCTTAGTATACTACGAATTTAAATTTCATTTTAACTAGTTGATTTTATTGTTTTTAAGAATTGCCTAAGCATACGTGCTTATCGCAACAGGTATTTTATTGTCCATTTTCTAATCTTCCAAATTATGAAAAAAAATTCTACTTTTTATGATCTCATCGTAAAGAAGAGATTGTTGGCCGTATGGCTTTTATTGTTTTTATTTCTTATAAGTAATAAAAACTTTGCCCAGACCTTTTGTAGACCAACCACACACAGTACTGATACTGGTGGAGTATGTTTAGGTACTACCGGAGTAAGTAATCCTACGCTAGCTTATGATTCTAGTTTAAATACTTATGCAACTATCACAAATTCTTTGGGCGTAGCTTGTTTTGCTGAGGAAACGGTAACCTTTAATCAAACTGCAAAAGCAGGAGATCAAATTGTATTATATTACGGTAATGGTAGTGCTCTAATAAGTGCAGGAGTATTAGCAAATTCAACTATTCAGCCTTTGTTATCGGGTGCCTCTGCAGGAAGTGCTGTTCCTTTGAGCGGATTAGTAAATCTTCAACTGTTAGATAATGGAGAGAATATTAATGTTGTAAAGTATACTTTAACATCAGATGCAAATCAGATAAAAATTCAAACAGGGGGACTTGTAAGTCTGCTAATTAATTTAAGAGTATATGATGTGCGTTTGCAATTTGCAAAACCTACTATTACTAATGGAGAAACACAATCCGTTTGTTTCGGACAATCAATAGCGCTTTCGGCTACTGCAGCTGCGGGTACTACAATATCCTGGTATGATTCGCCAACAGCGATTACACCGCTTTCTACAACTGGTAGTTATACAACGCCAGCTTTAACAGCTTCGACTACTTATTATGTAAGTACTTCAAGAATTGCTGGTTGCGAAAGTGATCAGCGATTACCTGTAACGATTAATGTTATTGAACCCATAGTACCTGTAGTTAGTACTACTGGTACGACTATTTGTTCAGCTGGAGCAACTCAGGCAACTACTTTATCAGTTGTAAATCCGGTTTTAGGAACAACTTATTCCTGGTATGATGCTCAAACAGGAGGTACACTTCTAACTACTGGAAGTACGTATACACCAACTGTGCCTACAGGTACTTCTACTTTTTATGTGGAGGCATCTATTGGTACATGTAAATCGACACGTACTCAGGTAAATGTCACTTCGACTCCCGTTCCTGGACCTGCGACGATATTAACACAAAGTGTCTCGATAATTTCTGGTCAGAATGCAACTTTAAGTGCTTCTACAGCTGAACCGGGTGTTAGTTTAGACTGGTATGATGCTGCTTCTGGAGGAACTAAATTATTAGCTAATTCTAATACTTTTACAACTCCTATTTTAACAGCAAGTAAAACCTATTATGTTGAATCTGTTAATCTTGCTGGAGGATGTGTGAGTGCAACGAGAGTTCCTGTTCCGGTAACGGTTATAGCTGCTGCGTTGGGTGGTTGCTTAGAAGCAAATAGTCAGCAGACCACTCAAAACGGACTTTGCTTACTTTGTTTTTCCACAACGCCAAACAATTCAGTTGATGGTAATACGACTACAGCTGCAAGGCTTACTCTTCCGGTTGGCTTATTAAACGGATGGATTCAGCAAACATTACAATTTAATAATCCTGGTTTAGCAGGAGATATTGTAGATGTTGAATTGGAGTTACCGGGGGGAATTGCTGACCTTTCATTGTTAGGAGCCGTTAGTCTGGCAACTTACAACGGTGCAACGTATAACAATGACAGAGTTTCAACTAATAATAATACTTTGGTTACTTTACAGCTGCTATCAGGAAACCGATTTAAAGCGAGCATCGTTGCCGGTGCAAATTTTGATCGTGTTGAGGTTAGGTTAGGTGGTTTGGTTTCAGCATTAACTAATTTAGATATTTATCAGGCATCTTACAGATATAAAGCACCAACATTTGCAGGTAACACTGCAATCTGCGGCGGACAAACTACAACTTTGACAGCAAATTTAGCTTTGGGCGAAACAATCAAATGGTACGATGCCTTAACAGGCGGAAACCTATTGAGCAGTGTTCCCTCTTATACAACTCCGGCTTTGACTGCTGATGCTACTTATTATGTAGAAGTTACTCGCGGTAATTGTGTAAACAGTGAAAGAAACCCTGTTACTGTTACAGTAAGTAATCCTGTTGCGCCATCAACAATTAGTGTTGTGCCTTTAAATTTATGTAGTGGAGAATCAACAACAATAACTATTCAATCACCTGTTGCGGGTACAACTTACAGATGGTATGATGCAGCTACTGCAGGAAATCTGGTATTTACAGGTACTTCTTACACCACACCAAATTTAACTGCTCCTACTACTTATCATGTTGAAGCTGTAATTGGAAGTTGTGTAAGCACACGTACACCTGTCAGTGTTAATGTAAATTCAAGACCTTCAGCACCTGTTCCGGTATCTTCGAGTGTTATTATTCAACCTGGTCAGACTGTAATGTTAGCCGTTACGGCTGAGGCGGGCATGAATTATAATTGGTATGACGCAGCTACTGGAGGAAATCTTTTACAAGCAAGTTCCAGTACTTATATACCCAATCCGGTTGTAACAACAAATAAAACATTTTATGTTGAGACTGTAGCCGGAGCATCAGATTGTAAAAGTAGTTCACGAACTGCAATTAATGTATTGGTTACTAATACAGTTAGTAGTTGTTTGAAACCAAGTGCACAAGCAATAACTGTTGACCCTGGGTTATTATGTGTTTTATGTAATGGTAATAACGGAGCTAACGCTGTTGATGCAGATCCAAATAATTTTTCTAGCTTAACTATCACTGCAGGAGTACTTAATTCCTATATTCAACAAGCGTTAGAGTTTACTACTCCGGGGCAGGCAGGCGACATTATTGATGTTGAATTAGAATTGCCTGGCGGTCTTGCTGATATTGCATTGCTAGGATCTGTAAGTATAGGAACTTCTTATCTAGGGACCGAAAATCCTGGAAGACTTGCAGTAAATAATAGTATATTGAATCTGCAAGTATTGTCAGGAAACAAATTTAAAGTTAGTTATCCGGCAACTGCAGCATTTGATAAAGTTGAGATTAGATTGGGAGCATTAGTTGGCTTATTAACTACTTTGAATGTTTATGGAGCTTCTTATAGATTTCCAAATGCTACAATATCAGGAGCAGCGGATCCAATTTGTGCAGGAGGAACTACCACATTGTCGGCATCTTCTACTTTAGGAACTGAACTATTTAAATGGTATGATGCTCCAACAGGTGGAACTGAAGTTAATGTTAGTTCACCTATTTCTTTTACAACTACTACAATTTATTATGTAGAAGCTACTCGTTCAGGATGTGTAAATAGCGTTCGTCAGCCTGTAACGATTACAGTATTGCCTATCCCAACTGCTGCGGATATTACAATTGCAAGTCCTTTGACTGCCTCTTGTAATGGAACTGTAGTATTGACTCCAACATCTGCTTTAGCAGGAGCAACATTTAAATATTATTTAGATCAAAATAAAACACAAGTTGTGGCGGGAACTATAGATCCTTCAACGGGAGCTTTAACCATTAACGGACTTACTGCCGCTAATTCGCCTTATACTTATTATGTATCTGTTCTTAACGGAGGAACTTGCGAGAATATAAACGGAACTTTAAAAGAAGTTGTCGTAAATTATCCTGCAGGTTCAGCTTTAACAGTTTCATCCCCATTTGCTGGTTGTGCTAAAGTAAATTTAAGAGATGCTATTACAAATTTTGATACATCAGGAAATACTACTTATACTTTTTTTGATGCTTCAAATAATCCAATTACAGATGTGGCGGCTGCAAATATTGTTGCTGATGGCACTTATTTTATTCAGGCTCAAACAGCTGGTGTTGATTGTCCATCTGTGAAATTACCGGTAGTGGTAACAATAAATCCGTTGCCAACACTAACAGGTGTAACAAGTTCAATAGCTGTTATAAAAGATTCTTCAGTTACATTAAATGCAACGTCAAACGGAACAATAACCTGGTATGATCCACAAGGAAATTTATTGTCTTCAAATATTGTTGGGCCACTAAATACTGTTGGTGTTTTTACTTATACAGTAGTTGCTACTAATGCAAATGGAACTTGTACTACCAGTCAGACAGTAACCATTAATGTTATTGATCCCGCTACTTGCGATACATTATTAGAAAGAGTTTATGCTAATACTGAATTATCAGGATCAATTATTACCGGAGCTGTAACAAGCGGACCTTTGGCGGTAGATACTGATCCTAGTACTTATTCAACAATAACTACAGGTTTAGGACTTTTAGGTATTGGTACAACATGGCAAAATCTACAATGGCCAACCACTATAGCTAAAGGAACTCCGGTAACAGTTAAACTCGGTTTACAAAATAGTTTACTTGCGGTAGGAGGAAGTATTTCGGTTATAGGAACAAAACGTGATGGATCTAACAATCCTGTTGATATTGGAACTTTACAATCTGTATCAGGATCATTATTGACTTTATTACCAGGTCAAAATTCATTCGAATATACATTTGTTCCTTCAAATACTGCTGGGGTTCAGGATTATGATGGTATCCGAGTTCAACTCGGATCTGTTTTAAGTGTAGCACAAAACATTAATGTTTATGATGCTTACTATAAAAAACAAGTAACACAAATTGCTTGTGGTCAAGGCGATATCGAAGATATTTTCTCTGGTGCAAAAGAGCAGGCAGGACTTGGCGTGTTAACAGCTACTGTAGGTGTTTCTAACCCTTGGAATGTCGCCGATGGAGATGTAGCAACATACGCTACAATGTTTAATGGAGTAGGAGTTCTTGCAGATGCTGAACTAACAACCACTTTTAGAACACCATCTATGGTGGGAGACAGTCTAAGAATTACAATTTCTAAACCTGGAACTCTTTTAAGTCTTGGCGTACTTTCAGGACTTAGTATTCAGCTTTATTCCGGAAATATTGCTGTTGGTCCACCAATACAAGGCAATGATGGAAATTTGCTGACCTTAAAATTACTTGCAGGAGATACTATGGCCATGACAATTGTTTCACCTCAAACACAGCCATATGATAAAGTTGTGATTACTTTAGGAGGAGTTGCAAATGTTTTAGATCAGCTTAGAGTGCATACTATTGATCGTGTAACCAATACTAAAGTCATTGGGAGCGATCCGGATAATAAAATCACAGTTTGTCCCGGAGCAGCAATTACGCTCGCAGTTACGCCAAAATCTTGTGCTGATTATGCATGGTACGATACCCCAATTGGAGGAACTCCTCTAACAAGTGGTCAAACCTACACACTTCCTGCTACTTTGGCAGCGGGTACTTATAAGTATTATGTTCAGCCAATTCGTTACGGTTGTGCTGCTTTAGAAAGAGGAGAAGTAACAGTTGTGGTTAGAGCAACTACTCCTGCTGCTGCGATAGCAAACGTAACAGTAAACGGAGGACCTGGTACTATAATTTGTTCTGAAACTGGTACAGTAACATTAGATGCTATTTTAAATGGCGCAACAACTCTTACTAATCAGATATATTATTGGTATAGTTTCAACGGCACAACAAGTCAGTTAATAGCTGGCGAAACTACTCCTAAATTGATGTTAAATGGATTAATTCCAGGAACTTATACTTATTACGTAGGAGTTAGTGCAGATGAATATTGTGAAACTGCAGCTGCCGATAGAAAACAGGTAACATTTACCATATTACCAAGTTCTCTTGAATCTGATATTGATGTAAATAACGCTTCTATTTGTCTTGGTACACCTGCAACGTTAACACCAACAACTGCATTAACAAGTCCGGTTTTCTTTTGGTATTTAGATGCTAATAAAACGCAACCTATCTTTGATAGTTCAGTAATCAATGGAGTAACTTATGCGGTTAATGCTGTAAATGGAACTTTAACCGCTACTGGTTTAACCGCTGCAATGAGTCCTGTTTCATATTATGTTGCCGTAACAAGTGATAATACTTGTCAGAATAAAAACGGAGAACTTAAAGTTGCAACTGTAATCGTTAATGATCCTCCAACTCCAACATCAACAAATAATCCTCAGAATTTCTGTTCAGCAGATCAGCCAACAGTAGCTAATCTTCAGGCAAATGAGGTGAATGTAGTTTGGTATCTTGCTTCGTCAGGCGGAACTTCATTAGATCCAACAACTGCATTAGTTAATGGAACAATTTACTACGGTGCTATAAAGGATTTACTAGGTTGTGAGAGCTCAGTTCGATCAGCAATAACAGTAAATGTTAACGATCCCGGAACACCAACAACGGCAGATGCCACACAAGATTTCTGTTTGGTTAATGCGCCAACAATTGCAAGTATTCAGTTAAATGAGACAAATATAGTTTGGTATGATGCTTTAAACGGAGGAAATTTAATTCCATCAACTACAGTATTAACAAGCAGAACATATTATGCAGCTATAAGAGACGCTTCAGGATGTGAGAGTGTACTAAGACTACCTGTAACGATTAATGTAACAGATCCTGTTACACCAACAACTACTCAGGCGAGTCAGACTTTCTGTTCAGGAAATAATCCAACTGTTGCGAGTATTCAGGTTAACGAAAGTAATATAGTTTGGTATCGTACAGAAAATGGAGGAACACCAATTGCGTCGACAGCAGCTTTAGTAAGCGGAGACTACTTTGCAGCATTAAAAGATGCAACGACCAATTGTGAAAGCAGTGTCAGACTAAAAGTAACTGTTACTGTTGGAAATTCAAATAATCCAACAACAAATAATACAGCGCAAAATTTCTGCTCAACCAGTAATCCAACATTTGCAAGTATTCAGGTCAATGAAAGCAATGTATCATGGTTTACTACTGATACCGGAGGAACAGCAATTCCTTTAGCTACAGCTTTAACTTCTGGTACTTATTATGGAGAGATTACAGAACCGGTAACAGGATGTAAAAGCGCAACTCGTTTAATGGTTAGTATTACCATTGTAAATCCAATGGCGACTCCAACAACGAATTCACTAACTCAAAACTTCTGTTCTGTAAATGCACCAAAAGTTGCTAATATTCAGGTAAATGAATCCAATGTAATTTGGTACAGTACACCGACAGGAGGAACAGCAATTCCATCAACAGCAGATTTAGCGAATGGTGTTTATTACGGTGTTGTTGCAAGTGGATCAGGTTGCGAAAATCCGGTACGATTAGCAATTACGGTAATTATAAATACACCACTTCTAGTGACTACGCCAAGAACAACTCAGACATTCTGTTTATCAGCAGTTCCATCAATAGAAGATATAGTTGTAAATGAAGCAAATGTAGTATGGTATACTTCTGCAAATGGAGGTACACCGCTAGCAGCAAATACACCGCTTACAGCGACAACATATTATGCTGCAGCACTTAGCAATACAACGAATGGTTGTGATGGAGTTTCCAGATTAGGAGTGGCAGTTTCTTTTGAAAATGATGCAATGGTTCCAATCACTACTACAGATGATACACCATGTGTTTTCCAGGGAATTACATATTCTATTGCTAACGGAAAATCAGATTATATCTGGACAATCGAAAACGGTACCATTACTTCTGGCGGAGGAAATGCTGACGGAACTGTAACCGTATCGTGGTCGGATATTGGACCTGGAAAAGTGAGTGTTGCTTACATTAATACATGTAATGAAAGAACCATCAAATCATTAAATGTAAACGTAGCTACTTGTTCTGATCTAACAATAACCAATACAGTTAATAACCCTGCACCTAATTTTGGAGAGCAGATTACCTTTACTGTAACGGTGAACAATGTTGGCGAAGGTAATTTTATAAATACGATAGTTAGCGAATTATTACCAAGCGGATTTGATTTAGTTAGCGCCAGTACAACTGCAGGAACATATGATTTAACTACACAGCTTTGGACAATTCCAGCTTTAAACGCAGGACAAAGCGTAGTACTTACAATTGTTGCAGAAGTATTGCCAAGCGGTAATTATACAAATGTTGCAACGGTCGAAATTTCGACTCCTTTAGATGTTGATGCATCAAACAATTCAGCTTCAGTTACTGTTGTACCGGTTTGTTTGACAGTGTACAATGAATTTACTCCAAACAATGACGGAGCGAATGATCTTTTCAGAATTGATTGTATCGAATCCTATCCAAACAACGAGTTGAAAGTGTATAACAGATACGGTTCATTAGTATATAGTAAACAACATTATGAAAATGATTGGGACGGAACGGCCAATGTATCCGGAGTTATTAATAGAGGAGATATGCTGCCAACAGGTACTTATTTTTATGTGATAACCATTGGAGATGGAACGGTTAAAAAAGGCTGGTTATCTATAATGAGATAATCACTGTATTAATCATCTAATTAATTAAACTTAATAAGTATCGTTATGAAACTATATATAAAATCATTAGAAACGTATTTCATCTTAATATGTTCTTTTATTACATTTTGTGCCAGTGCGCAACAGGATCCGGAGTACACACAATATATGTACAATACAATGTCGGTAAATCCAGCTTATGCTGGGTCTACCGGTACATTAGAAGCAACACTTTTACACCGTTCTCAATGGGTTGGAATTGATGGAGCTCCAGAAACACAGTCGTTTTCTATTCACTCACCGCTTCGAAACGAGATGATTGGTTTAGGGTTAAGCGTCGTTAATGACAAAATTGGTCCTTCAAACGAATTGTATGTTGATGGTAACTTCTCTTATTCAATTCCTTTAGGATATGAAAAAAGGTTAGCATTTGGTCTTAAAGCCGGTATGCGAATGCTGAATATAGACTGGTCTAAGGGTAGATATTATAATAATAATGATGTTTTGCTAAATCAAAACATAGATAATCAAATGAAATTAGCTGTAGGAGCAGGGATTTACTATTATACTGATAAATGGTATTTAGGTTTCTCAATTCCAAGTTTTATAGAAAATAGTTATTACGACGATGTTCAGGAATCTATAGATTACGATCGTTTGCATTATTATTTAATGGGAGGTTATGTTTTTGATTTGAATCCGAATTTAAAGTTTAAGCCGGCATTTTTGGTAAAAGCAGTAAATGGAGCACCGCTTACAGCTGATATATCGGCGAATTTCATGATTGCAGAGAAATTTGTAATTGGCGGATCGTATCGAACAGATGATTCTGTGAGTATATTGGCGGGTTTTCAAATATCCAGAAGTTTCTATATTGGGTATGCTTTTGATTACACAGTTAGTGAATTGAACAAATACAACGATGGTTCTCACGAAATCATTCTGCGTTATCAATTTACTAAAAACCAAAGTAAAATTAAATCTCCTCGATTCTTCTAAATCTAAAACCCTATGAAAAAACTATATATCCTTAGTTTAGTCTTGAGCATTACTTTCAGTTTTGCTCAAAAGACTAATTTAAAAAAGGCCGATGCATTGTTTAAAAACTATTCTTATGTAGACGCTTCTAAAGCTTACGAAGAATGTCTGCAAAATATCGAAAATCCGTCGGCTCAAACGTTAAAAAATGCTGCAGATTCGTATTACTTTATTTCAGATGCCAGAAATGCTTTAAAATGGTATAAAAGATTGTATGAAGTACAAGGCAATAATTTAACAGATATCTATTACCTGCGTTATATCCAGTCAATGAAAGCGGTGATGGATTATGATGATGCAGATAAAATCACGAAAGAATATCTAAACAAAAAAGGAGATCAGAAAGAAATCAACAGATACGTGGCTCAAAAAAAGCAGTTGGATAGTCTGGCGAAAGCGAAGTCTCTTTATTCCATTAAAAATTTAGATATCAATACCAGTAAATCAGATTTTGGAGCTACTTTCTATCAGGATCGAATCGTATTTACATCGGCTAGAGATACAACAAGGTTTGCAGATAAATTGTATAATTGGAACAATCAGCCTTTTCTAAATTTGTATGTAGCTGAGAGAAATCCAGCCGACGGAAGTTTGTTTAATGATGCATTGTTTATACCCAATATAATGACAAAATATCATGAAGCAACAGCAAGTTTTGATGCCAGCGGAAAAACAATTTATTACTCCTCGAATATTGTCAAGAAAAACAAATTAGTTACTGATGGAAATAGTGTTAATAATTTTCAAATCCTTAAAGGTTCAATAGTAGATGGAAAAGTAGAAAATCCACAAAAAGTTTTCTTTGACAATAATGACTATTCTGTTGGGCATCCTAGTTTAAGCGATGACGGACAATGGCTTTTCTTTGCATCAGATATGCCCGGAGGTTATGGCGAAACCGATTTGTATGTGGTGAAAATTGCAGATGACGGAACGATGAGTTCACCTCAAAATCTCGGTCCTAAAATCAATACTATCGGTAATGATCTTTTTCCGTTTTTCCGCAACGGAATACTTTATTTTTCTTCAGACGGACATTATGGTTTGGGAGATCTGGATGTATATCAAAGTACTTTCTTATCAGATGGAAGTTTTTCTACACCAAAAAATTTAGGAGCTCCTATAAACAGTAACAAAGACGATTTTACTTTTGTTATTGATAAAACGGGTACTTATGGTTATATCTCTTCTAACAGAGCAGGCGGTAAAGGCGATGATGATATTTATTCTTTCATAAAAGGAGAACCAGTTTGCAACCAGAATATTTCAGGTAAAGCAATCGATCACAAATCAAAATCACCAATAACAGACGTGACCATTGTGGCGTATAATTCATACAATGAGATTCTGGCAGAAACAAAAACAAATTACGAAGGTAAATATGCTGTTACAGTGCCTTGTAATAAAACAGTTCGACTAGTGGCTTCAAAAACAAATTATAGTAACGATGAAAAAACGGTAGAAACTACAAAGGAAAATGAAGCAGAAATTACCGATGTTAATTTCGAACTAAGTAATTACGATGATCTTGTAGTGAAAAAGAAAGGGGTAGAAAAAGTAGATGTTAACCCCATTTATTTTGATTACAATAAATTCGATATAACCCCTAAGGCAGTTGATGAATTGGCCAAAGTAGTTTATATTATGCGAAAGTTTCCTAATATCCGTATCAAAATCGAGTCTCATACAGATTCCCGAGGAAAAGATGCTTATAACCTGAAACTTTCAGACAACAGAGCAAAATCGACACGTGATTATATTGTAGCACAGGGTATTGACGCTTCGAGAATAGAAAGCGCAATTGGTTATGGCGAAAGCCGATTAATTAATAAGTGTAAAAATGGAGTAAAATGTACTGAAGAAGAACATTTATTAAACAGAAGATCAGACTTTATCATTATTCAAAAATAGTTTTATGGTTTTGTTCTTGTAATTTGGGGATTATTAGAATAAAAACATAGAGCGAAGAAACCATTTGGAAGTTGGTTTTGTTTAATTCTTTTTAAGAATAATGGGCAAGAAGAAAATCAAGTTGCATCGTTTTGCAACTTGATTTTTGATTTTATAAAAGTTTCATTTTTTGCTGTTTTTCAACAAAAATAATCCTAATTTTGATGTTCAGTTATTCTAAATCACAACCTCCAGTATTTTAATATTATATGAATATTCAAGACACCATTCAGACTTTAAGAGACGAACTTAATCAGCACAATTACAATTATTACGTGTTAGATAATGCCACAATTTCTGATTACGATTTTGATATAAAACTAAAAGAGCTTCAGGATTTAGAAAACAAACACCCGGAATTTTTTGACGAAAATTCTCCAACGCAAAAAGTGGGTAGTTCTGTTATTAATAAATTTCAAACTTTTCCACATGAAAATAGAATGTATTCTTTGGAAAATTCATATTCAAAAGAAGATTTATTTGAATGGGAAAAGAGAAATAAGAAATTTTTAGGTATTGATTCGGAGTTATCATATGTATGTGAATTAAAATATGATGGAGCTTCAATAAGTATAACTTACATTGATGGAAAACTCCATAGAGCATTAACTCGTGGAGATGGATTTCAGGGAGATGATGTTACTAATAACATTCGGACTATAACAACGGTTCCTAAAAAACTAAAAGGGAATGATTATCCTAATAAATTTGAGATTAGAGGTGAAATTATTTTACCTTTTGCCGGTTTCGAAAAAATGAATAAAGATTTAATTGAAATTGGAGAGACACCTTATTCAAATCCAAGAAACACAGCTTCTGGAAGTTTAAAACTGAAAGATAGTGCTGAGGTAGCTAAGCGACCTTTAGAATGTTTATTATATTTTTTAACAGGAGCTACAAGTGAAAATATGTGTTGGAATACACAGGAACAAGCTTTAGAATGTGCAGATAGATGGGGGTTTAAAGTTCCTAAAGAATTTGAATTTGCATCAAACATGGAAGGCGTTCTTAAATTTATTGAAAAATGGGATGAAGCAAGATATAATTTGCCTTATGAGACAGACGGTGTTGTAATTAAAGTTAATGATTGTTATTATCAAAATGAATTAGGATATACTGCAAAATCACCTCGTTGGGCAATAGCTTACAAGTTCAAATCAGAACAGGTTTCAACCCAATTAAATTCTATTACCTATCAGGTTGGTCGTACAGGAGCAATAACTCCTGTTGCAAATTTAACACCTGTACAATTAGCCGGAACAATTGTAAAGCGAGCTTCTTTGCATAATGCAGACCAAATAGAAAAATTAGATATCAGAATAAATGACACTGTTTTTGTTGAAAAAGGAGGTGAAATAATTCCAAAAATTATCGCTGTCGATTTATCAAAACGTCCGGAAAATTCTGAACCAACAAAATATATTACACATTGTCCAATCTGTGAAACTGAATTACAAAGAAACGCGGGAGAAGCCAACCATTACTGTCCTAATTTTTATGGATGTCCTCCTCAGATTATAGGCAGAATCCAACATTATATTTCAAGAAAAGCAATGGATATTGAAGGTCTTGGGGGCGAAACAGTAGCTTTGTTATTTAAGAATGGTTTAGTTCATAATTATGCCGATTTATACGAATTAAAAGTCGAGGATATTTTGCACTTAGAAAGAATGGCAAAAAAATCTGCTGAGAATCTCGTAAACGGCGTAGAAAAATCTAAAGAAATTCCATTCGAAAGCGTATTGTTCGCACTCGGAATTCGTTTTGTGGGAGAAACCGTGGCTAAAAAATTAGCCAAGCATTATAAAAATATCGATGCACTGAGCAAGGCCTCTTTAATGGATTTGATTTTGGTAGATGAAATTGGAGAAAGAATTGCCAGAAGTGTAATTGAGTTCTTTGAAAACGAAGAGAATCAAAAAATTATTGAACGTTTAAAAAATTATGGCGTTCAATTTGAAATTGTTGAAAAAATCAACCCAAATGCTACCGTTAAATTCGTTGGAAAAACATTCGTTGTTTCGGGTGTTTTTACTCAATTTTCAAGAGATGAGTTAAAAAATGTCATTGAAGATAATGGAGGCAAAGTGGGAAGTTCAATTTCTGCCAAAACAGATTTTGTCGTAGCCGGAGATAACATGGGGCCTGCAAAATTAGAAAAGGCTAATAAATTAAATATCCCTATCTTGTCTGAGGAAGATTTTATAAACAAATTAAATGAAAGCGAATAAGCCGTCTTTGATTTTATTCTTTTTAGCATTACTGTGTACAATTATATTCGATTGTACACAACAAAATAATTTTGCAATCTATGCGAAAGCCGTTGTTCTCCCGGCAATATTTATTTATTTTTTAATAAGCAGCGAGTTTAAAATAAGTAAAAGCGAAAGTTTAATTTTTTTGTTTTGCTTTGTAGGTCAGGTTTTTGATTTAATGGCTGTTGAGGTTTCTGAAATTGGCGGAGTACTATGTTTTTTAGTAGTTTATCTTTTAATAGTAACACTTTTTATAAGAAAACATGAAAAAATAAAATTGACAAAAAAAGATATCTTGCCCGTATCTATTGTGATTGTTTTTATTGTTTATCTACTCGTTTCTGTTTTGAGTTTACAGTTCGACAATGTAAAGGAGTTCAATATTGTTTATGCTTTTTACGGAATTGTGCTAAGCGTTTTAAGTTATTTTTCATTTGTAAGCTATATAACAAAAGGAACACAGATAACATTAATAATGTCCCTAATGGCAATTAGTTATATCTTTTCAGATATATTCTACATTTTCAACAGATACTTTTCATACTCAGTTGTTTTAGTTTTAATCCGCGACGTTACTCAAATTTTGGCTTATTTCTTTATGGTAGAGTATTTCATTGAAAAAGCCAAAATTCATAAAAACATATTATACAATAATTGATCTTCCCTGGTTAGTGTGTGCTTTATCTTTATCGAAATAAAAATCGATTCTGCCTAAATTTATTCCGTAACATCCCACCTGATTTACCAAAACATCCTGACCTGCTTTATTTTTTACGATCGTAGGTTTATCTAAAAAGGTATGCGTATGACCACCAATAATTAAATCGATATCCTGAGTTTGCGCCGCAAATTTTAAATCAGAAATTTTAGATTCGTCGTCTTTGTATTTATAACCCAAATGCGAAAGGCAAATCACCAAATCACATTTTTCTTCTTTCTTTAGCAATTGCGTCATATCCTGAGCAATTTCGACAGGATTATTGTAAATAGTTTCCTTGTACATTTGTTTGTCTACCAAACCTGCAAGTTCAATTCCTACACCAAAAACACCAACCTTAATGCCGTTTTTGTAAAAAATCTTATACGGTTTTACAAGTCCGTTCATGACTGTGTTTTTAAAGTCATAATTAGAATTAATAAATTCAAAAGTAGCATGCGGCATTTGAGCATATAAACCATCGAGTCCGTTATCAAAATCATGATTTCCAATAGTCGATGCATCATATTTCATCATACTCATCAATTTGAATTCGAGTTCCCCGCCATAATAATTAAAGTACGGAGTTCCCTGAAAAATATCGCCTGCATCAAGCAAAAGAACATTTGGATTTTCCTGACGAATAGTTTCTATAAGAGCTGCTCTTCGCGATACACCACCTTTGTTTGGGTTACGAGGATCATCAGCCGGAAACGGATCGATGTGGCTGTGAACATCATTAGTATGTAGAATCGTTAAGTGCTTGATATCGTTAGTTTCAAAACTGCTTAATGACAAACCTAAACTTAATAAGGCAGTACTTGCAGCTGTTTTTTCGATAAATTCTCTTCTTTTCATTTTATATATTTTTGCGGAAACGATGTTTTATTTTGTTAATTTTTTTTGCGACAGATTAAAAGATTGACATAGATTTTTAATCCTTTAATCTGTGACTAAAACTTTTTTACGCGCATAGAAATGATTTGCTTTTTAATTCTAAATATGCGCTTGATCTTTTTATTCTTCAGTAATTCGAATGTCTTTTGCTACCGGAATTGTATCAACTTCTTTAAAATAATCAATCAATACATTTCGAAGTTTATAATTCAGGTCAAATTTTTCAACGCCTTTGGCGAAAAAACTCATGCTGTCTCCGCCGTTTGCTAAATAATCATTTGTAGCCACATAATAAACTTTGTTAACGTCAAGAGGTTTTCCCTGAATTAAAATATTTTTGGCTGTATTATCTTTTGCAATTGTAAATGTCATTCCGGATAAAGGCTGAGGTTTTTTCTCCTTAATAATATAAGCAGCAATTGCAAGAATTTGATCTCCCTTCAAAGCTATCACAACCAGATTATTTTCAAAAGGCATAATTTCAAAAGCAGTTCTTGACGTTACATTTCCTTTTGGTAAAATAGCGCGAATTCCACCATGATTTAAAAGACATAAGTCAATACTTTTTTTCTCACGTGCTTTAAAAACAAGATTTCCTCTTTCTACACAAACATCAGCCAATAAACAGCCAATACTGGTTTGCCATTTCCCCGTACTTTTATCCAAAGTTTCCGGGCAGTAAGCTAAAACGCTGTCTAAATCTTTATTGATATGATCGCGATAAGGTTTGATAAAGTTTTCAATTGCTGGAGTTTCAGCGTTTTTTTCAGTGATCGGAAGTTGTTTTCCTTCTATCTTCGTCAGATTGTAATTTCTCTGACTGCAAGAAGTTATAAAAAAAAGTGTTAAGAATATAACAAAAAGTTTTAAAAATCCGTTATACTTTTTTAGTTTTACCATCTTAAATGCGACTTAAATAATTAATTTTGTAATCTGGCAAAAGTACTATGTTTTTAAATTATATAAAGGAATTTTTTGTAAAAAAAACATTAAATAAAAACTTGAATAATTTCAAAAATGAAGTCTTTACCAGTAATGTACAAACAATTGGTTTACTGATTGATGAAAGTAATTTTCGTCATTCAAAAGAATTGGTAAATGAGCTTGTTCTGCAGGGCATCGCACTTCAGAATATAAAAGTTGTAGCGTATAGGAGTAAATTTAAAGAGAAAGAAACGTATTTGATCCCTACATTTGGTGCAAAACATATCAATTGGAAGGGGGAAATTACCGAAGTTTTTTTGAATGAATTTATCGCGGCAGAATTTGATCTTTTGATTAGTTATTATGATATCGAAACTGCAATTTTGATGATGATAACCAACCAGTCGAAAGCCAGGTTTAAAGTGGGATTTGCATCTGTAGATAAAAGATTAAATCGATGGATGATTGATACCGCTGTACAAAATTATAAACTTTTCGTTTTCGAATTGTTTAAGTATTTAAAGAGTATAAAATAAAATTATAAATTAGAATATGCAATCATTAATAGGAACTGGTGTTGCGCTTGTAACTCCATTTAAAAAAGACTTTTCAGTTGATATCGAAGCTTTACAGCGTATCGTTAATTTTTCGATAGACGGAGGGGTTGAATATCTTGTGGTTATGGGTACAACGGCAGAAAATGCTACCTTAACACAAGCCGAAAAGGAATTAGTTATAAAAACAGTAATCGATACTAACAAAGGAAGATTGCCTTTGGTACTTGGTGTTGGTGGAAATAATACAATGCAGATTGTTGAGGAATTAAAAACTGGAGATTTTTCAGCTTTTGAAGCCATTCTTTCTGTTTCTCCTTATTATAATAAGCCAACACAGGAAGGAATTTATCAGCATTTTAAAGCCATTGCAGAAGCTTCTCCAATTCCGGTAATTTTATATAATGTTCCGGGAAGAACTTCAAGCAATATGTTGCCGTCTACTGTAATTCGTTTAGCCAATGATTTTGATAATGTTGTCGCTATAAAAGAAGCAGCAGGTGATGTTGTTCAGGCAATGCAATTGATAAAAAATGCACCAAAAGATTTTCTTGTAATTTCAGGAGATGATATGATTGCTTTGCCAATTGTTTTAGCCGGTGGAGCAGGTGTAATTTCGGTTATTGCGCAAGGTTTTCCAAAAGAATTTTCAGAAATGATTCGTTTAGGACTAAATAAAAAGGTAACGGAAGCGTTTAAAACCCAATACATTTTGTCAGACTGTATTGATATGATTTTCGAACAGGGAAATCCTGCAGGAATCAAACAAGTCTTTCAAGCCCTTGGTATTGCTGAGAACACAGTGCGTTTGCCATTGGTAAGTGTTGATGAATCGTTAGCAAACCGATTGAATGAATTTGTAAAAAACAGCATAAAATAAGAGTGAGATTGCCGGTATTTTAATATACCAAAAAATATTTTGTAGTAGCTAAATTAATAACTAAATTTGCCACCGGAACTTCGGTGTGATTTTGCTTTGGCATAATTGTCTAAGAAATCATAATAAAAGTAAGAAAATGAAAAAAATAGTATCTCTATTAATTGTTGTTGTCCTTTTTTGTTCTTGTAGTGAATATCAAAAAGCATTAAAAAATGAGGATGTTGCAGCTAAATTTGAAGTGGCAACGAAGATGTACGAAGCAGGAAAATATTCAAAAGCTATTCGTCTTTTTGAACAATTAGCGCCTTCTTACAGAGGAAAACCTCAGGCAGAGAAACTTTTTTATATGTTTTCGCAATCTTATTATAAGTCAAAACAGTACTATTTGGCAGGATATCAGTTCGAAAGCTTTGTTTCAGGCTATCCAAGAAGCGAAAAAGTACAGGAAGCAGCTTTTTTAGGTGCTTACAGTTATTCAAAATTGGCTCCTGTTTATAGTTTAGATCAAACAGATACTCAAAAAGCATTAGAAAAATTTCAAACTTTTATTGATAATTACCCAAATTCAGAATACATCGCGCAGGCAAATGAAGCTGTAAAAGTCTTGAATGGAAAATTAGAGAAAAAAGCATATGAAAATGCAAAAGGATACAATACAATTTCAGATTATAAAGCAGCTTTAGTGGCTTTTGATAATTTTATAGCTGATTATCCCGGGACACCTTTTAAAGAAGATGCCCTTTTTTACAAATACGATTCGGCATACAAATTAGCAATAAACAGTATTCCTGCAAAAATGGAAGAACGTTTAAATGTGGCAAAAGTAGCTTACAATAACTTAATTAAGTTTAATAGTGCTACAAAATATAAAGTGCAGGCAGAGGAAATGAATGCCAGAGTTGAAACAGATTTACAAAAATTTACTAAATAAAATAAAGTCATGGATTTAAAAAAGACGAATGCTCCTGTAAATACAATAACTTACAATAAAACAGTTATTGAAGAGCCAACAGGAAATGTGTATGAAGCAATTACCATTATGGCTAAAAGAGCAAATCAAATTAATTCTGAAATTAAAAAAGAATTAACTGAGAAGTTAGAAGAGTTTGCTACTTATAATGACAGTCTTGAAGAAGTTTTTGAAAATAAAGAACAAATTGAAGTTTCTAAATTTTACGAAAAATTACCAAAACCACACGCTTTAGCAGTTCAGGAATGGTTAGACGGTAAAACTTACCACAGAAGTTCAAACAAATAATATTATAGTATAATGTCAGTTTTAAACGGGAAAAAAATTTTACTGGGTGTTTCTGGTGGAATTGCAGCCTATAAAACAGCCTCATTAGTACGACTTTTCATAAAAGCAGGTGCACATGTCCAAGTGATAATGACACCTGCTTCTAAGGATTTTGTAACTCCACTTACGTTATCTACGTTATCAAAAAATCCTGTACATTCTAATTTCTTTAGCCAGGATGATGAAGATGCTGTCTGGACAAATCATGTTGAATTAGGTCTTTGGGCTGATTTAATGATAGTAGCTCCTGCCACCGCGAATACTTTATCTAAAATGGCTACAGGAAATTGCGATAACCTTTTAATTGCCTGCTATTTATCAGCTAAATGTCCTGTTTATTATGCTCCGGCAATGGATTTGGATATGTATAAACATCCTTCAACTTTATCTAGTTTTGCTGCTCTAAAACAGTTTGGTAATGTAATGATTCCGGCTGAAAGCGGAGAATTGGCAAGCGGTTTGTCCGGTGAAGGCAGAATGGCTGAACCTGAGAATATTGTAGCTTTTCTTGAAGCTGATTTAGAAAGCAAGTTACCTCTAAAAGGGAAAAAAATATTAATTACTGCCGGACCAACATACGAAGCAATAGATCCTGTACGTTTTATTGGAAATCATTCTTCCGGAAAAATGGGTTTTGATATTGCTCATCAAGCAGCTAGTCTTGGAGCGCAGGTCATTCTGGTTTCAGGGCCAACACATTATAAAGCTAAAAACAGTTTAGTTAAAGTTGTAGATGTAATTTCGGCTCAGGATATGTATGATGCGTGTCATTTGTATTTTAATGATGTAGATGTTGCTATTGCGGCAGCAGCTGTTGCAGATTACAGACCTAAAGTTGTAGCTTTACAAAAGATAAAAAAAGCATCAAGTGATTTTTCGATCGAACTCGAAAAAACAAAAGATATTTTAGCATCACTGGGAGCAATAAAAAAGGATCAGTTTTTAATAGGGTTTGCTTTAGAGACAGAAAATGAAATTGAAAATGCTAAGTTGAAAATTCAGAAAAAAAACTTAGATTTGATTGTTTTAAATTCCTTACAAGATGAAGGAGCAGGTTTTAAAAAAGAAACCAATAAAGTAACTTTTATTGATCATAATTTTAAAGTCGAACCAATGGAATTAAAATCAAAAGAATCTGTTGCTGTTGATATTTTAAATAAAGTGATTTTGCATTTTTCAAAGCCATAATGATTTATAATTGCAGCTGGAACCAAATATTATCTTTCGCATGAATAAAATAGTTACTCTTTTTGTATTTTTAATTTTTGGCTTTACACAAGCACAACAGCTAAACTGTACCGTAACTATTAATACAGAAAGACTTCCTAATCCTAATCAGCAGGTTTTTAAAACACTTCAAACTTCTTTGTCTGAATTTGTAAATAAAACAGACTGGACAGGATCGGTCTTAAAACAAAACGAACGAATCAATTGTTCAATGTATATTACATTGTCATCAGGTGGTTCTGATCAGTTTACAGGGACAATTCAGGTACAATCATCCCGATTAATTTTTAACTCAACTTATTCTTCGCCTGTTTTAAATTACAACGATAAAGACTTTAATTTTCGCTACATAGAGTATGAGCCTTTGCTTTTTAACCCAGCCACTTTCGAGTCTAATTTAGTTTCTGTCGTATCTTTTTACAGTTACCTGATTTTGGCAATGGATGCCGATACTTTTCAAATGGGAGCAGGAAATCAATATCTTGAAACTGCTCAAAATATTGCCAGTGTGGCGCAACAAGGCGGTTCTAAAGGCTGGAGTCAATCTGATGGACTTCAGAATCGTTACTATTTGATAAATGATATGATCTCGCCAATGTATAGCGATTTACGTCAGGTGATGTATGCGTATCACACAGGTTTAGACGGAATGAGTCTTGATTTAAAGGCATCAAAAGAAAAAATTAAGAATGCTGTAATGATCATGGGAAAATTGAATTCAGTTAAACCAAATGCCTTTTTAACCAGAGTATTTTTTGATGCAAAGTCAGATGAAATTGTTTCTATCTTTTCAGGTGGGCCTAATATTCCCGTTGGAGATTTAACAGATGTACTGAATAAAGTGTCTCCGTTGAATTCTACTAAATGGTCTCAGATTAAATTTTAATTGATCCTCAATTTTACTATCTTAACTAACTTTTATATTTATACAATTTCCTTATGATAACGTCCTTGTCAATTAAAAACTATGCCCTGATTGAAAAACTCACTATCGATTTTTCAAGAGGTTTTTCTATAATTACAGGTGAAACGGGTGCTGGTAAGTCTATTATATTAGGTGCAATAGGATTAGTTTTAGGAAAAAGAGCTGATCTAACATCATTAAAAAATAAAGAAGAAAAATGTGTTATTGAGGCACATTTTGAAATTTCAAAATATAATCTTAAGGAATTTTTTGAAGCAAATGATCTCGATTACGAAGAGGATACCATCATTCGAAGAGAAATTTTGCCTTCAGGAAAATCGCGTGCATTTATAAATGATAGTCCTGTAAATCTTCAGGAATTACAAGATCTAAGTTTATTTTTGATTGATATACATTCGCAGCAACAAACTCAGGAACTTTCAGATGAAGGAGTTCAGTTTAAAATTATTGATGCAATTGCAAATAATTTTGATACTATTCAATCTTATCAAAAAGCACTAAAATCATATAAAGCAGATAAATCTAAATTGAATGCTTTGCTGAAAAAACAAAGTGATTCAGGAAAAGAACAAGAGTATAATACTTTTTTATTGAATGAATTAGTATCGGCTAAATTAAAATCTGGCGAACAAGAAGAATTAGAAACCGAATTCGAGAAATTAAATAACGTTGAAATTATAAAAGAAGCAATTGATAAATCTCTTGTAATTGCTAACGAAGAGCAATTTGGAGTTTTTCATAATCTTAATGAAATCAAAACGGCAGTACAAAAAATCGCCCTTTTTTCTCCTGAATACCAAAGTATATTTGAGAGAATAACGAGTTTAGCGATTGAATTTGATGATGTTTCTAAAGAGCTCCAAAATGCTTCCGAAAAATTATTGAATGATCCGGTACAACTAGAATTTGTAAGTCAGAAATTGCAATTGATTTATAATTTGCAAAAGAAACATCAGGTAACTTCTGTAGATGAACTGATCGAAATTCAGGCGAATCTGGGAAATACTTTATTAGAGCTTGATAATATCGAAGAAGAAATTTCTTTATTATCTAAAGCAATAGATCAAAAAGCAATTGAATTGGACGCTTTTTCGGCTACGATTCATGAAAACAGACAGAATGCAATTCCTGTTTTATCTCAAAAACTAATCTCGATTTTAGAAACTTTAGGAATGCCCAACGTTCGTTTTAATATGGAGCTTTTGCCATCAGAAACCTATTTTCAGAATGGTAAAGACGAACTTCAGTTTTTGTTTTCTGCCAATAAAGGAACTGATTTTGGCTTACTGAAAAAAGTAGCATCAGGAGGAGAGATGTCCCGTATTATGTTGGCTGTTAAAGCTATTTTGGCGCAATACTCAAAATTACCTACTTTAATTTTTGATGAGATAGACACCGGAGTTTCAGGAGAAATAGCCATTAGAATGGGGGAAATTATGAAAGAAATGAGTGCTACAATGCAAATTTTTGCCATTACGCATTTGCCTCAAATAGCAGCAAAGGGAGATTCTCACTTTAAAGTTTTTAAATCTACAGTAGATGACGATACGCAATCAGAATTGAAGCTATTGTCTCAGGACGAAAGAGTTATAGAGATTGCTCAAATGTTGTCAGGAGCAGTTGTTTCTGATTCGGCTTTAAATCATGCTAAAGCCTTGTTGAACTAAAGAAATAATTTATATTTGTCAACTTAAAGAGAATGAAACAAACGTAAATAGGATACTCATTATCTTAATGATAGGATTAACCCAATCAACGAATAAATACAAAAATATGATTATAGAACCTAGAATGAGAGGATTTATTTGCTTGACTGCACACCCAAAGGGCAGCGAGCAAAATGTTAAAAATCAAATAGAATATATTAAATCAAAAGGTCCAATCGCCGGTGCTAAAAAAGTATTAGTAATTGGTGCTTCAACAGGTTTTGGATTAGCTTCAAGAATTACAAGTGCTTTTGGATCTGATGCTGCAACTATTGGAGTATTTTTTGAAAAACCACCCGTTGAAGGTAAAACAGCTTCTCCAGGTTGGTATAATTCTGCAGCATTTGAAACAGAAGCTCACAAAGCGGGTTTGTATGCAAAAAGTATTAATGGAGATGCTTTTTCAAACGAAATAAAAAGACAAACTTTAGATTTGATCAAAGCTGATTTAGGTCAGATTGATCTTATAATCTATAGTTTAGCATCACCGGTTCGTCAACATCCAGTTACTGGAGTATTACACCGTTCAGTTTTAAAACCAATCGGACAAACTTTTACCAATAAAACAGTAGATTTTCATACAGGAAACGTAACAGAAGTTTCTATTGCTCCGGCAAATGAAGAAGATATTGAAAATACTGTAGCGGTAATGGGCGGAGAAGACTGGACTATGTGGATCGATGCTTTAAAAGCTGAAAATTTATTGGCAGACGGAGCGACAACAGTAGCTTACTCATACATTGGGCCATCACTTACAGAGGCTGTTTACCGTAAAGGAACAATTGGTCGTGCAAAAGATGATTTAGAGGCTACAGCGTTCTCTATTACAGATAGTTTAAAATCAATAGGAGGAAAAGCTTATGTTTCTGTAAACAAAGCATTGGTAACGCAGGCAAGTTCTGCCATTCCGGTTATTCCATTGTATATTTCTCTTTTGTATAAAATTATGAAAGAAGAAGGTATTCACGAAGGTTGTATTGAGCAAATCCAACGTTTGTTTCAGGACAGATTATACAATGGATCTGAAGTTCCTGTAGATGAAAAAGGAAGAATCAGAATCGACGATTGGGAAATGCGTGATGATGTTCAGGAAAAAGTGGCTAAACTATGGTTAGAAGCTACAACTGAAACGTTACCTGAAATTGGAGATTTAGCTGGGTATAGAAACGATTTCTTAAATCTTTTTGGGTTTGAATTTGCCGGAGTAGATTACAAAGCAGATACAAATGAAGTTGTTGAAATCGAAAGTATCAAGTAGATAAAAAAATAGCATAATTAAAAAAACCATCAACCTAAAGTTGATGGTTTTTTTATGAATATAACATATCTTTGTTAAAATTTTGAAGTTTAAAAATTGCCACTTTAATACCGCACATCCCGTTATGATTTTTTCTTTAATTATACCCGTGTATAATCGCCCAGATGAAGTTGATGAACTTTTAGAAAGTCTGTCTAAATCTGATTATAATGAAGCTTTTGAAATTGTTCTTGTAGAAGACGGATCATCAATACCATGCAAAGATGTGGTGATGACCTATCAGGGAAAATTGAACATTTCTTATTATTTTAAGCCGAATTCAGGACCTGGTGATTCAAGAAATTTCGGAATGCAAAAGGCACGTGGTGATTATTTTATCATTTTTGATTCGGATTGTATTATTCCGCCTAATTATCTTACTGAAGTTAGAAAAGCATTAGATGCAGATTATGTAGATTGTTTTGGAGGTCCTGATAAAGCATTAGATAGTTTTTCGGATATTCAGAAAGCAATTAATTTTGCTATGACTTCCTTCCTTACAACAGGAGGAATTCGTGGTGGATCTGAAAAAATTAATAAGTTCCAGCCTAGAAGTTTCAATATGGGAATTTCAAAAAAGGCATTTGAAGCATCAAAAGGCTTCGGAAACATCCATCCCGGCGAAGATCCGGACCTTTCGATCCGTTTATGGAACCTTGGTTTTGAAACCAGACTATTCCCAGAGGCGTATGTTTATCATAAACGTAGGATAGATTGGGAAAAATTTTCAATTCAGGTAAATAAATTTGGGATCGCGAGACCTATATTAAATAGTTGGTATCCAGAACATAATAAGTTAACATTCTTCTTTCCTTCAGTTTTTATACTGGGGTTATTATTAGCTTTTTTACTATTAATTTTCAATATCGATATTTTATTACAATTATATTTTGTATATTTCGTTATTATTTTTCTTACATCAAGTATTCAAAATAAAAGTATTAAAATTGGATATTTATCTGTAATTGCAGTTTGGAAGCAGTTTTATGGTTATGGAAAAGGATTTTTAAAGTCGTTCATAAAAATTATTCTTTTAAAGAAAAAACCACAAGAAGCTTTTCCTCGTATGTTTTTTAAAGTATAGTATGACTAAAGTTATTGGTTTAACAGGCGGAATAGGAAGTGGTAAAACCACAGTTGCAAATTATTTTGCGACAATGGGCGTTCCTGTTTACATTGCCGATGATGCAGCCAAAAAAGTAATGCAAGCTGAAAAGATAATAAAACTAATAAAGACAACATTTGGGGATTCTATTTTTGAAAATGATGTTTTAAAGAGAGCAAAACTTGCTGAGATTGTCTTTAATAATGCTGAGAAATTAGCACAGCTAAATGCCATTGTTCATCCTGCAGTAAAAAGCGATTTTGAATCATGGCTACAAGAAAATAAAAACCACGACTATGTAATTTATGAGGCCGCAATTTTGTTCGAAAGCGGTCGTTATAAAGAATGTGATGTAATTATAACCGTTACTGCACCGGAAGAAATTAGAATCGAAAGAGTTGTGAAGCGAGATAATACCACACGCGAACAAGTTTTAAGCAGAATAAAAATGCAATGGAATGACGAAAAAAGAATTTCTTTAAGCAATTTTGTAATTAATAACAGTAATCTTAAAATTGCTAAAGAAGAAGTTGTTAAAATTCTTAAAATTTTAAATATAAAACAAAATCAGTCTTAAATGTTAATATTTGGTTAATGTATTATTTAGTATATTGTTAAAATATTAATTTTGTTTCGATGAATAAATTATTTTTTAGAATACTTGTTTTACTTATGAGTTTGTCCTTAATTGGAATCATTCTGGTACAGGTATATTGGTTTAACTCTTCGTTTAAAAACAACGATGAGCAGTTTAAATACCACGTAACACAAGTAATTGGTAATGTTGCTGATAAACTTGAACAACAAGAGGAATACAGTTTCTACGACAAATACAACCGTATAAAAGACAGTACAGGCAAGACTCCAAAAAAAGAAGATTTATTAGAAGTTCTCTATGTACAGAGAAATACAAAAACAAATAAAACAATTGTATACTCTAATACACTTACATCTGAAGACTACGATATAAATGGTTCATTATTTAATAAAAAATTTAGTAGTGAAAGATTTAAAAACTTCAGTTCAAAAAGAGTCACTGAAGTTTATAATAACAATAACGGAATAGACAATAACAGTTTAGGTCAAAGTATTATTCCGGATCTAAAAATTGAAAAATCAGGTAGTTTAGATATTTTAAATAAAGTACAGCAGCAAATTCAATACAAGGATATTGCTTCACTGACACCTATAGAAGGTCGAATTACAAAAGATAAGCTTCAAAAGCTCTTAAAAAAGGAATTATTAGAATATGAAGTAAAAACCAAATTTGAGTTTGGTGTTCTAAATAGCGGTTTAGTGACAAAAGTGAAGTCGGATGGATTTCATTATGATAAAGACGCAAGTTATCATGTGCCAATATATACTGATAATGAAGGAAATAGTAAATATGAGTTATATATAACTTTCCCTCATAAAAAGAAATTCTTATTGTCTGAATTGTTGAGTATTACAATATTGTCAATAATTTTTACATTAATTATAATAGTTGCTTATACAAGTGCGTTGAATCAATTGTTACGTCAAAAGCATATTTCTGAAATCAAGACAGATTTTATAAATAATATGACGCATGAGTTTAAAACTCCAATTGCAACGATAAATTTAGCCCTTGATGCGATTAAAAATCCTAAAATTATTGAAGATAAAGAAAAAGTTTTTCGATATCTGCAAATGATTCGGGATGAAAATAAAAGAATGCATGCCCAGGTTGAAAATGTTCTTCGTATTTCTAAATTAGAAAAAAGAGAGTTAGACATTACAAAAGAGCCAACAGCAATTCACGATATAATCGATGATGCAATTGAGCACGTAAATTTAATTTTGGAAGATAGAAAAGGAACGGTTGTAAAGCATTTTAATGCTGCAAGAACAACTTCTTTAATCAACGAAGTACATTTTACAAACGTATTGGTTAATATTTTAGAAAACGCTATAAAATATTCCCCTGGTATTCCTGAAATAGAAATTTTTACAGAAAATGTGAAAGACATGATTCTGATAAAAGTAAAAGATAATGGTCTTGGTATGAGTAAGATAGCTCAAAAAAGAGTTTTTGAAAAATTTTACAGAGAGCATACTGGAGATTTACATAATGTAAAAGGACACGGTTTAGGCCTTGCTTATGTAAAAAGAATAGTAGAGGATCACAATGGTCAAGTATATGTTGAAAGCGAAAAAGGAAAAGGTAGCACCTTTATAATAAAAATACCATTAATAAATTAAAATATGGAAAATAATAACAAAAGAATACTTTTAGTAGAAGATGACCTTAATTTTGGGGCAGTTCTTAAAGATTATCTAATGTTAAATGACTTTGAAGTTACTTTAGCTAAAAACGGTATGGAAGGTTTCGAGAAATTCAAGAAAGATGTATATGATTTATGTATTCTTGACGTAATGATGCCTTATAAAGATGGTTACACTTTGGCCAAAGAAATTAGGGAAAAGAACAGTGAAGTGCCAATTATCTTCTTAACGGCAAAATCGATGAAAGAAGATGTATTGAAAGGTTATAAAGCAGGTGCTGATGATTATTTGAATAAACCGTTTGATTCAGAAGTTTTATTAATGAAAATCAAAGCGATCATTCAAAGAAAATCTGCAGATACAAAAGCAGAACAAGTTCAGTTTGAGTTTAACATTGGTAAATTCCACCTGAATTCGAAACTTAGATTTTTAACTTTCGAAAGCGACGAACCAATAAAATTATCTCCAAAAGAGAATGAATTGCTAAAAATGTTAATTCTTCATGAAAATGATTTAATGCCAAGAGAATTAGCGTTAACAAAAATCTGGAGAGATGATAACTACTTTACTTCAAGAAGTATGGACGTTTACATCGCTAAACTTAGAAAATACCTAAAAGCAGATGAAGATGTTGAAATCCTTAACATTCACGGTGAAGGTTTCAGATTAGTTGTCAAAAGCAAAGTTGCAGAATAAAACAAAATTCACAAAAACAAAAGCATAAAGCCTCGAGAAATCGGGGCTTTTTTTATGGTTATACTTTTTGAAAATTACGAAAAATTGGAATTTTAAATATTTGGAATTTTTAATAATTAGGAGCTATTTCCTGCTGTCCGCTATATCTTTTTCTCGCTAAAGAAGCAACAAAAAGGATGTCGCTTCCATCAGGGATAGGACTTTAGTTTTCAGATAGATAATCAGTTTTTTTACTGTTGAAAAAATATAGCAATTATTTTTTACATGAATTTTCGTTAAAATAAATTTGGAAAATCAAAAAACAATTCACAATATTTGCACACGAAAAAAGTAATAACCCTTTAATAACGAAGAAAAATGTCTGTATTTACATTATCATCTCAGAGCTTCACACCAAACGGATTTGGTGCAGCGCTTCTTCGTGGTCTTTTTCAATCTTAGAAAATCATTTTTTAGATATATATAAAAGCCCGAAGACATTTAGTTTCGGGCTTTTTTTATTCTAGACACTTCAAATTTTCCCGAATAATCGATTTTATTATTTATCCTCACGGGTAAAATGTTATGGCCTCTGTTGGCTATTAATTTAATGCACTATAATTTTTTATGGAAAATTATACAGCAGAAGAGTATGCTTTGTGCTCTCGCTTTAAAAATAAAAGAACAAAGAAAAGATTAGTAAAAGAAGATTTCGATAAAAAATTAATTCAGATCAGAAAGCTTGAAGTTGAACTCTGGAAAAAACGACAAAATTTACCATTGGTTCCTTTAGCAACGCCTTATCAAAAAGGTTGGGAACGCAGTTTTGTACTAAGAGAAGATATAGTAAGATCTAATGAAGCTTCCTTTTACAGGACATTGTTGGAAAAGATCAATACATGGCAGCATTCTCCTGAAAAATCTTTTAAGAAAAAGAAAAAAAGGAAAAGAAAACATGTATATGTCGAAAAGCTTCAAACAGTAAAAGAGTTTTCTGAATCAGAATGGAGAAGTCCTAAACTAACATTAACTGAAAAAGAGAAAATGCATTTTTATAAAAGGGAACGATGGTGTCCTAATTGTAAACGCTATAAAATTCATTATATTTTTAATGAGCCATGGCGTTATGTATTTCGCATTAAACCATACATGATAACGCATACCAAAATGGTTGATGCAGATTTAGAAAGTGAAATTCAGGTTCTTGACAATTACATTACTAATCTTAATTTAAGATATAAAATAAACAAATTAGTAAATGGTTTTTCTTATCGTTGGAGATATTATCAAAATGAAAATCCAAGAGAGATAAGCCCAATTAAAAATAAAAGTCTGCATGTATTGTACCAAAAATACGTGGACGAAATGATATAAATCATGGGAAATAAATTATCCGGAAAGGACCTGATCAAGTTAGGCTTTCCAAAAAATAATTCAATAAATATTGCTTTAGGGCAAATAAACAGATATAGAAAAAGAGAAAAAAAAGAATCTATTCTAGCAGAAGCCAAAGAGGTTTTACTTCATCCCGAAAAGTTTGAAGGACACGGAACGTGGGGCAAAGTGGCTGAAGGTTTAATAAATCCGGTTCAGGTAAGAATGCACCAACTGAAAACAACAAGAGTTCCTTTTACCATTTTTGGTGAAAATGAAATCGATGAGCAGGCAAAGTTTCAGTTGTATGATTCACTAAAATTACCAATTTCAGTTGCCGGAGCATTAATGCCGGATGCGCATTCAGGTTATGGTTTGCCAATTGGCGGAGTTTTAGCCACAGATAATGCTGTTATTCCGTACGGCGTGGGTGTTGATATTGGCTGCAGAATGAGTTTATCAATTTTTGATTTGCCGGCTTCACATTTTAAAGGAAAGGAGCATCAGTTGCAGGCGATTTTAAAAGACAATACCAAATTTGGAATGAACGAAACACATGCTGTAAAAGCAGATCATGAAGTTTTTTACAAAAGTGAATTTCAGGATATTCCTTTATTGAAGAATCTTTTACCTAAAGCTTATAAGCAATTAGGAAGTTCTGGCGGAGGAAATCACTTTGTAGAATTTGGCGTTGCGAAAATTGACAATCCGGAGAATGAGTGGAAACTAGGCGTAGGAGAGTATTTTGCTGTTTTATCGCATAGTGGTTCTCGAGGTTTGGGAGCAAACATCGCCAAACATTATACTTATTTGGCGACTAAGCAATGTCCTTTGCCTAAAAACGTTCAGCATTTGGCTTGGTTAGATCTAAACACGCACGATGGACAGGAATATTGGTTAGCGATGAATTTAGCTGGAGAATACGCAAAAGCGTGTCACGATGATATTCATAGAAGAATTGCCAAAGCAATAGGGAAAAGAGTAGTGGTTACAATCGAAAATCATCACAATTTTGCCTGGAAAGAAATGGTCAACGGACAAGAATGCATTGTGCACAGAAAAGGTGCAACTCCTGCAGCTAAAGGTCAATTGGGTATTATTCCCGGATCAATGACAGCTCCGGGATATATTGTAAAAGGGAAAGGAAATACTGAGAGTTTAAATTCGGCTTCGCATGGAGCAGGACGTTTATTTTCAAGAGCGAAATGCAAAGCTACTTTTACCCAAAGTGAAATCAAAAAGGTTTTGAAAGCTAGTGATGTAACCTTAATTGGCGGAAATATTGATGAAGCACCAATGGCATACAAAGACATTACAAAAGTAATGGGAAATCAAACTGATTTGGTGGAAGTTCTGGGAACTTTCACTCCAAAAATCGTTAGAATGGACCGATAAAAGTGAAAAGTTATGGAAAGATTTCAAGACGAAAATAAATGGTTAGGAAGTTTTGGCGACGTTATAAATATAAAATGTCCTCGATGCTCTTTGCAAGCAGTTGTAAAGAGAACTTTTCAATCTCAATGGTATTATACCGATAGGAGAATTTTAGAATGTAAAAACTGTTATTATTCACTAAAAGAGGTTGCTGTAAAATACAAAGCCTTTGTGGATACTTATTGTTGTAATAATGAAGATAAGATAAAGTTCGAGTCGCAATTACTCAATGAAAAACCGGATAAAATTAAATTAAAGTGTGCAGTTTGTAATGAGGTAAAAGAGTTTAAACCTAAAGTTGAAGAAGTTTCTTTTATGCTTACTTCAGATAATACAGTAGTGAGAGAAGGTTATTTTAATGCGGAAATATGGTATCAAAAAGAGTTTAGCAAATCATTTTTTTGGGCTTATAACCTGGAGCATATTCATTATCTGGAAAGATATATTAAGGCAGATTTAAGAGAAAGAAACAATAATGGAAGTAATAACGGAACTATGATTTCAAGACTTCCAAAATTTGTAAAAGAAGCAAAAAATAGAGAAAAGCTTCTTAAAATATTAGAAAAATGGAAAAAATAATTCAGATAACAGCGGGTCGCGGACCTGCAGAATGCACTTGGGTGGTTGCCCAAGTGCTTAAAAAAGTTTTAGATGAAGCGCAGGAGCAAGGCTTAGAAGCGACTTTACTACAAAGAGAAGTTGGACAGGAAAACGGAACAGTTGAAACGGCTACGATTGCAGTAAAAGGAAAAGATGCAGTAGCATTTGCTGATTCCTGGATTGGAACGATTCAATGGATTGGTCAAAGTCAGTTTAGGAAAATGCACAAACGAAAAAATTGGTTTATTGGCATTTTTGAGATTGAACCGCGAAAAAAAGCTTCGGTTTCAGAAAATGATATTCAGTATCAGGCCATGCGCAGTTCCGGTGCCGGCGGTCAGCATGTAAACAAAGTGAGTTCAGCAATTCGTGCAACTCATATTCCTACAGGAATTGCAGTTGTATCTATGGACAGCCGCTCGCAGCACCAAAACAAAAAACTGGCAACAGAAAGATTATTAAAAAAACTAGAAGAGGAAACTCTGCAACAACTTAAAAATCATGTTGGTAAACAATGGGAAAACCAACTGAATATTCAGCGTGGGAATCCTGTCAGGATTTTTACAGGATCTGACTTTAAAAAGAACAAAGAAGAGAAAAGTTACAAAGGAATTCGTCAGCAATTAAAAACAGATTTACGAAATGAAAACAATTGATAAATACCTTTTTCAGGCTTTGGATAATTATCCTTATTCGCTTGAAGAAACAATAGAATCTTTAGATTATGCTTTTTCTTATGATGCAAAAAATACTATGATTTTGTGTTTGTACGGAAGAATTCAGGCAGAACAATTATGGAATTATGAAGAAGCTAAAAACTATTTTCAGGAAGCTTTAGCTATTAATATTCATGCACTTGAAGTATATCCCTATTATTTGCAGACTTTGATTTTGAATGAAGATTATGAAGAAGCTCAAAAATTAATTGATTTTGCTTTAACCATAAAAGGGATAAACAAATCTGAAATCTATATAAAAAAAGCAATTCTTTCTGAAGCGCAACTTCGATTTAAAGATGCATTGACAGCCATTAAAAACGCAAAACTTTACACGCTGCAATTTGCTTTTGAATCTGATATTATGGAAGTTGAAAAAAGAATAAAAAGCAAAATTGATTTGTTGAAGAATAAAAAGAAGTCAAATAAATGCAAGAAAGATTCAAAAAAGAAGTTAAAATAATTTTGATTAAAAAACAAAAAACGATGCGATTCAGAATTTTGAATCGCATCGTTTTTCATTTATTGTCCCTGTGGGACATTTTATTGTCGTCCTAAATCTCTATATTCTAATAGTATACAACTCCTAAAGAAGTGTTTTTTATAGATTTGTTATAATATCTCGTGGAGATTAGATATCTATAGAAATAGTATCACAAGAATGAACATTTGTCCTGTAAGAACTACATAATTCCAATGAAAATATTATTTCCAATGCAATTCTAAGGCAAAACAAGTTTTTTCATTCTTTGTTATACTGAATGTTGCTGTTGTATGATCATCGTCTTCGCTTTCATGAATTACAACATTATCTTGTAGTGAAAGTTCTTTCATGAAATTCATTTCGAAGCTTTTTACTTCCTGTTTCATGATTCTTTTTGGCTCCACATGATCCAGGCACCATTCTAAATATTTTACATTATTAACGTGATTTACAATATCCAGATCTGATAAATACACGGTTTTTTCAAAAACTGCTTCTTTTTCATGATTAATATTTATTTTTGAGAAGCCTTCACTTGTTGCTCTTTTTTCAGGAAATAATTCAAAATGCTGATACGGTAAGGCTAAAGCTTCCGGACGGCGTAATTGTGTGTTAAAAACGGCCCAATACGTTTCGCAACCTACAATTTTCTTTCCATTTACATACATTTCAAGAGCACGAACTGAACGTGAATTTTCTAAGCTGTTAATCCATGTTTTAACAGTTACAACATCTTGCCATTTTGGCAATGCTGAAATCTCAACTCTCATTCGGCTTAAAACCCAGGCTTGATGAAATTCCTGCATGTCAAAAAAGCTGATGCCTCCAACTTCAGAATGTGCAGCTGCCGTTAGTTGTAAAATATTACACAAATCAGTATATTTTAAAAAACCTTTTGGCGTGCATTGTGTGAAATTGATTTCCCAGTCTTTACTTAGAACTGATGTGAAATTTGGTGATATTGGCATTTTGTAATTTTAAATTTATTTAAAGAATAGAATAAAGTGTACAGAAAAAAGACTTTTGATTTTATTTAAGAAGATTTTCTATGTAATTAATAATTTCTTTTCTATCTGTTGCATAGTCAAACCATTTTGTAACTTCATTTCTTTTGAACCACGTTAATTGTCTTTTGGAGAACCTTCGTGTATTTTTTTTGATTTCTTCTATTGCAAAAGGCAAGGTAAAATCTCCGTCAAAATAAGTAAATAATTCTCTGTATCCTACGGTTTGAAGAGCGTTTAATGCTTTGTTAGGATAAAGGTTTTTTGCTTCTTCTAGAAGACCTTCATTCATCATTATATCAACACGCTGATTAATTCGTTTGTAAATGATTTGTCTTTCGGCATCTAAACCAATTAGGACAGGAGTGAAGTTTCGATTATTTTTTTTCTGATTTAAAAAAGAAGAATAAGGTTTTTGGGTTCCGATGCAAACTTCTACAAAACGCATCATTCGTTGTGGGTTTTGTAACGTTTGCGGATTTTCTGCTGTTATTTTTTGGTAATAATCCGGATCTAAAAGCTGCAATTGTTTTTGCAGATATTCAATTCCTAGTTTTTCATAATTTGAATTTACTTCTGAACGGACTTTTGGATCGATTTCAGGAAATTCATCGAAGCCTTTTAAGATTGCATCAACGTATAATCCTGAACCTCCTATAAGAATAACAAAATCATTGTTTTGAAATAATTCGTCGATTTTAAGTAATGCTTCTTTTTCATAATCTCCAACGGTATAATTTTCGAAAATAGATTTATTTTGAATGAAATGATGCGTTGCTGCTTTTAATTCTTCCTGATTAGGAACTGCGGTACCAATGGTCATTTCTTTAAAAAACTGACGGCTGTCGCAAGATATTATTTCACATTTGAAATGTTGTGCCATGGCAATACTCAAGGCTGTTTTGCCTATAGCGGTTGGTCCTACGATGGTAATTAAGTGTTTCATATTTTTTAGCCCAGATGGAAGTGAAAACCCCGGACTTATATTTGTTAGTTTTTGTTGGGATAAAAGAGCGACTTTAGAAGCTCCTTTTATGCCTTAAAAAAACAACAAAGATAAGGAGGAGTTGTAACGTACAGCTGGAATAGCTCCTTAAAATTAAATATTAGGTAATTCGGTTCCGCATTCGTAGCAATATTTTGCCTTATCAAAATGCACTTGGGAATTACAATTCTTGCATGTTTTTTTTCCGCCTACAGTATTATTTCTAAGACTGCTTTTGGCAAATTCTGCCGTCACGATTCCGGTTGGTACCGCTATAATGCCGTAACCTAAAATCATTACCAGCGATGCAACAAATTGGCCTAGAGGAGTTTGGGGTGAAATATCTCCATAACCCACTGTTGTTAAAGTAACTATAGTCCAGTATATACTCATCGGAATACTGGTAAATCCAGATTCTTTACCCTCAATCAGGTACATCACCGATCCGATGATTATAGTACTGATAAGTACAAAATAGATGAAAACTAGAATTTTCTCTTTGCTGGCATCTATTGCTTCTTTTAATTGGAAAGATTGATGGGAGATTTGCGGAATGTGTAATATTTTAAATAATCTTAAGAAACGCAAGGCTCTTACAATCGATAAAATACTCGCACCCGGAAAAAATATCGACAAATACATAGGCAAGACGGCAAGTAAATCTATGACTCCGTAAAAGCTAAAAATGTATTTTATAGGTTTTTGAATAGAAATAATTCTCAGAATGTATTCGATGGTAAAAAAAATAGTGATAACCCATTCGCAAATTAATAACTGATCGTGATATTTTGAACTGATACCCTGAACAGTATCGAGCATGATTAAGAGTACACTCAATAAGATCAATCCTAACAGAACCAAATCAAACATTCGTCCTAAAATGGTATTGGTACCATATAGTATGATTTTAATTTGTTCTCTGAATATTTCGTATTTTGATTTTACTTTTCGCATATCGTGAAGATAATGAAAGTTTTTGTTTGTTAAAAATATAAAGTTTTAAGCGATTTACTTTTACGAATGTAGTTCTGAATAATATTCTTTACATCGCGATTGTGCTGCATAGGGATTAGAATATTTTTTAGAATTTCGATATTTGTAATCTGATAGTTTAAGTCATAGAAAGCGTATCCTTGATAAATTCCGTTTTCGATTAGTATTGCGCTTCTTTCGTTTACATTTCGTCCTCTGTCAATAAGGATCATATTTTTGTTTTCTAAGCTATTTTCTGAAATAAATTGCTGTACTCTGACATTGTATTCTTCAGGAGTAATTTCACCAATGCAAGCGCCGTCACATTCTTTTAGTTTATATTGAAAACACTCTTTTTTGGTATGATACAATCCTGTTAACTTTTGGCATAAATGGTATTTTGCAGTAAACTTGAAAAGCATATTTTTGCCTTCCTGTAAAGAAACGAACGATGTAATTTCTTTTTTACGACCGTCTGCTTTTTGAAGTTTTAAGTTTAAATATCCGTTAGAATCTTTCTCAGCATATAAAGCAAACGGAAAGAAAGTTTTTTTCTGTGAGCGATTATGCCTAGGACGGTTTACTTTTATTTCTTCACTTTCCTTAAGCAAAGCAATTAATTCGCTTCCGGTTTCATCATAAGTTATGGTAAAAACTTCGGCTTGAATTTTTTTGCTTTTGGTTGTAATTCCCGTAAAATGCTGATTGACTCTTTTTTTGATATTTTGGCTTTTGCCAATGTAAATTAGGGTTCCACCTTCATTATAAATATAATAAACTCCCGTTTTTGTAGGCATTTGAGATAAAAGATCCAGAAATTTTGGCGCTATTCCTTTTTCTACTTCTAATTTTATGAAATCTTTTACGATGGTTTTTTCTATATCTTTTTCAAGAAGCATTTTGAATAACTTGGTCGTTGCCATGGCATCTCCGCTGGCGCGATGTCTGTCTGCCATTGGGATTCCCAGAGCGCGAACTAGTTTTCCTAAACTGTAAGAAGGTTGTTCAGGAATTAGTTGTTTCGCTAATTCAACGGTACAAAGTGTTTTGGCTTCGAAATCGTAACCTAAACGTCTGAATTCGGTGCGTAAAATTCGGTAATCAAAAGAGGCATTGTGGGCTACAATAATACAATCTGAAGTAATTTCGATGATACGTTTTGCAACTTCAAAAAACTTAGGAGCTGAACGCAACATAGCATTATTGATCCCTGTTAATTTCACCACAAAAGGCTGAATGGGAATTTCGGGATTGACAAGGCTAATGAACTGGTCGACTACTTCGTGGCCATCAAATTTATAAATGGCGATTTCGGTAATTCCCTCTTCGTTAAACTGTCCTCCAGTGGTTTCTATGTCTAGTATTGCGTACATCCTCAATGTCAATTTCAAAAATCAATGGCAATATCAATTTTAAAAATCAATTTCAATTTTTGAAAATTGTTATTGTAATTGCCATTGTCATTGTTATTGAATTATTTTTTATTTATTATCATTTTTGATGAAATTGCGATTAGTTGCTCTACTTCAATTAAAAGTTTGTTTCTTTTATCGCTATCACCTTCTTTAATGTAATCTAGAATTTTTAATGAGTTTCTTGATTCTTTAACTCTTTTACAACTAATGAAACTTTGAAAATAAAGTCTTTATCAGTAATTGTTCCTTGTGCTTCTCCAAAATTCAAAGATGCACTTCCGGATGATATAATTAATTGATTTTTATAATATTCATTTTCAAATAATCGTTCTAATTGTCTTGTAAAGAAAATACATTCTCCAGCAAAACGAACTAGACGATCTTCAAAATTGAATATTTTTTCCATTAGTAGTATTAATTTATACTTTTAAAATTTGATATTGATTTTTGTAATTGCAATTGATATTGAAAAATTACCGTCCTCCAAAAATGCTGCTTCCAATGCGGACCATTGTGCTTCCGCATTCTATGGCAAGTTTATAATCTCCAGACATTCCCATTGAAATGGTATTCAGATTGCAATTTTCAATTTTCGGTGTTTTAATCGAATCAAAAATCGATTTTAAATGTGTAAATTCTTTTTTAATTTGGTCGTGATCTTCTGTGAAAGTTGCCATCCCCATTAAACCTAAGATACGAATGTTTTTCATTTCTTTTAGTTCTGATGAGGATAATAATGCATTTAATTCACTTTCGTCCAAACCAAATTTAGATTCTTCTTCGGCAATATATATTTGAAGAAGGCAATCTATAATTCTGTTGTTTTTTAAAGCTTGTTTGTTGATTTCCTGTAATAATTTCAAACTGTCGACACCATGAATCAAACTCACAAATGGCGCCATAAATTTGACTTTATTTGTTTGCACGTGACCAATCATATGCCATTGAATGTCTTTTGGCATTTCTTCATACTTATCGGCCATTTCCTGGATTTTGTTTTCTCCAAAAATACGCTGGCCGGCATTGTAAGCTTCCATTAAGTCTGAAACAGGTTTGGTTTTAGAAACAGCAACTAATGTTACATGTTCTGGTAAACTTGCTTTGATCGTATTTAAATTCGATTGAATCGACATGATATTTCTTTTTTATAAAAATTGCTTAGAAATTTTCTCTGCTTTTTTACTTTCGCTGTAATCGTAAAAACCTTCTCCGGATTTTACTCCTAATTTTCCGGCTCTAACCATATTTACCAATAGTGGGCAAGGAGCATATTTAGGATTTTTGAAACCTTCGTACATCACATTCAAAATTGCAAGACAAACATCAAGTCCAATAAAATCAGCAAGTTGAAGTGGCCCCATCGGGTGTCCCATTCCTAATTTCATTACTGTGTCAATTTCATAAACTCCGGCAACCTTATTATATAACGTTTCGATGGCTTCATTTAGCATAGGCATTAAAATTCTGTTTGCCACAAAACCTGGATAATCGTTTACTTCAACAGGAGTTTTTCCTAATTTTTCAGATAAATCCATGATGATTTTAGTCACTTCGTCGCTGGTATTGTAACCGCGAATAATTTCGACTAATTTCATAATTGGCACCGGATTCATAAAATGCATTCCGATAACGCGCTCTGGATGTGCCACTACGGCTCCAATTTGTGTTATGGAGATTGAAGAAGTATTGGTTGCTAAAATAGTATTATGAGAACAAGCTTCGTTTAATTGCTTGAAGATATTTAGTTTTAGTTCTACATTTTCTGTAGCAGCTTCAACCACTAAATCAACACCAACAACTCCGTCTTTTATATCAGTATACGTAATAATATTGGTAATAGTTTTGGCGACATCTTCCTGAGTTATGGTTCCTTTAGCTAACATTCGATCTAAGTTTGCGGCAATAGTTGCCATTCCTTTGTCTAATGATTTCTCAGAAACGTCAATTAGTTTTACAGTAAAACCACTTTGTGCAAATGTATGAGCAATTCCGTTACCCATTGTTCCTGCACCAATTACAGCTATAGTTTTCATTTTATCGTAGATATTATATTTATAATTTAGCCACGAATTCACCAAATGTTTCGCGAATTCGTGGCTAATTTTATTTTTTAACTTTCAATTATTTATCGAAACAGTCAATGATTTGATACGCTACTCTCAAAGCATCTGTAGCTTGTTCAAGTGTTACGACCGGAGTTGTATCTGTTTTTATGGAATTGGCAAAAGATTCTAATTCGTCAAGAATGGCGTTGTTTGTTTCAACATCAGGATTGGTAAAGTAGATTTGTTTTTTTACACCTTCGGCATTTTGCAGAATCATATCAAAATCACCTGGAATTTCCGGTGCATCTTTCATACGAACCACTTCGCATTTTTTCTCCAGAAAATCAACAGAAATGTAAGCATCTTTTTGAAAGAAACGTGTTTTACGCATGTTTTTCATCGAAATCCTGCTGGCAGTTAAGTTTGCAACACAGCCATTTTCGAATTCAATTCTGGCATTCGCAATATCTGGAGTATCGCTAATTACTGAAACCCCACTTGCATGAATATCTTTTACTTTTGAATGCACAACACTTAAGATAGCATCAATATCGTGAATCATTAAATCCAGAACCACCGGAACATCTGTACCGCGCGGATTAAACTCTGCTAAACGATGCGTTTCTATAAACATGGGATTTTCGATCATGTTTTTTGTAGCAATAAACGCAGGGTTAAAGCGCTCAACATGACCAACCTGACCTTTTACGTTGTATTCTTTGGCTAAAGCGATAATTTCTTCGGCTTCTTCAACGGTATTGGCAATTGGTTTTTCGATAAAGATGTGTTTTCCTGATTTAATGGCTACCTTAGCACATTTATAATGAGAAAGTGTTGGAGTTACAATATCAATGACATCCACAGCGTGGATTAATTTTGCAATAGTACTGAAGTTTTTATAGCCAAATTCCTTTGATATTCGTTCGGCATTTTCCTGATTTTCGTCGTAAAATCCAACTAATTCGTATTGGTCAGATTGTTGTAATAAGCGTAAATGTATTTTACCAAGATGACCAGCACCTAAAACTCCTACTTTTAACATGAGAATGTATTTTAAACAAAAATATAATTTATTTGTTGAAAGTAAAAGTGAATGCAATAAAGATTTAGCGATTTAATAATTAAAAATCAATATTTGATTTCCTATTTACTTTCTTATTTTTGCAAAAATTAAACCTACCTATTTTGAAAGATACTGCCAAACATCAAGGACTTCGTAATCAATTAGTAAGCACTTTAGAAAAAAAAGGAATTACCGATAGAGCAGTTTTGGATGCGATAAAAAAAATCCCGAGACACCTTTTTTTGAATTCAAGTTTTGAAGATTATGCTTATCAGGATAAGGCTTTTCCTATAGGAGCCGGTCAAACTATTTCACAGCCGTACACCGTTGCTTTTCAATCGCAATTGTTAGAAGTTAAAAAAGAACATAAAATTTTGGAAATTGGTACCGGTTCCGGTTATCAAACTGCTGTTTTATGTATGCTTGGAGCGAAAGTTTTTAGTGTAGAAAGGCAAAATGAATTGTTTAAAACCACTTCGAATTTATTTCCAAAATTAAACATTCGCCCTAAACATTTATCTTTTGGTGATGGTTATAAAGGCTTACCAAGTTATGCACCGTTTGATAGTATTATTGTTACGGCGGGCGCTCCGTTTATTCCTCAGCCTTTAATGGCACAATTAAAAATAGGAGGAAGGCTGGTTATTCCGTTGGGAGAAGACGTTCAGATTATGACTTTATTGATTCGAAAAAACGAAACACAATTCGAAAAACATGAGTTTGGAGAGTTTCGATTTGTTCCTTTATTAGAAGATAAAAATTAAATAAAAAGCCCATTAAGTTGGGCTTTTTATTTAGATACCAATTCTATTGCCCGAAGTAAGTTGGTTTTTTCAATTTGAAGTATAAAATTAATAAAAAGTGATTTATCATTTTTGTTTTGACATTCTTCTAAAATTGATAAATAACGGTCTTTGCTTTCTTGGATTGTTGCAAAAACATAATCGTGTTGAAGTAATATCCAATTCATTAATAAATTTGCTATTTGCATATTTCCCTTTTCAAAAGGACTAATAGCTATAATTTTTAAATGTACTTCAGAAGCTAAAAGTATGGGGTGCAAGTTGTTTTTATTTGTTTCATACCAATTAAAAAATAAATTCATTTCACGAAGGATTAATGAATTGTTTTTATATTTTCCTGAGTTTTCAGGTTGAATTCCTCTAAAAACTAAATTGTGAATTGTTAGAAATTCTTTTTCGTTTATTGATGCTTTTTTTTGATTTAAGTCTTGAATGTAAGCTATAGTTTCATGAAGATTAACAGCTTCAAGATGTTCATTCATACTTTTTCCTGCAATTGTAAGTCCTTCATTGATTACAGATTTTGTTTCCTGAAAAGTTAATGAGTTGCCGTTTAAGCGATTGCTTTCAGAAATAAATTCTAATTCCAATATTTTAGAAATTCGACGTAAGTCAAAGTGCTGAAAAGATTTTATTTGTTTTTTCAAAATTTCAATTTCGTCCAAAATAATTTGTAGACTTGATAAAACAGCAGAATTGATAAATTTTTTCTTATTTTGAATTTCTTGCTCAGCGAGTAATAATGCCTTTAAAGCAAATTCTTCCTCTCCAATTTCATATAAAATTTTTTCCTTTAACCAGGCAATCATTATAGTTTCATGATCAATTTCTAATAGTTGAGATAGTTTTGATATTTGATTTTTAGTTGGTTTTCTGGTTCCGCTTTCAAATTTACTTATTAGTGCTTGATCAATACCCAGGATTTGCGCCACTTCTCTAGTCTTTAATCCTTTTAGTTCTCTTGCATTTTTCAGAAGTGTTTTCATATTTGTAAAAATGTTTTAAATTGTCTTGACAAAATTAGTCATCTTATTAATAATAAAAAAAGCAATATTAAATATATTGCTTTCTAAAATTATATTTTACTTTTTGGAGGAAGAGAACCATCTTTTCTCATTTCCTGAACTACAGTCTGCATGATAGCATCTACCGTTTGACCTAAATCTGTAACATAATCTGATTTTGTAGTTCCGGTCCAGATTAATTTATTTTCTTTTAATGAAAAAATATTAGTTTCAACCATGTAAGATGTAGTTTCCTGATAGTATCCCGGGTCATAAAAATTAGGAGAGTACATTCCGTACCAGTTTCCAAAACCGTAGCCGTACATTCCAGTATACATTCCGTCAAATCCGCCGTAGTACATGCCTGTATACGTTCCGGGAACATAGGTTGTTTCTTTTTCTTTGCTTACTAAACGCAATGTAATAACTCCGTCAAAATTCTCGTCCTGCAATATTTTTAATTTTTGCTCCTGAGTAAGATTTTTGGTTGTTTCGTTTAAGTATTGATAAGATGTTTTGAAAATTTCATTACTGGCCGCAATTCTGTTTTCAGTAATTCTTCTCGAAGCTTCGTCTTTTACTAAGGCAACAACCAAAACTTTTTTGAAATTTTCCTGAGCAACTGTTATTTTTGGATCTCTCCAGCTATTAACGATAGAAGTGTTGCTGCCGCAACCTGAAAGAGCAAGAACAGCGATTATTAAAAATAAGTATTTTTTCATATTACAATTTTTTATAATGATTGTAGTAAAAATACGTATAAAATAGAAACAAACGCCTCTTACAATTAAAAATATATTTTAATTATAAGCTTTTTTAATTCGGTCTAAGTCGCGTTTTGTGTCTTGTTCTTTTAGAGATTCACGCTTGTCATAGTTTTTCTTTCCTTTACAAAGACCAATTTGTAATTTTGCAAGTCCTTTTTCGTTGGTAAATAATTTTAAAGGAACAATAGTAAGCCCTTTTGCCTGAACGCTCTTATGAAGACTTTTTAATTCTTTCTTATTCAATAGTAATTTTCTTTCGCTTCTTGCTTTATGGTTAAACTGATTTCCGAATGTATATTCTTCGATATAAGTATTGATCGCAAAAAGCTCCAGATTACTAAATTCGCAAAAACTTTCGGTGATATTAGCTTTTCCTAATCGTATCGATTTGATTTCAGTTCCAGATAAAACAATTCCAGCAGTATAGGTATCGATTATCTCATAATCAAATCGGGCTCTTTTATTAAGTATATTGACTGTTTTTAACATAGGATGACAAATTTAGTAACAAATAAATGAAACAGCAATTGTTTTTGCATAAATGATATAAATTTGCATTATGGAAAAACAACAATCAAAAGATCCGTTACACGGAATCACACTTCAAAAAATAGTTGAAGCATTAGTAGATCATTATGGTTTTGATACTTTGGCAGAAATAATTCCTATAAAATGTTTTACTTCAAACCCCAGTGTAAAATCTAGTTTAACTTTTTTAAGAAAAACCGACTGGGCCAGAAAGAAAGTAGAAGATTTATACCTAAAATCTCTGCCTAAATTTGCAAAGTAATTACAGTTTGTAAGAAATCATAACGCCACCGCGATAAGGTAACCATTCGCCACTTTTATTCCAGTTTGGGGCAGTTTCATATCTTCCCGGAGTTCCGTCATTATAATAACCGTGGTAAAAACCTTGATGCCATCCAGCTCCTGCAAAAAAGTCCAATACAAATTTATCGCTTAATTTAAGATTATATCCCACCGTAATACCTAAGCGATATCCAAAACCATGTTCGTATTTATTAGAGTCCCAATAATTCCATTTTTGTAGTTCGTAAACGTCCGGACCGACATGAGCGCCTACATAAAAACCGTCATACTTTTCTTTAAAATGGTAACGAACTTCTGGCGTTAAGGTGTAAAACTTCATTGGACTATGCCCGTTAAAAGATTCCCAGAAAGAGGCCATTACATCAACACTAAAAGTCATTTTTTCTCCTATACTGGTTTCAATACCAACATTAGGTATTGCAACTATAGCCGTTGCAGCATTGAATTTAATAAAAGTTTGACTTTGAGACTGAATCGAAAAGAAAAGAACTAGTAGGATTAAGATTTTTTTCATAAAATAGTTTTCGTAGTATTAAAATAAGACGTTGTCACTTATTTTGCGTGCAAATATAACGCAAACCATTACTTACTATTATGCGATATTTTAATTTAATAGGAATATTTTTTTGTAATAAGTAGGTTAAATTATTTAGGTTCTAGTAATGAGTATATTACGCTGTCGAGAAAACGGCCTTCATAAAATTCAGATTCTTTAAGGTGAGCTTCCTTGATAAAACCACATTTTTGTAAAACTTTCTCAGACGCATAGTTCTCAGGATCAATTACGGCTTCGATAGAATGTAGTTTTAAATCCTTAAAACCATAAGTAATTAATCTGTTTACGGCTTCTGGAATAATTCCTTTTCCATGAAATTCCGGTAATAATATGTATCCAATTTCAGCACGATAATTTTGAGGCTGCATTCTATAGTACCCAATAATACCCAGGAGTTTTGGGTTTCCTTTTAGAGTGATACCCCAATTGATCCCCACATTTGTTTCGATTTTTTCTTCAATCATGGCAATATGTTCCAAAGCATCTTCATTATTTTTTACTAATGGACGCGGAATATATTTCATAGTTTCAGGATTCGAACGCAATTCGAAAACTTCATTTACATCATCATTTGTTATTCTTCTTAAAAGCAAACGCTCTGTTTCTATAACAGGAAATGGAGTGAAATTAAATTCTAGCATTTTTCTTAAATTATAATATTGTAATACTAAATTTTGACTGGAAGTTTTCATTGGCATCCAAAACCAAAATACCTTCTTTCTCAAATAAGTCTCCTGAATTCTCAGCAGTATCCGAATAGCCTAACCAGGGTTCAATACAAATAAATGGAGCTTTCTCTTTGGTCCAAAGTCCTAAACTTGGGAAATCTTCAAAATCAACTTTTACATAAGGTTTTGAGTTTTCAAGAATAGTTAATGATTTTGATTTTAATGTTTTAAAAATCAAAGCATCGTTTTCGAATAAACTATAATTTAAAGGAACAATATTATGCGTAGTTTCCAGAACTTTAGTTTTATTCGAAATTAAGTCATTCTCTAAAAGATAATATTTTAAAGTCTCTTCCTGTTCAAATTCAAAAGCATAGTTTTCAAAATTTTCAGGTAGAGCTATCGCTGGATGAGCTCCAATAGAGAAAGGCATTTTTTTATCACTTTTGTTAATGACTTTATATGCTATGCTTAACGAAGTATCTTCGAGCGTGTAAATAAGCTGCAATTCAAATTCGAAAGGATATTTCTTAAGTGTTTCTGTTGTTGACTCTAACGAAAAAGTAGCACTATTTTCAGTTTTTTCAATAAGTTGAAACTCCATATCGCGGGCAAAACCGTGTCTTGGCAATTGATATTCATTTCCGTCAATGGTGTAAATATTATTTTTTAAAGTTCCAACGATAGGAAAAAGAACGGGAGAGTGCTTTCCCCAAAAATCAGGATTGCCTTCCCAGATGTATTCTTTGTTTTGATTGTTTTTTATCGAAAATAATTCGGCTCCGGCATGTTTTATTGAGGCACTTAGTGTTGAATTTGAAATAGTTGTATTCAAAGTATATAGTATTGAAATGAATGAATTTTATATTGATGTAAATATATTTTATAATTTTTAGTTTTTTAGAAAATTGTCTCAAATTATTTATTTGATAAAATTTTGCTAAAATTCAATTTAAGCTTCGTGTTTTCTCTGTCAATAGCTTTTTTTTTCATTAATTTGCTACATAAACAGCTAAAAAATATGAAAATACAATCTTCAAGAGCCTTACTAACCATGGCTTTGTTTGTTGGGATTTCCTCTGTTTGGGCACAACAAAAGCCTGTAACAACAACAGTAAATCCAGTTAATAATTACAGTTATCATGATGCATTTGGACCCCATTTTTATACCAAAAACGGGACTTCAACTCGTTCAGCAAGCGGTCAGCCGGGTGTTGAATATTGGCAAAACAGAGCCGATTATCAGATTACGGCAAAATTAAATGCAACTACAAATGAAATTATTGGTTCAGACGAAATTACTTATACTAATAATAGTCCTGATAAATTAGGGTTTTTATGGCTAAATCTGGATCAGAATTTATTCAAAGAAGATTCACGAGGAAATGCAGTTGTGCCTTTAACAGGAAGTCGTAATGGTGCTCAGGGTCAGGTTTTTGAAGGAGGAAATAAAATCAAATCGGTGAAAGTAATTTCTGTCGGAAAGAAAAAAACCGACGTTGAAGCGAAATATGTAATTACAGACACCAGAATGCAAATATTTCTTCCTGAAGAATTGGCGTCAAAAGGAGGAACTGTAAAAATTAAAATCGAATTTGCATTCACGGCTCCTTTTGAAGGATCTGACAGAATGGGAGTTTTAGAAACCAAAAACGGTAAAATTTTTACTATTGCACAATGGTATCCGCGTATGTGCGTGTACGATGATGTAAGAGGCTGGAACACACATCCTTATTTAGGAGCTTCTGAGTTTTATTTAGAATATGGTAATTTTGATGTAAAACTTACTGTACCTGCCAATCATTATGTTGTAGGTTCGGGAGAATTGATCAATGGCGCAGAAGTATTGCCGGCAGATGTATTTAAACGTTATAAAGAAGCGGGTCAAAGTGATAAAACGGTTACGATTCGTTCTGCCGAAGAAGTTGCAGCAACAGCAAATACAAATGCTACAGCTGAAAAAACATGGCATTATCAAATCAAAAATGCCCGTGATTTCTCTTGGGCATCATCTCCTGCTTTTGTTTTAGACGGAGCAAAGATCAATTTGCCAAGTGGTAAAAAATCATTGGCTTTATCTGCTTATCCTGTAGAAAGTGCTGGGCAAGGAGCTTACGGACGTTCTACCGAATATGTAAAAGCAGCGATAGAACATTACTCTAAAACATGGTTTGAATATCCTTATCCGGCAGCGACAAATGTGGCAGGAAATGAAGGCGGAATGGAATATCCGGGAATCGTTTTTTGCAGCTGGGAATCAAAAGGTCAGGATTTATGGGGTGTTACAGATCATGAATTTGGTCATATCTGGTTTCCTATGATTGTGGGTTCAAACGAAAGATTGTTTGGCTGGATGGATGAAGGTTTTAATACCTTTATTAATTCATTGAGTACTGCCGACTTTAATAAAGGAGAATATGTAGAAGAACCTACAGATTTACATAAAGCAGCAGAATCATTTACCAGACCTACTTTGGAAACGATTATGAGTTCGCCTGATAATATGAAAGAAGCCAATATTGGTATGTTATGTTACTTTAAGCCAAGTTCTGGATTGGTAATTTTGAGAGAACAAATACTAGGAAAAGAGCGTTTTGATACTGCTTTCCGTACTTATATTGAGCGTTGGGCTTATAAACATCCTCAACCGGATGACTTTTTCAGATCTATGGAAAATGTTGCCGGTGAAGATTTAAGCTGGTTCTGGAGAAGCTGGTACGTAAACAACTGGCGTTTCGATCAGGGAATTAATTCAATTAAATATGTAAAAAATGATCCTTCAAAAGGAGTGGTTATTACAGTTGAGAATTTTGATAAAATGCCAATGCCGGTTATTTTAGATGTAAAAACAAAAAGCGGGAAAGTGACAAGAGTTAAATTGCCTGTAGAGATTTGGCAGCGTAACACTGTATGGTCTTTTAAGCATAACTCTACAGAAGAAATCGAAAGTATTACACTTGACCCTGATCATATTTTTCCGGATAATAACGAAGCAAACAATGTGTGGACGTCGGGAAACGGTAAAATAGAGAAGGATGTGATTTTAGACGGTTATTTAGGGTCTTATTCAACTTCAAGAGCACCTTTGAAAATTGATTTTACTGAAAAAAACAGCACATTAAATGTTGAAATTACAAACTTTCCTAAGTTTACTGTAGCTCCTGTAGAAAACGAAAAAGATACATTTCAGTCTACAAGTGCCGGATTAAAATTTAAATTTAATGAAGCCAAAACAGGTTTCGATATGATTATTTTAGGTAACGGAGAAACAATTCCCTTTACAAAAAAATAAAAAAATAAAATATAAAGTTTTTAAAACCCGATAGTTAGTAGTAGCTATCGGGTTTTTTATTTTGTTTCAAGTTTCAGGTTCAAGTTTGTAAAAAGAAAAACCTCAGAACCTCAGTATCTTAGAATCTTAGAATCTTAGCGTCTTAAAAAAAAATAACATAACATTAAAAAAATGTTAGAATTTTTATTTTTTGTTTTGGAAATAAAAAAATAGTGTACTTTTGCACCGATGAATAAAATAAGTTTACATATAACTTCTTTGTCACGGACAAACACACCTGTAACTTCTCCCGAAGTACGGATACTATCTCTATAGTATTCACAGAGTTTTTCGCCGCGTATTTATTTATATTCATTTTTCATTTTGAAATCACAAAATTTGTCCATAGGACAAACATATCCTAAAAGTATATATAGTTTTTTGAATTTTCCTAATCAAGTTTTTGATTTTGAGAATGTTACTTCTATTATGTCTATTTTTGTCGGATCGATTTCTGAATTTCAAACTAAACAATACGTTTTAATTTTTAACTCTAACTTCAACTATTGAAATGAAAATCTCTATTGTTGTTACTCAGGAAGAACACTTCAAATTCGCACAGGAAATTTGCGATACAATAGAATCATCTGCCTTGTTAAGAGGTACAGGGATTGCTAAAAGAACTCCTGAATACATTCAGAAAAAAATGTCGAACGGTGATGCGATGATTGCTTTGGCAGACGGAAAATTTGCAGGTTTTTGTTATATCGAAAGTTGGCAACACGGAAAATTCGTGGCCCATTCCGGCTTAATCGTTCATCCGGATTACAGAAGTTTAGGTTTGGCGAAAAAGATCAAATCAAAAGTATTTGATTATTCTCTAAAAAGATACCCGGACGCTAAGATATTTGGTATTACAACCGGTTTGGCTGTAATGAAAATAAACTCTGATTTAGGATACAAACCAGTGCCATTTTCTGAACTTACAACAGATCCAAGTTTTTGGTCAGGATGTAAAACCTGTACCAATTATGAAATCCTAAAAAGCAAAGAAAACAAAATGTGTCTTTGTACCGGAATGTTGTATGATCCAAAAGAAAAACAAAAAGATCCGCCAAGACATCCTTTTAATGAGGCTGTTTTAAGCAGATTAAAAAAAATAAAACAAGCTTTATTCTTAAATAAAATACTGTCTTTCGGTTTTTTATCTTAAGAATAAAATTAAAGAAGAAATCTCAAACTTGCTACATACGAAAGTATTAGCCTAAATTATAAAAAATGAAAAAAGTTGTATTAGCTTATAGTGGAGGATTAGATACCTCGTATTGTTTGAAATATTTAAAAAATGAAAAAGGATACGAAGTTCACACCGTACTTGTAGATACAGGAGGATTTGATGCTGAAGAATTATCAGCAATCGAAAAAAGAGCTTACGAATTAGGAAGCGCGCAACACGCCAACCTAACCATCGTAGACAAATATTATGATAAAGCTATAAAATATTTGATTTTTGGAAACGTATTAAAAAACAATACTTATCCATTATCAGTAAGTGCAGAGCGTGTTTTTCAGGCAATTGAAGCCATCAAATATGCTAAAAAAGTTGGAGCAAGCGCCATTGCACACGGAAGTACAGGTGCAGGAAATGACCAAATTCGTTTTGATCTGATTTTCCAAACCATTGCTCCGGAAATTGAAATCATCACTCCAATTAGAGATTTAAAATTATCAAGACAAGAAGAAGTAGATTATTTATCTAAAAATGGTGTTCACTACTCTTGGGAAAAAGCGCAATATTCAATCAATAAAGGACTTTGGGGAACAAGTGTAGGGGGAAAAGAAACCCTTACGTCAAGCCAGCCATTGCCTGGTGACGCTTATCCGTCACAATTGAAAAAAGAAGGAGAAGAAAAAGTAAGATTGCATTTTGAGCAGGGAGAATTAGTTGGAATAAACGGTCAATTAGACAAACCATCAAATAATATTGTAGCGCTTGAAAAACTGGCAAATGCTTATGCAATTGGTAGAGATATTCACGTAGGTGATACTATTATTGGTATTAAGGGAAGAGTTGGTTTTGAAGCTGCTGCACCTTTAATTATTATCAAAGCGCACCATTTATTAGAGAAACATACTCTTGGTAAATGGCAGCAATACTGGAAAGAGCAACTAGGAAACTGGTACGGAATGTTATTTCACGAAGGTCAGTTTTTAGATCCTGTAATGCGTAACATTGAAACTTTCTTGCAAGACACACAAAAAACAGTAAATGGAGTTGTAACCGTTTCTCTAAAACCATATCATTTTTCGCTTGACGGAATTGAATCTGATAATGACTTAATGAATACTGGTTTTGGTCAGTATGGAGAAATGAACAATGCCTGGACATCTGATGATGCAAAAGGATTTATCAAAATTTTAGGAAATGCACAAAATATATTTTCATCTGTAAATCATTTAGATCATGATTAATATCGGAATAATTGGTGGTTCAGGCTATACAGCCGGAGAACTTATCAGAATCTTAATGTATCACCCCAATGTAAACATTGATTTTGTTTACAGTACGACCAATTCTGGGAAACCACTTTCTGTGGCGCACCATGATTTGATGGGAGATATCGAAATGAATTTTACTGATGTGGTGAATCCGAATGTAAATGTTGTTTTTTTATGCTTGGGTCACGGAAAATCTATTTCGTTTCTTGAGGAAAATAAATTTGCAAGCCATACTAAGATCATCGATTTAGGAAATGATTTCAGATTAACAAAAGACGCTGTTTTTGAAGGAAAAGAATTCATTTACGGATTGCCTGAATTGAATAAAGCGGAAATCAAAAAAGCAAATTTCATAGCAAATCCAGGTTGTTTTGCAACAGCAATTCAATTGGCTCTTTTGCCTTTGGCTAAAAATAATTTGCTTAAAAATGATGTTCATATTAATGCCACAACCGGAAGCACAGGTGCTGGCGTAAGTCTTGCCGAAACTTCTCATTTTAGTTGGAGAAACAATAACATGTCGCATTACAAAGCTTTTGAACACCAGCATTTAGGCGAAATCAACCAAAGTGTGAATCAATTACAAGCAGATTATTCAGATGAATTAATTTTTGTTCCAAATAGAGGAGATTTTACAAGAGGAATTTTTGCGACATTATATACAGATTCTGATGAAAGCTTAGAAGATTTAGTTGCTAAATATGAAGATTTCTATAAAAATGAGCCTTTTGTAACCGTAACAACGACAAACATCAATATGAAACAAGTCGTTCAAACCAACAAATGTATTATCAGTTTATTGAAAAAAGGAAACCGGATTTTAATAACATCAATTATAGATAACTTAACCAAAGGTGCTTCAGGACAAGCAATTCAAAACATGAATTTAATGTTCGGATTAGAAGAAACCACAGGTTTACATTTGAAACCAAGCGGATTTTAGAAAAAATTTGTTTCAGGTTTAAAGTTTCAGGTTTCACGTTCAGTACGTAACTTGAAATGTAAAGACTGAAACTTAAACTAGTTTCAAGTTCCAAGTTTCACGTTCTACAAATAACTTGAAATATGAAACCTGAAACAAAATAAACAAAAAAAGACATGAATTTATTTAACGTATACCCACTTTATGACATAACGCCTGTAAAAGCAGTAGATTGCACTATTACAGACAATAACGGAGTGGAATATTTAGACTTATATAGCGGACATGGTGTGATTTCGATTGGCCATACGCAACCGGATTATGTAGCCAAATTAAAAAATCAACTGGATCATCTAGGATTTTATTCGAATGCAATTCAGAACCCTTTGCAGGTAGAATTGGCTCAGAAATTAGGAAAACTTTCAGGATTAGAAGATTATGAATTGTTTTTATGCAGTTCTGGAGCTGAAGCAAACGAAAATGCATTGAAATTAGCTTCTTTCCATAATGGAAAATCAAGAGTTGTTGCTTTTGATAATTCTTTCCACGGAAGAACTTCTGCAGCCGTTGCCGTTACAGATAATAAAAAAATCGTAGCACCAATAAACGCACAGCAAATAGTTACTTTTTTACCTTTAAACCAAATCGAATTAGTTGAAGCAGAGCTTGAAAAAGGAGACGTGACAGCCGTAATTATCGAAGGAATTCAGGGAGTTGGAGGTTTAGACCAGGGAACAACAGAATTTTTCCAGGCTTTAGAAAAAGCGTGTAAAAAACATGATGCTGTTTTAATTTTAGATGAAGTACAATCTGGATATGGAAGAAGCGGAAAATTCTTTGCTTTCCAACATCATGGAATCAATGCTGATATTATTTCAGTTGCAAAAGGAATGGGGAATGGTTTTCCGGTTGGAGCCATTTTAATTTCACCAAAATTTGAAGCAAGTTTCGGATTATTAGGAACTACTTTCGGCGGAAGCCATTTATCATGTGCAGCAGGAATTGCAGTTTTGGATGTAATTGAAAAATTAGATTTACAAAAGAATGTAAACGAAGTTTATGAATATTTCTTAGAACAAATCAAACAAGTCCCTGGAATTAAACAAGTGAAAGGAAAAGGTTTGATGTTAGGAGTTGAATTCGATTTTGATGTTGCGGCTTTAAGAAAGAAACTGATCATCGAGAAACACATTTTTACAGGAAGTGCCAACAACAAAAATCTGTTAAGAATTTTACCGCCACTTACAGTAAAAAAATCAGATATCGATACGTTTATTGTAGCTTTAAAAGAAAGTTTAGAAGAGCTTCAAAATTAAATATACTTATCCTAACAGGTTTTCAAAACCTGTTAGGTATCCTATAAAGTTTCAATCAAAAAGAAACAACCAAAAAACAACCAACTATAAATTATGAATCCATTATCAATTGAAAAACGCAATCTGGTTTTGCACTCCATGGCAAAACTCGTCGAAAAGGAGCGGAGTCAGATTATCTTAACCAATCAAGAAGATTTACTCGCTTATGATGGCTCAGATTTAGCAATGGAAGAACGCCTCAAAGTAGATGATAAAAAAGTTGATGAAATGATTTTATCTCTAAATCAACTGGCTTCTCAGGAAGATCCGGTTGGAGTAGAGCGTTTTCATTTTATGCATGATAATGGAATTAAAGTGATAAATAAAACCGCTGCTTTCGGAACGATTTTAATTATTTATGAATCTCGTCCGGATGTAACAATCGAAGCGGGGGGAATTGCCTTTAAATCCGGAAATAAAATTTTATTAAAAGGAGGGAAAGAATCTCTCCAATCAAATTTAAAGATTGTAAGTCTTTGGCACAAAGCTTTAGAAGAAAACGGAGTTTCTAAAGATTGGGTGGAGTATTTGAATTTTAATCGTGCAGAAACTCAGGCTTTTTTAGAGAAGCCGACTCAAAAAGTAGATTTAATTGTTCCAAGAGGAGGAGAAAAACTAATTGAGTTTGTAAAAGCACATGCAACCTGCCCGGTTATTGTAAGCGGACGCGGAAATAATTTTGTATACGTTCATAAAGATGCCGATACCGATCTGGCTTTAAAAATTATTTTGAATGCCAAAATCTCTAAAATATCGGCTTGTAATGCAGTAGATAAGGTTTTAATAGATTCTAAATTACCCAATTTTGAAGGCTTTACGGCTATTTTAATTGAAGAATTAAAAGAACATAATGTGGAGGTAATTGTTGATAAATCTTTGGAAAATTTTGAAGATACAGAAACACTTCAAAATGAAGATATTTGGTACGAAGAGTTTTTAGATTATAAAATTGTCATCGGAACAATTGATTCTGAAGAAAATGCGATTGAGAAAATCAATAAATATTGCGGAGGACATTCAGCAGTAATTATTACAAAAGATGACAAAGCAGCACAAGAATTTATGGATGCCGTTGATACAGCAGCTGTGTATCAAAATGCCTCAACGCGATTTACAGATGGAGGACAATTTGGTTTGGGCGGAGAATTAGCCATAAGCACAGATAAATTGCATCAAAGAGGCCCAATTGGTTTACAGCATTTGGTTACAAACAAATGGTACGTTTATGGAGAAGGGCAAATACGATAGTAATTTTAGATTTCTGATTTTAGATTGAGAACTAAGGATTTCTGATTTTAAATTTTTAAAATTGGAATTTGGAATTTTACTAAACATAAAGCTTTGCGAACTTATCGTTTGAAGCACAAACAATATAAGAACCTTGCGCACTTTGCGGTTAAAAAAAACTGCGGTTAAAAAAACAACAATGGGGAAAAAACGTATTTTATTAAAAATAGGAAGTAATACTTTAACCAAAGAAACCAATCATATTTCGCGGGGAAAGATTGAAGATTTGGGAATACAGATTGCGGCTTTAAACAGCGAATATGAATTTATCATTGTAAGTTCAGGGGCAATTGCGGCGGCAAAGCAATTTGTAAAGCTGGATAATCAAGATAAAGATGTTTTTGTGAAGCAAGCTTTGGCATCTATCGGACAGCCTCATTTGATGCGGATTTATAATGAAAATTTTAAGGATTTAGGATTGAATACTTCACAGTGTTTACTTTCTTATTCTGATTTCGAAAAAGAGCAGACAAAAAAGAATATTGTAAATACGATTAATGTATTAGTTAAAAACAATTACATTCCGATTATCAACGAAAATGACACCGTTGCCACAGATGAGATTCGGTTTGGAGATAATGATAAATTAGCAGCCTTAACAGCGGTGCTGCTAAATGTTGATATTCTGATTATTGCAACTAATACAAACGGAATTTATACAAAAGATTCGATTCACGACGAAAATCCTGAAACGATAAAATTGGTAAACGATCTAAAAGTATTAGAAAAAGAAATCGGAGAGTCAAAATCATCACACGGAACAGGCGGAATGCAATCCAAAATCGAAGCAGCCGGAATCGCAAAAGCCGCCAACATAGAAACCTGGATTGTCAACGGATTAAATGATAATTTTATTTTAAAAGCATTAAAAGGAGAAATTCCTTTTACAAAGATTATTTAATAGTTTATATATATAGCCACGAATTCACGAATTAAAATCTAATTTTTATTTGAATAAAATTCGTGAATTCGTGGCAAAAAAAAACAAATTAAAACATAAAACAAATGAATTATATTTCAATACAAGATATCAACTCATTATCAAAATGGGTAAAAAGTGCGTTAAAAATCAAAAAGAACCCACTTAAAAATCAAGACTTAGGGAAAAACAAAACCTTAGGAATGTTATTCTTTAACCCGAGTTTAAGAACGCGTTTGAGTACTCAAAAAGCAGCTATAAACTTAGGAATGAACGTTATGGTAATGAATTTTACCAACGAAGGCTGGACATTAGAGTTTGAAGATGGAGCTATTATGAATTCAGGAGCTTCAGAACATATCAAAGAAGCTGCCGAAGTAGTTTCTCAATATTGTGATATTATCGCAATCCGTGCTTTTGCAGGTTTAGTAGATAAAGAAAAGGATTATGCTGAAACGGTAATTTCAGGATTCTTGAAACACGCAACAGTGCCTATCGTAAATATGGAAAGTGCAGTTCGTCACCCAATGCAATCTTTGGCGGATGCGATTACAATGGAAGAATACAAAACGAAACACAAACCAAAAGTAGTTCTTTCGTGGGCGCCGCATCCAAAAGCTTTGCCTCAGGCAGTTGCAAATTCATTTGTAGAAATGATGCAAATGCAAAAAGACATGGATTTTGTAATTACACATCCTGAAGGTTACGAACTAAGTCCGGAAATTACAAAAGACTGCAAAATCGAATACGATCAAAACAAAGCTTTCGAAAATGCGGATTTCGTTTATGTAAAAAACTGGAGTAACTTCAACGATTACGGAAAAGTAACCAACATAGATCCAAACTGGACCGTTACTGCTGAAAAAATGGCATTAACCAACAATGGAAAATTCATGCACTGTCTTCCGGTTCGTCGTAACGTAATCGTAAGTGACGAAGTGATCGACGGCGAAAATTCAATCGTAATACAGCAAGCGAATAACAGAACGTATTCGGCGCAATTAGTTTTACAGAAGATTCTAAAGAAGTTATAATTTTTTTAAAGTCGCTAAGATTCTAAGTGTCTAAGATGCTAAGAAACTTTGCGCAAAAAAAACTTAGTATCTTAGAATCTCAGAACCTTAGAATCTTATGAAGAAAGTTACCGTAATAAAAATAGGTGGAAACATCATCGACAACCCAACAGAGTTAGAACAATTCTTAACCGACTTTTCTAAAATCGAAGGCTATAAAGTTTTAGTTCATGGAGGCGGAAAATCGGCTACAAAAATGGCTCAGAGTATTGGTTTAGTGCCTCAAATGATTGAAGGCCGCCGAATTACCGATGCCGCAATGCTTGATGTTGTAATTATGATTTACGCGGGACAAATCAATAAAGATGTTGTGGCACAATTACAAGCCAAAAACAACAATGCAATGGGATTTTCCGGAGCTGATGGAAATTTAATTCAATCAGTAAAAAGGAATCATCCAACAATTGATTACGGATTTGTTGGTGACGTAAAGCAAGTCAATACTAAATTATTAGCTACTTTATTAGAAACTGGAATTGTTCCTGTTTTCTGCGCGATCACACACGACAAAAATGGACAATTATTAAATACAAATGCTGATACTATCGCAAGCGAATTATCAATTGCATTGTCTGAAGTTTTTGATGTTACGCTAACCTATTGTTTCGAAAAACAAGGTGTTTTGCAAGATTCAGAAGATGATTCGTCTGTAATTACTCAAATAAATGAAGAGTTATACAACAAACTAAAAGCCGAAAAAGTGATCCATTCCGGAATGATCCCGAAACTGGATAATTGCTTTAATAGTTTATCTCGCGGCGTTCAGAAAATCAAAATTGGGCATCATAAAATGCTTCAAACCCCGGACGTTTTACATACAACGATTACATTATAAAGATATAGCCACGAATTACACAAATTTTCACGAATTAAAAATTAAAATTATTAGCTAAAATTTGTGTAATTCGTGGCAAAAAAACACATCAGCACAAGGCATTTTAAATATTAATTTAAGAAATTTGCGCAAATTAAAAATGTCACAAAATTGATTCACAAAATCAATAAGAAAAACTTTGTGACTTTGAGCCTTCGTGGCAGAGAACTTAAACCTATGAAAAATATTGCAACGCTTACCCAGGAAGCAATTAGTTTATTAAAGAGTCTAATCGAAACCCCTTCATTCTCTAGCGAAGAAGATCAAACAGCACTTTTAATCGAAAATTGGTTCAATCAAAACGAGATTCCATTCAAAAGAGAAAATAATAATGTATGGGCTTTCAATAAATATTTCGACAAAAATAAACCAACACTTTTACTGAATTCACACCATGATACTGTAAAACCCAATCAGGCTTACACCAACGATCCTTTTAAAGCAATCGAAAAAGAGGGGAAATTATTTGGATTAGGAAGCAATGATGCAGGAGGATGTTTAGTTTCATTATTAGCAACGTTTGTACATTTTTACGAGAATCAAAATCTATCACATAATATCGTAATTGTGGCTTCCGCCGAAGAAGAAAGCAGCGGGAAAAACGGTTTAAACAGTGTTTTAAAACATCTACCGGAATTAGATTGCGCTATTGTTGGTGAACCGACATTAATGCAATTGGCAGTTGCAGAAAAAGGTTTGTTAGTTTTGGATGTAAAAGTAAAAGGAACTGCAAGTCATGCTGCACATCAAAACGATGATAATTCATTATACAAATCAATTCCTGTAATGGAATGGTTTAAAAACTATAAATTCGATAAAATATCTGATGTTTTAGGTCCGGTGAAAATGACCGTAACGCAGATCAGTGCCGGAAAACAACACAATGTAGTGCCTTCAGAATGTGATTTGGTTGTTGATATTCGCGTAACAGATCGTTATACAAATGCTGAGATTCTTGAAGTAGTAAAAGCAAATATAAACGCCGAAGTAACCCCAAGATCCATGCATTTAAATGCGTCATCTATTCCGGTTACTCACGGTTTAGTACAAGCCGGAATTGCTTTAGGAAGAACAACTTATGGATCGCCAACACTTTCAGATCAATCTGTTTTGAGTTGCCAGTCTTTAAAATTAGGACCAGGAGAAACATTGCGGTCACATTCAGCAGACGAATTTATTTTCATTAACGAAATCGAAGAAGGAATCGATTTGTATATCAAAATACTAACCGATTTCTTTAAATTGTAAGAAAAGTAACCGCCACGAATTCACGAATTATTTTTGATAATCTTTGAAGATATAAATTCGTGAATTCCTGGCGAAATTAAACGTAAAGATTGGAAAGATCTAAAAATCTAAGAAGTCTAAAAATCTAAAATCTACCTATGAAACTTTGGGAAAAAGGAATACCAACAGATAAACAAATTGAACATTTCACCGTAGGAAACGATCGTGAATTAGATTTAGTTTTGGCAAAATACGATGCTTTAGGTTCAATCGCACATGCCAAAATGTTGGGACAGATTGGCTTATTAACTGCAGAAGAAACGACTTCTTTGGTTGATGCATTAACCGATATCATCGCTGATATTGCCGTTGGAAATTTCGAAATCGAAGATAGTTTTGAAGACGTACATTCCAAAATCGAATATCTGTTAACTGAAAAACTAGGCGATGCAGGAAAGAAAATCCACACCGCGCGTTCTCGTAATGATCAGGTTTTGGTTGATGTTCATTTGTACTTAAAAGACGAATTAAAAGCCTTAAAAGAACAGGTAAAAACTTTATTTGATTTGTTAATGGAATCGGCGGAAAAACACCAAAACGTTTTATTGCCGGGTTATACGCATTTACAAATCGCGATGCCATCATCATTCGGGATGTGGTTTTCAGCTTACGCCGAAAGTTTCATTGATGATGTAACAATGTTGAATGCGGCTTCAAAAATTGTAGATCAAAACCCTTTAGGTTCTGCTGCAGGTTACGGAAGTTCGTTTCCTATCAACAGAACATTTACCACTCAGGAATTAGGTTTCGAAACCTTAAAATTCAACGCTGTTGCCGCACAAATGAGCCGTGGTAAAGCAGAAAAAACCGTTGCATTTGCAATGGCAAGTGTAGCTGGAACGTTATCGAAATTTGCAATGGACGTTTGTTTGTATATGAGCCAAAATTTTGATTTTATAGGTTTGCCCGCGCATCTTACGACAGGTTCAAGTATTATGCCTCACAAAAAAAATCCTGATGTATTCGAATTAATCAGAGGAAAATGCAACAAGATTCAGGCGCTTCCATACGAAATCACTTTAATTACAAATAATTTACCAAGTGGTTATCACAGAGATTTGCAGCTTTTAAAAGAAGGATTGTTTCCTGCCATTCAAAATTTGAAAGCTTGTCTGGATATTGCGATTTTCTCTGTAAAAGATATTACAGTAAAAGACAATATTTTAAAAGATAAAAAATACGATTATTTGTTTACTGTAGATACTTTAAACGAAATGGTGGTTGCCGGAATACCTTTTAGAGATGCATACAAAGCCGTTGCAGAACAATTGGAAGCAGGAACTTATCAATCTCCAAAAGAAACAAAACATACGCATGAAGGCAGCATTAATAACTTATGTTTAGATGCTATCAAAAACAAAATGAAAGCAGCGCTTTAAAAGTGTCTCAGCCAATAAAAAAGCCGATTTGTACGTGATACAAATCGGCTTTTTTATGAAAAATTATAATGATGATCAACTTTTATTTGTGCAGCTTGAAGAGATCAAACCAGCAGAACTTACCTGAAGTGTTGCACCTGCGCCACACGACGAATTAGTTACGTATTGTTCCACTTTTCCAAGAGGAATTGTAGTGTAGGGATAAGAAGGTTTATTTACTTTTGTGCCAAAATCCATTGGGCCTTTACGACAATGATCAAATACAATTCCAACCGTTCCGCCGTCTGTGCTGATGTATTCTTTAAAAACCTTTTCTACTTTTGCAAAATCAGTACCTTCAACGTAGCAAGTTGAATTTTTAGCACCACCGCCTAAACCAATTGCTAAAGAACCGGATTCTGACGTATTGTAATAGCAGTTCATAATATGAATTTCTAAATTTCTGCCACGAGGCATACGCTGTTTACAGCCTTCTGCCCAATAACAATTTTTAAAAGTAATACTATAATGCTCATCTAAAGGAAAATCATTTTTGTTTGAACCGATAAGATCGCTAAATCTATGATCGTCAGCACCGCCTAATCCGCCTGATTTTGGAGCTTTTAGATAAGTAAACTTGCACCATGAAACAGTAACGTTATCCGTTTTTCCTTTAAGATCAAAATTACCGTCCTGGCCATCCTGAAATTCACAATGATCGACCCAAAGATTAGTACAATCTGCAGTCAGGTTATCTTGTCCATCAATATCGTAAGCTCCGGGACCAACAAAAACAAGATTACGTATGATTACATTATTCGATCCTGGCTTTAAATATAAAATACCAGCTCCTGGATTAGATTGTGTTTCGTTTACTAATTTCGAGCCTGGCATTCCTATTATGGTTTTATCCGTAACGACTTCATGAATAGGTTCGCCACTTGAAATAGTAATTATTCCTGAAACCAAAATTACAGCAGGCGATTTTAATTTAATTTGAGATAACAATTCATTATAAGTTGTTACTGTGATAGGAGTAGAGTTACCTCCTCCAGTAGTAGCTGCACCAAATCCTTCCGGAGATTCCATATAGTAGTTTTGCGCAAAAAGAGAAGACATACTCAATAAGAAAAATAATAAAAGCAGATTTTGTTTCATTTTTATAAGTTAGCTATTTGGTTTTTTAGAATAATTAGATTAATGTAATCGATTACACAAATTTAATTATTAAAGTTTATAATCAATCATTTTACAGAAAATATTAACAATCATACCTTGAAAATTTATAAGTATTTTTTTACTAAGAGAATATTCAAACAAAAAGACTATTTTTGATTTATATGTTTATAAAAGTAAATTATGAATAAGTTTGATGGTCAGGCCACGAAATCGCTTTTGGATAAAAATCTAATAACTGAAAATCAATATCAGGAAATTAATGCGTATCGCAATTTGAATATTTTCTCGCTAAATGCAGAATTAAAATTATTTCTCTATTTATCTGTTTTATTGTTTACCTCAGGAATCGGAATTTTAATTTATAATAATATTGATAGTATTGGTCATATAGCGATCCTTTCATTGTTGTTGCTTGCAATAGGAATTTGTTTTTATTATTGTTTTAAAAATTCAAAAGGATTTCAGAAACAGGAAACTGCTTTTGAGCATCCGGTTGTAGAATATCTGGCTTTAGCGGCTAGTATTTTGACTTGTATTTTTATAGGTTATTTACAATTTCAGTATGAACCCTTTGGAACAAATTACAGATTAGCTACGTTAATCCCAACCATTGTCAGTTTCTTTTGCGCGTACTATTTCGATAATAAAAGCATTCTGACTATTGCCATTACTGGTTTGGCGGCCTATGTTGGGCTTTCGGTAACACCTCAGGATTTACTCAACAACAGTAATTTTTACCAGGATCAGACTTTAAGTTATTCAGCCATAATATTAGGAGTCTTGCTTATTTTATGGACAATTTATAGTTCAAAAATTCAGTTGAAAACACATTTTAATATTATCTATCTCACTTTTGCTTTGCATATCATTAGTATTGCGACAATTAGCAGTTTGTTCGATTATTTTGAGTACGGAATTTGGTTTCTTTTTCTGCTTGTATTGGCAGGTTCGTCTTTTTATTTTTACAAAATCAGCCATGAACTTAAAGCAATTTCTTTGTATGTTTTTATGATTGTCTACGCTTATATTGGACTTAATATATTCCTGATTAGAATTTTTGAAAATATTAATTTCTCAGATGTTTGGGTATTGTTCATCATGATACTTCCGATATATTTTATAGGCTCGATCTTAATGTTTATAAAACTGATTAAAAAATTCAATAAGGAAATTGCAGCATGATAGTATACGATAAAAATTTATTAGACAATTTAGCTTTAGTTGAAGAAGCTAAATCTTTAGAATCGGCTGGATTTATTAGTAAAGAACAAAAGAATTTAATTAAAAAAGAATTACCGGCTTTTAAGAGACAAAGTAATATCCTGGTGCGTTTAGGATTCTTTTTGTTAGGCGCATTTTTGTATTTATCTATATGCGGAGTAATCGCACTAATCGGATTAACCGGTTCTAATTCAGAACGATTTTTTTTTAGTATTTGCTGTTATATTTTTGCAGCAATTGGTTTTGCAGGAGCAGAGTTTTTGGCGAATCAAAAGTATTACGGACACGGCTTAGACGATGCTTTTATTTTAGGAGCACTTTTAAATGTAGGATTTGCTATAGCTATAACAACCGAAGGCTATGAAATACAAGTAGCACTTTTTGTTGCTGTTGCTTCGTTTTTTATGTACAGAAGATATCTGCATTTATTGTCTTTATTGGTTTTTTGTCTGGCTGCTGCAGGAGTATTATTCTTCGCAATGTTTGAATTTGATATCGGAAAAACTATTTTGCCCTTCGTGGCCATGTTGGCTTCTGCTGCATTTTATTTCTTAACAAAAAGAATAATTAATAATCTCAAGATAAGTTATTACTATAGTGGCTTATTATTGGCCAATAGTTTTTGTCTGGTATTATTTTACCTTTCTTGTAATTATTTGGTTGTTAGAGAGCTTTCGTTAACGCTTTTAGGTAGCGAAGTACTTCCGGGACAAGATATTCCGTTTGCCATTTTCTTTTATGCTTTTACTTTTATTGTTCCTGTTGTTTATTTAGTTCAGGCTTTAAAAACAAAAGAAAGAATGATGCTTTGGATAAGCTTTTTGGCTATAGGATTTTCTATCTACACGATTCGATTTTACTATTCGGTTTTACCAATAGAAGTTGCATTAACTTGTGGCGGATTGGTTTTGTTTGCAATAGCCTATTTTTCGATTAAAAAGCTCAAGGATAAGGAAGTGGGTTTAACATTCAAGCCAGACCGAATCAATAATTCTAATACTATATTAAATGCCGAAGCACTAATAGTTGCTTCAGCTTTTGGAATGAAACCAGAAGCAAAAGTTCCTGATTCTCCAATGGATTTTGGTGGAGGAGGCTTTAGTGGAGGAGGTTCAGAAGGAACTTTTTAATTGATTTCACCATTACATTTTTATTTTTTAACCATTAAGATATTAAGTTTCATTAAGGGCTAAACTTAATTTTTCTTAATATCTTAATGGTGAAATATTTTAACTTTAGTGTTTAAATTTTTTCTTTCAAAGCCACAGCATCAATATCACTGTGAGAAACATCATAAACAGCTTTTCCGTTTCTAATTAAAATTAGTTGAGGCGATTCGTGATACACATTAAACCTGCTGGCAATTTCGTTAGAGATATCGCGGTGCGCTATTAAATCTAAAAAATAAGCATCAACAACTTCATTTAAATCGTAGTCACGTTCAAATTGTTTCAAAGCCATACGGCTAATGCTGCATCTTGTACTATGTTTGAAAATGACAACCGGCTTCTCATTTGAGATTGCTGTAACTTCTAATAATTGGGCTATATCGGTTAATTCTGTCCAGTTTACATTACTTTTTGGAGAATCTGCATTTTCTGAACTTCCGAAGATTGAATTTAAAAAACTCATATTTGACGTGTTTTATGACTTTTTGACGTTTAAATATGATAAAAATCACGTTTTAAATGTCATTTTGTCTGTATTTTTAGTGTGGAATATATTTTGAATGATCAAAAGCAAAGTTATATTATTTAAAGTTAAAAATGTACTCCAATAAATTGTAATTTTAATGGTATCGAACTTTTACAACTAAAAATCAAACCTAAATCGTATACATATGAACATAAATAAATTTACAATTAAGTCGCAGGAAGCCATACAGTTATCGCAACAATTGGCGCAACGCAACGGACAACAGCAAATCGAAAACGAACACATTTTTAAAGCTATTTTTGAAGTAGATGAAAATGTAGCGCCGTTTATTTTGAAAAAACTAAATGTAAATGTACCGTTGTTTTTACAGATATTAGACAGCACGATTCAAAGTTTTCCAAAAGTTTCCGGAGGAGATATTTTACTTTCCAGAGACGCCAATAAAGCGCTGAATGAAGCTGAAATTATTGCTCAAAAAATGAACGATGAATATGTTTCTATCGAGCATTTGATTTTGGCAATTTTCGACTCAAAAAGTAAAGTTTCTCAGATTTTAAAAGATCAGGGAGTTACCGGAAAAGGGTTAAAAGCAGCCATTGAAGAACTTCGTAAAGGAGAAAGAGTAACATCTGCTTCGGCGGAAGAAAATTATAATTCATTAAACAAATACGCTAAAAATCTAAACGAATTAGCGCGAAACGGAAAACTGGATCCGGTTATTGGCCGTGACGAAGAAATCCGTCGTGTATTGCAGATTCTTACTCGTAGAACAAAAAACAACCCAATGTTAATTGGAGAGCCAGGAGTTGGTAAAACTGCTATTGCTGAGGGACTGGCGCATCGAATCGTTGATGGTGACGTGCCGGAAAACTTAAAGGATAAAATCGTTTTCTCACTTGATATGGGAGCATTAATTGCTGGTGCAAAATTTAAAGGAGAATTCGAAGAACGTTTAAAAGCAGTTGTAAAAGAGGTTACAGCTGCCGAAGGTGATATCGTTTTATTTATTGATGAGATTCATACCCTTGTAGGTGCAGGTGGGGGAGAAGGCGCAATGGATGCGGCTAATATCCTGAAACCAGCTTTGGCTCGTGGAGAATTGAGAGCAATTGGTGCAACAACATTAGATGAATATCAAAAATATTTTGAGAAAGATAAAGCGTTAGAGCGTCGTTTCCAAAAGATCTTAATTGATGAACCGGATACTGAAAGTGCAATTTCGATTTTACGCGGAATCAAAGAAAAGTACGAAACACATCATAAAGTTCAGATCAAAGACGAGGCAATTATTGCGGCTGTTGAACTTTCGCAACGTTACATTACAAACCGTTTTTTACCGGATAAAGCAATCGATTTGATGGATGAAGCCGCTTCTAAGCTGCGTATGGAAATCAATTCGAAACCAGAAGAATTAGATGTTCTGGATCGTAAAATTATGCAGCTTGAAATTGAGATCGAAGCCATTAAACGTGAAAAAGAAGAAAGTAAACTGAAAATCCTGCGCATGGATTTGGCGAACTTAAAAGAAGAGCGCAACGAAATCTATGCAAAATGGAAATCAGAAAAAGATGTTGTAGACGGAATTCAAGCCGTAAAACAAGAAATTGAAGATTTTAAATACGAAGCAGAACGCGCAGAACGTGATGGCGATTACGGAAAAGTGGCCGAAATTCGTTACGGAAAAATAAAAGAAGCACAAGAACGTCTTGATGTTTTGCAAAAACAATTGCAGGAATATCAATCCGGTAATTCTTTGATTAAAGAAGAAGTAACCCGCGAAGATATCGCAGAAGTCGTAGCAAAATGGACAGGAATTCCTGTGATGAAAATGCTTCAGACAGAACGTGAAAAACTATTGCATCTTGAAGATGAATTGCACAAACGTGTTGTAGGTCAGGAAGAGGCGATTGAAGCTGTGAGTGACGCTGTTCGCAGAAGTCGTGCAGGTTTACAGGATATGAAAAAACCAGTTGGAACCTTCTTATTTTTAGGAACAACGGGAGTAGGTAAAACTGAGCTGGCAAAAGCATTGGCCGAATATCTTTTTGATGACGAAAATGCCATGACGCGTATCGATATGAGTGAGTATCAGGAGCGTCACAGTGTGAGCCGTTTGGTTGGTGCGCCTCCGGGATATGTGGGTTATGATGAAGGTGGTCAGTTAACCGAAGCAGTACGTAGAAAACCATATTCTGTAATTTTGTTAGACGAGATCGAAAAAGCACATCCGGATACGTTCAATATTTTATTGCAGGTTTTGGATGAAGGCCGTTTGACAGATAACAAAGGCCGTCTGGCTGATTTTAAGAACACAATCATTATTATGACCTCCAATATGGGAAGTCAGATCATACAAGATAAGTTTGAAAACCTGAAAGGAAGCATTGAATCTGCTACAGAATCAGCAAAAGTTGAAGTTTTGGGATTATTGAAACAAACTGTTCGTCCGGAATTTATAAACCGTATCGACGAAATCGTAATGTTTACGCCTTTAACAGTCGAAAATATTTCTAAAATTGTAAGCTTACAGCTTAAGAGTGTTACAAAAATGCTTGCCTTGCAAGGTATCGCTATGGATGCAACACCAGAAGCTATTAAATACTTGTCTGATAAAGGTTATGATCCGCAATTTGGTGCAAGACCAGTAAAACGTGTCGTTCAGAGAGAAGTATTGAATCAGTTGTCGAAAGAGATTTTGGCAGGAAACATTACTACAGACAGCATCATTTTACTAGATGCTTTCGATGGGCAATTGGTATTTAGAAACCAAACCCATATCGAAAAATAATTTTTATTGGTTAATTTTTTTGAGATAAGCATCAGTCGAAAGGCTGGTGCTTTTTTTTTATAAGAATATAAAAATCCGTAAATCATGAAACTTTTTTTTAAAGTCATATAAATAAATTCAAGTATTAAAGTAGGAACTTTACTTTCACAAATTTATATCACAAATCATAAAAACAAATACTATGAATAATATTTTTAGAGGATTACTAGCAGGTTACGGAGCAAAAAAATTAGGCGGAGGATGTTTTGGTACTATTTTCGTTTTTATAATTATTTGGGTGCTTTTAGGACAATGTAGTTGATTTTAGACTAAAAAATAAACAAAAAAAGTCTTAGATTAGCGCACATAAATAATCAAACATGTGCATTAAACTGGATACTCAATGTCAGTGAATTACACAGTTTTTAAAACCAAATAAAATATAATGGCATCAGGTTTTTTCGTACTATTAGATGATATTGCAGCAATTATGGATGATGTTGCAGTAATGAGTAAAATTGCAGCAAAAAAAACGGCCGGAATTTTAGGCGATGATTTGGCAGTAAATGCTGAGAAAGCTTCAGGCTTTGCTTCATCAAGAGAACTTCCGGTATTGTGGGCAATTAGTAAAGGTTCGTTGCTTAATAAAATAATTATTTTGCCAATAGCTTTTTTATTAAGTGCATTTTTACCGGTTGCAATCATTGTAATTCTTGTACTTGGAGGGCTGTTTTTGGCCTACGAAGGAGCCGAAAAAATTTATGAATTTATATTTCCACATAGCCATGAAGAATCAGCAGGAATAACTGCTGAAGATTTAACAGAAGAAGAAATTCTGGAAGCCGAAAAAGGAAAAGTAAAATCAGCCATTGTAACCGATTTTATTTTATCTGTCGAAATTGTAATCATCGCTCTCGGGACAGTAATTGGTCAGCCACTTGTACAGCAAATCATTGTAACTTCAATCATTGCATTAATTGCAACGGTTGGTGTTTATGGTATTGTTGCCTTAATTGTACGAATGGATGAAGCAGGCTATAAACTAATTAAATTTAGTAAAAACGAAAAAAGTATATCAAATTTTATTGGTAATATATTAGTAAAAGCGCTGCCAATAGTCATTAAAAGTTTAACCGTAATTGGTACAATAGCTTTAATTCTGGTAGCAGGTGGAATCTTTGTTCATTATATTCCATTTTTTCATCATATCGTACCTACAATTAATCTTCCTGCAATTATCAAAGAATTTGTAATTGGTCTGGCATTAGGAATTGTAGTTTTAGGATTTGTAAGCCTATTCAAAAAAATATTTAAAAAGAAAGAAATAGCATAACAGCTACTACATATATAAATATCAAAACACTATTCGTCGCAGCGAATGGTGTTTTTTTTTTTTTAGAAGCAAAAGACTCATTTTCAAAACACCACTTGTCCCGCTATCCACTATATCTTTTTATCCGTTAGAAAACGGCTAAAAAGGATACCGTTTCTATCGGGGCTAAACCGGGAATTTTAATTTTTATAAGAATAACTGTTGTTTAGTAAGTTTTTTTTATTCTGTTAAGTTTTTGATATTTAATTGTTTACTATTTTTGTGTAATTATTTAACAAATTACTAAAGCAACCAATGCAACTCTTTTGCATCTTCATAGTAATTAACAATTAATTATTATTTTATATGAAAAATTTTAAATTTAAATCCGTTCTTGTAGTATTATTTTTAGCAACAGCATTAATTTCTTGCAGTAATGATGATGATAAACCAAGTGGACCTAACCCAGTTGTAAAAGTAGCATCTGTAACAGAGATAACCGGTCCTGCAACTGGAAAAGTAAATGAAGAATTGAGTTATGATATCACTTTTGTAGCAGACAACGCTTGCGCAGAGTTCAGTAAATTTAGTGAGACATTCATTAATGATGTTAGAGGATTACAAGTTGAAGTAAAAGACCCATCGGAAGTTTGTACACTACAAGTTCCGAATCCTAAGAAAACTGTTTACAAATTCAAATCAGATGTAAAAGGAACTTTTGAATTCAAATTCAAAAAATCAGATAAGGAATTCGTAACTAAAAAAGTGGTTATTGAATAATTAGGTTATTAAAGATAAATTTTTGGTCAGAAACCATTTTGCAAATGTTTTAAAATATTTGTAAAATGGCTTTCTTTTTTTTTGAAGTTATATTCAGATGATTTTATGAATAACTAGTTTAAAAAACGAGTCAAAATAGCTATCTTTGGAGTATTAAAAGATATAATTATGGGAGCATTAGAGTTAAGAGATAGTGTTTTAGAATATATAAATACTGCAGATGAACGTCTTTTAAAAGTTGTTAAAGCGGTTATTGAAAGCTACCAGGAAGAAGAAATTGTTGCTTTTTCAGTTGATGGAAAACCAATGACGAGAGCCATTTATAAACAGCAATTAGCGGATGCGAAATTAGATATTAAAAATGGTAATGTAATTTCGCAGGAAGATTTAGAAAGAGAATCTGAAAATTGGTAATGAGTACAATAAGAAAAGTAGTTTGGACTAACACAGCCAAAGACCAGCTAAAGACAATATACAATTATCATAAAGAAAAATCACTTCAAGGCGCAATTAATCTAAAGAATGATATTTTGTCTAGTAGTAAAAGCATTCATTTTGTAGAACAGTATCAAAAGGATGAAATTGAGCCCGAATACCGAAGAATTATTGTTAGAGATTATAAAATATTATATGTTGAAGAGAATGAAGTTGTTTATATTACCAAGATATTTTCAACAAAACGGGATTCTGTAAAGCAAATATAAAAGGGCCTAATGGGCTCTTTTTTTATTACTACTAAGTACATAAAACGCACTTTGCCATTCCTTTAAAAATTACTATTTTTGCACTCTAAATTTTATGTCATGCCGAAAAGAAAATATAAAATAGCCGTTATCCAGTTAAATCTGAACGACGTTGCCGAAAATAATCTTAAAAAATGTATCAGCTGGGTTAAAGATGCTGCAAATAAAGGTGCAGAAGTAATCTTGTTACCTGAATTATATAGCAGTCATTATTTTTGCCAAAGCGAAGATGTAGACAATTTTGCATTAGCAGAACCACTTTACAGTACTTCATTTATTGCTTTTAGCGAATTGGCAAAGGAATTGGGTGTAGTAATTATTGTTCCTTTCTTCGAAAAAAGAATGGCTGGAATTTACCACAATAGTGCTTACATAATTGATACTGACGGAACAGAAGCTGGATTATACCGCAAAATGCACATTCCGGATGATCCCCATTTTTATGAAAAATTCTATTTCACACCGGGAGATTTAGGTTTTAAAGCAATTGAAACCAAAAAAGGAAAAATTGGAACTCTTATTTGTTGGGACCAATGGTATCCGGAAGCAGCGCGTATCACAGCTTTAAAAGGAGCTGAGGTATTGTTTTATCCAACTGCAATTGGATGGCATCCTAAAGAAAAAGAACAATATGGCGAAAACCAATATGGTGCCTGGATGAATGTAATGAAAGGTCATGCTGTAGCAAATGGTGTTTTTGTTGCTGCTGCAAACAGAATTGGTTTAGAAAAATATATCGAAGGAACAGAAGGAATTCAGTTTTGGGGAGCATCGTTTATTGCAGGACCACAAGGCGAGATTTTAGCTCAGGCTTCTCACGATCAGGAAGAAATTCTAATTGCTGAGGTTGATTTGGATCTTCAGGAAAATGTACGTCAGAACTGGCCGTTTTTCAGAGACAGAAGAATCGATGCTTTTGGTGATATTACTAAAAGAGCCATTGACTAAATTCAGTTAATTCAAATAAAACAAAAAGGACGAAATCTACATTTCGTCCTTTTTTTTATTCTCTTAGAAACAAAAAAAATCCGCTTCAGAATATTCCGAAGCGGATTTTTAGAAAATATATAATAAGATTATTTTACTTTAAAAGTAACTCTTCTTACGATTTGACGAGCTTCTTTAGAATCTTTGTTCACAGAAGTATCTTCACCGTTAGCAATTACATTTAATCTTGAAGCATCAATTCCAGCGTTTTCAGCTACTTTTTTCACAGCTTCAGCTCTTTTTCTTGATAATTCAGTGTTGTAGCTTGAACTTCCAATTTCGTCAGCATATCCTACGATATCAGCAGATTTTCCTGGATTGTTTTTCAAGTATTTTACTAAGAAGTCAACACCAGATAAAGAAGCATTTGTTGGTTTAGATGAGTTAAAGTCAAAATAAACATTAACATATCCTCCGTTGATCAATTCTTCAACAGTATTGTTTGTTGCAGTTTGACTACCTTGTCTAACATAAGTTTTATCTAAGTAGCTTTCTAATTCATCCGGAACACCATTTTGGTTGGTATCAATAGATTGTCCTTTAGTATTTACAGCAACTCCAGAAACAGTATTAGGTTCTAAATCGTATAAATCAGCAACACCATCTTTATCAGTATCAATAAGACCAGTTTCGATAGTTGTTACTCTGTTTTCTAATTGGTTTAATCTTTCATTTTCTTCAGAATACCAGTCAGCATGTTTTTCGTTTTTACCTAAGTAGAAAGTCAAACCAACAGAAGCGTTTAATAACACACCATCTAATGAACCTGTAGTTGGAACTCCATGACCATCAAAGTTATGATTTTGTCTTCCGTTAACAATACCAGTAAGGTCTCCTGTTAAAGCGATTCTGTTACTTAGTCTCACTTGACCTGTTAATCCCATGATTCCATGCCCCATGTAATCTTTTCCGTCAAAACCGTCATCATTGCTTAATTGAGAAACACCAAAACCACCATGTGCTAATAAACCAAAAGTGTTTGTCCAGGTTTCAAAGTTTAAAGCTCTACCAAGGTTAATTACCCCTTGTAAACTTGCTCTGTAATACTTGCTGTCGAATTCCGGCGTGTTGTCGCGCTCTTGAAATTGGTCGTACCCAACATCCAGTTTCAAACCAAATTTAGGATTAAACATATATCTTACACCTAAATCTGCGTGAAACGGACTAGCAGTTTCTGTAGAATAACCAGGAGTTATTGCTCTAAGAGGTTTGTTTAAACCACCATTTAACTCTATAGACCATCTATTGTATGCAGGTTTTTCAATTGTAGGTTGAGCTGACGTCGTTGCCATATTTTGTGCACCCGCAGCAAATGTTAGTAGTAAAAGTGATACTGAAGCTAATTTCTTTTTCATGATATCCAAATTTTAATTTAATTGTGATTATTACGAGTTTTTCGTTTTAAACTCAGGACAAAATTATACTACGAGTTTCAGAATGTGTTCTATTTGGTCTTACATAATTCCCACCTTTTGGGTTTTATTTATGTAAATCCGTTAAAAGAATCAGAATTTTGAACAAAAAAAGGGAGCTAAATTTATATTTAGCTCCCTTCTCTAATTGTAAATGTGAAAGTTATTTTAAATCTGGCTGGTAGATTTTTATTGTTCCATCTCCCTCACTACTAACAACTAACAAACTTCTTTTTGTTGGACTTTTAGAAGCAGGAATGAATAATATTCCTTCTGGAGCATCTCCGGTTTTTACAGTTTGTAAATATTGAGGCGATGCAGGATTTGTTACATCATAAGTCATAAAAACATCTGATCTTTCTAAGCCAACAAACAGAATATTCTGACTTCCCATCTTAACAGCTACTACAGCTTCAGGTTCTGAGCCTTTATCATCGCTGCGTTTGTTGTCATAAGTTCCAAAATCATTTGATTTTTTATCAAGGTCATTTTTACTATCGTAAACAATTTTTCCGGTATTTCCGTTCCAGATCGAGAAAGAACGTGCTCCAAAAGCGACCATTTCGTCAAGATCGCCGTCACCATCAGTGTCCCCCATGTCGGTAATTAAATTTAATCTTCCTAAATTGGTTTCTAATTTTAAAGTTGCAGCATCAGGAAAAACAGTTGCATCAAGCTTCATGTCTTTCATTCTTTTAATGTCACTATATGCAGTATATTCTCTGGCGTCGCCTTCGTTTGCTGTAACAAAATAAGGAACATTATTGGCAGAAAAATGACTAATTGCGTCTGGCATGAACATACCTTTTACTTTCCATGGACTAAAAACGGCTGTTTCATTTTTGTCACTTACAGCAATAGCATTTTCGGCAGTATTAAAGTCTTTAAAACCTAAAGGATAAATAGCTGTAATGGTTTTAGATGTCAAATCTACTTTTGCCACACCATTATTTTCCTGTAATGTTACCCAGGCAGTTTTAGAATCATCAGAAATCGTTACATATTCAGGTTCGATATCCTGAGCGAAGCTTTTAGCGAATTTAGAAACTCTAAAACCTTCTTTTTGTAAAGCAGCAGACTGGCTGGCAAAAGAAGCGAAATCTAAAGTTGTAACCGCATAATTATTAGCGACTTCAATAATAGAGATAGTTCCGTTAGGATCTTGTAAATAATCGGTGCTTGGTTCCCCTTCATTAGCGGTCATAATATATTTTCCGTCAGGCGAAAAAGTAATCATATCAGGCAATGCGCCAACAGTAATTTGTTTGATTAAGCTATAATCAGTAGTATTAAAAACAACCACTTTACCATTTCCTTGTTTATTTACGGTTGATTCTAACGCAACGGCTAATTTCCCATCAAATACTGCCACACTATTAGAAGCGCCTTCATAAGGAGTTAGATCTATTTTACCAATTTTAGTTGGTTTTGTAGGATCCGTTAAATCAATTACATCGATTTGGTTTGTTCCGCTATTGTTTACAGTAAAAAGTTTTTTTGTTTTTTCATCGAAAGCTGTAATCTCTGCTGCACCTTCGCCGCCAATAGTTACAGAACCAATTTCTTTAAAGGTTCCCGGGTTTTCATTTACAACAACTTCAGGTTCTGGTTTGCTTGAATTCTCATCATCATTATTATTACAGCTTACCATTATAGATAAAGCGGCTAATAACGTAATACTTAGTTTCTTCATTTTTGTGTTTTTTAGTTTTGCCAAATGTAATTAGCAGATTTTGGTCATATATTAAGGCTGTATTAATTAATCTTTAACTTAAATTTTATCAGATAATTAATCTAAAACCAATATCATTTTGTCTCGACTATTTTATAATCCTTCCGAATGCTTATCTTTGTATACTTTCAAAATTAGAACCTCTTTATGTCAACAAATAATAGAAGATTTCCAGCAGAATGGGAAAAACAACAAGGAATTGTATTATGTTTTCCGCATAATGGTAACGACTGGCCAGGAAAATACGAAGCTGTTCAATGGGCTTTTGTAGAATTTATAAAAAAAGTAGCCACTTTTGAAACTGTTTTTTTGGTCGTAGCCGATGAAAAACTAAAAGAAAAAGTAGCCGAAATGTTAGAAAGAGCACGCGTAAATAGTGCGAATGTATCTTTCATAATTCATAAAACAAACCGAAGCTGGATGCGTGATTCCGGACCAATTGTAGTAAAAAATGGTTCGAAAAGGGAAGCGTTGAATTTCAATTTTAATGGTTGGGCAAAATATAAAAACTATCAGTTAGATAAATTCGTTCCTTCTAAAATTGCTGATTTTATAGATGTTCCCTTGACACAAGTTGTTTATAAAGGAAAACCGGTAATTGTAGAAGGCGGTGCAATAGATGTAAACGGAAGAGGAACTTTACTAACTTCTGAAGAATGTTTGATGCATCCATCAATTCAGGTTCGAAATAAAAATTTTACCAAAGAAGATTACGAAGCTGTTTTTAAGGAATATCTGGGAGTTACAAACGTAATTTGGCTTGGAGACGGAATAGAAGGAGACGACACACACGGACACATCGACGATTTATGCCGATTTGTAAATGAAGATACGATTGTAACAATTGTTGAAACGGATAAAAATGATGCTAATTATAAGCCATTACAAGATAATTTGAAACGTTTGCAAAATGCAAAATTAGAAGACGGAAAATCGCCTACAATCGTAGCATTACCAATGCCAAAACGTGTAGACTTTGAAGATTTAAGATTACCGGCAAGTTATGCTAATTTCTTAATCCTGAATAATTGTGTTTTGGTTCCTACTTTTAATGATAGTAATGATCGTGTAGCTTTGAATATTTTATCAGAATGTTTCCCTGACAGAGAAGTAATAGGAATAAGCTGTATTGATTTTATCTGGGGATTCGGGACTTTGCATTGTTTGAGCCAGCAGATTCCGGCTTAGGTTTAGCCACGAAGACACAAAGGCAATAAGTTTTTTTGTGTTTTATGTATAATTTAATCTCGCAATCCTGATAGCTATCGGGAGCAGAGTAGCAAAGATTTTATTTCTAAGTTTTTTGCATAGCCCCTAGCTTCAGCTAGGGGAAAACGATTTGAATATAAATAAGGCTTTAGCCAAACTAGATTAGTTTGGTTAAAGCCTTTTTGTTTGCGTTAACTATTTCCATCCAGCTAAAGCGGGACGCTATTTAATCTTATTTTTTAAATAAAATTTTGAATCTCGCAATCCCGATAGCTATCGGGATTGCGAGATTCAAACATAAAAGTATTTGCTCAAAATAAAGCATAAAAAAACCTTGGCGACAACCAAGGTTTTATATTTTTATATCTCTTCAGATAATTTATCTGCTCTTCATGGTCTGATAAAGGGCGGTAACAATTGGCTGGCTACCTCTCCAAAACCAAGTCTCACTTCAGCATTTTCGCAAAAACCTCTAATAATAACAGTATCGTTATCTTCGATAAACTTACGTTCACTGCCATCTTTTAATTTCAATGGATTTTGTCCACCCCAGGTTAATTCTAACATAGAACCAAAACTATCCGGAGTTGGACCAGAAATTGTTCCTGAACCCATCATATCGCCAGAATTTACACGACAACCATTAGAAGTATGGTGTGCTAATTGCTGTGCCATTGACCAGTATAGATATTTAAAATTTGATTGAGAAACTAGAGTTTCTTCTTGATTTTCAGGTTGTATAGAAACTTCTAAATGAATATCAAAAGCTTTTTTTCCTTTAGTCTGTAAATAAGGTAATGGTGAAGGATCTTGTTTTGGGCCTTTAGTTCTAAAAGGCTCCAAAGCATCCATAGTTACAATCCACGGAGAAATTGATGTTGCAAAGTTTTTGGCTAAGAATGGTCCTAGCGGCACATATTCCCATTTTTGGATATCGCGCGCACTCCAGTCATTTAGTAAAACCATACCAAAAATATAATCTTCGGCTTCATAAGTTGGGATATTTTCTCCCATTATGTTTACGTCAGTCGTAATAAACGCTGTTTCCAGTTCAAAATCTACCAAACGAGACGGTCCAAAAACAGGATATTTCTCGCCGGCCGGTAAAGTTTGTCCCATTGGTCGGTGCACCGGAATTCCGGACGGAACAATAGTCGAACTTCTACCATGATATCCTACAGGTATATGTAACCAGTTTGGTAATAAAGCATTTTCAGGATCGCGGAACATTTTTCCTACGTTTGTAGCGTGTTCTTTACTGGAGTAAAAATCAGTATAATCACCTATTAATACAGGTAATTGCATCTCGACATCATCGATTTTAAAAATAACAATATCGCGATCTTTTGTTGAATCTCGTAGCTGTGAATTGGTTTCGTCGAAAATATCGGCAATGCGATTTCGAACCAGACGCCATGTTTTTTTTCCGTCAGAAATAAAATCATTAAGCGTGTCCTGCATGAACATATCATCAGTTAAATCTATTCCTGAAAAATAGTTTAATTGTTGTAGAGCCCCTAAATCTATAGCGTAGTCGCCAATTCGTGTTCCTACTGTAACGACATTTTCTTTAGTAAGAAATACACCGAAAGGAATATTTTGAATAGGGAAGTCGCTATTTTCTGGCACTTCTAACCATGATTTTCTTTTGGTATCGTTAGCGGTTATTGGCATGTGAATGTTAATTATTTGTTGAAAAATTCTATGTCAAATATATCATAATCTAGCAGTTTGACAAACGTTTTTTTGTATTTTTGCAGGAAATTAACGAAAAACGAAAAAATGCAACGCGACGAACAAATTTTTGACCTTATACTAGAGGAACAAGACAGACAAATTCACGGATTAGAACTTATCGCTTCAGAGAATTTTGTAAGTGATGAGGTAATGGAAGCAGCTGGTTCTGTTTTAACTAACAAATATGCCGAAGGATATCCTGGCAAAAGATACTACGGAGGTTGCGAAGTAGTTGACGTTATTGAGCAAATTGCAATAGACAGAGCTAAAGAATTATTTGGTGCTGAGTATGCAAACGTTCAGCCTCACTCAGGATCTCAGGCCAATACAGCAGTTTACCATGCTTGTTTAAATCCTGGTGATACTATATTAGGTTTCGACTTATCTCATGGTGGTCACCTGACTCACGGTTCTCCTGTAAACTTTTCAGGTCGTTTATACCGTCCCGTTTTTTACGGAGTAGATGCTGAAACAGGTCGTTTAGATTATGATAAAATTCAGGAAATTGCAACTAAAGAGCAACCAAAATTAATCATCGCCGGAGCATCAGCTTATTCTCGTGATATGGATTTTGAGCGTTTTAGAGTAATTGCTGATAGCGTTGGAGCTATTTTGTTTGCTGATATTTCACACCCTGCAGGTCTTATTGCAAAAGGATTAATGAATGATCCAATTCCTCACTGTCATATTGTTTCTACAACAACTCACAAAACTTTACGTGGACCACGTGGAGGTTTGATCTTAATGGGGAAAGATTTTGAAAACCCTCAAGGTTTGAAAACTCCAAAAGGAGAAATCAGAATGATGTCTTCATTATTAGATCTTGCTGTTTTTCCAGGAAATCAAGGTGGACCTTTAATGCATATTATCGCTGCTAAAGCGGTTGCTTTTGGTGAAGCATTAAAAGATGAATTCTTTACTTATGCTATGCAATTGCAAAAAAATGCAAACGCTATGGCTGATGCTTTTGTAAAAAGAGGATACCAAATTATTTCTGGCGGAACTGATAACCACATGATGCTTATTGACTTAAGAAATAAAAATATTTCTGGTAAAGAAGCGGAGAATGCATTAGTAAAAGCAGAAATCACTGTAAATAAAAATATGGTTCCATTTGATGATAAATCACCATTTGTAACTTCAGGTATACGTGTAGGAACAGCAGCAATCACAACTCGTGGTTTAGTTGAAGAAGATATGGAAACTATCGTAGCTTTAATCGACAGAGTACTTGCTGATCACACAAACGAAGCAGTTATCGAGGAAGTAGCTGGCGAAGTAAACGAAATGATGAGCGAAAGACCGATTTTCGTATATTAATAATAAAATTTGAAACTTAATTGTTTCAAGTTTCAGGTTTCAAGTTTAAAGTTTTGTGAAGCGCAAAAAACGCAAAGCAAAACTTTAAACTTTTTTCGTTCCTAAAAGAACCTAATACTTAGAACTTGAAACCTGAAACAAAATAAAACCTGAAACAAAAAAGATCATGGGTGTATTAAGATTACAATTGCCAACAGACCCAAGATGGGTAAATATTGTAGAAAAAAATATTGAAGAAATCCTGACAGATCACGCCTGGTGCGAGCAAAAAGCAGCAACAAACGCGATTACCATTATTACCAATAACTCTGAGCATCAGGATTTGGTCAAAGATTTATTGGCTTTAGCCAAAGAAGAAATCGATCATTTTGAGCAGGTTCACAATATTATTATCAAAAGAGGATTAAAGTTAGGACGCGAGCGTAAAGACGATTATGTAAACGAATTGTATTTATATATGAAAAAAAGCGGTGACGGAAGCCGTGTTTCAGGTCTTGTAGAAAGATTATTATTTTCAGCCATGATCGAAGCCAGAAGCTGCGAACGTTTTAAAGTTTTATCCGAAAATATTCAGGACGAAGAATTAGCCATTTTCTACAGAGAATTAATGGAAAGCGAAGCCGGACATTACACTACCTTCATCACATACGCCAGAAAATACGGAGTGGGAATTGACGTTGAAAAACGCTGGAGAGAATGGCTAGCCTACGAAGAATCTATTATTTCAAATTACGGAAAAGGGGAGACGATTCACGGGTGATTTTTTTAGTATTCAGTCTCGGTTTTCAGTCTCAGTCTAAAACTGATTACTGTGACCGCGATTGAAAACTGAAGTAATTTGTCACGTTGAGCGAAGTCAAAAAAATTTCCAATTAAAAAGTTTTTGCGGATCTCTGTGCAATCTCAGTGAATCTCCGCGAAATAAAAAAATCCGTATAAATCCGCGTTTTCGCGATAGCGAATCCGTGTCATCCGTGTGCCAAATTAACCACAAAGTTTAGCAATCTAAAATCTGCAATCAACAATCTAAAATTGTATATTTGAGAGTAACCAAAACTTAAAGCCATGAGAATAGAAAATGATCTGAAATTAGGATTTAAAGATGTAATGATTCGCCCAAAAAGATCAACACTCAAAAGCAGATCGGAAGTTTCTTTAGAACGAAATTTTAAATTTTTGCATTCTACCACAAACTGGACAGGAATTCCTATTATGGCGGCAAATATGGATACCGTTGGTACTTTTGAAATGGCAGAAGTTCTTGCTAAAGAAAAGCTTTTCACAGCAATTCATAAACATTATTCACCAGAGGAATGGAAAACTTTTTTATCAAAAGTTAATCCGGATTTCTACGATTATATTGCTATTAGTACCGGAACCGGCAAAGATGATTTTGCCAAAATTGGTCAAATTATTACCGAAAATCCGTTACTAAAATTCATTTGCATTGATGTTGCAAATGGCTATTCAGAGCATTTTGTGCAGTTTTTAAAACAAACCCGGAAACAATATCCGGACAAAGTTATTATTGCCGGAAATGTTGTGACAGGCGAAATGGTCGAAGAATTATTATTGGCTGGAGCCGATATTGTAAAAGTGGGCATTGGACCAGGTTCTGTTTGTACCACACGTGTAAAAACAGGAGTAGGGTACCCACAACTTTCAGCCATTATAGAATGTGCCGATGCCGCTCACGGTTTAGGCGGGCATATTATAAGTGATGGTGGATGCAGTACTCCGGGCGATGTTGCCAAAGCTTTTGGCGCAGGTTCAGATTTTGTAATGTTAGGCGGAATGCTGGCTGGTCATACTGAAAGTGGAGGTGAGCTGATCGAAATCAAAGGCGAAAAATTCAAACAATTTTACGGAATGAGTTCAACAACCGCAATGGACAAACACGTTGGAGGAGTTGCAGAATACAGGGCCAGCGAAGGTAAAACCGTTAAAGTTCCTTTTAGAGGAAATGTTATTCATACCGTATTAGATATTCTGGGTGGTTTACGCAGCACTTGTACCTATGTGGGCGCTTCAAGATTGAAAGAGCTAACAAAACGAACGACTTTCATCCGCGTAAGCGAACAGGAAAATCAGGTTTTTACTAAATAATAAAAGCATTTTAAATAACAGTATGATTACGATTACAGCAGCAACAATAAACGATATTAAGCAAATTCAGAATATAGTAAATATTACATGGCCCATAACTTATGGTGAAATCCTCTCAAAAGAACAGCTGGATTATATGTTGACGCTATTTTATTCTACTGAAGCTCTAAGTGACCAATACGATAAAAAAGTACAGTTGTTTTATATGATTGATGAAGATGATACTAATATTGGGTTTATCGGAATTGAACATCATTATAAGGGAAAAGCGATAACTAAAATTCATAAAATCTATCTTTTGCCGGAAACCCAGGGAAAAGGAATTGGAAAAAAAGTGATTGACGAAATTGGAAAGTTAGCTTTAGAAAATAATTCAAAAGCACTTTTACTAAACGTAAACCGATTTAATACAGCTTTAGGATTCTACAAAAAAATAGGTTTTGAAGTTATTGAGGAAGTGAATATTGAGATCGGAAATGATTATTTGATGGAGGATTATGTGATGGAGAAGAAGCTGTAATTTTTAGCATTTTTGTCATTTCGAGGAACGAGAAATCCTCGCAAGTAGCTCCGTTCCTAATAGTCAATCTTTGTAGAGTTTCTTACGAGGATTTCTCGTTCCTCGAAATGACAAACTAGGATTAAAATGCTTGTCTAGTGTTGTAAATTAATTTTCACAAACTAATTCGTGAAATCCGTGTTTGTTTTAACTCACCACAACATCATGCTTAAACAACAACCCTTTTACTTCTTTCAAAGCAAAAACAGCTTTCTTTAGTTTGGTTTTTGATGGATCAATAGTATAATTATAGCTGGTTTTAAAATCAGCTTTGTTGGCGATGGCTTTGTCGAATTCTGAACGGTATAAGTCACAATTGTCAAAAAGAACGCTCGTAAGATCTGTAGCCATAAAATCGACGGCAATTAAACTACAATTGTTAAACGTTGTTCCTTTGATCTTTAAGGTATAAAACTTCGAAAAATCCAGTATGCAATCATAAAAATGAACTTCGAAAATAAGTTTGTCGCACATGGCAAAATTAACTTCTTTAATTTCGCATCTATTAAAAGTGGCTGTTCTAAAAGAGACATAGTTAATCTTTGCTTCGCTAAAAATGCAATCATTAAAAACACAATCAATAAAAGTAACGGCTAAGAAAGTACAGGCCGAAAAATTACAATTATTGAAAACACAGCATTCAAAATCCTTGAAGTTGACATCATCTCTACCATAAATAATAGTGTCGTATTCTTTATCAAGAAAATATTCAGATTCTTTTTTCAATGTTATTTTTAATATTATTTGAGAGCGAAAAGATAATAATTACGTTGCATTAATTGATGAGGAAATATCATTAATTTTATAATTCAAAAAATATTGTTTTTCTTTAATATTTTAAACAGAAGTACTTGATTTTTGTGGAATAGGCGACGTTTTTTTAATGCTGATTTTTTATGAATATGATATTTTTAAGGCGTTAAAATGATAAGTGTTTAATTTTAAGGCTTTATTTTTGTAAAAATTTATTAATATTTAATTTAAAATGTTTTATTATAATACTATTTTGCTGTAGCTTTACACTGTTTTTAAGTTAAAACGTAACACTTATATTATATGGGATCAACAAGAAAAGAACATGATTTTTTAGGAGAATTAGACATTCCTAATCATTTATATTATGGTATCCAAACCTTCAGAGCTGTAGAAAATTTTAATATTACAGGAATTCCAATTTCAAAAGAACCTTTATTTATCAAAGCGCTGGGTTATGTAAAAAAAGCAGCTGCTTTAGCCAATAAAGATTGTGGAGCTCTTGATCCTAAAATTGCCGAAGCAATTTGTTACGGAAGCGATCAGGTTATTGCCGGTAAATTCGATCAGGAATTTGTAAGCGATTTGATTCAGGGTGGAGCAGGAACTTCAGTAAATATGAATGCGAATGAAGTAATCGCCAATATTGGTCTGGAATATTTAGGTCATAAAAAAGGAGATTATAATTTCTTGCATCCAAATAATCATGTCAACTGTTCTCAATCTACAAATGATGCTTATCCATCGGCGTTTAGAATTGCGCTTTACATGAAAATGGAAAGTTTTATTAAAACATTAGAAGGCTTAGAAGTTGCTTTTGCTGCAAAAGGAGAAGAATTTAAAAGTGTTCTTAAAATGGGAAGAACCCAATTGCAAGATGCTGTTCCGATGACTTTAGGACAAGAGTTTAGATCATATGCGACTACAATAGGCGAAGATGTTCGAAGATTAAAAGAAGCTCAGAGTTTGGTTTTAGAAATCAATATGGGAGCAACTGCAATTGGTACAAGAGTAAACGCACCAGAAGGATATCCTGAAATTTGTGTAAATTATTTGGCCAAAGAAGTTGGAATTCCTTTGACGCTTTCTCCGGATTTAATTGAAGCTACGGTTGATACAGGAGCTTACGTTCAGATTATGGGAACATTAAAAAGAACAGCGGTAAAAATTTCTAAAATCTGTAACGATTTAAGATTATTGAGTTCAGGACCAAGAACAGGTTTCAACGAAATCAATTTGCCGGCACGTCAGCCAGGATCTTCAATTATGCCAGGAAAAGTAAATCCGGTAATTCCGGAAGTCGTAAATCAGACTTGTTTTTATGTAATTGGTCAGGATTTAACGGTTACTATGGCGGCTGAAGCAGGACAATTACAATTGAACGTAATGGAGCCGGTAATTGCTTTTGCGATGTTTACCTCTTTAGATTACTTATCAAATGCAATTCAGACTTTAATTGATAAATGTATCGTTGGAATTACTGCAAATGAAGCTCATTGCTATAATCTGGTAATGAATAGTATTGGAATTGTAACACAATTAAACCCAATTTTAGGTTACGAAGTAAGTGCCAGTATTGCTGGTGAAGCTTTAAAAATGAACAAAAGCGTTCATGAAATTGTTGTGGTCGAAAGAAAACTAATCACGCAGGAAAAATGGGATGAAATTTATTCACTAGACAACCTGATCAATCCAAAGTTTATAACAAAATAAGAAAAAAGAGATATCAGTTTAGAAAGCCGTCAAATTTATTGACGGCTTTTTTTATGTTTTAAAATTGAGTTTTTTGTTGAATTTGTATTGTAAAATATTGAAAATAAGGCATATATTTACATAAGGTTTGATTGTTATTTCGAAAAATTAAAACTTCCAGATGGTAAATTTTTTAAAAAATAATTATTTTCATCATTATAAAATCTTAGGGTTACTCTTTTTTATTTCATTCAATTCGATAGCGCAAACAGAGACCATTAACCCGGAATTATGCCCTCCCAGAACAATTTTAGAAATCTTTAAAAAGAAAGATTCTACAGCTGCAGTTAAACCTTCAAAAAACAATTTTTTCCTTATTATTCCGGCAATTGGTTCTCAACCCGCAACCGGATTTTTTTTTGGTGCAGTAGCGCAATATACTTTCAAAGGAAAACAAGCATCAGATAAATATTCGATTGCTAATTTAGGAATCACCTATACCACAAAAAAACAATGGCTGGTAAATGTGAAAAATAATATATTACTGAAAAATAACCGAATTTTCCTGAGTGGAGATTATCGTTTGTATATTTTTTCGCAGCCTAATTACGGTTTAGGAACCGATATTCTCCCGCATCAAAGCAATAAGAATCATTTTAGTATAGATTCGATTGCCCAGCCTATGGATTATGATTATTTTAAATTTCACCAAACCGTTTCTTTTGAAGTTTATAAAAACTTTTATGTAGGCGGAGGAATAAATCTCGATTGGTACTCTAGTATAAAGGACAAAGATCTTGATGTCGAAAACGAAAAATATACTTACCATTATAATTACAGTCAGAAACATCGATTTAGTGATTTAGAATATTTTCTAAATGGTATGAGCCTTAATTTAGTATACGATTCACGAGACAATCAGGTCAATTCTACCCGCGGCTGGTTTGCCAATATCAATTATCGTTTTAATCCTGTTTTGTTTAATAATCAACAATACAGCAATGTTTTATATGCAGAATACCGTCATTTTATCCCGGTTTCAAGTAAGAATGAAAGATATATTTTGGCACTTTGGGCATATGGACAATTTGTAACCAGAGGAAAAGTGCCCTACCTCAATTTACCCGCAATAGGCTGGGATCAGCGCAGCCGAAGCGGGGAAGGGTATACTCAGGGATTGTTTAGAGGTGATGGTTTAATCTATTTTTCGACCGAATTCAGGTTTCCAATAACTTGCGATCAAATGATTAGCGGAGCCGTTTTTACCAATTTTGTAACAGCAAGTAATGTCGATAATAATATTTCTCTATTCAAATCAATTCAGCCAGCGGCAGGTCTTGGTTTTCGCATTTTGATCGACAAAAAAACACGTACCAATTTAATTGTAGATTATGCTTGGGGAAATAATTCAAAAGGCTTTTATCTCAATGCAGGTGAAACTTTTTAATTTGTAATTATTTAAATTATAGGCATTTATGTTTTTATTGTGAGAATTTTATCTTAAAAAAATGTTTAAAATTTAGAAAGGAAAAACTTAAATTTGAGGTTCAATTAACTTTCTAAAAACAAACATTATGAAACAGTACGGTTTTTTATTGGTTCTGTTCCTGTTGGTAATAGGAGCGAACGCACAAGATACAAGATCTTTTTCTCTTAATTTGTATGGTGGTTATAACTTTTCAGATGAGATCGATTACGATGGTTATTCTGCTACTATTGATGATGGTTTTCAATACGGTGCAGGGTTTGAATATTTCTTTTCGACAAATAACTCTGTTGAGCTAAAGTATTCAAGACAAGATTTAAAAATACCTTTTTATGACCCCGCAGGAGTCCAGATTAATGCTGGAAACGATAAAGGAGCCTTCAATTTTATTTTAGCAGATTTTACCCATTACTTTGATACAGGCTCAAATTTACTGCCTTATTTAGGAGCAGGAGCCGGAGTGGGGATTGTAGAAACACCTCAAGGAGGAAGTGGTACTTATTTTGCCTGGGATGTAAAAGGAGGAGTGAAAATTAAAACAGCTTCATCAGTTTCTGTAAATATTAATGCCTATTTACAATCGATGTCGGCAGCAGTTGGTGAGAGTTATTACTGGACATATTGGTACGGACCGGTTGCAGTTGATGATTATATTTCTACTTTTCAGTTCGGGCTTGGAGCAGTATTGAGTTTTAATTTTAAAAATTAAAATATTCCCCCATAAATCATCCTTAAAAATATAAAAGCATTCACAATTGGTGAGTGCTTTTTTTATTGTTACAAAAAGCTATTGTTCATAATTAAATCATAATTTATAACTATTGTGATTTATATTTTTAAACTCAATACCTATTTTTGTTATTCAGACCACTCATTTATGAAATTATTAATAGTCGAAGACGAACCAAACCTTTTATCTATTCTGCGTAAAGGATTTGCCGAAAACAACAACGAAGTTAGTGTTGCCATGGATGGCAAAACAGCTCTCGAAATGCTTCATAATTATAATTTTGATGTTGTAATCTTAGACGTTATGTTACCGGATATTAACGGTATTGAAATTTGCAGACGTTTGCGTGCCAGCAAGAATTTTGTGCCAGTTTTGCTTTTAACAGCTCTGGGAACTTCAGAAAATATTGTAACCGGACTTAACGCCGGTGCCGATGATTATTTGGTTAAACCCTTTAAATTTGGAGAACTCGATGCAAGGGTTAATGCATTGCACAGAAGAGCACATCAGGAAACAGAACGAATTGACAGTATTACAGTAGGTGATTTAGAAATAAATGCCCGTGCTAAAACCGTAAAAAGAGAAGGAGAATCTATTATTTTAACGGCCAAAGAGTTTAAATTACTGTATTATTTAGCTAAAAATAGCGGACAGATTGTTTCCCGCGATCAAATCTTAGATAATGTTTGGGATATTAATTTTGATATGAATACCAATGTTGTAGACGTGTATATCACCTATCTGCGAAAAAAAATTGATAAACCTTTTGCAACCAAACTGATTCATACCATGAAAGGTTTAGGTTATGTTATAAAACCATAAAATGGATATAAGAAAAAAAATTACTTTTACTTATGTAGCGCTTTCCAGCTTTAGTACACTATTGTTGTGTATTATTGTATTTGTCTTGTTTCAGGAAAATAATAGATATCATTTCTTAAAACGATTAGAAGACAGGGCAAAAATTGTCGCTTCAATTCATTTTCAAAACGATCCTGAAAAAATAAAGTATTATAAAAATCTTAAAAAAGACGGACTTGAAGAACTTATAGAAGAAGAAGAATTTGTTCTAAAGATAAACAGCGCTAACAGTTTTGATTATAATACGAACTTAAATTTGCCCAATGAGTTTTACACCAATGTTCTAAAATCCGGCGAAGATTATTTCGAAAAAGATAACAAATATTATTTAGGACAAGTTTTTACAGAAAGAAGTCAACGATACATTGTAATTGTGGGTGCACGCGATCAAAAAGGCCCTACAACAACAATTTATATTGTAAAAATTATGCTTTTTGGCGGTATCGGATTTATATTTCTGGCTTTTTTCTTAGGGCGCTTTCTCGCAAAACGAGTGATTAATCCTGTAGCTAGAATTACCAGGGAAGTAAATAGAATTAGTGCCTCTAATCTTCATAACAGATTACCCGAAGTAAAAAACTCAGATGAAATCTCAGATCTAACTGCAACATTTAATGATATGCTGGACCGTTTAGAAACCTCTTTTGAGATTCAGGCCAACTTCATCAATAATGCTTCGCATGAATTAAAAACGCCAATAACCACCATTATTGCCGAGTCTGAAATTATGCTTCTTAAAGAACGCGCAGTTCCGGAATACATTCAGTCATTAGAAAATATCTACAGTCAGGCTTCTAAACTAGGCAACCTTACCGAAAGTTTACTAAAACTTACTCAAACCGGTTACGACGGAAAAAAACAAGTACTGGATATCGCGAGAATCGATGAGTTATTAATGGATGTAAAATCAGATTTAGACAAAATTTATCCTGATAATCGTGTGAGTATGAAATTTAATTTCGCTCCAAACGATTCTAATCTCTTATTAATTCCGTGTAATAAACCACTTTTAGAGCTGGCCATTAATAATATCGTTACTAATGGTGTAAAATATTCTGATAACAATGAAGTTTTCGTAACACTTTCTGCCAATCAGGAAATGATTAAAATAGCAATTAACGATATTGGTATTGGTATTCCTCCGGAAGATATTCCGCATTTGTATGAACCTTTCTTTAGAGGGAAAATTGCAACCAAATATATTGGTTATGGTTTGGGGCTTCCATTAGCATCAAAAATCATTCGCATGCACGATGGCGAAATACAAGTTCAGTCAGAACAAAATAAAGGGACTATTGTAACCATTGTTTTTAATAAATCAAAAATCAAAAAAAACAACATTAAAAATTCTAATGTTGAATCTTAGAAAGTTCTAATTTTATATTAAGACCCTTCTAATTTTAGTGAAGTTATTTTGTATGTATAAACTAAACGATTATACTTATGAAAAATTTCCTTATACCTACCACTTTAAAAGATGATACTATTTGTGCTGTAAAATCAGCAATTAGCCAGGCAAAATCATCAGATTGCGAAATCATTTTAATGATTGCTTCTGAGGCCCCTGATACTTTTTCTTCTTCAGGTTATTTGCGTGAAATGCGTACCGGACTTACAGCAAATCAGGAAATAGTACTTGACACCTGTCGCTATATTATAGGGCATACGCCAAACTGTAAAATAAAAGTACAAAACCAGTACGGTCTTTCGTCTCCCATTTTCAAACGTATTATAGATGTTTTCTCTGTAAAATTAGTCATTCTTACACAGTCTTATAAACAAGAAACAAAACGAATTCACCAATACCTGATTCAATTAGCGGCCAACCAAAAGTGCCCAATATTGCATTTAGGACCAGAGCAGTACAAAGAAGATTTTAATAAAGCACTTTATATCGAAAATGCCCGTGCAAATATGCATGTAAAAGATGTTCAGCAATTTTTGAATGAAAACTTTTCATTTGAAATTGTAAGCCAGACTGCCAATTTTGATGACAACTACGAAAAATTTGCTCCTTATTTATCCGAAGCAATTTCAAAATACGATATCGATTTGCTGGTAGAAACCCGTAAAGGAGAGAAAATCAAATTCAAGAAAGTAAAAAAAGAAGATATGAACGAGAGATTAGGACTTCCGGTTTTGTCTCTTTATGAAGAAATGGCATAATACCTAATTACTGCCGAAAAAATATAAGTTTAATTTAAAACCGAAAATATGTTATTAAAGAAAAGAATACCAATGAAGTACGTTCTCGGGAAAATTAAAGTAGAAATTACATTAGTTTTGGCGTATACGATATTGTTTGAAGTTTTTCACAATTACTTCATCAATCTTCCCGTAGATATCCCAATTGCAATTCCAACAATGATTGGAACCATTATATCCTTATTATTGGCTTTTAAGTCTAATCAGGCATATGACAGATGGTGGGAAGCCCGAATTGTTTGGGGGGCGATTGTAAATGATTCCAGAACATTGATCAGGCAGGTACTAACATTTTATAAAGACCCTAATTTTTCTGTAGAAGCAAATGAATTCAAAGAAAATTTTGCCAAAAGACAAATTGCATGGTGTTATAGTTTAGGAGAATCTTTGCGAAATAAAGATGCCTTAAAACCTCTTGAAGGCCTGATAAGCGATGAAGAATTACGTTTTGTAAAAAATCATCAAAACATACCCAATGCAATTTTATTATTGCATGCGAGAGATCTTCGAAATGCTAAAAATGACAAACGTATTAATATGTATCAGCAAGTCGAAATCGATAATACTTTATCAAGACTGTGTGATGAAATGGGGAAATGTGAGCGAATTAAAAACACCATTTTTCCAACGACGTACAGTATGTACATCAGATTGACATTGTGTTTGTTTATTTTATTGCTGCCTTTTGGATTAATTAGTGTATTGAGCTGGTTTGCGATCCCATTAATTACCGCAATTGCTGCCGCTTTCTTTTTGATCGAAAGAATGGCGATTCACTTGCAGGATCCATTCGAAAACAGAGCTACAGATACACCTGTAACTACTATTGCCAATACTATTGAAAGAAATATAACTCAGATGATGAACGAATACCAAAGCGAATTTGATATTATCAATGAATTTCATCTTCAGCCTGAGACTAAAAAAGCGGAAAACAACGCTTACTTTGTTTTATAATTAAAAATTGATTTTGGTTTCTCAATTTGTTGCCGGACAATGCTATTTACAGCATTGTCCGGTTTTTTTTATATAAATATTTTCATGTTTTTTTTCAGGACTTCGTTCAGGATGAAAAACAAAAAATCTGTGTAAATCCGTGTTTTTGCGAAGCAAATCCGCGTCATCCGTGTGCCATGACAAAGATTGTCGAGCTTCGTGTGTGATCCTTCCTTAGTGCAAAGATGACAACATTCTGCAGAGTTTATTATCATCGATGCAGCAATCTACCTAAAATTTGTATAGATTGTCTTAATTCATTCGTCCATACCAATCCAAAACTCAATCGCATACAATTCGAAAACTGATCCTGAAAAGAGAAAATTCTTCCGGGCGCAATACTAATCTTGTGCTGCATCGCCAAATGATAAAAGGCAGCAGTGTCGACTCTTTTATCCAATTCTATCCAAAGAAAAAATCCCCCTTGCGGCTGACTTACTTTTGTTCCTTTTGGAAAAGATTCCAAAACCGTATTGATATAATTAGTACAATTATGATTCAATATCTGACGTATTTTTCTAAGATGATTTTCGTATCGTCCATTTTTTAGAAAATCTCCCACAACCTGATGTGTAATAGTAGGAGAGGAGAGTGTATGGTAAATCTTGTTGCGTAATATTTCTTTTTTAAATTTCCCCGGCGAAACCCAGCCTACACGATAACCCGGCGCCAGCGTTTTCGAAACCGAACTACAGCAAAGCACAATACCGCTCTCGTCATAGGTTTTACAATTCGTTGGTCGGCTTGCGCCAAAGTACAAATCGCCGTGAATATCATCTTCGATTAATGGAATATTATAAAACTCCATCAACTTAACAACTTCTATTTTATGTTCGGCCGGCATCATGCTTCCGGATGGGTTACTAAAATTACTCATCAACAAACAAAGTTTTACCTTTTTAGACGAAAGTGCTTTTTTTAACGCATCTAATTCAATTCCGGTTGTCATGTTTGTTGGCAATTCCATGATGTACAATCCCAACGATTTGGCCAGTTGCAGAATTCCAAAATAAGCAGGGCTTTCAGTAATGATAGTATCTCCCGGTTGGGTCAGTGTCATCAAACAATGCGAAATCGCACTCGTGCAGCCGGGCGTTGTAATAATATCTTCCTCAGATAATGATCCTCCCCAAGTAAAAGACCATCTTGCAATTTCCCGCCTTAAATTCTGATTCCCTTTTACTTGCTCATAACTCGTTCCGCTATTAGGAAGTTGTCGCATTGCCTGAACCATTCCTTTATTTAATTTCGCAATAGGCAGCAATTCATTCGACGGAAAACCCAAAGAAAGCATTGTAATATCAGGATCGGTCATATTACCATACACCTGATCAATTAAATCTTCCCGATCAACATTAGCACATTTTAAAATTGGACTGCTTGGCGAAGGCTCAGGAATCGTTCTGGCCGAAATATTGCTCACATAATAACCGGATTGCGGTCTTGATTCGATCAACGATCTGCTTTCGATTTCATAATAGGCTTTACTTACCGTGCTCATGCTGTAACCTGTTTCGGCGCAGACTTCACGTATCGATGGCAGTTTGTCACCCACATTCAAAACACCGGATTTTATTTGCTTTTCGATTCTGTCAGCAAACTGAAGATACAAGTAATTTGGATTTTTCATAAATAAAAACTGTTATGGTGCAATTTACAAAAACTGTATCTGTATTGCTGTTTTATTTTTTAGAAATTTGCTTTAATAGAAAATTAAACAAAAACAACATTTGTGAAAACAACAAAATACTACATAGCTGCCATTACCTGTTTTGTAATCTGGGGATTTTTTAGTCTGGTTTTAAAACCCATACACGACTATGCCTCTCTGGATATTTTGTTCTACCGCGTTTTTAGCTGTAGCATTCTTATGTTGATTATTGCTTTTACTTTTAAAAGAAAAAGAATAAAAGAAGCAATTCAAAACTTCAAATCGTTGCCTACTTTTGAGAAACGCAAAACCATTTTATTGAATATTGGCGGAAGCGTGTTTCTAATGGCCAACTGGTTTACATTCATTTATGTAATGAACCACGTTAGCGTAAAGGCGACATCATTAGCCTATTTGGTTTGTCCTATTTTAACCACTTTACTGGCTTATTTTATTTTGCATGAAAAACTCAGCAAAACCCAATTGATCGCTGTTGGGTTAAGCATTTCCGGCTGTGTACTTTTATCGTATGCCAATATTATGGATATGTTTTTTAGCATCATTATAGGATCAACCTATGCATCTTATCTGGTAAGTCAGAGAGTCAATAAAGGTTTCGATAAATTTATAATCCTAACGTTTCATATTACTTTGGCAGCATTGCTTTTATTGCCATTTTATCCCATATACAGCGGGCCGGTTCCAACCGAATTTAAGTTTTATTTCTGTATAGAAACCATTGCGATATTGTTTACCATTTTTCCATTGTTTCTTAATTTATACGCCTTGTCTGGAATTAATTCTTCAACCGTTGGAATGCTTTTAAATATTAACCCAATGATTGCTTTTCTATTGGCGATGTTTCTGTATAAAGAACAATTTGGACTAATACAAATCATTGCTTACGGAATTGTTTTTCTCGCAGTTTTGGTTTTTAATTCACATCATATTTTTGCCATGAAGCAAAAGTTTACACAATATCCAAAGATTCTAAAATAACGTGAGGTTTTTTATATTTTTTATTGGTTTAAAATATAAATTACCAGAATCTTAACAGGATATTTAAACAGGAATGATTATTTTCATTCCTGTTTTTTTATGCAATAAAAAGAATAAAAAAATACCACTCTCGATAGCTATCGGGATTACAGATTAAAAGGATTTTTTTTAGCCACGAATTCACGAATTTTTCAATCTATTTGGGCGCAATCATTCGTGAATTCGTGGCTATTTTTAAAATAATGAAACTAATTTTAATTTGTGATCCCGATAGCTATCGGAATTACAGATTAAAAGGATTTTTTTTAGCCACGAATTCACGAATTTTTCAATCTATTTGGGCGCAATCATTCGTGAATTCGTGGCTATTTTTAAAAATAATGAAACTAATTTTAATTTGTGATCCTGATTGCTATCAGGAGTGGCAAAAAAATACAAACTGAACAAACTATTTATATGAAAAATACCAAACTCCAAGCCTTTATTCCGTTATTTTATTTAGTGTGGTCTGATGATTTACTAACTCAGAAAGAGTTTACCACGATCAGGAAATTTATCAATGACCTCACCTGGCTTTCGCCCGAAGAAAAACAACAATTAGTATCACGATTAGATATTTCAAATCCGCCTTCGCGAAATGAACTCACCCAATGGAAATTGGATATCGAAAACAGCATCCAAAATAAATCCGATATAAAATCCATTTTTGATATTGCTGTGGCACTTTCAGAAAAAGATATAGATATTTCGAAATTACAATCTGATTTTATAAAATTAGAGAACGATCTTGGAATTTTGGGAGAAGAAGCGCTTCAGAATTTCAAAACAAAAAGTAGTTCATTTACAGCAAACTCTCAAACCAATGCTGATTTTGATATTCAAAAGATAACAGCCATTTTAAATGGTAAAGAAGCTGCGATAATCAATAAAGTAAAATCAGTAATTTCAAGACCTGAATTTGCTTATGAAACTTCTACAGATATCAATGTATACCGCCAAACAGTATACAATTGGTGTAAAATCCTTGCAGAAGAAAATCTTGGAAATATGGCCTATCCAAAGCAATACGGTGGCGGAGAAAACATAGCCGATTATTTTGCCATAATGGAAACCCTGAGTTATCACGATTTGAGTTTAGTAATCAAATTTGGTGTTCAGTTTGGACTGTGGGGAATGAGCGTTCAGTCGTTAGGTACAGAGAAACATTATGCCAAATACTTAAAAGATATTGGAACCTTAAAAATTCCAGGATGTTTCGCCATGACCGAAACTCATCACGGATCAAACGTAAAAGGACTGGAAACCACAGCAACTTACAATCATAACGATCAGACGTTTACGATTCATACACCCAATAAAAATGCACAGAAAGAATACATTGGTAACGCAGCAGTTCACGGCCAAATGGCAACTGTTTTTGCTAAATTAGTCATCGACGGTCATGATTATGGCGTAAATGCTTTTGTGGTGCCGTTACGCGATACAAACGGAAATACTTTAAATGGAATTACGATTGGCGATTGCGGACATAAAATGGGATTAAACGGAGTAGATAACGGAACGATTAGTTTTGACAACGTGGTGATTCCGAAAGAAAATATGCTCGATCGTTTTGCTTCTGTAAATGATAAAGGTGAATTCGAAAGCCCAATCCCGAGTGATAACAGACGTTTTTTTACCATGTTAGGTACTTTGGTTGGCGGACGAATCGGGATTCCGCGTTCTGCTTTGGCTGCAGCCAAATCCGGATTAACAATTGCCATTCGCTACAGCGATCAAAGAAGACAATTTGGGCCAGAAGGCGGATCAGAAGTTCCTATTTTAAATTACAGAATGCATCAGCGAAGATTAATTCCGCCTTTGGCTAAAACCTACGCCGTACATTTTGCTTTGCAATACCTTACCAATCGCTTTTTAAATAAAACCGAAGCCGAAATGCAGGAAATCGAAGCTTTGGCAGCCGGAATGAAATCTTATTCGACATGGAGCACTAGAGATATTCTGCAAGAATGCCGTGAAGCTATTGGAGGAAAAGGATATCTGTCTGAAAACCGAATAGATGCTTTAAAAAATGATACCGAAATATATACCACTTTTGAAGGCGATAATACCGTTTTGATGCAATTGGTGGCTAAGAATCGTTTAGCTGAATTCAGAAAATCATTTGGAGAAATGGGTTCTTTGGGAATCATTAATTATGTGTACGAAAATGCAAAAACAGCATTCACAGAGAAAAATCCAATTGCTACCCGAAGAACAGATGACGAACATTTATTAGATCCTGAATTTCATTTACAGGCTTTCATTCACAGAGAAAAAACAATTTTAGCTTCGGCAGCACGACGTATCAAAAAATTAGTTGATGGAGGTTTAGAACCTTATGATGCTTTTAATGTTGTACAACATCAAATGATCGATGTGGCTCAGGCGTATTTGGAAAGAGTTGTTTTAGAACAATTTCAATTGGCTATAAAAGAAGTAGAAGACATTAAAACAAAAGAAATACTAACAAAACTGAACCAGTTATATGCGCTTTCCCAAATAGAAAAAAACAAAGGCTGGTATCTTGAAGACGGTTATATGGAAGCTGTAAAAACCAAAGCAATCCGTAAAATAGTCAATCAATTGTGTTGGGATATTCGACCGGATGCGGTTTCGTTGGTTAATGCTTTTGATATACCGGAGAGTTGTTTAGCGGCGCCAATTGCCGTTCAATAAAGGTTTATAAAGCTGATACTTTATTAGCCACGAATTCACGAATTTTTCTTTATCTATTATTGATAATTATTCGTGAATTCGTGGCTATCTATTTATTCAGGAACTTTGTCAAAGTTTATTTCATTTTTGTCATCCCGAGGAACGAGGGATCTCCGTAAGAAGCTCCGCCAAGACAATCGTCAGTCTTTGTCGAGTTTCGAGTGTGATCCTTCGTTCAGGATGACAAAATTGTGGTTTTGTTATAACTTTTTTATATCACAACAAGCTTTAAATCATTGTTTTATTAAAATAACTCGCCTTCTCAAAATCTTTTATATTGATAGAAATCACCGGAACTTCAGGAAGTACTCGATTCAGTTTAGAAACAATTACTTTCGAAAGATTTGCTTTTTGCTCAACATTTCGGCCTTCCATAATATAAGCAAAAACGTGAATAAAATCTTTTATGGAATTTCCGTTGTTATAATACGAAAAGGGATTAATGCGAACCTTGATCTCAGCTTCATCAAAAAGACCAGTAGATAATGCTGCATTAAAAACATCCTGCATAATATCATCTGCAGATTTTAATCGAATAACGTTTTCTGAACAATCAATAATAAAATGAGGCATTTGTGTTGGTTTTTAGATTATTGTAATAGAGTTTTATCAAATTTACAAAAATCCGGTTGATAAAATTATTTTTAACAGATAGAAAGTCAGAGTTTTGGATTGAAAAGGCGATACCTGAAAAATTTCTTTTAACACTTGATTTTTCTGTTACAAAAAGTCAAAAAGTGCGACTTATCAAATAGTCTATTTTTATACCTGCACTTTCTTATATTTGTAAGTCTCATTATATCATAATTGTTTTGAAAAATTATTTATTGTTTTGTTTATTCGTTCTTTTAGGCAGTCCTGTTTATTCATCAGACAGCACTGATACTATTTTGGCAAAGCTCAATGATGCTTTAAAAAATAAAGCACATTATGTCAGGCTTAAAGAAGAGCGTATTCTGAATTTTAAAAAAATCAAATCAGACGATTTAACTCCGGAACAAGAATACAATTACAACAAAACTTTATATACAGAATATCAAAAGTTCAACTCAGATTCGGCTATATTTTATGTGAAAAAGAATCTAAAAATTGCCGGTGAACTTCAAAATAATGAATTGCTGAATTTAGCCAATTTGCAATTGGTAACACTTTTTTCTTCCTCAGGAAAATACAGGGAATCTGAAGCTATTTTAAAAAGCATTGATAAAAAAACACTTTCAAAAGCATTGCTTCCCAATTATTATGTAGCCTACAGGGAATTTTTTGAGCATTATGCCGCCAATAGTTATGATATAAAATACATTCAGAAAATAAGGGAATATCGTGATTCTTTGATTGCTGTTTTAGATCCCAATACGTTAAATTATCAGATCAATAAAATTCAGCAGGGAATGTCCCAAAAAAAACTGGTAAATGCAGAGCAGCAGTTGCAGCAATTGTTTGCCAGTATTAAAGAAGATAATCCTCAATATGCGATGGTAACTTATCTTTTAGGAAGTATTTATGAAGCAAGACATCAGTTAGAACCACGGAAAAAGTTTTATGCGCTTTCGGCTACGTCAGACCTAAAAAATGCCAATAAAGATAATGCGTCACTTCAGGAACTGGCATTGGTTTTTTATGAAATTGGTGATGTAGATATGGCGTATAAACTAACACAATCGGCTATTGAGGACGCACTTTATTGCAACGTTCAGTTTCGTACACTTTTAATGTCAGAGGTTTATTCGATTATAAATACCGTTTATTTAGAAAAAGAAGCCAAAAGAAAAACCGAGTTGCAACTGTATTTGTTATGCATCAGTTTACTTTCGGCATTTTTGATTGTGGCCATTATTTATGTCTACAAACAAATGAAAAAAGTATCCAGAATCCGTGGAGAACTTTACGAAACCAGTCAAAAATTGGCCGTATTAAATAAAGATATTACAGAAACCAACAATCAGCTGCAGGAACGTAACGCACAATTATCAGAATCGAATCATATTAAAGAAGAATATATTGCGCATTTTTTCAGTCTTTGTTCGACTTACATCAATAAGCTGGAAAATTATCGTATTATTTTAAATAAAAAAGCAACCGCAAAACAGTTTGATGAGATTTACAAAATGCTTAAATCAACGACTTTGGTTGATAATGAGCTCGAGGAGTTGTATAAGAATTTTGATATTATCTTTCTTAATTTGTATCCCACTTTCGTGAAAGATTTCAACGCACTTTTGATCAGGGAGGAACAAATTGTTTTAAAACAAGGTGAATTGCTGAATACCGAACTTCGTATTTTTGCTTTAATCCGTTTAGGAATTACTGATAGTGTAAAAATTGCGGCATTCCTTCGTTACTCTTTAAGTACAATTTATAATTATCGTACCAGAGCTCGAAATAAAGCTGCAGTTTCGAGAAATGATTTTGAAGAAATGGTCATTAAAATTGGTTTAATTTCATTGAAAGTGTAATTATTTATTTTAAAACTACTACTTTTTTTAGGGGGTGTATTTGTTCAAGTATTTGTAAATCAAATATTTATTTTTTTGTTCCACTACTTTTTTTCGTTTGAAAATTAAAAACGAACTATAACGTTTTAGCTTTACAATATTATTAAAAGGTAATAATGACCTTATTACTGCCTTTTAAATTATACATTAAATGCTTTAATAAATTAATAGTTATGTTTAAAAACGTTAAAACAATTGTTGTTTTACTTTTGTTGAGCTCTATCGGTGTAAATGCACAGAGTAAAGTTCCGGTTTATCTGGATGATAAAAAGCCCATTAATGAGCGTGTAGAAGATGCTCTTAAAAGAATGACGACAGAAGAAAAAATTGCCATGATTCATGCGCAATCTAAATTTAGTTCGCCAGGTGTACCACGTTTAGGAATTCCTGAAAACTGGATGACTGACGGACCACACGGAATTCGTACCGAAGTAAAATGGGACGAATGGGATCAGGCAGGCTGGACAAACGATTCTTGTATTGCATTTCCGGCTCTTACAGCACTTTCTGCAACCTGGAACAAAGAGTTGTCTTCTTTATATGGTAAGTCAATTGGGGAAGAAGCGCGCTACCGTAATAAAAATGTATTGTTAGGACCTGGGGTAAATATCTACAGAACGCCATTAAACGGTCGTAACTTCGAATATATGGGAGAAGATCCTTTTCTTGCTGCAAAAATGGTTGTTCCTTATATAAAAGGAGTACAAGCAAACGGAGTGGCTGCCTGTGTAAAACATTTCGCTTTAAATAATCAGGAAACAAAACGTAACTCAGTAAACGTAATTGTTGATGATCGTGCTTTGTACGAAATCTATTTACCTGCTTTTAAAGCGGCAGTTCAGGAAGGTGAGGTTTGGGCAATTATGGGTTCTTATAATAAATACAAAGGACAGCAATGTTGTCATAATGAATTTTTATTAAATGACATTCTTCGCGGAGAATGGGGATTCAAAGGTGTTGTAGTCTCAGATTGGGGCGGAGTTAATGATACCAAACAATCTATTTTTAATGGTCTTGATATGGAGTTTGGTTCCTGGACAAACGGACTTTCGTGGGGAACAAGTAATGCATACGATAACTATTTCTTAGCCAAACCATATTCTGAAATGATTACAAAAGGGGAAGTTGGAACGAAAGAATTAGATGAAAAAGTACGTCGTATTTTACGTTTATCATTTCTTACTACTATGGACAGAAACCGTCCGTTTGGATCTTTTGGAACACAAGAGCATGCAGATGCAGGCCGTAAAATTGCCGAAGAAGGAATTGTATTGCTACAGAACAACAATAACATTTTACCAATCAACCTTTCTAAAACAAAGAAAATTGCGGTTATTGGAGAAAATGCTATCAAAATGATGACTGTAGGTGGAGGAAGTTCTTCACTTAAAGCAAGATACGAAATTACACCTCTTGAAGGATTAAAGAAAAGAATTGGTAACCAGGCAGAAATTGTTTACGCACGTGGTTATGTTGGTGATCCAACAAGTAATTATAATGGAGTAGTAGCAAAAGTAAGTTTAGAAGACAAACGTTCTCCGGCAGAACTGACTGCCGAAGCTCTTAAAGTAGCCAAAGATGCTGATATCGTTCTTTTTATTGGAGGTTTAAACAAAAGTGATAATCAGGATGCAGAAGGACATGATCGTAAAGAGTTAGGCTTGCCATACGGTCAGGACAAATTACTTACCGATTTGGTTAAAGTAAATAAAAATGTAGTTTTTGTAAATATTTCAGGAAATGCTGTGGCAATGCCGTGGGTAAAAGAAGTTCCGGGAATTGTACAAGGATGGTTTTTAGGTACAGAAGCAGGAAATGCTTTGGCTAATGTTTTGGTTGGAGATGTAAATCCTTCTGGAAAATTATCTTTTACTTTCCCTGTAAAATTAGCTGATAACGGCGCTCATGCTTTAGGAGAATTTCCTGGTGGAGATGAGGTTAAATATAACGAAAGTATTTTTGTAGGTTACCGTTGGGCCGATAAACAAAAAGCAAAACCATTATTCTCTTTTGGTCACGGTTTAAGCTATACGACTTTTGCTTACGGAAAAGTAACAGCAGATAAAAAACAAATGTCAGCCAGCGACAAGATTACATTTTCTGTAAATGTAAAAAACACAGGATCAAGAGAAGGTTCTGAGGTTGTTCAGCTTTATATCAGCGATTTAAAATCTTCATTACCACGTCCGATTAAAGAATTAAAAGGATTTGAGAAAATTTCGCTTAAAGCGGGAGAAGAAAAAACAGTAATTTTTACAGTAGATAAAACAGCTTTAAGCTTTTTTGATGATAAAAAACACGACTGGGTTGCTGAACCGGGAGCTTTTGAAGCAATCGTTGGAGCATCATCTACAGATATAAAATCAAAAGTGGGATTCTCACTTCAATAATTTCATTATTTCTAAATTGGTTGGTTGTAAAGCTGCAAGTGTAAAAATTTGCAGCTTTACTTTTAAAATAATCTCACCATTTAATGATTTCACCATTAAGATATTAAGAAAATTAAGCTTTGTGTTTGCTGTACTTGAAAGTTTTATTAGTAAGGAAATTAAGTATTGTGTTTAATATGTATTGTGGAATTAAACTCTTTTTTTGTTTGTTCTTTGACAAACTTTGCGAACTTTTCAGTTATGTATTTAAAGAAAACTATTACTGTTTAGAAAAAATCTTATTTTAGCTCACACCAAAAAATAAAAACTAACCTTTAACCATCAAAAAATATTTTTATGAGTTCACCTTCTATTGATATTAAACCAAAGAAACATTATGAAATTCTGGACGGACTTCGAGGAGTCGCTGCGATTTTAGTAGTGATTTTTCATATTCTGGAGGCCCATAACGGGGGAAGCCGCTTTAACCAAATTATCAATCACGGTTATCTTGCTGTAGATTTCTTTTTCCTTTTATCAGGATTTGTTGTGGCATACGCTTACGACGATCGCTGGGGAAAATTAACCCAATGGGAATTTTATAAACGACGCTTAATTCGTTTACAGCCCATGGTTATTATGGGAATGATCATTGGAGCGATTTTTTACTATTTTCAGGCATCCAGTCTTTTTCCTTTAATTGCAGGAATGGAAGCTTGGAAAGTGATTCTAACAATGGTAATTGGGTTTACATTACTTCCTATTCCGCCATCATTAGAAATTAGAGGCTGGGGCGAAATGCATCCGTTAAACGGTCCTGCGTGGTCACTTTTCTTTGAATATATTGCCAATATTTTATACGCCGTGCTCTTTCGTAAATTCTCGAATAAAGTATTAGCAATCTTTGTTTTTATATTTGCAGCAATGTTGGTAAATTATACCGTTTTTGGACCAAAAGGAGATGTCATTGGAGGTTGGTCTTTAAACCTGGAACAAATGAATGTTGGTTTCACCAGATTATTATATCCGTTTTTTGCCGGAGTTTTACTTTCGCGTTTAGGAAAATTAATTCACTTAAAAGGTGCTTTCTGGATTTGCAGTATTTTAATTCTAATACTCTTTTCAGTTCCAAGAATTGGTGATGAAAACACTTTATGGATGAATGGTTTATACGAATCAGTTGTGATAATTCTTTTGTTTCCATTAATTGTTGCCATTGGAGCAGGAGGAGAAATAAAGAATCCACTTTCAATTAAAATATGCAAAGCTTTAGGCGATATTTCATATCCAATTTATATTATACATTATCCGTTAATTTACTGGTACACAGCATGGGTTATAGACAATAAAGTTCCTTTAAAAGACGGTTATATGGTAGGAATAGGTGTTCTGGTTGCCAGCATCACAATAGCTTATTTATGTCTGAAATTTTACGATGAACCTGTACGTAACTGGCTTCAGAATAAATTTCAAAAAAGAAAAATTTCTTAAAAGGAGGGACAAAGGTTTACAGGCTCAGAGGGACAAAAGGTAAAACTTTGCTACTTTGAACCTCTGAGCCTTTGTACCTAAATAAAGATATTGAATTTCTTAATTTTGTTAGTTATAGATATTCAAAAAAGGGGTGAAACTTCATGTTTTCATCCCTTTGTTTTTTTTGTAAAAGGTACAAAGGTGTAAAGGTTCAAAGCAACAAAGGGAAATTTTGTGATTCCAATTTTGATCCCTTTTGTATTTATAATTTCATGTTGAAATAAATAAGTAAAAAAAGCAAACAATTGTAAAATGCCAATTTAGAACGTATAATTGTACATAAGCATAATTGTAGAGATGCACAGCAGTGCATCTACCCAAAGTATATCGACAAAGAAGAAAAACAAAACTTAGAGATTCAGAGTATTTTTTTGCCGCAGCATAAAATAATTTTGAATCCGTGTAAATCAGTAAAACCCGCTTTATCTGTGAGAAATTAATTTTCAATGCATGGTGTAGACGCACAGCAGTGCGCCTCTACGATATATATGCCGAAAAGATTGGTAAATATAAAAGGGATAAACAATGAAGTTTATCCCTTTTTATATTTTAGTTCAATAACAAACTTAGTACCTCAGAATCTTAGAGCCTTAGTACCTTTAAAAAATTATTCTAAAACCAATGCTCCCAAAGCTTCTTTAGTGAAACCTTTCAATTGATCGGTTTTTCCCGCTTTAATTTTAGCTACCCAATTCGGGTCAGATAAAAGAGGTCTTCCTACTGCAACCAAATCAAAATCGCCTCTGTCGAAACGTCTGTTTAATTCTTCTAATGAAGTTGGTTCAGAACTTTCTCCTGCAAAAGCTCCAAAGAAATCACCAGAAAGTCCAACAGAACCTACAGTAATAGTTGGTGCTCCGGTTACTTTTTTAGCCCATCCTGCAAAGTTCAAATCAGATTCTTCGAATTCAGGTTCCCAGAAACGGCGTTGAGAACAGTGTAAAATATCAACTCCTGCATCTACAAGAGGTGTTAACCAGGCTTCTAATTCCTGTGGATTTTTAGCCAGTTTATAATTATAATCAGAAGGTTTAAATTGAGAAAAACGCATGATTACAGCGAAATCATTTCCTACTTGTTTTCTGATTTCTTTTACCACTTCAATAGCAAAACGATTTCGTTCCGGAAGTGTTTTTCCTCCGTAAATATCTTCACGTAAATTCGTTTCGGCTCTAAAGAATTGGTCAATTAAATAACCGTGCGCTCCGTGAATTTCGATCGTATCAAAACCTAATCTTTTAGCATCGGCGGCAGCCTGACCAAAAGCAAGAATGGTCTCTTCAATATCTTTCTCGGTCATGGTTACACCATTTCTAAAATCAGGACGGTTTAATCCTGACGGACCTTCAAAAGGAACTGGCGGAACCCATCCGGATTGGTGATTGTCCATAATTCCCATATGCCATATTTGTGGTCCCATAGCACCTCCGGCAGCATGAACTTCGTTGATTACGTTTTTCCAGCCGTTTAAAGCTAAATCGCCATAAAAATGCGGCACATTAGCATCATTAGATGATGAAGCTCTGTTGATAACAGTTCCTTCAGATAATATTAAACCAACTTCACCTTCAGCTCTTTTTTGGTAGTAAGAAGCTACTTCATCAGTTGGAACTCCGTTTGGAGAGAATGAGCGCGTCATTGGCGCCATTACGATTCGGTTTTTAAGATTTAACGTTTTTAAGTTAAATGGAGAAAACAGGTTGTTTGTACTCATAGTAATTTACAAATTAGATTGAATTAAGTTACTGAGTGCTTCAAAGGCACCTTCGTTGCGTTTATAGTAAGTCCATTGTCCAACACGTTTAGATTCTATAAATCCGGCGCGTTGTAAAATAGAGAGATATTCAGAAACAGTCGATTGCGTCAGGCCAGCTTTGGCTTGTATTTGCCCCACGCAAACTCCGTGTTCAAATCCGGCATGCTGGAGCTGATCCGGAAAATTGATTTCAGGTTCTTTTAACCATTCCAGCATTTGCAATCTGGATTTGTTGGAGAGTGCCTTAAAGATTTCTATTGGTTCCATCGTGCAAATATATCGACTTTTCCCGATATGCCAATTTACAAGATAATTATTTAATAAAAAATTAAGATGAAGGAAGGTGAAAGCGGGAGATTTTAATAAAGAAAATTTATATTTGCTTGTGAAAATTAATCTCGCAAAGGCGCCAAGACACAAAAAATAAAAGCTTATAAGAAATAAAACTTTGCGGCTCTGCGCCTTTGCGAGATTTAAAAAAAAAACAAGCCCCCAAATAAATAACTTAATCAAATTATGAAGAAAACTTTACTTATTCTAGGACTTTTATTGTGCATAATAACGACGTCAAAAGCTCAGGTTGTGGGAACCGATGTTGGTGATATTGCCCCGGAAATCGATCTTCCGGACACAAAAGGAAATAATGTGGCACTTTCGTCTTTAAGAGGAGATTTAGTTTTAATCGACTTTTGGGCTTCATGGTGCGGGCCTTGTATAAAAGAACATCCGCAATTAATAAAATTAAACAGTACCTACGCAGGCAAGTTTTCTATTTACAGCGTTTCTATGGATACTAAAAAGCCGCTTTGGCTGGGCGCTATCGCAAGGCAAAAATTGACATGGACACAAGTAAGTGATTTGAAATATTGGCAATCTCCTGTTGTTGGCGATTATATGCTGCAATCAGTACCTTTAAACTTTTTAGTAGACAAAAACGGAATCATCCTGGCTAAAAACATTCACGGAAAAGCTTTGGAAGATATGCTTAAAAGTTTGTTGACGGCGCAGTAAAAAACGGGAACTAATCAAAACTTTGAGTATATTGCTATTTCAAAAAAAGTATAACAATAAATGACTATATCATCATGATTCAAAGATCAGTATTCCTATTCTTTATTTTGGCTGCATTTCAGTGTAGTGCACAAACAATAGAGACTGTTAATAAGTTTAAAACCTCTTATCAGCATTGTTTAAACAGCGGTAGCGGTATGAAAAATTGTGCGATTGAATATTACAATCAATCCGATAGTTTATTGAATGTTGCTTACAGGAATTTAAAACTAAAATTAAGTTCTAAAGAACAATCCCGATTAAAAAAAGAACAGTTGGACTGGATAAAAAAACGCGATCTGTATTTTGAAAACGTATATTCAGATACCAAAAAAGAAGGCCATTTTATTGAAGGAAGCAGCGATTTTGATATGGTTGTTTTTGACGAAAAAGCAAATTATGTTTTTACAAGAGTAAAAGAACTTATAAAAAGACTGTAATTTGTTTTTTAAATAGTACTTAAATGGAATCAAAACTCAGTTTATCTGAATTTCGCAGAAGATTAGAAAACAATACAGAAATTGGTTCTCTAAAAGTAAACTTAAGCCTTTTTAGAATATTTCCCAGATTTGGAGAAAGCAAACCATTTTATGGACTTTTTGATGATAAAAGTTTTCGCCTGACTATCAATTCCAGAACATCGCCAACTTATTTTATTATAAGAGGAAATTACAAGAATATCAATAATGTTCTTAAAGTAAGTTATATCGTTGAACCCAACAGTAAATTTCAGTTGATCTGGACAAGATTTTCTCCCGTAGTTTTTCTAATCGCAATAAATGTCTTTTTTCTTTTTTTTGGAAGAGGACTCAGAAGAGCCACCACAATTGTAAGCTTGTTTTTGCTTATTCTCATTTTTTATTCAAGATGGAAAGAAGAAAGAAAGAGAAAAAAATTAGAGCGTAATTTTGCCAGGATTTTTGAGATTAAGATGTAAAAGGGTTCGATTGTTTCAGGTTTTCTTTGTTTCATGTTTCAAGTTGCCTGTATTCTCAATCTCTCACATTGTTACCTTTGTCAAAGTTTTAAACTTTGACAAAGGTTGGGAAAACCTGAAACCTGAAACCTGAAACCAATTATTTCCTATTCGCGTTCATTGCCTGTAACGCATTTTCAGGAGAAGACAAATACAATTTATAAAAATCAGCTGTTGGGCCAACATGAATTTCATATGTATCAGTTTCTATTCCTTGTTTAAGCTCTAAAGCAACTTGTTCCGGACTTATACCATTTTCACCACCAATTGCTTTAGAAAACTCAGTATTTACTAAAGGAGGCATCAATTCAAAAACCTTTACAAGTGGCTGTTTTTCCTGTTTTTCCAATGAAACCCTTAATACCTGAGAATAGGAGTGAAGCGCCGCTTTACTTACCGCATAACCCGGAAGTGTATATCCGGGAGAAAAAGCAGCAATAGACGAAACATTTACAAAAGCAGCTTCGGGCTGTTTTTGAAGCAAAGGCAGCAATTTTTCGGTAAGTCTTACAACCGAAAGATAATTCGTCAGGATTTCTTCACTGGCTTTTTCGAACGCATTGGCATTTTCATCTGTTAACTTAAAATAGTGGGCTAACCCCGCATTGTTAATTACAATATTTAGGTTAGGAAAATCTTCGTTTAATTGTTTTGTCAGTTTTAAGACATCGGCTTCTTTGTTAATGTCTGAAACTATTCCGGTTACATTTTTTAAACTCAAAACTGCTTTTTCCAGTTTTTCGGCATTTCTTCCTGTAATAATGACTTTATTATCAGCAGAAAATAGTTTTGCAATTTCGTATCCAATGCCTGATCCGCCGCCAGTAATTAGAATAGTGTTGTTTGAAGTTTTCATTTTATTTTTAGTTTAAGGTTTTCTTCATTTCAGGTTTTACTGTTTGCTGATTTAACCGCAAAGCACGCAAGTATTTTTATAATATCTTGTATTGACAAACGCAATGAACGCAAAGCTTTATCAATTAACTTTACGAACTTATCTTTTTTAGATTACAGCGAATAAAATAAAAAATTGGCGCCTTTGCGAGATTAAAAAAATTTACCGAACCTTGCCGTGAATCTTGCATGCTGTGCGGTTAAATTTGTGTTCTCATTTCAAACCTGAAACCTGAAACAAAGAAAACCTGAAACAAATTTTTAAATATTTATAGCTCCTTGTCCCGATGCAATCATATAGGCTTCTTTCAGGGTTTCAGAGTAGGTGGGGTGCGCATATGAAATTCTGAACATATCTTCGTCTGTTACTTCATATTCCATTCCTATAACGCCTTGCGCAATGAGATCTGCGGCTCTCGGGCCAATGATGTGCATACCTAAAAGTTCGCCGTATTTAGGATCTGAAAGTACTTTCGAGAAACCATCTTTTTCTAAAGCGGCCCTCGCTCTGGCACTTGCCGAAAACGGAAATTTCCCTACCCGATATTCAATTCCTTTTTCTTTCAGTTCTTCTTCAGTATAGCCTACAGAAGCGACTTCCGGCCATGTATAAACCACTCCCGGAATCAATCTGTAATTAATGTGTGGTTTTTGTCCGTTGATCGTTTCGGCTACAAATATTCCTTCTTCCTCTGCTTTATGCGCGAGCATGGCTCCGGCAACCACATCGCCAATAGCATAAATATTTTCGGCTTTGGTTTGCAGTTTTTCATTGGTTACAATTCGGCCTTTAGTATCTACTTCTACTGGAGTATTTTCTAATCCTAATCCTTCAGTATACGGCTTTCTTCCCACGGCAACCAGACAATAATCGGCAGTAATTTCTTGTGTGGCATTTGCAGTATCAAGAAAAGTAACCGTTGCATTTTTACCGTTATTTTTAGCCGATTGTACTTTATGACTAAGCAAAATCTTGATATTTTGCTTAGAGAATATCTTTTTGAGTTCTTTTCCCAGTTCTTTATCCATTGTAGGGATCAGGCTGTCGGCATATTCAATTATGGTAACTTCAACTCCAATTCGGGCATAAATAGAAGCCATTTCTACGCCAATTACACCGCCGCCAATAATGACCATTGTTTTGGGTTTGTCAGGAAGAGAAAGTGCTTCAGTCGAAGTTATAATTCGTTTTTTATCGATTTCGACTCCGGGAATTGTAGCTGGTTTCGAGCCTGTTGCAATAATATAATGCGTAGCGGAAATAGTAGAGGAAGAGCCGTCTGTTGCTTTTACATTAATTTCTTTATCATTCAAAAAAGAAGCAAATCCTTCAAAAACTTCAATTTTATTCTTCTTCATCAAAAAGTTTAGTCCTGCAATATTTTGCTCTACAACTTCTGATTTTCTTTTGATGAATTGCGGAAAGTCGAGACTTAATTTTCCTGTTATGATGCCGTGAGTGGCAAATTTGGTTGCAGCTTCATGATAATGTTCTGTGCTGTCAAGAAGTGCTTTTGTAGGGATGCAACCTACATTCGTACAAGTGCCGCCTAGTGCTTTGTATTTTTCGACGATAGCCGTTTTATAACCCAATTGCGAACATCTAATGGCCGATGCATATCCGCCAGGCCCTGAACCAATAACAATAATATCAAACTTTGTTTCCATAGAATAAAAGATTAGTTATATTTTCAAAAGAACTTTGTTGACAGCTTTATTGCTCGTGAATAACAAGTAATAAAGAAGTCCTTTTTAAGTCTCTGAAATATAAGGAATTATATTTTATTAAGGAAGAGGCTGTATTGTTTTTTATATGATTAATGTATTGATTTAGTGCTGATTAATAATCGGTTTGGAATTTTGGAGGAAGAGGAAAATTACAGCAGAAAATGGTATATTATATAAAAAAGGAAAAGTTCACAAAGCTTTGTACTGACTTAGCTTTATGAACTTAACTTCTTTTAAAATACCAGATAAAAATATTTTCATTTGCTGTAATAAACAAATATCAGCGAACAGGAATTTTTTTTTACAAACTCAATTTAATCTTTCTTCATGATTTTTTTCACCGCCAAAATTATTCTTCAGCAATTCTCTAACCTGAAACTGGGTTTTGTTTCGGGTGATGTTTTGCCATTCTTTAAAATCAAAAAGATGAATTTTTTTTGCATTCGGGTTGGTAACAAATGAAAGCCTTGCAATCGAATATTTATAATACTTTAATTCGTGCGATATATGTCTGTTGGGCACAACAACAAGTATGGTTTCCCATTTCAGGAAATTTGTCGCCGGCGGGATATCTTCTCTTTCTGTTAAGCCAAGTGATTCAAAAAAGGCAATTATTTTTTGATCATTTAGTTTATCGATTTTTTGGTCAATGCGCTTAATAGTATTAAGAAGCGTATTTTCGTCTTTAATAACACTCATGATAATACTTTTTTTATTTGAAATTCAAGATAAAATTACATTAAAAGACAATAATTTAACACAGGATAGCGCGTAGAATGATTCTAAATTTTTTATAGTCTAATTTTCAACATAAGTATAAAAGTATATACGATCATATTTTGATAAAATACTATTATTTTAATAGGTTTAAAAACAATATTTTTATCGCTGCTAGCTAACCACATTTTTATGAAAACTACTTCTGCCAAAAAAATACTATTGTATTTTATCTTTTTGATATCTATTGCCTCATTCGCTCAAAATAAATCAGATCGGGAATTAATTTTAATCGATAAAGACTGGCGTTTTTCGTTGGGCCATTTATATGATACAAAAAAAGATTTCGGTCATGCCGAAGGCTATTTTTCATACTTAACCAAAACAGGATTTGGAGACGGACCGGCAGCCAAAGATTTTGATGACCGTGCCTGGCGAAAACTCGATCTGCCACACGATTGGGCTGTTGAACAGGAATTTAGCGAAAAAGGCAGTTTCAGCCACGGATTTAAAACCGCAGGAAAAGGTTTTCCTGAAAAGAGTATTGGCTGGTATCGAAAAAAAATCAATATTCCGCAAAGCGATCAGGGAAAAATTATCTCGCTGAAATTTGATGGTGTTTTTAGAAATTCGAAAGTATTTTTTAACGGCTATTTCCTGGGAACAGAAGAAAGCGGTTATAATGGTTTTGAATATGATGTGACGGCCTATGTAAATTATGGTGGCGAAAATACAATCGTTGTTCGCGCAGACGCTTCGATGGAAGAAGGCTGGTTTTACGAAGGCGCGGGAATTTACAGACATGTTTATCTGCAAAAAACAAACCCAATTCATATTGCTCAAAACGGAACTTATGTAACATCTGACATTAAAGAAAATTTGGCAGAAGTTACTGCTAATGTAACCATTGAAAACAAAGGGAATTATAAAGGTCCGATTGAAGTTGTTCAGACGATTTTTGATCGTGAAAGCAAACAAGTTGGATTTTCTTTTGAAGATGTAAATGCGCCTGAATTTTATAAAACAGGTAATTATATTTTAAAATTGACTGTGAAAAATCCACTTTTATGGGATATTGAAAGTCCTAATTTATATCGTTTGATTACTCAAATTAGAAAAGACGGAAAATTAATAGACAGCTATGAAACGAGTTTCGGAATCAGAACAATCAAATTTGATCCTGAAAAAGGTTTTTTTCTTAACGGAAAAGCTATAAAACTAAAAGGTACCAATAATCATCAGGATCATGCCGGAATAGGAACTGCGTTGCCGGATGAATTGCAATATTACCGTATAAAAAAGCTGAAAGAAATGGGTTCGAATGCGTATCGATGTTCGCACCATCCGCCAACGCCCGAATTACTAAAAGCCTGTGATGAACTCGGAATGCTGGTAATTGATGAAACCCGTTTAATGGGAATTAATCATTATCATCTCAATGATTTAAAACGTTTAATCGAGCGCGATCGCAATCATCCCAGTATTATTTGCTGGTCGGTAGGAAATGAGGAATGGAATATTGAAGGCGGAATCGTGGGCGAACGCATTACGAATGTGATGCAGGAATTTGCAAAAAGTTTAGACGCTACAAGACCTGTAACTGTTGGAATCAGCAGTGGTTTTAAAAGTGGTATTTCGTCTGTAGTCGAGATTATGGGCTATAATTATATGGGCAACGGCGATATCGATGCCCATAGAAATGAGTTTAAAAATCAACCCGGAATGGGAACAGAGGAAGGTTCTACATTTGCGACCAGGGGAATTTATTTTACAGATGATGCCAAACATTACCAAAGTGCGTATGACAAGAAACCCCGTCCAACTTTTTATAGTATCGAAGAAGGCTGGAAGTTTTATGCGTCAAGACCTTATCTGGCGGGAATGTTTATCTGGACCGGTTTTGATTATCGCGGAGAACCAACGCCTTATGGATGGCCCTCGGTGACATCTTATTTTGGGATGATGGATGTTTGCGGTTTCCCAAAGGACAATGTATTTTATCTAAAATCATGGTGGGGAAATGTTCCTGTTCTGCATATCATGCCACATTGGAACTGGAGTGGAATGGAAGGCAAAGAAATCGACGTTTGGGTACATTCGAATTGTGATGAAGTAGAGCTTTACCTGAATAAAAAGAGCCTGGGAAAAAAGAAAATGGAACAATACGGCCATTTAGAATGGAAAGTAAACTATACACCCGGAACGCTGGAAGCCATTGGATATAAAAACGGCAAAAAGATTGTGACCGATATTCAAAAAACAACCGAAAATGCTGAAAACATTAAACTTTCTGTAGATGCTGAAAATCCTTCAAATGCAAATGTTTCCGTAATAACGGTTGAAGTTTTGGATAAAAAAGGGTTGCATATTCCAACGGCAAACGATGAGATTACATTTGATATTAAAGGCGGAAAAATTTTGGGCGTAGGAAATGGTGATCCAACATCATTAGAAAAAGATCAGTTTATTGATGATATTACTCTTGTTCCTATTACTAATTTTGAAGAAAGAAAACAGGCATATGTTGATAATGCAAATCAATCTGCTTTGGATGAATCGAATGCATGGAAGGAAGCTTTTAAAGACAGAGATTATAAAAATCAGGCTTCGGCATATATTTACAGAGGAAAATTTGAGTTGAAAAATAATTTACAATCAAATAGTGTTGATTTCTTTTATAAAAAAATTGGCGTAAACGAATCGGTGTTTGTCAACGGAAATTTGGTTACTGCCAATACAGATGATCCTCAAAAATACCATCTTAACAAATCGGTTTTAAAAGAAGGAAGCAATATCATAACAATCAGGGCTTCGCCTTTGCAAAAAGTAAAAGATTGGGATGTTATGAATACAGATCCAGGAATTATCAGAGTAATAACGCCATCAGAACCTTGGAAACGTAAATTGTTTAACGGTTATGCTCAAATCATTGTTCAGAAAAATGAAAGCGGAAGCGAAGTTGTTTTATCGGCTTCCGCCAAAGGATTAAAGCCAACTGTTTTGAATATTAATCAAAAGAAAAACTAGGAATATAATTTTATACGCAGAGACATAGATTGATAGTTAAAAAGGATAAAGAAATAAATTTGTTTCTATAAATCTATGTTTCTGTGTGTTTAAAAAATCAAGCCTTTATTAAAGAAGATAAAAAAAATCAGTTACAATTCTTTCTTGACAATATTAGTTTTGAGAAGATTAGAAGTGGCCCTTGCAATTAATCTCGTTTGATCCTTATTCCAGATTTCGCATTGCGCATTTACGATTTGTTTTCCTTTTCTAATAATAGCCGTCTTTGCCAGAATCGTATCTCCAACAAAAGCAGGAGCAAAGTAATCTACAACAAGATTTATAGTCGTGTAAAAAGTTTCTTCATCAAGAGAAAACATTGTCGCGCCAATGCAATCATCGGCAATAGCAGCCGTAACCCCACCGTGCAGGCTCTTTACCGGATTCGACATTTCCTCACGGACTAAATATTTAAAAGTAACCGTGCCTTCTTCGGCAACGACTACTATAGGTTTCATCCAAAGCATAAAAGGCGATGGAGATGCTATAAATTCTCTGTCAATATGATTTTGCAATACTTGTAATCTCGTTAGTTTTTCCATTAAGTTTATATTTATATTTTAATACTGATCGGTATATTTTTATTCAAAAAAAAGCAATTTTTACTGATTATTTTTATTCTAAGTCGTCGATGATTTTAGTTAATGAAAGCATGATGTTAGATAAGTTCGAAGAATTTCCGGTGATTTTAGCAATCATTACAGCACCTTCGATAATAGCGATTATGGTTAATGCTGTTTTCTCAGAATCAATATTTTTGGCTTTAAATTCTCCTGCTACAATTCCTTGTTCGATAAAGTTGACGAGTTTATCTTTCCAGGCAAGAATGGTATTTTCGACTTTTTTTCGCAAAACAGGATGTGTGTCGTCAGCTTCTGTAGCGGTATTAATAATAGGGCAGCCGCCTTTTGTAACCAGTAAGTCGTAATGATCAGAATATAATCTTGGGTATACCAATAGTTTGTCTTTATAAGAAGTTTGCTTTTCTATTTCGCTGGCAAAAATATCCTGAAGCTCTTTTACATTAAATTTAAAAGCAGCAATTGCCACTTCATCTTTATTTTCGAAATTGCCATAAATGCTTCCTTTTGTAAGTCCGGTTGCTGCAGTAATATCACTCATAGAAGTGCCGCTGTATCCTTTCATATTAAAAAGAGGAGCCGTTTTCTCGATAATAAAATTCTTTGTTCTTTCAGCTTTACTCATAATTGGTAATTTAAACACAAATATATACCGATTGGTATAATTTTACAATTTTTTGGGGAGTTATTTTGTTTGAGGTTTTCTCTGTATTGTATTGAAAATTAAAGCAGATTATTTTTACCACAGAGTTACACAGAGTTACACAAAGTTTTTCACAAAGATTCACAGAGAATGAAAATAAAAAGAATAATCACAGATTAAAAAGATGTCGAAAATCTGTGCTGATCTTTTTAATCTGTGGTTAAAAAACTTTGCGAAACTTTGTGAAAAACTTTGTGTAACTCTGTGGTTAACTTTTTATTCTCATTTCAAACCTAAAACAAAATAAAACCTGAAACTATTTTTTTTATTTGATTTTCATAACTTTGCAAAATGAATAATCAGACAGAAACTCAGAATTGCGATTTTACTTCAGATTTAAAGCTGAAAGGTTTTAAAGTATATCAGATAAATGGAGATCAAAGTAAAATTCCGGTTTACAGCCGCAGGGATTTTTATAAGATTTGCATTAATACCAGTAAAAGTGTTATACAATATGCTGACCGCGGAATAGAAACCGACGGAACGATTCTGTTTTTCGGTAATCCGATTATTCCCTATTCCTGGGAAACTATTTCTGAAGGATACGAAGGTTATGCCTGTGTTTTTACAGAAGAATTTCTAAAAGCAAAAGACCGATCAGAAACACTTCATGAATCGCCTTTGTTTAAAATAGGAGGCACGCCCATTTTTTCTTTAAATACTGAACAAAAGCTGTTTATAGATTCATTGTTTGAGAAAATGATTCAGGAATATGAAACCGATTATGTTTTTAAAGATGATTTGATGCGCAGCTATGTCAACCTGATTATTCATGAATCGATGAAAATGCAGCCTACAGAAAATTTCTTTAAACATAAAAATGCCTCTTCGAGAATTACCTCATTATTTTTAGAATTACTGGAAAGACAATTTCCTATAGAAACAAAAAATGAACCCCTGGCGTTAAAAACGCCTCAGGATTATGCACAAAGTCTGGCTGTACACGTAAATCATTTGAACCGTTCTGTAAAAGAAATTACCGGAAAGCCAACAACAGCACATATTACCGAGAGAATCATTGGCGAAGCCAAAGCATTGCTGCAACACACAGATTGGAGCATATCGGATATTGGCTATTCGCTTGGATTTGAATATCCGAGTTATTTTAATAATTATTTCAAAAGACTTACGGGAACGATACCAAAATCGTTAAGATCGTAAATTGTTTCATATTCTTAATTTTTTGTTTGAATATTGTTATTTCTGATTATCGTTGCTAAAGTAATTTTGCCCTGAAATAATTAGTATTAACCTCTATCGGTTTTTCGCTGACTAAATATAACTTCTACAAAGCGCATTCTAGCTTTATGATTTAGTTTCCAGCACTGATATACAAAACAAAATAATTATGAAAGAACCAGAAAATCAATTAAATGAAACTATTTTTCCTAAAGGAGATCTAGCTTCAGCGGATTATTTTACAGGAAAAGCATGGGTGAAAATGTTGGTTCCAAATGATCCGGTTTTAAATACTGCAGTGGGTAATGTAGTTTTCGAAGCAGGTGCAAGAAACAATTGGCATACACATCCAGGCGGGCAAATTCTAATTGTAACACAAGGAACAGGATATTATCAGGAAGAAGGAAAACCAATTCAGTTGCTTCAGGCAGGTGATGTTGTAAATATTCCGCCCGACCTAAAGCATTGGCACGGAGCTTCTCCGGATAGTGAATTTACCCACATTGCAATTAGTACCAATACCGAAAAAGGTATTGTAGACTGGCTTGAACCAGTAACTGACGAACAATACAATAGCTTTAAATAACTAAAGTAAAAGTGTTGTTTGGAGAGATCTAACCATTAATTAACGGTTTTGTTAGATCTTATTTAAATAAAATCAATCTCAAAAAATCTATTTATGTCAACACTTTATACTTCTGCTATTGAAGAGGGAAAAATCCCTAATACTTTCATGACTGGTAATGTTTCTTATAAAAAACAAACCAGCAATATTCATCCGGACAATACCATGATTAAAGAAATTTCCTTTGAGCCCGGTTCGAGATGCAAATGGCATATTAATGCAAGCTTACAATTATTTATCGCAACAGACGGAATTGGTTATTTTCAGGAAAAAGGTACTGCCATTCGTTTGCTTCATAAAGATGAGGTAGTTACCATTTTACCTGGCGTAGAACATTGGTATGGCGCAACACCTTTTAGCAAATTTTCGCACATTAGCATTATTACAGAAATAGATAAAGGAAAAGGAATTTGGTTAGAAAGTGTAACCGATGAAGAGTATTTTGCTTTTGGAAAATAGTCTAAGTTTCTGAGTTGCTAAGATTCTGAGTTACTAAGTAAAAAACGGAGAATCTTAAAAACATATTTAAAAAGAAAATTTTGCAACTCTGCGACTTTGAGCGAAAAAATATTTTTTTTCACGCAACATAAAGAAAAAAAACTTTGTGTCGTAGCGCCTTCGTGGCATTTTTTAAACCTGAAACTTAAAAAAAATACTTTTAATGGAAACAAAAAACATAAAAGCCTTTGGAACAGAAGCTGCCGAAGCACCTTTACATACATTAGACATTCAGCGTAGAGCGGTATTATCGCATGACGTAGAAATTGAAATTTTATATTGCGGCATCTGCCATTCCGATTTACACTCGGCGAGAAACGAATGGCACGGAACTATTTACCCAATAGTTCCCGGACATGAAATTGTGGGTCGCATAACAAAAGTCGGCGACCACGTAAAAGGTTTTAAAGTGGGCGATTTAGCCGGAGTAGGCTGTATGGTCGATTCTTGCAGAGAATGTGAGCATTGTAAAGACGGATTAGAGCAATTTTGCGATCCTGGAAACACATTAACGTTCAATTCTCCTGACGTTCATTTAGGCGGCCAAACTTTTGGAGGGTATTCTCAAAGTATCGTAGTCGATGAAAATTATGTATTGCATATTTCAGACAAACTAGATCTTGCAGGAGTTGCTCCTTTATTATGTGCCGGAATTACAACTTATTCTCCGCTTAAACACTGGAAAGTGGGTCCCGGACAAAAAGTGGGTATCGTTGGTATTGGCGGTTTAGGACATATGGGAATCAAATTAGCAAAAGCAATGGGCGCTCATGTCGTTGTTTTTACTACCTCATTGTCTAAGACCGAAGATGCAAAACGTTTGGGTGCCGATGAAGTTGTATTGTCTACAGATCCGGAACAAATGGCGAAGTATGCCAAATCGCTTAACTTTATTTTAGACTGTGTATCGGCGGAACATAATATAGATTCTTATTTGAATTTACTTAAAGTAGATGGAACTCTTACATTAGTTGGCGCTCCTATGGAACCGCTTCCGGTAACGTCATTTAGTCTTTTATTAGGCAGAAGAAGTTTTGCAGGTTCTAATATTGGCGGAATTGCCGAAACTCAGGAAATGCTTGACTTCTGCGCAGAACATAACATTACGGCAGACATCGAAATTATTGGTGTTAATGAAGTAAACGATGCTTACGAAAGATTATTAAAAGGAGATATTAAGTACCGTTTTGTAATTGATATGGCTTCGCTTAAGTAACTAAGGGACTAAGGTTCTGAGATTCTAAGTTTAAACTTTTTGCCTTTGCTTTTGCTAGCTCAATTTCATTAAGTTAAGCTTAAAAAAAAAGAATCTCGCAAAGGCGCTAGGAAGCAAAGTTTAAATACATTGTTTATAATAAATGCTTAAAAAGGTCTGACTTTATAATGTCAGACCTTTTTTTATTCTTTTAAAACTTATATCATTTAATTATTTAATTTTGAAACTGAACAACTAAATCTCTTTCTTTTGCAAAAGCATTCTATTCCTGTTTTATCTGTTGGCAATATACTTGGAGAAGAAACTTTGGGGATTACCTTATTTCGTCATAGTGTTAAAGGAAGAAACGAATTCGAGCAGCCACATAAGCACGACTTTTATCTGGTATTTTTTGTAGAGAAAGGTTCTGGATTTCACAATGTCGATTTTACACAATATACAGTAAATGATTATCAGGTATATTTTATCAGGCCCGGACAAGTTCACAACTGGTCGCTTGATGTTGATACTTCGGGTTTTCAGCTGATGCTTTCGGCGGATGTGGTTAGTATTTTTTCGAATTTAGGAAAATTTCCTTTTTTTGGGCAAAGTGTTCCGTCTTGCCTTTCTTTAGATAAAAATGAATTTGAGGAATTTAAAAATCATTTGCATGAAATAGAATTACTATTATCTGATAACGATACACTTACCAAAGAAATAGTTTTACTCCGTTTGCATTTACTCCTCAAATTATTGCAAAAGCAATATTTGAATCAATTTCCTGAACACGATTCATCGACCAAGCCTGAGAAAATAATAAAAGGCTTTACTATTTTGATTGATGATTATTTTAATAAAGAGCCTTCGGTGAATTTTTATGCCGATAAATTAAATATTACCTCTAATTACCTCAATATTCTTTCGCAGAAATATTTAAAGGTTCCGGCAAGTGATGTCATAAGGCAAAGAACCATTCTTGAAGCCAAACGTTTGCTTACCAGTACCGATTTGTCTATAAAAGAAATCGGCTACCAACTTGGTTTTAATGATAATACTTATTTTACCAAAGTCTTTAAAAAATATGCCGGAAAAACTCCGGGTGATTTTAAAAAATTATAATTTTTACCATCTTTCTCCGCAATATTACCGTTATCATTTTAAGTTTATAACGATTTTTGCAATGTAATAATACTGTTGATTATTAGGGTGTTATTGTAAAAACATATAACAAACTCAAAGAAGATAAAATATAATTTATGGAAGAGCATACAATAAGCCGAAAAAAATTCTTAGGATTAGGAGCTGCAGCAACCGGAGCCGCTTTGTTTTCGGGAATTGGAGGAAATGCCGTTGCGCAGGTTTTACCCGAAGAAAACAAAACAGCTTTAAACGAATATCTTTTAATGAATGTACGATTAGAAGATGGTTTTGAATACAACGATAAAAATGAAGTAATTGCTACTAAAACTGCGCTTTATACTATTCATATTGCCAATGGTAAAATAAAAAGTATAACGACAGGAAAGTCGGCTTTGAAGTTGAAAACGGTTGATGCCAAAGGATTTTTGATGCTTCCGGGATTGCGCGATATGCACATTCATATTGATAAAACGTACTATGGCAGCGGAATCTGGAATGCAGCGCCAAGAAAAGGATATACAGTAAAAGATATGATTACGCTGGAGCAAAAGTTGATTCCGCAATTATTACCGGATTCTCAGCATAAAGCCGAAGAAGCCATTAAACTAATGCAAAGCCAGGGAAGTTATTTTGCGCGTTGCCAATGTAATATTGATCCCGTAAGCGGACTAAAAAGTCTCGAACATTTACAAGCAGCTTTAGATAAAAATAAAGATAATTTTGGATCTGAAATTGTAGCTTTTCCGCAACACGGAATCTTATATTCAAAATGTGAACCTTTGTTAAGAGAAGCGGCTTCGATGGGAATTGATTTCATAGGCGGACTTGACCCAACAAATGTCGATGGCAATATGGAGAAATCGCTTGATGTCATGTTTCAAATTGCAATTGATAATAATAAAGGTGTCGACATACACTTGCATGAATCGATACCATCTGGTAAAGCGGCCATCGAATACATGATTAAAAAAACCGAAGAAAATAAACAGTTACAAGGAAAAACCTATATAAGTCACGGTTTTGCGCTTGCCAAAATGGATGCAAAAGATCTCGAGAAAATCGCCGAACAAATGGGAAATCTGGGAATAGGAGTAGTCTCAGGAATTCCGATTGGGAAAACGATAATGCCAATTCCAACATTGAAGAAGTACGGCGTAAAACTAATGACAGGAACCGATAGTATTGTCGATCACTGGCAGCCTTTCGGAACTTGTGATATGCTCGAAAAAGCAAAATTATGTGCGCAGCTTTACGGCTGGACAGACGAGTATAATTTAAGCAGAGCTTTGCATGTCGCAACAAAAGATGAAATTTTACCCCTTAACGATGCCGGAACCCGCGTTTGGCCAGCAGTCGATAACGAAGCTAATTTTATATTAGTAAAAGCAAGTTGTTCCGCCGAAGCCGTAGCACGTTTACCTAAAAGAGAAGGAGTTTTTTATAAAGGGAAAAAGATTGCTGGGGATCTTTCTTAAGGTTCTAAGGTCCTGATATTCTAAGTTTTTCAAACCTTTTGATGTTTCATAGTCCATCCTTACACAATCCGATATAATGAGTGAACTTAAAAAGACGCACTATAATGCATCTCTACGATAAATTATTGTCTTTTTTTGAGTCTAAGAAAAAAAACTCAGAACCTTAGCATCTTAGCCTCTCAGAATCTTTAAAAAAAAGAAACCCCTCAAGCAATTCAACTCTTGAGGGGTTTTTGAAAATAAATAATAACCAATTAAATTTATTTTTTATCTAAATTTTGTTTTAGCAATTTCGCATGCTCTAAATGAGCGGTTAGCGGTGCTATATTATTCGATGCCCAAAGCTTAACATCATTATCAGTAGCATCTTTTGATGCTTTTTGCAATTTGTCAATTGCTTTTTCGTGACCATCGATCATCATGTCTACGAATTTTTTATCAAAATCAAGACCTGATTTTTCGTTTAATTTTTTATACTCTTCTTGTCCGTCTTCAGTTAAAGAAGTTGGTAGAGTAAAATTTTTAGCTTTTGCCAAAGCGCTTACTTCAGATGCTGATTTAGTATGCTCGTCAACAAGCATTTTACCAAATTTTTTCACTTCTGCATTAGTACCTTTTTGTTGCGCTAATTTTCCAAGTTCAATCTCGGCTAAATTAATTTCTGCCTGATCCACTAAAAATTCAGAATCATCTTCTTTATTATTAATAGTATCAAATTTTGCTTCGTTTGCATCTTCAGCTACTTCTTTAGGATCTTCTTGTTTGTTTTCATTTTTACAAGAATTTAAAGATAAAATAAGTAATCCTGCTCCTAAAATTGCTGTTCCGGCTAAAAGTATTTTTTTCATGATTTAATCGTTTAAATGTTATAATGTAAAATTATTCAGATTGTGTGAAGAATGTCTTACAGTATTTTTGGATAATGTTACAGGATTTGAATTTTAACAAATAATGCGTGATACAAATAGTATTATATTCGCAAAACAAAAAGCGACATCATTTTAACCGAATCAAATTATCCTATGATAACAAACAATGAAGTATCAAGAATATTTATCGCATTCCTGCTTTTAATTTCTATTCATTTATCTGCACAAATAACTTATACAGGCTTTATAGATAAATATCCAATAGAATTTATAACTGATATTGATTCTGAAGGTTCGGGAAATGCCATTTATGCTTATACAAATTACGATACACCAATTCAAATAAGCGGAACTCTTAAACAGGGAATACTAACCTTTTATGAAAAAGATAAAAATGGTAAAGAAACTGCACAATTGATTTTTGAAAATTTCGACTCCAAAAACAAAAAGCTGGAAGGAAAGTGGCAAGATTTAAACACAAATAAAGAACTTCAAATTAGTTTAGTGAAAGTGTTTGAAATTGACGATGCAGGTTCTGAATGGAAAAATAAAGAAATTTTGCAGCCTGTTTCTTTAAAGGGGAAATATTTTAAATTGGTGCTTTCAAAAAAGAAAGATGATTCTCCCATGATAACCGGAATTAAAATTCTGGAAAAAAAGACAGACAAGCTAATTCAGCAAATAGCATTAGAATGCCAGTTATGGGGACTAAACAATATAATGGTTGATGATTATAATTTTGACGGTATAGAAGATTTCTCTGTTTTTGAATCCAGTTATGCCGGCCCTAACACTTCAAGATTGTATTTTTTATATAATCCTACAACAGGCAAATATTTTGAAAGCAGTTTTAGCGGAACTTCGTTACAATTTGACAGCAAAACAAAGAGAATTTCAGAACACAACCAATGTTGTGCAGGCAGAAGTGTTATTACTGCAGAATATAAAGTAGTAAACAATAAAATGGTTTTAATAAAGCAAACCTGTATGGAATATGATGATAAAACGGGAGATTATAAAAAGGTAAAATGTGATTGAGTGTTTTTTTGGATTGGGCTTGATTGCGTAATGAATTTAGAGGTTTGAATCCCAGCTGGCGAGCATCTTACATATTTACACTTAACCCTACAATAGATTTACAATTCAAATTGTTCCCAAACATAGGTATTGCAGACTTGTTGCTCTGAAAGAGCTTTAGCAATAGCATGGTGCGAAGCACTATGAACAAGAACATTCTTTTTTTTAGCCCTGTAAGGGCGAACGCCTAATCGCAAAAAAATCTTCATTAAATTATATTATTATTTTCTGACAAAGTCATCTTTTCTTAAAATATATAGTACTTATTTTCTTTTGTCTTTCAGGACGATTATCTCGCTTAATTGAGTTCTTATTGCATTGCATTACGCTAAATATTATTAGGCTTTTAGCCTGTTTTTTAAGCCTTCGAGCACTTCTGTTGCCTCCAGTGAGCATAAAGTTGTTGGAAATCTAAATAATCAAAAAACGCATGTCTGACCGTTTTCGGCAAAAAGATAGTTATAAAGTTTACATCAAAAGTTTTGTTCAATAGTATATATTTATAACGACTAAAACATAACGCCCAAAAATAACCACAAATGATTAATATAGATTTTAAAAAAGAGAAGGGTAAAATTGATGAAATTATCAATAAGGCTTTAGCAGATTATCAAAATGAAATAGATGTCATTACTATTGAAGACTGGACTTTAAAATCTAAAGAATTATTTATAGACAGATCCTATAATGGATATAATTCTCAAAGTACACAATTCATCAATAATAGTTTTCCGGATGTTACAAGCGCGGTAGACAGTAATGCGAGATTGATATTGTATCTGTATACATCAGAAAGAGATTTTGAGTTTGATTTGATTAAAAAACAATTAATCGAAAAAATTAAAAAATCTATATAACAGAAGTTTTGCAAAAGCTATTTGCAAATTAGGAATTACAAGGCTTATATAACAAAGAGTAAAGAGTTATCTAAAAACTGTTGAACTTTTCATGTCTTTTAGTGATAATTGATATTAATTTACTAAGTTCGTTCGAAAATTTAACAAAAAGAATCCGCACTAAAACTTCAGTAGCTTATGAAAAAAAAATTACTCTTCTTTTTATTTATTACCACAGCCGTATCAGCTCAAAATGGTTATCAGGAACATATTGTAATAGATAAATCTTTTGGTTCTCAAAATCCACAGGCGGTTGCCACGGCGGACATTAACGGAGATGGTTTTTTGGATATTGTTACCGTTGCAGGCGATGAAATTGTTTGGTATAAAAACCTAAACGGATCAGGTGATTTTAGCAAACCTATAACAATTTCAGACGCTTCGGGAGGAAGAATTGATGTTTTTGATGTCAATAAAGACGGATTTTTAGATGTAGTTTTTACGGGAAAATGGTCTGCCAAAGGCGATGGTGTTTACTGGATAAAAAATACAGACGGGCAGGGAACTTTTAGCAGTCCTGTTTTAATTTATGCGGCTAATAATATTAGCGATACGGGTTTAAGCGCTTATCAGATTATAGATATAGATAATGACAATGATCTCGATATACTTATTATGACCGCAAATAATTATTCAAGCAGTTGGTTAAATTGTTTAAAAAATGATGGTTCCGGTAATTTTAAGATTTCAACTCTTATTACAGATTTTTTGAGCTTTTCTGCAATAGATATCAATGGAGATAAATTGCCGGATCTGGTGATTAGATATACCAATCATTTAAAAACATTTATACAGCAAACTGACGGTTCGTTTACTTCATTGGCCACGATAACCCCTTTTTCGATGGAGAAGAAATTTCTGGGTGAGGATATTGATAATGACGGTGATCAGGATATTGTTTTTGTTTATGACAACGGAGGTTCAGTAGATATAAAATGGTACGAAAATAAAGATGGAAAAGGGACATTTAGTGGCGCTAAATTTTTAGTGAATGTACCAGAATTTTCTGGAATCTATAATGCGGAGTTTTATAGAATTTTATTAACAGATTTTGACGCAGATGGCAAAAAAGACATTCTGTTTTACTATACCAAAGCAAATAAAGTAAGTTGGTTTAAGAATAATGGCGCCGGTACTTTTGGGGCAGAACAAATTATAAAATCGATTTCATCGCGCCTTTATAGTTTTGCTGCAGGCGATATGAATAACGATGGCAGCAAAGATGTAGTCGCTATTTTAAACGATGATGTTGTTTTTTTTAAAAATACTGAGGGAAAAGGTGTTTTTGAGGAAATAAAGGTTTCGAAATATGCCTATGGAATTCATAAGATAGTTAGTGGAGATCTTGATGGTGATGGAGACATTGATATTGTATCAACATCTTATAATAAAAAAATTACGTGGTATAAAAACACAAATGGTTTAGGCGATTTTTCGGGAGAACAATTTATTATCTCAGATGAGATAAACATACCTGGTGATCTTTTTGTTATGGACATTGATAATGATGGTGATTTAGATGTAGTGGCGACAAGTTTAGTATACGGTTCTCCTGATGTTGTTTCCATTTTTTGGTCTGAAAATGATGGAGCAGGAAATTTTTCGAAGCAGCGACTTATTGCATCAGGTTCAGATGCAAAGTACATACTTTTTACAGATGTTAATAAAGATGGAAATATTGATGTAATTGCTACTTTAAGCAGAGACAAAGTATATTTAATTAAAAATTTAGGAAAAGGGGCTTTTGCAGAAAAAATAGCATTGCCATATAACAGCACATCTGATATTAATAATTGTTTTATAGAGGACTTTAATCAAGACGGAAATATTGATTATGCTGTAGTAGATTATGGAAAAATATTTTGGTATGAGAATGACGGATCCGGAAATTTCACCACAGAACATGTTAAGGATATTACTAAAGAAAAGGTATACATTCTTTATATGGCTGATTTAGATAATGATAAAGATCTTGATTTTGTATATCGTGATAGCAATAGAAATGTTGGCTGGTTCGAAAACTTAGACGGAAAAGGCAATTATGCAGTAGGTAAAATTTTATTTACAAGTGCAAAAGCAATTTCGACATTATCTTTATATGATGCTGATAGCGATGGAGATATTGATATTGTATACAATATGATAACCGAAACGGCTACAACATGGCATGAAAATTTAGGTGCCGGAAAAATGTCACCTGCTAAGGTTTTATCCAGTACGACTATGAATTTAACACCCGATACATTTGCTGATTTTAATGCAGATGGGCGTTTGGATAAATATGCAGCTGATATCAAGGAGGATAAAATAGCCTGGTATGAAAACCTGGGACCTTTTAAAAACACCATACGCGGAACAATTCGTTTAGATATTGATAATAATAGCTGCGACAGTAATGATCCAAAAGCTCCGTTATTATTGGTTTCTACATCAAACGGAACTAATACATTTTCGACATTTACAAAACAGGACGGAACTTATGATTTTATTGCAGATGTCAATACTTACACAACTTCTGTAGTGTCATCGCTAAAAGAATATCCTGCAACACCTGCTAAATATGTCTCGACATTTACGGCCAAAAATCAAAACGAAGTAGTAGACTTTTGTTTAGAACCAAGTTCATTATTTGAAGATTTAGAAATTAGAATGTATCCTTACGGAGAACCAAGACCGGGATTTACATCAAAATATAAAATTCATGTTACTAACAATGGTACAAAAGTCAAAAGCGGTTTGTTATCCTTGAAATTTGATGATTCGAAACTTGAATTTATTTCTTCAGGAGACCAGATAGATTCAAAAACAGCTAATACGATTCAGTTTGCTTATAAAGATTTGAAAGCATTTGAAACAAAAACGATTGATGTAACCTTTAAAGTTTTTACAATTCCTACTACAACTTTAGGAGATAAACTATCTTTTAATCTTGCGGTGCCTGTTCCTGCAGATACTAAACCTATTGACAACGAATATGTTTTAAAGCAAATCGTTGTAGGCTCATATGATCCAAATGATATTCGAGTATTAGAAGGAGAAGAGGTTTTGATAGACAACGCCGATGAATATCTGCATTATATTATTCGTTTTCAGAATAAAGGAAATTCGTATGCACAAAGAGTTAGAGTTTCAAATCTTTTAGATGATAAACTGGACTGGACTACTCTTAAAATTGAAAGTTATAGTCATAATAATACCGTAACCATAAAAGATGGTAAAGAAGCTGATTTTACTTTTGATGCCATATACTTGCCTAGTGCTATAACAAACGAAGAAGCATCAAATGGGTATATTGCTTATAAAATCAAACCAAAATCAAATGTTTCGCTGGGAGATATTTTTAACAATGACGCAGCTATTTTCTTTGATTATAATCCTGATATCAAAACCAATACAGTGAGTACCAAAATTGTAGACAAACAGTTGGGTACTGATGATTTTGTAATTGAAAGTATTATTGCGTATCCAAATCCAACAAAAGGATTGTTTACTGTCCAGTCAAGAGAAAATACAATACAAAAAATGGTAGTTCATAATACTTTAGGACAAGTTGTTTTAAATTCAAAACAAAGTAATAGTGTTGATTTGTCGTCTTTAGTAAACGGAATTTATTTTATAACCATAACAGATAATAACAACAAAAGCACAACAATAAAAGTGGTTAAAAATTAAAAACTGCTTTCTTTTAAATTGTAAAAATCCCATTCTGCAGCTGTAGAATGGGATTTTTTTTACTACAAATATCCCACATAGATTTAATTATGAAAATAAAACCAAGAATTATATAACAGAGAATTCCTGCTTTTTGAAGAATTTTGGGAATAAGATATTTCTAAATCATTAACCTTAAATTTTTTCAGTCATGCCAGATGCAAGAATTCAAAACGAAAAACAGTACCAAGCTCTTTTAGAAATAGGCTATAGCAAAGAAAAAGCAGCCCGAATTGCTAATACGCCTGATGCAGGTGAAAAAGGTGGAAGGGCAAAACCTTATGATGAATGGACTAAAGCCGAATTGTACCAACAGGCCATGAAAGTGGGAATTCCGGGACGTTCTTATATGAGCAAGAAAAATCTGGTTCAGGCATTACGAAATAACTAAAAAATACAGCAATAATTAAAGTATAAAATAAAAAGCCACAAGAGGATTGATAAACAGAATATATCGGAAAATAAACTCTTTTACATCCTGATCCCGATCGCAATCGGGAGTGGCTAATAAATAACCAAACGACCATGAATGCAGCTGCAAAAACTGAAAAACTAATGAATCAATTGATCAAAACACCACATTTGGTGATTGAGAAATTAGATTTAGTTTATATCAATAATCAAAAGTTGCCAATTGTACGATGCGAAGGAGAAGATGGTTTTATTTACAAAAAAAATGGTCGTTGCATTAAGCGAAAAAGCGAATTGAAACGCTTTAGCAGTTTGGTGCTTCCGCCGGCCTGGGTAAATGTTCAGATTTCGGATCTTCCAAACGGACATTTGCAAGCGGTAGGTTTGGATATTAAAAACCGAAAACAATACAGATACCATCCCAAATGGAATTTGATTCGTAATCAAACCAAGTTTTATAAAATAGCCGAGTTTGGAACCAAACTGCCTTTGATTCGAAAACAAGTCGATGAAGATCTGGAAAAAAAAGAATGGTCGAAAGAAAAAGTGGTAGCATTAGTAATTCGTTTAATGGAAGAAACCCATATTAGAATTGGAAATGAAAAATATGCCAAAGACAATAAATCATACGGACTTTCAACTTTAAGAAAACGCCACATCAACATCAATAAAAATTCACTCCGATTTGAATTTACAGGAAAAAAAGGAGTACAGCATACCATTACAACCCGAAATAAAAAATTGATAAAATTGGTTAGTCGTTGTGAAGAAATCCCGGGTTGGGAAGTTTTTAAATATTATGATAAAAACGGCGAACGAAAAGTATTAGACAGCCATATGGTCAACGAATATCTGCATGAAATTTCAGGAGAATATTTTAGTGCAAAAGATTTTAGAACCTGGGCAGCGTCGATCGTGTTTTTTGAAACCTTAATGGAAATTGGTACAACAACAGACGAAAAAGAAATCAAGAAAAATATTTTATCCGCCTTTGACACCACTGCTCAGGCTTTGGGAAATACCAGAAATGTATGCAAGAATTATTACGTTCATCCTTTATTGGTTTCAACCTACGAAGATGGTTCGATAGAGCAGTATTTCGACAGAGCAAAAAAATGCCGAAGCAACAGAGAACATTTTTCGCACAGCGAAATCGCCTTTTCAGAATTAATTCAAAATTATCAGATCAACTTGTTGTAAATCAGGTTTGATTGTGCTAACAAAATATTGTTTAGAGTTAATACATCTCTTTAAAAAGTATGAAATTTGAGTAACAAACAAAATCATTATTAACTAAAATCACAAGCTTATGTTACGTTATACAGTCATTTTTGTTATTCTTGCGATCATCGCCGGAATATTTGGTTTTGGTGGAATTGCCGCCGGAGCCGCAAGTATCGCTAAAGTTTTATTCTTCATATTCTTAGTTTTATTCATTATATCTCTAATTAGCGGAAGAAAAAGTATTTAGTCAGCAAAATTAAATAACAAGTAAAAAACGACACATATATCTCGGTAAATGTGTCGTTTGCATTTTCAAAAAAAATAAAAAAAGAATTATGGGAACTAAAAGCGGTGCTTATCAGGATGTATACATCAAAAGAGATGATGAGATGGTAAGCTTAAAAAACGATGTGACAGATTTCTGTGAAAAATATATAAAACCTGTTCATCCTGAAAATTGGGATTGGTCGACACGCGATTTCGATAATCCGGAAAATGATCCTACTGTGGCCGAAGCAAGAGCGATAGGAAACGTTGTTTTTAACGATTTAAACGATCAAAAAGAAACAGCTGTCGATTTGTCTACGATGAACAATGTTGAGTCGATTAAAGCATATTTAAATCCAACAAGCAAATACGAAGCTTTTAATATGGAAGAATTTGCTTTTGCATTGAAAGTGGAACTCGAACACGGGAAAATTAAAGATGTTAATGTAACGAATAATCATCCGTTTTTAACGGCTATGATCGCATTGGCACATATGACCGAAAGTTTGACGTATTACAAAAGATTGAAAGTAATGGAAGCTGAAGGTGAAATTTACGAAATCATGCGTAAAATGGAAAAAGTACAAACCGGTAAAGACAAATTATTAGATGAACTGATAAAAGCCGAAGAAGAACTAAAAGAGGCAAGGGCAGGACTGGCAGAACGTTTGGAAAAAATGGATGATATTCCCGTTTTGGAGATTATTGGAGATTAAGGTTTAAAAAGAAGAAAGAACAAAGAAGAAAGAACAAAGAAGAAAGAACAAAGAATATAGAGTATAGCACAAAGAATATAGGGCAAAGAATATACTGTAAAATAAAGGTTCAAAGAAATAAAACGACAAAGTTTTTAAACTTTGAATCTTTATTTCTTTGAACCTTTGTCACTTTATTAAAATCGTTCGAGTCTTTACTCTTTCTTCTATATTCTCTCCTCCTAAAATTTCCTCGGATCATTATCAGGATATTCTACATCTTCTTCTTCCTGAACATCATCTTCGATATATTCAGTTTCCTCTTCCTCTTCTTCGTCATCGATATCTTCCAGGACATCTTCTGTTTCATTAAAATCTTCTTCCTCTCTTTCCAGAGAAGCGTCAGACGGATTGTCCAATTCGTCATCTACATCGTCCACATTATTACCGTTTTGATCCAGTTCTTCTTCGTACAAATCATCGGTATTAGAGTTGAGGTCATTTTCGCTATGAAAATCATCCGTTAGATCATCTTCATCATCTGTAAGTTCGTCCGGGTTAGGAGTATCGGGATTATGGCCGTTTCTAACGGTGTAACCGCGTTCGGCTATTTCGCTATTATCCGTATCGCTTTCTTTCATGTCGTCGATATCGTATAATTCTTCGTTCATAAGATTACTTTTGTCCGTATTTTGATTCTGATTTTCAGGAATTCGGTTTCCTTGTATCATGCTGTTTTTTTGATCTGTAGTATTCATGACGTTTCGTTTTTAATATTACTATATACAAATCTAATAACGAAAGCAGGCAATTCTATTATAGAATTATAACGGGTAATTGTATAATTAACAGATGGTTAAGTTTGTGTTGATTATTACAAAAAAAAGACCATTACCCTGTAATAGTCTTTTTTAGCATTTTTGTTTAATGATTTCAAAATCATTAATTATCGTTTCTTTCTAAGTCGTCATCATCAAAATGATCTTCATCTTCGATATGCTCTGTTTCGTCAAGATCATCAGCGTCAATAATTTCGAATTCCTCATCCGGATTATTACTGATATAATCATCTTCATCAACAACTTGTTCTTCGTTAGGAACATTTTCGTTTCTAATGATATTGTCTTTTTTAAGAAGTTTATCAATAGCATTATCGATTAAAATTGCGGTATCAATGTCTAAATGTCCTCTTTGATATTTTTGTTGAAAATAAAGTTCAGCTTCCTGATATGTTTGGTCTATATGTGTTTCCATTATACTGTTTTTTTTTAAAATTGTGATACTACAAATCTATCTCTCAATCTTAAAAAATAACTTACAGAATTCTAAAATCTAGTTGCATAATATGCAGGTGTTTAGAATACAACTTTAGTAAATAATCATATAACTTGTCTGATTATCAAGGTGGTAATTTTATCTCATATTAATTAACAAAAATTATCGCCATGAAAAGTACAGATAGTAAAAACGAGACCGCTTCTAAACCAGAAGCCAAAAAAGGAGTAACAAAAGCAAAATCAGATGCAGCGTCCGGATTGACGGAATTGTTCGAAGATGGATTAAAAGACATTTACTGGGCAGAAAAAGCTTTGACTAAGGCAATACCCTTAATGACTAAAAACGCAACGTCAGCAGACTTAATTGAGGCTCTAAACAGCCACTTGACCGAAACAGAAGAACATGTAACACGATTAGAACAGGTTTTTCAATTAATTGGGCAAAAGGCTTCGGCTAAAAAATGCGATGCAATGGCAGGCTTAATCGAAGAGGGAAAAGGAATTATTGAAGAAACCGAAGTTGGAGTTGTACGTGATGCCGGTATTATCGCAGCAGCGCAAAAAATTGAGCATTACGAAATTGCTACTTACGGTACTTTAAGACAATTTGCAGAAACACTTGGTCTGACTGAAGCGGCCGGTATATTGGAGCTAACATTAGACGAAGAAAAAGGAGCCGATAAAAAATTAACCGAGGTTGCGGTAAATGCCATAAACATTGAAGCTGCCGAAGCAGATTAATTTTGAACAGAACAATCTAAAAAGTGCAGCTTTACGTTGCACTTTTTTTAGTTTATAATTTTAAAATAGAAATTATGCCAGAAGGTCCGTCAATAATGATTTTAAAGGAAGAAGTACAGCAATTTTCAGGAAAAAAAATAATAGAAGTTTCTGGAAGTAGTGCTATTGATATGGAGCGTCTTCAGGGTAAAACCATTCAGGACTTTAAAACCTGGGGAAAGCATTTTTTAATTTGTTTTGATGATTTTACTGTAAAAATTCATTTACTCATGTTTGGAACTTATCGAATAAACGAACGAAAAGAAGCCAAACCAAGATTGAGTATGATTTTTTCTAAAGGCGAACTCAACTTTTATACCTGCTCTGTCAAAATTCTCGAAGGCGATATTAATGAACATTACGATTGGAGCGAGGATGTAATGAATGAAAATTGGAATCCAAAAAAAGCAAAACAAACCCTGGATAAAAATCCGGACGTAATGATTTGCGATGCTATTCTTGATCAGAACATTTTTTCGGGAGTAGGAAATATTATCAAGAACGAAGTTTTGTACCGATGTAAAACTCATCCCGAATCTTTGGTGGGTAAAATTCCGCAAAAAGATTTAAAAAATATCATCAACGAATGTTCGGTTTATAGTTTTGAATTTTTGAAATGGAAGAAAAAAAATGAATTAAAAAAACACTGGCTCGCTTACACAAAAAAAGTTTGCGTTCGTTGTGATCTTCCAATTCATAAAGAGCAAACAGGGAAGAGGAGTAGGAGAAGTTTTTTTTGTACCAACTGTCAAAAACTACACAAATGAAAAATCAGGTTTTAATGGGCTGTTCAAGCTTTAATAATAGGTTTTGGAAGGGAATTTTTTACCCTGACAACTTGTCACGGTCAAAGTGGTTCGAGTTTTATTACCAGCATTTTAACACGTATGAGTTCAACGGAAGCTTTTATAAGTTTCCAACGGTCAGAATATTTCAAAATTGGTATAATAAAACACCCGAAAATTTTATTTTTTCTGTAAAAGCACCAAAAGAAATCACCCATTTTAAAAAATTTATTGATTGTGAAGACCGAATTAAAGAGTTCTATACTATCTGCGAAACGGGTTTAAAAGAGAAATTGGGCTGTATTTTATTTCAATTTCCGCCCAGTTATAATTTTAGTACTGAAAAACTCGCTCAAATCATGCAAAATTTAGATGTAAAGTTCAAAAATGTAGTCGAATTTCGTCACGAAAGCTGGTGGAATGAAGAGGTATGGAATGCTTTCCGTGAGCAGAATATTACGTTCTGCAGTGTTAGCCATCCGCAATTACCCGACACTATTTTTACAGATTTTCCGCTTATTTTCATAAGACTTCACGGAAAACCCAAGATGTTTTACTCGAGCTATTCAACTAAAGAATTACTTGATATAAAAGACGCAATACTTTTAAAATCAGCGTTTGTGTATTTTAATAACACTGCAAGTGAAGCAGGGATTTTAAATGCTTTAGAGCTAAAACATATGTTGGAATGAGGTTTTTGGTTTTAACCGCAAAGAGCGCAATCCCGATAGCTATCGGGATACGCAAAGTTCGCAAAGTTTTTTAGCCACAGATTAAAAGATTAAAAGGATTTTTAAAATCTGTATAATCTTTTAATCTGTGGCTAACTTTTTTAAATTCTTAGCGAACTTTGCGGCTCCAAAAAAAAGCCCGCCAAGAAATAAATCTTAGCGGGCTTTGCGTTTATCCTGGCGCTCTTTGCGGTTAAATTATCCTTATAAAAACTACAATTTTAAATTACCTTCAATACCGTCGTCCATTGTTTTTCCTGTTACAAAAGCTGTTGCCATTTTAGCAATTGCAACCATTTTTCCATTTTTATTATTCCAGTAATATCCATCTTCCGGAACAACTTTTATAACGCTTAAGTTAGGATCGTCTTCTCCTTCGGGCATCCAGACTTTCACGATAGGATCCCATAATTCCTTAATTGTTTCTCTATCGTAGGATATACTTGCGGTACCGTGTAAGGTCAGGAATTTATCATGTGGTTCAGCGAAGAATAACTCTACCTGAGGGTTAAGGCTAATCTCAGCGTTATGACTGCTGTTTCTGTCTGATAAAAACCAAAGCTGGCCTAAATCATCAATTTTTTGTACAGACATTGGTCTTGATTGTAGTCTGTATTCGTTATAAGTACAAAACATACACGTTTTAATGTTTTCTGCAAGATCTTTTATTTTATCTACAGCAAATTCGTTCGTAAGGTCTTTATGATCTCCCATGATTTTATTTTTTATGATTTATTAAATGATTTTTCGATTAATGTTCTCATTTACTGAGTACTATAATAAGTGTTTTAATATAAACTTGATAATAGTAAAGTTGATAATTTTATGACTTTTGAGCTTACACAATTAGATTTAAAAATTATGAGATTTCAATTACTAATTTCTTTATTGATAATTTAAAAGGCAGTGATTAATCTAGAAATTTGGTTATCTTTGAACACGAAAAAAATCCAAATTTAGAAATACCATATGACTGATTTTACTATATTTTATACTGATGATGATGAAGACGATTTGAGCATTTTTACAGATGCAGTAGAATCATTATCAAAAAAAATACAGCTTCAGACCTATTCTGGAGGCGAAAAGTTATTGAATGCTATTTACAATCCGCCGCCAACACCACATGTTGTTTTTTTAGATTTGAATATGCCGGGTAAAAATGGATTTGATGTTTTGACTGAATTGAGAAATTCAAAAGTAAAAAATGATATTCCGGTAATTATTTTCTCGACTTCAAACGAGCCAAGTATCATTGAAAGATGCCGTACACTAGGGGCTAGCTACTTCATTACAAAACCTGTTTTGATGAAAGACATCATTAGATCTATTGAGCATGCATTAGAAATCGATTGGAAAAAATTCAATCCAACCGCTCAAAACTTTGTTTATAAAACGTAATTAAAATATTATAATTCAGGAATGTAGATATCAAAAGTGGCACCTTTGCCTTTTTCGCCACTTGCCGTAATAAATCCTTTATGGTTTTCTACAATCTTTTTCACAATTGCAAGGCCAATCCCTGTTCCAGCAAATTCAGTTTCTGTATTCAGACGTTTAAAGACCTCAAAAATACGCTCCCTGTACTCCGCATCAAAACCAATTCCGTTGTCCGAAATTTTCATGTGATAGTACATTCTTTCAGGATAATTTATGTCTTGTTTAATGCTTTTTCCGATGATTTTTTCGGCACGAATTTCAATAACAGGATCAACATTCTTCTTAGAGAATTTTAAAGCATTCCCAATCAGATTATGCAGTAATTGTCTGAACTGAAACGGAATAATAGTTGCCTCCCCCAAAGGATGAAAATTAACAAAAGCATTCTTTTCTTCGATACGGTCTGAAAAGTCACTTAGTATTTCCTCTGCAATATCATCCAAATTGGTTTTTACAAAGACCCTTTCGGCAGAGTTTGTTCTTGAATATTCTAAAAGATCCTGAATTAAAGTCTGCATTCTTTTTGCCGAAACTTCAATTCTGCTTAAATATGTTTTGGCTTTCGCCGAAATATTCTGCTCGTCTAAATCAGACAATCGGCTTGCAAAAGTTTGAATTTTACGCAACGGTTCCTGTAAATCATGACTTGAAATATAAGCGAAAGACTGCAGCTCAATATTCATATTAATAAGATCCTTGTTTTTGAGTTCAAGTTGTGCTGTGCGCTCCTGAACTTCTTTTTCGAGTTTAGATGTAAAATCTTTTTGATCCTGAATATCAGTGCTTGTACCCACCCACATTTGAATTTTTCCCTGATCATCTTTTTGCGCAATTGCCCTGCTTAATTGCCACCTGTATTCGCCATCATGACGACGAAAACGATGCTGCAGTAAAAAATCATTTCCGGTTTTTATAGCTTCCATCCAGGTATTTACATTGGCTTCCCGATCCTCAGGATGTACAATTTGCAGCCAGCCTTTTTTCTCAATTTCATCAACAGGAATTCCGGAATAGGTATAAACAGATTCATTAAAATAATTAAGATTACCCAATGCATCACTGGTCCAGATATGCTGTGGCATAGAATCAGCAAGTAGTCTGAATTTTTCTTCGCTCTTAATCAAAGTTTGCTGGCTGTTTTTTTCGTCTGTAATATCCATTATTGTGCCCAGCATTTTTACAGGATTTTTACTCTCGTCAAAAAATATTTTACCATGTGCTTTTATCCAGCTCACAGAATTATCGGGTTTAATAACGCGGGCTTCATATTTATAAATACTGGTTTTAAGAGCCACTTTATAAGCTTCCTCTAAAATAATTGTATCATCAGGATGAATCTGACTTCGAATTTCCGGGCGTGTTATTTTTACCGTTTTATCATGCCCAAAAATAGCAGCAAGGTTTTCTGAGTAAATTAAATCCTGCGTTACAAGATTTACATCCCAAGTTGCAATTTCGGCAATTTCTGCAGCTAATCTGGCACGTTCTTCGGCATTTTCAACCTTTTTACGGGCTTCAACTTTTGAGGTTACATCATTTACTGTCACCATTACGCCGGAAGCTTCACCTTCTTTTTCGAGTAAGGGAGTGTATTGATAATCAAGATAAAACTTTTTGAGTTTACCTTTAATATTTACATACGCAATCGCTTCATTTTCACGAACAATTTTTTTGTTCAGTATAACCTGATCCAGTAATTCGGGATATTTTTGTTCTAATAATTCGGGGAATACCTCGGTTATAGGTTTTCCAATAGTTTCTTTTTTCTTTTTTTGCCAGATGGTTTTCATCATGGCATTATTGGCCATTTCGATGATATGGTCTTTTCCTCTAAAAATTGCCATGGCAATAGGAGAATCCATAACTAAATTTCGAAAAGCCTTTTCACTCTGTGTTAAGAGATAGCGGGCTTGCACAGCCTTGGTAACTTCGTGCGCCACAATAATAACGCCCACTATATTGTTTTCTTCTTTTAAAGGATGAAAAACAAGATTAAAATAACCAACTTCCTGCTTGCCATAACGATTTAAAGTCACCTCTAATTCATCTGAATAGTAAGGAATTCCGTCTTCGTAAACTTTTGAAAGCAACGGAAGAACAGTATCTTTAGCTTCAGGAAGTGTCGCAAAAACAGGTTTGTCAAGAATATCTTCTTCTGTTTTATCGATAATTTGAAGATACGTAGCATTGGCCATTTCGACCACCAAATCTGCACTTTTAAGAATTGCAATTCCAAGCGGAAGTTGTTTTACGGTATCTCTAAATCTTTTTTCACTTTCTTCTACAGCCGTTCTGGCAATTACCTGTATCGTAACATCATTTGCGATGGCAACAATTCCTGAAATAGAACCGTCTGATTCTTTTAAGGCTTCATAAACCACATTGATAAAGGTGTTTACAATCTTGCCTTTTCGGGTTAGCTTAACCGGAAGTTCGTAAGCGGTAAATCGTTCTCCTGTAGTATAAACGTTAAGTAAAACATCTTCTAATCCCTGACCTTTAACTTCGGGTAATGCTTCAAAAATGGGCTGATTAATAACGTCTTCAATCTTTCGTTCCCAGATTTCGAGCATTAGCTCATTGGCAATTTCTACAACATAATCTTTTCCCCTAAAAATGCACATGGCGTTAGGAGTCTGTAAAATATTATTAAGGTAACGTTGGTTGTTGTTTTCCAGATTTTTACGAATATTAACCTTATTAGTAGTTTCATCGCAAATTACCAGAACCCCATTTACTTTTCCTTCATCATCGATTACCGGACTATAACTAAAGGTCCAGTACACGTCTTCCATTTTTCCGTTTCTGTATATGGGTAAAAGCTGGTCTTCGTGCCAGGTGGCTTCGCCTTCAGTAAGCACCTGATCGATTAGCGGTTTTATAAAATCCCAGATTTCCGACCAGTATTCAGCACCTTTTTGTCCTAATATGGCAGGATGTTTTCCGTCGTTACCAAGGCTTGGGCGATACGCATCATTGTAAAAGCAAATATGATCCGGTCCCCAAAATAAGAACATAGGGAATTTTGAGTTTAAAAGTATTCCTAAAGTTGTACGCAAACTTTGCGGCCATGATTCAACAGGGCCAATAGAAGATTTGCTCCAGTCTTTAGCACGTGTCAGCGCGCCCATTTCGCCTCCTTTGGCAAGAAAATCGTGATTTTTAGTAATCATTAAAGTCATTTTTGTTTCTGGTTAAAACAAGAAAGTATTTGGTAATAAATATAATATTTCTATAATAGATAATATAGAATTGTTAAAATTAGTAAATTAATTATTGATTTCTTTTTTGATTTTTTGAATGAGGTAATTTTTAAATCTATTGAGTTAATTTTATTTGTAATCATTCATGAAATTTGAATTACAAATAGATTTGAAAAAAATCTTAAATACAATAAAGTCATGAAAAAAGAGCAAAAACACGAAACCGATTATATCAAAAAATATCAGGAGCAGGGATATACTTCTAATTTTTTATTTGAAGGAGGAACTTTATTAGACTCTGAAACGAAATATGCTTATCAGCCAAATGAAATTTTTATTGTAGCACATCACCGTTATGAAGGAATGAGTGATCCTGATGATATGTCTATTTTGTATATAATTGAAACAAAAGATCAGATAAAAGGAACACATTTAATAGGTTATGGCCCAACGGCTGATCTCGAAGAAGCTGAATTTTTTAAAGATATCCCAAAGGCAAACTATGCTAAAAACGGTGATATCAATGAACTTACATAAGAAAAGAAAATAGATTAGTATTTTTTTATTTTGCTGGGGAGCAGTTGTTCCGGATTTATCCGGGGCAGCTGCTTTTGTTTTTATAAGGTTCTGAGGTTTTTGCCACGAAGGCGCTAAGGCGCGAAGAATTTAATTGCTAAATGTTGTAATTAATCTCGCAAAGCCGCAGCGAGTAGCAAAGAAAAAAAGGAAAAGAGGAAAAATCAAAAAGCTTTGCGACTCTGCGGCTTTGCCGAGATTATGACAATTAAAAAACTTTGTGCCTTTGTGTCTTCGTGGCAAAAAAAGCAAAAGTGTTTTCATGAAAAAAAAAGCACTTGTAAGAATTATGAAATATCTGACTGAAATTGTATAAAGCTTTGATTAACAATATTTATGAAATTTGAATTATCAAAATAAGATAAAACCAAATTTAATGTTTGTGCTTAAATATGTACGAACCAGTTTATTAAAATCAAACCATTATGAAAAAACTATACTTAAATACAGGAGGATTCAATTCTATTTTTAATGACCTTAAAGATAGTTTTAATGCCGAATTGATTACCGATACTAATAACGAATACAAATTGACCATCATATCAAAGTGGGCAAAAGGAACTATTAGCGGTATTTGTTTTGAAAACAAAATGTCTCACATGCATTTTGATCTTGTATTTAATGAGGATGTATCTCTAAGCGTAGAAGCTTTTAAATCTGCACCGGTGCTTTTTGCTTATTGTGAAAACGGAAATTTATCACATAGTTTTGGTGCAAATGGTGAGAAAAAAAATATTAAAAAGAATCAAACCGGAGTTTTGAGCAATACATCAGTTATAAATAGTGTTTTGTATTTTGAAAGTCATAAAAGAATTCAGTTTTCTTTGATCGGAATGCCAACAGTGGCGGGAGAAGACTGTCAGAATTTAGAAATGATTGCGCAATTAAAGAAAAGATTCATGTCTGAATCTGGAAATTTTATTTATACAGGATCAGAGAGTTTAAAAGTAATTCAGAAATGGCAAGAGCTAAAAGCGCTTCCGCAACAGGGAGTTGTTAGAAACCTGCTTAAAAAACTGATTCTGAAAGAGATTATCGAAATGGAGATAGCCCAACATAGTTACAATTACATGAGTACGTTTGATCCTATTGTTAATTTAGCAGCAAGACAAATTAGCGGAATTAAAAGAATCTCACAAATGAATATTGTTGAAGCAATTAATGCTGCAGGATTAGCAAGTCGAAACTATTTACCGCGTATTTTTAAAGAAAAATATCATTTATCGTATAAGCCATACAATCAAAAATTAGCTAGCTAATAAGCATTATATATACTACTTCTTTACGAAAAAAAACAGCTTTCTACGAGCTGTTTTTTTTATGTTTGAACTGCGAGTAAATGGCACACGGATGACACTGATTCGCTTCGCGAAAACACGAATTTTCGCGGATTTTCTATTTGAGTCTTCCTTAAATTTGTGTTGAAAAAAACTTTCCAATTTTGTGGTAAATGGCACACGGATGACACGGATTCGCTTCGCGAAAACGCGGATTGTCGCGGATTTTATATTTTGAGTGTTTTTTAAATTGTGTTGTGCTGAAAAAAACTTTGCAATTTAATGTCTTTGTGGTAAATGGCGCACGGATGACACTGATTCGCTTTGCCAAAACACGGATTGTCGCAGATTTTTCTATTTGAGTCTTTGTAATTTGTAAATAAAAAAAACTTTGTGCCTTAGTGTCTTCGTGGCAAAAAAAAACTCAGAACCTTAGCATCTTAGACTCTTAGAACCTTCCTTTAACTCTCCTTTTCGTAATAAATAATAAAATAAACCATTATCAAGTTCAGGCAGAAAGAGACACTGTTGGTAATTATAATAGGCAAATCGTTTTTTAAAATGCCATAAATAATCCAAACTAAAATTCCGAAAGTCAGGATGCTAAAGGTTTTAAGTGAGATTTGTTTCACTTTTTTAGTTTTCCAGACTTTTATAATCTGCGGAATCACTGATATCGTAACGCAGGTTCCGGCGAAGAGGCCAAGAATATCTATTAAATTCATTTTTTTTTGTTTTTAAGGTGCTATGGTTTTGCCACGAAGGCACCAAGTCGCAAAGTTTTTTAATTTCAAATCTAAAAATAACTTTATATAAATTAGTGAATAGAACTTTGGTACTTTGCTCCCGATCGCTATCGGGATTGTGCGATCTAAAAGTAAAATAAATTCAAAAAAAACTTTGCGCCTTAGTGCCTTAGTGGCAAATTAATCTATCCTCCAATCATTTCGCCGCCATTAATATGTATAAATTGCCCAGTAATATAACTGCTGTCTTCGCAAGCCAGAAATACATACGCAGGAGCAACCTCTGATGGCTGTCCGGCTCTTTCCATGGGATTGTCTTTTCCAAAATCAGATAATTTATCAAAACTCGCCACAATCAAAGGAGTCCATATTGGGCCTGGAGCTACTCCGTTTACCCGTATTTTTTTCTTGGCAAGCATTGTCGATAATGATCTGGTGAAACTCACGATGGCGCCTTTTGTACTGGCATAATCTGCAAGATGTTCGCTGCCGCGATACGCCGTGACAGAACTAGTATTTATTATCGTATCGCCTTCTTCTAAAAACGCAAGCGCGGCTTTTGTAATATAGAAATAAGGATAAATATTGGTTTCGAATGTTTTATGAAGCTGGGTTGCGGTGATATCTTCCAATTCGGTTTGAGGAAATTGTACCGCGGCATTATTTACTACAATATTTAATTTCTTAAAGTGCGTATGGCATTTTTTTACGGCACTTTTGCAAAATTTTTCATCTTTGAGATCTCCGCTAATAATAAGGCATTCGCGGCCTTCTTTTTCAATTAGTGCTTTTGTATCCTTGGCATCCTTATCTTCTTTAAGGTAAACAATGGCAATATTGGCGCCTTCTCTGGCAAAATGTACGGCAACACTTCGTCCAATACCACTGTCGCCGCCGGTTATAAAAGCTACTTTTCCTAATAGTTTTCCGCTTCCAACATAGTTTTCTCTTATTACTTCAGGTTCCGGATGCATTAGATGTTCGTTGCCCGGAAGGTTTTGTTTTTGTTCGGGAAATGTTTTCGTCTTTTTCATAACTTGTAATTTTAAAGCAATTAATCTGACTCTAAAATAGTTAATGATAATTCAATGCATTAACTGAAAGAAATTTAAGATTATCGCAATAAAAAAGCCTTATATAATTTGAATATAGAACATGGGAATTATGTAACGAATTAAATTCTCGATAAAAGATCAGTTTCCTTTTTTTTTATAAATTTGAAGGTTTGACTAACGTTATCTAAAAGTAGGATCAGCTATTTTTAATGGCATTTTTCAAAGTTATTTCAAACCAAAAATAAATTTTAATTCATAAAACTTTACTCCCCCAACCAGTATGGTATTAATCGTTGACGATATAAAGGCAAATATTATTGCCTTGAAGAAAACATTAGAGCTACATGATATTGATGTAGATACTGCAGAGTCTGGTGAAGAAGCCCTAAAGAAAATTTTAAAGACAGACTATTGCCTGATTATAATGGATGTTCAGATGCCGGGACTTGACGGTTTCGAAGTGGTAAAAATTCTTTCGGGTAACAAACGAACCAAAGACATTCCGGTCATTTTTCTATCAGCACTTAATATCGAAAAAAAATATATTTTTAAAGGATATGAAACTGGTGCAGTTGAATACATTACCAAACCTGTTGACAGTGATTTACTGATTTTAAAAGTAAAAACATTTTTAAAACTGTATGAGCAGCAAAGGGAATTAAAGGGCATAAAAGAATTACTTTCTAAAGAAATAATAATAAGAAAAGAGGCTCAGGATAATCTCGAAATTAAGATCGCCGAAAGAACCAAGGAACTGGTTTTGAAAAACGAAGAATTAGAGATGAAAAATCACGAACTCCAGCAATTTTCCTGGGTCGTTTCGCACGATTTAAATGAACCCATCCGAAAAATCCAGATCTTTATCAAAATCATCAAGGAACTTTATCTGGCCGATGATGCAAAAGCAGTTGATTACGTCAATCGTACCATAAAATCGGCTGAAAGAATGCAGACGCTGATTACTGATTTACTGGCTTATTCAAGATTATCATCGCAGGTAAAACCCGAAGTAACAGATTTGAATGTGGTGCTGCAGGAAGTTTTATCTGATTTTGATTATTTGATCGAAAGAAAAAATGCCATCATAAAATCGAATGAACTTCCTACGATAGATAGTATTCCGAGTCAGTTGCGTCAAGTTTTTCAGAATTTGATCGGGAATGCTTTAAAATTCTCAGGAAATGCTCAACATCCATTAATCGAAATAACTTCGGAAATCATTTCGGATAAATCATTTGACAGTCCAACTTCCCCGGAAGGGAAATTTTGCAGAATTACAGTAAAAGATAACGGAATTGGTTTTGATGAAATTTATCTCGACAGGATCTTTATTATTTTCCAGAGTTTAAATGACCGCCAGTCGTATGAAGGAACCGGAATTGGATTGGCAATTGCTAAAAAAATCATCGAAAAACATAACGGATTAATTACAGCAAAAAGTCAGATAGGTCAGGGGGCAAGCTTTATTATTATCCTTCCTTTAAAATACGAATAAATAAAAAATCCGTAGCGTAAAAAAAGATGCGGAAGTAAAATATAAATTAAAAAAACAAAAAGCACTGCGAAGTATCATATCATTTTAAATTGAAAATATGAAGAGTAATTTTAGAAGAAATTTATTAATAAGTTCATTAGTTTCCTTAATAGTATTAATGGTCAGTTCCACGGCCTCATTTCTTAGTATAAAAAGCTTGTTAGACAGTAATTCGTGGGTAAATCATACTCAGGAAGTTATTTACAACCTAAACGAAGGTTCTGCTGTAGTGACTGAGGCGCAAACCAGTATGCGCGGCTATTTGATTGCGGGCGACGAACAATTTGTAGACCGATATAATGATGCAGAGGCAAAATCTAAAGTTTTTTTCGAAAAAGTAACAGAACTTACAGTTGATAATCCGGCGCAGCAAATGCAGTTAAAGGAATTAAAAGTGCTTCGAGAAAACTTTTTCAAATACTTAAACAATCAAATTGTAAAAAAACGCCTCGGAAAAAACGCCGCAACATTTGATCTTACCGAAGGTCGAAATATGATGAATGATTTGCGAGTGCAAATAAAATCGGTTGAAAATACTGAGCAAGGCCTTTTAAAAGTACGCAACGAAAATTCAGAACGTTACGGTACATACAGTATTGTCCTGATTATTGTAGCGTTTATTATCGCTTTTGTTATTTCGATTGTCTTTTTGATGCGAATTTTGAAAGATTTCAACGAACGCGCTTTACTTCAGAACGAATTAGAGAAAAAAGACCGCGAAACTGCGCAAAGAATTGAAGTGATAAGTTCTATTGCAAGTAATATTTCGAACGGAAATTATGATATCAGAGTAGATGATAATAAGAGTGATGCTTTAGGAAGTGTGGGAGAATCTCTAAACAGTATGGGAATTTCCTTAAAAAGTTCTTTTGATTTATTGTCTCAAAAAGAATGGCTTCAAACCGGTATCGCAAATCTTAATAATGTAATGCTGGGCGATAAAACGCTGCAAAAATTATCAAAAGATGTTATCGAATTCGTGTGTCAGTACACCAATAGCAGTGCAGGGGTTTTATATGTTTTAGAAGATAATGAACTTTTTATTGCAGGAGGATATAGCTATATAGCGGGCAAAAATCGCGAACGCATTCAAAAAGGCGAAGGCTTAATTGGTCAGGCTATTGTTTCAGGAAAGATTCTGGAATTGAAAGAGTTATCTCCGGATAATATTCAGATTAATTATGCTTTGGGGCAAATAAAACCAACACATATCGTAGCAGTGCCGTTACTGGATACCAGAATCGAGGGAGCAATAGAATTGGCGAGTGTTTACGGATTTTCGGATTTGCATTTAGAATTTTTAAAGAGCGTTTCAAACAACATAGGTATTGCTATTAAATCGACTCAGAACAGAAAACGAGTGATGGAATTGCTTGAAGAAACCAAATCTCAGTCTGAAGAACTTCAGGTGCAGCATAGTGAATTAGAAGCTATTAATGCCGAATTAGAAGCGCAAACAGAAAAACTTCAGGCTTCTGAAGAAGAGTTACGAGTGCAACAGGAAGAGTTAGAGCAAACTAATGAGGAATTGTCTGAAAGAAGCGTTTTACTGGAAGAAAAAAACAATGAAATTCAGAAAAAATCTGAGGCTTTAGAACTTACAACCCGTTATAAGTCAGAGTTTTTGGCCAATATGTCGCACGAGTTAAGAACACCTTTAAACTCTATTTTGCTTTTAAGCCGTTTGTTATCTGAAAATAACAATAAAAGCATGGTGGACGAAGAAATTGAATTTGCAAAAGTAATTCAGAGTTCAGGAAATAGTTTGTTAGGTTTAATTGATGAAATTCTGGATTTATCTAAAATCGAAGCCGGAAAAATGGAACTTGAATTCCTGGATGTTTCGACTAAGGAAATTACAGATACGTTATGGAATTTATTTAATCTGGTAGCGAAAGAAAAAGGTATTGAATTTGAAATTCTTACGAAAGATGCGCCAATTGTCATTAAAACAGACAAAATGCGTTTAGAGCAAATTCTTAAAAATTTAATTTCAAACGCGATTAAATTTACCGAAAAAGGAAAAGTAACTTTAGAAATTAAAATTAATACTGACGACGATAAAATTATTTGTTTCATCGTAAAAGATACCGGAATTGGAATCCCGTTAGACAAACAGCCTTTAATTTTTGAAGCGTTTCAACAAGCCGATGGTTCTACCAAACGTAAATACGGCGGAACCGGTTTAGGATTATCCATCAGTCGTGAATTGGCAAAACTGCTTCGCGGAGAAATTATCTTGCATAGTAAGGAGAATGAAGGAAGTTCGTTTACCTTATGTTTACCGGTTTTTGGATCTGCAGTTCATAAAATTAATGTAGACAGAATTCCGCCAACAGAATTTACAGAAATAGAACCGGAAGAAAAAACGCCGACGAAGAAAAAATACATCAGCGAAATTATTCCTGCCGAGATTGAGGATGACAGAGATTCAATTGTGCCTGGAGATAAAGTAATCCTGATTGTTGAAGATGATATTAATTTTGCAAAGTCGCTTTTAACATTTACCAGAAAAAAAGGATATAAAGGCGTTGTTTCCGTACGTGGCGATTATGCTTTAAACTTTGCATTGCTGTATAATCCGGTTGGTGTTTTATTAGATATAGAATTACCAATAAAAAGTGGTTGGGAAGTTTTAGAAGAATTAAAAAATCATTCGGCAACCAAACACATGCCGGTTCATATTATGTCATCGCATAAACTAAAACAGGAAAGTTTACTAAAAGGTGCTGTAGATTTCTTAGACAAACCGGTCGCTTTCGAGAAAATTCCGGACGTGTTTTTACGAATCGAGCATATCATAAACAAAGAAGCCCAAAAAGTTTTGATTATAGAAGATAATCCAAAACATGCAAAAGCTTTGGCATATTTCTTAGAAACGTACAATATTAATTCAGAAATAAAAAGCGAGGTTTCTCAGGGATTAGAAGCTTTAAACAAAACCGAAGTAGATTGTGTGATTCTTGATATGGGAATTCCGGACAAACATGCGTACCAAATTCTAGATGGCGTAAAGAAATCTCCGGGATTAGAAAATCTTCCGGTAATTGTGTTTACAGGAAAAAGTTTGTCGATGAAAGAAGAAGTGAAAATTAAAAAATACGCCGATTCGATTATTGTAAAAACCGCACATTCTTACCAAAGAATGTTAGACGAAGTTTCGCTCTTTTTGCATTTAGTAGAAGATAAAAAAGATCCGAAAGAACAAAAAGAAAGCCATAAAAAGCTAAATTTACTAAATAATATCCTGCACGATAAAAAAGTATTAATTGTGGATGATGATGTGCGTAATATTTATTCATTAACAAAAGCATTAGAAGTTTTTAAAATGAATGTAATTACAGCTTTTGATGGTAAAGAAGCCATTAAAATTCTGGAAGAACACACAGATACTGATATTGTTTTACTGGATATGATGATGCCTAATATGGACGGTTATGAAACAGCCGAAAAAATACGAAGCATTCCTACATTCCTGAATTTACCTTTAATTGCCGTTACAGCCAAAGCAATGACAGGCGACAGAGAAAAATGTATCAAAGCCGGAGCATCAGATTATATTACAAAGCCGGTTGATATTGATCAGTTGCTTTCGTTGTTGAGAGTATGGTTATATGATAAGATATAATAAAAAAGTTAGCCACGAATTGCACGAATTATCACAAATAAGGATTTAATTAATTAGTGAAAATTCGTGCAATTCGTGAAAAAAAAACAAACAAATAATTCGTTACAAAAAAAACAAACAAATAATTCGTTACAAAAAAAACAAACCAAATAAAAGTGGACGAAATGAATAAAAAAAGACTCTTAATTATTGATGATGACTCTAGAAATATTTTTGCTTTAGAGCACACTTTACGTGCAAAATCATTCGATTGTTTGTCTTGTTTAAGTGCTGAAGAAGCTTTGAAATTATTGAGTACTGATGAACACATCGATGCTGTCCTGATCGATATGATGATGCCCGAAATGGATGGTTATGATGCTATTCCGTTAATAAAAGCATTGCCTGACAGGAGATCAACTTATGTTGTTGCGGTAACAGCCCAGGCGATGACAGGAGATAAGGAAAAATGTTTAGAGGCTGGCGCAGATGCTTATATTTCTAAACCTGTTGATGTAGATAAATTACTGCTTATTTTAAGCAAAATGTAAGAAGTATGATTGAGGATATTGAGTTAGAAACGCTTATCAATGAGATATATGAATATTATGGTTTTGACTTTAGTAGTTATTCACGCGCTTCTCTAAAAAGACGAGTAAACAGATTAATTCATCTTGATGGATTTAGGCATTTTCATGAATTTCTTTCAAGAGTTCGTTATGATCCTGAATATTATAAACGAATGGTCGACGAAATCACAGTTAATGTAACCGAGATGTTTCGCGATCCTTCTTTTTATGCCGTGGTTAGAAATGAAATATTGCCCTTACTGGGTACCAAACCTTTTATCAGATTATGGCATGCAGGATGTTCTACAGGAGAAGAAGTCTATTCGATGGCCATTATGCTAAAAGAAGCCGGTTTGCTCCATAAATCTTTAATTTATGCAACAGACATTAATGCCACTGTTTTAGAAACAGCCAAAAAAGGAATTTTCCCTTTGCGAATGATGAAAGAATACTCAGAAAATTATCGCGATGCAGGCGGAAAGGAAGATTTTTCTAATTATTATATCGCCAATTACGGTATTGCTAAATTTAATGAAGAACTGGCTGAGAAAATGGTTTTCTCACAGCATAATTTAGTTTCAGATACTTCATTTAATGAGTTTGATCTTATTTTGTGCCGTAATGTTTTAATTTATTTTGATAATAATCTTCAAAAAAGAGTGATTAATTTGTTTGATGAAAGTCTGTCTGTTTTAGGTTTTCTGGCCCTTGGAACTAAGGAAACCATAAAATATTCTATTCCTATGAGCAAGTACAAACAGTTGGACAAAGAGAAAATATGGAGGAAAATAAAATAATAGCAAATTGTAAAGTAGTCATAATAGGAGGGTCTGCAGGAAGCTTAAATGCCTTAATGCAAATTTTGCCTGATCTATCACAATTAAATGGTTTTGCTGTTGTAATTGTTTTGCACAGAAAAAGCACAGACGATCAGACTTTAGAGGAATTAATTGCTCTGAAATCCAGTATTACCGTAAAAATAGTAGAGGATAAAGTGCCTCTTGTACCGGGTTACATCTATGTCGCGCCATCTAATTATCATTTATTATTCGAAAAAAATGATACTCTTTCATTAGATATCTCAGAGAAAATCAATTACAGCCGTCCAAGTATCGATGTTTCGTTTGAATCCGCCTCAGAAATATATGGAGAAGCTTTAGTTGGAATTTTATTGTCAGGTTCTAATACAGATGGAACTTATGGTTTAAAAGCTATTAAAGCAGCAGGAGGAACCATTGTCGTACAAAACCCAACAGTAGCAGAGATGCCTTTTATGCCTCATAATGCCATTTTAAACACTAATCCTGATTTTGTTTTAGACAATCAGGAAATATTAGAATTATTACGTTCTATAAATATTTAATAATCTTAATCAAGATTTGGCATATGCCGCAAGGCACTAAATGTTGGTAGTAAGAATAAATTTAGCGTGCCGTAGGTACGCAATAGTTATCTTTTTATAGTTAAACTACTGAAAGATAGTATATTGTAAGTGTGATTTTAGTGCCTATGGGCACAAATTGTAGCATTTTAGACCTTGATTGTAACCACTATTTTTTAGGTTTTACTTCCTCATCTTCCGGAAGAATAACCTTATTCAGTTCCGCTTCTTTTTCAGCTCTTTTTTGTGCCGCTTTTCCTTTTCCAATAGGTAATCCTGCCGTTACATACAAAGATCTGTTATAAACATCGGGTCCGTCGCCTTTCATGACAGGAACCAGCCCGTAGTAGTATTGCACTGTTACGTTTAAGCCATTGCCAACATTCATATGATAACCAACACCAAGGGCAACTCCGGCATCAATAACACGAATCTGGTCACGGATATTCTTTTTATATACGACATCGTCTTTTCCTACTTCTTTTTTAAATTCATCAAAAGCTTTCGCTAATAAACCAAGCTGAGGTCCTGTTTTTATATAGATTCTGTTTTTAAACTGATATTTAATTAAAATAGGAACATTAAAATACCTGATTTCGCGATTCACACTTCCTCCGGCAAAAGTATTATCCAGATTTTCATCGTTCAGCGAATACACCGGAATTCCGTGCGCACCCATTGGCGATTTTACGATTACCCCGGTATTAATCATCCATGCAGGATTTTTTTTAGATCGAATGTCAAAATAAAAGCCCAAATTAAAGCCTACATTCGTTCCTGAAGATTCAAGACCTGAAATTTCAGAAAAATTCACACCACCATCCAGACCAAATTCAAGAAAAGGAGAATTCAGTTTGTCTCCAAAAATTAAGGAAATTAAAACTTGCGAGCGTGCAGATGTCATGCTAAAGAAAGCGATAAGTACTAATACACCTTTTTTCATATAATTGCGTTTAAAGTCCAAAACGATACTGAAGACCAGCTAAAACCTGAGTTCGGCTTCCTAAAAAACCAACTTCTGCGCGAAACATCATGTGTTTATTATATTGAAATTGAGAACCTATCAGAAAGTTCCACATATCCTTAGGCGCTTTTTGAAGCGAATATTGTATAGTCGAAGAACCTGCCGTGCTCAAAGCGCCATCCATCGTTGTTAAAAAAGTTCCTGCTTTTTCTAATGCCCGATCTGCAGTATTGTGTTTGGCAATATTGACCGGATTTGCTTGTTGTGCAGGCGTTAAAGCATTCCACCATGTATCTACTTTTGCTTGGTTTTCAGAAACTTTGTCTAATCCGCTATCGACCTTACCTTGTGCGCCATCTAAGTCAATAACATCAGATAAGGCAATATTTCCGTTTGTATCGCCCGATATGTGTACCCTAAACGCACCTACCCAAAGGGCAATATTTCTTTCAGGTTTACGCAATTTAAAAGTCTTTCCTAATCTTGGTCCAAAAATATATGAAAAAGCAGGTTTATCCAGAGCGCTTACATCTGTCCAGCTCATATTCATGTCTAATGCAAACCAACCGCCTCCTATACCTATCGTCGGTGTCAGACCCAGTCCAAATGTGGTGGCATTAAAATTGGCTTTTGTGCTAAAACTCGCCACCTGCGACCAATTATTGTCAGCATCAGGAACCCAGATTCCCGCATTAATTTTAGTTGTTGAGTTTGCTTTTCCAAAAATTCCATAAACATTCAGGAAAGGTAACAGCCAGACATCGGGTCTGATAGTTAGTGCGCCGGCTTCAACTGATGATTTATCAAAACGAACTATTTCGTCTAAATTATATAAAGGTCCGTTATTAAAACCTACTTCTAAATCTTTGATTGTAATTTCAGAATCCTGCCAGAAATAATTTATTGAAAGTCCGGCTGAATAAGGTAATTTATACCCTTTTTGTGCCACTTTTTCTCCCCAAATAGGCAAGGCGTATGGATATTTCTCTATTTTAAGACTGTCTTTTAATTCCTTATTTTTTTCTCCTACTATTTTTTCGGTGTAGACCTGTCCAAAAATTTGAATGCTAAATAATAATAAAGAGGCTGATATTAGTGTCTTACATTTCATTGAATTTCGTGTTTATAATTGTTAATTAATAGAACTGCGTAAAATAAATATGTACTAATGTATTTTAGGAAAATTTCGGCTTATCTTTTTGTATTACAGGCGGGTAAGAAATTAGGCTTTTAGATAGTTGAACTTAATTTATATGTTAATTATTGTTAAAGTTAAATAAATTTTCTTACCATTTATCATAATTTTTAAGAAAGTACCACCTGTCAGTCAACTTTTTTTGATCAAATTTTCAGGAAGTTTCTCTTTTTTACCAACATCATTTTCAAATATTTAGATTTTTATAATAGAAATATATCTTACTTTTGTGTTGTGAAATGGATAACAATCATATTATCGATTTATTTAATGGCGCTCTCCAATATGCCTTGTGCAGATATGGAAGTAAATAGTGCTGCTCATAAAACAGCACAATTTTCATCAGAAGCACATCATACGCACGATAAAGACAATGATTTGTGTTCTCCTTTTTGCGCCTGTAACTGTTGTGGCGCGCAGGTTTTAAGTTATCAGGCGCATTTGAATTTTGAATTTCCTGTCTCACATCTCATTATTTCGATACCATTACCCAATTACAATTCTGTTTTTGCTTCCAATTTCTACGGAAGTATTTGGCAGCCCCCTCAAATAGCATAATGATTGCCTGATTAATTTCAGGTTAGAGAGTTGTGGATTTTCCACAGAAGTAATAGGCAGAAATGTGCCTAATTTCTCACGTCATTATACCTTAAAATGTTAGATAAAATCATACAATTCAGTATAAAGAATAAGTTCGTTATACTGTTATTTACCCTTGTATTAATAGCTTGGGGAAGCTATTCGCTCAAACACTTACCACTGGATGCTTTACCGGATATCACCAATAATCAGGTACAGATCATCACAACGGCACCTACTTTGGCCAGCCAGGAAGTCGAACAACTCATAACGTATCCACTGGAACAAGCGGTAAAAACAGTTCCGGATATTATAGAACTCCGTAGTATTTCGCGTTTCGGACTCTCGGTTGTTACCGTTGTTTTCGAGGACGATGTCGATATTTACTGGGCAAGAGAACAGATATTTCAGCGCTTAAAACAAGCTGAAGAAAACATTCCTGATTATGCAGGATCGCCTGAATTAGCGCCTATTACCACAGGTTTAGGCGAAATTTACCAATACGATGTTTACGCCAAAAAAGGCTATGAAAACCAATACGACGCGGTAAAACTAAGAACCATTCAGGATTGGATTATTATTCCGCAATTGCAGGGTGTTAAAGGTGTTGCAGATGTAAGTACCTGGGGCGGAAAACTAAAACAATACGAAATTGCTGTAAACCCCAATACCTTAAATAGTCTGGGTGTGACGATCACAGAGATTTTTGATGCTTTAGAAAAAAACAACCAAAATACGGGCGGTGCTTATATCGAAAAAGATCAGCTGGCGTACTTTATCCGCGGTGTCGGAATGGCAAAAGGAGTACAAGATTTAGGAAACGTAGTGGTTAAAAACCGAAATGGTTCTCCCGTTTTAGTGCGCGATGTTGCCCAGGTTCGCGAAGGCGTTGCATTGCGTTACGGAGCATCAACCAAAGACGGAAAAGGAGAAATTGTTTCCGGAATGGTGTTGATGTTAAAAGGTGAAAACTCCAGCGCAGTGGTAGATAGAATCAAAGAAAGAATGATTCAGATCAATAAAAGTTTGCCCGAAGGCGTAGTGGCCGAAGCTTTTATTGACCGCGGAAAACTAGTAGATAATGCAATAGGAACGGTCACAAAAAATTTACTTGAAGGCGCTCTGATCGTGATTTTTGTCCTGATTTTATTTCTTGGTAATCTTCGTGCCGGTTTAATCGTGGCTTCGGTAATTCCGTTAGCCATGCTTTTTGCTATTATATTAATGAATGCCTTTGGCGTAAGCGGAAACTTAATGAGTTTGGGCGCAATCGACTTTGGAATCATTGTCGATGGAGCAGTCATTATTGTCGAAGCTACGATGCATCATTTGCAGCAATTGAAACGAAAAAAAGAATTATCGCAAAGCGAAATGGATGTAGAAGTCTACAATTCGGCTTCGAAAATCAGAAACAGTGCGGCCTTTGGAGAAATCATCATTTTAATTGTTTATCTGCCAATCCTAGCTTTGGTCGGAACCGAAGGAAAAATGTTCAAACCGATGGCTATGACCGTTGGTTTTGCCGTTGCCGGAGCATTTGTGCTTTCGCTGACTTATGTACCTATGATGAGCGCTTTATTCTTATCTAAAAATACAGAACACAAAGAAAACTTCAGTGACAGAATGATGGCTCGTTTAGAGGCCTTTTATACACCATTATTAGAAAAAGCACTTCAATTTAAAAAGATTGTTCTGGGAATATCAGTTGGTTTATTTGCCTTTGGATTAATTGTCTTTAATAGTATGGGAGGTGAATTTATCCCAACGATCGAAGAAGGTGATCTGGCTATAAACGCCACCATCATGACCGGAAGTTCGCTGACGCAGATGGTTGAAACGACCACAAAATACGAACAAATATTAAAAGCTAAGTTTCCTGAAATAAAAACTATCGTTACCAAAATAGGAAGCGGAGAAATTCCAACAGATCCAATGCCTATTGAAAGCGGGGATTTAATTATTGTTTTAAAAGACAAAAAAGAATGGGGTCGAAAATACCACAATTGGGAAGAATTGGCTAATGCCATGAAAGAAGAAATGGAAGTGATTCCGGGTGCCAACATTGAAATTTCGCAACCCATACAAATGCGTTTCAACGAATTAATGACCGGAAGCCGAAGCGATATTGCCATCAAAATTTTTGGTGATGATCTGGAAATCCTTGATGCCAAAGCTGCCGAGTTAATTTCGAAGATAAAAAATATCGAAGGAATTGGAGATCTAAAAGCCGATAAAGTAACCGGTTTACCGCAAATCACCATCAAATACGATTACAATAAAATTGCCTTATACGGATTGAATATTTCGGATATCAATCAAATTATACGTTCATCATTTGCGGGAGAAAGTGCCGGAAAAATTTACGATGAAAGCAAGAGATTTGATGTCGTTGTGCGAATGAATCAGGACAATCGAGCTGATATTACCGATGTAAGTAATTTGTTTATCCCTTTACCAAACGGTCAGCAAGTACCGCTTTCACAAGTGGCCACAGTGGATTATGAACAAGGTCCGGTACAAGTAGTTCGTGAAGACGGAAAGCGCAGAATCACCGTTGGATTAAACGTTCGCGGCCGCGATATAAAAAGTGTAGTAGAGGAAATTCAGCTAAAACTGGATAAGAACTTTACACTTCCTGCAGGTTATTACGTCACCTACGGCGGACAATTCGAGAATTTAATCGAAGCGACAAAACGACTTTCGATCGCGCTGCCAATAGCACTGGGATTAATATTAGTGTTGCTTTATTTCACTTTTAAAAGTTTCAAACAAGCAGCATTAATTTTTACCGCCATTCCATTATCTGCCATTGGTGGTGTTTTTGCCCTCTGGCTGCGGGGAATGCCGTTTAGTATTTCGGCAGGAATTGGTTTTATTGCCCTCTTCGGAATCGCGGTTTTAAACGGAATTGTATTAATATCCTACTTCAATCAATTAAAAACAGAAGGAATATTAGATCCGCTGCAAAGAGTTTTAATTGGAACCAAAACCAGATTACGTCCCGTTTTAATGACAGCAGCCGTAGCTTCTTTAGGATTTTTGCCAATGGCATTGTCAACAAGCGGCGGAGCAGAGGTGCAAAAACCTTTGGCAACCGTAGTTATTGGAGGTTTATTCTCTGCAACCTTATTGACACTGATCGTTTTACCGATTTTGTATTTAATGCTGGAGAAATTTAACAGCAAAGAACGCAATGAAGATTTAACCACAGAGAACGCTAAGTTTTTCACAGAGGATACAAAGAAAAAAAAAGATTAAAATGAAAACACGAAATAATATAAACATCAAACCTTTTGCGAACTTTGCAAAAATAGTTTTGCGAACTTTGCTTTTAAAACTTTTTTTACCGTATTCAAAAGCCTTTGTGAACTTTGCGAATCCTTTGCGCTCTTTGCGGTTAAATCCAGCCCAATTGGCAAATAAAACTTTGTGGTTAAGCATATTCTTATTGGTTAGCACGCTTTCGCAGGCACAAGAAAAAATAAGCTTAGAAAAAGCCATAGCACTTGCCAAATCAAACAACATAGACTTAAAAATTGCCGATAAGGAAATAGAAAAACAAACCGTTTTAAAAAAGACTGCATTTCAGCCCGATCCACTCCAAGTACAATATCAGGGCGGACAATTCAACAGTGCCGATTACGACCACAACGTTTCGGTTCAGCAATTTTTCCCAATGGGAAACATTACAAAAGCCAATCGTCAATTGCAGGAAGAGTTGGTAAAACTGGCTGAAAAACGAAAAGCTTTATCTGCTTACGAAATAGAAAAAGCCGTAACCTTGTCGTATTACCAATATTTGTACGGCGTTTCGATTCAGAAATTGAACTCGGAACTCAATGATATTTACACCAAATTCCTAAAGAATGCCGAACTCCGTTTTCAAACCGGAGAAAGCGGTAATATCGAAGTAATCAGCGCTAAAGCGAAAGTAAAAGAGATCGAAACGCAAAAAGCACAATTAGAATATGATTTGGCGATTTACCAAAGGCAATTGCAATTTTTTGTTCAGACCGATGAAAATATAATTCCGGATGATACAACATCGTTGCAATATATTATGCTGCAAGAAGCATCAAACCCAAAAGCAGAAGTTTTAATGACCGATTATTACCAACAGCAGATTTCGGTATATCAAAAAGAAGCCAATACGCACAAAGCAATGCGAACGCCTAAACTGGGATTGGGATATTTTGCGCAAACCATCAACACCGAATCGTTGTTTCAGGGGTTTACTGCCGGATTGCAAATTCCGTTGTTTGGGGGCGTAAATTCGGCGAAAGCCAAAGCATCAGAAATCAGTATTGCGCAGTCAGAATTGGCTTTAGATAAAAATAAATTAACGCTCAATCTGCAAAAACAAGAATTAGAAAATAATTTCAGTAAACAGCAAAAAGCATTAGAGTATTATCAAAAAGAAGGATTGCAGTACGCCGATCAGATCATCAGTACGGCACAAAAAAGTTATGCAAATGGCGATATGAGTTATTGGGCATACATCAGTTTTTTGAATCAGGCAATTGATATTAAAAAACAATATACAGAAGCAACCCATACTTTTAATCAAAGTGCAATCGAGCTGCAATTTCCAACTATTAAAAACAATTAAAATGAAAAATATAGTTAAAAACTTAACCGCAAAGGAGCTTAATTTAACCACAGAGAACGCGAAGGAGTTTTCGCAAAGTCCACAAAGTTTAAACTCTTTGTGTACTCTGTGTTGTTCTCCCTTTGTGAACTTTGTGGTAAAAAATATGCGCTTTCTTTATTTTATAATATTTGCGCTTACCTTAATAAGCTGTAATGAAAAGAAAGCAGAAGAATCTCAGGAAGAAGAAAGTTCGCAAACAGAAGTCGCTTTAAACGAATCACAATACAAAACCGTAGGAATCGAAACTGGATTTGTAGAAAACAGAAATCTGAATAAAGTCATAAAAGCCAACGGTTATACTACAGTTCCGCCGCAAAACTCTGCCGAAGTTTCGACTTTGATAGGAGGAACCGTGAAGGATATTTTTGTTCTCGAAGGCACTTATGTCAACAAAGGAAAAGTTTTGGCGACGATTCAGAATCTGGAAGTGATCGAAATGCAGGAAGATTATCATTCGGCGACAGCCAATATCGAATATCTGCAATTAGAATACAATCGCCAGAAAACCTTAAGCGATGAAAATGTAAACCCAAGGAAAGTTTTTCAGGAAGTAAAATCAAAATTGGCAGCAGAAAGAGCGAGAGCACAGGCAGCAAAAAATAAATTGGATGCCTTGCATGTAAGTGCAAAAGGCAGTACTTCGCTGGTACCTATTGTAGCGCCAATAAGCGGTTATGTGGGGAACATCAAAATTGCAAAAGGAGCGTATGCGCTAACCGGAATCACATTGTTTGAAGTAGTCGATAATAGCCAGATGCATTTGGATCTGAATGTGTATGAGAAAGATTTAGGTTCTATTTCGATCGGACAAGTTATTGATTTTGTACTGACAAATCAGTCGAACAAATCGATAAAAGGAAAGATATTCGGAATCAATAAATCATTTTCTAACGAAAGTAAAACCGTTGCCGTTCATGCCAAAATCGAATCAGATGATGCAAAAGGACTGATTCCGGGAATGTATGTTTCGGCCAATATTAATATCATAAATGCTACCGTGCCCGCATTGCCAAAAGATGCTGTAGTGCGAAACGCAGATAAGTATTTTGTTTTTGTTCAGGAAGATGATCATAAAGACGACCATCAACATGAAGAAGGAAAAGAGGAAAAAGGTGCAGTACATGAAAAGGAAATTCATTTTAAAGCCATTGAAGTAATTCCCGGAACAACAGATTTAGGCTTTACCGAAGTGAAATTTGTAGATAAAATTGATCCGGATGCGAAGATTGTGACCAAAGGCGCTTTTTATCTGCTTTCGGCCATGAAAGGCGGAGGAGAGCATAGTCACTAAATTTTTTAGGAGCTAAGTGGTTGAGATGCTAAGACGCTAAGTTTTTTTAGCTGGTGTAGCATTTACTCGCAAAGGCGCAGAGGCGCAAAATTTTCTAGTATTATCTTTTTAAGTTTTAATATAGAAAATCAAAAGAAACTTAAAAAACTTTGCGACTCTGCGTCTTTGCAAGATTAAATAAAACGCTACTTATAGACAATTGGCTCAAAATCCGTAAATTTAGAACCTATTTAAACAAAGTTTAAAACTTTAAACTTGAAAAAATAAAACTTGATACTCATTTTATGGAACACATACATACAGAAGAAAAAATAACAAAAAAGAAACCGAAACAATCTGCCTGCTGTTGCTCACATGACGAACCTGTTCATTCTGATAATGACGGACACGATCACGGAGACGGACACGATCATGAACATAATGCTGAGGGCAGTTTGTTGAAATTATTTTTACCCGCAATAATCTCCTTTGTTTTATTGCTTATCGGTATTGGGCTTGACAATTATTTTCCGCAGACCTGGTTTACGGGTTATGTTCGAATTGCCTGGTATATCGTGGCTTATTTACCGGTTGGACTTCCGGTTTTGAGAGAAGCGTACGAAAGCATTATGAAAGGCGACGTTTTTTCAGAATTTTTCCTGATGTGCATTGCGACAATTGGTGCTTTCGCAATAGGCGAATATCCCGAAGGTGTTGCCGTAATGCTGTTTTATACCATTGGAGAAAATTTTCAGGGATTGGCGGTAAGCCGTGCGAAATCGAATATTAAAAGTTTACTGGATCAACGTCCGGACGAAGTCAATGTTTTAGAAAATAATGTTGCCACAAAAGTAAAAGCGGCCGATGTTGTGATAGGATCTGTAATTCAGCTTAAAGCGGGAGAAAAATTAGGTCTGGATGGCGAATTATTATCGGATACTGCTTCGTTTAATACGGCGGCATTAACTGGTGAAAGTAAACCTGATACCAAAGTAAAAGGAGAAACAGTTCTGGCCGGAATGATCAACGGAAATACGATTGCACTGGTAAAAGTAACTACGGCTTATAAAGACAGTAAATTGTCTAAGATTCTGGAAATGGTACAAAATGCCACGACCAAAAAAGCGCCTGCCGAATTGTTTATCAGGAAATTTGCCAAGATTTATACGCCAATTGTAGTGTATCTGGCAATTGCGATTTGTTTGTTGCCGATGCTTTTTGTAGATAATTATGTCTTTAGCCAATGGCTGTACAGAGCTTTGGTTTTTCTGGTAATTTCATGTCCTTGTGCCTTGGTAATTAGTATTCCGTTAGGATATTTTGGCGGAATTGGCGCGGCGAGTAAAAACGGAATTCTGTTTAAAGGAAGTAATTTCCTCGATAGTATTTCAACCATTCAGAATGTTGTAATGGATAAAACCGGAACCATGACTGAAGGTGTTTTTAAAGTTCAGGAAGTTATTATTCAGGAAGGTTTTGATAAAGCCGAGATTCTGAAACTCGTTAATGTTCTCGAAAGCCAAAGTACGCATCCCGTTGCAACGGCAATTCACAATCACGTGGGGCAGATTGATGCTTCAGTTGAGTTGAAAAACGTGGAGGAAATTTCCGGACATGGTTTAAAAGCCGAGATCAACGGAAAAGAATTGCATGTGGGGAATTTCAAATTGATGGATAAATTCAAGATTTCATATGATATTGATCCAAATTCGGTTGTTTATACGACGATTGCCATTGCGTACGATAACAAGTTCGCAGGATATTTGACCATTGCCGATGAAATTAAAGAAGATGCGCAGCAGGCAGTAAGCAAACTAAAAGCATTAGGCGTTAAAGTAACCATGCTAAGTGGCGACAAAACCAATGTGGTACAATTTGTTGCGGATAAATTAGGCATCACAAATGCTTTTGGAGATTTGCTTCCGGAAGATAAAGTGAATAAACTCAACGAGATTAAAGCCAAAAACGAAACCGTTGCTTTTGTTGGAGATGGAGTAAATGATGCGCCTGTAATAGCCTTAAGTACCGTGGGTATCGCAATGGGAGGTTTAGGAAGCGATGCCACGATCGAAACCGCCGATGTTGTGATTCAGGACGATAAACCAAGTAAAATTGCGATGGCGATAAATATCGGGAAACAAACCAAAAAAATTGTCTGGCAAAATATCACGTTGGCTTTTGTCGTAAAAGCTTTTGTACTGATTCTGGGAGCCGGCGGACTTGCCACAATGTGGGAAGCTGTTTTTGCCGATGTTGGAGTAGCGTTGCTGGCGATATTAAATGCCGTAAGGATTCAGAAAATGAAGTTTTAAATTAAAAAAAGCTATAAAGAAGCCGTTTCAAATACAATTTGAGACGGCTTTTATATTTAAATGTGATTTTTTACTCGTATTCAGGAATAACAACCGACGTATACAAACTATACATTTCCCATCCCAAAGACTCGTAGAATGCTTTACCTTCTTCTGTGGCTACTAAAAAATTATGATGTACATCATTCGCTAATGCAATCTTTTCAAGTTCTTTCATCAGGAAAGAGGCAAGACCAATCCTTTTATGATTAGATCCAGTCGAGATTCTATCGTAAATTGCTACATCATCAACAAGAACAACATGTCCTGTTGAGGCTAGCTCTCCCTGTTTCGTTACAATTCGAACAAGATAAGTAGCATTGTAATGTTCAAATTCCAGCTTATAATTATCACTTAAAGTACAGTTCCGAAAATCCATTTGATGAAAACAAGCCATCATATATCCTTGAGGCTGAATAATCCATTTGGGATGTATTTGATTTTTAAATTCATCAGGCGAAGAACAAACTTTTAAGAAAATACCGGGTTCATCAATAGATTTTGATAATTCAAGAAAATCATTATTCAGTTCAGCAAATACAAAGCGTCTTTTTTGATTAGGATAACCAACTTCAACCTTAAATCCTGATTTGTATCTTTCAGGTAATGGCAATTTTCTTGATAATGACCAGGCTGTCAGCCATTTTTCTAAAATACTACGAAGAATATTTTTTTTAATCATATGCTAAAACCGGAATTATAAAGTTATAAAAGCAATCTGTATAATTATTTTTTCAAATGCGTTGGAATCTGAATTTCTCCGTTACCAAAAGACCAATTCTCTAAACCATTATTTTCTAATAAAACAATAATGACATTATTGATTAAAATCTCGGTTGAGGTCGAAATTCGTGTCGTAATCTGATGGTATAATTTTTTCTTTTGTTCTAAGGTTCTTCCTTGTCCTGCCGTAATTTGCACGTAAATAATATCTTCAGAATGTGAAATCCCAAGATAACTTTCAGGATATTTTATCTGATGCGGTTCCAGTTCTTCAATGACATGAAAATAATCGTCTTTTGGGATATTAAATTCGGCTATTAAAGATTCATGAATAGATGCTGAAATAGTATTTTTTGTTTCTAATGAAAGCTTTTTGGGAAGACTGATTCTAACGAATGGCATTTTTTTGAAATTTAAATTTTTATAAAAATAAGGAATAGTAAGCGATGGAAATAAGAATCGTATTAAAAATTTAATTCTATTTTATTCCCTTTATTCTCAATTCTAACGGCTGTTTTATTACTTTCAGAAGGTGTTTGCGTAGGATACCAATTTCGATCTGGTTTCACGATAATTAGTAAACCTTCATCATCACCAACAGCTGAGAAGAGATCGGTATTGTCATTCTTGCTAAAAAAATCTAATCCATGTTCTTCGATTAATTGATTTCCTAATTTTAATGGATTTTCATTTACGATTCCAATTTCACTAATATTTAAAATAGCTTTAGAACTGAATGCTTCTGTTTGCGCATTATCAAGATCGTGTCGGGCAATAAATTCTAATAAATTGCCATTATTGTCGTAGAAATAAACCGCATTGGCATTCCAGTTTTCGAAATTGGTAATGACTTTTTGATCTTCAATAAAAATTAAATCTACTTTGCTTTTACACCAATCAATGGCTTCGTCTAACTTGTTTTCCGGAATATTGAAAGCAAAGTGATAAATAGATTTAAACTCAGGATTTTCTAAGAATTCAAGAACCGAATTGCCTGCCTGAATGCTCACCGAATTTTTGGTTTTTTCTATAATAGGAAGATCAAGAATGTCTTTATAAAAAGTGGCAGTTTGTTGTATATCGCTAGATTGAATTTGAATATGTTCTAACTTCATGATGGTATTTTTTATAAGAAGAAAAAAAAGCTTCTTTCGTTTCAAACAAATTTAAGAAATGATAGAAGGATTACGATTCACAAGCTATTTTATACTTCAATGAAAGGATAGTAAATTATGATTAAAGTTTATCTTATTGTAATGCCTAATTTTTTAAACACATAGAAACATAGATTTAAAACTGCAATTTAGATACTTTTAGAAAATCATGATTTTTTCACAAAGTGCTATGAGATTTATTTTTAGTGAAACGTCTTTCTGCATTTAGTTGAGCTATGTTTCTATGTGTTTAAAATAAAAAAAAGCCCATTTCATAAAAGAAACAGGCTTTGTATATTTGAAAACTTTGGGGCAATTTGCAAATCATTTTTATTTCGGCATTGTTGGCGTCATAATTCTTCGTGTTGGTGTACTCAAAGTTTCTATAAAAGCCAAAAGATCGCTGATTTCTTCTTTGTTTAAATTCAGTTTTTTAAGCATAGGATCTGCTTTTGGAATTAATGAATCTCTCGCTGTTCCCAGATATTTTTTCTGAACAGGAGACGGGTTTCCTAAGTTGTACAATTCCACCACATCCAGTAAAGTCGGGAAATGTCCGTGATGCATCCAGGGTTTTGTATTGGCCACTTCACGCAATGTTGGCGTTCTGAATTTGCCAATGTCTTTTACATCTTTGGTCACATTATAGCGTCCGAAATCTTCATTTTTTGTTCCGAATAAAGTTTGACCGTCATTATGAAACTGATTGTCACTGAAATAAGGCGTATTATGGCAATTGATGCATTGCGCTTTGGTTCTGAATAAATGCAGGCCTTTTACCTGAGCATCTGTATAGGCTTCAGACTTTCCGCTAATGAAATTATCAAATTTACTTTTCGGGCTATTAATCGATCTTTCGAAAGTTGCAATGGCGTATTGTATTCTTTGCAGATTAACTTTTTTGTCTCCAAAAGCCTCAGTAAAAAGAGGATTGTAACCTTTTATTTTAGCGATTTTATCAACGGCAATTGTCAGTTTTTCATTCATTTCAAGCGGATCTCCAATCGGGAATTGCGCCTGATCTTCCAAACTCTTTGCTCGTCCGTCCCAAAATAAGGATGTGGCATACGCCGAGTTTAAAATCGTCATCGAATTACGTTTCCCCGTTTGGCGATCGTGACCAAAAGAACGCGTTAAATTATCTGTCCAGCCCAATTCAGGATTATGGCACGAAGCGCAGGCAATTTGTCCGCTAAGAGACAATCTGGGATCAAAAAATAATATTTTACCCAGACTTTCTTTTTCTTTCGAGTATCGGTTATAATCCGGATACGGAACAGCAGGAAGCACGCCGATATCCTGAAATGTAGCTTTATCGACATTTTCGTGTAGTTCCGCTGCCGGCCATTTCGTAGCATCTCCGCTGGAATATAATTTTCGCAATTCCTGAATGTCTATATAATCAGGCTGTTCAACGCTTTTATAAGCCGTTAAACTCAAGAGTAATAGGAGTGGGAGGATTAGTTTTTTCAATTCTTTTGTTTTTGTTTGATTTGTTTCAGGTTTCAAGTCCGTTTTCAGTCTCAGTCCCAGTTTGCGTTTTCAAAAAACTTTGTCAAAGTTTTAAACTTTGACAAAGTTAGTGCGACTGCGACTGCGACTGCGACTAAAATCTAAAGCGTAACTTCCTTAGGACACGGGATACTTAAAGCTGTTGGTTTTGGATAAACTCTATTATTATACATTCTGTATTGTGTCGAAACGGTTCCTCCAAAGAGTTTATCGTTTGTGAGTTTTAGCTCAAATGAGATTTCAAACAAACCGGCACTGATTTCCTTATAAGTACCTTCACCTGAAATTGCAATGATGTGAGTATTTGAGGCACTGGATCCAATAGTTAAATCCTGCGGAATCACCAATACGGTTCCCTGCGTTTTGCTGTTTCCGTTTTCGGGAAAAAATTCTAAAGCAGAAGTAATATTAAATCCCGGAGAAATAGCAGCAGATCCACTTTCGTTTGAGAACCATCTTTTTAAGCCAAAAGAGTTTATTGTATTTGTTCCGGTAGCAACATTAAATCCAATTTTAAAGGCATCGTGGTACACATCGTCATTAGGATTTGCTGTTCCTTTATCGCTGTAAAGTATTGCATTCTCATTGTCCTTCGTTACCACAACAGGAAAGGTTAAAGCATTAAAAGTCTGCCATGTGCAATTTCCGTTGTTGTTAAACCAGTGTTCGCCGTAGGTTAAATAAAAAGCATTCGTAGGATCTGTAAACTTTGACGCGGGATATGCCTGTAAATCCCGTGGTGATTTTGTTGGTTTTACAATTGTTAAGTTAATGCTTCCGGTTGCATTGTAATTTGGAATATTTACTAAGGTTATTTTTGACTCATAACGCGCATCATCATTCTGAAGATCTTCCAGCAATGTCAAATGATAAGTTACAGAACTTCTGTTATCTCCATAATCATCATGAGTAAGGGCGTATTCGAAACCATTTTGAAATTTAAAAATTGAAGCATTCTCTATTTCAGAAGGAAAAAATCCGTTAGGGAAATTTACTTTAAAATCGATTGTCTCGCCAACTACGCCTTGTATTACATATTGATTAACCGGAAAAGTATAATTGGTTTTAATTTCACCTAAATCAATTTTGAAAGTATCATTTGGATATTCTGTATTCAGGTTTCCGATATGAACTGCAGGATCAGATACCGTTTCTAATTTTAAAGTGATACTTTGATTGTCCGTCCATCTTTTATCAAAAGAAACAAAAATGGTATCCGTTACTTTGTTTCCTTCAAATACTAATTGACTGACCGGGTTTGCTGTAAAGATTTCGTTATCGCCAGTCGATGAAACTGCACTAAAATTGGCCGTTACAGCACTTTTAAGATTACGGGTTGTTAAGGCAACCGGAACTTTTAACGTTTTTACAGAGCTGTTTACATAAGTAGATTGAGGTGCCAGACTTCCGTTTACAGAAGGATATTCTAAAGGCACGTTATCTTTTGCCAAAAAATTAAACCTTAAAAAAGGATCTATCTCAGAACCTAATTTATAATCGTCTTTGGAGCAAGAAGTTATTAATAGAGCTATAAACAATATGCTAAATATCTTAATACGAGTCATTTTGTTGTAAGTTAGGGTTAAGATTAGTGTTGAACGTTGGTATTGGCAGAACAAATTTTAAAGAAGGATATGCCACACTGCAACTAGTAGAAATACAACCGTCATTTCTGGAAATATTTTTATGATTGCGTACGAGATCAAAGAATAAATGGCCTTCAAAACAAAGTTCTTTTCTTCTTTCTAAAAGAATATTTTCTTTAAGATTGGCTGTATTGGTTAGCAAAGTCGCATTTGCACGGGCGCGAATACTATTAATATCTGCCATTGCTTCACCTGGTTTATTGGTTTCTAAAGCTGCTTCGGCGCGGATTAAATACATTTCGCTTAATCTAAAAGCAACATAACCGGCATTATTTTGGAATTTTTTAGTGAAGTTGTAATTCACAGAAGTAAGAACGCCATTTACTAATGTTTGAAGTGATTGTGTAAGTAATAGTTGTTTTCTTAAATCTGTATTTTCATAAAGAGTAACCAAATCATCAGAAGCAACATATTTATTGTAACTGGTTGCCGAAGTATATCCAAAATAACTTGACATAGAATTGCCGGCAATACCTTCTGAATCTCTTGGAATCGAAAATTCTAATAAAATTTCAGAAACCGGAAGATCTGTTTTTGCCCATTCTGCAAGGTAATTTTCTTTTTCTGTTAACCTAATCCCGGAATTTGTGATGACATCATTTGCAGTTTCGTAAGCATTTGTCCAGTCATTTTTTTGCAGATATACTCTTGCCAGCAGCGCTTTTGCACTGTTAAGGTTGAAATAAGAGTAAACTGGGCCTGAAAGTACTAAAACAGAGTAATTGTCAATTGCTGTTTTTAGATCGGTTATAATTAAATTATACGTATTGGCTACAGTTTCTCTTTCGGGATATTCTATTCCTGCTTTTATTGATTTTGTGTTGTAAACAATCCCTAAATGAGAAGCATCTGAGGTATAACTATAATTTTGGCTGTAAACCTGCGATAAAAGAAAGTGTGCATAAGCTCTTATGGTCAATGCTTCTGCTTTAATTTGTTTCTTTTCTTCGTCAGTCGCATCGGTTAGGGCGGGAGTATATTCTAAAATTAAGTTAGCCTGATTGATGATATCATAACTTGCGTCATAAAATGATTTGTAATTACTGGTAAGCGCCAGATCATCAAAGGAATAAACCTGCTCAATATTCCCTGATGGAGAAATTTGTCCTCTGCTGCTTCCGGAAGCTGTTGGGGTAAATTTTAAATTTCCTCCTTGCAAATCAGCATAAACAGCAAAACGTTCATTTTTTACATTAGCTTCAAGCTCAGTATAAAGTCCGGTTAAAGCAGTTACTACTCCTTGCTTGTTTTGCAAAAGCTCATCGACAGAGGTTTGAGTTCCGGGTTCCTGTTCTAAGAAATCACTGCAGCTTTGTAGTGAGAATATCAGGAAAAAAAGTGTGATGTATTTTGAATATTTCATTTCTTTAAAATTTAGCATTAACTCCCAGCGAGATTGTTCTTGCCTGAGGATATATAAAACTGTATTCTCGTATTCCGTTCATTCCTTTCGGACTTTTTTCCTTATACCAATATGCCACATTCGAAGCATCTGCAAAAACAGACAGAGCATCCAGAAAAGTATTTTTTAGGGGTACATTATAACTTAAATTAATATTGCTGATTCGGACATAAGTACCGTCATATATGTACTTACTTAAATTAGGAGTAATAGGTGAAGATGTTACAGCTGACTGTGAAACATTATCACCTGGATTTCTCCAGTAATCGTATGCATTTACAGAAAGATTTCTATTTAAAGTATTGGAATACTTGTCAATATAAACATCACCAACAAAGACATCGCCTCCAAGTTGAAAGTCACCTCTTACAGATAAGGTTAGATTATTATAAAATGTAAAACTGTTATAAAAACCTCCGTAGGCATCTGCCTGTGTGTCACCAATTGGTACCCAGTCTGCAACAGTATGAGAATCATTATACGTTTTGGTATCGTATATTTTCCCATCCTTTTCTACAAGATCTCTACCTGTAGCGGGATCAACTCCAACCCATTTTATTCCCCATAAAGTAGTTGTGCTATAGCCTATTTTTTGTGCTAAGGCAAGATTTCCTAAAGCGTAATCACTTCCTAAACCTTTTAGATCGGTTACTTTACTTTCGACTGTAGAAATATTGAATGTTGTAGTCCATTTAAAAGCATTACTTTTTATCCATTTAATTCTGGTAGTCAATTCAAAACCTTTATTATACATGCTTGAGGCGTTTAACTGAACAGAATTATATCCGGTTTCTGTTGGGATATCTCTTGTTGTAATTAAATCGGTTTTGTTGTCATAATAATATTCTAAAGTCAATTCGATTCGTTTAAAAATATTAAAATCAAAACCAACATTAAATTTTGTGTTTTTTTCCCAGCTTAAATTCCCGTTTGGAGCAGCACCGGTCGTTGCTCCGATATACCCGTTATAATTGTTTTGGCTAATATTATATAAACCTTTCGCTCTGTAAGAACCAATTCTTGAATTTCCGGTAGAACCGTAACTCACTTTAAATTTTAAGAAATCAATCCATGTACTTGACTGTAAGAAATTTTCATTGCTTGTAATCCAACTAAAACCTGCGCCGCCATTAAGAGCAACGTTTGTATCATCTCCAAAAACAGAACTTTCGTCACGTCTTAAATTAGCTAAAACATAATAACGTTTTTTATAGTTATAATTCACCTGAGATAGAAATGAAACTCTCGAATTATAGCTAATTTCACCTCTGGAACTCTGTCCGGCTTTAGATTCATCAACCAAAGGAGTTGCAGGATTATCATCTCTGACAGCATCACTGATTTTATTAATTTGATCCGGATTGACAAATCCTACTCCGGATTTAAAATTGAAATCTGTTTTATCTTCAGATAATTCAAAACCTGCGACACCATCAATTTCATGATTTTCGTTTAATTGTTTATTAAATAGAACTTGTCCCTGCCAGTTCCATTTTGTCGAATTTCGTTGATTGAGAATTCGGCGTCCCCATGCAGGATACAAAATTCCGTTAAGTGTAAAAGATCCATTAAACTGACCACTTTCATTTGCAGCAGAAAAATAGCGATCCTGCTCTTTATCTGTATAGTCCATCCCGAAAAGCGTCGAAAATTTTATAGCCTTACTAAGCTGATACGATAAATTTAAACTTCCAAGAAGACCAAATGTCTGCGACTGATTTTTATTTTGTTCAATAGCAGCCAGCGGATTTCCTCTTGTAATACCGCTTACTCCCAAATCTGCATAAGAACCGTCTGCATTGTAAACTGCGAGAGTTGGCAAATAAGCAAAACTAGAAAAGATATTTGGGGCATCTTTTTGTACGTAACTTGGATTCAGCATTAAGTTGGCACTCCATTTCCCTGAATTGAATCCCAGATTAATTCCTGCGTTTAATTGTTTGGTATCATTACCTAGTTGAGGTTCATCAATTTTTAAATAGCTTACGTTCGTACGATAGGAGAATTTTGAAGTCGATCCCGAAACATTAAAATTGTATTTGTTATATATTCCGCTTCTGTTTAAAACCTCGAACCAATCTGTATTTATACCATTATAAGCAACAGGAGTATACCCTGTTGTGGTATTTTTCATGTAATCATTTCTAAGTTCAGTAAATTGTTCTCCACTTAGATATTTAATTCTGTTAATAGCAGAAGAAATTCCCAATTGGTTAGAGAAACCAAATTGTGTTTTTCCTTTTTTTCCTTTCTTGGTTGTAATTAAAATTACGCCATTTGCACCGTCAGCACCATAAATACCCACTGCGGCAGCATCTTTTAAAACGGATATCGTCTCAATATTTTCAGGAGCAATTTTCATTAATGGGTTGGCTAAATCTTCGGAAGTATCACCACTCCCGTTAAAAGAGATAGCGTCAATCGCATATTCTTCACTCATTACAACACCATCAATAATAATTAATGGCTGCGTAGAAGTTCCGGTTTTTGCTCCGGTTAAAGAAGATAATGTTCCTTGTCCACGAATATTGATTTTGACCGGACCACCAACCCCAGAAGTATTTTCGACCATTACACCGGCAATTTGCCCCGTAATCATTTTATCGATACTTTCTGAAGCTTGCTCAACAGCAATATCTTTTGCATATAATGTAGAAATACTTCCCACAATCTCTTCCTTTAGCTTTGTAGTACCATAAGAAGACGTAATCACAACCGGATTTAATTCATCTGTAGCTTCTTTCAAATAAAAAACAAACTGCTTTTTGTCATCTGCTTTTTGTAATTGAGGTTCCATTCCTAAAAATCCAACTTCAAGCACCAAATTGTTGATGTCGTTTCCTTTTAACTGATATACAAATTTTCCGTTAAAATCAGTTATAGCGCCCATTCCGGTTCCTTTTATACGAATGGTTGCTCCGGGAAGCGGCTGTTTGTCTTTGGCTGTGTAAACCGTTCCGCTAATGAATCTTTCTTTTTCATCAGAAGATGTCGCAGCTGATGCAGCAGGAGTAGCGTTCGTTAATAAAACCTGTTTTTTCTGGATATAAAATGAAATATTTTTACCGGCAAATAATTGCTTTAAAGCAGTTTCTAAAGTTACATTCTGAACATTAATATCTGCCAGTTGATCCGCATCAATTTTTCGGGCGTTATAAATAATCCTAAAATCGGTTTGTTCTTCAATGGCTTTAATAATCAAACTAATAGGTTTGTTTTTAAGCTGTAAACTGATGTTTTTATTCTGAGAAAAACCTTTAAAACTGGATAAAAGCAAGGCTAGGAAAAATAGAATTTTCCTTAAATCGTGTATCGTAAAAGTCATGTTTATTTAGTTATGGAAGATTGGTAATGGTTATCGTATTTCCTTTAACGGAATAATTAAATGGTGTGTCACGTTTTAGAAGTTCTAAAATGTTTTCGACACTGGATTCGCTAATTTTAATCGTTCCTGTAAAATTCTGTCTGGCCAAAACAGCATTTTCGTTGATAATTTCAACGTCGTAGGTACGCTGAATTATTTTAGCGATGGTGGAGAATGGGGTATCTTTAAAAGCAAGTTCACCTTTTGTCCATGCCGAATAAAAGCCTGGGTCAACTTCTTTTGTTGTAATTTTTTTGGAGTTATTGTTCCAGGTTGCCATTTGATTGGGCTGAAGCAAAACTGCATTTAGTTTGTTGTCGGCTTCATACATCTCAATACTTCCTTCTACCAAAATACCATTTACACTTGGGTTTTCAGGATAAGCACTTACGTTGAATTTCGTTCCCAAAACTTCAATATCAACCTGATCAGCATTTACAATAAAAGGATGTTCTTTGTCTTTGGCAACTTCAAAAAAAGCTTCACCGGTTAAGTACACATTTCTTTTTCCGTTAATGCCAAATTGTTCCGGATACTTTAAGGTAGTTCCTGAATTTAAACTCACAACAGTCCCGTCAGAAAGGGTAAGTTTAAACTTTTTCCCGTAAGGTACTTTTAGCGTATTGTAAACCACTTCCTGATCCTGAACTTTTCCAAAATAAATAATTTGGTTAGAAAATTTCTTCGCAATCAAATCGCCTTTGTCATTTACAAGTTTCGTCTGATTGTCTTTTGTAATATATTCAGAACGGCCATCGGCTAATTCTAAAACAATTTCTTTTGAAGATTTTGCTTTCTGATTAAAATCGAAAGCTACTTTTACTAATCCGCATAAAACAAGGAATACAGCAGCATATTTCAAATACTGAATGGCTTTCTTTTTAGGCTGAATAGCAATTACCTGAGTTGATGCTGTCGAAATATCTTCAGAAAGTGCGGTTAATGCCCAGGTTTTCTTTAGCGTGATAAAATGCTTTTTATTTTCTTCAGAAGCATCAATCCATTCAAACAGCAGTTGAACTTCTTGTTCTGAAGCTTCATTCGAAAGGTATTTATAAATGATTTCCGATGTCATATTTAAGTTTTTGAACTTCTCGTTTTATTAAGTACACTTCAGAAATAAAATACCCTACCTTTTATTTTTAATTATTACAAATAAGGATAAAAATTAAGAACAAATAATCTGATAATTTGGTTTTTAAAATCTTCAAAGCCTTTGTCATATGGGCTTCTACAGCTTTTAAGGTTACTTGCATTTCTTCGGCGATTTCTGCATTTTTTTTATTTTCGAAACGTTTTTTTATAAAAACTTCGCGGGTTTTGGGCGGAAGATCGCTTATCGATTCCTGAATTAAACGTTCAAGTTCGGTCAATTCTAAAGTATCAAACTGCACTGAGTTTAAGATTTCGATATCCAGTTCTCTTTCTTTTTGGTTTAAAACGTCACTCTTGAATTTATCCTTTACCTTATTATGCCGAATCATATTCAGGCATTTCGATTTGGCATAAGTATATAAAAAAGATTGGATACCGTTTAGCGATTCGACAGTTTCCTTGTTTTGCCACAAATACAAAAGAGCTTCCTGCGCCAGATTTTCAGCTTCATCTTTATCATAAATAAACTGAATACTAAAAGCGGTGATTCTTAGAAAGTATTTATCGTAAAAATAAGTGAAAGCAGTTTCGTCTCCTTCTTTGAAAGATTCAAAAAGATGTAGTTCGAAACTGGAATTATTATTCATTATAAAAGAATCACTTTTTAGAAAGCAATATAGGCAATTTAATAAAAAGACCTTTTTTGCACAGAAAGCGGCAAATATAAAAGTTTATTTATATTAATTCTAAATAAAATTCAAATAAACATCGTTTCAAAAAATATTATTCAGAATAAGTGTAAAAAACGCGTTTATCTTATAAGTTATGAGTAAGTTTAATGTTGCTTTGTGTTTGTTTTTACCATATAAGTTATATAAGTAAGTATAAGCTTTGTGTATTTTGAACCGTGAAAGGTCATATAAGTAATAATCATTGTTGATGAAGTTGAAATAAATAATGATGAATATAAAAGCCTTAGGAAGGAGAAAAATATCGCAGAGAACGCTAAGTTTTTTATTATTCTTAGCTTTTATAAAAAGGTAAAGTTCGCAAAGCTTTCGATTTAGCTTTGCGGACTCCTATGTACTTTTAAAAGAATTTGTTGATGAAAAATCTTTGCGTTCTCTGCGTTAAAAAATAATTGGGAAATTTAATTTTTATATTTCTCCACAATATTTAACGTTGATTTATAAAAAGTATGCAATACAACCTTAAGGTTAACTTATATAACTTATATGGTGAAAAAAACTTTTTATTCAAACTATAAAATTGCGCGAAAGACCTTTAATAGGTAATTATATAACTTATATGGTAAAAAATTTCCACTCAACTATTGGTAACTAAATTTTAATTTGTATCATTGTAGTATAGAATAGTATAATAACTTAAATTTTTATTTAATGAAACAGTATCCTTTCCTACTAAAGAGCTTGTTTATGTCCGTTTTACTAACGTCATTTTTTTGCATTCCGGCATTGGCTCAAAAAAATATTAAGATGACTTTTGGTAAAAGCGGTGTAATTACTTATGATGCAAAACAGAAAACTATTGCCGTTACTCAACACGGGGTAAATGTATTTAGCGGAGCAAAAGCGACTGTAGTAGTAAATGGAAAAACAATTGCAATAAGTTCATATCCTGATGCTCTTTTTGCGAAAGAAACAATTAATGATGATTTAGGAAAAGGACTAAAATATACACTTACTTATAAAGAAAATAGCAAGCCTACAGTAGTCCAAAGTTTTTTAACTTATAACAATAAGGACTATTTTATAACTCAATTAGAAATTTTAGGCAACGGACAAAAAGTAGCAACCAATTATATTGCGCCATTAGATTTAGGAAAAATTGCTTTTGATAAAATAGAAAATCTGCAAACGGTTTTTGTTCCTTATGATAATGATGCCTTTATTAGTTACAATTCTAAAAAATTAGATACAATCGCTCAAAATACAAGTGGTGAGGTTGGAATTATATTCAATAATACATCCCGAAAAGGTTTTATTGTAGGTTCGCTTGAACATACCGTTTGGAAAAGTGCCGTAAAAACCATTAATGAAAACAAACAAGCTTCGTTTTCTGCCTGGGCAGGATATTCAGAGAAAGAAAATACACGCGATAGTATTGCGCACGGTATTGTAAAGGGCGATAGAGTAGCTTCTCCAAAGTTTTTCGTGGGCTATTATTCAGACTGGAGAAATGGGATGGAAGAATATGCCAAAACCAATCGTATTGTAGAGAAACCCTATGTTTTTGCCTGGGACAAACCAACTCCGGTAGGCTGGAACAGTTGGGGAGTTTTGATGGAGAAAATCAATTTTGAAAATACAACGAAAGTGGCAGATTTCTTTGCCAATTCGGTTCCGGAATTCCGTGTTGGTAATACCGCATATATCGACCTTGACTCGTTTTGGGACAATATGGTAAAAGGTGGTTTTACAGGAGATTTTAGTAAACTAAAAGAATTTGCTGATTATTGCAAAAAGAAAGGTTTAGAACCGGGAGCCTATTGGGCACCGTTTACAGATTGGGGATGGAAAGATGGTCCAAATCGTAAAGCCGAAGGAAGTGATTATACGTTTGGCGAAATGTGGACGAAAACCGGAAATACTTATTTTGATTTTGATGGTGCGCGCGCCATCGATCCTACACATCCGGGAACGCTTAAACGTGTTGATTATGTGATCAATAAACTAAAAGAATGTGGTTTTAAAATGATTAAAATCGACTTTTTAGGTCACGCTGCCGCTGAATCTACTTCGTTTTATGATAAAGAGGTAACGACAGGAATGCAGGCGTATAAAGTAGGAATGGAACATTTGGTCAATGCTTTAGACGGAAAAATGTTGATTTACGCAGCGATTTCTCCCAATATGGCCACTTCACGTTACGCACACGTTCGTCGTATTGCGTGCGATGCCTGGAAAACGATCGAGCAAACACAATACACCTTAAACAGTGTCAATTATGGTTGGTGGCAAACGTATTCATATGATTATATCGATGCAGATCATGTTGTTTTTGCAGATGTTACAGAAGGAGAGAACCGTGCGAGATTAATTTCGTCTGTTATTACAGGAACTTTAATTACGGGAGACGATTACAGTAAAGACGGAATCTGGAGCAAGCGTGCAAAAGAATGGTTACAGAATAAAGAAATGCTTAAAATTGTCGAAAATGGGGTAGCATTCCGTCCTGTAGAAGGAAATACAGGAAAATTAACCACCGAAGTTTTCGAACAAAAAATTGGCAACAATTGGTATATAGCTGTTTTGAATTACGGAAATATGCCTAAAAACTATGCACTTCCGTTAGAAAGATTAGGCGTGAAAAAGGGGAACTATAAACTGCAGGATGTTTTTACCGCTCAAAATATCGACGTAAAAAACAACAGTATCAATTTAAGTATTGGTTCTAAAGATGCCCGTTTATTTAAAATTGTAAATCGTTAAATGAATGCTTATGAAAAAACAGTTTTTTAAGAAAACGATGCTATTATTGACGTTATTAATCCTTTCGTCAAATGCGGTTAATGCTAGAGTATCGTTACCTTCTTTCTTTACAGATAATATGGTATTGCAGCAAAAAAGCGCCGTTCCGTTTTGGGGAGAAAGCGATGCAGAATCAGTGAGTATTACCACTTCATGGGATAAAAAAACATACAAAACGAATGTCGAAAATGGCAAATGGAAGGTAGTTTTTAAAACTCCGGTTTATGGAGGACCGTACACAATTTCTATAAATGACGGAACAATTAAAACGCTCAACAATATTTTAATTGGAGAAGTTTGGCTGTGTTCCGGACAAAGTAATATGGAAATGCCGCTGGAAGGTTGGGGAAAAATCAATAATTATAAGGAAGAAATTGCAAACGCCAATTATCCTCAAATACGATTATTACAGGCAGAACATATAGAAAGCACTTTACCAGTAAGTACCCTAAAAGTACAACACGGCGGATGGAATGTTTGCAGTCCTGCAACGATAGCTGATTTTAGCGCAACGGCTTATTTTTTTGCAAGAATGATTTACAAAGAAAAAAAGATCCCAATTGGGTTAATTCATTCTTCGTGGGGAGGAACACTTATCGAAGCCTGGACAAGTTCCGGAGCGTTAACCACCATTCATGATTTTGATGCCGAAATTCAGGCGATGAAATCAGAAGTTGATCAGGAGGCTTTACTGAAAAAGTATAATGCCGATATGACCATCTGGGAAAAGAAATTGACAGATTCAGATAAAGGATTTCAAAACGCAAAAGCCATTTGGGCAACAGCCAGTTTTGATGATTCATCCTGGAAAACTATGCCATTGCCGGCATTTTTTGAAAATAAAGGATTATCCAATTTTGATGGCATAATCTGGTTTAGAAAAAAAGTAAATATTACTACAAACAATGCCGACTTTACCCTAAGTTATTTGGCAGATGACGACGATATGATTTGGGTAAACGGAAATTATATTGGCGAAACCAAAGGTTATAATGTAGAACGTCATTATACAATTCCGTCGAAGTTTCTCAAAAAAGGCGAGAACGTTATAACGATACGAGTTTTTGACGGAGCAGGAAACGGCGGAGTTTACGGAGATGAGAATTTCACTTTAAAATCAGTAAAAGAAACCATTTCATTAGCCGGAGACTGGAAATATAATATTGGCGCAGATATCAAAGATTTTCCTGCTAAACCTTATTTGGCTCAAGGCCAAAACAGACCAAGCGCGATATACAATGCCATGATTGCACCTATAACAGATTATAAAATAAAAGGCGTCATCTGGTATCAGGGAGAAAGTAATGCCGAAAGAGCGTATCAATACCAAAAGTTATTTCCGCTGTTGATAAACGATTGGAGAGACAAATTCAAAGATAAAAAATTACCGTTTTTCTTTGTTCAATTGGCGAATTACAAACAGAAAAAAGAACAACCGGCAGATTCAGATTGGGCAGAGTTGAGAGAAGCCCAATTTAAAGCTTTGAAACTATCCAACACCGGAATGGCGGTGACAACCGATATCGGGAACGGAGAAGACATTCACCCCAAAAACAAACAAGATGTAGGAGGTCGTTTGGCGAGTATAGCTTTGGCGAAAGTATACAATACCAAAATCGATTACTCAGGACCGTTGTATAAATCGTACAACATAAAAGGAAATACAGTTACGGTTGATTTTGATTTTAATAAAAACATAAAAGCCAGAGACGATACGCTTAAAGGATTTAGTATTGCAGGATCAGACCAAAAGTTTTATTGGGCTCAAGCCAAAGTAGTCAACGGCAAAGTCGAGGTATATGCTCATGAAGTACCAAATCCGGTTGCTGTTCGCTACAATTGGGCTGATAATCCTGACGGAAATTTAACGAACGAATCGGGATTGCCTGCATCATCTTTTAGAACAGATATTTGGGCAGGAATTACACAAGAAAAGAAATAAAAAAAATAGAATAAAATGAAAAAACACATTACCACTTTAAGGCAATCTTTTGGGATAGCATTTTTTATGCTGGCGAGTTATTGCAGTCCGGTTTCGGCGCAACAAATTATATCAGTAAAAACAAAAAGTAATGCGCTTGTTTTGCAGGTAACTCCGGGAAAAGAAGTGAACACCATTTATTTAGGAGAAAAATTAGCAAACGATTTTGATTACGTAAAAATACAAAGTCAGTTCAAACAAGGAACAGATTATTCAGGAATTTACAATGCAGCTTATACACCATCAGGTTCTAAAAACTTATTGGAACCAGCGATTGCCGTAACACATGCTGACGGAAATACTTCACTGGATTTGTTATATGTAGACCATAAAACAACAACGGTAAGTACAGGAGTTTCTCAAACCGAAATTACACTAAAAGACAATGTTTACCCAATCGAGGTGCATATGTTTATTCAGTCGTATTATGATACTGATGTTATCGAACAATGGACAACGATTAAGCATTCTGAAAAAGGAAATATTACGTTAAATAAATATGCATCAGCCAATTTGTATTTAAAAGGATACAACAACTTTTACCTGAACCAATATCATGGTGACTGGGCAAAAGAAATGCAGCCTGAAGAAACCAAACTAACGCACGGAATTAAAGTTTTGGATACCAAATTAGGAGCACGTGCCAACTTGTTTCAACCGTCTGTATTTATGGTTTCTTTGGATAAACCAGCTACAGAAGACGAAGGAAAAGTGTTGTTTGCAGGTTTAGAATGGTCAGGGAATTTCCGTACCGATCTTGAATTAGATCCGTTAAATAATCTTCGTGTTATTTCGGGGATTAATAATGCAGCAGCGGCTTATTCACTGGCAAAAAATACAGTTTTTACCACGCCTAAATTTTGGTACACTTTATCATCTAAAGGAAAAGGTAATGCAAGCCGTAACCTACACGACTGGTCAAGAAGTTATAAAATATTAGACGGAAAAGGAAGCCGTATGACATTGCTGAACAACTGGGAAGCTACTTATTTCAAATTTGATGAAGATAAATTAAAAGTACTTATCGCCGATAGTAAAAAACTGGGTGTTGATATGTTTTTATTGGATGATGGATGGTTCGGAAACAATTTTCCTCGTAATAATGATGACGCAGCTCTTGGAGACTGGGACGTAAACAAAAAGAAATTACCAAACGGAATTGGAACTTTGGTACAAACAGCCAAAGACAATCAGGTAAAATTCGGAATCTGGATCGAGCCGGAAATGGTAAATCCTGCGAGTGATTTGTACAAAAAACATCCTGAATGGATCATCAAACAACCGGGAAGAGCAGAACATTATTTCCGTAACCAATTGGTTTTGGATTTATCTAACCCAAAAGTTCAGGATTTTGTTTATGGAGTTGTGGATAATCTTTTTACAGAAAATCCAGAATTGGCATATATCAAATGGGATTGTAATGCGGTGATTTATAACGCCTATTCAAGTAATTTAAAAGACAAACAAAATAATTTTTATACAGATTATGTAACAGGATTGTATAAAGTTCTGGAGCGCATTCGAGTAAAATATCCAAAAGTACCTATGATGCTTTGTTCCGGTGGTGGAGGAAGAGTAGATTATGCAGCTTTGAAATACTTTACAGAATTCTGGCCAAGTGATAACACAGATCCTTTAGAGCGTGTGTATATGCAATGGGAATACTCTTATTTCTATCCTGCATTAACAATTGCTGCACACGTTACAGATTGGGGAAAACAACCTTTGAAATACCGTACCGATGTTGCCATGATGGGAAGATTAGGTTTTGATATTGTAGTAAAAGACCTGAACGAGAAAGATTTGACTTTTGCTCAGCAGGCAATTAAAAACTATAATGCATTGAGCAACACCATTTGGCAGGGAGACCAATACCGTTTGCAAAATCCTTGGGGTAATGATGCAGCATCGGTAATGTTTGTCAACAAAAACGGAAATGAAGCGGTAGTTTTTACTTATTCTGTTAATTCCCGTTACGAAGCAGGAACACATTTACCAATAAAATTAAAAGGTTTGCAAGCCGGACAAAACTATAAAGTAGAAGAAATCAACGTATATCCTGATAAAAAGCCAGTGGTAGAAACCGCTACATATTCAGGTGATTTTTTAATGCAGGTAGGAATTAATCCTAATGTAAATTCTTCTAATACAAGTGTTGTTTTAAAAATTACAAAGGCTTAAAATCTCAAACATTAGTATATATTTGTAATTGATTTCTAAATAAATACCTATTAAAACGTTTTATGAAGCAAATTATCCAACAGATAAAAAATCTGGAATCCATCAATTCCTTATCTAAACATGAGCAATTGGTTCAGGGTATAATTAATGCCATTGATGAAAAAGTGGTTACAAAAGGCGATTTACTGCCATCTGTAAATACATTTATAAGTGAATTGGGTTTTGCGAGAGAAACCATTGCCAAAGCGTATAAAGAACTTGTGCACAGAGGAATTATCGAATCAAAAAACCGATTGGGTTATTTTGTTGCTACCAATGATGTAAAACAAGAGTTAAAAGTGGCTTTGCTAATATTTGCATTTGATATTTTTCAGGAAACGTTTTACGAGAATTTTAGAAAAGGTCTGGGAAAGAACATTCAGCTGGACATCTTTTTTCACCACAATAATTTTGATACTTTCGAAAGTATTGTTCAGAATATAAAAGGAAAATATGGCATGTTTGTTATTGCTCCAATTCCGAGTAAAAAAACACCGGCTGTTTTAAAACAATTGCCTACCAACAGAGTGTTACTGGTAGACCGTTTTATAGAAACAGATGAAGATTATAATTATGTTGCACAAGAGTTTGGAGATTCGTCTTACAATGCTTTTGTGCAGCTTAAAGATAAAATTAAAAAGTACGACGAGATCATTTTCTTCTTTAAACCATCATCTGCTGAACCTGATGAAATCTTAAATTCATTTAAAAGATTCATGAAGGATTATGATATCAAAGGAGTTATCAAAGAAGAGTATGTTTCGGGTTCTTTGGAGAAAGGAAAAGTGTATTTTACGATTCACAATCTTGAACTTTGGGAAATGCTGAAAGACTCCAAAATCAAAGGGCTTAAAATAGGCTCAGACATTGGTTTTATTTCGCATAATGATGATATCGTAAAAGAAATTATTTTTGACGGAGTAACCACATTCTCTACAGATTTCTCTGAAATGGGAAAAAAAGCGGCGAACTTTGTGCTGAATCGTAAAAAGATTCAGGAGATTGTTCCAACAGTTTTAGTTGATAGAAATTCGCTGTAGTGTATGAGTGTATTGTCGATTGTTAGTTTTTTGCTCATTACGGGTTTTATTGCCTTATTTTCAGCTTTAAAAACACGTAAAAAAAAGGTCCAAACTACAAATGGACTTTTTTTTGCAGATCATAACAACAATTTTTTTATAGTAGGAGGAGCATTACTATTAAGTAATATAAGTGCGAATCAATTTATAGGCGAAAACGAATCCATATACACAAACAATATGAGCGTTATGGCATGGGGCGTAAGTTCTGTGCTGGCGATGTTGCTTGTAGCGGAGTTCTTTTTGCCTATTTATTTTCGTACCGGAGCCATGACAATTCCGGATTATCTGGGAAAACGCTACGATAATTCGACCAAAAGATTAGTGTCGATTGTATTTCTGTGCAGTTATGTCGTGAACTTATTGCCAGCCGTTTTATACGGTGGCGCGGTTGCACTTACCGGAATGTTCAATTTTATAGCGCCTTTACAATTAAGCTATTGGCAAAACATCTGGATTATGGTTTGGGTGATTGGGCTAACAGGCTGCGCCTATTCGGTTTTAGGCGGATTAAGAGCAATATCGATAAGTGATACCATTTTAAGTATCGGTTTATTGACCATTGGGATTGCTTTCCCATACTTCGGGTTTAAATTTCTGGGTAATGGCGATTGGTTTAAAGGATTTCATATTTTGCTGTCTCAACATACAGAACATCTCAATGCTATTGGAGGTCCAAAAGACGAAATTCCGCTGAGTACCATTTTTACCGGGATGTTTATCATGAACCTGTATTATTGGGGAATGGAGCAGTTTATTGTCCAGCAAGCACTTTCGGCAAAGAGTTTATCGCACAGCCAGAAAGGGATGGGATTAGCTTGTTTAGGAAAGCTTTTGTGTCCGTTTATTATTAATATTCCTGGATTAGTTGGGGTTCATCTCTATAGTAATCTCGAAAACACCGCTGAGGTTTTTCCTTTGGTGGTAAAAGATACTTTGCCGGGTATTATGATTGGTCTTACGGCTGCAGTTGTTCTTGGCGCAGCGATAAGTACTTTTAATGCCGGTTTAAACAGCAGTAGTACATTGTTCGTACTAAATCTATATAAACCGTGGTTAGAGAAAAGAAACAAAGAAATTACAGAAAAGCATTTGGTCTACACCGGACGAAAATTCGAAATTATTGTTTCGGCTTTGGCGATGTTTTCTGCTCCGTTTATCATGTTTAGCAAAGCAGGATTTTATACCTATTTGCAACAATTGGGCGGAATGTTTTGCGTGCCTATTTTCACGATTATTCTGGTAGGTTTTGTGTCTAAAAAAGTTCCGCCACAAGCCGCCAAAATCGGAATGATATTCTTTATTTTTAGTTATATCATCTTCAATTATATATTAGATATCAAACTGCATTATTTGCATATGCTGGCGTTATTATTTGTGTTTACCACAATATGTATGCTGGTGGTTGCCAGGTTTTATCCAAAATATAAATACACCGAAATCAAAATTGAATCTCTCGAATTATCGCCTTGGAAAAACCGTTATTGGTATTTCGCTTTACTTTTGATGGGGATGGTTAGTATTTTCGTTCTGTTCTCGAAATGGGGGATAGCTTAGGATGAGGTACTAAGGTTCTGAGGGACAAAGGTTCAAAGGTTTTACTATAGGGATGCATGTTTGTGCGTCCTTTTTTGTTTCATTATGAACGAGGGTTTTTATCGTAGAGACGCACAGCAGTGCGTCTAACGCAAAGAAGCTTCACAATTATGATCTGACAATCTTTATAGAATTTCTTTGTCATGGCACACAGATGACACGGATTTGCTTCGCAAAAACACGGATCAAAACGGATTTTTTATTTTACTTGCAAAGTAACCACAATCTTGTCATCCTGACGCAGGAATGATCACACTAGTAATTCCGTAAAGTGATGCCGCAATCTTTGTCGAGCTTCTTGTGTGATCATTCCTGCGTCAGGATGACAAATACTTTGGGGTTATGTTGGGTGAAAAATGTTCAACGTAAAGTAAACGCAGTCTTGTCATCCCGAGGAACGAGGGATCTCCGCAAGAAACTCCTCCTGCAAAATCGCCAATCTTTGTAGAGATGCTGGTGGAGATCCCTCGTTCCTCGGGATGACAAACAAAAAATCCGCGTTTTTGCGAAGCAAATCCGTGTCATCTGTGTGCCATGACAAAGAATATCAACAAAGATTACTGTTGAAAACTGAATATATTAATCATAAGATATGTCTTGTAATGTAAAAACCCCCATCAATGTGTCGGTTTTACGCAAAGAAATTAGGTATTCGTTTTACGATTTTAAGCCTTTAATTGAGATTTTTTTATAATGTTTTTAGTAATAATTTTTTAGAAACCGAGCTCTTATGATGATTATTGCCAAACAAAATTTATATATCGTAAATCGTTACAAAGTGGTTGTTTTCTTTGTCTAGAAGCGTGAATGATTGAATTTTTGTCTGATATTTCTTTATTTTATTGCTTTCTTTTTTTTCTTTTTACTGTTTAAAAGTGCTTATTTATAGTAAAGCCGAAATAAAACGAGGAAAAAAATAACAAATTCTTAAAACATAAATTTGGTTGTTATGAAAATATTTGTATGTTTGTATTGTTGTAGTATAGTATAGTATAAGTCAATTCGTTTTCTCATATTTTAAATGCTCAATAATTCAAAAAACCAACTCAATATTTTATTAACTAAAAACCAAATCATTATGAGAATCGCAATAAGATACTTATGCTTCTTAGTAGTTATGATGTCCGCCGGTACACTTTATTCCCAAACCATCACCGGTAAAGTTACAGATAATGAAAATTTACCATTACCTGGCGCTACAGTTATAGTAAAGGGTACACAGACCTCGACGATAACGGACATGGACGGAAGTTACAAATTAACCAATGTTAAAACTGGATCTACTTTAGAATTTAGTTTCATAGGATTTAATACGCAAAGTGTTTCGGCCAATAATTCGGTTGTAAATGTTTCTTTAAAACCAAGCTCTCAGGAATTAAATGAAGTTGTAATAGTTGGAGCTGTAATGAAAAAAGGAGATCTAACGGGTGCTGTAAGCAGTGTTTCTGGTGATAAACTTAGAGAGGTTCCAACGCCAAATGTGGTGCAGGCGCTACAAGGACGTGCTTCGGGTGTATATGTACAACAAAGTGCTGTACCTGGTCAGTCTGGTACAATAAGAATTAGGGGAAATAATTCGCTGAACTTTGGCGGTAACCCAATATTTGTAATAGATGGTTTGATTACCGACAGCAATTTTGAAAACATAAATCCTGACGATGTTGCCAGTATGGAAGTGCTTAAAGATGCTTCGGCTACTGCACTATATGGTTCAAGAGCAGCAAATGGAGTAATCGTAATTACAACAAAAAAAGGTTCAAGATCTGGAGAAGCAAAAATACAATATGATACATGGACCGGTGTCTCTGAATTTGCAAGAACTATCCCGTTGATGAATGGCCAGCAATTATTTGATCTTAGGGTTGATGCTTATGCGAATCGTTATATGGATGAAAATCCAGGTGCTGATCGTGCTGCTTATGTTAACCAAATTAAGTCAAACGGTTCGACTGTATTTGCGCCTTATGAATTGGAATCTTACAGAACGGGTAAAAGTTACAACTGGTTAGATCAGGTAACACGTTCAGGTTTTCAAACGAATCACAATTTAAGTTTTAGCGGAGGCGGAGAAAAAGGAACTTATTTTGTGAGTTTTAATTATGTTAATCAGGAAGGACTTCTTAAAAACTCTGATTTTAAAAGATACAACGGAAAAATTAACCTTACGCAGGATTTAAAATCATGGCTGCAGTTTGGTACCAATACTACTTTTTCAAGAAGCAAGAGCAATTATCAGGAAGGAAGTGCCTTTGGTGTGGCATTGGGAGCAAATCCATTATTGCCTATAGACGCTAAGTCTACTTATCTTAGATATGGTGAAGTGTTCGACCAGAATCTTTACAATCCGATAAGAAGTCTTGATATCATAAATTCAAGCTCACGTAACAGACTTACCAGTAGTAATTTCTTAAGTGCAAAACCTCTAAAAGGTCTTGATATCAGAACTACTTTGTCTGTAGATATTGCAGATCAGGCAAATTTTGATTATATACCAAGTTATACAGGACAGTCGCTTAGAAATTCTATGGATGGAGAAGCGCATCATTATAGATATTCACAATTCAATTATCAGTGGGATAATACTGTAAGTTACAGTAAAGTTTTTGCTGCAAAGCATGACGTAAATCTTATGGGAGGATTTTCTGTAATGAGTAATTCAGGGAATAGTACTGATGTAAGAGCTCGCGGATTTGTTAGTGATGATTTGACCTACATGGCATTATCAGGAGCATACCAAAAGGATAATGCGCAGTTAAGCTCGAATTTTACCGATTATTCAAACCAATCGTATTTTGCAAGAGCGAACTATACTTATGATGGTAAATACACTATTACCGGTACAGTACGAAGAGATGGTTCTTCTAAATTTGGCCCTAATAACAAATGGGGAACCTTTCCTTCTATAGCAGGAAGTTGGGATATTGCCAAAGAAAATTTCCTTTCAGGATTTGAAAAATTAGATCAACTTAAATTTCGTGTAGGTTATGGTATGGTGGGGAATCAAAATGTAGATGCTTACAGATATTTTGCCTTATATAATGCACAAGTTAGTAATAATTCAGGGACTTACGTGTCTGATAATTATATTGATAATTTTGATTTAAGATGGGAAAAACAAAAACAATTTAATGTTGGATTAGATACTGGTTTCTTTCAAAACAGACTGACTGCAAGTGCTAATTATTTTCATATCAATAATGACGACCTTTTAATGTTGCGTAATATGCCGGTTTCATCAGGATATAAATATAAGCTGGATAATATTGGTGCTACCACTAATGAGGGTATAGAAGTAGAACTTAGAGGTGACATTATTAGAAACAAGGACTTTAAATGGAATGTTTCTGCCAACATATCATCGGCAAAAAATAAGGTTACAAAACTTTATGGAGATGCTACAGAGATCTACAACCTGGGTGGTTATAGCAACAATGAGATCCAACGTACCGGAAACTTTTTCTTAGGTCAATCGGTAAACACAGTGTATGTGTTTCAATATGATGGTATTGCACAACAGGGAGAAAATCTTACCGGAGTAAATTACGGAAGTAGAACTGTTCAGGCTGGGGATATTAAAATTAAAGACCGTAATGGCGATGGTGTAATAAACGATCAGGACAGGTATGTTGTTGGTGATTTGAATCCTGATTATTATGGAGGTTTTTCTACCGATCTTAATTATAAAGGTTTTGCATTAAACGCCGTATTTTCTTATTCAATAGGAGGTAAAAGACCAAGTGGTACCTACGAAAGCTATATGAATTCAGGAGGTATGAGTGCAGCACATACAGATCTTTTAGATCGTTGGACTCCTACCAATACCAATACAGATGTACCAAGAGCTTATTATGGAGGAGGAAGATATACTTTGGGTGAGACCGATAAGGCAATACAAGATGCTTCATTCCTAAGATTAAATGCACTTACATTATCGTATACATTACAAGACAAGGTTGCAGAAAGTGTTTTTCTTAAAAATGTAAGGTTTTATGTAACGGGATCAAATCTATTTATTGTAACGAAATACAAAGGGTATGATCCAGAGGGAGGAGATTCTTATCCAATTTCCAGAATGGTAGTTATGGGATTAAATGTATCTCTTTAATCAAATTAATTTAAAAAATTATTTTATGAAAGCAAAAATTATAGCCTTTATGGCCGTGGCAATATTCTCAGCCTCCTGTTCTTCAGATTTTTTAGAGGAAGAGCCTAAAAGTTCACTTACTGCTGCACAGGCATATGGCAGTTTAGGTAAAATAGAGCCTGTTCTTTTAGGAGCGATTACGAATTGGAGAAATATGCAAAAAGACCGTGCAGGGCTTTATACTTCTCTTGGTACAGACGAAGCGCAACAAGGTGCTTTGCAGGTAACCGGAGATGCAAACCAGGCAGGACTTGATTTGTACAATGGTTTTCTAAGTCAGGAGAATCAGGCAATTGGACAATTATGGAATGACAGATGGCCAGTAATTGAAGTAGCTGCACAAACTATTAGAGCATTAGGGACTAATACCGAAGATGATAGTGCAAAACGTGATCTCTTAATGGGTGAAGCTAGTTTTTTAAGAGCAACATTAATGTTTGAGCTTACACAATATTGGGGAGAAATACCTATTAATGATAAAGCAAAAACAGCAGAATTTGGTTTAAGACGTCAGCCTTTGCCTTTGGTTTATTCTTATATCGTTGCCGATTTGGAAAGAGCAATTGAAAAACTTCCTGTAGCACAAAGCAATCCTGCATTTCCTGCAAAAGGGGTAGCTCAGGCGCTTTTAGGAAAAGTATATCTATATGCTCCTGAAGCTTCAGGACATCGTGATTATACTAAAGCAAAGCAATGGTTTGGAGAAGTTATTACTTCCGGAAAGTATAGTTTATTGCCAAATTACGCAGATGTTTTTAGTCCGGACCACGCTAATTCTTCAGAATCCCTATATGAATGGCAGTATACTAATAACTGGCCTGATAACAACCAGATACAATGGCAGACAGGTTCAAGAGTTTTAGCAAACATAAACCAATATGCTTATTTTGGCGGTTATGATCTTATACTTCCTACTCAATATTGTTATAAAGATAAAACAGATGGCGGAATATGGGAACCAGGTGATGTACGTAAAGAAGCAAGTATTCGTTATGATTTTACTTATAAAGGAGTTAAACCTACACTTCCTGCTGGTTTTGGTGGTGATGAGTTGGATCCACACATTAAAAAATTTGAAGATATTCGTGTAGAAGGAAAACAATCATTTTGGAATTCAGGCAAAAATAAAGCGTATATCAGATATTCGGATGTATTACTTAATTACGCAGAATGTTTAAATGAATTAGGAAACACGACAGAAGCAGAAGGATATGTAAATCAGGTTCGTACAAGAGCGTTTGGAGGAACATTACCTGAAGCAATGAAATGGAGCGGACTTTCCCAATCTCAGTTCAGAGTGCAAATTCTTGACGAACGTATGCGTGAGTTAGCTTTTGAAGGCTGGAGAAGAATGGATCTTCTTCGAACAGGAAAATTGGTAGAATTAGTAGGTGCCCGTAACAAATGGGCAAAACAAAACGGTACAATTGCTGCATTTCATAATCTTTACCCTATTCCTATCGGAGAGATCAAGCTTAATGATGAAATTGGTCCGGAAAACCAAAATCCAGGATATTAATGTTTTTGAAGACAATTTTAATGTAATTTTTTATTTTTTGGTCACGTGATTTTTGGTTAGTCACAGTTTTGATTTGCAATGCCATTTTGGATTTAGGTAATAACAGTACGAAGTTTTCTGTTAGAAAAAACTTAGTCCAAAATGGCATTCTTTTTTTAATGTTTACAAAAATGTAAACGAATCAAATAGTAATATGAAGTTTAATACAATTCACTTTTTTATATGGTTATTAGTTTTAAATGCTTTTTCGTTAAGTATTTATGCTCAAGACAAAGTAAGTTTAAACTCTTCTGATATCGTTTGGAAAGTCAAACCGCAGGCAGAAGTAGGACAGGACAGTCTTAAAATATTTACCCCAAATTATTCAGGAACAAATTGGGTAAATGCCGTTGTTCCGGGTACCATTTTCAATTCGTATGTCGTAAGCGGATTAGAAAAAGATCCTAATTATGGCGACAATATTTATCAGGTTGATAAAGCAAAATACGATCGCAGTTTTTGGTATCGCACCGAATTTAAAGTTCCGGAAAATTTTACAAAAGATATTATTTGGTTAAATTTTGAAGGAATCAATCGCGAAGGTGATGTTTACCTTAACGGAAAAAAAATAGCCACACTTAGCGGAATGATGCAACGTGGTAAATTTGATATTACTAAGTTGGTGCATCGCAGCGATAAAAATGTTCTGGCAGTTTTGGTAAGCATTCCCAAAACGCCTTTAAATAATTACGGAAGTCCAACCTATATTTCAAGCGCCGGCTGGGATTGGATGCCGTATGTACCAGGATTAAATTCCGGTATTACAGATGATGTTTTTCTAAGCAATACAAATAAAATTACGATTGTAGATCCTTGGATTCATACCAATTTACCTTCGAATGCACGAGCAGATCTTGATGTAAAAGTAGAATTGAAGAATTCTTCGGCACAAAATCAGGAAGGAGTTTTGACAGGAGTAATTATGCCCGGAAATATTACTTTTTCTAAAAAAATAAGTTTAGATGCAAACGCAATTACAAGCGTACATTTAAATAAAGAACAATTTCCGGAACTTTCGATTCAGAATCCTAAATTATGGTGGCCAAATGGTTACGGAGATCCTAATTTATATACGTGTCAGTTTACTTTGAAAATTGGAGATGTAGTTTCGGATACTCAAAAAATAACTTTTGGAATCAAGAAATATACTTACGATACAGAGGGCGGAGTTCTGCATGTTTCGATAAACGGAAAACGTGTTTTTCTAAAAGGTGGAAACTGGGGAATGAGCGAATATATGCTTCGTTGCAGAGGAGACGAATACGATCTAAAAGTGAAACTGCACAAAGAAATGAATTATAATATCATTCGTAACTGGTTAGGTTCTACCACAGATGATGAATTCTATGAGGCTTGTGATAAATATGGAATTATGGTTTGGGATGATTTTTGGTTAAATGCAAATCCAAACTTGCCATTAGACATTCACGTTTTTAATAGCAATGTAATCGAGAAAATAAAACGAGTAAGAAATCATGCGAGCATAGCAGTTTGGTGCGGGAATAACGAAGGATTACCACAACCTCCGTTAAACGGCTGGATTGCCGAAAATATAAAGACTTTTGACAATAATGACAGATATTATCAGCCTTGTTCAAACACGGGAAACTTAAGCGGCAGCGGACTTTGGGGCAATAAAGATCCGAGGTTTTATTTTACCAAATATCCTGCGGCTTATGTGGGGACAGGAGATGGCCCAAGTTGGGGTTTAAGAACTGAAATTGGTACAGCCGTTTTCCCAAACATTGAAAGTTTTAAGAAATTTATTCCTGAAAAAGACTGGTGGCCAAGAAACGATATGTGGGACAAACATTTCTTTGGGCAGAAAGCTTTTAATGCTTCGCCCGATAATTATGATAATAGCATAAATGAACGTTACGGAAAACCAAATAACCTCGAAGAATATACCACAAAAGCCCAATTATTAAACATCGAAACCAACAAAGCCATGTACGAAGGCTGGTTAGATCATATGTGGGAAGATGCTTCAGGTATCATGATCTGGATGAGTCAATCTTCTTATCCTAGTATGGTTTGGCAAACGTATGACTATTATTATGATTTAACAGGAGCATATTGGGGCGTAAAATCAGCTTGTGAGCCCATGCATATTCAATGGAATTCAGTAAATAATTCGGTTAAAGTAATTAACACGACAGGAACTGATTTCAAGAATTTAAAGGCCGAAGCCGAAGTATTTAATATGGATGGAAAATCAGTATCGAAATTCAAACAAAATGCGACTGTCGATTCGTATTCGAATACTGCGACAGAAAGTTTCGTGATTCCGTTTTATTCGAACCAAAAAGATCTTGCTTTTCAAAAAAATGCAACAGCTTCTTCAACAGACGGAGGAAATCTAAGAGACGTTACAGACGGAGATTCAAACAGCCGTTGGGCAAGTAAATCAACAGATAATGAATGGATTTATGTAGATCTTGAAAACGAATATACCATAAACAGAGTAGTTTTAAATTGGGAAAATGCCTTTGGAAAAGAATATAAAATTCAGGTAAGTATAGATGCCAAAAACTGGACAGATGTAAGTGTTATAAAAGGGGGAAAACAAGGTCTTGAAACCATTTCGTTTGACGAAGTAAAAGCGCGTTATGTTCGAATGTTGGGTGTAAAACGCGGTTCAGGTTGGGGGTATTCACTTTACGATTTTAAAGTTTTTGGTGCCGATGCCAATACTTCAGATTTAAGTCCGGTACATTTTATTCGATTAAAATTAAAAGATGCCCAAAACAAATTAGTTAGTGAGAATTTTTATTGGAGAGGAATCAACATGAAAGATTTCACAGAACTTAATAAACTGCCAAAAGCAAACGTAAATGTTTCCAGCAAAGTGGTAAAACAAAACGGAAAATATGTGATAAAAGCAAAAGTTTCAAGCCCACAAGGAATTGCTTTTGGAATTCATATTCAAACATTAAATGATAAAACCGGAGCTCAGATTTTACCAGCAATTGTAAGCGATAGTTATTTTACTTTGCTAAAAGGAGAAAGCAAAGAAATTATAGTAGAATTTGATGAAACACTTTTGAAAAATGGCGAAAAACCGGTTATAAAAGCTGTTTCTTATAATAAATGACAAAGTATTCTCAAAGCAAACCTGTCAGGTTTAATAATAACAAAATCGGTTAAATAAATTTACCACTAATTAAAATCATTTCAAATCCTTTAATCAGTGGCAAAAAAAGATAATTATGAATATCAAAAAATACAAAGCATTACTTTTTATATTACTGCCTTTTTTAGGTTATTCGCAAAGTAATCCGTTAGAATTATGGTATACAAAACCTGCATCTCAATGGGAAGAAACTTTACCATTAGGAAACGGGCGTTTAGGAATCATGCCGGATGGCGGAATCACAACCGAAAAATTGGTGCTAAACGATATTACTTTATGGAGCGGATCGCCACAAGACGCCAACAATTATAAAGCCTATACTTTTTTACATCAAATAAGAGAATTATTATTAGCCAATAAAAACAGTGATGCCGAAAAACTAATTAATGAGAATTTTGTCTGTACAGGCCCGGGTTCAGGAAGCGGAGACGGAGCCAATGTACAATTTGGCTGTTATCAGGTTTTGGGAGATATGACTTTAAAATTTGATTACAAAACCAAATCGCAGCCTGTAAATTACAGCAGAAATCTCGACATACAAACGGCAGTTGCAGCGACTCAATTTGTACTTGACGGAGTTACTTACAAGCGTGAATATTTTGCAGGTTTTGGCGATGATGCGGCTTTTATCAAATTGACTGCAAGCAAAAAAGGGAAATTAAATTTTATTGTTCAGTTAGACAGGCCAGAGCATTTTAAAACCGTAAATGGAAACGATAATTCACTTGTAATGTCAGGTCAGTTAAACAACGGCAGCGACGGAAAAGGAATGCGTTATAAAGCAAAAGTAAAAACGCAGTTAAAAGACGGAAATGCATTATATACTAATAATACAATCGAAATAAAAAATGCAACCGAAGTAGTACTGTTTATTTCGATGGGAACAGATTTTAAAGATAAAAACTTCGAATCTACAATAGATAAAATTTTAGAGGCAGCGATGCAAAAGAAATATCAGGATCAGAAGAAAACACATATCGACAACTATCAAAAGTTATTCAATCGTGTGGCTTTGAATTTCGGAAAATCAACAAAAAAAGCGTTGCCTACAAATGAGCGTTTAGATGTTTTTATGAAAGATGCTGATTCAGATACCGGACTTCCTGTTTTGTTTTACCAATACGGGCGTTATTTAAGCATCAGCAGTACCAGAGTTGGATTATTACCGCCAAATTTACAAGGATTATGGGCGCATCAGGTTCAGACACCCTGGAACGGAGATTACCATCTTGACGTAAATGTACAAATGAATCACTGGGCATTAGAAACGGGCAATTTATCAGAATTGAATCTTCCGCTAAAAGATTTGGTGAAGCAAATGGTGCCTTACGGCGAAAAAACAGCCAAAGCCTATTACAATGCCGATGGTTGGGTAGCACACGTAATTACAAATGTTTGGGGCTTTACAGAACCGGGAGAAAGTGCTTCATGGGGAATTGCAAAAGCGGGTTCCGGCTGGTTGTGCAACAATTTATGGAACCATTATTTGTATACAAATGATAAAGAATATCTCGCTGAAATTTATCCAATAATAAAAGGTGCGGCCCAGTTTTATAACAGCATGTTGGTAAAAGATCCGGAAACGGGCTGGTTGGTCACTTCACCATCTGTATCGCCTGAGAATTCATTTTTCTTGCCAAACGGACAGGATGCACACGTTTGTATGGGACCAACAATTGACAATCAAATTGTTCGTGAATTATTTGATAACGTAATCGCAGCATCTACAAAATTAGGATTGGACAATGATCTCAGAATCGAACTTGAAAAACGATTAAAATTATTACCTCCGGCGGGAGTAGTTTCGCCTGACGGAAGAATTCAGGAATGGCTAAAAGATTATAAGGAACCAGACGCTCAACATCGTCACATTTCTCATTTATACGGACTATATCCAGCGTCTTTAATAACTCCGGAAAGTACGCCAGAATTGGCAGAAGCCGCTAAAAAAACACTTGAAGTAAGAGGTGATGACGGGCCAAGCTGGTCAATCGCCTATAAAATGTTGTTTTGGTCTCGTTTGAAAGAAGGAAACCGAGCTTATAAATTATTAAAAACAATTCTTAGACCAACGCTTGCAACCAACATAAATTATGGAGCAGGAGGAGGAGTTTATCCTAATTTACTTTCGGCGGGACCGCCATTTCAAATTGATGGAAATTTTGGTGCAGCTGCCGGAATTGGCGAAATGCTGATTCAAAGTCATGCAGGATTTATCGAATTATTGCCCGCAATGCCAGATGTTTGGTTAAATGAGGGAGAAGTAAAAGGGCTTAAAGCCGAAGGGAATTTTACCGTAAACATCAAATGGGAAAAAGGTAAAGTAACTAAATATGAGATTCTATCTCCAATACCATCAAAAGTAAAAGTGAAGGTAAATGGAGAATTAAAAGAAATCACTTCTTCTAAATTGTAATAACAACAAGACCTAACAGGTTTTTAAAACCTGTTAGGTCTAATAATTGAATAGCCCCCAGCTTTAGCTGGGGATTATAAAATGATTATGCAATATGGCTTTAGCTGAAATCATAATGTATTTCGGCTAAAGCCATTTTTATATTCGACTCTTTTGATCTCCAGCTAAAGCTGGAGTCTATTCATAATGAAATTCAACACGATCTTGTTATTTTAATTCCAAAGCTTCTAAAGAGAGATCACACAAGAAACTCCGCAACTAAAAGAACTAATCTTTGTCGATTTACTAATGTGATCCTTCGTTCAGAATGACAAGATTACGTAAAGTTAATTATGAGCAAAATAAAAAATCCGTATTTATCTGCGTTTTCGCGAAGCGAATCCGTATAATCCGCGTACCATATTCTATTCTGAGAATGACAAGATTATGACAATAAAAAAAGGTTTGATGAAATTAATCATCAAACCTTTTTTGTTTCCAAAGACCTGAGAGGTTTTCAAAACCTGTCAGATCTAATATTTAAACTACTAACTTAAACAGAAACGGATTCTTCATTCCTCAATAAAGACAAATGAATCGTAACTCCTGAATGACTTTTTTCTTCAGATAAAACACTTTCAAAAACTTGCTCAGCTTCCGCTTTTTTATCCAAACCTAAAAGTCCTAATCCCTGCATATACAAACAGTGAATTTTGTTGCGTTTATCTAAATCGTCTTCCCAAATCATAAGATCCGGAAGTGAAACTGCAAAATAATCTATTGTAACATGATCGTTGAGGTGTTTTTTAGCGTAAGCGACTAATTTTTCAAAACGTTTATCAGCTTCAGATTGTTGGTTTAATTTTAAGAAAGCCCAGCCCTGATAGAAAATTTTATCCGGTTGCTGATCGTTATAGAAAATCGCTGCCGTTGGTTCTTCTAAGCCCTGAGTTGCTTTGTTCCACCAGTTTTTGGCTTCTTCCGGATTATTCTTTTTCTCAAAAGCAACACCCAACCAATAATGAATATCATTTTCCTGAGCGCCAGGTAATTTTCCTTCACCTAAATTATCAGGATACGTTTGTGCTTGTTCCAAAAGTTCAATGGCTTTATCGTAATTTCCTTCGGAGATTTGTTGTTTAGCAATTTCGGTTAAAGCAACCAGATATTGTCCGCTTACTTTTCCTTCGCCGCCTTCCCACGGATGGAAAATTCGGTTTTGTAATAAGGTTAGCGCTTTGTCGTGTTTTCCTAAAAGGTTGTATAAGGCCACTCTTTCTAAGTAAACATCATCACGCTGAATTACCAATTCTAAATGTTTTTCTAAGAAAGCCAATCTAAAAACCAAATCCCTGTTCAAACGTTTGTACAACTGGTCTAATTCCATTAAAATTCTGGAATCTTCTACATCTAATGAAAATGCTTTTTCTAAACTAGAAAGTGCCTTTTGTTCGTTTTCTAGTTTGTTATAATACGCCAAAGCCAAATTACGGTGCACCGTTGGGAAACGATCATCTATAGCGACAGATTCTTCCCAACAAGCAATAGCATCGTCATAGAATTTTGAAGCGTACCAAAAGTTGCCTAAAAAATACAACGCTTTTGCATCATTGGTTTGCTTCTGAATTACATTTTGAAGTACCAATGCAGCTTCAATCTGGTTAGGGAAACAATAGTCCGGTTTTGCTTTAGAAGCCATTTTGAAGCATTCTTCGGCTTGACCGAAATCATTTAATTTTTCATAGAAAGAACCCGCATAATACCACGCCATTGGATACGTTTCTTCGTCTTTTAAACCTTCAGATAATAAATTTACAGCTTCCTTATATAAACCTGCCGCGGCGTAATCTAAAGCATATTCTATATACGTATGAATATTATTTCTGATCAATGAGTTGAAATATTTCAGCTCTTTTTTGTCATTGCTTAAAAGGTATTTCTCGTAAAGCAATCCAAAATTGAAACAATCATTTTCTAAATAAGTATTCGCCAATTGAAGCGCTTTTTCTTTTTGATTTAACTTTCTAAGAAAGGCAACTTGCAAATGCAGCGCTTTATGATCTTCGGTATTTTTAGAAATCGCTTTTTTAATGTGTGTTAATGCCAATTCATAATCATCGTTTAAAGCATCCAATTGCGCTACATAAAAATAGCCTTGATTTTGCCAGGCCGCATTCCACGTTGATTTGTAGAACGCATCGTAAGCTTCCTGGTTTTTATTCTGATATTTAAGGCACAATCCTAAATTAAAATAAGCTTCACCTTCATACGGATTTGGATTTCGTTGTGTCAATGTTTTAATAGCCGCTCTAAAATAAGGTTCCGCTTCTGCAAATTTTGCTCTTCGCATTAACCACAATCCCATTGCATTATTCGAGCGAATATCTCCTGCATCACGTTTTATGGCTTCTTTATAATACGGAATCGGACTGTAAGTGGCGTGTCTGTATTGTTCTAAATGTTGTGCTGTCAGGAACAATTGTTCGTTGTTTTCGATCTCTTCGGGAGCTAGAGCTGGTTTTGCAGCTTCAGGAATTTCGTCTTCATTTTGTCCTTCATAAATCCAATCTACCAAAACTTTATCATCAGCATCAGTTACAGAAATCGATAATCCTTCTAAAGAAGTATTCTCAAAATCAATCGTTTCTTCAAATGAATTGTAAGGTGAAGCATCATATTGTTTTTGGAATAAAACAGTTTCATTATTCTTTAAAGTAACCGTGGTATTCGGATAAACGCCAGTTGTATACGCTTTTATGACTAAATTGTTTTCGATACTTTCCAGATTTACCATTGCATTTTTGGTCGCATTTTTTACAATACCTAAATCACGATACGGCATAAAATACTGCGTAAAATCTTTTTGTTCACCCGGCATAATCCAGGTAAAATCGGGTTGATTATCGGTGTAAACGCCACACATCAATTCGATATACGGCCCATCTTCATCGGTAAGATTGCGATCCCAGGCACGACCAAAATCGCCGTGACCCCAAGTCCATTGTTTTTTTCCCGGAGAAACATGGTGATTGGCTACGTGCAATAATCCGCCTTTAGAATCATTTTCGTAGCCTCCCACAAAATTATATTTGGATGCAATCGCCATATACGACGTTGGAACCGGAATGTTTTTATAGCGGGAAATATCAGTTCCCGGCGAATAATCGACTTTATAATAGGTTCCTTTCGCAATTGGGAAAGACGAAACATCACGTTTACCATGATCAAAAACAGCATTTACGTCCGGCGGAAAAACCGACTGATAATCATCATTTACCTTAACAGCAGGATTGGCCCACCATAAAAACGTTTGCGGAAACGATGTTCTGTTATACAATTGCGCTTTAATTTCCAGATAAGCTTTGTCAGGATACAACCTGAAACCCGCCATACCTTTGGTTCTGAACATACGTTCGACTTCGCTGCACCAAACGGTTGCGCTGCCGTCTTCGTGTTCTTCAATTGTAAAATCAACAGGATCAAAAGTCGTTGGTCTGTGGTGTTGTGGCCAGTTAAATTCGATTCCGCCAGAAATCCACGGACCGGTAAGTCCAACCAAAGCCGGTTTCACCACCTGATTGTAATATACAAAATGACGTTCTTTGGTTTTATCATACGCCATATGAACGCGCCCGCCAAGTTCAGGCAGGATCATTATTTTAACGAACTCATTTTCAAGATAAACGGCTTGATATTCTTTGTCGATTTTTTCGTCTGCTATTTTTTCAATAACCGGATAAGGATATACAGATCCGTTACTTCCCTGATACACTCTTTTCTCAATAAATACAGGATTTTTTTCAGGTTTGCCCACCTCATAGGTTGGCAGGATTATTTTTTCCTTCCAAACATTTACTTTTTGCATGATGTAATGAAATTTAAATTATAGAATATTCTTTGATTTTTTATCAGAAACCATCAGTTCTTCAATCTCTTCGAGACTTTTGTTTTTGGTTTCAGGAAGTTTTCTAAATACAAACACAAATCCTAAGGCACAGATAATACCGTACAACCAGAAAGTGCCTGATGTGCCCAGATATTCGTTGAAAATAGGGAAGGTTTGTACTAAAAGTGCAGAGGCGATCCATAGCGCAAATGTGGCTACAGACATCGCAACACCTCTAATTCGGTTAGGGAAAATTTCAGATAAAATCACCCAGGTAATAGGAGCGAGGGACATGGCGTAGATTGCAATCGCCAGTAATACCAGTAATAATAAAGGGAAACCAGTAACATTCGTATAATAAAAATAACCCAATAAAGCATAGATTACGGCAAGTGCGCCGGAACCAAAAAGCATTAACTTTTTACGGCCAATTTTGTCTACAGTTCCCATGGCAACCAACGTAAAAATCAGGTTGATACTTCCGGTAATGACAATATTCATAAACAAATCATTGATGCTGTAACCAGCCGAAACAAAGATTTCCTGAGCATAGTTAAAGATGATATTGATCCCGCACCATTGTTGAAAAGCAGCTAATACGATCCCAATTACAAGTATGGGCAATGCTTTTTTGTCCAATAGCATTCTGAAATCGGTTTTCTCTGTTTCATGAGAGAACGTTTCTTTTATTTTTACCGAAGCTTCTTTGGCGTAAGCCAAACCGCCAATTTTGGTAAGTGTATTTTCTGCCGAATCATAATTTCCTTTTTTAGCCAAATATCTCGGACTTTCCGGAATTAAAAACATTAAGATGAAGAATAAAACTGCCGGAAAAAATCCTGCCCAAAACATCCATCTCCAACCCGTTTGTCCGTTCCAGGAAGCCAGAATCTCAGCGTGCGTATAACCAGCCGGAATAACTTCGGTGATTAACATATTGGTAATTTGCGCGGCAAGAATACCAATAACGACGGTAAGTTGATTGATCGATACAAAAAGTCCTCGGGTTTCTTGTGGCGCAATTTCGGCAATATATAAAGGTGAAATTGTCGATGCAATCCCAATTCCGACACCGCCAATAATTCTCCAGATAATAAAGATCGTAAAGGTTTCTGAAGCCCCAGTTCCAATCGCCGATATAGAGAATAATACTGCGGCAGCGATCAACATTGGGCGTCTACCGTAAGAGTCTGCCAGTTTTCCTGCAACGGCTGCACCGGCAACACAGCCCACAAGTGCACTACTCATTGCCCAGCCTTGTAAAGCCGGAGAATCTGAAATGCCAAAATAAATTTCGTAAAATGGTTTTGCACCACCTATTACAACCCAGTCGTAACCAAAGAGTAAACCACCCAATGCTGCGACAAGGCTAATTGATAGTAAAAAGGTATAATTATAATTTTTCATAAAAAGGTTTTAATAGCTTTTGTAAAATTAGCAGAATGGGAACCTTTGATTTATGGATATTTTTTTTGAATAGATGGACTATAATACGATTTTTTTGTGCTTTATCCTAAAATACGAAAACAATTGCGCTACTGCTTGTATTCGGTGCGATATTGTATGGGCGAAGTACTCATTATTTTTTTGAATAAACGAGAGAAATACAACGGATCATTAAACCCCAAAGCAAAGCTTATTTCCTTTATGCTCATAGTGGTAAAACTAAGATACTGACAGGCTTTTTGCATTTTTAAGTAATTGAAATAATGTATAGGAGAGTAACCAGTTTGCTTCTTGAACAAGGTAAAAAAGTGAGAAGATGAATAGTTGAAATAAGCCGCCACATCATTGATTTTTAAAGATAGATCAAGATGTTTTTTCATGTAATCAATGGCAGACTCAATAGTATTATCCTCTGAAAAGATCCTGTTTTTTTTGATGAAAAATCGCTCATATAAAAAGGCATTCAATAATTGCCATAACGAGAGATTGGCATATTCGAGATTGCTGGCGCTGTAACCGTCTTCCATAACGTCCAGAATATTTTCAAAAAGTTCAATTCGTCTTTCTTCCAGCGATAATTGGGGCGCTGTGTCCGGAAATTCGGTGATGAATTTTTGATAGAAATGCGGTGCTTGCGGTCCGGTAAAATGAATCCAGTAAATGCTCCACGGATTTTGCTTTAAAGCATAATAATCATGTGCCACTTCGGGAGGTATTATATAAAAGGTATTCGCCTTAAGGGTTATGGTTTTATTTTCTTTACTAATAATGCCTTCACCTTTGTAACAATAAATCAGGATATATTGTTTGCTTCCATGTTTTCGTTTGATCGAATGGTGGCTTGCATTGGGGAAAACGCCAATATCAGTAAAATACAAACTGGCAATAAGTGCATTTTGCTTAATTTCTGAAAGTATGTTTTTAGGAATCACAATCATACGCTGTCCTAAAAAACCTTCTTTAACTTTTGTTTTTTCCTTTTGTGCTGAATTCTTCATTTTGATGAGACTATTTTTCAAATATCGTAATTTAATCCATGTTTTTAGAAAAAATGTCCATTTTGATGCAAATAATCAGAATTACATTTGAAACATTAGAATAACAATGATGTTTTCAATCTCTTTTTTTAATCAATATGAATCCTAATAATAAGATTGTACACGAACCTTTTGGAGTTTGTGAGGGCAAAGAAATCTTTAAATTCAAACTAACCAATGTTCAAGGAAATTCCGTTGAACTGCTTAATTATGGTGCCGTAGTAAAGTCCATAGTAGTGCCGGGTAAAAATGGAAAGAAAGAAAATGTAGTTTTAGGATTTTCAACTTTAGAAGGATATTTACAAGATACCTCTTATATAGGAGCAACAGTTGGGCGTTTTGCCAACAGAATCAATAATGCCGAGTTTTCTATCGAAAATAAAACTTTTCATCTCGATAAAAATGACGGTAAAAACAATAATCATAGCGGTTCGGCAGGATTTAATAACAAGATATTTGATTTTATTGTAAACGAAGATTCGGTGGTTTTTTCTTTAGAAAGCAAAAATGAAGAAGGCGGTTTTCCTGGAAATGTAAGCACAAAAATCATTTATAAATGGACGGATAAAAACGAACTTAAAATTGAATTTTTGGCTGTAGCCGATGAACCAACACCGCTCAATTTTACCAATCATTCCTATTTTAATTTATCGGCCTGCGCCGAAAAAATACACAATCATAAACTGAATATTCAGTCGACTAAAATTCTCGAAAGTACTCCGAATTATATTCCGACAGGAAAAATAATTCCCGCTGATGATTATTTGTTTTTTAATTATAAACTAACTGATGTAATGCAAAATAACGGATTGAATATCTATTATGTTTTTGATAGAATTTCGGCCAATGAAAATGCGGTCTGCGAATTATTCGAAGAAAAATCAGGAAGACTAATGCGCGTTTATACCTCATATCCAGGCGTGCAATTGTATACCGGAGATTATTTAAACAGCGCGACAATTGGAGAACATTCAAAAAAATACAAACCATTTGACGGACTTTGTTTAGAATGCCAATATTATCCGGATAGTCCTAATCATGCCAATTTCCCCAATACCATATTCAAAGCAGGACAGATTTATAATGAAACGATTACATATGCTTTTGATGTTATGATTCCAAAATATGCCACAGATTAAAAGATTTTTTTCTGCCACGACCCGAGCCTGAAAGAGCGAACGGACGAAGTAATTCCACGAATCAGCACGAATTAATTTGTGAAAATTTGTGCAATTTGTGGCTAAAAAAACTTAACGTAAAACAATGTTCACGTTTTTTTTTGCGACGATTTGCAAAAAGTAATTCGTGAATTCGTGGCGAAAAAAAACTTTACAAACCAATAAGACTTTACAAACTAATAAGACTTTACAAACTAATCTTTAAAAACTATATAAATGAAAAAAAATTTTATTCATCGCTCTTTAAGTTTGCTGATACCTGCACTATTTTTTGCACAGGTCAGCGTTAAAGCACAAAATGAAGGACTTTCTCTGAAGTCAAAAGACAATCTAAATAAAATTGAATTGTCTTTAGCCGAAGGAGGAAAGCTGTCTTATAAAGTTACCCGCAAGGATAAAACGATAATTTTAGATTCTCCGCTTGGTTTGACTTTCGAGAACAATGATTTTACATCTGGTTTATCAGTTGTAAAAGTTTCACCTGTCGAAGAAAAGCGTGAAAAGTATGAGCTTAAAGTAGCCAATAATAAAGTGGCAGATCATGTTTTTAAAAGCAAAAGCATAACATTCAAAAACAACCAAGGCGCTTTAATGACAATAGATTTAATTGCCGGCGCAGAAGGCGTTGCTTTTCGATATAAGTTTACTGAAAAGGAAGATCAAAAAAGAGTGGTTACCAATGAAATTACAGGATTTCATATCGAGCAAAATGCAAAAGGCTGGCTTCAACCGTATAATAAAGCAGGAGATTATACGCCGGGTTATGAAGATTTTTATGTTAATGTAAAGTCAGGCGATCCAATAAGTGGTGCGCGAAATGAATCTGTAGGTTGGTGTATGCCGGCGCTTTTTAATGTAAATGGTACTAAAAACTGGGTGCTGATTGCAGAGTCAGGAGCAGATGGCACATTTCCGGGCTGTCATTTATTACCAGATGCTAAGAATGGAATTTACAGCATAGGATTTGCTAAAAAAGACGAAAAATTTACCCTGCCTTTACCGGATAAGGAGGCATATCCCGAATCAAATTTACCATGGACAATGCCTTGGAGAGTGATTATGATTGGTGATAAAGCTGGTGATATTTTATTGTCGACGATGATTACAGATTTGGCTCCGGCCTCTAAAATTGAAGATACTTCCTGGATTGTACCGGGAAAAGCAGCTTGGTCTTGGTGGTCACATCCTGAAGATTTTACGCCTGAAATGTATAATAAGTTTACGGATGTTTCGGCTTCGTTTGGATTCAGATATACACTTTTTGATGCCGGATGGGAAAAGGCCAATAAAGAAGGAAAAATTATTGATTATGCTTTGTCAAAAGGAGTTCAGCCTTTGGTTTGGGGATATTCGGCAGAATATTTTGATTCGCAAAAAAGAAAAAACAGGTTCAAAGAATTGGCTCAAATGGGTGTAAAAGGTGTTAAAATAGATTTTTGGTGCTCAGATCGTCAAGAGGTTATGGCAGCGCTGCAAGGCGTTTTTGAAGATGCCGCCAAAGAACATTTATTGGTAAATTTACACGGTACAACAATACCAAGAGGCTGGCACAGAACATGGCCTAATTTTGTAACGGCAGAAGCTATTTTAGGAACCGAAAGTTATTTTTATGAGCCAAGATTTCCAGAAAAAGCAGCAGAACAAAATACAGTATTGCCTTTTACAAGAAACGTAGCCGGACCAGCTGATTATACACCGTTTGCGTTAACTTTTAGAAAATATACACGTTTAAATACTGCAACACACGAACTTGCAATGGCGATGATTTATACCTCGGGTGTTATTCATTTTGCCGATTCGGAAGAAGTTTTTAATTCACTTCCTGATGCGCTCAAGAATTTATTGAAAGAGATGCCTGCAACTTGGGATAAAACAGAATGTATAATTGCAGATCCGGGTAAAGCAATCGTTTTATCACGCCAAAAAGACAATCTTTCTTACATAGTGGGGATAAATGGTACAAATGCAGCAGAGCCAATTTCAATAGATCTTAAAAAATACGGTAAAGGTTTTTCGAAATTCAGAATTATCTCTGAAGGAAAAGATCCTTTAATGGATTTTAAAGTTGAAACATATCCTTTAACTTCAAAATGGCAATATAATTTAGCTCCAAAAGGCGGATTTATTATTCAGTTTATAAAGTAATACGACTTTTTTAATTGTTGGGATATTTAGCCGCAAAGCACGCAAAGTTTTTTGCTAAGCAGGATTTTATAAAACGCAAAGTTCGCAAAGCTATATGTAGAAATAGCTTTGCGAACTTTGTGTAAAAACCTTGCGCACTTTGCGGTAAAAAAACTTTACGGTTAAAATACCCTGCGGTTAAAATTCCTCCATCCAAAACCAATCAACAATAAATTGAAAAATAGTAAAGGCAAAAAGGCTTTGGCAAAACTGATTTCTGACGGATCATGAAACGTTTTAACTTTAAATTTAGACCAGTTTTCTTTGCTAACCTCTGCATTATCAAAGATTTTTGGATAAAAATACAAACGCATTCTTTCATGAAACTGCTTTGTTTCTTTCAAAAATAAAAGCTGATTTCCTAAGTCAGATTGGGCAATTTCGTTCAGTTGAAGCTGCGTATGCAAGGTAGGAATAAATTGCGCTATAAGCTGACTCGCTTTATTGCGTTGCTGTAATTTATGCTCTAATTCCTGAGATTGTTTCGCCGAATCATCATCGCCGGCTTGTTGCATGGCGTAATACCAAAGCCAGCTGAATTCCTTATCCGGCAAAGGATAAGTTTTAAATTGCGGATAATGATTGTAGAATTTATCCATCGTTATTTTTTTATCCATATCCCATTTTTCATGATAGGCATTTCGTTGTTTTACCGTTAGTTCCAGAGCTTCGGGAATTGGAAATTTATTGACAATATAAGTATTGATTACGGCTGGTAAAATAATAATCAAAAACAACCAAATTGTTAATAAAATAACCGCATTAAAGTTGGAATTCTTTTGTAAGGAAACAATGAAAAAGCTAATTGCAAACCAAAAAAGAATGTACAGAATTCCGAGCCCGTAAAATGTAAAAAGTGACTGGTTTAAAGGAATATTCAAAAACAGAATGGCTATAAAAAGCACAATCGTTAGTAGTGCAATCAGACTTAAAATTCGGATATAAAACAATTTCAGAATGTAGAAAAAAGTGTTTTGGCTTTGAGTAGCCACAATTTTCCAGGTGCCGCTTTCTTTTTCCTCTGAAACCAGATTATAAGAAAAGGCAATGATTAAAAGCGGAAAAAGATAAATCAAAACAAAGCTAAAATCGATATTTCCGGACAAAAGATTATTAGGGTTGTTAAGTTCCGAATCGTATTTCTGACCTTCTAAACCACGAATCGTCACACTTTGTATCGACGGATTTACATCTCGCTGACCAATAGCCAGACTATTAACGGGCAAAGTTGCATTAACCAGCGAAAATTTGATGTAATAGAGCAGAAGCCCCATTTCGTCTTTATGAAAAGCAGCATTTCGGGCAATATGTTCTTTTTGATAAAGTGCCGCTTCTTTGATATTATTTTGTTGCTTTTGCTGAAATTGCTGACCAATCAAAAGGCTTATAAAACAAATTACTAAAAGGAAAACCAGTCCAATTTTGGTTCCTTTAGATCGTATGAAATTTTTAAAAAGTAATGCTAACATATTAAATGGCTTTAAGGTTTTTAGCTGCAATTCGAATCAAAACAAAAAGCATTATTATCCAGAGAATTATAGAAATAAAAGAAAAAATTTCGGATTTTAAAACCTCCAGAATTCCTTTTGGTTCATAGTGAAATTCGGCCACATCAGCCCAATGTTCTTTGTTGATTGTTAAAGGTTTGTCATTAGGGCCAGGTTTTTTATTACTGATGTATTTTACCTGCAAACCATTCATTTTTTGCGCCATATTGTAGCGATAATCCTCGGCTTGTTTTTGAAAATCGATATACGAATCGTAATCTGTATTCGATAATCCCATCGATACGTTTTTTATCGCGATATAGGGATTTAAAAAAGAAACGGTTTTAGAAAAACTATTTTGCTTTTTATACACTTCAAGTAATTTTTCTAAATGCTGATTGTATATTCTGGAGCTTATTTTTTCGCCTTCGGTCATAATAAATCCGGAATAATTGAAAGGAAGTTTTTGTACCGAATCGACTTTGTAAACGCTTAAAAGAGAATCCTTAATGGCTTTATAATGCAAATCATTCGGATTATGGCTGTCTCCTTGTGTAAGGATGTCTTTTTCGATATCACTCTGAAACTGGATTTTAGATGGTGCTTCAAAAATATAAGCCCCAATTGCCTGAGTGGTTCTTGGTAGAATAATGGTAAAAACCAGCCAAATCCCGATCAATGAAATCAATGCTTTTTTTGATGTTTTGCTTGATGCAGAAACTAAAACGGCAATGATGCAAAAGAAGATCAGATAAACAAAATGAAACAAAATAAACAACAGCATTTTGATGGTTTCATCTGCAGAAATGCTAAAATTCTGAAGTAATAACCAGATCAAAACCAATACAATAATTGTGGGAACGAAAAGAATCATGATCACGCCTGCAATTCCGAGTATTTTACCTCTTAGTAATTGTTTCCAGCTAATTCCCTGACTTAAAAGCAATTTTAAAGTTCCGTCTTCTCTTTCGGCGGCGACCGCATTAAAACCTAAGAAAAAGATCAATAAAGGCAATAAAATTTGCAAAACCATGGCAATACTTATTTCTCCAAATCGAAGCATACTGTTCGAAAATCCTGCTTCAGAGAAATTGGCAGTATTTTGTTTGTGCGCTTCGAGAAAAATAGCATTCCCGAAAAACGGCTCCATTCCAAATTCAAAAACACTTAAGGGTGTACTTTTTCTGAAGGCAAAATTCCCGTAATGTGCCATTCGATGCGGGTTTTTGTCCGGATTTTTCAACCAGTCTTCTCTGGATTCGTGTTGGTATTTTTCGCTGGTTTCGTTTTGATTGCTATAATTTTCCCAACCTGAAAACGCAGCATAAAGTAAAATGATCCCAATAAAAAGGGTAATAATAAAAACTGCCGTATTCTTAAAAACGGAGTTCTTTAAATGTTTGGCGATTAAAATTTCTATGTATAATGATTTCATACCAATTAAAATTTATAAGTTACAGTCAGGCTAAAATTTCTGGGAGCACCGGGAAATAATCTCAGGTAATTCTGAGCACCTAACCAATATGTTTTATTGAATACGTTACCCGCATTAAGCGCAATTTGCATATTGCTTTTGTTGGGTTTGTAGTAAACAGCGGCATCAAAAACGGTAAAATCAGGAAGTGTAAAAGCTCTTGTAAACCACGGCACTTTGCTGCTCTGGTATTGCATGCCAAAACCAATTCCTAAATCCTTCAAACCCGAATCGGAATTGAAATTATAACGTGTCCATAAATTGGCGCTGTTTTTTGGCGTATTTTGTTTTCGTGCACCAATTAACGAAGCATCGCGATCGTTTGTAATTTTGGCATCGATATAACTGTACGAAGCATTTATTTGCCAGTCGGCCGTGATATAACCTGCCAGATCACACTCGAAACCACGGCTTCTTTCAGCACCTCTGGTGACCAGTAAATCGGGATTGGCCGGATTATTAGCATTCATCAGAATATTACGCTGATTGATCTCGTAAACTGCTGCATTAAAACTCATCGAATTATTGAAGAAAGTCGCTTTTAAACCTACTTCTTTCAAATTACTTTCAAGCGGATCAAACAAACTTCCGGCAGGTAAAGACCCCGTTTGAGGCATCAAAGTCACGGTATTCGATTGTGGCTGATAACCTTCAAGATAAGTTGTGTAAACATTAATTTCGTTGTTAATAGCATAAGTAACACCCACACGAGGCAATAAAGCCGACTTTTTAACCGTCAATTCATTGTTGGATTCATAATTGGTAATGTCTTCAAACCATTCGTTTCTCAAACCCAGTAAAAAAGTAAATTTCTCCCACTGAATCTGATCCTGAATATAAATGGCATTTGTAGTAGTCAATGCAGATGGCAGCGCTGTTCGAACATTTAGCGTATAATCATCTGCGCTCGTAATAGTATACGTTGGATTATTCAAATTGAAATAATTGACATTGGGTTTTGGTAAAATGACACCATCAATCGTCGTCGTTTGATAATTGGCAGCGTTTGCCGGAACAAAAGTACCCGCTACAGTTCCGTCTTTTAGTACATAACCTCTTGCTGCATTTTGTCCGCCGCCTTTGGTTTTATTCCAGGAACTTAAATCGTATCCAGCCAATAGTTTATGTTTGATTTTTCCGGTTTTTAGATCGAAATTAAAATACGCACTCAAATTATCGATATCCCAATATTGCTGGCGTTGTACAAATTGCATCATGGCCAGACTGGTTACCGGCTGATTGTTCATATCAACTGCAAAACCGTTTGTCGTTCTGTGTTCCTGAAGATCTTCTGTCCAGGATTGTTTCATGTATTGGGCATTAAAACCTATTTTAGAACTGAATTTATGAGCGAAACTTGTCGTAAAAATCATTTCTTTCGACTTGAAAAAATCGCTGGGAGCGCCCAGATTTAAACTAATTGGTGTTTTATTTAAATTCGTAACTCCCGCAACCGCACCAAAAATAGGCTGACCACGATCGAGAATTCCAGTCATGTCACTCAATATCAATTCAGTATTAATCGCCGTTTTTTCATTTGGGATATAACTGAAAGACGGAGAAATCAAAAACGACTTATTATTCACTAAATCACGAAAGGATTTGGCTTCCTGATACGCTCCGTTTACTCGGTACAAAAGTGTTTTAGATTCGTTAAGAGGCCCCGTAAAATCTAAGCTTCCGCGAAAAGTACTAAAACTCCCTACACTCAGACTCACTTCTTTTCGATCGATAGATAAAGGTTTTTTAGTCACTAAATTGATGCTTCCGCCCGGATCTACAGAGGAAAATGTGGCACTCGACGGACCTTTAATCACTTCAACACGTTCGATATTGGTAGTTAAAGGCTGTAAAAAGTAATATTGACGGGTTCGCATTCCGTTGATGATCTGTCCTTCTTCATTTTGGCTGATACCGCGAATTGTATATTGATTGTAATAACTCGCCGGAATCACGCCGCTGGCCATCTTCACGGCATCGGCAAGATAAAAAGCACCTTTGTCAGCGATTAATTCTTTGGTAATTGTCGATATTGATTGCGGAATATCTTTGTTTAAAGCCGCAGTTTTTGTGGCAGCAAACGAATAATCACTATTGTATTTTTTTGATGAACGACCAACGATTTCAACTGTTTGCAATTCATTTCTGGCCACTTTTACAGAGTCTGGTGCAATGCTGTCTTTGGTTTTTTTGTTAATGATTTGAGATTGTACGCAGTGAGTACCAATGATTAAAAATATAAAAGGATATATATGTTTCATTTTATGTTAATGGAAATTATACTTCCTTTTTTATACCGTTTGTAAATACAAGTCTTCCAGTTCATTTGCCGATATTTTATCGGCTTCAATAACTGTTACCAGATTGCCTTGTTTCATGATCCCAATATGAGAAGCAACTTCCCTGGCTCTGAAAATATCGTGTGTAGCCATCAAAATTGCCGTTCCGTCTGCAGAAAGTTCTTTCAGGATTTGCGAAAATTCGTTTGAAGCCTTTGGATCTAATCCGCTTGTAGGTTCATCCAGCAGCAATACTTTTGCTTTTTTTGCAATGGCAATGGCAATACCTACTTTTTGACGCATACCTTTAGAATATCCGCCAAGGTTTTGTTCGTGAGCTGTGACTTGTAAGCCCGCTTTAGTCAGGAAATAAGTCAGTTCGCCTGTAGAATATTTAAATCCGGCAAGAGACGAGAAGAATTTCAGGTTTTCTAAACCGGTAAGATTAGGATACAGCATTACGGTTTCAGGAATATATGCAACATATTTTTTGGTTTCCTGAGCATTTTCTATAACCGAGATATTGTTGATTTTCAATTCTCCTTCTGTTGGCTCAATAAAACCAAGAAAGAGATTAATTGTAGTCGTTTTTCCGGCACCATTCTGACCTAAAAGTGCAAAGATTTCACCTTCTTTAATGGTTAAATTCAATTTATTCAAAGCAGTATGTTGGCCATATTTCTTGGTCAGGTTTTCAGCTATAAGCATAGTTTTTATGTATTTGGAATGATTTAATTTTGTTTTTTAGTTGTAGTCTCAGTCGCAGTTTTCAGTCTCAGTCTCAGTCTCAGTCGCAGTTATTGAGAGTCGCAGTCACAGTTTTGATTGTGAGGATAGGGATAGTTTATTACGGTTTCTGTAGAAAGAAATATTAGTATTTTTAAATAAGAATGATCAGCTAATGTTAATAAAGTAAAAAAACATAACCAACGGTTTCAACCGTTGGGGCGCATTTATTATGACATTTCAATATGACATTTTTCAATATGAGATTTCATTGCCAATAACTTATCCCAAGATTAAAATTTTAGGCTATTATTGAAATAATAAAAGATAATATTGAATTCTTTCTCACTTTAAATACTTCATTTCTAAAGTTCAAATGTGTGTTGATCCGTAGGAAGCATTCTTAATTTTTCGAATAAAATGTAGTAAACTAGATTAGGGCAGGAGGCGCTCTAAGGGCAAAAAGACTGCCTTTAAAGAAGGTTGAAGCCACTTTTGTATAAAAGAATACACAACAAGTTTGGGTATTTACCTTTTGAAAAGATAAGGATTGAAATGTGTTGGGAATAAATGTGCTAAAAGCAAAATGACAAATGTGACAATTGCCATCTACAGTGTGACTGTGGGTGATTTGTTTTTGTCCTTCAACATATTGATGATCACAAGGTTTTTCTGTTAGTTGCTTGTAAATATGTTCATAAGAATGCACAGTCTGAAACAGCATTGCGAACAATACAGTCAAAGACATAAAAAGATTAATTAAGACAATTTTCTTTTTCATTCTTGTTTTGTAAATCCTTTGTTTATGGCGAGTACATGAGTTTTTAACTAACGCAACTCGGTTGCAAAGATAGATATCTTAATTAAAAAAGTACCGGAATTGAATATTAATTTTAAAAATAGAAACTCAAAATAGTGAGTGCTACTTCTTAAAAATTACTATACAACAATTGCAGCGTATGAAAATCAGAAGATCCATCGAAATATTTATCTAATACTTCTTCAAATATGGGTTCCGAATTTTGAACGCTGGCAAACAAAGTCATACACGATTGTAATTTTTCATTATCAGGATTTCCAAAAATATCTTCAGCCGTTTTTTCGTCTGTTTTGATTAATTCGGCCGTAATTTCGATAAGATGTTTCCCCAGAATGGGATGTTCAAGAAAAGCGATTGCTTCATCGGCATTTTTAATTTCGTAGAATTTTGAGGTATCACAAGAGCCAAGCCCTTTTATCTGCGGAAAAATAAACCACATCCACGGAGATTCTTTTTTACCTTTTTTAATTTCTGAAAGTGCAGACAGGTATAATTTATTTTGCGCGTCAAGAAAACGAACCAACTCTTTATTATTGTAAGCCATTATGTACTGATTTTATTTGGGGCAATCAGGTCGTAAAACTACTGAAAATAAATAAAGTGAAGTATTCTGAAAGTTTTTTTTACGTCTGTTTTTTTCTATATATTAAGCGGGAAATTATCTGTAGTATTTATCGGAAATTTTGGCTGATTTGAGAGAAATTTTTGTTTTAGAAGTAAAGAAAATAATCTCGCGCAATCCCGATAGCTATCGGCAGCAAAGGCGCAGAGTTTTTTATTTGATTCTTTTTAAGTTTTTTAACTTGGCGCCTTTGCGTCTTTGCGCGAAATTGTAGACGTATATAGAATGCAAAAAAATAATCTCGCAATCCCGATAGTTATCGGGAGCAAAGGCGCAAAGTTTTTATTTGATTCTTTTTAAGTTTTTTAACTTGGCGCCTTTGCGTCTTTGCGCGAGATTTAGGCGTATATAGAATGCAAAAAAATAATAATCTCGCAATCCCGATGATTATCGAGAGTAAAGTCGCTAAGTTTTTATTTTAATTTGATTTAGAATTTTGAATCATTTTTAATCCTTTAATCTGTGGCAAAATAAAACTTTGCGATCTTTGCGAAAAACCTTTGCGACCTTTGCGGTTAAGAAAAATCCAATAATACTAAACTTCTAATAATATAAAATGTTTTCACATTATTATTCCTGTTAAGAAAGCTATTTTTTGTTACATATCCCGGAAATGGTGAGAGATCTTGTTATAATATTTCTATTTTTACTAATAGAGTTTCATTATCTGCTTAGATAATAATTGATTTTTTGATTTGACATTAGTTTTAAAAAATGTCAATTTCTGTAAACGGGCGTTCTGTCCAATAAAAAAATAAAATATGAAAATAGGATTAATCGGATTTGGAAAAACTGGAAAATCAGTAGCATCAATACTACTTGAAAACAAGAAATTTTGCCTGGAATGGGTTTTAAGACAAAGTACTGTTTTAGAACACAGATCAGTTCCCGAATTTTTTGGAATTCAGTCAGACGAACCCGGATTAATTTATTCCAGTTCAAAAACTACGATGGAAGAGTTGTTAGACAAACACCCGGTTGATGTAATCATTGATTTTTCGTCTAATGAAGGGATTTATACGTATGGAAAACTTGCCGCAAGCAGAAACATTAAAATTATTTCGGCCATCTCACATTATAAAGACAAAGAATTGCAATTATTAAAAAAACTGGCCCATAAAACCACCGTATTTTGGTCGCCAAATATTACACTTGGAGTTAATTATCTACTTTTTGCTGCTAAATTTTTAAAAAAAATTGCGCCATGGGTGGATATTGAAGTTAATGAAGAGCATTTTAAAATGAAACAAGGAACATCGGGAACGGCTGTAAAAATCGCAGAAGCTTTGGATGTTGATAAAGAAAATATCAATTCGGTCAGGGCAGGAGGAATCGTGGGTAAACATGAAGTAATCTTTGGTTTTCCGTATCAAACAGTTCGGTTAATTCACGAGTCGATTTCGAGAGAAGCTTTTGGTAACGGAGTTGTTTTTGTGGCCGAAAATTTGGAACACAAACAAAAAGGATTATACAATTTTGAAGATATTTTGACACCTTATTTTACTGTTTAGTTTTACTGCTAGTTTTATTGCTAGTTGTTTTGCTAGTTGTTTTGCCACAAAGGCACTAAGACACAAAGTTTTTTAATAAGGTGTAAAATAATCTAGCAATCCCGATGTCTATCGGCAGCAGAGACGCAAGTTTTAACCACAATCTTGTCATTTCGACGGAGGAGAAATCTTCGCAAGTAACTCCGCAACGAAAACCCAATCTTTGTTCAGCTTCTCTCGAAGATTTACTTCGTCTGTTCGCTATCGCTCGAGTCTCCTTCGATGAAATGGCAAAAAAAACATCAATAATTTGCACGAAATTCTCATTTCTATTGCAAAAAAAAAAACTTATTTCCTTTACTGTTAACCCGACGGATTTTTTAAATCTGTCGGGTTTATTGTATACGCTAATTTGATTCGAATAATAATTAATTCAAAACTATTTGATATATCAAATAAATAATTATATTTGATATATCAAGTAATTTTCAAGTTAAAGAATTATATATGAGTCAGAAAACCCCAACAGGAACAGTTCTCTACACAATAGAACAAGCGATAAAAGAATACAGGAAAGTGTGCCAAAAAAACATTCAGAAGATTGTTAGTGACATTACAGTCGATCAATGTTTGGTATTGATTATCTTAAACGATAACGCAAAAATTTCTCAGATAGAAATAGCTAGATTAATTTTTAAGGATAACGCATCGGTTACAAGAATAATTGAATTGATGGTTAAAAAAGATTATCTGACCCGGGAAACAGATGAATTGGATAAAAGAAAAACCAAACTAAAAATTACTAAAAAAGGCAGCGATACCATTGTTCTTTTGACTCCTGTTTTTAAACTTAATCGTAAAACAGCCCTTAACGGATTATCAACGGATGAAATCCAATTACTGGATCAAATCCTTCATAAAATAATTTTAAACTGTAAAACTTCATAAATAATGAAACACCTATTTGCCTTAGTATTGCTAATATTTTCGATTGGTTCGTATGCCCAAAAAGAATCAGCAGCAAAAGAAGATATTACTTTTAATGAATTAGATAAAAAACAAATTATTGATTCATTGACCAAACAACTTCAAGAATTCTACATACGGCCAAATGCTGTTGGTGATATTAAAAAGAAACTGAATGACAATTATAAAAAAGGGCTTTACAAAGACATGATTAAACCAAATGATTTTGCTGGTAAGTTAAGCTCAGATCTTATAGAAGTTAGTAAAGATTTGCATTTTGCTGTAAGGTATGATCCTGAATGGGTAGAAAGTCAGTTAAAAAAAGGAGATAAAGAGGTAGAAAAGAAAATTAAAGCTGAGGAATTAAGCGAAGCAAAAAAGAAGAATTTCGGTTTTGAACAAGCGCAAATTTTGGAGGGAAATATAGGCTATTTAAAGTTTGATTATTTCGAAGATCCGGCAATAGCTAGTGAAACTGCAGCATCGACTATGCAATTTTTAAGCAGTACTGATGCACTGATTATCGACTTACGTCAAAATAATGGCGGTGCTATGGAAATGGGACAATTTTTAAGCAGTTATTTCTATTTAGGTAAAGAATTACCTCTTTATAAATATTATTATAACGAAAAAAACAGAAAAAAAATCGAAAGAGAAATGTGGCTATTGCCATCTGTTCCCGGAAAACGTATGGAAGACATCGACATTTATATCCTGACAAGTTCAGTTACTTTTTCTGCTGCTGAATGGATGAGTTATTCGCTTCAAAATTTAAAACGTGTTACAATTGTTGGCGAAAAAACGGCTGGAGGCGCACACCCAATCGATCGAAAAGTATTACCGCATGGTTTTTCAGTTAATGTCCCTTTTGGAGAAGTAAAAGATCCTATCACGAATCTGGATTTTGAAGGAAAAGGGGTTATGCCTGATGTTTTATGCAAAAGTGAAGAAGCTGTAAACACTTCGCATATACTTGCTTTGCAAAAGCTTTCGGCAAAGAATAAAGATGCATTAAACAATCTGGACTGGTATATTCCGATAGTTAAAAACAGACAAAAAAACGTAAATATTACTACTGAAATTTTAAAGTCTTATGAGGGTAAATACGGGAAAGCCGAATTAAAATACGAAAACAATAATCTGTATTATAACTGGAATAATATAGCAACGCTGTTATTAAAACCTTTGGAACAGGATTTATTTTTGCTTGATGGAATAAATGATTTCCGCATAAAAATCGTTTCAGAAAATAATGTTGTCACGGGAATTAAAAGAATTTATCAGGACGGGCAGGAGAAGTTTTACAAAAAAGAGTAAAGGTTTTTAGAATTTAATCTCGCAATCCCGATGGCTATCGGGAGCAAAGGCGTAAAGTTTTTTGTCATTTCGACCGAAGAGAGAAATCACACTAGAAATGCCGCAAAGAAAATAAACTAATCTTTGTCGAATACGAGTGTGATTTCTCTCTTCGGTCGAAATGACAAACTTAACGGTTACAGATTGAAAAAAACTTTACGACTCTGCGTCTTGCGAGAAATTTTTTATTCCTATTAATCACTTCCTAAAAATCAAAGATTTACTATATTCCTCATTCATTTTGGCGATCGATAGAAAAACTCTTTTTGAAGTGTCGTTGTATCTAAGACTTCATTTATGTAAATTCCCAACAATGTTTTATGAATTATCTAATTCCCAATGATTTCTTTCCTGTGCAAAGTTCCCCATTCACTTAATGCTCCAATCACACTATACAAAGTGTGGCTGTGTTCTGTTCTTGCGTATTCAACAGTTGGCGGAAACGTATCATAAACCGTTCTGGTAACAAGTTTGTTTATTTCCAGATCTTTAAGTTCTTTCGAAAGCATTTTATCTGTAATTCCGTTGATGTCTTTGGAAATTTCCTTAAATCGTTTTGGCCGGTTTGATAATGCAATCAATATGGGCAGTTTCCATCTTCCGCTTAAAACTTCTAATGCGTCTCTTACAGGACGTAATGCTCCCAGACATTCTTCTGGTTCACAATTCATCTCTTTTGTTATATCGATTTTTGTTTTCATATAGGATTGTAGCATTTATTTTGTGCAGGTTTTGCAGATTAAAATCAATCTTTAAAAACCAGCTGGAGTCTGCGTAGAACTTTATTCATTTGAATTAAGACATTACTATCCTCAAGGATAGCACTATCCTTGAGGATAGTACTATAAAAGAGATAGCAAATGTAGATAAGTTTGTATTGTAAAACAAAATAGTCATAAAATGAGTAAAAAGATTCTGAATATAGTAACAAGTATCAAAGGAGATGCTTCATTTAGTAATAAATTATCCACTGCAATTCTTGAAAAACTGACAAAAGAATATCCGGCAAGCGTGGTAAAAACGTTTGACCTTTCAAAAACTCCTTTGCCGTATTTGGATGAATTGCAGCTTAATGCATTTTATACTCCTGAAGAAGCGCATACAACAGCTCAGGTAGAATCTATTCGACTTTCTGATGATGCGATAAAAGATTTATTAGAAGCTGATATCATTGTAATTGGTGTGCCTATTTATAATTTTGGAATTCCGGCATTATTGAAAGGATGGATTGATCAGGTCGCAAGGGCAGGAAAGACTTTTAGTTATGACGAGAATGGACCAAAAGGTTTAATAAGCGGTAAAAAAGTCTATTTGTCTGTAGCCTCAGGAGCTGTGTTTTCTGACGGACCTTATAAAAGTTATGATTTTGCTGAACCGTATTTGCGTGTAGTTTTGGGCTTTTTAGGCATAACTGATGTTACAACTTTTCGCGTAGAAGGAACTGCAATTCCTGATTTTGCAGCTAGTGCTTTGCCAAATGCTTTAGCAACTGTCGAAGAATTTGCTTTTTAAATTGACATAAAAGTACGAGAGTTGGACATTTTCGTAAATAAGAAACCCGACAGATTTATTTAAAATTGTCGGGTTTTAATATTTTGTAGTTCGCCACTAATTACACCAATTTTCACGAATTATTCTAAAGAGTTTGACACTAAAATTCGCTAAGATTGGTTTAATTTGCGGTTAAAAAAAGTACAATCTTAAAAAAATGGTTTGAATTTATTAGCTTTTATATCGTTCATCAAGATGAAGCTCTTTATTAAATTGATTGTTTGAGATTTCTTTCAGAAGATCTATAAATGAAATTTTCATTTTAACAATCACCGGATCGGCAGCGTAAACAAAGGAATATACATCTAAATTTTCATCGACGGCGAGATAGTTGCCGTCTTCTAAATCGTAAAATTCGTAATACGTTTTTCCGTCAAAATCCGTATCAAATACATTATTATAATCTAGCCTTTGTTTGATCTCATTGTCTAACTGATCGTAAAAGAGATCGACTTTACGTGCGGGAAATTCAAAATGGTTTTGGCTTAAATTGATGTTTTTAATAGAGGATAAATCAAATTCATCGGCTTCATAATTTGAATTGTGAATTTTTATCGCCCAGAGCAAATTATCCCAAAGCAGAATTTCAATTTCTTCGAACTTGTTGTTTCGTTTAGAAAATATCTTAAGTCCGGAAATTTTGCTGTTTTCGCCTCTTTTCTTGAATTTAATATAGTTTTCTCCTGGATAGGTAATCTCTACATATTTAAAATCAGGATGTAAGGACCATTTTTTAAAACCCCAAAAATTATTTTCGACAGGTTGTCTTTTTATATCCGATAAATAATCAGGTAGTGCATTAATAATGGCTTTAAAAAGTTTTTCCTGTTCTCTTAAAACCAGATCGGCTTTGTATTTTGGAGAAATCGCCCCAAACATTTTTTGTAAAAAAGTCATATTTATTTTTCGATTATCATAGTAACACCTTGTCCTCCGGCAGCACAAATAGAGATAAATCCTCTTCCGGAACCCTTTTCGTTTAATAATTTTGCCATAACACCAATGATTCTTCCTCCGGTTGCGGCAAAAGGGTGGGCGGCAGCGAGACTGCTTCCTTTTACATTTAGTTTTTCCCTGTCAATCGCGCCAAGCGTTTTCTTTAAACCCAATTGTGTGCTTAGTTCCGGACTTTCCCATATTTTTAAAGTAGCCAGAACCTGAGCTGCAAAAGCTTCGTGAATTTCATAATAATCAAAATCCTGCAAAGTCAACCCGGCCTTATCAAGCATTCTGCTGGCTGCAAATAAGGGCGCTAACAAAAGGTTTTGTTGGTTTTTGACATATTCAATCGCAGCAATTTCGGCAAAAGTAATGTAGGCCAAAATAGGAAGTCCTTGTTCCTTTGCCCATTCTTCGCTCGCCAAAAGTATACAGGAAGCCCCATCTGTAAGTGGAGTCGAATTTCCTGCCGTCAGCGTTCCGTTTACTTTATCAAAAGCAGGATTTAATTTGGCCAGCTTTTCAATTGTACTATCTTTTCTAAGATTATTGTCTTTATCCAATCCGTTAAACGGGCTAATCATATCCTCAAAAAAACCTTCGTCGTATGCTTTTGCCATATTCAAATGACTTTTAAGCGCCAGATGATCCTGATCTTCACGTGAAATTTTATAATGTTTTGCCGTAATTTCAGTATGCCCACCCATCGAAAGTCCCGTTTGAGACTCTTCGTTTTTAGGCACCAAAGGCGATAAATCCTTCGGTCGAAGTTTTAGAAACCATTTTATTTTTTCACCAAATGATTTCGCTTTTCTGGCATTCAGTAAAATTTTTCTCAGATTTTCGCTAACCGCAATTGGCATATCACTTATAGAATCTACACCGCCCGCAATACCTGATTCTATTTGCCCTAAAGCAATTTTATTGGCAATATAAATGGCACTTTCTATTCCGGTATCGCAGGCTTGCTGCAAATCGCAGGCAGGAGTTGCAGGATTAAGAGACGTTTTCATGACACATTCTCTGATCAGATTATTATCATAAGTATGCTTAATAACGGCACCTCCGGCGACTTCACCCAATAATTTTCCTTTCAGATTGTATTTATCTATAAGTCCGCTGAGGGCAGCTGTCATCATTTCCTGATTTCCAACATTCGCGTAAGCGGTATTTGCCCTTGCAAACGGAATTCGGTTGTATCCAACAATGGCAACTTTTCTAATAGTGTCTGTGGTATTCATAGCGAAGGTTTTTGTTTCCGTAAAGTTTTTTTCCAGATTAAAGATAAGCAGAGTTGGTTGTTATTTAGGTATTTTAACTAAAAAATCTTTGACTAGTATAAGAAAAATCGATTTTTATGTCAATAATTATAATGCGCTTTTAAAAAGTCAATATACTTGAAAATGAATGACTTATTTCTTTTTTTAATTCTTCTTTAGAAAAAACTTGAGATTGTTTTTTATTCCTTATTTAGAATAATTAAAAATAATTTTGGTTAAGAAGGTTTTAGGAATTACTTTTGCCATCGAAATCAAAACTCACATAATAATGAATATCTTAAATATAAAAAAAGCGCTATTTATCTTACTTTTTCTAACGTCATTGCAAATGATGGCTCAGGAAGCAGGAAAAGTAACAGGAAAAATTTCGTTAAGCGGAAACGTTCCGGCAGAAAATGTTTCTGTTGCTCTAAAAGGAACAAAATATACTGCTGTTACCAATGAAAATGGTAGTTATGAGATTAGAAATGTTAAACCTGCCACGTATACAATTAGTATTCATGCTGTTGGGATTCATCCGGTTGAAGCTCAGATTACCGTAAATGCAAAACAAACGGTAACCAAAAACTTTATGCTTACTGAAAGTCAGCAGGATCTTGACGAAGTAGTAATTACCAAAAACAAGTACAAACAGGATAAACCTTCTTTGTCGTTACGTCTTCAGACTCCGGTACTTGAAATTCCGCAAAATATTCAGATTATAAGTGCTCAGACTTTAAAAGATCAGCAAATTACAAGTATGAGTGACGGAGTAATAAGAAACGTGAGCGGTGCTGTACGTTCAGAACACTGGGGAGATTTATACACAAATATTAAAATGCGTGGTTCTCAGGTTCAGGCTTTTCGTAATGGTTTTAATGTAGTGTCTTCTTCGTGGGGACCTCTTACAGAAGACATGAGTTTTGTAGATCATATCGAGTTTGTAAAAGGACCGGCGGGATTTATGCTTTCGAGCGGTGATCCAAGCGGACTTTATAATGTGGTAACTAAAAAGCCAACCGGAATTACTAAAGGTGAAGCTACTGTTATGGCAGGAAGTTATGACTTTTACAGAGCAAGTATTGATCTTGACGGAAAACTGGATAAAAAAGGAAAATTATTATACCGTTTTAATGCAGCGGCACAAAACAAAGGTTCTCACAGAGCATATGAACACAATGACCGTTATGTAATTGCTCCGGTGATTACGTATCAGGTTGATGATAAAACAAAAATTACTGCCGAATATAATTTTCAGTATGCGAACATGACTGAGGTGGGTTCTTATTATGTATTTGGTCCTCAATCTCAAGGATACGCAACTTTACCAGTTGATTTTACTATGACACAACCGGGATTGCCTGATACTAATATTCAGGATCATAGCGGTTATCTTATGTTCGAGCATAAGTTTGATGACAATTGGAAATTGACGGCACAAACTTCTTATTTTAAATATTTACAAGAAGGATATAGTTCATGGCCAAGTGCTGTAGGTTCTGAAAAAAATACATTAGGAGTAGGCAACATTATAAGAAATGTTAGTATTTGGGATGCAGAAAGCAATATGTACTTAGGTCAGATTTTTGTAAACGGAAAATTTACTACCGGACCAATTACTCATAAAGTTTTAGGTGGTGTAGATTTAGGAAGCAAAGATTATATGGCAGATTGGGGACAATCGCATAATCTTGATACTCCTGCAAATCCGTTTAATGTTTACAATCCAAATTATGGTCCACCAGTAAATGGTATGCCCGCTTTTGATCGTATAACGCCGCTTTCAGTAAGAGCTGGCGGAAAAATAACTTCAGAATATGCAGCGGCATATATTCAGGATGAACTTGGTTTTCTTGAAAATAGATTACGATTGACTCTTGCTGCCAGATATACCTGGATTACTCAGTCAAGTTTTGGAGGAACCCAGGAGGACAGCCATATTACACCACGTGTTGGAGTTAGTTTTTCTGTAACGGATGATTTGGCTGTGTACGGATTATATGATCAGGCTTTTACACCACAGTCAGGTATTGTTAAAGAAGGTAAAATAAAACCACTTACAGGAAATAATGTTGAATTTGGTATCAAAAAAGATTGGTTTGATGGTTCTTGGAATACCAGTTTATCTGCTTACAATATTTTAAAGAAAAATGAGCTTACTTCTGACCCGAAAAATATTCCGGGTGGTCAGCAATATAGTGTTGTTCTTGGAGAAAAAAGAGCTCAGGGTATTGAATTTGACGTAAGAGGAAAAATCTTTGATGGTCTTAATTTAATTGCTAATTACGCTTTTACAGAATCTATTGTACTTGATTCAGATGTTACAACTATTAAAGAAGGTTCTGTTGTTCCGGGATATTCTAAACATACAGCGAATGCATGGTTGAATTATACGGTTCAAAACGGAAAGCTAAAAGGATTAGGTGCTTCTATTGGAGGTACTTATCTTGCAGGACGCGAAACGGATACGTGGAGCGTAGCATCAGAAAGATTACCGGACTATTTTAAACTTGATGGTGGTTTATCTTATGAAACAGGAAAAATAAAAATTACTGCTAACGTATTTAATATTTTGGATAAATATCTTTACAGCGGTTCTTACTATGAGTGGCTTGAATCTTATTACTGGCAAACAGAAGCACCAAGAAATTTTAGAGTTGGTGTAACGTATAAATTCTAATTTACAGGCCACAGATGACGCAGATTTAAACAGATTTTCACTGGTTTTTATTTTGCCAATCTTAAGCTAAAAACAAAAAGCATCCGTCGTAATGGCGGATGCTTTTTTATGTTTTTATGTTTTTTGCCCACGGATGAAACGGGTTAAACGGGTTTTTGCTGGTTTTTTTTATTGCTAAACTTTAAAAATGCGTGCGCTATTTAGCCCACAGATGTTACGGATTTATACAGATTAACACGGATTTTTATTATTATTTTAAATAAAAAAAAACGTGTTAATCCGCTTAACCCATGTTATCTGTGGGCTATCTATAATGCATTTTCATTAAAAATTTAAAATGAAAATCCGTTTAACCCGTTTCATCCGTGGGCCAAAAAAATGTCCAGTTTATCCTTTATGAATTAATGGAATTACTTTTGAGCCAATAAGTTCTATAGCGCTCATTAATTGCGTGTGTGTAAGTCCAGCATTATCCATTTGAAATGTAAATCTTGAGATTCCGCCAAGAGATTCGCTGTGGCGTAAGATTTTCTCGGCAATGCGTTCAGGATCGCCAACAACGAGAACACCAAGATCGTCAATAAGTCCATCAAATTTGTCTTTGGTTACGGGCGGCCAACCGCGTTCTCTTCCTAATTTTGTCCAAAGTTCGGCGTAACCCGGGTAATATTCTTCGATGGCTTTTGCAGTTGTGCTTCCCACAAAACCTGGTGAATGTAAACCTACTTTTAGTTCTTCGGGTTTATAACCTGCTGCTTTTCCGGCTTCACGATACAAATCGACCAAAGGTTTAAATCGGTGTGTTTGCCCGCCAATTACAGCAACCATCAACGGCAAGCCCAAAGATCCTGCGCGTACAAAAGATTCGGGAGTTCCGCCAACACCTAACCAAATAGGCAATTTTTCCTGTAAAGCTCTGGGATATACGGGCAGATTATTCAAAGCCGGACGAAATTTTCCGGACCAGGTAATAAATTCATTATCTCTAATTTGTAACAGAAGGTCTAATTTCTCACTAAAAAGTGCGTCGTAATCATTTAAACTATAACCAAAAAGGGGATAGGCTTCAATAGCAGATCCTCGGCCTACAACAATTTCAGCTCTTCCTTTTGAAATTAAATCTAAAGTTGCAAAATTTTGATAAAGCCGAACCGGATCAGCAGCACTTAAAACCGAAACAGCACTTGCCAGCCTAATGCGTTTTGTTCGCCCGGCAGCAGCGCCCAATATTACGGCTGTAGCCGAATCTAAAAACTCCTTTTTATGATGCTCTCCAATTCCAAAAACATCAAGTCCGGCCTGATCAGCGAGCTCGATTCTTTGTAATAATTGTTCCATCGCATCGACACTACTCAAAGTGTTGTTGTCTCCGTACATCGCCGAAGCAAAACTGTCTATACCAATTTCTATCATCTAGTAAAGATATTAAAATTTATTTTTTCTGTTATCAAAAAACTGTTTTAAGGATATTATTTGAACGCAAATAGTATTCATCAATTTTGAACACGAATTGCACGAATTTGCACAAATTAGTTGGTGCAATTAATTTCACAAGCTAAGCTAATCAATTATAATTTGTGCAAATTCGTGCAATTCGTGTTAGAATTTTGACCTGACAATTATTTTGTCATCTGTACCCTTAAATTAAATGATTTTTGTATCTGTGTCTGATCTTTTTTACCTCCTAATTTTGTTCAATAATTAAACAACTACAGCGATGGATACAACTAAAACAGCCAACATTCAATTTGATTCAATTACCATATCGTCTTTAAAATCTGTTGTCAATATTTACCAGGGTAAGGTTGCCGATAGCCACAACAAACTGGTAAAATCTCCGGATCATTTTGGTCTTCCGTTAAGTATTGCCTCTTTTGATAATCGCGTAATTGGTTATGCTTTTGTTTTAATTAATAACCAGGGAAAACCCGAAATTAACTCCTATTGGGAGCAGGAATTTTATAGTATTGAGGTAGAGCAGGATTTAAAATTTCATGCTCAGAATACTTTTTTTAATGCATTTAAAGATCCTGAAACGCGCACGAATAAAATTCAAACTGCTGCAGAAAAACTATTCAGCTGGCTAAATGTTTGCAATTAATATTATAAAGGATACAGATTGAATTTTAGTAAATTTACAGGATACAGATAACGATCAAAAAAATGGCAAGAGAGGTTTTATATCAAAAAATTGCAAATACAATTCAGGAACAAATATTCTCCGAAACTTTAAAAATTGGAGATAAACTTCCATCTATTCGTGCTTTCCAGAAATTGCATAATGTAAGTATGAATACCATAAAACAGGCATTTTTAGAATTAGAAAGCAAATCGTTGATAGAATCCCGTCCAAAATCAGGTTTTTATGTTAGTAAAACCTCGAATAGAAAATTGCTGATCCCTTCTATGAATAAACTGAAGTTATCAGAGCAAAAAACAACTTCGGAGGATTTGATAACCAAGGTTTTTGATAGTCTGAGCGATAAAGGCATCACCCGATTTTCGATTGGAGTTCCGGATCCCGGTTTGTTGCCCATTGCAAAGCTTAATAAGGGTCTTGCAAAAGTGGTGCGCAATCTGGCAGAAAGCGGTACAAGTTACGAACCCGTTCAGGGAAGTGCCAATTTGAGACGAAATTTGGCAAAATGGGCCATTGTATTAGAAGGAAAATTGACAGAAGATGATTTCGTGACTACTTCGGGAGCTATGAATGCTATTTTTAATTGTTTAATGGCCGTTACCAAACGCGGAGATACTATTGCGATTGAAAGTCCGGTTTATTTTGGCATTATCCAGATTGCCCAAAATATGGGACTAAATATTATTGAATTGCCTACGCATCCTACAACAGGCGTTGATTTAGAGGCATTAAAAAAGGTGATTCATAAAGTAGATGTTTGCTGTTTTATGAGCAATTTCAGTAATCCTTTAGGAAGTTTAATGCCCGATGAAAACAAACAAGAGTTGGTAAAGATGCTCACGCACCATAACATTCCTTTAATTGAAGATGATTTGTATGGTAATCTGTTTTTTGGAACCGTTAGGCCAAAACCTTGCAAGTATTATGACGAAGCAGGAATAGTAATGTGGATAGGATCAGTTTCTAAAACTTTGGCACCGGGATATCGGGTAGGCTGGGTGGCTCCTGGGAAATTCAAGGATAAAATCATCAGGCAAAAAATGGCGCAGACGGTTTGTATGCCTTCGTTGTATCAGGAAGTAATCGCCGATTTCCTGGAGCACGGAAGATACGATCATCATTTAAGGAATTTAAGAAGTACATTATATACCAATTCACTGCATTTTCAGCGCACAATTGAAGATCATTTTCCGGAAAACACTAAAATTTCACAACCGCAGGGAGGTTCTTTTCTTTGGCTTGAGCTGGATAAAAGTATCGACACCGCTGTTTTGTATGACACCGCGATTCAGCAAAAAATAGGTTTTGCTCCCGGCAGGATTTTCACGCAGCACGATCAATACCATAATTGTATGCGGCTGAATTTTGGTTTGGAATGGAAGGAAAAAGTAGAATTCGATCTAAAACGATTAGGGCAATTAGTAAAAAATAGTCTTTAATGAACTGCAATTCTTTTTAAACACATAAAAACATAGCTTTTGTAAACTTATAAAACTTATAAAAAGGCGTTTCACTTATTTTAAATTCACATAGCTAGCCAGACAGCTATGTGAAAGAAATGGGTTTCTTTTTTGCATTCTTTAATTTACACATAAAATCTATGTTTCTATGTGTTTAATAAAAAAAGCGAGTGTTATCTAATGAGAAAATCCAAAAGAAACACTGATCAGAATGATTACAATAACGATTAATGTAATTACGACATAGAGATAATCTTTTTCTAAGAGAAAAGAAAACAGCGACAGTAAAACACGTAATACAGGCGTTAGAAAAAGGAAGATGATCCCAACGAATATTAGCGATTCTCCTTTTCCCTGAATGGCGCCATTATAGATTGCTGCAATTACTTCGAATATATTACGGTCATTTTCTTTAAAAACAGAATAGTTTTCGATATCGTTACTGTGTCCCATCAAATAAACAATTCCGCCAATAAAAGCGACAGATAATGAGATCCAGACACCGTAGCGCAATAAGTTTCCAATAATGGTTTGAAAATCTTTTTCTCCAAATTTTTCGTGTTGCATTGTCTTAGATTTTTCCATTAAGTCCGTTGTATATCATGTTTACTGCAAGCACAAAAATCAGGCACGCAAAAAAGATTCTTAGTTTTTTAGGATTGGTTTTTACCAGTACTTTTGCTCCGGCCATAGCGCCAAACAAAACACCAATAACAACCGGCATACAAATTCCAGGTTCGATATACCCTTTCTGAATATAAATTACAGAACTCGCCATTGCGGTAACACCCATCATAAAATTACTGGTTGTGGTAGAAACCTTAAACGGGATTCTCATGATATTATCCATAGCAATCACTTTAAAAGCACCGGAACCAATACCTAATAAACCTGACATCATACCGGCGATGCCCATCATTCCAAAACCACCCACTACGTTTTTGGTTCCGTAATGTACCACTTGCCCGTCATGAGTTGGATAAGTGCCTTCCAATCGTAGTTTTTTAGCCAAAGGGCTTGATTGTAAAACAATATGTTCTTCTTTTTTTCGAAGTGAATTTATAGCCGAGAAAATCAAAGTAAGTCCGAATAATACGGCTATGAATGAAGTAGGAGCGATGGTCGAAAGTAAAGCTCCGCAAACAGCTCCGATTGTTGTGGCAATTTCGAGAAAAATTCCCAGTCGCATATTCGTGATTCCTTCCCTGACATACGCCGCGGCTGAACCTGAGGAAGTTGCAATTACAGAAACCAAAGCCGCACCAATTGCATAATGAATGTCAACGCCAAGAATGACTGTTAAAAGTGGAATAATGATGATTCCGCCCCCCAAGCCTGATAATGAACCAATAAAACCTGCTAAAAAAGCACCAAGAATCATAATCAGGGTAAATGTAAGTACTGTCATTCGGATAAATTTTGTTGGTGCTAATTTACGAATTGATATTTGTTCGGGAGGGATTTAGGAGCTTAAATATACCTTAAAAATGAGGAGTCTTTAATTTATATTAGTGTAAAATTTTGTTAGTCAGTGAGATATTGTGTTTTGTTTCGTCTTTAAATTTCTAAGAGTTTCTCCAACTATGCACAATTTTGTCATTTCGATTTCTATGATAAAAACAAATTTTTTTTTGAGGAGCTGATCCCGCTATACGTTCCAATCTTTTTATTTTTTAAAGAAAAAAATAAAAAGGATTTCCACTTCTATCGGGGCTAGGGCACTCGTTTTCATAATAATATTTTCGTGTAGTTTGTCATCTTGAGGAACGAAAGATCGCACGAGAAATGCCGCAAACTAAATCGCCAATCTTTGTAGAGTTCCTTGTGTGATCCTTCGTTCAGGATGACAAGATTGCGGGTAGCATCATGAGTAAAATAAAAAATCCGCATAAATCTGCGTTTTCGCGATAGTGAATCTGTATTATCCGTGTGCCATTAAAAGCAAAGTACCCAGAATCTAAAAACCAAAAAAAACTCCACTATACAATGGAGTTTTATAAAAATAATAGTTTAAATCCTTTAATCAACAGGATCATGATCTATTTTTTTGCTTTAGCAATAGAATCTCTTTTTATAGCAGTTGTATCTGTAATTACAGTTGCTGTGTCTAATGTAGCATCTACACTATCAATTGTTGTTTCGGTAGAGTCAACATAGGTATTATCTGCCGGGATGGTATCGTTTTTCTTGCAGGAAAACGAAAGTCCGATTAAAATAAAAAGAAATGCGATTTTTGATTTGATTAGCGTTTTCATAATTTCATCTATTTCGTTAATAATTAATTATTTCAAAATTAGAGGTTTACGTTTTTAATCCTTTACATGATTCTTAATTTTGTTTTATAAAATACTCATTATTAGTGAATTAATTTTTTTACTTGAAAACCGGATATATTTTACGTCAACATAATAAGATGCGAGGTTAATTGATAATCTGGTTTTTATAAATACTACAGCCCATATTTATTTTTTAAATCCGTCTTCTTTATCTTTAAAAGCCCATGTTGCCATGGCCTCAATTACAGGCATTAAACCCTTTCCTGCGTTGCTGAGTTTGTAGGTTACAAATGGCGGAACAACCGGTTTGGCTTCACGAATAACAAGATTATCTGCTTCGAGTTGCTTGAGATGCTGAATGAGCATTTTCTCGGTAACTGCCGGAATCGCTCTTTTAAGTTCGCTATAGCGTTTGCTTCCGCCCGAAAGATGGTAGATGATAATGGGCTTCCAATATCCGCCAATTTTTTCCATAACATAAGTCACAGGACATTGCTCTAAGGCATATTGCTTATTTTCCTGAATAGTCGATGATTCTTTGATTGCTGTCATTTGTGCATACTTTAGGGTAAGTACTTGTATAAAAGTAAGTACAAATATACCTTTGTTACAGATAATAAAAAAATAATTTAGCTATGAAAATCACGATCTCAGGTTCTTTAGGAAATATAGGAAAACCTCTAACCACAAAACTAATTGCTTCGGGACACGAAGTAACCGTAATTACAAGTAATAATGACAGAATTGAAGCTATCGAAGCTTTAGGCGCAAAAGCTGCGGTAGGTTCAGTAAGCGATGCTGCCTTTTTGAAAAATGCTTTTACAAATGCTGATGCTGTTTTTGCGATGACGCCGCCAAATTTAGGTGGATCTGATATTATTGCAAATACCACAGCTGCCGGTAAAGCTTTGGCAGCGGCGATAAGCGAAGCAGGAGTAAAGCGCGTTGTCATGTTAAGCAGCATTGGTGCCGATTTGCCAGAAGGTACCGGACCAATTGCGGGACTTTATAATATCGAAAAAATATACGAAGGTTTAGAAAATGTATCGCTGACTTTTCTTCGTGCAGGATTTTTCTATACGAATTTGTATAATGATGTTCCCATGATAAAAGGAGCGGGGATTATAGGTTCTAATTATCCATCAACTGCTAAAATTCCTTTTGTACATCCTGAAGATATTGCAACTGCAGTCGCTGAAGAATTGCAAAAAACTGCATCAGGAAAAAACATTCGTTATATTGTAAGTGATGTGCGAACTCCAATTGATGTGGCAAAAGTTTTAGGAATTGCCATTGCTCAACCGGAATTACCGTGGATTGAGTTTACAGATGAACAAGCGATTGGCGGAATGACACAAGCAGGATTACCAGCGGAAATGGCTGGATTGTACACCGAAATGGGTTCAGGTTTAAGAAGCGGTAAAATTCAGCATGATTTTTTGAGTAATACAATTGCTGTTGAAGGAAAAATTAAGTTGGAAGATTTTGCAAAAGAATTTGCTGCAAGATTTTAAGTAAATCATTGTTATAGAAGAAAGCCGATTGTAAAATCGGCTTTTTTTGTTTAGGTCTTTTACAGTAACAAAAATAGATTTGGTAAATTTATACAGATATACAATCAATTTATACCATTTGTAAAATTTGGTCAGCGATTATATTTGTTATCAGAAATTCAACTTAAAAATTAAAATATGAAAGCTATAGGATTTAAAACATCATTGCCCATTGCTGATAAAGAAAGCTTTATAGCGTTTGAAACGCCAAAACCAATTCCGGGTAAACGTGATTTGTTAGTAAAAATAAGTGCCGTATCTGTTAATCCGGTTGATTTTAAAATTCGTCAGAATAGTGCGAAAGATACTGTTCTGGAAACGCCAAAAATTATTGGCTGGGATGCCGTAGGAATTGTTGAAGCCGTAGGAGAAAATGTGCGCCTGTTCGAAGTAGGCGATCCCGTATTTTACGCCGGGGATATTACGAAACAAGGGAGCAACGCCGAATATCAGGTTATAGATGAACGAATTGTGGGTAAAAAACCAACATCATTAAGCATTGAAGAAGCTGCTGTTATACCCTTAACAGGTTTAACAGCCTGGGAAATATTATTTGACCGCATTAGAATTAATCCTGAAAAAGACAAGGGAAAATCGATCCTGATTATTGGCGGCGCAGGCGGAGTAGGTTCGATTGCGATTCAGTTGGCTAAGAAAATTGCGGGTCTAACGGTGATTGCCACAGCATCCCGTCCGGAAACGATCGATTGGTGCAAACAGCAAGGTGCTGATTTTGTAGTAGATCATAAAGATTTGGTGGCTTCGGTTCGCGTAGCGGGATTTGAATATGTAGATTTTATTGTAGATTTTGTTGATACTAATGCCTATTGGGATACTATGGTCGAATTGATCAAACCTCAAGGTCATATCGCATCAATTACCGGAAGCAGTGATCCAGTTGCCTTAAATAAACTTAAAAACAAAAGCGCCTCATTTTCCTGGGAACTAATGTACACACGTTCTATGTTTGAAACCGATGATATGCAGGAACAACATAACATCCTGAATAAAATTGCCGATCTTTTGGATGAAGGGATATTAAAAACAACCCTTAACGAAACTCTTTTGGGATTAACTCCTGAAAATTTTAAAAAGGCGCATGAGTTGCTGGAATCTGGAAGGACTATTGGGAAAATTGCTATTAAGTTTTAGCTCGAATATTAAACTCAAAAAGAGTATAGATTAGTTTCTATACCCTTTTTTTGAGTTTTTTTTAGAATGTAAAAAGTTACCTTGCTGTTAAATTTAAAGAAATCGTGGACATATTTCCACTTCCGTCATAACGTTCTGCCCAAATTTCAATATAATCTCCTGTTTTCATTTGGACAGTACCTACAATTGGCAGGGCTGTAATACCGGAAGTAACTAAAATACCTCCACTAGGTCTGCCATATACTTTTGTTTCAGGAAGTACAAGGTTATTCTTTGCTATGTACAAAATAAAGGTTGCATCAGCTGTATTTTGGTATGAAATTGAACCCACAATTTGGAAATATCGCGGTTTGTTTCCTCTATATGTGATTTTATTATCACCATCTTTTGTAAAGCGGAACAAACTGTTAGAAAGGGTTGCCCCAAGAACTTTTTTTCTACTTGTAGTTCCTGTACCTGAGAATCCTGTGGGCGCACCACTGCCAACTGTAACATCAAAATTAATATCTCCGGTAGCCTCACTGTCCGCTTCTCTTGGGATCCCGGGTGCATCTACTGTCCAGGCATTACTAAAATTATATCCTGTATAGGTTGATGCCGCAGGATAACCTCTAACGTAACCTGCAGTATTTGTTGTGGTACCCGAAAAAACGGTACCTAATAAAATCCCGGTTCCTAATGTTGTAATACCGTTAACATCTAATGCTAAATCAGCTCCGTCAACTGTACTAAAACCACTATTTTTTTGTATTAGACCAAAAGTTCCGGTTAACGTCTCAAAAGTTCCATTATTAGTATTTAACCAAGCCTGATTGCTTAACAATAAGCTACTAATACCAGAATACGTAATTCCGTTGGTATTGTTAATAAATTGAACTATGTTGCCAAAATATAAACCGACACCTGAAATAGTTCCAACATTTGTAGTCATCCCGTCTATAATGATGTTTTGAATAAAAAGAGAAGTTCCACCGGTAATATTAAAAGCTCTTGCTGCCGCTTTTAATGTAACATTTCTGATGCTTCCACCTGTGTTTCCTGAAAAAATAATTCCACCTGGAAATGTTAAAATATCTTCATTAGTATCAATTCCGGTTACATAGGCGTCATTTAAATTGATAGGAGCTGCTAGCGTTATTGATCCATTTATTTCATATAATGTATTTGAACTTAACTGATAAACAGATCCTCCAAGAGCAAGTTCCGGTGCAAGATCTGCTGCAGATTTTACCCGTTTAAAATTGGTTCTTCCCACAGAGCTGTTTAAAAGTGGTAACCAACCACTTGGGCTAGAGAAATAATAAAATAATTTTAAATCGGTATCATAAACCAATAGTCCCTGCGCAGGGGTTGTTATGGCAGTTCTTTGTGCAGTGGTCATTCTGGGAGCTAATATTCCCTTTTCTGTTGAATTGATATCCAAAATCGATGTAGCATCCGGCGTTGTTGTTCCAATCCCAATTTGTGCATTTCCTATAAGAGTAATAAGAAAGAAAAACAATAGTAAGAATGTTTTAAGACTTTGTAGAGTAGATTTAGTGCTCATAATTTCTAAATATTAGTGTGTGGTGTATATTTTTATAGCTATAATTTTATTTTCCTGAATTTGAAATGATAATTTTTTCGGTGAATCTTTCATTATCAATAGTTAAAAACTCTGTAATGTAAACGCCGCTGCTTAGTCCGCTGGTAGAGAAAATATAATTTTCATCTGTTCCAAGGTCTTTTTTAGACAATACTGTTTTGCCTAAAACATCGTATAATTTAAATGACTTTAATGCGAGATTATTTGGGTTAGAAGCCTTTAGGTTTTTATTGACATTATCCTGACTGACGAAAAAAAGTTTGGCAGTTTTGTCAGCAATACCAAGTGTTGTTGCGTCTCTAAAGGCAATTTTAAATCGGTCATTGTATATACCAGGTGTGAGAGCCACTTCGTAAGTTCCGTTTTTAATGTCATGATAAGAGTCATCCAGCGCATCATAAATGTAGATTTTCTGAGTTGGGTCAAAGTTGATCACTTCCGGAATAAAAAACTTGAAAGTAGTATTGGTAGCTGCTTTTGCCGTAAGTGCTATTTTTTTATTTTCATCAAAATTGACTCCCTGAATGACGTAGCTTCCATTTTCTAACCAAAAAGTAATATCGTTTGGTAAATCATCATCCATGTTTAGTGCATCCATACCATAATCGATTCCATCAGTCGCTTCTGGTACAAAAGCCAATGCTAATTGTCTGGTAAATTGATTGTTGATGATGGTGTTTAGTTTAAAATGTGAAACTTCTTCAGGAGTATCTTCGGCGCTTTCTTCTTTTTTATTGTCCTTATCTTTCGAAGCTGGTCTTTCAAATTGAGATGAACCGGGAGCTTCTTTCATAAAAATTCTATGAATATTTTTGAATGTTGCAGTTCCTGTTGCATTAGCATTAATAACAAATCCTTGCCCAATAGGTAAATACCTGCGATTAATTGAAAGCGAAGATGTCGAACCACCAGGATTTATTGATCCATCGCCATTATAAGAGCTAAAAGTTGCGGCAGTGTAAACACCCTGACTCGTTCTCGTCATTGGAGCGTAAGAATCATAACCACCTCTATAATTGATGAGGGTATGAGAGTTTACTGTTTTATCCTGCACCCAAAAATAAGCGGCACCACCAGTTGCCGTATTTTCGCTATCAAAAAGAAACTCATTTAAATGTAAAGCTGAGGGATACGGATTTCCTGTTAAAGTACTGCTATTGGCAGCTAGTGCAATGGTGATGTTACCGTCATTTGGTCGTCCTCTAAAATCATATCGTTGGGCACTTCCGGGGTTATTTGTAACTCCTGTTCCTTCCGGATCTGCTGTGTCAGTTCCGCTGGTTCCTTTCATAGAAAAACCTTCTCCGGGAGCGAGTGTTGTAGTATTGCCAACGAAAACCCATTGCGAATAAGTAGTAGCAGTACTTAACTTGTAAATCCATTTTGAGGCTATTGCAAGCGGGGATGCTGTTCCGTCAGAATTGGTTATCGGTAAAATAGTGGCCTGAGTAAATGCAGTAGCGCTTGTAGGCCTGCCTAACATGGTGATTCCAAATTTCCCATTATCTGCAGGAACAGTACTTCCAACAGGTGCGCACCAGTAATTATAACTATAGTTGTTTGTGGTACCTTCCTGGTAAACAGATAGAGTGCCAGTTCCCGTATTGGCTGAAGTTCCGGTTGTACCCTGAACTAATTGTGCATTATTCCTCAAATACAAATTTGAGGCTGCGTCTAAATTGATATCCTTTTCAACATATAATACTTCGCTTTTTACATACATATAGGCACTGGGAGCAAAATAAATTTGCGAAAAGCATTTTGTAGTGGCTATCATTAAAATGAGTAGTATCTTTTTCTTCATAACTTTCACTTTTAGAGTAGAGTAATAGGTTTTGATTTTCTATGATCCTGAAGCTGTAGATTTTGGTTTCTTTACGAGATAAAATACACCAAGCAAAATTCCGCCAGCAAAAAGTAATGCTATTTCGCTGTTTATTGGTACGGGATCACCCACCGGAGGAATCCCTCTGGGCTGAGGTTCGGGAGGGGGCGGAAAGGCATAACTATTAAAAGTGATGCAAAAAAATAAGGCTAATAGTAATTGTAACTTTCTAATTTTCATATAGTAATTTTAGATCTGGGTAAATAAAATTCATGAAATAAATTATTCTTAATTTATGAGTAAGAATAATTTTATAAAAAATAAAGCTGGCCTGTAATAATCTGAAAATGCGTGTAAAAATGTAATTCTTTGGCTACGAAAATAAAATTTAATAATTTGTTAAAACATCAAACAAAATGATAAAAAACAACCTACTAATCCTACACAAATTATATTTTTCCTATTTTTTTAAGAATTGTTCTCTGTAGTATAAGTAAGATATTTACTCTAATATATTGATTATAAACGTATATTTTTACTGTTTGTCGATATTTTTTTAAGGAAAATCTTATTTAGTGGCTTTATTTAAGAAATTAAAGCGTTGTTTAAAAATGAAGTAAAAGTGTTGTTTTGTTGAAGAAAATTAAAAAGGATAAGTACAAAAAAAAGAGCTGATCACATGATCAGCTCTTTTTTTATAAATATCAAATTTTTATTATTTCAGGGTAGTTTGAAAATCTTATTATTGTTCGATAATAGAAAGAATGCTTTTAGGTATTTCGTCAAAAGCTTCAATAGAATAAGGTTTTATGAGGTACGCTTTTACGCCCATCAAATCACATTTTTCTTTATAAACAGGATTTATACTTGTGGAGTAAACAAAGCAGGGAATCGTTTTTAAATTGTTGTTATTCAAAATTTGCTTTAGAGCTTCAATACCGTCAAGAATAGGCATGTTGATATCGGTAAGAATAATATCCGGTGTTTCATTTGAAGTGTCTTCTAAATAATTTATAAGTTCTTCACCATTCGCTACCAGGCTTACTTTTGCGAAGTCGGGATTTTTATTAAACGTATGGCGGATGATATCTGCATCATCGATATCATCTTCGGCAATAATAATATGTAAGTTATTTAATTGTGGCATTTTATAAGATTGGGAAATAAAGATTAAATGTGGTACCCTCATTCAGTTTACTTTCTACAGTAATGTTTCCTGAGTGGTTTTCCATGATTTTTTTGCAAATGGCAAGACCAATCCCGTTTCCGGAATATTCATTTTTGGCATGCAGGCGCTGAAAGATAGTGAAAATTTTAAGTAAATGATTTTGTTCCATTCCGATTCCGTTGTCCTTGATTTGAATTTTCAAATATTGTTCGGTCTGATTGGGCACTTCAGATTCAAAATTTTCGATTTGAAAAATTTGAATAATAGGAGCACCTTCTTTTTTTCCATATTTAATGGCGTTCGAAATCAGATTAGAAAAAAGCTGACGCATTTGCACTCTTGAAGCTTTTAAAGTAGGCAGTTTTCCGATCTCAATAATTGCTTTTTTATCAGATATTATAATTTCGAGATCATCGCATACTTCCCTGATTATATCTGCGAGGTTAACGTTTGTGCGTTCTTCCTGCGCAGTATGAGAAGAATAGCTGACCAAATCATCTATAAGCGAATTTAATCTTAAAGCTGCTGATTTCATGACATTCATAGATTTGGCATCAGCTTCAGAAAGGTAGCTGGCATCTATTCTGCCATTATACATTACAATTTTTCGAAGCGGTTCTTTAAGATCATGTGATATTACATGAATAAATTCCTCCAGATTTGCGTTTATTCTGTTTAATTCATGAATTTTTTCTTCGAGATCTTTTTGATGCTTTATTAATGCATCTTCGTGCTTTTTCTTCTCCGTTAGGTCTGTAATCACAATTCCAATTCCCTGAACAGCGGGTTCAAGATCGGTTACGGCTATATAGGCAGGAAAAGTATTTCTGTAGGTTTCTGTTTTAAATACAATTTCATGTGTTGTGATACCATATTTTAAAGCTTCGAGAATAGGTACAAAATTGTCCTTACTATTGAAGTATTCATAAATATAAGTTCCAATTATTTTTTCGGCAGGAATACCTATAAGTTTGGAGAAATAGTCGTTACAATATAATACGAGTCCATTTCTTGAAATACTTAGGGCGCCTTGTCCAAATTTTTCAATTAAGAGCCTAAAAGTATAATCAGCAGTTTCTAACGAATAAAGTTGCGGAGTTCCATTTGTATTCACTACCAAGGCATCAACATCTCCCTGTTTTATAGCATCAACAATACTATTAGATTCGTAAAGTTGTTCTTTCAGGGCAGCTATTTCAGCTTGTAGGGATTCTATATTTGTATTATTGTCCTTCAAATTATTCGCGTATGTTTAGTATTTTTAATACCTTTTCTTTGTCTGATAGATCTCCAAGAATTATTCGTCTTGGAGCAGGATTTATTTTTATCAGAGTAGGTATCGCCACTATTTGATGTATTGCTGCCTGCTCTGTATCGCGACTAATATCTATAATTTCTAACTCGTAATCATCTTTGAGATATTGGTCGCAGATTTTACGCAGGTTTTCGATAGCATGACCTGACTTAACAGACATACCCGAAACAAAAAGCATAAATTGATGTTTGGTTGTACTTGAGCCATCAGATGAATCATCCATTATTCTAAGAGTTTAAGGGTTTTATATTAAGCCCAACAAGTACTCGTTCCTCATTCGAAAGATCGCCAATGATCTTGCGAATGGGTTCTGGAAATTTTCTCACTAAAGTAGGTACAGCAAAAATCTGATCGCCTTCTGCCAATTGCGGATTTTTAAGCAAATCTACAATTTCGATGCTGTAAATTCCTTTTAGATGCTCTTCGGCATATTTTTTTATATTTTCCAGTGCCGTTATTGATTTTGGCGTTTGACCCGCAATATATAATCGTAATTGCCATTCGGCTACAGCTTCTTTTTTCATTTTAGTCTATTTTTTTTTAGAAGACAGTTTTTCCTGTAATTCCTCTGTAGCTTTCAGAATACTTAATTCTTCTTCTGCAGATTCAAATTCATTTTTGAGCGCTTCAATATTGGCTTCAAGAACCCTGCGTTTGCGCTCGATTTCCCTGTCTTTTCTACTAATTTCGTTCTGAAGTTTAATATCAGAAATTGTTTTCTTGAACTGATGTGTTTTTCTTGCAGCACCTGTCAGGATACCCTGAGGACCTAATTCGACATCCAGTAATTCTATACCATTATTGGTAATCACAAATTCCCTTACCTGATTAGAATGGCCCATTCCTCTGGCTTTTACAATAAATATTCCGCGGTTTCTTTCTCCAATTCCTTCCATATCACGTACAGTAATCCAGGTATCAACCAACGATGATACTGATTCTTCTGCAAGGTCAGGTCTAAAATTATCCGTTTGTTTGTTTAATGACGTAAAAAGAGCCGTAATATTGTTTGCCTTCAGCATATCAATCAGCCTCACCAGCATCGAACGTACTTCATGTTCACTTCCCACGGTAATTAGATTACTAATAGGATCGATAATAATAGTAGTAGGTTTAAACTCCCTGATTAATTTTCGAAGTGTAAGCAAATGCAGCTCAAGACCGTTTAATGACGGACGTGAAGAATGTATTTGCAAAGTACCGTTGTCAATATGCTTTTGAAGATTAACATTGATTGATTTCATGTTACGAACCAATTGCTGAGGTGATTCTTCAAACGCAAAATAAATTGTTTTTTCTTTTTTCTCGCATTGTTCATTCGCAAAGTAACATGCAATGGTAGTTTTAGCCGTTCCTGCTGTTCCGGATACTAATATATTACTTCCGCGATAAAACCCGCCGCCCTCAAACATTTCGTTTAATCCCGGAACTCCGGTCGAAATAACATCCGAAGAGACTTCGTTATCCAGTTTTAATGATGTAATAGGCAATACCGAAATTCCGTCTTCGTCAATAAGAAAAGGATATTCGTTTGTACCATGTGTAGACCCTCTGTATTTTACAATACGAAGTCTTCTGGTCGAAACCTGTTCAATAACACGATGATCCAGAACGATAACACAATCTGAAACGTATTCTTCCAGTCCCTGACGCGTTAAAGTTGCTTCACCACGTTCTCCTGTAATAATTGCTGTTACGCCTTTGGTTTTCAGCCAATGAAATAATCTTCGCAACTCTGCTCTAAGAATCGCCTGATTGTCAAGACCTGCAAAAAGAGATTCTATAGTATCAAGTACAACGCGTTTTGCTTTTATAGAATCAATGGCATGTCCTAACCTGATGAATAAACCATCAAGATCGTATTCGCCGGCTTCTTCAATTTCAGATCTTTCAACTCTTACATGATCTACAACGAGTTTTTTATCTTTTTTCAGCTTTTCCAGATCAAAGCCAAGTGATTTTACGTTTAAAGTAAGGTCATCCGAAGGTTCTTCAAAAGACATGAAAACTCCGGGTTCGTTATATTCTGTAATACCTTTAATAAGGAATTGCATTGATAACAATGTCTTTCCGCAGCCGGCACCACCGCAGATTAAAGTTGGCCGTCCTTTCGGAAATCCGCCATCAGTAATCTCATCAAGGCCGTCTACTCCAGTAGGAGTTTTGGGAAATAAAAAACTATGTGATTTTGATTTTTCTTGCACGCTATTTAATATTCTAGTTACTCAAATATACGTTTTCCTAGAATATTAACAATCAATATTTATTAAAGATTTAACAGCTGTTTATTGTGAAAAAAAATATTTAAATAACACATTGTATATAAGCGTGAGGATGTTATGAAAAATTATTAATAGTGTAAATCATTTATTTCTGTTTTAATTTTTATAACGGAGTTGCTCAATATTTTTAGTAAAAATTTTTTTATCAGAACTGGTTGTGGCCAATTCAAGGGCCTTTTGAAAATGTTGCAAAGCCTTCTTATTATCATAACCCGGATATAAATTTCTGAGTAAAGGATATTTCAAATGCATTAAACAAAAGGGAATAGATTTAAATGCTATTCCCTTTTGATACAAATTGAATTTTCATTATTAAATTTAAATTACTTAATAATGATTGTCATATTTGGAGTAATAATACCAGTTGTGGTACCAGAATTACGTTGAGCATACACTTCGATATAATCATTATTTGATAATTCAACAGAGGCACTTAGCGGAAGCACAACAATATCGAGCGCCTGTAAACCCTTTCCGTAAATTTTATACTGTGTTATGGGAGTTCCATTTTTGGCAATATAAATGATGTAGGTTCCTGCATTTGTTACCTGAAAAGAGATTGAACCTGCTATTTGAAAAATCCTTTTCTTTTTGCCCAAATATCTTAATCGATTATAATTGTTTGGAGTTAAATCATTTGCGAATCTAAATAAGTTATAAGATGTAGATATACCATTTACTTTTATAATATTACTGGGAGTATTACTGTCAAAATTAGTTGCGGCACCACTATTAACGGGATAATCCATTGAAAAATCTCCAACTGCATTTGCATCTGCTTCAGTAGGTATTCCGGCAGATCTTACGCTCCAACTGTTGTTAAAATTATATCCGGTATATGCACCTGCAGTATAAGGTTTTACATAACCAGTAGTATTAGCACCTGTAAAAACAACTGATTCTAATACAGCATCGCCACTTATAACAGGGTTTGCAGATACGTCAAAACCTACTGCACTACCCTCAATCTGACTAAAACCGCCTTGCTTTTCTACAAGGGTAAAAGTTCCTGTAAGTTTTTCATAAGTTCCAGTATTATTAGCAAACCATCCCTGGTTACTAAGTAATAGTTGGTTAATGTTATTGTAAACGATTCCGTTTGCATTTGCAGAAAACTGAATGATACTTAAAAATACTAATCCGAAACCTGAAATTGTACCCACTGCATTAGAATTTGCCACAACACAATCCCTAAATATTAAATTTTGGCTTGCTGCCCCACTAAGATTAAAGACATTTCCAGCTGTAGCTATAATGGTGATACCTTTGATGCTTCCTCCATTTGCTCCTTCAAAAAGATTTCCTGTTGATTTAATGATAATATCGTTATTGGTATCTAATCCCTGAACATAGGCATTGTTTAAATCAATAGGAAAATTAAATGGTACCGTACCATTAATTTCATACAGGGTATTAGCATTTAAAACATATTTTGATCCTCCTCCGGCAGCAAGTTCAGCAGCTAAAACCGTTGCCAAAACATCTGTAGATTTTATACGTTTAAAATTGATTCGACCTGGTACACCGCTAACAATTGGTACCCAGGCACCTGTTGAATAATAATAAAATGCTTTCAAATCAGTATCATAAACAATTAATCCCTCTGCAGGAGTTGCAATAGCATTTTTTTGTGTCGTTCCCATTCTGGGCGTCAACATTCCTTTTGTGCCGGACGTAACATCCAAAACAGAACTTATATTGGGTGTTATCGTTCCAATCCCGATCTGAGCATTTCCTGTTAAATTAAAAAGAAGAAAAAATAACAGTACTATTTTATTATTTCGAAGAGAAGATGTAGTGATCATAATTTTTAATTTTAGTTAGTTGGGGTATCTTTTATTTACCTGAATTTGATATGATGATTTTTTCAGTGAATCTTTCATTATCAATTGTTAAGAATTCTGTAATGTAAACGCCGCTGCTTAATCCGCTGGTCGAAAAAGTATAATTCTGATCTGTTCCCAGATCTTTTTTTGATAGTACAGTTTTGCCTAAAACATCATATAATCTAAATGATTTTAAATTTAAATTATTGGGATTTTCCACTCTTAGCTTACTATTAGTATTATCCTGAATAATGAAGAATTTTTTCGCAGTAAAGTCACCAACGCCAAGGGTAGTCTCCTTAAAAGTTATTTTAAAACGGTCATTGTATACTCCGGGCGCAACAGTAACCAGATACGTTCCATTTTTAATATCATGGTAAGAATCATCAAGGGCATCATGAATGTAAATTTTCTGAGTGTTGTCGAAGTTAACCACCTCCGGAATAGAAAATTTGAAACTAGCTGTAGCGGTAACTTTTACTGTAAGTGCAATTTTCTTTGTTTCATCAAAATTAATCCCCTGAATAACGTAACTGCCGTTTTCTATTAAAAAAGTAACATCGTTAGGGAGTGCATCATCCATATTTAGGGCATCGATTCCATAATCAACTTCATCGGTGGCCGTTGGTACAAAAGCTAATGCTAATTGTCTTGTAAATTGATTGTCAATGATGGTGTTTAATCTAAAATGCGAAACCTCTTCCGGAGCTTCTTCTGCGGAATTTTCTTCTTTGGCGTTTTTTTCTATTGGCGTTTGTCTTTCAAATTGAGACGAACCAGTGCCTTCTTTCATGAACATCCTATGACTATTTTTGAATGTGGCTGTTCCGTCTGCAATAGCACTAATGACAAATCCCTGACCTATAGGAGAATATTTTCTACTTATTATAAGTCCGGATGATGAGCCACCGGTGTTTACTGAACCATCTCCGTTGTATGAACTAAAAGTTGCGGGTGTATAGATACCCGCAGATCCCAAACTTACAGCAGAATACGATCCGTAGCCTCCTCTGTAATTGATAAGAGTATGAGAGTTTACCGTTTTATCCTGTTCCCAAAAGTAGGCAATGCCACCAGTTGCCGCGTTAGAACCATCTAAAAGAAAAGCATTTAGGTGCAAAGCTGATGGATATGGATTCCCGGTTAGGGTTGCATTATTGATGCCCAAATTGATAGTGATAGTACCATCATTTGGTTTTCCTATAAAATCATATCTCTGTGCACTTCCGGGATTATTAGTTACTCCGGTGCCTTCAGGATCTGTTGCATCTGTTCCGCTAGTACCTTTCATAGAAAAACCTACACCGGGAGGCAATGTTGCAGTTCCGCCAACGAAAACCCATTGCGAATAATTATTGGCGTTAATGAGTTTGTAAATCCACTTTGAAGCTATTGCCAGTGGGTTAGAGGTTCCGTTAGAATTGCTTGCAGGTAAAATAGCAGCTGTTGTCGAGGCGATCGAAGTTGTTGGTTTGCTTAACATCGTAATTCCAAAGTTTTCATTTCCGGATGCAGCAGAAGCATTTCCTACCGGGGAACACCAATAGTTATAATCAAAATTGTCTGAAGTGCCTTCCTGATAAACAGACACAACACCTAATCCTGTATTGATAGACGCTCCCGAAGTTCCTTGTAATAACTGCGAATTATTTCTTAAATATAAATTTGAACTTGACGCTAAATTGATATCCTGCTGAACATATAAGACTTCATTTTTTACATACATGCTTGCATTAGTACTAAAATAAATCTGTGAGATAGATTTTGTAGTTACCAGCATCAAAATGAGTAAAGTAGTTTTCTTCATGATTTTTATTTTTTAGGACATTAAAAGCTTTTGTTTTTGGCTCGTATCGTTGATTTTTTTGACAACGATTATGAGGTAGGTTTTGGCCTCTTTAAAAGAAAAAAGATGCCTAGCAAAACGCCGCTTGCGAATAATATAGAGATTTCGCTGTCTATTGGTACAGGATCACCTACAGGAGGCGGGATAGATCGAGGCTGCGGAGGCTCAGGAGCAGCAACACCTTTAAATGTTATACTAAAGCATAAGAGTAGTAATAACTGTAACTTTCTAATTTTCATATGATATTTTTAGATTTGGGTAAATAAAATTCATGAAATCGAAATTAATTTTACCTTATTGAAGAATCAATTGGTAAGAATAATGGTATAAAAAATAAGAGCGGCTTGTAGTAAAATAGTTATTTAACAGAATCCAGTATAATGTTTAATCTGTTGGCAGAGAGGGAATAATAGAACAATGTGTTAATTTGTGAAACAATCTGATGATCATTTCATTTTAATCTTGTAATAAGTAAGCTATTCGTACTTTTAAGATCTATTTAGGTTTAATAGAAGTAGGTAGGTGTTTTTTAAATGTATTGAAAAATTATTATTAATTTTAAATATTTTTAAAAAATAAATATAAAAATATTTTAAATAATGAAAAATTCGTAAAATTTAATTAAATACATTGAGAATTTTTTATTGAAGGAAAAATATCGTGTAATGAAATGATGGCTAATTTTTAGGTGAAATTTCTTTTCTTAAATAAGAAGTTTTGCGTGACAATTTTTAACTTAAATTAAAACGGCAGGCAAAAGAAAGATTGTTTTTTGAAGGAATATCTCAATTAAAAAAACTTTGTGCTTTAGTCAATTTTTTTTGAAAGTTCCAGCATGTTTTTGTTGATGATATTTTTATCAGAATTGGTTTTGGCTAAGTCAAAGGCGGTTTGAAAATGTTGCAAAGCTTTCTGATTATCATAACCCGAATATAAATTTCCGAGTAAGGAATAGTAAAAATGATTATCCGTTAATTGCAGTTTTTCTGCTTCAGCAATTGCTCCTTGTTTACCTATTACTTTAGATAAAACATAGGTTCTGTTTAAAGCTACAATTGGAGAATATTCTAGAATAATTAGATTGTTATACAATTCTAAAATATGTTCCCATTTTTCAGCAGTATCTTTCTTCTGGGTGTGCCAGTACGCTATTCCGGCTTCGAGATGATATTTAGAAAGTGTATTTCCAGTTGATGATTGACTCAAAAAATAAGTTCCTTTATCTATTAATTCCTGATTCCAAAGTGATTCATCCTGATCCTGATACAAAATAATCTCGCCGTTTTCAGTGGTTCGGGCCTCGAATCTTGAAGAATGAAAACACATCAAAGCCATTAACGCATTGGTTGCCGGTAAATGGGTCGTTTTATTCTGAATTAATAAATAAGTCAGGCGCATGGCTTCGGCACAAAGATCTTTTCGTAAAGTAGTATTTTGCGAAGTAGAGTAGTAGCCCTCAGAAAATAAAAGATAAATGGTTTTAAGCACCGTATCGATGCGTTCTTTTATTTCAGGAGGGTTTGGGTTTTGAATTTTAATATTTTCTTCCTTGAGTTTTTCTTTCGCACGATTGATTCTTTTGTAAATCACTTCTTTGTTCGAAAGAAAAGCATCAGCGATTTCGTTGATTCCAAAACCGCATAATAAATTCAGGGCAAGAGCAATCTGAGCTTCATCAGAATTGCTGGGATTACAAACCGTAAATAGCATGGCCAATTGGCTATCAGCAATATTCTGGTCTGATAAATCAATTTCGATTTCGGGATTGTTTATTGGAGAATTGTATTTTATTTCGGTTACAATTTTCTTTTCGAAAATGTCATTTCGCTTAAAGTAGTTTTTCGTTTTATTTTTAGCCACGGTATACAGCCATGCTGTTGGGTTTTCAGGAATTCCTTTAATTGCCCAGGTTTCGGATGCCGTCAGGAAAGTATCGCTCACAATATCCTCGGCAATCTCAATATGATGAATGCCAAACAAATTGCATAAAACCGAAACAATTTTTTGATATTCGGTTCTGAATAAATGAGGGATGAGTTCCTGGTTCATAAAGCTAAAGGTAAATAAATTCCAATACTAAATTTTAACATGAGATAAATTCCAAATTCCAATGAATTGCCCACGGGTTTTACGGATTAAGCGGGTTTTCGCGGGTTTATTTTTTGCAATATTTTCAAAGTTTGTCTGCGCATTTTTGTCATCCCGAGGAACGAGGGATCTCCGTAAGTAGCTCTACAAAGATTGGCGATTTGATTGGGGAGTTTCTCGCGGAGATCCCTCGTTCCTCGGGATGACAAGAATTATGGTTACGTTGTAAATAATTTTCGCCACAGATTTCACAGATTAAAATGATTTAAGAATCTTCTCAAAGTTTAAAAAACTTTGACAAAGATGATAAACATTGCAAAAAAAAAACGCGAAAACCCGCTTAATCCGTAAAATCCGTGGCCAATCATATGTATTGGAATTTGGAATTTAAAAAATTGGAATTTCAATTATTCTACATCGCCTGACGTATCTCTACATTTCCACCCAAGTCCAAAACGGGACATCCCTGAGCTATTTCGGAAGCTTCGTCATAATCTTTGGCTTTTATGATGATCAGTCCGCCAATAGATTCTTTGATTTCTACAAACGGTCCGTTTGTAATTCCTTTTGCTTTGCTTACTACTTTTCCCTGTCCGTCCCATTTTTGTAAAGGCCTTGCCAGTTTATCTTGTGCTGCCAGACCTCCAAACCAGTTTTGCCATTGTTTCAAATGTTGCTGTAATTCTTCCGGCGAAGGCTGATTTTCTTTGGTTGTAAAATCTCTTCTGAATATTAATATGAATTCGTTCATTGTTTTTGTTTTAAAGTTTAAAAGGGGCATTTTATAAAATGATTTTAAAAAAGACTGTCTTTTATCTGAGATATAAATTTAATGTTTTACCCCAAATAAAAAGCAGCCTGATGTATTTATCCAAATTGTCCCACTCTGTAAGTTCCCGGAGTATTAGGAAAAGCAAGGTTAAAACGATTCCATGTGTTAATAGTAGTAATTACAAGTGTAAGATCGATTAGTTCCTCGTCTGAGAATTCACTTTTTGCTATAGCATAAACATCGTTATGAACCTGACAAGTTGTTACAGCTTCCGCCCACGCCAATGCAGCTCTTTCTCTTGAAGTATAATACGGAGTTTCTCTCCAGGCACTTAAACCAAATAAACGTTGAGGTGTTTCGCCGGTTGCCAAAGCTTCTTTGGAATGCATGTCTAAACAATACGCACAACTGTTGATTTGTGATACTCTAAAATCGACTAAATCTAATAATGATTTTTCAAGTCCTGATTTTTTGATATAACCGGTAATTGCAAATAAAGTACTTAACGCTTTTTGACCTTTTTCGAATGCATTAATTCTAGTTTCCATAATGTATAATTTTTAATGTTATACCCTAATGACAACTGAGCTTTCGAGATTGGACAAATTTTCGAAAAAAAAGTATATTTTTTTTAAAATATTTCTAAAACCCTTGATTTTTCTGGGTTTTAATTTATAATTAAATCGATGTTTTTAGAATAGTTAGACAATAAAGGCTTGCCATTAAAACTATTTGTCATGGTCCACGGTACAAGTTGTCCTTTTTCGATGATTTCTTTTTTAGAATAAACCATACTAAAATACATTTCTAAATCATTTGGATTTTCCGGCATGGGTTTATTTTTTGATGCTTCGGGAATATCTTCGTAATAATATCTGGATTTTTTTAAAACCGGATATTTGTTTAATAAATATTCATTTAAAGTAAATCTCGGGCCATCACCTTGGTATAAATCATCAAATAAAATTGGTGTAATAGTCAGACTTTTAATATTCTGCTTTAAACTTTTATATTGCTCTGAAGTGGTAGAAAAATCAGATTCCTTCAAATTATCTTTTTCAGACAGCTGTCTGATAACCGAAAGACGGACGTAATCGCCATTGATTTCGATAACCTTAAATACAAAATAATATTTTTGATAACTCTGGCTTCCGTTAATACCAGTTTCTTTGCTAAAAATAAAACTTCCCAATTGCAGTTGATGCTCTTTGGTATTCAGGGCTTTTTTCCACATATAAGGTTTGTAGACTTTTTCTTTTAAGACATAAAAAGCAATTAAAACAATAACAGAAATCAGCAGTATTTTTTTCATTTGTTTGGATAAATGTGAATTAAAAATTAAAAATTACGAATTAAAAATTACAGTTCACATAATGCTATGAGTTTTATTACAAATGAAATGACTTTTTCAGCTATCAAATCGATGTCTCTATGTGTTTAAAAACTAAGCGCAAAGTTTATTAAGAATCAAGCCAATTCTTAAAATTATTAATCTCTTTTTTGCTTAAAATAATAGGTTCAGTATCCGGAATAGCAACATTCAGTAAAATCTCGATTTTCTGGCTCGAATGTTTTATTATTTCCTGAATATGATGACGGTTGATGATGTATTTTCGATTTATTTTAAAGAAAAGATCAGGATTAAGTTTATTGATCAGATCTTTTAGATTGCTATTGTAGAGATAATTACTTCCGGAATCGGTGTAGATAAACAGATGTTTTCCTGTGGCATAAAAATAAGTAATCGAGGTATCATTGATAGAAAGAAGCTTATCTCTGTGATTGACCAAAAAATGATGCTGAACGCTGCTTTGATTTTCAATTTCGACCAAAGATTCGACAATCAGGTTGGTATTAAACGTTTCTTTTATGTTTTTGTATTTGAGTAAAGCTTCGTGTAATTCTTCTTCTTCATAAGGTTTTAGAAGATAATCTATGGTAAAGTGTTTGAAAACTTTTACGGCATAAGAATCGTAAGCGGTAATAAAAATAACGGGGCATGAAACAGTCGCTTGCTCAAAAATGTCAAGACTTTTACCGTCGCCCAAATGAATATCCATAAAGGCAAGATCAACAGTATTTACTTTAAAAAAAGCAACGGCATCTTTTACAGATTTCAGCACCGTTATTTCATTAATCGAAATGATATTCTGCTGTTCTAAGATGGATTTGAGATAGCTTGAAGCCAAATGTTCGTCTTCAATAATAACTACTTTCATGACGTTTAATTTTCTGTAAAGTTAAAAAAAAAGCTCCGTTAAAAACGGAGCTAATTTTATTACAATTCAGGATTGTTTAAACGGGCATCAAGAGGAAACGGAAGCGTATAACGCGGATCATTTTCTATTAATGTATAATCCTGATCATTAAAAGTATGAATGATTTGTTGTTGAGTAGTTCTTCGCAAATCAAACCAACGGTGACCTTCTACAGCAAACTCACGTTGTCTTTCCTGAGCTACAAAATCAAGAAGCTGAGTTTGTGTCATGGCAGCAATCGATGTACTTAATGTGTTAAAAGCTGTTGCATTATATCTGTTTTTAATAAAAGTGGTTACAGTTGTTCTTGCTGTTGCCAAATCATTTAATTGTGCAGATGCTTCTGCTTTCGTCAAGTACAATTCAGCGGTTCTGAAAGTACATTTTTGAGCGATATCACCACCTTTTCTAAATCTGAATCTGCTTCCGCTTGCCTGATAATACAAAGCAAAACGCAAGTCATTTGTTTTATCATAAACGCCTGTTAAAGTTGGCGCGGCATATGATGTACCTTTTAAAAGATTGATAAAAGGATCTTCAAGTGCCAATATAGATTCCGGACCGTTATAAAGGTTAGGTAACGCAGCTGTAGTGTTTAAATTGATTAAAGCACTTTTGTATGTCATTGCTTTATCTGCAGCTTCGATAGCTTTAGCCCATTCTTTTCTGTAAAGGAAAATACGAGATTCCATAGCATATAATGAAGCCTTAGAAAAACGGTAATTAATACCTGTTGTCTGAGTGTCTAAATTCAATAATTTTTTAGCCTCTTCGTTATCAGATAAAATCTGGTCGTAAATAACAGCAACACTTTGAGGAACGTAAGCCTGCTCTAAATCTATTTTTAAAGCCAACGGAACACCTTTGTCTGTTGCAGCTGTTGCAGCATTGTAAGGTTTACTAAATATGTTCAGTAAATCAAAGTAAGTTAAGGCTCTTAATGCATAAGCTTCTCCAATTAACTGGTCTTTCTCTGTAGAAGGTGCTAATTTTGCGCTTGCGTCATTGATGATCACATTGGTATAGAAAATTCTGTTGTACAAAGCCGAATAAGGAAAACTATTGGTAGTTTTATCAGGATTGACATCTTTCCAGATATAATGATCTCTGTAGAAAGTGGCATTATCATTAAATTCATCTAAGACCAATTCATCTGCTCTTATGGCAGACAATGCTTTATGAATCGCCGTTATCGAATATCCTCTTGTCATAACAGCTCTGTAATCTGTTAAGGTTTCCGGAATTACTTTACCTACCGGCTCAACATCAAGATAATGATCACAGCTTACAGTTGTAACAGCTACACTGGCAAAGAATACGTATTTTAATATATTTTTCATTTTAAATCAGATTAAAAAGTTAGGTTACATCCTAAAGAAATTGATCTTGGGATTGGTTGTGCATAGATATTTCCGTACGTTTCAGGATCAAAGTAACCTTTATAATCAGAGCTGATTACGAATAAGTTTCTACCTTCGATACTAAATCTTACACTATCCATAAACAAAGTATTAGTTGCTTTTTTAGGTAAAGAATATCCAAAACGAACACTGCTCAAACGCATATAGCTCATTTCATGAACCCATGTATCTAAATAATTGTACATATTAAGTGGTGCTGCTCCTGGAGAATACCATTGGTAAGCCATCCATGAATCTCCTGTTCCTGAAGTTTCACTCGTAATTCCAGGTATGTGTGAACCTGTATTAGTAGGTGACCAGACATTAAGCACATCTGTAGTATAATTTTGACCACGATCTAATTGTGCACCATTAAAATTTGGTTTTTCAACAACCGTTTGTTTGATATTAAAAGTAGTAGCAATTGTAAGATCAAAATTATGAACTTTAAAAGTGTTGATAAAACCACCGGTAAATTTAGGATCAAGATCTCCAACATAAGTAAACAAATTTCTGGTGTCTTCATCTGTAAGTCTTGATTGCGATAAAACTCCCGGGAAAAAATCGGCATAAGGATCAAAAAGCGCAAAAAAGGTTTGAGAGTTTACCGTTTCTCCTTTTTTATTTACAAATAAAGGAAAACCATTTTCATCAATTCCGTTAGTTTTTAATGCAAATACTGCATTAACCGGAAGTCCTTCTCTGGAAGGTAAATAGCTGTTAGATCTTGTTTCAATACGATCTACATTACTTTTATTATGAGCGAAATTTATAGTGGTATTCCATTTAAAGTTCGGACGGTCAATGTTTCGTGTAGACAAAGAAATCTCGTATCCTTTATTGGTTACCTGCGCCCAGTTAGCGTTTGTATATTCAAATCCGTTTTCAACAGGAAGCGATTGTAAACCAATTAAATCAGAACTTTTTCTTCCGTAAACATCCGTTACAATGCTAATACGATTGTTGAATAAACCAAGATCCATTCCAACGTTAGTATTAGTAGTTTTTTCCCATCTCAATTTATCATTTGGAGGAGAAATTACATTAATAATAGGTTCTGTTTGTCCTGGTAAAATAACCACAGTTTGGCTTTCTCCAACTACATACGGAGAAGTGTTTTTGTCGATATTTCCTTGTAAACCATAAGAAGCACGTAATCGTAAATTAGAAACTACTTCATTACCTTTTAAGAAATTTTCTTCAGATACTGCCCATGAACCGGAAACAGCCCATAGTGGTAAATATTTGTATTTAGGATCTACACCAAATAAATCCGATCCGTCGTAACGAACACTTCCAAAGAAAGTATATTTTCTGTCATACGTATAAGATGCTGTTGCAAAAAACGATGCAAATGCATTTTCGTTTTCATTTTTTAAATACGTTCTCCAGTTTGCATTTGCAGCAGAGTTTGCATTTGGAAAAATAATTTGAGTTGTAGTTAATGTTTTCGGGTCGAAACCAAACCCTTTTGTATTAATAGCAGTGCTTTTGTTTCTTCTTAATTCATTACCAGCCATAACTTCTATCTCATGTTTTCCGCCAAGAGTAGTGCTATAGTTTAGCATCGTTTTAATGTTATATTGAAAAAAGTCTGTGTTAGAATTTTGAATAATTCCGCCAACAGGAAGGAAATAAGCATCAGCTCCGTTTGCAAATACACGTGATTTTTCTCTTTCTTTTCTTGTAAAATAAGTGTCTTTACCGGCATATTTTTCAGAAGCATTATTATCAAACTGTAAACCAATTTGTGTACTTGCTTTCAGGCCTTTTGTAATCGTATAATCAACATCAAGTAAAGCTTTTACAGATCTTGTTGTCAATTCGTAATTCGTGTTTTCTCTTTCTTCCAGGAAATTATAAGGAATATATACGCTTCCATTTCCATATCCAGTCATATCTTTATCATAGTTATAACTTCCATCAGCGTTAAACGGAGTCAGATATGGGTTTACGTTTCTCGAATAATTAGCAGGATTGGTAAAAGTATCGGTATCTGATACATAAGTTGTTTTCTTGCTTTGTGTACCAAAAATTCCAACACCAACATGTAATTTATCTGTTACATCAAAGTTGTTTTTTAAGGTAAGATTGTATCTGTCAAAACCAGTTCCTACAGTAGCTCCTTCTTCATTATAAGCTCCTAATGAGAAATAGTAATCAGATCTTTCTCCACCACCTGATAAACTCAAACCATATTGTTTATTAAAAGTACTTCTGTACAATAAATCACCCCAATTGGTATTGTTGTTTCTTAAAGCGTTGATAGAGTTTTGAGTTGCAGGACTTAGAGACGAAAAACCTCCCGATCTATAGGCTCCTAATTCATTAGCCTGATTAAGAATACGGGAAATTTCTCCGTTTGTGTCTCTGTAAGTCAAATCTTCTCTTGAAGCTAATGAAAGTTCCAAATCTACTTTTTGAGAAGAGTTTAAAAGGTTTAATTTAGAAAAATTAGGTTTTTCAGTCACGAAAGTATTCACATTAAAGTCTACTCTCATACTTCCTTTTCTTCCTTTTTTAGTCGTTACCACGATAACTCCGTTTGCGGCTCTTGCACCATAAATGGCAGTTGCAGCAGCATCTTTAAGAATGGTAATATCTTTAATATCTTCAGGATTTAAACCCGCGATAGAAAAATTGCTTAAAACATCGATATTGTCTTTGTCGTAGTTTTGAGGAACATCATTTCCTTCAAGCGGCAAACCATCCAAAACCCATAATGGATCCTGAGCACCATTAAGAGATGCAGTACCACGAATTCTGATTTTTGAGATCGTTCCCGGAGCTCCCGTTTGCTGCGTTACCGCAACACCCGCAACCTGACCAATTAACATTTGATCCAAACTCGCCACACCTGCTTGTTTGATATCAGCCATATCAACTGTTGCAACAGCCGATGTCAGTTTTCTTTTTTCGATCTTTTGGTAACCTGTAACTACAATTTCTTTTAGTTCGCTTACATCAGATTTTAATGAAATAGTATAATTGTTTTGCGATGTAATATCAATTGTGTAAGGCAGGTATCCCATATAAGTTACCCTTAAACTTTTGATGTTACTGTTAATTTTAAATTCGAAAGCACCATCAAAATCGGTTACAGTACCTAAACTGGCACTTTGTATAACACCTTTTTCTCCGGTATTGTTGGATACGGAAGTATTCTCGACAAAAACAGTAACTCCCGGTATCGGTAGTCCGTCTGCGGCATCAAGTACCTTTCCTTTAATAGTCCTTTCCTGCGCATACCCTGAGAGGGCAAGAAGGAAACTCAGCATGTAAAATAAATTCTTCATTGGGTTGTTTTTGGATTGTGTTAAATTATAGTGTGTTGTTTAATGCTTTTTCGATACGCTGAATCAGGTCGAAATAATGGTTTTTAGTTTCCTGATTTCCAATATTTCTCTTTGTCTTCAGTAATTGCAAGATCTGATTCAATTCGCCTTTTTTATCAGATGTAACTTCAGAAACTCTTTTTAGAGAGGATTGATTGATGTTTCGCGCCATTTTTGCTTCGTCTAAATAATCACATAAATGAGGCATGCTTAAGGTTGCTTCCAACTGAATGCTTTTCTTAACATCGGTTTTTTCAAAAAGTTTATTGGTCGAAACAATCAATACATCTACATAATTTTTCTGAGTCATACGTTCCATAATCGTAAGCGATTTATTTTGGATCGTAGGAGCAAAAATACTTTGGTGAAGTGTTTTGAATAATTGTGTTACGGTGAACACATTTTCTTTGGCTTCGTTACGTTGGTACAACTCATTTTCTGTAATTCGCAACAAACGATCGTCGCTTAATAAATTGTATATAATGCCGTATTGTAATTCTCTTGCAAGCGTATATGGCGTGTATTCATAAGGCCCAAGCGGAGAATCTTTCAACGGATTTGTTTTATCCAAAATTGGGTTAAAAAACAACCATTCCGGCAATTTGATACTATTGTTTAATAAGTACGAAACCGCTTTTTTCTGGATTGCAGCCGGAACCGCAACATAGCTTTGTTTGTTATCGCCATGAACCGTTGTGTTCAGGTAAATACCGCCCACATTGGTCAATACATGATAGTTGTACAAATTCCACTGACCAATTGCACCAATATAAAGTTTACCGGTTTGGTAGTAAGATTCATCCTTATCATACGTCCACTCAAGGATTTTACCCACAACTCTTTTCAAGTTTTTAAGTCCGTATTCGCTCGCTTTCATCGCATCATCACCCAAATCTTCAGATTGCGAACGCGGATCTATTGTGCTATCACCATCTTGCTGTTCTCCGTAAAAATAAACCGGATCATTCTGGTGTTTTGTAATCAGGGCGTTCAACGCATTGTGCTCTTCGGTTTGGTCAGCATACCATCTGTAACCCCATTCGATAGCATATTTATCATATTCACCAATTTTTGGCGTAATCGCTTCTACATGATCTTCCGGTTGAGCGATATAATTGTAACGCGCATAATCCATGATTGACGGAGCAGTTCCGCCCATTTTTGCTGTAAAATCCGGAGATCGAAGTGATTCTACCGGATAAGCAAACGAAGCGCCCATATTATGTTTCAAACCAAAAGTATGTCCAACCTCATGAGACGATACAAAACGGATAGCTTCTCCCATATGTTCATCACTAAATTTGTTTCCTCTTGCTTTTGGATCGATTGCTCCGGTCTGAATGCGCATCCAGCTTTGTAATGAAGTCATTACATTATGCCACCAGATAATATCAGATTCGATAATTTCACCGCTTCTTGGGTCTACAACTGCAGGTCCCATAGCATTCGATTTTTGAGACGCTACATAAGTAATCACCGAATAACGTACATCATCAATATCAAAATCAGTATCTTCTTCTGTAGGTTCTTTTGCAATTACAGCATTTTTAAATCCTGCTTTTTCAAAAGCTGCCTGCCAATCTCGAACACCTTCTATAATATAAGAACGCCATTGTTTAGGTGTCGATGGATCGATATAATAAACAATAGGTTTTTTAGGTTCTACTAATTCGCCTCTTTTGTATTTTTCGATATCCTCTTTTTTAGGTTCTAATCTCCAGCGTGTGATCAGTTCTTTTTCTAATACTGCATGTTGGTTATCGCTAAAATACCAGTGTTTTTCAGTGAAATACCCAATTCTTTTATCCGAAAAACGAGCGTGCATAGGCACTTTATCTAATAAAATAATATTAGAAGTTACCCCAATTGTAACAGATAGGGCAGGACCACCTTCGGCTACAGAAGTAGTCAGTTGCGATTTAACCACAATATTTTTAGGGAAAGTTTTCACACCTTCTATATACGAAAGTTCAGATTTTACAGATCCTCCAAAACCAATGTTGCTTAAAACATCATTGAAACTTTTTTGTTTTCCGTCAAAAACCTTATTCGCTTTTATTACTACCGATGTAGAATCGTTGTTTTTGGTTTCGATATCAAAAACTTCTATAATAGATTCTGAAAAGTTACTGTTTACCGATGCTGTAATAGCGTCTCCAACCGGCGATGAAACTTTTGGTACAGATGATTTTACCCAAACTTTTTTGGCAACCAAATCTTTATGAAACGTGATAATCTTATTCTCGTAATTCATTCCTTTATTCAAACCTGCATCATTAACCGGTAAAGGAACATTTGAAATTTTATTAACAACTAAAAATTCTCTTTGAAAAAGTGAATCGTTGATCTCCAGGTAAAGATCTGTTTTTACCTGAATAGTATTGAAAAGACCTTTTTTGAATGATCCTTTTTTAATAAGGTCGTCGTATTTTTGTCCTTTCGCATTTTTTAATGAATCCTTAACTTGTTGTTCTGTTTTTTCTTCTTTATTCTTTTTGTTCTTTTTTTGAGCAATCATAGTACTGGTATTCAGTACTAACATCACTAAAGCGATATTTTTTAGACTTCTCAACAATGCCTTTTCTCTCATAGAAAGTTAAGTTTAGGTTAATTTTTGGCTAAAAATATTGCATGGATTACGTTAAAAAAAGCAAAATGGAGTGAGTGGCTTTTTTTCGGGAGTGAATGTTTTTTTTTATCCAATTAAAGGTAAAATGCAAGTAAAATCGCCGTCTTTTTTGAAAGCTTTAAAATCGTTTTTACCATAGTATTTATAGATACTTTCTAAGTATTTGTGACCAAACTTAGATTCTTTTCCGAAGTTTTGCTTTTCGTTTAAATTATTGGTAATAATTACAACGTTTTCGTTAATCCTAATTGTGATGCGTAACGGACTTTCTTCAGAGGCTATATTATGCTTGATCGCATTTTCTACAGCAATCTGAAAAGCCAGATACGGCACTTTTTTTGCCAGAAAGCTTTCGTCTTCAATAGTTATAGTAAAAATGAATTCCTCAGTAAAACGAGTTTGCTGCAAAAAGATGTATTTTTCGATAAAAAGCAATTCTTCCTGGACCGTAACAATATTATTGAGCGGCGGATTAATAAGGTATCTGTAAATTTTAGAAAGGTTTAATGTAAATTTTCGTGCTATTCCGGTATTGGTTTCAATTAGCATATAAAGCGAATTCAACGAATTGAATAAAAAGTGCGGATTAATCTGCTCTTTTAATTGTTGCAGCTGAATCAGGGCTTTCTCCTTATTAATCATTTCGTTTTCTAAAAGCAGCTTGTTTTTTTCCTGCGACAAGATTTCTTTTTCCTGAAAAGTTCTACGAGTAAAAATGGTAAACAAATAAAAGAATACAATTAAAATAGCAGTCGTAATGATATAAATGAGATAGGCATATTTTTTAACCGCATTTACATCTTCATTCGAAATTTCTCTCGGAAAATTTACTCCAATATACCAATTTGTTCCTTTTACATTCAAACGTTTGGTATAGCGTACAATATCTAAAAACAAATATTCAGACGGGGCAATTCTCTTGCTAAAGTCTTCTCTTTTAGAAAAAGTTGTATCCTGAGGTACTATATTGGTTAACTTGAAAATGTTCTTTTTCAGTAATTTTATTTCAGGATGATAAATAATCGTTCCTTTCTTATCAAAAACAAAAGCATAATTAGGCGCTTTTTGATCAATTGTCGAGAAATAATTCTGAAGCGATTTCAAATCGATATCATATCCGTACCGAACTACAGTGCCATTTGCAGCAGTATATCTGTAATAAATACGCCAAAAAAAGTGGTCAGTATCTTCTATAATACTATTAGATTGTGAAAGCTCTCTGTTTTTAGCCACAAAATCTTTTATCGAAGCTTTGAGATGGGCATCGTTTTTAGAAATTGTAAATTCTATTTTTTGATTGTCGATCTGAAACCAGTTGTTTTTTACCAAACTGTCATTGGCATGAATGTTACTTAAAACTTTTAAATTATCAGATAAGTTTTTGGCGTTGCTGATATCTACAATTCGTTTCAGTTCATTTTTAGATTCCAAAAAGCGTGATAATTCCTGCGCAATAACTTCCTGTTTTTTTACAAAACTACGCTGTGAACTCTCGGCGTTCGATTTTTCGGTAACCTCCGTCATCAAACCGCTCAGGATATAAATAGAAAGCAAAGTAAGAACAACGAAAATGATTCCTAAAATAAAGAAGTTCCTACCGGAAAAAGTGTTTTTTAAAGTAAATTTCAAAGTGTAGATAAAAAAATAAGGCGTATTAAAATCCTTATTGCAATAGGGTATTAATTTTTTTTCGTGTGCAAATATAAAACTTTTTAGCTGATACACTTTTAGTTATGAAATCTTAACACATATTTCGGGTAGTCGTTTAGTAAAAATCTTGTTAAGAGAGAAAAGAGTTTAAAATTGTTTCAGGTTTCAGGTTTCAGGTTTGAAATGAGAATAGAATTTCTATGTCATTTTACCGCAATCCCGATAGCTATCGGGAGCAAAGTTTTTACTAAGCAAGGTTTTATAAAAACGCAAAGTCCGCAAAGCTTTTTGTCGATTTTTTTACCACAGAGAACACAAAGATTTTAATTAGCAAGTCTTTAGAAAAACACAAAGTTCGCAAAGCTTTGTGTTGAACCAGCTTTGCGAACTTTGTGTTTGTCAACGTAATCCTAATAATAAAAACTTTGTGTTCTCTGTGGTAAAATGTCATAGAAATTCTATTCTCATTTCAAACCTGAAACTTGAAACCTGAAACTTGAAACAAAAATTAAGAAATCTGAAGATGTTCCAAAGTTTTCCCGACCAAAGTTTTTACTCCAACCGCTTTAAACCCTAATTTAAGATACAGTTTCTTCGCACCCGCATTTCCTTCTTCAACCAATAAACCTAAAGTCTGTTTATTTTTGGTTACAAATTCTTCAATCAAAAACTGCAATAATTGAGAACCAATTCCTTTTCCCTGATGATTAGGACTTACACCTAACGCATCAATATAAAACTCTCCGCTTTGCGTTTCATTTTCGGGACTAAAATCAGGATTAAAATTAAGACGAACATAATCAATAATAGGTTTACGCAGTTCATGTAATTTTCCTCCGTCATAAATAGAAACAGCTCCTACAATTTCATCGTTTTCTTCGGCTACAAAACAATTCTGATAAGAATATTGATTGCTTTCATATTCAACAAAATGAAGCAGGAAATAATAGGCCGTTTTAGGATCTTTTTCGCCAATGAATTTATAAATGATTTCTTCCATTGCCAGCAACAAATGTTTGGCAATCGATTCAGAATCTTCAATAGTTGCTTTTCTAATAATCATGATATGTATTTTAAGAGTACAAAATTACGGTAAGTTTTAAGTATTGATTCTTTTCTTTAAAATAATGCGATAAATAGGCACGATTTTTAAATTTTCGATAAAACTGTAAAAATCATAATCAATTAAATTTTTATTTTAAAATATTTATAATCAGTTAGTTATTTGTTTTTTTTAGTTGTGAAATAACCAATTATTAGCTTGAAAAGCACAGTAACAAAATGAATTATCGAGACATAATTATTTTTAGGCGAACCTTTTTTTATGTATTAAAAAGACTACTTTTTGAAAGTGGATTGTTGATAACTGTTTTTTTTGAAAGTGATATTGAAGCAGTTTTTCATGTTGATAACTCTATTTAGATTTATTTTAAATAGCTGATGTTTCGGCTGTTACGGATTATTATGATGCTGTTGATAAAAAGTAAATTTTACATCAATTTTAAGAGGCTTGAAGATGTTGATAATTGGATGGATTTTTAACATCAAAAGGTGGTTGGAAGAAGAACTGTAGGTTAATTTTGTAAGTATAGAAATGTCGTTGAAATCCCCAAATAAACGAATTATTTTTATCACTAATAAGTCACCATTTAATACTATACATATGTCTATTTTCGATAAAAGAATCAATTATAAACCTTTTGAGTATCCAGAAGTATTGCAATTTACAGAAGCCATAAATAAAGCGTATTGGGTACATTCCGAAGTCGATTTTACTGCTGATACTCAGGATTTTCATTCGCATTTGAATGCAGCCGAAAAAACAGCGATCAAAAACAGTTTGTTGGCCATTGCTCAAATTGAAGTAGCAGTAAAAAGTTTTTGGGGTAATATTTACGAGCATTTCCCAAAACCGGAATTCAACGGATTAGGAAGTACTTTTGCTGAATGTGAATTCAGGCATTCTGAGGCTTATTCGCGTCTTTTGGAGGTTTTAGGTTATAATGATGAATTCGAAAAACTGATGGAAATTCCGGTAATCCGCAAACGTGTCGATTATCTTTCGAATGTATTAAAAGATACCAAATCACAAGACAATAAAAAGTATGTGGTTTCGCTGATATTGTTCAGCATTCTGATCGAAAATGTATCACTTTTTAGCCAATTTGCGATTTTATTGTCGTTTACAAGGTTTAAAGGATATATGAAAAATGTGAGTAACATTATCGCATGGACTTCTATCGACGAACAAATTCATGCCAATGGCGGAATTTATATTGTAAATAAAATACGCGAGGAATTCCCGGATTATTTCGATGAAGAAACTTTAACGCTTATCAGAGAAACGGTTAAGGATTCGATCAATGTAGAAGCAGATATATTAGACTGGATTTTTGAAGATGGTGAAATCGAAACAATCAAAAAAGCAGATTTGGTAAACTTCATGAAATTTAGAATAGATGAAAGTCTGACGCAAATCAATATTCCAACAATATTTAATGTTCCTGCCGATGATTATAAAGCAATGGCATGGTTCGAAGAAGAAGTTTTTGCCAACAGTCTTGATGATTTCTTTGCGAAAAGACCGGTAGAATATACCAAACACGACAAAAGTATTACGGCAAACGACCTTTTCTAAAAACAGCAAATTACAATTATGAATACAATAGATACAATTTCAGGAAACAGCGCTCCGTTAAGCGAAGCAGACAATAAAATGTGGTGGAAAAACTCTGAAAGTGAGCAAATTTTAAATCGTGGATATCTTTTAAAAGGTGAAACTGTAGAAGGTGCAATTGACAGAATTTGTACTGCTGCAGCAAAAAGATTGTACAAACCCGAATTAAAAGAGTCTTTTGTAGAAATGATCGAACGCGGCTGGATGAGTATTAGTTCACCTGTTTGGGCCAATATGGGAACAGAACGCGGTTTGCCAATTTCTTGTTTTAATGTCCACGTTCCGGATGAAATCGAAGGAATTACGCATAAATTAGGTGAAGTAATCATGCAAACCAAAATTGGTGGAGGAACATCCGGATATTTTGGAGAATTGCGCGAAAGAGGAAGCGCCGTAACCGATAACGGAAAGAGTAGTGGAGCAGTAAGTTTTATGAAACTTTTTGATACGACAATGGATACCATTTCGCAAGGTGGCGTTCGCCGAGGAGCATTTGCAGCTTATTTAGATGTAGATCACCCGGATATCGAAGAGTTTTTGAAGATAAAAAGCATCGGAAATCCAATTCAGAATTTGTTTACCGGAATTTGTGTACCCGATTACTGGATGCAGGAAATGATTGATGGTGATGCCGATAAAAGACAAGTTTGGGCTAAAGTTCTCGAAAGCCGTCAGCAAAAAGGATTGCCTTATATCTTTTTTAGCGACAACGTAAACAAGAACAAACCACAAGTTTATAAAGACAAAAACCTGCGTATTAATGCAAGTAATTTGTGTAGCGAAATCATGTTGCCATCAAGTTTTGACGAATCGTTTATTTGCTGCCTTTCGTCAATGAATCTGGAACTTTATGAAGAGTGGAAAGATACTGAAGCAGTAAAATTAGCGATCTTTTTCCTTGATGCCGTTTTACAGGAATTTATCGAAAAAACCGAAGGCAACTATTATCTGGCAGCAGCGAATCGTTTTGCAAAAAGACACCGCGCACTCGGATTAGGAGTTTTAGGATGGCATTCGTATTTACAAAAAAATATGATTCCGTTTGAAGGTCTTGAAGCTAAAATGAAAACAACAGAAATTTTCAAACATATCAGTGACAAAGCCGATAAAGCCACTCAGGATTTAGCACGTATTTACGGCGAACCTGAATTGCTAAAAGGATACGGAAGACGTAATACCACGACAATGGCAATTGCTCCAACCACTTCATCATCGGCTATTTTAGGACAAACTTCGCCAGGAATTGAGCCTTTTAGCAGCAATTATTATAAAGCCGGTTTGAGCAAAGGTAATTTTATGCGTAAAAATAAATACCTAAAAGCATTATTAGAAGAAAAAGGGCTGGATAATGAGGAAGTTTGGAGAGAAATCATGCTAAATGGCGGAAGCGTTCAGCACATGAGTCAGTTGAGTCAAAATGAGCGAGATGTCTTTAAAACCTTTAAAGAAATCAGTCAGTTAGAGATTGTACAGCAGGCATCCATCCGTCAGAAATATGTAGATCAGGGGCAAAGCATTAACTTGAATATCCCTTCGGATTTACCAATTAAAGAAGTAAACCGTTTGCTGATTGAAGCGTGGCAATTAGGAATCAAAAGTTTGTATTACCAACGCAGCCAAAGTGTATCTAAAGAATTAGTGACGAGTTTGGTAACTTGTAGTAGTTGCGAATCATAAAAGTAAAGGCTGTTTGTTTAGACAGCCTTTTTTTTGTGACAATTTTTGGCCCACGGATTTTACGGGTTGAGCGGGTTTTCGCTGGTTTTTTTTTAGCGTGCGGTATCTTTGTCAAAGTTTGTCATCGCATTTTTGTCATCCCGACGAACGAGGGATCTCCGCAAGTAACTCGACAAAAAAATGTCACCACAATCTTGTCATCTCGACCGAAGGGAGAGATCACACAAGAAATGCCGCAAACAAAATCACCAATCTTTGGCGAGTTCCGAGTGTGATCTCTCCCTTCGGTCGAGATGACAAAAGATACGCTGCTAAAATGATTCAATAATAATAAAAAAAAGACTGCCTTTTTACAGACAGTCTCTTTCAAACTAAAAAAACAAAAACCTAATGGCTTTTACTATTTTCAAAACCTAAAATAGTAATGGTATAAGGCGTATTCGAAACCTTGATTTTCTTAGCAATTGCCATAGTCGATAAGTTCAGCTGAAACAATTCTCCCGTGCTTGGAGAAGTGATGTACGCAAAATTCTCTGTTAACTGAATTTGAGGTTTTGATGTGGCATCGCTCGCCGTTTCCGGAATTACTTTTGCCTCTTTTTCAACCTGTAAACTCGTTAAGTTGAATAGTTTAAATTCACCAGAAAACAATAGAATTCCTAATTTGCTGTTGTTGTAGCTTACTTTGCATTGCATAATTTTGGTGCTTTGCAAAATTGGTTTTATCGTTGCAGCTGCAACATCAATTAAATAAGCGCCTTTTGCGGCAGTAAATCCTATGAATTTTCCTTTGGCTTTAGTTTCTAAAATGGTTCCAAACCAAGCAGTTCCAAAATCTTCAGGAAGTGCAATCAGTTTTTGTTTTCCTGAACTTTCTACTACAAGAACACCGCTTGCAGAACCAAAAACAGCGTAAGTTCCGTCAGAAGCATTTCCGTGGATTCCTTTTGTTGCAACAGTAGATTCGAATAACGTTTTTCCTGTATTGTCGATAATTTTTACTTTTTCAGGTAATGTTCCCGCAACCGAATTATCTTTTTGGGTAATGGCATAAGTTCCGTTTGAGAAAGTCGCCATCGCACCGTGATGCGCCAATAAACCAGCATTAATCACTTTAAATTTTGCCCCTGCAGTATTGATTTCAGATTCTTTCGCAACAGATAAACTTCCGTCTCCATCGTTGAAAGTCAGCAATTCTCCAATTTTACTTTTAAAATGCGTTGGCAAAAGCGATTGTCCTGTTAAGGCACCAAATTTTGGAATTCCGTCTACATCAACATGATCGCCGTGACTTTCGAATCCGCTGTCAAAAGTTTCAACTGTATTGTCTGCCCGGTGTACAATTCCGGCATATCTTCCTGATTCTGTAGTATAAAGCGCTGACTTTGCAAATTTAGCATTAAAAGAAGTTGTCGTCGCATCAACCGGATTTACAAGTGTAATGGCGGTTGTTTTTTCATCAGAAAGTAATACTCGCAAATATTTATATTCGGCCAGCGTTTCTTCGGGCGTTTCGGTGGCATTGTCATCGTCATTGCTACAAGAGACAGCAAAAATGGATAAAGCAAATAAGAAAATGATTTTGAAATAATTGTTTTTCATGGTAAAACGTGTTTAAATTAATTTGGATTTAAAAAAATGTGTAGATTAAAAATTGATGGTAATAGGCATTGATTTGTATACACTTAAATTATAAGTGGTGTTTTTGTATAAAAGAACCCAATTGTACTGACCTGATTGCCACGATTTGTCTGCCGTGGTTGGGTTTCCTTCAGCATCTTTGTCTGCGCCAACAACAATACTTTCGCCACCCCAAACATCATCGATCTTTTGCAGCGTCGCAATTTTTGAAGCCGGAGCAAGACCTTTGTGTTCTACTTTTGAAATCACAATAACTTTTTTGAAATCAAGATTGTCAATACTTTCGGGATGATAATTAAGACTCTTTTTTATCAAAACCGAATAAAAAATTCCGTCACCCATAATCTGGCTTACTTGTGCATGTGCCGTAATTTTATCGTTCTTTTTGAAGATTAATTCCGGTTCTACCCAGGTTTCCATATAATAAATCAGATCGTCATTTCGCGAAAGCATATCACGGCCAATTAGCGGATCAGCAGGCATGTTGGCAGGATCTGTAATGGTAAGTTCTTCTTTGATTTCGAGCTGTGATCCGTTTTCATCCAGAACAATAAACGAGAAATCAAATTTACCTTCGGGAGCATCGGCAGGAATATTGAAATGCTTATGAACATTGGTATTTTTAGCCCCTTTGTATTCTGCAAAAGACAATTCGAATTTCCAGTCTTTAGTATACGTTTCACCTTTTTTTGGAAGTATTTTAATCTGTACATCAGCGATTTTGTCACCAGCAAGAACATCAGCATTAAAATGGAAATCACGGCCAATCAAGGCTTTTTTGTTATTGCCGGTTCCAATTTCAACGTTGGTGGCTGTTGGTTTCGAAACTTCGTTGTTATCATTGTTATCATCGTTGTTACAGGCTGTAAAAGAAGATGCAGCCACAAAAAACAGCAGAAATAATTTTGCTTTTTTCATAAGGAATTGAGGTTTGTTAATTGAATTCATATTAAATTGATTTATGTATTAAAAAGGGAATTTTTACCGATAGAATAATGTTTCTGCTGGCTTCAGGAAGTTCGATCAACCTGTAAAAACTGGTATGATTGAGGTATTTTGTATTGAATAAATTCTGTACCTGAAGGCTAATAATAAAATCCTGTTGTCCTGCTTTTGCTTTGGTTCCCATCGCGAGATTGAAGACGTTGCTGGCTGCAGTTTTTCTTTCGGGTGGAACAATTTGATTTTGTTGCGCCGTATACCGATAATCAAGCGATAAATAAGTGTCTTTTAAGTTTTTGATTTCCGGATTGTAGGTCATCCCAAATAAAACCGAAGCCGGCGGAGAAAAGGGAAGTGTATAGCCCTTTTTGCTCCCGGACAATTGTTCCGAATAAAGATATTCAGCCAGGATTTCAACGCTTAAATTTTTCAGAAACTGATAACGGGTTTGCAATTCGCCGCCGTAACGCATCACTTTACTTTGCTCATATTCAAAAACCTGATTGCCTGCACCGTAATAAATATCATGCTGCGAAGTAGGATTGAGGTAAATGTAATTGGGGAAATAATTCAAAAACGGACTCAGCTGTACCGACCATTTGTTTTCCTGCCATTCCATACCAAGATCTAACTGATACGAACGCTCTGCCGATAAATTAGGATCTCCTTTTTCGAACCTGAAATAATGATAATTCACGCCGTTTGAAGCCAGTTCTTTGGCAATTGGCATTCTGAAACTTGTTCCCAAATTGGCTTTAATCGATAATTGCCCTGGCGTATAATTAACACCTGCTGACCAGTTGAAACTATTGAAAGTTCTGGTAAGCTCTTGAGATCTTTGTAAATATTGCTGAGTAGTCTGACCATTTTCGGTAATTTCGCTTTGAAACCAATCGGTGTATGGTTTCATTTCGATTTGACCATGATCGAGCCGAATGGCACCGTGAAGCAGCCACAAATCATTGAGCTGAAATTTATCGTAAACAAATAATCCTGCATTTGATTGTTTGAAAGCAGGAATCAGGAAACTCCAGCCGTTAATCGCATTTCGCTGCTGTTCGCCATTTAAACCGGCGGTAAATTGATGTTTACCTATTGAAAATTCATCTTTAACAGCAACTGAAAAAACTTCTTTATCATATTGTCTTTCCAAGTCCTTTGGCGCATACATATCGTCAGGATAAATAGGCGGCATGTAACCATGATTGACATAATGGCTCCATTCGCGACGGAAATTCTGCTGAAAACCCAATTGTGTTTCTAGTTTATGAATTCCCAATGTAAAGGAAGTCGTATTACTAATTTTAGTATGCGTAACTTCCTGAAAAGGCATCAGAATATCACGGCTCGATTTGTCGTGAAGTTCCGTGTCAACGTTTCGGGGTTCAAGTCCGTGTGCATTGGCAAAAAAGCCACTTTTGGTGTAAATATTACTTACGTAAAAAATAGATTTAAAGCGATCAGAAACATAACCTACACTTCCGTGTACATCCATTTCACGACCTGCTGTATTTCGCAAATGATTTTTGTACAGAGGAACCGCATAGTTATAAACCTGAACTATATCAGTTGGTACGCGGTAATCGCCATAATCCATAGCGGTTATTCTGGTATCGAAAAACCATTTTTCATTTCGGCCAAATAAATTAAAAGAGCCTCCAAATTGTTCGTTGTTGCTCTTTCCGGTAAAATCAACGCTTCCGCCCAAAACATGCTGAGCAGGAAAAGGCACTGGTTTTATATTGATTGCCCCGCCAATCGCATCAGATCCGTACATAAAAGAAGATGGTCCTTTGATAATTTCTACCCGATTTACGGCATATTGATCGATTTCTAAACCATGATCGGCACCCCATTGCTGGCCTTCGTGTTTGATGCCATTTTCAACCACAATAACCTGATTAAAACTCAGTCCGCGAATCAGGGGCTTTGAACCTCCGGAACCAATAGAAATTGTTTTAACTCCAGGAATTCTTTGCAAGGATTGCATTAGGCTTCCGCCGAGATTGCGCTGGATAAAACTGCTGTTGACGGTTTCAATATTCAGGGATTCCTGCTTTTTTCGACGCGATTCATAATTAGCTGCAATGACAACTTCCTGCAATTGTTTTACCTCAGGTTTTAACAAAATTGTAGGTATCGTATTTGAATTTTCATCCAAAGAAAGTTTCATTTCATAAAACGAATAACCGGAATGACTCACTGTTAATTTTTTAGAATTTTTAGGAATTTGAGGAAAGTAGAAATGTCCTTTTTGATCTGTAATTGTACTTATAGCAGAAGGATAAATCGTTACGATAGCGCCATCTAACGGTTTATGTCCGTCGGAAAATACGCTGCCGGATACACGAACAGATTGTGCTGCAGCATTTGTAACTAAAGCAAAAAAACAAAGCAACAGGAAAAATGTCCGTAATCGATTCGGTTTATTTTCGTTCATCAATTCATTATAAAATTTTAATACTTAAGCCTTTAATCGTTTGCCAGCCTTCTTTATCAGTCAAACGAATCATGAAATGATAATCGCCCGGATCGATATCGGTCGGGATTGTAATTTCCTGAACAGCTTCGTAACTTTTTGGTCCGTCTGGAATTGTAACGGAATTGATGTACAACAACGGATTCACAGGTTTTTTGATAGGATCTGCAGCACAATTATTGACTTCGGTGCTGTGCGTGTGATGATCAAAATTGTGGTGAATGTCAAGACTGTAAGATCCCAAAGCGGCATTGTCTGTAAATTTTGCCCTAAAAGTGATTTTTTGTCCGCGCGTAATTTCGCTGCATTGTATCGGGAATGCATTTGTTGCGGAATTATCAATTACAGGATATTCGGTGTCAATTTCGTTGTTGTCACTGCTACAGGAGGCGAGAGCGAAAATACTTAGTAAAACGACGACAAGAATTTTGGTTTGCTTCATTTTGTTGATTTTTAAAGGGTTCATATTTAGAAAATTGAGTTACGGAAACAGGAAACAATTATTAATTGTTAATTGTTAATTGTGAATTGGGAAAATAGGTCGTGCGAAGTGCTGATTCAATTAGAATATTGAATTTATTTTTTATAGAAAATAAGGCGTATTACTAATTTTTAATCTGATTTTAGACAACGTAGTTTTATTCCCCGTAAGGGAAAATTTTACGTTTTAAAATAAGCGAAACCGTTTCTATGCAAATTTTTGCAAGAAAAATGGAATAGTAATGATTAGAAAAAGTGAATTACTTTTCCGGCATTATTTGATTCTAAACAAATAAATACAAATCAATTCGCATAATGAAAAATGATTTACTTTTTTGGGTTTTAGAAAGTAGGAGGTGCTCTCAGAGAGAATAGAGAACCCTTAAAAAATGCGGAAAATGATTTTGAATAAAAACAGGTAAAATGAATTATTGTACTGTTTTTGTAAAACTGAAACGTAACAAATTCAAAAGTAGTAACAGGACTAAATTTAAAATGACAAATAGCACATTCTTCGTTCGAATGATCTTGAATTTTAAACTCGGTTTTTGCCGTATGATGTTGGTGCTGAATGCATTTATGCGCAACATTATGGCTTTGTATGTGTTCGTACGAATGTATTGCCGGAAATAGTATAGCAAATACTACTATTAGAGGCATAAAAAGATTTAAGATTTTAAAATTCTTTTTCATTCAGATGAATCGATATTGATAATGCAATATTGTTGCAAATATAAAATTCTTATTTACAAATGCAACATTGTTTCATTAAAAAAATATAATAATTATTGAGATAGAGAGAGTAAAGAGTAAAGAGTAAAGAATTGAGAATTAAGAAGATTTTAAAATCAAAACTTAGATTTCAGTCGGCTAAGGGTTTCCTGCGAAACATTGATATAGGAGGCTACGATTTTGTTGGGTAATCGTTTTACAATCGTTGGATTTATTTTAAGCAGCCATTGGTAGCGTTCTAAAGCATCCATGGTGGTAAACGACATCAGTCTGTTGGTATTATTAACGTAGGCTTTTTCTAAATACGAACAATAAAATGGCATCCATTCCGGAATGGTTTTGAGCAGGTGATTAAAATCTTCGTGGCTTATGTACAAAAGCTCCGATTTTTCGATGACCTGAATATATTCCAAAGAAGGTAATTTGGTAATAAAACTCACTAATGCTGTAGCAATCTGATTTTCGAATGCAATATATCGGGTAACATCTTTTCCTTCTTCATTGATAAAATAGAGTCTCAAACAGCCTTTGCCCACAAAATAAGTATGCTGACTGGTTTGTCCCGCCGAAAGCAAAAGGTCATTTTTGTCTTGTTGTAAAGGTTTAAAATAAGACAAAATCGTATTGAGGTTTTCATCAGAAACCTCAATACGATTTTTTATATAATCACCAAGTTGCTCGTATATCATTTGTTACTTATAATCTCTCACAAATTTGCGGTAATAAATAATATCTTCAATAGACAATACTACCAAATCGTGTTCTTCTGCAAAGCTAATGATTTTGTCCAGTTTAGCCATACTGCCATCTTCATTCATTAATTCACATAAAACAGCTTCGGGTTGTAAACCTGCTAATTTCATCAAATCTACGCTGCCTTCGGTATGGCCGTTTCGTTCGAGAACGCCGTTGTTTTTGGCGCGTAAAGGGAAAATATGTCCGGGTCTGGCTAAATCTGTTGCTTTTGCATTTACAGCGCTTGCAGCTTTTATTGTGGTAATGCGATCTGCTGCCGAAACTCCTGTGGTTACGCCTTCTTTTGCTTCGATCGTAATCGTAAAAGGAGTTTGAAAACTGCTTGTATTTTCCTGAACCATATAAGGCAATTCGAGTTGGTCTGCTTTTTCGTTAGGCAAACAAAGGCAAACGATTCCGCTGCATTCGCGAATCATCATTGCCATGTTTTGAACGTTTATATGTTGTGCCGAAAAAATCAGGTCGCCTTCGTTTTCACGGTCTTCGTCATCGGTTAATAAAATTCCTTTTCCGTTTTGTAAATGTTGTAAAGCATTTTCTACGCGTTGTATGCTGGTTAAACCAAATTTCTCTAAAGGATAGGTTAGTGTGCTGATCATTTTGTTTTAAGTATTTTAAATTAATGAGCAGCAAATCTAGAATTGTTTACTATGCAAAAGTTTGATGTAGGTCAATAAAATGCGCTTTTTAGTTGGCTCCGAATTTTAAGTGTGACGCGAAAAAAAGGTTGCCACGAATTTGCTTCGCCTGTTCGCTATCGCTCGAGTCACGAATTTTCACTAATTATTATGCGAAAGAGTTTGACCACAAATTACACAAATTTTCACAAATTATTTTTAATATTGCGCATAAAGATTGATTTAAAGTATTGTTTTTAAACTCAAAGATTGGAAAAGAAATTAGCGAAGATTCGTGAATTCGTGGCGATCATTAACACAAAGAATCACAAAATAAAATTTGCGAAAATTTGCGTAATTGGTGGTTAAATAGTCCCATAATAATTAGCGAAAATTCGTGAATTCGTGGCGATCATTAACACAAAGAAAGACAAAAGAAATTTGCGAAAATTTGCGGTTAAATAATCCCCTAATAATTAGTGATAATTAGTGAAATTCGTGGCAAAAAACTTTTAAACTAGTTTAAGAAGCGCTTCCGTATCGATAACTTCTGCAAATTCGTTATGCAAACTCGCCAATGATATTTGGTGCACTAATTCCGAATCGTATTTTTCGCCGTTGATGCCCACTCTGTCAAAGGTGGCTGTGGCATCAGAAATTAGATAGACATCAAAACCAAAATTACCCGCCATTCTTGTGGTTGTCGAGACGCAATGATTTGTGGTAAGTCCTACAATTACCAGTTTGGTGATTCCGAGATTGTCGAGTCTTTCTTTTAAATCAGTTCCGATAAAAGCGCTGTTGACATTTTTTGAAATTACAGGCTCGCCAACAATTGGTTTTACTTCATTTTTAATTTCAAATCCCGGCTGTGAAGCGTGGAGTTTCGAATCGGAATGTATGGAACTATGCACGATATGAAAAACGGGTAATTGAAGCGTTCGCCATTGTTCGAGAATCTGAGCCATTTTTGTTTCGGCATCTTTGTTGTTGCGGTTTCCGCCCCAATAATTTTCTTCATTAAAACCTTTCTGAACATCAATTAAAATAAGGGCTGCATTTTGGTCTCTAAGCTTCATCTTTTTATCAATTAGATTAGTAGACGCAAATTTACCTTTCTGTTAAAGATCAAAAAAGGACAAACGATAGTCGTTTTAAGACCACTTATTTTTTATTGTTGAAGGCAAAGTATCAAGATGAGATTCTAGTACAACACGCAATTGTTTCGAGGTTTTATAACCGCACAAATGTGCAATATGTTCTATTTTATAATCAGCATTAGTGAGCAGACTTTTTGCCTTTTCGATTCTAAGTTTCGTTCGATATTCGGCGATGGTAATTCCGGTTTGTTTCTTGAAAATTCGGGTTAGATTTCTCGGGCCAATGTGAACCAATTCGGCAAGAAAATCAATTGTAGCTGTTTTATCAAGGTTTGAAATAATCCAATCCTGAATGATGTGAATTTTTTCGTCACGATGATTTCGGTTTTGCAGATAAACACTTTCCTGTTCGTCGTCTCCGTGTCTTCTTTTATATACGACCAATTCTTTAGCAATTGTTGCTGCAGTTTCTTTGTCGTGTCGTTGTTCGATAATATGCAGTGCCAGATCGATTCCGGTTATGATTCCGGCGCTGGTATAAATAGTTCCGGACTGGGTAAATAAAGTATTGCTTTGTGTTTGGGCAAGCGGAAAATCTTTTTTGAGTTTATCTACCAGTTTCCAATGCGTCGTACATTCTTTGTGGTTTAAAAGTCCGGCTTTCGCCAAAAGAAAAGCGCCGGAACAAATGCTGCAAATGGTGGTTTCATTTTTGTTTACTTTCTGAAGCCATTCAAAAAACGAAGCATCTTCGGCATTCAGATCGATTTGATGCGTGCTGCTTCCGGAAATAACAACAATATCATTTTCCTTTGGATTCGTTTTAGAAAAGTGGGTGAGTGCTGCCAATTCTAATCCCGAAGAACAAATTACAGATGATTGACTGCTAATATATTTCAACTGATACTGAAGTCCTAAACCTATTGCCTCCTGAAAAACTTCGACAACGCCGCTTAAATCCAAAAGTGTAACTTGTTTAGGGATGTAAAAATAAACCGTTGTTAGTGTTTCTTTCATTTTTTAGTATGTATTATCCACATTTTTGACACAAAAATAAATCATTAATTTCATTTCCAGCTGCCGCTAAAATTCGAGGAATATTATACTTTTTATTTTAAAAATAAAAACGCAACATTTATGTAGCTAAAAGACTATTTATTCAGAAATAATTAAAAAGATTCTATATGTAAAGTAATATCATTATTATCAATGATTTAAGTGTTTTGATTAATATTTTTTAAACATATAAACAATATTATTGATAAAATGTTAAGGAAATCATTATGAATTATCCATTCCGATTTTATTTAAGCGTACATTTGAATCTAACGCGACCCAATCATGAATGCAAAAAATATAAAGGTTTTACTTACTGACGATGATGAAGACGACAGAGATTTTTTTGCAGAAGCTCTCGAAGATCTTGATCTTGAGTATCCGGTCGAATTTTGTAAAAATGGTGTAGAACTTCTGGATCGTCTTTATGATACTAATTTGGCTATTCCGGACATTATTTTTTTAGATCTTAATATGCCTATTTTGTCAGGTTTTGAGACTTTACAGCAAATTAGGGAAGATGGAAAATTTAAGAATATTCCGATAATCGCAATTTATTCTACCTCTGCTACTATAGATGGTGTTAAGAATACTTTCGGTTTAGGAGCAAACGCTTATGTTGTAAAACCTATTGCTTTTAGTGATTTAAAGAAATTATTAAAAAAGGTCATCGAAAGAGATTGGGAGGAAAAATTATCAGATGTCAGAATTGAATCTTTTGTCATCACAGTTTAGTTAAAAAAAGTATGCAATTTTAATAGTATGCATTGATTTATAATTAATTAAATTTTTAAAGAATGAAATCATGCATATGCAAAAGAACAATTTGCCCAAAGCTACCCGTCAGGATTTTCCCATAGTTGGTATTGGCGCTTCAGCAGGAGGACTGGAGGCGTTTAAACAGCTTATAGAAGCGATTCCTGCAGATTCTGAAATGGCTTATGTCATTGTGCAGCATTTGCACCCATTGCATGATAGTATGCTTACAGAATTGCTTTCGCGTGTTGCCAAAATTCCAATAAACGAAATTACTGATGATATTCATCTGGCTCCCAACAATATATATGTTATTCCGGAAAATAAATTACTTACTTCTTTTGATGGTGTTTTAAAGTTAAGTCCCAGAATAAAAGACACCAAAAATCAGGCTATCGATATTTTCTTCAATTCATTGGCCGAAGTTCATTTAGATCTGGCCTATGGCGTACTGCTTTCCGGAAACGGTTCTGATGGTACAATTGGACTTAAAGCCATCAAAAAACACGGCGGGATTACTTTTGCTCAGGATATTGAAGCTGCTAACAACGATATGCCGCAAAATGCGATTAATGCAGGAGTGGTAGATTATGTGTTATCACCAAGTCAAATTGTTGAGAAACTCATCGAACTTACAAGATTAAGGGATCAAGTTAGCGAAGAAAATGACCCCAATAACGAAGCGATATTTCAGGAAATTATTAAAATTTTACGTCATCATAGCGGAGTAGATTTTACCTATTATAAACAAACCACCATACGCCGACGCATTGCCAGAAGAATGGCTTTGAGCAAAATTGTGAGTTTAAGAGATTATCTAAAAGTACTTCAGGGAGATAAAATGGCGCCTGAAGATTTGTTCAACGATTTATTGATTCCTGTGACTGAATTTTTTAGAGATACCAAGATATTTCAGATAATGAGAGAAAGAGTTTTTCCCTTATTAACAAACAGAGTAACCGAAGGAAATGCCATACGTATCTGGATTGCAGGATGTTCTACCGGCGAAGAAGCTTATACTTTAGCAATTGCACTTCATGAGTTTTTAGGTGAAAATCTGGAAGGAAAAGAAATTCAGATTTTTGCTTCGGATATTTCAGAAGTGGCTATAGCCAAAGCGCGAATTGGGTTTTACAGAAAATCTCAAATGCGAAATGTTTCTGAAACCATTCTGACTAAATATTTTACATCCAATACAAATGGTTATAAAATTAAAAGACAAATAAGGGATTTATGCATTTTTGCAGTACATAATTTTTTAACAGATCCGCCTTTTGCAAAAATGGATTTGATTACATGTCGTAATGTATTCATTTACATGGATTCGTTTTTGCAGAAAAAATCGCTCACTACTTTTCATTACGCCTTAAAAGAAAACGGATTTTTGCTTTTAGGAAAGTCAGAAACAGCTGTTCCTGCAGCAGAACTTTTTCAGCCTTTTGAAAAAGCAGGAAAAATTTATACCCGTAAACAGGTTTCAGGCCGATTTGTGCATTCCGGAATGGGATCAAATGATAAATTAAAAACTTCAAAAACTGACATTCAAAGAAAAGAAATCACCAAAGAAGACTTTAGAAAAAGCGCCGAAGCTTTATTGATTTCTAAATATACTCCGGCCAGCGTTATTGTAAATGAGCAAATGGATATTGTTCATATCAACGCTTCTATAGCCGAATTTATTGAGCTCTCGACCGGAAAACCGACGTTTAATTTACTGAAAATGACCCGCGAAGGTTTGGCTTTTGAACTTCGAAATACCTGGCATAAAGCCAAAGAAACAGGAGCTCTGGTAAAAAAAGAAGGAATTCAGGTTAAAAATAAAGGGATCATTAGTGAAGTTTCTATCGAAATTCAGCCATTAGAAGATACTTCAGATCCTTACTTTTTGGTTTTGTTTTATAAAACGGTGGTTCGAAAAGAGGATTTACTTTCGAATCAGTTTACAGCAGAAGAAATACGCGCAAACACTAATTTAAGAAGGATTGCACAACTTGAGAAAGAATTAGCCAAAATACATGATGATGTAAATGCTATTAGCGAAGAGCAGGAAGCATCAAATGAAGAGTTGCAAAGCGCCAATGAGGAATTGTTGAGTGGGAGCGAAGAACTGCAAAGTTTGAATGAAGAACTGGAAACTTCTAAAGAAGAATTGCAATCCAGCAACGAAGAGCTTTTACAGATCAATCAGGAACTCCTGAACAAACAACAACAAATAAATATATCTAAAAATTATACTGAGGCCATTGTAGCAACGCTTAGAGAACCTATAGTAGTGTTAGATACTAATTTAAGGATAAAAAATATCAACAGGGCATTCTCCAAAAAATACAATATTACCAAAGAAGAAGCCACCGGAAAACTGATTTACGAAATACAAAATCATCTTTTTGATAATATTCCGATGCGAGCTATGCTTGAAAAAGTATTGCCCGAAAAAACACAGCTTGATGATTATCAAATATCAGTAAATCTATTGCCTTACGGCGAAAGTGTAATGTTGCTAAATGCCAGACAAGTCACGAATGAAACGAGCAAAGAACAACTCATTTTACTGGCGATCGAAGACATTACAGAACGAAGAATTATAGAAAAAAGATTGCAGGTATTATCGAGCGGTTTCGAAGCAAAAGTAGAAGAACGTACTACTGATTTAGTAGCAGCCAATAAAGAACTTGAAAGTTCCGTCAAGAATCTGCACGGTGCCAATGTACAGTTACAGGAATATGCGTATGTGGCAAGTCATGATTTGCAGGAACCTTTGCGTAAAATATTAATGTTCGTCAGCCGATTAATGGAAATGAATGAAGATTTTTCTGCTGAAGCACTGACTTTAGTTGAAAAAATCAGCAAATCCTCCATAAGAATGAATACGCTGATTAAGGATTTACTGGCTTATTCTTATCTTAACAATCCTGACAGATTATTTGCAGTCACCAATCTAAATGTTATTATAGCTGATATTTTGGGTGATTTTGAGTTAATGATCGAAGAGCGTGATGTTGAAATAATAATAGGGCAATTGCCTGTTATTAAAGCGATTCCGTTACAGATGAACCAGCTTTTTTATAATTTAATAAGTAATGCATTTAAGTTTTATAAAAACGATGGTTCGAGCTCTAAAGTCGAAATCAGTTCGCATAAAATGACTGCCAGTCAGGTTAAAAAATATCCAACATTGGATCCTCTTTTAACCTACTGCGAAATTATCATAAAAGATAACGGCATAGGTTTTAACAAACAATACGAGAATAAAATTTTTACCATCTTCCAACGATTACACAACAACGAAGTCTACACGGGAACCGGAATTGGTCTCGCCATTGGCAAAAAAATCGTAGAAAACCACAAAGGCATCATCTTCTCAAAAGCCGAAGAAAATATTGGCGCGGAGTTTCATATTATTTTGCCGGTTTAATAGTTTACAATTTATTTAATTAAGAAAGATGATATGCTGAAAGGTGTATCGTTTTTTTGTTTTTTTTGGAGGTTTTGTAAAACAGGTATTTATACTTGGTGGTTGGTTTTTTATTTAATGGTATAATTGTTTACAATAAATTTTAGCGGATTATCCGTGTCCACAAAGTATATCATAAAGTTTTAATAACGATAATCTAAAAATTACTTTAATATTCCAACAGGCACGGATTGCAAATTATAAGTGTTCGAAACCTATTGCTCTGAAAGAGCCTTAGCGATAGCATGGTGCGAAGCACTATGAATAAAAAACGATTATAATTTTAAGCCCTGTAAGGGCGGAAGCATAATTTTAAAAAGCACGTTTACCTATTTTACACGATGTTCTCCTCGAAACACCTTTTTCTTTGCCTCTTTTATGCTCAATTTTCTTTTCCCCTTTCAGGGCAATTTCCACTTTTGATTTCATTCGTAGTGCGTTGCACTACGCTACTGCTTTTTGGGCTTTCAGCCCGTTTTAAAAGTATCGCACACCCATGATTGCAAATCGTGCTATCTTTACATTGAGAATTAGTTTTGGGAGAAGCGTTATTATTTCTTCTTTCTTTAGAAAAATAAAAGATATAGTACCAAAACTTGGGGAGCCGGATCAAGCTGTTCATAAAACCCATAACAATTTTGTATCTTAGTTTTTAGTAACCCAATTTTACTTTGATTGCGAATTTTTCGGGATCGAATGAAATTATAAAATGAGATAAAATGCCCTGGAATCCGGAAATCTATAATAAGTTTAAAAATATTCGTTATCAGCCTTTTTATGATTTGGCTGAATCTATTGAACCTGTAAGCGGAATGAAAGCCATTGATTTGGGCTGTGGCACGGGAGAACAAACGGCGATTTTGGCCGATAAATTCAAAGAAGCCGATTTTTTGGGCGTAGATTCTTCGGCAGAAATGCTGGAAAAATCTAAAGTTCTAGCAACAGATCGTTTGCATTTTAGAAAATCAACCACGGAAGAAACTTTAGCTTCGGGCGAAAAATGGGATTTGATTTTTAGTAATGCGGCTTTGCAATGGTCAAATGATCATGCAACTTTGTTCCCGGAATTGATACAACTGTTAAACTCAAAAGGACAATTTGCCGTTCAAATGCCGGTTCAGCCGGAAAACAAACTCAATGTAATTCTTGCCGAATTGGTAGATGAAGAACCTTTTAAATCGTATTTCAAAGGTTACAAGAGAGATTCCCCAGTTTTGAGCATCGACGAATATGCCCAAATTTTGTTTGATGGCGGGCTTGAAGATCTTCAAATCCTGCAAAAAGTATATCCCATAATTGCGAACGATCATGAAACTCTTTATAATTTTATATCGGGTTCGGCTTTGATTCCGTATATAGAACGTTTGGAGGGTGAACAGAAAACGCTTTTTATTACAACTTATAAAGAGAGGATTGCGGAGCATTTCCCGAAACTTCCAGCGATTTATTCATTTAAGAGGCTTTTGCTTTATGGTAGGAAAAAGTAGCTATAAGTTTTTTAATATTGCCACAGATTAAAGGATTAAAATGATTTTTTAAATCTGTTTAATCTGCCAGATCGGCGAGAAAAAAATGTTTAAATCTTTGTCTATTATTTAAACGCATAGCAACATAGCTTTTATTTAGGGTCGCTTAAAAGTCATTTCACTTGAAATATTACCGCATAGAATGGTCGCAAAGCTATGTGTTTAAATATTTTTTCACGCAGATTTTAAAAAGATCTAAGCAGATATTTGCAGATAATTATTTAAATAAAATCTGCCAGATCTGCATGAAAAAATCATTTTAATCCTTTAATCTGTGGACTAGAAAATGATTATGATTTTTTTGAAATCTTCCCCTTTTTGATTTCCTGAATTTTATATTTCGCTCCGCTGGGGCTTTTTGTTGTGTGTTTTAATTTTTCTATAAATATGTCGTCCCTCTGGGACTAGAAAATGATTATGATTTTTTTGAAATCTTCCTTTTTTTGACTTCCGGAATTTTATATTTCGCCCCGCTGGAGCTTTTTGTTGTGTGGTATAATTTTTCTATAAATATGTCGTCCCTCTGGGACTAGAAAGTGATTATGATTTTTTTGAAATCTTCCTCTTTTTGATTTCCGGAATTTTATATTTCGTCCCCGCTTGGTCTCCTTGTTGTGTGTGTTAATTTTCTATCAATATGTCGTCTCTACAGGTAAATGTTATTAAGTTAAGAGATTTTTAGATTGAAGATTAACGATTACTTATTTTTAATTTAATGTTGGTAAATAGTAAGATTCTCGATTTGACACTGGTTCAAACATCAGAAATAGTTAACCCAAAACAATGTATCGTCAACAACAATTTGTTTCATCGGAACATCTCATCGGTAGAAATCGTGTATGTATTTTGTATATGTTTTTATTATTATTTGTAAATCAAACGTTCCTACAGAACGTAAAAAAAATCCATATTTATTGAGCTACCGACGAGGTGTTCCGATGGAACAAAAACGGGAGCATTATAAAATTCCTTTATAAAAAAAGCTCCATTGGAGCGATATATTTATAGCTATTTGATATTGATTTAGAAATAAAGCTCCATCGGAGCGACATATAAGTTTTAGATATTCAGAGGGGATTTGTTTTCTGTAAAATATTTGTTCAATTTGATTTTAAATATTCCCCTTTTGCTATTTGTTCAGCCATGCTTTAAATTCTGCAGCTTTGTTTTTGCTAATGATAACATCGATTGGAGACTTTGGAACAACTTCAATTTTGAGTTGGTTATTGCCATATTTCAAAATTTTATCTATCGATTTTATGGCCAGAATAAATTGTCTGTTGGCTCTGAAAAAAGTGGCATTGTCCAGTTCGCTGTAAATTTCTTCGAGGCTGCTGTTACTTGTAGAGATTTTTCCGTTTACATCTTTCACGTAAGTGATCGTATTCTCCATATAAATATAGGCGATTTGTTCTATTTCGAGCGGGACGATTTCGTTTTTCAGATTCGTTAAAATCCTCTTTTTATTCGCAGGTGAACCAGAAATATCGTGAACCTTTAATTGCTCATTCGATTCTAGTTTTGATTTGTAACTGGTTAAATCATAATTGAGTTTCGATAGGTTTAAGACTTCATTAAAAAGATTTTCATTTTTCTGCTCCAGTTTTCTTTCGTATCGGCTTCCAAAAAGACGGATCATAAAAAAAGAAAGCAAAACAATCAAAGCGCCGGTGCTGATATAAACGAGAATAAAATAGAATTTTAAATCCTGTACTTGTTTATTGATACTTTGAAGATTGGCGTGCGAAGCAATAATCCAGTCGGTATTTTTAACGGGATAGAGATAGATAATTTCAGCATCTTTTTTGGGATTATTATAGTTTCTGATGCCACCGCCTTCGGTTTTATTTTTTAGATATGAATAAAAATCTTCAGGATTTACTTCATTATGCGTTGTCGAAATATACGATTCGTCAGGACCTGTCATTCGGCCAATTTTTTCCGGATTAGGGTGACAAATTTCTTTTCCGGTTTGATCAAACATACAGATAAAACCCGTTTGAGTGTCGGTTTTTTCGATGCTCTTTTGTACGTTATTAATGATTACCTTTCTATCAGTATTTTGTTGCGCTTGTAAAGAAATCAGGCTGGCCATTTCTTTGGCTTCTCTTTTACTGGACTCAATCTGAATTTTTAGAAATTGCTCCGTACTTAAACCTACCAAATAATTCATGCTAAAGTATCCGCAAATGTATACGACAACAAGTAATGATAAAAAAGTAAAAAGATAAAGCTTGTCTTTCTTCATAAGAATATTGAAATTGATGAGCCAAATTTAATTATAATAATCGGTTGGATGTAATTATTTTTAAAACACAGCAACCCTATTTTTGTTGAATTAAAGAAGGTCTTTTTATTATTAAAAACATAGTGCTATCTAATCGGAATAAATTTAAACAGGGTTTTAAATCAAGGTTAATCTTTGAATAAATATTGTTAGCAGAAAGCCACATTCTATTCAATTCTATTTATTCCCCTTTAAGTTCATTTTTTCCCTTTCGCGCTATTTCCTTTGATTTTATTGAGGTTTCGGCGCTTTATTTGCAGTATGAAATTTCAAAATGAGAGCATTTTTGTTTCCCTGATTTTGATTTTTACAATTTTAAATAGAGTTCCAGATTCGTTATTAAATAGAAAAACATTCAAAATGAAAAAGCAAAAAACATACAAAAAAAAGCTTATCGTGATTTCGTTACTAATTGTGTTTTTGATTTTTGCAGGCATACAATTTATAGGTCCTGTAATTACAAATCCACCGGTTACGGGAAATGTAAAAGTACCTCATGAAGTTCAGACTATTTTAAGAAATTCCTGCTATGATTGTCATTCGAACGAAACCAATTTAAGTTGGTATGATAAAATCGTTCCCGTGTCGTGGTTTGTTGCCCAACATATAAAAGAGGGCAGGAGCGGACTCAATTTTTCTGAATGGGATCAACTATCACCGGCAGATCAAAAGGCAAAACTGTGGGAATCTGTCAATCAGGTTTCTCAGGGAGCAATGCCTTTGCAGAGTTATACATTGGCACATCCGCAGGCAAAATTATCTCAAAAAGATCTCAAAGTACTTGAAAATTATATATGGGGCTTAAGAGTACATAATAAACCTCAGGATACTGCGAAAATAAAAGCATTAAACAATCAGACTGAAGAATTGAAAAAGGTTAAAAATTCAGTTAAAATACCAAAAACACCAAACGGGATTGCGTACATAGCTGATTATAAAAACTGGGCTGTTGTAAGTACAACGCAACGTCTTGATAACGGAACAATGCGAATTATCTACGGAAATGATATTGCCATAAAAGCAATTAAAGACAAGAAAGTTAACCCGTGGCCGGACGGTTCTATTTTGGCGAAAGCGGCTTATGATGAAATTGAGGATCAGGATGGGAATATTTCTCAGGGCGCTTTTAAACAAGTCGAATTTATGGCTAAGGATCACATCAAATATAAAAAAACAAATGGCTGGGGATTTTCGCGATTCAAAACTCCAGAATTGATTCCGTATGGTAAAAGAGCCGATTTTGTAATCGAATGTATGAATTGCCACAAGCCAATGGAAAAAAACGATTATGTATTCACACTTCCAATACGTCAATAAATATGAAAACAATATTCTATTTTACAGGAATTCTTACTTTCTTTTTTCTTTTTTCCTGTTCAGATAAAACAAATGAAAACGCTTTGAATAAAGAGGCTTCATTACCGGATGCAATGCTGGATAAAGTTTCTGGTTTGCAGGTGATCAATTCTTCAATCAACAATAAAAAGCATACTACATCATTGCTCTACGGAAATCAGAAAACAGTAGAACGATTGAAATCGAATGAATTAAAACTGCAAAAAGGTGAAAAATTAGTATGGATTACGTGGCATCAAAAGGCAGATCCTAACTGGATTGGCGCGAGTATTCCGGGAAAATTACTATCGCTTGAAATTCTGGAATCTAATGCAGAAAAAGAAGGTTTTAACTATCAAAAATTTGAGGGAAACAAAATGCAACTTCAAAAGGATACTCTTGGGAATGTTCATAGAATTAAGGAATTACTGAATCAAAAAAAGGCAAATGTGCCTCAATTATGAATAAATTAAAACATTTATAATAAATTTTTTCACGCAGATTTAAAAAGATCTAAGCTGATATACGCAGATTATTCTCTGAATTAAATCTTCAATAATCTGTAAGATCTGCGTAAAAACAATCCTTTAATCGCTTACTATTCTTTAAATAACTATTGAAGTTTTGTAATCTCTACCTATAATCGTGTAAAATTTTCTGATGTGTTCTGAATTAATTTTAATCCTCTGAAATATAAATTATTAGAACATCAATTCAAACCATAATCATTATGATACACAAAATAGAAACAGCGAAAAATTTAATTGCTTTTAGAGCTTTGGGTCAGGTAACAACAGCTGATTTTAAAAGTGTTGTGCTGCCTGAATTAGAAGGATTGTCAAAAGAATCCAATGAAATTAATTTTTTATTTGCACTGGATACAGATGTACCGAATTTTACTGAAAATGTTTGGTTTCAGGATGCTGTTTTAGGCTTACAGCAGTTTGAGAACTGGAATAGAGTCGCTATTGTTTCAGACTCGGAGGAAATGAATTTTAATGACAAATTCACTTTTAATAGTACGGGTGAATTACGTGGTTTTAAAAAACTAGCTTTTAATAAAGCCCTGAAATGGGTCGAAGGAAATTCAACTTTATAAACTAAGGTTATGAGAGCAATCTGGACAGGATCGATTAGTTTTGGGTTAATTAATATTCCCATTAAGATATTTTCTGCTGTGCAGGAAAGCAGTATTGACATGGATATGCTGGATGAAAAAGATCATGCCAACATTAAATTTAAAAGGGTAAATGAAAATACCGGCAAAGAAGTGGCGTATGCCAATATTGTAAAAGGCTATAAAATAGACGACAAATATGTTATTCTTGAAGATGCTGATTTTGAAGCTGCTGATGCTGAGAAAACCAAAACAATCAACATTCAGAGTTTTGCTTTAGAAAAAGAAATTAATAGCATTTACTACGAACAGCCTTATTATCTTGAGCCTGACAAAGGCGCGATGAATGCCTATGCTTTGCTTAGAGATGCGCTTGAAGCATCCGGTAAAGTAGGGGTAACGAGTTTTGTTTTGCGTAATAAGGAAAGTCTGGCGATTTTAAAACCATATAAAAATGTGATTCTTTTAAACCGAATTCGTTTTGAGCAGGAAATAAGAGACACAGCAGAATTAAAACTGCCTGCCGCATCTAAAAAAGCGACGAAAGAAATGGATATGGCCGAAAAACTGATCGATCAGCTAACAGAGAAATTCGACATAAGTGCTTATAAAGATGAATATACGGCTAAACTTTTGCAAATTATCAAGAACAAAGCAAAGGGCAAAAAACAAGCTGCACCAAAATTAAAAGTCGTTCACAAACAAAGCGACGATTTGATGGCGATGCTAAAAGCAAGTCTGGAAAAAAAGAAATCCTCTTAATGAGGATTTTTGTTTTCCAGCTTGTGTAATATCTTTTTGATATTGGCACCTTTTCCTAAAACGGGCTGCCATAAATCTCCTTTTTTCTCAAAACGTTTCAGTACATTTTTGATGGTAAATTGCGACGGATGCAGTTTCAGATTTACTTCGCTCCATTCTAACGGTGTTGAAACTGTTGCTCCGGGCTTAGGTCTTACAGAATAAGGCGATGCCAGAGTTTGTCCGCGTCGGTTTTGTAGGTAATCGATGTATATTTTATGATTTCTTTTTTTGATACTTCGTTCTAAAGAAGTTGTTTTGGGCAAACGCGAATGGATTTCGATGGCCAGTAATTCGCCAAAAATTTTAATCGAATCATAATCATATTGCGCGCCCAGCGGAATATAAACGTGTAAACCTGTTGCTCCTGAAGTTTTGCAGTAACATTCGGTTTCGAGTTCGTCGAGAACTTCTTTTACGGTTAAAGCTGTTCTCACCACTTCTTCAAAGTCATCTTTTTCGGGATCAATGTCGATAACAAGCCAATCGGGATTTTCGACGTGTTTGATGGTCGAATTCCACGGATTCATTTCGATACATCCTAAATTTGCCATATAAAGTAAAGTCGCCTTATCATTACAAATCAGATAATTAAGGTATTCTTCATTTGATTCTGAAAAGATTTTTTTGGTTTTGAGCCAGGAAGGAACTTTATCAACGTCGACATCTTTTTGATAAAATCCGGGCGCATTGATTCCGTTAGGAAAACGATTCATAGATTGCGGACGATCTTTCAGATAAGGAAGTATGAAATCGGCCACCTCATTATAATATTGCACGATTTCTCCTTTGGTAATACCATCTTCAGGAAAATAAACTTTGTTTTGATTGGTGAGATGCAAGGTAGTTTTTCCTATTTTTAAGTCGTAATCGTTTTCTGTGGTTGGAGTTGGATTTTCTTTCATTGTGTCTGCTTTTGTTTTTTTATCCTGTATTTTTTTATCCGGTTTAGCAGCTAATTCAATATTTGATTTAGTGTTTGAAGGAACAAAAACTTCAGTAGCTTTTTTATCAATTCTTAAACCCAGATATACAGGATGTCTTAAATGTTTATCATTTGTCCATTCTGAAAATTTAACCTGACAAACCAGCTTTGGTTTTACCCATTGAATTTCATCCCTAAGCGCAATTTTTTCGTTAAGCGGAGATTCATTTACAAAATGAGGTTTCAGCTTTGTATACAGTTCTTTTAAGGTAGAATCTGTAAAACCGGTTCCGCACTTTCCTATAAACTGAAGTCTTTTGCCGTAATATTGGCCCAATAAAATGGCCCCGAAATATTTTCTGGATTTTTTGGGTTCTGTAATGCCAATAATAATAGCTTCTTCTTCATTCGAAATTTTAATTTTAAGCCAGTCGCTGCTTCTTTTACTGGGGATATAAGTACTATCGGCTTTTTTGGCAATAATACCTTCGCCTTTGTTTTTTATCGAAAGATCGAATTGGTTCAAACCTTTTTCTACGGTATGTTCCGAATAAAAGATATTGGTAAAGTCGTATTTATTGAATAGAATTTTCAGCAATTCTTTTCTTTCCAGCAATGATAAATCAGTGATGAGATTTCCGTCTAAATTAAGAAGATCAAAAACATAATATTTTAAAGTTCCAAAACCAGTTTTGAGATAGTTTTGAAGCAGCTGAAAATTCGCTTTTCCGTTTTCGTCTTCTACTACAATTTCGCCGTCTAAAACAGCAATATGATCTATTTTTTGCAATTCATCTGCAATAGGCTTAAAACTAGCATTAAAAGATAATTCATTTCGGCTAAATAATTGTACATCAGTCGGATTAATTACAGCAACAGCCCTGTAACCATCATATTTGTTTTCAAAAACCCAATCCGCATTATCAAATGCTTTTTCTTTGGTATTGGCTAACATGGGTTTGATAAAAACGGCAGGTTCTTCGGCTGATGCAGGATTATTTTTTGAAGCCTTTTTTTTACTGGTTTTTTCATCCATCTTTTTAGAATTTTTCTCTAATTCTTCCAAAGTCCTTTCAGTGATAACTGATTTATTTTCATTTAATACGTCACTTTCTGTTGCATGCGGATCTTGTTTTTTGATTAACAGCCAGGCATTTTCCTGTTTGCCTTTTAGTTTAATCAATGAGAATTCTCCTTTTAATTTTTTTCCTTTTAAAATAAAACTCAAATGTCCTTTTTTAAGATCTGCCAGTAAGGTTTTTTCTGCATTTTCTGTAGGCTCGTCCGGAGTATAAGTACCGTTGTCCCAAACAATAACATTTCCGGCACCGTAATTTCCTGTGGGAATTGTGCCTTCAAAATCTTTATAGCTGTACGGATGATCTTCGACCATCATCGCCAAACGTTTATCATCAGGATTCATAGACGGACCTTTAGGAACGGCCCAGCTTTTAAGAACGCCATCCATTTCTAACCTAAAATCATAATGCAGGTGCGAAGCGGCATGTTTTTGTACCACAAAGACTAGTTTGCTTGCTGATTTTTCGATTTTGCCTTTTGGTTCCTGAGTTTGTTTAAAATCTCTTTTTTGATTGTATTTAGACAGTGACATGTGCGTTTGTTAAGATTAAAACAGTTAATGAAAGGGTGTAAATGCCGGTTGCAACCAGACCAAAAATGATATGAGCCAGAAGCAACTGAAAATAATAACCTTTAAAATCGATATTAGGTTTATGATCGCTCATTTTAAACATAATGATCCAGCCAATAATTCCAATGATTCCGCTAACAAAGCCCAGTAAAAAGGCTGTTAGAAAAGAAATGGGTACAATATTGTTGATCCATAAAAAATAATAAGACAGAACAAAAAGAAACCCTATAAAATAATGCAATAACCACGCTAACGTTTCTTTTACATTATTTGATAACTCAAGATGGAGTTTGCTTAACATGAACGTTAATAAAACAGGCTCTTTGTACAATTCCCGAAAAGTCGCTGATACAATATAGCTAAATAAAGTCATGGCCGATGTGGCTGCGATTGTAACGATTATTAATTGAAAAAAAGTATAAATATCCATGATAAGATGATTTTATTTATGAGAAAGAAAATAAACCATTCATGCAGAATGGTTTATTTGAATAAAGCTTTTACTAAAACTCTCTGGGATTATTTACGGGATCTTTTTCTTCGAGATCCTGATCGATGTCGTATTCCTGATCGAGCTCGTCTTGTTTTACATTGTCTGTGGTAAAACTGTCCTGATCACGATCATTTTCGTCATATTTTTCTATAAGATCATCATCTAAATCATTTTCGTCAAGATCTTCATCATCTTCATCGGAATCCTCATCTTCAAAATAATCGTCGTCTTCGTTTTCTCTTTCAAGAGCATTCGAAAAATCATCATCCAAATCATCTGTATCTTCATCCTGATTTAAAATTGGATCGTCAATATAGTCTCCTTCCTCATCCATTTTTTTTTGATATTCGTCAACATAACTTTCATCGTTATTGTGACTTACATTATAGATATCATTTTCTGTTTTCTCAGATTCAAAAGGAATAGGATCTTGCTGTTGCATAATACGATTGTCCTTGATATAACTTCCAAAAGTTTCGCCTGTTTTGTGGTCTGAACTATTCATAACTATTTGAGGTTAAATTATTAGATATATAAGATGACTTTAAGTGAATTAAATGTCTGACTCAAAATTAGTTATGAAGTGCCTGTATTTACTTATAAAATTTGTAGTAGTAATTATATAATTAACAGCATTTTAGCTATTAGTAAAAGAAATTGTTAGTGATTTTACTTTAAATGAAAATTATATAAGGAGAATGGAAGATTTTGTAAGGAATTTTTGCTCAAAATTTAAAACATTTGAATAGAATTAATTGCAGGAAATGGCACACTTGCAGATCAAAATTTAAACGTATTGTTATGAATAAAAAAGGACCCATAGTAGTAATAGAAAATAAACAGGAAGACCGAAAATTATTTATCGAGGTTTTTAGTGAACTAAACTACGCCAACCCAATTATATATTTTAATACTGCCGAAACGGCTTGTAATTATATGCTTCGTCATGAGATTAAACCTTTTTTGGTTTTCTCTGATATTGTTTTGCTGAATGTGATGAATTATAAAGTGATGGATACAAATCCCGATAATAATGGAGTAGGTACGATATTCAATTGTCCGTACTTGTTTTTTACTACATTGTTTGAACAAAGTTTTGTCATCGATCCTTATTCGCTGCCCACTCACAGTTATTTTGTGAAACCTTTTGATTATGCTAAATTTAAGCAGGTGATCAAGACTATTATAGAATATTGGAACAAACCAAAATCGATTGCTCAGTACAACAAAATAGAGATTAAAGCAGTTAAAATTGAATAAAAAAAATCCATTCGCCGTAACGAATGGATTTTATTTTTAAAAGAAACTATTTTGCAATTAAATCTTATCGGATGGCATATCTTAGTTTCAGTCCGTAAGAGACCAATCTGATATCGTTTGTGTTCGAAGAATTCAGCAAACTGTTGTATTGCAGCTGTACAGGCAATGCTGGATTGTACTGAACCAGATTTTTATTTTCTTTATTATCGTAGATATTATTTAATCCGTAATCTAAGTAAAGGCCGATATAAAAAGCACTGCGATCGCCTATTTTTTGTTTTAAACCAGTTTCAAAAGTCACAGCATACGATACATCTGTATCAAGATCCTGTTTACTTGTTTTTAGATTGTTTTGGCTCTCAAACCCCGCAAAAGCAGGACTAAATAATTCTACATTATATTGCGGATAATAACCGCTTGTAGTAAGGTTCTGATAGGTAGTTTCGTAGCTTCCGTTTGTAGCAAAACCTATTTTAGCTCCCGCTGCCAGATATAATTTTGTAGTCCCCGGAGTTTCAAACTGAATATTAATTGGAATATTTACGTATCCTAATTTTTGTTGTTCTCGTAGGTTAGTTGCTTTGTATCGAAATTGAAAAGCTTCATTTTCTGAATCAACAGCATTATACTGTGAGCCAAAAAAGCCATATTTTACATCAGAACTGTACGTTTGATATTCGACACCAACCCCAATACTTAAACCTTCGTTTAAATAATAGGAATATCGAATTCCGGCATTTATACCGTTTCCGGGCACGACATCTCCGGTAGTATTGTACTTTAGAAATGAAAATGGACCTCCAACAGCTATTGATAATTCCTGCTTTTTATCCTGACCGTAACTATCTAGGCATGATCCTAAAAGTACCGTAACGATTGACAGTGATGTCATATAGTTTCGTATATATTTTTTCATCTTATTTTTTTTAATGCCAGTGCTATCAGAAATAGCACTGACAGATTTTATTTGTTTACAATTATTTTTAATGTTTTCTTGATGTTTGGAGTTTCGATAACAACAACATACATATTGCTCTCAGCATCAGGTAACTGAACTTCAGTTTTTACTGTAGATGATTTCAATGTTTTGACCAATTGTCCAGAAACAGTATACAGGCTTATTTGCATGTTTTCTAATTCTTCGGCAGGGAAATCTGCTTCAACAGTAATAACTTGTCCTGTTTGAATAGGATTAGGATAAAGTCTGGCCGTTGACGATTTTTGAGTCGAAATTTTGGTGCTGCAAGTTTGAAGTGTTTTTCCGTCTTTTGTCGTCATTTTTGCACTAAAGTCTGCAGACTTATCTAAAGAGTTCGCCAAATCATCTCCCGCTGAATAATATTGACCTGTTCCTACTAATTGCCCATTCTTAAACCATTGGTATGAAACAAATTCATAACCTCCGTTAGTCTGAGGATTATTATTGATAAGCAATATATTGTTGAATTTTTGATGTACAATGTCATAGAAACCAAATGGTTTTTCTATCGTTAAAACATAAGTAGCAGTTGCTGTTCCGTCTTGTGAAGTAACAGTAACATTTTGCGTATAAATTCCCGGTTTAGGAGGCGTAATCGTAAAATTGGCAGAAGGGGAGAATGTTGCTCCCGTTTCATTTGTGAAGGCAACATTTACATTGTTTTCTCCGCATTCCATCAAATACTTAATTTCTTTTGCCGGATTTTCAAACACTTTAGTACCAATTGTAATTTTTGATACTGTTATGTCATTATTTTTAATTACAAGCACCTGCGATACATCTGCTGCTGGTAAGTAATTTTCATTACCATCCTGATGCGCTACGATTGTTAAACTTCCGGATCTTAACAAATTAACTAATCCGGTTGCAGAAACATTTGCAGGCGGCAGGGCAGAAGTATAAGTGAAAGAGTAACGAATTGGCAAACCAGAATTAGAAGTAGCTTCTAAGTTGAAGTTATTATTCACTCCAAGGATTTTTGCAGGAATTGCACCAAAAGTAATCTGTTGCGCAGCTTTATTGTTAGTAAGTTGTGCAGTAAGTGTAATTGCTGAACAATTAGGCGTGCTTACCGATGGTGAAACTATTGCTGTAACGGTATAAATACCAGCGTTAGTCGCTCCGTTTAGTGTTCCTGTTGATGGAGTAGTAGCATATACTACGCTTGCTCCGGCAGGAAGATTTGCAACTTCTATGGTGCGTACACTTCCGTTATAAGTAAAATCAGCATTAGCAAAAGTAACCTGATCTAAAGGAGATGCAGTTACATTAACGTTTTGATTTTGACTTGAAGTATTTCCATTTCCGTCATCATATGTCCATTTAATTACATAGTTCCCTACGGCTGTGTAGTTTAAAGGATCAGTTGTTGTAGCATTTATAATTCCCGCACAGTTATCAGTAGCTGTTGGAACAGGAATTTGCGCTGATAAAACAGAACAAGTATTACTAATAGCTGGCAAAGTTGCTACATCAGGAATTGGTGCTGTAGCATCGGGAGTTGTAGTGATAGTTACATTTTGTGTTAAAGTACAGCTGTTTGCATCAGTAATAAGTACAGAATAATTTCCTGCGCTTAATCCGGTTGCTGTAGCAGCAGTTCCGCCAGAAGGTGACCATGCATAGGTATAAGCACCAGTTCCGCCTGTTACAGTTACAGTTGCCGAAGCATCACTTTGTCCGCTGCAAGAAACATTCACTTGTGATGTTGTTGCTGCAAGTATAGCAGGTTCTGTTATAGTAACAGTTGCTGTTGTTTGACAGGTGTTAGCATCTTGTACGGTTACAGTATAAGTTCCCGCCACAAGTCCTGATGCAGTTGCAGCAGTTCCGCCAGTTGGAGACCAAATATAAGTGTAAGCTCCGGTTCCGCCCGTTACAGAAACAGTTGCAGATCCGTTAGAACCTCCATTACAAGAAACATTAGTTTGAGATGGTGTAGCTACTAAAGCAGCTGGTTCTGTTAATGTGAAACTTTGTGTTGTCTGACATAAGTTAGCATCACTAATAGTTACTGTATAAGTTCCTGCAGTAAGTCCTGATGCAGTTGCAGCAGTTCCGCCAGAAGGTGTCCATGCGTAAGTATATGCACCAGTTCCTCCAGTTACCACTACTGAAGCTGATCCGTTAGCGCCTCCATTACATGAAATATTTGTTTGTGAAGGAGTAACAACTATTGCAGTTGGTTCTGTAATTGTAAAGTTTTTTACAATAGAACATCCATTTACAGAAGTTATCGTTACAGAATAATTTCCTGCTGTAAGTCCTGTTGCGGTCGCAGCATTTCCTCCAGTTGGAGCCCAAACATATGTAAATGGTCCCGGAGCTCCTGAAGCTACTACAGTTGCAGTTCCTGTGTTTGATCCATTACATAAAACATCGGTTTGAGATACAGTAGCAACTAATGTATTTATTGTAGTGATGGTAAAGTTTTTTGTAATTGCACATCCATTAGCATCTGTGATTGTAGCGCTATAATTACCAGCCGCTAAATTTGTCACTGTTTGAGTTGTTTCTCCATTAGACCATAAATAAGTGTAAGGAGTTGTTCCTCCTGACGGAGTAACAGAAGCTTGCCCGCCAACAACACAAGTTGCATTTATTTGAGATGTTGTAGCGGCTAATATTGAAGGTTGATTAATTGTAAAGTTTTTATTTAAACTACAACCTACAGCATCTGTAATTAATACACTATAATTTCCAGCTGTTAATCCGGTTGCTGTTGCGGCTGTTCCGCCAGAAGGTGACCATACGTATGTATAATTTCCATTTCCTCCAGTAACATTTACTGAAGCTGTTCCGGTTGCTCCTCCGTTACAAAGTACATCGGTTTTTGCTGTTGTTGCAGCTAAAACTGAAGGTTGACCAATAGTAACATTTGCAGTAGTCTGACACGTGTTCGCATCTGTAATAGTTACAGTATAAGTTCCCGCCGCAAGTCCTGATGCAGTTGCAGCAGTTCCTCCAGTTGGAGACCATGAATATGTGTATCCTGCTGTTCCTCCTGATACGCTTACAGTTGCTGTACCATTAGTACCTCCATTGCATGAAACATCAGTTTTAGAGGCTGTTACAATTATTTGAGTAGGAGTCGAAATTGTAATGTTTTTTACAAGTGTACATCCGTTTGCATCTGTAATTGTACAAGTATAATTTCCTGCAGGTCTTCCGGTAATAGTCGCCGACGTACCTCCAAGAGGTGCCCATAAATAAGTATATCCTGATGTTCCTCCTGATGCTATTACAGAAGCAACTCCGTTAGATCCTCCAAAACAACTAACACCAGTTGATGCCGTACTTGCAGAAAGAATTGCTGCTGGTTGTGTAATTGTAAAACTTTGCGTTGTTTGACATAAGTTCGCATCTTTTATTGTTACCGTATAAGTTCCGGCAGTAAGTCCTGTTGCTGTTGCAGCACTGCCGCCAGATGGTGACCATGAATAAGTGTAAGCTCCAGTTCCGCCTGTTGCATTTACTGTTGCAGATCCTGTAGCTTCTCCACGACATCCTATATTAGTTTGCGAAATTGGTGTAGCAACCAATGTACTTGGCTGGATAATAGTAAAACTTCGTGTTGTTTGACATAAGTTCGCATCTTGTATTGTTACTGTATAAGTTCCTGCCGTAAGTCCTGATGCAGTTGCAGCAGTACCTCCAGATGGAGCCCATGAGTAGGTGTAAGCACCAGTTCCACCTGTTACATTTACAGTTGCAGATCCTGTTGCACCTCCGTTACATAATATATCAGTTTGAGACGTTGTTACAGAAAATGGTGCAGGTTCTGAGATCGTAAAACTTTGAGTAGTCTGACAGGAGTTTGCATCCGTAACCGTTACAGTGTAAGTACCTTGTGAAAGTCCGCTTGCAGTTGCAGCAGTACCTCCAGAAGGCGACCATGAATAGGTATATGTGGGAATTCCTCCAGAAACCGAAACCGTTGCAGAACCGTTAGATCCGCCGTTACAGCTTACATTGTTTACTGCACCTTGTGATGCCGTTAATACTGATGGCTGACCTACTGTAATATTATTTATAATTTTTGTGCAACCTTTAGCATCTGTAATCGTTACGCTGTAAGTTCCGGCAGCAAGTCCGGTAATAGCAGAAGTTGTAGCTCCGTTCGACCATAAATAACTATAGCCGGGAGTACCTCCAAATGCAGTAATAGAAGCAACACCATTAGATCCTCCGTTACAAGAAACATTTGTTACAGCCGGAGTTCCGTTTAATACAGGAGGCTGAGTTACTACAATATTGATTATAGTAAAGGTACATGAATTTGCATCTGTAATCGTTACACTGTAATTTCCAGCCGCAAGCCCTGAAGCTGTTGCAGATGTAGCACCATTCGACCATAAATAAGTATAAGTTGAAGTGCCGCCTATTGGAGTAACAGTTGCAGTACCATTAGTTCCTCCATTACAAGAAACAGGTGTTGTACTTGTAGTTCCGGTAAGAGCTGATGCAGGCTGTCCTACCGATATATTATTTATAGTTCTTGTACAAGAATTAGCATCTGTAATAGTAACACTATAAGTTCCTGCAGCAAGTCCTGAGGCCGTTGCAGTTGTAGCACCGTTAGACCATAAATAAGTATAAGAAGGTGTTCCTCCCGATGCCAAAATTGTAGCTGTACCGTTTGATCCTCCAAAACAAGAAACCGCAGTTGTAGAAGGCGTACCGTTAAGAATAGCCGAGGGCTGTCCTACTAATATATTGTTTATAGTTCTTGTACAAGAATTTGCATCTGTAATAGTAACACTATAAGTTCCTGCAGTAAGTCCTGTAGCCGTTGCTGTTGTAGCACCGTTAGACCATAAGTAAGTATAAGAAGGTGTTCCTCCGGATGCAAGAATTGTAGCGGTACCGTTAGATCCTCCAAAACAAGAAACGGCAGTTGTAGAAGCCGTACCATTAAGAATAGCCGACGGCTGTCCTACCAATATATTGTTTATAGTTCTTGAACAAGAATTTGCATCTGTAATAGTAACAGAATAAGTTCCCGGTAAAAGTCCTGTAGCCGTTGCTGTTGTAGCTCCGTTTGACCATAAATACGTATATCCGGAAGTTCCTCCGGATGCAACAACAGTAGCGGTACCATTTGAGCCTCCAAAACAGGAAACTGCAGTTGTTGACGGAGTTCCGTTAAGTATTAAAGGCTGTGTGATATTAAAAATTCTTGTAATTTGAGTTAATTCACTATCTGTAATGGTTACTGTATAGTTGCCAACACCAAGTCCTGATGCTGTTGCATTTGTTCCTCCTGATGGAGACCATGAATAGGTATAGTTAGTACTGCCGCCTGTTACTACAACAGAAGCAGTACCATTAGTTCCGCCATTACAACTTACATTAGTCTGTGAAATTGATGAAGTGCTTAATGCTGCTCCGGTTGTAAAAGTCAGATCACTTCCATAACTTGTTCCTCCGCTATTTATGGCATAAGCTCTAAAATGAATTGTTGTAGCAGGAGGTAGTCCCGTTACAACATTTGAAAATGTTCCTGTACCAGTTCCCATTTGAACTTTGGTATTTGCCGTAGTTGGATTTACAGTAGTACCCCAAACAATCCCTCTTTCTATGTTGGCATCACCACCATCTGCAGTTACATCACCCGCAAGTGTTGCCGAAACAGATTTAACAGTTGTAGCGGCAGTAGTTGTAACAGTTGGAGCAACTGCTCCATTATTCCATGCAAAATTATCTACAGCAAAATAATCATAATTGCTGCTTAGTTGAATTTCAAGCTGATCAATTATAAAATTTGTGTTGTTGTTGCCGCCTTCTGTGGCAAAATTCACTTGTAAAAAACCATTGCCGGGAAGCCCATATCCAGTATTAGCTCCAGTTGTATTTTTTACAACCGTAAATTGTGTTACACCGCCCAGTTTTCCTCTAAAGGTAACTGATCCTGCAGCGCCATTACTAGTAACACTTGCATCCTGAGCAGAATTTCCGGTTAGATAGATCCATAAACTACTAACCTTAAAAGTGCCCGTAGCGGCGGTAACAGTTCCTGATTGTCCCAAACCTTCAGGTCCGGCTGAATCTGCAACTTGTATATACCTGTTAGATTGATTATAACCCAAACCAATACCTTGAGATGCAGCAAAGCTTACATAACTGCTGGTAAGATTGAATGTTTTAGCCGCACTTGTAAAACTCGATGATCCTATTGTTGCAGCTTCAAATGTCTCCGTCGTTTGTGCAGTAAGAAACTGCATTGAAAAAAACAGAAGAATTAATAATAAGTAGAATTTTTTCATAATTTTCTGATATTGAATTAATTTTTTTTGCATTGTTGCATTACATTTTTGTCTTAAATTTCCAACTTCAAATCATAATTAAATTTGAAGTTATGAATAAACAAAAGCTTGCGATTATTGTTCAATCTATCATTCAATCAAATACGGTTACTGATCATGCAAAATGTGCCAAAGCTCTTTCTGATTTTTACAGCAGCCTTTCTGAAGTTCAACATTCTGATGGAAATGAAGTTTCTGTAAAAGGTGGTATTGCCTTATCAAGTTCCGGTGCGGCAGATTGTATAGATGACTATTTGCGTACCATTTATTTTCTAAAAGGAATTTACAAGGCCATAACTAAATTATCCGATGACTTTCCTCAAAAAAGCATCAATATACTTTATGCAGGCTGTGGACCTTATGCCACTTTAATTCTGCCTTTACTTCCATTATTTAATAAAGAGAGGATTAATGCCATTTTATTAGATATTAATGCAGAATCAATACAATCTGTTCGCCATCTTTTAACAGTAATTGGTCTTGACGAATACTCCTTACAATTAATTGAAACGGATGCCACGACTTATACAAAACCAGAAGATTTTACAATAGATCTGGCCATATCTGAAACCATGCACTATGCTTTAACCCGTGAACCACAAGTTGCTATAGTGAAAAATATTGTTAAGCAGCTGCCTGAACACGCAATTTTAATTCCCGAAGAAATAAGAATAGATCTGGCCTACACTTTTTTTGATTACGAGCCATCACTTAAAAATGCCAAAGAAGAGATAAAGGGCCACAAACAATTGCAGCCCTATCCTCATCATGTATTTGTTGATAGATTATTTACAATAAGCAAAGAACTTGGCAGTTTAGGTCATAATTCTAAATTTGAAAGTGACTTTTATGATCTGCCCGAAAATTTTACTGAATGTCCTGATGTTTGCATTTTTACTGAAATTAAAGTATTTGACAACATTGAATTAAAAACCGCTGAGTCTTATATAACAAATCCGTTTTGTGTTGTATCTCTTTATAGTATCAATGATTATTCAGGAATTCAGTTGCTGTACGATTTTAGCGAAATACCAAAATGGTCCTACAGCCTTAAAAAATAAGCTATTAATTTCTTGTAGGGAAAATACCTTCTAAGCAGATAATATAAGTTAATGCCACATAAGGCTGCATGATAGAAACAGGAATATTACTACCTGTTGCACCTGTTGTAACATTAGTTGTTAAATCTACACTTGGGGTTGCAGTTGTAAATCCTAACGTTGGAGTAAAGACTCTGGATATAACAGATCCAGGTGCGGCAATTGACGCACCGGCTACTGGAGTTGAATCTGTCGCATTTGATGCACTTACAGATATTTTACCAGGTCCTGCATGCACGTGAGCAGGCAAATTGCTTGTTAAAAGAGAAACAGTTGGTGTACCAGCAACTTGTCCAAGAACGTAGTTTGATCCACCACCATTTCCTGCTCCAATAGCTGTTGAACCCTGAAGATTAGGTAATGCAAATGTTGTTTGGCCATTCCCTCCGTAAGTAGTACCTAAAATTGCGAATAAGGCATTATTTTGTGCAATCGACATTATTTGCCCGTTACACAAAGCCCAGCCCCTCGGAGCAAAATTTCCTGCAAAAAGTTTTACAACTCCAATGAATTCTTCCATAATTTAATGTTTTAAATAGTTAATGATTAGATTTAGTTTTGTAGCGATCCTGTTTTTCTTCAAACAGGTTTAATAAAATTGTAATAGAATGCTAATGTACTTTTTATAAGTATCTTATTTACAGGTATTTTTACCTGTTTTTGTAAATAAAATTCTATATTTTAGATTTGGAACAGAAACTATTAAAAAGCAAAAAACTTAGAATTTATACTTCAGTAAAATGCTTCATTAATTAATGGCTGTTATTTAATCAGTTTTAAAATTAGATATCTGTTACCTATATCCAGAAAAAGATGTTACGGAACGACTATTTCCTGTCATGAAACCTATTTTTAGTGTCAGATAAATTTTGATGGGTAACGAATAGAATTATGCGGATTCATTATTCAAGTACAAAAGATGATTTTTATTGAATAACGTAATGAAGAAATATTTTTTTAGGCTTGTAGAAACGGATTTCGTTTATTTGAACGAATAAATTTACAAAATTAATATTGTAACTATCAGTAAAACAGAGTTATTATGAAATTATTATTTAATAAGCAGAAAAGAGAATACTTATAGTCGGTTTATAGCTATATCATATGAATAGTAAGGCACTTTTGATTTTAGTTGGAAAATATTGAGAAATACTTTTAGCTTTAATCCTTTTGTTTTTCAATTCTAAAATTAAAAAGATTTATTTTTGCAGCTCAATCAGAGTGATAGTAAACTCGAATTCCGTTACTTTATGAAAGCAGTTATTTTCGACATGGATGGTGTAATTATTGATTCGGAACCGTTTTGGCAAAAAGCTGAATTTGAAGTTTTCTCTTCACTTGGAGTTACATTAAATGAAGAATTTACCAATCGAACCAAAACAATGACAACTGTAGAAGTAACAAAGTTTTGGTATGAAAAATTTCCCTGGGAAAGTAAAAGCCTGGAAGAGGTTGAAGAAATGGTGGTCGCGAGAGTAATGCACTTGGTAGAGCAGGATGGAAGCGAAATAAATGGTATCGAATCTTTTATAAAAAAACTTAAAGACAATGGTTTTAAAATAGGTCTCGCAACAAATTCTCCTTATAAAATAATACCTGTAGTGTTAGAAAAAGCGGGTATTGCTGACTATTTTGATATCATTTTCTCGGCAGAATTTGTACCATTAGGAAAACCTGATCCCGCTATATATTTAATGACATCGAAAGAATTAGGAATCGAGCCTGAAAATTGCATTGTTATCGAAGATTCTTATTCGGGAATGATGGCCGCAAAAAAGGCAGGTATGAAAGTCGTTGCGTTTACAAACGGAAATGAAGATCTTAATTTAAGTTTAGCCGATTATACAATGGAAAGTTTTCTGGAAAACGAACCGACAATATTCTCCTGATTGATATCTTGTTGCTTAGCAGGAAAGTGAACAAATTTGGTCTATACAATATAATTTTGTAAAAGCTCAAGCCTTTCTTTTACCGTTAAATCACCATCCAGAAACAAAGTCGTACATTCTACTTCGGTTAGCCATTGCTTTTGCTGTTTAAAACTTCTGCTGGTGGTATTTTCTTCCAAATCATATTCGGCAGCCCAGGCTAGAAATGCCTTGTATTTGGTGTTTAATTTTTCATCAAAAAGTATTTTATTTCCATATCTCGAGATTTCCCTGTCAGCCAATCTTTGCAATCTGATTTCTTGCGGAATATATAATAAAACAACAAGATCAAATAGATCTTTATAATTTGTTTTCCAACGAAATATAGAACCGGTAACAACTACATTCTCCTGAGAATAAAAATCGGTTTCGAATAAGGAATTGCGTTCCTCATAATGTTTTGCTTCCTGAAAAGGAGGATCTGTTTTTTCCCAAAAGTACTCGTCAGAATCCAGGTGCAAAAAACGGGTATTATTTTTTACGAAAGAATTGCCAAGTGTTGTTGCGCCGGCTCCCGAGGCCCCCATAATCATTATTCTCATCCTGTTTTTAATTAATGCTTTAATTCAATTTTTCCTTAGAACATAAAAATAGTTATAATCTTTAAAGATGAATTCAATTTGTTTTAAATAAAAACAGAAATAAATTTTGAAATATTTTGTCACCAAGATCGTTTAATAACCAATGAACTCAGTGTAATATAACATTACAGCATGAATTTGTATATTTGTGTACTTTCTTAACCTACTAAAGTCTATAATGCCTGAATTTTCACCACTGGATCCAAAAACAGTTTTCCTGCTTTATTTTTGGGGAAACTTATTTATTTGCATTCTCATTTTTAGTTATTCGTTTTCGTATGCTTCGATTGAAAACAAAAGAAAATTAAACATTTTTGGCTACGGAAAAATAACCCTGACCATTGGTTGGGTTCTTATTTTTTTAAGAAACATAATCCCGGATTTTATTTCTATTAATATTGCCAATTCTATCATTTTGTGCGGATGCTGCTATGAAACAATAGCGATGTTATCGATGCTCAAATTGAAATCAAGAAGGTGTAATCGCTTGCAAATAGGCATAACCATTGTTGCAATAGCAGTTTTTAATATTGCAACATTATTAGAGAGTAAGGTGAATACCCGAATTGTAATTATGTCACTGGGAATTTTTGCCATTTTTTTGCCGCCAACAATTAATTATTTCAGAGAAAAAGGAAATAATCTTTTTCGGATGTTTTATTTACTGGGCTACGCTGTTTTTGAAATTTTAATCTTCATACGTGCAGTTTATAATTATATCAATCCGCAGGAATATTTTTTTTCGTACCGCGTTTTCGACAGTTTGTACAGTATTAGTTTGTTTTTGCTCACTCTTATTGGTACAGTAGGATTTTTGTTGCTGGTAAAAGAAAAACAAGATCTTAAAATCAAAAAGCTTTTAAACGATAAAAACTTATTCTTTTCGATTATAGCGCACGATCTAAAAGGCCCGTTGGGATCATCGGTTGCATTATCAGAAATATTAGCTGAGGAAATTGATGCTTACAGTCGTGAAGAGATTAGGGAAATTACAGGAATGCTCCACGAATCGAACAAAAACATTTATAAGCTGCTGGAGAATCTTTTAGACTGGTCGCGGGTACAAACGGGAATGATTGAATACAGTCCTAAAAAAGTAGTATTGAATACCCTGATTGAAGAGAACATAGCACTTAACAGAAATACAGCATTAAATAAAAACATAGATCTTAAGTTTGAATCGACCGAAATTATAGAAGTAAAACTCGATAAATACATGATTGATACTGTTTTGCGAAATCTGCTGACCAATGCCATTAAATTTACGGATCAGCAAGGAGAAATTAGTATCACGATTAAAAAGAGAAACCAAAAAGCAGAAGTATCGATCACGGACAATGGTATTGGAATTCCTGATAATATAAAAGAAAAACTTTTTAAAATTAATGCCAAAGTAATTCAGAAAGGAACAGAAAACGAAAGCGGAAATGGTTTGGGATTATTACTCTGCAGTGAATTTATAAAAAAACACCAAGGCGAAATTTGGGCCGAAAGTGAATTTGGAAAAGGAAGTACTTTTAAGTTTATTTTACCGCTGGAGGGATAAAATTTCAAATTCCAAATTCCAAATTCCAAAACCCAAAATCCAAAATCCAAAATCCAAAATCCAACAAATTTATAGACCAACAATTGGAATTTGGAATTTAAAAAATTGGAATTTTAAAATCAATTGATTGGAATTTTTATTTAAGTTTTAAATAAAAAAAGTCCCCCAGTTTCATAAGGGTGTGAAACTGGGGGACAAGTAAAAAAAATAAAACACAAATCTTTAGAACGAATATCTCAATCCAAGCTGACCTTGGAATCTTGAAGCCAATTGATCTATAGTATAAGGTGTAGCCGTAGGTTTTTGGAAAGTGTACGTTGGATCGCCAGTAGCAACTCCGCCTAAGTTTCCTGATTTTGTTAACCCAAGGTTAGCTGTCGAATTGTAAGTGTTTGGAACAAAATAGCTTCTTCCCCAATCTTTGTTGATAAGGTTTCCAACATTGGCCATACTAAATGAAATTTGGAATGTACCTACTTTTTGAACTTTGATTTCATCCGTTAATTTCAAATCTGCCTGAATGTTCCATGGAGTTGTATCACCATTTCTTTGTGTGAATGTTCCTCTTCTGCTTTTCAAATAATCATTTCCGTTAATGAAAGCTTCGTAATCTGCTACCTGTTGAGCCGCTGTAGCGGATGGAACACCTGCTGCACTTACACCGATATATTTAGCTGCTTCTGCTGCATCTTTAAAGATATAAGCTAAACCTGCTGCTTGTCCTGTTCCTGCAATGGTTGAGTTTACAAATCCCCATGAAAACGGATTTCCAGATTGTGCATTAAAATACACATTAGCAGAGAAAGTATTGTTGTCAGCCAGTTTTACCGCATATCCAACATTAGAAACAATTCTGTGTTTGATATTAAAGTTCGAAGTGGCCAATTGAGGATCGTTAGGTGTCAATGACTGATTCATCTGGAAGTTACTTTCCATAGAGTTACGAATTCCGTTTGTAACGTCACGAGAATCTCCATAAGTGTACGCCACCATAAAATTCAAACCAAAATCGTATGATTTCGAAACCATTTCAGTAATGCTGTATCGGTATCCTTTATTAGTATTTGATAATAAGTAAGCATTAGAAAAAGCTGGGTTTATGTTTGCGGCATAAATTGGCATTTGGTGATTGGTATCATAAGAAAAATAAGTTGGGTTATCGGTCTTATTTACCTGTTGAAACTCAAGATCACGAATTACTTTAGTATAAATACCTTCGGTTGTAAATTTATAGCCACCGATAATTTTATCGATTGCCAAAGAGTTTCTTAAAACAGCCGGCATTTTAAATTTATTATCTACTAAATCTGCCTGAACTTTTGGCGTAGCATCGTGGTATCCATTCAAACCATTGTTTGCCAAAGGATCACCTGCTGCTGTAACCTGAGCTGCTGTAAGGTTATTTTTGTCATAACTTCCGTAACCTACACCATCATTATAATACGCATATCCTAACCATGCAAAAGGAATTCTGCCTGTAAATACTCCAGAACCACCTCTTAAAACAAGGGTTTTATCTTCGTCTACATTATAGGTAAATCCAACTCTTGGAGAAACTAATGCGGTAGTAAAAAAGTTATTACTAATTTGATTTAAAGGAGTGTAACTGTAAGTATTACCATAGTTAGCATCAGCAGGAGAATTTTGTACCTGAGGGCTCAATTTTGGTTTATTTGGCAAATCAGTATAATCAACTCTCACACCAGGAGTCACTTTAAGTTTGTTGCCAATTCTTATCTCATCCTGTACATAAACGCTATAAAGATTTACTTTGAATTTAGCATACGGGTTATTAAAGATTTCATCTCTTGTAGAACCGTCAAAAGGATACGTGCCACGAACACGAGTAGGAAGTTTATTCATGAAATCTGCAAGAGATTTGTATGAAACTCTTCCGTTTAGCGCATTTACAAATCCGTAATTAATGTCGTAGAATTCGTTGTGCGTACCAAACAATAAAGTATGATTTCCTGTTTTATAAGTAAGGTTGTCCGTGATTTCGGCTGTATTTTGTTTCATATTAAAAACAGTAGCTTCACGATCATTTCCTAAGAATATTGTTCCTCCGTTGTAACCAATTTCAGCCTGAGGAAACATGGCATTTGATGATTTTGGATCACGATAATCTTTAATAGCCGAATAACTTGCAAGGAATGAGTTTGACCATTGGCTATTGAAATGACTTTTTAATTCTAAAACCGTACTAACAGATTGGTTTTTTTGCGTGAAATCCATGCTTGAAAACCTGAAGTTTGCTGCGTCACGTTCTAAATTCGAAGCCTGAGAAATAACCGTATTGTTTCGTAACGAAAGAGCGTGTTTATCATTAATTTTCCAATCTAATTTATTGAAGAATTTTTGGTTTTTTGCAAAGTTGTTGTAAGCACCATAACTTCCCGGATCAAATCCGTAATTTGTTTTTACGAAGTTTGAAATTTGCTCTGCTGTAGCATTATCAACCAATGAAGTCAATTTTCCGTTAGAATCTGTTTGTCCTGCATTGTAGAACAAAGGATCGGTTCTTTCGGCATATTCCATATTGGTAAAAAAGAACAATTTGTCTTTGATAATGGGTAAACCTAGTCTGAAACCAACTTGGTAATCACCAAAAGAATTTGGCATTTTAGAACCGTCACCAGCATTATTAGGACCCGTAATAGCAGCATTTCTGCCATAGCTATAAATAGATCCTGTTACTTCATTTGTACCACTGCGGGTAACAGCATTAACGCTTCCTCCTAAAAAGTTTCCTAATTTAATGTCGTAAGGAGCAATATAAACCTGAATATCCTGTATTGCATCCAAACTTATAGAGTTCGAGCGCGTGCTGCTTCCAGGCATTCCTGAAGTTCCGGACTGACCACCTAAAGACGGGCTAAAACCAATTGCATCATTATTGATCGAACCGTCAATGGTTACGTTGTTGTATCTAAAGTTCGTTCCTGCAAAAGAGTTGTTTGAACTTTGAGGAACCAGTTTAGTAACATCCTGAATCCCTCTGTTGATCAACGGTAAACCATTAATTTTTTTCTCATTAATACTTGTTCCGTTATTTTTAGACGATGGTTTAGAACCTGTAATCACCACTTCTTCTAATACATTATTATCTGTTTTACCCACTACAATTGTTGGTAAATCATTGTCGCCTAATGCTAAATGTATTTGTGCATTAGAATAATCTTTGGTTTCTGAACTTTTAATTTCAAGTTCGTAAGGTCCGCCGGCATTTAAATTTTCGAAACTAAATCTACCTTGCTTGTCGGTTACAGCTCTGTAAACTGCATTAGTAGGTAAATGTGTTAGTGTAACCTCAGCGCCGGTAAGCGGACTTGTACCATCGCTAACCTTTGCAGATAAAGATGAGGTTGTAATTTGAGCAAAAATGTTCCCCATAACAAGAAGCATGAATGCCGAAAAAAAGAGTTTTAGTTTTGTCATGTTGTTTTAGTTTTTATTTGACAAAGAAACTCCCTTTGTTTCGATCAGATTTAACGCTTTTGTTAACTTAAAATCATAAAACAATTCATTGTTAAGTTAGGATTATGAAGGTGTTATTTCAAGAAAAAGGAATTATCTCTTTAAAATCAGTTACTTGAGTAAAATGCTAAAAATAAGTACATTAAAGCTGGATTTAAAGTAGATTAGAAAAAGATTAGAGTGTTATGTAAATGTTACCGATTGTAAAAAGTGACATCATCGAATAGTAACATTGTGACTTAAAATAGAGAATTGTTTATGGTTTGTGTTAAGTTTTTTTTCACGCAGATTTTGCAGATTAAGCAGATTTTTTTTAATTAATTTGATCTGTGGTTATATGTTTTCTATGTGTTGAATTTTTTCACGCAGATTTAAAAAGATTTAAGCAGATTTTTTTTAAATCAATTTAATCCTTTAATCTGTGTCTATTATATCAAATTAAATCTGCTCAATCTGCGTGAGTTGTCTGCGTGTTTTTGTCATCCCGAGGAACGAGGGATCTTCGTAAGTAGCTCTACAAAGATTGACGATTTTGATTGCGGAGTTTCTTGCGGAGATCCCTCGTGCCTCGGGATGACAAGATTGTGGTTAACTTTGAGTTAAGAATTTTTTACGCAGATTTGCACAGATTTAAGCTTATTTTTTAATCAATTTAATCTGCTCGATCTGCAAAATCTGCGTGAAACAAAAACATTTAAGGAAACACCAAAGAAAACGAAGTCCCTTTCCCCAACTCAGAATCTACTATTAAATTAATATTATGAAGTTTAAGAATCTGCATCGTGATAAAAAGCCCCAAACCTTGCCCCTGAATGTGGCGCGTATTATCGCTTCTAAAAAAGAGATCGAAGATAGATTCTTTATCAGTATCTGAAATTCCGGGACCTTGATCGGTAATTTTAATGACAAGTTTGTTTTCGTTTGAAAGGGCAAAAATTGCAACCGGAGCAGGAGAGGAGAATTTTATAGCATTATCTACTATATTATATAAGGCTATAAAAAGCATGTGTTTATTGGCATAAATAGAAAGTAAATCTTCCTGATCTGCTATGGCATTCAAATTGAAAGAAACCTTAGATTCCGGATATTCGATAGCTTTTTTCTCAAGAACATTCCATAAAATCTCATCGATTCTGATGGTTTCCATTTGTTGAGGTTCTGAAAGCTCCAATCCGGATAAAACCAAAAGACCTTCGAGAGTTGCTTTAAGATGTAATGCATCCTTACGAAGGGATTTTAATATCTCTTCATATTGCTTATTTGTTCTGGGTTGCTGCAGCGAAACATCCAGATCTCCTATAATAATAGTAAGCGGCGTTTTCAATTCGTGTGAAGCATTTTTCAGGAAATTATTCTGAATCATGATACCACTTTCTAATCTTTCCAGAAGATAATTGAAGGTAGTAACCAATTCTTTAATTTCATCTTTTCCACTCGCTTGCGGCACATCTAATCTCGAATGAAGATTCTCGGTTGTTATGTTGTTTACTTTTGCGATAACTTCTGTAAACGGACGGAAAGTTTGTTTGGCTAAGAAAGTTCCTAAAAGATAATTTAAAGGAATCCCGGCGAGATAAAACAAAATAAACATAAGGCCAAGCATCTCCAATTGATGATTGCCGGCGCGGTCGATTCCGGAAACTATAATAATAAAATCGCCCTGATTGTCATTATAAAATAAACCTACAAATTGTCTGTCGCCTCTTGTAAAGGTTTGCAGCTTTTCTTTTTTAATGTTTTTTAAGTCCTTTTCGCTTAAATCAAAATCAATAGTATCTCGTACATAAAGTTGGTTTGTTTTAGTATCATAAACCCGAATCGATTCGTTGTTGATGCGTTTGTACTGAAGTTCAATTTGTTTGTAACGTTGACTGTTAAATTCTTTGATTTCATCTTTTTCAAAATAAAAAAGAGCCGTTGTCATCGCGTGATCTTCAAGATTATCAAAATAAAGATCCTTCATGTGACTTTTGAACAAAAGGAAAGATCCAGCCATAAGAAGCCCGGTAATAAAAGCAAACAGCAAAGTAGAATTGGCAGCTAATTTATTTTTAAGATTCATAACTCTTTTGTTTGAGCATATATCCTGTTCCTTTTATAGTATGAATGAGCGGAGTAGGGAAGTTCTTGTCGATTTTATTTCTGAGATAATTAATATAAACATCTACAGTATTTGAAGTAGTATCAAAATCGATATTCCAGACCGCTTGAGCAATTTCAATTCGGGATAAGGCTTTCTCGCGGTTTTTCATAAAAAATATCAAAAGCTTTAATTCCCTCGAAGATAGATTTAGTTCTTTCCCGTCTCTGGCAGCACTTTGTTCTTTCATATTTATTTCGACTCCGGCGTACGACTGAAAATCCAGAATTCCGGTACTGAATTCGGCACGACGAAGCTGCGCGTTTATTCGGGCTAATAATTCTTCAAATAAAAATGGTTTGGCAAGATAATCATCGGCTCCGGCCTGCAGGCCTTTTACTTTTTCGTGTGGTGTATCGAGTGCGCTCAAAATAAGGATCGGAACAATTATTTTTCGGCTCCTTAAAACTTCACAAACTTCAAATCCGGTAATATCAGGAAGCATGATGTCGAGAATAATAATGTTATATTCGTTTTCCATCACTTCTTTTATAGCATCAAAACCTTTGGTAATGGTTTTAACTTCATAAAGATGTTCCTCAAGTCCTCGCGTAATAAACGAAGCCACTCTTGGATCATCTTCAACTAATAATACTTTATTCATAACCGGATAAGAATCAAATTTGTTGTGATAAAAGTAACTAAAAGTATCACCGTGAGCAAAGAATCGTAAAAGAATATAGTAGCCTATAAATTGAATTTTTGTAATGTAGAAATTGGTATCTTTAAAATTCCGTAAAGGTTATCGGGAACCTAAATTTTTTTAAATAAAAAAGTAATATATGAAGCTATTCTACACTAAAATAATACTGTTTTTAATGTTCTTAACTTTTTTTTCCTGCGAAACCAAAAAACAAAAACCAGAATCGAAACCGTACAAAGCAGGTGTAATTTTATCTTTTGATGATGCGTATGTTGATGAATGGTACGAGGCCGATCAGGCTTTGAAAAAATACGGATGGAAAGCTACTTTTAATGTTTGCAGAATAGACTCGATTGGAAAACCTCAGATTAAAAAACTTCTTCAATTGCAAAAGGAAGGTCACGAAATTGCCGGTCATGGCTACCATCATTACAATGCCGTAAAATTTGTTAACCAACACGGAATCGATGCTTATATGCAACAGGAAATAGATCCTATGATTATCTCTATGAAACGATTAGGTTTTAATGTTACGACATTTGCCTATCCGTACGGAGAAAGATCTGACGCACTTGATAAAGCTTTATCCAATGATTATAAAATTATTAGAGGAAGAGCTTTTGGAGGCGAAGCTCCGGAGAAACAAGACAGTTTTTTTAGCAACTCAAAAATAGTATTTGCTTTTGATATCGATAATAGCCATATACATTTTAGTATTCCGTATGTTTTAGAATTGCTGGATTATGCCAAAAAACACAACAAAATTTTACTTTTATGCGGTCATAAACCCGTTAAAAATGTAACCGAAAATTATCAGACAAAAATAGAAACCTTAGAATTCATTTGTAAATACATGAAGCTAAACGATCTTAAGTTTTATAAAACATCTGATTTAGATGATCTGCTGCCTGAAGAATAATTATATAGCAATCGTACTAACACGTTTTTATAGCTCCGTAGAAGCGATATATTTATAGCCAATAATTAAACAATTTTTAAATTCGTGAATTCGTGGCTTTTTTTGCGACGAAATAGCTATGATTTTCAAAGATTTTCAAATCATTTTAATCCTATAATCTGTGGCTAAACTTTTGTTTTTGTAAATCTTCAATTCCACATTTTTGATTTTTTTTCGTGTTTTTCGAAAATCATAAAATTTACTTTGCAACCACCATCATTCTTACATTTTTGTTTGTAAATGTTAATAATCCTGTTATTTTTTTTATGATTTTGGGCAAAACTGCTCGATTTTTCGTACCTTAAAAATTCTAACAAATAAAAGACAATGATGACAAAATTACGAATTTCATTAATCAACATTCACGGACTCTTAAAAGGTTCTGGTTTGGAGATTGGTAGAGATGCTGATAATGGCGGACAAACAAAATACGTATACGAACTTGCTGAGTTTTTATCACAACACGAAGATGTAGAACATGTTCACCTTTTTACAAGATTAATTGACGATCCAAATCTTTCTCCTGAATATGCAGTGCCTATCGAAATCATTAATGATAAATTAGACATAAGACGTATTCCTTTTCTGGGAAAAAAGTACAAAGCAAAAGAACAATTATGGGAAGGCTTAGACACTTTTGTAAACGGAATTGTTCAGCATATCAAACTTCACGATATATTCCCAAACTGGATTCATTCGCATTATGGCGACGCAGGATATGTAGCCAGCGAATTATCTACTATTTTAAATATTCCTTTCGCACATACCGGGCACTCTTTAGGTTTTCATAAAAAAAGTAAATTGCTCGAAAGTGGTTTGAGCGAAGAAGAAATCGAAAAGAAATTCAAATTCACGCAAAGAATCGCTGCCGAAGAAAAAACATTAGAATTATCTGAATTTATTGTTAGCTCGACAGAACAGGAAATTGAAACCTATAAACCTTATAAAAATTTTGAATTAGCAAAATACCACGCTATTTCGCCGGGAATCGATACCAGAAAATTTGTTCCTTATTACCAAAAGGAGCAGGACTCTGAAAAACAAATGGAGGAGGAGCAAAGAAAATATTGGGTAGCAGAGACTATTTCGAAATTTTTAATAAATCCGCACAAGCCTTTTATTCTGGCGCTTTCACGACCTGATCGCCATAAAAATCTTCATACCTTAATTGAAGTTTATGGTAAAGACAAAGAACTGCAAAGCATTGCCAATCTGGTCATTTTTGCCGGAATCAGAAAAGATATTTCAAAAATGCCGGAATCTGAAAAAGATGTTTTGACAGATTTATTGCTGTTGATGGATAAGTATGATTTGTACGGAAAAATGGCCATTCCGAAAAAACATGATGTAGAAAATGAGGTTTCGATTATTTACCGTTATGCAGCCGAAAAAAGAGGTGTTTTTGTGAATTTGGCCTTGCATGAAAACTTCGGTTTAACCGTAATTGAATCGGCAAGTTCCGGATTACCGGTTGTGGTAACCAAGAACGGCGGCCCATCAGAAATTATTCCGACTTGCCAGAACGGAGAATTAGTAGATCCACTGGATGAAAACGAAATCAAAAAAGCATTACGAAATATTTTAACCAATGAAAATCAATGGAAATATTATTCGAACAATGGCGCCATTAATATTCAGAAACATTATAGCTGGTTAAGCCATGTCAATCAATATGTTGATTTGGTCAATGAAAATTTATCCTTATCATCAGGTTCAGGAATCAAAAAACAGCATTATCCTAATATTAATATCGAAAGATTAAAACGTAAGGTGGAACATTTATTTGTTTCGGATATCGACGGTACATTGATAGAACCAAAATTAAACAACCCCGGACTAAGAGAACTCAAAGAACATTTGATCAATCGTACCGATAAAATGGCATTCGCACTGGCATCCGGACGAAATTTAGCATTGGTAAAACAAGTGATCGACGAAGAACAATTTCCATTGCCGGATTTTATTATTTGCTCTGTAGGGACTGAGATTTATTATACAAATGGTAAAGATTATATTTTAGATAAAGGCTGGGCTAAATTTTTGGCCGGTCGATGGAAAAGAGAAGATATTGTCAACCGTCTAAAAGAAGTTCCGTGGTTGCGATTGCAGGAAGAAGAAGCGCAAAACCCCTATAAAATATCGTATTATTATGATAAAGAAAAATACGATCACGAGCAGTTAATTGCAGTTTTAGGTACAGGTTGGTACAAAGTAAATATTATTCCGAGTCACGGCGAGTTTCTTGACTTTATCCCTAAAAGAGCCTCAAAAGGAAATGCTATCAAATTTTTATGCCGTAAATGGTCTATTCCTTTATCGAATGTTATTGCTGCTGGAGATTCCGGAAATGATATCGATATGTTCAGAGGTGCTGTAAAAGGAATCATCGTAGGAAATCGTAGTGTTGAATTGGCTGATTATGAAACTACAAAAAGTATTTATGTGGCCAAAGATTCAGCTTCTTCCGGTATTTTAGAAGGGTTAAAACATTATAAAATAATTAAATAAATAACAGATGTTGGTTATTCTTTGAGATGTCCGGATTATCGTTGTCTTTAGAAAGTTCCGAAGGAACGATTCATATTGTAGCAAGGGATTTTAATCCCTTGAAATGTGGAATTTCGACAAAGATTGGTGATTTTGTTTGCGGTCCTTCGACTTCGCTCAGGATGACAAAAAATGACACAATATGTTAAATAATAAAATAGGTTAAATATGTATTCAGGTTCAGGATTTAGTAATTGGGAAATAGGAGACGTTGATGTGTTTATAGATGAGAGCGGAGTGCATCATTTATTTCATCTTATTATTCCCAATCACGATTATATTGCGCATGCAGTATCAAAAGATGGTCTTTCTTGGAAAAGAGTAAAGAATGCTTTGTTTGTAGGCGATCCGGGTGAGTGGGATGATGATATGTTATGGACAATGCATGTTAGTAAAAACTCTGCCGGAGAAGGTTACGAAATGTATTACACAGGTTTAAAACGTCAGGACAAAGGAATAACCCAAAAAGTAGGGCGCGCAGTTTCGCCTGATTTAATTCACTGGACAAAAGACAATCAATATGGATTACCATTGCGAAGTAATGCTCCGTATTATGAAAGCAGAGAGAATAATCCGCGTGAATGGCTTAGTTTCAGAGATCCTTATAAATATGAATTTGAAGGAGAAGATTATCTGCTTATTTGTGCCCGTAGCGCTGTAGGACCTACATACAGAAGAGGTTGTATAGGAGTTGCAAAAAGAGAAGAAAAAGGTTTTGTGCTGCAAAAACCGCTGCACGTAGCGTATGTATATGATGATATCGAATGTCCCTGCGTGGTAGAAATAAAAGGAATGCATTATTTGCTGGGTTCAATTCGCGAAGATATCAAAGTGCGTTACTGGTTTTCTCCTGATTTTAAAGGAGAATACCACGCCTTTCATAATAATGTATTAATGCCGCAAGGTAATTACGCCGCAAGAATTGTAAAAGAAGGCGAGTATTATCTCATTTATAATTTTTACTTCGTGGGAGGAAATGTGAATACACTTCGCGTGATTCCGCCACCAAAACAGCTGGATGTTGATAGTAATGGAAGATTGTTATTAAAGACCTATCATCACTGGAGAACGCTGTACCAAAGAACCATTCAACAAAAAAACTTGCCTATTCCGGTACCTATTTTAGGAAATCCGTCGGCAAATTTTGAGGTTGAAAATGAAAATAAATGGCGAATGGGCTGCCGAAGCGGTTATGAAGTTTTTTGTTTTGATAAACCATCGGAAAATTTTGTCTGGGAAGGAACATTGGCTGTCGAAGGAATGGGAAAAACCGGTTTTGTCATCGAATGTGATGAACAAGGAACGGCTTATTACATCTCAATTGATTTTGTAAATGGGTTTGTGCAATTTAGAGCCTGGGGATTTAATGAAAAGGATGTGAAAAATAATTTTGTTTTCGAAAATATTCAAACCAACCAATTTGAAATCGTAGATACTAAAGAAATTTATTTTAAGATCATTCGTTACGGAAATTATTATGAACTTTCGATCAATGAAATCGTGAAGCTAACGTTATTGGACTATAAATACAGCGAAGGTAAAATTGGCGTTTACGTTTGTTCTGCTATAGTTGCTTTAAGTGATTCAAAAATTCATGTAATTCCAGAACCCGAGAACGAATATGCAACCGCAGATCCTAATAAAGCAATGGATGAATACAATAAAATAGCACAGTAGTTAAGTTATAATAATGATGGTTGAACTAATGTGAATTACTTTCTATAATGCTTTTAACGCTTTGAATAAAAGTTTCGGTATTGTTGATTTCGCCTTTTATATAAACATCATATTCGGTTAATTTAAACTGTTCCAGCATATCTTTTTTTAGATATTTTATCATAGACTCAAGACTTCGGGTATCGGTTTCTGTTTGTCTTTTTAATTCACGTTGTTTGCTTTCCAGGTAAGCTAAAGTTCTTTTTAATCTTAGTACATTACTATTGTCCACACTTAATATTCTTAAATTTAATAAAAATAACGATAATCAGGAATAAGATAAAATTCAATATTTTTCCAAAAACGTACCAGTGAATTGAATTTATCTTATTACAAGACTATCGTTTCAGGTAATTACGTAAGAATTGGATTTTTAGTTTTGAAATATAAGGCAAAAAATTAAAAAGAATAATAAGAATTAGATGTTTTTGGGTATAACAGTTTGATATGTTATTGTTTAGGTCGAAATGTAAGAAGATTTTTATTTGATTTTTTGTTTAAAAATCTTTGCAAGAGGAAATGTAGATGAAGGTTTTTTTTAATTTGAAATAAAAAATGATAGCAGCTAAAACAGAATAATAAAAAAGCGGTGTTTTTCTTACTCAGGAAAACACCGCTTCTTTTTTATTATAGCGTGACAGATTATTTTACAACAGTCGCTTCCAGTTCAACTTTTAAGGTTTCAAAAAGACTTTTTACTTCGAGTAAAGTTGTAGCTTGTTTGATGTTGTGCTTCGCCACCCAATCCTGAATAAGATTAAAATGCGGCCAAAGCTCATCAGTCGCGGTAGTATAGATATTCAACCGAACAATTCCTTTGCATTCATATCCGGCTTCTGTAATAACCTGTTCCAGATTTTTTAAAGCCAGTTTTATTTGCGATTCCATGTTTTCGTTACTCGAGATTCCTTCAGCATTGATAGCCGTTTGTCCCGAAACGTACAGGGTTCCTTCCGGATTTTTTACTTCAACAGCCTGTACGTAACTGCGCTGGTTCTGCCATTCCCAAGGATTGATTGCTCTTTTTTCCATTTGTTTTCCTTTTTTCGTTTGTGCCAATACAGGCATCGTAGTTAATAATAGTAATACTAAAAGGTTTGCTGTTTTTTTCACGATTACATTTTAAAATTGTAATACAAAATTGAGCATAACGGCTGGAAAGTACTCGTGACATTTTTCACGATTTTGATGTGAGAATTGTCACATCAGGAAGATAATCTGCTTAAAGTTTCGCGGGACACGCCTAAATACGAAGCGATTAAACTTTTAGGAACACGCTGCATTAGCGAAGGATATTGTTTTAATAATTGGTCGTAACGCTCTTTAGAGTTAGAAGTCTGCCAGGAAATAATGCGGCGTTGTGATCCCAGAAAACCAAAAGTGGCTTTCTCCAGAAAAAAGCGCTCCATTTTTTGCAGGCCGTTGCATAGTTTTTTATAATCTTCCAACGAGCAGCAAAGCACTTCAGTATCTTCAAGGCATTCTAATGTCATTGTAGCTTCAGTTTGGGTAAAAAAGGCGTAGTAATCACTTTCCCACCAATCTTCCATCGCAAAAGAAACAACATGCTGCTTTGCTTTTTCATCAGTATAAACCAATTTCAAAAGTCCGGAAAGTACAAAATAAGAATACTTTACAGCATCACCTTCCTGAATAAGAAACTGATGCTTTTTAAATTTTTTGGCAGTAAAATGAGCAGCCACAAAAGCAAACTCCTCGTCTGTAAGAGGAATTATTTTCTCGATATGTTCTCTAAGTTGATTGTGCATAGTAGCATCCAAAGTTATTGAAATTTTAATAATAGGGAAGCTTTTATTAGCGATATCAATTTTGCGATTAGTGTAAAATATAAGAAAATTAAATTTAGAAAGTAGTTAACGATTTAATAAAATTAATAACAATTTCTTAAACTTTTGTTTATTAGTGTGTTGATAAATAATGTTTTATAAAGCAATTTTAGGAACATTAGTAACGAATTAATATTTATATTTGAGAATGAATCAGAGTCAAATAATTTAAAATATTTACAAATGGATAAAGCTATAAAACTAAAAGTTCGTAAGGAGTTGGATAGTCAACAACAGTTGAATATTATTAAATTAAAGGGTAGTTTAATCTCTAAAGGTTATACCGAAATTATTCACATCCTGGATCAGGATGATGAATTTCATATCAATTCTTTCGCAACTCCTTCTGAAACTACAAATGAAGTCCAGGAATTTATTAAAGCATTTATCTACAAAGAAAATTTGGCAGATACGATAACAATTTTCAGATAATTATAAAATTATTGCTTATAAATAAAAATCTACATTTTATTAGATCATTAATTTCTAATCCTATTTCAACCATAGCCCAAGGTTTCAACCTTGGGTTAGGTGTTTTTAGAACCAAATTCTCCAAGTCCAAACGGTCGAAATCGTTGCCAATCTTAGATCTGTATTTTAACTCAAATTAATTTGGCAAAAACCTGTTTTTAAGACACTTGTGTTATTAATAGCATTTGTGTTAATTCATTGTTAAAAATGTAATTTTGTTGCATTATACTTCTTTTTATAAAGATAATCATATCTTTACGTCAGATTTTGGTCTGTTTTCTTTAGAAAAATAAAAGAAAATAGTTAAAAGGGAATCAGGTGTAAATCCTGAGCAGACCCGCTACTGTAAGTTCTATACAAGTCTTTAAACGTTACTAATGCCATTGTTCGCTGCTGCGGATGAGAAGGTTGTTTAAAGATGGAACAAGTCAGGAGACCTGCCATAATCACATAGTTTAAGACTTTCGTGGAATAAAGTCGAACAACAAGAATTGACCTGCTATTGCATAGCGGGATTCTCTCTTTTTGCTTTTTGATTACTACATCCGCGAAATTTATTTTAATTAAATCAAGTGATGTATAATACAAAAAAAATACTCTTATTCTTTTTCTTATTTCTTGCTCCTTATTTGCTTCATTCGCAAGTATCTAATGACAGTTTGCGCGTTTTAAAAGAAGTTATTTTGAAAGGTAAACCCTATCAGGAAGTAATTCCCGTACAAAGCCTTTCCGGAAAATTACTCGAGAATTTAGCAAGCCATAATGTTGCCGATGCATTGAGATATTTTGCCGGAATTCAAATTAAGGATTATGGCGGTCTCGGCGGACTTAAAACGGTCGATGTACGTAATATGGGTACGCATCATGTAGGTGTTTTTTACGATGGTATTCAGTTAGGTAACGCGCAAAACGGAGTCACGGATCTGGGCAAATATTCCTTAGATGACATGGAATCCCTAACATTATACAACGGCCAGAAAAGTGAAATTTTTCAATCAGCAAAAGATTTTTCAGCCGCTTCGACTATTTATTTAAGAACAAAACGTCCTGTTTTTGTTGGCGATAAAAAAACAAATTTACTGGTAAGGTTTAAAACTATGTCTATCAATTATTTCGATCCTTCTTTTAGATGGGAACAAAAACTGAGCGATAAAGTCAGTATGAACGTCAGTTCTGAATACATCAAATCAAACGGACAATATAAATTTAGATACAAAAGAAATAATCTCGACGGATCTGTAGCCTACGATACTACTGCCACGAGACATAATAGCGATATAGAAGCCTTGCGATTTGAATCCGGACTTTACGGAAAAATCAATAATGGTTCCTGGGATGCCAAAGTGTATTATTATGATTCAGACAGAGGAGCTCCGGGAGCGATTGTCGAGAATAAATTTTCTGATGGTTTCAGGCAATATGATAAGAATTTTTTCGCACAAGGAACTTTCATTAAAGATTTTACCAAAAGATATAAGTTTCAGGCCAAAGGAAAATACGCATACGATTACACGCATTATGTGGCAAGAGATACAACCAATATATTAGGTGAAACCGTAACCGAAGGCGCACAATCTGATGATAGTTATTACCAGCAGGAATATTATGTGTCAGCAGTCAACATGTACAGTATAGTATCGAACTGGGATGTTTCGCTATCTACAGATTTTCAATACAATAGACTAAATGCAACACGAAAAGGAATAAATACTCAATTTTCTTTTCCGCAACGTTATACAGCATTGTTTTCTTTGGCAAGTTCTTATAGACTTGGTGGTTTTAAAGCATTAGGAAGTGTTGTAGGTACTTATGTTCAGGAAGAAGTGCGTTACAATGCAAAAGCTCCCGATAAAAAAGAATTTACACCGGCCTTATTTTTAGGTTACACACCTTTTAAGGACTATGATTTTAATATAAGAGCATTTGCAAAACGTATTTTCAGAATGCCCACTTTTAATGATTTGTATTATACAATGGTTGGTTCAAGTACTTTAAGACCTGAATACATGAATCAGTACGATATTGGTTTTACTTATAATGTACTTGTAAATAAAGGATTTTTCGATAAAATATCTTTTCAGGTTGATGGATATTATACCAATACCAAAGACAAAATAGTAGCAGCGCCAACAGGAAATTTATTTCGCTGGATGATGACCAATATGGGACAGGTAAAAGGACACGGAATAGAATCTGTCGTGAATATGGGCATGCACATTGGCAAAGTAAACTTAACCACAAATCTTACTTATACCTATTCTGAAAACAGGGATTATACCAAATTTGGCGGTCTGGAATTGTCTTCTTATGGAGATCAAATCCCTTATACGCCATGGCATAGCGGATCCGGAATATTAAATGCTGAGTATGAAACCTGGAACTTCAATTACAGCTTTGTATACGTAGGAAAACGATACAATGGCAATGTTAATAATATAAAAGTGAATGAAGTCCAGCCCTGGTATACACACGATTTGGCAGTACAGAAATCTTTTGCATTTCAGCATTATAAAATGAAAGGCGCAATAGAACTTAACAATGTTTTCGATCAGCAATACGAGGTAATTTACAATTATCCTATGCCGGGTCGTACAATGAAATTTATAATAAGTATCGAGCTATGAAAAAAATCACCACAAAATTAGTCCTCGGTTTATTGATAACCCTTGCTTTTGTTTCCTGTAGGGAAGAGGAAACGATTTTTCCATCTTCGGATAAAAGTGTAGCCGCGCCAAGAAGCGACGGAAAAATAGAGGGATTTTATCTTCTTAATGAAGGTAATATGGGAATGAACAGAGCCAGTATTGATGTATTCAATTACAGGACAGGAAATTATACCACCGATATTTATTCAGAAAGAAACCCAACAGTTGTAAAAGAACTGGGTGATGTTGGAAACGATATTCAAATCTACGGCAACAAGGTTTACGCGGTAATTAATGTTTCGAACAAAGTAGAAGTTATTGATAAATGGACGGCAAAACGCATCAAAAAAATAGACATTCCTAATTGTAGATATGTCGCTTTTTATAAAGACAAAGCTTATGTAAGTTCTTATGCAGGTCCGGTCGCTATTGATCCCAATGCCGAAATAGGTTTTGTAGCAGAAATCGATACGACATCATTAGAAATAAAAAGAAAAGTAAATGTAGGTTATCAGCCCGAACAAATGGTAGTGCACAACGGGAAACTCTACGTTGCCAATTCCGGAGGTTACAGAGTTCCCAACTACGACAGAACCGTATCTGTAATCGATCTTGAAACTTTTACCGAAATAAAAAAGATCGATGTAGGCATCAACCTTTACAGTATGGAAATCGACAGCAGGGGAGATATTTATGTGAGTTCCAGAGGAGATTATTACAACACGCCTTCGAATCTTTTTGTGATTGATACTAAAACAGATGAGAAAAAAATGCAGCTCGATATGCCGGTTTTAGGAATGTGTCTCGTTGACGATTTACTCTATTATTACAGTGTATCATGGAGTTACCTCACCAATAGCAATAAAGTGACCTACGGAATATTAGATACAAAAACAAAAAAAGTAATAAGCGATAAGATTATTACAGACGGTACCGAGAAACAAATCATGATTCCGTACGGACTTCAGGTAAATCCCGAAACCAAGGAAATTTATATTACCGATGCACAAAATTACGTGGTAACAGGTTACATCTACTGCTTTACGCCCGAAGGTAAATTAAAATGGAAAACTACAGCAGGGAATATTCCTGCACATATTGCTTTTATAACTAAAAATTAAAATGAAAAAAATGTATCACAACTTTTTAAAACATTTTCGATTCGCAGTGCTTGTATTCATAGCACTAACACTTACCAATTGTTCTGATAATGGATCGAATGACGAGGATAATGGAGGAGAAACTATTATTGAAAATGAATATAGTGTACAACGCTCTAAAATAGTAGCAGTTACAGCACAAAACGGACTAAGTACAGAGGCTAAATTTACATGGAGCGTGACAAAAGGACCATCTGATAATTATGCATTTTCTGATGTTACAGCCAAAGAAACCTTATTTGCAGCGACAGACGTTGGCGTTTATGAAGTTACATTACTAATCAACGATCAGGGAATGATGCAAACGCAAAAAGTAAAAGTAAATGTAACCAAAGAAACAAAGGAATATAAAACTTTTATCGACAAAGTATTTGAGTTTAAACCGGCACCGGGACAGTTTATAAATGATTTACCGGCAGCCAATGACGGAGAAACGGCCGAAAGAATTTTGGCCAGAGCCAATACATATCTTGCCAAGAAAAACGGAGATCTTATTTCGCTTGGAGCCTTTGGCGGTTACGTCGTTTTTGGATTTGATCATACCGTTGTAAACATAAAAGGGAAACGCGATTTTAGGGTTTTAGGCAATGCGTTTTGGGCAGATGCCAATCCTAATCCTGATACTTCTATGCGAGGCGGGAGCAGTGAAGCGGGAGTGATAATGGTTTCATACGATAAAAATAAAAACGGACTTCCGGATGACGAATGGTACGAAATAGAAGGGGCAGGTCATAAAATGGAAAAAACAATCCATAATTATGAAATTACTTATTACAGACCAGATCCTAATAAAGTTCCTGTGCCGGGAGGTGGAACCGGAACCGTACTTTTTACGGATATGGAATACATCTACTGGAAAGACAATCAGGGTAACGATGGTTATCTGGCACAAAACAATGCCTACAATCACTCATTAGATTACTGGCCAAAATGGCTCAAAGATCAGCCAAGCCTCACTTTTAAAGGAACCAGATTACCGGACAATGCAGTTGATGAAAGCGGAACCGGAAGCTATTTTGTTCAGTATGCATTTCTTTACGGATATGCAGATAACGCACCCAATAACGACGATGATTCGGCTATAGATATTGATTGGGCAATTGATAAAAACGGAAACAAAATTCGCCTTCCGGGAGTAGATTTTGTAAAAGTGTACAATGGTCTTAGTCAACAGGCGGGATGGTTAGGCGAAACTTCTACCGAAATAATGGGAGCAACAGATTTACACCTTTTAGGAGAAAATATTCCTACCCGAAAATAGATCAATCAGAATGTTAAATTAAAATTATAATACCAAAAACCATGAAAAAAAACCTTACCCATTTATTATTAATTGCCTTTGCAGCCGTTTTCACAAGCTGTAGCAGCAACAATGATGATGATAAAGCTGAAGAAAAGATCGCAGTTACACTTCAGGAAAAATACGAAACATCGACATTTAGCGTCCTGAATATTCCGGCTTCTGCCGAAGTTGCAAGCCCTGTTTACGAATGGATTTTGACTAAAAATCCGGTGAACCAAACTACTGATTCTATTGTTGGAAACACAAAAGACTTACGTTTTGTACCCATTTATGCAGGAGCTTATGAACTTACATTGAATGTTACTTCGGGAGATAAAAAAGGGAGTAAAAAAACAATAGTAAATGTAACGAACGAAACCAAAAATTATAACCCATACATCACCAGCATTTTTGATTTTGATCCGGCACCGGGAATGTTTGCCAATGATGTATACAAGGACGGCTTTAAGAAAGAAGATGTAGTGCGAACGGCTTTGGGAAGAATTAATGAAACCAATGTAGGCTACCAACTGGATTTGGGAGGTTTTGGAGGTTCTATTATTGTAGGTTTCGATCATACTGTGGTGAATGTTTCGGGACAAAACGATTTTAAAATTTATGGAGGAGATTTAACAGATAAAGCCAATCCGCCGGCACCGGGAATAATATATGTTGCATATGATAAAAACGGCAACGGAAAACCAGACGAAGACGAATGGTACGAAATTATAGGAAGCCAGCATACAAAAGCAAACACCATAAAGAATTTTAAAATCACCTACCATAAAAAAGCAGTGGGAGTACCAGTTGTAGTAAGCGGACCAAAAGATATGTTTTCGGATCGTGAACATATCTTTTGCGAAAATAATTCACCTGAGACCTATTACATGCCAAAATCGAAAAGCAAAAAGGAATATTATCCTTTATGGGCTACCCAAACTTCTGTTACCTATGAAGGAACAAAACTAAATGTAGATTTTGTTACGGCACGTCCTGGACAGACTACGTTATGGAATTTTACACCTCCGGAATGGGGATATGCAAATGCAGTAAACCCTGATATCGATATCGACTGGGCAGTAGATAAAAACGGTAATAAAGCCAATCTTCCGGGAATTAATTTTATAAAAGTTGTCAACTGTGTTAGCGAACCTATGGGACTTTGCCATCAGCAATCTTCAATGGCGACCAAGTTTGCAGGCGCAGGAGATCTTCATTTATTAAAAAAATACAACTTAAAAAAAGTAAAATAATAAGGATATGAAAAAGTATTTAAAATATAGTTTGTTTCTATTGGCTATTGGCGCTTTTTATTGCTGCAGCAATGACGATTCAAAACAAGAAGGTACTGAAACGCAACCCGTTAAAGTAGCTTCAATTTCAGTAAAACTAGCGTCAGATTTTACAGTTAGCAGATACAATGCAGTAACCGTAGATCCTGAAGTAGTGATCGAAAATGCTGAGGCTGCACTTGCAAAATACAAATGGACAACAAAAGTAAGCGGAGCTGACGGAGTTGTAAAAGATTCTGTTATTGGAGACACTAAAACTTTACAGTTTATAGTGCCAAAAGCAGCTACGTATGCTGTAGATCTTACAGTAACATTGGGTAAAGTTGTCAAACAAGCGGCTACAAAAATTACAGTTTCAGAAACAGGTAAAACGTACACTTCAAAAGCATTAACGCTTATCGATTACATACCTGCCCCGGCCTATAATTTTGACAGTTTTGCCTTTGCAACCAAAACAGAAGCTCTTGAAAGAGTTCAGTCAGACCTTATCGAAGGAAATGCTGTGCCGCTGGGAACTTTTGGAGGATCTATCGTTACAGCATTTGATCATACCGTAATAAACGCCTATGGTAAACGCGATTTTACAATTCTGATGAATGAGACAAGTAATAGCGTCAAATTTTCTCCTGTAAGTGTATATGTTGCTTATGATGCCAATAAAAATGGTATTGCAGACGAAAACGAATGGTACGAAATCGCCGGTAGTGAATACAATAAATCGACTACTGTTAAAAATTATGAAATTACATACACTAAGCCAGATGCGGCTAAAGCAGCTGTAACAGGCACAAAAGACTGGCAGTTTGATAAAGAGTATATCAAATGGAAAGACAATAAAAATGCTTCCGGTTTTATTACAAGAACAAAAAAATGGAGACGCTATAATTATTATCCACAATGGATGGGAGAATCCTACACATTAAAAGGAACAAAAATATATCTGCCGGTAAAAGATGTAAGCGATGGAGAAGGTACAAATTTTAATATAGGAACTTTTGAGTGGGGTTACGCAGGTATTAAAGATCCGTCGATAGATATTAGCTGGGCTGTAGATAATAACGGAAAGAAAGTTCATTTACCGGGAATCGATTTTGTTAAGGTATACGTTTCGTCATTTGCAGAAGCAGGTGCTTCAGATTTGGTAACCAACTTTTTTACACAAGCCGAAGATTTGAACTTTCCAAAAGCAACTAAATAAGCATCCTTTTTAAGAGTAATTAAAAATGAATATTAACCCTAAATTTTATAAATTATGAAAAAAGTACTTTATTTTTTATCAGTTGGTCTTTTGTTAGGACTTTCATCCTGTAACAATGATGATGCTCCTTTAACCAATGAAAACGCCAGTGCAGTTGCAAAAAGCCAGAGTGGTATAACAAAAAGAACAGTAGCAGACCCTGCAATTGGAACTACATCGACACTTAATTTAACCAGCGCATTATTAACCAGCGGTATTACAACAACCGGTGGTAAATACTGGGAAAACACGTATGTTCCGAACACGAATTTAAATGTTGACATTTTTACATTTTCGCATACTGCAACATCTTCAGGTTATAATTATTGGGATGGTTTTATCGTTTCAAATGTAAATGATATCACAGATTACGGTTCTGGTTCAGGTCCTGGCGGATCTGATGGATGGGTGCCTCATCAATGGGGAACTATGGCAGGAAGCGGTTTCGGTACTTCTTCTACAATTGCAGCCGGAACTCCCGGAACAACTGGCGATCCGTACATTGTTGCGTACTGGTCGAGTTATTTAGATCCTAAAAATCCACAAGGAACTACTTTTAGCGAAAGCGGTTTTTCAAACTGGGTTAAAATTGGAAACACAGGATTGTATAAAGTCGAAGGATTAAAAATAAACATGCACCCATGGCCGTATTACGGTTGTTTGTATGGAGACGGATTTGCAAGAGCATTTACCTCCGGTGATTCTTTCAAATTATTAATTTATGGAGTAAACGAAGACGGAACAATTACAAATCCTATTGTTCATACATTAGCAAATCATACAGGATCTTCATTAGTAATGCCTACTGGATGGATAAACGTAAATGCAAGTAATCTTCAGAGTTTAGGAGAAGTAAAATATCTTGTTTTCCAGATGACATCAACAGATTCGGATTTAGTGTACGGAATGAATACTGCAGCTTATTTTTGTTTAGACAAACTTTCTGTAAAAAGGATAGAGTAATGTTCTAATTTTAGAAAAAATAAGAAGTAAAAGCTGCAGGAAATCCCTGCAGCTTTTTTTTAGAGGCCAAATAAAAAGCATGATCCAAACAAGTTTCTAAATCCTGTTAGCTATTTATATTAATCTGTAGAATTTAATAATCTTGAAAATTGTTATATTTAATGTTTAAAATTAAGATAAAGAAACAGAGCAGATTTTCTAAACCCATAAAAGAATAATTTTGAGCACAACAGAATTTTTTACCCGACTTGTCATTGCTTTATTCGCAGGATTAATTATAGGTTTCGAGAGACAATGGCATCATAAAGAAACAGGTTTAAAAACCAATATGCTTGTGGCAACAGGAGCTGCTGCTTTTGTATTATTGTCTATAAAAGTCGCTGCAAGCCAACCCAATATCGATGTTACCCGTATTACCGCTCAGGTAGTTATGGGAGTTGGTTTTCTGGGAGCGGGCGTTATTTTCAGAGAAGGTCCTAATGTACACGGATTAAACTCAGCTGCCACAATATGGTGTAGTGCCGCTATAGGCTGTATCGCAGCTTCGGGATATTTTGCCGAAACCTTAATTTGTACCTTTTTGGTAACCATCGTTAATACTGTTCTCGAACCTATAGAAAACTGGATGAGGAATAGGAAGTAGAGAGGAAGAGAAAGAGTAAAGAGTAAAGAGTAAAGAGAATAGAATAAAGAATAAAGAATAAAGAGTCAAGAACAAAGACGGCGATTTTAAAAAAAAAAATCTGCAAAATCTGCGTGAAAAAAATATTTTAAATCAAAGCAAAATCGATAAAACCCTCTAAAAAGCTTCTCCAATTCTAAAATAAAGTCCCCAGTCGTCTTTACCAACAGCGGCATCCAATCCTATGTTGAATTTTTCGGTTTTAAAAGCCCTGTAACGATAACCTACGCCGGCTCCGGGATATAATTTCCAGTTGAAACTTTCTGTATCTGAGCCATAAATAGTGGCAATCCCGGCAAATCCCACAAGCCCCATTCTTTTATTAAAATTATAGCGATACTCAGCCTGTACATCCATTAGTCCATCGCCGCGATATTTCCCTTCAGAATATCCTCTTATGTCTTCACTGCCAATAGTTTGCTGTTGTTCGAAGGCAATATTTCCTAATCCAAACTTACCGGCAAACCTTGCTGCCAGAACATCGGTTCCGTCCCGCATAGGAAAATATTGATTGTACTCCGAAAGAATTTTATTAGCACCAACATCGTTCCCAAACCATTCTGGATAATCAAGCCATCGTATTTTTATTTTTTTACCCTTGGTAGGATAATAAATTGCATCTCTTGTATCGTATAACATAATAAGCTGTAAACCATTAGTATGTGTTACAGACGAAGGCTCAACATCATCTTCATATTTCGTGTCATAATGTGCATAAGCGTATCCAACACCGGCATAAAAAGATTTGAATAATTTACGCTGAATCGTAAAACTTGCCATTGTTGTCTTAGTCCCGTAATTGTAAAAATCAGGCACATCGATATCATCAACATAAAACTGTGCATTTTGATTGCCCGTTGCAGCGAAAAATTGCAAACGCCAGGAATCTTCTTTAAAAAAGAATTTGTTAAACGTGGCTATAAAATAGGATTTGTTGGTCGTGTAAACCGCAGATATACCTGATAAAGATTTAGGCGAAATAGTATCGGTTTTATTTAATTTGTACATCATCATCGGGATAGCGCCAAACATAAAATCCATCGTCCTGTTGTAATTAAGATACGGCATTACATTAAAATTAATATTTTTTTCTGGTTTCTTAGAGGCTGTACTATCAGTAGATTTTGTCTGACTCCAAATACCAGAAGACCATAAGAAGATGATTAGGAAAGGTAAGATTTTCTGCATTTTAAATTTACTTTTAAGTTAGTCTTATAAAAAGTGTTTGTATTCTAAAGCGCATGAAGTGAAGTGATTATAAAAAACAGAACAACCATTTTTTACCCTTCATAAAAACTTAAAGATAAATATTTTTTTTTAAAGTTGTAAGAAAAGGTGCGGTCTATGTTCTAAAAAAAGGCCGTATTTTTAATTTTACTATTTTTCGAAAGAATCAATTTTTGTACTTTATTTTTTGTTTTGAAAAGCATTTCTTAATAATGTATGATGAAAATTTCATCCCAAAATGCTGGATATTTCAAATAAAATCAAAGTATTTTTAAACGCATAACAAATTGATAATTTTATTGTTATGCCTTATTTTACTGAGTTTTTTTGTCTTTTAAAATTGCTTTCATTGTGTATTAATTTAAAATATTTAAAAAAAATAAATTTAAACTCTACTAATTACATAGAATTTATATTATATTTGTGGAGTAGAAAAAATCTACATGAACTTATCCAGAAAGACTGAGGGAGTAGGCCCAATGATGTCTTAGCAACCTGTTGCCCAATAAGGTGCTAAATCCTTCCGCCAACGCGGACAGATAAGATAGATTTCATTAGTAAATCTGCATAAGATCATTAATATTAAAATCATTTATTTTTTAGAATGAAAACTGAACAAATATTACCTGCCTGTCCGGAACAATTTACTTTATTTTCAAAAATAGAAAACCATTTTCAGGTTTTCCGAATGCACTACACGTAACTTTTTTATCCCCTTTTTCTTTTTTATCCAATGCAATAGCAAACCATTTTAATTCTGGTCCGGGAATTTCTATGTCCAATTTTTAAAAAACAAACCCAATGAAAAAAATAGTAGCATTTTTGGCTTTATGCCTTTGCGCAACAACGACTCAGGCACAAGAAGCAAACGTGCAGTTAAAAGGTACAGTAGCAGATACTGTGGCTCAATATGTTTACCTGCAAAAGTTTCACAACAAGATGTTTACCACCATAGATTCGGTAAAAGTTACAGACGGAAAATTCAGTTTTAAAACGAAAGTAAAACTTCCTGAATTGTACGGATTAAGCGTAAATACAGCCGATAGTCCATTGTATATATTCCTTGAAAAATCTCCCATTACGGTAAAATTAAGTCCGGTTAAATATTACAGCACATCGGTTGTAGAAGGTTCTGCGTCTCAGGATTTATTTAATAATTACAGAAAAACGGAGAATGTTGATATAAGTAAATTTATCACAAAACATCCTGGTTCTCTGGTTTCTGCATATGTGTTGTACCGAAATTGGTCTTATAGACTGAGTCCGGAAGAAATCACAAAAAACATTTCGCTTCTGGATAAAAGTCAGCAAAATTCCACTTACGTGAAAGAGCTTCAGGAACTTGTAAAAGTGCTTAACGGATTACAGGTCGGAAAAAAAGCACCCGATTTTGTGTCTCAGGATCCCGATGGAAAGTCCATTCGTTTTTCAGAAAACCTTAAAGGATATACATTGGTAGATTTCTGGGCTTCATGGTGCGGACCTTGCCGAAGAGAAAATCCAAATATTGTAGCAGCTTACAAAGAATATCACGATAAAGGTTTTAATATCATCGGGATTTCATTAGACAAAAAGAAAGAAAACTGGGTAAAAGGAATTCAGGATGATCACCTTGACTGGCTGCATTTATCTGATTTATTATTCTGGAATAGTGCTATCGCTAAATTGTACGGCGTAAGAGCCATTCCTGCCAATTATTTAGTCGATTCAAAAGGGATTATTGTCGCCAGAAACCTTCACGGAGACGAACTGCAAACTACGCTTAAATCGCTTTTGAATAAATAGTTAGGAATGCAATAAGCAGTAAAGAAGTTAATTTAAAAATGAAATGGAAATGAATGTTATTGAGAAAACGAAACCAAGTCAGTTAGAACGCTATTTTTCTAAGTTTAGAGCAAACACAATAGGAGTAAACCACACTTTCGATTCGGCCTACGGTACACAAGAATTACTGTACGCAGATTGGGTCGCGAGCGGAAGATTATACCTGCCCATCGAAGATATTATAGTGAACAAAATAGGTCCTATGATTGCCAATACACACTCTTTTTCGAGTGAAACAGGTAAAACATCGACTTATGCTTATAATCATGCCAGAGAATTGATCAAAAAACATGTTAATGCCGGCGCATCTGATATATTGGTTACAACCGGAACCGGAATGACAGCCGCGTTATCAAAATTACAGCGTTTTATAGGATTGCGTAATGCTCATAACAGAGTAAATACTGAATTGGATCAAGCTGATAAACCTGTCGTTTTTATTACCCATATGGAGCATCATTCTAATCAGGTTTCGTGGTATGAAACAAATGCCGATGTTGTGGTTGTACCTCCAGACGAGAATAACTTGACCGATCCTAAAATACTGGCTGAACTACTTAAAAAATATACCGACAGAACACTGAAAATTGGTTCGTTTACAGCTGCCTCAAATGTTACAGGAATCATTACACCTTATCATGAACTGGCCAAAGTGATGCATGAGAACAACGGATTCTGCTTTGTCGATTTTGCCGCTGCGGCACCTTATGTACAAATCGATATGCATCCAAAAGATCCTCTGGAACAATTGGATGCCGTCTTCTTTTCACCTCATAAATTTTTAGGCGGACCCGGAACCTGCGGTGTCTTGGTTTTTAATGAACAACTGTATAAAAGCGATGTTCCTGATAATCCCGGAGGAGGAAATGTAAAAATCACCAACCCTTGGGGAATTTATCATTACAGCGATTCGATAGAAGTAAAAGAAGATGGAGGAACCCCAGGATTTCTGCAGGTGATGAGGGCGGCTTTGGCATTGAAACTGAAAGATCAAATGGCGGTTGAAAACATTAAAAACAGAGAAAAAGAATTGCTTAACTTGTGTTATACCGAGTTTCAAAAGATTCCCGGTTTGTCTATTCTGGGAGATCTAAAAACAGAAAGAATAGGCTGTGTATCCTTTTTAATAGAAGACATTCACTATAATTTAATCGTACGACTTTTAAATGATCGTTTTGGTGTTCAGGTTCGTGGTGGCTGGTCCTGCGCCAGTACATATGCCCATTATTTATTCAATATCAATGAGGCACAATCCAACAAGATAACTGAAGATCTTCTTCAGAAAAACCAAACCAATAAACCGGGATGGGTACGTTTGTCTTTGCATCCCATCATGACCAATGAGGAAGTTCTATTTATTTGTGATGCCATACAGCAAGTAGTTTTACACCATAAAGATTGGCAAAAAGACTATCAGTACAATACGGCGACTAATGAATATGAAAGTATTATAAAAGAAGAAACGATAGAAAACGAGGTAAAAGAATGGTTTTGGCTGGAGTAAATTTTCTTAATAAAAGTAAAACTTTTTTTTAGGAGCTAATCCCGCTCCCGACGCCTAAAAGTGCGAACTGGCGAAGCAATTCGTTAAAATGAAGTTCAATGAGATCCAAAATAAAATAAAAATGAAGTGAAGTAATCGTTTGGGGCTCCCGATAGCTATCGGGCAATTTCATTAAGTTAGTTAAGGAAAATTCAATGGAACAATTTTGTTAAGGATAATATCTTATCGATTTGTTTTTGTTCCATCGGAACATTTCGTAGGTAGCCCAATAAATACGGCATTTTTTCACGTTCCGTAGGAACGTTTGATTCTATAAATAATAATTGGTAAAAACATATACAAATTACAGATACAATTTCTCAAACGTCCCAATGGGACGATGTTTCTCACGATGTGTTTTTTTTCTACCGATGAGGTGTTCCGATGGAACACAATTGATAATCTTTGTCGATCTGCTGATGTGATATACTTCGTATGTTAGCTATCGCTCGGATCTCCCTTCGTTCGAGATGACAAACGTTGCGATAGCTCCAGCGGAGCGTAATATTTATAGCCAATCAGAATGTAGTTTTCAATAGCTCCAGCGGAGCGACATATTATCGAATATATCTTAAATATGTTGGGATAAAATTTCTAAGTAAATAACAAACAATTTTTAAAAAACATATTTACATCAAAAAAAATAACAATGAATAATATAATAGGATTTCATCATTTTGCGATCAAGGCACAGGATTTTGAAAGAACCGTACAATTTTACCAAACACTCAATTTTGAAGTGGTACACGATTGGAGTTTGCCGGAATTTAATTTAGAAAAGTGTGTAATGCTAAAGAACAAAACATTTGATTCTTATATAGAAATATGCGACTATAATGCCAGTTTTCCTACGCAGGGCCGTAAAAGAAAACAAGGAGATCCGTATGTCGAAAATTCGCTACTGCACATTTGTTTTACAGTTTTAGATGCCAAAAAAGCATATGATGAAGCAATCAAAAATGGCGCAAAACCATTATCAGCAAAAGAAACTCTGGACCTAAAAAATCGCAGAAAAACGGTAACTGTTAGCAATAGTCTGGTTTATAGCCCAAATGGAGAGGTAATTGAATTTCTGGAATCTGTGGTATTTTAAAACACGAATTGCACGAACTAAGCTTAGGCATAATTATAAAAAGTAAACACGAATTGCACGAATTGACACTAATTTTAAATGTTTAAACTTAGTTTTGAAATTATTCCACAAACAATTAGTGCTAATTCGTGCAATTCGTGTTTAAATTAAATAAAACTTATTTTTTGATAAATTTAAAGTTTTGAACTTTGTTTCCCGCGGTTGAAACTTTTATCATATAAATACCTCTGGCAAGATGATGTACTGGTATTTCAGAACTGATCATATCTTCAGCTACGGTAGTAGTTTCCCAAATTTCTTTGCCCACTAAGTCGTACATAGAAATGGCAACGGGTCCATTAATCGCATGATCAAATTTTATCTGGAATGTATTCGTTGCCGGATTAGGAAAAACATAGTTCGTCGCAGCATTTCCCCAGTTGTAATTAGGCGTACTTAAAACTGGTCCCTGATAGATTGCATACAATGCAGCATCGGCCTGCGGAAGCTGAACGCTCAGTGTGCCTTGCGTTGAACTTATCGTACCGGAGTACAATTCTTTTACAGTATAATTTCCTGAACCTAAACCTAAACGACTTAAACTAACATTGTTGGTAGTAGGAGTATTACTGTAGTTAAAAACAGCTACATAAGTTACATCATTATGATTAGCAGAGAAAATATTGGTAGCATTGTAACCTGTATTGCCATCGGCAGGAATAAAGTGCATATCAGCACGGGCAACATTCATGACATCATTATTTTGTAAAAGCAGCTGCGATCTCGCTTTCCACGGACCAGTAGCAGAAAAATCATCACCGCTTGTAATAGTGCCTGTTACCACACTGCTTAATAGTCGGGCACGATTCTCTCCAATAGTTGCATTTCCAAATACCACATGATCAGCATCTAAATAATCGTAGATTTTGTTTTGCCACCAGCCATAAGTAGTACTGTTAAGCGTATAATCAGTATCGCTTATACTAGTGTAAGCATCGCAGGCAATACGGCGAACATGCACAAACGGACCCGTTGCCAAATTTGGCGATATGGCAGCCTGAACAAGCATTTTTCCGTCAATTTCATCGACCAAAAATTTCATTCCTTCCTGATACGCTTCCATACCGGTATGAAGCTGATTATTGGCGAAACCATCTGCTTCGATGCTGGCATGAGTCAAAAAGTCGATTTTTATCATTTCAAATCCGGCTGCTTTAAAGCGGTTCATAAAATAATGTATTCTCGCTTTGGTTCCCGGACTTGTAGGATCCATGGCATAAGCGCCGTCTAATTCCAGAGGACTCCCGTTGACCATTGTCCAACACTGATTATAAGTGTATGAACTTCCCTCAACAGGACGATTGTACTTGCCCCAGTCTACAAACGGTGCCCAATAAATGCCCGCTTTATAACCTTTGCTTTTTGCATAAGTAACAAACTGTGCCAATTCAGCATCCGACATGTTATCCCAATACGAATCAAGATCAATAAATAATGTATTGTCTTCGGTTTTGAAAGCCGGGCAATCATCGTGAAAAAAGTCTACAACAGCTTTTGCTTTAGTGAGATTAATATTCGACTGTATAGCGCCCCAACTGTTCCATCCAATAGGTTTTGGTGCTGTCCAGTCAAAAATATATTTAGGTTGCAGGGCAGCATTCGCTTGTGCAAATTCCTCAAGACCGGTGCGCCAGTCATCAGTAGCATTTAACAATACTTTTGGCGAAGCACAACTTGTTTGTCCCACATTTACCCAGCCATGGCCCCGTTTGTCTCTTGTGATGTCATCTTTTGTCCATCCTGCAATAACTGAAACATAGGCCGATGATGCCCCGCCACCGCTTACGGCAATACCCGTTTTCCATTTAGTATGTTCAAGAGAGCCAATAACCAAACCTTTACGATTCGTATTATTATAAATATTGGTCACCTCCGAAGCAGTAAAATCGGCTGAATTAAGCGGATAGGCATTGTAACGAATCCACGCATCATTGTCGTAAGGAACAAATAAAGCTCGGGTATCGCCGCTGCCAAAATTTGGTGTAACCTGATAACTGGTTAATGGTGACATTTTATAAGAGTTAGAACCGTTTCCGGTCAGTACGACTTGTACGGCAACATAATTTTTATTGTTGTAAGCATAAAAAACCTGCTGCATTCCCAAAGTATAATTACCGCTTAAAGTAAAAATATGCTTGGTTCCACTGCCAATATTATCCGTAAATGCTTCTGAGGTATACGTTGCTGTAGCATAGTTGCCACTTAAATACTGCTGATCGCTAAAAGCATAAGCGGATGCGTTGGTAATTACTGTAGCCCCATTAAATTTCACATTGTAGGTTTTGGTGCCTAGGTTATAAACGATAGTATTGTTTGTTCCAAAGGAAATTGTTTGTGTGGAAGAAGAACCAATTGGAGTTAAAACAAACTTGTCTAAATTAGGGGCCCATGAACTGGTGTTGTCCCAAAGAAGTGAAGTGCTACCGCTATTGAGGTATACACTTAGGTTTTTTGAAGCTGCTGTACTCCATCCGCCACTTGGTTCGCACGGAATCGAAATAGTGGTGGCAGAACCCGCAGTCAGCCTAATCGTGCGCGGATCGCCTGTGCAGTAAAACAATTGCAGATTGTACCAGCCTGCTGTAGCAACGGTAACATTGACAGATACGCTGCTATTCCCACCTAAATTACCGACTATTTTTCCTGAGCAGGAATCACAATTTTGTATGTCGGCACTATTAGTGCGTATACCATTTTCGAATTCATACGTTTGAGCTGAGCTTGCAATTGTGGTAAAAAAAAGCAGCATTGTCATCAGCTTTCTGAATGATAATTTTGGTTTTGTAATTTTTTCTTGCATAATAATATATTAAAATTAGTTAAAATGCAGTACTATACTATACTGTGCTACAATGATAAGAAAAATATTAATATAATGTTAAATAATAACTGATTTAATTGTTTTAGACGGTCATAGTTGTGGTTTTAGTAGTCTGGATGTTCTTATTTTCGTAAAAAAAGAATTGTGATTTTCGAATTCGACAATAATTTTTGGGAAAAACAAAACAGCATTTAAGTAATAAAATAATAATTAAGGTTTAAATTTCGGAAGCCAAAAAATACGTTTGGGAAGTGGATAATGACGCTACAGTATTATTTATTAAATCCCCAAAAGTTTATTTGAGCACTTTTACCAGATTAATTGCTTAATTGATATTTTATGAATTTACATCCCACTATTATAGCAGCAACAAATTTTTCGGCTATAGCCAATAATGCTGTTACATACGCTGCCGGACTAGCAAAAAGTGCCAATGCCAGTCTTATTCTTTTTAACTCTTTCCAGTTAGACATTCATAGTGCCAATTCTCATATTAGCGCAGAAGCGATGCAGAAACAACTAGACAAGGCATCCGAAAGACTAAAAACTTTAGGTAAAGACATTGCCGGTGCTTTTAATATTGAAGTGAGTTGCTTTTGCAGTTATTCATTTTTAGAAGATGAACTTTCGTCGTTAATAGAGCTTCATAATGCCGAACTGGTTGTTATGGGCATGGCTGAACGTTCTTTCGAACAGGAACTTATGGGTAATTCGACAACATCAGTAATTAAGAATTTAAATACGCCTGTATTGGCTGTTCCTCTAAATGCACGCTTTCAAAACATAAAAAAAATACTCTATGCCTGCGACACTTTAAGTTTTTCGTCTATCAAAAGATTCAGTTGGTTAAGAAGCATTGTGGGGAATCTGGGAGCAGAAGTAGAATTTTTTAGTGTAGATGCAAAATTAGATGATCTTAAGCAGGAACAAGACCGATTATTATTGAGTTCTACTCTCGAAGAAGAGTTTCAACAGGTCAAATACCTCTATAAAACTGTTAAATCGAATGCGGTAATAAATGAGATTAAGAAAGAAATTAACATTTATAATGCCGATATACTAGTAATGGTGCCACAAAAGTATGGTTTTTGGGATTCTTTAGTACATAAAAGCAAAACTAGAATTATGGCAGCAGGTTTAGACATACCGCTCTTGTCTTTTCCAAATTTCTGACGTTATTTTGCAGTCTGCTTTTTCTCCCAAAAAAAAACAGCAAAAGAAAAGATTCAAAATAACAAAAACAAATAAAAATGAAGGCAACAATTACAGCTATAGGAGGTTTTGTACCCAACTCTATATTAAGTAATGAGATGATTTCAAGAATGGTTGACACAACTGAAGACTGGATAATAAAAAGAACTGGAATAAAAGAGCGAAGATTGGCTACAGATGAAAATCTGGCAACATCAGATCTTGCTAGTGCAGCAATCGAGAATTTATTAGATACTTATGAAATAGATCGTCTGGAAATTGATGGTTTAGTATTGGCAACTGCAACGCCGGATCATCTTTTAACTCCTACAGCGAGTAAAGTATGCGAATTAAGCGGATTTACAAATGCATTTGGATTTGATTTAAACGGTGCCTGCAGCGGTTTCCTATACGCATTAGAAATGGCGACTACCATGATCGAAAGCGGACGCTACAAAAAAGTGGTTGTAGTAGGAGCGGATACCATGAGTTCTATTGTAGATTATGAAGACCGTAATACTTGTATTCTTTTTGGAGACGGAGCAGGAGCCGTTCTCTTAGAAAAAACAGATTTAGAGTACGGAATGATGAAAAGCATCCTGCGTACAGACGGAAGCGGTACATCTGCACTTTTAGTACCAGCAGGAGGCTCAAAAGTGCCTGCAACGATGCAAAGTATCATTCACAGAGAACATTTTATTAAACAGGAAGGTTCTTTTGTATTCAAAAAAGCAGTTGAGTCCATGTCAAACGTTTCTAAGGAGACTCTTGCCAGTAATGACTTAACAGTAGAAGATATTGACTGGGTGGTGCCGCATCAGGCTAATCTGAGAATTATAAAATCAGTAAGCGAACATTTGAATATTGGTATCGAGAAAGTAAAAGTAAATATTGATAAATACGGGAATACCACTTCAGCCACTATTCCGCTATGCCTTTGGGATTTTAAAGACGATTTTAAAGAAGGTCAGAACATACTGATTACTACTTTTGGAGCCGGATTTTCATGGGGAGCAACCTGTATAAAATGGGGAGTGATGAGAGCGCTAAAGGCGGTAGAATCATCAACAGTTGGAAAAATATTAAAACAAGATTTGATGTATCAATAGAAAAACGGTTCAAGTTTTTATTTATTATAATGCATCTATTATCAGTATATTAGCCTATGGATGCAAACGTGCAAAATAAAACAGGAGGGAAGAACTTTTTCTATAAATATTACAGGATTATTGTAATACCCGTTGTTTTTTTTCTCTATTTATCATCATATTATTTTTTGAATCCCTATCAGGATTTTGAACAAAATACTTTACTGGTTTTAGACTGGACAGTTGATATCTTTATCATTCTGGTGTATTGCGCCGTCCTGACAGAATTAAGTCTTTTTGTAGGCCGAAGTCTTAATTATTGGATCAGCTGGGAGCAAAAGCCTATTTTCAGGGCCTTTGCGCAATTTATATGTCTTATTGCAGGGAATATTCTTTTAAATTATTCCTTTTCGTATTTATGGCAGTTTTTTTATTCCTGGACCCCCTTAAAAGAAAGTGAATTGGTACAAATATGGCAGTCAAATTTAATGGCTGCTATATTGTCTCTCTTTATCAGTTTCATTCATACCAGTATCTTTTTGCTGAACCGCTGGCGTGTGACTTCTGAAGAAGCAGCCGAGCTAAAAATTAAAGCTTCTGAATTGCAGGAAGCTGTTACCAGATCTGAGTTAGAATCGTTAAAACTACAGCTCGATCCTCATTTTATCTTTAATAATTTCAGTACACTTACAGAGCTAATTCACGAAGACCAGCAATCTGCAGCGTCTTTTCTGGAAAATATTACGCGCGTGTATCGCTATATGATTTCGAATCTCGATAAAGATACTATTACGGTAAGAGAGGAAATAGAATTTTTAAATGCTTATTTTTATTTGTTAAAAAAACGTTTGGGCGAAAAAGTAGAGTTAAAACTGCAAATAGATATGTCGTGTTTAGATCTTCATTTGCCGCCCTTAACGCTGCAATTATTGGTCGAAAATGCTGTAAAACATAATAGTGCAACAATAGCAAATCCGCTTATTATTGCTATTTATTCTGATGTTGGAGATCTTGTGGTGCGCAATAATTTGCAGGCAACATCAGGCAAAAACTTTATTTCGACCGGAGTAGGAAATAAAAACATCGAGTTTAGATATAAAATTTTGTTTGACAGAATGCCTGTTTTTTCAGAATCTAATGGGTTTTATTGTGTGCGTCTGCCCTTAATTTAATACTATGAAAATTTTAATTATAGAAGATGAAAGTATCAATGCCAATCGTCTTAAAAGATTGTTGGAAGAATTAGAGCCGGATTGCGAAATCCTGGAAATAATAGATACAGTTCAGGGTGCCATAACATGGCTGAACACGAATGAGATGCCTGATTTAATCACCATGGATATTCGTCTGGCAGATGGTATTAGTTTTTCGATTTTCGAAGAAGTAAAAATTACTTGTCCCATCATATTTACAACCGCTTATGATGAATATGCTGTACGCGCATTTAAGGTAAACAGTATCGATTATTTGATGAAACCTATCGAAAAAACCGAACTCGAACAGGCATTGAAAAAATTTAAATCGGTATCAAAAGTTAAAAATAATACCGAGGATATTGGTGCAATTTTGAAAGGATTCCTTAACAAACCTTCTTTTAGATTACGTTTTTTGGTTACCTATCGTGATGGTTACAAAAGCATTGATGTAGCCGATATTGATTTTGTGTATTCAGAGTTTAAAACCTCGCATCTTTTCCTTAAAAACGGCACGATAATACCCATTCCGCAAACCATGGAAGAATTAGAGGAAGAACTTGATCCCGATGTTTTTTTTCGGGCCAACAGACAATTCTTTATTCGTGCCGAAAGCATCAAATCGATCGCCAATTATTTTAATGCCAAGCTCAAAATTCAGCTTAAAGCAGATCCTGAGCGTGAAGTAATCATCAGCAGGGAAAAAGCACCTTTTTTCAAGCAATGGATGGATCGCTAATATAATTTTCAAAACTTCATTTTAGGCGGTATAACTTACTATTCGGTTCGTTTAATCACCGTTTGGGTAATACTTTCCTGTATTTACGTTTACTCTCGTTTTAATTTTGCTGCATATTATTTCGAACCAAAATTATCTTTTTTGGTTTGAGTTGCATCAAAATTATCTTTAATGAAATACTCCCTAAAAACATTTTTAAAATTTAAAGAATACCTGCAGATTATAGCACTTTGGATAGCTGCTTTCTTGTTTTATGTCTTTATGACGTACAGCATGATCGATGACACTTTTTTTATTACCAATAAAATTGGTGTAATAGATTTTTTACTGTCAGAAATAACGGGAGCTTTAACAGTAGGGATTTTTATGGGAACCATTCTTTTTCTTTTGCAGGAATTGGTTTATCCCAGGTTTTTTCATAATTACGGGATATTGCTCACTACATTACTTCGAAGTCTTTTATTTCTGGTAGTTTGTTTTCTTGGCCTTTTGATCGTGCTCGAACTCAACAAAGTGCATTACATCAGGATTAATAATTGGTTTGCACTTCAGGTTAATACAAAGTGGATGGTTTGCTTTACAGCCTACTGTTTAATTGTTCATATTTTTATTACCCTTTTACAAGCCTTTAGCCGCAGATTAGGGAGTCATTATTTTAAGAATCTTTTACGAGGTAATTATATGATTCCTGTTGTAGAATACCGGGTTTTTATGTTTTTGGATATGTGTTCTTCAGCCACAGTTGCAGAAGAAGTGGGCCATTACAATTACAGTCTTTTATTGCAGGAATGCTTTACAGATTTATCAGAAATATTAGTAGAGTATAATGCCGAAGTTTACCAGTATGTAGGCGACGAAGCCGTGCTTACCTGGAAGGTAAAAGAAGGTTTTAAAAGACAGCAATGTATAGAATTATATGAGGCCTTTGTAGTGAGATTACTGGAAAAAAAAGAGTTGTATCAGCGTAAATTTGGTTTACTTCCAAGGTTCAAAGCTTCTATTAATGAAGGTCTTGTAACCGTTGCCGAAATTGGACAAATCAAAACCGAAATTGCCTATCACGGAGATGTTCTCAGCACTGCAGCCCGTGTTCGTGATTTATGCAACGATTATAAAACCAATCTTCTGATCACGCAGTCCTTTTTCGAACAATTAACTTCTTTTGAACAGGATAATTTTATAGCTATCGAAACCACCATTTTGCGCGGAAAAAAAAGACCTGTTACGATCTACAAATCTTTCGATTAAAACTCGCTCCCTGCGCTCTCAGCATGCCATTTTTCTCGGTTGTATTATTGTTCGTTTCAGTGTCAAATAAATACGGTTGGGTAAAGTTACACTCATTCAAGAGGCTTTTGGGTTGTTATTTTGTCATCAAATCCTATGTATTCATTAAAAGTGAAATAAAATGACAAAACAATTTTTTCAAAATAATAAAACACTCAGCAAAATGGTCGTTTTATTGATTATCATTAGCTTTTCTTCATGTGGTAAAAGCGGACAGGAAGGTGTAGCGCCTCCAAAGCCTGAAGTAGATTTTTTTCAGGCTAAATCGATCACAGGCGAAATAGAAAAAAAATATCCGGGTATTATCGAAGGTACCGTAAATGTTGACATAAAAGCGCAGGTTTCAGGTTATCTGGAAGCTATTTATGTCAAAGAAGGAGATTATGTTACCAAAGGACAATCGCTGTTTAAAATCAAAGCAGATGTGTATGCAGAGCAGGTAAATAACAGCCGTGCAGCTTACAAAAGTGCCTTGGCCAACCTTGCCAATGCCAAGCTGGAAATCGAAAAAATCAAACCGCTTGTGGATGCAAAAGTATATTCGGATATGCAGCTCAAAACTGCACAGGCCAATTATGATGCAGCATCAGCTCAGGCAGCACAGGCAAAAGCAGCATTGGGATCTTCACAGCTTAACGCTGATTTTTCTTTGATAAAAGCACCGGTAAGCGGCTACATCAGCAGGATTCCAAATCGTGTTGGTAATCTTGTTACGCCAACGGATACCGTTCCTCTTACCATTCTTTCAGAAATCAATACAGTTTTTGTTTATTTCTCCTTAAGTGAAGCAGATTATCTGGAATTTTCTAAAGATGCAAAATCCAATCAAACCGTAAGTTTAATTCTGGCTGATGGCAGTGTATACGAGCATCAGGGAAAACTGGAAGTAGCCAGTGGTAATGTCGACCGTACAACAGGAAGTATTGCTTTAAAAGCTGTTTTTTCAAATCCTAAAAAGCAATTGCGTTCAGGAGGTTCTGCCAGAGTAGTGCTTAATAGCAGTCTGACTTCTGTCATTACGGTTCCAATGGCGAGTGTAAAGGATATTCAGGATAAATTCTTTGTTTATGTTCTAAAAGAAGGTAACAAAGTAGCCATGGTTCCCGTAGAAATTGGCGGTAGTGCCGGTACGGATTATTTTGTAAAAAGCGGAGTAAAATCGGGTGATAAGATTGCATTAAACGGTATAGATCTGCTTTATGATGGTGTCGAAGTAGTGCCAAAAACAGCAGCGAAAGCGGTTAGCAACAAGTAATTTTTTGGTTTTAATATAAATAACATTTTCCATGTTAAAAAAAATAATAGACAGGCCTGTATTGGCTACAGTTATCTCCATTGTATTGGTGATATTAGGTATCATAGGTCTTACAAGATTATCGGTAACCAGATTTCCTGATATTTCGCCACCAACCGTAATGGTAAGCGGTTCGTATCCTGGAGGAAATAGTGAAACCGTTATACGTTCTGTGGTAACGCCGCTTGAAGAACAAATTAATGGAGTAGAGAACATGCAGTACATCAAATCTACTGCCAGTAACGACGGATCTTTTTCGATCAGCGTGATTTTTAAACAAGGTGTCGATCCGGATCAGGCTGCTGTAAACGTACAAAACAGAGTGCAGCAGGCAACGCCAAAACTGCCTCAGGAAGTAATCAGAATGGGACTTACAACCTCGAAGCAGCAAAATAGTATGATTGTTATTTTCAACCTTTATACAGACGATAACAAAAAATACGACGAATTGTTCCTGCAGAATTATGCCAACATCAATCTGGTACCACAAATAAAGCGTGTTCCGGGAGTAGGGCAAGTGCAAATTTTTGGACAAAAAGATTATTCGATGCGTGTTTGGCTTGATCCGCGTAAAATGGCCAATGCAGGTTTAGTACCTTCAGATGTTACCAGAGCCATTGCAGATCAAAGTTTAGAATCGGCTCCGGGAAAATTGGGAGAAGAATCAAAAGCAGCATTAGAATACGTTATTCGATATAAAGGAAAGAAAAACAAACCCGAGCAATATGAAAATATCGTCGTTAAAACTGATGGAAATAATATCCTAAGACTGAAAGATGTAGCGCGCGTAGAGTTTGGTTCCATCTCCTATAGTGGTGACAACAAATCGAATTCTAAGAATGCCGTTACTATGGCGATCTTACAAACATCAGGTTCAAATGCCAATGATATCGAAATTGGGATCAATAAGGAAGTAGAAAGATTATCAAAATCTTTTCCTCCGGGGATTAAGTATGTCAATGTAATGAGTACCAAGGAAAGACTGGATGAAGCTACCGGACAGGTAAAATCTACTTTATTAGAAGCTTTTATTTTGGTTTTTATAGTCGTTTTTATCTTCCTTCAGGACATTCGATCTACAATTATTCCGGCTATTGCGGTTCCGGTTGCGATTGTAGGAACCTTTTTCTTCCTGTTGGTATTTGGATTTACGATCAACATCCTGACGCTTTTTGCATTGGTTCTGGCCATTGGTATTGTCGTCGATGATGCGATTGTCGTGGTCGAAGCCGTTCACAGTAAAATGGAAGAAGATTCAAGCCTTTCGGCCAAAGAAGCGACGCATAGCGCAATGGCAGAGATTACAGGAGCCGTTGTTTCAATCACACTGGTGATGTCGGCAGTATTTATCCCGATTGGTTTTATGACAGGATCCTCAGGGATTTTCTACAAGCAGTTTGCTTATACACTGGCGATTGCTATTATTATTTCGGCAGTAAATGCATTGACACTTACTCCGGCATTGTGCGCCCTTTTATTAAAAAACAGCCATAGCGGTAAACATGAAGGAGAAGGACATAAAAATGGATTTAAAGAACGTTTTTTTGTCGGATTCAATTCAGGTTTCAACAACCTAACGGGTAAATATATCAAAGGAGTTCGTTTTCTTATTGGTAGAAAATGGCTTGCGGGAGGATTAGTTTTAGGAATAAGCGCCATCGCTATTGTGATGATGATGAGTACTCCAAAAAGTTTTGTTCCAATGGAAGATGACGGTTTTATGCTTTACAGTTTATCCATGCCGCCGGGCACAGCTTTAGATCGTACGACAGAAGTGGTAGAGAAAATGGAAAAAGAACTAGAAACTATTGAAGCGATTGATGTTAATACCAGTATTACAGGTTTTAATATTTTGAGCAACAGTGCCAGTACCGCTTACGGATTGGGATTTATAAAATTAAAACCTAAAAAAGAAAGAGGATCGGTTAAAGACATCGATGAAATTTTGAATATGGTCAACAGCAAATTGTCTGTCATCAAAGAAGGTCAGATCATGGTATTAAGAATGCCGCCTGTAGAAGGATTTGGTGTAACCAGTGGTGCCGAAATAGTGCTTCAGGACAGGACAGCGCGTGATCCGGCGACACTAAAAGCCATGGCAGATAAAGTAATTGGGCAAATCATGCAGCAGCCCGGAGTACAATATGCCTACACAACTTTTAGAGCAGATTACCCGCAGCTTGAATTGGAAGTGGATGAAGAAAAAGCAAGTCAAATGGGCGTGAATATTCGTGAAATGTTAGGCAATATCCAGACTTATTTTGCTGGAGATCAATCGGCAGATTTTTCAAGATTTGGAAAATTTTACAGAGTGAATGTCAAAGCAGATGGAATTTTCAGAACAGATCAGGATGCATTCAACGAAATATTTGTTCGAAATGCCAAAATGGAAATGGTGCCTGTAAAATCTCTTGTAAAACTGCGCAAGGTTTACGGACCTGAATCGGTAAACCGTTACAATTTGTATAATTCGGTAAATATTACAGCTGTAGCGTTGCCTGGTTTTAGTAACGGACAAATTATGGGGAATCTTGAAACAGTTCTGGACAAACTTCCGTCTGATTACAGTTACGAATGGACAGGATTAAGTCTTGAAGAAAAAGCCGGAGGAAACCAAACGATTGCCATTTTTGGATTGTGTCTATTGTTTGTTTTCTTTTTACTGGCAGCACAATACGAAAGTTATTTATTGCCGCTTGCTGTTTTGCTGTCTATTCCAACCGGAATTCTGGGTGCTTTTGCAGGAGTAAAAGCAGTAGGACTGGACAATAATATTTATGTTCAGGTCGGGTTAATCATGCTGGTCGGGCTTTTGGCCAAAAATGCCATTCTTATTGTAGAGTTTGCCCTTCAGAGACGTTACGCAGGCTTGTCTATAGCCGAAGCAGCGATAGAAGGAGCAAGGTCAAGATTACGACCTATTATCATGACATCCCTTGCCTTTATTGTAGGTATGATTCCGCTAATGTTTGCTTCCGGAGGAACAGCAGTAGGAAACAGGTCTATTAGTGTAAGTGCTGCTATCGGGATGTTTAGCGGAGTGGTTTTGGGAGTTTTTGTAATTCCGTTACTTTTCATCCTCTTTCAGTATTTACAGGAAAAAGTATCCGGTAAAAAGATTGTAATTCAAACTATAAAAGAAGAATAATGAGCGTACTATATAAAATTGGAGTTTCTTTATTTGCAGGCGTTTTATTGACATCCTGCGTAGTAGGGAAAAAATATTCCCGAACAGATTTAAATGCGCCTGAAAAATATCGTGAAGCTATAACAGTAACCGGAGATACTATTTTGCATCCCTGGAAAAGTTACTATAAAGATCCTATGCTAGTTGGTTTAATCGAAAAAGCCCTTGTTAAAAACAACGAGGTGCTGATCGCCATGAAAAGTATGGAACAGCTTGATCTTACTTACAAACAGGCGAAATTATCCTTATTGCCTACACTTGATTTTGACGCAGGAGCAAGCAGAAGTTATCAGTCTAAAAATTCGCTTAACGGTTCTTTGAGCGCACAATTTACCAGTAAAGATTATCTGGACGATTACAGCGCCAATCTTAGATTATCATGGGAAGCCGATATTTGGGGAAAAGCCGCCATGCAAAAGCGAGATGCCAAAGCGGGTTATTTTGCCCAAAAAGAAAATCTTTCGGCGTTGAAAACGAGGATTATTGTTCAGGTAGCGCAGTCCTATTATAATCTTTTAGGACTGGATGAGCAGCTTAAAATTGCGCAGAAAAACATTGATTTGAGTAATAGTACTTTGAGCATGATGCAGATGCAGTACAATTCAGGATTGATTAGTTCTTTGGCACTTTATCAAACTGAAGCTCAGAAAAAAACAGCAGAATTGTTGGTTCCTTTAGCAGAGGCAAATATAGCGGTTCAGGAAAATGCATTGCAAATTTTGTGTGGTGAATATCCTGACAGCATTACACGTTCAGGAAATCTGGATGTTGCAGAACTTAATGTCGTTTTACCTTCTGGGGTTCCGGCATCACTTTTAAGCCGAAGACCGGATGTTAAAGCGGCTGAGTACGCCGTTATGTCTGCCAATGCTAAAACGGGACTTGCAAAAGCCACGATGTATCCAACATTGAGTTTGAGCCCTTCAATTGGGATTAATTCTTTTGAATTTGATACCTGGTTTAATTTTCCGGGATCGGTAACCAAAACCATAGCGGCCAATTTGGTACAGCCCATTTTCAAAAAACGTCAATTAAGAACAGCGTACGAAATTGCAGTTCTGGAACAGGAAAAAGCAGTCGTTCAGTTCAAACAATCGTTTATTACAGCGGTAGGAGAAGTTTCTAATGCCATGTCTCAACTAAAAAATGCTGATAAACGAATGGAATTGGCTACCGAAAAGTCGGTTTCGTTAGACAAAGCAACAACTGATGCTAATTTATTGTACAAAAGCGGAATGGCGACTTATCTTGAGGTTATTGTAGCGCAAAATAGTGCCTTGCAAAATGATCTTGATGTTGTGGCAATAAAACTGGAAAAACTAAATGCAGCTATAAATTTATACCGTGCTCTTGGAGGCGGTGTAGAATAAGCCGGAATGTAAATAATTCATCATCTGTACAAATTATTGTATGGGTGGTGAATTTTTCGGTTTTAGAGTTTTTAGAAAAAGTAAAGCTCTTTTTTTGAATTTTAATTTAAATAGCACAAATAATCAGATAGTACAAAACCATTCCTTCAAAGAATTCGTAGATGTAGTTATAAATGGTTAATATTTAATGCAATAATGGAAGAAAAATACCAAAAGATGATGGATGAGGAAAACGAAAGGTTAAATGAAAGAATAGCAATAATCGAGCGTCATCACAAGAGAGTAAAACTCCATTTACTTAGCGCAGCAGTGATTATTATAGGAGTTACCATTTATTTTTGCTTTATCTTAGAATAGTTATTTTAATTTCCAACGCCGTGATGACATTGGAAATTAATACAACAGCATATTTTTAGGTATTCTTCGTTTTTATTCTTTATATAAAATAATAGTAGCTTTATAGCCGGTTCCCACATTCCATTGGCTTGCCTGAATCACAGCACCTTTATCATCATAAACCTGAAATTCAGCTGTATTGGGAGAGGCTGAACCTTCGTTTAACGCTTCAAAATCAATTTTGTTGATTCCTTTTACCAAATTTATTTTAAAACCCTGAAAATCGCCATTTAAGCTTACCTCGGTTTCAATAACTTTATCGTTAAGATATACCCTGATTTTATCGCCATCTACAAATGCAGCATCGCGATAACGAATGGTCGAAGTCGATGTATTGGTTACAAAACCTCCTAAATATTCATTTCTTCTGTAAAAAATACCTTCTACATTGGCTTCAGGTTTGTACAGCGTATTATTTTTATAAAGATCCTCCGGATTAATTTTTAAAACGGTTGATTCTTTTAAGGGCGGCGGATCGTTTGGCGGAGTCTCCGTTGGCGGCAAAGGTTCTTTTATATCAGAATTTTTAGCCGGAATTGGTTTGTATTTATCTTTCACTTCCTTTTGCGAATAACCTTGGAAAGAAATGCCTAATATAGCGACCAAAAACAATATTTTTTTCATAAATCTTAATATATTAATAAGTATATACAAGTTAATCATTAAAATTAAATCGATCAACTCTTTTTATTAAAACATTCAATTAACACATTTATTGCCTTTGGAATGTATTATTTATGAGGCGGAATCTTTATTTTTTTAACAGATAAATTATTTTTAGATATCGAATAGTTTTGGTGGCGGCACATTCATTTTTAGTTTTTAGTAAAAAAAGAATTGTATTTTTGCGCCCCTGTATTTTTACACAAAACCAAATAAATCAAGCCAATATCATGTCTAAACGTATTAATGAACTCTCGAAAGAAGAGATCGCAAAGTTATTTCCTGTTGAATTATCTGGTTACGATTCAAACTGGATTGAAATTTATAAAGAAGAAGAAAAACAGATTAAGAATGCCTTGCATGAGATTTTAATTAGAATTGAGCATTTTGGAAGTACCTCTATCCCAAACTTAACGGCTAAGGATACAATTGATATTTTAGTAGAAATCCCAGAGGACCAAAGTTTAAACGATTCGATCATTGAACGCATGAAGACTATTTCGTACGATTTTATGTGGCAAACAGATGGTGAACCTCCTTATATGGTCTTCGTAAAAGGATATAATACTACAGGAATAAAAGAACAGACGTTTCATATTCATATGGGACCTGGCCATCACAAATTATGGGACAGGATTTTCTTTAGGGATTATCTTATTGAATATCCTGAAATTGCAAAACAATATGAAACATTAAAACTGGCTTTGGCACAAGAATTTAAATACGATCGCGTAGGATACAGGATTGCCAAAACAGATTTTGTGATCAAAATTACTGAAGAAGCCAAAAAGTATTATCTCGCTAAATAAGCTGTTGTTTCCTGTTGAAAAAGTGTGCTTTTATTTTTCCAAAAGAAAAACTTTCTCCAGTGCTTTATCTGTAAAATTATTGCTGCTGTAAAAAGTGTCATAAAAAGAAACAGGGTCTTTGGGATAATGCATATCATGCTTTACAGGAATACCAAGACCTTCATAAGTTATATTCTTATTGTCAGAATAGATTTCATTAGATAAACTGAATTCCCAGCTATTAGGAAGTTCTTTCCATAATAATTCTGAAAAGATTCCTGCTGTCGAAGATCCAATACGGATAATCTCAGGATAGCTTAAAGTTCCCAATGCAAATATTTCTGCTGCGCTGGCGGTTTTATGGCTTGTTAAAACGTATACTTTTTTGAGATAGTTATCTTGTGCCGGAACTAAACTGTACGTTTGACTAGGTGAAAAACCATCGTGTGTTTTTGCCTTGACAGAAAGGATATCTTTTTTTTGAGTAACAAAATGACGAAGCAATTGTAGTGCAACGGTTTCATAACCACCACCATTAAAACGAAGGTCAATGACAACAGATTGTGTGTTTTTAAAATCGTCAAGAATGATTTTTATTATTTTTTCTACACCTTTGAGTTCATCATCAAATAGTTCCAATGGTACTTTTGTATCACGTATTGCATTGTATTTTGGGCTAAAATCTTTTGAATCCGTTTCAGGATTAGGAACATAATCAGCAAAGTTATTCATATCTGTAATAACAATATAACCGGTTTTGCTTTGTTTTAAAATGCCCCACTGTACAACACCATTATTATAGGATTTTGTTGTTTCAATATATTTTTGCTGTATATCTTTGATGACTTCAGCCTTTGATTTTAAAGACCGAACAGGCTTTTGAACCGACTGATTTATTTTTGAATTTAAGGCTTTTGGGATTTCAAGCCTTATATGTCCATCATTAATTTTCTGAATGATCTCTTTAAGAACAAAGGCGAATTCCTGTTCTGTTTTAAGCTTTCTGATTTTGGGTATATAATCGTTATAAATTTGCTGCCAGCTGATATTTCGTTCCTTAAAAAAGGCGTAATTATCCTTAAAAGTGAGCCAGAAAATCTTAAAGTTTTTTTCGAAAGAAGTATCTTTAACTTGTTGGATAGTACAAATTTCAGGAAGGGAATTGATTCTTTTAAAGGAATAATTTACGATACCACCGGGATTTAAAACCAATAGACTGTCTGATGCGGAAACAACCGAAAATCTTCCGGCGAAGTTACCTTCTGCAAGTACTTTGCAATTGATGTCGTTGATATTATAATAGTGAAAAACACTGTCTTTTAGCGCTAAAATACGATCGTAACCCTGCTGTTGCCAAAAACTATTTTTACTGATCTGTATTGGTTGTGAGAATGAAGAAACAGTGCAAAACAGCGTACATAATAGTAATTTTTTTTTGAAACAGATCATAGCTTTTTTAATTTGTATTGAGTATTCATACAATTGTTTTTTTTTTTTTTTGAAAATTCAACATTCCAGTAAGATGTCGTTAAAACTGTTGCTGGAATCAGTGTTTTTTGAGTTTATCCAGAATATAATTCCAATGCGGATTTTGAGGATCCAGTTCGCGGGCTTTTTCAAAATAAATAATCGCCATTTTCTTTTTTTTGGTTCGTTTGTAAATTTCTCCCAAACTTTCATTAGCAAGAACAGCATTAGGATATTCCTTTACGTTGAGTTCATACAATTTGACAGCCTGTTTTGTTTTGCCGGATTTTCGTAATTCACCTGCTAAATAATTCAGTTGATTTTCATTAAAAAACAATTCGGGATTTTTGGCTGTTTTTAGTTGATGGTATAATGCAATTGCAGCATCAATTCCTTTGGATTGAACCGTTTGTCGAAGCGTGTCTAATAATTGCCAGGGATATTGATACGGCTCTATTTTATATCTCGAATCCAGAATGTACCTGCCAATATCTGATACTGAATTATTGGAGTTGGATAAAACTACTACGCCAATTTTATTTTTATTATCGATGCCTAAAAATGTGCAGTATCCCGGCATTCCGCCATCTTTAAAAAGTATATTTTGTCCGTTGTTATTGTCAAGAGTCCAGCCCATTGTGGTGTAAGTATCGTTTCCGTCTTTTTTTGCCTGCAGGACATGAGTGAGTTCCATTGCAGGAAACAATTCCGTTTTAATTAAGCCCATATTTTCCTGTGCAAAGGTGAGAAGATCATTTACGTTAGATCGCAATGCTCCGCCGGCTTCTATGGCGCCTAATTCTGTAAGTCCAACATTTGTACCGGTTTCTGCATGCCCTATGGCTAAATTTTCTTTTTGCTTAGCTGTTAATGAGATAACGGTGTTATTAAGATGCAAAGGCTTGCAAATTTCGTCTGTCATAAGGGTCTCAAAATTTTTTTGCGCAACCAAAGTCAGTACAGTGCCCAATACTCCATAACCCACATTCGAATATTGCCATTTTGAATCAATATCAAAAGAAGGTTCAAAATGCGCTACATTTTCGTATAATTGATTTACACCATAGTCAATATAAGGTTCGTCCAGATTTTTTGGATCTGTATTGTATGGAAAACGCGGCATTCCGGATCGATGCGTTGATAAGCTGAGCAGCGAAATTTCTTTTCCTTTCCGTAGAGGAGTTTTTACAGTTACAGGCAGAAATTTTGATATAGGATCATGAACATTAAGCTGCTGTTTTAAACTCATATCTGCCAATAGCAACGAAGTGAATACTTTTGTAATGGAACCTATTTCATAGAGGGTATTACCATCAGGCAATCTGGAATCGTGATCACTTAATTGGCCTTCTGCAATTATTTGCCTGCCGTTAGCATCAACAATCCCTACAATAATACTTTTGCTTCTTTTATTGGTAACTTCTTGTTTTATAATTGCTTTGATACTATCTACTGGTATTTGACCAAAGGTGAAAGGAGCGAAGGTTAAGAAGATTATTAGGGTATATTTTTTCATTGTAATCTGAGTCAGTTAAGACAGCTGTTATCGCGCTGCCGTGGGAAGCTACAGAGAAATAGTAATGACCGACAGATTTTCGATCAGTATTAAATTCAATTGTTTTAGAAAGACTCAAAATTAATGTGAAATGTTACACTAAAATTGTACAAATGCGAAAAAAAAATTGCTTCCTTAAAAAAGAAAGCAATTAATATTATGGCGTGTGACTTATTTACTTTTTTTAAGCGCATCTATTAATTCGCCCATATCGACTACAGCATAAGTAGAGGAATAATCAGATACGGCGTAAGGTAATATCAGGCTATTGTTGTGTATGATAGCTCCGCAGGAGTAAACAACATTAGGTACATAACCTTCCCGCTCGTCTTCAAGAGGTGAAAGCAGAGGTTCAGAAAGTCTTCCTATTTCTATAGACGGATCCTCAAGATCTAATAATGAGGCACCAATACAATAACGTCGCATTGTACCTACACCATGCGTGATAACAAGCCATCCATCCGGAGTCCAAAGTGGTGAACCGCAATTTCCTATTTGTGTAAACTCCCAGGTATAACGTGGTTCCTGAAGAAGAATGGGATCATTCCATTGTGTAACGCGGTCAGAATACATGATATAATTATTTACACCATCTATTCTTGAAAGCATGGCATATTTGCCTTTTATTTTTCTTGGAAACAAAGCCAGGTTTTTATTCTGAGCTCCCGCACCATGCAAAGGCATAACCCTGAAGGTGTAAAAATCCTCGGTAGAAATAAGCTTAGGCAATATGGCGTGACCATTATATGCCGTATAAGTAGCCATAACACGACTGGATCCATCCTCATCTTCAAATCGTACAAAACGGGCATCTTCGATACCGCGGCTTTCAGACTCTGAGATAGGAAATATAACACGCTCTGTAAGATCAGAATCGTGTTTGAACTGCAAATCATAAAATGAATCAGCGAGCCAGAGTATTTCTTCAAGCGCTATTCTTCTTTCCTGACGAATTGATGGGTCTGCTAAGGCCGTATTGACCATACTTTTTAATATCGCAAACTCAAATTCCTCGGGTAAGTCCTGCATGATCTGCGCTATGTATTTGTCCTGCGTATGCATTTCGGACAATTTTAATAAAAAACGCTCTTTATTGAATAAAGATTTATGCTCAATCTCGGCCTTATCGATGTTATGACCAATCTTCATAACCAGAAGATTATTATCCTTATCAAGAATTCCTCTTCTAAAAACTATGGATGAAATATGACCTTCACCTGTTGCGCGAAAAGAAATGATGACACGTTTTTCGCCGGCTTCAAGACCTGACTGATCAAAATCTTCTATAATCGAAGGATTAAAAATGGCTGCAGATTCTATCGCGTATTCCATAGTACAATAGGAACCTATGAGCATTTTTCGATCCAGAGATATTGCCTCATAATCTATTTGCATGGCTTCGATAATAGGTTTTATTTTTTCGCAATGCCTAAAAAAAATGGCCGAAATATTTCGGTGACGTCTTGCAAATTCACGAAGCGTTTGTTCTAAGGTTTCCAGTACCTGCTTTTCGTTCAGCATCATGATACGCGCAACCATTTGTTTGGTCCGCTCTTCGCCATTCATAAAATATCTTGCAACAACTCTTTTAGAATCCGGGGTGAATTTTATGTTTTTACGGATGACTGATACTCGCATATAAATCTGTTTTTTTTGATGTTAGAAAAATTAATTCAGTTCTTCTATATTGATAATTTGTTATAAAAAATAAAGAATTTAACCTGTTAGAAACAATATTAATACCTAAAAGTATTCTCTATTTCTAAACAAGTTAGTGATTTTGTTAAGGAAAAAAAACTTTTTTTTTAAACTTTTATTGTGGCTTTGTAAATTAATGATTGTATTTTATTAAAAAGATAAAATAAAAATAGCCTTGATTGTTAAATAGATACGATCTTTATAAAGTTTCGGTGCTTAATAAAAGTGAGAAAGTATTTTCAGAATTAAGATTAAATTTTGTTGGGTTTACTTACATATTTATTGTCTTTAACAAAAAAACGCCAGGGCAGGAGCGCATCTTCCTGCGCATACGCCACACCAACACGGGGTACTGCTGCAATTTGATCAGGAGTGTATCGAATAGCATGATCTTCTATCCAGATTTCTTCTCCCGATAATTCTTTTTCGTTAAATGTGCGATCAATGCCTAAAGCTTTGGCTGCAGATCCGGGGCCTGAAGATATAGCTGCTTTTGTGGCGGCTATTTTACGTCTGGTTTCCATTATGTCCAGTCCTATAAGAGGTTCTATGGCACGTATTAATACGGCATGCGGTTCGCCTTCGACGGAGCTTACTACATTAAAGAGATTGTGAATTCCGTAACACAAATAAACGTACGAAACACCTCCTTGCTGATACAATGTTTCTGTTCTGTTCGTACGACGTCCGCCGTAAGCATGCGATGCTTTATCCTGAATACCAAAATAAGCTTCGGTTTCTACGATAACGCCTGCAGTTATTTCGCCATTAATTTGGGTAAAAAGAACTTTGCCCAATAAATCTTTGGCCAGAAAAAGAACATCGGGATTGAGGTAATAAGAAAAGGGTAATTTCAATTTTTTATAATTGTATTAATAATTATTGTTTGTTATGACTGATCTTTTTAATTTCGATAGTGGTCTTTTCGTTGTTTCTGGAAGACGTGGACTTGACTTCAGATTTTTTTTCCGAAGTTCTGGCACTCGAAATATTATTTTTGTGATTTGAAGTTGTCATACTACATTGTTTAAATCATTAATACACACAAATGTAGAAAGTTAATAAACAAGTAGGATTATAAAATTCACAGCGTACAATTGTATTATTATCAGGTAATTGATGCAGTTAAGATGTTATTTTTAAATCGTTTAATTTACTGTTTCACTTTTATAACCATTCTCCCGAATCATTATAATCATTAGGCAAATAAGTAAGATACTGAACCATTCTGGGACTTTTGCCTTTGTTTGGCGTTGCGCAATGCGGCAATCTGTTATCCCAGATAATAAAATCGCCGGCATTACCTAAAATAGGCTTTGGGTTTAATGTTTTCACCGCTTTGTCTCTTGGGTTTTCATGAGGTTCCAGATTGTCCAGCCAATGATTTATTTTGTTGTGAAATCCCGCCACACAATGAAAAGCACCGTCGTTAGCACCACAATCTGTAAGATAGAGCAGCCCCTGAAGTCCAAATTTTATAGGTTGTTTTAAGCTGGTGTCCCAATGAAGCGGACTTCCTAAAAAAGTAAACTCACTAGTTTCAGGCGGATTAAAACTTACTTTGTCAATCGTTTTGTAAATATTCGCGCTATTGTAAAGCTGTTCGTATGCTTTTTTTATTTTGGGCGAAAATCTGTTTTTATTTAAAGTTTCATGATCCGAAAAATTAAGCATCAATCCTTTTTGATCCGGATGTCTTTGATACCAGCTTTCCTTTTGATCCGGATGCATTTCTAAAAAATCCCAAATAGCTTGTTGGGTAGCTTCGCAATCTTTTTTTGAAACAGCATCTTTTATAACAATATAGCCGTTTTCGCTCCAAAATTCCAGATCTTCTTCTGATAGAACCGTATCTGTAAGCTCTTCTGCTGTATTTGAGATTTGCGTTCGATTATTGATCCAATTTTTAAAAGTTTCTAAATCAGGTTTTTCAAAGTATAAAAACTGTAATGCATCTTCCATACCAATACCTAATTCGTACAAGGCTTTAATTTCTTCATTCCAATTTTGTACTCCATCTGCAGCAGAAACTCCGGAAGGATCTACAATACGTTTCCAAAGTTTTTCAAGAATAGTCCGGGACATAACTTTTGCGGTTTTATAATTTTTAATAAGGCCAAATAACATGCAAAGGTTTATGCATCCACGGATATTTTATAATCGAAAAAGCAAATGGAGATTTGTTTATTAATACATCATAAGCTCTTTTGTCAACGGTAAGTTCCCATCTGTCTTCTAATTCAATAAGGATTCCGTCCCGAATGAGCCAATTGTCTCTAAAACCCTCTACAGAAGAGTGACCAATTGCAGACCAATAAGAAACAGCAGCATTTATTAAACCTACTATAAGAATTTCATTTTCTTGTGAAATTTCAATTTTAGCGGGAACACTATCTGTAACTGACAATCCGCAAAGTATTTTATTCAATGCTAAATAACTGTCTTCCGTTTCGCTTACTCCGGTAATAACATATTGTAAGTAGAGCACAGCATTTTTTTGATTTTCAATACTAGTAAAATTGTTATCCTTAACGAGGCGCAATCTTTCGAACAACATAACTATAAAGCTATTTAAAAGAATAATTCCTGCATAATTAACTGCAATTCCGTTTTTAGAAGATATTCCCATTTTACTGTTATTAGTTATGAATGCAAAAACAAAATAAAAATACCAATCTTTTACTGATAATCGAATACGTATTTATACCTGATCTTGATTTTTAAATCATTTTAGGATTTCGCAAAGTATAGGTAGCAATATTATTTACATTTTCATGTGTATTATTATACTTTTTGTCTTCGAATTCAAAATTCAGTTTTTGTAGAATGTTAACAGAATTGATATTATCAGAAGAAGGAAATGCCGTAATTATTTTGGCTTTCATTTCTTCAAATACATAAATTATTACTGCTTTGATAGCTTCGCTCATAATTCCCCTGCCTTGAAATTCGGGCAGCATTTCGTATCCAATTTCTACGATTTCATTTTCTAAATCAAAATTCCACAAACAAACAGTTCCAATTAAATCATTGTTTTCTTTAGCCGGATAATCCAATACAGGCCTTCGTTTTTTTCAACCAAATTTTGTATTTTAAAAATAAATTCTTTTGCTTTTTCTAATGTTGATGAATTGTCCCGGCCCACAAATTTATTTACAACTTCATCAGAACGCAGTTTGTGAATTAATTCAGCATCAGTATTTTCAATATTTCTCAATACCAATCTCTCTGTTATAAGCTGCGGAAATTTTTTAAAATCTAATACCATTGCTTTCATCTTTTAATTGTTAATCAATACATTAAAAACAGTCTCAGTGTATGTTTTTTTTAGATGATGAAAGTTAAAAAATAAATAGTATACATTTGTTATACTTCATTATTTATAAAGTTAAATATTTTAAAATGTACGATATCATTTTCAAACATATTGAAGAAAAAGTTCAGTTGTCCCAGTCCGAAAAGGAATTGATAAAGACTTTCTTTAAACCTAAAAAGCTAAAGAAAAAACAGTTTTTGGTGGTGGAAGGACATGTTTGCAGTTATTTGACATTTGTTTCGAAAGGACTTTTAAAGTCTTATAATGTTGATGAAAAAGGGAATGAACATATCAATCAGTTTTCACCCGAAGGCTGGTGGACATCAGACATGAGCAGCTTTTTTAGCGGAGGAATTTCTTTTTACAGTATTGATGCAATGGAAGATTCAGAAGTACTGCTGATTACCAGAGAAGATTTCGAAAACCTCACCCTGCAAGTTCCCGTAATGGATCGCTATTTTAGACTGCTTTTTCAAAATAGTTTAATTACAAAAGAAAGAAGATTAATAAGTTCACATACCCACACGGCAGAAGAAAAGTACAGGTATATTGTCGAAAATAATCCTGACTTTATCAGGCGGATACCGCAAAATTTACTGGCTTCGTATCTTGGTCTTTCGCCTGAAACTTTGAGCCGACTTAAAAAGAATATCATTTTCGATCCCAAATAATTGATTTAGATCAAGCGAATTTCTTGTTTCAGGTCATCTTTCTGAATAAGGTTTGTAAAGTAATTTTGAAAAAAATATAATACTTATGAAATCAATACAAGAAAATGTAGCCTTAGTTGTAGGAGCAACCGGAATTGCCGGAAGTAATCTTGCCATAAAACTTATAGAAAAAGGATGGACCGTTTTTGGACTTTCCAGAAATCCTAAAAATGATATTGAAGGCTTACAACCTATTGCCGCCGATTTGCTAAATACAGAATCATTAGCCACTGCCTTAATGGATGTTGCGCCAACTCATGTTTTTTTTACAACATGGATGCGAAATGATACCGAAGAAGAAAATATCAGGGTGAATAGTGCCATGGTTCGAAATTTATTAAACGTATTATCTCCTAAAAAATCGATTCAGCATGTTTCGTTAGTGACGGGATTAAAACATTATTTAGGGCCATTTGATGCTTATGCGACAACAGGAACTTTACCGGAAACACCTTTAAGAGAAGAGCAGCCGCGATTGGACTTGCCGAATTTTTATTACGCACAGGAAGACGAGGTGTATGAAGCTGCAAAAAGAGATGGCTTTAGCTGGAACATCCACAGACCACACACGCTGATTGGTAAAACTGTTGGTAACGCTATGAATATGGGAACCACTTTGGCTGTTTACGCCAGTATTTGCAAAAAGGAAGGAACGCCGTTTATCTGGCCGGGTTCTGAGGCGCAATGGAATGGCGTATCTGATGTTACGGATGCTAAAGTTCTGGCCGATCAGATTATCTGGGCGGCAACAAATCCTGCAGCTCATAACGAAGCTTTTAATATCACAAACGGAGACGTTTTTAGATGGAAATGGCTGTGGCCGAAAATAGCGGAATGGTTTGATATTGAATTTGAAGGATATAAGGGAACAATACAACCACTAGAAGCCGAATTAAGCGAAAAAGATACGATCTGGAAAACCATCACAAAAGAACATCAATTAATAGAAGAGGACTTAAACCAATTGGCATCTGCCTGGCATACTGATCTTGATTTATCGCGTCCTCTGGAAGTAATGACCGATATGTCAAGAAGCAGAAAACTGGGTTTTGCTACTTATAAAGATACGAAAGATTCGTTTTTTGAATTGTTTGCTCAGTTAAGAAAGGATCAAATAATACCTTAAATTAATTAGATAATTAGAAAATGAGATAATTTTTGAATTGTCATTTACTTATATTATAATTCAATACGGGAAAGGGAAATTTTTTCTTTTGTCCCGTATTTGTATAATACTACTTGTTGAAAAGCTATTTTTACATGTAGACTTATTTTAGCTGTTTAAGATATAGATGTTAACGTTTTATTAGGGTTGAAAGTGTTTTTTCTTTTAAAAAAATGAGCTAACTTGCCAAATAATTAAATGCAATTTATAGCAATGACGATTTCAAATTTTTATTTAACAAATAATGACTTGATGAGCCTTATGGGCACGTTATTGTATTTGCATGACGATACTTTCTTAAAAAGTTCAAAAGAGTTTATTAATTAAGCCCTGTCAAAACTCTGGACAGGGATTCTTTTCATACAAAAGGCTCATTTATTTAATCTTCAATTTTCATTGGGATTAGGATATCATTGAATGCAACACTACACAAGAGCTATAAGTGATTCAATGAAGGGTTATTATCTTACCTGTGAAATAAAGAGCAAACAGAAAGTTATGTCACAAAATATCATTTTAACAACAGGAATATACGATTTAATAAAAGATCACGTAAGAAGAAAAAAAGTAACAGCAGAAGAAGAAAAATTGCTGCTTGATGAGCTTAAAAAAGCAACGCAGGTACTAAGAAGAGATTTGCCGGAAGATATTGTTTCTGTAGACCGAAGAGTAACATATAAAGATTGTGCCACCAATGAGGAAAAAACGGTTGTGTTTGTAGGCCCTGAGAAAAACAAAGTAAGTAAGAACCGAATTTCTATTCTTTCTGATGAAGGGATAGCGATGGTAGGATATAAAGAAGGAAATGTTGTAGAATGGCCTGCTAAAAAAGGAAATCTAAGACTTGAAATCTTAAAAGTAGAGGAAGTAGCGTAATGTACTTTTTTAATGTAAAAACATCCCAAAAAGAAATTTTCTTTATGGGATGTTTTTTTATGATGTAAACTTCTAAATCAGCTTTTAGTTCTCACAGAAAGCGCCAATTTGCTGCAAATGTTTTTCGGTCTGGTATTTATTAAAGTTGTCCCATTGAGGCGGAACACTTGTTTTTTGTCCGTACATCGAGTCAAGACAAATGTTGTTGTCTTTGTACATATCGTGTAAAACGGCCAGAATTTTAAAGAAAAATTCATCTAAATTTACGATAACTTCAAATTCTGATTTTAATGTATTGTAATTAGCATCTGATGGATTTAATAATTGTAATAAATCCAGAACTTCCTGTTTTTCTTCCTCATTAATTTCCGTAGCATAACCCATTTTTAAAGTTTTAAAAACAAGATTATTCCATGCTTTGCTGTCATGTGCCCATTGTACATCAGGAAGATTCAAAGAATGCTCGCAAATTAAGATAATAGCAAAAAGAACATCGTTTAAGTATTCGGCAGGAAACTCATCAAAACTTCTGAATTCGAAACCGCTTTGGTACATTTTTTCCTGATTAAAATCAAGACCAACTTCCGAAAGCATTTCGTATTCCATATCAGCTTCAATCTGATCTCTCCACCAAATGTTTTCTTCTTTTTCAAATTTTAGTAATTTTCTAAAATCATCAACATTATAGGTTAAAATCTTACCTTTTGGCATCGCTTTATTATACGTTCCCACGCCTATGTAGCGCGACATTGCATTTCGCATAGAACCTAAAGTAAATTTTTTGTCCAGACTGTAAGTATCGCTTATCACGCCCATAATATCAGGACTTCCAAGAGTAGCAATAAAGAAAGGCTCAAACCATTGCAGTAAATAAATCGCATTGGCATGTGTTCTTTCGAATTCTTTATAATCTACAATCCTGCTGTCTTCGGTCAAAGACGGTAAAGTAATATGAAAATGGTAGGTTCCGTTATTAAACAAAACCAGGTTTTCCTGATTGGTCATGAACATATTAAGTCCGTTGTTGTAATCCGGAAAGTTTAATTTTCCGTTTAACACAGACGATTCATTGATCTTATCAAGGAATAATTTTTTAGTAGCTTTTAGTTCTTTGCACGATTCACCAATTGTTCTGTTCTCGAAATATTTGGTAACAAATTCGATCGAATCGCCATCAAAATGTACAGAGCCCATTGTTTTGTTTCTTTGGGTAATCATACTCTGAATGTTGTATGGCTGATCTTCAAGGAAAAGCTCCATGATCGATTTTCCCAGATATTCAGGATTTTCAGTTGGTTGTGCGCTTACTTCACCGGTTTCGGTATCGATTAATGGTTTTATCGGCGCTATTGTTTTGTGCTGATAATTGATATCGAGTTTTTCCAGCGAATGACTGTTCATCATTCTGCTCACTTTATAGTTTTCATTCAAACCAAAAGCCTTCTTTAAAATAGGGGCTAAGCTTTCAGGTTTGTAGCATTTTCTATAATCGATACTGTATTTCTCAAAACCAATTTTTTCTTGTATAAATTCACCAGAAACTATTAGGGATTCTTCAAATTGCATGTAGGTTTCGTTTTCCAATCCTATTCCCCAATAATATTTTTTTGTCTGATTGTCTTTCATTTATACTTACTTTCTTTTTTAAGGTTATTTTAATTTATAAAGTCATTTTTATTCAGGAATATAAATTCAATCTGTTAAAACCAGAGACAAGAAACCTATAACGGATTGAGCATATTGTTGCCTCCATTATAAAAGTTTTCGTTTACTTTTAAAAATATTGGAATTTATATTTTAGATTTTTGCAATTTTATCGACTGAAACATCAATTTAGAAGTAAAATTTTATAATAAGGTTATAAAATTACTATCGTTATTAATCACTTTTGTATCAATAATTTACGCAAGAGAATAGCTAAATCACAACTTTTAGTATTCTTGTTTTTTCTAAGTTGCAAAAGTAGTTTTTTATTATCGTATTTGCAAGTAGTTAACTTGTTGATAATCAATATTTTTTTTTGAATGATGAAACAACTCTGTGAATTGCATTTTTATTCGTGATAATACAGCACGTAGGAGGAATACAGCTCGTCATTCCACCAATCTTGCCTGATTTCTGCAAAGTAATTGTAATTGAATTTTCCGGCTTGCGATTGTAGCGGATATACTACTATACCATTTTCGCGATAGGCTTTGTGCAAATCAGTTTCGGGAACAACTGGAACAATATGTCCTGAAAGTCCTTTTTCTCTTCTTTTGGCACAAATGATTCCAATTCCGCCATTGGCATTTACCTTAGTCTGCATTTCATCAACTGTAGTCATTCTTTCCCAGCCAAAACTCGCCCCCCATTTTGGGAACCAATCGTGTATAGCACTGGAATAAATACGGTCTACGGTTTGCTCAAAAACAGGTTCTACATCTTGTCCCTGTAAGACTTTTTCAAGAGATTCTGGTGTCCACCAAACCGTTGGCAAGTATACTTGAGAGAAATAGCAATAATCATAAGAATATACATTGCAATAGGTATCTTCGACCGTTCTTTGATATCTTAAGTTATTTTCAACATCTAATTTTTCAATCAGTTGGGCAATACTTTCTTTTTTAGTTGCAGCATTTGTTAAATCTCGAAACGGAATACTGGAATCCATAAGAGGTTTTTCTTTCATTTCCATAGAATCCAAACGCGATTCCGGATCAGGTAACAAATCAACTTTTTTTATTTTAGTATTCGATATTGTATTATCATCTAAGGGTAACGATGCTACTGATACAGTATGTTTTTCCATCTTGACTGCTTAAAATTAATTGGCTTAACGTTACCTGAATTGATTATTGATGTAACGTAAATTGGTTCGCCAGCGGGTAAATGTAAGGATTTTAAATTTTCTAAATAGTTTTAGAAAAAGACAAATTGCAGAAAATAATAGAACGGGTAGGGTTAGTATCTTATTTTTAAATACAAAAAATGGCATACTCGAGGTATGCCATTTGCCATTTTAATTTTTAATAATTCGATTATTTATCGTCTTTATTGTCATCCTGCTTGCTATTGCTGCCAGAAATATCTTTATCAATAGTTTTATCCTGATCCTCTATGCTTTCTGATTTCACCGAGGTATTGTTTTCAAGATCAATTTCAGTATTTAGATCTTCTGTAAATTTTTCCTCATATCGGTACGGATCTTCATCCCGTGCATAATTATCATGATCAACGGGAGTTTCCTGGTCGATATAATCCGGATCACTTTCCAGAAATTCAGGAACAGATTCTATAGTAGTTCGTTTATGTAGATCGTCGCTCTGAATGTTATTTCCATCAACTAGCGTATTTTGATCAATAAAATCAGGGTCTGTCTGACCGTATTCGTTGCTGTTTTGCTTTTCCATAACGCTGTTATTTAAGTGATTATTAATTAATGCACAACAGAATTTGTGTGCTATTTTACAAATTTAGCGAACACTTTGAGTAAACTTTTACAGAAAAACCAAATACAGTTTCATAATTAAAAGCTTCGCCTTTAATGTTTATTTAAAAATTATTGTAAGTAAAAGACTATTATGTATTTTTTAAGGAATACTTTAACATCTTTAAAAAGAATAAAACAACAATAAACACCGTTCTTAAACAAAACTATATATATGGGCTTATTTGATTTTATGATAGTGGAGATAGCTATGGATTTGGGAACAGCGAATACTTTAATAATTTACGACGGAAAAATTGTTGTAGACAGTCCGTCGATTGTGGCAAGGGATATTAGAAACGGAAAAATTATTGCTGTAGGCAAAGAGGCCAGTTTAATGCAGGGCAAAACACACGAGAATATTAAAACAATCCGACCGCTTAAAGACGGTGTAATTGCAGATTTTGATGCTTCGGAAAAAATGATTAACTGGTTTATCAATAATATACCGGAAATAAAAAAAAATCTTTTTAAGCCTTCTTTGCGAATGGTGGTTTGTATCCCCAGCGGTATTACCGAGGTTGAGATGCGCGCGGTAAAAGAGTCGTGCGAACGTGTAAATGGTAAAGAAGTATTTCTGATTCATGAGCCCATGGCGGCCGCTATAGGGATGGGTATAGATGTTATGCTGCCTCAGGGTAATATTATTGTTGATATTGGTGGAGGAACTACAGAAATTGCGGTTATTGCCCTTGGCGGAATCATTTGCGATAAATCAATCAAGATTGCCGGTGATGTTTTCACGAATGATATCTTGTATTATATGAGAACGCAGCATAATTTATATATTGGAGACGCTTCTGCCGAAATGATAAAAATTGAAGTGGGTTCTGCAATGGAAGAACTCGAACAACCTCCTAATGATATGCTTGTTCGAGGAAGAGATTTGCTTACCGGAAAACCCAAAGAGATAAAGGTTACTTACAGAGAAATTGCAAAAGCACTCGACAAATCGATTCTTAGAATTGAAGATGCTATTATGGTAACCCTTTCGCTAACTCCGCCTGAATTGGCTGCCGACATTTACAACACAGGTTTGTATCTCGCAGGAGGAGGAGCAATGCTTCGTGGTCTTGATAAAAGAATTTCGCAAAAAACAGATTTACCGGTTTATATTGCCGAAGATCCTTTACGAGCTGTAGTAAGAGGTACTGGGGTAGTATTGAAAAATATTGCTAAATATAAAAGTGTGTTGATAAAGTAAATTTGTCAATTGAATATCTATAACATAAAAAAACCTCGCCGATTGGCGAGGTTTCTATTTCTATTCTTTGTCGATTATCTTTGCGGGCACGTAAAGAATTTCCGCGCTATCGTTGCGCATATGCGAGCGATCGGGTTTGTGATTTTTACACTGGCTTTTCAGATGCTTTTTATGGTTTGGATCCTAAGCAACTTAAGCAATTCCAAAATTCAAATCGAATACGGAGAATCATTACTCAAAAGGCAATAGATTTGTTATTGAAATAGAATCCACATTATATACTTGTACGTCGTGTCAAAAATTTTTACAAGCTGCCAAAATATATGGCAATTCAGAAAATAAGATTTTAGAAATTAAATTTATAGCTCATCCAGATGCAGATATGATGGGCAATGTTAAAAATATGATAAAAGAATAATTATGAAAATTGAAAAACTAACTTATTTAAGAGATAACCCTACACATTACGGAAAAACAATTAATTTTCCTATAAAACCAATTTCTATTGAAGAAATAGAACATTTAGAACAACTTTATAATAATGGTAATCTATTCCCCCAAGCACTTAGAGAATTATTGTATCTTGCGGGTAACGATTGTTATGTCTTAGACTATGCGGGTAATACTCAAGAGGAGTTACAAACAGAAGTTAGAGAATGGCTATCAAATTATAATAAAAGCATAACAAGACCTTTTTTTGCTATTGATGCTCACAACCCTGGTGAACAATTTTTATATGTTTATTTAGATGAAGGTGATAACCCTACAGTTTACCAAGCTCATTTACCAACCAGAAATGATATTTTGCCTTTTACAAGTTTAAAAAGGACTTTATCTGATTTCATCAAAGTACATGTAGACATGGTAAAAAAAGGATACAATCCCTTCTAAAAATTTCTTCTGCTAATGTACACGCCTCGCTCGTGAACGCAAACTAAAACAACAACTCAAAGACAAAAAGCCTTTGAGTTGTTTTTAAATCAAAAGAGAAAACCAAAACACGATCGCGCGGATTTACAATCTCGATCGCGCAAATTTATCTCAGCAACGATAGCGCGGATTTGCAATCCGTGCCCGCAAAGATTGGTTTGTTTTCCTTGAAAATCTAAAATACGCATTAATTTGTGTGACTTTTGTTTTAAATGATTTGTTTTTGTGTCTTACTGTTGCGGGCACGGATTGCAAATCCGCGCGATCGGGATATTTCTAATATGAAAAATAAACCAAATACCCCCCGCTGGCGCGAGCGTCCCGCTCGTGAACGCGAAGTATTTCTTACATTAGCTCAAAAATAATAAATGAGCAGAAAATACAAATTTGGAGATAAAACTGGAGCTTACTTTATAAGTTTTGCTACAGTTTACTGGATAGATGTTTTTACAAGAGAAGAGTATTTTGGGAGCATTGTTGAGTCATTAGATTACTGCAGAAAGAACAAGGGAATGGAGATTTATGGTTATTGCGTAATGCCAAGTCATGTTCATTTAATTTTCAGATCTGAAAATGGAGACCCTTCCGGCCTAATAAGAGATTTTAAAGGTTTTACTTCTCGAAAAATGCTCAAAGTAATTGAAGAAAATCCACAAGAAAGCAGAAAAGAATGAATGCTTTGGATGTTTGAAAGAGCTGGAAAGAAAAACAGCAATGTAAAATTCAGGCAGTTTTGGCAGCAAAACAACAAACCCATTGAAATCTGGTCTTTTAAAGTTTTTGAGCAAAAATTAAATTATATTCATAACAACCCGCGAGAGACTGGTTTTGTTACTAATCCTGTAGATTGGAAATACAGCTCTGCTAGAAATTATGGCGATAATGATCAGACCGTCTTAGAAATTGATATTAATTGAAATGCTTCACGTGCACGAGCGGGACGCTCGCGCCAGCAGGGGGTCATTCGAATTTTCCGAATATAATTCTTTAGGAAGATTACAAGTAAATATACCGCCTTTACCCACTCAAAATTTAGATAATCTGGACGATATCTTAAATCAACTTATAAATTTTTATAAATTAGAATAAAAAAATGGAAAATTTTCAAGACAAACTCAATGAGTTAAAAAATCAAATAAAAGGTAGAAAAATACAAACTGATACTTCAGGAATATTATTGTTTAAGGATTTTTTATCAAAAATGGAAGAATGGAACAATGTAATTGGTTTCCCTCAAGATTGGTTAAATAAAATTAGTAGACAACATGATTTATTAAATATAGTTGGAATAATAGCTCCAGACTTGTTAAAAAATGTAATTTCTTTAAATGACTTTAGAAATAATAATCCTCAAAATGGTGACACATTTAATTTGTCAAGTGCAAGAAGTCTAGATGCCGGTTTAATCCATGCATTATTCTGTTGGGACTTTTTTAAGAACAATTCTGTGTTTGATAAATTTAAAAATTTACCAAATCCCTATGATTCTATAAAGGCACTATACATTACAGGTCATTATGTAGATAAGTCAGAGCCAACTAAAATTACAATCGACTCTAAATTTGATGTTAGGAAGCAAACAGATTTCAGATTACCGTCATTAGATTATGCTTTTTTAGATTATATAGATTCCGTTTGCGAAAGAAATGGAGGAAGTGGAGGTATTCCTAATAAAGAAAAGACGAATCAATTGTGGAAAGAATTTCAAAAGAAAAAAAGTAATTAATTTATATATTACCTAACCTTATTCCCTAGCACGAGCACAATGTCATTAAGTTAAGGTATTAATGTTTTCATATTCAACAAGTTAAACAGAATTTCTTTTTCTTTTTTTTATATTATTTTTCTTATGTTTATGCTGTATTTTTTACAGATTTAAATATGCCCAAGAACCCGATCGCGGAGATTTATCTCAGCAACGATAGCGCGGATTTGCAATCCGTGCCCGCAAAGATTGGTTTGTTTTCCTTGAAAATCTAAAATGCGCATTAATTTGTGTGACTCTTGTTTTAAATGATTTTTTTGTGTCTTACTGTTGCGGGCACGGATTGCAAATCCGCGCTATCGGGTTTACAATGGGTGACTTCATTGAAAAACCTATGAGAATTTACTTAAATAATTTAATTTCGAAAAATGAAGATGTAATGTTCAGTGTTGATATTTTATTTAAAAAAGCTAATGGTGCAAATTTTAAACCATCTATTTATTTGGATATTGATGCAATAGTAATTAATAACGCTACAAATAAAATTAAAACTCCATACAGTGCCAAACTTGATATTGGTAAGACGTTCAAAAGCACAGGGAGTATGAGATATGATGATGCAGAAAAATTAGAATTTTTCAGAAATTTACCTGAAAATATAGATGATGCGAAATTATATATTACCGGCCAAGGAAAAAAAGTATGGAAAGATGTATCTAAACCACAAGATCTGAATCAAATATCTTTTATAGAAATAAGATATCTGGATAAATTTGGTAAATCAAAAACAATGTCATTGTCAGATTTCAAACAAAAATTAAAATCAACTCCTTATTCTAGAAATGATTTTACAGAAATAAATCCCTCTACATTCAATACGACAAGAGAAGAGCTGTATAAAAGCTTATATAACAGAATAATAACAGATTAAAACGATAAAAGAATTATGGCATTAGATATTAGATACATTATTGGAAACACAGATACTTATTTTAGAAGAGATGAATTAAATGTTTTATTTTTTTATGCGAAAAATATAAATTTTAATTTAGGAGCTAAACTTTATTTTTTATTAGAAAAAGAAACAGTTTTTAGATTAAATAATCATATTAATATAGGCAATTTAAACTCTTTTGATGATATGCCTGCACATTTTGATATAAATCACATTCAAGAAAGTATTCAATTTATTACGAATCAAATTATACCTTCATTACAAAATGAATCATTAAGTATGTGGAATAAGTATGGTGGATTCGATAGTTTAAAAATTGAAGTTAATAACGGAAATAGAAATGATTGGACTTCAAATTTAAGTATTGACCATGAATATGTGCCTGAAGATATAGATTATTATATTGATATGGCAGTAGAAATAAAAGAACTTTTACACGAATCTTTAAATCAAAATACTCCAATTATGGTAATTTATGAAGATTAATTTTAAAAACCCGATCGCGCAGATTTATCTCAGCAACGATCGCGCGGATTTGCAATCCGTGCACGCAAAGATTGGTTTGTTTTCTTTGAAAATCTAAAAATGCGCATTAATTTGTGTGACTTTTGTTTTAATGATTTATTATGTGTCTTGCTGTTGCGGGCACGGATTGCAAATCCGCGCTATCGGTTTTTTTTTATTAATCATTATGATTAAGTTTTGTCAAAGTTGTAACCTAATTTAATTTCCTTCTTCAAACATAGCCCGTGATTTCAACCACGGGAACACAATACGAGATGTAATATTATTGCATCCCGTGGTTGAAACCACGGGCAATGCATGACAAGTTTACAAGTAAAAAACCTTTGTCAAAGTTTAAGAACAAGTACCTCAGACGCTTGGTTTAAAACTTTGACAAAGTTTTTTTTATGCTAAACGATTAGAGTTTAGACTTTTTACGGGGCTATTTACTTAGTTGATTCTTATTAAATTCACCAAAACATACCATTAAAAAATCCGTGTCAATCCGTGCTTTCGCGGTAGGAAATCCGTTTTATCCGCGTGTCATTTCTTAGCTGTTACTAACTAATTAGTTAAAAAACTAATCAATTAGTTGTTCTACTAATTAATTAGTAGTATCTTGCGTCAAAATATTTAACGATGATAAAACTAGCTAAACGAGAAGAACAGATCATGCAGGTCTTTTGGGATTTAAACAAAGCTTTTATACGAGATATAATTCCGCTGTTGCCAGATCCTAAACCACATTATAACAGCGTGGCAACAATAGTAAAGATTCTGGAAGAAAAAGGTTTTCTTAATCATGAAACTGCAGGTAATATGCATTGTTTTTTTCCTGTAGTCAGTAGGGAAGAATACCAGCAATTTGCATTAAAAGATATTGTAAGTGATTATTTTGATAACTCTTATCCCCGTATGCTTGCCTTTTTTGCTAAAGAACAAAAGCTAACAGAAAAGGATCTTGATGAAATAGTAAATATCATTAAAAAAGGAAAAGTATGATACCTTATATTTTACATTCTGCCTTAATTCTTTCTGCCTGCCTTTTATTTTACAAGCTGCTTTTGCAAAAAGAAACTTTCTTTCATTTAAACAGGTATGTATTGCTGGCCTGTATGCTATTGGCTTTTGTTTTGCCTTTGGTTCCGGTGCCTCAGCAATTATCATTTAGAAATGCACCAGTTGCAACGGCTGTTGTTTTGCCGGAAACTCCGATTCATAAAAATAGCATAACCCAAGTAAAACAAGAATCAGTACAGAAAACCTTTGTAGCACCAACAAAACAATTCATCAATGTTGAAGTGGTATTACAGTGGCTCATTTACCTATATTGGTTTGGAGTGATTGTTTTTGGAATAAATTTTTTAATGCAGGCTGTGATATTGATTACCAGAGCTTATTCAGGTTCGGTGATTCAGGATGGCAAATTTCGTATAGTCGAAATAACAGAAGACAAAGCTCCATGTTCTTTTGCCAACAACATCTTTATCAATCCTGAAAAATACGAATGGGAAACCTACAATCAGATTTTGCTGCACGAAAAAATACATATTGAGCAAAAACACACCATAGATCTTCTGCTTGCAGAAATGATGCTTATTTTTCAGTGGTTCAATCCTTTTGCCTGGCAATGGCGAAAAGCACTTGAAATTAATCTTGAATTTTTAACCGATGACCAAATGCTGCAGCAGGATACTGTTGAACGAGAGAGTTATCAGTTTAGCCTGCTGAAAGTAGCAGCACCGCAATTTCCTTTGAGTCTTACAACCAATTATAATCAATCATTACTTAAAAAACGAATCATCATGATGAACTCAAAAAAATCAAACGTAAACACGACGTGGAAATATTTTTTCCTCGTACCACTTATGGTATTATTTGTCTGCCTTTTTAATCAACCGGCAGCGCAAAGTCAAACACTGAAATCTACAGAGAAGTCTGGAAAAAAAGCTGCAAAAAAGTCACATGTTCAAAATACAATACGAACAGAAGGAAACTGGTTTGCGACTATCAAAGGAAATGAAGTAGAACTTCAATTAAAAAGCGGTGAGAAAGATAATTCTTCCAGCACTTTTCAGTTGAGTGAATTTAATGACCTGCAAAGAGACAAACAAGGCACATTTACATTGACACGCGAAGCCGGAACGATGACTTTTACCGGTAAATTTGAAGGAGATAAAGGAACCGGAACGTATAAATTTACTGCCGACAAAAACTATCAGGCTGCAATGCTTAAAGAAGGAATAAAAATCACAGACGATGACTTAATGGTTTTCTTTATGGTGAATATCAAGCAGTCGTATGTACAAATGGTAAAACAAAAAGGGTATACGAATCCAGATAAAGACCAACTTATTCCTCTTGTAGCTTTAGATGTTAACGAAGCTTATATTGCTTCAATAAAACAGGCAATTCCGGACATTGATCTTGATAATCTGGTTCCGTTTAAATCATTGGGTATTGACAAAGCTTATATCGAAGAAATACGCAAATCAGGTTACAAAGATCTGACCCCGGGTAATATCATAGCACTAAAATCACAAGGTGTTGATGGCAAATTTATTGCTGATGTACGCAGTGCTGCAAAAGCCAGTAATAACAGCGAAGATGATTCAAACAGCGATGATGATGTCCTTGCTTTTAAAGCATTGAATATTGATAAAGCCTATATTAATTCGCTGAAAGAAGCAGGTTATGACCATCTTTCAAACGATGATCTGATTGCAATGAAATCATTGAATGTAAAAGCAGAATATATAAGAGATTTTCAAAAAGCAGGTTTTGCAAACATTGCACCAGATGATCTGATTGCATTGAAATCGCAAAATATAACGCCTGTTTTAGTACAGCAATACAAAGATCTTGGCTTTACTAATTTAAAGATGGATGATATTATTGGAGCAAATGCAACGGGTGCAACGCCAGCTTTTATTAAATCAATGAAAGGAAAGGGACACGATTTTAAAAATCTTGAAAAATATATTGAACTGAAATCGGTTCTAAATAATTAAGACAAAGATGAATCACTTTATTAGCCAGGATTTTTAAAAAACAAACTAGATAGTAAGACTAAAAAGAAGCCCAAACCTTTTAGGAATGGGCTTTTTTTGTATCCTTTGTGAGCTACATTTACATAGCTTTTCGTTAGAACTCTTGTTTTAATTACGATTGTATTTTTTTTCTTTAACAATTTTATATTTTTTGCTATCTGTTTTCTGAATAATCCAAAATGAGTAATCAACTGTTGAATAATCCATTTTTCCGATAGAGGAACTTAAGTCCAAAGAATATCCTGTTTTATCAAAAGAATCTTTCGTGCTGTCACTATTTAAGATAAATAAAATATTATCGTCTAATAGTGTAGTATAAATTTTATCTATTTCATTCGAAATTATTAAATTTCTAATAGTATTCTTACTGACCAATATAAAATTATCTTTCATAAAGTCAATGTACCAATTCGCCCCTCTTTCATTACAATCATTTCTTTTGTCGGTAACTATTTTTTTTATAACCTTCTTAAGATTGCAATCTTTTAAAAAGACAATTTCTGATGAACTTCCGTTTTTTATGTTGGCTTCTTGTGAATATCCAAAAAAAATCAGCGAAAAAAATAAATATAAAGTACTTAATATTCTCATAACATTTTAGTTTTTAATTAGTTCTCAAGATTGTTTAAGTTCTTAATTTTTCTTGGTAGACTAATTCTTTTAACTTCATTTCATTCAAAACTTGCAGAATTGTTGTCATCTCCCGATAGCGCGAGCATATTGTTTGTGAACGCAAAATAATTTTAATTAATTATTTAGAATTATCTAAGGAAAAGATAGAAGATAGATTTAAAAATTTAAGCTTAAAATTAAGGCTAAATTTGTTATTGTTTTTGTAAAAATGTTATGTATTTTTACCACCATAAAATTTTCTTTTGTTCTTTTTGAAATTTAATTTTTAGATCTGCAATTGTTTTACTATTTTCAATTACAATTTCCTTTTGATAACCATAACAATCTTCAAATCTAGCTAATATTGTATAATCTTTATCTAGTACCAAAGTTTCTTTTCGTGGATGAGATCCTCCTTCATCATAATAAACTTTAAAAACATTCTTGTGGTTTTTGAAATTGACTTTTCCCTTAGCACACAAATAAAAATTATCTAATTTTCTATCAATAAAATAGCAGGTGTCTTTAATTGTTGGAGAAAAAAATAAATACTTGTTTTTATCATTTTGGATATTGGAGGAAATATATATATCTGCTCCATTCCTGTAAAAATCACGCAAATACTTATTCTTCTTTTTCCCATTTAAGTTAATTGAGATGTATTTTTCAATAATTGTATCATTTCTAAATTCATATTTTCTCATAGAATATCCAAGTAAACTATTATTTTCTGAATAAATTTTGTAATACAATTCTTTTTCTGTGATAGTAATATTCTTATCTGTTTTTTTACAATAGATAAATAAAAATGAAATTAGAAAAATAATCGCGATACTACATTTAAAACCTGTTTTATTCATTTTCTTTTTTACTTATCATTGTTTCAAACCAGATCTACAAAGTTTTTCTTCTTGACACTGTAGAAATATTTTTAACTATTAATTCCAAATTTAATATAAATTCTTTTTAAGATGATTTTTAAAATGATCATAAGCCGTCATGTTCTTACTTTAAATTATGTTTTCCTTATTTAAAATCAACAAATAATCCATTATCTTTGATAGAGAACTAAAGAAAATTAGGCATTATAAACAATAATTTATTTATTCGTTTTCAATGTATTGATTCAATAAAACTTAAGAACCAAATCTAACGAAATCTTAAGTTTTAAAATGATTTTTAAAAACAAATAGTATGGAAAATTTAAAGAAAGCGTATATAGCCGGAGGATGTTTTTGGGGTATGGAAGATCTTTTTCGTGTTCGCCCCGGTGTAATCGATACTGAAGTGGGTTACATTGGCGGGGAAAATGATAATCCCACTTATCAAAATCATCCCGGGCATGCAGAAGGAATGGAGATTACTTATGATGCCAATACAACATCTTTTAAAGAATTATTGGATTACTTTTTCAGAATGCACGATCCAACAACAGTCGACAGGCAGGGTAATGACAAAGGATCAAGTTACAGATCAGCTATATTTGTTCAGAACGAAGAAGAGGAAGAGGCTGCAAAAGAAGTAATTCAGCTTGTTGATGATTCAGGGAAATGGCCGGGAAAAGTGGTTACGACATTGGAACCTATTAGTAAATTTTGGGTTGCCGAAGATTATCATCAGGATTATTTAGTCAAAAATCCAAATGGATATACTTGTCATTTTGAACGATTTAATACTTCGTTTCTGTAAGTGTCATGATAATTTGTTTAGAAAAAATACAAACCTCTAAAGTCATTGATTTTGGAGGTTTTTTTATGCTAAAGTTTTAATAATCTTATCTTACATAGGATCAACACTAAATGTTGTGGAAAAATATAAAAAAATTAAACTTATTAATTATTTTTCACTACAGAGAACGCAAAGATTTTATTTAAGGATACTTCTAAAAAACACAAAGTTCACAAAGCTTTGTATTGGCTTAGCTTTGTGAACTTTGTGTTTTTTTATAAAAGAGAAAGATAAAAAACTTAGCGTTCTCTGTGGTTATTTTTTCTCTCAAAAGATTTTTGAATTGGTCCCTAAAACAATAGTTCAATTGATATCAGAATGATAAAATCATATCATTTTGATAAGAATATCAATTAGTGAATAAGAACTCGTTTTTGGTATAAGTTGTTTATATAGAGGTAATAATGGTTCTTTAAAGGTGGCCGTTACGGAATTGGTATGTAAATTGGAAATTATGTTTTGTATTTCCAATCCATTATAGAATTGTATTATTAATAAAACAGGGAATACAATTAACTAGATATGAAAACCCTACAACGTACAATAGATTTTTCAGGCAAAGATTTTGTAATGCCTGATCCGTTTTACAACGCATCAATCCCCTTAAAAAATAGCCCTATTGAAGAAGAAATACCAAATTTTACTGTGGAAGTCGCCAGCACCAAACATGTTTTTTGGATAAAAGAAATTTGCGACGTCACGCTATCATCCGCCATAGCCCGCGGAACGGGAATTTCTGGCCGTTCTCCTGAATTACTGGAGTCAAAAATAAAAAAAGGAGAAGCTATTATCGCTTTTACATTAGAGGGAAAATGGGCCGGATTCTCTTTTATATCTTCCTGGGAAGATGGACGATATGTTTCTAATTCAGGATTAATTGTGGCACCACAATTCAGACATACAGGTTTGGCAAAAACGATTAAAAGAAAAATCTTCGAATTGAGCCGTCAAAAATATCCTGATGCAAAAATATTCAGTCTGACGACTGGTTTGGCCGTAATGAAAATGAATCATGAATTGGGTTTTGAGCCCGTCACGTATTCAGAATTAACTACCGATGAGGTTTTCTGGGAGAATTGCAAATCCTGTGTCAATTGTCCCATACTACTGAGTAAAGAAAGAAAAAACTGTTTGTGTACAGCCATGCTTTACGATTCTAAACACAACGATTCCTTAAATATTAAATAAAAAAAATCAAATCATTTTGAAAATATAGAAGTAAATAATACCCGATATTTGCAACATAAAAAATACTTCAATTTTTATGATAAAGATTAACGAAAAACATACATACCCATTCAAAGATGTGCTTTTTACATTTGCCCTGGCTTCTGAAGCAGCCGAAGTGTTTAAAGATCATACCGCCCTTATTACCGGAATAGGAAAGGTCAATGCTGCCTACGAATTAACCAAAGCGATACAATTAAAAAGACCTTCGGTAATTGTAAATCTGGGTTCGGCAGGAAGTACTCATTTTAAGAAAGGTGATGTAGTTTGCTGTACAAAATTTGTTCAAAGGGATATGGATGTTAGAGGACTTGGTTTTGCTCTGTACGAAACACCTTTGTCTGGTTTGCCACCCGTTTTAGAATATGGTCTGGAAATGAACGCACTGCCTGTAGGTATTTGCGGTACAGGAGATAGTTTCGAAATGCAGCATTCTGAAACGATCTATGATGTGGTAGATATGGAATCTTACGCGTTGGCTATGATTGCTATGAAAGAAAACATTCCGTTTTTGTGTTTAAAATATATTTCTGATGGCGCCGATGATAATGCAGCCGAAGACTGGAGTGTTCAGGTTCATAAAGCCGCTGTTGCTTATGGCAGTATTTTAAAATTGAATATAAACGAAGCTGCAGATATTCTTAGAGAATAATGAATAAGATTTTTTCTCTCGCAGATTCAACAGATTTTTTGATAAAATCTGACAAAAAAAATCTGCTAAATCTGTCAAATCTGCGAGACTGATATCAGTGTATTTTTCAAAATCATTTTAATCCCATAATCTGTGGCAGAATAAAACTTTGCGACTGGGACTATGCAATAAAAAAAGGCTGCCTGAATAGATTTCAGACAGCCTTTTAATAACTGCAGTTTTTATGTACTAATTTAAAAATTTACGACCAATTAGTTGCTTTAAGATTAATTTATTCCTCCTCCTAAAGCTTTGTACAATAATACCTGTGACTCTGCATTTTTTAGCTGAATATCAACAAAATCCAGTTCGGCCTGCAGTTTATTTTTTTGCGCATTAATAATTTCCAGATAATTGGCATAACCGCTCAAATACAAATCATTCGAAACGTTTACGGCAATTTCAAGATGTTCAATTTCTTTCGATTTGTATTTCAAAACACCAACAAAAGATTCTGTTCTGTGCAGTAAAGCACTCAACTCATTATACGCCGTTGTAATCGTATTTTGATATTGTAAAAACGAGATTTGCTGCCTTTTGTTAGACACAAAAAAATCCTGTTTAATCTGTCCTTTATTAAAAATAGGAGCTGTTAATCCGCCAAGTAATTGCCAGGCAAATGATCCGTTATCGAAAAAGGTGGAGAAAGAAAACGAATTAAAACCAGCATAACCACCCAAATTTAAAGTTGGGAAAAAGGCCGCACGCGCTGCTTTTGCATCAGCATTTGTAGCGCGCAGTTCATGATAGGCTTCAGCAACATCCGGTCTTTTATGAATAATGGAATCCACGCTTATTTTTTGATTTAAAACTTCAAGATGTCCAGAAAGGAAATCGGTACTTCTTTCGATTTTTCCGCCGTATTCTCCTAAAAGATTTAACAACGCCTTTTCGGTTTGATCAATGCTTAGATTGAGTTGTTCGGCTTCCGCCAAAATGTTGTTGTTCTGCGCATTAAACTGTTGAACAGCCAATTCTGTCGCTTTACCCACAGAGCGCTGCGCCGAAACAATATCAAGCGCTCTTTGTTGTGTTTTAAGGTTCTTTTTGTAAATCTCGGCCTGTTTATCCAGCGCAATGAGTTTATAATACAAATCAGCAACATCACTTAATAAACGGGTTTGCAGTAAACGCATTCCTTGTTGAGAAGCAAAGAATCGTTCGCGTGCTGCTTTTTTACGATTACTCAGTTTCCCCCATATATCAGCTTCCCAGGAAACTTTTCCACCTAAAAACAGGTTAGGAGAAACACTTTCATTTATCCTTTGTTTATCATTAATGTTTTGAGAAAAATTGGTATCAAAATTCCCTACACCATCCATAGTATATTTTCCGTAACGGGTTCCCGAAAGATCTGCCTGAAGATCTAAAGAAGGTAAAAGTGCCAGTTTTGCCACTTTTAAATGCGAATTGGCAATTAAAATTCGTTCCTCCATAATTAAATAATCAGGATTTTGAGCAATAGCTTTCTTCAAAAGATTTTCAAGTTTCTCATCTTTGAAATAGGTTGCTGTTTGTAGCGGAATAAAATTTTGCAGGCTATCAGCAGCTTTTTTTCTTTTCAGGTCAAAATTTTCCGGCAGCTGTTTCGCTGCCAGATTATCATTGATTTTTGGAGCGGAGCAAGCTGTAAGAAGCAAAATGCCGCCAAAGATTATATATCGATTTATTTGTTGTTTCATGTTTTATTTTTTATTCATTGCTTTTTCTAATTTGGCAAACAAGATGTAAAGTCCCGGAATTATTACCAGTCCAAAAACAGTTCCTATAAGCATTCCTCCGGCGGCAGCGGTACCAATAGAACGGTTACCAACTGCTCCGGCTCCGGTTGCAATACACAACGGAATCAATCCGGATATAAAAGCAAATGAGGTCATAAGAATTGGCCTGAAACGAAGTCTTGCTCCTTCGATTGCGGCCTGGGTAATTTCGCGTCCTAATTTATTTTGAGCCATCGCAAATTCCACAATTAAAATGGCATTTTTGGCGAGCAGACCAATCAGCATGACTAGTGCGACCTGAGCATAAATGTTATTATCTAAACCAACCATTAAAAGCGCGAGATAAGAACCAAATACTCCTACCGGTAAACTTAAAAGTACCGGAAACGGCAATAGTAAACTTTCGTACTGTGCGGCAAGAAGCAGATAAACAAACAAAATACATAAAGCAAAAATATAGATGGTTTGATTTCCGGAGAGGATTTCCTCACGCGTCATACCAGACCACTGCAGTTCAAAACGGCTTGGGAGTTTTTCTGCTGCAATTTTCTCTACTGCTGCAATCGCTTCTCCTGAACTAAAACCTTCGGCAGGTTCACCGTTGATCATAGCCGACATATACATATTGTAACGCGTTAAAACCTCAGGGCCATACACACGCTCCAATTTTATGAAGGTCGAAAAAGGAACCATTTCGCCGGCATCATTTTTTAGATACATATCAAGAATGCTTTCTGGATTTTTTCTAAACTGCGGACTGGCCTGAACCATTACTTTGTACATTTGAGAAAAACGAATAAAGTTGGTCGCATAAAATGAACCCAGCATGGTCTGTAAAGTCGCCATGGCATTGTCTACAGAAATTCCTTTTTTGGCTGCAAGATCATAATCAACATGAATTAGATATTGAGGAAAAGTCGCATCGAAACTGGTAAAAGAATTCTGAATTTCAGGCGAAGCATTTAACTCTTTTATAAAGTTTTTAGTGACTTCATCTGTATTGCTAATCGTTCCGCCGGATTTATCCAGTAAACGCATTTCAAAACCGCTTGTATTTCCAAATCCAGGAACTGTTGGCGGAGCAAAAATTTCGATCTGTGCATCTGTAATGCCTTTTGTTTTCTCAGTTAGTAGCGCAATAAATTCATTCACAGAAATATCACGTTCCTTCCAGTCTTTCAAATTAATCATTCCCATTCCGTAAGAAGCTCCGGCGATTTCAGTAACAATACTATATCCCGCAAGAGTAGTAACGTTGTCCACTCCATTTATTCCTTTGGCAAGACGGGTTACTTCATCAAGCGCTTTTTCGGTACGTTCTACCGTAGCTCCCTGAGGGGTCGTTACATTTACATACACCATTCCCTGATCTTCAGAAGGAATAAATCCGGAAGGAAGAAATTTGCTTGTTCCCCAGGTTAAGAAGCAAAACAGCACTAGTAAACCAACCGTAACCACCGTACGATCTGCAAATTTCACAAGTACTTTAATGTATTTAGAAGTAATATTGTCAAACCATTTATTGAATCTGTGAAAAAATCGGTCCAGTAAAGAAGTTTTCTTTTTATTAGGATCATGCGCCTTAAGCATAATGGCACATAAAGCGGGGGTAAGCGTAAGGGCATTAATTCCTGAAATAACAATACTAATAGCCATCGTCAACGAGAACTGCCTATAGAAAACCCCAACCGGACCACTCAGGAAAGCTACCGGAATAAATACTGCCGCCATAACAATGGTAATCGCAATTACGGCTCCGGTAATTTCTTTCATGGCGCTAATAGTAGCGGGGAGCGGATCCATATGTTCTTCGGAAATTTTTACGTGCACGGCTTCGACGACGACAATCGCGTTATCGACTACAATTCCGATAGAAAGAACCAGAGCAAAAAGCGTTAGCAAGTTGATAGAGAATCCCATCATCGACATAAAGGTAAACGAACCAATAAGTGCTACAGGCACAGCGAGAACAGGAATTAAAGTGGAACGCCAGTCCTGAAGAAAAATAAAAACAACAAAAGCAACCAGAATAAAGGCTTCGATTAGCGTTTTTATAACTTCATCGATGGAGGCATCAAGAAAACGGGATACATCATAAGCAATGTTAAAATTCATTCCCGGAGGAAAAGAAGTCCCTTTAAGTTCAGCCATTTTTTCTTTTACGCTGGCAATTACTTCAGACGCATTCGAACCCGGACGCTGTTTCAACATGATGGAGGCTGAGGGTTTTCCGTCGGTTTTAGAAACCATTCCATAACTCATCGAACCAAATTCAATATTCGAAATATCTTTTAGTCGTAATATCGTTCCGTCAGAATTTGCCCTAAGCGGAATCTCTTCGTATTGTTTAGGTTCGAAAAATTTCCCTCCGTATTTTATAACGTACTGAAGTTCATTGTTTAATTGTCCTGATCCTTCACCAACTTTACCCGGAGCAGCAGAAATATTTTGTTTTTGGAGTGAACCAATAACCTCATTTGCCGAAATATTATACGAAAGCATTTTTTGAGGATCAAGCCACACACGCATCGAATATTCTTTCTGACCCATGATTTCGGCACGGCCAACACCATCAATACGTTTTAATTCCTGCAGAATATTAATATCCGTAAAATTGAAGATAAATTGTTCATCCTGAGTTTCATCTGTACTGGTAATATTAAGGTACATCAACATACTGTTTACCTCTTTTTCTGTAGTAACTCCGGCCCGAATTACCTCTTCAGGAAGTTCGTCAAGTATGGTTGTTACACGGTTTTGTACGTTTACGGCGGCTAAATCAGGATCGGTTCCTACTTCAAAGAAAACCTGAATAAGTGTTAAACCATCATTCGAAGTTACCGTCGACATATACGTCATTCCCGGTACACCGTTTATGGCACGTTCTAACGGAAGTGCAACCGCATCGGCAGAAACTTCGGCATTTGCACCTGTATATTTAGCCGTTACGGTTACAGAAGGCGGCACAATATCAGGAAATTGTGTTATGGGAAGCTGGAATAAAGCTAATATTCCAAGCAGTACTATCATAACCGAGATGATTAATGATAATATTTTTCTTTTAATAAACATTTCGATCATTTTGAAATCTTTTTATGATGTATAATAATTACAGGTTTACACTTTGAGTTTGTTTGATATTGATTTTATCGCCATCACGTAAGGATTGAATTCCTTCCTGAACAATTAAATCATTGTTTTTTAAACCTTTATTTAAAATATATGCATCATCAAGAGTACTCCCAATGGTTACGTTTGTCATTTTAATGATCCCTTCTTTATTCACTACAAATACAAACTGTTTGTCCTGAATAGAGAAAACAGCTTTTTGCGGAATTACGATCACATTCTTTTTTGGTTCAGAAATAATGAGTTTTCCTGATGTACCATGCTTTATAAATCCTTGCGGATTATGAAATTTAGCTTTGTACTGAATAGATCCTGTTTGTCTGTCGATATCTCCATCGGCCGTTTTTAATTCACCATTATGACTGTAAACGGCGCCATTTGGCAAAACCAGTTTTATATCTCCTTTTGTATTTAGTGTTTTATCCGTCATCATTTGAAAATAGATATTTTCAGGAATAGAAAAATAAGCATAAACATCATCTAATTGGGAAAGTGTGGTTAAATGCGAACCGTTTTCGACAAGACTTCCTTCTTTAAAAGGGATACGATCTATTGTACCATCAAAAGGAGCTCTGATAGTAGTAAAATTAATTTGCTGATTAATGGCTTTTCGTTCTGCAGAAGCATGCGCAACCTTAGCCGAAGCCGCATCGTGTCTGGCTTTTGATAATTCTAATTCTTTGTCTGCAATTACTTTTTTATTAAAAAGAGTTTGTGCCTGCTCAAGTTCTACGGTGGCGATTCTTAAGTCTGCCAAACTGCTTTTGTAGCTGGCTTCAGCTTTTAATAGCTGGATTTGAAGTTCGACATCGCTTATTTTAAATAAAAGCTGTCCTTTTTTTACTAATTGTCCTTCGCTGATATAAACTTTTTCAAGTAGTCCCGGAATACGAACATGAATTTCAACATTGTTTTTTGCATGTACATCTGCAACAAATCGATTTGAAACTATTGTGTCCTGCAACGTGACTTTATAGACCGGTACTGTTTTTACATTATTGGTGTTTTTTTTGGTTTTATCTCCGCACGAGACTAAAACAAAGAGGGATAAAATAAAAAGTAAAAGGTGATTTTTATAAATGTTCATGAGTGATTTTTAAAAAATTGTATATAAATAGTGGCTCTCCCTGATTATTAATCACAGGAAGTAGAATGAAGATAAGTATCGAAAATATAGATGTACAGGCAGAAGCCGTAAGAGCTGGACCGTGTTTTTTTGAGAAATGTTTGTATAAATAATATGCCCTTTATAAAAAATAAAAGACAGTAGAACAAAAGTTCTCTACATCAAAAAATAGATTGAAACCTAGAAAAGTTGGTATAAATGAAGGTGAGTATGACGCTGTATTTGATAAATGGTAGCGATACCGTAAATCAGGCTGTCTTCTAAAATTTTAAAATTGAGGAGCTTAGAAAAGTAAAGTGTTTTCAGGATATTACTATCCGAAGTTGTAGCCCGGTATTTTATTTTCTTTTTAACTATGAAATGAATCTCCAGATTTTTAGACATTGACACATCTGAAGAAAAAAGAGGCGGAAGTTCATCAGTAGTAAAATTCTCCTGATGGCAATAATCATTAAGTTTTGGCTGATATTTATAATACTCTGTACTTCTTAAAAAAGAAAGTAAGAATAAAAAAATGAGACAAATAAACTTAAAATGTTTCATGAACAATAGTATAAACCTTCTGAATGGTTTTGTTAAAAAATGACAGGAGATAAATTTGATGGTGCGCCAAATATACTAATTTGAAAAATAAGCAATTCTTAATTTTTTCTAAAAACGGTAAAAATTTAAGTTTTCATAACATTCAATTCAGGATAAATAGTAGTCTTATTTTTTATTTTAAGAAGCAAATTCATCTATTATTTTATTTAAAGTTTGTTATGAACTTTTTTTAAATAAATATTAAATGTTTGATAGTAAAGTAGATATTGGTGCTTAATGTTTTTTTGTATTTAAAATTTAAAGAAGGACTGTCTGAAGTTTTTAAAAAAAATAAGAAAAGTTGATCTTTTTTTCTCTCACTATTAGTTTTTTTTAGTTTTTTTTACGGGTTTTTTATATGTAATAAAAAGATTAAAAAAATCCTCTTTTACAATTTGCAAACTAAATTTTTAAAAAAGTTTACGAACCTTGATTAAATTTCTGTTCTTTGCCAATTAAAGTTTTTATTAAAAAAAAGTAACGAAACTTAAGTCTTAGCGACCAATTTAAAATACAATATTATTAGTTATTTTAAGTTAAGACTAATTAGCGTATTTGCGTTTATGGACAACAGGAAGTTTATAGTAAGTTTAAAAAATGGTAATGAGGCTTCTTTCAAGGAAGTGTATCTCAAGTACTACGATAAACTAATAAACATTGCCAGACGTTTTGATGTTACAGTGATGACTCCACAGGATTTTGTTCAGGAAACTTTTTTAAGATTGTACAACAAAAGAGAATTGCTTAATGAAGAAGTCTTATTCGATAAACAACTGTTTACAATCTGCAAGAATATCATTCTCAATCATGTTAACAGGGAAAACAGAATAATTCAGCTTGATCCTGAGTTCGAAAAAATGGAACCTGAGGATACAGAAAACATAATTTTTGAAGAAAGAAGAGAAAAACTTCATAATTTCATCAATCTTCTTCCGGAACAGCAACAAAAAATATTTACTTTACATAAACTGGAAAACCTTAGCTATAAGGAGATTGCGGCAATTACAGACCTTTCTGAAAAGACAATTGCCAATCATATTTATCTTGCCAGTAAATTTATTCGAAAAAAAATCGAAGAGCATTAGGAACTTTTGTGTTCCCGTTTGTTATACTATTAAACGGAAACATAAAATGCATATCGAATCTTATAAAACAGATGTTACAAGCAAAGAAGATGCAAGCTTTATTGTAGTGCTTCTGCAGTTTATTATTTCTGATTGTATCATGAAATTCGACTTAGAAAATAATAGCCATATTCTAAGAATCGAAACCAACAGAGATATCAAGGAAATGGTTTACGGTGTTTTTAATAAACAAGGATTTTATTGTCAAAAAATATAACGCCCCAAGCAATGGATGAAAAAAAATTAGAAGAAGAATTAAAAAAAATCTGGGACGAAACCCCTGTTTCACATTCTGATAGCGAAAAAGAGGCTTCGTGGGCAGAATTTCAATCGAAAGCCTTTCCTTCAAAAAAGAAGAAAAATAGCTCATGGCGTCATTATGCAGCAGCGGCAGCCATTTTACTTTTTATTTTAATAGGTACGGGAATTTATTTTAACGGTCCGTCTTTAACCAATAGTACCACTTTAAGTGTGGCCGGAAATACAATTGAAAATACAACTTCGATCATCAAAATTATTGCCTTACCGGATAGTTCAAGGGTAGAGTTGAGTCCGAATTCTAAAATTGTTTATGCTGATAATTTTGCTGTAAACAGAAAAGTGGAAGTTTTTGGAGAAGCGTATTTCAAAGTAAAAAAAGATAAAAAACATCCTTTTCGGGTAATTTGCAACGAAACGACAACTACAGTTTTAGGAACCTCTTTTACGGTTACGGGATACAACAAAAATAGAGTAGAGGTTGCACTTTACGAAGGAAGTGTACAAATGAATGTAAAAAATCAGGACAAGAAATGGATCCTGAAACCCGGCGAAAAATTTACCTACGGAAACGAAGCTGTTGCTATAGTTGATTTTGAAAGATTTAAGGATTTTGATGATCAAAAACTAACTGATATTGCTTCTTATATTGAATCGAATTATGGCTATAAAGTAATACTTCCGGAAGAATATATTAATCAGAAAATTACAGTACGCATCAATAAAAAAGAAGAATTAAAAACGATTCTAGAATTACTATCAGAAATGTATAACCTAAAATTTGAAATAAATGAAAATTTAAAACAGATTACTTTTCAATAGAAAAGAAAAGGATGCACTAGCCGCGAAACTAAACATCCTCCTCATTGTCAAGATAGTATGAAGCTATCCTATTTAATAATATTCAAAAATACAAAATTTCATGAAGCATATAATTTCAGCGTGCTTTTTTTTATTCAGTTGGTGTATGTTTTCTCAAAACGTAACCGTAACGGTAGACCAGACTGTAACACTAAAAGAATTTTTTAAGCAGATAGAAAGCCAAACCGATTTTAAATTTGCCTTTACGGATCAAATTAATACAAGTCAAAAATATTTTACCCAAAAACGAACCTTTACCAATACCGATATAAAAGAATTGATCAGCGAACTGAATAAGACCGCATCCATTCAATTCTCAATTGTAGGCAATAATATTTTCGCGAAGCAAAAAACGACGAAATCCTCATCAGCTAAAAAAAAAAACAAGCTAACCGGTCAGGTTCTTGACGAAAACAGAGAACCGGTTATTGGTGCTAATGTTTATGTAAGAGAAGCTTCTATTGGCGCTACAACGGATGCAAATGGATCTTTTTCGATAGAACTCGACAATGGCAGTTATACCGTTGAGATTAGTTATCTGGGTTTGAAAAATAAAGAAAAGCGTATTACGATTTCTGATGATGAAAGAATGAAATTTAATATGGAGTCAGACAGTCAGCAATTAGAGCAGGTGGTCATCACTACCAGCAAGGCAGTTGACGTCAAGAATACCCAAATGAGTGTGAATAAACTTTCGATGGCCGAAATCAAAAGACTCCCGACTGCAATGGGTGAAGCTGATCCATTAAAATCATTATTGACTTTACCGGGTGTTACCAATGCCGGCGAAGCTTCGTCTGGTTTTAACGTTCGTGGAGGTGCCGCTGACCAGAATTTGATTCTTTTAGATGGTGCTCCGGTATACGGGGATTCTCATATGTTTGGTTTCTTTTCTATATTTAATGCAGATGTTGTTAGCGGATTAGATTTATACAAAGGAGGAATTCCGTCTAAGTTTGGAGGACGTGTTTCCTCAGTTCTTGATGTTACTCAGCAAACCGGAGACCTTAATGATTATAAAGTAAACGGAGGTATTGGTCTTATCTCAAGTCGACTTTTAGTGCAGGGGCCTCTAAAAAAAGATGTGGGTTCGTTTATTATTGCAGGACGTGCTTCGTATGCGCATTTATTTTTAAAACTTACTGATATCAAGAGTTCCGTAATGTTTTATGATATTAATGCAAAGCTTAATTATCGTTTGGGAGCCAATAATACCATTGCTTTTTCAGGTTATATGGGAAATGATTTATTTGATATTAATAACTTTTTTGCCAGTACTTACGGTAATACTATGGGAACGGTTAGCTGGAAACATAAATTTTCGGACAATTTAAATACGAACCTTTCTGTTTTTTACAGTGATTACAAATTTAACCTGGAAATACCATTTCAAAAATTTGAATGGGATAGTAAAATCACCAACTACGGACTTAAATATAACTGGAACCACACCATATCAGACAATTTTAAACTGAATTATGGTATCGATGGTTTGTATTATGATTTTAATCCGGGAACTGTAAAACCTTATGGTAGCGATTCGCAGTTTAATTACAATCAGTTAGATAAAAAATATGCTTTAGAAACTTCTGCTTTTCTTGATGTCGAAAATCAGGTTACAGAAAAACTAAATCTTCGTTACGGACTTCGCTACAGTACGTTTTTGCGTTTAGGCGGAGAAACTATAAGTACCTATGAAAATGGACAATCAGTAGTATACAATCCGTTATATCATATTTATGAAGAAGCAGAGCCAATAGGAAGTACGTATTACGGAAAAGGAAAAACCATCAGTAAGTTTGATAACCTTGAACCTCGATTGGCATTATCTTATGCTTTTAATGATGAAACTTCGGTAAAAGCGAGTTACAACAGAATGGCACAATATATTCATATGTTGTCGAATACCCGCGCTCCGTTACCTATGACGATCTGGACACCAAGCGGACCTTTTACAAAACCACAAATGCTGGATCAATATGCAGTAGGGTATTTCAAGAATTTCAAGGAACGCGAATATTCTTTTGAAGGAGAATTATTTTATAAAAAAATAAAAAACCGTATCGATTATATTGATGGTGCAAATTTATTGGGTAACAACAATATCGAACAGGACATCCTGAATGGAGAAGCGAGATCATACGGTATGGAGTTATTATTCAGAAAAAACACAGGTCGTTTTACAGGATGGGTTGCCTATACTTTGTCTAAGGCAGAACAAAGAACGCCGGGAAGAACACCTGAAGAACCAGGAATCGCCAATGGTGGCTGGTATTTATCAGGATACGATAAATTACATAATCTAAATGTTACTGCCAATTACGAATTCAATCCTAAATGGTCGTTTAGCGCTAATTTTAGCTTACAATCAGGTCAGCCGGTAACATATCCAAACGGTTATTATGAATTTGGAGGAAGAAATATACCTAATTATACACTAAGAAATTCAGACAGACTTCCTGCCTATCATCACCTGGATATTGGTGCAACTTATACGCCTAAACCGGATAAAAAACAAGGATGGCAAAGCTACTGGGTATTTAGTATTTACAATCTTTATAACAGACAAAATGCTGCATCAATGACGTTTTCTCAAAATGATAATACAGGAGCGAATGAGTCCAAACAACTGTCTATTTATGGACTAGTACCTGGTGTTTCTTATAATTTTAAATTTTAATAGTATGTTACGATTAAAAAAATACAACTTAAAAAGTAAAGCATTTACTTTATTTAGTCTTCTTTTTGTTTTACTTCTTTCATCCTGCGACAAGGTTGTTGAGCTTGATTTAGAAACAGGAGATCCTAAAATCGTGATCGATGCCGAGATCATTTGGGAAAAAGGAACCAGCGGAAACGAACAGACCATAAAAATTACCAGAATGGCTTCGTATTACAGTCCAACGACACCAAAGGTTTCAGGAGCACAGGTAAGAGTTGAAAATAGTAATGGAGATATTTTTACATTTAATGAAGCTGAACCGGGTTTATATAAGTGTACTAATTTTGTTCCTGCAATTGATATGGAATATAAATTATTTGTACAAGTTGATGGACAAACCCTAACCGCTACCGAAAAATTAGTTGCTGTGCCGAAAGTTGAAAGAATAGACCAGGAATTTATGGCCGATATATCAGGAGAAGATCTTATTGTGGTAACATTTTATTATAAAGACCCTGCTGATCAGGTCAATTATTATCTGACAGATTATAAAACGGATATTTTGCCTTATCCGGAGTACACATCTACAAGTGATGAATTTTTGAATGGAAATGAAATCAATGAAAAATTTACAGATGAGGATTTAAAGCCGGGTAAAGTTCTTGATATCACACATCGTGGTATTTCTAAAAACTTTTATAATTACATGAATTTGATTTTAGAGGCTGCAAGTTCGAATCCTTTTGGTGCAGTACCGGGTAATATAAGAGGAAATATAGTGAATACTACTGATTCGAACAATTTTGCACTAGGCTATTTTAGAGTTTGTGAAGCAAACCATATGTCGTATACAGTAAAATAAGAATTTAATTGGAGGTTGATTTGTAAAACATCTGGCATATAAATAATTATGTCAGATGTTTTTTTATTTATATAAAAACTGAATTTTACTCCTTCTTCAAATTCCTGATCTCCTCGGCAGAAACTTTTATCACCGTACCATGACGCGTTCCCGAGGGAAAACTAACCTTATCCGAAATATCCTGCCAGCCTTTTGAAGTTTGTTGTACAGCACCGTATTTTTTCAATGTATACTTATCAAAATAAACTGTCCATTGATTGTCGATTTGAATGGCAGTTGGTCCTTCGGCCCAATAATTTCCAGTAATTGGTTCGCTGGCTTTACTATAAGGACCCGTCAGGTTTTTACTGATGGCGATTTTTAAATTTTTCTGCACCGGATTACGGGTTTCATCTTTAAGGTACATTACATATCCCTGATCCTGTTTTACAATCGAAGCATCGATAACATTAAAACCAGGTTCGTACAATAATTTTGTTTTTTCAAATTTTTCAAAATCCTTTGTAGTCGTATAATAAATGCGGTGATTGTATCCTTTTTCTTCATCTGATTTCGTTTCAGGAAACTTTCCGTCAATAGTTGAAGCCCAATAAATCATATACGTTTTATTTTTTTCGTCGAAAGTAATCTCCGGAGCCCATGTATTTCTTGCTTTTTCCTCATGCGCCATTACCGGAATAAATTGCTGTTTCGACCAGTGAATCAAATCTTTTGATGAAGCATAACCAATTCCTTTATCCGTCCAGCTTACCGTCCAGACCATATGATACAAACCGTCGCCGCCTTTTATCACACAAGGATCTCTCATCAGTTTGTCTTTGCCCACTTCGGGAGTCAAAAACGATGCATCATTTTTCAAACTATTCCACTGATAACCATCTTCGCTATACGCCATATGAAGGCCGTCTTCGCCATTTCCTTTAAAATAAGTAAACACATATCCTTCTGATTTTAAAGTATAATGATTCGCAGCAAGCCATTTTTCACAGTCTTTTGGCCATGAGGCATTCGTTCCTTTTACGCCCAGACCAAAACCGTGGCCGCCATCTTCATACAAATGCATTTCGGCAGAAACTTTTTCTTTCTTTAAAGCCAGATAATAATTGATGCTGTTTTCAACCGGAACCGCTTTGTCATCTGTAGCATGAACCAGAAAAGCTCGGGGAGTGGAAACATTAATCTGTTTTTCAGTAGAATAGGTATCGATGGCTTCACTTCCCGCATTTTTTCCTAATAAGTTGTCCCTTGAACCTTCATGAGTAATTCCGTTTTGCATGGAAATAACAGGATAAATTAAAAGAGAAAAATTAGGTTTTGCACTTGTTGTATCAAGTGGTGTGTAGATTTTGTCATTATAATGCGTGCTTAATGTGGCAGCCAGATGTCCTCCGGCAGAAAATCCCATAATCCCGATTTTATTCGGATTCAGTTTCCATTTCACAGCATTTCTACGTACCAATCGAACCGCTTCCTGAGCATCCTGCAAAGGGCCAACTGTTTTGTTTTTCATGATCAGATCACTTGGTAATCTGTATTTTAAAACAAAAGCATTGATGCCCAAACTATTGAGCCATTCTGCTACTTTATAACCTTCTTTATTAATCGCCAGCATTCCGTAACCACCACCGGGACAAATGATAACCGAAGTTCCGTTTGATTTTTCGGCATCAGCAAAATAAGCAGTAAGAGTAGGTAAGGTTACTTGACGGACTCCTTCGGAAATATCGCCTTTGCGGTCTGTTATCTCTGAATAAGTTGTCGACTGAATCTCATCAGGGATTTTATCCCATAACGGAATTTCCTTTTTTTGTGCAAATGATGGAGTGATCATCCAAAAGGATATCAAAAAGAATAAGGCTTTTAGCGGTTTCAAATTATTTGATTTTTTCATAAAATTCTATTTCAACAATACGTAATTGTCCGGTTGCATCTACTGATGTTTTATCTTTATATAAATCTAGTTCTTTTGTGGCATCTACTTCAACAATTTTAGCAAAACCATCTTTTTCCTTGCTGGATCCGATTAATTCAATAGTGATTTTTTCAGCAAGAACAGGCTCTAGAGCGATAGTAATATAACCTAAACTTTGCGAAGTATTACCTTTAAAAACTTCTTTTCCATCCGCTAAAATACGAATAGGATACATTTTGGTTCTCCATCCTGTCATTTTTACCACGCATTCGTTTACTATCGTCGGTTTCGAAAGTGTGTATGTTATTGATCCGGTAGTAATGTTTCCGTCATTTCTCCATTCCGTCAATTCATTGTCATCGTAACTTTTATACGTATCATTATTATTCGATGGCGATACAGCGTTCAGGATATTTACGGCAATTCTTTTTTGTGTGTAAGAAGGCGTTTTTGGCGTTGGCCCGCGTTCTAAATTTGAAGGAAGATCTTTGTCGGGCAGTTCTTTCGAAATTCCGTTTGTAACCGTTACAGGCTTTGTTTCAAAACTGATTTCGGCTTCCTTTAGTCCTTTCGCGGAAGCGGTAACTTTTATTTTTCCGGCTTTCGCCAAAGATTGAATCATGACTCTGTTAATGCCATTTTCGACCGGAATTTCTTTTGAAAGAATGTAATTTTTAGGGCCTTGCGCAATCCCTCCAAGCCAGTTCGCAGGGCCATTAAGAGTAAAAGTGATCAAATCATTGCTGATCGGGCAGCGGTTGCCGTTTTTGTCAACCACTTCAACATCAATCAAAGCAACATCATTACCATCCGCCAGCATTCCTTCAGGTTGCGTGCGTAATTTTAGTTGTATGGCTGCCGGTTCATCAGTAGTGATTTTAGAATCTTCACTTAAAACAGCTCCGTTTTCATCATAACCAATCGCTTTAATTGTTCCTGATTTCCAGGTTATATTTTCGAAAGTAAACAAGAATTCGCTGCTTTGTTTGCCAAAACCCTGTGAAACACCATTCACAAACAATTCAACTTTAGAAGCTGTCGAAACTACGTAAATGTTTTTTACAACTTTATCAGTATAATTCCAGTGCCCCATAATATGAGTGCGGTGTTTTTCGATATCAACCCAGCCATCCCACATCACCTGATGCGCCCAATAACCGTCTTTTGGAATGCGCATGGCATCGACTTCGCCGCTTGTTCTGTAATTTTGTTCACCACGATGGTGCGTATTCGAGTCCGAAAATATAATATTCACGCCACCGGAATTCACTCGTTTTCCGGTTCCGGGTCTTTCGCGGTAATAATCGTACCAACGCACGATATTTTCTATAGCATGCCGATCCTGATTGTGATTGTAATCCTGAGCAGGATTGCCACGATACAAAGGGCCGTCGCCTTCTTTATGAAACGGAGGGGAGAATTCGTCCCAATATTTACGCATGCCTTCATCTCTCGAATATTCAGTTGCCCACAAAGGTTTTCTGGCGCTTTTATTAATATAAAGCATTTCTCCACCATATTCTGCTTCCTGACTGTCCAGCATTTCACGGGAACCAATCGCACGTCCTCCAAAAGGATCATAAGTATCCCTGAGACTTTTCATTTCGTGCATGTGCGCTTCGCTTATCGATTCGTTGCCGCTTTCATAGAAAATAATACTCGGATTGTTTCGGTTGTAAATAATGGCATCACGCATCAGGTTTACTCTTTGTTTCCAGGTATCGCCCTGCGCATCTTTTTCGGCGTCTCCTGCGGGCATTGCCTGTAATAATCCCACTCTGTCGCAGGATTCAATGTCTTGTTTCCAAGGCGTTACGTGCATCCACCGCACTAAATTTCCATTGCCTTCTACAATCAATTTATTGCTGAAATCGCTCAGCCATGGCGGAACCGACATACCAATTGCCGGCCATTCATTACTGGTTCTCTGTGCATATCCTTTTACCTGAAGCACTCTGTCATTCAACCAAAATTGACCTTCCCTGAAATCGGTTTTTCTGAAACCTGTTTTAGTCGAAACTTCATCAATAATTTTTCCATCCACTTTCAAAATGGTTTTTACGGTATATAAATAACCGTATCCCGAACTCCAGAAATGTAGATTCTCAACGAGATGATTCGCTTTTAAAGTTTTAGTTTCATTAGGGAAAATAATAGTTCTTTCACCAGAGAAAGAAGCAATTTGTTTCCCGTCGATATCTTCAATGATTACTTCATATTCAACAGTTTTCGCTGTGTCAAATTCATTGCGGATTTGGGTTTCGGCATTTATGACAGCACTTGCAGCTGGAATATTAATTTTAGAAGGATAAATATAAACGCCAGTAGTTTTTAGAAAAGAATAGAGTGGAAGCGTCTGGTACAATTTACTCGTAATATGCAAAAAGACGTTTTTAGGAATACCGCCATAATTGGCGTTAAAGTTAATGTTGTTCCATTGATAAGAAGCTCCGGTGGCTTTTTCTTTGTATTTCCAGTCATTATCAATTCTAAGTGCAATAGTATTTTCTGCCGGGAAAGGTTTTAGTAAAACAGAAATATCAAAACCAAATGCCATAACGCCATTTTCATGAAGTCCCACTTTTTGTCCGTTTATATAAATTTCTCCCGCTTGACGAATGCCTTCAAATTCAATAAAAATTTTATGGTCTTTAATTCCCTTAGGCAATTTAAATTTTTTACGGTACCAGACAATTCCCGTGGTGAGATGTTCGATATCTTTTTCAAAAGCTTCTTCCTGATTGTAAGCATGCGGCAAAGTCACTTTTTTCCACGAGTTGTCATTAAAATTTACTGCCGCAGCGTCTTTAAAATCACCGGTTTTTAATTTCCAATCCGCATTAAAATTGATTTTTTCTCTTTTAAATTCCTGAGAGAATAAAACAGCATTAAATAACAGTAGCGCAAAATATAAAAAAGCCTTATTCATTGGAATTGTTTATTTATAATAATATGAATTAGTTGTAAAACCAATTCAACTCAAACTTTTCAAATTGAAAGTTTTGTTATCGTAAAAGTATCGGCGAAAAGCCAAATTACCATCCTGTAGCATCCTGTTTTGCAGAATTAAATACGCAATAAATTGTAGTCTTTGTTTTTCAATTCTTATTTTTTTATAGAAATAAATAGGAATAGTAAAAAAATAAATTAATATTTTTTTTGATATCATATTTTGATGGATTTCTGTTTAAATACGGGTTGTAAATCAGGCAATTGAAGTTGGTTTTAATAAGGATAAATTTATAGAAAAGCATAAGGTATTGAACGTTAACAGGATACTACAGGATACACAGCATTTGTGTTCTCAATAAATTTGGATTAACTAAATAATTAACCAAATTTTAACTTTTATGAAAAACAAGCTTAATTTTTTACTAATTTTTGCTCTGTTTGCTTTATTACACACTACTGCCTATTCGCAGAACAAAGTGGTAAAAGGAACCATTACAGATGCATCTGGTTTACCAATACCTGGTGCGAATGTACTTGTGAAGGGAACGAAAACAGGAACTACCACTGATTTTGATGGTAAATACACTGTAAACGCTACACAGGGCCAAATACTGGTTTTTTCGTCAACAGGATCTAAAACTCAGGAAATAGCAGTGAGTACAAATTCAGAAATCAATGTAAAACTGACAGACGATATAGCACAGCTTAATGAAGTGGTTGTCGTAGGTTACGGTACACAAAAGAAATCTGATGTAACAGGAGCAGTTGCCAGTGTAACTGCAGAGCAGTTAATGAACAGACCCGTTGCTAATGCACTTGAGGCGCTGCAGGGAAAAGCTGCCGGAGTTGATATTACAAGTAACGAGCGACCAGGATCAATTGGTACAGTACGTATTCGTGGTACACGTTCCTTAACAGCAAGTAACAATCCTCTTTATGTTGTAGATGGCGTGCCTTTGCTGTCTGAATCATCCATTGAAACGCTGAATCCAAGAGATATTGCGTCTATTGATGTGCTTAAAGATGCATCTGCAACCGCTATTTACGGTTCCAGAGGTGCAAACGGAGTAATCATTGTGACTACTAAACAAGGAAAATCAGGTGTTTTTAGTTTGAACTATGCGGGAACATTAACAGCTTCTCAAGTCGTAGATCGCGCTCCTTCAATGAATGCTGCTGATTTTATTCAGTTCAGACGTTGGGCGGCGTATAATCTTAATTCTACCACCTATGCGCATCCGGATTCTCCGACTTTTGCAAATGATAAATTGATTTTTGACAGTGCCTTAGACGGCCAGACATCAAGGGATAATGTTTTAAAGGGATGGCAAAGCGGTACCTGGGATGCTTCAAAAGTAACCAATACAGACTGGGTTGATCTTGTAACACAGGCAGGAATCAGTAAAGAACACGTTATCAGTGCCAGTGGCGGATCTGAAAAAGTAAATGCTTACGGATCACTTGGATATCTGGATCAGGAAGGTACTCAAAAAGGACAATGGTACAAACGCTATACTGCGAAATTGAGTACAAACATCAATCCGGTAGAATGGCTTAAATTCAATGCTTCGTTAAATGCCTCATGGAGTGAGCAGGATTTTGGTATGTCGACCCTGCAGGCACGAAGCGGAACAGCACCTAATGCAATTTTAGGAGCCGCTAAAAGTATTTATAATATTGCAGTTCCTTATGATGCAAATGGTAAATTGATTATCAACCCGGGAGGCGAATCAGCTGTATATACAGTGATGGACGAATGGGATAAAAGCACGCAAAGATCGCAAACATTACGTCTTTTAGGAAACTTTTCAGCTACAATTGACTTAGGTAAATTAGTTACTCCTTTAGAAGGACTTAGTTATAAAATCAATTTTGGACCCGATTTTCGTCATTGGAGAGAAGGTGTTTATGTTGATGGAACGTCATCACTTAAAATCAATGCAGACGGAAGTGCCGGTGTAAATTATGCCCGTTTGCAAAACCGTAGAGATCTTTCGTGGACTTTAGACAATATGATCACGTATGACCGTACTTTTGCGGCCAAGCATAAAATAGGAGCAACCCTGCTTCAGACAGCTTCATCATGGAATGTTGAGAATTCTTCTATGAATGCCAATAATATCCCAAACAAATCCTTTTTATGGAATGCAATGGGAACAGTCGATCTTACCAATCCGGCTAATAACGGACGTATAAGTTCAGGTCTTACAGAACGTCAGCTAAGTTCGTACATGATTCGTGCTAATTATGGTTTCGACAATCGTTACTTATTGACAATGTCAGGTCGTTGGGATGGTGCTTCGCAATTGGCAGAAGGATACAAATGGGATTTCTTTCCTTCGGCTGCTTTGGCATGGAGAATTAACAATGAAGAATTTTTAAAAGGTGTAAACTGGATTGAAAATCTTAAGCTTCGTTTAGGGTTTGGTACAACGGGTAACTCATCTGTAGATCCTTATAAAACAAAAGGACTTGTATCTTCTATATTCCTTCCTTTCAATGGTATGAGCAACCAGATTGGTTATACTACAAATGAGCCTTATTATACAGACACTCAGTTATCATTGGCTAATAAAGCACTTGGATGGGAAAAAACAACACAATACAATCTTGGTATCGATTTTAGCTTCTTTAAAAACAGAGTGAGCGGTGCTATTGATGTTTATCAATCTTATACAAATGATTTATTAATGTCGGTTAAAATCCCTACGCTAACAGGATTTCCTTCAACTTTTGCTAATGTTGGTAAAACAAGTAATCGTGGTGTCGAGGTAACGCTTAATTTAATTCCGATTCAGACAACAGGTGGATTTACCTGGGAAACAAATTTAAATGCGGCCTGGCAGAAAGATGAAATTGAAGAATTGGCCTACGGTAAAAACGATATGCCGGATAATACCTGGTTTATTGGCGAGCAAATTGCTGTTCGTTACGGTTATGATAATTTAGGCTTATGGCAAAATACTCCTGAAGATCTTGCTGAAATGGCAAAATGGGGTGCGAGTTATAATTTTACTCCCGGAAATGTACGTCCAAAAGACCAAAATGGAGATTATAAAATGGATGCTGCAGACCGTGTAGTATTGGGTAACAGCAATCCAACCTGGACAATGGGATGGAACAACAATTTTACATACAAAGGAATTGAGTTAGGTATTAATATTTACGGACGTGCGGGTTATTTAACAGAGAAAGTCGAAGAAGCGCTAACAGCACACAGTAATCAAAGAGAAATTGATTACTGGAGACCGGACAATACAGATGCTCAATATCAAAAACCTATTTTGGGTCAGGCATCATCAGGGTCAGCAGATAAATTTTCCGGACTACTAGGTTTTCCAAAAGCCTCTTTTGTAAAAATTCGTAATATTTCATTAGGGTATAATTTTTCAAGGGATTTTACAAAAAATATCGGTTTATCAAACTTTAAACTTTATCTGCAGGCAGTAAATCCGGGTAATATTTACCAATCATTAGACTTTTATGACTTAGATACAAATTCTACATATTCTAATAGAAGTTTCGTTATGGGTCTTGAAGTTGGATTTTAAAAATAATTGCGTGGTAACGACGAAGTATAACAAAAAAAAGTAAAAAAATGAATAAGATAAAAAATATAGGAATAGGACTTTTGATAATGGCAGGATTATCGATTTCCTCTTGTTCGAAAGACTTTCTTGACGAAGAACAGAATAGCCAGTATTCAACTGATTATTTCGAAACATCAGAAGGTCTTCAGGCCCTGACAGTATCACTTTATGGAAATATAAGATGGCATTTTGGGTTCGAATGGTCGTATGCCAATACATTATACGGTACAGATGAGTTTACGAATGCAAACGATTTGACCAACGAAATGTGGAATACTTATGACAACCGTTTTGGACCAATTGGCGCTACAGCCGCTACAGGAGCAGCAAACGGAAATGCAACAAATCCAGCAGCGCTTTGGGATGAAATGTATTACGGAATCGCTTCTTGTAATACCATTATTGCGAATGCAGAAAAAATAGATGATATAGCTATTCGTAATCGCTGTCTGGCACATGCTTATTTTTTACGTGGTTATAACTATTATCGTCTTACTGCTCAATATGGTGGTGTTGTATTGCAAACCGTACCGGCAACGGGTGTTGTTCGTAATTTTACACGCTCTACAGAAGAGCAATGCTGGGAGCAGGTAGTATCAGATTTACGTAACTCTTATAATCTTTTTGCAGGTGAAGTTTTTACTTACGGAAAAGGAATTACATGGACAAAAGCTACTGCGGCACATTTCCTTGCCAAAGCATTATTATTTCGCTCTTCAGAACGTAATGATAAATGGAATTCAGCTTACAAAGCAAAAGATCTTGAAGAGGCAATTCAGGCTTGTAGTTATGCCATTTCTGCCCGCGGACCATTGACCAATAATTACAGTGATCTTTATGCCAACTGGACAGGAATTGACTGCCCTAATGAGCAATTGAGCGAAATTCTAATGGCAGCAGGACACAATGGAGATGCAGCTACGGTAGGCCGTTTTGGAAACCGTACTTATAGTTATTTTGCCCCACAATTTTCTAACTTCTCCGGCGGATGGGTAAAACGCGGTGTTTGGATTGGAAGTATGGATTTTCAGCGTTGTCGCCCTACTGAATACTCTTATGCGGTGTACGATCACGTAAATGATGCCCGTATGTGGAAAACCTTTAGAACTGTTTATGGAGCCAATACAGTAGTAACGGCTAATGCAGGAGTTAAAATTGGAGATCCTGCTATTGTTATGATATTGAATACTAAAAATGATAATACCTATAACGGAGCTAAATTTGGTGCAAGCGTTCAGGCACCAACCTGGACAGATGCAAGTGGACGTTTACCGGAATGGACTACAGGAAAAAGACAAACAGCCACAGCAGGAGCTTTAACAGCTGTTGCGGGACAATATGTGCCTAACTCTTTGGTATTATACCAAAACGGAACTTACGTTGCACCTACATTCAAAAATCAGCCAATTTGTAATTTCTTTGCCGGAATCAATAAAACAGAAGATGGATCGAGAACTGCTGAAAGAGGAGATGCACACCGTGATGTAATCATGGCACGTCTTGCCGAAACCTATCTTGTACGTGCAGAATGTTATGTTCGTTTGCAGCAATATGGTAATGCAATGCAGGATATCAACGTGATTAGAGCAAGAGCACAATGGAAAAGCGGTGAAAACAGATCATATTATAACGACGGTTCTCAGGCTTTTAAAGCAAATGCTCTAAACACGGGAACTGCCGCGACAAACTTTACAGCCTCAAATTTAGATATGAATACCTATTATTTATCTAATCCAACAATACCGGTTACAACTGCAGCATCAGATTTAAGATTAACATCGTTTCCTGCTAATTTACCGGCAGAAGATGAAGCTATTATTGCCAAAGTTGGAGCCGGAAGCGACTACGAACGTGCTTTAAACTTTATTCTTAACGAATATACTCGTGAGTTATTAGGAGAATGGCAACGTTGGGAAACACTTTCTCGTACAGGAATGTTAATCAAACGTGCCAAAGCATTCAATGCAGAAGCAGCGCCAAATATCACCGCCAACAAGCACGAACTTCGTCCTATTCCGCAGTCATTTATTGATGGTTTGTTAAACGATGACGGATCAAATTTATCAGATGCACAAAAGAAAGCCTGGCAAAATCCGGGATACTAATATATTTTGAATTTTTGTTTTTGAAACCGTCTCAAAAAAGAGACGGTTTTTTTAGGATTTTACCTTTTTGTAATTTTTTAAGCAGGGAAGCACAGGATGCTAATATCGTCTTAGTGTTTTAATTTTAAAGTACACGATTTAAGCTCTTTTCTTTAGTTTTAATATATTGAATTACAATAGATATAAGATAAATTACTTCAACTTTTAGTGTAATAGATAATGTTGGGTAAAAAAGAATTAAATCGGTCGCGTTTAAGTGAAAATTAAATAAAGAAAATGTCAAGAATCTACCTTAAATATCTTTTATTGAACTTTGTAATACTGCTTTTTTCTCTTCCCGTTTTCTCCCAAAAGAACATAAAAAAAGAGAAATCTCATCTTGCAGCAAAGCCTTTATATCGCGATCCTGTTTTTGACGGAGCCGCCGATCCAACGATTATTTGGAACAATAAAGAAAAAAAATGGTTCATGTTCTACACCAATCGACGAGCTAAAGATACTACAGCCAAAGGAATAACCTGGGTGCACGGAACCCGAATTGGCATTGCTGAATCTACAGATGGTGCAAATTGGAAATACAGAGATACCTGCAATATCAATTATAAAATTAAAGAGGTAACGCATTGGGCACCGGATGTAATTCAATATAAAAACTTGTATCACATGTATTTAACAATTGTGCCGGGCATTTTTAATGATTGGTACCATCCGCGATCCATTGTTCATCTGACCAGTAAAAATCTTATCGACTGGAAATTCGAATCCCAATTGAAACTGGCTTCGGACAGATGTATTGATGCTGCTGTGTTTAAATTGCCAAACGGTTCGTGGAGAATGTTTTATAACAACGAAAACGACGGAAAATCAATTTATTATGCAGATAGTAAAGACCTCTATAATTGGGTTGACAGCGGAAAGAAAATTGTAAAAGACAGGGGCGAAGGACCAAAAGTATTTCAATGGAAAGGCAAGAACTGGATGATTTCGGATTCATGGAGAGGATTGAATGTATATTCTTCAGAAGATTTCCTGAATTGGAACCGACAGGAAAAAAATATTCTTCAGATTCCAGGAACCGGAGAGGATGATAAAGTAATTGGGGGACATCCGGATATTATTGTGAATAACGATCGAGCCTATATTTTTTACTTTACACATCCCGGAAGAACACCTGAAAATAAAGGTATCGATAGTTACGAAACCAAAAGAAGTTCGATACAAGTTGCCGAGTTAGAGTATGTAAATGGAGAAATTATCTGCAATAGGGATCAACCAGTTTATATTAATCTAAAACATTAACTAAAGTTTTTTAAATATCTTATTTTTAAATATTTATAAATTAACTATAGAAAATATCTATTGAGTAAAATTAGCAAAAAACACCCTGAAAATTCACTTTTCATATTAACAAAAAACAACAACCATGAATTATAACCTAACCAAAATTATAACCGTTTTCGCTATCGGAATTTGTACCAATATAAATGCCCAGACAAATGACGTAACGGCACCATTGCATTTAATGAAACCGGATTATATAACGCCATATGTTATTCCGGAAAAAAACAATATCGAAAACGTATTAAGCCGAGTTTATACTTTTCTGGAAGAAAACACAGCTTCAAAAGCGATTTATGTAAGCGATAAATCAGAAGTAAAAGATTTCAAAAAAGCAAAAGGAAAAATAGCATTTTCTGCCGGAGCTTTTAGATTAACTAGTTACGAATGGGGCGTTACCTATGCAGGAATGCTTTTAGCAGCCGATGCCACAGGAAAAAAAGAATACGCAGAATATGCCAACAAACGCTTAAAACTAATCGCTGATATCGCGGCCAATTACAAAACCGAAAATATAAACGATTCTCCCGTTCATACCGTTTTACAGCCCAAAGCTTTAGACGATGCGGGTGCATTATGTGCAGCATTTATAAAAGCAAAAAAGAATGACCCAAATGCGGCTTATGATCCTGTGATCAATAATTTCATCAAATACATAAGCGAGAAAGAGCATAGACTAAAAGACGGAACACTGGCTAGAAACAGACCACAGGACAATTCGCTTTGGTTAGACGATATGTTTATGAGCGTTCCCGCTTTGGCTCAAATGGGCAGTTATACCGGTGATGTCAAATATTTTGATGATGCGGTAAAACAAGTCAATCAGTTTTCTGAAAGAATGTTCAATGCTCAAAAAGGACTTTATATGCACGGTTGGGTCGAATCGATGCAGGTGCATCCTCAATTTCATTGGGCGAGGGCAAATGGCTGGGCTGTAATGACAATGGTCGAGTTATTAGAAGTATTACCTAAAGATCATCCGGGTTATCCTCAGGTCTTGTCTCAATTGCAAAAGCACATTGCCGGATTGCTCCAATACCAGGACGGAACCGGATTTTGGCATCAGTTAATAGATCGAAATGATACGTATTTAGAAACCTCGGCAACAGCCATATATGCCTATTCAATTGCGAGGGCTATTAATCGCGGTTATGTAGATAAACTGGCTTATACACCCGCAGTCTTATTAGCATGGAATGCTGTAGCTTCAAAAGTAAACGCAAAAGGTCAGGTCGAAGGAACCTGCGTAGGCACCGGAATGGGTTTTGATCCCGCTTTCTATTATTATCGCCCCATAAATCTATATGCTGCACACGGTTATGGCCCTGTTTTATTGGCTGGAGCCGAAATGATTTTGTTACTAAAAAACAATCAGTTTGAAATCAATGATAGTTCGATACAATTGAAGGTTAAGGGTTAGCAATTAATGAGTTATGAATTATGAGTTATGAATTATGAGTTGTGAGTTATGAATTAGAAGTTAAAACTTTGTGTACTTTTTATTTAGCGCAAAGGCGCAAAGGAATATTAAAAAACTATACTATAAAACTTAGCGACTTAGTGCCTTAGCGGCAAATAAACCAACAGCATATGAAATTAAAACCAACAATAAACATACTTTTCCTGTTATGTACAATAACAGCTTTCAGTCAGATTGGGAAACGGTTCCCCTCTGAAAAAAAGATCATCAAAGATCCTGTTACAGGTCAGGAATTAATTTTTTTAACCACAACATCAGCAGGAGATTCTAAAACCTATCCCACACATCCGCAATGGACATCTGATGGCGAATGGCTTATTTTTAGAACCAAAAGAGCCAATGGTGAAGCTGTAGCAGTCCATGAAAAATCAGGTGTAATGGTTCAGGTAACCGAAGGCGGTTATACGGGAACATTATGCATGGCGCAAAAGTCGATGAAATTGTATTTTATGCGGAAAGCACCAGAAGATAAAATGCAGATTATCGAAGTCAATTTAGCCGATGTTTTTAAAGACAGTCAGAACGGAAAAATGAAAACCATTGCAGCCTACGAACGTATTTGCGGTATGGCTAATGCCGAAATGGGAGCTTCGGGAGATATGGCTCTGGATGCTGATGAAGAAAAAGTGTATTTTAGAATTGGAAAAGAAGAAGCAGCGAAACACTTAGATCCGAATATTAAGATCGAAAAGAGTTTTGGTCCAAGAAATATGGGCGCAGGACCAGGCGGAATTTGCAGTATGAATTTAAAAACAGGAGAATTCAGGCATGTTGTTTCAGTTCCGTTTCAGGTGGGGCATATTCAGTCGAATGTATGGAATCCCGGCGAACTGGTTTTTTGTTGGGAAACAGGCGGAAAATCACCTCAAAGAACCTGGACTGTTATGGCGGACGGTTCCGGTTTCAGACCTTTGTATCCCGAATCTGATTATGAATGGGTAACGCATGAAGCTGTAATTTCTAAAGATGAGGTGGCAATGGCGATTATGGGACATCGAAAAATTGATATTCATAAAGAAAAACCTATTGAAGTTACAGACAATAATGAAGTACGAAATCCTGAAAATCCCGGGCAGGAAAGCAATTGGGGAAATTCAGGAACCCGCGAAAAGCCAACAGGTTTGGCAATTGTAAATCTTAGAACCAGAGAAATGGTTATTGCCGGACAAACCAAAAGCGGCAGCGGTTTATGGCACGTACACGGCTCATCTGACGGAAGATGGGCTGTAGGAGATGATTTCTCAAGAAGTTTATATTTAATAGACCGAAAAACAAACGAAATGATAATGCTTACCACAGGACATAAAGAAACCGCAGCAGATCATATTCATCCCACTTTCAACAGAGACGGAACAAAAATTCAGATTCAGTCGGCAATGCTTTCTAAAGACAATCGCACGATGAATATTTGTATTGTAAATGTGCCTGAAGATTGGTTAAAACGTGGTTATTGAGGTTCAAAGGTTTAAAGAAACAAAGGAGCAAAGGTATAAAGGTTCAGAGCAACAAAGGGACATAGGTTGAATCGTAGAGGCGCACAGCAGTGCGTCTTCTGGTAATGAATAAATAATCTCGCAATCCCAATAGCTATCGGGATTGCGAGATTAATTAACCCAATAAGAAAAAAAACTTAGCGCCTTAGCGCCTTAGCGGCAAAAAAAAAGCGTAAATCCGTAAAATCCGTTCCATCCGTGGGCCATTTTAAAATAATTCAAAATGAAGAAAATAGCAGTTTTAATTTTCACAATCTCAACTTTAAGTTCTTATAGTCAAAATGAGAATCTAAGCGACTTTTCTATTGTAAATTCTAATAAAGTAACTTCCATTTACATCGATAAAAACACCAATCCACTGATTGTTTGGGCAGTAAATGAATTGGCGGATGATGTAAAAGATATTACCGGAAAGCGTCCTGAGATTATTAAAGCGAATACCATTTCAAAAAAAGGTATTTATATCGGGCAATTTTCGTCTCCAATCTTTAAATCCACATCAATTGAGAAAGGGTTTTTAAATCAATGGGAAAAATTCTCCATCCAAAAAGAAAAAGACAATCTTTTAATCGCCGGATCAGATGTTCGGGGAACGGTATATGCTATTTTTGAAATTACAGAACGACTGGGTGTTTCTCCGTGGAAATGGTGGGCAGATGTTCATTCGATAAAAAAAGAAAATCTGGCATTGCAGCTTCCCCGAAAGGGAATTATAACATCGCCATCTGTACAATATCGAGGAATTTTTTTAAACGATGAAGATTGGGGATTACAGCCTTGGGCCGCTAAAACTTTCGAAAAAGAAACAGGAGATATTGGCCCGAAAACGTACGAGAAAATATTTCAATTATTGTTGAGATTAAAAGCCAATACCATTTGGCCGGCAATGCATCCGTCTACAAAAGGTTTTTTTACTATTGCAGGAAATAAAGAGATGGCGCAAAAATACCATATCGTTATCGGATCATCGCATGCAGAACCGATGCTTCGTAATAATGTCGACGAATGGAAACCGAAAATACATGGTGATTACAACTATTTCACCAATAAAACTCAAGTCGATAAATACTGGCAGGATCGTTTGGATGAGTTGAAACTGGCTCAGAACGAAACTATTATGACATTAGGCATGCGAGGCGTTCACGATAGTAAAATGGAAGGCGCAAAAGATTTGGCAGAATCGATTACGATGGTCGAAAAAATCATCGTAAATCAGCGTGAAATGCTTTCGAATACTTTCAAAAAGCCTTTATCAGCAATTCCGCAGGCTTTTGTTCCTTACAAAGAAGTTTTAGAATTATATGATAACGGACTTAAAATTCCTGATGATATTACGTTGGTCTGGCCTGATGATAATTACGGTTATATACGTCGTTTGAGCAATCCTGAAGAACAAAAAAGATCGGGTGGAAGCGGTGTGTATTATCATATAAGTTATTGGGGAAGACCTCACGATTATCTTTGGCTGAGTACCACACAACCCGGTTTGATCTGGTATGAAATGACGAAAGCGTATGAAAACGGTGCAAAAAAAATGTGGATTGTAAATGTGGGGGATATAAAACCCGCAGAATATGACACCGAACTTTTTCTGGATTTGGCATGGAATATCAACAGTATAAAATCAGACGGACTTAAGCAGTATTTGAAAGATTGGATTTCGAGGGAATTTACGCCCGAAATTGCAACTGATTTGAGTGTTGTTTTTGAGGAATATTACCGATTGGCCTCACTAAGAAAACCGGAATATATGGGTTGGAGCCAAACGGAACCCACAACGCAAATAAAACTTTCTGATTTTACAAGGGAAGAATCTCTGAACAGAATAAAAGCCTATGATGATCTCATTAAAAAAGTAGATAGTTTGTCGGCTTTTGTTCCGGCAGAAAGAAAAGCAGCATGGTTTCAGTTGGTGGAATATCCGGTAAAAGGAGCGGCTTATATGAATCATAAATTTTTGTATTGGAATTTAGAAGCCACAACTTCGGATGAAAATCAGAAGAGTAAATATGAACTAATGGCTTCAGAAGCGTATCAGAAAATCAAGGAATTAACGGATTTTTACAACACGAAATTAAGTGATGGAAAATGGAATCATATGATGTCGATGCATCCAAGAAATCTGCCGGTTTTTGATTCGGTTAAAAAGAATACTTTTTCAAAAGAAATTGCAATTAAAACAACGGATCGAATTTATATTCAGGCCAATAAATTCAGTACAAAAGAAGATGCAAAAGAATACAAGTGGAAACCGATTAACGGTTTGGGTTACAGTAATAATGCGATTACTTTATTTCCATTCGATCAGCATATTTTTAAAAATGAAAAACCTGCTGTTTCTTATGAATTTGAAATTGAACAACCGGATAATTACACCATCGAAGTTCGTTTATTGCCTACACACGCTAATAATTTCGATCATGAAATAGGCATTCAACTGGACGGAAATGCAGCACAATTTTTTAAAACCAATACAAAAGACAGAGAGAATACCTGGAAAGAAAATGTATTGCGAAATAGTGCGATTGTAAAACTTCCGGTTTCGAATGTTTCAAAAGGAAAACATACCATAACAATACAAGTCAACCAAACGGGAATTGTACTGGATCAATTGGCGGTTTATAAGACAGGGTTTTAAGTTATGAGTTATGAGTTATGGGTTATGGTTATGAGTTAAGGGTTTGAAATGAGAATTTAACGCAATCCCGATAGCTATCGGGAGCAAAGGTTTACGCAAAGTTCGCTAAGTTTTTGCTTTGAGTTTGTTTAAATAAAAAGTTCGCAAAGCTGTATGTTGATATAGCTTTGCGAACTTTGTGCGATTTTTTGCGTTCTCTGTTTCAACCTTTATAATTTAACCACAGAGAAAACAAAGTTTCTTTATTACTGCTTAAAAAAAAACACAGAGTTCACAAAGTTGTATCTTGAAATAGCTTTGTAAACTCTGTGTAAATCTTTGTGTTCTCTGTGTTTAAAACTTTAGATAATAAACCTTTGCTCCCGATAGCTATCGGGATTGCGGTAAAATTCTCATTTCAACTTGAAACCTGAAACAAGAAAAACTCTTTTTTAATTGTTTCTAAAATCAAACCATAAATTCATTTTAATTCCATCGTCACCGCTTTTAATACGAATGTTGGTTGGCTGACTTTGAGGGCCTTGTTGTTCCAGAGGTTTGAAATCTCTCATCGCCGGAATTTCGTACATAAACGAAATATCGCCTTCCGGAAATGCCGGTTGTGGGTAACTTCCAGTGAAGGCATTTTTAGGCAAATCGGGAGTAAATAATCTTAAAAATAAATTATCAGATTCGCTGAAAACTTTAAACGATGAAGCTCCGGCTTTAAGGTTTGCGCCTAATAAATTGGCATGATATCCTTTAAATTCAGGATAAATTAAATTCTCAAAACTTTCTCCTGTAATGGTATTGTTATATTCTTTCTCCCAAATACCGTAAGTAGTTCCTTTTATTCTGTTTTTCCAGACGTGATAAGGGCCTCTTCCAAACCATTTAATACCTGTAACTTCTTTTTCAGGGAAACTGAAAGTGATTCCGAAAGAGTTGATTTTATCTTCAAAAAAAGCACCATCAAAACCTTCTCCGCCAGAAGCATTTTTTAAGGCCACTAATTCCATTTTAAATCTTCCATCCGGTTCCATGATCCATTTTATAGAGGATAATCCGCCTGAATAGTTGACTTTACAAACGGCTTTGTCACCTTCCTGTGAAACCTGAATGTCTTTTAATTTGGCTTTCATGCCAATTGGTCGCGGTCCATTGGTAAGCGGAATCGTTGCTGTTTTATTTTTTATTGTTACAATTTCACCCGTTGCAGCATCTATAGTAACCGTTATATCGTTTCCTTTTAAAGTAATTTCGTTGCCAGTTTTAATTCCTGAAGCTTTGGTTTTTGTGTCCTGAACAGCTAAAAACTTATCCGCATAAAATTTTGCTTTATGAATAGGCCATGTCCAGGTATAAATTTCTTTATTGAATTGATCATAAGCAGTTATGGACAAAATATCTCCTTCGGCAAAATTGTTAGGAACAGCAAATTGAATTTTACGTGTTTCACCCGGATCAATACTCGGAATTTCAATTTTACCCGTACTAATTTCCTTCGCAACACCATTTGTATAAAGTACGTTATTATCTGATTTTAATACTTTAAATTCCATTTTACAGGAATTCAGATTACTAAAAAGATAATCGTTTTTGATTAAAAAAGAACCGTCAAAAGTTGCTGTAACTTGTTTAGGCTGAAACTGAATAGGTGCCCAAACTTCTTTTACCGTGTAATAACTTCCTTCTCTTTCACGATGTGGCCCCAAAATTCCATCAGCGGCAAGCGAACCTTTCGAATCAAATTTTACATCGCCCGTCCAGTCAGAGCGTTTTACGGCTTCATCGAGCATGGCCCACATAAATCCTCCGGCAAACAACGGACTTTCTTTATAACGGTTCCAGAAGTCCTCTAGAGCTGCTCCGTGTCCATTATCGTAAGTTCCGTGCATGAATTCAGTAGGGAAAAACACATTTTCGCCCGCATTAAAACGGTGCATTCCCGTTAAATAAGTCGGATAATGGTGCGTGTCCCAACCATTAAAATCGGCCCACGGATGAATCACAATTCTTTTTTGAGGATCATTATCAGCAAAAACCTTATCTACATCGTAGTTCCAGCCGCCTTCGTTACCGTTGTCCCAAATAATTACCGATGCATGATTGACATCGCGCGTTACCATTTCCTTCACCAGTTTTGTTCCCGTCTCCGTATCATACGAGTTTTGCCAGCCCGCCAATTCATTCAAAACAAAAAGTCCTAAAGAATCGCAAACTGCCAGAAAATGATCGTCCGGCGGATAATGGCCACGAACCGCATTCATATTCATGTCCTTCAATAATTTACCGTCTAATTCGCTGATACGCTTGCTGGTGCTTCGTCCTCCTTCTGGCCAGAATGAATGACGATTGATTCCTTTCATGATAATTTTAGCGCCGTTTACATAAATCCCGTCCTGTTTTTTGAACTCTAAAGTTCTAAAACCAATTCGTTTGTTGTATTGGTGCAGAACGGTTCCGTTTTGTTTTAAAACCAATTTAAGATTGTATAAATTAGGATTTTCAGGATCCCACGGTTTTACTTTATTCCAATGTGCTGCAATAGTTTCTTTGGTACTTTTCGCTTTAACAGGAAAAGTAAAAGTTTGAAAACTCTCTCCGTTTAAACCTTTTAGCGAAGCTTCCAGAATAGTATTTTTAGGAATATTTTTCAAATTCAGATCAACTGTTATCGAACCGTCCATTTTTGGGTTTACAGCAATATTTTCGATATGGGATTTTGGGGATACTTCCAGCCAAACCGGACGATAAATACCTCCAAACAACCACCAGTCGGCTCTTCTTTCGGCAGCATTTACGGATTTATTGGCAGAATGTTTCCAGACATGAACCTCTAAAATATTTTTAGCACCAAATTTTAATAACGATGAAATATCATATTTAAATTCATAAAAACCGCCCTGATGAATGGCTCCTGCCAGTTTTCCGTTTACTTTTACTTCAGTATCTGTCATCGCGCCGCCAAAAGCAATTACAACGTCTTTGTCTTTATAATTGGCAGGAACTTCAAATTCATATTTATACAATCCTTCTTCTTTGCTGGGTTCTTTTTGGTTCAGCTCCTTGTACCATCTTCCGTAGGTATATTCGCCAAAACCTTCTAATTCCCATTGCGAAGGAACATTTATTTTAGACCAGACTTTACTGTTATTTCCTCCGGTACAATAAAAATCCCATTGTACGGGATGTTCGAAATCTTTTCCTGAAAGATAGATTTTATCTGTTTGCTGCGCCGTATTATTTTGGGATATAAAAAGCGTAAAAGCAATAATACTAAACTTTTGAATGGTGTTTTTGAGCATCATAATTGGTTTGAATTCTTTGGTCGGTTAGTTAGTTACCATCTGGTTTCGCAATTTCGAAACGAGCACTCATAGGTAGTGTCCAGCTGGAAATAAAATTAGGTTTATTTGGATTGTAATCCAGAGTTTCTTTTTTAATTTGTTTTTGTAACGGAATGTCAAGTTCGCGAATTCCTTTAAGAACGCAAAGTGCAATTTCGTTGGCTCCAAAACTATTAAAATGAGTATTATCGTCCAGTGCTTTTTCCTGTCCCGGAAAAGTATTCGCAGGATATTGTACAAAAGATTTTCGTGAAACTTCGTCGCCCCATGCTTCGTATAATACAGTTGTCATTTTGGTAATATCGATAAGGGCAATGTTGTTTTTTTGAGCAACAGCGCGCATTGCATCGGGAAATTCGCCGTGAGTTTCTTTCAAAGTGCCATTTTCATTAAAGAACCTGCGTTGCGTAGGCGTTACCAAAACCGGAATCGCTCCTTTATCTTTGGCCGATTGAACAAATTCCTTCAATAATTCCGAATAAGATCCCCAGGCTCCATTTCCTTCACCTTTGATTTTTTCGTCATTATGTCCAAATTCCACAAACAAATAATCTCCTTTTTTAATTTGCGAAAGTATCTTTTTTAAACGATTTGCTCCTTTAAAAGAACTCAGTGAAGATCCTGAATACGCATAATTGGCCACCACAACTGTATCATCAAAATAATTGGTAATAAATTGTCCCCATGATGCCCAGGGCTCTACATCCTGATCGGTAACCGTTGAATCTCCTGCCAGATAAACAACTGTGAGATTGTCTTTTGGAGTGATTTTTATACTTTGAATACTAACTTCGCCTAAAAATTCAAGAGTGAGTTTATCATCCCAATTAAAAATTTCTTTTTCTCTGTCTTTCAGGCTGATATTTGTTTGATCATCGATTTTAATGCTTCTTACATTAACATTAAAAGTCTTTGTTATTTTTTGCCCTTTTTGCATTGGGAATTCCCTTAACATTAATCTTCGCGATTCGGCTTTTATGGTGACATTCGATGGCGTATCAGAACTTCTTAAAACTATTTCGATCTGATAATTTCCTTCAGGAACTTTTACAGAAAAGTAGGTTGGTTTTGTTGTCGAAAAAGAATTTGAGTTGATGTTGACATTCGAAACTGAATTAGCATCAAAGCCATAACCTAAATTAGAATTATATGCAATTGCGCTCTTAACTATTGTTCCTTTTGAAGTTTTTGCGGCAGTGCCAAAATAAAAAAACAAAGATTTTGCGTCCTTATCATTAGCTTTCGAACTTACTTTTGAAGGCATGGCAAATAAAAAAGCCGGCATGCAAAAACAAAATAGGAGGGTTCTAAATTTTATCAATTTTTCGGATTTTTAATTTATTTGATTTTCAAATCTAAAATTTCTGTTTCGATAAAGTATCCTGTACTATGATGTTAAAAAGAAATCGTATTTATTTTTTTATTTGAAAGTTTATATGAATTTTAAAAATATGAAATCAATTGCTATAATGGTTATTCTTGAGATATACTTTTGTATTTTGATTGTTTATTTAATGAAATCTTTAATTTTTAATATAAAATTGATCAATAAGAAAGGATAGTACAGGATAGTTTTCTTTTTTTGATTGTATTATTTTACAAAAGCAAATTACAAAGCATAGTTGCTAATGTATAAAATGCATTTGTTGAAAATGATATTGCCTGAAATTTAATAAGGCAATTAAAGATAAATTGTTTAAGTTTTTAAGTTTGTTTAAAGCAAAAGTGGTTTTTTGTGGTCTAATGCCCGATATCCTTCGGGCATTATATTTTTTAGCAAAGCGTTAAAAATATTTTCTCGCAGATTTTGCAGATTAAGCAGATTTTACTTTTTAATCCTTTATCTTGATAGTTTGTGTTTAGAGAATAGCATGTTTCATTAAAAAAAATAAAACTCCATCATGAAAAAAATAACGTTTTGCTGTTGCCTTTTAGTCTCGCTTATTTTTTTATCTTTCAAAAAAGATTCAAATTCTGTAACTCAAACAAAAGTCGTAGTAAAAGCGCCATTTGAAATGCCGGCGATCAAAATTCCTGATTTTAGTAAATGCAAACAATTTTCGATTGTAGATTTTGGAGCCATTAAAGGCAATAAAGAAAAAACATCAGAAGCGATTAATAAAGCGATTGCCAAAGCCAATAAAGCAGGCGGCGGAATTGTGGTGATTCCTGAAGGGGAATGGCTTACAAAAAAAATCCATTTTAAAAGTAATGTGAATCTTCATCTCAATAAAGGTGCAGTATTACTGTTTTCAGAAGATCCAAGTGATTATTTGCCAGCCGTTCGCTCGACTTGGGAAGGATACGAATGTTACAATTATTCGCCTTTGATTTATGCGTACCAATGCAAGAATATTGCGATTACGGGAGAAGGCGAATTGAAAGCAAAAATGGACGTTTGGAAAGAATGGTTTGCCCGACCAAAAGCGCACATGGAAAGCCTGAAACGATTGTACTATCTTGCTTCGTACAACAAACCCATGAAGGAGAGACAAATGGTGAATGATTCGGCGCATTTTCGTCCGCAGTTTATTCAGTTCAATCGCTGCGAGAATATTTTGATGGATGGCGTTACGATTACCAATAGTCCGTTTTGGACGATTCATCCTTTTTTGTCTAAAGATGTGGTGCTTAGAAACCTAAAAGTCTACGCACACGGACATAACAATGACGGAGTAGACCCTGAAATGAGCCAGAATGTATTGATAGAAAACTGTGTTTTTGATCAGGGAGACGATGCCATTGCCATAAAATCAGGAAGTAATCAGGATGCATGGCGATTGAATACGCCTTCGAAAAATATTGTAATGCGCAATTGTATTGTTAAAAACGGACATCAATTGGTAGCAATAGGAAGCGAACTTTCAGGCGGAATAGAAAATGTATTTATAGACAATTGCACTGTCGTGGATGGGGCAAAACTCAATCATTTGCTATTTATAAAAACCAACGAACGCAGAGGTGGTTACGTGAATAATATTTATATGAGTAACATAACATCAGGCAAAATCGACGAAGGAATTCTGGGAATCGAAACGGATGTTTTGTACCAATGGAGAGATTTAGTACCCACAATTGAACGCAGATTGACACCAATAAAAAACGTTTATCTCGAAAATATAAAAGCAACAAATATCAAGTTTATTTCCAGGATTTTGGCGCAAAAAGAACTTCCGGTAGAGAATATTTTTCTTAAGAATGTTACTGCTGATAAGGTTTTGGGCGAAAAATCCATTCATGAAAATGTAGTGAATTTTGTCGCTAAAAATTAATTGGGTTAAAATTTCTATTTTAATAAAAAGCTTAAAAAAATGAAAATCAAAAGAAAATATTCCATAAAAGCAACATTGATTTTTTTGTGTATGATCAATCTATGCAGTATTTATACGGTTTCAGCGCAATTGTTGAATATTAAAAATGATGTTTTTAGGTATACCAAAGACGAACAGCCTATTAATAGTCAGGGTGGAGGGATATTTAAATTTGCAGATCCTGTTACGGGAAAACAAAAATATTATTGGTACGGCGTTCATTATGCCGAGGCTGATACGTATCGAAATGATCCGTCGGTAACCTTGCCAAATGCGACTTTTCAGTCGGTTACGTGTTATAGTTCTGTCGATTTGGTGAATTGGGTTTTTGAATCAGATGTTTTATCGAAGGAAAAAGTCAATCAAAACGGTAAAACCTGGGTCGGGCGATTGGGAGTTGCGTATATAAAAGAATGGAAAAAATATGCCATGTTTGTTCAGCATGATAAAGAAGTTTTAATTACTGTTTCAGATTCTCCAACCGGTCAGTTCGAATGGCATCAGAAAATAAATATGGAGAAAATGATCGGGACGAGTAATACGGGCGATCAAACGGTTTTTACAGATGAAGATACAGGAAAATCATACCTTATTTACTCTTACGGAAGAGGCAGAAATAAAATATACGTTTCGGAAATTGGCATTAAAGATGGAAAAATCAATTTACTGGATTGTACCGAAGTTTTTAAAGGTGAAAGCCGTGAAGGAAATTGCCTGTTCAAGTACAACAATAAGTATTATATGTTTGCGTCGAATATTTATGGCTGGGATGGATCATTTGCTTATTATTTAGTGGCTGATGATATTAGAGGGCCATATCTTCCAACAAATGAAATGTTGGTGATGAATGGCGCTTCAGATGATTTTGCGCATGTATCGCAAACCGGTTTTTTCTTTTCTGTAAAAGGAAACAAACAGGAAACCATAGTTTTTTGTGGTGACAGATGGGCTAATTTTGCCGGAAACGGATTGGGTTATAATCAATGGTGTCCACTTTCATTTGAGGGTACAACACCTTATTTTAATTCGCTAAGTTCCTGGAATCTGGAAGAAAAAACCGGTATCTGGAAAGTAGCCGATGATAACAATTATATCAAAAACGGAAGTTTCGAAGCGGATCGCAGGCATATTCCGAGCCCTGTAAAACCGGTGCAAATACAACTAACGGGCTGGGTAAGTGAAGTTATTGAAGGAAATTCGATAGGATTGGACAGTATTAACTCGCCGGTTTTAAATCATTTTAATACTCAAAACGAAAGAAAAGTGGTTATTGGCGAAAAGAGCCTGAACATCAGTGATAAAATTAATTTTAAAAGAAAAACGTTTCAAACTATTGCATCTTCGCCGTACGTAAAACTCGAAAATGGTTTGTATACCTTAACAGCCAAAATAAAAAACAGTGATGATTTCAACAATCTGGAAATGTACATTATAAGCAACGGGAAAAAGCTACAATACAATATCAAAGAAAAAAATGAATCCTGGAAAACCATCACTATTACCAACATTCCTGTAAAAGGAGGAAAGGCCGAAGTTGGTTTTCTAGCCGACGGAAAAGCAAAAGCATTTTGTTATGTTGATGATGTTACTTTGGTCAGGACAAAAAAATGATTACTTATTCGCTTTTTTAACCCGATTTTGACTTCTCATTAAACTGTAATCGCAAACTCCGTTTAAGGCATATTCTATTTTATATTCAGCCAGAAGCTGTGTTACTATTTCCATAGTGGCATTTTCATCAAGTCCAATTTGAGCACCAAGATCTATAACATTATGGTGTCCGTTACTTTTTATTAAAGTGTTTAGGAATCGATCTTTATCTCTCATTGTTTTTATCTTTTTTTGAAATGAAGATGTTATTTTTAATAAATTATACATACGCTTTTTGCTTTTATATGAATGTTTTATGCCGTTTAATTTCCATTCGCTTTTTCGAAAATTAAGGAAGAAAAACTTCTTACTCCGGTTTTAATACATTCCTCATCGAGAGTAAAATTAGGAGCATGATTCATGGCAATAATTCCTTTTTTGAAATTAGAACCTCCAAGAAAAAAGTAAACACCCGGAATTTTTTGCTGGAAAAAAGCAAAGTCATCATTAAAATAAGGAACCTGACCATAATCTGTCACTACGAATCCTTTGCCGTAAATAGCGTCAAGTGTTTTTACTGCGCCGCTGGTTAATTTTTTATTATTAATAACGGTTGGATTTTCCTGTGTAAATGCAATCGAAAGCAATTTATCCTTAAGATTATTAGCTTCTATTACTTGTTTCATTTTCGGAATAATATTTTTTAAGTTTGAAGCATTGGTTTCATACAAATAAGCATCCAGAATCAGTTCATTATTTTTAGAATGAATAGCAAATTTCTCGTCCATTATTAGGTAATCTTTAAAAACGGTATGGGTGTTTGCAAGTCCAATTTTTGGGTCGGTCATATTTTGTATTTCCCAAGGTTTAGTTCCTGCTGCATATCGGGATAAAGCATCATGAATCTTTTTGGTGAGTGCTGCTGTCTGCTCTTTTGTGAGATCTTCTTTAAATTTAATTTGTATTCTTTTTTGGTAAGCAAACATTTCATTTGGCCTGACCATTATTTGATCGAATGGCAAGGCAGTTATATGCAGTCCGTAAATTTCATCAAGGTGTATTGTAGAAAATGATGTACTGTTGAGCATGTTTTTTGCTCCCACAAATGTTTCTTCCTCAGGTTGAAAAACGAAATAAACAGTTCCTTTTAGTTCTTTTTTATTTTTTGAAAGCACTTCGGCGATTCCCAGCGCAATTGCCATATGTACATCGTGTCCACAACCATGTTGAATGCCCTTTATCTTTGACTTAAAAGCAACATTATCAGCAAAGTCATTTGGGAGTGCATCCATGTCGGCACGCCAGGCGATATTTTTTCCTTTTTTAGCACCTTTTAAAATCCCAATAATACCATATCCATAAATATTGGTTTCAACTTCAAGTCCGAGATCAAGTAAATATTGTTTGATTTTTTGTTGTGTACGAATTTCATTTCCTGCTAGTTCAGGATTTTCATGAAAGTCTCTTCTAATGTCAACGAGCTTGCTAAAAATATGATCGGTTTCGACTTTTATCGATTCATGAATTGCATTCTCTTGTGGTTGCTGGCAAAAAGCCTTTTGGCAAAGCGCAAGAATACTTACTATTATGTAGACTATAAATTTTAAATTCATGATTTCGGTTTATTTTGGCTTCGTTAAGAGTACAATAGAAGAGACGACATTTTCTGAGAAATGTTACATTATTTTATTGATTGTTTTTTAGCCACTCTAAACGTCTTTGATCAGGAAGATGTGTAATTTTAAAATCTTCAAATGTAGCCGTAAAACCTTTTCCATCAGGACTCGCCGCCATCATACCCACTTGTACCGTTTTATGTTCCGGAAAATAAACCGTATTGGTCATAGTGTAATTGACACCGTCTATCGAATAAAAAATTTCTACTGCGTCCAGTCGGCGAACGGCTTTCATCCACACATTTTTAGGTTTTTCTTTTAAGCCCATCACACTCCACGAACTTTTATCGATAGTATGAACAGTACTAATATTATAAATACCGTCTACATATTCGACACCGGTTTTGATATAATTGTTTTCATCAATTCGCAGCATCAGGCAAACCTGATCGAATCTGGTTTTATAAACCCCGCTCATTTTTACCACTGTTTCAAACTCGCCGCTTCTTTCTGTATACAAAAATGGACCATCGTAAACCGTAAATCCGTAATGGCTTTTGTTCCAGTAATCAGATTGAGGCGTTACCTGCATCGTGAGTTTGTTGTCTTTTATTTCCCATTCAGCCGGCTCATTCAGCCAGTTCATTGAATTTAATTTTTGAGCATTTCCTTTTATTGCCATAATACCTATAAAGATTAAAACTAAATGCATTCTCTTCATGATTTCTTAAATTTGAATTTTATTAATAATTTACAAAGTAGGCGATTCATTATTTTTACAGCAATAGTTATTTATAACCATTTTAAGGTTTAACGAATAAATTGTTTATTTTTAGCCCGCTCTATGGTAGTTTCATACTATTAGAATAAATGAAGTTGTGTTATGAATCCCATTTCCAAATTAGAAGATCAATTTTCCTTTGAATCTATTGACAGCTTGGACAAGCGCAAAGAAGCTTTAGAAGAGGCCATTTGTACAATGAAAGAATTTGTAAAAATCGATCATTCGCTAGCGGTATTGTCAGATCTGGCTGATAATAAAAGCTATATTTTTACGGGTGATTTCGGGAGTTTTTTCGAAATGGATACTTCCGGTTTTTTAACCATTGATTCTATTTGGGAAGAAGATATTTACCAGCGCATTCATCCTGAAGATCTTTTTGAAAGGAATCTTCTTGAACTGGAGTTTTTTAATTTTTTAAAAAACCTTGAACCTAACGAAAGACTGCATTATGCAACTCAATGCAAAATCAGAACACTGAACAGTAAAAAGGAATATCAGCGTATTTTACATCGTAGTTTTTATCTTAAAAATAGTTCAGAAGGCGGTTTATGGCTGGCGGTTTGTCTCTACAACTATTTATTTGAAAAAAAAGAAACGCTAAATGGAATTGATGGAAAAATTGTCAATACCAAAACGGGAGAAAGCTTTTATGTTGATACCTATGTAAACTGCATCAATTTGCTTACATCGCGCGAAAAAGAAGTTTTATTATTGATAGGTAAAGGTGTAATCAGTAAAGAAATTGCCGGTCAGTTAAACATTAGTATCAATACCGTAAACAGACACAGGCAGAATATACTCGAAAAACTGAATGTAAGTAATTCTATCGAAGCCGTACGAACAGCGGATGCTTTGAATTTGTTGTAGAATTTAATTTGAATGTTTCAATGAAATATTTTATTGGTAGATAGAATTGATGAGTAACATTTCATTGAAAATTTTTGTTTGAACCATTTATTCTTCAAAAAAAATCCAATTGTGATTTCAACCGTCCCTCTGGGACGCTGTCTAAAAAACACTATTTTTTTTCTACCGATGATATGTTCCTATGGAACATGAATTGTTGGTATTTGGGTTTTTAGCGAAAGGGGAAAGCGATATGTTTGAATTTATAAATTCTTTGACAATAAATTATATTAAATCAGAAATTGAATATTATTTATAAGCAAATGTTCCATCGGAACATTTCATTGGTAGCCAATGAGGAAATAATGGTTTTAATGTTCCATAGGAACATTTGGTTGAACAATATATTTTTCAAAAAGAATCCAATTGCATAATTTCAACCGTCTTGGGTTAATATATTACTATGAAACCTGAATTGTTGGCATTTGTGTTTTAGAGACATGGATAGATTATGTCTTTGAATTTGTAAATTATTAAAAATAAATGGCATGAAATCAGTGGTTTAATACTCATTTCAGCATTAACGAAAGTGTTATTTTGTAACTTTTACAGACGATTGTATAAGTACTGATGCGGGTCTTTTAAGTAATTTTATTAAAAACTTAAAAACGCAGCACATGAAAACAAATAATCAAAATCAGAATACTGCTAAGCAAAGTGGTACTGACAATCGAAGTGACATGAGAAAACATCAATATAAGGATCATGATGAAGTTTTAACAAACGATGAAAATTATGATGTTGATACACACAAATTTAAAGGTGAAGAACCTGATTTCGACGATAAGTTGGATAATGAAGAAAAAAAGTAAAAAAAGAAAAACGTCTCAAACCCTAAGATTTTGAGACGTTTTTTTTTGATTATATGCTGATTTTTAAAACAATTCAAGTTGATTACCAGGATTTGGCGGTCTTTTTTTGGGAGGTTTCGCATCTCCAAAAATAGTCCGTCCTCCATACTTGTGCGATTCGTCCCTTTCTCTTTGTATGAGGGCATCAAAGTTATCATTAGGCGTAAAACTTTCTTCTGCTTTTCGTGAAATTTCAGATAATTTACGAATAGCATCGATCTTATCATTGTTGCCAATTTTAGCACGATTAATGGCTCTTTGCAAAGTGTCGATTGTTTCATCATAAATTTTTACAGGAACAGGAAACGGATGGCCATCTTTTCCTCCGTGAGCAAATGAAAAACGCGCAGGATCTTCAAATCGGGTAGGAGTGCCGTAAATTATTTCACTCACCAATGCCAATGACTGCAAAGCTCTTGGTCCCATTCCTTTTAAAAGTAATAACTCTTCAAAATCTTCAGGCTTGTTTTCGTGGGTAGCCCAAAGCATGGCGCCTAGTCTTTTCATATTAACATCTTCCATCCGTACATCATGATGCGCCGGCATAGAAAGATATTGCATCTCTTTGATGATTTTAGCAGGAGATTCTTTCGATAATTCTAAAATACCATCCCTTGATTTTGCTGCCGTTTGAGCAGTAAGATTTAAAATTGTACCTTGATTTTCACCATATATAAAGGTATGAGGTTCCTCAACAAAAGATTTTAAATCCTGCGAATGCCAATGGTATCGTCTGGCAGTTTTAGAATTTGGATTCATTCCTTGCTGAATAACAGCCCATTGTCCTTTATTATCCACAATAAAATTATGCTGGTACAATTGAAACCCGTCCTGAATGGCCGTATTATCAACTTTAGCTGTAAGTCGGCTGCAGTTGGCAAGATTCATGCCATCGAGACCTGTTTTTTCGCCCACAAATAAAAGTTCCTGTGGCGTTAGCATCGAATGTTTTCCTTTTCCTCCGCAGATATAAATTCCAAGTTCTTTTGAATGCGGATTTACAGATTTTTTTAATGCTCCAAGTACCGAAGTTGTAATTCCGGAAGAATGCCAGTCCATTCCCATTACTGCTCCAAAACTTTGAAACCAAAAAGGATTACTCAGTTTGCTGATTACTTCGGCAGTAGAAAATTCCATGGCAATGGTTTCGACAATAGCAAAACCAAGCTTAGACATGCGTTCGGCAAGCCATAAGGGAACATGCCCATAATGTAAGGGAAGATCTGCTGTACCGGAACGTTTCATGTGATAGGATTGAATTTATGCAAAATTACGAAAAAAATATCCGTAAATTTAGAGTTGCTTTATGGTAGCAGTCTTCATAAAAACCATTTATTCAATAAATTAAATTTAAAATTCAATATTATGTTTTTATCCTCTAAGAAAATGCTGGCAATACTACTTCTTTGTTTTGGAGTACATTCGATATACGCGCAACAAAAAGACGACAGCCAAAAATGCCGTTATACCAAAAGCACTTATGGCTATTTGATGGTAATGCGCGAAGGCGATAATGTTTTGGCATTAATCGAAAATCTGGCAAAAGAACAGCAAATTCCGTCAGCCAACTTTACCGGAATTGGTTTCGCGCAGGAAGTGACGTTTGGCTTTTATGACTTTAATCAAAAGAAATTTAATCCAAAAACCTTCAATAAAGTAGAGATGGGAAGTTTAACAGGTTCTATCGCCTGGAACGAAGGCAAGCCATCAATACACATTCACGGAGTTGCAACCGATGATAAGTTTGATGCTTACGGCGGACATATCCTCGCCTTGAAAGTAGGAACCGGTTCTATGGAAGTTTATATTACTGTGAATAGCGAAAAGCTGGAACGAAAAATAGAACAGCCGTTGAATGCTAATGTGCTGCAATTGCCTTGTTTAAAATAATATAAAGTGTTTTGAGATTTTAACCGCAATGCACGCAAAGTTACACCCAAAGCTTTGCGAACTTTTTATTTAGTAAAACCACAGTAATAAAATCTTTGCGCGCTTTGCGGTTAAAATTATCTGCATTAACCACAAAGTACACTAAGAATTTCGTAAAGTTAAACACAGAGTTCTCAAAGCTTTGTCTTTAACTTTGTGAACTTTGTGTATCCCTTTGCGGACTTTGTGGTTAAAAATTTTGCGGTTAAAAACCTTTACTGGAAAAAGAAGAAATTACCATGAAATCAGGTATTGTTTTAAGTATCGCCCGTTACTAAATTTGTTGTGAATCAAAACTTATTATAATGAAAAACAACAACAATAGTAATCGTTCTTTAGCAGTAAAATCATCATCTTTCAAAAATAAAGCGGTAAAATTAGTGCAGCAGCTTTTTTATGCATCGGCATTTATCCTTTTATTTTCAGCATGTTCGAGTGATGATGGAGGATCTGATGAAAATAAATCAGACTATTACTTTAGAGCAAGCGTTGGGGGAAGAAAAATAGATTTTCGTACGGCAAAATTTCAGGGCGGAGGTAATGATGATCGTTTTGAAATGATTGTAGTGGGAGGATTTGACGGACCGCATCCGACTAAAGCTGGAGAAGTAATGCCGCCATCATTAGATTTTGAAATATGGAGAGTAGGCGGCAACATTACAGCAGGTACTTATTCAACACCTGCCGAACTGGAAATGATGGGCCGATATGCGATTCAGACTAAAGACGGAACCATACTTTATAACACCGCTATAGGCGACGATCTTTTTACAGTAAAAATTGAATCCATAAGTAAAAAAGGCATCAAAGGAACATTTGAAGGAACAGTGCGAAATGTGTCATCAGGTGAAACCATTAGTATTACCGAAGGTACTTTTAATCTTCCGTATGATCAGATTGTGAACCCTTAATCAGTTAATTGGAAAGATTCACTGTTCATAGTAAGGGCAATTCTGGCACTTTTTATACATTCGATCAATTCAAATTGCTTTAATGCGACAATTAGATTATTAATTTCTTCTTCTTGTCCTGTAACTTCAAATATGGTGTAATCTTTTTCGATTGTTACATATCGGGCGTTGTATTTTCGAAACAACAAATCTGTATTTTCGGGATGGATTACACTAGAGGTTTTTACCTTAAATAATGCCATTTGCTTCCAGACGATTGCTTCGTTTGTGTTGTAATAACACTGAAAAACCTCAATAACTTTTTCGATTTGAAGCGCTACATTCCTTACGATTTCGAAAGTCTCGTTTAGAACAAGTGTAAAACGGTACATTTTATCCATTTCAGAGGTGGAAATATTAAGGCTTTCCAGAGTTATTTTTCGTCGGGAAAGGATTACGGTGATTTTATGCAGTACTGCCATTTGATCTTCTGTGTAAACGGTTAAGGTGTATTCTTTTTTCATTTGAAATCTAGTTATTATTGGAGTTTATTTGTTTGATATTTTAATGCCTGAGTTTGCCGGAAATAAAAAAGCCTTTCTCATTTTGACTGAGAAAGGCTTTTTATTAGTACACAATAGAATCCTGTCCCGTCAGAAAAGACGAATAATAATAATTGTGCTAATATTATTTTGTGCTGAATTTTTCATGTTTATTTTAAAATAAAAAAACCTCCCAAAGAGGGAGGTTTTAAATGTATCTGTGTACTTATTTATATAACATCCCTGATCATTATCGAATGATAATAATGCTGCTAATAATAGAGATGTTAATTAAGTTTGTCATTTTCCTTATTGATGAGCGACAAATGTATTGATTTTTATTAAACAGTTTACTTTGAAAGAAAAAAAGTTTAGTTCGAGACAAAAATTAGAATGCCTGTGCAAAACTAATGGTCAGGCGCGTACCGTTTTCTTTAACATAATTCATATTATTAGACTGCCATTGCGAAATAACAGAATAATAATCTTTGTTGAATAAGTTTTCGACTCCCAAACGAATGGTACTTTTTTCCCTGAAAGTATAGCTCGAAGAAAGATTAAAAGCCGTGAAAGATTTTATAGGCCCTGTTCCGTACGTATAGGCACCATTTACAGGTTCAAACTTATCCCTGCCTGATGTATTGATCATTTGCAGAAAAAGCGACCAGTTTTCTAAAGGTCTGAAAATGGTATACGCTGTTAGTTTTGGCGGATTGATTCGGTCCCCTCCCAAATATACTTTTCTGTCTGCAAGTTCACGTTTTCCTTCTGTAAAGGAATAATTTGCTCCAATATCAATTTTAGAATGAAGGCGGTATTTAGCTGCTACTTCAAAACCATAAATCTTTTCAGGTGAACGAGAAATTTGCGGATTTCCATCAACATAAACATAAGAAGCACCTAATTTGGATGTGCTATAATAAACAGCGCCTTCATAAGAAAATTTATCCAAAGCTCCTGAGAATCCAAATTCGTAATTATTGGCCGTAACTGCTTTTATCGAAGTATTGTTTACGGTGTTTTCTTTGGCAGCGCGTAGTACCAAACCTAAATCGGCAACGCTAAAACTTTGGGAGAAACTTACAAAAGGTTTAAACAAAGCCCATTTTGTATAACGAAGTCCGGCATTGAACATGAAGGCATTAAAATCAAGAACTCCGCCATTTACAGCAATTCCGCCGCCAACATAAGTTCCGTTTACATAATTACGAATACCAATAGTGGTATAATCCGGCACATCGATATTTACATTTTCAAGTCTTAAACCTGTTTTTAAAACCAAATTGGGACCAAACATGTTTTTAAGCTGAAAATACGGGGCTAGATTCGTCATATTCATTTCAGGAATGACCAATCTGCCATCTGTAAGGTGCGTATCGGTTATATCCGAAAGTATATCCAATCCGTACGTTATATTACCTGATATAAGAGGACTGAATTCGTATGGCGTGTTTAAATTCAAACGAAAACCCAGCTTCTTGCTTTGTGTAGCCGGTTGTCCGTTATTTTCAAAAAAATCACTGTAGTTAATCAAAGTGAGATAGTCCTGAAAGTAAAGTGTGGCATTAATATCTGTATTCCCAATTATATTTTCTCCGTTATAACTTAAACTTGCGTTATGGTTATAAGGCGTTCCTTCAGGATCTCCGGGGCGTTGTCCTTTAACTCCCGTAGTTGGCGAATCAAAATTACCGTAAACTCCGGCTTTTGCAATATAATCAGTATGCTGTGTACTATTAAAATAATTGTACATCAACTCTATGCGGTTATTGGTATTGATATCGTAACCAATTTTTGCAAAAGCATTCCAGTTTTTTAGATCATTCATTCCGTATTCCGGAGAAAGTACGCGCCCTTTGGCATCGCGATATAATCCCGTTTCTTCATAACGTCCGCTTACCACATAATCGATCTTGTTTACTTTTCCGGAAAATAGCTGAGAGACAAAGAAACCGGCTGTCCCTTTAGATTTTACAAGAGAGAAATTAGTTCCTGCCTCAGTAGATCCGCTTATGGTTTTGTCGACATTTGCCTTTTTTGTAATATAATTAATCAAACCGCCATCTGCACCATTACCATAAATTGCAGTTGCTCCCTTAATTACTTCTACACGGTCTAAAACAGTAGGATCCAGAGAGCGCATATCTTTGGCTCCGTCTCTAAGCGGTGTAGATTGCGGAATTCCGTCAATCATGACCAATACACGTCGGCCTCGTAAAGTCTGACCTAAATTTTGAGTTCTGTTAGTCGAAAAACCAAGACCGGGTACAGATGCGCCCAGGATATCGCTAAGATTAGAACTTATATTGAGTTGTTGCTGTATTTGTTTTTTAGATAAAATAGTAACCGATGAAGGCACTTCGTTTAAGATTTCCGGTTGTCTGGAAGCAGAAACTACAATTTCTTTCAATTCGTTATCAGTTCCCGAATTATCCGGTACAATACTGTCCTGAATTTTGATATTTTTATCTTTTGCAGTATTTGTATTCGTTTTGGAAATTTCCTGTGCAGAAAGAGAATTTAGTATGAAGAATATGAAAAGTAGGGGAGATATTTTTATCATTTCTTATTTAGATTAATTTTAAATAATAGCAAATATAGAAAATGTAAAAGGAAACAAACTCAAAGAATTATCATTTTTTATGGTCGAAAAGTTCAATTAAATCTGATGTTGTTGATAGTTAACAAGATACAGACATGGAGTTTGCTTTTTATAAACATCCATATTAAATAGAAACAGGAAAAAGCAATTATTACCTTGTTAATAAATGGACTTGTAGTACTCGTGATAATTTTTGATAAAAGTGAAGAATCAAAAAACAACTATGAGGTGATTTTTATAGATTTGTAAAATCTATATATTCGCCAAAAAATCATTGGGGAAACAATTATAAAATCTAAAGACAATGAAATTAGTTACTTCAACATTTTTATTTTTCATATTTATTTGTTCTACTTCGTATGGGCAATTGAGCTCAGATCAAATATTTGAAAGCTTTAAACAAGGAGAACGCACCAACTGTTCGTCAATTGCTTTTATTAAGGCTTCTTTGAATGTTTATGGATTAGACAATCTTTTTGTAACTGAAAAATTAAACGATAATTTACAAAAGATAACGCTAAAAAATGATGCATCATTTGAGCTGAATAATCAGGAAATCAATAAAGCTAAAATATCTGCAGGTTTTATATACATCAAAGACAATTGCGAGAGCGAAAAAATAACAGACTATGCCGTATTAACTTATGCCGTAATGGCAAAATACAAGCAGATTATTGACAAGGAAGCTACATTTGACAAAGCATTGGAAGATTTAGAAGATGGGGCAGTATACACGCCAACCATCTATAAATACTTAGGATTTAAACTAGGAAAACAAATACAAAAATTAAAGAGACAATCCGGTAGTGAATTTTGCGGTGTAGTAGCGTGGTCAAAAGCGCATGCAGTTTTTGTTTGCGAGGAATTTATGGACTATTATGGTAACAAAAAAAGTATCTGGATTAAATATCCGGGACGTTTTAGAATAATAAAGACGTAAAAATTAACTGCAATAGTGGTAAAATTTCAGCATCTCACAAAAAATAATTAAATAGTTAGAATAGAGATCGATATAGTAAGAAATTACGACCATTAAATAAAAAAAGGAATTAATAAAGTTGTATTTTAAGTTAATTTATATATTTTTGTTTTTATCAACAACCAATTACATTTATACAATGAAGAGAAAAATTACTTTATTATTATGCGTACTTTTCTTCTTGACAACCGGTGCAATTTCTGCACAGGCAAAAAACGCCCCAAGAAGTATTATTAGCACAACAGCCTTAATCCGTAAATACCATGATCAGAAAGAACTAAGCGGTATGCAAAAAGGAGAACTTCTGGAACTATACATCGAACGTATTAAAGTTTTAGTAAAAACTCTGCCTTACATCGCTTTGGTTACTAAACCAGGTGTTACTATGGCCGACTTAGGAATTCCGGATGATGGAGTTCACAAGAAAATATTAGAGAACCAGGCACTTGGTACTACAACTTTCTTGGATACTACAGTAGAGTTTCAAAGAAAAATGATGCCATACTCAGACAAAGGAAATCTTGTTGCGGCAATTTTATTTTACGAAAACACATTAAAATCTTTACACGAGTTCAATGAATTGAACGAAATGTAATTTATAATTTTAAAGCAAAAAAAGTCTATACTGAGAAGTATAGACTTTTTTTTTGCCTTAAAGTGAGTTTCTTTATTCGCTACATTTATGTATAACCTTAAGTTTTGCTTTTTTTAATGCTGGCACTTTCTCGTTTTTAATATAAGATCATTTTCTTCTTCATTTAATACACTTTTCTAATAGTTTTTTTTGGATTAGTAACCGCTAGCAATAATTGGCAAAACAATCCAATTATCGTCATTAATTCTCTCGTAATGCTTTTTCTTGCAATTATATTAGATTTTAAAAACACTTAAAATTTCTATTTTATTTTTATTTGTTTTAGAAAAATTCCTACACGCTGTAAAAATTCCTAAACCGTTTAACTGTTTTGTTTTTAGTGTTTTAAAAATTCAACTTGATTTAATTAACATTTTTTTTTCAAAAAATTCGGTTAAAATTTTGGAACTAATAATTTTAATTTACCTTTGTTCTATCAATTTAGTAGAACTTATAGTAAAATAAGGCTTTAACAGTAATTTACGTAATTATTTTTAGAATATCAGAGCTTAATTTTTTGCATTAAAATCTTATAAGTCTAGCACAAATAATAGTAATCAAAAAAAATAAAAATGAAAAGACGAATGCATAGCTGAAAAAAAAAGGACCATTTCTGTTGCAGCAGAAATGGTGAAGCTTAAAGAAATTGTACATCTCTATAAGGAAGCAGGAGTAAAGTAAATCTTCCAGTGCTCACCTTATTTATTAAACTAAAACAAAGTAATGAAAAAAAAATTAAATAGATATGCATTTGTATGCATTTTGTTGATTTCCATAGGGATTAAAGCTCAAGAAACCAAGCCTTTAATTCAGTCTAAACTTGAAGGAATAGTAGTGGATGCTGTTACAAAAGAACCGGTAATTGGTGCTTCTATCAACATAAAAGGTACTACACACGGTGCTGTAACAGATTTTGATGGAAAATTTTATTTCCAGACAGGGCAGAAATTTCCTTATACACTTGTAGTAAGTTATATGGGGTATAAAAGAACAGAAGTAGTAGTTACTTCAAATCCTGTTACGGTTAGTATTACTCAGGAACAGAATGCATTGTCAGAAGTAGTGGTGACAGCGCTTGGTATCACTAAGGAAAAAAAATCTTTAGGATATACTACTCAGTCTGTAAAAGGTAAGGATTTGGAAACTACAAAGGAAACCAATTTTCTAAACGGTCTTAGCGGAAAATTAGCAGGAGTTCGTATCACTAATTCGCAGGGAGATATGGGGTCTTCACGTATCGTTATTCGTGGTGAAACCTCTATCGCAGGAAATAACCAGCCGCTATTTGTGGTAGACGGAATTCCGGTAGATAACTCGCAGTTAGGAAGCGTAGGCGGGGCTACACGTGATTTCAAAAATGCAATTGCCGATTTGAATCCACAGGATATTGAATCAATAAATGTACTAAAGGGGCCTAATGCTGCCGCGCTTTACGGATCGCGTGCTGCACATGGAGTTGTTCTTATTACTACAAAATCAGGAAAAGGTCAGCAAGGATTAGGTGTAACCGTTAATACTGGTATAACTATTACCGAAGTTTCGCTGTTACCTACTTATCAAAATACATTCGGACAAGGTTCAAACGGAAAATTCAGTTATGTTGATGGTAAAGGTGGCGGTATTAATGATCAAACGGATGAAAGCTGGGGGCCTAAAATGGACGGACGTCTTATTCCTCAATTTAATTCAAATGGTGTAGCAGTACCTTTTGTGGCTCATCCAAATAATGTAAAAGACTATTTTAATACTGGTCTTACTTATGATAATAGTATTTCTGTAGCAAAATCAGATGAAAAATCAGATTTCCGTTTGGGAGTAAACAATCAAAAACAAATAGGGACAGTTCCTAATAGTGAAGTTACCAAAACGAACTTTAGTGTAAATGCCAATTACAAATTGTCAGAAAGGGTTAAGGTAGGTGTAACCGGGAATTATATTGTTACAGATGCTCCAACATTACCTGGTGGGCCATCAGGTAATCGTGCAGCGGGTGTGATGCTTCAGTTTACATGGTTTGGACGCCAGGTCGATATGAATGCGCTTAGAAATAACAGAGACACGAACTGGAACAACAGTTATTACAGCAATCCGTATTGGACCGCTTATTACAATACAACAAGTCAGCAGCGTAACCGCTTAATAGGAGATATCCATTTGGATGTAAAACTTACAGACGACCTTAATTTTAGATTCCGTACTTCTGTTGACAATTATAACGACCGCAGAAAATACACGATAAAATATGGTACAAACGGAACTCCTTTTGGATCGTATGCTGAAGATGCTTATACGGTAAACGAACAAAATACAGAGGGTATTTTTACCTATACTAAAAAAATAAACGATGATTTTACTGTAGATGCTCTTGCCGGATTCAATATTCGTAACCATAGCGACGCAAACAATTATCAAAAAGCACCGCGTTTGGCTGTGCCGGATTTATATACATTGACGAATTCAAGAGATCCGTTAACTTCATCAAATACATTATCAAGATTAAGAGTATACAGTGCTTATGCTTCAGCGCAGTTTGGCTATAAAAATTATGCTTATTTAAACGTAACGGCCCGTAATGACTGGTCATCGACATTGCCAAGCAGTAACCGCTCTTATTTTTATCCTTCCTTTAATGGTAGTTTGATTTTATCCGAAGTCTTTAATCTAAAAGGTAGTACGCTTGATTTTTTAAAGCTTCGCGGTGGATGGTCTGAAGTGGGTAATGATGCAGATCCGTATCAATTGAATACAGTTTACGATTTTCAAACGGCATTCGACGGAAATCCAATTCAGACTTCGTCTAAGAGAAAACTTAATGAGAATTTGAAACCGGAAACAACCCGTTCTACTGAAGTTGGTTTAGAAGCTACTTTCTTTAAAAACAGACTTCATTTTGATGTTGCTTATTATAATACGAATAGTTTCGACCAGATTCTGGAAATCAAAACAACTGCGGGAAGTGGTTATACATCGCAATTGATCAACGCAGGTAAAGTAAACAATAGAGGTATCGAAATTCAATTGGATGGAACTCCTGTTCAAACTGAAAATTTCAAGTGGAATATTGCCGGAAATTATTCAAAGAATACAAGTAAAGTAGATATTCTTGATTATGATAAACAGATCCAAAATTATACAATTGGTTCTTCAGGTGGTGTTGATGTTTTGGCTTCTGTAGGACAAGCTTATGGAGCTCTTTACGGAATAGCTTATGAGCGTGATGCCAATGGGAATATCGTTGTAGGTTCTAATGGATTGCCACAAGCTGCAACGGATAAAAAAGTATTAGGACATTATACTCCGGATTATATAGCAGGTATTACAAATACATTAACCTATAAAAATCTTGAACTTTCGTTTCTTGTTGATGCCAGTGTAGGTGGAGAACTTTTTTCAGGAACGAACAGAGTAGGTAATTATACAGGTGTACTGGCTCAGACTCTTCCGGGTCGTGATGCCGCAAACGGCGGATTAAATTATTACATAACGACCGGCAGTGACGGAAAAGATGTGAAAAATTTGGTATCAGGAGGAAATGCCCCGGCCGGATTACCAGTATATGATGATGGAATGATCTTTAAAGGAGTATATGCAAACGGAACTCCAAATACTACCGTTCTTAGTGCGCAGGAATATTACAAGGCGTCATACAATATTAGTGAAGCGTATATCTACAGTTCTACTTTTGTAAAAATGAGAGAAATTAAGTTGACTTATAATGTAAACAAAAGCTTAGTAAGAAAACTGGGATTGCAATCAGCGAGTATTACTGCAGCAGGTCGTAACTTGTTTTTTATCTACAAAGAGGTACCTAATATTGATCCTGAAACGGCTTACAATACCGGAAATGCACAAGGATTAGAACAGTATTCCCTGCCATCTACGAGAAATTTCAGCCTTAATGTTAATCTTAAATTTTAAAACACACACTCATGCTAAAAAAAATAGCCTATATAACGCTTTTTGCATTGACATTTAGTTCTTGCAGCGATACATTGGATGATATAAATAAAAATCCAAATGCCACCGAAACTCCATTGGCGCCTTACCTGTTGACAGGATCACTAAAGCAGGGTGCTGATTTATATTGGGGTTCAACAAATAACTTTGACTCCTCATTATTATTTGTTCAGCATTGGGCAAAAATCCAATATACAGAACCGGACACATTTAATTTATCAAACAGTTCTTTTGTAACTTTATGGAATACAGGGTACTCAACTTTGATTACCGATTTAAATACTATTATTAATTTTCCGGAGGCTCAGGCAAATTCTAATTATAAAGGAATTGCACTTGCTTTGCGTTCATGGACTTTTTTATTGTTGACAGATGCTTACGGAAGTGTTCCTTATAAAGAAGCAGGCCTGAAAGTAAATCCGGCGTATAATACTCAAAAAGAAATATATACAGGATTATTGGAAGATTTGAAACAAGCTCAGTCTTTATTAGGTACAGCAAACGGAGCTGTAACTGGTGATTTGTCTTATAAAGGAGACATTACAAAATGGAAAAAACTGGTAAATTCGCTTCGTTTGCGTATAGCGTTGAGAATTTCAGACAGAGAGCCTGCATTGGCTAAACAAACTGCTATTGAGGCAACAACAGATGCCGGAGGGTTAATAAGCAGTACCAATGATATTTTTAAGTTTACTTACATCAGTTCACCACAGCAAAATCCGGCTTCGGCCTGGTTCGAAACACGTGATGATTACCGTATTTCGAAAACAATGGTCGATAAGTTATATGAGTTATCAGATCCGCGTTTGCCTGTTTACGCTCAATTACCAACAGATCCAAGCGTGGGTAAATATGTTGGAGGTGGAAACGGGTTATCAACTACTGCAGCCAATGCGCAGGGGCTTGCTAAAACATCAAGGCCAGGTACTTACTTCCTGACTTCTCAATCGCCTGCTGTATTTGCTTCCTATTCAGAAACATTGTTTAATGTTGCAGAAGCAGTTGCGCGTGGTTACATTGCCGGAGATGCAGAAGCACTTTATAAGAGCGCCATTACAGCATCATTCAACCAATTTGGTATTACAGATGCGACCATTATTGCTAATTATCTTAATCAGGCAACTGTAAAATACGATGCGACTAACTATGCCAAATCGATAGGTACTCAAAAATGGATTGCGTTTTACGGGCAAGGTCTTGATGCTTTTGCAGAGTGGAGAAGACTTGACTATCCCGTTTTGGTTGCTGGTCCAAATTCGCTTTTGGAAGGAAAAATTCCTTCACGTTTCTTTTATCCAGGTACAGAGCAATCGCTAAATGGAACTAGTTATAAAGCCGCAGTAGAGGTGCAGGGAAAAGATGTACTGACGACGAAACTATGGTTTGATGTGAAATAAGCCAAGTACTGAAAGAATATAAAGTTGATGCTTAAAAAATACAAATCAAAAATGATTTTTATAATTAATGAAGCAGTCTTATAAAACAAAAACCTCCAAAAATTTTGGAGGTTTTTTTGTAAAAAAGCATTTTCTATTTCCTTACGATTTTAAAAATTCTAAAATGTCTTTATTAATAGTATCTGCTTCTGTTGTTGGCATACCATGTGGAAATCCCGGATATGATATTAGTTTTCCGTTTTTTAATAATTTTGCAGCTTTAGGTGCTTGATTATAAGGTACAATTTGGTCATCTTCTCCGTGCAAAACAAGAACAGGAATATCTAAACTCTTCAAATCTTCTGTAAAATCCGATTCCGAGAACGCTTTTATTCCTTCATAATGAGCCAGTACAGAACCCATCATTCCCTGACGCCACCAGTTGTGTTTAATTCCTTCCTGAACAGTTTTTCCTTCGCGATTCCATCCGTAAAAGGCGATTGGAAAATCATAAAAATATTGCGCTCTGCTAAATCCCGTACCTTTTCTTATCTCATCAAAAACAGACAATGGAACACCATCAGGATTTGCTTCATTTTTTATCATTATTGGCGTTACGGCACTAATGATGATCGCTTTTGCAACGCGGGCTTTTCCGTATTTTGCTGCGTAGCGTATTACTTCTCCGCCACCTGTAGAATGCCCAATATGAATGGCATCTTTTAAATCCAAAGCTTCAGTCAATTCAGCTACATCTGCAGCATAGGTTTCCATATTGTTACCTTCTGAACTCTGACCGGAACGTCCATGTCCGCGTCTGTCATGTGCAATAACACGATATCCCTGTTGAAGGAAAAACATCATTTGTGCATCCCAATCATCAGCAGATAATGGCCATCCGTGATGAAAAACAATAGGTTGTCCTGTTCCCCAATCTTTGTAATAAATTTCTGTTCCGTCTTTAACTGTAATTGTACTCATCTTATTTTGGTTTTAGATTAATATATTTTAATTCAATCTAAGTTTTTGATCTTTTTATTTGACTTAGATTTCTTGTACAAATTTATATAGGATGAGAAGACCTATCCGTTAATCTAGATTAAGTAATGACATTCTCAAAATTAAATTACAACTAATGACGTAAATAGTGCTTGGTTTTTTGTCTTTCAAATTTAATTATATTTTTGTAATTATCTGTAAATTATGTAATTACAAAATTAATTAAATGTAAAATATTTTTTTGAGCATTCTGTTATATTTATCGCCTAAATAATAATCGTAGAAAATGAAACGATACTAAATCATAAAATTGCTGTTATGCTATGGCAACTTTAAATAATTAAACCAAATACTATGACTACAATAGAGGCAAGTAATTTCAGCAGACTTATTGGAATTTGGGTAACAAAAGGGACGATATTTAGCAAGAGTGATAATGTAGCATTAATTGGTATTGATACTTACGAATATATTTTAAACGAAAATTATATCCTGCACAAAGCTGATGTAATGATGGGTGATGAAAGAACTCAGACTTTTGAAATTTTTTCTTTGACCAATTCTAAAGAAAGGGCAAAAATGCAATATTATAATTCGAAAGGCGAAAGCGGGTCTATGACGAGTTATCTGGTCAAAAATGTCTTTAAAATTAAAAGCAGCACCATGAAATTTGAAGGTAAATTTAATGATGAAAATACAGAACTAATAGGGAAGTGGTTTGTAAAGGAAAGCGATAAATGGATCGATTTTATTGATCTTAAACTTAAAAAGCAAAAAAAAAGAGTCGATTTGAAAATTATTCAATAATAGTTATGTTTTGCTTTCAATCTATAGTTTTTCTCAAGCTATTTTTCTAAAATTTCTTTTCTAAAAATAACACCCCAATTCAGAATTTCATCTAATAGTTTTCGCATCGTCAAACCCAAAGGAGTAAGAGAATATTCTACCGTAACCGGCATGCTGTCATAAAGCGTGCGCGTAATAATTTTATTTGTTTCTAAAGCTTTTAGTTCCTGCGATAGCATTTTGGGCGAAATATCTGCGATATCCCGTTGAATTTCTCCAAAGCGTTTGTTGCCATGAGTTAATGAAATAATAATTGGCAAACGCCATTTTCCCTGAATTACTTCTAAAGTATCCCTGGCAACCAGCAATCTATATTGGCAAACATCCTCTTTTTGACTCATAATTATTTGATTTTAAAAAACATCCACTTACGTGAAGGTAACTACTTACTCAAAGGTAACTACTATATTTTGTATAGCAAATCTACATAATTTTGTCCTGATAATAAACATTAAAAAAATAATTATGACAAACAAAACCACTTGGGTAATAGACCCATTGCACTCCGAAGTTTTCTTTAAAATTAAACATTTAGCTATTTCTACTGTAACAGGTTCTTTCAGAAAATTTGAAGGAAATATAATTACAGATGGTACCGATTTTAGCAATGCAAAAGTAGCAATAGCCATCGATGTAAAAAGTATCGATACCAATCAGCCGCAACGTGATGAGCATTTAAAGAACGGTGATTTTTTTGATGCAGAAACTTACCCGAAAATTACTTTTGAGTCGACATCGTTTGTAAACACTGGAGGTACTTATTATAAAATGACTGGAAATCTAACATTGAAAGGTGTAACAAAGCCAATTGAATTAAAAGTAGAATATGGCGGATCAGAAAACGATGGGCATGGTAATATAAAGCATGGATTTGAAGTTCTTGGAATAGTAAATAGAAAAGAATTTGGAATGACATGGAACAAGATGACAGATTCCGGAGGCCTTGGATTAGGTGAAGACGTCAAACTTATCGGAAACATTCAGGTCAGTCAATTAGCTGAATAAACTAGACTTTTTTAATCTCGCAAAGACGCAGAGTCGCAAAGTTTTTAGCTTTATTTCTTAATTTCGCTACGATGCAAATCATCAGAAAGTAAACTTTGCGCCCTTGCGTCTTTGCGAGATTATTTCACTCCAATAAAAAATCTTTAAGCAGTTAAATTATCACAAACCACCTTACCCAAAGCTTTGTGAACTTTGTGTTTTTCAGACCTTCAAAATAACTTTGAGATCTCTGTGTTTAAATTATCCTCAACAACCTTACACAAAGCTTAGCGAACTTTCGCGTTTTCAAACCTTAAAAAATAAATTCTTGCTCCCGATAGCTATCGGGATTGCGTTTAAATTTAAGCAGCAATCTAAAATTTAAACTAATCTTCTATCTTTGAAAAAGTAAAACAAACTATGGAAAAGCTGAGAAAACATATTGAAGAAATAATACCTGTTACTGACGAGGAGTTTGAATCTATTAAACCCTTTTTTACAATAAGAAGAGTATTAAAAAATCAATATCTTGTTCAGCAAGGCGATGATGCGAAATATGAATATATCATTATGAGCGGAATTTTCAGGGTTTTTTATCTGGATGAAGACGGCAAAGAACACATCGTGCAATTTGCTACAGAAAACTGGTGGATGTCTGATTATATTGCCTATTTCAATCAAAAACAAGCCAATATGTATGTGGTTTGTATGGAGCCGGGCGAGGTTTTGTGCCTGACACTTGAGGGCAGGGAACAGCTCTCGGTTACGCTGCACAAAATGGAGCACTTTTTTAGAATAAAGCTTACCAAAGGTTTTATTGCGCTTCAGCAAAGGGTTATATCATTACTTTCTAATAATCCGCAGCAGCGATACAAAGAATTTGCAGATCTGTATCCCAATCTCATGCAAAAAATCCCCAAAAAATATATTGCAGAATATCTGGGAGTGAGCCGCGAAACCCTTAGCAGGCTTTACTCGAACAATAAATAATATAGCTGTTTAAACTCAAAGTGTGATTCCCGTCACACTTTTTTTGTGACTTTGCTCCTCGTATTGAGGAGTAGAGCCGGCATAAATTTGCCCTATAAATAATTCATAACAACTTAAAAATTTATAGCCATGAAAAAATTGATGATTCTAACAGCGGCACTTGCCTTTTTTTCTTCTTATGCCCAAAATCAAAAAGAAAACAAAGCAGTAAAACAAACCACAACTTCTAAAAACGAAACAAAAATGAACAAGAAAATTTTAATTATCGTGTCGAATGCCAATGCCATTGGACCAAACAACAGAAGAACAGGAACATTTCTTCCAGAAGTAGCGCATCCTTATGCTGCATTCGAAAAAGCAAATTACCAGATCGATTTTGCCAGCTTAACCGGAGATACGCCTTATTTAGACGCTCTTAATTTAGCAAGTGATCCTGAAAATCTGGCATTTCTAACAGGAAAAGGCTGGGAAACTATGCAAAAAGCCGTTAAGCTATCCACTGTAGATGTTACTAAATACGATGCCATTTTTGTACCAGGCGGACTAGCACCAATGGTCGATATGCCGGAAAATGAGTTGCTGAAAAAAGTAATTAAAGAAACCTACGAACGAAATGCAGTGGTAGGGGCAGTGTGTCACGGTCCGGTTTCTTTATTAAATGTAAAACTAAGCAACGGAACTTATTTAGTAAACGGTAAAAACATTACGTCTTTTACAGATGAAGAAGAAAGAGGTTACGCCATTGCAGATGTCCCTTTTTTATTAGAAACAGCTTTAACAAAACAAGGAGCAAAATTTCATTCTGCCGCAAATTGGTCTGCCCACAGTATTGCCGATGGTAATTTGGTTACAGGACAAAATCCTGCTTCTGCAAAGGGAGTGGCAGAAAAGATGATTGTTATTTTAGAATCTAAAAAATAATTATAAGCTAGTCTTTTCATTTCGAGGAACGAGAAATCACACAAGAAATTCCGTCCGGAATATCGCCAGTCTTTGTCGAGTTACTAACGGAGATCCCTCGTTCCTCTGGACAAGATTGTGTTAATTAAATAAAAAAACATATTAAAATATAAAAATGGAAAATCAAAATCCGGTTCATGTTTTTGCGACATGGAAAGTTAAAGAAGGTCAGATTGAAAACGTTTTAAATTTACTAAAAAAAGTACATGACGAAAGCGTTAAAGAAAAAGGAAATTTGTTTTACACCATTCATCAAAATAATTCAGATTTAAATAACATATTATTATTTGAAGGATATAGGAACGAAGATGCCGTAACAGCGCATCGAAATTCCACTTATTTTCAGGAAGTAGTTTTGGGACAGATTGTGCCATTATTAGAAAACAGGGAGATTGTATTAGCAACGCCTTTGGATTATTAATAAAGGAAATAAAAAAGTAACAGCACTGAGCTGTTACTTTTTTTTATTAATTCGTCAACGCGACATATTGGTAAAGTCTTGTTGGATCTTCGGCCTCCTTAATTAAATAATCAGCAACATCTGCTCTTGAAATTTTGCCCACTTTTATTCCTCTAGAAAGTCCCGTTATGGTTTTATAAGCCGAACTTTTATCTTTATTGGTAAGCATTCCCGGCCTGATAATTTCCCATCTTAGAGAACTATTAGTGATGATTTCTTCCATTTTTGTTTTATTATTATATTGATCTTTCAGGAATAATGAAATCACGGTTTTCATAAAAAAGCTTAAATACCTTTTACTTTCTCCCGCTCCAAAACCTGTAATTACTAAAACTGGTGAAGAGAAATTTAAATCGTCAACAACCTTTACCAAATTATTTGCAATATCAGAAAAAAGAGTTGTTGCTTTTTTATTTTTTGTGCCAACGGTTATGAGTACAGTATCGGCATCTTTTATGGCATTTTTTAAGTCTGTAGGCGAGGTAGCGCTTCCATTTATTTTAATGAGATTGGGATGATTTGGGATCTGATTTGTATTTGTTGACAAAGCTGTTACGTTATGTCCGTTTTTGAGTGCCTGCGATACCGCTTGTAATCCAATTCCGGCTCCGGCTCCTATAATGGCTATGTTCATTTTAATTTGTAGATTTAATTTGTAGATATTTCTCTGCAATATTTTTTGGTGCAGCCAATACACTTTCGCTTCCCCATTTCCATGGTTTTCCCGCTGCTGTCAGGATTGTTGCACCAGCTTCTTTAGCGATAAGCAGTCCGGCAATCCAATTATAAGTATCAAGATCTTCCTGAACAAACAAATCGATTCTTCCTGCACCAACATACGCCAATTGAAGACCGTGTGGCCCATAATTTCTAACTATTCCGTAATTGCGGATCAGTTTTGTAATTGTAGCACCAATTTTTTCATTTAAATTATTATCTGATTTATCCTGATGACCGTATTCAAAAACAGCAAGCATCACAGCCGGATCTGTTTTACGGCTAATTTTGAGTAATTTGCCATTCATAAAGGCACCTTCGCCTTTTTTTGCCCAAAATATTTCATTAGCCAAAGGATCAAAAATCACAGAAAAGTAAGGCTGTCCATCACGAATAAGTGCCAGATTGATTGTCCATCCTGCAATGTGCTGAAGATATTGAATAGCGCCATCCATCGCATCGCAAAGCCAGTATTCGTCTTGTTTGGCCGGATTTCTTTGTGAATTGGTATCAAATTCGTCTCCAATATGCCAGGGTGTGTTGGGAAATTCCGGAGATAAATCTTCTTTTAAAGAAGTCAGGCACAAAGTGTCGATGTCTTCTAATTGTTTCAAAAGCTCATCCATAGTTTGCGGGATAGCATTTCGCTTATAATCTTTTAAAAAGACGTTACCCACTTTTTGTACTGCGTCGAGTATGATGGGAATGTTGATTTCGTTTTGCATATCAGTTAAAGTATTAATTACAATGCAAAACTACTTGTAGGATGAGGTTTTAATGTAGTTTGAATGATGGGAAGAATAGTTCTAATCACGGAATTTTTTCCGAAACTCAAGAGGAGTGAGGCTGGTTACTTTTTTAAAAAGTTTTCCAAAATAAACAGGTTCTTCGTAACCAACTTCGTAAGCAATTTCCTTTACGCTATTAGCTGTAAAGTAGAGCAATCTTTTGGCTTCCATGATAGAGGCTTCCTGAATATGTACAGACACAGGACTTCCTGTTAATGATTTTACAGTATCATTTAAATGCGCTGTCGAAATAGAAAGTGCCGCCGCATATTGAGCAGGCTGTTTCCAGGTTTTGAAATGTTCTTTTGTTAGCTTCATGAACGATTCCTTAATGATAATGCTTCGGTTTTCTTTTGTTTTATCAAGAGCAAAATCAGAAACTATTTCTCCTGCAATTAAACTTAAAAGCCCATTTAACAAGGAATGAACAGTTTTTTGACTATACTGATTGGTATTTTGCTGTTGTACTTTTTCAATTAAATCCATCATGAGACAAAGCTGCTCAAAAAAAGGAGATTCGTGCTGAAGTAAAAAAGGATTATCAATTTTATTTTCTAAAAGGAGCAATACTTCTTTATTGACGAGCGACGGATCAAAACTAATCATCCATCCTTTTGGATTTTTTACTTCTATAATATGATGTACTTGCTCCGGAAAAATACAAATTAGGGCCGGCGCAGTAAATTCAATGTTTTTGAAATCAATATTGAATTGAAATGTTCCGTTTACTGCCAACATCAATTGGCAATGATTATCCCGGTGTGGCTTCGAGATATCATGTTCTTCAACATCCCGGTCTTCCATATTAACCATAATAATTCCTGCCTTTGCAAGAGGCGACAGTTCAAATTGTCTGATCGTATGGTTTTTATTTTTCAAGATTTAAAATGATAATGTAGCGTGATATCTTTATTTACAGACAAAAATAGCGAATAAAAATTTTACACTGTACTAATTTGTATTACCCCATTTATAAACGATTTAAAGTAATTTTCATTAAAAAAACATTTCTAAAATCGTACTATTTCACTTCCTGATTGCCATTATTAATAAACTCTGATGGCGACATCGAAAAGCTTTTCTGGAAGTTTCTGCTAAAACTGGACTGCGAATTGTACCCTACGATTTCTGAAATTTCATAGACCTTATATTTGCCGGAAAGCAGTAATTCTGCCGCTTTCTTTAAACGGGCATTATTGATAAGCTCGTTTGGACTTAAATTAGAAATGTCTTTTATTTTACGATACAAAGTCGAACGGCTCATGTGCAGAATATCGGCCAATGATTCAACACTTAGATTCGTATCTGCAATATTCTGGTCTATAATTTCATCTAGTTTTTTAATGAAATCTTCGTCAATTTTATTGTGGGCAATACTTTTTAAATGGGATAAAGGAGAACTCGCATAAAACTCCATAACATGGCGTCTATTGGATAATAAATTATCAATTTGCGCCAATATAAAATCAATCGAAAAAGGTTTGGAGATATAAGCATCAGCTCCTGATTCCAGACCTTTAATTCGGGATTGTATGGCGGTTAAAGCGGTCAACAGAATGACAGGAATATGACTCGTTTCGATATTAGATTTAATACGGTCACACAGTTCAATTCCGTCCATTACGGGCATTGTAATATCGCTGATAACAATGTGTATCGTTTGATTGTGAATTACTTTTAAGGCTTCTTCTCCGTTAGTCGCCTTGAAAATTTTATATTCTTTTCCAAGTTCCTTGCTCATAAAATTAAGGAGCTCTAAATTATCCTCGACAATAAGAATCTGCGTTTTTGTGTTTTTTGCAATAATCTCATTTTCCAGTTCTTCGTTATTGTCTTTTAAGGTGTTTTCAGCTGTGTCTTTATAAAGATGAAATTCACTTTGTTGGCGCAGCGGCAATCGCAACACAAAAGTATTCATAGCATCATCTACAAATTGCAGTTTTAAAGTTCCGTTATGCAATTCCGTCAAAGAATGCGCGAGCGACAAACCAATTCCGGTTCCGGTCTGTGTTTCAGATCCTAATATTCTAAAGAAAGGTTCAAAAATTTTGCTTTTAAGACCTTTCGGAATCAGATTACCATCATTCTTCACTATAAATTCCAGAGAATTTTCGTCTCTGAACAAAGTAATAATAACTTCCTTTTTGGCATATTTAACGGCATTACTAATTAAATTGCTTAGAATTTTGGTAATCGCTTCTTCATCAACAAAAGCATAAATATCCTTGTCTCCCAATTCTAATGCTAAGTGAATATTTCTTTCTTCAATAAGAGGTGTAAATTGCGACTGCAATTGTTTCACTAAAAGTGAGATATTGGTTTCAACAAATGTTAGTCCCAAACCTTCCATTTCGGTTTTTCTAAAATCCAGCAGTTCATTAACCAAATTCAATAATCTCGAAGTGTTTTTCTCCATGATGGATAAATTGGGAATGATTTCCGGAGATTCGTAAGTTCTTTTCAGCAGGCTTTCTAAAGGACTTTTTATCAGCGTTAAAGGTGTTCGTATTTCATGCGCCACATTGGTAAAAAACTCAATTTTAGCGTGGTATATTTCTTTCTCTTTTTCGTTATTAAGATTGGCAATTTTTTGGTTGTTTTCCTTGATATTCATGTGATGATACCTGCGTAAAAGCCAATACAGGCATCCCGCAATTACCAGAAAATAAAGGAAAAAAGCATAACCGCTTGCCCAAAATGGCGGTAAAATGGTAATTTCTACAACAGCTTCTTTACTCCAAATCCCGCTGGCGCTCAATGATTTTACCCTGAATTTGTAATTGCCTGAAGGAAGCTCTGTAAAGAACACCTTATTGTTTTTATTCAGATAAACCCAGTCGTCGCTAATCCCGTCGAGTTTGTACCAATATTGCGTAAGTTCAGGAGCTGTATAACTTAAAGCAGCAAAATCAATATTAAAATTAGACTGATAATTTTTTAAAGTGATTTTCCTGATATAGGAAACCGATTCGTCGAGCGGAGAATCTTCGTCATTTACAATTACATCCTGGTTGTTGATTTGAAGCCCCGTAATAAAAATGGGAGGATTGTATTTATAGGTACTAAAATTCTTTGGGTTAAAGCTAATCATCCCATTTAGGTTTCCAAAATACATGTCGCCATTAGCATCTTTAAAAGCCGAACTGTAATTAAACTGATCACTCAGTAATCCGTTTGCTGTGGTAAAAATTTTAACTGATTTTGTTTTATAATTAAATCTCACCAATCCTTTTGAAGTTGTAATACATAGATTTTGCTGATCATCCTGCAAAATAGAATAAATTACATTACTTGAAAATCCGTCTTTGGTGGTAAATTTTTTGAATTCCTTTTTTTCGGTATCAAACAAATTCAGACCATTTTCTGTTGCAATCCAAAGATTGTTTTGCTGATCCTGAAATATCGAAGTGATAAAATCATTACTAATGCTTTTATCATCTTTATAATCGTGCCTGTAAACAGCTTTTTCCTTGGTTTTCGGGTTATAATAAAAAAGTCCGTCACGATAAGATCCTGCCCATAAATTTCCCTTTTTGTCTTTGAACATGCAGGTATAATGGGTAGTTTCTGAAAAAATAGAACAAATTTCGAAACTATCTTTCTGATCATCATACAAATAAATGCCCACAGAAGTTACGACATATAATTTCTTTTCGGGAGTTTCATAAAACGTAACAATAAAATCACTTTTAAAATTACTGGTCGTGTGATCGTAATGTTTGATAACTTTTCCGGAGTTGGCATCCATAACATCCAGTCCGTGCTCAAAAGTTCCTATCCAGATTTTATTTCCTCTTGGCAAAACACCATGTATATTGTAAAAAGAAAGTCCGGATTTTGTTCCGTCAGGCAGGTAATTAACAAATTTCTTTGTGTGGAGGTTAAACTTATTAATTCCTGCATCTTCAGTACCAATCCAGAGATTGCCCTGATCGTCTTTCTGAATTTCGCGCACAGCACTTCCTACAATGGCGTTTTCGCTTTTTCGGGGAAAATATTTCTTAAACTGATCGTATTGTTTCTGATGATAATTTACGCCTCCAAAATAAGTTCCAATCCATACGCCATTTTCTTTATCAATAGTAATACAATAGGCGGCATTATCTGAAATCGCATAAGGATCACTCGGACTTTTACGTAAATTCCGAATCGTTTTATGCTGTAAATTATAGATATAAGCACCGGATTCACTGGCAATCCATAATTCATTTTTGTTTCTTTTAAATTGTCGTACAAAAACAGGTTTTTCTGCACCGTTAATAAACGGAGTAGTTTTACCGCTTGAAACGTCATATTTGTAAACGCCATGATCACGAGTTCCTATCAAAACCGAATTGGCATCTAATGCATATATGACAGATATTGAAAAAGTTGAGTTAGGCAGCTGCACCCTGATTTTCTCAAAACTCTGAGTAGCTTCAGAATAGCGGTATAAATCATCATAAGAAGAAACCCAGATGACACCATTTTTATCACACGAAATTGAAGTAGCATAAAAAGAATCTTTGCCATCGAACATGACAGTTTCTTTGGTATCAACATTGTATTTAATCAATGTCCCGATCGAGATAAACCAAAGATTGTTTTTTAAATCATTGTCGATATCATTAATACGATTCGTAATGGCTTCGTTGATAAAAGCAAACCTTTCTAATTTTTTGTCGTAAGAATACAATCCTTTATCGGTTCCTACCCAAATATAATTTCTGAATTCATGCAGCGATTGAATATAGTTACTACCTAATGATGTTTTAGGATCTCTTGCACTTCGAAATGTCTTGAAATGATATCCGTCAAAACGGTTCAGGCCATCTTTTGTACCCAGCCATAAAAAACCGTCTTTATCCTGAATCGAAGCCAAAACGGTATTGTTAGACATTCCGTTTTCGACTTTATAATGCTTAAAATAATATTCCTGGCTAAAAATTGTAGTCGACAAAAATAAGAGACAGACTAATATCCCAATTTTAAAGAAACGTTGCATGTATGTGTTTTTATTAATTTTTATATAAAAAAATAAATTTTCCGCTGGTGTCATAAGTGTTCATTTTGATTTTTCTAGCGTACTGACCAAGTAATAAAAGGGTATTTGAATCAATTGAACACAATTGTGAAACAAAATGAGATTAAAATAATGTGCTCAATATGCTACTTTGGCCAAAAATTAAAATGATATTTTTTTAATATATAAATTATTGTATTACTAAAAAATAAGCAAAATGTTTTAATAGTACTTAAAATATATAGCAAATGGACGCTTGCAATATTACTTATATTTTTAGTAATACAAAATGAAATTCTTAAAAGTTATTTTTTTAATCTTAAATGTATCACTTGTAACTATTGAGGATTTTATTTTCAAAATTTTAATGAACTGAAGCTTTAACTGAAGGAATAATATCATCAAAATCGCCAAGAAATGAAATTATAAAAATGGACTTGCAGATACACCTGAAGGTTGCCATTGCTTGATAATTAAATCTATTAAATATTATAATTATGAAAAAAATACTACTGTTTGCTGCAGTTGTTTTATTGGGAAGTACATCGATTGCCCAAAAAAAGAAATACTTATTATTTGAGTTTATGAAAGTTGCTCCAGGGCAGGAATCAGCCTACATTGAAACGGAAAGTTTTTGGAAAAAAATACACGTTCAACGTGTTAAAAACAGTGATATTGAGGGATGGCAGCTTTGGCATTTGGTTGGTGAGAATCAGGACTTTCAATATGTAACAGTTCAGGTTTTTAACGATTCAACAAAAATGATTCAAAATGGGAGTAGCGATAATTTTTTAAAAATGTCTAAAAAAGCATTTCCCGCTATGTCTGAAGCAATGTTATTATCAAAAAGAACAGAATCCCTTAGAACAAGAAATGTAGTAGAAACTTTTTATCTGGAACAAATTGACCAGACTAAAGAACAATTTAATGTGTCTTTAGGAGCTGTGATGGAGATTAATTTAATGAAAGTGACGCCGGAAAATTATGCAAAATATGAAAATGCAGAATCCAAAATATTTAAGCCGGAATGGCAAAAAAGAGTAGATGCGGGTAGATTTGGCAGCTGGAGTTTATTTAGAGTGGTAAATCTCAAAGAATATCGTTTAAATAGCGAAATCTCATACGTATCCCTGAATCAGTTTAAAGATTTTAATCAGCTATTTGGAGGGGCGGAAGATAAAAGTATTCTTGGCAAAGCGGATCAGGAAACATGGCAGGAAGCCTATAGCACGAGAGAAATAAACTCGTACAGAGTAGTTTTGATTAAGAAATCAGACAAAGGCTTATAAATTCACAACTATTTAATATTCTTTTCAATAGAAGGAAGCTGCAAGCGATTGTGACCAAAATACAACATAAAAACAATTAATGTTACTCATGAAAAAAAAATCCATTTTAAAACAAACACTTTTATTGATGCTGTTTTGCCTAATCAACAATATTGCATTGGCGCAGGAAATATTTACCAATCCAATTTTAGATTACGGGCCAGATCCTTACAGTACCTATCATAACGGTTATTATTACTACACGCATACCATGCAGGACCGCTTGGTTCTTTTAAAAACAAAAAGTTTAGCCGATTTAAAAAATGCTGAAAAGAAAACCATTTGGATTGCGCCTAAAAATACTGACTATTCCGCTGAAATCTGGGCACCTGAATTTCATTATATCAATGGCAAATGGTACGTTTATTTTGCTGCTGATAATGGTTCTAACAATACGCACAGAATGTATGTTTTAGAAAATGATTCGAAAGATCCAATGAAAGGCGAATGGATTTTTAGAGGAAAAATTGCCGCACAAACAGATAAATGGGCGATTGACGGTAATGTATTTACCTATAAGAAGCACTTGTACATGATTTGGTCCGGCTGGGAAGGGGATACCAATGGACAGCAAAATATTTATATCGCCAAAATGAAAACGCCTACTCAAATTGATGGAGACAGAGTTCGAATTTCAAGCCCGACAAAACCATGGGAATTATATGGCGCGCTGCACGACGATGTCAATCCGCCACAAGTAAATGTAAACGAAGGACCTCAGTTTTTAACGCATAAAGAAAAAGTGTTTATTGTTTTTTCGGCCAGCGGATGTTGGACGGATAATTATAGTTTAGGCCTTTTAACCTTTACAGGAAAAGAAAATTTACTGGATGCTGCAGCCTGGGTAAAATCAGATCAGCCAATTCTGGGACAATCAGATCAGACTAAAGTATATGCTCCGGGGCATAATTCCTTTTTTAAATCGCCAAATGGCAAAGAAGACTGGATTTTATATCACGCAAATTCAAAACCCGGAGAAGGATGCGGCATAAAAAGATCACCAAGAATGCAACAAATAAAATGGGATAAAAACGGAAATCCGGTTATTGGTGAACCCGTTTCCGAGGTTACTAAATTGGCTATTCCGGCATTGTAAAATACTGTATGTCTGGTTGAAAAAATATCGATAACAAGATATTGTTTTGACCATTTCATCAAAAAACACAAATTAAGTCAATATTTTTATAAATATACTAAAACGTTTTAGTATGTTTGCAATGATTGATATCGTTTAATAACATTTAAATTTTTAGCATGAATTTGAAATCAATTTTATTTTCAGCATTTTTTATTGCATTCGGAATATCAAATGCAACAGCTCAGGAAATTCCGTTACTCAAAACTTCATTAGTGGGTAACAGAATTGCAGAATTTATTCCCAAAGGTTTTGATCAAAACAAAACTCCCTCATTAATTCTTGCTGCTGAACCAAAATCCAAAGGGAAACTGCCATCAGACTGGTCATTGATTCCGCAATTCACATTCAAAAACAATAAAGCCGGCGCGATCTTAAACCTAAAAGGAGAAGTAAGCCTTTACGGAGGAGGAGAAGTAACCGGGCCGCTTTTGCGTAACGGACAATCTATAAAATTATGGAATACAGATACAGGAGCCTATAGCGTAGAAGGCGGTAAAAGATTGTATCAAACACATCCATGGGTTATGGGCGTACGTCCGGACGGTTCTGCTTTTGGAATTATTTTCGACAGTACATGGAAAGCAGAGTTAATTACCAACTCAGATCAGATTATTTATAACTCAGAAGGCGCATTGTTTAGAGTGTATATTATCGATAGAAAATCGCCTCAGGAAGTGATCAAAGGACTTTCTGAATTAACAGGAACCATAAAATTGCCTCCACGCTGGGCTCTGGGCTATCATCAATGCCGATTTTCTTATGACAGTGAAAAACGTGTTATGGAAATAGCAGATACTTTTAGAGAAAAGAAAATTCCTTGCGACGTAATCTGGATGGATATTGATTATATGCAGGGTTACCGTGTTTTTACTTTTGATAGTATTAGATTCCGAAACCCAAAAGTACTGAATGATAATTTGCATAAAAAAGGCTTTCGTGCAGTATATATGATCGATCCCGGAGTAAAAGTAGACAAAGAATATTCGGTTTATAAATCCGGTACACAAAGCGATGTTTGGGTGAAGAAAAATGACGGAGAAGAATACCACGGAAAAGTTTGGCCGGGCGATTGTGTTTTTCCTGATTTTACAAATCCACAAGCCAGAAATTGGTGGGGCGGACTTTACAAAGATTTCTTAAACACAGGTATCGATGGTGTTTGGAATGATGTGAACGAACCTGCTGTAAATGATAGTGATTTGCCCGAAGACAAACGCCTCGGAACAATGCCGTACGATACACCACACAAAGGCGGAGGTAATTTGCCTCAGGGTTCTCACTTGCTGTATCACAATGCTTACGGTCGTTTGATGGTAGAAGCTTCGTACGACGGGATTTTAAAAGTAAACCCAACAAAACGCCCTTTTCTTCTTACCCGTTCTAATTTATTAGGAGGTCAGCGTTACGCGGCCACCTGGACAGGAGATAATTATGCGAGCTGGGAACACTTAAAATTATCTGTACCCATGTCGCTTACTTTAGGACTATCAGGTCAGCCTTTTAACGGGCCGGATATTGGAGGTTTCCTTGGTAATACCGATGGCGATTTATGGGCGAACTGGCTTGGTTTTGGAGCTTTTATGCCTTTTGCACGCGGTCACGCCTGTGCAGGAACAAATGATAAAGAACCTTGGGCGTATGGCGCTGAAATAGAAAAAACGTCAAGAATTGCCTTAGAACGACGTTATCGTTTACTGCCTTATATATACACACTTTTTTACGAATCCTCTAAAACCGGAATGCCCGTTATGGCTCCTGTATTTTTTGCAGACAGTAAAGATTCGCGCCTTAGAGCCGAAGAACAGGCTTTTTTATTAGGAGAAAATCTTTTGGTAGTACCCGCATTTGCCAAAGATCCAATATTGCCTTCAGGAATATGGGAAGAATTAAATTTGGTTGAGGGAGAAAAGCAGGATAAATATCAGGCGAAACTGAAAATAAAAGGCGGAAGTATTATTCCGGCTGGTAAAATTATCCAGAATGCAGGCGAGAATTCATTCGATCCGTTAAGTCTTTTAGTTTGTCTGAATCAGTCTAATAAAGCAAAAGGAGAATTGTATCTGGATTCAGGCGATGGATTTGGATTCCAGAACGGAGATTATGCTTTAGTAACTTTTACTGCCGAAAAAAAGAACAATACCGTCATCATCAAAACCAACGGAAAACAAGGAAAAAGAAATATCGATCAGGAAATAAACAAAATAAAAGTACAATTGCTTTTGGATGGTAAAACATATGAAGGTTCCGGTACGCTTAAAGATGGAATTACAATTGCTTTAAAGTAACAACAAACAGGCAAATCGAATAATTATATAAATAGAAAAAAACGGAGGAGCGCTAAAATGAAAGTAGATGCGAAACCCGTAAATAGCTGGTCGAATTAATCCCAATGTTATGAAACAAGTTTTATTTTTTCTTTTCATTATTTTCTGCTCAAAAACAATGGCACAAACCGCCGTTTCTGCTGCAGCAAAAAATAATAATCCCATATTTAAAGGTTGGTACGCTGATCCTGAAGGAATTATTTTTGATAAAACGTATTGGGTGTATCCCACTTTTTCGGCTCCGTATGAAGATCAGGTTTTTTTGGATGCTTTTTCTTCAAAAGATCTCACAAACTGGACAAAACATTCCAGGATTCTCGATACAACAGCAGTAAAATGGGCAAAACGAGCGATATGGGCACCTTCGATCATTAAAAATAAAAAGAAATATTTTTTGTTTTTTGGCGCAAATGATATCCAGAATGACAATGAAATAGGCGGAATTGGCGTTGCCGTGGCTTCAAAACCTGAAGGACCTTATAAAGACTATTTAGGAAAACCGCTTGTAGATAAATTTCATAACGGAGCCCAGCCTATCGATCAGTTTGTATTTAGGGACAAAGACGGCCAGTGTTATTTAATTTATGGAGGATGGAGACATTGTAATATTGCGAAACTAAAAAGTGATTTTACCGGTTTCATTCCTTTTGAGGACAAAACCGTATTCAAAGAAATAACTCCCCAAAATTATGTCGAAGGACCTTTTATGTTCATTCGAAACAATAAATATTATTTTATGTGGTCAGAAGGCGGCTGGACCGGCCCTGATTATTGCGTGGCGTATGCTATTGCAGATTCTCCAATGGGACCCTTTAAAAGAATTGGAAAAATTTTGGAACAAGATGCTACAATTGCTGTTGGGGCGGGACATCATTCCGTCATTAAGGCACCGGATTCTGATCAATATTTTATTGTGTACCACAGAAGACCCATCAAAGAAACCCACGCCAACTCCAGAGAAACCTGCATAGAAGAAATGCATTTTGATGAGAATGGTTTGATCCAACCTGTTGTTATTACCAATGAGGGAGTACAACCGCATATCATTAAATAACTTTAGATGGCCGTAGATCGTGAAATAACTTAAAGTAAAAACTTATTTCACGCAGATTTTTAAAGATTTAGGCAGATAGAAGCAGATTATTTATTTTTCGGATTTAAAAATCTATTTAAATCTGCTTTGATCTGCTTTGATCTGCAGGATCTGCGTGAAATAATTTCAGCATAAGACTAATGATTTCACATAGAACTTAAAAGCTTAAAGCAGACATACCCAAATCTAACTTCAATAAAGAAACTTTGCAACTCTGCGTCTTTGCGAGATTATTACAAATACCTAATTTTCATATAATCTCTAATAAACTTCAATTCATTTAATCAATCAATAAAGTAAACTTTCATTATGGAATCTCATAAATGAGCTTTTTTGTTTCATATCGCTTAGTTTCAGTGTTTTCGGGGCTGTATGAAACATTTAAACATAATTATGAAACAAAATGGGATTAAAATTATGTGGTCATTATCCTAATTTGGTCAGAAATTTAAATGACGTTTTTTAAGAGATAAATTATAGTATCGATAAAAAATAATGAAATATTTTATGATGTATTTAAAAACAGTGTCAAAAACCAGTTGATTTATATTCATAGTATTATTCTGATTTTTTAAAATATTTAATAAAAACGATTAAAAAGAACATTTGAAAAAACTAACTAATAACCAACCAAAAAAATTAAACCAAAATGGAAATTAAACCGACCTGGAAAATGTCATCCATTGTTCTAAGCTTATTTACCTGGAGTAGATGTAAGTTTAGTAAAAGTGGATTGATTTGCTTATTCTTTGTAATGCTCAGTGCAGTAAATAGTTATGCACAAACGGGCAATTCGCAGAATGCTGTAAAAGTAACCGGAACCGTAAACGATTCAAAAGGATTGTCGTTACCCAGCGCTACCGTACTTGAAAAAGGAACAAAAAATGCCGTAACCACAGATTTCGACGGAACTTTTACGATCAATGTATCTTCTCCCAAGGCCATACTTGTATTTAGGTTTATCGGAATGAAAGAGCTCGAAAGACCTTTAAATAATGATAAAAAAATCATCGTAACAATGGCAGATGAAACGAGCGATCTTCAGGCCGTTGTAGTTGTGGGGTATGGTACGCAGAAAAAAGCATCAGTTGTAGGGGCGATTGGTACCATAAAGCCATCGTTATTACAAGTAGGAACTTCCCGTACATTAGGAAACAATCTGGCAGGGCAAATTACGGGTATTATGGCAGTTCAGCGATCCGGAGAACCTGGCTATGATCAATCGGATATTAAGATTCGTGGAATTTCTACTTTTAAAGGAGGAACAAATCCGTTGGTATTGGTAGACGGAATCGAACGAAACCTAAACGACCTTGATCCATCAGAAATTGAGTCTTTCTCTGTTTTAAAAGATGCGGCAGCAAGTGCTGTTTACGGCGTAAGAGGAGCAAATGGAGTAATTTTGATCAATACCAAAAGAGGTTTTGTTGGCGCGCCCAGAATACAGGTCAGAACCGAATATTCCATTCAGGAACCCACTAAATTACCTGAATTTATTGCCGCTGCCCCTTATATGACTTTATTGAATGAATTAGCTGCTGAGCAGGGCAAACCACTTTTGTTTTCAGAAGATCGTATTGCAAAAACAGCCAGTAAATACGATCCTGATTTATATCCGGATGTAAACTGGATCGATGCTATTACTAAAGATTATGCCTTTACTTCAAGATCTAATCTGAATGTTGCCGGAGGATCAGAAATCCTGAGATATGCATTAACAGCTTCTTATTATAGTGAAAAAGGGATGCTGGCAAGAGATCCCAACCAGACATACGATTCAGAAACCAAACTAAACAGGGCCAATGTTCGTACAAATGTCGATGTGAATGTTTCAAAAACGACTTTGTTGCGCGTCAATATTGGAGGTTTTTTACAAAATCTAAACAAAGGAAACAGCAGTACAGATACACTTTTTGGCACTGCTTTCGAAACAACTCCTTTTGTTCATCCTGCCATTTATTCAGACGGAACTATTCCCAGAGTTTTTGCACGTGAAAATCCATGGGCAATGAGTACACAGCAAGGATATTATAAGCAAGGAGGAAGCAAGATAGAAAGTTTAGTTTCATTAGAACAAGATCTTAAAGACCTTACACCGGGCTTAAAAGCAAAATTCACCTATTCGTTTGATTCCTATTCTGAAAACAGAGTTACACGTGGTAAATCACCTGACTATTATAATGTAGCGACCGAAAGAGATCTTGATGGAAGCTTAATACACGGAACTATACAGGCGTACGGACAGGAATATCTGGGATACGATAAAACAGCTGAGTTTGGTAACAGACGAGTTTATCTGGAAGCCAATACGACGTATAACCGCGCTTTTGGTAAACATGATTTAAGCGGACTATTATTATTCAATCAGGACAGTTATAACGACGGAACTGCGCCTCAGGCTTTTAAGCATCAGGGATTAGCAGGAAGAACTTCGTATACATTTGATAGAAAATATGTTGGGGAATTTAATTTTGGTTATAACGGATCAGAAAATTTTGCAAAAGGAAACCGATACGGCTTTTTTCCATCTGTAGCGATGGGCTGGATTGTCACCGAAGAAAAATTTATGGAACCTCTTAAAGATATCTTTAATAAAATCAAACTGCGTGGTTCTTATGGTTTGGTAGGAAATGATAATATTGGTGCCAACAGAAGATTTGCTTACCTCACTACCATTAGTGATACTAACGATTCAGACTATTGGTTTGGCACGGGACAAGGAGTAAAATTTGAAGGAATTGAAGAAGGGCAAATTGGAGTAAACGACCTGACCTGGGAAAAAGTGGCAAAAACAGACATCGGTATCGAATTGGGATTATTTAATATGATGGATTTGACCGTTGATATCTTTCAGGAAAAAAGAAAGGACATTTTTGTAGAAAGAAATACGGTTCCCACTCAGGCAGGTTTTATCAATGCACCATGGGCCAATTTTGGAAAAATGGAAAACAAAGGTATCGAAATAGGATTTAATCTCAACAAACAGGTAACTGCTGATTTCTTCATGAGCTGGCGTTTTAATTTTACTTACGTAGAAAATAAAGTGACAGAAAGAGACGAAGCCGCTGCTGTAAAAGGTACGTACCGTTCCGGAACTGGCATTCAAAACAATACATTATACGGTTATACTGCAACGGGCTTATATACCAGCGACGATTTTGTTGCGCCGGGTGTATTGGCACCGGGCATAGCGGTACCAACATTTGGAACATCTTTACGTCCTGGCGATATTAGATATCAGGATAGAAACAATGACGGAATCATAAGTGGTTTAGACGAAGGTTTTATAGGCGGTACAACAGATCCTCAAATTGTGTATGGTTTTGGAAATAACCTAAAATACAAACAATTCGATTTTAGCTTTTTCTTTCAGGGAGTAGGTAAATCAGAACGAATTATTGGAGGATCGAATTTTATACCAGGAAGCGGTACAGGTACTTTAGGAAATATTTATTCGAATTATAATGACCGTTGGACCGAAGAAAATCCAAGTCAGGATGTGTTTTGGCCAAGATTGAGTTACGGGCCTAATGTAAACAACTCTGTAGCCTCGACATGGTGGAAAAAAGACATGAGTTTTGGACGTTTAAAAACGATGGAAGTAGGCTATACTTTGACTAAAACCATGGCCGAAAAAATGTATTTGCAAGGTTTAAGGATTTACATCAGCGGAAACAATTTATGGTACATCTCTAATTTTAAACTTTGGGATCCCGAGTTGGCTACAGGAAATGGTTTGAAATACCCATCTACGAAATCAGTGCTGTTTGGATTATCAATAGCGTTATAATTTTAAAAAATAAATCAAAATGAAAAATATATACATTAGAGCAATATTCCTTTTTCTGGGACTATTATTATCGACTTCATGTTCTGATTATTTAGATAAAGAAAGCGATACCGAACTTACTCTCGATGGCGTTTTTGAGAGTAAAACAAAAACAGAAAACTGGCTGGCCGGATGCTACTCCAGAATTCCTGATCCTACCTGGGGATATACAAGAAGTTTAGGATGGGAAATTTTAGGAGATGACATGACGCCATCAGAAAGATGGCGCCAATACGACTGGCAGGTAATACCTTTTGTTCTGGGAGACTGGTCTGTAGGATCACAATGGAGTCCTGGGTATTGGAACAATCTTCCGCAAAGAATAAGAGAGTGCAACCTGCTTATCAAAAATATTAAACCATTACCGGAACAAAATCTAAATACCGATGAAGTCAGGCTAATGATTGCCGAATGCCGATTTTTAAAAGCGTATTATTATTCACTTTTAATAAATACTTACGGGCCAATTCCTTTTAGTCCGGATGAAATTACACCCGTAAACTATAATCTTTCAGACTTACAGGTAGGGCAAACACCATATGATGAAATTGTTGCCTGGATCAGTAAGGAACTAAAAGAGGTTGAAACAATTTTGCCTGCATCGTATTCTGATGGAAGAAAATTTGGTCGCGCCACCTCTATTATGTGTAAAGCTGTTAGAGCCAGAATGCTGCTTTTTGCAGCAAGTCCGCTTGTAAATGGTAATTCTGATTACTCGAATCATATGACCAAAGACGGGAAGGCTTTATTTAATTCTTCTTATGATGCCAACAAATGGAAAATTGCCGCAGATGCCAGTAAAGATTTAATCATGAGCGCAGAAGCAACAGGCCATAAATTGTATACGGAGATGAATGCTGCCGGAAAAATCGATCCTTTTTTATCGTGTCAGAACCTGCATCTTATCGAAGCCAGCAGAGGAAATACAGAAGTTTTGTTTGCCCGTCCTAATGTTGATTCTAAAGAATATGACAGACATACAGCGCCAACAGGAGCCGGAGGAGCTGGGGGATATGGCGTAACACAATCTTTGGTAGATGCATTTTTTACCGCAAACGGTTTACCTATAACCGATTCTAATTCGGGATATGTTGAGACTGGTTTTTCTTCTCAGGATGGTTTCTGGCCGAACGGACTAACAAAATTTAATGAAGCAAAAGCTCCGGGACTGGTAACTCTTGCAGGTACTTATAACATGTATTGCAACCGCGAACCAAGATTTTATCTGGCAGTAAATTTTGATGGTGTTTGGTACACTGATGGAGATAATGCAGGAAAAGATAAAGGTAGAAAGCTGGAATTTTTTAATGGAAAAAAAGACAATAACAATACACATGATGCTCCGCAAAATGGCTATCTAGCCAGAAAAAGAACCGATCCGACAAGAAACCCAACCATTGGTTATTTTGCACCGCGTCACGGAATTTTATACAGATTAGGAGAAGCCTATTTAAACTATGCAGAAGCGCTTAATGAATTTGATCCGGGCAATCCTGAAATCCTGCTTTATGTAAATAAAATTAGAGAAAGAGCAGGAGTAAGAACGTATACAACCGGAGGAACTGATGACCAGAATATTCATGTAGAAAGCAATCAGGAAAATATTAGAAAGATCATCAGAATGGAGCGTAGAGTCGAACTTTGTACAGAAGGAATACGTTATGATGATTTAAGAAGATGGAAACTGGCCGAAACAGTTTTAAACGGTCCTTTTTACGGAATGAACTTTAACGGTAAAAACGCGACTGAATTTTATCAAAGAACAGCGTATCAAAACAGAACATACAGAAAATCTTTTTACTGGTTTCCAATATATCTGGCAGAGATCGAAAAAAATCCTAACCTAATCCAGGCACCGTTCTGGGACAAATAACTAAAAATCAAAACAAAATGAAAAATATAAAAAATATTATCTCATTTATAATAATGAGTTTGGTTTTTGTCTCCTGTGAAGACAACGGACTGGAAAATGCAGGATGGCTTAAAGAACCTGATTTTGCCAATCCTTTAACGATGACTCTTTCGGGTAAAGAAATTGTATTGGTTAAAGAAAATGCAGCAGCAAATGCAATCACTTTTACATGGACAAAAGGAAATGACAGAGGAGCCGGAACGACCTTAACCTACTTTTTTCGAATGGATCTTGTAGGCAATAATTTTGGTGAAGGTGCAGCGCCGGGAACCAGCACAACAATTACAGAGCAAATTCCGGATGGTGTTTTTACGAAATCGTATACCGTAGGAGAGTTAAACGCTTTGTTGCTTAAAAACTTCAAACGTCCCGGGGATGTTATCACAAATCTTGAAGTGCAAATAATAGCAAGAGTAGATAATACCGCACAATACCAATTACCGGAAGTATCAACAACGAGTTTTGCTGTTACAAGTTATAGTCCGGGGCCATTACCGCTCTTTATGGTTGGTGATGCCATAAGTGGCGGCTGGGATTACAGTGCAGGAAAAATGCTGCCAGAAAAAACAGAGAGAACGATCTATAATTTTATTGGAAGTTTTACCACTGGTTCATTCAAAGTTATCGAAAAGCCCGGAAGCGATTTACCGTCTTACGATCCTGTAGAGGGAAATAAAATTATTTACAACGAGACGAATCCAAAAACAGACGATAATGTTTTTAAAGTAGCCGAAGCAGGCCGTCATTCCTTTTATTTGGATATCGATCAGAAAATCTATGCTTTTGGTTATGTGCCGTATGAAAATGTTTATATGGTAGGAAATGCGATCACAGGTATAGGATGGGATATCGGGAAAGCCAAGCCAATGATATGGGATGCTAAAAATCCTGAAGTATTTACTTTTAAAGGACAATTTGATGCAGGCGAATTTAAACTTGCTTTAGATCTGGGCAACTGGGGCGGCAGGTTCTTAATGCCTGCTGCAAACGGTACTGTAATTAAAGGCGAAGCGTCTGATAACAAGACAATACAATTAATGCCAAACGGTCAGCCGGATAATAAATGGGTTATTGAAACAGGAGGACAATATGAACTTACTGTTAATCCTGCAAAAATGACAATTGTATTAAAGAAACTGTAATTGTTTTTATAATGAGAAAGACAAAACTTTTCAATCATTTAGTATTGGAAAGTTTTGGATTTTTTTCTTCCATTAGAAGCTTGCTTTCTAAACAAAAATTACAAAGCGATTATTAAAAATAAGATTAAAAACCACAAATTATGATACAAATTAAAAGGCATAGTTATACTCTCAGGAATCAGTTGAGATTGCGTTTTGCAGTATTTTTAATGTTTATAGGTTTAGCCGTTCCTGCACAGGCACAGCTTAGTGGTAATCCTTTGTTTACCGGCGCAGATCCTGAAATTCATTACTTTAACAACAAATATTACATTTATACGACAGCCATTTACGGCACACAGTTTCACGCCTATTCTTCAAATGATCTTACCAATTGGCACGACGAAGGTCTTATTTTCGATCTTTTTCCCGATAGTCCATGGTCGCAATATAATGGCTGGGCGCCGGCAGTTGTTTTTCGAAACAATAAATATTACTTTTATTATACCGCCGAAACCAAAATAGGAGTAGCCGTTGGTAATACACCCATTGGCCCTTTTACAGATATTGGCGCACCGCTTATAGCAACAGATCCTTATACAGATGATATTATCGATGCCAACGTTTTTATTGATGACGACGGGCAAATCTATATTTATTATGGAGGATCAGGCAAAAGCCGAATGGTCGTACGCAAATTAAATCCGGATATGATTTCACTGGCTACCGGACCTACAGATATAACACCACAAAATTATACCGAAGCACCTTATATGGTAAAGCGTAAAGGCATTTATTATATGACGTATTCTAACGGATCCTGGTTTAATGATACGTATAACGTACAATATTCCACTTCAAATTCTCCTCTGGGACCATGGACATACAGAGGAAAAATATTAAGTTCTAATGCCGAAGACAAAGGTCCCGGACATCACGGAGTATTAAAAATGGGCAATTGCGATGAATATTATATCATTTACCATCGATATGAAAATGGCACTTCGGGAGACAGGAAAATTGCCATTGACAGAATGTATTTTAATGCAGCAGATTTAATTGAGCCTGTTAATATGACCAATTACGGTGTTGCTCCCAGAATACCGGATCAATCTTGTCCTACACAAAGTATCGTTTCTGGAGGTATTTATAAATTAACCCATAAAGGAACCAATCAATGCCTGGATGTTTTGAATAACGCAAGTCAGTCAGGAACAAACGTACAGCAAAGTACAGACAACGGCAGTGATGCGCAGCGATGGGTGGTAACACTCGAAGCAGATGGATTTTATAAACTCACCCACAAAGGAACGAATCAATGCCTGGATGTTTTTCAAAACAGCAGCGTTCAGGGAGCTAATGTCCAGCAGTCGGCAGATAGTGGTAATGATGCACAACGCTGGAAAATAGAAATGATGTCAGATGGTTATGCTAAACTCACCCACAAAGGAACCACTCAGTGTCTCGATGTAGACAATAACAGCAGTCAGTCAGGTGCCAATGTACAACAATGGGCAGATTTAGGAACAGATGCCCAAAGATGGAAAATGGATCTTATTGAAGTGCCAATTGTCTCCGGAGGAATTTACAAACTCACTCATAAAGGAACAAACCAATGTCTTGATGTAAGTGATGCAAGTACGCAGCAAGGCGCGAATGTGCAGCAATATACAAGTAACAACAGCGATGCGCAGCGTTGGGTGATTACAAAAGAATCTGATGGTTTTTATAAATTAACGCATAGAGGAACCAATCAATGTCTGGATGTGGATAATAATAGCAGTCAGGCTGGAGCCAATGTACAACAATGGGCAGATTTAGGAACAGATGCCCAAAGATGGAAAATTGAATTGATGAGTGACGGTTATTTTAAACTGACACACAAAAACACCAATTTGTGTCTTGATGTAGCAAATAATTCGGCAGAACCAAGAACAAATGTACAGCAGTGGACCGATAACGCCAACGATGCACAACGATGGAAACTCGATTTAGTAAAACCGATAACCACTTTGGGAACTGCAAAATTTGCGAATTCAGCATTAAATAGCGAAGGTGTTACAGCTGTTTTAAATGTATATCCAAATCCGGTCGGGAATACACTTTCTTTTACTTCAGAAATGACAAACATTCAGATTCGTGTTTTTTCTGAAACAGGAAGTTTAGTGAAGGAGCAAATACTAAAAAATAACAGTTTAGATGTTTCGGGTTTAGCAACGGGAATTTATTTTGCTGTTTTTGAAAAAGACGGAACAAAAATGACCAAAAGATTTATTAAAAAATAAAAGCAGAATAAGCATAAATACTTTCAATAAAATCATTCAGATTACATAAATTCATTGGTTTTAATGACAGCATTGAAAGTATTTATTTTAAGATTAATTTTAAAAGAGAATATGAAAACAAAAAAACTTTTAGTTACCATTTTTTGTCTCGCTTCTACAGTTTTAATGGCTCAGGAATACCAACCTGAAGCCAATCCAAAAGCAGTGGTAGTGTCAGGCAATGCCAGATTTACGGTGCTTTCGCCTCGTGTAATACGTATGGAATGGAGTTCAGATGGTAAGTTTACAGACAACGCTTCGCTAACATTTGTAAACAGAAACCTTCCGGTACCCAAGTTCACAAAAAAAGAGTCTAAAGGCGAACTGCAAATTGTAACTGATGTCTTAAAACTTAAATTTAAAACAGGTCAGGGTAAGTTTACCGATAAAAACTTAAGTGTCGATTTTATGGTGAACGGAAAAACGACTTCCTGGAAACCCGGATTGGCTAACACAAAAAACTTATTAGGAACAACCCGAACTCTTGATGGAGTTGACGGACCCGCGAAAGAACTGGAAAAAGGAATCATTTCCCGTGATGGCTGGTATTTGATAGACGACAGCGAACGCCCTCTTTTTGATAATTCAGACTGGCCTTGGGTAATGGCACGTCCCGGAGATAAACCTCAGGATTTATACTTATTTGCCTACGATTCTGATTATAAAACAGCCTTAAAAGATTATACTGATATTGCAGGTAAAATAGCCATGCCGCCACGATTTGCTTTTGGTGCCTGGTGGTCACGCTACAGAGAATATTCGGATACTGAATTTCGCGATCTTGTTGGCGAATTCAAAATGCATGACGTTCCTCTTGATGTATTTGTAATCGATATGGACTGGCACATAAAATCATTGCCGGAATTCTTCAAAAACGGACAAAGACAAAGAGATCAGGCTGGGGAAGATGCCGGATGGACGGGTTTTACATGGAATAAAAACTTGTTTCCTTCTCCTGAAAAATTCTTAAAATGGACAGATGAACAACATCTTAAAACTTGTCTTAATCTGCATCCTGCTTCGGGAATACAGCCTTTTGAAGAAGTATATCCTGAAATGGCAAAAGCAATGGGAATTGATCCGGCGACAAAAAAATATGTACCTTTTGATATTACCGATAAAAAGTTTGCTACAAATTATATGAATCTGGTATTGCATCCTATAGAAAAAGCAGGAGTAGATTTCTGGTGGCTTGACTGGCAACAATGGGGAAGTACCAATATTCCCGGAGTTAATCCTACCATTTATTTAAATTACGTGCATTACAGCGATATGGAGCGCCAAAACAAAGTACGTCCGCTTATTTTTCATCGTTGGGGAGGACTTGGCAATCACAGATACCAAATCGGGTTTTCAGGTGATACGCACGTATCCTGGGAATCATTGAATTATCAGCCTTATTTTACGGCAACTGCTGCCAACGTAGGATTTGGTTATTGGAGCCACGATATTGGCGGTCATCAGGGCGATGCCGGAACTGCCGAACTGTATACAAGATGGATTCAGTGGGGTGTTTTTAGTCCAATTTTTAGAACGCACGCTACCGCTGCACCACAACACGAAAGACGTATTTGGGCATACCCGCTTGATAATTTCCTGATCATGCGAGAAGCTTATCTTACGAGATATTCTTTGGTGCCGTATTTGTATAATGAAGCACGTAATACTTATGAAACAGGCGTTTCTACCGTTCACCCCATGTATTACGATTATCCGAAAGAAGAAAATGCCTATTCTATACCTAACCAATATATGTTTGGTCGCGACATGATTGTAAATACTATAACAAAACCTATTGAAAAAGGAAATATTGCCGTACAACACGAAACCTGGTTACCGGAAGGAAAATGGTACGAAACCAGCACAGGAAGTATCATAAAAGGCGGTAAAAAAATCACAATGCCATTTACTTTAGGTGATATTCCTGTTTTTGTAAAAGAAGGAGCAATTATTCCGATGCAGCCAAAAGTACAAAGAACAGACGAAAAGCCTTTAAATCCGTTGATTCTTTCCTTTTATCCGGGTAAAAAAGGCACTCTAAAATTGTATGAAGATGAAGGAAATAATAACAATTTTAAGAAAAATGCTTTTACTTTTACAACCATTACTTCAGCACAATCCGGTAATAAAACGAATATTGCAATAGGAGCAGCAGAGGGTTCATTCCCGGGAATGTTAACTTCAAGAGGGTACGAACTTCGTTTTCCTTGCTCTTTTCCGCCAACAGCTGTAACTGTAAACGGGCAAAATATTCCTTATAGTGCAGAGGCTAAAGCGGGAAGCTGGTCGTACGCCGGAAATGATTTCGAAACACATATATATGTATCAGAATTACCAACCAATAAAACCATTTTGGTTGAGGTACAATTTCCTGATTACGATCAACAGCTTTTGTCAGGTAAAAAAGGACAAATTAAATACATGAAAAATTTCGAAGCTTTCCGTTTATTACATGATTGGAATGACGGTTTGCATAGCCCTTTCGAAATAATGTCGCTTTCTCAATTTGGTCAAAGTCTGGAATACAACATTACAACTATTAAAAAAGAAATCGACGGATTTGGAGATCGCTGGAACAATGCACTCCTGACAATTCAGTCGGTTAGTGAAGCAAATAAAGCCTACAAACCGTATTATGAATTGCTTAAAACTTACGGAAGTATTGCAGAAAGACCAGATTTTAAGGAAGAAACAGAGTTGAAATCTGATACCAAAGCACAAGTTGAGTTTGTACAAAAAGGTTCCGATAAAATATATTACACAACAGATGGTTCAGTTCCAACACGCAATTCGCAATTGTACACAAAACCGTTTGAAGTTACAGTACCTGCGCGCGTAAATGCTATTGCATGTCTTGCGGGCGAAGGGTCTAGCAGTTCTGTTATTTCAAAAATATTTTACAATAAAAAAACAGGATTAAATTACAGTCTTTATAAAGGAAAATGGAGTAAAATGCCTGATTTTAGTACATTAACTCCGGTTGATAAAGGATTTGCACCGGATTTTGATTTAAACAAAATCAAACATGATGCTAATAATTACGGTTTGGTTTATAATGGTTTCATTAATATTCCGGCCGATGGAACATATACTTTTTACATCGCATCAGATGATGGCAGTAAATTGTACATCAACAATCAACTGCTAATTGATAACGACGGATTGCATGGTTTTGATGAAAAGAAATCTGAAATAACATTGAAAAAAGGACTTCTGCCAATTCGACTAGAATATTTTCAGGAAAGTTATGGCGAAGGTCTTTCTGTTGAGTTTTCATCAGAGAAAATGGCCAGAACCAGTCTTTTTCCTTCGATTTAATTTGGTGTTTTTTTTAGTTTAATTATAAAAATAAGGATGGGTTTTGGCTCATCCTTATTTTATGTTTTAAAGCCATTTAAATATTATAGGCGAATAAGCAGCTTTTTGCTAATTTTACTCGGAACGGATATTCAATTTATATCTAAAATGAACCATAACAAAACAACCATGAATTTACTGATCGAATTAAAAAATGAGTTTCAGTAAGTTTATACTAAATAGTAAAAAATGAAAAAAGTAATAATTGCAGTAGTGATTTTGTTTGCAGCACAAACGATTCAGGCACAGAAAGGTTTTAAACCTCTTTTTGATGGAAAAACAACAAAAGGCTGGCATTCTTACGGTAAAAATTTCGCCGGAGCAGGATGGAAGGCAGAAAATGGCGTATTGCATTTTGATCCCGATGCAGCAAAAGACGGACAAGGTGGAGATTTAGTAACCAATGTCGAATATGCAAATTTTCATTTAAAATTAGACTGGAAAATCGCTCCCAATGGCAATAGCGGCATTCTTTTTTATGTAAATGAAGATGCTGCAAAATATCCCAATACTTTTAGTACAGGCCTTGAAATGCAGGTTTTGGACAATGATGGTCACCCTGACGGAAAAATTACAAAACATCGTGCGGGAGATTTATACGATTTAATTCAAAGCAAATCAGAACCTGTAAAACCAGTTGGAGAATGGAATTCAGCCGAAATTATCAGCAAAAACGGAAAATTAACTCTTATTTTAAACGGAGTCGTAGTCGTTGAAACCGTACTTTGGGATGATAATTTTAAAAAATTAATTGATGGAAGTAAATTTGCGACCTGGCCTGGTTTCGGAACATTCAAAAAAGGAAAAATAGCGCTGCAGGATCACGGAAATAGTGTGTGGTATCGCAATATTGTATTAAAACAATTATAAGGAAAGAACCGGGAAAATTTATTTCTGATGTAAGTATAACGCAATCCAATAAATAATGAAGAAAAAGTTTTTTTTACTTTTTAGTTGTATCATAATGGCAAGCTGTCAAAAAGATAAAAGTAAACCTGCAATTGTTAGTCCTCCTTTAAAAGTGGAAAAGGAATTTCAAAAAACGACTGTATTAGAACACAATGTACAGGAAAATGACCATGAAATTTACAATCATTCATTGGTAGACTCTGTGCCTAAATATCCGGGAGGTATCAATAAGTTTCATGTTTTTTTAAAGAAGAATTATGTTGCACCAAAAGAAGCAGTCGAAAATGAAGCCTACGGAGGAGTCTTTGTCAATTTTGTAATTGAAAAAGACGGATCGTTGTCTAATATAAAAGTTCTTCGTGATTTTGGTTATAAATCGGGAGAAGAGTTGGTAAGAGTTTTAAAGTTATCGCCCAACTGGAAACCTGCGATAAAAAATGGATACCGGGTAAGATGTTTGTACAGCGTTTCTTATTATGTTCAGTAAATAAAATTTTAAAAATTAGCTATAAAAATAACTGCTAAACGAATGGTTTAGCAGTTATTTAGCTTACTCTTTACAAGATAATTACATCGTTTTTTATTTGTTCATCGCAATATATTCAGATGGCGTCATTGAAAAATGTTTTTGAAAGTTTCTGCCAAAACTTGTTTGCGATTTGTAGCCCACTTTTTCGGCAATTTCATACATTTTAAAATTCTCATTCAAAAGCAGTTCTGCTGCTCTTTTCAAGCGTACAATATTGATGAGTTCATTCGGGCTTAAATTCGAAATATCCTTGATTTTTCGGTATAAAGTCGATCGGCTCATATTCATGATTTCTGCCAGAGATTCAACACTTAAATCAGAATCAGTAATGTTTTTTAAAATTTCCTCGTCCAGTTTTTTAAGGAATTTTTCATCCGTTTTATTGTGTGCAATACTTTTAATATGCGAAAGAGGCGAACTCGCATAATAATTCATAATCTGTTTTCGGTTTTCGATCAGGTTATTGGCCTGAACTTTCAAATAATCCATCGAGAAAGGCTTAGCAATATAGGCATCGGCACCGGCTCCAAGGCCATCAATTTGAGATTTTAGCGAGTTTTTAGCCGTAAGCAAAATAACCGGAATATGACTCGTTTCCAGATTGGCTTTAATTTCTTTACACAAAGTAATCCCGTCCATAACAGGCATCGAAACATCACTTATGACCAACTGAATATTTTCATTGTGAATAATTTTCAGGGCATTTTCGCCATTATCTGCTTTTAAAACCGTGTAGACCGACGACATTTCTGCGGTAATAAAATTCAGTAAATCCTCATTATCTTCTACAATCAAAAGCTGAGGTTTCTCGTGTTTGTTTTCGATTTCGGTAGTTTCAGCTTCTGTTTCAATTTCTTCTTTTTCTGGTTCATTATAAAACATAAATTCTTCTTCCTGACGAAGCGGCACCACAAGTTCAAAAATATTCAGTTTAGAATCCGGAATTACCTGCAAACTTCCGTGATGCAATTGTGTGAGCGAATGTGCCAGCGAAAGTCCAATTCCGGTTCCGGAAGTTGCATCCATATTATCGACCCTGAAAAACGGCTCGAAAATTTTATCTTTCAAATGAAACGGAATCAAATTCCCGTCATTCTTTACAATCAAAGTCAGTTTCTTTTCGTCCCTAAAAAGTGAAATAGAGGCCTTTTCGTTGGCATATTTAATGGCATTACTCATCAAATTGCTCAGGATTTTTTTGAAAGCTTCTTTGTCTACAAAAGCAAAAATATCTTTATCGCCCAGTTCCAGTTCAAATTCAATGGCTCTTTCCTCAATCAGCTGACTGAATCTTAAATGAAAATTACGAACCATCGACGAAATATTCGCTTCGACAAAAGTCAGTTTCAATCCACCAATTTCCGACTTTCTAAAATCCAGTAATTCATTCACCAATTTCAACAATCGCGATGTGTTTTTTTTCATTATCGAAAGATTCTGAGGTACTTCAGGCAATTGATGCTCCATCACCAGAAGTTTTTCCAAAGGTCCTTTTATCAGCGTCAAAGGTGTTCTGATTTCGTGCGCTACATTGGTAAAAAAATCAATTTTAGCCTGATAAATTTCTTTCTCTTTTTCGTCGTTGAGATGCTTTATTTTTCGATTGTTTTTAATCTGGGTTAAGTTTTGTGAGTAGCGAATGATGTAGTAAAATGAGCCGCAAACCAGCAGAAAGTAAAATAAATAAGCATAAGAACTCGCCCAAAACGGCGGCAGAATCCTGATTTTTAATTCTATCTCTTTACTCCAAACCCCAAAACTATTCAGTGATTTTACTTTAAAAACATAATCTCCCGGTGCAAGTTCAGTAAAAAATACCTTATTGTTGCGCTCGAGATAAACCCAGTCATTATTTACGTTTTCCAATTTATACCAATATTCGGTAAGTTCCGGAGCGGTATAATTTAAAGAAGCAAATTCCAAATTAAACGAGGATTGATTGTTGTTGAGTTCCAGTTCATCAATATGCGAAATAGATTGCTGTATAGGAGAATCATCCTGGTTGGCATTAATATCTTTATTGTTGATTTGCAAATTGGTAATAAAGATAGACGGAGTGTATTTGTTTTTGGTGAAATTCTTTGGGTTGAAACTGATCATTCCGTTTAGGTTTCCAAAATACATATCACCGTTTGTATCTTTAAATGCCGATGCATAATTAAACTGATCGCTCAATAAACCGTTTGCCGTGGTATAAATCTTAATGCTTTTATGGTCAGGACCAAATTTCACCAAACCTTTAGAAGTGGTCAGCCATAAATTTTTAGCATCATCTTCTAAAATAGAATATACAACATTGCTGGGGAAACCATTTTTGGTAGTGAATTTTTTAAAAGTCCTTGTTTTTTTATCCAATAAATCCAGACCGTTTTCAGTGGCAAACCATAAGTTTTTCGAACTGTCTTCAAAAATATAATTGATAGAATTATTGCTAATGCCATTTGGATTTTTGTAATCATAAATAAAAACCTCTTTCTTTTTGGTTTTTGGATTATAATAAAACAAACCATCGCGATAACTTCCCGCCCATAAATTTCCGTCGCTGTCTTCTTTATAATTCGTGTAATGCGTGGTTTCCGGAAATATTTTTAAAATGTCGAAATTATCATTTTGCTCATTATATTTATAAAGCCCCATTGTTGTAATCACAATCAATTCATCTTTTTTGGTTTTATAAAAAGAAAAAATAAAATTACTTCGCAATCCGGATGATGGATTATTGGCAGTGTAATGTTTGATCACCGCACCCGTATTTCTGTCTAAAACATCTAAACCATGCTCAAAAGTTCCCACCCAAATCTTGTCTTTTCGGGGCATCAGGGCATGTATATTATAATACGAAACACCGTTTTTACTTCCGTTAGGTAAATAGGAGGTAAACTGCTGTTTTTTAGGATCAAATCGGTTTAATCCCGCATCTTCGGTTCCAATCCAGAGATCGCCTTTATCGTCTTTATGAATTTCCCTGACGGCGCTTCCGCTAATAGAGTTTTGTCCTTTTTGCGGGAAATATTTCTTGAATTGCGTGTATTGTTTTTGATGGTAATTAATACCGCCAAAATAGGTGCCAATCCAAATTCCGTTTTCCTTATCAATAGTGATCGAATACGCCGCATTGTCGGAAATGGCATAAGGATCATTGTAATTTTTTTTGAGATTTACATTCACTTTTGTTTTCAGGTTGTAAACATAAACGCCTGATTCGCTGGCAATCCAGAGTTCATCGTTGCCTTTCGTTTTAAACTGCCGAACATAAACCGGATTTTTACCTGAAAATTGTAAACCCGCAGTAGTTTTATTTGGGATATTATAAATCAAAACCCCATCTTCCTGTGTACCAATTGCAATATTATTTTTATCTAATGCATAAATAACGGTAATCCTAAAATTAGCCGAATTTGCCGGAGGCGTTATCGGAATATTTTCAAATGAAAGATTTTCTTCAGAATAACGGTAGATTCTGTTTAGGGAAGAAGCCCAAATCTGGCCATTAGCATCCCGCGAAATCGAAGTCACTATAAAATATTTATTCGGATTAAAAGTTTTGGTTTCCTTTTTTACCGTAGAATATTTGTACAGAATATTGCCTGAAATAAACCAGATATTTCCGTTTTTATCGTGGTTGATATCGTTGATCCTGTCATTAATAGCTTCATTTAAAACAGTAAACTCATCCGTCTTTTTATTGTACTGATACAAACCTTTATCTGTACCTACCCAAATTACACCTTTATATTCATGAAGAGACTGAATATAATTGCTTCCCAGACTATGAATCGGGTTGCCATTACTGCGATAGGTTTTAAACCTGTAACCATCAAACCGGTTCAGGCCATCTTTGGTTCCAAACCACATAAAACCATCTTCGTCCTGTAAAGAAGTCAAAACCGTGTTGTTGGAAAGTCCTTCCTCGACCTGAAAATGTTTAAAATAATATTCTTGTGCCTGAATAAAATTTATCGAAAAAATCAATAAAAATGAAAAAAGAAAGAATTTACGCATTGTTGTGTTATTTAAGATAAAATCATGTTGTAATCAAATCGTGTCAATGTTCAACAAAATGATGCAAACCGCTGTTTAATTGGATATAATTCTACAATTTGACTCATTTAAGAGAGAAATTGACACAAATGAATCATTTTATTTTGAATTAAAATCATCTACTTTGACTTTTTAAATAAATGATATTGATAATTTTTAACCTTAAAAAATAAGGCATCAATAAAATTAACTTTAAAAAACAATCACATTAACACTTTTGAATTAAAATGAACACATTATTATTAGTAACCAATTTTAAAATGGTACGTCGCCATCACACAGACGCTTAAAAACTTTACAAATTCAGTACAAAACCAACCAAAAAAATGAAAACTATCTAAAATGAAAAATCAATGAAAACAACGTTCACTCAAATTTTAAAGCAGAGATATTACCTCTTGTTTTTCTTTAGTTTATTAGTGCAGCAAGTGCAGGCACAACAGCAAATAACCATAACGGGAAAAGTGTCTTCTGCAACAGGAGAACCCATTCCGTTTGCAAATGTTGTGATCAAGAATACCAAAAACGGTGCAGTTACCGATTTCGACGGAAGATATAAAATTACGGCAGCTTCAAATCAAACCCTGATTTTTAGTTCGCAGGGATTCAAAACAATCGAAATTGCGATAAATAATGCCACAACAGTAGATGCTTCTTTACCTGAAGATGCAATGAAACTGGACGAAATTGTGGTGGTAGGTTATGGTTCTCAACAGAAAAAAGACCTTACAGGAGCTGTTTCTCTGGTAAAAGCCGGAGAAATTCAAAAACGTCAGGTTACAACTGTCGCAGACGGACTTCAGGGTTTAGTGACCGGAGTTAAAGTTCGTGGCGGCGGCCGCCCGGGACAGGAAGCCAATATTGAAATTCGTGGTTTAAAGAACCTTCAAAACACCAATCCGTTATATGTAATTGATGGTGTAATTACTTCTGCAAACAGGGATTTTAACCCAAATGATATCGAAACTATTCAGGTTTTAAAAGATGCATCTGCAGCAGCAATTTACGGTTCAAGAGCTGCAAATGGTGTAATCATCATTACAACCAAAAAAGGTAAAAAAGGACCGCTTAAGGTGGAAGCTTCTGTGAAATCAAGTATTACCACAATGCCAAGATATGATTTAATGGGAACTGAGGAGTTTGCAAAATTAAATAATCAGGCATATGATAATGCGGGATATCCAAGACAAAATCTTAACATGGCAGTTAATACAGACTGGCAGGATGCTGTTTTCAAAACCGGAATGATCAACGACTATAATGTAAGCGTTTCCGGAGGTGGAGAGAACTCAACCTTTTTTATGTCAGGAAATTATTTTGACAATAAAGGAACAGTTGTAGGAACTGATTTTGACAGAATTTCATTCCGTGTAAATTCAAGTGGAACCAAAGGTATTTTTAGTATTGGAGAAAACATTGCCATCAGCAATTCTAAAACAGATGAAATGTCTGGAAATCCAATTATTGATGTTTACAGAATGACGCCAACAATTCCGCTTTATGATGCTGGAAATCCTGGAGGATATGGTTACGGAAAGCAAGGAGTAGCAGATACTTTTGGTACAAATCCTTTAGCAATTGCTGATTTTTCGAATGCAATAAATGAAAATTTCAGAATCAGAGGAAATGTCTGGTCAGAATTAAAATTGGCATCGTGGTTAAAATACCGTTTCAATTTTGGATATGAAACTAGTTTTGATTCTTATAAATTTTTAAGAAAAATTGGAAACTGGACATTAAATCAACCGGTAGATCCTTCTATTATTGATCAAAATAAAGGAAGATCAGAAACGATGTTATTTGAAAACACATTGAATTTCAAAAAACAATTTGGAAAACATGATCTGACAATTTTAGTGGGACAGACTTTTCAAAAAGATAAATACGAACAAATTTATGGCACAAAGAGAAATATTCCGATAAACTCAGGAACGGGTCAATATTATCAGGTTCTAAATCAGGGAGATTCACCTGTAGTGGGTGGTTTTATTAATGAAGCTTCTCTGGCCTCTTATTTAGGAAGATTAGAGTACAATTATGATAATCGTTACTTATTTAATGCCGTTTTAAGACGCGACGGATCATCAAGATTTAGCGATGAAAACAAATGGGGAAATTTTCCTTCTGTTTCTGCTGGATGGAGAGTAAATAATGAATCTTTCTTTAAATCTGAATTTATTAAAGATTTGAAATTAAGAGCAAGTTACGGAGAATTAGGTTCTGGTAACATTGGAAATTACGAATACAAAAGTTTCGTGAATAATTTTGGACAAATTGTCTTAGGAACAGGACAGACTTTGTATCCATCTGCAACTCAGGTAAAATTATCTAATTCTCAGTTACGTTGGGAAAAGCTAAAACAAACCAATTTTGGATTAGATCTGGGAGTTTTAAATAATGATCTACGTTTTACCGCAGATTATTTTATTGCCCGTACAGAAGATGTATTATTTGGATTTCCCATTTTATTAACCACAGGAAATGACGGAGGAAATCCTATTTCTAATGCCGCAACGGTTGAAAATAAAGGTATTGAACTGGAATTGGCTTACAGCAAAAAAATTAATGAATTCTCATTTAATGCTTCTGTAAATTTTACCAAAGTAAATAACAAATTGGTGTCTTTAGGAAATGGTCAAAACGAAAACATCGTTGGAAATACAATGACAAGAGCAGGATCGCCTGTAGGAATGTGGTATGTATTGCAAACTGATGGATTGTTTCAAAATCAAGCTGAAATAGCCAACTATAAAAATGCTGACGGAAAAGTAATTATGCCAGGCGCAGTACCCGGAGATATCCGTTTTAAGGATGTTAACGGCGACGGGCAAATTACAAGTGATGACAAAGCAATTGTTGGAAGCCCGTGGCCTGAATTCGAAATGGGTTTAAATGCAGGAGCAGAATACAAAGGTTTTGATTTTTCGATGAACTGGATTGCTTCTCACGGAGCAACTGTTTATGACGGATTTAGAAGCGTTGTAGATCGTTTTGACGACAATAGTAATTACAGAGCAGGAATTCAGCCCTGGACACCTGAGAACCCAAATACGGATTTCCCTAGAGTAACAAAAGGTTCAACTTTAAACTCAAGAGGAGATAGTGACCGCTTCTTAGAAAATGGCGATTTTATCAGACTTAAATATATTGGGTTTGGTTATAATTTGCCGGAAAGTATCTTGAATAAATCCGGAATTGCAAGAGCAAGATTAACATTATCAGCACAAAATATTATTACAATTACAAAATACAAAGGTTTAGATCCTGAATTTTCAAACGGTAATATTTTTGAAAGAGGTGTAGATAACGGAGCTTTCCCAAATCTTAGAACATATTCTTTTGGAGTTGAATTTAGCTTTTAATTAAAAAAATAGGATAATGAAAAAAATAATAATAACAACCGTAGTTTTTCTAGGTCTCTTTTTTGCATCATCTTGTGAAAATGAATTAGATCTGAACAGCCCAAATGATATAACAGTAGATCAATATTGGAAAACTGAAAGTGATGCACAAGCCGGCGTTAACTCCATTTATGCCATGTTTTATAAAGATGGATTATGGGCAAGATGGATTTATTTCCGTCTTGACTTAACTTCTGATGAGGGATTTAGTAACAGCCCGTGGACAGAATTGGCAGACTGGACAAGATTCAATTATATCAATTATAATTTTTGGGAAGGAAATTCAGTAACATGGAGAGATACTTACAAAGCCGTTTTTAGATGCAATCAGGTTTTGGCAAATGTGCCCAATATTACATTTCAAAATGAAGACGATAAAAAGAAAATTTTGGCGCAGGCTAAATTTTTCAGAGCGTTACATTACTACTATGCCGGAATTATTTGGGAAAACATTCCTTTAGTGCTGGATCCTTCTACACCGGCTGATTTACCACAGCAAAAAAACGTGACCGAAGTTTGGGCACAGGTGGAAAAAGATTTAAATGAGGCTTTCGCCGATTTGCCTGCTTCATGGTCAGGTGACCAAACCGGACGTCCTGATAAAGGGGCTGCAAAAGCTTTTCTGGCAAAAGTATACATGCAACAGCATAAATGGGCAGAGGCAAAAGGGGCTCTGGAATATTTAATTACCGGTCCCGGTGCCAAGTATAATTTAGTAGCAAATTACAGAGACAACTTTACAGACGTAAATGAAAACAACATTGAGTCTGTGTTTGAAATTCAGTTTGGAGATCAAAGAAAAGGTGGAACAGGAGAAGATCAAAATGCTGCAGTTTCCAGTAATCGCAGTCAATTTTTTGCCCCAAGAGGAATTGGATGGTCAGACGGACAAGCTCGTTTCTGGTTAGTAAATGCTTTTAAACAAGAAAAAAATAAAGACGGAAATCTCGACGCAAGATTAAGATACACTTTATACTATCCGGGTTTACTAGCTGATTTTGGAGACAAAACATACGGCAAAAACTGGGAGTGGGGCAATGATGAAGCCTGGTTCAGAAAAGGAAGTCGTGATTATTACCGAAACAACGAAGATTATTACAATCAGGTAAATTACAGATTGGTTCGTTACGCAGACATATTGTTACGCTATGCCGAAGTGCTGAACGAATTAGGAAATACAGCTGGCGCTTACCAATATGTTGATTTAGTAAGAGCACGTTCAAACATGAACACACTAGCGGTCGCACATCCTGAAATTGGAAACGATCACGATAAATTTTTAGAAAGATTAAAAACAGAACGAGTTTTAGAATTGGCCGGTGAAAGTGTTCGCTGGGAAGATTTAAAACGCTGGGGAGATTTAAACACTCAGGCTTCTGTGGATAAAATTGCGCTTCGTGATCCTGATTTTAAAAACTTTACAGTAGGTAAAAACCAAAGATTACCAATTCCGCAGGTTGATGTGGATAATAATCCAAACCTGGATCAGCACGCTGAATATTAAAATAGTTAAAAGGGAATCAGATGCAGTAAATCTGATTCCCTTATAAAAAGAACGATTGTTCATAATAACAAAATTTATAATGAAAAAAGTAAAATTGTGTCTGACATTAATGTTGGCAGGACTAGTATTGCTTAGTTGCAACAACAAAAAAAAGAATCCCGAAGAAAGTAAAAGTGAAACCGCTGCAATCGAAAAAAGAGAAATCTGGACAAAAGATCAGGCCAATACATGGTATGCAGAACAACCCTGGTTAGTAGGAGCAAATTATTATCCTAGCACAGCTATAAATCAGTTAGAGATGTGGCAGGAAGATACTTTTGATCCCAAAAGAATCGATCAGGAATTGGGCTGGGCAGAAGGTATTGGTATGAATGTAATGCGCGTTTACCTGCACGATTTATTGCATGAGCAAGATGCCGAAGGTCTTTACAAAGGCATGAATACATTTTTGGAAATTGCAGATAAACACCACATTAAAACACTGTTTGTTTTATTTGATTCGTGCTGGGATCCTTTTCCTGCTTTAGGCAAACAACGTGCACCAAAACCCTACACACACAATTCAGGCTGGGTACAAAGTCCGGGACAAAAAGTATTACAGGACAAAACACAATATCCTCGTTTAGAAAAATATGTAAAAGAAACCGTTGCAAAGTTCAAAGACGACAAACGTATTTTGGGTTGGGATGTCTGGAACGAACCGGATAATATGACGGGACCATCGTATGAAAAAATCGAAATCAAAAACAAAGTCGATTTGATTTTGCCGCTTTTAAAAGATGTTTTTGTCTGGGCAAGAGAAAGCAATCCGTCGCAGCCTTTAACATCAGGTGTTTGGGTAGGAGACTGGAGTGATGAAGCAAAGATGAAACCAATGCACAAAATGCAGATCGAACAATCGGATGTGGTTTCTTTTCACAACTATAATACACCTGCAGATTTCGAAAAAGTGATCAAACAATTGCAGCGTTACGGAAAACCGTTATTGTGTACAGAATATATGGCAAGACCAAACGGAAGCACTTTTGAAGGATTTTTGCCAATTGCAAAAAAATACAATGTGGGCATGATCAACTGGGGTTTTGTTGACGGAAAAACACAAACCAAATATGCCTGGGACAGCTGGACTAAAAAATACGATGCAGAGCCAAAACTTTGGTTTCACGAAGTACTTAAAAACGACGGAACGCCTTATATAAAAGCAGAAACTGATTTGATTAAAAAGATGACTTCTGAGGCGAATAAAAAATAGATTGTTAGACTTCTTAGATTTTTAGAAAACTAGATTTTTTGCCACAGATTTCACTGATTTAAAGGATTTGTTTCATTATAAAATAGCCACGAATTCACGAATTTTTTCTATGTATTGTATACAATCATTCGTGGCAAAAAAAAAATAAACACATAGAAACATAGGTTTATTGTTTCTTTTTAAGATTGTTTAAAAAAATCTCGTTTTTCAACCATAGCTATGTGTTTTATTATAAGTGAAACGACTTTTAACCGTACCAAAAAGCTATGTTTCTATGTGTTTAAAAAAAATCATTTCGAATCATTTAATCTGTGGCAAAAAAAAACATTTTAATAGTAAGCAAAATGGGAAAATATAAAATAAAACAGCTCTTATTCATTATTATGCTAGCCGTAGGTTTTTCCGCGAAAGCGCAACAGCCCGATCCGCCGGGACAAGTAAAAGGAAATGAAAAACCTAAAAATGAAGCCTATCTTTTTGCGCATATGACGCACAACGATTACGGCAAATTGTATTATTCCGTTAGTCTTGATGGTTTGCATTGGGAAAACTTAAACAGCGGAAAAAGAGTTTTTGAAGATTATAAAGGACACCCCGATATCTGCAAAGGTCCGGACGGGAAATACTACATTGCAGGAAACACTGGCGACGATGCAAAAACAATCAATATCTGGGTTTCAGAGGATTTAATTACCTGGAAAAAACACTCAGATTATACGCCGGATTTAAAAAGTACGCCAGATTATTCGAATGCCTTACAACGAATTGGTGCTCCCAAATTATACTACGACAAAGACTCAGAAAAGTTTATCATGACCTGGCACACGCCGCATCTTGATGGTACAAAAGAAGATCCGGAACGTTATTGGGCAAGTCAGCGAACTTTATATGTTTTGTCTAAAGACTTAAAAACTTTCGAAGGAACTCCAAAACGTTTGTTCGACTGGGATATGGGAACCATAGATGTTTTTATTCGTAAAGTAGGTGATTCCTATTACGCTGTAATTAAAGATGAAACCTATCCCACTTTATACTGGACAACCGGAAAAACCATCCGAATTGCCAAATCAAAATCACTTTTAGGACCTTACTCTTTGCCCCAACAATCGATTAGTCCCAACTTTAGAGAAGCGCCAATGCTGATTCCTTCGCCTGATGATAAAATATGGTACATGTATTACGAGCAATATCCGGGAGTTTCTTACGGTTTATCAATTGCAGATAATCTCAACGGACCTTGGTTTCAGGCCTCAGGTTACACTTTTTTTGCCGATTGGGATAAATACAGTTTTCCTGAAAAAGTACGTCATGGCTGTATGATCACCATTTCAAAAAAAGAATATGATGGCTTGGTGAAGAAATTTGGCCTCGTTAAAAAGTTATGAAATTATGAATTATGAATTATGAGTTCTGAGTTATGAGTGAGGATTGGGGTCAATTCATAATTCATAACTCCAAACTCATAACTCAAAAAAATGGTTAGTTAAGTTAGTGTTTGAAATTACCAGACTATGTGGATATAGTCTGGTAATTTATTTAGTAAAGAAGAAATTGAAATGGCAATACTTTTTAAAAGCATTGCACAAAACAAGATATAATGAATAAAAAAACAACTGTTTTACTGGCGCTTTTTATAAGCTGTCTGGTTCATGCACAATGGAAACCACAGGGAGATAAAATCAAAACTAAATGGTCGGAGCAGGTTGATCCTAATAAAACATTACCGGAATATCCCCGTCCGATTATGGAGCGCAGCCAATGGAAAAATTTAAATGGTTTATGGAATTATGCCATTCAGGAATTTGGAAAAAAAGCACCTTCAAAATATGACGGGCAAATTTTGGTTCCGTTTGCGGTCGAATCCAGTTTGTCCGGAGTGATGAAAGATGTGGGAGCAAAAAATGAACTTTGGTATGAAACCCATTTTTCGCTTGAATCCAACTGGAACGGTAAAAATATTCTTTTGCATTTTGGAGCCGTAGACTGGAAAACAGAAGTATTTATTAATGATGTAAAAGTAGGTTCGCATACAGGAGGTTACACACCATTTTCGTTTGATATTACTCCTTTTATCCAAAAAGGAAAAAATCAAAAACTGGTGGTAAAAGTGTGGGATCCTTCAAATGATGGTCCACAGCCAAGAGGCAAACAAGTAAAAAATCCTGAAGGAATCTGGTACACGCCGGTAACCGGAATTTGGCAAACGGTTTGGATAGAACCGGTAAATGCTAAAAATATTACAACGCTCAAAACAACTCCAAATATTGATCAGAATACCATAAGTATCAAAGCAGATGTTGCGGGTGCGGAAGCTGGAGATTTAGTTGAAATTACTGTTTTTGATGGCGAGGCAGCAATTGCAAAAGAAAAAGCGGTTATTGGTGAAAGCAATGATATTGTATTAAATAACCCGAAATTATGGTCGCCGGAGAGTCCGTTTTTATATCAGACAAAAATTCGTTTAATCAGTAATAATAAAGTGGTTGACGAAGTGAAAAGCTATTTTGCGATGCGAAAAATTGCGTCAAAAAGAGATGAAAACGGCATCGTGAGAATGCAGTTAAATAACAAAGACTATTTTCAGTTTGGCCCGTTAGATCAGGGTTGGTGGCCAGACGGTTTGTATACGGCGCCAACAGACGAAGCTTTGAAATATGATATTATTAAAACAAAAGAATTAGGTTTTAATATGATTCGCAAGCACGTAAAAGTCGAACCGGAACGTTGGTACACACACTGCGATCAGTTAGGGATTTTGGTTTGGCAGGATATGCCAAGCGGAGACGAACAGCCGCTTTGGCAAAACAGAAAATATTTTGAAGGAACCGAATTACAGCGTTCAGCAAAATCAGAAGAAATCTACAGAAAAGAATGGCGGGAAATAATGGACCATTTGTATTCTTATCCAAGTATTGTGGTCTGGGTTCCGTTTAACGAAGCCTGGGGACAATTTAAAACGGTAGAAATTACCGAATGGACAAAAAATCACGACCCAAGCAGATTAACGAATTCATCAAGCGGCGGAAATCATTTTCAAACCGGAGATATTTTGGATTTACACAATTATCCTGGACCGGAAATGTATTTGTATGATGCCAGAAGAATCACTGTTTTAGGAGAATACGGCGGAATTGGTTTGCCACTCGAAGGCCATTTATGGAGAGCAAATGACAATTGGGGTTACGTTAAATTCAAAAATGAAAATGAAGTAACAGCCGAATACATCAAATATGCTAAAATCCTGAAAAACTATGTAAAAACAGGATTTTCGGCAGCAGTTTATACACAAACAACAGATGTCGAAGGCGAAGTAAACGGTTTCATGACCTACGACAGAAAAGTAGACAAAATGGATTTTAAAGCGGTGAATAAAATTAATACTGAAGTTATTGATGCTTTGAATCATTAAATAAGAGTTTTCTAGTATGAAGCAACTTTGTAGTTTCAAACTTTGACAAAGTTTACTTGAGAAAGTAAACAGCTCCAGTTTGTCATTTCGACGAAGGAGAAATCACACTCGGGATTCGACAAAAATTAGCGATTTGATTGCGGAATTTCTAGTGTGATTTCTCCTTCGTCGAAATGACAAAATTGTACCCTAATTTAATTTCGATCTTCAAACATTGCCCGTGGTTTCAACCACGGGATCGCAATAAAAGGTGTGATAATATTGCACCCCGTGGTTGAAACCACGGACAATGTTTGACAAGTTTAATCGACAAAAATTGCATTCTCGTTGCGGAGTTAATTGTGGGATTTTCTCTTTAGGAATGACAAAAATACGTTTATCAATTTGTGCTTAAAAATACACACAACAACAACAACAACAAATATAAAATGAAAAAATACATATTACTATTTTTACTGGCGATTGTTTCAACTGGATATTCACAGCAAAAAACATTCACAAATCCCATTTTACCATCGGGTGCAGATCCTTACAGCACGTATTACAAAGGATATTACTATTACACGAATACTTTGCAAAATCGATTGGAACTTTGGAAAACAAAAGATCTAGCTGATCTGAAAAATGCTGAAAGTAAAGTTATTTGGACGGCTCCAAAAGGAACCGATTATTCGGCAGATATCTGGGCACCTGAATTTCATATCATCAACGGAAAATGGTATTGTTATTTTGCAGCCGATAATGGCGACAACAACAATCACAGAATGTATGTTTTAGAAAATAAATCATCAGATCCGTTTAAAGGAAATTTTGTATTTAAAGGAAAAATCGCTGCCAAAACCGACAAATGGGCAATTGACGGAAATGTCTTTGAACATAAAAAACAATTGTACATGATCTGGGCAGGATGGGAAGGCGATACTAACGGACAGCAGAATATCTATATCGCCAAAATGAAAAATCCGCTTGAAATAGAAGGCGATCGTGTTATGATTTCTGCGCCAACAAACGATTGGGAAACACATGGAGCTTTGCATGATGATATTAATCCGGCACAGGTAAATGTAAACGAAGGACCTCAGTTTTTATCCAGAAACGGTAAAATATTCATAGTGTTTTCGGCGAGCGGCTGCTGGACCGATTTCTACGCTCTGGGTTTATTAACTTTTAATGGTGGAGATAACTTATTAGACCGATCGGCATGGAAAAAATCTCCTGAACCTATTTTCAAACAATCCGATAAAAACAAAGTCTATGCTCCGGGACACAATTCTTTCTTTAAATCTCCTGACGGAAAAGAGGACTGGATTTTATACCACGCCAATTCGAATCCGGGAGAAGGATGCGGCAATAAAAGATCACCAAGAATGCAGAAAATCGATTGGGATGCCAACGGATTTCCGGTTTTGGGAGAACCTGTAAGCGAGGCAACTAAATTGGCGCTGCCATCAAATTAGAAAACATCTTAAAAAATATAAAAATGAGAAATATTCAGATAGCGGCTGTTATCATGCTGGCACTTCTTCAATTTAATTGTAAAGACGCTAAAAAAGAAAATGCCCCATCAAAAGAAACTGCTGAAAAAATAGCAGATTCGGCAAAAACAGTTTTAGAAACTAAAAACTTCGATACGATAATTGATGGTAAAAAAGTGAATTTATTTTGGATAGAAAACCAAGGAATCAAAGCGGCTTTTACCAATTACGGAGGAAGATTAGTGGGACTTTGGGTGGCTGATAAAAACGGAAAACCAACCGATGTTGTCGTTGGAATGAACAGTGCAGCAGGCTTTAAAAACGCAACAGAACCTTATTTTGGAGCAACTATTGGAAGAGTTGGAAACCGAATTGCAAAAGGAAAATTTACATTGGAAGGAAAACAATATCAGGTGCCGCTCAACAATGGAAAAAATGCATTGCATGGTGGTGTGAAAGGGTTTCAGGATGTGGTTTGGGACGCTGTCAAAACGAACGAAAATACGTTGGTTTTTAGTTATGTTTCACCAGATGGAGAACAAGGTTTTCCGGGGAATTTAAAGGTAAAAGTAACTTACACAATTGCAGATGATAATTCGGTAAAAATGGAATATGAAGCGACAACTGATAAAACTACCGTTGTTAATTTAACCAATCACGCTTTTTTTAATTTGAATGGGGAAGGAAACGGAACGATTTTAAATCACGAATTACAAATTTATGCCAATGAATTTACACCGGTGGATGAAGGTTTAATTCCGAATGGAGAACTGAAAGAGGTAAAAAATACCCCATTTGATTTTACTTCAAAACATACGATTGGAGAACGCATTGAAACCAAAGACGAGCAGTTAAAATTCGGAAAAGGATACGATCACAATTATGTTCTCAACGGAACAAAGAAAAACGGACTGAATCATGCTGCAACAATTTCAGGAGACAAATCAGGGATTGTAATGGATATTTTTACCCAAGAACCTGGATTGCAATTTTACAGCGGAAATTTTATGAAGTCTAAAAACACCTTTAAATCAGGTTCGAAAGATGATTTTAGAACAGCATTTGCTTTAGAAACACAACATTTTCCGGATGCACCCAATCAGCCAAAATTTGCAACGATTGTTTTAAAACCGGGACAAAAATATCATACGGTTTCTTATTATCAGTTTTCTGTGAAATGAGAAAAGTTTAACCGCAAAGAGCGCTAAGAATTACGCAATGAACGCAAAGATTAGCGTGCTTTATGGTGAAAATTGTAAAGTTAAAAGTACGCGTTTAACCACAGAGAGCACAAAGATTTTCACAAAGCTCTCAAAGGTATTTCAAAGTACAGCTTTGTGAACTCTGTGTTTTTCAACATCATCTAAACGCAATTTAAAATAAAACTTTGCGCACTTTATGGTAAAAATTGTAAAGTTAAAAGAACGTGTTTAACCACAGAGAACACAAAGGTTTTCACAAAGCTCTCAAAGGTATTTCAAAGTACAGCTTTGTGAACTCTGTGTTTTTCAACATCATCTAAACGCAATTTAAAATAAAACTTTGCGCACTTTGTGGTAAAAATATAAAGTTAAAAGTACGGGTTTAACCACAGAGAGCACAAAGGTTTTCACAAAGCTCTCAAAGGTATTTCAAAGTACAGCTTTGTGAACTCTGTGTTTTTCAATATCATCTAAACGCAATTTAAAATAAAACTTTGCGCGCTTTGTGTAAAAAATTATAAAGTTAAAAGAACGCGTTTAACCACAGAGAGCACAAAGATTTTCGCAAAGCTCTCAAAGCCATTTCAAAATACAGCTTCGTGAACTCTGTGTTTTTCAACATCATCTAAACGCAATTTAAAATAAAACTTTGCGCGCTTTGTGTTAAAAATTATAAAGTTAAAAGTACGTTTAACCACAGAGAGCACAAAGATTTTCACAAAGCTCTCAAAGGTATTTCAAAGTACAGCTTTGTGAACTCTGTGTTTTTCAACATCATCTAAACGCAATTTGAAGTAAAAATTTGCGCGCTTTGTGTAAAAAATTATAAAGTTAAAAGAACGTTTAACCACAGAGAGCACAAAGATTTTCACAAAGCTCTCAAAGGTATTTCAAAGTACAGCTTTGTGAACTCTGTGTTTTTCAACATCATCTAAACGCAATTTAAAGTAAAACTTTGCGCACTTTGCGGTTAAAAAAAACTATAAAAACTAAAACCAAAAACTATGAAAAAAATATTAAGTTTAATGACATTACTCTGCTTTTTTACAGCCTGCTCGCAGGAAAAAAATACAGATAAACCCAAAGAAGAAATCCAAAAAAGTACTATTTTATTGGCAGATCCTACGATTTTTTATCATAGCGGGGTCTATTATTTATACGGCACTACATCGGGAAATATACCAAATGGCGAAGGTTTTCAGGTCTATACATCATCGGATTTAAAAGACTGGAAAGGACCGGTTGGAGCACAAAATGGCCTGGCTTTGAAAAAAGGAGATTCTTATGGAGATAAAGGCTTTTGGGCACCGCAGGTTCTTTCGTATAATAACAAATTTTATATGATTTATACGGCCAATGAAAATATTGCTACAGCAGTTAGTGACAGTCCGTTGGGACCATTTAAGAGTGAAACAAAAGAACCAATTATTAAAACCGGAAACCAGATTGATCCTTTTGTTTTTATCGATGAGGATGGCAAAAAATATTTATATTTTGTGAAATTAACGAACGGAAACCGAATTTTTGCAGCCGAAATCAATGATGATCTTCAAAGTATTAAACCAGAAACGTTAACCGAGTGTATCTCAGGAACTTTGCCTTGGGAAAACACTGAAAACACAAATTGGCCGGTTACAGAAGGACCAACAGTTTTAAAACACAACGGTTTGTATTATCTGATTTATTCGGCAAACGATTTTAGAAATATCGATTATGCAGTAGGTTATGCTACGAGTAAAAGTCCGTTTGGTCCTTGGGAAAAATCAAAAGACAGTCCGATTATTAGTCGAAAAAACACCAACCAGAACGGAATTGGTCACGGCGATATTTTTTGGGACAAAGACCAGAAAATGCATTATGTGTTGCATACGCATTTTAGTGCAAGCGCCGTTTCTCCGCGAAAAGCCGCCATTATTGATGTTGAGTTTGTAGGGAATGAATTAAAAGCAGTCAATAATAGTTTTAATTTTTTGAAAAACTAAAACTATTATGATCAGGCACTAATTATGACAGTTCGTAATTAGTGCTTTTTGTTTTCAAGCTGTACTTTAAATTTACCCCAAAAAGGATTATCAGCCATTTGCGAATGTCCAATTACAAGAATGTAGTTTCCTTTTTGTGTGAGAGGAATATTCAAATCCATTCCAAAAGGACCATCTGAGGCATTATCAGGAGAAATAATTTGGTTGAAACGAATGTTTCCTTTTCCCGTAGTAGGAACAATGTTAGCTTTTAGATCGCCTAAATCTTCGTTTTTAAATTTAACGTAAACTCTTGGATGAATAGAGTCTATTAAACCTTCGGCTGTAAAGAACCCCTTTTCGTTTTTAAAATTCATAAAGATGGTGTCGCCTGTTTGCAGGTTCTCTTTTTCATTTTCTTTCTCCTTTTCATTTTCATTTGTGGCAATGGAATCTGTAGCCGCAACAGGAGCTTTCTTATTTTCTTTTTGCTGACATGAAAAAAAGAAAACTGATAATAAAAGCATTAGTAAATTTTTCATAATAATATTTTTTTAGTAAAACATCTCAAAACTAGTTCATTTTTGAGTCGTTTTTGTTACATAATAGCATTTGTATTTTGTAATATCCGGATCAAATACATTATTTTATATGATGACGAATGTATTAATTTTCTTTAAAATAAAATAAAAGAGACAGTTTTAAATTACTTGTGGATTGATTTATTAGCTTTGTAGAACCACCACAAATTTTCTTATCATGCCAGTAATTGAACAATCAGAATATAATTTTCCTTCTATTATTCATCGGAACAGGCACGTTTCTACTATTTATGCTGCGTTGTTTAAAAAGTTTGACGCTCCGGGATACACTCGTGAGAAAATAGAGTTAAATGATGGAGATTTTATCAATATTGATTTTATCATCAATGATCCTAAAAAAGCAGTTATTTTATGCCATGGTCTGGAAGGGGATTCCCGTAGAACGTATAATAATAGTTGTGCCGTTTATTTTCAGCAGAAAGATTTTTCAGTTTTCGCCTGGAACAATCGTACTTGTGGCGGAGAAATGAATCGTTTACCCAGACTTTATCATCACGGTGCAGTAGATGATCTTGATGAAGTGGTTCAGTTTGTTTTGCAAAAAGGATTTGAAGATGTTTATTTGATTGGATATTCGATGGGAGGGGTGCAGCTTTTGAATTACTTTGGATGGACAAAAATCGATGAGCGCATAAAGGCAGGAGTCTGTATTTCGGTTCCTACGCATATTGCCACAAGTGCTGCTATTCTCAAACAAGGTTTCAACAGGGTGTATTTAAAGAATTTTACAATTGATATTAAGAAAAAGCTGAAATACAAAGCAGCACAATTTCCTGATTTTATCAACAGCGATCAAATTGACAGTATTACTTCTTTTGACGAAGTCGACCATTATTTTACCGCGCCGCTGCATGGTTTTGCCAGTCGGGATGATTATTATGAGCGTGTATCTCCTGAATTTTCGCTTAAAGATATTACTACTCCGGTCTTAATTCTTAATTCTCTTGATGATCCTTTTTTAGGAGAAAGATGTTATCCCAGAGCAATAGCGCAAGAAAGTGACTATGTGTATCTTGAAACGCCAAAATATGGGGGACATTGTGCTTTTCCGTTGCGAGATTCGATGTATTCTTATGCAGAGAAAAGAGCGTATGGTTTTTTTGAATCCTATAAATAACCACCAGATAACCGCTAAAACTCCATAATAAATTTTTACTATATTTGACCTCGATATTGGTTTATTTATTGAATTGAGTACATTGAATTTTAATGTTTTAATTCCTTTTTAAGCTGTCTTTTTTATTGAAAAAGCTGTATTTGAAACAGTATTTTCATGAAGAAAAAAGAAATCGAATGATCAAACCTCAATTTTAAAAATGAAAAAAACACTAATAACGCTTTTATTTGTATTTACGGTTGTTACTATGTTTGGGCAAACAGCAGCTGTATCAAAATCCGGTAAAACTAATTATTCTAACAATAAAATTTTAACCATCAATGATATGGTTACGAATAAGGTTATAAATCCGCTTAAAAAAGTGGCTTTAGATGGTCAATCGATCCTGATTTATGATTATGATGGTTCGCTTATGTCGTTTAATTTAGAATCGGAAGCCTTTAACTGGACGGTTAAAGCAAGCGATTCTCATACTGAAATGTGCGCCAATCAGGTAACGCTAAAAGACGGCGTAATTTATGTTCCTTTTATTAATGGTGAAATTTTTGCAATTGATAACAAAACCGGTCAAATTTTCTGGAAATCAAGATTAGGGAATATTACAGATCAAATTATACTAAAAAATCAAATCCCGGTCATTGATGAAGGAAAACTGTTTATAACCACCCAGGATCCCAATAACAACATTTATGCTCTTGACATAAAGGATGGCAATTTGATCTGGAACTACAAACTTGATGCAACAGACAATGACATTCCGGTGCTCTTTTTCGACAACAAAGTTTTTACCCAAAGCGGAACGAATTTTTATAGTTTTGAAGCCAATACAGGAAAACTTCTTGCACAAAAAAGTTTTGAGGAAGCCATACACGGAAAGGCTGTAACAGATGGTGAAAATGTTTTTGTAGCCAATGAAAAAAATGTGCTTTTTGCCCTAAATCCAAATAACCTGGATATTTTATGGCAATTTAAATTAGATGAAAATCAGCATAATATTAAAGACCGCATATTCAGCAAAGACAAAAAAGTATATTTTGCAGATCAGGGCCCGGAAGTTTCTTCAGTTTACGCTTTAGATTCAAAAACAGGAACTCAAATTTGGAAAACAGACTTTAAAGGTGACAATATCGAATATATTGTTGAGGAAAGTGATAATGCGTGGGGATATACCCGTAAAGGAAAATTGTTTCAGATAGATATGGCAAATGGTGAAATAGCATTCGAAATAAAACTATCCACTTTACCAATTTCGAATCTTGAATTTGCAGAGGATAATTACTTGTATTATTATTCTGATGCTGCCTTGATTCAATTTGAATTTAGTACAAAAGACGAAAACGAAGTCTATCTGAGAACTTCGATTAAGGACGACGTATATAGTGCTTATCTAAAAATATTGCGATAACAAAAACAAAAAGAAGCTGTTTCAGTACAAAATAGCTTCTTTTTTTTTTGGCATTTTTTTTTGGTCGATTTATTAATTTTACGATCGAATAACCTGATTTTAGGGAGAATAAATATGTTTTTCAAGTTGGTTTAGTTAAGCAATTCTAGTGCTAAAATAAAAAAATGCATTTTTTTTTAATCTAATTTACTCTTTTTCAGTATCGTAATGATAAATGTAGTACATTTATGACCAATATATGATCAATAAATAATATCAAGATGCAAGAAGGTACAGTAAAATTCTTTAATGAAGAAAAAGGTTTTGGATTTATTACTCCAAAAAACGGTGGAAGTGAAATTTTTGTTCACGTTTCAGGTTTATCAGAAAATATTCGTGAGAACGACGAAGTACGTTACGAAGTAGCAGATGGCAAAAAAGGGCCAAACGCTGTAAACGTAGTTGTCATCTAATATATGATGAGAAATGATTTAAAAGTACCTGCCAAAAGCAGGTACTTTTTTTTTGGATACTAAACACATCAAATCCGGATCTATAATGTTCGGATCATTTTGCAAAATAGTTAAGTATAAAAGATGATGGATAATAAAGCAATACTGGAAAAAGCAAATGCAGCCGTTAGCAGTGGTGATAATGAAGGTTTTTTATCCTTTTGCACTGATGATACAAAATGGACATTTGTTGGTGATCAAACCCTGCAAGGAAAGCAAGCAGTTCGCGAATATATGGCAGCAGAATATCTGGAACCTCCAAAATTCAGGGTTGAAAATCTAATCGCCGAAGGTGATTTTGTTACAGCAATAGGTACAATTAGTCTGAAAGACAAGAGCGGTAAATTGGTCAATTATGATTATAGCGACATCTGGCGATTTCGCGATGGTAAAATGGCCGAATTAAAAGCTTTTGTTATCGAAGTCAGTTCGAAATAATTTTTTCGATTGATTTTTTATATATAAAAATCTAGTTTTCTATTTTCGACTTAGTCTGTGATGTGGTAATGTCATTACTTTTTGTCTCATATGAATTGGAACATGGAGAAGTATTTTCCGAAAGGTCATCCCAGTGTCCCCAGTCTCCAGTATATTGTTTTCTGTATACCAAGTCGCTTTTATTACCGTAAATCAGACTTTCGTAAGGGCATTTTTTTAGATTTTTGTCGTTGTTTGGGGCTGAATTATTCATGACGTTTACTTTTAGATGTTTAAGGAACTCAAAATTAGACATATACAGGTATCTTTTTTTATATCAAAACGTTTATTTGTTGTAGAATTCTCACCTTTTAGAAATTAAACATTTCTAAACCAATATGCTACAGCTTTTATGGAAGCTAACACATATTGAAATTCCTTTTCCCAATAATTCTTCTATAATGATCTTATAATAGGTTGATTTTAATTGAAAAAAAATCAGCGTAGTAGTTTTACGTAACATTAATTTGATGATTCAATAAAGGCCTGTTAAAGATTTCTTAAAATCAAAAAGTTTACTAATAGTAAATATTTTTACACATTTGTGCTGTAAAAAATTACTAATAGTAACTATTTGATAAGCCAATGAAAAATTTTAAAACTTTAATGATTCTATTAATGATGTTGGTATCATCATTAATTGTTGCCCAGACTTCTACTTTTAAAGGAAAAGTAGTAGATGAACTAAATGAACCATTACCGGGAGTATCTGTTCTTGTAAAAGGAACAACTTCTGCAATTACAACAGATTTTAATGGAGGTTTTGAAATTGAATTGCCACAAGGTAACGAGCAGCTTGTTATTTCTTATATGGGATACATTACAGCTAATTTTAATCCGGGAAACAAAAAATCGGGTATCATTTCTTTAAAACCGGATTCTCAAAATTTAGATGAAGTGGTTGTAACTGCTCTTGGTATTAAAAAAGAGAAGAAAAAGTTAAGTTATTCAGTTCAGGAAGTTCAGGGCGATTTAACTAAAGGAAGAGATGCCAACGTGATGAACTCTCTGTCAGGAAAAGTTTCCGGATTAGTTGTAGCGGCATCGCCGGAGTTTTTTAGCAGTCCAAACTTATATTTAAGAGGAAAAAGACCTTTAATTGTAGTTGATGGTGTGCCTTTGGGAACCGATACATGGAATATAAGTCCTGATGATATTGAAAGTATAAATGTACTGAAAGGTGCCAATGCGGCTGCACTTTACGGATCTGTAGGAGGAAACGGAGCCATTCAGATTACGACAAAAAGAGGTACGCAAAATAAAAAATCGTATGTAGTAGAGTTCAATCACAATACGATGTTTCAGGGTGGTTATAATGCTTTGCCAAAAACGCAAAATGCGTATGGTCCGGGTTCTTACGGAAATTATGCTTTTGTTGATGGTAAAGGTGGCGGTATCAACGATGCAGATTACGATCAATGGGGACCAAGATTTGAAGGGCAGTTAATTACCCAATATGACAGCCCTTTAGATGCTAACGGAAAACTAATTGCAACTCCTTGGCTGGCACGAGGAAAAGACAATTTTAAAAATTTTATGGAAAACGGTCTTCTTACGACCAACAATTTAGCACTTGCTTCCAACTTTGAAAAAGGGAATATCAGATTCTCACTTTCAAATACGTATCAGGAAGGAATTAACCCTAATACAAAATTAAATATTTACAATTTTAATTTAAGCGGAAGATACAATCTTAGCGATAATACATGGGTTGATGCAAGCTCTAATTTTAGTTTTCAAACTTCTCCAAACAATCCAAATGTGCAATACGGACCCAATAGTTATATCTACAATATGCTAATCTGGGGTGGTGCTGATTATGATATTAGAGATTTAAGAGACTACTGGCAAAAAGGAAAAGAAGGGATACAGCAAAAGAATTTTGAATATACGCGTTACAACAATCCGTATTTCATGGCTTATGAATGGTTACGAGGGTACTACAAAAATGATTACTCAGGCCAAATAAGTCTTAATCACAAATTTAGCAGTGATTTTGATATGCTGGTAAGAACAAATATGGCCCTGACGAATTTGTTTAAAAATGAAAAATTTCCTTATTCTATGACGACTTATGACAGAGATAAAGGGCAGGGAGATTATAAGGAAGAATACAACTACGGATTCAAAAGTTATTCCGATTTAATGGTAAATTACCATAAAACAATCAGTAATTTCGAGGTAAAAGCTACTCTTGGAGCCAATATCAATATTGATAAAGCCCGTAATTCTTTTGCCTCTACAAATTATTTAATCATACCGGGATTATACACTTTAAGCAACTCTCAAACGCCGGTTCAGCCTACTAATTTCAACAGTCATTTTCAGACTTACAGCTGGTACGGATCTATGGATTTGTCTTATAAATCCTTTTTATTCTTAGGTGCAACAGGAAGGTTCGATACAGATTCGAGACTTCCGGAACAAAACAATACCTTCTTTTATCCATCAGTGGGTTTAAGTGCTGTTTTGAGTGAAGTAGTAAAAATTCCGCTGGTAGATTTCTTAAAAGTTAGAACCTCTTATGCAAAAGTGGGCGGATCACTGGATATCTATAGCAATTTAGATACGTACAGACTTAGGGATCCTTTTACAGTAGGGGGAAAAACGTATAATGCAGCTTATGTTTCTGAAATTTTATCGAATAAAGATTTAGAGCCTGCCTTTAACTCGTCGATTGAATTTGGGATGGAAACCAGAATGTTTAAAAACAGATTTGGTTTTGATGTTACGTACTACGAAAATACAAACGGACCGCAGATTTTTGATTTAAAATATTCAGAAACTTCAGGATATCAAGGAAGTAAACAAAACGGAATTACCACAAAAACAAAAGGTGTAGAAGTTTCTCTATTTGTAAAACCTATCAAAAGCAAAGATTTTAACTGGGATTTTAATGTGAACTGGTCTACTTACAAAGAGTATTTAAAAGAAGTGTATGCCGGAATCGAAAATAACGGAAGAATTAAAGTAGGAGAGCGCGTAGATGCTTTTTATATTAATGATTTTATGAGAACAAATGATGGTAAACTTATCGTAGGAAATGACGGAAAACCACTTATCAATCCGTACCAGACAAAGGTGGGGTATAAAGCTCCGGACTGGTCAATGGGTATTACCAACAATGTGAGTTATAAAAATATAGCATTGAATTTTACTTTTGACGGAAGATACGGAGGAAAAATAGAAAACTATGTCAACCAAAAAATGTGGCAAAGCGGTAGACATGCAGATAGTAATACTCCGGAACGTGCCAATGATGTTATTGGTGTAAAATCATATGTAACTGACGCAGTGGTAATAACAGGTGGAGAATTAATCACAGACGGACAAGGAAATACGATTACTGATACCAGAACCTTTGCTCAAAACACGACTAAAATGTATTATCAGGATTATGCCAAATCATATCATGGTAATTATGCAGCCAATATTATAGATAAAACTTTCTTTAAACTGCGAGAAATAAGCGTAACGTATACTTTGCCAGCTTCTTTTACAAAAAGATCGTTTATAGAAAATGCTTCTATCTCATTAGTCGGCAGGGATTTACTTTATTTCTCTAAACACAAAAACATCGATTTAGATCAGTTTTTAAATGAAAGCGATTCACCGCTTCAAACTCCAACCGTAAAAAGTTATGGTATCAACTTAAACTTAAAATTTTAATACCAGTAAAAATGAAAACAATACAACTATATAAATCCATGTTGATTATGGCAATGGTTTTGCTTGCAGGATCTTGTACGAATTTTGAAGATTTAGCCGATGATCCAAACAAGGCGACAAGCGTTCCTCCTTCGATGCTGTTAACAGAGGTTTTAAGAGTCATGAATAATGTTGATGACGAAGGCCCTTGGTCGGGTGCACAAAGAGACAATCAGTTTTGGGCAATTTCCTTTGATTATTACGGAGAACAGGATTACAATTGGGGATCAGGACCTATGCGGTATACTACCTTATCGAATGTTACGGCAATGGAAAAAGAAGCCTCAAAACTGGATTCAAGGAATAAATACGGTGCATTAGCCAAATTTTTCAAGGCGTATTTCTTTGATTATATGTCCAAAAGAATGGGTGATATTCCAATGTCAGAAGCATTACAGGCAAATGGCAGCCAGCCCATTACACAACCTAAATACGATACTCAAAAAGAAGTGTATATCGAAGTTTTGAAACTTTTAAATGAGGCAAACGATCAAATTACGGCAGCAAAGGCCGAAGTAGGAACAGGTAATGTAGACGGAGATTTTTTATACAACGGAGATTTAGACAAATGGCAAAAAGCAATCAATGTTTTTCACCTAAGAGTATTAATTAGCTTAAGCAAAAAAACAGCAGATATAAACGTTGCCGATGAGTTGAAGAAAATGATCGAAAATCCGTCTAAATATCCTTTAATGACAGGAATTGAGGACAATATGAAGCGCAATTTCTCGGATGAAAACCTAAACAATTTCCCTTTAAATCCCGGAAACTTTGGTCGTAACCGAAACAGAAATGTCATGGCTGGCACATATTTGAATATTCTAAAAGCCACTAATGATCCAAGAATATATAAAGTGGCCGATCCTGCTGCTTTTTATTTTAACAGCGCAGATCCTTTCAATATGAATGCGTATGTAGCTGCCAATACAGGAGATGAGCAAGGCCCTATGCAGGTGGCTTCAGATCAGGGTAAATTGTCTTATCCTAATGAAAAAAGATATTACAGCTCGTATGTAGGAGAAGCCTATACTTTAATTGGTTACGCTGAGCAGCAGTTTATCATTGCAGAAGCCATAAACAGAGGATGGATTGCCGGTGATGCAGCAGATTTTTATACTAAAGGAATAAAAGCTTCAATGGATTTTTACGCCGTGAGCAGCTCAGATATTACCACTTTCTTAGCCAGTACCAATGTGGTTTATAAAGGAAACAATGCAAATGGATTAGAACAAATCTTAACGCAAAAGTATGTCGCATTTTTTCAAAATTCTGAAAGAGAGGCTTACTTCAATTTCAGAAGAACCGGAATTCCTGCTTTTAATGTGGGACCTGCTAATAAAAACGGAGGAAAAATTCCGTTGAGATGGAAATATCCTCAAGGAGAATTTGATAATAATGCTGCAAACGTAAAAGCCGCATTAAACAGCCAGTACGGAGGAACAGATGATATTAATGCTGTCATGTGGCTTTTAAAATAACATTAAAATGAAACACACCAAAAATACCATCATGATCATAGCGATATTCTCGCTATGGTCTTGTTTTTCTCAAAATAAAAAAGAGTTTCAGGCAGTAAAACATGTCGTAGTCATTGGTTTTGACGGTTTAAGTCCTAACGGAATTGAAAATGCGAAAACACCCAATTTTCATAAACTAATGAAAGAAGGTGCTTCTACAATGCATGCAAGGGCGGTACTGCCATCAAGTTCCAGTACCAATTGGGCAACAATGATTATGGGCGCGGGGCCGGAACAGCACGGAATAACATCTAACGATTGGGAGAAAAATAATTTTGTTCTTCCTACAGTGGTACAAGGCGAGGATTTTCTTTTTCCAACCATTTTTAAACTGATTCACGATCAGAAAAAAAATGCCGAAATAGGAGCGATTTATCATTGGTCAGGTTTTGGAAGACTATTCGAAAAAAGTGCTGTTAATTATGATATTAATCCTGAAACAGAAGGCGAAACTGCTCTTAAAGCCAGCAATTATATACAGTCAAAACAGCCCGTTTTTACGTTCGTACATTTTGATCATGTTGACCATGCCGGACACGAATACGGTCATGGCAGTCCTGAGTATTACAAATCAGTAGAAAAAGCAGACGTTTTATTGGGCGAGGTTTTGCAGGCAATAGCAAGTTCAGCAATGGCCAATGAAACGGTAGTAATTGTAAGTGCTGATCACGGAGGTTTAGGCAAAGGTCATGGCGGAGAATCGTTGCAGGAAGTCGAGATTCCGTTTATTGTCTGGGGAAAATCAGTGAAGAAAAATTATACGATAGAATTTCCGGTTTACCAATATGATAATGCTGCAACTGTGGCTTTTGCTTTAGGTTTGAAAATGCCAATGGCTTGTATTGGCAGACCCGTTAAAAATGCTTTTGAGGGATACAGCGAAAAAGACCATTATCCGCTTACTAAAAGAGTCAAACAACCTGTAATTCAGCCACAAGCCGTTTTAAGCAAAAGGGCTGGCGGTTTATTTACCAGTCAGGCCGATGTCGTAATCGAAAACCCGGGCGGAGAAGGTGAAATCAGATATACAACTGATGGTGCAATGCCTACAGGGAAATCTCAATTGTATCAGGCTCCTTTTAAAACAGCTAAAAATACAGTGGTAAAAAGTGCCATTTTTAAGAACGGAAGTATTGCCAGTTTGGTAAGTGAAGCTTTTTTCAGAGTGATTCCTGCTGGTTTTCGGCCTCCGGTTTCTTACGAAATATTCTATTTGTCTAATTTAAACAGTATTCCTTTTTTAGACAATCTGACTCCGAATGAAAAAGGAAATTGTTTCGAAATAGGTTCCGAAGAAATCAATCAGAAAATCAAGGATAATACTGTGGTAAGATTTAAAACCACAATTACTATCGAAAAAGAAGGAACTTATAAGTTTTATACCAGATCAGATGATGGAAGCATTCTAAAGCTTAATAATGAGGTTGTTGCCAACAATGACGGTGATCACGGTATAATAGAAAAATCAGGAGAAATTAAGCTAAAACCAGGAAAATATCCTTTGGAAGTACTTTGGTTTAATGGAAGCGGAGGAGGCTGGCTGGATGTTTATTATGAAACAGCCGGAATGCCAAAACAAATTATCCCTTCTTCGATTTTTAAGCTAAAATATTAATAAGTCGTTGATTGTGATTTCTTAATGCATATGAATTGGAGCGAAAAGCCGCAAATTTTATTAATAATTAGGATGCGGACTCAGGATATGCCTTTAGGCACCAAACATTGGTAGAAAACAGGAACAGGAATAAATTTAGCGTGCCGTAGGTACGCAATAGTTATCGTTTGTAGCGTACCTATGGCACGCTAACATATTTAAGAACTTAATTATTTCTACCAATATTTAATGCCTGGCGGCATAAATGGAAAACTTTCAACCGTTGATTGAAACTAATAGTTCAAAATATAAAAAGAGAATTAAATGAATAATCTCAATACCAATAAAAAGACAGAAGGTGATATTAATCTAACGCCGCAAAGAGCGCTTTGGAATACCTCTGAGACTGATGAGCTAACAAAGAGTCTCTTAGAAAAAGACGCGCGTTATTTTTTGCATCAGGCCATGTCTACTCCGTGTTTAGACGTTTTAGAATCTTGTGAAGGACCTTTTATTAAAAACATTAAAGGGAAAACCTATCTGGATTTTCACGGAAACAACGTGCACCAAATTGGATATGCAAACCCCAAATTGATCGAAAATCTGATTGCTCAGTTACAAACACTTCCTTTTTCTCCAAGGCGTTTTACGAATAAACCCGCAATTGATTTTGCCGAAAAATTAGCATCATTATGTCCGTCAGATTTAAATCGCGTACTCTTGACTCCTAACGGAAGTTCTGCCATAGGAATTGCGCTTAAACTGGCCAGAGCGGTAACCAAAAAATTTAAGGTAGTTTCTTTTTGGGATTCTTTTCACGGAGCTTCGCTAGATGCCGTAAGCGTTGGCGGGGAATCTGTTTTCAGGGATTACATGGGACCAATGATGCCCGGCGTCGAACGCATTCCTCCGCCAACAAGTTATCGTGGTATTTTCGAAAATAACGAACAAAAGTGTTTAGAATATTTAGAATATGTTTTTTCTAAAGAAAATGATATTGGTGCTTTTATCGCCGAAACGATTCGGAATACAGATGTTCAGATTCCATCAAAAAACTTCTGGAAAGAAGCCAGAAGACTCTGTTCTCAATATGGTGTTGTACTCATTTTAGACGAAATCCCGATTGCATTAGGCAGAACCGGTAAAATGTTTGCCTTTGAGCATTATGATATCGAGCCTGATATTTTATGCATTGGCAAAGGTTTAGGAGGTGGTATTATACCACAGGCGGCAATTGTTACCAGAGATGATTATAATGTTTTTGGCGACATTTCTTTAGGACATTATACGCATGAAAAAAGTCCGCTTGGAGCAATTGCAGGCTTAACAACTATCAATTTTATTGAAGATCACGATCTTTTAAACAAAGTAAATCAAGATGCTTTGTTTATGGAAGAATCACTTCGAAAATTAAAAGAAAACTATGCTGTTATTGGCGATATAAGAGGAAAAGGCCTTTTGTGGGCTGTAGAATTGGTCAAAGACAGAACAACCAAAAAAAAAGCGCTTGAAGAAGCAGAAAAAGTAATGTACAGCTGTATGAAGAAAGGGTTAAGTTTTAAAGTATCAGCAGGAAATGTTTTGCAATTATCACCAGCTTTGATGATTACGAGAGAAGAATTGCAAACGGCCTTAAATATACTCGAAGAAAGTCTGAACGAACTTTCATTAGAAGCTTAAAAAAAAAACGATTAAACGATTTAAAATAAACAAAATGAAAAAACTAATTGTAACGGCATTATGTGTTTTTAGTGTTTTAGGAGCAGGGGCACAGCAAAAAAAAGCGGCAAAAAATCCAAGAGTAGTACTTATTACTTTAGATGGTTTTCGCTGGCAGGAATTATTTAGCGGAGCTGACAGCAAATTAATTATAAAAAAATATGCAGAAGATACCACAGCGGTAAAAGAAAGATTTTGGAGGAATACGCCTCAGGAAAGAAGAGCAGCCCTGATGCCTTTTTTCTGGAATCAGGTTACCAAAATGGGACAATTGCACGGTAATAGAACTTTAGGCAGCAATGTAAACCTGACCAATACCATGTGGTTTTCTTATCCGGGTTACAACGAGATTTTGACCGGAGCTGCTGATGATAAACAAATTAACAGCAATGATAAATTCGACAATCCTAATACTACGGTTTTAGAGAAAATCAATACGCTTTCTAAGTATAAAGGTAAAGTTGCTGCTTTTGGGAGTTGGGATGTTTTTCCGTTTATTATCAATCAAAAACGTTCCGGAATACCTGTAAATGCAGGTTTTGAAACCGTAAAAGGAAATAAACTTTCAGAGAGAGAAAAGTTTTTAAATGAACTGCAGCCAAAAGTGCCATCACCTTGGGATTCTGTTCGATTTGATGCTTTTACTTCAAATTATGCTTTAGAATATATGAAACGAGAACATCCGGAATTGGTTTACATTTCTTACGGAGAAACAGATGATTTTGCGCACGATGGCAATTATCAGGCTTATTTAAAATCAGCAAATGCAGCTGATGGACTAATTGAAGATTTATGGAAGTTTACCCAAAAAGATTCTTTTTATAAAGACAATACCATTTTTATTATTTCGACAGATCACGGCCGCGGAACAGAACCATTAGAACAATGGAGAGATCACGGATCTAAAGTTGCCGGAGCTGATCAGGTTTGGTTAGTTGTGTTTGGAAATAGTGTGGAGGCGACAGGAGAAGCAACAGCAAAAGAACAATTATACAGCAATCAAATTGCACCCACGATATTACAATTATTTGATGCTGCGAAAGATGCTCAAATGAAAGGGCAATCATTACAAATCCTTAAAAAATAATTCAGATGCAAGGTAAAAAATCAAACCTGCCTTTTGTTTTGAATGCATCTGTAGCTTCTTTTGGAGTGTATTTTTGTATGTATGCTTTTAGAAAGCCTTTTACAGTTGCTACTTTCGAAGGTTTAGAGGTATTTCATATCGATTATAAAATACTTTTAATAATTGCTCAGGTTATTGGTTATGTGATTTCTAAGTTCATCGGAATCAAAATCATATCAGAACTAAAAGCAAATCAGCGAATATTTTATTTGTTGGGCTTAATAGGCATTTCAGAGATCGCTTTGGTGTTTTTTGCTTTGGTTCCAAAACCTTATAATATCTTTTTTATGTTGCTTAACGGCGTACCGTTAGGAATGATTTGGGGAATTGTCTTTTCGTATCTCGAAGGAAGAAAATTTACAGAGATATTAGGCGTTGCGCTAAGTACCAGTTTTATTGTGTCGAGCGGAGTTGTAAAATCAGTAGGATTTTTTGTGATGGATTCGTTGCATTTTTCAGCGTTTTGGATGCCGGCAATTACAGGTCTTTTATTTGTGGGCCCGTTATTGTTTTTTGCCTGGATGTTAGAAAGAATCCCAAAACCATCGGCAGAAGACATTGCTTTGCGCTCAGAACGTATTCCGATGACCAATAAAGACAGGAAAAAGGTAGTGCTGCAATTTTTATTTCCTATCACAATTTGGGTTTTGTTTTATACGTATCTCACTGCTTTTAGGGATTTCAGGGATAATTTTGCCCGCGAATTATGGGACAGTATTGGTTATAAAGATGATATTGGGGTGTATACCAGTTCAGAAATAATAGTAGCTTTCATTGTACTGTTGGTTCTGGGAGCTGCATTCTATTTTAGAGACAATATGAAAGCCTTGTTCTTTTATCAGATATTGCTTTTATTGGGTTCAGTCTCTATTGGAGTTTCTACTTTTTTATTTCATACACAAAACATTAGTCCGTTTAGCTGGATGGTGGTATCAGGTTTTGGTCTGTACATTTGTTATGTTCCTTTTAATTGTTTGTTTTTTGACCGCTTTATTGCTGCTTTTAAAATAAAAGGAAATGCAGGATTTTTTATTTACATCGCCGATGCATTTGGATATCTGGGAAGCGTTGCCGTACTGCTGTACAAAAACTTTGGGCAGCCCAATTTATCCTGGTTGGATTTTTTTATGGATGGTGCGTACCTAATTGCCCTCATGGGAATCGTTGTTACCATAAGTTCCATGATTTACCTGAACAGAAAAAAGAAAAAAATTAAAAAACAAAATATAAATTATCAATTCGTTTTACATGAAAACACAATATGATTTAATCGTTGTAGGTGGCGGTGTTTTAGGAACTTTTCATGCCTATCATGCATTAAAAGCGGGAATGAAAGTGGCCATTATCGAAAAAGACAAAATGCCTAAAAGCGCTACAATTCAAAATTTCGGACAAGTAGTACCTTCGGGAATGGATTCGAAATGGCAAACTTACGGAAGAGAAAGTTTAGCTATTTATAAAGAAATACAAAGTCAGTTTGATATTTCTGTGAGACAAAACGGATCGGTTTATCTGGCTTCAAATGATGAAGAAGTACAGCTTATTGAAGAATTGTTCCAGATTAACAAAGCCAATAATTATGCTTCGGTTTTATGGAATAAAAAAGAATGCCTGGATAAATATCCTGGTTTGAATAGTACTTATGTAAAAGCAGGATTGTTTTTTCCCGACGAAGTTACGGTAGAACCCAGAACGATGATCTACAGACTTCAGGACTATATGATGGAGTATTTAGGATTAAAATTAATTACCAATACCGCTATTGTAAACTGCGAAAATGTAGCTGATGGGGTTGTTTTAGAAAGTGCATCAAAAGAAAATTATTTTGCCAAAAAAGTAATTATCTGCAACGGAAGCGAATTTAAAAATTTATATCCCGAATTGTTTTTCAAAAGTGATTTAGAGGTTTCAAAATTGCAAATGTTACAAACCAAGCCTCAGAAAAACTATAAACTAGACGGATCAATTTTGACAGGATTGTCCATCAGGCGTTATGAATCTTTTTATGAGTGTCCTTCTTTCAAAGAAATTAAAGCAAAAGAAGATCCAAATTCTTTAGAAAAAAAATGGGGCGTACATATTCTCTTTAAACAAGCAGCAGACGGATCTGTTATTTTAGGAGATTCGCATCAATATGCATCGGCAGAAAATATAGACGATTTAGGTTTTAATCTGGATATGGACATCGATAATTTTATGATCGCAGAAGCCAAAAAAATCATCGATTTGCCTACTTACGAAATCCAAAACAGATGGTTTGGTATGTATTCCCAATGCAAAACCAAAGATATTTTTGAGCATACAATAGGCAAAAATATTCATATAATAACGGGAATAGGAGGAAAGGGAATGACCGGAAGTGCCGGTTTTTCAAAAGAAAATATATTTAAAATTTTTAATCAATAAGAATGAAGCAAGAAATACAACTGGTAGTGTTTGATATGGCCGGAACAACTGTAGATGAAGGAAATGTAGTGTATAAAACAGTTCAACAAGTGATTAATGATGAAGGGTATAACATATCATTAGACGATGTTTTGCATTATGGTGCAGGTAAAGAAAAATATCAGGCCATTTTTGATGTGCTGACAAATTGTACCGATTCTGATACTGTTGAAGTAACGGCTCAAAAAGCATTTTCTAATTTTAAACCGGCATTGGCAACAGCATATGCGAATTTAGAGGTAAAAAGCTTTGAGGGCACTGAAACATTGTTTGCTGATTTAAGAAACAAGCACATTAAAGTAGTTTTAAATACAGGATATGATTTTGCTACAGCTCAAAATTTACTCACAAAATTAGGATGGTCAGTAGGAGAAACCATCGACGCTATGGTAACTTCTGACGATGTAGAAAACGGACGACCTGACGGCGATATGATTTTGAAAGCAATGGAAATAACAGGAATAAAAGATCCTGAAAAAGTCCTAAAAGTAGGCGATTCTGCTATTGATATCGAAGAAGGAAAAAGTGCCAATTGCGGTATGACGGCTGGAGTTTTGACAGGTGCGCAAACCAGAGAACAAATTCAGCATGCAAATCCTACTATTATAGTAAACAGTCTGACAGAATTAAGAGCGATACTCTTGTAAATTAGTTGTTGTTTTTTTTTGCTCCTCCTTGTTACCCTTGATGAGGAGGAGTTTTTTTAATCAATAAGTAAGGACCGAAAATAAAGAATTAAAACAATGCAATTCAAAAACTTTGCGCCTTTGCGTCGTTGCGAGATTAAATAATAAGCTTCTTTTTTTAGCCGCTGGAAATTTGCGCGCAAAGGCGTAAAGTTTTTATTAATCAAGCTATAAAAGTTATACGGAGTTTATTCGGTTTGGGTATTAAAGAAGAAATATAATACCAGCATTTTAGCGGTGGTTTTGCTTCTGTTTATGGGAACATGCGGAATTCTTCCGTCAAAAAATATCGAGTCACCTTCTTTTATCAGTACTTCATCATCACCAATAATATAAACGCATTCTCCAGAAAGCATGTATTTGTATTCAAAAGCGTCCGTTTCGACTTTTTCTCTTTTAGAATCAGGTTTTACTTCCAGCAAAACGGCTTCAAAACCAATTGATGAAAGCTGTTTTCCAAAAATATACTGATAGGTAAATCCTTTTGCATCGTCTTCTTTTTCTATAATAGAATTATCTTCAGCGCGGGAAACGATATAATTTTCTCCGGTAGGTTTTGGCATTCCTTCAAAAAAATCAGAAACCTCAATTTCTAAAGCGTTGATAATATTCAATAAAACAGGAAGCGATGGTATGGTTCTTCCATTTTCAATTCGGGATATTAAACCATTACTCACATTGGCAGCATTTGCAACGGTACTGATTGTTTTTTTATTTTTTTTTCGAATATCCTTTATTCTTTTTCCTATTCCAATTAAGTAGTCGTTCATTCCAAATTGTATTTGTTACGAATATGCAAATTTAACTTGATATAAAAAAGAAGTTTTTTTATCAAAAGCAGATAAAAAAGTTTGCTTTTTGGTGTACTGACGAATATTATTAAAAAGACATAAAAAAAGCCCGTTTCCGCAAGAAAAAGGGCTTTTAAGCTAAATAACTCTTAGTACTATTTGCTATAATTAATCATTACGCACAAGAAACCTGTAAATAGTTTGAGAAGTAAATGTTTCCTTAGGTCGTAAAACTGTATTGGGAAAAGCAGGTGTGTTGATGGAATTTGGGTAATGCTGTGTTTCGAGACAGAATGCACCATTTTTAGTATAAGGAATTCCGTTGCGTCCCTTTACTTTTTCGCTTAACCAGTTTCCTGAATAAAATACAACTCCCGGTTCGGTTGTATAAACTTCTAATTCCCTGCCGCTTATTGGTTCAAAAGCTTTTGCTGCCAAAGCTAATTTACCCGTTTGGTTTCGCAAAGCAAAAGTCACATCGTAGCCGTTTGTGTATTGCTGTACTTTTTCGATGTCTTTGCCAATTGTTTTAGGCGAAGTAAAATCAAACGGTGTGTTTTTTACATTCAGAATCTTCCCGGTTACCATACTGCCATCTCCATATTCCAGAAATTGGTCGGCAAAAATAGTTAATTCGGTATTTAATGCTTTAGGATTTCTTCCGCCCGAAAGATTAAAATAGGTATGGTTGGTCAGCACAAGCGGAGTGGCTTTGTCTGTAGTGGCTTTGTAATCAATAACGACATCATTATTATTTTTGAGTGTAAAAGTTACCGTAACCGATAAATTTCCGGGAAAACCTTCATCGCCATCTTTACTTAAATAGGTCATTTCAACTGTAGGCTCATTCTTTTTTGTTATTTCTTTGGCTTTCCAAATGTGTTTATCAAAACCATTAACACCTCCGTGAATATCAGACGACAGCGTATATTCTTGTCCGTCAAGTGTGAATTTTCTGTTTGAAATTCGATTAGCAACACGACCAACCGTAGAACCCATCAATGAGTTTTCCTTCCCCGCATAATGAGAAAGCGAGTCAAGACCCAATACCACACTGCTCATTTTACCATACTTGTCCGGCGTTACAATATTCGTAATTGCCGCGCCATAAGTAAGCAGCTGAACCTGCATTCCTGTTTTATTTTGTAAAGTATACTCGAAAACATCCTGTCCCTGAACCTGTCCCATTTTCTTTTTACTAATAATAGATTTCTTAGCTACAGCAGCGTTTTGAGAAAATACATTCTCAGTTGCCAGCAATGCGAGACATAAAAAAGAGAAGCAAACAGCTAACGTTAATTTGTTCATGATGTTTTTTTATTTTGTTATTGTAGTAAAAGGTTTGGTCTAATTACTATTAACCAATGTTTTATCGCTAAGTAAATTACTTTTTATTTGCCAAATTATAGTGATCTTCAAGATAAGAGAAGCGGGCCAATATTTCTAGCATTCCGCCATGTTCTACTAAATTGTACACACCATCGCTTGCGGAAAATAATCCTTTTTCGTTTTTGTTTTCCTTCAAAGTATTATCCAGACATTTTTTAAATCCTGAAATGTATTTCAGGTCTTTATCGTATTTTAAAAGATGCTGATAGCCGCGCAATAAAACGGCATTAAACCAATAACCATCTCTAAATTTGTCTCCTCCGTAAAAATAAAGTAAAGAACTATCTGCTATTTCGATTGCTTTTTTAAGATACTTTTTATCACCTGTTAGTTCGTATAAATACACATTAGACTGAAGCATTGTTCCTGTATTATAGGAATAGATAGTTTTACCAATACTTCCATCTGTCACCTTTATATTATCATAAAACAAGCCGGTTGGTGTTTGCAGTTTTTCATTTGTCCAGTTGTAGATCTTCAATGCATTATCAAGATATACTTGTTCCTTTGTTGCTTTGTACATTTTAAGGGCAACAATAATTCCTGGTCCGTTTGAACAGGTATTTTTAGTTTCAAAATCATTTTCGCGCCAGTACAATCCGCCACCTAGTTTTGAATCTGATGCTGTCATCATAAAATCGTACATCGATTTTCCTAAATCGAAATACGCTTTCTTTCCGTTTCTTTCATAAATATCTAAGGCAGTTATTCCAATCCATTGGTTATCATCGTAATATCTTTGTCCTTTGCTCAGCTGCACAATATATTCACCATATCCGGGTTTAGGTGGTGCAGGATCGTAGTAAGGCTGCATACTTTTGACAATGCCGTCAACTAAATTCGCTTTTTTATCTACTTTTTCAATTTCATTTGTGGCTTCAAACATAGCGCAAAGTGCCCACAACCAGCTATATTCCCTTTTATGTCCAAATTTTGTTTCTCTTTTGACAGGATCTAAATCAACAAAATAATAACCTGAAACACTATCATGAAAATTTTTCTCAATTGCTGAGTGAAGTTGCTCCATCTCATCTTTGTAAAAATTGTTTTTTGAGTTAGTGTTTCTTTTTATTTCTGAAAAACTTGAAAACAGTACCATAACTGCAATAAGTAATAAACTCTTTTTTTGATTGTTCATAACGGGTAACTATTTGTGGTTATTTATTTTATTTGAATTGAATAGTTTTAAAAGTAATATCACAAATCTACTAAAACGTTTTAGTATTTTAAAACTAAAAATGGCCATTGCTATTATTTTTGTTGATAATAGCTCTAAATCGTTTTTTTGGTTTTTATTTTTTAATGAAGTGAGTGATTATCGATCGAACATTAAACATTTGCAATCCATTACGATGTTAAATATCACTATTGTAATAACAAAAAAGCCTTTTAGAACTTGAATCTAAAAGGCTTTGTATTGATATAAAAGTTTGAAATTAAACTTCTGAGTTAGGATTCGGGATATAATTTAAGGTTTTTGATATCATCCTGTAAGATTTTCTCAAATCAATCTGTTGCAAAATTTTCAGATTCACTGTAATTTTCATCAAAGTTTTCTTCGGGATTATTGGCCTCATCTTCTTCCTGAGTGTCCTCATTTAGATCAGTCTCAGATAGTGGTTCTCTGTCAGAAGCATCATCAGAAGTAAAATTGGTATTTTGATAAGAGATTGATTCCACAGTTGGGTCATCTCCGTTATTAAAATTTTCAGGTTGCAACTGATTTTGTAAATCCTGCATTAAATTACGATCTCCCGGATTGTAATTTTTGTTGTCGTCTGTTATCATATCAGTGTGTTTAAAATGAATTAATTTTGAGATTACTATTTGTAGTGCCAAGTGATTAGAAATTATTATTTATAGATCTTATGGCCTTATCCAAAATTAAGGACAACAGTATTATTTGTTCTTATAGAATTTTAAGTAAGAGTTCTTTAATTATGAGTGATTTATAAAGAGACATATTAGAAAGAAAAAAAAGCGATCTAAAAAAAACTGCCCTCAAATAGTATCTAACTTTTTGAAGACAGTTTCAAGAAATGGAATTTTTAACTATTGATCTTAGGACTAATTTTGCAACTATTTATTGAGCATCCCAAGAGGCACTAGCATAATAAATAGAACTTGTTACCGGAGCTGTCCAGTAACTTTGACTACCGCCACGGAAGGTATGAAGACTTACTGCATTGACATTTCGTTTAGAATCGTTAGTTACCCAACGAATGGTCTGATTAAGTATTTCTGTACCATTTACATAATATTTGACATATCCGTTCGTATTTGATCCGGTATTTAATTTCACAGATATCTGACAGTTATATGTTACTCCTTCTTGTATATAATATTTTTTCCCAAAATCGTTACCAAATTGTCCGGGCTGATCTTTATAATAAACGTAGGGTTGGAGGTAAGCCCCGCTTCCTTTGGCAGTGTTTGATCCGCTTGGGCAATACCACATAAATCTGGCACTACCGCCGTTGCCATCCCATCCTGGATCGCCACCGGTGTTCTGGTCGCCAATTAGTATACCGTATCCGCATTTACCACCTCTGCTCCAATAAAATCCGGAATTAAATTTCATCTGGAACCAAACGGTATAAACACCACCTGACCAAACGCCGTAAGATGTACACAAACCACCGGGACATGATAGTGTATTGGTTTGCAATGTAATCGTTCTGGCTCCGGCACCACCGCCTGCTAAGGCAGCAGCAGCTTTGTTAGTGTTTTGCTGCGCATCTGTAGCACTTTGTAATGTTTCTTTGTTAGTGGCTTGCGGCTCATTTAGATCTTGTTCCTTTTCACAGGAATTAAACACTAATGCCATAATAAATAGCAAACTTGTCAATTTGAAGAATTTTTTCATTTTTAAAACTTTAAGGTTAGTAAACAATTAATGGTTAGTAAAACAATAGATTCTAATTACATCAAATGATATTAAAGAGAAGCCTTTTTTTATCGGTATCAGTAATTAAGCAACTAAAAAACAGTGTTTTATAATTGATATAGCAAAGTTGACTAATAAGAATTTGAAAGTGGAGTAAAAAAGTACGATTTTAGGTACGTAAAAATCTTGTACGTAAATTTTGTATACTTTTTTGGGTATTATAAAATGATATCGTTAAATAAAATGATAAAAAATTATGTAGTATTTAAATAATTAAGAATTAGATGTGCTTGCGTTGTAAGCAGAATTATATACTATAAATATTGACAAAAAAGTATTAAAAAAAAGAAATGTCATGCAAAAAGGTAGATTCAAGATATGATACTATTTTTATCGTGTAAAAATGAGATGGATTATTAATTAAAAAGAGGATATACTTTTCAGTATATCCTCTTTTTAAAATTTGTTTTTTCACCTGTTATAACAAAACCGTGAATCCTGTTTTAATTTTAGCAGTAAGAGCGGTGGTCCTTCCTGATTCCTATTATTTGGCCTTGGGATTATCATCTGATTCTTCTTCTTCCCAGTCATTTTCGTCATATTCCGAATCAAAATCATCTTCTAAATCCTCTTTCAGGTCTCCAAGTTCTAAGTTGTAATGGTTACTGGCAGCTAATTTAGCCTGAAAAGCATCAAGATAATCATCATAATTTAATAACAGCTGCTCTTCGTAGTAAGTCATATCGCCTGAAAATTCTTCAGTGCTATAAGAGTAATTTTCGTAGTTCATATAAATCGGTTTAAAATTAATAGCATAAATAATGTTCTAATAGTTCTAATTAGAATTATTTAAAATTAAATTTTTTACCGCAGTAGAATTTATACAATTTTCAGGAAGGATTGTTAAATTCTCACCTAACAAATGGAATACTATTCATTTTGAAATAAAAGGGATATTACTATTATTAAATGAAAAATTTATTTTTCATTTAATGATTTTTACTTTATTGTTTGCAAGTTTCCAGGCATCCTTATTTACAAAGAATTGAAATCAAATAGATGTAAAGAAAACAACTTTTGATCGTAAATAACCATGAAAGCAGGTATTGTTTTTTGTATCTGCCTTCAGTAATTTTGGCTGTCATAAAAAAAACTTTTTTTATTATATTTGATTAATAAATTGACCCATAAGGCAATTTGTTTCTCGTTAACTTTAGCATTATTTATATGAAATTTTATGCGCTTGTTTTAGCAGTTAGTCTGTTTCCATTTGCTGCATTATGTCAAAAGGCAGTTGCACCCGGCAGTAAGGATATCAATACCAAATACATTAAACCCGGAAAGTCGGTATTTACCGTATATTATGTTAAGGATACAAGCTGGGTAAAGCAGGGAACAGTAACTTATGATATTGTGGCAGCCAACAACCAATTGAGTCTGACTAATTCCTATACTCCAAAAGACAACTCATTTATTACAGCCCGCACCAGTGTAGCGGATGCTCAAACTCTTAAACCTATCACCTATATTAGTGATGCTAAGGAAACAAAAGTTGATCTTAACTTTGGTGAAAAGGTTACAGGAAATTATTATACCAAGAAAACCAAAAAGAATAAAAAGCTGAATTTGAATCCCAAAGAGGTATTTTTTGACTGGTTATGGACGGATAATATGATTTTAACACTACCGTTAGATGTAGGTTATAAAGCCCGTTTCCCTCAGTTCTATTATAGTGATGATGCTACTGTTCCTGTAGAATACTACACAATCAAGGAAGTAAAAAGTTTCATTTATAACTCTCCAAGGACTGGTAAGCACGAAGCATGGCTGGTTACTGTTTTGGAAGAAAATACAAATGCCATTTATAATTATATTGTAGACAAAAAGGACCATCGTCTCTGGCAACGCGAAATGTCTATGGGTAAAGGAATGTGGGAAATTACGACCAACGAGGAGCTGGATTATCAGCCTATTAAAAACAAATTCGATAAAGAAAAAGTCGCTCAGCAGATTTCTAAAGGCAGCAGTGTTATTACTGGTACAGCCTATGCACGATCTGATGCTGGTAAGAAATTGGGTGGTTTGGTGAATACCGCCAAGAAACAATTTGCACCAAAAGGTACAGAGATCACACTTTTCCCTAGTTCGGCCTATTATGACGAATGGGTTGAAGTCAACAAGAAAATTCGAAAACAGAAAAAAATGCCAGAGGTTCCTTTGAATTCTGATTTTGGATATGGTGTCAAAAAAGCCAAAGTTTATGATGATCAGGGGCATTTTGAATTCGCAGATCTTATGCCGGGCACGTATGTGGTTATGGCCAGTTTTGATTTTTCTAACTCTTATAATTATTCATATGTATCTGGCTATACCAATTATTATAATTATTGGGGGTATACAGGGTCTTCAACAAATTATGCTACGGCCAGACAAGGCTATATAGATAAGGCCAATATTGAAAAGCGAGTAACCATAGATAAGGATGGCGAGAAAAAAGAAGTGAACTTAAAAGAGTAATTCGATAAAGATCTTTTTTTCAAAAGAAGTCTATAATTATCCATATTTTAAGTTCTAAATAACCTAAATCATTGGATATTGGTTTATTTCGTTATAATTATTTTCCGATCTTTTCAAAAATAAGCTGCATCATTTCAGGATCTAAGGCAGTCATGTCTACCAATTTTAAAGATTTTACCATTTTTAAAGTTGCAGTTTTATAATGCTGAAAATGGGGTGTCTGCAAATGAGATTTATAGGCTTTTTGATTGGCATATATTTCTATTATCCTAATCTGTGCTGGATTTTCTTTTTGAAACATCGGATAAATGGCAATAACTCCTGCTTCAAGTTTTACTGATTCTGATGATTCTTTTTTAAGTATCTCTTTGTATTCTTCCAGATATTCCGGAATAATTTCGATTTCAGAAATTCTCACCATCATATCTGGTTCGATAATTGGCGTAACAGGTTCACCAATAGCGTTTCTTAAAACATTGGCTTGTGTTTTTCCTGCTGTTTTTTCGATAATAAAAGTAAGCTCCAAAAGCTGTGCATCTGTGATTCCGGTATTTTTACCCATATTAAGATGCGCCTTTAGTTGTGGTTTGACTCCGGGCATTGCGGCTAATGCTGAAATGGTTACAAATTCTCGCTGACGGAAATTCAAAACATCGCGATTAAAAATATCGGCAAACAAATGTTCTTTTAAAAAAGTATCTATCGCAGGAGCAAAAGCAGCGGCACCTGTCTTAGGTCCGGTTTCTTCTTTCCCCGTTAATTTTTGAAGATTCTCTTTTCCTGATTGGTATTTGTCTTTTACAGTTACTTCAGAAGCTTGTTTGCCTTCAGTATCTTTTATTCCACGAGATTTTCTTTCTTCCAAAACCGCCATTAGCGTGTTGATCGCATTTAAGCTTCGGGGAAATCCGCAATAGGCATAAAGCTGTACCAAAGCTTCTTTTATTTCATTTACGGTAAGTCCGGTGTCAAGACCTTTATTTATTACAGGTTTTAATTGGTCTAAATTTCCTGTGGCAGTAAGTGCGGCAATAGCCGCCATGCTTTGTTGGTGTGTATTTAACGCCTGTTCATTTTTATCTTTTTGCTGTGCAGTCATTGTATTTATAATTATCAAAAAAGTGAATATACTTATAGAGTTCAGAAATTTTTTATAGCTCATGATGTAAAAATTAATGTTTAGGCAATTTCAATAAGAAAAGACTTTTAGCTCTTACAAATTTCGGAATTGTAACGCATCTTTTTGTATACATACTACAGATGTACTTACCATTTTTACTGATTTTGCAGTAAAATGGTCAGCTGCAGCACTCTGTTTGCTAAATTTGTAACAAACTTTTGGTTATGGAACGAATTGATAGGATTGAAACCGTTAAGCAATACAATGATGCAGTAGGAGCAGAGACTTTACATCCTCTTGTTAGTATTGTCGATTTTGATGAAATACCAACTTACCAGTATTTTAAAAGACATATGAGCGTTTATGCTGTTTTTTTGAAATACATTAAATGCGGAGATATGCGTTACGGATGCCAGTCTTATGATTATGAAGATGGTACGCTGGTTTTTATTTCACCAGGTCAGATTTACGGGATTGATGGCAGAAACGAAATTATTAAGCCTTGGGGCAAAGCGCTCGTTTTTCATCCTGATTTGCTTGCCGGGACAGCTCTTGCACGTCAAATAAAGGACTATTCATTTTTTTCTTATGAAGTAAATGAAGCATTGCATTTGTCTAAAAAAGAAAGAAAAGTGATCAACGATTGTTTCGAAAAAATCCTGGCTGAAATTGATCAGAATATCGACAAGCATAGTAAAACGCTTATTGTTTCTACTATCGAACTTTTATTGAATTACTGCATGAGGTATTATGACAGGCAATTTATCACCAGAACTCATGTCAATAAAGATATTCTCATTCGTTTTGAAAATCTGCTGAACGATTATTTTACGTCAGGCAAGTCTAAAACTTTAGGACTTCCTTCAGTAAGTTATTGTGCAGAACAATTATTTCTCTCCGCTAATTATTTTGGAGATCTCATAAAAAAAGAAACCGGAAGCACCGCTTTAGATTATATTCAGTCAAAATTAATTGATGAGGCAAAGACAATATTATTCGATCACGAAAAATCGGTGAGCGATATTGCTTATGAATTAGGTTTTAAATACCAACAGCATTTTACCCGATTATTTAAGCAGAAGACGGGAATTACACCATTGCAATATCGTGTAAATGTATAATTTAAAACAAAAAAAAAACTCTCGCCTTATTTGTAAAAAGTCGTTTAAGGAAGTATTTTTATGAATTAACTTGCTTTAAATCATATTTTTAGTAAATTTAAAAGGAGCACTAAAAAATAAAATTGAGGAACAATATGTGTTTTAAATATACTTTTTAGTATATTTGCGATCTAATAATTACAGAAATGCTTACTAAGGCCGAAAGAACAAAACAATTTATACTGGAAACTGCAGTGCCGCTTTATAATGAAAAAGGCATTTCGGGGGTTAATATTGATGATGTACTCGAAGCTACCAAGCTTACAAAGGGATGTCTGTATGGTCATTTTGAGAATAAAGAAGACTTATCAGAACAGGTTATTGATTTGTCGTTAAAATTGGTTTCAGACAGAATCAGAGCTGCGGTTTATCAGGCAAAAACAATAAAAGGTAAAGTGTTTGCCTTTTTAGATTTTTATAAAAACCCAATAGAAACTTATATTTCAGGCGGTTGCCCTATATTTAATACTGCTGTAGAAGCAGATGATAATTATCCTCTTATAAAAGAGAAAGTAGCAAAAGTATTTAGAAACGGGCAGCAGGAATTAGCGGCTTTACTTCAGGAGGGAATAAATACAGGTGAATTTTCAGCTCAACTGGATCCCGTTGTTTTTGCGTTCAAATTAACAGCATCGGTCGAAGGAGGTATTGTAATGTGCCGAGTTATGGGCACAGCAAAACCTATGCAGGGACTTGTAAAAAGTTTAAAATCTGAATTAGAACAATACGTCATATAATTTTTTTTTGCTTTAAAATAGACTAAAAAGTATATTTTAGAATAATCTGAATTCAAAAAAAAGGAAAGCGAAGGTAGACTTTGTAGATGATTTTTTTGGTTCTTGAAAAATAAGTTTGATGTTCCTGTTGGTGAGTATAAACAATTCTTTAAATAAAGTATAATGAATATAAAAGGTAAAACGATATTAATTACCGGAGGTGCTTCCGGTATTGGCTTAGAATCGGCAAAGCAATTTTTAGCCGAAGGTGCGCGTGTCATCATCACAGGAAGGAATCAAGAGAAACTAGAGGATGCAAAAAAAAGGCTTCCATCCGTAATTATTATCAAAAGTGATGTTGAAAATCCTGAGGATGCAAAAGCACTTTATGAGCAAGCTGTTGCTCTTGGCGGAATAGATATTTTGTATAATAATGCAGGTGTTGGAACTCCTGCACTAAATTTCGCCATTGCAAGTGAGCAAATTTTAAAAAATGCGATTTACGAAATGAATATCAATTATTTTGGTGTTATAAGACTCAACACACTTTTTATAGAGATGTTAAAATCAAGACCAGAAAGCGCGATCATAAATACAACCTCTATTTTGAGTATGGTGCCGGCTTTAGAAGAGCCTACTTATGCGGCAACAAAGGCCGCCTTAAGCTTTTATACCCGAATACTGAGAAAGAATTTAGAGATTTTAAACAGTAATGTAAAAGTATTCGAACTGCTTCCTCCCGTTGTAGCAACAGCCATGACTGCGAAAAGAAACGACAAGAAAATGACTCCTGAAAAATTGGTAAAAGCCCTTATTTCAGGAATTAAAAAAGATCAGTTTACTATTCGTGTAGGAGACAGCAAATTGTTGTACATCGTTAGCCGGTTTTTTCCGCAGTTGGCTTTTAATTTGGTGAATCCTAAAAAAATATACGCAGACCTTAAGCAGTAACGAGAATTTAAAAGATATAAAATGAAAGCATTTATAATAAATAAATATAGCAAGAAAGAAATTTTGCAGTTGGCAGATGTACCAGTTCCGGAAGTACGAGACAATGATGTTCTGGTTGAAGTTTATGCAGCCGGAATCAATCTTTTAGATTCAAAAATAAAAACCGGAGAGTTTAAACTTATTTTGCCCTATAAACTTCCGTTGATATTGGGGCACGATGTGGCAGGAATTATTACTCAGGTGGGTAAAAATGTAAAAAGATTTAAAGTAGGTGATGCAATTTATGCAAGAGCGGCAGATCATCGGATAGGAACATTTGCAGAGTTTATCGCCATTGATGAAAGAGATGTTGCACTTAAACCAAAGAATCTTTCTATGGAAGAAGCAGCATCGATTCCGTTAGTAGCTTTGACTGCCTGGCAGGTTTTGGTAGAAAATGCAAAAGTAAAACAAGGACAAAAAGTATTTATTCAGGCGGGTTCCGGCGGTGTTGGTACAATTTCTATTCAGCTCGCAAAATATTTAGGAGCAACGGTGGCTACAACAGCAAGTGCCAAAAGTTTCGATTTTCTGGATAAACTTGGAGCAGATCTTACTATTGATTACAAAAACAGTGATTTTGAAAATAGGCTGAGTAATTATGATGTTGTATTAAATAGCCAGGATAAAAAAACACTCGAAAAATCCTTAAGAATATTAAAACCCGGTGGAAAACTAATTTCTATTTCAGGTCCTCCAACACCTGCATTTGCAAAAGAAATAGAAGCACCCTGGCTGGTAAGAATCATTTTAGCATTATTAAGTGCCGGTATTCGTAAAAAAGCAAAAGCAAAAAATGTTGATTATTCTTTTTTATTTATGAAAGCTAATGGTGAGCAGTTAAGTAAAATTTCAAAACTTATTGAGTCAGGAGCAATCAAGCCAGTTCTGGATAAAGTTTTTTCTTTTGAAAAAACCAATGAAGCCCTAAATTATGTCGAAAGCGGACGTACAAAAGGTAAAGTAGTGCTTAAAATGAAATAAATATTTCAATCCACACTTTTCAATTTAAAAAAAGTCCATAGCCTTACCAAATAGTTATGAATGTGTCTTTCTTTTTCATGCATTCATTGTGGCCCTATAAGGTAATAATATGAAGAATCAATTATGATTTTTAACTGGTAATGGTATTAACTGATTTGTACCAAAATCAAAGACTAATTTTGAATTGGAAGTGTGCGATGAAATAACCTGACAAGACAAAAATCATCAAAATTTAGAAGATATTCCATTTATAATAAGACATTTATACGGGTTCTGTTTTCCTTTTCTGCTATTAAATCTCTGTTAAAAGTATTCCTGCATTTTAATATTAATTTGAACTTTGTAAAACTGTTTAATTAATAAATGATGGATTATGGAAACGCAAATTATTGAACTGGAAAAAGAATATTGGAAAGGAATGGAAAATCACGATTATGAAACGGTAAAAAAGCTTACTCGCTTTCCTTGCATAATCGCCGGTAAAAATGGAGTACAAAGTGTAGATCAGGCTACTTTTAAAAAAATGTTCGAATCAGGCGATGGTGATAAAATACAAGTATTGAATATTTCTGATGTTGAATCGCAATTAATTACTGAAAATACCGCAATAATAGGATATTTGATAACATTAGCAATAGCAGATGATCAACAAAAGACTCCTGTAAAATGCGCCTGCACTTCGACATGGATAAAAGAACAAGACAATTGGGTCTGCGCACTGCATACTGAAATTGAATTGTCGCAACAGTAAACCGCAATACATTTGATACTTATGAGCCCGATATTATTCGGGCTCTTTTTATATATACCAAAATAAAGTAATGGTTTAATATACTGGGAATTGTGTAACATCCTGATGAAATTAAGTACTTTTTAATCTCTTGTCATTTGTACCTTTAAATAGTATTTTAAAAAATATTAATAATCAAAAAAAAAGTAAGTTATGGCAGAAATTAAAATTGAGAAAAAGAAACCTGTATGGCCTTGGATCGTAGCAATATTAATCATTGCAGCACTTATATACTATGTCTTTGTACAAGATCATGAAGCTAACAGTGAAAGTACTATAGAGGTAGAAAACACTACAGGTGCACAATAATAGTACGCAATAAAAGGAAAAAAGAAACCAATATTGTGGCTTCTCGAAGTAAGGAAATTAGAAAATTGATACTCTCGAACTTGTAAACAGGAATGAGATGTAAGATTAAAAATTTATTGTGGCAGTAGAGTTAAAGCTAATAACCGCTTTAGATCTCAATTGCTGCAGTTATACTTGGAAGAAAAACAATATATAACAATAAAAAATTATGGAAAATAAAGACAAAAACTTATACAGGCTAGACGAACTATCTAATTATAAAATTGCTTCAGACTATTCTGATGTAAGAGGATGGAAGATTGTAGACTCTGAGAACCATACCATTGGTAAAATTGATAATCTTTGGGTAAATAAAGATATGCAGCGTGTTGTTTATCTTGATGTAAAATTGGATAAAGGATTAATAGAAGACAACCGTAATGAAGTACGTGATGTTATAGCAAACGACAGCGGAAAAGAATTTATTTATAAAGAAGGAGACAGCCATATTATCATACCAATAGGATCTGTAAACATAAATAAAGACACGAAAATTGTTATGGCCAATAGTATTGGATATGACACTTTTAGAAATACAAGCAGATACAACACACAACAAAATTTTGACAGAGAGTACGAACGAAGAGTAATGAAGTCGTATTATCCTGAAAATGATCCGGGTTCTGGTTATGATAGTGATGATGACGCTTTTTACAACCGCAGAGAATTTGAGAATCGCTAATATTAAGGGTATTGATTAGAATATCTTACATTAGAATTTTCTCCAACGTTAATACGCTTTTGAAGCACAGCGACAAACAGTAAATAAAAAAATGCTAAATCATTTGATTTAGCATTTTTTATATCATCTATTTTGGTTATTTATTAGATGGTGATGAATTTATTTTAGCGCATAATTGATATAACCACCATCTGCTAACAGCTCAGTTCCGGTAATAAAACTTGCATCATCCGAAGCAAGAAACAATACCGTTTTCGCGATTTCTGCGGGGTCTCCTAATCGTTGCATTGCAGTGGCACCTGAAAGAAATGCCTTTGCTTCTTCTGGTACAGCTTTATGAAGTCCCGGTGTAGAAACAGGGCCAGGGCTCACAATATTGACACGAATTTTTCTGCCGGCCAATTCGTTTGCAGCGATTTGAGCGATTTTATTTAAAGCTCCTTTTGTGGCCGAATAGACACTGCTTCCTAAATTGGCTGCAGTTGCAACGGTTGACGAAGTAAATATTACCGATGAACCAGCTGCTAAATGAGGAAGTAGTTTTTGAAGCGTAAAGAAATGACCTTTAACATTGGTATTAAACTGCGCATCAAAATCAGCTTCTGTCACTTCTTCGATTGCGCTAAAAGTTGCAATTCCCGCATTTAAAAAAAGCGTGTCTAATGTATTCCCGGTTTCGGCAAAAGCTTTTTCTAATAGTGAAAGATCAGACAAATTTGCAGTATCAGCTACTATAGTTTTCAATTTTGGACTGTTAATTTCGTCAGCAGCCTTTTTTAGGTTTTCGCTGTTTCTTCCGGTGATCCAAACGTTCGCGCCTGATTTTATGAATTCTTTTGCTGTTGCTAATCCTATTCCTGTAGTTCCTCCTGTAATCAGAACATTTTTGTTTGTGAAATTCATTTTGTTATATTTTAAATTTATACCCGCAAAGTTAATTCAGTTAAGTTTATTTTTGTTACTTTGTAACCAAAAGTAACAGTAACGTTTGAGTAACAAAGTAACTTATGAGTAACGAATGTCAGGTGGAACACAGCAAAGAGATAATGGCCGTTCACGATACAATGGATATATTGAATGGGAAATGGAAGATTTCTATCATTTCTTCTATCTGTTATCATAATAAAAGAAGATTTACAGATATTTTAAATGATGTAAACGGAATTTCCAATAAAATGTTAAGCAAGGAATTAAAGGATCTTGAAATCAATAAACTCATTAAACGGACAGTTCTAGATACGCAGCCTGTTACAATTCATTATCAGCTCACGGAATATGGATTGACATTAAAAACGATCATAAACGATCTGGCCGAATGGGGAATAAAACACCGAAAAGTAATTATTGACGGCTAACGGAGTATTTCTAATATAAAAGAAAAATGCCCTGGATAATTATTATCTAAGGCATTTTTTTTAAACTGTTGTAAGATCTAGTTAAAATGTTCTGCAATGTATGCAGTAAAATTTTCATCACTCATTTCATTAGAGGTGCTTTCACTTGTTATTGCATTTTTATACTGTGGAGTTTCTGCTAGAAATTTTATGAACTGTTCCTGAATTTGTCCGGTTCCGGTAATGTGAATTTGATCAACATTAGGCATCTTACTGGCAATTTCCTTGAAAAATTTTTGCGTTAGCGTAATTTCCTGATTGTTGGCAGCATTTTCACTCGAATTGTTATCTGGTCCTGCATTTTTCACATGTCCCAATACAATGAATTCTCCATTATCTACATTTTCTTTTCCAACTATTGTGGCTTGATGAGCATCCATCCAAACTCCAAACGACTTCTTGTTTTTATCTGACATAATTTTATATTTTATTAAAGATAAACTTATGAAAATCAATAAAATGCAAATTGGCTTAAGATTGTGATATTATTTATGAGATAATGAAACTGTCGTTTTTTTTACTATAATAATTACCTCACTTACTTTTTAGGAGTATAGCAAAGTGTCACTTTGAGATTCAAATTTATAGGCTTTTTACTTTTAAAACTTTCTCCGGCTCCGTTAATGCTTTGGATTAAATGAGAGATGATTTCCGCAATGGATTCTGCAGATTCTTGAAAACCACCAAGTACCCAATCTTTCATTAATGCTATCGTACCCTGTTCTCCAAATAAATAGAGTTTATCTTGCAAAGATTGCTGCAATGTTGCACCGCTATTCATCTGTGCAGTAATATCAGTTTTTCTAAAGGATGACAACGCCTTCGAAAGCAGACTGCTGGAATCCGTTTCAGAAAAAATAATGACACTCATTTTTTTATCACGTTCCATCGTTCTGCAGGAGGCCAAAATAATATCGTTTACGTTATCAAAATCTTTAATGGAATCCATCAGCGAAGTAAACATTTCGTCCTCCATTTCCCGTATTATTTCATACGGCGTATTATAATGCTTATAAAAAGTATTTCTGTTAAGGTCAGCAGCTTTGCACAATTCGGTGATCGAAATTTCATTGAGGGACTTATTTCTAAGCAAGTCCAACATGGAGTCACGTAAAACCATTTTAGTATAACGGACACGTCTGTCAATAGTTACTTTCATCTTTGGAATTATTTTTCTCAGGTTATAATTAAATACTTATCGAACAATTTAATGTCCGTTTGCTCATTAAAAAGCAATCTAATAAATATTGAAAATGTATTTGTTGATTCTGGCTTTGAATTTGCAGCCTGTATCAAAAGTAGCACATTGTATATTTATAAGCAAACTGTTCACAATCTTCTTTTTCGAAATTATAAGTTTAATCTCTATTTTTTTGAAAGCCTGATTAGACTTCGCTTATTTTTTCAAAATTAGGAAGGCATCATTTGTTGTGATGTTTCGTAAAAGTACTTATTGCTTTAAAATTTAACCTTTTAACTATTTTATTATGAAAACAAGAAAGAGATTATGGATGAAATTGTGCCTGAGTGCATTATTGCTTATTGCAGGAAGTTTTTATGTCCATGCCCAGGATCTGGCTGGTATTTGGCTTACTAAAGATGGTATTAGTAAAATTGAAATTTACAAGGCAAAAGATGGCTTGTACTACGGAAAATTAATATGGACAAAAGACCAGAGCGCGGATGCTAAAAAATTCCATGGAGAACTAATTCTGACAGGTCTTAACAAAGAAAGTGATAAGGAATATCAGGGAAAAGCGCATGATCCGGAACAAGATAAAACGTATAGCTGCACTATCAAAGTAAAAGACATCAATCACCTTGACCTGAGAGGTTATATTGGTATTTCAATTATTGGAAGAACAGAACGTTGGATACGCGTCTCCAGATAAATCCGGAAATATGGCTCCATGTTTTCAAACGGGTAATAGCTGCCGATTTTAACTAAATACTTTCAATCATTTTTTTTTTATTAAAAGCAAACAACAATTATGAATAGAACAAAAACGAGTCTTGCCGCTATACTTTCCGAAGGCAGATTATATTTTTCAAAATCAAAACTCCCCAATTCAGAAGCGTCGCCAATCAAAAAGAAGATAGAATTAAGCAGACCTATTGTTATAATCGGTTCCGGATATGGTGCTGCTGTTGCTGCTTTACGGCTTTGTGAAGCAGGGAAAAAAGTCTTAATTCTGGAAATGGGAATCAACTGGAAAGAATCAGGGATTCCATACTCCGGTTTATTAAGACCCGGGCGAAGTGCGGCCTGGCTTAAAAGGAAAACGATTGCCCCATTCATGAATATTTTTCCCTTAATACCTTTTACGGGAGCTTTAGACAAATTTAATTTTAAAAATATAGATGTTTGGGTGGGCAGAGGAGTAGGCGGCGGCTCAATAGTAAATGGCGGGATGGCCGTTATTCCTAAAGAGAGTTATTTTAAAGAAGTTTTTCCGGACCTTGATGCCGAAAAATTTTATAGCTTTTATTTTCCTCTCGCTAGCAAAGAGCTAAAAGTAAATGGTATTGATGAGCAATTTGTAAAAGATTGTCCTTATTATAAATTTACCCGCGTAGGAGAATCTGAAGCACATAAAGCCGGTTTTAAGACTGTACGTGTACCCAATGTATATGACTTTAAATACATGGAAAGAGAATATAAAAACGAAGTGCCGCGTTCTGCATTAAATACCGAAGTAATTTATGGTAACAATCATGGTAAAAATAGCCTTGATAAAACGTATCTGAAAAAAGCATTGGCAACCGGAAACCTCGAAATCCTTGATTTGCATTGCGTTGATGTCATAAAAAGTAATGATGACAATAGTTATAATCTGGAGGTAAGACAGATTAACACCTCAGGGAAAACTATTGCCGATAAGATTGTTCACTGCAATAAATTAATTCTGGGTGCCGGCACTATGGGAACCTTAAAACTGCTGCTGGGCTCACAAAGCAATAATTTTTCTCTTGATCACACGGTAGGAAAAAATTGGGGAAACAACGGTAATTTTATGACAGGCAGAAACTGGGTCAGACCGCTATCCGGAGGAACGGGAGCGCTGCAATCGACCATTCCTGTAGGTGCGGTTGATAATTGGGAGGATAGTGAGCATTCGTTTTTTACTGAAATTGCACCTTTGCCGATGGGCGTAGATGTTGCGACGGCACTTTATCTGCTTATCAATCGGGTTGATAAAAAGGGATCTGTAACTTATGATAAAAAACAGAGTCGCCTTATATTAGACTGGAATGAAAGCCACACACTAAAGATGAAAGCCAATGCAAACTATTTCGTCAAGAAAATGAACCGTGCAAATGGCGGGACAAGAAGCCATTTGCTGTTTAAAAATGGTTTTGGCGCCAATATTTGTTATCATCCTTTGGGCGGTTGTGTTTTAGGAGAATCTACCCATTTATTTGGCAAACTGAAAGAGCATGATAATCTTTATGTAATGGATGGATCATTAATTCCGGGAACTATTGGCGTTAATCCGTTCATGACCATTACCGCAATTGCTGAATATTGTATTGAAAACCTTATTGAACAGGGAGAGTTTACGCAGGTTTCTTAATTTTTTACGGAAAAAAAAGCAGCACCTGACTACTAATACATATTTTTGTAATTAATAAAGCAACTGGCTTTTTTCTATTAAACTATGAGTACTATATTTTCTGACAGCCCCCAAATTGGATTAGTGTCTACTTTTTCGGATCTTGTACATACCGATTTTAAGGGAGAAATGAATGCGTTATGCTGGTACAGAAATTTGGATGGCGATTTTAACGAGATTGTTGCTCAGTTACGTTTAAAAGAAAATATAACAGAAATTTATCCTGAAGATTTAATTGCACTTCAACTATCAGAAAAGGGGAATATAGCAAGAGCGATAATCTTAGATGATATACAATTATTAGCTGATTTTGGAGCTTCTCCGTCTCTTAATTTACTAAAGTGTTATGAGCGTGACGATGAATTTGATTTCATCTCGACTAATGTTTATTCCTTTCATGTTGATCGTTCGCCCATTGCAACAGATACTTTTTTATGTACCTATCACGGAGCAGCAAGTGATATTATTGCTAATTCGCAGGCAGAGCAAAAAATTCTAATTCCCGAAATCCAAACAAAGCTTAAAGAGTTGCACGATGGACCATTAGAAGAATTCGAAACCTTTTTGGAGGAAAATTATTTTGATTTGCATTATCAGGTCCACGCGGATGCAAAACCTACTAATTTAGGATTAGGACATCTTTGGCGACTTGCCGTAGATCATCCTAAACAACAAGTACTGCCTTGCATCCATAGAGCACCAATAGAAAATGAAGGAGAATATCGATTATTGTTGATATGTTAAGAACATTAATCCCTTCATCAAGCCAATTATAATTTATAATTGGCTGATTATGAATGTTGCAAATTAGCCTAATTTGTTTCATTTTATAAAACGCAACATAATAATTCGTTATTTTTCCTACAATTTTTATTTCTTTGTATCATCAAATATTATAAGCGTATATTATTAGATTACTATCCGCACTTTAGATGAAATTATTCAAAAATATCTTCCTGTTATTTTAAATAACGGCTCTTTTTTGTTTTTAATATACTCCTTTTTTCAGTTGTTGAATGGGCCAATAATCACCTAATTGAAATGATAATGGTTTTGCTTTTAGCGAAGCAGATAAAAACAATCAATTATGAAAACAAAATTATTTTCCTATATTTTCCTATTTTCATGTATTGTAGTTTATGCACAACAGGATGCACAGTTTACTCAGTATATGTACAATACTATAAACATAAATCCTGCTTATGCCGGTTCTCGTGGGGCTTTAAGTATTTTTGGTTTATACCGTACACAATGGGTTGGTCTCGACGGCGCTCCTGAAACAAGCAGTTTTTCGATCAATACACCAATCAACAATAGTAATCTGGGAATTGGGGCTTCAGTGCTAAACGATAAAATTGGACCAACGAACGAGAATAATATTTCTCTCGATCTTTCTTATACCGTTCAGACATCGGCCAATTTTAAACTTTCGTTTGGTGTTAAGGGAACCGTTAATATCTTTAATCTGGATGTGAGCAAGCTGAATCCCGAAGATCAGGGAGATCCTCAGTTTCAGGATCTCGACAATAAAATATCTCCAAACGTGGGTGCCGGGGTATATTGGCATTCTGACAAAGCATACATTGGTTTTTCTGTTCCCAATTTCATCGAGACCAATAAATATGATGATAATGATGTGGCGATTTACAAAGATAAAATCAATTATTATTTAATGGCAGGTTATGTATTTGATCTCGATAAATACCAATACATCAAATTCAAACCTGCTGCACTCGCGAAAATGGTGGGAGGTGCACCACTTCAGGTAGATGTTTCGGCTAATTTTATGTTCTATGACAAATTTGTAATTGGCGTTGCTTACAGATGGAGCGCCTCAGTGAGTGCGATGGCTGGATTTCAGATTACCGACGGACTTTATTTGGGATATGGATATGACCGCGAAACCACAAAACTGAATAATTACAATTCAGGATCGCATGAAATATTTCTTCGATACGAATTCTTCAGGAACAATAGCAAGATGACAACACCTCGTTTCTTTTAAAATTTAGATTATGAAAAAATCTATACTCTTCTATATCGTCTTTTTAAGTTTTTGCGGATCAGCGCTGTATGCCCAAAAAGCTACAATAAAACGGGCTGATAAAAAGTACGACAGCTATGCTTATATTGATGTCATACAGACTTATGAAAAAGTGGCCCTTAAAGGATACAAGTCAGAAGATATGTTTAAAAAAATGGGCAACTCGTATTATTTCAATGCTAATTACGAAAGTGCTTCAAAATGGTATGGAGAACTGTTTGCCATGAATCCCAATGTTGAATCTGAATATTATTTTAGATACGCACAATCCTTAAAAAGTACCGGAGAGTTGAAAAAATCTAACCAACTTATGGCTGAATTTTACACTAAATCTCAAAATGATTCCCGCGGAAAACTCTACAATAAAACTTCCAATTATTTAGATGAAATAAAAGCCAACTCAGGCCGCTATAATATTGAAGATGCCCGAATTAATTCTAAATATTCAGATTACGGAACCTTTGTTTATGACAACAAAATTTATTTTGCATCAGCAAGAGATACAGGAAATTTTTCGCAGAGAAAACATACCTGGACAGGCGAATATTTTACCAATCTGTATTTTTCATCTGTTGATTCTGTCAAAGTTAAAAAGATAAAAAACGGCTTAAACTCTAAATTTCACGAAGCTACTCCTGTTTTTACCAAAGACGGCAAAACAGTTTATTTTACACGCAATAATTATGTAAACGGAAAAAAAGGAAAGAGTGACAAAAAAATTAATTTTATAAAATTATACCAGGCAACTCTTCAAAATAACAAATGGACAAATATAACGGCTCTTCCTTTTGCAAGCGATAATTATAGTACGGCGCATCCTGCACTTAGTCCTGACGAAAGAACCTTGTATTTTGCATCTGACATGCCCGGAACGTTCGGACAATCCGATCTTTATAAAGTAAGTATAAATGACAATGGCGGATTTGGAACTCCGGAAAATCTCGGAAAAACTATCAATACAGAAGGAAAAGAAACCTTTCCTTTTGTAACCGATGAAAACGAAATTTACTTTGCCTCAGACGGTCATCCGGGACTTGGCGGATTGGATGTCTTTGCAGGAAAACTCAATAAAGACGGGACGATAAGCGATATTCAAAACCTTGGCAATGACATCAATTCGCCACAAGATGATTTTGCTTATGTCATTGACCCGGTTTCCAGAATAGGTTATTTCAGCTCTAATAAGGACGGCGGACAAGGATCTGATGATATTTATAAATTTGTAGAAAACAAAGCACTACGATGTGTCCAGCAACTAAGCGGACAAATAACCGATGCGGTAACAGGAGCTATTTTACCGGAATCAAAAGTAACACTTTACGAAAATAGGACTGAAAAAAATACCACAATTACGGATAGTAATGGTGCTTACAAGTTTGAAGTTGATTGTGGTAAAACTTATAATGTAAGGGCTGAAAAAGTAGAGTACGCAACCCAGGAAATTAGTATAACTATAGGAAAACTATCTGGGAAAACCAGTTTACCCATCGCTTTACATCCTGCAACTTGTAAAGTAACTGTTGGAGATGATTTAGGAAAATGCTTCGGAATAAAGATGATTTATTTTGATCTGGATAAATCCAATATAGGACCAAAAGCTGCACTGGATCTTGAAAAAATACTTCAGGTTTTAAATAACAATCCTACAATGAAACTCGACATTCGTTCCTTTACAGATAGTCGCCAGACACATCAATACAATCAGGCACTTTCTGACAGAAGGGCCAAATCTACTGTAAATTGGCTCATAAAAAATGGAGTTACTGCCAACAGATTAACCGCTAAAGGTTATGGCGAAACAGCTCTTTTAAATGGCTGTTCTGATGGTGTGGATTGCACTGAAGCAGAACACCAAATGAACAGAAGAAGTGAGTTTGTTATCACTGCAATATAATTTCAATTAATACTACAAGACAAATTATTTAGATGATAAGGAAATATAAGATAGCCTTACGGAGATCTTTTATATGGGTTTAAGACATAAAAAATGTTGTTCCCTCATTTAATTATTCTTTCAATTAAAGAAGTTTAAAAAGTTTAAATAATAGAACATTGAAGATTTAATCCTGTAATAAAATTTGCTTTCTTTTTCTCATATTTATCATATAATTTTTTATAATTTTTTCTGCATCAAGGGTTTAATGTGAATTTATGTTTAATTAAAAAGTATTATTATGAAAATACCTAAAGAAATAATCAATGGTTCTTTTATATTTTTGGGAATCGCATCTTTTTTTATTTTAATGGAAATTTTAAATCTGTCACACTTATTTTATTTACGTTTATTAAACGTTCTTTTTATTTTTTATGGTGTAAACAGAACATTAAAAATGAATCTTGAAGAAGGTAATAACAGTTTTGTACCCAATGCGATATCCGCAATGGTCACTTCATTTACAGGAGTTGTACTTAGTATCGTGGCGCTTCTTATTTACAGCTATGCAAAAGGTGGCGACACATATGTAAAAACACTATCTTCAGCTTTTATGTTTGGAGGAGAACCTTCTGTACCCACATATTGTCTCTGTTTATTTTTTGAAGGAACTGCTTCTTGTATCATTGTAACATTACTGTTAATGTTATACTGGAATAATAAATATGCAGCAGATTAATTTGAAGAAAATGAGTGTTTTTCTGGTTGACAAAAGCTGAAAAAGAAGCCCATATACGGAGCTTCTTTTTTTTTTGAATTAAGAACTGTACTTTAATTCCAATCGTTGTTAAGATCTTTAAAAAAAACCGTTAGAAATTTTAATCTCTAACGGTTCATAATTAAAACCTTTGAGGGGCAAAAGGATCCGGATCATTAATATTTGGGTTTTCAGGTTCTAAATTTTCACGCGAAGAGTCGTCCTCGTTTTCGTCATCAAAATTTCTCTCACGCAAATCAGACCTGTCGCTTCGATCAAAATCCTCATCATTATCTTCCAAATCTTCATCCAAATCCTCTTCGTCGTCAGGATCATTATCATTTTTAAGCTCATTATCAAGATCCTGGGCTATTTCGGCATTTTTTTGAAAATAAGGATCTGTTTCCTCATTATCATCCGCATCTTCATTTTGGCTGCGATCAATATCGTATTGATTTCCGCTGTTTTGATTTCTGTTTAAGGAATCATCGTGATGTTGATTTATTGCAGGATCTTTTTTTTCGATTGTTTCAGATGTAATCTCTTCATTCTCTGATTGAAAATTACGGCCATTTTGACCATAATTTTCGTTGTTGTCATGTATCATAGTAAATAGTTTGTAAAGTTTGACTTATTTCTTAGAGGAGCCTGATTGTTTATCAGTACTTGACTTTTCATTTTTTCCTGATGACTTTGCGCCATCTTTTGATGCTCCTGATTTAGGATCTGTACTTTTGGTACTTGTTTTTTTATCAGTACTACTTTTTGTAGTGTCTGAAGCTGTATTTTTTGTGTTCATAATTAAAGGTTTTTATAGTTAATAAAATCTAATGTTAATACAACAAATTTAGGATCATTATATTATTTTTTATTATAAAATTAAAATCACTAATTGTATAATTATCAGTGATTTACGTATGTTTTATACACCAGAAAAGTGCGAAAAAATAGTATTTTAAGCGATTTGTGTTTTTATGAAAAAATAAGTGTGGAAATCATGAAAAAAAATGATCTGTAAGTATAAAAAAAGCTCGTTTTTATTACTAAAATTTGTAATGTTTATTAACAGATAGAACGCCTATCGTTCTTATAATCAATTTATTAATTAAAAAACAACTATTGTGAAAAATTTATTTTTATCATGTGCTATGTTGATGATTTTTGGAACAGCTGTAGCGGTTGCTCAGGAGACTCCCAAAAAAACAACGCAAAAAACAGACACCATTACGAAGAAGAAAAGTACAAAAGGTACCAAGCATTCATCAACCCACAAAACGGATACGGTGAATAAGCAACAAATGAATAAAAAGAAATCATCTACGACTACTACGCCACGTAAAGATTCGACGGCGACAAGACCTTAACTTATTTTCTTTTTAATTGGATAATTAAAGCAAAAAATATCTTGTTTTAATTGATCAAAAAGCCACTTGAATAGTAGTACATTCAAGTGGCTTTTTAATTTTCTATAATGAACCTAAAGTGATTTATGGCTGCATCAAACTGGTATTTCCCCCACAATAAGACAGCCTTTTTTTGCTTTGCGAAGTGTCTGCCCATATTTGATTGACAGCATTTATAAAGTTTGAAAAGTAAAAGGATAAGCAGCAGCAATTAAATAAGCAATTATGATAATACTCATAACAAAAATAACCACAGTTAGAATCGTTAATAATAATGTTGAATATAGATATTCGCCTTTTTGAAGCAGCTTATGCGTTTGTTTGTATTTGTAATAGGATAAAAAAATGGTAAGCGCACCTGTAAATACCAGACTAATCCCAATAAAAATGGTAAAGCCATTTTTTGGAATATTAGAATCCTGAAAAAAACTTGCCGGAAGCTGATTGACAAACAATGAAAATTTAACAATTACAAAGCCAAATACCATAATACCAATACCGGTTCTTACCCAGGAAAGAAATGTTCTTTCGTTGGACATGTGCTCGTTGATCCTCTTTTTATTATCTATTTCCATTTGTTTAACTATAATGATTATCAATTTCTTTATTTCCTTTTCCTTCAACCCAGTTCATAGCTTCATGAAAAGCATCTTTTTTAAATCCTTTAAAGGAAACTACATTTTGTGGCGATTCTATTTTTTGTATCATGTGTAATTATTTAAAAATATTTCAGTGTATTATAAAATGTTCATTATCAAAATTATAATGAGATATTTAAATTTATTTATACAATTAATATTTTTATTTTATAGAATCTCAATTCTGTTTTTTATGGGATTAAAAACAATGTAATGTTTTGTAAAAATGTAAGAGATGATCTTCAAATATATTTCGCTGATAATCTGTTTATTTAAAAAAAGCCTGCTTATATAAGGTGTGTAGTATATAATTTTTTGAAATAATTGTATAAGTAAAAACTCACTTTTTAGATTATTTTTAAATATTATGAACTATAACAATTACAATTATGAAAACCCTATTCAAGACCAAAGCGGCATTACTTATTCTCATTGCCGGACTTGCATTTTCGTGCAAAAAAAATGAGACTGCTCCGGCAGATAATTATACGAATGAAGCTGACACAACGCAGGCAACTGTTGATACTATAAATTCTAAGAGCGACACCACAAAAGTAAACTCTGCTGGTACTACAGGTGCAACCGGCGAAGGTTCTACAGGTTCCGGATCAGACGGAACCACTCAAAAAGGAAATACATCTGTACGAACAGATTCGACTGCGACGACTCCAAAGCGATAATAAAATGTTGAGGAAAATAAAAAACCTGTAATGCTGCCATTACAGGTTTTTTGCTCTCTTAGAAATTTAATTATTTGAAGATTGCATAACGACGTGCATTCTCTGAACATACAAAATTCAAAAAGCCTGTAACAAATACAGGCTTTCCTTTTTAAGAGAAAAAAGTATCTGCAATCAAGTGTTAGCGAGACTCCAAATAAGTTTTAAAATTCATAATATCGTCTTTTACCAATTTCTCAAAATACGGATTAAGGAGTTTTGCGGCACTTTCACCGGCAACTCCTAAAGGTGCATGATAGGAAATGGTTACAATAATTTCGGTTCCTTTTCCGCTTGGTCTAAAAATAACTTTTCCTGCATTTTTAATGGTGGCATCAGGAAGCGAACTCCAGCTTATCAGTCTTTCTTTTTCATCTTTTAAAATTTCAGCTTTCCATGTTAATTTGCCAATTCCTGCGGGACCTTTAGCTGTCCATTGCGAGGTTGTGTAACTAATGGGTTTGACAGATTCAAGATGATTCATGAATTTTGGCAAATTTTCAAAGTCACGCCAGAAAGAATATACTTCGCTAATTGGTTTATCAATAACACTGTTTATCCTGATGTTTACATTTGATGATTTGTCATTTTTAAGATGATCTACAGCATCATAAACGGGACAATAACCCGAAATTCCTCGTAAAAGCATTGCTCCGCCAGAACCAATCTTGGCAATACTTTTATCATTTTTAGATAAGCCTTTGTATAAAAGGTAACCGCCGCTTGTAATCATAAGGATTCTTTCAAGAGCCGAAACATTGGTTTTTGTTTTAAAAGTTCCTGAATTAGAAACTTGTTGTGGAGATGTTGTGTCCATGATTATTTTTTTTATTGTTATTAAATTAGTGCTAATAAAATGCACTCCCAAGCCTTAAATCCTGAATAATGGTTTATCAATAAAACATTAACTATCAGCAAGATGAACAAGATTCAAAAACAAGGAAGTACATTATTTTATATGGTATTTTTGATTAATGCTAATGCGTAAATAAGAGATTTCAATAATTATCAAAGTTATAAGGATAGATTGTCTTATTCTTATAGAATTAAGATGTACAATTATATAATTATCAGCGTTTTATGGCGTATGATCAGCTTTTTATTTGCTTGCTTTCTTTAATGATTCTGCCATTGCCTGAGCATCTTTTGCATAATTATTTTTATAATATTTCAGAATTTGAGCTTTTGTTTTTTTTGAGTTTTTGGCGTGACCTTCCCAAATAACGCCAAGCGATGTATATGGAGGCACTGTAACACCTATGCTACAGAAAAAATTGGCAATATTTCCCGTAATATGCTCCACACCATCTGAATCTCCTGTTGCAATCACACCACCAATTTTTCCGTCAAGCGGAGAATCTTTTCCTGCCAGAATAACATCATATACTTCATCCAGTCGTTCTATACAACGTTGCAATTCAGATGAATGACTATTCCACCAGATGGGTGTTGCAAATAATAGTATTTTAGCTTCAATTATTTTATTGTATATATCTGGCCAGTCATCTTTCACATTCATGTGTGTATAAGTCCCCGGAACAATAGTATGATTAGCAAGCCTGATAATCTCAAAATCAATATTTTGTTCCTTGAGATATTCACCTAGAAACTCTACAAGTATTTCTGTATTCGATCGGCCTTTATTCTTTAAAGTTCCTAAAAGTATAATCGCTTTCATAATGGTTTTATTTAATATGAATTTTATTCAAATCACTTTGGGCAGGTCCATTGATAACCGTTCCGTCCGTTGTAAATCGTGAACCGTGGCACGGACAATCAAATGATTTTTCGTCACTATTCCATTGTACAATACAGCCCAAATGCGGACAAACGGCAGAGAAAGCCTTTAGCGAATTATCATAATCACGATAAACGGCAATTTTTTTTAACCCCGACGAAAGTATAGAGCCTTCTCCCGGTGGTAAATCGGATGTATTTTTTAAGTCAGATCCGCTGATCCAATCCAGATATTGAGACGCCATATTAGTCGCTTCCTTAACAAAATCTTTTGCCGTATTCAAGGATATTCTTGAAGGATTATATAAATCCTCCCATTTGTTTTTGATGCCCATTATACTATCACAGATAATCATGGCACCAATTGTACTATGCGTCATACCATTACCTGAGTCTCCTGTAATGATATAAATTGTATCATCGCCGGGATTTTTCCCCATAAAACCCAAAGAATCTACAGGTTCTATCACCTGACCAGACCAACGGTAGGTGAGATCATTTTCTAACATCGGGAAATAATTTCGGGTCCAGGCTTCCAGTCGATCATAACGTGATGTTTCCGGAATTCCTTCTTCATCGGCCTGACCGGTTTTGTGATCTTCGCCACCGGAAATAAGCAAATCGTATTTTTCGTTGTAATTTTCTACACGTACATAATGATAAGGCTGGGATACCCATTTAGATTCCTGATCGCCGGTATCCCACCAAAGCGAGTAGGGAAGCTGTCCTTTAGGAATTTTGCCTGCAATGACATAAGTTCTGTACGCATGCTGTTTAGTATGCATTGTAACCACATCATTTATTGGAGTATTTGTTGCCACAACGATATGCTCTGCAGAAAAAGTATAACCGTTTACTTTTGCGCCTTTTTTGGTAATATTTTCTGCATGGGCTTCTGTATAAATAATTCCGCCAAGCGAATCAACGGCTTTTGCAAGTCCTTTTAAATAATGAAGAATATGAAATTGAGCCTGATTACTGAAAGCCAGACACCGTTGCTTTTCGGCATTGGCCAATGCAGGAATTCCTTTTAAAATTGTAGTTCGTAAACCTGCTTTTTGCGTAGCCTGAAGTTCTTTGTCGAGGTTTTCTTCTTTATCACTTTCGTGAAGGAATAAATATCCGTTAACTCTTTTAAAAGCACAATCAATATTTAAATCTGTTACTATTTTCTCAATTTCGTCAATTGCTGCGGCATGACTTTCGGCGGCTAATTTTGCAGCTTCTTCTCCAAATTTATTTTCAAGATAATAATAACGATCGTCAAGAGCGCAGGTTAAATGTGCTGTTGTGCGTCCGCTTTCACCGCTGCCAATAAAACCATCTTCTACAAGCACCACTTTTTTACCAGCTTTAAGTAATTTATAGGCTGTTGTAAGACCGGCAATTCCGCCGCCTATGATAAGTACTTCAGTTTGTATATCCTGATTGGGTGTATTGTATGAAATAATTGAGGTGGTATCTATCCAAAATGAAACATTCTCGCCAGAAGTAATACTGGCACTGTTTGCAGTATCGTTTGATTTGTTCATGATCTAATTTTTAAGAAGTTTTGGTGATGTACAGAAAATGAAGAATATTCTGTAAAATACTGATATCAAAGCTAATAAGTTATAGCCTGCAATGTTTACAGTTTTAATTACAAAATTTATATGATTGCCAGTTGTATCTGAGCAGCATTAAATCTTTGTAAGTGATTTATTTTTAATTGATTAAGTTTTTAGCTGATCGCATAAAAAGGAGGATAGTGGAGTTAAGATTATTCTGGATTCTTGCAAAAATTCCTTTTTTAAATAAAATCCTAAATAACAATATCTTATTTAGGATTTTAGTAGAAGTATAAATTGAGCAAAGAACCTTCTGCTTTATATAATTTGAAGATGCGGACGTATCTGCATCGTTACAATATCGCATCTTTTGGGTTGTGATAAACAAAATAATACACTCATGGCAATATCTTCTGCCTCAAGCATTTCCATTTTTTCAATTTTCTTTTGTTGTTCTTCTTTAGAGTCGGTTTGCATATCACTTGTTACTGCTCCGGGTTCAATAAGAGAAACCTTAATGCCAAGCGGATTTAATTCTTTGCGCAATGAAGTGCTAAATCCTCTGATGGCTGATTTTGTGGCAACATATATAGTGCTTTCTCCGGTACGGCTTTCAGCGCTCATAGATCCGATATTGATAATATGTCCTGACTTTTGAGTTCTCATTCTTACCGTTGCTTCTTCGCTAAATGCAAGATAACCGGTGATATTGGTTTCTATTATGTATTTGTAATTTTCAAAAGTTTCTTTAGTAATACCAGGTGCTCCCAATGCTGCATTGTTGATAAGAATATCTATTCCGCCCAATTTAGTATCCACTATTTCTAAAATCTTGTCAATGTCTTCTTTTATCGTTACATCGGCAGGAGTGCCATAAATTTCTGCATCAGGGAAATTTTCTTTGATATCATTAATAGCATTTTTAAAATCTTCGTGATGTCTGCCAAAAATCACTACCCGTCCGCCAAGGGATATTAATAAGTCTGCAATTGCTTTTCCTATTCCGGTTGTTCCGCCTGTAATTACAATTCTTTTTCCTTCAATGTTTTGTCCAAAATAATCGGTTAACTTTTTCATATTGTTTTTTTATGTGTGATTAAAATTTAAGTGATACAAGTCTGATTAATAAATGCTTTAGGTTCGTCAAAATACTACCATTGTACTTTTACTAAACCCTGGCCTGAAATTTTATATTCATGCATTTTTGCCGTTTTTTTGAAAGGTTTAAGTATTGCTTTCTTATAAATTACTTTCATGTTAATGCTGGATTTATTCAGTTTTATAATTTTCAAATTACAGCTCATATCTTTATTGCCATCTAATTTTAGCGTAATTAATTTTTCTTTTTTGTTGTATTGATTAGGATAATCGATAAAGACGAGAAAATCTTCATTGATTTTGATGTATTGTCTGGGTACAATTCCAAAAGCCATTCCGGCGCCATAGACTTCCTGACCAACCTGTCCGCTTTTTTCCCAGCCATTGTATAAATCTTCCAAAGGAACCCACAAATCAGGCTGTAATTCACCGGTTTTTACTTCTGTAGAAAGCATTTCTTTAGGCAGTTTGGGCGGATAATAATAAGCAATTCGATTTACGGCATATTTTATAAACTCCGGAATTAAGGTTTTTAACGATGGTAAAATTTCAACATTTTTAGCCTGAATAAAATATTCTGACAAAGCAGCATATACTTCTAATTCTTCGTATGCTGCGGTATAAGGCGCATCATTAAGGGGAAATATGGAAAAGAAATTAGTGTAGTTTTTGCCATAACCGTATTTGCAATCGTAAAGTTGTACATTTTTGAATAATCCGGCGAGGCAGGTATAACTTATATCCAGATACAGCTTATTTTGGGTAATTTTATACAATTCTAATAATGCACCGGCTGCAAAGGCAGTATTATTGGCCTGATACAAAATCTCGATGCCTAATGCTTCTAATTTCTTTGCGGCTTTTTCTGCTTCATTCAAATAGCGTTTTTCTTTGGTTAATTTATAAATAAGCAGCATTAAGTGTGCATAAGCACCAGGAACATCCCTTTCTCCACCTGCGCCTGGAGCTGTTTCTTTTTTGATTATATCAAGAGTTTGCATATCATAAAATACAGGCCAGGTATACTTAAAATGATGTGCCACTTTTATAACATAATCAATAGAATCCAGTACGAGTTTGCGGGCTTTTTTGTCTCCATGTAAAGCCAGTCTTGCCAAATTCATTAAAGGATGATGCAAGTACCAGGAATCCATTACCATTTCCTTTTTTTGTTCTTCAGACTGGTCAAGTGTATCGGCAAGCGCAGGAAGCCATCTGTTGATACAGTTTATTTTTGAATCATAAAAGGCAGGTAATCCATTCATTAGATCATCATAAATAGAATATTTTTTGCCACTCCATTTTTCAAATTCCTTAAATGGTGATAGAACAGCAAGCTGAACCATACTTTCAGCAGGTGTATCATAATCACATAAATAGGCATTTAGATAAGGAAATCCATTTGTTTGCGTCCATGCGCCTTTATTTCGGTTTAAATCGTCGACAGCTTTTTCCGCTATCTCCGGCCAGTTATGATATTCAATGGCCGGCTGTTGCAGCACATTATAAATCTTGACAAGATTATTTAAAAAGTGTTCACAAATAGGCGCTGTTTCCACGAATATTTCATTTTCAAGAACTATATAAGCATCTGATATCGTGAATTTTTTACCTGCCGGAAGCGGTAATTTATCTGTAATTGGAAGTTGGAAACCAATTTCAGGCCAGTTTCCCCCAACCGTATTTTTTGACTCGGTTTGTGTCACTTCACAATATTCAGACAATGAAGTAAGATTCTGAAAATAAAAAAACGATCCTGTTTGAGGTTTTGTAATGCTTGCAAATAGCAATCCGGATCGGGATCCAAATTGTTCCATATGAATTTTACCGTAAATATTTTCTATACTGCCATTTTGAGTTAAAGGCATAATATCTCTCGGCCAAAACGGAATCATTAATGCCGTATTTGCAGTAAAAGTGGTACTATAATGTAATAATGCTGTTGTTGGATCCGGAAAATCAATACGGACTTCATAATTGCCAAGTCTGGAATTTAGTACAATAGTAATGGTTTCATTGTCCTCAAAAAGATTCGAAACTTCAAAACAACTGTTCATTGCAAATGCTGCCCTAAAAGCTATTTTTCCATTGTCAGGCAGTAAAGCCACAATCCAGAGAGAATCACCTGTATTGTAGCATTGATAAGTATAATCAAGAATTTTTCTTTCTAAAAGTATTTCACTATTTTCAATGTCTTCCTGAGCTGTTGCGCCCCAAGGTGTAACTTTATGCATAATGATAAATTTTAAATTGATAAAATATTCTTTTTTCTAATATTGTAAAGAGTAAAAAAATCTGAAAATTTCTATTGAAAGAATCCCTCCTTCAAAATGAAAAATAAAAGGATCGATAATAAAATAGATGTTATTAAATCCTTTAAAACAAATTTCATCATCCTAACACACAAAAGATTATATAATTAAACCAATGATTTACATGATTTTACTTTAGCTTTAGTTTCTTGGATATTCAGATAATAAATCCTAGGCAGCATTTAATTTATACCAAAAAAGATAATATCCAAAGCATTAATAATAGCCCTGTAAGTAGATTGAACATAACTATTAATGGACCTCATGAGAGTCAATTTTCGAATATTTTAATTTTAAATAAAGAATTAATACAAAAACCATAAAGGAGCGTTGTAGTGGAGCGGGTTTAGTGAATAGCGAATACCGTACATAATGTCGCCGCTTATCAAAATGGTATGTATTGGTAATGCTTTGGCATCTGTTAGCACTATTGTAAGTTTTAATTTTGTCCCATATAATTTTAAAGAAAAACTAAAATGAATAAGGCATTATTATTAATTGATATACAGAAAGAATATTTTGAAAACGGAGCATTAGAACTTGTAAATCCTGTTGTGGCAAGTGAAAACGCTAAGAAACTGCTAGAGCATTTTAGAACACAAAATGGAACGATTATTCATGTGCAGCATATATCAGCAGAAGGTGTTCCCTTTTTTGTTTCGGGAACAAAAGGAGTAGATATTCATGAGAATGTGAAACCGCTGTCAGGAGAGAAAGTCATCACGAAACAGTTTCCTAATAGTTTCAGGGGCACGGATCTATTAGAATATCTTCAGTCAAATGAAATTACACATTTGGTAATCGCGGGAATGATGACTCACATGTGCATTGACGCAGGTACAAGGGCTGCTGTTGACTTTGGTTTTGAATGTACAGTAATTGGAGATGCCTGCGCTACAAGAGATTTAGAAATTGATGGTAAAACGGTAAAGGCAGAAGATGTTCATAATGCATTTTTGGCAGCCTTAGAATTCTTTTATGCAAAAATTACAACAACACAAGAGTATTTGCTGTCATAAATAAGTGTAAGTAAGGAAACCCCTTTTTTAAGATGAGCTGTAAATTATTATGGCTCATTTTTTTGTTTTGAAGGTAATTTGTAAATGAAGTTGTAAATTTGCCGTAATTATACTATTCAATCCTTCCTTAAAGAACGTAAATAAAACGGATTTTAATTCGTTTACGATTAAACAAAATGCAAACAGTCAAATTTCATAAAACAGAATGCGGTGTTGAAGTGCTTCTTAATGTATTGCACAGCGATAAGCTGAGTGAGAGGTATTTGGAGCGTGATACTTTCAATACCGATTTTTTTGAAATATTGCTTTTTAAAACTGCCAAAGGAACCCTGATTTTAAATCAGCAGAAAATCAATATAACGGACAATACAATCGTTTTTATTTCACCTTTTCAAAAAAGGAAATGGGCTTTAGAGAAAGAGGGATTGGATTTTACAGTTCTGGTTTTTCAGGAAAATTTTCTTAATGACTTTTTCTCAGACAAATTCTTTACGTACCGCCTTTTGTATTTCTATCAATTGAGTTATCCTTTACAAATTAGTATCGAAAGGGAAGAACTTCAAAAAGCACTTGATCAGCTGATGGAAATTAAATATGAACTTGTTAACAGCAAAACAGACAGCATTCATATCATTCGGTCACTTACATACTACCTGCTTTTGAAGTTTAACAGAATATACGCTGAGACACACAATCTTTCGATTGACAGGACAGAAAATAACTTTGCTTACCAGTTTAAACAGTTACTGGAAATACATATTAGGCAACAGCAGCGAATTGATCATTATGCAGATTTATTGAATGTGAGCAGAATTACAATTAATACTTGCGTGAAAAAGCAGTTTAATGTTACCGCGACGGAGCTCTTGAAACAAAGGCTGCTTTTTGAGATAAAAAACGACCTGATACATTCCGGAAAGACTATTGCTGAGATTGCCTATGATCTTCATTTTTCAGAACCCGCACATATGATGCGATTTTTTAAAACTCAGACAGGAATAACCAGCAGCCAGTTCCTCTCAGATTACCAAAATGGTATATTTTCGTAGTATTTTTAAGGTTGTTATAGAATAAGAAAAATCCAAAACAAAAGAATTGCTTACTTTAAATGAAACTTTAGACCACAGCAGTTGCATTACATTTCAATCTGCCTCAGGGCAGTAAAATTTTTAATATGATCAAAAAATACAAATCCAATAAGATATATTACCAAAGTACAATAGCACTTGCAGGACCTGTTGTAATTTCCCAGTTGGGTCATACCCTTGTACAGACTCTTGATACAGTTATCATTGGCCATTATGCAGGAACGATATCATTAGCTGCAGTCTCGCTGGTTCATTCTGTTTTCATGGTAGTATTAGTCATTGGATTAGGGATTGCTTACGGATTAACACCATTAATTGCACAAGAAAATGGAAAATCAAATTTTAAGGAATGTGCTGAGCTTCTGTCAAACAGCTTATGGCTGAATGTCGCGGCTGCAGTTCTTCTTTTTTTAGCAGTGTATTATGGTTCTATGTTTGCCATACAGCACACAGACCAGGATCCTCAGGTGGTAAAAACGGCAAAACCTTATTTACTTATTTTAAGTTTGTCGATTCTGCCTTTAATGATATTTCAAACTTTCAAGCAGTTTGCAGAAGGACTGGGTTTTACAAAACAAGCTATGTCTGTAACGATATGGGGAAATGTACTTAACGTAATTATCGCAGTGATTTTGGTAAAGGGAATGTTTGGTATAGAACCAATGGGAGTTCGCGGGGTAGGAATTGCAACATTGATAGATAGGGTTTTAATGATGCTGGTGATGATGTGGTATGTACTTCGATCAAAGAATTTTAGCGTTTATCTAAAGCATTTCTCCGTTAAGTTTGTTGATTTTTCAAAAATGGCAAAAGTGGTAAAAATAGGATTGCCTGTAGCGATGCAGTATGTATTTGAAATTGGAGTATTTGCCGTTGCTGCTTTAATGGCCGGTCATATAGGCGCTATGGAACAGGCTGCGCATCAGACAGCAATAACACTTGCCGCAATGACGTATATGATGGCAGGTGGAATTGCATCAGCTGCTACTATTAAAGTTGGAAATAGCTTTGGCAATCAAAACTACAAAAGGCTCCAGAGTTTTGCTTATGCATCCTATCATTTAGTAATTATTTTCATGCTGTTTTTTGCTGTAATTTTCACACTCTTTAATCAATATCTGCCTTATTTAATAACAAATGATACAAATGTTGTGGCGCTTGCTTCTCAATTATTGATAATTGCCGCACTATTCCAGCTCTTTGATGGTACACAGGTTGTTGGACTAGGCACATTAAGAGGAATGGGGGATGTTAATATTCCCACTTTCATAACCTTTGTCGCTTACTGGGTTATTGGGCTGCCCGCAGCCTATTTTTTAGGAATTTATTTTGACGCAGGAGTAAAGGGAATCTGGTATGGCCTGACTCTGGGATTGTTAACATCATCTGGTTTACTATATTTAAGATTCAGATATGTAATGAATAAAACCCTGGAAAACCAATGGAAAAAATCTGAAACTAAGAATTAATATTAGAAAGTTATTGCACATAATTTTCTAATATTTAAAAGGAGAGAAGGGAGCAAATCTTAAGTTTGAGACCCTTAATTTCCTATGTTTTTTTTCTAGCTATTTTACACGATTTCGTTTCGAGATAAAAATTCTGATTTTTGATCTCTTTTAGGAATAGTAACTAGTTTTAAATGATTAATATAATTTATTTTAATTCTTCTTAAACTTTAATATAAATAAAACTATTTGACGTAAAAAAAGTTGAGTTTAATTGGCAACTGGAAGATTTCTGAACTTCAATGAACTCTCTTAATTATTAATTAAAACTATTATCATAAATCTTATTGAAAAACCCAGCTCTAAATCAGAATTGAAAATATAAACTTATGTAGTTCAATTTCAATATGTTAAAATTATAATATTTTTATTCTGTAAATTTAAATTGAAGTGAGTTTCCTGTTAAAAGTATTAAAATATCGGTTTTTTTATATTACTTTGTAATATTCAAAAGAACACATATCATCTACAAGCACTTTTTCTGTCATTGTACTACATCCACCAATTTTATTTAATTAAAATTTTAAAAATTAAATAGAAAGTTACACGCTTTTTCAACAATACCATTTTAACAAAAATTACTTTAAAGCAGTTTGTTAAGTTTTATAATCATTAATTAAATTTTGATTGACTATGAAAAGACTACTACTATTAAGCGGTTTATTATTTTTACTATTTTTTATAAAGGCTGAAGCTCAGGTTGGAATAGGAACACCAGCTCCTCATTTATCTTCACAATTGGATATTGTAGCCAACAATAAAGGAATATTGATTCCACGAGTTGCCTTAAATGGCACTTCAGATATAACGACAATTTCTAATGGCAATGTAAATAGTCTTTTAGTTTTTAATACTCAAACCAACTCAGATGTTACGCCTGGATATTACTATTGGTATAGTAATAAATGGATAAGATTGGGTACGTCTGAAACTATAACTAATCTTGTTGATAATGGCAATGGAACCATAACTTATACTAATGAATCTGCTATTCCGGTTACAATTGATATTGCAAAAATTGTTTATGATTATCAGACCGTGACTTCGGCATCATTTGATCCTGTAACCAATATTTTTACTTATATCGATGAAAGAGGGCAGGCAACAAATTTAAATTTATCCTCAATAGTTCCATTTGTAGAAACTCTTACTTTTATTTCTCAGGATGTTGCAGCAGGAACTATTACTTATATTGATGAAAAGGGCATTTCGACAGTTTTAAATACTGCAGCGTTGATTAAACAGCATGAGACACTAACCTCAGCTTCTTTTGATGCGACAACTGGAATTCTGACTTATAATGACGAAGCCGGAATAGCAAATACTTTGAATCTCTCTACGATGATTCCGAATTTCGAAACCCTGACTTCTATTTCCCAGGACATCCCAGCGGGAACAATAACTTATGTTAATGAAAAAGGAGCTTCGACAGTTTTGGATATTCTAACATTAATCAAGCAAAATGAAACCCTGACATCTGCTTCTTTTGATGCTACAACAGGAATCCTGACCTATAATGATGAAGCCGGAACAGCCAATGCACTGAATCTTTCCTCCATGATTCCGAATTTTGAGACTTTGACCTCAATTTCTCAGGATGTTGCGGCAGGAACCATTACTTATGTAGATGAAGATGGAGCTTCGACAGTTTTGGATATCCTGACGTTAATCAAGCAAAACGAAACTCTGACTTCAGCTGTTTTTGATGCGGCAACCGGAATTTTGACTTATAATGATGAAGCGGGAACTGCTAATGCATTGAATCTGTCGACAATGATTCCGAATTTTGAGACTCTGACCTCAATATCTCAGGATGTTGCAGCCGGAACTATTACATATGTTGATGAAAACGGTGGTTCAACTGTTTTGGATATCCTGACGTTAATCAAGCAAAATGAAACCCTGACTTCAGCTGTTTTTGATGCCACAACTGGAATCCTGACTTATAATGATGAAGCGGGAACCGCTAATGTATTGAATCTGTCGACAATGATTCCGAATTTTGAGACTCTGACCTCAATATCTCAGGATGTTGCGGCAGGAACCATTACTTATGTAGATGAAGATGGAGCTTCGACAGTTTTGGATATCCTGACGTTAATCAAGCAAAACGAAACTCTGACTTCAGCTGTTTTTGATGCGGCAACCGGAATTTTGACTTATAATGATGAAGCGGGAACTGCTAATGCATTGAATCTGTCGACAATGATTCCGAATTTTGAGACTCTGACCTCAATATCTCAGGATGTTGCAGCCGGAACTATTACATATGTTGATGAAAACGGTGGTTCAACTGTTTTGGATATCCTGACGTTAATCAAGCAAAATGAAACCCTGACTTCAGCTGTTTTTGATGCCACAACTGGAATTCTGACTTATAATGACGAAGCCGGAATAGCAAATACTTTGAATCTCTCTACGATGATTCCGAATTTCGAAACCCTGACTTCTATTTCCCAGGACATTCCAGCGGGAACAATAACTTATGTTGACGAAAAAGGAGCTTCGACAGTTTTGGATATTCTAACATTAATCAAGCAAAATGAAACTCTGACCTCAGCAACTTTTGATGCCACAACTGGAATTCTGACTTATAATGACGAAGCCGGAATAGCAAATACTTTGAATCTCTCTACGATGATTCCGAATTTTGAGACTCTGACCTCAATATCTCAGGATGTTGCAGCCGGAACTATTACATATGTTGATGAAAACGGTGGTTCAACTGTTTTGGATATCCTGACGTTAATCAAGCAAAACGAAACTCTGACTTCAGCTGTTTTTGATGCGGCAACCGGAATTTTGACTTATAATGATGAAGCGGGAACTGCTAATGCATTGAATCTGTCGACAATGATTCCAAATTTCGAAACCCTGACTTCAATTTCCCAGAACATTCCAGCAGGAACCATTACGTATGTTGATGAAAACGGTGGTTCAACTGTTTTGGATATCCTGACGTTAATCAAGCAAAACGAAACACTGACCTCAACTCTTTTTGACGCAACAACAGGAATACTGACGTATAATGATGAAGACGGTGTTGCCAATGCATTGAATCTTTCAACGATGATTCCGAATTTTGAGACTTTGACCAGTATTTCTCAGGATATAACAGCGGGAACAATAACTTATGTTGACGAAAAAGGAGCTTCGACAGTTTTGGATATTCTAACATTAATCAAGCAAAATGAAACCCTGACCTCTGCAACTTTTGATGCCACAACCGGAATCCTGACTTATAATGATGAAGCGGGAACGGCCAATACTTTGAATCTCTCTACGATGATTCCGAATTTCGAAACCCTGACTTCAATTTCTCAGGACATTCCAGCGGGAACAATAACTTATGTTGATGAAAAAGGTGTTTCAACTGTTTTGGATATTCTAACATTAATCAAGCAAAACGAAACTCTGACTTCAGCTGTTTTTGACGCAACAACAGGAATACTGACGTATAATGATGAAGACGGTGTTGCCAATGCATTGAATCTTTCAACGATGATTCCGAATTTTGAGACTTTGACCAGTATTTCTCAGGATATAACAGCGGGAACTATTACCTATGTTGATGAAAATGGATCTTCGACAGTTTTGGATATTCTAACATTAATCAAGCAAAATGAAACCCTGACCTCAACTCTTTTTGATGCAACAACAGGAATACTGACGTATAATGATGAAGACGGTGTTGCCAATGCATTGAATCTTTCAACGATGATTCCGAATTTTGAGACTTTGACCAGTATTTCTCAGGATACAATTGCCGGAACTATTACTTATTTTGATGAAAACGGAGTTTCAACTGTTCTGGACATTCTAACATTGATCAAGCAACACGAAACTTTGACCTCGGCAACTTTTGATGCGACAACAGGAATCCTGACTTATACTGATGAAGCCGGAACAGCAAATGCCTTGAATCTCTCTACGATGATTCCGAATTTCGAAACCCTGACTTCAATTTCACAAGATGTTCCAGCGGGAACTATTACTTATGTTGATGAAAGTGGAACGGCAACCGTTTTGAATATTGCAACAATAATTGCCCAACATGAAACCCTGACTTCAGCGGCCTTTGATGCTGCAACTGGAATCCTGACTTATACTGATGAAGCCGGAACAGCAAATGCCTTGAATCTCTCTACGATGATTCCGAATTTTGAGACTTTGACTTCCATCTCTCAAGATACAAGTGCGGGAACCATTACATATGTTGATGAAAACGGAGGTTCAACTGTTTTGGATATCCTGACGTTAATCAAACAACATGAAACGCTGACTTCAGCAACTTTTGATGCCGCCACGGGAATCCTGACTTATACTGATGAAGCCGGAACAGCAAATGCCTTGAATCTCTCTACGATGATTCCGAATTTCGAAACCCTGACTTCAATTTCACAAGATGTTCCAGCGGGAACTATTACTTATGTTGATGAAAGTGGAACGGCAACCGTTTTGAATATTGCAACATTAATTGCCCAACATGAAACCCTGACCTCAGCAACTTTTGATGCCGCCACGGGAATCCTGACTTATAATGATGAAGACGGAACAGCAAATGCTTTGAATCTTTCTACGATGATTTCCAATTTCGAAACCCTGACTTCAATTTCTCAGGATGTTCCAGCAGGAACCATTACGTATGTTGATGAGAACGGAGGTTCAACTGTTTTGAATATTGCAACATTAATTGCCCAACATGAAACCCTGACTTCAGCAACTTTTGATGCCGCCACGGGAATCCTGACTTATACTGATGAAGACGGAACAGCAAATGCTTTGAATATCTCTACCATGATTCCGAATTTTGAGACTTTGACTTCAATTTCGCAAGATACAATTGCCGGAACTATTACTTATGTTGATGAGAACGGAGGTTCAACGGTTTTGGATGTTGCAGCTTTAATAAAACAGCACGAAACTATCACAACATTAGGACTTTCAAACGGTACGCTGTCCTACGCCAATGAAAATGCTACAAATCTTCCTGTAAATTTAGTTTCAATGGATACTAATAATGCCATTGTAGCAGGAACCGATGGTGCTCTTTTTGCAGATAAAACAGGTTTGACAATTGAACCCTGGTTTAGTCAGACAACTTTAGACAAAGCAACATTAAATACGGAAGATATTTATCAAATGGGTCGGGTAGCAGTAAATAAGCAAACTTCAGATAAACAACTGGATGTAAATGGGGATTTCCGATCCACAATTCTTGCCCCTGATGGAAAAATCCATAGCTTAGAGGTTAATAGTGCTATTCTTGGCGGACCATCAACACATCTGTCAGTAGCGAATCAGGATCCTACTTTGGACCTTAGTGTTATAGCGGTCGAAGATAGAGCTGCAACAATATATACTAAAGGTATAACTGGTCAAAGTGCATCCATTTTAACGACATCTAATTTAGGAGTACATTTTATATTTGCTAATACAAGTGGTCTTTTTGAAGGAGGCTATGTTTTTCCCAGAAATAGTGGTTTTCCTAATCAAATACTAATGACCAATGGAAATGGTATTAATACTCAATTGCAATGGGCCGATCCTCAAACATTGTTTAATGTAAATGCACATAATGGCCTTCAGGGAGCAGGAGGTGGAGATGTCGTATTGGGAGGACCATTAGAGACGCCAACAATTATTACTACAAATGCTAGTAATACTTTGGCTGTTGCAGGTTTACAGTCCTCAACAACAGTTACTGATAAAGTGGTTGTTACAGATGTAAACGGAGTGTTAAAAAACAGTTCCGGTGCTATGCCCAAATTCTTTTTTATGCCCGCCATTACATTCGATACTAGTGTAATAACAGCAGGATTAACTAAGAATTTATATCAGGAATATATCAATCAGTTTACAAACGTAACGGTAAAAAGTACTAGTGCTCCTGTTAATATTCCATTTATGCCGAATAGCACTGATCTTTACTACTATGTTACCTATTTTGATCCAACTGTTTTTGCCAATTTAAGTATTGATGATAATGGTATTCTAACCTATGATATTATTGGCTCAGGCACACCGACTTCTTATTTGAATATTGTATTTGTATTAAAATAGAACATTATGAGAGTCAACTCAACAGATCATAAAAAATATCATTTTAAACTGCTGATTCTTTTGGCCTTGTTTTCTCCATTTTTTATTGTTAAAGTAAATGCGCAATTTACTTTTAAGGATGATTTTAAAAAAAATACTGCTCCGGATGTTATTATCGGCGGGAGTGGTGGAATCAACGGAACTGCTTATCTGACGTCAGGAATTGACGATCCTTTAGGTGCAGGGTGGCTTCGTCTCACAAAGGCTACTACGAATCAGGGGGGGTATGCGTATGTAAATAAATCCTTTCCATCAACTCTGGGAGTTGTAATGGATTTTGAATATAAAATGTGGAGAAATGTTCCCGATTCTTTTGACGGTGCAGATGGTATTGGGGTATTTTTATTTGATGCTGCCGCTGTTGAAGCTAATGGTTTCAGGCTTGGAGCTTATGGTGGCGCTTTAGGATATACTTCAAATACAGATGAAGGGATAACATATGGATTAAGAGGTGGTTATATCGGTATTGGCTTTGATGCTTTAGGAAATTATGCTAATACCGTGTTCGGACCTAAAAATGGTGGTGTAGGAATTCGCCCAAATGCCGTATCGCTTCGTGGTCCGACAAATGATACTGATTTAACACAATCAAATGTTTTTTTAACGGGTGTAACTATTTTAAATGGACATAACATTGTGCCTATTACTACTCAGGGAAATTGGACAGACAACGAACTTGATTATAATACAACTGTAAGCTCAAGACCTGACGATAATACTTTTTATAGAAGAATTCAAATTGAAATGCAGCCCGTTATGGGAGGCTATCGTATTACTGTGCGCTGGAAAACAGCTCTTAATAGTGATTTTGTTCAATTAGTAGATTATACCACAACATTGCCTCCTCCAGAACTATTGTCAGTAGGTTTCGCAGCTTCTACCGGTGCCGGAGTCAATTTGCACGAAGTTCGTAATTTAACTTTAACAACACCCGGAAACCTTCGAATAACAAAACAAACTGATAAAAGTTATTTACAAGCGATTACTGGTTCAGGTTTGAACCAGATTACATATTATATTGATGTTGTAAACGATACGCCGGCAGCTTTGCAAAATATCGATTTTGCAGATGTATTGACTGATGTTAACGGAAATCAAATTGCGCCTTCTATGTTTGCCATTACTAGCATTTCACATACTGGTTTTTTAAGTGGTACAAATTTGCCTGTCACTTCGGCTGTAAATCAGTTTAGCGGAACATTAAATATGGCGGCCAATAGTACAGGCCGGATTATAATTACCGGGGAACTGGCCGCCAACCAAATTCCGACAGGTAATATCCTGAACAATAGAGCCGAAGTATCTCCAACAGACATTACAGATGAAGATCTGGGAAACAACATAGCAGAAGTTGCGGTACCTGTACTCGCAGAAAATGTTGACATAGTGGCTATAGAAGAATCAAATAATTTTTGTGTTACCGGAACCAATCAATTTAAACTTCGAGTTGCCAATATAGGAACAACACCTGCAACATATAGAAGAATAGGAACTGCGGGACAACGTATTGCAGTTACAAAAACAGTTCCGTCAACTTATACTTATGATGATAGTGCAACTCCCGGTGGTTTCGATAATTCTGGTGTTTCTACTACAGCAAGATGGTCAAAATTTATTACGCCAGATTCTCCTTCAGCAGGACAAACAACCTATACTTATGTAGCCAGATCTCCTATTGATGACAACGATCATACATTGGCAGGACTAGGTACTGTTTATGAACCGGATTATCCCATTACTTATTCTATTACACCAGCAGTTGGTACTATCTCTTATGTAAACGCTGCCACTGTTTCTTATACTGATGTTTGTGCAACTGACCCTGCTAATTGTTATACAGGTGCTAATTTGGAACCTCTGACACCTTCTGATAATACGGCCAATAATACAATTTCAGAAACTATAAATACTGCACCAATTGCTCCTGCGGCCACAGCAACGATTCAATATTGCCAGAATGCTTCGGCTGTCTCATTAACTGCCACAGCAGATCCCGGAAATACTTTACTATGGTACACTACTTTAAATGGATCTTCTTCGACAATAGCGCCGGTTCCTTTAACAAATCAGTCCGGAATTTTTACTTATTATGTAAGTCAGGAAAATGGTTTATGCGAAGGGCCAAAAACGACTATTACGGTTACGATACTAGATTTACCAACAAGCGGATCAATTGCCGCTTCGCAAACCGTATGCAACGGACAATTACCAGCTTTTATTAACTCTGCTTCTGCAGGAACAGGAACAAATATTTCTTACAGATGGGAATCTTCGTTAGATGGAATTAGCTGGACAACAATAGCCGGAGCTACTGATTCTTTTTACCAGCCGCCTGCACAAACAGTAACGCACCAGTACCGACGCATATCTCAATCCAATTACCCTGGTGGTCCAGTATGTGAATCTGTTCCAACCAATGTGTCTGTAGTAACGGCAAAAAGATGCGAGGTGGTTTCAAATCCCATGGTTCGTCAACGAGTTAAATAAGAATGATTAATTCAGAAAAGAATAAAATGAAAACAAAGATTCTTATACTGCTATTTCTGTTTTTGATTAAAACATCAAATGCACAAAATGCCCAAACGGTGAATGAAGGTTTACTGCATGTAAATCCGAATACACTGGTTAGCATCGAGTGGAATTTCGACAACAAAAATACCGGTGATTACGAAAATAATGGTGAAGTAATTTTTAAAGGAAATTACAACAACGACGGAATTACTACTTTTGATCCTTTATTTCAGGGATTTACCCGTTTTGAAGGTTTTCAGAATCAAGATATTAAAGGCACAAAACCATCTGATTTTTTTGATGTATTATTCAATAATATAAATCCGCAGCCCGCTTTTAAATTATATAGCGAAATGTATATTAGTGGTGATGCTGATTTTAGTAAAGGTATCGTACAATCTGATGATTTTGGAGGAAGTATGATTTTTGAGCGAAACGCTACGCATACTCGTACTTCAAATGAGAGTTATGTTGATGGTGAGGTCACTAAAAACGGTGGTGAAGGATTTTTATATCCTATTGGCGATAAAGGATTTTTCAGATATGCCAGTATTTCTTCTTCAGGAGATAATAATGGTAGTTTTAATGCCCATTACCTTTTTGAAAATTCTAATGCATTATACCCACACGATAAAAAAGACGCTGTAGTTATTGCCATTATAGATGATAAAGAATATTGGACAGTTGATAAAAACACCAGTTCTACAGATATTATACTGACACTGAGCTGGGATGAAGCGACTACTCCAGCCGCTATCACTGCTTCTCCGCAAGACGCTATTCATATTGTCAGATGGGATCAAAGCAAACAATTGTGGATAGATGAAGGCGGAATTGTAGATGCAAATGAAAAAAGTGTTACCACAATAGCTTCAGTTTCCGGTTATGGTGCTTTTACTTTGGCACGAATAAAAGAAAATGTTGATGACGATGTTGAAATTCATGATGCAATTAGCCCAAATGAGGACGGAAAAAATGATTATTTCTACATAAAAAATATTACGAAATATCCGGATAACAGAGTGCAGATTTTTAACCGTTGGGGAATAAAAGTATTTGATACCGCAAATTATGATTCGAATGGAAATGTCTTTAGAGGCTATTCTGATGGAAGAGCTACCATTAGCCCTGATAATTTACTTCCGGACGGAACTTACTTTTATATTGTTCAATATACAAAAACAGCTGGCGGAACACTCAATACTATTAAAAAGGCTGGATATTTGTATTTAAGCAAGAGTTAATTGATCTCTCGGTATTTAATACTAAATAACATTACTTCACAAAAAGATTGCCTTTGAACTACCTCTTAAAATCAATTTACGATGTAGAAATAAAAATGTTTTTCTTTTGCCTGCATCTAAAAGTATGAGAACTATTTTTTTGAGTTCTTATGCAAATCATCTCCTGTTTTAAAACTTCCAGAATAAATTGCATTTCTGCCTTATCAGTGGTCAATTCGATACTTTCCCAACTTATAATTTTGAAATAATTAAAGAGTTAAATGTAAGTGTATTGATTTGGACAGAACTACATTTAATCTTTAGAATTTCCAACTCAATGCTAAACAAAACACGGAATTTTAGTTCGACTAAAAAAGGTTTTGAATTAAATGATTTATTGACACACGACCATATTAAATAATACATAGTGACATCAAAGACAAACAAAGCAGATTGTGTGCAGGATAACAATCTTTAGCTAATAATAAAAACAATCAAAATGCCTATAACTACTTGTACTATAAAAAATACCGAGATTATCTGGATTGATGCTGTTGACCCAACAAGCGAGGAACTCTCCAGTATTAGTGTCAAGTATAATCTAAATTCTTATGCATTATTGGATTGTCTTGATCCGGACCATCTTCCTAAATTTGAAGAACATAACAATACTCATTTTCTTATAATAAGAGTAGTCAATGATAATAAGGAAAAATTACAGACCGTTCAATCGCTGAGCTGTAAAATCGCTATTTTTTATAACGAATCTTTTATCATAACAGTACATCGTACGGCTCAGCCTTTAATTTCGACTATAAAAGAAACGTATGTTGATACAGGTAAAGTCAAATCAAGTACGGGCATAGTAATTCATATTGTTCGCGATGCATTGCATTCCTTTGAGCAGCCTGCCATAAATTTATCTAATGAAATAGATGGTTATGAATCTAAATTATTTTTGAAAAAAAATATTCCGACCGATATGATCGAAGCTATTTATTACCTGAAAAACAGAGCAAGTTTGTACAAAAAACTGCTGTTGCTCAGTAATGAGGTCGTAAATTCAATTCGTGCAGAAGGCGAAGAAGCTCCTGCGCTTCGGGATGTTCATGATCTTCATACCAAGCTTTTAATGCTCAATGACCAGGTTCAGGAAGATGCCAAAGAATTACTCAATATTTATCTTTCCTTATCGGCCAGAAAAACAAACGATGTCATGAAAGTATTAACTGTATTTTCAGTTTTCTTCATGCCGCTGACTTTTATAGCAGGAATATACGGAATGAACTTCAAATTTATGCCGGAACTAAATTATTACTGGGGATATCCGATTTCTTTGTTTGTAATGGTTTTAGTTTCTATAATAATTTTTCTTTGGTTTAAAAGAAAGAAATGGCTTTGATAGCAACAGTTTACAATATTAAATAACAGCGATAACAGAACGAAAATGAAAAAGGAAAAAATGAAAAAACGAATTGCAATTTTAGGTGGAGGACCTAGCGGACTGTTTATGTATAAAAGACTGGTAGAATCCGGTAAATCAAATTTTGAAGTGGATATTTATGAACGAAAAAATACTCTTGGTGCAGGAATGCCGTATAGCCATGAAGGAGCAAATGAGGAGCATGTAACCAATATATCGGATAACGAAACTCCCGGCATAGTTACTTCAATTTCGGAATGGATCTTAACGGTTCCCGACGATGTATTGTCAAAATTTAATATTGATTCAGGTAAATTTAATGAATATAAAGTACTGCCCAGATTACTTTTTGGATATTATCTTGCCGACCAGTTTAAACTATTGCAGCAGCAAGGTGATGAAGCCGGCATTGTAACCAGAGTGCGTCACCAAAGCAATGTTGTGGACATTAGTTACAATGAAAAAGAAAAAGAAGTATGGGTAGAAACCGTTACTGATAAAGATAAATTTGATTATGCAGTAATCTGTACCGGACATAATTGGCCAGTACGTTATGAAGGAAAAGTTAAAGGATATTATGATGCTCCATATCCACCATCAAAACTTTTACTAAAACTGAATCACGCCGTTGCTATAAAAGGATCTTCCTTAACTGCGATTGATGCCATACGAACACTCGCAAGACAAAATGGTTCATTTGAAAAAGATGAAGATGGAAATCTAAGCTTTCAAAGTCATGCCGAAAGTCCGGACTTTAAAATGATCATGCATTCCAGAAGCGGAATGCTTCCTGCTGTCCGGTTTCATCTTGAAGATTCCCATCTTAAAAGCAGCTCTCTTCTTACGGAAGAAGAAATTGAGCTGCACAGAAAAAACAATGGAGGGTTTCTATCCTTAGACTTTGTTTTTCAAAAAGATTTCAAAGAGATTTTTAAAGATAAAGATCCTGACTTTTACAACAAGATTAAAGACCTGAGTATTGAAGATTTTGTAGTAGAAATGATGGAACTTCGCGAACGACTCGAGCCATTTCAGCTTCTAAAAGCAGAATACGTTCAGGCAGAAAAATCAATAAAAAGGCAACAATCGGTGTACTGGAAAGAAATGCTGGCAGTATTGAGTTTTGCTATGAATCATCCTGCAAAATACCTTTCGGCAGAAGATATGCAGCGCCTTCAAAAAGTGCTGATGCCTTTAATTTCAATTGTAATAGCATTTGTTCCGCAAAAATCCTGTACAGAATTACTGGCCCTTCATCATGCAGGCGTTCTTGATATTATTCCTGTTGGTGCAGAAAGTACTGTAGAACCTCAAAACGGCGGCGGAATTTTGTATCATTTCTCTGATCAGGATCAAAATCCTCAATCGGTGTATTATGAAACTTTTGTTGATTGTGTGGGTCAGCCTCATTTATCTTATGCTGATTTTCCTTTTAAAAGTTTACGCTCTCAAAAAGCAATTGCACCTGCTAAAATAAAATTCAAATCCAATGAAATAGGGCATTTGGCTTTTTCAGAAGGCAATAGTGCTATAGAAAAAGACAGTACCGGAAATTACTTTTTAAACGTATCCGGAATTGCCATTAATGATAATTTTCAAATTATTGACCAGTACGGGGCATATAATGAAAACCTGTATATTATGGCTGTTCCTTACATTGGTGGTTATAATCCGGATTATTCAGGACTGGATTTTTGCGAAGCAGCATCATTGCGCATTCTAAACAGTATGGAGGAAAACGGAATTAGCTAATTAAATTTCGCCCAAATTAGGGATTGTATTTATTTTTTAAAGTGCTGATAATCTGAATCAAAATAAGTTGATTATGTGTTAAATAAGGTAAGCCTGAAGTTTTACAAAATCTGCTTTTTTTTTAATAAAACATTTCTCATTTCCCAATATTTAAAACCCTATATTTGTTATATAAAATTACAAAATTATACCACATGCAAAATAACTTCCTGGGAGGCTTGAAAGAGCACGAAAATAAATTATTAACAATATGGTCTCAGCTTTTAATCGAAAGTGGATCAGATGACGGAGCAGTTGAAGAAGAAGAATCAAAAGAATTTGCTTCTCTTTTTTTAAGCGCGCTGGCAACATTAAAGGGCAGATTTCAGGATTCTCCGGAATTTGAAAAAGTAGAAGATTTAATTGTTGGAATCTCGTCTTCAAGAGGTAAACGTGGCTTTTCACCAAGAGAAAACGCCCAATATCTTACCACTTTCAAACAAGCATCTTCGCAAATTCTTTCAGAACTAATAAACGATACTCAAGAGTTGTATCAGGCCAATTTGCAGTTGAATGCTATTTTGGATAATATGACGATTATGACTTTTGAAGCCTTCATGAGAGGAAGAGAAGATGTAATATCAAGACAAGTAGATGAAATCAGTGAAATTTCGACTCCGGTTATTACAGTTTGGGAAGGTATAGTTGCACTGCCAATTATTGGAACTTTAGACAGCTCAAGAACACAGATTGTAATGGAGAATTTGCTGCAGCAAATTGTTGATACAGGAAGTTCTATTGCTATTTTGGATATTTCCGGAGTTCCTGCGGTAGATTCACTTGTAGCGCAGCATCTTATCAAAACAGTAAGCGCAACAAGATTAATGGGAGCAGAATGTATCATTAGCGGAATTCGTCCTGAAATAGCGCAGACTGTAGTGCATTTAGGTATAGATCTTACAGGTATTATTACCAAAGCATCACTTGCAAGCGCTCTTAAAACAGCATTTGATATGTTGCAGCTTACAGTTGTTAAAAGAAAATTAGTTTAAGATTTTATAATTAATATGGAGAGAATTCCTATACTAAAAATGGGCGATTTTCTGCTTGTTACGATACAGGTAGATTTGTACGACCAACTGGCAGAAAATCTTGAATCAGATTTAATTAACACCATCAGCAAGCACAGTTCAAAAGGGGTGTTAATTGATATATCTGCTGTTTCTATAATCGACTCTTTTATGGGGCGTATTTTAGGAAACATAGCAGTCATGTCCAAAATTATGGATGCACAAACAGTTGTAGTTGGAATGCAGCCTGCTGTTGCTATTACCCTTGTTGAACTTGGATTATCCTTAAACGGAGTTATAAGTGCCCTGAACGTTGAAAAAGGCATGGATCTACTGCGCTCAAAAATGCACATCAGCGATAATGAAGAGCAGGATTATGACTACGATAACGAATAGCAGAGAAGAAGCCTTAATTGTAAAAGAACAAGATGTGGTGCCGTTACGCAACCGTGTAAAGGAGTATGGGGTAAAAATGGGTATGAGTATTTTAAATCAAACCAAATTAATTACCGCAACCAGCGAACTTGTTCGTAATCTCCTAAAATATGGCGGCGGTGGCAGAGTCATCATTGAATCGGTCAGTAATGGCCGTGATAATGGCGTACGCGTTACTTTTATAGATAAAGGTCCCGGAATAGCCGATATATCATTGGCTATGAAAGATGGATTCAGTACAGGAAAAAGCTTAGGCTTAGGACTTCCTGGTACCAAAAGACTTGTCAATGAATTTGATATTAAATCAGAACTGGGTAACGGAACTACCGTTACTATAACAAAATGGAAAAATGGATAATACTTTTTCCAGCTATAAAATTGACGATCGAAGCCTGATTGCTTTTATAAAAAGAGAAATACACAACTTAGCACTTCACATAGGTTTTACACCACACAGAGCTGCTGAGACCGATATTATTGTTGCAGAATTAACTTCTAATCTAATCAAATATGCAAAGGGAGGAGAACTTCTCTATCGCGCTAATTTGGAAGATGGAAATAAAATAATCGAAATATACTGTCTGGATAAAGGTGTGGGGTTTGAAAATTTAGCCAAAGTGATGAATGATGGCTATTCTTCATCCAACACGCTCGGTAACGGATTAGGTGCCATTAAAAGATTGAGTAACGATTTTCAGATCTATTCCATGAAAAATTGGGGATGTGTGCAGTATATCAAAATCGGTGAAAAATCAGATTTGCCTTTGACTGCTTTGCAAAGCGGTTTAAATTATGCTGCAATTGCAGTTAACTACCCGGGAGAAAAGTTTTGTGGAGACGGCTACCATATTAAGTCAACAAAAAAAGGTTTTCAAATATTTTTAGGTGACGGTTTAGGTCACGGTGAAAATGCAAATGAAGCCATTCAGTTAGCTATAAAAGCTTTCAGGCAGTCTGTAGAAACGGATCCTTCGGAAATTTTAAGGGATATTCATGTAAAGGTAAAAAAGAGCAGGGGACTTGTTGGCACAATAGCATCTGTTGATTATAATTCAGAAGTATGGAGTATCTGCGGTATAGGCAATATTAGTACCCGAATTTACGACGGATTGGAAAATAAAACCTATACGCCATATAACGGAATTATTGGCCATAATATTCCGCGTACTTTAAACAATACTATCGTTCCTTATAAAAAACATCAAATTATTGTCATGCACAGTGATGGATTACGCACCAGATGGAATTTAAACGAAATGACCTCAATAGTAAAACAGCATTCTGGTATAATAGCATCGGCTATCCTTAAAGAAAACATAAGGGGTACAGATGACGCATCAATTCTTGTAGGTAAAATAATGTAAGTGCCATGAAAGATATTATTAAAATAAATCTTGACAACGAAATGGACTTGATACTTGCCCACAAACGATGCATGAAAATTGCCGAAATGTGTGGTATGCCTTCATCATTCCAGACGAGATTTTCGACAGCGGTTTCTGAAATTGCCAGATGCGCCATTGCAAAAGGCAAAAATTCGCTTTTGGTGATTGGTATAAATACGATTAAGACAACACAAAAACAAATTGTTGCAATTATCACAGATAGTGTTGATTTAAAAAGCACTAACCCGGAAGCCTTTAATTATGCTTCTAAAATTTCAGGAGATATAGAATACAGTTTTAAAGGCAATCAATCTACTACCAGAATAATTCAGCCTGTAATCTCACCTGGGCTTCTTTCAGAAACAAAGATAAAATCGTTTGTTGATTATTTTAAGTTTGAGCCTCCTTTATCTCCTTACGACGAGATCAGGAAAAAAAATATTGAATTAATTGCGTTATCAGAGAAGCTTTCAGAAAGTGAAAACCGATACAGAAAATTAGCCAATACAATTCCGATCTTGATTTGTGAGGTTAATGATCGAAATAAAGTGCTTCTTTATAATGAATCACTGGCGAATTTTTTAAAAGTTCCGCCACCCAATTTTGAAAGAAAAAATTTGATGAATTTTGTTCATCCTGACGACATTGAAATAATGGTTGATGGATGGAATAAAGCAAAAGCGAACCGATCTTCCTTTTTAGCTGAAATCCGAATTACAGACACTACTACATACGCTTGGCATCTTGTTAGTATGATTCCGAATAAATCAGAAGATGGTTCTTTCAACAGCTGGCTCGTTTATTTTACAGATATAAACGCGCAAAAGATGGTCGTTGAAACGCTGAAAGATAATTCAGAATTAAAAATGATTCAACGTGAATTAGAAAGTGTTAATTCTAAATTACTATTTAAAAATAAAGAGCTGGAACAATTTGCCTATATTGCCAGTCACGACTTGCAAGAGCCGCTTCGTAAAATTATGATTATGCTTTCCCGTGCAGGCCAGCATTTATCAGAAGAGCAAAAGAAGCAATATTATTTTGACCGAATTACATTATCAGCAACACGATTATCAGAATTAATTACAGACGTTCTCAATTATTCAAGAATAGACAACAGCAAGCAAATTTTTAAAGAAGTAGACCTTAATGAAATAGCTGATGAAATTTTAGGTGATTTGAGCATGATCATTGAAGAAAAAAATGCAGTAATTACTATTGAACCTTTACCAGAAGTTTTAGGACTCAGTACACAGTTGCGCCAATTGTTTTACAATCTGGTTAATAATGCACTTAAATTTAATACAGCACTTCCCTTAGTTACCATTTCTTCCAAATTGATGCCCGATGAAAAAGATCAATTGGCACTATCAGGCAATTACAATATTATCTCAATTGCAGATAACGGAATTGGAATTGATAGCCAATATTCAACCCGGATCTTTAATATGTTCCAGCGATTGCATGAAAGAGATCAGTACGGAGGGAACGGAATAGGTCTCGCACTATGTCGACGTATTATTGAAAATCATAACGGAGTAATTAATTTTACAAGTACACCTGGAAAAGGAACTGTTTTTTGGATTTACTTGCCCAAAAAACAAGAATAGAAAAGAAGTATGAAAAGTGTAGAAGTTAAAGGAATATTATAAAGTATTGAAGTAAGTTTCTTTTGTATATTTTAATAACGGTGTCTTGCAGTTGATTTGTTTTTTTGGACCAGGACATTTATTCTTTAAAAAAACCTCTTAGATTTATTTCTAAAAGGTTTAACTTAAATATTGATAAGCTGCAGAATTAGTTTCCTAAATATTTTGCTTTTACTATTGGTCAATTTAACTTTCTGCTGTAAAAGTACGCTTGTCCTGACTATAATTGTGATTATTAGAGTAGGCTTCCCCTCAAAAATAATTTCAAAAACGCTTTCGTGGTATGGGCGTAATTAAGCACAACTATCCCCGTAAAAAACACTCTTAGATGTTTCCCTGGATAATCCTAAATTAATTACTAAGACCCTTGCTGTGCAGTTGTTTGATAATTTTCTATTTGCGAATTGATAACATCCTTATATTTTGCAAGTCCTATTCCTATTATTGGAATAGATAATTTTCCTATAATAGAACCAGCTTGTGTATGGCCTGTTTTATTTAAATAACTTGACAAAAGCAAAGTCCCTATCGCGCCAAAAAGAATTAATTCTCCCGGAACGTCGGCAATTTTATTTTCGATTAATGTTCTGATTTCCTCAAGATTTTCCTGATTGATTAAATTTTCCATATTTTCTGTTTGTTAAAATGTTACTACTTTAATGAACTTAAAATTACAGGTAAAATCAATCATTACTTTATATAATAGAATCATCAAGTTATATAATTATCAGGATGTTGCAGAGTGTATTGATTACTTTTTTGCTGTTGCGCAGGCTATTTTGGCAAATGATTTTTTTTTCCTATCTTAACCATAACGTTAGATCAGGTATCTGATAATACTAAAGGCAACTTGAGATTACTACTAAATAGATAATTTATGAAGGCACTTCTTATTGGAGCTACGGGCTCTACCGGAAAATTTCTGCTCAATGAACTCATTCAGGATAACGATTACACTTCTGTAACCATTTTTGTAAGGCGGTCGACAGGCAGATCGCATCCAAAATTGACAGAACATGTTATTGATTTTTCTACTATAGAACAGTATCAGCAACTCATTACCGGAGATGTTCTCTTCAGTTGTCTTGGTACGACACTCAAAGCGGCCGGTTCAAAAGAGAAGCAATGGGATATCGATTTTAATATTCCCGCAACATTTGCTGCTATCGCAAGGAAAAACAGAGTCAATTCGCTTGTATTGGTTTCCTCTGCAGATGCTTCTCCAACGAGCAGAATTTTCTATTCCAGAATGAAAGGAGAACTGGAAACCGCAATTACAGAGATGGATTTTGGACAGTATATTATATTTAGGCCAGGTCCATTATTGCGAATAGGTACAGATAGACCAGCCGAGAAAATAATGGTAAACGTGCTTAATATCTTTAACAGTATAGGACTGCTAAAAAAATACAAGCCTCTTCCAACCGAAGTCTTGGCCATGAAACTGGCAAAGGCACCTTGGAAATTACCTCAGGGAACTTCTGTTATAAAATTGGCGGAAATCGCCAGTTTTTAACAAGGCGACTTTAGAAATAAAAAAAGCAACAAAGCCTCTCTAAAGGTTTTATTGCTTTTTATTTCTTGTTTGTGTCTATTAAAAAATATTGAAAAAAGAAGAAATTTTCAATTCTGCTACTGCAGAGCGGTATAAAATTCTAGCTGTTTGTAGCTGCGCTTCCGCTACTTCCTGCTCCGCCTGAGTTGTTGTTTCCTTCATCCTCGTGACGGTCGGGATCTGTTCCTGCCTCGTCGTCGTCGTCAATATCACCCCAATCTCCTGTGTTGGGCTTTTCCCGCGGATCATTATCATTATTGCTGGCAGCCGCTTGCTTTGGGCTATGATAAGGACATTTTTGCAATTCTTCAGCTGTGTATAGATTTGAATTTTCCATGACTTTATTTTTAAGTTGTTAATACGTTTAAAATTAAGTCAGTAATGATATTAAGTTCTTACAATAAAAATGGTTTTTGTTGTGAAATTTGCATTTTGATACAACAAATTGTTACAAAAAACGGGACAAAAGAATTTATCTTTTGCCCCGAATGATGACACTTTTTAGGAGCTGAATAATTAATAAAAAAACTGTTCAAAAACTATTTTACCTTCTTGTACCTTATATACACAGATTTCATCCATTGTAAATCTGTCTCTTCCTTTAAATGTCATATCAGCTGACCATGAAACTGTAAAGTAGTCGCCACCGATCACTGGATCTGAAATAACGCGCCCATGTACCTGCTCAACTAAAGATTCAAATAATTCTGATTTTTTCAAAATTTCCTGTAGTCCTTCGACAGTTTTTGGCAGAAGAAAATCATTCGCTTCGACGCTTACGCAGTTATCGGCATACAATTGTGTTTGTGTTTCATAAAATTTATCCTGACGAACCAGTTCTATAAATCTGGCTGCAACCTCTTTTGTTGTTAAATTTTTTTCTTTCATTTTAAATGGATATTTATTTAATAATCTTATTTCAGCGGGCAAAGTTAGGATATAGAACTTACCATATGATAGTAGTTTCCTAAAGGAAAGCGCTAACCTTTACGAAAGTTTATTACCTTTCGGACATGAAAACGACAGAAAAAAAAATGGCGCAAGACCCAGCAGAATGTGCCCAATCACTCAGCAATGTGATTGATGCTATGTTTGTTCTTAACGGAAAATGGAAATTACCATTAATTCTCTGTATCTCTCAATCCCCGAAGCGTTTTTCTGAAATACAAAGCGAAGTTCCCATATCACCTAAGGTTTTATCAAATGAACTCAAGCATTTGGAATTAAATAACTTTATCAAACGTAACGTTTTTCCAACCACACCTGTTACTATTATTTACGAAGCAACGGAGTACTGCCAGACTTTAAAAAATGTGATATGTGAACTAGATCAATGGGGAGGGATGCATAGAAAAGTGCTTACAGGGAAGTAAACTTTTTTAGAAAAACTTGCTGTTATCCTGATTATTAGACGGAACAGAGGGATATTTTCCCCCAAAATCCTTAGCTGCGATCCTGATCAGAAAGCCCTGAACTTCAACATCAGTACTATTTTCTAATCAAATAGCGCTACCAATACAAGTAATGTTTTCTTAGGGTTTATTTAATTATTTAATAAATTTATTTTTTAATAATTCGCTATAAAAGATTCAGGTGAATCTGATATCTAATATCATTATTAAAATTAGAGAGTATATTTACAACTTCATATTTACTGTTTTTTCTAGATTACGAACTTCAATAAATGGCAAAACTATTATTCAAATTTTTGTGGCGGGTTCTGAGAAACGGAAACAGCATTTTACGACCCTCTTTTCAGGGGTACTTGTTCTTCTGTGTCCTCTTTTTTTCTCTTAGCAGTAAAGTTTTTTCACAAGATCTTTTATTCTCTCCAATTGAAAACAGGCATCAGCTGAATGAAGAGAAAATTAGGAATTTTATTGAGCTTCAGGATGGGAGAATAGGTGTTTTTACTGTGGGAATGCTCAACTTATACGATGGTGCAGATTTTAAGACAATAGAAATGAATGATGATAATTCTGCGCCCCTTATATCATATAGGGGATTTCATCACAGTTATGTAGAGAACAATCGCATTTGGTTTAAGCATAAAGGAAAGATCAGCCTCATTAATGTTGCAAAAGAAAGGAGTGAAGCTGATCCAATTCAAAAGCTGCGCATTTTAGGATTTAAAGGCACACCGGTTGATTTATTTGTTGATGAAAAAAAAGATATATGGGTTGTAAATGATTTGGGTGCACTGCTTTGTTATCAGCAGGATTCAAAAAAGGTAGTCTGCTTTTTAAACAAAATTTTTATAAAGGGCAGTCCTGATGAGCTGCTTTACGATCTCGTTGTTCATCAACAAAAAGTATATTTAATTTATAAGTCGGGATTAATTCGTTGTTTTGACCGCTTCACAGCAAAAGAAATTTATAAAGTAATTGTTGTCAAAGACGCATTGAATAATTTTGCTGATTGGAATCACACTACAGCGGTTGGTAAATATCTCTATCTTGTAAGGTCCGGAATCGCAAAAGGACAATTGATTCGATATGATACTCAGACCAGGCAGTCAATAGTCTTATTAGAAGCCAATACCTATTGGCTGAACACCTTTGCAGCAAATAAAAATGGAGACTTTTTCATGAGCTGCAGCAAAGGGCTTTGGTACTTTAGGTCGGGCAGTACTGCGGGCAGTTTTTATCCGGAGTTAAATTTAACAGAAAAAGACAAAATAAAAACCGAAGTAAGTACAGTTTTATTTGATTATCAGGGCGGACTCTGGATTGGGACATTAAATAAAGGAATTTACTATCAACATCCGGATCGTTCTCGTTTTAAATATTATCAGAAAAGTAATTTCAACTTAAAAGATAATGACGAATTTCAGGTAAATTGTTTTGAAGAAACTGTTGACGGGAAATTACTTATTGGTACAAATAAAGGACTCTATATAGCCGAACTTCCTCTCAGTCATAGTAAATCATTCAAGGTTTTGCTTGCTGAATTGCATTGTCATTCTCTGCTCAAAGATGCTACAGGTCAGGTATGGATTTCGACTAACAAAGGACTGTATGTATTGGACACAAATGGGTTTATAAAACAATATACAAAACAGCTTACCATTAGTGTTTATCAAACCACTAAAAAAGAGATATTTGTATGCACTGACACTGGAGTTTTCAAGTGGAATAATTCTTTTCAGTCTTTTGGTCTCTCCTTTTTGATGGATTCTCCTGCTGATGTATTTCAAATCACACAGTGGAATCATCAATTAATAGGCATTTCTTTTGATGGCCCTTTTATAATGAATATTTCAGGGGATAAAATTATAAGACCTTTAGCAAAAGGACATAAAAAAATACCAATGTTCAGCCAAAAAAGCCATAAATACAGCTGTATTTTATCTGACTCTGATCAGGATTTGTGGCTGGGCACCTATAATGGACTTACAATTTGGGATCATAAAAATCAAAAACTGTATGAATTAAATACCGATAAAGGTTTAGTAAACAATAGCATTAAGGCGATAGTGGAAGATGTAGATCGTTCCTTTTGGGTGACGACCTCACGTGGCTTAAGCCATATTATTAAAAAAAGAGCAGCAAGCGGACTTACTTTTAGAATTGTCAATTATGATAAATTTACCGGAGTGCTGGAATATCCATTTACTGATCGCGCTGCACTTATTTCATCAAAAAATGGATTGTTTATAGGGGGAATAGATGGTATGAATAATCTAAAAAGAAATGATGCCAGAGACAATCAATATATTCTTAACCCCATATTATTTAATTTTAAATTGTTTGGCAAAAATGTGAAAAGTGGTCAGAAAGTAAACAATGAGATAGTTTTAAAAAATTCTATAACATCCACAGATACCTTAAAGCTAAAACATGATCAAAACTTTTTTAGCATTGGGTTTTCCGGACTCAACTATATCAATGAGTCACACACTTATTTCAGATATAAGCTGGAGCATATTGACAGGAATTGGCGCAGCGAGAATTCTGCCTCAGGACTAGGTGAAGCCAGTTATACCAATATCGCTCCAGGCCACTATAATTTTATGGTACAGGCCAGTTCTGATGGTCTTCATTGGCCAGGCAAGAAAAAAAATCTTTTAATTATAATCGAACCTCCCATATGGAACACGATTCTTGCCAGAGTGCTTTATTTGCTAGTACTGTGTATAGGGATTTCTTTAATTTCTAAAGCACTTATAAAACGCAGTGCCGTAATTCGCAAGAAGCAACAGGATTATGCTATAGAAAGAGCAAAATCGGATTTTATAACCAACATGAGTCATGAATTGCGTACGCCCCTAACATTAATAATAACACCTTTAAAATCGCTGCTTGTAAAAGTAGAAGATGAGAAAATAAAGAAAGAACTGCTGCAAATTAGCTCCAGCAGTGACCTTTTGTTGGATACTGTGAATCAGTTGCTTGATTTTAAAAAAATCGATAACGGAGAAGAAATCGTACATCGCAATTTTTATGATAATCTTTCATTCATTACTGAATTGTGTAAAGCCTATGTGTCAATAGCAGAAGAAAAAGGAATTGATTTTATCTGGGATATCGACCCGCAAAACGATGATTTATATCTGGACAGGCAAAAAATTACCAGAGTAATAATTAACCTGCTTTCTAATGCTTTTAAATTTACAGGTTCAGGCGGTAAAGTTAAATTTTCAGCTGTAATTGACAATAAGGATAAAGCTCTGACAATTGTGGTTGAAGATTCAGGAATTGGAATTTCTAAAACAGAAATAGATAATATTTTTAATCGTTTTTATCAGGCAAAGAATCAAAATGGGCTATCCTCTGGCAGTGGAATAGGTCTGTACATGGTAAAATATTATGCAACAATACATGGCGGCTCGGCAAGTGTTACGAGTAATCCAGGCGAGGGAACTTGTTTTAAAGTACTGTTTTCAGTTGGTAAAGAAAGCGAATTAACCTCTTTTAAAGAAGAGGAAGAATCCACAAGAAAAAATATACTTATTGTCGAGGACCATATTATTTTTAGAAGTTATCTGGTTGATGAATTGAAAAAATATTATAATGTGATCGCAGCCCATGATGGAGAAGAGGGTTTAAAGAAAGCCATATTGCATGTTCCGGATCTTATCGTAACAGATATGATGATGCCCCAAATGGATGGTCCGGAATTAAGTCAAGCCGTTCGAAATAATATTGCCGTGAGCCATATTCCTATTATTATGCTTACGGGAAGAAGCTCTGATGAGGCACGATTTGAAGGTTATAACGCTGGAATCGATGCTTATATGGTAAAACCCTTTGATATTAATTTACTGATACTCCGAATTAATAAACTACTGGAGATAAACGAAGCCAGACGAAAAACGTTCAGTAATAAAAAGGAAGTGCAAATTGATGCCTTAACAGATAATCCAATTGATCAGGAGTTTTTAAAACGCGCGTTTCAGTGTGTCGTAGATAATTTGTCTAATGCTGATTATACTGTAGAAAAGTTCAGTGAAGATATGAATATGGATCGTACTGGTTTATATCGAAAACTTGTGGCACTTACAGATCATTCACCCACAAATTTTATTCGCACCATCCGACTTAAAAAAGCAGCCGAATTATTATTGGATAAAAGACTTACAATTGCAGATGTATCTGATCAGGTAGGTTTTAATAGTATTTCTTATTTTACCAAATGTTTTCACGACACTTTTGGTAAAACACCCAGTCAGAGCAGAGCGTAAAATCTTTCAAAAACAATAATTTTTATATTTTTAATGTATTGATTAGATGTGTTTTGTAATGCATTACTGAATGGTTTCAACATGAGTTATAATTATTTCAACATAGTTTAAAGGATTTCAAAATGACAAAAGTTATTTTTATTTCACTATAAACTATTTAACCCAATTGAAATGAAAATTATTTACTCCTTATGTACTATGTTGCTTTTTTGCTTTCATAGTAATGGGCAGAAATTCCAGAAAACCACTCAGGGAATTAAAACGATGGCCAATAGCCATAACATAGAAATACAGTTTTACAGTCCTGCTATTGTCAGGGTTATTAAATTTCCTGAGGCAACAAAATTTTCAAAAGAAAGCCTTTCGGTAGTTTTACAGCCTGCCAAAACTTCATTTAGTGTCAAAACGCATGGCGATATTATCTTTTTAAAGTCGGATCAATTAACGGTTAGTGTAAATACTGTTTCAGGCGATGTAGCATTTGCATCCGCTGATACTGAATTATTAAAAGAAAAATCTCAAGGAACCAAATTTGAACCTTTTGATGATACAGGAGTAAAAACATTTACAGTCACACAATCTTTTATCTTAGATAAAGAGGAGCCTATTTATGGATTAGGACAACATCAAAGGGGAGATTTGAACCAAAGGAATCAAAAATATCATCTGGAGCAGGGCAATGTAGATGATGCGGTGACTTTTTTTCAGTCCATAAAAGGATATGGGCTTTATTGGGATAATTATTCTCCAACAGAATTTACAGATGATGCCACTCAAACTTCCTTTAAATCAATTGTGGGAGATGGTGTTGATTACTATTTCATGTACGGGGGCAATGCAGATGGTGTAATTGGAAAAATGCGGGAGTTAACTGGAAAAGTACCCATGTTTCCTTTGTGGACCTACGGTTTTTGGCAGAGTAAGGAGCGATACAAAAGTCAGAATGAATTGGTTGAGGTCGTTAAAAAATACCGTGAACTATCTGTGCCGCTTGACGGAATAATACAAGATTGGCAGTATTGGGGCAACAATTATTTGTGGAATGCCATGGAGTTTTTGAACCCTGAATTTTCAGATCCAAAAAAAATGGTGGATGAGGTTCATAATCTTAATGCCCATATGATTATCTCGATTTGGTCTTCCTTTGGTCCGCAGACAAAACCCTATAAGGAAATGGATCAAAATGGAATGTTATTTAATATTAAAACCTGGCCAGAATCCGGTTCAGAAATATGGCCTCCAAATAAAGATTATCCTTCGGGCGTTAGAGTATATGACCCCTACAATCCTCAGGCAAGAGATATTTACTGGAAATATGTCAATAAAGGATTATTTTCTCATGGAATTGACGGTTGGTGGATGGACTCTACAGAACCGGATCACTTTGAGGCAAAACCAGCAGATTATGATACAAAAACATATCTTGGATCTTTTAGAAAAGTGCGAAATGCATATCCTTTAATGACTGTGGGTGGTGTTTACGACCATCAGCGTAAAGTAACATCAGACAAACGTGTATTTATTTTAACCCGATCTGCTTTTGCAGGCCAACAGCGCTACGGCGCCAATACGTGGTCTGGAGATACAGGTTCGAGTTGGGAAACGCTTCGCAATCAGATTCCGGCGGGTTTGAATTTTACACTTACAGGCATACCACATTGGAATTCAGATATAGGAGGTTTTTTTGCAGGAGCCTACAGGCAGGCATGGAATGAAAAATCAGGAGCCAAAAATCCTCTTTATCAGGAATTGTATGTACGTTGGATTCAATTTGGTACTTTCAATTCAATGATGCGTTCTCATGGTACAGATGTACCAAGGGAGATTTATAATTTTGGTATAAAAGGCGAGCCCATATACGATGCAATTGAGAAATTTATTAATCTGCGTTATGCACTTCTTCCTTATATTTATTCCACTTCATGGGAAGTTACCAGTAAGCAGTCCAGTTTTATGAGGGCATTATTTATGGATTTTCCAAAGGATAAAAAAGGATGGGACATTAAAGATCAGTTTATGTTTGGCAGGTCAATTTTGGTAGTTCCAATAGTCGAGGCACAATATACTCCGGAGAAAATAGTAAAAGTTAACGAATCAACGGGCTGGAATCAGCAAGGAGATAAAAAAAATGCAGAAAAAACAACTGTAGACTTTACTTCAGAAAAGTCAAGAAATGTTTATCTGCCCGCTGGCACAAATTGGTACGACTTCTGGACAAATGAAAAAATTAGCGGAGGTCAGGAAATTACAAGAAAAACAGCCATTGATATGCTGCCCCTTTATATAAGGGAAGGATCAATTATTCCTTTTGGTCCCAAAGTACAATTTGCAACCCAGAAAAAGTGGGATAACTTGGAGATAAAAGTATATCCGGGTAAAGATTGTTCATTTGTGCTTTATGAAGATGAATTTGATAATTACAATTATGAGAAAGGACTTTATGCTGAAATTGAATTTTCATGGAATGAGTCATCAAAAAAATTAACGATTTCAAATCGAAAAGGACAATACAATGGAATGCTAACCAGCAGAAAATTTACTGTCGTAATGCCAAATGGAATAACAAGGATTATTAATTATAATGGTAAAAAAGTGGAGGAGAGATTTCAGGACTAATTCATTACAGTTTTCCTAAACTTTCCCAGGCAATACATATCCCCAAAACAAGATATTTATTGCCTTATAACACTCTCGGAAAATCAGCCTAAAAGCTAAACCCTTTCATCTGATAAATTGCTTTTTGTTTGATTGTAAATGTGCTAGTCCTAATTGTTTACAGTTTGCACTGAAAGATAAAACAAACGTAGAGTAAGATTTGCATTGATATTTAAAGGTTTCCTTGCAGTAATGCCTCATGCAATGCTGTGCCGGGTTACTTTATGAATTTGTACTAGATGATGTAGTTGAAAATGAAAATTTACAAAACCAATTCAAATGCCGGGAAAAATAAACGAAAATATAAAAAACATCAGGGAACTTAAAGACTATACCCAGGAATATATGGCCTTAAGGCTTAACATGACACAGGCAGGCTATAGCAAGATTGAAAAAGGAGTCATAGCGTTAAGTTGCGATAAACTACAAGAAATCGTCTCTATATTTGAAATGGATCTCATTAGCATTATAGAGTTTGAAAGTAGTTTGTACCTTAAAAGCAATTATAGTAAGCCCAGAGCGTATGAGCAGGGTGATCTTTCTAATATAGAGAGGCTGTACAGAGATAAAATTGTACTGCTGGAGAAACTGCTGGACAGAACAGATAATGAACTTAAAAATTACAAGGATAAATATGGCGGCCTGTAAATAATGGCTTTTAGAATTTTTTTCAAGAATCTGGGTGATGGTAAAAACATTGCAAAGCTGAAGTGTCTTATTTATTGAAATCTTAGCAAACAATTACAACTTCATCGCTAAATGGTTTTTGATTTATAAACAGTATCGTTAATTATTACAATTAGTTATATTTTACATCCTTTGCAAGAGCATTTTAACGTCAAACTCCCGTAGTATTGCAAGGTGAGCACTTAACTTTTCGATAATATCGAAAAGGTCTTGAGATTCCCTCTTATAAATTTAACAGGAGAAGTTATAATATGACTAATTATATAGTTAACCTTAATTCGGATTTGGTTTTAGTAGGCATTGCTGTTGCCTACGGATACTATATCACGATAATAAAAAAGAAGAGAAGGTAAGCGCCTTATCAGGTGCTTACCATTTATAGAACAGATAGAAGCATAAAATGGAAGATTATGTTTTTATGGACAGCCGTCTTGCATTTGTTGCAAGGCGGTTTTTTTTATCCTATGCTGCTTTTAATAGCTCAACAGGATATCATTGCAAAGTTCTTTTTATTGAAGACTATTACGATTTTTACCCATCAAAATCATGGCAACACCAAAGCCCAGTCCTGCAAATAACGCTAAGCTAATATTTCGCTTTGTTTTTGAAGGCGGATTACCATATACCCGAAGTGGTTCTTTAGAGTTTGTCAAAACATTTCCAGAGTCATCGTTTTTATCTTTATTAAGTTTCATTTTCATGCGTAAGGCTGCAGATGCTGAATTAATGACCATTTTTGGAAATAATTTGTAAGTGGTAGTCAATGCGGCAGCAGTAAAATCAGGGAACATATCTTTTTTGGGATGTTTGGCCAGATCCACCATTTTCGCAGCAGTCTCTCTTGGATCAGAAGCTATAAAAGGAATTTTCATGTCAAATCCCGAGTATTTGGCTGAATGTAAATTACCGGTAGAATTTTGCAATTGAGGGTACAGATTGCAGATGTGGATATGCTTGCGATTGGATATTTCACCCTGCAGGCATTCCATCATTCCTCTGATTCCATATTTGGTAGCCGAATATACAGCACTGTAGGGTGCAGGCATAAAACCTCCAATAGATACATTATTAATTAAAATACCCTGATCTTGTTGTTTAAAAATTTTGATGGAATTATAAGCTCCGTGCATGTATCCAAACAAATTGGTTTTAATGACCTGCTGGTGAACTTCTAACGGAATTTCTTCAAATTTTCCACTGGCCATTACACCGGCATTATTTACCCATACGTCAATTCTTCCGTCAAGAGCCAAAGCTTGCTGTACAACTTTATCGACATCCTCTGCAACAGACATATCGGCACTAACGCCAACAGCCAAAACATTTAGATTCCGGCAATATTCTACCACCTGATTGATACCTTCCTGACCTCGGGCCACTATGACTACATTGCATCCTTCCTGCGCAAAAGCTTCTGCCGCAGCACGCCCAACACCACTGCTGGCACCAGTTATAACAACAGTTTTATCTTTAAGACTGTTGCTTAAATTTTTAGTTTCTTTCATAATATAATATTTTATATTACCTTAAGTTACTAAAAATAAGCTTTGTAGTTGCAGTAATTTAAGAAAATTTTAATTCTGATCAGTCCATAATAAAAAGTGCTTCATCATAAATTATGGTTGATGGCGTTTCAATTTAGAACTTGAACTTCGTTATCTGTTTTTTCTTTTCAGATAAAGTGATGCCGATTGGCTCATGGTAATTAATGAGGCTCCTAGTATAACTATATCTTTAAGTACCAAACGCCCACGTCCTGATAAATAAGGAAATCCGTATTGATGATCTGTCAAATGTGGCACCCAACTTTCCGGAGTTGTTACTAAAAACGAAAGTGTACCGATGGTGAGTATAAATACTAAAATGCTTCCAAACATACTTGCAAGAGGAGCCCAGTTATGAATGGCTACTAAAAAAGCAATACCAATTAATAAAATTCCCAAGCCATTCGCAAAACCATAGGTATTATTTTGAATGTTCCATTGGTGATTTTCGGTAATTAATTCACCTTCTTTATTGCTGTATTGTTTATACTCAGATGGATTGTTATAGAAAAAAGACATAAAAGGACTGTTGGCCACAAAAGGCACGATTCCATCAGCTTCATAATTAAAGAATTTAAGTCCGCCAATCCATAAAAAAACGATTACGATACCAGCGCGTACTGCATTTTTACCAAGATTATCAAGATTTGCTATTGTGTTTAAAAGAGCATTTTTCATTGTTTTGATTTTTAAGTTTTTGTCATCATTAACAATGCAAAGTTATCTCGTCGATAAGCAATAGGAAATGGATAAAAAGCGCTATTAGCTAGACAAATCTGCCACAATAGAAATACCGGTTGTTTTTCTGAAGGTCTGAGGAGAGATTTTAGTCATTTTTTTAAACACGCGGCTAAAATAATATTCATCCTGGAATTTTAAGGCATAAGCAATTTCCTTGATACTCAATCGGGTGAGATGAAGTTGCTTCTTTGCCTCAAGAATTAATCTTTCCTGAATCATTTGCGTAGGCGTTTTATTGAAACGTTTGCTGCATTGTTTAGTGAAATTATTTGGTGTCATATACAGTAATGATGCGTATTCACTTGGTTTATGCAGCGATAAGAAATTTTCTTCAAGCAATATTTTAAACTGATCCATTTTTTCATCTTTTTGAAAATTTTGTTTCTCAGTAGTCATTTTCAGACTGCTCGATTTGGCAAGTACCAGCTGAAGATAGGAGCGTAATACAATTTCTGACGGATTCTGTTGTTGTATCTCGTCAATAATATGATCGACTAACTGGCAATACAATTGATGTTGTTGAGTAGTTAATTGTATCGAAGGCTCAATGTAAATATTGTTAAATAATAATCCATTGCAGGCCACCTCTTTTCTATGATATTCTATACAGTAAAAGTCACCATGAAATTGTAATGTGGTGTAGGTTAATGGCGAAATTTCCGTGATCGATATAGATTGTTGCGGCGTTGAAAATAGTATCACAGGAGCACTAAAAGAAAAAGAAGCAAAATCAGCATGATAAATTCCTTCACCTTTACTTACCAATAAGATAGTATATTCGCTAAATTGTAAAGGAGTATCTAATAAATTAGTTTCAGATTTTTCTATTCCTAAGAGTAAGGTTTTGTTTTCTGAGAATACTTTGTTCATTTTCGACTTTGGATTGGATATGATTGTAAATTTATACAATGAATTGTTGCTATTCAATACTATTTAGAAAGATATCACAAAATAGCATTAAATTATATAATAAAGTATGCATTAAGTGCGTCGTTAGATGCTAAGACTATTTTGCTTACTATTTTGTGTTTATCAATTTGGCGAATTGTTTCAGGACTAAAAAGAGCAAATTATTTGGACTAAAAAGAATAATTTTTTTCTTAATGCGTGGGTACCATTATGCAAATTGCACACCCAACAGTTTACAATTAATTTTTATATTTGATGATTAAATGAATAAAATGAGCGAAAAAACGAAACCGTATGCCTTAATAACTGGCGCCAGCAAAGGCATTGGAAAAGCTATTGCTTATGAATTGGCCAAACAGGGTTATCCGCTATTGCTTGTTGCAAGAAGTGAAGCCGAATTAAAAGCACTATCTGATGAGCTGAAGATTAAATACGACATCAATGTAGCTATTTTATCGATTGATCTTTCGACAGATGGTGCATCGCAAAAAGTAACCGATTGGATAAAAAGCAATAACTATCCTGTTGGCGTTTTAGTAAACAATGCCGGTTATGGTGTGTGGGGCGATTTTAGTCAGTCTTCTCTAACCGATCAGCTTGGCATGATGCAGCTTAACATGAATGTCGTAGTAGAACTTTCACATTTATTAATCCCCATACTTTCACAAGAAAAACAAGCCTACATTTTAAATATATCGAGTACTGCTGCTTACCAGGCTGTACCTACGCTGGCGGTGTATTCGGCTACAAAGGCTTTTGTTTTATCGTTTACGCGTGCTTTGCGTTTCGAACTTGCCCAAACTTCCATTTCAGTAACCTGTTTTAGTCCGGGTCCGGTTGCTACTGGTTTTGCTTCAAGAGCGGGTTTAGACGCTTTCAGCAAAATGGCCGAAAAGTTTAATATGCAGCCTGATGAAGTGGCAAAAATGGCGGTAAAAGCCATGTTCAACAAAAAATCAGAAGTTATTCCGGGTTTTACCAATATCATTTCGGTTTATGCCAACCGCATACTACCAAAGGCTTTCATCGAAAAAACCGCTGCCGGAATTTATAAAATTTAATTTTTTCAAAAAAAAAATAAAAAAATATTCTTTGCAAATAAGAAATTATATTACATTTGTATAAATATCTACTAATTCTATAGAGTATATCTAATATGAGAAATAAGTTTAATTTTACTAAAGATCGAATGCACGCCAACACTATGCGAATGTGTTGCTGTTGTTGCTGTTGCTAATTCTTTAGATAAAATTTCAAACACTATTATTTCATTTATTAAATATATTTATCATGGTATCTTCATATAAAACATTTACCCTTACTGAGCAATTAACTGCTGAGCAAACAAACTTTTTTAACGAACATGGCTTCATCCATTTCAAAAAATTTATAAATCCGGAAACGGTTTCATCCATCATTGATGCATCAAAACAAGTGGAGCAAAAATGGATTGACAACGACCTTCAAAAAGTAAATGGTGTTCCCATTAAATACGGAAAAGATTTAGATGGTTCTCCAATTGTACAGCGTTTTGCTTTTATCAATCAGCATCATCAAACCTTAAGCGGACTTTTACTTGATCCAAGATTCAATAGTTTATTACCATTGGCAGGCGAGGGGTCGAGATTGGGTACTGAAGAAAAAGACGGAATGGTTTTCAATCACTATATCAACGGGCCGGAAAGTAAGTTTACTAAAATGGGCTGGCATACAGACGGTTTAAGAGATATTTTTTATGGTGGAAAATTAAACCCGATGTTAAATGTGGGTATTCACTTGAGCACTTTACAACCCGAAAACGGCGGCCTTAAAATCATTCCGGGTACGCACAAGCAAAGTATTTATCAGATGCTTTTTCGTAAAAAATACTTTTTAGATAATAAACCTGATCCACAGGAAGTTGCTATCACTCCGGAAGCTGGAGATTTAACCATTCACGATGGCCGTTTGTGGCACAGAGTGGCAGAATCAACCATCCGTGGCGAAGCAAGCAGAAGAAGAGTTATTTATGTTCCCATTATAGCCGGAAAATATGCTCCAAAAGATGAGAACAGCCCAACGGTTTTTTATCAACGTTTTGCGGGTATTGTTAAATAATTATGCTGATTGCCCTTGCATTTAGTTATCTGGTTAGATCAGGTAAGCTAAAAAGAACCAGCGATTTCTTTAAAAATACGCAAAGAAAAATAAAATTGAAAATTATAAAACTAGAATTGGCTTACTCTCAGGCTTAGTAATATTGTTTTATTAATGGGAAAAGAAACACAGGTTGAAGATTATAATGAAATTGCACAAAGAACATTTTCAGACCGTAAGCGAACTAATATTTTAAAAAAAGCAGAACAGTCAACGATTGTATTTTTGCTTCCAAAGGTGCCTAAATTCATTTCGCCCAACGTGCTCACTTTAATAGGTACATTGGGTTCGGGACTCGTTTTTTTAGCTTTTGTTTTAGGTACTTATTTAGCCAATTGGTATTTGCTTTTGGGTATTATCGGATTGGCTATAAATTGGTTAGGCGATTCTTTAGACGGAAGATTGGCTTATTATAGAAATACTCCGCGCCGCTGTTATGGTTTTGCACTCGATATTATTGCCGACTGGATTGGCATTGTACTTATAGGCTTTGGCTACTACATTTATGCTGAAAATGCCACACAAATAGTAGCTTTTGCTTTTGTCGCCTTGTATGGCTGGTCGATCATCATCAGTCAGTTACGCTATAAAATCACCAATGAATACAGTATAGATTCTGGCGCTGTCGGCCCAACAGAGCTTCGGTTTATTATTGCTTTTATTTTAATAGCAGAAGTTTTATTTCCGGGATCCATTACCTATTTGGCTGGCTTAATCACTATTATATTGCTTATAATTAATATCATAGACAGCGTAAAACTTTTAAAGCTAGGCGATTTAAAAGATAAAAACCAATACTGAAATGTTCAGGAAAAAATCCATAATCACTTTTCTACAAGCACAAGTTGCGGCATTTTTAGGCGGCATTACCGATTATGGCTTGATGATTTTACTAACTGAAGTATTCAAATTACATTTCACTTTTTCTATTCTAATCTCCGGAACCGTTGGCGCCGTTATCAATTTCAGCATCAATAGATTTTGGGTATTTAAAAATCAATCTGGTTATAGCAGTCCGATCAATAACCAGCTTTTTAAATTTGCGTTGGTGGTGTTAGGAAGTATTTCCCTAAAATCATTTGGAACGCTTATGTTGCAAAAATCATTTCAAATCGATTATAGAATCGGAAGATTGATCATTGATAGTTTTGTTTCTTATGGATTTAACTATCCGCTGATTAAAAATTGGGTTTTTAGGTCAAACGATAAACAGAATGTAGTCGAATCAAATTAAGTATATCAATAACCAGTTGGGTGTAATTTTGTGGTTTTTCTGTTCTAACACATAGTCCCAAAGCCCAATGTCATTAAGTTAAGGAAGTAGTAAAAAGACAGAGAAGTAAAACAAAGTTTGTCATCTCGACGAAGGAGAGATCACACTAGTATTTCCGGTCAGATATTCGCCAATCTTTGTCGAGTTTCTTGTGTGATCTCTCCTTCGTCGAGATGACAAGATTGCGGATTCTGAAAGAGTTAATCTTCATTAAAACATGTGAAACGCCTTTTTAAATGTCTTAAAGCTATGTTTCCAGCCTGGACTGAGCGGAGTCGAAGTGTGTTTAAATAATTACACCCAATGTCATATAAAAATTTCGTTTATGAATAAATTACCCTTTAAATATTTTACAAAATCTCTAATCGTTATAACCCTCTTAGTCAATATAATTTCCGGAAATCTATTGGCACAATCCAAAAATCCATCGCCGTTACATTTTCCAACACCTAAAAATATAGATAATATGCTGTTTTACATTCAGCGCGACCCCAATACAAACACTGCTATTTATGCCATTAACTACCAGGAAAATGGAAAAATAGACAAAAGCAATCCTATAAAAGCCTATTGGATTCGGTATGCTGAGAAAGGAGAAAAAAAAGATCTTAATTATTTACAACGCAAATTTGCCTACGGAATAGAAAGTAAAACGGTAAATAATGAAGAGTTTGAGTTTCAATTTGTATCGTATAAAAAGTTATCCTTAACCTTGAAAAAGATAGATGCAGATCAAAAATATCATGTTTTTGTAAATGTAAATCAGAAAAAAATTCAGGTAGAAAAAATATTTGTGCGCATTGAAGGAGGTTCTTTTTGGTTTCCAAATGTAAAGTATGCTGAAGTTACCGGGGTTGATGTTTCTTCTAATAAAGTAATTACTGAGAGGATGTTGTTGAAATGAGCTTTCTATACTTCGATGTATAAATGATAGCACAGAATTCTTCCGTGCCCATTCCTATATTAATAAAAAAAATTCTACAAAATATTATTGCCAATTTTAAAGACTTTTAATTCAGAGTTGATAACTAATTATATGCATTATGAACATCTAGTTTCTTATGCTTCTTCAGCTTTTAACTCACTGTATTTTTGAGACATTGATGTATTTTTAATTTTTTCAAATTTATTTCTTTCGTTATCTTTTAGATAGTCGAAAAAACTTATAATATTTTCCTTTTTTGAATTATTTACTAAATTTTTATTATTTAACAATTCACATGCATATGTTGGGGAATGTTTAAAAATCTTTGAAAATATATCGCTTAAATTATTGTTCTTTATAATAGGTTCAGATATTAAATCAAGATACTCCGTTTTGCTATTTATTGCGAAATAAGTTGCACAATATTCAAATTTTCTGTCATTTGGTTCAGTGGCTACTAAATCGACAAAGTATTTTTCGATTGCATCATCATTTTGATAAGTGAGTAGACGAGCAAAAAAATCTTTATCTCCTTTATTTACATCAGTTCTTTTTAAAAGTCCAATTAATCTAAGTATTTGTAGTTTTGATGCTGTTTCGCCATTAAGACTTTCTAAATTTGTATAATGAGTAGGTAAAGTTTGTTCTTCTAGGTTTTCAAAAGATTCGATTGCTTGGTCTATAGTTTTTGTAACCCTTTTTTTCATGTGTTCGTCAAATCGATTCTCAAAATTTTCTTCAAACTTTAGTAATAAATTTTGAGATTGTTTTAATGCATCTTGCGCAGGTTTAAACTGAAAGATATAAAATAATAGGGGAAATATAGCTCCAAATAAAGCTATTAAAATTGTAAATCCATTGTAGTATAGATCATTTAAGTCTTTATATTCTCGACTAATATTTTTTGAATAATTCATTTCAATTGAATTTACTTTTTTATCAAGAATTGATATTTTATTTTCGATTAAATTATTCCTTTTTTGTGTAGTTTCTTTTGAGAAACCAACATTTAAAATTAAAAAAGCAAATAGGGTAATTATATATCTCATATTAATATTTTGTTATTTCTCTCAACAATCTCTTTTTAACTTCTCAATCAATTCGCTATTGCATCTCCAATCGAAACTTAAATTTATTACAGATCATTATTTAGTTTTATTTTGTTTAAATCTTTTAAGATATACTTTACGGGCAGGGATTACAAATCCTCGAGATCGAGTTTTAAAGGATAATTTTACATCTCTAATCGTAATTTTTCTACTACTTTTTCTCCATCTGCAGTTAACGTATAATATTTTGCTGCACTAGTATAATTTGTCTTAAATTTGATTAAACCTATTTGTAAGAAATAGTCGAGCGATTTATCGTTATTTTGAATGGGTTCACCCCGTTGAATATTTAGACACAATCTTAAAAATTCTTCAATAGTACTTTTGCTTCTAATACGACTTATGAATGAATCTGTTTTATCTGCATTATTGGAAGACTGATCATTATCTGTTTCAGTAGTTATATTGCTTTTAATTTTGGAAATGTCTAATATTTCATTTTCTAAGTTTTTAATACGAGTTTCTAATTTTGATTTACTTTCACGTTCCTTATCTAATCGAATTTGTAATTCATCATTTTCGGAGCGAATTCTATCGTATTCTTCTTTTAAAACTATTGATTTAGAATCTGTTTTTTTATAAATCCAAGGAGTTAAGCGTTTTTCAGATAAATTGACAATAACTCTTGAAATATTTACTAATATATAAGTTAAGATTAAAAGTCCAAATGACCATAAAATATTTATTAATAGATTTTCGACAAAATTAATTTTATTATAGTAGTCATTAACGAATTTTATTCTTTCTCCACGTTTTGAATTTGGGTCAAAATTGAAAAGACTGTAAACTAAATCCCAATTTCTAATCAACCATACTAGCAAATATGTTCCAAGAAATGGATTCTTACTTTTTTCTTTAATGTTTTCTGAAAATGAAATTAAAAAATCTTTAATCATTTAATAATCTATTTATGTATAGTTTCTTGCTAATGTATGATTTAAATATGATTTTATTAAGACTAAATTTTCAAATGTTTTGGATTACTAAATCAGTTTGTGAATTTTCGTTAAAATAAATATTATCGTAATAAGAAATAATCATATTAGGATTAAAAACACATTTTAACAGGATAAGTTTATTTTTTGTTGATAATTATATTAAAATACTTAAAAAATATAATTTTATTGCAATATTTTATTCTTATTATTGTAAAAAAAGAAATATGAGTACAACTATAAATAGTGAATTGGAAATTGATAAAAGATTGTTAAAAGCATTTTCTGTTGAGTCTTTGAAAGCCGTTTTTAACTTAACAGAAAGTAAAGAACGACAGGCTGGATTATTAAACATAATTTCACGTTCGTATACTACTGACGATTTATACAGTATTGTTTTCGAGCACTTTTCATTATTGAAACAGTATGTTTATTTATATGAATTTAAAGGAGCTTTAGATGATGAATGGCTGGACAAACATCCTTCATTCATAAGCAAACAAAAAATTAGCAATAGTCACTCAATTTTTAATTTGCTTATTCCTGTTACTTATGAAGGGTATAATAAAACACAACGTGATGTTCAAGAATTTAATTTTTTAGTTCCTGTACAAATCCATAAAAAGAAAAATATCCTATCTATTCATATTAATTTACTTGAACGTGATATAGCCACAATAACATCTGATACAATTTTAAGTCCCAGACGTGATATAAATGACGAAAAAATTTTAGCAAGTATTACACCATATGCTAATCCAACTCATTTATATAAATACGATTTAAACAAGGGGATAAAAAAACTATGGCACGAAAATGAAATTGAAGCAATGAAGGTAAAATTTAAAAAGGCAAAATCAACTTCCCAAGAAGTAATGGATGAAAGCGATTTTGGTATTAAAAAAGAAATGCCTAAAGAATATGCGGAATTGATTAAAACACCAATACGTCAGACTACATTTAGATTATTAGAGAAAGAGAATTTAGTTAATTTTTTTGTTGTTGACCCAACCACTGGAATTTTTAATTTTTCAGTTTATCCGCCGTACTTAAATGGAATTAATGACTTAATAGATTTAGTAGTAAAAAACAATAATTAACATGTTTAAAAGTCTACAGGCTAAGCGAGCTCAATTAATTAAGGAAACTGACCCTGACAGAATTTATGTAGAAAATGTCAGAAGCTTTTTTAATATATCTACACGTTGGGCAAGATTTTTATGTAAGATAGCTGTTAGACAAGGTATATTCCGTAGAAAATTTGCTGTTGAATGTAAAAATGAAAATTGTACACGTATTATAAAAGTTTATAACAATTTAAATGATATACCTGAAGAGATTAATTGTTTTACTTGTGAGCTTGAAGGAAAAGAAAAATTTACTTTTAAGACTGAAGATTTAAACATTCTGGAATACTATCAATATATAGAATATGGCCACTAAGAAGGAACAGCAAAACATTAATATGTTTCGTGAAATGAATGATATAAGGCTTAAGGCAGCTATTACAATTGTACTACTAAGTTGTTACGTTATAGTACTTATTTGTTTACTGGTTTTAGTATGTTTAAATCGTCCCTTTGAAAATATGAAAATAATTGCAGTAATCGAAACACTTTTAACTTTTGCGTTACCTTTTATTTTTAGACATTTTTTTCCGACAAAAAAAAATATAACAAATGATTCGGAATAAATTTTTATATTTCTATAAATATATTCTCTTATCTGTAAACATCTGAGTAAATCGTTTCCCAAACTCCAAACTTCGTAAAGCCATGGGACATTAGTAGTAATTCTCTATACTCTTAATAGACATGAAGACATTTTATGCTGATGACACATACTGCAAATCGGACAAATCCGACAAAACGAATCGGATTCATCTTTTCGGCGGTATTCTAATTAGCAAAACTGACGAAACAAGATTACTCGAAATCATAAGCAATGCTAAATCAAAATATACACATCCAAATTTACCGATGAAATGGAATTTTAAGGACACGGTAATAAAAGATAAGTTTCTGGAATTCAAAAGACTAGACGAGTATAAAGCTATGCTTGCGGAATCAAATTGTTGGCGTAAAGAAATAATTAAAAATTCTCTCGAGTTAGATTATACAATAGTTTGTGGAATAATTGAAAGTTTTTCAGATGATATGAAATTGGCAAAAAAATCCAAACCAGAATTTCTGAAATATTCTTTTGAAAATCTTTTGATGCGTATTGGAATTGATGCTATGAACAAAGATTACGAAACTTATGTTATTTTAGATTGGCCGCCAGACGGCAATCCTCAACCTTTAGTCCAAGCATATTATCGATTATTTCATCAAGGAAAATCTTCTGCTGGAACTACAATAAAATGTGGAAAATTATCAGATTGTAATTTCTTTCATTCACTTCTGTTTGCAAAATGTAACCACAGTCCACTTTTACAATTCAGTGACTTAATAATTGGTTCGATAAAAGATTATTTAGATGCGAAACTTTCAAAACGTCAAAATTTATTTGCCACAGAAATTTTTGAACTTTACAAATGCAAAATTAGATACGGGAATGGAACTATGCTAGGTTACGGAATTATTCCTCCTAGTGGTAACCCATCTTTTAGAGGGAAAATTAAAAAAATTCTAGAAGAGTAAGAAATGCTCTTAACAACACAATGCCTCCGCTCTTCAAAGTCTTCCTTATGACAAACGCAAATGTCTCTGACTTTGTGCATTTTTTTGCTTCTTAGAAATTCTACACCTGATAAAAGTCTCTCGACTTTTTATTGTTAGTTCTTATTTTTCCTTTATTATTTTAATTAATGTACTTTTGGTTTAACCAAAATATTATTTATAAAAGTAAAATATGAAAAAAATTATTGTTAGTATGTTTGTTCTGAGTCAATGTTATACTATACAGGGACAATCGATTGATAAAATTATTACGAACAAGGAAGTAACTCGTATAGAGAAGATACTTTCGGCTGATGATATGCAGGGCAGGAGAACTTTTACTCCCGGTATAGACAAAGCATCGGCCTTTATAGAATCGGAGTTTAAAGCAATTGGTTTGCAAACTTTCAATGCAGGAACGAATTACAAACAAGAATTTTCGATGACTGACTCTAAACCACTTTCTTCAAAAATTACTATTGACGGCAAAGAAATCAATAACAATCAAGTTGCAACATTCTCGTACCTTCCTCAGGTTTATTTAACTGAAAAAAGTGATATTGCTGTTGTAAAAATCAATAAAGGAGATAACATTGGCGAGAAATTTAATGAATATTATAAAAGTCAGAAAAATCTTTTGGTACTGGTTGACCCTTCATTTGATAAAGTTTTACCGAATATTCAACACATTGAACGAATAAATGCGACTCCTGGAAACAATACGATTGTGTTTGTTTTTGGTACCACAGCAGCGACTACTTTTTCTGTTGAATTAACGAATACAATCTCCAAAAAAACATTGAATAATGTTGTTGGAATATTACCCGGAAAAACGAAACCAAACGAGTATGTGATTTTTTCAGGGCATTATGATCATTTAGGAATTGGCTCTCCCGAAGAAGGTGCTCCGCATCCTGCAGCAGATTCTATTTATAATGGTGCTAATGATGATGCCGCCGGAACAACAGCAGTTATTATGCTGGCGAAATATTTTAAAAAACAAAATAACAACGAGCGTACTATTATTTTTACCGCATTTGTAGCGGAAGAAATAGGGGGTTATGGAGCCAAATATTTTTCTAAACAGCTTGCGCCGGAAAAAGTGATTGCAATGTTCAATATTGAAATGATAGGAACAGAATCTAAATGGGGTAAAAACTCTGCTTACATTACAGGCTTCGAAAAGTCGAATATGGGACAGCTTTTACAAGCTAATTTAACAGGAGCAAGTTTTAAATTTTATGCAGATCCTTATCCGGAACAACAATTGTTTTACCGTTCAGACAACGCTACGTTAGCCAGGCTTGGAGTTCCTGCTCACACTATTTCTACTTCAAAAATGGATAATGAACTAACGTATCACACGGCCGATGATGAATTTGAAACGTTGGATATTGATAACATGACCCAAATAATAAAAGCAATTGCATTAAGTTCTTCTTCGATTATTAGCGGAAAAGATACGCCAACAAGAGTAGATACTACTCAATTGAAATAAAATAAATAAATTATAAATAATCGAAAAAGCACTGAAAATGATTGGTTTTCAGTGCTTTTTTATTATTTGTGTGTGCGGGTAACTATAAATTAGTATCTAAGAAAATTAGCTGTAAAGTCAGAGACTTTATGAAGTTTCTGTTTTCAATTATATTTCTTTAAAATGGCGCAAAGTCAGTCCCTAAGACTTTTGGGATTGCGCATCGTAAAGAAGAACACTTCGGAGAGCAGGGTTAGAGCAAAATTATATTTCCTGATCTTCTATATGAAATGTTACGGTTAACCATTCAGGATTCGTTGTCCAGAACTAATTATTTCACTAACTTTAAATCAATTAATCATTTAAACGGATTATTTTCAAATTATCTAAATAATTTAAATTATGAAAACGCACTTACATTCAAAATTTATAGTACTCCTGTTGTTTACTCAATTACTATTTTCATGTAAAGGTAATTTAAGTGCGGGAGTGGGCAGTGACGGAAAAAGTCTTGACTCGACGGTCACTAAATCGGACACGACTACCGTACCAAAAAAGAATTCGCAAGAAGTAAAAGAATAGTTTTTTAACCTCTGTTTGGTTTCATTTTATAAAATGAAACATCTTTACTATTTTTCGATACTTGGAGGCATTAGCTTGTACATTACAGGAGTTACAATTCTGGACAAAATGGTCGAACTTATTAGTCCGCCGATAAGCACAATAGCCAGCGGGGCAATTAAAGGATTCGAATTCAGCGCAAGGGGAATAAGGCCACAGATTGCCGTTACGGAAGTCAGCACCACGGGTAGAAAGCGTGTTTCTCCGGCAATAGCAATTGCTTCATCAATAGAGTGTCCTTCTTGTCTGAGCTGATTGGTAAAATCGACCAGCAGCAGTGAATTTTTAACCTGAATACCCGACAGACCAATAAAACCAATAATAGCTACCAACGACATTGGACTTCCGTTAATAAGCAGTAATACAACCCCTCCTAAAATTCCCAATGGAATAATGGAAAGTACGATGATGATCCCTTTGAATGTTTTGAATTGCAACAGCAGTACAGCAATGAAAAGGAATGTACTCAGAATAATTACCGAAAGGAAATTCCCTCCAAGCGCATCTCCTTCGGATTCTTTTTCACCTGACAATTTATAATAATAGCCTTTTGGCATTTTAAGTTTATCCAGTTTAGGGATGATCTCTGTTAGTAAATCATTAGCATAATAACCTTTGTCTGATAAAGCCGTAACCTTTGCAAAACGGGATTTATTGAAATGATTAATCGTTGTTGGCGAAGTTTCAAAAGAGATGTCTGCAATTTGATTCAATGCAATTGGCGTTCCCTGAATATTATTGACATACAGGTTTTTTAAAGCATCCAGATTAGAAAATTTATCTCTGGGCAGTGTGAGTGTGACATTTCTTGCATCACCTCTGTCATCGATGTAATCGCCAACAGTTAATCCGGCTACAGCAAGACGCACTACTTTATCTGCCTCGCTTGTCATCACACCCAGTGTTCGTGCTTTTTCTTTATTAATTTTTACTTTGACATCTGTTTTGTATGTGTTGAGTTCATTGTTGATATAAACTGTTCCTTTCTGATTGCGTAATATCGTTTCAACTTGAGAAGAAAGCTTACGCAGAACAGCCGGATCATCTCCAAAGAGCCTCACTACAATGTTGGCCTCGAGAGGCGTTCCCTGTTCAAAATCTTTCACTTCGATTTTAGCATAAGGCATTGTTTTGAATTTCTTTCGGAGCCTTTCAATCAAAGCTATTTTTTCGGTAGGTTTTGCCTCGTCTTCCAACTGTACAAAAATCTGTGCAAAATCAGGTTTTCTGTCCTGCGGGTGTACATTATAATAGATCTGCGGATTTCCCTTGCCAACATTTGCCGTATAAAAGACAATTTCTTTATGGTTTTTCAGTTCAGCTTCGATTAGTTTTGTTACCCTGTCACTTTCTGTAAGATTGGCCTGAAGCGGCATTTTTATATTAATAAGAAACATTGGTTTCTCTGAAGTTGGGAATAACTTAAATCCGGTAGCTTTAAAAAGTCCAAAGGCAGTTAGGCTCAATGCTATGGATATAGCAATTGTTGCTTTTGGGAATTGCAATGCTTTAGGCATAATCCTACTGTAAGATCGTGTCAGGAATTTTTGCAGGTACTGAAGAAAAACATTCCCCTCGCCATGTTCGTGTGTTTTTAAAAACCGGCTTCCCAAAAACGGAACCAATGTCATGGCAACAATCATTGACGCCAGTACACTTGTAATAATTGCCATAGGAAGACTTCTTATAAATTCACCTGAAACATCAGGAAGAAAAGCCAGTGGCAAAAAAGCAATAACAAGAGTGGCGGTGCAGCCCACAACAGCAAGACCAATTTGTTTGGTGCCTTTTAAAACAGCATCCATTTTAGAATGACCTTCACGAAGCCAGCGCTCGATGTTTTCGACGACCACAATACTATCATCCACCAAAAGTCCCAAAGCCACCACCAAACCTACAATGCTTAATTGATTTAACGAATAACCGAATGCATTCATGACAATGAGCCCTAAAGCCAATGAGAGCGGTATGGATATCATAACAATTAAGGAAGCCCTTGATCCTAATGGTAAAAGCGTAATGATAACCAAAACAATCGCAAGAGTGAAATCAAAACCCAAATGGCCCAGACGCTGTGACACCATATTGGCCTGGTCAAAGTTTTTAACCAGCTTTATGTTTTGAGGCAGGTCTTTAGAGAATTCTTCTACTATTGGTAAAAATTGTTTTTGGACATCGGTTATGTTGACGTTGTCTTTCATGCCTACGGTAACTAAAACACAGCGATGTCCGTTGATGCGGGTAATATGATCTACTGTTTCAGATTTGTAGCCTACTTCGGCGACATCTTTCATATAGATTATTTTACCATTTGCATTGTAGATAACCGTATTCGCAACATCATCGGCATTTTTAAATTTACCGCTTGTCTTTACATTAAACACCTTACTGTCAAGATTGATGCTTCCTCCGGGAATATCGGCAGCTTCACTCTGAAGACTTCCCATGACCACGTTTAATGGAATCTTTAACTGCGCCAGTTTATCCAGCTGCAGGTCAATTCTAATTTCCTGTTCCGGTATTCCGGCATATTTTACGTCTTTAAGATTGGTGATTTTTTCCAGTCTTGTCTTCAGCTCATCTGCTGCATCACGCAGTTTTTTATCTGATGCATTTTCTGAAATTAAAGCCACCTGAAGAATTTTTACATCTGATGAAGCAATTTTCTCGGTTTTTATCAGGTAAATATCCTTGGGAAGTTCACTGTTTTGAAGCGCATTCATTTCCGTAGAAATTTCCTGGTACTTATTATCTACATCAACTCCATATTTAAATTTTACCTGAAAGGCAGCTACGCCATCTTCAACAGTAGTGAGGATTTTATCGATGTTCTCCAGCCCGTAAATTTTATTCTCAATAGGTTTTACTACCTGTTCTTCCATATCCTTTGGACTGGTTCCGGGATAAATAACCGTAATCAGATATTGGGGAGGGTGAGTAGAAGGATCTTCTGATCGCGGCATCGAAAACAGGGTCAGATACCCTACAACAGACACGAGAAGAAATATGATCAGCGTGAACTGATAGTTTTTAACGGCAAAGTTTGTTATCTTCATGGTGCTTATTATTTAATGATCTTAATCTTTGATTCTTCGTTTAGATAGGCGCTGTTCGAGATCACTATCTGATCTGTTTTTTCAAGGCCGTCTTTGATATAGACAATTTTGTTTTCAAATTTGTAAATGGTCACAGGCTGTCTTCTCACTTTGTTATTCTCCACTAAAAAAACAAAAGCCTTATTACCGTCTGCTTCAATAAGCGCGTCATAAGGGATCGTGATCAAATCCTGGGAAGTATCGGCATGTATATCGGCTTTGCCAAACATACCCACTGCAGGTTTACTGTTTTTCATGTCTAGTTTTAATTCTACCTGAAAAGATCCCAAAGCAGCATCAGCAGACTGTGATTTTCTAAAAACCACGGCATCAAATTTTTGATCAGGATAACCATCCAGCGTCACGGATGCTTTCTGGCCAATTTTAACCGATGCCCATTCTTTATCTGTCAGTCCAATTTTTAACAGATAATTATTGTTGTGGGATGTTTCATTTATAGCTAAGATGGGAGAACCTGGCCCAACAACTTCGCCTTCATTGGCTATTTTTTGAGATACAAAGCCATCTGCCGCCGCATATATTTTGGCATAACGGGCATTAAAAGCAACGGCATCTTTTTGTTTTCGGGCAATGTCAAGACCTGTTTTTGTATTTTGAAGCTGCTCTAAAGTATATACACTGTCTTTATAGAGATTATTGGCGCGCGTATAATCCCTCTCGTATTTTTTTACGTTTAAATCGGTCTGGTTTAAACCCGCACTGATTTCGGTTTCATCTAATGCGGCTAAAAGCTGTCCTTTCTTAAAAAAATGCCCCTCCTCGACATAAATATGCTTTACTAAACCGCCAATTTTAAAGCTGTAATTGGCAGTGTTTTCTGTTGTGACCAAACCAGAAGCGCTTATATTACTTGTAACAGCTAATGATCCGGCCGGTGCTGTTTTAATGGATACAATATCCGCGGATTCAAATTGGTTATGCTCTTTTTTCTCTTCTTTACAGGCATAAAAAACAGGAAAGGCAAAAAGACATATTACTATTGATTTTTTACTCACAAGCGTAAAATATTTTTTTTTGTGTTCGTGCCCCGCGTCTGAAAGGCGAACGGATGAATTAATCTTTGATTTCATAAGTGTTGTTTTTGGATTATTTTAAAGTAAAAGTGGCGTTGGCCCTTTCTAATTCTGCATAGGCAATCCAGGAATTATAAAGAGATATATTTGTATTAAGCTGTGCATTTACCCATTGATTCTGCGCATCCAGAAGTTCAATGTAGATGGCTTGTCCTTCTTTATATAATTTGGTTATGTCCTCATTATATTTTTTGGCTGCTGCTTTTTGATTTTTATCGGCATTAAATTGTTCCAAAGCGGAGATTAAATTATTTCGGGTAACCTGAAACTGGAGCAGCAGCTGCTGTTTTACATTATCAGTCTGCGAACTTATTTTTTTACTGTCTTCCTGAACCTGTTTGAGCCTGTATTTGTTTTTGTTGCCTGAGAAAATAGTCCATTCTAAAGCAGCACCGGCAAAATAGTATCTTGATTGTTTATTCACTTCGAAATCAAAGTCCTGAAATCCGAAATCGGCAAATCCGCTCAATTTTGGGTACCAATACGATTGGGTAAGCTTACTTATATTTTCATTTATATCTTTTGCCATGGTAAGTTTTGAAAGTTCCTCCCGGTTTGAAGTGTTTTCGGCAACCAATACATTCGGCAAGCTTTCTTTATCCGAATCAATCTCAATTTCGCTGTCAAGCTTTTGATTAATTAAAAAATTAAAATATGTTTTAGCGTTATTACTGACTTGTTTGGCTGTTTCCAGATTTGCTTCAATACGGATTACTTCATTATGACTTCTAAGAACTGCCGTACGGTTTATCTTGTCATTTTTAAATAAGGACTGGTTCACCCTTTGATTTTCCTTTACCAATGCCAAAGCATCCTGATAAATATTAATTCCTTCAATTGACTGCAGGTATTTATAGTATGCCGTTTTTATTTCTTTAACCAGCTCCCTTTGGTAGATTTCAAGCTCTATTTTCTGTAAAGAAGTCTGCTGGCTTTTGATTCTTTTGTTATAAATAATTTCATAGTTCAGCAGCGGCATTGTGGTATGAATTTTAGCATCGTAGAAATTATCCGGATTAATTAAAACAGACTGGTTTTGCAGCGCAGGAAAAGCATTCGAATTGGTTATTTGATTAAGTGTGCTGTATACAGGATTCAGCATATCTCCAATTGGGATATCAATTGTTCTTCCGCCATCGGCTTTGGTATAATTTGCATTTAATGAAACAGTAGGGTAGAACAGGGAACGGGCTTCCTGCAGGGCATACATGCTTTTATTGATGTCGAAGTTATGCTGCTTGATTACCTCGTTGCTTTTTAGTCCAGTTTGGATGTAAGTATCGAGTTTGCTTTGGGAATATCCTATACATCCAAAACAAAGAATGGTAAATGTAATTGCTTTTTTCATTTTATTGTACATTGTTTTTAAATTGAACATTGTTCATTTTTTTGATCAAAAAAAAGTTTAAAGTTTCTTTATTATTTTTAAATATTCGTTGTAACCCTCAGAAAGGATCGTATCAGGATTAGAAAATTTTACACCTTTGGTTCTCTGGCGTATTTCCAGACAGCACATTCCGTGAACTAAACTCCAAATCATAAAGGATAGTGCTTCTAATGAATGTCCTTCAAAATGCCCTTCATTCATGCATTCCTCGACAGTTTTCTTTAGCGCATTAAAAGTGTCAGCACCTTCAGTCCACGCTTCTTTTTCGGTACTTTCAATAAACTCCATTGGCGCTTTAACGATAAACATCAGATCGTACATTTCAGAATTTTCCATCGCAAATTTCAAATAGGTAAATCCCATTTTTCGAAGACGTTCCATTGGATCTTTAATAGCGAACAATTCGGTAAAATACCCGCCTAACTCCTGAAAACCAATAGAGTGGAGGTCATGAAGAATAGCGTTTTTATCTTTAAAGTAAACATACACAGTTCCTACACTGTAATCAATCTCATCAGCGATGTTTCGAATCGTAGTCTGTTCAATGCCTCTTTCTAAGAAGAGTTTTTTGGCTCCTTTAAGGATCAGCATTTTTAGAGCTTCTTTTTCACGTGCTTTTCTTTCTGCTGTACTCATGGTGCAAATGTATGTATATTTTTTGAACAACGTTCATTTTTTTTTAAAATATAATTTTTAAGTGTTTTATATCTATTAGCAATTCAGCATTATATTTATTTTTAAGAATTTAAATCTCTTCATTGTCACCGTATTCTTCAAAATGATAAACCCGCCCAATACAGTTAAGTAAAGGGCGGGTGTCCATAAACATAATCTTCCATTTTATGTTTACTAAAAAATTTATCATTGTATGCTGCAATATTTGCCAATTGAGCTTTACAAGCTAAATAACAAATTAGAGATAAGAATTTTTTAATTTATTTGTTTAAAAGCAGCTAAATATAATATTCTGCCTGTTTTACAGGAAGGATTACTGTAAATTCAGCACCGTTATCTTTTTCTCCGGAGGCTGTGATAGAACCATTGTGTCTTTCTGCTATTTTTCGGCACATGGCAAGACCAAGACCATTTCCTTCGAACTCATCTTTTGAGTGCAGTCTTTCAAAGGCATCAAATATTTTCTCGGCAAAAACCGGATCCAGTCCAATGCCGTTGTCCTTTATTTTTATTTCCAGCATTTCAATGTCTTGTTCATTTTTAATCACAGTGCAAGTGATTATCACTCGCGGCGGCTGATCGGCTTTTGAGAACTTCAGGGCGTTTTGTATAAGGTTATAAAAAAGCTGGTGGATAAGTATCGGCGCACCTTCAATTTCAGGAAGCTCACTTACGATAAGTATAGCTTGCTTTTCATTTATGATGAGCTCCAGATCGGTTTTGATATGTTCAATCATTTGATCAAGATTAATCCTCTTTACAGGCTGCGATCTTTTATCCAAAGTCGAATAGGCAAGAATACCTTCAATGATGGTCTGCATTCTTTGGGCAGAATGGTCTACTTTACTGAGGTAATTTTTTGCATTTTCATTAAAAATAGTTTCCGGTTCATCCTTTAGAAGATTGCTGAAGGTTTTTATTTTACGCACAGGTTCTTTCAGGTCATGACTGACCACATTGGCAAAATGCAACAGATCATCATTAGAACGCTGCAGTTCCTGTGTGTTTTCTGCAACCTGTTTTTTGAGCTCTTCTTCAAATTGCTTTTGCTTTTGTATATCCTGTATTATCCCAATAATAGTGATGGGATTTCCATTTTCGTCTTTGATGATTTTACCATCTATTTTTACCCAGCGAAAAGAGCTGTCATCATTTACAATTCTGACTTCATAGGACATTTTTCCTGTAAGCTGTGCCTGCTGATGCGCTTTTTCTCGTACCGAATAATCCTCAGGATGCAGTTTTGCAATAAGCTGCTCATTGGTAACTTCTCCTTCAATAGACCAGATGGCATTGAAATTTCCGGAAGTTTTTATTTTTTTTGTGGCAAGGTCTATTTCATAAGTTCCCATGCCGGATGAATCAACTGCCATCCTGAGTTTCTCATCTGAGCTTTGAATATCCTGCTTGGCCTGGTGAAGGGCTGTTACCTCCGCGGCTGTATGCATGACCCCGTAGATCTGCCTTTCTGAATTAAAAAGCGGTATAAAGCTATAATTGTAATATCGAAATTGTTGTGCCTCGTCAGTAGCCAGATCTACTTTTTTGTCCCTGGCATGAAAAGGAATGCCGCTTTGAAACACCGTTAATGCCTGTTTAAAAATATGTTTTTTTTGGGCTTCCGGCAGCACATCAAGAAATTTTTCCCCAATGATATCATCACCTTTTCCCCACATTTTTATCATTGCAGGGCTGGCTAGTGCTATCTGGAGTTCATTTCCTGTATAAACGGCTGTCGGCAGAGGGGTGCTATCCACAATGTCTTTCAAAAGCATTACATTATCGTACATCGTTGGGTTGTTTAGATACTACGAAAGTATCTTTTATTTAATCCTAGTGTATTACGTAAGTATAGAAGAATGTTTCATAATTCCAATAGTATTTTTTAACTGCTTTGCCTCTAATCAAAGTTTAACATTCAAACTTGTGGGCATTGCTGCATACCTCGGCAGCAGGAATTGCAGATTAAACCGCAATGCAATATTGGCAGTTATAATTTTAAAAATACATAGGACAGTCTTTATTTTATAATATATTTTGTAAAATTAAATTGTACGCAATTTAATTATCTTGTATCTTTGCAGTATTATTTTGATTCAAATAATTTTAAGAATCAGATGTTTAATTTATAAAATAAGAAACAATGTCGTTAATAGAAGATTTAAACTGGAGACATGCCGTAAAAGCATATGACTCAACAAAAAAAGTATCAGAAGGAGATTTAAATAAAATTTTAGAAGCCGCAAGGCTGGCTCCGACTTCATCTGGTCTGCAGCCTTTTCGCGTGATTGTGATAGAAAATCAGCAATTGAAGGAGAGCATGGTAAAAGGTGCTTTAAATCCGGAAGTTATGAGAGATTGTTCTCATGTACTGGTTTTTGCAGCATGGGACAGTTACTCTGATGAGAAAATCGATAAAGTTTATGATCATCACACTGATGTAAGAGAATTACCAAGAGGCCGTTTCAGCAGTTACACCGATCAGATCAAAAAGATCTATGGAGCTCAAACCCCTGAACAGCATTTTGCGCACACAGCAAGACAGAGTTATATTGCCTTAGGTCTGGCAATGGCTCAGGCAGCTGAACTCAAGATCGATTCTACTCCGGCTGAAGGTTTCAGTAATGAAGTAGTAGATGAGATTTTGGAGCTAAAAAAATTAGGATTGAAAAGTGTTACACTTTTGTATCTAGGTTACAGAGATACTGAAAATGACTGGCTTTCTCATATGAAGAAAGTTAGAATTCCAATGGAGGAATTTATCATCAGAAAATAGTTTTTTACTCTAGTTTTTTATTCTAGTTTTTTTCTTCAGATTATGGAAAATCACCACTCGCTTCAATTGGAAAACCAGCTTTGTTTTCCTCTTTACGCTATTGCAAAGGAAATTATCGGTTTGTACCGGCCGTTTCTCGATGCGATTGATATTACCTACCCGCAGTATCTTGTAATGATGGTGCTTTGGGAGAGGGACGGCTTGACGGTAAATCAGATCGGCGCAAAACTGTATCTCGACAGTGGAACATTAACACCGCTTTTGAAAAGACTTGAAGTTAAGGGGTTTATAATTAGAAAAAGAAAAAAAGAAGACGAAAGGGTGGTTGAAGTTTTTTTAGCTGATAAGGGAAGAAATTTACAGCAGAAAGCATGTGAAATTCCGGCAAAAATGCAGGAAAAACTAAACCTGACGATAGAAGATCTGGTCGAGCTTAAAGAAACTGTTCAGAAAATTTTAAATAAAATTCAAAAATAAATGAAAACATTATATACAACCAGCGTTACGGCAAAAGGCGGAAGAAACGGACAGGTAAAAAGTGAAAACGGAATTTTGGACTTTGAGGTAAGAATGCCTAAAGCTTTAGGCGGCACCAGTGATGAGTTTACCAATCCCGAAATGCTTTTCGCAGCAGGATATGCAGCATGCTTTGACAGTGCACTGAATTTGATTATTAGTAAATCTAAAATTGAAACCGGTGAAACATCTGTTACTGCACAAGTGAGTATTGGGCAGAATCAAGACGGCGGTTTTGGTCTTGCTGCAGAACTGGAGGTGAACATTCCGGGAGTCTCTATTGAACAGGCACAGGAATTAACAGAAAAAGCGCATCAGATCTGCCCTTATTCAAATGCAACAAGATCTAATATGGAAGTTAAGCTTACGGTGAGAAATAGCTAAACATTAATTTCTTTAAATGACATAAATCTGCTTCTTTTGAGGCAGATTTTTTTTATTATATCAGGATTTTAATATAAAAAATATCTTGATCTCCAAAGTGAAGTTATTTCCCGTAAGTCTTTCATTGGCTTTGTAAATTTGGTTTCGATGTCCTGTTGAAGATTTATGAAAATTTATGTGATTGATCTGTCTGGTGATTTCTCAATTTTTTTTTTAGGGACCGGAAAACTATTTTCTATGGTTGTCTTATCGGTAAATGAAATTGTTTATAAAATTATATTATTAAATAAAGTCAGTTAACTATTTCATTTAGCATATAAATGTTTGTGCCGTTTTCCCCATTGCTCCATTTGCTGGATTATTGGCCTTAATTCATAGCCAATTTCTGTTAATTCATATTCTACTTTAGGAGGAACTTCAGCATATACCTTTCTCTTTATAATATTATCTTGTTCCAATTTTCGCAGTTGCAGCGTTAGCATACGTTCTGTAATATTTGGTATAGATTTTCTTAATTCGCTAAAACGCATTTTGCCTTGTAAGAGCCAGGAACAAATTACAAGTGACCATTGGCCGCCAATTATGTTTGCCGCGTATACTTCTGAACACTCATCTCCTAAGATTTTCTTATTTTCAAAATTTGTGCTTGTAACCTTAACTTTCGACATAACTTACATTTTTGATAGTACCTTACAATTGGTTGTGAATAAAGTCACTATGAGTTTTATGTTATAGCTTCGCAGAACTATTCTATATAATTTAAAGTTCAAAATTAAATCAAAAAAGGTAATTATGAAGAAAGGCTTAACAAATATTTTATTATTTATGTCAGTACTCAACATTTATTCTCAAAGTGAAAATCTAAAATTAAAAAAGACAACAAACATGAAAAACACATCTATATTAGTTAATGCAAACGAGCATGTAAAAAAAGGAGAATACGAAGCGTACTTATCCTATCTCACTGAAGATACCAAATGGGTGTTTGTTGGTGAGAGAACTCTTTTAGGAAAAGAAGCAGTAAGGCAATATATCAAAGAATTCTACCTGGCACCACCAGTATTTGATATGGAAAAAGCGATAGAGGAGGGCGACTTTGTAACTGCAACAGGTAACATTTCCTTAAAAAATGTGAATGGAGAATACGATCATTACATTTATTGTGACATTTGGCGATTTAATAATGGCAAAATAGCTGAATTAAAAGCATTTGTAATTGAGAAAAAGCCCTGATTTGAGTAAGCCACATGATAAGGTGGAGCTTATACTGTGCAATAATTAAGCTTTATAATTTTATTAAAAAAAATAGCGGTCTTTTATAACCGCTATTTTCAATATATCATGGCCTAATTATTTAGGAAGTTGCGCAAGAAATAACAATATATCATTACCGATTTCTTTATAATGAGTTTCAAGGGCAAAATGACCCGTTTTATAAAACTTTACAGCAGCATTTGGATTGTCATGTTTGTAGGCTTCTGCTCCTGCGGGAAGAAAATAAGGATCCTGACTGCCCCAAACAGCTAACATCATAGGCTTTTTATCTCTAAAATAAGCTTGAAATTTAGGATATAAAGCAACATTGGTTCTGTAATCTTTTAGCAGGTCAAGCTGTATCTCGATGTTTCCCGGGCGATCCAGAAAATGCTGATCCAATGTGTAGGTTTCAGGTGCGATAAGAGCAGCATCCGAAGCACCTTCGTGATACTGAAACCACGTTGATTCTTTTGAAACAAAATCCTTAAGTGCATCTCTGTTAGCCTGCGATGGCTCTTTCCAGTATTTCTGAATAGGATTCCAGCCTGTACTCAAACCTTCTTCATAAGCATTGCCATTTTGTGATATAATGCCGGTTATTTTTTCCGGATTAGCAAGAGCTAGTCTGTATCCGGTTGGTGCGCCATAATCGAAGACATACATGGCAAAACGTTTTAAACCAAGCTTATTAATAAATCCCTGCATAGTGTTGGCAAGATTATCAAAAGTATATTGAAAACTAAGATGGTCCGGTGCATCTGAATACCCAAAACCAGGCAGGTCCGGAGCTATTACATGATATTTTTTGCTTAAAATAGGAATAAGATTTCTAAACATATGAGATGATGTAGGGTAACCATGCAATAATAATAGAGTTGGAGCATCTTTAGAACCTGCTTCACGATAAAATATCTTTAATCCGTTGACTTCCATGTTATTGTAATGAGTGGTCTGAATTTCAGTGTTCTCTTTTGTTGTTAAAGAGTTTTTAACTTGTGCATTTGCAGCTGTTTGTTGTAACATAATTAGAGTTAGAATTAGAGTTAAGGATTTAATTGTGCTTTTCATGTTTTCAATTGTTTAAGACAAAAATACACTCTATATTTGATACGTGAAAACGATTTATAATGATCTAATCGATCACTAAAAGTGATACTATGAATAGTAATGACCTGAAAATATTTGAAGCCGCAGCAACACTCGGAAGTTTTACAAAAGCTGCAGAAGCAACCTTTACGGTACAATCGAACGTAACGGCTCGCATAAAAAATCTCGAAGATGAATTTGGAGCTGAACTGTTTAGAAGAGTATCCAGAAAAGTGGTTCTAACTGAAGCAGGGGAAACACTTTTGCAATATGCTAAAAAAATAGGTCGATTATTGGATGATGCAAAAAGTGATATACAGAGTGCAGACAAAATAGGAGGAACAATACGCATAGGGTGTATTGAGACCACTATGGCTTTTAAAGTACCGGAAATCATCAAAGGTTTTGCAGAGCTCTATCCCAATGTAGAGCTTGAATTTTATTCTTCAATGTTGTCAGCACTGATAACCGATGTAATCAGTTATAAACTGGATGCTGCTTTTGTTGCAGCACCCATAAATATTCCTGGTTTACAGCAGCTTATTGTTCGTGATGAAGAACTTGTAATAATTGCAGGTGGTGATGTGGATAAGCTTTCGGTCGTATTGAAACAAGAACCTTTAAAAATAGTAGTTTTTGAGCAAGGTTGTTTTTTCCGGGCGCGGCTTGAAACCTGGCTCGGTTCAAAAGGAATCCTCCGTTATAAAAGTACCGTAATCAATTCGATAGAAGGCATTATTAATTTTGTGGAGGCAGGTCTTGGTATTAGTATACTTCCTGCAGAAGTCGTAAATCAGTATTACAGCAACAGAAATATAAAAACTTTTCCTATAACTAAAGAACTTGCCACGATGACCACAGTGTTAATTTATAGAAATGATGAAGCACCTTCAAAAGCCTTAAACGTATTTTTAGATCAGTATCGAAATTAAAGTCACCTTGAGCGAAACTGAAGTTGTACAATGCTGCGTAAGATCAGATGGTTAGACCAGGGGTAACTATATTTAAATCATTCTGAAAATTAACTTTGCAACTGTTGAATTACTTAAATTCTTATATTCAATGTTGACATATGTGACAGAGCCTCAAAAAGCAGATTACTTTGAAATTTTACCTAATAATTAAAATTAAAATGTGATTACCAATTTCCCAAAATGTGAGCCACTTTCAAGTTTCTTAAAAGCATCAATTGTGTCCTGAAATAAAAAGGCCGAATCTATAATGGGATGAATTTTTTTTGCTTCTAATGCATTATTCATTCTCAGAAACATTTCTTTAGAGCCAACGTTAATACCCTGCAATTTAATTTGTTTGCTCATTAATTGTGCAGTATTTATATTTCCGGTCAGTCCGTTCATTATTCCTATTACAGAAATAGTGCCGTCTAAAGCAACGGCTTCGATAGATTTGTTGATATGGTCACTGCCCACAACCTCTACGATGTGTTTTGCACCAATTCCGTTGGTAATTTTCATGACTTCATTTTCCCATTTCGGCACACTTTTATAATTGATCAAATGGTTTACGCCCAGTTTTTTAGCACGTTCTAATTTGTCATCACTTCCGGATAATAAAATAACTTCTGCGCCTGCAGCTAATGCAAATTGCATTGAAAATAAGGATACTCCGCCAGTTCCCTGTATCAATACGCTGTCGCCGGCTTTTACATTTCCTTTTTCCATTAAACCATGCCAGGCGGTTATTGCAGCACAGGGCAGGGTAGCGGCTTCTTCATTGGTAAGATAATCAGGTACTTTAATTACTTCATTTTCTTTTAGGATAACATATTCCTGAAGCATTCCATCATTGGCATTTCCTCCCAATGAATTGACTAATTTTTCAGAAGATAGTTTTCCATCCATCCAATTGGGGAAAAATAAACCTGCGACACGATCATTTACGGCTACTTCCGTTACCTGATTTCCAGTCTCTACTACAATTCCAACGCCATCAGAAACGGGAATTCGACCAATGGGTGGTTTCCATTTATCAACGCCTTTAATAACGAGCAAATCCCTGTAATTTAGAGAAACTGCTTTTATCTGAATTAAAATTTCATTTGGGAGCAGTTTGATATTATTTTTCTCCACCTGTTTTAAAGTTTCGATGCTGTAGTCCTTCGTTATTTGATAAGCTTTCATAGGATTAAAAGTCAATGAGGATAGGCAAAATCTGATTACTAAATACAATGTTCCAGACTTCGTTTCTCAATTGGCACTACAAATGTAGGACTTAATCAAAGCTCTTAATCCGTGTTTGCCAATTGTGAGTTACTCATAAATAAGTGAGTAAGGGTATTACAGCCTGTAAAAACATTTATTAGTTTCAAGATGTAATAATTATTCTTTTGAAGAAGAAAAAAAGCTGAAATGATAACAGATAAACCTTAAGATTTTTTCAGTGAAGTAGTTGGCTGAATACGAATTTCATAAGGAATATGTAGTTTACCCCAATTACAAAGTTCATGCAAGACTTTAACTAATTCCTGTCCACTCTCTGTAATACTGTATTCTACACGAAGCGGAATTTCTTTAAAAACTTCTTTTTCAATTAATTTTTCCGCAACCAATTCGTTTAAAACTTTGGAAAGCACATTATCCGAAATGCCATTTAAACATTCCTTCATACCAGAAAAACGTGTGACATCTTGTTTTATAAGTACCAAAATCTCAGAAACCCATCTTTTTCCAATAATACGTACCACCTTGTTTAAAGTGCATCTTTCATCAAGGTAATATTCATTTAAAGTATTAGTGGAGTTCAATTTCTTTTTGCTCATAATATATTTAGTTAGTAGCAGTCAACATAAGAAAGTCTAAACAAAAATAATTAAAATTTTGCCAATGCACTTTATTAATTCAATTGGTTTTAAAACAATTAAGACAGCGTATAATTGATTTTAAAATTTTGCTCCAAAAGTAAAATCGTTTAGAATTTTGATCTAAAAAAGTGCCAATTATTATCAATTGGAAACCGTATTATCTTCATCTGGAAATTTGCATTTCTGATGATCCGGCAGCCTCTAACTGTTATTATTACCAATTATCTGTTCTAAATGGGGCTGTTGGTAAACCACTTGAGTTATAAAGCATGATTTCTCCCGGTGCATCAGCCCACAAATAACGGACTGCTATAGGATTTGAAACTTCAGAACTTGTCAATTTTATAGTCTTTAAATCGGCTTGCAAAAAAGCAGTTGCCGGATAGAATTTTTTATCGCTTCCGGCAATCATAAAACCATTTATGTTTGATTTTGCAGATTCGGTAGCGAAAGTCCCTTCTTTAAAAGTTACTGTAATCGAATTTCCGTCAGCTTTATAACTGTCAAAAACAGGTGCAGAGGCTGGAACTTCTTTTTCTCCATAAGCAATATTTTGGGCAATTAAAGCCATTCTTTTTCCAACAACTTGTTTGTGAATAGGATGTATATTGTCGTTTTCACCAACGTCAATTAGAACAGCCATTCCTGTGTTTTTCAAATTCAGTGCTTTTGCTTGTGACTCACGAAGCGTAATCCAGCGGTCATTTTGGTTATCGTAATTTGGCAATTGAGCAAAAATAAACGGAACGTCTGATTTCCAGTTTTTTCTCCAATCAGTAATCATTTCCTGAAAGAGGGTTGCGTATTCTTTTGCGTTTTTTGAATTGGCTTCGGCTTGGTACCAAATAATTCCTTTGATTTTTATTCCGAAGAAAGGTGCGACCATTCCGTTGTAAAGCGATGTTGCATATTTCGTTGGGTGTTGTCTCTCAGGAACTTCCTCGATATCTTTTGTTCCCACTTCATAACGCCATTGTCCCGCCAGTGAAAGTTTTTGTGAAGCTGTTTTTAAATTTAAAGAAGAAGCATCTCCACGAAAACCTCCAATGTCTCCTGTGTTTTTTACACGAATTGTGATGATGTTTTTTCCAGCCGTCAAAACAGTTTTTGGAACCTTGTAAAAGCGGTCTAAGTCTTTTTGAGTGCTTTCGCCAACTTTAATTCCATTGATATAAGTAATGTCTTCATTATCAACACGTCCGATGCTTAAAATGAGATCGTCTGAAGCGAGATCTTTTGCCGTCAAATCAAAACTTCTGGTTACCCAAATTACACCATCATTAGGCGTTATTTTAGCTTTGCTCCAATATACAGGAAGGTCAATTGGTTTCCAGGAGGAAGTGTTATATGTTTTTTCGTGCCATTTTTCTTGTGTTCCAACATCAAGGCGATCCGCTTTTTCTTCCCAGGCTTTAAATTGCTTTTTGTACGTTTCTACCGTATCAGCAAAATTCATTGTTTTCATTTTGTCAATGACTTTCCTTGCTGAAGCATGTTTTCCCATCAAATCTTCGCTCATCCAGGCCTCAATATTGGTACCTCCCCAAGAAGAGTTTATCAAACCTATTGCTACATTGTATTTTTGTAACAATTCTCTTCCAAAGAAATAAGCAACTGCCGAAAAGCCTTCACCGCTTTTTGGTGAACATGTTTCCCATTGGCCTTTTTCAATATCATTTTGTGGTGTTCCGGCCATTGTTCTTGAAACCTGAAGCAGTTTTATTTTTTCGTAGTTCGCTTTTGATAATTCTTCTTTTCCGTTTAAAGCATCTTCCAGTTTCCAGCCCATATTAGATTGACCGGAACAAAACCAAACGTCTCCTATATAGATGTCTTTAAAAATAACCGTGTTATCTTCTGAAATCTTCATTTCAAAAGGGCCTCCGGCTTTTTCTGCCGGGAAATCAACAGACCATTCACCTTTTTGATTGGCTTTTGTCTCCAGATTTTTATTATTAAAACTTACTTTGACTGTTTTTCCGCTATCAGCCCAACCATAAACTGTGATCGTAGCTTCGCGCTGCAAGACCATGTGGTCTGAGAAAAACTTTGGTAGTGAAACTTTTGCAAAAGCTCCTGTGAAAATCGCTAAAAAGAGTAGTGAAAATATACGTTTCATAAAGAATAGGGATAAATAAGTGCGGTAAATGTATATAATTAAAATTGGTTAACCAAAAATTATATTACGATTTTTTTAATTTTAACTAATAATAATTGCGTTGTATGTAATTATATAGTGAAATTATTGATGAATATTTAGAGATGGGAAAAGGTAGAACTTTTAAGTGTGAGGTGTAGAAAACAAAACAGGAGCCTTATCTGTTGATAGACTCCTGTTTATTGGTACGTTACACATCCATTGTGCAAAGTTGCATCGCTTGTGGGAAGTGGAAAATGGTTTTACCGTCTGAATGCAGTATAATTGTACCTTTATAAAACAAAAATACATATAAATATTAGTTTTAGTATGAAAAGTCTGTTAATAATTATGGAAAAAACGATTTATTTTACACTATTTTCTATTATTTATTGGCGAAAACGTTTTAGTTTAAATGTTAAAAGCTCACATATTTCAAATTATATAGTTTGTATTTAACCTTTGTATTGATTTATGTTTAGTATAACTGTATTTAAATTTTATTATATGTAAAAAATGAGTTAATATTTGCTAATATAAAAAAATGCGTATATTTGGTCAACCAATTTATAATTACAATGCAGGAATTTAGTTTAAATAGTTTTAAATCTCCGGAAGAAGAACAAATCATTCAAAAGTTGAAGGAATTAATTACTTCAAAAAAGTTGAAACCTGGTGACCGATTGCCTTCAGAGCGAAAATTATCTGAAGAATTTGGTGTGAGCAGAGGTAACGTGAGAGAAGTGATTCAGAAATTAGAATTTTACGGATTACTTAAAACTTTGCCACAAAGTGGAACTTTTGTTGCCAATCTTGGAGTTCCGGCATTAAGCGGAATGATTACAGATATTTTGCAATTAAAAAAACCTGATTTTAAGTCATTAGTTGAAAGCAGGATTATGTTGGAAATGCAAGTTGTGGCTTTAGCTTCTGAGAGGAGAACTGAAGCGCAACTAAAAAATATTGAAGAGGCATTAATTGCTTACAAAAATAAAGTAGAGCAAAATGAAAGTGCTGTTGAAGAAGATTTGATGTTTCACTTGAAAATTTCTGAAGCCAGTGGAAATCCAGTGCTGAATACCTTGATGTTAATCATCACTCCTGAAATTATTACAAATTTTGAAAAATACCATGTTTGTAAAAATTCAATGAATGGAGAAAATATTATAGAACACCAACAAATTTATGAAGCTATAAGAGAAAAAAATCCTGAAAAAGCCAAACGTGAATTGCAATTTCATTTTAAGACGTTATATGAGTATTGCAATAAAACAGAAACTTTAATGAATATCAACGAAAGTATTTTTTAAAATTTCTTCCAAAAATAATAGACGGTTATGACCATTGTGTGAAGTTGCATCGCTTGGGGAAGTGGATTTTACTACGCATTTAAGTCAAGATTAAACATCTGATTTTCAGATCTTATTTATGAAAAAGCATTATCGGCCATAAACCGGTCAGGATGCTCTATATCTTAATGTTACTGATTGTAAGCTTATATCTTTATGAAATTAAAAAACTTTATTTTACTCTCGGCTTTGATGCTGACCTCTTTTGTTTTTGCGCAAGAGAAATATACTTTAACGGGAACAGTCATTGCAGATTTTGATAAATTATCATTGCCTGGCGCAAATGTCACTGTTCTGGGTTCAAAAACTACAATAATTACAGATACCGAAGGTAAATTTTCTATTCCTGTAAACGAAAACAGCTCAATTCAAGTTTCTTTTGTCGGAATGAAAACCAGAGTTGTATTAGTTAACGGCCAACAAAATATTACAATTTCTCTTGTTGAAGACAGCAAAAATCTTGACGAAGTTGTGGTTGTTGGATACGGAACCCAGAAAAAATCTTCAATCACAGGATCTGTTTCCAAATTAGAAAATACAAATCTTGACGAAATTCCGGTTTCTCGTGTGGATAAAGCTTTGCAAGGAAGAATTGCGGGTTTACAAATACAGAATACAACTTCGGAAGTTGGTGAAGCGCCACAAATCAGGATTCGTGGAATGGGCTCGATTTCTGCGAGTAGCGATCCATTGGTTGTGGTTGATGGTTTCCCGATTTCAAATGGTTTGGAGTTCATAAATCCAAGCACAATCGAATCTATCGAGGTCTTAAAAGATGCAAGTTCAACGGCAATTTATGGTTCTCGCGGAGCAAATGGTGTTATTCTGGTGACTACTAAATCAGGTTCTGAAACAAAGACTTTATATCAATTTAAATCATTCTTTGGGGTTAAATCGGTTTACGAAAAAATTGATATGTATGATACTTATGAGTACACGGATATGTTGCGAAGAGAACGCCAACTGCACGAAAATTATACGGCAGGTTTAAGTGGAGCGGCTCCAGCTACAATAGGTTATACTTCTCGTGAAAAAGGAATGCGTCAAGTAGCGAATTATTCTGGTGGCGGTACTGATTGGCAAGATGAAGGAATCAGAAATTTTGCAACCATAAAAAACTATGAAATGAATGTTTCTAGTGGTGGAAAAAACGCAACATATTATATTTCAGGTCAATATATTGAAGATGAAGGTTTGATGAAAGATAATTTCCTGAAGCGTGTGAATTTTCAAACCCGCGTAAAAGCAAAATTAAGCGACAAACTTACACTTGACGTGAATGTAAGACCTTCTTATAGTTTTAAAAGAAGATCTACAATTTCTTATTCAGATTTGACCCGTTCTTTAAGTTTTATGCCTTCAAGACACAACGAGTATACTGCTGCCTTGACAGGTTATCCTGTTGGCGAGTACGCACAAGGAAGACATTTTAATAACGTAAATTTTAATTACGTAGATGAAAATGGCGTACAGCAAAACTTCACAACTTCACTTTGGGGAACAAATAACAATAGCCCGATTTCAAGAATGGAAAACGAAGAAAGGTACATTCACGATTATAGAATGCTGACCAATTTTGCATTAGAATATAAAATCAATAAACGTCTTACTTTTAAGACTTCTGGCGGCGTAAATCTGGATTATTCAAATTATGAGCGTTTCAGAAACTCGCAAGCAGATCAAACCGGCCAAGCGATCGGGGAAGATGACAGTAATTTAAAAGCAGATCTTCTTACTGAAAATACTTTAAATTATAAATGGAAAGGTAAAAATCACAGCATTGACGCCTTGGGAGGAATTACATACCAAAAAACAAATATTAAAGGAACCGGAATTTATGGAACGCAGTTTCCTTCAGATTATATTGGAACTTTAAACGGAGCCAACGTAATTGACGCCAACGAAACATTCACAAGAAAAGAACAAATTGGTTTGCTTTCTTTTCTGGCAAGAGTAAATTATGCTTATAAAGATAAATATTTGCTTTCGATTGCAGCACGTGCTGACGGTTCATCTTTGTTCGGACCAGATAATAAATACGGAATGTTCCCTTCTGCCTCTGTGGGATGGAATGTGGGCGAAGAAAATTTCTGGAAAGAAAACATCCAATGGATCAACAGATTTAAATTGAGAACAAGTTTCGGAATCACCGGAAACAATGATATTACCAATTATTCTTTCACGAATTTATTATATTCTTCCAATTATTCTTTGGGTCAGGGTGCCGGAAGCGTGACTTCAGGACTTGGTGAAACTGGTGATGTTCTTGGGAATCCGGAAATCGGTTGGGAGCAAACCTTAGAGTATGATTCAGGTGCTGACTTGAGTTTCTTTGGAAATAAATTAAACGCGACTGTTGACTATTATTATTCGATTACAGATAAATTGTTATTGCAACAAAACGTTTCTTACATCACAGGACACAATCAATTTTTCAACAACATCGGAAAAATCCAAAATAAAGGTTTTGAGGTAGAAATTTCAGGAAATGTTCGTGCCAAAAACTTCACCTGGAAACCAGCATTTAATATTTCTTTCAATCAAAACAAGCTAATTTCTCTTGGTGGTGAAGCGCAATTCATTAGTCAGGGTGAAAGAAACGAAGAATATATTGCCAAAGTTGGCGAGGAAGCAGTTCAATTTTATGGTTATAAAATGATTGGAGTTTGGCAGACTGCTGATGAATTGGCAAACAATCCACACTCTGCTGATGATGCTGTTGGAGGTATTAGAGTAGCTGATATTAACGGTGACGGAGTTATCAATGCTTCAGACAGAACCACTTTAGGCAGCCCATTCCCGGATTTTACCTGGGGGTTTTATAATGCTATCACTTTCAACCGTTTTGATATGAATTTCCTAATTCAGGGTTCTGTTGGCGGCGAAGTTTTCTTTGGAGACGGTTACTATAATGAGATGCGTTATTTATACAAAGATTTTGTCCAGGACAGATGGTTCAGCGAAGGTGTTCCGGCTTCAAAACCTCGTGAAAATAATGGTAGAGCCTGGCAAAACACTTCTTATTTAGTTCAGGATGCAACCTATATGTCTTTAAGAAATGTGACTTTAGGTTTCTCTGCACCCGAAACTTTTACAAGTAAATTAGGAATTACAAAAGCAAGATTTTATTTGTCTGGCGAAAATCTGCTTTTTGTAAAATCATCAGGATTCTTCGGATTAAATCCAGAAGGAATTACAAATTCAGGAGTTTACAGCTCGCCATTGATTTCAGGTTATCAAAGAGGTGCTTTCCCTGTTCAACGAACAATTTCTTTCGGAATTGACATTAATTTCTAAAAAAATATAAAAGGTTATGAAAAAATATAATTGGTCTTTCAAAAACTTAAAAGTTTTAATATTAAGTACGGCTTTTCTTTTTGTAAGCTGTGATGAGACACTTGATTTACAACCCGTTTCAGAAATTAGTGTAGGGGAATTTTATACTACTGCGGCAGAAGTAAACCTGGCAGTAATCTCGATTTACAACAGTCTTTATGGAATGCAGAATAGAGAATGGCTGCTGACAGAAATTCGTTCTGATAATACCTATATGAATCCAAATTCGACTGAAACTAAAGACTTGGCTGTTAGAGAAGTGGATCGTTTTGTGCAAAGTTCACAAAATGTTTATCTCCAGGAATACTGGAAAGCGTGTTACAAAACTATCAATCTTTCAAATGTTGTTTTGCAAAATTTAAACGTAGTTGCTGATCAGGCACAAAGAAATCAATATGAAGGAGAAGCACGTTTTTTAAGAGCACACGCTTACTTTAATTTGGTGCGTCTTTGGGGTGGGGTTTTCATCGTTGAAACTCCTGTTTCAGGAAAGGATGCCAAAACAATGGATAGAAGTTCGCAAAGCGAGATATATGAATTTATTGCAAACGACCTGCGTTTAGCATCAGAAATGTTGCCTCCAACGCAAAGCGGATCAAACCTTGGAAGAGTGGCATCTGACGCGGCAAAAACATTACTTGGAAAAGTATTTCTTACTTCAGGCGGCAACGCAAATTTAAGTGAAGCAATAACTGTTCTTACAGAAGTTGTTAGTGGTAATTTCAGTTTGCAACCCACATACGGAGCGGTTTTCAATATTGGAAATGAATACAATAACGAAATTATGTTTGCAGTTCGTTACCAATCAGGAAGCGTTGGTTTAGGTTCGCCTCACCCCAACTTTTTCGCGCCTTTGCAAAGCGATAATTATGTAGTTTTTGGCAACGGCGATGGTTTGAATGTGCCAACAGATAATATGTCGCAGGCTTACACGGCTGGCGATCCGCGAAAAGCAGCTTCTATGGCTAACACCTGGTTAGGTTTCAATGGAGCAATTAAGGCAGATAAGCATATTACAAAATACAATTCGACATTTAACGCAGTTGATGATGGCGGAAACGACTGGATTATCCTTCGTTATGCTGATGCTTTGCTTTTGTTGTCAGAAGCAATTAATGAGCAAAGTGGCCCAAATTCAGAAGCCTTGAGTTACCTGAATAAGGTTAGAATGCGATCACTTGGAGCGAGTGCTGGTTTAAAATTGGCAGATGTTTCGACTTATTTCAATTTCAAAATTGCTTTGGAAAATGAAAGAAGAGTAGAGTTTGCTTTTGAAAATCATCGTTGGTTTGATTTGGTCAGAACCGGCAGAGCAGAAGTAGTTATGACACAGCATTTTGCTACTGAATTTCAATATAATGATCCGGCGCATCCTTCTTTAAATACAGGTCCGTTACAACATTACCAAATTTTATTGCCGATTCCGCAATATGAAATCGACCTGAATCCAAAGATTGCACAAAACACAGGATATTAATTTTAAGTATATGAAAAGTTTAAAATATTCACTAACAGCTTACTTGTGTTTGCTTTTTTTAGCCAATGCCAATGCCTCAGAAATAAAAGTTTCAAATACGGAGGAATTGACAGAAGCTATTGCAAAAGTAAAACCGGGAGACAGAATTGTAATGTCAAATGGAATCTGGAAAGACACGGCAATTGATTTTAATGCAAAAGGAGTTTTAAAAGATTCTATTTTTCTGGAAGCAGAAACAGCAGGAAAAGTAATTCTTTCCGGCAAGTCTTCACTGAAATTATCAGGTGATTATTTGGTTGCAAAAGGGCTTTGGTTCAAAGATGGTTACAGCACATTTGTAATCTCTTTTATGAACAAAAGCAAAGTGGCCAATAATTCAAGAGTGACCAATTGTGCCATCACAGATTTTAATCCTGAAACAAAATCAGAATCAAACCATTGGGTAGAATTATGGGGAAAAAACAATCGTTTTGATAACAATTATATCGCAGGAAAAACAAACGACGGATGTACTTTGGTCGTTTGGCTAAAAGGCGAAGAAAATCATCAGAATAACCACAGAATTGACCACAATTATTTTGGAGAACGTTCTCCTTTAGGTTCAAATGGTGGTGAAACGATCCGCATTGGAACAAGCCATAATTCGATGTTTCAATCCAATACAATCGTGGAATGGAACAAGTTTGAAAAATGCAATGGCGAAGTAGAAATCATTTCGAACAAATCGTGCAATAACATTTTCAGAAACAATTTATTCTTAGAATCTCAAGGTTCTATGGTTTTTCGTCATGGAAATAACTGCCTGGTTGAAAATAATGTTTTCCTTGGAAATAACCAGCCATACACTGGTGGGGTTCGAATTATAAATGAAGGTCATACGGTAAAAAACAATTATTTCTACGGGTTAACAGGTCAAGATTTTAGAGGTCCGCTGGTGGTGATGAACGGTGTTCCAAACAGTCCGTTAAATCGTTACAATCAGGTGAAAAATGCCAAAGTAATAAATAATGTGTTTTATAATTCCAGTTCTTTTCAATTAGGCGCCGGAAAGGATGAAGAACGATCGTTAGCACCTGTTAATTCTGCGATTTACGATAATATTATTTATAATGAAAGCGATACAGAAGCGATCGTTTTCTTTGATGAGATGAAAGGAATTGTATTCAAAAACAATATAATTGACAGTAAAAATTCAAAGAAAATAGAAGGCTTCACGGCAAAGAAATTATCGTGGAAAAAAGAAGGGGAAATTTTTATACCAAATGAAAAAAATGGTATTGATTTTTCTGTTTTTCCCAAGGTAATTGCAAATAAAACCGGTACTTCCTGGAATCCAAAGACATCAAAAGATGCCATTCAAGAGCAAACTATTAATGTAGAACCAGGAATTGGAACTCTTGAAAAAGCAGTAAAAAAAGCAAAAGGAAAAACAAAATTGATTCTGGCATCTGGAGATTATCTTTTGGATCGTTCGGTTGTAATTTCGGATAACATTTCGATCATTGGTGAAAGTGCCGAGAAGACAATTATCAGCTTCAATCCAGCTGCTGAAAAAAACTCAAATTATTTGTTTAGAGTGGAATCCGGCGCAAGATTATCTTTTGAAAATGTAAGCCTTACGGCAAAAAATACGGCAGCGGTAAAATACGCAATTGTTTCTCCAAAGGAAGATACTCCGGGTTCTTACAGCATTTTTGTAAACAGATCAATTATCTCGGATTTCACAAATGCAGAAGGCGGTTCTGTGATTAAAGTTTCAAAGGGAACCTTCGCAGATACTATTAAAATAAGCAATTCGATCTTGAGAAATAATTTCCGCGGCATCAACCTTTCTTCTGAAAAAGACGACACAGGAAAATACAATTCAGAGAATGTAATTCTGGAAAACACAGTTTTTATCGATTTCAACCAATGGGTTTTGAATTATTACAGGGGTGGAAATGATGAGTCGACTGTGGGCGGAAATTTAGTTGTAGACCATTGCATTTTTACCAGAACAGGAACTACAGAAAAAGATATGGTTTTTCAAAACAAAGGAATCGTGAACGTAAAAATTACCAACAGCGTTTTCTTTGATAATCCAAAAGTGGCTAACCCAATTCGCCTGAACGGAAAAAACAACTCCATTAAAAATTCAGTAATCTACAATTCAGGAGAAATGAAATTATCCGGAAAAGCCGTTTCAGAAAATATCATCGATAAAAATCCTTCGTATCAAGAGACTAAGAATTTTATATTAAAGGATAAATCGCCTTTAAAAGCAGCGGGTACAGATAAAAAAGACATAGGAATTTTAGTTGTTAAATAATTTTAAAAAAAACATATGAGAAGTACAATACTTAAAAATATTTACAAATCAATCTGCTTGGTTCTGGTAGTTGCAGTTTTTGCCTGCGATGCTAATATAGAAGTGGATAAGACTTTTGAAGAAATATTGGCAGCACAACCAACGGTAGTATCATTTACACCAGCGTCTGCACCCATCCAAAGCTTGGTAACCATTACGGGAACAAACTTAAATTTTGTAACGCACGCTTATATTGGCGGCGTAGAAGCTGAAATTTATTCTCGTGAAAACCAGCACACTTTAATCATAAAAGTACCAGCCAGCGCAACAGGTGGTACTATCAGACTGACAACAGATTCTAATAAAGAAGCTTCATCGGCAGAAAGTCTGGTTATCCTTTATCCGGTTCCGGAAATTAAATCTGAGATTCCAATAATGTCTGCGGTAAACGAAGTGATTACGATTACGGGAAAAAATCTTCAAGTGGTAACAAGGGTGACTTTTGGAACCGTTGACGGAGTTATCGAGCACCAGGATGACCGGACTCTAATTGTGAAAACGCCAAACACAGGACCTAGTCCATTGGTTTTAGCGTATAGCTACAACACCGTTTCGGGCGAAGTTTCGGTTCCGTTAAAAGACAATTATACCGTGGATATTCCAACTCCGGAAGTTTCGGGTTTCCCAAAAGCAATCTTGAAAAATACGCAAGTTGTTATTGGAGGAACGGATATGAATTTAGTTACGGCAATTAGTTTTGGCGGAACTGCAATTGCAACTTTTGACGTAACGCCAACAAGTGTTTCATTCGCACCGCCGGCAGATTTGCCAACAGGGTTTTACGTAATCAATTTGATTTATGGCGAAGGAATGGTAGTTTCAAGTCCGCAAGTGGCCTACATCAATAGAGATGTTGAGACGTATTTCAACTTTGAAACACAAGGGATGGAAGTAGTTACCGCGGGTCAGGCAGCACAAATTAAAGCGAACCAGCTCAACGGAACGGTAGAACAACCTCCGTTTCCAAGCAGTACAAATTACCACCACTTAAAAATGCTGTCTCCAACAGATAATGGAAGCACTATCGCATACATGAGATTCTCTTTTGCAACTAACACCACTTGGAAAACAGCATTTGACAAAGGTGCTTTTAACAACAATCCGGTATTGCATTTTTGGTTGAATACAAACAATACTACACCAACATTACGCTTATACGCAACTGCTGCAGCAAGCAAAAAACTGGTTCGTTATAATACAAACGGAAAATGGGTTTTAGTGGCTGTTCGTTTGAGAGATATGTTTCCAACGGTTACAGCTTCTGATTTCGTAAGCGGAAACTACATGAGAATGAACTACTTGACAGATAATCAAGCCAATATTCCTTTAGAAGTAAACACAGATTGGTACATCATCACAGATGAAGTTTTGACAGGAGTTGGAGCAGTCGATTTGACAAACTCTTTTAATTAAAAAATACAAGAATGAAAATTAAAACCATAAAAGCAATAGGGCTTACAGCACTTTTTTTAGTGCTTACAAATACTGCTTTTTCCCAACAGTATGAGCCTCTTTTACTTTTGTCAAAAGCTGAAGCGAAGAATATCAGTCAGCATTTAGGTGACTATAAAATCTTAGAAAAATCTTTTTCAAAAGTAGTAAAGGATGCTGATAAAGCATTGGAAAATAAAATTGAAGTCCCAATTCCTGTAGATAATGGTGGCGGTTACACGCACGAAAAACACAAAAAAAATTACAGGGAATTGTATTATGCCGGACTAGCTTTTCAGGTTACCGGCGAAAAGAAATATGCCAAATTCGTTGAAGAAATGCTTTTGGAATATGCCAGGATTTATCCGGATTTGCCCCTGCATCCAAAGAGAAAAGCAGAGCAGAATTCCGGAAAATTATTCTGGCAGGGACTAAACGATTGCGTTTGGCTGGTTCACGGAATCCAGGCGTATGATTTGGTTAAAGAAAGCATCGATGCAAAAAATCGTGAAATTATAGAGAGAGATGTTTTCAGAAGTATGGCTGCATTTTTAAGCGAAAGTACAGGCGGAAAGGATACCTTCAATAAAATCCACAATCACGGAACCTGGGCTGTAGCCGGGGTAGGAATGACCGGTTATGTTTTAGGCGATAAAGATATGGTGGAACGTGCATTGACTGGTTCTGCAAAAGACAAAAAAACAGGTTTTCTGAAACAAATTGATATGCTTTTTTCGCCTGACGGATATTATTCTGAAGGACCATATTACCAACGATATGCATTGCAGCCGTTTATTGTTTTTGCAGAAGTGATCAATAGAAATCAACCGGAACTGAAGATTTTTGAATATAGAAAGCAATTGCTAAAAAAAGCATTAAATACCGTTTTGCAATTGACGGATGCCAAGGGTTATTTCTTCCCGATAAATGATGCTTTGAAGGAGAAAAATTATATGACAGAAGAATTGGTTTTTGCCACCAATATTGTCTTTGAAAATTATAACGATGCTTCGGTTTTGCCGGTTATTCAACAGCAAAATGAAGTTTCAATTACAGGCGCGGGTTTAAAATCTGCAGCAGCTGTAAATGGGATGAAGAAGCAGGAATTCGTGAAAAACCCGTTGATTATTTCAGACGGACCAGAAGGAAAATCAGGAGGTTTGGCACTTTTCAGAATGAATACGAAGAAAAAAGACGAACAGTTGACGGCCGTTTTCAAATTTGCTTCGCAAGGTATGGGTCATGGACATTTTGATCGTTTGGGAATACTGCTCTTCAATAATGACAAAGAGATTCTGCAAGATTACGGTGCGGCACGTTTCTTAAATGTAGAATCAAAAAGCGGTGGAAGATATTTGGATGAAAATAAGACTTGGGCACAAACTTCAGTTGCACATAATACGGTAATTGTTGATGAAAAATCACATTTCGATGGCGATTGGAAAGAAGCTGAAAAACAAGTACCAAAAACAATTTTCTCTGATATTTCGTCTCCGGAAAAAATACAGATTGCAAGTGCTTTGGAAGTAAATGCTTATCCTGGCGTTGAAATGCAAAGAACAGTTGCTTTGATTGGAGCTGATACGCCGTTTATCATCGATATCTTTTCTTTGAAATCAAAAGAAAACCATCAATACGACTTGAACTTTATGTTCAGCGGTCACGTTATGGAAACCGATTTTAAATACGAACCAGCCTTAACAACGCTTTCTCCATTAGGGAAAAATAACGGTTACCAGCATTTATGGAAGTTGGCAGAAGGCAAGGGAAATCAAGGTATTTCAAAATTTACCTGGTTAAACGACAGCCGTTTTTACACGATTTCTACTTTGACAGATGATACAAATAGTTTGGTTTTGACAAGACTTGGAGCAAATGATCCAAATTTCAACTTGAGAAATGAGTCGGGTTATATGGTAAGAACGAAAGACAAGAAAAATTACACATTTGTCAGCATTATTGAGCCTCACGGAAGCTTTGACCCAAAACTAGAGTCGGTTCAGGACCCGCATTCAAAGGTAGAAAGTATTCAAATTTTGAAACAAGATGAAAGTTACACAGCAGTTTTGGTGACTTTCAAAAATAAGAAATCATATACGTTGGCATTTTCAAATAAAGAAGCAAAACCAGATTCAAAACATAAGCTTTCCATTAACGGAAAAAGTATGGAGTGGAAAGGAAATTACATATTAATTACAAATTAAGACAAAATGAATATTAGAACAGAAGCATTTTATGTAGAAAACGAAAATCCCTGGGAAACAGTTTCTCAAGGTGTAAAAAGACAAATTACAGGTTATGATGTGAGTATTATGATGGTTAAAGTAGCCTTTGAAACAGGAGGAATTGGTCCAGTTCACCAGCATTATCATTCGCAGACTTCTTATGTTGTTTCGGGAAAATTTGAAGTGACAATTAATAACGAAAAGAAAATTCTTCAAACCGGAGACGCTTTTTACATTGAGCCAAACATTCTTCACGGAGCAATTTGTCTCGAAGCCGGAATGTTAATAGATGTTTTCAGTCCCATCAGAGAAGATTTTTTACCGTAATCCGCGTATGCTGTAAGATTGGAGTAATAAATCAATACTTAATAAACAAGATTTTGGAGCCGTTGACGATCTCGAATCATCATGCGATTCTCCAACTAAGGATGTGGGTGAATTTAAAGTCGGGAATATTGCAGAATATCCAAATCTCATGAAGAATGTTTTGAAACGAAATAGTAATCTGGCTTAAAAAAGCCTTTTAAAGTAAATTATGAAAGTAAAAGGATTAAGATGGTGGATCATTACCTTGATTGGTATTGCAACAATCATCAATTACATCGACCGTTCTGCATTATCGATTATGTGGCCGGCTATAAGTAAGGATTTGCAAATGGATGAAAAAGATTATGCTTTTGTCCTCAATTGCTTCATGGTCGCTTATGCAGTGGGACAATCTTTGTCGGGTAAGCTTTTTGACAAAATTGGTACGCGTCTTGGGTTTGTAATTGCCATCGGAGTTTGGTCGCTTTCTTCGTTATTTCATTTTGCTGTAAAAGGTGTAATGTCATTAACATTAGTAAGAGTGACACTCGGAATTTCTGAAGCCGGAAACTGGCCAGGTGCCGTAAAAAGTAATTCGGAATGGTTTCCTTTAAAAGAAAGAGCAATTGCACAAGGAATTTTTAATGCAGGAGCTTCTATTGGAAATGTAATTGCGCCACTTTTCATCGCTTACATGTTTGCAGGTTATGGATGGAAAACAACCTTTGTTGTTATTGGTGCTATGGGATTAATCTGGATTATACCATGGTTAATTGTGTATAAAAAACTTCCAAAAGACCATCCCTGGATTACCGAAGAAGAGAGAAGATTAATCTTAGACGGAAAAGCAGCAACATCAACAGTAGAAGAAGATGTAGTAAAAGGTAAATCAATATCAGAGATATTGTCTTTTAAAGAAAGTTGGGGCGTCATTGCCTGTCGCTTTTTTATGGAACCAATATGGTGGCTTTTTGTGGGTTGGATGCCCTTATATCTTCAAAAAACGTATGGTTTTGATGTAAAACAAATAGGTCTTTTTGCATGGGTTCCTTATGTTGGGGCAGCAATAGGAAGTTTAGCAGGCGGATGGTGTTCCGGAATGATTATAGCCAAAACACAATCGGTTGATAAAGGCAGAAAAATTGCCATTATCATTGGCGGAGTCATTATGTTTTTAGGATTATTGGCTACCATATTTTACGGAGACACACCACTGAAATTCGTGGTAATTGTTTCTTTCGTATTGTTTGGATTTCAGTTTGCCATTGGAAATATTCAAACATTGCCAAGCGATTTGATGGATAAAAAATCAGTAGGAACATTAGCAGGTTTAGGCGGTTCAATTGGAGTTGTTTCTGTTATTTTAATGAATTTTCTGATCCCTGTAATCACTCAGGCATCATACACTCCCGCATTTATTATCATCGCCGCATTTGTGCCGCTCGGAGTTTTTTCAGTCTTCGCATTAATCAAGAAAATAGAGCCAGTAAAATAGTTAAAATTTAAATAAACATTAAATAGAATCAAAATGAAATTAAAAGGAAAAACAGCCGTAGTAACAGGGGGAGCAAGAGATATTGGAAGAGAAGTGGCTATCAAATTAGCTAAAGAAGGTGCCAATGTTGTTGTAAATTATTTTCTAAATCAAGAAGACGGGGACACAACTTTGAAATTAATAGAGGAAGCCGGCGGAAAGGCAATCATCGTACAAGGTGATATGACAAAACAGGAAGATATCGATAACCTGGTAAGCGAATCTAAAAAAGCTTTTGGTGAAGAAGTACACGTTTTAGTAAACGTTGCCGGAGGACTCATCGCTCGTAAAACAATTGAAGAAATGGACGTAGATTTCTTTGACGTGATGATTAACGTGAACTTCAAATCTGTTTTCCTGGTAACAAAAGCATTCAAGCCATTGATGAAATCAGGTGCTTCAATCATCAATTTCGCTTCGCAGGCTGGTCGTGATGGTGGTGGTCCGGGTGCTGCATTATATGCTTCTGCAAAAGGTGCTGTGATGACTTATACTAGAGGTTTGGCAAAAGAATTTGGTCCTCAGGGAATCCGTGTAAATGCGCTTTGCCCAGGGATGATTGCAACAGCTTTTCACGATACTTTTACAAAACCTGAAGTTCGTACAAACGTGGCAAACGGAACACCTTTGAGAAGAGAAGGAAAAGCATCCGAAGTAGCTGATTTAGTAGCTTATCTGGCTTCTGATGAATCTTCTTTCCTGACAGGGAACAATATTGATATCAACGGTGGTTTGGCATTTAGTTAATAATTTTCAATAAAAATAAATGAAAAAAGTAGTCACTTTTGGTGAAATACTAGCAAGGTTGACACCTCCGGGATTTAAAAAAACATCCCAGACCAATCAGCTTGAAATTTATTATGGAGGGACCGAGATTAATGTTTCGGTTTCCCTTTCCATTTTAGGTTGCAATGCTGTTCACGTTAGCCGGGTTTCAGATGATTTTTTAGGAAAAGCTGCTATCTGCAATCTAAAAAGTAATGGAATCGATACTTCTTTTGTGCAAAAAGGCGAAGAACCTTTGGGTTTATATTTTGTAGAATCAGGAGCTGTTGTTCGTTCAGGAGTCATTGCTTACAACCGGGAACATTCGGCTTTCCGGGCTTTAAAACCAAATTCAGTTCCGTGGGCCACAATCTTAAAAGATGCCGATTGGTTTCACTGGACAGGAATTACGCCTGCTCATTGTGAAAATAATTTTTTGGCTTTAAAAGAAGGTTTGGTGCTTGCCAAAGAAATGGGAGTAACCGTTTCCTGTGATCCTGCATACCGCGCCGGACTTTGGAAATATGGAAGAAAAGCTGAAGAAGCCTTAAAAGAATTAGTAGCGCTTTCAGATGTTTTTATCGGAGGAAGTGAACAATTCAATGAACTTTTAGGTACTGATTTTTCGCTTTCTGATGAAGACTTCAAAGAGGGAAGCAAGGCATTGATGGCACAATTTCCTAAATTGAAAAAGGTTTATGACAAGACAAGAACCGGAAAGAATGCATCCTGGCACAAAATCGAATCCCGAATGTGGAATGGCAAAGAGATGTTTTCTTGCGAACCGATTGAAATAACCCACATCGTGGACCGGATAGGGACAGGAGATGCTTTTGCAGCCGGAGCGATTTTTGGAGAACTGCATAATTTTTCTGAAAAAGATTCAGTGGCTTTTGCCAATGCAGCTTGTGCCATAAAACATACGATCGAAGGTGATGCCAACCTGGCCGACTTTAACGAAATAAACCAAATTGCGGAAGGAAATACTTCTGGTAGATTAATACGATAAACAATGGCAGGATTTTCAAAATTACAGGTTTTAAATGCGATAAATGAAAACGGAATAGTTCCTGTTTTTTACCACCACGAAGTGAATGTCTGCAAAGAAATTCTAAAAGCGGTCTATGATGGAGGTATTCGGATTTTCGAATTTACAAACAGGGGAGACAATGCACACAAGGTTTTTGAAGAATTGGTGATTTTCGCCAAGGAAACATTGCCGGATTTAATCCTGGGCATCGGTTCGGTAATTGACGCAGGTACTGCTTCGTTATATATTCAGAGTGGTGCCAATTTTATAGTTGCACCAATTGTTAACCCAGAAGTTGCTTCAACATGCAATCGAAGAAAAATTCCCTGGATGCCGGGCTGTGGTTCTTTGACGGAAATTAATTATGCTGAAAGTCTTGGTGCCGATATCGTAAAGATTTTTCCGGCACAGCAGGTGGGTGGCCCAGAATTTATCAAAGCGGTAAAAGGTCCGTGTCCGTGGTCAAATATTATGCCTACAGGCGGTGTACAACCTGAAGAGGAAAATCTAAAAGAGTGGTTTTCTGCAGGAGCCCATTGCGTTGGTTTAGGTTCTCAGCTTTTTGTGAAAAATATGGAAGGCCATTTTGATTTTGAAGAAATTAATAGGGCAGCAAAATTATCTGTTGAAGCGTTTAAAAAATATAAAAAGTAGGCTAAGTCAAACATTTAGCTTTGCGAAACTTTATAAAAAAACTTAAATGCACATTAAAAATAAGATTTCGCAAAGAAAAAAAAATCCGGAAACATGAAAATAGTACATCTTTCAATCTTCTTACTAGCCCAAATTTCTTTGGCTCAAGTTACATTATCTGCAGATGGTCCAGGAAATACCTATGAATTAATTAATAGCGTTTTTGCTCCTGGTTATGACGTTACGGAAACCCCGGATTGTGTTCATACTAATTTTGGTCGCCACATAGAAGAAGTTTGGGACGCACAATTGAAAAAGTACGTTTTCAAATTTCACATTCACGTTACGCCGGATAACGACCGATGCATTAAGTTTGACAGACAGCGTAATGAAATCAAGACCTACAATCAATCGGCAGATAATTTGATTGGAACGTATGGAGAAACAGTGATTTACAAATGGAAATTTAAGCTGGATGCAGGTTTTCAGCCATCGAATAAATTCACGCACATTCACCAGATAAAAGCCTATGGAGGTCCGCACGAAAGTATTCCTGTAGTTTCCTTGATTACAAGAGGAGGAAGTAACCAAAAAATGCAGGTAATGCATTCTGATAGTTTGGTAGCAAACGAAGTAGCGAGCGCAAGTTTGTCTTCTTTTAAAGGAAACTGGGTCGAAGTTACCGAAACAATTACCTATGGGGAGAATGGAAAATATGCTGTTTTAATTAAGAAAATCAGCGACAATTCTACATTGATAAATTACTCCAATAATAATATCAGAACGTGGCGCGACAATGCAGAGGGAATCCGTCCAAAATGGGGAATTTACAGAAGCCTTTTAAGTCAGGAGCAATTACGCGATGAAGAAGTATTGTTTGCAGATTTCTCTATACAAGAAATTGTAAGTTCATCACTTTCCACTTTAGATATCGAAAAAAAAGAATCTTTTCTATTTCCAAATCCGGTAAAAGACATGCTGAATTTTAATCAGCAAAGGCAATTTGAATATATCATAATTGTGGATGTTCAAGGCAAAAAAGTTTACGAAAGAAAAGATGTAAATGTAAGTTCAATTGATGTTTCCCAACTGGAAGAAGGGACTTATATATTAAAATTCAAAACCGATAAAAAGTCATTTACGGAAAAATTTATAAAGAAATAACAGGTCCGTTTTTCATGTGATACGATTTTAAATACAATTCAAACAGAAATTCAATTCTAAGAGATTTAAATCATAGAAAAATATTCTTTTTCATTACTACTGGTGTCTATTCGATTAAATCGATTACCTGTTTACCAAAATCCGAAAAATTGTCTTTTTCTTCCTTATAACTCTGATGGCTGATCATTCTAACGGCAACAATATTATTTATTGGATCAACAATAATGTAATTACCTAAATATCCATCGGCACGATAGGTTACCTTGCCGCTAAATTCTCTTTTGCGAAGACGTAATCCCGATGTTAGATTCTTATTAATATCTTGATAAGGATTCTCGCCAAAAACCGATTGGAGTTTTGTCAAATACTCATCATTAGAATGGTAAACACCTTTCATTTTAATAGCCTTTTTGATGAATTCCTTTGATGCATTACCTTTTTTTAATTCGGTGATAATTTGCTCATCAACAATTGAGGTTGTATTTTCATAATCCAGCCACCATAACATTCCGTAGCCTTGATACTGAGTACATGGTTTTACAACTTCATTGATATGTTCTTCAGAAATAATCTGATTATTATTGTATTTTCCTTTGTTGGCTACTAACAACCCCAATTTAATCATATCCTTCGGCTTAATTTGGCATCCCGACATAACGTGGGGATTTCCTTTCTGATCCAGAGTCCAGCTGTAATCTGTAATCTGCAGATTTTTAAAAAGTCTTTCGCCTATGTACTCATCCATGCGTTTGCCAGTTATTTTTTGTATTACGCCGGCCATGAGATTTAAAGATTTATTATTGTATTGCCAAACCTCTCCCGGTTTTTTTGAAAGTTCGGCGGCAAGGGCCAATTGTACAAAATCTGGGCTAGGATAAATTTCTACCGATGCATTGGGATTGTTTTGCATACCTGAGGTCATATTCACCAAATGCCGTATGGTAACGAACTGTTTTTGACCTTGCATCCATTCAGGGTAATATTTGGCTATTGGAGTATCCAGATTTTCAATAAGTTGATCAGTAAGCATACAAGCGACTGCTAGTCCTACTATACTTTTGGTACAGGACATGCTTTCAATTTTCGTGTCTGGCTGTCCAATTCCAAAATATTTTTCAGCAACCAGTTCATTGTCTTTATAAATGATGACAGCTTCTGAGTGTGTTTCGTCAGCCTTTGTTAAAAGTGATTCAAGTTTACTTTTGTTGATATTTTGTCCATAAGTATAACCTACCAGCATTCCAAAGAATACTATTAAAGCTTTTTTGCGCATTTTTTTTTTATTTAATTAAAACTCCACTTATTTGATTGAATTTTAATTATTCAATTCAGAATTATTAATACACATCTCAAATATTTCATTTGCAAAGAAACCAAATGGTTCTCTTTTGAAATTGTAAAAATGGAAACACCATTAAATAAAAAGCCACACATTTTCTTTTTGTGTATCTACATTTTTAAAGAAAAATTTTGGATTGTTATGGGTCAAGTCCTGGAAATCTTTAATGAAATGCGATTGATCATAGAATAAGTTATTGCACGATAATTCGGTTAAGTTTTTTGCTTTGTTTTTTTCAATAATTGATCTTCTGAATCGGTGTATTTTTCGATATTCAGAGGGAGGTTTTCCAACATTTTTTTGAAATATTTTGTTGAGATACTGTCTTGAAATTTTATGTTTGTCTGCCAGTTCAGTGATTTTGGCATCCGTTTCTATATCACGGATCAATTCCTGAACCTGTGAAACATCCTTTTCTCGGAATTTCGATAACCAGTAAAGCTCTAGTGTTTCAATCTGTTTTTGCCTGTTGCTGATATTAAAAATTTTCTCCATTTCCGTTTTAAAATCAGTATAGGGATCAAATTCAATTTTCTTTGTATGATCTTTGGAATAAAAATCATCTACATTATCGATAAAAAAATTCAAACCCAGCGGCTTAAAATATAGGGTAATCTCATTGATTGGTTTCAGATATGATATTTCGATTGGAGTATTATATCGGTAAACTATATTAGAAAAAATATTATTTTCTTTTGAAGGCGTAATTATTATCATCCCGTCTTTCTGTTGCAATGAAATATTCTGCGCAATAGTAACAATGACATAATTATTAGGGAATGTACGATAAATTAAAGGATCAGATTTCGAATCTTCCACAATAAAATAAAATCCTTCAATATACTTTTTCAGCAGCGTATTTTTTGGTCTGTAAAATTCTAAATTCATTTTAATAATTAACTTTATAGATCACTCGAAAGAGCATTATTAAACAATAAAAAATAATATTAAACTTTTTGTCTCAAAAAACAAAAAGTTTAACATATACCTAAGAAACATGGTAACTTTTCTTTCTCGTGAGTACTTAATTTGCTTATTTTACATTTTTATTTTTGGAAGAATTTGCAAATTATCCCGTAATTCCAATAAACCTCTCAGAAAAATAATGCCGCATCTTCTGACGTTATAGCAGATAATAAATAGTATTTAAATTTATATGATTGAAATGAGTAATGACTTTAAAGCTATTCGTGAACTTGTACTGCATTATATTGATATCGATGACATCGAATGGGAGCACTGCAAATCGATGTTTAGTTTAAGGCGTATTAAGAAAAAAGAAATCATTCTTCGTAAAGGAGAGGTCTGCCGCGGCATCTATTTTGTGGTAAAGGGTTTATTGAGGATTTACTTTATTGATCAGAATGACGAAGAAAAAACATTCCATTTCTCATTAGAAAATACATTTGCTACAGATTATCAAAGTTTTTTAAAAGTGACCGCCGCGGATTTTCACATTCAGGCACTTGAAAATACAACAGTGATAATGATTAATTATGAAATGCTGCAGCTGCTTTATACTAATCTTCGACATGGGGAAAAATTAGGAAGGGTTATTGCGGAGGATTATTTTTTTTTAATGAACGATAAAATCAAGGGATTTTACACTCAGACTCCCTTGCAGCGCTACAACAATATGAACGCTTCATTTCCAAAAATACTTACCCGAGTTCCCCAGCACTATATTGCCTCCTACCTAAATATCAGCCCGGTTCATTTAAGCCGTCTCAAGCGTGGGGTAGAGTGAATTGATGCAAAACGTAAACAAATGTTATTGTTCTTTTTCTTTTTGAAACTTAATTTTGCACGCAAATAATAACGAATATTCAGCGGTTTATCACTTGCAGGCTCTTGATGTCTGGTAGTTTGCAATGTTTTTTTTGATAAAGCTCTGGACGTAATACAAGATGAAATGTTAATAGGCGATAAGATTAAAAGTATCAGGGAGTTAAAAAATTATACACAGGAATACATAGCGGATCAGCTTGGCATAACTCAGGCCGGTTACAGTAAAATTGAAAAAGGTAAAACAAGCCTGAGCCTTGAGAAATTGGAACAGCTGGCCGTAATTCTGGAACTTCCCTTAGAGAATATAATTAACTTTGAGATTCAAGAGTATTTTAATCAAAACCATAATGACCAAAAAGTTAACGCTCTATACAGCCAGAAGAGATTTGAATTAGTCGCAAAACTCTACGAGGATAAGATTATACTTTTGGAAAAACTTCTTGGAAAAACAGACCAGGAGCTTCAGTTTTATAAAGAGAAATGTGCACTGATGTAACATTGTAATTTATTACTTACTGGTAAACATTTCATTAGATTCTTCTGATGTAATTTCAATAAATCTTTCGTAGTGTTTAAGAACATCACTTATGAGTTCATTTTTAGTAAAGTACTGAACGTCATATCCTGCTCTTGTATCGCCAAAATAAGTTTTGGGATAATAAGTTTCACTGTCCTGCAGTTCCGGAAGGTTTTGTTCTTCGACCAGATATTCTGATATTGTTTTCGCCTGCAGCTTAACTCCGTAAATAAAATTATGTACCACATTATGCGAAATTTCCATTTCCATACCGAAAGGATTCGTTGCTGACTTAATGGTTACATGAATTCCTCGCAATGCAAATTCAGTCTGCAATTCGGTAAATGCCTGCTGTACTTTGGTATGAATAAACTCTTCAACAGACGACTTGTCTTTAAAAGAAACAATTTGTCGCAAACGCTCTTTCCATAATTTCCCTGACCAGGGTACTGTTGAAACAGAAAAACTACGCTGGTAATATCTGTAATCTATTACCAATCCTTTCATCAAAGCGGCGGCTATAAAAAGCATGATAACAGCAAAGGGCAGGGCAGTTATAAGGGTCATCGTCTGAAGTGCTTTTAATCCTCCTGCCTTTAAAAGCAAAAGCGCAAGAGCGGCAAGCATTACACCCCAAAAAATTTTCTGCCATGTTGGCGAGACCTGGGAATTTTTGGTTGCAATACTGTCCATTACCAAAATCCCTGAATCAGCGGAGGTCATAAAAAATATAATGACTATCACAATTACAAGCGCCTTAGAGATTAGTGGGAAAGGTAAATATTCTAAAAAGCTGAACATTAATGCTTCTGGATTATTTACAAGACCGCTTAGTTCTCCTCCGGCCATATGAAAATCTGTCCAGATGGCACCATTGCCAAAAACAGACATCCAGATCAAATTAAATAGTGTTGGTAACAAAAGCACGGCTGATATAAATGATCTGATGGTACGTCCCTTTGATATGCGTGCTATAAACAAACCTACAAAAGGAGCCCATGAAATCCACCAGGCCCAATATAAAATAGTCCAGTTGTAGAACCAGGGAAGGGATTTTTCATCATACACATGAGTATTGAAAGATATCGTAAAAAAGCTGCTGATATAATTTCCCAGTCCATCTGTAAAGCTTCCAATTATATAAACAGTTGGACCGGCGAAAAGCACAAAAAGCATTAAAATTATAGCGGCCGATACATTAATATTACTTAAAATTTTAATGCCTTTACTTACTCCTGAGATGGCTGAAAAAATGGACAGTGTCACCAGTACTGCGACGATACACACCTGAGAGGTGAAATTAGAGCCCAATACAATATTTAATCCCTTAAGGCCTGAATTGATCTGGACTACTCCAAAACCAAGCGTGGTTGTGATCCCAAAGAAAGTGCTGCATAGCGCAAAGACATCGATGGCATTTCCCCATCCACCGTTAATTTTTTCCTTTAAGAGCGGATAAAGACAGCTTCTAAGAGACAAAGGCAAACGATAACGATAGGAAAAATAAGCTAAAGAAAGACCTACCAGACCATAAATGGCCCAAGCGTGAATGCCCCAGTGAAAAAAAGTATATAATTGTGCATTTTTGGCCTGATTGATATAATGATCACCGGTAAAAGCTTCATCAGCATAGTGCGACATGGGTTCTGCTACAGCAAAATACATCAGTCCAATTCCCATTCCGGCTGCAAAAAGCATGGAGATCCAGGAAAAGAAAGAATGCTCCGGTGTGCTGTCGTTATTTCCTAATTTTATATTTCCGTACTTACTGAACATAAGATAGACCAGAAATAGTACAAATATTGTTACAGACCATACGTATACCCAATTCAGGTTTACAAAAATGAAATTTTTAACATGGTTAAGAACGTTTTCGGTTGGTTCAGGAAATAGTACCGTAAAAGCGCAAATGCCAAGAATAAATAGCAGTCCGGGTATTGTAACGCCCTTATCAAAGGTGGTATTTTTTTTACTCTTTTCCATAGTAAGTAGTGTTTATTGCAAATTACGACTAAATTGCGTCAATTTATTTTTTTTTGAAATTTTCTGCGGGGTTGGCTCCAAAAGAGTTAATTAGGTGGAACAGGCTGCACTAGAAAAGTAAAGTATTATAGTATCTTTGTCTCATAAATGCATTCCTGCGGTATTTGTTTATTCAGCTAAGGTACAGAATTGGATTTTTTGGGCAGGCAGCATTTTAGATTAATTATTTTATCAAAAAATTACGGAAGGATAAGGTTTTATAAACTTTTATCTTAATTTTTAATCCAGCTTTCTATACATTTATATATCGAAAAGAAATCACTGGAAATTATCAGCATTTTTAAATACTTTTGCACAAATTATTAGCCTTATCTTTGGATGAGGAATGGAGAAAAAAACTTTTTAAAAAAATTATATATGCCATACAAGAATATACTTCTAATTGATGATGACAGCGACGACACCCTTTTTTTCGTTGAGGCTCTCAGTGCGGTAGACAAACCAATCAATTGCCGCACTATACTTAATCCTGCCAGGGCTTGGGAAGAGTTGCAGGTTTTGGAAGAACTGCCTGATATTATATTCTTAGATTATAATATGCCGCTTTTAACCGGACTGGAATTTATAAAGCGCATGCAGGGTGTAGAGCGTTTAAAGAATGTTGAGGTGATTGTACTCTCCACACCTTCTGAGCAGGTAATGGCGCCGTGGCTGGAGACTAACAATACTGTGGTGAAATACATATCCAAACCTGACAGTATAGAAGAGCTTACAGCCATACTGCAGGAATTGCTATGATGTAGTGTTGTAATAAATTTATCTGAATACCACTTGATGACGGTTTAAACCGTACTTAATTGAATCTTATTGCTTAGAAATAATTATAATTTAAGGATTATAAAATCTTAAAAATACAATGTTCAAACATCAGGGAAGCAGAAGAAATACAAGGCATAATCTTAAAATTGCCTCTCTATTATCGTTTGTAGCAGGACTGGTAAATGTAGCAGGATTTTTGGCAGTTCAAAAATTAACAACAAACGTTACAGGGCACTTTGCTTTTTTTGTAGATGAGATTTTTAAGTTTAATTTCAAACAGGGATTTATTTACTTTTTCTATATCTTCTTCTTTTTCCTTGGATCTTTTTTTTCAGGTTTACTTGTTGAGTTTCTCTTGCGAAAAAATGAAAAATACAGTTATGTAATTCCAACAGCAATAGAAAGCATAATCTTGTTGGGGATTGCTGTCTTTGGAGAGTATTTAATTATAAAGAATTCTGAAGTTATAGCCTATACCTTATTATTTGCAATGGGTTTACAGAATTCTTTGGTAACAAAAATATCTAATGCCACTGTAAGAACAACACACCTAACAGGGCTTTTTACAGATTTGGGAATCGAATTATCCCAACTGTTTTTTTATCATGAGGATTCCTTTAGAAAAAAGCTGTTTGTATCAATAAACCTACGAATGACCATTATCAGTTTTTTCTTTATAGGCGGTATTACGGGTGGTATTTTTTATTCTAATTTGGGATTGCATGTTTTATTAATAGGAGTTATGGCTTTGCTTTTAGGCCTCTTATATGACAGGATCAGGTTTAATGCTTTTTTGTTGCAAAGGAAGTACAGAAGGCATGCACCGCGCAGTACCAAAGTGGATCAAACTGAAGGTTCGAAAAGAACTTGACACAATACAGCAGTAAAATATTATTGAATCAAACGGGAGACTGATCGTAAAGGACACGGAGATCATCCTAAAAATATCGTGTTTGCTTATATTGGAACACTTAGAGGATTCTGACGCTCACATTTAATAAATCCATCCCATTTTAAATCCAGGAAAAATCACGAAACCATTTCTCTTACCAAAATTGAACTGCCGGTTGCTAAAAAATTACAAAGAGTATTTATTAGTCTTTATAATTTCGTACCTAAAGCAATACATTTCATACCTAATTGCCCATTTGATAACGAATTGCGGTGATTTTGAATTTATTTTGCCTCATAAATCTAAATTAAATAATTTATGAAAAAGCTATGGTTTAGGAGATTCCTATATGGTACAATAATACTGTTTGCCCTTTTGATCGGTGCATTTATTTGGGCAGATAATGAATTAAATAAAGTTTTAGGAAAGTCAACTAATGTCATAAATATTTCTTCAATAGTTAAGCCATCCACAATAACTATAATTAAAAATGTTAATGTGCTTGCAGAAGATTGCAGCTATTTTGTAAAAAATCAAGATGTGACAATTAAAGATGGGATGATAATTCAATTAGGAGAAAATAAAATACTCGATAGCATAGCTACTGTTATTGATGGTAAAAATAAATTCCTTATTCCAGGGCTTGTAGATAGTCATGTGCATTTAAAAGAAAGTAAAAACGATTTGTTCTTATATTTAATTAATGGTGTTACCTATGTGAGGGAAATGGCCGGAAGTCCTGTCATTTTAGAATGGAGAAAAGCAATACAAAAAACGGGTTTAGGACCCAGGATGTTTATTGCATCTCCGCCCATATTTAGCGAGAGCGGATTAATGGGGTATTATTATAGCTGGACACGGCATTCCATCAATTATTCGACTAAAAATGATGCTGAAAGAGCAATATCAAAAATAAACGAACAAGGCTATGATGCGGTTAAAATGTACGGTTTTGTGAATCCAGATATGTTTAAGGCAACAATAGAAAGTGCTAAAAAGCATAATATTCCGGTAATTGGTCACATCCCATTAGTGAATTTAGAAACTTTTTATCACTCAGGTCAAGTTGAGGTTGCTCATATTGAAGAATTAGCTATAAAAACTATTGATGACTTCGGAAAATCAATTTCTAAAAATCCAGAAGAATATCTCAAATTTTTAAAAGTTAATTCAATGCATATTGCAAAAAAAATGAAAGAGAATAACATTAGTGTTACTTCAACGGTTTGGTTATGTGAAAGTTTTCCAGGACAAAGATTTGATTTAAAATCCAAGCTTAAAGAGACAGCACTAAAATATGTTAACCCCAAAATTATTGAGGGAACAATGCTTTATAAATTGGGATGGCTGCCCGGTACAAATGGGTATGAATATGATGGGAAAGAGGACCAGAGTGCCAAAAAATTATCACAAACCTTTTGGAATACTTATGTTCAGGCAATTCATATCATGACAAGAGCATTAGTGGATAATAAAGTGGTAATTATGGCCGGAACCGATAGCAATGTAGCAACTGTTGTTCCCGGTTTTTCGCTTCATAATGAATTAGAATCTTTATCTAAAGCTGGAATAACCAATGCAAAAGTGCTCTACTCAGCAACTGTTGCGCCCAGCACTTGGATGAATAGTAATACCGGAAAAATAAAAACAGGCTATAGATCTGACTTAGTGTTATTGACAAAAAATCCGTTAGAAGATATTAAAAACACAAAGACTATTGAATATGTATTTTTTAATAAATATAACATCAATAAAAGCCAAATTGAAACTATTTTAAAAGCTATAGAAGATGCTAATAATGAAAACAGAAGTATAAAAATAAAGGAATACTTGTGATTTAGAAAAAATAATTCCTAATCGTCAAATTCCCGAATTTTCTAAGATGATTTAAAATTATGGATATAGTAAATGATTAATTGAATTTCTTAGGTTTGATAGATTAATACCACAGCAAAAAAAGCCTCCGCAGTGTAATCATTGCGGAGGCTTTCTGTTTAGTTAATACTTCGGTAAGATGACATCTTTAATCCTCGTCATCTTCATCCGCTTCTGACTCGTCTAAGGTTCTTCTGTCTGCATCGTCATGATCCAGTTCAGTTGGCTGATGGTCGGCCGATCTTTCATCGTCATAATGCTGGTTGACTGCCGGATCCGTGTGCTCCATGGTTTCCGAGTGGATGGATTCTTCCCCCATGTGATACATGCTATCGTCGTGATTGTACGTATCATAGTTTTTTTGTGGTATCATAATGTTTTAATTTAAATGGTTTGTAATTTTTGTAAAACCTTCCTTGTCTTTCTGGCTTATTAAAGACCTAGTCAAGGAAGAATAGTAAAATTAAAAATTAGCGGATGGATTAAATTACAGCATATTTCTGTTTAATTATATTATTTTCAGATTGTTATGATGTGATTGTATCGCATTGGGAGCAATGAGGTGTAAAATAGACAGAATGATTCAATGCTTGAATCGATGGTCTATTTAAGAATTGTTACCGGAACCGCTATATTTTGCACCCGAGCTCCAGCGAACTAGAGAAGCATCCCAGTTCATTAAAATTTTCGCTGAGAAGGTTTATTATTTTGGAGTGTACTATGACCTGTCTCATTCCGGGTAAGTTCATCGTTTTTAAGCTCCTCATTGCCAAGTTCTCCTATTTCGAATTCTTTGTTAACGGGATTGTCCGGATCTGGTTCAATGGTTTGAAATTTGTCACTTTCAGCCTCATCGCTTTGATCGGTATCAATTTGAGTTTCAAATCCTTCAGACGGATCATTATTTTTAAGATCCTCTTCAATGTCCTTCTCAGTTAAATCTTTGGATTCACTGTCCGATTCATTGTCAAGATTCTCTGAATCATATCGATTGCTGTTTGGATCGTTGCTTTGTGAGTCTGTGTTTGCATTTTGAAAATTCTTGCCATCCTGAGCGTAATTTTCCGGTGTATCTAAGTTCATTATCTTATTTTTTTAAAATTAAATTTTCACTGTTGTTTTTTTTAAAAGAGTGTCCTGAGCAAGTATACCCGTAACACCGTTATTGTCAGCGTTGTCCTTTTTTCAAATTTAAAAAGAATAGTAGCACTTTTTTTACAGAATAACGATCTGAATTTTATAAAATAACTATCAGATAATCAGTTGGGTGCATACAATAGTTTTGCAGTAATCCAAAGCATAAAAACTCATTGGTTTAATTATTTCTTTATAAGCCAACCGCCTTGCTCGCAGGCAGTAAATGAAGAATATAATCTTGTGAAAAGTAAAAATTATAAGAGGTAAGTATAAAGATGCGATTTATTATTCTACAGCTGCATGGATGACCAATGAAGAGATTGGAGTACTACTGGTAGGGCATGTCATTATATGGCTTAAATCAATTTGGTTTGAATGTCCTGTTGAGGATCGATCCTGTTTTTTGTTTTTAGAGAAAACCTTTCAAAATTCATATTGCTAACTGATATTTATTTTTGCTTGATTATATGTGATACAATGTAAATAATTCAAATTGTATGTCTTTGCCCCTCAAATTATTTTTTCCTACTGATTCTACGTTGTAGTAAGGACTAAGGTCAAGTTTCTCAGCAAGGGAGTCAGATACTAAAATATCTACATCATAATTGTTGCATAACCCTTCAATTCGTGCTGTTGTATTAAGTACATCACCGGTAAATATGATTTCTTTTTTTAAGACACCTATTTCTCCAGTGGTAACTTTTCCACAATGCATTCCTGCTTTAAACTGTGGTGATAATCCATATTTTTCTTTATAAGAAGTTGATTTGTCCATTAAGGATTTTTTCATAGCAAAAAAGCATCTTATACAAGTATTGTTTTTTACTCCTTTTTCTAATCTCCACGATATAATCATTTCATCTCCAGCATACTGATATATTTCACCTGAATAGTCAATTACCGGACCGCTTAAATCTGAAAAATACTGTTGAAGCATCTCAAAATATACGACATGTCCTAACTTTTCTGCAATCGTCGTAGATGATTTCATATCCAGAAACATAAATATTCTGTCTTCTTCGACAGGTTTATTGTATTTTCCGAGGAAAAAATTACTGAGAAGACCTGTTCCCATACTTTCACTCACCTCAGTGTAGAACTGTGTCATTAGAATAATGCTGGCAATATAGGTTAGGATTCCGAGAAAGGAATAGTCCGTAAAGAAGTCTAACATTAAAAGCCAAAAGCCCTCACTGGAAATTGCACTGGGAATTTCATTAGCGGTTGTCAGGAATATGATTATCAAAAGGAAGATAATGATGAGCAGGTAAATCGAAGATTTGTATAAAATTTTTTTAGTGAAGCTAATTTGAATAAACCATTTATTAAAGTAAAGGATTTCGAGTATACCTATTATTGTTCCAAATATAGTAGCCAACAGTGGAATCGCTATAATATTTCTACTAAAAACATATTGATTACCCGATGAAGGGTAAATGTTTAGGTCGCCTAATAGTCCTCGCTCAAGGATAGTATAAATCAAACTAAATACAAGCCATATTAAACCAAATGGTAAAATACGATTAATGTTTCTTTTGTATTTTGGTGTTATCATCATCTAAGTTGGCAAATCCCAAAGATATTCATTTTTGGTGTGCTTATGTGGTCTTAAAATTGAAAACGCCAAATAGTTACAGCTTTTTTTACTTTGTATTTTTAACTTTTAGGACATAAGTTGTTACTTCAGTGTAACTGATTTTGGACTTCTTATTCGAATAATATTTTTTTGTGATATTTAATTCAAAAACTGCTAAAAACGTTGTAATTATTAAAGTCAAAATTATCACTGTTTTTATTTCTTTGTATTCCATTTTTAAGAAGTTTTAATTTATTCAATAGGAATACAAAAATCTACGATACTCATTTTTTCCGGATGCTTATTGAAATCATTATAATAAATTTCATAAGGATTTCGATCAGCTTTTTTATATCCGTTTTCGCCCATCCAAATAAAAAGACCGCTCCATGATTTTTCAAATTCGTTTATTTGAATTTCAAAATGTCCGACAATAAATCTGCCTTTTTCTATTTTAGTTAATCCAACTTCTCCATCAACTTCCACTTTTTCTTTCAACGAAATGCAGGCACTCATTCTAACTTTTTCAGGTTCACTTATTTTAAAACTATCGTGATAAATGGCAACTATTTTTTACGTTTAAATTTTCTAGAAGCCTCCTTGAAGTTGCCCACTTAATTAATTTTGAATAAGAATTCTGCATTCCGTTGTGCCCAATTTGTGTAATATAGGCAAGATCTAATTCTGGGAGTTCTTTAATTTCAATTTTTGCTTTCATCTTAATCCAGTTTTTGAGATTATTAATGGTGCAAATATATTGGTGAGATAATCCATTTTCTTGTCCATTCTTGCTATTGGCTTTACCAATCTTGCTAAATTTATTCGAATTAACCATTCTGAATTTTTTAGGGCTGATTCCGTAAAATTTCTTAAATGTTCTGGTAAAGGAGGAGTTGCTGCTGAACCCGTATTGTAATGAAAGTTCTGAAATAGTTATTTCTCTTTTGTGGAGAAGTATTGAGGATGTTTTTTCAATTCTTTTGCGAGTAATGTATTCATTTATAGTTTCATTTGTAATTGCTTTAAAAATTCTATGAAAATGAAATGGCGAGTAATTTCCAATTTTAGCTATATATTCCAAATTCAGTTCCTGATCTAAATTTTGCTCAATTAATAATTAATACATTATTAATTCATTTTATATAATCTTCTTTCATATTTAGGTTTTCGTCGTTCTAAATTAATCTTTGAAATATTAATCAATAGCTGAATCAAAATTATTAATTTAAAAACATTTAAATGCTCTTCTGGCTAGTATGGACAATTTTTTTTAAAGATTCTTTATTTGATGATAGAATGTAAATTGGAATTAAGCAAAGCGTTTTGGGTAAAAAATAATATTAGAGGTTTTTAATATATTTGAATTTCTTAACTTTGAAAATGAAAGAGAAGATAATAAGAGAAGTTTCGAGTTTTAATAACGAACTGAAACTGCAGGGATTTAAAGCATTCCAGATAGAAGATGATGGTGCAGAAACCAGAACGTACAGCAGAAAGGAGTTCTATAAAATCTGCCTGACAACAGGTAAAAGCAAGATTCATTATTCTGATAGGACCTATGAGCAGGAGGGTACGATTCTTTTTTTTGGAAATCCTCATATTCCATATTCATGGGAAACTATTTCAACAACTTATACGGGTTATACTATTTTATTTTCAGAAGAGTTTTTTAAAAACGCCGAACGTTCTGAAAGTCTGCAGCAATCGTCTTTTTTTAAAATTGGCGGAACACCTGTTTTGAAAATCACAGAACAGCAAAGAGGTTTTCTTAATACTATTTTTCATAAAATGATTACCGAACAGGAAAGTGATTATGCTTTTAAAGATGAGCTGATTCGCAATTATATCAGTCTCATTATACATGAATCGCTAAAGATGGAACCTTCTGAGCATTTCGAACAAAATAAGAATGCCTCTACCAGATTGTCATCTGTATTTTTGGAATTATTGGAAAGACAATTTCCAATTGAAACTACTTCTAATCCACTTCAATTAAGAACAGCCCAACATTATGCCCAACATCTGAATGTGCATGTCAATTACCTGAATCGAGCTGTAAAAGAAGTTACAGGAAAATCGACCACGACTCATATTACAGAGCGAATCATCACAGAAGCCAAAGCACTCTTACTTCATACTGATTGGAGTGTATCTGAAATTGGTTACGCACTTGGGTTTGATTATCCAACCTACTTCAATAATTTCTTCAAAAAAAATACGGGTACCAATCCGTCCGCATTTCGTCAGGCAGAAGTTTGAATTTCTTAATCTTTGGTTTGAAAATCGTTACTACCTTGCTTAAAGGCAGTCTTACCTTTGTATCTGGTTATTTAATTCAAATATTATGTCAGATTCAAACTCTATTTTCGATGCCGCACCATTTCAAAAAGATATTTTTGAGAGACTTTTAATCGGTGAAACCATACTTCCTAATGATTCGCAAATAGGCAGATTGAGAGCCGAAGCATTCGCTGTGAAAGCATTACTTAATCAGATGAATAATGCTGTAAATCCTGAAGAAATCACGCAGATACTAAGCAGAATCTTAGATAAAGAACTTCAGGATGTTACTGTATTTACACCTCTTCATATCAATTGCGGAAAACATATTACAATTGGTAAAAACGTATTTATCAATTTTGACTGCACCTTTTTGGCATTGGGTGGAATTACCATTGAAGACGATGTTTTAATAGGCCCTAAAGTCAGCCTCATTACCGAAAATCATCCGCTAAATCCTGAGGAAAGAAAAGGACTAACAGGTAAACCAATTCTCATCAAAAAAAATGCATGGATTGGTGCCAATGCTACGATTTTACCCGGCGTAACAATTGGAGAAAATGCAGTTGTCGCAGCAGGAGCAGTAGTCTCTAAAGATGTTCCAGATAATACTATTGTTGGCGGAATTCCGGCAAAATTCATTAAAAATGTTTAACCTTAAAAGAGATAATTATGAAACTGAAATCTTTAGTGACAGTTATCGCTATGCTTTTTGCTTTTTCTTTTTGTAGTGCAAGTTGCAGCAATGATAACGAAAGAGCACCAAGAGAAAATAATGAGAATGGAAATAACGATACTATTTCAACAATTAAGATGAAAATTACAATTGGTACAACAGTTTTTACGGCAACATTGTATAACAATCCAAGTGCAGCAGAATTGAAAGCAATGCTCCCGCTGACCCTAAATATGACCGAATTTAATGGTAATGAAAAGTACTATGATTTCCCTGGTTCGTTTTCAGTAAATGCTTCAGTTGGAGGAGATATCAAAGCGGGCGATTTAATGCTTTACGGGGACAATGTGCTGGTGCTTTTTTATAAAAATTTCAACACTTCCTATCGGTATACAAAGCTTGGGTATATCGACAATCCAACGGGTCTTGCTACTGCACTGGGTGCCGGAAATGTAGCTGTGAAACTTGAAAACAATTAAAATTAAATTATTAGGAAAAATATAAGTTTAAAAATAATTCAAAAGAAAATGAAAAAAATATTAGCAATCGCAATATTATTCCTGATAACAGGGCTTGTATCTGCACAAAAAGTACAATCAAATTTAGAAAAAATGAATACATCAAAAGAACATTATACATTTCAACTTAGTGACAAAGTGATACGCCAAAAAGTGAGCTTCAAAAATCGTTACGGCATTACTTTAAGTGGTGATTTATATCTTCCGAAAAATACAGGAAACGAAAAATTGTCTGCATTAGCCATCAGCGGACCGTTTGGAGCGGTGAAACAACAATCGTCTGGATTATATGCCAACCAAATGGCAGAACGCGGTTTTGTAGCTTTGGCTTTTGACCCATCTTATACAGGTGAAAGTGGGGGCGAACCACGAAATCTGGCCTCTCCCGAAATCAATACAGAAGATTTCAGCGCTGCGGTTGATTTTTTAGGATTACAAGAAAAGGTAGACAGAAATAAAATTGGTATCATCGGGATTTGTGGTTTTGGCGGTTTTGCTTTAAATGCTACTGCTATTGATAAACGAGTAAAAGCCGTTGCTGCGACAAGTTTGTATGATATGACCAGGGTAATGTCGAAAGGATATAATGATTCAGTAACTCTGGAACAAAGAACCAAATCATTGGAGAATTTAGGTCAGCAACGTTGGAAAGATGCCGAAAACGGAAAACCGGCAGATGGTCCAAGAAATTTGCCGGAAAAATTGAAAGGCGATGAACCACAATTTGTAAAAGAATATTTTGATTATTACAGAACGCCCCGTGGTTTTCAAGTCAATTCTGTGAATTCAAATGGAGCTTGGCTGATAACCAATCCGATCTCTTTTATGAATATGCCAATATTAGCTTATGTAAAAGAAATTTCGCCACGACCAATGCTTTTGATCGCGGGAGAAAAGGCGCACTCAAGATATTTTAGTGAAGATATTTTTAAAGTGGCAAATGAACCAAAAGAATTAATAATTATCCCAAATGCAGTTCACGTTGATTTGTATGACAAAGTAGAGGTAATTCCTTTTGATAAATTAGATGATTTTTTTAAAGAACATTTGAAATAAAAACCAGATCAAAAAAACCGTTGATGAATATCAACGGTTTCTATATTTAAAACTAATTCAGAGCATCATTTACAGTTTGGCTATCGACAAACTGTTCGAAACTGATAATTTTACTATCTTTCAGTTTCCAAATGTGAGCCACTTTGGCGGTGAATGATTTACCTGTAATTTTATAAGTTCCCGTGTAAGTTCCGTAAGCGACTACTTTATCATCGCTGGCAACATAATCTTCAGGAGTAAATTTGTAATCAATCCATTCGCTTCCTAATCGGTGAAAGACATTTTTGGTTACATTTTCTAAGCCAATGTAAGTTCCTGCATACGGAAAACCTTTAGCTTCTGTCCACGAAATATCTTCGACAACATATTTAGCCAAATTTCGACCATTTTCTTCCGAAGTTTTTCCTTCGTAAGTGCTTTTAACTATTTCAAGATTTGTCATTGTCTTTTTGTTTAAAGAACAGCCTGACAATACAAAGAGTGCCGTCAGGCTGTAAATGATTGATTTTACCATTTCATTTCTCCAGTATTCACTTTTGCACCAATCATTAAGGCAGTTTCAAAAGTAAGTGTTGGATATTTTGTTTTCAAAGCGGTAATTAAAGCTTCTGATGTTTTATTGGTTTTCAAAGCCTCTTCGTAGAATTGAATGTAACTTTTGGTGTGATTTACAGCAGCGATATCAAATGGAGAATTGGAATTGGCATGAGCCGGAATTACAATTTCAGGTTTTAAAGCCGAGATTTTATCTAATACGGCAATCCAGTTTTTGCGGGCTTCAGCAGTTTGAGCATCCGCCATCCAAAGATGAAAACTAGTTCCAAAAACATTAATTCCGCCCAGAACTGCTTTGATAGAAGGAATCCATACAAAAGTTTTATTCGGAAATTCTTCCAAACCAACGATTTCTAATTTCTGACCTTCCAGTTCAATGCTATTTCCTTTTAAAACTTGCGGCAAAACAACATTTGACGTAATAGCTTTACCTAATCGTTCGCCCCAAACGTCTAGTTTTTTTTGCGCCGAAGCCTTAATTGCTTCTACAGAAGCAGGTGATGCATAAGCAACTACATCCGGGAAATATTTTTTAAATATTTCCAATCCAAAATAGTAATCAGGATCTGCATGAGAAACAAAGATGGTGGTTAATTTTTTGCCACTTGTTTTAATCTCCTGCGCTACTTTTTCGGCATCCGCCAAAGTAAATTGAGCGTCAATCAAAATTGCATCTGTCTTTCCGGAAACGATTACCGATGCTACGCCAAAACTGTTTTCTGATGCGTTGTAAACCTGAAGTTTTAAATCTTTAGTTTCAATTGTTTTAAAACCTTGTGCTTGTGATTCCATATTAAATAAAATTAAAATTGTTATAAATACTCTCGAGATAGTTTGTTTCATTGCTTATGCTGGTTTAAATTAACACTGCAAAGATGGAACGTAATGCGATCTCAAAACATTAAACTAGTTTAATAAATAAAAGGAAAAACTTATTTTTTGACAGCTATTTTCTTTCGAATATTACTCAAAAAAACATTGGTAATTCCCAGATAGGCAGCTATCTGTATGTTAGAAAGCCGTTGTATTAGCTGTGGGTATTTTTCTATAAATTCTATATAGCGGGATTCTGCTGTTTTACTAAGGTTATCTATCATTCTTCGTTGAAGGGCAACGTGCGTTTTTTGTGTCATTACCCGAAATAGCTTTTCAATTTTAGGCAAATTAGTATAAGCAAACTCCTTATCTTTTTTAGAAATCACAAGCACTTCGCTGTCTTCGAGTGCTTCTATGAAAAGTTGTGAAGGGGTTTCAGTAGTAAAACTATCAATATCAGTAATCCACCAATTTTCAATAGCAAAATAGAGTATTTGTTCAAAACCATTTTTATCAATATGATAAACCCGAAAAAGTCCTTTGGTAACAAAACCTTCAAATTTGCAAATCTCGCCTTCTCTGAGTAAGAAGTTTTTTTTAGGAATTAACTTTTGCTCAAATAAATTGCAAAAATCTTCTATTTCATTTTCTGAAAGAGAAATATGTTGAGCAATATTTTGTTTTAAAAGTGCTTTCATATAAAAGGCTAAAAAATGCTTGAGAAGCATTTTTTAGCCTTGCTAAGGTACATAAATATTTAAATAAAAGGATTCGAACCTTAAAATTGAAACCTGTGTATTTCCTGTATATATAATTTTTCCAGACCTTTATCTGTTGTATTATCCACCTATTATAACATTAAATGCTCCAATGATAATTGTTCCCCCATGAGCGGTTTTATCTCCTATTCTCGCAGCAGGTATACCGCATATCATAACCGTTGCCGATCCTGTAATGATAGAATCTGGAGGTTCTACACAAACCAGCATATCTCCAACTCTGGCGGCGGGCAGTCCTGCTATTAAAACTGTAGAAGCACCTGGGCCTACTATAGGCCCGCCTACATGGGGAATTGGCGGCAGCCCGGGAGTAATGTTAATAGGGATTATAGGTATAAAAATGGATTTTCCGTTACAGTCTTTGTTTTTTGATAACGAGTTTCTTATTTCGAGTGGTACAATTCTGTTCCGAGATTTACTTCGAATCTAAACTTTAAATTAAAATTCGCTTATTGGAGTAATTATTTAATTAACTAGAAGTTGCCATTTGCTGTTGAAATGTCAAAACAATAAATTCAGCAGGATGAACAAGAGCGACTTTTATTGTTACATTCATATAACCCTTTAAAAGATCATCTGGAGTCATTGTCGAGCCCAAACCGCATGCTACAGAAAAAGCGTCAGAAGCACTGGCTCCCTGCAAACCTCCTTGTTTCCAGATTGAAGTAAGAAAACTACTTATCATAGCAATTACAGCTTGCCAGGTGTTTTTATCATTAGGCTGAAATGCGTACGCCTGAGCAGCGAGTTTACAAGATTGTTCTAAGAATATTACCGTTCTTCTCACTGGAATATACCTCCAATCAAGGCTGTTTCCGTCTAGTGTTCTTGCTCCCCAGATTAGAATCCCCAATCCGTTAAATGTTCTAATGGCATTGATAGATTTACCAGACACGGGATCGATGTTTAAATTGGCTTGCTGACTTTCTGAAAGGGAAATAGGCAATGATACTACACCAACAATTGAAGTATTTGCAGGTGCTTGCCATGGCCCAATAGAATTATCTACTGTTGTAATAACTCCTGCAATACCTCCGCTTGGAGGAAGAATATTAGCAGCAGTGACGATGTGTTTAATCATCAAGGAATAAGTCTGGCTTGCATTAAGAAGCGCATTGTGATTTTGCGCCACAGTCAAAGTGCTTGCCGGATTTTGAATATTGGCAATAATTGAGGCAACGGCAGAATTAGGTGAGCTTGGAGGATTAAGAATAGCTTCAAGCTGTTTTAAATCTCCACCAAATAAAGTAGTGTAATCAATATCAGAATTTTGCATTATCGTCGTTCCTGTAAAAGGATAATATGCCGTTCCGTAGCTTAATCCAACAGAACCCGTGTACATTCTGAAGTTTGTAATGTCTTGAGTATATAAAACAGGATCTGGGGCGTCACCGCCAATAATGTCGAACAGGCACATTGCCGTTTTCATTTGTGCAGCCTGAAGAAGCATTGACTGCATTAATGTTCCATTGTCTTCTAAGCTTAATAAAGTGGCTTCGGGACAAATGTACATTGTTGGTTCCTGTTCATTTATCAATAAAGAAAGGCCTTTAGTCAAATCATTCAGCTGCACATTTAGGTTTACAAGCGGAACTCCAAGAGCCGCTGGTTTTTTTGATGGAGGTCCGTAACTGCCTACAGAAACTATATAAGCATCTCCACCGCCATTTTCGTAAAAAAGCCTTACGCTGTTATATAAATAGTAAACCGTGTCAGGATCTGGAACTATTGAATAATAGGTTCCTGCAATGAGCATGTAGTCTCCCTTTAGTGGCTGGCTTTTTTCAGCCGCCAAATAGTATTCAGGCTTGTACTGTTTAGAAATATTTGCAGGTGCAGGGGGATCTGGCAAACAGAAAAAAGCCTGAAAATCACCAAATGAAGTGATTTTTACTGGCACATTTGTATACGATTTTCCTTCGTAAGCAGCCTGAGGTGTGTACCCTATAAATGCTGGTACTGCGGTAGGAATTCCAACAACAGAATTGGGAAAAGCATTTAATTCTTGAATGTAAACACCAGGAGTTTGAATGGTAGATAAATTCATTGATTTTTGTTTTAGCAGTTTTTTATTATAATACTAAAGTACTTTGAATAAATGTTTTGGGAGTACGTATTTTTACCTGTTTTTAGTGAAACAGCTTGTTTTCAGGTATTGACAAAAAACTTATTTCCTGATTAAGGAAAATAACACGATTTCTGCGCTAGATTTACTATTGGCAAATATAATTAGATTTTATATCAGCAGTTTTTTTATTATTTTGGACTGCAGCAGGAATATAATAATATCAAGTTGCTGGTTCCAAAATCTTTATTATACGGAATACCGTAAAAAACTTACAAATAATTGAGTTATATTGCAGCTGGTATTTATATAATTTGTAAATAATGTTGGCAGGAATTTTTATTGAATACAGTAGGAATCAAACACTAAGAAAAATTGGCATTAATTAAAAAAAATAAGCTCAGCTCCATTTAAATGAAGATAATACAAAGTTTTTGGACCGGTAATTCGACTGATATCAAAAGTAATTACGGCTGGTTTTCTTATAAATACAATTGGCTGAGCTGGATTTTGAGCTCTCATCAATTAGTGAAATTTCATAAAGAAGTAGAATTGTACACAGATCGTTTTGGATATGAGATCTTAATTACAAAACTCCAGCTGCCCTACACAAGAGTTCATGTCGTTTTAGATGATTTAAATCATTATCCCAACGATCTCTGGGGTGTTTCTAAAATTAAAGTGTACCAGATGCAGACCGAACCGTTTCTGCACGTTGACGGTGATGTTTTTGTTTGGGAATCTCTGGATGTAAAATTTCGTTGTGCCGCTTTACTGACGCAGAATTTGGAAATTACTGGCGATAATTACACTAAAATGTGGAATGAAATTTCGCCAGAGCTTCTGTACATGCCCGATGAAATGGAGCGCTATCATAAACGTTCCGACAATTTTGGATGCAATATGGGAGTTACAGGAGGAAATGATATTGATTTTTTTAAAGAATACGCTGCAATCAGCATTGATTTTTTAGATAAAAATAAAAAAGCCTGGCCCAAAATCAACTGCCTTAATTTTAATTTATTTTTTGAACAGGTATTGTTTTACCAGTTTGCTCAGAATAGGGATGTAAAGATTGATTTTTTGTTCGATGAAGTATACAATGACGGCTACTATTCCGGTTTTGCTGAATTTCAGGATGTTCCCGATAAAAAGTATTTACATTTACTGGGAGCCTATAAAAAAAATCCCGCAATATGTAAAGCTATGGAAGTTTATGTAATGAAAAATTATCCAGAGTGTTATTCAAAATGGGCTGTAATGATCAATGAGGCGGAAGGGGAGCAGAATGAAATTGAATTTCTGACCCCGGAAAAGTCTGCAGAATTTATTTCGTTGTTTGATGATGAGCTTAAAAGAAGAAAGTTTTCTGCCGAGCATTATCTGCTAAAAAGGGATTTGTATACGGAAGGTCTGCCGGGCAGTTTTAAAAGTCTGCTTAGGAAAAAAGAAGATTTTAATATCGTGCTGTTAGACGGCTTGGAACAGAAGGTGTCTGAACTAAATGATGAAGAAGTGTTGTTTCTGGAAATAAAGGAGCATAATGCTGTGCCTGGGAAATACGAGCTGGACGATTTAGATCAAATTGCATTAGCTAGAATAGAACAGGGAATCCTGTATTCTGAGTTTATTACTGAAATGATGGTTCATTTTGATTGCGAAACGCAGGAGCAGCAAGACAGTGTTCTAGCACTTTTAAACGGACTTCTGACCAATTATATTGTATTAAAAATAATAGCGATTTACAGATAACATAAATCTAAAACGATATTTATAAGATCATGTTATCGGTTTATGTTTTTATGGATGATTTTAACACCTGTCTTGATGCAAAATCATGAATTGTGTTAAAATTTAAAAATAAATAGGTTTTAAGTAAGTAATTATCGTAAAAATAATTCATATTTGTAGGTATAATTTTGGTTTTGTGAACACACAACTTAATTATGATATTTCAGAGTTAATACAAAGATATGTAAGCAGAAAAAACTGCAATAACACAGACAGAAATTCCAGGTGTCTTTAAATGATTGGAATAGTAATCACTTTAAACTATAAGTTATGTTTGACAAAAAAACAAAAGACAAAGAAGTTAAAAAATTTCTACCGAGTGATGTGCAAAAGCTGACTGAAAAACAGCTAAAACAGACTATGGGAGGTTATCAGTACCCTCATCTGTGTTATGATGAAATTAGAAACAGATATTATAAGTGCTAATAGAGCCTTGAATAGAACAGCAGGATAACTGCAACTCATTTTTAGTGCTGTTCTAAAGGGATTTATCAGCCCGGACAATATGTCAAATGGGGCTGAAAGACACTTTATAATTCAAAATTAAACTGCTGGTATTTATGCCTGCAGTTTTTTTTTATCCAATTGTATCTTTATTGGTAAAGTTGAGAGCGTTGTTACTTTTTATGATGATTGGCAATGGAGAGGCTGGTTGGAGTAGAATCTTATTTGAATTAGAGTATTACTTATCTTCATTACATTGGTAATAATTTTAATGTACCTGGGCTTTTGAAGAGCTGTTTGGCTTTTTATTTTTCCATCACTGCTTAAAATGCCATTTGTACAATGTACAAAGCCTGCTGTAATTATATACTGCAGGCTTCCTATTTTACTATTTAGGTTTAAATTAGCTTGACTTTTTTAAAGTATACAGTCCGCCTGCTAAAAGAGCTGCTGCTACTCCAAGATAAAGAAAACCCTGCATTTGTCCCGATTCGTTCGAAGCATCAATTTTAAGGCCTAAAAAGTTAATTTCTTTGGTGCTGTCTGATACCCTGTTTAATCCCACATAGCCTGCGGCCAGGCTGATCACTATAAGTACAATACCCACTATTTTTGCTGTATTCATCATATTTCAATTTAATGTTTCTTAAATGTAAGAAAAATAATTTTGGTATGGAAATTAAGAAGTTAAATATTGCTGTATTTCAGAATGATTATCACCATGATATAAAGTTTCGAACCTAAACTTTTTAGACCTCTATTTTGCTTGCGTTCTATTTTTTTTTAACTATGTGCCACGATTCTGCCCAAATTAGATTATTTGCGGTATCATTGCATGATTCTTGGCGTGACTTTTTTCACTTTAAGCAGTTTTTAAGGATGATAAGATTAACCTTGCAGTGACCTCCAAAGCACTGTATTATTCACTGGAAAAATACATGAATTCAGATCAATTTGATCCGAAAAATACTTTGAGTTTTGAGTTGATACAGGATGTATTTACAACGCCATCAAAAGAAACATTTGATACCTATACAAAAGACAGTCCAGACGAACTTAAGCCAAATTCAAATCAAAATAAAGTGAAATAGATTTATCATTATTTTTTTGTTCGCTTTGTTCTATTAGTAAGCTTCTTTAAGCTAATAGTAATTTTTTTAGTTATGTAGTAAGGTTTTTATTTTTAAAATTATTAATTACAACTAGAAGTTATATTCTACAATTTAAAATAGAGTAAAAACTGGGAGTTACAAAGTATTTTTGTTAAAACGAATATTGTTTCATATTTAAACAGCATCCCTTTTTAGGGCTTTTAGAGCTCTTCCTTTGTCATTAAAGCTGTTGTCTTTCCTTTAAAAAACGGTGTCTTTTTGTAGTTTTCTACAAACAATTCTTACGGCTGGTTTGTAATAATGAGTTTAATTCTACAGGTAGAAATATGGACAGATGTAAATCTGAGGGATCATGTTCTTATATTTAAAGATCGTTTATTTTTTAAAATTAATATACTAATAAAAATGGCAGTTATTCTTGAGAAAACAAAAATTCTGGTTTATGATAAGAGCGGGGTTTTTCTCAGGTATTTTACAAAAGGAATTTCTGATTGTGACTTTATAGCTTTTTCAGGAACTGAAGGTGCTGATTTCAGTTTGTATGATTATAATTTAATTCTTTTTGTGGCGGACAACGAAATTAATTTAAATGAATTCTTTAAACTTTTAAATTCCCGAGTTCAGATACTATTTGCGTCATCATTAAAAAATAATCCTGAGGACATTGAAGAATTAAAAAGCTGGTTTGATATTAAATTTATTAATATCAACGGTACAAAAAAAGAGGTGATACTTCAGCTTAGGTTCCATTTAAATCAGTATTCTAAAAAGAGGCTTGATGCCCAAGTATATATTTAAATTTAGTCAGACGGGTAAGTAGTTTTGGAAGATTATTACTTGTTTGGGTACCCTGTAATTTCTATTGATTTTGCAGGGTACTTTTATTTTGACAATAGCGTTGATGTTAAAAAAAATCAATGCCTTTTCGGTATCATGATATTTTTGATGTTTGGAAAAATAACTAGTCTTTTCGCCAGAGATCTCTATGTTTAATTTAAAATTACTTAAGTCCTGATATGTAATTCTGACAGATGAGAGAGAACCTTATTGCTATTCTATAATAGAAACTTTGGGATTTTTAACAAACATCTTTTTGCATAAATAATTAACTTATAGTATTTTTAATTAATATCTTACAGGTTAATACGAATAGCACTACTTAAATATATGAAAGCACGTTTTTTAGAAGTCCGAAAAAAAACTGAAGAAATTTGTAATCCTTTGCTTACTGAGGATTATTCAGTACAGCCAAGTGATTTTGCTTCTCCTCCAAAATGGCACTTAGCCCATTCAACCTGGTTTTGGGAAGAATTTTTACTAACAAAGTACGCTCCTGATTATTTAGTTTACCATCCTGATTTTTCCTATTTGTTTAATAGTTATTATAATAATGTGGGAAAACGTGTGCAGCGTCCTTCCAGAGGATTGATGACACGACCAGCTGTAGCAGAGGTTTATGCTTATAGAGCTTATGTTACTGCTGCAGTCGAACGATTTATGAACAACGATTTAAACAAAGAGATACTTGATGTCATTGAAATCGGAATCAATCATGAAGAGCAACATCAGGAACTTTTGGTGTATGATATCAAATACATACTAGGAACCCAGCCGACTTTTCCGACTTACGGAAATAGTTTTTTACCAACTGCAGAAAGACAAGATGCTGGTTTTATAAAAATAGAAGCAGGAGTTTATGAAATAGGACATACAGGAGACTTTTTCTGTTTTGATAACGAATTAGGAAGACACAATGTTTATGTAGCTGATTTTGAGATTGCGAACACGCTGGTTACAAATGGTCAATATTTAGAGTTTATTGAGCACGGTGGCTACCAAAATTTTAATTATTGGCATGATGAGGGATGGGCATGGTTGAATGAAAATGAAATTGAAGCTCCATTGTACTGGCATAAAATGGAAGATCAATGGTTTGAGTATACTTTAAATGGTATGCAGAAAATTGTACCCGATTTACCTGTGATGCATATCAGCTATTTCGAAGCTTTTGCCTATGCACAGTGGAAAGGATTGAGATTGCCAACAGAATTCGAGTGGGAAATAGCCAGCAGTCAATTGAATTGGGGGAAATTATGGGAATGGACCAACAGCGCTTATCTGGCCTATCCTAATTTTAGTAAAGCGGCCGGTGCTTTGGGAGAATACAATGGAAAGTTTATGGTGAACCAAATGGTTTTGCGAGGTGCTTCGGTGGCAACACCGGAGAATCATAGCCGTAATACCTATCGTAATTTTTTCAGTGCCAAAATGCGCTGGCAGTTTTCCGGATTGCGATTAGCGAAATAATTTTTTTAAAACTAAAAGACTATGAAAAACTTTGATTATATTATTATTGGAAGTGGGCAGGCAGGTGTTCCTTTGGCGTTTAGCTTATCAAAAAAAGGTACGGTTGCTATTGTCGAAAAGAGTTTTTTAGGGGGGACATGTGTTAACAATGGCTGTATTCCAACTAAAGCCTATGTAGCAAGTGCCCGCAGAATGTGGGATGCTTTTCATGGTGATGCATTAGGCATTGAAATTCCGGATGGAACTAAAGCTAATCTTGAAAAAATTAAAGCGCGTAAAGATAAGCTCGTACATGAATCCCGATTTGGTATTGAAAAATCGCTTACGAGCAACGAAAATATTACCTTGTATAAAGCTGAAGCTTATTTTTTAAGTGATTATGTGGTTCAGGTGGGAGATACGGCAATTACGGCAAAAAAAATATTTATAAATGTGGGGGCAAGAGCAGTAGTTCCTCAAACTTACGAAGGAGTTCCTTTTTACACGAACGAAAATATTTTAGAAATCAAAGATATTCCTAAACATTTGATCATCATAGGCGGCAGTTATATTGGTTTGGAATTTGGTCAGATCTTTCGAAGGTTTGGCAGCGAAGTTACCATTATTGAGTCCCATGAAAAATTAATAGCAAAGGAAGACGATACAGTTTGTGATGCAGTAGCCGAAATATTGAAAATTGAAGGGATACAGCTTGTGTTTAACGCAAAGGAAATTGCTGCTATTGAAAACAACCAAGACGGCATTAGCGTTACAATCGACAAAAGTGAAATAAAAGGATCTCACTTGTTATTAGCTGTCGGACGTTTGCCCAATACCGATACTTTACGTATTGAGAATACCCATCTAGAAGTGGATGAGAAAAACTATATAAAAGTCAATGATTACTGTCAGACTAATGTTGAAGGTATTTTCGCCATTGGAGATTGTAACGGAAAAGGAGCTTTTACGCATACCTCGTACAATGATTTTCAAATTGTAGAAAGTTTTCTTCTAAGTAAAAAAGAGCGAAAAATTAGTGATCGAATAACTACTTACGGTTTGTTTATCGATCCGCCGCTGGGCAGAATAGGCATGACCAAGAAGGAAGCTCTAGAGAAAGGATATGAAGTTTTGGTTGCACACCGTCCTATGACAAAAGTAGGACGCGCTAAAGAAAAAGGAGAAAGCTTAGGTTTTATGGAGGCGGTAATAGATGCTAAAACCAATCTTTTTTTAGGGGCTTGTGTTTTGGGAGTTGGCGGGGATGAAATCATAAACGGAATCACCAATTTAATGTATGGCAAACAACCTTATACCATTTTTCGGGACGCAGTGCACATTCATCCTACGGGTAGTGAACTAATTCCCACGATGCTTGAAACTTTAAAACCAATTCATAAATAAAAAGTATTTTGATTTCAAAACGCTACAGTCATTTTCGAGCAAATAATTTACTATTATATGGGATGCTTTTTGGAGCTGTCTTCTTTATAAGTGGCATTTTGGCACCAGATGGTTTACTTGCTGTTTTAAGTCGGATAAATCAGCAATTATTAGCAGTTTTTAGTACCTATTATTTGGTATTGGGGCTAATTGTGGTGCTGGCTTCTGTGGCGCTTTTATTTTTACCAATTCGGAATCAACGATTGGGTAGTGAAAAACCAGCTTATTCCTATTTCAGTTGGATTGCCTTGCTATACAGTACCGGAATGGGTTCAGGGTTATTGCTTCGTGCGGTGCAGGAGCCGGTTTATTACTTGAATAACAGTCCTGTAGTGACCTCTAATGCTAAAGAAACGGCGCTGCAGTATACCTTTTTTCATTGGGGATTTACACCTTGGGCTATGTATAGTTTATTTGGATTAATGATTGGGTATAATCTATATGTAAAAAAAGCACCTAATTTATTGCACGCGATAGTACCTTATGTTAAAAGTAGTGTGCTGAAATTTAGTGCCATTCTTTTTATTGTATTGATTACCATTACCGGAGTAATTGCTTCACTGGGTCTGGGAACAGCACAATTAGTAGGTGGGCTGAATTATACTTTTGGCGCGGCGTTTGGAACTAATTTTTTAGTAGGCTGTGTCTTTATAATGGGTGCCATCGCCACATATTCCGCTTTGACCGGGATTACAAAAATGATTAAATTTTTGGCTGATTTTGATTTTCTCTTTTCCATTATTTTAATGCTATTTGTAGCCTTGTTTTTAAATTTCAGTCTTTTTATAACGCAAACTTGTACGGCTTTTTATCACTATGTAATTCATTTTTTTGAAATGAGCCTTGCAATAGGAGATTATACAACCAAGGGCCATTTTACACAGGATTGGACGGTTTTCTATTGGGCATTCTGGTTGGCCTGGGTTCCCTTTACGGGGATTTTTATTGCTCGCATTTCAAAAGGAAGAACGATCAAAGAATTTTTAATTGCTACAATTTTAGTACCCACTTTAGCCACCATTGTATGGTTTGCCATATTTGCCAATAAGGCTTTTGAAATCACATCTAGAGGTAATTCAAAACAGTTTGATGAATTATTCAGTTCTTTATTTGTTTTTTTAGAACATTTTCCTCTGCATGAGATTACCTTTTTGATTGCAGGGATTTTAGTTGCAATTTCAATTATTAATTCGATTGATTCAGCCATTTTTGTATTGGGTATGTTTAGTGATAACGGTAATGAAAACCCATCCAGACCCCATAAACTCGGTTGGGGTATCATAATTACTTCCACCGCGGTAGGGCTCACTGCTCTTGGTGCGGATGAATTGCTCAACGGGATAAGCAATTTGCTTATCATTATGGCTTTGCCTTTTAGTTTTTTGTATCTTTATTGTATCCTCTCATTCTTTAAAAAGAACATTTTTCTCAAATAATGTAACATCCGGCGGGGGGATCTCTTGTATTTTTACTTCAATTAAAAACAGATAATCACCAATAGCCATGCTTATGAAAGATGCAATGATTTTAAATAAAAAGGAAACCCTGAAAAGTATGTTAGAGCAATTCAAAAGTGAAGTGAATGAAGGTTTAAGTAATTCAGTAAAATCATTGCCTTCTAAGTTTTTTTACGATAAAAAAGGAGATGAACTTTTTGTTGAAATTATGCATTTGCCTGAATATTATGTCACGCGTTCGGAGCATGAAATCTTTAAAAATAAAAGCCTGTCAATCATTCAAGCACTACAGCTAAAGCCTGACATCTATTTTGAACTTATAGAACTTGGTGCAGGTGACGGGATGAAAACTAAAGAACTTCTGCAACAATTATCACTGCAAAATTTCAACTTTGATTACCTCCCAATCGATATTTCGCAAAACGCTCTGGATAAACTCGAAATGGATTTGAATAAAGAAATGCCTAATATTTCTGTAAAAACAAAACAGGGAGATTATTTTGATGTTCTGGAATCGCTAAAAGAAAATCAACACCCTAAAGTAATATTGTTTTTAGGTTCAAATATTGGGAATATGTCTGATGAACTGGCAACCCATTTTATATCGAACCTGGGGGAAAATTTAGGTTTTGGAGATAAGCTATTTTTGGGTGTCGATTTAATAAAGCCTTCAACAGTAGTTTTACCTGCTTATAACGACAGTCAGGGCATAACCGCTGCATTTAATCTTAACCTATTGGATCGTATCAATCGCGAACTCGATGCAGACTTTGACATTGAGCATTTTAAGCACCAACCGGAATATGACGAAAAAGAAGGAATTGCAACGAGTTTTTTAGTAAGTACCAAAGAACAAAATGTATTTATAAAAAAACTCAATAAAACCTTTCATTTTGCTAAAGGCGAGAAAGTTTTAACCGAGATTTCAAGGAAGTACAACGATAAAATTTTAAATAAAATTATAAAAAAGGCAGATTTTGCCATTAGGGACAGAATAACTGACAGTAAAAAGTATTTTGCTAATTATATTTTGGAGCGTTTATAATGAATATAAAATCACTTGGGATATTAGGATTAGGAAGTCGTTCTACTCTTTTTTATATCAGAGAATTAAACCGTCTTTATCACGAAAAAAAAGCAGGATACAGCACGTGTCCATTTAAATTATGGAGTGTCAATTTTGATCCTATTAATAAGTTACTTCCTCAAAGCTCCAAAAAACTTGAAGTACTGATTCTTAATTGTCTAGTGGAATTGCAGCAGATGAAAATAGACGCTCTTTTGATTCCTAATATAACCCTTCACGAAACCGTAGATGCCTTAGATTTAAAAATAAATATCATTCATCCCGTAGTACTTGTCATAGCCGAGCTTAAAAAACAAGGTATTGAAAAAGTGGTTTTATTTGGCTCACTTCACAGTATGGAAACCGATTATATAAAAGGTAATTTTAAAAAAGAAGGCATCGAAGTATTGATTCCTTCAAAAGAAGATCGAATTTTTATAGATACTGTCCGGAAAAATATTTATGCAGAAACAGAAACCCCGGAACTACTAAAACAATATAATAATACAGTTGTAAAATATACTGAATTTTATCCGGTAGTATTAGCTTGTACAGAATTGTCAATAGCCTGGAACGACGCCAACGGGAATGTTTATGATATGGCCCGAACTCAGATAAGAATCATTATTGACAATATGGATTAATTTTAAGATTATAAAGCAAAAAAGAAAAACGAGTTAAATATATTAACTCGTTTTTTGTTTTAGTTTTCTATTTGGATACTATGAAGCTACTCAATTCTTTCACTTTACTTTTATCTTTTAATTTAAGGTAAATAAAAAGTTTAAATTTTATTTTCGTCTTCAACAGCATCCTGCCATTTATCCCAGACTTTAACACCTGCATTGTAGCCATCATAACCGTAGTTCTGACTTAACTGACCTTTAATATTAGGCTCTATAGCAAGTCTAAATGGAATTGGCCAGTAATTATTACGTTTGTCCATAGAATAAAACTTTACACCTGGCTTAATAGAAATACCAGCTGGATATTTGTTATAAAGAGTATAATGTACAATACGTTGGTACCAATAACTTCCTCCAACTGCATCTGTTCCGGATTGTTTATCCCAATTATCTTTACTGTAAGTTTGGCCCCATTCATCTGGTTTTCCGCTAAGAGCCAAACAGTGTGAAATACGTTTTAGCTCTACATTTCTCCATTCTTCGAGATAAAGTTCTCTTCCTCTTTCTGCACAAATGTCACCAATAGTTACAGTAGTATACATTTGTGAAGCTTTTGCTCTTGCTCTTACGACATTTACATCCTGAGCTGCTCCAGAAGTATTACCTTGATAAAAACGGGCTTCTGCACGTAATAAATAGGTTTCGGCTAAACGATAGATGTATAAATGTGCACTAGCTCCTGCAGTAGCGCCCTGAAAATCATTGGCTGCCGGATTCGCTTCGGCTACAACATCATGCATAAAGATTTTATAATGTGGAAAATCATACCAATCACGAATTGAATCTTGTGCTAATAGTTTACCGGAGGCATCCCTCATTCTAAAATTTTGTCCGGCCCATGTAGCACTACCGCCTGCTCCGGGAGCATATTTAAGATCTTCCATATTCACCCAGTTTCCAACCGTGCTGTTATGTCTAAGATCCTGTTTATCCTCAATATTATTCACAACCCACATAGGATGCTGAGAATAATAAGAACCACTGATAACACCAATGCCGCGTCCTATTGCTCTTTGATAATCATATTTTGCATTATAATTCGTTTTATCGGTCAGTGGAAAACGCGGTGCTGCTGTTTTACCATCAGGAGTAATTAAATTAGCATCATTCCAGTTAGGTCCAAAAATTCTCATCGAAGAAAATGCTAAAAATGATTGTGCTCCTCCATTTGGTGCAACCAATATCGCTTCAGTATTAGCAGAAATTACCTTGTTCTCAGGTCTGTGTAAATCCCAGATCACATTTCGGGTAATAGGCCACGCAGTCGGATTTCCTCCCGGATCAAAAATCCCTAAAGTGTTTTGTACCAAAGAATATCCTGATTGATTAATCAAAATATTGGCTTGTGCTTCTGCATCAGCAAATCTTCCGGATGCTAAATAGCACTTAATTAATAACTGACGACATGCACCTTTGCTAACCATACCTACATATCCTATTTTTGATTGTTCCGGCACAAATTGTACAGCTTTTTCCATATCCGCCGTAATCATTTCAATGATGGCTTCCTTTTTAGTAGAATAATAACTCTGTTTAGGAACCGACAAGATTTTGGTAATCAATGGAATGTCTCCAAATTGATACACCAGATTAAGATAACGGTAGGCTCTGTGAAAATAAGCTTGCCCGATATATTTATTTTTAACTTCTTCGGATAAAGTGGTCACATTACCAATAAAAGTTAGTACAGTATTCGCATTTTTAATACCCGTATAGGCTTCTGTCCAGAGAAATCCAAGATAAAGTGCTTCTCCGCCTGCATCTCTTCGAAAATCTCCGGTAGGAACAATAGTATTGGCGTAATCAGCAATATTACTACCTGTATCCGTTTTTCCATAATGAGCCATATCAGAGAAAAGATATTCTGAAGCAATGGGAACACTTACACCAGAATAACCATAGTGAATATAATTATTACGCAGTTGTTTATCACAAAGTGCTAAAGTGGCCTGCAAGCCGGCTTCAGTATTAAATGTATTTTCAGGTTCGTAAAACGAAAGCGGATCTGCTTCGAGAAAATCTTTTGAACAGGAACCAGACAAGGCAGCCAATACAATAAGAGGCACCAGTCTTGTAATTTTATTTTGTATATATCTTTTCATTGTTGATAATTATTAAATTTGGAAATTAAAGCCTAAATTAAACTGTCGTGTAGCCAATCCTCCTGTTTCCGGATCTCCAAAATATTTCCATTCTTTAGAGGCAGACCATGTTGCAACGTTTTGAACTGAAGCATAAATTTTTATATTTTTAATATGCACGCGATCTAAAAGATCTCTTGGAAGCGTATAAGCTAACGAAATGTTGTCCAGACGAATAAAACTGCGATCATACAATTTTCCTGGTGCAACAGGAGTTCCGGCAGGTCCTTTAGCGTCAAGACGTGCCCAATCATTAGTTGGGTTGTCAAGTGTCCAATACGGATTTACGTATGGATTGAAGTTGAATTTATATAAACTGGCATCGTTGAACGTATTCATATAATTTGAATTAAGAGATTTACCTCCCACGTTGGAATACATACTGATTGCCAAATCCCAATTTTTATAAATCTTAAAATCATTACGAAGCGACCACTGTACAGGAGAGTTTGAATTTCCTAAAAACTGCTTGTCTTTTTCATTATAAACCGCTTTTTTATAAGGAACACCATCTGGTCCTACAGCATCTACATCGTCTGTAGTATAACTGTTTGCTACTTTAGGATCTCCAGGACGCTGTCCGAATTTTTGAGCTTCTTTCCATTCGTCTTTTTGCCAGATACCAGTCACGCGATAATCCCAGATTTGAGAGATGGGTCTGCCTATAAACCATCCGTTAGCTGAATCGTTACCCTCTTTTTTCCCAATAACATTCCCATTATCATCCTTAATATCTACCATATTACCGTATAATGAGACAATTTTATTTTCGTTATAAGATATTCCAAATGTAGTACGCCATTCAAAGTTTGGTTGTTTCATATTAAGAGTGCTAATACTTAATTCAAAACCTTGATTTTGAACCTCTCCAAGATTGGTTGCAATGGATGAAAATCCAGTAAAACCAGGCAGGGATTGACTCATAATCATATCATGAGTAGATGATTTGTAAAAGTCTAAAGTAGCCGTTACACGATCCTGCAAGAAGCCTAAGTCAAGACCAATATTTGTTGATGTTGTTTTTTCCCATTCCAAACTTGGATTTGCCATACGATCAAGTGCTAAGTACTTAATTTCAAGCGCTTTTCCCGAAGGGTCTAAATAACCCATTGTTCCGGTATTTACAAGGTTTGCAAAAGAAACGTAAGGATCCGCAAGTGACCTGTTTCCATTTTTACCCCAGGACAAACGTAATTTACCTGTGCTCATCGCATCCCAATTAAACCAGTTTTCATTTTTAAAGGTCCATGCCACTCCAAAAGAAGGGAAAACGGCGTAAGGATTTGAAGCTCCAAATGCAGAATATCCATCTCGGCGGACAGTCGCTGTTAGCATATAACGATTATCATACGAATAGAAAAGTCTTGCCATCAATCCATCTGCGGTTTCATGCGTGTCGTTTGATCGAATTGCGCTATTTGCCATTGTTGCAGTATTCACCAGATGAAATCCTAAAGCATCTGATGGCTGGATATTATAAGCGTCCATTCCATCTGACCAATAACGGCGCTCTTCTGCTTCCTGAACAAAAGTGGCTACGATGTGATGTTTTTGAGCAATTGTATAATCCCAGGTTAATGTATTATTCAGGTTGTAATCAAATCTTGTAGCATTATTTCTATTTGCTCCAGTGGTAGCTGCAGGCCAGTTTGGGTTTTGTGTTGACCTGAAATAACGATCGTGATAAAATTGATAACGAGGAGCAATGTTAAATGAATAAGTAATCCCTAAAGGCAAACTTACCTTTGCATTAAAAATGGTATTCAATGTTGTATATCCTGTTTCCTTCTCGATAAATTGGCGTTCGTAGTAATAATTATAATTTTGCCCGGAAACATTTTTCCCCATAGGCTGTCTCTCATAATTGCCATTTGCATCTCTAAAGGTTCCAAACGGGCTGGTTCTCATCATATTGTTATCCCCGGCGTTTGTACCTAAAGAGGGAGTGATATCTCCATCTGATCGGTCCTGAAAATTAACGTTTATTCCAAGATCAAGCCAGTCTGTAACTTTAGCATCCACTTTCATATTAGAACGAGCTGACTTATAATCATTTCCTACAATGGCTCCTTCTGAAGTTAAATAACCAAAAGACATATAATAATTGACTCTCTCGCTTGCTCCGGAAATACTCAAATTATTATCATGATTAATCCCGGTTCTAAAAGAACTATTGCTCCAATCGTGTGTTTTATCTGCTAAGAAATTAGCCATCAGCGAAGGATCAAAATTCAGTCCCAAACGTGCTCCCCATACTTCTTTCGAACTTTTTCCTGTTGTCTGCGCATTTGGTTGGTAAGCTAACCATTGGGCTTCAGTAATACCCCATTTACCTAAATCATTAGGACTTGAAAAATACCCCGGTTTACCAGCAGCAACTGCCCCTGATATCCACGCTTCGTATTGCCCGGTTGTTGTATTAGCTCCATAAGTTTGAGCGGTTTCCCAATCTTCACGATACTTTAAATATCCCTCTGGAGAATATACGCCGCGATAAGCACTCTTATTACTAATCGTTGTATTGGTAGTAAAACTAACCATAGGCTTGCCGGTTTTACCTTTTTTGGTTGAAATAAGAATAACACCCGCTGCTGCTCTCGATCCATATACAGATGCTGCCGATGCATCTTTTAAAATATCAAGCTGGGCAATATCATCAGGATTGATTTCTGAAAGTTCACCATAAAACTGCATTCCGTCTAAAATAATAAGCGGGGAGTTATGAGAACCTGCAGTGTAAACAGAACTCTGCCCACGAACTTGTATATTTCCTCCTCCTTTTGCAGAAGGATCATAGCCTACTCTTACACCAGGAGTACCTCTTAATATATCCTGAACGGTCTGCGGATTCTGGTTGGCTAATTTTTCTGGTGTTACCTGAACAATTGCACCCGTTAAATCCTTTTTCTTCATTTTACCATAACCTACTACAACTACCTCATCTAAGGAAGTGGTTGCTTTTTGCATTTTTAGAGTAATTGAAGTTTGTCCTTTTATGGCCACTTCTTTATTCGAATAGCCCAGAAAAGACACTATTAATACTGCATTCTCGTTATCTACCTTTAAAGTAAATTTTCCGTCAAAATCTGTTAAAGCAGCATTTTTGGTACCTTTTTCTAAAATGGTTACTCCCGGCAGCGGCATACCGTTTTCATCATTTACCTGTCCGGTAATGTTTTTTTGCTGTTGTAAATTTTGATACTCTGTTGTACCCGTAGAACTAACAGCGTATCCATCAACCTGAGATAAAGAAAGTAATACGCAAAACAGCATTACTCTCTTATTCAAATTAAATCCAGATACGCGATCAGGACTTTTTTTAATCCTAATAAAATTTGTCATTTTGGTTTTGTAATTTTTGGTTATTTAATTAGTTAGTTTTTGAAAATCCCTATAACATATGTTTAAAAGATTTAGTGATTTAAGTTGACAAAAGTGATTAATAATCTTTTTTGTAAGGAGTAATAAAATACAAATAAGGGGGTTCAATAGTCTTGTTTAATCGTTATTATTGTTTTTTTTAACCTTAAAATTTATAATTGTAAAAAAAAACACAGAAATAACAAGAATGCTTAAAATTGTAAAGTGCGTGAATAATTAATTTTAAGCCTATATGCAAAACTTTTATAAGTATATAATCGGTAAAAAAACTGCAAAAACTATTTTGCAAAATAAATATTGAAGCAAAAGTTGCAGCAGATTTATTTACTAAAAACTAATTACATATCATTAAAATTACTGAGTAATTATTGAATTAATGCTTGCAGCCGAGCAATGGAAGAACATGTAAAAATACAGGTTCGTAAATTGAGATTTAAGCACATGCGGCCTTGCATGCAGATTTGAATTTAATCCGCATCTGCATGGACATTTTGTTTGGAAGTTAATTGACCTTTTAAAATTAATGTCAAAAGAAGTGTATTTACTTCGGGAAGGTTGCTGTAGAACACAGAGATTTTTGAACTCAATTATTATTATTAATATGTTATTACTTTAATAATTTTTTAATAATAAATCAATCAACTGTTGGTTAAAAGTATAAAAAACAGTCTCAATATATAGATAATATATTGCTCCTCAGTAGTTTTGGTAAGGTTGCTGATAAGTCTTCTCTGCATCCCGACTTGGAGTTTAATGAAAAGACAAGCGAAAGAGTTTAAGAAAAATCAACTTTTATTTTGTGACAAAAAAGGTATTAACTCAAATGATCTGATAATAATACTTTGAGTCATCCTGGTATTTAGTTATAACTTTTTTTTTCTTCCCCACCAAATTAAAAATCCAGTGATTGGCAGTGTTACTGCAAAAAGGCAAACTAAAAAAGCAAGTATTTTAGTTGGGTATCCAAAAATACTTCCCGTATGTATAGGGTAAATAAGACGGCGAACTTTATCGCCTCGGCTAAAAGATTTGTAAGGTTTTATTTTTAAAAGCTCTCCCGTATATTTATCAAAATATGCAATACTTGAAATATTCGGAATCGATTTTTCAAGGTTTAGCTTAATCACCATAATACTGTTAATGGTGTCAGATGGGATTCTGATTTGAGTGTCTCCTTTATATTTATAAATACTGTCTGTTTTTGAAAACATATTTTGGTAAAAATATGTTTTGTCAACCTTAGGATCAATTTTTGTTGGATTTTCAACTTTAGCCGAAGGCTTTTTTGCGGTTCCGTCTGCCAGTAAATAAATACCGCTTTCAAACCATTTAAAAGACCAGGTCAGTCCGGTTAGTGATATGATTAAAAGGATAGAGAAAGTGTAGCAACCGAAAGTCGAGTGAAAATCCCAATTGACTCTTTTAAAAGAAGCGCTCCATTTTACGGTTAATCTTTGCTTTAGGTTTTTTATTTTTTTTGGCCACCATAAGATAATACCCGAAATGAGCATGAAAACAAAAATTAGACAGCTGCAGCCCGTAATAAATTTTCCAACTTCCCCCAAAATTAAGTGACGATGCAGATCAAGCACAACAGAAAAAAACCTGCTTTTTTCAGAAACTCTTGCCAATATGTTTCCGGTGTAAGGATCTACAGAGAAAATCTGGTCATTTTTATCGGCATCAGGTCCGGAAACAATTACAGTTCTTTGAGGATCTTCGTACGTTTGAATACGATCTAACTGAGTGATTTTATATTTTTTCTGAATAGCATTTACATAAACATCAACGGGTAATTTTTTTGTTCCGATAGTTGAAACCTGATAAAATTCAGGATTGATAAAAGCATCAATTTCATCTTCAAAAACTAAAATACTTCCGGTAAGTGCCACAATAAACACAATAAGCCCGGACGAAAGTCCGAGCCATAAATGTAAAAAGCCAATATTTTTTTTAAATGTTTTATTCATATAAATAAATACCAAAGAAGAGTTTCTGATAACTTGACTTTCTTAAAAGGAGTAACCAAGAGTTAAAAGCCAGTTGGAAGGCGCCCCGGGAAACAATCGAATATAATCATAACCACCAACCCAGTAGGTTTTATTCAATATGTTATTGGCATTTACCTGGATTTTAAATTTATTAATGCTGTAATACAATGCCGCATTAAATAAAGTATAGCCAGGAAGTGTCTGCTGGTCAGTTTGGCTAAGTGTACGTGTGGTTGCAAAATTGCTTCCAAAACCAAGTCCAAAATCTTTCAAAGCTCCTTCAGTAAAATTATAACGTGTCCATAAATTACCCTGCTGGCGTGGAGTATTTGGTTTTTGTCTTCCAATTTCAGATTCAATCGGGCTTTCAGAAATTGCAGCTTCATTATAAGAATAAGCGGCAGAGATACTCCAGTTTCGTGTAATATTTCCGTTCACATCAATTTCAATACCTTTCGATTCTTCTTCACCTACAGCACGCATTAAATCAGGATTTGTAGTATCGTTTGCCGGATATAAAGTGTTTTTCTGCTTAATTTTGAAAAGGGCAACCGTTACAAAAAGTCTCTCTTTAAACCACGAAGATTTTCCTCCAAACTCAATCATATTACTTTCTAACGGATTAAAAGGTCCTCCCGCATTTGGGTTTGATAAAGAAGAAGCCGTTTGTGGGTTATATCCTTTTACGTAAGTTCCGTACAAATTAATGTTTGGATTAACGGTATATGTAAGTCCAAAACGGGGTAAAAACGAATGCTGTTTTACTTTGTTTTCATTTGTCTTTTTGTAGTTTTCCTTATCGCTGTATTCGTCGTAACGCAACCCAATTAAAGCCTGAAATGCACCAAACTTAATATGGTCCTGAAGATAAACTCCGTATAAAGAATAAAAAGTAGGATCAAAAGGACGGGCTGCATAAAAATACTTACTCATGTCTTTTAACTGCTGTGACCCAGACGGATTTGTCAGGTCAAAATGCGCCACGTTTGGCACCGGATTGCCTTTAGAATCCAATAAATAATTGGCTTTATTAGCTGGGTTGTAGGTTGCAATCGATCCTGTATTTGCAGCATTTCTATATCCTGTAGCCTGCAATTGTGAACCTCCGGCAGGAACTTCCTCCTGTGCATAATCGTAACCTAAAATCAGGTTATGTTCTAATGCTCCGGTTTTGGCTTCGTATTTAAAAAAGGTCGAAAGATTATCGATATAGCGTTTACGTTTTCGCATAAAAACCTGCATTTCTATAGAAGTAGGAATCGTAGTCCCGTCACCAGCCGATGCATATTTATTGGCACCACGATGTTCCAAAAGATCTTCTGTATAACCGGTACGAATGTAAGATCCTGAAAAGGACAAACGATCTGTAAACTGATGATTTAAGGAAGTCGTGACAATGTATGTTTCTTCATTTAAATAATCGTTGGTAGAATTTAATGAATTGGATATTTTGGTAGAGTATAAAGTATTTTCATAAGTTGATTGTCCACGATCCAATATACTTTTTGAACTTGTATAAATCAGATCAAAATTGACACTGGTTTTATCATTTGGAAGAAAAGACAGGGAAGGAGCAAGGACAATATTTTTATCGAATTGTAAATCCCTAAAAGAATTTGCATTTTCGTAGCCTAAGTTCAATCGGTATAAAAGCGATTTATCCTCAGTCAATGGCCCTGTAAAATCGGCTAAAGCTCTTAAAGTATTAAAACTTCCTGTAGAAAAACTCACGCTGTTTGCAGCCTGATCCAAAGGTTTTTTGGTCACTCTGTTGATGACTCCTCCGGGAGAAGCGTTTCCAAACAAAGCAGATGAAGGCCCTTTCAAAACTTCAACACGTTCCAGATAATTGGCAAGTGGCTGTTTCCAGAATCCTGTAGAGGTTCGCATACCATTCAGTAACTGGGTGTTGCTTCCTCCGTTTATTCTAAAACCTCTGATAGAAATATCATCATAAAAAGTAAACTGGCTCACCCCGCTGAAATTTTTCACCACTTCGCCTACGCGGATAGCACCCTGATCGGCAATTAACTCTTTGGTAGCATACGAAACGGCCTGTGGTAAATCTTTTAAAGCAATTTCTGTTTTGGCTCCGATAAAAGATTTCGTGTTTTTATATGATTTCTCTTTACGGCCGGTAATTTCTACAGTCTGCAGCGTATTTACGTTTTCCTGTAAAACTATCGAAACTTCAAGGTTTTCATTTTCATGAAGTTCAACTGTTTTTTCCTGAACAGAAAATCCCATCGAAGAAAAAGATAAAGTATAATTTCCTGGTGTCAGATTATTGATTTCAAAATTTCCTTTGTCGTCAGAACTGGTATTTTTTTTAAGGCTTTTAATTGAGACAGAAGCAAAGGAAACAGCTTCATTATTTTCGGAAACAATCTTTCCTGTAATTTTGGCATTTTGTGCCAGGCCAATATTAAAAACGGCAAGCAGCATTAAGGAGAATGTAAACTTCATGGCGGTTATTTATTTTTGAGACTGCAAATCTAGATTTATTTAGATTAATTACAAATAATAAATAAAAAAAATAGTCTGAATTATTTATAATTTATCTGTGAGGTCTCTATAATTGAAGTTTGGATTCTAAGTGTGGTGCTGTCGCATCTGGGAATAACTTTTATTTTTGAATTTTAAATCCATTTAAAAATGAATACGAAAGGGCATTGCTATCCGAAGTATATTATATTGCAGGCAGTATATTTCAAGCTTAGGTTTACATTTATATAGACCAGTTGAAAGGTTTGGTAATACAGTTGATTTCTTATTACCATCTACTTTTTAAGAAAGAAGCTGCAATCGCAGATTATTTTTATTATTGGTACTTTCTGGATTTCAAGATTTCAATTTTACTTCGTGTATTTTACCTGTTTTTTTTCTAATTCCCCAAATATTATTTCGATATACTTTTGATGAAGAAATTAAAAGAAAAATTAATAACAAGAATCAGGTTGGTTAAATAACAAATTATTTTGTCAGCGTATTTGGCAATTCTATACTTAAAAAAGAAGCTAATTTCCCCAATGTAAAAAGGAATTAACTAATAATAAGAAAAATGGAATTAACTAACGACCAAAAAATTCTGGATGCCATTGTTAAAAAAGCCTGGGAAGATCCAACTTTTAAAAGCAATTTGATAACTAGTCCCGTCGCGACAATAGAAAGTTTTTTAGGACACCCAATTCATTTGCCCGAAGGTAAAAATATTGCATTTGTTGATCAGACAGATTCGTCGACAATTTTCATCAACATTCCTGCTGAAGTCAATATGGAAGATGTAGAATTGAATGAAGAACAGCTTGATCTAGTTGCTGGTGGAGATGGAGATATAACCCCGCCTATCATTATTAAGCCTACCAATCTTTCTGGTAATCTCTTTTAATAAAATTAACCTATTGGCAATTTTAAAAATTAAAAAACGTACCTATTCCAGAGTTGAATATGTACGTTTTGATATTTATTAAAACATACATATTCATGAAAAGAAACATAAATATTGTTTTCTCTGTATTTCTATTATTTAATGGAATGCTGTTTTTTGGTCAATCAAAAACGAAGCAAGAGATCGTGATAAATAGTAAGAATGCCGATTCCATTCTTAATTTAGGTATGAAAAGTCAGGATGCAGGCAACTATCCAAAATCATTACTGTATTTCGATAAAAGTTTAGTCTTTTATAAGTCTTTGGGTAAAAGTCGAAAAGTGGGTGATTGTTATAGTTATAAAGCGGTAACTTATTATTATCAAGGAGATTATTCAAATGCTTTGTTCTTTTTTAAGAAAAGTACCGAGGAATATAAAAAAACAAAATATAAAAAAGGAATCTCTTCGATATTAAATAATATAGGAGGTGTTTATTATTACTTAGGAAATTATCTTAATGCCTTAAACTACTACAAACAAGCTATTATTATTCAGCAAGAACTAAACGATACAAAAATGATTGCGGCAACTTCGCAAAATATTGGCGGAATCTATTCGCAGGTTGAAGACTACCCAAATGCATTAAAATACTATAATAAATCGTATTCCATTTATAAAAACAGTACGGATGTAAAAGCCATATCTCAAAACTTAAATGCTTCAGGAATCGTTTATATAAAATTACATAATTACGATAAAGCTCAGAAAAATCTGAACCAGGCACTAGTGAATGCAGGTAAAATCAATGACAAACAATTAAAAATTGAAGTATTATCCAGTTTAGGAGAATTGTTTTTTAAACAATCAAATTTTGAGAGAGCACTATATTACTATAACCTGTCACTTAAATATGCTACTGAAATTAATAGTTTACAATATATAAGTATCGCAGAAGTTGCCCTTGGAAAAATACTAAACAAATTAAATCAAAACAAAGAAGCAATTGCTAAATGCTTAAAAGGATATAAGAATGCCGAAAAAATAGGCGCAATGTCAGTTGAAAAAGAGGCTTGTGAGTGTTTGTATAATGCTTATAAGGTTGCCCAAAACGACAAATTGGCGCTTTATTTTTATGAAAAATCAAATAACTTCAAAGACAGCTTAAAATCTGGAGAAACTTCTAATAAAATGATGATTATGGAGTTTCAGCATCAACAATTACTGGATAGCATATCTCATGTAAGGAAAGATCATGTTGTTGAATCCAAGCATAAAGAAGAAGTACAAAAAAAGGAAAAGCAACAAAATATTATTATTATCTCTTTGTGTTTTATTGTTCTCATAGCTTTAGGATTATGGAATAGATTAAACTACACGCGAAAATCTAAAATAGCGCTGAAAATAGAAAAAGACCTTTCTGATGAACTTTTACTCAATATTTTGCCGGAAGAAATAGCACAAGAACTAAAACAAAAGGGTTTTGTGAATGCCCGTGACTTTAATTTAGTTTCTATACTTTTTTCAGATTTTAAATCCTTTACTCAAACCGCTGAGAAAATGTCTCCTAAAAATTTAGTTGAAGAAATAAATGCCTGTTTCAAAGCTTTTGATTTGATCACCGAAAAATACAATATAGAGAAAATCAAAACAATTGGAGACTCTTATATGGCTGCGGGAGGAATACCCAAACCAGATCAACAATCTTTGACAAATATTGTATTGGCAGGATTAGAAATGCAGGATTTTATGGCTCAAAGAAAAATTAAGAATGATGCCAGTAATAATCCGGCTTTTGAGATGCGATTAGGTATTCATGCAGGACCAATTGTAGCGGGTATTGTAGGGATAAAGAAATTTCAATATGATGTATGGGGTGATACTGTAAATACCGCCAGCAGGATTGAAAGCAACGGTATCGTAGGTAAAGTGAACATCAGTGAATCGCTTTATAATCTTATAAAAAGTGAAGAATGCTTTCGTTTTGAATATCGAGGAAGTATTCAGGCAAAGGGCAAGGGAGAACTCAAGATGTATTTTGTAGAAAAGGAGATTAATTTTTAAGTTCCTTTTTGTCAGTCTATTTGGCAAATTTATAGAAAACCCCCGCTTTATCTTTATGATTAAGAAAACTTAGTCTGCTTTAAAATTTGAGACTTTGTATGTAAAAAAACAGACAATAAAAGTTTTTAAAAAAAACACTTTTCAATTTAACAAAAAAACATTCAAATATGAGAACAACAACTTTAGAATATGAAAAAATAGAGGAATTTTTGTATTTAATTCCTTCTTTCCCAAAATCTATAGAAAGATCTTTCTTTGAAGAAGACGAAATGAAATTGTTTGAAGCTCTCCACGAAAAGGAATTAAAAGAAATATGTGGAGTGAATAAAGAAGATAGTGCAAGGATTGATAATATTCGTAAGGAATTGACTGAGATTGTAAAGGAATTGTTATCTAAAACTACGGGTTTAGATAATTCTTTTAAAAAATATTTAGCAATAGAGCAAGAAATTGAAAATTCCTTTTTAGGGAATCAATATATATATGTAAAACAGCGAACATTAACTGTTAAGGCACTGTATTATCACAAAACTGAAAATTTTGACAAAGCACTTCTTTTTACATTGGAAGCTACTGCTCTAATCGAATATTTAATAAAACAGGGGATATATACTTTATGCACAAGATGCTTTGAACAAAATAAAAATATATCGAGAATATATTTTGCAAGTAATCAAATGAAATTAGGTAATAAAACAGCAAAAAGTTTAATGCTTTATTTGTTTAACGGAGAATACAACGAAGGTTTGTTTGGAAATATCTTTAAAAACAATTTCTACTGGAGTAAAAATCCTTATGTAAGAGAGTATTTTGCTCATGAAGCCTTTATAAGTATTGTAGAAAGTACCGTTAAGTCTAATTTGAATAATCATTTTGATTTTTTGCCAAATGAATGGAACATAGATTTGAATTTTGGAATCGACAATCCTGACAGACAAATAATTTACGATTGGATTTCTGTAAATAAGCATTTAAAAAATGGCCATTATGAGGAATACTTTGATTTATTAATTTCCTTTTTTCAGCAAGCCTATAATAAACATTATGATATTCTAAAAATAGCTTTACTGATTGATTTAACAAAACTTGTCATTAAGCTAAATTTTGAAAATAAGGAATTGTTTACCGAAAAAATAAATGACTTTTTTTATCATAAAATAATTTCTAATAAGGGCTTATATAATACGTGGATTTCGAACCAATATCTCTATAATCAAGCCAGGTTTTCAATAGAGAAAAGTTTCTTCTAAAATATTTAATAAAAATCAATTTTGTCAGTTTTGGAGTATTATCTGGCAAATTTACACATAAAAGTAGTTTTATCTTTACATTATAGAAATCAAATACTATGGAAGACAGAAAGCAGCAAGTTATACAAAAGGTCATTTCTAAAGCTTGGGAAGACATCAAATTTAGAAAAGAATTATTGGTGAATCCTGTAGAAGCAATAGAAAAACTAACAGGTGTTAAGATAGTTTTGCCGGAGGGAAAAGAGTTGGTTGTTGTTGACCAAACAGATAGATCTAAAGTATATGTAAATCTGCCTGCAGAACCAGAAATAGAGAATCTGGAACTTACAGAAGACCAGCTGGAAGCAATTGCAGGAGGCGAGCAAATGATGTGGAAGAATTTAACAGATTCTTTATTTTCTACACTCAAAAATTGTATCAGGTTTTAAAGAATAATTTTTTTAAAAGACTGTGCGGAAATGCAATTTTTTAAAATTGATAAACCTGAAAGCATACAAATTAAGTATAAACATTAACCTTAAATATAAACCTTAAAATTTAAAATCATGAGTAAAATTCAATTAACAGACGATTCAAAAGTAAAAGTTAGAGAAGTTATCCTTAAATCTCTTAATGATGCTTCTTTTAAAGAAAGATTGGTAAAAAACCCTAAAGCAGCAATCGCAGAGCTTTATCCTGATCTTATCGAAAGAGAAACAAGAAACATAGTTGTATTTGATCAAACGGATAAAAATACAATTTATGTAAATGTATCTGCAACGCAATATGTTTTGCTTGATGGAGATTCAGATGCAATCGAATTAACTCAGGAAGATTTAAATTTAGTAGCTGGTGGAAAAGAGGCAGCGCTAGCTGTAGAAAGTTGTTACTTTTTATCTTGCTAAACAAAGAGTTAGTATAAAAAAATTATCAATTTTAAGAAATTGTGCTGAATACAATTTTTTAAAATTGATAAACCCAAAAACAATGTACGAGTAGCGACATTAAAAATTAAATATAAATATTAAAATATTAAAATCATGAGTAAAATTCAATTAACAGACGATTCAAAAGTAAAAGTTAGAGAAGTTATCCTTAAATCTCTTAATGATGCTTCTTTTAAAGAAAGATTAGTAAAAAATCCTAAAGCAGCAATTGCAGAGCTTTACCCTGATCTTATCGAAAGAGAAACAAGAAACATAGTTGTTTTTGATCAAACGGATAAAAATACAATTTATGTAAATGTATCTGCAACGCAATATGTTTTGCTTGATGGAGATTCAGATGCAATCGAATTAACTCAGGAAGATTTAAATTTAGTAGCTGGTGGAAAAGAGGCAGCGCTAGCTGTAGAAAGTTGTTACTTTTTATCTTGCTAAACAAAGAGTTAGTATAAAAGAATCATCAATTTTAAGAAATTGTGCTGAACGTAATTTTTTAAAATTGATAAACCCAAAAACTATGTACGACTAGGTACATTAAAAATTAAATATAAACCTTAAAATATTAAAATCATGAGTAAAATTCAATTAACAGACGATTCAAAAGTAAAAGTTAGAGAAGTTATCCTTAAATCTCTTAATGATGCTTCTTTTAAAGAAAGATTGGTAAAAAATCCTAAAGCAGCAATTGCAGAGCTTTACCCAGAACTTATCGAAAGAGAAACAAGAAACATAGTTGTTTTTGATCAAACGGATAAGAATACAATTTATGTAAATGTATCTGCAACACAATATGTTTTGCTTGATGGAGATTCAGATGCAATCGAATTAACTCAGGAAGATTTAAATTTGGTTGCTGGTGGAAAAGAAGCAGCGCTAGCTGTAGAAAGTTGTTACTTTTTGTCTTGCTAAAATAAAGAGTTAGTATAAAACTTGTTTTCAAGTAATAAAAAGAGGCTGTTTGAAAACTCAAAACAGCCTCTTTTTCTGTTAGTTGTAAATTTAAGGCGTTAAAACATTGAAATTGAGCTTTGATTAAATATAAGATAAAAAATATGAATATAATAGACACACCTTTCCAGGTTCAGGAAAAAACCAATTCGGCTATTTGCTCCTTATATGAAAAAAGTATAATAGATCTATTATCTATTAGCATTGCAAACAATAAAGATTTAATTTTTGAAGATTTTTTTGAGGATTTAAAAAATAATGACTGGAAAAACCTGGGTCAGCTATTTCCGGTTTTAGGCGAGATTTTACCACTCCAAAAAAATAATATTCAGAAATTGTATGAAAAAATATTACATTCCTATAAAAATGATTCTGCTGAGTTGTTTAATAATGGTTTGATTAAACACAATGATGAAGAAATTCAAGACATTAAACTTGGCGAAGGTGATTTTCATAATGGTGCATCAACAGCTATAATTGATTTTGAAAATGGTAACTTAGTTTATAAACCAACAAATGGAGCCATTTCATTTCCTTTTTTTCAACTATTAGATTGGTTAAATGATTCTTTTTCTTTGGGTAATTATAAGTATAACATCTTAAATAAAAACCAATACCACTGGCAAGAATTCGTAATAGAAAAAGCTTGTAATACAGAAGAAGAAATTAAAAGATATTATGAGAGAGCCGGATATTTATCCTGTGTTTTGTATGTATTAAACGCCACTGATTTTCATGCAGAAAATCTTATTGCTAATGGAGATTCACTAGTATTTATTGATCATGAAACCATAATACAGCCAATGATTAATGATAGTCTCACAAAATATTTTGGTACATCTGACCTGGATAAATATAGTGATTTAGATCAATTAGGAGATTCGCTGCTTATGTCGGGTTTGTTACCCAGCAAGGATGAAAATTCCTCTTCTTGTGTAATGTGTGGTCTGGGATACTCCAAAAAAACATATGGTTTTTATTATAAAAGAACCGGAGTCAATTCATATACTAAAGACTGGAAGATGGTAAATAAGGAAATGAAAGAGGAGTATATTAAAAAAAATATTCCGACTTTAAATGGGGAGAAGGTTTTTATTGATAAGTATTTACAGGAATTCCTTATGGGGTTCGAGGAATGTTATACCCTTTTATTAAAGCAAAAGTCCTTTCTATTATCTAAAGAATCTCCAATACAAAAATTCCATAATCAACCTATAAGACATATCTGGCGGCCTACGAATGCTTATGGACGCATTTTGAGATTGATGAGCTTACCGCAAAATTTAAAAAATAAGGAACTTTATAAACAAAAAATAGAAGATTATTTTTCAATTGCTTTCAAAAACGTGCCTCTCGACTCTAATTTGCGTTTTATCTACAAACACGAAACAGCACAAATGATGAGAGGTGACATTCCTTATTTTGAGGTAAATTCATCTTCCAGAGATTTACATACAGAGTTTGGAGTAATTAAAGATTACTTTGAACTTAGTGCAGTAGAAAATATAGAAAGAAAACTAAACAAACTTTCATTAGAAGATTTAGAATTTCAAAAAAATATAATTTTAGAAAGTCTTACCTGGAGCTACTAATTAAAAATAAACAAATAAGCTGCAACCTCAAATGTTCCCATGCTAAAAGCAAGGTACATTTGAGGTTTTGCCGTTTAAATCTTCTCACGAAAGTTAAAGCCTTATTCTGATTCAGAAAGCCCGCTAAAACGCCATTATAAAACATTTTCTTATTACTGATACTGATAAAACGATACCGCTTTTTGGTATTTAGCAATTCAATGTTGGATTAAAAAATGACATTATTTGGTACACTAATTAGTTAACTTTTCTTAAAATATAATATTTAAAGTAAGAATTTTAACATTTTTTACACTTTTAGTCTAAAGTAAAACTTTAAAATCGATATAGATTTGTCTAAGTAATATTACAAGTACAAGGAATTCCTAAAAACATTTTTTAATCACTCAACGGCTGATAAAAAGTTGTTGTTCCAATAAATATTTTCTAAACTAAACCAAAAAACACCATGAAACATTTTTATTATATTATCGCCATTATATCACTGTTAGCCACTTTAAATTCTTGTACTGCAGACGAAATTGAAACTGAAACGCCAAAGGCTAAAATCGAAACTCGCGCTGACGTTGATCCAAATAATCCTGGCAGCATAATCCCACCAAAAAAATAACTTTTAGTTTTTAGTATTATTTTTTAAACATATTAAAAAGTTAAAAAAAATGTACTTTTACCTTTATATAATTAAGCACGATTGAAACTACTTACAACAATATTATTTTTTAGTATTTTTTTTATTAGCTGCGAGCGTAAAAATGAAAATTCTTATGCTCTAAACGCTAGTAAGTTAGATTCGTTGATTGCCACTTCAACAAACAAAAACAAAACTAAAAATGAAAGGTTACAAAAGGCTTTATTGGCCTCAGAAATTATTCAAAATAATGACACTTTAGTAACCTCTGCTGACTATTATTACCAATTGGCAGATTCATTTTTACAACTTGGGGAGACTGAAAAATGTCTGGAGTTACTTCAAAAACTGTATAAAAAATCAACATTATTAAAAGATAATGAAGGTATTCAAAATGCAAGCTACAGTATTGCAACTGTTTACAATAAAGAAACAAAATATGATTCTGCCTATTATTACTTTACAAAATCAGAAAAAGTTCTTTTGAAAAAAAAAAATGAGAATTTACTGGGAAATGTAAAGATATGGAAAGCAGAAATTTTATCTTTTAAAAATGACTACGTAGGTGCTGAAAAATTAGCGATTGAAGCCTTAAAATTTGGAATTGAAAAAAATAATAATCTACTGATTTACAATTGTTATCTCACTTTAGGAAGCACGCTGGTAGGTTTAAATAATTACGAAAAAGCTGTAGATTACTATAACAAAGCTATCGAAATTTCTGAAAAGTTAAAATCAAATCCAAATTATTTATCTTACAAATGCCAGCCTTATAATCATATCGCCAATATATATGTAAAAACCCAGGAATACGAAAAAGCGATTGCATTTGCGAAACAAGGATTAGCTATAGCCAATTTCAAAAAAACAGATCCTCCAATTTATTGTTATCTTACCAATAAACTGGCTTATTCTAAATTTAAACTGGGTAATAAATCGTCATTGAAACAGTTTGAAGAAACCTTAAAAATTGGCGAAAAAATAAATAATATTCCAGTTCAGATTACCTCAAAAACTTATTTAGGAGAATATCATTTAAATCAAAGAAACTTTTCAATAGCAAATTACTACTTAAAAGACGCATTGCTCAAGGCGCATGAAAATAATCTTTTTGAAGACGAACTCAACATTCTTAAATTATTAACCGTCGCAAATCCTGAGAACGAATTCTATTATACCAATAGATACATTAATCTTAAAGATAGTCTTCAGGCTGTAGAGCGTACTTCTCGTAATAAATATGCCCGGATAGAGTTTGAAACCGACCAGATAATTCAGGAAAAAATAGTAGCCGAGAATAAAAAGAATGAAATCTCAAAACAATTCATTCTGTATGCAATAATGAGTGCCCTGGTATTGCTATTATTGTTAATTATTTTATATCATAAAAACAGAAACATCAAACTTGAAAAACTGTTTCGCAAACAAGAACAAGCGCTAAACGATTCGCAGATTTATAATTTGATGCTTTCAAATCAGCAAAAAATGGAAGAAGGCAAACTTATCGAAAAGCAGCGTATTTCCAGAGAACTGCATGATGGCATAATTGGAAAATTGTCGGCAATACGAATGAATTTGTATGAAATAAAATACAGTCAATCAGAGGAAACAATAAAAAAACATCTGGTATATATCGCTCAGATGAGAAATATCGAAGAAGAAATTCGCAATCTGACACACGAACTCAATACGAATGTTTTTTCAGGATCTGATGATTTTGAAACCACGATAAAAGCATTATTTACGGAATTAAACCAAAATCCTATAACTAAAATAGATATAGAAATTGATCCGAGGATAGACTGGTCATTGGTGGATATAAATGTAAAAATGAATCTTTACAGAATTTTTCAGGAAGCATTGCAAAACATCAATAAATATGCTGATGCTCATGTCATAACAATTGCAATTGCCAAGAGTGAAACAGGTATAAGTATTCAAATTGCCGACAACGGTAAAGGTTTTGATTTGACGCAATCAAAAAAAGGAATTGGATTAAAAAACATGAATCATCGCGCAATGGAACTTAAGGGGCAATTCTCCCTGGAATCTCAACAAAATATTGGTACAAAAATAAATTTGTCAATTCCGATAGAATTCAATAGTTTTGAGTTTTAAAGACCAATGACAAAAAAAATACTAATAGTTGAAGACCACTCTTCGATGATTACTGGATATCAAACCATTCTCTCTCACAATAAGTTAGGGCATGAGTTAGAGTTTTATTCTGCAAATAATTGTAAGGCTGCTTATGATCGTATTTCAGATGAAACCCAGCCAATTTCTTTTGATTTGGTAATGCTGGATTATAGCTTGCCACCTTTCCCTGAAAAAGACATTTTGAATGGTGGTGATTTAGCACTTTTAGTTCACAAACATATTCCCGGTGCAAAAACATTAATTATTACTTCGCATTTTGAAAGTGTTATTTTGTACAATATTTTTCAAAAAACTCATGTCAACGGAATAATGGTCAAAACTGATTTTGACGATGAAGAATTGTTGTTGGCTTATGAAAAGCTCATGAATGGCGAAAGCTATTTTAGTAAAACTGCTAAAAAAGCAAAAACAGAACGCTTGTTGGCCGAAGGGCATTTTGATAGTGTTGACCGCCAAATCATAACACTTATTTCTCAGGGTTGTCAGATTAAAACCATTGCAAACACTATAAAAGTTTCTGAAGACACTGTTAAAAAACGCAAAAGTAAAATAAAAGATATTTTAGGCATTGATAAAGGCAATGACGAAGATATCCTGCGTGAGTGCAGATTACTACAAATGATATAGACGCAGTTTCCAACATCTTGTGTTATGCAAATCCTTTTTGCAGACTTCTTTCTTTTATACGAAATCATTTAAAAAATTCAAAATTTAGTAATTCTCTTTTAGATATTTTTTATCAAAAGAGTTCCTGTTACATTATTTTTTGATGTTTCTGCACGATTTATATTTTGGGTCAATTCTTATCTAGTAGCTGCCTTTTTCGTCTGTATAAAAAATGCGTAAACAACTTAAAATTTAAGTTCCATCCCTTAAAGGAGCTGAACTGTTCCTAATTTTTAACTTTTTTTACACTTTAGGTGTAAAACCGCACAAAACTCTTACACTAGCTTTGACATATCAAATTACTTCAGAATTATTTATAACCAGGAATTTTGAAGTTCATAAAAGCCATAAAAACAGCCTAATTGTATAGTAATACAAACATATCAATTGTTTGTAAAGTCTGTTTTTTTAGATTTTTCAAAATGAAAAGTCAAATGGTTCTGAATCTGCTTAAAAAGATAGTAGTACTCGATTTTTGAAAATTAGTAATCATAGAATTAATTACCAGTACAAATCATGAATACAACAGCAAAGAAAACGGCAATAGATTGGTCTTCACCAGATATTTTAAATCATCTGTTCCTGCATATAAAAAGTCCATTAGATTCTATTATCACCGCCAGTACTCCCAGCACATCCGGAAACGAGGTTAAAAATGAAATTATTTTTTCAAGCAGTAATGAAATTAATGATTTGATTGAGCAAATATTAAATGAAATTAAATCTAAATCAGTAAGCTTAACCATACAAAGCCGGCCTGATATTTTTGATATTTATGAATCAAATAAGAATGTTCAGGATGTATGTTCCGGCAAGATAACTCCCGAAAAAGTGACAAAAAACGATCAGAAATGGCTGATAAACTTAGAAAAAGAAATTTATAATTCTATTTCTAAAAACGATCTCGACTTATGTTATTTATCCTATAAAATGGCAGTAAGCGAAAGACAGCTTCATAGAAAAATTGCCAATTTAGTTTACTTAACTCCCAATAAATACATTCGAATCTTAAGGCTGCATAAAGCAAAGCAGCTAATCGATAATTATATTCAGGATTCCATTTCTCAGGTTTCTTATTCAGTTGGATATAATGATTCCCATTATTTTTCAAAATTGTTCATTGATCAATATAATATATCACCCAAAGCATTAATAAACTCATTAGCCTAAAGAGTCACAAAAGTCTATAAGATTCTTTAATGATTTTTTTAATCAAGCATAATTAAATAAACATAACCTTAAAAATATATATTATGAAACGAGTGCTTTTTTTCTTAGGCCAATTAGATGACAGAGATCTGGAATGGATGATCCAGAATGGTCAAAAAATAGAATTAAAAACTGGAGAAACATTGATCAGGAAAGGAAATTATGTAGATAATTTATACATTTTATTATCTGGCGAATTGTCTATTTTTTCAGATGGAATTGACGGAAAGGAAGTTGCTCTTCTTGGAGCGGGAGAAGTTGTTGGTGAAATGTCTTTCTTAGAATCCAGACCACCTTCAGTTTCTGTTATTTCAAAAAAAACATCTGTAATTTATAAAATATCCCGAAACGCAATAGAATTGAGGCTTTCTTCAAATCCGGATTTCAAAGCTAATTTTTATTATTCACTAGCATTATTTCTTTCCAACAGGTTAAGAAAAACAACAGATCGTTTGGGATATGGAATTCCTGAGGAAGAGGATTTAATTGATACAAAAGTATTAGATGTAGTTTCTCAGGCTGGTGCGCGCTTCGGTCAAATATTAAATAAGTTTTCTGAAGTTAAGTTAAGTGTTAATTATTAAGGCTCAAATATGAGGAATTACTTTTTGTGTGGCATTTTATTGATTAGTAGTCTCTTATACAGTCAGTCTGAAATTAAGTGCGATTTGATAGAGGTTTCAACTATTGCTTTTAGTAAAAATCCAAATATTAAATTTGCTAATTACGCTATTCAAAATGCTGAGGGTAATTTTCTAATTCAAAAGAGTATTTTTGACTTTAACCTAAATTCTGAAATTGCATATAAAAATGATAGATACAATCTTTTGGATGCTGATTCGAGGAATAAATACGTCGATAAAACGCTAAAAAGTAATTCGCTGGATGTTTCAGCGGGATTACAAAAAGCATTACGTTCCGGACAAATCCTGGATCTAAGCTTAAATTATAATTATAAAGATAGTAACTATCCGTACAACAATTTTAATGAGCTCGTTGGTCCTTTTTATGGTAATCATTTAAGCACTGTTAATCTTCAATTAACCCAGCCTCTTTTAAGAGGAAGGGGAGCAAAGATAACTACAGCCTTAGAAAAAGCTTCTGTTTTTTATATCAATAAAAGTAAATATGATTCTGAATTTACCAATTCTTATGAAGTTGAGCAAATTGGTATTGCCTATTGGAATTACTATACGTCGTATAAAAGTCTGGCCATTTATATTCAAAATGAAAATAGGGTAAGAGACGTATTAAATATGACTATTGAACTTGTAAAAGCGGATAAAAAACCAGAAAGTGATTTAGCTCAGGTCAATGCCGATTTAAGCAATCAGGAAAGGTTAACCGCTTCTGCAAAACAAGATTTATATAATGCAAGATTAAATTTAGGGAGAGTTATTGGTCTAATCGATGAAGAAAGTCAAAAATTGGATATTCCGGTTAATGACTTTCCCACTATTTCAGAATCCGGATATGTGGGGAGTATTAATAAAGAGGCACTTATTAAACTTGCCAAGGATAACAGAGGTGATGTAAAGGCAAATGGAGAAGAATACAAAGCAGTTGAATTTCAGTACCTTGTAGCAGAAAACAATCTAAAACCTGTATTGAATTTATCAGCATTTGCTTATTATGGAAGTACAAGCGCCGGAAATGGTATTGACCAATCCTGGGCTTCTCTTACTAATAATCACGGTCGGGACGTAGGAGGCGGAGCTAAACTAACATTTGCTTTTCCACTGAATAACAATCTGGCCAAAGGGAATTATGCAATACGTAAAATCGCTTTGCAAAATCAATCTACAATAAATGAAAACACGCAAAGAAATATTGAATTGAATATCGATATAGCAATCAATAATTTGATTAACAATGCTTTAATTGTCGAGAAATCAGAAGAAGCTTATGGTTTTTGTCTAAATGCATATAACAATGAACAGATAAAGTTTCAGGCAGGTTTGACTACACTTTTAAATTTGATGATATTTCAGGAAAGACTTACTTCTTCAGAATTACAAAATTTAAGCGCACGGGAACAATTTTCAAATGCAATCCTAATTCTTAGACATGAAACCGGTACCCTTATTTCTAAAGAAGAGCTTGGGTTCAAAATCACTCAAAATGCATTTTATACGATTCCGAAGACGGAAAATTAAAAATAAATAACATTATGTCAGCACCTTTTTTTAGAAAATCGGCATTAGAAAAACTTTCTACTCCAGAAAAACTTGATCAATTGATTAAAGTTACCGGCACAAAAGCCTGGATAGCTCTAATTACCATTATGGTGGCAGTTTTTACAGCATTAATCTGGTCATTTATGGGTACTGTAAAAACAAAATTGGATGTGGTTGGCGTTGTATTGGGTGGAGACGTTCATGAAGTAGTGGCTACTGCACAAGGACAATTAATAGACTTAAAAATAGCCATAGGTAATAATGTTAAAAAAGGAGATGTTATAGCTACAATACGTCAACCGGAACTATTTCAACAAATAGAAGATGCAAAAGTGGTATTGTCAGACAGAAAATTTGAAATGGAAAAGCTAATGTCTTACGGAAATCAAGGCGCTCAGTTACAAGGTCAAATAATTAGTCAGTCACGTGTAAGTATTACAGGTGAAATCGAATCCGAAAAAAAGAAAATCATATTTCTGAATAATCAATTGGAATCAGAGAATGCCCTTCTTGAAAAGAGTTTAATAACGAAATCGCAAGTTGCAACTACAAAACAACAAATAGAGGCTTCAAAAAATACAATCGAGAGATTAAAAGGACAAATCGTAGAAACATCCAGTCAACAAAATAATTTGGGATTTGATACACAACAGAAAGTTACATTACAAAGACAAAGAATTGCGGAAGCGGAAAGAAATCTTCAGTTTTTAACTGAAAAATATGACAATCAAAGAAATGTAAAAAGTCCGTATGACGGAGAAGTAGTGGAAGTTTTAACCGATGCCGGAATAGTAGTTTCAGCGGGATCTCCCTTATTTAAACTTAAAAATACACTTAATACAAAACAATCTCAACTAAGAGGAATTCTTTACATTCCTTCCAAAGATGGAAAAAAAATTAAAAAAGGAATGGAAGCTCTAATTGTACCTTCGACCGTGCAACCTGAAGAATATGGTTTTATAAAAGGAAAAGTAACGTATGTATCTGATTTTCCGATAACACAACAAGGAATGCTAACCTCTGTTAAAAATGATCAGCTTACCAAACAACTATTAACAGGCGGTCCTTTGTTTGAGGTTTACGTTGATTTTGAAAAAGATGCTGTATCGTATAGTGGCTATAAATGGACTTCTGCTAAAGGACCTGATATTTTTCTGAAAGAAGGCACGTCATGTTTAGGTAAAATTACTATTAAACAAGAGCCTCCTGTAACACTAGTTGTTCCTGCATTTAAGAAATTTTTCGACCTATATTGATCCATCAAATGAAAAATAACACAAACATACTTATCAAGAAACCAGCTAAGCCTGTTAAAGTACCGACTGTTTTACAAATGGAAGGCGTTGAATGTGGTGCCGCAGCTTTAAGTATTATTTTAGGACATTTTGGCAAGTTTGTTCCGTTAGAAAAATTGAGAATAGCGTGTGGAGTATCACGAGACGGATTGAAAGCGACCAATATTTTAAAAGCAGCCAAAGAGTACGGATTAGAAGGAAAAGGCTATGCGAAATCTATTGAAAAACTAATGCAATTAGAAACTCCATCGATTATCTTCTGGAATTTTAACCATTTTTTAGTCCTGGAGGGTTTTACAAAAAAGAGGGTTTACCTTAGTGATCCTGCACAAGGAAGATATTCTGTAAGTCATCAGGAATTTGACGATTGTTATACAGGTGTAGTTTTAACCTTTAGTCCATCAAAAGAATTTGAAAAAGGAAATCATAAAAAAGGATTAATGACATCTTTGATTTCAAGAATTGCTAATTCTAAATTAAGTATTGCCTACATTGTTATTACGAGCTTATTTTTAGTAATTCCAGGTTTAGTAATTCCTTCATTCCTTAAAATATTTATAGATAAATATTTGATCAATAATTTTTCAGGTTTTGTAATGCCCCTTTTACTAATTATGGGTGTAGTCTTAATTGTGAATGCTTCTTTGGTTTATCTCCAGCAGTACTTTTTACTTAAATTAGAAACAAAATTGGCGCTGGTAACTTCCAGTAAATTTCTTTGGCATGTTTTTCATTTACCAATTGCTTTTTTTACTCAACGATACAGTGGCGAAATAGGTAACAGAGTCGCATTAAATGATAAAGTAGCAAAACTACTAAGTGGTGATTTGGCAAATGCTGCATTAAATGTTATCGTGGTGATTTTTTATGCCATTTTAATGTTCTCTTATGATGTTCTCCTGACTTTAATTGGTGTTTTTATGGCAGCACTAAATGTTGCCGCCTTAAAGTATGTTTCAACAGCCAGAAAAGACGGAAGTAGAAGATTAAGCAATGAAATGGGAAAGTTATTAGGAACAACTACCTCAGGAATTAGTATGATTGAGACATTGAAATCATCTGGTAGAGAAAATGATTTTTTTACCAATTGGATCGGATATTTGGCAAAGGTAATGAACGCTCAACAGGAATTTGGATGGTTGACAATAAGGCTCAATATACTTCCAAATCTAATTTTATCTTTAACCAATACTCTCATTTTAGGAATCGGCGCATTAAGGATAATGGAAGGAGAAATGACTTTGGGAGCTTTAGTTGCTTTTACTTTCTTAATGAATAATTTTATTACTCCGGTCAACCAACTGGTATCGGCAGGAGCCATGCTGCACGAAACAGAAAGTGATATGGCGCGTATCGATGATGTAATGAACTATGAGATTGACAAACAATTTATAGAAACGGAAGATGAAACTATCCAAAAGACAAAAAATCAATTTACTAATAATAAATTGATTGGCTACTTCGAAATGAAGAATGTCACTTTTGGATATACTCGCACCATGCCTGCGTTAATAGAAAACTTTAGTTTAAAATTAAGACCCGGAAGCAGAGTAGCATTAGTTGGAGGTTCGGGGAGCGGAAAGTCGACCATTGCAAGAATAGCTTCAGGACTTTATGATCCGTGGGAGGGAGATATTTTACTTGATAATAAAAACAGAACTCATATACCCAGACATATCATAACAGAATCGTTAGCGGTAATAGATCAGGATGTCCTGGTTTTTAATGGTACCATCAAAGAAAATATTTCTTTTTGGGATACTATGATTCCTGAAAAAAACATCATAAACTCAGCAAGAGATGCTGATATTCATGATGTTATTGCTGCCAGAAGTGATGGGTACGAAAGTTCTGTATTAGAAGGTGGTTCGAATTTTAGTGGCGGACAACGTCAGCGAATAGAAATTGCAAGAGCATTAGTTTGTAACCCAACAATTTTAATTATGGATGAAGCTACAAGTGCGTTAGATTCTACTACAGAAAAAATTGTGATGGATAATATTAAGAAAAGAGGATGTACTTGTTTAATCGTTGCCCATAGATTAAGCACTATAATGGATTGTGATGAAATAATTGTAATGGAGTTAGGTAAAATCGTAGAACGAGGCTCTCATAAAGAATTATTAAAACAAAATGGTGTTTATGCAAAATTGATTGAAACAAAATAAAATTAAGATATGTCAACGAAAGATAAAATAGCTATAGGAGTTGAAGAACCATTGATACTGAATAGTTCCGGTAAATTCTGGATGGTACTTTCTGGTGAAGTAAATGTGTTTTATGCCAGAGTTGATGAAAACGGAGAATACCTATGTGCGCTAAAATATCTTTATTCTGCAAAAAAAGGAGAGCTATTATTTAGTTTACTATCTCCTGACTGTAAGGATGATATACGTTTAATTGTTTTTTCAAACGAGGCCAATTTATTATGTATAAATAAACACGAGCTCATTACTATAGATCATTTCTTTCTAAAAAGTATGATTGATAAATGGATCTTAAAAACGTCATTTAAAATTAATTCGGGTAACGCTCCAAAATCTTACACCACATTTGACAGCTATAATGATTTTATTTTAAATCAAAATACCATAGCATACCCTTCTCAGGGAATAAATTGGATCAGTTTAATTCAGGGAAAACTTTCCGTTTTCTCCGAACAGGAAGCTATTAACTCAGACGATACCCTACAATTTCCAATTCCTGTTTGTAATAAGTTATGGGTTAGATCCTTGTCTGAATTTTGTGAGCTGAAATTGATGAGTACCAGAGAGGTTTTAGAAGATGAAATTAATTTTTTAATTGCTTTAGAAAAATTACAAGTCCATTTTTACAATCAGCTTTGCAAAAATATGGAGATCAATAGTTTGTTCGAAAACAATAACCTCAATGATAAATTAATTCATCAGGAAGAAGAATTAAAAAATACTTTAGAAAAAATAAAATCTATAGTTACAGGTAGTAAAAAAAAATTACATCACCCGAATAATAAAAAGCAAAACATACTGTATTTAACATGTCAATTAATTGGAGAACATGCCGGCTTTACATGTCAGGAGCCAAAACATTTTGAATCAGATATACACAACGCAAACAATCTTCTATATGCTATTGCTCAAAGCTCTAAAGTAAGAATACGAAAAATTATTTTGAGAGATGTCTGGTGGAAAGATGAAAACGGGCATTTATTAGCCTTTATAAAAGAGTCTAATGAACCTGTTGCTCTTATACAGCAAAATTCGACAACTTATATCATCAAAAATCTTTCAAAAGGAACAGAAACTGTTGTCGATAATGAAATAGCCCAATCTTTAGATCCTATAGGGTATATGTTTTTTTCTGGATTTGATGTAAAAATGGATTCCATAAAAAAAGTAGTAAGTTTTGCTATGAATGGCGTAAAAAAAGATGCCAAACTATTATTACTGGCTTCTTTTCTCGGAAGTCTGATTGGTCTGTTAATTCCTGTACTGTCCGGGATGATATATGATGATGTAATACCAACTGCAGACAAATCTATACATTTAGAAATCTTCACGATTATGATCATTATAGCTTTGGTATCTGCCGGACTGCAGCTTACGCAAGGAGTCTTACAAATGAGAGTAGAGTCAAAATCCAGTATTAACCTGCAAGCCGGAGTGATGGACTATATACTTAGATTACCTGTAACCTTTTATAAAAAATATACTTCTGGTGACCTTACAAATAGAGTTCTAAGTATTAATTCAATAAGACAAATCCTTTCAAATACACTTATGACAGTTGTACTTAGTGGTGCATTTTCATTTGTAAATTTATTACTTCTTTTTTATTATGATTCGGGTTTAGCATGGGTAGGAGTTGGACTTGCTCTAATTGCTATTGTTTTTATGGTTGTAATGGGCTGGCTAAAATTGAAGCATGATCGTGGTGTGTCTCGATACGAAGGAGAAATTCAGGGTTTTCTTTTTGAGTTTTTATCCGGAATTAGTAAAATAAGAATAACCGGAGGTGAGAAAAGAATTTTTTCATTATGGGGTGACAAGTTTTCAAAATTAAAAAAATTAGGATTTAGTTCGGGGAGTTATCAAAACTTTGTAGAAGTTTTTAATAGCTCATATCCACTTTTTACAAGTATTTTATTTTTTTCATTTATATATTACACGGTTTTAAATGCTCAAAATGCTCAAAATCCCGCGATATTATCGGTAGGATCATTTATGGCTTTTATCATTTCCTTTAATAAATTTTTAAATGATAGTTTACGATTAAGTATGGCATTTATTACGTCTCTTAGCGTTATTCCTTTGTACGAAAGAGTAAAACCAATTTTAGAAGAAAAACCAGAATCGATAGAAGATAGTATTGATCCGGGTGAGTTAATGGGAGAAATTGAACTGAATTCTATTTCCTTTAGATATTATGAAGACCAGCCGCTAATTTTAAAAAATGTTACATTTAAAATAAAGCCCGGCGAAATGGTTGCTTTTGTTGGCGCGTCTGGTTCTGGAAAGTCAACAATCATGAGACTTTTATTAGGTTTTGAACACGCGGAGTTAGGTTCTATATTCTATGATGGAAACACATTTGACGCAATGAATAAAGAACTCACAAGACGACAAATAGGTGTAGTCCTGCAAAATGGAACTCTTATGTCGGGGAGTATTTATCAAAACATTGTGGGCAATTCAGAATTAACACTTGAAGATGCCTGGGAAGCAGCGCGTATGGCCGGTATGGAAGATGACATAAAGAATATGCCTATGGAAATGCATACCTTTATTAGTGAAGGAGCAGGCACATTTTCAGGAGGTCAAAGACAAAGATTAATGATTGCCAGAGCAATTGTTCATAAACCCAGATTATTATTTATGGATGAGGCCACAAGCGCTCTGGACAATAAAACTCAAAATATTGTAGCCGAAAGTTTAGATAAACTTCAGGCTACCCGCATCGTTATTGCACATAGGTTGAGTACTATAAAAAATGCTGACCGTATTTTTGTTCTGGAAAAAGGAGAAATCAAAGAATCAGGAACTTATGATGAGTTAATTCAAATGGAAGGTTTGTTTACAGAACTTGCTAAACGTCAAATTGCTTAACAATGGTAAATCAATCTCCTTTTAAAGAAGAAGTACCTCTCATTGATAATGGTCTTTCTGAGGAACTGAAAACCTACTTATCAAATAAATTTAAATCAAACAAAACAATACTTTCTTTCGAAAATGAAACAGGTATTGAATACTGGGAAGATCTTGCCAAAAAAATTACTGAGGATAAATTATTATTTAATGAATTAAAAAAGTGCTATCCGCAATTGAACTTTCCAATTGAATTAGGGATAGAAGAAAAACAAGAATACAAAGATGTAGTTTTGAAAGGTAAAACAGAAAATATAAAATTGGCTTCTGCATTAAGATTAAACGATCCTAAAAATATAACCCTCAAAATTGGTGAAAGTATTGCGGGTAAAATACCAATACTAACAGTTCCAGATCAAGAAGACTTTATAAAAATTCTGCAGTGCTTATTGTATAAAAATAATCCTAAACCTGTGCCGCAATCAATGGGTGCAGTTTTGATTAATGGACTCAATAATTGGCAAAAAATAGCTAGTTTAAAAAGTGATTGGTTAACAAGCCATACTGTAGATAATTGGAGCAAAGAGTTTTACCTGAATATTTTACCAAATTATAGCTTATATAAAGATAAGTTAATCATTATAAGTACAAAACCTTATAGTAATGTGTCTGCAAAGCAGTTGGGATTGAATGAAAGTCTTTGGTTATTGTATTCCCTTTCGATTAGAGAAAAACATGAATGTACCCATCTGTACACTCTTAAAAAATTCGGAATAGCGTCGAATAACCTGCACGATGAGTTAATTGCAGATTACATAGGAATTGTAAAAACAATTGGTAAATATAATAAGTCATGGATGTTTATGTTTATGGGGATTGAAAACTCTCCTAAGTACAGGCAAGGGGCAAGGTTGGAAAATTATATATCAGACGATAAATTGTCTAAAAATGATTTTATAAAGTTAATTGAGATAGTAAAAATGGCTATTGAAAACATTTCTATATTTGATGAATCTGCAGGGAAATTACAATCAAATATAGATCAAATGTGTAGAATAGACGCCCTTTGTGAAACAAGTCTGGAAGAATTATCATCTACAAATGGAGCTTCTTTACTTATTGATAATTATAATAAAAGGTTGTAAAAGGGAATTAAATTTTGAAGTATAGTCTTGTATTCTGTTTTGTAGGTTTGTCCCAGCCTGAAATAGCTTTAATAATTGTTGTTGTAAATGTCCTTTTTTGGGAAGTTATGAAAAGAGAATTTCATATGCCAGAGATTTGCTAGATAATAGATTTAAAGTGATGATTACTACATTAGTAGGCAAATAGCTTTAATAAAAAAGGAAAAAAAAGAACATTTTTACTTTGAATCTAAATCTATTAAAAAAAAGCTTGGCACGATGTAAAGGAAAAAGTTATCAATAGAAATTTTATTTTTCAGAACTTCCACCATTTTTTGTCCTTGTTTTTAGCTGTATCGGTAGCAATGTCTGAACCTAAACTCTCGCCTGAAATAGCTTTTGCGTCTTTACCAAATTGCTGATCCTCTGAAGACTCTGCATCTGCAAGCTCATTGAGGTTCTCGTCAAATGGATTTTTTTGGGATTTCAAATGAGATTGTAAATCCTGTGCAGAATCTTTATTAATATTTTCATTTGATTCTGAAGTAGAATCGTCGGTTATTTTTTGCAGGAAGCGGAAATTGAAGTCTATTGGCTTTTCTTTGCCAATTTCAAAAAAGTCGATTATATATTGGTTTTTATCCAGATTTACTGCCTTGATTCTCCCTTTTTTAAATACCTGGTGGGAAACCAGATCTTGACAAAACTTTGTTGTAGACAGTTTATTGTTATTCGAGTAACCATTCTTTAGATTTTGTTATGGTTTTTGTGTTATCTGAAACTTCAACATCAGGAGTTATCTTTCCGATGTATTTTTTCTTTGTTCTATCTTCGCAATAGGCAGTCGCTAAAAAAAGCATTGCTCCATTTGATAATTTAAAATTCTGATTTGCTGTAGTATAACCACTTGTTTTTGTTCCAAAAGATTTTGAATTTTCCCTGCCTAACAATGATATTGCTGCCATTTCTCCACTGCTACCTGTTAATGAATCAATTAATATTGCTATCTTGTTATGTAGGTTTTTGCATTTATACTTGTTTTTAGAAGTACTTTGCCATTTTATTCTTTTTCCTTTTGACACGAAATATCCGACAGTTCCATCTTCAATAATTGGGTTTAGCCCTGCTAACATTGGCCACATATTTCCGCCCCCATTTCCTCTTAAATCTACAATCCAGCCTTTTATGGAATATTTTTCATCCAATAATCGAATTTGTTTTCTTAATGTATCGGCATAGATAAAATTATCTTTTTCATTCATCGACAAATGTGTAGGTAGAGAAATATAGCCAATTGAATCATCGATAATTTTTGATGATGGATAATTTAAAGTTGTATCGTTTGATACTATTTTTTTTAAATTAGACTTATCAGAATAAAAAGAATGAAAATCTCCGTACTGTCGTAGTTTATCCAGAATTGAAGAAAAGATAATTTTATTTGAATCAACGTCATCCAATTTTGTAATTTTTGTCAAAATATCTCTACGGAATTCTTTCCAGTTTATGGAGTCAGTAACTATTGAGTATTCTTTAATGTATGTCAATATCTCATTGGATACTTTTTTTAACTCCTCTCTATCTTTATTTTGACTATAACAATTAGTCATAAGGATAACTACAAAGAATAGTGTAAATATATACTTCATACGATTATGATTTTAAATTTATGTGGTGTCCAAAATTGCCTACAACTTTCTGGCACTACCGCAGGTTTGATATTAAATTAATCTCTATTTTCGGATTTGCCGAACACGCGAAGCATCCGAGTCCTTGGAAAATATTGAAATTTTAAGTTGAAAACGAAGATTAGATAGTCGATTTTGGCATTTTAGAATAGTCTGTCAATCCCAATTTATTTCCGAACGGATCTTTGAACTCAACAGAGAGTCCGGTCTTAATCTCGAACGGCTCACTTAAAAACTCAACTCCTTTTTGTTTTAGGTCTTCGTATGCATCTTGAACATTGTCAACGGTGAACCAAATTGCGGGTTTCGCATTTTTAATAGTGGTCACAATAATTGCAGGTTCGTTACTACCAACTTTAAAAGCAGTCATACCTTTATCAGGAAAGTCAAACTTGATGCCAAGCCCAAGCTTTTTTGTATAGAACTCTTTTGCTTGGTCAATATTGTCGACAGGCAGAAAGAAATTATCGTAATTGTTAATGATACTCATGTTTTTCTGATTTTATTTGTGAATGGTCTATCGCCAGTTTTGTAAATTCTTGCCGCCCCTTTTGTCAGATGTAAAAGTGTTTGTTATTCGGATTATCCTTTGCAATCCACCCTTTATCTGCGAAATGGACTAAAAGAAAGATTCCAATTGTCCCGCCAATGAGTATGGCTTTTATAGCCGGCTTTGTGCCATTGGTAAGATTCTTTAGCGAATATAACAATAATATATTAAATCTCTTAGCTGTGCAGCAGTAGACTTTGAATGAGTTGTTTTACCTGGATGCTGTTTTGCTGTAGCTTAAAATCAGCTGATTTAGTTTTAGACCTCTATTGATCCAGTATCAGGAATTGCCCGGGGAATCTAGACCAGGGTATGCCCATCACTATTTAGTAAGCATAAAGATGAGTTTAAAGCAGGGCTGCAGATTTCAGCTTTATTCCGATTGATTCTCGCTTTTAGTTTCCTTTGAAGCTCGCCTTACAAGTGTATAGAACTCTTTTAAATGCCACCAGGCAGGGCACATCTCAAGGTCTCCTTTATAATGGTATATAGTAAGGAAACAGCTTTTAAGGAAAAGCTGGGAATCTGTGATTTTAGCCCAGGGCTTTAACTCCACTTCCTCAGGCAGGGGAGTGGCTTCAAAATAGCGTTTTATTTCTTCTGGGGTCATGGGGCAAAAATAGGTAAAAAGTTCAGGTTTGTCAAGGGGTGAGGGGGGGTTGTTGGCTTAAAATTTAAGTTATCTTCTCTGCTTTTGTTCCAACTATACTGGCAGTCATTAAATTATCGTGCCGAATTTATTTTTAGTTTTTAGAATCGGTTTCAAACCCCCTTTAAAGGGTCATTCTCTACAAGGTCCTTCAATGTCCTTTCAGGTTATGTCTTTGGGGCCGCTTTGGGGTTCCTTATAAGGGTTGTGCGGGTTATAGGGGTTGGGTGTTTTCTGCTGCGGTTTTTGGGTCTTTGATTTGGTTTGGGAATTACGGTGGTGCTTGTCGTAATTTTTTGCTATATCTTTTTCGGTTTGATATTATTTTTTTTTTTTGAGTTTTTTCCCGCTATCCGTTGCAATCTTTTCTGCCGAACGCCGGCAAAAAAGGATTTCCACTTCTATCGGGTAGGGCTGCTGAGGAGCCCGGCTCTTTAGACTAATAAAAATAAGTGAGATTATAAAAAAATGGCGCCAATTGTCTTCAATTGGCGCCATTTGGCTTGTTTGTGACCCCGACGGGACAAATTTCAACATTTTTTTTGGATGATTTGAAGATATTGGCCTACTACTGGTAAAGGCTGTCTTTCGTTGGCTTAAAGTATTTGGTTTGGATGTCCTGTTGGGGATGCTCTAAATAAAATTTAAAAAAGTAATTTTATTTAGAGCAGAAATTATTATTTCATTTTATTATGCTTGACTAAAACTTAATCTATTTATCTTTAAAATGAATTGTAATGGTTAATTTTTTTGATATGGTTTAATTAGATTTTTTATATTTATGCATTTTACTTTTAAGAGAATGAATACAGAAATTCCAATACCACACAACGAATTAGCGCGTTTGGCAGCTTTAAAGCGCTATAATATTCTGGACACTTTACCCGAACATGCTTTTGATGATGCAACTAAACTTGTTTCTTATATCTGTGGCGTACCAATAGCGCATATTTCCTTTATTGATGAAAGCCGTCAGTGGTTTAAATCTGAAATTGGAATTGGTGTACCAGAGGTGCCGAGGGAAATTAGTTTTTGCCGATACACCATTTTGGAGTCGGATATGGTTGAAATACCGGATACGCATTTAAACGAAAGATTTAAAGATGATCCCAATGTTACTGGCGGTTTTAAGGTGAGGTTCTACGCAGGAGTTCCGTTAACAACACCCGACGGTTATAATATTGGAACTATTTGTGCCATCGATCATGTTAGTAAAGAACTTAACGAAAACCAGCGTAATGCCATTTCTATAGTAGCAAAACACGTGATAAACCAATTGGAATTAAGAACAAAAAACATTGAACTTGACGCCCAGAAAAAGATAGCCGAACGTGCTGTCTTGGCGAAAGATAGTTTTTTGGCCAATATGAGCCACGAAATCAGAACTCCGTTAAATGCCATTATTGGTTTTACAGACCTTTTAGCCCAAACCAAATTGGATACGGTTCAACAGGATTACATTGGTAGTGTTCAGATAGCAGGAGAAAATTTACTTTTGATTGTTAACGACATTTTAGATCTTTCTAAAATAGAATCTGGTAACTTGGTTATTGAAGGGCAGTCCTTCAATTTAAAAAAGACACTTAAACATATTTATAAGCTGCTAAAAGTAAAAGTTCCGAAAGACATTGAATTTAATCTTTTCCTTGATGCTGATATGCCCGACAATGTAATTGGTGATCACGGAAGACTAAATCAGATTTTGGTTAACCTTACAGGAAATGCCCTAAAATTTACCGAAGAAGGAGAAGTTACGGTTTCTGTAAAATTAGTTGATGAAACAGAGGATCATTATGCGCTCAGATTTTCAGTTAAAGATACCGGTATTGGTATACCTGAGGATAAACTTGCAACTATTTTTGAACGATTTAAACAAGCAGAAGAAAGTACAACCAGAAGATTTGGCGGTACCGGTCTTGGTCTCAATATTGTCAAACAGCTGGTTGAATTGCACGGAAGTGAAATTCAGGTGAAAAGCAAACCAAACAGAGGCTCGGAGTTTTTCTTTGTGTTTCAGTATAAAAAAGTAAACCATGATGAAATAGCTGCAGAAGCAGTTTCAGAAGATAAACTGGGTAAACTTAAAATACTGCTTTGCGAAGACAATCTTTTAAACCAGAAATTGGTAAGAAGTGTTATTCAAAATTTTGGTTTTGAATTGGATATTGCCGAAAATGGAGAAGAAGGAATAGCATTGTTATCCAAAAACAGATATGATCTGGTACTGATGGATCTTCAGATGCCCGTTAAAGATGGTTATCAAACGACAGAATATATCAGGAATGAAATGAAATTAACCATTCCGATTATCGCCATGACAGCGCACTCGCTGGTAGGTGAGCAGGAACGTTGTTTTGATGTCGGTATGGATGCTTACGTACCAAAACCATTTAAGCAGCCAGTACTTTTAAAGGCTATTAAGACGGTAATGAACAAAGATCTAAATGCTGTAAAGAAAAGGAAAATCGACTTTTCTTATTTAGACGAGATGGCGTGTGGTGATCCGGCGTTTAAAAAAGAAATGATAAGTCTTTTTATAGAAAAAATCCCGGCCGAATTGGAGCATTTAGAAGAAGCATTCAATAGCAAAAGTCATGATAAAGTAAAGAAATTATCGCACAACATGAAGTCTAGTGTAGACATGTTTATGCTAATGGATCTTAGTCATTCTTTGTCTATTATTGAGGGAGATGCTACAATGGGACAGTTCACTTCTGAAACGGCCAATCAAATTAACCTGTTAAATTATGGCGTTAAAGAAGTAGTTAAAATTCTAAATGAGCTATGAAAAGAGAGAAATATACTCTAGCTTTACGTTAGATCCAAAAGCTATAAAAGCAAATTTGCCTCAAAATTAAGTAACCTATGAGAATCATTTTATCTGAAGATAATGATATGCTGCGTAAATCATTATCCTTTTTCCTGGAGTCGAAGGGATTTTCCGTTGACCAGTTTTCTGATGGAAAAGAAGCATTAGATGCAATTGAAACAAATAATTATGACTTGATCCTGACAGACATCAACATGCCAGGCATAAGCGGAATGGAAATTACGCAATATGTGAGAGAAACCATAGGCTCTGATGTTCCGATCATTATTTTTACTTCTTCAGGTGTAGAGCAAACGGAACTCGATTCATTTGATCTTGGCGCAAACGAGTTCATTGCGAAACCCGTTAGTCCGGCCGTGCTTTTAGTGAGAATTAATAAATTACTAAAAACGCGTGCTTAATGAAGTTTCTATATTATACAATTTTCCTGCTGCTTATTTCTCCTGTCGTATTGGCACAGAAAGATACTATTGATGATGTAATGAGGCACGCAAAGCGTGAAGCAGAGAAAGGTAACTATGATGCTGCTTTAGCACTCACTGAACCTTTAAGTGTAAAATTCCCTGAGAATGAAGAAATAAAAATTTACAACGGACGTATTTACAGCTGGAAAAAAGACTACAACGCTTCCATTAAAATTTTAGAGCCAATGGTAGACAGGATCAATTCAAGTCCCGATGCTTTATTGGCGATTATCAATACGTACTATTGGTCACAACAATTCGATAAGTGTATTACGTATTGCGATCGGTATTTGGCTATTGAACCCAATTCGCTTGATGTTTTACGGATTAAAGTGACCTGTCTTGAAAAACTAAATCGCGACAAAGAAGCTTTAGCCATTATCGAAAAAGTATCAATTACAGATAACAGTACTCAGGCCTTTAGAGGAGTGAGAACACTGATTGGAGAGAAGGCAACTAATGCAATATCGGCTTCTTATTTAAATATTTCTACGTCGAGTCCCGGACAATCACCATTGCATTATGGCTATGTCGAGTACTCTCATAAGTTCACCAAATCAGCACTTGTGGGACGCGCTAATGCAGGTCATGTAAATGGCGATACACAAATGCTGTTTGAAGCAGACTATTATCAAACTTTCGCTAAAAAGAACTATTTGTATGTGAATGGTGGGGTTTCAACAGGAGAGACTGTGTTTCCTGTAGCAAAAGCCGGTGTTGAGTATTATTTTGTTCCGCATAAAAAGTTTGACTATGCCTTGGGTGTTCGGTATATGCATTTTGAAACAGAAGATGTAACCTTATTAACAGGACAATTGGCATACCATATTGGTGCCAATACAATTTCCTACAGACCTTATTACGATACGACAAACGAATTATTTTCTCATGTCTTGAGTTTTCAGAACACAAATGAAGAAAAAGAAAGCATCATAAGGTTTGAACTGCAATATGGAAATGTCCCATATCTTTATCTTTACAATAACCTGACGCAACCTTTAAGGTCATACAGAGCAGGTATACAATACCAACGTCGTCTTGGTAATTCCTTTTTTATCAGACCTGTCTTTCTTTACGAGTACGAAGAGTATCTGCCTGATGCCTACAGAAATAGATTCAATGTTCAGGTAATTCTAACGAAACGCTTCTGATATGACGAAACTATGGGAACTTTATAAGAGCGGAACCTGGGTAGAACCTTTTTTAATTCTGTCCATAGGCCTGTTTATACTAACATCATTTATTCTATATTTAATAATAATAAGCAGCCGAAGCAGGAAGATAAGAAGAAACAGACGCCTTACGGAATATACTATCATTATTGAAAAATTAATGTTTTCGGTGGTTTTTCAGGACATGTCCTTTTCAGAAGTTAATAAGGAGGAAAATTTTAATAAACTCTTTCGTAATTCCTTTTTCAGGGAAGTTATGATCGATTCGATTATGAATCTTCATAAAAATTACCAAGGAAATTATGCCGAAAAGTTAGAGCAGTTTTACAAAGATTCAGGATTGATAAAAGATTCCTTCAAAAAACTCAGGAGCCTGAGGTGGGAAGTAAAATGCAAAGGAATTACAGAATTATCAGAAATAAATTGTACTGATGCTTTTGATAGTATCGTTAAAGCTTCTAAAAGCGGAAATAAAATTTTAAAAATCACAGCCGTGAATGCTGCTATAAAGCTTGGAGGTACAAAAAGCCTGCCGTATCTCACAGAGCATCCAGATCCAATTGATGACTGGACTCAGATCAATATCATACATGCTTTCAAAAAGCACGATATTGGCGATATTAAAGGGGTTGAGTTATTACTTGAATCTCAAAATACAACCGTAATTGCACTGGGCTTAAAACTTATTAAGGAGCTTAAACTAACACAAAAAATTCCTTACCTGACAAAGCTGGTTGCTAATGCACCCAATACATTAATAAAGTACGAAGCGCAAAATGTACTTCAGCAATTAACTGTTTAATAGAATAAACAATGACTTTTTTTACTACTGAATTAGCAATGTTTTTTGAGGAATATCTGATCCTTATAATTGGTTATGCAGTACTGATTATGTCTTCTTATCTTTTACTGGCTCACTTATCTACCAGAGAACTTAGGGAATATCTTAAAAAGAATAGTTTTGTTGATTATGATGTGCTTCTGACAAGTGAATTTGCGCCAAGCCTCTCTCTAATAGCTCCTGCTTACAATGAAGGTTTTACAATTGAAGAAAATGTAAAATCACTACTTTCCCTTAATTACAATAATTACCAGGTTATTGTGGTCAACGACGGAAGCAAGGACAATTCTATGGAAATCCTGATTAAAAAGTACGATCTTGTCCTGACAGAACTTGCTATTCATCCAAAAATAGAAACAAAAAAAATTAGGGGAATTTATAGTTCCAGAAATGCTGCTTTCAAAAAACTAATCGTAGTTGATAAGGAAAATGGAGGTAAAGCCGATGCACTAAATGTCGGACTTAATATCGCCCAAAATCCTTATGTGGTTTGTATTGATGTTGATTGTATACTGGACAAAGATTCGTTACTCAAGCTGGCGAAACCTTTTCTGGAATCTTACGGTAAACGTATTATCGCTACTGGTGGCGTAGTCAGGATAGCAAACCAGTGTGTTATTAAAAACGGTCGTTTAGTTGAGGTAAATATTCCAGATAAGATGCTCCCGAGAATACAAGTGTTAGAATATTTGAGAGCGTTTCTTTTAGGCAGAATGGCATGGAGCAGGCTGGATGGCTTATTGCTTATAAGTGGTGCATTTGGCGCCTTTGACAAAGAGATCGCTTTACTGGCTGGTGGTTATAACACAAAAACAGTTGGTGAAGATATGGAACTGGTGGTGAGAATGCGCCGTTATATGCTGGAAAATAAAATACCCTACTGTGTTAGTTACATACCGGATCCGCTTTGCTGGACAGAAGCACCTGAAGATTTTAAAATATTTAAGAAACAGCGCAGCCGCTGGATGAGAGGGACAATTGAAACACTTAGTCTGCACAAAAAAATGTTTCTGAATCCGAAGTACAAATTGTTGGGTATGATTAGTGTGCCTTATTGGACATTGTTTGAATTCCTAGCTCCCGGTATAGAATTTATTGGCCTTGTAATAACATTTGTATTTATTGTAATGGGCTTACTCAACTGGCATTTTTTCGTATTGCTGGTTCTTTTTGTTTACTTTTTTGCTGTTATGTTTTCGGTTATAGCACTTTATAGTGAAGAGTATTCTTATCACAAATACCCAAAACAAACCGATTTTTTTAAACTTTTGATTGCTGCTCTCATAGAACCTATCTATTTTCATCCACTAACAGTTTATGCCGCCTTAATTGGTTATAAAGAAAAAATCATGGGAACTAAAGGCTGGGGAGAAATGACAAGAAAAGGTTTTACGAAGAAATAAAAAAATGATCTAATATATTGCTAAATAGTTTTTTTTAATAAAAATGGCGCCAATTGGCGCCATTTGGCTTGTTTGTGACCTCGACGGGACAAATTTCTATACATTTTATGGAGGATTTAAAGACATTGGCTTACTGGAAGTAGAGGCTGTCTTTCATTGGCTTTATGAATTTGGTTTGGATGTCCCGTTGGGGATTGATGGAAAATTATTAGCATTAATCCCTATACAGCTGAGTGTTCTCTATGTTTTTTATAAGTTTAAAAAATCGTAGCTTTTTTTTATTTGGAACTTGAATTTTAGTCAAGGCTTCTTTTTATGATATTATCAACAAAAAGCCGATACCGGCTTTTAATTCACTTTTTGGTTCATGTTAACAATGTCCCACCATCAATAACGAGGCTTTGTCCTGTCCCATGCTGTTGTTTCATCAGATATAAGAATCCGTCGGCAACATCTTCAGTTTCGCCCACTCTTTTCAGGAGGAGCGTATCTTCATAATGATTATACATAGCCTCGCGATCGGCATGGGGCATTATATCCCACAAATTGCTTCTTAAAACACCCGGCACTACACAATTAACCCGAATAGGAGCTAATTCAACTGCCATAGCCCTTACAAAAGCCTCCATAGCGCCGCATATAGCAGAAGCAATTGACCATCCCGCTCCCGGACGTGCATTGGCAGTTCCGCTGGTGAGGGAAATAGAACCACCCTGATTTATAAAAGGCGTAGCATATTTTACCGCCGTAACAGCACTCCAGAAACGCAGGTCAAAAAATGATTTTGTAGTATCAATATCGGTTTCACTAATAAGGTTTAATTGAAGATTCTCACCAGCTGTATAAATCAGATGGTCAAAATTTCCAATTTTCGTAAAGAAGCTCCCGATATTACTCTCCTTGCTTAAATCTATCGCAAAGCCTTCTGAATTTTTAGGCAGCTGACTTAGAGCAGTATTGATTCGATCCAGATTACTGGACACTATAATAACTTTTGCTCCCTCTTGCGCAACGGCGATAGCAGTAGCTAATCCAATGCCGGAACTGGCACCCAATAAAATGATCTTCTTACCCGAAAGGGTTTTTAAATTTGTATTCATAAAATTAAATTAGATAAATGGAGATTAGTAATAATTAAAAAGAGCAAGTGGCATTATCGATATTTCATTATTTAATTATGATTGCAAATCTCTTGAGAATAAAACTTGCGACACTTAACAAATGGTAAAAACGTATCGGTTTTTTGTAAGGTCTTATTCAAAATTAAGTTATAATTTTGATTACCTAACTAATTGGGATCAACATGCCAGTCATCACTAACAACCTCATTTCTTTTTTGCAGCAGTATCATATATTTGACGAAAATGAAAAAGAATTAATTTTAGAATATTTTATAGAAAGTAGCCATAAGGAAGGAGATTATCTTTTTTATTGTGGGCATGTACCAGATGAATTATTCTTTATCAGTTCGGGTGTCCTCAGAATTTTAGTGCAAAATGAAAAAGGTAATAATGTTACCCATTTCTTTTTAAAAGAAAATCAATTTTGCACTATTTTAAACAACTTTAAGAATGGTACAATTGCTACAGAAAGCATCCAGGCAGCTTGTAATACCCTGGTATTTACGATTTCAAAAAAACAACTGGAAGCACTCTATTTAAAAATTCCTGCCATTGAATCAATTATAGCACAAAGTATTCAACAAACTCTATTAGACAAGATTCTGATCCGTAATAGTTATCTGGGACAGGATTCAACAACTAAATATCGAAAATTCATGGAGCAGCAGCCCGATATTGCATCTCGTGTATCGCTAAGTGATATTGCAGCTTATCTTGAAATAACACCACAATCTCTGAGCAGGATTCGAAGAAATATTAAGTAAAATAGTCACCTCATAAAAGGATGATGAAAAAAACAAAGAAATCAATCTCTAGAACTCAGTTGGAGATGTTTTTAAAAAATATAGGTTTCGACTTGGATTCAATATGAGCGAGCAGGTTTTAATTTCAATTATACCCAAAACTAATATTTGTTTTAAATAATTAATACTTATAAATCCGTATAGCCTTTGAAAATTCATTTAAAACAATCTAGAGAGTATAAAACTTAATTTTCGGTGCGTTCTTGGTGTTCGAATCCTCTTAAGTTATCATACATTAAATTTAAAATTTCTATTATTTTTTATTGGAAGATGTATTTTTTTTCAAACAATTTTCTGATTTGTATGTCTAAAAAAAAGGAAACGAAAATAAAAAAATCAGTAATATAATGATTAATAGTTTTGTTAAATAAAAAATGGCGCCAATTGTCTTCAATTGGCACCATTTGGCTGTGTAGTGACCCCAAGGGGACAAATTACTATAAAATTTTTGGAGGATTTAAAGAGATTGGCTTACTACTGGTAGGGCATGTCTTTCATTGGCTTTATGAATTTGGTTTGGATGTCCTGTTGGGATTGAACTGTTATAGATCAATAGTTATTTACAGCAAGTTTCAGGATTAAATTTGCTAACTTATCTGGGTATTTCTGATACAGTTCGAAAATTGTTTGCAAAAGCTAATAACGTCTATGAAAGATTGATCTTATATGTTTTTTCAATTTGAGAAGAAGCGTGTGTCGGTGAAAGCTGTCCAATTTGAAATACTTTTTCAATAAAGTCAATACTTTCATCCACGCAAGTATTTTCATTTTTCAAGTGGCTTGCAAAGTGGTTTGTTATTTTTTGAATAATCCTGGCGCTAATTAAATCAACCTGAGCGACATCAAAATTGCTTGTTTTCTTTCTCTGAAAAGCCAATTCGCTTGCCACAATATCATTAAGTTTAGCTTTTAACGCATGGATAGTTGGCGCATATTTTCGACCATTTATCCATGTATTGAATTCTAATTTCATATCCTCAATAATAGCTTCTGCAGCAGGAATATGTTGCTTTCGTCTCTCAAGGGTATCATCTGTAACCTGAGACAAATAATCGAGATGTATTAAAGTTATTCCTGGAATTTGCGCTACATCTGGATTTACATTTCGTGGAATCGATAAGTCCAAAATCAGTAAGGGTTTCTTTCTGTTAAGTAGTGTTTTGTCTATAGTTGGATTTTGTGCACCTGTTGCGACTATCAACACATCGGTCTGTTTTATTTCTTCTTGTAAATTCAGAAAATCCTTTACAATAACGTTTAGTTTACCAGCTAATTCTATGGCCTTGTTCTTTGTTCTGTTTATAAGGGTAATATGGGTATTCTTTGTATGTTTTACTAAATTTTCGCACGTATTGCTGCCAATTTTCCCTGTTCCGAATAGTAAGATATTTTTATTTCTAATATCTTCTACATTTCTGATAATATATTGAACAGCTGCAAATGAAACAGATGTAGCACCGGATGAAATTTCAGTATCTGTTTTGACTTTTTTGCTAGCCTGTATAACCGCGTTTATTAAACGATCCAGGAATGTATTGATTAAGTCCTCGAGTTTGCTATTATTAAAAGCGATTTTAATTTGACTAATGATTTCAAAATCGCCTAAAATCTGACTATCTAAACCCGTTCCCACACGAAACATATGGTTAACAGCTTCCTGATTCTTGTATATATAAGCGACTTGTTGAAATTCTTCTACGGAGCCCTTGCTGTTTTGGCAAAGTAATTTGATTAATTCATATGGATGATTGGCAAAACCATATATTTCGGTTCTGTTACAAGTAGAAATGACAATTAATGATTCGATCCCTTCTGCCTTTGCCTGCAACAAAAGATCAGATTGTGCTTTAGTATCCAAACTAAACTTCCCTCTAATTGCTGCATCTGCTTTTTTATAACTTAAGCCTAAAGCATAAAAGGTGGTATTTTTGGACATGTTATATTTTTCCATATTATGCTTTTCTTAAAGTTCAAAAAAATATTAGTAGGTTATTGTAAAACACGATGAAACTTGCTTTAATCCTAAAGAATAATGGATTCAGACATAATTGTATATAAGTTGTCAGCAGGATTCAAATATAAAACGCTACCTGTTTTTCAGGTAGCGTTTAAGATAAATTATTTTTGAACTATTGGAGTTCTAAGTGATTCTAAGACCGCAACAATATCTGTATAAAGCTCTGTATTTGAAGCCACACCATTTGCATTTGCAGCTGCTCCTACATATCCTTCAAATTTTGTATAATCCGCAGTACTTGATTTTGTTCCCATACGAGGATTTTTCGCAGGATCGTGCGCAGCTACCATATTCAAACCAGAATAGGTATTTACGGCATTTGTACCACCAGTGTTAAACGAAAAGAAATCAGTCAGATTGTCTGATAGTTTAGCAATATTTGTAGACTGGGTAGTTCCTGTTTCGGCTAATACGGGGGCAAAATGCGCTTGTAGATTCCCCGCTGCATTCGACTGAACATCGGCAACAATTAATCCTATAGTTGAATTTACCACCTTGCGGAAACTCAAACGCCCTTGCTCGATCATTTGGCCAGCGTTATCCGGATCTGAAACCATTTTAGTTCCGCCTAATCTTTCGTAAATAGATGCCTTTACTGGAGGAGTTACAGGGGCGTCATCATCATTACTACTGCACGAAGCCAGTGTTGCAGAAGCTGCGAGTAATACACTAAGTGTAATTTTGGAATAAATTTTCATAATAAAAATATTAAAGGGTTAATTAAAAAAGCGGTTAAGTTTTTGAGACATTTTATAACTCAAACTATTTTGATTCACTGGACAAACTTCTTTGCCAGCCAAATTTTCTGGTAAAATATAACGCTGAGCATCATAATGTCCTATGGCTATCAACTGGTCAAATACTTTTTTAGAATTAGTGATCTTGTTGTTGTGGAAGTAAACAACCACATTTCTTTTTACGATTATAGAATCGGAGGTTAATCCTTTGATAGATCTCAAATCTGAACATATTTGTTTGGCTTGCACGGAATCTATATTGGTTTTAAAATCGATTCGGCTTACCTGAAGATTAGGGCTTTCGTAAACAGCAGGCTTAGCGGTAATGATGTGGAATAGAAAAATGGCAAAAAATAGTACAAAAATGATCAATCCCGACCAAAGTATTTTTTTAATAAATTTGTTAATTTTCATATAGCGGATTTTTAAAATGATTTTAGGTTTTCAAGATCATATACGAGCCCTTTTCTGGCTTGGTTTTATTTAAAACGGGCAAAATAGTAGTTTAGATTTGTTTTAAATAACAACACGTTGAATTACAGAGTTTTTTAGAAAACTCTCGCTAAATTAAACCCAAAAAAAACATCTCCCTTAGTCCAGTCTCCTGTAGTTCTTCCAAGATATCCAGCCTCGTCAATGGCCTGGGAGCTGGTAAAATGCATTTGAAAAACATGTCCGCCGGTTTCAAGGTCAAAACCAATGGATAATGGATTTTTATAAATAGAATTTGAGGCCCTGTTTAAGTGTGCCGCATAATCCATATTCAATGACCAGCGTTTAGCAAATTTATATCTACCGCCAAAGCCAATGGCATATTGCGAGTTGTTTTGCTGGGGGTCCAGCACGAAATTTTCATGGAAAAATGATGGAACAATCTCCAAAGAGAGTTTTTCAGAGAATTTTCTGGAAATTAAAAGTTGAGCCACATAGGTGAGCCTGTTTTCAAATTCAAGTTTAGGATATAGGCTTTCCTTTAGCGTGTTGTTGATAGACAAACTATTAAACCCTGCAATAGTGACCGGAAATCCGTCTTTTATTTGCGGCAATAACATATATTTTGTGGCAAAGTCATAAGCAAATTCACTTCTGGCGGCGCTTATGTTAATTCCCGGGGTCAATCCATAGATGAATTTTATTTGAGTATTGGCATTGTCCAGTCCATAGAAGCCCTCAAATCCGTCTTTTATAGAACCAAACCGGTGTGCAACAACAAAATACAAATCTCCTTTTGCTGCCAGTTTGGTGGATTCGAGATTGACAATCTTCAGGGCTTTAAATGCCGATGTCACCTTTTCTTTTGTGATTGGCACTTCAACTCCCGATAATAGGTCGTCTTGCGAATAGGTTAGTAGTGGAAATAAAAACAATAATAGAATGAGCTTTTTCATGTGGTTAATTTTAATTGTTATTTGTTTTGGTGTACAAGGGAAGATTGATCTATTTTAAATTCCTGTAAGAGCTCATCATATCCTAAAAAACGCCCTTTAATTTTTAGCATTCTGCCAATTTCAATGTTTATGGGCAAACTGTCTTTGAAGGTTGCAAATATTTTTTCGCCAATAACGATTCCCTTACTGGCGGGTTCAACAGCTGTTACTATTGCAGTTACTTCAATTGTTTTGTCCTGGTATTTGATGGTAGCCAGACTATCGCTCAAAGTGAATTCTTTTTCAAGATCATCAACTGTTACAACATAATCTGCAGTTTCTGATTCGATATCCCTATGGCCTTTGTAACTGTAGAGGTAAATGCAGATCCCGGTTATCAGGAAGAGGGGAATTGTGATAAGTATTTTTTTTCTCATGGCTGGTTTTTAGTATTTGGATTATCTACGTTAAAAAATACCTATTGGATTTAAATCATCAAATATCACTGTTGCTAAATCTGTATGATCCATTTCACCGTATATGATTTCAAAATGCTTTAAATATTAAATCATTTAGCCTTTCTAAAACTAAAAACCAATCCCATGAATTTAAAAACTTGTTTGCTTATTCCATCATTTGTTTTACTGCTAGTAAGTTGTACAGATGATAATCCCAGTACTTTAATTGACACTCCACCAATTACCGGTGTTGCCACATACAATCAGAATGTGAAATCTATTATTGATAATAATTGTGTGGTATGCCATGCAGCTGTTCCCAAAAATGGGGCGCCTATGTCATTGGTTACTTATGACCAGGTTAAAAATGCGGTCTTAAATCGCGGGCTGCTCAACCGTATTTCTTTAGAAAACGGAAATAGCTCCTTAATGCCGCAGGGAGGGCCAAGACTGCCTCAAACCACAATTGATGTTATTAAAAAATGGGAACAAGATGGATTATTAGAGCAATAATCCATAGTAAAAAACATGAAAAAAATCATAGTAATGCCAATGATATTGGCTTCGTTCCTTGTTTTTTCGCAGGAAAAAATCTTAACTAAATCATCAACAATCACTTTTGAGGCTTCGGTCCCGTCTTTTCAGCCGGTTTTGGGAACCAATACCAATGTGACTTTTGTTTTAAATCCGGCAACAGGTGAAATTGCATCCTTAGCCCTGATAAAAGGATTTCAGTTTGAAATGCCTTTGATGGAAGAACATTTCAATGAAAATTACATGGAGACCGATAAATATCCGAAAGCTATTTTTAGAGGAAAAATAGAAAAATTTGATCCAAAAAATTTGACTGAGGATTATAAAGATTACTTAATAAAAGGAAATTTAGAACTTCATGGGAAATCAAGAGATATAAATGCGAGCGCAAAAATCACCAGAACGGGTTCCCGAATTACCATTATTTCAGATTTTTTTGTTAATGCTAGTGATTTTGGCATTCCAATTCCATCGCTTATCAAGTATAAACTTGATGATAAAGTAAAAGTTCAGATTATTGCTGTTTTAAAATAAAAAAAAATCAAAAGGATTTTTAACATAACATAATATAAAAGCAAACCATGAAAAAAATTATACTCGTTGCCATGCTTTATGTCTGCGCTATTGGTCTCGCGCAAGAAAAAATGATCAGTAAAGCAGGTAAAATAACTTTTGAAGCGTCTGTTGCTTCTTTTGAAGAGGTAAAGGCAATGAATACTAACGTCACTTTTGTCTTAAATCCTAAAACAGGGGAAATTGCAGCTTTAGCCTTAATGAAAGGATTTCGCTTTAAAGTAGCCTTAATGGAAGAACATTTTAATGAAAATTATATGGAGAGCGATCAGTATCCAAAAGCAACATTCAAAGGAAAAATAGAGGCCTTTGACCTGGATAACCTTAGCGCAAATCCTAAAGATTTTATCATAAAAGGTAAATTAGAACTTCACGGAAAATTGAAAGACATAAACATCCAGGCAAAGGTAAGCAAGTCAATATCAGGAATTAGTATTCTATCAAATTTTACCGTACTAGCCAGTGATTTTAATATAGAAATTCCAAGTCTGGTTAAAGGTAAGCTATCCAATAAGGTTAACATCTTAATCGATGCAGTTTTAAAATAAAAGATCTAAGATGAAAGAAGAAATAAAAGTTGAAGAGGACTTTACTATTGTCTGTTTTCAGAATGACAGTTCAGAACCTTTTTTTACGCGCTGTCAATTAAACAGTGCTCTAATACAGTTTCATTTCGTACTGAAGGGTAATGCCAAATTTTCGTCCAATGATGTTAATTATGATTTGGAATTGAATGAAGAAAAATCATTGCTGTTGTACAATGCACAATGGGATTTGCCACTGCATTTAGAGCTTTCTCCAAATTCGTGGGTCGTTTCTGTTATTGTTTCGATCAACAAATTTCATGCGCTGTTTTCTGTTGACACAAGTTTAATTACTTTTTTAAGCCCTGACAATAAAGTTAATAATTATTACAAAAAAGCAAATATCAGTCCTTCAATGGCAATTGTTTTAAGTCAGCTTTTTCATTATAACCTTCATCCCTCTATAAAAAAACTTTATTATAAAGGAAAAGGATATGAATTACTAAGTCTGTATTTTAACCGAAACGAAGATCCAAATGCAGAACAATGTCCATTTTTGATTGATGGCGATAATGTTTTAAAAATAAGAAAAGCAAAAGAAATCATTATTGAGAATATGGCTGAACCACCTGGTTTACAGGAATTGGCTGATGAAATTGGCCTGAATTTGAAGAAACTAAAAATGGGTTTCAAACAAATTTATGGCGATACTGTATATGGCTTTCTATTTGATTACAAAATGGATTTCGCCAGAAAGTTATTGGATAGTGGCTCTTATAATGTAAATGAAGTGGGGTTGAAGATAGGTTACAGTACCGGAAGCCACTTCATTGCTGGATTCAAGAAAAAATTTGCCACAACTCCGAAAAAATATTTGATGTCGATTAATACGAATTTTTAAAAGACATAGATTATATTGATTAAAGCCCAGTGCTTAAAACATAAAGAAAAAAATAATGAAAGGCATACTATTAGTAAACCTAGGATCACCGGAAAGTCCAACTACAAAAGATGTAAAACCATATTTAGACGAGTTTTTAATGGACAAACACGTGATCGATGTTCCGTATTTGTTGAGAGCATTTTTAGTTCGTGGTATTATCCTAAGAAAAAGACCGGAAGAATCAGCACATGCATATGCTAAAATCTGGTGGGATGAAGGTTCTCCGTTAGTGGTCCTTTCTGAAAGAATGCAGAAAAAAGTACAGCCTTTAGTAAATGTTCCGGTTTCTTTGGCAATGCGTTACGGAAGTATGACTATCGAAAAAGGGCTTCAGGAATTGCACAATAAAGGAGTTACTGAAGTAATGCTTTTTCCGTTATACCCACAATATGCAATGGCTTCGACTTTGACTATTTTGGTTAAAGCGGAAGAAATCCGCAAGAAGAAATTCCCACAGATGATCTTTACTGATGTTCCTGCGTTTTACAACAAACCAGATTACATCAAGAATTTAGCTGATTCGATCAATAAACATTTAGTTGGGTTTGAGTATGATCATTTATTATTCTCGTATCACGGAATTCCGGAGCGTCATATTCGCAAAACAGATGTAACCAAATCTCATTGTAAAATTGATGGTTCTTGTTGTAATACGCCTTCGGCGGCACACGATTTCTGTTATCGTCATCAATGTTATGAAACTACAAAACAAGTTGTAAAACTACTAGGACTGCCTGCTGATAAATACAGTTTGACTTTTCAATCGCGTTTAGCGGGGGATAAATGGCTAGAGCCTTATACTGATGTTGAAATTGATAAAATGCCAGCAAAAGGAATTAAGAAATTAGCAGTTGTAACACCAGCTTTCGTATCGGATTGTTTAGAAACTCTGGAAGAAATCGCCATGCGTGCCAAAGAAGATTTTGAAGCACAAGGAGGTGAGGAATTCTTAGCGGTTCCGTGTTTGAATGATGATGATGAGTGGTGTCAGACGGTGAGTAATTGGATTAATGATTGGGCTAAATAAGTCTAAATTAATAGCATAGAATATTACATTTACTATTTGTAGTTTTTTTAATCACTACATTCATATCACTCTATTTGTTTTAGTTTAGTACGCTAAATAACTTTAAATTTGGAAGATTTGAATTAAGTTTACCTCGTTAATCACTTTTGATTATTAATTTATTTAATTAAATACAAGTAGTAAAAAATAGATTTTTCCTGTTTTAGATTATCTAATCTTTTTGCTTAATCCTCAACTTTGCACTTGATGCTTTTATGTCCTTTAAAAAAGGAAACAAAAATAAAAAAATAGCTAATATATTGATTAATATTTTTTTAAATAAAAAAAGGCGCCAATTGTCTTCAATTGGCGCCTTTTGGCTGTTAGTGACCTCGACTGGATTCAAACCAGTAACCTCTTGAGCCGTAATCAAGTGCGCTATTCAGTTGCGCCACGAGGCCTTTTTTGTTATCAATAAGCTGATTTTTCGTAGCTTTGTTGATTGCTTATTGCGGGTGCAAAGATAGACATAAATGCGAGATATGCAAGCATAAAATAACATAAAAATAAAAAAAAATGACGATTAAAAATTATGTACGTGATATTCAGGGATTTCCAAAAGAAGGAATTTTGTTTAAAGATATTACTCCACTGCTAAATGACCCAATTGCGACCAAAAAGTGTTTGTCGGTTTTAGTTGAATCTTTAAAAGGACATAAAATAGATAAAGTAGTAGGAGCAGAGAGCAGAGGGTTTTTCTTTGGAATATTATTAGCTCAGGAATTAAACGCAGGTTTTGTTCCTGTTAGAAAGCCTAAAAAGTTACCGTATGAAACCATTTCGGCTACATATGAACTGGAATATGGTACAGATAGTTTAGAGATGCATACAGACGCAATAAAAAAGGGAGACAGGGTTTTTCATGATGATGTTTTGGCAACAGGAGGGACCGCAAAAGCGGTTTGTGAGTTGGTCGAGAAACTAGGAGGCGAAATTGTACAATGCAATTTCCTGATGGAATTAACTTTCTTAAACGGAAGAGAAAAAATTAAAGACCATCCTATTTTTGCTGCAATCACATACTAACAATAAAGGCGACAAAAAAAATCCCAATTCTAAAATATTTTCAGAATTGGGATTTTGCATTTTACTACAATAATTTTTATCTTAAACTAGCGCCAAGCTCCGTTTCAAAAGCATGTTGCAGTTTCGACATGATTTTATCAATCTGAACATCTGTAAGCGTTTTTGTATTGTCCTGAATGGTAAAGCTCAAAGCATACGACTTTTTGTCTTCAGGAAGCTTACTTCCTTCATAAACGTCAAATAGATTAACATCTTTTAAAAGTAACTTCTCTGTTTGCTTAGCAAGATTAAAAATACTTTCATAAGTCGTGTTCTTGTCAATCAATAAAGCTAAATCCCTGCGAACTTCAGGATATTTAGGAATGTCAGAATATTTGATTTTTCCGGTGATAATCTTCAATATCAAATCCCAGTTAAAATCAGCAAAATAAACATCTTGTTTGATTCCGAAATGTTTTAGGATTGACTTTTTAACCACGCCCATTTCTACTAATGTATCATTGTTGTAGCAAATTGCAGTTCCTTCCGAAAAAATATCAGATTGTACAGGAGCATTCGAAATTTTATCAATTCCTAAACGAGCCAGAATTCCTTTTACATATCCTTTTAATAAAAAGAAATCAGTAGTTTTTTGCGGATTGGTCCAGCTTTCTTTGTTTCTGTTTCCGGAAATCAACAAAGTTAAATGTTTGTGTTCTTCGTATCCGTTAAGATATTTATGATATGATTTTCCGAATTCGAATAATTTTAAATCAGCATTTTTTCTGTTAATGTTATACGAAATCGCTTCTAAACCAGAGAACAATAATGATTGACGCATAGTAGATAAATCGCTGCTTAACGGATTCAGCATTGTAACATTATGCTCTTCTTTTAAAACAGTTGATAATTTAGCGTAAGCTGCTGTTGTCAAAGAGTTGGCCATCATTTCATGAAATCCCTGAGAATTCAATTGCGATGCGATTACGTTTTGTACTTTATAATCTTCTGTTCTTGGTGAATTAGAAACCGTTGCATTGAATTTTTTAGAGAAATTAATATTGTTATAACCGTAAACTCTTAAAATTTCTTCGATAACATCAATTTCACGCTGCACATCTACACGATAGGCAGGTATTGTTAGTCCTAAACCCGAATCAGAAACGCTGTTTACTTTTATATCTAAAGAAACCAGGATTTTTTTGATCGTATCTTTTGGAATTTCCTGTCCGATAATTTTAGAAACATGACTAAAGTTCAGTAAAACAGAGAAATCTTCTATTTTTTTAGGATAAACTTCTACAACATCAGATGTTATTTTTCCGCCTGCAACTTCCAGAATTAAAAGAGCAGCACGTTTCAATGCATATTCTGTAATCGTTGGGTCAATTCCTCTTTCAAATCTAAAAGAGGCATCCGTATTCAATTGATGTCTTTTTGCTGTTTTACGAACACTTACAGCATCAAAATAAGCACTTTCTAAGAAAATAGTTGTTGTACCATCAGATACTCCTGATTTTTTTCCTCCAAAAACACCTGCAATACAAAGTGGGCCTTTTTCGTCGCAAATCATTAAATCTTCTTTGTGTAATGTTCTTTCAACATCATCCAAAGTAACAAATTTAGTACCTTCAGGAAGTGTTTTTACAATTATTTTTCCGTTGATTTTGGCAGCATCAAAAGCATGTAAAGGTTGTCCTAACTCATGCAAAACATAATTAGTAACATCGACAATATTATTTTTTGGAGTTAAACCAATAGCTTTTAAACGATCTTGCAGCCATGCTGGAGATTCCTGAACAGAAATTCCTGAAATGGTTACACCGCAATATCTTGGAGCCATAAGCGGTTCTTCGACATTAACATCAATTTTTAAAGTACGCATGTCTACTCTAAAATTACTCACAGAAGGTGTGATCAATTCTACGTTTACACCACGCTGAAGCATTCCGGCTCTTAAATCACGCGCAGTTCCAAGATGACTCATGGCATCAGCACGATTTGGTGTTAAGCCAATTTCGAACACTTCATCATTAGCTACCTTAAAAACTTCAGCAGCAGGAGTTCCTGGTATTAACTTTTCATCCAGAATCATGATTCCGTCATGGCTTGTACCTAAACCCAGCTCATCTTCTGCACAAATCATTCCGTGACTTTCCTGTCCACGTATTTTTCCTTTTTTAATGGTGAATTCACCACCATCTTTATCATATAAAACGGTTCCTATAGTGGCTACAGGCACTTTTTGTCCTGCTGCAACATTAGCTGCACCACAAACAATTTGTATAGGAGCTTCTAAACCAATATTTACAGTTGTAACTTTTAATCTATCTGCATCAGGGTGCTTCTCGCAAGTAAGTACGTGTCCTACAACTACTCCTTCTAAACCGCCCTTAACTGATTGGTATTTTTCGACAACTTCTACTTCAAGACCTAAATCTGTAAGTAATTCTGAAGTTTGCTCAGAGGTCCAGTCTGTTTTAATAAATTGTTTTAACCAGTTGTAAGATATTTTCATGTTAACTTTTTTATTCTTGTATAAGGATACAAATATAAGGATTGCGGGTGGTAGTAAGAAAGAATTTATTTGGTTTTTTTGTGATGTTTTAATTTCCTTCAAAATCGATTTGTATTGAATAGTTGCTATTTTTAATGCTAATATTTTACTAATTAATTACTAAAACATTGTTATAAAAACGAATGTGTAAGTTTTGTGCTAGTAGATGAATGAAAAGTGCTATTCTGTTTCAGATTATGAAGGTAAATTTGAAATGAATCAAAAATGATAATGTTATGAATAATGCCACACAAAGACCTGAATTTAAGGCAAAATACGATAATTACATTAACGGAAAATTTACAGCTCCGGTAAAAGGAGAATATTTTGACGTTCTTTCTCCAATTGATGGAAAAGTATTTACAAAAGCAGCACATTCAGGAAAAGAGGATTTAGAATTGGCTGTTGATGCAGCTTATGAAGCGTTTAAGACATGGGGAAAAACCTCAGTTACCGAAAGAAGTATTTTACTCAATAAAATTGCGCAAAAAATAGAAGACAATCTTGAGTATATTGCAACGGTAGAAACAATCGATAACGGAAAACCAATTCGTGAAACACTTGCGGCGGATATTCCACTGGCAATTGACCATTTTAGATATTTCGCAGGTGTAATTCGTGCCGAAGAAAGCTCTATTGCAGAATTGGATTCCCAGACGGTTTCGATTGCTTTAAGCGAACCATTAGGTGTTGTTGCCCAGATTATCCCGTGGAATTTCCCAATTCTAATGGCAGTATGGAAAATCGCTCCTGCACTTGCCGCAGGAAATACGATCGTTCTGAAACCTGCAGAAAGCACACCAATTTCTATTTTAGTTTTAATGGAATTAATAGGCGATATCCTGCCTCCGGGAGTGCTGAATATCGTAAACGGTTTTGGTGCCGAGCTTGGTCGTCCGTTGGTTACCAATAAAAAAGTGGCTAAGGCAGCCTTTACCGGATCAACCACTACAGGACGATTGGTAATGCAATATGCTACAGAAAATATTATTCCGGTAACGTTGGAACTAGGAGGAAAATCTCCAAATATTTTCTTCCCTTCAGTAGCAGATCACGATGATGATTTCTTTGATAAAGCAATCGAAGGCGCGGTATTATTTGCGTTAAATCAAGGTGAAATTTGTACTTGTCCGTCGAGATTGTTAATTCATGAAGATATTTACGAAAAATTTATTGCTAAAGTAATCGAAAGGACAGAAGCTATTATTGCCGGAAATCCATTGGATAAGTCGACTATGATAGGTGCGCAGACTTCATTGGTTCAGAAAGAAAAAATCATGTCCTATATAAAATTGGGTAAAGAAGAAGGAGCAGAACTTTTAACAGGTGGAGACGAAAATCATTTAGGAGGAGATCTTGAGGGTGGTTATTACATTAAACCAACCTTGTTTAAAGGACATAACAAAATGAGAATTTTTCAGGAAGAAATTTTTGGACCTGTTCTCGCTGTTACTACTTTTAAAACTACCGAAGAAGCGATCGAAATTGCCAATGATACGATGTATGGTTTAGGTGCCGGGGTTTGGACACGTGATGCACATGAAATCTATCAGGTTCCAAGAGCCATTCAGTCAGGTCGTGTCTGGATCAATCAGTACCATTCTTATCCGGCCGGAGCACCTTTTGGAGGTTATAAACAATCCGGAATTGGTCGTGAAAACCATAAAATGATGTTAGGACAATACCGTCAGACAAAAAATATGCTGATTTCTTATGATAAAAAGAAATTGGGCTTCTTTTAATTTGTTATTATGTTGGTTTGAAAAGGGTAAGTTTCTGACTTGCCTTTTTTTGTAAATTTAATTTTAAAAAAAAGATCATGATAAAGAGACTGGATGCCACCGATAATGCCATTGATTTGATAAAGATTCTAAAAGAAAAACACGGTGATTTGATGTTTTACCAAGCAGGAGGATGTTGCGAAGGAACACAGCCACAATGTTTTGAAAAAGGAGGATATTATCAGCGAATGGGAGATGTTTGTATTGGCACTATTGAAGATACAGAATTTTGGGTCGATAAAGATTTATTCGAATATTGGAAACACGCGCATTTTACATTAAAAGTAATCGATGCTTTTGGAGTTGGCGGTTTTTCGTTAGAAACTCCTTTAAAGAAAACATTCCAAATCGAATATAGAATTTTTACCGAGGAAGAGGAAAAGGATTTGGAACCGGTTAGTTTTATAGAATAGGTTCTAAGTGGCTAAGATTCTGAGGTTCTAAGGTTTCAGAGAGACAAAGCTTCAGAGATACAAAGAGTTCAGAGGAACAAAAAGACAAAGGTTTTGATGCGCAAAGATTAACCGTAGATAGGAAGCAGTGCGTCTAACATGTTCTGTAAATTGAAAGGGAAAATTGGTATGTAAAACAGGAGTGTAGACCCACTGCTGTTCGTCTCTACAATAAATGGTATGTTCATAAACGTTGATTTATAAACTTTGAGAAATGAATATTACACAATAAACAGCCTAAAAAAACTCAGAATCTTAGAACATTCAATTAACATACAACAACTGATATTGTTTAGGCGTAATTCCTTCATGCTTTTTAAAAAGTCTTGTAAAATAATTAGCATCTTCAAAACCGGATAAATAGCATACTTCATTAATCTGAATACCAGGATTTCTTAGTAGCTTTTTGGCATGTTTGATTTTTTCATTCAAAACATACTCAATCGGACTCATGCCTAATTCCCGTTTGAAAAAGCGATAAAAAGAAGCTGTACTCATGCAGGCTTTCTCGCTCAAACTTTTAAGGTTGATGTTTTCTTTTAAATTTAGTTTGATAAATTCAGTAACTTCAAAAATTGGATTATTCGATTGGATTAAAATTCCTTCGTCGATAGCTTTTACGGTCTGCGTCTGAATAATTCGGATTAATAATTCCTGCAATGTTAAGTCGGCGAGCGCGTCTTTTGTAATCGATGTGCTCATGCATTCTTTGATTAGTTTATTGATGGTAGCGGCAAGATCAATATTATTGTAGAAAAAATAATTCTGATAATTTAATTGCCAGTAGGCGTCGCTGCCTTCTTTAGGATAACGTTCATTTAAAAAATTTAAAGTATCGGTTATTTTAGATTTGTCTATTGCCAGAGCCAGGCATTGTGTTGGGTTTTCTCTTGAGGCTTCCGGAAAGTCAATTTTCATTTCGACGTTTGACGGAATAACGACTGTTTCTCCCGGTAAATAATCGAATCCGGGATCATCAAAAAGGTGCATAATCTTTTTACCTCTTAACATACTGGTTACTACAAAATCATTAAACTTTAGCGGAACTAGTTTAGAAGATTCGTAAGTTTCAAAAATATTTAATTCACAATGATTTAAGGTGTAAACTGTTCTGTTCTCGACAAGTGTTTTTAATGATTTTTCATTGGATAAATGAGGAGGATTGATGAAAGCACGTTGATTGTTCATTGCGATTAAATTTTTTAGTGGCGACTTTAAATTTAATCAAAATAGAAGTAACAATGGCAGTTTTAACGTTTTATTAAATCAGTTCCTCAACATGTTTTTTGATGTTTTCGGCTATTTTTTTGGTAGGTAAATCATTTTCATCGTCACCAAACGGATCTTCTATTTCCTCTGCAATAAGCTCTAAACTCGCCAGTACATAAAAAATAAAAACCACAACCGGAGCAACAAAATACCCCAGACTAATGGAGTAACCAAAAGGCAGTGTCATAGTATAAAAGAAAATAAATTTTTTGATAAAAGCACTGTAAGAGTAGGGAATAGGCGTGTTTTTTATTCTTTCGCACGCACCACAAATATCTGTAAAAGATTGTAATTCTTCGTTTAAAATGATGAGTTGTTCTCCGGTAATTTTTTTAGAATCATACAAATCATTGATTTTATGAAACATCATTCTTTTTACCTGATTGGGTTTGTGTTTGTGATGATCAATTTCTAAATCTACATCATCAAAAAGCTGTTTACTGGTTTCAGAATCATGAAGATGCCTGTGCAAAATTAAAGCATAAGTTGGAATGAATTTTCTGAAGAATTTTCGATCATTTTCATCTTTAAGCATTGCCGAAAGTTTAATAGCCAGATTACGACTATTATTTACGAGACCTCCCCATAATTTTCGTCCTTCCCACCAGCGATCGTAAGCAGTATTGGTTCTAAATACAAGCAGTAATGAAATCACAAAACCTAACATTCCGTGCATGATTGGGATGTTATGGATATAATCATTTTTACCAACTTTAAAATAGGCGATTTCAAGATACCCAATTATAGAAGAATAAATTCCGATAGCAATCATTATCGGAAACAGTTTTCTTACTGTGTCTGATTTATGAACATGGAAAATAAAAGTAAACCAATCCTTGGTATTATATGAGATCATTTAGTTTGTTTTGAAACAAATTTACTTTAAAAATTAATATTTCCTGCTAATTCTTTCAAGGCAATTTCAGATAATTTAGCCTCGTATTGTGCGTTGCTGTAACGCACTTTGGCATTCACATAATTCAGCTGAGCCGTTCTGAAATCAAGAGTTGTTATGGTTCCAATTCTGAATTTATCAAGCGTAATGTCTAAATTTTGTTTCGCAATAGCTTGATTATCTTCTTCTAAATCAATTAATTCTAAGTTGGTTAAATACGTTTGAAAAGCCGTGCTCAATTGCGAATTCAAAATCATACTTTGCTGTTCGATGGCAATTTGCGAATTTTCAATTTGCAATTTGGCTACTTTTTCATTTCTATGCTGATTCAATCCATCAAAAATATTCAGCGAAGCATTAAAACCATAATTAAAACCTTTTGAAGAGTTTTCGCTTGTAAATCCTAAACTTGACTGGCTTTCAGAAAAATTATAACCTGAAGTTAAATTTACCGTTGGATATCGGTTTGCTTTTACTTGTTTTAGTTGTAATTCGGCAATACGTTTATTGATTATTTGCGATTCTAAAGCCGGATTTTGTTTTTTTGCAAGATCCATTAAATCTATCAAAACCAATTTGTTATCTACTGTAACCACATCAGTTACTGCAAAATCAATCTGGGGGTCACGTGCCAAATATTGATTCAGTAAAATCTTGGCATTTTTATACGATTCTTTTTGTCTTAGTAAAGCAACCTGATCTGTGTTTAAATCAACCTGAGCATTTAGAACTTCTAATTTTGAAGCTTTACCAATGGTAAAACGGTTTTGTGCTAATTGAACTCTTTGTTTAGAAATTACAATTGTAGTATCTAAAGCTGCTAATTGATGTTGTTGCTGCACTAGATCATAATAAGCAGAATTTACCTGACCAATTTTAACCAAAATAGTTCTTTTCAGTTCCGCATCACCTAATTTTTGGAGTTCTTTTAACTGATCATATCTGGCAAACATTCTCATTCCGTCAAAAACAGTCCAGCCCAAACTAACGCCATATGTTAAACTGTTGTTTTTGGCATTGTTTAATGTAGTTGATGTTCCGTCCTGGCGTACCTGCGTTGAGTTTGTAACGTTGTTATTGTCTACAATATTAGCTGTTGCGGTTGGCAAGATACCAGCGTTTCCAACGGTAACGTTTGTTTCGCTTATGGTTGAATTATTTTTAGCAATCTTAATTTCAAAGTTATTTTCTAAAGCTATTTTCATAGCATCCTCAATAGTCAGGACTTGTGCGCTACTTTTTGCTATACAAAACAAAAATAAAATGAAACTTATTAAGGTTATTTTAGTTTTCATATGATGACTTATTAGCTGCGGAATTTTATTAAAAAGAAATTCCCAGCTTCTATATTATTTCAAATTTAAATATCTATTTATGGCTTTCTCTTTCATATTCTTCAATATGATCAAATTCAGGATAATGTTTTCTGGCTTTGGACCACATCAGATAAATAGCCGGAATTACAAAAAGTGTCAAAGCCAATGAGAAAATAGTTCCTCCAACAATTACAACTCCCATCCCGATTCTACTGGTAGAAGCAGCTCCAAGCGACATTGCAATTGGTAAGGCTCCTAAAGCAATTGCCAAACTGGTCATTAAAATAGGACGTAAACGCGCTTCTGACGCTTCCAGAATAGCTTCTAGTTTTGGTTTTCCCTGTTCTCGTAACTGATTGGCAAATTCTACAATCAAAATACCGTTTTTAGTTACCAAACCAATAAGCATTACGGTACCAATCTGGCTAAATATATTCCAGGTTTGATTGAATAACCATAATGAAAATAAAGCTCCCGCAACTGCCATTGGCACGGTCAGAATAATAATCAACGGATCAATAAAACTCTCAAACTGCGCTGCAAGAATCAAAAATATTAATAACAAAGCCAATCCAAAAGCAAAAGAAGTATTCGAACTACTTTCGACAAAATCTCTCGATTCACCACTTAAATCGGTGGTAAAACTCTGATCCAAAACTTTAGCTTTAATTCGATCCATTTCCTGAATACCATCGCTAATACTTTTGCCTGGTGCTAAACCTGCAGAAACTGTAGCCGACATGTATCTGTTATTATGATACAATTGCGGCGGATTACTTTGTTCTTCGACTTTTACAACATTATCCATCTGAATCAGCTGACCGGATTTGTTGCGCACAAACATTGAGGTTAAATCCAATGGTTTCGAACGGTCTTTTTGATCAAACTGACCAATTACCTGGTATTGTTTTCCGTTTTTAATGAAATATCCAAAACGTTGTCCGCTTAGCGAAAGCTGTAAAGTTTGTGCAATATCCATAATTGATATTCCCAAACTTTCTGCCTTTTCACGATCAATACTTACATTGATTTCGGGTTTATTAAATTTTAAATTAACATCCGAAGTCGAGAAAACATCACTTTTACCTACTTCATTCATAAAAACAGGAATTTTTTCTCTTAGTTTTTCAAAATTTGGAGCCTGAATGATGTACTGAATTGGTAAACCTCCACGTCTGTTCACGGCAATTGTAGGCTGCTGAATGACAGATGTTTTGGCATCCGGATATTTTTTAGTCCATTTGGTTAATTGATCAGCAATTTCTTTTTGAGACTTAGTTCTTTCACCCGGTTCTTTCAGCGAAAGCCTGATAAAACCTGAATTTGTTGCAGAACCTCCGGAACCTCCCGCGGTAATAACCAGACTTACTTTTTTCTCCGGAATAGAATCATCTACCAATCTTGACATTTCCTGCATAAAACGATTGGTATATTCATAAGAAGAACCTTCAGGAGTAGTCATACGCATCGTTACAGAACTACGGTCATCATAAGGAGCAGTTTCTTTTGGAAGTATGGTAAAAAATAAATAAATCAACCCAAAACAAGCAATAAGAATAGGGAAGGAGATCCATTTTTTATTCATAAAACGGCTCAATGAGTCAGCATATCCGCTATTTAATTTTTCGAAAAAAGGTTCGGTTTTAATGTAGAACTTTGATTTTTTCTGTTCTCCGCCTTTCATCAAATAAGCATTCAGCATTGGTGTTAATGTCAGGGATACAAAGGCCGAAATTAAAACCGCGGCCCCAATTACGACTCCAAATTCCCGAAAGAGTCGGCCTACGAATCCTTCTAAGAAAATTACGGGCAAAAATACGGCAGCGAGCGTTACTGAAATTGAAATTACAGCATAGAAAATTTCATTAGAACCTTTAATAGCCGCTTCAATTGGCGACATTCCTTCTTCGACTTTTTTGAAGATATTTTCTGTTACAACAATTCCGTCATCAACCACAAGACCGGTGGCTAAAACAATAGCCAAAAGCGTTAATACATTAATGGAAAATCCAAAAAGCCACATGATAAAAAATGTAGCAATTAAAGACACTGGAATATCTATTAAAGGTCTGAAGGCAATGGCCCAATCCCTAAAAAACAGATAAATAATGATAATTACCAAAATAATCGAAATTCCTAAAGTTTCAGCTACTTCAAGTACCGATTTTTTTACGAAAAGTGTATTGTCAAGTGCAATGTTTAATTTGATATCCTTTGGGAGATCCTTTTTTAAAGCGTCATATTTTTTATAAAATTCTTTTGAAATATCAAGATAATTGGCTCCCGGCATTGGCACAATGGCCATACCAATCATTGGAAGTCCAGAAGATGTTAAGGAAGTCTCGATATTTTCAGGGCCTAATTCAGCACCGCCAACATCGCTCAAGCGAACAATTTTATCTCCGTCTGTTCGAATGATAATATTATTAAATTCTTCCGGTTTCGAAAGATTTCCAATTGTTTTTACAGTCAATTCGGTATTGTTTCCGGTTAATTTTCCGGAAGGCAATTCTACGTTTTGTGCGTTCAATGCGTCCCGAACGTCAGAAACCGTGCAGTTATAAGCATTTAATTTTACCGGATCGATCCACAAACGCATGGCATAACGTTTTTGTCCCCAAATCTGAACACCACTCACTCCGGGAATTGTTTCTAAACGCTGTGAAATAACATTTTCAGCATAATCACTTAATTCCAAGGCACTTCGGCTATCACTTTGTACCGTCATCGAAATAATAGATTCACTATCAGCATCGGCTTTAGAAACTACCGGTGGCGCATCAATATCCTGTGGCAGACTTCTAACAGCTTGCGAAACTTTATCACGGACATCGTTTGCAGCTTCTTCAAGATCTTTGTCCAGATTAAACTCTATGGTAATATTACTACTTCCCTGATTACTTGAAGATGTGATGTTTCGAATCCCGTCAATTGCATTTACCGCTTTTTCAAGAGGTTCTGTAATTTGTGATTCAATAATGTCAGAATTGGCTCCTGTATAATTCGTTCTAATGGAAACCTGCGCAGGGTCGATCGAAGGAAATTCGCGAACACCCAAAAAAGTATAACCAATGAAACCGAACAGAATAATCAGAAGATTCAGTACAATGGTTAAAACAGGTCTTTTTATACTAGTAGTTGATAAGCTCATGATGAGATTTTATATTTTAGAGTTCAGATTTTAGATTTTAGAAAATAGAATAAAGAAAATAGAAATAAGACTTGATGCTTAAAACCTATAACTCGGATCTAACTCAGAACCCATAACTCTTAACTTAAAATTATTTTTTTATTTTGACTTTTATTGGTGCCTCATTTTTTAATGACATTACGCCACTGGTAATTAAGGTGTCTCCGGCTTTTAATCCTGATAAAATCAAAATCGAAGCATCAGTTCTTGTAGTAGCATCCACCATCACTTCTTTGGCTTTGCCCATATTGGCGATGTATACTTTTTTACCGCTTTGTACCGGAACAATAGCTTCTGTAGGTACTACAATCGCATCTTTGATAATATTTAAGGGTAATTTTACATCAGCAAAAGTTCCCGGAAAAAGTTTTCCATCCATGTTATCAGCAATAGCGCGAATTTTTAAGGTACGTGTTGCTACTTCAACTTCTGGCTCAATGGCATAAATTTTTGCATTGTATACTTTATCAGATCCTGAAACCGAAAAATCGATTGTTGAACCAGATTTTACTTGCGAAGCATATTTTTCAGGAATAGAAAATGTGATTTTTAATTTTCCTGTATTTACTAATTTGGCTACTAAAACGGTTGGAGTAATGTAGGTTCCTGGTGATATAGAACGTAAACCAATTTTGCCAGAGAAAGGTGCTTTTACAGCGGTTTTTGCAATTTGCGCTCTTATCAATTGGGTTTGTGCTTTCATCGAAGCATAGTCAGCATTTGCAACATCAAATTCTTCCTGACTGATAGCTTCTTTCTGCAATAGCAATTTTGCTCTTCTTTCGTTTTCACCCGCGAGGCCTTCTTTGGTTACAGCCTGTCTTAATTGAGCTTTAAGTTCGATATCATTTACCTTAAACAGAACCTGACCTTTATTTACGAAACTACCCTCAGTAAAATAAATCCCTTCAACAATTCCCGAAACTTCACTATGAATTTCTATTTGTTCATTTGCTTCAATAGATCCTGAAAGTGATAAGTTATTATCGAAAGTGGCAGTTTTTACTATAATTCCCGTTACTGTGGTAGGTTTATCCTTGTCTCCAAAATTTTTCGATTCGTCATTCTTCTTTTTATTCGAAACTATTCTATAGGTGATAAATCCTCCGATGCATATAATCAGCAGGGCATAAATAAGGTTTTTTACTTTCATAAAATTGAGGTAAATGTTTTTTTGGTATGTGTTTTTAGTAAGCCAACAAAATTAACTTTTTGAAACGAAAACAAAAGACGTTGTGTTTTATTTAACACTTGTATAATGTTAATTTTAAATGTCTTTTAACAGCTTTGTTCCTTTCTTTTTTGTAATTAGATATGCTTTTCGGAAAAAGGTTTAATGAGGTTGAATTTATTTTGAGGTTTTAATCTTTTAGGATTAGATAATCTATTCCTGATTTAACCAAAGTATAAAAAATGACTTCATTTTGAAGGAGTTATAGATCTTGAAACATAAGAAGATTTCTAGAAATCCCAATTTTTAAAATCCCAAATTTCAAATTTTTGTTCTAAAAAAAACTCAGAAACTTAGCACCTCAGAACCTTAGTCCCTTTCCTAGCTAATATAATTCCAAATATTCTTCTTCTTAGTCAATTCTATAAAAACGGCCTTTAAAACGGCATGTTCCGGTTTTTGTAAAGGGCCGTCTTCTTTTAAGATTTTCATGGCGTAGTTTCTGGCTAAGCCTAAAATATCCCGGTCACGAACAATATCAGCAATTTGAAGGTTTAAAACCCCGCTTTGTTGTGTTCCCATTAAATCTCCAGGTCCGCGTAGTTTAAGATCTACTTCGGCAATTTCGAAACCATCATTGGTTTGTACCATGGTTTGCATTCGGGTTTTACTGTCATCGCTTAATTTGTGGCTTGTCATTAAAATGCAATAACTTTGTTCAGCACCACGACCCACACGGCCACGCAATTGATGCAGCTGAGACAATCCAAAGCGTTCTGCACTTTCAATAATCATTACACTGGCGTTTGGTACGTTTACACCAACTTCAATTACAGTTGTTGCAACCATAATATTGGTTTTTCCTTCAGAGAAACGTTTCATTTCAGCATCTTTATCTGCCGGTTTCATTTTTCCGTGTAAGATGGAAATCGAATATTGAGGCAATGGAAAATCGCGAGATATACTTTCGTAACCGTCCATTAAATCCTTGTAATCCATTTTTTCGGATTCCTGAATCAGCGGATAAACAATATATATTTGTCTTCCCAGCGCGATTTCGTCTCTTAGGAATTTCCACACTTTCAATCGGTTACTATCAAAACGATGTACGGTTTGAATAGGTTTTCTGCCGGGAGGCAATTCATCAATTACCGAAATATCAAGATCGCCGTACAAACTCATCGCCAAAGTTCTCGGAATAGGAGTGGCAGTCATCACCAGAACGTGCGGCGGAATATCATTTTTCTTCCACAATTTCGATCTTTGTTCTACACCAAAACGGTGCTGTTCATCAATTACAGCCAAACCTAAATTCTGGAATTTTACTTTATCTTCAAGCAAAGCATGTGTGCCAATTATAATATGTAAACTTCCGTTTTCCAGTTCTTCGTGGATGATTCTTCGTGCTGCTATTTTAGTCGAGCCCGTTAATATTTTTATGTTAATATTTAAGGTTTGAGCCAACTCAGATAATCCAATAAAATGCTGATTGGCGAGGATTTCCGTTGGCGCCATAAGGCAAGCCTGAAAACCGTTATCAATAGCCAAAAGCATACTTAAAAAAGCGACAATGGTTTTTCCTGAACCCACATCTCCTTGTAGTAATCGGTTCATTTGGGCATTACTTCCCATGTCTGAACGAATTTCTTTTACTACTCTTTTCTGGGCATTTGTGAGTTGAAACGGCAAATGATTCTGGTAAAAATCATTAAAAAGTTCACCCACTTTTGTAAATGGATGTCCTTTTATTTTGTGTTTCCTAATCAGGTTTTTGGTGATCAATTGTAATTGAATAAAGAATAGTTCTTCAAATTTCAATCGGAATTGGGCTTTCGCCAAAGCATCAGTGCTTTTAGGAAAATGAATGTTGAATAAAGCGGCTCTTTTTGGGATTAATTTTAATTCTTCGATTAAATAAGGCGGAAAAGTTTCTGTGAATAGCGCCTGCGTTTCAAGAAACAATTGCTCCATCATTTTATTGATCGTTCGGTTTGAAATTCCTCTGTTGGTCAGCGTTTCAGTCGACGGATAAACGGGCTGCATAGCAGATCGAAGACTTTTTTCGTGCTCGCTTAACAATTCAATTTCCGGATGCGCCATACTGAACTGACTTCCGTAAAGTGAACATTTACCAAAAATTACACAAACCTCATTTATTTTTAAACTCTCCCGAATCCATTTATGTCCCTGAAACCAGTTTAAGTCAATTTGCCCTGTATCATCCACGAAAGTGGCCACCAGACGCTTTTTGTTTTTAGCAAATTCAACGGTTTTTATATTGATGATTTTACCAATAATCTGTACTTCGGCACCAGTATTCTGTAGTTCGTTAATCTTATAATAACGTGTTCTGTCAATATACCTGTTAGGAAAAAAATTAACTAAATCCCTGTATTTATGAATGCCCAATTCCTTACGAAGCAATTGGCCACGACTCGGACCAACACCTTTTAAGTATTCTATTGGGGTTTCAAGGAGATTATTAGACATTAATTATTTTAGATTTTAGATTACTGATTTTAGAATAGTGAACAAAGACGAAATCTATATTCTATTATCTTTCTTTTCAGAAAAGCGAAGATAGTTTTTTGTTGGGAAAATTAAAAATAAGAGAATTTAAAGTATAGAAAATAATATCTTTGAAAAATGACAAAATATTTAGCACTTCGCAAGGTATAATATAAGTGCACTTTCCTTTAAGATATTTTTTGTCAAAGTGTTCATGAGTGTAAAAATAAAAAAAAATAAAAGAATTAAAATTTAACATTTGATATTGAGTCCTAAGAAAATTTTTATCTTTAGTACAGATATAAATATTAATTAAATGGAAGAATACAGCAATGGTTTAGTTATTTTTATTAGTGCTTTAATACCAACCTTGTTAACCCTTTGGTTGAATGAAAAAGTTAAAGGTAATGTGAAAAATTCTTTTGATGAAAAACTTGCGCAATTCCAAATAGAGCTTAATCATTTAAAAACCAAAGAGAATTTTAAGTTTACAAAACTGCACGAAAGAAGATTCGAAGTCTTGCAAAAGACTTTTGAATATTTGAATAATAATCTCAATATTTTAGCAAGTCTTACAGCACCATTCAAAATTATACCACAAGGTCAAAACTATGATGAAAGTGAACAATTAGCAAGTCAGAAATATCGTGATGCACACAATGAATTTTTAAAGTACTTTAATTATAATTCGATTTATTTTGATGAAGAAACTGAAGCATTGCTTTTAAACTTCTTTCATGAATCTGGGAATATTTTTAATGCTTATGACCAGAAACAAATTTATCAATCGATGGGTGAGAAATTAGATAAGGAAGGTCATTTAAATTTCGCAAATGCACACAAGAAAATTCCAGAAATAATTCATCCTTTAAAAAAACAAATTGAAACTAAATTTCGTGAGTTATTAGGTGAATAACCTTTTCAAAAAATGCTATTATGAATTATACAGACTACATATATCAGATATTAGGTTTTGTTGGCTTGCCAGCCTTATTTACATTGTATTTAACTGAAAGAGCTAAAAGTAGTATCAAAAGCACATACGACCGTAAGTTAGAAGAAATTAAAAAAGAAAATACTAAAGAAATTGAAGAAGTAAAAAAAGAACATTCAAAAGAAATTTCTCAATTTCAATCAGAGTTAAATTATATCAAATCTAAAGAGAATTTTAAGTTTACAAAACTGCACGAAAAGCGGTTTGCAGGCTTAGCGGAAATTTACAGTTATTTATCACAGCTATTAGAACTTTTACATGTATACAGTGTATCTATAAAGAATCAACAAAGTAATAATGCAGATAGCATTGAAATTGGTAATGCTCAAAATAGTTTTATAAATATCTATGCTGAATCAACAAAGTATATAACTCGAAATATGTTATTCTTTGATGACAAAACGGAGCAATTACTTATAAAATATATGATACATTGTAGAGATTTTTTTAATACATATGACCAATATAAGTATATGCAAGAAATTAATAAAGAAGACAATCTTGACTTTACATTTAACTTTGATTCAGAATATCAAAAACTGGAAAAATTAATATTCCCTCTTAAAAAAGAAATTGAAAAGGAGTTTCGTAAATTTTTAGGTGAATAATTATTTTAATCCGATGGCTTTTTTGAAATCATTCTGAAGATAATTATCAAATTTGGATGAGTCGACAGTCTTAGTACCCAAACTGATTTTTGTAATTAATTGGTGAGCAATCTTTTTTGTAAACTGATAAAACTTTTCATTTGTTGGAAATCCTTCTCTAAAATCCGTTTCATCAGTTATAAGTTGTGCTTGGATAGTAGTAATAAGTAATTCCTGAAATAGATTAGAATATGCATTTACTTCAAACATTAATGGCTCATCAAGATATGCATTTGATAGTACATTTAGCCTTATTAATTTTTTAAATAATTCGTCGGTATCAATTATTGATTTGATTCTATCGAGTTCAACTTTGTAATCCTCAAAATAGTCACGAGTTAAACTACTAATGTCATTTAAGTTATTATGATATTGTTGAAGACTAAAGTAAAGTTTATGTAATAAATCATATTCGACAATTGTTGATGAAAGTAATTCATAAATTTCTTCACATTTACCAACTATAACTTGCTTTCTATTATCTTCTGAGCTTATTCTTATGGCACGTACTGCGACTATTAAAGCTCCAACCGCCACTAATGATGATATTAAACCATTATATGTATTTATTAGCTCGAAAAAATAAATTACACAACCTATTATGATATCAATTATCCCCATTTACAAGTATTTGTTTTCTTTTACGACGTTTTGAAACTCTAATGTTATACACAGGGTTATCAGTTTAATTGATTAAAAATTCACACTCTCTTATTAATTCATCTTTAATTGCTTCCTTATCATTTTTGTGATTTTAAATTAAATTATCCTACTAAGATACAGGATTGATTTAACGCCTTTTGGCCGCATAAAATTTTTTATTAACAGATTTATTAGGTTGTATTGAATTTGTAAATTAAGGGATGAAAAATAACAATTATTTATATCATTATTGGAGATTCTTTTAAATCCAAGCTTAGAAAATAATATCTTTGAAAAAATAATATTCAAAAAATGACAACACATTTAGCACTTTTACGCGCCATCAACGTTTCTGGTCACAATATGATGAAAATGGAAGCTTTGAAAACCATGTTAGAAAATATTGGTTTTACCAATGTGCGTACGTACTTGCAGTCCGGAAATGTTTTTGTTGATACGGAAGAAGAAAGTGCTTCGAAAGTAGGTTTTATGATCAAACAGGAAATTTTTAAGGTATTTGGTCATGAAGTTTATACCATTGTAATAAAAAAAGAAGATTTAGAATTGTGTTTTAAAAACAGCCCTTTTTTAAAAGAAAAAGAGGTGGATACCAAAAAACTATACGTTGCTTTTGCTTCGGTGGAATTAAAAAAGGAGAATATAAACGATCTGAAAATTAGTCAGTTTAAGCCGGATGAAGCCAGTATTGACGGAAACCGGATTTTTATTAAATATGCCGTTGGTGCCGGAAAAACAAGATTGGAAGGTAAATATATCGAGAAAAAACTGAATGTTATTGTAACAATGCGAAATTGGAATACTATTACGAATTTGCTGAATATGTATTCAGAATAGTTTTTAAAATTAGAAAATTTTCTAATCTTCGAATTGGCGCATTAATCCCTTAACCATTTTTGCATTGCAGGAAAAGCTTCTTTATCTTCTTTAAGTGCACGATCTTTACTGAGCGTAATTCCAATCCATTCTAAAAATGGTAATCCAATATAATTTTCATCATTAAAATTAGAAATAAACCATTCCGATGCATTTTTATATCCATTAGGATGAAACACAAATTCAAGCGGTAATTGCAAATGATTTACAGCCGCAAATGACCATAAAATCGCACCAATTTCTTCAGCCTGAGTGGGCCATTCCGGTGACATTTCGCTTGTGCCAACTTTATTTCTTTCAGAAGATGTGGTAACTGCTAAGTGTCCCGCTTCGTGCAAAATATCACCAGGATATAATAATTTATCGTAATCAACATAAATGCAATTTGGTCCCAGGCTTAATCCGGGTAAAAAACTTTCGTTTACTTCTTTTTCAATGACATCAATTCTTATTTCATTAAGAAATTTTAAAACCTTTTTTATTTCGCAACTAATTTCTTTTACAGGCATATTATGGTTTAATGAAATTAATATTTGGATTAAAACTGAATTCTAAATTTAATAAAAAATAAATTATTTATCGACAGCTATTATTGGAGCTTTTTTTAAGAATATAGTATCACAATTATGAACAGCTCCTTTTCTGATTCCACCACCAAACGGATTAAACAATTCGATCGATTTTTTTTCGTAGCCTTCTTTATAAATTGCTTCATTTACCATTAACGGAGGCGCTTCGTAACCAACAAAAGTAAACTCAGAATAACGCAATTCTTTTAATTGAAAATAACCTTTTATGTCCGTAAGATTTTCTCCAACGTTACAGTTTTCAATTGGCTTTCTGGTGATCGAATCATAAATATATCCAGTAATTTGGGGTCTTTTACATCGGCTTACCAAACAACTCTGGCAAACAAATGTTATAGTTAATACTAATATAATTGTACAAAACTTTTTAAAATAGAGTATTTTCATCTTTGTTAAATAAGGTCACAATACCAAAATCCATAATCAAAAGCATCGCTGGCACTTGTGTCACAAGCCGTATCAGAAGAATTTTCATTTTTTGGCTTTTCGTATTTACGATAAACAATTTCTCCAATTTCAAATTGTATAGGTGCTGAAAAAATCGGACCATCAAAAGTAAAAGTATGAAATTCTCCATTTTCACCGCAAACGTCTACATTATCAGGTAAATCGCCAATAAATTTCTGATCGATAATTCGGCCAACAAAACTTTTATCAAGATAACGTTCGTTTACACAAACCACAATTGTTTTAAACCCTAACGAAATAAATTCCTGAATTAAATCCTGAGTTGGAATTTTCCAAAGCGGAAAAACGCCTTCAAAACCCATTTTCGCTAACTGGTTTTCGCGGTATTGCCGTAAATCTTCTAGGAAAATATCACCAAAAACAGAATGCGTAATTCCTTCATTTTTTAATTCGATTAAAGTCTCAGTCATCACATTTTCGTATACTTCCATTGTTGGCATTTCAGGAATTTGCATGATTTTAAGAGGCAAACCAATGCTTTTTGCCTGTGATTCTAATAATTCGACGCGAACGCCGTGCATAGAAATTCGCTGAAATTGCTGGTTCACGCTAGTAAGTAAAAATTCAATTTTAAAATCAGGATTTTGTAATGTTTTATATAATGCCAAAGCAGAATCTTTTCCACTGCTCCAGTTAAATAAGGCTTTTTTGATTGTTGACACGCTGCTGTAATTTTCTAAGGTAAACATACAAATTTCATTCGATTTGTTGACGAAACCTTTGTAACTTTGGGATTCTTACACGCCAAAAAATGACATTATTTAAAGATAAGTTTAAAATGGATTCAAATAGATTGAAAAATTGGGATTATTCCAGTTCAGCAGTTTATTTTATTACTATGGTTACTCGAAATAGAGAATATCTTTTTGGATCTATTGAAGAGAATAAAATGGTTTTAAACGAAAATGGTCAAATTGTAGAAAATGAATTGTTGAAATCTATAAAAATTCGTAAAAATTGGTTTTTTCATAATTGGATCGTTATGCCCAATCATGTTCATTTATTAATTGAAATTCAAAATAATGAGGTTTCTTCAGAAATGAATGATATACAAACGCAAATCGAACGATCGCATATCGTAGAGACGCACAGCAGTGCGTCTACGTCCGGCACATCGACAACGAATATTGCGGCAAACAATTCGATAAACAATGTGACAAACGTTGTGAAGACGCACCGCTGTGCGTCTCTACCGAATAACCATGAGAATAACCATGAGAATAACCATGAGAATAACCATGAGAATAACCATGAGAATAACCATGAGAATAACCATGAGAATAACCATGAGAATAACCATGAGAATAATTACGCGAATAAATATGGGTTTGAATTATCTCGAAAATCAAATTCTATTTCATCATTTGTTGCTATCTTTAAATCGGTAACTACAAAACAAATTAATGGATCTGCTTCGATATGGCAAGCTAATTATCACGATCATATTGTTCGCAATTACAAAAGATTTGAAACTATTTATAATTATATAAAAACCAACCCAAGTTCTTGGGAAACGGATTCTATGAAACTTTAATCCTCAATGAAATACATCTTTCTTTTTATCACCAGTTTCGTTTTTGCACAACAAACCCAATTTGTCGATTTTAAATCGGTTAACGGAAAATTAAAATTAAATGCCACAGAAAAATCTGTTTCTGGAATTGTCGATTACCGATTCGAGGTTTTAAAACCTATTGATACCATTAAAATCGATGCCAAAAACATGGAGTTTTCTAATGTTCAGCTTAATAATAAAGAGGTTATTTATAGTAACACCGGTAAGGAATTACAGATTGTGAATAATTTTCAGAAAGGAGAAAACCGCTTAACTTTCGAATATTCGGTGAAGCCAAAGCAGGCTTTGTATTTTATAAATATTGACAATACAGAAACTCAAATCTGGACACAAGGCCAAGGAAGATATACCAGCAATTGGTTTCCGAGTTTTGACGATGTGAACGAAAAAGTTATTTTTAGTCTCGGAATTACTTATGACAAAGAGTATCAGGTTGTTTCGAATGGAGTTTTAAAAGAAAAGAAACCTGAGGTAAATTCAATTTATTGGCAATATCAAATGGAAAAGCCAATGAGTTCTTATTTGTTGATGTTGGCCATTGGAAAATATGATAAAAAAGAATTTAAAGCAAAATCTAAAATTCCGCTAGAATATTATTTTGAGAATAAGGATGCCAGTCGTTTTGAGCCTACTTACAGATATTCAAAACGTATTTTTGATTTTTTAGAGAAGGAAATAGGAGTAAAGTATCCCTGGGAAATTTACAGAGAAATTCCAGTTCGTGATTTCTTGTATGCCGGTATGGAAAATACCACCACAACACTTTTTGCAACGCGTTACGTTGTTGATTCGATAGGTTTTACAGATCGTAATTATACGAATGTTGATGCTCACGAGTTAGCACATCACTGGTTTGGAGATTTAATTACAGCCGAAAGCAGTACACATCACTGGCTTCAGGAAGGTTTTGCAACGTACTACGCAGCAATGGCTGAAAGGGAAATTTATGGAGATGATTTTTTTTATTCGAAATTGTATGAAACGGCACAACAGATAAAATTTGCTTCAAGAACTGATTCTGTTCCGGTTTTGAATGCCAAAGCGAGTTCATTGACTTTTTACGAAAAAGGTGCGTGGGCTTTGTTTGTTTTGCATGAATCTATTGGCGATAAAGCCTTTAAAAAAGCAGTGAAAAGTTACTTAAGTAAATACGCTTATCAAACGGTAAATACACAAAATTTCTTTGACGAAATAAAAAAAGTTTCCGATTTTGATTTGGATAAATTCCAAAAAACCTGGTTAGAATCTACAGCTTTTGATACGCCAACAGCGAATGCTTTATTAAGCAAAAACAAAGTAATTCAGATTCGTTTAGAAATTGATAAATTAAAAAAAACGCCCCTGCCGGAAAAAATAGAGTTCTTAAGAAAAACTTTAGCCTCTAATATTTATGAAGCTGTAAAAGAAGCAATTGTCAATCAAATAGAAACTGAAAAGTACGAAGCTAAAAAAGAACTCCTGCTAATCGCTTTACAAACCAATAATGTGCAAGTGCGTCAAGCTGTTGCAGGATCATTGTCGAAAATTCCGGAAGATTTCAGAACAAATTACGAAAGTTTACTAGATGATAAATCCTATCAGACACAGGAAATTGCTCTGTTTTATTTATGGAAAAACTTCCCGGATCATCGAACAGACTATTTAAGCAAATCTAAAAACTGGATTGGCTTCAACGATTTTAATCTTAGAACATTATGGCTTTCATTGGCATTATCAACTCCGGATTATAGCCAGAATCCTGATGTTTTAGCGAATGAATTAATTTCATTTTCATCTACAAAATACGAGGCAACGACACGACAAAATGCACTTGAAAAGCTTATTGCCTTTAAAATAATTAACGATCAGGTTTTAAGTAACTTAGTTAATTCTACTACTCATCATATGTGGCAATTTTCAAAATACGGAAGAGATACAATACGCGTTTTATTAAAAAATTCAGAGATGCGTGCTTCGTTTGAAAGAATTTTGCCTAATTTGACCCCCGAAGAACAATTTCAGTTGAATCGTTTGTTGAAAGAATAGAATATAGATTATAGAAGAAAGAGAATAGAGTAAAGCGCAAATAAAATAGATTTTTGCGCGTAGCTTTTAGTCTTTTTTCTATATTCTATTTTCTCAAAAAAATCCAAAAACAAAACCTACAATAATATTTATGAGAGCATTGGTTATTTCTGGTGGAGGAAGTAAAGGCGCGTTTGCCGGTGGTGTAGCGCAATATTTAATAGAAGAAAAAAATCATGAATACGATTTGTTTCTGGGAACTTCTACAGGAAGTTTACTTATTCCGCATTTAGCTTTGGGACATATTAAACAAATTCACTCTATTTATACTAATGTTACAATGGGAAGTATTTTTAATATTTGTCCTTTTGTAGTTAAAACCAAGGATGGGGTTGACATTGTAACTATAAATCACTTCAATGTACTGCGTCAGTTTTTTAAAGGAAAGAGGACTTTTGGAGAGAGTAAAGGACTTAAGAAATATATTAGAAACAATTTCTCCTTATCCGATTTTAATAAATTAAAGAAGTTAAAAAATGATGTTGTCATTACGGTAACCAATTTTACCCGAAATGAATCTGAATATAAATCGATTAAAGATTGTACTTACGAAGAGTTTTGTGATTGGTCTTGGATTTCAAGTAATTACGTTCCGTTTATGAGTTTGGTAGAGAAAGACAACTTCGAATATGGCGACGGAGGATTTTCAAGTCTGGTGCCAATTCGTGAAGCGATTAACCGTGGTGCGACTGAAATTGATGTAATTATTCTGGAAACCGAAGTCAATATGAATAAGACCGTTATTGGTAAAAATCCATTTTCGTTGATGATCGATTTGTTTAGAATTGCGCTTGATCAGGTTGAAAAACACGATATTGCTATAGGAAAGCTGATGGCAAATAATAAAAACGTGAAACTTAACTTATATTACACTCCAACAAAACTAACAGATAATGCCTTGATTTTTAATAAGGAAGTAATGAAAGAATGGTGGGAGCAAGGTTATGAATATGCTCAGAATAAGTCTGAGGTTATGAGTGATAATAGGTAATTTTAGCTTGACAATGATTTATGATAATATCTTTTGACCTTGATGACACTTTAATCTCAAATAAGTTTGAAGCAGAAAAATCAAATTGGTTTCATCAATTTTTGGGTGCCGAAAGTTTGCGAAAAGGAACGATACATTTGTTTAAAGAATTAAAAAAACAAAATCATAAAATTTATATTTACACCACTTCGTACAGAAGTGAATCCAGGATAAAATGGATGTTTTATTCTTACGGAATATCTGTTGATTTTATAATAAACCAGCAAAGGCATCAAAAGAGGCTTCGTAAAAAAGATGTTTATTACTCAAAATTTCCTCCGATATTTAATATTGATATTCATGTAGATGACTCAATTGGTGTTGAAAGAGAAGGTGAAAAATATGGTTTTAAAACTATAATCATTTCTGAAACTGATGATAATTGGACTGAGACAATTTTGAAAGAAATAAATTTAAAAATACAATGTATATAGGCAAAATCTTGAAAAACATGAAAAACATAATTGTATTCTTTCTTTTCTTTTTTGCATTAAATGCATTCAGTCAGAATAAAATATGCAGAAGTGCTATTTGGGATAATTCGGAATTATTTCAAATAAATAAAGTAGACAAGTACACAAGTTATAATTTTTCAAGTTTGTGGAATGCAACTGAAAACAATGCTGTTTATGGCGTTATAGGAGATAATTATCAAAGAATATTCATAAAGTTTACATCCGTTAAAAGAAACGAAAAAGATAAAACAGAATATATTGTTCAGGGAAAGTCAAGTGTCAAATCGAATATTTGTGATTTTACAGGCACAATAACCATCGTAAAAATACAAGAACTTAAAAAGCCAAAATTTGGCGTTGATGATGAATATAAAAATGCGAGTATAAAAAGCCAGGGATTACTCACTGCTAGTTATAAATTTGTTGAAAATAAAAAACAAAAAAATACGGGTGAATTTCATGGAAAACTACAAACCATATTTTATATTGATCAACATAATTTAGCCAAATACAATGACATTGAAAGTTACAGAGATAACTATTTTAATAATGTATTTGTTGGTATATGGAAATCTAATACTACCGGAAAAGATAAAATTTGCAACTGGGGAGATTATAGAGTTCCCAATGTAAATTGCGATTTTGATAGTGGAGCGGGAGAACTCAGTATCTCTCAAAAATACTTAAAAAATGGATGGAATGTTAAGCCAAAACAAAACTGGTGGAAATAAAAACAATTGCAGAGTTCAGATTTTAGATTGACAAAGCATAATCTAAAATCTGAATTCTAAAATTAAAATTCTACCACAACTCAGATACCTCATTTTTAATATAAGCTAAAGCAGCATTACTTGGTGATTGTTTCTCTAACAAATCATTCAAAATTACTTCGCGCAATTTATCACCGCTGTCTACACGATCACTCATGGCAGCTTTTCGGATGATTTGAATGGTAGAGTTTTTGGCTGTTGCAATAATCGTCCAGCATTCATCAGACATATAAATTTGCTGCGTTAGATTGTGTTCGAATTCCTGTTCGATCTGGTCGATTAGAAAGTTTTCGTAATCGTGTTTTTCGTTTGATATTGGCGCAATTCTGATCAATAATTTAGTCAGATTGATACGTTCCAAATATAAAGTCATGCGTTCGTAAGCCTGTAAGCGTATTGGTAAAGACTGTTTTTGATATTCTCTATTCAATAAAAAAGCACGTTTTTTATCATTGTTTTTGATGTGCAATTCAAAAAAACGGTATGCTACAAATCCGGTAACAATGGCAGGTAAAGTATAACTGGCTAATTCTATAATTCTATTAAAATCCATTTGGTTCAAATTTCCAACAAAAATATACTTTTTGGGGAGAAATCCACTTTAAAATTATTGTAATAAATAAAAATGGAATTCTATTTTTGTAAAGATTTTTTAAAACCGCCTGAAACACAATAATAATGGATTCATACATCATATTTTTTCTTTGTTTAGCTGCATTTGCAGCCGGATTTATTGATGCAATTGTTGGCGGAGGAGGATTGATTCAAACTCCAATGGGATTGATTTTATTGCCCAATTTACCCGTTTCGACAGTTATAGGAACTTTGAAAATTCCTGCCTTCAGCGGAACAGCTTTTGCAGCTTTTCAATACATGAAAAAAGTAGTAATTCAATGGAAGCTGCTTTTGATCATGATGTGTCTGGCAGTTCCTTCGGCATTTTTAGGATCTACTATATTAACATTAGTTAGTAATGATTTTATGAAACCGCTTTTATTGGTCGTTTTATCCTTATTATTTGTTTACACTTACGCGAAAAAGAATTTTGGTCAACATGTAGCCAAAGATTATTCTGCAACAACACAAATATTTTATGCTGTGGTAATTAGTATCATTGTTGGTTTTTACGATGGATTTATTGGGCCGGGAACGGGAAGTTTTTTTGTGGTTGCTTTTATTGCTCTTTTAGGTTTTGACTTCCTGCACGCATCTGCGAACGCTAAAATGGTAAATCTGGCAACGAATTTTGGTTCAATTTGTTTGTTTATGATCAAAGGAAAAATCATTTGGTCAATTGCAATTCCAATGGCAATCAGCAACGGATTTGGCGGATGGCTGGGTGCAAAGCTAGCCATTAATAAAGGAAATGGTTTTATCAGGATTTTCTTTTTGATCGTGGTTGTAGGTACGTTGATTCGCTTTGCTTATGATGTTTTTTATAAATAAAGATGCTAAGGCACTAAGATTCTAAGCTTCTAAGTTTTTAGCTAATTACTTAAAAAGAAAATTTCATAAATTATTTGTCTTCTCAATTAAATTCAAAAAAAACTTAGCATCTTAGAATCTTTGTAACTCAGCAACTTTCTTAAAAAAGCCAATTGTTTCTAATTTAGCCCCGATAGAGGCGGTATCCTCGTAGTGAAACGGAGAGATATAGCCGAAAGCGGGAACTATGTTTCTTAAAAAGCCAATTGCCGTGCTCCTTATAATGTGACGGCAATTGGCTTGAAATATTTATTGTTTTTCTCTAAATTTTGATCGTTTTGATAATTGCAACTTTCTCCTGAGCATGTATTTTTACAAAATAAAAACCTGAAGTTAAAGATGTAAAATCAATTTTAAGATTGTTATTACTGTATGTATTGCTTAATAAAAGCTGTCCAGCTAAATTGTAAACTTCTACCTTGGTTATTTCTTCACTATTCGATATTGTATAAAAATCTTTTACAGGATTTGGATAGGTTACTAAATTGGGAAGTTCGTGTTTTTTAGTGTCTAAAGTAGCAGAATAAGCGGTGACGGGTAATCTGTAGCTGCTTTCTGTGCCATTAATGGTTTGCGATGCATAATAGGTCATTCCGTTGACCAATAAGGTAGATGGAGGAAGTACCGTTTCAGGAAGATTGGTTCCTTTTTTTGTAATCGTATTATTTATACCACAAGCGCTCTGAACGGCGTACCAATTGATATTAGTTCCTTCAATTTTAAGATCGGCCAAAGTTTGTCCGTTTGTAAAAGGCTGAAATACTTCGCCAGCAGGATTTGGATTTGAAGGTGTATTTGATGTTTTATAGCGAACGATGCCATTTTTATTGACGTCTCCAATGTTAGTAATATAGCCATAAAACAATACATCTTCGCAATTTTGAATTTCAAACTCGTTGGTAGTATTGTAGTCTACGGTGTTTAGCAATGTTCCTTCTGAACTAAAAGTTAATTTTTTTGTTGAGCTTGAAGTTAAAAATAAACTGATTTCGCCGTTTTCGTAGTAATTAAATTTATTGAAATTTCCCTTGGCAAAGGAATAAGATGTAAACGAAGCATCTGTAGAACCGTCAGAATTTAATCTGGTTAGCAAAAGGTTGTTGTTTATTGCCAATATTTTACCATCACTTAATTCTTTTATTCTATACAGGAGTAAATTACCTGATTTAAAAGAGGAATCTGTAGTTCCGTTTTCGTTTAATTTTAAAACCGGAAAATATTTATAATCATATGTATTCTGTAAAAAAGAAATTAAGACTTTATTATCAGATAATGTAGTGATTTTTATTGGTTTGTGGAAAAAACTGGCTTTGTAATTGGTATCTAAAGAACCGTCTGAATTAAGCTGAATGACATTGTATGAATAGTAATTTCCTATTTTTTTTGTAAAAAGACCGCTTTCTCCTATAATTAAAAATTTTCCGTTATTTAAAATTTTTATATCTTTTATAACAGCTGTTCCAATATTATCAAAAGTATTATCTTTTGGACTGAAATTGAAACTATTATCGATGCTTCCGTCATTATTTAATCGAATGATACTTGTTCCTTTACCATTTGCTGAAATACCGCCGTTGTGCAGTAAGATTATCTTTCCATCATTTTGCGGAATGATGGTGTAATCACTTTGTGATATTTCGGCATTTATTTTTACGGCGGGATCTAAAGTAAAAGTAGGGTCAAATTCTCCGTTTTGATTAATTCGGCATATATTTCGGGCTGGTTTATCATTATAAGTAGAAAAATCTCCGGCTAATAAAATTTTTTGATCCAACAGTGTTTTTGCAGTAAATGGATATGAGGTTTTACTGTTTTGCTCATCAAAAAATAAATTTGGGCCTGAATGCGGATTAAATGTGAAATCGAAACTTCCGTCAGCATTTATTCTATGAATTCTTGATCTTGTTATTCCTTCACTATTTTTATAATTACCGGTAACGACTATTTTATTCCCTTGAAAGAATAATTTACCTTCTGTGTAGAATAAAGGGGCAGAATTTGAATAATTAAAAGTAGTATCTGTTGTTCCATCCGTATTTAAACGAATTAAAGCGGGACCACTTTTTGCAAGGAGGATAATTTTATTGTCGCTTTGCAAATATACCCTGGTTAGATTTGGAGTCTGACTGTCGAATCTTTTAAAAGATGTATCTCTTGTACCATCAGCATTCAAGCGTACTATTTGGTAAGAAAAGGTTTTGCCATTTTCTACAAAATTACATCCAACAGCTATGATTTTTCCGTCGGGCTGTACTGCTATATCCTCAATTAAGCTATTGTTATCGGTTTCAAAACCATTAGTGACATATTTTTGCACAGGATCAATCGTGGTCTTTACTTTAAAGCTGGGATCGTTTTTTCCGGTAGCAAGATAGCGGTATATAGTAGTTCGACTTGTGGTAACTGATTTTCCATCACTTAATAGTATTAATTTATTACCTCCTGATTCTAATTTGAAAGTAGAATCAAGACTTCCGTCCGGATTTAAACGTATCATACCTCCCGTGTAAACATCATTTGTCATATCGAATGCACCATTAATAATAAGTTTTCCGTCATCCTGATAAATTATATTTTTTACCTGTACAGGATTACTATTAACATTTTTTAAAGTAGTAGTAGGAAAAACGGAATTAAGGGTTCCATTTGCATTGAAGGCTCTTACTATGCCACCATATGCAAGTGTGATAAACGCACCATCTGATTTGGCAATTATTTGAATTTCGTTTACTGAATAAGAATCAGTGGTATTAAATGTTCTAACAGGGCTTCCGTCAGGATTTAAAAGCATTGCATTATATCTGCTGCCACTTTCAAAAACAGTTAGAATTTTATTGTCAGGAAGAACAACAGCATCATAACCAATATTTTGTTGGTATATTCCTGTATCCTTGACATTAAAGGTAGGATCAAGCTCTGGATTTTGAGCAAATAATTTAAAACTAAGCAGAAAGAATAAAAAGTAGTTTTTTTTCATAAATTGTTTTTAGAATTGTATTCAAAATTAAGTTTTTATTCCAATTAATCTTATGTTTTGTATAAAATTTTTGGGTTATTGTCAGCTCTCTAAAACATTGGTATTTTTAAGATAAATTCTAAAACAGCTTTGTTGCAGCTTTGAAGAGATTAAATTTTTTGGGTTTAAAGTTGCTTCTTTGGTGTTAGTTTATTCATTCATAAATTCTTATTTTTGCAGTAATTATGGAGAAAAATTTCATGCAAAAATACATTGACCAGCTCAATGAAGCACAGAGACAGCCTGTTTTGAAGAAAGACGGGCCAATGATTATTATTGCTGGTGCAGGTTCAGGAAAAACCCGTGTTTTAACTATTAGAATTGCTTATTTGATGGCGCAGGGTGTTGATGCTTTCAATATTTTGTCACTTACGTTTACGAACAAAGCTGCTCGTGAGATGAAACACAGGATTTCGGATATTGTGGGTGCATCTGAAGCAAAAAATCTTTGGATGGGAACTTTTCACTCGATTTTTGCCCGTATTCTTCGAGCAGAATCAGATCATTTGGGATACCCGTCTAATTTTACGATTTATGATTCTCAGGATTCAGCGAGACTGATTTCTTCTATTATTAAAGAAATGCAGCTCGATCGTGATATCTATAAGCCAAAACAGATTTTAGGTCGTATATCCAGTTATAAAAATAGTTTGATTACGGTAAAGGCCTATTTTAATAATCCTGAATTGGTAGAGGCCGATGCAATGGCAAAACGACCGCGTTTAGGAGAAATTTATCAGCAATATGTTGAGCGTTGTTTTAAGGCAGGAGCAATGGATTTTGATGACTTATTGTTGAAAACCAATGAATTATTAACCCGTTTTCCAGAAGTTTTATCAAAGTACCAAAACCGTTTTCGTTATATACTGGTTGATGAGTACCAGGATACGAATCACTCTCAGTATTTGATTGTTAGGGCTTTATCTGATAAATTTCAGAATATTTGCGTGGTAGGTGATGATGCACAGAGTATTTATGCTTTCCGAGGGGCGAATATTAATAATATTTTGAATTTCCAGAAAGATTATGAAGGCGTAATCATGTTTCGTCTGGAGCAAAATTACCGTTCGACGAGAAATATTGTTGAAGCGGCAAATACTGTAATGGAACATAACAAGACCAAACTGGATAAAGTAGTTTGGACAGCCAATGATTTTGGACAAAAAATTAAAGTGCATCGCAGTTTGACCGATGCCGAAGAAGGTCGTTTTGTAGCAAGTACCATTTTTGAACAAAAAATGATGAATCAGCTGCATAATGGTTCTTTTGCTATTTTGTACCGTACGAATGCGCAGTCGCGTGCGATGGAGGATGCTTTGCGTAAAAGAGATATTCCGTATCGTATTTATGGTGGATTATCATTTTACCAACGTAAGGAAATTAAAGATGTTTTGTGTTATTTACGTTTGGTTATTAATCCAAAAGACGAAGAAGCACTAGTTCGTGTGATCAATTATCCAGCTCGTGGAATTGGAGATACAACAGTTGAAAAACTAACAATCGCTGCCAATCATTACAAACGCTCGATTTGGGAAGTGATGGTGAATATTGATAAAATCGATTTAAAATTAAACACAGGAACAAAGAATAAAATCAATGATTTTGTTACGATGATTCAGAGTTTTCAGGTGATTGATCAAAATCAGGATGCTTTTTATATCACGGATTATGTGGCTAAAAAAACCGGATTAGTTCAGGAATTAAAAAAAGATGCCACTCCGGAAGGAATGGCTAAGATTCAGAATATCGAAGAACTTTTAAATGGTTTAAAAGATTTTACTGAAGGACAAAAAGAAATTGATGGAGCAAGAGGAGCTTTATCTGAATTTATGGAAGATGTAGCGCTTGCAACTGATTTAGATAAAGATACATCTGATGAAGATCGCGTGGCATTAATGACGATTCACCTAGCAAAAGGACTGGAATTTCCTCATGTTTTTGTAGTAGGTATGGAAGAAGATTTGTTTCCGAGTGCGATGAGTATGAATACCAGAAGCGAATTAGAAGAAGAACGTCGTTTATTTTACGTAGCTTTAACTCGTGCAGAACATCAGGCTTATTTAACTTATGCACAATCGCGTTACCGTTGGGGGAAATTGACAGATAGCGAACCATCGCGTTTTATTGAAGAAATTGACGGACAATATTTGGAATATTTAACTCCAGCCGAAACGAATTACCGTTATAAATCACCTATTGACGGGGATATTTTTGGAGATATTGATAAATCGAAGTTAAGACTGGCAAAACCTATTGGATCAACGCCACCGAAACACGTTACGGACAATCAGCCAAAACCTGATTTGAACATTCGTAAATTAAAACCTGTTGCCGGCAATAATCCTAATAGTGCTGCACCTAATTTATTCGATAATTCGTTAACTATTGGAAATGTCGTGATGCACGAACGTTTTGGAAAGGGTGAAGTGGTGAATTTAGAAGGTGTTGGAGCTGATAAAAAAGCCGAAATAAAATTTGAAGTTGGTGGAATCAAGAAATTGTTGCTAAGATTTGCTAAATTAGATGTTATTGGTTAAAAAAAAGTTTCAGTTTTCAGGTTGCTCTGCGTTGAACATAATTTAAACGCAAGTTTGAAAGCCAGTACTTAAAAATGTAAAACTTTGCGCTCTTAGCGTAAATCCTTGAGAACTTTGCGGTTAAGAATAAAGATGTAGACGTGAAACCTGAAACAAAGTAAAGCTCAAACAATTAAAAAACAAAAATTAAAAAATGGCTGAGTTCATAAAAATATATCCAGATAAACCCAGTGAAGCTGCTATTGCCAAAGTGGTCAAAGTACTTCAAAATGGAGGTTTAGTAATTTATCCAACAGATACCGTATATGGTTTAGGTTGTGATATTACCAATTCGCGTGCTTTAGAGAAAATTGCCAAAATAAAAGGAGTGAAATTAGAGAAAGCAAATTTTTCCTTTATTTGTCATGATTTGAGCAATCTTTCAGACTATGTACGTCAGATCGATACGGCTACATTTAAGATTTTAAAAAGAGCATTACCAGGTCCTTACACTTTTATTTTGCCGGGAAATAATAATTTACCAAAAGAGTTTAAAAAGAAAACCACTGTAGGTATTCGTGTTCCGGATAACAATATTGCATTAGAAATTGTTCGTCAACTAGGAAATCCTATTGTTTCAACTTCTATTCGTGATGAAGATGATGTAATAGAATATACTACAGATCCGGAATTGATTTTTGAAAAATGGCAAAATATTGTTGATCTTGTTATCGATGGAGGTTACGGAGACAATGTAGGTTCGACGATTATAGATTTATCAGAACATGAGCCCGTTATAATACGAGAAGGAAAAGGAGATATAGATATTTTGTAAGAATAATTTATAAAATATTTAGGATAATATAAAAAGGTTTGGTTAATTAGCTAAAAATTAACCAAACCTTTTATTTTTTATGAAAAAACTTTATCTTTTTGCGTTTCTGTTTGCATCTATTACTATGTTTTCACAAAACATTTTAAAAGGTAAAATTTTAGGTAAAGACAATATCCCTTTAGAAGGAGTCAATATTTATTTTGACGGTACTACATTTGCAACCATTTCAGATGCAGCCGGAAATTATTCTATAACATATGAAGCCAATACCAATGGTGTTTTGGTAATAAGTTTCATGGGATACGAAAGAGAATACCTTACTGCTTTGGATCCTTCTAAACCCTTAAATGTTAGACTTACAATTTCTAAAAATCAACTTAAAGAAGTTGTTGTTAACCAAAAAGAACTGTTTACCAGAGCTCAGAAATTAAAAATATTTAAAGAATATTTTTTAGGCAAAACTAATAATGCAAAATTTTCTGTAATAAATAATGAAGATGATATTAAGTTCAGGTATGACAAGAAAAAATTAATTTTGACCGCTTCATCTAATAAACCTTTGATTGTAATTAATAGCTCTTTAGGTTATAAAATTAATTATGAATTAGCAGGATTTGAAATTACATTTGATAAAATCAGTATGAATTCCAAAGATGTAGTTAATAACTTTTATCAGGGAGTGAGCCGTTTTGAGGAAGTTAACAATGCTGCAGAAATTTTAGAACGCAGAGAAAAAGCTTTTCAAGGTTCGCAGGTTCAGTTTTTCAGGAATTTAGCAAATAAGGATTGGGGGCAAGAGAAATTTTTATTGTTTAATGATACTCATAATCTTGATCCAAATGCACGTTTTTCAATTAGTAAAGAAGATGATATTGTAAAAGTAAAAATTCTTCCTCAACGAAAAGGAGAAATGAAAAACGAAGAAAATATAAAAGATATAGTGGCATCTTATAATGTTACATTTAATAATAACGAATCATCCAAAATAGTTTTCCTCACAGATAGTTTTTATATTTATAAGTACGGTAATAATTCAAATATTAATGATATACTTTTTTTAGGCAAAATTGGAGAAAAGAAAGTAGGTGATTTATTACCTTTAAATTATGGTATGTAGTGCATGTGGCGTATTTGTAAATAAATACTTAAATCATATAAAAGTTAAAAAATAATAACTAACTTTAGATTAGTTAAAATTTAGTTAGTTTAAAGATAATGCTATTCTTAATTTATATTTAATTGGTTATTAAAAAAGTTAAGGATACATAAAAGCAGGTCAATTGACCTGCTTTTTCTGTTTAATAAAGTATGTAAAAACGAGATTATTTCGCTTGTTTCTTCATTTCTTTTTCAATCATATCATAAAATTGATCGATTTTTGGCATAACCACAATACGAGTTCTTCTGTTACGAGCTTTGTCCTCTTGAGTATCATTAGCAACTAATGGTACATAAGAACTTCTACCAGCTGCGATTAATTTTGCAGGGTTCACACCAAGATCATTTGTTAATACACGTACAATAGATGTAGAACGTTTAACACTTAAATCCCAGTTGTCTAGCAAAATTCCGTTGCTTTTGTAAGGAACGTTATCTGTATGACCTTCAACCATACATTCGAAATCTGGTTTGTCGTTTACTACTTTTGCAACTTTAGCTAAAACACCTTTAGCTTTGTCAGTTACATCATAGCTACCGCTTTTAAATAATAATTTGTCTGCGATAGAAATAAATACAACACCTTTTTCTACATTGATTTCGATATCCGGATCATTAATTCCAACAGCTCCTTTTAAGCTTGTAACCAATGCTAAAGTTACACTGTCTTTTTTAGTTAATGCATCCTGAAGTCTAGATATTTTTAAATCCTTTTCTTTTAAACTTTCTAAAGATTTTTCAAGATTTTCAGCTCCTTTAGTTGTTAATACAGTTAAGTCTTTAGAAGTGCTTATTAAATCTTGATTATGTTGTTTATAGCTTTCTGCTGTAGCTGCTAATCCTGCTTTTTCCTCTAAACAAGCATTTAGTTTTACGGTGCAAGAGTTTAATAAATCTTGTGTTTCTTTGTTCTTAGCTTCTAAAGCTGCGTATTGCTTTTTCGATACACACGAAGTTAAGGCCATTAATACTGATAGTGCAATTACTATTTTTCTCATAGTTATTATATTTAATTAAACGTTGATTACAAATTTAGTTTTTAATATTTTGATTACTGTTAAAGATTTCTTTAAATACGGACAGTTTCTTTATGTAATACAGGAAAACGATACTTTTTACAGTATAGTATTGCTGTATCTGAAAATCTTTTCGCTTACGCAGATATTTTAAAGATATACAATAAAATGAAAAATGCGCTTTCAAAATAGCAAAAGCATGCTCAAATTTTCCTTGTGTTAAAAAACGGATACTGGCAATACCGTCTAAAACCATTCTAAAGAAAATGACAAAAAATAACCCTTTTTTAGGTAAATTTTTGACAAGCATTAACAATGAATTTCTAAAATTCAAGTATGTTTTTTTGGGATTTCCTTGTTGTAAGGTTGCGCCGCCAACATGATAAACAACTGATCCTGAATTGTATTTAATTATGTGTCCTTCGTTTGCAGCGCGCCAGCACAAATCTATTTCTTCCTGATGTGCAAAAAAGCTTTCGTCAAAACCTCCTAATTCATGATAGACTTCGCTTCTTATAAAAAAACAAGCACCGGAAGCCCAGAATAGCTCACAATTATCATTGTACTGACCATTATCTTTTTCGATAGTGTCAAAAATGCGGCCACGGCAAAACGGAAAGCCAAATTTATCAATGAATCCGCCTGCAGCGCCGGCGTATTCAAAATATTCTTTGTTTTTAAAATCAAGAATCTTGGGCTGGATTATAGCTGTTTGTTTTTCTTTATCGAAAGTTTCAATAATTGGATTTAGCCAATTTTCAGTTACCTCGATGTCTGAATTTATTAACGCATAAATTTCGGCATCAATATGTTGTAAAGCATCATTATAGCCTTTTGCAAAGCCATGATTGCCGCTATTTACAACTATTTTAATTGTGGGAAAATTTTGTCTGATAAAATTTATAGAATCATCTGTTGAAGCATTATCAGCAACATATATTGGGGTTCCTTCCGAAAATTGAACGACAGAAGGTAAAAATTGCTCTAACAATTTTACGCCGTTCCAATTTAAAATGACAACTGCAATTTTATCCAAAAGTAACTTTATTTATTTTTAATACTATTTATTCTTTATAGTCCGGTAAGTTTCTTAGAAACTCATATTTTTCATTCTCAAAATCCATTTGACAATAAAAATGACTTAGACCATTCGTCACATTCAAAAACCGTGCCTGCATTGTCATATTATAACGTGCAATTTGATCAAAAGTTGCCTGAGAAATTTTTACGCCAGGTGCTTTACATTCTACTAATATATGTATAGAACCATCGGTATTAAAGACAACAACATCGTATCTTTTTCGTAATCCGTTGACTGTTAAAACTTTTTCAACATTGATTAGTGATTTAGGGTATTTTTTTTCATCGATTAAATAATGAACAACATGCTGGCGAACCCATTCTTCTGGGGTAAGAATGATAAATTTTTTCCTGATTTCATCGAAAATGGACACTTTATTTTCGCTATTTTTGAATCGGAAAGTATATGATGGAAAATTTAATTGCTGCATAGGGCAAAAATATAAAATAGTTTCAGGTTTCAGGTTTAAAGTTTCAACTTATTGAAGCGAGAACGTGAAACCTGAAACTTTAAACAAAAATATTTGAATGGACGAAGTTGTAAAAATTGTTAATGATATTAAAGCCGGAAATATAAAACCTATTTATTTTTTAATGGGCGAAGAGCCTTATTATATTGATAAATTATCAGAATATATAGAACAAAATGTCCTGTCTGAAGAAGAAAAAGGATTTAATCAAACCGTATTATATGGTAGGGATGTTACTGTAGAGGATATTGTTTCAACGGCCAAGCGCTATCCTATGATGTCTGACCGTCAGGTTGTTATTGTGAAAGAAGCACAAGACTTATCAAGAACAATTGATAAAATAGAGTCGTATGTGAATAATCCTATGGAGTCTACGGTGTTGGTTTTCTGCTACAAATACAAAACACTCGACAAGCGTAAAAAAGTAACTAAATTATTAGCCCAAAACGGAATTGTATACGAAAGTAAAAAACTATACGAAAACCAGGTTGGAGATTGGATAAAACGTGTACTTGCGGGGAAAAAATACACAATCGACCCAAAAGCTAATGCAATGTTAGTAGAATTTCTAGGTACAGACTTGAGTAAAATCAACAATGAGCTGGAAAAATTACAGATTATTTTGCCACAAGGATCGTTAATTACACCACAACATATCGAGGAAAATATAGGTTTTAGTAAAGATTATAATGTTTTCGAACTTCGAAAAGCAATTGGTGAACGCAATCAGTTAAAAGCCTACAAAATAGCGGAGAATTTTGCTCATAATCCTAAAGAATATCCATTGGTAATGACTACGGGATTGGTTTTTGGTTTTTTTATACAGCTCTTAAAATACCACGGACTTAAGGATAAAAATCCTAAAAATGTAGCTGCAGCAATTGGCGTAAATCCTTATTTTCTGAAAGAATATGACTTAGCCATAAAAAATTACCCAATGCGAAAAGTGAGTCAAATAGTGGGAGCACTGCGAGATGTAGATATTAAAAGTAAAGGTGTAGGTGCAAATGCTTTACCTCAGGCGGATTTATTAAAAGAAATGCTGTACAAAATATTTAATTAAGCCGTGAAAATTCACGATATTTGCATCTCTAAAAAAAATACTACTTTTAAAATAATAATTACACAATTATGGGAATGAATAAAAATACCGTTTTAGGATGGGCTACTTTTATAATGGTACTTATGGGATTGTTACTTATAGGTCTTGGCGCTTTTAGATACAGAGATGTTTCTGGTTGGGGATTCGTAGCCGTTGGGGTTGGTTTTTTTGCCAATGCCTGGGTTTTTAATGCTTTAAAAGGAAGAGTTTAGCAAAATTTAATTGCGATATAAAATCAATAAAAAATAATTAATTAAAATAAAAAATATAAAAAATGTCAGACGATAAGAAAGTAATTTTCTCAATGCAGAAATTGAGTAAAACCTATCAGGGAGCAGACAAACCAGTGCTTAAAAACATTTATTTAAGTTTCTTTTATGGAGCTAAAATTGGTATTTTAGGTTTAAACGGTTCAGGAAAATCTTCTTTATTAAAAATTATTGCCGGAGTAGATAAAAATTATCAAGGTGATGTTGTCTTTCAACCAGGCTATACTGTTGGTTATTTAGAGCAAGAACCAATTCTTGATGATTCTAAAACCGTGATCGAAATTGTTCGTGAAGGAGCTGCAGAAACTATGGCAGTTTTAGAAGAATACAATCAAATTAATGATTTATTCGGTCTAGAAGAAAACTATTCCGATCCTGATAAAATGGATAAGTTAATGGATCGTCAGGCAGCTTTGCAGGATAAAATTGATGCTCTTGGTGCTTGGGAAATCGATACAAAACTAGAAATCGCAATGGATGCTTTGCGTACTCCGGAAGGAGATACGCCAATCAAAAACCTTTCAGGAGGAGAGCGTCGTCGTGTAGCTTTATGTCGTTTGTTATTGCAACAGCCTGATGTATTGTTACTTGATGAGCCTACCAACCACCTTGATGCTGAATCTGTCCTTTGGTTAGAACAGCACTTGGCACAATATGCAGGAACTGTAATTGCGGTAACGCACGATAGATATTTCCTTGATAATGTTGCAGGTTGGATTTTAGAGTTGGATAGAGGAGAAGGTATTCCGTGGAAAGGAAATTATTCTTCTTGGTTAGATCAAAAATCTAGTCGTATGGCACAAGAAGAAAAAGTAGCTTCAAAACGCAGAAAAACGTTAGAGCGTGAGTTGGACTGGGTACGTCAGGGAGCTAAAGGTCGTCAAACGAAACAAAAAGCACGTTTACAAAACTACGACAAGTTATTAAACGAAGATCAAAAACAACTGGATGAAAATCTGGAAATCTATATCCCGAACGGTCCGCGTTTAGGAACCAATGTTATTGAAGCTAAAAATGTAGCCAAAGCTTTTGGAGATAAATTATTGTATGATAATTTAAACTTCACTTTGCCACAAGCCGGAATTGTTGGAATCATCGGACCAAATGGTGCTGGTAAATCCACCATCTTCAAAATGATTATGGGCGAGCAAGCTACGGATAGTGGAGAATTTTCAGTTGGAGAAACTGTAAAAATAGCTTACGTAGATCAATCTCACTCTAATATTGATCCGAATAAATCAATCTGGGAAAATTTTGCCGACGGTCAGGAATTGATTATGATGGGAGGAAAGCAAGTAAATTCCAGAGCTTATTTATCACGTTTTAACTTTGGTGGAGGAGAGCAAAACAAGAAAGTTTCAATGCTTTCCGGTGGAGAACGTAACCGTTTACACTTAGCAATGACTTTGAAAGAAGAAGGAAACGTACTTTTACTGGATGAGCCAACGAATGATTTAGATGTAAATACACTTCGTGCATTGGAAGAAGGTTTAGAGAATTTTGCTGGTTGTGCCGTTATTATCTCGCACGACAGATGGTTCTTAGATAGAATTTGTACGCACATTCTGGCTTTCGAAGGAGATTCTGAAGTTTATTATTTCGAAGGAGGTTTCTCTGAATACGAAGAAAATAAAAAGAAACGCTTAGGTGGTGATTTAACTCCGAAACGTTTGAAATACAGAAAGTTGATTAGATAATATTCTAGTTAAAATTCAATTTTAAAATCCCAAATTCCAATTTAAAAACTGGAGTTTGGGATTTTTTTTGTAGTAGTTTGTCATTTCGACGAAGGAGAAATCCTCGTTAGAAGCTCTATAAAGATTGGATTCTCGTTGCGGAATTACTTGCGAGGATTTCTCCTTCGTCGAAATGACCATATTGAGATAATTTGAATTTGGTATTTATAAATTGGAGTTTTTTAAAGAAACTTAGTCTTCAATTCCGGAGTTGGAATCATGCAACTCTCTTTTTTGCCATACCATTTGTAGCGATTTTTAGCAATGTAATCGTAAATATAGTTTCGTAGTTTTTCCGGGAATATTTTTAAAATTGAAATCAAACTGTAAATTCCTCCAAGTTCTTCTGCAATTTCAATAGCTGCTGAAGATTTAAAATAATAAGCAACGCCAGGATTATAAAAAACAATGCTGTCAATTTTATTTTGATCAACCCCAATATATTTACAAATTTCATTTCCCAATTCTGATTGCAAAGCCACAAAACGAAAAATATCTTTTTTATCATTTTTGATGACAAACTGAACTGCGTTGTTGCATAAATTGCAAACACCGTCGAATAGGATTATTTTTTTATTTGGAGGAAAGCTTTGCATTGATTGATTTTCAAGTTTAAGTTTTTTTGTCATTTCGACGAAGGAGAAATCACACCAGAAACTCCTCAATCAAAATCGTCTATCATTGTTGATTTTCGATTGTGATTTCTCCTTCGTCGAAATGACAAGATTGTGGTTATTCTTTTTTTTTAATAATTCTTTATTATTGATTTTTATTATCGAAACACACTGTTTTATAAATTTTTTAAATCAAAGACAGCCTTCATAAATTGTATAGAATTAGTTTTTATAAAAAAATCATCTTCCTAATCGTATTTTTTAAAATATTACCTTAAAAGGCTTTATTTTAATTATAGAGATTTTTCATCATAATTTTGAACCTGAAAACTGCCACTGCGACTGAAAAACTTATTTCTTTCCAGCTTCTACAAATTCCAATTCATCCAGACTTACTTTCGAAGTAAAAATTCCGTAATTTACTGTTGCTTTATTTTTTTCTATTGAATCTATGCTTCCAACAGATCTTCCGTCGAGCATTCGTACTCTGTCACCAACTTTTAAAATTGGTTTTGGTTTTTCGACAACAGGCTTCAATTTCTTTTCTTTTTTCTCTTTTCGGATTTCTTCAACCTGAACGGATACTTCTGCGATCACTTCTTTTTTCTTTTCGATTATGGCTTTCGCTTCTTTTGGAGTTGCTTTTTTGCGTTTTGAATTTTCAATTTCTATGATTTTCAAAAATTCTCCAATTAATTCTTTTTTGTTTTTATTGTTGAAATATTTCTCAGAGATATCTTCAATTTTCTGACCAATGTAAATTGTCTTTTGGTTGCTATCATACAATTCCTGATAGCTTTCCAGTTTTTGTTTGATTTTTACATTGATGTTTTCCATCTTTTTACTTTCCTCTCGCGCACGAGTTTCTTCTTCTTTAAGATTTATAGAAGTTTTTTCTAGCTTCGATCTTTCTTTCTGAAGAGTAGCAATGGTTTTGTCAAAGCGAACTTTACCCACTTCGATTTTCTTTTTCGCACGATTAATCAATCCGAAGGGAATACCATTTTTTAATGCAACCTCAAAAGTAAATGAACTTCCGGCTTGGCCAAGAGCTAACTTATACATAGGTTCTAATGATTTTTCATCAAACATCATATTTGCATTGTTAGCAAAAGGCAATTCGTTTGCCAAAATTTTCAAGTTTGAATAATGTGTTGTAATGATTCCGAAAGCTTCACGATGATAAAATTCTTCCAGGAAAATTTCAGCCAAAGCGCCACCCAATTCAGGATCAGAACCTGTACCAAACTCATCAATCAAAAACATAGTTTTCTTATTACATTTCTTTAAAAAGTAATTCATGTTTTTTAATCGGTAACTATAAGTACTCAAATGATTTTCAATAGATTGATTGTCTCCAATGTCTGTAAGAATTCTATCGAATAAGAAAGTTTCGCTACGCTCGTGAACAGGAATCAGCATCCCGGATTGCAACATCAACTGCAATAAACCAACTGTTTTAAGCGAAATAGTTTTTCCTCCGGCATTTGGTCCTGAAATTACAATGATTCGGTTATCTTGTTTTAATTCAATGGTTTGCGGATGGGTAACTTCGTTTTTTTGTTTGTTATTCAAATACAAAATTGGATGATATGCTTCTCTAAAAAACAATCTTCTTTCTTCTGTAATGGTTGGCAGGATTCCGTTGATTCTGTTGGCGTATTTTGCTTTTCCGGCAACAACATCAATATCACTTAAAAACTCCTGATATTCAATTAGTAAAGGTAAATACGGACGAATTTGATTCGACAATTGTTTTAAAATTCTGGTAATTTCTTCTTTTTCTTCGTACTCAAGATTGGCAAGTTCTCTGGAATATTGCAAAGTTGCTTCCGGCTCGATATAAGCTATACTTCCAGTTTTAGAACTTCCCAAAATTGAGCCTTTTACCTTACGGCGATACATGGCTAAAACCGCTAAAACTCTACGATTTTGCACGAAACTTTCTTTAATATCGTCCAAATAACCAAGGCTATTATTATGAGAAAGAGCAACTCCAAAACTTTGGTTTACTTTACCGCGAACAATATTCATATTCTGACGGATGCTTAATAATGCAGGCGAAGCGTTATCTTTTATTTCTCCGTATTTATCTACAATTGCATCGATAAAAGTTACAATATCTTTAGTATATTCAACTCTTGAAGCTCTTGCGTTTAAATTAGGATAATAATCATCAAACTTTTTAAGGAAATTCAACAAGAAATTTGCTGTTGATGAAAGTGTTGCAATTTTTCTAAAACTTCCTACTTCAAGAAAACTATCTTCGATTGCCAGAAATTTAATTTCATGAGTAATCGCGTCAAATCCGTGATTAGGAATGGCGTTATTATTTTCGAAAGATGAAACGTACTCTGATGTTTGCATTAAAGCCTGCATCAAAGTTTCTTTATCTCTAAATGGTGTTATTTCTAAAGCTTTTTCTTTTCCAATGTCTGTATTGCAGCCAGCCGAAATAGTTTCGAGCACTGTTGGAAATTGTAAATCTTGTAATGTTTTTTCGGTAATGGATATCATTTATTTTCTTTAACAAAGTACACGCAAAAGTACGAAAACATTACTATTCAATTCTATAAAGTTTATATCTAAATTTATGATTGGTAAATATGATTTAAATAAAAAAATCCTGAAATTCGCATAAAAAAAGATATGGATGTAAAAATGCATGATTCCTGGAAACCGGTTTTAAAGGAAGAATTTGAAAAATCATATTTTACTGAATTAATTGATTTTGTAAAATCAGAATATACAACTAAGGTTTGTTATCCAAAAGGGAATCAGATTTTTTCAGCTTTTGATCATTGTCATTTTGATCAGGTCAAAGTTGTAATTATAGGTCAGGATCCCTATCATGGGCCTAATCAGGCAAACGGATTATGTTTTTCTGTAAACGACGGGATTTCGTTTCCGCCATCCCTTCAAAATATTTTTAAAGAAATCGAAACCGATTTGAATATACCAATTCCTAAAACAGGAAATTTAGAACGTTGGGCAGATCAGGGTGTTTTTCTTTTAAATGCTACTTTAACCGTTAGGCAATCAGAAGCAGGAAGCCATCAGGGAAAAGGTTGGGAAAAATTTACAGATGCTGTAATAAAACAAATTTCGGCTAATAGTAAAGATGTTGTTTTTTTATTGTGGGGAGGTTTTGCTCAGAAGAAAGCTGCGCTAATCGATGCCTCAAAACATCATATTTTAAAATCAGGACATCCATCTCCTTTAAGTGCCAATAGAGGTTTTTGGTTTGGAAATAAACATTTTAGTCAGGCAAATACTTTTCTGAAATCAAAAGGACTGAAAGAAATTGAATGGTAAAACAATAATTCCACAAATTTTTACTAATTATCAATCTTGATTTCTATAATCTTGTCATTTCTGACGAACGAGAAATCTTCGCAATTAACTCCGGAACCAGAATCAAGGTTTTGTCGAGCTTCTCGCGAAGATTTCTCCCTTCGATCGAAATGACAACTAGACGAAAATATTCTTATGAAAATGATTGTCTTAGCCCCGATAGAAGTGGAAATCCTTTTTTATTTTTTCTTTAAAATAAAAAAGATTGGAACGGATAGCGGGATTAGCTCCTGATAAAAAAATTACTTTTCCAGAGGTTTCTTTACAATCTCGTCTAAAACAGCTTTGTTTTCGTAGTTAATTACTTTAAGGATAATCTCTTGGTTTTTAACTGTTTTTCCTTCAATAATGTAAAGTTTTCCTTTTTTGAAAGGAACATTACTCTGGTCAAAATCAACATCGCCAAATTTCAAGGTATTTTTAATATCGGCGGTATCGATCCATTTTTCATTTAAAGTCTGAACTGCTTTTTCAGAATACTGGAAAGGTTTTGTACGTAAACTATTTAAAACACGGGCATTTGGAAAATAGTTGCAACGGGTATCTTTTCCGCTAAAAACGAGGGCTACAAAAAAGCATCCCATAACCAAACCAATCAGATAATAAGCAAAACGATGTACGAACTTCATGAAATAAAATTTTTGCAAAGGTACACTAAAGTTCCCTTAAAATACAAGTAAATTGATGTCGTTATCGGGTAAATCAAACCATTCGCCAATTGCTTTGTTGGTTAAAATTCCGTGATACAGGTAAATTCCGTTTTTTAAACCTTTATTGCATCTTATCGCACTTTCTAAACCTCCGTCTTCTGCTATTTGAAGTAAATATGGAGTTAGTATGTTACTTATTGATAATGAGGCTGTTTTAGAATATCGGGATGGTATATTAGGAACGCAATAATGTAAAACATTACTCTTTATAAAAGTTGGTTTTTCATGAGTGGTAACTTCTGAGGTTTCAAAGCAGCCTCCGGTATCGATACTTACATCCACAATAACAGCACCTTTTTTCATGTGCTCTACCATCGTTTCTGTCACTATAATCGGACAACGCTCTTTTCCGCGCATGGCCCCAATAGCAACATCGCAACGTCTTAGCGCTTTTAGTAACGCTTTTTGCTGCACTGTAGAAGTAAAGATTCTTTGATTTAGATTATTTTGTAAACGACGCAACTTTGTAATTGAATTGTCAAAAACTTTTACATTTGCTCCCAAACCAATAGCGGTTTTAGCAGCAAATTCTCCTACTGTTCCAGCTCCTAAAATTACAACTTCGGTAGGAGGGACGCCGGTAATGTTTCCAAATAAAAGTCCTTTTCCAAACTCATCTGTAATCATCAATTCGGCAGCAATAAGTATTGAGGCTGTTCCTGCGATTTCGCTTAGCGATTTTACAGCAGGATAAGATCCGTCTTCATCTTTTATATATTCAAAAGCAAGTGCAGTAATTTTTTTCTGCGCTAAGGCCTCGAAGTATTCTTTCTTTTTGGTTTTTAACTGAATAGCCGAAATAATAATCGTCTCCGGATTGATCATTTTAATTTCTGCTATAGTAGGAGGTTCTACTTTTAGCAGCATTGGGCATCCAAAAACTTTTTTGGTATCTTTTGTTACTTCAGCTCCCGCGTCAGAATATTCTTTATCAGAATAACTGGAACTTTCTCCCGCTCCGGATTCAATCATTACGCGATGACCTTCATAAGTCAAGGAGTTGACAGCATCTGGAGTTAAGCAAATACGACGTTCCTGATAACTCGTTTCTTTAGGAATCCCTATAAAAAGTTCTCTTTTGAATCGGCCAACTTCAAGTTTTTCTTCTTGTGGCAACAATTGTTGTTTCGTAAATGGAGTTAAGGTGATTGACATGGGTTGTGCGAAAATTAAGAGTACAAATTACGTAAAAAGTTTTAAAATCAATGTAAAAATTCTGGTAATACTATATGATGAAATTAATGCATAATTTTTTCCATTTTAATATCGGCCCTTTCATAACTTACATTTCCTAAAGGAACTTCTATAAAACCGAATTTTTCATACAAATGAATTGCAGGCAGTAATTTTCGGTTCGAATATAAAATGAGTTTTTTTATGTTGTTTTTTTCGGCTACAGCCAAACAATGAATTAGTAATTGATTGCCAACTCCCAGGCCTTGCGCTTTATCTGAAACGGCCATTTTGCTTAATTCAAATGTGTCATGATCAATTTTTATTAAAGAAACTGTACCGATAATTTCACCTTTATATTTAGCGTAGAAAATCAATCCGCCTTTGTCGATAATTTCTTCTTGCGGATTAGAAAGTACTATTTCATCTTGTTCCTCAACTTTAAAATATTTTTGAAGCCATTCTTTATTTAAGGTTTTGATTGGCTCTTTTGATTCTGCTGAAAAGGGAATAATTTCTACGGTAGTCATTTATATATGTATATTTTTTCACAGAGATTCACGAAGATTTCGCAAAGTCACAAAAAGAATTATTATAAGATCTTTGTGAAATCTTCGTGAATCTCTGCGGAGGATTTATTCTAATTTCAATTCTCTTTTTCCATCTGCCAATAACTCAATTGTAACCACCGAATGTTCTTCAGGAATTAAACTAGCGATTTTTTCAGACCATTCGATAAAACACCAATTTCCGGAGTACAAATAATCATCCACGCCCATATCCAGAGCTTCAGTTTCTTTATTTAGTCGATAAAAATCAAAATGATAAACGATCTGATTGTTAGGAGTGTAGTATTCATTAACTAAAGAAAAGGTTGGGCTGCTTGTAGCATCTTCAACTCCAATATTTTTACAAAGTTGTTTGATTAAGGTAGTTTTTCCAACTCCCATTTCTCCATTAAAAAGAATAATTTTCTTTGGATTTTGAACTAAAATTTTCTCTGCTACTTCTTTAATCTGATCTAATGAAAAAACGATATTCATTTTTATTGCTTATTAATTATAGTCTCAATTTTGAGTTTTCAGTCACGGTTTTCAGTCACAGTTTAGGACTGTAAACTGTGACTGTGACTAAAAACCGCGGCTAAAACTTTTCTATTTCGGGTTAAATACCAAGAACGGAATAATCATTTCTTCTAACGAAATTCCTCCGTGTTGATATGTATTTCTGTAATAACTCACATAATGATTGTAGTTGTTTACGTAGGCTAAAAAGAAATCATTTTTAGCAAAAATAAACGAACTGCTCATGTTTATTGCCGGTAAACCAATATCTTTTGGTTCTTTTACTACGTAAACATCTTTTTGTTCGTACGTTAAACTACGACCTGTTTTATAACGCAAATTTAAACTTGTATTTTTATCTCCCACCACTTTTGACGGGTTTTTTACATTAATTGTTCCGTGATCTGTTGTTAGGATCAATTTGAAACCTAAAAGTTGTGCTTGCTGGATAATTTCTAAAAGCGGAGAATTTTTAAACCAGCTTAAAGTTAGTGAGCGATACGCTTTATCATCAGAAGCTAGTTCTTTTACAACATCCATTTCGGTTTTTGCGTGAGACAGCATATCAACGAAATTGTATACTACGGTAACTAAGTCATTGCCTTTAAGTGCTTTGAAGTTTTCGGCTAATTTTTTACCTCCGGCATAATTAGTGATTTTAAAATAATCTTCTTTTATGTTTAGGCCTAAACGTTTTAATTGTGCGGTTAGAAATTCAGCTTCGTAAAGGTTTTTTCCTCCGTCTTCTACATCATTTTTCCAGTATTGCGGAAATTGTTTTTCCATTTCTGTTGGCAATAAGCCAGAGAAAATAGCATTTCTGGCATATTGTGTTGCAGTAGGAAGTATAGAGAAATAAGGAACTTCTTTTTCTAATTTGTAATAATTTGCTACAACGGTTTCAAAAGATTTCCATTGGTCGTAACGTAAATTATCAATTACAACGAATAAAATGGGTTTGTCTTTCTTTTTGATTTCAGGAACAACTAATTCCTTGAATAAATTATGGGATTGAATTGGTTTATCTGCTTTTGGTGCAAACCAGTCTTCATAATTTCTCTCGATGAATTTTCCGAATTGAGAATTGGCTTCAACTTTTTGAGATTCAAGGATTTCGATCATTCCCTGATCGTTGATGTTTTCGAGTTCAAGTTCCCAAAAAATCAATTTTTTATATAATTCTACCCAATCTTCATAGGAATTAACCATAGCCATTTCCATGGCGATTTTTCTAAATTCCTTTTGATAATCCAGCGTTGTTTTTTCAGAAATTAATCTTGAATGATCGAGGTTTTTCTTTAAACTCAGTAAAATCTGATTCGGATTTACCGGTTTTATTAAATAATCTGCGATTTTAGAACCAATAGCTTCTTCCATTATGTACTCTTCTTCGCTTTTGGTAATCATAATCATTGGTATGGCCGATTTTTTTTCTTTCATTTCAGAAAGTGTTTCCAGGCCACTCATTCCAGGCATATTTTCATCCAAAAAAACAATGTCAAAATTATCTTCTTCAAATAAGGCAATAGCATCCAAACCATTGTTACAAGTGGTTACAGCATAGTTTTTTTTCTCGAGAAATAATATATGTGGTTTCAAAAGATCGATTTCGTCATCGACCCAAAGTATTTTTATCTTATCCATAAACGTGTTTAATTTTAATGCAATTTAGAGGTATAGAACTTAAAAAGTATTAAAAATAGTATAAATTTCAGAATAACAAAAGTTGGTTTTTGTATATTTTTTTAAATGTAATTCAGTAATACTCTGGAAATCATCACACTTTAATGTCAATTTTTAAATGAAAAACACAAAGCTGTTTATAGTTAATTACTTATATTTGTTGACCTAAAAAGAACCAAATAGTGACTCATATCAATAAGTTAAAAATATTCAATGATCCCATTTACGGGTTTATTTCTATCCCGAACGAACTTATTTACGACTTAATTCAGCATCCGTATTTTCAGCGTTTACGCCGTATTTCGCAAATGGGAATGTCGTATTTGGTTTATCCCGGGGCCAATCATACTCGTTTTCATCATGCTTTGGGCTGTATGCATTTGATGCAAAAGGCTGTAGAAACACTTCGTTTTAAAGGAGTTGCTATTTCAAATGATGAAGAATGTGCTTTGTTAATCGCTATTTTACTTCATGATATTGGTCATGGGCCGTTTTCGCATGCAATGGAAAAAAGTATTGTTGAAGATGTAAATCATGAAGCCATTTCATTATTATTCATGAATCAGTTGAATGATGAATTCGAAGGTAAATTGAGTTTGGCAATTCAGGTTTTTAAAGGAGAATATCACAGGAAATTTATGCTGCAATTGATTTCAAGTCAGTTGGATATGGATCGAATGGACTATTTGAAACGTGATAGTTTTTATACTGGTGTTGCTGAAGGAAATGTTAATTCCGAACGTTTGATTCAAATGATGAATGTCGTTGACGGCGTTTTGGTAATTGAAGAGAAAGGAATTTATTCTGTAGAGAAATTTTTGCTTTCAAGAAGATTAATGTACTGGCAGGCTTATTTGCATAAAACAAGTTTAGTTGCAGAGTTAATTTTGATGAATGTGCTAAAAAGAGCCAAAGAATTAACCTTAAAGGGGATTATTTTGCCTTGCAGTGAGCCTCTTTTGTATTTTATGCAAAACAAAGTGACTTTAGAAGATTTTGATGCTGAAAAATTAGATTTGTTTTCTCAACTAGATGATTTTGATATAATTAGTGCTTTAAAAGCATGGCAAAAGCAAGATGATTTTGTGTTGTCTACTTTGAGTAAGATGTTGATTAATAGAGATTTATTAAAAATTAAATTAAGTGCTGAGAAAATTTCGGCAGAAGAATCTCAATCTTTAAAAGAAGAATTTGCTAATGCACACCATATTACGCAATTAGAGGCGGGATATTTTATTTTTAGAGGAAAAATAAAAAATCAGGCTTATAGTAAAGAAGCTGAACCTATACGAATTTTGAAAAAAGATAAAACAATTGAGGATGTCGTAGAAGCATCTGATCAGCTGAATTTGAAATCGTTATCTAAATTGGTTACAAAATATTACATCTGTTTTCCAAAACAACTTATCTAAAATTAACATTTAAAATCTATTTTTTATATTTTTGTCGCAATGAAATTTACAGCAGAACAAATAGCAGGAATTTTAGAAGGAGAAGTTGTTGGAAATCCCAATGCAGAAGTTTCTCGGCTGTCTAAAATAGAAGAAGGTGAGGAAGGATCGCTCACTTTTTTGGCTAATCCAAAATATATCAACTACATATATACCACAAAAGCATCAGTTACTATAGTGAATGACAGCTTTATACCTGAACAGGAAATCACTACCACTTTAATAAAAGTAGAGGACGCTTATGCCTCTTTTTCTAAACTTTTGCAATTTTATAATCAGGTAAAATTGAATAAAAACGGAATAGAAGCGCAATCTTTTTTAACTGAAGGAACTAAATATGGTGAGAATTTATATCTGGGAAGCTTTAGTTATATAGGACAAAACGTGGTTTTAGGTGACAACGTAAAAATTTATCCAAACAGTTTTATTGGTGATAATGTTGTTATTGGAGATAATGTATATATTTTTGCAGGCGCCAAAATTTATTCTGAAACTATAATTGGTAACAATTGTACTATTCATTCAGGAACTATTATTGGTGCAGATGGCTTTGGTTTTGTACCAAATGAAGAAGGAGTATATAGTAAAGTTCCTCAAATTGGAAATGTAATTATAGAAGATAACGTCGATATTGGAGCAAATACCACAATAGACAGAGCAACTCTTGGTTCTACGATAATTAGAAAGGGAGTTAAATTAGACAATCAGATTCAGATTGCTCACAATGTAGAAATAGGTAAAAACACGGTAATTGCAGCGCAATCAGGTGTTGCCGGTTCTACAAAAATAGGAGAAAACTGTATGATTGGCGGGCAAGTAGGTATCGCAGGCCACTTAATTATAGGTAATAATGTTAGATTGCAGGCCCAGTCAGGAGTTGCAAGAAACATTAAAGATGATGAAACATTGCAGGGAACACCGTCTCTTGCATATACTGATTTTAACAAATCGTATGTACATTTCAAGAATCTGCCTAAAATAGTTGCCGAAGTTGAAGAATTAAAAAAACAAATAATAAACCCAAAAAATGGAAATAATGGTTAAACAGAAGACCATCAAAAATGAAATTTCACTAACAGGCGTTGGATTACACACTGGAAAAGAAGTTACAATGACTTTTAAACCGGCTCCAATTAATAATGGTTTCACTTTTGTAAGAGTTGATTTGCAAGGTCAGCCCGTGATCGAAGCAGATGCTAACTATGTTGTTAATACGCAAAGAGGCACAAATTTAGAAAAACTTGGTGTAAAAATTCAAACTCCGGAACACGTTTTAGCGGCTTTAGTTGGTTGTGATCTGGATAACGTTATTATAGAATTAAATGCCTCTGAACTTCCTATCATGGATGGTTCATCAAAATATTTTGTTGAAGCGATTGAAAACGCAGGTATCGAAGAACAAGATGCTAAACGTAATGTTTATGTAGTAAAAGAAGTAATTTCGTTTACTGATGAAACTACCGGAAGCGAGATCTTAGTGATGCCAAGCGATGATTATCAGGTAACTGCAATGGTTGATTTTGGTACTAAAGTTTTAGGTACCCAAAATGCAACGATGAAAAGCATAGCCGATTTTAAAGAAGAAATTGCGAATTCAAGAACGTTTAGTTTCTTACACGAATTAGAATCTCTTTTAGAAAACGGATTAATCAAAGGTGGAGATTTAAATAATGCTATTGTATATGTAGATAAAGAAATATCTGAGTCTACAATGGAAAATTTAAAGAAAGCTTTTGGTAAAGATAAAATTTCGGTTAAGCCAAATGGTGTTTTAGATAACTTGACTTTACATTATCCAAACGAAGCTGCACGACATAAATTATTGGATGTTGTTGGAGATTTATCTTTGATTGGAGTTAGAATTCAGGGAAAAATTATTGCTAATAAACCAGGGCACTATGTAAATACACAGTTTGCCAAAAAATTAGCAAAAATTATTAAAATAGAACAAAGAAATCATGTTCCGGTTTATGATTTAAATCTGGAGCCATTGATGGATATTCATAAAATTATGGCAGTTTTGCCACACAGACCTCCGTTTTTATTGATTGACAGAATTATTGAAATGTCTGACAGTCATGTTGTGGGTATGAAAAATGTAACGATGAACGAAAATTTCTTCGTAGGACATTTTCCCGAAGCTCCAGTAATGCCAGGTGTTTTAATTGTTGAAGCAATGGCGCAAACAGGTGGGATTTTAGTATTAAGCACTGTTCCGGATCCTGAAAATTATTTGACCTATTTCATGAAAATTGATAATGTTAAATTCAAACATAAAGTATTGCCGGGTGATACCTTAATTTTCAAATGCGAATTAATTTCTCCTATCAGAAGAGGAATTTGTCATATGCAGGCAAATGCATACGCAAACGGAAAGTTGGTAACAGAGGCAGAATTAATGGCTCAAATTGCAAGAAAACAATAATAATTTAATCAAATTTATTGTTTACGTTTGTTGCCCAAATTAGACTATTTTAATATAAAATATAAAACTCACAGATGAATCAACCATTAGCATATGTTCATCCCGGCGCTAAAATCGCTAAAAACGTTGTAATTGAGCCTTTTACAACAATTCACAATAATGTTATTATTGGTGATGGTACGTGGATTGGTTCAAATGTAACCATCATGGAAGGTGCAAGAATTGGAAAAAATTGTAATATTTTTCCAGGAGCAGTTATTTCTGCAGTACCGCAAGATTTAAAATTTGGAGGAGAAGATTCTTTAGCTATTATAGGAGACAATTGTACTATTAGAGAGTGTGTAACGATCAATAGAGGTACAGTTGCTTCGGGTCAAACAATTTTAGGTAATAACTGTTTGGTTATGGCTTACGCGCACATTGCACACGATTGCGAGATTGGTAATAATGCTATTATTGTAAACGGTGTTGCTTTGGCAGGTCACGTTGTGGTTGGTAATCACGCTGTAATTGGTGGTTTGGCCGCTATTCATCAATTTATTCATATCGGTGATCATGCCATGATTTCTGGTGGATCATTGGTTAGAAAAGATGTTCCTCCTTATACAAAAGCGGCAAAAGAACCGTTATCGTATGTAGGGATCAATTCAGTTGGTTTAAGAAGAAGAGGTTTTACTACTGAGAAAATCAGAGAAATTCAGGAAATTTACAGAATTTTATACCAAAAGAACTATAATACAACACAAGCTTTAAGTATAATTGAAGCTGAAATGGAGGCTACTCCTGAGAGAGATGAAATTCTGGATTTTATCAGAAATTCATCTAGAGGAATTATGAAAGGTTATTCGGGAAATTATTAATTTAAAATTTTAGAGTTTAGATTTCTGATTTTAGATTTCAGGCTTCATCATTAATAATTCAGATAAAAATAAAAATAATATGTAATGTAGGCTGATTCATTTTACAGAATCTAAAATCTACATTCTAAAATCTAAAATTAAAAAAAAATGGCATCTACATCAGATATTAGAAACGGATTGTGTATTAAATTCAATCACGATATTTATAAAATTGTTGAATTTCTTCACGTAAAACCTGGAAAAGGTCCGGCTTTCGTAAGAACAAAATTGAGAAGTTTAACTACAGGAAGAGTATTAGATAATACATTTTCTGCAGGACATAAAATTGATGATGTGCGTGTAGAGACGCATAATTACCAGTTTTTATATGCTGAAGGAGATGAATTTCATTTTATGAATACAGAATCTTTTGAGCAAATTTCTTTGAATAAAAACATTTTGGATGCTCCGGGATTATTAAAAGAAGGAACAAGTGTAATGGTTCAGGTAAATACTGAAACTGATTTGCCATTATCTGTAGATATGCCATCTTCTGTAATTCTTGAAGTTACTTATGCAGAGCCAGGAGTAAAAGGTAATACTGCTACAAACGCAACTAAATCTGCTACGGTAGAAACTGGTGCTAATGTAAACGTTCCGTTGTTCATCAACGAAGGTGATAAAATTAAAATTGATACAGCTTCAGGTAATTACATGGAGCGTGTAAAAGAGTAGTTTTTATAAGTTTTCAGTTTTCAGTCGCAGTTAGCAGTTTGTTGATAGATTGAAAACTGAGACTGAAAACTGAGACTAAAAACTAATTATAAAATATGAAATTTCCAAAGATTCATTCTTTACAAGAAATTGCAAATTTGCTTCAATGCGAATTTATTGGTGACCCAAACTTTCCGGTTTCAGGCATGAATGAAATACATGTAGTTGAACCTGGAGATATAGTTTTTGTCGACCATCCAAAATATTATGACAAAGCTTTACAATCGGCAGCTACTATTGTTTTAATCAATAAAAAGGTAGATTGTCCGGAAGGTAAGGCTCTTTTGATTTCTGATGATCCTTTCAGAGATTTTAATACCCTGACCAAACATTTTAGACCTTTTCTGGCAACAAGTGTATCTGTTGCTCTTTCTGCAACTATTGGAGAAGGAACTGTAATTCAGCCCAATTGTTTTGTTGGGAACAACGTTACAATTGGTGAAAATTGTCTGATACATCCTAATGTTACGATTTACGACCACACTGTAATTGGTGATAATGTTATCATTCATGCAGGAACAATTTTAGGAGCTGATGCATTCTATTATAAAAAACGTGCGGATGGTTTTGATCAGTTAATTTCCGGAGGAAGAGTAGTAATACATGATAATGTTGGTATTGGTGCCCTTTGTACAATAGACAAAGGTGTAACAGGAGATACTACTATTGGTGAAGGAACAAAGCTGGATAATCAGGTACATGTTGGGCATGATACTGTGATTGGGAAAAAATGCTTAATAGCATCGCAAACTGGTATTGCAGGTTGTGTTATTATCGAGGACGAAGTTACTATTTGGGGACAGGTTGGTACTACAAGCGGTATCACGATAGGAGCAAAGGCTGTTATTATGGGGCAAACCGGAGTTACTAAATCAGTCGAAGGAGGGAAATCTTATTTTGGTACTCCAATCGAAGAATCAAGAGAAAAGTTAAAACAATTAGCCAATATCAAAAAGATTCCTGAAATTTTAAATAAATTGAAGTAATATGTCTATTAAAGAATTTGTTCAGAAATTTTACAAGTCAGACGCCTTGATTGATTGCGAAGTTATGAAAACTTATTTGCATCCTGAGGTTAAATTAGATTGGCATAGTACCAAAGGATTAATCGAAATGGATTATAACTCGATGTTAGATATGGCCAACGAGCTTAGTCGTGCTTATGTGCGGTCAAAAGTTAGAATAAGCCACATTCTGGCCGAAGAGGATCTGGTTTCTATACGATATTCTCATTTTGTGAAAACGATTGAGAACCCACGAGAAGAGATGTTATTGGCCCATTTTTCTACAATTTGGCAAATAAAAGATGATAAATTATATCGTGGTTATCAAATGAGTCAATTTTCTTGATTTTTTTGAAGACAAAAAGGTTAAAATACGTTACAAAACCTTACTTTTGCATCACAATTTTAAAAACTACATAAAATATATATCATGAGTGTTTTAGTTAATAAAGATTCCAAAATAATTGTTCAAGGATTTACAGGAAGTGAAGGAACTTTCCACGCTTCTCAAATGATTGAGTACGGTACTAATGTTGTTGGTGGTGTTACTCCGGGTAAAGGAGGAACTAGCCATTTAGATCGTCCGGTTTTTAATACAGTAAAAGACGCTGTTGATCAAGCTGGAGCTGATACATCTATCATTTTCGTACCACCGGCTTTTGCTGCTGATGCAATTATGGAAGCTGCTGATGCTGGAATTAAAGTAATTATTGCTATTACAGAAGGAATTCCTGTAGCAGATATGATTAAAGCAAATAATTATGTTAAAGAAAGAAATTCCAGATTAATCGGGCCAAACTGTCCAGGAGTAATTACTCCGGGTGAAGCTAAAGTTGGTATTATGCCAGGTTTCGTTTTCAAAAAAGGAACAGTTGGTATCGTTTCTAAATCAGGAACTTTAACTTACGAAGCTGCTGACCAGGTTGTAAAACAAGGTTTAGGAATCACTACAGCTATTGGTATTGGTGGAGATCCAATTATTGGAACTACAACTAAAGAAGCTGTTGAATTATTAATGAACGATCCTGAAACTGAAATTATCATTATGATTGGTGAAATTGGTGGTCAATTAGAAGCTGATGCTGCTAAATGGGTTAAAGCTGATGGTAACCGTAAACCAGTAGTTGGTTTTATCGCTGGAGAAACTGCTCCTGCTGGTAGAACAATGGGTCACGCAGGTGCTATTGTTGGTGGTTCTGATGATACAGCTGCTGCTAAAAAGCAAATTATGAGAGACAACGGAATTCACGTTGTTGATTCACCAGCTGAAATTGGTAAAAAAGTAAAAGAAATATTAGGATAATCCCTAATATTAAAAATAAAAAATTCCAAAAAAAAAGTCTCAATATTTTGTTGAGACTTTTTTACATTTTTAAAATATTGGAATATAATTTAAAAACTTAGCAACTTAGAACCTTAGTTTCTTAGAAGCTTAAAATAAGAAATATGTACAAAGAATTAGAAAAATTTAAAGTAAGCAATAGTTTTACTTTTACTATTGAAGATAGTTTAGAACAAGCTTGTAACGCATCTGAAGGTGCTGGAGTTTTTGTTGTTTATGCTGTTGAAGGTGGCGCAAAAGAATTAATCATGGTGGGTTCTACAGGAACTGTTCAGAACGACGGAACCTTAAAAAGTAAAAATGGCGGTTTATACGATAAAATTGTAAACGGACATCAATTTGCTAAAACCGGAAGAAAATATTCATGGCCGGCTCAAATGAAGCTAGAGACTATCGCTGCTCTTGAAGTGGTTTGGTACGAAACTTTTAATGCAGATATAAAGTCTATCCCAACTGCTGTTGAAGGACAGGTTTTGCAAAATTTCTTAGATGAAAATGCAAAATTACCTAGATGGAATGTGGCTTTCTAAGTCGGTTTTATTATAATATAATTTAAGGTCTTACTAATTTTAGTAAGGCCTTTTTTTTTTTTTGCTTTATTAAAAATTAATTGTGGTTTGTAATTAGCCACTACTTGCAGTTCGGTAATATTTATTCTTGACTATTCTTTGTTTTTAGGTGATCTAATTTTACTCTGTTCTCGATTTTAACTCATAAAATTTTCTTATAGTGTGTTTTGGTAAAGTGTGAAAATTACGTTTTTGAAAATGTTAAAAATATATTAAAAAAATATGGTAGTTTAATCTTACAATAATTATGTTTTTATAAATAATCTGTTTTTTTTAATTAAGGCTAATTCCTCATTAAATCAATAGATATGGGCTTTTTCCTATGTTACGAATCGGTTTATTGTATGTAAAAAAATTGGTTTTGTATTTTAGCTTTTATATATTTATCGCACAGAACTAAAGGATAATGTTAAAAAACCGTATTCTTTATGTTAAAACTAAGTGCTTATTTTCAAGAATTCTATCCAAATTAATATGAAGACCAAAACTTTACAATTCAAAACTTTTGACGACATCACGCTTTGGAATAACTTGAAAGATGGAGATGAAAAATCATTTTCAATCCTATTTGAAAAATACTACGCAGACCTGGTAAATTACGGTAATTCACTTTCTTCTTATACCGAAAAAGTACAGGACTGTGTTCAGGACGTTTTTACTGATATTTGGGTATATCGCAACGGACTTCAAAGTTCAGTTGTGGTAAAAGCTTATTTATTGTCAAGCGTACGTAAGAGAATTGCGCGTTTGTACGAACGTGATCATATTTTTCGTAAATCTACGAGCACTGACGCTATTGCTTTTTTATTAGAATTTTCAGTAGAACATGACCTTATCGATGATGATTACGCGACGAGGGAAAAAGTTGTTCATTTAAATAAATTATTAAATGACTTACCACCACGTCAAAAAGAAGCATTGTATTTACGTTATCACCAAGGCTTAACAGTAGAGCAAATTGCAGATATGTTGGATGTTAATTATCAGTCGGCAAGTAACTTGTTACATCGCGGTTTACTTACGCTGCGTAAAGAATGGAAGGGGAGTATTTCATTAATTGTTGTACTATCTTCAATAGTGTGTTAAATTTATTTTAAAAAAATGTAAAAAAAATCACAATTTGGTGAGTATATAATAAAAGAACTGTCCTCTATGTTTTTGTAACCTCATTTTTAGATGCAAAAACGTAATAAATATACCGAAATTGAAGATTTTTTATCTGACGAATCATTCCAGTCATGGATTTTATTTAAAATTGACGAAGATGGTTGGGAAGAATGGACTTTAGAAAGCCGCCAACGTGCTAAGTTGGTAGAAGATGCAAGATTGTTATTATTGGCCATGAAAGCGCCGGAAACTAATTTATCATCTTCTGATCTTCATAATGCTTTACAAACTACATGGATTAAAATTGAAGAAAAGGAAAATCAAAACAATTTAATTCAGGATTTAAAAGTAAAATTTCTAAGAAAAAAGATCTTTAGCTCAGTCGCAGCTGCTATAGTGATTGGTTTGATATCGATTTGGTTTTACCAAAATCAAGTAGGGCCTGAAAGTAAAGTTGTTACCTATAAAGAACTTATCGACGAAAATAACGAAGGATTGGTAGAACAAACCAATAATTCTAACAAACCACAAATCATCACATTATCTGATGGTAGTTCGGTTTTATTACAACCCAATAGTAAATTAAGTTATCCTAAAATCTTTACCGGGAACGAAAGAAAGGTGTATTTATCTGGCGAAGGTTTCTTTGAAATTAGTAAAAATCCTAAAAAGCCTTTTTTTGTTTACGCAAACGAAATTGTTACAAAGGTAGTTGGAACGAGTTTTAGAGTAAAAGCTTATTCTGATCAGCCTGATGTAGAAGTTCTTGTGCGCACCGGTAAAGTTAGGGTAAAATCGAACGAGTTAGTTTCGAGTTCAAATCAGGAAGAAGTGATCTTGCTTCCTAATCAGGCTTTGCGTTTTTTACGCAGTGATTTAAGTTTTAATAAAATCACAAACATCACCGAGGATGAAACGTTGACCCGCAATGTTGGTAATATCGAGCAATTGAGCTTTGAGTTTACAGATATTCCGGTAGCGCAGATTTTTGAAACTATAGAGCAGGCCTATCTGGTAGATATAGATTATCCCAAAGATAAATTGAAAGATTGCCACTTGACCACTTCACTTAGTGATCAACCTTTAACAGAAAAACTAAAAATTGTCTGTAATAGCATAGGTAATAATACTAGTTTTCAAATGAATGGTAATCAAATCATTATAACATCTCAAGGATGTAATTAATTCGCTCTGTAACTGTAATTATGAGTTGATTTAAATTTTAATAATTTCAAAAATAAAACTAAACCAAACTAAAACCAATAATAATAAATGCCTATGTAAAAGATGATAATGCAGAAAAAAAGTGCCGAAATGCTGTAACATTATCGACACTTCAATTAGTTGAATTTCTCTCTGTAAAGAGTTATTCATTACGTTTCAAAATACACTCGAATAAGTATTAATCAAAACAATCCAAAATTATGAAAAAACCAGTTGTTAAACAACGATTACTCCATCGAATCATGAAAATAACACTATTTCAGTTTGTCTTGGCGCTTGTATTTTCAAGTGTTGCCATGGCAAATAATGTAAATGGGCAAAAAAAACTAGATACCAAGGTTACCATCAATGTTGCTAATTTAACATTAGATAATGCCTTGACTAAACTAGAAAAGTCTGCTAACGTAAAATTTTCTTATAACTCAAGATTGCCTCAACTTACCCAAAAGGTAAGTATAGATGCCAATCAGGAAACTCTTTCAAGTATTCTAAACCGTATTTTGATACCATTTAATATAACTTATACAGAAGTAAGTAATCAAATTGTTTTGCAAAAAAATGCTGCAACAGATTCTTTTGCAGATTTAGATGCAGGTAATTCTTTATTTGAAATATTAGCTGCAGGTCCAATTATCAAAGGTGTAGTTACCGATGCAACTGGTAGTCCACTTCCAGGTGCTACTGTGTTGGTAAAAGGAACAAAAATTGCGGTCCTTACTGATTTTGATGGTAGGTTTAGTATCGAAGTACCATCAAATAGTGATAAACTTGTAATTTCTTATGTTGGTATGGAGTCCAAAGAAATTGGTTTAGGAAACACTAATCCAACAATTGTTTTAAGCGAAGAAGGGCAAAATTTAAAAGAAGTAGTAGTTACAACAGGTTACGAAAAAACATCTAAAAGGACATTTACAGGTGCTATCAGTAAAATTTCAGGGGCTGAACTAAAAGTTGATGGTGTAGTAGATGTTAGCAGAATGATTGAAGGTAAAGCCGCCGGGGTTACTGTACAAAACGTTACAGGTTCTTTTGGTGCTACTCCTAAAATTACAGTGCGTGGATCTTCTTCTATTTTTGGAGATACTAAACCACTATGGGTTATTGATGGTATTGTTCAGGAAGATATCATTAACGTTTCATTTGCAGATTTAGCTTCAGGAAATTCAGCTACTCTATTAAGTTCTGCTGTTGCAGGATTAAATGCAAATGATATACAAAGTATTGAAATTCTTAAAGATGCATCAGCTACTTCTATCTACGGTTCAAGATCGTTAAATGGGGTTGTAGTTGTTACAACTAAACAAGGACGTAGAGATTCTCCTTTAAAAGTAAATTATTCTGTAGAGAATACAGTAAGAACAGTTCCAAGCTATACTCAATATGATATTTTAGATTCTCAGGAATCTATGAGTGTTTTTCAGGAAATGAGATCAAAAGGTTATTTAGATCAAAGTTCATCTTTAACAGCAAGATTTAGCGGTGTGTTTGGTATTTTGGCAAAACAAGTAAATCTTTACCAAGAATCAAATGGTTTATATGGTGTTAAAAATGAGCAGCCTTATGTTAATGAATTTTTGAAAAAATATGAATTAGGAAATACAGATTGGTTCAAAGTTTTATTTAGACCATCTATCACTCAAAATCACTCATTAAGTTTTTCTGGCGGTGGAAAAAACAATACATTCTACGCGTCTTTAGGTTATTATACAGATCCGGGTTGGACTTTGGCTGATAAAGTAAAACAATTATCATCAAATATTAAAGGTACATTCTTTCTTAATGACAGGTTAACTGTTACTTTGTCTACTTTAGGATCTATTCGTGATCAGGAAGCTCCGGGTACTTACGAAAGCAAAAATGATGTTGTATTTGGTAAAATTACAAGAGATTTTGATATTAATCCATTTAACTATGTATTAAGTACAAGCAGAACGCTTAGGCCTTATGATGAAAAAGGTAATTTAGAATATTACCAAAATAACTGGGCTCCAATGAACATTCTGAACGAATTGAAGAATAATACACTTGGAATTAAAGTACAGGATATTCGTTTTCAAGGTGATTTAGATTATAAAATCAACAAGAACTTAACGTATAATTTTACAGGTTCTGCTCGTTACGCTAATACATCTAGAGAGCACAAAATTTATGAAGATTCAAATGTTGTTGGCGCTTACAATGCAGGGGTAGGTGAAAATTTAAATACTCAAATTCAAAAAGATAACGTATTCTTATATCAAAATCCAAATGATTTAACAGCTCCAAAAATTTCTGTATTGCCAAATGGTGGTTTCTTAAGAAAATATACTAATGATATGACCTCATACAATATTAGAAATAGTATTACTTACAGAAATACATTTAGTGATAAACATGAAGTTGAAGGATTTTTTGGTACAGAGTTTAGATCTGTAGATAGAAATAATGACAACTTTACTGCGGCAGGGATTCAATTTGCAAAAGGACTTAGTTCTTTTACTGATCCTAAATTAATTGAAAAATTAATAAATGAAGGAAACTCTTATTATGATTTTGGAGCAGAAAGAGAACGTACAGTTGGTTTCTTTGGAAAAGTAGGTTACACTTACGATCGTCGTTATACAGCTTCTTTTACAGGTCGCTATGATGGATCTAACAGACAAGGTGATAGTGGTGCTTCGAGATGGCTTCCTACTTACACGGTTAGTGGTAAATGGAATATTAAAGAAGAAAGTTTTATGAAAGATGTAGAGTCTGTTAATACTTTGGCACTTAGAGCTTCTTATGGTTTAACAGCAACTGCAGGACCAGCTACAAACTCATTGGCTATTTACAAAAGTTATATCACAGACCGTTTCAATACTGGTGATAGAGAAAACGCAATACGTATCGAAGATTTGCAAAACAAAGATTTGACATGGGAAAAACAATATGAAACGAATATTGGTTTAGATTTAGGAATGTTTAGAAACAGAGTACAGCTTACTACAGATGTTTACAGTCGTAAAGCATTTGATTTGATCGATTATGTAATTACATCAGGAGTAGGAGGACAAGAGATTAAACAAGGAAATAATGCTGATATGGAAACTAAAGGTCTTGAGATTGGTATTACTACTCAAAACATTGCTTCTCATGATTTTAAATGGTCTACTACGTTGAACTTTTCAATCTATGATCAAAAAATTACAAAATTAGCTAACAAACCATCTGTCTTTGATTTAATTGCTACAAATGGGGGTAACACCGTGGGACGTCCTAGAAATTCATTGTATTCTTATCAATTTACAGGATTAAACAATGAAGGATTACCGACTTTTAAATTACAAGATGGTGCTACAAGTAATATTGTTGATGCTAATTTTCAAGATACTAATGATGTTACAAAGTACTTGAAATATGAAGGATCTGTCGAACCTAATAAATCAGTTGGTCTTGCCAATACACTTACCTACAAAAACTTAACTTTATATGTGTTTATCGTAGGATCTGGAGGAAATAAAGTAAGATTAAACCCAGTGTATAGTAATACTTATACAGATCAAACTGTTTTTACAAAAGATTTTGCAAACAGATGGATCAATCCTGGTGACGAAAACAATACAAATGTTCCGGTTATTGCAGATAAATTAATGAATAGAAATTATGGTGCGAGCGATTTGCAAATTGCATATAATACTTATAACTTTTCTGATGTTAGAATTGCCAGCGGTGATTTTGTAAGATTAAAAAATATTTCTCTTGCATGGGAATTTCCAAATGATTTCAAGAGAAAATTAGGATTAGCTACTTTTAATTTAAAAGGATCAGCAGTTAACCCATGGTTGATTTATTCTGATAAAAGATTAAACGGACAAGATCCTGAATTCCGTAACACTGGAGGGGTAGCTTTTCCTATTACGGCACAATATACATTTGCAATAAATCTTTCATTTTAACAATAAAAATTGATTATGAAAAATATAAAAATAACACTGTCATTATTATTACTGATTGGCTTTAGCAGCTGCGATGAGTTTCTTTCAGAAATACCAGATAACAGAACACAAATAGATACGCCTGAAAAAATATCAGAATTATTAGTTACAGCTTATCCAAACAAATCTTATTTCGCAATTGGCGAGGTAATGTCAGATAATGTTTTTGATACTGAGTCAACCAATGTCAGCAGTGTCATTAATGAGGAAAGCTTTAATTGGGAAATGCACAGCCAGATCGGAACTGATAGTGAAAGTCAATTCTGGTCGGCATCATACGAAGCAATTGCGGCAGCAAACCAAGCTTTAGAAGCTATTGAAAAGTTAGGAAATCCAGCTAGTTTAAATCCACAAAAAGGAGAAGCGTTAATAGCAAGAGCCTATAATCATTTTATGCTGGTTCAATTATGGGGAAACCGTTACAATCCTGCAACAGCAACTACAGATTTAGGCGTTCCTTACATAACAAAACCAGAAACAGAATTATTAGTAAAATACAAGCGTAATACGGTAAAAGAAGTATTTGATTTTGTTGAGCAAGATATTAACGAAGGGTTGAAATATATTACAAATGAATATAAAGAGCCTAAATTTCATTTTAACATTGATGCATCCAAAGCTTTCGCAGCCCGTTTTTACTTAATAAAAGGAGATTGGGATAAAGTACTTGAATTTACGGAAGGAATTGGTTCTAAACCAACAAAAATTAGAAACTGGACTGCTTTTAATGCTGTGGCTTTTGCTCAAATGCCTATTGAATATTCTAGAGCAGAACTAGAGACTAATTTGTTGATCAATTATCCAAATTCAATTGCTAACAGAGTTGCGACTTACAGATTTAGTCTTCCGGGAAATAAATCAGATGAGTTATTAGGAACACAGACAAACATGTGGGGTAAAGCCAATTTAATTAGAGCGAATGGCCAATATTTTGGAGGTACAAATGTTTTCACACCTAAGCTTTATGAGTATTTTAAATTTACGAACTTAACATCTGCTACAGGGATACCTTATACAGCGTCAGTATTATTTAGTAATGACGAATTGTATTTGAACCGTATTGAAGCATTAGTTATGAAAAACCGATTTGCAGAAGTTAATACAGAGTTAGGATACTTTTTAGGAACCAGAACTACCGGATACAATCCTGCAACAGATTTATTAAATGAAACAGTAGTAGCGGCAAAATATCCTGTAATTGATAATGAGTTTACTCCGTACTATACATTAAGTCCTCTTCAGGCTTCTTATATTAAAGCAATCGCTGAAGCAAGAAGAAAAGATTTTCTTCGTGAAGGCCTTAGATGGTTTGATGTTAAGCGTTTTAATCTTGTTGTAACGCATAATACGCTTCAATTTGGTAAAATAACAAGAAGCAACATTTTGGCAAAAGACGATAAAAGGAGAGCATTACAAATTCCGCTTAGAGCTTCAGATAACGGTATTGAAAAAAATCCTAGATAAATTTTTAATTAGAAAGTATTATGAAAATATTCAAAACATATAAAACAGTTGTAATTGCCGGAGTCTTACTCCTTGCATCTTGCGCTCAGGAGGATCAGCCAAAAGAAAGCCAATTAGATTTTTCAGTACCGGTAAAAACAGATTTAGACAAATGGATTGGTACTAATTTCTTAGATCCTTATAATATTGCTGTATATTATGAGTGGAACCAAAATTTGGTAGACAATAACAAGTATTTATTCCCTCCCTTAGTATCTAAAGTACAGCCGGCGATGGAAGTGGTTAAGAAAATCTGGATTGATAGTTATTCAACTATTGGAGGTGTAAATTTTGTTAAGAAAATCGCTCCAAGAGAATTTGTCCTTGTTGGAGGTGTGAACTTAAATACAAATGGTACTGTTACATTAGGACTTGCAGAAGCAGGTCAGAGAGTTTCTCTTTTTCAAATTGATAACCTGAATAAAAAAAGCAGAGCTAGTGTAACACAGTTTATTCATACTATTCAGCACGAGTACGTTCATATTTTAAACCAGACTAAACCTTTTGATGAGCAGGCCTGGGCAAAACTTACACCATCAGGATATACTTCTACATGGTATAATGAAGCAACTGCTACCTCAAGATCATTAGGGTTTATAACAAGTTATGCGAGATTAAATATTTATGAAGATTTTGCCGAAACTGCAGCTACAATTTTAACAAGTTCAAAAGCAGAATATGATGCAATATTAGCAGGTGTTACAGATGCAACTGCCAAAGCTAACATTAAAGCAAAAGAGGCAATTGTTGTTAAATATTATAAAGACGCATACAACGTAGATTTCTATGCTTTAAGAGATGAAGCTCAGAAAAATACAGATGCGGTAATAAATAATTAGAGATATTAAATTTTTATAAAAATCAATATTATGAAAGCAAAATATATATATAAGTGCTTAATGATTTCTTTTGCAGCCTTGCTATTGGGGTCATGTTCAAGCCCTGAGGTGGATGCAAAATTTGATCAAAATGCTACTGAGAGGCTAAGTGGACGTCAAAAAGAATTAAATGATTTGCTGCTTTCGTCAGCAGAAGGATGGAAAGCTGTCTATTATACAGATAGTACACAATTAGGAGGATGGACACATTTATTTAAATTCCTTCCAGGAGGAAAAGTTGATATGGCATCAGATTTTGATAGTGATACAAAAACATATACAAGTCAGTATGATATTCAGGTAGGAAGTACTGTAAGTTTGGTTTTTACAACAGAAAACAGAATTCACCTTTTGTCTAATGCAGCTGATTATCCTACTGCGGGACTTCTTGCAAAAGGTTATTTAGGTGACTTTCAGTTTTATTACTATGGGCAAAAAAATGGGGATATTATTTTTAGAACCAATAGAAACGGACATTTTCTGCGTTTTGTAAAAGCAACACCGCAAGATTGGACAGATTTACCAAAAAACACTCCAATCATTAGTAACATCACTGGTGATATGACAAGTCCGCTGTTTAGATTGTTAGAAATTAATGACGGAACGACAACTAAAAGCTATGATTTTGATTATAATACTGATGCTCGTTTTGGTACAGGATATTCTTTAGATCCTGCCGTTAATACGAGTTATGATTTAGCCTTTTCATTTAATCCTACAGGTGCCTATTCAAAAACTCCATTAGATGTTAAAGGTCAGAAACTTACAGATTTCCTTTACAATAGCACAGATAATAGTTTTGTGGCAACAGGAAAAGATGGAGTTAAAGCGACTATTAAATACACAAATGCACCACCTATAATAACGGATGATTATAAACTATTTTTAAGCGGAAAAGGAAATCCTCAAATGGTTCTGGGCTACATAGCAGCTAACTTGTATACAGCTCCAACTACTTCAGATTACTTTAGATTTTTGATTAACAAGGTTAATGCGACTTTACCAGCAGCTCAATCCATTGCCAGAGTTCAGGTTGTGTTTAATAACGTTCCAAATGGAACATATATTCAGTACCTGTTTAATGGAGGTAAAGCAACTATAATTCATTGGTTAACATCAAAAGAAGATGCAGTAAATAAAACAATTGTATTAGTCGATGATGGTTGGTCAGTAGCTCCGGCTGCTGCGGCATTCTTAAAAGATATAGACAATGAATTGGTAAATCCAAAAGGTTTATATGTTAAGAAAGAAAATTTTAAAATTTCATTCACTAACACAATTTATACTCTAACTAGTGCTTCAAGCAGTTTTAGAACAACAACATATCAATTAAACTAAAAAAAAACAGCTCAAAACTGAGCTGTTTTTTAAAATAAAAATAAAAGATGAAAAAACTCATTACACCAATTAATATCGCAATCTTTTTTTGGGGCTTAATGCTTATTGCGATATCACAATTATATCCTGATTATACGAGATATTATTTGTATTTGTCAATTGCAGTAATCGTTCCTGTATCAATTGTTAATCTTGTAAAAGAAAAAAAAGAAGACAAACTTAATAATACAGAAAACTTTAAATTTTCAATTTACAGAATGTTATTTATGGTTGTTATTCTTTGTGTTTTCTTTTTTATAACGAAACAAAATCATATTTAATAATTTTAGTTTTAATTTTTATTTTTGAAAGAAGCAGCTCATTTTTTGAGTTGCTTTTTTTTTGAAAAATAGTAATAAAATCTTATAAAAATAATCGTTTTTCGATTGTTTTTTCTTATATTTATACTGAAAATCAGGTAATTGTATTTGGTTTTTTGTCTGAAACTCAACAGACAAAAATGGATTGAGTATACAAAACATCAAACAATTTAAACACTATGTTAAAAACAATTTTAAATTTTTCCGGAGTTAAAATGTTAAGTAGAGAGGAACAAATAAATATTATAGGAAAAGGAGATTCTTATCAAGTTCCCAGATGTGATCGATATGCCCCACCGGGCTCAAATCCTATTGATTACCCACGTTACCCATGCGCTGATCCGCAACCAGATTGCAGGATAACAGTTGACGGCACTGTAATTTGCGGTTAAGAAAGCTTTTTATGCTATTTTCAGATAAAAACTATTAAAATATAAACACTAAACAACTAATCATTATGTTAAAAACAATCTTAAATTTTAAAGGAATTGAGGTACTTAGTATTAACGAACAAAAAAATGTTATGGGCGGTGCCGGAACAGTAATATGTATGATACCATGGACACCTCTTCCTTATTACGGACCATGCATTATGGAACCACAAATAAAACCAGTTGAACCAATATGCAAACCAACAATTGATGGCATAGAGTGCTTGTAATAAAATTATTTCTTTTAAAACCGTTTCATAATTCCTGAAACGGTTTTTTTAATTTCTTTAATTTTTTAAAGTAAGATCCATATTCATAAAATATACTATTGTTATTTTTTTAAAAAGGGAATTATCATATATTTGACAAGTCGTTCATAACCCTGATAGAAATAGAAATCTTTTTGTTTTTTCTCTAAAAAATAAAGATTGAAATGTCCCGAGGCTTCGGGAGCAGGATTGGCTACAAATAAATATTAAAATTAATTTTGAATATGAAATTACTAGAAGGAAAAGTTGCCATTATCACCGGCGCTAGTCGTGGAATTGGAAAAGGAATTGCTGAAGTTTTTGCTAAACATGGTGCAAATGTCGCTTTTACATATAGCTCATCTGTAGCATCTGCAGAGGCTTTAGAAGCTGAACTTAATGGTTTAGGAATTAAAGCAAAAGGATACCAATCGAATGCGGCCGATTTTAATGAAGCCCAAACTTTTGTGGATGCTGTTTTAGCTGATTTTGGAACAGTTGATATTTTAATTAACAACGCCGGAATTACAAAAGATAACTTATTGATGCGTATGTCTGAGGCTGATTTTGATCAGGTTATAGACGTAAACCTGAAGTCAGTATTTAATATGACAAAGGCAATTCAGAAAACTTTCCTGAAGCAGCGTTCTGGTTCTATAATCAATATTAGTTCTGTAGTTGGAGTTTCAGGAAATGCAGGACAAACAAATTACGCAGCTTCTAAGGCAGGTGCAATTGGTTTTACAAAATCAGTAGCATTAGAGTTAGGTTCTCGTAATATTCGTTGTAACGCAATCGCACCGGGATTTATTGAAACCGAAATGACGGCAAAATTAAGCGAAGACGTAGTAAAAGGATGGAGAGAAGGAATCCCGTTAAAACGTGGCGGAACTGCTGAAGACGTTGCAAATGCTTGTCTTTTCCTTGCTTCTGACATGAGTGCTTACGTTACCGGACAAGTACTTAATGTTTGTGGAGGAATGTTAACCTAAGAAAGTTTTCAGTGTTCGGTTTTTTAGTATTCAGTTTACTGATTTAAAATTCTGATCACTAAAATTCGATGATTTAAATAACTGATCACTACAAACTGATTACTGAACACTAATATATATGACTACAAACACGATTCTATTATTATTGCTTTCTTTAGTAATAGCTGGTGGTTTATCGTATTTTCAATATTATTTTAAAGCCAAAAATAAATCCCGTGTGGTTTTGTTTTTGGCTTTTTTACGTTTTTTAGCCATTTTTGGATTATTAGTTTTGTTGATAAATCCTATAATGACAAAGAATTCACTGGAAATTACCAAAACTCCGTTGGCAATTGCAGTAGATAATTCGAGTTCTATTGCGGTTTTAAAATCAGATAAAAAAGCGGAAGAATTATATCAGAAATTAATTTCGAATCCTGCTCTTAAAGAAAAATTCGAAATTCAGTCGTATCAGTTTGATGCTGATTTCAAGCCTTCGGATAAATTTGATTTTAAAGGAAAACAAACCAATCTTGACAAAGTTGCCAAGAATCTCAAAAGCATCAATAAAAACCTGATTTTTCCAACGGTTATTATTACCGACGGAAATCAAACTACAGGAAACGATTATGTATATCGTTTTGATCCTGTTAATAAAGTTTATCCTTTGGTTGTAGGAGATACAACTACGTTTCTTGATCTTAAAATCAATCAGCTTAACGTAAACAAGTACGCGTTTCATAAAAATAAATTTCCGGTAGAAGTTTTTCTTCAATATTCAGGGGATAAAAATGCAAATACTGATTTTACCATTACACAAGGAAATACAGTTGTTGCCAAAGAGAAAGTTTCGTTTTCGGCATCAAAAAAAACAGCAACTTTAAATTTACTTTTACCTGCTGATAAAGTAGGATTGCAAATTTTTAAAGCAAGTATTTCCTCCGGTTCTAAAGAAAAAAACAGCTACAATAATACTAAGAATTTTGCTGTTGAAGTTATAGATCAAAAGTCGACTATTGCAATCGTTTCAGCTATAAATCATCCCGATATTGCGGCATTAAAACGATCGATAGAAGTTAATGCACAACGTAAAGTAATACTGGTTAAACCAAATGATCTTAATCAGTTACAGGAAGTTTCGGTTTTAGTCTTGTATCAGCCAACATCGGCTTTTAAAGCTATTTTTGATAATAACAAACTAGCCGGAACAAATACCTTTATCATTACCGGAAACAACACCGATTTTAATTTTCTGAACCAGCAACAAAATAGTCTGGTGTTTAAAATGAGCGGACAAAGAGAAGATTATTTATCAGAGTTTCAATCGCAGTTTAATTTGTTTGCGATAGAAAATATTGGTTTTGAAAATTTTCCGCCGCTTCAGAATTTATTTGGAACCATTACCACAAACGGAAATGTATCAGTTTTACTTTCGTCAAAAATTAGAAACGTTGCTACAAATGCACCTTTGTTGGCTTTCGCCGAAAATCAAGGCAAGCGAACTGCATTTCTTTTAGGAGAAAACAGCTGGAAATGGCGTTTGCAAAGTCATATCGATAACCAGTCGTTTGAGAAATATGATGTTTTTATAGATAAGATCATTCAATATCTGGCTTCGACAACCTCAAGAAAATCACTTGTAGTAACCCATGAAAGCTTTTATAATTCAGGAGAAGCAATTGTAATCAATGCGCAATACTTCAATAAAAATTATGAGTTCGACGAAAAAGCCAGACTTACAATTACAGTTACAAATGCTGAAACGAAGCAAGCAAAAAACTACGACTTGCTAAAAGGAAACAATTCTTTCTCAGCAAATCTTGACGGTTTAGCTGCTGGAAAATATAATTTCACAGTAAAAGAGTTAAATTCAAACACAATATATTCAAGTCATTTTGAAATTTTAGATTTTGATATCGAAAAACAGTTTGTAAATCCTGATGTGCTAAAACTAAAACAATTAGCATTGCAAACCAACGGAAAAGCTTTCTTCGAAGACCAAGCCGATGATTTGATTGAACAACTTTTAGAAAATAAAGAATACAAATCGATCGAAAAGAATATCTCAACCAAAACACCATTAATTGATTGGGTTTGGTTATTAATTTTGATTGCAACTTTATTGACGACTGAATGGTTTGTTAGGAAATATAATGGTTTGCTTTAAAAAAGTTGCAAAGGTTCAAAGTGACAAAGGGGTAAAGTTTTCTCAATTTTTGAAACACTAAACTTGAAATAAAATAACATAGGATTCAGTTAAATATAAAATCTGAGTTCTTGAAAATTAAACTTAGTGTAACTTTGTGAGACCTCTGTGAATCTCTGCGGAATAACAAACAAAGTATTAGTTCGTGAAAATTAGTGAAATTCGTGTTTCACTTTCAATAAAATAAACAATGGATTTCAGGCTAAAAGTTTTCTATACCGTTGCGCTCCGCTTAAATTTTACTAAAGCGGCGACAGAATTATACATCTCGCAGCCTGCGGTTTCTAAGCATATCCAGGAACTCGAAGAAACCTATAAAACCAAACTTTTCGAACGTAATGGTTCTAAAATTGCCTTAACTCCAGCCGGACAAATTCTATTAAAACATACCAAAAACATCTTCGAAATTTATCGCGAAATCGACTTTGATATGAGTTCCTTTATCAACGAACGCCAGGGATTATTAAGATTAGGAGCAAGTACAACTATTTCGCAATATATTATTTCGCCTGTTTTAGCACGCTTTCATCAAAAACAGCAGGACATCAAAGTCAATTTGCTGAACGGAAATACAGAACAGATCGAAAATGCCTTAATCAATAAAGAAATCGAAATCGGAATTGTCGAAGGACAATCTAAAAATCAGTCTATTAAGTATATTCCGTTCTTAAAAGACGAATTGGTTTTGGTTTGCAGTACCAAAAATCCTTTGGTGAAGCAAAACGAAATCTCGCTTGAAGATTTAAAAGCAATGAAATTTATAACACGTGAACGTGGTTCAGGAACACTTGAAGTTATAGAATATGCTTTAAAACAAATTGATTTTAAAATAACCGATTTGCAAATCGAAATGCAATTAGGGTCTACAGAAAGTATAAAATCGTATTTGCTAAACTCAGATTGTTTTGCTTTCATGTCAATACACGCGGTAGATAAAGAGCTTAAAAATAATGAATTGATTGTTTTGGATGTAGAGAATTTATCAATAGAAAGATACTTTTATATCATTACTTTATTAGGTAAATCAGATTCTTTATCAGAGCTATTTATTCAAAATATTGCTACTTATTATAACTTAGGGTTATAGTCGATTGCAATTTACGATTGGTAATTAACGTATAAAGAGCAGACCTTTGTAAGGAAATATCAAATTCCTTATTTTGAAAACGAAACAACATACCGCATCACATTTAATAGAAGTTAATCTTTACCTGCAACAAGCCATTTTTGCTTTGATCATTGTGTTGTGTTTGTTTTCGATAATTTCTCCACCAATTGCTTTATTGCTAGGAGTAGTTATGGTAAATGTTTTTGGGAATCCATTTGTAGCGTTCAACCATATTGCAATTACTTATTTATTACAATTCTCTGTTATTGGTTTAGGTTTTGGGATGAATGCCACAGCCGCAATTTCAGCCGGAAAAGAAGGTTTTATACTCACGATTTTCTCTATCTTTAGTACTTTAATACTAGGAGCATTTTTAGGAAAATGGCTCAAAACCGATAAAAAAACATCGCACTTAATCTCGTGTGGAACCGCGATTTGTGGCGGAAGTGCCATTGCAGCGATTTCTCCTGTAATCAAATCAAACGAAAATCAGACCTCAATAGCTTTAGGCGTTATTTTTATTCTAAATTCAATTGCATTATTTGTTTTTCCGTTTATTGGGCATCAGCTTGATTTGTCGCAAAAAGAATTTGGTTTATGGTGTGCTATTGCCATTCATGACACCAGTTCAGTTGTAGGTGCGGCCAATAAATATGGAGCTGAAGCCTTGCAAATTGCTACAACCGTAAAACTGGCCAGAGCATTGTGGATTATCCCAATTTCACTTTTAACAGCCATAATTTTTAAAAACAAATCTCAAAAAATCAAAATCCCGTACTTTATTGGTTTGTTTATTCTGGCCATGCTTTTTAATTCTTATGTGCCGCAAACTGCTATTGTTTCACCATATATTGTTAATATCGCCAAGATTGGTCTAACAATTACTTTGTTTTTAATAGGAGCAACTTTAAATATAAATACTTTAAAAGCAGTAGGAGTGAAGCCCTTGCTTCAGGGCGTTTTTCTTTGGATATTTATTGCCGGTTTAGGTTTGGCTTCGATTTTATATTTAAACTAAAAGCTATTTGATAATTGTTTATAAAGATTTAATAGTTAAAGATTTAAATTGATTGCCTCCAATTATCAATGATGCGATAAAATTGATTATTTTTGATACATAATGAACTACAGAAAATCATTGCAAATTGACGTCATTAAACGGAGTGTTAATTACTGTACATGATAAGTAAAAACCATTTTTTGATCGCCACTATCAAAAGGTTTTATTAATAAAAAGATTCAAAAACAGCCAGAATATAATACCCGATTCGGTTGGTAAACAAGTCTAGACGAAAGTAATTTAAATAAACTGACAGACCTGTAACTTCAAACATGATATAGGTATTGCTATACAGACAATCAAATTTATTAATTTATTATATACAGTTATGACTTTACCATTTTCAATAATAGCGGCGACAAATTTTTCTGAAACAGCAAATAATGCTGTTACTTATGCAGCAGGATTTGCAAAAGCGACCGGAGCAAAGCTTACTCTTTTTAATGCATTTTCCTTATCTATACACAGTGCAAATTCGAGAATTTCTGCCCAGGGTATGCAAAACGAACTCAACATGGCTACAGCAAGACTTGAAGTTTTGGCGAAAAATCTCTCTGAATTATTTGATATTGAAGTCGATTATTTTTGCAGTTACACGTTTTTAGAAGATCAGATCTCTACTTTGATTACAAATATTAATGCAGAACTTGTTGTAATGGGAATGGCAGAACGTTCCTTTGAGCAAGATCTATTAGGAAACTCAACTACATCAGTTATAAAAAATTTAAATATTTCAGTATTAGCAGTGCCTAAAAACGTTCGTTTTTCCCAGTCAAAAAAAATACTATTTGCTATTGACAGCTTAAGATTATTCTCTGTAAAAAGATTTAGCAGATTTCTGGAAATAGCAAAAAAAATACAGTCCGAAGTTGAGTTTTTTAGTGTTGGTAAAAAAGTAGAAGATTTGATAGAACAACAAAGTCAATTGGGGGTAGAGGAAACCGAAGCACTAGAACATGTTAAGTTTCTATACAAAAGCATCCAATCAAACAGTGTCATTAATGAAATAAAAAAAGAAGCCAAAAATTACAATGCTGATATTTTGGTTATGGTACCACAAAAATACGGCTTTTGGGATTCTCTTGTTCATGTAAGTAAAACCAGAATTATGGCAACCGGTTTGCATATACCATTATTAATTCTTCGTGTTAACTGATTTATTTTCAAGTAAATACGCTATGATTAAACATATAGAAATATTCTTTTGTAGATAAAAAAGAATATTTCTATGTATTAATAAAATTTTTCGATCTGCTAAAAATTAAACGCAAATAGTTTATGTATAAATAAGCAGTATTTTTATTGCTTTTTAAGATCTTTTTACATTACAGTACAGGTCTTCAAAAGATAGGAAATAAAAAACTATTTAACATTCGAAAACCTCACAATTGGTTTGTCGATCATTTTGTAAAACTTTCCTTTAAACGAAAAACGTCTTTCAATCTCAAAATTAAATTGGTTTTTTGATTTTGCCATTGCAGCTATTTCTTTTGGCGGATTTAATTCGAATTCGCCATTATCTTTTCCTGCCTTGTTAAAAGAGCCATTTGTTTTTATAATAATATCCCTAAAATGTTTTTTGCCATTATCATTTACTACTTTATACGAGCTTGACCATTCTAAACTGGCCACATTTGTTAATTTATAATCATTGACTTCCATAATGGGCTGATATTTACCATCAAGTCCGGCAATAAGATAAAGAATTCCTTCAAAAGGACCACCAGCGCCACCATTAATATGCATTAAAGTAAAAGCATATTGGTCTTCTCCAATTTCTATTAGTTTTGGTTTTGGCGCCTGCGCAAAAGAACCAAAGGCAGCAATTCCAGGCTGAAAAGATCTCATTTGCCAAGCGTTACCATTTTTTGCAAATTTAGCTACACCTACAAGACCACCAGAAAATCTTCCGGTTTGCAGGCCGTCTTCATCATAGTAGGAATGATTAAAAAATAGCAATCTGAATTCGTTTCCCTTAGAATCCTTATAAGTTATATTGTCAAGGATTCTGGTCGCAATACCACTTTCGTAAGGAAACATTTGATCTCCTTCGAGACCATTTACATCCGTATAAGCACTCGGTTTGCAGTTTTTACATTTCCAGCTCAAAAAAGTATTGTTGTCAGAAAGTTTATATAACTTGCCTGGAAACAGCCTTTGCAAGGTTTTCACCCCATCAAAAGGATCTGTTACCTGCAGTGTTCTTTTAGTACTTATGATCGTATCGTTAACATTTTTTAGCTGTACAATGTCTTGATCCTGAGCAGTACAAATAGAAGAAAATAACAAGAAAAAAATACTAAAACGAATCAGGCGCATATGCTAAGATTATAAATTTGTGTAAAAGTAAAACGAATTTACAAAGAAACTTTTAATATGAACTTATATCATTAAAATGGTTTGAAAATTAAAAGGAATTAAATTATCACAATAATTACCACTATTGTTTTAAATTATCTATAAATGAGATAAATTTGCAGCAAACAAAAATTACAAATGAAAAACTTTAAAATGAAACCATTGCTAATTGCAATATTCGCATCAGCAATTGGTTTTTTGACATTATCCTGGGGAATTGTTGGCCACGAACGTATTAATAAAGCTGCCGTTATGGCTTTGCCTCAATCACTACAGGTGTTTTTTTACAATCACATCGATTTTATTACACAGGAAGCTTCTGTACCGGATATCCGAAAGTATGCTTTAAATTACAAAGACGAAAATCCAAGGCATTATTTCGACATGGAAAATTTTGGAGCTGTAGACAGTATTCCGCAGACTTTAGAAGCAGCAAAGAAAAAATACGATGCTAAATTTCTGAACGATAATGGTATTTTACCTTGGTATATCGAAGATATGATGGTGAAATTAACCAAAGCTTTTAAAGATAAAAACAGAGCCGAAATTTTGTTTTTGGCTGCTGATTTAGGACATTATATTGGCGATGCACACATGCCATTGCACACTTCTGCCAATCATGACGGTCAATTAAGCGACCAAAAAGGAATTCACTCTCTTTGGGAAAGCAGATTACCGGAATTATTCGCTAAAAATTATAAGTTAAACGTTCCGCAGGCGCAATATTACCAAGATGTTCATAAAGCAACCTGGGATATGATCAATGATACTCATAGTTTAGCTCAGCCGCTATTAGACATCGACAAAAAACTAAGAACTACAACTCCGGAAGGTCAGGTTTTTAAAATGGATGCTGACGGAAAAGTATTGAAAAGCAAATACAACACAGCTGTTTTCTCTGATGAATATGCTAAGAAACTGCACGAACAGTTGAACGGAATGGTCGAAAGCCAAATGAAAAAAGCCATTACAGCAACTGCAAGTTTTTGGTATACTGCATGGGTAAATGCCGGAAAACCAGATTTGAGCGATTTAGATGCGCCATCAGTTACACAAAGAAACTACCAATCTTTAAGAGACGATTTAAAAATGTTCCAACAAGGAAACTTATTCGGAATGAAAAATCAAAACGACTAAGAAAATTTTTCAGTCGCAGTTTCTGTTACAGATATAAAGAAGCCTCAGATTCATTTGAATTTGAGGCTTCTTATTTTAATTAGGAGCTATTTCCTGCTATTCACTTGTATCTTTTATTTTTTTAAAGAAAAAAAATAAAAGGATACCGCTTCTATCAGGGCTATGGCATTCGTTTTCAAAAGATATTAATCTAAAAATAAAGACATAACAATTACATTATCAGAATAAAACCTGCGTAAATCAGTAATAATCCGCATGCCATTCTGCCCAAAGTTTTTGGAATTTGGAATTTAAATTTTGGATTTTCAACTTCAATCTACTTCTGATATTTCTTTCTCTTCAACATATCCGAAGCTGTTTGGTAAAAGGAGATGGTTTCATTTACCAAATCAGTTCTTTCCTTTTTCATGTATTTTTCGCTATAATCAATTTGATATTCAGGTGCAATACCGTCTTTTGGTTCTGGTTTCAACCTAAACTGTTTCACCTGTTGTTTGGGCGATAAAATTGTCAGTACATTATCTTTTATCAATCCCAGATCCTGATAAGTTGCAATAAAAGCACGTGGTTTGTAATCCGGTTTCAGCGCATCCTGACCAAAAAACTTACTTTCATAACTAAAATGCAATAATCCAAAAAGCGTTGGCATAAGATCAATTTGAGACATCAGTTTATTGCATTTTTCAGGTTGGCCTGCTGGCTCATAAATAAAAGCAGGAATTCTGTATTTGTCCAACGGAAGTTGTGTTTTTCCTGCACTCGATGCACAATGATCTGCAACAATTACAAAAACAGTATTCTTAAACCAAGGCTGTTTACTTGCCATCGCAAAGAATTTTCGCAGCGAATAATCAGTATATTTTACGCCGCCATTACGCGACTTTATATCACCCGGAATATCAATTTTATCATTAGGGTACGTAAATGGCCTGTGATTGCTTACTGTCATGATATGATTAAAGAAAGGCTTATTTTCCTTCTCTTCGGCATTCATTACTTTTATTGCTTTGTTGTACATATCTTCATCGCAAACTCCCCAAACATTCTCAAAAGTGACTTCTTCAGCAGAAAAACTGGATTTGTCTACAATATCATAACCGTTTCCGGAATAGAAATCCTGCATATTATCAAAAAAAGCATCGCCGCCATACATGAATTTTACACTGTATCCCCTTTGTTTAAAAATAGCTCCGGTCGAAAATTTATTTTTATTGTCTTCTCTTTTCAAAACACTTTCACCTGCAGTTGGCGGCAAGCATAAAGTAACCGCTTCCAGTCCGCGAACCGTTCTGTTTCCTGCCGCATAAAGATTAGTAAACACCAAACTTTTTTGAGCAAGACTGTCTAAAAAAGGAGTAATGTTTTCTTTATTTCCGTACATTTTCATGTAGTCTGCACTTAAACTTTCTATTGTAATCAATACTACATTTTTGTGATCTTCAGGCGAATCACTCGTAATTGTTCGTGTTGTGTTGTCTCCGGAAATAGCAGGTATTTGTTGTTTTAAAAGCTGAAATGCTTTTTTAGCCGGAAGTGTTTTATAAAATTTAAAATAATCTAGTTTATTGTTCTCAAAAGCAAGATAAAATTTATACAAACCATTAGCTTGTAGTTCATTAGTGAAAACATTTTTAGAGTTTTCAGTTTTTGCTAATGTAGGTATCGCTATCAAAGAGAGAATAAATAATACAAAATAGATTCCTGTAATTTTCATTTTCTCTTGTAAAGACGGAATAGCATCGATATAATTTCGTGATCTTTTTACAATGAAATAAGTAAAAATTGCCGTTACCAGAAACAATACAGAAAATATAGGAACTACAGGATATGATTGCATAATATTCCCAATCACTTCATTCGTATAAATTAAATAATTTACAGCAATAAAATTGTATTTCACACCAAATTCATTCCAGAAAAAATACTCACTTATTCCGTTTTGAAGAATGAGCAAAACATATAGAAAAATGACAAAAGCAAATAGCCAGTATCTGAGTTTGTCTCTTAGTTTTGGTAGAAAAAGCAAAAGAGCAAAAAATGCTGTTTTAATTCCAATAAAGATCAAAATAATTCTGGGTAAAGCACCGCCGTATTCATCAAAAATACTTTTTCCTGAAGCTACGTAAAGAAACAAAGCTGCAAAAGCACTCAAAATGATATAACCTGAAGGTTTGTTGTATTTAGAGTTTGAAATAAAAATAAGATAAAGCCATAAGAAAACGCTTGCCACTATAAAAGTAAATACATCTGAAATAAGTCCTAAAGCAAAGATTTTCAGATACTCAGTAATACTAAAAGAACTTTGTGTAATCGGGTGAAGTATTAAAACAATTCGGAGTAAAAAGCTAATAATACAATAAAATACAGTGAGATTATAAAATGGAGAAAGCTTCTTGTAAAAAGTCATTGGAATAATTTTTTTGCAAAATTAATTGCGATAGATGAGTTCTGCATGAAGTTATGCTTTTACCTTGCTTAGTGTAAACTTAAAGTTTTCTTAAGATCATAATGTTTTGGCTATTCTAATGGTTTTAAGCTATTTCTGAATAGTAAAATCTCTATCTTTGAATGATAAAATAAGATACAATCGTAATTAAAAAAGGACAAATGCATATTTTAATAGTCGAAGATGAGTTAGGAATTGTTCAGTTTTTGCAGCAAGGTTTGCAGGAAGAAGGCTATCAGATTACCACTGCAAATGATGGTTCTAAAGGTTTTGAATTGATTCAGAATCAGAAATTTGATTTGATTTTACTCGATTGGATGCTTCCTAAAATTAATGGTCTGGATTTGTGTAAGGCAATCAGAATAAAAGACCAAACCACGCCAATCATTTTTTTGACAGCAAAAGATACCGTTCAGGAAACAATAGAAGGTTTAAAAGCCGGAGCAAATGATTATATCAAAAAGCCTTTTAGTTTTGAAGAATTGGTAGAAAGAATAAAAATTCATTTTAGAAATCGTAAAGGTTCAGAAAGTTTAACTCTCGGAACCATCAAAATTGATTTATCAAAACATATTGTGCTTAAAAACGATGAAGAAGTAGCTTTGACGCAAAGAGAATTTGAATTATTGACTTATTTAATTCAGAACAAAGGAAAAGTTTGCACCCGAAATCAGATCTTAAAAGACGTTTGGGAGATTAATTTTGAATATGATACAGGGGTAATTGATGTTTTTATGAATGCCATTCGAAAAAAACTCAATTTAAAAATTGAAGAAGATTATATAAAAACCATTCGCGGCATTGGTTACATTGCAAACGACTTATAAATGATACAGCTTTCTTTTAAAAACAGAATTGCACTCAACTATATTATTACCACAGGTTTATTAATTGTAGTCGTTTTTTCGGTAATTTATTCTATTGTAAAACATACAGTTTACAATCATATTGATAAAAAAATAAAGGTTGAAATTGAGAATCATCTGGCTGAAATTAAAATAGTTAATGGTAAGGTAATCCTTATTGATGAAGAAGAATGGAACGAGCGTGAACACAATACAGTAGATGTAAATCCTGTATTTGTTGAATTTCTTGATGTAAATAAAAACATTATAGAAAAAGCGCCAAACCTTAAAACAAAAATACTGCCGTTTAATAATGCTGTAAAGGATTATGAATTATTTGATACTAAAATGGGCGATCATACTATCAGGCAAATTCAGGTTCCACTGCTCATTAAAAACAAAAAAATAGGATATATTATTGTAGCAATGTCTTTGGCAGATTCGAAAATGGTATTAAACAATTTGTTTGATATTATGATTTTGTCATTTTCAGCTATTTTGTTGTTGCTGTTTTTTATTGCCAGATTCTTTGCCGGCCGAAGTATAAAACCAATAAATGCCATTATAAATACTTCGAAAATTATAACGAAGGACAATTTGAAAACACGTATTGCGCTGCCTAAAACGAGAGACGAATTATACACACTTTCTAAAACAATAAACAATTTGCTTAACCGCATTGAAGATGCAATCGAACGCGAAAAACAATTCACTTCGGATGCATCGCACGAATTAAGAACGCCGCTTACAGTTATTAAAGGAACACTTGAAGTTTTAATTCGTAAACCCCGTGACAATAAAGAATATGAAGAAAAAGTAAATTATTGCATCAAAGAGGTAGATCATTTAAATATGTTGGTAGATCAGCTGCTTTTAATGGCTCGTTTCGAGAATCAAAAACAAAATGTAAATACTGAATCTGTATACTTAAATGCTTTAATTCTGGATGTTTTGACATTGAATTCTGAAAAAATAAAAAACAAAAATATCAACGTTAAATTTGATGCTGAACAAGATTATTATATTCAATCTGATAATTTTTTAGTGATTACGATTTTGAGAAATATTATTTCGAATGCAATTAAATACACCAATAATAGTGGAGAAGTTTTAATTTTACTTTCAAAACAAAACGGACAAATAATCTGTAAAATTTCAGATAGCGGAATCGGAATTGCAAAAGCAGATTTAGATTCTATTTCTAATCCTTTTTTTAGATCAAATTCTACGGATCATCCTGAAATTAAAGGAACTGGATTAGGCTTGTCTATTGTAAAAAGAACTACAGAATTACTTGGAATCAAGTTTACAATTGAAAGTGAAATTGAAGTAGGAACTACTGTCATTTTGGGTTTTAGCGAAAATATGAAAACGTTATAGTAAATTGAAAAAATGTAATAAAAAGGGAATGTGAAATATTTTTTAACAATAAACTATCGTTAAGTTAAATAAAAAATAGCGCTTTTATGAAATTAACTATTATATTTGCAACCGAATCAAAGAATTATAAAACAAACCAAACAATGATTTCAAATCAATTACATCATCATCATTTTCATTATTGCTCTCAGGCGATGTGTTAATGGTATGCATGTAAATCATCATATTTTAAAACCCGTTTGAGTACATCAAGCGGGTTTTTTAATTCCAATTCTTTGTACTCAAACTATTAATCAGCAAACAACTAAAAAATGAGTACTTTAAAAATTGCAATTCAAAAATCAGGACGTTTAAACGAAGACAGCATTCAAATTCTAAAAGATTGCGGTATTTCGATCAACAACGGAAACGATCAGTTAAAAGCAGAAGCTTCCAATTTTCCTTTAGAAGTTTTATACTTGAGAAATTCAGACATTCCTCAGTATTTAATTGACGGAGTAGTAGATTTAGCCATTGTAGGCGATAATTTATTAGTAGAAAAAGGAAAACATATCGAAGTAATTCAGAAACTTGGATTCTCTAAATGCAAAGTTTCAGTAGCTGTTCCTAAAACTTTCGAATACAATTCTATTCAGGATTTAGCAGGTTTACGAATCGCGACTTCTTATCCAAATACCGTTAACGAATATTTCAATTCTTTCGGGTTAACAGTTGATATTCACCAAATTTCAGGTTCTGTAGAAATTGCACCCAACATTGGTCTTGCCGATGCGATTGTAGATATCGTTTCAAGCGGAAGCACTTTATTCAAAAACAATTTAAGAGAAGTTGAAGTGATCTTGAAAAGTGAAGCTGTATTAGCGGTTTCACCAAAAGTTTCTCCGGAAATTCAGAAACACATCGATACTTTAAAATTCAGAATTCAATCGGTTTTAAGAGCGAGAAATTCAAAATACATTTTGATGAACGTTCCAAACGATAAAATTGATGAAATCGGAAAAATTTTACCGGTTTTAAGAAGTTTAACCGTTTTGCCATTAGCACAGGAAGGTTGGAGTAGTGTTCACTCCGTAATCGATAAAGATACTTTTTGGGATGTAATAGACAAATTAAAAGAGGCTGGAGCCGAAGGAATTTTAGTTTGCCCAATTGAGAAAATGGTTCTTTAGAAGGAAATTCCAGTTTTTTTAAATTCCAAATTCCAATTGAAATAAAATTCCAATATAAAAATTCCAAATCCCAAACTTCGACAACAGCTTTGCGAACTTAATTAACGTTTTTAAAAGTAAGAATACTAAAAAACCTTGCGCTCTTTGCGGTTAAAAAAACACAAAGCATTGGAATTTGTAATTTAAAAAATTGGAATTTATAAATTAATAACAATTATGAATAAGATAGACAATCCAAAACCAGATACCTGGTCAGAAATATTAAAAAGACCAACCAAAACGATCGATGATATCGAAGTTACGGTAAAAGAAATTTTTAAAGAAGTAAAGAAAAAAGGTGATGAGGCGGTTGCTAAATACACTTCTATTTTCGACGGAATTACTTTAGACAATTACGAAGTTACTCCACAAGAAATTGAAGATGCTATCAATTCAATTTCAGATGAATTGAAGCAGTCAATTCAATTAGCTAAATCAAATATATTAAAGTTTCACACCGCTCAAAAAACAGATCGAATTTCAGTTGAAACCATTGAAGGGGTAAATTGTTGGCAGGAAAAGAGACCAATTCAAAAAATTGGTTTATACATTCCGGGTGGAACGGCGCCTTTGTTTTCTACGGTCTTAATGCTGGCAGTTCCAGCAGAAATTGCGGGTTGCAAAGAAATAGTTTTGTGTTCACCTCCGGATAAAACAGGAAAAATAAATCCGGCGATTTTATATACCGCCAATTTGTGCGGTGTAACCAAAATATTAAAAGTAGGCGGAATTCAGGCAATTGCAGGAATGACATTTGGAACACAATCCATTCCGAAAGTGTATAAAATTTTCGGACCAGGAAACCAATTTGTAACAGTAGCAAAGCAATTAGCAACACAATTTGGAGTAGCAATCGATATGCCGGCCGGACCGTCAGAATTATTAATTGTAGCTGATGATACTGCGGTTCCGGCATTCGTAGCGTCAGATTTATTATCTCAGGCAGAACACGGAACCGACAGTCAGGTAATTTTGGTTTCAACGTCAAACAAGTTGATTGATGCTGTTGAAAAAGAAATTCAAATTCAGATTGAAGCACTTCCGAGAAAAGCAATTGCAAAAAAAGCGATTGAAAATTCGAAATTGATTTATGTTGAAAATGATCAGATTGCATTGGATTTAATCAATGAATATGGACCGGAACACTTTATAATCTGTTCAGAATTTGATGATTTTTATTGCAATGGAATCGTAAATGCTGGTTCGGTTTTTATTGGAAATTACACACCGGAAAGTGCTGGCGATTACGCTTCAGGAACGAATCATACGTTACCAACAAACGGATACGCTAAGAATTATAGCGGTGTAAATCTGGATAGTTTTATGAAATCAATGACATTTCAAAAAATATCAGAAAAAGGAATCCAAAATATAGGGAGAGCGATCGAAATTATGGCTGAAGCCGAAGGATTGCAGGCTCATAAAAATGCTGTAACGCTGAGATTAAAGAGTATAGAGTAAAGAAAATAGAGTCAAGAAGCAAGAAGCAAGAGAAAGGGAGTTAAAAGTATAGATTTAAATCTTGCTTCTTGCCTCTTGATTCTTTCTTCTCCTTAAAACAAAAAAAATGGAATTCAATATAAATACAATAACACGCGAAAACGTAAAAACATTAAAGCCCTATTCATCTGCACGAGATGAGTTTGAAGATTTTGATACTGCCGAAATGATTTTTTTGGATGCCAATGAAAATCCGTTTCAAAATGGTGTAAATCGCTATCCGGATCCGCAACAGAGTTCGGTAAAAGCGATTTTGGCGAAGAATAATAACGTAAAATCAAGTCAGATTTTACTTGGGAACGGAAGTGATGAAGTTTTAGATTTGCTATTTAGAGCTTTTTGTGAACCTAAAGTTGATAATATTATTTCATTGCCGCCCACGTACGGAATGTACAGTGTTCTGGCGAACATTAATGCAGTAGAAAATAGAGAAGTTTTGCTTTCAACAGATTTTCAGCCACAAGTGGAGAAAATTTTAGAAGCCGTAGATGAAAACACGAAAATCATTTTTTTATGTTCTCCAAATAATCCAACAGGAAATTCTTTTAGTGATGAAAGCGTGGTGAAATTACTTCAAAACTTTAAAGGTTTGGTTGTAATTGACGAAGCTTATATTGACTTTTCGGATAAAGAAAGCTGGTTGACAGAAATGGATGAATATCCAAATTTAGTAATTACACAAACGCTTTCAAAAGCGTATGGTTTAGCCGGAATTCGTTTGGGAATTTGTTATGCATCTGAAGCTGTAATTTCAGTTTTAAATAAAATAAAGCCGCCTTACAACGTAAATGAATTGACACAACAGAGAGCGATTTCTCGTTTGAATGATTCTGATAAAATTAAAAAGGAAATAGCTTCTATTATTGAGCAAAGAGAAGAATTACTTAAAGTTTTACTTGATGTAAGTTTTGTTGAAAAAGTGTATCCAACAGAAGCTAATTTTATTTTGGTTAAAGTAGATAATGCCAATAAAAGATATGATGAATTAATTGCAAAAGGAATTGTAATTCGTAACAGAACAACGCAGCCTTTATGTGAAAATTGCCTGCGTTTTACGATTGGAATTCCAGAAGAAAATGCAGTTCTGATTAAAGAATTGAAGTTATTAAAATAGAAGAAAGATTATAGAGCAAAGAAGAAAGAAAAAATTGAAAGAGCTTTTTTGGATAGAATTAAAAGTCTATTTTCTTTACTCTTTTTTCTTTATTCTCAAAAAATAAATTATGAAAAAAGTACTTTTTATCGATCGTGATGGAACGATTGTTTTAGAACCGGAAAATTTACAATTAGACAGTTTGGATAAATTAGAATTTTATCCAAAAGCGTTTCAATATTTGTCTAAAATCGCCAGTGAATTAGATTACGAATTAGCAATGGTTACCAATCAGGACGGATTGGGAACGGATAGTTTTCCGGAAGATACGTTTTGGCCTACGCAGAATTTCATTCTAAAAACCTTTGAAAATGAAGGCGTTTTATTTGATGATATTTTTGTGGACAGGTCTTTTCCTGAAGATAATGCGCCAACACGCAAGCCAAGAACGGGAATGCTGACGAAATATTTGAATAATCCGGAATATGATTTGGCAAATTCGTTTGTATTAGGAGATCGTTTGACCGATGTAGAATTGGCAAAAAATTTGGGTGCAAAAGCAATTTTCATGAATTTGACAGATGGATTTGGGACTAATGAAATTTCGTTAAAACGTGAAGAATTAAACGATACGATTATCCTGCAAACAACAGATTGGAAAAGAATTTATGAGTTTTTGAAGTTAGAAGCACGTTCGGCATCAATCACACGTAAAACCAATGAGACCGATATTTTTATTGATCTAAATCTGGACGGAACCGGAAAAAGTAAAATCGAAACCGGAATAGCATTTTTTGATCATATGTTAGACCAAATTTCACGTCACGGTCAAATGGACTTGGAAATCCTAGTTAAGGGTGATTTAGAAGTGGATGAACACCACACGATTGAAGATACTGCTATTGCTTTAGGAGAAGTTTTTGCAAAAGCACTCGGAAATAAACTAGGAATCGAGCGTTACGGATTCTGTCTTCCAATGGATGATTGCTTAGCGCAGGTTGCCATTGATTTTGGCGGAAGAAACTGGTTAGTTTGGGAAACCGAATTCAAACGCGAAATGGTAGGTAAAATGCCAACAGAAATGTTTTATCACTTTTTTAAATCCTTCTCAGATGGTGCCAAAGCGAATATCAACATAAAAGCGGAAGGCACAAACGAGCACCACAAAATCGAAGCAATTTTTAAAGCTTTCGCAAAAGCAATAAAAGTAGCAGTGAAAAGAGATACAGAAAAAATGATTTTGCCTTCGACGAAGGGAATGTTGTAAAACGCTATAAGCAATAGGCTATAGGCATTAGGCCTAAAGCTTAGAGCTTAAAGCTTAAAGCTTTTTTAATGAAAATAGTAATTATAAATTACGGCGCAGGAAATATTCAGAGCATAATGTTTGCTATTGAAAGGCTTGGTTTTAAAGCCGTTTTGAGTAATAATCCCGAAGAAATTCAACAAGCTGATAAAGTGATTTTTCCCGGAGTTGGCGAAGCAAGTTCGGCAATGAAAAAACTGAAGGAAAGTGGTTTGGATAGTTTGATTCCGAATTTAAAACAACCGGTTTTAGGAATTTGTCTGGGAATGCAATTGATGTGTAAATCATCTGAAGAAGGCGATACAAAAGGTTTGGGAATTTTTGATGTTGATGTAATTAAATTCACCTCAAAAGTAAAAGTGCCACAAATGGGATGGAATCAGATTTACGATTTAAAATCGGATTTATTTAAAGGTATTTCTGAAAATGAATTCATGTATTTGGTTCATAGTTTTTACGCTCCAAATTGCTCCGAAGCGATTGCAATAACGAATTATGAACTAGAATACGCATCAGCATTGCAAAAAGATAATTTTTACGGAACGCAATTTCATCCGGAAAAAAGTGGGGCTGTTGGTGAGAAAATACTAGAGAATTTCCTTAAATTAAATTTCAAAGAATAAATTCCAAATTCCAATAACAATATCAATTTTAGAAAATCAGGAATAAGCGATTTTTAAAATAATCTCAAATCTGAATTCTAAAATCTAAAATATCAAAAAATGAGAATAATACCAGCCATAGATATCATTGACGGAAAATGTGTTCGTTTGTCAAAAGGTGATTATGATACGAAGATAATTTACAATGAAAACCCGCTTGAAGTCGCGAAATCCTTCGAGGCGCATGGAATCGAATATTTACATTTAGTAGATCTTGACGGTGCGAAATCAAGTAAAATTGTCAATTATAAAATTCTGGAGCAAATTGCAACTCAAACGAGTTTGCAAATTGATTTTGGCGGAGGCTTAAAATCCGATGAAGATTTGAAAATTGCTTTCGAAAGTGGTGCAAGTCAGATTACCGGAGGTAGCATTGCGGTAAAAAACAGGGCAATTTTCGAAAAATGGATTTCAGAATACGGTTCTGAGAAAATTATTCTGGGTGCTGACGCAAAAGATGAAAAAATAGCAGTTTCAGGATGGTTAGAAGATTCAGATGAAGATTTAATTCCGTTTATTCAGGAATACCAGATAAAAGGAATTCAGTATGTTATTTGCACTGATATTGCCAAAGACGGAATGCTTGAAGGGCCAAGTTTTGATTTGTACGGCAAAATTTTGAAAGAAGCAAATGGAATAAAACTAATTGCCTCAGGAGGAATTTCAACTTTCGATGAATTACCAAAATTAGCACATTTAGGATGTGAAGGAACGATTATCGGAAAAGCAATTTACGAAGGCAGAATCAGTTTGAAACAACTGGAGAACTATATAATTAGGAAATAGTATAAATAAGATAATGTGCCAATTAGAAAATTAGATAATTTCTAGTATTGAGCAAAAATTATCTAATTATCTATTTCCGCATTGACACATTAAAAAAAAAGATTATGATAACTTGTCATTTAAAATACGTTATAGATCCTTATCAATTAGGGGTATTTGAAGATTATGGTAAAAGATGGATTAAGATAGTGAATCGTTTAGGAGGCCAGCATCACGGTTATTTTATGCCTTCGGAAGGAGCTAATAATATTGCTTATGCACTGTTTTCTTTTCCAAGTTTAACTGATTATGAAAATTACCGAAAACAAATGTATTCAAAAGACGATAAGGAGTGTGTAGAAGCTTTTAAAATTGCCGAAGACACAAGATGCATTATAAGTTACGAGAGAACGTTTTTAAGTCCTGTATTTGAATAATAAAATTAGAGCATTCCGCAAAGAGACGCAAAGCAAAACACAAAGATTCACTAAAAATCTTTTGTGGATCTCTGTGAAATCTTCGTGAATCTCTGTGAAACAACTAAAAAAATGCTTGCAAAAAGAATCATTCCTTGTTTGGATATAAAAAACGGAAGAACCGTAAAAGGCGTTAACTTTGTTGACTTGCGCGATGCTGGAGATCCAGTAGAATTGGCTGAGATTTACTCCGCTGAAGGTGCAGACGAATTGGTTTTTCTGGATATTTCAGCTACTGAAGAACGTCGTAAAACCTTGGTAAATATGGTGCGTAGTGTGGCTGAGAAAATCAATATTCCGTTTACGGTTGGTGGTGGAATCTCATCTGTTGAAGACGTTGAAATTCTGTTGAATAATGGAGCTGATAAAGTTTCAATTAATTCATCGGCAGTAAAAAATCCGCAATTAATTAATGATTTGGCACAGAAATTTGGAAGTCAATGTGTTGTTGTCGCAATCGATGCCAAACAAATTGATGGACAATGGATTGTGCATTTAGTTGGCGGAAAAGTACCAACTGAGTTAAATTTATTCGATTGGGCTGTAGAAGTTGCAGAACGTGGTGCGGGAGAAATTTTATTCACATCTATGGATAACGACGGAACTAAAAATGGCTTTGCGAATGAAGCTTTGGCGAAACTTTCAGAATTGATCAATATTCCTATTATTGCCTCTGGTGGAGCAGGAAATATTCAGCATTTTGTAGATTCTTTCAAAAAAGGAAAAGCAGATGCGGCTTTAGCAGCAAGTGTTTTTCACTTTAAAGAAATCGAAATCAAAGCTTTGAAGGAGGAATTGAGAAAGAATGATATTGAGGTCAGGCTTTAGATAATAGAATCAAGAGTCTAGAAGCAAGAAACTAAATAAAGAGATCAGTAATCTAAAATCTGAACTCGAAAATCTAAAATAAATATGAACATAGATATTAAAAGCTCACACGGATTAATTCCGGCAATAATTCAGGATTCAGAAACAAAAAATGTTTTGATGTTGGGATATATGAATGAAGAATCACTTCAGAAAACAATAGAAACTCAAAAAGTTACTTTTTTCAGCCGTTCAAAACAAAGACTTTGGACAAAAGGCGAGGAGAGTGGTAATTTTTTAGAATTGGTCAATATTAAAAATGATTGCGACGGCGATACACTTTTGATTCAGGCGAAACCTGTTGGACCAACTTGTCACACAGGCGCAGATACTTGCTGGCAGGAAGAAAACAAAGAAAATTACGGTTTTATCTCTAGCTTAGAAAAAACAATTGCAATACGTAGAGAAAATGCTGATTCTGAGAAGAGTTATGTAGCTTCGTTATTTGAAAAAGGAATCAACAAAATTGCACAAAAAGTTGGTGAAGAAGCTGTAGAAGTAGTTATTGAGGCCAAAGATGATAATGACGATTTATTTTTAAGTGAAAGTGCTGATTTATTGTTTCACTATTTGATTTTATTGCAGGCAAAAGGCTTTCAGTTGAATGATGTTGTGAATGTTTTGAAGAAACGCCAAAAGTAGTTTAAGGTATTTTCTATACAATCTTGTCAGACTGAGCGAAGTCGAAATCCTATTTGCTAAATCACTTTCCGGGACTTCGACTTCGCTCAGTCTGATAAAAATTATTACTTTAGCTAAAAGCAATAATTTTATGAAACTATTTTTATACCTGTTTTTATTTTTGTTTCCAACATTAAACTACGGATTCAAAAAACGTGAATTGCCCTATTCAATTGTTATTTCAAAAGCAGAGTTAATTGTGGATGGAACCATTTCTAAAGTTTCAAAAAATGAATATGAATTTACAATAAATCAGTTTGTAAAAGGAAATTCACCTTTAAAAATTAAGGTTCAAATCTGGAAGGAATGGATTTGTGATCCAAGAATTAAAGAGTTAAAATCTGGTCAAAGATTAATTTTGTTTTTAGAAAAAAGTGCTTATGGGAGTTTTAGTCCAATTAATGATAGCACTGGAGAGATATACATTGATAATGATTCTTTTATAAACATATTTCTTCCTAGAGAGTTTACTAATCCTAAAGTTTTAAAGGAAGGAATTTCTATGTTTTTACAAACTTATAAAGTTTATGGAGATTTAAATGATAGGTTCTTACAAAACATTCATATTCAATCCAATAAATCTATATTTGAAATTTATAAAATGAAAGAAGATAATAAAGTTTTTAGATTTTTAGTGGGTAACGATGTGCATTATTCTGAAGTTAAATTTAATTTGATACCACAGTTTATCAATTAAAGATTAGAAAAAAGTACTTCACAAATACAAATTCCGGTTTATTAAATCACTTTGCGGGACTTCGACTTAGCTCAGCGTGCTAAAAATTTCTATTAATAAAAAAGAATAAAAAATCCGTGTAAGATCCGCGTCTTCGCGTAGCGAATCCGTTTCATCTGTGTGCCATCTCAACGCTACTCCACAAACTCAAAAACCGCAAATTCATCCGGTTGGTGAAAACCATGTTTTGAACTTTTATAATACTGTAATGCAAGATATTCGGTTGTGTTACCGTAATCAATTCTAAAAGCATTTCCTTTCCATTTTGTTCCAACTTTTGGTGGTGTAAAATTGCCATTTTTGATGGTTTGCAAATTCGAAAAGGGAATTTTAATTTCGGTAGTATAACCTTCTGAAGTTATTATACTAATAGCTTCTAATTCTTTAATATCAAAATTCATGTTGGTATTCCAGCCGCCACAATTTGGTGATATACATTTCAGTAATAAATCATAATTAGAGGAAAAAGCATTTACTCCAATTTCTATATAATTTTGACCATCGCCATCAGGATCGATAAAAAACTCTACTAAATCATCTGAATTAAAAATTGGAGCATCTTTTTTTTGAGCTGTCCCAATTATTTTAGAATCATCAGAACGGTAGGCGATATATAAATTTTGATCATTCCACGAAAGTGAAACAAAGGTATGCTGACTGGCGCTTTCTCCGGAACTATGAACTACAAATGGTCCTGAAAAAGGCGCTTTCCAATCTGATAAATCACCATCGATAGTGATTTTTTCGGTTGTTTTGTAAATGGGGTGTGTTTGTGAATATGATAGTCCGGAACCAATTAAGCCTATAAATAAAAAAAATAAACTGTGTTTCATAAGCGAATTGTATGCTAAATTACTGAAGCTAAAATAGACAAGAATAATTGATTTCATACTAAAAAATTCCATGTTTAAATTAAACTAAAACTGTTTGAAAATGTTTAATTTTGAAAAGTTAAGTTTCTGTTTTCAGGAAATCTATTTTAAAATCATACTATACCCTATGAAAAAACTCTTCTTTGGCGTTTCTATCGCTTTTTTAATTGGTTTTACGGCCAAAGCACAAGGACTTATGAATAAGTCTGAAACAGTTTTTACACATCAGGATACTTTGCGCGGCAGCATTACAAAAGAAAGAGCGTGGTGGGATTTAAAATATTACCACTTAGATGTAAAAGTAAATCCAAAAGAGAAAACAATCACCGGTTCAAATACTGTTCGTTATACTGTTTTAACAGAGTCTGATAAAATGCAAATTGATTTGCAGGAACCAATGAAAATTACGAAAGTAACCCAGAATGGGAAAGAATTAAAATTTGAGCGGGACGGAAATGCTTTTTTTATTACTTTAAATGAAAAACAAAAAGTAGGAGAGACCAAAGATATTGTAATTTCATTTGGAGGAAAACCAAAAGAAGCTGTAAATCCACCTTGGGATGGCGGAATTACATGGAAAAAGGATAAAAACGGAAAAGATTTTATTGCTTCGTCTTGTCAGGGATTAGGTGCCAGCGTTTGGTGGCCAAACAAAGATCATATGTATGATGAAGTAGAAAATATGCTGATCAGCGTAAATGTTCCTGGAGATTTAACGGATGTTTCAAACGGAAGATTACAAAGCATTAAAAAAGAAAAAGACGGAACAAAAACTTTTAATTGGTATGTTTCTAACCCAATTAATAATTATGGCGTAAACATTAATATTGGTGATTATGTTAACTTTTCTGAGAAATTTAAAGGAGAAAAAGGAGATTTAGATTGTAGTTATTATGTTTTGAGTTATAATTTGGCTTTGGCCAAAGAACAATTCAAAGATGCTCCAAAAATGCTAAAGGCTTTTGAAAACTGGTTTGGACCTTATCCGTTTTACGAAGACAGTTATAAATTGGTCGAAGCTCCTTACTTAGGTATGGAACATCAAAGCAGTGTGACTTACGGAAATGGCTATAAAAATGGTTATTTAGGTCGTGATTTAAGTGGAACCGGTTGGGGACTAAAATTTGATTTTATCATTATTCACGAATCCGGACACGAATGGTTTGCCAATAACATCACCTATAAAGATATTGCTGATATGTGGGTACATGAAAGTTTTACCAACTATTCTGAAAGTCTTTTTCTTGAATATTATTACGGAAAAGATGCAGCTGCAGAGTATATTATTGGATGCAGAAAAGGTATTAGAAATGATAAACCTATTATTGGAAATTATGATGTAAATAATGAAGGATCAGGTGATATGTATCCAAAAGGAGCAAGTATGCTGCATATGATGCGTCAGGTTATCAATGACGATGCAAAATGGAAATCTATTTTAAGAGGTTTAAATAGTACTTTTTATCATCAAACCGTTACGGGAAAGCAAATCCAGGATTACATCAATACACAATCCGGAATTAACTTTAACAGGGTTTATGCGCAATATTTGACTACAACTCAAATTCCTGTTTTTGAATATATGTTTAAAGATGGAAGTTTTGGCTATCACTGGACAAATTGTGTTGCCAAATTTGATATGCCGGTAAAAGTAACCCTAAACGGTGAAGAGATTTGGTTAAAACCAACTACAGAATGGAAATCAGAAAAAACGTATAATGAAAACAGAAAAGTAGAAGTGAGTAAAGATTTTTATGTTACGTCTTCTAATATTGTGGAATAACTTTTTTTGAAATTCAAAAATTTTTGAAATCCCAAATTCCAATTGATTGGAGTTTGGGATTTTTTATTTGAATAACTTTACGCAAAGACCTCTGTCAAAGTTGATCACAAGCCATCTGGAATTTGGAATTTTAAAGTTTGTTTTTTTTCTATATTAGAATTGCCTGCTAATGTTAATTATATAAAATGTACGAATATTACCGTTTTAATTTTCTATTTTAGATTGTATTAATTTGATAATGAATGAGTAAAGCGTAATCCGAAAAGCTTAAGAGTAGGAAAACAAATCAAATCAAACTATTATGAAAAATTTAAAAGACCTAAAAAACGCTGAAATTCTTAGTAAAAATGCTCAAAAGTCAATTTTTGGCGGCGGACTTCCGTATGTAAATCCAACAATTGGATTATGCGACAGATTATGTGGCGAAGCCGGAGGAGTTATTTCGAATACACCGGGTAGAGGAGATGTTTGTCTGGCAGGAACTTCTACTTGTTGTTATTGTAGATAAAAAAGTATTGAAGTTAATCTAAACACGTTTATAAAACATGTAGATTTGTTGTATACAGACAATCTTGTTATTTCGACGGAAGAGAAATGACAAAAATCCTGAAAAGATTAAGATCTTTTCAGGATTTTTTATTGGAATTTGGAATTTTGAAGAATTTGGAATTTCACCTTCATCGACTATTCAGCTTTGCCTTTTCCTTAATGATATCAGCAATTTTTCGATTCTCAATTTTACTTTCAAGCCATGAAATAATATCTAAATAAAGAAAAGCTCTTTTTTCATAAGTATTCTTTTCTAATTCAATAAAACGCAAACGCATTTTGATGAATTCTTTTTTGATATCTGCAGGATATAGGTTGTTCAGATTCCTTAAAAACTTGATAATCTCCTTTTGAACCTCATGAAGGTCATTCATTTTTATTAGAAACTTATAAGTGTTTTTAAGATGATTTTCAAGGTAATAATCTTTTCCTAATTCATAATGTGCAATTAAAGACAAGAGCCTTGCAAAACACATCAAATCTTCCCGCATTGATAAGTTTTTATTATTAATGATTTTATCCAGATAAAGAATGCATTCATTATACTTTTCGCTTCCAAAATAAATAGAGGCAATTTTGTAGAAAAACAACATTTCGTGATGTTCATCCAGATGTTCGCTGTGTATTTTAATCTTCTCTAAAATCTCAGGAATCAAATATTCGCTTTCTGCAAAAGTACCTTCAAGAATATGTAGGTTTAATTTATTATTATAAACATATAAAAATGATAGCGATGCAATGTTATCGTTTACAGGAAATTTTTCATCCTGAATGGTTTCTTCTAAAAGCGATAGATATTTTTTAAAATTCGACTTGTACTTTAGCATATAAAGTGATTCCAAAAAGTAATGATTTCCTTTTAGAAAAAATACCGGATTCTGGTAAATCATATTAGGATTACCGTAAAACAATGTAACCCATTTATAGGCATATTTATAACTTGCCAGGAAGTCCTGTACCAAAAAACTACGCCATAAATTAGCGTTATAAAACCAATATTTTTCGCGAAAACCAAACTTGCTTTCGTCTAATTTGGCAATATGTTTGTTGAAATAATCGTCAATATATTTATATTCCTCATCATTCTTTACATAACCTGTCTTAAGCATGATTCCGTAAAGCTGAAGCGATAAATTGGATAGTTTACTTGAAATTGTATTTCGATAGTTTAATTCTTTGGCCTGAATAACCAATTCGTCAGCACGTCCCTGAATACTTCGGGTAATATATTGTGATTCGATCAATTTTTCGAATTCTACAATTTCATACGCCATATATTTTTCATCATTTTCCAGCGCAATGATTTTTGTTTTATCCAGAATCTTTAAACTCTGTTTATACAAACCTTTATTATATAAAATACCTGCAAAATCTATTTGTTCGCGCAATTGATAACGAATGTTCTGGCTCGGAATATTCAGTCGAATACTTACCAGAATTTGTTTGTATAAGTATGATTTTAAGTTAGATAACTGTACTTTTTTAATGATACCGCTCTTAAGAATAAGCTTTTCATCATAGTTTTCAGACTTATCTAAAATATTGAATAATTCGATGAATTTCGTATTTGAACTCGTCTCTAAACGGCTTGCAAAAATCTTAAACTGTCTTTTTTCGGATTTAGAAAGCGATTTTATTAATACAAATAAGAAATCTTTTTGATGGTTAGCCATTGTAAAATATAATAGTGTAACTTATTGGTTTTTAGTTATTTAATACGTTATAAATTGCTTTATGAACAGTATAATTTCATTAAAATGAATTTCGTACTGAAGAAGTACAATATATATTTGTTATCAAGATGTGAAATTACATTAAATAAATGAATATGAATAGAGAGAAAGTTCAAATTTTTGACACCACTTTGCGCGACGGTGAACAAGTTCCAGGATGTAAGTTAGATACTAAGCAAAAATTAGTTATCGCAGAACGACTTGATAAAATGGGAGTTGACGTTATCGAAGCAGGTTTTCCTGTCTCAAGTCCGGGCGATTTTTTATCGGTCTCTGAGATTTGTAAAATCGTAGAAAACGCCACTGTCTGCGGACTAACAAGAGCCGTAAAAAACGACATTGATGTTGCTGCAGCTGCCTTAAAGTATGCTAAAAGACCTAGAATCCACACCGGAATCGGAACATCTGAATCTCATATTCTTCATAAATTAAATACCACAAGAGAAGATATTATTGCCAGAGCAAAATTTGCCGTATCACACGCAAAATCTTATGTAGAAGACGTTGAGTTTTATGCAGAAGATGCCGGCAGAACTGATAACGCTTTCCTTGCAAAAGTTTGTGAAGAAGTGATTAAATCAGGTGCAACAGTACTAAATATCCCTGATACAACAGGATATTGCTTACCGGAAGAATACGGGGCAAAAATTAAATATCTAAAAGAAAACGTAAAAGGAATCGAAAACGTAATCCTTTCATGTCACTGTCATAATGATTTAGGAATGGCAACTGCAAACTCTATTGCAGGTGCGATAAATGGAGCAAGACAAATAGAATGTACTATTAATGGTATTGGAGAAAGAGCAGGGAACACCGCTCTTGAAGAGGTGGTAATGATTTTTAAACAACATCCTTACTTAAATCTTGACACAAACATTAATACAAGAGAATTGAATGAAATGAGCCGATTAGTTTCTGAAAGTATGGGAATGATCGTGCAGCCTAATAAAGCTATTGTTGGAGCGAATGCTTTTGCACACAGTTCCGGAATTCACCAGGATGGTGTAATCAAAAACAGAGCAACTTACGAGATTATGGATCCGCTTGACGTGGGTGTGAATGAATCATCTATTATTTTGACAGCAAGAAGCGGAAGAGCTGCTTTGGCTTACCGTGCTAAAAAAGTAGGTTACGAGCTTACAAAAGTACAATTAGACATTGTGTATATTGAATTTTTGAAGTTTGCTGATATTAAAAAAGAAGTGATAGACGCAGATATACATCAAATTATTGAGGCTTCAAAAATTGAAGGTGATTTAATCAGAAGTTAATTAAAAGAGAAAAAAAATAAGGATTTAAATACATAAAGAACGAGACGTTATGAATTTGAAAATAGCAGTTTTACCAGGAGACGGAATTGGACCAGAAGTAATTTTACAAGCCAAAAAAGCATTATATGCTATTGGTGAGGTGTACAATCATGAATTTGTATTCGAAGAGGCGCTCATGGGAGCCATTGCTATTGACAAAACAGGAAATCCATTACCGGAACAAACCCTGAATCTGTGTTTAAATACTGATGCAGTTTTGTTTGGTGCGATTGGAGATCCTAAATACGATAATAATCCAAATGCAAAAGTTCGTCCTGAGCAAGGATTATTAAGGCTTCGTAAAGAACTGGGTTTGTTTGCGAACATTCGTCCTATAAAACCTTATAAATCACTAATTGATGCTTCTCCTTTAAAAAGAGAAATTATCGACGGAGCTGATTTTACTATTTTTAGAGAATTAACAGGTGGTGCTTATTTTGGAGCTAAAACACTAAATGAAGAAGGAACACATGCTTCGGATTTATGTGAATATTCAGAAGAAGAAATTACCAGAATTGCACATTTGGCTTTTAAATCGGCACAAAACCGACGCAAAAAGCTGACAATGGTAGACAAAGCAAATGTTTTGGAAACCTCAAGATTATGGAGAAAAGTAGTTCAGAAAGTGAGTTTAAATTATCCTGATGTTGCTTTAGATTTTTTATTTGTGGATAACGCAGCAATGCAGATTATTTTAAATCCAAAACAATTCGATGTGATTTTGACAGAGAATTTGTTTGGAGATATTTTATCAGATGAAGCAAGCGTTATTACAGGTTCAATTGGTTTATTGGCATCAGCATCTTTAGGAGAAAAAAATGCTTTGTTTGAACCAATTCACGGTTCTTATCCTCAGGCAAAAGGAAAAAATATTGCCAATCCAATTGCTTCGATTTTATCAGCTGCAATGTTGTTAGAGCATTTTGGTTTATTCAAAGAAGCGAATGTAATTTATCAGGCGGTTGAAAAAGCAATCGAATATAAAGTTGTTACTGTTGATTTAAAACCAGATTCAAAATTCGGTACAAATGAAGTAGGGGAGTTTGTTTCTAATTTTATTTTCAGCAAGGATGACTTGCTATATTTTAATAATGACAATGTTCATATCGGTCAGTCGACAATTGTTTAGTTTTTTTATTAAAATAATGAAATAAATAACAAGAAGTATGTGAAATGTTGAGATTTTATTTTTTTAGTCCTGTAAGTTTTCATACTTTTGTGACACTAAAAAATAAATGATGCAAATCTCAATTATTATTACTTCTGTCGTTGTTGTCAATGTGTTTAGCACATCTGCATCGGGAATGGTATAAATATAATTGAAAAACTATATTACAAACCTTCCAAATACTGGAAGGTTTTTTTTTGAATAAAAATTAAAATAAAATAATACAATAATGGAATTAAATAAGTACAGCAAAACCATCACTCAAGATCAAACACAACCTGCCGCGCAAGCGATGTTGTACGGAATTGGTTTAACTGAAGAAGATTTGAAAAAAGCACAAGTTGGTATTGTAAGCATGGGTTACGATGGTAATACTTGCAACATGCACTTGAATGATTTAGCAAAAGATGTAAAGAAGGGTGTTTGGGATGTGGATCTGGTCGGACTTATTTTTAATACTATTGGTGTTAGTGACGGAATTTCAAACGGAACTGAAGGGATGCGTTTTTCATTGGTTTCCCGTGATGTAATTGCTGATTCTATTGAAACAGTTGTGGGGGCACAATGGTACGATGGTGTAATTGCGATTCCTGGTTGTGATAAAAATATGCCTGGTGCTTTGATTGCAATGGGAAGATTAAATCGTCCGTCGATGATGGTTTACGGAGGATCAATTCATTCAGGAAAATGGAAAGGAGAATCTCTTAATATTGTTTCTGCTTTTGAGGCACTAGGAAAAAGAGTAAAAAACGAAATTACTCCGGAAGATTTTAAAGGTGTAATTCAAAATGCGTGTCCGGGAGCGGGAGCTTGCGGGGGAATGTATACTGCAAATACTATGTCTTCAGCAATTGAAGCATTAGGAATGAGTTTGCCATATAGTTCTTCTAATCCTGCATTGAGTCAGGAAAAAAGAGACGAATGTATGGCTGCTGGAGCTGCTATTAAAATTTTATTAGAAAAAGATATTAAGCCAAGAGATATTATGACTCGCAAGGCTTTCGAAAATGCTATTACAATAGTAGCCGTTTTAGGAGGTTCTACAAATGCAGTGATGCACTTAATTGCAATGGCTCATGCGGTTGATGTCAAGATTACTTTGGATGATTTTCAGGCTATTAATGACAGAACGCCAGTATTGGCCGACATGAAGCCAAGTGGTAAATATATGATGGAAGATATTCATGAAGTTGGAGGAATTCCTTCAGTAATGAAATATTTATTGAAAGTAGGATTGATTCATGGAGATTGTTTGACAGTTACCGGGAAAACTGTAGCTGAGAACTTGGCTTCAACTCCGGATTTACAAGATGGACAAGAAGTAATTCATGAAATTCAAAAAGCATTAAAACCAACAGGAAATATTCAGGTTTTATATGGGAATCTTGCTTCTGAAGGTGCTGTTGCAAAGATCAGCGGAAAAGAAGGAGAATATTTTGAAGGTCCGGCTGTAGTTTTTGAAGGAGAATTTGAAGTAATTCCAGGCCTTGAAGCCGGAAAAATTAAACCGGGTAGTGTAGTCGTCATCAGGTATTGTGGACCAAAAGGTGGTCCAGGGATGCCTGAAATGCTGAAGCCTACATCGGCCATTATTGGGGCCGGATTAGGAAGTACTTGTGCTCTTATCACTGACGGTAGGTTCTCTGGAGGTTCACATGGCTTTGTCGTAGGACATATTACACCAGAGGCTTATGATGGTGGTGGTATTGCACTGGTAAAAGATGGAGATTTAATTGCCATTGATGCTGTAAAAAACACCATTGATCTTAAAATTTCTGACGAAGAATTTGCAGCTAGAAAAGCGGCTTGGGTACAACCACCGTTGAAAGTTACAAAAGGAGTTTTGCTTAAATACGCAAGATCGGTTTCAAGCGCTTCTACAGGTTGTGTTACCGATAACTAATTAAATAACAATATCAAAAATCAATGACAATGACAATAACAATATCAAAAATCAAATAGCAAAAAAAACAAAAAATCAATTTAGAATTTATCGTTGAAATTGATTTTTGACATTGCCATTGAATTTTGATATTGATATTGAATTTTGAAATTGATAAAACAAAATATACTATGAAAATATCAGGGGCAGAAGCCGTTATAAGATGTTTATTAGCAGAAGGAGTAGACTTGGTTTATGGGTATCCGGGAGGAGCAATCATGCCTGTTTATGACGAATTATATAAATTTCAGGACCAATTACACCATGTTTTGGTACGCCATGAACAAGGTGCAACACACGCAGCTCAGGGATACGCCAGAGCGACAGGAAAAGTTGGTGTAGCGATTGCTACTTCAGGACCTGGAGCAACAAATCTAGTTACCGGAATTGCAGATGCTCAAATCGATTCCACACCAATGGTTTGTATTACAGGCCAGGTTGGAAAACATTTATTGGGTTCTGATGCTTTTCAGGAAACGGATATTATCGGAATTTCGACTCCGGTTACCAAATGGAATTATCAGGTTACAGAAGCCTCTGAAATTCCTGAAATCATTGCAAAAGCATTTTATATTGCACGTTCCGGTCGTCCGGGGCCTGTATTGATTGATATTACTAAAAACGCTCAGTTTGATGAGTTCGAATTTAGTTACGAAAAATGTACGGCAATTAGAAGTTATGTTCCGGTTCCGAAATTAAATCTGGACAAAGTTGCCGAAGCTGCTACTTTAATTAATAGTGCTAAAAAACCTTTTATCGTTTTTGGTCAGGGAATAATTCTTGGTCAGGCCGAAGAACAGTTAAAAGCATTGATCGAAAAGTCAGGAATACCGGCAGGTTGGACAATTTTAGGACTTTCGGCTTTACCTACGGATCATCCATTAAATGTTGGGATGTTAGGGATGCATGGAAATTATGCACCAAATTTACTGACAAACGAATGTGATGTTTTAATTGCATTAGGAATGCGTTTTGATGATCGTGTTACCGGAAATCTAAAGACTTACGCAAAACAAGCAAAAGTTATTCATTTTGAAATTGATCCTGCGGAAGTTGATAAAAACGTAAAAACCGAAGTAGCTGTTTTAGGAGATGTAAAAGAAGCCCTGAATGCCTTATTGCCATTGATTGAATCAAAATCACATGATTTGTGGCATAATGAATTTAAAGAATTACTTAAGATAGAAGTAGAGACGGTTATAAATGAAGAGCTGAACCCAACGAATAATAAAGGTATTTCTATGGGCGAAACTATGGAAATGATTAACAAACACTCAAAAGGTGATGCCATTATTGTTTCAGATGTAGGACAGCACCAGATGTTTGCTTGTCGTTATGCTAAGTTTAATACCACCAAAAGTAATATTACTTCAGGAGGTTTAGGAACTATGGGATTTGCATTGCCAGCTGCAATTGGAGCTAAGATGGGAAGACCGGATCGTGAAGTAGTTGCCATTATTGGAGACGGAGGATTTCAGATGACCATTCAGGAATTAGGTACAATTTTCCAGACTAAAGTTCCTGTGAAAATTGTCATCTTAAACAACGAATTTTTAGGAATGGTGCGTCAGTGGCAGGAATTATTTTTCGATAACAGATATGCTTCGACAAATATGACCAATCCAAACTTTGTCGCCATTGCAGAAGGATATTACATTAAATCTAAAAAAGTAACACAAAGAGAAGATTTGGATGCTGCTGTAGCCGAAATGATGGCTTCAAAAGATTCGTATTTCTTAGAAGTTATGGTCGAAAAAGAGAATAATGTATTCCCAATGATTCCAACAGGAGCGTGTGTTTCTGAAATTAGATTAAGCTAGGAAAAAGTTTCAGGTTTCAGGTTTTTTTTGTTTCAGGTTGTAGGACCTGAAACCTGAAACCTGAAACAAAAAAAACTAAAAAATAACATGGAAGATAAAACATTTACCATATCGGTATACTCAGAAAATAATGTGGGTTTGTTGAATAGAATATCAGGAATATTCTTAAAGCGACACATTAATATATTAAGTCTAAACGTTTCAGAATCAGAAATAGAGAATGTTTCAAGATTTATTATTGTAGTAAATACAACTGAGAAGTGGGTTCAGAATATCGTTGGACAAATTGAAAAACAAATTGAAGTAATAAAAGCTTTTTATCACACTGATGAAGAGACTATTTACCTTGAAAATGCTTTATTCAAAATCGCTTCAAGTTTGTTGTTTGATGAAAAACAAATTCAAAATATCATTAAAGAAAGCCAGGCAACAATAGTAACCGTTTCTCGTGATTTCTTCGTGATTTCAAAATCAGGAAGACGTTCTGAAATTGAAGAATTGTATGCGAAATTTAAACCTTACGGCATTATGCAATTTGTACGTTCGGGCAGAATATCGGTTTCTAAACAAAAAATGGAAATTTCAAGTTTGTTAGAAACATTCAAATAGTATCATCTTAGTTATATATTATCAATTATTAAAATACAACATTCATTAAATATTAAAAACAAAATGGCAAATTATTTCAATACATTACCACTTAGATTACAATTAGAACAATTAGGTGTTTGCGAATTTATGGAGCAGTCAGAATTTGCAGACGGAATTGCAGCTTTAGCAGGAAAAAAAGTTGTTATTGTAGGCTGTGGTGCACAAGGTTTGAATCAGGGTTTAAATATGAGAGATTCTGGATTAGACATTTCATATGCATTACGTGCAGATGCAATAGCTGAAAAAAGAGCTTCTTATAAAAATGCTACTGAAAACGGTTTTACAGTAGGTACTTACGAAGAATTAATTCCAACTGCTGATCTAGTTTGTAACTTAACACCAGATAAACAACATACTGCTGTAGTTACTGCCATTATGCCATTAATGAAACAAGGTTCGACTTTAGCATATTCTCACGGTTTTAATATTGTTGAAGAAGGAATGCAGATTCGTAAAGATATTACAGTAATTATGTGTGCTCCTAAATGTCCTGGTTCTGAGGTTCGTGAAGAATATAAAAGAGGATTTGGTGTACCAACACTTATTGCAGTTCACCCGGAGAATGATCCAAACAATTTTGGTTTAGATCAGGCAAAAGCTTATGCTGTAGCAACCGGAGGACACAAAGCAGGAGTTTTAAAATCATCATTTGTAGCTGAAGTAAAATCAGATTTAATGGGTGAGCAAACTATCCTTTGCGGATTATTGCAAACAGGATCTATTTTATGTTTTGACAAAATGGTTGAAAAAGGAATTGATCCTGCTTATGCTTCAAAATTAATTCAATACGGGTGGGAAACAATCACTGAAGCTTTGAAACATGGTGGTATTACAAACATGATGGATCGTTTGTCTAATCCTGCAAAAATCGAAGCTTACGAAATTGCAGAAGAATTAAAAGACATCATGCGTCCTTTATTCCAAAAGCATCAGGATGATATCATTTCAGGAGAATTCTCAAGAACAATGATGATTGACTGGGCTAATGATGATAAGAATTTATTGACATGGAGAGCTGCTACAGGAGAAACTAATTTTGAGAAAACAGCTCCTACGGATGCTCCAATTTCTGAACAGGAATATTTTGATAATGGCGTTTTAATGATTGCAATGGTTAAAGCTGGTGTAGAATTGGCTTTCGAAACAATGACTGAAGCTGGAATCATTGAAGAATCAGCATATTATGAGTCCTTACACGAATTGCCATTGATTGCTAATACCATAGCAAGAAAAAAATTATTTGAAATGAACCGTGTTATCTCGGATACAGCAGAATATGGTTGTTACTTATTTGACCACGCTTGTAAACCGTTATTGGAAAATTACATGAAAACTGTTGAAACTAACATTATAGGAAAACCATTTTCAACTTCTAACGGAGTAGATAATGCTATCTTAATTGCGGTAAATAAAGAAATTCGTCAACATCCTATTGAAGAAGTAGGAGCATGGTTGAGAGAATCGATGACTGCAATGAAAAAAATTGGATAATAAATTGGGAATTACCACAGATTCGATTGTGGAATTTGCACTGTATCTTTGTTTTATATGATATTTTGAATTAGTAAGCACTTATTAAAAAAAATGGATATAGATGCATATTGCATTCACTTAGCTTCTACTAGTAAGCAAGTTAAGTGAAGCTAATCCCTAATGAAGGTGTATATTGTCAAAAAATATACTTGTTGAAGTCATTATAATTAATAAGGATGCTGCTATTTTCGAAATAGAATATTGCATTGTAATACAGAATTACAAAATTAATTGTTATTGAGATTGTTAAAATAAAGGCATGGTATTCATTTATCATGCCTTTTTTGCAACATGCTTTTTTGTTAAAAAAAGTAAAATTTTGCAGTAAACGTATAAAAAGCTTATATTTTTTTTAATATGTGTTTTTTTTAGACAAAATTTATGAATTAAATAATTTTAAGAATACGTTGATATTTAATACATTTATAAAAAAATTCCACAAACATATGAGTTATTATAAAATTGAAAATTTAGAACAATATTTTAAACATTACAATAAGTCAATAAGGGAGCCAAGGAAGTTTTGGGGAAAGATTGCTGAAGAAAATTTTACCTGGTACCAACAATGGGAGAAAGTAGTTGATTTTAATATGGCTGATGCCGAAGTGAAGTGGTTTACTGACGCAAAAGTTAACATTACCAAGAATTGCATCGATAGACACTTAAGTAAAAGAGGAGAAAAAACGGCGATTATTTTTGAACCAAATGATCCCTCAGAAAGTGCTTTACATATAACGTATAACGAACTATACGAAAGAGTTTCGAAAATGGCGAATGTTTTGCGTGAGCAGGGAGTTCGCAAAGGAGACCGAGTTTGTATTTATTTGCCAATGATTCCTGAATTAGCAGTTGCAGTATTGGCTTGTGCCAGAATAGGAGCAATTCATTCGGTTATTTTTGCTGGATTTTCAGCTTCTGCTGTTTCTGCAAGAATTAACGATTGCGAGTGTAAAATGGTAATTACTTCAGATGGAGGTTACAGAGGAAATAAGAACATTGATCTAAAAGGAATTGTAGATGAGGCATTAGATACCTGCCCAACTGTTTCTGGTGTTTTGGTTGTAAAAAGAACAAACACAGAGGTTAAAATGAAAGAAGGACGTGACCAATGGTTACAGCCTTTATTAGACGTAGCTTTAGATAATAGTGTTGCCGAAATAATGGATGCCGAAGATCCTTTGTTTATTTTGTATACTTCAGGATCTACAGGAAAGCCTAAAGGAATGGTACATACCACAGCCGGATATATGGTGTATACTGCCTATACTTTTAAAAACGTTTTTAGTCACGAAGAAAATGATATTTTCTGGTGTACTGCAGATATTGGCTGGATTACCGGTCACTCATATATATTATACGGACCATTATTAAACGGTGGAACAACCGTAATTTTTGAAGGAGTTCCTTCTTATCCGGATTTTAGCCGTTTTTGGGATATTATCGAAAAACACAAAGTAACTCAGTTTTATACAGCTCCAACCGCTATTCGTTCATTAGCAAAAGAAAGTTTAGATTATATTCAAAAATATCCTCTAAAATCGCTTAAAGTAATTGGATCAGTAGGAGAGCCAATCAACGAAGAAGCATGGCACTGGTTTAATGACCATGTTGGAGATAAAAGATGTCCGGTGGTTGATACTTGGTGGCAAACAGAAACTGGCGGAATCATGATTTCTCCAATTGCTTTTGTAACACCAACAAAACCAACTTATGCAACTTTGCCTTTACCGGGAATTCAACCCGTTTTAATGGATGAAAAACGTAATGAAATAGAAGGAAATCAGGTTGTGGGTAGTTTGTGTATCAAATTTCCATGGCCAGGAATTGCCAGAACGATTTGGGGAGATCACCAACGTTATAAAGACACTTATTTCTCGTCTTTCCCTGGAAAATATTTTACAGGAGACGGAGCTTTAAGAGACGAAGTTGGTTACTACAGAATCACTGGTAGAGTAGATGATGTTGTAATTGTTTCCGGACATAATTTAGGTACAGCTCCTATCGAAGACGCGATCAACGAGCATCCTGCTGTGGCTGAATCTGCAATTGTTGGATTTCCACATGATATTAAAGGAAATGCTTTATATGGTTTCGTAATTCTAAAAGAAACAGGAGAGTATAGAGACAGAGCAAATTTAACCAAAGAGATCAATCAATACATTTCTGATCATATTGGGCCAATTGCAAAACTGGATAAAATTCAGTTCGTGTCTGGTTTGCCAAAAACACGTTCAGGAAAAATTATGCGTAGAATTTTACGTAAGATTGCCGAAGGCGATTATTCTAATTTTGGAGATACTTCAACGTTATTGAATCCTGAAATTGTAGAAGAAATTAAGAACGAAAGAATTTCTTAATTTTAAAAATAAATAGATAAATAAAAATGCCTCTTAAAAAATTAAGAGGCATTTTTTATATGTGTAAATTAACGAAGTTTAATATTGTCAGACTTAGTGAAGTCGAAGTCCCGCAAAATGATTCAGCTCAATTTTGTCATTCCGAGGAACGAGGAATCTCCGCAAGTAATTCCGCAAACAAAATTGCCAATCTTTGTAGAGTCTCTTACGGAGATTCCTCGTTCCTCGGAATGACAAAATTTCACTACAAAAATTTTGACAATTTAAAACTTAAATTTCCTTATATAACTTATATGGTTTATTTTTTTTACTTAATCCCTAATCTAGATTTCAACTTCAAAAACAACAGTGCAATTTTATACGCATCTTCAGAAGAGGAATTTCGATCACTTTTTGGAATTTTGTAAATTTCACTTAAATCATCCAAAGAAAACTGCTTGTCATTGATATCCATTAATTTTCTGTACATCATGTCGATATCCAATGCTTCATTTTTCAATCTTCCACAATCCAGACGCTCTAAAGCCGAATTTAGCATTTCGATATCAAAATTAATATGATGCCCTACTAAAATAGAATTGCCTATAAAGTTAACAAATGCTTCAATAGCATCTGGTTCAGGCATTTTAAGCATTTTGCTTTCAATAATAAACTCATTCGAAAGTCCGTTATCCTGCAAAAATTTGTATTGAAGCAGAACAGCTTCGAAATTGTCTTTTATTACAATTCCATCATCAATTACTGAAAAAGCACCCAAAGATAAGATAACATCTTTATTGGGGTTTAACCCGGAAGTCTCAGTAGATAAAACTACAAATCTGTTTGGTTTTGTTTCGAATTTAGTCAGGTAGTCTTTCCAGAAGTCCGGATAGTCTTTATTGATATTTTTAATCCAGTCTAGCATACTTATGAGAATTGTGTAAGTTGAAATTTACTCTTAATCAGTTCCTCAAGGTCTTTCATTGGGGTTAAGGCATTTTTTAACTTTTCTTTGTCTGTTTTAGACATTTCTCGCAAATTTATATATTGTCCTGAGTCATCATTCTTTAATCCTTCAATAGTTCTAAATTTTGATAACGTTAAAAAAGCTTCGGCGCAGCTTAAATAAATTTCAGCATTTTTAGAATCTGTTATAGCCAATTGTTTGAATCGTAAATAGGTGTTCTTAATTCCTTTGATATTGGCATTTAAAATTAACAAACGTGCAGCATCAATTAAGGGCATCAATGCGCGTGTTTTGATATCAAATTTTGTTTTATGCGGGCCTTCTTCTTCCACGATAAATTTCTTGAAGAAACTCAAAGGAGAATTTTTCTTTAAGGCGTCATTACCTAAAAAGTCGAAGAATAACGTATTGTTGACAGCATTCTTAAAAATAACATTTTCTATCACTTCTTCGATTTTCGGTTCTCCAAAAACAATTTCATAGTCAAAGAAAATACTGCTTAAATCGTTGCTGTTTTCACCTGGAGTATTCATCCAGCTATTGTATTGCTTTGTCCAGTCTGTCAGTGATTTACACCATAACATATTGCTGGCCATATGTCCGTTTGGACAATATTCGTAACCTACTTTTTCTAAGATAGAAGTTGTTCTTTTGGCTAGTCTTAAAAAGTAATCTTTTACTTCTCTGTATTTTTCTGGCGAAACATCTTCAAAAATAAGAATACTATCCTGATCGGTTAATAATAATTGTTCTTTACGACCCTGGCTACCAATGCTTAACCAGGCAAAACGGGCAGGAGGTGAGCCTAAATCCAGAATAGATAATTCGACAGCACGTTTTATTATTGCCAGATTAATTTCACTTGCAATATTGCTAATATGTGAAATCGGAATGTTCTTTTGAATTGAATTCTGAATCAAATCAGACAAGCGATCACGTATTTGTTTTAAGTCTTTAGGAAGCTGAGAACGTTTGATTTCTTTAATTAAAACACCAGGATTACTAGCTTGAGCCACAATTAAATCATGTTCAGAAATAATTCCTTTTACAGCAGATTTGCTTGTACCGTCTTTGGTAACACATAAATGCGTTACATTATTTTTAAGCATAAGCAATTGCGCTTCAGCCAGAGAAACATTTTCGATTACCGTGACAACCGGAGAAGACATGATCTTGTCAATTGTTTCTGTAATAGGATAACGGCCAGTTGCAATTTTAGAGGATAAATCGGCATTGGTTACAATACCAATCGGATTGTTGTTTTCGCAAATAACGATATTATCTACCATAGATTCTGTCATCAGGATCGCAACATCTTTAATGATACGATTAGACTCAGTTGTTAATGGTGAATTATTGTATGCAAGTGACTGAATATATTGCATTTCTGATTGCTGATCTACATAGAAAGCAGTGTCAGATATCAGTTTTCCATTAGAGTTTACATTGTCTTTTGCATGTCTTGAATTGATGGCGAAATTCTCCAGCAAAAAGTTTAATACATCAGAGTTATTGGCTACAAAAGGTCTGAAAACAGCGATAGGAATAGCGTATATAATGCTTTCTTCGCGTGCTTTTGCAGTCATCATATAATTATTTTTGGCAAAAAACGGACGTAAACCAAAAATATCACCTTCATGACATTTGTTTATAATAGTTTCTTCGGCATCAGCAATTGTGGTTAAATTTATGACACCCGAAGCCACAACATAAAAACTATCATGAAGTAAGTCGTTTATTTGAAAAAGTACAGCGTGTTTTTCTAAATTGATTACACGAATGTTTGTAGCAATATCAGATAATTCCTGAAAAGTTAAGTTATCAAATGGCGGGTATTCTTTTAAAAAATCTGCAATATGCTCAGCAATTGTATTCATACGTTTGATAATTTTTTTAAAGTATCGAATGTAAAAATAATAAAATAAACTCTTACAATGAAAGCATCTTTGAGAGAATGTAATTATTTTAAGAAAATGTTAAAATTAACTGATTTCTAGACTTTAAAAAATGCTTTTTAGGATTTTAAAAACATTATTATCATTTGAACTTTTGAGTGTGTTTCAAAATAGAGGCATAATTAATTCTAAAGAATTCGCTGATGGCTAAGCAATCTGTTTTTATAAGCGAAAAAAGAATGAAGAAAGAAATGTAAGTAGAAGGTTTTTAAAATATTCTATTTTACATAATATAAATTATAGTTCATTTGTGGTATAACTTATTAACTATACCAAATGGCTTTAAAACGATCTTCTTTAGAGAATTACACTCTATTACTTGTAGAATTAAACAAGATGCGTCACACAAATTTCAATGCAAAAACATTTTTAAAAAAAATGCGCCCATTTTGCAAAACCTCTCATTTAAAGTTTAAAACATTATTTCTAAGAATCCGTGGTTCAAATATAGGAATTACAATTAAAGTTTGTACGGATTGCTTTATAGTAACACAATCTTTTTGTGTTCATGAATTTATTTTTTACTGCAATTCTCAGAAAACGCTTATTACAAAACTTCTTAAACATAATCTTTTAACACCTTAATATATGTCAACAATTATACTTTTAATTCAAAAACGAGAAAATTTACTCTTGGAATTAGCTGGTTTAAATCATGATTTAAACGAGTATTCAAAATATCCTGTAGAAACTGTCGACTTACTTGGTCTTAAACATCAGCATGATTTTACAATTAGAGAAATTAAAAAAATTGGTCAGCAGATAAATGTTTTTTTTAATTCTGAGATTTCAAACTATAAAAACAAATTTTGTTAAGTTGAAAAGAAAATAACCGAAGCTATATCAAAGAAAGAATTTACAATAAATGATTTACCTAAAAATCATTATTCACTTTGGCAGGATTCGGAAAATTAATTTTTTGCTACTCCCCTTTCGATTTTTCAATTGTTGCCGTAGGGTATAACGGCAACTAACTCACTCAAACCTACTAAAAAACAATGATTTCATATAAAGAAAGGCATCAAGCCCAAACTAAATTCAAAAACAATAATTTAAAACCTACTCTTATAAATATAGACTACTTAATTATCAATCTAGAGGGTCAGCCGTTTGGAGAATTTCCCGAACATTCAAAGTTTCGCCTAAAACCTTATGAATACGGAACTAAGATTTTTGAGCTTAGAGCAGATTTATATTATGAAGATTTAAAAATTGGAATTTATACAGCAATACCACGCTCGGCAATTATGAGCGAACAATTTGCACAACTACAATTCGAAAACAATCTATTTTACACATTGTCTAACGATGCCTTAAGAGGTGTCATAAATGCTTTTTGCGATGAAACAAACTACATATTTAAGTCTGTTAATAGACTGGATATCTGCCTTGATAAGTCTGATATCAACAATTCTTACCGTAATTTATATAGTAATGTTGTTGCAGGTAACTACCTTATTTCGGGGCGTCCTAAAAATTTACAAAGCTATTTTGAAACCTATAAAGGAAAATCAATACTTAACGGTTTCCAAATTGGGAAAAGAACATCTGACAAAATAATACGATGCTATAACAAAACGCTGTCGTTGCAACTGACTGAAAAACCATATATAAACGAATATTACGCAAATAATGGTTTGAAAAATGACAATGTTTGGCGTTTTGAATATCAGTTAAATTCAGCGTTTTTTAGAGGTTTAAATGAATATTCAAAATTAGATTTAAATATCAGTCAGACAATGACTTGGGGTATTTTTGATAAAGCAAACCTTTATGAATTATTAAAAATTGCAAATAAAGGTTTTTTTGAACTTCGTGAGAATACTGGTAAAAGTCAAATCAATAAAGAAAAGCTTATCGTTTTGTTCGACTTTGATTTTTTACAATCTCAAATAACAAAATTCAATCCTATAATCAAACGTTTAAAAAAGGTTGTTCTTTCTTCGACAACAATTAAAAAACGTCTTGCAAAATCTCTATTTAGAGAATATTACGCAAACAATCAGGATATATCTTATATCGTTGCTCTAAATCTTTTACTTGAAGATTTAGATATGATTACAGAAAAACCACTTATGAATTGGTTTCAAAACAAATTACATTTCTATCTGCACGAATTTAGAACAAAGGAAAAATTAGTAAATGATTTTGATTCTGAATTATTCCACGAACATCAACTTTTATTTCTATAAGCCATGAAAACACAGAATACAAGCCAAAAAGTAACTAAAACCCAGTTAATGCATATTCTTGAATTAAGCTATAAAACTGCTTGTAAAGAATATCAAACAATTATTGATTCTCTTGCTTTAAAAAGGAACTATTTAACCGTTCAAGACTTAATAAACTACGGCATATTATAGGGAAAATTAGGAAAAAATAGGGAATTATAGGGAATTTTAGGGAACGTCGAATAATAGTTGCAATAACCTTTGTGAAAGAAATTAAACAAATAAAATTTATAACAAATGAAAATTGCAACTATTACAGGCGTTACAAAATCGCCAGAATTACAAGTAACAAAAGCAATCGGTGCTTTAATTCTTTCAAGTGATTTGGCTTTATCAGCCTTAACAACTGAAAAAATTAGTATTTACATTGAGCGTGGAAACGGTTCGAATGTCATTTTAGCAAACAAAGTGTTGCTTAAAGATTTCATTTTAGCAAGTACCTACGGAACTGAAAACACTCAATCCGATGCTGATAATGCCCTGATTGCATTATGCGAATTGGCAGACGAAGGTTCAATTTATCTTGCAGATAAAGAGAGTATTAAAATTACTCTTGAAGATTTAATTGCAGATAAACGTTACGATTTACACGGTATTGAAGAGCCACAACAAACCAACAATTTATTTTTCTTCGAACAAAAATCTGTTGCATCAGAGGAGTTCAACAAAAAAATAGATGTTCAGGGATTTGATTTGGCTGTTATGACTGTTGACGATTCAGTAAGTGATTTGTCTTATCAGTACTCAAATGGTCAGGTTGTAAAATATCTTCCATTTGAATTGCAAACTTTAAGCCGTGATATTGACCCAGTTCAAGCTGTTTTGGCAGATGGAAAAGTCCTTCAAGGTTTGACGGATAGATTAACCTTGCCTTTAGTGGCTGTGGTTGGTATTGAAATCAATAAGTCGCAAGGCTCAATTATTAATTTCGTCGTAAGATGTTTAAAAACTGTGTAAGCTATGGGATTTTTCAAAAAAATTGGAACAGCGATTAAGAAAAATGTTTCGTTCAAAAATTTGGTAAAGGTCGCTACTCCTATTATGGGCGCAATACCTTTCGTTGGTGGAGCGGTTCAAAACATCTCGCAGAATTTGCAAGATGCCCACGAAGCAAAAAAAGCAAACAATGCGGCGCAAGCTGAATATAATAATCAGCAAGCTTTAGCTGTAGCAAGTCAAACGGCTGGTGCTGTAGCAAATGCAGGTTCTCAGATTTTCGCAAAAGCCGTAACAACTGGGATTAATGACGGTTTAAGTACTGGATTTGTTCAGGGAAGCGGTCAGGTTGGTGCTACTGTAGTAAGTTCAACTATTAAGGTTTGGTTTCAAAGAAACTGGAAAATTGTTTTAGGTGCTGTCGCTGGTCTTATTGCATTGATTTGGTTTTTAAGACGTGACCGCAATAATTCAGGAAGAAGAGTTGCAAGAAAAAGATAGCAAGCCGAAAAATTACTATCGAATCTATCTTATTGTATTTCTGATAGATTCGGCAGTAATCATAATTAAAAAACTTGCTGAAATCATATTATTAATTAAACACATTATAAAGTAATGGCACAAAATAAAAAGAATTATAATTCTAATAATCAGAATTATAATAACAATAATAACCAACAAAAAGTTAAACATTCAGGTGCTAAGTCTACTACTTATATGCCTGTTTCAGGACCAAATAAAGGTGTTGAACAGCATTTAACAACTGGTTGGAGATTGTCTAAGGGAGAATTGATTGCAATTAAATGTGTAACAACTACTAAATCAAATCTTTCAGAAAAAGGTTGGTTTGGTTCTGTAGCATGCACTTTTACTAACACTAAAACGGGTGTTCAATCTTTCCACTGGGGTACAATGCAGAAAAATGGCGGTAAAGTTGTAATTGACAGCATGGCTTTTGTCATTAACCCACGTGCAAAAAACGGAGGTTACGCAGGTACATTTATTCGCTCGAACTAATGTTTAAGGTCATATTAAAATTCCTCCCTCTTATACTCCATGAGGGGGTGGATTTACTCAAAGAGTATTTAGAAAAAAGAAAACAATTAAAACAAAATAAGTAATGAAAAATTTGAAGGGAATTGTTTCGATAATTGGTATTATCGTTAAATATGGTGCTGTTGTAACAGCTATTTTAAAAGGTATTCAGGTAGTTTCTGACGAATTAGGCAAACTTGATTTCGGAAAGGATGAACCGCAAACAGGTGCTAAACCTTTAATTACAGAAGAAAATGAGTAATTATTTAGGCAGAAAAGAATTAACTCGAGGTATTCGAAATAATAATCCGGGTAACTTGGTTTTGACCAATATTGCTTGGCAGGGAAAAATTCCAAATGCTCAAAATACCGATAAACATTTTGAACAGTTTACAGAAGTGAAATTTGGTATCCGTGCCATGTTACGAGATTTGACAAATGACATTGATAAAGGAAAGAATACAGTAAGAAAGCTTATAACTGAATATGCACCGCCATTTGAAAATGATACACAAAAGTATATTGAAGTTATTTCAAAAGCTGTAGGCTTAGACCCTGACCAAACAATCAAAATTGTAGATGCAAAGTTTTACTTAGTCATTGCAAGGGCAATTATTAAACATGAATGCTCGCCTGATCATAATTTAATTTACGATTCGGACATTCAGGATGCTATTGATATTATGGGAGATTACAATCTTGCAACCGTTACGGTAACGGCTAAAAAGAAATTCAAATTCAATTATTTGATTATTCCTGTACTGCTTTTTTTTTATACTGTTTACAGCGTTACAGTCTAAACAAACGCCCAAAAAGATAAAAATTATTAATTCAAAATTTAAACAAGATGTTAGATAAAATCAAACTTTTTTACGCAAACAATAAAGCTATAGCAAATGTTGTATTAGTAGCTGTAGCAGGACTTTTAGCTTATAAATTATTTAAGAAAAAATAATTATGGCTCAAAGAGAGATAGTTAATAGAACAAAGAGCCAAGCCAATACTGTTTGGCTCTTTGATTTTCTGCAAAAATACTGGCTTTTATGCGTGGGTATAATTGTGTGTTATCCATTGTTAAAAAAATGGTATGCTAAATTCACACAAGACGCTGAGGAAAAAGCTTTGGAAGATGCAGAAAAAGATTTAAAAATTGCGGTTTCTAATCCAATGACAAAAGAAATTGAATTGAACAAAATTACACCTCGTAAAGAAGTTCACGACATTGCAGAATCATTGGCGGTATGGTTGGGAACAAATAAGCAAACGAAAGATTCACCTTGGTACACTTGGATAACTGAGCCGTTTTCTAATTTCGAAAATGAAAAGGAAACAATTAACGAGTTATTGAAAGTAAAACAAGTTACAACTGTTCCTTTAGTAATTGGCTGTTATTATGTTATTACAAGACGTGATTTAAAGGCTGATTTGAAAAAATATTTATCAACCTCGGACTTGAAAAAAGTTCCGTTATTTAATTAATCAGATATGAACTTTATTCAATATATAGATGATACTTATGCGGTTAAAGTAAAAGAACTTGAAGCATTTGAGGGATATTCTGTAAGAGGTATTCAGACGCCATTTTTTATATTATCAGTATTCATTGATAATAAACGTGTTCAAGGTGTTGATTTTATAAATTACGATAGTTTACCTATGCTTTCGGTTATTAATGATTTAGGGAATGTTGATTTAAATGTAATTCCAGAGAATTATTTTGCTACTGCATTTACGGAAATTTATTTAAGTGTTCCTTATTCAAGTGGTTCAAGTAGTGTTGAGATTTCAAACTTTAGCGATTTTCAGAAAAAACCATTAAGATATCTTAAAGAATATAAATTACCTCAATTTCGTTTAGATGGTCGATTTACTGCGGGTTCAGGTTATCAAGTAGATACAAGGGTTTACTCATTTATGAGATTGGGAACAATTCAGGGAGATAATAAATTTTACACTCTCGGAATTGACACTTATAGAAACTCTACCCATTTGGATAGTGTGGACTTTCAGGGAGAAAGCCCAAATTACATTAGAAATGGTTATGATTTAGTTAGTTCTTTTCCTGTTCAGAATAATGGTGGTATTGTTCAGTTTGGCGATTATTACATAAAAATGACTACTACAAAAACGTCATATCCTTATGGCTTGGCAGTTTGGATTTTTACAGATATTCGAACCAATGAATTTTGGGTATTAGTCAATTACATAGAAGTTGGTACAAGTATCATTAAAAAAGGTGAATTTGATATGTCAACGTTTGTTTGTGTAAACGGTGGTTTTAAGATTAAAAACCTGCTTCATGAAGTAGAGATACAAATCAGCAATATTTATGGCTAATAATACTCCAACGCCTTACAGCTGTACAATCTTTAATAAAGATAAAAATATTAGACCTATAAAAGTTGAGTTTTGTAAATCAATATTTTACCTACATAATTGGTGTAAACATGTCGGATTTGATTATCACTACATTAATATTTACAATCGAAAAACTGGTAAATATATTTCTCGACAATATTATAATGAATATGTAATAGATAAGCCTTTGTATTAATTTACAAAGGCTTAATTTATTTTTATAAAGTAATATTCAATTCATTTCTAAAATAATCTTTCCAAAAGTCAACTACTTTTGTTATCTCTTCATCAAAGTAAAGTTTGCTATTGTCTGTTAAAATGATTTCGAGTCTGCTAACTTCAAATTCTTCCATAGAAAAATCAGATGGGTCAAAATCTCCCTCATATAAATATGCAGATTGTATTCCAGCTTTTGGACGACTTGTATCTCCATGTTTGCTAGAATTTGCTAAATCATGCATTATTTTTAATGAATTGCAATAAGGATAAAGAGTTTCACGAAAATCACCTAAAATATCTATATTATGAGTTGTTTGAAATTCTTTATGAACCCAGTCTGTTAAATGCCACGCTTCGGTAGCAATTTGTAAGGCTTTCTCTGAAGAATCAGGGTCTTCCATAAACTTATCATATAGCACGATTAATTGTTTTAATTTTTTCTCGGAAGAATCTTGGTCAAAAAGGTATGCTGGCATAATTATTATTTTTTTGCAATTTATAACTTTTTAATGGTATAATTATTTATTCTTTTATAGCAATTGACAAAGTGAAATTAAAATTATTGGCACTATATTTGAAAATCTTTAGTAATTATAAACTCACAAAAAAAATACCATATGAAAAAAATTACCTTATTACTTTTTATAGTGTTTTCTATTCCTGCTTTTGCTCAGGATTCTGATATGAAGATATATTTAGAAAAAAAAGAAACTATTAGCTTGGAGCAATACGATTTAATTAAGCAGGTAAATATTTTTTATCCTGACATTATGATTTCTAAGGAGGTCAAAAGCAATTATAAGAATAATTTAAAAGTAAATGAATTTCTATCTTCGGAATTAATTTATCAAAATACAAATAAGTTTAAACTCTATAATGTGACAATTATGGATAAAAGACATTTAACCTATACGTTTTTATCAAATGATGATATTTTGACTTATGGAGATGTGCGAATATTTGATGGTAAGACTGTAAGAACATTGTATCGTTTAGTGGGTGCAAATTCTTTAATGCAGTATTTTGTAGATGGTAAATTAATCAATGAAGTAAAAGGTTAATTTTATTATATTTGAAAAACTCTTAAAAAAAAACTATGTACACTCATTCAGATGCTGTAAAAATTTTTAAATATTATTCTGACAAAGTAATTGGCTTTCCTTTAGATGAATCAAAAGGAAAATCTTTACTTATTAATAATTTAAGGATAGATGAACTTGGTAACAATCAATTTGATGTAATATGTATAGGAATAGGTAGTGCAAGTATACATTTCTTTCGAGATATTCATTCCGTAGCTAAGGATTTAGGCTTACCATTACCCAAAGATATTTTAGAAGAATAAATAAATGAACCCCAATAAAACGGGGTTTTTTTATGTCCACATTTTTTTTATATCTTTAAATTTCCACAAATTAGGGGTAAAAAATTCTGTTAATAAAGTTGTTAACATCTTCTTGGACATACTGCAAATCATACTATAAATTATAGTTCAAATGCAATACTGAATATAGCAGTGGTAAGGCTTAGTCAATTCTGTGTTTTATAAAGTGTTTCATATTTGATACTTTAAAGTCTCACTCTCATTCACAGCTTGTTTAGCTTATCTTTGATTCAATATTTTAATCGTAAAGTTTCGTTAGAATCGTTTCTTTGGGAACTAAATCAGAACCGCCTCGTTTAGTAAATTGTATTACGCCTTCATTTGCGTACAGTACTGCGCTTACCGAACCATTTTTAGATTTCATGCTGATTTGAGCTTTTTCACCAAGTACATAAACATATCCGGTAACTTCCATAACGCCGGTAACGAATTTTTCATGAGCACTCGTAATTTCTGCAGTTCCGAATATTTTACTGTTTGATTGCGCTATGTTTAAAGTCAAAACATATTCCTTGCTGCAATCCTTGCAATTTTCAGTGCTCCAGGTTCCTGTAAATCGATTTGTTTGTGAATGTGCTGAAAAAGAAATGAATAGCAACAAAAGGATGATTTTTTTCATTGGAATTGTCTTTGTTTTTTTAATTTGTTTCAAATATAAACCAAAAAAGCATTCACCGTGGTGAATGCTTTTCTTTTCAATATAAAAATGAATTATTTTATTTTTTTTAAATAAACAGATTTTCCGTTTAATGCTACGTTAATTTCATTGTTTTTCTCTGAAAAAGTGGTTCTCAAAGCATTTCCTTTAAAAATGGTAACATCGCCATAAACTTTCCCGGTTTCAGTAGAAACATATTCAAACAATAATTTTTTGTTATCTGGCTCAATTCCAATCTTGTAACTTGAAAATTTCGATGTATCTAAGTTAAATTCCTGCTGAGTATCAATGATTTTGCCATCTGCGTAAAAGTTGGTAACTGATTTGTTTAAAGTGATATCAGGATAATACTCATTCACTTTTTGAAGAAGTGCGTATTGTTCAGCAGTTGCATCTTCTTTCTTAGATGTAATTGTTTGTGCGAAGGAAAGCGTTGTAAAAATAAGAGCGAATAGTAAAGAGAAATTTTTCATAAATTTTAATTTTTAGGATTAGTTTGAAAATCAATTATTGAAGTTCAATTTTAGATTTAAAATCAATACACTTTTTATATAAAAATGCATAAGATTATATAACAAGGTACTAAATATTTACCTTTGCAGGAAATTAAAAGCAATTATTTAAGAAAATGACAACAAAAAAATATATTAAACTCATTCTGATTTTAGGTTCTTTAACAGCACTTGGTCCTTTTTCGATCGACATGTATTTACCTGGCTTCTCTGGTATTGCCAAAGATCTAAATACCACTGTTGCAAAAGTATCGATGAGTCTATCCAGTTATTTTATCGGAATTTCTGCAGGACAATTGCTTTACGGTCCTTTATTGGATCGTTTTGGACGTAAAAAACCTTTATTTATTGGTCTTCTAGTTTACATATTAGCTTCATTAGGTTGTGTTTATGTAGCCGATATTGATTCTTTTATCCTTTTACGATTTGTTCAGGCAATTGGCAGCTGTGCGGCAACAGTAGCTTCTGTGGCAATGGTTAGGGATTTATTTCCGGTAAAAGATATACCAAAAGTTTTTTCTTTATTAATGCTGGTTCTTGGGCTTTCGCCGATGTTGGCGCCAACAATTGGTGGTTATGTTACAGAAGATTATGGATGGCATACTGTATTTTTTATCCTAATGTGTATGGGAATCGCTATTTTAATTGCTGCTCAGGTTGGTTTGCCAAACAGCTATAAACCTGATACTTCGATCTCATTAAAACCAAAACCAATCATTTCGAACTTTTTAAAAGTATTAAAAGAACCTCAGTTTTTTACGTATGCATTTACAGGTTCAATTTCTTTTTCGGGCTTATTTACTTATGTAGCGGCCTCGCCTATCATTTTTATGGATATTTACCATGTAGATGCAAAAACCTATGGATGGATTTTTGCTTTTATGTCGGTAAGTTTTATTGGTTCGAGTCAGTTGAATTCAGTTTTATTGAAGAAATTTTCAAGCCAGCAAATGATTTTTGGAGCATTGATTACACAATCTGTCATTGCCATCATTTTTCTGCTACTTGCTGCAAATAATTTACTTGGATTATACGAAACCATAGCAATGCTTTTCTTGTTTTTGGGATGTTTAGGAATTTCAAACCCAAATACTGCGGGACTTACTATGGCACCGTTTGCTAAAAACGCAGGAAGTGCTTCTGCTCTTATGGGTGCAATTCAGCTTGGTTTGGGAGCATTGGCTTCGTTTGCTGTTGGTGTTTTTGTAAAAGATTCAGTAGCGCCAATGGTTCTTATTATGACATCAACAACGATTATCGCGTTTATAGTTTTAAATATCGGAAAACGTTTTATTAAAGAAAAAATTGAAGTTTCTAAGGATGATGATGTTTTGGTAGGACATTAAATTAAAAAATCCAAATTTTTGAAATTCCAAATTCCAATAAATTGTGTGGAATAAATCCAGTTTTAATGTAATATTGTCATTTTGAGGAATGACAATATACGAGCATAAAAAAAGCCAGAATTTAATAATTCTGGCTTTTTGCATTTATTGATATTGGAATTTGGAATTTAAAAAAAATTGAAAGTTTAAAATTCATCTATTCGCTTTGTTGTCTTTTATCTGGTCTGATAATCATTCTCAATGATTGATCACTTGCAAAATAAGCGACCATCCAGTTCCAAAATGTATTTAATCTGTTTCTGTAAGTGATTAAAGATATTAAGTGGATAAACAGCCAGATAACCCATGCAAAGAAGCCTTTAAAATGCCATTTTGGACTTGGTAAATCTACAACGGCTTTATTTTTACCAATGATAGCCATAGAGCCTTTGTCGTTATAAGCAAAAGGTTTTAAAGGTTTGTTCTGTACCAATGCTTTAAAGTTTTTGGCTAAATTTAATCCTTGCTGAATGGCAACCTGAGCCACTTGCGGATGCCCATCAGGAAAATTTTTATCGCCCGCTGTAATGGCCGTATCGCCAATAGCATAAATGTTTATTAATCCATCTACTTTATTATACTGATCTGTTGCCATACGTCTTCCGCGGCCATAACTTTCCTTTGGAATTCCGTCAAAAAGTTTCGCAGAAACTCCGGCAGCCCAAATTAAGTTTTTTGTTTTGATGGTTTCTCCGTTTTCAAAATGTACGGTATCATCAACATAATCGACTACGCGGGTATGTAGCTTAACCACAACTCCTAATTTAGTTAGGGCATCTAATGTGTCTTCTTGCGAAGCTTTGCTCATTGGAGCGAGTAGTGCGTCTCCCCCATCGACCAAATACACATTACTGGCTGATGTTTCTAATTCCGGATATTCCTTAAGGAGTATATTTTTTCTCATTTCGGCAAACATTCCTGAAACCTCTACTCCTGTTGGTCCTCCTCCGGCAACCACAATCGTTAACAATTTACGGCGTTTACGAATATCTTTGGTAATAGCGGCTTTCTCCAGGTTTTTAAGCAATGTATTACGCATTTCGATGGCATCATTTAACGTTTTCATCGGAATGGCGTTTTTCATTACGTTTTCCATGCCAAAATAGCTGGTTTCGGCTCCGGTAGCAAAAACTAAATGATCGTATGTTAATTCGCCGTTATTAAGGATTATTTTATTTTCGGCAGGAACTACAGAAAGTAATTCGCCTAAACGAAATTGAAGATTTTTTTTGCCTGCAAAGAATTTTCGAAAAGGATAACTGATACTTGATGGTTCTAAAAAAGCGGTAGCAACCTGGTATATAAGTGGCGGAAAGAAATTATAATTGTTTTTGTCTACAAGTGTTACTTGTATTTGAGGATGGTCTACAAGCTCTTTTGCGAGATTTATTCCTGCAAAACCACCTCCTATAATTACTATATTCATATGTGTTGTCTTTTAAGTAGGATTCATGAGTAAAACTTTTCTGCCTGAGCAGTTCTATAAATTTAACATTATAATTTCATATATAAAACCTCATTTGAGTTTTCTTTTATATTCTTACGGAATTAATTTGCCAATTTAAGCTTCATCATAATGTCTGTTTGCTCATCATTTCCTAATTTAAAAATGTGTTTGTCAAATTCAATAAAACCATTTTTTGTGTAGAAACTGATCGCTCTGAGGTTTTCTTCCCAGACCCCTAACCATACATAGTCAACATTTTTGTCCTTTGCTACCTGGATAGCTTTTTCATATAGTAATTGTCCAACTTTTTTTCCGTGAAATTCTTTCGAAACATAGATTCGCTCGATTTCAAGGGATTTTTCGCCTTTTAATTCTGTTTGAGATTCTCCGAAATTTACTTTTAAGTAACCAATTACTTCGTTTTCTAATGTGGCAAAATAAAACTGAGAATCTTTATTGGTGAGTTCTTTCGTTAATTTTTCTGAAGAAAAACCTTCTTCCAGATAATTCTTCATGTTTTCTTCAGAATTTGATTCTGAAAATGTCTCCTGAAAAGTCTGTCTTCCAATTTTTTGTAATTGGTCAATATCGTTTAACGAAATTTCTTTTATTTGGATAGTAGTCATGCGTATGTGGTATTTTTAAGATAATATTACCTTATAAAAATACAACATAAATTCGCAAATTCTGGAGATTAAGTGGCTACTTTTTGAATTTTTTAACAGGTTTTTCAGTTACTTCAACCTTGTTTTGCAAAACATAATTGGCCAACAATTTTTCAATTAATTCGTCTTTAGTAAGATGATGAAAAACAGTTTTTACCTTTGTTTTTAAATCGTTCGAAATGTCGTGATTAGGTTTTGTTTTGAAGATTTGTTTTGCCCACAAAAGCGTGTTGTTTTCTTCTAAACTTACTACAGAAGGTTTTTGAAACTGACTAAATTTAATACCTAATTCTTTTTCGAATTCCGGAATTTCAGCTGTTTCTTCTTCTTGTAAAACGGTTAAAGAAAGCCCCTTTGCTCCTGCCCTTGCGGTTCTTCCGCTACGGTGAACATAGTTTTCGTAGGTGTCCGGCAAATGATAATTTACGACATAAGAAATTTCTTTTACATCGATTCCTCTTGCAGCTAAATCGGTTGCAACTAGAATATTGATATGTCCTTCACGGAATTGCTCCATGATTCTGTCACGAATTCCCTGAGATAAACTTCCGTGAAGCGCTCCTGAAGAAAAACGATTAATTGCTAAGTTTTTAGCTAATTTGTTTACTGCAGCTTTGGTTTTACAGAAAATGATTCCGCGTTCTCCGTCTTTTGAGTTTAGGAAATGCATTAAAACATCCAGTTTTTCGATTGGATCTACTACAATGTATTCGTGATCAATTCCTTGGTTACCAACTGTTTCCATATTGGCGCTGACCTGAACTACGTTTTTGTTTAAGTAATTCTGGATCAGTTGTTTGATTGTTCCCGGTAAAGTTGCTGAGAATAATAAAGTCCTGTGCTTTTTAGGAAGTTCGGCTACGATTTCGTCCAAACTTTCTTTTAGGATTGAAACCATTTCATCGGCTTCATCTAATACTAAATATTGTGCTTGTTTTAAGTCGATTGCCTTGCGCTGAATCAAATCGATTAAACGTCCCGGAGTTGCTACAACTATATGTGTGGGTTGTGATAAACGCTCAATTTGAGGTTTTATTGGGATTCCGCCACAAGTTGAAGCTATTGAGATATTTGGAATATGTTTTCCAAAATCTTCTAAGTTTCTGAATATTTGTTGTCCAAGTTCTCTGGTTGGTACCAAAATTACTGCTTGTACAATTGAAGATTCAGTATCTATTAATTGCAATAATGGTAATCCGAAAGCGGCTGTTTTACCGGTTCCTGTTTTGGCTAAACCTACAACATCATGGCTTTCAGAAAGCAATAACGGAATTGTTTTTTGTTGAATTTCTGTTGGTTCAACAATGTTCAATTCGCTTAAAGCTTTTAAAATTGGTGCTGAAATTCCTAATGATGAGAATTGTTTAGACATTGTTTTTATTATTGTAGAGTTCTGATTTTAGATTTTAGATTCTGCCACAGATTACTCAGATTAAAATGATTTTTTAGAACCTTTGGTTCTGTTTTTTCTCTCAATTTTGTCATCCCGAGGAACGTGGGATGACATATATGTGTGTAAATGTTTACTATTACTTCTTATGAAACCTAAAGCCCCAGCCCTGATGGGAGCGGCATCCTTTTGTGCCGGTGTTCGGCATAAAAGATACAGTGGACAGCAGGAAACAGCTCCTAATTCTTGAAATTCCAATAAAGTCAATAATGGAAATTGCAATTTCTTTAAATCCCAAATTCCAATTGGAATGCGCGCTTCGACTTCGCTCAGCGTGACAACCTGAAACTTGAAACCGAAAAATGTTCAGAATAAAAACCTGAAACAAATTTTCTAATCTTCGTCTGGTTCGTTCATGATTTTTTCGCGATACTTTTTACCTATTAATAGTACCAGTTTAAGCTTATAATCGTCAACCAGCCATTCGCGGTAGTTTTTACTGCACTGGCTTAAACATTTAGAATAGCGTTTGATACGACAATCGATATCGTCATCAAGTTCTCTTCCTAATGATTTTGCTTCTTGCAGCGTTTCTGTATTGTCTACACACATTGCCGCGTGTTGTTCTAATGACTTGTCTAAGACTACTTTGGAACGTAAATTTTGTTTGATGATTAATTTATGTTCTTCATCAACATCAAAAGTAACATCGGCAGTTTTGGCGAATTTGGCGCGCAATTCCGGTGGCATACTGTATTTGAAATACAATTCGATCTCGGTATCATCACGTAGATTTTCTAAATAAAATTCTGGTGATTTAAAGATGTGCTGCCAGTTTACCGGCTCACTCCATAAACCAAAACGTGCTGCATTATTACCCAAATCAATAACTGTAAACTCGTCTTTACCAGGTAATTTACGAGATCCACGACCAATCATTTGGTAGTATAATGTTAGCGATTTTGTTGCTCTGTTCAGGATAATAGTCTCTACTGTTGGCTCATCAAAACCTGTGGTTAAGATTCCTACAGAGGTTAGAATAGCATCCGGAGTCTTTTTGAACCAGGCCAGGATATCTTTACGTTCTTCTGAACTACTTGTGTTATCAAGGTGTCTGATGTCGTAACCGGCTTCTCTAAACGTTTCATATACATATAATGAGGTATGAATACCGTTGTTGAAAATCAGGGTTTTTTTGCCAAGAGAACGTTCTGTATACGCATGCAGTAATTTTTCCTGCATGATGGTGTTGGTATAAAGATCATCTGATGATTTTACGGTGTAATCTCCGTTGATACCTACTTTTAATGATGTTAATCCCACATCATAACTATAGGTTGTTGCACGGGCAAGGAAACCTTTGTCTATCAATGAACTAATGGTGTCTCCCACAATAAGTTCATCGTAACTCTGGTGCATTGGTAATTTTATATTCGAACTCAAAGGTGTTGCTGTTACCCCAAGAATAAAAGCATTTTTGAATGAGTTTAATAATTTTCTGAATGAATTGTAGTGCGCCTCATCGATAATAACCAAACCAATGTTATCAAGGTGTAATTTTTCGTCATTGATACGGTTTTTCAAAGTCTCCACCATGGCAACAAAGCAAGAAAATTCGTTTTGATCCGGTAATTCTTTTACTTTACTGTTAATGATTTTGTTCGAAACACCAAAACCTTTTAGCATTTTTGAGGTTTGTTTACAAAGTTCGATACGATGCGTTAAAACCACCACTTTTTTATCATTATTAGCTAAATAACGACGTACTATTTCAGAAAAAATCACTGTTTTCCCTCCACCAGTAGGCAATTGATATAATAAATGATGTTTCGAAGGAGCATTGTCTAAACGTTCAAAAATGGCATCAATATCGCCTTTTTGGTATGCATAAAGTTCTTTTTTCTCTTCTCTTTCTATTTCTAAAGTGTTTTGAGACATTGTTTATTTTTGGATTTTTGCAAAAATACACCGAAAAAACAGTTATTCATCTTATTTTAACGTAAAATAAATGATTTTTTTAAATAAGATTTTTTATGAGAAAAGCCTTTAAAAGTCAATTTTTTCTAAAATCGCCTCAAAATCATACTTGTTTTTCCATTTTTGTTGAATAGTTTCTTGTTTGACTGCCAGAATTCGATCTTTAAAATCATATAAAATTCCGTTAGAAATGACAAAATTTACTGCCTGCTCGAAAGAATTTAAAATACTTTTGTAAAATAATTCCTGTTTAATAAAATTATTTGACGAATAAGTTTGCGCTATTTCGATGTTATAGAGCATAATATCGGCAATCACAAAAGGATCAACTCCTATCATTATAAAATGTTTTATAATTTTTTGAGCTACAGAACGTCGCATCTTGGCTTTTGGACGCCATTTTGCATTGGGTTTCTTTATAGGGAAATATTCGTGCGAAATTTTGACTTTTGATTCCTGCAAAAGTTTATCCTCCTTTGGATTAAAAACAAAATCATAATACACTTTTACGGGGGCGAATTTTTCGTACAGCTCGATAATTTGTTCTTCGAGTTGTTCCTTGTTTAATTCGGCCAAATATTTTTTTAAATCGCGCTTACTCATTATCAAAGTTTAAGATTACAAAAATAAATTACTTTCCTGATTCATACCGCAAAAACCAACGATAATACTTAATTTTGCGCAAACAAATTTAAAATATCACATAGATGCTCAGGATTTTCAAAGTTACCGCAATTTTAGAAGGGATTTCTTATTTAGTATTATTTGCTAATATGCTTGTTATTAAAAACAGTAATCCGGAATTATATCATACTTTTTTACGTCCGTTAGGAATGACTCACGGAGTATTATTTATAGGATACATTATATTGGCTGTGTTACTTAGAAAATCTCAAAATTGGGATCTCAAAACTTTTGGAATCATTCTTATTGCTTCTCTTATTCCGTTTGGAACTTTTTACATAGAGAAGAAATACTTAGAAAATAATGCATAAACTTTTGGATAAAATATTTAATTTTTTATATCCGCTTTTTAGGGATTGGGGAATGAGCCGCAACTTTGCGTCTTATATTAGCCTTGCCCTTAATATCGCTGTCATGATAGCTTTGGCATTTGCCATTTATTATGTAGCAAAATTTGTTTTGGTGACCTTAACGGCCATTTTTGCCCAGAAAACCAAAACTAAATTTGATGATTACCTTATTCATAACAAAACAACGAAATACACGGCGTATTTAATTCCGTTTTTCTTTATCTATAAAGCCGTTCCTATTATTCTGGATAAATACGAATATTGGGAATCGCTGTTTGGAAAAATAGTGGGTATTTATATTGTTTTGATTAGTTTATGGATCATCAGAACCATTTTTAATGCTTTACGCGATTATCTAAAACAAAAACCCGAATACAGCGACAAACCTATTGACAGCTTTGTTCAGGTTATTATGATTGTGCTCTGGATTTTTGGTGTAGCGATGATTATTTCGACGCTTTTCGGAATCAAAAAAGGGGAACTTTTAACAATTCTGGGAACACTTTCGGCTATTATTATATTGATTTTCAGGGATACTATTTTAGGATTTGTTTCGAGTGTTCAGGTGGCTATAAACGATATGGTGCGCATTGGGGACTGGATTACAATGGATAAATTTGGTGCAGATGGTGATGTGATCGAAATAAACCTGACTACGGTAAAGGTTCGAAATTTTGATAATACCATTACCACTATTCCTACTTATGCCTTGAGTTCAGACTCGTTCCAGAACTGGCGCGGGATGCAAAAATCTGACGGAAGACGTATAAAAAGACATATTCTCATAAAAAGCAGCAGCATTCGTTTTCTGAATAATGATGATTTGAATCATATGAAACGCGTGCAACTTATAAGTTCTTATATCGAAACCAGACAAGCTGAAATTGAAAAATACAACGATTTACGTGGCGTTGACAAATCGCTTTCGCTGAATGGCCGAAATATGACGAACTTAGGTTTGTTCCGTAAATATATCATGCAATATTTAATAACACATCCGGGACTGAATAAAGATATGCATATCATGTGCCGTCAGCTACAATCGACTGCGCACGGAGTTCCGTTAGAGATTTATGCTTTTTCGAGCGATAAACGCTGGGCGAATTACGAATATATTATGGCGGATATTTTTGATCACGTTATGGCTTCGGTGATTTATTTTGATCTTGAAATATTCGAATTACCTTCTACAATTGGACCACTTAATTAGTTTCAGATTTCAGATTGCTTTGCTTTGAGTATAATTTTTTACCGCAAAGAACGCTAAGGTTTTAATCTATTTTATGTTTTAGAAAAAGTAAAGTTCGCAAAGCTTTGTGTCTTTTTATTTTTTTAAATCTCGCAAAGGCGCAAAGACGCAAAGTTTTTTAAGCTTTATGTGCTTATTTTGGGATTAATTTAAGATGGCGAATTCTATAAATACTATAAACTTAGCGTCTTTGCGCCTTGCGCCTTTGCGAGATTATTTAAGCCCAGTAAAAAAATCTTAGCGTTCCTTGCGGTTAAAAAAAATTAAACTGAAAACTGCCACTGAGACTGAAAACTATTTTCTAACCTCTTCAAAAACAAACTTCGAATTCTCATATTCTATTGGAGTTCCCGGCATGAAACAAGGAAGATTGAAATACGTGGTTATGATGCCGCTTCCTAAATACAATTTGTTTTCTTTTTTTAGTAAAGCCAGAGGAATTCGTTTCCAGCTTCCACCGTTTGATATAAAATGAAAATCGCCCCTTAAAGTATCTCCTTTAATATCTCCTCTTACATCTCCGGAATCTTTGCCTTGTTGATAATATGATCTTTCATAATGTCCGAAAAATCTTTTGTCATTTACATTTATCGATAAAATAGCCGTGTCTTTATCATTTATAGCCTGATAAACTATACGATTGTACTTGCTTTTTTCGTCTTTGGAATTGCAAGACATTAAAAAAACAAAACACAGACAAATAATGATACTGTTTTTAAGCATAGCGTGATTTATTATCAAATTATAAATTGAAATTTATATACGATCTTTTACGAATTCGATTTGCGTTTTACCATGAGCTTTTGGTTTTCCGTTTTCATCCAGATTAACCATTGTGGTTTGATCAATTGTAATGATAATTTCACGGGTCATCATATTTCTTACAGCGCAAGTTAAAACTAACGAAGTGTTTCCGAATTTTACAACATCAATTCCAATTTCTACAATGTCTCCTTAGTCTGGCAGAACTCTTAAAATTGATTTCCGACATGTATTTTGTAACCACTCGGGTATTTTCCAGTTGAATAATGGTATATAAAGCCAGTTCTTCGTCAATCCATGCTAATAATTTTCCTCCAAATAAAGTTCCGTTTGGATTTAAATCTTCTGGTTTAACCCATTTTCTGGTATGAAATCGCATAATTTTAATTTGGATAAAAGTTTTTGTATTGGAATTTTTTCTAAATTTAAAGAAAAAACATGGAAGATAGAGACGCTTTTTTAAGAGAATTCAGAGGAGAGACTTTAGGAACTGTAAGTGCTCAATCTTCAGCCGAAGAGCTATTTCAAAATCAGACGATTAGGCCGATTTTAAAATTACAAAATGATTTATTTATTGCGGTTTTTATTAATTACGTCAATAAAAACAAAGCTGATTTTTATTCCTATACGGTCGAAAAGAAATTACAAACGATTGAAAATTCCATCCAAAAAGATATTAAGTTTCGTAATTCTTTAAAAGGAATTATAATGGCGTTTTTTACTATTGAAGAATATGACACTTATATTCAGAACTCTTCCAGTTTAAACAAACGAATGATGAATTTGTTAGTTGATCGTTTGAAAAGTCAGGTGCAGTTGTTTGAATTGGAAACTAATAATTAAATATAAATAATGTCTATTAGAACTTTTTGGAATATCATAATTAAAATTTTAGGTTTGTTTTTAATTTCTGGAGCTTTAGTTCTGGTCCCACAATCAATTTCCTATTCATATTATGCTTTTAAAAGCGGAGATCTAATAGATGTATTATCTCTCGCCGCTTTAAATTTAATTTTGCTTTCGATTTATTTTGTGATAATCAGACTTTGTATTTATAAAACAAACTGGATTACTGATAAATTAAAACTGGATAAAGGCTTTGAAACAGAAAATATTGAACTAAATTTTGACTCAACTAAAATAATTTCTATCGCCCTAATTGTGATTGGAGGTTTACTATTTATTGATAATATTCCAGTTTTATTTCGAGAAATTATGGTTTTCTTTCAGGATAAAAGTCTATTCAAAGACTATCCGAAATCTGGTTGGCTTATCTTTTATTTTTGTAAAACTATAATTGGTTATTTATTAATGACAAACAGTTTTCGAATTGCAAAGCTATTAAGTGATAAAAAAGAAAAGAATGAAATTTGATTTGAATTTTATAACTGATTATGGTCAGTTTTATATTAATGATATAAAGGCTACCGGAGATACTAGTTCTGATGATTTTTGGTCAAACCAAGCTTTTGCAGATAAATTGGCTGTTGAAAAGGAAATTCTAGGAATTTCGATTGCAAATGATCAAGGAATAGTAAATTGTGAGTTAGAAATATTAGATTCTAAAAGCCAAATTTCTGATTTTAGTAAATTTGATCATGTTGTAGAAGCAAGTATCGAAATCAAATCTGGTATTTTACAGGTTATTGATTGTCCTTTTTCTGAAATTATACTTGAAACAAAGATTGAAAACGCAAATTATAGAGCCCGTGTTTATTCAAGTAATTTAGAATCTGCCTACTCCGAAGAACCAAAAGATCATTATAAAATAGAAATTTGGAAAGAAACTTATTCAGATAGAGATGTTCTTAAGCGATATTTTGAATAATATATTTAAATAATATTTTACTAAAGAGAAACAACCAATGTTTGACCAATTCCGAAATAAATTTCCTTTAACCGATGAAAAATGGATGGAATATACCAACTATTTCAATCGCATGGAAGTTCCTGCTAAAACAATTCTTTTAGAAGAAGGCGAGATCTCCAAAAAGCTTTTTATTATTGAAAAAGGCTGTATCAGAGTTTGGTTTAACAATAACGGAAAAGATTTGACAACTCAGTTTTTTTTCGAAAATCAGAGTGTGGCTTCGATCGAAAGTTTTATGAAGAAATTTCCAAGTCAGGCGGCTGTTGAAACTATTGAACCTTCAGTTTTATGGTGGATTTCGAAAAATGATTTGGATAAAATTCTGGAAGAGATCAAAGAAATTCCGGAATTAAGAGATCGTTTAATTAATATGCTTTTTCAACGTACATTCGATTATATGAAGTATTTTGTTTCTTTTATAAAGGACTCTCCTACTCAGCGTTATCTTAATTTAATTGAAGAAAGACCTCAAATCATTCAGCGCGTTCCTCAGCATTATATTGCCTCTTATCTTGGCGTAACTACAGTTCATTTAAGCCGAATCAAAAGTAAATTACTACATAGTAAATAGTTGAAATTTTATCATAAACAAGATAAATCCATTTGTTATAATTACTCAAATTAAGCTTTTACTTTTTATATCGATTTATCATTCCATAGGAATGTTTCATCGGTAGAAAAATGTTTGCTGGTGAAGTTTACGTTCCCTAGGAACGTTTGATATGTTAGATGGTTAAAAAAAATGATGATGTCAAACAAACGTTCTTACGGAACGTAAAATAACGAGAACAATATGATTTTCTACCGACGAAATGTTCCCAAGGAACAAAAAAATATTTGATAACAAATGTTATCGCCTTCCCATAAACGGCTGCCTAATTTTGCTTCATAAAATTTAATAATTATGAAAGCAGCAGTTATTTATAAAAAAGGCGAATTGCCAAAATATGCAGAGTTTGCAGATCCAATTGTACAAAACGAAAATGAAGTTTTAATTTCAGTTAAAGCCGTTGCGATTACCAATCTCGATAAAGGAAAATCAAGCGGTAAACATTATTCATCTGAAGAAAATAATCAAAATGGTTTTGTAATAGGCAGCGATGGCGTAGGTTTATTACAAGATGGAACCAGAGTTTATGCTCGCGGAATTAACGGTACAATTGCAGAAAAAGCGATTATCGATAAAAATATAGCAGTTCCATTACCTGACGGAATCAGTGATGCCGTTGCAGCTTCATTACCAAATGCAGTTGCGGGTTCAGCTATGGCACTTAAATTTAGGGCCGGAATACAAGCCGGAGAAACTGTTCTAATTAATGGTGCAACCGGATTTACGGGGCAAATGGCAATTCAGATTGCGAAACATTACGGCGCAAAGAAAATAATTGTGACCGGAAGAAACGAAAAAACACTTCAAAGTCTTTTGTTATTAGGAGCTGACGAAATTATTTCTTTAAAACAAGATGATGAAGCGATTATTACGCAGCTTAAAGCAATTCATAATAATACTCCTATAGATATTGTTTTAGATTACTTATGGGGACATCCCGCAGAGTTAATTCTTACAGCTTTAAAAGGAAACGGATCGTTTACGAACAAAATACGATATGTTACTATTGGTGGAATGGCTGGTGATAACATTCAACTGTCGTCAGGAATTTTAAGAAGTGTTAATCTTCAATTATCTGGTTCCGGTTTAGGAAGCTGGACTAAAAATGAAGTAAAATTATTATTCTCGGAAATTCTGCCGGAAATGTTTCTTTTGGCTGCACAAAATCAATTAAAAGTAAATATTGAAACCGTTTCTCTAGCTGATATTGAAGAAGCCTGGGCAAGAGAAGTTTCTGATGGTAAACGATTGGTTGTCATTGTTTAGAAATGTTGTTGAATAGCGCGCCGTTGAAACGGATTGCTAAAGCAAAACGCGGATAAAAACGGATTTTTTTTGATTAGTAAATAGACAGAAAGTACCCGAAAAGTTTGTCATCTCGACGAAGGAGAGATCACACTAGGATTTCCATTCAGATATTCACCAATCTTTGTCGACTAATTACACTAAAACATTCTTATGAAAATGATTGCATTAGCCCCGATAGAAGTGAAAATCCTTTTGTGCCGGGGTTCGGCGCAAAAGATTGAAACGTATAGCGGGATTAGCTCCTTAAAAAAAAACTAAAATCCTATAAAATCTTTAAAAGAAAAAAGGTTTGATAAGAAATCATTCTCATCAAACCTTTTTAAATTAAATATCTTAAAAAAAATTACTCTTTAGACAATATCAATTCCTTGATGTATTTTACCGGAGCACTTCCAAAACTTAGGAATTTTTCGTGGAATTTTTTCAGGTTGAATTTATCTCCTTCTTTCTTTTTAAGTTCTTCTCTTAGGTTGTAAATTTCAGTATATCCTGTAAAATAAGAACATAATTGTACTTGAGATAAAGTAACACGTCTCCATTTCCCATCTGCTTCTGCTTGTTGCTGAAAAGCTTCTTTGGTCAATAGATCGATTGCAGCTTCTTTAGACATGTTTTTAGTGTGAACACTAATGTCAAGAATGGTGTTGCAAGTGGCTCTTAAATTCCATTTGTAGTACATCAACCACATTTCATCAGAATTTTTATAACCACTTTCCAGCATCATTTTCTCAGCATACACTGCCCATCCTTCAACCATTGCACCATTTCCTAAAATAGATTTAATGATACTTGGCGATTGATTGCTGTAAACTAGTTGAGTGTAATGTCCGGGAACAGCTTCGTGAATATTTAAAATCTGAAGAATATAATCGTTGTATTCGCGTAAATAACTTTCTGCATTTTCAGCAGTCCATCCTGTCATACTTCCCACATTATAATAAGTGTTAGCATTTTTATCATAAGGTCCAGGCGCAGAAATAGAAGCTCCTGCAACTCCCGCCATATAAGCTGGTTCTTTACGAACAACAAGTGGTTTTGATGGATCGATGTACAATAAATCTTTTGCTTTTACATACGCCGTTAATTCCGGAATTTGTTTCTCAATTTCAGACTGAAACTTTTCCGGAGTCGTGTGTTGTAAAGAAATTTTATCAATAACTTGTTTGATTAATTCCAGTTTATTTGTTGGTTTTGCTTCGGTTCCTTTGTATTTAGTCCAAAGTTTGTCAGCCAAAACAAACATTTTATCGTGTAAGTCTTTTTTGTGATCGTTTGCCACTTTAAAAATCTCATCAGCAGTATAGCTTGACTGAATATCAAAATTGAATTTTTTAGCATATAATGCAGATCCTAATCTAAAAGAGCGCGGCGTTTTGTTCGGTAAGTTTTTCAACCAGTCAGCGTAATCTGTAATTGCTTTTTTAGCTGTTTTTGCTTTGTCAAGCATTTCTTTTTTCTCAGCTTCGCTTAATTTACTTTGTTTTAAAGCAGCAGCTAAATCTGTATCAAAAACAGATGAACCACCTAAATTTTGTGCAATTGCAAGCTCAGTATGCTCAACAGTTGGATTTTTGATATTCTTTTTGGCAGCTTCATAATAAGCCGGAACATTGTTCATTTTAGCATTAAAAGCACGCAAACGAACTTCTAAAGAATCGTATTTTCCATTTAAAATCTCAGCAAAAGATCCGCATACATTATATTCAGAAGGATTCCATTCAGATGATTTTAATTCTTTTATACTAAAAATAGTAGCTTCAAGCTGATTTTTAATCATTTGAAAATCGGTCTTGTTGTTGTCAGACAAATTTTCAACATTGTATTGTTTTAAAGAATCTAATTGTGCGTTGACAAAATCAAGCTGTATTTTTTCTCCGTTAGCATCCGGAATCGACAAAATACTATCGTATTTATGATACCCAACACCAGAAGCCCAACCCGGATTAATTTTCCACAAAGAGGTTACAAAACCATCTTTATACTTGTCAAATTTTCCATCTAAAGCTTTATCTTCGTTAGACTTACCACTTTTATTACAGGAAAAAAGAAGCGAAATCGCAAAAATTGAAACAAACAGTTTTTTCATAAGTTAATTTTTTAATGGTTTAAAGATAAAAAAAATGTTCTTTCTTCAAAACTATTTGCCATTTGTAATTAATATTTCAATAAATCTAATAAAACTTTCTCGAAACGATTTTTAGGTAAAAACTGATCTTCTAATGCTTTTGTAAACGGAATTGGCGAATCTAAACTTGCTACTCTTTTTACCGGAGCATCCAGATATTCAAAACATTCCTCCATAATTAAAGCCGAAATATCGCTTGCAATTCCTCCAAACAAAGTATCTTCCTGATAAATAATTACTTTTCCTGTCTTTTTTACAGAAGCAAAAATAGTCTCGGTATCCAAAGGCTGTAAAGTTCTTAAATCAATTAAATCAGCCGAGATTTCAGGATTATTGGACAAAGTTTCTAAAGCCCAGTGCACCGGCGCGCCAAAAGCAATAATAGTAACCTGATTTCCTTCTTTTAATAAAGCTGCTTTTCCTAATGGAATGGTATAATAATCAACAGGAACATCCTGATAAACGCTGCGATACAATTGTTTATGTTCGAAAAATAAAACCGGATTAGGGTCATTTATAGAACTATTCAATAATCCTTTTGCATCATACGGAAAAGCCGGGTAAACAACTTTTAAACCTGGAGTTTTGGTAAACCAGGCTTCGTTGGTCTGGGAGTGAAATGGTCCGGCCTGAGTTCCTCCGCCGCAAGGCATACGAACGACAACATCGGCATTTTCGCCCCAGCGGTAATGAGATTTTGCCAATAAATTGACAATTGGGTTAAATCCTGTAGAAACAAAATCAGCAAATTGCATTTCAACAATAGCCTTGTAACCGTTTATAGATAAGCCCATTGCGGTCGAAACCACAGCACTTTCGCAAATTGGCGTATTTCGCACGCGATCTTTACCAAACAAATCAACAAAACCATCTGTAATTTTAAAGGCACCGCCATATTCTGCAATATCCTGCCCCATTATGATCAGTTTTCCATAGCGTTTCATAGATTGCTCTAAACTATATCTGATAGCGTCTATAAAACGTATATTTTTAACTTCTTCTGTCGGATTAACTTCTTCATGCTCATAAGGTTTATAAACATCATCTAATTCTCCACTATAAGTTGGTATAATTTCAGGTTCGGCATTGGCAATGGCTAAATTTTCGTCGATTTCCTGTTTGATTTCAGCGTGTAATTGCTCGTCAAATTGGGCTGTAAGAACGCCAATTTCAGTTAAGTAATTTCTGTAATTACTTACCGGATCTTTGGCTGCCCATTCGTCCATTAATTCCTGCGGAACATATTTGGTACCACTTGCCTCTTCGTGTCCGCGCATTCTAAAAGTTTTAAATTCTAATAAAACCGGATGCGGATCTTTTTGCATGTCTTCTTTTAACTGAGATAGTTTATTGAACACTTCAACGATATTATTTCCGTCAATGATGTAGCTTTCAATGCCATAACCAATGCCTTTATCGGCTAAATTTTCGCATAAATACTGTTCATTAGTAGGCGTCGAGAGTCCGTAACCATTGTTTTCTATGATAAACATTACTGGCAATTTCCAAACGGCAGCGATATTCAGGGCTTCATGAAAATCGCCCTCACTTGTTGCGCCTTCTCCCGTAAAAACCGCCGTGACCTTTTTGTTGTTTTGAAGTTTGTCGGCTAACGCTATTCCGTCTGCGATTCCTAATTGCGGACCAAGATGCGAAATCATTCCAATGATTTTATATTCCTGAGTTCCAAAGTGAAAACTACGGTCGCGCCCTTTTGTAAAACCATTTGCTTTTCCTTGCCATTGCGAGAATAATCGGTGCAACGGAATGTCACGGGTCGTAAATACTCCTAAATTCCGGTGCATTGGCAACACATACTCAGTATCATCTAAAACAGCGGTAACTCCTACTGCGATTGCTTCCTGCCCTATTCCGGAAAACCATTTGGAAACTTTTCCCTGTCGAATCAGGATCAGCATTTTTTCTTCGATCAGCCTGGGTTTGAGTATTTTTTTATATAAATCTAATAATTGAGCATCAGTAAGGTTTTGTCTGTAAAAGATCATTTGGTTCTTGGTTTTAGTGTTTCAAATATAGAAAAATATAACAATTTTATTCGTTTTTGTTATAATTTTTTAATTTTAATATAACTTTTAAAATTCAAATCTAAAATATTCTCTACCTTTGTTACTGAAAGGCTTTAATACCACCTTTTATCCTATAAATAAAAATGTAAAGTATGCAAAACATTCCTAGTGTAGACTTACGTGATTTCCTTTCGGACGACCCGAAACGTAAACAAAAATTTGTAAATGAAATCGGCAGTGCATTTGAAAACATTGGCTTCGTAGCCCTAAAAGGTCATTTTTTAGATGATCAGTTAGTAGACGAGCTTTATAGCGAAATTAGAAAATTTTTCGCTTTGCCAGTAGAAACTAAGCATAATTATGAGATTCCCGGAATTGGCGGGCAAAGAGGTTATGTGTCTTTTGGAAAAGAACATGCCAAAGGACGTAAAGAAGGAGATTTGAAAGAATTCTGGCATTTTGGTCAGTATGTTGATGCAGCTTCTAAGTATGCTTCAGAATATCCTGAAAATGTTGAAGTAAAAGAATTACCCCGTTTTAATGTTGTAGGTAAAGAAGCGTATCAAATGCTTGAAAAAACAGGCGTTTATGTATTGAGAGCTTTGGCTTTGCATTTGGGTTTAGATGAGTTTTATTTTGACCAATATGCAAAAGAAGGAAACTCTATTTTAAGACCAATTCATTATCCACCAATTACTTCTGAGCCGGAAAACGCGATTCGTGCAGCAGCTCACGGAGATATTAACCTGATTACTCTTTTGATGGGAGCTCAGGGTAAAGGATTACAGGTTCAGAATCACGATGGCGAATGGATTGATGCTATCGCTGAAGACGATCAATTGGTTATTAATGTGGGAGATATGTTGTCAAGACATACCAACAACAAATTAAAATCTACGATTCACCAAGTGGTAAACCCACCAAGAGAATTATGGGGAACTTCACGTTATTCTATTCCGTTTTTTATGCATCCTGTTAGCGATATGCGTCTGGATTGTTTAGAAAATTGTATTGATGCCGAGAATCCTAAAAAATTCGAAGATATTACTGCGGGAGACTATTTGTACGAACGTTTAGTAGATTTGGGATTAATAAAAAAATAACTTTTTAAATTCCAAATATTAAAAAATTCCAAATTCCAAACTTTGATTGGAATTTGGAATTTAATTTTTAAAAACATTATATAATTGGGATTTATTCTTTAGCATAAAAAATTTATGGACTTACAAGATCAATTAAAAAACTTATTCCCGGATCACATCGAATCTAATGAGCCGGAAGAAGTTCAGGAACAGGATCATGTGCTTTACATTCAAAAAGAGCCTATGATTTGTAAATTCGAAAAACGAAAAGGAAAAGCTACTACAATTATCGAAGGTTACGAAGGATCTGACGAAGATTTTAAAATTTTGGCCAAAGAAATTAAAACAAAATTAAGTGTTGGCGGCACTTTTAAAGATGCTTCGATTATCATTCAAGGCGATTATCGTGATAAAATAATGGCGATTTTAAAAGAAAAAGGATTTAAAACAAAACGTGTTGGAGGGTGATAATTGTAGATTTATGATTTTAGATTAATGTATTGTGGATAATTTAACCGCAAAGAGCGCTAAGAATTTTAACTGTTAGTTTTATATAAAAACACAAAGAACGCAAAGCTTTGGCTTATAATTGTTAGATTTCTAGTTTTAAACCAAGCGATAGTGAATAAGCCAACCAATTTATAAAAAGCAAGTTTTCGAAAAAATCTTAAAAATAAAAACCTGTGACAATCCGTTTAATCCGTGGGCAAAAAAAGTTTGCGCCCTACAGAAAACCTAAGAGCCTTAGTCACTCAGAACCTTAGAACCTTAGAACCTCAAAAAAAAATGATACAAAATTCAGAATTAATACTTAATCCAGACGGAAGCGTTTATCACTTAAACCTCCTTCCGGAGCATATAGCAAATGATATAATTTTTGTGGGAGACCAAAACAGAGTCGAAAAAATCACTCAGTTTTTTGATTCGATTGAATATTCTACTCAAAAAAGAGAATTTAAAACGCAAACCGGAATCTACAAAGGAAAAAGAATATCGGTAATGTCAACCGGAATTGGTCCTGACAATATTGATATTGTGGTGAATGAATTAGATGCTTTGGTGAATATCGATTTAAAAACACGTCAACCAAAAGAAGAATTGACTTCTTTAAATATTATCAGAATTGGAACTTCGGGTTCTCTACAGGCTGATATTCCTGTGGATAGTTTTGTGATGTCTAAATTTGGGTTAGGATTAGACAACATGCTTCGCTCCTATTTGATTGATGAAGTTTCGAATGCAGCGATCGAAGATGCTTTTGTACACCATACTAATTGGGATATTAAAAAAGGAAGACCTTATGCTATCGCTTGTTCTGAAGCATTAGAAAAAATAATCGAATCGGATAAAATATTCAAAGGAATTACAGCAACTGCCGGAGGTTTTTACGGACCACAAGGACGCGTATTGCGTTTGAATATTCAGGACGAAGAATTAAACAGTAAAATGGATAATTTTAGTTTTAATGACGAAAGAATTACTAACTTAGAGATGGAAACTGCTGCAATTTATGGTTTATCTGCACTTTTAGGACATAAAGCATTGTCATTGAATGCTATTATTGCCAACCGTGCAACCGGAACTTTTAGTGAAGATCCGTACAAAGCAGTTGATGAATTGATTACGTATACATTGAATAAATTGGCTCAGCAATAATTAGGGAATTAGTCAACTAGAAAATGAGATAATTAGAGAAATGGCAGAAGACACACATAAAAAAATATTATTTAAATATTACAGTACCTACTTAGAAGAAATTGTTTCAGAAACAATGTGGGCAGAAATTATAGATTTAGAGAAAGGGTATTTTAAATTAGATAATATCCCGTTTTTTGGGCCTTTGATTGCAACCGATGATATTTTTCGTGCTGAATATGATGAAAATGAGAAAACGTTCATGCACAAAGAGACAATAGAAAGCTCAGGAAATTCGATTGTGCAGGTTTTAGTACTGGAAAAAGAGTTTGATGCGGCAATTATCAGAGAAAAACTGAAAGCTATCAATTGTATATCAGAGGTTTTGAATGATACTTTTTTTGCTGTTGAAATCGTGAGAAATACAGATTATTCATTAGTAAAAAGCATTTTAAACGAATACGAATCGCAGTCAATAATAGAATTTGCAGAACCTTGTCTCTCTGAAAAACACAGAACAGATTTATTGAAAAATTAGATAATTAAGATTAAAAAAACTAAACTTTAGAATACGCTTACCAAACTTAAACTTAACTAAAATGAAAACTGTAAAAATTGTTGGTGTTCCCGAACACTTCAATTTGCCATGGCATTTATGCATCGAAAATGGCGAATTTGAAGCAGAAAACATTGATTTGCAATGGAAGAATATTCCTGAAGGAACCGGTAAAATGTGTCAGATGCTTCGTGATGGCGAAGCGGATATTGCGGTAATTCTAACCGAAGGAATTGTAAAAGATATTGTGGCAGGAAATCCAAGTAAAATTGTTCAGATTTATGTGCAATCACCTTTGATCTGGGGAATTCATGTTGCTGCAAAATCAGATTTTCATACAGTAAAAGACCTTAAGGATAAAAAAGTAGCCATTTCAAGATTAGGTTCAGGATCGCAATTAATGGCGTATGTTAACGCACATGAGAATGGCTGGAAAACAGATGATTTGCAATTTGAAATCATTAATACCATCGACGGAGCTGTAGAAGCCCTGACAAAAGGAACTGCAGATTATTTTATGTGGGAACGTTTTATGACCAAACCACTTGTAGATCAGGGAATTTTCAGAAGAGTTGGCGACTGCCCTACTCCATGGCCGTCATTTGTAATTACCGTTCGTGATGAATTCCTGAAAAAGAACCCAAAAATTGTCGAGAAAATATTAGAAATTATAAACAAAACAACGCACGATTTTACTCAAATTCCAAATATAGACAAAACATTATCAGAGCTTTTCAATCAAAAAATTGAAGATATTCAGGAATGGCTAAAACTGACACAATGGTCTCAGAAGAATTTAAGTGAAAAAGCATTCATTAAAATTCAAAATCAGTTATTTGATCTGGGAATTATTGATAAAAAAAGTACTTTTGTTGAAACGGTAAAAGCGCTTTAAATACTTGCTTTTGAATTCTTATGATAAAATTCCCTAAAATTGACTTTCCGCAATTAAAATCCAAACTACAGGTGAAATCTCCCTGGGACAGGATTATTATTATGCTGTTGAGTCTTTTGATTACCATACCGATTTTTATCATACTGCATCAAAACCTGATCGATTTAGAATGGGCTTTTAATCTCGATCGTGTATTTATTTTCATATTTGTTTTTGCTGCGATTTCCTTTTTGTTAATGTACCTGCGAACCATTATTATTTTATGTATCGCGGTTTATATATTGGTTTTAATTTACGGAAGTGTTATAGGTAATTATGGCTTTAGTGAAATTTCTGAAGATTATAATTCGATGATTTATACCATGTCTGATAATCCTTTTCCGCAGGATATTATTGTGGCAAAGCTGCTTCCGTTTCCTAATAAGTCAAAGATTATCAATGCTATCGAGTATCAAAATCCAAAGGTTCGAAATTTTGCCATAATGGCTACGACAAAGCATTTTAAAGGCATAAAAGGATATTCTGATTACAGAACCATTATTCAGTGTTTTGCTGTATTCAAAGAGATTAATAGCCGTTGGAATTATGTAAACGATCCCAAAGAAGGCGATTATATCGCGACGGCGAGCGAATCCTTAGAATATTTTTCGGGTGATTGTGATGATCACTCTATCTTAATGGCGGCTGCAATTCGCTCTATTGGCGGCACTCCAAGGCTAATTCATACAAAAGGTCATATTTATCCTGAAATTCTAATTGGTACTACGATCGATCTGGAAAAAGTAAATTACTTAATAAAGAATGTGCTTTTTGTAAAAGAAAGTTATAAAAAGAAGATTCATTATCATATTGATGAACGCGGTCAGATTTGGATGAATCTTGATTATACAGCAAAATATCCCGGCGGACCATTTATGTACGAAGAGATTTTGGGAGCTTTGACTTTGAAATAGGTTTTTTTTTTAAAGCTACTGAGAGGCTAAGGTTCTAAGGTACTAAGGTTTTGGGAGAAGTTTTTTTTAGTATTGTGTTTTTGCTCACCTATTTTACGGATTGAACGGGTTTACTCGTGTTTTTTTAAAATTTCAATCTCAAGTTCTTAGTATAATTCAAAAAAGCCAGATCACAAATTTTCTAATAAAATTATTCTTATCATAGGGAAGCACAGCAATGCGTCTTACACATGTAGTAGACGCACTGCTGTGCGTCTCTACGATAAATACGGATAATTTAAAAATTAAATAACATAATCATCACTGAGTCAGTAAACTAAAATTATAAATCAAAAAATATAATTTTGTAAGTATAATTACCGATTAATTTGTAAATATTTGATTTTTAGATTTTTAATTAAAAATATTTTTGTAATTTTCTGAGGTCTAACTTTAATCGCAAAATCATGAAAAAATCTAAATTATTTATCTTCGGAATTGTATTATTGGCAGTATTAATGGTTTCATGTCATAAAGGGCGCAATAAATTGGTAAACTCCTGGAAAATCACCGCTGTTGAACCAAAAATGCCGCTTTCTGATTCTTTAAAAAATGTTATTCTTACTCAGGGTCAGCTTACTTTTACTGAAGATGGACATGTGACGGGATATTTACAAAGAGAAATAACTGATGGTACTTTTGCTTTGACAAAAGGCGGAAAGAGTTTAGTGATAAAAGATGAAACAGGAACCCCATACCCTTGTGAAAGTACTATAACAGATGAAGAACTGATATTAGACAGCAAAGAGATGAAAATAACCCTCAAAAAAATATAAGCTGAGTTTTACGGAACTTAGAACATTTTTAAAACCATACTGAATACAATTTAGTGTGGTTTTTTCTTTTAAAAAAAATCTGTTTTTATAATTAAAGACAAATCGTATCTTTGTAATCTTAAAATAGGACTAATAATTTATGTGAAAAATAATTTCTTTCAGGCAATTTAGAGAGTAAACGGCAATTGCGGTTACTCTATTTATTCATTTTTATAGAAAGAAATTATGTTTACTCTACAGAACATTTCATATAAACACAATAACAGTGATTTATTGTTTGACAATATTAGTTTTACAGTAAATAATCACGAAAAAATAGCGCTAATTGGTGCTAACGGAATTGGAAAATCAACGTTATTAAAAATCATAGCGGGAGAATTACAGCCATCAAACGGAGAGCTAAGAATTAACTCTGATCCGTATTATATTCCGCAAATTTTTGGTCAATACAATCATTTCACAATTGCCGAAGCTTTACGTGTTAATCACAAACTCAATGCCCTTCGGGAAATACTGAACGGCAATGTATCAGAAGAAAATCTGACTGTCTTAAACGATGACTGGACTATTGAGGAACGTTGCGATAATGCCTTAAAATATTGGCAATTATCTGATTTGGATTTAGCAGAAAAAATCGAAAACTTAAGCGGAGGACAAAAAACAAAAGTATTCCTGGCCGGTATTTTGATTCATGAACCTGAATTGGTTTTGCTTGATGAACCCAGTAATCATCTTGACAAGGCGACCAGAGAATTGCTTTACAATTTTATCGTAACTACAAATAGTAGTTTGATTATTGTGAGTCATGATCGAAAACTGCTTAATCTGTTACCCACCGTTTATGAACTTAGCAAACGAGGTATTACTATTTATGGCGGAAATTATGATTTTTATACCAGTCAAAAAGAAATTGAAAATCATGCCTTAAACCAGGATCTTCAAAGTAAGGAAAAAGCCCTGCGAAAAGCCAAAGAAAAAGAACGTGAAACTCTTGAAAGGCAGCAAAAACTGGATGCCCGCGGAAAAAAGAAACAGGAAAAATCAGGTGTTGCCCGCATCATGATGAATACATTGCGTAATAATGCCGAAAACAGTTCGTCGAAACTCAAAAGTGTTCATGTAGAAAAAATAGACGGAATTTCGAAAGAATTACGCGAAATACGCTCGGCATTGCCGGATATTGATCAGATGAAATTTGGTTTTGATGATTCGGGTTTGCATAAAGGAAAAATTCTTTTTAAGGCAACTGACATTAACTTTAGTTACAACGATCAATTGCTCTGGAAGAAAGATGTAAGTTTAGAAATAACAAGCGGCGAGAGAATTGCGCTAAACGGCCTGAACGGATCCGGTAAAACGACCCTTATTAAAATTATTTTAGGTAAACTATCCCCAAAATCAGGTAGTGTGCGGATTGCAGAGAATAAAGCTGTTTATATCGATCAGGATTATTCGCTTATTACTAATGAACTCAAAGTTTACGATCAGGCACAACAATTTAATGTTGCAGGATTAGAAGAACATGAGATCAAAATGAGGTTGAATCGGTTTTTGTTCCATAAAGAATATTGGGACAAACCTTGCGGCATTTTAAGCGGAGGCGAAAAAATGCGATTAATGCTTTGTTGTTTAACGATTAGCAACGAATCGCCGGACATTATTATATTGGATGAACCTACAAATAATCTGGATATTCAGAATGTTGAAATCCTGACGGCCGCGATCAACGAATATCAGGGAACATTGATTGTGGTTTCTCACGATGAATCATTTTTAGAACAAATAAATATTGAGAAAGCTATCCTTTTGTAAATGAGTTCAATTCGCTTTTTAATTCTGTTTTTTGGTTTTTGAACGCAAGTTTGTCAATGCTAATTGATAAAATCAATTTATAAAAGCTCTAAAGTTTAAAGATTTTAGAGCTTTTTTTTGTAAATGACTGATTAATAGTAAAAAAAAAATATAAAACGTTTTGCGCAGTCAAATAACTGCATTATATTTGCAGTCAAATAACTGCACAATGGAAATTCGTAGAGATGTATTTCAGGCCATAGCCGACCCTACCCGCAGGGCAATATTAAGTTTAGTAGCAATACAAGCCATGAAACCGGGTGTAATAGCAGAAAATTTCGATTCGTCTCGACAGACCATTTCAAAACACATTCAAATCCTTGCAGAATGTGAATTGCTAAGTCAATACCAAAATGGAAGGGAAATTTATTATCTCACAAATGCAAAAAAGATGAAAGAAGTAGCTGATTTTATTGAACCTTTTCGTCAAATGTGGGACGATCGCTTTAATAAATTAGAAGCTTTAATGAAAAATTACAAACCCAAAAAATAAACGGCTTATGGAATTAAAAACAAAAATTAGCGCCAAAGAGGGTCAACAGGATCTTGTCATTACCCGAGAGTTTGATCTTCCGGTAGAATTACTTTTTAAAGCTTATACCGAGCCTGAAATTGTAGCACAGTGGATGAGTACAAAAGTGCTTAAACTCGAAAACAAAAAATATGGAGGTTATGAATTTGAGACAAGTGATCCTCATGGCAACGTGGTATTTAAGGCAAATGGTGTAATTCATGAATATAGCCAAAACGTGAGAATTATACGAACATTTGAAATGGAGAAATCTCCTTTTGCCCCTCAGCTTGAATTTTTAGATTTTGAATCAATTTCTGAAGAAACAAGTACATTGACTATGCATGTAATTTATAAATCAGTTGATCTACGTGACCAGATGCTAAAACTGCCGTTTGCGCAGGGCATTAATATGGCACATAACAGGTTACAAGATATCGTAAGCAAATTAAAATAAAAGATCATGACAAAAAGAAATAAAATCATTTACTGGATTGCAACTCTTTGGCTTGCATTGGGAATGACATCAACCGGCGTAGTACAATTAATAAAAATGAAAGAAGAAGTAGAAATGATGGATCATTTAGGGTATCCGATCTATTTTTTAACAATTATTGGAATTTGGAAAATATTAGGCGTATTCGCGGTATTAATTCCTAAATTTACTTTACTTAAAGAATGGGCTTACGCAGGATTCTTTTTTGTAATGTCTGGGGCTATTTTTTCTCATTTAGCCTGTGGAGATGCTCCTATTGCTCTTTTTGGGCCAATATTGTTACTTATACTAACGATTGTGTCATGGTATTTCAGACCTTTAGAAAGAAAAATTGTTTCGGTTCAATCATAAAAATAAAAGTTATGAAAAATAAATTATCTATAGATCAGCAAGAAGAATTGCTTAGCGTTTTAGAAGCGCGTTTTGAAAAAAATATGCAACGCCATAACGGTATACATTGGAATAAAGTAGTCGTAAAACTGAAAGCCAATCCCGATAAATTATGGTCTTTGGATGAAATGGAAAGAACCGAAGGTGAACCGGATGTTATTGCTTATGATGAAAATACAGATGAATATGTTTTTTATGATTGTTCTGCAGAAAGTCCTAAAGGCCGCAGAAGTATATGTTATGATCATGAAGCTTTAGAAAAAAGAAAAGAAAACAAGCCCAAAGACAGTGCACTAAATATGGCAGAAGAAATGGGAATTAAAATACTTAACGAAGAAGAATACAAAGAACTTCAGAAACTGGGTAAATTTGACACTAAAACTTCGAGCTGGATTGCAACTCCTTCTGATATCAGGAAGTTAGACGGTGCATTATTTTCGGACTTTCGATACAATACTGTTTTTGTGTATCACAACGGAGCTGATTCATATTATGCAGCCAGAGGTTTTCGCGGATCGTTGCGTGTATAATCGATTAAAACCATAATGTAAACCAAATTAAAAAAATGATATTAGCCTTTGATACGTATTATTATGACGGAAAAGCAAAAACAGTCTGCCTTGAATTTGAAGAGTGGAATGAAAGTAAAAATTTTAAAATTCACACCGAAATCATTGAAAATGCCGAAGAATATATTCCGGGAGAATTTTATAAAAGAGAATTGCCTTGTATTGTCAGTTTATTAGATAAAATTGACTTAACGAATATTGAAGCCATTATTGTAGATGGTTTTGTGTATTTAGACGATGAAAAAAAATACGGCTTGGGAGGCCGCTTATACGAAAAACTCAATAGTAAAATCCCAATTATTGGTGTCGCAAAAACAAATTTTGCAGCCATAGAAGAACTCAAAAGAGCTTTAGTTAGAGGCGATAGCAAAAAGCCATTGTATATTACTGCTATTGGAATTGAGTTGGATAAAGCTTTTGATAAAATAGCGAGTATGGCGGGGGAATTTAGATTTCCAACGCTGTTAAAAGAGTTAGATAGATTGACGAAAGAATTGTAAAATACTGAATTTTTGGAACAGCTTGAATTAACAGAAAACGATATATTATTTCTGAAAGAAAGAATTAAGGAGTACGACAGATATAGTATTTTGTGGATAATTATTCTGCTGTTTTTGTCTTATGGATTTTATTATTTAAATTTTTCAGAAGGGATCCCAACTGAAAGCTCATTTTTTGACAGCTTCATTTTATTAGAAATTGTTTTTTTAGGTCTCCTAACTTATGCACTAATTAAAGGCTACGAGCGCAATATAAAATGGAAGAAAAATTTATATAAACAAAAGAAAATAGTAGGTTCTTTTAAAGTTCTGGAGAAATTAATTACCAATCAAAATGATTCTGATGCTACAAGTCATAATGTTATTAGAATATTTTCTGAAATTGAAAAAAAAGATAAATTCATTTTCATGGATAATTATAATTTTAGAAAGTTAGCGGTTGATGATTTTATTTATTTGGAATATTTTACAGATATGGACTTAATTAAAATTTTAGAATTTAATAACAGGAAATTAGAATACATACGATATCAGATTTATGATAATACTTGGGGTTAACAATTAAAAAATAATCTATTAATAATAACATGGAAGATCAAAAAAATCAAAAAGAAAACATAATACCAAAAGTAACAGGAATTGGCGGTATTTTCTTTTTTACAGAAAATCCGAAAGAAACTCGTGAATGGTATGCTAAAAATTTAGGATTTGATGTCAATGACTGGGGTTCGACTTTTGAATCGAGAAATGTTGACAAACCTGAAGAAGTTACTTCTCTGCAATGGAGTCCTTTCAAAAAAGGAGATGACTATTTCTCACCTTCTAAAAAAGATTTTATGATTAATTATCGCGTTCAGAATATTGAAGGCCTTGTAAATCAGCTCAAAGAAAACGGTGTAACTGTCCTTGATGAAATTGCAACATACGATTACGGCAAATTTGTACATATTATGGACGCAGAGGGCAATAAAATAGAACTTTGGGAACCAGTTTGGCTTTAAAAGATCTGTAGTTTCCTTGCTCAAAACAACTGTCAAATTTAAATCTTCGACTATAAAGTATACTGACCTCCATTTCCGGATGTAAAGAGTATATTTTTCGCTATATCTTTATTTTTCAATGTTTTGCGACGCAGATAATAATCATAATAATCTGGTTCAGAGATCCAATTTTACTTTTATTGGTTTACATTTTTTATGAATCCTTTGTGAATAGCAATTCCAACCAGTAAACTTGTTATTGATTTAAAAGAAGAGCGGGAATCCTGAAGTGAACAGCAGGATAGTGTTTACTGAAAATAGAATCCGTCATTTCACGCAAAAGAGAATCAGTGATTTTATTTTTAGTTTGGCCAGATATACTAAAGCTATTTAAGAATAGAAAAATATAAAAAAGTAAATGTTTTTCATGTTTATAAATTTGTGTTTTTGTAAAAAAATGGCACTGCATATTTTTAGAAAAAAAGACTTCCAGAAGCTAAAGTTCCCACTATTATAGGCCGGTTTTTCAAGAACACGTCCCAGTGTTTTTGGTACTTGCGGTAAAAAGCCCTATATTACAGGAAATTAAAATGTCATTTTTTACATTAAAAATTATTGGCAGAAAACATTTATATATGAAAAGATTACTTCAGTGGACCATCATGATTCCGGCACTTGCCTGGATTCTTTTTTTTAGCGGACTCATAGACAACAGCAGCATTTTTCAGGTTATTGCCAGTATATTGCTTATCCTTAGCGTTATGTCGGCCGTACATCATTCAGAAGTAATAGCAGAAAGAGTTGGAGAACCTTACGGAACCATTATTTTGGCCATATCTATAACCGTTATCGAAGTTTCGATTATTGTATCGCTAATGTTATCAGAAGGAACTGAAGCAGCTTCTTTAGCCCGAGATACAGTTTATGCTGCTACAATGCTTATTTTAAATGGAATTATCGGCCTTTGCCTTTTAATTGGCGGACTAAAACATTACGAACAAAATTTTTCGGTCTCTTCAGTGACTATTGGTTTGGTTTCACTGGTTTCGATTATCGTATTTACACTCGTTTTCCCTACTTTTACTGAAAGTGTAAAAGGATCTTATTATTCATTACCACAACTTGTTTTTGCTTCGATTGCATGTCTTGTTATTTATGGCTCTTTTCTGTTTGCACAGACTAGCAGATACAGGCAATATTTTCTAACTGTTGGTGATGACGAAAACGAAGATGTAGTCGAGCCAATAGCAATTGATAATAAAACTTTTTATACCAGCCTTGTTTTTCTGATCGTAAGTTTGGGTATTGTGGTTTTACTCGCAAAAACATTATCTCCTACTATCGAAAGTATTATTGTAAGTTATCACCTTCCAAAAACTTTGGTTGGAGTTGTGATTGCCGCGATAATTTTACTTCCTGAGGCGATTGCTGCGATTATTGCTGCAAGAAAAAACAGGCTTCAAACCAGTATCAATTTAGCTTTAGGTTCTGCTTTGGCAAGTATTGGTTTAACTATTCCCAGCGTTGCAGTAGTTTGCATCATGATGGATATGCCAATTATACTGGGACTTGATATAAAATCTATCGTTCTGCTGGCTTTATCGGTGTTTACCGTAATGTTGTCGCTGAGCAAAGGAAAATCGAATATAGTTTATGGTGTAGTGCTTTTGGTAAACTTGTTTGCTTTTGTTTTCCTTATGATTTATCCTTGATACTAATAAACTCGATACTTTTTACAGATAACAAACGAATTAAGCCAAGCCTTCAAAATAATCATTTTTTGAAAGCTTGGCTTTTTTTAATGTCTATGCATAATACTGTTAACCACCAAAATCATTAATAAGAGTAGCGAAATAAACGTTTTTAAAACATAAAACTCCATTAGAAATAATGAAGTTTTATATTTTTAAATATTTGACATTCTTTATTTTAAGACTTATTCTTGCGCTTCTAATGCAGCGTTTGTTCTGCGAATAGATTCGGCATCTTTGTAATCCAGCCATTCCTGGCCTTTTCTTTTTCGCATCCAGTTGTCGTAATATCGAATGATGGCAACGTTAGCAAAACCTTTCCATAAATTCGAAGGTCTTCCGGGAAGAGCGCGCAGGCTAAGCGAAAAACCAGGTGTTAGGTATTTCATATAATGCCACCAGCCTTCTGGCATATAAAGCATTTCGCCATGATTAAGATTGGTGATGTAAGGTTTCACTTTTTTGAGTGCCGGAAAACGTTCAAAATCTGGATTGTCAAAATCAATGTCCTCATTACATAACCATGAATATGGTAGTCGGTACATGTATTTTGTTTCTTTAGGATCGACCAGAACACATTGTTTTTGACCATCAAAATGGACATGAAAAATATTAGGAAAATCAATATCATAATGCATGAATACTTTGGCATCCTGACCACCAAAAAAGACAAGCGGCATGCTTTTGAGCAATCTTATACCCAAACGCGGCCAGTGCATGTCTGACTTTAGAGACGGAACATCTTTCATGAGATTGTATAAAAAGATACGAAGATTAGTTGGACCTTTCTCCAGAATATCAATATATTCAGACATCGTCATTGTAAAATCCGGTTCATTGACTTTTTTAGTATAATCGGTTTTACGATTATCGTATAAAGGTACTTTTTTGTCTCCGGCAACTTTTCGGATAAATTCCAAATTCCATTTAGTAAAAGCTGGCCAGTCTTCTATTTGTTTGGTAATAATTACAGGCTTTTGCGGCTTGTAATAATTATCTATAAATTCTTTTTTTGTAAGTTTTTCAACCCTTTCTATCTGTATATAATGATCAAATGCCATCTCTAATAGGTTTTAAAATTATATGTTGATACAATAAGTAAGTACTATAAATTAACGATTAAGAATAAGTTGATAATAAGTATCTTAATTTTTATTTTGGGAGTTTTCATAGTAAAGATAAACATTCTTCACTAAAACAGAACCCCTATTTTTCTTTCGATAAAAACGCATTTTTCTTCAGTCAATCTTCATCAATAAAATTTATAAAATATTCAGATCTTCCTAAACAACATTTTGAAATAAATATTGCTTTTTTTGAATCACATTTATGCACAAAATCGAAAAGAAGTCCAGAAAAAATTTCGTCTCAAATTCAAAATAAGTCCCCAAACTAATCCAAAAAAAAATTATTATATTAGCCAAAAAGAAAGCTCTTTATTGTATAAATAGTATTTAATAAATTGAACTACTGTTGTTATATAGAATATAACAGAGTTTTAAATAAAAAACCAACAAAAAGACCAATCAAAATTTCCATAATAAATTAACCAAACCAACCTATGAAAAAAAATATTTACGAAGAATTAACAAACGAAAAATTAATAAAAAAAAGAGATTTATTCAAAGGTGTCTCGATAGGTTTTGGCGTTATTTTTTTATTAGCCATTGGCATTATAGTCTATATTTTAAGCGTAAAAGGGCTTAAAAACGTATCTATCGCCACATTTATCCCGATTTTTATTTTACCCATAACTTTTATTCCCATGTTGATCAATTTAAGTTTATTGAATAAAGAAATTAAATCAAGAAATCTATAACTAGTTTTGAAGATTTATTTCAATAAAAAACTCCAAAGTCATTACGATTTTGGAGTTTTATAATTTAGATTTGTTTCGAATAAATTGCTGGTTTTTATATGATTATTCTATAACGCATATAATCAAGCTATGCTTTTTGTTTTCTTTTTATTAGTTTATTCACCCCAATATAAAGAGCTAATACCAATAGAAAATGAATCAAATATGATTGAGGTTCACTGTCTCCGTTTACTACAGAGAAAACACGATTCCATCGTACTTTGTTAATGCCTTTGCCGTCTTTGTCCCAACTAAACCAGATAAATACAGGTTTGCCTATAACATGATCAAAAGGAACAAAACCCCAAAATCTGGCATCTAAAGAATTTTGGCGATTATCTCCCATCATCCAGTAATAATCTTGTTTAAAGGTATATGTCGTACTTACTTTTCCGTTTATAACAATATCATTGCCATGAACTTTCAGTGTGTTTTTTTCATATTCCTGTATAATTCGCTTGTAAAAAGGAAGCGTTTTAAGATCTAATTTTATAGTTTTTCCTTTCTGGGGAATATAAATAGGACCAAAATTATCTATATTCCAACCCAATGATGCAATATGAGGAAAAACGCCTCCATCTTCTCCCTTAGGTGTTAAATGTTTTTTAACTTCCTTTACAATGGGATTATTGGCTATTGCTGCCGCTTCCTTATCTGTTAAGGTCAGGAAATATTCCCCCGTATTTGTAAGTGCATAATCTCCATTTTCGTATTTCATACCTTCTCGAGCGCCATATCTATGCAAAAGAGCGTCCTGACTAATAGTTTGCCCTTTTGTATCTACAAGAAAATTATATTGTGCTTTTGCACTTTGTGGCAATTGATCTAATTTACCATTGATATAAATGTTTCCATCCCGAATTTCCAGAGAATCGCCAGGTATTCCAATACATCGTTTTACTAAGTTTGTTTTTTTATCAATTGGTTTGTAATAGTTTCTGTCCGGTTTGAAGTTGTCCATATCACGCAGTGTATCTGCAGGCTGATTAAAAACTACAATCTCATTGCGTTTGATCTTTTCTAAAGCAGGAAATCTAAAATAAGGTAATTGAAGCTTGTTTAATAATGATGTTTCTTTTTTTGTAAAATCATCATTAAACAAATATGATTTTAAACCCGTAAGCGGAATAGAATCATGAACCATAGGCAATGCTACAGTCGTCATAGGAGTTCTGGCACCAAAATTAATTTTACTAACAAACAAAAAATCTCCCGTATACAATGTTTTTTCTAATGATGAAGACGGAATCGTAAAGGGTTGTATAATATAGGTATGAACCAGTGTGGCTACAATAATAGCAAACAAAAGAGAGCCAATGGTATCTTCGGTATTTGTTTTAGGCTGTAAATCCCTGTTCTCAATATAAGTTAATTTTTCAGCAGTATAGTTTAAAAAAGTAATATAGAATCCTAAGGTTAGCAAAACCAATACAATATCGAGTGTCGAGTTTTTTCCAAAACTTTTAATAGTTTCTATCCAGATTAAAGGAATCATCAGGAGATTGATGATAGGAACAAAAAGCAAGAAAACCCACCAACGCGGACGATTTATAATTTTCATTAAAATTACTAAATTATAAATGGGTATAAAGGCTTCTAAAGGCTTTCTGCCGGCTTTTGCATACAGTTTCCAGGTAGATAATCCGTGAATAATCTGCATGATAAAAATAAAAAAGAGCCATTGTAATACATTCATATTTTAAGTTTTATTAGTTATTTTGTTTTACTGATATGATATATGTAGTCTTTTGCTTAATTTGTTACACAATCATTCCGTAAAAGGATAAATAAAAATTGGAGAGCTTATTTACTTTTCTTAAAAGAGTGTTATTTAATAATATGCAGAAAAAATATTCTGAAACTTCTATTCTAAATGTATTTTAATTGAATAATGCTGAAAAGCTATTTCAAATTCAATCAAAAAAAGTAAAGAAAACGTAGTGAAAAAAAATCTTATATTCGCCTTACGTTTATCCGGATTTTAATTAGATCAATAGAAAAATTAATTAAACAAAATAATGATAGAGTCAAACCAGTTGCTTTTCTTTTTTAGTGCTTTAGGAGCTTTTAATGGTTTTATACTTTCGATCTATTTTGCTATTAATGCTAAAAAGAAAAATTTTACCAACTATTTTTTATCCTTACTCCTACTGGTTTTAAGTGTCAGAATCGTTAAATCGATTTTTTTTTATTTTAATCCGCATTTGTCTAATATTTTTATTCAAATTGGACTTTCTGCCTGCGTTCTGATTGGCCCGTTTCTTTTTTTATATCTAAAATCATATAAAGTTGAAAAATTAAACTGGACCAAACATGTCGTGTACTATTTATTAGTAATCACCATTTTAGGGATTTTTTATCCTTATGTTGAGCATCGGGCAATTTGGAGTAAATGGATTGTATGCGCCATATATTCACAATGGTTCATTTATATTATTTTGTCCTTAAAATACCTTCGCTCTATTTTTCTAAAAATCAAAGAAAAAGAAACCTTAAAAAGAATAGATATATGGTTTCTTAGTATTTATTTTGGCGTTGCATTTATATGGTTAGCTTATAGTATGGCAGCCTATACTTCTTACATTGTTGGAGCTCTATCCTTTACGTTTGTTTTGTATTTAATTGTTTTGCTTTTAGTTTTTAAAACAAATAGCGAATCGACTTTTTTTAATGAAAAAGAGAAATACAAAAACAAGGTAATTGACAAGGAAACATTGAATCTAATAGGTCAAAAACTATCAGTAATAGTTGAAAAAGAACTATTTCTTAATCCTAATTTTAGTCTAGAAGAAGCCGCAAAAGAACTAAAATTAACCAAGCATATTCTTTCTCAATATGTGAATGAAGTATTAGGCAAATCCTTCTCCAGCCTTATAAAAGAATACAGAATAGACAAAGCAAAAAAGTTATTAGAAACCGAAACGAATTATACGATCGAAAATTTAGGTTACGATAGTGGTTTTAATTCGAAATCGGCCTTTTTTACTGCATTTAAAAAAACAACTGGCTTAACCCCTGCAGAATATCAAAAAACTTACTTTAAATGAGTTTGATATTATAAAATCAGAGTTCTAATTTATAAATTAAAACCTTTAAAAGATTCATATACCTGAAGTTTGTTCTCATTATTAATAACTTAAAATTTTAAAAATGAGAAAAGTGTTTTTGTTTATTTCCGTTATTCTTTTATCTTTTACTGTAAATGCTCAGGTAAGTGACACTACAAACGACCTGGCTTTGATCGAAAAAACAATCAATCTATATTTAGAAGGGCAAGCTACGGGAGATTCCATCAAAGTAGGTTCGTCATTTCATGATACCTGGCAATTAAAATATTTTGCTGATGATAAAGTGAATGTTGTAACTAAATCGAAATATATTACTGGCTTCCAAAAACACGACAGACCCAAGAATTGGTCGGCTCGAACTGTATTTGTCGATATAACAAACAATGTGGCCGTTGCAAAAGTAGAAATCAGTACTGCAACACTATTATTTACAGATTACTTTCATTTCATGAAAACCAATCAGGGTTGGCTAATTGTAGATAAAATTTCGGCCAGAACACCTCATAAAACCGTAGAGGCAACAGTCGCTAAAGCAAAATAATACTTACCTGTTTCTTCAATTCAAAACCTTATAATTTTTCAGTAAATGAATAAAATAATAATCGTATTACTTGTTCTTGCAGGTTTACAGCCTGTAGTTACAAATGCGCAAAATAAGATCTTGTTTGTAACCTCCAATCAGGATTTTTATGGAAACACTAAAATTCCAACGGCGAATCATTTCGAAGAAATTGTCATTCCGTACGATATATTTACAAAAGCCGGATATACAGTTGATTTTATAAGTCCTAAAGGTGGTGCTATCCCTGTTGGTTATATTAATACATCAGATCCTTTGCAAAAAAAATATTTGTACGACGGTTGGTTTATGGATAAATTGGAGCGTACTAAGAAACCCGCTGAAATCATAACCGAAGACTATTCGGCGATTTTTTATAGCGGCGGTGGTGCCGCAATGTTCGGGGTTGCAGATGACCTTACGATTCAGAAAATCGCAAAAAGTATTTACAGCAAAAACGGTGTTATTGCTGCAATTTGCCACGGAACTGCCGGAATTATCAATTTGAAGGATGAAAAGAAAAATTCGCTATACGCAGGAAAAAAAATTACAGGATATCCCGATCTTTTCGAAAATAAAGAAGCCGAATATTATAAAGCATTTCCGTTCTCGATAGACAAAGAAATTACACGTAATGAGGGGAAATTTGTGTATTCTGATCAAGGTGGAGATGCATTTTATATTGTTGACGGAAGGTTTGTAACCGGGCAAAATCCAAGTTCTGGTGTAAATGTGGCAAATGAGGTGATCAAAATTTTAAATTCTAATTCTAAAAGCACTAATACTTTTGCTTTAAGCGATTTAGAACAAATTACAGAAATATTACTCGACTATATTGAAGGAACGGCAAACGGGCAACCCGAAAGGTTACGCAAAGCTTTTGATCCTAATTTTAATTTATACACTGTGGCAAAAGATACTTTATGGATACGTTCAGGAGAACAATATATTTCTAATATAAAAACTGGAGAAAAGACAAACAGAATTGGAAGCATTGTTTCTATTGATATTGAAAAAGATACTGCAATAGCAAAAGCAGAAATCGTAATACCGAATCAGCGAATTTTTACCGATTATTTTTTAATCCTTAAATATCAGAGGAATTGGAAAATAGTACATAAAAGTTATTCCTGGAGGGAATTACCAAAAACAGAAAAGACATAAATGTATTACAAAGTAGAAATCAGATCAAAAAACTTCTTACTTATTTAAGGAGTTTTTTGTTATTCCTAAAAGCTATTTATTAGCTTATTTATACTAGCTTAGACATAAATTCTGAATAATTTATAAAGAGTTATTTTTTATTTTTAGAACCGTACAAATGGTAAATGGGGCTATAAGGAATATTCTGAAGAAAGCTATGAAAACGAAAAAGAAGTTGGCAGAATGAAACAACTTGAACTTGGTAAAATGTAATTGAAAATCTTAGCAGATTTAAATTTATCTATCATTAACCATTTAAAACTTTCTTTTAAAAGAAACACCATTGAATCGATATACACCACTCGGGCTTGCTCCTCCAAGCCACAATTCGCCTTTTTTGCTTTTATATACAACCCAAATATGGTTGCTCTCTACTCCATCCTCTTTACTGAAATTTTTCACAGACTTACCATCGTATCTCCATACACCAGATCCTACAGTCCCAAACCAAATATTCCCTAGTTTATCCTCTCCAATAGAAAAAACTTTCTCAAGAGAATTGCCTTTGGTTTCCTCCTTGATCAGTTTTTGCTGCTTGGTGAAATTGATTACTTTTTTTCCGTCATATTTCAAGACACCAATTCCATTATTACCTATCCAAAGATTTCCCTTGCTGTCTGCCATTATGCTGCGGGCATGCAAATGTCCTGTTTGATCATTTAGCTCTAAAGAGGCATCATCTATTAATTTAAAATCTGAGCCATTATACCCAATCACAGCACCAAAAGTCCCAAACCACAGCGTTCCGTTTTTACTTCTCACAAAATTTGTTGAAATTGAATAATGATTCTCGTGTCCCGCTTTTGTTGTAACGGGCAGTGTGCGATACGAAAGTTGTTTCCCGTCATACTGATACACGCCCGGATTACCTTCAAGTTTATTGTAGGATTCTATTGCATCACCTTTAAACCAAAGGTCAGTGTCGTTTATTTTCCATTCCTCTTTTGAATTATAATTTCGTTCTTTGTAAATGGTCATTTTGTGCCCGTCGTACGTGCTTAATCCTTTGCCACATTCAAACCAGATAATGCCATTCTTATCTTCATAAATATTCCTGACCTGATTATGACTTAATCCGTTTTTTGTGGTAAAATATTGGAGTTTCCCATTATGAAGCAAACTCACTCCTTCGTTGTAACTGCCAAACCAGATATTTCCTTTGCTATCTTCTAATATGGAACGAATTCCGGAGGTGTATTTTAATCTTATAGAATCAGTTTTATTTTCAATTGTTTGAATCTGATTTGATTTGTTTTGATTATTACAAGAGATTGTTACTACAATAAGAAATGTATATAAAACATTGAATATGTTTTGTTTGTGTAGATTTCTTCTCATATTAAATGTGATTTTTCTAAGTGATTCTGGTCAATATATAGTACTTATTGATTTTCCTTACGTAATGTACCGCAAAGTTTTAAAAGAAAGCAAAGAGATTTATTTTTTGAAACATAAAAAAATGAACTGTTGCATTTTGGAATAAAAAATATTAATCTAAACGTTTTAAAATAACGGATCGTAAACGCTCTTCATGCTCATCTCCCCAATTTCCAATGGCTGAAATTACAGGAATTAGTGTTTTCCCAAAATCTGTCAGACTATATTCGACTTTAGGAGGCACAACTGGGTAAATAATTTTTGAAACAAGCTCATGTTCCTCTAATTCCTTCAGCTGAATATTTAAAACCCTGCGGGATGCATCCGGTATTTTACGCTGCAATTCACTTGGCCTTTTATGGCCTTCATTGATAAACCAAAGCAAACGTATTTTCCATTTGCCATAAAGCACTTCACCAATAAGATCAAGTCCACAATTTAAGTTCGGTATTGTTTTTCTCTCATACATATTACAAAAGTAAACCTATCTGCCAATTTTTGCAATAGGGGAAAAATTTATCCCTATATGAATCGTAACTCCGTACTTGTGAGGAAGTAACATACTTCCGAGATTTGTACAATAGAAATTAAAAATACGACATAACATGGATTATCAAAATGAATTATCAGGGAAGATTGCCTTAGTAACTGGAGGCACAAAAGGAACTGGAAGAGCCATTGCAAAAAGGCTGCTGCAAGCTGGGGCGACGGTTATTATCACTGCAAGAAATGCACCGGAAGAGGAAAACAGCAAGCTACATTTTATTCCGTCCGACTTGAGTAAAGCAGAAGGAACACAAAAAGTTGTCAGCGAAGTACTATCTGCTTACGGAAGGCTTGATATTTTGGTGAACAATCTTGGTTCTTCAACAACACCTGCCGGTGGCTTTACTGCATTATCTGATGAAGATTGGGAATCAACCCTACAGGCCAATTTGCTTGCTCCGGTTCGACTTGACAGGGGATTTTTACCTCAAATGATAGATCGAAAAAACGGAGTTATTATTCATATAGCTTCTATCCAGGGAATGCTGCCACTATATGACTCCACCTTGCCTTATGCGGCTGCAAAAGCAGGTTTAAGAAACTATAGTAAAAGTTTATCAAATGAAGTTTCGCCTAAAGGTATTCGGGTACTGACTGTTTCTCCCGGATGGATCAATACAGGAGCATCGAAAGCCTGGTTGGCCGAGATTGCAAGAAACGCCAATAGCACGGTAGAAGAAGCACAGCAAGGTGTAATGGATGCATTGGGCGGAATACCATACGGCAGACCTGCTGAGCCGGAAGAAGTAGCTGAATTGGTTGGTTTTCTTGTTTCTCCGAGAGCCAGTTATTTATCAGGAACTGAATATGTAATCGATGGCGGTACTGTACCAACAATTTAATAATCTTTAAAAATAATAACAATGAACTTACCAAAAGTATTAACAGACTTGATTAAAGCACAGAACGAATTTGATGCCGTGACGTATGCCAATTTGTTTTCAAAAAATGCAGTAGTGTTTGACGAAGGTAAAACGCATAATGGGAGACTTGAAATAGAGCGTTGGATCGATCACTCAAACAAGAATTACCAATCAGTGATGAAACCACTGGAATATACCCAAAACGGCACAACTAGCATCTTAACTGCAGAATGTGCAGGAACATTTCCAGGAAGCCCTATCGCGCTAAAATTTCACTTTGATATTGTTGATGGGCAAATTCAGCATTTAAAAGTAACAGATTAAACATAAAAGATAGTGTGACTGTTTACTATAAGTTATGTAAACGACAAAAGCCATTGGATTCCAATGGCTTTGTTTGTCTTTGTGTGGGCGATGAGGGGTTCGAACCCCCGACCCCCTCGGTGTAAACGAGGTGCTCTGAACCAGCTGAGCTAATCGCCCTATTTTACTAGGTTGCTATCGTTTGTGATTGCGAGTGCAAATATACAGCTAGATTTTGTATTTGCAAGCCTTTTTATAAAAAAAATGAAATAAATTTTAATGCTTGTATTTAGTAATCTATTTTTCAGCTTTTTAAAAAAGAAATAAAATTTGTGATTGCTGCACATTTAGTTAAAAACACAAATCAACACCCCTAATTTATAATATTGTTTTGTGTTCACTTGCTATAATCCTATATTTGCGTACCTTAATTGTATACTCAAATGGCAAGATTTAAAGAAAATGATTTACCAAAATCAAAAATTACCGCTACTTCACTTAACAAAGCAACCATAATATTCAAATACGCCGGAAAACACCAATGGAAATTTTATGTTGGATTGTTTTTCTTGTTACTTACAGGAGCCACTGCCCTCGCCTTTCCTAAATTAATGGGAATGTTGATTGATTGTGTCAAAAACAAAAATAACGATCAGGCCAACCAAATTGCATTGGGATTAATCGTAATCCTGTTTCTACAATCTTTCTGCTCTTTCTTCAGATTATCATTATTTGTGAATTTTACCGAAAATACATTAGCAAACCTGCGTTTGTCCTTATACACCAATTTAGTTAAGTTGCCAATGACTTTCTTTTCTCAAAAAAGAGTTGGAGAACTAAACAGCCGCATTAGTGCAGATATTACACAAATTCAGGATACATTAACATCAACAATTGCAGAGTTCTTACGTCAATTCATACTTATTATTGGTGGCGTTATTTTATTGGCTACAGAAAGTTTTAAATTAACTTTATTAATGTTAGCCGTAGTTCCTCTTGTAGCGGTTGCCGCAGTAATCTTTGGTCGTTTTATTAGAAAATATTCTAAACAAGTACAAGATCAGGTGGCAGAGAGCCAGGTTATCGTAGAAGAAACCATGCAGGGAATTAGTATTGTAAAAGCTTTTGCCAACGAATGGTATGAAGTTGCACGTTACAAAGGCAAAATCAGCGAAGTGGTAAAACTCGCAATCAAAGGCGGCAAATACCGTGGTTATTTTGCCTCTTTTATCATTTTCTGTTTGTTTGGTGCCATCGTAGCCGTAGTTTGGTACGGTGTACGTTTAAGCATTGCCGGCGAAATGAGCGTAGGACAATTGATTTCATTTGTATTGTATTCTACATTTGTAGGAGCTTCTTTTGGAGGAATTGCCGAATTATATGCACAAATTCAAAAAGCAATTGGTGCTACCGAAAGAGTTTTTGAATTATTAGAAGAAACTCCTGAAAAAATAAATGCAACGCAAAATGGAGAACCTTTAGAAAAAATCAAAGGAAATGTTTCTTTCAAAAACGTCGCTTTTAGCTATCCTTCAAGAAAGGAAGTACAAGTTTTAAAAGATGTAAACTTCACTGCCGAATTCGGACAGAAAATTGCCATTGTAGGCCCAAGTGGAGCAGGAAAATCAACTATATCTTCTTTATTATTGCGTTTTTATGATATTGAGTCAGGAGAAATTACGGTTGACGGAAAAAATATTTACGATTATGATTTAGAAAATCTTCGTGGAAATATGAGTATCGTTCCTCAGGACGTTATTTTATTTGGAGGAACCATCAAAGAAAATATTGCATACGGAAAACCAGATGCAACCGATGAAGAGATTATGCTGGCTGCAAAACAGGCCAATGCTTTGAATTTTGTTGAAGGTTTCCCAGAGAAATTTGAAACAGTTGTAGGGGAACGCGGTGTAAAATTATCAGGAGGTCAACGTCAGCGTATTGCGATTGCGAGAGCGTTGCTTAAAAACCCAAGTATTTTAATATTAGATGAGGCGACATCATCATTAGATAGTGAAAGCGAAAAATTAGTTCAGGAAGCATTAGAAGTACTAATGAAAGGAAGAACAAGTATTATTATCGCTCACCGACTTTCGACTATTAGAAATGCTGATAAAATTTTAGTTTTAGATAATGGAAAAATAACCGAAGAGGGTACACATCAGGAATTAATAAACCTTGAAAACGGTACTTATAAAAACCTAAGTAATCTTCAGTTTAACAACTATTAATAAACTAAAAGCCTATAATTAATTTTAAACATAACTAAATGCCACATCTAAGACTCGCCCTGATTTTATTATTTGTTATCCTAAACGCCATAAGTGTACTTGCCCAGGAAAAACCTTTTAACGTTGTAAACATCAGTCCTGACGGCTCAAAATACATTAAATTTGGAATGAATCTCCAGGTTTGGGGAAGATACGCCGAATTAAACGAAGGCAGTAAAATTGGTACAAATGAAGTTAGTGACACTTACGACATTGTGATCAGGCGTTTGCGTTTACAGGCAATGGGAATGATTACAGATAATATTTTCTTTCATTTACAATTAGGTCAGAATAATATTAATTTCACACAGAATAATGGTCCTTCAAATGCGCCAATTTCTGTTATGGATGCTTTAGGAGAATATCATTTTAATAAAAGCCTTCATATTGGTGGTGGTTTAACGGCCTGGGGAGCCGGAACAACCCGTTATTCAGCAAACAGCTCCTCTTCTCAGCTTACATTAGATACACCAATGTATCAGCAATTCATTAATACATCATCAACTTTCGGGAATAGAAATTTAAGTATTTACGCGAAAGGAGATCTGGGAAAATTTAATTATCGTGCGGCAATTACCAATCCGTATCGAAATGCAAACAATAATCTTGGACTGAATTCAACCTTAAGCACCGAAACACCAAGAGCACAATATTCCGGAATTTTAACGTACTCTTTCTTAGATAAAGAATCAATTGAAGATGCTTATCATAAAGGAACTTATTTAGGAACCAAAAAAGTTTTTAATGTAGCATTAGGTTATCTGACACAGGCCAAAGCTATGTGGTATTTAACACCAGATGCAACTGTAGCATACGATGATATGAACGTTTTAGGTTTTGATGTTTTTTATGACAGTCCAATTAACGCTAATGGCGCAGCTCTAACAGCATATGCTGCCTTTAACAACAATAATTACGGTAAAAACTATATACAGTCTGTTAATACTCCAAATCCCGCTATTGGTGATAATACTCTTATTAATGGATCCGGCGCTGGATTTATAGGTGTAGGAACGGGAAATATATATTACGCCCAACTAGGATATCTTTTCGGAAAATCAGATAATGAAGCAAAAAAAGGGCGTTTTCAGCCTTATGCAGCCATACAAATTGCTGATTTAGAAGCCTTAGATACACCAATGACGATGTATGAATTGGGTGTTAATTATTATACAACCGGAACTTTGGGACCAAAATTTAGTTTAAATTACCAAAACAGAGCTGTTTATGACAAAACACTTATTGGCGCATACAAACAAAGCGATCGTTTAGGAATGGTAGTTTTACAATGCCAGGTTTCTTTCTAAAAGAGCTTAAAAATTTCAATAAAAAAAACTCCATTTGCAACGCAAATGGAGTTTTTTTATATAGTAAAATCTAAAATCTACTTCCCTTTTCTACGTTTGCGTTCTGCTTTAATCATAGACAATTCGCGGCTTGTTTGTCCTGCAACCGAAGTATTTTCTTCAGCTCGGCGAATCAGGTACGGCATAACATCTTTTACAGGGCCAAATGGCAAATATTTAGCTACATTATAACCGTTTTCGGCAAGGTTATAACTAATATTATCGCTCATTCCGTACAATTGTCCAAACCAGATTTTATTATCGTTTTTGGCAATTCCTTTTTCCTGCATCATTTCCATCAATTTATAAGAACTCAATTCATTATGAGTCCCTGCAAAAATTGACATGATTTCTAAATGCTCTAACATATAGTGAACAGCAGCATCATAATTAATATCTGTAGCTTCTTTAGAAACACAAATAGGCGAAACATAATTTTTCTCTTCCGCTCTTTTGTTTTCTTTTTCCATATAAGCGCCACGAACCAATTTCATTCCAATAAAGAAACCTTCTTTTTTGGCAATTTCATGCAGGTTTTTCAAATAATCCAAACGATCCCAACGGTACATTTGTAAAGTATTAAAAACAATCGCTTTTTCTTTATTGTATTTGCGCATCATATCAGTAACCAAATCATCAGCAGCATCCTGCATCCAGCTTTCTTCACCATCAATCAATAAAGCAACATCTTTTCTGTGCGCCTCACCGCAAACATGATCAAAACGCGCTACTACTCTATCCCACTCAGCTTGTTCTGCCGGAGTCAACGTTTGTTTTTCTCCTAGTTTTTCATACAATTCAAAACGACCAAAACCTGTTGGCTTAAATACAGCAAACGGAATCGCCAAACGTTCTTTAGCAAATTCAATAGTTTTTAAGGTCATTTCTAAAGCAGCATCAAACTGCTCTTCTTCTTCTTTTCCTTCAACCGAATAATCCAATACCGATGAAACACCTTTTGTAAACATTTTATCTACAACAGTGATACAATCATTCTCGTTTACACCACCACAAAAATGGTCAAAAACAGTTGCACGAATTAATCCTTCTACCGGAAGATTTGCTTTTATGGCAAAATTGGTAACAGCAGTTCCTATTCGTACTAAGGGTTGGCTGTCGATCATTTTAAAAAGAAAATAAGCTCTATCTAGTTCAGTATCGCTTTTTAACGAAAATGCAACTTGAGTGTTATCGAATATTTTTTCCATTAAGGTCAGTTTTTTGTGCAAATATAGATAGAGTTTTGAATATTATTTACTAAAACATAGCATAATTTTTAATATCGATAACAAAATTATGTAATACCTTAATTTATTAAGTAAGAGTTTACGTTATTATGAAATATTGGTTTTAAAAAATTAAAAACAAATACCTAAACCTTAAATAGAATCATTCATTTTAAAACAAATAAGAACAAAAGTTTGAATATTATTTCCTTAAAAATGCCTTATTTTGCGTTTTCAATTAACTACACAAATATGCAATCTATTCAAGCTAATAATTATCTCGTACATTTTAACCAAAATGCCTACGAAGCCCTAAATAATCATTTAAAAGAAAATAAATACTCTAATTTGTTTATTATAGTTGATAATGAGACAAATGAGCATTGTTTGCCAAAATTTTTGCCTTTACTTGAAACCGATTTAACAATAGAAATTATTGAATTCGAATCTGGAGAAATCAATAAAAATATAGAAACTTGTATTGAAATCTGGAAAGTACTTACAGAACTTGGTGCCGACAGAAAATCGCTTGTTATTAATCTTGGTGGTGGTGTTGTAACAGATCTTGGCGGATTTGTAGCTTCGACTTTCAAACGTGGACTAGATTTTATAAACATTCCTACTACTTTATTATCCATGGTTGATGCTTCTGTGGGAGGCAAAACCGGAGTTGACCTAGGAAATCTCAAAAATCAGATTGGCGTTATCAACGTTCCTCAAATGGTATTAATTGATACTGATTACCTTGAAACTTTACCGCAAAGCGAAATGCGTTCTGGTTTGGCCGAAATGCTAAAACATGGACTAATATATGATTCTGCTTACTGGAAGCAATTTTTAGATCTTAAAGCTATCGATTTTGCCGATTTTGATGCATTAATTTATCGCTCTGTAGAAATTAAAAATGATATTGTAATTCAGGATCCAACTGAAAAAAATATTCGTAAAGCATTGAATTTTGGTCACACTTTAGGTCACGCTATCGAAGGTTACTTTTTAGAAAGCCAAACCAAAACAACGTTGTTACACGGTGAAGCCATTGCGATTGGAATGATTTTAGAAAGTTATATTTCATTGCATAAAAACTTAATTACAGCAGAAGAATATACCGAAATTAAAACGGCAATAAAGAGTATCTATGATGATGTAAAAATCGAAGAAAATGACATCGATCCGATCCTTGAATTACTGATTCACGACAAAAAAAATGAGTACGGTTTGATTCAATTTGCATTAATTGAAGGAATCGGGAAAATAAAAATTAATCAATCCGTTGAAAATAAATTGATTCTAGACGCGTTTCAAGATTATAAATCTTAAAGTTTTTTTAATAAAAAGCTTTGCTTTAGGTATATATTATTTTTTACATTTGCCACGATGAAAACAAACAAAAAACAAAGACAATTTAGTTCTTATAGAAATCGGCTCAATAGTTCCTTACTAAGGATGTTGAACCGTTTTTATAATAGTAAAAGTCCGCTTTGTTTTGATGTTTTTCAATATTCGAAAGCAGAACACGAAAAACTGCAGATTGTATTTGCGAATATTAGGGTTTGAATTTTAGATTTAGCACAGTTCACTAAATTAAAAAATTACAATTCTAAACATCGAAAACTAAATGAATACAAAATATTCTGATCTAATTAATCAAACTTACTATTTTCCACAAACGGAATTTAAATTAAACAAAGACAATCTTCAATTTCACAACATCGATTTGATGAAATTGGTTGAACAATACGGTACGCCATTAAAATTCACCTATTTACCTCAAATTTCTGAAAATATCAATAAAGCGAAAGCCTGGTTCAGAAAATCGATGGAAAAAAACAAATACGAAGCAAAATACTATTATTGCTATTGTACAAAAAGCTCTCATTTTGAATATATTATGAATGAAGCTTTTAAAAACAACATTCATGTAGAAACTTCATCTGCTTTTGATATTAATATTGTAGAGAATTTGTTGGAAAATGGTAAAATCAATAAGAGTACGTATGTAATTTGTAATGGTTTTAAAAGAGATGAATATATTACCAACATTGCACGACTAATCAATAACGGACATAAAAACACTATTCCGATTATTGATAATTATGAAGAATTAGATTTGCTTCAGGCTGAAATTAAAGGAAAATTCAAAATTGGAATTCGTATTGCAGCCGAAGAAGAACCTAAATTTGAGTTCTATACTTCAAGATTAGGTATTGGATACAAAAACATAGTTTCTTTCTATAAAAAACAAATTCAGGAAAATGATAAACTGGAGTTGAAAATGCTTCACTTCTTTATCAATACAGGAATTAATGATACAGCATATTACTGGAATGAATTAGTAAAATGTATCAAAGTATACATTGCACTTAAAAAAGAATGCCCTACTCTGGATGGTTTGAACATTGGAGGTGGTTTTCCTATCAAAAATTCATTGGCTTTCGAGTACGATTACCAATACATGATTGATGAAATTATCAATCAGATTAAAATAGCATGTGATGAAGCTGAAGTTGATGTTCCGAATATCTTTACTGAATTTGGATCATTTACAGTAGGTGAAAGCGGTGGCGCAATCTATCAGATTTTGTATCAAAAACAACAAAATGATAGAGAAAAATGGAATATGATCGATTCGTCTTTTATTACTACTTTGCCGGATACTTGGGCTATAAACAAACGTTTTATTATGCTGGCGGTCAATCGTTGGAATGATACTTACGAACGGGTTTTATTAGGAGGTTTGACTTGTGATAGTGACGATTATTACAACTCAGAGCAAAATATGAACGCCATTTATTTGCCTAAATACAACAAAGAAAAGCCATTATATATTGGTTTCTTTAATACTGGTGCATATCAGGAAACCATTGGAGGTTACGGTGGATTACATCACTGTTTGATTCCGCAGCCTAAACATATTTTAATAGATCGTGACGAAAATGGCATTTTAGCTACCGAAGTTTTCTCAGAACAACAAACTTCTGACGATGTATTGAAGATTTTAGGGTACACTAAAAAAGTATAAAAAAAAACCTGTAAATTAAATGTTAATATCCATAAAATTATTAATTTGCAGTATCATCTAAAAGGTTAAACTTTTAATTCAAAAAAAACAAAAAAAACAAAAAAAAAATGAAAGGACCTATCAGTCAGTTTATTGAAAAACATTATTTACATTTTAACTCTGCTTCGTTGGTTGATGCTGCAAAAGCATACGAACAACAATTGGCAAATGGTGCGAAAATGATGGTAAGTATGGCTGGCGCTATGAGTACAGCAGAAATTGGTAAAATTTTTGCCGAAATAATTAGACAAGATAAAGTACAGATTATTTCATGTACCGGAGCCAATCTGGAAGAAGATATCATGAATTTAGTAGCACACTCTCACTACGAAAGAGTGCCTAACTATCGTGATTTAACACCTGAGGACGAATGGGCTTTACTTGAAAGAGGACTAAACCGTGTTACAGATACTTGTATTCCTGAACATGAAGCATTTCGTCGTTTGCAAAAACACATTTATAAAATCTGGAAAGATGCTGATGACAAAGGAGAACGTTATTTTCCGCATGAATTCATGTATAAAATGTTGTTATCTGGTGTTTTAGAAGAATATTACGAAATAGATTTAAAAGATAGCTGGATGTATGCAGCTGCAGAGAAAAACTTACCTATTATTGTACCGGGATGGGAAGATAGTACAATGGGAAACATCTTTGCTTCATACGTAATCAAAGGTGATTTGAAGGCTTCTACCATGAAATCGGGAATCGAATATATGGTTTTCCTTTCTGATTGGTATCCAAAAAACAGCACTAACGGAATTGGATTTTTCCAAATTGGTGGTGGTATTGCGGGAGATTTTCCTATTTGTGTGGTACCAATGTTATATCAGGATATGGAAATGCATGATATTCCGTTTTGGAGTTATTTCTGTCAGATTTCAGATTCAACAACTAGTTACGGATCATATTCCGGAGCAGTTCCAAACGAGAAAATCACTTGGGGTAAATTAGATATTAAAACTCCAAAATTTATTATTGAGTCGGATGCTACAATTGTTGCTCCGTTAATTTTTGCTTACTTATTAGATTTATAGGATATTTATGAAAAGAGTTATAGTAGACTACGCTAAACTTACCAACGAAATTTTAAACCTTTTGGTTGAAAAATTTCCTGATGGTTATGATGATTCGGATGTAATCCGTTTTAGAAATGCTAAAAACGAATTGATCGAAGCTGTTGAAGTTCGTACTGAAGACACTATTTATTTAGTAAAAATTAGTACAAAACTTGCTGACAGGATTGAGAATTACGATGAGGATGATGATATCGATCTTGATGTTGATACAATCGAACCAGTAAAAGGTCTTGATCTTGATGATGATAGTGATGATGACGATGACGATGATGCAATAGACAAACCGGATACTGATGGCGGAGATGATGATGACGATGAAGACAAAGATCCAGATGATATTGCTGATGAAGATGATGAAGACGACGAAGATTAATTTTCATCTTTCAAAATAAAAAAAAAGGAACTCTATTCGGGTTCCTTTTTTTTATAATTGTTCAAAATCTTGTTTTTAAATATAAGAAAAATATTATATTTAAACTTTTTATTATATTTAAAAATCAGTAAATATCAGCCTTATGAATTCAGAAATTTTACACGCCAAACTAAAAGAGAATTTCGGTTTTGAAAAATTCAGACCCAATCAGGAAACGATTATTAATACCATACTTTCCGGCCAGGATACTTTGGCAATAATGCCTACAGGTGGAGGAAAATCCATTTGTTTTCAGTTGCCTGCTTTGGTTTTACCCGGAATTACGATTGTTATTTCTCCTTTAATAGCCCTGATGAAAGACCAGGTGGACAGTTTGAAAACCAACGGAATTAATGCGTGCTATATTAATAGCAGTCAATCTAGTGAAGAGCAGCAATTTTATATTGATAATTTAAAATCAAACAAATTTAAACTCGTTTATATAGCACCTGAAAGTTTATCTTACCTTGATGTTGTTTTTAATGAACTGACAGTTAGTTTAATTGCAATTGATGAAGCGCATTGTATTTCATCGTGGGGACATGATTTTCGTCCGGCTTATACCAATTTAGGGTATTTAAAAAGCCGCTTCCCTTCTACCCCTGTTCTGGCTTTGACAGCAACAGCCGATAAAGCTACGCGAACAGATATTACAAAACAATTAAATTTAAGAAACCCAAAAACTTTTGTAGCTTCTTTTGATCGAAAAAATTTAAGTCTCGAAGTTCGTCCGGCATTAGATCGTGTAAAGCAAATAATAGATTTTGTAGAAAATAAACCCAATGAATCGGGAATTGTGTATTGTTTAAGCCGAAAAACGACTGAAGAATTGGCGTTGAAACTTCAAAAAAATGGTGTTAAAGCGAAAGCATATCACGCAGGTTTAGAAAATAAACTTCGTGCAAAAACGCAAGACGAATTTATAAACGACGATTGCCAGGTAGTTTGCGCTACTATCGCTTTCGGGATGGGAATTGACAAATCAAACGTGCGCTGGGTGATTCATTATAATTTGCCTAAAAATATCGAAGGTTATTATCAGGAAATTGGCCGTGCTGGTCGTGACGGATTACCTGCCGAAACTGTTTTGTTTGAAAGTTACGCCGATGTAATTCAGCTCCAGAAATTTGCATCAGAAGGATTGAACTCAGATGTTCAGCTGGCAAAGCTGGAAAGGATGAAACAATATGCCGATGCTTTGAGTTGTAGAAGAAAAATTTTACTCTCCTATTTTGGCGAACTCGTGAAAGAGAATTGCGGAAACTGCGATATTTGCAAAAATCCTCCAACTTTTTTCGATGGTACGATTCTCGCGCAAAAAGCATTGTCGGCTATTAGTCGTTTGCAGGAATCTGAGCCTTTGGCTGTAATTGTAGATTTTTTGCGCGGCTCGAGAAACGCGTATATCTACGAAAAAAATTATCAAAGCTTAAAAACGTACGGAATTGGCGCTGACATTTCATGGTACGACTGGAATCAATATTTAATTCAGCTAATAAACTTAGGATATTGCGAAATTGCTTTTCATCAGCATAATAAAATTCTATTAACTCCTTTTGCAAGGAAAGTTTTATTTGAAGGCGAAAAAGTAAAACTGAATACTGTTGTTAAAAAAGTAGTTGATAAAACAGAGATTAAAGAAACAAAAACTAAAGCGGCCAAAAGTTCGCTTTTTGAGATTCTTCGTAAATTACGTTATGAAATTGCCAAAGACGAAGAAGTTCCAGCCTATGTTATTTTTAGTGATGCCGCGCTTAGACATATGGAAACTTTACGCCCTATGAGTGATGAAGAATTTCTGGCAATTGATGGTGTTGGTAAAGTAAAACTGGAAAAATACGGTCAGGAATTTATAGATGCCATTGTGTATTATGAAAATGCAAAAAAAACAATAGCAAAAGCTAAAAAAGAAGGTAACACTTACAAAACAACTTTAGAGATGTTCGAAAATGGCAATACAGTAGCGGAAATTGCAGTAAAACGAAATCTGGGGCAAACGACTATTGTTTCGCATCTGGCTAAATTGTATGTTGATGGAAATAATATCGATTTAACTCAGTTTGTAACTCATGACGAAGTGAAACTACTTCATAAAGCACAAGTTGAATTAGAATATCCGACTGCTTTAAGGCCTTACTATGAATATTTTGAAGAAAAAATGTCTTATGACAAAATTAGATTTGGACTAGCTTTTCTTGAAAGGCACAAAAATGACGATGAAAAGTTAAAAATTAAAGCTTATTCATTGGATGAAAAAAGATTAGAAAATCCTGAAGCCTATAAAAAATGGAGTTCAATGGAAGATTCAGATCTTGTTCATCATTTTTATCAAGGAAAGAAAGTAAAAGAAATAGCGCTTTTGTTAGGAAGAAATGAAGGCGCAATAAACTCCAGATTGAAAAAATTAGAATTGAAAAAATAACTTTCTCATTTTTTTCATTTGCGACTTAATAGATATTATAAATCCTCTCCAAAATAAAAATCCTGTGAAAGAAACTTCACAGGATTTTTTTATCATTAAGTAAGCTGTTATAAATATCTTTCCTGAAAAACATTTTGATGATGTTTTTGATGACCGATAATTACATATCCTAAAGCCCGAGCTGAAATCTGATGCGTTGAAGCAGTTCCAATTCGTTTAAGTTGTTCTTCAGATAAGCTTTTGTAAAACAATAAGGTTGAATGTCTTACTGCTGAAAATTCAGTTAGTAATTCCTGAATGCTCCTTCCGTTTGCATAAGTATTATCTACATAATCATTTTCTTCAAATCCAGGCAAAGCTGTTTTATCATTTCTTGAAAAACGCAAAGCGCGATACCCAAAGATACGCTCACAATCTATTAAATGCTGAATAATGTCTTTGATAGTCCATTTACCTTCAGCATAGCGATAATCAAATTTATCCAATGGAATATTTTGAACAAAGCGGATAAAATCATGAAGCGAAATTTCTAATTCTTCGATCAGGTTAATTTCTCCAGCTTCTCGAACGTAATTAGCAAAAGGACCTGAATATTCTGTTTCTAACAAATGATTTGAATTCATGTTTATAATTTTTTCGTAATTCTTAAATCGAAATTATGCTGAGTTTCTGCTCGCATTAGTATTTCCAAAAAGTGATCTGGTTACAATTTTTTCGTATACTTTTATCAACTCTTCATCAACCTCATTTTCTTTATTCAATTCATTAATTCTTAACAAAGCATATTGCTGTATAGTCAACAATGGCAACACAATACGTTCTCTTACCTGAATTGACGCTATACCATCAGGATAATTTTCCATAAGTGTTTTATGTCCCGCAATTTTAAGTAATAAACGTTTTGTTTCCTGAAATTCATCATAAATAATTTGCCAGAATTCACCAAATTCAGGATCGTTTCTCATGTAAGCTGTTAATGGTAAAAATGATTTAGCCAATGACATCATACTGTTTTCCAGCAATGTTTTAAAGAATAACGAATTGTGGTACAAATCGTGAACTTTATCCCATTGTCCTGATTCTTCAAAATGTTTTAAGGCAGAACCTACACCAAAAAATCCAGGTACATTTTGCTTCAATTGACTCCATGAACCTACGAAAGGAATCGCTCTTAAGTCTGCAAAGTCTAATGATTCAGACTTACTTCTTTTCGAAGGACGGCTTCCAATATTTGTTTTAGAGTAATACTTTAACGTACTCATTTTCTCTAAATATGGGATGAATTTTGGATGATTTTTAAAACTTAAATATTTCTCGTAACCTAAATCAGCCAATTGTGTTAAAATCTGAGTTTCGTCTGCGCTTAACTCGTTTTTCTCTTTACTAAATACCTGATTGGTAACACCGGCAGTCAATAAATTTTCAATATTATAACGGCAAGAATCCATAGTTCCAAAATTAGAACTAATTGTTTGTCCCTGAACGGTAATCTGAATTTCGTTATTTTCTATCTTTGGTCCTAAAGAAGCATAGAATTTATGCGTTTTTCCTCCACCACGAGCCGGAGGTCCGCCGCGTCCGTCAAAGAAAATCGCTTTGATGCCATATTTCCTTGATATTTCGGTTAAAGCAATTTTAGCCTGGTAAATACTCCAGTTGGCCATTAAGTAACCGCCATCTTTAGTTCCGTCAGAGAAACCTAACATGATGGTTTGCTTGTTTCCTCTTTCCAGCAAATGTTTTGAATATTCAGGATTAGTATACAATTGCTCCATAATATGATGTGCATTTTGCAAATCATCAACAGATTCAAAAAGTGGAATAATGTCCACAGTTGGATTTTCCCAATTGTTCAAACGAATCATGGCAAAAGTTTCCATTACATTTAGTGCACTTTCGTTATTACTAATAATATAACGATTCGCCCCAAACTCACCATTTGCTTTCTGAATGGTTTTTATAGCTTGAACAGATTCTAAAGTAGATCTCGTAATTTCATTCTCAAAATCAGCAGGGTTTAATTCCCCTTTAACTTTAGATAAAACAACTAATTTTTCATCTTCAGATAATTCGAAATAATTAGACGGAAATATTGAAGAACCCGAATTTAAATAATGGTTTACTACATCTTTAAATACTGCATCATGAATTTTACTGTTCTGACGAATATCCAAACTTGCAAAATGGAAACCGAAAAGATTAATTTTTACCAAAAATGCTTCCAGATCATCTAAATAAAGTGATTGATGTTTTTCGATAATAATATCACGAATAAGGTTTAATTGCGTTAGTAGTTCTTCTAAAGTAATATAAATTTCACCTTTAGAATAAAAAACAGAACGATAAAGTTTATATTCAAGTTCGGCTACTAAAGTATCTACTCCTGAGAACGTTAACTTGCGTTTTAGATTCCTCATTTCGATGTAATAACATTTTAATATCGAAGTGCGTAAACGTTCCGCAACTTTTAGGGTAATTTCTGTAGTAACAAATGGATTTCCGTCACGATCTCCTCCTGGCCAAAAACCAAGTTTTATTAATTGATTCTGAATAGCATTTCCCTGAAGAATATTCTTTTGCAAATAATGAACAATTTCTCCGGAAGTAGCATAAAAAACATTCTCTAAATACCAGATCAAACTAACCGCTTCATCATAAGGATTTGGTTTTTCGTTCTGTATAAAGGGAGTTTTTCCTAACTGCGCCAGTAATTCTTTGATTTTTAATAGATCATTTAAACGAATTGCTTCTGTCAAGTCATTAATAATTCCTAAAACAGGTCCAGGATAAAATTGAGTTGGATGCGCTGTTAGAACTGTTCTGACATTAAAATTTTCTAAAAATTCAATCAATTCATCATCTTTCTCCTTGGCATCTGATTTTTCTTTAATATCACGCAAAGATCCGCGGCCTTCCATGTTGTTAACTTCCGGGAAAGCAGCATCTTCAATAGCGTCAAATAATACAATTTGTCGCTCTGTGTATTGAATAAATCGAAACATTAAATCGATCTTATCTTTTTCAGTTGCATTGTTTAAATAGCGATTAGAGAAAAAATCGAATATTTCTTTTGGAGTTTCTTGTTTTTTAAATCCCGTTTCGCATGTTTCTGTAAACAAAGGAAGTAAAGCACCCGTATTGTCTATAGAATCAAAAGGCAATGTTATAAATACACTATTATAAATGTGGTATTTTGAAAGAACATCTTGATTAAAACGTTCTATTTTAGGTAACGTGTACATAATCTATTGTAGTTGGTGGTTAATTAGTCATAAAAAAACCTCAAGAATAAACTTGAGGTTATATTTTAATATAGCATTCAAGAGAAAAAATTACATATTTTTAAAAATAGTATGCATCAAACGTTTCTTATCGTTGATACTTTCTTCTAATGAGATCATAGTTTCTGTTCTGTAAACACCATCGATATCATCGATCATGAAGATAACTTCTTTTGCGTGCTTAGTATCTTTTGCTCTAATTTTGCAAAAGATATTGAATTTTCCTGTCGTTACAGAAGCCACTGTTACGAACGGAATTTGATTGATTCGCTCTAATACAAATTTAGTTTGAGACGTATTGTTTAGGAACACACCTACATATGCAATAAATGAATATCCTAATTTATCGTAATCTAAAGCCAATGAAGAACCCATTATTATTCCTGCGTCTTCCATTTTCTTAACCCTAACATGCACTGTACCAGCAGATATCAATAGTTTTTTTGCAATGTCAGTAAACGGAACTCTCGTATTGTCTATTAACATATCTAAAATCTGGTGATCTACTTCATCTAAACGAAATTTACTCATAATTCTTTAATTAATATTACTAATTGCTATTACAAAGTATAAAAATATATATAAAAAACAACAAATTCACATAAAAATTAACTTTTTATCAATCCGTTAACAAATTTAACATTTTTATTTAAATAAAAATCTGCTTTTTGATTTGATTTCGGAAAATTACTAAAGTCATCGGAATAAACTGCTCCTTCAGCATCATATTCGTAATGTCCAAAATAATTTTCCAATTCGCCCGCTTCAACTATGTAAGCGTTAAAATGAATCTTATTTTCAATCAATTCTTCTTTGTATTGTGCGACAAAATTCGTAATAATTTCGATACCATCATAATTTATTTTGATATTTTTATACATAAAATCATAAAAAACCACTTTATTTTGTGAAATATTCAAATAATCATTAATTCTATTATCAACTAAATCGTTTTCGCTAATGATTTTAAAACTTGAAAAAAGTGAGAAAAATAAGAACTTTCGGGTAATTTCTCGTTCGTAATCATCAGGAAAATGACCTGCTTCGAATAAAATAGTTGGCGCTCCCAAAAACTGAAATGTATCTCCTATACAATTGATATTAAACGAATCATCAAAGCGGCCAACCTGTCCCGGAATATACTCTTGCAGTACATCATTAATTCCCGCAATAACATTAATTGCTTTTAAGCGATTCTCATTCACTTCTCTTTCTTCATTATAAGAAGGTGCTAAAAATGAAACAGTTGCAGGTTTTCCTGTGTCTCCTGCGCCAAATATAGTGCGCTGATCATGCAGGTTAAAGCAATAATGAGGTTTAAAACGCTCGAAAACATCTCGTAAAACCTTGCTTTCTGGCTGAGTAAGGTTTTGAGAATCTCTGTTTAAGTCAATTTTATTAGCATTTTCTCTTGTATAAAGTCGTGCACCATCCGGATTTAAAATAGGAATACAGTAAAAGGTAAACGTATTAAGCATTTTCTCTGCAATCTCAGATCCGCTGTTTACAACATTGATAAAGTCAAACAAGGCTTTTGTTGTAGTGCTTTCATTTCCGTGCATTTGTGACCAAAGGTAAATGCGGGTTGCTCCGGTCCCAATTTGGTAACTATATATAGGTTCGTCTAAAACTGATCTTCCAATTATTTGTACTTGATTATTTGTATTTAATTTATCTAATAATGGTTTAATACGATCTAATGTCAGATAACGACCTTCTATTGTTTTCTCTTTGTAGTGGCTAAATAATTCTTCTAAATTCATTGTCTTTTGATTAGTTTACAAAAGTAAACATCTTTATTTTTACATTTGTAAACATTGAAAAATAAGTATAATTTATAATTGTAAACAAGATTTTAATCTATTTTAATCAATTAGTGTATACTTGAGTTGACAAATGTTATAACTTTAATTATCAATAATTAATATACTGTATATTAGATATTTAATATTAATTATCTAAAGCTTTAATTACTGTTAAATTGCCTTTTAACTATAATTTACAACTGTAAAATTGCTTTATTAAATTCTTTTAATTACATTTGTAAACAATGGTTTTAAAAATGAAAATTTACAATGGTAAACATAGATGATTTTGTAAAACGCCTGGAAATTATACTGGAGTATTATGCTTTAAATGCGTCTTCTTTTGCGGATAAAATTGGTGTACAGCGTTCAAGTATGTCTCACCTACTTTCAGGCAGAAATAAACCAAGCTTGGATTTTGTAATGAAAATTACTGAAGTTTTTCCTGAAGTCGATCTCTACTGGATTTTAAATGGCACGGGAAGTTTTCCAAAAAACAATGAGGAAATTTTAGAAACTACAAAAACTCCCGCTCCTATTTCTTCAAATGAAAATTTAACTCCAGGAGATTTGTTTTCTGAGATTAATTATGAAGCTGGAAAAACAGAAATAAAAATTGCTTCAGAAACTAAAAATCAAAATTTAATTTCTGAAGAAAGTGAAATTGAGAAAATTGTTATTTTTTATAAAAACGGAACTTTTAAGGCATACAATCCATAATTCGAAAAATCGCATATTGCAAAAAAAATAAAAATATTTTACGTTTAAGCGATTCTCACGTTGCTTAAAAAGAATGAAATTTTATAACTGAAAACCATTTTCCGGAATTCTGCCAACGACTCCTTTATAATGCTTTTTCAAAATCAAAAGATCAGCTTCGTAATTTCCGGTTGGTAAAAATGGTTTTGCAAAACTGACTTCTTTTTTACCCCAATCAAAAGCAACCGGAACAATAGGCACATTTGCCTTAAGTGCAATATAATAGAATCCTGTTTTGATTTCTTTTACTTTTTTACGGGTTCCTTCGGGTGCTACAGCCAAACGAAAAACATCTTTTCTGTCAAAAATCGCTGCAATCGAATCTACTTTGTTCAATCCGCCGCTGCGATCCAGAGGTTCTCCTCCTACGCTTCTAAAATAATATCCAAAAGGAAATTTGAATAATTCTTTTTTCCCAACCCAATTCATTTCTAAACCGGAGATTCCACGGGTAAATATTCCCAAATAAAAATCATGATTGCTTGTATGTGGCATCACCATCATCACACATTTTTTCACTTCCGCATTTTCAATTCCCACTATTTTCCAGCCCATTAGCTTAAAAAAGATGAATTTATACAACTGTTTTTTCATCAAAGTTTATTTTTCTTGCAAAATAAAAGATTTAAAGTGGTAAATTTGAGTAAAAGCATTTAAAAATGATTCAAAAATTATTCAGTTATATCATTCCAATAAAAATATTCAAAAAAAAATCAGAAAGAAGTAAAATTATCGAGGTTACGTGGGCAAACGGAGAGTTGGTTCTGGATTCTGAGAACACCAATTATTCGTACGGAAGTTTGCAGCGTATCTTAAGATACGGTCTTAGAAACATAGGTTATAATACGATTCTTAAAATGGATCACATTCTTTTATTGGGAGTTGCCGGTGGGAGCGTCATCAAAACACTGGTAGATGAAATTGAATATAAAGGTAAGATTACAGGTGTAGAAATAGATTCTGAAATTATTCAGATCGCCAATCAGTATTTCAACCTTGATCAAATAAGGCAATTGGAAATTGTAATTGATGATGCGTTTGAATTTGTTTTAAAAACAAAAAACAAATATGATCTCATCATTATTGATATTTTTGAAGATATCAAAATGCCAAATTTCTTATTTGAAAGTTTTTTTAGCGGACGAATTTGCTCTCTTTTAAAAAATAAAGGTTTTGTTCTTTTCAATACCATGATTTTAGATGAAGCCCATAATGTTCGCAACAAAAAATATATCTCAGAAATAAATACCGAATCGTTTACTTCGAAAATGCTGCCCCGCATTGAAGTACATAATGAGTTAATAATTATTGAAAAAGTTGTTTAAATTTAAAATTTATGAAACCTCTTGCCTCCATTTTAAAAGCCTTGCCACCTACTAAAGTGATTGATTCTAGTATACATCTTTCAAAATATATTCCGTTAGATTTATCTGTTACGAATCATGAATTAATGGAAATGAAACCTGAAAATGCATCTGAATTTGAAACATTTATTTCTAATTACCTGGAAAAAAATAATGCAGAAGTCGCATTTGGAGGTTACATAGAAGGTCGTACCTTATACAAACGAAGTACGATTTTTAAAAACGATTCTATTCCGGAGCGCAATATTCATATTGGGCTTGATTTATGGACAAAAGCTGATACGGCAGTTTTGGCACCGCTTAGCGGAAAAGTACACAGCTTTAAAAACAATATTGGTTTGGGTGATTACGGTCCAACAATTATTTTAGAGCACATTATCGAAAATGAAAAATTTTATACTTTATACGGACATTTATCGTTAGAAAGTATAGAAAACCTTAGTGTTGGGACATTTTTTAATAAAGGTCAAAAAATTGCAACTCTTGGAAATTCAAGTGTTAATGGCGATTATGCACCTCATGTACATTTTCAGATCATAAATGATATCGAAGAGTACAACGGTGATTATCCCGGAGTTTGCAATACAAATGATTTGAATTTTTATATTGAAAATTGTCCTGATCCCAACTTATTATTAAAAATTACTTAAATAGTTATGAAGAAAGCAGGATTGATTATATGTTTGTTGCTGTTAATTGGGTGTAAATCGAAAACCGTTAGCAGAGATACCGAAGATTTAAAAATTAAGAAAATTTCTGGTGCAGAGGTTAATGCCAATCAGCAACAAAAAGCGTACGAATTAGGAAAACGGGTTTTAGAAACCTGTAATACATCAAAGTTTAAACCTTTTAATGAAACAGAAGTAACTGCTTCGGTGAGGCAAAACACAACCGAAGAGCGTTTAACCAAAACATGTCAGAGGTTCAGACAATATTACGGAAGTTTTATAGATTTAAAATTAGATGGCGTTTACAAGACAAAACAAGAAGTAGTGTACCGCTATCACGCCTTATACACAAAAAAAGTCGCCAATAAAGAATTGCGCGTTTTTGTGAATGAAGAAAATTTGGTTTCTGCCATTAAATCAATGGATTGGGATGAAAAATTTGATTCTAAAATAACTGAACAATAAAATAAAATTATGAATTTAAAACTGCCTTTTTTTTTAGTACTGCTAATTTCAACATTTGCAAATGCTCAGGAAACAATGAGTGTAAAAGGCTCTAAACCTTATCCTGCAACAGAAAATTATACTTTCATTTGCGAAAAATATGTTTACACAGGCGAAGCAAATGTTCAGATTGCAAAAACAGAAAAAGGAGGCATTTTAAAAATAACCATTAAAACAGCAAATGATAAAACCCGAATTTCTGGTGGTTTATATGTTGATTTAGCAAACGGGGATGTTATTCCCTGCGTTGACAAAAAAGTAAACGAAAGTACTGAAGGGACAACATCTTCATATTATTATTTTACTCCGGCCGAAATGATCAAACTTAAAAAAAATGACATTAAAGGAGTACGCTTTATAGTTACCGGAAACTCTAACGCCTTTGGCGATCAAACCGGATATTTTACAGCGTCAAATAAAATGACCTATTTTTCGACGGCATTTGATAAATCTAAAAAATCATTTGATACTGCCGCAGCAATTACTACTCTATAAATAAATTATTTAATCTAATAATTTATTTATATTTAAACTCTAATATAATACCCTATGAATCCTAACGAAGCATTAATTACCAAATTTTACACTGCTTTTGCGAACGCCGATGCGAAAACAATGAGTGAATGTTACCATCCTAAAATTCATTTTATTGATCCTGCTTTTGGCTTACTAAAAGAAGATCAGGTGACTAAAATGTGGGAAATGCTTATTTTAAAAAGCAAAGGCAATATCAAAATAGAATTTTCTGATATAAAAGCCGATGATTCTTCAGGTTCAGCAAAATGGGTTGCTGCTTATAATTTTAGTAAAACAAATAGAAAAGTAATCAATACAGTTACTGCCGAATTTGCTTTTCAGGACGGATTAATTATCAAACATACAGACAGTTTTGATGTTTGGAAATGGTCGAAACAAGCTTTTGGTCCAATGGGATATTTATTAGGATGGACAGGTTTTTTTCAGAAGAAAATTCAGGACCAGGCCTTATTGTCACTCAAAAAGTTTCAGGAATCTAAATAATTTCCAGAGATTATAAATTCAAAATCAGCTAAAATATATTTTTAGTATTTACTATCTGCCTTCATTTAATATTTGCTTGTTTTTTACTACTTTTTGTTGAGTTAATCGTTAATGGGGAATAACTATGAAAGAACTTGTACACAAAAAACTAAATCAATTACAGGCAACGGCAATTTGTGGAAACGATATTAGTTCCTCTTGTTTATATGTTTCAGCATTAACTATTTTGTATGCAGGTCAATACGCCTGGATTTCATTATTAATAGTTGCAGTGGTTTTGTATTTGTTCAGAAAAATTTATGGAGAAGTTGTTGGTGCAATCCCCTTAAACGGTGGAGCTTACAATGTTCTATTAAATACATCAACCAAACGATTGGCTTCACTCGCTGCGACATTAACCGTTTTGTCGTATATGGCGACAGCAGTAATTTCAGCATCAGAAGGCATGCATTATTTACACGGAATCTTCGAAAGTTTAAATGTAACTATTGCAACAATTGTCGTTCTCATTTTATTTACAGGACTTGCTATTTTAGGAATCGGCGAATCGGCATTCGTGGCCGTGATTATTTTTATCACACATTTAGCTACTTTAACCCTACTCGTCTTAGCTTCGTTATGGTTTGTCTTAAACAATGGTTTTGAAATTTTTCATATCAATTGGGCAACTCCCATAGCGTACGGAAATATTAAAACAGCCTTATTTCTGGGTTTTTCGGCAGCCATGCTTGGTATTTCGGGTTTCGAAAGTTCTGCCAATTTTGTCGAAGAGCAAGAACCAGGCGTTTTTCCAAAAACGCTTAGAAATATGTGGGCAATCGTAAGTTTCTTCAATCCTGTAATTGCGATACTGTTAATCAGCATTATTCCATTAACAGAAGTCGGCGCAAACAAAGAATCACTTCTCGCTCATTTGGGACAAACCACCGGAGGATCATGGCTCGCGTGGCTGATTTCTATCGATGCGGTTTTAGTTTTGTGCGGAGCAGTATTAACTTCATTTGTTGGAGTTTCCGGATTATTAAACCGAATGACCTTAGACAGAATTCTGCCCAATTATTTTTTAAAACAAAATGCAAGAGGTTCGCATTATAGAATTGTAATCAGTTTTTTGGTTTTATGCATTTCGGTACTTTTTGCTACAAGCGGTCATTTAGAATCTTTGGCCGGAGTTTATACCTTTTCGTTTCTCGCCGTCATGGCATTATTCGGAATCGGAAATTTATTACTCAAATTCAAACGTAAAAAATTACCAAGACCTGAGCGTGCACGTGGAATTGCAGTCGTGCTGGCAGTTTCGTTTATCATTGCCGCTTTCTTAGGAAACATGAAGCTCAACATCAACTCCTTTTATACCTTTTTAAAATACATGGTTCCGTCACTGATTTTTATCGGAATCATGCTAAACCGCGTCATCTTAATTCGATTACTAATCGAAGCTTTAGAGTATTTCTATCAGCCTTTACGAAAAATGGTAATTCTCAGCAATCGTTATTTACAACGAATGAGTGTCGAAATCAATTCGCAGGAATTTGTCTTTTTTACCAAAGGCGACGACATTGCCATTCTCAACAAAGTCCTGCAATACGTTCAGGGAAATGAAACCACTAATAAACTAAAGATTGTTTATGTAACAAACAATACTTCAAGAAACGAAGCTTTAATAAAAGATCTTGAAGTTCTGGATCGCGCTTACGATGAAATTGACCTGGAATATCTTGAAATACAAGGTGTTTTTGGTCCAGAAATCATAAACGAATTATCCGAAAAGTGGAAAATCCCTAAAAACTTCATGTTCATAGGTTCTCCCGGAAATAAGTTTTCGTACCGCGTTTCGGATCTTGGCGGAGTGCGCCTAATTATGTAGTAGAATTTTCAGGAGCAAACAAATCAGTTTTCTTAAGACTTTCTGTCCCGCTTTCACCTTTATCTTTGTTCGTTCCTCTCAAAGGATACCGGCTCTATCGGGGCTAAGCGAGAAATTTATCATTCATAAAAAACAAAAAATAGTTTGCAACCGAAATTGTTTTTTAACCGCGAGGCATAATTTTACCGCAAAGCACGCAAAGTTTTTTATCAAAGCAGTTTTATAAAAACGTAAAGTTCGCGAAGCTTTGTATTGACCAGCTTTGCGAACTTTGCGAAAAAATCTTAGCGCTCTTTGCGGTTACATTTTAAATTTTTAAGATTTAAACCATCCGGCAACCAATTCATCCTCAAAAGAATTTGCATTTTTATGAACAAACTCATTTGTGTTTTTATTATAAGAATAATCCAAAGCCCAATTTTTGTGGTTCTCGGCTAAATCCCTGATACTTTCACAAACAAAAGCAATTTCTTCATCAGTTGTAGTCGGGTGAATCGACATTCTAATCCATCCCGGTTTTTTGATCAAGTCACCAATCGTAATTTCATTTACCAGTTTATTCGAAGTTTCCTGATCTACATGTAAAAGAAAATGTCCGTAAGTTCCGGCACAGCTGCAACCTCCCCTGGTCTGAATCCCAAATTTATCATTTAGCAATTTTACGCCTAAATTAAAATGAAGATCATCAATAAAAAACGAAATTACACCCAAACGATTTTGGTGTTGTCCAGCCAGAATCTTAATATTAGAAATTGGATTTAATTCATTAAAAACAAAATCTACAATTTCATGTTCACGTTGCAGAATGTTTTCAATTCCCATTTCTTCTTTTAGCTCAATAGCCAGTGCGGTTTTTATAACTTGTAAAAAACCAGGAGTTCCGCCATCTTCGCGATCCTCAATATTGTCAATATATTTATGTTCTCCCCAAGGATTTGTCCAGCTTACAGTTCCTCCGCCAGGACAATCAGGAATCATATTATTGTATAATTTTTTATTAAAAATCAAAACACCCGAAGTTCCGGGACCTCCTAAGAATTTATGTGGCGAAAAGAAAATCGCGTCAAGATAGGCTTCAGGATCTTCAGGATGCATGTCGATTGCTACATAAGGACCAGAGCAAGCGAAATCTACAAAACAAACACCATGATGCTGGTGCATTAATTTTGCCGCTTCATGAAAAGGCGTTTTTAAACCCGTAACGTTCGAACACGAAGTTATCGAAGCTATTTTGATCGTTCTGTCAGCATATTTTTCTAATAGTAAAGACAAATTATCCAAACAAAAAAGTCCCTTTTCGCAAGACGGGATAATCTCTACATCAGCAATTGTTTCTAACCATGATGTTTGATTAGAATGATGCTCCATATGCGAAATAAAAACAATTGGTCTTTTTTCTGCCGGAACAGTAATAAAATCCTTTAGATTCTCCGGAACTTTAAGCCCTAAAATACGCTGAAATTTATTCACAACACCAGTCATTCCCGTTCCGTCAGTAATTAAAACATCATCTTTACTGGCATTCGTATGACGCTTAATAATGTTTCTGGCATGATGATACGCTTTTGTCATGGCAGTACCTGACACAGTAGTTTCTGTATGTGTATTCGCCACAAACGGGCCAAAATCATTCAAAAGCTGCTCCTCAATTGGGCGGTATAACCTCCCGCTGGCAGTCCAATCGGTATAAATGATCTTTTTTTTGCCATACGGAGAAGTAAATTCCTGATTAATTCCAACAATATGTTTTCTAAAATCCTGAAAATAGGTTTCTAAAGTGATGGTATTATTTTTGCTATCCATTAGTGTGCGTGAGTTAGATTGCAAATATATTGCTTTTTTATAAAATTGCGAATTTATCAATTGTAAACTTCAAACATTCCATTACCGTTTAGTATCTTTAAGTAAAACATTGTTTTTTTAATAATTTATCATAATATTCTATCGGATTAATAGGGAAAGTAAAACTAAACAATACTTTAATGAAAAATTTATCGTTAGCTACTTTTGGTGGTGGATGCTTTTGGTGTATTGAAGCTGTAATTCAGCGTTTAAACGGAATAGAATCATTAAAATCAGGATTTTCGGGAGGTTTTATCAAGAATCCTCCATATCGGGAAGTTTGTACCGAAAGAACAGGTCACGCCGAAGTCATACAAGTAACATTTGATCCTGACATAATTTCATATCATGATTTGATACTTATATTTATGACAAGCCACGATCCCACAACTGTAAATCGTCAGGGCGCAGATGTTGGGACTCGATACCGTTCTGTAGTTTTATATCATGACGAAAAACAAAAAGCAATTGCAGAAGAAGTTTTTAAAGAAGTTAAACCTTTTTACGAAGATTCAATTGTAACTGAATTAATACCATTTAAAGTATTTTACGAAGCCGAAGAAGACCATCAAAATTATTATAATAACAATCAGGATGCGCGATATTGCGAGATTGTAATTGCCCCGAAAGTACAGCAATTAAAAAAAATGTACGCAGATAAATTAGCTCACTAAATATAAGTTTCTGCCACAGATTAAAAAGATGAGAATGATTTTCCTTACTTACTTATAAATCTCTTAGAGATTTAAAAAGAATCATTTTATTCATATAATCTGTGGCAAATTAATAAAATTTAAAATGAAAAATTTAAAAATAAATAATCGATTTACTGTTGAATTACCTGCAGATGCTAATGAAACAAATGAAATTCGTCAGGTTTCTAATGCTGTTTTCTCTTATGTAAATCCAACAAGACCATCTGAGCCCAAATTAATCCACGCTTCCGAGGAAGTCGCTGAATTAGTGGGAATTGCTCCGGATGAAATCCAGTCAGAATCTTTTTTGAATGCTTTTTCAGGAAAAGAAATTCTTCCTGAAACGCGTCCTTATGCTATGTGTTACGCGGGACATCAGTTTGGTAATTGGGCTGGGCAATTGGGCGACGGCCGTGCAATTAACTTAACCGAAATAGAACATAATAACGAATTTTATACGCTCCAATTAAAAGGAGCCGGAAAAACGCCATACTCAAGAACTGCAGATGGTCTTGCTGTTTTGCGTTCTTCTGTAAGGGAATATTTGTGTGCCGAAGCAATGTATCATTTGGGCGTTCCCACTACCCGATCGCTTTCGCTAATGTTATCCGGAGATGAAGTTTTAAGGGATATTTTATACAACGGAAATCCTGCTTACGAAAAAGGTGCAATTGTTTGTCGTGTAGCGCCATCGTTTATTCGTTTTGGAAGTTTTGAAATGTTAACTGCCAGAAACGAACTCAAAAATCTAAAAGAATTTGTAGCGTACAATATCAAGCATTATTTTCCTGAAATAAAAGGAGAACCCAAAGAGCAATATTTACAATTCTTTCAAACAGTTGCAGATAAAACTCGCGAAATGATTTTACACTGGCAACGAGTAGGTTTCGTACACGGTGTGATGAATACAGATAATATGTCGATTCACGGGATCACGATTGATTACGGACCTTACGGCTGGTTAGAAAATTACGATCCAAATTGGACACCTAATACTACAGACAGTCAAAACAGAAGATATCGTTTTGGCAATCAGCCACAAATTGCGCAATGGAATTTATATCAACTGGCAAATGCTCTTTATCCTTTAATCAATGAAGCAGAGCCTTTAGAAAAAATATTAGAATCTTTTATAAATGATTTTGATTCTGATTATAAAATAATGTTTTTGAGTAAATTAGGAATATTTACTTCAACTGAAGCTGATAGTAAATTAATAACTGATTTAGAAACTGTTTTGCAGTTATCAGAAACCGATATGACCATCTTTTTTAGAAATTTGAGCCAAATTTTAAAATCTGATACAACAGAAAAAACAATTGAAAGGATAAAAGATTCTTTTTACAAGCCTGAAGAAATTTCAGGAGAAATCTTAGAAGCCTGGATCAAATGGTGTACTGTTTATATCGAAAGATTAAATACTGAGGAACTATCAGACGAAAATCGTTCGAAAAAAATGAATACTATAAATCCTAAATATGTTTTGCGTAATTATATGTCACAGTTGGCAATTGATGCGGCAGATCAGGGAGATTATTCTTTAATTGATGAGCTTTACAATGTACTGAAAAAGCCTTATGATGAGCAGCCGGAATACGAAAAATGGTTTGCCAAACGTCCGGATTGGGCGAGATCTAAAGTTGGGTGTTCTATGCTTTCTTGCAGCTCTTAATTTTTTTTCTACAAATTTTAAACATTTAATTTTTAAATAAACCATTAAGATATTAAGAAAAATTAAGTACTGTTTCTTAAATAACTTAATCTCTTAATGGTGAAAAAAAATATTTTAATGTTTTAAAATCTGTGGCAAACCTTTTACTTCGAGGTGATATAATCTACAATCATATTGGCATGAATGCGGGAATTTTCTATAAACCATTTATGTGTTTGCATTCCGCCACAAACTACTCCCGCCAAAAATAAACCCTCAATATTGGTTTCCATTGTTTCAGGATCGTATTGAGGAGTTTTTAATTCATCATCAGATAGTTGAATTCCCATCTTTTCCAGAAAAGTCAAATCTGGTTTATAGCCTGTTAATGCCAGAACAAAATCATTTTCTATAGTCACTTTCCCGGTAGGTGTTGCTATTTCTACTTCATTTTCTAGTATTTCAGTAATATTCGATTCAAAATAAGCTTTTATACTTCCTTCTGCAATTCGGTTTTCGATATCCGGTTTGACCCAATATTTGACTCTGTTATTAATTTCGTTTTTACGAATAACCATCGTAACATTTGCCCCTTTTCTCCAACATTCTAAAGCAGCATCAACAGATGAATTATTGGCGCCTACTACCAGAACATTTCTAAAAGCATATTCGTGCGCTTCTTTATAATAATGACGCACTTTAGATAATTCTTCTCCTTTTACGTTCATTTCAATCGGAATGTCATAAAAACCCGTCGCAATGACTACGTTTTTCGCTTCATACGAAGACTTGTCGGTTGTAATCTTAAAAGATTTATTTTCTAATTTCAGAACCGTATTTACTTTTTCAAATAAATGAATGGAGAAATTAAAATAGCGATGAATATTTCTGTAATATTCTAAAGCTTCCTGACGGCCTGGTTTGGGAGCCAGACAATTAAACGGAATATTTCCAATTTCAAGTCTTTCTGCCGTCGAGAAGAAAGTCATATATAAGGGATAATTAAAAATACTATTTACAATCGCACCTTTCTCAATAATTAAATAACGTAATTTTTTCTTTTGAGCCTCGATCGCGCAAGCAAGCCCTATTGGTCCGCCGCCAACGATAATCAAATCATATTGTTCTGTCATAACTTTATTGCTTTTCCCAGCTTTTAAAAGGATTTTTACTCAAATATGCGTTGTAGTATCTTTTGTCATTTGTCACTTCTTCGCCTAGCCAATCAGGTTTCTCAAATGATTCTGTTTCAGATTTTAACTCGATTTCGGCCATTATCAAACCTTCATTTTCTCCATAAAATTCATCGATTTCAAAAATGTGCTTTCCGGATTGTACTTCAAAACGAGTTTTTTCTATTTTGCCTTTTTCACATAATTTAAGCAACTCCTGAGCTTCACCAAGCGGAATTTCATTTTCCCATTCAAAACGAGACATTCCTCCCTGTTGACCAATTCCTTTTATTGTAATAAAGCCTTTATTTCCTTTTATTCTAACGCGAACAGTTCTTTCAGGAATTGAACTCAAATATCCCTGAGCGATATTATTTTGCGTAAAAGCCTGTTCTTTAAAATCATCCGATTTTACAAGAAACTTTCTTTCTATTTCGACCATTTTTATTGTCTCAATTTAATTTTTATGCAAGTTACTTAATTTAATTCACTCTTAAAATTGAGTTTTCAAACAATCAAGAATCAAAAAGCACTTTATCTATTAGGCAATGCAGTAAAGTCAGTTTACTTTTTTATCCTACTTATTGTAACCTCTGGACCTTTGTTTCTCTTCACCTTTAAAAAAAAGGACTCCATTTTTTAGAAGTATTGTACCACAATTTTCCTTCTGAAACTTCAAGAGGACAATCGATATTATTGGTGTAAAGTGCGCCGGTTCCTAAACCCTGGGGCATTTTTGAGTTTTGAAGAAATGTCCATTGAGAAATGGCGTTAAGACCAATATTGCTTTCTAAAGCTGATGTGATCCACCAGCCAATATTATATTTATTGGCTAAATCAATCCATTCTTTGGTTCCTCTGAAGCCTCCTATAAAACTTGGTTTCAGAATAATGTATTGAGGCTTTATTTCCTGCAGTAATTTTTCTTTTTCGGGTAATGAAAAAACACCGATTAATTCCTCGTCTAATGCAATAGGAAACGGAGTTGTTTCACATAAATTTGCCATTACCTTACTATTACCTTTTTTGATTGGCTGTTCTATACTATGAAGCTGAAATTGATTTAATTGATGGAGTTTATCTAAAGCTTCATTAAAGGCAAAAGCGCCATTTGCATCTACACGAATTTCGATCTGTTCTGCCGAAAAATGGCTTCGGATAAAGTGTAACAATTCTAATTCCTTATCAAAATCGATAGCGCCAATTTTAAGTTTGATACAATTAAAACCGTCGGCTAATTTCTCTTCAATTTGTTGTTTCATGTACGCAGCTTCACCCATCCAAACCAATCCATTTATTGCAATTGATTTAGAATTATTGGTAAAATCCGAAGGGAATAACACATATGGATTTTCACTTTTAAGAGATAAAAAAGCCATTTCGATCCCAAATTGTATCGACGGAAATTCTAATAAAGCTTCCCATAAAGCAGTTTCTCCCAATTGAATATTTTGACACGCCCAGTTCAGTTTTTCTTCGTAATCATCCCGATCATCTGCACTTAAACCACGCAAAATACCGCACTCGCCTATTCCTTTTTTACCATTTTCTTCAAGAACAATAAACCAGGTTTCTTTTTCGGTCATAACACCTCTCGACGTTCCCGAAGGACGCTTAAATTCGAGCATGTATTTTTGGTAAGTTGCTTTCAAAATATCTTATTTTTATGTCGCAGATTACACAGATTAAAATGATTTTTTTTTAAACATTGAATGTTTTTATCTTTTCCTCAATCGTTTTAATCTGTGGCAAAACTTTTTATTAATTATATAATTTTAAAACTCTTTCAAAGTCTTTTGATGGTAATCCGGCTTTTTCGAAAACGGTAAAATCCTGTTTGGTTTTTTCTTTCCAGCTTAAACTGTCTGTGACATTTTGAGTTTGGTATTTTTTATAAATGGCTTTTGCTTCGCTGTAGTCGTCGCTTACCAGATAAACGTGTGCCAAATTTAGTTTTACCAATAATTCTGTATCGTCTAATTTTTCGCCTTCTTTCAGAAATTTAATTGCTTTTGCATATTGTTTGGTCAAAATGTAGCAGTAGCCAAGAGATCCATAATCGATTGCGGTTGCTTTTCCGTCATTAATAATCGTATTGAGTTTTTGAATGGCTTCGTTGTATTTTTGCAGTTTTATCAAAGTCTGAGCTTGTGTTCTTAGATCGTTGTAAACGTTTTTAGAAATATCGGCATCTTTATAACAACTGTTCCCGAAGTCTTTATATACTTTGTTTTTCTCTATTGGCAATAATTTCTGAAATTCTGTATAACGATATTGTTTCATTATTTTTTCGAGAATACAAACGCAAAAATCATCAGAATTGGCCATCTTTTGCGCCATTGTAGATGTTTTGCAAAGACTTATAATTTCATTTTTATTGTCCTGATTCCATCCACGATTTAATTTTGAATCGACCCACGGCACAACTTCCAGTACTATTTTTTGGTTTAAAAGCCAGTTTTTACTATGAAAACCAAACCACAGTGTACTAATATTTTGTCCTAAACATGAAGATTTATCAAGTGATAATCGTTTGGCATCTTTACTTAATGGTTCTTCCTGGTTGTAACAGGCTTTATCCGTTTTACCATCAGAAATGTATTTTTTAGCATTTTCGTTTGAAGTAAAAAGCGCGTAAGAACAAGTGTCGTCACCAGAAATTTTCGACATTAAAAAAACAGCTCCGGCAGAACCCTGAGATATTCCGGTTGGATCAGGAATGGATTTTAATATCGAAACCAAACTATTGGTCATTTCCTGATTTTCGTCTAATAGTGTGATTCTATAAACGATTTCTGTTGTTCCAACAGGTAAATCTTCGGTTTTTAGCACAATTCGGTCTCGTGCTGAAACTATAATTTCTTTTGTAGTAGCGCGTTCCTTATCCCAATAGCCATCTTTTTGCGCGAATGTGTTGCAAGATGACGCAACTAAAAGAAACAAGGCAATCTTTTTTAAATTCATTTTAGAAAATTTAGTTAAATGTCTCATGCAAATTTCAAGCCTAATTTTTATAGTATTTCCCGAATCCTCTTTTCAGCTTCTTCTTTTGTAATTCCGTTATAAAAATCTTTTACAAAAGGATGGTCGAAATCTTTATGAGGGAAAATTTCCGGTCTGTCGTTTCCGCTTTTAGTGACAACGGTTGTTGGAATACTATTTGAAAATTCATATTGAGGAATATAATTGGAAAGCCATCCAAAATATTGTGTTTCATGATTTTCATTATCGAAGTTTTCGAGATAATCCTTGAAACTTGTTTGGCTCAATGAAACCCAGAAACCGTATTCGAGGTCTTCGCAATGATCGTTTACTTTTTGAATAAGTACTACTCTAATGAATCTATCAATATGACCATCAGCATACTTTATTACACAGAAATCCTCATCGATAACTGCAATTTCTTCTTTTTCCTGAGCTGAAAGATTACTGTAACTATTGGGTGCGTTATAAGTTATTGCCGGCCAGCTTTCGTGCTCTTTGCCGCAACAATCGCAAATATATTTAATAGTGTCATTCATTTAAATTTCTTATGAAAACTGAAGCCTTAGCCCCGATAGAGGCGGTATCCTTTTTTGAGAAGATTTTTCATCTTCTCAAAAAAGATATAGCCGAAAGCGGGAAATAGCTCCTTCCTTTTACTACGCTTGGGATAATAAATTATTATAATTCGATTGATTCACCGATTTCGAGAAGCATTAAATCTTTTCCTTTATCGAAAAATTTACGAATAGATTCTTCATGATTGATTTCGATATAACCAAAAGTATCAAAATGATAACCCAGGATTTTATCGCATTCTACAAAATCTGAAGCAATAATGGCGTCTTCAACATCCATTGTAAAATTGTTTCCGATTGGAAGAATCGCTAAGTCTAATTTTGTACGTAACGGAATCAGTTTCATATCGTATGTAAGCGCTGTATCACCTGCAATGTAGATGTTTTTATGTTCGCTTTCGATCACAAAACCACCTGGATTTCCGCCGTAGCTTCCGTCAGGAAAAGAGCTTGAGTGAATGGCGTTTACATATTTTACTTTTCCGAAATCGAATTGCCAGCTTCCCCCGTGATTCATTGGGTGCGCTTTAAACTCTCTCTGAGCGTAATAACTGGTAATTTCTGCATTCGAAACGATCGTTGCATTCGTACGTTTTGCAATAGCTTCGACGTCAAGAACGTGATCACCGTGTGCGTGTGTAAGCAAGATATAATCTGCTTGTAATGTGTCGATATCTATACCTGCGGCTTTAGGATTTCCGGTGATAAAAGGATCAACAAGAATGTGTTTTCCGCCAACTTCAATACCTAATGAAGCGTGTCCGTAATATGTGATTTTCATTTTGTTTAAATTTTAAAGTTGAACTTTGTTTTATCTGCCGCCTAAGAAAAGGTTCACAATAATGTCTGAAATCAATGAGATCATACACACTGTTAATAATATGGAAAGCAAAAATGTGCTAAGTGCCAATTTTTTTAATTCCGGATCTAACAGTTTGGGATTTTGATTTTTATAAACAGTAATTAAATGTTTAGTTAAAGGTATATAAGCCAGTAAAAACAAATACTGATCGAAGTTATAATCGCTTAAAACAGCAAAAATAAGCACACAAAGCATTGCGGTAATGATCAGTGTAAAATGATAAATTTTGGCTTTTGCCCCTCCTATCTGAACTACGATAGTGTTTTTTCCTGATTTTCGGTCAGATTCCTCATCACGCATGTTATTTAGGTTTAAAACTCCTACGCTTAGCAAACCAATGGCAATGGCTGGAAGAATTAAAAGCGGGTCGATTTCTTTTGAATATAAAAAGTTGACTCCTAAGGTACTTACCAAACCAAAGAATACAAAAACAAATAGATCACCAAAACCCTTATATCCGTAAGCTGAATTACCAACAGTATAACGAATTGCTGATACAATTGCTGCAACTCCCAGTAATAAGAAAAAGATAGAATATCCAAAATTTGATTCTCCGAAAGCAAAATAAATTAGGGTTATTGCAGATAATAAAGTCAATATCGACGTTATTATTATGGCTTTTTTCATGGCCTGAGGTGTAATAATTCCGCTCTGGATAGCACGTTTTGGCCCTATTCTGTCTTCGTTATCAGTACCTTTTACGCCATCTCCGTAATCATTTGCAAAATTGGATAAAACCTGTAAGCCTAATGTTGTTAAGAGTGCAAAACCCAAAATTTTCCAACTGAATACTTCTGTTGGTGTATCGATCGTAGAGGTTGGGTTTGAAAGCGCATAGATACTTCCAACTATAATTCCGGAAACTGATAAAGGCAATGTGCGCAGTCGTGCGGCTTCAATCCAATGTTTCATTTATTTTTAATTTTAGATTTTAGAGTTCTTGAAAAAGTTTTCAGTCACAGTTTCAGTTTTCAGACTGAGACTGAGACTGAGACTGTGACTAGAAACTAATTACTTTTTATGGCAACCATTTGTTTTCTCCAAAGTTTGGTTTTCTTTTTTCTAAGAATGCATTTCTTCCTTCTTTCGCTTCTTCGGTCATGTAGGCTAAACGAGTAGCTTCGCCGGCAAAAACCTGTTGACCCACCATTCCATCGTCTGTAAGGTTCATCGCAAATTTTAGCATCTTGATAGAAGTTGGGGATTTTTGAAGTATTTCCTGAGCCCATTCATAAGCCGTATCTTCTAATTCATCGTGAGGGATTACGGCATTTACCATTCCCATATCCATCGCTTCCTGCGCTGAATAGTTTCTTCCTAAAAAGAAAATTTCACGTGCTTTTTTCTGGCCTACCATTTTTGCCAGATAAGCAGATCCGTAACCCCCGTCGAAACTAGTTACATCAGCATCTGTTTGTTTAAAAATAGCGTGCTCTTTACTTGCCAGAGTCATGTCGCAAACTACGTGTAAACTGTGTCCGCCTCCAACTGCCCAACCCGGAACAACTGCAATAACGACTTTTGGCATAAAACGGATTAAACGCTGCACTTCAAGAATATTCAAACGATGTTGACCATCTTCACCTACATAACCCTGGTGTCCGCGTGCATTTTGATCTCCTCCGCTGCAAAAAGAATATACGCCATCTTTGGTAGATGGTCCTTCTGCAGAAAGTAAAACTACTCCAATAGAAGTATCTTCCTGAGCGTCGTAAAAAGCCTGGTATAATTCTGAAGTTGTTTTAGGGCGAAAAGCATTTCTAACATTGGGTCTGTTAAAAGCGATTCTTGCAACTCCGTTACATTTTTTATATGTTATATCTTCAAATTCTCTGGCAGTTATCCAATCCATTTCTATTTGTTTTATTTTTAATAATTATAGCGTAAAAATAAACCATTTTTACATTTTTACCTACTCTATTTGCGTTAAGTCTGTACGAAAATTACTTTCAATGTTAACAATTGACAGTCTTATATAAAAAATAACATTTTTTAACATTAGTTTCGGAAAATAATAAGTAATTTTACACCCTAGAAATCAATGAGATACATTTTATTTCATCGATTTGGGATTGATTTTCTTTCACTGATTTATTAACCTAAAAAATGATTTTTTTGAGAAAATTTAAAAAATTTGTCGCTCATTTTTTTACGGTTCTTAATAGTAAACCCTTAAATAATGGGCAAATGATTTACTCATTTATTGAAACTTCGAAAAGGAGATAGTAACACCTAAGGTTAAATGCTAGAATTGTTTAGTAATTAGTATAAAATTGATTACGAAAAGAGGAAAAAATGCTAACTAAAACTTTCTATACGTTATTTTATCAAACCAATGGATTAGCCGTGAAATTGACGTTTCGCTTTTAATATGAATGTATAAGTTATTTAAAGACATACCGTTTCAAGAAGTAATTTCTAAAATTTTTAAAGCTTTTATTTCTTGAAGGATTCAAATTATTTTATTTCTGTTTTTTTTTAATTACAATTTTTTTTAAAACTAGAATAAAAAGGGAAAGGCTGCTTGTAATGAGCAGCCTTTCCTGTTTATAATTTTAAAAATTCCTAAAATTAAATTCCAATAATAAAAATTCCAAATTCCAATATCTATTTTTCAGATTGGAATTTGGAATTTAAAAAATTTTGAAATTTAAAAGAAATTATTCTTTTACAAGATAAATTCCATCTTCTTTTATTTCAATAAGTTTGTCTTTGTATAAAGCTCCAATTGCTTTTTTGAAAGTCTTTTTACTCATTTTTAATACTGTTTTAATATCCTCAGGATGCGAAGCGTCATTGAGACGTAAAAAACCGCGATTGGCTCTTAATTCATCTAATATTTTTTCTGCATTTGGTTCAATACTTTGATAACCCTGTACTTGTAACGCAACATCAATTTTATTATCAGGACGAATGTTTTTGATAAACCCCGTCAATCTGTCTCCGGTTCTAATGGCATCATCGTAAACTTCATCTTTGTACAACAAACCTTTATGTTGCTCATTGATAATTACATTGATACCTAATTCCGTAATATGTGACACGATCAAATCAACTTCTTCACCTTTTTCAACCGTTAGGTTTTCATTGCTTAGAAATTGGTTCAATTTACTTGAAGCTACCAAACGATTGGTTTTTTCATCCATATAAAGGTGAACCAGGTAACGTTTTCCTTTTTCCATTGGGCGGGCTTGTTCTTTAAAAGGAACAAGAATGTCTTTTTCCATTCCCCAATCCATAAAAGCACCAACCTGATTGGTATAATTTACTCTTAAAAGAGCAAACTCGTTCAATAATATATAAGGTTCAAGCGTTGTAGCAACCGGGCGTTGTTCGTGGTCTAAATAAACAAACACTATAAGTTCTTCGCCTATTTCAAATTCGTTCGGAACGTATTTATTGGGTAATAATATATCGTGAATTCCTTCAGGATCTTTTTCAGGATTACCTAAAAACAAACCAACTTTGGTATCACGTAATATAGTAAGGGCATTGTATTTTCCTATTTCAATCATATTCTTTAAGGTTCTAAGCTGATAAGCAACTAAGTTTCTAAGCTGCAAATGTACGAAGTTTGAAAATGGTACAGTGAAAAAAAATCCATCAATATCTTTTTCAGGGTTTGATTATTTTTTAGTTAAATTTGAGAATCAAAAAATAATTCCAAATCAATGAAAAAGACCTTTTTCTATTCCGTTTTTACTTTCTTGTTTTTTACCCAAATTATCTTTTCCCAAGTTGCTGAAGATCCGGAAATAAAAAAAATGATTACCGAAATTAAAGCAGAAAACCTTGAAGCTACTGTTCGAAAGTTAGTTTCCTTTGGTACAAGACATACTTTAAGTGATACTAAAAGTAAGACCAAAGGAATTGGTGCGGCGCAGCAATGGGTAAAATCTGAGTTTGATAAATATGCATTGGAATCGAATGGAAGACTGACCGCTGAAATTGATTATTTTACTATAAAAGCAGACGGAAAGCGTATTAATAAAGACAGTCAGCTTGGTAATGTTATGGCAACCTTAAAAGGAAGCGACCCCAATGACAATCGCGTCCTTATTATAAGCGGTCATCTGGATTCAAGAGTTTCTGATGTTATGAATATAAAATCTGATGCGCCAGGCGCAAATGATGACGCTTCAGGAGTAGCAGCTGTAATGGAACTAGCGAAAGTAATGAGCAAAAGATCTTTTTCTGCCACTATTATTTTTGTTGCTGTGGTTGGTGAAGAACAAGGACTTATTGGGGCAAGATATCTTGCTGAAAAGGCAAAAGAATCCAACTGGAACATTATAGCAATGCTAAATAATGATATGATTGGCAATAGTTTGTCAAGCGGAACTAATTTAAGAGACAATACACAAATCAGGGTTTTTAGCGAAACGATTCCGTTTCTTGAAACCGAAGATGAAGCTAAAATGCGTAAAGCAACAAGCCGCGATAATGACAGTCCGTCGAGATTATTGGCGCGTTACATAAAAACGGTTACAGAACAATACGTTGATCAATTGACTGTAAAATTGGTCTATAGAAATGATCGCTTTTTACGTGGAGGCGATCATACTCCGTTTAGTCAAAATGGATTTACAGCAGTTCGTTTTTGTGAAATGAATGAGAATTTTGATCACCAACATCAGGATTTAAGAACTGAAAATGGTATTAAATACGGTGATTTGGTCGAATTTATGGACTTTGAGTATTTACGAAAGAACACTTGTTCTAATTTGGCTACATTGGCTAATTTAGCGTGGTCACCAAAAGCACCAGCAAATGTAGGTATCGAAGTTAAAAACCTTTCTAATTCATCTACTTTTTCCTGGAATGCACCAGAAGGAAAACCTCCCTACGGTTATCAGATTTTAATGAGAGAAACATCTTCTTCTCATTGGCAGAAAACCTTTTTTATAAAAGACACCAAAGCTGAAATCCCTTATTCTAAAGATAATTACTTTTTTGCTATACAAACCGTAGATGATTTAGGTCATGCAAGTTTGCCGGTTTTCCCCGTTCCTATTCGATAAAATCATAACATAAAAAGCGCCTAAAATTGGCGCTTTTGTTTTTTAAATTCTGAAGAGATTTATCTGTAACATTTTCTAAAAAAAACATTTCATTTGGTCTACATTACTAAACCAGCTCTTTAAAATATTGTTTTAAAATAACATCATTTTCTAAAGTTGGAGTAAACACTTCCAGAATTCCTGCCGCAGTATTATTACTGTAAAGGTTTTTTATTGCCTCTTCAAGAGATGCTACATCGTTAGCAGTAAAATAATTAAGCTTATACATCTTTGCTAAATGTTCTGCGGTAAGATTATGCGAAGTTTCGAAATAAGTATTAAATACAGGTTTTTCTTCATGTCCAGGTAAAATTCTAAAGATTCCTCCTCCTCCATTATTAATTATAATAATCTTGAAGTTTTTAGGGATATAAGAATTCCATAAAGCATTGCTATCGTATAAAAAACCAATATCTCCGGTAATAAATACGGTTTGTATATCATTTCTTCCTACCGCCGCTCCTATCGCTGTTGATGTACTTCCATCAATACCGCTTGTACCCCGGTTGCAATAAACTTCGATTGAAGGATCAATTTCGATTAACTGCGCATAACGGATCGCTGAACTATTGCTTATTTGAAGCTGACTGTTTTTAGGAAGTGATTCTATTACTTTTTCGAATACTTTAAAATCAGAGAATGTAATTTTACGCAAATATTCCTGTTTTCTGATTTTTCGTAAATCGTAAATTTTATCAATTTTTGAGAAATATTTACTTGAAACAAATGCTGTTTTTGGAAGCAGTTCTTTGAAAAAATCGTCTGGCTCCATTACAAAATGTTTACTTAAAGCATTAAATGTATCGTAAGCACGTAAAGTGTCTATGTGCCAGTGATGTGCAGGTTTATATTTTCGCAAAAAAGCTTTAATACGTTTTGAAACAATCATACCACCAAAAGTGATTAAAACTTCCGGTTCTAATTCTTTAAAATCAAAATCGTCAAAAGGTGTAATTAAACTGTCTATACTATTAATAAAACTTGGTTCATGCAAATTTGATGTTGTTTCTGTAAGGACTACAATTGAAGGATCTTTGGCGAAATTTTCGAGAATTTCTTTACTAACAGAATTGGCTTCGTTTATACCTCCAATAAGAATTAATTTTCTTTTTGAAGTATTCCAGACAGAAGCTACATCATCAATATTTTCGATAATTTTTGTTCCGAGAATTTCCTCTGAATGGGTAATCTTTGGTTCAACAGAAAGCTCTGAAACTGTTTCGTATAAAGGTTCTTCGAATGGTGCATTGATATGAACCGGTCCCTTTTGAAGGATTGCAGTTTCGATTGCTTTATTGATTTTTAAATCATTTTCAACGGAAGCTTCCTCGGTTAAATTGGCATTGAAAACGGAGTGATTCTGGAAAACATTTTCTTGGCGAATTGTTTGTCCGTCACCAATATCGATCTTGCTTTGCGGACGATCTGCAGAGATTACGATTAACGGAATCTGACTGTAAAATGCTTCGGCTACAGCCGGATAATAGTTTAATAATGCAGATCCTGAAGTACAAACAATTGCAGTTGGCTGTTTGGTTTGCTGTGCAATACCCAATGCAAAAAAAGCAGCACAACGCTCATCAGCAATGCTGTAAGATTTAAAATTAGGATTTTGCGCAAACCCAATCGTTAAAGGTGCGTTTCTTGATCCCGGAGAAATTATAATATTGGTGATTCCTTTTGCTAAACAAATTTCGATAATGCTTTGAGCAAGCGCTATTTTGGGGTAAATCATTCTTTTGTGTATTATTTTTTAAAGAAAATCTAAAAGTCGAAGATTTCTTTTTCATATTACAAAGTTACAAACTTCGTGTTGGATTTAACTTATAAATAGGAAGATATTAAGGGCTGTTTTTAGAAAAAGGAGATATATTTGTAAATCAGATTTTTTAATAAAAATAAACTTTCTATGCGCTTCTTTTATATTTTTTTCCTTTGCTTATCTATACAAGCTGTACATTCTCAAAATCAGTTTGTTCCGGATGATACGCCGTATAAAATAGCTTTAGAAAATGCAAAAACTCAGGGAAAACCTCTTTTTGTAATGCTGTATGCTGATTGGTGTCCGCATTGTAATCAAATGAAAAAGGAAGTTTTTAGCGATCCCGCGGTAATGGATTTTTTAAATAAAAACTACGTTTGTGCCTGGAAAAACGTTGAAAAAGAAGAAGGTATTACCCTTAAGGATAAATACAATACCAAATCATTGCCTACTTTTTTATTTATAGATCCAAGTAGTGAAGTTCTTTTATACGCTTTGAAAGGAGAATCGAAAAAAGCAGATTTTTTGACAGAAGCTAATTATGCTTTGAATCCCAGAATGCAATTACCTTATTTAGAAAAAGAATTTCTTGCTGATCCAGGTAATTCAAACAAGTTTTTTGCTTATTTGAATACTTTAAAGAAAGGAAAAGACAGAACCGATTTATCAATCCCGACACATATTTACCTGAATACACAATCTGATACACAATTGGTTAGTGAATTGAATTGGCGTGTTATTGCAAATGGTGTAACGGACATTAAATCAAGAGAATTTCAGTATGTTTTAAATCATCAGAAAGATTTTGCTGCTGTAGCTTCTCAAAACCGAGTGGATCGTAAAATAGAAAGTATTGTAAATGAATTACTTCGTCCTTATGTTGATAATTTAGATACTGTAAACTACTATAAACAAAGAGAAATAGCCAAATCGATTCGTTTACAAAAAACCGATTCTCTTGTTTTTAAATTTGATTTGACCTTGGCGGAAAGAACTGAAAAATGGCAATATTATAAAAAAGTTACTCTTGCAGATACTGAAAAATTAATCTGGAATGATGCGAGTTTCCTAAAAGATATCGGACAAACGTATTTGAAACATATTGCTGACACTGAAAGTTTGAAAAAGTCTATTTCGTGGGTAAAACATTCTCTGGAATTGAATGATTCTTATGATGGAAATTTACTCGTTGCCCAACTTTATAATAAAATAAAAGACAAAAAATTAGCTCTGAAATATGCAAAAGAGGCCAGGGAAATTGGTACCGAAATGGGTTGGGGCACTAAAGATGCAGATGATTTATTGGCTGAACTCAATAAAAAATAAATTTAAAATAAATACGAAATTCCAATCTGAAATGCTTTTTGAAAAGTTTTGAATGATTTGGATACTAAATAAAACTTTAATAATTAAAATAGCCACGAATTCACGAATTGATATTTATGATTAAAATAATTTAATTCGTGGCAAAAAACTACCAAAACAAAATGGACGTAATACTTAGACCAGCTACAACCAACGATTTAGAAAAAATCCTTGATATTGTAAACCACTCGATTTTGCACACAACCGCAAATTATAATTATGATATTCAAACTATCGATATTCAGACCAAATGGTTTGAAGACAAAACAGCCAAAAACCTGCCCATTGTTGTTGCTGAATTAGAAGGCGAAGTTGTTGGTTTTGGAAGTTATGGGCAATTTCGTGAGAAAATTGGCTATCAATACACTGTTGAACATTCTGTTTATGTAGTTGATACTATTATAGGTAAAGGAATTGGGTCTAAACTATTACTTGAACTGATTCGTTTGGCCAAAGAGCAGGGTTATCATGTGATGATTGGAGCAATCGATGCAGATAACGCAGGAAGTATTGCTTTTCATGAAAGATTTGGTTTTGTTGCAACAGGAACCATTCGCGAAGTGGGTTATAAATTTGATCACTGGCTTGATTTGGTTTTCATGCAGTTGATATTGAAATAGTTTTTTTAACCGCTAAGAACGCAAAGACTTACGCAAAGTTCGCGAAGGTTTTTGTTTAAAGCTTTTTTTTGAGAGCGCTAAGCTTCGTAAATTTGTTTTTGCTCTTTTATGACAAAAAAAATCCGCTTTAATCCGTTTTTTCGCTTGCGAATCGGCGTCATCTGCGTTCAAAATAGGACATTTTATTTAGCTAGTGAGATTGCTTGTTTCCTCGCAAAGACAAAAAAAATCCACAAAATTGAAATTACATTCAAATTTGTGGATTTTTTGGTTGAGATAGTTGTTTATTAACTTTTTATCCAGTTGATTACTTCAGGATCTGTTGGCAATGTTCTTGGTTTGATAACCTTTACCAATTCACCTTTTTCGTTGATTAAGTATTTCTGGAAATTCCATTCTACTTCAGAATCCTGTAAGCCGTTTTTAGATTTTTGTGTCAGGAATTTGTAAACCTCGCACATATCATCTCCTTTTACAGAAACTTTATCCATCATTGGAAAAGTTACTCCGTAATTTTGTTGGCAAAAAGTTTCGATTTCTTTGTTTGTTCCCGGTTCCTGCGAAGCAAAATTATTAGCAGGGAAACCTACAATTACAAAACCTTTATCTTTATACTCTTTATAAATGGCTTCAAGATCTTTGTATTGAGGCGTTAATCCGCATTTTGAAGCGGTATTTACGATCATTACTTTTTTTCCTTTTAATGATGCAAAATCAAAGGTGTCTCCTGATAGATCCTGAACTTTAAATTGGTAAATATTTTCTTTTGCCATAGTTTTATCTGTTTTAGATAATTTATTTTTACTTGTCTGAGCCTGAACTTGTGAGCTCAATAATAAGATCACACTACAAGCTATAAATGCTATTTTTTTCATTGATCGATTTTTTTATAAAATTAGTCAAAAACTGGTTTAGGATACTATTTTGAGATCTTTATTTTTATTAAACATAAGTTAAATAAAAAATTGAAGCCTAGCGTTAATCAGACGCTAGGCTTCCCCCCATACAAACAAATCAAACCATGAATTTAATTGTAATCTATTTTTATTATGTTAGTTAAAATTATAGTTGATGCCCCGGTTATAGTGAAAATTATATTTAGAATCATACAACCTTATATTTTTAAATATTATTTTATTTCTGGCGTTTAATCTTATTATATTGTTATCAGCGTAAATTTGGCATTTAGTTTTCTATTCTAATTTTCGGTTTGGAAGTCCGATGACATCAACTATGCAATGCTATATTTTAAATCTGAATTAAATTTTTAATTCTTTTATATTTTTATTTGATAATTATATCCAGATTTTTTACAATCATTTCTAAAATCACTTTTGCTGCTTGTCAATGCTAAAACTGTTGTCAAGCCCACGATTAATATTCGTAAATCGTATATCATATTGATGACATTTTATTATTGCATACTTACTTTACAATTTCAACCTTTAACAACTGTTAAATTTCAACTTGTCATCTCAAACAAAAACAGCTTTTATATTCTAATTTTGAAGCTCTTTTCTTTCTTCTGCTATTTTTCAGCATTATTGTTTGATGTTATAATAGCATTTACGTAATAGGTTTGCTTTTGGTTTTAAAAAAATGAAAAAAAAGTAATATTTTTTTCAAACCCCTTATTTTTCTAGGTCTCGGACTATTAAAAAAAAATAAAATTTCACAAAAAAATAAATTATCTTTATCTCAATCTATAAAAATGTATACTGAAATTTTGTTTAAGCTTAAAAACCTAAATCTATGAGTCAAGATGAATTGCTAGTTTTAATTTACAAAAAAGACGAAAGAGCTTTTACCCATTTGTACGATATGTATTCGAAAAGTCTGTTTTCGGTTATCAATGTTCTAATAAAAAATCGTGAAGAAGCAGAAGATGTTTTGCAGGAAGTTTTTGTCAAAATCTGGAAAAATATTGATTCTTACAACGAAAGTAAAGGCCGTTTTTATACCTGGATCCTTAATATAGCCAGAAATACGTCGATTGATAAATTAAGATCTAAAAATTTTAATAACAGCCAAAAAAACCTTTCCTCGGATAATTTCGTAAATCTGTTAGATGACAGTAATAAACTTACTAATAGAATTGATACAATTGGAATTCAGGAATTTGTAAAGAAACTAAAGCCAAAATGTATTGAGATTATAGATTTATTGTTTTTTAAAGGATATACCCAACAAGAAGCTTCAGAAGAATTGGCATTGCCACTGGGAACTATCAAAACGCAAAACAGAAACTGTATTAACGACCTACGTAATTATTTAAAAATATAATGGAAGCACAAGAATATATAGACTCAGGAATTCTCGAATTGTACGTTTACGGTTTATTGACCGAAACTGAAAATCTGGAAATAGCCGAAATGGCTAAGAAGAATCCCGAAATGGAACAGGAAATTATTGCAATAGAAAAAGCTATTGTGGCTTTGTCATCCAGCTTCTCCCCTTTTCATTCGGTAGCTAATTTCGAAAAAATAAAGGCTCGTTTAGAGCTGAAACATGGCAAAGTAGTCGACATGAAACCGGCATCGACCTGGTCTCAATATGTGGGATGGGCTGCAGCGGTATTACTATTACTGGGACTTGGATATCAAACGCTGGAACTTACCAAAACAAAAGAAGCAATTTCTACTGTTGGAACGGAGAAAGATAAAATACAAAGAGAATACGCTTTCTTAGATCAGCAAAATAAAGAGACAGAGAAAAACTTAACTATTGTCAGGGACATTAAAAATACTGGTGTAACACTTGGCGGTCAGGCAGTTTCGCCTAATTCATTTGCAAAAGTGTATTGGAACAAGCAAACAAAAACAACTTATATTGATGCTGCAGGTTTACCAGCGCCTCCAAAAGGAATGGTGTATCAGGTTTGGTCCTTAAAATTAAGCCCGGTACTTACGCCAACAAGTATTGGTTTACTGGATAATTTTGAAGGAAACTCGCAAAAAATCTTTGCTGTAAGCCAAACAGATTCTGCAGAAGCATTTGGAATTACTCTTGAGCCCGCAGGCGGAAGCTTAACGCCTACAATGACACAATTGTATACTTTAGGAAAAGTTTAAAAATAAACTTAGCATAAAACTCAGAACGCATATTAATTTATTTTGATGTGCGTTTTTTTATTATTTTTATTTCGAATAACTCACTACTAATCAAACCGCTAAAACCATGAACGGAGCTTTCCTTTTGCGAATTGCAGTTGCGATCATTCTCCTCACCCATTCTGTTTTTGGAATATTTGATAACGGAATTAATGATTTTGGCAATTTATATTTAAATCAAATTGGTTTTGCTCCTTTTGGTGTTTTTATAGCGTGGTCGATAAAATTATCACATATTATAGCTGCTGTTCTTTTGATTCTTAATAAGTATCTTAAGTTGGCAGGGTTTGTTACCATTTTTATTCTGATAATGGGCATTATTCTGGTGCATTTTCAGGAAGGCTGGTTTGTAGTTGGTGGCGGCAGAAATGGCATGGAATATAATTTTTTACTTATTATAGTTTTACTGGCTATTATGTATCCTCAGGGACTTGCAAAAAGAACGAATTAATATATCACGCCATGGAGATTATCTGTAAAAACTGCCAGCAACATTACACGGGAAATTACTGCAACAATTGCGGACAGCCAGCTGAAACTCATAAAATAAACGCACATTATTTATGGCACGATATCCAGCACAGCATATTACATTTTGATGCAGGAATTCCTTATTCTATAAAACAATTATTTACAAGGCCCGGACATTCTATTCGTGAATTTATTGAAGGAAAACGCATCAAACATTTCAAACCCTTGTCTTTGGTGACTGTCCTGGCTGCATTTTACGGATTTTTATACCATTATTATCACCTGAATTTATTTAAGGCCAATGAGGCTGATTTAAATCTAAATGATTTTAATGAATGGAATGCTACTCATTTTGCCTGGACAACCATTGCGACTATACCTTTTTATACTATTGGAACTTATATTGCTTTTAGAAAACAAGGCTATAATTTTTTTGAACTTTTTGTTCTCAATACATTCAAAGCATCACAAAGACTTTTTATTCAAATTTTAGTATTTCCATTATTGCTTTCTTTTAATGAAACACCTCATATGCAACAGATTTTAAATTTAATGTATATAATAGGTATCATTCTAATTTTTTGGACTAATATCCAGTTCTTTAATACAATTTCAAAAACAAAAGCATTCTTGTTGTCTATAGTTAGTCATATCATTTTTTTAATTTGCTTTTTAATAGTAATGACTATTGTGCTTGTGATGACGGGAAGACTTTCATTATAAATCCCTAAAAAAGAAAATAATAAACTATTTTCTTTTTTTATTTTAAATCTATATCGTAATATTGCAATATAAAAATAAGACGATGGGAGCTACAAAATCAGATCATTTTACAGAAAGCCAAAATGAGTTGGCAATTTTAACCAAAGCTTTAGGTCATCCTGCACGAATTGCCATAATCGAATATTTACTAAAAGTAAATACATGTATTTGCGGTGATATTGTAAACGAACTTCCTCTTTCGCAACCTACAGTTTCCCAGCATTTAAAAGAACTTAAAAACGCTGGATTAATAAAAGGAAACATTGAAGGAAATGCAATTTGTTATTGTATTAACGAAGTTGGTTTCGAGAAAATAAAAGTTTTTTTCACTCAAATTGAACTTCATTTAGAAAAAAGAAAAAACGAATGTTGTTAACTATTAAATCAAATTATTATGAAACTTTCAGAAATTAAAAAAATACTTACTACTGTTGAAGTTGTAAATTTTCAACTTCCTGACGGAAAATTTGTTCCCGAATATTTTCACGTGACCGAAGTAGGTTTAATCACTAAAAACTTTATTGATTGCGGTGGAGTTGTTCGTAAAGAAACTGTCGTAAACTTTCAGCTTTGGAATGCCAATGATTATGAGCATCGTTTAAAACCTCAAAAATTGATTCATATCATAGAACTTTCGGAAAAAGTTTTGGGAATTGAAGATTTCGAAATCGAAGTGGAATATCAAAACACAACTATTGGCAAATACGACCTAGATTTTAATGGAAAAGATTTTTTATTATTAAATAAAACTACTGCTTGTTTGGCCCAGGATCAATGCGGTATTCCATCAGAAAAACCAAAATTAAAACTGACTCATCTAGGCAATGACGATGCTAATTCTTGTACACCGGGCGGAAATTGTTGTTAAACTTAAAAGCTTGAAAAAATGTCGAATCACAATGCTTTATTGCCGGGAATCCAAACTTTGGTTTCGTCTTTTGATTTTGCTTCAATTTCAAAAGATCGTAGAGAAACCCTCCAGCTTCTTATTGATTTTGTTCAGCTAAAGTCTGATTATCATGAGGAAATCAGGTTAAATTTAATTTGCACGCATAATTCCAGACGAAGTCATTTGGCTCAGGTTTGGTCGCAAACGGCTGCCTATTTTTACGGAATTCAAAATGTTTTTTGTTACTCCGGAGGAACTGAGGCAACAGCTTTATATCCTAAAATTGCAGAAACATTAGCGCAATCAGGTTTTATAATTACAAAATTATCAGAAAGTAATAACTCTGTTTATGCTATAAAATTCTCAGGAAATCAAGCTCCTATTATAGGTTTTTCTAAAACTTATGATGATGATTTTAATCCTGAAAATGAATTTGCAGCCATTATGACTTGCTCGCAGGCAGATGGCGGTTGTCCTTTTATTTCAGGAGCCGAGAAAAGAATTGCGATAACATATGATGATCCAAAAGCTTTTGATAATACGGATCAGCAAACAGAGAAATATAATGAAAGAAGTTTGCAAATTGCAACTGAAATGTTTTATGTTTTCTCTCAAATAAAAAAAATATAATGTCTGTAGATCATTGTCATCCCGTTTCGGGAAGAAAAAAGCTAAGTTTTCTGGATCGGTTTTTAACGCTTTGGATATTTCTGGCTATGGTTGTTGGTATTGCTGTCGGATATTTTTTTCCGTCAAGCGGAAATTTCATCAATTCGTTTTCTAACGGAAGTACTAATATTCCGTTGGCTGTAGGTTTGATTTTAATGATGTATCCACCGCTCGCTAAAGTCGATTATAGTAAAATAGGAGAAGTTTTTAAAAACACAAAAGTTCTTGGCGCTTCCTTATTTTTAAATTGGATTGTCGGGCCTGTTTTGATGTTTGCCCTAGCATTGTTATTTTTAAAAGATTATCCTGAATACATGATTGGACTAATCTTAATTGGGCTGGCGCGTTGTATTGCAATGGTTGTAGTTTGGAATGATCTTGCCGACGGAAACCGCGAATATGCCGCCGGATTAATTGCTTTAAACAGTATTTTCCAGGTTTTACTTTATAGCGTTTATGCTTATATTTTTATAACCGTTTTGCCTCCTTACTTTGGGTACACAGGTTTTAATGTAAATATTAACATGATTGACATTGCTGAAAGTGTTGGTATTTATTTAGGAATTCCGTTTGGTTTGGGGATTATAAGTCGTTTTGGCTTGATAAAACTTAAAGGCGAAGAATGGTTTCAAAATCGATACATTCCGTTTATTTCTCCTGTTACTTTGATTGCTTTGTTGTTTACAATAGTTCTTATGTTTAGTCTTAAAGGCGAATTGATTGTTCAGATTCCGATGGATGTCGTTCGAATCGCGGTTCCCTTGACAATTTATTTTGCATTAATGTTTATGATTAGCTTTTTTACAGGAAAATATTTTGGTGCCGATTATTCTAAAAGTGCTTCTATTGCTTTTACTGCTACAGGCAATAATTTTGAACTGGCGATTGCGGTTGCCATTGGTGTTTTTGGCATTAACAGCGGACAGGCTTTTGCCGGTGTTATTGGACCTTTAGTTGAAGTTCCCGCTTTGATTGCTTTGGTAAATGTGGCTTTCTGGTTTAGGAAGAGAGTGTTTTGATCTAAGGGTCTGAGTTGCTAAGGTGCTGAGATACTAAGATGCTAAGTTTTTTGAGTTTGGTTCCTTGTTATAACCAAGGTTGAAGATCGTTACAATATATATTATACATCTTTTTTTATGTAGATTTGATTGTGTGCCATCTATTTGCTTGTCATATTTTGCGTATCATATATTGCCTATCATATATTGCGTACCAACGGTTGAAACCGTTGGCTATGTTTAAAAGCTGATATTTATATTTGTGATTAAGCTAAATCATGGCTTGATTAACAATTTTCTAGTTTTTGCATGGAAGTATTATGAAAACGAAAGCCCTAGCCCTGATAGAAGCGGTATCCTTTTTCTGGCTCCTTTAGCCAGGAAAAGATACAAGTGAATAGCAGGAAATAGCTCCCAATTCTTCAACTTATCTAAGAATATTAGATTGAAATTTCGAAACATATGTTCTGATATAACATAAAAAAGGTTCAACTTTTGACGGTTGAACCTTTTTTTGTGAATTAATAAAATACCTTTCTTATTATTTTTTCTTTTTATAATACTTGCGGTATTTTGGATATGTTAGAATTCCGATAAGGGAAATTGTTCCTAATGAATACCAGATCCAGCTCAATGAATGTGCTTCTCCGCTTGCGTATGAATGTAAACCTACTAAGTGGAAGTTCACTCCGTAATAGGTGAACAAAATTGAAATGAAGGCAAACATACTCATTAAATTAAAAAACCATTGTCCTCTTAAGGAAGGAACAAATCGAGCGTGAATTACAAAAGCGTACACCATAATCGAAATTAAAGCCCATGTCTCTTTTGGATCCCATCCCCAGTAACGCCCCCAGCTTTCGTTGGCCCATTGTCCTCCAAGGAAGTTACCAATCGATAGCATGATTAGACCAATTGTTAAGGCCATTTCGTTGATATAGGTTATTTCTTTGATATTTAAATCCATTTTGGCTTTGTTTTTTTCGTTGGTAAAGAAGATTAAAATTAATCCAACAAAACCCAGAATCATACCTAAGGCAAACGGACCGTAACTTGCTACAATTACCGCTACGTGAATCATTAACCAATACGAGTTAAGAACCGGTTGCAGGTTTGCAATTTCGGGATCTATCCAGTTGGCGTTTGCAGCCATAAAAATCATCGATGTTACGAAGGCTGCTGATGCAACGGTAAGTTTTGATTTTCGGTCGAAAGCGAGTCCGAAAAACATGGTTGCCCAAGCGACATATACAATGGCTTCGTAAGCGTTACTCCAAGGCGCGTGACCTGAAATGTACCAACGGGCAATTAATGCGACGGTATGAAATGCAAATATGACTCCTATTAATATATGGAAACCATTTACGGTGATTCGCAAAAACTTTTTATCAAAAAAGATACTGAAAAGTGTAAAAATCAACATGAAGATTCCGGCAAGCGAATACCAATAGAACATTTTTGGTAAAATATTGTATTCGTTATACGCTATTTCAAGATCTATTTTCTTTTCGCTTGGACGTACTTTACTACCAAATTTCTTTTGAAAACCATTTATACTTTCGACCAACTGATCGGCGGTATCAAAGTTCTTAGAAATTGATCCGTTATTTAAAGCACTGAAATATAAAGGCAGAATTTGTTTTACATAAGTAGAATCCATTCCTTTTAATCCTGCATTCTGAATTTCTAAATACGAAATCCACTTGTTGTTTGGATCATTCGGGATTGGAAAAATTTTCAGGATACTTCCGCTTAAGGCAGATTCCATTAAATTTACTTTTTTATCTGTTTCGATAAAATCTTTTTCAAAACTATTTGGATTCGCAGCTTTATATGCTGCATCTAAATATGGAGATAATTTATAATTTCCGTTTTCGTCAAAGAATTTTACAAACGGTGCCAATTTTGCTTTTCTGTCTACGCCAATGATTTTACGAATACTATCATCTTTTGTATTTAAATAGATAAGCGGAACCTGTATCCAAACCTGAGCGTACTGAGTCATTGACAAGAAAACCTGATCAGAATTCATTCCGTTATAGGTATCGCTCTGACTTACTTTTCTCAACAATTCAGATGAGAAAGTATTAATAGGTTTCATTCTACCACCGGCATCCTGAATAATCAGGCGACCAAATTTAGCAGCGTGTGCTTCCGGAGCTTTATAAATTGTAAGTAATGAATCTAATTGTTTTTGACTTGGTGCTGCTGTTACGTGATTGGCGTGATCGTTAGGGTCTGCAGGATGATCGTGATTGTGATCATGACCTGGCGTATGAACGTGTGGTGCCTGAGCAAAACCAGCGAAACTGAACATTAAAACCAGAATGGTAATTAATTTTTTCTTTTTTACATTATCTAGTTTGCGTTTTAGATCAGCAAAACGAGAATGCTTAGTAAACATAATAGCCATCAATCCAAAATACAACATAAAATATCCAAAATAAGTAATAGAGGTTCCCCAGAAATCATGGTTTACAGATAATACAGTTCCTTTTTCGTCCGGATCGAAAGAAGATTGAAAAAATCTATATCCTTTATGGTCTAAAACGTGGTTCATATAAATGTCTGCGTCAAATGTTTCTGTAGAATCCTGAACGGTTACTTTACTTTCAAAAGCCGAATAACTTTTCTCAGTTCCGGGATATTTTGTGGCGATAAAATCGTTTAGTTTTATCTTGAATGGTAAAATATAAGCTTTACTTCCATAGAATAAACTGTATTCGATTTTACCAATTTTTACCGTTTGAGGTTCTCCTACGCTTCCTTTAGATCCTAAAAGACGTACTTCTTTTTCCTGACCATCTGCTTTAACTTTTACAATTAAGGCATCGTGATGTGTCTTGGCTTTAAAATCGTTATTAGATTCATAATCAACAATTCCTCTTACAGCAGGATCCGGAAAAACGATTCGGATATCACCAATACTATATAGGGAACGCATCATAAGAGGCTGTATATTATCTTTGGTTACAGCTCCTTTTAATTTATCTGCCATTCGCATAAACTCTCCTTCAAAAGGCGTTTGAATGGTATATTTTTCACCAGTTGTATTAATGTTAATTGCGCCTTCGGTAGGTTTATTTAATGCAAATAATACATTGTGAATGTTTTGAACTTCTCCTTCTTTCAGGAAATGTTCTTCACGCCCACCTGCTCCTGCTTCGACCAATTTAAGGTACAAAGTTCCGTTGGCTGAGGGTTTTATCGTTTCTTTTGCTCCCATGATATAATTAACGTAAGTCACTTCAAAAGGAGTTTCGTCGAATTTGCCTGAAAGTGTAAAATCATTATTGGTTACAGGCGAGAATAATAGTGCTTTGTCAAAAACTCTGCGTTTCATTTCGCCTTTGTATTCTCCGTCTGCAAAAACAGTTAAGAATGTTTTGTCTGAGTAGATTTGGTTTTCGGCAGCACCTTCACGAATCGGCATCATGCCTTCGTAACTGATATAACGTGTAATAAAAGCTCCTATAAGAATAAAAATAAAAGCAAGATGAAGTATAAGCGTTGCCCATTTTTCTTTTTTATGCAATTGGTAACGTTTGATGTTTCCAAAGAAATTGATCAGGAAAAAGACCATTATCGCTTCAAACCACCATGTATTATAAACCAGAATTCGGGCTGTGTCTGTATTGTATTTACTTTCGATAAAAGTACCAACACCCATTGCAATAGCAAATGTTAAAAAAAGAACAGACATTAATCGTGTAGAAAACAAAAAAGAAAATATTTTTTTATCCATTTTTGAGGAATTACATTGTATAAAAGTGGCACAAAAGTACTTAAAAATGTTGAGTTCCAATATTTGAAGTTTGTTAATAAAAACCAAAAATGAAATACCTATTTAAGTCAAATTCACAAAAATGTACTCTTAATTTTACAAATTTAAAACAGTTACATTTATAACTAAAGTGACTATTAGTCGCAATATAAAAGAGTTAAACTTTTTTGTGATAGTAAAACTTTTTCTTTGGTTTTAAAATATCAATTTGATAAAATATCTGTTAGTAGATTAACGTTTGCATATCGTTAACAAAATAACGCACCATTAAAATCATTTTAATCGGTGTAATCTCATGCTAAACTCTGTTTTGGCTATTTTCTTTAAAAAAAATAATGCTAATTTTGCGCTATGATTCGAATAACAGTAATTGGTTCAGGGAATGTTGCCCAACATTTAATAAAAGCTTTCGCCAAAAGTGAACTTGTAGAAATTGTACAGGTATATGCAAGAAAAAAGGAAGCTTTAAGTTCTCTAATTGAATTTGATAAAATCACAAGTGATTTTGAAGAATTGCAGGAAAGCGATTTGTACATTATTGCCGTTTCAGACAAGGCTATTGCAGATGTTTCGAAACAATTGCCTTTTCAAAACCGAATCGTTGTGCATACATCAGGCGCTGCTTCTCTTGATGTTCTGGATGCAAAAAACAGAAAAGGTGTCTTCTACCCGCTTCAGACATTCTCTAAAAACAAAGAGATTGATTTTTCAATCGTTCCGCTTTGCTTAGAAGCTGAAAATACTTTTGATTTTCGTGTTTTAGAAACCGTTGCTAAAAGTATTTCGAATGCCGTTTTTGCTATTAATTCAGATCAAAGAAAAGCGTTGCATGTTGCAGCAGTTTTTGTAAATAATTTTACAAATCATCTGTATCATATAGGAAAGGAAATTTGTGGAGAACATCAGGTTCCTTTCGAAATTTTAAGGCCATTGATCCAGGAAACTGCCGAAAAGATAAATACTCTGGATCCTGTCGACGCTCAAACAGGGCCGGCAAAACGCAATGATACCAATACAATTGCTGCGCATTTGGACTATTTGACCAATGAAAATCAAAAAAACATCTATAAACTTATAACACAATCTATTCAAGATGATAGACAAGCACTTTAAAGAAATAATGAACGACATCACTACTTTTGTTTTTGATGTTGATGGCGTACTTACAGACAGTTCGGTTTTTGTAACCAACGAAGGAGAAATGCTTCGTACGATGAATATTCGTGATGGTTTTGCCATGAAAGCGGCTGTTGAAAGTGGACTTAACGTTTGCATTATTTCCGGCGGAAGCAATGAAGGCGTTCGTATTCGTTTACAGAATCTTGGCATAACAGACATTCATTTAGGAACACCAGATAAAGTTAAAACTTTTAAAGAATACACTGAAGCTTATAACATTAAACCAGAACAAGTATTATATATGGGCGATGATATTCCTGATTTTCATGTCATGAAATTAGTAGGTTTACCAACCTGCCCGCAAGATGCAAGCCCTGAAATTAAGAATATTTGCCGTTACGTGTCACACGTAAAAGGCGGAAAAGGTGCTGTAAGAGATGTTATCGAACAGGTTATGAAAGTACAGGGGAAATGGATGGAATATTTTAACGGGAAACACGATTAGTTTTCAGTTTCAGTCGCAGTAACAATTTTTCGGGTTTCAGGTTTCAGGTTTGAAATGACGAAAACCTTCGTAAATAACTTGAAACCTGAAACAAAGAAAACTTAAAAAACCTCTGCCCCTCTGCCCCTTTGAACCTTTGTAACTTAAAAAAAATGAAATTCCTAAAACTCATTCGATATAAGAACCTACTGATGCTTGCTTTTATGCAGGTATTATTTCGTTATGCTTTTTTAAAACAACAGAATATTCCATTAGCTCTGGCCGACTGGCAATACGGATTATTGGTTTTGAGTACTGTTTTATTGGCTGCAGCTGGTTATGTAATTAATAATATTTATGATGTTGCTACCGACACTATTAATAAACCTGAAGATGTTGTTATTGGTAAAGGAATCTCAGAAACTGCGGGCTATAATATTTATGTAGCGCTTAATATTACAGGTGTTGCTCTTGGTTTTATTTTGTCGAATATCATTTTAAGACCTGGTTTCGCTTCATTATTTATTTTAATTGCTTCATTACTTTATTTTTATGCAACAACCTTAAAACAAATCATGATTTTAGGGAATTTTGTCGTGGCATTATTGCTTTCGGCAAGTGTTTTAATCATTGGCGTTTTTGATATTTTTCCGGCAACTAATGCTGAAAATCAGGCACAAATGGCAAGCTTTTTTTCGATATTGACTGATTATGCTTTATTTGCTTTTATGATTAATTTTATACGTGAGATAGTTAAAGATATCGAAGATGTAAACGGCGATTACAATCAAGGAATGAACACCTTACCTATTGCAATCGGAATTAGCCGTGCTGCAAAAATAGCGGTAGTTTTTGCTGTTATTGCGTTTCTTTTATGTCTGCTTTATACCAATATTTATTTTTTTCAGAACAATCTTTTTATGGCAACATTTTATTCTTTTGCTTTTGTTCTGGCACCACTTCTATATTTTATTATAAAAATAGTTTCGGCAAAATCTAAAAAGGATTTTCATCATTTGAGTACTATTTTAAAACTAATTTTGTTCTTCGGAATTTTATCTATTCTAATAATTACCTTAAATATCAAGTACAATGCTTAAAGAAAAACTAAAAAAATATACTTTAATCCTGGCCTCTGGATCGCCACGCAGACAACAGTTTTTTAAGGATCTGGATCTTGATTTCGAAATAAGATTAAAAGAAATTGAAGAAGTGTATCCTCCTGAATTAAAAGCAGTTGAAATCACGGATTATTTGGCTGCTTTAAAAGCAAGTGCATTTGATGGCGAATTAAAAGAGAATGAAATTTTGATCACCAGTGATACAATAGTGTGGCATCAGAATAAAGCTTTAGGAAAACCAAAAAATGCTCAGGAAGCTTTTGAAATGATCAAATCAATGTCAAACGACACGCATGAAGTTTTTACATCGGTATGTTTTAGGACAAGCTTTACTTCTACTGTAATAAATGACGTGACAAAAGTAACCTTCAAAGATTTATCAGACGAAGCGATTTTATATTACATCGAAAACTATAAACCGTATGACAAAGCCGGTGCATATGGAATTCAGGAATGGTTTGGTTTTATGGCAGTTGAAAAAGTCGAAGGTTCTTATACCAATGTCATGGGCTTGCCAACAGCTAAAGTTTACGAATATTTGAGTACTTTAGTGTAAAAAATATATTTATGTTTTCTTTTAAAGAATATAGTCAGGAAATTTTTAGCACCATAATTCTTCTTTTCGCTTTAGTCGCGTTAAGAATGATTATTGCAAAATTAATTCGCCGTTATGCCAGTACAAGTCACCTATTAGAACATCGAACTAACTTGGTGATCAAGTATATTCATATTTTAATGAATATATTGGTAACAATTAGTTTAATCGTAATTTGGGGAGTGGATACCAAAGATATTTTTATAACAGTTTCTTCTATTGCGACCGTAATTGGAGTTGCAATGTTTGCTCAATGGTCAATTTTAAGTAATATTACTTCAGGAATGATTTTATTCTTTTCGTTTCCTTTCAGAATTGGCGATACCATCAAAATTCACGATAAAGATTTCCCTATTGAAGCTGAAATCGAAGATATTAGCGCTTTTCACGTTAATTTAAAGACAAAAGAAGGGGAGAAAATTATTTTTCCTAACAATTTACTGCTTCAAAAAGGTATCTCAATTATGCCGACACATTACGAAGAAAAAGAGTTTTTTGATTAAAGAATTTTAGATATTAGGCTTTAAAAGGTTGGGCAAAATTTACCGCAGAGATTCTGTGTTGATTTC
>NZ_LVEN01000028.1 GCF_001686925.1 Flavobacterium piscis
ACCGTTGTAGGTGGTGGAGGATAGATCTCTTATAACTACATTTTCAGTTAAAGGAGAATTACATCCGGAAGTAGTCTTAACACTAAAGTTATAAGTTCCTACTGCAAGATTTTCTATCGTAAAAGTTGGACCAGTTCCTGATTTAGTGGCTGTTGCTGTACCGCTTTGAGTTATTGTCCAGCTTTCGTTTTCGGGTAAATTAGTTAAAATTACTTTACCTGAAGAAATACAAGAAAAATGGGTTATAGTTCCCACTGTTGGTGGAGACAATAAAATTGTTGTTGTCGACACATCATTATCATACGCTGTTCCTGAAATGTCTTCAACAATATTCAGTGAAGGATCTGTACCCGTAACTTTTGCCGAGTTGACAATTTTACCGGCTGCTACATCTGCTAAGGTAATTTTATAAGTTCCTGTTATTGTAGCTGTAGCTTTAGGCGCCAGAGAAGCAATATGATTCGATGAGATTGATATTTGTGGTAATGGATCTGTTATGTAAATATCAGTTATGGGTACATCTCCACTATTTTTAATATCAAAAGTATAATTTACGATATCCCCAACCTTACCACACGATGACATCGAGGCAGTTTTGACCAAACTTAATTCAGCAAATTTTAATGAATTGGTATTAAAAGCAATAAATGCACAATCTGAACTACCTGAGAAACTAACAACAAAACGATCAACTTGCGAAGCATTATTCTCTGTTATACCAAAAGAGCTGGTTTCAAGTCCCAACATTCTGATGTCTCTTGTTGCAGCCGGAGTAAAACCATTAACGCCTCCATCTGCTTTAAATAAATCTAAACTATAAGTACCAATAGCCTTAACTGAAGTAAAAGCTACCGTTATCTCATTCCCCACTGTTTTTCCTGCTGCATCAACAAATTTAAAAATATCTGATTGATTAATATTACCTGGCTCAGCTACCTGAGTAACAATTAAATCCGGAATATCATCATTGATACCTAAAAGATTCAGGTTATTGCTACCAATTTTAAATTCGGCTGAACCGCGGGCTATGTTTGCTACTCCTGTCCCCAGACTTAGGCCATTGCTGCCATCTGTTAGTCTTGCTGCAAGTTCTGCTCCTGTTGCCGCAGTTCCTGCTAATTTTGGATCTAAAACTGCAGTATTAGGCAGCCCGTCGATCATCGAACCTTGCAATATATAAGTGTCCTTATTTAGGCCTAGGCTCTGTATTTTTAAAGCTCTAAATTTTTGAGCTTTGTAATTTACTTTTTCTGTATTAAGAATATTGTCATTTACTCCGGTAGAATAAATAACAGATTTCCATTTAAAGGCTAATAAATTATTAGCATTGTCCGGACGATTTCCTGAAGGAGTGATGTCATTTGACCTCCAATATCCTTTCCAATCGGTATGAATTTCAGTAACTGTATTTGTAGTCTGACTGAACATTTGCAGAGAAATCAGAAAAAAAAGTAATCTTACATTTTTTATAAAAAAAGAACGAATAAGTAAAAGTATTTTTTGGGGCATACAATTAGGATTTGGTTTGGTTAGTATTTTGATACTTCTTATTAACAGGGAATTAATCTGTTAGCATCTTATTTCTAGTTTATTTTGTCATTAAAAATTTATTTCCTTTTGTTATTATCTGAAAAAATCCGACAGAAAATGTTGTCGGATTTTATATTATTTTTTTAGGTAAATTAATTGAAGATTATTTTTTTAGAAACAGTAAAGTCATTTTCTAAAGTTATTTTCACTAATAAAATCTGATTACCCGATTGCAGGTTTTGAATTTGAAGTTCACTATTTCCAACTTTCTTTTTGGTATAAAGCGTTTTTCCTAATATATCAAAAACAGTTACTTCTTTAATATTCTCTTTTGATGAGATAACATTGATAACTTTATTTTTTACCGAAAGTAAAATGCCGTCTTCAATATTCTCAAAATCATCGGTTCCTAATGTCTTATCGGTTTTATAACGTAAAACGAAACGCTCAGTAAAAGTTCCTATTTCTGTTTTAAAGTTATAGTCGCTTTTACGTAAATCGTGAATTACGCCTGTTGTTTTATCTTGTAAATATATTGGCTGTTCGTTTAACAAACCTTCTACATGGTCTATTGAAATAGTAAAGTCACCCGCTATTGTCGATTTATATCCTAGTGGAATCTGATCAATCATATCAAATGGCAGAGCACGACCCTGAATAACTAACTTTTTATTATCATTGATACTATAAAAATCTACAAATGCATTTGCATTAAAAGTTGGCGCATCGTAATTATTCTCAAAATTATTAGTCGCATCCTCTATATATCCTACAAGAGTTTGTTTGAATGCGCCTTGTGCATTAGTAAAATTCAACCATAAACGACCTTCTTCAACATTTGAACTTGAAGTTTTTAAAAACTGAGAGTTGCTTCCTGCTGATCGCATCTCATTTGTAAATTTTAACGGTGCGTTTGTTAATGCTTTAACAAAAAAGCCTTGTCCTGATGCAATTTTTCCGTTCGGGGCATTATTAGCCGGACTTTTATCACTTGGTGCTTCTGTACCCTTTGCAACATATCCTGTAGCAACACTACCTGTTAAATTAAATACAGCATAATCATTACTTGTGTATGAATATATGTTTGGCTTAGACGGATCGGTATTGGCAGGAGCCGTATTATGAGTCCAGAAATATAAGGATCCGGTAGTATTACCATCATTTCTCTTGATAAATTCAGCCGCATCAAGAGAGGAAGGATATGGATTTCCAATTAAATTGAATTTATTTTCTATTGGTGTAAAACTGATATCCCCATTATTTGGAACACCAACAAAAGATGCATTGTAAGCTGCTCCTACAGTTGCTGAGCTTGTTTCAGGAGCCCTAACAATATAGCCAACACCTGGTATCATTGAAGCTGCCCCATTCATATGTGAAACCCATCCTGTAAAAGGATCGTAACTTTGGTACATATTTGATGCAGTATCCGGAGACAATTTTTTTAAGGTATATCCTGATGCCAAAGTAACCGGTGACGACCAATAGGTAAAATCGTAATAACGCATTGGCTGAGTTATTCTTTTTAATTCGAATGAATCATTAGCTCCGGTATATATTGCATTTTTGTTCTTTTGTAATAATGAACCACCATTCTGAACTAAAAGCTTTCCAGCTGTCCCAACCGTAATATTTTCTTTTACTGTTAAAACTTTATCTAAAGGTATTGTAAGTGTTTTCCCCGGATCAATTGTACAAGAGCAAACTTCGATACTTGAATCTAAGGTAGCGCTGGCTTTTACAATTATAGAAGTATTTGGGGCTACAGTTCCGGTTCCATTATAAACTACAGGAATATCTATGAAGTTAACTGCCATCTTCGCGTCTCCTCCATCTTCTCTTAAACGTATTTCAACTTTTGAAGCTGAATTTAAAGTATAAGGTCCACCTGGAATAGTTACAGCTGTATTAATATTACCTCCGGCAGTATAAACAGGTGTTGCTACCCCATTTATATAAATTTGCATATCATCATCACAATTTACAACTTGAATGTTGTAATTACCGCAAGGGAAACCTTGTCTTTTATATGATATTGTAAAGTTATCAATTGGCATTGTTGCTCCTTGCCATGCAGTTGCAGAAGATGGTGACTTTTCTTTTGCCCAGTAGCTTGTAGTATTTATATCTAATTTTGAATCTACATACGTACCTGCGTAATTTACTGCTGGTAAGTTAAAATTTGGAGCTGTATATCCGTAAACATTCCAAACATTCGTTCCATACACAGATGGATCTCCTTGTACCAAACCGTATGAAAAAGATACTCTGGACGAGCCTCCATTTTCATAATATTCCAGAACAAAATCATGAGGACCGGCAGTTGTAAAATTGTATTGTGCAAAATAAGTAACATAACTATGATCGCTCCATGAATTAGCAGGTGTTACCGGTACTAACTTTCCATCAATATATAATCTAACCCCATCATCAGCACCAAATGTAATGTTGTAAGTACCAATTGAGGTTGTGGCTTTCATTAAATATTTTACAAAAAACTTATCACTTGGTACAGTTCCGCAAAATGCATTTGCTTCAACATTTGTATCTCCGGTAATTACTCCGTCGCCTACATTTCGATCAAAAATGGCATTTTCAGCTACAGATCCAACATAAGTTGCAGCTCCTGGAGTATTACCCGTGTAGGTATAAACATATCCTTTCCAATAATTATCTCCCGCGATTAAAGAGGGTGCACAAACTGCTGCTGTTCCTATTACACCAACAGTTGCTGATGAATAATTTGAATTAGCATTTTTTAATGTATAAGTAAATGAAGTTGTTCCCGTAAAAGAGCTTGAAGGAGTAAAAGTCAGGCTATTATCACCGTTTACTGTTACAGTTCCGTTTGTTGGTTGCGTTACAGTTATTGGTTGTACAGCAGAGGTACCAATAACATCATTTGATAAAATTAAAACTTTTGCAGGTTGATTGATTGGAGTGCTAATATCATCATTATTAGCTAATAAAGTATTAACATCTTTTATAGATCCGTTAATCGTTGTTTTTGTCCTGAATTGAAAAGCGTTATAAGTATTATAACCATAAACACGAATGTAAATACTTTCGCCAGCTTCCAGCGTATTTAAATCTGATGCAAAAGCTGGTGTTATAGTTGTCCAGTCAGTTGAAACTGTTGTTTCTGCAAGTATCTTAACACCACTGCTAAATGAACTACTTTTAGAGTAACTAATTCTTATTTTTTGTCCTGAATCTCCCTGAGATCTATAAGTAAATCCAAATGTGCTTAAGTTTATTTTATGCTTATTATCTGCAGTCATTTGAAATTCAATATATTTTGCAGGATCATAGCTACCTCCCATATATTGATTATTAGCCCATTCGGTAATTGAATAAAAAGGATTGTTTGAATCTTCACTATTGTTGTATCCATTTAGTACATTTGAAACACCATTACTTGCAATATTAGCTGATGTGACATACCCTGAGTTAACAGTGGGTTTAAGTTTATCTGAACTTTTTGCATTCCAAATCACTAAACTTGTAGGGGTAACCTCTGTTACATTTACTTCTACAGTTGCTTCAGAAGAAGGATTTACTCCATCGCTAATAGTATATTTAAAAGAAGATTTTCCTGTAAAATTTTTAGCAGGATTAAATGTTATTGTTTTGTCCGGATTCAAAATCGCACTTCCTTGTGTTGCAACTGGTGGAGTAGAAATTGTAATTGAATTTACATTATCTTTTTTCACATCATTACTTAAAGGAGAAATGTTTAATCCAACTCCTTTTGTTGTAGTTGTATAGTCATTTATTGCTAAAACTTTTGTTGAATCAAAAGGAAACACTGTTCCTTTGATTGTCACAGGTGTTCCAGTTATTTGAAAATGAAAATTATTATTTGAAGTATAAACATATAAACGGATATAAATAATCTCTCCGGGCAATACTGGGTTAATTTCTGGTGAAAAAACAGGAGTGATAGTTTTCCAGCCATTAGAGCTAGTGGTTTCCGGAACAAGCACTCTAACATTTGTTTCAAAATTCTTATCTTTAGAGTATTGAATTTGAAATCTTTCAGATCCGCCACCCGTATCACCTTGGCTTTTATAAGTAATACTAAAAGTACTTAAATCAATTTTACTGGTTGATTTTGGTGTAATTTTAAACTCAACATACTTTGCGGCATCATAACTTCCTTCATTTTGCTGAGGATTTGGCCAGCCACCTATAATAAAATATGGGTTTGATGCATTATCAGTGTTATAGCTGATTGATCCAACTCCCGAAGTAGTAATATCTGCCACTGTTGCAGTTGGATATAAAGTATTAACATACGTTGGAGTATTCCTGTTAACAGTTTGTTGAGCATCCCATTTTACCAAATCAACAATTTGAGCAAAACTTAAAACCGGTAAAAATAAAAATAAAAGTAGAGTTCTCTTCATATAAATGTTTTGTATACAATTTGTTATGTTGGCATAGGATAAATTTTGCCCGGACAAATATAGATACAACTATCTGTTAGAAAATGAGAGAGTTTTTAGAATGACTATATAATCGATAAAATGTTAAAATAATCGACGAACTACATCTTTGAAAATACTAACTTATGTTATTTCTTATAAAATGTTAAAATTTAATATAAGAAAAATAGTAGTTTTTTGGTAAAAATAGGTTGTTTTTTAAACGCATAGTTGTAAAAAACGTCGTTTGATCGAATAATTCGCAAAAAAGTTATAAAATATAACTTTTAGGATTATAAGAAAAATAGGTTGTTTTTTTGAGTTTTAAGCGAAGCGGTTTTAGTGACCGTTTTCCTTTTCTAATTGCATTGCTTTTTCATAAACCAAATTACTTTCATATCCTCTGCGCAACATATAATCACAGAATTTTTTTCTCTTTTTGAGTACATTTTTTTCATGAATCCCGTTCCAGCATTTTTCTGACAGATCTTCAAAAGTCGCTTCGTACTCGTCAGGTGTAATTTCTTTTAAGGCAAGCGTAATATTAACCGACGAAATGTGTCTGGCTTTTAGTTCATTCGTAATTCTAATCTTCCCCCAATTTTTGATTCGGTGTTTGCCTCTGGCGAAACTACAAGCAAATCTGCTCTCGTTTAAAAAATTATTTTCGATAAGATGAACGACAATAACATCAATTTCGTCTGAAGACATTTTCAGGCTGTATAGTTTCGAAACCACCTCGGCATGACATCGCTCCTGATAAGCACAGAAGTGTTCTAATTTAACTATTGCGTCTTTAATTGTATAAATATTATTCATGATTTTTTTCTTTCTTTTTAACTGTTATTACTAAAAATATTCAATTAGTTGTTAAAATTAGATAGCTATTTTTCGTTTTTCTCAAAAAGTATTTTACTAAGATGTTGTATATGTGAATAATTATAATATTTTTGCTGCAGAATTTTAACATTTTATTACCACTTATCCAACAACACATTAGAATAAATTATAACTGTTAAAACTAAAAAATGAATTATCGTTTCTCTAAACTGAGACGCTTTTCTATTTTTTAGAATCCAAAAAACAAATTTAAAATATAAATACCACTTGTTATATGATGAAAAAATTACTTTTATCAAAATCTTTATTTTCTATTAATTCCTCAAAAAAGCAAATAAATTTTAGTTCAATTTTATTCTGCCTTATTTTATTCTTAGCAGCAAATTTGGGTTTTGGACAAATTGCACAACGTGGGACTTCTACTACAGCAACAACAGCTACTAATTCATTAACAATTACGAAACCTTCAGGTGTAGTAGAAGGAGATGTTATGATTGTAAATATCGCAGAGGCAGTTTCAGGAGGAACATTTATTCCCGATTTACAAGGCTGGACGAATATAAGTTCTATGTATCTTGAAAACAATACTCGTGTTGGTACTGTTTTGTACAAAGTTGCCGGAGCAAGTGAGCCAACAAGTTATACTTTTACGCTTTGGAATGTGCAAGGTGCTATAGGTTCAATTGTAGCGTTTTCGGGTGTTGATACTGCAGATCCATTTGATGCTTCTTTTACAGGAATAAACGGAAGAACTGACGAGAATGTTAGGGCGACATCAATTACAACTACATCCAATAATGCAGCAGTTATTTTGTTGGGTCAGGTAGTTGGATCTGCTAGACGTTATTCTAATTGGCAGGCAGATTCTCCAAATTCATTGAATCAACTCTATAGCGAAATTAAAAATACCGGATCACAAGCTTCTGTTGGTGCCGCATGGGCAATAAAACCTACGGCAGGAAGTACGGGAACAGGAAGAGCCACATTAAGCGATGACGAATACAATGGAGGAATTCTGATTGCATTAAAACCTAAAGTTGATTATAAAAGTCAAATTATCTCTGCTGATCTGGGTTCTTCAACCTGGTGTGCAGGTGAGACCAGAACTGTAAGTGTAGTTATAAAAAATGTCGGTAAACTGGCTTGGACAGACGGTGGCGGTAAAAATTTTAATATTGGTATCAAATGGAATGGAGAAAGTACTACAATATGGAATGATTATCATGTTAGGGTAGATGCTCAAAACTTGGCCCCGGGAGAAACTAAAACATACTATTTTAATATTACTGCTTCAAGAAGAACAGTTACTGCTTATGGAGCAAAGCTTGCTGTAGGTCCAAATAATATAACTTTTGATGTTGTTTCTGAAGGTATTTCATGGTTTAAAGACAATAATGGTGGAATAGGCCCAGGGAACAAAGCGTTCATTAGTCCAGCTCAAAATATCGTGGCATCACCAGATGACAAAATAGTTACTGCTGCTAATCCTACAATTTGTATAGGAACAGGAACTAATATTAATGTAGCAGCATCACTAAATACAACAAGATATCAATTAAGAGACGCTGCCAATAATGCTATTGGGGCTTCAGTACTTGGAAATGGAGGAGTGTTGAGTTTACCAACAGGAACTTTATCAACGACTACTACTTTTAATGTTTTAGCAACATTAACATCAAGTTCTTGTCCGTTACAAATGACAAATACACCTACTGTTACTGTTAATTCGTTAAGTGGCACACCAGTAGATACATATACTTTTTGCATCGATAATACAAATACCATAACAACAGCTAATGTTAATTCCGGTCAATATGTTTTATTAAATGTAATCAAAGGCTATAAATATACATTTTCAGTAAATAATGTTTTTGCTACTGATGAATATTTATCTCTTTACAATGCTTCGAATGACGCGATTATTACATCTAGTAATGGAACTGGCGGAGTATCAATTACAGACTGGATTCCGACTTTTTCAGGTCAGGTAAAAATACTTTTGACAGCAGGAGCAAATTGTGCTAGTGCTGGTACAATTGGCGGCCCCATTTCACTTAATTTAACTGGAGTCAATAACACACAGGATAGCCAAAATGAATATGGTACAAACACGTGGATTGGACATATTTATAATGCCGGTGGCATAACACCAGAACCATTTTCTTCCAACTATGCAGGATCTTATAATGTTGGATCTGAAACTATCAATGAGGGATTTGGAGGAAATGAAAATTGTTTTCCAGTTTATTCAGGTGGAGTAAAAAGAGCCAGTATTTTTACAGAAGGATTTGCTGTTAGATATAAAATGAAAACTACTAAATCAGGCTGTTATATAATTCGCGTAACAGGTGATGATGGAGTACGTTTATCTATGAATAATACTAAAATCTTTGACAGGTGGGGTGAGCAAGGTTCAACTACTTACAATGACATTCTTGTTCGTTTAGATGGAGATGATGATTTTGTATTAGATTATTACGAAAATGCAGGTGGAAATGTTGTTGGTTTTACAATGATAGCATTTGATGCAAATGTAAATAATATTACAGAACCTTCTATAATTAATCTTTGTTCGAATGAAGATCCTAGTGTAATAGAAGGATCCTTACAATATACTTTAGCAGATGTTAATTTGCAAAATCCTCAACTTAATTTTCAGTGGCAACTTTCTACGGATGGAGTAATATACAATAATATTCCGGGAGCTGCAGGCAGAACTTATGATCCACCCGCAATACAAAATGCGACTTCAGTAAGTATAGCAAGACATTTTAAAAGATTGGTTTCATTTAGCGCCAGTATGCCAAACATCAATAATGTTAAAACAAATTGTGGATATAGCGAAAGCAATATAGTAACTATAACAACTAATCCAACACCATCGATCCCAACAGTAGGAACAATTACACATGTAACTTGTACATCACCAAAGGGTAGTGTAGTTTTAAGTGGTTTACCTTTGGGAGCCTGGACAATAACACAAATTAGTACGGCTGGAAGTGTTGATATCCCTGGAACAGGAATTTCTTATACAGTTTCAAACTTATCATCAGGAACTTATCAATTTTCAGTGAAAATTGGTAATTGCACTTCGAATTTAACCAATAATGTTACTATCAATGATTTTTCCTCCACCACCTACAACGGT
>NZ_LVEN01000029.1 GCF_001686925.1 Flavobacterium piscis
ACTGGGGAAAAAACCATATATACGATGGAAAAGGCGGATTGCAGAGCGGAGCAGGCGTACAAGGAAAAGATACTACACCTGCAGAAGGGGTTTCAATCTGGGTGGATACCAATACAAAAATTGTATATATAAAAGATCCTGCTTCAGGAGCATGGATCCAGATCAGCGGTAACAACGGAAAAGACGGATTAGACGGTTCTAATGGTATCACTGGCGGAAATGGTTTGCCTGGCACAAAAGGTCTTGATGGCGAAATCAAAATGTACATTGATAATACTACAGGTATTGTTTATGTAAGAGATGCCAATAACCCTGACCAGTGGATTCCATTAAACGGAAAAGACGGTAAGGATGGAATTGCAGGAGCTCCGGGCTTTGCTGCAGGACCAGGGGAACCGGGTAAAGACGGAACTCCGGGAGCACCGGCAGAAGGAGTAACGACCTGGATCGATTCTACAACAGGAATTATATATATTAAAGATACAACGACAGGAGAGTGGACCCCAATCAACGGTAAAGACGGAAAAGACGGTGTTGCCGGGGGACCAGGTGTACCGGGTAAAGATGGAGTAACAGTTCCGGCTGATGCAACAATCTGGATCGACTCTACAACAGGAACTATCTATATTAAAGATACTACCACTGGAGACTGGGTAAAAATCAATGGTAACGATGGAAAAGACGGCTTGCCGGGCGGACCAGGCGTACCAGGAAAAGCTGCTACACCTGCAGCAGGGGTTTCAATCCGGGTGGACACCAATACAAAAA
>NZ_LVEN01000030.1 GCF_001686925.1 Flavobacterium piscis
ATCTAAAAGATCCTGCTTCAGGAGCATGGATCCAGATCAGCGGTAACAACGGAAAAGACGGATTAGACGGTTCTAATGGTATCACTGGCGGAAATGGTTTGCCTGGCACAAAGGGTCTTGATGGCGAAATCAAAATGTACATTGATAATACTACAGGTATTGTTTATGTAAGAGATGCCAATAACCCTGACCAGTGGATTCCATTAAACGGAAAAGACGGTAAGGATGGAATTGCAGGAGCTCCGGGCTTTGCTGCAGGACCAGGGGAACCGGGTAAAGACGGAACTCCGGGAGCACCGGCAGAAGGAGTAACGACCTGGATTGATTCTACAACAGGAATTATATATATTAAAGATACAACGACAGGAGAGTGGACTCCAATCAACGGTAAAGACGGAAAAGACGGTGTTGCCGGGGGACCAGGTGTACCGGGTAAAGATGGAGTAACAGTTCCGGCTGATGCAACAATCTGGATCGACTCTACAACAGGAACTATCTATATTAAAGATACTACCACTGGAGACTGGGTAAAAATCAATGGTAACGATGGAAAAGACGGCTTGCCGGGCGGACCAGGCGTACCAGGAAAAGATGCTACACCTGCAGAAGGGGTTTCAATCTGGGTGGATACCAATACAAAAATTGTATATATAAAAGATCCTGCTTCAGGAGCATGGATTCAGATCAGCGGTAACAACGGAAAAGACGGATTAGACGGTTCTAATGGTATCACTGGCGGAAATGGTTTGCCTGGCACAAAAGGTCTTGATGGCGAAATCAAAATGTACATTGATAATACTACAGGTATTGTTTATGTAAGAGATGCCAATAACCCTGACCAGTGGAT
>NZ_LVEN01000031.1 GCF_001686925.1 Flavobacterium piscis
TTGATGCCAATATTCTTAATTCAAATTCAAAAAAAATAACCAAAGTTATCAGACCCGCAATTTACAAAACAGAAAACGATACCCTGCAGCTGGTTCAAAAAGCAGTTGTTATAGTAGAATAATAGCATCATTATTATGAAGAATATCAATATCGGAATTGATTTAGGAACAACAAATTCAGGAATTGCGAAATATGAAAATGGAAAAATCACTATTTATAAAAATCCTGTTGGATTCAAAGATACTATTCCGTCTGTAGTTTCATTTCGAAAAGGACGCATTCAAATAGGCGAAAAAGCACGAGAACACAGCGCAACAAATGCCGAAAATGTATTTTCTTCTTTTAAGCGAAAAATGGGATCTGATGAAATGTATTTCATCAAAGATCTGGATAAAAATATCAGTCCGATTGAACTGTCTTCGATGGTTTTGAACGAATTAATTAATTTCGCTCAAGGCGAAAGTTTAAAATCTGCTGTGATTACGATTCCGGCTTCTTTTGATACCATTCAGTCCAATGCCACGAAAAAAGCAGGCTATCAGGCAGGTTTTCAAGAAATAGTATTGCTTCAGGAACCGATCGCTGCTTGTCTGGCGTATTCAAATTCCTTAAATATTGATATTACATCTGATAAAAAATGGCTGGTATATGATTTTGGAGGAGGAACTTTTGATATCGCATTAGTAAACATTAACGAGCGCGATCTAAAGGTTTTTGATCACAAAGGCAATAATTTTCTGGGAGGTGTTGATTTAGACACATTATTTGTGGAGAAAATAATATGCCCGAAAATCGAAAAGGAAACTCAGGAAAATGATCTTTGGTCGAAACTAATTTCTAAAGAAAACACTGTATATAATAAACTCTTTTTTGAACTTCTTTACAAAGCTGAGGAAGCAAAAAAAGAACTTTCGATAAAAGAAACGTCAAGTATTGAAATCGATTTTGATGAACTTTCCATCTCATTGGACATCGATATCAGCCGAAAAGAATTTGAATTTATCATTCAGCCAAAATTTGAAGAATCTTTTCATTTGGTTGAAAAATTAATTAAAGAAAATCAATTAGACTTTTCCGACATAGAGCGCATTATATTGGTTGGCGGCACGACTTATATTCCTTACATACGCCAGCAATTACAGGAACGAACTCAAATTGAAGTAGAAACCAATTTAGATCCCACAACTGCCGTAATGATTGGAGCAGCTTATTATGCGGGTTCAAAACCTTCAGAATTGATAGAAGAAGAGCTTTCTAACGAGCCAATATCGCAAGAAAATAATATTCAGGTCGAAACGATTTATGAACCCCATTCTAAAGATTCTGAAGAACTAATTGTGGTTCTTTTGGATGAATCTTTTGATGGCTACTACAGAATTACAAGAGCCGATGGCGGTTTTGATACTGGTCTTCTGAAAGCAAGTAAAAAAATAGCAGAGTTTGTTCCTTTATTAGAAAAAGCGACCAATCAATTCACATTGTTTTTATTCGATAATCAGCAAAAGCAAGTTTTTAGCAACTCGAACATTCAAATTACAAACGGGTTATACAGTATTCTGGGACAGCCAATTCCAAATGACATTTGTTTAGAACTAGACGAAGAAACGGGAAAAAGCCACATGGAAATTATCTTTAAGAAAAACGATATTTTGCCGTTGAAGAAAACAATTTACAAAACCTGTTCTAAAAACATTTTAAGAAACTCCGATCAAAAATTGATTATAAATGTCGTAGAAGGCAATGCCGGAAGCATGGTGGGAAGTAACGTTTCTATTGGCTATATTGAAATATCCGGAAGTAATTTTGAGCAGGATCTTTTGAAAGGAATGGATATTGAGCTTAATTTTAAAGTTTCGGAATCTCGTGATTTGAGCATTGACGTTTATATAGGCGCTCTTGATTTAGAAATAAGCGAAGTCTTTAATCCGCATCAGAGAAAAATTTCTATTGAAAAATTAGCATCAGAAATCAAAAATGCTTTAGATACAATTTTAGAAGAAATAAGAAGTGAAGAAGAAAATGAGAATTATGAATATTTAGCCAAATTAAAAAGATCTCAGGAATCGCTGACCATTCTTTACAACGAGACCTTAGAAAATAAAGATGATGCTGTAACAGATAAAAAGTATCAAATTGATGAATTGAAAAAAATCTACATTCAGGAATTTGATGATCTTATTCGACACAAACACATATTATTTGAACTTGAAGAATATAACAATATAAAAGACAGTCTGTCTTTTTATATTGAAAAAGGAACTCCTCGCCAAAAAGAAGAATATGAAAAGATCATAAAAAACGAAAAGGAAGTACTACAGTCAAGCAATAAATATTTGATTCGCAAAAAAAATAAGGAATTGGAAAACCTTTTAGAAAACATTTATCACAATCAGGATGAAAGCTATATCGATTATTTTTACAATTTACGATTTGAAGACGCAGGCGCTTTTAAAGACAAATCTAAACATCATAAATTGATACAATTAGGTGAAAAAGCAATTGATAATTCGAATTTAGTTGAATTGAAATCGATCTGCCACCAACTGTATAATTTATTGATCGTAAAACCTAAACGAAAAGATGACTTTAATACATTCGACGGAAATCTTGGAATAAAATAACTTTTGGGATATTTTATCAAATGATCTACAAGACAGTTTCAAAATTATACTATTGGCGCAACTAAGACAAAGCTTCAGAGAAATCTGGAGCTTTTTTTTATTTAAAATATATCAGCTAGTTTCAAAAAAATACAGAAAATCAAAGAATTCAAAACGATTTCAACAAAAACGCTTCTTACAACAAAGCAAAAACAATATTCATTATTTACAAATTATCCGTGAATATCATTCTTTTTCAGCACATTAGAAATATAAAGCCATCTCTCCTAATCCAAAAATATCCTTATAATAATTAAATGCCATATTTTCTAATAACTGCATTTATGTTAGTAAATGTTTTTATAAATTTGCGATCTCATATTGAAACCTGTTATTTTCAATATAAAATTATGACTTTCATATAAATACCACATATAATTATTTTAAAGTCATTTATTCAAAATTATAGTATAACCATAATTAAATCCAATGTTTAAAAAAAACAAGCCCCAGATTTTATTTTTTATTCTTTTAAATTTATTTTTTTCCATTAATTCCTTTTCTCAAAAAAATGTATATGTTGGAATTGAAATCGGACGCAGAGCAATAAAAACTTCAGTCCTTGAGATCAATAACATCAAGAAAGCAGACTATAAAATTCTTTATTTTTCGAATGAAAGAATTAGTCTTGCAGAACATATTGCCAGTTTTGGCGAACTACCTCAGGAAGACATCAACAAAACCAGTATTATAGTGGCTGATCAATTGAGGAAAGTAAGAGCCGACTTTAAAATTACTGAAGCAAATATATTTATAGTAGCTTCTCCCGTTTTTTCATCTGCCCGTAACATTGATGTTTTAAGAAATAAAATTACAACTCTTACCAGCAAAAGTTTTGACATAATCAACGTTGACGAAGAAGCTAAAATACTAGTTAAAGGTGCTATACCGCCTGTTGATTACGCTAATGCCATATTGCTGGACATTGGTGCCCAAACTACTAAGGGCGGATATATTGATGAACTTGAAGATAACAAATTAGAGTTTATTCCTTTAGAACTTGATTTTGGTACAATGACGCTTACAGATGCCGTAAAAAAGACTGTTGTAAATCCAAGCCAGGCCAATGATATGTCGACATATCAGGAAAAGTCTTTTGATTTTAATACCGTTTTACGTAAGAAAATCAAAGAAATGCTTGATGCAAACCCTCTTTTATTAAAGAAAGAAAAAATTTATTTATCAGGAGGAGCAGTATGGGCTTTTTCAACGCTGTATTATAATGAAAACGTTAAAGATCATTATGTTGCTTTAACCTTAGAAGACGTTATTAATTACGATGCAATCCTGAAGAATAATTTTACCAAGTATAATAACCTTGCTAAGACGAATACAGAAATAGAAAGAGTTTTGAAAACATACGACCAGAAATACCTTATTTCTGCCAACAACATTTTAGCAAACTTCCTGGAAAGTATGCCTAATTTGGCAACAAAGAAAATATACTTTGTAAAAGACGGACAAGTAACCTGGCTGATGTCATACATTGCAGACCGCTCTAAGAAAGTAAATACTAATTTTTAAGGTATTGACTAAAAAGCAAAGCTTCAGAGAAATCTGGAGCTTTTTTTATTTAAACTCTTTTTTAAAATCTTTTAGCAAAAGTTTTTTTGAAGACAAAACTGCAATTACCCGGTTTACCTTTTTCCATTCAAACAAATGAATAATAAAAATTCTAATTTTGAGTAAGCTTTTATTTAATAACAATAATAATAGCCCAAGTTATTGCTAACCAAACCAATATCTTAGATCCGATTACAGCTGTTGACAACTTAGATCTCGAGAAACAGTAGTATATAATTACAAAATAACAAACTGCCAGATGAAGTCTTGCCTAGATATAAAAAACCACTCCTTGAAGAAAGAGTGGCTTTTAGAAAGAATATGACGAATACTAATTTTATTTAAAAAAATAACCAATTGTTATTTGAAAAACTCTATTTCTCATATCACTATTAATAACATAATTCCCATTTGAATTTGCTTCTTTGAATACATCAGAATAGGAAATGTTATATCTTAAATCTACATAAAACTTATCTTTAAACTGATAACCCAATCCTAAATTTACAGAAGTGTCAAAAGCATTTGTATAATCAGATAAATTATAGTTTTCATGATTATCATAGCCTAAAAAGTTATCCTGATATTTATTATCAGATTTTAAAAGTATTCCAATTTGAGGCCCAGCTTGCACACTTAATCCCTTTAGCACATAGTATTTCAACATTACCGGAATATTTAGATAATTCAAAGTGATCGTGCTTTTATAACTGGAATTTGCCACATCTATATCTGAATAAGAAAATTTCATTCCTTGCTGGCTGTATAGTACTTCGGGTTGAACCGAGAAATTTTTCGCCAGCGGAATTTCGGCCATAATACCAGCAGTAAATCCTGTTTTTTGTGATGATTCTAATTCATTTTCATCAAAAGTAAGGCTCGCAATATTTAAACCTGCCTTTACCCCTATTTTAACCTTTTCGGTCTGAGCCGTTATTGTTGCACACAGCAAAAGTGTACATAAAACTAGCATGGATTTTTTCATATTATTTTTTGTTTTTAAGATTGACAGCTCTACTTACAGAGCTGCCAATTCTATCTTTATTTTTTATTATTTTTTAATAATCTTGGCGGTATATTTTTTTCCGTTTACATTACAGTCTAAAATATAAACCCCAGTATTCAAATCGCTTACATTAATATTCGACGGAATATTGGTATAGGTTTTACTCCATAACGCTTTGCCATCCATTGAGTAAATTTTGATCTCGGTTTTACCTTCAATTTTATCTGCTAAAAAGATATTTAAGTCATCAACAACCGGGTTTGGAAAAACTCTAAAGGAATTCGTCAATTCTCCTACAATCAATCCTTTGGAATCAATTGCTTCTGACATACGATTACAGCCGTTACTATTTGTCACTTCAAGACTGTAGCTTCCTTCCCAAATTGTGGCAACCATCTTTTGAGTTGCATTTGGAATAGGTCTTCCGTTTAAATACCATTGATATGCTGTGGCATCTGCAGCAGCTGCTAATTTTTTAGCATCTAAAACCTGAATTTGAGGCACTGTGTTTTCAACAATTGAAATAGTGGTTTTTAAAGTTTTACCCAGTCCGCTTTCATTGTAAACGGTTACATAATAATCGCCGCTTTCTGTTGTAACGTACGTTGGCTCGGTCGAACCATCAAACCATTCGTAAGCTTGGTAATTCCCTGGTTGTAAAGTAACCTCAGGACCGCAAACATTTCCACTTGGTAAGTCAGAGTCAAAAGTATCCAATACAACTTTAACTGTTTCAGAAACTGTACATCCGTTTTTCAATACCGCCGTTACGGTATAATCGCCGGCCTCAGTAATTTCAATACCATTAGCAACCGCGCCTGTATTCCATTTATAAGAAGCAACTTGTAATTCGTTTGCTGAAAAATTAGCTGCTGCATTAAGATATAAGCTTTTGCCAGCATAACCATGAATTACTGGACTGTCAAATATTTTGAAGTCTTTTGCAACATTTTGAAATATATAATTCTTAATCTCATTGTTTTGCGTAATAATGTCATTCTCTAATTTTGCTTTTAAATTAAAGGCATGCGAATCTCCTTTATCATCGAGTTCAGGCTGCTTTTTAAAGGTATATTCTATACTTTCTCCAACGGGAATTCCTGATGCAACAGCTTCTGAAATAGCCTCTGAAGTATTAACATATAACAAATCTAATTGAATCGAATTTTCTTTAATTGCTATTTGCCCTTCGTTGGTCAACTTTACTTTAAATTCGTCGCCTCCGCAAATATCTTTTGGAGATAAAATTTGCACAGAAACATCTAAAACTGGATCACTGATTACTTTTAAATCATCAAGAAGCATATAAGAGAATCCTCCTGCTTTGGCATGCCCAAACCGAATCATTATTGATTTTCCTTGATACTTACTTAAGTTAACTACAGCTTTTTGCCATTCAATATCTTGATATGCCCCTTGTTTGGTAGTTCTCCAGATTTCAGTCCATTCTCCGCCAACTGTTTTAACGTCTACAAATAAAGCATCGTTATAATTGCTTTCCAGAGCATAATAAAATTCTAGTACGGCAGCGCTGTTAGATAATTTATACATGGGAGAAATTAATTCACTGTAATAAGAATCAAACTCTAATTGGCTATAAAGCATCATTGCAGGTGTATCTCCAGTATGATCTTTTTTAGGAAGTTTCAAGTTCATATTGTCAGGATTAACAACCACTCTCCATGGATAATTTTCATCACTTTGACTGGATACAAATCCTTTAGATCCAAAAACTGAACCTTGAGGCAGGTTCGAAAAATTTTCAAAATTTAATTCGGGCGCTTTCTCTATAACTTGGAAAGCAGCAGTAGCGACTTGTCCTTTCGTTTGTCCGTCAGCTAATAATTTTACAGCAATTTCATAATTTCCAGCTGCTAATTTCGGAATACCATCTAGTTTGTAAGCAATAGTTTCAGCTTGCAAAATAGGCTCGTTTTTTTCAATTACAACGGGAGCTCCAACAGCATTTCCATTTTTGGTAATCTGATATTCAATTGTAAACTTATTAATTGTATTATAAGCTAAATTCTTCGCACTTATAAAAAACTCATGCGAAGGTGCATCTTCATAAACAGTTTCGGCTACGCTGAAATTAGATAATCCTAAATAATCTTTAGTGTCTTTAATTTCAATATTATCAACAGCAAATCCTTCAGCAAATAGTCCGTTATCATTGTGTTGAAATGCTATCTGAACACACGATTTTCCTGCATAAGCACTTAAATCTACATTATATTGCGCCCAAGCATATACATAAGGTACTTGAAATACATTTTTCCAGGTTGCGCCACCATCTGTACTTACACTTACAAATCCGTCTGAAAGTCCTAATGCATCGCCAAAGCCATCAAAAGTTAAGTGCGCCTCCTTATAATTCGTCAAATCAAATACGGGCGAAACCAACATATCATTTGAAGCATCACAATTACATTTGTCATCATTACTTGCCATAAAGTGAGTATGGTCGTCAATAAACCATCCTGGCGATCCTAAATCAGCGCGTAATCCGTGTTGCCAGCCTGCAGCATTTTTATTTTCAAAAGTTCTCCAACCTTTGTATTTGCTGGCATCTTCAAAGTCCATTTTGTATGGAAGTACAGAAATCTTTTCATCTTCGTTATTCCAATTATCATAATTGAAGGTCAGATTATTATTATTTGGTTTCACATCCATTGCCATATCTTCTGGAAAAACAGAAACTGTAACGGTATGCTCTCCAATATTTTTTAAGTTAATGTTAGGAATAGAATAATTTATAGTATCTCTAAATTTAGCAAATGTTAAAGTCGTTTTTTCAATTTTTGAAAACACTTCGTTTTTTGCATTATCCAAAATTTTTGTGGTAACAATAACAGGCTGGCTCGCTGTTGCAAAATTATTAACGATTGTAGTATTTAATGAAATATTAGTATTATCTATAGTGCATTTGCCTGCATCTAATTTTGAAGCTAAAACCTCTAAATCATAGGGTGCGTTGCTTACGCGGATGTTGTCTATAGCTGCTCCTAAATAACCATCTGCATAATCATCAGTCATTACTCGGAAACGAATTGCCACTTTTTTGCCAGCTAATTCATTCAAACGCATTTGATACGGATCTTTTTTTAGTACCGTATTTATCCCCGTAAACCAAGCGCCTTCAGCAAAATCTGTGTAATGCAAACTTTCAGGATAATCAATACCGGAAACTTTTTTCCAATTTTGACCTTCATCTTCAGAATACTCTACTACAAAACCGTCATATCCTCTGTGAAACAAGTAATACAAATCAAATTCAACATAAGGAGAAATAACATTTGTGAAATCAAATATTGGCGACTCTAATGTAAAATCAGAGTTAAGAGCTATCCTGTCTGTTCCTTTAAAATCAACAGTTCCCCACATGTATTTTGATTTGGTATCTCTAAATGATATGGTTGAGGCCTGCCACAGGAATTTTTGATCGGTTTTTAATGATCTCGAGGTCCATCCTCCTGGTGTTCTTTCAAAATCCTGAAAATAAGGCAAATCCGTTACGATACCGCTGTAACAAGCATTTATATTACTGTTATTAGTCGCAACCGGATCATTGCTGTACGTTACATAAGCTTCGTAGGTATGCAAACCTGGTGCGGATAAATCAATTGTACCGTCAAATGGAATTGTGATTTCTGAATTATTTTTAAAATCAACATCTAATGTCACATCTTTCCAAACTGCCGCGCTTCCTGGAAGTGAATTTAAATATCCTACTTTTAACTGAGAGCCGGCTGGAATATCCTGACATCCTAAATTAAAAAGTGTAATCTTTAATGCATGACTCGCAGGTAAAGTGTTACCTGTATAAGCTGGAAGATTTAATCCTACTAGTTTAATATCAAAATCTTTTTGTGCAGCAGGAACTAAAAGATCTGAAACAAAAGAAACTCCCTCTTTTGAACCAAACGCCGTTATAGGTTTAAAGTCTAACTTAACTTCAACATAATTAATAATAGCTGAACTTATGATATAAGGGATCTTGTCTTGAATTTTGATCGTTGTTTCTTCTCCAACTGCTAAATCTTTTGCAAAAGCAACTGCACCATCATGATTATATATAGAAACTAAACTGCCTCGTGAGGTTACCATTAATCTTAATTTATAATTTAAGATTTCATTTGCCTTTATTACTGCACTTCCTGTGTTTTTTATTTTAACATAAAAAGGCTCTTCTCCTTTTAATGGACCACAAGCAGCAACAGGATCTTGAACGGAAACAATTATAATTTGTTTGTCTGAAAAAGCTGCCCCAATTCCAATTGCATGCCAGGCATTGGTTACTTGTTTGTATTCTTCAGAACCAAGTCCATATAAATCTTCAGTAACCATCAAACTTGCTTCGCGCATGTCACTGAAAGTTGAGGCTGGCGATAAATATTCCGTAAGTGTTATGTAGGCGATTTTCTCTGCTTTAGCAATACCAATAGCTTTAACGTCATAACTTTCCTTAAGATCATTTATTCCGCTGCCTCCTTCGTTCAAAAGATAAAACCAATAATTGGTAATACCGCTATTGATGTGTACTCCACCATTATCATAGGTAACATTGGCAGGATTGGCCCAATTTTCTCCTCCATAGGTATCTGGCTGTCCTTGTGCTTTAGGATTAGACATACTTCTTAAACTTCCGTGAGTATACAATTCATCGCCCAGCATCCAAATATCATTTTTGGTGTCTTTTCCAGCATATAATTCTATAGAAACTCCAAAAATATCACTGAAAGACTCGTTCATAGCACCTGATTCGCCTTTATAGATTAATCCCGCAGAAAATTGTGTTACGGCGTGCGTTAACTCATGCCCTGTAATTCCTAAAGAAACATAAGGCGAGTTGTTGGTACCATCTCCAAATTGCGCCCATCCTCCGGTCCATGAGGCATTTTCAACATTCTTACCCAAGTGCGCAAGACCAAAAATGGTCATACCTTTATCATCGACACTATTTCGATTAAATTTTTCTTCGTAATAGTCGATCGTTTTTTGCAGTCCCCAGTGAATATCAATTGCAGCTTCGTCGCCGTCTTTATTGTATAATTCATTCCAATTATTATCTTCATCGATATAATCTGTAATTACATCATCTGAAGGGTAATCGGAGTGATTCATGTTTAAAGTGTAAATTGGCACTTTATATTTACCTTGTTCGGCTTCTAGCCTGTAGCCGTCAGCATATTGCTTCGTATTAAAAACTACATTTCCCGCATATCTTGCTTTGCCTTTACCTAAACTTTGAGCTGCAATGCGAACATCTCTGTTAAGGTCAATTTTTAAAATTATTTTGCCA
>NZ_LVEN01000032.1 GCF_001686925.1 Flavobacterium piscis
CTTATTTTGTCATGAACTAAGGAACTTAACTTTTTGCTTTCCCAAACATATTGCTTCGCATTTACAGTTTTAAGTGCATTGTCTAAAGCTGCTGCTGCACTTATTTTATAATTGCTTGTGGCAGGCAGTTTTTTGCTGACAGAACCAAACGCATCAATTTTAGTTTTATTTTCTCTTACTTTGTAAATGGCTCCTTCAACAGGAATAGAATTGTGCAGCTGCTGATAAGTGGCCAAACTTCTTCCGTGCTTTTCAGAAACTGATTTTAACTGCATTCTGTCAGAACTAGTTAAACCAAAAGATTCTTTTTTTACTTCAAATACATTTTTTACAGTCAAATTTGCAGACTTAGCAAAAGATTTAACTTTGGTAATGGTATCTTGTTGAGTTGTTCCTTCTTTAGTATTACTTAAATTTTGAACGCGCAGTTTTTGACTTGCCTGTACTTGTTTTTTTACCGCTTCACTTTCTTCATTTGAAAGTTTTTGCCCCACGATATTCTCTTCATTCTGATTAGATGGATTATTGACATCATTATCCTGAGCGGAATTAGAATCAGTAGTTTTCTTAGAAACTTGATCTTTTTTTTGATTTGCCGATGGCAATTGAACAGCCATAGGCACATTACCTGTTTTTGCTTTTTGTAAAGGCGATTGGGCCATTCCTACGGAACTTATCAGGAAGCCTAGCAAAAGAAACAAATACCTGGTTTTCGAGTAAATCTGGTTCATTTTTTTTAATTTAAANNNNTCTTGTTATTTTTTGTACAATTTTTAAGAGTGCGCTCTTTTTTGTTTTTGTTTCCTCTAAAAGTTCATCAAGACTTTTTAGAGTTTCCTTCTTTTTCTTCGTGTTCATCCAAATTTATTTATAATAGATTTGGCGAATATAGAAGTACAGTTTCAGGCACTGTAAAAAAGGACTAATGCAAAAACACTCGGAGGTAGAAATGGATCACTAAAAAAACACTCATTTTAACATAAACTATTACAAATCAAACGTTTAATCTAATAAAAATTTTATACTTGATCTTGCTTAAAAGTATTTAAATAAGTCGAAAGATTGACTTTTTCATTGGTCAAATCAAACTTTTTACGAAGTCTTGTACGTGCATTTTCAATAGATTTGAAAGACTGACCTGTAATTTGAGAAATCTCCTTGGTAGTTAAATCGAGATATAAGAGCGCACATAATCTGCGGTCTTTTGGCGTAAGTGAAGGATAATCGATCGTAAGCTTATCGAAGAAAGATTTATGAACCTGCTCAAAGCTTATTTCAAATTCTTTCCAGATATCTGTATTTAAATCTTTTTCCAGACGTTTTAATACGATGTCGATTGCCTGCTGCATTTCTTTGTTGGCCGTTTGCAGTTTAATTTTTTTTAGATCTGTAAGGATTTCGTTGATATTATCGGTGCGGTGTATTTCTGACATCGCTTTTCCGACCAAAACCATATTTTTGGCCTCAAGACTCTGCTTCAGTTCTTGTTGTTTGGTTTTTAATTTTTCTTGTTCCAGTTGATTTTTAACATTCCTGTTTCGATATCGTATTAGTAGATTGATCAAAATCAAAATTCCGACAACTAATATTAATCCAATGACATAAAACTGGAATCGTTCTTTTTCTTCAATCAGTGTTCTTATTTTGCTTCGAACTTTATAATCCTGCTCCAGCCTTATTCTTTCTAAGTTTACCGCTTTTTGCCCTATATTAATACTATCACTAATAGTGCTGTATTGCTGAAAATAATAAACGGCATTTTTATAATCTTGTTTGGTTAAATAAACTTCATAAAGTATTTTATTCAATTTTAATCCTGAAAAACTTATTGCATTTTCTTTAGTCAATTCTAATGCTTTCTTTGCATATACAATAGCGGGTTCAAGTTTATGCTGTTCTAAATTATATTCTGAAAAAGATTCATAAACAAATGCCTGAAGCGGATTATCAATAGAACTGTTAAATAGAGAAAAAGCTTTTTCAAAATAAAGATCAGCATTTTGCTTGTCTTTTTTAGAAGCATAAGCTCTGGCCATATTGGTAAAAATGTAAACCGTTAACGTTTTATCATTTAAAATTTTACTGAATCTATGAGCTTTTTGATAATAATATAAGGAAGAATCGGCATTTTTATCCAGATAAATCG
>NZ_LVEN01000033.1 GCF_001686925.1 Flavobacterium piscis
CTGTATTAGAGACTTTTATAAACTTGCCCTTATTGAAAAAAACATTTAAATTAGCGGGGATGCGGGCAGGATCATTATGTTTCTGCATATCGAAATTCAGCCAATAACTGTTTTTGATCATCTGAATCTTTCTATTGCTTCGAGAAATTTGGTACTATCTTTTAGGAGCTTTTTCTCGTTATCCGTTCTAATCTTTTGTGCCGAACCCCGGCACAAAAGGATTTCCACTGCACACGAGCGAAGCGAACTGGCGAAGCAATCGGGCTGGGGCTGCCTAGTTACAATTTGTTTTTATGATGACTGCTCAGGTAAAAATATTTTTCAGAGGCCGTGGGAGGTCAGGCTATTTTACTTTTATGATATTTGAGGAGCCACTCTTCCATTCTGAGCAATAGGGCAACTTCTTTGTAATTTCCCGTTGGATCTTCCAAGCCGTTTATACTCCTTGTGATATGGAATTTTTTGGTTTTAAATTCACAGGTAAATTTTGGAAATTCGTTATGGGAAACGATCCAGTTGCCTGTGGAGTGTTCATTTATCTTAAATTTTTTCATTGCGGTGAAGGGTGAATTATTTACAGTCTTAAAACTTACCGCTGACCCCAAAAGATGATCAGCAGGATTATCGCTATTAGAATCGCAATCGGTATAACGGAGACAATAATTAAGCCGCAGTTCAAGGACAATTTTGTTTGGATGCCAAAAGGAACTGATCCGGGCTGTAAATCGTCCGGCGCAGCACCCAAAGTGCTTCAGTATAAAAAAATGATTTAGGGAGTATAAAAAAAGCAGAATAAAAAAATGGTGCAAGTGAATATCTTCGTCACCAGAAACTTACTTGGAATACCACGATAAAAATGTCCGGCTGATGTTACCACATACCATAGTGGAGTAGGTTCGATTGCGAGAGCTGGCTAAGGAAATTACCGGACTAACGGCGATTGCTACAACATCTCGTTCGGAAACGATCGACTGGTGCGAACAACAAGGCGCTGATTTTGTTGTAGATGAGAAAGATTTAGTGACCTCAATCCGTGAAGCAGGATTGGAATTGTTCATTTTATAGTAGATTTTGTGGCTACCAATGTCTATTGGGATACGAAGTATCAGAAAACTGGCATACTTACTGATTAGGGATTGACTGTATTTTCAAGACTAGGCTATTACTATAGCAAGATTTCTGAAGCCTACTATCAGAAAAGATATTGTTTTATGTTCAAACAGATTGTGATTTGTAGCGATTAAGTATTTTCAAATTAAATGAAAAACCCGTCAGATACCCTAAGTAATTGACGGGCCCATCTTAGCATGTACGCTTATAATTATTTTGTAAAAACTATCTTGCAGTTAAATTTAGAGAAATTGTTTGCATATTTCCACTCCCATCATAGCGCTCTGCCCAAATCTCAATATACTCATCTTTTTTTAATTGTACAGTTCCGACAATTGGTAGTGCTAAAATACCGGCTGTTGTTAAAAAACCAGTAGTACCTTTACCGTATACTTTTGTTTCAGTGAGTACAGTACCGTTTCTTGCGATGTAAAGAATCACAGTCAAATCGGTATTACCTTGATACGAAACCGAAGCTGTTACCTGAAAATATCTTGTTTTGTTACCTCTGTAAGTAATTTTATTGTCTCCATCTTTTGTGAAACGAAACAGACTATTGGAAGTAGTGGTACCCATTATTTTTCTTCTCGTTCCAGACCCCGTACCAGTAGAAAAAGTAGTTGTCACTCCAGTACCAACCGCCGCATCGAGATTAATATCACCCGTGGCTTCACTATCAGCTTCACGAGAAAGACCTGGCGCATCAACTGTCCAAGCATTATTAAAAAGGTATCCCGGATAAGTTGATGACGCTGCGTAACCTTTAACATATCCTGAAGTCGCAGTTGTTGTTCCCGAAAAAACAGTGCCAAATAAAATACCGGTTCCTACAGCAAGATTACTATCGCTCACATCTAATGCAACATCGGCTCCGTTAACAGTGCTAAAACCACTGTTCTTTTGTAT
>NZ_LVEN01000034.1 GCF_001686925.1 Flavobacterium piscis
GAGTTAGATACATGTCATAATATAGTTTTCAGTTTACAGTCTCAGTTTACAGATAAAAGTCAATTGTTTCTCTTATAGAAATAATTGACTTTTTTTGCAATACTTTCTGATCTTACTTTCACTAATTATTTTACCGCAGAGAACACAAAGATTTTTATATAAGAGCCTTTAGAAAGCACAGAGATTCTGTGTTGATTTCCTAATAAATATAAATTTTATTTTTAGCTGTCTTGGTTATTTATCTTTTATATTATTAAATTTGTAGCCTTAGTCAGCCATAGAGCTAGACTGTATAGCGTGTTTATGCATTTTTATGCTGGCACGCTATTTTTTTTTGATTCAAAATCTTTATCATATACTGCTTTATTTTTGTAGAGAATATAAATCAGTTCCAATAATTTTCTCTGTACCGCTACACATCCTTTCATTTTGATGCCATGTTTTGCTACTATTCTACTGTATTGGTCGCGAAAATTATCATCCCATTTTATGCTGCTTAGAGCTGGCAGATGCAGGCAGCTTCTTAAATATCTATTACCCCTTTTGGAAATTGACGGCTTGCCTTTTACTGATGTTCCTGAGAGTTTTTCTTTTACATCCAGTCCTGCATAACTTGTAAGTTGTTTTTTACTGCGTATAAGCTCAAATCCGTTTGTTTCGCCAATAACAGTTGCTGCAGTCAAAATTGAAATACCCGGTATTGTACAGATATTACTGATGTCTTTACTAAGTTCTTTGTTCTCTTTTATACTACTTTCGATCTCATTCTTAATTTCTTTCTCAAGGGTGTTTAAAAAATGTATCCTTCTATTTGAACGTTCAATACTTGAAATATGAGGCATTGCTTCTGCCTCTTCGGCATGCAGTTGGTTTTTTACTATGGTTCTCTCATCTGTAATTTGACGGCGTTCACGTGTAAGTTGTTTTAAGGTTCTGTAGATCGCTTTTGGTTTTTTCCAATTATCGAGTTTTCTTTCCAGTCCAAATCTGGCAATGGCCTCAGAACACGTTTTATCTGTAATTGTTTTGATCTCAAGAGTTCGTATATAATTACTGATTTTGTTGGGCAGTACAATACTTAAATCCTCTTTTTTTTCATCTAGATAATGGGCGAACTTCTCATGGTAAACACCTGTAGCTTCCATTACATATTGAACTTTGGTCGTTTTATCTGTAAGCTTATCAATCCATTGAGAAAGTTTTAAAAAACCTTTATCTGTATTTTTAAAAACAGAATAAGCACACAGTTCAATCGATAAATCATCATTGAGTCTTCCTAAAGTAACTACCAATTCTTTTTGCGCTACATCAATTCCTAATACCTGTTTCAATACTTTCATAACTTCTTAATTTTAAAATAATAGTAAAGTGATGAATCTTCCTTCGTCTTTTCTCCTGGTTGGATATTCTGGATAATACGACCTGCGTAGTTCCTTACATTCTGTTCAGACTCTAAAAGATAAAAAAGAATGAGGCGGTATCTCTGCGTCAATGTACTTCCTGAGTCATTTAGTCGCGAATCGACTCTCACCCTTTTTCACTTTATGATATCCAAATATAGATATTTGAAAGATTGATTTTCTAACTATGCAAACATAGGAG
>NZ_LVEN01000035.1 GCF_001686925.1 Flavobacterium piscis
GGTAATTAAGATAGTACCTAGATTAGAGATTTTGTTTTTCACAAGAACGAAAGTTTCCACAATCTTGTCATCCTGACGAAGGAAGGACCACACAAGAAACTTCGCAAAGAAAAGTCAATCGTTGTCGATCTTGCAACGGAGATTTCTCGTTCCTACCAATGACGTTTTTTAGAATTAAAATAAAATCCGTTTAAATCCGCGTCTTTGCAAAGCAAATCAGTATCATCTGCGTTTCATGGCAAAGATTATAGAATTTCTTGTATCTTCTTCAACTTCGCTAACAATGACGTCATTTATATTGCTTTTGTAAAAAAAATTAACACCCTGAATGACAAGATTGCGATAGAAAATCGCCAGTTAAAACAAAAAAAGGCACAAAACCCAAGTTTTATGCCTTTCAAAATATTATAAATCTCTCTTAGAAAAATCTGCTATGCCAGCTATCGGCAGCAGGAACTTCCCATGATTCGTTGTATTCTTCTATATTGTTTACAAGATTATTAAACACAATCGTGTTTTCAGAAACCGATTTATCCTTAACCATTTTCTTGAAATCAATTAACGGTTTATGAGCAATATGTTCCCCAAGTTTAAAAGTAACGTTCATTTTGTCGAGCAAGTCAACATTATATTTTTTCTCTAAACTCTGAATAAATTCCACCGAACTATCTATAGAACAACCAGTCGCAGCTTGTACATCCTGATTTACAGCCAAAATAATAAATCGGTTGTATTTTAATTGATATGAAGCTTCTAAACTTGTTCCGTGTGCAGCCCAACCTTCAATGAAAGTTTTCAGGTCTGCTTCTATTTCAGAAAATTCTTCCTCAGAAAATTTTCTGTTTGATTGGTAAATCCAGATTTTGGATTCGCCAGGTAAATCTTCAAAAGGTATATACATTTTAATTTTTCTTTAGTTTAATTTGTTTCAGGTTTCAGGTTTCAAGTTAAAAAACTTAGAATCTTAGCAACTCAGAACCTTAAATTAAAGATCTTGCGCATTTGCTATTAACTCCGCAATATCCATTACTTTAACCTGTCCTTCTTTCTCCTTATGTTTAATACCATCAGTCAACATTGTATTGCAAAACGGACAACCTGCTGCAATAATATCCGGTTTTACTTCCAGAGCATCTTCTGTTCGCAATACGTTTACTTCTTTATTTCCCGGTTCAGCATCTTTAAACATTTGTGCTCCACCAGCTCCGCAACATAAACCATTCGCCTTAGAACGTTTCATTTCGAGCAATTCTACATCAAGTTTTTCTATTAAATCCCTCGGTGCTTCATAAATTTTATTGGCTCTTCCTAAATAACAAGGGTCATGAAAAGTGATTTTTTTTCCTTTAAATTGTCCGCCTTCCACTGTTAATCTTCCGTCATCCATCAACGACTTTAAAAACTCAGTATGATGCACTACATCATATTGGCCACCTAATTCAGGATATTCATTTTTTAAAGTATTAAAACAATGCGGACAAGCGGTAACAATTTTTTTAGCTTCATAAGCATTCAAAACCTCGATATTCATCATTGCCTGCATCTGAAACAAAAATTCATTTCCGGCACGTTTTGCAGGATCTCCGGTACAGCTCTCTTCAGTACCCAGAACCGCAAAAGAAACATTAGTACGGTTTAAGATTCGTACAAATGCCTTCGTAATTTTTTTTGCTCTATCATCAAAACTTCCCGCACAACCTACCCAAAATAAAACTTCTGGCTGTATTCCCTGGGCTAGCATTTCAGCCATTGTTGGCACTACTAAACTTTCTGACATCTCTTTTTATTGTTTAATCGGCTGCTCGTTAAGTTTGTTAATCATTATAAACGATTAGATTAAAACTTTACCAAAAACCGAAAAATTATTTCATGCTATCAGTTAAGCGAATAAACGATTAACCAACTAAACTTTAACTCTAATTTTCGTTCTTCCAGTTCAGCCTGTCCTGCTGACTGTATTGCCATGGCGCACCATTATTTTCAATGTTAGTCATCATAGCATTCAATGGCATTGGCGCAGCACTTTGCTCCATCACCAAATAGCGACGCATATCCATAATAATAGACAACGGACTAATATTTACCGGACATTCCTCTACACAAGCATTACATGAGGTACAAGCCCACAATTCTTCGGGAGTAATATAATCGTTTAATAATGTCTTGTTATCCGGAACAAAAACACCTTTGTTGGCATCAATATTTTTCCCTACTTCCTGCAAACGATCTCTTGTATCCATCATAATTTTACGAGGAGACAATTTTTTACCTGTTTGATTCGCCGGACAAGATGATGTACAACGGCCACATTCTGTACAAGTATATGCATTCAATAGCTGAACCCAGTTTAAATCCTGAACATCACTTGCTCCAAATTTACTTGGCGCTGCATTTTCATCTGCCGGAGCTGCTGCAAACGGATCTGCATTGGGATCCATCATTAATTTTACTTCTTTTGTAACCGATTCTAAATTATCAAACTGACCTTGCGGTTTTAGGTTTGCAAAATATGTATTAGGGAACGCCAAAAGAATATGTAAATGTTTAGAGAAGTACAAATAGTTCATAAAAACCAAAATACCCGCGATATGCAACCACCAAAAAACTTCAAACAATAATGCAACCAATTCGTTTGAAACGCCATTAAACATTGGAGCAATAAACTGACTTATTGGAAAACTTCCTGCTTTATGAAAATGAGAGAATCCTCCGGGAACATTTTGCAAATGCAAATCCGAGGCATTCATTAATAAAAATAAAATCATTAAAACAGTCTCGAAATACAAAATGTAATTGGCATCACTTTTTGGAAATCCGTTTAAATCAGGATTTATAAAACGTTTTACTCTAATTATATTTCTTCTGATCCAGAATATAATAACTGCAACCAGAACTAAAAATGCTAATATTTCGAATGCGGCAATTAAAAAATCGTAAACAACACCTAAATAAGGTGCAAAAACTCTATGCGTACCAAATAAACCATCAATGATGATTTCGAGTAATTCGATATTTATAATAACGAAACCTAGATAAACAACAATATGCAATACTCCGGAAACAGGTCGTTTCACCATTTTGGACTGCCCTAAAGCAATCATCGCCATATTTGCCCAACGAGCCTTAGGATTATCTTTACGATCAACATCAACTCCAAGGTTAATGTTTCTGATAATCTTTTTTACGCTTAATGCAAAAAAGCCAAAACCAGCTATTAAAAGTATAGCAAATAAAATATTATCTAAATATCCCATTCCTTAATTATTTTTTATCTGTTGTATTCGCGTCTTCTGTCGGCGCAACGTAAGGTTTATTTTTCTTTCCAAAAAGAGAAACGTTTACGTAACGTGTTGGGTACAAACGAACATCCTGCAATAACAATTCTAATTCTTTTGAAGTTTTAGCCAAATTATTATACAAAGCATCATCATTTAATAATTTACCTGCGGTACCTTTTCCTGAGTTTAAATTACTCATAATACCGTCTACTTTAGCTAAAGTCTGATTTAGGTTTCTAACTGTTTTTCCTAAATCGGCTTTGTTCAAAGAATCAGATATCTTATTGAAGTTGTTTGACATCTTATTAAAGTTTGTCACTACTCCGTTAATCTGACCTTTATTAGTATCTAAAATAGAATTCAAAGTTCCTGATGCTCTATGAAATTGCTCCATAGTCTGACTCAATTCTGCTAATGATTTTTTTAGATCTTCCTGTCCTTTTTTATCCAATACATTATTTAGTCCGGAAACCAAAGTATTGATATTTAAAAGCATTAAATCTAATTTTTGCTGAATTGGCTCTATTTTACCTCCTAGAGATTCTGTTAAACCTAATTCTACAGTAGAAGAAAGCAATTGACCTTCTTCTGCCGGATCTTTATCAGCCAGATTAGGTAAAATCTTAATTTGTTTTCCACCAATTAAACTTGGTGAATACAAAGCAGCTTTACTTGTTTTTGAGATTGGAAAATCTGTTTTTAACTGAAGTTCAACCAGTAATTTTCCAGTTAATTCATTTATTGTAATTTTACTTACTTTCCCAATTGAAAGTCCATTTATGGTAACGGGTGCTGATGGTGACAAATCCTCAACATTATTATATTCTACATATAATGTCTTGTAATCTGTAAAAAGGTCTTTACCTTTTAAAAAGCTGTATCCCCAGATAAATAATAAAATTGACGCGATGACTAAAATAGCCGTTTTAATTTCTCTTGTTAGTTTCAAAATTCTTAGTGTTTGTACAAAATTAATATAAATATTCGAACTAAAGGCTATTATTTAATAGCGTCTTGAATACTGATCTTTTCTCCGTCTTTGGTTGCAACTAAAAAAGAAGCTCCATATCCTTTATCCTTAGCTTCTTCTAAATATTTTTTAGCAGCTGCATAATCTGAAGTTTCCTGGTAAAAATATTTATAAATATTATTTTCGTATATCATTGTTACATTTTTTAGTCCTTTAAAATTTTTAGGTTCCAATGGCGTTTTTTTAATGCTGGCAATAAGCTGTACTTTAAAGAATGTTCCTTTTGGAGTATTCTTAGCAACCGCAGGAGCTTCAACCACCTTTGCTTTTACCGGAGTAGTATCTCTTACTGGTCGCGCATCGTTTGATTCATTGGATCCTGAACCAAAATATTCTCTTTTATAACTTAAAATTGCCTCGGCAATAGCTTTTGCAATGTCGTTTTGCCCTTCTTCAGAATTTAAAATATTTCCTTCAGTAGGATTAGAGATAAATCCGGTTTCCACTAAAACTCTTGGCATATAGGCTTTATGAAGAACCATAAAAGGCGCTTGCTTTACTCCTCCTTGTCTCAGTTTTTTACCCAATTTTTCAAAATTATCTTCAATTTTACTGGCTAATGAAATACTATTGTCCTGATATTCTTCCTGCATTAAAGTTAATCCAATCATTGATTCAGGAGAATTAGGGTCGTAACCTTCATATTTACGCTTATAATCTTTCTCTAAAGTAATAACCGAGTTCTCTTTTTTCGCAGCCTCAAGATTCGATGCCAGTTTACTTAAACCCATTACATATGTTTCTGTTCCGTCTGCAGCCGTATTTTTATTGGCATTACAGTGAATTGAGACAAAAATATTCGAATTGGCTCTGTTTGCAATATTAGCTCTTTCGACCAAATCAATAAAAACATCTGTTTTACGAGTGTAAATTACATTAACATTGGGTGTGCTCTCTAAAATTTTACCAACTTTTAAAACAATAGCCAAAGCAATATTTTTTTCGATCCGTCCGCTATAAACAGCTCCAAAGTCATGATCTCCATGCCCAGCATCTAGTGTTACCTTAAAAACATTTGACTGGCTGTATGCACAAAAAGACAATATCGTTAGAAAAAAAGTAAATATTACTTTAATTTTGTTAAATCTGTTCATAAATCTAAAAGTTAATTTTAATAAAACGTAACTGCTATAATTTTTACAATTGATTATTTTTGACAAAAAATTATATGTAAGTTTGACATGTCAAAAAACAAGCCATAATTTTACAAAAATAGCATTTAAACCTTTGCATACAAACTTATTTAATATCGTTTTATTATCATTTTTCCTAACTTTAGGATGTGGTAATTTATATTCGCAAGAGATAAAAAACAAAAAAAAGCCGTTACCAACTGTAAAACAAACAGATAAAGCCAAAACTGCTGTTACAGATCTAACTCCGGTGTCTGTTGTTGATACCATAAAGTTAGATACTGTTAAAACCAAAAAGAGCGCTTTAGATGCCGTTACTAAGTATAAAGCCAAAGATTATGCGAAGTACGACAGGAAAAAGAAGACGCTTACTTTATATAATGAAGCCGAATTATATTATAAAGATGTCGAATTAAAGTCGGGTATTATTGTTTTAAATCTGGAAAAAGATGAAGTTTATGCGGGTCGTATAAGAGATTCTGCAGGTGTTTTGATACAATATCCTAATTTTAAACAAGGACCAAGCGAAGTTCAGCCTGATTCTATCCGATTTAATTTTAAAACAAAAAAGGCGTTAATTTATAATTCAAGGACTGAACAGGGAGAATTTAAAATTAAAGCGGCTATTACAAAAAAAGAAAACGATTCTGTTTACTTTTTAAAAGGTGCCCGTTTTACCACTGCAAAAGACATTGATGATCCTGAATATTATTTCAGAACGAACAAAGTAAAATTCGTTCCAAACAAAAAGGTTGTCGTAGGTACCACTCAAATGGTAATTGCAGATGTACCAACTCCGTTAATTCTGCCTTTTGCTTTTTTTCCGATGACTAAGGAAAAAAGTGTTTCGGGTATTATTGTACCAAGTTATAACGATTCAAACACCAGAGGTTTCTCATTACAAAACATGGGTTATTATTTTGCTTTAAGCGATAATTATGACTTAACGGCATTAGCTGATTATTACACCAATGGTAGTTATGCCATGCGATTTGAATCAGCGTACGCAACAAGATACAAGTATAGAGGAAACATAAATGTTCGTTTCGAGAATTTGATCAATAGCGAGCGAGGTTACCCTGACTACAGTAAAGAAAACATTTACAATATTCAGTGGTCTCACTCAAAAGACACAAAATCAAATCCCAATTCAAGTTTTTCTGCTTCAGTAAATATGGGTAGTAGTAAATATTTTAAGCGATCTATTAACCAGGCCAACGTAGGTTCGAATTTAAACAACACCTTAAATTCATCGATTTCTTACAACAAAACATTTAACACAATACCACAGGCACGTTTTTCGTTAACAGCAACGCATTCGCAAAATACACAAACGGAGCAAATACAGATGACATTACCAACCTTGCAAGCCAGTGTTGATCGTGTGTATCCGTTTGTTGGAAAAGACGGAGTTAAAAAAGGTTTTATCAAGAACATCAACTTGCAATATAACCTGAGTGGTAAAAACAACATTACCACTACAGATTCATTATTTTTTAAACCACAAATGTTTAGAGATGCTCAAATAGGTATGCAGCATAGCATTCCAATTAGTACCAATTTTAAAATATTTAAATATTTTAGCGCAGGAGCCTCTACCAATTATCAGGAAACATGGGTTACAAAAACTATTGATAAAGATTATGATCCGGATAAAGGTCAGGTGGTCAATACAACAGTTAATGGTTTTGATGCTTTTAGAACTTATAATTTCAGTACCAATTTAGGAACTACAATTTATGGTACGTTTAATTTTGGAAGCGACAAAAGAATTCAATCCATTCGTCACGTAATGCGTCCAACGGTTACTTACTCGTATACACCAAGTTTTGACCAGTATTACAATAATTATACTGTTGATGCTACTGGTAGAATTTCCACTTATTCCAGATTTGATGGTGGAATTTTTGGAGCACCGGGTAAAAGTAATTCGAATATTGTATCCTTTGCTTTAAGCAATACTTTTGAAGCTAAAGTAAGAGACAGGGACAGCACAAAAACAGAACCTAAGAAAATCATGCTGTTAAACAATTTAAACTTCAGCACGAGTTATAATTTTGATGCAGACGGAAAAGAAAGTTTAGCATGGCAACCAGTTCTTGTAAGCGGAGGAACCCAACTTTTTGACAATAAAATGAATGTGAATTTTGGTGCTACATTAGATCCTTACGCGATCGATAATGGCGGAGCCAGAATTAACACTTATAATATTGATAATGGCGGGAGTTTATTTAGAATGACCAGTGCCAACGTAACTTTAAACTATTCGTTTTCTAATAAAGGAACCGGAAAGGAAAAAGACAATACACAAAGTGAACGGAACGGAGGACGTAAAGATGATTTATTTGGCACAAATACGGATTTGAATGACAGCCGAAACAGCCAGTTTGCTAATGAAAAAGATGACGAAGACGATGTAATCACAGAATTCTTTAAAGCAAAAATACCATGGGATATGACGATGGCTTATTCCCTGACCTATTCAAATGTAAATCGGGAAAATAAAATTACAGGAAACTCTATCATGGTTTCTGCTAATATGGATATTACTCCAAAATGGAAAGGTGGAGTTTCTACAGGTTACGATTTTGTGCAAAAGGGAGTTACTTTTACGCAATTCCGTTTTGAAAGAGATTTATTAAGCTGGAGAATGGCATTTAACTGGAGTCCATTGGGTGTAAACTCCAACTGGAACTTCTTTATCGGAATCAAATCAGGAATGCTTAGTGACATTAAATGGAACAAACGAAGCACTTCTAATCGATAAGCAATCCTTTATTTAAAGTAACTTTTAGTGATAATGAATGGAATCTTTAAAGATTTAATCTTAATTTCATTATCTCTAATTATCCTATTTAGTATTTAAAAAACTATTATCATGAAAAAAATCATCTTTACAGACAAAGCACCTGCACCAATTGGGCCTTACAACCAGGCCGTATTATCAGGAAATACACTTTATGCATCTGGCCAGATTGCCATAAATCCAGCTTCTGGAGAACTTGTTACAGAAAATATAAATGACGAAACCACACAAGTAATGAATAATATTGCTGCCATTCTTGAAGCTGCAAACATGACTTTTGAAAACGTTGTTAAAGCCACAATTTTCATCATGGATATGAACAATTTTGCGGCTATAAACGCCATTTACGGTTCTTATTTTGATAAAAAAACAGCACCTGCGCGTGAAACAGTTCAGGTAGCATGCCTTCCAAAAAATGTAAACGTAGAGATTTCGATAATTGCTGTACAATAGCAATTAAAAAAACAAGAACAAACAACAACTAGAATTATAGTAATATTAATTACAAGCAAATAAAAAAACCGTTTCAGTGATGAAACGGTTTTTTGGTATATATTGAATGATGTAAAATTCTATAATTGCAACGCTATAGCATTTAATAACAACTGAGCAGAAGCTTCATTTGTTGCCAAAGGTACATTATGCACATCACAAACACGAATAAGCATATTAATATCAACTTCATGAGCATGGCTCGCCAGAGGATCTTTGAAAAAGAAAACCATTTGCGTTTTACCTTCGGCTACGCGAGCAGCAATTTGCGCATCGCCTCCCATTGGTCCTGAAAGCATTCTTTTTACCTTAAAACCGGCATTTACTGCCTTGCTTCCGGTAGTTCCTGTAGCGATCAGTTTAATATTTTCCTGAAGAAGAAGTGTTTTGTTTTTATTTAAAAACTGAACCATATCTGCTTTCTTACCATCGTGAGCTATTATAGCAATTTCCATACTTACCTTTTAATTATTGATTAGCAACATGATAAGCTATCAATCCATCAATAGGTCTTCTTAAAACATTACCTAATTGAAGCTCGTATTTATCAAAAGTTTCCTGTAGTTCGTCTTTTAGATAAAAAGCAATAGAACCTACAAAATGAACCGGAACTTCTTTACAATTATCAAATTGTTTGATGTAATTTTTTACAAAAGATTTCATTCCCTTGAAAATAATTTTTCTGCAAAACTCAGTGTCTTTATGCTTGATCAAAAACTTAGCAAAAGTCGCTAAATAAGCATTTGGATTTGGTTCTTTGTATAATTTGTTTTTGATAAAATCAGGATCTAAATCATATTCTTTTTCAAATTCTACTGCCAGTTCTTTAGGCATTTTATTGAAATAATATTTTCTGATTAATTCTTTTCCGAAAACATTTCCGCTACAATCATCCATGGCAATATATCCTAATGATTGTACTTTTTGATGCAATACTTTTCCATCAAAATAACTGCAGTTAGAACCTGTTCCTAAGATACTCACAATAGCTTCTTCTCCTTTTGGAGTAGTTGCATAAACTGCTGCATATGTATCTTCATGAACTTCTACAATAGCATTAACAAAATATTCCTGAAATATTTGCGAAAGCTCTGTTTTCATTCTGTCAGTTCCACATCCTGCTCCGTAAAAGAACAAATGTGTTGCATTTTTTTTATTTTGTAAGATATCAAAACGGTCATTTAACCTTTCGATAATTTCATGACCTTCAAGAATTTCAGGATTTAATCCTAATGTTTGTGTGGTGAATAATACTTTTCCATTATCATCAATTGCAATCCAATCGGCTTTCGTAGATCCACTATCAACTATTAATTTCATTTTATTTAGTTTTTGGATTAGTTTTTCTTTAGCTAAATAAAAAGTGTGTTTTTTACATTAATTAAAGAAGTAACAAAATAAGAAAAATCCCGTTACTTTGAAATAACGGGATTTTACAAAAATATATAATATTATTTTAAACCTGCAATATGCACAGATAAATCAATTAATTTGCTTGAGTATCCGTACTCATTATCATACCAAGATACTAATTTGAAGAAAGTTGAATTTAAACCAATTCCAGCAGTAGCATCAACGATTGAAGTTCTTTTATCAGAAATAAAATCCTGAGAAACAACTGCATCTTCAGTATATCCTAAGATACCTTTTAATTCATTTTCAGAAGCTTTCTTTAAAACAGCCATAATTTCTTCGTAAGAAGTTTCTTTAGCTACTTTTACAGTTAAATCTACTACAGAAACGTCAGCAGTAGGAACACGGAAAGACATTCCAGTTAATTTTCCATTCAAAGCAGGAATTACTTTTCCAACCGCTTTAGCAGCTCCTGTAGAAGATGGGATGATGTTGATGCTAGCAGCACGTCCACCTCTCCAGTCTTTTCTTGAAGGACCATCAGCAGTCATTTGAGTTGAAGTTGTTGCGTGAACAGTTGTCATTAAACCTTCAACAATTTCGAAATTATCATGAATTACTTTAGCTAAAGGAGCTAAACAGTTTGTAGTACAAGATGCATTAGAAACTACTAAGTCAGTAGCTTTTGCAGACTCGTGATTTACTCCCATTACAAACATTGGAGCATCTGCAGAAGGAGCAGAAATAATTACTTTTTTAGCACCACCTTTAATGTGCTCATTTGCAGTTTCGATAGTAGTGAAGATACCAGTACATTCAGCCACTACGTCAACATCAACTTCATTCCATTTTAAGTCAGCAGGATTTCTTTCTGCAGTAATACGGATATTTCTTCCGTTTACGTAAAGTTTTCCTTCTTTTACTTCTACAGTTCCGTTGAAACGACCGTGAACTGAATCATATTTTAATAAATAAGCTAAGTGATCAACATCTAATAAATCGTTGATTGCTACAACTTCTACATTATCTCTATTGAAAGTTTCTCTAAAAACGATTCTTCCGATACGTCCGAATCCGTTTATTCCTAATTTTACTTTTGACATTTTACTTAATTTTTGCTTTTGTTTTTATTACACTACTTTAAAGTCTAATTTCCTCACAATAAACTTCTTTCCTTTTTAAACTTTTTTTTTATGTTGACATGATATCAGATACTCTCAACAATTCTCTATCAATTTCAGATTTACCTTTAATTGCTTGTTCAAGAGGTGTCAGGGCAACTTTATCTGCCTGCAGACCTACCATGTAATTTGATTTTCCTTCGATTAAAGATTCTACTGCTTTTACACCTAATCGGCTTGCAAGAACACGGTCGAAACAAGATGGAGAACCACCACGCTGCATATGTCCTAAAACAGATACTCTAACATCATATTCAGGTAAATTAGCTTCAACGTAATCTTTTAATTCGAATACGTTTTTACCAATTTTATCTCCTTCAGCAATAACTACAATACTTGATGATTTTCCTGAAGCTTTACTTTTTTGAAGAGAGTCTAATAATCTGTCTAAACCTAAATCTTCTTCAGGAATAAGAATTTCTTCGGCACCAGCGCCAATTCCGGCATTAAGAGCAATGTGACCTGCATCTCTACCCATAACCTCTACAAAAAACAGACGGTTATGCGAACTTGCTGTATCTCTAATTTTATCAATACAATCTACAACAGTATTCAAAGCGGTGTCATAACCCAAGGTATGACTTGTACCAAAAATATCATTATCAATTGTACCCGGAATTCCCATTACAGGAAAACCATATTCTGAATTGAAAATTAATCCTCCGGTAAAACTTCCGTCACCTCCTATTACAACCAAAGCATCTACTCCGGCTTTCACAAGATTATCGTGAGCTTTTTTTCTACCTTCCGGTGTTCTAAACTCAACTGAACGAGCTGATTTCAGGATCGTTCCGCCTTTGTTTACAATATTATTTACGCTACGAGGTCCCATTTCTTTGAAATCTCCTTCGATCATTCCCTGATACCCTCTATAAATTCCTATGCATTCTATATTATGGTAAGCACATGTTCGAACAACTGATCGTATTGCAGCATTCATTCCTGGTGAGTCTCCTCCCGAAGTAAGAACACCAACTTTTTTTATTGTTTTTGGCATTATTTAAGTATTAAAGTGTAAAATTAGCAAACATTCAGCACTTTTCAGGTGATGTTTATCATTAATTAATAAAATTTGTTAAATTCAAACGTTTTCGTTAATAAGTTTTTCGATAGTAAAAATTTCATTTAAAATAATAAAACGTACCTATTTTAATTAAATCTTTAAAATTAACAATACATAAATGAAGTGTTATAAAAATTCGGCACTTTTTGATATTGTAAGAAAATAAATCAGCCCCTAATTTAGCACAAAAAAAACCATTCGGCGAAGCGAATGGTTTCTTTTAAGATTATTTTTAACACAATGGGCTAAAAGTCATTATCAGGAATTAAACCTTCGCTATTGTTTTTTGGCTGTGTTTCATTCTTTTCTTCTTTTTTATCAGACTTCTTTTTGTCTTTTTCTGCATCTTTTTTATTGGAGAATTTTACAAAATCAGGGTTTAGATATGAATCCTGCAGATCATCTGAAGAGCTTTTGATGGCTCTTTCTAATTTATGATTCTTAAATAATTTATTGACCAGTTCGCTAAAAGTATCAAAATCTACTTCATACGAAATACCGACTCCTTGCGTATAACCAATTCCCTGTCCTATATAATTGATATCGTTTTCTTTATTGAACAAACGAAGATTCATCGATCCGTCTTCGTTCACACGGTATAACATTTCAATATCTCCCACAATTGCGGACTCGTTTACACCGCCTATAGGTACTCCTAATTTTCCGTTTATGGTTATTCTTTCGTTTACCTGCGATGTTATATTCGCCACAAATTGACCATCGGCTTCCTGACCTATTCGTTTATCTGCCGATATAAAATTCAAATCGATATTGATCTTATCGTTGTCTGATTTAATAATCCCGCCTAATAAACTAGCAGCAGTTTCTGCAAAGGTTCCTGACAAATCGCTTTGATTGAATCCGTCCGGACTCATAAATGATCCTGTCGAAAGCAAATACAAAGCCTGCGTCTGACGAACGTCTTTATCATCTAACTTATATTGTATCTCTGATTTCAAAACATTACTCACAGAAGGAAACTGAATATCAAAATTAGGTTCCGGACTTGTTAAATCTCCCCTTAAACCAATTACAACCTCTACCGGCACTTTTTTATTGAAAGATGAATTATCTAATAAAACAGCCGGATTTGCAGATGTTTTATAAACGGCTTCAAGATTCAATTGCGCCTTCATAGGGTTTCCTTCCCAAATAATAGAGCCTCCTTTTTTAACAGCAAATTTTTTATCTATTAAACCTCCGTATTTAAAATTATAAGTTCCTTCATAGGCCTGGAAATCTCCCCACATATTAAATTTACCCAGTGTATTGATTTTAAACAACAACGATCCGTATCCTTTTCCTTTCATACCGTGACCGGAATTCCTGTCCAGAATTACTTCAACCTCGGCATCAGGCGTAATATCAAAATCAAATTCTAACTCAAGACCATTGTAATTTCTTGTTTTTTCGACAATACCATTGGCTAAGTTGTATTTTTCTTTTGGCGTTACAAAATGTATCCAGCTGCTTTCCCCAACACTTTGTGCGTTGTTTATAGGAATCTTAACTTCAGTTCCTTTCTCAGACTTAGCATCTACTTTTATAAATAGATTTTCTGTTGGACCTTTGATACTTGCTGTACCGTTTATAAAAGCTGTACCAAAATAAGCCGCATCTTCACTATCTTTTGTATCTAATGCCAGTAATCGTTTTGAGGTTATGGTAAGATCAAGCTTCCAGTCACCAAAATTATGATGTTCGATACTTCCGTTCAGCAATCCTTTGGTTCCGTATTTGGTATCTGTTAACTGATTGTTTCTGAATAAGAATTTTTCATCTGTTAAATCGATAACTGTTCGGTCGCTCAATTCGTAATCGGTATTAAGATACGGAACTGTCATTCCCGCTTTTTCTACGTAGAGCCTTCCGTTTATTTCGGGTTTTTTAAGATTACCTACAACTGCAGCATTTCCGGAAACCGATCCTCTTACATTTGATAAAACATCTCCTCCCACTGTACCTAAAGTAGCCAGATTAAATCCTTCGAGTTTTAAATTTAAATCTAAAAAAGTCTCCTTATTTTCGATTGCGAAAGTTCCGTTGGCTCTAAACGATTCTGTAAATCCATTTTGAATGGATGAATTTATGGTAAACTTTTTGAAACTTTCATCTCCGGAAATATCGAATTTTAAGGTTCCTAAATCTACTTTATTCAAATTAAGATGATCTATCGAAATGGCTGCCGTGGGCTGATACACATTCTTATTCTGTTTATAATTGATGTTACCATTCAAATTACCATTAAATACAAATTTGGAAGTTAATGGCGTAATTTTATTAATATCAACATCTTCAAAATTAAGGACGAGATCTTTGTAATCGTTTCCTTTGATTACACCATTCAAATCAATTTTCTGATTTTCATGGGATAAAATGATATTATCAATAGTGAAATTTTTAAAGAACTGATCAAATACAATCTGGTTATCCTCACCATCATCTTCGTTTAAATACCATATATAGTCTTTAAACTTCATCTCGGATTTCTTAATCCCAACGATATTATTTTTGTTCTTATCTATAGTGTGGTACAAATCGAGATTAAAATAATCTTCTCCTTTTGATCCTCCCTTAAACTCCGATCGAACAAACAGCGTATCTTTTGCAGTAACATTAATTAAATTAAAATCACGTATTTTATAGTAAGGCGTTTTTATACTATCTAACTCGACATAGGCATTGTACAGTGTGTTTTTATTATCAATGCTAATACGAATGTTGTCGAATGTATTTTTTGCCGCAGTAATTTTCTGAGATTTAAACCTAAATTTAAATTCCTGTAAATCCGAATCTATTTTCCCACGCACTACTGTACTTGAGTCTATATTAATTTCAGGATATAACATTTCGACTACTTTATCATAAACATGAAAGTTAAAACGCAAAAACTGGCCTTTTTTTACTTTATAAGGTTTATAATTGGTATATAAGCTACCAACCGAATTCATAACCAGCTTATCTAATTGCCCAAACTGAAATTTACCTACTATCTCCCCTTTTACTACATCATCTGAGCTAATGGTTATGGTACGCAGTTTATCAGCGTCGAAATTCGAACTTACCGTTACTTCATCAAAGGTGTAAGTAGCTTTAGGATTTTGGTAAACAGCATCTCTAATTAAAACGGTTCCCTGAAGGTTTTCTATAGAATTTCCGGTAACTTCAACTACTGCATCTCCGCGGAAATGAGAAATAGAATCGTTTAAGATTTTCAGTTTTCGAAGATCAGCATTCTCTACATTAATATGAAAATCATACTTACTTTCGCGTTTACTTAAATCTACTAATCCATCAAAAGTTAAACTTAAATTTGGATCATTTACAGAAAGCTGCCCTTTATAATAAGGCAATTTAAAATTACCGTTTACTACGATATTATTATAGGTATACTTATTATAGTCTAATTTGGCAATATCTCCTTTTATAATCGTATTAAGATATTTCTCTGTAAAACCCTTACCGTCAATATCTAAATTTAAAGTTGTTTTGCCAATATCTTTTCTATTCAATAAAGCACCTACATTAAAATTATCCAAAATAATATTTCCGGAATAAGATGCTCTATCAATAAAATCGATATTATTCATATGCAAATCTGCCTGACCATTCCCCAGATCTGTAACCATTTTAAAGTTGGCTTCTAATGCCGTGGTTGAAACTTTTGCTTTACCAACAATATTAAATTTCCCCAATCTTTTAAGTTCTTTAGGAAGTTTTTTACCCAAAATACCTGGCAGTATCACCACTAAATTATCATAACTGGAAACCAGCTTGTCGAATTTACCATCCATGGCAAACTTTTGAGTTTTGGTACCCAAAAGGTTTTTAAAATTTATGGTTCCGTTAATTTTAGAACCATTGGTATCACTTAGATTAAGATGTCTTAAATTAAGATCATTTAAGGTTCCTTTGATCTTGGTTTTTATTTTAAAATGCTGATTTTTACCCAATCCGTCGAAAAAATAACGAATATCGTTTGAAGCAATCGAAGCCGAATCTAATGCAACATCAAATTTTACTTTATCTGTAAATTGAAGAAAATCTCCTACGTTATAATTTAAGATCGCTTTTCCGTAAATCGAGGTTCTTTTGGTTTTTATAGCAAGGTTTTCAACTTTAATCTGTTTTTTGGTATAACTGAATTTACCTGCAAAGTTGGACACATATAAGCCGCGATGATCTAAAAAAGAAAAACGATGAATGGTCGTGTTTACATCCGGACCGTATAATTTAAAATCACTGATATAAGCGTTTAGTTTTTTAAAGTCAAGAAATACAGGTGTGGTTTTATTTTCATCAACAACAGAAAAAGCACCTTTTGAGATGTAGGCATTTCTGGCTGTCAGCAAAAAGTGTTTACTTGATTTGGCTCTTTCCGGACTAGTTTCAAACAATTTAATAAACTTATTTATATTGTTTTCGTTCTCGTTTTTATAGGTTTTCAGATTAAAAATCAATCCTGTTAAACGAAGATCACCAAAAATCAAATCACCATCCAGCGTTCTTTTAATACTTAAAATATCAGTTGTAATGATATCAGAGTAAATTAAAGTTTTGTTGTGATGGTCCAGAATTAAAACCTTCTTAAGTTTTACTCCTCCAAAAATATTGATTGCAACTTTCTCTACACTAATTTTAGTTTTAAAATCAGCGTTTAAAGATTCTGTAATGTATCTGGCAATTTTTGTCTGAACGATAGGTAAAGCCAAGGTGATAGCAAGTACTAACAAAAGTAAAATTAACCCAATTAGGGTTCGTGATATTATTTTCTTTACTTTTTTGATAACTGCTTTTATTTTAGTTTTCTTTTAAATTTATTTTGAACAGACAAAGAACGACTGTTTTTGATAAAAATTCTTTAATTTTGGCTTCTCCTTATAATAAAAGAAAATTCAAATATTTGATTTGTCAAATATAATTCAAAATTCGTGCCTTTATATGCAAAATTCAGAGGTTTTTATTCTTGCCATCGAAAGTTCATGCGATGATACTGCTGCCGCGGTTTTACATAACGACAAAGTACTCTCAAATGTTGTGGCCAATCAGTTAATTCACAACCAATATGGTGGTGTTGTTCCCGAATTGGCTTCGAGAGCGCATCAACAAAATATTGTTCCTGTAATTGATGCAGCGCTTCGCAAAGCAAATGTACAAAAAGATCAACTAACTGCCATCGCCTTTACACAAGGTCCGGGTTTAATGGGATCTTTGCTTGTAGGAAGTTCTTTTAGCAAATCATTATCATTGGCATTAAAAATTCCGTTAATAGCTGTAAATCACATGCATGCGCATATTTTAGCCCATTTTATAGATGAAGAAGGTTTTGATAAACCTGAATTTCCTTTTCTGGCCTTGACCATTAGCGGAGGTCATACTCAAATAGTAAAAGTGAACGGCTTTTTTGACATGGAAATTATTGGCGAAACCACTGACGATGCGGTTGGAGAAGCTTTTGACAAGAGTGCTAAAATTCTTGGACTGCCTTATCCGGGCGGGCCTTTGATCGATAAATACGCAAAAGAAGGAAATCCGAAAGCATTTGCATTTACCAAACCTAAAGTTCCGGGATTAGACTTTAGTTTCTCCGGATTAAAAACAGCGATTTTATATTTTATTCAGAAGAAAAAGCTGGAAAACCCTAATTTTATCGAAGAAAACCTGAATGATATTTGTGCCTCTATTCAATATACTATCATTGAAATTTTGATGGATAAATTGAAATTGGCAGTAAAAGAAACCGGAATTACACAAATTGCCATTGGCGGAGGCGTTTCGGCAAATTCAGGTATTAGAACCAGATTAAAAGAAAGTGAAGGAAAATACGGTTGGAAAACCTTTGTTCCCAAATTTGAATACACAACCGATAACGCTGCAATGATAGGAATTGTAGGATATCAAAAATATTTATCAAGTCGTTTCGAAACTTCAGCAGTGGTTTCTAAAGCGCGAATTCAATTTTAACTATGCAATTATTTTATAATACTGAAATAGACGAATCAACTGAAAGCTTTTCTTTTGATAAAGAAGAAAGCCGACATATAATAAAAGTTTTACGAAAGAAAGACTCTGATATTTTACATGTTACAAATGGTTTAGGTTTATTGTTTGAAACTCAAATTACATTGGCTTCTGACAACAAATGTATCGTTCAGGTACTTTCGATAAAAAAAACCGACGAACCTAAATTTCGTCTGCATCTTGCCGTTGCCCCAACCAAAATGAACGATCGTTTTGAATGGTTTCTGGAAAAAGCTACCGAAATTGGTATTCAGGAAATCACACCAATTATTTGTGACCGCTCTGAACGTAAAGTGATTAATTTAGAACGTTTTGAAAAGATTATTCTTTCGGCCATGAAACAATCTAACGAAACGTATTTGCCTAAATTAAACGAAGCCATTTCGTTTAAGGAATTCATTAAACAAAAAAACGAAGGTTTGCAATTGATCGCACATTGCGAGGAAACGGATAAAAAGTCATTAAAAGATATTTTAAAACCAAATCAAAGCGTCACGATGCTTATTGGTCCTGAAGGTGATTTTTCTGAAAAGGAAATTGCACTGGCTTTAGAGAATAATTACCAACCGGTTACTTTAGGAAATACGCGTTTAAGAACCGAAACTGCCGCAATTGTTGCTTGTCATAGTGTTGTTTTTTTTAATGAAAGTTCTAATTGATTAAATAAGTAATCTTATAGTTTTGTCATTTCGACACAGGAGAAATCACACGCGGGATTCGACAAAGATTTGACCATATACTCTGCGGAATTTCTAGTGTGATCTCTCGTTACTCGAGATGACAAAAAAAGTGCCTATCGCAAATGGCAAAAAAATATAAAATTGGTATGAAAAAAATATTTCTTTTGTTTTTATTAGTTTCCATTTCCTCATTTTCACAGGAAATCGCTTTACTTAAATACAGCGGCGGCGGGGATTGGTACGGAAACCCAACCTCATTACCTAACTTAATTAAGTTTTGTAATGCCAACATTAACACCAGAATAAAAGGAAAACCATCAACTGTTGAGCCTGGTAATCCTGATTTGCTTTCGTACCCTTTTGTGCACATGACAGGCCACGGAAATGTAGTTTTTAGCGATGCAGATGTTAGCAATCTTAGAAATTACCTAACTGGTGGAGGTTTTCTTCATATTGATGATAATTACGGAATGGATCAATATATTCGAAAAGAAATTAAAAAAATATTCCCAAATAATAACCTAGTTGAGATTCCGGCAACTCATCCGATTTTTCAAAAGCCTTATCCTTTCCCTAACGGATTACCCAAAATTCATGAGCATGACGGAACCCGCGCACAAGCTTTTGGAATTTTCGTAGAAAATAAATTAGTATTACTTTATACATATGAATGTGATTTGGGCGACGGTTGGGAAGATGCCGAAGTACACAATGATCCTTTGGCTGTTAGAGAAAAAGCCCTAAAAATGGGCGCCAACATTATCAATTATATTTTTACCAACTAAACCGGAACGTAAAGAATTAAAAATTGAGAATTAAAAATTAAAAATCCTCATTGCTCTTACGCTAGCTAGGAGTTTCACATCTTTAATTCTCAATTTTTAATTCTCATTTTTAATTTTTAATTCTTAATTCTTATAAAGTGCAACTTACTCACGAAGAAAACCAATTTGAAAGAAAAACATTTCCTATCACATTAGTTTGTGATCATATTTACTTTCAGCAAAATATAGGTTCTCTTTTTAGAATCAGTGAAGCATTTGGAGTCGAGAATATTATCTTTTTAGGAAAAGATATTCCGCTAACTCCCCGAAAAATAAACAAAACTTCCCGAAGTACGCATCTTCATGTACCTCATACCGTAATAGAAGAAACAACCGAATTAGTGGATTATCTTCTTCAAAATAATTTTGAAATTATTGCACTGGAAATTGCAAGTAATAGTAAACCATTAAAAGAAGTTGTGATTCCTGACAATCAAAAAATTGCACTTTTGATAGGAAGTGAAATTGACGGAATCTCTAATGAACTTTTAAAAATCTCGAATCAAATTGTACACATTAATATGTTTGGAAAAAACTCCAGTATGAATGTTGTCCAGGCTGCCAGTATTGCTTTGTACGAAATTACTAGTATCTAATTTTTTTGTTTAAATGTTAAATTTGACTAATTCGAAAGCAATCCTTTTACAAACGGCAAACAAAACCTCGATTAAAAGTAAATAAATACGTTAAAATACATCAATAAAAATATTAAGTAAGAAAAAACATCTTAAAAAAATAATTGATATTTTTGTAAGAACTAGATTATACAAGGGTTTATAAATTTCTGACAAATAAATCATTATAAAAATTTGGCTACAAAATGATTTTGTTATAAAATTGCGGAACAAACAACCAAATGTAATTTTTTATAACAAAAACCCAAATTATTATGAAAAAAGTTCTTTTTTCCGCGGTAACAGCCCTATTGCTGTTTTCTTGTCAAAATGACCAATCAGAATCAACAGATTCAGAAGCAACAGTTGCATCAACCCGCCGCGTATGTGCATCTCAACAAGTGTTAGATGACCAGCTGAAAGCTGATCCTACATTAGCGATCAGAATGAATGAAATTGAAGCTTTTACTAACAAGGCCCTGATTTCAGGAAAGCTTGTAAACGGAAAAGTTCAAATTCCTGTTGTAGTCAATGTCTTGTACAGAACTGCTGCACAAAACATTTCTGACGCACAAATTCAAAGCCAAATTGATGTCCTTAACAAAGATTTCAATGCATTAAACTCAGATTACAATAGTGTACCTGCCCTATTTTCAGGCGTAAAAGCCAACGTAGGAATTTCATTTGTTTTAGAAAAGATCAATAGAAAATCGACTACGAAAACTTCATGGGGAACAAACGATGCCATGAAAAAAGTAGCTCAGGGCGGTTTAGCACCTACTTCGCCAACCACAAAACTTAATTTATGGTCTTGCGCAATTGGTGGCGGAATATTAGGTTATGCGCAATTTCCTGGAGGAGCATCTGCTACAGACGGAGTTGTAATTGATTCTAAATATTTTGGTTTATCAGGTGCTGCAAATGCTCCTTTTAACTTAGGACGTACTGGTACTCACGAAGTAGGTCACTGGATGAATTTACGCCATATTTGGGGAGACGCTAATTGCGGAAGCGATTTAGTAGCTGATACTCCTACTCATAATGAGGAAAATTATGGTGTACCTGCTTATCCTCACTACAGTACTTGTTCAGGAACTCCTGTAGAGATGACGATGAACTACATGGATTATGTTGATGATAATGCTATGTACATGTTCTCTAACGGACAAAAAAACAGAATGGCCGCCATCTTTGTTACAGGAGGTGCAAGAGCTGCTTTTGGAATCTAAAAAAACAGATTAAAATAAGGAAGTGAAAAGCGGGATGAAATCATCTCGCTTTTTTTTGTTTATCCCTTAGTTTTAAAAGCTTTTTCCTATATTTATAATCTAAAATCAAAATATGATCACATCTAAAATTATATCTAACGGAATCTTAAGAGCTTTAGCAACTATATTAATTATTACTGTCGTTTTATATTTTCTGTACACGATACAAACCGTAATTGTTTACTTGTGTATTTCCTTACTATTGTGTTTAATTGCAAATCCGTTAATACAATTCTTAAAAAATAAACTAAAATTTAGCAATTCACTGGCCGCCACTATAGCCTTAATCCTTTTTATTTTGGCAATCGTTGGTTTTATCTTTTTATTTGTGCCCTTGATTATTTCTCAGGCCAATAATCTCTCTTTGCTGGATACACAAAGTTTGCAGCGACAGTTTATGCAAACAGAACGCAGTATCGAAGCGTATTTTAATATTCAACATGTTGATTTAAATAAAGTTTTAAAAGATTCTAAAATCACTTCACTTATTGATTTTAGCTATTTTACCATTTTTCTAAATTCAATATTAGGGTTTTTAGCCGATATGGGAATGGGATTGGTTTCTGTTTTCTTCATTACGTTTTTCTTTCTTAAGGATCAGGATTCATTTAAAGAAAGTGCGCGTAAAATTCTTCCGGATAATAATGAAGATAAAATCATCAACTCTGTTACAAAAATCAACCACTTTTTAACCCGATATTTTATTGGATTATTATTGCAATTAACCGTTGTTTTTATTTTATATCTAATTGTTTTAATGATTTTTGGAAATAAGAATGCTTTTGTAATTGCTTTTTTATGTGCTATCTTAAATATCATTCCTTATATAGGTCCGATAATAGGAACTACTCTGGCCGGCATTTTAACCATGATTAGTATGATTGGAAGTGACTTTCAGACCGAAATTTTACCTAAAACCATCTATGTAATCATAGGTTTTTTACTAGTTCAGGCAATTGATAATAATATTAGTCAGCCTATAATTTCATCAAAAAGTGTAAATTCGCACCCGCTGGAAATATTCCTGATTACTATAATCAGCGGAATTACTTTTGGGATTGTCGGGATGATTATTGCTATTCCGGTTTTTACAATGGTGAAAGTAATTTTGAAAGAATTTTTTCCTGATAACAAAATCGTATCTGTATTAACCGAAAGAATTTAGCATTGAACACTTCTATTTTAGACCAAAAAATCCAGAAATTTATAACTCAAAATAGTGGTGCCTCAATTACAAAATTAGCGCTTCAGAAAAATCCTTTTCCTGAAACAGACTGGATTTTGATTTTAAATCAAATCGAAGCAAAATCTAAAGCAAAAGATAAATTACCTACCTGGTTTAAAACAGAGAATATTATTTATCCAAGTAAAGTTTCTGTTGAACAAACCTCATCTGAGAAAACGGCTGCTTATAAAGCTTCACTAATATCAGGCGAAAGCTTAATTGATCTTACGGGAGGTTTTGGCGTGGATGATTATTATTTTACCCAACACTTCAAAAACATTGCACATTGCGAAATAAATGAAGAATTATCAAATATTGTAAAGCACAATTTCGAACAATTAAAAGTAAACAATTGTACATTTTATGCAGATGATTCAACAAATATTTTAAACCAATCTGATGAAAAATGGGATTGGATATACATAGATCCTTCCCGAAGAAGTGATGCAAAAGGCAAAGTTTTTATGCTGAAAGATTGTTTGCCAAATGTTCCTGAATTATTGGATTTTTATTTTGAAAAAAGTGATTCTATTTTAATAAAAACTGCTCCTTTATTGGATATTTCAGCGGCTTTGTCTGAATTAAAATTCGTTAAAAACATTCATATTATTGCCCTTGACAATGAAGTAAAAGAATTGCTTTTTGAAATTCACAATCATTACAAAGACGAAATTCGAATAAAAACAGCCAATATTCTAAAGGAAAAAATCGAAACTTTTGAATTTATTTTGGGCGATGATACTATTTTTCCGTCGTATCATTTGCCTCAAAAGTACGTTTATGAAGCCAATTCGGCTATAATGAAATCCGGTGGATTTGATGAAGTTAGTGCTTTTTACGACATCAATAAACTGCATAAACACTCTCATTTATATACATCAGAAAATTTAATCGATTTTCCGGGACGAACTTTTGAAATCGAAAAAGTGATTGGGTACAGCAAAAATGAGATGAAAACGGAGCTTGCCAACCAGCAGGCGAATATCACTACACGAAATTTTCCGGACACGGTAGAAAACATTCGAAAAAAATGGAAAATAAAAAATGGAGGAAATTTGTATTGTTTTTTTACAACTGATAAAAATGATAACAAAATAGTTTTAATTTGCAGAAAAATAACTCAAAAATGAAACAACTAATTACTCTAACTTTTTTTTTATTAACGATTACCGCATTTGCCCAAAAACCATGTGAATACAGTGCCAATGTAAATGACTCTATTGGTAGTTATAAAGTAACCAATGATTACCTTATTAGCGAAAAATATTTTGGAGGAACATTTGATTATGTTTTCTTTGCCTTAGCACAAACAGATGGTTTGCCTACATTAAACCTGCAGCTTATACAGAAAAGTAAAGATTTTATAAAAGCGAATTGTTTTGATAAGAATTCGAAAATCTTTTTGCAATTAGAAAACGGAAAAATAGTTACCCTAATGCATATCGACAGAGAAAATTGTGGTACGCTTATTCACGATGACAAAGGTTTTGATAATCGTATCACAACGGGCATTTTTATGTTTATGAAAGATAATTATGAAGAACTGAAAAAATCTCCTGTATCGATTATGCGAATTAAATACCTGACCACAACAGAGGATTATATTGTAAAAAGAGAGCTGACATCTGAGTTAAACGGAAAGGTTTACAAACCCAATACCTACTTTATGGAAAATATGAGATGTGTTGAATAATTAATCACATTTCCAGGTTTGGTTGGAGACTTTATCTTTTAAACCAATCTTTAAATTATAATGCCACCACTCTGAATCAAATGAATTGAAACCATTTTTGATCATCACGCTTTTAAGATATTTTCTGTTTGCGATTACAGGAATGGGCAGTTTTTTATAATTATGACTGGCCTGAATTCCAAAGAAGTCAAATTTAGTTCCCATTTCAAGCTCTATTCCATCGGCATTTACTAACGAAATATCTACGGCTCCTCCTCTATTATGGATGGAGCCTTTTTTAGGATCTGCAACATACTCTGGATTGGATACTATCTCCCACATTTTCTTTTGAATGGATAAAGGTCTGTAACAATCGTATATTTTTATTTTGCACCCATTCTTCATAAATTCTTTATTGGCCGCTATAAGCGCCTGAACGGTCTTGTAACGCAATACACATTCGGCACAATCGTATACTTTTGCTTTAAGAAAATTATCTTCGGTAGCGTATTTCATATCATAAATAAAATCTTTGCTGTAATCTTTTAAATTTACAAAAGTGGTGTCTGCAATTTCCTGTTTCTGAGGTTCTGCATACACTTCGTTTTGGGCTTTTGCATTAGGCACAAACAATATGATACCGAAGATTACTAAAAAACGAAATTTTGAAGATGTGCTTATTTTCATTGTAAAATGTGTTGTATGATGTAAATATAGACATAAAAGTGTTGTACAAAAAATGCAATTTTAGATAATACTTTATTAATCTTTGTACTTTAAACTATGATCTTTAATTATTTTCTGGCTTTTGAGTTTAACGGGTTTGGGTAATTGTTTCCAGTTTTCATCGTGTTCAATTTTATAAATATCATCTTCATTACCTGAAGGATAATAAGCTGTTGCTTTAGATTTTACGAAAATCTGATTCACTGATTTTTCAGGAATTGTATAAATAATTTGTTTGAACGGCTTTGCATCCAGTCCATCGCTGTCTCCCATGTACGACAAATAAAATTCAGGTTTACCGTCTTTATCTTCATCGCTAATAGTACATTTTTGATAATCAAATTCAGGCCAATATACGACATTGCCAAAATCCTGAAATTTGGCTTTTTCTATCAATCCTCCGTGATCATGCAATAAAACAAAAGCATATAAATTATGTTCGCTAAAAACTATTGTATCCTTAGGTTTACCCTTCATATCACTATGTTTCCAGGTTTCTTCTTCATGAACCCATTTTTTTGTTTCAAAATTATAAACCTCACCAACGGCGCCATCTTTATAATCAATCATACGGCTGAGTTTGCTGATCTTCTTTTTAAAAATAAATTCAAAATGACCGTACTGGCTTTCGCAACGAATAATCATTGTTGTTTTGCCATATGATTTGCTTTCATAATTAAACTCCCCATCCGGAATGGCTTTGCTATATTTTAGGGAATCTTTAGGATAATAGCGTTGTACTATCAAAGGTTTTATTTGAGCTGTGACTGAATTTACAAAGACTAAAAAAAGCAGTAAAAAAAGGTAATTTGGTTTTAATTTCATTTTTTTTATTTTTAATGTAAAGCCGCACTAATTTACCATAGTAGATTATCAATCATAATTTTAATTGATTTTCTTTACTATATTTCCTTCCTTGTCGGTTATATTTGGTTTATGGAGTTCGTGCCATCTTTTTACAAAGGAATCAATATTTGCCATGTCTTTTATTACCAAATTCCTTAATTTATTCAGCTGTTTTTCAAAACTGCCTTGCGTGGTATACTTTCCTATTTTATACTCGGGTAAAAAAAGCATGTAAAACAAAGGAGGGCCTTTGTAATCATCGCTCCTTAATTGCATACGAGTGGAATCATTAGGCGGCAGGTGAAAATGTATTCCGTCACACTCTTTCAAGTCTGAAATTGAATTTATCTTTTCATGAAGTTCGAAAATATTCAAGTCTATTTTAATATACTTACTTTCTCTCATAATGTCAACTGTAATATCGAGCAAATGATTTTGATCTGTCAGCTTGCATAATTCATACGAATATCCTCTTATATTCGAATCGTATTCACCATACCAGGATGTTTTAAATGGTGATCTTACAAATCCATTTTTTTCAAGTTCGGGAATGCCATAGTCTTTAAAAATCGTATTTCTTGTTGTCAGAAGTTCTTTATCTGATATTTTAAATTTATCTTTCATGTTCTCCAGATATCTAAACGATTCGAAAATTACATCGTTGGATAGTGATTGTTTAATTCTTTTTTCTTAGATCCAAAAAAAAACAACATTACTTGTGTACTATATCCCAATTTTCAAGTATGTAAGTATTACAAATACCTTTTTTAACTTGTGCTACAAAATAATAGTTTTCAAATTTACCATTATCTTTAATATCTTCCATTATTGGCTTAAAACCATTTACAAGATTAGTTTTTCCTTTAAACTTATAAAATATAGTTCTGTTTTTTGAATAAGTGGATATACCTGTAATTTCACATTTTTCTGAACTTACATGACTTTCTTTCGAATTGTAAATTGTATAATAATTAAATGGAATTAAAATTATTCCGGAAACAAAATAAGCAATTACTGCTATTTTAAGGCCAATTATTACTAAGAACAAAGGCTTATCCTCTTTTTCAGTCTTACTATACTCTTTTTGTATTTTTCGATATTGCCAAATAGCAACAATAACAAGTACAATTGCCAACGCAGTAAATAATAGCCAATAGGGATAATTTATAATTACATCTTTTGACTTGATAAAGAAAAAATAAACCAATACGAATCCTATTAACTTAATCCAATCGATAATAGTTAGTTTACTTTTTATTTTAGCTTTTTTATTTTTCATTTGATACGGATTCATCCCCAACTTTAACTATAAAAAAACCATCATCTGACTCTACTAAAGAAACTTTAGTTTTAAAATTTCTTTTTGTTATGTTTATCATAGAATCCTGAAAATCTTTTATATCGGAATGAATTCCATAATATTGAATTAAAATATATCCTTTTCTAAGTACTAAACTATCATTATAAAATTTTAAATATCTAGAATACTCTTTTACATAGTCTTCAGCTTTTACTTTTTTGCAAGTTCCTGATAAAGCAAAATTAAAAATATATTCACCTTTTTTAAAACGCATTTGATAAGCACTACAATCCTCTGAAATATTTTTTTCTGTTAATGTATAAGGATCTGGCCTTCCAATTTCTTCATCTTTATTTTTGCATGATAGCATTAAAAAAGAACTATAATAATTAATGTATATTTCATATGCGTTTTTTTATAATAAACGGCTTTTTTAAACTTTAAAACTTAATGGCAGATATGGTAATAAGATTACTTTTTTTTTAAAACTATCTATAAAAAAACTTCAATATTCCTTAATCTGGTATATAGTAATCATTTATAAACTCTTCTATCAAAAAACGCATACGTTCTAAAGAATGAGAATCAGCAGCACTATAAAATCTAATGATTCTTTCACTATCAATATTTCTTAAGCATTTCTCAGGGTGTTTTTTATGAATAAAATCGCTAAAAGAGTCAAAAAAAATCAATAACTATTGAATCATTTTTACCAATTGAATATCCCTAAAAAAAAATAAAGAAAGATTCAACATTTTGAATTGAAAAAATTGCCGGTCTTTTTGCAACAAGTTGAATTAAATCGATATTTTCTATTTTAAAATCACTTTGCATTTTGGTACGTATTAAAAATTGCGAATGCGAAGTCAGGAGATTTCGCATAGCTTTTCATTAGAACTCTTCGGCGATCGGATTTTACAAACTATATTAATCTTTATACACTTTAAATAATTCTTCATCCACATATATTTTATAAGTGTTTGATCTGTAACCCGCCATAATTAACGGTCTGATTTTTTCTATTTTTATATGGTGCTTTTCAATTGTCCCCACTTCAAAATCATATATTTTTGAAAGATTAGTTGAATAAAGTCGAAAATCACTTTTAACTTTTTTTCCGTTGACAATAATTTTAACATTACCCCAGAACTTATTAAAACTATAACTTATAATCTGCTTTTCTTTTTCTCCTACTTCAACAGTAAACTTCATTTCTTTTTGAGTATAAATTAATTTAATTTTCTACGCTTTCCTCCATCACTAAATTCTTCATCTTTGTTTCTCTTCAAATGAATTTGATTAAAAGTTATAATCCTATATAGAAAGCTAAATTTATAGTGTTTACAGCCATAAAAAAAAATCTTTATAAATGTAAATTTCCTTTTCGCCATTCATTCAATGTCGTTTCTGCAGTAAGTGAATGTATTCCCGATGTTTTTTCAATACTTTCCAATGCTTTTATGGCCTCTTTTTCATTATACGACAATAAGTAACTAGCGGACCATAAGCGAACACCAACTGATTCATGTGATAAAAAATTTTCTAATTTGTTGATTGCATTTTCATTTTTTAAAAAATTTGCAGCTAATACAATTTTAGCATGAAATTTATTTCCTGTTTTATAATCCCCTTTCTCTGTTGCTTCCGATTGATTGACGGAGGCTTCTTCAAAAATTGATAATGCTGTTTCTATGTCTTTAATTTTCATCACTGTTCACTAAATTTTTTAATTATTTTAACTCCAAAATCATATTGCTCCTGAAAACTTTTCGTACTTAACCATTTTCTCACAGTTTGCCCACCTGTGAAGGGTTGTTTAGAAGAATAGTATCCTGAAATTTTAGCATGGATAGTTCCCGCACCATGGTCTAATTTTATTAGATTTTTAATATTATGAATTTTCTCCGCACCAAATTTAGCAATATTATCTGCATTTTGCTCAACAATATGGTGCCATGCTTTATCTTTTCCAGCCGTTCCATAAACTTTTTTAAATGCATTAAAAGAGCTAAATCCTTGAACTTCTTGTGCTACTTTTGGTGCTTTGCTTAATGATTTAGCTGCGCCAACTCCACCAAGGGCAACAGTAGCAACATCTGCACCGGTTGCAATATTTTCTGCCGTATTTTCATTTGCGCCAGCAGCTGTGGCTGTGGCTTTTACCCCTTTATGAAGTAATGTAGTTTGATTTTCACCAGTTATCATCTGATTAAAACCAGTGACAGTATTATCACAGCCATTAGCCAATATTGCGTATCCAACCACTGCACCGATTCCAGTTTCTGCTGTGACGACACCTCCAACTCCTCCTACAACTGCTTCAACAACTCCTCCCACCATTTGAACTGCCCCAAATGTTCTTGTCCAAAATTTGGATTGTTTACCATTTGGGTCGTAAAAAAGTATAGGGTTTTGATAACAATATCCATAAGAGCTTAAATTTCTACTATTATAAAGCCCTCCATTATGATCTCCGTCAAAATAAAATTCATCTTCAAACGTAGGATTATATACTGCCAGCGGATCAACATTTAACCATACGCTTGTTTTAGCATCATAATATCTCGCACCAAAATACGATAAATTCGTTTCTCGATCAAGTTCTTTCCCATTAAATAAATATGGCGAGCTAAATGATGAGCTATGCTCTTCAAACAAAACCTCTCCAAATGCTATGTACTCGACATGCTGTGAAATAGAGCCATTTTTTGCAGTAATATAAGATGTGCTTCCTAAATGATCCGGATGGAAATAAAAAATATCGTTCTCAGGTAAACCAATTCCTGTAAATCCTTCACCAGCTTTAACAGTAGTGGGTTCTATAGGGTGACCAAATTGTACAGGAGGACCAGGCACATCACCAGGTGCATTAAAAACGGGGTTGCGTGGCCAGCCTTCCGGTGGTTCTTGGTTTTCTTCCACCGGTTTTAGTGCTTCACTAGGATACGGATCTCCAGTAAACTCAGGAGTGGCATAAATGCCTTGCTGAGTGGGAGGTCCCGGAGGTACCCCCAAGCTTTTTACGTAATTATCCAAGGCCTTTTGTTGTTCGGCAGTTAGTTTTGTATAATTTACTCCCCCTGCGGTTATACCCAGTGGTTGTGCAAAAGTTCCGTTACCCAACTTGCTTACTATACGTCCTCCACCTTCAAAATAATGTTTGGTAAACTTTCCTTTACTTATTACAAAATAAGGACTTACATAACCCGTATAGTCATCTGTGTGTACAATCGTCGCTGCTGTTTCTCCATTAATAGCTACATTTTGAGAATCTCCGGAGCTTTTAATCACTCGCTCACCCTCTGCATCATAGGTATATTGATGTATTCTACCATTGTCATTAATACCCATTAAACGATTTTCCTCATCCCATGTCATTTTTCTGAAACTCTGGTGCTCGCTATAACTTGTTGGGTTTCCATTGCCATCATATATATATTGTCGAGGTTCAGGTTTTCCTACTTCGATAATCTTGTTTGGTGCATTTGGATGCAGTTCGTTATCGTAGTTATAATCTAGAACATACCCTTTCTGTTCGTTATTTACCGTGTGAACTAAGTTTTTACTGACAATATTATGCATTTTGTTGTAACCCATATTGAGTTCATAACTTGCCTTGGTGAATTCGCCCTGGTACGTGGCTTTTGCTGACTTTAACCTATAAAAATCATCGTATTCATACTCATGATTTGACATTCCACCCAAGGTATTGTTTACAATAGGAGAGTTATTTTTTATACCTAAAACATTCCCAACCAAATCATAACTATAAGTGTTATTCATTATTTGTCTTGCTCCGCTTTTTACTTGCAATTGTTGTAATCTGCGTAATACAGGATCATATGTATAATTGGTTTCGGTATCGTTACCATATTTTAAATATTTACGCTGCTCAAACTCATCATAACTCAATTGTTTGATGTAATCGTAGGTATGACTTTCTTTTTTACCCTGCATACTCTGAAGATTTCCGGCGCGGTTATAAGTATATTCCACAGCCTCACCATCAGGATAGGTCATTTTTTGAATTCGGTTCCAGGTATCGTATTCATATTGCGAAATATAGGTTTGCACATCAGTAGGGGTAATACGGAGTGTACGGATTTCTTTTTCAACCTCCCCTAATTTGCCATAAAAATATTCCTGACCACCACTGGCATCCTGTTTAAACCATAATCTTCCTCGGCGCGATGCTGTTCCATCGGCTTTGCCATAATTGTACTGCACATTGTTCTGTGGGTTTTTAGGATATTTAATGGTTTCTAATCGATTATAGTCGTACTCATATTGTATAGCCCCTCTATTCGGCACAGTATTTTTAATATCCTGAGTAATGCGAAAAATCAGATTGCTGGCTAAATCGTATTGAAAAGATGTCGTTCCAAAGTCAGGATTCGTAAACTCAATTCGCCTGCCTAACCAATCGTAATTACTTTTAGTCACATGATTTGTAGGATCCGTAACCTCAGTAATTTCACCTAGCGCATTGGTATCAAACTTAGTCAACAAATCATTTTGCATGCTCGCTATATTCTGACCTGTCGCACCTGTATAGATTTGACTGGTATTGTTTAAGGCATCTGTTTGACTTGTGTGCAATGTTATTTGTCCATTATAGCTCTCCAATGTAAAAACAGTGCTGTTTGTGGTTCCGTCGGGCAAGGTCACTTTTACTGCACGACCTATTTCGTCGTACTCCGTTTTAGTTGGTGTCAATGTCGACACGGTATTACTAAAATTATTATCTATTGCAGTCGTAATCGTTGGATAATAATTATCTGTTGGTCGTCCTAATCCATCGTAAATAACTTTTCCTGAAACAATCTGTCCCTCCTGATCTGGACTACCAGTTTGCGTAAATAAACTAGCTGTTTTTTTTACTTGTAGCGCTCTACCTAATCCATCAGTATAGGTATAAGTTTCGATATCTTTATCCAATTCAGGATCGTAATTACGCGTTTTCGCATACGGCACTTTCGCTTCCGGAAAGTACTCATATGCAATGGTGTATGTTTTTCCAGATGCTATTTCATAAGGACCTCTTATGGTAGACATACGTCCTTTTGCATCAAATGTATAAGTGGTATTTTGATCATTGCGATCTGTTGTCTTGAGTACTGTTCCAAAACGGTAATCATATTCTATTTTATTCTGGTACCCAAAAGCATCTTTTATTTCGATTAAATGACTGTGGTTGTCTGTATCGTAAATATAATCTAGAGTCATGCGCTGTCCTTTGTAGTTGCTTGCTCCAGTAAGTTTTTTTAGGTTACCGTAAACATCATACTCAATATCAGTAATCCCAATTTTATCAGCTGCGCTATAATTTCTTATTTGAGTAACTTCTGCTGTTGTGGAATTGATAGTCGTAGCTCTTTTGCGGCGCAATCCTTCAGTTGTAAAAACTTCGAGTTGCTTTGGAATTCCACCATAGTAAGGTGTTGTACTTTCGTAATAACTAACTTTTGCCGTTACTTTATCATCAGCAGAACCATTTCCTAAATCTTCGTATTGAGTGATATTTCCGTTGGCATCATATTTATTAAAGATATTGGTTTCCAAATAATCGCTACCACCTTCATACATTTTTTGATTGACATGAACGAGTCCTACAAAAATGCGTTTGGCATCACAGGAAGGTAAGTGAAGTTCCGATACCGAAACACTAGCCTGCGTATTTACATCTATAAAACTATATTCGTTTTCAGATTCCTGACGCATTTTGTTATTTTTATCTAATGTATAATTATGCTTCAAAAGATTTTTTCGAAAATGATCCCGATTATAAAACTCCTGAAAAGATGTTAAAAAAACCGAATTATTAGTCGCATCAATTTGTTCCTTAATTACTTTTCCAAAACCGTAAAATTCTCTTTCTCGGCGATCGTAATAACCGTCTTCGTATCTGAATTTTGCAATAGAATGATCTATACCATCGCCTAAATGTCCGTCAAAAACATCTACGGATTGCAACACCCATTTGGCTGAAGGATTTTCATAACTTGGTTTTAGTAACTCATAATCGATTACATAACTATTTCCTGCACCATTGGTAACGCCTTTAAGTTTGTTTGTTCTTTTGATGTTGGAAAGACGAACCACCAAATGATCTTCATCTTCAGAAAGAACATAATCCACGTTTCCGTCACCATCCATATCATTAAAAGTAGCTTCGGTACGTGAGGTACTAAAACCAGCAGAAGCACCGAGACTAGGCGTAATTCTAATCAGGAAAATAGGAATATCATAACTAAAACCTGTACTAAGGCCGTAATTCGTACTATTATTTTCATTCATTCTTGAATACTTAGGATACTCAACAGGTGCCATAAAGCTATCGCCCATATTTAAAGCGACCATCATTTTACCACCACTATAAATCACTTTATCGGTAAGTCCGTCTGAGTTAACGTCAAGCATTAAAGTTTTAGAATTGTCTGTTCCTTTTCCAAAATTGAATCCTCCAGTAAATGAACCTGATTTATATGACATTCCGCTAGAAGGACTTATCGCCCAATTCTCAGAATAACCCGTTGCAATACCATCGAAATTCCATTTTTCTTCGGTTAAAAACCCATAACCTGAATTTAAAGCTACTTCTCCAGTTTTCTTGATTCTGTCAGCAAGTCCGTCACCATTAATATCAATATGCATATACTGAGACTCATCTTCATTGGTTCCCATATTACCGGATAATGACATAGTTGCCGAAATACCTATTGATTCCTCTACAGATCTCATCTCGTTTACCATTGAGCAATTACTATCTGAAACGGCTACCATCTTTTGAACCGTTTTTGTAAATCCATGCGAATAACTTCCATCGGAACTAATACCATCTGATTTGCTCTCTCCATGACTGTAATTGTAAATTTCGGCTTTTTGATTACTTATTCCACCTATCGGAGAAGTAAACTGTACCTCTTTTCCACGAACATAATCAGGAAAACGGTCACCATTAAAATCAGCCATAGTTTGGGTAACATAACTTTTCCCATCCCCTTTACTTCCTCCCGGTCCAAGCGGTCCTACTTTTAGTCCGGCTGAATAACTGGTACTTTCGTTCTCACTTAAGATATTTAATGCCATAGTCCCTCCGCCGTCGAGACTTGGCAGACTTGCATCGAAATAAGAGGCAATATCATCTTCGCCAAGACGCGAAGTTCCCATAAATCTGCTATCGATAAAAGTGGTTTCTTCAAGACCAACCATATTATTTTTAGCATACATACTTTGCATGGCTACAAAATATACTTTAGCAATATCATAACCTTGCTGCTCTGTTTCTGATTGGTTGTCAGGATCTAAGTTTGGTTCGGCATTATAAGCATCCGATGTTTTTAATTGAGACACCACTACCAAATCAGAAGCAAAAGCTCCTGTATTATTAATAACAAATCCGCCCCACTCTCTGTGCCCTAATCCTAACTGCAATTCTTCAGCAAAAAATGGCGAATAAACAGCGTATTTATTCGTATCTGAAGACCAGGTTGCTGCCAAATCTCCTAACACATTTAAATAAATTGGCATTTGAAAAAGAGCAGCACAATATTGAGTTATCGCATTAGTTTCCAACTCAGGAACACTAATTTCTAAATCAATTGGCAATCCGTTTATAACTTTTGAAAAATCAGTTACCGGTTCTAAAACAGTCAAATCTTCCTGTAAAACGGCATTCACCATTTTGTAATATTTTCTGGCTACTAATTGGTTATTTTGCTTTGCCGTAATGATTACATTACCATTTAATTTTGTTTTAAGAGGATTAAATCCGAGAATTAAATTAAGATCAGTAGCTGCTAAATTAATGGAAAGAATTCCATCAATAGTCGAACTTTTTTTCTCAATAAGATAATTTCCCAGTCGTTTTTTATAACGCTGCAAATACACATCTATTTTTTTATTCTCAGATACAGCCGGTGCCACAGCAGGCATATTTATCGAAGGATTAAAAGTAATGGTGTTCCAATTTACATTTGTCTTACTTTCTAAAACAAAACGAATCTGCGAAGTTGCATTATTATTTAATACTCCAATGGTACTCATATTAAAATTAGCAACTTGATTTGCATTAAACTTCTTTTCGTATAGCACTGTTTCAACCGCTCCTGCATCCAGGTTTTTTCTAAATATTCGAAGCGTTACATGGTCTGATGTAATAGGCTTTATCAAAGATCCCGCAAAAGAAATAGTACCTGCCGAAACTAATAAACCTGAATTTGTGCTGCTTAAAAAGTCTTTCTCGGCATCATAATTTTTCAATGAATATAAGTTGGCATCTACAGCATCATCAGCTATGGGTAATAAACTACCAGTATTGTCATTTATCGTAACATATGAAATCTTTGGACTCCATAATATCTGATCAAAACTTCCATCCAAAACAGAACTTACCCTAAAAAATAGCTTTTCCCCTCTTGTTACAGTAATTAAGTCCTCTTTGGTTTTACTATTATAATCGTCTGCGGCAATAGCTTGCTTCCATACTAAACCATTCCCTTGCTGAAAAAACAATTGCACACCATCGGCTTTATCTTTTCCATCATTGGTTAGATATTCCGTTCTTTCTTTTGATAAATCTTTTTGTAATTCATAGGTATGAGAAACTCTGATCTGTCCGGTTACTGGTGCTTCCCAAATACGAACCACATCATGCAGTGGATTTTTAACCTGCATCTCCTCGAAAGTCATTGCAGGTGCCGGAAAACTCAGACTAAGTTCTCCATCTCCTGAAACTGGTGAAGGTGTACCTGTACTGCTAGTTTTAAAAGTTGGAATTCCATTAACTAAACGGTTGTAATAAACCTGCCCGTTATTGGCAAAGTCAACTAACCCGTCACCGTTAAAGTCCATAAAATAACTTTTGGTTTTGCTATTGGTATATTGTTTATCAAAACCAACACTAGCACTAACTTTTGAATATCCTATAACTAAATCTACTCCCCAATTAAAAGTTTTACTGGATGAATTTCCTATGTTATTTAATGAGATTTCCTGAATTTCACCAAAACCATTAGTTCCCTGGTTCGAAAGATTCTTTCGATAATAAACATTATCTCCTTTTCTAAATACTTTGTCCGGAAGCTGATCACCATCTAAATCTTCCAGGGTTACAATAGTTTCAGATGATCCCCAACTGTTTCCTCCGTGTGCTCCGACAGTATTTTGCTTGAAATTTCCAGAATCGGCAGATAACCCAACTCCAATTCGATAATTTATTCCTGCTGATTTACCATTCGAACTATTACCCAGCGTGTGTTTTCCCGAAACATCAACATTAGGTAAAATATTATTTTTTAAATGGTCATCAGGCACACTCCAATTCTGCTCCGGCCCAAAAGGATTATATTTCCCTGAAGCATCACGAACATCATCAAAATAATCCATTGTATTAGTATAAAACAAATTTGATTCAGAATCATATTCAGATATTGATTCCAGCAATGTTTTCTTAAAAGCGCCTTCTTTATACTTTAGCTCATAACTGCGAACCATATCGCTTTTGTAGCGTACTTCGATTTTGCGTAATAACTGGTTGTTGAGTTGTTTGAAACCTAATCTTGCCGAAACCTGAACATCAGCACGGTTGGCTTCGCCTAAATCACTGTTTTTTACAAAAGTGACGCTGTAATTTCCTTTTTGTGAACCAAAACCGGTATAATATACTTTTTTAAGATAGAGTTCTCCGTCCTTTTTATCGTATTCGTATTCAACTGTATTTCCTTTTAAATCGACCTGAAGACATAGTGCCCAATGTCCGATATTGCCGGATCCATCCTGTAAAACTGCATCGGTTGAAAGTCCTGACGCATTTCCCCCGTAATAACTTGCTACTCCGCTTTTGTCTCTTACTACCCAATAATAATTTTTAGGAGAGGATCCTTTACGGATAATTTGCTGGAATGCTCCTTCACGTCTTGGGTAAAATTGTTTGTCGGTGGTTCTTCCCACCCATTCGGCTCTGTGCGAATTGGGGATTAATTGTTCTCCGGCTATTGCATAAGTTTCAGTTTCTTTTGATGCATCGTATCGTGGTGCTCCCCAACGGGTTTCGATACTTACTGCAGGTGCCGAAATATCCCAGCCCATACCTGCCCAACTATGACCGCCATCGCTATCATATTGAAGGTTAAAAGAAGGCTGCATACCGCCTCTTCCGTTTGGAATTACGATTGAAAATCCTGTACTGGCCGTTCCTCTTCCGTTTGCAGAAGGTGGCGCGATAGACTGAATTCCAACCAGCGGACTCGCCGCTTTTAAATCTTTGATACTTGTTGGAGTATAACCTGAAGTCTCGGGAGATTCCGGCATTTTTATAATTCCGGCAATAAAATCGGTAAAATGAGTGGTTCTGGCCTTAATAATTCCTTGTTTGATATCCAAAGAGTCTTTGGTTACTTCCTGCCATAATCTTTTATTTTCATCAAAATAAAAGATATTAATGTCTTTCTCGGTATAACCTTCCGGGATTGTTTTTTTGTCATAAGGCAATGATAAGGTTACAGCCTTTTCGAAAATAGTTCCGTGTGGCAATAACCTGAAACCTGCATTGGTTCCTGTAACGTTTACCATGGCAGAATTTAGCGGTGCAATGTCTATTTTTCGAAGTCCGCTTACCGATACTTTTACATTTGTTTTTAAAGCTCCAACAGGAAAAACTGCAGAGAAATCTTTGTAATCTAATGTATTAACGGTTTCAATATTGATGGTTTTAGCAATACGCTCTTTTGCATTTTCGAGTGGTCTGTAACCCGGAACTTTCAAAAATTGATTGAGTTCTAATTTTTCATTTACAATAACTCCGGTAGCCGTTTCTTTGGTTACTAAAATAGATTTTCCTGTAGTTGCAGCATCCAAAACCAATTCGAATTCCGGCTGGTTGACATCAATGGAAATTCCGCCAATGCTCATTTTTCTGATTTGAGAAGGAAAATTGGTTCCCTTTATATAAAGTTTATTGTCTGATTTTAATAAAGTAAAGTCAGCCGAAGCAAGAGCAGTTTTATAAACAATACGAACATTTTTTATTCGGTATGAATTTGAAATTCCTTCGGGAGCCGTAAACAATACAACGTTGTCTCCTTCTCGCAATGACTTTTCTGAAAGTAACTCCGATTGTTTGCTCCAGTTTTTATTTTGAGATACAAATTGCCCTCCAATACTAGGCTGATTGTTTAAACTTCTTGAAATAGAAGCTGCCTGATCGTAACCGTACAAATCGTATTCCAGATACGCATTTTCTTCCTGAGATGGCAAAGCATCTACTTTTAAATGAAAAACATTATCGTAGGCATCATCAACATCAGATTCATCCTTTATTCCTATAATACCTTCGGCAATATCTGCACTAAACGACTTTGTGTTTTTAGTTTCGTTTTTAAGAATCGCTATCGAATCTGCTTTTGCTTTTTCGATAATCAATTCGTCATCATTACCTTCAGTAAATAAAGAAACTATTTTGTAGGGACCAAAATTGGCAGCAAACAAAAAAGAACCTATTAAAAATACCAGTATTATAATTTTATTTTTCATAAAGCAGGGGTAATCAATTATGGGGCAATCTGTTTATTTTTTCAAGTTGCAATTCTTTTAATCTGTTTAAAAACCAGATTTGAATTACTTCACAATCACTTTGAACGTTTTGGTTCCAAAATCTGAACTTACCGTTACTAAATACATTCCTGAAGCACTTTTTATAACATCTTCGTACAAATACGTTTCTATCTGACTGAATTGTTTTTGTTTTAAAAGTGAACCGGTTGGCGTATAAATACTAATGTTGGCATTTGTCTTTTTAGGAAATTGCATGGCAACAGAAAAACGGCCGTCTGTAGTGGGGTTCGGGTATAAAATAAGTACGCTGGAATTTGTTATTTCTTTTCCATCAGTAGCAACAGCAATTTTGGTAGCGGTTTTACATTCCTGATTGTTTACCAATCTAAGTTCATATGCTCCCGGTTGATCGATGAGTATTTTTGGATTATCGTCTATAAAATCACCTTCGTAAAACCATTGGTATTCATAATTTCCTTCTGGTAAACCGGCACTGGCATCAAGAGTCAATGCATTTCCGTCTTTCAATAGATAATCTGGTTTCAGGTTTGGGAATGTTCCCTGTTTATCTGCCACAAAAACAGTTTCTGAGTACAAATTTCCCTTGGCATCCCTTACGATATAATCATAAGTTCCTGACGAAAGCTGTACTCCTGTTGCACTTTTTGCAGCCTGGTTCCATTGTTTTACAGCAACATCGCTGCCTTCTTTTTTTACCGTAACAGTAAATGGCGCTTCACCGCCTTCTATAGAATAATTTAATTGCCCTGATCCTGAAACACCACAAGTTGCCTCTGTAATCCAGACACGGCTGAACATTTCCGGGGCGACTTTCAGCGTAAATTTGGCTTTGCCTGATTTTTGTTTGTCCCAGTTAAAATCATTCAACACCAGTTTTTCCTGGCTAGAAGTACTGGCTAACTTAATGTATTCTGAATCCTTTTCGTCATATGTTCCTTTACCGGAATAATCTACTAACAACCAGAAATAAGTATCTTTTGGTAAAGTGCCTTTTATGAATTTTGGATTTAATGTCCAGTCAAGACTTAAATCGGTTGGGTTGGTAAAATCCAATTGCCATTCTTTGGCAATTCCAATAGGTTCTCCTTGCTCCTGCTTTTTTACCAGAAGGTTCTTTCCGTTATCACTCCAAAAAGCAAAATAATTATCCGGAATAGTTTTCGATTTACTTTTAAGTGCAATTGTTAAGAGTCCTTCATCGACCATATTACTGCTTTTGGGCTGCAAGAGTCCGCTTGCATCATCACGTCCTACTCCGGTTATAGCATTTTCAAATCCTTTATGCTGATTGATGTCCCAGATGGTTTGCCCTTTACTATTAAGATAATTTTTGATATCAAACTGCGAAAGCGAAATACCATATTTTACGGCCAGATAACTTGCCACTTTTTGAGTTTCTAAACCTGATAAAACCCTGTTGTATACCAAAATCTCACTGATGTTTCCTTTGAATTCTTCAGGAGGTAATTTTTCAAATTTCGACTTTTGACCAATAGTCAGCAATGATAACTTTGCAACACTATCAGTTACATTTTGCTGAAAGAAATGAATATTGGCTTTATTGGGTTTTATTTTCTCCTGATAGGTTTGATACGAGTATTTTTTTAGATCAACCAACCGTTTATTGGTGGCTACAGAAAGTGTTTTTTTAGTATCGTTTATGGTCCATAAAAATTGTTCTTTCAGACTGTCTTTTACTTTATACACCATAAACAGCGTTTGTTTTCTTTTACTTTCTGTTCCCAGAGGTAAAATCAAAGAATCTTGTGTGCTGTCGAAAACAATACTTGGGTTAAAATTAAAAACTGCACCGTTATGTTTTCTGGCTGATATTTTGGCTTCCTTTTTCGTCAGACTTTCCCAATAATAAGCCTCACCATTATTTTGGGATTTAATCCAAAATTGTGGCTCTTCAACTAATCCGGGCAGCACTTTTTGCTGAGAAAAAATTAAATTACTCGTCAACAAGGTTGCAAAAACGGATATTAAAAAAATCTTTTTGTACATAATTTTTATGTTTATAATGAGAAGCGACTATTTAGAAATTGGCTAAATCATCAAAATCAAAAGAGTAACCAATAATGAGTGAAATACTATTGATTTTGTTTTTATTTTCGCTGTAGCGATGTCCGTTTTCCTCGGTAGTCAGAGCATCTGTAAGTCCTAGCGTATAACGCGCTCCTACGGAAAGCCTTGAATTAAATTCATATCCGGCAGAAAGCATACCATAGAAATAGTTTTTCCCCGTTAGGGATTCTTTCAATACTTTTTGCACATTCGCATCCGGCTCAAAGTAAGTGCCTGAATCAGCAAAAATTTCCTGGGCATTCGAGCTGTATTTTATATTATCACTGGCAATATTAAATCCTACATAAGGGCCTGCGCCAATATAAAAACCTTCAACCGGATAATATTTAAATTGCGCACCAACATTTAAATAACTGTATCCAAAAGTCATGGTATATTTTAACCCTTTAATATCCTCATATTTTAAATCGGTACTCTGACCTGAATAAGACAACTCAGTCTGAATACTCACTTTGGCATACGGATATTTCCAGTTGATCATGATTCCTGCCGTTCCTCCAAATTTGCCTTCTTCTTTTAAAGTATATCCTTCGTAAATTCCTTTTGGCACAATTACATCAGGAAGATTAGACATTTTAGAATAAATTCCGCCTGCAAAAAGACCATAAGTAATCTCTCTGTCACCTTGTGCAAACAGCGATTTTGTGCTTACTAATAATAAAAGCAAAATAATTTTTTTCATGTTTTTTATTGAAATTACCATTGATGAAAACTATAACCTAAAGAGAAGCAAATGACACTGCTTTTGTTTTGATTTTCGATAAACTGAAAGGAAGAAGAATTACTTTTTACCACATCTTTTACACCTAAATAATAACGTAAATCGAAGTGGATACTTTGATGCAATTCATAACCCAATGCAAAACACAGGGAAAAATCGTCTGTACCGTCAAGACCATCTTTATAAAATTGTCTTGTTGCAACATCGTACATTCCTCCCGCCTCATTCGATTTATAAGTAACATTATTAGACGATAAACTGATGCCGTAAAATGCGCCAAAACCTAAGTTTAGTCCTTCATACGGATATACTTTGTACAGCGCACCAATTTGCAAATAAGAATAATGCAAACCCAGTTCAAATTCTTTTCCGGTAGCATCGTGATAATTGACTGTTTCTCCCGATTGTCTGAATAAAATTTCGGGCTGAATAGCAACACGCGTATCATAAAGTTTGCAGTTTAAAAAAAAGCCTCCCTCTAATCCGTATCCGCCTTTACTTTCCATCACACTATTGTCGTACGTATTGTCACGACCTTTAATGCTTTCCGGCAGATTACTAATTTGAGAAAAAAGTCCGCCAAGCTTGAGCCCATAAGTGATATTGGTCTCATTTTGTCCGTAAAGTGTAACGTTAAAAAAACAACCCAATATTAATAAGTGTAATATTACTTTCATTCACAAAAATTTTTGCGAATATATGTATTAATTTTTAATAAATATTAACATAAAAGTCGACCAAAAACAAAATTATTCGACAAATTACTTATTTCTTAAAATTAAGGGCAAAATGCCTTACAATTAGTACAATAATGGTTTACTTATTATAAAGCTGATTTTTTTTTCACAATTGTTTATCGAAAACAAACAAAAGAAGAAAAAATATGCCTTGTAGATAAACATTTTGAATTCTCCACATCAAAAATAAATAAGGCTCAAATTCAAAAAAATAAAGATCCTTTTGAGAAATTATCTAACTTTACTTTTCTCCTAAAAGCTAAGGCGTTCTAAAAAGAAAATAACTTTTATGGCTTTACAAACTGCGAAGACTAGATAAACTTTCAACCCATTTTGATAATGAAAAAAAGAGAAAAACTAGAAATTATTAGAAAATATTATCCTGATGCCTTAACTACTATTGATTTTATGAACAAAATCATAGATTATGTAGAAGAAAAACTAGATCTGGAACCAGCGCAAATCATGTTTGCAGACAGTATTTGCAGTGATGATGTCAACAGTATTCAATACCCTGTAAGAACAAATGAATTTTTGGGTCCTTTTAAAATGGGAGGATTAGACGGATTTCCTTTTACGGGATTAACCGGCATGCAGGCATTTGCGAGTCATGTTCCTGATGATGGAGCCGTTTTTATTTATTACGGACCACATATTGGTATTTCGAAAGAAGGAATTATTGGTGAGATTAATCGCTTTGGACAAAATAAACCTTCGGGTTGCTGTGGTGCAGCCAATGGTGCTTTGCATAAACTAATCAATAATGCTATAAAACCCGGCCATATTACAGAAATTGATTATCAGATGAATACTATTGAACAAATCCTATTCAAACAAAAAGAAAGAATCCTAAAAGCCGAAATACCACTTTATGAAGCAACAGAAATAATCTACGATTCGATCGATAAACGCATTGAGGAATTAGTTGCTGCGACTACATACAATTGCAAATATGTTATTCTTGTGGGTGGCATTTTGATCAATAGTGACACCGATATAGGTTCTTTTTCTTCTACCAAAAAATTTGAAGTTATTGATTTAAAAACGGGTCGTAGAGAAAATGCAATAGCCACTATCAATCAGAAAAACAACAATTTTAAAATTTAATGAAAAATTCGATACTAGTAATTTGTTTAATAATAATCAGCTTCTTTTTTCAGGCCGACTGTAATGCCCAAAAGTCAAAAAAAACGAGATTCAAAGCTTTGGTTTTATACGAAAATGGCGGACATCATCTGGCTTTTACCAAGGCTGCAAAACCCTGGCTAAACAAATTGGCTGTCGATAGCAGTTTTACAATTGATTATATCGAAAGTACCAAAACAATAAACGAAGCTTTTCTAAAAAAATATCAGGTTTTTATACAACTGGATTATCCTCCTTACACCTGGAGCGAGGAATCCATGTCAGCTCTTGAAAAATACATGAACAATGGCAAAGGCGGATGGGTAGGATTACATCACGCAACTTTATTGGGCGAATTCGACGGATACCCAATGTGGCAATGGTTTTCTGATTTTATGGGCGGTATAAAGTTTTTAGATTATATTCCGACTTTTGCAAGAGCCAAAGTAAATATTGAAGACACATCACATCCTATAACAAAAGGAGTTCCTTCAAACTTTTTTGTAAATACCGAAGAATGGTATACGTATAACAAGAGCCCACGGCCAAATGTACATGTCATAGGCTCGGTAGACGAATCTACTTATGAGCCGGAATCAAAAATAAAAATGGGCGACCACCCGGTAATTTGGACCAACGATCATTTTAAATCCCGAAATGTTTACATTTTTATGGGACATTCACCTGAATTGTTTCAAAATGAAGCTTATACTACCCTTTTAATAAATTCAATATTTTGGGCTGCAAATAAAAAGTGATTCGGTTTGAATTTAAAGTAATTTAAAAGATACCCATATTTTCTGGTTTGATTGTAAATCCTATACGCACCATACTTTTGTGTTCCTGATAGTCAATCAAACTTTCTGTATAGCCCACAAACCACTGAAGCGTGAGATAATAGTTCTCACTTTTGTATGGCCTCCAGTTTACTTGTGTCTGCAAGGATCCGTAATTAATAAGACCGCTTCCTTTCCTGAAAAGAATATCAGCACTCCACCTTCCGGGCTGTATTTGATATGTTGCGCTGGCTTCGCCATAACCTACATATTTAGTTAATCCGGGATTATCTTCTTTATCAACCAATGGAATCCATCCTCTTAAACCAACAATCCATCGTGGAGAAATCTGGGATTTTAAGGAAAAAGCCAGCATGTTCCATGTTCTCGAATAAATAGAATCCCTACCATTTGATTCATGTTCGAATGAGACGCTTCCGTAAGTCAACCTATTGCCTTTTAAATAAAACGGACGAACGATGGCCACACCGGGATTAAAATTAATTTCTGAGAATGGTTTTGAACTTGCATAAATATCCCAAAATGCCTTTTGGGTATACATTAAATACGGAAAAAATCCTCCCCATAAAGGCTTTGAATTCAATCGTAATTTAAAACTTACCTGATATTTTACATCGGCATTATTACGGGTAATATCAGTATTTATAGGCACTCCAGTTAAAAAATAATTATCTTTATGAACAGAAAAACTAGGTTCTTTCAGTAGAGAATCTGCTGCTCGGAAATTTTTTTTCTCTTCGACAATTTGAGAAATTTGCGAATTTGATTTAATTGAAAATAAAACAAAAAAAATCAGTAGGTATTTGAAATGCATTTATAAATAGTAATTGTAATTATTTTTTAATTTTAAAATAAATGTACTCCATTTTAAAGCTCCGCATTAACTCAATAAAAATAAAGTTGACTCAATAACTTTCCGGTAATTTTTTTTTAGAAAATTACAGCTTTTTAGAGCAGCAGTTCATCATCCGTAAAAAACGATCATAGTCACTTATTACAGAATGATCTGTGTCTGTTTTTGCACATTTTAGGATGTATTATAAAGCCACTTTATGCAGCCAGACATAAAACCCAATAAATCTTAATGACCCAAAAACAGGTTGTTTCCTAATTAAATTTAGTACCTTGTAGTACCAAAGTTTCTTTTGCACTAGTAAAAGTGTGAATTTTTATTTCCACAAAATGTAATCCATAAGATCTGTTTTATGAAAAAAATCCCTCTAATAGTATTCCTTACATGTCTCTTTATTTCATGCGAAAACAAGAAAGAAATTGAACTGCAAAGAAGAGAACAAGCTTTGAATGTAAGAGAAGAAAAAATCGCCGAAAAAGAATCAGACTATCAATCCCTACTTCTGTTTCGTGACAGTATTTATGCCTTAAAAGATACCGTAAAAGACATTACTTCATCTATAAAAGAATGGCCGGAAAACATTCAGGGAATCTGGAACAGTAAAATGTTGTGTCGTGAATCGAACTGCAGCAAATATGTAATAGGAGATCAGCGTAACGAAACCTGGCAATTTTTATCAGACTCAACAGGAATTTACACCCATGTATTAAATAACAAAAAGCTTATTCGTGTGTTTCAGGCCAAATATAGCGATGATAAAATCCTGCTTGAATTTAAAACCGACAGTATTTCTAAAAATAGTACCAAAATAAATGTGGTGCTTGACGATATCAAGAATAATGTCATTAAAGGAACACAGACTATAACAGGACAAGATAATTGTACGGCAAGATTTTCTGTAGAACTTACTCTTCCTCAAAAAAAATAATATATGTTATTAAGTATACAACACGTTAGCCTTCCTATCGAAGATCCACTGCTAAAATTCCTGATAGAGCTTATTATAATCTTGTGTATTCCGCTTTTATTGAATAAAATAAAAGTACCACATCTTTTAGGTCTTATTATAGCGGGAGCCGTAATAGGTCCTAACGGTTTCAACGTGCTTGCGAGAGACAGCAGTGTGGTGGTAACAGGTACAACGGGACTTCTGTACATTATGTTTTTGGCAGGTCTTGAGATCGATATGGGCGATTTTAAAAAGAACAAGTGGAAGAGCATCACTTTTTCACTCTATACTTTTATAGTTCCTTTTGTACTGGGACTTATTGGCGGTTATTATGTATTGCATTTTTCTATTCTAACCACAGTACTTTTTGCCAGTCTTTTTTCGTCTCATACTCTTATCGTATATCCTATGATAAGCAAACTTGGCATCGCCAAAAAACTAGCTGTAAATATCACTGTTGGCGGAACAATGATTACCGATGTACTGTCACTGGTCGTTTTAGCCGTAGTTGTAGGCATGTCGCAAGGAGAAGTAGGAACCTCTTTTTGGGTCAAACTATCCGTTTCTATGATCGTATTTGCCTTGATCGTTTTACTCGTGTTTCCTATTATAGCCCGCTGGTTTTTTAAGAATGTCGAAGATAAAATTTCGCAGTACATCTTTGTCATTGTCATGATATATCTTGCTGCTTTACTCGCAGAATTAGCCGGAATTGAAGCCATCATTGGAGCTTTCTTTGCCGGTCTTGCCCTTAACAGGCTTATACCTCACACTTCGTCGCTTATGAACCGCGTAGAATTTGTTGGAAACGCGATTTTTATTCCCTTCTTTCTTATAAGTGTTGGTATGCTTATCGATTTTAATGCTTTTATTCAGAGTTGGGAAACACTTGGAGTAGCTTCGATCATGCTGATAGCTTCTATTGGAGGGAAATATGTTGCTGCTATTTTGACCAAAAAAACATTTAGCCTTACCAATGATGAGGGTACTCTTATTTTTGGAATGAGCGCCGCATCTGCAGCTGCAACATTGGCTTCGGTAATGGTAGGGTATAATATTATTTTGTTCGAAAATGAAGCAGGAGAACCTGTCCGACTTTTAAATGAACATGTCCTTAACGGAAGTATTTTACTTATTCTTGTTTCCTGTACAATTTCGTCATTTGTTTCAATGGCAAGTGCTCAGCGAATCGCAGATTCAGATAAAGAAGAAACTGTGGCAGGAACTAGTCATGAAAAAGAAAAAATACTCCTGGCATTAAACCATGAAAATACCGTTGAAAAACTAGTCAATCTGGGCTTGCTCATCAAAACTCAAACCAATAAAGACAGTCTTTTTGCCGTAAATATTATCAATGAAGCTAAAAGCGAATCTTCATCAAAAAATGCAGAAAAACTACTTGGTGAAGCCGTAAATATGTCCGCCGGAGCAGATGTAAAACTTAATCCCATTACCCGACATGATAATGATGTTGTATTAGGAATTAGCAATGTCGTCAAAGAACAAAACATTACGGATCTAATTATTGGCCTGGAAGAAGAAAAAGGTTTCTCCTCTTCTTTCACCTACAATCTTTATAATGGTTATTTGCGCAATAAGGAAATAAATGTCATTATTTATCATGCCGTTCAGCCTGTTGCTACGATAAAAAAATATGCTGTATTGATCCCTGCAAATGCAGAGCGTGAACCTGGTTTTTTCCATTCATTATTAAGAGTCTGGAATATCGGTAAAAATTCAGGCGCGAAAATGAGTTTTTACGCCAACGATAAAACAACTGAAATTTTAAGGAGCATTATTAAAAAGGCAAATATCGAAGCTGTTTTTAATCCAGTAACGACCTGGCAGGAAGCTCAGGAAGCTGCCTGTAATTTAGAGGAGGACGAAGGTTTGATCGTATTAATGGCAGACAGAGGCATGCATTCTTATTTTTCTCAAATGCAAAATGTGCCTGAAATTTTAAACAAAAACCTGAATAAAAATAATTATATCTTAATTTATCCATTTTCGAAAATTGACAAAACGGTTACCGAAAAAAGAGCCGTAAGCAATCTGGATGATTTTGCTGATATTGGAAAAATTATTGGACGAATATTTAAATAATACAAACAATCAATTCAAATTAAAATGCAAGAAATGAACACAATGCAAAAAGAAGTAAAATTATACCGAAATGCAAAAAAAACAAAAAAACTATTATTCACTTCTTTAGGAGTCTGCGTTATTCTGCTTCTTGTTATTCTTTATAGTGCCGGAATATTTGACGGTGAACTCAAAATAAAACCATTGGTATTTTCCGGCGGAGCGTTCTTAATTATGTTGATTCTTTTATTAAAAAGTGTGCTGAGTTTAAAAGACAAGAGCCCGTTAATTGAATTAAACCAACACAACTTTTATGGCAAAACTACTCCTATGTCAAAATCATTTGGTATTGTAAACTGGGAAGATGTAGCCGATATTCAATCACAAAAAACCGGAGGCGACACTTTGGTTGTGGTTACTATTAATAATCCTCAAAAATACGAAGGAAGACTTTCTAAAATGCTTTGGAATATGGCTCTTAACAAAGAAACCAATCAATTAACATTAATGTATTCCGCTTCTGAAATCGACGTTGATCACAACGAACTTTTTAGCCTGTTTAACACATCATGGCAAGAAAGTAAAGAAAGTACTCTTGTAAACAGATAAACATTCTAAATACATAATAAACACAGCGTTTTTTATTTCAATATTTAAAATAGCGAACTAACGAATAATAATCTTGCACTATTGTTTAAATTTGCAAAATTATTATTCGTTTTAGTTTCCCTAAATAAAATATCTCAATAACAAAATCCGGTCAATATCAAACAACTTAAAAGAGCTGTTTGCTATTAGAAATATATCTAATGAACATAAAAAGGTCCGAGCTTAAGAAAATCATTCAAAAAGCAGAAGATAAAAATTTATCTTTCCGTGTTTTTGATTTAGAAAAAGAACATCTAAAAAACTATTTGCAACCGCACAAAAACGATCACTTTTTTATTGTAATTGTGGCAACAGGAAAAGTCGAAATACAGATCGAAGACAAAATTCATTTTCTTAAAGCAGGAAAAATTTCAATTGTTTTTCCGGAACAAATTTGTTTTATCTCTAATTTCAGCGATGATTTAACCGGTAAAATAATTTTATTTGAAGAAGTATTATTTTGTTCCGATATATTAAAAAACGAGTTAAGTCCTTATAACGTAAATCTTTCTGCCAATCTTAATTGTACAGCGCTTCCTAATCAGGAATTCGAAGAAGCGATTGCCCTTGTAAAAAACATTCAGAATATTTACAACAAACCAAGCCTTGTCAAAAAAGAACAAGCCCGTTTTTATATCAAAGTCTTTTTATTGGGACTTATAGAATCTGTGCACGGTCAGCATCCTGTATTGCATCAAAAAACAAATCAGCATATTTATATTGGTTTCAAAAAACTATTAAATCAACAATATCGAAGTGAACGCACGGTGCAATACTACGCGTCGCAGCTTTCTATTACTCCTAAAAAACTCAATGAAATAACTAAAAAACATTGTGGTGAAACGGCTATAAATGCAATTCATAACAGGATCCTGACCGAAATAAAACGTCAATTATTGTTTTCTGATCTCTCTCACAAAGAAATTGCATTTGAACTCGGTTTTAGCTCACCGTCAGCGCTTAATAAATTTGTACGGGCAAAACTCAAAGAAACACCTACCGAACTTCAGCAGGAATTGGCGCAAATTTATACCGCGTAGTCTTGTTTGTATAACATATTGCCCTGCCCTCACATTTAACTTTGCATCAATAATTAAATACTATTAAAGATGAGCAAATTATTTGTTGCAGGAGAAGTTTTCCACGGTCCCGGAACTCTTGAAGAATTAAAAAATATAAAAGGTAAAAAAGCTTTTGTTGTAACCGGCGGAAGTTCTATGAAAAAAAGCGGAACGCTTGATAAAGCTGTAGCATATTTAAACGAAGCAGGAATCGAAACTTTTGTTTTTGATGGTGTAGAAGAAGATCCGTCATCAGCAACCAGTTTTAAAGGTGCAGAAGCCATGCGTGAGTTTCAGCCGGACTGGATCGTCGGTATTGGTGGATGTTCTGCAATTGATGCGGCAAAAACAATGTGGATTTTTTACGAACATCCAGATACCGAATTTGATTCACTTATTAAACCGTTTAGCGTACCGGTACTTAGAAAAAAAGCCAGATTTATAGCCATTCCGTCTACTAGCGGAACAGGAACTGAAACGACAGGTTTAGCCGTAATCACAGACCGCGAAAAAGGAGTAAAATATCCAATTGTTTCGTATGAATTAACTCCGGATATTGCCATAATCGATGGAGAAATCTGTGCTTCGATGCCCGCTCACGTAACATCAAATACAGGATTAGATGCTTTGACACATTGCGTTGAGGCTTATGTTTCTAATATTGATGACAATTTTGCTGATGTTTTAGCAAAAGGCGGATTACAAATTGTTTTTGACAATCTGGAAGAAGCCGTAAAAAACCCTTCAAACATTACTGCACGTCAAAATATGCACGACGCTTCATTTATGGGAGGTTTGGCTTTTAATAATGCCTGGTTAGGAATTGTTCACTCTTTATCTCATCAGGTTGGTGCTTTGTATGGTATTCCGCACGGATGTGCAAATGCGATCTTCTTACCTAACGTTATTCGATATAATGATTCGGCTACTACTAAATTTCCATCATTAGCAAAAGTAATCGGACTTGAAACTGCTGAAGAATTGGCACAGTCTATTGAAGGATTAAGAAAAAGAGTCAACAATATTTCTTCTCTAAAAGAATTTGGAATCTCAAAAAAAGACTGGGACAAAAACCTGGATTACATTGCCAATAATGCATTAATCGATCCATGTACCGGTTTTAATCCAAGAGTAACAAACCTGGAAGATTTAAAAGACATTTATAATGCTTGCTACGAAGGAATTGTTTATGCTAATGATGCATTAGTTACAAACTAGTTCTCAAAAACAGAATAAAAAAAGAAACCAGACATTCAAAAGATGTCTGGTTTCTTTTTTAAAATACTATTCTAAACCCGTTGGGCAATGTCATTAAGTTAAGGAAATTCAATGGAACAATTTGTTAAGGACAATACCTAATCACTTTGTTTTTTGTTCCATCGGAACATTTCATTGGTAGCCCAATAAATACGCCGTTTTTTTACGTTCCGTATGAACGTTTGATTTTATAAATAATAATAATAATACAGATTACATATACAATTTATCAAACATCCCTATGGGACGATGTTTATCACGATGCATTTTTTTTTCTACCGACGAGGTGTTCCGATGGAACACAATCTAAAATATCTTAATTTAATGGCATTGCGCTTTTGAATTATATTACTATGTGTTAAAAATTATTACACCCAACGGGTTATTTTAATTTTTAAAGTTCTGACTTTAAATCGATTTTACCTTTCTGAAGTCCTTTACCTGTTACTTCTAATTGTATTGCTCCTGCAGTTTTGACTGCTTTAACCAAGACCACCAATTTACCGCTGAAAAGCTTCATTTTATTGTCATGAAATATTTCTAATGATGTAGCATCGCCATTACAAGCAGCTCTGTACGTTGCAGCTCCGGTTACTTTAAAGTTTAATTCATTAACTGCTGTAGGACACGGAATTCCGTTTTTATCCACAACCGAAACCGTTACAAAAGAAATATCATCACCATCGGCTTTGATCACTTTGCGATCTGCTTCGAGAATGATTTTATAAGGATCTCCAGCGGTTTTAACCTCACTTTCGGCAGCTATTTTTCCATTCGAATCAAATGCTACCACTTTTACCGTTCCCGGCTCATATTTTACATCATTCCACATTAAGCGATAGCGGTTTTGCGGAGTTGAATTGTTTTTTTTCTGCACGCCCATACTTTTTCCGTTTACGAAAAGTTCTGCGCTGTCATAATTGGTGTAAACAAAAACGGGAGTAATCTCGCCTTCTCTTCCTTTCCAGTTCCAATGCGGCAATATATGAAGCGTTTTATCTTCCTTATTCCATCTGCTTCTGTACAAATAAAAACGGTCTTTAGGCAGTCCTGCCAAATCAGAGATTCCGAAATAAGAACTTCTTGATGGCCATTTTTCATCATAAGGCGTTGGTTCTCCTAAATAATCAAAACCAGTCCAGACAAATTCGCCAATTACCCAAGGTTTATCATCCTGAAGCACAAAATCTTCATCAGGAACATTCGACCAACTGCAAGCTTCAAGATCATAAGATGAACTTTGAAAATCATCGTATTGCTTTTCTTTTTGCTGCACAACAGGAAATTTATAAATTCCTCTTGAACTCACTGTCGAAGCAGTTTCTGAACCCAAAATAAATCCTTGTGGAAATGATTTGTAAGCTTCTTCATAAAGATGTACTCGATAATTCAGTCCCGGTACATCTAATAAAGCCCCAAACCCAGATTCCATAGTTTGTTTTACCTGATCCATTCCAACCGTTACCGGACGCGTAGGATCTTCTCTATGAAAAACATCCTGTAAAAATTTAGCTCTTGTCAAGCCTTCAGCTCCATATTGATCCGGAACTTCATTTCCTGAACTCCACATTACAATACAAGGATGATTTCTCGTAGCTCTCACTAAATTTACAATGTCTTTTTCTGCATATTCTTCAAAAAAGCGATGATATCCGTTTTTCACTTTTGGCTTTGCCCATTCATCAAAACTTTCAGCCAGAAACATAAATCCCATTTCATCGGCTAATTCAAGCTGTTCAAAAGAAGGCATATTATGAGAACTTCTGATCGCATTACATCCCATATCTTTTAGAATTGTAAGCTGCCTTCTTAGCGCCGCTTTATTGACCGCTGCACCAAGAGGCCCAAGATCATGATGGAGACAAACTCCCTTAAATTTTGTTACTTTTCCGTTAAGGCTAAATCCTTTATTGGCTTCATATTTAATCGATCTTATACCAAATTTGATAGTTTGCTCGTCTTTTAAAGTTCCGTCGGCTGCGTATAATTTAGTAATCGCTGTATATAAATAAGGCGTTTCAGGACTCCATAAATGAGGTTTTGCAACATCAATAGCTTGATGAAACTTTCCATCTTTTATTTCTGTCACTTTCTGTGTTGCTACAATAGTATTAGACGCGTCTTTTATTTCCGTTACCATCGACAAATTATTGCCATTAACCTCAGCTTTAAGATCAACAACGGCACTATTTTCGTTGATGTCCGGAGTGGTAATAAAAGTTCCCCATTGTACAAAGTTTTCCTGTTCTTTTACTACAATACTCACGTTTCTGTATAAACCTGCTCCGGGATACCATCTTGAAGAAAATGGTTCATTAGTCAATTTTACTGCCAGAACATTTTCTGCTCCGGCTATTAAATCTTTCGAAATATCAATATAAAAATAGCTATAGCCGTAACCCCATTGTCCTACCTTTTTTCCGTTTAAATAAACCTGAGGTTCGCTCATGGCTCCTTCAAAAATAAGAAGTGCTTTTTTCCCTTTTTTAAACTCCGGAATCGAAAATGTATTGCGATACCAGCCTGTACCAATATGCGGAAGCGCACCTGTACGTCCTGTTTTTTCGGTAGGCACTTTTTCTCCGTTTTGTTCAATTGCCGAAACTTGTTTATCCCATTCTTTATCAAACGGTCCGTAAATGGCCCAATCGTGAGGTAAACTCACTTTTTCCCATTTAGAAGCATTAAAATCTACAGAAAAGGCATCTCCTTTTATTCCTTTAGAAAAGCGCCAATTGTCTTTTAAAACAGTTGTGGATTGTGACATCATTTTTCCGGAAGAAAAAACCAGAAGAAATACGAGCAGTATTGATCTAAAAATTAATTTCATTTTATTTTTTATTTTTTCACCATTAAGATATTAAAAGCACTTAGCTTAAATCACTTAATCCGTTGAATGAAATGTATGAAAATTTAATTAAACACATAGAAACATAGATTTTATGATTTTGAAAAAGTAAATCAAAAAGAAACTTGTTTCTCACACATAGCTATGTGTGTTAATGCAAGTGAAACGCCTTTTTTGAGTTCAGTAATGCTATGTTTCTATGTGTTAAAAATAATTACACCCAATGTGTTAACTTAGTTTCTTAATAGTAAATTTAATTTTTTATTTAATTTTTGAAAGCATCCAGTGCTGGTGACGGTTTTCCGTCAGGAAGCCAGGCGTTTAACTGATAACTACTCCAGCTTTTTTCGCCTTGTGGTTCCCAATAAATGACACCTAAACCTTTGTTATCAGGCACGCTTTTTACGGCTTTTATAGTAGCTTCAAGCATCTCTTTAGTGTTTTGTACCTGTTCGAAATCACCACCAACTTCGACCACCATCACTTCTTTATTGTAGCGGGAAGCCATGTCTTTTAGATTATTTTCTAAATCTAATATAGTACTTTGATAATCGGTTTTGATCCAATACGGATAATATGATAAACCAATTACATCATATTTTACCTTATTTTCAGTCGCTTTGTCAAAAAACCATCTGAATTTTTCGCTTTTATTTCCTTCATCCAAATGAACAATTACTTTAATTTTTGGATCGATGGCTTTTGTAGCTTCGTATCCTTTATCAAGTAATTGTGCCAGCTGACTGAAATTATCTGTACTGCCTTCCGGCCAAAGCATTCCGCCTGGGATTTCATTTCCAACCTGAACCCATTCCGGAGTTACTCCTGCTTTTTTCAGCAGTTGCAAAACGTCATAAGTATGCTGATACACATCGGTTAACAATTCCGGAAAAGAATGTTTTGCCCATGCTGCCGGTTTATTTTGTTTGCCGGGATCTGCCCACGAATCGCTGTAATGAAAATCGATCATGATACGCATTCCCATTTTTTGCGCACGAACTGCCATGACAACTGTTTCCTCAGGGCTGCAGTGTCCGCTGGCTTTATCATTATTCGGGTTTACCCAAACACGTAAACGAATGGTGTTTATTCCTCGGTCTTTTAATAATTGCAGACAGTCTTTTTGAGAACCGTCTGCATCATAAAATTTATAGCCTGTTGCTTCCATTTGTGGCAGCCAGCCTACATCTGCTCCATTTGAAAAGGAGTTTTTTTCGCTAATCATTTTTGGTTTACAAGAAGTAAATGCAAATATCATTAGCATTAAAAAAGATCCAATTGTAAGTGATTTTTTCATATTTTACTCTTTACTGAATGCTTGCATTACGGATAAGGCATTATTATCAAAACTATACAATGCCTGATTTTCGAAGGTAGAACCGCTTGCTGATTGTGGTCCTTTAAAAGCAACCCATTCTCCGCCCCAATACGCAAATCCTTGTCCAAATTCTGATGTTTTTACGATGTTTTTAATATCCATAACAAAAGTTCTTTGTCCTGTTGGCGTTGCCGGATAGCCGGGTACCAGCTGATCGTTTGTTCCTACAATATTATTTGTCTGATCATTATGTAATAAGGTAAAAGGATAAGCGGTTTCTGCGATCAGGACTCTTTTACTGAATTTTTGTCCTAAAGCATCAATGGTATTTTTTACTTCTGTTAAATCTTTACCGTGCCATATAGGATAATATGATAATCCAATATAGTCGTAATCAATACTTTTCATTTTAGTAAAAAACCAATCTGTGCTGCCGCCATTTACACCTGCATAATGAATCATTATTTTTGTGTTTGGTGCTTTACTGCGAACTGTTGCGCTGGCAGCACTTAATAAAGCGATACATTGTTGTTCGTTACTGATTAAATTTCCTTGTGGCCATAATAATCCGCTATTGATTTCATTACCAATTTGAATAATATCCGGCTTAATTTCTGTAATTATTGTAGCGGTATAATCAGCAACCGCTGTTTTTAAATCGGTAAAAGACAAATTTTTCCATTCTTCAGGAGTAGTCTGTTCTCCCGGATCGGCCCAATTATCAGAGTAATGAACGGTAAGCCATACTCTTAAACCGGCTTGTCTTGCTTTTTGAGCCAATTGTTTTACTTCGTTTAAACCGGAACGACCGTTTACAGGATTTTTCCATAAACGAATTCGGACGGTATTACAACCTGCATTTTTTAGTGTTGTCAGCATGGGTTCGGCTTTGCCATTGCTGTAAAATTTAGTTCCCAAAGATTCCATTTGAGGAAGAAAAGAAACATCTGATGCTCTGATAAAAGTATCCGTTGCATCCGGCGGATTCACCGCTTCTGTATCGGCCGAATCATTACTCGAGCACGAAAACTGAATTGCAGTGATCGCAAGTAAACCAAGAATTTTTATATATTTTTTCATGATAATTAGTGAAATTTTGAATTTAAAATAAGGTCTTTTTAGATAAAGAAGAAGCCTCAAAATAACCTTATTGAGGCTTCTCTTATTTTTTTAATTCAATTTATGGAGTTGCAATGAACGCATAACGACCATCTAAGTCATTGAACCAGATTTCATATTTTCCGGCCTCAACAATAATATCTCCTCCATTATCGCCCCAGCTTACATCCCATCCGCCATTAGCCTTAAACTTCATTTTTCCTGCTTTTAAAGTTTGAGTAACTTTCCAGATATGTCCGTCAAAATCCGATTTCACTAAAGGAACATCCATATTCCATCCGGTGTCATCGCCTGTTAATACCGATCCTGTCAAAGTAATTGTGGCATATGTTGTCATTGGGCCTGTATAGGGCTCAATTTTATAGGTTAGTTCTTCAAGATTAAGTTCAAAACTATAATAACCTGCAGCTGCCGTAGGGAAAACGCCCGGATCAGTATCGCTTTCTGTTGCTCTGTATTGAACTTTTGCTCCGTTTGTTCCGTAAGCCGGAGCCCAGAAACCAATTTGTTCAATTAATTTGAAACCATCTTTATTAAAAAATCCTGTATAATAGAATTTTGCAGTTTCTTTTGTATCTCTGTAAATTGGCATATTGTTACTCGTTACACTCCATCCTGCAGCGGTACCAGGTCCTACTAAAAACAAATCAATTTTAGGGAACACACCTCTGTAAGGCGTTAATGCAATGGTAATTGGTGTAGAATTTTTTGGCTCAGAAAGCGTTGTTCCAACTGTAGATTTAATTCTAACATCAATTGTTCCTTCAACATCAGGCGTAAGACCCAATTCAAGTGCTTTTGCATTAAGCTCTGCCACTGAAATAGCAGCGTGAGTAGAAGTCGTAGACGTAATATCTACCGGAGCTGCAAATTCAGTATTACTGGCTGCAAACTGTACCGTATAAGTAACGATTGTAGGTGTTCCGTAACTTACTTTTTCCCAGGTAAATGTCAAAGCAATATTGTTGGGTGTGTCTTTATTTAAAATAGTCGAAGAACCATTATCAGGTGTAATCATCGAGAAAGCCGCTTCCTGAGGCTCCAGGATCATCAAATCTGTTTCATTTTCACAAGACCAAAGTCCTGTAATTAAGGCAATAACTGTAAAGATTTTATATATGTGTTTCATTTTTCGTATCGTTTATGTTTTAAAAAAAGTTTTAGTAACCCGTGTTTTGAGTCAAATTTCTATTGGCTCCCAATGATCCTTCCGGAATAGGGAAAACGCTCATGTAAGCAGGAATCGAAATTCCTTTTGATGAATTTCCTTTCCAGGCCCAATTGTAAGATCCTCCGGTATATTTGCCAAAACGAATTAAATCTTGTCTTCGGTGTGCTTCCCAGTGTAATTCACGCGCTCTTTCATCAATTAAAAAATCCAGCGTTAACTCACTTAAAGTAATGTTTCCAACAGTCAAATTACTATTCGCTCTTTGTCTTAAAGCATTTACATAAGTTAATGCCTGAGCAGTTGTTCCGTTTCCGCCTCTTAAAGTCGCTTCTGCATACATTAAATACACATCTGCTAATCTGAATAATGGGAAATCAGTATCGGCATAAGTAGAACTGATTCCGTTTACTCCTGCGGTAGTTTTATTAGAAAATTTAGACAAAATATAACCTTGAGTTTTTACACCAATATCTTCAATATCAATAGACCTTTGTTTTGCAGGATCGCCCGCAACACCTTTCCCTATAGTATTTCTTGTATCTTGGCTGAATTTTACACCATCAAATTTTTGAGCAAATTCTTTTCTTATTCTAAGTGCTCCTGTCCAGCCGCCAATTCCAAAATCGGCACCATTGTTTTCCCATGCACCAATTTGTCCGTTTGTTAAAACCGTTGTTGCTCCCCAGTTTTGAGAAACCGCTCCATCCGACTGGATTCCGAAAATGATTTCTTCTGAGTTCTCGTTATCCGCTTTAAAGTTGTCCAGGTATTTTGGTTTCAAAGTATAACCACCGGCAATGATTTCGTTACACATTGTAATACAATCATCAAAACGATTGGCCTGAACATAAACCTGAGCATTCAGATACATTTTTGCCAAAATCATACGCGCCATAGATTGATCCAATCGTCCGTATTCATTGGTTCTGGCTGCTTTTAAATCTGGTAAAACCGCTTTTAATTCACTTTCGATAAAATCAAATAATTGTTTTCTGTTAAATTCAGGCCCCGCAAAATTTACAGGATCATTTTCAGTGTACATTGGTGCTTTTCCAAATAAATCCATCATGTTATAATACGCATACGCTCTTAAAACACGAACTTCCTTACGCCAAAGTGCAATATCTGCTAATGTTGTAGCATTTGTAATACCTCTTGAACTTAATTTTTCAGGCGTGCTCTGACGTAAAAATTCGTTGGCATAGGAAACAGAAACCATGGTTCTGCTGAACATTCCTAAAATAACAGGATTTGCGGCTGTCCAGATATTACGTTGTAATTCTGCGGTTCCTCCGTCATTTTCGTAACTCCAAACCAATTCGTCTGTCGTTAATTCCTGCATGTATAATAAACATCTTGTAAACTGGCTTGTTCCGGCATCTACCCCTTCAAGCGAAGAATTATCAGGCCCCAATACACCGGTTAAAGTTAAATTTCCGTAGACTCCTGCAAAAGCTTTTTTATATCCTTCCGGAGTCGAAAATAAAACATCAGACGAAAGAACGTCATCATCTTCAGAGACTACATTTAAGTCATCAGTACAAGAATGAAAAACGGTAGTCAATGCTAAAATTGTTATTAAAATATATTTTTTCATCTTTATTAAAATTTAAGATTAAGACCAAATAAAATAGATCGTTGTCTAGGATAAATTGTTTTGTCTACACCGTTATTGGTGATTTCAGGATCTAAACCGCTGTATTTTGTAATTACAAAAACGTTCTGAACTCCAGTCGAAAATCTTAACGATGCTTTACTGTTTAACCAGTTGTTTAAAGTATATCCTAACGTAACGTTGTCCATTTTTAAGAAAGAAGCATTCTCGATATAAAGATCTGACAATACTACATTTGAAGTAGTCTGAAAATTAGTATCTAGTATCTGAGACGGAACATTACTTAAAACCCCTCCGTTTTCCATAGCATCATATTGTGCTCTGCTGGCGTCTACGGCATTATAAATTCGGTTACCAATACTCGCTCTTAAATTGAATGAAAAATCGAATTTTTTATAATTCATATTCGATGCAAATCCTAATGTAAAGTCAGGATCTGGATTATTATAAATGTATTTATCAGCATCGTTTCTAACATTATCACCATTTAAATCTGCAAAAGCACCTTCAATTGGTTTTCCTTCGTTATTGTACATTTGTTTGTATACGTAGAAAGAATAAGGAGTATAACCTTCTCTGAAAATTTGTCCGGGAGTTCCTGTTCCTGCAATATTATCTCCTAAAAAGATATCGCTTCCGTTTACTAAATTTTTGATTCTTCTTTCAAATTTGGATACATTAAAATTCATATTCCAATTGAAATTCTCCGTTTTAATGGCATTCGCATTAAGCGTAAACTCTACTCCTTTTGTGGTAAAGCTTCCTACGTTTTGATACACACGGTTAGAGAAATTACTACCATCAGAGATTGCTGCATTTACCAGTAAATCTTTCGATTCTTTGTAATACACATCAAGTCCGGCAGATAAACGATTGTCTAAAAATCCAAAATCAAGACCTGCATTGTACGAAGTAGTTTCTTCCCATTTCAGGTTGTTTGTTCTTTTTGACGGAAGTGCAACCGGAACCGGACTTGTACCAAAATAGTATTCAGAGTTTCCGCTACCAACTTGATATTTCTGCAAGTATCCGTTTGGCTCAGGAATATCCTGCTGTCCTGTAATACCGTAACTTAATCTTAATTTTAAATCAGATAATACGGTACTTTCCTTAAAGAAATCCTCTTTGATTTTCCAGGCAAAAGCTACTGAAGGGAAATTTCCCCAACGATTCGCTTCTTCAAATCTTGAAGAACCATCTCTTCTGTAAGACAGTGTTAGTAAATATTTATCTCTGAAATTTAAGTTTGTTCTGGCAAAGAATCCTAATAAAACAACATCTGTATCCAAAGTGGTTTCAGGAAATGTTGATGGTAAATCCGGATTTAGGATATTACCTGTTTCAAATTTTGAGCTTTGAAATTTTTGATACGAATAACCTGCTGTCGCTTCAAAAACCAGTGATTTAAAGGTTTTATTATACACTAAATAAGTATCTAATAATTTATTTCGTCTGGTTGCTTCTGTATATTCATCTGTACCATACGGAATGTTGTTGTTTGATGGAGCAGAACCCGCATCAGCACCAACCAATCTTCTTCGGTCTCCGTTTGACTCATCAAAACCAACATTTACAACCGCTCTTAAAGCAGGAAAAAAGTGGAATTTATAATCAATTTCGAAATTTCCAAAAATTCTGTCATTCGTTCCTCTGTCATTGGTATTCAACAATTGCGAAACAGGATTTCTTGCTGCAGTAGATACTAAAGGATAATTTCCGTTGGAATCAATTCCGGTTGTATATTCAAAATAACCGCCATAAGGAGCGCCATCCACTTTTATGGGTTGAGTTGGATCAAAACCAATAGCAGCACCTTCAACAGCATCTGTAAATCTGTTTTTTTCGTTGGTGTAATTGGCTGAAAGCCTCAATTTTAAATGATTGTCAAGAAAAGCAGGATTCATAACTAAACCAACTGTGTTTCTTTTGAAAGTATTCGTTAAACGCAAACCTTGCTGATCTGTATTTCCTAAAGTTAAACTCGTTGGAATAATATTGAATAAACTTCCTCTAACGGCTAAACTTTGATCTATGGTTCCGGTGTTTCTGTAAATTGCTTTTTGCCAATCGGTATTTGCAGTTCCCAGTTTACTTAAATCATCGCTTCTTCTGTCGGCGATAACACTTCTAAACTCATCGGCACTAAAAACATCTACCGTTTTAGTCAGCGTTCCCGCTGCATATTGTACATTATAATCTACAGATAATGTTTTGCTTCCTTTTTTAGTTGTGATGATAATAACACCATTTGAAGCGCGTGAACCGTAAATGGCAGAAGCCGATGCATCTTTTAAAACCGTAATAGATTCTACCGTTGCAGGGTTTAGTGAAGCTAAAAAGGAAGACGAACCTGTATTGGTAGCATTATCAAGAGGCAATCCATCAATTACAATAAGAGGATCATTGCTTGCAAAAAGCGAACTTCCGCCTCGAATTCTGATTTGAGAACTAGATCCCGGAGCACCAGTTGAATTTACTGATAAACCGGCTACTCTTCCGTTCAGTAAATTTTCTGTCGTAATATTATTTCCTTTGTTAAAGTCTTTTGTAGTAAGTGCAGTAACAGATCCTGTCGCGTCTTTCTTTTTAACGCTTCCGTAACCTACCTGAACCACAACTTCTTTTAGCAGATTAGTATCTTCATCAAGAAATACCGTTATGTTTTTTTGGGTGCCAACCGGAATGGTCTGATTAGAATATCCGGTATAGGAAAACGTAATCTGACTATCTGCTTTTACTCCGGATAATTTAAATTTTCCGTCAAAGTCTGTAGAGGTACTAATATTTGCGCCTGATACTTTTATGTTTACTCCCGGTATGGGCTGTTTGGAAGATTTTTCCAATACAACGCCGGTAATTGTGTTCTGAGCAAAAACACAAAAAGGTAGTAAGAATAATAAAAGTAAAAATTTTGTTTTAATTCTTTTCATACTTTTTTAATGGGTTTGGTTTAAGATAGTTTTTGTTTATTAGTGTTGGTTACAAAATGATTGCAGCGTTATATAAGTTGTTTTATAACCTGCTTCTTAAAATAAGTTTATTCACTTTTTTAATAACTAGGAAAAGGTTTTCCTCTGTAAATGGTAATTGAAGTGTTGGTCATGTTTACATTGTTTTTGGTTAAGATAATTGGTTAGTTTTTTTTGATTGACTTGCTCTGAACAAAAAAGTAAAGCAGTATTACTCAAACGTTGTAGCTTGTCAACTCACTTTGCAAATTAAGTACAGAGCAAGGTATTTAGACAGGGAAAAATTCATTTATAAAAGGGGACAATTTCGTAAAAGTGTCTGTACAACACTTCATAAAAACATATTATCTATTTTTTTAATTCAAAAAAAATCAAAACATCAATAATTAAGCTTTAAAATAATAGAATTACTAATGAAATAGTTTGTTGTTTTTTAATCGGTTTATTCTGAAAAAAGCAATTTGATACGCTTAAATTTTAAATAAGAAAATTCAAAAAACCTATTAGAAAAAAATTACCGCAAAGAGCGCTAAGTTTTTTTTCTCTTAGCTTTTAAAAAAGGAAAAGTTCGCAAAGCTTTGTATTGATTCAGCTTTGCGAACTCTGTGTTTTTTTAAAGCAATCTTAAATAAAAACCTTTGTGTTCTCTGTGGTAAAAAACAATTACTATATTAACCTCAAAACCTTAGAGAAAGAAATATTTACCACAGAGAACGCTAAGTTTTTTTTAATATGATAAGTCTAATAACCACAGAGATCACAAAGCTTTGTCTTCATTTAGCTTTGTGATCTTTGTGTTTTTAAAGCAATCTTAAATAAAAATCTTTGTGTTCTCTGTGGTAAAATAATGTGGCAAGTATGTTTTTTAACTCTTAACTTTTATAAAGCAAAAGTTCAAAAGCTTTGTCTTCATTTAGCTTCGAACTCTGTGTTTTTATTTAAAATTAAGCTTAAATAAAATCTTTGTGTTCTCTGCGGTAAAAAAACAACTAGTAAGCATCTTTTTTTCCAAAGCAGTGAGCGTTGATTACAAAAAAACACTAAAATCATAATCCGCCATTCCTGTAAAAAACCAGTAGTGTTTTTTGAGCATTAGTTAATAAATGTGTTAATTTCGCAAAGTACACAGCTATCAACATATATTCACATAAAAAAATTGATCCTGATTTCTAATCACATCCCTTTTATTTTTCGTATATCAAAGAGCAGCATGCTTTTTAAAAAAATTTCTATGAATAAATTAAAGTTCTTTCTTGTTATTAGTCTTCTGCATCTACATGCATCCGGACAGAATTACCCGATAAGACATCTTGATATTTCATCGGGACTTTCGAACAATTCTGTTGCATCTATATATCAGGATCAAAATGGCTATATGTGGTTTGGAACTTTTGATGGACTAAACCGATATGATGGAAATGATTTTAAAGTTTACCGCCATATTCATACCGATCCAAATTCTATTCAGGGAAATGCTATTAGCTGTATCGAAGGTGATTTTGAAAATAATTTGTGGGTAGGAACAACTGCCGGACCGGTAGTTTTTAATGCAGAGCAATCTTCTTTTAGTCCGCTGCAATATTATGATACTAATAAAAAAATCAAACCTTTAAACTTTACGGCTTACGAAATAATTGCTGTTCATTCGCTACATATGATTCTCGTCGCTACAAAAGAGGGGATTGTAGTTTATAAAGAAGGGGAGAAAATTGGCACGGCAATCCCTTTCAACGGAAAATTAAATTATATCGCAAGATCAATAGCTTATAATGCAAAAAAACAAATTTTCTACGTTTTTATCACCGGAACCGGTCTTTGCCAATATGATATTAAATCAAAAAAACTAACACTTCTTAACCCTACCATTACAGGTTCAAATTGCATTAAATTGACAAATGACGGACTCTGGATAGGAACAGATGAAGGGGCGTACTTATATAATCATAACCTTAATACTTATTCTAAAAATTACTTTCTGGAAAAAACAGTCGTGCGTGATTTTTATCAGCAGGGAAACAGACTCTGGATTGCCACTGATGGTGCGGGCCTTTTTACCATTACCAAAAATCAGCCTGCTCCTGTTTTATATCGTGCCAGTGGGCCTGTTTCATTACTAAACAGTAAATCGCTGTATGATATATTTGAAAGCAAAACTGGAGAAATGTGGTTTGGAACCCTGCGTGGAGGTGTAAGTATGATGGGAGTAAAACCGCTCTATTTTAATCATTTTAAAAGCAAGGATCCGCTGACCAATAAAGAAGACGAAGATCCGGCTGCCAACTTCATGCTTTCTTTTTGTGAAGACGAAAAGAAAAATATCTGGATTGGTACAGATGGCGCCGGAATGCGATACTGGAACAGAAAACAAAACACTTACGATGTTTACTCGACCACCTCAGCTGCAGGCAGAAAAATTCAGAGCAATTTTGTTACAAGTATTGTCAGGGATGCTGATAATGCCATTTGGGTGGCGATGTGGAAAGGCGGAGTCTGTCGTATTGACCCGAAATCAAAAGCCATTCAGAATTTCTCTATTTATAATCAGATTACCAAAAAAGCAGAACAGGAATCCTGGCTGCTGTTTATAGACTCAAAAAAAACGCTTTGGCTTGCCGTTACTAATGGCGGAGCATTATATCAATTTGATAAAAAACAAAACAAATTCATTTGTTACAGCACCGCTTTGCGCGATGTTACTTGTCTCTACGAAACTCAGGACGGAAAAATCTGGGGCGGAACTTTCAATTCCTTTTTTGAGATCGATACCAAAACAAAAAAAGTAAAAAATTATCATTCAGAGTATACTATTCGATGTATAACCGAAGATGAAAATAAAAATCTTTGGATTGGTACGGTTGAAGGCGGTTTGCTTTTATTCAACCGAAAAACGGGCACTTTCAAAAAATATACCACACAAAACGGTCTTTCGAGCAATACCATTCTTCGTCTTTTAAAGGATAAAAAAGGAGATTTATGGATGAGTACGTATCAGGGAATCTCAAGATTAAATCCTAAGAACAATACTTTCAGAAATTTTGGAGTTTCTGATGGACTTCAGGGCAGTCAGTTTAGCTGGAATGCGGGAACGGAACTTTCGACAGGAGAATTTATTTTTGGAGGTATCAACGGATTCAATGTTTTTGATCCCAATACTATAAAAGACAAAAAAAATACGGGTAAGTTTTTATTAAATGATTTGCTGGTGAACAATCAGTCCTTAAAATTGGACAGCCCCTATATTACCGAAAAAAAGCTCGAAATGATCAGTGGCGCCGAACTTCCTTATGAAAAATCGGCAGTGAGTTTTGATTTTGTTTATCTTGATTATGTCAATTCAGAAAAAATCAATACCGCTTACTTTCTTGACGGATGGGACAAAGACTGGAACTATACCTCAAAAAATAACAGGGCAAATTATTCCAGGCTGACGGAAGGCACCTATATTTTTAAAGTAAAAACAACTGATGTTTTAGGCAACTGGACAAAGGAAGTAACGCTGGCAACAGTAAAAATCCTTCCGCCCTGGTACAGAACATGGTGGGCGTATACTTTTTACCTTATCGCTGCTGCCGGGGCCATTTATGCCTATGTACTTTACCACAAAAACAAAGAAAGATTGCGCTACGAAATAAAACTTTCCCGTATGGAACATAAAAAAGACAAAGAACATGCTGAAAAGCAGTCTTCGATGTTTACTTATATGGCCCATGAGCTGCGCACTCCCCTGTCTCTGATTATAAATCCGCTAAAAAGCGCGATGGACAGAAAAAACCGTTCTGAAGATGATCTCGATCTGAATCTTGCCTATAAAAATGCCAAAAGATTATTGAGCCTTACAGATCAGTTATTACTGTTTAGAAAAGCGGAAACAGATCTTGATGAACTCAAAATTTCGAAAATTAATTTAAATAACCTGTGTCGGGAAATCTACGAAAGCTTTACGCAAATGGCTGCGGTTAAAAGTCTCAATTATCAGTTTATTGAAGAAAAAACACCTGCTGAAATATACGGCGATTACGAAAAAATAGAGATTAGTCTTTTTAATTTAATCTCAAATGCTTTCAAATTTACACCAAATAAAGGTGCTATAACGATCGAAATCATCGAGAATACTGCTGATGTTTCTATCATTATATCAGATACCGGAAGCGGTATTCCTGAAAATGAAATTGATACTGTTTTTGAAAAATTCAAACAGGTTCAGTCTAAAGCCAGCAACGGATTTGGAATAGGTCTTTATGTAGTCAAATATTTTGTAAATAAACATCACGGCGAAATACAGTGTAAAAGCGAATTAGGAAAAGGTACTTCGTTTACTATTATTCTTCCAAAAGGAAAAAGTCACTTTGCAGCAATGAGCATCAATGAAAATCATCCTCAAATGTCGCCTCTTGTTGGGGAACTTTTAGAAGGAATGCCTGCTGATAATCAAAATACTCATGAAGACAAAAGTCAGCCCTCAAATCCTGAAAATATACAGTCAGCATTAATCAGTACCAAAAAAGTACTTTTAATTGTTGAAGACAATCCTGAAATGAATCATTATCTGGTGCAGCTTTTTTTCAACAACTATATTGTTTATTCGGCAGCAAATGGTCTCGAAGGTTTAAAACTTGTCGAAAAACACCTGCCGGATATTGTGCTGAGTGATATTTCGATGGAAGGCATGAACGGTTTGGATTTATGTAAAAAAATCAAGCAAAATGATGATTTAAGCCATATTCCGGTTATACTTCTCACAGCTACCACCAGCAATGATATTCACTTGCAAAGTATTACCGAAGGTGCAGACGACTATGTCACGAAACCTTTTGACAGCGATATACTTCTGGCACGTGTAGATGCTGTTCTTAGAAACAGAGGGCAATTGCGCAAGTATTACTTAGACAGTATTACACTTCGAGAAAATGTCAATAAAGTTCCTGTTGAATACAAAGAATTCCTTGATAAATGCATCGAAATCGTCGAAGCCAATCTTGAAAACAGTGAGTTTAACCTCAAAACTTTTTCTGCTGCAATGGGAATGAGTCATTCAAGTCTCTACAAAAAAATTAAAGCCATTTCAGGACAAACCGTCAATGTTTTTATAAGATCGATCAGAATCCGAAGAGCGGCTGTAATTATGCTTACAGAAAATATTAATATCGCGCAGGTAGGCCCTCAGGTAGGTATAGAAGATCAGCGTTATTTCCGTCAGCAGTTCGTGAAATTATTTGGGATGAAACCTTCTGAGTATATTAAAAAATACAGAAATTCTTTTAATAAGGAGTTGAATATTATTCAGAAGAGAGATGTAACGTAGTTATGATTTTTAACGAATAAAATAAACTTTTAATTATAATTTAATGAATAATCGCATCGCTAAAGAATTGATAGAAATGGCGCATCATGACCTGCAGGTACGCGAAGAACTTTTAAAAGAAGGGAAACTTTCACCTGGCTATAATCCTGATATGGAGCGCGTGCATCTGGAGAATGCGAAACGACTTAACGAAATCATCAATGCCATCGGCTACCCTACAAAATCAATTGTTGGCGAAGAAGCTAGTCAGGCAGCATGGCTGATTGTTCAGCACGCCATCAGTTTGCCGGTTTTTATGAAAAGATGTTATACGCTAATATCCGAAGCTGGTGATGAAGTCAGTCCGCAAAACTTTGCTTACCTGCATGACAGAATATGCTATTTTGAAGGAAGACCACAGAAATTCGGCACTCAGTTTGACAGCAACGGAATGTATCCCGTCGAAAATAAGACCGAAATGATACGCTTGCGCAAAGAACTACAACTTGACGCACACGACGAAAAATCTATAGTAGAGTTCATCCCTTCGGTTCATAAAACGGGCTTGCATCAAAATGATGCGGAGTTTAATCATTGGAGAAAGCAGGTTGGATGGTTATGAGCCTTTCTGAATATTTTAAAATATAAGAAATGACATTTTTTTTACAACTAAAAAGCCACAAACTGATTCTTTAATTGTTTAATACCGACTAACTACATTAGGATAATGTGGATTAAAATGCTGCAGAATTACTTTGGGTGTTGCAATAATTTCTTTGCGAATACTATCAAACCATTCGACCTCTTTCGTCACTTCAGCACAGCATTCGTTTTTTGAGTTGAAAAAGCTACTTTTAATTTTGATTGTATCATTGATATAACAATGTTTCATCTCCACAAAAAAAGGTTCAGTAAACATTAAATTTTTATAGCAAACCAGTTCATGATGTCCTTCCTGCAAACCCAGATGCAAAGCATTGAGTTTCTCTTTTGAAAATCCGTTATTAAATAAAAAATGATATAATAATCGAAGCGTGTATGAAATATAGGCGGTATTTTCCATTACCATATAATCATTTACATCTTCGCCGGCAACAACGTAATTTTTGCAGATCATTTAGATTCAGTTAGAGTTATTAAAAAAAGAGGCCAGTTCATTAATGAAACTGACCTCAGGCAATAGTCATGTTTAATGATCTTCCAAATCAAAAAAAGTTCTCTTTAGCTAATATGCGATGGGTAATTTCTATTAGCTAAATAGTTACTGACAGTGTTATTTTACCAATAAAAAATTATAGCTGATTTTTATTTTATCCGCAATTTTTTTTCTAACCATGCTTGGTATCTCGATATCAAAATCTTCAGGTTTTACTTCGAATGCACCAATGGCATTAACTCCGTTGGCCGCTTTTGAAATTTTTACGATTACCGTAACAGGTTTTGTTTTTCCGTGAATAGTAAGATCGCCTTTCAAGGTAAAATTTTTAGCTGTGCTTGTGATTTTTGCACTGTCAAAATCTTCTATTTTCCCTTTTAATGTTGCTTTCGAAAACTTTTCAGACTCCATATAATTTTCATTAAAATGTTCCTCCATCAGAGCCACTTTAAAACGAAAACCTTTTATAAGAACCAAAGCCGCAAAATCGCCTGTTGATTGTTCTAAAACAGCAGATACACTTTTGTTCTCGGCAGCCACTTCTTCATAAGAAGGCATTGTAGCCTGAAATTTTATATTTCCTGTTTTTGTGATCAGTTTTTGCGCAAATCCATTTGTATTGACAACTATTATCAGTAGTAATACAAAGAAATTTATAAGTTGTTTTTTCATAATAATTAATTTTCTTTAAGTCCGTCAGTATTCCATTTTACAATTACATCAATATTGGCCTGAGACATTCTTCCTGCTTGCGGCATAATCCCTTGTTGTCCTGTTTGCAGTTGAATACGGTTTAATAAACCAGCATTTTCAACCGCAGCTTTTACTTCGGCATAAGTCGTTAAAGGCCTGAAACCTGCAGATCTTCCTGCCTGATGGCAGCCTGTACAATTGCCATCAATAATTGATTTTACGTTTTTAGTGTAGCTGGTTGCCACCACCGGATCAGTCCCGGGCGTTCCCGTTCCCGGAGGTGTTACTGCTCCCGGAGGCGTTTCGATATCCTGATAAGTATCGGCATCGCTACAGCTTGTTAGTGCAAAAAGTAAAATTGTTATTGCTATTAATCTCTTCATAATGTGTCTGTTTATAGTTTTTAAAATACTCTGTATAAGTTAAATCCAAAAAAGAAATCTCCTTTACCCCAGTTGCCGGAAGCATTGGTAAGATATCCGCTCTCGCTCATTGATTGAGAATTGGTAAATATCAATTGAAAAACATGCCCGCCTGTCTCTATATCAAGACCTACAGACAAAGGATTTTCATAAAAACCAGGAGTATCAAAATTGTGCATGTATTCTAAGTTTACAGATAATCTTTTGGTGATTTTATAGCGACCGCCGCCTCCAAATGAAAATTGATTATCATTTTCGATTGTCGGATTGTAAAGGTTTTTATGAATAAAAGAAGGTACTAGCTCAAGAGATAGCCTTTCGTTAATTTTTCTTGACACCAATAACTGCTGTACATAAGTCGTGCGGTGCTTAAATTCCAGTCCTGGATATTGGTCTTTTTCTAAAAAACTATTAATATCGGCAACACTGTATCCAACAATGTCAACAGGAAAATTGGCATTTTGCCTCGCCATTCTGTATTTTAATCCGGTCTCGTACATTTTGTTTAATGTATGTCTGGAAAGACTGACCGATAACCAGTCTGTAACGCCATAAATTCCCCCTAGCTTAGTGGTTGCATTATCAAGACCAAAAAAACTATCAAAACCATCTTTTACAGTACCAAAACGATGTGAGACTACAAAATAGAACTCTTTTTTTGCTGCCATTTTTGTTGTTTGTAACGTTACAACCTGTAATGCTTTAAAAGTTGCTGCAGCATAACTATCTTCTACCTGAGTCGAATCCAGATCTTTGAGCAGATCCTCTTGCGAATAAGCCATCGTCGCCAAAAAAAGGCAGATTGGGATTAAAAATTTCTTCATAAAATTGATTAATTGTTTTGTTTATTAATGGTACACTGATCTAGTTTAATCTCCTGAAAAAGCTCATCATAACCTATGCACTTTCCTTTTACCGTCACATTTTTATTGGTAATTTTCTCTTTTATTTTTTGAGTAAAAAGACAAAAAACAGTACTTTCAAGGAGGATCACAGAGTCTGTTTGTTTGGTAATTTCACCCGTTATTTCAATAGTTTTATTGAGATATAATGAATCTGCTTTTTGTGGATTTGAGGTATAGTCTTTACTTAATTTTGCTGCTGTAAGACTAAAATCCGGCATTTCGGATGCGATATTGCGTGCTTCCTTATAAAGAAATCCGTAATAAAAATAATAGCCCGCAGGAATCAGCAAAAGCAAGACTACAATTATTAGTGTTATTCTTTTCCTTTTCATAAATAGATTTTAAATGCTGTTTTATCCGGTTATATGAAGTTGTATACCAGGATTTTACTTTATAAGTATTTCAAATTAGTCCGGTATAAATTGGACTAATTTGAAATTTCCTTAAAAAAAAATAGACCTTTTTTATATCGCCAGCGGAGCATCTTTTATCGCTACCGGCCAAACTCCAACAGCAGGAAAACTAACTCCTTTATTGGCACCTCGTACGTTTGCATCTTGTCCAAAATAATACAAAGGCCAGCCGTTGTAAACCAATTGAGATTTCCCAAATACTGTAATAACACTAAATTTAGATTTATCAAGTACAGAAGGAACTACGATTTTATCTGTTTCATAAATTGGCCAAATCGCATTGTTCGAAAAATCTGCTTTTGTAAAATTGTTTTTCTTGAAATTATCGTTCTTAAAAGTATACAGCGTTATTCCTTTAGCATCTGTAAAATAAGTAGTCAAACCATCTCCTTCAGTATAATCTGATTTATAGTTTTTAGTATCATGTCCTACAAGCTGACTTCTTACGATCATAATCGAGTAATCAGGTTTTGCAATAAACCAAACACCGCCAACTCCGTCTCCGGTTGTTTTACCGGCTGCTTCTGCAGTATTGGTTCCGTTTACACTTGGTGCGTAATAATATAAAGGCCATCCTTTATAGGTTACTTGTTTTTTGCCGGATGCTGTAGTTATGGTAGCAAAATCTGAAAATGTTAATCCTGTTCCTATTTTATCTGCCGTTAAATTATCTACCACAAAAGCAGGCCATACAGCTTCACATCCACCAGTACAAGAAGCTTGTCCGTTTGCATCTGTTGAAAAATAGTACAAAGATCTTCCGTCTTTATCAGAAAGATAAGAGCCTAATGTTGCACTGGTAGAAAGACTTACTTCTTTTTTTACTTCGGCAGTTGGAGTAGTATCATTGTTGTCACTGTTACAGCTTGTAAAAAAAGTTGTCGCTGCAAGAGCAACAAGGGCGATTTTAATTTGTTTTAATTTCATTGTTCTTTTGATTAGGTTAAGGGAGTTATTTTTTCCTCGTTTAATTGGATCCAATAGTAAAACAGCCTTGATGTAGATTACCCTACCAAAGAATTATATTTTTTTGAAAAAAAAGTAAAAAAAAAAGTGCAGAAGCCTTAATAAAACAAGATAGTTCAGGCTATAATGAAATCCTAAAACTCAGATTTGGAGTTCTTTGGAGTGAGAATGTTTCGACTTCCTCAATAGAATTTGAAAGTGAACTTACTCTGTAATATTCGCTGATTTCATTTCGTCTGTTCAGTATATTTAAGATAGAAAGTCCAATTTTATATTGAATTCCCTTTGCCGTTTCCCACTTATAAGTAGACGAAATATTAACCTGCGAAAAAATGTGCAAATTGGTATTGTTTGGTTTATTGTAAACCAATACAGGATCCGAAAGATCAATTTGAGAAAGATCCGGTGAAGTTTTTGGCCTGCCGGAGGACCATTTTGTGCCCAAAGCTATTTTAAAATTATTTTTCTCATAAATTCCTGCCCACGAAACCGTATGCATCAGCTGAAAATTGTTGGGGAAACTTGGGTATTCATAATTAGAAAAATGATAATTATTGTGGTTGTACGTATAACTTAACCAGGTTAAAAAATGATTCATTTTTTTCTGAATCAGCATTTCTGCTCCCCAAACTTCGTAGTTACCAGTTGTTTTAACAAATTCTAACTGGTTCTGAAATCCCTGGCTGGAGGTAGTAATGCCTTTTACTTTTTTATAAAAACTTTCGATATCCAGCAGCCAGTCGTTCTTTTTGTAGAATAAATTTAAGGATATCTGCCTGCTTCTCTGAATAGGAATAGTACTGTCATTTGAGGTAATCCAACGTCTTTTTTCGATGCCGAAATAATCTTTTTGCAAATCAATAATTTGTTGTGAGTTCTGGCTTTTTAGCTCGCCAAGCAATTCTAAATTCAGGTTTTTATTTATGCCGTAACTCAACTGCATGCGCGGTTCTACAATAAATTTCTTAAATTTTTCGATATAATTAATTCGGGTTCCTGCCTTAAAATAGATGCGTGAAAGTGTATCGTTAAACTTTCCTTCTACAATAAAAGCATGCGTCCTTAATACATCTTTGACTTTACGGTAGAAATCAGGATTGCTTACCTGCTCTAAATTAGTAATCCCCATTTCGTTAAACTGATAACCATCGTTTAAACTAAATTTAGAGCTAATAATATGGTTGTTTTCTAAATTAACACCATTATTGTTTACTGTATTTTCCTGAATAACAACCTGATCGCCAAATGTCGTTTTTTGGTTGGCCAAAAGTTCATAAGAAGAGTTATACACATTAATTTTAGTCGTATTAAAGCTGTTCCAGTTTCTTTTCCATGACAAATTTCCTCCATAATTCTGCTGGCGTAAAACATTGTCTTCAGATCTGTTCATGTCATATATAGTGGCACTTTGAAAAACCTCCAGATTGTCTTTGATGGTAATTAAATCCAGAATTATTTGGTCTTTACTTCCAATTTTCTGAGCATATTTTAGTGTAGCATCATAAAAACCAAATTTTTTATCACTTTGGTAATCAATATTCTGACTTTTAGAAAAATCAGTAATGGTCGTATTTTGAAATACTTTATTAAAATATTCCCTGTACGTTGGTGTTTCTACAAAATCAGTAATCGATTTACGGGCCGAAATTTCGATATAACTCTTTTTCGAAACATTGTACTTGGCGTAAACATCGGCATTAATCATATTGATTCCTGCGCTAAAAGCGTTTTTCTCTGTGTTTTCGGCAGTAGAGGAAATAGCCACAACACTAGAAACACTTTCTCCGTAAAAAGCAGAGCTTCCGTTTTTGTAAATCGAAATAGTATGTGCCAGATTGGGATTAAAAACAGATATTAAACCAAAAAAATGTCCCGTTTGAAACATTCGTATCCCATTCCATAAAAACAAATTTTGGTCGTGTGTGCCACCGCGAACATTAATGCTGGAAACACTTTCGTCAATACTGTTTACCCCAGGTATTTGCTGCATGGTCTGCAAAGCATCCGGTTCTATAAGCCCGGGAAGAATACCAAATTTCTTGGGTTTAATTTCAAATGATCCATCGGTATTTTTTGAAATTCCCGAAGCCAGAATAGCATTGGCTTTTATTTCTTCAAGTTGTGTAATTTCGGGGTCTAATACTATTTGAATACAATTTTCAGCGTCTGATTTGCCCAACAGAATTCTTTTCGATATAAATCCCACATGACTAATGATTAACAGGTTTGCATCGGCTTTGTTACATTCAAAATAGCCTTTTGCATCTGTAGCAATCTGAGCTTTGTTGGCTAAAGTAACATTGGCATTTTCAATAGGTTTTTTATCTGTACCTGAAAAAACATTACCGCAAATTCGTATTGCTTCTTTCTCTTTTTTATAAATATTAATAAACTGGTTTCCAATATTTTCAAAAGCCAAATTCGTTTTTTTTGCCAGATATTGCAATTTTTGCTCCAGCGAAAGTGTTTTTTTTGGTGGTGCTACTTCCAGGCCCGCAACATTATCTTCGGTATAATTAAAATTTACCTGATGCTGTTGTTCTATTTCAATTAATATCTTTTTTAAGGGTATAGCATTTCCTTTGTTCTGAGCAGAAAGATTCAGAACAAGAAAAAAAATCAAAATCAAAAAATGAAATGGTTTGGGGCGCAGCATTTATTTTTTGTCAAATATTATTTTATTGTTTGCCACTTTTTTTGCTTCTAAATGATAGGTTGTGCTAATGATATTTAAAGCTACATTCAAATCATTAGTAGGTAATTTTCCGGTAAACAGCGAAGTAGTATCTTTCGAGTTTAATTCTATAGTAATATTGTATTGTCTTTCCAATTCGTCTAACAAACTTTTAATGTTTTCTTTATTAAAACAAATTTGATTGTCGATCCATTCTGGCTTAGAAGACTTAACGGGAGTACTGAATTGTTTTCCATTTTCGAAAGTAACGCTTTCTCCGCGTGTTAAAATGATTTGTGCATTGCCGTAATTTACTTTTACACGTCCTTCATAACAAATGACATCAAATCTATTTTTTCTGGCTTTCACATTAAACTGAGTTCCTAATACGGATACTTTACCCAGACTGGTCTGTACTTCAAACTTTTTACCTTTGGCTACTCTAAAATAAGCTTCGCCTTGTAGTTCCAGATGCCTGTTGTTGTCCCAGTTCCATTTTTTATAATTGATTTCAGAACCTGAATTTAACACTACTTCAGAATTATCCGGAAGCGAAAAAGTACTTCTTTCTCCAAAATTGGCTGTTTGAATTTGTGGCACAAAATTTTTGACAGCAAAAGTAACTCCCAGTGCCAGAACAAAAATAGCGGCCGCACGAAAGATCCAATTTTGAGATAACGGAATCACTTTTGGAGTTTCTTTTTTCTGTTTAAGAATGTTGGCTAAAATAGTATTTTCATCCATATCATCTACTTCAAGATGAGCGGTGTAGTTCTTTATTTTTTGGTATTTTTCGAAATCCGGACTAGCTTTAAATTCAGCTAATTCTTGTTCTGATAAATCATCGCTGAGCCATTTGGCCAATAAGTGATTTTTTTTCATTGTATTGGTATTATATTGTTAAAACAATTAAAATTAATTTTACCCTACTTTTATAGATCAATTTCTTTACGTAAACTTAATAAAGCCAGATGAATGCGTTTTTCTACGGCTTTTACGCTAATATTTAAATCCAGTGCAATTTCGCTGTATTTTTTGCCGTCAATGCGGTGCATTAAAAAAGCTGTACGTTGTTTTTCATTGAGTTTTTCAATGGCTTTCAAGAGCTTTGTTTGAAATTGCTTTTCTTCGAGGATATACTCCGGATTTTCGTTTGTTTTATCCAAACCGGTAAAGTTTTTTTCATACCGCAAAACCACTTTTTGATGTGCAATTTGGTTCAGGCTGCTATTGTTTGCAATAGTATAAATATACGATTTCGCTTTTTCCAGCGGAACAGCACTGCAATTTTGCCAAAGTTTTACAAAGGCTTCCTGCGCCAGATCTTCGGCCTGTTGCATATTGCCAAATTTGTAAAAAAGAAAATTTCGAAGCGACTTGATCTGACTTTTAAAAAAAGACGAAAAAATCAGTTCATCACAGGTATTTGATTCGTTTTTATTTGGCATTTATCTCTTAATTTGGAATGTGCAAAAGTATTTGTTTTTAATTCAAGTAGGGTAAAAGAAGAACTTATTGTTTTATAAAAGTATAAATGCTATTACCATTTGATAATTTAGTATAAAGATTAAAATGAAAACCCTGATGTCGAATTTATTAAAAACTAGTTTCTTTAAATTTTATTACATTTGTGAAAATCTAAATATGTTCCCTTTTAAAAAATATTTATCAATTGCCGTTGTTCTGCTCTTGCTGTCTTGTCAAAGTGAGATAGATGAGGGAGATTATAATGTGCAGGGAACAATTACAAATGTTTCTCCGCTTACGTCCTATCTGCAAAGGGTTGCTATGGTGCCTACAGTACAGGATAATATCATAGACGGATCTAGTTATTGTACAATAAAATTACCCTATACGGTTACGGTAAACAGCCAGCAAATCGCACTAAGTACTACAGCTGATTATCAAAAAGTACTGGATAATATCAATGCAAGTACTTATGATGATGATATTGTAAGAATAGATTTTCCGGTAACAATGGTGTACTATAATTACATCGAAAAACTGATTCCTAATGAAGCGGATTTTAATACCTTAATTGATTATTGGAATATGTATCCTGATCTTTTATCCAAAATTAATGGACTAAAGATCAACTATCCCATTACGATTAATACTTACAACAGTGCCAATCAAATGGCAAGTTCAGTTTCTATTATAAGTGATCAGGCTTTTTTTAATTTTATAAAAAATCTAAACAGCAGTCAGTATATTTCATTAAAATATCCTATTTCGGTAGCAGATTATAATGATCAGCCTAAATCAATTAATACTAATTTAGAATTCGAAAATGCCATAAAATATGCTATTGATTACTGCCCGGAAAACAATATTGTTTCGCTGGATTTTGCAGCAACCATAACAAAAGGTTCCTGGATAATTCCTTATTATTTTTATGATTCAGATAAAACGTTCTTTTACAACGGGTATTCGTTTGTTTTTAAAAGTGATAAATCTGTAATAGCTACAAAAGGGGCCATGTCTGAAACAGGTCAATGGGAAACTAGCGTACAGAATAACGTTCGCGAATTGAAACTCACTTTTAGCACTGAATTAATGGGTAAATTAAATCATAGCTGGAAACTTTTTGAATTTAATAATTCGCAAATAAGATTACGCGATGTAAGCAATAGCACACAGTATCTTTATTTCGAAAAAAAATAAAAATCAATTGGTTATAAACTAATTGATGGATGAAGGCCTGACTTTTTTTTGGGTATTTGCAAAGGCAAAGTAAACTTAAAAGTACTGCCTTTTCCTAATTCGCTTTCGGCCCAGATTTTACCTTTATGTTTGTCTATAAATTCACGGCAAAGTAGTAATCCCATTCCGCTTCCTATTTCATTATCTGTTCCTCTGCGGATCACTTTTCCGTTGATTTTAAATAATTTTTCTTTGATCAAATCAGGAATTCCAATGCCATTATCGGTTATTGATATTTCGGCATTTTGATGTTTCTTTTGCACCTTAACTGCAATTTTACCATTTTCGCCAGTAAATTTAATCGCATTATTCAGCAAGTTGCGTACAATTGTGTCGATCATATTTTTATCTGCTTCAATTTCTACTTTTTCAGTGGATTCAAACAAAAGATCGATATTTTTATTAAGTGCTGCATTTTGATTGAGTTCTATATTTTGGGTAATTAATTCGTTCAGGGTAATTTTTTCGGGACTGTATTCCAACATTCCGTTTTGTGCTCTGGACCACTCTAATAGATTGTCCAGTAATTTGTAAATATTTTTATTGGATTGATGGAGCACTTCTACAATTTCGTTAATTGCTGCAAGGTTGCTTTCTTTTACATCCTCTATCAATAGTTTTGAAAGTGCTACTGATGAGCCCAATGGACCTCTTAAATCATGGGCAATTATAGAAAAAAAGATGTTTTTATCGTCTAAAAGTTTCTGAATTTTAAGGTCTTGTTTTTCCTTAATCAATAATAAAAATCCAACTGTACCAATAAGAGCAAATAAAAATAAGCTTATACTGTACAAAAGGTCTAACGTACTATTGACAAAAAATAAATTTTGCGGATTAAAATAACAGTAAATAGCCCTTACAAATAGCAAAACTTCAAATCCGGCGTAGCAAAGCGCATAGAAATTTCGGAAAAAATTATACCTGTTTTCGTTAAAATGACTGATTGTTGGAGGCAAATAAATAGCAAATATTCCCAGTAGCATTATTAAAATACGGGTATTTACTGCCGCCTCAAATAGTATTGCAGCATTGAATATGACAGCTGCAATAATAGTAATGCCTATTTGCAATTGATAACGTTTCTTTGATTTTATCCTAAGCGATGCCAGCATGGCGATCGTTTCATAAAAACAGGCTATAAAAATGATCGTATTGGCAATATTTACTGAGATAAAATCAGGTATAACGTTTCTTAAAAGAATGAGTATCCAGCCAACGGTTAATAGTAATTTTGCACGGCCAAAATGATTTAAAATTTTCTTGCTGTCACTTGTAGCATTGGAAAATGAATAGCTAAAAATGATAATAGATATAAATAAATTTTCAAGAAAAAATAATATAACTGTATTTGGATCTAATGGTAAGAATTTGAACATTATATATTGGGGGTTATTAGAAGAACTTGTAAGTGAAACGCCTTATTATTAGCTAAAATCTTTCCCGAAGTTTCGAGTATTTTACAACATTCATTAATAGATTTATTACAATAGAATTTCTCTATTTTTAATACAATGAAGCTGCAAAAATCCCGCTAAATCAGGTTGTAAATTTCAATATTCAAACAGGATAACATTTAATTAAACAAGATTTAAATGTCCTGAATAAGACTTTAATGTCCTTTTTTAATAATTGTTTGAAGAAGAAGCGTAAATAAATTTGAAGCAAAAAAATACTTTATGTTTTCAATATTTAAATCAAAATTTTATCTGCAGGAAATATTACCTGATGGCTATATTGATATTCATAACCATTTACTGGCAGGTATTGATGATGGTGCTAAAACCCCCGAAGAAACGAGCTATTTAATAACTCAGATGAAAGCACTTGGTATTCATGCTGCTATTGCCACCCCGCATACTTTTAGCGGGATCTGGAATAACACTTCTGAAAGTATCAAAGAGGCTTATGAAATAGCTCTTAAAAACGATAGTAATAAGATGTTTTTAAGAGGGCATGCAAGCGAGTATATGTTAGATGATACTTTAATTGAAAAAAGCAATCACGAAAAATTATTATGTCTGACTCATAATTATCTTTTGATAGAATTCAATTTATTTTATAATCCGCTGAATCTGTATGAAATGCTGTTTGAGTTAAAATCAAAAAATTATAACATAATTATAGCGCATCCTGAACGTTATCTTTATCTTCATAACTCGATTAGTAAGTATCAAAAATTAAAACAATCCGGAGTCTATTTTCAACTCAACTTACTTTCATTAACAGGATATTACGGAAAAAGTATTCAACGCCAGGCGCTAGAGTTACTTAATAATGATTTGTATGATTTTACGGGATCAGATATTCATAGTGAGACTGAAATTAATCAATTTAAAACAGTACCTCTTAAGATTCCTGACAAAAAGAAAATAGAACGTTTGCTGGAAAACAATACACTCTTTTTATAGCTCAATCTATATTTATTATAAAAACTCCTGAAGCATCCAGAAAAAGGCAAAAAAAAAGCTGTTCGATTATGAACAGCTTTTTTTACTAACAATAAATAACTAAATCGCATTTTACTTTTGACCAATAATCTGCAACCTTCAATCAAACTAACTTTTTAATTAAAAACCTTTTATCTTTTTTTTAGAATTAATTTGTCTTTTTTTCTAATTGCATCGAAGTGCAAATATTGTTTATTCTTTCGTTCAGCAGATCTTCTGTAACCTTAAAATTTTCTATGGTATCTAATTCTTCATTCACACTGATGTAGAATTTAATTTTTGGTTCAGTACCGCTAGGTCTTGCGCAAATTACAGATCCATCTTCGGTATAATAAATCAGGACATCTGCTTTGGGCATGTTTATCGTTTCTGATTGGTTATTAAGTAAATTAAAGGATACGGATGATTTATAATCTTCAACCCGCACTACTCTTTGATTGTTGATTTCTTTTAAAGGATTTTCTCTTAAGTTGACCATCATTTTATTGATTTCAGCCAATCCGTCGATTCCTTTTTTGGTAATAGAAATTAAATGTTCTTTATAAAAACCAAAATCTACGTAATGCTGCAATAATGCTTTGTATACAGAACTGTTATTCGCTTTGGCCTGGGCAGCTACTTCGCAAATTAGTAAACTTGCTGCAACCGCATCTTTATCGCGAACGCTGTCTCCTACCATAAAGCCAAAGCTTTCTTCGCCGCCGCCAATAAATTCGAGTTCAGGAAAGTCTTTGATCATTTTGGCTATCCATTTAAAACCGGTCAGACCACTTTTATAGGCAACGCCATAAGCTGCTGCCAATTCTTTAATCATTGGTGTCGAAACAATGGTTGAACCAATGAATTGTTTCCCGTTTATTTTTTCCACTTTTTTCCATTCTTCTAATAAAAAGGCGGTCATTAAAATCATGGACTGATTTCCGTTCAGTAAAGTCATTTTTCCGTCATTATCGCGAACCGCGACTCCTAAACGATCACAATCAGGATCAGTGCCAATAACAATATCAGCATTGGTTTTTTCTGCTAATGCCAGGGCCATTGTTAAGGCTTCCGGTTCTTCTGGATTTGGAGATTTTACCGTTGGGAAATCTCCATTTGGTACTCTTTGCTCTTCAACAATATGTACATTTTTATATCCTGCCAACGCTAATGTATCTGGTAAAACGGTAATTGAAGTCCCGTGCAAAGAGGTAAAAACAATATTCAGATTATCTTTTGCCTCACTTGTAGTATTAAAACTGGCATTTTGAACAGATGATTTCACGAAAGCCTCATCTATTTCGGTATCGATATACTGAATTAAATCATCATTTGCTTCAAACTTAATTTGGTCGTATTTCAGGTCTTCGATGGCTTTTATAATTTGTGCATCCTGAGGCGGAACAATTTGGCCGCCATCTTCCCAATATACTTTATACCCATTATATTCCGGTGGATTATGTGATGCTGTAAGTACAATCCCGCATTGACAATTGAGGTATTTTAAAGCAAAAGATAATTCAGGCGTTGGTCTCAGACTGGAAAACAAATATACCTGAATGCCATTGGCTGAGAAAACGTCAGCAACGGTTTTGGCCAGTGTATCACTATTATGACGGCAGTCGTACGCTATAACCGCCTTGAGCTTTTGGTCCGGAAATACTTTATACAAATAATTAGATAATCCCTGTGTACTTTTGCCCAGCGTATATTTGTTAATACGGTTATTACCAACCCCCATTACGCCGCGCATTCCGCCTGTACCAAATTCAAGATTTTTATAAAAACTTTCTTTTAATTCTTTGGGTTGTAAAGCAATCAGTTCATTTACTTTATCTTGTGTTTCCTGATCAAAAACGGGTGTTAACCATTCTTGTGCTTGTTTTAAAATACCTATCGCTAAATTCATTTGGATTGCTGTTACTTTATTTTTTTAGAATTGCATTCTTTTTCTACTACAATTTCGATTATTTCTTTTTTTTCCATCTTTGGAGCCATGATTTTTTTTCTGCTTCTCTTCCGTAACCATAACCATAACCGTAGTTGTATCCGTAACCATAACTTGAACTAAAATCAATATCGTTAAGTACATACCCCATATTGATGATTTTTTTATCCTTAAATAGTTTTTTAGAATAAGTCAACAGATTTTTTTCTGTAAATCCGGAACGTAAAACAAACAAAGTGGTATCTGCATACTTAGAAATCATAAGTGTATCACTAACCAATAAGGTTGGAGGTGTATCAAATATAATAATGTCATAGGCTGCTGTTACCTCATCAATAAAACTTGCAAAACGCTCATTGGATAATAATAAGGTTGGGTTTGGAGGTATAAGTCCGGATAAAAAAAGATCAAAAGAAAATTCATTATCCCCATTGTTAAGCAATAAATCTTTCCAATGTAAAGTATTATCATGCAAATAATTACTAAAGCCTCTGGTGTCCTTACTTATATTATCTAAGTTTCTGTGTAATTGTGGATTTCTAAAATCAGCACCTATAACAATTACTTTTTTATCAAGATGTGAGTAAGCGGTCGCTAAATTGTAAGAAACGAACGTTTTTCCCTCTCCCTTTATAGATGAAGTAACAAATATTACTTTCCCCTTTTTATCCTCGCTGTAAGGCGTAATAAAATTAGTATTTTGGGCTAAAGTCCTAAAAGCTTCTAAATTTTGAATTTGGGAATTTTTATCTTCTTTTAGCGAAGGCAGTTCTACCAGAATAGGGATATTGCCTGCTATATTTTCGACATCTGTTGCGGTATATATTTTATTATCTAATTTAAAAATTACAAATAAAATACTAAACGGAATCACCATACCTAAAAATAAAGCGATCAAAACAATCTTAGCTTTTTTTGGAGAAACGGGATAAATATCTGTAATAGCGTAATCTATAATTTTAGTATTAGCCACGGTAACGGCTAAATTGATCGAAGCTTCTTCACGTTTTTGAAGCAATAATAAATACAAACTTTCTTTAAGGTTTTGCTGACGTTCAATACTACGCAAAACTTTTTCTTTTTCAGGAATAGAAGCAAAACTTCCGTCAGCTGCTTTTTGAGCTGATTCGCTCTGAACCAGAGTGGTTTTTAGTTGCTGCTTAAAACCTTTTACAGAATTGATAATATTGTTCTTTAAGCTTACTAGTGTAGTAACCAAAAGCTGAATAGCCGGATTATTGCTTCCTGCACTTGTTTGTAGTTTTTGATAAGATAAAACAGCAGTATTATAATCCGCTACCAATTGATTGATTGTAGGATTTTGTATGCCGATATCTGCCGGTAAAAGTTCAAATGCTTTTTGAGATTCGATACTTTTTTTAAGTAAATCCGCTAATAATAATTGAGATTCTATATCAAATGAGGCTTGCTCCTTTGCTGTTTTCTGGAGAATACTTGAACCGGCATCTTCCTGAATAAAACTTAAATTATTGCTTTTCTTGTAGTTTTTTTTAGAACTTTCTATAGAGTCCAGTTCTTTTCTTAAATAAACAAAACGATCATCGACAAAATTGATTGTCCTACGCGAAACTTCTTGCTTATCTGTAATACCATCTGCCTCAAATACATGAATTAAATTATTGATAATTGCTTCTGATTGAGGGCCATTGGTTCCTTCTAAAGAGATCGAAAGAATGTCACTGTCTTTTCCTTCGGCATCAATTTCGAATGCATCACTGAGTTCTAATGCAGTCTCATTCAGTGGTTTTAGCGTGACATTATAGCTCATATCGACACTTTTTGTAATGTCTGATCCTAAGGCCGGCTTTATGCTTATAGGCAAATGGGCATTTTTTTTATCTGAATTGTATCCGGCAATCTCAAACTTTTGTCCCGATAAAACATCTAAAATGTTATATCCTGTTGGCGTTACCTTGATCGTATATTGCAAAGCAGCTTTTAGGTTTGTTATATCTTCATTGTAGCTCACAATAAAGGGAGCATTATAGATTTGTTTCGATCTCACCGTAGAATTATAGTAATACTCTACATTCAGTTTTAAATTCTTAACGACTTGTTCTGATAGGTGAACCGACTTAAACAAAGCGATTTCGTTTTCTAAATTAATGTTTGACTTATTAAATAATTTCGTTACATCTAATGTAAAATTCGAGCTTTCCTTATCTACCAATAATTTTACTTTGGCTTGTGATTTATAAACAACGTCAGCATATCTCAAATAGGCAAAAACGCTAAAAAGTGCTATTATAATGGTAAGTAAAAACCAAGGCCAATACCTTAAATATTTACTTAACATTTGTTTTAGTTGTACAGAATTCTCGTCTTCTATTGGGTCAAAATATTCATTTTTATCTGTATGCATGAGCTTTTTATCTGGTTAATAATATAATAGAACTTAGTATCAATGAAGCAATAGTAAGTACAGTACCTGTACTGCCAATATATCCGGCCGTTTTTACTTTTGCAGTATTGGGATTCACAACTAATACGTCATTTTGGCGAATCTGATATTGTGGGTTGTTCATCCAGTTTACTGTTGTAAGATCCACACTCATCATTATTCTCTTGCCTTCTGATTCTCTAATTAATAAAATATCATTTCGCTTGGCACTTATGGTTAAATCTCCGGCGTAACCCAAGGCTTGCGGAACAGATAGTGATTGCTCTAAAAAGGTATAAGTTCCGGGTGCTTTTACCTCGCCCAGAATGGTCACTTTAGCATTCAAAATTCGAATTGCAACGGTAGGATCTACTAAATGTCCTCCCTTTTCGAGTGCTCCTTTAATCTTTGTTTCTAAATCGGTTACAGATAATCCCGCTGTACTAACAGATCCTAAAATAGGCAGTACAATTGTTTCGTCAGGAGACACTAAATAGCCCTGAACTTTTAGCATATCTAATGTAGAATTGTTTGCGGCGTTTCCTGTTTGTATATTATAAGGTACTGCTGTCTCCGGAACCAGCGCGCCAATCCGGATACTTAAAATATCATTTGGCTGCACTAAAACAGCTTTGATAGAAGTTGGAACTGAAGCATAACCAGCAGCATCCTGAAAATAGATGATATCTTTTTTTGATGCACAGGACGAAAATAAAATAACGATAAGAAATAAAATGTAGGATACTCGATTCATAATAGATTGTTTAAGTAATTTAAAATTCCGGGAATAATAAATTATGGGGTTAAAAAGACAGAACTAGTATTGCAGTTTCGGAATACTTAGAGAAGTATAAATTCAATTGATTAGAACGTACTAATCAATTAATTGGATTCTAATTGGAATTTTTGTTTCGATTTCATGTTGTCATTCAATTTAGCCAAACGGTGCAGCTGTTTTTTTTGCACTTTGTCTTTTACATAAAAACGATACAATTCCTTGCCAATAAAAAAACCAGCAATAGAAACGCCAGAAATGAAACCAGCTAAATAAGAGATAAGGGTAATATTCATAACATTTTTTTTTAAGTTTAAAAAGCATTTTCATCCCCTTTCAGGGTTACAATTATGGTCAAAACACAAATTTTAATATCTTTTATGAGACTCCAGTTTTGCAGATAATCAATATCAGCTTTTACTCTTCGTTGCATATCCGAGACTTGTTTCGTTTCTCCTCTATGACCTGAAACCTGAGCCAAACCGGTAATTCCCGGTTTTACAAAATGGCGAACCATAAAATTATTAATCTGTTCGTTGTAGTCCTGCGTATGCTTGAGCATGTGAGGACGGGGTCCTACGACACTCATGTTTCCTAATAAAACATTAAAAAACTGAGGCAGTTCATCAATACTAGTTCGTCTAATAAATTTTCCTATGGGTGTAACTCTTGCGTCTTGTTTTTGAGCCTGTAAACTATCACTTTGACTATTAACAGTCATGCTTCTAAATTTATAACACCAAAAAGCTTCATTTTTTTTCCCTGTACGAAGCTGTTTGAATAAAACAGGTCCCTTACTTTGCTTTTTGATTATTATAGCCATTAACGGATACAGCCATGATAATATTAAAATCAAAACTGACAAACTAAAAACGATATCAAATACCCGTTTGACCAATCGATTGTATGCGTTTTGCAAGGGTTCATAACGAGGACGTATAACATGAAAATTTTCGAAATTAGAACTGCTGAAAGAAGACTTTGAAATTGTAGATAAATCAGGAACAAATTTCAAACGCATACAATAGCGGTCTGCCAATTCAAAATAGCCATTCAAATCGTCTATAAATTGTGGTTTTACTACAATGTACAACTCCTGAATACCGTTTCCTGAAGCTCTCAAAATAGCATTTGACAGGGCTTCTCCAAAAGTTGCTTTATCTGTAAAAATCTCTTCGTTGATATCGTTTATAATTCCGGGGAAATCATAAAAATAAGCGTTGCTTTCTAGTTTTGAAGCCAATTGTATACTCGTGGTATTAAAACCCCAAATGGCTACTATAAAAGGTTTTTTTATGAACTTTTTAATATTATTTAAAACCAGCGTAAAAACAATCCTGGACAATAAAAGGTAAAAAAGCAAATAACTAAATTGCAGCAAATTAGCTCCAATTGCCATTCTATATTCACTGGCACCCTGAAAAACAAGAAGGTAAATCTGCCATAAGATACACTGACTTAAAAATACTCGCCAACTGTTGCGATAAAAAGTAGTCAGGCTAAAAATAGTATCCAGTCGGTACAAATTAAAATACAAGGCTGCCACTAACCATCCCACTACAGCAAAGAGATAACTGTTTTCAACAACAAAAATATTCCATTGCACAGAAGCTTCTTCTGTAAAGTTGAAAAAAAGAAATATGCCTCCGATTATCGCAAAAAAATCAGAAAGGATACTGCAAAAAATAAAAGTAAATTTATGTCTGTTACGCATTTTTACTAAATAAAAAGTTGATTTTTTGAATTAAATGATACACTAAACAACCCAAAATACCTCCTGAAATTCCGAAGAAAATATCCATAAAATCCGGTTGACGCGTTGCTATAAAAAACTGTCCGCCCTCTGCCATGCAAACCACTACTGCAGTTATTATTATGCTTTTTAATCGAAAAGGAGATTGGGTAGCTGCAGCGTTAGAAAGTCCTTGCCATACTTCTAATAAATAGCCCAGAGCTACAAAGGGAACAGCAGTTCGTAAATTAAAATATTCATTACTCCAATTCCTGATCCAAAGGGGCAAATAAGTTTCGGTTTCCAAACCTGGATTGTGAATCCATGAGTAGTAAAAAATACTACCGGTACATACAAGCAAAAAAAGAATAATGATACTCTTTTTCCGCGCATTTTTTATTTTCATTCTTGGTAATGAGGTAATTGAAAGATTAGTTGATATATTGTTTCAGCGCTATTAATTTCTTCAGAAAAACAGCTCTAAATGCTGATAAACCATGATGTTTATAAATACGATAATCTTCATACAATACTTCAAAAGCTCTTTTATAAGAAGTGCTTAATCCGCCCATTCTCATTTTGACAACATAGGTACTCAGGTATACTAATTTTATTTTATTCACAAATAAATAGCGGAGCAGTAATTCAGTATCCGAAGCAATTGTAAAGTTCAAATCATAATCTCCTAATTTTTCGATCACAGATTTTCGCAAATAAACAGTGGGATGTAAAGGAAGCCAGCCTACTTTTAATTTTTCAAAAACAAAGTCTCCTCCTATTCTATTGCGGATTATTTTTTCTTCGGCATCGTTACTCACGTATATGCCGTCTCCGTAAATTCCTTCAGTCTGATTATTTCGCTGAAAAGCGCTTACAATTTTAGTGACAACACCAGCATCATAAAACTCATCATCAGAATGCATTAAACCTATAATATCTCCCGTAGCCATTTTCAATCCTTTATTGATGGCATCATACATCCCTTTATCAGGTTCTGAAAGGTATTGGCTAATTTTATCAGCATAAGATTGAATGATATCTTTTGTACCATCTTTAGAATTCCCATCGATGACAATGTATTCAATATTGGTATAGTTCTGATTTAAAACACTTTCTATACATTGGGCAATAGTATTTTTTCTATTGTAGCAAATAGTGATTATAGAAACTTTCATAATTATATTATTATTACAAATTATTGGCTGAACACCTGATAGGCATGAAGAGTTGATAAGCTTCTTCATAAAAAAGCTTATCAATCGTAAATTGAAAAAATGTATTAAGAAATTGGAGCTGCTATTATATACTATAATTCTCCACCATCCAGTCTACAGTTTGTTTCGTTCCTTTGCTTCTGGATACAGGTAAATGAGGTGCCAATTTTTGGATATCAGATAAATCGAAAAAATTATTGGTCGTCATGTTTTTTAATCGAAAACTCGTCATAGGAAATTTAACTTTCATTAGTTTCAGACAATCGCCAAAAAAAGCCGCCATTACAAAAACAGAATAAGGAACATTATGGATTTTTATATTTTTGGTTCCTGCAATTTCATCTGCCCAAGAAGTAATATTATAAGGCTCATAATCTCCCAAATAAAATATTTTTTGATCTACCAGCTCTTTATTTGAAGCAATAATTGATTGTATCTGGTAAATAAAATTATCGATATAGCCATACGTTTTTTTGCAGGCTTTACTGCCCATATGAAAGTACTTTCCGGAAAGTACTATTTTAAAAAAAAGATTATAAGGTTCATCAAAATAAGGTCCCCAAATAGAGGTTGGCCTTACAATAGTCCAGGTATATTTAGGATTCCAGTCTGTGATGTTTTTTTCTGTTAAAACTTTACTTTCTCCGTAAATGGTATGAGGTGTAAAGTCATTAAAATCCTGAGGGACATAACCTGGCTGGCAAACATACATTGAGGAAGCAAAAATGACTTTTTTAAGATTTTTTAGTTGATCTAAAACAAATAGTAAATTTTTTACTCCGCCAATATTAGCATCATAATCTTCTAATGTTTTTCCATTTAAGTCTGTTCTGGCTCCTAAATGAATGACATATGCCGGATCATATGAAAGTATTACACTCTCTAATTCTTGCCTGTTGCATAAATTTACCTTTCTAAAAATAGAATTATGTTCCTTTGTTTTAGGTTCCTTAATATCGATACTCACTACCTGGTGATTATCTTTTAGTAATTTATTGATCAAATTGGTACCAATAAACCCTGATCCGCCGGTAATTAAAAATTTTGCCATTTTTATAATTTTAAATTCTGTCTTTTATTGCAATAGCTGGAGTTCCTACACATATTTTACCGCCTGGCATGCTCTTTAACACGGAACTTCTGGCGGCGATTATTGAACCTTTGCCAATAGTTACTCCCGGAGCAACATATACATCATTTGTTAGCCAACATTCATCTTCGATAACTACCGGTTCGCAAAAAATATCAAAAGAAATTTTATCGTATTCATGTCCGCCCGTATTGATGTAGACTTTATGTGCTAAGGCAACATTACTGCCTATTTTAATTTTTCCAAGACTGTACAAAACATTGTCCTCGCCTATCCAGCTATAATCTCCTATTTCGATATTCCAGGGATAAGTAACCTTTACGGTCGATCTTAATAGTACTCCTTTTCCAATTTTGGCTCCAAACGACCGAAGAAGAAAACGACGCCATCCATAAAAAAATTGAGGCGACAATGCAAAAAGTGTTCCTTGTACGATCCACCATAATTGTACAGTAATTTTAGATTTTCCGCGAAATGTTTTGGGTACAGTAAATTTTTGTAAATCCTGATAGATCATCTTAAATAAGTGATTTTAAAACTTTGTTTAATCTTTGGGCAGTGCTTTTTACATCAAAATGTTTTTGATATAGTGAAAAGGCATTTTTGCCCATTTCTGTTTTTTCATTTTTATTCAGTGCTTCCCATTTTTTTAGAATTCCCAGAATTCCATTAAAAGTATCAGCACCAACAAAACCTCCTCCACCATCTTCAATCTCCCTGTAAATATTGACTTTATCTGTAATTAATACTGCTTTTTCGCAGGCCAGTGCTTCGACAATAGCAATACCAAAATTCTCCTGATGACTTGGTAACAAGTAGGCTTCGCAATTGTAGAAAGCGCCCCATTTTTCATCGCCCTGCAACATTCCTGAAAAATGAATTTTTGAATTTTCGGCGGCCATTTTTACCATTTCCTGTCCGTAAACAGATTCATGTGGTCCCGCAATTACTAAATCCGGAAGAGCGGGATTATCGATAGAAAGCTGATTGTAAGCCTGAATCAATAAATCGACTCCTTTTTTTTCGTGAATCCTGCTTAAAAAAAGCCAATATTCCTTGTGGAGCACTTCAGGACATTTTTTATAGAATGCAGTATCAAATTCCGGCTTTCTGACGGGTGGTGCCTGAATTCCGTAGCTCACATTAATCGCCTTTTTAGGGCTATATCCTTCAAAAGTTGTTGACGCCAGCTGCAATTCTTCCTGACACGTATAAAAAAGGGCATCGGCGTTATTTATGCATTTTTTTTCTATAAAATACCAAACCATTTCATTTCTAAAAGCTTTCCATTTTCGGTCAGCCGCAGTTTGAAAATAAGGATCTAGCATACCATGTGGCATGATCACTACTTTTGGTACTTTTTTATAAGACTTTTTTAAAGAATTAATTGCCTTGTAAACCATTAAATTATAATGCTGCCAAAGACCATGAACCATTACCACATCATACTTTAAAGCGTTTTTTATCAACCAGTCATATAATAAAGGCTGGTATTGATAAGAGGTTTTTCCTTTTCCTATTTTATGAATAATAAAATCATCTTTTGTAGCATACTCTTCCTCTGCATTATCCAAACATACTACTTCGACCTCTGTACCTAATTGTTTAATAAAAGGATTTACATTACGTATTCCCTGACAAGGACCTCCAGTTTTTGGATTCATGGAGGTTATAACTCTGAGTACTTTCATTTCTTGTTATGGTTGTTTAATTTTAAATCGTGGTGATGCATTTTTCATCTATTCTGCAGCAATAACTGTTTCTTTATTATTGCTTTTTTTAGTTGAAGGGTAAAAACGATCTCTCAAACGCAATGAAGGCCATTCGATAATGGTTGATGTTACGTATCCTAAAAATAAACTTAGAGATAACTGAAACAGCATTACTATAATTAAAATAACCAGGTCATTATATCCTTGATTAAAAAGTATCTGTTGGATTTTTTTGGAAGGTCCAACAGAGACCGAGTGCCATAGATAAATTCCATAAGAATAAATTCCGATCCATGCTATAAAACGATAAATAATACTTTTTTTAAGAATCGATTTAGAAGTTACGACCTGTACAATTAGTAATGTAAAACCAATGGCCTGAACTAAATAACCAATGCTTCGGTCGAGATACGGATTATTTACCGTGAAAAAAATTGTTAGTACTAAAACAGCAAATGAAATGTTAAGTAATAACCGATTAGAAGCCAAACGATCAAATGATTCTTTGTAATAAATATGCACTACTGATAAAATAACACCAAACAGCAAACTATCCATTCTATATTGTGTCTGGCGAAAAGTGGCGTCTAAATAGCCATAATTTACAGCAACCAAACGTAAGCTCACAGATATTACAATAACTATTAATAGATTGAATATGATTTTCTTTGGTGGATTTTTTGCCTGATACGATATAAAAAAAGCAAGAAATATATAAAAATGCTCTTCTACCGCTAACGACCAGGTTTGATTAATTGAAGAACCAAAATAATTTTGTACATGAAAAAGATTTTGCCACAAAAAAGTACTAATAGGATGATGGCCTGAAAACAGATGAACAATCAAAAGAAAGTATAGCGGAGGCCAAATTTTTATCGCTCTTCGAACTAAAAATCTTGGCGCATTGATGTCTCCTGTCGCCTTTAATTCTTTCAACAATAATCCTCCTACCAGAAAACCGCTTAAAGCAAAGAAAAGATTAACTCCGGTTCCTCCAAACGATTTAACCGTTAAGATCGCCTTATCTAAAAAGTATAATCCTGAAGTGGGTGCATTAAAATGTAATCCCAAAACCAACAAAATAGCTAAACCTCTCAGAAAATCCAATTCAATTCTTCTATTGGCTACTTTAGGCTGACTGAACAATTTTATCTTCATTATTTTCATTATTAAAAAAATGCAAAAAGAAATAAATCCTCTTATTCTATTATTAGTTTATACTGTTGTTCTAATTGATTTAAAAAAAATTCAGTGTCAAATTTTTTAATCGACTCTAATCCTGTAGCGATACATTCCTGTCTTTCTGAATCAGAAAGATTTACAATTCTGGTTATTTGATTTGCTGCTTTTTTACTCCAATCTTCCACTAATAATGCATTAAATGGCCTACGCTGTATTAGAAAAAAATCAGCAAAACCAAGAATCTCTGTCATAGGAGCCCGATTTGTAGTCACTACCGGACACCCACATGCCATTGCTTCTGCTATTGGCCAGCCAAATCCCTCATCGAGCGAAGGAAACAATAAGCAGGTGGCCCCGGAATAAGCTGCATTAATATATTGGTCATCAAGGCCTATTACGAAATGAATGTCTTTTTTGTATAAAGATTTTTCATATACCTCTTTTAGTTTGTCTGTAGGTTGGGCACCTACCAATACAAGCGGCAAAAAAACATCCGACGAGGCTCTCCAGGCATTGTAAATCTCTATTACTCCTTTTCTGTTTTTATAAAACTGATTGCCGCCAACATGAAGAATATAACCTGCTGATAAATCAATATTCAAGAGATTATCCAGAGAATTGCGTGACGAATGAGTATCTAAAACTTTAAACTCTCTGTTTAAGCCATTATAACAAACTACCGAGGATGAAATTTTACCTTCGTGCAATTCATGCAAATCTTCCTGTGTTTTTTTTGATATCGATATAAAGTGCTTTCCTTTAGAAAATCCTTTTCGAATAAAATCCTGATAGATTTTTCCGGTTCCTCGAGTGGGATTTTCAGGAATTTTTCCTAAAGCTGAATTTAGTGCTAAAAAATCATGACAATGAATGACATGCGGTTTCGTTTTTACTAATGGTACCCATGGACCTAAAGCCTGATCGGCAAAAACAAAAATCGTATCCTTAGAACAATGTTTGAGTTTTGATTTTACTTTTAAAGGAAAAACAAGGTATTGATCAATATATCCTAACCATTTTTTGATGGGCGAAAACGGTAATTTATGAAAAAAAGCCTGAGGTTGCCATGTCAGCACTTCGTAGCCTTTTTGCTGCATGCCATCGGCTAACATTTTTGCATATCTGGGCATACTTTGTGATCCTACAAAACTGGGGTGTGTAAATAATACTATTTTCATGATTGTTTTTTCTATAGGCTTACTTCGCCAATATCTACTACTATTTAAGCGGTATAAATATCTTTGTCGGTTGATTTTTTTTAAGAAAAATGAGGACCATTTCTAAGCGGTCTGCGAGATGATTATCTTCTGTTTTTTTTAGGCAGCTGCATTAGTTTTATTAAAAAAACCAATAGCCAAAAAATAAAACATTGTTGCCAAAACCCTCTTAATATATAAGCTAATGGAACGATAGAACTAATAGAGTTTCTGAAAATACCCAGAAAACCAAATATATTTATGAGTCCCAGAGTTGAGAATAATATGGTGCCATTTTTAAATAAAACAAGACTATCCATTAATGTAAATGACAAAAACAATAATACAAACACGATCGGGAAACACCAATAACCAAATGTGGCCAACCCATCTCCAACCAGGCTTGTAACCCGGAATCCGCCTAATGCAGAAGGTGTATGCGTACCGGTAAAGTAAAGCTTATCTCCGGGAGAATATTCTAACTCTTCTTTATCAATAGTAACTCCAACTACAGACAAAAATGGAAGCGGATAAATCGCTAACGTTTTTTCGAAAAAACTCTTTTGCATTTTTTCATTTCCATAGCCAATTTTATTGGCATAATATAAGGTTTGATCAATAACCCTTGCATTACCATATCTGTTAATCATAAAATTATTCAGATAGGTTTCGTCCCAGCCTCTGCTATAACTAAATACATTATCCTGTACTTCTATTGAGGTATTTCTAAGCTTTTCCATCAGCTTTTCGTTTTGCATGGTTTCGATAGTATTGTCCAAAAGTTCACTTCGACTTACATCATTACGAATTTTTCTGTTGGCAAGCATCGCTAAGGAAATATCAGACAGAAATCCTAATCCAAAAAATACCAGAAAAATGATTGTCCCTATTTTCCAGGGTGAAAGAATGCTGAAAATAGAAATGTTATCTTTTAATAAATAAAGAATAAACAATAAAAGAACCGTAAAAATGGGATAAATCATTTGTTGACGGCTGTTTGCAGCAAAACTTAAAACAAACGTAAATGATGCATAGATAACGACAAGATTACTGCGAAACTTGTTGTATGGCAGTCCTGATAATGAAGGGAAAAACATAATTATAGGCGCATATTGCAAATAAGTTAATCCTTCTAAAAACTTGTTTCCAGCGTCTCCATACTGCACTTCGTTTACCACTGCAAGACTTTTTATTCTGGCCAATAAACCTATAAGTCCTAAAATCCATAATGTTGAAGGTTCGGTTTCGAAAAAATTTAGGTTGTATAAGGTGCGCTGTATGATATTGTTGCGTCTTCGTTTTCTGTAAACTACTACATAAAATGATAATGAAGCTACAATAAAAATCAGTGTTTGATAAAAAAAGGTCTCATAAGGATTTTGAAAACCGTATGTAATGGGTTTTGATTCTATTAATGTTGCCGTCAAAGGAATAAAACTCGCCAGAAAAATAGATGAAAATGCTAAAAAAGAAAACGGATGTTCCAGTATAATTTTCTTTTTAAAGAAAAAATTACGAAAGATTAGCCAAACTATTACTGTCATCACACAACCGGCAAAATTTTGCCAGGAAGGGAAAAAAAATATTTCGCCAATTATAGAAAGTACTACTACTAAATCAATATACTTAGTTACTGATTGTAAAGCACTTCCTTTCCTTCGTATTTTTAGATTATCAGTCATTTTTTTGCGCGGTTTTCAGCATTCTCTTCACAGCTTCTTCGTTAGAATATCCAGAGGTTTTACATCTTTGTATTCCTCCTTCAATTATTTGCCTGCGTTCTTCTTCGTTATTTAAATAATAGCGGCATTTTTCTAATAGTTCTTGATCGTCAGCAAAAAAAACAGCTTCTTTATTTTCACTAAACAATTCCAAATGTTCTGCTGTTCGCTCGGCCAGCATAAAACCGCCACATGCCGGAATTTCCATTGTACGGGAGGTTTGAGTATCAGAATTCATTTTTCTTAAAAAACAAAGAGAAATTTTAAATGCCTGCAGTGCCTTCGAATAATCTTCTGAATAAATTCCAGGTGCTATTTCAAGGTTTTCAGTTTTATATTCATTCCATTTTTTATCTCCAAAAACCTTAACTTTTATTCCATTCTTTGCTAAATATAAAATACTGTCACACCGCTCTTTTTCCCAGGCTCCAATAAATCCGACATCACCTCCCAATCGCTGTATTTCATCCTCGCTAAGCATTCTGGGATAATGAAAAGTTTGTTCGTAATGTTTGTTCGTAAAAACTATTTTTCTGGCACCCAGACGTCGCATGTGCTCAAGGATGTAAGATTTTGTGGTAAAATGCAGATCATAAAGCGGAATACAATCGAGATAATTTTGACTCTGATTGTGCCTTAAAGCCATATTATCCGGTGAATAACTTACAATCTTTGTATTAGGCGAAAGCTTCCTGATATGTGCCAGAGTTTTACGGTTTATGGTAACTCCTTTATCGATCCAGACAATGTCATAAGGAGATTCGGTAGCTTTACTTATAAAATCCTTTATTTTTTTATTGGCTGATGAATTATCCGGCAACCTGACCGCCAGACCTGACTGAAACAAATGATAGGCAATTCGATACCAGATAGAAAAGGGTTTCTTGCGTGTATTGACCACATGAATTTCATCTGAAATCTTTTTTAACGCCCAATGACGATGCAGACAAGTATTGGACAAGCCTGACATATTTCCTATAGATAATATCTTCACTTTATTATGTATTGATCTTTTTGATAAAAAAACTAAAAATGAACTAGTTTAAAACGCAGGTTCTTTGGTTAATAATTGCCTTTTTTTTCTATTAATGATTTTATATCCTGGACAAATTCGTCAGTAAGAGCCTGACTTTCTTTTAAGGCATCGGGATAAATTACAGCCTGAGAAATATCTTTGGCCAAATCTCCTGAAAACAAAACGGGCGGATATTTGTAAAAATCATACTTTTCGGATCTTGGGGCAAACAGTACACATTTCTTTTTCATTAAAATGCTCCAGTAAACGGCATGGTAACTATTGGTTAAAACCACTTCAGAGCTTCCTATAAATGCAATCATTTCTTTTAATGAAGCGCTGTTTGTAATTTTATCAAATTCATGAATTTCCTGCGGAAGATGGTGCGGAACATCTTTATGTGCCACTACTCCAATATATCTCTTGACTGGATACTCCTGCTGTAATTCTGGTAAAGCACACGTAGCGCAAGGCACATAACGAAAATCATTGTATTTGAAATCGCGAACTGCAACCAAATCAAAAGCTTTGAAATCGACTTTTTTATTGATTTTTTGTTTAGCATTAGAGTTGAATCCTGCGGACCATACTACTGCTTTTCCGGCTTTTTTTGCTGCTTTATTGATATTATAGTTCCATTCGGGCATGGCGTTAAGCAATCCGCCGCCGCCTACAAGTATTACATCATTCTTTTTAATCAATGAGAAATCGACTTTATTTACATCGTGTACGATGCATTTGTACTGGTCAAACTCCGGAAGAAAATACTGGTAATAGCCACAAACTTTATCTCCGGTATTATTGGTAATATATCTGTGTATAAAATGAACAGTAGGGGTTGTTGTAACGTAATTTTGGTTCAATATTTTTGTGGTATATTTTTTTCCGGATCTCCAAATTTGGAACACGGTAAATAAATCGTACTTATTTACTAAAAGCCTGTAGGTGTTTTTGATTGACATTTTTAAGGGTATTTAATTAGCCTCTTTACAAGCAATTAGCTCGCTGTAAAAGTTGCTTTACTTTTTTTTAAAATAAATTTTGCCTGATCCCATAATCCGGCATACATTTCTTTAAAGCTGATGTTAAGAAACTTATTGTTATTCCTTAATGTGTATACAAAAAGGGCAAATTCTGTAAGTACAAGTGCCAAAGGAATCAGGTTCATATTAGGTTCTATTTTTAGAAACACATAACACAATGCTACTCCGGCAACCTGAGAAATTAAAAATACTACCGTAAAGCGAACGTGGGTGTTGGTAGAAAGCGGAATGACACTTGACAATCCGGAAAGGCATGAAATCAAGAGTACAAACAACATTCCTATAAAGAAAACTTCATTGAATACTATGGCATGTTTGGTCCATTCCATATAAATTGTTTTTCCTGTAAATACCAGTAAAATAATGCATAATAAAGTAGCAGCAAATGTGATTACGAGTGATTTGTTGTAAATATTTAATATCGTTTTATAATCCTTTCTTCCGTAAGCTGCACAAATTTCAGGATTGATGGATGTGGACAACATATTCATCATCTGACGCAGAAAATTAACAAGCGTTCTTGTTGTGGTAAAAACAACCAGAAAAGTCCCGCCCAAAAGTACATTCACTACAAACACCATCCCCTGGCTGGAAACGGCCTGCCCTAACGGAAAAAACATAAAAGCAAGCGACGGTTTCATAATCGATTTAAAAACAGGTCCATCAAAATTGCGCAGGTAAAGTCCTGATGCGAATGTTTTTCGGGAAGCAAAATGCTTAAACAAAATTCCTGCTATCGAAGGAATAAGATATATGATAAGCATTAAAATAATATCCATTTTAAAAAAGATCCCACAAAACAGTATAATCAACTCAGCCATACGTATCAGGTTGTCTGCTACAATAACTACGTGAGTTCGTGATGTAGCCCTAAAAATACCATGGTACACTCTGCCATACATCATGGCAAAAACTTCACACAAAAGTAAAACAAAGGCAACGGAGGTTTCTTTTTCTGTAAAGTGCTCTACTCCCAGCATTCCTTTAAACCCCCAAAGGACGAAGATCAAAACAGATACTAAAAGAAACACACCAAATACAGATAAAACAAATAAGAAGGCATTTGTTTGCAATTTTAAGCAGGTATCATAATCCTTTTGATTGTACTTAATGACAAATTCATTGTTACTTGCCCGGTTGAGTCCCATATCGGTCATCGCAAAAAACGAGGAAAGAGCCGTAATTAATATCCAGTCAGCATATTTATCAATTCCCCAGTACATAATAAACAAAGGAACCATTGCGATCTGGTTAAGAAAACTAACCCCCATTCCGAATATACTTGCCGCGAAATTTTTTACTATTGACTCATATACTGACATAATTGTGCGTAATTTTTAAGATTTTAAGATAGTCCTAAGACTAAAATGTAGTGTTGGCCGGCGGTTAGAGAAGAACAATAAAAAGACCCAAGAATAGTGTTATGCTTACTTATCATATAAGTACAACATCTGCATACAGTAACACCGTTTTTAATTATACCCCAAAACAATTAAAATAAAACTAGATCTTACCATGAAGAAAGATTGATCTGTGTGTTAATGCATGTCAGACTCTGTATCCATTGGGTCTTAATGTTCTTTATGATTTTTTGATTAGATTCTTTGATGATATTGAAACTCCATAGGGCAGTATTTTTGTGTGCAATTATCCATTAATTAAAATTGAATTTTTCATCAAAATATACACGCAAATCATCCCGATACCCCATTTTTGTTTCTAAGCAATCTAAGACCCCTATGTTTTTTATATTGGTAAACTTATTCAGGAATTTCGGGCAGTGATTGCAAATTAATAACTGAATTCCATGAGTATACAACCTAAACAAATCGATTAAATCATCTTCAGAATAAAGGACAAAAACAATTAGTGAAAGGTCTGTATTTATCTCATTTCCATAGATAATGGCCTTTTTATTACCCGTTAAAAATTTGATGTCTTTGAACTCATACTTTAAAAATCTCGAAAAATAATGAAAGTCATCAAAAACCAATACTTTACTTTGATTCATGTTTTTAAAATTTAAAAATTAATGTTTCATTAAAAATATTTGAAACTATTATTACTACTTCAATTGCTTTTCCGGAGATAAAAAAAATAAAAGTTCAGTATTATTTACTTCAGGTGCCTTTTTAAAATCAGACTAAAAAGAAACTTTTTTAACATTTTCTACATTGGCCAAAAACCAGTTGTAGGTTTCCTCAATTCCTTCTTCTAAAGCGACCTGATGTTTCCAGCCCAATTGATTCATTTTAGCACTATCCATTAATTTTCGTGGAGTTCCGTCTGGCTTTGTTGTATCCCATATAATTTCTCCGCGATGTCCAACAATTTGCTGTATTGTCCAGGCTAATTTTTCAATACTTAAATCTTCCCCGGTTCCTACATTGTAGAGATAATCCGGAAGTTGATTTTCTAAAGCAAATACAACGGCCTGTGCCATATCATCTACAAAAAGAAACTCTCTTAGCGGTGTTCCTGTTCCCCAAAGTGTTACAGGCGAATGATCGTTTTCTTTAGCTTCATGAAATTTGCGTATCATAGCAGGTAAAACATGCGAACTTGTCAAATCAAAATTGTCATGAATGCCGTATAAGTTAGTGGGCATGAGACTCACATAATCTTTTCCAAATTGTTTTCTGATGGCTTCGCAGGATTTAATTCCTGAAATTTTAGCCAGCGCATACCACTCATTAGTGGGTTCCAGGGAATCTGTCAGGAGATATTCTTCTAATAAGGGTTGCGGAGCCAGTTTAGGATAAATACAAGAGCTGCCTAAAAAAATAAACTTTTCTATTCCTGCATGCAAAGCAGTATCAATAAGATTATTCTGGATCTGCATGTTCTCCATAATAAATTGATACGGGTAATCTTTGTTTGCCAGAATCCCTCCTACTTTTGCTGCCGCATCAATAATGGCATCCGGTTTTTCTCTGGATATAAATGCTCTCACAGCTTCCTGATTGCGAAGGTCTAATTCCTGACTAGACTGACCTATTAGATTTGAATATCCTTTCTTTTCTAATGCTCTCCAAACTGCTGAGCCTACCATCCCGCGATGTCCGGCAATATATATTTTTGCTGTTTTATCTAAACCCATTTTTATTCGTAATAATTCATTGTTTGATATCCTGCTTCTTCCAGATGGTGATCTTTTTTCATTAATTTCACATCTGATTCCATCATATCGGTCACTAAATCCTGAAGATCATATTCCGGAGTCCAGCCTAGTTTAGTATTGGCCTTGGTGGCATCACCAATCAATAATTCGACTTCTGTTGGACGGAAATAACGAGGATTTACCGCCAAAACTTCTTTTCCTATTTCGATTTGATAATCCGGATTACGACAAATTGCGACATACGCTTTTTCATCTACACCAGTTCCTGTAAACGCTAATTCGATACCAACGTGAGCAAAACTCATTTTAACAAATTCGCGAACCGGAGTTGTAGTACCTGTTGCAATAACCCAATCTTCCGGCTCTTCTGCCTGAAGAATCATCCACATCATACGTACATAATCTTTAGCGTGTCCCCAATCTCTTTGCGCATCAAGATTTCCTAAATAAAATTTATCCTGCAATCCTAAGGCAATTCTGGAAACCGCACGGGTAATTTTTCTGGTTACAAAGGTTTCTCCACGAATAGGAGATTCATGGTTGAATAAAATTCCGTTACAGGCATACATTCCATAAGCTTCCCTGTAATTAACCGTTATCCAGTAGGCGTACATTTTTGCAACAGCATACGGAGAACGAGGGTAAAAAGGCGTAGTTTCTGATTGTGGAACTTCTTGAACTTTTCCGTATAACTCAGATGTAGAAGCCTGATAAATACGGGTTTTCTTTTCTAATCCTAACAAACGAACTGCATCTAAAACCCTTAGTGTTCCTAAACCATCAGCGTTTCCTGTATATTCCGGTATTTCAAAAGAAACCTGAACATGACTCATTGCTGCCAGGTTATAAATCTCATCGGGCTGAATTTGCTGAATCAAACGAATTAAGTTCGTACTATCAGTCATGTCGCCATAATGCAATATAAATCGTTGATTATTTACATGCGGATCTTGATACAAATGATCAATACGATCTGTATTAAACAAAGAACTTCTTCTTTTTACGCCATGAACAATATAGTCTTTTTTTAATAAAAACTCACTTAAATAAGCTCCATCCTGACCAGTTACCCCTGTTATTAGTGCTACTTTAGCCATAATTATTTATCTTTTATTTTGTTTTGATTTTGTACTTTTCATCTTGTGCAGAGATGAATTCTGTTTTCTTTAGGTCCGGTGATTGTCAATACAAATTGCTGCGCTAAATCAAACAAGAACCTGATAACTCCAGCTGTTGATACACCTCTTTAACTTCTTGCGAATATTTTTTTTGTAAAACCAAAAGGGCATCAGGAGTATGAACCAATAAGCAATCTTCTAAACCTACAAAGGCCGTATGCACATCAGAACCAATTACAATATTTCCGTTAAGATCTGCTGAATGTCCGTTTTGCATCAAATAATCATATACCGCTTCAAAAGATCCTAAATCAGACCATTCGAAATGAGTAGCCACTACTTTTATATTTTTACTTCGCTCCATTACAGCGTAGTCTACACTGATAGAAGGTATTTGAAGCGATAATTCATAATTTAATAAACCATCGACATTATCCTGCCAAACCAGTTGGGCTCGCTTGTAAAGTTCCGGTTCCTGTACTTTTAACTCTTCTAAAAAGAAACCAGCTTTAAAACAGAACAAACCACTGTTCCACAAAAATCTTCCGCTTTCTGTAAAGGATATTGCTTTTTCTAAATTTGGTTTTTCATGAAATGCCAATACTGTATCTCCATCAAATTCAATATATCCATAGCCGGTTTCCGGTCTTAAAGGCTGTATACCAAAAGTGACTAAAAAGTTATTTTTTGCTAATGCTATAGCCTGATCCAATCCCGCCTTATATTGTACTTCTCCTTCTATGATATGATCAGATGGTGTTACGATCAATATGTCATCCGGATCAGCATTAAATGCAGCAAAAGCAATTGCAGCAGCTGTATTTCTTGGCGTAGCTTCAATGATATGCGTAAAAGGAACACCTAATTTTTTCATGACGTTCTCCGTCAAATGACTATTATCTCTGTTTCCAACCACTACAACATCATCTGCCACTGCGGCATTTCGTTCTAAAGTCAGTTCAAATAGCGATTTACCCTCAAATAAATCCAGATATTGCTTGGGCTGGCTTTTACGGGAAAGTGGCCAAAGCCTGCTTCCTACTCCTCCCGTTAGCACAACATGTATTATTTTATTTGTTGAATTCATATTTTCTCATTTAATAATTCAATCTGAAAAACCTCTCTGCGTAAATTAGAACTCGAAAAACGATGGTCTCTCGTATTGAAATAAAGTACAATACCTTTTTCTTCGCAATAGTTTCTGCCTGTAAAATCCCTTTCCTTATATTCATCACCTACAATGCGCACATCGATTTGAAAAGCTTTTAAGATATCTTCTAAATCCTGCTCTGTGGTATAAGGCACAATCTCATCTACAAACTTGCACGCCTTCAACTGAATGTAACGTTCTACAACTGTCTGCGTGGGTTTGTTTTTTGTAGGTCTGTCAATCGTTGGATCTGTTTGTAAGCCAACAATCAAATAATCACAATGTAATCTCGCCTCTTCAAGCATTTTCACATGACCCGCATGCAATAAATCAAAAGCACTAAAGGTTATTCCTGTTTTCATAATATTGGTTTTTTGCTTATAAATGAGTTCAAAAAATAAATCGGGCTGTAAAAGATATTTATACAAATATTTTAAAATTGAACAAGGGTTCCCCGTGAATAGTTACATTTTACTATCCCTAAAAAAAATAAAATTTATTATTTTTTTGACTTATTATGTTTGGAAAAAGTTGGAAAGTGACTACAAAAAAACGACTACCAACAAGGCAAAATTAACACAGACTCAGAATAATCGAAACTTAATTTAGTGGTTAAAAAGTCTTAATAAGGAATAATTACAATTGAAAAGAGCGTCTAAAGAAATAAAACACAATTAATTTCACTTACCTATATATTAAATCTATTTGCAACAAAAACAAACTGTTAAAGTGTATTTAACTGCACAAAACAAAATCTTACAAATAATTAATATTCAATAATTTACAATTAATATACCGCTATACTATTAATAGGTATTTAAAGAAAAGTCAAGTATCAATAAATATTAATTTAACATTCAAAGAAGAACAGATAAAATATTATGAAAACTAAAATTACTAAAATCTGCTGTATCGGTGCTGGTTATGTTGGTGGACCCACCATGGCAGTAATTGCTAAAAAATGTCCACACATACAAGTAACAGTTGTTGACTTAAATACAGAACGCATAGCGGCCTGGAATGATAAGGATGTAGCCAATATTCCAATTTACGAGCCAGGGCTTAGTGCTATTGTAGAGGAAGCCAGAGGAAGAAACTTATTTTTCTCTACCGATGTTGAAAAAGCGATAGAAGAAGCCCAGATTATTTTTATCTCAGTAAATACGCCAACGAAAACGTATGGAAAAGGAAAAGGAAAAGCAGCCGATTTAAAATATATTGAACTTTGCGCCAGACAAATCGCCAAAATTTCAAAAGATGATAAAATTGTGGTAGAGAAATCTACTCTGCCGGTACGAACTGCTGAGGCTATCAAAAGTATTCTGGACAACACCGGAAACGGAGTGCAATTTCAAATTTTATCCAATCCTGAATTCCTGGCAGAAGGAACAGCTGTTACTGATTTATTACATCCGGACCGAATTTTAATAGGTGGCGAAACAACTCCTGAAGGACAAGAAGCAATTGAGGCATTAGTTGATGTTTACAAAAATTGGGTTCCCGAAGAAAAGATATTAACTACAAATGTATGGTCTTCAGAATTGTCTAAACTAACTGCCAATGCTTTCCTGGCACAGCGCATTTCGTCGATAAACGCTTTATCTGAACTTTGCGAAAAAACCGGTGCTGATGTTAATGAAGTAGCAAAAGCGATTGGAATGGACAGCCGAATTGGTTCTAAATTTCTAAAAGCATCAGTTGGATTTGGAGGTTCTTGTTTTCAAAAAGATATTTTAAACTTAGTTTATATCGCAAAATCATACGGATTAAATGAAGTGGCTGATTATTGGGAGCAGGTTATTATTATGAACGATTATCAGAAAAAAAGATTCTCGACCAAAATAACACAAACTTTATATAATACGGTTGCCGATAAAAAAATAACATTCTTTGGCTGGGCTTTCAAAAAAGATACGAATGATACCAGAGAATCGGCAGCTATTTATGTTGCAGATGATCTAATCTCGGAACAGGCTAAAATTGCAGTTTATGATCCTAAAGTAAGCAGAGAAAAAATACTGGCCGATTTAGATTATTTAAAAACCAGATCGCAGGAAGAAAACAAAGCAAGCCTGGGTTCTTACCAAAATCCTTATGAAGCTTGTCAGGAATCACATGCCATTGCAGTGCTCACAGAATGGGACGAATTTAAGACTTATGACTGGCAAAAAATATACGATTCGATGCTAAAACCGGCTTTTGTATTTGATGGCAGAAATATTTTAAATAAAACAGAACTGGAATCTATTGGTTTCATTTATCAGGCAATTGGTTCTTAAAGTGGTATAAAAAAGACTAAAAATCATCTTGTACAATCCAAAAACATATATAAAATGAACTGGTACGTTATCTATACAAAACCAAAATGGGAAAAAAGAGTTGCTGACCAACTCACGCAGTTGGGCGTAAACTGCTATTGTCCTTTAATAAAAACTACAAAGCAATATTCAGACAGAAAAAAAACGCTGGAAGTACCGCTTTTTAGTAACTATGTATTTGTTCAATTGGCTGATAAAGACCGAAATTTAGTTTTTTTATCACGCGGAGCCATCCGGTATTTATACTGGCTAGGAAAACATGCCATTGTAAAAGATAAAGAAATCAGCACTATAAAAGAGTGGCTTACTGAAGACGCCGCTATTAGTATTAGCCAATACAATGTTGGCGAAACGATTAAAGTAAATTCAGGCCCTTTTTTAAATCATGATGCTGTAATCAAAGAAGTAACTAATTCTCACTATGTCCTGATTTTAGAATCTCTGGGTTATGTCTTAAAAATTAAGCACAAAGCCGCAGAAATTAAGATCGCGATTTAATAAAAATGAAATAAAAAAATGGATTTTAATTTATCTAAAGAAGCAGACAAGGATACAATATTTAAAAAGATCGCTTCATTTTTGGAAGACCAAAATTTTAAAGTAGTACAACAGGATAACACAAGGCCATGGGGAGGTTTTTTTGTAATAGATGAAAAACAAGCACAAGCTTTTGCAGCGCAATTTTTTCCGCATTTAGAAATGTCCGAAATTCAGATTACCAATAAGTTGAGCCCAAAAATTTTAATTGTCGCACCTAATAAACGATTGTCCTGGCAATATCATTTTAGAAGAGCCGAAATCTGGACCATTCTTTCTGGTCCTGTTGGTGTAAAAACAAGTGATACTGATGAAGAAAAAGAACTTCAAATACTTGATCCGGGTCAATTTATTCAAATGAATAAAGGAGAACGCCATCGTTTGACAGGTTTGGATTCCTGGGGAATTGTTGCTGAAATCTGGCAGCATACTGATCCGGATCACCCTTCTGATGAAGATGATATCGTTCGCTTACAAGACGATTTTGGGAGATAATGCAAACGACTAAAAAATACAAAGCCATAAATCTTAAACTCTTAAAGATTTATGGCTTTATATTTCTAAGAAAGAATGTTATAATTATTTCTTTTTAATGTAAATCTGCGGAGAGATTCCTGTCACTTCCTTAAAGGTTGTATAAAACGGACTATAAGATGAAAATCCTACTTTACTGGCTAAAGATTCTATAGTGTTTGACTGTAAATAACCTTTTTCTATTAATTGTAATGCATCGTGTATTCGTACTATTTTTTTAAATTCAGTAAAACTTACTCTTGAAAGATACTTGAAAACAAATGTCAAATGACTTTTGGGTATTTTAAGTCTATTCGCCATATCATTGAGCGATGCATTTGGGTTTCGAAAAATTTCGTGCTTAAAAACCAATTTTTCAATATCGTGAATATAGCTGCTAGTATATTTTGCAATTTTTGCACCTAGCGCTTTGTCCTGAACATTAGTAATGCCTTCTAAAGAATCTAAAATCCATAAATCTTTTAAAATAAAATTAGATTTGTCATGCTCTTTTACTTTGTCCAGCATGACAGTATAACCATACAATATTTCCGGAGTAAATAATATTTTAAAATACATGATGTTCAGCAATAAAGCCGGAAAAAATTTATAGTTATTTAATTCAAGATTATTTACAGATTTCAAATTCAGAGAAATAACAACAATCAGGTGAAAAACAATTAAGGCGTATAAATAAAAAATAAAAAACGCCCATTGCTTTACTATTCTATTTTGTTTAATGTTCAAAAGATCCAGTTCTTTATTCCAGATTTTATTTTTTAAGAATACATAAATAATTGTAGTATAGTAAATAACATAGGCCTCAAACAAAATCGAAAAAAATAACTTAATCGTAAATAACGGTACCGATTCAATCAGTAATCTCCTGGCAAGTAAATTAAATACCACTAAAAATATCGGAAAAATAAAATGCACCAACTCCTTATAGTTGAATTTTTTACTGTCTTTATCAATATTAATAAAAAACAAATACATTGCCGGAATAATTACAATTAGAAAAGGATAATACGCATTATGCCCCATTTCAGTTAAGCACAAAATATTAAAACCATCCAAACCTTTGAGTAAAAAATTGAGAGCAAGTAACTTAAAAGAGAGTAATAAATAAATGTTTAATAATTTATTGTATTTAAACTGCATTATTATAATTATAAAACAGATTAGTCCAAGTAATCCTGAAAATAGATAAAAAAGGTTTATCAGCATTTTTTTGTGTGGTTTTTTTGAATGAAATTTGTTTTTTCTTCAATGTAATAAATTTTATTACGGTTTAAATGTAATAAACTTTATCAACTGAATATTTGATTTTATTTTATAATTGTAGTAATCACACATTAGCTTGGGGTTTTGTAATAAAAACACTAGTCTAATCCTTTTGATGAATATAAATAATAAAATTAACATAAAGAATGTCGATTATTTTGTTTTTTCTTACATGGCAATGTTTAGAAAGTTTTTCGAAATAAAAAACTTTTTTTTACTATTAAGTCTTTAACAAGTGTTAAAATGTCCTTTATTAGGAATTAAAGTTACAGTTGTAACGAAAAAAAAAAAACGAAATATTTACTTTTGGAATTAATGTAGCTAAAGTAAGTTAATTACAAGTTTTAAAAGATGAATCCTGCAGTGTACAAGAATATAAAAAAAATAAGAGAATTAAAAAACCTAACCAGGGACCATGTGGCCGATGAGCTTAAAATGAGTACTAGCGGTTATGGGAAAATTGAGCGTGGAGAGGTTGATTTAACTGTATCCAAATTAGAAAAAATAGCAGAAGTTCTAGATGTGTCAATTGAGTTTATTTTTAGATTTGATGTTTCGCTTTTTTTTGAAAATAAAACAAATAGAAGAAAAGACCTATTTTAAAAAACATCTGCAAGTTATTTCCGCCAATGTCATAACTAATCTATGGCATTAAGAGCACAAAAAAGACTAATACGTCCTACGGCTATAACATTAATTTAAAAGTACTAAAAAACAACCCTGAGTTATAATTTTAAAGATATAGTACTGCCTAATAAAAACAATTTCATTTCCGGTCGTTGCAAAACTTATTTCTAATTGTCATTATTTGTTGGCTCTTACTAAGTTATAGTAATCCAAAGGCGTATTTCCTGTATATTTTTTAAAACTTCTGTAGAACGGATCATAAGAAGCAAAACCAACTTCTTTACTTAAATAATTAAGTGTGTTAGTTTGCAGATAATTATTTTTTATCAGGACAGTGGCGTGGTGTATTTTTATTATTTTTTTTAATTCTATGAAGGTAACAGTTGAATGGTATTTGAATATATAATTTAAATGGCTTTTAGGGATTTTTAATTTATTTGACAAATTTTTAATTTTTACATCTGACTGAATAAAAAAAACATCATTAAGAATCAGAGATTCAATTTCCTTAATATATTCAGGTAAGCTACTATCAATTTTCGCTTTCAAAACCTGATCCTGCAGGCTATTAGGGATATTTGTATTCGAAAGAATCCAAATCGAATTAAATTTTAAAGGAGTATCTCCCTCTTCGTTGATTTTATTTTTCAGATGTGTATATCCATAAAATATCTCAGGGCAGCATACTATTTTACAGCATACAATTAGTAGAGTGACACAACTTACCGGCTGGTATATCGAATCTGTTTCTGTAAGATCCTTGAACCAGTACAATATCAATGGCGCAAATGCCATTATGATGATTTCAAGATAAATAAATTTTGTCCATTTAGATATCCACGTATTTCTAAAATGATGATTATTATCTCCTTTTTTATCCAATATGTTTCTATATAAAAGCATCGAGCAGAGATAAACATACAGCAATACAAATACACCAAAAAAGTAGTATACAATATTATCATTAAAATAAAAATAGAAGGATTTATCCAAGGGGTAGCTTTTGAAAAGTACCACCAAAAAATACGTTAATGGAAAAATAGCATGAAGTAAAACACTATTGATGGTTACGTTACTTTCCTTACTAAACAATTTTCTAAAGTAGATATAAACTATCGGTAATATTAGTATTGAAATACTCGATTCAAAATAAAAATTAGTAAATATTGCTTTTTGAAAGAAAAGAAGATTTAGCCCCATCCCCAATTGGATCAAAGAAATCAACATCATAAATACAATAAAATAAATATTTATGGCTTGATTGGATTTATAATTTTTTAGTATAATGGATGAAACTGTAGTTCCAAATATTCCAGTAATAAATGAAAGAAGAATCAAATGGATTTCCACAAAAACGAGTAATTAGATGATGTGTAAATTTAAAAAAAATATACCTAAACGTAAATTTATAATTCGTTAATCTTTTAATAATTTAATGACTTTACTATTTAATTATTTTCTTAAAAAAGAGAAATAAAATACTGCAAATCAATCATTTATTTTGTGCTATCATTAATTTTTATTTTTTATCTTTAGGTTTTCAATTTTATCTTTTTAATTAAGCTTTTTTAATTTTACAAAACATGCTGAAAATTTGAAATGTTTAATTTAAACCAAAGTAGTTTATCACAGTGTTTTTTGATCATAATTTTAATAAATAGATTTGCTGCAAGTTGTTATAGACAATGATTTAAGTATTAATTTTTTAATTCATTTTAAGTAATATGGTTGGTATAAAAATTAAAGAAATTAGAGAACGAAATAAGTTAACCAGAGAATACGTTGCTATTCAAATGGAGATGTCGCTAAGTCAATACAGTAAAATTGAAACAGAAAACGTTGATTTAAAATTATCAAAACTTGATAAACTCGTAAAGATTATAGGAGCAAAAAAAAGTGAACTTTTTTCAGGCAGAACATAATAAAATTACTTTCTTTCTTTTTTATCTCTTCTGATAAAAAAAGAATATAAAACAATCTGACACCAGAATTAAGGATTATTAATTTGTTTTTACTTAACATTTTACTCCTGTTCAATTTACTATTCTCGTCTTCAATTTACTATTCTCGTCGCATATTCATTTTTTTAATCCTCAAAAAATAAAATCTTTCATTTTCTACGATCATGATCCTGTATGCTGTTTATTGTTTACAGGTATTGAATAATGAAAAGTAATATTGATGGATATTAGTCTAAAGGCATAGGATAATTACAAATATCTTCTTCGATATTAAGATCAAAAAAACAGAAAATATTTTTTGATCTAATTGTAAAAAGCACTTGTTTTTTTGGGCTTTCAAAAAAACATTTAAAAATTGATTTTAACGAAATTGAAACTTAAAATTATTGCAAAAGCGTTTAAAAAAATATGTTTTTCAGTTTCGTAAAAACGACGGAAAACATGAGTTGGCTAAAGGTCTAATACTTTCAATAAAAAAAGAAGATAATCAAAATAGATAACCTCCTTAAACTAGCAAAATCAAATATTTATAAACAAAAAAACCTCCGAAAATATTAAATACATTTTGGAGGTTTTGGTGAACTTAGAAGGAGTGAATTCAAACCTTTTATTTGAAGATTTAAAAATTTTAGCCGACTATTTTGAGGATATTTTGTGATGCAATGAAGTAAAACTAATCATTCGCTAAATGTAATAAAATATAACTGGTTAAACTTTCGATATGATTTTTCCTCTTATGCAAATATATTGATTTCCATTTTTAAAATGTCTCAAAAATAAAATTATCCATGGTAATTTAAGCAGAAATTCAATTTCATCGTGAAGTGAAAATGGTTATAAATAATATGGTAATTTTGTTGTTTTCAAAAACATTTAACATATATTCTTATTTTTTTAAATGGATCAACTAATCAGCTTTTTTGTTGCGGGTACAACTTTATTACTTGCATTTTTAATCTTTGCAAATATTAATCACTCCAACTGCAAGGCTAGTCGATGGTTTGGTTCTTTTATTTTGTGCATTTTCATTATTCAGTTTAATGACTTATTAGAAAAAACTCAGTTTTTAAAAACCAGAATGCTCATAAACGATTTTCTGGGGATAACGGATTTTATTATCGCTCCGGTTTTTTACTTTAGTATAATTTATTTCATTAGACCTAATAGAAAATGGCGCGTAAAAGATAATTTTCATTTTGCATTTGCTTTTCTAATGCTACTTTTAATTTTAATTTCACTCCTGATTGAGGTACCAGCCCCAACAACTGCTGATAGAAAAAATGCCGAAATTATTGTTATTGTTTTTGACTTATTTTTTTGTCTTCAGGTTATTTTATATTGTATTTCGTCTTATAAAGAAATTGTTGCATATCAAAAGCATCTGTTTCTGTATACTTCTAATACAGAAACAATCAACTTAAAATGGTTACAGAAAGTAGTCATTTGTATATTGATTGTAACTGGGCTTTGGTTGATTGACAACGTCTTTAAAATAGCAAAAAATAATTATCTATTTGATCATTTTGCCAGTCTGATTTATCTGGTCGGGATTTTTTTTATTGCTTATTTTTCTTTAAAGCAAAAAGATTTTATCCCGCTTAACAAACAAGAAAAAGAAGAAATCGACATCATTATAATTGAGGCTTCGAATTCAGAAGTAAGCCAGAAAAAACTAATCTCTGATGTGTATCTACAAGAAATGAAATCTTGTTTGATTCTGGTAATGGAAAACAAAAAGCCTTTTTTGGATCCTGAATTAAGCTTATTCAAATTAGCTTCTCAATTAAAGATTTCATCTCACATACTTTCTTACATCATTAATAAAGGTTTTAATGAAAATTTTTATCAATTTATAAATAGGTACCGCATCGAAGAGGCAAAAAAAATGATGCTGCATCCTGGCATGCAACATTTAAGTTTAATAGGAATTGCTTTTGAGGTTGGATTCAATTCTAAAACAGTTTTTAATACTACTTTTAAGAAAACAACCTATAAAACCCCATCTCAGTTTAAAAAAACAAATCTTGCTTTGGTACAAATTGTTTTATAATATTTGACTTTTTATGCAAATAGTAAATTTGCAGCCTGGAATTTGTTTGTAAATAGGTTCGGATTCATAAATCCGAACTTTCGGGTGCTCAGTAATATTGATATTTGTATCGAAGTTACAAAAGAAACTAAAATAATACTGATGATCTTAAAAAACGCACCCAAAAAATTAAATCTAAAAAAAGTCAATGCAATTAGAAAATTATTTTTCTTTATAACAGCTATTTCTTCTCTCAGTCTTACCTCCTGCTCTGATGACGATAAAAATCGCAATTCAGAATATACTGGTACTGAAGTAGAGTTAGGAACGCATAAATTAATAGCTTACTCAGTATCTAAAAGTTCAGAATACTTAGTTGTTTTTGAGTCTGGTCTCGGGAATGATCATACGTCCTGGTACAGTACCGGGAAATCCTCAGAGATTGTATCCATATCTAATACTTTAGATTCTGATGTTTTATTATACGATAGAGCCGGTTACGGAAAATCAGAATCTGGCACTAATACACCCAGAGACATCAATAAATTAAGAAGTGAGCTTGAAGTGGTTATTGATAAATTTGCAAACGGCAGAAAAGTACTCCTTGTAGGTCACTCATTGGGAGGATTGATCATTAGGGATTTTGCTGTAAAAAATCCAGAGAAAGTTGCTGGATTAGTATTTGTTGATGCTTCTCATGAAAAGTATAACCATTTTTCGCAGAGTCAGATAGACTCCCTATATAACGCTTTTAAGGCCGATTATGGCGCTAATTCAGGAATAGCATTAGAAACCCTGCAATTAATCGAGGATTTCAGATACATGAAAGGACTGCCTAATTTACCTGACGTTCCAGTTATTGCAATAAATAGTATGAAAATTGATGCTGAACATGATATGACCGATAGACAACTATGGTACGATGCACAGGAATCGCTTAAGGCCGGAGTGACTGATTTCACGCATATAACAACAATAAAGTCAGGACATTTTATCCAGCTTGATGAACCTGAACTGGTCTTAGCTAAGATCAAACTATTGTTGTCAAAACTACCTTGAAAAGTTAGAATTCATTAAAACTGAGGAATCTGTCATGCAGCAGTTTTCAGTAAAATCCAGCAACATTTTTGTAACAGCCTTTACAAAGGTTCTGTCGCATCTATGCTCCGTTTTATCTTTAGTTTTTCAAAACTAATAAAAATAAATACTAAAGTTCATTGTTATCCAAAATGCGTAATTCTTCAGGCAGTGTATTTTACCATAATAAAGGTTGAATTATGGTCTTCATGTGCAAACTACGTGCAAACATTTTATAAAAAAGATGATAAAGGACAATTTCATTTTTCGGGAATTGCAGAAAACAAAAAAGCCACTCGATTTGAATGGCTTTTCGTGAACGCAGAAGGATTCGAACCTTCGACCGCCTGCTTAGAAGGCAGGTGCTCTATCCAGCTGAGCTATGCGTCCTTATTCTTTACTTAACTTTCTGGATTTATACTTGAAAATCAAAATCTTAAATCCAGCTAATATATACCACTAAGCCATCTTAATAAAACAAAAAAGCCACTCGATTGAATGGCTTTTTATGTGAACGCAGAAGGATTCGAACCTTCGACCGCCTGCTTAGAAGGCAGGTGCTCTATCCAGCTGAGCTATGCGTCCATTTGTTTTAAAACTTTATGGCAAAGTTTCTGTCGGGGTGGCAGGATTCGAACCTGCGGCCTCCTGCTCCCAAAGCAGGCGCGATAACCGGGCTACGCTACACCCCGAAGGCAAAAATTAAGCGGAGAGACAGGGACTCGAACCCTGGCGACGGTTACCCGTCGACAGATTAGCAATCTGCTCCATTACCGCTCTGGCACCTCTCCAAGCTCAAGAAACGTGTTCTGTTTTGCGGTTGCAAATGTAAGACAACATTCCATATCTCACAACTATTTCTGTGCTTTTTTTAAACTTTTTTCAATCTTTTTTTTAAACCACTTCACAATCAAACAAATAGAATTAACAAAAAAATGATATTAAATTTAAAATCCAATGAAACTGATACATATTCATACAAAATTTGAATTTATTTAAATAAAGAGTAAATTTGCTTGATTAACTAATATTAACAGAAAATGAACAAAAGAGTTGTTATCGTTTCTGCCGTTAGAACACCTATCGGAAGTTTCATGGGAGGTTTATCTACCGTACCCGCACCAAAATTAGGTGCCGCCGCTATAAAAGGCGCACTTCAAAAAATTAACCTGGACCCAAAATTAGTTGATGAAGTTTTTATGGGCAACGTTGTTCAGGCAGGAGTTGGACAAGCTCCAGCACGTCAGGCCGCGCTTTTCGCAGGTTTGTCTGAAGAAGTTGCTGCTACAACTGTAAACAAAGTTTGTGCTTCCGGAATGAAAGCTGTAATGTTCGCTGCTCAGGCTATTGCTTGTGGTGATGCTGAAATTGTAGTTGCCGGAGGAATGGAAAACATGAGCTTGATTCCGCACTACGTACAGATGCGTAACGGAACTAAATTTGGCCCGGCAACTATGCTTGACGGAATGCAAAAAGATGGTTTGACAGATGCTTACGATAACAACGCAATGGGAGTTTGCGCTGATTTATGTGCATCTGAATACAACATCAGCCGTGAGGACCAAGACAATTTTGCTATTCAATCCTACGAAAGAAGTGCAAAAGCCTGGGATGCCGGAAAATTCGACAACGAAATTGTTCCTGTCGAAGTACCACAAAGACGCGGTGAACCAATTATCGTTTCTAAAGATGAGGAATACACTAATGTAAAATTGGATAAAATTCCTTCATTAGCTGCTGTTTTCACCAAAGACGGAACAGTTACTGCTGCAAATGCTTCTACAATCAACGACGGAGCTGCTGCTTTAGTTTTAATGTCTGAAGAAAAAGCAATCTCATTAGGATTAAAACCTTTAGCGTACATCAAAGGTTATGCAGACGCTGCTCAGGAACCAAAATGGTTTACAACAAGCCCGGCAAAAGCATTACCAAAAGCCTTAAACAAAGCCGGAATCGCCATTGGAGATGTTGATTATTTCGAATTCAACGAAGCTTTCGCAGTGGTTGGATTAGCCAATTCAAAAATCCTTGATCTGGATAACGATAAAGTAAACGTAAATGGCGGTGCTGTTTCACTAGGACATCCTTTAGGTTGTTCAGGAGCCAGAATCATCGTAACTTTACTAAATGTTTTAGAACAAAACAATGCTAAAACCGGAGCTGCTGCAATTTGCAATGGCGGTGGTGGAGCATCTGCAATTGTTATCGAAAGAGCTTAAATAATAATACAATAGATTGGGAGTTATTTAAAATAGTAACTCCCAATTTTCAACTTATAAATTACCCTAAATGTTCGGAATTTGCAATCTAGCCATAGTACCCGTTCGATCTGAACCAAGTGACAGAAGTGAAATCGTTACACAACTTTTGTTTGGCGAGCACATCGAAATTTTAGAACGTCAAAATCAATGGGCCCGAATAAAAATTCAGTTTGATGACTATGAAGGCTGGGTAGATTCGAAACAATATCAGGTAATTTCTGAAGCCAATTACAATCAGTTAAGCAAAGAAGCAATTATCTTAAATGCTGATTTGATTGATTATATCAGTGCGCCGGATAATTTATTATTACCAATTCCGCTTGGCGCATCATTATCTTTTTTAAATAATAGCGAAATTAATACTTCAAACTTTGATTTCGAAGGAACAAAAACCAGTGGTGTAAAACCCAAAAGCGCTTTAATAAATACAGCTTTTATGTATCTGAACGCTCCCTATTTATGGGGAGGTAAAACACCTTTCGGAATCGATTGTTCCGGTTTCACGCAAATGGTTTACAAACTAAACGGCTATAAAATTCATCGCGATGCCTCACAGCAAGCACTTGAAGGAGAACCTTTAAGTTTTATCGAAGAAAGCGAAGCTGGAGATTTAGCTTTTTTTGACAATGACGAAGGAAACATCATTCATGTCGGAATCATTATGGACAACAATTACATCATTCACGCAAGTGGAAAAGTTCGTATTGACCGTTTAGACCATTTAGGAATTTACAATCCGGAATTGAACAAACATACCCACAAGCTTCGTGTCATAAAAAAAATCATCTAATATTTCTAATATCCGTAAAATAGTATGTCATTAAAAATCTCATTATCTAAAAAAGAATTTAAAATTAATGACATTGCTGTCGAATTTCCTGTTGAAATAGCGGTTTTAAAAACAATTTTAGGCGAAGCAAGATTAAAAAAGAGTGAGCATAACCAAATTTATACTTGGGACAATCATGGTTTAATTGCATTTTCTAAAGAGGGAAAAAATGCAGAAAATTTATTATTGGATCTAAATTATGGAACTTATGATTTCTGCTCAAAACAGTCTTTTTCAGGAGAATTTATTTTTGAAGATCAAAATCTTTTTGAATTTTACACAACCAATAAAAAACAACTTGTAAAACTTTTTAAGGGTGATGACAGCGGTGCCTTTATTCTTAACGGAATCAGCGTTTGGTTTAATAAAGATGATGATAAAATAACAGCAATCGACATAGCTGCTTACCAGGAAAAGATTAAAAAGCCCAGCCTGCCTATTGATGAAAAATTTAAACAATTCGAATCCTTATGGCAAGAATGGATTACCGAAATCAATAAAATTATTGAATCAGACAATCGTTATTACAATCTCGCAGACGGGATTTCTGCAGAAAATTTAGAAGAACATTCTGAATTAGAAGAAGAAATCAAAATACCGCCGGCTCTTCAAAATTTTTATAAAGTTCAAAACGTAGAATACGATGCCGTAACTTCTGCTTTTCAGTTTTTGATCAACAATTGGACTTACGATCTTATTCCGTTTGAAGACATCAAAGACGAATGGAACTCTATACAAGATTTACAATTTGACGAAGACGATCTTCCGGAACTGGAAATAGATTTTGATAAAATAAAAACCAATAACTACGCAAACCCAAAATGGATTCCGTTTGCAACAGGAAGAAATGGCGATTATTTAATCTATGATACAGACCCTGCCGAAAAAGGAAAATTCGGCCAAATCATAGAACTTCAAAACGAATCCTGGGAACGAAATATAGTAGCTGAATCATTAGAAGAACTTCTAAAAAACGAAATCAACAATCTGAAAACCGGCAAAACAGAACATTTCGATTTTATAACCGGCAAAGAAAATCAAGATTAAATCCGTTCAAATCTAAAACAAAAAAATCCGCGATAATCCGTGTTTTCGCTTGCGAATCCACATCATCGCGTGCCAATATTTACGCGCTAATTCGAATCGTTTTCCTAAATTCCGAAGGACTATTCCCTCTTTGCTTTTTAAAGAATTTATTAAAGTGGCTTTCATCCGTAAAACCAAATTCATAAGCAATTTCATTAATCCGTTTATCACTGAATTGCAAACGATGTTCGATCAGTTTGGTTTTGTAATTGCTAATATATTGTTGCATTGTTTCATCAGCATGTTTTTTAAAATAACGTCCTAAATAAGTATTCGAAATTCCGAAATATTCGCTTAATGACTCTGCTTTTATTTTCTCCGGATAATAAATATTATTCTGAATATATTGCAGGATATCCATCGCTTTCCCTTCAGTTCCCACATTCACCTGTTCCGGTAAATACTTTGCAATATTTCTCGCTACAATAATAATAAGTGTGTTCACCAATTGCTGAATCAATTCCTGATTGTAAACATCTTTATCCTGATGTTCACGACAAATCGCCTCAACCATCACTTTTACCAAACATTTATCAGCCTGATTCTTCAAAATACAGCCCGGCTGATGATTCGCATTCTGCAAAATATATTCTAAACGCTGAATGTTTTCATTTTGTAAACTGGAGTTCTTCAAATAAATATCATTAAATCTCAAAAAGAAAAACTTTGTTTTCGTCTCGATAGTAAAATTATGACAATCTTCAGGCGTCAGTAAAAACATATGTCCCGCATCATATTCAAAAATATTTTTGTTGATGCACTGCGAACCTGTTCCTTCCAAAATATAAACCAATTCGAAGAAATTATGTCGATCCCCAACATCCGGATATTCATCCAGAGTTTCAAAGGAAACGGTAAACGGCTCGTATAGATTTTCTTTTTTCATGAGATGTAAATTATTTGAAGTTGCAAATTTACATAAAAAAGACAAATATATACAAGTTAACACTCTTAAAAATGGTATAATTTTGCCAAGTGAAATTTAAGATTTAAAAATACAACATTATGGAATATAGAAAATTAGGCAATACCGAACTTGAATTATCAACTATTACATACGGCGCATTTGCCATTGGCGGAAATATGTGGGGCGGAAACGAAAAAGCAGATTCAATCGCTTCCATTCAGGCTTCAATCGACCATGGCGTGACCACAATCGACACCGCTCCTTTTTACGGATTTGGTTTAAGCGAGGAAATGATTGGCGAAGCTATAAAATCTCACGATCGTTCAAAAGTTCAGTTATTAACCAAATTTGGTTTGGTTTGGGACGGAAGCAATAACGGAAAAGGCGATTTCTTCTTCGATGCCGATGACAACGGAAAGAAAATCCCGGTTTACAAATACGCTTCAAAAGCAAATGTTATTAAAGAAGTCGAAGAAAGCTTAAAACGTCTTCAAACCGATTATATCGATTTATTGCAAATTCACTGGCCAGATTCTACAACGCCAATTCAGGAAACGATAGAAGCGCTTGAAACTTTGATTCAACAAGGAAAAATCAGAGCGGCGGGAGTTAGTAATTATAGTGCTTCGCAAATTCAGGAAGCGCAAAAAACAATTCAATTAGCATCAAACCAGGTACCGTTTAGCATGCTGAATCGTAAAATCGAAACCGATTTGATTCCGCTAACAATCGCAGAAAACATCGGAATAATTGCTTACAGCCCAATGGAAAGAGGTTTATTAACCGGGAAATATTTCACAGACAGCAAACTAAAAGACAACGATCACAGAAATGGGTATTTCGGACAGTTTGATCTTCAAAAAGTAAAAACTTTAGTTGAAGAATTGAGTTCATTAGCAAACGCAAAACACATTTCGATCTCACAATTGGTTTTACGCTGGACAACTTTACAAAAAGGAATCACAATCGTTTTAGCCGGAGCAAGAAATGCAGAACAAGCAATTTCAAACGCAAAAGCAATGGATTTCGATTTATCAGTTTCAGAATTAGATTTCATCAATCAGGCAATTTCAAAAGTAAAATAAATATTTAAACACATAGAAACATAGCCAATAGGAATGTATAAAGGCGTTTCACTTAGCCTAAAAACACATAGCTATGTGATAGGAAAGTCTGCTTTTAGCTTTGTCAAAGTTTAAAACTTTGACAAAGCCAGACCTAGCTATGTGTGAGAAACTAGTTTCTTTCCACATCCTTTTTTACCCAAAGAAATATATGTCTCTATGTGTTTAAAATTATACGCAACAATAAAAACAATTTTGGTGTGACCCCGCAGAAAAAGCGGGGTCGGGCTATCCACAATATCTTTTGTTTTTTAAAGAAAAAAACAAAAGGATATTTGCTCCTATCCCTCACACTCACGAATTCATAAGAAGATTTAAAGACATGAAAAAAATATTTATCATCAACGGAAGTCAAAATTTCGCTCATTCAGGCGGAAAATTCAACCAAACCGTTACCGACTGGACAATCGAATACTTAACAAACAGCAAGCAATTCGAAATAAAAACAACTGATATCAAACAAGATTTTGATCTTGATGAAGAAGTCGAAAAATTCGTTTGGGCTGATATTGTAGTGTACCACACGCCAGTTTGGTGGTTTCAGTTACCAAACCTTTTCAAAAAATACATTGACGACGTTTTCACAGCAGGACACAACAAAGGAATTTACAGAAGCGACGGAAGAACCAGAACAAATCCGGACATTAATTACGGAACGGGCGGACAATTACACGGTCGCAAATACATGCTAACAACAAGTTGGAATGCCCCTGCAACCGCTTTTACACTTCCGGGAGAATTCTTCGAAGAAACATCAGTAGACGACGGAGCTATGTTTGGTTTCCATAAAATGAATAAATTTGTAGGTATGGAAAAATTAGAAAGTTTCCATTTCCACGACGTTGAAAAAGGTGCCACTGCCGAAAACATTGACATCTTTAAGGAAAATTACACAAAGCATTTAGAAAAAACGCTTAACCTTTAACTTCTAACATTTAACATCTCACAATCATGATCTCTATTACCGCAATTATCAAAAGTAAACAAGAAAACATCGAACAAGTTCGCAACATGATTCATCATTTGGTTACCGAAACCAGAAAAGAAGCTGCCTGTGTACGCTACGACCTTCATACCACCGAAAATGTTTTTATCATTTGGGAAGAATGGAAAGATCAGGCTGGTCTTGATTTCCACAACAATCAATCGTATTTACAGGATTTTATCAAGCAAAGTGAAGGTCTGGTCGCCTCTCCTATTCAGGTATATAAAACAACACAATCATTGTAAAAAGTTACAATAATTAGGCATCAATAAATTAACTTGCTTCTTATTTAATTAGTGAAACATGAGTAAATATCATCTTGCCGAAATTAATATTGCCAAAATGAAAGGAGTCAGCATAAACGATCCAATCATGAAAGAATTTGTAGATAATTTAGACATCGTCAACAAGTTAGCCGAAAACAGCGAAGGTTTTGTATGGAGATTGAAAGATGACAGTTATAACGCCACAAACTTAAACCCATACAATGATGAGCAAATCATTGTGAACGTTTCGGTTTGGGAAAACATTGAAACTTTAGAACATTATATGTACAAAACATTTCACAGCGAGTTTTTAAGACGTCGTAAAGAATGGTTTCAAAAATTTGGAAAAGCAGCTACAGCAATGTGGTGGATTCCAAAGGGGCATATTCCAACACTACAAGAAGCCGTAGAAAAATTAGATTACCTACAACAAAATGGTCCTTCACAATTGGTTTTTGATTTTAAAAATAAGTTTTCTGAGCCAGAATTAGAAAATAAAGTATAAAATATTTTTTGCCACGAATTTCACGAATTTTCACTAATTAATTTTTTCTCATGCGATAAAGCAAAGCTTTATTTCAAAATAAAAAATTCGTGAAAATTCGTGAAATTCGTGGCTAAACTTTTTTTTACTTTATTCCCCCAAAAGCACCAAAACACATATTCTTGTGTAAAATTTCAACATTGGTAAAGCCAACTTTTTTCATCAAATCCAATTGATAATTCATTGACCTTGGTGTATCTTCTTTTTCTACATAATCCAATACTTTCTGACGGTATTCTGCGCCTCCAATTCCCTCTAAATAATCGCCATAACGTTGCCACGTATATTCATTTAATAATTCAGTATCCTGCGTTATCAAATCTGAAATCATAAAACATCCACCCGGTTTTAATAATTTGAATATTTTGGTAAAAGTTGTTTCCCAATCCTGATCATCTCTTAAATGATGCAAAACCGCTCCGGCCAAAATAATATCAAAATGGTTCTCCGGTAATTCAACTTCGCGGATATCGCCATGCTTTACTTCTACTTTACCGTTGGTTGCTGAAGAAACTCTTTCGAATGCTCGATCCAACATTGGCAAACTCAAATCAACCAAAGTACTATTCAAATTGGGCAACTTAGACAACATTTTCAACGTATAATTCCCGGCACCACAGCCGATATCCAAAACGTGTACAGCATTCGGAGCAATTCTTTTAGACGCTTCCGTAATTAATTCTAAAGAAATAGTAGCGTCAATTGTGGCCACTTGCCCCGTTTCTAAATTTGAAAATCGTTCGACATCATTGTCAAAACGCTCTCTAATCTCTTCAATAGTTGATTTTTTCATAGTTCTTGTTTTTTGTTTTTTTTGCCACAGATTAAAGGATTAAAAAGATTTTTTTTTAAGTTGCGGAAAATTTGTTTGCCACGAATTACACCAATTTCCACGAATTAATTTATCTTTTTGAATTTGTGGAAATTGGTGTAATTCGTGGCTAAAGAAAAATCATGCTAATCAATGTAATCTGTGGCAAAACTTTTTTTCTCAAAACTACCACTTTGATATATACTTCAAAAATACTTATTTTGTCAATTATTAATACTTAATAGGTATTTATGGAACTACGTCACTTGAAATATTTTTTGGCTGTAGCCGAAGAATTAAACTTTACCAAAGCCTCAGAAAAACTATTTATTTCCCAGCCTCCATTGAGCCGGCAGATTTTGGAATTGGAAGAAGAGCTTCATGCGCGCTTATTTAACCGAAATAATAAAAAAGTCGAATTAACCGAAGCTGGAAAATATTTTGAAAAAGAAGTAAGAGAGCTGTTTCAAAATTTGGAACGCATTACAATTAAAACAAAAAAGATTGCTGCAAATGTTTCCGGCGAATTTAGAATCGCGTATATCAGTTCGATTTATTCGTCCGTTATTTCAGATTTGATCAAACATTTGAAAGAAAAATTTCCTTATGTGAATTTCAAATTATTTGAAGTTTCCACAACCAAACAAATTTCCGCTTTAGAACAAGGAAAAATCGAGTTGGGAATTATTCGGTCTCCTATACAATCTCCTAAAATAAAAGCGCAATTATGGTTTAAAGATGGATTTTCAGTAGTTTATAATAAGAATTTAATTCAAATTAAATCTGAAGAAGAGATTCCGAAACTAAAAGACGAAACTTTTGTGTTTTTTAATAAAGATTACGCACCACATTATCATGACATTTTATTAGAGCTTTGTGCTTTTTACGGCTTTGAACCGCAAGTTGTTCACGAATCCAACAACATCAATTCGATTGTTCAGTTAGTTAAAAATGGTTTGGGAATTTCGATTGTTCCCTCCAACATTGCGAAGAATAATCCGGATGCCGAAATTGGTTTTATTGAACTGAAAAAAGTCAATTTATTTACGGATGTTTCGTTAATTACTTCAAAAGAAGATGATTCTGAGATTACGAAAACTGCCGTGGAGTTTTTATTGAAAAAAGAATAGCCACGAATTCACGAATTTCTTTTTTTTGTTTGCGCATAGATTTTAAAAAATAAAAATTCGTGAATTCGTGGCTAAAAAAACGTTACAATTTATCACAACTTGTTTTGCATTAAAAGAGAACTTTTAAATACCTTAGCAAATTATAATTCTCGTTAAAAAATCAATAAAAATGGCTGAGCAATCTTCAATTATATGCCCAAATTGCGGGACACCAATCGATGTAAATGATGTATTAAAACATCAGTTGGAAGATAGTATCCGTAAAGAATTTCAACAAAAAGCCAATGCTCAATCCAGAGAATTGGAACTTAAAAATGAACAATTCGAAAAAGCCAAAGCCGACTTTGAAGCTAAAAAGAAACAGGAAAATGAACTTTTCGCTGAACGCCTAGAACGCGAAAAAAAGACAGCCGAAAAAGAAATCACCGAAAAGCTAAAAACCAAACTCGAAGAAGAAAACAAAGATCGTTTGACCTTAATGGAAAAAGAACTTTCTGAGAAATCAGAGAAACTTCGAGAATTGAATAAAATGACAGGCGAAATTGCGAAACTCCAACGTGAAAAACTGGAAATGAAAGAAGCCATCGAAGCCGAGGCTCAAAAACAATTGAATGCTACTTTGGTTCTGGAACGCGATAAAATCCGTAAACAGGAAGAAGAAAAAAACGAATTAAAAATAAAAGAATACCAAAAACAATCTGACGATCAGAAAAAGTTAATCGAAGAAATGAAACGCAAGCAGGAACAAGGTTCTATGCAGTTACAAGGCGAAGTAATGGAATTAGCGATCGAAGAATGGCTGGCGAATAATTTTCCGTTAGATAGTATTGATGAAATTAAAAAAGGTGCCAATGGTGCTGATTGCCTTCAGATTGTAAACACACGCGAACTGCAAAATTGCGGTTCTATTTATTACGAAAGCAAGCGTACCAAAGCTTTTCAGCCATCCTGGATTGAGAAATTCAAAAATGATATTCGAACTAAAAGAGCCAATATCGGTGTTTTAGTAACCGAAGTCATGCCAGCCGGAATGGACCGAATGGGAATGCGCGACGGCATCTGGATTTGTACTTATGAAGAGTTTAAAGGTTTAAGCGCGGTTCTGCGACAATCTTTGATTCAGGTAAGTCAGGCGGTTCAGGCGCAGGAAAACAAAGGCGATAAAATGTCGATGTTGTATGACTTTTTAACGAGCAACGAATTCCATTTGCAGATTGAAGGAATCGTAGAAGGTTTTACACAAATGCAAAGTGATTTGGATTCTGAAAAAAGAGCGATGCAAAGAATCTGGAAACAACGTGAAAAACAAATCGAGAAAGTCGTTCATAATACTTTAGGAATGTACGGCTCGATTCGTGGTATTGCAGGAAATGCGGTGCAAACAGTAAGAGCTTTAGAACTTGATTTTATTGAAGAAGAAAAAGAGGATCCTAAGGAATTATTTGAATAATTTTTTTTTTAATTCCAATAATTTAATACCAAATACCAATTTCTCACAAGTTTGTCATTCCTAGTTCCTAGGAATGACAAACTATTCGAAAACATCGAAGTTCAATCAATCCACCTTTCTAAATACTAACAATTTTCCTGACGGATTCGAAAGTGTCAATCTGTTATCTCCAATAGAATAAGTAGTTGTACTTTGCAGCGCTTTTATAAATTGATCCTCCTTATTTCCTTGTGCACAAGCCATCCTAGTTGCAACTACTTTAGAAAATCGCAGAAGATCTTTTTCATAAAAAATACTCCCGCTAATTGCATTACAACCTCCGTAACCCATAAATTTATTTTCTGAAGAATTTATTTCAATCCTTGGCAATTCTTTTTGATAATCAGTTGCAAAAACTTTGAAACCGTTTAGTTCTTCCAAAACCCAAATATCATGAAGGCGATAGTCAGTGTTATAATTCCCGCATCCGCTCAATTTTGTATCAGTAAGCTCGGTGTTATTTTTAATTTCAACTGAAACTTTATAAGGAGAAATTACTCCCGACATCGAATTTTGACATTCTAATTGCTGAATCGTGATTGTCGCACTTGCTGTTTCATTACTTACTTTATACATTTTTATATTAGCATCCATTGCCTTTATGACTTCGGTTGCAGGAAAAGCAAGTTTTTCCTTTCCCGAAATTAAGGATGTAAACTCAATATTCTCATTGCCCATTTTTATTCCCCAAAAAGGTTCATTCCCGGTTCCCGTAAAGTAATATTTCATTTGATCTTCCTGACTTCCGTATTCAGAACTAGTGTTTTGTGCATCTGAAGTTTTGCCCGCTGTAGATTTACAACCTAATATCAATGATAATAATAGCAAAAGTGTAAGTAATTTTTTCATAGAATTTATGTTAAGAATATTCCATTTAAATAAAATACATATAAAATTCTTATGAATTTACGACATTTTTTCGAAATCCTTATTTAGAATCTTTTCAAATTTATAATAGTTATAACTTTTCTAATTCAATCAAAACCCGCATTACGTAAAAGATTACGATAAAATACGTAAACAACAATCGTTATCAATTCAAAAAAAAATAATTATTTACGTATTTTCATAAGTATAAATACTTATATTTGCGTAGTAATACTTAATTAAAGAAATCATGATAAGAGTAATAGTAGTTGGAAACGGCATGGTTGGTTATAAATTTTGTGAAAAATTCATTGCAAAATCAGGACATGAAAAGTATCAGATAACCGTTTTTGGTGAAGAACCAAGGCGAGCCTACGACCGCGTTCACTTAAGTGAATACTTTGGAGGAAAAACTGCAGACGATTTATCACTTTCTACAACCGAATGGTACGTAGAAAACAATATTACACTCAACACATCTGAATTAATTACAGATATTAATCGTAACGATAAAACGGTACATACTCATTTAGAGAAAACTCATACATACGACTACTTAGTTCTGGCAACAGGATCATCAGCTTTTGTTCCTCCTATTGACGGAGTCGAAAAAGAAGGCGTTTTTGTCTACAGAACCATCGAAGATCTTGATGCAATTATGGCTTACGCCAAAAAGATAAAACAAAAAGGTGCAACAGAAGCAGCAGTTTTAGGCGGTGGTTTATTAGGTCTTGAAGCAGCAAAAGCTGTTAGGGATTTAGGACTTAATCCGCAAGTGGTAGAATTTGCTCCGCGTTTAATGCCAAGACAATTAGACAAAGGTGCAAGCGATATGCTGCAGTCAAAAATAGAAGAATTAAATATTGGCATTCACCTAAACAAAGCCACGCAATATATCGACGGTGCAGCGTGTATAACGGGAATGATGTTTGCAGATAACGAATTGTTAAAGGTTGACATGTTGGTTATTTCTGCCGGAATTAAACCTCGTGATGAACTGGCTCGGGTTTCAGGACTTGAAGTGGGTTTAAGAGGTGGTGTTGTGGTAAACAATCAGATGCAGACATCAGATCCTTCTATTTATGCGATTGGCGAAGTAGCCCTTTACAATCAAAACATTTACGGACTTGTTGCTCCTGGTTACGAAATGGCCGATGTAGCAGCTGAACAAATCTTAAATGGTTCCAAAACTATGAGAGAAACCATCGATATGTCGACACAATTGAAATTAATTGGTGTTGAAGTAGCGAGTTTTGGTGATCCATTTGTCGAAAATAATGATGTAACCGCTATTATCTATGAAAACAAATTAAGCGGAATTTATAAAAGAATCAATGTTACCAAAGATTCTAAAACCTTATTAGGAGGAATTCTGGTGGGTGATTCCAGCGATTACAACTCTCTTTTCCAGATTTTCAGCAACGCTATGGCCTTACCAAAAAATCCCGAAGATCTTATTTTAGGTTCAAGAGACGGTTCTGAAGGTTCTAGTTTAGGAAGCGTTTTAGACTTACCCGATACTGCTGTAATTTGTTCTTGCGAAAATGTAACAAAAGGCGCAATTTGCTGTTCACTTTTAGATGAGACCTGCGCCAGTTTTTCAGATGTTGTCAAACATACCAAAGCAACTTCTGGCTGTGGAGGCTGTAAACCAATGGTCTCAGATCTGGTAAAAGCTACTCAAAAATCTCTTGGCAAAGAAGTAAAAGATGTTATTTGCGAGCATTTTAGCTACAACCGTCAGGAATTATATGATTTGGTAAAAATCAATAAATACGAGAATTTCTATGAAGTAATAGATCATCACGGAAAAGGCGACGGCTGTGAAGTTTGTAAACCAGTTGTAGCTTCAATTTTTTCTAGTATTTATAATGATACTGCTAATAAACATGTAACAACTCAAGATACCAACGATAGATTTTTGGCGAATATTCAACGCAACGGAACGTATTCTGTTGTACCAAGAGTTGCCGGTGGGGAAATTACGGCCGAGAAATTAATCGTAATTGGTGAAGTGGCAAAACAATTCGATTTATATACAAAAATTACTGGCGCACAACGTGTTGACTTATTTGGAGCACATTTGAGTGATTTGCCAAAAATATGGAAAATCCTAATTGACAATGGTTTTGAAAGTGGTCACGCTTACGGAAAATCACTTCGCGCTGTAAAAAGCTGCGTTGGAAATGCGTGGTGCCGTTACGGAATGGACGACAGCGCCGGATTTGCAATCGAACTGGAAAACAGATACAAAGGAATTCGTTCTCCGCATAAATTAAAAGGAGGAGTTTCGGCCTGCATTCGCGAATGTGCCGAAGCCCGAGGAAAAGATTTTGGACTAATTGCTGTTGAAGGCGGATGGAATTTATATATCGCAGGAAACGGTGGCGCCAACCCAAAACACGCTGTTCTGTTAGCCGAAAAGATAGACAAAGAAACCGTTATCAAATATCTAGATCGTTTTTTAATGTATTACATCCGCACGGCTGGACCGCTTATCAGAACTGCAACTTGGTTGGATAAATTAGACGGAGGTTTAGAATACCTAAAAGAAGTCATTATCGAAGACAGTTTAGGAATCTGTGAAACTCTTGAAGCCGAAATGCAGACTCTTGTAAACACCTTCGAATGCGAATGGAAACAGGTACTTGAAAAACCAAGATTGTTAAAACGTTTCAATCACTTTGTAAACTCGGAAGAAAAAGATGACAATGTTGTTTTTGTTCCGTTAAGAGATCAAAAAGCGCCAAAAGCATGGTTGTAACTTATAAAAAATAAACACATAGAAACATAGCTATTTGAAATGAATAAAGGCGTTTCACTTGCTTAAAAACACATAGCTTTCACAAATTTTTAATTTTTAATTCTCAATTTTTAATTAAAAAATTCAGCTCCAAAAAAAGAAAAAAAATATCACAAACGTTTGCTGTCCTCTTACCCTCTTTTTTACTGCGCCATCAAACTCTCTTGATTGTAAAAAGAGGGATAAGAAACAGGAACACAAAATTTACTGAAATGGAAGAAATCTTAAATCAATACGAAACAGTTCATCCAAACGATGCTACAATTTGGTTCAAAGCCGGAAAAGTAGAAGATTTCCCCACCAATCGTGGCGGCTGCATCAAATACAAAAACAAACAAATTGCCATTTTTAATTTCACGCGCCGCAACGAATGGTACGCTTGCCAAAATGCCTGTCCGCATAAAATGGAAATGGTTTTGGCCAGAGGAATGACGGGATCTACAGATGATATCCCTAAAATTGCCTGCCCAATGCACAAAAAAACTTTTTCATTAGTTGATGGTTCAAACCTAAACGGTGAAGATTTTAAAATTGCAACTTATCCCATTAAAGTCATTGAAGATGAGGTATTTGTTGGCTTTGTAGATTAACAATACTAGTTTTATTCACAATCTTGTCATTCCGACGGAGGAGGAATCCCCGCAAGTAGCTCCGCACAGAAGAACGCCAATCTTTGTAGAGCTACTCGCGGGGATTCCTCCTCCGTCGGAATGACAAAAACAGACGAAAATATTCTTATGAAAATGATTGCCCTAGCCCCGATAGTAGTGGAAATCCTTTTGTGGCGGGGTTCGCCACAAAAGGATTTCCACTACTATCGGGATTAGCTCCTGAAAAAAATTAAGCCTTAAAAGTTAATTTACGTATATTTGAAATTCTATTATCAGACCAAAAAAATGACTACACCTTTTCAAAAAGCAAGCGAATGGATTGATGCTGAAAATGCTCAGGATCCTAATATCGAAATCGATCAAAATACTGAATACCCAAAGGAATTATTGTATTCGAACAGAATGTACGAAAGACTGTTGCAGTTTGAACCTGAAGCTTCAGAACAAATTCAGATTGCCTCAAAAGCACAACATATTTGCCGATGGAAAGTTGCTCGCGAATCTTACCCGATGGATCGTGTGGGCTATTTGAGATGGAGAGAAGACCTTAAAAAATTTCACGCCAAAACTACAGCCGATATCTTAGAAAAGGCCGGATACAATCAGGACTTTATCGATCGTGTTTCTTTTTTAATCGAAAAGAAATTATTAAAAAAAGATGCCGAAACCCAATTGCTGGAAGACATCATTTGTCTGGTGTTTTTAGAGTATTATTTAGATCCTTTCGTACATAAACACGACGATGAAAAACTAAAAAACATCATTAAAAAAACCTGGGATAAAATGTCTGACAAAGGACATCAGGAAGCCTTAAAAATCAATTATTCCGAAGAAAATCTTAATTTAATAAAAGCCTCTTTAGGATTGTAATCTGAGATATGGAACAAGTTTAAAACGAATTCCATTTTAAGGTAAAAGACAAATATTCACTTCGAATGAAAAAAAGCAATCAGGAAGCTGCAGATAAAATTAATTTCAAAAATTTACGCCGCTGGTATTTTTTTGCACTCTGGACTATTGCCGTAACCGTCATTCTAAGTCAGATTTTGGTTCAGTACAATTTAAAACAACAACTAAGCGATTCTAAAATCATCAATATTTCGGGAAAGCAAAGAATGCTGAGTCAGAAAATTGTCAAAGAAGTCTTGATTTTACATTATGTTTCAGATACCATTTCACAAAAACAAATTTCGCATTTAAAAGAGGTCCTCGAACTCTGGAAAACAACTCAAAATGCGCTTGAAAACGGTAATGACAGTTTGGCTTTCCCAAAAGAAAAAAGCGAAACCCTCAATAAATTATATACCGAAATCAATCCGGTTTTCAGCACTATTAGTCAGTCAACCAATTCTTTTCTTTTAAATTTAAAACAAAAAAGCAATTTAGCCCAAAACCAAAAACTGGTTCAGACCATACTAAAAAACGAAGGCGTTTTCCTTTCAAAAATGAATCAGATTGTAAGTCAGTACGATCTTGAAGCACACGAAAAAGTAACAGAACAACGCAAAATAGAATATTGGATTTTCGCCTTTACGCTTTTCGTTTTACTAATGGAGTTTTTCTTTATTTTTAAGCCAACCAATAAAAAAATAGAAAAACTGATTGCCAGACTTTTATCTTCTCAAAAGAAAGCTTTAAAGCTCGCTTATGACACTGAAATTATTAGCGAAATAAAGGAAAATTCGGTAAAAGAATTAAAATCTCTTAATTACGCAATGGAAAATACGCTGCTGTATTGCCGTATTGCACCAGATGGCTCGATCATTCATATAGGAGAAAAATTTGCCAAACTTTTAAACTATACGAGATTTTCATCCAACAAAAAATTCTCTGAAGTGCTAACAACCGATGAGAAGGAACAACTGAATATTGACCGAATTATCTTTGAGAAACACAGAAGCGGCTGGCAGGGCGAAATTAAAATCATCAATAAAGAATCCCAGACATTTTGGCTCGACTTATCGATGGTTCCGGTAACAATCAAAAAAGAAGAATCAGAACTTTTAATTATTTGTTTCAATATCACCGAGCGTAAAAAAGCACAACGGGAAGTCGAACGTCTTAACATCGAAAACAGCACCGAAAAAATCAATCAGCAAAAGATTATTTCGAGTAAAATCGTCGAAAATCAGGAAAACGAACAAAACCGAATCGCAAAAGAAATTCACGACGGAATTGGCCAAATGCTTACCGGTTTAAAGTTTAGTCTCGAAAGTATCAATCTGGAAGACAAAGAAAAATCAGCTCAAAAAATCGAATATTTAAAAAAACTATCACTCGATATTATAAAAGGCGTTCGCACCGCAACTTTCAATCTAATGCCTCCGGAACTCAGCGATCACGGCATCGTTTCCTCTCTGGCAAAACTTACGCAGGAACTTTCGAAACTAACCGGAAAAGAAATTCTGTTTTACAACAAAACCGAATTTAATCAGCGTTTAGATTCTTTGATCGAAATCAATATTTATCGCCTAACGCAGGAAGCCATTAATAATGCCATAAAATACGCCGAATCATCACACATAATTGTACAGCTTTCGCACAGTAATACTTTGCTAAGCATTATTGTAGACGACAACGGAAAAGGTTTTGATATTCACGCCGTAGACAAAAAGCGCAATAGCGAATCCGGAATGGGATTATTGTTTATGAAAGAGCGAATTCAATACGTAAATGGCCGTGTATTTATTAATTCTATTCCCGGCGAAGGAACAAGAATTACTTTTAATATTCCGATTTAAAATAAATTCCAAATATTTTAAATTCCAATTCTCACACAAGCTTGTCAGGCTGAGCGAAGTCGAAGCCCCGCAAAGTAAATCTATCAAATAATAATAATAATTTGGGCGAGACAGGCAATTGCTTTCATAAGATCTTATCGTTACTCAGAAATTACCAGAAATGATAAAGCTCACGTAAAAACTTTGTCAAAGTTCAACCCAAGACCATCGTCAAATAGCAACATCTAAATTATAATGTAATTCATTTTTTAATGATATTTTAATGTTGGCTTTAATATTAGAATTTGCAATTTTAAAAATTTAGAAATTAAAATTCAAAAATTACGTATATTAGCATCTTCTTTGTAGATGAATATACGTAAAAATCAAAAAAAAATTTAAGTAAATTATGAGCAATATCATTCGTGTAGTACTGGCAGACGATCATGTTTTTGTAAGAGATGGAATCAAATCATTACTTGAAAACGAAGCAAACATCGAGGTTGTAGGCGAAGCTATTGATGGTGCCGATGCTCTTGAAGTCGTTGCACAAAACAAACCTGATTTACTTATAGTAGATATTCGTATGCCCCACTTAACAGGTATCGAGGTAGTAGAAAAACTTAGAGGCGAAAATAATAATGTAAAGATCATCATGCTTTCTATGCACGAATCTGAAGAATACGTATTAAAGTCTATAAAAGCAGGCGCCGATGGTTATTTACTAAAGGGTTCAAGCAAAGAAGAATTCTTAAAAGCACTGCATACCGTTGCTGCCGGCGGAAAATATTTTAGTGGCGATATATCCTCTATATTAATTAGCCAGTTGACCAACTCTTCGACATCATTAGAACCTAAACAAAGTTTAGCTGATGAAATGATGATTACCAAAAGAGAAAAAGAAATCCTGACCCTGTTATTATCCGGAAAAGGAAATAAAGAAATTGCTGAAGCACTTGATATCAGTAAGCGCACCGCCGAAGTACATCGTTTTAATTTAATGAAAAAATTAAAAGTAAAAAACCTGATGGAACTTTCGAACAAAGCAACTGAATATTCTTTATTATAAATTACGTATAAATACGTAATTATTTTCCAAAAACTGCGTTTTGGCAGTTTTTAACTAAGTTATAGTACTTATTTTTATCAAAAATTATAAGTGCTATGAAAACTACAAACCCATTATCTCAATCTCACAAAATTTTAATTTTGAACACATTGGCCTTTACAGTGTGTTTTGCCTGCTGGACACTAAACGGTGTTTTAGTAACTTTTTTAGTCGATAACGGAATTTTCCACTGGAGCGTTGTTCAGGTGGGATGGCTTCTTGGTATTCCCATATTAACCGGTTCGATCATGCGTTTACCCATTGGAATTTTAACGGACAAATACGGGGGAAAATACGTATTTTCACTTTTACTCCTCCTCTGCTCGATTCCTTTATTTCTGCTTCCTTACGCTGACAGCTTTTTTATGTTTGCCTTATTGAGTTTTTTCTTCGGAATGGTAGGAACAAGTTTTGCAGTTGGGATAGGATATACATCCATATGGTACCCAAAAGAATGGCAGGGACGCGCACTGGGAATCTTTGGAATGGGAAATGCAGGAGCTGCCATCACTACCTTTTTGGCTCCTTCATTATTAAATCATTTCTCTATTGACGATCCTCAAAATGGCTGGAAAATATTGCCGGTTATTTATGCCATTTCATTATTAATAATAGGAGTTGCCTTTTTGATTTTCGCCAAAAATAAAAAAATAGAAAATAGTACAAAAAGCGTTTCTCAAATGCTTGGTTCTTTAAAATCAGCAAGAGTATGGCGTTTTGGAGCCTACTACTTTTTGGTATTCGGGTGTTTTGTCGCTTATTCGCAGTGGTTATTACCCAATTTCATGAATGTGTATCAAACAAGTCTGGTCATGGGCGGATTATTTGCAACGCTTTTCAGTTTACCTTCTGGCGTGATTCGTGCTTTTGGAGGATATTTATCAGATAAATTCGGAGCCAGAAAAGTGATGTATTGGGTTTTAAGTTCATCAGTAATTTTGAGTGCTTTATTAATGATTCCGAAAATGGAAATTACTACCACTGGCCCGGGCGTTTTAGCTACTAAAAAAGGCACTATAACTGCTGTTTCAGATAACAATATCAAAATTGGGGAAACAGATTTTGCCGTGGCACAAAAGAAAGAAGATGTAAGCGAAAGTTCCATCTTTCCAACCAGTACATCCTGGCAGCAAGTCGTGGTAGAACAAAATCAAACGGTGAAGAAAAAAGAACTTCTGGCCAAAGGAATTACCGTTATTAAATTCGATGCGAATATGTGGGTCTTTCTCGTTTTAGTGATCTTAATAGGAATTTCCTGGGGAATAGGAAAAGCGGCCGTTTACAAACATATTCCGGAATATTTCCCAACAGAAGTTGGCGTTGTTGGCGGGATGGTGGGCATGATTGGCGGTTTGGGCGGCTTCTTTGGGCCAATCATTTTTGGATACCTTTTAACTGCAACCGGCATCTGGTCCAGTTCGTGGATTTTTATTCTCATTTTTTCTGCTGTCTGCTTAATTTGGATGCATTACACAATTAGTAAAATCATGAAAGAAAAATCACCTATTTTTGCAAAAGTAATTGACAGACAATAGTTTAAAAATTAATATTCAAAATAAAAATTAGTTCGAATATGATTTATATCATTGTAAAAGAGCTATTTTTCTGATAAATTTGTTGTGATTTTAAAAAAACCAATCATGAAAAAAATAAAAATCATCCTATTCCTATTATTGGTAGGAATAAGTCTTGACATTCAAGCACAGGAATTAGATGTAAATCTGCAACTACGACCTCGTTTTGAATATCGTAACGGGTATAAAACTCTTATTCCTGAAGGCACAGAAGCAACTTCTCAAGTCTCACAACGTTCAAGATTAAATTTTAATTACAAACAGGATCAATTATCTGCAAAATTAACTCTACAGAATGTCAGAACATGGGGAGATGTGGGAACAACCACAACTTCAGATAAAAATGGCATAGCCGTTTTTGAAGCTTGGGCACAATATGATATATCCGAAAAATGGAGCGCAAGAGCAGGTCGTCAGGTACTTTCTTATGACAACCAACGTATTATGGGAGAAATTGACTGGTTACAACAAGGACAAAGCCACGACGCGTTGATGGTCTCTTTCCATCCCAAAAACCACCAGCTTGATATGGGATTAGCCTATAATTCTGATGCCGAAAACACCTTTCAAACTCCTTATAAAGTAGGTAATTATAAAGCAATGCAATATGCCTGGTACCATACTAATGTAGATCAATTAGGTATTAGTTTATTAGTTTTGAATACGGGTTACGAATATGCTAATCCGGCACAAAAATTATTAGTAGACTACAAACAAACGTTTGGTACTTATTTGACTTATAAAACCAAAAAAATTGACAGTAATTTAAGTTTCTACGGTCAAACCGGAAAAAGCGCAGACAATCAGGTTAGTGCATGGGATGGAGCACTAAACTTTGCATATGCTATTACAGATTCATTTAAGGCAGGTATTGGTTACGAATATCTATCAGGAAAGGATCAGGATGACGCAAGCAAAGTAATCAAATCATTCAACCCTATTTTTGGTACTAATCACGCTTTCAACGGCTACATGGATTATTTTTATGTTGGTGGAGGTCATCAAAACAGTGTTGGATTGCAAGACGCCTCTTTGAAATTCAATTATAATGTAAAAAAATGGCAATTTGCTTTAATGCCACACGTATTCCTGTCTGCTGCTGATGTTGTGGTGGCTAATGAAAAAATGGATTCGTATTTAGGAACTGAGGTCGACTTTACTGCCGGATTCAATTTCAAAAAAGAGATCACACTTACAGGAGGATATTCTCAAATGTTTGGTACTAAAACTTTAGAAGTTTTAAAAACTCCGGGATATGCCGGGCACACCAACAACTGGGCGTGGTTAATGATTTCAGTAAATCCTAGAATTTTTAGCTGGAAAAAATAAAGATTTTTTTTAAATCAAAATAATACAATTTACCCTTTTTCTAAAAAAGAAAAAGGGTATTTTTTTGTTTTCTACACGCAGGACATTTGCACTTATAATTGGGTATATTTGATGTACGAAAAACTAAATCTTTCCTTTATTTAACTGAAAGAATAATCAGTAAAGTCTCTCTTAATACTAATCTTAAAATCCAATAAAAAAAAGATGAACAACACCTGGACAGACAGATGGAACGACCGCTACAGCAGCGAAGAATTTGCCTATGGCACAGCGCCCAACAATTACTTAAAAGAACAATTAGAAAAACTTAAAACCGGAAGTATTCTTTTCCCTGCCGAAGGCGAAGGTCGAAATGCAGTTTTTGCAGCCCAATTAGGTTGGAAAGTCTCCGCATTTGATATCAGTGCCGAAGGAAAAAACAAAGCCCTTAAACTAGCCGAAGCAAAGAATGTTGTAATAGATTACCAAGTTGGGGAACTGGAAACCCTTAATTATCAAGCAGAACAATTTGATGTAATTGCATTAATTTATGCACACTTTCCTGCAACGATTAAATCATCAATTCACCAAACATTAGAAACTTATTTACGCAAAGACGGATACATCATTTTTGAAGCTTTCAGCAAAAAACATTTAGAATATCTGGCTATCAATGATAAAGTTGGCGGACCAAAAGATATTGAATCCCTATTTTCTATTGAAGAAATACAATCTGATTTTCCTGATTATGAAATCATTCAATTAGAACAAAAAGTAATCGAATTAAACGAAGGTTTGTTCCATAACGGAAAAGGTTCTGTTATTCGATTTGTTGGAAAGAAAAAATAAGCTCTCTAAAAAAACGTTTAGTAGAGATGTGCAAAAAATTTATCACTGTACATCTCTACATCATTTCACTCTCAAAAACAATAACTAACTACAATACAGTTATTTAAATTAAAATCAATTGTTAAAATAAAAACTTTTATTTGTATTTTAGTACAAAAAAAGAAACTATCTACAAGCGGCAACCTAAAGTAAAAAGGTTGTTTCTCATTTTGCATTGCCCTATTCTAAAATTAGTATCAATTTTAAATAACTAAATAATGGCAAAATCAAAAACAATTGTATTAGTGCACGGAATGTTCGTGAATGATAGTACCTGGTCAGAATGGAAAAATTATTATGAGCAAAAAGGATATACAGTATATGCCCCTGCAAATCCCGGACACGATGGTGATCCTGCAGCACTTCGGGAAAAGATACATCCGGAACTTGTTGATACAGGTTTTATAGATGTAGTACAAAATATTGCAAAACTCATTGATACTTTACCTGAAAAACCACTTGTAATTGGGCATTCGATGGCAGGATTAGCAGTACAAAAACTCATAGATTTAGGCAAAGCCGATGCTGCAGTAAGCATCAATGGAGCGCCTCCTAAAAATGTTCTCCCTCCATTTTCTACAGTAAAAATTGTTTGGCCCGCAGTAAATTTCTTTTCCAGTAAAGGATATTACTTAGGATCACGAGACTGGTACAATCGTGCCTTTTTTAATACACTACCAAAACCTGAACAAGACAAAGCTTACGACCTGATTGCTGTTCCTGAAAGCAGAAAAATTGGTAGAGAAACCTTATTGAAATCCTTCTCAAATGCCGATTTCAAAAAACCGCATCAGCCTATTTTATTTATTGGCGGAGGAAACGATAACATATTTCCGCCAGCCTTAACCAAAAAAATTGCTGCTCAATATAAAGATCCCAATAGCAAAGTTGATGTCAAAATCTATGACAATAAAAGCCATTTTATTTGTGGCGAAAAAGGTTGGGAAGAAATTGCAGATTATATATTAAATTGGTACAACAATCTGTAATATAAAAAAAGAGACGCACAAAAAAGTATACTATTGTGCGTCTTTACATTATGATGACTAAACATTACTACTTGTAACTTCATATTAAATTTAAACAGTAAAATATTTATGCTCCATAATTTCAGATCGTAATTTAGGTACAGCCAAAATCCCGATTTTTTTACCATCGGTTTTTATCAGCATTTCTTTTTTTAGAGTTGAAATTACGCGAATCGCCTGCTCCTCAGTCGTTCCGGCAAAATCAGCAATTTCTTTTCTCGAAAGTTCAATATCTATTAAGTCATTTATTTGTCCAAACTTACGGTGAATATACAGCAACAAATCAATTACACGTTCGCGAACATTCATGTGAGCAATTTTACGAATATTGTTCTCACTTTTATTGAGTTCATCGGCATAAAACAACATCAAAGCATACGTAAATTCCGGAATTTTCTGAAGCATTTCCAGCATCGTTTCGTTACTAAAATTACATAAAACGGTATCTTCTAAGGCAGAGGCACCAATCAAATATCTCTTACTGGTTCCAAATCCGCGAAAACCGATGGTATCTCCATTTTTTGTTAACCGAACAATTTGTTCCCTTCCGTTTATTCCTGTTTTTATTGTTTTTACTTTTCCTGAACAAATAAAGTACAATCCTTTTATAGGGTCACCCTCTTTGATAAAGGAAGTTGATTTTTTGCACATAAAAGTTTCTTTCCTTAAAACATATTCTTTCATCTGTTCTAAGTGCAAATGTTTCTTAATAAAACAATTTTCGTTGGTACAGGTATAACAAATAGGCTGCGGGTCTTTCATCAGTTCAAATTTTATGCATAATACACTAAATTGTTGTTCCTCTTTTATTTTAATCAAAAGTAGAAAAATAAATTATAAAAATAAGTATTTATACGTAAAAATACTTATTTTTGTTTTAGAAATAAATAAGTGAATTATTTAGTTTTAAAATAGATTTAGGACTAGTACTTAAAAAAACTGTGATGCAAAATACCAAAATCAAAACTACCTGTTCGTATTGTGGCGTTGGCTGTGGCATAATCGTAACCAAGGATGCCAAGAATGGCGTAATGGTTACGGGCGACAAAGACCATCCGGTAAACAAAGGAATGTTATGTTCTAAAGGAATGAATTTGCACTACGTAGTCAATGACACAGCAGACCGGATTTTATATCCCGAAATGCGCGGCAGTAAATCATATCCGCTCGAACGCGTTAGTTGGGATACCGCGCTTGATCGCGCCGCAGCCGTTTTTACCTCTATCATAAAAAAGCATGGTCCGGATAGCGTTGGTTTTTATATTTCCGGACAGTGTTTAACCGAAGAATATTATCTGGTAAACAAATTGGTAAAAGGCTTTTTGAAAACCAATAATATAGATACGAATTCTCGTTTGTGCATGAGTTCAGCCGTTGTGGGCTATAAAAAAACTTTTGGAGAAGATGCTGTACCTATTGCTTACGATGATATCGAACTGGCAGACACTTTCCTGATTACGGGAGCAAACCCTGCCTGGTGTCATCCCATTTTATTTCGAAGAATAGAAAAACACAAAGAGAAAAATCCTAAAATAAAAATCATTGTTATTGATCCGAGACGCACGGATACCGCTGCTTTCGCCGATTTGCATTTGCAGATTATTCCAGGATCTGACATTATTTTATACCATGCCATTGCCAAACGTATCATCGAAAAAGGCTATGTAGATCATGATTTTGTAAAAAACAACGCCGAAAATTTTAAGCAATACAAAGACTTAGTTTTAAGTACCTCTTTAGAAAAAGCATCAAAGATTTGTGGTATTTCTGTCAATGACATTAAACTTGCTGCCGATATTATTGGTAAAGCCAAAGGTTTTATTTCGCTTTGGGCAATGGGTTTGAATCAAAGTGCTGTTGGAGTTGATAAAAATACTGCTTTACTAAATTTATCCTTATTGACGGGACAAATAGGCAAACCGGGTTCAGGGCCTTTTTCATTAACAGGTCAACCCAACGCAATGGGCGGACGAGAAGTTGGCGGAATGGCGACACTTCTCGCGGCACACAAAGACATTGCAAATCCAGAACATCGCAAAGAAGTCGCTGATTTTTGGGGCGTTGATGCAATATCAGATAAACCTGGACTAACTGCAACCGAAATGTTCGAAGCTTTGGAATCAGGTAAAATGAAAGCTGTCTGGATTATCTGTACCAATCCGCTAGTGAGTTTACCCGATTCCCGCCGAATCGAAAAAGCATTGCAAAATGCCAAATTTGTAGTGGTTCAGGATATCTCGCACAATGCAGATACTTCAAAATATGCTGATTTATTACTACCTGCCGCCGGTTGGTTAGAAAAAGAAGGTACAATGACCAATTCGGAGCGACGAATTTCTTATTTACCAAAGGGAATCAACGCTCCCGGTGAAGCACTTTCGGACATTGAAATTTTAATTCGCTTTGCTAAAAAAATGAACTTTAATGGATTTAACTTTAACAGCGCAGAAGAAATCTACAAAGAGCATTGTGCATTAACTAAAAACACCAATATTGATATTTCTTTCCTAAATTATCATCGTTTAAAAACCGAAGGAACTTTTCAATGGCCTGTACCAGATTACGGACATCCGGGCACTCCCCGACTTTTTACGGATAAAAAATTCTATACGCCATCACAAAAAGCGATTTTTAATTTACCAACAGCAATAGAAAACACATCAGAACAACCCAATCCGCAATTTCCGTTTATCTTAACAACAGGAAGGGTGCGCGATCAATGGCATACGATGACGAAAACGGGAAAAGTGTCAAGATTAATGACACATACCCCAAGTCCGGTTTTAGAAATAAACCCAATTGACGCTTTTAAAAATGACATTAAAAATGGCGATATTGTTATTGTATCAAGCAAAAACGGAGAAGTTCGCGTTAAAGCAAAAGTTACAGACAGCATCAAAGAAAAAGTCGTTTTCCTGCCCATGCATTGGGGTAAACAACTCGAAAATGATCTCAACAGAACCAATAACTTAACCAATACGGTTGTTGATCCGGTTTCTAAAGAACCAGATTTTAAATACACAACGGTCAATATTAGCAAATATGTAAAACCATTTCAGAAAATTGCAATTGTAGGTGCGGGAGCTGCTTCTTTTAGGTTTATTCAGAACTATCGTGAGTTCAATTCAACAGATGAGATTGTAGTTTTTTCGAATGAAGTAAATCCGTTTTACAATAGAGTTTTACTTCCCGAATATATGACTGGCGAATTTAGCTGGGAACAATTATTAAAAGTAAAAGATGGTGAGGCTTTAAATAAATTAAAAATAACAATGAATGCCGGCGTGGCCATCACGAAAATCGATTCTAATAAAAAAACAATAACAGATAGTTTAGGCAACTTACATACATATGATTCGTTAATCATGGCAACAGGAAGCCGACCTTTTGTTCCTGAAAATGCACAACTACATCTTCCAGGCAGATTTACCGTAAGACGTAAAGAGGATGCAGATCGTTTAAAAAAACATCTTGACAGCACTAATTTACCTAATGAAGAGCAACATGTTGTTATTATTGGCGGAGGTTTATTAGGTTTAGAACTGGCTGCAGCCTTAAAACACAAAAAAGTTAAAACGACGATTATTCAAAGGGCTTCCCGTTTGATGGAACGCCAATTGGATCGAATTTCAAGTAAATTATTGGCAGAGGAAGTTCAGCTTCGCGATATTCAGATTTATTTTGATAACGAAGTAAGCACTGTTTTTGAAACCGATAATCCGAATGAAATCGAAATTGCGCTAAAAAGCGGTAGAATCATCACGGCAAATGCTATTGTTTATACGATTGGAACAATTCCGAATATCGAAATAGCGCGCGAAAGCGGTCTTGCCTGCGGACGCGGCGTAAAAGTAAACCAGTATTTGCAAACCTCAAATCCTGATATTTTTGCGATTGGAGAAATAGCAGAATTCAACAATAAATTATTCGGAATCACTTCTGCCGCCGAAGAACAAGCTGATATTCTGGCTAACTTTTTAGCTGGCGACATTAGCAGTTTTTACAAAGGTTCTATTTTAATGAATATCCTAAAACTAGAGGACATTAACCTGTGCAGCATTGGCGATATTGAAATTCCGGAAAATGACGATTCATACGAGGAAATTATTTTCGCAGATCTAAAAAAACGTTATTACAAAAAATGCATCGTTAAGGATGATTTGCTTGTTGGCGCTATTTTGATGGGAGATAAAAATGAATTTGCCGAGTTTAAAACCATGATCGAAAGCAAAATCGAATTATCAGACAAGCGAAATTTATTACTAAGAGGAAGCTCAAATGCAAAACCTGTTCTGGGAAAATTAGTTTGTTCCTGCAGTCAGGTCGGAGCCGGAAATATAGAAGAAACCATAAAAAGCGGTGTAAACAATTTTACGGATTTATGCAAAAATACCGGCGCAGGATTAGGCTGCGGAAGTTGTAAAACAGAGGTTAAGGAGATATTGGCGAAATGTAGAGTTTAAAAAAAATGTTTCAAGTTTAAGGTTTCAGGTTTTTAAGTTGCCTTAGTTTGAATATAAATTTTACCACAAAGAGCACAAAGTTTTTTCGCAAAGTTTCGCAAAGGCTTATATAGTATGTAAAGTTTGTTTTCTATCGAAAAAAGTTCACAAAGCTTTGCACTAAAATTTTTACCCAAAGCTTTGCGAGCTTTGACTACTTATTAAACACAAACTAAAAAACTTTGCGAAACTTTGCGAAAAAACTTTGTGCTCTTTGCGGTTAAACAAACACAATCTAATAACCTGACCCAACGCTGAAAGCCGAACAGCCAAAGCAAACAAAATAAACCTGAAACCTGAAACAAAAATAGAGATATGGAACTGACGAGATTAATAGTAAAAGGAGGCGTTATTTCGCCGGGAGAATTAAGGGAAGTAGTCAATATGGCGATGGATCAGGGTTTAGATTCTATTTCCTTTGGTTCAAGGCAGGATATTATTTTTCCAAAAGGATTTAAAACTTTAGCTAAAGAAAAACTGGGCAAACATCACTTTGTTTTTCCGGAGCAAAAAAGCGGTAATAATATTGTTTCATCCTATGTTTCTACAGATATTTTCAGGAATACCAATTGGCTTACCGGCAATAAGTTTTTATATATTTTAGAGCAATTTAAGGAGCAGCCACGACTAAAAGTGAATATCAACGATCCCAAACAACAGCTTGTTCCTTTGTTTACCGGACATCTTAATTTTATTGCTTCGGAACATGAAGATTACTGGTATTTATACATTCGTTTACCCAATTGGGAGCGTATGGAAGTATATCCAATACTTATTTATAGTTGGGATATCGCACAGTTTTACTATGAAATTGAAAGAATTACAGCTCAGGAATCTATTGGTATCGATATGATATTTGCACTTGTCAGCGAAGCCTTAGACACTAATAATAGAACAATTGATAAGCCTTTGAACGTTCCTTTTTATCCCTTTCCTTATTATGAAGGCATGAACCGTATGGGAATCGACCAGTACTGGCTGGGTTTGTATTGGAGAAATAATTTGTACAATTTAGATTTCCTGAAAGAAATGTGCGATTTGTGTTTTGATTGCAAAATTGGTAAAATATGTATTACGCCCTGGAAATCTTTTATTGTAAAAGGAATTCCCAAAGATCGAAAACTGGAATGGGAAAAATTTCTGGGTAAACGAGGCATCAATGTCCGCCATTCGTTATTAGAACTCAATTGGCATTTACCTGTAGCGGTAGAATGGGCTTTGAATCTTAAAACATATTTGGTTCGAACACTCGATCAATTTGACATTAGCACTTACGGACTCACTTTTGGATTATCAGAATACAATCGCGACGGACACTATTTTACATCGATAGTGGTCGAGAAAAATGAATTACCAAAAGCTCTCGAATCCATTAAAATAAGAGATACTTATAATGTTTTATATGCAAAGAATTTCGATGCCAATACACGCGAATATGTGGTGCATTCGCAAGATATAGACAAACTTGAACTCCCAACAATATTAATTGAACTGAGTAAGAAATATTTCGAAGAACTAGGAAATTCTGTTCCTGAAACAACAGAAAATCCACAGAAAAAAGAAAAACCGCAATTAGATATTTACCAATGTCAGGAATGTTTAACACTTTATAAATCCGAATACGGAGATGAAAGTCAGGGAATCCCGAAAGGCATTTTATTCACTGATTTAGCTGAAAACTATTGTTGTTCTCTATGCGAAGCGCCAAAGAGTAATTTTAAGATTCTGGAAATTGTTGAGAATTAAACGAACTGATTTCATTAGTATTTTCAGGAGCTAATCCAGCTGTCCGCTATATCTTTTACTTTTTAAAGAAAAAAGTAAAAGGATGCCGCTTCCATCTGGGCTATGGCACTCGTTTTCAAAAGCAAAATCAAGTAAAACTATCATTTATCATTATTTCATATTATAAAGTAATTTACATTATTTCTCAAGTAGAATTGTTAAGAGATTTTAGTCTTTATTTTTTACCAAAAACTCAATCTATTAAAAATAAGCCCTTTATAGTTAATTTTTAAGTAAAAACTTAACATTGGCGGACTTGTTTTATGTTTATCTTTACTTAACTGTTAATTAACAATTTAGTTACATTGTAGCAATTACTTATCTAAAACCGCATCAATATGGAAAACGAAAACGAAAAAATTACCCCAGAAAAAATTGATTCAACACCTGAAAATTCTCAGCCTGTTACAGAAAATAAAAAAACGGTAACTACGCCGGCTACAAAAACCCCAGTTCGCAAAGCAACGCCAACAACTGCTGCAAAACCTACTACGCCAACTACTACAACGCCGAAAGCTACAACAAAAACTGCAGCAACAACTTCGCCGAAACCGGCAGCCCGTAGAGCTCCGGCAAGAAAAATTACTCCAGCTGCTATTGAAAAAACAGAAGAAATAACAACTCCTAAAGTAAACATCAAAGAACCAGTAAAAAAAGAGTCATCAGAAAGCAAGGCTGATGATTTGGTTGAAAAAACAAAAGGAGAAAGTAAAAAAGATAAATCAACAGATAAAAAGAAGAAAAAAGTGAAAGACCAAGACAAGGAAAAAGAAAAAAAGAAATTAGCGAAGAAAAAAGATCAGGCTAAAAAAGACAAAAAGAAAGAAAAGGCTAAAAAAGCAAAACAAAAAGCTGCCGCTAAGAAAAAAGAAAAGGCTAAAAAAGCTAAGGATAAAGCGAAAGCTAAAAAAATAGCAAAAAAGAAAGCTAAATCTAAGAAAAAAGAGAAAGCTAAAAAGAAGAAATAATATTAAAAGAGGTTTGACTTGAAAAAGTTAGACCTTTTTTATTTGGTAAAGATTTATTCTTCTAGTTTATCATTTCGAGGCACGACAAATGACAATATTTCGTAAACTCTAAAAGAACTATCCTCCAATCGCAATCATACTACGATTATCAAAGTGAAGCGTGGGATCATCCATTTCTTCCAGCGTAACCATTCCGGCTCGAACTTTCTTTTTATTTTTTATAGATTCAGAAATCAAATTCGTGATCGATTCACCATTTCTTAAAGGCGTTAGCAAATCGGTTTCAGTATTTGAGAAGAGACAATTCTTGATCTTTCCGTTTGCTGTAAGGCGAATTCTGTTGCAGCCGTCACAAAACGGATTAGTTATAGAACTTATTATTCCGAAATCGCCCTGAAAATCTTTTATTCTATAAGTTCTCGCCGTAAAGTTTTTTTCGTCTTCTAGTTTCTCAATTTCTTTTGAAGGAAAATTTTTCTCCAGTTCTGATAAAATTTCGTTTTGGGAAATCATTTTACTTCTGTCCCACTCGTTACCTGCAAAAGGCATAAATTCAATAAATCGAACTGATAAAGGCAAATATTGGGTTAATTTGACAAAATCTACAATTTCATTTTCGTTAAAACCTTTCATCAAAACTACATTTACTTTTACTTTAAAATCATTATTCAAAAGCAAATGCAAATTACCAACAACTTTCTCAAACTGATTTCTAAGCGTTATCGAATGAAATTTGGAAGCAACCAGCGTATCCAGACTCAAATTGATCTTATTGATTTTATTTTGCTTTAAAACATCAATATGACGATCGATTAAAATACCATTTGTAGTAATGGAAAGAGCAACGTCAAGAGCGGCTAATTTTGAAGCAATTTCCGGAAAATCTTTTCGCAGAAGCGGTTCTCCTCCGGTTAATCTAATTTTATCAACACCATTTTCCACGAAAGTTTGAGCAATCGAAAAAATCTCATCGGCCGTCATTAAACTGGCTTTTGGAGATAATTCGATTCCGTCAGCAGGCATGCAATACGTACAACGCAAATTGCATTTCTCTAAAAGCGAAATACGCAAATAATTGTGTTTTCGCCCAAAATCATCCGTTAAAATGGTTTTAGAGGGTGTCATGATTTTTTCCTTTTAAAATATGAAAAACGTGCAGTACATGCGGAAAAATGGCATCCATAGATTCTCTGGCGCCGTTTGTTGATCCCGGCAAAGCCAAAACCAAACTTTTTCCTAATGTTCCTGCAACTGTTCTGGATAACATTGCATATGGCATTCTTTGCTGACCATAATCACGAATGGCTTCTTCAATTCCCGGAATTCTGCTTTCCAGTAATGGAGACAAAGCTTCGGGAGTAACATCTCTTGGAGATAATCCTGTTCCTCCTGTAAAAATGACCAGTTGGTGCTCTTTGGCGAAAGCCTTTGTTTTTTCCTGAATAATATCCAATTCATCAGGAATAATTTCATAATGTGCTGTTTCTACTCCGCAGGCATTTAGTTTTTCTACAATAATTTTTCCGGAACGATCTTCTTTATCACCCGCAAAAATTGAGTCAGAACAAACAAAAACTGCTGCTTTAATTACATTTGAAAATTTATTTTTGAAAGATGATTTCCCACCTTCTTTATGAATTAATTTAATAGTCGAAATTTCGATTTCCTTATCAATCGGTTTCAGCATATCATACATCGTCAGAGCCACTATAGATGCTCCGTGCATGGCTTCAACCTCTACTCCTGTTTTGTAAACGGTTTTTACATTAAAAATAATTTCAATCGTTAGACCTTCAATTTTATAATCTACGGAAGTAAATTCAATTGGAATGGGATGACAATCCGGAATCGATAAATGCGTGTTTTTTACTGCAAATAATCCGGCGGTTTTCGCCATTTCAAATACATTTCCTTTTGGCACCAGGTTATTTACCACAGCATCAATTGTTTCCTGTTTACTTACTTTTACAATTGCTGTAGCTGTAGCAGCTCTTAAAGTGCTTATTTTATGCGTAATATCAACCATTAGTATTTTGTTTCCAGGTGAATGTATCGTTTTCAAACATTTCTTTTCCAAAAATGGGCACATCGGTTTTTATCCAGTTTACAATGGCTTCTGTCGCTTCATAAACTTGTTTGCGTCGTGTTGCCGAAACAAATACAAACAAACAAATTTCGCCTGCTTTTACCACGCCTAAACTATGGTAAATGTGCATGCAGGTCAAATCGAATTTGGCAAAAGCTTTTTCGCGAATAGCATGCAGCGCTTCGTTGGCCATATCCGTATAAGCGGAATAATCGATTGCAACAACCGTATTATCGTGAATAACATCGCCGCGAACTTGTCCTAAAAAAATATTATGCGCACCAATCGTATGTTTTGACTGATGCTTAGCGATTGATTCTGCGATAAATTCAGGAGCAATTGGCCCTTCTACAAATACATTTTTACTCATTGTTTATGTTTTTTTTCTGCCACAGATTAAAGGATTGAATTGCTTTTTTCTTCTTCCACGAATTTCACTAATTTTAACAATCAATTTAATCCTTTAATCTGTGGCTATATTTTTATTTCTTCTAATAATTGTTTCATTACCAAAGCTCCTCCAGCAATACTTTTTACATTTTTAAATTGATGTTTCTGAAGCAATTCTGCTGCAATTTTACTTCTAATTCCGGATTGGCAAAAAACGTAAATGGTTTGGTTTTTATCTAGTTTTTCCATTTCGTTTTCCAAATTCATTAAAGGAATCCGGATTTGATTTATTAAACTGATTTTTGGTAATTCATCGCTATTTCTAACATCTAGAAATAAAACCTCAGGAATATTAATTTCATCTAAAACCGCTTCAAATTTTACTTCTTCAACCTGATATTCTTCTTTACTATATTTTTTATCAAAAATCTCTTTGGTCATCAATTGAACATCACTTTTATCAAAATCATATTTTTGCTGTTCGTTATTCAAAATACTATACACTACTATTTTACCACTTAAGACATTTCCAATTTCCAAAATCATTTTGATGACTTCGTTGGCCTGAAGCTGTCCGATAATCCCAACTGTAATTCCAATTACTCCGGCATCTTCACAATTGGCTGATTGTGTATTTTCATCCGGATACAAACATCTGTAAGTAGGTCCGTTTTGATAATTAAAAACCGAAATCTGGCCTTGAAATCTAAAAACAGATCCGTATACCATTGGTTTATTTGTAATTAAACACGCATCATTTATCAGATATTTAATAGCAATATTATCTGTTGCATCAACAATAATATCATAATTTTCGAATAAGGAAATGGCATTTTTTCCTGACAATTTCTCCGTAATTGCATTCACTTTTACAAGCGGATTCAATTCAGTAATCATCGCTTTAGCTTCTTTTGCTTTATGTTTTCCAACAGCCGAACTTTTGTAAATGACCTGACGATGCAAATTGGAAATTTCGATAACATCATCATCAACAATTCCTATTTCTCCAACACCGGCCGCAGCTAAATAAGGCAATATCGAAGCTCCCAAACCTCCTGCTCCAATAACCAGAACTTTAGCTTTAGATAATTTATCCTGACCAGCCTCTCCTATTTCAGGAAGGATTATTTGTCGGTTATAACGTGCTGTTGTATTCATACAAACTCAATTTATCCTCCTGCAAAAGGCGGTAATAAGGCAACAATGTCACTTGTTTGTAACTTATAATCTGTTGCTTTTGGTACAATTTTCTGGTTCACTGCCACACTAAAAGAAATCGAATCAAATCGATATTTCGCCTCTAAATCCTGCAATAAATCCTGCAATGACAATTCAGAAGTTGCTATCTTTTCGAAACTACATTGAGTCTTTTCTGCTACAGCGCCAAAATATTTAATCTCAATCATTATTTTAAATTTAAATTCTGAAAAATAAATTCATCTTCAAAATGTTCCTGAAAATAAGACGTCAGCCTTGAAGTGTTTTTTACTACTTCGCCAATTACAATAATTGCCGGTGACGAAATTTTATTTTCAGCTACTAATTTACTAATTGAACTTATCGTTCCTACTACTTTTTGTTCGGTATTTTTAGTTCCGTTTTGAATAATTGCTATCGGTAAATCATCCTGTCTATTTTGCTGATAGATCGAAATGATTTCCTCTAATTTATGCATTCCCATCAAAATAACCACCGTCGCATTCGATTTTGATGCTAAATGAACATCTTTAGACAATTCATGATTGGAAGTTGTTCCCGTAATTACCCAAAAACTTTCTGCAATCTGACGTTGTGTCAAACTTATTCCTACCGATGCCGGAACTCCTAAAGCAGATGAAATTCCAGGAACAATACTGGTTGCTAACCCAAATTGTTCTGCATATTCTATTTCTTCACTTCCTCTTCCAAAAATAAACGGATCACCGCCTTTCAAACGTACGACATGACCATAACGATTTGCCATTGAAACAATCAATTCGTTAATCTGATCCTGCGTATAAGCGTGACAACCCAATCTTTTGCCCACAAAAACAATTTCTGCCTTTGTTGCATATTGCAATAATTCTTCATTGACAAGCGCATCGTATAAAACAACATCAGCTTTTTCTAAAGCTTTTATGGCTTTTAACGTAATTAATTCGACATCGCCAGGACCTGCGCCTACAATTGTTAATTTTGGTGTTTTTAAATTTCGCATAGTTTTTAACTTAAATTGATATTCAGGTCGTTTAATTCGTCAACAGAATTAATATTAGTCAAATGAAAGTTTTCACTTTCTTCGATCGTGATGATTTGATGCGGAATTTTCGCTATTAAATTCATCATTTTTAAATCGTCATTATCAATTGCGCTTTTGATAACGGGTAATACTTTTTTAGAATAAATTCCAATTAAGGGATGCATTCTGCTTTCCGAAGCAAAAACGGTGATTTCAGCTTCCTGATTGTGTTTCGAAATTAATTCTGATAATAATTCGGTCGAAATTAACGGAATATCACAACTCAGAATCAAATTGAATTCTGTTTCAGAATTGATCAACGCTGTATAGATTCCTCCCAAAGGTCCTTTATCAGTTATGATGTCAGGTATTTTTTGGTACGATAAATAATCGTATTCTTTATTATTCGTTATTAATTTTATAGTCGATGTAATGGGTAAAACTGCTTTAATAATATGCTCAATAAATGGTTTATTCTGAAACAGGACTAAACCTTTCTCAGCTTGCATTCGGGAACTTTTTCCTCCACAAAGAATAAATACTGTTAAAGCTTCCATGACTAATTTTGTTTCAGGTTAAATGAGAAAAATTTTACCGCAAAGAGCGCCAAGATTTTATTTTCTACTGAGTTTAAAAATAAATTACTTAGGCAAAAGAACATTGCGTACTTTGCGGTTAATTTTTTGTTTCAAATTTCAGGTTTTACCATTGTTACTTATTTTCTTTATGGAAAAATCAATTTTATACTTGCCATTAAAATCACGGTTCCTAAAACAAATTTTAATGTTTTATTAGAGAAATATCCACTACCGTAAAATCCACCTAAAACTCCTCCAATAACTGCAATCGGAACCAAATAAAAACTCTCCATCGGAATTGTTTTCCCTCCTAAAAAGAAGCCTAACATACCAGCAAATGAATTCACAAAAATGAATAAACTTGATATTGCTGCAGACTCTTTTACGGTTGCCCAACCTAAAAATAATAAAATTGGACTCAGGATAATTCCGCCGCCAATTCCTAACATTCCGGACAATAAACCTATTATAAATCCTATTGCCAATGCAAAAGGCAATTTAATCTCAACTGCTTCTTTTTCTTTAAAACTAAATAATCCAAACAATCTGAATGCAGCAAAAACCAATACAATACCCAAAATAATTTTATAAATCGTATTATCCAAAGTGACAAAACCTCCAATAAATGCCGCTGGAACTGAGGCAATCGCAAACGGATAAAACAGCTTTGGCTTGAAATATTTCATTCTGTAATAAAAGAAAAACGAAATACTGGATACAAATAAGTTCAACAGCAATGCCGAAGGTTTCATAATAGCAACCGGAAAAGCAAAAATGGTCATCAAAGCCAAATAACCCGATGCGCCGCCATGCCCAACACTAGAATACAAGAAAGCAATCACGATTAAAGCAAAGCTGAATAATACAATATTTTCGGAACTAAGAAGGCTCATAATTTTTGTTTCGGTTTTTTGTTTTGATTTTTTGTTTCAAGTTTCAAGTTTTCTTTGTTTTCAGGTTTATGCTGTATGTTTAAATTTACATACTGCATTTCAAACTTTTCACTCAATATTCCTTTAATCTATTCTCTTTAATCTATTCTCTTTACTCTATTCTCTTTATTCTATTCTCTTTATTCTATTCTCTAAAAACTAATCTATTGGCAAAAGAGTCACTAATTGTCCCTTTTCTAAACTTTCCACCTCATTAGGAACAACTAATAAACTATTGGCAATTGCAAAGGTATTTAGCATTGCTGAACTTTGACCGTCTAACACGGTAACATGAGTTTCATCATACAACGCTTTTAAAAATAATGTTTTTCCGGTTGTATTAGTAATGTTATCATTTAATTTTCGAAGCATTTTCTTTAGATGAATGTCTTTAAATCCCATTCTGTTTTTGATTGCAGGATATACATAAATGTAAAAATTGGTTAGTGAGGAAGCCGGGTTTCCGGGCAAAGCAAAAACTAAAGTATCATTTTTAGATCCAAAAAACATTGGCTTTCCAGGTTTCTGGTTGATTTTATAAAAAAGTTCCTTTACCCCGTTTTCTAATAAAGCTTCTTTTACAAAATCGTAATCTCCAACAGAAATACCTCCTGAAATTAAAACGATGTCATGTTTCTTTAAAATTTCTTTTAGTGCTTTTTTAGTCGCTTTGAGATTATCTTTTACTTTATAAACCTTTGTTTTCTTTACTCCAATTGTCTGAAGCGCAGCTTGCAACATCACCGAATTACTTTCGTAAATTTTTCCTTTCGATAATTTCTCACCGGGTTTTACCAATTCGTTTCCAGTTACTAAAATCGCAACTTTAGGTTTTTTATATACCTCAACTTCCGTGATTCCTAAACAGGCTAAAAAACCAATTGCCGCAGGCGTAATTAAAGTATTTGCCTTAAAAACAACTTCTTCTTCGCTAATTTGCTCTCCTTTATGGCGAACATTAGCGTATTGTTCTGGCATTCTGGTAATTAAAATTGAATTCTCGGTGGCCATTACATGCTCCTGCATGATTACAGTATTAGCATTATCAGGTACATGTGCACCCGTAAAAATCCTTACTGCTTCATTTTCTTTCAGTTTTATTTTGGAATGATCTCCGGCCTGTACAATACCTACTATGTCATATTGATGTTTTTCGCTACGAATAAATGCATAACCATCCATTGCAGATTGACGAAACGGCGGCATTGCAATTGGAGAATACACTGTTTCGGCCAGAATATATCCTAGCGATTTACTCACCTGGATTTTTTGAACTGGCATAGTAGTGCTATTCTCTGCAATAATAGATAAGGCTTCTTCGACTTGAATCATGGTTGCTATTGTATATATAAGCAAAAAATACTTATTACAAATATAAGTATTTTTACTTAGTTTTAATCATTAGTAAAGTAAAATTTTAAAAAGAATATAAATTTAAGCTTAATTCTTCATATACTTCCAGAAAAAACGATAAATAGCTTGTTGCTTCGTCAATAAATTTATTTTGTTATTTTTCTTTTAAAATTTCCCGATGGCAAATAATACATCCATGCAAATCCGATAAAAAATAAGATTGCGGAAGCTATAAAAGCAGGTAACAGTATTTCTTTATTATTATCTAATGCATTATTCAGCGAAGCATAAAGTAACCAAATTTGAATACTCACATTTAAAATTAAAACAACAATGAGCGTCGAAAGTATAGTATTAAGTTTATTTGGATTTGCCCGATTCTGACTTCTTCTAAAAGTACTCATAGCGTATTGAATTTAGGATTATAAATAAATGTCTTTCTTTTCTACCATTGCTTTTACATAAACGGCATCGTCTTTAAAAAACACTTCTAATTGCGGTAACGCTCTTGGCGGCGGCCCGGCAATTACATCTCCGGTCATGGCATCAAATGAACCTTCGTGACATGGACAATGAATGATTCCGGTTCCGGGTTTGTAAAATACAGAACAGGAAAGATGCGTACATTTTTGCTCATAAGCCCTGAAATCGCCACTTTCTAAATGAATCAATATGTACGGAATTGTACTTCCTTCGATTACAAATCCTCTTGTTCCTCCTACAGGAATTTCTTCTTTATTACAAATAAAATGTTCTCCCTGAACACCTTCTTTTGGCAGCAAATACGCTTTTGCAGCAACGAATCCGCTTCCTACCATTAATCCTCCGGAAACAAAAGTCAGGAACTTAGCGAAATCACGACGGCTTACCTGAGTGGATTCCAGTTTTTTTATTGGGAAATCTTTTTTCCAGTTTTCATTTAAATTATCTTCTTTTGACATGGATACAGATTTAATATATTCTTAATTCTTTACTTCCTTTTGGCATCATAATGTTCACTTTTGTATTGACTGTTTCTTTACCAAAAATAAATGTGTTGATAGGCGAACTGTTGGGTCTCATTTCTTCGATTTCTGCCCTTGTCCCGTAAAACAAAGCACCACTAGGGCAAACAGTTGCACACATTGGTTTTTTACCTACGCTTGTTCTATCGTAACACATCGTACATTTCATCATCAAATCGTAATCTTCCATTTTTTTAGGAACTCCAAACGGACAGGCCATTACACAATTTGAACAGCCAATACATCTTTCTGTGTTTGCAGTATGAACAACTCCAAATTCATCTTGAGAAATAGCATCGGCAGGGCAAACATTGGCGCAAACCGGGTCTTCACAATGCATACAAACCTGTACAGTAGTCTGAATTGTTGAAGAACGTTCTACATAATTTACGCTTATCAATGACTCCTGCCCATTTGTTTCGCATTCTGCACAAGCCATTTCACAGGCTTTGCAACCAATGCAACGTTGCAGGTCTACAAAAAACTCTTCGTTTTTATTGAAATTAGTTAAATTCATCGCGTCATTTTTTTATAGGTTAAACACTTGCATAAGCTTCGGATTCATTTGATGAGGGAGCTACTTGTCCTAACGGATCTAGTAAGCAGGCGCACACTTTAAATTCTGGAATTTTAGAAATTGGATCTAAAATTCCAGTTGTAAGCTGATTTGCTGATTTGGCTCCAGGCCAATGATACGGTATAAAAACAGTATCTTTCCGAATGGTTTCTACAATATTTGCCGGAAAAATTCCTTCTCCTCTTCGAGTAGCCACACGAACTAGTTCGCGTTGTTTTATATTATATTTTGCAGCCAATTCCGGGTGAATTTCTAACATTGGTTCAGGAAACTGATCTACCAATTTGCCAATTCGACGGGTTTGTGTACCGCTCAAATATTGAGAAACAACTCGTCCTGTTGTCAGTGTTATTGGATATTCATCGTTTGTGATTTCGCCAGGTTCTCTATAGGGTGCAGGATTAAAATGTGCTTTTCCGTCAGGAGTTTTAAATTTTTTGTCTTCCCATAATCTGGGAGTTCCAGGATGATCTAATGACGGACATGGCCAGAAAACACCCATATTATCTTCTACTTTTTTATAAGTAATTCCAAAATAATCTGCTGTTCCTCCTTTTGAAGCGACTCTTAATTCATTAAAAATGGCTTCGCTATTATCGTAAGTAAATTTATCTTTTTCACCCAAACGTTCGGCAATTTCTAATAATATTGAAGTATCCGTTCTTGCATCTCCCGGAGGTGTTACAGCTTGTCGAATACGGATAACACGTCCTTCTGCCGAAGTTGTGGTTCCTTCTTCTTCTTCCTGTAAAGAACCTGCCAGAACAATATCTGCATGACGGGCAGTTTCATTCAAAAAGAAATCAATACAGACATAAAACTCTAATTTTTCAAGAGCCGATCTCACATAATTATTGTTGGGAAGCGACACTAACGGATTAAAACAAATCGAAATTAGTCCTTTGATTTCATCTCTGTGAATGGCTTCAATAATTTCGTAAGCGGTTAATCCTTTACCGGGCATGTCTTTTTCGTCGATTCCCCAAACTTCAGAAATATACTTTCTGTGTTCCGGATTTTCGATATCTCTGTTTCCAGGCAATTGATCACATTTGTGACCGTGTTCCCTTCCTCCCTGTCCGTTTCCTTGTCCGGTAATGGTTCCGTAACCACAATAAGGTCGGCCAATTCTTCCGGTTGCCAAAACTAAATTGATACAGCCCAATACATTATCAACTCCTTTTGAGTGATGTTCTATGCCACGTGCGTGAAGCAAGAAACTTGTCTTCGCTTTGCCCCATAATTCGGCTGCAGCCTTAATTTTATCTTTATCAATTCCGGTAATTTCTTCTGCCCATTCTAAAGTATAATCTTTTACTGCATCGATTGTTTCCTGAAATCCAGATGTATAATTGTCTATAAAATCGTGATCCAGCATATCGTAATCAACCAAATATTTTAACATCGCACCGTATAAAGCAGAATCTGTTCCGGGTTTTACATCTAAATGAATATCTGCCGTTCTGGCTAGCGGAATCATTCTCGGATCGATCACAATTAATTTTGCTCCGCGATCCCTGGCTTTCCAGATCCAATGTGTTAATGTTGGAAAAGTTTCACTAATATTTGCTCCGGCAACGATAATTACTTCGGCATGTTCTAAATCGGAATAGTTGTTCGAAGCACGATCTAAACCAAAAGCTTTTTTATTTCCGGCTCCTGCACTTACCATACAAAGTCTTCCGTTATAATCCAGATTTCTGGTTTTTAATGCAACACGGGCAAATTTCCCAACCAAATAACTTTTTTCATTGGTTAGCGATACTCCTGATAACATTCCAAAGGCATGTTTACCATATTTTTCCTGAATTCTTTTAATTTCAGATACGGTTTTATCCATGGCTTCATCCCAGGTCGTTTTTTCAAAACCTTTTCCTTCTACTCTTTTTAAAGGATGTAAAAGACGGTCCGGATGGTTATTTTGCAGGTAACGCTGAACTCCTTTTGGACATAAACGCCCTTCATTAAAAGGAAATTCCATCCATGGCTCGAAACCTACTACTTTATTTTCTTTGACCAATAATTGAATCCCACACTGCATTCCGCAAAAACAACAGTGCGTTTTTACTACTTCATCTGGTTCGTCTCTACCTACGTAACCATCTTTTGGTGCATAATTTAAATGCGGCCCAAAATCTTCAATAATTTTTTCGGTTGATACAGGTAATTTTGCCATGTCTTTATTTTGTTTTATTTTGTTTCAGGTTTATTTTTTTTGTTTCAAGTTTTTTTGTTTCAGGTTTCAAGTTCACACTTTGTGTAGACTTTGGTTTATAGACAAGCTATAGTAACCTGAAACAAAAAAAATAAACCTGAAACCTGAAACTCTTTTTTTTTATCCAAATAAGCTTCCGCCACTATCTAATCTTGCTTTTAGGTGTGCTTTTGCCAAACGCGATCTTTTTCCTTCAGGACTTAAATCAAGGTGTGACGTACCATCTTCATGTGTAAAGTCAAAACCTAATTGTTTGGTAACAATTTTCAGATCATCAATATGAAGTTTGGTAGCAAATACTTCTCCTGTATGAGGGCAAACAGCCATTCCTTTTTTCATTCCTTCTTTCTTATAAATATGAGCCCCAATCTGAGCCGGACGCTGAATAATATGAAAGAATTTTCCAAAAGGAATCCAAATCAAAAACATAATTACCGTTACGGCGTGAATTACAGCTAAAAAGTCATATGCGAATCCTTTCATAAACTGATAAGAATAAGTAAGACACAATCCTGTAACCGATATTGCAATCAATAAAATCAGAGGCAATAAATCTCCTTCAAAAGTTTGGGTTGCTATTAAACCGGGATTTGTTAATCTTCTTCTCAAATAATAAACAGATCCAAATATTACTAACCATGAAGACCAATTTAGAGCATGAAAAATCAAAAATGCCATTACAGATCCAATTTGGAAATCCATCATTTTAAATCCAAAAAAATGAGCCTCATAAACAGATATTGAATTTTCTGCCAATGTAAAGTGAATCCATCCAAACGTAAGGGGGATTGTTATCGCAAAGGCCGATAAACATCCTAATGCGATACAAAAATGTGCTGCCCAACGGTATTTACTTCTGGGATAAATGAATTTTTGAACTACTATATTTTCTACAGTTTCTTTGCCTAAAAACCACATGTGTTCAAATATTTTACCGGTAAAAAGAAATTTAATACTGCGTTTGAAATACATCCAGGTTGGCGGACGCTGCAACCAAACAGAGTAACGATAAACTATCCCGAAGAAAGCGAATACGGTTCCAAATAGATAAGTTACAAGAGCAGCATCAAAATTTTGCAATTGTCTTGATCCGTAAAAAACGAGCACTATAGTTAATGCTGATACGAGAGTTGCAACAAGTAAAGCTTTGGTATTAAATGTTTTATTTTTCATCCTTAATTTTATTTAATGATTACTTCCTAACTTGGTTTCTCACAACCTTTACGATTATAGAACCACCAATTGATACCTGTAGCTAATATAGTGAAAATAGCAACACCAATAAAGAATTGATTTACAGTACCATTGGCAGAAAGGTTGTTTCCTATTAATTTAGAAAAGATAAATGGCCCAAATGCTGCAATCGCTGCTGTCCATCCGATAACTCCTGCTGCCTGACGTTGATTTTCAGCAAAAATAATTGGGTATTGTCTAAAAGTACCCGCATTTCCAATTCCTGTAAAGAAGAACATTCCAAGAATTACCGCGACAAACATTGGGAACTGATCCATACTGGTTGGCGCTACTAATCCCTGAGTAACCAAAATTACAGAACCTGCTAAAATTCCTAAACCAGTAATAGTAGTAAGAATAGCCCCTCCAACTTTATCAGCAACAAAACCAAAAGCAATTCTGCTTGCAGAACCAATAAGAGGACCGTAGAATGCGTATACTAAAGGATCCGGTGCGTTAGGGAAATCTCCATATAAAAACTTTATCATCAAAGGGAAGGCTGCAGATAAACCCGCAAATGTTCCAAAAGTCATTACATAAGTAATGGTACAATACCAAGTATGTTTATTAGAGAAAATATCCATTTGTTCTTTAATAGAAGCTTTCATTGGAATACTTCTTAAATAAAACCAGCTTATAAATGATAATAGGATTAAGAAAGGAACATACCAAAATGCAGCTGACTGTAAGTATATTTCTGTGTTTTTAACAGCTGTATTTTCAGGACTAATATCATTTAATATTTTTTCAGCCATCTTTGGGTTTGCATTTGCAATTGCCTTAGCTTTGGCTTTCACCGGCAGTGAAGTAAACAAAACTACTTTGTCATCTGAATGTATTGATGCACTTACTGAGTCAATAACAGTTTTCTTTACGTTTGTCAATATTCTAGTTTGCACTTCAGGATCCAGAGCAGCAAAAACCTCTTTTTGTTTTTGAATGCTGGCATTCTGAAACACAATTATTGCTTCTTTATGATCAATACTTGTAAATACAGATGCGGCACCAAAAATACTGACACTTATAACAAGCGGTGTAACAAATTGCGCTACAGAAACACCAAAATTTCCAATTCCGGCTTGTATGCCTAGTGCAGTACCTTTAAGTCTTTTAGGAAAGAATAAACTTGTACTTGGCATATAGGATGAGAAATCTCCTCCGCCAAAACCTGTTGTAAAAGCCAAAAGTGCAAATATCCAAAACGGCGTATTTACATCCATTACCGCAAACCCAATACCTATTACCGGAATTAATTTAATTGCTGTAGCAAAAGAAACTACATGTCGGGTACCAAAAATGGGTAATATAAACGTATGTATAATTCGAAGAAAACCTGCAGATAAACCAGGAATTGCTGTTAACCAAAAAAGTTGATCTTTAGTAAAACGAAACCCTAATCCCGGTAATTTAACAGCTATAACGCTCATCATAAACCACGAGGCAAATGATAATATTAATGTTAATGTTGTTATTGTCAAAGTTTTCCAGGCAATTTTACTTCCGGTAGAACTCCAAAATGCATCATCTTCGGGGTCCCATTTGTCTAACCAAGTTTTCATATTTGCGTATTTATTAATTATTAGTTGTTTTAATGATTGTCTTCTATGTGTCTGGTAAAATTTGGAGATTTTGTTCGCAGTACATTTATAATGGTTCGATGCATCCAAAGCAAACAAAGAACAGAAATGACGAAAATAAATATCCATGAGCTGGTCCAGAGTCCAGTATAATTAAGTAAGTAACCAAAGATGATAGGGCCAACGAATCCTCCCAAACCGCCTATCAAACCAACCATTCCTCCTACGACACCTACTTCATTAGGAAAATATTCCGGTATATGTTTGTAAACAGCTGCTTTACCAATTCCCCACGATATACCAATAAGGATTACCAATATCACATACACCCAAAGATTTGCACTAAATTTGATCTGTGTAATACCCTGAGCTAATAGTTCTTTCTTCTTTACTTCCTGATTTTGTTTTACTACAATTTCCTGCCAGGAATTTTTTACAGGAAAAATGGCGGTTTCGTGATTTGCTGAAGTTTCTTTTTGATTGATTTTATGCACTTTACCATTAACAACTATTGCATCTGCTGCAACTTCTGTAACTACACCATTATTAGTAGCCAAAACTCCGGGTCCTGCCGTAAAGATTTCCATTTTAGGAAACATCAGTAAAAAACTAATTATTATTGATGAACCTAAAACCCAATACATTACTTTTCTTGCTCCAAACTTATCTGATAAGTATCCTCCAAAAGCTCTCACAATTCCGGATGGTAAGCTAAACATGGTGGCAAACATTCCGCCCATTACCAATGTAGTATGATAAACATTCATAAAGTTTGGCACCAGCCATTGCGAGTAGGCCACAAAACATCCAAAGACTAAAAAATAATAAGCTCCAAATCTCCAAACCCTGATATTTTTAAGAGGAGACATTAACTCTTTCATTGTTTTTGACACTCCTGAATTGACTTTATTTTTAGCAAAAACAATAAAAAGCAAGCCTATAAGAACTAATACAGAAGCGTAAATAACAGGAAGCATTTTCCACCCATTAACAGGATCTGTCTCTGAGAAGTTATTTAATAGGGTCGGCGCAATAAAAGTAGTAATTGCGGCACCTGCATTTCCCATTCCAAAAATACCTAAAGCCCTACCCTGCCAGTTTTTAGGATACCAAATAGAGGTATAGCCAATCCCGACAGCAAAGCTTGTTCCTACCAACCCAAAGAAAAAACTTAAAACCGCAAAACTCCAAAAAGAAGCAGCAAATGGAAGAAGAAACAGTGGAATTGAGCACAATAATAACAATACCGAAAATATAATCTTACCACCATATTTATCTGTTAAAATACCAATTGGAAGTCTGAAAATAGAACCTGATAAAATAGGAATGCCTAATAACCAGCCTGTTTCGACAACTGTCCAGTTAAAGATTCCTTTATCTACCAGATAAGTAACCAAAACTCCATTTAATGTCCAACAGGCAAAACACACTGAAAAAGCCAGCGTATTTAAAAATAAAATTTTGTGAGATTGAGATAGATTATTCATACAGAAATATTAAAATATCTAATTTTAATTTCATAATGAGTACTTACTTCCTCAATTACAAAGCAAAGTTAGATCGATAGATTATTAGAAAACATGATATATATCATTTCAAAGACAGTCTTTAAAAACAAATAAATCATAACCATCTAATTAACAATGGATTTCAATTAAAAAAAAATACTATTCTTGTTAATAAGTGAACTTTCGAGATTAAAATATCTTTTCAATAATTTCAATCTATTATTATAATATTCTTTTTTTTATTCTTCTACAATATTCTAATCCTACAAATGAAAAAATATCAGTTTTCATTTTCCGGCACTATTCAATACAATAAAAATAAGAAATTATTTTAAGTAAATGACTAATAATTAATTATTTACAAAAACAAATCTTAAACGAATGCTCGATTATTAATTGACAATCTGTTATTTTCCACCTACAAATTGTTAACTTTTTTTTACTATAAAATGTTAGCTCTTCAGGGAATATTTTTAATTAAAAAATTAGATATGTAGTTGTAAATTAGACTGTATATGACGTTTTTACATTGTTTTTGAAGCTGTTAAGTTTTTAAAAATGTAAAAACAAAGTGTAAAATACTACATTTTCCCTCTCTTCTATGGTGCTTTTTAACATTTGCTATAGCCAACCACAAGAACTCAACATATTGATTTACAAGGTTATAATCCATTTATTTTTGATTATAGATAATTTATTTTGCTTTACACTAAAAAAAAAATGAACAAATTTTTGGATTTTATTATATTAAAATTAACTTTGTCTATAGGATTAGTAGAGTATAAAATTATTTGAAACCATAAAGAATTATATTTTGAAAACAACCAAAAGCATAGCGTATAACATTTTTCCTAAAAATTATACTTATAACACATTCTGTTATATGTGCTTCTGTTGCTAATTCTTAGCCTTTTTTTCGTTTACATTCGAGATCTCTTTTTCACCGAATCGATTTATAAAGACGAAATTTAAAATACACCAAAAAATCACCTTATTGAAATTACAAAAATCTGTTTGATACGTTATTTGGTATCAAAAGGATTATTGAAACCGTACCTATAAATTAAAAAGAATAACTAATAACTAAAAAACAAAGATGAAAAAGATGCAAAATTGTTGCTGTAAATAAAAAAAGCCATTTCTGCGGCAACAGAAATGGCAAGGCTTAAAGAACATTTATCACTAAACCAAGAATACCTGTAGAGAGTTGAAAAATCAACTTTCAAGGCCTCTTGTTAATTACTTAAAACCAGTACAAAGAAATGAAAAATTTTTTAAAAATAAACTCATTACTATTTCTCCTGCTTGTCACCGCAGGAATTAATGCCCAAAATACAACACCACTTATACAATCGAAGCTCGACGGAACTGTCGTAGATGATGTTACAAATCAGCCAATTATTGGAGCTTCTGTTGTTATTAAAGGAACAACACACGGTGTTCAGACAGATGCTGAAGGAAAATTTTATTTTCAAACCGGTCAAAAATTTCCTTATACCTTAATCATAAGCTACATTGGTTATAAAAAGGCTGAAATAATTGTAGATAAAAATCCAATTACAATTCATTTAAAAGAAGAACGCCAGGAATTGGATGAACTGGTAGTTGTTGGCTATGGTTCTCAAAAGAGAAAAGACATTACAGGTTCTGTAGCTTCTGTTCCCAAAGCTAATTTATCCCAAGTCACCTCATCTGCAGATAACTTACTACGAGGAGCAATTCCGGGAGTGGTAGTTACACAAAGTTCGGGGCGCCCGGGAGCTTCATCAAGCGTACGTATTAGAGGAGGAAACTCAATTACGGCCGGTAATGAACCTCTGTATGTTGTAGACGGAATATTAATTTATAATGATAACAATAATAGTACAGCGGGTGTTACGAATGCCGGTGCAACAGTCAATGTGCTATCGACTATAAATCCGGCCGATATTGAATCTATTGAAGTATTAAAAGATGCTTCAGCAACTGCCATTTACGGATCGCGTGGTGCAAATGGTGTCGTTATTATTACTACGAAAAAGGGAACAAAAGGACAGGATAATATTTCTTACCAGGGATATTTTGGATTCCAGAATGTATCAAAAAAACTCAACTTAATGAATGCCAGCCAATGGGCAAGCTTGCGTAACGATGTTCAGGCCAGTATTGGTCAGGCTCCTTCTTTTACACCAGCTCAGATAGAAGCGTTTAAAACATCTGGAAGTTATGACTGGCAAGATGCTCTTTTTAGAACTGCTGCGCCTGTACAAAATCACCAATTATCATTTTCAGGTGGAGATGAGCGTTCAAGATACGCAATTTCAGCAGGATATTTTCAGCAAGACGGAATTGTAATTGCATCCGATTTTAAAAGAATTTCACTTCGTGTCAATTACGAAAGAAATTATTCTGATAAATTTAAATTTGGCGTAAATGCTAACTACAGTAATTCGATTTCTAATGGTGTTGGTACTAATGGCGGTGCTACTGCCGGAAGATCGCCAAACCCGTTAGTGGTGGCTTTGTATCAACCTCCGGTAGTACCTATTAAAAATGCTGACGGAAGTTATAACTTAACCAATAATCCCTATGCAACTGCAGTAAATGGTATTATACCAAACCCTATCAACGACTTAGTCAGTACAACCAACGAAACTAAAATAAACAGAATTTTGACCAGCTTATTTGGTGAATATAAGATCACTAAAAAACTTGTTGCAAAAGTAGCGGTGAGTGGTGATGTTATTGATACAAAACAAAACTATTATGCTTCGTCTACTACTACTGCCGGAGCAGGAACAAAAGGATTGGCTTCTGTTGGAGATCGTTTAGTAAGTTCTGTATTGAATGAAAACACGTTGAATTACAATACCACTTTTGGTGAAAACCATAAATTCTCAGCCTTAGGAGGATATACACTTCAATACACTCAAGGTGAAGTAGTAAATGCAGGATCTAATACATTTGTAAATGATGCTAATACGTATAACGCTCTGCAAGATGGTGTTGCGATAAAACCTTATAGTGATGCATTCGAAAGTGTATTAAAATCATGGTTAACCCGAATAAATTATTCCTACAAAGGAAAATACAATTTTACTTTATCTGCACGTGCCGATGGTTCATCAAGATTTGGATCAGAATCTCTTTGGGGCTATTTTCCTTCAGCAGGATTTTCATGGAATATTACCGACGAAGATTTTGCTAAAAATATTAAAGGTGTAACCGAAGCCAAACTTAGAATTACAGCAGGAACAACAGGAAACCAGGAAATCGGTAATTACCTTTCTTTAGCTCAAATGGGCTCTGTAAATTATGCCTTTGGAGGAACTTTACAAACAGGTTTAGCCCCTACCCGATTGGCAAATCCGGATTTGAAATGGGAAAAAACGAATCAATATAATGTTGGTTTAGACTTATCACTATTAGATAGAAAAATCAATTTTGTATTTGATGTGTATTACAAGAAAACAAACGACTTATTAATTAATGTTCCTATTCCGCTTACTTCAGGTTATGCTACAGTGCTTCAGAATATTGGAGGGGTTGAAAATAAAGGTATTGAAATTGGTTTAACAACAGAAAATGTAAAAACAGAAAATTTCTCATGGAACTCCAATGTTGTGTTCTCTGCCAACAAAAACAAAGTAGTTTCGATAGGAAACGGAGTTGATCAGTTTTTTCCTGTAGTACCAAACGGATCTTTATTACAGCAACAACCCGTAACAGTAAAAGTAGGTTTGCCATTGGGAACTTTCTGGGGATATAAAACCAACGGAATTTTCCAGACGCAGGAAGAAGTCAATACGCAACCAAAAATAAACAGTTTAGCCAACACAAAAATTGGAGACCGAAAATATGTTGATACTAACGGAGATGGTGTAATTACAGCACTTGACAAAGGTAACTTAGGAAGTTCTCAGCCAAAATTTGTTGGAAGTTTTAGTAATACCGTTTCATATCGCGATTTTGATCTTAATTTCTCTTTTCAGGGATCTTATGGCGGAAAGATATTTAATGCCTTAAATCAGCAATTAGAGATTTCTACTCTTGGAACAAATGCTAATGTTACGCTGGAAGATAGATGGACTCCAACTAATCCAAGTAATGAAATCCCGAGAGCAACGAGTTCTCCTCTTGGAATCGTTTCTGAGCGTTATGTAGAAGATGCCTCTTTTTTAAGATTAAAATTAATCACTTTAGGATATACATTGCCTAAAAGCGCTTCTCAAAGATTAGGAGCCAAAAGCATTAAATTCTATATATCTGCTGAAAATTTAATTACATGGACAAAATACACTGGCTACGATCCAGAGGTAAGTTCATACGAACAAAACAACTTATATCCCGGAATTGATTTTGGTTCTTATCCAAACTCTAAAACATTTATTTCGGGTCTGAACATAACTTTCTAAGTAAAAAATATACATAATGAAAAAGATACTAATAACAATCATACTAAGTGCCGGTTTATTTGCATCGTGCACAGATTTAGAAGTAACACCAACCTCTTTTGTTACCGAAGATAAATATTTTAAAACGCAGGATGATGCTGTGGCAAGTGTAACTGCTGTTTATGCCTCTTTAAGTCTTGATCCGGGAGAACAAAGTTTATTTGGCAGAAACCTTTATTTCTTAACCGATATGGCTACAGATTACGCTTCAGCAGGAGTTTCGGCAACAAACCCGCAGGTAAGAGCTTTGAGCAGTTTGACCCATGATGCCACTTCTGATCGTGTTCAGGTTGCCTGGCGCCAAATCTATAACGGAATCAACAGAGCCAATGTTTCTATCGATAATATCCCTAAAGTAGCAGGAAACGAAACGGTTAAAACAAGATTGATCAATGAAGCAAAATTCATTAGAGGACTACTATACTTTCAGGCAGTTCGTTTGTGGGGAGGAGTGCCAATCGAATTGCATGAACCAACTTCTATACAATTAGAAAGTTTAAAATCAAGAAGAGAAACTGTTGATGCTGTTTACACTCAGATTATTTCAGATTTGAATGCTGCCGAAGCCTTACCTGCAACTTATCCCGCAAGTGATGCAGGACGCGCAACATCAGGAGCTGCAAAAGCAATTTTAACCAAAGTATATCTGACCAGAAAAGATTATCCAAATGCAATTTTAAAAGCCAGAGAAGTCATCAACGGTGGTTACGGATATGCCCTTTTTGAAAGTTTTCAGGATATTTTTACTAAAACAAAAAAGAATGGTAAAGAGCATATTTTTTCTGTTCAGTTCGAGCCAAATCAGGCAGGAAACGGATCAAGCGGAAGTACTTTTCAATCGACATCATTTATAGGTTTTACTGCTACAGAACCAGCAGATATTATCTCGGATGTTGCTTTATTTTATGACATATATGCTCCTGGAGATACAAGAAGAGATGTAAGTTATGCCAAGACATTGCCAATTCCGGGAACTGCAAATATTTACACTTTCCCTAAACCCATCTTTAAAAAATATTTGGATTTAACCAATGTGGCAACTCCGGGTAACGTAGCTATTAATTTTCCAATTATTCGTTATGCTGATATTTTACTGTCTTTAGCAGAAGCGATAAACGAACAGGGAACACCAACACCGGAAGCTTATGAACTGATCAATCAGGTAAGAAGAAGAGCTTTTGGAAAACCAATTACAACGCCGGACGCAGCTGTAGATTTATCGGGATTAACACAAACCACTTTTAGAGCTGCCATTCAGGAAGAACGCAAAAAAGAATTTGTTCAGGAAGGGCAACGCTGGTTCGATCTGGTTCGTTGGGGAACTCTGGTTACCGAAGTGAAAAAAGTAACAGCTAAAAACTCTGTTTCAGAAAGAAATAACCTTTACCCTATTCCACAAAGCGAAAGAAGTATCGATCCGGTTGGCTTACCACAAAACCCTGGATACTAATAACCGATTTTCATCCAAATAAATAAAATGATTAAAAAACTGTTCATTATTGCCCTATTGGTTGTTGCACAATTTCAGCTATTGGCACAGAAAAAGCAACCTAATATCATCGTCATTTTGGCAGATGATTTAGGTTTCTCAGATATTGGTGCTTTTGGGTCAGAAATTAAAACGCCAAACTTAGATAAGCTCGCTAAAAACGGGCTTATTATAAAGCAGTTTTACAATGCAGGACGTTGCTGTCCTTCCCGGGCTTCATTGCTCACGGGTTTGTATCCACACCAAGCAGGAATTGGCGACATGGTTCAGGACAAAGGGTTCCCGGCTTATCAGGGATATTTAAACGAGCATTGCATCACGATTGGGCAAGCACTCAAACAGGCAGGATACAACACAATTGTTTCCGGAAAATGGCACGTGGGTCTGGTACCATCAGCCTGGGCGGTTAATAGAGGGTTTGATGATTCTTTTACTTTACAAAACAACGGAAGCAGTTATTTTAACTCAGAACCTTTATATAATGACGGACGAAAAGTCACTTTTATGAAAGGAGATAAAGAAATTATTCGCACAGATACTTCTACTTATCTAACTCAGGAAATAACCAATTTTGCCCTTAGTTCTTTAGAAAAACAACGAAATAAGCAACAGCCTTTTTTTCTTTATGTGGCGTATAATGCTCCACATTGGCCCATTCAGGCATTGCCGGAAGATATTGCAAAATACAAAGGCAAATACCTCGAAGGCTGGGATAAATTGAGAGCAAGCCGTTTTAAAAAATTAAAAGTACAAGGCATCATTGATAAAAATTGGGACTTATCAAATCGTTTTGAAAAAGTACCGGATTGGGAAAAACTAAGCGCCGAAGAAAAAGACAAATGGGATACCCGAATGGCAATTTACGCTGCCATGATTGACCGAATGGATGCCGGAATTGGAGAAATCCTGCAGAAAGTCAAGTCGTTGGGAGAAGAAGATAATACGATCGTTCTTTTTCTTTCGGATAATGGAGGAAGTGCCGATGATGTAAAAAAATGGAATTATGTTACACAAAAAAATGGAACACCAGGTTCAGTTGCATCAATCGATAGTTACGAAAGTCCTTGGGGAAATGTGAGCAACACGCCTTTTCAATTATTCAAAAAGAACACTCACGAAGGTGGCATTGCTTCCCCTTTTATTGCTTATTATCCTAAGCAGATTAAAGCGGGAACAGTAAGCAACAGAGTAAGTCATTTGATTGATATTTTTCCAACTTTTCTCGAGTATGCGGGTTTTCAATATCCGGATTCTTTTCAGGGAAAAAAGCTAACACCTTTAGAAGGAATTAGTTTAAAAAAGGAATTTGAAGGACAACAATCCGATGCACATGAAGCTTTGTTTTGGGAACATGAAGGCAGCAAAGCAGTACGAAAAGGACAATGGAAGGCTGTAGCCGAAAACAATCAGCCTTGGGAATTGTACAATCTTGCTACTGACAGAACCGAAACAAAAAACGTAGCAAAATCAGAACCGAAACTACTCCAAAACCTGATTGAATTACATCAGCAATGGTCTGTAAAAGTAGGTATCCAAGATTGGAATAAAATAAAATAGTTAAACAATGATTACGCATTAAATAATTAAAAAATTTAATCTAATGAAAAATTTAAAATTGAATACTAAAATCAAAAGTCCACAAAAAGGGCTGTTGATTACTGCATTAATACTGACGCAATTAGGTTTTGCGCAAATAAAACCCGATCCCAACTACAAAGGTGTAATTGGCAAAACACTAGCCGATTCTAAAGAATATTGGCCAGATCCTGTAAAAGCTCCTGACGGTGCGCCAAACGTAGTCTGGATTTTATTAGATGATGTGGGTTACGGCGCTACAAGTGCTTTTGGAGGTTTGATCAACACACCTACTTTCGAGAGTTTGGCCAATAACGGTTTGCGCTATACCAACTTTCACACCACAGCGATTTGTGCGCCTACCCGCGCCGGATTACTTACAGGTCGTAATGCACACGCCGTTCACGTAGGCGGGTTTTCGCATACTGCTATGTCAGCAGGTTTTCCGGGATATGATGGTCGAATTCCGTCTTCGGCAGGAACGATTGCTGAGATTTTACGCGACAACGGATACAATACTTTTGCTGTTGGAAAATACGGTGTAACTCCAGATGAAGATGCTACAGATGCAGGTCCGTTTGATAGATGGCCAACCGGAAAAGGTTTTGATCATTTCTACGGATTCTTAGGATCAGAAACAGATCAGTATAATCCTGATTTAGTTGAAGATCAAACCTGGTTAAACGGAAATACAAGACTAAATAATGCAGGAAATGATAAATCTAAAAACCAATTTACAGCTGATTTAAAAGGGAAACACTTAAGTGAATTAATCACAGACAAAGCCATTACCTATATCGATCGCCAGAAAAGTGCAGCGCCAAACAAACCTTTCTTTTTATATTATGCACCAGGAGCAACACATTCTCCGCATCAGGTAGCCAAAGAATGGAGCGACAAATACAAAGGTAAATTTGATGAAGGCTGGGATGTTTACCGTGATAAAGTAATTGCCAATCAAAAGAAGTTAGGTTTAATTCCGGCTGATGCCAAATTGCCTACGCGCGATTCGTATGTAAAAGCGTGGAATACTTTATCTCCTGACGAAAAGAAATTATACGCTCGTTTCATGGAAATCTACGCCGGATATCTTGAATATACGGATTATGAAGTAAGCCGAATTGTAAATCATCTGAAAGAAATAAATCAGTTAGACAATACCATTTTCTACGTTGTTTTGGGTGATAATGGAGCTAGTAAAGAAGGAACAGGATCCGGAACAATCGATCAGCCGTTGTTGAAAAAATTATTCGGGAATGGTTCGAAAGAAGATGATGTAAAAGAAAATCTGGCTAAAATTGATCTTTTGGGAACTCCGGAAGCTATCGAGGGAAATTATCCTTACGGATGGGCTTTGGCTGCAAATACACCTTTTAAAAACCTGAAACAAGATGCTCATTCTGAAGGAGGAACGCGTAATCCGTTGATTGTTTATTATCCAAAAGGAATCAAAACTCCTGGAATTCGTAACCAATACGGTCACGTGATCGATATTTTGCCAACCACTCTGGAAACAGTTGGCATTACAGCTCCAAAGGAAATCCGCGGTATTGCTCAGGATTCTATTCAGGGAACTTCATTAGCCTATTCTTATGCCGATGCAAAAGCGCCTTCAAGACATAAAATTCAATACTATTATATTTTTGGATCAAGAGCTTTGTACAAAGATGGCTGGAAAGCTGCGGCACCTCATCATCCTGATTTTATCGATATTGTTGATAATGGCGCTTTGGCAAAAAGTACTGGACCAAGTACCTACGATAATGATGTTTGGGAATTATACAACCTGAATACTGACTTTAACGAAAGAGTTGATCTGGCTAAAAAGAATCCTGAAAAACTAAAAGAACTTCAGGCTGCTTTTGATGATCAGGCGAAGAAAAATAACATCTATCCTTTTATCGACTGGCAGGATGTTTTGAAACAACGAGTTCACAAGAAAAATAAATAGAAATTCTTCAGTACTATTCATCATGCTGTAAAGTATCATGAATAGTACTGATATTAAAACAAGTAAATTATGGCAGCAACAAAACCAATTTTGAAAAAAGGCCTATTCACCTTGATTCTTGTAGTAATTGCAGTAAGTTTTTACTACCTGACCATTTGGGTAACTCCCTACTACGTGCAGAAAAAATTTGCAGAAAAAAGTCTGGGCGTTGTCAATACTCCACGATTTGGAGATCAGCCCAATGCTGAAAACAGCAGAGTAATTCCGTTACCAAATCCTGACTTTTTGTATTCAACAATCAATTACGATTTGAAAGAAAATGTATTGAAAATTTCAGGAATTGTTCCCGATTCTACTTATTGGTCTATCTCTGCTTATCAGGAAAACACCACCAATTTTTTTGTAGAAAACGAAGAAAAAGTAAAAGCCAAATTCGAATATTATTTAGCTCCTGAAGGAAGTACTGCCGAAGTCTTGAAAAATATTCCAAAGGAAAAAATCATTTACAGTCCAACGAATAAAGGATTGATTCTGTTTCGTTATTTGGTTTCGAAAGCATATCCGGTAAAAACATTGGCGGAATTGCAGCATGGTGTTACGGTTGAGAAATTAGGGAAGTAAGCTTAACCTTTGACATGGTACGCAGATGACACGGGTTTGCTTTGCAAAGACACGGATTTAAACGGATTTTTTTTAATTTAATCCATCATTTGTGATCGTAGCCCAAAGTTTGTCATTCCGAGGAACGAGGAAACTCCACGAGCAACTCGACAAAGATTGACGAATTTCTAATCGGAGCTACTTATGAAGATCCTTCCTCCGTCAGGATGACAAAAATGCGCATAAAAACTTTGTCAAAGTTAAAAAAACACAGCATTCAATTTAAATAAAATTAAAATGGCTTTAAATCAAAAAATTAAAAAGACAGGACTTGCGGTAGCATTGATCATTCTCGCTATTATATTTGGGAGTGCCGTTGGTGTTTACAACATCAAATCCGGCAAGAGCGATTCGCAACGCATTATTGGTAACTGGCAAACGGTTGATAAAGACAAAGACCTTAACTCAGCCGATTTACTAACCATTGCACAAGTGGCAGTTTACGGACCTTATGCCTTAACTAAAAAAGAAGTTATTTACCTGAGCACAAGTACGGATAGCGAAGGAAACGCATTAGACCCAAAAGCCGATTATGTAATTAGCGGAAAAAAACTAGATGCGAAATATTGGAGCATTACAGCGTATGACGAAAATGGTTTTTTAATTAAAAACCCAATCAATAAATACAGCTATAATCTGGAAGATGTAAAATATGAAGCTGATAGTACTTCGTATAAAATCAATCTTTCAGGAACTGAGAAGAAGGAAAACTGGCTGCCAATAAACGATGTTCAAAAAGCAAGTTTAATCATTCGCTTGTATTTGCCGTCTGAAAAACTCAGAGAAAATTTAACGGTGGAAACGCTTCCAACAATTCAAAAAGTAAAAAAATAATCAATACATATTATCACAAATTTGGAAAAAATCAATAAATAAAACTCTATTAATTCAATAGAATTAAAGTAGTATTTTGTTTATTTTTACATTTTATCAAAGAACACTGATTTTCAATACAGTTATAAACATAAAAATTAGAAATCATGAAACGAGTAGACTATGAAATTATAGGAAAAAAAATCATCGTGGGAGCGATTGTTTTTTTAGTTCCGCTAGTCATTTTGGCGGGAGGTTTAGCATTAATTAGTAATTTTTTAAAATAAGATATCATGGCAGTAATAGATCACAATTCAAGAAGCAGATTAATAAGAGATTTAAGTATTAGTTTCGTAATATATTCACTTCCGGTAGTGGCAATATTTCTTTATTTCAAACTAACAAATGGCGCTATAACACAATCGCACCTTACCTTACCCTCGTTTTTAGAATTTACAAAACCCGCTTTCGAAAACATTCGTACGTGGGGATTAACTGTTTTTATGCTGGTTTTGGGAATTATAGAATTTACAGCCGGTTTATATGATGATGAATGGACGGGTGAAGAACGCAAAATAGATATTATTTGTTTCCTGGCTCCAAAATTACTTTTACCACCGGTAATCGCATTTTTTAGCTTAACGGCATTGCCATATTTAATCCCGAATTTGGCCAACTCCCTTTCATGGGTTCCGTTTTGGGGAGGATTTTTCCTAATCGCAATTGCAGATGATTTAACTCAATATTGGTACCACAGACTTCATCATCAGGTTCCGTTTTTGTGGAGATTTCACAGAACGCATCATTCGGCTCCATATATGGGAATGGCGATGGCATCAAGACAAAACTTTATTTATACGGTTTTCTTTTCTCAAATTTATTTAACGGCTACACTAACGTATTTTGGTTTAGGATTACCGGCTTTGTTTGTTCTGGTGATCAAAAGTTTCATCACTCTTGGCGCGCATTCAAGCATCAAATGGGACAAACCATTTTACAAATACAGAATTTTACATCCAGTTGCATGGGTTCTTGAACGCTTAATTTCGACTCCTGCAACACATCACGCACATCATGCAGATACTAGCGGAGACGGCGTTGGACACTTTAAAGGAAATTTTGGGAACATGTTTTTTCTTTGGGATGTGATTTTCGGAACGGCTTTAATTACACGAAAATATCCAAAATCGTACGGAATGAAATCGTACAAACAAGAAGAATGGTATGCGCAATTTTTGTGGCCAATATTCAAATCCAAAAAAGAAGGAAGTGCTTTGGCAGAAGGAGTCTTATCTGTTCCAATAAAAGCCAAAATAGAAACTGTTTCTGCGGGTCCGGTGTATTACGAGCAGGCTCAATCTTAAAAAATACCCTGAAAAAAAGGTAAGACATAATAACTCTCACGTTGTAAATTTTAACAGCAATCTATTCAACTTTAGATAATCTGTAATTAAATCCATACCAAAAATTGTAATTGCTTAAAATGAAATCATGAAAAATAAAATATTTAAAAACAGTTTTACAATTGTCTTTTTACTGTTTACCGTTTTAGGTTTTTCACAAGATAAAGGCTCCAGTAGTATTGTATTACTGGATGCCTTTTATGCGAAAATTAAAGCACAAAAAAATCCACAGATAATTGATGCCAGAGGTCCCGAAGAATTTGCGTTAAATCATATTGAAGGTGCAGTAAATTTCAATCTTAAATCAGAGAATTACGAGAAAGCTGTAGCTGCTTTAAATCCTTCACAGCCGGTATTTATCTATTCTATTGCAGCTTACAGAAGCGGTCTTTTATCAACTGAATTAATAAAAAAAAGTTTCTCTGAAGTCTATATTTTAGAGGGCGGAATTGCAGCCTGGATTGGTGGCGGAAAATCTTTTTATACCAATCTAAAAAGCAAATTATCATTGCCTGAATACAAAAAAATAATAGCAGAAAATAAGTATGTGTTGGTCGACATTGGTTCTAAATATTGCGCCACCTGCAAAACCGTAAAACCTATTTTAGAAAATCTAAGAACACAATACGGAGAGAAACTTAAAATTGTTCAGATTGAGTTAGAAGAAAGCCCGCAAGTCATCGCTGACTTAAAGACTGTAAAAGTTTTTCCAACTTTGATCTTGTATCAAAACGGTAAAATTGTTTTTAAAAATGACGGTTTAGGTGATTTGAAAAATAATGTAGATACGGCCTTGGCTGTGAAATAATTTTTTTTCACGCAGATTGGGCAGATTATTATTTTACTAACTATTTTAATCTGTCTTTCGCAATCATAATCGCCATTTTGTCATCCCAAGGAACGAGGGATCTCCGCAAGAAACTAACGCAAAGTTTATGTAGCATGTCGAGCTACTAACGGAGATCCCTCGTTCCTTGGGATGACAAAAATGCGCATAATAGCTTTGAGTGCAAACTTTGTCAAAGTTTAAAACTTTGACAAAGTTGTCGCCCTAAAAATTAAGAGTTTCTATGCGTTTCAAAACAACATCCAAAATAAAAAAATAAAAACCATGGCATTATCAAAAACAAAAAAGATTCTTTTTCCCATTCTTATTGTAGTGGCAATTCTGGCTATCTTTTTATTCTGGCCCATCAACACAGATGGAACCTTAATAAAACCGGACGCAAAATTATTTAAAGGAAAAGCAGCATTTTTATCTGAAAAAGTCCCAACAGACAGTTCTTTCAAAAAACCAAATATTATCATTCTTTTAGCAGACGATTTAGGGAAATATGATATTTCGTTGTACGGAGGGAAATCGACACCAACACCACAAATAGATTCCTTAGCCGCATCCGGAGTTACGTTTCAGGATGGTTATGTTTCGGCTTCAATTTGTTCTCCTTCACGTGCCGGAATTTTAACAGGACGCTATCAGGAACGTTTTGGGCACGAATACCAACCCGGAGATCGTTATCCAAAAAACAATTTAGAATATTACGGTTTCAAATATTTAATCAACACCAATAATTGGAGATTAAATGATAAAATCAATTACCCAAACGAAGCTTCGATCGCCACACAAGGTTTGCCACAATCTGAAATTACGTTTGCTGACCTTGCTAAAAGAGAAGGTTACAGCACAGGAATTATCGGAAAATGGCATTTGGGACACAACAAAGGATTTTTTCCTTTAGACCGCGGGTTCGATTATCATTACGGTTTTTATCAGGCATTTTCGCTTTACACTCCCGAAGATGATAATCCGGATATCATCAACCACCACCATAAAGATTTTACAGATAAAACAATTTGGGGAAATGGCCGCGTTGGCATTGGGCAAATTCGTCGTGATACTACGATCATTCATAATAAAGCTTATCTCACCGAAACATTTGCAGATGAAGCCGAAGCTTTTATTGATAGAAATAAAAAGAAACCATTCTTACTTTATGTTCCGTTTAATGCACCACATACGCCATTTCAGGTTCGTAAAAAATACTACGATCGTTTCCCGAATGTCAAAGACGAAAACAAACGTGTTTATTTTGCCATGATCAGCGCCCTAGATGATGCCGTGGGAAGAATCAGGGCAAAAGTTAAAAAAGAAGGTCTGGAAGATAACACTCTTATCATTTTTGCCAGCGACAACGGTGGCGCCGATTATACTTTTGCCACCACAAACGCGCCATTAAAAGCCGGAAAATTTTCTCATTTCGAAGGTGGCGTAAATGTTCCGTTTGCACTTTCGTGGAAGGGAAAAATCAAACCTCATACTATTTATAAAACTCCGGTAAGTACATTGGATATTTTCGCTACGATTGCCGCGGCCATACATTCTGATTTACCAAAAGACCGCGTTTACGATGGTGTTGATCTTGTTAATACAGTCAATGAACAAAAAGAAGCACATAAAACGCTATACTGGCGTTCCGGCGATGCAAAAGCCATCAGAAGCGGTGACTGGAAATTAATCATCAGCGGAAAAACCCATGAAGAATGGCTTTATAATTTAGCAAATGACAAGTCTGAAAAGACAGATTTGGCTTCAAAAAATCCGGCAAAAGTAAAAGAATTACATCTTGCTTTACAAAACTGGGAAAAGGGTTTGGTAAAACCTTTATGGCCAAATTTAACGCATTATGAATTTGATTTTGGCAAACAAAAATATTTTGTCGATTTATAGTCAACATCATACAAACCCGACAGGTTTTAAAAACCTGTCGGGTTTAATTCAGAATATCTTTTAATTCGATTTTTGAATAGCCTCCAGCTTTAGCTGGAGATTAGATTTAATAATATTTCAGGGCTTTAGCCAAATATAAAAGTTAAACTAAAGCCAATGTTAATTACACAACGATAACTCCAGCTAAAGCTGGAGGCTATGCAAAAAAAACAATAACCAATAAATAATACCTAACAGTCCCGAAGTTTCGGGATTGAAAACCTGTTAGGATAATAAAATAAAACAATGTCAACCCCAACCAAACAATTTACCATTCACGAAGACTGGACCGTCGTACTTCTGGGATTTATTATCATCGGGATTTCCCTTTTTGTTTTTCTTCCCGAAGTTCCCGTTTTCAAATGGTCCACCGGAACCGATTTATTTCACGATGTCTTCAATCTTGAAAACCTAAAAGTCCTCGGATTACAATTTCTTTACCTTATTTCCATCGGAACCTTAGGTGCTTTTTTAATCGGGAAATCAGTAAAATACTTTTTATTAGGCTTTCCGGTAGTTTATATTTTAACTGTTATCGCACTCATCATCGCAGGTAATACAGAAGTAAAAGGGCTAAATCTCGAAGCTGTAATTTTCAGTTTAGCCATCGGTTTAGGGATTGGAAACTTCTTCAAACTTCCCGAATGGTTTCGACCAGCACTTTCTACAGAAGTATTTGTCAAAATAGGTTTGGTTTTATTAGGAACCAGCGTTATTTTCTCAGACATTCTAAAAGCCGGTTCTCTGGGATTAATTCAGGCTTTGGTTGTTGTTTTAGCAGTTTGGTATTTTGCTTTTTGGCTTTGCCGAAAATTAAAAATCGATGACGAATTGACCATGATGATTTCGAGCGCGGTTTCTATTTGTGGTGTTTCCGCAGCTATAGCTACTTCGGGAGCGATCAAAGGCGATTCGAAAAAACTGTCTTATGTAATTTCAATTGTTTTGGTAACCGCAATCCCAATGATGATTTTCATGCCCATAATTGCCAAATATTTCAATTTCCCTGAAGAAGTTACCGGAGCTTGGTTAGGCGGAAGTATCGATACATCGGGTGCAGTCGTAGCTTCCGGATCTTTGGTTGGAGAAACGGCCTTAAAAATTAGTACGATTGTCAAATTTTCTCAAAATGTATTACTGGGAATTGCTGCTTTTGCCATATCGGTTTATTGGACGTACACGCATAATAATTCGGCGGAAGCCAAAACATCGAAACCTACGTTAAAAGTAATTTGGGAACGTTTTCCAAAGTTTGTTATCGGTTTTATTATGGCTTCAATCCTCTTTTCTTTTTTTCTTACTTCTGAAGCGAGGGACGAAGTAAAAGACAGTTTAAAGAATATACAGGGAATTTGGTTTGCTCTTGCTTTTACCAGTATTGGATTGGAAACGAACTTTAAAGATTTACTGAGTAATAATAGCCGCAAACCTTTATACGCTTTCTTAATCGCGCAATTATTCAATGTGATTATTACGCTGATTATCGCTTTTTTACTGTTTGGAAAATGATTTTTTTTTAAACACATAGAGACATAGCTTTTTGGAGTGTTAAAATAAGTCGTTTCACTCGTAATAAAACACATAGCTATGGGAATGTAAAACCAGATTTTGACCTCGAGAACTTTGTCAAATTTTAAAACTTTGACAAAGTTTAAATTCAATGATTTAGACAAAAGTAACCACAATCATTGTCATCCTGAGCGAAGTCGAAGGGCACACAATTAACTCTACAACGATTGTCGCTATTCTTTGCGGAGTTTCTTGCGGAGATCCCTCGTTCCTCGGGATGACAAACTATGATTGGCCTAGCCCCGATAGAAGTGGAAATCCTTTTGTGCCGGGGTTCGGCACAAAAGATTGGAACGGATAGCGGGATTAGCTCCTAAAAAAAGATTTGGTTTTATTATAAAATCCAAGATAACAAAAATGAGAAGAATGGATTAAAATCCATCCCTACAATATAATTTTCGACATTTTAAAAATATCAACAATAATGAAAAAAATACTTATTACACTAAATCTTCTACTTGCTGTAGTAGCTTTAAATGCACAAAACAAAACAACTTCTGAAAAACCCAACATTATTTTAATAATGGTCGATGATATGGGCTATTCTGATTTAGGGAATTATGGTTCCGAAATTAAAACACCCAATCTCGATAAATTAGCCAGTGAAGGTTTACGCTTACGCGAATTTTACAACAATTCGATTTGTGCGCCCACACGCGGTTCTTTGCTTACTGGGCAATATCAACACAAAGCCGGAATGGGATTTTTTGATGTTAATTTAGGATTGCCAGCCTATCAGGGTTATCTCAACAAAGAATCTCTGACATTGGGAGAAGTTTTTCGTTCTGGTGGTTACAGCACTTTGCTTTCCGGAAAATGGCACGTAGGTTCCGAAGATAAAGCTCAATGGCCGAATCAAAGAGGATTTGATAAATTTTACGGAATCCTGAAAGGTGCATCGAACTATTTTGATACCAAACCTTTGCCTTTTGGGAAAACGCCTTATCCGGTAAAACTAATTCGTAACAATGAAGAATTGCATCCAAAAGATGATTCGTATTATTTTACAGATGAAATTGGGAACAATGCCGTGACTTTCTTAGACGAACAAAATAAAGAAAACAAACCGTTCTTTTTGTATTTGGCGTTTACGGCTCCGCATTGGCCATTACAGGCAAAACCCGCGGACATTGCCAAATACAGAGGAAAATTTGATGAAGGCTGGGATATTTTAAGAGAAAAAAGAATTGAAAAACTAAAAGCAAATGGCATTTTACCCGCCAATCAAACGGTTTCTGCAAGAGATCCTGAAGTGCCGGAATGGAGTAAATTAACTTATGATGAAAAGCAATTCTGGAAAGCAAAAATGGAAGTTTACGCTGCCATGGTCGATAATATGGATCAGAATGTGGGGAAAGTTTTAGAGAAATTAAAAGCGTTGAAAAAAGACAAAAACACGCTGATTATTTTCATTTCTGATAATGGAGCGCAAGGCGGTTTTAATACTTATAATCCGTTAGGGCGTGGTTTAGTTCGCAATGAAGGACCAGTTGGAACTTCGGGATCTTTTGATTATCAGGAACAAAACTGGGCGTATTTATCGAATACTCCGTTGCAGCAATATAAAAATAACATGCATGAAGGCGGCTTCAGTTCTCCGTTTATTGCGTGGTTTCCATCAAAAATAAAAGCGGGCCGAATTGATAAAGGAACGGGACATATTATTGACCTTGCTCCTACTTTTTATGAATTGGCCGGAATTGAATATCCCAAACAGTATAATGGTGTGACGACAAACCCTTTGGTTGGGAGCAGTTTGTTACCTGTTTTATTTAATAATGTTTCACAGGTCGATAGAGGCGCACCATTATTTTGGGAAAGAGCGGGTAACAGAGCCGTAAGAGATGAGAAATGGAAACTGGTTTCGACTTATCCGTCTTACGAATGGGAACTTTATAATATAGAAACCGATCGCGGCGAAACCACCAATGTCGCACAACAAAATCCGGGAATTGTAAACCAACTTTCGGCTGCTTATTTTGATTGGGCAGATAAAACCGGAGTGGTTGAATACAGTAAATTCAAATTGAAAACGGAGATTATGCCTGGTGGTGCAGTTTTGAAAAAGTAACTGGTTTAGTTATTTTAAACACATAGAAAGATAGATTTTTTAAACTCAAAAAAGGCGTTTCACTTATTAAAATACACATAGCTGTGTGTTTTAATTTTTCACGCAAATTTAGCAGATTTTATTTTTCTTAATCTGTTTAATCTTTTTTAAGTTCTCTTATCATAGCTTGAACTATTAGCTAAAGACTTTGCGACTCTGCGTCTTTGCGTGCCAATTTCTCGCTGTTTAGAGAAAAAAACTTTATTATTTAATCGCGCAAAGGCGCAAAGTTTCACGCAGATTTAAAAAAAACTTCCACAAACAAAAAACCATTCCACTTAAAAGTGAAATGGTTTTATTTCTTTACGTTTGAGCGTAATTTATATTAATGCTTCAACAGCTGGCGACACTACTACTTGTGAATCAATGATGGATAAAGTAAGTTGATCTGAATATCCTAAGAAAAATGTATCCAGAACTTCCTGAAATATAGGATGAGCACCTTCTACCTGAGAAAAAAGTGTCATAGATGAACATAATTTACGGGCACCTAAATCGCCTAAAATACCTTCGGCAGATTTTCTTTTAAATGTTAATAACAACGCTGAAATTTCTATAATATGTTTAGCTAAAATAGGATGATCCAGAAACTCTTTAGCCTCTTGAAGATTGGCAATCGCATAATACTTTGATATATTACTAGTACCTAATCCTTGTATTTGAGGAAAAATAAACCACATCCAGTGTGTTTCTTTTTTTCCTTTTTTCATTTCGGCAAGAGCGGTTAAATAAAGTTTATTCTGCGCATCTAAAAAACGTGTTATATCATTATTTGAGTAAGCCATTATAGTAGAATTGTTTTTATAAAAGTTAGTAAGACCGTTTTTGGTTCTTTCTTATTTTTTATTTAAAAATGAAATATTAAAAACATTCGCTTTTCATTTCATTTTTAAAGACATTCAAAACTACCTCTCAAGTCGCTTAAAAAAATTATACAATTAATGTCTCTTGTTATATAATTTATAGCAACCGCATAAAAAGCAAAAAGTTGCAAGAACATCTTGCAACTTTTTTATTTAATAATTAACCTGTTTTTTTAATCCCTAAAATCGTTTAATGATTTCTCGATAATTTCAAGACATTCCTGAATTTGAGCTTCTGTCATTACCAATGGCGGCGCTAGTCTAATTTTATTTCCGTGAGTTGGTTTTGCTAATAATCCGTTATCTCTGAATTTTAAGCAAATCTCCCACGCTAAATCTGAGTCTTCACCACAATTGATTACAATAGCATTTAGTAATCCTTTTCCACGAACCAGCGTGATCAGGTTATTTCTTTCTGCAATCTCGTTTAAACCTTTTCTTAAAATAATACCCAAACGTTCTGCATTTTCAGCAAGATTTTCTTCTTTAATTACTTCCAGCGCTGCAATGGCAACAGCGGCAGCAACAGGATTTCCGCCAAAAGTCGATCCATGCTGACCAGGTTTAATCACATTCATTATTTCATTGTTGCACAACACTGCCGAAACAGGATAAACGCCACCTGAAATTGCTTTACCTAAAATTAAAATATCAGGCTGAACATTTTCATGATGAACCGCTAATAATTTTCCGGTACGTGCAATTCCGGTTTGAACCTCATCTGCAATAAATAGAACATTATGTTTTTCACACAATGTTTTTGCTTTCGATAAATATCCTTCAGACGGTACATAAACTCCAGCTTCACCCTGAATAGGTTCTACTAAAAATCCCGCTATATTTTTTGACGATTCAAGAACTTTTTCAAGAGCTTCAAGATTATCATATTCTATTTTTATAAATCCTTCTGTAAAAGGACCAAAGTTTTTACGGGCACCTTCATCATTAGAAAATGAAATGATTGTAGTAGTTCTTCCATGAAAATTATTTTCACAAACAATAACTTGTGCCTGATTCTCCGGAATACCTTTTACTTCATAAGCCCATTTTCTACATACTTTAAGAGCAGTTTCAACAGCTTCAGCACCAGTATTCATTGGCAAAACTTTATCAAAACCAAAATATTTCGTTACAAATTCCTCATAATCTCCCAGTTTGTCATTATAAAAAGCACGAGAAGTCAAAGTCAGTTTTTGTGCCTGATCTGTCATTGCTTTCACAATTTTAGGATGACAATGCCCTTGATTTACTGCAGAATAAGCCGATAAAAAATCATAGTATTTTTTTCCGTCAACATCCCAAACATATACACCTTCTCCTCTTTCTAACACAACCGGAAGTGGATGGTAATTATGAGCTCCGTATTTATTTTCTTTTTCAATCAAAACTTCTGATTTTGACGAAAGTGATTTATCAGTTTGTACCATAAATTTGTTTCTTTTAAAAAGCAAAAGTATTAAATTTTATTCATAATCAGGCTCAAAAACAACCATTTTGACTTTTAAAAACTATTATTAAAGTCAAAAATAGCATTTTTAAACCATTAAAAAATCAAAAATACTTGTCTTTATAATTGGTTTTCTCCTGCTTTATTAAAAAAAATAATTACTTTTATGAATTCGGGAAGTGAATTTAAATCAATGTTAAGACAATGGATATATTAGACGATTTTGATATTAGCATCATCAAAGAATTAGAAAAAGATGGCCGAATGGCTTTTTCTGCGATTGCCGCTAATTTAAAAATATCAAACACTATGGTGCATCAGCGAATTAATCGAATGATAGAGCAAGGTGTCATTAGTGGTATAAAACCAATTATTCAGGAAAAGAAAATTGGTTACGACTGGGCTTCTTTTACGGGAATTACACTCAATAAAGATTCAGATTCAGATAGAATTATCGAAGCTTTAAAAGATATTCCGGAGATTACCGAATGTTATTTTGTGACTGGTTCTTTCACACTTTATATTAAAATCATTGCAACGAACCACGAACATATGCGAAGAATTCTTTATGAAAAAATCGACAGTATTCCCGGCATCGCTAAAACTGATTCTATTATTGAATTGGGCTGCGCTTTTAAACGCAATATTACCTTATAAGATAGTATCCGAATGATTTTTATCTTAGAAGTCATCCTGTAGAAAACCTAATAAGAAATATCTTAGGGGATATTTTTGTAACATAATATTTCTGATATTTGTTTAAAATTCTACCACTATGAAAAACTCTGCATTTCTTTTATTTGCTACTATACTGTTTTCTAACACTATAAATGCACAATTAAAACCCGTAAAATATACAGATGGCTCTCAGGCTTTAAATGGTTTGTTTGTGAAATCTGTTAAAAAAAGCAGTCAGAATCCGGGTATTTTACTTTTACCTGCCTGGTTGGGAATCGATAAAGCCTCGAAAGATATTGCCGAAAATTTATCAAAACTAGGCTATAATGTTTTTATCGCTGATATTTATGGCGAAGGAAACTATCCAAAAAATACTGCCGAAGCCGGAAAACAAGCCGGTTATTACAAAAAGAACCACGAAGTTTATCAAAAACGAATCAATGCAGCTTTGCAGGAATTAGTAAAATCCGGAGCCAATGCAGATAATATCGTTGCTATAGGATATTGTTTTGGAGGAACCGGAGTTCTTGAAGCTGCCCGCGGACATTTGAACTTAAAAGGTGTTGTTTCTTTTCACGGCGGTTTAGGTAAAGATGCAACCCGTGCTGTTGAGCCAATTACAACAAAAGTATTGGTTTGTCATGGTGCCGATGATCCGTTTGAATCAAAAGAAGAAATTACAGCTTTTCAGCAGGAAATGCGTGACTCAAAAGCCGACTGGCAAATGATTTATTATGCCAATGCCGTTCATTCTTTTACCAATCCTGAAGCAGGAAACGACAACTCAAAAGGGGCCGCTTATAATGCAGTTGCAGCAAAAAGATCATTTGAGCATTTGCAGCTTTTCCTGAATGAAGTATTGAAAAAATAATATTGTATTGATAGCACACGAATTACTGTGATTAAAAGGATTTACACCGATTTTTTACATAATTAATTCGTGCTAATTCGTGCAATTTGTGGCAAAAAATAGCACCCGGATTTACGCCGGTTTAAAATAAAATTAATTCACGCTAATTTGGGTAATTGCTTCACCTATACCATCGTTTTTACGGACAAACCAAATGGCTGTAGTTTGCAAAAAGTATGGCTTTGTTTTTTATTAACTCCTTTTTTATTCTATTTTTACTAATCTTATACGCTTTTTACACATTTGTAAACTTACATTAAACAACAATGAAAAAAATTATTCTTCTATTATTAATTGGCACTGCCTTTTCATGCAAAAATATGCAGTCGGCTGCATCAAAAGACAATTCTGATCCTACTAAATACATAAAATCTATTAGCGAAAAAGATTTAAAAAAGATGTTGTACGTTATCGCTTCCGACGAAATGGAAGGCCGTGAAACCGGATCTAAAGGGCAGAAAAAAGCGGGTCTTTATATGATCGAACAATATAAAAAAAGCGGAATTTCGTTTCCTAAAGGAGCAACAGATTATTACCAACACATTCCTGCTGCCTTCCTAAACGCCAGACGAAACGAAAATTTACCAGATTCCGAGAACATCTGGGCTTATATTGAAGGTTCTGAAAAACCGGATGAAGTCTTAGTAATTTCTGCTCATTACGATCACGTAGGTATCCAAAAAGGCGAAATTTATAACGGAGCCGATGATGACGGATCCGGAACTGTAGCGGTAATCGAAATGGCAAAAGCATTTGCAAAAGCTAAGAAACAAGGACACGGACCAAAACGTTCGATCTTATTCCTTCATGTAACAGGAGAAGAGCACGGTTTGCATGGTTCACGTTATTATTCTGAAAATCCTTTGTTTCCAATTGCCAATACCATTACAGATATCAATATCGACATGATTGGTCGTCGTGATGTAGAACATGCTCAAACAAATAATTATGTTTATGTAATTGGTGCCGACAGATTATCAAGCGATCTGCATAATATTGTAGTAGCACAAAATGAAAAATACACCAAAATAGATTTGGATTTTAAATTTAATGACCCTAAAGATCCAAATCATTTTTACGAACGTTCTGATCATTATAACTTTGCAAAACATGGTATTCCGTCAGTATTCTTCTTCAACGGAGTTCACGAAGATTATCATGGAAAAGGTGACGAACCTGAAAAAATTGAGTACGATGCATTAACCAAAAGAACAAAATTAGCCTTTTCAATCGCCTGGGAATTAGCCAATAGAGAGAACAGACCGGTAGTGGATAAGAAATAAGTTGCTGAGACACTAAGATTCTGAGTTTTTCTAAAAGAGTTACTAAGGTTCTGAGATGCTAAGATTCTAAGTTTTCTTTTATAGACTTAAGTCTAATATTGTCATTTCGGAGGAGAAATCACATCCAGAGAGCGACGCAATATATGCCTTCACTTTATGTGATTTCTCCTCCGTCGAAATTGACACAAACTTTGAACATATCATAGCACAAAAATCAATAACAACAAAAAGGGATGAGTTTTTAAACTCATCCCTTTTTTATATTTATAGATTCCAAAAGAAAAACTTAGAATCTTAGCATCTCAGAACCTTAGCGTCTTTTTCAGTCATTCATTGAAATCAAAAATTCTTCGTTGTTTCTGGTTTTCTTAAAACGTTCGTTTACAAAATCCATAGATTCTACAGGGTTCATATCTGATAGATATTTACGCATGATCCACATTCTTTGTAATGTTTTTTCGTCTAATAACAAATCATCACGACGTGTACTTGACGAAGTAAGATCGATTGCAGGGAAGATACGTTTGTTGGCAATTTTACGATCTAATTGAAGTTCCATGTTACCGGTTCCTTTAAATTCTTCAAAGATCACCTCATCCATTTTAGAACCAGTTTCAGTCAATGCTGTTGCAATGATACTTAACGAACCACCATTTTCTACATTTCTTGCTGCTCCAAAGAAACGTTTTGGTTTTTGCAATGCATTGGCATCAACACCACCGCTTAATACTTTTCCAGAAGCTGGCTGAACAGTATTGTAAGCTCTTGCCAAACGTGTGATTGAGTCTAATAAGATTACGACATCATGTCCGCATTCTACTAAACGTTTTGCTTTTTCCAAAACAATATTAGCAATTTTCACGTGTTCTTGTGGTTCTCTGTCAAAAGTAGAAGCGATTACTTCTCCACGAACGCTACGTTGCATATCTGTAACCTCCTCTGGACGCTCATCGATCAAAAGAACGATTAAGTAAACTTCAGGATGATTGGCTGCAATTGCATTTGCAATGTCTTTTAGTAACATTGTTTTACCCGTTTTAGGCTGAGCGACAATCATACCACGCTGTCCTTTTCCTATTGGAGAAAACAAATCGATAATACGGGTTGAAACTGAACTGCCTTTTTCGGCTAACTTGAATTTTTCTGAAGGAAAAACTGGTGTAAGGTGCTCAAAAGAAACTCTGTCGCGAACCACTTGCGGATCGTGACCATTAATTTTAAGTACACGAACTAATGGGAAAAACTTTTCGCCTTCTTTTGGAGGACGAACCACTCCTTTTACAGTATCTCCGGTTTTAAGACCGAATAATCTGATTTGTGACGTTGATAAATAAATATCATCGGGAGAGGCTAAATAATTATAATCTGATGAACGTAAAAAACCATAACCGTCCGGCATCATTTCAAGAACACCTTCACTTTCTATAATTCCGTCAAATTCAAAATCTGAATCTCTGAAATTGTTCTTTTTATTTTTATGATTTGGATTTTGATTCCCGTTATTCCCATTTCCGTTACCATTTGCATTTGGATTTACATTTGCATTAGGATTAGCGTTTGAATTAGGATTTTGATTTGGATTCTGGTTTGGATTTTTATTTTGGTTCGGATTGACCTTTTTTGCTGGAACTGCCACTTCTGTTTTTTCAGCAGTCGAAGTTTCTGCTACAGCTTCGCCTTCAGGAATTGCTTCTTTTGTGGCTTCTTTTTCTTTTTGCAAAGCGACTTTTTTCTCGTAAGCTGATTTATTGAATTTTACGATTTTTGGTCCTTTTTTCTCTATCTCCGTATTTTCTTCCTGAACTTCTAAATTTTCAGGAATTTCTGTTCCTTCCTTAACTTCTGCAGCTGCTTTTGCTATTGGTGCTTGTTTAGCTTTAGGAGCAATTTTGGCTGATGGAGTTATTTTTGCTGCCGGAGCTTGTTTTGCGACTACAGGAGCTTCTGTTTTTTCCGGAGTTTCCTCTATTGTATCAAATTCTAAGACTGGAGCATTTTTACTAATAGCCGCTTTTTTCACAGGAACAATCCTTGCTCTTTTAGGCTTATCATCAACATTTTCCTTTTCAGTAACAGCACTAGGAGACGGTGCTACAGTGGTTTCCTGATGTGCTAAAATCTGACTGATTAAGGTCTCTTTTTTGACACCAGTAAACTTTATAGTTTTAGCTAACTTAGCTATTTCTTGAAGCTCAGAAAGCTTCATTTCTTTTAATGCAGAAATATCAAACATGAATGTTCTATGAATTTAATTATTTTAACGGAATACTGTAAAAAGATAGGTAGATAATAATTTTCGATTGACCGCAGTATGAAGTGCTTACGGTATTATGATGCAATAATACGAATAAAATTTTATCATACAATAGTATTTTAAAAAAAGAAAATATATTTTTGTAAAACAATTTTACATCATGATACAACGAATTCAAACCGTTTATTTAATTCTTACGTTTATTGCAACAAGTGTTTTGATGCTTTTTATTCCGTTATGGACATTAAAAGGGGGAGCATTATTTTACTTTAATCAAGATCCAATATATAATGTAATAGTTGGATTAAGTACGATGCTTACTATTGTTAGTATTATTTCATATAAAAAAAGACAAAATCAGTTTGTAATGAACAGACTGAATATAATATTAAATTTAATTTTATTAGGATTGTTTGTATATCGTTCTCTAAATTTATCTGGAGAAACACTAGCTGTTTCAGAGAAAGGTATTGGGATGTTTCTACCAATTGTTGCTATCGTATTATTAGTTTTAGCTAATAAGGCCATCAAAAAGGATGAAGATCTCGTAAAATCTGTAGATCGTTTGAGATAAACCTATAAACTTAAGTTTTTTGTGCGAAGAGAACCCGAATTGTATAATTCGGGTTTTTTTGTACCTTATATTTTAGCAAATCTGAGAGAATCACTAAAACAAGCCTTAAAAACAAACTTTGTAAGATAATTTTTTCATAAATTTGCTTATTACTCCAAACAATCATGACACAGAACATAAGGATACATCTTGCTGATGATCATCAAGTACTTATTGATGGCCTTACCAATTTGCTGCAAACCGTAAATAACTTTGAAGTTGTAGGCAATTCATTGGACGGAACAACTGTTTATCAGGATGTCAGTCAGAACAATGCCGATATTTTAGTACTGGATATCAGTATGCCTAAAAAAGATGGTATCGAAGTACTGAAAGAATTTAGCGAAAAGAAATTTCCCTGCAAAGTAATTATTTTGTCTAGTTATGATGATTTAAAAATCATAAAAGAAGTAATGAAATTGGGCGCAAAAGGCTATCTCACCAAAAAATGCGCAGGCGAAAATATCATTGAGGCCATAGAAGCTGTTTATCAGGGTCAGGAATATTTTTGTGATGCCGTAAGGGAAAAAATCTTTAATAGTTTTACGAATAATAATCCAAAATTGAATAAACCGGTTTATGTTGAAAATCCTATTTTAAGTGCACGGGAAATTGAGATCATTACACTGATCTCATTAGAATATAGTGGCAAAGAGATTAGCGAACAGCTTTTTATCAGCCTGAATACGGTTGAAACACACAGGAAGAATATCATGAAAAAATTACAAACCAAGAATACGATTGGTCTTGTAAAATATGCACTAAAAAACAATTTAATAAATCCTTAGTGCCTTCTAAAGATTAAAAAACCTATCGAAAAATTTACAGTTGAGTTATGGCTTTAATTAGAGTTTTTTTATTGTCGATTTTATTCACTATTGTGAGCGGAAACACTTTATTTAGCCAGCAAAATCAAGCCATTCCTTCAAAAGAAACAGAAATTGTACCGCAGCAAAATTCGAAAGGAAAAATTAATGAAATTCGAAAATTTGAAAAATTACGAAATAAAAAAATAGTTAGTTTATCTATTGTTCTGGTTATCATTATATTCTTTCTGTTTTATTTTTTTTACCAGAATAACAAACTGAAACAGAAGATAAAGCGAAAAGATACCAAACAAAAAATACTGCTTAACATTATCAATGCCGGAATAGATACCCAGGAAATCGAACGTAAAAAAATTGCCTCTTTTTTACACGACAACATCAATTCGTTATTGTCTTCTGTTGGCTTACACCTGAATACTTTTACAGCGCAAAACAATATAAAATCTGAAGAAATCCAGAAAGCAAAAGCCATTCTTCAGGAAGCACATGATCTTTTGCGAGATATGTCACACGACCTTGTCCCTACTCTTTTGGTTCGTTTTGGTTTGATTTATGCACTGGAAGATTTGTGCGAACGAAATACCAATTCGAGTATTCAGTTTGAATTTTTAAGCAAAATACCTACTAGCAAAAGGTATATAGAAAAATTCGAAATGAAGATTTATTTTATTGTATCTGAATTATTTAGCAACATCATTAAACACAGTGGGGCAAAAAAAGGCCAGATCATGTTATACGAAAACAACAATTATTTTATTGTAACGATACATGATGACGGAAAAGGTTTTAAAACCGAAAAACTCAACGAAGCCGAAGGTTTTGGTTTAAACCGAATCAGGGCCCGAATTAAAAAATACAAAGGCAGTTTATCGATTGTTTCAAACCCAAATGAAGGAACGTCGATAAAGATTAAAATACCGTTACCTCATTAAATTATTTCTTACCAATTTCTACAATCTCCAGATCTTTTATTTTATCATCATCAATTACAAATCGTAACATGGTTCGTACCTGATGAAATCCGCTTTTTCCTGCCGCACCTGGATTCATGTGCAGTAAATTATTCTTTTTATCGAACATTACTTTTAGAATATGCGAGTGTCCGCAAATAAACAATTTTGGAGGATTCAGCGCCATTTCTTCTCTAATTGCCGGATTGTATTTTCCCGGATAACCACCAATATGCGTGATCCAAACAGCAACATTTTCGCATAAAAACCGATTGTGCAACGGGAATTCTAATCGGGCTTGCGCATCATCAATATTTCCGTAAACACAACGTAAGGGTTTTAGCTTTTTTATTGTATCGGTAACATTCAGATCTCCAATATCTCCGGCATGCCAAACTTCATCAGCCTGATTTACATATTTTAAAATAGTATTATCAATATGACTATGAGTATCGGAAAGGAGGAGGATTTTTTTCATTTTTTTTGAGGAACAAAGGTTCAGAGGCGCAAAGGTACAAAGGTTTTTTTCTAAAAAAGGGTTCAAAGATACAAAGGTGCAGAGATTCAAATACGCAGAGGTTTTTTTGAGATTTATAAAACTTAATGCAGAACCTAAGTCTTCTTTCAAACCATTAGACACGCCATATGCATCCCTAAGATTTACAATATTATAAACCTTTGTCCCTTTGCGCCTCTAAACCTTTGAACCTGTAAAACCTTAGACGCACTGCTGTGCGTCTCTACGATTTGCCGGTGCATAAAAAAAACTTAGAACCTTAGCATCTCAGAATCTTAGCAACTTTTTAAAAAAATCCTTTGTACCTTTGCGCCTCAGAACCTCTGTCCCTTAAAAATGAGATATTTTATTCAATTTGCCTACAACGGAACGCATTATCATGGATGGCAATTTCAGCCCAACGCCTCTTCTGTTCAGGAAACTTTAAACAAAGCACTTTCGGTTTTACTGAATGCTCCTATAAATGTAATGGGTGCAGGAAGAACGGATACTGGTGTTCATGCAAGTGAAATGTACGGTCATTTTGATTTTGAAACTCCAATTGATGTTACTAGTTTAGTACATAAACTGAATTCGTATTTGCCAAAAGACATTTCGATTTTTGATATTATTTTGGTTCACGATGAAGCTCATTGTCGATTTGATGCTACAAAGAGAACGTATGAATACCATATCAATACTGTTAAAAATCCGTTTTTGCAGGAATTGAGTTGGTATTTTAATCAAAAATTAGACGTAGCTTTGATGAATGAAGCGGCGAAAATCTTACTGAATCATACGGATTTTCAATGTTTCTCGAAGGTAAATACAGATGTAAACACATTTGACTGCAAGATTTTTGAAGCGTATTGGAAAATTGAAAACAAGAACCTGATTTTTACTATTTCGGCCAACAGGTTTTTACGAAATATGGTTCGTTCTATTGTGGGAACTTTGGTCAATATTGGTTTACATAAAATTTCCTTAACCGATTTTGAAAATATTATTGCGAGTAAAAGCAGAGAAAAAGCCGGGTTTTCGGTTCCGGCACACGGATTATATTTAACCGAAATTGATTACGATTATATATAGCTATAAGCTTTAGGCTATAAGCATAAAGCTTAAAGCATAGAAAAAATAAATGAAAGCAAAAGCATTTAGGCTATTAGCATTAAGCCTATTGCCTAAAGCTTATAGCTTAAAGCATAGAAAAAAATAAATGAAAGCAAAAGCATTTGATACCGGATTATTCAAACGAATTTTAACTTATACTAAACCTTATAAATGGCGCTATTATGGCGTTATTGTTTTCGCCGTTTCTTTATCGATTTTTGCAGCACTTCGTCCGTATTTATTAAAACAAACGGTCGACGGCTATATCAAGACGCATGATAAGGAAGGTTTACTGATGTACATTGTATTGATGGGAGTGGTTCTTTTGATGGAAGTTTTCTCTCAGTTTTATTTTGTGTATTGGGCCAACTGGCTTGGGCAGGATATTGTAAAAGACATTCGTACAAAACTTTTTAAGCATATTTTGAGTTTTAGAATGAAGTACTTTGATTTGGTTCCGGTTGGGCAATTGGTGACCCGCTCAGTATCTGACATTGAATCGATTGCACGTATTTTTAGTCAGGGATTGTTCATGATTATTAGTGATTTGATGAAAATGCTGGTGGTTTTGATTTTTATGTTTTACATGAACTGGAAACTGACCTGGATTGTGGTTGTTGCGATGCCTATTCTGGTTTTTATTACCCGAATTTTTCAACGTAAAATGCAGGTTGCTTTTGAGGAAGTACGTACGCAAATTGCCAACATGAACTCGTTTGTTCAGGAACGTGTTACGGGAATGAAGATTGTACAGCTTTTTAACCGTGAGAAAATTGAAGCGGATAATTTTAAGGTCATAAATGATAAACACCGCGTTGCGTGGATTAAAACGATTTTATATAACTCGATCTTTTTTCCTATTGCTGATATTATTTCGTCGATTACTCTAGGTTTGGTTGTTGTTTATGGCGGATTTAAAATCCTGAACGGAGATCACTTTACGACTTTTGGAGATTTATTTTCGTACACGATGTTTATTGGGATGTTGTTTAACCCATTACGTCAGATTGCGGATAAATTTAACGAGATGCAATTAGGAATGATTGCTGCCAATCGTGTTTTTGATATTATTGATACTCAGGACCATATTCAGGATACTGGAACACTTGAAGCTCCGGTTTTTGAAGGAAGTATAGAATTTAAGGACGTTCGTTTTAGTTATATTCCGGAAGAGGAAGTGATAAAAGGTATTGATTTATCTGTAGCTTCAGGTCAAACCGTGGCAATTGTAGGTTCTACAGGAGCAGGAAAATCAACGATAATCAATTTATTGAATCGTTTTTATGAAATCAACAGCGGAACTATTTTTATCGATGGTCATAATATAGAGAACTATACATTGGCTTCGTTGCGAAAACAAATTGCAGTGGTTTTGCAGGATGTATTTTTATTTGCCGATACGATTTACAACAACATTACTTTACACAATCCAGAAATTACACGTGACAAGGTTCTTGACGCTGCAAAAAAAATTGGCGTACACGATTTTATCATGAGTTTGCCGGATAATTATGATTTTGATGTTAAGGAACGTGGTGTTATGCTTTCGTCCGGACAGCGCCAGTTGATTGCTTTTTTACGTTCGTATGTGAGCAATCCAAGTATTTTGATTTTGGATGAAGCAACGTCATCGATAGATACGTATTCTGAAGAATTGATTCAGCGTGCTACCGAAACAATTACAAAAGGAAGAACTTCGATTATTATCGCACATCGATTGGCGACAATCGTAAATGCTGATAAAATTGTAGTAATGGATAAAGGCTTAATTGTTGAGCAGGGAACACATCAGGAATTACTCAATAAAGTCGACGGTTACTACAAAAACCTCTACGACTCCCAGTTTTCGGTCGCTAATTAAATTTGAAATGCTAAAAAAATTCTTAAAAAAGTTAAATTAGCGTTATAGGAATCATAAATGTAATATCTGGAAGAAATTATATAACTGCTTTGATTTTTGAATTATTTATATTTGAGTATGTATAATTCAAATGCAAAAGAAAATGCCACAAAATAGATTTTATCCAAACGAACAATTCAAAGAAATAGAAATAAACGCTTCATTACAACTTAGATATGCCATTTCAAACAAAGGCCGATTAATTAGCTTTTCAGACGAAATTCAAAACGGTCGTCTCCTTAAAGGCGGTTTAAGTGATGGTTACCCAACCTTTAGATTTAAGGTTAAAAATGACGACAAAATTGTCAATAAATATCTTTTCTTATACAAATTAGTTGCCCAGTATTTTATCCCAAAAACATCCGAAGAACAGACTTATGTATTGCATCTGGATTATAACAGAAGTAACGATGATGTAAACAACTTGCGTTGGGCTACAAAAGCCGAAATGATGGCGCATAGCCGCAAAAGTCCACGTGTGATTCAGGCAAAAAAGAATCTAATCGAACACAACTTAAAGGCCGACGGAAGAAAATTAACAACTACCAAAGTAATGTTAATCAAGAAAATCCTGGCAAGACCGGAACAAAAAACAAGACTTAAAATGATTGCCAAACAATTTGGCGTAAGCGAAATGCAAATACGACGTATTGCCAGCGGTGAAAACTGGGGACACGTTAAGGTTTAATTATAAATTATGAATGATTAATTTTTAATTGATTTCTCATTTGAGCGAAGTCGAAGATCTTTTCAATACGAAAAGGACTTCGACTTCGTTTATTTTGATAAACAATTTAATTTGAGACTTCACTTCTAAATCTGATTCTTCAATTCATATTTCACAATTTGCAATTAACAATTACTTAAATTTCTGTGAAAAGATCAAAATCAGTACGTGTAAAAATAAATTTCAGGTGTTTTTTAAAATAAATCCTTAAATTCGCAATCACAAATAACAAAAGAATAAATCGAAAAATGAGTTTCGGAATTAAACTTCATTTTCGGTAATAAATACTAAAAACCAAAAAGATGAAATACGACGTTATTGTTTTAGGAAGTGGTCCTGGCGGATATGTAACAGCAATTAGAGCTTCACAATTAGGCTTTAAAGTTGCTGTAGTAGAGAAAGAAAACCTTGGTGGTGTATGTTTGAACTGGGGATGTATCCCAACAAAAGCATTACTCAAATCAGCTCAGGTTTTTGATTACTTAAAACACGCTTCTGACTACGGATTAAAAGTTTCTGAATTCGATAAAGATTTCCCTGCTGTAGTACAACGTAGCCGTAGTGTTGCTGACGGAATGAGCAAAGGAGTTCAGTTTTTGATGAAGAAAAACAAAATTGACGTTATCGAAGGTTTTGGAAAACTAAAACCAGGTAAAAAACTTGACGTTACCGATAAAGACAATAAAGTTACAGAATATAGCGCTGATCACATTATCATTGCAACTGGTGCCCGCTCTCGTGAGTTGCCAAACTTACCACAAGATGGCGTAAAAGTAATTGGTTACCGTCAGGCAATGACTTTACCAACACAACCAAAATCTATGATTATTGTAGGTTCTGGAGCGATTGGAGTTGAATTCGCACATTTCTACAACTCAATGGGAACTGAAGTTACTATTGTAGAATTTATGCCAAACATTGTTCCTGTTGAAGACGAGGATATCTCTAAACAAATGGAGCGTTCTATGAAAAAAGCAGGAGTAAAAATTATGACCAACTCTTCTGTTGAGAAAATTGATACTACCGGAACTGGCGTAAAGGCAACTGTAAAAACAGCAAAAGGAGAAGAAATTCTTGAAGCTGACATCGTACTTTCTGCAGTTGGAATCAAAACTAACATCGAAAACATAGGTTTAGAAGAAGTTGGAATCGCTGTTGACAGAGATAAAATCTTAGTAAACGCTTACAACGCAACTAATATTCCTGGATATTATGCCATTGGAGACGTTACTCCTGGACAAGCTTTGGCTCACGTAGCTTCTGCAGAAGGAATTAACTGTGTAGAAAAAATCGCTGGTTTACACGTAGACCCAATCGATTACGGAAACGTTCCTGGTTGTACTTACGCAACTCCTGAAATTGCTTCTGTAGGATTAACAGAAAAACAAGCTAAAGAAAAAGGATACGAATTAAAAATTGGTAAATTCCCATTCTCAGCTTCAGGAAAAGCAAAAGCTGCAGGTGCTGCTGACGGATTCGTAAAAGTAATCTTTGATGCTAAATACGGAGAATGGTTAGGATGCCACATGATTGGTGCTGGTGTTACAGATATGATTGCAGAAGCAGTCGTAGCTCGTAAACTAGAAACTACAGGTCATGAAATCCTTAAATCTATTCACCCTCACCCAACAATGAGTGAGGCAGTTATGGAAGCTGTTGCTGATGCTTACGGCGAAGTAATTCACTTGTAATATCAAACCGTTTTACGGTTACATATAATTTTCAATTTAAAAATCCGGTTTGTGAAAGCAAATCGGATTTTTTTGTTTTAATGACGCATCTGCTCTCCTTTCACTTACTTTAACTTTACAAATAAACAAATAAAATAGTAACCTTTTGATAGCAAACTGAAGCCCATTTATGATAATAAAATGATATTTTTGCAGCACCCAAATTTATTTTCAAATGAAAAAAATATTACTTGTTATTACAATTTCTTTCCTTTTGCCAAACAACTTTTTTGGCCAGTCGGGAAAAACAATTGCTCAAAATTCAGTCACCGAAAATACTTTTTCAAAATCATATAGTTATCTAAACGATTTCGAAAAAATATTAACTTCAAATCAAATTACAACTTTAAACACAACTTTAAAATCTTCTGAAAAAAAATCAGGTTATAAAATTATTGTTGTTACCATTTCATCAATAAAACCGTACGCGAGTGTTCCGGAATATGCATACTATTTAGAAAAGTATTTATCAGATAATTTAAAATTAAATCCTGCAATTTTAATTGTATTAAGCAAAGAGTTACGACAAATTCAGATTCAAAGTAGTCGAAAGGGACTTAATAAACTAACTGAAGAAGAAACCAAAAACATTATAAACAATTTTGCAATACCCGAATTTAAAAAAGGTGATTTTTATAAAGGTTTAGAAAATGCGGTAAATCAAATTGTAAAAAAAATAGAATAGATTAAAAAAAACTTTTTTTTGTAGAATCCGGTTTGCGAAAGCAAGTCGGATTTTTTTTTACCGCAAAAAAACTAAAACGCCATAAAACATTCATCAAATCAACCATTACTTTTTTTACTTTCTTACAAAAAAATTATATTTACGTAATACGAAATAATATTCTAAAATATCAATAATGGAAAATACACCAATTTTTTTTGCCGACGGAGAAAGTCCAAAAATGATCGAAGCCTTCAAAAAAGCTCAGGAAACGTTTAAGTATTTCTGGAGAGAATTGTCCTGGGAATACCGACGAATAGTACCGGCACTTGATGTTGCCTGCGTAAAACTGGCTTTTACACAGGAAATAAATAACGATACCGTAGTCGAACATATGTGGATCAATGAGATAAATTTTGATGGCGAAAAAATAAAAGGCATTTTAGTAAACGACCCTAACGAATTAACAAATGTTAGTAATGGCGAATATGTAGAAATTCCGGCAAATCAAATTAGTGACTGGCTATTTGTCACTCAGGATAAAACATACGGAGGTTTCACCATACAAGCTATGAGATCAGAAATGAACGAAACCGAAAGAGAAGAACATGATGCTGCCTGGGGATTAAATTTTGGCGATTTTAATGATATTCTAGTTGCTTACGAACAAAAAGAAAAACCGGAAAACCTTGTAGAACATCCTATGAGCCAAAACATGCGGGAAAGCCTTCTGGAATTTATAAGGACAAACCCAAATGAACTTACCGCTCAGGACGAATTAGGATATACTTTTTTGCATCGCGAAGCAATTGCAGGAAACAGTACAACAGTAAAAGTATTAATAGAATCCGGTGCAGATGTAAACGCAAAAACGCATAATAATAAAACCGCCTTAGATTTTGCAGAACAACTAAAATGGGAACATATCATTCCAATTTTAAAATAAGAGTTTTTAAAATCCGATTTGCTTCTTTTTGCAAATCGGATTTTTTATTAGTAAGTCTTTATTTGATGTAAGTTGCCAAATTATTTCATTTAATTAAAAAAACACGCCAAAACTTATATTTTAATAACTTTATACCTAAATAATAAGTCATGAAAGAAGTATGCATTGTTGAGTTTCCATCTAATTTGGGCTTAAAAGAACCTCAACCCGGAAAAGAACCAGGCGTAAAAAATCTGCCTAACTGGTTCTGGAAACATAATTTGCATAAAGCCATCAATCATAAGGATGTTCTAAGGCTCGATCCTCCACGATACACAAATATTAGAGAAATTGAAACTAATATACTAAATGCAAATGCATTGGTCGATTACGCACGGGAACAAGCCTATTTAATAAACAATTTACTTTCGCAAAATAAATTTCCGTTTATACTGGGCGGCGATTGCAGTATATTGTTGGGATCGGCAATTGCATTAAAACAAAAAGGTAATTACGGCTTATTTTATCTTGACGGCCATACTGATTTTATGGATGTTTCCTTGTCTGAAACCGGAGGAGTCGGCGGAATGGCAGCTTCGATAGTAACGGGAAACGGACATAAAAAACTCACTGATATTCTTAATTTATCGCCTTATATAAAAGAAGAAAATCTTTGGTGCGTAGGCAATCGCGAATACGATGATGAGTACGAAAATGAAATCCGCAATTCGGCCGCAACTTACCTGAGTCTTCGTGAATTGCGAAAACAAGGCATCTCAATTGCTGTTCAGTCTTTTCTTTTAGAGGTAAAAAACAAGAATCTCGACGGTTTCTGGCTGCATATAGATGTCGATGTTTTAAACGATACTATCATGCCCTGTGTAGACAGTCAAACGCCTGATGGTCTTACTTATCAGGAATTTAATGAGCTGACCTCCTATTTGTTTCAAAACGAAAAATTAAGCGGACTCGAAATCACTATTCTCGATCCTGATTTAGATCCTACTGGGCAATATACCAGAGACTTTGTGCAAAATATCACGATTACTTTTAATACACATTTTGGACATTAGACGATTAAAAAACAGAAAATTCTATTTTATAAAATATAAAAATCCTAAATTTTCTTTTTAAATTAGACTAACTAATATTTCATTCGATATAAGAAATAATTACAAAGTCTCCTATTTAAACCAGAAAGCATGACATTAGACGAATATAAAAAACAATTTTCAGAAGACGATGCTGTCGGCTGGATCGCAATAGATCAGGAATTTGATCGTCTTTACCCCAATCAGGAACCCAAACATTATGTCCCCCCAATACCTTACATGCTGGGCGGCGAAGATCCGCTTGACGGAATAAGCATTTACGAGAGTAAAAAGCAAACAGATCATCTGCATTTTGTAACCTACGGATTTTCAGAATTATATTATAACGAAGAAAAACTAAACGATGAATTTAGCAAGTGGGGATTCGAACTTACTTTTAGATTAAAACCTTTTGAACCCGACAACGGAAACCCAAGTTGGGCCATCGTAATGCTCCAAAACATTGCCAGATATGTTTTCGACAGCGGCAATTGGTTCGAAGAGTTTCATTACATGCCGGCAAATGGACCAATTCGACTAGATACAGACACGGAAATCACTGCTTTAATAATTGTTGTTGATCCAGAAATCGAAAAAAAACAAACCCCGCATGGCGAACTTTCATTTCTGCAAATCGTAGGAATCACTTCTGCCGAATACGAACATTTAAAAGCAAATCCCGAAACGGCTGAGGAACTAGTAAATAAACTCAAAGAAAACAATCCTTTACTAATTACGGATCTCACCAGAAAATAACTCCAAAATCCGATTTATGAAAGTAAGTCGGATTTTTATTTGGGCGAATCCGCCGCGGCGGACTGGGCTGTCACTATATCTTTTATGGTGAACCCCAGCATAAAAAGATGCCATTTCAATCCCTAACGCAAACACCGGTTTTCGTAAGAACATTATTTCTAAATTGAATTATTGCGATAAAAAGATTATTTTAGCTTAGATTAAAATACAGTATCAAAATAAACGCATTCAGTTAGTTACAAATAAAAAAAAGTTATTATTATGAATCCGGACATACAAGAATATAATAATTTACAAACTCGTTCAGATAAAGAAATCTGCGATCAGTTAGCCACGATAATCAATCAAAATCTTCCCGGTGCCCAAAGTAAAATCTGGCATGCTCACCCGGTTTGGTTTCTCGACGGAAATCCTATTGCGGGATATAGCAAATTAAAAAACAGCGTTCGTTTACTATTCTGGAGCGGTCAGTCGTTTGATGAAGAAAAACTAGCTGATGAAGGTTCTTTTAAAGCTGCTGAGTCGCGGTATACTGCCGCTGCACAAATCAACAAACAGGATCTCGAACGCTGGCTCAAAAAGGCTCAGGAAATACAATGGGATTATAAAAATTTAATCAAGAGAAAAGGAATTTTAATACGATTAAAATAATAAATTTATCCATTATCATAAAGTCAAAAAGCATTCTATATTTATGAGTCGAAGAAATAAAAAAAACATTGAAGAAAAAAAATCAAAAAAAGACACCATCGCTTTTATTGTAAAAGTAATTTCAATTGTACTTTGTCTTATTAGTTTTATATATGTAATCAGGCATTATACTAACTTTTTAATTGTAAAATTTGAGTTTTTACTTTACATCTATTTAATTGCCGGTCTTTTGTTTGGACTTTTGTTTTATAAATATCAAAAAGAATACGAAGGAAAAAATTTTAAATCAGGAAGTTATTTTGCTCTCATTCTGGTAGTTTATGGCACAATTTCATGTGCCACCTTTTTTCTTGCCAACGAATATCTTTCAACTAATAAAGAATATATTGTAGTTTCGCCCATTTTCGAAAAACATGAAAGTTACAAAAGATCGCCTAACAGTATTGTAGTACAAATAGAAGGCACTAAAAAGGAAATCAATATACACAATTATGACTTTAAAGAAATTAGCATGTACAACTTTGCCGAAATAAGAATAAAGCGAGGATATTGGAATTTCCCTATCATACTCGAAACAAAACTCATACTAACTAAGTAAAAAGCATTTACAGGCTATTTTAGCTGTAAATTTATAAATGAATAAAGAGCAAATAATACAAATACTAATTTATTCTCACGCACTCTTTGGCGGTATAGCACTACTTTCAGGTTTTATTTCATTAATAGCCAAAAAAGGAAAAAAGACACATAAAAAATCGGGAAAGCTTTTTTACTACTGCATGCTTTTATCTGCTTCAACTGCACTAGTTATTGCTTCGCTTCCCCAGCATGAAAGCCCGTTTTTATTTGCTATCGGGATTTTTAGTTCTTATTTTATCATAACAGGTTACAGGGCTTTACGATTCAAAAATAAAAACATCAATCTTAAAACAGATCAGCTAATTTCAGGAATTATGATCTTAACCGCAGTTTTGATGATTTTGTACAATCCGGTTGTTCATCACAAAATAAATATTGTTTTAACTGTTTTGGGTATCGTAGGACTCGTTTTCTCCAGCAGAGATTTGATGCTTTATAAAAACGCGGATAAACTTAATAATGTCTGGCTAAAATTACATTTAGGAAAAATGATTGGCGGATACATTTCAGCCACAACCGCTTTTGTTGTAGTAAATAATTTTTTCCAGGGTTTTTACGGTTGGTTTGTTCCCGGAACAATAGGCGGATTTTATATTGTTTACTGGATAAAAAAGGTAAACAAACAACAGCCAACACAAATACGATTACAATAAAATTGACTTTTCAACCCATCATTTATCATGGAAATAAGAGAAATTAAAAATTCTGATTTTGATACTTTAAGAATCTTATTCTTAAAAGAAAGGCAAGCGACTTTTTCATGGATTGATCCTACTGAATTTAAATTAGATGATTTTGAAAAGCATATAAAAGGAGAATTGGTTCTGGTTGCTGTTGATAACGAAGTCCCCGTTGGTTTTATTTCGATCTGGATGCCTAATAATTTTATTCACCATTTTTATATAGACCGGCAACATCAAAGCAAAGGCATTGGAACGCTACTATTGAAAGCCGCAATTCAACAAACCAATCTTCCCGTAACCTTAAAATGTTTAGAAGAAAATATAAAAGCCGTAACATTTTACAGAAAAAAAGGTTTTATCGAAAAAGAAAGAGGACCATCAGAACACGGAGGATATATTCTTTTCGAATTGTTAGAAAATAGTATTTAAACTATAAATAAACCTATTAACAAACCCAACCAAAAAATGAAAACAAATACCTTAATTCTTCTTGCAGGTTTGCTGCTTATCTTACTTTCTATTTTTCTTTCTTATAAAAAAGCTCAGAAAAACCAAAGCCCCAACATATTAGATCCTAAAAAAATACTTCCGGGGCCAATAGTTCACGATGAACTCAGTGAGGAACAAATCAAAAAAATAACGCAAATACAAGCTGTTTTTTCAGACATTTATCCCATATCATTAGAAGATACAATTACCAATTTTAAAAGAGACCGAAATCCCGATAATGAAATTAGGGTTTGGGAAAATATGATGCATACTTATGAAACATTTATTGCTAAAAATCCGGAAATTAATGTAGAAAAGAAATCAGAAGTTTTTAAATTAATTCTCACACGTTCTATGATGGACGAGAACAAAGTACGATCTCAAACAGAATTTAAAATATTGAACGAAAATGAATTTAATGAAATATTAGCATCTTATACATTAGAATCAAAGCCTATTATCATAGAAAAACACTCTTAAAAACGTAAAACAATGGCCAATACCTTCTACTCTTACTTAGCTTTTATAGCACCTAATTCAAATGCCAGCCTATCTCTTCTAAAAAACAATTTAGAAACTTTTTATCAAAAAGGAACTATAGAAAACAAACCCAAAATTGTTCTTGACAACAATCAGATCGATATTATTTTTGATGATGATTATCAGCTCCATATTGCATTTTCTGAAGAAGAATATGTAAATGACGAAGCCGTCGAACTGGCAGAACAATACGAATTTGACTGGAATGAAAATGTTTTTGATAAAGCCAAATTAGAAACCTGCCATAAAAGATTCGAAATTTGGGGCGATGATGATTTTGATATGGATTATTTTAATGATAGTTTATTCGTAATCGAAGAAATACAAAATTTTAGTGATGTCACTATTTTCTCGATTCAATAAATATTTTCGGATTAGAAGGCGTTCTTTATTTTGGTTTTAATTTGTATTTTCGTTCAAAAAGAAAAACGATAACCTAACACTAAATTATGGAAGAAACAATACCCGAAAAATCAGTTTTTGAAGAAGTTCCAACAGAAAAAATTTATACTGAAAAAGCAATTCGTATTGGAACATTTTTAGGAGGTCCCATAGTTGCAGGATATTTTATAGCCGAAAACTTTAAAGTTTTTGGAGACTTTATCAAAGTAAGAAATACGTGGATTATAACGATTCTTTCAACCCTGCTTATTTTTGGTTTAATATTTATGATCCCCGAAGATGTTAATATTCCAAATGTTATATTTCCAATTATTTACATGGGAATCGCAGCTTACTTCACAAAAAAATATCAGGAAGAAAATATAGCCAAACATATCGAAAATGGTGGCGAAGAATATAATTGGTGGCGAACGATTGGTATTTCTCTTATTGGATGTATCGTTACTCTTGGTGCAATATTTGGAATCGCCTTTGCGAATGAAGCTGCCAGCGGAAGACTTACAGAGTCGACTAAGACATATGGCACTATGAATCATGAAATTGCGTATCAGAGTAATATCAATGAAAATGAAGCAGATAAAATTGCTGAAGCTTTTGAGAAAACAACTTTTTTTGATGACGCTATAACGAAATATGTGTATCTGGAAAAAATCAATAACAATTACGAAATTTCTATTTCCTGCAACGAATCAATTAAAGATGATATAGCAGCTTCGCAAACTTTCGTTTACTTAAGAAACGATATGCAAAAGTTTTTTCCAAACAATAAAATTATCTTTAAACTTGTTGTTAATGACCTTGATAATGTGGTAAAACGGATCGAGTAAACTATGACTATAAAAAACATAAAAGTTTATCACCTTTTTTGGGTTGTCGCAATAATCTCGTTATTAATAGGGGTATTTAATCCTGAGGAAACTTTGGACATTAATATTCATGATACTTATTTTGTAATTGCTGGTTTTCATATGGCGGTTGTATTATTTGTATGCTACTTTATTAGTGGATTTGCATACTGGTTGATTCAAAAAGCATTAAAGAAGCCGCTTATAAAGTATTTAACCCTGATTCATTCTGTTATCTTAATTGGAAGCTATATTTTTTACTGGCTCATTATTTTGTATTGTAAACTTTTTTTATCTAATCATGAATTTCCTTTATTTGATGATGGTAGTCGTTTAATTAGTATCACTTTGGCATTTGAGTTTGTACTTATTATTTTTGTTGCTTTGCCAATTTTCATTGTCAATTTAGCGATTGGAATTTTAAGAAAGTCTAATTAAATGTCGTCTAAAATAATCACAAAACATGAACAAACCCGTTGAAGATCAAGAAATAGATGACACAACAATTGTAGGTAATCCTAATTTACTATTACTTGCCTTAGGTATTTTTGCATTTTTACTTTCTATAACTATTTCTTTTTTTACTTTTAATCCAAAATATTTTACTGAGATTAGCTTAGAGAATAGTTTAGTTTGGGTATTTGCGGGCTTCATTGCATTATTTGCTTTTTTAAGCATTTATCTGATTGTAACTTTAAAGAAAGTTACGCTTACCAACACTGGTTTAAACATTTCATATCCCTTCTTAAATTCATCAACCGATATTATTTTTGATGATGTGTGCAAAGTTTATGATCAGGATTACAATATAAAAGGTTCACACAACTATAGATTGTACGATATATATAAAGGGAAAAAGACGATTATAGAAATTTATGATGCTAAAAACATTGTGATTACTTCGCTCGAAGTTAGCAACTATGCTATTCTTGCTCAAAATTTAAAGAACATTACAAAGTCTTATTTTAAGGTAAAGACACATTATTACGAGAATATTGTAAACACGCAGCGTTATGGCTGGTTTGTGTTTTGGGTGTTCTTCATTTATTTTTTAATAGCTTACATTATTTATAAAAAATATTCCTGATCAATTACACTTCATAGGATTAGAAGATTAAACAATCGTCATTAATTCTTCAGTCGTTTTCATCAGCATTTTCGCTTTAGCGAATCAGTAAAATCAGCGTCTAATTTTGACGCGGATAAAACAGATTTACTTCGTAAAAACGCTGATAAAAAACGGATTTTATTTGTAATAATTTTATTTCTAAAAGCTTAACTTAATGACATTGGGCCCCGAAAGCCATACAGCAGAACAAATGGTGTTGCTAAAAATGATGATTTCTGCTACTTAAAATGAAATCTAAAATCCAAAAAATCTAAAATCTAAAATCTAAAATCTAAAATCTAAAATCAAAAATCAAAAAAAACCTGTCTGATTTACCCCTCAAAATTGTCCGCTAAAAACCCTAAAGCATTGGTTTTTAAAAAGTAAATTTGATTTACTAATTTCTAAAATTAAAAAAGATGAGTGCAACAGGTTTTACCACAAGTATAAAAGTAGACCAATCTTCTAAAGAAGTTTTTGATGCCGTTACAAATGTTCGGGGTTGGTGGTCTGAAGAAATTGAAGGCAATACGGCTCAACTTAATGATGTATTCGATTATCATTATGAAGATATTCATCGTTGCAAAATAAAACTGATTGAAGTAATTGAGAATGAGAAAATCGTTTGGCTGATCGAGAAAAACTATTTTAAATTTACAGAAGATAAAACGGAATGGACAGGTACAAAACCTACTTTTGAAATCTCTCAAAAAGACGGGAAAACTGAACTTAAGTTTACGCATTTTGGCTTGGTTCCGGAATACGAATGTTTTGAAATCTGCAGGGACTCCTGGACAAATTATATTCAGAATAGTCTGCAAAAGCTTATCACAACCGGAAAAGGCGAACCAAATGCAAGCGGAAAACCGCAAACAGAAAATGAAAAAAAATTGTCTGAAGAATAACTTTTAGTCCTTTCCTCCCACTTTTTGACTACGATAATAATAGTTTTGACTACAGCTGTTGTTTGAATGTTACGCAACTTTGTAATATAAAATTTAAACAGATGAAAATTATAATTACAGGTTCTTTAGGGAACATTAGCAAACCATTAGCACAAGAGTTAGTGCAAAAAGGACATGAGGTTACAGTGATTAGCAGCACTACTAAAAAGCAAACCGAAATTGAAGCTCTTGGAGCTTTGGCAGCAATAGGTTCTGTTGAAGATGCCGCTTTTCTAACGAAAGCTTTTACAGGCGCAGATGCCGTTTATTGCATGATTCCGCGAGCCAATTATTTTGATCCCAATCTGGATCTCGAGGCTTTTACACGCGGAATTGGGAATAATTATGCCGAAGCTATCAAAAATTCCGGTGTAAAACGTGTGGTATTTTTAAGCAGTATTGGTGCTCACTTAGAACAGAATTCGGGAATAATTCAGCGTTATAATGAGATCGAAACTGTTTTGAAAAAGCTTCACGATGTTTCGATTACGTTTATGCGCCCAACTTCTTTCTTTTATAATTTACTGGCCTATATCCCGTCGATCAAATCGCAGGGCTTTATTGCAGCCAATTATGGTGGCGACAGAATGATTCCGTGGGTTTCTCCCAATGATATTGCAGCTGCAATTGCTGAGGAAATCGTAACGCTGCCTGAAGGTAAAACTGTACGTTATGTTTCGAGCGAAGAATTAACCGGTGATGAAACAGTTCGCATTTTGGGCGAAGCGATAGGCAAACCGGATTTAAAATGGGTTGTAATCACTGACGAAGAAACATTAAATGGTTTAATAAACGCAGGGATGCAGCCTAAAATTGCCGAAGGTTTGGTCGAAATGTACGCCGGACTTTATAACGGTATATTGGGCGAAGATTACATTAAAAACAGACCGGCAGTAACGGGAAAAACAAAACTGGCAGATTATGCCAAAGAATTTGCTGCTATTTATAACCAAAAATAAGTACCTTAGATTATGGCAAATCATCAACCGCACCGCATAAAAAGTATCAGCGAATTTCATGAGTTTAGGGATTTGCCCAAACCTGAACATCCGCTGGTAAGCGTTTATAATTTTGAAGATCTAAAGCATCTAAACAAAGATGAACCTAAAAGTTTGATGCTTGATTTTTATTCGATTGCATTAAAACGCCATGCCAATGCAACCATGCGTTATGGTCAGCAGGAATATGATTTTAATGAAGGTGTTTTGTTGTTTATTGCGCCAGGTCAGGTTTTTTCTATTGAAGGAAATGCCGAGTTACAACACACAGGATGGTCATTATTGATTCATCCTGATTTTTTATGGAATACGTCTTTGGCAAAAAAAATCAAGCAGTACGAATACTTTGGCTATTCGGTTCATGAAGCTTTGCATCTGTCTGATAAAGAAGAAAAGATGATTGTTGGCCTTATAAAAAATATCCGCCAGGAATATCAGTCCAATATTGATAAATTCAGTCAGGATGTTATTGTTGCCCAAATCGAATTATTGCTTACTTACGCAGAACGTTTTTACAATCGCCAGTTTATAACCCGAAAAATAAGCAACCATCAGATTCTGGCTCGTTTAGAAAACTTGCTCGACGATTATTTTGCGAGTGAATCTCTGGATAAAAAAGGTTTGCCTACCGTACATTTTATTGCCGAAACCCTAAATGTAACGCCCAACTATTTAAGCGGATTGCTCAAATCGCTTACAGGTCAAAGCACACAGCAGCATATACACGATAAACTGATCGAAAAAGCCAAAGAAAAACTTTCGACAACTAATTTATCAATTAGTGAAATTGCTTTTGAACTGGGTTTCGAACATCAGCAATCTTTTAGCAAATTGTTTAAAACCAAAACAAATACCTCTCCTTTAGAATTCAGACAAGCTTTTAATTAAAATAGCATCTATAATTTTCATAAATTCGTTATTCTTAAATCAAGTTTATGAATCCGATTTTTAAAAATACTTTGGCCGTACTTATTGGTCTTTTTGTTGGAAGTATTGTCAATATGGCTATTATTTTAATGAGCAGTTCGGTTATTCCTCCTCCAAAAGGTGCAGATGTTACCACTATGGAAGGATTAAAAGCGACAATGCATTTATTTGAACCTAAACATTTTATTTTTCCTTTCCTTGCACATGCCATCGGAACTTTTGCCGGTGCAGCAACCACAGCTTTAATTGCCGCCACTCGCAAAACAGAACTGGCTTTGGTTATTGGTTCTTTCTTTTTGTTAGGAGGTATTGTTAATGTTTTTACATTGCCATCACCAATTTGGTACAACATACTAGATATCGTATTTGCATACTTGCCAATGGCTTATTTGGCTAGAAAGTTAGTCGTTTCAAAATAATATTAATTTTTAAATTTTTCAAAATGAACGAGAAATCAGTTTTACGAAAACCTGCAAAAATGTGTTACGAGCATATTGGAGGAAAATTGGGTCAGTTACTTGTAGAAAATTTTACTGAAAAAGGCTGGATTGCCAAAAATAACCCCCTTGATAAAAATTATTACATTACAGATCTTGGACAAAAGGAATTTGAAAAATTAGGTATTGATATTTCGCAAATCAAGTCAGAAGATTTATAAAATAAAAAGAATGAAAAAAGTTGGACTTGTAGGCGGAACCAGTTGGGTTTCGACAATGGATTATTATAAATTCATAAACGAAGGCATCAATAAAAAACTAGGCGGATTGCAATTTGCAGAATGCCTGATTTATTCTTTGAATTTTGCTGATATCCAGGAAAAAACCTGGCCAAACTCATACGAACTGCTATTGAATGCGTGCTTAAGTCTACAAAAAAGCGGTGTTGACGCTATTGTTTTGTGCGCCAATACAGCGCATATGCATGCTGACAAAATCGAAAAAGAAATTGGGTTACCATTGATTCATATTGGTACTGAAACTGCAAAAGCCATAACACAAGAGAAAATTACCAACGTTGGCCTTTTAGGAACTTCGTTTTCTATGGAAATGGATTTTTATAAAGACCGTCTGAAAAGTTTTGGATTAAATGTATTGATTCCCGAAAGTCAGGAAACTCGAAATTATATACAACAGGTTTTAAAACAAGAACTGGGCAAAGGAATTATAAATCCGGAATCGAAACAAAATTACATCAAAATTGCCAACGAACTAATCGAGCGTGGCGCCGAAGGGATTATTTTAGGCTGTACCGAAATTCCGTTATTAATCGATCAATCTGATTTTTCTGTTCCTGTTTTCGATACCACAAAAATACATTCTGATGCTATCGTAAGCTTTATGCTTGCTTCAACTTAAATTATAATTTTATGAGTTATTTTGGCGGACTGGGCTCTGGAAAAGGTTGGAACAAATTCAATTTTATTCTTACACCCAAGGAATTTGAATCTATTTTCAGAGAACTTAAATTTTACTTTGTTATTACCAATACAAGCGTTGCCATAAATTACAAAGCAACGGATAAGGCGTACATATTTGATAGTTATAAAGATTTTTTTAATGAAATTTTAATTGGAAAAACAGCATTAGACCAAAAAAAACAATGGTCTTATGAGAAAAAAATCAGAATTTCTATTACTGATGATCTTCATAAAATTAACTTTAAAGAAATTATAGATAAACAAGGATTACGATCTGATGAATTTAAATTAGTCGATCCTACAGAGCCGGTAATAAATATTAGCCCTTTTTATCTTACCTTTTCAAAGGATAAGGAAAGTTTAAGCATCGCTTACATGAATGTTGAAGGCACAATAGGTTTAGAACTGACTTATCCAAAAGTGGTAAGTTTTTCTACAGATAAATTTAATTCTGTTGTTGATACCAGTCAATTCAACAATACGCTTTTATTTAATGATTTAATAAAAAACATAAAAGCATTATCTGCTAAAGCAAAATTGCAAAGCAGTACAAAACTATATCGACCAAATTTTTGGATTAGTCCTGAAGCCAAAAAGCTCATTAATGAAAATCACTATTTAAAATCGAACTTATTAAGTATCATTTAATACCACAAAATCGGATATGAAAAAGACTTTAAAACTATTGTTACTTCTCTTATTTTCAGTTTCATTACTAAACTGCGCTTCTTTTTCTACTAAAGATTTCAAAAATGATTACACTAAAATAAATGAAAGTAATCTTCTTTCGTTTAACGGAAAATATTCTTTTTATCCCATAAAAAAATTCGACAAAAAAAACCCGAATTCGCAATATGATATTTCCCAAAACATCATCAACTCTTATAATTACATCACAAACGATATCCTAAAATTTGACGATAAGGATTCTATTGTAAAAGGCCTTACTGCATATCATATCGAATTAAATCTCATTAACAATACGGATTTAGACGTTGCATTGTTTAAAAACAATAAAAGCATAAAAAAACAGCAAATAAAAGGCGAGCTGAAAAAAGACGGCATGTTTTATCTCGATAACAAATACCTGAAATGCAACGGAATACCTTATCTTTTTGGTGGATGCAATAACAATAAAAGACGCATTACGCTTTCTAAAAACAATAATCTAATTATAAACGAAGCCTTAGATAATACTGGGGCACTGTTATTTATTTTTTGGGCTGGCCAAAGTTATAATGGTGTGTATGAATTTAAGCGTTTAGAATAAAATAGTAATCTCTTTTTGATTTTCTTAAATTCTTATTTTATAACTTAGTTAGCTTTTAAAATTTTAAAATCATGACTAAGAAAGAAATAGCCCAGGACTTTTTAAAACTCGCTGCAAACGGGCATTCTCACGAAGCATTTCGTTTGTATGTTGGTGAAAAGTTTAAGCACCATAATGCTTATTTTAAAGGTGATGCCGATACATTGATGCTTGCAATGGAAGAATCTACAAGAACAAACCCGAATAAAGTCTTTAAAATTCATCATATTCTTGAAGATGGAAATTTGGTCGCCGTACATTCGCATTTAAAACAAACTCCGGTAGAACTAGGTTTTGCAGTGGTTCATATTCTTAAATTCAAAGCCGATAAAATTGTAGAACTATGGGATTTGGGACAACCCATTCCGAAAGAAACTATTAACGAAAATGGAATGTTCTGATTTTAACCGCAAAGAATGCAATGTTTTTTTACTTACGGAGTTTTATAAATTAGTAAAGTTCGCAAAGCGAAATCAATACAAAGCTTTGCGAACTTTGTGTTTTTAAACTTTCTGACTGATAAAAAAACTTAGCGTTCTTTGCGGTTAATTCGCAATCAAATTAGCAAAAAAATTTACAAACAAGACTGAACCTGAAACTTGAAACAAAAAAATAAAAAATGACTTCTAATCTTCGAATTACCTTTATATTATCCTCTATTCTCTTATTTTCCAGCAGTTTTTTATCTGCTCAGAAAAAAAACAATTATGCCGCTCAAATTGATAGTTTGATAAGTGTAAGCAATCCAATATTTAATGGCGTTGTACTGATCGCTAAAAACGGAAAAACAGTTTACAGTAAAGTATATGGTTTTACCAATTTTCAAACCAGAAAATATTTAAAAACAGACAGCCAATTTGAAATCATGTCGAATACAAGACAAATCACGGCTGTTTTAATCTTAAAAGAAGCAGAACAAGGCCGAATTGATTTACAGGCGCCTATAAAAAAATATTTACCTCAATTGAACCAAAGCTGGGCAGAATCTGTAAGGGTTCACCAACTTTTAAATCATACGCATGGAATTATCGATTTGACAAAACCGCTGTTGTTTAAACCGGGAAGTGACTTTAAATACGGAGATTTGGGATATAGTTTACTGGGAAAAATACTTGAATCTGTTACTAAAAAAAGCTATTACGAAGTAGCCAATATATTTTTTAAAGAGCTAAAAATGAAAAATACACTCTGTTTTTCTGCAGCTCCAATTAAAAAATTAGTTTCCGGTTATGTCAACAACAATAATGCTTTTAAGTTAGTTTCAAGATCTATGATTACTATTGAAAGTACTTCTTCTAACGGAATTGTTTCAACTGCAGGCGATTTAGCCATCTGGAATGAAAATCTGCATAAAGGAAAACTGCTGCAACCAGAAACGTATCAATTACTGTTTAAGTACAATATAACAGCTCAAAATAGTTTCTTCGGACCAGAAAAAGTAGGTTACGGATATGGTTTTAGAATTGTAGACAAAGAACCAATAAAATATGTTGGTCACACAGGTTTAGGTGATGGTTTTTCTTCTGTAAATTTATATTTTCCTGACAGTGATGTAAGTTTAATTATTTTAGAAAACCAAATGAATCAAAATCGTGATTTGTTTTACGCTAACGAAGTGAAAATTAAAAATATTCTGCTGAAAAGCAATTTGCTAAACAAAAAATAAAACACAATGGCAAAGAATAAAACTACCGAAACCAATGAGAGCATTACTGATTTTATAAATACTTTTATTGAAGATGAAGTCAAAAGAAATGATACTTTTGAACTCATCAAAATAATGCAGGAAGTAACCCATTTTGAGCCAAAAATGTGGGGACCAAGTATTATTGGTTTCGGGAGTTATCATTATAAATATGACAGCGGTCACGAAGGCGATGCACCTCTTGTGGGTTTTTCTCCCAGAAAAGCAGCCATTTCGCTTTATGTTTATACTTCACCAGACGATAGAGACGAATTACTTTCTAAACTAGGAAAACATAAAGCTTCAAAAGGTTGTATTTATATTAAAAAATTAGCCGACATCGATGTTGAAGTTTTAAAAGATTTGGTTTTGCATTCTTTAGAAAATTTAAAAAAATTATATCCCTCAAATTAAATACCACCATGATTCTGACTGTAATAATTCTTTTGTTCGCCGTTCTTATTTTTGTTTCACAACATCCCAGATATGGTAAAAAGCCATCAGGAGAAAGATTGGCTTTAATACAAAAATCACCCAACTATAAAAACGGAAAATTCGAAAATCAAAGCTTTACTCCTGAACTTGCCGAAGGCTATAGTTTCTCTAAAGTTTTCTTTGACTTTTTATTTAAAAAAGTAGACCGTAAAACTCCAACAGATAGTATTCCGTCTGTAAAAACAAATCTGCATGAACTTCCTGTCGATCAGGATGTTTTGGTTTGGTTTGGACATTCCTCCTATTACATTCAGCTTGAAGGAAAACGTTTTTTGATTGATCCCGTTTTTAGCGGTAACGCTTCACCTATTTACGGAACCACAAAAGCTTTTAAAGGAACTGATATTTACACCGCAGATGATATTCCTGAAATTGACTATTTATTGATTACGCACGATCATTATGATCATCTCGATTATGCTACCATCAAGGAACTGCAACCCAAAATAAAAAAAGTAGTTTGCGCTCTTGGCGTTGGTTCACATCTTGAATTTTGGAAATTTCCAAAAGAAATTATCATCGAAAAGGACTGGAATGAAAAAATAGAATTAGATCAGAATCTCACGCTTTATACCACTCCGTCAAGACATTTTTCGGGCAGGAGTATCGATCGCTGTAATACACTTTGGACATCGTTTGTGTTAGAAGCCAACAATTTTAAAATGTATTTGGGCGGCGACAGTGGTTACGATACCCATTATGCAGAAATTGGCAACAAATTTGGCCCTTTTGATATCGCACTTCTCGATAACGGACAATATAATCCAGCCTGGAAATACATTCACAATCTACCGGAAGATGTCATAAAAGCCATGAAAGATATAAAAGCAAAAAGAGTTTTTCCGGTTCATAATTCAAAATTTCCGTTATCTCTCCATTCCTGGGACGAACCTTTGATAAAAGTAACCGAATTGAATGCCGCTTCAGAAAATCCTATTCCGTTAATTACTCCAAAAATCGGAGAATTAGTAGAACTTAGAAATGAAAATCAAGAATTTCAACAATGGTGGAAAGGAGTTAGATGATTTTTGATTGTAGACTTTTGATTTTAGATTGTAGATTGAAAACTGCGACTTAAACTGAACCAAAACACCATAGTTTGTCATCCTGACGAAGGATCACACTAGTTTATCGCCAAAGAATGTCGACAATCTTTGCAGAGTTTCTTGTGTGATCCTTCCTTTGTCAGGATGACAAGATTAACAAAAAATTGGAATGCAATTCAGAACCAGAAACCTGAAACAAAAAACCATGAACCAAAAAATATACCTTTTAGCAATTGCTTTTCTCATTAGCCTAAATAGCTTCTCCCAAAATACTTATGTCTTTCTGGGAAGTTACAATCGGGATCTTAATGCAGAATCTATTCAGGTGTATCAATTAGATACTGTAAAAGGAAAACTGAACAAAATAACCTCAGCAAAAAATATCATCAATCCCTCCTATTTGACTTTATCGCCAAACGGAAAATTTCTTTATGCTTGTACCGATACAAAAACTCCAAATGCAGGAAGTGTAAGCAGTTTTGAATTTAATCCTGAGAGCAAATCCCTGACTTTTTTGAACAAACAATCCAGTGGCGGCGAAAATCCGGTTTACCTCTCGGTTCATAAAAGCGGAAAATGGTTGGTAAATGGTAATTACAACGAAGGAAGTGTTTCCGTTCATCCGATATTAGAAAATGGAAAAATAGATACGATTGCACAAAATTTTCAATATTCAGACGGAAGCGTCAATAAAGAAAGACAAACAAAATCCCATGTACATTCGACTGTATTTTCACCTCAAAATGATTATTTGTTTATGCCTGATTTAGGTGCCGATAAAATTCGCTGTTACCGTTTTGATGCCACTCAAAAACAACCTTTGATAGCCACAAAAGTTCCTTTTACCAAAACCGATTTAGAAGCCGGCCCAAGACATTTTACATTTCACCCGAATGAAAAATTGGGTTATTGTATTGAAGAAATGGCAGGCGCAATAAGTGTTTACGAATATCAGGATGGAACTTTAAAACAAATCCAGCGCATTAATACGCATCCGGACACCCTAACTGCGGGGTTTGAAAGTTCAGACATTCATATTTCGCCCGACGGAAAATTTCTTTACGCAACAAATAGAGGAAAAGAAAACAACATTGCCATTTTTTCTATTAATGAAAAAGGGCTTTTGAAAAACATTGGTTATCAATCGACTTTAGGAAATCATCCAAGAGTTTTTGCCCTTGATGAAAGCGGAAAGTTTTTAATTGCCACCAATGTCAATTCCGGGAACGTAGTAGTTTTTAAACGAAATCAAAAAACCGGATTGCTTAAAAAAGTGGGAAATGAAGTTACAATGGAGAATGTTTCCTGTGTTCAGATTAAGAGAATATAATCACATTTTACGTCATTGCGAGGAACGAAGCAATCTCACGTGCTGCATCTGCAAAGTTTATAGTATTGTGATTTCGAACACAGATGACACGGATTCGCAAGCGAGGACACAGATTATCGCGGATTTACAATCGTTTGGTATTTATGCAAAAGCAGAAGTTACACACAATTTATAAATCATTTATAATTCCTATAATCTGTGGCAAAAAACTTCTTTGTGGAAAACTAAAGTCAATTTTTTATTTTAAATTCGTGGTCCTCCGTCAAAATTAGTGACAAACGAAAATTTTAAACTTTATAAAATGGCAAAATCAACGTTCAATTTACAACCTGAAATTTTAGAAGACGACATTACTAAATTAATTCCGTTACAGGAAAGTGATTTTGACGCACTTTATCAAGTAGCTTCAGATCCTTTAATTTGGGAACAGCATCCCATAAAAGACCGATATAAAATAGAAGTCTTCAGACCTTTTTTTGATGCTGCGATCAATTCAAAAAGTTCTTTTTTGATTTTGGACAAACAAACCAATGAAATTATAGGTAATACACGTTATTACGATTACAATGAGGAAAAATCCAGTATTGCAATTGGTTTTACCTTTATTGGTCGAAAATTTTGGGGAGGTTTGTACAATAAATCGAATAAAAAGCTTCTGATTGATTATGCTTTTCAACATGTAGATTCGGTACTATTTCATATTGGAACAGATAATATTCGCTCACAAAAAGCAGTCGGGAAACTGGGCGCAATAAAAGTGGGTGAAGTAAATGTTATCAGTAATGTGGCACTCAATATGCCTCATTTTGAATATGAGTTGAAAGTTGAAAATTATAAATTATAAGTTATGAATTATAAGTTATGAATTATGAGTTATGAATTATGAGTTAAAGGTTGGAATTTATTAGTTATGAATTATTAGTTTGGAAATATGTAATCTTCTTTTTGATGAATTAACTTTCAAATGTGCCTTTAGGCACTAAATATTGGTAGCATATTAGATTATGAGGTTGGTTAGCGTGCCGTAGGTACGCAACAAAAACATTCCATTGCGTACCTACGGCACGCTAAATCTAATCTAATTTATATTTTTTCTACCAATATTTAGTGCCTAACGGCACAAAATACAGACTTTCAATCTTTAATTTGCATTATAATTTCCAAAATTTAACCAACATCCTTTAAATTACAACATTTAACTTCTATTATTTAACTCACAACCAATAACACAAAACAGACAACCCATAACACAAACAAATGAAAAGAATTACAGTTTTCTGCGGATCTAGTTTTGGAACCGAAGAAATTTACAAAGAACAGGCAACATTGCTGGGACAAACCTTAGCAAAACAAAATATTGAATTGGTTTACGGCGGAGCAAACGTAGGTTTAATGGGCGCTGTAGCCGACGGAATCTTAAATCAAGGCGGAAAAGCAATTGGAGTTTTACCCAATTTTTTAAGATCTAAAGAAATTGCACATTTAGGCCTGACCGAATTGATTTTGGTAGAAAGTATGCACGAAAGAAAAACCAAAATGAACGATTTATGCGACGGCGTAATTGCGCTTCCTGGTGGTTTTGGAACTCTCGAAGAACTTTTTGAAATGCTTACCTGGGCGCAATTAGGACTTCATAAAAAACCAATTGCGATTTTAAACATCAATGGCTTTTACGATGCTTTGATCGAATTAACAAAAGTAATGGTAGAAAAAGGTTTACTGAAAGAGGCTAATCAGCAAATGCTTTTGGTGAGCGATAACATTGACAACTTATTAGATCAAATGAAAAATTACGTGGCGCCAACCACCGGAAAATGGATTGACAAAGATCAGGTTTAAACCAACTTTAAATCATAGAGTATAGAATCCATACAGGTTAAGACTTGCGTGCATTTTTTTTTGAAGTTATTTGGGATTTCTTTCTTAAATTAGAGGTCGTAAAAATTTGTTTCAAGTTTCAAGTTTTTTTTGTTTCAAGTGTATACACCAGTTTTGTCATTCCGAAGAACGGGGAATCACACTAGTTGATCGACAAAGATTAGCGACATTCTTTGCGGAGTTTCGTGTGTGATTCCCCGTTCCTCGGAATGACAAACTGCGTGATTTTATGTTTCAAATTTTACAAATAACATTTTACAAACAACATCTCACCAATAAAAAATGAAAACAGAAAACAACCACTTCGCCAAAGCCGAAATGCTAATTAGAAAACCTGTTTCAGAAGTTTTTCAGGCTTTTACAGATCCGGAAATTACCCGTAATTTTTGGTTTACAAAAGGTTCCGGAAAACTAGAACAAGATACTACAACCGAATGGACCTGGGAAATGTACGGATTTTCATTAACCGTTACGACTCATGTTTTGCAGGAAAATCATAAGATTGTGATCGAATGGGGAAATCCGGACGAAAGTACTTTGGTCGAATGGATTTTTAGTCCATTAAACGAAAATGAAACATTTGTAAGCATTATCAATTCAGGTTTAAAAGGAGATTCGGATAAAATAATCGATCAGGTCCGCAATTCTACTGAAGGCTTTACACTGGTTTTGGCTGGAGCCAAAGCATATTTGGAACATAATATTCAGTTGAATCTGGTTTTGGATCGATTTCCTAAAGGATTGGCATAAAAACTTATTTAACCGTAAAGTTCGAAGGGATTTTTTTTATTGGGCTGAAAATAATCTCGCAAAGTTTTTAGCACATTTCTGGTTCCTTTTTCACGCAGATTTTGAAGATTGAGCAGATTCAAAATTTGTAATTGAATCTAAATCAAAGTTTAAAGAGAAAATATTAAAAAACTTTGCGCCTCCGCGCCTTTGCGAGATTAAAAAAGAACAAACTTTAAAATAAATTGCATTAAAAAATGGACACAAAGAAACCAGCAAATATCGACGAATATATTGGCGCGTTCCCCAATGATGTTCAGGAGATTTTAGAAAAAATCAGGGCAACGATTCAGAAAGCAGCGCCAGATGCCAAAGAAAAAATCAGTTATTCGATGCCGGCTTTTGAGCAAAATGGCATCGTGGTCTATTTTGCTGCATTCAAAAATCATATTGGTTTATATGCATTACCAAGCGGACATGAAACTTTTAGGGAAGAACTTTCGAAGTATAAATCAGGTAAAGGTTCTGTACAATTCCCTCTGGATCAACCAATGCCATTTGACCTGATTGCCAAAATTGTAAAGTTTAGGGTAAAAGAAAACTTCGAAAAAACAAATAAGAAATAATTTAAATGAATTTAACCGAACATTACAATCAACTTTATAAAAAATCCTCCAAAGCTATTCTTACGGAGCAATATAAATTAGATCCTCAAATAAATAATCCGTCAGATTCCAGATTTGGTCTCACGTTGCTCATTCGCCCAAGCGAAACCATTAAAGCAAATATTCAGTTATTTTTAGAAGAAATAAAGGCAATTGAACCCAATCAGTATTATTATCCTGATTCTGATATTCACATTACGGTAATGGGAATTATTTCCTGTTACGAAGGGTTTACGTTAGATCAAATAAATATTCCCGAATATATTGATCTAATTGAGCAAAGTTTGGTTGAACTAGATCAAATCGAAATTGAATTTCGGGGCCTTACAGCTTCACCTTCTGCTATAATGATTCAGGGTTTTCCAACGGATGAATCGTTGAATATTTTCAGGAATAAACTTCGGGAGAGCTTTAAAAACTCTACTTTAGAGCAAAGTATCGACAGTCGTTATACCATTGCAGCAGCACATTCTACGGTAATGAGATTTCAGGAAAAACTTGAAAACACGAAACAATTAATACAAGTTGCAGAAAAATTTCGTGACTATAATTTTGGAAAATTTCAGGTTAAAAAACTCGAACTGGTTTATAATGATTGGTATCAGCGAGAAAGAAACACCATTCATCTAGCCGATTTCAACTTATAAGTGTCGATTTTTTTGCCACGTCCCGAGCGATAGCGAACAGGCAAAGCAATTTCATTAATTGAAATGACGGTAAATTCAAAAAAACTTATTGCCTTAGTGTCTTAGTGGCAAAAAACTTATTTATTAAACTTCCCAAAGTGCCATAAAACACCTGAAGGATCATGCAAAAAACATTCGCTTCCCCAATCAAGATGAACAGTTGGCGTTAGTTTTACACCATATTTTTCTGTTAAGTTTAAGGCCAATAAATGATTGTAATAATCATCGACATCTTCGACTTCTAAGAAAATCATAGTATTTTCAATCCATTCTTTCGCATAATAATCCTGAAGGTAAAACGCAATTTCCCCAGTTTTAAAAACAGAAAATTTTGGGTCTAAAACTGTTTCTTCGAAACCTAAATCTTTATAGAAATTTCTGGAGACTTCAAAATCTTTGGCTCCTATAAATGGACGGATTGATTGGGCTTTATGTTTCATCTTTATTGAGTTTTATAACACTACACGACTTTTATGTACCGGGATTGGTTGAGCAATTTTCTGTCACTATTCAGTACATTTACAATAACATTTTTTTGATCCATTTTAGATTCAAAAAACAATTGCTTCTCTTCGATCCTTTTTTCACTTCGCAAATTTACCTGAATAAAATTGTCTTTTATCTCCATTTCAAATTTAATCGAAAACGGCAGATTATTTTTTACTCTTAAATCTTTGTAACCATACACAATTGTAGCATCTGTACCTAAGGGTGTAAATCTGGTTTCATCTGTGTAAATATCAACAGAATGATTGTGCCTTTCTACAATTTCCAACCCTGCAATTAAACTGATATGATAAATAATTCCGGAGACCTGACACAAACCGCCTCCGTTTTGTTCTGTTAATTTTCCGTTTACCAAAGTTCTGCTTTTTTTGAAATCGTATTCGGGGTTTCCCACAATTTTAAAAAAAGAGAAAATCTGATTGGGCTTCATACTATATTCATTAATTTTTCCTGAAGCTATTTCAAGATTATGAAGCTTATTTTCAAAAGAAATTCCTTTTTTTATCTCCTGCGATAACGAAATCGAATAATCAAAATTCACGTTATTATTGGTCTTTTTAGAAAATTGAAAGCATCTTTTACTCCACAAATCATTTGTAAACCTGATTAATAATTTTACATTTATCTTGAGTTGTTTCCAGCTATTCATCTCTTTTCTAATTCTATAATGAAGTAAGAACTATACTCTTTCAGGAATGAATTGGCTAAAAATGAATCGAGCTTTATCAAAGGCTTTCGGCAAAATTCAGGAAATCGATGTATGGGGAAAAACAAAAAACCAAACGTTCTTTTAATCTTAAAATTTGGATGTGCTTCTAAATCTTTAATACTTAAACTAGTTGCTCCGTGCCAATTTGCTTTTTTATTACCCAACAAATTTCTTCGTTTTCGCGATGGAATATCAAAAATAATTCGGCCATTCTTTTTCAAAATCCTGTTTGATTCTTCTAAAACATGATTGATTTTATCCTGATCCAAATGCATAAAAAAATGAAAACTAATAATGGTATCTACAGAATTGTCCTGTAACGTTATTTGATGAGCTTCGTTTTGTAAAAATGTTTTTTCGGGAAACTTTCTTCTCGCTACTTCGATCATTTCAGCGCTTGCATCAACTCCTATAGAAGCATAATTTAAAAGTCTGCCAGTACCGCAAGCTAAATCAAGAATTTGCTCGTTTTGGTTCGTTAATAACGTATCAAGGATTTTTCGCTCCTGAGTGTCTATAAATCTTCCGTAAGAATTATCAAATCTATTCTGATCATAAGTGCTTGCCAGATCATTATAGTAATGTACAATTTCGCTCATTCTTAATTTTTAAATCAAAATCAAAAATAATAAAATTCTTACTCGAAAAACATTTTTTATCCTTTATTAAAAATACTTCCCAAACCACGGCCAATTTGTTCAATCGCTTCAAGTCCTTTTGTTAATGGCGTCGCAGTAAAATCTTCGTAGGCATCCATAGAAGTTCCTTTGCGATCGTCTTGCGAATACACTAAAATAAGATTGTTGTCATCGAATGATTTTTCGAACTTCTGAGGTAATTTATCAAAAATCGACTGGTAGGAAACAGAACCTTTTCGAGAGAGGTTAAAAACAATTAAATCAGTTGGTTTTATTTCGTCAGAAATCGATTCAAAATCTTCCCAATCCATAATGCTTTTAAAACCTAACTTGGCATTTAATTTTAAATTAGCCGCAATTTGCTGGATCGTTTGATGTGTTTTATACTCGGCATAAATCACAATAGGGATACTTAATTCCTGTGATAATCGGCAGATTTTCTGTAATAATAAATGAAATCCAACTCCTCTTTCAGAAAAAGGAGGACAAATAAAAACCAACCTTTTTTCTTCTATAAAAGTTTTTTGAAACCTACAGATGAATAAACTTTTATCGACATTATTAATAATCGAATCTACGTTTTCTCCAAAAATTTTATCCAGAAAACCTGTTTTTCTTGGCCAGCCCACAATCACAATATCTGACATAATTTCTTTCGAAGTTCTGGCAATTCCGCTCGCAGGATTATGATCAATTCTGGCAATTGTATTTATTTTTACTTCTGATGCAGATCCCTGAATCACGAATTTGTCAACCGCTTTTCGATACTTTAGAATATTTTTTTCGGCCTGATCATTATTAGGAACAATCGTTAACAATGTGACCGGATTAGATGATTTCTTGTCTTTTATTAAAAGCGCAAAATCTAATAAAGTGGCTGTCGCCGAAGTTTTTGCTAACGGAATTAGTATGTGTTCGTCTAAAATCTGATCGCTATGTGCATCTTCATGAGAAACTTCTTCCTCGCAAATTGCTATTTTTTTAGCCGCTTTTTCGGTAGCGAAAGATGCTACAATACACGTTATTAATATTAAAATAATAGTTCCGTTTAAGATATTTTCATCCAGAATTTTCGCTTTAAATCCCACTAAGATAACCGCCAACGTTGCAGCGGCATGTGCACTGCTTAGCCCGAAGATAAGCTGTCTCTCTGTTCTGGTATATTTAAAAACAATCTGGGTAAAAAATGCCGCAATCCATTTCCCAAAAATCGCCACAACACTCAAAGTTCCGGCAACAATTAATGCTGTTGGTCCGCTGAGGATTACGCTAATATCGACCAACATTCCCACAGAAATAAGGAAAAACGGGATAAACAATGAATTACCAATAAACTCGATTCTGTTCATCAACGCAGACGAATGCGGAATTAACGGATTCAATGCCAAACCTGCAACGAACGCACCAATAATAGGCTCTACTCCTGCGACTTCAGCCAAAAATGCGGCAAAGAAAACAACCGAAAGTACAAAGATATAATGTGCGTGTTTTTCGCTTTCTAATTTTTTAAAGAACCATTTGGCAATTCTTGGAATCACCAAAAACATAATCGCGGAGAAAATGGCCAGCGAAACCGTAAGTTTTATCCAGAAAGCCTGATTCAGGTTTCCCTGACTGCTTCCCATAATTACGGCCAGAATAATCAAAACGGCAGTATCGGTTAATATCGTTCCTCCAACTGTTATGGCAACCGCCTGATTTTTTGCAATACCTAACTTACTCACAATTGGGTAAGCTACAAGCGTATGCGTGGCAAACATACTGGCGGTAAGGAAACTGGCATTAAAATCATATTGCAGTAAATAATAACAAACCGGAAACCCAATCGTCAAAGGAAAAATAAAAGTAAAGAACCCAAACAATAAACTCTTATTTCGGTTGGCTTTAAACTCATTCATATCCAGTTCCAGACCGGCAATAAACATGATGTATAAAAGTCCAATTGTCGAAAATAAATCTACAGCTGAGTTTTTGGCCAGAATATTAAGTCCGTGTGGGCCAATGATAACACCCGAAATAATTAGTCCTATAATTCCGGGAATATTTATTTTTTTTAATAAAATAGGTGACAAGAGAATAATGAAAAGTATCAATGAGAAAATCAATACTGGGTTGCTAAGAGGTAATTCGAATTCTTGTAAAAAATGCTTGAAAAATTCTATCATAATATATTTTTATCTTCTGTATGGTATTTTAATTTTCGCGAAAGTTGTATCCCAATTAAAATGAAATCCCAGAAGTTATGGTTTACCGATTTCTGTTTAGAACTTAAAAAATCGGATTCTTTGTTTCCATTACAAAAATACCTAAAAAAAATACGAACTTTTCACGAAAACCGCATATTAAGCAATAATTTTTGTTTCGTTATCAAATTATTAATATTTAATATTTTTTTTAACAAAACTGCAACATTAACAAACGAAAGTAAAAGTTCATTGCATTATTCAATTATCTTTGTCTTAATAAATATTGCACAATGGAAGAATGTATCTCTGTTTTTGATATGCTTAAAATTGGCGTTGGCCCCTCAAGTTCGCATACTTTAGGGCCTTGGAGAGCCGCAGAACGTTTTTTAGAAGAGTTAAAAGACGAATCAATTTTAGATCAGATTAAACGGGTAAAAGTCGATTTATACGGATCACTTTCTTTAACAGGAAAAGGCCATGCCACAGATTTATCTGTAATGTTAGGTTTAAGCGGGCAAGATCCGGAATATATTCCTGTTGATAATATTGCCGGAATCATTAAAACCATCGAAGACAGCAAAGAGATTATTCTGGCCAATGAATACAAAATTCCTTTTTATTTTCTTCAGGATATTGTTTTCAATAAAGAATTTCTTCCTTTTCATGCCAATGGATTAAAATTTACGGCTTATAAAGAGGATGATTCTGAATACGAATCTACTTTTTATTCTATCGGAGGAGGTTTTGTGGTGAAAGAAGAACGCACGAATGCCAAAATTAAAGAGGTTATAAAATGCGCTTTCCCATTCCCTATTCAAAATGCAGTTGAGCTTTTAAATTATACGGTTTCAGAAAACAAGTCCATCTCGGAAATTGTTTATGAAAACGAAAAATCGATGCGTCCGGAGGCAGAAATTCATTCGGAATTAATGCGCATCTGGAACACGATGTTAGAATGTATGTATATTGGCTGTCACACCGGAGGAATTCTTCCGGGCGGATTAAACGTTCGCAGAAGAGCTTTTGATATGCACCAAAACTTAATAGGTTTATCTAATTATTCTGATCCGCAAAGCTGGCTGGAAGAAATTAGAAAAACCGAAGTAAAATTTCGTCAGATCCTAAAATGGGTAAGTTGTTTTGCACTTGCCGTGAATGAAGTAAATGCATCTTTAGGCCGCGTGGTAACTGCTCCTACAAACGGAAGCGCTGGTGTAATTCCGGCCGTTTTAATGTATTATCTGGTAATCGAAAATCACGATGCAGGCGAAAAAGAAATCAAACAATTTTTGATGGTAGCCGGAGAAATTGGAAGTATCTTCAAGAAAGGTTCTACAATTTCGGCTGCAATGGGCGGTTGCCAGGCCGAAATTGGTGTATCATCATCGATGGCTGCAGCAGCACTTTGCGAACTTATGGGCGGAACTCCTGCTCAGGTTTTAATGGCGGCCGAAATTGCTATGGAACATCACCTTGGCCTAACCTGCGACCCAATTGGCGGTTTGGTTCAGATTCCATGTATCGAAAGAAATACGATGGGCGCTATAAAAGCCATAAATGCTGCCGAATTAGCCCTTGAAACCGATTCTAAAAATGCAAAAGTGCCTCTTGATAAAGTCATCAATACCATGTGGCAAACGGCAAAAGATATGAATTCTAAATACAAAGAAACCTCTGAAGGAGGATTGGCAATTGCTGTAAATATGGCTGATTGCTAAAATAATAAAGGTTGCCACAGATTAAAGAATTTACACAGATTAAATAAGTATGAATTAAGCATATTAAAAAAATCATTTTAAATCCCTTAATCTGTGGCAAAAAACTCTTCCAAATTTATTTCATGAAAAAATATTACTTTCTTATAGCAATCTTATCCTCTGTTTTATTGCATGCTCAGGAACGTTATTTTCTAAATTCAGATACGCGTTTGTATACTTCAGCGAATACTTCTGCTGAGTTTTTGGGCTATTTTAAATATGGTGCCGAAGTACAATTATTATCCGAAAGTAAAAATGGCTGGTATAAAGTAAAAGCCGATAACTTATCTGAAGGTTATATTCCCGAGAAATATGTGGCAACACGATTAAATGCTAAAGATGTCAAAGTAAGAGACAATGAAAATCCTATTCTAGAAGGAGGCGATAATTATTATGGCGGCAATCATCTTTTTGTTTTGGTGGCTGGTTTAAAGGCACGTGCACAACCTGATAAAAATTCAAAAATTAGAGAAATTTTATTTGTTGGTGATCCTGTAGCTATTAATTATCTTCCAAAAAATCAGGAAGACTGGGTAAATATTAGCGGTCAGTTTAGCGACGAATATGCAAGGTTTACACTAAGAAAGTTTGTTGGTAAAAGACCTGATTTTAATAGTTTATTAAAAGAATTTGACAAACTTGATGTCAATAATATTACAGAACGTAAAACTGTAGGCGAACGAATAGTACAGCTCGCCTGGAATAGTGACAATAGTAAACTGGCACCTGCTTACCAACGCTATTATGAGGTGGTAAAGCAATTAAATGATCCTAAGCTTATAGCTGATACCGAGTTGAATATGGCTATAGCCAAAGGATTAGCAAAACATAAAAAACAGGAAGAAATTACAGCATTTACAAAAAAATCAGAATTTGTGGTAAAAGGTTTAAAAACCAAATCATTATTTTTCACTCAAAAAGAATTAGTAAATGCATTGGGAAATCCAATAAAAAAAGCCAACATAAGCGATGAATGTGGTCTCTATATTAGCGAACTTTTTTATTACTATCCTGATCTGGAAGCTTCTGTAGATGAAAAAGAAAATAAAGTAGAGGTCATAAAGATTTTCATCAATCAAACAAATAAACTTATTTTCAATGCAAATGCTGCATTAGACAGCTCATTAACTGAAAAAGCCTTTATCGAAAAATACGGTTCTTATATTGGTGCATCAATAAAAAAACCGCATTCATACTCTATACCATTAGAAGACAGCCATTTTGAAATAGAATTTAAAGATGGAAAGATATTTGCCATCGAAATAATCTACTATTGCTGATTTCAATCTATAATTATTCAATACTTTTACATCTTCAAAAAAAAATAAAATGTCAGTAGCAAAAAAAGATTATAAAAGAATCACAACAAAGTCATTGATCGAAATGAAAAGCAACGGAGAAAAAATCTCTATGCTAACAGCTTACGATTTTACTATGGCAAAAATTGTCGACACAGCAGGAGTCGATGTGATTTTAGTAGGCGATTCAGCATCAAATGTAATGGCAGGTCACGAAACGACATTGCCTATTACCTTAGATCAAATGATATATCATGCTTCATCTGTAGTTCGTGCTGTAGAAAGAGCTTTAGTTGTGGTAGATTTACCTTTTGGAAGTTACCAGTCTGACCCAAAAGAGGCTTTGCGTTCTGCTATTCGAATCATGAAAGAAAGCGGCGGTCACGCTGTGAAACTTGAAGGAGGAAAAGAAATTAAAGAATCTATCAAAAAAATATTAAACGCCGGAATTCCGGTTATGGGACATTTGGGTTTAACACCTCAATCGATCTACAAATTCGGAACTTACAGTGTTCGTGCAAAAGAAGACCAGGAAGCCGAAAAACTAATCGAAGATGCCAAATTGCTTGAAAAAGTAGGTTGCTTTGCTGTTGTTTTAGAAAAAATTCCAGCCGATTTAGCTAAAAAAGTAGCCGAAAGCATTTCGATTCCGGTTATTGGTATCGGTGCCGGAGGCGGTGTTGACGGGCAAGTGTTGGTGATTCATGATATGTTAGGAATGAACAATGAATTTAGTCCGCGTTTCTTACGTCGTTATTTAAATCTATACGAAGAAATGACGAAAGCAATTGGTCAATATGCGGCTGATGTTAAGTCGAGTGATTTTCCTAATTCTGGGGAGCAATACTAGATTAGACTTCTAGACTTCTTAGATTTTAGACTTCTTAGATTTTTTAATTTAATTTTTTACGATCTAAGAAGTCTAAGTTGTCTAAAAATCTAACTAATCTAAAAAAAATGCATCAATTTAAAGAACTTCAAATTTGGAAAAAAAGCAGATTGTTTTGTTCTAAAATTTATAACGTAACAGCAACTTTTCCAAATGAAGAAAAGTTTGGGATTACAAATCAATTAAGAAGAGCATCTGTGTCAATTCCTTCAAATATTGCAGAAGGTTCATCCAGAAATTCAAATAAAGATTTCGCCCGATTCTTGGAAATTGCAATTGGTTCTGCCTACGAAGTGGAAACACAACTTTTAATTTCATCTGATTTAGGATTTATTGATGAAGAAAACACAACAGAGTTAATAAGTCTCCTATACGAAATTACAAAAATGACTTCAAGATTTCGAGCCACTTTATTATAGCTTTTTTTTAAAACTTTAATCAATAAGTTGAAAATTAAAACATGCCTAAAAAATCTAAGAAGTCTAAGTCAGTCTAAAAATCTAAGCAAGTCTAAAATGAAAATTCTTTCCAATAAAAACAACCTCCAAATTCTACACGAAGACAACCATATTATTGTGGTCAACAAGCGCGTAGGCGATATTGTACAAGGTGATAAAACAGGTGACAAACCTTTATCTGATGTTGTAAAAGAATACATTAAAGACAAATACAATAAACCTGGCGATGTATTTCTGGGCGTAATTCATCGATTAGATCGTCCTACAACCGGAATTGTGGTTTTTGCCAGAACAAGTAAAGCTTTAACGAGAATGAATGAAATGTTCAGCAATCGTGAAACTCAAAAAACTTATTGGGCAGTTGTAAAGAATAAACCTCAGGAAACAACTGCAAAATTGGTTCATTATCTTAAAAGAAACGAAAAAAATAATACTTCGAAAGCACATTTAAAAGAAGTTCCGGACAGTAAACTGGCCAGCTTAGATTATACCGTTTTTAAAGAACTTCAAAATTATGTGGCGTTGGAAATCAATTTACATACTGGTCGTCACCATCAAATTAGAGCTCAGTTAGCCGCTATTGGATCACCTATTAAAGGCGATTTAAAATATGGTTTTGACCGAAGCAATCCTGATGGCGGCATTCATCTTCATGCCCGGAAATTGATTTTCGTTCATCCTGTTTCTAAAGAAAACATCACCATCACAGCGCCAACTCCGGATGAAACTATCTGGAACGCCCTTTGATTTTATGATACAATTGTTAATTTTTTAATTTTTATCGATTAACTTGCATAGGCAAAAATCAAGTGAATCATAAAAATGGACTATAAAAACGACATCGGATACAGAAAAGAAACGCTAAAAAAGTTGTTGTATAACCTTCAGAAAAGCGAAGACTTAATTGTAAAAGCTTTATACGATGATTTTAAAAAGCCCGAATTTGAAGCTGTTTTAACCGAAACGAATTATGTCATTTCGGACTTAAAAGACACCATCAAAAATATTCATAAATGGGCAAAGCGAAAACGTGTTTTTCCTTCTCTTCTTAACTTTCCTTCGACAGATTATATTTATAAAGAACCTTATGGAGACGTTCTGGTTATTGCTCCCTGGAATTATCCGTTTCAATTGGCTTTATGCCCTTTAATCGCAGCCGTAGCAGCCGGAAACCGGGTAGTTTTAAAACCTTCTGAACTTACACCCCACACCTCAGCAATAATTGCCAAAATCATCGAAAAAACATTCCACGTTAATCATGTTGAAGTTTTTGAAGGCGGTGTCGAAGTGTCTAATCAACTATTGGCACAACGATGGGATTATATTTTCTTTACAGGAAGTGTGGCTGTTGGAAAAGTGGTTGCAAAAGCCGCAGCCGAAAATTTAACTCCAGTTACATTAGAACTCGGCGGAAAAAACCCCTGTATTATTGATGAAACTGCCAATTTAAAACTCGCTGCTAAACGTATTGTATGGGGTAAGTTTATTAATGCAGGACAGACTTGTATTGCTCCCGATTATATTTTGATCCAAAAAAACATGAAAGTTAATTTCATCTCTTTTTTAATCGAGGAAATTATAAAAGCCTACGGAAAAAAAATCGACAAATCTTCGGATTTTGCCCGTATTATCAATACCAAAAACTGGCTGCGACTAGCCAATATGATCGAACCCGAAAAAGTGATTTTTGGAGGAGAAACAAATGCCAACGAACTTTATATTTCACCAACTTTAATCGAAGAACCTGCATTGGATAGTCCTGTTATGAAAGAAGAAATTTTTGGTCCTATTTTACCTATTCTTCTTTATGAAACAGAAGCTGACATTCAAAACGTGATTAGCCGTTATGAGAAACCTCTTTCATTTTATGTTTTTAGCGAAAATAAATCGTTTGCCAAAAAATTAATTAAAACTTATTCGTTTGGCGGTGGCTGTATCAATGATACTGTTGTTCATTTTTCTAATAAAAGACTGCCTTTTGGCGGAGTTGGCCATAGTGGCATGGGTGCTTATCATGGCCAATTGAGCTTTGATATTTTTTCTCACCATAAAGCTGTCGTAAAAAAGGCAAACTGGCTCGATTTACCAATGAGATATGCACCTTACAAAGATAAATTAGCTTCTATAAAAAGAATATTGGACTGGATATAACAGCAAAAACAATTTCGTAATGTTTTTGAGATTTTCCTATGAATTTGATTAAAAATATTATATTTACGTCACATTATTTATCTTAAATTCCAGAATATAAAACAATTCTACTTTTACACAAAATGAGATCCACACTTAATCAAATCAAAGACATTAAGAATCATGGTTATACCTTAGATTTTTCAACCGTCTTTAACGCTGCTTTTGAAAACTATAAAAAAATAGCACTTTATGCCGGATTGATATTATTAGTATTTTCTATACTATTTGGTATCATTGGTTCTATTCTTTTAGCCGTTATTTTTGGTGTAGATAAATTAAACGATCCTGCCTTCTTTTCGATCAAACCTAATCAGTTATCAAGTATTCAACTCGTTTATTATATTGTGGCCACAGTATTATTTTCTGCAATTTTAAGCCCTTTTGGTGCCGGATTTCTAAAAATGGCGTATTGTGCTGACAGAGATCAGGAATTTAATGTTTCGACCATTTTTACTTATTATAAATCAAGTAAATTTTTACAAATATTTTTGGCAACTGCAATTATCTCATTAATCAGTGTCTCTATATCTACATTTTTCGAAATTCAAAATCTTAATATGATAGGAATTGTAGTTTCGTTGATGACTTCGTATTTTACATTTTTAACGGTTCCGCTTATTATATTTGGAGACTTAAAGGCAATTGACGCTATTACATCAAGTTTTATTCTTATTGCAAAACAACCTGTCGTACTTTTAGGATTAATGATCACTATTGTTGTTGCTTTGATAATTGGCTTTATGGCTCTTTTTATCGGGATTTTATTTACAGTTCCGCTAAGTTATTCAATGACATATGCTATATATTATGCGATTTTTAAAAATGATAAAGAAGATCCAATTGATTCAATTGGGCAATCGGATTTAGAATAAAAAAGAAAATTCTATACAACAAAAGAGCTTAACCTACTCTTTTTAGAGTTTTCAAACAACTTTTTACTAAACCAAACATACCTCAAATTCTATGGTAGAGAACTATAGTTTTTTCAATTCGCTGATTTCTGGAATTGCCACGCTTGGTAATGCCCTAAAATCAATTATTGCAAACTGGTATGTTTTTACTTCCGACATTATTTTTTATAACAATCCTAAAATTATACTTTTAGGATTAGCGTTATTTGGTCTTTTGAGTATTCTGGTGTATCAATTTTTTAAAATAAATTCCAAAATTGGCTATTTTATAGAAAAAAAACTGGAAACCGAAACAGCCAACAGAGAATATCAACTTTATATTTTATTTTTTGGTATTGCCATTATTCTAATCGAAATTATCAATGAACTTTTTAAAATAAGACCTAAAAGTTTATTAGTAATCAATGTTTCCATCGGATTTTCGATTCTGGTTATTTACTTCATTACAAGTAGAATTAAATTTCTAAGAGATAGGGTTCAGCCATTATTTATATTCTTTTTCTTTATTTACGTCGCTTACATTGGGTATAATATTATTTTTCATTCTAATGATGTTATTCCAATTATTGTCTTTTTAATCTCGTTCTTCTTTTCGTACAGCATTTTAAAACCCATCAAAATATATTGGCTATTTGTTGGTTTAGTTTTTAGTTTTTTAATTGCAACCGTTATTTTTCATTTAATTTCTTTAAAATCGTCCATTATATTAATCAATTTTTCTATTCTTATTTTTATTATCAATCAGGTAAAATATGCCGTTTTATTAAATAGTAAGGATAATTTCAGGTTTACAAATGAAATTGTGCATAAGGGAAATTCATTAACAATTGCCACAAATAAAAAAAACGAAGTACTGTTTTGCAGCGAAACAATAACAGCAATTCTAGGATATCTGCCGGACGAAGTAATGGGTTTGAAATTTTGGAAACTAACAAAAGAAACAGAATTTATTGAAAATATAAAAAATTTTAACAACGAGGAAAACAAGCTTTATATTCGGAAATTAAAGAGTAAAAATGGCGAATACAAGTACATCCAATGGAAAGATAAAAAGTTCTCTGATGATCTAATTATCAGTATCGGACAGGATGTTACAGAACAAATTAATGTTCAGGATCAATACAAAAACCTGATTCAAACCGCAACTGATATTATATTTGAAATCGATAGTGAAGGTTATTTTACTTTTGTAAATGACTTTGGTTTTTCGATTTTAGGCTATTCAGAAAGTGAGATTATATCACAACATTATTCGAATTTTATTCATGGAAACTACCAGCGAAATGCAGTTGATTTTTATGAAAACCTGGACAGCAGTGAAAACAATTTCCCTTCTATAGAAATTCCGATTTTAAAGAAAAACGGAAAAACTTTATGGATCTCCCAAAAAATTATAATTCGTAAAAACGATTTAGGCCAAACCATTGGTTATGCCGGTATAGCCAGAGATATTACGGATATCAAAAACATAGAAAACGAAAAAAAGAAACGCCTTAAAAAAATTGAATCTTACAATCATTCCATAAAAAAATTATCAACCACAGATTTTAGTAAATATAGTAATCTGGATACTGTTGTGGATTATATTATTAAAGAAGCCGCCACGGTTACCAAAACAAACAGGGTAAGTTTCTGGAAATATGATAAAGACTTAATTAGTTGCAAAAACATATTTAGTATTGATAATCAGAATTTAAGCGACAAAAACATATTAGATAAAGAATCATACCCCATTTATTTTGAAACTTTAAAAAACAAGGCTATAATAAATGCGCCAGATGTTTTTAATAAATTAGAAACATCAGAATTTCAAAAGCTTTATTTTACCAAAAATCACATCAAATCAATGCTGGATGTTCCTATATTTTTGAGCGGACAACTGGGCGGTGTCGTTTGTTTTGAAAGCACTCAGGAAAAAAGGGACTGGGATAATGAAGATATCAATTATGCCAGAACAATTGCGGATGTGATTTCGTTGGCTATTTCGTCGCAAAAGCGTCTGGAAGCTGAACGAAGATTAGAATTTAAAAGTCAGTTGCTTTCGGCACTTTCTTTATGCACAGAGAAATTTTTGCTGAGTAAAACCACTCACGAAATGTTTCAGGAAACCTATGAAATAATTGGTAAAGCAGCCAAAGTCGATCATATGTATTACTACGAAAGAGACTTTAATACAAATTGTATCTCCCAAAAATACAAATGGTCAAGAAAAGGAATAGAACATCAAATCACAAAAGTACAACAACTTACAGAAGACAATTTACAGGAAATTTACGAAGCAGCAAAAAATAGAAAAATCTTAAATAAGCTCACACGTAAACTTGGTGATACTTTTTTTAAACAACTATTAATTGATAACCAAATCAAATCCATATTGATTCTGCCTTTGTTTATTAATGATGTTTTTACCGGCTTTATTGGTTTTGATGATTGTACCAACGAAAAAAAATGGTCTGAAGAAGAAATCTATATCTTTCAGGTTCTTGCCAACAACATTTCATCGGCATTGGAGAGAAATCGCAATGAAACCAAAATTCTCGAAAGTGAACAAAAGTTCAAACTGATTGCCAACAATATTCCGGGTACGGTTTATTTATCAAAATTTGATGCCTTGTCGACCAAAATTTTCCTGAATGATGAGATTGCGAATTTAACGGGTTATTCAAAATCAGAATTTATTGAGAATAATTTATCTTTTTTATCCCTTATACATCCTGATGACAAGGACGAAGTAATCAGTAATCAGATTGATAATTTACATAACGGCATTCCTTTGCACAACATATACAGAATTTGCAGAAAAAGCGGCGAATACATCTGGGTAGAAGAATTTGGTGATGTTATTAAAAAAGGAGACGAAATTGAATTTGTTGGCGGAATTTATTTTGATATCACAAACAAAAAAGAAACCGAAGATGCAATAAAAGCCAAACAATTGGCCGAAGCAGCGAACAAATCAAAATCAGACTTTTTGGCCAATATGTCGCATGAAATAAGAACGCCTTTAAACGGTATTATTGGTTTTACACATTTACTGATGAAAACGGAACTTGAAGAAATTCAGGAAAAATACATGACTACGATAAATCAGTCAGCGCATTCTTTGTTAGAAATTATAAACGATATACTTGATTTTTCTAAGATCGAGGCCGGAAAGCTGGAACTTTTTATTGATTTATATGATATCAAAAAAGTGCTTGGACAGGTATTTGATCTAATTGTTTACGAATCGAACCAGAAAAACCTTAAACTGGAATTAAATGTAGATCCTGATGTTCCTAAATACATTTGGACAGATATCGTGAGAATCAAACAAATTTTGATCAATTTGCTCTCAAATGCAGTCAAATTCACCAACGAAGGTTCGATTAAACTAAATGTTTCTGTTCTGGAAAAAAATAAAAGCGGCAATTGTATTATTCGTTTTTCCGTCATAGATACCGGAATTGGAATTCTGGAAAAAAACCAAAAGAAAATTTTTAAAGCTTTTTCTCAGGAAGATAGCTCTACAACGCGCAAGTTTGGAGGAACAGGTTTGGGATTAACAATATCCAATCAGTTATTAGCTTTAATGGATAGTCGATTGCAGCTGGAAAGTAAGATTGACATGGGAAGTAATTTTTATTTTGATTTAAATTTAAAAACCAGCAACCAAAGCATTAATGAAAAATACAATGCAGAACTTAAGAAAATAAATCTGGAATTAAGCTCAAAAAATGCTGGTGCCTATCATAAAAATATCACTTTTTTGATTGTTGAAGACAACAAAGTAAACATGTTATTACTAAAAACCATTATTAAAAATTTGTATGGCACTGCTTATATTTATGAATGCGAAAATGGATACGAAGCCGTTAATCAATTCGAAAGCATAAATCCTGATCTTATTTTTATGGATATTCAGATGCCGGTTATGAATGGTTATGAAACAACAAAAGCGATAAGAAATACGATTACCGGAAAAGATATTCCGATCATTGCAGTAACCGCAGGCGCAGAGAAAGATGAAAGAAATAAATGCTTATCGGCAGGAATGGATGATTATATCTCTAAACCAATTATTAAAGGCACTGTAGAAGAAGCGTTGTCAAAATGGTTAAAATAGTTAAAACTAAATTGTTTCATTTTAACAATAATTCCTAAAAAATCTATAAATTCGTGTAACATAAAAACTCAATAAACTAAAATACAACATAATATGAAGTGGCTAGGCGGTAGACAAAGTGATAATGTAGAAGACAGAAGAGGACTTTCTGGCGGAAAAGTAGCCGTTGGTGGCGGTGTTATTGGTATTATTATTTTATTACTGAATGTTTTTGGTGGCGAAAATGGCCAGACTATAGGAAATGTATTAGAGCAAATGCAAGGCGGCCAGACACAAACCGAATCAGCTGCGCCATTAAGCAAAGAAGATAAAGAACTCGGAGATTTTGTTAGAGTGGTGCTGGCTCGTAATGAGGACACCTGGAGCAAAATTTTCGCAGAACATGACATGACTTACGAAAAACCTAAATTGGTGCTTTTTAGAGGCTCTGTAAACACAGCTTGTGGTGGTGCATCATCTGCATCCGGTCCGTTTTATTGTCCGGGCGATCGCAAAGTATATATGGATTTGGCTTTTTTTGAAGAATTAAAAACCAAATTTGGAGCTGAAGGAGGTGATTTTGCTATTGCTTATGTTATCGCTCATGAAATAGGCCATCATATTCAAACCTTACTGGGAACATCAGAAAAAATGCGTCAGGAACAAGAAGGAAAAAGCGAAGCGCAGGCCAATAAACTTTCTGTAGCGTTAGAATTACAAGCCGATTTTTATGCGGGAGTCTGGGCCCATGACAACCAGCAATATCTTGAAGCAGGAGATATCGAAGAAGCGTTAAGTGCAGCAAATGCAGTTGGCGATGACGCCATTCAAAGTAAAATGCAAGGACATGTTGTTCCGGATTCATTTACGCACGGTACATCAGAACAAAGAATGTACTGGTTTAAGAAAGGTTTTAAAACCGGAGATATCAAACAAGGAAATACTTTCGACGAAATACGATAATTCAATAAACCAAACTATAATAACCAAATGAGCATGACTTAATCGTCATGCTTTTTTGGTTATTATAGACAATACTTTTTTTGTAAACGGTTTGAATTATTTAAAATGATTACAGAAAATGTAATTTAATAACTTGTAACCTTTTTTAAAACCTCGGTCTTATTCTGTTCTACAATAATTTTAGCAACGGTAAGCATATTAGTAAATTCAACAAGCTGTGTTGTTATTTTTTGCTTTCTAAATAATAAGCCTACTGTTGTCATTTTCATCGATTCTATTCTATTTAATATTTTAAGAAAATCAGAATCTTTACTGGCATAAAAAAAAGTCATCATGGTTTGAAGCTCTTTTTTCAATTTTATAAAGTAATTAGAATCTTTGTCCAGTAAAGGCTCATCGAACTTCAACAGGCTTTTTTTTGAGGAGAAAGATAAATCATCAATAGTCCTGCCGATATGATCCGAAGCCTGGTGAGCAAAAACCAAAGCTTCTAATAAGGAGTTTGAAGCCAATCTGTTTTTCCCATGCAAACCTGTTCTGGAACATTCACCTATGGCATAGAGATTCTTTATATTGGTTTGTGATTTTTTATTTACACTAATACCGCCACATTGATAATGAGCAACGGGAACAATAGGAATTAAATCTTTTTCAGGATGTAATCCAATAGTCTTGCAATATGCTGTAATAGACGGAAAATGAGTATAAAATTCATCAAAATCAAGATGTCGGCAATCCAAATAAACATACTGCTTTCCGGACATTTGTATTTCTTTGCTTATGGCTTGCGATACTACATCCCTTGTTGCCAATTCCCCCCGAATATCATCTTTAAAAATAAAACGCTTTTGATCTTCATTAACAATGTGCGCCCCAAAACCTCTTACAGCTTCAGAAATTAAAAAGAACGGATTTTTATTTTCTTCATACAATGCTGTTGGGTGAAACTGTATGTATTGCATATCCTTTATTACAGCTCCGGCGCGGGAAGCTATTGCAATTCCGTCACCAGTTGCAATCTCAGGATTGGTCGTATTCTTAAAAATCTGTCCACATCCTCCTGTACTCAAAACTACCGTTTTAGTACGTACGTATTTTACTTTCTTATTGATTTTATCACAATAAAAAGCGCCTTTACAACGAATCTTTCCGTTACTTTTTTTAGTATCGACATCAATAACCAAATGGTCTTCAAGAACTGTAATGTTCGATAAGTATTTTACAGTTTCAATTAGATTTTTTTCTATTTCTGCTCCGGATATATCTTTATGATGCAAAATACGATGTTGAGAATGTCCGCCTTCCAAACCTAAATTCCATATTCCGGATTTATTTTTATCAAAAGAAACTCCAATATCAATAAGTTCTTTTAATCGCTCAGGAGCCTGATGTATTACCATTTTCACAATTTCTTCATCGCATAAACCTCCACCCGATCTTAAGGTATCTTCTATATGTTGTTCAAAACTATCCTCTATGTAATCCGTAACAACAGCAATACCACCTTGAGCCAATTGGGTATTAGAGTTTTTGACCTTGTCTTTGGTCATAATTGTTATGGATAAATCTGGTCGCTTTTTTGCAATTTTTATCGCAAAAAATAAACCCGCTATTCCGGAACCAATTATAAGTATATCAGTTTTTTTCATGTTGATTGACTTAGATGTTATGACAAATTGAGCATTCTGTTTATAGGTTTTATGGCTTCTAATCGTAATTCTTCATTGATAGTAATTTCCGGACCTTCATTTTTTAGACATAAATAAAGTTTTTCTAAAGTATTTACTTTCATATAAGCGCATTCACTGCAGGCACAAGTATTATCTTCGTGTGATGGCGCCGGAATTATCGTTTTTTGTGGTGCATCTTTTGATAGCTGATGCAGGATTCCAGCTTCTGTTGCTACAATAAAAGTCGTAGCCGCATCATTCTTGATAAAATTGAGCATTCCGGACGTTGATCCAATATAATGGGCTGTTTCGAGAATATGCCTTTCTGATTCAGGATGTGCTACAATTTTAGCAGTGGGATTTGCATTGTAAATTTCGATAAGCTTGTCTAATGAAAAAGCTTCATGAACAATGCACGAGCCATCCCAAAGTAGTAGTTCACGGTTTACAACCTTTTTTAGATACATTCCTAAATTTTTATCAGGAGCAAAAATTATTTCCTGCTCTTTAGGAATTGCTTCTATAATTTTTTTTGCATTTGACGAAGTACAAACCCAATCACTTAAAGCCTTTATTTCGGCCGAAGAATTAATATAAGTTACCACGACATGATTAGGATGAAGCTCTTTTAATTTCCTGAAATTGTGAGGATCACATCCATCAGCAAGAGAACATCCAGCATTGATGTCAGGCAAAAGCACTTTTTTATGCGGATTTATGATTTTTGCCGTTTCAGCCATAAAATATACTCCTGCAAAAACAATGATATCTGCGTTGGCAGAGGCTGCTTTTTTAGATAACTCAAGACTGTCCCCTACAAAGTCAGCAATGTCCTGTATTTCACTATCCTGATAATAATGAGCGAGGATAATCGCATTTTTTTCTTGTTTGAGTCGGTTTATTTCAGTAATTAAGAATGACTTATCCATACGGTTATTTTTTTCTTGATATTCTTAAAAATTATTTTTAAAATACCTGGATTATAGATTGTTTTATTTTTTTGGAGCTTGATTTACGTTGTAAAGATATTATGCCACTTAATTTTATTTCATGATTAAAATCATGAAAAATTACTTTTTAATTTAACATTTTAGAGTACTAAATTATTCCAGTCTTGATAATTTGACCGGTTTTTAAATTTGCAATACTTTAGGGAATTTTAGTAATTATACTTTTTTAGCCTTAATGCTAAATGTCGTAGAAACATTAAAAATCTTATTGTATAATTATTTTAACGCAAAGACCACAAAGGTTTTTCGCAGAGTTCACTAAGATTTAAGTTGTTTAGATAATCTAGGTTCGCAAAGCTTTTTTGAACTTAGTATTTTATAAAAGTTAAGAGTAAAGAACTTAGCATGCTCTGCGGTAGTTTTTTTTACTCTCTTTAAAGGTTTTGAAATTAATCAAGGATAATAGAAAGGAAGAGTAATTTAAGAAATAGATTTTTAAATTATAAGCACAAAAAAAGCCTTGAATTTCTTCAAGGCTTTAAATTTCCGGGTGGCTGACCGGGTTCGAACCGGCGACCCGCGGCACCACAAACCGCTACTCTAACCAACTGAGCTACAACCACCATTTTTCTTTGCGGATGCAAATATACAACAAAGGTTTGCTTCTCCAAAGAAAAAACGTTTGAAAACCGGAGATATCAAGTAAAAAAATGATTTTGATGAAGTAAAATGTTTTACAAGTTAAACCGTAATAACCAATAAATCATGACTTAAACATTGCTCTTCATTTGTGAAAAACAAAAAATAAATCCAAAAAAATTAAATCCAAAATTTCAAAATCTTTAGTTAATGAAATATTCACCATCCTGGAATTTGAAATTTTAAACAAAATTGAAATTTAACTTATAGGCACAAAAAAAGCCTTGAATTTCTTCAAGGCTTTAAATTTCTGGGTGGCTGACCGGGTTCGAACCGGCGACCCTCGGCACCACAAACCAATACTCTAACCAGCTGAGCTACAACCACCATTTTTCTTTGCGGTTGCAAATATACAACAAAGGTTTACTTCTCCAAAGAAAAAAATGAAAAATTTACACCAAAATCATATCAAATCTTCTAAGCTATTGACTGCCAAACACCTTTCAACAGTAAAACCTTCTGCAAAATCTTTACCAACTAACCTTCCTAAGTCCTGCGCACGATAATTTAGGCTTTCAAAAAAGTTTTTACTTGTAATAGGCGTTACAGGTTCGGTAGAATTTGGATCATAAAACTGAGTCTTATAAGCCATAACAGCTTCTATTTTTTTATTTTCGAAACCCGTAATATCAACCACAAAGTCCGGAGTAATATTTTTCCACTGAATATAATGGTATACTACTTTTGGTCTCCAGGCTTCCTGACTTGCGCCATCTATAGCTGTTTCAATTTTCATTAATCCTGATAAAAAGCAAGCATCAGAAACTAATTTGCTTCCTTTTCCATGATCAATATGACGATCATCGATTGCATTGCATAATACAATCTCTGGTTTGTATTTTCGAATCATTTTTATGACTTCAAGCTGATGCTTTTCATCGTTTACAAAAAAACCATCTCGTAAACCTAGATTTTCACGAACCAAAACCCCTAAAATCTTTGCTGCATCTTTTGCTTCCTGATCTCTGGTTTCAGCCGTACCGCGCGTTCCTAATTCACCGCGCGTTAAATCAACAATACCTACTTTTTTTCCAAGGGATATTTCTTTTAAAATTGTTCCTGCACATCCCAGTTCTACATCGTCAGGATGTGCGCCAAAGGCTAATATATCTAATTTCATTGTTTTTGTTTTTAGTCGCAGTTTACAGTCGCAGTATTCAGTCACAGCAAACCTGAAAACTGTGACTGCGACTGTAAACTTATTTTTTTTAAGCTATTCTCAATACTCTCTTCATCGTCATTGATTTATTCACGCTTTCCTCCCATTCTCTTTCAGGAATACTTTCTTTTGTAATTCCGCAGCCCATGTACAAAATGGCCTTATTTTCCTGAATTTGCATGCTACGTAAATTTACAAATAAATCAGAACTAATCTCGTTATTGGCAAAACTGCTGTTTAACTCACCCAGAAAACCGGTATAAAAAGTTCTGTCGTAATTTTCGTTTTCTATGATAAAGGCTTTTGCTTTTTTCTTTGGCAAACCACAAACTGCCGGAGTTGGATGCAAAGTATCTATCACTTCTTCAAGCGTCGAATTATCATTCAAAACTCCTGAAATATCCGTTTTAATGTGCCATATAGATCCCGCTCTAAGACTGTAAGGTTCTGTAACGTTAACCGAAGCAGCAACTTCCCGCAATCTTTTTACAATAAAATCAGTTACGTATTGTTGCTCGTCTTTTTCTTTTTGCTGCCAGAGAATTTCAGTTTCAGCGGTTGCTTTTTGAGTTCCTGCCAAAGCCGTAGTTGCAAAAACATTTCCGTTAGCTTTTAGTAATTGTTCCGGGGTTGCTCCCATCCAAAATCCAATTTTAGGATGAAAAAAGCAATACGAAAAAGTAGTAGGATACAATTCGATCAAATGCTGAAAAGTGGCTACAAAATCAAATTGTGCCAAATCAACCTTTTCGCTTCTGGACAAAACCACTTTTTTGAATTCTTCGTTTTTAATCGCTTCTATTCCTTTCGAAACTAAATCTTCGTATTGAATTTTAGCGGCTGCATCAAAACCTGAATCTTCAACTTCAACAACTTCAAAAGAAAGTTCTTCTTGCTCTGTTGTTATAACTTCAGATTCATTCTCCGGAATCAAAACCAATTGTTTTTCATCAAAAGAAGCAAAAACAAAACCTTTTTCTTTGTAATTAGAGATCGTATGCAAAGCGTCATTTTGCTGTAAAAGTCCAAAAATAGTTCTGGAATTAGGCTTAGAATACATTACAAAAGGCAAGTGCTTTTCGTAATGTTTTTTTATTTTAGAAAAAAAATCATTCATGTTCTATTCTGTTTTCTTTCTTTCTAAAACCATATTTGTCAACTTGCAAAGCGAAATCAGATTCCCGGCTTCATCAGTGATTTTAATTTCCCAAAGATGAATACTTCTTCCTTTATGAATGATTCTCGCCGTCCCGAAAACCCAGCCTTCACGGATGCTTTTTAAGTGATTGGCCGAAATTTCGATTCCGCGTACTTCCTGTTCTTTTGGATTGATGAAAAAAAATGATGCTGCACTGCCTACACTTTCTGCCAAAGCTACAGAAGCTCCTCCGTGCAAAAGTCCCATTGGTTGGTGAACGGAAGGATTTACCGGCATTCTAGCCGTTAAAAAATCCTCACCGGCATCTATATATTCTATTTTTAGCGTTTCCATTAGCGTGTTTTTAGAAAATTCATTGCAACGCACTAAAATCTGCTCTTTTGTATAATTCATTAAAATGGAATTTAAAATCGTAAAATTAAAGAAAAGAAGAGATACAAATTCGAAAATCGAATTCTAAATTAAAAATCAACTTCAAACGTGTAAGTTTTTTGTTATTTTTACAAAAATAATCGATATTAATCTTCGGCTAAAAAAGTAATGTTTTTTTGCCACAGATTACACAGATTATCACAGATTAAAAAAAAATATAAAATCCTTTTTAATCTTTTAAATCAGTGGCAAAAAAGAAAACAAATGCGTCAATACTTTATACTTTTTATTTTTGGAATCCTTATAACTTTCAGTTCTTGTCGCACTGATTTTGACACCGTTGCCAGTTCCGGAAATTTAAAATTTTCAAAAGACACTGTTTATCTGGATACAGTTTTTAAAAATATCGGCTCGGGCACTTACCAACTTAAGGTTTACAATACGAGTAAAGACGATATTTCGATTCCGACGATTCAACTTAAAAATGGTTTAAATTCTAAATACAGGATGACCGTTGACGGAATGAGCGGAAACAATGGCAAGATTTTTAAAGATATAACACTTTTAGCGAAAGACAGTTTGTATATTTTTATAGAAACCACCGCAGATATTACAGATGCAAATCCGACTGATTTTTTGTACACAGATCAAATTTTGTTTGACAGCGGTGCCAACCTTCAACAAGTTGCTTTGGTTACCTTAATTCAGGATGCTGTTTTTTTATATCCAAAACAAAATGCTGACGGAACCAAAGAAAAAATCGTAATAGACGGCAAACCTGTTGATGGTTTTTATTTGGATGAAAATGACGCTGCAAACGGAAACGAATTGCTTTTCACCAATCAGAAGCCCTATGTCGTTTATGGTTTTGCAGGCATTCCTCAAAATAAAACCGTAACATTTCAAGCTGGCGCAAGAGTCTTTTTTCATGCCAATTCAGGACTTTATGTTGATAACAAAGCATCATTACAAGTAAATGGAGCGGTATCTACTACCAATAAATTAGAACAAGAGGTTATTTTTGAAGGAGATCGATTAGAATCTCTTTACGATGACATTCCCGGGCAATGGAACTCGGTTATTTTAGCTAGTGGAAGTAAAAATCATTCAATCAATCATCTTACTTTAAAAAATGCTATTACAGGTTTAAATATAAAGAGTCCTGATAATAGCACTACAATTGACATCAAAAATACCCAAATATACAATTGTGCCGAATACGGAATCTTAGCACAAAACGCATACATTAACGGAGAAAACATCGTCATTAATTATGCTGGCTTAGCGAGTTTATCTTGTGTTTATGGCGGAAATTATGTTTTCACGCATTGTACTTTTAATAACAACTGGCAAAACTCATCACATTTTGCAGTTAACCTCAGCAACAATTTGGCTGGATTAACCCCTGCAGCAAATCCTTTAACGCAGGCGACTTTCAATAATTGTATTATTTACGGATCAAGTACAAACGAATTCAATTTGAATAAAAACACAACTGCAGCATTTATCTACCAACTCAATAATTGCCTGTTGAAGTTCAGCAGCTCAAGTACCAATCCTGATTATCAGTTTAAAACCGACACAGAACACTATAATCACATTATCTTAAATGAAAATCCGAAGTTTTATAATGTTTCACAAAATAAGTTTAATATTGATACTACTTCTCCCGCTTTCGCGAAAGGGAACCAGGCGTATCTAATTCCGTTGGATATTCTGGGGAAAACCAGAACTTCTCCGCCCGATTTAGGCGCATATCAGAGTGCTGTATTTCCTAAATAAGATTTTGCCGCAAAAGCACTAATTTTTTTAAAAGGTAACTTTTTAAACGTACTGTTTGTCATTTCTCGTTCCTAGAAATGACAAACAGTACGTGAAAAACTTTGCGCCTTAGCGTCTTGGTGGCAAGAAAAAAAAAACAACAGTAAGAAAATTTTTCTAAAATTAAAGATCACTTAACGTAGCGTATTTCAAAAAGTAGTAAATTTGATACAATTAATATATTGAGGATATTCAACATCAATTTATTAGCACCAAATCTTAACCACTTTTTATGAAAAAAAACTACTTTTTATTCTTACTGATGTTTACTGCTGTTGGTTTTTCCCAAATTCCAGCCGGTTATTATGATACCGCAACAGGAACAGGCTACACATTAAAAACGCAATTGTATAATATTATAAAAGGCCATACTGACAATGGCTATGGTGGTTTATATACCACTTATGCAACATCGGACATTGATAACTTTTATGAAAATGACGGAACAGTTTTAGACATGTATTCTGAAAATCCTGCCGGAAATGACCCCTACACTTACAGTATTGCTACAACACAAAGATGTGGCAGCTATACAAACGAAGGTGATTGCTACAATAGAGAACATATTATTCCGCAATCTGTATTTGATGAAAAAGCCCCAATGGTTTCTGATGCGCATTTTATTACACCAACGGATGGAAAAGTAAATGGTGTTCGCTCTAATTATCCTCATTCTGTTGTAGTTGCACCAACTGAAACAAGTCTTAATGGAAGCAAATTAGGCCCAAGTACTACCGCTGGTTATTCAGGCCCCGTTTTTGAACCTATTGATGAATTTAAGGGTGATATTGCCCGAATGTATTTTTATTTTGCAACACGATATGAGAATACAGTAGCAGGATATTCGTATCCTATGTTTAACGGAACGGCTAACAAGGTATTCACTCCGGCATTTTTAAGTCAGTTGATTGCGTGGCACAATCAGGATCCAGTAAACGCAAGAGAAATTGCGAGAAACAATGCTATTTATGCGCGCCAAAACAATCGCAATCCATACATCGATCATCCTGAATATGTAGCAGCTGTCTGGACAACCGAAGCAGATGATACTACTCCGCCAAATCCTGCATCAAATTTAACTGTTACAGCAAGCACTACAAGTACGGTTAGCTTAAGCTGGTCAGCCGCTACAGATAATGTTGGAATTGCCAGCTATGCTGTTTATATAAACAATGTTTTTAAACAAAATGAAACAGGAACAACCGCCACCATTAGCGGCTTAACAGCATCGACAACGTATTCATTTTATGTGATTGCAAAAGATACTTCAAACAATTTATCACTGGCAACTACTCCTGTTGACGGAACTACGACTGCAGCTACAGGCGGCGGACCAATCGCTAATGAAATTTTCTTTTCAGAATATGTTGAAGGATCAGGAAACAATAAATTTTTAGAAATTTCAAATTTTACAGGAAGTACAGTAGATTTAACGCAGTATACAATTAAAAAACAAATTAATGGTGCAGGCGCATGGACTTCTACCGCCGGACTGGCACTTACAGGTACACTTGCGCAGGGAGCTTCGTATGTAATAGCTTACAGTCAGGGGCTAACAACCTGCTTTAATCCGGCAAATGCAAATCTGTCAAGCGGTGCTACAGAATTGCAATTTAATGGAAATGATCCTATTGGATTATTCAAAAATGATGTTTTAATTGACATTATTGGTACACTTGGCAATACAGCGAATTTTTCTATTGATGAAACTTTAAGAAGAAAACCAACTATTTCGTCTCCAAATACTACCTTCAATAAAACTGCTGAATGGGATGTATATCCAAAAGACAAATGTGATGGATTAGGAAGTCATTCACTTGCAAATCTTAGTGTTGGAGATTTTGATTTTAATGATGTTTCTCTTTATCCAAATCCTTCAAATGGTCATTTTACTATTCAGCTAAAAGATTCTAATGAAGCATCCAATATCGAAATTGTCTCCATCTTAGGACAAAAGGTATTTACAAAACAAAACAGTACTGCTTCGCTTGTAACGATAAATAATATTCCAAAAGGAATTTACATTGTTCATATTACACAAGGTTCAAAAACCAGCAGTAAAAAAATTATAATCAACTAATAACGAGTGCTTACTAAAAAGTAAAAAGCGGCAATATTTGCCGCTTTTTTTATTTTTTTTACGACAATGACAACAAGTTTACTTCTGCCACGAAGACACAAAGGCACAAATCTATTCTCATTTTTGCTATTGCTACAAACAGTACGATTACTCATTACTTTTACTAATTTTTTGTGCCTTTGTGTCTTTGTGGCAAAAAGTTCAAAAGACTTTGTTTTCAAATTTGCGCTTGCTATTTATTTACACTAAATTTGCACCTCAATACAACAAACTACACAAAACAATGATCCATTTCTTTGAAAACCAAAGCAAAACTGTTTTTGCCGTACAAACGCAAAACGAAATTTCGGCTCAAGACATTTCAAAATTAAACTGGCTTTTTGCCAACTCCAATAAGATCGAAAAATCCGCCTTGACGGATTTTTTTGTTGGTCCCCGCGCCACTATGATCACACCGTGGAGTACAAATGCTGTAGAAATTACTCAAAATATGGGTATTCCGGGCATCATCAGAATTGAAGAATTTCATCCTGCAACGGCTGACTTCACAGATTTTGATCCGATGCTTTTCCAAAAATTTAATCAATTAGATCAGGAAATTTTCACGATTAATGTTCAGCCAGAACCAATTTTGGAAATCGATGATATTGCAACTTACAATAAAGTGGAAGGTTTAGCTTTAAGCCAGGAAGAAGTAGATTACTTAGACAATCTTGCTGTAAAACTGGGAAGAAAGTTAACGGATTCTGAAATCTTTGCTTTTTCACAAGCGAATTCAGAGCACTGTCGTCACAAAATCTTCAACGGAACTTTTGTTATTGATGGCGAAGAAAAAGAAACTTCACTTTTCAAATTAATCAAAAAAACATCACAGGAAAACCCTAACGATATCGTGTCTGCTTACAAAGACAACGTTGCTTTTGTAAAAGGACCAAAATTGCAGCAGTTTGCACCTAAAACAGCTGACAAACCAGATTATTACGAGATAAAGGAATTTGATTCGGTTTTATCTTTAAAAGCAGAAACACACAATTTCCCAACAACAGTTGAGCCTTTCAATGGAGCAGCAACAGGTTCAGGAGGAGAAATTCGTGACCGTTTAGCAGGAGGACAAGGTTCATTGCCATTAGCAGGAACTGCAGTTTACATGACTTCATACTCTCGTTTGAACGACGACAGGAAATGGGAAAATGCAGTTGAAGAAAGAAAATGGTTGTACCAAACTCCAATGGATATTTTGATCAAAGCTTCAAACGGAGCTTCTGATTTTGGAAATAAATTTGGTCAGCCGCTTATTACAGGTTCCGTTTTAACTTTTGAACATTCAGAAAACGACCGTAAAATTGGTTACGACAAAGTAATCATGCAGGCGGGTGGAATTGGTTACGGAAAACTAGATCAGGCAATCAAAAAGAAACCACAAGAAGGCGATAAAATCGTAATCTTAGGTGGAGAAAATTATAGAATCGGAATGGGTGGCGCTGCGGTTTCGTCTGCAGATACAGGAGCTTTTGGTTCAGGAATCGAATTAAATGCGATTCAGCGTTCAAACCCTGAAATGCAAAAACGTGCTGCTAACGCGATTCGCGGATTAGTAGAAAGCGATCACAATCCGATTGTTTCTATTCACGATCACGGAGCTGGAGGACACTTAAACTGTCTTTCTGAATTAGTGGAAGAAACTGGTGGTTTAATCGATTTGGATAAATTACCGGTTGGAGATCCAACGCTGTCTGCAAAAGAAATTATTGGTAACGAATCTCAGGAAAGAATGGGATTGGTTATTGGTCAAAAAGATATTGATACTTTACAAAGAATTGCCGACAGAGAGCGTTCGCCAATGTATCAGGTCGGAGATGTAACAGGAGATCACCGTTTTACTTTTCAATCGCAATCAAATGGTTCAAAACCGATGGATTATGCTTTAGAAGATTTCTTCGGAAGTTCTCCGAAAACGGTTATGACAGATAAAACGATCGATAGAAAATATGCTGCTGTTTCTTATGACAACGCAAATTTTGAATCATATTTAAAAGACGTTTTACGTTTAGAAGCAGTTGCATCAAAAGACTGGTTAACAAATAAAGTGGACCGTTGTGTTGGTGGAAAAGTTGCCAAACAACAATGTGCAGGACCTTTGCAATTGCCTTTGAATAATGTTGGAGTTATGGCACTGGATTATTTAGGAAAAGAAGGAATTGCAACTTCTATTGGCCACGCCCCTATCGCTGCTTTGATTGATCCGGTTGCTGGTAGTAGAAATGCTATTGCAGAATCGTTATCAAACATTGTTTGGGCGCCAATTAAAGATGGATTGAAAGGAATTTCATTATCTGCCAACTGGATGTGGGCTTGTAAAAACGAAGGTGAAGACGCTCGTTTGTACGCTGCTGTTGAAGGTTGTTCAGAATTTGCAATTGAATTGGGAATCAACATTCCGACAGGAAAAGATTCACTTTCGATGAAACAAAAATATCCAAACGACGAAGTAATCGCGCCGGGAACGGTTATTATTTCGGCTGGAGGAAACTGTACGGATATCAGAAAAGTAGTTGAACCTGTTTTACAAAAAGACGGAGATTCAATTTATTATATCAATTTGTCTCAGGATGATTTCAAATTAGGAGGTTCTTCTTTTGCACAAATTAGAAATACAATCGGAAACGAAACTTCTACTATAAAAGATGCTTCTTTCTTCAAAAATGCTTTTAATACGATTCAGGAATTAATCGGCGAAAGCCAAATTTTAGCAGGTCACGATATCGGAAGCGGTGGATTGATTACTACTTTATTAGAATTGTGTTTTGCTGATGTAAACTTGGGAGCAAAAATTGATTTCAGCGCTTTCGCAGAAAAAGATTTATTGAAAATCCTTTTCGCAGAAAACATCGGAATCGTTTTCCAGGCAAAAGAAGATGCAGCTGTTGAAACTAAGTTAAAAGCTAATAACATAGAATTCTTCAAGTTAGGAAAAGCGACAACGACAGAGACTTTAGACCTTGGACTTTGGACTTTAGACATTCCTGCATACAGAGACGTGTGGTTTGAAACTTCTTATTTATTAGATCAAAAACAATCTAAAAACGGAACGGCTAAAGCACGTTTTGAAAACTATAAAAATCAGGCTTTAAATTACACTTTCCCAACTCATTTTACTGGTAAAGCGCCTGTAATTGATGCTTCAAAACCAAGACCAAAAGCGGCTATTATTCGCGAAAAAGGAAGTAATTCTGAGCGTGAAATGGCAAATGCAATGTATTTAGCTGGTTTCGACGTAAAAGACGTTCACATGACAGATTTAATTTCTGGTCGTGAAACTTTGGAAGATATTCAATTTATTGGAGCTGTTGGGGGATTCTCTAACTCTGATGTTTTAGGTTCTGCAAAAGGTTGGGCCGGAGCTTTCTTATATAACGAAAAAGCAAAAACAGCATTGGATAATTTCTTCAAAAGAGAAGATACTTTATCTGTTGGAATCTGTAACGGTTGTCAATTGTTTATGGAATTAGAAGTAATTAATCCAGAGCATGAAGTTCACGGAAAAATGCTTCACAACGATAGCAACAAACACGAAAGTATTTTTACTTCTGTAAAAGTTCAGGAAAACAATTCGGTTATGTTATCGACTTTGGCTGGAACTACTTTAGGAGTTTGGGTTTCTCACGGAGAAGGTAAATTCAATTTACCAATGGGTGAAGAAAACTACAACATTGTTTCTAAATATGCTTACGAAGGATATCCTGCAAACCCAAATGGTTCTCATTATGACGTAGCGATGATGTGTGATAAAACAGGAAGACATTTGGTTACGATGCCTCATATTGAGCGTTCAACTTTCCAATGGAACTGGGCACATTATCCAAAAGACAGAAATGACGAGTTTACACCTTGGCACGAAGCTTTTATCAACGCCAGAAAATGGATTGAGAAAAACTAAAATATTTCTTTTACTAAAAACGCTCGAAATTTATCGAGCGTTTTTTTTTCTTTCACCACAAATTACACAAATTTTCTCAAATTATTAATTTGTAATCTTAAAAAATAGCCACGGATTAAATGATTAAAATGATTTTAAAGTTCTTCATTTGTTTGCCATTAGTACACAACAATTAAAAAATAATTCGCGGAAATTCGTGAAATTCGTGGCAAAAAAATGATTAACAAATTCGCGGCAACTGTTCTCCAACCAAAGGATTGACCACTCTTTTACCTCCAAAAGTACTTTCGATAATTATTTTTGATGGATGTTCATCTGTAACAAAACCAATAGCTGATGCATTTGAATTTACTTTTTGTAAAACAGCAAGTACCTCATCTTTAATTTCAGGAGCTGCAACGCAAACAAAGATTCCTTCATTGGCCACATACAACGGATCTAAACCTAATAATTCGCAGGCACTTTTTACCTGATTTTCTACTTGTATATCTTCCTGAAAAAGTGAAATCCCTAAATTGATCTCAGTTGCTATTTCATGCAAAACAGAAGCTAATCCGCCACGTGTTGCATCTCTTAGAAAATGAATTTTGTCTCCAAATAGTTCTATCAAATCAATAACTATATGATTTAGATTGGTTGTATCGCTCAAAATATCGCTTTCAAACTCTAATCCTTCACGTTCAGACATAATCGCCATTCCGTGTGACGCTATTGGTCCGTTGATGATGATAACATCATTTTCCTGAATATTTTGAGTTTTAATGCTGGCCTTTTCATGAACAATACCAATTCCGGAAGTATTGATATAAATTTGATCGCCTTTTCCTCTTTCGACAACTTTAGTATCTCCGGTAACAATTTGAACATTAGCTTTATCAGCCGCTTCCCTAATCGACTTGATAATTTGAGTAAACTCCTCTAAACCAAAACCCTCTTCTATAATTAGGGCTAATGAAAGATATTTAGGAATTGCTCCACACATCGAAAGATCATTTACCGTTCCGTTTACTGCAAGTTCACCAATATTACCTCCTTTAAAGAACACTGGAGAAACCACATAACTATCTGTGGAGAAAGCCAAATTTCCCTTCATATTTAAAAACGCACCGTCATGACGTACTTCTAAAATATCATTTTTTAAGATTTTAAAAATTACTTCATTAAGCAATTGAGTCATATGTTCACCACCACTACCGTGATGTAAATGAATCACTTCAGTCTTTTTATTCATGTTTTAAAATTAAATCTCCTCGCCCATTTGTTTTAAAACCTCCATAGTCTTTTTGGCTTCAGCCTCATCAATAATGCCGATGGCTGCACCTACATGAACCAAAAGATAGTCGCCCACTTTGGCTTCAGGAACGAGAGCCAAATTGACTTCTTTTATTATACCTTCAAAAGAAACATTTCCAATTCTGAAAGTTTCATCCAATTCTATTGTCACTTTTTCAAGTCGTCCCGGAATTGCTAAGCACATAAGTTATTGTTTTATAGAGTTTGCCAAATAATCGTACCAGGCTTGTAAACCTTCGCCCGAAGTTGCAGAAACTTCAAAAAAGGTCAAATGCGGATTTACTTTTTTTGCGTATTCTTTTAATTTTTGTAAATCAAACTTTAAATAGGGAAGCAAGTCAATTTTGTTGATAATACAAATTTGCGAACCTGAAAACATATCAGGATATTTGAGCGGTTTGTCTTCACCTTCTGTAACGGATATAATTACAATTCGTTTTAATTCGCCTAAATCAAACATGGCCGGGCAAACCAAATTTCCAACATTTTCAATCATTAAAATCGAATCCGCAACAGGTTTTAGTTCTTTGACAGCGCGTGAAATCATTTCGCTGTCCAGATGACATCCTTTTCCGGTATTGATCTGGATTACGGGAACATTTAATTTATGAATTCTGTCGGCATCATTAGTTGTTTGCTGATCTCCTTCGATTACAGAAAAAGCCATCTTATCTTTCAAATCTGCTATTGTTCGTTCTAGTAAAGAGGTTTTTCCAGACCCCGGTGAACTTACTAAATTGACAGAGAAAATATTGAGAGCTTCAAAAAAACCTCTGTTTCTTTCTGCTGTTAATTGATTTTTATACAATATATCTTTCTCTAGCTGTACAATATTTATTTCGTGCGAGTGACTGTGCGAATGATCATTACTATGGTGATGATCGTGGTCATCATGGTCGTGATCGTGATCGTAATGGTGTTCGTGGTGATGATCTTCATGACTATGTTGATCATGATAATGGTAATGACCTGAATGAGAATGAAGTTGTTTGTCTCCTATTTTAGTAAATCTTATTTCGTTTTCATCAGAACTACAGCCGCAAGTGGTACACATAACTATCCTTAATTAATGATTATTTTTTTGATTTTTAATTCTTTCCCTGCAATAATTTCTTTAAAAGGACTATCGCAATTGGGGCAGCTGTCAAAACTTTTATCAATATGAAATTCCGTTTCACATTCTGCACATTTGGCTTTTCCTACTGGTTCTTCAATAAATAATTTAGTATCACTTAGAACGCTTCCCTCAATACATTGTGGCCAAACAAAATAAAAAGAATCCATTTCTACACCGGCTAATTTTCCGATTTCTAAGTAAAGTTCAAGTGCCTTTTTACCATTTATTTTATTTACTTCTTGTTGAACGATCTTCACAATTGAAGTAACTACAGAAAGTTCGTGCATCTTTTTTTTATTTCTAAAAGATTTTTAATCCAGCAAATTACATTTAAATAAACCACGTAAAAACTGACAATTATCACATTTAAATCCTAAACGTTTGAATAGTTTTGTAATCCACGAAATCAAAATTTTGATATAAATAATACATTCTTTTTCAAAATAACTTACAGCATTCTTAAAATACAATGAGTATGGAGGATAAAAACAAAGTCTATGAAACCTACTATAACAGTATCGAAAGACAAGGTTATAGCAGAAGGGATTTTTTAAAATTTGTTGCTTACATAGGAGCTTATATGGGGGTTCAAAGTTCTGCAATTGGTCAAATTACTAAAGCTTTAGAAAACACTCCCCGACTGCCCGTTATTTGGGAACACTTTCAGGAATGTACTTGTTGTAGTGAATCATTTATCCGTTCTGACCATCCTATTGTTGCAGATATCATTTTAGACAAGATTTCATTAGATTATACTTTGACACTTATGGCAGCTTCCGGTCATCAGGCCGAAGCGGCTAAAAAAGCCACTATGGAGAAATACAAAGGAGAATATATTCTTTGTGTTGAAGGTTCAATCCCAATGGGCGCTGACGGAAATTATTGTTGTATTGGAGGAAGAAGTGCCATAGATATCCTTAAAGAATCTGCTGCAGATGCAAAAGCTATAATTGCCTGGGGAAGCTGTGCCACATCTGGTTGCATACAAGCAGCGAAGCCAAATCCTACAGGTGCTGTGCCAATTCATAAAATAATTACAGATAAACCTATTATAAATGTTCCGGGGTGCCCGCCAATAGGCGAAGTTATGGCCGGAATTATTGTGCATATCGTCGCATTCGGAAAATTCCCTGAATTAGATAGTGCAGGTCGTCCAAAAGCCTTTTATTCTAAAAGAGTTCATGATAGCTGTTACAGAAGACCCTATTTTGATGCGGGATTATTTGCAGACAATTTTGATGACGAAAATGCTAAAAAAGGATATTGTTTGTATAAAGTAGGCTGTAAAGGGCCAAGCACATACAATGCCTGTGGCAACATGAAATGGAATGGCGGTGTAAGTTATCCTATTCAGTCCGGACATGGCTGTATTGGCTGTAGTGCCAATGATTTTTGGGACGCAGGAAGTTTTTATTCGAGAGATTCCTCTATAACTCCGGGTAATATCGAAGCAAATGCAGATACGCTGGGTAAAATTGCTCTTGGAGGCGTTGCTGCGGGTATCGGAGTTCATGCCGTTCTATCGAATATATCTAAAAAAGAAGAACTCAATCACAGAATAAATCAGGGAACTGAAAACGAGAAACATCTGGAAGATTTATAATCCATAAAAAAATAAAATGGCAGAAAGAATAGTTGTTGACCCGATTACAAGAATAGAAGGACATTTAAGAGCCGAAGTAGAAATCTCAGATGGTACTATACAAGAGGCTTTTTTATCTTCTACAATGGTAAGAGGTCTGGAAAATATTGTAAAAGACAGAAATCCTAAAGATGTTTGGGCTTTTGTGCAAAGAACTTGCGGTGTATGTACTTCGACTCACGCTACAGCCTCTATCAGATCGGTAGAAGATGCACTTGGGATTGTTGTGCCACCCAATGCCGAGATTGTTAGAAACATTATGCTTGGTGCTTTATACCTGCACGATCATGTTGTTCATTTTTATCACTTACACGCTTTTGACTGGGTTGATGTTATTAGCGGCTTAAATGCTGATCCGGTAAAAACTTCTCAATTGGCACAATCAATCTCAAATTGGCCAAAAAGTTCACCTGGTTACTTCTCTGACCTTCAAACAAGATTGAAAAAATTTGTTGCCAGTGGGCAATTAGGAATTTTTGCCAATGGTTATTGGGGACATCCACAAATGAAATTGCCACCTGAAGCGAACTTAATGGCTACAGCTCATTATCTGGAAGCGCTTGAATGGCAAAAAGAAATCGTGAAAGTTCATGCCATTTTTGGAGGCAAAAATCCACATCCTAACTTTTTGGTTGGCGGAATGGCATGCTCCATAAACCTGGACGATGCAAGCGGATTGAATGCCGAAAGACTGGCTTTTGTAAGACAGCTTCTTGAAGATGGAAAAAAATTCGTAGAACAAGTTTATCTTCCGGATGTACTTACAATTGCAGGTTATTATAAAGATTGGGGAGCGATTGGTGGCTTTCATAATTTTATGACTTTTGGGGATTTTCCAACACAGGGATATAATAATACCAACATGAATACCTTCAAATTTCCGTCAGGCGTGATTTTGAATAAAGATTTAACAAAAGTTCATGATCTAGATCTAAGAGATTTAAAAACCGTAGAAGAATATGTTAACAATTCATGGTATGATTATGAAGGAGATGGAAATGCCGGAAAACATCCTTGGAGCGGAGAAACTAAAATAAACTATACAGGACCAAAACCGCCTTATACGCATTTGAATGTTGATGAAAAATACAGTTTCATAAAAACACCAAGATGGAAAGGTCATGCTATGGAAGTTGGCCCGTTGGCAAGAATGCTGGTAGGATATGCATCCGGAAGAGAAGAATTTAAAGAAATCGTTGATGCTGCCTTATCAAAATTACAAGTTCCTGCCGGGGCTTTATTTTCAACCTTAGGCAGAACAGCGGCCAGAGCTCTGGAATCTCAATTGGTTGCCAATTGGAATCTGGAATTTTTCGATAACCTAATTGAAAATATTAAAAAGGGTGATACCAAAATGGCCAATACAGAAAAATGGGAAACCTCGACCTGGCCAAAAGAATCTCAGGGAGTTGGTCTTGTTGAAGCACCAAGAGGAGCTTTAAGTCACTGGATTGTAATAAAAGATGCCAAAGTAGCGAACTATCAACAAGTCGTTCCTTCGACATGGAATGCGTCTCCAAGAGATCCTAAAGGACAAAGATCGCCTTATGAGAGCAGTTTACTGAATACACCAATCGCAAATCCGGAATTACCATTAGAAATTATCAGAACCATACATTCATTTGATCCTTGTATTGCTTGTGCTGTGCATTTATACGATGAAAAAGGCGATATCATTAAAGAAGTAAACGACATTTCTATTTGCACGATTTAAATTTTCCAGCATGTCTACAAAAACTAATGACTATAAAAGAGCTTATATCTGGCAATTACCCATAAGAATATTTCATTGGGTAAATGCATGGGCGATAACAGGATTGGTTATAACAGGATTTATTATTGGCAATCCGCCGGGAATTATTTCTACGAAGGAAGCAACAGGTCAATTTTGGTTTGGTTACATCCGTGAAATTCATTTTATGTGTGCTTATTTGTTAGTCGCAGTTATGATTTTGAGGGTTTATTTTGCTTTTAAAGGTAATAAATATGCTAATTGGCGTGTATTCTTTCCCTTCAAAAAAGAAGGTTTCAAAAGGATGTGGCACGTCATCAAGTTTGATATTTTTTTACAAAACGAGCATTATAATGGTTCTCCTTCCGGTGCTGTAGGCCATAATAGTGTAGCGGCAGCCTCTTATTTGGCAATGTTCATTATGGGACTTATTATGATCGGGACAGGATTTGCTATGTACGCTCCTACTTCGACCTGGTTTTTTCCTAAAATGTTTGGTTGGGTGACCAATTTAGCCGGAGGGGATTTTAATGTTAGAACCATTCATCATTTTACAACATGGACTTTTATTTTATTTGCCATAATACATATTTATCTGGTATTCTTTCATGACTGGCTGGAAGGTTTGGGGGAAACATCTGCAATGGTAAGCGGTTATAAATTTGTGAGAACAGAAAGAATTAAAAAAGATGCAGATGCAACAAAAGAACCTGTTACAACAGAAATAGTAAATAAAGATTGAGTTTAAAATAAAATACAGAAATAAATGCAAGAAGAAATTATGACAAGAAAACTAGATGCTTTTCATTCTGATGGAAATGAAGTTTTAGTACTTGGAATTGGTAATTATTTGATGGGTGATGAAGGTGTTGGCGTACATTTTATAAACAGAATCGATAAAACCTTATTTCCGGAAGACACCTCTTTTATTGATGGCGGAACAGGCGGTTTCACATTAATCCCCTATATCGAAAATCATAGAAAAGTAATTATTGTTGATGCAACGATGGACAATAAGGAAGAAGGAACCATTACACTTTTGAAACCGCGTTTTTCTGATGACTTCCCTATTTCGTTAAGCGGACATAACTTTGGCTTAAAAGACATGGTTGAGATCTTGTCTATGCTGGATACTATGCCGGAAATTTATTTATACACCATTACCATTTTAAAAATGGAACCCATGTCTATGAAGCTTTCGCCAAAGGTAGATGCTGCCATAGAAAAAGTGACAACACAGATTGTCCAGCAAATAGAAAATTTTAAAATTAATACTTAGTTCCTTGAAACCTTCATTTCAAATAATAATTTCAGGCAGTGTACAAGGCGTTGGCTTTCGGCCTTTTGTATATAATTTGGCCATTAAACTAAATTTAAAAGGTTATGTTTCTAATAATGAATTTGGAGTAGTAATAGTACTGCAGGAAAATGAAAAAACTGCAACTGATTTTTTAAACGAAATAAAAAGAAAACATCCAAAAAATGCAAAAATAAACGGTATTCAAATTTCAGAAGTTGTATTACAAGAAAAATTTGATTCCTTTTTTATAAAACCAACAGAGAAAAACATCTGTATTAATTCGCCTTTGACCCCTGATTTTGCTATATGCAAAAATTGCAAAGAAGAAATTTTAGATCCTCAAAACAGCCGCTTCTACTATCCTTTTATCAGTTGCACATCCTGTGGGCCAAGATATGCTATTGCTAAAAAATTTCCTTTTGAAAGGGAAAATACCAGTATGAATGAATTTAAAATGTGTGATTCCTGTCTTGAAGAATACAACAATCCTGCAGATAGACGTTTTCACTCACAAACCAACTCCTGTCCGGATTGTGGGGTTCAGGTTTCATTTACAGATAATACCGGAGCTATTATTTCAGGTTCGAATAAGGAAATTTTCGAAAACATTTCAGAAAAATTAAGTAAAGGAAAAATCATTGCCGTAAAAAACACTTCGGGTTATTTACTGCTTTGTGATGCTACAAATTCCGAAGCTGTTCAGGAATTACGAAACAGAAAAAAACGTTTGACAAAACCTTTCGCCGTTCTGTTTCCAGATGCAAAACAGATTGAAAATTATTTGTTTTGTCATAAAACAGAGAAGAATTTACTTAAATCTACTCAGGCACCAATTGTAATTTTAACCCTAAAAAAGCAAATCGACTTAGCGATAGATCAAATAGCTCCAAACATGAAAACCATTGGAGTGATGCTTCCCAATTCTGGAGTTTTACATTTAATTTCTAATTTATTTCAAAAACCACTAATAGCTACCAGTGGAAATTTTAACGGGTCATCTATTTTTTCAGATGAAAACGAGGCTGTAAAAACATTGAATCCTATAGCAGATTATTATTTTCATCATGATCTTGAAATTCAAAATTCTCAGGATGACTCGGTAATTAAATTTTCGCGAAAAAATAAGCAAAAAATTATCCTGCGTCATGCAAGAGGTTTTGCTCCCAATATTGATTTTTCTATTTTACAAAACAATCCTGAACAATTACTTTGTTTAGGTGCAACTTTAAAAAACACCATCACTATTACTACCCATAATCAGGTTTACATGAGTGAGTATATTGGTGATTTACTCAATTTTGACACCTACAATAGATTTGAAAGAAAAATAAAAAATTACGAACATTTTTTTGATTTTTCTCCAAAAAAAGTGGTTTGCGACCAGCATCCTAATTATGAAAATAACAACATAATAACCTCATTTGTAAATAAGGATAAAACTGTAGCCACCATAAAAGTTCAGCATCATGAAGCTCACTTTGCAGCTATTTTGAGCGAAAAAAAACTTTGGAAAAGATCTAAAGTACTAGGGGTAGTTTGGGATGGATCCGGATTTGGAAGTGATACGGAAATATTTGGGGGTGAATTTTTTGAATACGATCATAACAGCATAAACAGAATTGGACATTTGGAATATTTTCCCTGGATTTTAGGGGATCAAATGGCTAAAAATCCTAAAATGGCTGCCCTGTCTATAAGTAAAAGCAGTAGCTACTTTCAATCTTTTTTTAATAAAAATGAATTAAAAATTTATTCTAAATATATCAAAAACAGCACGATAAAAACGTCTTCAATGGGAAGATTAATTGATGCAGTTGCTTTTACATTGGGATTTAAGGATTCTATTTTATTTGAAGCGGAAGCCGGAATGTATTTAGAAAACTTAGCCCAGCAAGCTTTTAATAAATCAGAATTAAAATTAAAGGATTATTTAAAAGATGAAAAAATAACGAATTTAATTCCTGCAAAAAAACTTCTTTTACAAGTTGCTAAAGAAGTTCAGCATAACAAAGATTTAGAAATAATCGCTTTAAACTTTCATTTTACGTTGGTGAAATGTATCGAAAAAGTCGCCTGTTTTTCAAAATCAAAAGAAATAGCTTTTAGCGGAGGTGTTTTTCAAAACTCAATACTTATCGATTTAATTATTGATCATCTCAAACCTAAATTCAAATTACATTTTCATGAAACACTTTCACCAAACGACGAAAATATTTCTTTTGGACAACTCAATCATTATTTACATTTAAAAAAATAAGCTATGGATATTCTTGAATTATTAGGGAACATTGGTAAAACAGAAGAAAAAGACAAAATTTCGTACTCAGCTGGCGTTGTAATGGCTTTGAGCCTTAAAGATATTGGCTTTGATGAAATTAAATATGAAGATTATACAGACGGAATGAGATCTGTACTTGAGAAATCTACTGAGAAAATTTCGCCTAAACGTTCTATTGAAATTTTTAATAATTACGTAGCGCTTTTACAGGAAGAATTAAAAGTAAAAAATGCAGCAATTGGAAAAGCTTTTTTAGAAAAAAACGCAAAAAGAGAAGGCATTGTTACGTTGGCAAGCGGTTTACAATATGAAATTTTAGCAGAAGGAAGAGGACAAATCCCCAAAATTACAGATACTATAGATGTTATTTATGAGGGGTATTTACTCAATAAAGATGTTTTTGATTCTACTAAAGAAACCGGGCCTCAAAAAATGCGTATTTTACAAACTTTAACCGGCTGGCAGGAAGCTCTGCAATTAATGCCTGAAGGTTCCCGCTGGAAAATTTATATTCCGCATGATTTAGCATATGGGCATATTGGAGCACCACCGATGATTCAGCCTAATTCGACTTTGATTTTCATAATTGAACTTTTAAATATAGTCTAAAATGAAATATCTGTCTGAATATCGAAATCCTGAATTGGTCAAACATTATATAAACGAAATTCATAGGATAACGACAAAACCATGGAATATCATGGAAATTTGTGGAGGACAGACACATGCACTAGTCAAAAACGGATTACTGGATTTGCTGCCAAAAAACATCAGAATGATTCATGGTCCTGGCTGTCCGGTTTGTGTTACTCCTATTTCATTAATCAATAAAGCGATTGAGTTAATGCATCAGGGTGTCATCATGTGTTCGTTTGGAGATATGATAAGAGTTCCCGGATCATCAAAAAGTTTGTTGCAGGCAAAGGCAGAAGGCGGAGAATTACGTATTTTATATTCTCCTCTTGAAGCTGTAAATATTGCTGCAAAAAATCCAGACCGTGAAGTTGTATTTTTTGCTGTTGGTTTTGAAACTACCGCCCCGAGCAATGCATTAGCGGTGATGCATGCGCAAAAACTGGGTTTGACCAATTTTAGTTTGTTAGTTTCTCATGTTTTGGTTCCACCTGCAATGGAAGCGATTTTATCTGATGAATTTTGCATCATTAACGCGTTTTTAGGAGCAGGACATGTTTGCACAATTGTTGGCTTTGAAGAATATTATCCGATTGCCGAAAAATTTAAAATTCCGATAGTTGTTGCCGGATTTGAACCTGTCGATATCGTTCAGGCTATTTATCATGCCGTACTTCAATTGGAACAAGGAAAATATGAAGTAGAAAATCAATATACAAGATTGGTAAAAGAAGAAGGAAATGTAAAAGCCAAAGAAGTTGTAAATACTATTTTTACAATAGGTAATCAGGAATGGCGAGGTATTGGAACTATAGAAAACAGCGGACTGGTTTTAAGAGAAGCCTATAAAATGTATGATGCCAGCGTAAAGTTTACAATAAAAGCAGGCAACGAAAAAACAGACGAACTTTGTATAGCCGGACAAATTTTAACGGGAAATAAAAAACCCAATCAATGTCCTGAATTTGGTAAAAAATGTAAACCTTCTAATCCTCTTGGCGCACCGATGGTTTCTTCTGAAGGTGCTTGTGCTGCCTATTTTAATTATCAATAAAACTCAAAATGATCGGATTTTTAATTACGGTGTATGCCGGACTCGAACATGCCTTTGAAGCTGATCATTTACTGGCTGTCAATAATCTCGTTACTAATAGAAATAAGATTAAAGATGCACTAAAAGATGGAATTTTTTGGGGAATTGGGCATACCTCGACCATATTTATAGTAGGTATTATTATGATTGGCTTTAAGATTTCGATCAGCGAAAATATTTTTAGTTATCTTGAAGCAGTAGTGGGATTGATGTTAATTATTTTAGGAACCATTCGTTTATTCAAATTATTATACAAAAAACGACATTCACATACCTATTCTCACAGTCATTCACACACACACAGCAACGGACTTACGCATACGCATATGCACACCCATACTTACTTTCACTCCCATCCTATCGTCTCTTTTCAGCACAAACATTATGACACTTCTAAAAATTATAAAGCTGCCTTTGGTGTAGGTTTGGTTCATGGACTGGCCGGAAGCGGATCTTTAGTGATTCTGGTTATTTCGCAAATGAAAACACCTCTGGAAGGTTTGATGTATATTTTAGTTTTTGGTGTGGGATCTATTCTGGGGATGTTTATCGCATCCGGATTATTTAGTATTCCGTTTACCAGGAGCATTCTTAGATCTCAAAAATTACAATATGCATTAGTTATAATTTCTTCTGTAATTTGTATTGTTTTTGGATTTAAAATCATCTACACTAATTTAATTTAGGGCTTAAAACCCTATTCTATCCTAAATCTAAAAGGTTCTAAGACTAATTCAATAATATCTTCGGGTGCCATAAAAGCTCTTTTTTTTTAGTATTTATATAAAAGAATTGATGGTTAAAGAGCTTAATAGTTACTTTTTCCTACTCTTTTTAAATCTGATTTTTAAAGAAAAACTACTCGGAAATAAGTTTTCGACATAGTACTATTTCCGCAGCAATAAAATGTTAAAAAATAAATTCATTCTTGTATTTTCGATTCATTATTCTATAGAAATTTAAAGTATATTCGCCAAAAAAATTATGCCACTGATTTTTTTTGCATCCAAAAACAATTAAACCTACATAGAATGAAATCTTTACATTTATTACTTATTACGTTATTTTTTGTTGCTGCACAATCTCATGCCCAGGTGCATGTAGATCAAATTACATACAATGGTCGTGATCATTATATTACCACTACAATTGGTTATCCTGTTCCCGGAACTTATATTCCTACAGGACAAAAAGCGCCAAGTACAATTTTAAATCCTGACGGTACCGGTGTTATCCAGGCAGACGATTTAAGTAAAACTAAGATCAACTGGGGAATTGAATGTACAGATGAAGGAATTCCGGTTTTTAAGGAAGGTTTCAATAGTGCATCTTATACATTTTGGTACAGAACAAATGATAGCGATGCATGGATTTATTCTCAATTTTCTATTCATTTTGCCAAGAAAAAAATGTTTTTAATGGGAGAAAGAGTAAAAGAATATGTGGATTATAACGTTAAGTAATTTTTCATAAAATTTAGTCCCTGAAATAAACATTTCTCGGTATTTCAAAAAATTACTACAAAAAAGAAAACGTTTTCGTAAATTTTCTATAATACCTATAATTTTTCCCATAAAATTTTATAAAATTAAAAATCATACCTAATTTTTATTTAATTTGCGGTAAAATTCAATATATTAAACATGGTTTCAATCACACGCCTTTTTGATTTTCCCTATTATCAACAAGAAACTTACAACCTTCCAGTTGCCTTAGCAACCAAAAAAAACGGAGTCTGGGAAAAAACTTCTAGCCAGGAATATATTGCAAAAGCAAATGCTATTTCGAGAGCATTATTACGTATAGGCGTTCAAAAAGATGATAAAATTGCTTTAATCACTTCAAACAATCGTACCGAATGGAATATCATGGATATTGGTATTTTGCAAACCGGTGCACAAAACGTCCCTATTTATCCCACAATTGCCGAAGAAGATTACGAATACATATTAAATCATAGCGGAAGTATTTACTGTTTTGTATCTGATGAAGAAGTACTTAACAAAGTAAACGCAATAAAAGCAAATGTCCCACAATTAAAAGAGGTTTATTCTTTTAATGAAATTACAGGATGCAAACACTGGACCGAGTTATTGACACTTGGCGAAGATGAGAGCAATCAGAATGAAGTTGAAGCCAGAAAAGACAGTATTAAAACGGATGATTTAGCTACCATTATTTATACATCAGGAACAACAGGAAGACCTAAAGGTGTAATGCTTTCGCACCAAAATATTGTGTCGAATGTTTTAGACAGTGCGCCAAGAATTCCGTTTGATCCGGGAAAAAGTACTGCTTTGAGTTTCTTGCCTATTTGCCATATTTTTGAAAGAATGATTTTGTATATCTATCAATATTATGGTGTATCTGTTTATTTTGGAGAATCGATTGATAAAATCAGTGATAACTTAAAAGAAGTTCGTCCTACAGTGATTACAGCTGTACCAAGACTTTTAGAAAAAGTATACGATAAAATTTATGCCAAAGGTGGTGAACTAACCGGTATCAAGAAAAAACTATTTTTCTGGGCCATCGATTTAGGTTTAAGATACGAGCCATACGGAGCCAATGGTTTTTGGTATGAATTTCAGTTGAAAATTGCACGAAAACTTATTTTCAGTAAATGGAAAGAAGGTTTAGGAGGAAATTTAGAATTAATGGTTTCCGGAAGTGCTGCTTTACAACCGCGCTTAACGAGAGTTTTTGCTGCTGCCGAAATTCCGGTTATGGAAGGTTACGGTTTATCTGAAACTTCTCCAGTAATTGCTGTAAACGATCAAAGAAACAAAGGTTTCAAGATTGGAACGGTTGGTAAAGTAATTCGCAACGTTGAAGTAAAAATTGCTCAGGATGGAGAAATTCTTTGTAAAGGACCAAATGTAATGTTAGGTTATTTTAAAGATCCTGAAAAAACTGCCGAAGCTTTGCAGGACGGATATTTTCATACAGGAGATATTGGTGAAATTGACAGCGAAGGTTTCCTTAAAATTACAGATCGTAAAAAAGAAATGTTTAAAACTTCGGGCGGAAAATATATTGCTCCTCAATTGATTGAAAATGCGATGAAACAATCTCGTTTTATTGAACAAATCATGGTAATTGGTGACGGAGAAAAAATGCCTGCCGCTTTTATTCAGCCTAATTTTGATTTCGTAAAAGAATGGGCAAGATTACATAAAGTAACTTTAGGAAGCAGCAATGCAGAAATTAGCTCAAATGCCGATGTCATTAAGCGTATCGACGAAGAAGTAGAGAAAATCAATGAGAAATTTGGTCACTGGGAAAAAATCAAACGTTTTGAGCTTACTCCGGATGTTTGGTCTATCGATGGCGGACAATTGACTCCAACATTAAAATTAAAGCGTAAAATTATTAAAGAGATTTACAAAGATCTTTACGCTAAAATATATGGTCAGAATTCATAATCAAAATAATATAACCAAACGAAAACGGCTGTCTCATAAGACAGCCGTTTTTTATTTAGCGAAGATTTCCTTCAATTGACAAATGAGTATCTAACCACTCGAAAACCGGATTGCTTTTTCCGGATAGCTCTTTTGATCTCCTTTTTTAGAGAATAGAGTGGCGAAATTTGAAAAAAGACGTTTTTTTCCAGCATATTCTCCTGACTTTTCATTTTCTGCAAAAGCGGCACTTTTTCTGATCTTTTTCTCTGCTTCAACAGCTGTCTTAGTATTGTAGCTGTTTTCAACTTTTCTTGCATCTTCCATTCTACACGCTTTATTAAAGTTTTTAAACGGACGTGGTTGAAAATCAACCATAACTGCAGCCAGATTTATTGCATCAATATTCGACGGATCTGTTTCTCCTTTCAAGAAGGTTTCAATAGGTCTGAACTTGTCTTTTTGATCTTTAAATTTCTTCTTTTTCGTATAATCAAAATCTATAGAAAATAAATTTCTAAAAACATTTAAGTCTTCCTGACTTACACCATTCTCGAATATAAACCAACAGAAATCACGTAGTTTTCCACGAGATGGACTGTACAAGTAATCAAAGTACTCGCCTTCTTTTTCGATCTCGTATTTTTTTCTAATCTCTTTTTTGTATCTATCTAATGTATTGTTGTTCATGGTATATATTTTTTGTTTTATTTAATTCATTTTTAATTTGCCACTAAAGCACTAATCTTTATTTTTTTAATTGCCGCAAAGGCTCTAAGACACTAAGTTTTTTTACTCTTCACTATTTTGTCTGCTCCTCACAAAGACGCCAGATCTTTAATCCAATTCTTATAAAAAAATCTTTGTGCCTTCGCGCCTTTGTGGCAAAACTTTACTTTTTAAGCATAAAAAAAGCACCCGATTAAAGGTGCTTCATGAGATTTGAGTAAGACATATCTATCCTACTGCCATTCATGCACCTGTATTGTAAAACATCCAGAAACGAATCCTGGGGCTTGTAATGCTACGCTATATGAGTTATATTTAAAATCCATTTTATTTGTTGTATTGTATTTTTAAATCATTATTGTTTGAAATTTTATCTTCAAATTTCTTCGACAAAGATATAGTTGAAAAGATCAATTATCCAAATCATTTTTAATATTTATTTTACTGATTATCAATTGATTAAATCAATAAAAAAGCATAGAAATGGCTGTCCGCATACTTGTGCAGATTCTTATTTTTTATCAATTGACTGTCTATCATCAAATTACTTTTCAAGAGTATAATTCCTTAATTAGTCTTATCATGTAACATTTCATCTATTATTATTTTATTTTTTTTTAGTTAAAAGTTATTTTTTTCATTTCCTGTACTACTAAGTAATCTAAATTATCATCCTGAACGATCCCGATCGTATCGGAAAAGTGTCTTATTTCGACTTTCCTCATTGTGACAAAACAAAAAAAGCGCCCCGAAAAGGACGCTTTAATATATTTATGTTGAGTTTGTAACTACAATTTACACTTCAATTCATTAAAATACATATTACATCCCGAACCTTTAGACGCGATAAATCCCGCTAAACGATCGTTATATTGTCTTACAGACAGATTGCTATATATGTGTTTTGTTTCCATTTCAGGACCAAATGTACAATATATTTTAACATTTATATAGTATTAACACTGAAATATTTATCAGTCAGCCATCAATTTTAACCTAAATTTTCCTTTAAAAAAACCAATAACCCTTAATAATTTCATATTTTTGAGAGTATACGCACACTTTATTTTTTATCAATTCAGTCCTTAAAACAGCATGAAAAAATATTTAAAATACATAGACGGAAATTCTGATAAGTTTTGGCAAATTGAAGTTACAGGATTAGAATATACTGTGACTTATGGCAAAAACGGAACATCGGGAACATCGCAAACCAAAAAATTCGCTACAGACGAAGAATGTCTGAAAGCAGCAGAAAAAATACTGGCCGAAAAAGTAAAAAAAGGATATTCAGAAACTGGTGATGTTACTGTGGCTTCAAAACCAAAAACAGAAAAAAGCGCTAAATCTGATGAAGTTCTCGAAGAGTACGATGCCATTGTAAAATCTAAAAATATAGATTTACTATTGCCTTTCCTTAAGGAAAAATCAAAAGGAAATATTGAAGCGCTAAAAAAGCTAATCAAGAAAAGTAAACGTTATTTTATGACCTATACTGATCTTACAAAAGATCCGGGTTATGTAAAAAAAGACAAACACGATTATGGCTGGGGAACACGCGGCGATAAAAAGCAAAGTGATATTATTACGCTTAGTGCCATCGCTTTATTTGATAAAACCGATATTAATTCCTGGGATGAAGCTTTGAGTTTGTTAAACGAAATAGACGAAAAACCACAGGTTTTGGAGGTTCTATTGTGGGCAAAACCCAACTGGCTGGATACTTTTATTTTAGATAAAGTAAAAAGGCAAGACTGGGTAGGTTTCAACTACCATACACTTCGCAAATTAGAGGAACATCATTTATTGCAGTTCAATCCTGAATTATATGCGCTGACACTGGCTGCAACAAATGAGTGGCGTGCCAAGATGAAGACTAGAAATTTTATTAATACGTCATTGAATGATAAATTAACCTACCAAAGGGATATTCCGGAACTGTTTCATTATGAAACGATTCTGCACAGCAGTTTCTTTAGGGAAAATGACAAACAAAAACACGATGAATTCCAGACTTGGGCGATTATCTACAAATCATTATTAGACGAAAAAAAGATGGATCGTGCGTTTTTTATCGAAAATGCCATCCTGATTCAAACCAAGGAATGGAACAATAACCTGAAATCATTTTTTAGAAAAAGAATCGAGGAGTTTAATGTTACGCCCGATGAACTGATCGTGCTGCAGGAAAATATATTCTCGTATTTACACCATCCTTATCCGCCCATAACGAGCTACGGAATTGAACTGATTAAGAAAATTTACGATCATCCAAAATTCAAAACCAAATCATTTCTCGAATGGCTCGAGCCGCTTATGATGCGAAGCGATTGCAAAGCAGCGATTAAAAATGTTTTGCCAATTCTAGAGAAAATAAATAAATCAAATCCAAAACTTAGCACCACAATAGCATCCATTATTGCCGATGTTTATGTCATTGCCGATTTGGCTTTACAGGAACGTGCTACCAAAATTATCACCAAAATTGCGAACGTAAAAGATAAAGTGCTAAAAGAGAAATTATCCTCATACGTAACGCTAATGCAGGGAAATATAAAATCAGGATTAACGCAATTTTTAGATGAAGATGCTCTGGTTGTTGACTCTGATGCTCTTGAAGAATACACATTCGAACCTCAACAAGAATTATTGCTTACAGAAGAAGTTCAGTTGCCAAAGGATTGGAACGATGTTGTTTTTCAGTTTGGAAATTTCATCAATTCCGAAGAAACGGTAGATTCAGAAATTTTACTCAACATTTATATCTCGCAACGTAATTTGTTTCCGGCAGATTATAGCGCGCAATTACAGCCTTACGAAAAACAATTGCAAAAGCATTATTTTGAAGCAACTCACAAAAATTTCGTGAAGGCATTTTTACAATCTAAAATCGCCAACATCGATAACAAATTCAATAGCAAAGTCAATCATTATTCAAAGATTATTACCACTTTGTTAATGCAGCCTTTACTCGAAAAAGCACAGCAAAAAATAGATTCAAATTCTACTTTGCCTCTTCTCTCTTTTCCGAGTCATAAACCGTATTGGGTTGCGCCAAAAGTTTTATTAGAAAGGGTTATTGCGTATCAAAATACAAAAGAAGAAATTGATTATACCGATTTAGCTATTGCAATTGCCCGTATGCCCAGAGAAAATATCGAGGAAGCCATTCCGTTATTGGATAAAATTGAAGGTGAAATAAAACCGCTTTTAACGTTCTGTCTTGGTGTTGATGAAAAACTGAACTTAGACTCTACATCTTTATTTTCGAAACTATTGGCAACAATGGGAAAAACGACCAAAGAAACAGGGAACTTATCCCTTTGGGCGGTTGCAGCACGAACATTTTATCCAAACGATACTTTCCCTGAATTCGAAAATACTTATCTAAAAGATATTCCGTTTGTGGTGGCTCCTTTTAAACCTCAGGTAGAGTTTAAGGAAAAATGGAACGAATGGACGAATTATCAAACCAAAGAAAAAGAAAGAACGCCATCCTGGTACGAACTAAAATTCGACTTGCCTAATTATTCTAAAATCCCCAATTATTTACTTTACAGTCAGGATGTTTACAAGAGATCAAACACTTGGGATTATAATATCAATTATGCGGGAAATACTTATTTCTGGCACAGCCTTACTCCGCAAAACTCAGATGCACTCGCGTTGACTTTATTGCATAATTGTAATATTGCCGATGGAGCAAAACCGGAATTAAAAGGTTTTCTGGACGTTATCAACAGACCTGAATTTCGATTCTCAGATATTAGCTTGCTTTTATATGCCTGCTGCTTTTTTCAGGAAAAGAAAGATTTACGATTGATGGCATCCGAAGTTTTGATGCATTTAATCGAAAAACAAGCGATAGATATTGAGCTTTTTGCTCAGAAAATAGCGTATTTGACCACCGAAAAATATGGTGTATTTTTAAGATTAGCCGACGGATTAATTGCCCTAAAAGATGTTTCTCCTTTACATAACAATGCTTTATTGAAGTTGCTAAACTCTTTCTTTGCCAATCTTGATTTAAAAGACAAATTGCCAACGAACTTCAAAAAAATAATAGAAAACTATCTGGATATTTTAACGAAAACCAATCAGAAACCATCTGCAGAAGCAATTGTTTTCTTCGAAAAATGGAAAGATAATGCATCGCTTAAATCATTAATTAAGCAAATTTTAAAATAAAGAAAAATGACAGATCTCGAATATAATTATAAAGGAATTTCGACTTATAGTAAAATCAAAGGCATCAACAATCTGGTTCTGGCACATCAAACCGAAATTGAGGAAGTCAATAACATTCCGTGTTTTTTCTGGGGAAGTCTGACTGATCCTTATGTTACCGCAAAATGCTGGACTACGATTGCCAAAGTGGTTCGTTCCAGTTTTGGGCCTATTCCGCCAAGTTTGCGTGATCCTATTGTTTCGGCAGGATCTGAGCAATTGCGTTTTGAAGGTTTTTCGTCTTGCAATGGTGTTTATGTGCGATTGGACATGAAACCCGAAGCAATCGACGGAGAATTTATCGCCAACGGAACTACGAATGTCGATTTTAATGATCCGATGCTGAATGCTTTGAATGCGATTCAGAAAAACGAAAAAGTAACACTTGCCGTGGGTCAGCACGATGTTCAGGTAATGACCAGCAAAGCAAAAGTAACCGAGAAAAAAGTGACTTTACCCATGCGCTGGATCAAAGGCTTAACGAGCGTTCAGTTGTATCTGGCAGATATGGACATTAAGTTTGAACTGAACAAAATTCAGACAATTCAGTTGTTTCAGAGTTTACCAAAAGGAACCGTAAAAGGTGATTTTTTTATTACCAAAAGAGCCGGAAAATTTATGTTTTCGACTTTGGCTACAGCCGATAGTGTTAGAATTGGAGGCGTACAAAGATTGCGTTTGTTAGAAGGAATTCTGGCAATTGTAGACAAAATCTTCATTTACGAATCGGCAGACAAACAAACTTGTGCAATTGTGGCCGAATTTGGAAAAATGCAGCTTTTAATGGCTTTTTCTCCAGATTCGTACCGAGGATTTTCGGGCGAAGGAAATGTACTCGAAACCATGACCGAAAACCTACCTATAGAATGGGTTTACGGATTGAACAGTTTATTAAAATCGAATGAAACGTTTGACCCAACAATGCTTTCTATCGAAAATGATATCGATTTTGGCACGATGGACAATCTGACTTCGAATTTATCCTCGATGGGATTATTGGGTTATGATTTAAGCGAAAAAGCGCATTTCTACCGTCGTCTGCCTTTTAAAACCGAACGCATTTTATCACTCAACCCAAGACTTAAAAATGCCAAAAAACTATTAGCGAACGAAGATATCGAAATCGTCGAACGAAGAGCCGATTATATCGAAGCCAAAGTAAAAGGCTCCGGCGTTGTACACAAAGTCATTATCGACAATAATTCGCAAAGATGTACTTGCGACTGGTTTACGGCTTATCAGGGCAAAAGAGGGATTTGCAAGCATATTTTGGGAGTGAAGATGATGATTTCTTAGAAATTACACTTTTATATATAAAGGAAAATCGCCCTGATGTTTGGGGCGATTTTATACGCAGATTATACGGATTCGCTTTCGCGAAAACGCTGATTTGTGCGGATTTTTTAAATAACTTTTACGATAATAGTTTAATAGTAATTAAGAAAATGGAACAGTAACTAATTTCACATTACTTCAATCCTCTTGATAAAGTTGTAGAGCTTTACGAACGTTTGGTTCAGACTGAAAAAGATAAGGTTGAGTACTTAGAAAAATTGATGAAATTGAAATAATATTCTTGATAACGAGAATTTCTTATATATAAAATGCGCAATGAGAATTGCGCATTTTTTTTTAAATTCTGTTTCTTTTTATTTTTTTGCTATTGCGTATTCCTCGAATTATTATTTAAGTAGTTCAGAGTATTCAAACAAATTTTTTACTCAACAAAATTATTTAACCAAACTCTTATTTCATTTTTTTTATTTGATTTGGCTTCACCTGCAATCTTTTTATCTTGTAAAACTTTAATAAATTCCCAATTAACTTCATTATCTTCTAACATTATTTGAGATTTAGAATGAATGTTATTATATGGTTTTTGCATTAATTTTTTTAAATTTAAAATTTCAATTTTAGTTAATTTATTTGCCATCAAATTTATTAATCTAACTTTAATATTATTCTCAAATTTATGATTCATAATTGTTTCAAGTTTACTAAAAGATAAAATCGAACTATTAGTCTTCGAAATATCCTTAATATCTAATAAAAAAGTAGACACCTCAAACGCTAATTCCTTATTAATTAAATCTTCTTCATAAATTTGGTTTTTAATTATATAAACTTTTAATTCTTCCTTTAAATTAGGATCTTTTAAAACTAAAATTATATCTTCTATGTCCAATTCGTGATTTTTTGTAAAAGCTAAATAATTACTCCAATCTTTGATCAAAAGATTTATTTGTAATCCTGGATGTATTGCTTTAACTGCTTCAAAATTGGATTCAGTAAGAGAGATAAAATTGAATTCAATAAGTTTTTCAACCTTATTTTTATTTATTAAATTATAATCAAAATCTTCTTTAAAAGTAAACTCTTGAGAAAAACGCTTTGCAAAAACCGTATATGAATCAATTGTTAATTTGTCATTGCTAAGTAGTTTTAAAACAAATTCGTCCTGAATATCTTTTTCAATACTAATTTTAATTCTTGTTTCTTTCTCTAATTGCAAATAATTATCTTTTTCATTTAAAAAATCAATTAAAATTTCATTAACAACATCGTCTTTTTGATAATAATATTGATAAACATTTTCCCAATCTGCTACTACTTTATTATTCTTCATTACCAAATCAAAAATATCTAAAGTTCTAAGATCATCGATATTTGGCACTTTATATATTTGTTTTTTAAGAAATATTTCGGCATAATCAATTTTCAAATTTTCATTGTTAAGAATTTTTAAAACATAAACATAATCTTCATTTTGATCATTTTCTAATTGCAAATAAACATTTTTGATATAAGAATTATAATTTTCTGATTCCAAATAATCAATAACTTCATCAAGTCTATTTTCGTAGATATAAGTTAAATTTGATTTGTTAAATTTTCCCAAATCAAATTCATTATCTAACTTTCCCTCAATAAGAGTTCTTAGATTGTTATATGTGATCTCATATCTATTATTTTTATAAATAGTATTAAATATTTTATCAAATTTATCAGAGAAAGGTAATAACTTTTTAAATTTAATATCAAGAACCTCATCAGACAAAATATTTTGAATTCTATCAATATCAATTTGCTCACTAAGGTTATACAAAATATTAATATCATTAGCTATATATGAACTCAATTCTTCATTTTTGTTTAGATATGAAAGAGTTTTATAATCAGCAGTACTTAGTAATATATGGAGAATCTGTTTTATGTCATCTTCAATAAATTTAGGATCTTTTTCTATAGTATGCCAAAACATTTCCCAACTTTTGGCCAACTCGATAACAAATGTTTTACTTTGAATTCCATCATAGATAAAAGAACTCAAGAATTGCCTAACCCTTTTACTATTCCAATTTGCAACTGTATCTAATATGCCTTGAAACTTATCTTGGTAATTTAGTTTAAAAACTGTTATATGACTTACTAGATCATTGTTTAAAATACGATCATTTTTAAAATAATTAATTGGTAGTTCATCAATTATATCATCAAGATTCGTTAATTCATAATTAAAAGACTTCGGCTCATTAATTCTAGAAATAATATTAATTTTAAACTCCTGATCTGTTTCATTCATTCCTCCTTTCTGAAAGATCGAAATATATTCTCTGTAATGTTCATCAATATACCCATTTAACAATAGAAAGATTAATAGAGGATCATTATATAATCTATCACTTTCCAATATTGTAGTTTCCTTATAAAAAACATCAAATTCTTTTTTTAAATCTTCTTTAGATAAATTTCTATTTCCAAGTATTTGTTTTAGAGTCCAACTATATATATCATTCTGTTCATATCTATATTTTTTAATTTCACCTTCCTTTTCAATTATTCGTTGGTTTTTGTTTAATATTAAATCATGTTTTTCTGAATAAGAGTAACCAATATCAGCATCTATATTATTAAGTTTTTTATTTACTGCATAACCTGAACCCGCATTCGTATAATATGTAATTTCCTTATCATAAAATTGATTTAAATTCATACCATTTTCTATTATAAATTTAAAAGTCTTACGTTCAGAATCATACATTAACCCTTTCGCACTTGAATCATTAATATGTTCTTTGATATTATATAAATAAATAGTATTTAAATCCCTAATACCTTGAGTATTTTCCTCTTTTATTTTTTCTGTTTTTTCTTCAATTAAATCTATTTTTTTATTTAAATCCCCAATTGATTTTTCGATTAACTTTTCCTTGTTTAAAAATATTAAATCAATATTACTTTTACTCAAATGTAATCTTGAAAAATCCTTTGGCCTTAGATTTTTATAAATGATTATAGCTAATAGCTTTTCTGGATTTAATTCTTCACTTTCTAATTTTTGTTGTTCTTTATAAATTATAAATTCATTAATAATATTCAGAAGAGTTCTATTGTCAGTTATAAAAGAGGAAACTGTATTAATAAATTCTTTTGTAGGTTTGGTAAATACATTTTCATCCACAAAAATTTTGTCTAATTTTTCATTTAAAACATTTTTCGAATTACTATAATTAACAAATGGTATAGCTGGAATAATTAAATCAAAAAATTTGGTTCTATCTAATTCATCTAAAAATAAATCATCTTTAATAGCATACAAGAATGTAACTTTGCGAGGATTACTAGGATTAATATTGAACAGATATGAGTTAAGAATAAAATTAACTTCTCTTAATGTTCTATATATTTCTGTAGTATTGAATCTATCTAAATCTTCTATAACAACAATATCAATTGATATCTTCTCAAAAAAATATAAAATTTCGTCAATATGTTTATTTAGTAAATCTTTATTTTCAGTTTTATTTCCAAACTCAGCATCTTTTAGACTAATTTTATTTATTCTCAAATTTTTTAACAGCTCAATGAAAATTTGACCTATTATACCCATAGACGCAAGAGATAGAGTAATTAAAACAAAACAACTCAAATTAAAATTATCAGATTGCTTCCAATTATTAGGATTCAGTTGATAACTGTAAAAATTCAATAATAAATATGTTGATATTACAAGTGATAAGAATGCACTAACTTTAATCCAATTTTTTAAATCCCAAACATTTAATTCACTTATTCTACTTATTCTTGATTCCGGTAGTTTTTCCGCCTTTTGACTATATATAATCTGTTGCAAAATATTTAGTTGAATCTGATCTTTAAATGTCGTATAATCATTAGTTTCATTAAATGAAGCAAGTGAAATATTTAAAATTTCAAAATTAGAATATTGAGATTTGAAAGATTTTATTATTGTACTTTTCCCAGATCCATAAACACCCGATAACGCAAGATTCTTAATATCTTGATTGTCGATTGCATTTTTAATGTGCCTAAGATATTTCTGTATTCTTGGATCATCTTTTTTATCTAAAGGAGATAATACTTCCAATTCAATTTCTATCTTTTGATCGGCAGTATTTGCTTCTGAAGAAATTATCTCTTCTTCAATATTCTGGGTCCCATTTTGAATTCTCATAAATACATTTGATTTTTTTTGAAATATAATATCTAAAAACTTTACTTATCTCTTCCCTAAAAGAAATCTAATTCCATTTTTATTTTGATTGATGAAAGAAACTTTGATCAAATATGTGTTAAATTTCGATAATAACTTTACGGATTTCCCCAAGTTATAAATATAAAAGTTAAAATCTTTGCCACCAAATATATACAAACAAAAAGCCTTTAAACCCCGTAAAAACACCTGATTTAAAAGCCAACAAATAAAATCGCTACAACAATACCTAACAGGTTTATAAAACCTGTTAGGAAATACTAAATCCCAAAAAAGTCTTTAGCATTCTTCGTCGTTTCCTCCGCAACAACAATCCCCGAAACTCCTTTAAACTGGGCCACAGTTGCTGCAACAAAAGGCAGAAAAGCAGGTTCGCAACGGCGTTCGTGGTATTTTTTCATGAGATTGTTTGGTGTGTTTTTTGGGAGCATGAATGGCGCATCAGTTTCGATCATCATTCGCTCAAGCGGTACGTATTGAATCACTTCTTTTAAATGATCAAAACGTTTAATGTCGGATATTGCTCCGGTAAAACCAAGATAAAATCCGTTATCGAGATAGGTTTTGGCTTCTTGCAAAGTTCCGGTAAAGCAATGTACAACGGCTTTTGGCAATTGCGGCAAATAGTCTTTTGTAATGTCCATAAACTTTGTAAAAGCAGCTCTCTCGTGCAAAAACAAAGGTTTCTGAACTTCGATCGCCAATTCTAACTGGGCTTTGTAACACGTTTCCTGTACATTTCTGGGCGAAAAATCACGATCAAAATCGAGTCCGCACTCGCCTACCGAAACTACGTGTTTTTGTTTTAATAAATTCCGCAGTTTCGAAATACTCTGCGCATCAAAACTCTTGGCATCATGCGGATGAATTCCTGCTGTCGCATATAATATTCCGGGATATTCTTTTGCTATTCTTGAAGATTCTTCACTGTTTTTTACGCTTGTTCCGGTTAGGATCATTTGCGATACGTCGGCATCTAAAGCGTTTTGTACGACATCGTCTATGTCGTTTTGGAATTGTTTATTGGTTAAATTAATTCCTATGTCTATGTATGTATTCATTTTTGTTGTTTTTTGCCACGAAGGCGCTAAGACAGAAAGTTTTTTTATTTTTTGAGTCTGTGTTAATCTTTATTTCTTTGCCGCTAAGGCGCTAAGTCACAAAGTTTTTACACAAAGTTTGTCATTTCGACGAAGGAGAAATCACACTAGTAATTCCATTCAGGAATTTGCCAATCTTTGTCGAGTCTCGAGTGTGATTTCTCCTTCGTCGAAATGACATAAAATGGGCATAATACCAAGTATCTGCAGTGAAAAAACTTTATCCCTTTGCAACTCTGCCACTCTGAACCTTTGAACCTTCTCTATAAATTTTCATAAAGCCATTTTTGGGCCATTACTATAACTTCTTGTTCAATAGTATTCAGACTAACATCTTTATAATACCAATTGACCTGGCCTGCTATCAAATCATCCCAAGCATCATCAAGAACAGACAGATCGATTATGTCTTTGTCTACATCAAAGTCGCAATAGAGATAGAGCATTCTTTTCAGGTTACCTCTTACATCGTCATGTTTCACTACTTTATTTAGAAAATATCTTATATGACTTTTTTGAGATTCCTCTTTGTTTTTTGTCGTTAGATTCAATTCTGAGAGAACGGCTTCGAGATAAGGCTGAACTTCACCAGAATCAATTGGTTTATAGAAACAAGCCAAATTATAAATAGCTTCACTCTCATAACCGGAATTGATCAATTCGATGGCCCAGTCTTCGATTAGATCGATATTGAGGTATTTATAAAAATGAAAAGCCAGAATGTAATCTGTGAGTATTTCGAAGTCTTTGTTTACTAGTTCCATGTTTGTTTTTTTTTGCCACTAAGGCGCTAGGACGCTAAGTTTTTTATTCTCTTTGTCTGGTTTTTTTTTTGCCACTAAGCACTAAGACGCTAAGTTTTTTGTTCTCTTTGTCTGGATTTAATCTTGCAATCCCGATAGTATCAAGCAGATCCTCAAAGTTTTTGTCTTAGTATCTTAGCAACTTAGAACCTTAGCATATTAGAACCTCAGCACCTTCAAATTAAAAATCCCCATAATATACCTGAAAACAAGGTAATTTCAGATCATTTCTCCAAGTGTCGACAACTTTATTTCTGTCGTCCAGAACGAATTCTATAAAGTATTTATCTTTGATAAACTCGTTGTAGATTTCGGTTTTTATGATCGAATCTTTTCGGCTGTCTTTGGTTTTACGCATGATCAGGTCGTCGTATTCGATTTCGTGTTTTTCCAGGAATCGCAATGTTGGTTCTTTGTATCGGTCTTCTCTTCCTGAAACCAGCAATATTTCATATCCCAATTTCTTGTAATTTCGCAACACATTCGCCACTGGATTATTGATTTCATCTTCATCACATTTACTGGCATCAAAAGGATTTCTTCCGTTCATTAAAGCCAGCGTTCCGTCAAGATCGCAGATTATGGCTTTTGGCAGATTTGGGTTTTGAGCGCAGTATTCCAGATTTTTATTCACTTTTTTTATTGGTTTAAAATCAAACTTTTCTTTTGTTTTTTGCAATTGATGGTACATGTTTTCAATTACCTTTTTTGGCACTTTTCGGTCTCTTTTTTCATTTCTGATAAAAAGCTCTTCTAATGGTAAATCAAATACTTTGAATTCAATATTGGCCATTTCGGCGAAATCATTTATCGGCTGTTTGATATAATCTGACTTTACATTACAAGTATCCAGAATCACATTCCAGCCATTCGAAAGCAAGGTTTTAATCTGTCCGTTTACAATTTTCGAAATCATACTTTCATATGCCGGATCCAAAGTTTCCTGAAATTGAGAAAACCTGATTTCATCACGGCTTATTCTCATGGTTTTAGGTTCGGTTCTCACCTTCCACTCTGCAAAAGTGCTTTTTCCCGATGCCGGACAACCTATAAGTATCGTTAATGTTGGTATCTTTTTCATTGTCTAATCTTTGTTATAATCTTGGATCTAATGTTTTTTCTATTTCTTCGTTATTGATTCGCTTCAAAAGCAACAAACGCATCAGGTAATTTTCTTCATCTAAATCTTTATACGGAATCTGAAGCATTTTTTGATTGATTTCCCAACCGTTTATGGATTGTTCCAGCTTCTTTTTTACATTTCGTTTTTCTAAATAATGATCAAAATCCTGATGAAAATTCACGCCGTAAATCATCGTTAGATAATTGTTGTTTCTCACTTTAAAACAAGGTGGCAGATTTTTTATATAATTCTGAACCGGTTTAATCATGATGCCTTCTTCATTGTCATTCGTTAGTTTTTCAAAAAACGAATAGATTTCTTTTAGCTTTTCTTCTTTATCCGAAACCGTAAATTCTACATGCAAGAAAGCGTCATCGTTTACCAATTCATACGTTAAATTACTGTTTGGCAATGTTTCATCTCCGGAAGCTTTAACTATTTTCAGGATGGTAAAAGGTTTAAAATATATTTCGCCTTCATTTCCAAAAGTCTCAATCTGGTTTTTAAACACATGTAATGATTCTTCCTGTTTGGCTAAATCCGGAATTTTCACACTTCCCAAAGCTTCATACTGACGCACAATATGTGACTTATGTTTGCTGCCGAATTCTTTTCTGCTAAGCGCTTTTTTATCTGAAAGATACGTTGTAAACACTTCCGATTTTTTTACGCTTTCTAACTTTTCAAGTAATCCCGAAGATTTCAAATATTCATTATGCGTTTTTAAGGCATCGTAATATCCTGTAAATTCTTTTTCGATCAATCCGGCTCCCAAAACTTTCCAGGGCAATAATTCTGAAGCAATTAAAATAGTTTCAAAATCAGGAAAAGCAATTACCATTTTAGCATGCAATTCTTTCAGACTTTCAATGGCTTTTTCTACATCAATATGATCCATTTTAAAACCGTTTCGGGAAACAAAATACGTTTCTTCAAGATTTCTTTTCAGGTAAATGGTGCAGTACGAACCCATGTATTTTTTTTGAACCACAAATTCGTTTACGCCTTTGCCTAAATAATAGTTTACAGCTTCTTCAATGCTTTCTATTTCATTTTTAGACGTGCTTTTTGGAGCTGGAGAAATAGTTGGCGAAAAATCATTTATTTTATTAGTACAAAACCAGTCGATTCTGTTTCTTACTTTATAGTCTAACATTTTTTTTACTTTTTTTGAATGATTACAGCACTTGTTGGATAAACTCCTTTTACACAATCTCCTATTCCATAAAAGGTTTTAGGATTTGGAAAAATTTCATTGATCAACGTTACAAATTCTGAGTTTGACAATTCGAAATCGTGATCGTGGTGCCTGAATTCTTCTGTTAGTTCATAATTTATATTAAAATCTTTGTCTGGCGTTGTTACAAATAGCTGCGTAAAGTTTGTATTGTCCCGAATCCAGATCAACAATGCTTTTGCTTCTTCAAGAGAATTGTGCTCAATCACTTCACTCAAAATAATCTGGTTTTCAAAACCTTTAATTTCATCTAAACTTTCTATCCATCGCAAGTTATCTGCATTTTCTATTGCGACGATTTTATCTGCGACATGTTTAAAATCAACCTCATCGTATGCATAATATTCTTTTGTAAATCCTTTTTTAAGCAATAATTTAAAATACTGTAATTCGCCACAGCCAAAATCTAAAACAGGTGCATCAAAATTAATTCTACTGCATATAAACTCTTTTCTGGATTGATGTGTGTCTGTAAAAACAAACTGTACTTCGTTGTCAAAATAAGCTTCTAATTGTGGTTTGAATTTCTCAAACTGCACCGGCGAACGCATGATTCTTTTGATAAATAGATAAAATACAAAATACGGAATGCCTGAAATATTGGTTAACATCGTGATATGTTTTTGAATAAAATGGTCATCGATGTAGGTGTAAACTGCATATCTATTGGTAAAATGAGAGAACAAAGCAATTAACGAAAATTTCTGCAAAGCTTCTCTAACGGTTTTACCTTCAATCTTTAATTCGAAATTATTGCCAATTTTATGCTGCAATGAAATTCCCTCGATGTATTTTGACAAAAGATAGTTTCCGTTTTTGTACCAACCTGAATCAATAAAAAAAGTTTCCACTTCTATGGTACATTTTTCTGTATCAACTTCATTGTAATTTTTCTCTAACCAGGAAATCGTGGTTTCGCCCAAACTTGTGTTTTCTTTATACAAATGATTGAAAAATTCTGTTGACATGTTTAAAGCCAATAAAGGACTGCAGTAACTTTGAAAATCGATTTGATTTCCTTCTTCGGGCAGGTAACTTTTTTTGCCATCTAAAAAAACACAATGATATTCAGAAGCAGAAACTACATTTCCTATCACAATTCCGTCTTTTAATTCTTTTAAATATAAACCTTTATCCGTATTTGGATTTTTATAAAGGATATCTAAAAAGTATTTATTCTCTGATTTAAGTTTTATAATCATTGTGTCTATTTTTATTTGACAAATATAGTTTTGCCACTACGCAGTTATTTTGCGCAGTTAAATTTAAAATTTATTCTTCTTCTCTATTAAACGGTTTTTCAAATGTAGGGCGAATCATTTTCCAGATAATCTCCGAATAATTTTTACTATTCAGCATCGCAAACAAAACTCCCGGATATTGACAAGTCATGAAATACAAAGCAGTTTCTTTGCGTGATTCCAAAACTTTAAAATCTGCCTTACATTGAATTTCTATTAACGAATATTTATTTTCTAAATCCCTTTTGGTTTGTTTTACCCAATCAAAAAATTCATCTGGAACGCGTTCCAAAATTTCTTCCATTGATTGATTCGTTTTCAAATATTCCCAGATATTCAAATTCGAAACCTGAGTGATGATTCGGTGTAAACGAAGGTATTCCTCAAATTTAATTTTTACCCGAAAGTTGTTCGTATATTTAATGATAAAACCTTCTCTATTGGCAATATCCATTTCTTTTAAAGTCAGAATATCTTTGATTCCGTCGTATTTTTCAACTACAGGAAAACCAATATCCTCCAACGGAAATTCTTCTCCGGATTGTGTATCGATAATGGCCAGCAAAACCAGTTCTTCTGCTGCGCCGTAATCTAAAACAATTCGGTTTTCAGGATAAATAATTTCAAACAGATAGGTTTTACTTTGATCCAAAAGCGGCCATGAATTTCTGTATTTTCCGTGCAGCATTTCATTCGCCTTATCCGACTGATCGCTTGCAAAAGAACCGCGGCTTGCCATAAACGGAACTTCATCAATCCAATACAAAATCCCCATCGAACCGTCCATTTTATCGTAAACCTCAAAAGTCGATTCAGGAAGTACTTGATTTTCTATTTCTCCCAAATTAAAAAACTTAGGAAAAGGTTTTGCCACAACATTAAAATTTTCATCTAAAATCAAACCTCTGCACGCTAAAGTTACCTCATTCCAAATTCTCTCAAATTGAGCATTTTGGGTATAATTATAAATATATAAATCATGTTCAGGATGTTTGTTTACCCGCACATAATTTTTTGAAATCATTTCTTTTAAAAGCGTTGTATTCATTAGTTCTTATCTTTAAACAAAGATTCAAATTCAAGTGCGCAGTTATTTTGCGTAGTATTTTTTTTAAGGGACAAAGTTGCAGAGGTTCATAGGGACAAAGGTTTTTACACAGATTTCACATTTTATGTCATTTCGACGCAAGGAGAAATGACAAACTGTACGTTTAATACTTTTATAAAAAACTTTGCAAAGCCCACAGCAGTGCGTCTCCACAAAAAACCTTTGCCCCTTTGCAACTCTGAACCTTTGCCCCTTTTTTTAATCAATTAATAATTGCGTAACTGCCGCAGCATTTATCGCCCATTGTGCATCGTAAACCTCATCGGCATTTTGATCTTCGGTGATAGTTAAACCTTGTGCTTCCGCTTTCAGTTGTAACAAGCTACCAATATTCAATTTGCTGCTTAGTTTTGCCAATAATGCCTGAACTCCTTTAAAATCTAAACCCTGAACAACTTGTCCTCCAAAGGTCATCTCTAACCAAATGATTTCTCTTTTGGCTACATCCAACACTCCAAAAACCAAACCTTTGGCAACATTTTGCGTCACACGAACCTGATGATCTACACAAGACGGATCGTATGCAACTCCGGTTTTCTCAGAGATTTTCATCGGGTGTTTACTGTTCATCCAACCCACAACAAGATTTGGCGTGATACTTCCGTTGCTGAATGCATTACAAGTAAAAGTTACAAATTTTGCTTTGGCTTTCGCCAAATCATCAATGTTGATGTTGATATATTCAGCGGTTCCAATTTTAGCCGGAATACTTCTGATATCACCGCTATGTTTACAACCAACAGTTTCCAATCGGTGGTAAGAACAGATATCGGCTTTATCTTCATAAGCAATATGACAGCTTAAATCCATATCGAGGTGTTGCGCAGGCAAACCTGCACCCCATTGCATAAACAATCGCACTTCGTTTCCTTCAATAGGGAAACGTGTTCCCATTAAAGCAACCGGTAAATCCTGAACATTTTCGCTTCTATCACCAATCGAAACTGGCATATTAAACAATTGCGGATCAATATAGATCGTTTTGTTTTTGTTCGCAATTGCTGCAAATCGTTTTTTCATGGCCAAAACACACAATTCTTCGATCTGGTTTTTCATCGCTTCTAATTGATCATCATCGTACAATTTCAATAAACCGTTTGGTGCAATTCGTTTGTTGGTTCCGCCTAAAGGTTTCACACTTCGCTGCATATTTTTATCAAAATAATTTTGAGCGTACATGTTCAAAGTAAATACCAATCTGGCAGGAACTTTATCTATAATTTCTTCGAAATGAGCAACGGTTTCGTCTGCACCAAACCATAGCATATTCGAGAATAACGAACGTGCAAACAATCCCGGACGTTGTTTTAATAATGCAAATGTTTTATCGGCATCAAATTTTAATCTTGAAGAGTTTACTTTACTTTGCCAAACGTCATATACCTGATTGTAAAACACATCCATTAAAAAAGCTAATTTTTCAAAACCTTTTCTTTTGCTGTACTCCGCCAAACGAAGCGCTCGGATAAAACGAACCCACATTCCTCTTTTTGGGTGCATCATTTCGCACATTGTTTCAACATCCATATCAAGATTATTCAACCAGGATGCAACCATCAAACATTCTTTTCTGGAATATTTAAGTTTCAAATCTTTTTGAGACGCAACTTTCGCCTGCGCACTTGTATCTAAAGGATTATAAAAATGAGTTGCGTTTTTAGATATTCGTTTGATGATGGTTTTTGGCTCAATAATTTGCAACAATCCTGTATTCTTGAACCATAAATATCTTAAGATATCTGTTGGCGATTTAAAATACTGACACGCATTTTCGGCTTTACCTTCTTCAATTAAAACATCGATTACCAACATCAAAGTTTCCTTCATTGCGATATCTACTTTTGGTAATGGCAAGTATTTCAACGCCATTTTTAAACTATCTGCCTGCGTAGCATCTAAAGCGGTTTTAGATTGCAATAATGATTTGTAGAAATCTTCCAATTCCTTTTCTGACCATAAATCCAAAACTTTTAATTTGCTTCCTTGTCCGTAATTTTCGATTTTTCCAAATTCAAACGGAGTTCCGCAAAACGGACAACCATTGTATCTTTCTAAAGGAAAAGTATTGTTTGGGATAATATGTCCGCATTGCAAAGTTGTTCCGTTTTTTGTTTGAAAAAAATTGGCAAAAAAAGTCGCAACGTGATCTATGGCAGATTCTCCGGTTGGAATATTCCATTCTTTAACCAAAGGCGCCCAGTTTTTAGCTGTTCCCAAAACTTCTCTTAAAACTTCTAAAACCTCAACTTTATAATTTGGGTTTACATTGTTTAAAGCATGCAATAATGACTCAGAAAATGTAAATCCAAGTTTTGAAACATTGGCCGCTAAAACTGTGGTTGCTCCTGATAAATTTTTGTTGTCATTCGCAATCATTTCTGATTGAATGAAAATAGCGTTTTGACGCAAACTGATTTTTAATAATGCTGTTGTTTTCATTTTTTTAATTTTTAAAATTTAGATAATCGTGTTTCTGATTTCTACCTAAAAGATTTTGAAGTAAGAAACACTTGACCTGAAATTGGAGTGTAATTGATGAACTGTTTTATCTGATGGGTTTCCCCGAGAAGTAAGTTCATCTTGACCCTCCTTTTTTATTAATGATGATTTTAAAACTTGTTCGGACTCGAACCGAAAGTTACCAATTGTCTGAAGTAAGTTTTAATTGACCATTAATTGTGAAACAGGTGGGATTCGAACCCACGACCCGGACATTAGAAGTGTACGAAGTAAGTTTTGATTGACCTTTGAAGGATAATTTCAAAACTACCTGCTCTAACCGCTGAGCTACTGCTTCATTTTAAATTGAATAAAAAGGTAATGGTAGAAGTGTGTACATTGGAAAGTGTTTTCGAAGTAACTCAAACTTGACCTATTTTATTCTTTTTTATTTGTATGAACGTTTGTTTTTATTTTCTGAACAAAGATTTCTAAACTCTTGCGCAATTATTCTGCGTAGTAAATTTTTTGTTTCCTTTTAAGAAATACTATTTGTTTTATTTCCTGAACAAAGATTTCAGAACTACTGCGCAATTATTTTGCGCAGTAAAAAAAGAATTTTATATTTGAGTAAAAAACAATATGAATTTAGATCGAATCTATTCTGAATTACTCTCAAATATTGGCTTTTCAGCAAATGAAATTCAGAAAAACTGGATGGATTTAGAAAAGGCATATTCCAAAAAATCAAGGCATTATCATAATCTGACACATATTAATGATATGATTAAATGTTATGAAACTTATTTTGATAAACTTCAATTTACCAACGAAGTATTATTTTCTATTTTTTACCACGATTACATTTATAAGAGCAATAAAAAAGACAATGAACTCAAAAGTGCCGAATATGCCTTGTCAATTTTGCCTGAAAATACAACAATAAATAAACAATTGGTTTTTGATGCCATTTGTGCTACGCAACAACATCAGCATAATGAAGTTGAAGATATTAATTGGCTGATCGATTTTGATTTAAAGATTCTCGCCCGAGATTGGGACGATTATCAAATTTACTTTGAACAGATTAGAAAAGAATATAGTATTTATCCTGATTTTCTATACAAACCAGGAAGAGCTAAAGCTTTGAAACATTTTCTGGAGAATGAGTTTATTTTTCAAACCGATGAATTCAGGAAATTGTATGAAGAGAAAGCAAGGAATAATATTGAAAAAGAGATAAGCATTTTATAAAGCAAAAAATAATCTCGCAAAGACGCGAAGTCGCAAAGTTTTATAGCCACAGATTAAAGGATTAAAATGATTTAAAAAAATCTGCAAAATCTGCTTAAATCTACAAAATCTGCGTGAAACAAAATCTTTGAGCCTTCGTGCCTTTGTGGCAAAACAAATCACATGTCACAAAACAAAAATGCCCTAATACGCTACAAAACAATTGATAAATGTCTGCAAAATAAATACCGGCAATGGACTCTAGAGGATTTGATCGAATGCTGTTCTGAAGCTTTATTTGAATATGAAGGCCGCGAAAACCCGATTAGTAAACGAACGATTCAAATGGATATTCAGCTGATGCGCAGTGAAAAACTGGGTTATAATGCACCAATTATTGTTTATGACAAAAAGTATTATAAATACGAAGACGAAGAATTTTCGATAACCGATATTCCGCTGACGGAAACAGATATGAATGTTTTGACCGAAACCGTTTCGATGTTGAAACAGTTTAAAGACTTCTCCTTGTTTAATGATGTATCGGATATTTTACAACGCTTGGAAGATAAAATCTATGCGGAAAAGTCGCATACGAAGCCCGTTATTTATCTGGATAAAAATGACAATTTAAAAGGTCTGCATTATCTGGATGAAGTATATCAGGCCATTATCAAAAAGATTGTTCTGGTGATTACGTACAAATCTTTTAAATCGAGAGAGGAAAATAAATTTCATTTTCATCCTTTTATTTTGAAGGAATTTAATAACAGATGGTTTTTGGTAGGAAAGAAAAAAGGTTCTCAGCCTATTACCAATTTGGCTTTGGATCGAATTATCTCGATTGATTATGATTTTAATCTTCCTTATTTAGAAGAAGATTTTGATGCCGATTTGTTTTATAAAAATGTAATTGGTGTTACGGTTAATACAGGATCACAACCCAGACGAATTGAACTTTGGATTGATCCAGTAAACGCCCCCTATGTTTTGACAAAACCGTTGCATTCTTCGCAGCGACTGATTAAACAAAATGAGGATCAAAGTATTATTGTTCATATATTCCTTACTCCTAACTATGAAATGGAGCGCATTCTGTTAGGTTTTGGTGATGGTATCGAAGTGATCAAACCTGAAAATCTACGAAATCGTATGAAAAAGATCCTTGAAAAGGCAATTTCGCGCTATAGTATTGAAAATAAGACTGAATTAAACGCATGATTTTTTATAAAATGTAGAATTAAATCTTAATTTAAAACCATAAAACGATTTTTACAGCATTAAATTTGTTAAAACCTCAAAAAAGAATAGTATATTTCAATTAAAATTAAACCATAAACCACTCTAAATCAGAGTTATTTTTTTACTAACCAAAAATTTATCATAAATTAATATGCATGCATAGTATTTTTTGATTATATTTGAAATCGATATAGTTACATATGAAAGAGAAAACAATAGATTATATTTTGAGAGCTACTTGGCAAGCTGTATCAAGAATGTACAACGAAGAAGCTGCAAAATACGATGCCACAATGGCGACCGGATTTGCACTTTTGAGTATTGACAAAGAAGAAGGAACTCCGTCTACTGCTTTAGGTCCAAGAATGGGAATGGAAGCTACGAGCCTGACCAGAACATTAAAATCGATGGAAGATAAAGGTTTGATTGTTCGAAAGAAAAACCCAACGGATGGCCGCGGTGTTTTGATCTACCTGACGGAATTTGGAAAAGAAAAAAGAGATTTATCTAAAAATACGGTGCTTAAATTTAATGAAACGGTTAGAAAACATGTTTCGGATGAAAAACTAAAGCATTTTATTGAAGTTTCTGAAATTATCAACGAATTGATTCAGGACAAAAATATATTTAATCAAACAGAAAAAATAGAAAATGAATAATACCACTTCATTCATAGTAATGAAAAGGTTTATCCCAAATTCAAAAAACAAAAACAAATTTTAACGACTTATGAAACGCACAATTAAAAAAGTTGCTGTAATTGGATCCGGAATTATGGGTTCAGGTATAGCTTGTCATTTTGCTAATATTGGTGTTGAAGTTTTACTTCTTGACATCGTACCTCGTGAACTGACAGAAGCTGAAGCTAAAAAAGGATTAACACTTGAAAGTAAAGCCGTTCGCAACCGTGTGGTAAACGAACATTTGGCGAATTCATTAAAATCGAAACCCTCTCCTATTTACAGTCAAAAATTTGCTAGCCGAATTACAACTGGAAATACGACTGATGATATGGCAAAAATTGCCAATGTTGACTGGATTATCGAAGTTGTTGTAGAACGTCTAGATATCAAAAAACTAGTTTTTGAACAAATCGAAAAATTCCGTACTCCGGGAACTTTGGTTACCTCAAACACTTCTGGTATTCCAATTCATTTTATGAGCGAAGGAAGAAGCGAAGATTTTCAACAACACTTCTGCGGAACTCACTTTTTTAACCCTGCGCGTTACTTAAAATTATTTGAAATTATTCCTGGTCCAAAAACTTCTACTGAAGTATTGGATTTCTTAAACGAATACGGATCTAAATTCTTAGGAAAAACTTCGGTTGTTGCTAAAGATACTCCGGCGTTTATTGGAAACAGAATTGGTATTTACGGTATTCAGAGTTTATTCCACCTGGTTAAAGAAATGGGATTAACTATTGAAGAAGTCGATAAATTGACTGGTCCGGTAATTGGTCGTCCAAAATCGGCTACTTTCCGTACGGTTGACGTTGTTGGTTTAGATACTTTAGTACACGTTGCCAACGGTATTTATGAAAACTGCCCAACAGACGAACAACACGAATTGTTTAAACTTCCTGATTTCGTCAACAGAATGATGGAAAATAAATGGTTAGGAAGCAAAACCGGTCAGGGATTTTATAAAAAAGTAGATAAAGATATTTTGTCTTTAGACTTAGATACATTAGAATACCGCGCTGCTAAAAAAGCAAGTTTTGCTACTCTTGAACTGACAAAAACTATTGATAAACCAATCAATCGTTTTAAAGTTTTAGTAAAAGGAAAAGACAAAGCAGGTGAATTCTACCGTAAGAGTTTCGCTGGAATGTTTGCATATGTGTCAAACAGAATTCCTGAAATCTCAGACGAATTATACAAAATTGATGATGCGATGAAAGCTGGTTTTGGATGGGAAAATGGTCCATTCGAAATTTGGGATGCGATTGGTGTTGCTAACGGAATCGAAATCATGAAAGCAGAAGGTTTAGAGCCAGCTGCGTGGGTTACTGAAATGTTGGCTTCTGGAAGCGAAAGTTTCTACTCTGTTAAAGAAGGTGCTTCTTATTTCTATAATATCCCAACAAAATCTCAAGTAAAAGTTCCGGGACAAGATTCATTTATTATTCTAAACAACATCCGCGAAAGCAAAAAAGTTTGGAGTAATAGTGGTGCAATCATTCAGGATCTTGGAGACGGAATCTTAAACTTAGAATTCCAATCTAAAATGAATACTATTGGTGGCGATGTACTTCAGGCTATCAATAAAGCAATCGACTTATCTGAAAAAGAATATCAAGGTTTAGTTATTGGTAACCAGGCAGCAAATTTCTCTGTTGGAGCTAATATCGGAATGATTTTCATGATGGCAGTTGAGCAGGAATATGATGAATTGAACATGGCAATCAAAATGTTTCAGGACACAATGATGCGCGTTCGCTACTCTTCTATTCCGGTTGTAGTAGCTCCTCACGGAATGACTTTTGGTGGTGGATGCGAAATGAGCTTACATGCTGATAAAGTGGTTGCTGCTGCAGAAACGTATATGGGATTGGTTGAATTTGGTGTGGGTGTACTTCCTGGTGGTGGTGGATCTAAAGAAATGGCTTTAAGAGCGTCTGATTTATTCCGTAAAAACGATGTGGAATTGAACGTTCTTCAGGAGTATTTCTTAACCATCGCAATGGCAAAAGTTTCGACTTCTGGTTACGAAGCTTTTGATACAGGTCTTCTTCAACATGGAAAAGATGTTATCGTAGTAAACAAAGATCGTCAGATTGCTGAAGCTAAGAAACATGCTTTGTTAATGGCAGAAGCGGGTTATACACAACCTATCAAAAGAACTGATGTTAAGGTTTTAGGTAAACAAGCATTGGGAATGTTCTTAGTAGGAACAGATCAAATGGAAGCTGGAAAATACATTTCTGAGCACGATAAAAAAATCGCCAACAAACTGGCTTATGTAATGGCTGGTGGTGATTTATCTGAAGCAACTTTAGTATCTGAACAATATTTATTAGATATCGAACGTGAAGCTTTCTTATCTCTTTGTACTGAGCGTAAGACTTTAGAGAGAATTCAGTATATGTTAACTAAAGGAAAACCATTAAGAAACTAGAGACAAGAAACAAGAAGCAAGATAAAGTCTTTTCTCTTGACTCTTTCTTCTTTCATCTAAACAAGAAAAAAAACATGAAAACAGCATATATAGTAAAAGCTTACCGTACTGCGGTAGGAAAAGCACCAAAAGGGGTTTTTAGATTTAAAAGACCTGACGAATTAGCAGCAGAAACTATTCAGTTTATGATGGATGAACTGCCTGATTTCGACAAAAAACGTATCGATGACGTCATGGTAGGAAATGCCATGCCGGAAGCAGAACAAGGACTTAACGTTGGACGTTTGATCTCTTTGATGGGACTAAAAGTAGAAGATGTTCCTGGTGTAACGGTTAACCGCTATTGCGCTTCTGGATTAGAAACTATCGGAATGGCAACTGCTAAAATCCAATCAGGAATGGCAGATTGTATCATTGCTGGTGGAGCTGAAAGTATGAGTTTTATTCCGATGGGAGGTTACAAACCAACTCCGGATTATAAAGTTGCCGCTGCAGGTCACGAAGATTATTACTGGGGAATGGGTTTAACTGCGGAAGCGGTTGCAAATCAATACAAAATCTCAAGAGAAGATCAGGATGAGTTTGCTTACAACTCTCATATGAAAGCTTTGAAAGCACAAGCTGAAGGGAAATTCGACAAACAAATCGTTCCGATTACTGTTGACCAGACTTTCATCAATGAAAATGGAAAAAAAGAAACTAAATCATACGTTGTAAAACAAGACGAAGGTCCAAGAGCCGGAACGTCTGTTGCAGCATTAGCAGGTTTAAAACCCGTTTTTGCCGCCGACGGAAGTGTTACAGCAGGTAACTCATCACAAATGAGTGACGGTGCTGCTTTTGTTTTAATCATGAGTGAGGACATGGTTAAAGAATTGAATCTTGAGCCAATCGCCAGATTAGTAAATTTTGCTTCATCTGGCGTTGAGCCAAGAATCATGGGTATCGGCCCTGTAAAAGCTATTCCGAAAGCATTAAAACAAGCTGGTTTAGAATTAAAAGATATTGACTTAGTTGAATTAAACGAAGCTTTTGCTTCTCAGTCTTTGGCTGTAATTCGCGAGCTAGGTTTAAATCCGGATATTGTAAACGTAAACGGTGGAGCGATCGCTTTAGGTCACCCTCTTGGATGTACTGGTGCTAAACTTTCTGTTCAGTTATTTGATGAGATGAAACGCAGAGGTAGTAAGTATGGAATTGTGAGTATGTGTGTGGGGACTGGACAAGGAAGTGCTGGGATTTACGAGGTATTGTAAAGAGAGGAAAGAGCAAAGAAGCAAGAGGAAAGATGTTTTTTTTGAAAGAATGAGGCAAGAATAAAGATTTTTAAACAATAGTAAAAAACTTACTTTTTATATTCATTTTCTTATCTTGGCTCAAAAAACATGAGACACAATTTTAAGAATTTGAAAATTTGGATTTTAGCAATGAGTATTACAAATGATATTTATAAATTGACTTCCACTTTTCCAAAATCAGAAACTTACAGCTTATCTAGCCAAATGAATCGATGCGCCGTTTCAATGCCTTCAAATATAGCAGAAGGCTCAAATAGAGAGAATAAACATTTTCAGCATTATCTGAATATTAGTTTAGGATCTTCATTTGAATTACAGACACAATTATTGATAGCATGTCAGAACGACTATTTATCAAAAGAAAAAACTGAAGAAATAGAAAACAAAATAATTGAATTTCAAAAGATGACTACGGGTTTCATAAGTAAGTTGGGCTAAAATCTTTCTTCTTGATTCTTTCATCTTTTATCTAAACAAAAAACAAATGGCAGATACAATCGAAAAAAACGTAACCCGTGGTGGTCAGTTTTTAGTTAAAGAAACAAAGTGCGAAGATATCTTTACACCAGAAGATTTCTCTGAAGAGCAGTTAATGATGCGTGACTCTGTAAAAGAGTTCGTTGACAAAGAATTATGGGCGCATAAAGATCGTTTTGAGAAAAAAGATTACGCTTATACAGAAGCTTCTATGCGTAAAGCGGGTGAACTTGGACTTCTTGGAGTTGCGGTTCCTGAAGAATACGGCGGATTAGGAATGGGATTTGTATCGACAATGTTAGTTTGCGATTACATTTCTGGTGCAACGGGATCTTTCTCAACTGCTTTTGGTGCACATACAGGTATTGGAACTATGCCAATTACTCTTTACGGAACTGAAGAACAAAAGAAAAAATACGTTCCTAAATTGGCTTCTGGAGAATGGTTTGGAGCTTATTGCTTAACAGAACCAGGTGCAGGATCTGATGCAAACTCAGGAAAAACAAAAGCTGTTTTATCTGAAGATGGAAAATACTACTCAATCACTGGACAAAAAATGTGGATTTCGAATGCAGGTTTCTGTAGCGTTTTCATCGTTTTTGCCCGTATTGGAGATGACAAAAACATTACTGGTTTCATTGTAGAAAATACTGCTGATAACGGAATTTCTATGAATGAAGAAGAGCATAAGTTAGGAATCCGTGCTTCTTCTACTCGTCAGGTTTTCTTTAACGAGACAAAAGTTCCGGTTGAAAACATGTTGTCTGAAAGAGGAAACGGCTTTAAAATCGCTATGAATGCTTTGAACGTTGGACGTATTAAATTGGCTGCAGCATGTCTTGATGCGCAACGTAGAGTAACTTCTGGAGCTGTAAAATATGCAAACGAAAGGATTCAGTTTAACACTGCGATTTCATCTTTTGGAGCTATCCGTTCTAAATTAGCTGAAATGGCAACTAATGCTTACGCTGGAGAAAGTGCTTCTTACAGAGCGGCAAAAGATATCGAAGACAGAATTGCTGCTCGTGAGGCAGAAGGAACTTCTCATCAGGAATCGGAATTAAAAGGTGTTGAAGAATATGCAATCGAATGTTCTATTTTGAAAGTAGCGGTTTCTGAAGATGTTCAGAATTGTGCTGACGAAGGAATTCAGATTTTTGGTGGAATGGGATTCTCTGAAGACACTCCGATGGAAAGTGCGTGGAGAGATGCTCGTATTGCCAGAATCTACGAAGGTACAAACGAAATCAACAGAATGCTTTCTGTAGGTATGTTGATCAAAAAAGCAATGAAAGGTCACGTAGATTTATTAGGACCTGCAATGAAAGTTCAGGAAGAGTTAATGGGAATTCCATCTTTTGATACTCCTGATTTCTCTGAATTATTTGCTGAAGAAAAAGGAATTATCGCTAACCTTAAAAAAGTATTTTTAATGGTTGCTGGTAGTGCTGTTCAAAAATATGGTCCGGATTTAGATTCACACCAACAATTATTGATGGCTGCTTCTGATATCTTAATCGAGATCTACATGGCTGAAAGTACTATTCTTAGAACAGAGAAATTAGCCAAAAATCAGGGAGAAGCTAAAGTACAAGAGCAAATTGCGATGGCAAAATTATACTTATATAAAGCTGTAGATATCGTTAACTCAAGAGGAAAAGAAGGAATTATTTCTTTTGCTGAAGGTGACGAACAACGTATGATGTTAATGGGACTAAAACGTTTCACAAAATACACCAACAATCCAAATGTTGTAGCCTTGAGAGAGGTTATTACAACTAAATTAGTTGCAGAAAATGAATACTGCTTCTAATACAAAAATAGTTTTTAGCTTTTAATTTGTTTAAACCCGCACTTATCCGAAACAGTGCGGGTTTATTTTTTGTTTTTTATTTTTTCACCATATAAGTTATATAAGTTCATTTAGAAATAGAGGTACACAGCAGTGCATATAAAAGAGGTCTGCCCACATTTTAACAGATTAAAATAATCTCTAAAACCCGATTTATAAGTCGCAATATTTTTGCAATGATTTGCAAATTTTGATCAAGATTGACTTTATAGCATAAGTAAAATGGTTATATTTAGCATTCAAAAAACTAAAAAAAAACTAAAACATGAAACGAATTAACCTTATCATCCTTTTGTTATTGGGCATTTTTACCACAAATATCTTTGCACAAAAAAACAAAAAAATGGACATCATTGCTTACTACACGGGCGATGATAAACTGATCAACGAATACGAAGTCAATAAACTAAATCAAATTATCTTTAGCTTTTGCCATTTAAAAGATGGAAAACTAAGCGTTGATTCTGCTAAAGATTCAACCACAATTAAGCATCTGGTTTCTCTAAAAGCATCAAATCCTCAACTTAAGATTATTTTATCTCTTGGCGGCTGGGGTGGTTGTGAGCCTTGTTCTGCTGCATTTTCAACTCCCGAAGGAAGATTGACTTTTGCAAAATCAGTAAAAGAAGTGAGCAACTATTTTAAAGCAGATGGTTTAGATTTAGATTGGGAATATCCGGCAATTGAAGGACTGCCTGGTCATTTATTCCAGCCTGCTGATAAACCTAACTTTACAGAATTAATCAAAGTTTTGCGTTCTACTTTAGGCAAGAAGTACGAATTAAGCTTTGCTGCAGGAGGATTTCAGAAATTTTTAGATGAATCTATAGACTGGAAAACTGTAGGATCGTTAGTAAATCGTATCAACATTATGAGTTATGATTTAGTAAACGGTTATTCGACTGTTACAGGACATCATACTCCATTATACAGCACTAATCCTAAAGAAGAATCTACAGACAGAGCAGTTGATTTTTTATTGAAGCAAGGAATTCCAGCAGAAAAATTAGTTATTGGTGGTGCTTTTTATACCAGAACCTGGAAAAATGTGGAAAATATAAATAATGGTCTGTATCAGGCAGGAGAACATATTCAAGGTGTTCCTTTTAAAAGCTTTGCCGATACTTACACAGAAGCAAATGGGTGGAAATACTTTTGGGATGATAAAGCTAAAGCTGCTTATTGGTACAACGCAAAAGAAAAAACATTTGCAACCGGAGACAACTTAACTTCTATTAAAGCTAAGGCAGAATATGCAAAAGCGAAAAAATTAGGGGGAATCATGTTTTGGGAACTTCCATTGGATACACCACGAGACGGAATGGTAAATGCCATTTATCAGGTTAAAACAGCTCAATAAATTTATTACCAAACAATAAAAAAACGGCAGTTAACTAAGGTAACTGCCGTTTTTCTCTTTATAAAATTAAATCTATTGCAATTTTGACTTATCCAATTCACCAATAAAAGGAATTGATTCCAAAGTCTCAGCTCTTATTATAGTTTGCAAATACACTTCTAACTGAATAAATTTAGCGGCATTTATTGCTCCAACTGCTTTTTTAGCGTGATTATAAGTCTTAGAATATAATTTTTCATAAGACAGATTATTTTTTAAAGTTCCTTTTGCCAACTCATCTGCTTTCTCATCTGTGAGAGTCGCATAATTTGCGGCATAATCATTAATAAGCTGAAATTTTGTTTGCCCCAGTGCTTTACGTTCTGTTTCATAACTATCATAAATCTTTGTAAAAGCAACACTTTGTGTATCAGACAAGTTCATGTACTGCTTTACAAGATCACTTTTTGATTTTCCATAAACACTTTGCAGAACTTCTACATCTTCTTTAAAGGAAGATTGCGCATAAGATGAAAATGTGGCAATTGCCATAATAACAATAAGACTAATTTTTTTCATAGTATTCAATTTTATTTATTTCTTAAAATTAACGCACATCAAATATACTGATTTTTAACACATTAAAGATCAAACCATCAAAACATTCTTACAGTTTTAAAAAAATGAATATTGATAAGCTAATGACAAAGCTATTGTCCTTCAGCCAAATCTTTTCGAAATTCCAATTTCGAGTTTACAGATATTAATTTGTTTGTCATCATAATATTTCTATATGGAATAGGAATTCTAATGGAAATTAAAAACAATAACATTAAAAAAAATATCTCAGGGATATTTTGCAAAAGGAGTTATTAGCATAAATCTTATGCATTGGGATGCAATACAACTCAAAATTTTTATTTTTTAATTTCTTGTGTCTTGGGTGCTTTAATTTCTCCATTATACGAAATTGAAGCTCTGTTATTACTATTAACAGAAAGCGTTGCACCTCCATCCAAAAAGATAGAAAACAGCAAATCATATACATCATCTTTTCCTTTAACGGTAGCTCTTACTAAAAAACTCTTTTTCTTTTTTTCTACTTTTATGTTTTCCGGTACGCCTTCAAATACTATTCCGCCATCGCCGCCTCCGTATGGTACGTTAAAAGCACGTCCAAAAAAAGGTAAATCACAAGTTGTTTTTTCTGTATTAAATTTTAAAAAATACATATTATAATCCAGATTAATCACTCTTCCTCCTTGTGGATTGACTTTTTGAGCTTCGAAATCAAACTTTTTAGAATCAATAAGCGTTTCGATTTCTTTTTGTTTCTGCAAATCTCTTTCTGCTTTTAATTCTTTCTTTGTTTTTTCCTGCGCAAAAAGAGGAAAACTCAATAAACAGGATAACACTAATAAAATGAATAATTTAGTTTTCATAAAATAAAGTTTTAATAAAGTAAAAAAAAGATCTATTTTTTATTAAATCTCATCATGGCAATGTCACCAGAAATAAAATTCAAGGTTTTACCATCATCAGTAATATCATATGATGTGATTTTGGGTAAAGTGCTCATAAAAACCTGCTCGCCTTGTTGCCCATTCATACACATCATTTTGGTGACTGCCATACCTTGTGTAAAATCGATTTTATTATCAGTCAAAATGAGTTTACCTGTAAAAGAGTTACAACTATTATTTCCTGATACACGATTTTCCGCGAGATCGAAATTTATCGTTGGTTTTTTATTGGGATATAAACCTTCAAAAGCTATTCTGGGACCTGTAATATAATTCAGTTCCCATGTTCCTTCCAACTGATTAACAGCGCTTTCTTTTTTAGTTTTAGAAGCATTACAGGAAATTACGACAACTCCCAAAAAAACTAACGTTAGAATATTCTTTATCATAATTTTACAGATTAAATTATAAATAATAAATACAGATTTAAAAAAAAATCAAATCGGAGCCTATACGAAATTACACAATAATTTTGGGTTGATTGTATATCACAACATTAAATAACAACCAATAGTTTTAGATTTTTTTAACTAATTAGCTTCAATCAATGTCGGAATTTTATGTTAAATTTACTTAATCATTAATTTAAATGCCCTTATATATGAAAAAAATTATCGTTTCCTTCGCTATAATTACCGCCTTAATCATTGGCTGTAAGACCAATACAAAATCAAACGATGCCAAAACCCTGACTGTTGCCTTAGAGCCAAAAAGCAGTAGTGCCGTTGCAGGAACTGCTACTTTTACAGAGAAAAACGGCAAAGTAACTTTTGTTGCAAAAATGACTGGTTTAACTCCGGGAGTTCACGCGATACACATTCACGAAAAAGCAGATTGTAGTTCAGCCGACGGAAGTTCAGCCGGAGGACACTGGAATCCAACTTTTAAAAAACACGGAAAATGGGGTGTTGCTGAATACCACAAAGGAGACATCGGAAACTTTACTGCTGATGCAAAAGGTAACGGAACTATCACATTAACCACTGACGAATGGTGTATTGGTTGTGGAGACACCAACAAAGATGTTCTTGGAAAAGGTTTGATTGTACATCAGGGAACTGATGATTTTACAACTCAGCCAACCGGAAATGCAGGCGGAAGAGTTGCTTGTGCCGGAATCATCAAATAAAAAAACAATAACCACTACATTTTCACAAAATCTAGTGGTTATTTCATTTAAAATTTATCCTAAGACAAGAAAAAGATATAGCTTTGCAGCTATAAATTAAAGTTAATGATTAACCCATCAGCACCAGGTTGGATAGATAAGTTTTTTAGTGAACAAAAATTTTCAGAAGCTATACCTTTTGAGACTACAGATTCGTTTTACTATAAAGTCAGAGAAACCGGTTTTATCTATGGCCACATCATAACTATCGATTCCCGAATTCCAATTCATATAAAAGGCTGGTTTAAAACCGAAATTTCTAAAGTTGCTTTATTAAATACTTTGTACGGCGTTTTTTGTTTAGAAAAAAGAAGCTTTGAACCCAATAACTTTATCAGCGAAGTTTTAAAATTTTATAAAGAAATGAATCCTGAAGGGTTTAATTTGTTCAAAATTTTACTTCCAAAAGACACTCCTTCCCTTTCTTTAGAAAATATAATTGATCAACGAGTTCAGACAAATGACAGCATCATTAGTAAAAACTTTTCGCATTTAGTAACCAATGCGCTTTTGTTTATTGATGTTTTGGCTTTTAGACAATACCTGGAAAAAGGCGCAATTCCTGAAAAATATTTAAAACGAATCGAAGAAACTGTATTGGGCATTGTAGCTTTGGCCTTAAAAACCAAAACTGTCAAATCACAACACGACGATTTATTAATTAAACTTTTTGAAGCTTCTATTCGATATTCGAAATTCTCAAAAGTTACTGTAGATACATTAGAAACCTTACAGCTCGACTATTTCAGTAATAAACTGGAACATTATTATTTAATTGATATGGCCGGAATGGCTTTATGGAGCGATGGTGTTGTCGAAAATGAAGAAGCTTATTTTTTATACTCGTTAGGATCAATGATGGGAGTTTCTGATGATTTTGTTACCCAAAGTATCGATACAACAAATACTTTTATTACAACTCATAAAAAGAAAATTCCCTATTTTAATTATTCTAACCCAGTCAAGCATTTCTATGATCAAATGACGCACAGCGTTGTAAAACTGATTGTAAGAAACAAAAACAGACTAGTTAAGGAAATTATTCAGAGTAAGGAATTAATGGTTCTACTGGCTTATTCTACAACCAGGGATCTGGATGCCAAAGAAAAGAAAAAAGTAAAAAAACAGCTTTTAGATATTTGCAAAACCATTCCGTCATTAACTATATTTTTACTTCCTGGCGGAAGTTTGTTATTACCAATTCTAATAAAGTTTATTCCAACTTTACTGCCGTCGGCCTTTAACGAAAATCTGGATGAAAATGAATAAAAAAAATCGCCCTTTTGAGGCGATTTTTTAATTTTTATAGATTACTTAGCTGATATACCTCATCTAATTCATCATTCGAAGCAATATTTACATTCAAATCGGTTACAAAACCTGAATTCAAACCATAAACCCATCCGTGCAGCATTAAATCCTGACCGTTTTTCCATGCACTTTGTACAATCGAAGTTTTTGCCAGGTTGTATACTTGTTCTTTAGCATTGATTTCAACAAAAGCATTAAAACGTTCTGTTTCATCTTCAATTGAGTTTAAGTATTTATCATGCAAACGATACTCATCTTTAATGTGACGAATCCAGTTGTCGATAATTCCGACAGACATATTACCCATTGCTGCTTTTACACCACCACAACCGTAATGTCCGCAAACAATAACATGTTTTACTTTTAGTACATTTACAGCGTAATCCAGAACACTCAGCATATTCATATCAGAGTGAACAACCATATTGGCAATATTACGATGCACAAAAACTTCTCCTGGTTTAGCTCCAATAATTTCATTTGCAGGAACACGGCTGTCAGAACATCCAATCCATAATAATGGCGGAGTTTGTCCTTTTGCTAAATCTGCAAAATAATTAGGATCTAATGCTAATGATTTTTCAACCCACTCTTTGTTGTTTTCTAATAACTGCTTATAAAACTCTCTCATTTTTTTGTTTTTTTTTGAATGGTATTTCTACATGATTAAACATATTAAAAATAACTAATGTAAAGTTATCTAATTTTTAATATTTCTCACAATGAAGAAATACCTTAATTAATTTAATTTGTTTAAAAATCTTCTTTTATCGTTTCTTTTTTGACCAATGCTCTTTTTGCAACGTCATAATAATGTTCTATGGATACATGATTATTAAGATCAGGTGAATTTTCAAGCTCGTAAGCTTCTTTAAATCCTTTTAGTTTTACCTTGATATTTTCATCAATTGCTCTCGTTTCTTTAAACTCACGAATTAAATCCAGCACATCATGGGCAATATATTCGGTATCCTGCGCATTGATAATTACTTTAGAGTTTTCCGGAATTTCATTCAATGTTAATTTAATAGCTGCTTTATTCAAGAATGAAACTTCCTGAGCCAAATCGATATGAATAACATCGCCATCTTCGTATTCTTCTTTTTTGAAACTGTAAGCTCTTTTTAGATTTCCTCTTAGTACAAAAATCACACTAATGATAATTCCTAAAGCCACACCTTTAAGTAAATCTGTTGCTACAACAAACACTAAAGTGGCAACAAAAGGTATAAATTGATATTTCCCTTTCTCCCAAAAATGTTTGAATGTTGCAGGTTTTGCTAATTTATATCCTACCAAAATTAATACAGTTGCCAAAGTAGCCAACGGAATTTTATTTAATATTGCAGGAATAGACAAAACACTTATTAGTAAAAGCACACCATGAATTATAGCTGACATTTTAGATTTTGCACCTGCGTTATTATTAGCAGATGACCTTACCACAACTGATGTCATTGGTAAACCACCTAAAAGTGAACTTACAATATTACCTATACCTTGTGCTCTAAGCTCAACATTGGTATTGGTGTAACGTTTTTGCACATCCATTCTATCGGCTGCCTCGATACATAAAAGTGTTTCTATAGAAGCTACAATGGCAATTGTAATAGCAACTACCCAAACTTGCGGATTTGTAACCGCGGCAAAATTTGGCGTAATTAAAATAGATTTAAATTCATCAAAAGACTTTGGAACTGGCAATGAAACCAAATGTTCTTTTGCAATTGCCAATGAGCTTCCTGTAGCTATAAAAAATTCATTTAAAGCTATACCTATAACAACAGCAACAAGCGCTCCCGGAATTAATTTTAATTTCTTTAAAAAAGGTACTTTATCCCAAGAGATCAATATTACAAGCGAAACTAGTGAAACCACTACTGCTCCTAATTGTATATGATTTAGCACATCAAATAAAAATGAAAAGGAATTGCTTCCGTCGTTTTGAATAAAAGCCTGATCACCTTCAAAATCTGCATCATAACCAAAAGCATGCGGCAATTGTTTCAGGATAATAATAATACCGATACCCGCCAGCATTCCCTCAATAACATTTGTGGGAAAATAATTCGAGATACTTCCGGCTTTTAAAAACCCTAATGCTAACTGAATTAGTCCCGCAATAAAAACAGACATTAAAAACACATCGAAAGCACCAAAATCAGTAATAGCGGTTAAAACAATAGCTGTTAATCCAGCTGCTGGCCCCGAAACACTAATATGTGACTGACTTAGATAGCCAACAATAATACCACCAATAACACCTGCGATAATACCAGAAAACAACGGCGCTCCAGAGGCCATTGCAATACCTAAACACAATGGAAGAGCCACCAAAAAAACCACTAAACCTGAAGCGAAATCAGATTTAAGGTTGGCAAAAAGATTGATTTTTTTTGTCATAATAATACAATACTAAAAAAATTATTCATTAAAGATTTACCACATTTAATCAAAAATGCAGTGTAGTTCAAAATAATCGGAAGTATTATATCAAGTTGGGAGGTGGAGCAAATATGCTCGGAGAAATATTATCTAATTTTACGATGTTTTCAGAAACAATCGTTTTCTTCTGAATATAGACAGGTAATACTACCTCATGTTCTAATACCACAGGATGTACTATAGATTTAAGTTCCTTATGAACTTCTTCTTCTGCACAATTAAAAGATATAGCCGTATTAGTCCCTTTCTTTATCGCCTGAACAATTGTTGGGGTCGATAAGAAGGCAATAAATATAAATAATAATATACGGGCTAGTATTTTCATCGAAGCAAAAATAGTGTTAAACAAATAAAATCAAAGCTTGTGAGCAAAATTTTTATACAAATTTAACAATAACAAAAAAGCAGAATTATCTAATGTGACAATTCTGCTTTTAATTATTTTATAAACAAGGCTTTACAATTCTTCTTCTAACCATGCTCTCATCATCCAGATTGTTTTTTCCTGCTCTGCAATGAAGTCACTCATCATAGAATTTGTTCCCTCATCATTAATTTCATCAGATTGATTCAAAATTTCTCTTTCAATTCTCAATAAATCAGATAAAGAATTTACAATAAGATGAACTGCTTTTTCATCATTCGAGATATTTTTTCCAACTGCCAATTTGTTATTTTTAATATAATCTTCGAATGTATGTAACGGAGTCCCTCCTATTGTTAATACTCTTTCTGCGATCATATCAATTTTTAATTGGGCATCTGTGTATAATTCTTCAAACTTAACATGTAAATCAAAGAAACGTTTACCACGAATATTCCAGTGTATTCCTCTTAAGTTTTGATAATATACTTGAAAATTTGACAACAGAATATTCAATTCCTTTACTAACAATTCTGACTCTTTTACAGGCAATCCTAAAATATTTGTTTTCATAGTTTTTCGTTTTATAATAAGTTTACTACAAATTTAATATAAGTTCTTTTAAAATAGTATAAAAAAAAATTATATTTTCTTATTTTTGCATCACAAAATACTATCAAAATGACGATTACTCAATTACAATATGTGTTAGCTGTTGCCGAACACAAAAATTTTACACTTGCTGCCGAAAAATGTTTTGTTACACAACCTACATTAAGTATGCAGATTCAGAAGATTGAAGAAGAGCTTAATATTTTAATTTTTGATAGAAGTAAGAAACCCATTCAGCTTACAGACATTGGTCAAAAAATTGTAAATCAGGCCAAAAATATTGTTAATGAAGCAGATAGAATCAAAGATATTGTAGAACAGCAAAAAGGTTTTATTGGAGGGGAATTTCGTTTAGGAATTATACCTACCATAATGCCTACTCTTTTACCAATGTTTTTAAACAATTTTATCAAAAAATATCCAAAAGTAAAACTCTTAATCGAAGAGCTCAACACAGATGAGATTATTATTAAATTAAAAAACGGACATCTTGATGCTGCCATTGCCGCAACGCCGCTTGAAGACGAAAAAATAAAAGAGATTGTTTTGTATTTTGAACCTTTTGTAGCGTATATCCCGGAACATCACGCCAGTTTTCAGAAAGACGAAATTGAAGTTTCGGATTTAAACATCAATGAAATTTTGCTTTTGCAGGACGGACATTGTTTTAGAGACGGAATTTTGAATTTATGCAAAAATGGTACTGATATCGACCAGAATAATTTTCAGATACAAAGCGGCAGCTTTGAAACCCTGATAAAATTAGCCGACGAAGGTTTGGGTACAACGCTACTTCCGTACTTGCACACCTTAGACTTAAAAGATTCCGACAAACTGAAGCTACGAAATTTTAAGGAACCAAAACCCGCTCGTGAGGTAAGTTTAATTTACCCAAAAAGCGAATTAAAAATGCAAATCATCGACGCTCTGCGATCTACAATTGCCGGAGTTGTAAAAGGAGCAATTGTTTTTCAGAACGTTCAAATTGTGAGTCCGCTACAAAAGAAATAGACATAAAAAAAGGAGCCAATTTGGCTCCTTTTTTTTTATACTTTGATTAGTAGTAAACTTTGTTTTAGTTCTGGTTTTTCGATAATAAAATTCATTAACCATTCCTGTAATTGCTCCATTTCGTATGGTAACAGCGTTTTGATAGCTTTTTCTAATTCTTTACAGAAAAGTATCGGATCGAAACTTACTCTCTCAAGTATTGATTTCGTGTAATCAAACATCATTTTTGACATAATAAAATAAGATTTTCGGGGGTTATCTATATTTCTAAACTCGCACAAATTTAATCAAATATCATTCATATGCGTTTATTTTAACTTATTATTTTAAAAACTTTAGCAACGAATACGTTTTCTTAATATGCATAAATCAATATAGAATCATTCTAAACAACTCATTTAAACCTTTTTAAAGGCTCGAAACATCTCTCGTTTTCCCGGAGGACCTGCTAATTTCTCGACAGTAAATCCAACTTCAATCATACTTCTTTTAACAACTCCGCGGGCAGCATAGGTAACTAAAACTCCATTTAGCTTTAAACTGTTGTACATTTTCCTGAAAATTTCAGTACTCCACAACTCCGGTTGTACTCTATATCCAAAGGCGTCAAAGTAAATCAAATCAAAAGTTTCAAAATCGTCTATTTCATGAAAAAATTGTTTCCTTTTGGTTAACGAGAATGTGTTGCAAATTTCATTTTTTTTATCCCATTCATACTTATGCATTTCTTCAAAAATGTTCTCAAATTCCAATGCATCAAGTTCACTGACATAATTCATTTCTAAAACTTCCGATGCCTCAACAGGATACGCCTCTACTCCCACATAATCAATTTTTTGATTTTTTTGATTCGATTCTAAAAAAGTGATAAAAGCATTCAAACCTGTTCCAAAACCAATTTCCAGAATACTTACCGGTTTATCTTCAAATAATGAAAGTCCGTTTTTTATAAATACATGTTTTGCTTCCTGAATGGCGCCGTGTTTAGAATGGTAGCACTCATCCCAATCCTGCAAATGAATTGTCGTTGAGCCATCTAGCGTTTTAATTATTTCTCTCTTCACTTTTTAGAACTTTATAATGGATATCTCTGGAATTTATTTATTTTTAACAGTCAAATTTAGTCAAAACAAATGCGTAAAGCCTTAAAAAACGGCAGTTTTTTCATAAATTCTTTATAAAAACATCTTAATTTTTTCACTTTATTATAAGATAAATAAATCTCAGTTAAACGCCATAAATAATGCAGTTTTACTAAGGAATTTATATATTTTTACTTAATTTTGCATTCAGTAAATTCTATTTAACACCAAATCATTGTTTTAGAATCCTTCTTTACAATGAAAATTACATAAAAACTTTACATAATTATGAGTACAACTCAAACAAGCAAAATTGAAATCAGAAAAGCAACTTCGTCAAAAATAAGCGGAGTAGACTTTCAAAACTTAAGCTTTGGTGCTGTTTTTACAGACCATTTATTCGAATGTGATTTTAAAAATGGAGAGTGGCAAAATCCTGTCATTAAGCCTTATGCTCCAATTTTAATGGATCCTTCTTCAAAAGTCTTTCACTACGGACAAGCTATTTTTGAAGGAATGAAAGCTTACAAAGATGACAATAATGATGTTTGGTTGTTTAGACCTGATGAAAACTTCAAGCGTTTTAATAATTCAGCAGTTCGTATGGCAATGCCGGAAGTACCTGAAGCTATTTTTATGGATGGTTTAAATGAGTTATTGAAAATCGATCAGGAATGGGTTCAAAAAGGAAACGGAAGCAGCATGTATATTCGTCCTTTTATGATTGCTACAGGCGCTGGCGTTGTTGCAAATCCTTCTGATGAATATAAATTCATGATTTTACTTTCTCCTGCACAATCGTATTATGCCGGCGAAGTAAAAGTAATTATTGCTGAACATTATAGTAGAGCTGCAAATGGTGGAATTGGAGCTGCAAAAGCTGCAGGAAACTACGCTGCACAGTTTTACCCAACAAATTTAGCAAACAAAGATGGTTTTCAGCAAGTAATCTGGACAGATGATGCAACGCATACAAAACTGGAAGAAGCGGGAACAATGAACGTTTTCTTCAGAATTAATGACACCTTACTAACTGCTCCAACAAGCGAAAGAATTTTAGATGGTATTACCAGAAAAAGTTTGATTGCTATGGCAGAAAAAGAAGGTCTTAATGTAGAAGTTCGCCCGGTTATTGTTTCTGAATTGGTTGAAGCTGCCAAAAACGGATCTTTGAAAGAAATCTTCGGAGCAGGAACTGCTGCAGTTATCAGCGTTATCAAAGGTTTCTCTTATCAGGATGTTTACTATGAAATGGCTCCGGTAGAAAATTCATACGCTGCACTTTTAAAAGAAAAACTAACCAATCTTCAAAACAAACTTTCTGAAGATACTTTTGGATGGACGGTTAAAGTCCAATAACCAAAGATTGTTTTAAATATAAAAACCCGACAAATTTTAGAATTTGTCGGGTTACTTTTTTCCACAATCTTGTCATTTCGACGAAGGAGAAATCCTCGTTAGAAGCTCGACAAAGATTGGATTCTCATTGCGGAGTTACTTGCGAGGATTTCTCCTCCGTCGAAATGACAAAATTGCGAAGCTTTGCGAACTTTTTGTTCTTATTTTACAAGGACTACCCCAAAAAAAACTTTGCGTTCTTTGCGGTTAATCTTCTTATAAAAGCTTAGAAAAATCAGGTTTAAAATAATTAGGCCCTTTCATTACTTTTCCGTCTTCTCTGTAAATTGGCTGTCCGTCTTCGCCAAGTTTACTCATATTACTACGTTGGATTTCATCAAAAACAGCTTCGATTTTATCCTGTAAACCATGTTCGATAATGGTTCCGCATAAAATATACATCATATCTCCAAGAGCATCAGCAATTTCGACCAAATCATTATTCTGAACTGCTTCGAGATACTCCTCATTTTCTTCTTTCATTAAATTATAACGAAGGATTTTTTTAGTTTCGCCCAAATCAGCAATTGGTGTTTGACTGTGACCTATTTTAAAAGCAGTATGAAATTCAGTAACCGCATTAAGTTGTTTCTTCATGATTTTATTTACTTAAATGAAATGCCAAATTAGCAACTATTCATATACAATTCTCTAAATTTGTCAAAAATAATTTTCAACTATGTTTAGTCAAGGACAATTAATATTCGCACTCTGTTTTTTTATTGCATTTGTAATCGTAATGATATTTGCTTATCGAAAAGATCTCGCATTACACAGAATTTTTTATAAAGGAAATTACAAAGTATTAATAGTGTTCCTTATTTTTATTGCCCTGTTATTTGTGATCAAATTTTTCTTTAAAAGATAATTTCGAAAATTTATTGCTATATTTAGAATCAAATAATTTCAGAAGTTTTACAATTAAACTACTGAAAAAACGTTTTATTTAAAGCTTTTATTGACCACATATAATTTTATAAAGTATACTTTTATTGCTACACAATTAGCGTGACTAGTAATAAAATTTATAACTTTACGACACCAAATAAATGACTCCCAATGAAGATTCTAAAATATTTATTCCTTTTATTATTATTAAGCTTAGTTGCGCTAACTGTTTTTGTCGCTACCCAAAAGGGGTTTTTTTCTGTAGAAAGAAGCAAAGTGATTAACTCCCCAAAAGCAACTGTTTATAATTATGTAAATGATTTTAGAAATTACGAAGATTTTGAATCGTGGTCAGTAGCAGATCCTTCGATGAAAATGACATTCCCTAATAAAACAGCTGGAAATGGCGCCTCTTATTATTGGGCTGGAGCCGAAGGAAACGGAAATGCCATTACCTTAAAAACCAAAGAAGGAGAAAGCATTCAGCAAAAAATGAAATACGACGGAACAGAAGCTGATGTAAACTGGACTTTTAAAGATACTTTGGGAGGAAAAACAAAAGTAACCTGGAAAGCAACAGGAACGATGAGCTTTTTGTTTAAAGTATATACAGCCCTAAACGGAGGTTCTGATAAAGTTATTGGAACTATTTACGAAAAAAGTCTTGCCAACATTGATAAAAACCTGGATTTCGAAACTAAAACATATGCTATTAAAGTAAATGGCGTGGTAAGAAAAACCGAAACTGCTTATATCAGACAAACTTTTACAAGTGAAATTCCAAAAATAACCAAAAACGCCAGAATTGTTATTCCTAAACTTATTGAATTCAGCGAAAACAATGGCTTGTCTACCAACGGAAAACCTTTTATTATTTACCATACTTACGACACCACAACCGGATTGGCAAAAATTTCGATTTGTTTGCCTACAAACAAAGAAATCCTGACCACCGCAGGAAGTGATATTTCGGGAGGAAAACTGGATGGTTTTGAAGCAGTAAAAACAACTTTAACGGGTGATTACACGCATCTAAACGAAGCAATGGCAAAAACCACAGCTTTTATAAATAAAGAAAAAATAACGCCGAATTTAAGCTGGTCTCACCTTGAAATTTTAACTATTAGCAAACTGGATGTAAAAAGTCCGTCTAAGCTGATGACCGAAGTTTATTATCCTATTAAACCAAAAGTTGTTCCTGTTGTAAAAGCTCCTGTTTACAGAGCCAATACAGAACCAACATCTGTAGAACCTACAGAAACAGATCCTGCACAAACACCAAAAGCAGCACCAAAACCAAAAGTGGTTCCTAAAACAACAACTCCTAAAACTACTGAAGAAGAATCAGAATTCTAATTTATTTAGAGCTGATTAAACCTTTTGTTTAAAATTCATTCTAATAAGATAAATCAAGGAATTTGACAGACGAGAAGGAATTTATACAAGAATTATTAAATCCTAAAACGCAAAACACCGCGTTTCAAAAACTCGTGTCTGATTATCAGAAACCTTTATATTCTCATATTCGAAACATTGTTTTGAATCATGATGATGCAGATGATGTATTGCAGAACACTTTCGTGAAAGTTTTTCAGTATTTAAAAAATTTCAAAGGAGAGAGTAAACTCTTCTCCTGGATGTATCGAATCGCCACCAATGAAGCTCTGACTTTTTTAAACCAAAAAGCAAAACTAAGCGGAATAACATCTGAAGCTTTACAAAATAAAACCATCGACAATTTGAAAGCCGATGTTTATTTTGATGGTGATGAAATTCAGATCAAACTTCAAAAAGCTATTGTAACCTTACCGGAAAAGCAACAATTGGTTTTTAAAATGAAGTATTTTCAGGAATTAAAATACGAAGAAATTGCTGAAATCTTAGGAACTTCAGTTGGCGCTCTGAAAGCATCTTATCATCATGCTGTAAAAAAAATTGAAATATATGTTACATCAAATTAAACCTTTTGTAACAAAACCTGTCTTATAGATATTATGAAAGCATTTAAATTAGAAAACGAACCGAAAATAGCCACTGGATTTAAAACTCCGGAAAATTATTTTGATAATTTTTCGGCAAAAGTTTTACAGCAGCTGAACGAAGAGAAAGAAGTAAAAGTAATTCCGATTTACAAACGTAAAAAGGTACTTTCTATGATTGCTGCCGCTGTAGTTTTTATGGCGTTAATGATTCCAATCATAAACAACTATAATAATACCTCTAAAGAACTTGACGAAGATACTTTGGAAACCTATTTATCCTATCAGTCTAACCTAAATCAGTATGATTTAATTAAAGAACTGGATACTAAAGATATTGACAAACTTAATAAAAGTGTTGCCCTTGAACAGGAAACACTAGAAGATATTTTGGCTTCAAATCCAAACATTGAAAATTTAATTTCAGAATAAATAAAAATATCAAAAGATGAAAATTAAAAATATATTACCAATAATTCTATTCTTTGCTACTTTCTCATTTTATGCCCAAAACGATAAAACAGATGAAAAGCGAGAAAAAATTAAGGCTTATAAAGTTTCTTTTTTAACTACCGAGCTGGAACTTACCTCTACTGAGGCGGAGAAATTCTGGCCTGTTTACAATGCTTACGATGACAAACAATTTGAATTGCGTCACGAAAAAATGAAAGTGTATTTACGCAAATTAGATGATGATAATATTAGTACGATGTCAGAAAAAGAAGCCGCTACTCTTTTATCGCAAATAGAAAGCACAGATAAGGAATTGTACCTTTTACGTGATAAATACAATACCAATTTAAAAAAGATACTTTCGGCAAAGAAAATATTAAAGCTTAAAAAATCTGAAGACGATTTTAATCGAAAATTATTAAAACAATACAGAGATAAAGCCGGCAACAAATAAAAAGCCACATTTAAAGAACAACAGCGACAGGAACCCTATATAATAATACTTACTTTATTATTTAGGGTTCTTGTTATTTTAAGACTATTTAAAACGAAGTCTTACTACTTTATTATGACCTGCAGCAATCGCAGTATTTCTATTGATAAAACGAATCGTAAAAAATTTTGTATCCGTTGATAATTGCGTCCAGTTTTCGCCACCATTCTGAGAGTACTGAATCCCTTCAGAACCCACACAAATAATTTCCTTACCATTTCCGCCCGGAACGTATTGCACGCACGACGCGTATCCAAAACCCATTTCCTGCCCTATTAACTTCCAGGTATTTCCTCCATCAGTAGTAAAAGCTTTGTTGTCTGTTTTTTTGTTCGGAAGTTCATAATCTCCACCGGCAATAAATCCGTGTTTGGCATCGTAAAAATCAGCTGTAAAAATACCGGTCATTGTTTTTCCCTGAACAATAGGCGTTTCGATTACTTTCCATGTTTTAGCTTTATCGGCAGAGTAAAATACTCGTGCTTTTTTTCCTCCTGAAACCAACCATGTATCATTTCCTTTTATCACGATATTCGAATTACTTGCGGCAAAAGCAGCTTCACCCTCAGCATTCGTAGGTAGTTTATCCGATAATATTTTTGTCCAGGTTTCTCCTCCATCACGTGTTACAATAATCGAAAAAGTATCTTCGGTAGGATCACCAATTGCTATTCCTTCCTTATCGTTCCAAAATTGCATGCTGTCGTAAAACACCTTAGCGTTCACTTCTTTATAAACTAATTTTACTTTTTGTGTTTTTTTAGAAACCTGATAAAGCAGTGCAGGATTTCCTACGCTTAGTAAAAATATACTTTGAGAATTTTGAGCAATACTTCTAAATTCCAGATTCAAGGTATCACGATAAATACGATCTTCAAACTTCTCTTTTTTATCTAAATCATAATAGCCAAATCGGGAATTATCAGCTCCGTACCAAACTTTATTCTTGTCTATTGAGATCGCTCTAATACTAATTTTATCCTGAAATAAAGTATCTATTTGTATTGAAGTAAAACCACTGTAAAACGGTCTTTCATCATTATGATTCAGCGCTTTAAAAGACATTAATAAAATTAAAGCACCGAAAAAAAATATTACTTTTCTCATATAAATCAGTTTTTTTTATTGCTAAAATACAATTATTTATAACATATAAAATAAGTTCCTTGTTTTTTTCTGGCACAGTAATTGGATATCTCCCAGTATTAATCTTTAATATGATTTTATCATGAAAACTAATTTACTTTTAATAGCGTTTGCAGCTTTAGTTTTTGGTTCTTGTTCAGCACAAAGCCAAACTACTGTATATGCAAAAAATTCAGATATAAGCGATAACTTAGACTTAAGAGCAGTAGCTTCTATCTTTGGTGAATCAGCCAATCTTCAGGATTTCGAAAGACGTTTGAATGATCCAAAATATCAAATCTCGAATCTTGATTTAAATGGCGATGATCAGGTTGATTATTTACGTGTGATAGAATCTGTAGAAGACAGAACTCACGTTGTAATTATCCAGGCAGTTCTTGATCGTGATGTTTACCAGGATATTGCAACAATCGATGTAGAAAGAGATAATTACAATAAAGTAAGCGTACAGGTGGTAGGTAATACTTATTTATACGGAGACAATTATATTTATGAGCCGGTTTACAGTGTTGCGCCAGTAATATATACCTCATTTTGGGTAAATAATTACAGACCATATTACTCTACCTGGGGATGGAATTATTATCCAACCTACTATGCAGCGTGGAGCCCTTACCCAATTTACAGATATAGAAACAACATTGGGGTTTATATCAATGTAAACAATCATTACAATTACGTAACAACAAGAAGAAGTTACAGAGCTCCGGTTTTATACGCATCAAGACGTACTTACGGTTACGAAACAAGACGTCCTAACTATAGCTTTGCTCAAAGACATGCTAATGTAACAAACAGGTATGATTTAGATCAAAGACGTACTGCAAGCAGAGAATCTAACAGAAACCAAAACACTTACAATACAAACAGATCTAATACAAATAGAACATCTGCAACAGACAATAGAACTACAAACAGAAACTATGCTGAAAACAGAACTAATACTGACAGAAGTTACAACACTAATCGTTCAACTCCTGTAAACAGAGGTAATTCGGCTACGGTAAACAATAACAATCCGGCAAGAGTTGAAAACACAACTAACAGAAGAGATTACAGTCAGAATAATTCTAATGTTTCAAGAGAAAGTACACCAAGAAATACAAATAATAGAGGAACTTATACTCAAAGAACAGAAACTCCCTCTCCGCAGAGAGCAGAACCAACAAGAAACTACTCCCAAAACAGAGGAAGTTCAGAAAGCAGATCAAGCTCACCAAGAGCTCAAAACACTCAGCGTTCTGAAACTCCAAGAGCAAGCCAGGAATCAAGAAGCAGCCAGCCACAAAGAGAAAACAGCGCAGGCACAAGAAGTTCAGGCGGAAGAAGAGGTTAATATTAAATTCGCATTTCTAAATAAAAAACTAAAGCACAATTTGACGATTGTGCTTTTTTTTATCTTTTTTCTTATAATTGACTCTAATTTGTTTTAAAACAGTAAATTTGCAACCGTCTTTTATAAAAACATACATGAGCGCATCGCATAAAAACTTACATAGTAAGTTGTCTATAGGGGGTTTATTGATCACATTAGGGATTATTTATGGGGATATCGGTACTTCTCCATTATATGTAATGAAAGCCATACTTGGCGAACATATCATAAACGCGGATATTGTATTAGGAGGTATCTCATGTGTTTTTTGGACTTTGACTTTACAAACTACAATAAAATACGTACTTATTACCTTAAGTGCTGATAATCATGGCGAAGGTGGTATTTTTGCATTATATGCGTTAGTCAAAAAAACAAAAATTCAGTGGCTCATTGTGCCCGCCATAATTGGAGGAAGCGCATTGCTTGCCGATGGAATTATAACGCCGCCTATTTCGATATCATCAGCGGTAGAAGGAATTAGAGCATTTTATCCTAAAATGGAAACTGATACAATAGTATATATTGTAATTGGGATTCTATTTATTTTATTTACCATACAACAATTTGGAACCAAGCTGGTTGGAAAGTTTTTTGCACCAATGATGCTAATTTGGTTCGCTATGCTTGGCACATTAGGATTCATTCAAATTTTGCAACATCCTGAAGTTGTAAAAGCCATTAACCCATATTATGCTTATCATTTATTACAAATACATCCTGAAGGATTTTTTGTTCTTGGATTAGTATTTTTATGTACAACAGGAGCTGAAGCATTGTACTCTGATATGGGTCACTGTGGTCGAAAAAACATCAGAATCAGCTGGATTTTTGTAAAACTGACTTTGGTATTAAATTATTTTGGACAGGCTGCGTATTTAACGCACCATGAAGGAAGTACTTTACAACAATTAGGCGGAGAAAACGGAAATCCGTTTTATCTTATTATGCCGCATTGGTTTTTACCATTCGGAATTGTTGTCGCGACTTTAGCAGCGGTTATTGCTTCTCAGGCCCTTATAAGCGGTTCATTTACATTGATCAACGAAGCAATGCGTCTGAATTTCTGGCCAAAAGTAAAAATCAAATATCCTACCGAAGTAAAAGGACAATTATACATTCCGTCAATTAACTGGTTGTTGTTTTTTGGTTGTGTTGGAATCGTTTTACATTTCGAAAAATCAAGTAATATGGAGCATGCGTACGGTTTAGCTATTGTACTATGTATGATCATGACTACTATTTTACTTAATTATTACTTAATCATGAAGCGTGTAAAATTATACTTCATGGTGCCGCTTATTACCATTTATTTATTAATTGAATTCAGTTTCCTGATTGCTAATATTACCAAATTTGCAGATGGAGGTTACGTTACTTTAATCATTGCGTCTGTACTTATCTCGATAATGACAATCTGGTATCTGGCTAAGAAAATTAACAAAAGCTATACTAAAATCATCAAAATTGACGATTACAAGAAAGTATTAATGGAGTTGAGCGAAGACTTATCTATTCCTAAATACGCAACACATTTGGTTTATATGACCAATGCTAATCGCGTAGATGAACTGGAGGAAAAGGTAATTTATTCGATATTACAAAAACGACCAAAAAGAGCTGATATCTATTGGTTTGTTCACGTAAATATTTTGACTGAACCATATAAAACACAATATAAAGTTACCGAAATTGCGAAAGACGACATTTACAGAATCGATTTTAATTTAGGATTTAGAGAGCCTACCAAAATCAATTTGATGTTTAGAGAAGTAATTCGCGATATGGTAAAACGTGGCGAAGTAGATATTACCAGCCGTTACGAATCATTAAACAAAAACAATATTATTGGTGATTTCAAATTTGTATTGTCTGAGAAATTCTTATCGAACGATAATGATTTAAGATGGCACGAAAATATTATCATGAACTCTTATTTCTTTATCAAGAAACTGAGTTTGTCTGAAGAAAGAGCATTTGGTCTAGATAGTAGTTCAGTTAAAATAGAGAAATTCCCAATGGTGCTTCACGCTCCGGAAAACATCGGACTAACCCGAATTATCAAATAAATCAATTCTAAAATACATTCAAAAAACACTCTTTTAAACTTATTAGAGTGTTTTTTTTCTTTTTAAAGGAAGTTAAAACAACAATCAAAATTAAAAATTTAACTTTCAATCAATTAATAGTACCTTTGCAACTCAAATAATTAAAATGAGATTACACAGAAATTTAGTTTATACTACCATCGATTCTTTAAATGCAATTTTCAATGAAGGAGAATATGCAGACAAAGTGGTAGCAAGAGCATTAAAAAAAGACAAACGTTGGGGAAGTTCTGACAGGAAGTTTGTTGCTGAAACGATATACGAAATTGTTCGTTGGAAACGATTATACGCAGAAATTGCCGAAGTAAAAGAACCTTTCGACAGAGAAAATCTATGGAGAATGTTCGCAGTTTGGGCCGTTTTAAGAGGATACCCAATCCCGGATTGGAAACAACTGGAAGGAACTCCTGAAAGAAAAATAAAAGGACGTTTTGATGAACTATCTAAAGTTAGAGCCTTAAAAGAATCTATTCCGGACTGGATGGATGAATTGGGTGTAAAAGAACTTGGAGAAAAAGTTTGGGCTACAGAAATTGCAGCTCAAAACCAGCCTGCCAAAGTTATTTTAAGAACCAATACGCTTAAAGGAACCAAAGAAAGCCTCAGAAATACGTTGATGGATTTGAATATTGAAACAGAATATTTAAAAGATCAGCCTGAAGCTTTAGTATTAAAAGAAAGAGCCAATGTATTTTTGACAGACGCTTTTAAACAAGGACTTTTTGAAGTTCAGGATGCCAACTCACAATTAGTAGCCGGTTTTATGGATGTAAAACCAGGAATGCGCGTTGTAGATACCTGCGCCGGTGCCGGAGGAAAAACATTGCATATTGCTTCTTTGATGGAAAACAAAGGACAATTGATTGCAATGGATTTGTACGAAAGCAAACTGAAACAATTGAAATTAAGAGCCAAAAGAAATGGTGCTTTTAATATTGAATACAGAATCATCGATACTACAAAAGTGATCAAAAAATTACACGAAAAAGCAGACCGTGTTTTAATTGATGCACCTTGTAGTGGTTTAGGAGTTCTTAAAAGAAATCCGGATGCCAAATGGAAACTGAGACCTGAATTTATTGATAATATTCGTAAAGTACAGGCAGAAGTTTTAGAAAGCTATTCTAAAATTGTAAAACCAGGTGGAAAGTTAGTTTACGCAACGTGTTCTGTTTTACCATCTGAAAATCAGGAGCAGGTAGAAAAATTCCTGAAAACCGAAATCGGACAACAATTTACTTTCATAAAAGATCGTAAAATTTTAGCTTCTGAATCTGGTTTTGATGGATTTTATATGGCTTTAATGGAACGCAAAGACGCTGTTATAAAAGAATAGTTAAAATTTAAATTCCAATTTTTAAATCCCAAATTCCAATTGTAAGACTGGAATTTGGGATTTATTTATTTTATCACGAGAGAGAAGTATAGGGCCTACGGGACATTTTTACTTATTGGCTCTTTTTTTTACCTAAATTAAACTCCTAACGGAGTGAACTTACAGATTGAAACCTTTTTTCAAGATAAATATTCAAAAAGAAATATCTCGTAGAGATTAAATATTGGTAAAAAAGCATACAGAAAAAGGCTATTTGTCCCGTAGGGACTAAACAGCAACCTATTTTAAATCCCAAATAAAAAATTCCAAATTCCAAATTCCAATTGTAAAATTGAAATTTGGAATTTGGAATTTAAAATATTGGAATTTATCAAGCCAAACTTGGCTTACGCAACAACTTCCCGTTTTCGTTTTCTTTAAACTTCGGAACAAAAACAATCTCTTTTGGTTTTTCATATTTATCTAAAACATCAAAAAACTCCGGCGCAAATTCCTGTTTTTCCCCTTCAATAACCAGAATTAATTTTTCGCCCAAAGAAGTATCCGGAACTCCTGTTACAAAAAATCTGGTATTTATTTTACCTATCAGTTTTGCTTCTATCTGTTCTGGAATGAGCTTTACTCCTCCACTATTAATAACATTATCAATTCTTCCCAGGAAAATAAATTGATTCTCTCTTATCAATTCGACCAAATCATTGGTAACAATTGGCTCATCAGAAATAGCAGCAACAGTAATCACCAAACATCCGCGATCATCCTGACTAATTTTTGCATTTGGCAAAACGGTAAAAACATTCTCTCCCACTTTTCTCGCAGCGATATGAGTAATCGTTTCCGTCATACCATAAGTCTCATAGACTTCGGTTTTTATCAATGGTAAAACTTTTTCTTCAAGAGCAGTATCCATTTTAGCACCGCCAACTATAAGTTTTTTTACATTTTTTAAATCATCAATCGAATTCTGAACCTGCAAAGGTACCATAGCAACAAAATCATACTCTTTTGTATTTAGCTCTAATGGTTGTGTGCTTGGCGCAACAATATCCAATTCGAGGCCTAAAATAATAGCACGAACCAACATCATTTTACCTGCAATAAATTGCACAGGCAAACAAAGTAAAGCCTTATTTCCCGGCTCTAATTCGAAAAAATCTCCAGTGCCTAAGGCAGACTGAATCATGGCTTGTTTTTCTAATCTTACTAGTTTTGGAAGCCCCGTGGTTCCGGAAGTTTTCATCTCGATATAGTCCTTATCATCGAACCAATCGAGCAGAAACTCCCCTATTGCAGCTTCATTTCCGTCGCCTTCTTTTATATAATCATAAGCAACACGGCGCAACTCGTCAGCGTTTAAATGAAAACCATTTATCTTAAAATAGTTGTGAACATTTTTGTGTGTTAATTTTGACATTTTATAATTGATTTGAAATTTCTACAACATTTAGTTTACCCGTTAATTTTTCTTTCCAGTTACTCCAATTGTATTTTTTGCTAAAAATAAAGAGTAAAACAGGATAGATTATAACAACCGGCAGTATAACATCAAGGCCGGCAGATGGCTCTGATAAATCTTTAAAAATAGAATGAGTCTGAAAAACAGACCAATCTGAAGTAACTAATAAAGCTCCAATTAAATTATTGGCAGCATGAAAACCAAGAGCTAATTCTATTCCCTCATCCATAAGGGTAATAACGCCTAAAAACAAGCCAGTTCCTATGTAATAAACCATAATAACGTAACCCATTTTAGCAACTTCCGGATTAAAAATATGCATTAGCCCAAATATAAGAGAGGTCATCATTAACGGAAACCATCTATTAAGAGCCAAATTAGCAAAACCCTGCATTAAATATCCTCTGAAAATATATTCCTCGGTACTGGTTTGAATGGGAATCAATATCGCCCCCACAACCAATAAAATCAAAAAAGGAACCAGTTTAAAATTCCATACAAAATTTCCAGGAGCGTTTAAATACACCACCACAAAACTTAATATTGTGAAAAAAGACCATAAAAAAAAGGAGAAAAAAATACGTTTCCAATCGACCGCTTTTCTTGATGTTGTAACCGATAAAAGGGTTTGATGATGCAAATATTTGAGTACAAAATAAATACCGGCAAATGCAAAAGCAAACGAAATCATAACCAAAAACAAGGTAAGATTAGGTTCGAATATTTTCATAACGGCAGCATTATCTGTTGGAATTGCTTGTTTCCCGGTCAAAGTTTTTCCCAACACCGCAACCGAAAAAGGAATCTGACCTATAAATGACGCGATAATAATTAAAACTGATCCAACTAGATACAACCAAAACTTATTTTGAGATTTAATTCCTTGCTCTAAAAACATATTTATAATAATTTAAAAATGAGAATTCGATTTAACAACTAAATCTTACTTTTGGTCTTGCTAAAATACCGAATTTTTAATTTAATTCACTTAACACACTTTAAAATATAACAAAATGATACAAATTTACCACAATCCACGCTGCGGAAAATCAAGAAGCTGTGTGGCTTTTATTGAGCAAACCAATCAGGAATACGAAATCATTCCGTACCTGACAGAAACCCCTGATTTTAATGAGCTAAAAGCATTACTCAAAAAATTAAATCTTGAGGCCATTGAATTAGTTCGAACTAAAGAGAAAATATGGATCGAAAATTATAAAGGAAAAGAATTAACCAATGACAAGATTATTCAGGCCATGACAGATTATCCCATTTTAATAGAACGTCCAATTGTTATAAAGGACGGAAAAGCAATTATAGGACGCGATTTAGAGAAAGTTGCTTCTTTTTTAGATTGATTATAAAGAGCATTATTAACATTTTTTTGTGATTTCTCTCTTTAAACCAAAAGGTACATTTGCGGTCTAAAAGAAAAAGAAACCAGAAATTAAAATGAAAAAAATCAAATTTGCTGTATTACTTGTATTCCTATTTACAAGTTTTTACAATTACGCGCAACAACCACCAGGTAAAAACAAAGTAAAAGTTACAGGAAAAGTTTTCGAAAAAATAAGCAAACAACCTCTTGAATATGCCACCATTTCGATTACAGCACCAAATGACACTAAAGTCATCGCAGGCGGAATCACAAATCCTAAAGGGGAATTTGATGTAGCAATTGCTCCTGGAACTTACGACATAAAAGTTGAGTTTATTTCGTTTAAAGCAACCGAGATTAAAGGAAAAAATATTCAGGATGATACTAATTTAGGTGTCGTAAATCTATCTGAAGACGCAGCACAACTGAATGAAGTTGTTGTTCGCGCAGAAAAATCGTCAGTAGAAATAAAACTGGACAAAAAAGTATACAACGTAGGCCAGGATATGATGGTAAAAGGCGGAACTGTAAGTGATGTTCTTGACAATGTTCCATCGGTTTCTGTTGACACCGAAGGAAACGTAAGCTTAAGAGGAAGTGATAATATCAGAATTTTAATTGACGGAAGGCCTTCAAACGCCATCAACGTTGCCGAAGCTTTACGCCAGCTTCCGGCAGATGCTATTGATAAAGTAGAAGTAATTACAAACCCATCAGCACGTTATGATGCAGAAGGAGGGTCAGGATTGATCAACATTATTCTTAAAAAAGGAAAAAATCAGGGACTAAACGGAACTTTTATTGCCTCAACAGGTATTCCTGAAACGTATGGTGCAAGTGCCAACCTGAATTATAAAACCGAAAAATTAAACTACTTCACAACTGCAGGTTACAACTACAGAACCAATGAAGGTGGAGGATTAACCAATACGGAATATTTTAATGCCGATAAAACACCTAAAGGATATTTAGATGAAGATCGTGACACTAAAAGAACCAACGAAGGATTCAACGGAAGAGCAGGTGTAGAATGGACAGTTGCGCCAAATACATTTTGGACAAATGCTATTAATTACCAAAAAAGTAATGGAAATAGCAGAGACTTAATTAACTACAATAATTTCGACGCTAATCGAGCTTTTACAGGAACTTCTTTCCGTTTGAACAATGGAGATACAGATAGCGAAAATGTAGAGTATACTTCAAATTTAATTAAAAACTTCAACGACAAAGGACACAAACTTACTGCCGATTTATCGGTTTCAAGAAATACAGATGACAGTAACAGTCTTATTACAGCATCACCTAATTTCAATAATACTTTAAACGATCAGGTTCAAAAACAAATACAAGTTCAGGCTGATTATGTTTTGCCTTTAGGCGAAGGAAGCCAGTTCGAAGCCGGATACAAAGGTAATTTTGGTGACTTAAACAACAAATACGTAATCACCGACAATAGTGGTATTGCCAATCCCAATCTTTCAAATACTTTAGAGTACAAAGAAAACATAAATGCAATTTACACGCAATACGGTTTCAAAGTAAACAAATTCTCTTATTTATTTGGTTTACGTTGGGAAGACACCAACATTCAGGTGAACTTATTAGATAATAATGATTTCAATACTAAGAAATACAACAACTTATTTCCTAGTGCTTTTATTAGTTACGAAATTTCAGATCAGAGTAATTTTACGGCAAGCTACAGTAAACGTTTGTCAAGACCAAGAGGACGTTTCATGAATCCTGCAACAAATTACTCCAGTAATGTCAATATTTTTCAGGGAAATCCGGATCTTGATCCGTCTCTAACTGATAAATATGATATTGGATATCTTAAACGTTGGGACAAAGTAACTTTTAATACTTCGGCTTATTTCGAAAACACAAAAGACGTTTTTAGTTTCGTAAGAACTCCTACAGGCGACGTTGTAGATTCTGATGGTCAGGTCGTAACTCCTACACCAGATAATCCAGTTGAGGGAATTGCGGTTATTTTAAGCCGCCCAATTAACTTAGGAAAAGAGCAAAAATTCGGTTTCGAATTTACATTGAATTATACCCCATTCAAAAAATGGAGAGTAAACAGTAATTTCAATATTTACAACGTAAAAACAACCGGAGAAAACACGTACACTGATACTAACGGAAACGTTGTTGTACAAAATCTGGACAACCAAGCCACAACCTGGTTTGCCAGAATCAACTCAAAATTAACTTTACCATACAAAATCGACTGGCAGTTAAGCGGAGTCTACAATGGTGAACAAAAAACAGCTCAGGGTAAAAACCTTGGACAATTTGCAATGAATACTGCTTTTAGTAAAGATGTTTTGAAAGATAAAGCTACTATTGCATTCAATATTAGCGATATTTTCAACTCAAGAATCATGAAGTCATACACTTACCTTCAAAACGATACAACTCTTGAGAGCCAGACATCATATGGTGAAATGCAATTTCGTAAACGTCAATTCAACTTATCGTTTACCTATCGTTTCAATAAACCTAAAACCGAAAGAGAAAAACCGGGTACGCCAAGAAATGATGGTGACGGCGGAGGAGAATTTCCGGGATAATATTTTTTGAAATTCCAAAAATAGAAAATTCCAAATTCCAATTTAAAAATTGGAATTTGGAATTTTTTTTTGATAAACTCTAAATGTTGTTGAAAACATAATATTTACATTTTTTTACCGCAGAGAATACAAAGATTTTATCTAAGAATGTTTAAAACACAAAGTTCGCAAAGCTAAATCAACATAAAGCTTGCGAACTTTGCCTTTTTTAAAAAGCTGATAGTAAGAAAACCTTGGCGTTCTTTGCGGTAAATTTTTTCTTTCTGTATAGGTTTTGGGATTGGCTTTTTGGATTTTTTTATTTTTGGAATTTCATTTTTTGGAACAAAAAAAAGGACTCGTAAAAACGGGTCCTTTTTTTATAAAGTCAACTTAAAATTAAATTGCTTGTTCTGCTTTTTTCTTTGCTCTTTTCTCTTTGATCATTTCCCAGCTTGCTCCCGTAACCCAATAAGATACGAAACCAACTAAGAAAAACATCAACCAAAACCCTATAGTTAGTATGGTCAAGAAAAGTAAAAAGCCTAAGTACTGTGAAAATTCAAACATGTTTTCCGGAATTTTTGAATGTAAGGACAAATGTATGTTTTATATTTTTCCTTAGCAATAAAAACCAAATCAATTTTCATAAAATCACAATAATCCGTATATTTAAACTCATTTTAAATAAGGGATTTTTTCGATTATTATTCAACTATCTAAATTATAAGAACATGAGTATTTTCAGGAGCTGATTCCTGCTGTCCACTATATCTTTTGTGTCCGCCGCCGCGTACACAAAAGGATGCCGCTCCCATCAGGGTTAGGGCAATAGTTTTCAAAAGAAGTTTTTATTAACTAAAGAATAGTAAGCATACCAGTAAAAAATCCTTGTAAATCCGCGCCTTAACGAAGTAAATCTATTTCATCCGCGTTCCATTTACCATAAAAACATTAAACAACAAACAATAATCACACATATATAATATCATGAAATACAGAATAGAAAAAGATACCATGGGCGAAGTACAAGTCCCAGCAGATAAATATTGGGGAGCACAAACAGAACGTTCAAGAAATAATTTCAAAATTGGCGCTTCGGCATCAATGCCACAAGAAATCATAGAAGGTTTCGCTTATCTAAAAAAAGCAGCCGCCTATGCCAATGCCGATTTAGGCGTTTTACCAGCCGAAAAACGTGACGCTATTGCAGCCGTTTGCGACGAAATTCTTGCCGGACAATTAAAGGATGAATTTCCGTTAGTGATTTGGCAAACCGGCTCAGGAACCCAAAGCAACATGAACGTGAATGAAGTTGTCGCCAATCGCGCACAAGTTTTAAAAGGATTTAATATTGGCGAAGGAGAACCTTTTATCAAAGCCAATGACGATGTAAACAAATCACAATCATCAAACGACACCTTCCCTACCGCCATGCATATCGCAGCATATAAAATGGTAATTGAAACCACCATTCCCGGAGTCGAAAAACTGCACGCAACTCTAGCTGCAAAAGCAACAGAGTTTAAAGACGTTGTAAAAATTGGCCGTACACACCTTATGGATGCTACACCATTAACTTTAGGACAGGAAATTTCAGGTTACGCCGCTCAATTATCTTTTGGATTAAAAGCGCTTAAAAATACTTTGGCACATCTTTCAGAAATTGCTCTTGGAGGAACCGCAGTAGGAACCGGACTAAATACACCAAAAGGTTACGATGTAAAAGTTGCCGAATACATCGCAAAATTCACCAGCCTGCCTTTCGTTACAGCCGAAAATAAATTCGAAGCTCTGGCTGCACACGATGCGATTGTTGAAACACACGGAGCATTAAAACAATTGGCAGTTTCACTAAACAAAATAGCAAACGACATCAGAATGCTGGCTTCAGGACCACGTTCCGGAATTGGAGAAATTCATATTCCCGAAAACGAACCAGGATCCTCAATCATGCCCGGAAAAGTAAATCCAACGCAATGCGAAGCCTTAACAATGGTTTGCGCACAAGTAATAGGAAATGATATGGCAATTGCCGTTGGCGGAATGCAGGGACATTATGAACTAAATGTCTTTAAACCTGTTATGGCTGCAAACTTCCTGCAATCAGCAAGACTCTTAGGAGATGCCTGCGTTTCATTCGATGAACATTGCGCTCAGGGAATCGAACCCAACTATAAAAGAATCAAAGAATTGGTAGACAACTCACTGATGCTGGTTACGGCTTTAAACACCAAAATAGGTTATTATAAAGCAGCCGAAATTGCTCAAACCGCTCACAAAAACGGAACAACGCTTAAAGACGAAGCTGTTCGTTTGGGTTACGTAACTCCAGAGGATTTTGATGCGTGGGTAAAACCGGAGGAGATGGTTTAGATAATTATAAATTGTGAATTGTTAATGGTAAATTATTCCAAACAATCGATGCATATACTTTATCCATAGTTAACAAAAAAGAGCTTTCTAAATAATAGAAAGCTCTTTTGTTATATTCAATACTGTACTCTGAAGATTAAAATCAATTAACAATTCATAATTAACAATTTATAATTATGAATTATTTCCCGTCTACATAATCTTGTAAATAACTAAACCTTTCGGTTAGTTTTCCTTTCTCTGTTATTTTAGCACGTTGTAAAATTCCGTCTTTATCTCCATTGAAGAAAGCAGGAATAACATGTTCCATAAATTGCTCTCCAAAACCTTCGCTGGCATCTTTAGGGATTTCGCAAGGTAAATTATCGACTGCCATAACTACAACAGCTGCAGGATGAAACACCTCAACTTCTCTGTCTTCTAAAGGAAAATAACCATAGATAGGCTCTTCAATTGTCGACGAACGCAAAGTACAGGCAATTGGCCCCTTCACATCACAAGAAATATCAGCCACAACTTTTAGTTTGCAATCACTGGCATTCAACATTTCTCTCGTTAAAATCATTGGAGCGCCAGTAGCATAAAAATGCCCTGCAAAATAAATATCCGAAACTTTAGTAAACTTTTCAAAATCAGAAACGTACTCATCAGGATGGGCTACAAAATCTCTAAAATCAATAACCTCTCCGTCTATCCTTTTATTATATTCTAAAACATCCAATTGAATATAGACAGGTTGAGCATAGTTTTTAGTCAGATAATTTTCGATTGTAATTTCCTTAACTTTAATAGCATCCAGAATTTCTTTGGCGCCGCTGCCTACTTTTCCGGTTCCGGTCAGGACGAATTTTAATGCAGGCAAATTAAGACGCTTCAAATGCATGATCAAGGCATCTTTTCCGGCAAGAGTTTCTGCTTTGGGCAATTTAAACAATTCAAATTTTATCCCAAAAGCACGAATTCCATTATAAACACCAACCATTCCGGCGTATTTTCCAAAACCAATTAAGCGACGGTTTTGATCATCAACAATAGTTTCATGATCGTACAGATCGATGTTTTTTTCTAAAATTGCTTTCAACAATTTCTGGTTATAAGGCTGTTTCTTTATTGTATGCGAAAAAAAGAAATACGCTTTATTTGGAATCAAATTTTCTACAGGAACTTCTTTTACCCCAAATAAAACATCAGAGCCAGAAACATCGTCTGTCACAGTGATTCCCATACTTTTATATTGAACATCAGAAAAAATCCTAATATCAGAACTTTCTACCTCAACAACAGCATCATGATAGGTTTGTTTCAGTTTTGCAAGTTCATTTGGTGAAAATACAACACGTCGATCCGGTGGATTTTTTCTTTCTTTTATAATTCCAAATTTCATTTATAGCAGATTAAAATAATTATTAATATAACTTTTTTACTTAAATTTGTTTCAAATGTAACAAATTTAGTTAAATTTTTGTTGTGAAAATACAATTAAGAATGTTTTAAAACCGTTAGAAGCTGAATAACAATCAACTAATTAAACTACGTCTTAATATTTTGTTAAAATAGTCTTTTTAAACAGTAAAAAAAGACAAAACATAAATATTGAATTCTATATATTTGTTTTTAAAGAATGATGAAAATGAGCCTCCTTAAAAAAACAAATATACCACAAATACTTTTCTCAATACTAGTTTTAACCTCTTGTGGTAAAGACAAAAAAACACAAACAGATACAACAGCAGAAGTCGAAGATACTTTACCTAAAATGAAACCATTAGCAAATGAAACTAAAATTTCACAAGCTTATATCAATTCAGTTGCCGGAAGAATAAATCACTTTTACACAAAAAACTGGCCGAACAATAGTATGAACGGAAGTTTTTTAGTGGCCAAAAATGGTCAGATTATCTTTGAAAGATATAATGGTTTCGCCAATAAAAATAAAGAAACGAAAATAACAGCAGAAACTCCGGTGCAAATTGCTTCTGTAAGTAAAGTTTTGACTGCAACAGCAGTTTTAAAATTGGTCAATGCAGGTAAAATTGATTTGGATCAAAAAGTAAACACTATTTTAAAAACATTTCCTTACCCGGAATGTACCATTCGAATGTTATTATCTCACAGAAGCGGAATGCGTAATTACGCTTATTTCACAGACAGAGACAAGTCGGTTTGGGACAGACACAATCAACTGACCAATAAAGATATTCTTGATATTTTAGCTACCAAAGATATTGGATTAGAAGCTAAAACCGGAACACGTTTTAGTTATTGCAATACTAATTATGCAATGCTTGCGCTTATTATCGAAAAAATTACGGGTCTATCATACAAAGAAGCGATGTCTCAGATGATTTTTAAACCTTTAGGCATGACGCATACTTATGTTTTTGATGATGATAAGGACAGAAAAAAAATCGTTCCTTCTTATAAAGGTAATGGTGTCGAAATTGGTTTTGATTACCTGGATAATGTTTACGGAGATAAAAACGTATTTTCGACTGCAAGAGACCTTTTAAAATTTGACCGCGCCAGAAATGCTCCCGGATTTTTAAAACCTGAACTTTTAAAACAAGTTTATACCGGTTATAGTAATGAAAGAAAAGGTACCAAAAACTACGGTTTAGGTATTAGAATGATCAATTGGGACACGGGCCAAAATTATTACTTTCACAACGGTTGGTGGCATGGTAATACCTCATCTTATATTCCGTTAATGAAAGAGCATGTTACCATTATTGCTTTATCGAATAAAATGACAACGAAAACCTATGCAGTTCGTAAATTGGCTCCTATTTTTGGAGATTATCCGTTTAATTTCAAGGATGAAGAATAATATTATTTTTCTGAAAAATTTATTACAAAACTAACTTCAAATAGTATAAATTTGCAAACTCATTTTTGGGGTCGACTGGTTTTGACAGCAAGTCGAATTGAAAAGTAAGCACGTCGAGCATTGAGACCTTGCTCGTAAATATAAGATCTTACAATTTTACACGGCGAAAATAACTACGCTTTAGCTGCATAATCCGAATTATAGTAAGATTAAGCCACGTCCCTATCAGATAGGGAAGCTGGATTCTCCTTGAAAGCCTTGGTTTGTGGCGGTCAGTCCAGGGGAACCGTAAAAATAGACCTAGATTTCCATGAGCTTCGGGTGGAGATCGAAATTAAGAAGATAAGTGTTGAGTGGTTGTTCCTGACCTAGCTCAACAACGAAAATCCAATCAGGAAATAAACGTGTAGAAAGCTCTTTAGTTGCTTGTTTGGACCCGGGTTCGATTCCCGGCGACTCCACAAAAAGGAAGATATTTAGATATATCTTCCTTTTTTTATTTCAGATCAAACCATAAATAATAGCTGCATTAAATTACCAATCCCAAGAACTTTGTTATAGATAAATTAAATTCAAAACTTTTATCTAATATTATTTATACTTTTGCACTTTACTTTCCCATAGAATGAACAATTCCCAACCTACACCCCACAACGAACTTGAACGTCTGGCAGCATTAAAACGCTATAACATTCTTGATACGTTACCTGAACATACTTTTGATGATGCAACCAAACTGGTTTCTTATATCTGCAGTGTGCCTATCGCTCATATTTCATTTATAGACCGGGATCGACAATGGTTTAAATCTGAAATAGGAATTGGCGTATCTGAAGTGCCTCGTGAAATTAGCTTTTGCCGCTATACTATTATGGAATCTGAAATGGTTGAAATAAGCGACACTCATTTAAACGAAAGATTTAAAGACGATCCTAATGTTGTCGACGGTTTCAAAGTTAGGTTTTATGCCGGAGTTCCGCTTACAACTCCTGATGGATATAATATAGGAACCATTTGCGCCATAGATCATGTCGCTAAAGAACTTAATGAAAGCCAACGAAATGCACTTTCTATTATTGCAAGGCACGTTATCAACCAATTAGAATTAGGAACAAAGAATAATGAACTGGCAAAGCAGAAAAAAATTGCCGAACGTGCAGTATTGGCAAAAGATAGTTTTTTGGCCAATATGAGCCATGAAATCAGGACGCCTTTAAACGCGATAATTGGTTTTACAGATCTTTTGGCTCAAACAAAACTAAACGATGTTCAGCGTGATTATATTAATAGTGTTCAGGTTGCAGAAGAAAACTTGCTCTTGATCATTAATGATATTCTAGATCTTTCTAAAATTGAATCGGGTAATTTGATGATTGATGCACAGCCATTCAATTTAAAAAAAACACTTAAACATGTTTATGATTTATTAAAAGTAAAAGTTCCTGAAACTGTAGAATTTAATCTTTTTCTGGATGCTGATATGCCTGAAATTGCAATTGGCGATCAGGGAAGACTCAACCAAATACTGGTAAACCTTGCCGGTAATGCGCTAAAATTTACTGAAGAAGGTGAAGTAACTATCTCTGTAAAAAAAGTGAATGAAACTGCCGATGATTATTCGCTTAGATTTTCTGTTAAAGATACCGGAATAGGTATACCGGAGAAAAAACTTAAAACGATTTTCGAACGATTTACACAAGCAGAAGAAAGTACGACAAGAAAATTTGGCGGTACAGGGCTTGGCCTTAACATTGTAAAACAGCTCATTGAATTACAAAATGCCGAAATTCATGTAAAAAGTAGACAAGGCGTTGGTTCTGAATTTTTCTTTGTAATTACTTACAAAAAAGCAAATTACATTGAGACAGCAGACGAACCATCAGCAGAATATAATCCCGGTAAACTAAAAATACTTCTTTGTGAAGACAATGCTTTAAATCAGAAACTGGCAAAAATCGTTATTCATAATTTTGGTTTTGAACTGGATACTGCCGAAAATGGTGAAATTGGCATCGATCTTTTATCAAAAAATAAATATGATTTGGTTTTAATGGATCTTCAAATGCCTGTTAAAGACGGTTATCAAACTACGCATCATATCAGAAATAAAATGAATTTAAGCATTCCTATTATTGCCATGACCGCACACTCTCTTGTAGGTGAGCAAGAACGTTGTTATAAAGAAGGAATGAATGCTTATGTGCCAAAACCTTTTAAACAGGAAGCACTTTTAGAAGCTATAAAAACAGCACTAAACAAAGATATTTCTCCTGTTTTGAAGAGAAAAATAGATTTGTCATTTCTGGATGAAGTATCGGGCGGTGACCCAAAATTTAAGCAGGATATGATTGGTCTTTTTCTGGAAAAAATTCCCAATGAAGTAATTCAACTAAGCGAGGCATTTCATAACAAAAATAATGCTGAAGTACTCAGACTTTCTCATATTATGAAATCCAGTTTAGACATCTTTATGCTAAATGACCTTAGTAATTATTTATCGATTATTGAGAAAGAAGCCCAAGTTGGGCAATTTAGCGCAGAAACTGTCACTATGATTTCTGTCTTAGATCAGGAAATCAGTGAAGCAATTAAATCTTTAAAGGAAATATAAATCCTACTTTAGTACCAACTTAAATAAAGCGTAAAGCAAAAAAGTGGAAAATCAACAAAACAGCTGGACTACTTGTCCGGAATGTCAGGGACGCGGCAAAAAAAGCCGAAGAATCAGCAAGAAAGCGCGACTGCTCTACCAGATTGCTCTCGATCAATTTGAAAAAACAAACGAAGGAACGGCTCCGGTTTATCCTAAAGGTAATTTATATGTATGCCTGAACTGTAATGGCTCAGGTTTGATTGCATCAGCCAATGCTCCTGTTGCAGATACAGAAAATTATCCGCATGTTGCTATTATTGGCGGTGGTATTGGCGGTGTGGCTTTGGCCGTTGCCTGCTTACATCGCGGAATTCCTTTTACTCTTTATGAACGTGATCATAACTTCGAAGCCCGATCTCAGGGTTACGGACTTACTTTGCAGCAAGCCAGTAAAGCCATAGAAGGATTGGGTATTTTCTCTCTGAAAGATGGTGTGGTTTCAACAAGGCATTTGGTACATACCACAGAAGGAAAAGTCATTGGTGAATGGGGAATTAGAAAATGGTTACAATCCGATACTAAAACGGCGAATAAACGAACCAATGTACATATCGCAAGACAATCATTACGATTGGCATTACTGGAACAACTTGGAGGTCATGATTTTGTACAATGGGGACATCAATTGATTGATTTTAAAACAAACAAAAACGAAGGTATTGATTTAAAATTTCAGGTAAACGGTGAAATAAAAAACGTAAAAGCCGATCTTTTGGTTGGAGCCGATGGTATTCGAAGTTCGGTACGAAGATTACTGATTGGTGAAAACATTACACCTTTGCGTTATCTGGAGTGTATCGTGATATTGGGCATTTGTCCATTAAAAGCTCTTGACGGAATTGATAGTGATTTACTGGATTCTGCAACCGTATTTCAAACCGCTAACGGCAATGAGCGTATTTACATAATGCCTTATACCGCAGATTCTGTAATGTGGCAGCTTAGTTTTCCAATGCCGGAAGAAGAAGCCAAAACGCTTAGTGCTCAGGGAACTCAGGCGCTTAAGGAAGAAGCAAGCCGAAGAACGCAATGGCACGATCCTATCCCTCAGATTATAGCAGGGACTCAGGAAGCGCAGATTTCCGGTTATCCTGTTTACGATCGGGAATTACTCGATTCTACATTATTACCGAAAGCCAAACAAGTAACTTTGATTGGAGATGCAGCGCACCCAATGAGTCCGTTTAAAGGGCAAGGTGCCAATCAGGCGCTGCTGGATGCCCTTGCTCTCGCTCGTGGCATTTCGAAAGGATGCAGACCATTGTCGCAATGGAGAAAAGCAGGCATACGAGAAAGTGTCTTAAATGATTTTGAATCTGAAATGTTAGAAAGAAGTGCCATCAAAGTAAAAGATTCTGCAGAAGCTGCACAGTTCCTGCATTCAGAAATTGTACTTCATGAAGGTGACGAGCCAAGAGGAAGGTGTATAAAGAAAAAAGAAGATGATTTAAAACAATAAAATCTTAATATAATTCGCAAAAAAAAGTGCAGTCGTCTTTTCAGGCAACCGCACTTTTTTAATTATTTAAACTTTCTGTTATTTATACTCTTCCTCTTTTTGAGCGTACCAGTTTTTCATAACATAAAAAGCTTTCTTTTTGATTCCCTGATCAGAAATTAATCCTTTTCGGTTAAAGAAATCCTGAATATTAGGCAATTGTCTGCGTGGTGATCTAAAATCGACTAAAATCCAAGGAGAAACTCCCGCCAAACCTTCTATACGATTGAACATTTGAGTGTTTTGAACATACAATTCTTCCTGATATTCTTCGTTCCAGCGCTCTTTTTTATCACCATGCAAACCTTGTAAAGCTTCTCCACCAAACTCACTGATAATAACGGGTTTGTTATACGGAATTATCCATTGCATGTCTTTACACGATTCGTTGGTTCCTCTGTACCAACCCAAATATTGGTTGAAACTCACAATATCTACATATTCGTTCATATTATCGTGAAGTGTATTTACGTTGTTCGGACTTTTGGTTACTTCCATCGCCATGCTTATTAAACGCGAATTATCCTGAGTACGTGCATATTTAGCCAGTTTACTCAAAAAGATATCTCTATCGTCACCATGCGGTGTTTCATTTGCAATGGACCAAATTACAATTCCACAACGGTTTTTATCCCTGTAAATCATATCGTGAAGCTGACGTTCGGCATTGGCGTAAGTATCTAGATTTGTCCATGAAATAGTCCAATACACCGGAACTTCAGACCAAATCATTAAGCCCATTTTTTCGGCTTGTTTTACCATATTTTCGTTATGCGGATAATGCGCCAGACGTACATAATTACAACCTAATTCTTTTGCCCAGGTCAATAACGTAACCGCATCTTCTGTAGACCATGCTCTTCCCGATCGAAATGGAGCTTCTTCATGAATACTGATACCGCGTAAAAAGACTTTCTTTCCGTTTAACAAAATTTCTTTTCCTTTTGTTTCAATAGTTCTAAAACCTATTTGATCCGCAATACTTTCATCTGCTTTGTCAATGGTTACATCGTATACTTTTGGTTTTTCCGGAGTCCATAAAATGGGATTGGTTTTAATCTCAAAGTACGCCATTCCTTTGGCATCTGTTGTGATGTTTTTCTTGATTTTAAGTTCCGGAATTTTTATCGAAACCGACTGATTTGCCGTTTCACTGTTCAATTTTACCCAGCCAGAAATTTTTGTTTTGTCCTTTTTATCCATCTGCACCAGATAATCTTCGATATAAGTATTGGGAACCTGGGCCAAAGTAACATCTCTGGTAATTCCGCCATAATTCCACCAATCCATGTTTACAGTTGGCACATTATCTTTATGGCGTTTGTTATCTACTTTTACAACCACAAAATTATTTCCGTCGACTAATAAATCGGTTACATCAAAATTGAATGGTGTATAACCGCCAACATGACTTCCTGCCAATTTTCCGTTTACATATACTTTCGCATCATAATTAACTGCTCCAAAATGAAGAATACCTTTGCTTTGAGAATTCTTTTTATAACTAAAATCTTTCTCAAACCAAACCGTTCCTTCGTAAAAAAACAATCTTTCGTCTTTAGAATTCCAATCAGAAGGAATATCCATAGTAGCAGAAGTTGCAAAATTATATTCGGTCAACTCAGTGGTGTTGAATTTTTTATTTTGGAAAAATCCATTGTCTTTAAAAGGCATAAGACGATAATCATAATATCCGTTTTCGAGCGGATCTACAATATAACTCCATTTTCCGTTTAGGTTGATGTTGTTTCGTGACGCAATATTCGCAAGTAACGGAATTTCCTGCGCCATCATTTTCCCAAAAATCAGAAAAGTAAAACACAGCATTATTATTTTTCTCATAGCTTAAATTATTTTTTATTTTTAATTATCTGGCGTAATATTTTAACACATAGAAACATAGATTTCTTTATCTTTAAAAAAGGCGTTTCACTTATTTAAATGCACATAGCTGGATTTCTATTCTAAATTTTATCTGCTAATCTGCTAAATCTGCGGGAAAAATTTTTAGCTCGCAGATTGAGCCGATTGAGCCGATTTTACTTGTTTAGATTCACAAAGCTTAGTCTATATATTAGAAACTAGTTTCTTTTATTATACTTTTTTCAAGTCTAAAAAAACCTATGTTTCTATGTGTTTAAAAATTTATTTCTTATCAAAATACTGCGTCAATTCATACGCATTATCATTGATGATTTTCATCTCTTTTAGTAAAGGCGTATACGGTTCAAATGCGCTGTTTACAATACCTTTATTTGAATCTCTGTTCGAATAATCAGTCGTTAAATCTTCGGGATCATTATCCATATATTTGAACCAATGCCATCCCACCGAATATTTATTTTTCAGTAATTCCAACGTGAAATTCTGATAGAAAAGTCCTCTCTCTTTCTGCGTTCGAACGAGCCATCCGGCGCCGGTATTGTTAGGCAATCCAGAATCTTCTCCTTTGGTATACCATTCTGTAATCAAAAACGGTTTTCCTGACCATTCGCCCCAATTGTTCATTAAATCCTGACTCGGTTCCCATTTCCTGTAATGGTTGATCGAAACAATATCCATGTATTTTCCGGCCACTTTAAAAATCTCCGGATTTGTTAATTCCTGTTCTTTATCCTGATTAAAACGACATCCTAAATAAAGATGATTGGGATCTGCTTTTTTAAGCGCCGCTGTTACCTTTTTCATATAAGTTTCAAAATAAAAAGCAGTAAATGCCATTCTATCTTCGTGATTTACATCTGATATCGAAGCATTAAAGCCTTTTCTTTGAGCCAGCCATTCTTTTGCGGCGAGATAACCTTGTTCATCTTTGGCCAATAAAGTTAAATGTTTATCTAATGCGTCGTTATACCACGGCAGTTCATTATCAGTAAAATAACCCATCAAATACTTATCATTTTTGTACTGAGAAAGGTCTTTGAATGCTTTTTCGATATACGCATCAAATTCTTTGTCAAAAACCATAACCAAATCAAAACGGTAATTTTGCCAGTTGGCTTCTTTGTATTTTCCACCGTATTTTTTAATATGATCAGAATGATACATTCCCATTGGAGAAACAATAACCGTGTAAACCAGCGGATTTTCTCCTTTTCGAACTAAGTCTACATTCGACCACGCGCCTACTCCGTTAAATCCGTTATCGCGAAGTAATTTTGATTCTTGTTTGAGCCAATTTTCAGGACTTCCAAACTTTTTATCAAATGCTTTTTGTTGATTTACAGAACGGCCCGCATTAAAAACAGCAACTCCTTTATAAATAAACGGATAACCTTCGGGGTCGATAATCCACCATCTGTTGTCTATTTTTTGAGTTCTAAAAAATCCTGTAGCTTCTTTTTGCCATACTTTTGATCCTCCATAAATAGAAATTGGTTCTTGTTTTTTAGTTTTAAATCCGGGTAGTTTGTCAACCGTTATGGCTTCATACGATATCCATTTGGGATCTAAAGCGTTTTGTCGGGCTTCGACTTTTTGATATTTAATACTATTCTGCGCCTGCAAAGAAATCAGGTTTATTAAACAGAATATGAGATAAAGGAAATGCTTCATTACATTAGTTTTTATTTTTTTAAGAGGTGTTTTTTAGTATTCAGTCACAGTATTCAGTTCTCAGTCGCAGTCGCAGTTTTCAGTTTAATACTACTGAGAACTGAGACTGAAAACTGAGACTGAAAACTGAGACTGAGACTAATTTTATTCTATGTTTTTAAAAAATTATTTCGATAAATAGATATGATCAACATCAAAAATGTAATTGTTCATCGCTCTTACATCTTCCGGATCAACGCTTCGCAAAACCAAAATATCTTTAATTTTGGTTAAATCTAATGCTGCGTTTTGTTTTTTGTATTCTGCAATTGGGATCTTAACCATATTCCAGCTTCCGTCTCTTTTTAGTCCGTATAAATTGCTTGTGGCATCAAATTCTACATAACCTGTATTCGAGGCATCTTTCATTCTAAATCTGATTTTTCCAGTACTAGTCGTTCTTACCGCCATATTGATATAAGTGTAAGAAGTGATATCCGTGAAATTTACAAACGACAGAATTGCCATTGCCCATTTTGCTTCGGCTGCAGGTGGTGTTGCCGGAAGAGAAAAATTTCTGTAAGCACCTTCATAACCATCAGTAGCCACTTCTTTAAGTACAAACTGATTACTTGAAACCCAATTTAAAACAGGTGCCGTTTTGGTAAAATCAGTATTATCAGAGTAAATTTTAAGCGCATCAGCCGGGATAACAATTGGCGGAGTTGCAGGAGCTTCGACTTCTACAGTAAAGGTTTTCTTTTGTATCGTATTATCCACAAAAGTAATTTCGAGAGTTGTTGTAAAAGTTCCGCCTTTAGTATATTTTACCTCAACATTTGGTTCGATTGAAGATCCCGGAGCCCCGCCCTGAAAAGTCCATTTTACAGCACGAACTTTTGTTGACGCATCGGTATAAGTAACTGTTTCTCCTGCTTTAACAGAAGTGTTAGTTGAAGTTGCTTCTAATTTCCCCTGATTATAAAGATAGACTTCACGTACATCATCATCGCAGGAAAGCAAACCTATCGAAAGCACTAGAAACAAGTATTTTAATTTGGCTATATTATTTAGTTTTATGTTCATGATTTCTTTTTTTGATTATTTTTTTTTAAAAGAAAATAGACGAAAGAGTAAAGAATAAAGAGTTCGCATTTTATCTTTTTCTTGTTCGTTTCTAAATAGAATAAAGAATAAAGAATAAAGAGAATAGATCTCTCAGCAAATTTTGATTCTTGTTTTTTAAGAGAATAGAATAAATAATATAGAGAAAGTATTCCTCATCTAATCTTGCTTCTTGTCTCTTGCTTCTATTTTCTATTTTCTATTCTCTATATTCTTTATTCTAAAACTCTATTTTAACCCGTCTAAAAATCCCTGATAGGCCTGTTTTTTATTATAATCGGCATCCAAAAGCAAAGGATATTCTTTAGGATGCCAAAAACTTGTCAGCCAGGTATATTTATCGGTTACACCCCAGGTTGAGATCGCAAATTTTTGATTTTGAGGCAGTTCTTCATACATAGTGGTAATGTATTTATAGGTTTCAGATTGTTTTTGCTGTTCAACATCATTAAACACATATGAATCTGATTTTCCGGTATTTACTTTAATATCCAATTCTGAAATATGAATTAGTAATCCTGTTGAAGCCAGATCTGTAAAACCGGTTTTCATGGTTTGTCGGTTGGTATCGGTCGCATAATGAAACTGATCTCCCAGCCCGTCAATTGGCACTCCGTTGGCTTTAAATCTTGCTACCATTTTTTTGATAGCCGCTCTTTTTCCACCGTCAATAACAACGCTGTAATCATTGTAAAATAATTTAGCATCCGGATCTGCTGCTTTTGCGTATCTGAAACATCTTCCGTAAAATCCAATTGGGTCTTTAAAAAGCGAATTGATAACCGTTTCATTTCTTAAAGCTCCTCCATCTGCAAAAACCTCATTTACAACATCCCAACTTTTTACTTTTCCTTTATAATGTCCTACAACATCTGTAATATAAATTTTGACTTTGGCTTCGAATGCAATTGAATCGTATTTGGCATTTTTAAACCATTCCGGAAACGAATCGTACCAAACCAATGTATGTCCGTGAACTTCCAGACTATTGTCTTTGGCAAAATTTACCAGATAATCTCCCGCTGTATAATTGTATGCTGCCGAAGAAGTCCAGATACTTGCCATTTTCATTTCGTATTCGGCTGTAATTTGGCTGTAATGTTTTAAGACTGCATTTTTAAAATTGGCTTCGTTTTGCAAATCTTTCATTTTTACTGCAGCGCCAATTTTAAACTTTGCTTTTTCTTTTAAAGTCAATGTTGGAGTTGGATTTACCGGAGCTCCATTATCATCAACATTAATGAAAACTGTTTTTTCGTCATTGCTGCAAGAAGCAAACAACAAAGCGGTTAACAGACCTAAAATATATTGTTTCTTTATCATCGTGTTATTTTTTATTTGATTTGGAAATCAAAACCAAATTCAATTTCCAGCTCGATTGTTACTAACAAAAACTTGATTCTAATTAATTATATCCCACATTAAATCCTGCCGGTTTTCCCATTAAATCAATCTGAGTTTGCGGTATAGGCATATTGACCATTACTGGTGTCATCTTCAAAGGCACTTCTCCCGCACTCGTTCCGGATGGACTTGAACGGAAATATAGATTTTGTCTTTCTACTAAAAGTCCTAATCGTTTTAGCAAGAACCATCTGTTGTTTTCGAAAGCCAATTCTCTGGCTGATTCATCCAAATAATTATTTAATGTCCAGGTTGTCAAATCAAAAGTGGTTACCGTACTTTCCGGATTTCCGGTATAACCTCTTCTTCTCACTTTATTCAAATAAGCCAGTGCTTTTGTGTCATTACCCAGATTATGATATGCTTCAGATGCCAGTAAATAAGTTTCGGCTAATCTGTAATACATATAATCTTTGTAACTGTTGGATGTCATAGGCAGTTTTTCTGTATCGTGGTATTTTTTCAAACTCCAGTGCCAGGCTCTGTAATTTCCGTTTGGAGCCGCAATTGCCGGATTGGTAATCGGCTGGCCAAATTTCGGGTTACCCGGAACATTGATTTTATAATCCTGATAATTATCTGAGTAATAATAGGTTTTAAACCTCAAATCGTTGGCCTGATCGTAAAGTGATTTCAAATAATTGTTAGGATAAAACCATCCTAAAGACTGACCTCCATAAGCCACATCCTGAATCATTTCGCTTGCATTTAATTCATAAGGCCTATGTGTAAAAACGCTTCCCAGCCAAAAACCTCCTCCGCCTGCCAAATCATCACTCGGACCTAATAGAAAATCTCTTTGATAAGTAAAAAGTGATTCTTTATGGTTGGCATTTTGTCCCCAAACCTCAGCCAATGGCACTAAACCGTGCGTTCCGTCATTGATAATTGCATCAAATTGTGCTGCTGCTTCTGTCCAGTCTTGCTGCCATAAAGCGCTTTTACCGCGTATGTGTCTTGCAACACCTTGTCCGTAACGCCCTGCATCTACCTTAAAAGGAAGATTTGCAATGGCATAATCAAGATCGCTGTCTATTAATTTGTAAACATCGGCATCGCTGGCTACTTTATATTCTGCTACATCATTAATATTTTCCGGTGTTGTTGGAATGGTATCAATTAAGATTCCGCCATACATTTGTTTTAAATCCAAATACAATTCGCCTCTTATAACACGTGCTTGTGCCACAAGTCTTTTCTTCGCATTTTGATCCATATTAATAGATCTTGCCGAAGTTATAATGGCAGAACATCTGTCGATAATTTTATATCCCTGAATCCATTTTGATCCTGTAAAAGATTGCGGATTATGTCCTGTTCCATAAGGCGTATTCCAGGTTCTGTGCAATCCTAAATCTGTTGCGACCATAAAAAACACATTGGCCCACAAATCACTATTATCTCCCGATGGAGAATTATAATACCTCATTTGGTTGTAAAGTGCATTTACTCCAACTTCTAAACCGGCTGGAGAAGTGTAGATATAATCTACAGAAATCTGATCTTTTACGTTTTCTTCCAGAAATTCTTCGCACGAAGTCAATCCTAAAGAAAGTCCGAATATCAAAACAAATAGAAAATTTATATTTTTCATGATCTTGTTATTTTTATTTTATTGATGTCTTAATGTGCTGTTAGAAACCTACTTGTAAGCCTATAACACAAGTAACAGGTTCCGGATAATCGTTTATATCTTTTTCAGGACTGTACGACTGATAATCTGTAATGGTAATTAAATTACTTCCTGTTACATACAATCTCATATTAGTTAGGCCTAATGATTTAAGTGTATTTTCAGGAAACTTAAATCCAAGTGATACATTTTGTAAACGCACATATGAAGCATCCTGCAATCCTAAAGTGTTGATATACGGCGGATCATTTCCGTCTCTTGGTCTTGGCCAGTTTCCTCCGGGATTTTCCGGTGTCCAGTAATCTTGTTTTACTCCGTTTTTAACGCCTCTTAAAGAACCTCCTTTTACATAATCGTATAAAAATAAATTATCTCTGGTAACGCCCTGAACGGTATAAATATCTGCCGAGAAATCGAAACGTTTGTATTCTAAACTTACTGAAAAAGTTCCGAACCAATCCGGCATTTTTGAAGTGATTACCCTGTCCTGATCCGGATTTGGATTTGCACCGTTTGAAGGATCTGCATCATATAATTTTATATCTCCCGGATATAAAGTTGTTCCTGTAACAAGCGGAATATTTTCTCCCTGCTGATAAATTCCAACGGCTTTATAACGGTAATACACATCAATTGGTTTCCCAATGAACCATAAATTTCCAACAGAATCATCTTCTTTTCCGTCTCCGTTGGCATCTTTACCATAAATGCTTACAATGCTGTTTTTGTTTTTGGTGAAAGTTGCGCCAAGATTCAGTCTGAAATCTTGTTTTTTGATTACATCTCCATTCAAAGTAATCTCTAAACCTTTGTTATTTACTTTACCAAGATTGGATAATTTGGTAGTATATCCTGTATTTGCATTTAGCGTTTCATAGATTAATAAGTCTGATGTATCTGTATTATACACCTCAACTGTTCCCGTTAACCTGTTTTTGAATAACCCAAAATCAGCGGCAAGGTTTAACTGTGTTGACGTTTCCCAACGCAAATCCGGATTAGACAATTGTGAACCCGGAACATAACCGGATACTTTTATTCCGTTGATGATATAATCTCTCTGATCTGCCACTGCCATACTTTGGTACGGATCTTTGGGCTGATTTCCTACTTTACCATAACTGGCTCTTAATTTTAAATTGCTCAAAACAGGAACGTGCTCTTTTATGAAACTTTCGTTCGAAACATTCCAGGCAGCATTTACAGCAGGAAAAAATCCCCATTTATTGTTTTTACCAAATACTGATGATCCATCGGCTCTGCCCGAAACTGTAAAATAATATCTGTTATCGAAATCATATTCTAATTTTCCTGCAAATGAAATTAGCGATCTTTCATTTCCGCCAATTTCAGGTGTATTCAAAAAAGCACTTTCTAAACCGTAAATTCCCAAAATATCACTCGGAATTCTGCTTGCGGAATTTTTAAAATCATTGTATTCTGATGATGTTATTTCGTAAACTCCTGTTGCATTAAAATGGTTTTTCTCGGCCAGTTTAAAGTTGTAATTCAAAATATTACTAAACTGATATTCTACATTGTCTTTGAAAAGAATACTGCCGCTACCTTGTCCTGAATTTGCGATTCCTGAAAGTGATCTCGAAGAATTAAAATTCATTGCTTTGTAATTCCACGATCTTCGGCTGGCATTCAATTTGTAGGTAAAACCTTTTAAAATATTGATATCCAAAAACACATTCATAATGTCGTTTCTGTTTAGCTCATTTGTATTGGTTTCATAAATATCAATAAGCGGATTTGGTGTTTCCTGAATTCCACCCGGAAGATGACGGAACGAACCATCATCATTGTAAATTTTACCCAGCGGTGATGTATTAATGGCATTATTTAGAATGTTCCCCACATTTGGACGATTTGACTCCGAAAACTGAAGCGAAAGATTCATTCCCACTTTAAGCCAGTCGCTAATTCTTTGGTCAACATTAATTCTCATGGCTACTTTTTCGAAGTCGGTATTGGGTACAACTCCAGAAGTATTGATGTAATTCAAACTTGTAAAAATGCTTGTTTTATCTGTTCCCGATGAAACACTCAAACTATGGTTGTTGGTAACGCCGGTTCTTAAAGCGTATTTCTCCCAATCGATATATTTTCCTGATTGAACTGATTCTAGCTCAAGCGGAGAAAAAACCTGATTATCCGGTCTGTAAACACCATTATTGCTTGTTCGATAGGCTTCTCTTTTTAATTGGGCAAACTCTTCGCCGCTGTAGATATCAAAATTTCGGTTGATGGTCTGTACTCCCGAGAAACCATTATAGGCAATTTTTGCCTTTCCGGTTTTTCCTCTTTTCGTTGTAATCAAAATCACACCATTTGATGCTCTTGCTCCGTAAATAGACTGTGCGGCGGCATCTTTTAAAATTTCTAAAGAAGCAATATCATTGGCATTAATATCATTGATACTCCCTATAACTATACCATCTGCAATTACAATTGGTTCGTTACTTCCGTTGATTGATTTTTTTCCTCTAATTTGAATTGAAGACGAACTTCCCGGTCCGCCATCGGCCAATGAAACCTGAACTCCCGCTGCTTTACCTCTCAGCATTTCTGCCACATCAGAAGTCGCTACTTTTGTCATGTCACCGGGTTTTACCGATGCAACAGAACTAATTACGTCACTTTTCTTTTTTGTTCCGTATCCTACAACTATAATTTCATCCAGCGCTTGGGAGCTTGCTTTCATGACTACTTTTAGATTCTTTTTATTTTCGGTTGGAACCGAAACTTCATCCATTCCTATAAATGAAAACACCAATATGCTGTTGGCCGGAACATTGATACTGAAGTTACCATCAAAATCGGTCTGAACTCCTTTTGATGTTCCTTTAGAAAGTACATTTACTCCCGGTAAAGGCAGGCCTTGATTATCGACTACTTTTCCGGTGATTGAAGTTTCCTGTGCATTCGTTGTGGTAGCGAGCATACACACAAAAAGCAGTAAAATTAGTTTTAGATAATTTCCTTCAAGAAAAAACATCTTTTCATGTTTGTTTTTTTTCATAAGTTATTTTTTGGTTAGTTAGTGTAAAATCAGTCATGATTTCATTACAAATGTGACCAATAAATGATGGTTTTAGGGGAGGAAGATATTCGTTTTTAGGGGGATTAATGTGTTTATTTACAATTTTAAGCTATAAAAAAACAGTATTCGTAATAAAAAACTTAAAAAATTGAAGTTCGATTAATTTGATAAAAAAGTTAACCGCAAAGCGCGCAATGAAGTGAAACGCAAAGTCCGCAAAGCTTAAATTAAACTTTGCGGACTTTGTATATGATTTATTTTGAGGGTATATTCAAATAAAGCAAACTCAAATTAGACGCGGAATTTACTGATTTGCTTCGCAAAGACGCGGATTAAACGGATTTAAATTTGTAATAAAAGATCTGTGTCGATCAGCGTTTTCGCGATAGCGAATCTGTATCATCAGCGTTCAATAAACGTTACATCTAATTATTCAAATGAGAGATTTTATATTCAGTAGGCGATAAATTATAAAACTTTTTAAATTCTTTGCTAAAATGTTTTCTATCATTAAAACCCACCATATATGTCACTTCAGACACTGAATAACTGGTATTTGTCAATAAACTGGCTGCTTTCTTTAATCGCATATTTTTTATCAAACCAGCAACAGATTGGTTGGTAAGCGTTTGTACTTTTTTATAAAGAACGGTTCTGCTCATTCCTATTTCCTTAACCAAATCATTGACATCAAAATTAGTATTATCGATATTTAATTCAATGATATGCATTAGTCTTTTTACAAATAAACCTTCGGGCGTGTTGACATTTTCCTGTTCAGCATCTGTAATAAATCCTTCCCCGTATTTCTGACGCATTATCTCTTTGGCTGATAATAAATTTGCAATCGTAAGCTTCAATTCCTCAATACTAAAAGGTTTCGAAATATACGCATCTGCTCCTGTCGAAAGTCCTTCGATCCTGTTTAAAGTAGACGATTTTGCGGTTAAGAGAATAACGGGAATATGATTGGTATTGAGATTGGTTTTTAAAATTTTACACAATTCAAAACCGTCCATTTCAGGCATCATAACATCACTTACAATAAGATCCGGAATTTCTTTTTCCATGTATTCTAGTGCTTTTATTCCGTCTGTAAATTTCAGGACTTTGTACTCGTAATATAAAATATCATATACAAAGGACAATACTTCTTCGTTGTCTTCTATAACGAGAATTGTTTTTTTCGCACTGTTTTCCGGTTCCTCATGATCTTCTGCTTCATAGGTTTCGATTTCGGTTTTCACATCCGAAATTGGACTTGCGTTCTCTTCTATTTTTATGGCATTTTCAACGATCTGTGATTTTTTAAAATGATCTTTTCCTTTCTTTAAAGTAATGGTAAATATGGTATTAAAATTGGCATCGGCTTCTGTTTGTACTTTAATTTCTCCGTGATGCAGTTCTACAATACTTTTGCTTAAAGCAAGACCAATTCCGCTTCCCAAATTCGCGCTTCCACGATCGTCTAATTGAAAAAAGTTTTTAAAAATTTTCTTTTTCCTGTTTTCCGGAATACCAATTCCGTTGTCTTTTACTTTTATTTCTATACAATCTGAATCTTCTCTTTGTTCTACAGCTAAAGTGATTCGGCCGTTTTTACTGGTAAATTTAAAGGCATTCGAAAGCAGATTATAAATGACTTTCTCCATCTGATTTTTATCAAAATAAATCAAAGCGGTATTGATATTGAGCACAAATTTGTAATCGATTTTTTTCTCGACGGCAAATCCACGAAACGATTCGTAAATATCAAAACAGAAGGAAACGATGTCTTGTTGTTCGCAATAAATTTTCATACTGCCTTTTTCGGCTTTCCTGAAATCCATTAATTCATTGACTAATTTTAATAATCGGTCAGAATTATTTTTGATGACTTTGAGTTTGTGTTCGAGATTCGAATTCTTTTCGGCACTATTTAAAAGTTCCTCAACCGGTCCGCTTATCAGTGTTAACGGCGTTCTGATTTCATGCGAAACATTGGTAAAGAAATCCAGTTTCATTTTATACAACTCTTCTTGTCTTTCTTTTTCAACCTGTTCGAGATAAAATGCCTGTTTTAATAATTCCCTATTTCTAAAAAATCGGAATAATAAAACAGAACCGGCAAACAATAATCCGAAATAGAAAATATATGCCCACCAGGTTTTCCACCACGGCGGCAGCATAATAATTTTTAAGGTTTTTACGGCTGGATTCCATTTTCCGCCGCCATCTGAAGTTTTAATTTTTAAAAGGTACGTTCCTGAATTTAGATTGGTTAGATTGATATAATGCTGTGAACCAATAGTATGCCAGTCATCTTTATTAAAAGAACTTTCTAATTTATAGGCATATTCATTTTTCTCTGGCGTTACAAAGTTCATCGCACTAAATTCAAGACCTACATAACCCTGATCATGACTCAAAGTAATTTCCTGAGTTTCACTGATATCTTCTTTTAAATCTACCTCTTTATTTCCTGGTCTGATTTCTTCATTGTTGACAATCAGTTTTGTTAGAACAATCTCGGCATTATCCGGAGTCTTGATGAGTTTTAACGGATTAAAAACGATCAATCCGTTTGAAGATCCGAAGATCAACTCATTATCATTTAATCTCAAACTGCTGTTGTTTGAAAACTGTTTTACCTTTAAACCATCTTTTGAGGAATAAGATGTAATTTCAAAATCTGAAATATTGGGAATCGTTTTAAACTTCTTTGTTCTTATTTTATACAATAAATTATTATCGCTGACCCAGATATTTCCTTCTCCATCTTCTGAAATGCTTTTTATGGTTTCGTCTGTAAAACCCATTGCGCGGTTGATTTCGAAAAAATGTCCGGAATTTTCATTCAACAAATTGATCCCCCCGCTTTCAGCGCCTACCCAAAATCTTTTCTTCGAATCGGTAAACATTACGGTAAGACTGTTATTGGGCAATCCGCTCGCTTTACCTGATTTATAGATTTTGGTAACTCTTTTCAGTTTTTTGTCGAAAAAATTCAGACCGTATTGTGTGGCGATCCATAAACCATTTTCGCGATTTGCGATATCTGTAATAAAATTATCGCTGAGTGCATTTGAAGTCCCGTCGGCCATGTAACTTTCGATAGTACCGTCCGGAAGTATTTTTTTTAATCCGTTTCCGTTAGTTCCCACCCACAAATCTCCGTTATCACCCAATAATGAAGTTATCGGTCGGTTACGTTCTTTTGGATTTGGAGAAAGTACTATTTTACTGAATGTTTTGTTGCTTTTATTGAATTTAAAAAGTCCGTTAAAAGTTCCGCAGAATAAATTCTCATTTTGATTTACCAAAGCAGTAATCATGTTTACGCTTTTATCAAAATCATTAGTATCAATTAAATAAGCAGTATTGCTTTTGCTCCTGAAATCCAGAAAGTTCAAACCTCCGCCATTTGTTCCTACCCAGACAGCATTATTATTTTCTTTGGAAACGGCATTTACGAGTGCACTGTTTAACCCGAAATTGGGTTTTATAACCTCTCGTATGTTTGTAAAATTAGTATTGGTTTTCTGGAAAAAGTTGACGCCTCCGCCATTTGTCCCAATCCAGATATCGTCGTGGCGGTCTTTTAGGAAACATTTTACATCATCATCAGATAAACTGTAACTTGCAAGCGGATTGTGCTGGTATTTTGTGAATTCATTTTTATCCTTTTTAAAAACACACAAACCGTTTTTTGTGGCAAACCAAATGGTATTGGCATCTACAGCCACAATATCGTTGACCCAATTTGAAGATAAACTTTTCCCGTTACCAGAATTCTGAAGATAATTTTTTACGGAATTTCCGGCCGCATTAAAATGAAAAACTCCGTTTGCTTCTGTCGCAAACCATAAGTCGTTGTTTTTTTCCTTTATTATCTTCCAAATCTTTGATTTTAGTAATGCTTCATTTTCTTTTAAGGCTTTAGGAAGTTCTTTTTTTGAACCATTTTTGGGATCAAAGCATTCCAGTCCTTTTGCCGTGCCCACTAAAACACCGTAATTACGATCGTAAAAGAGTGATAAAACCCTGCTTTTTCTAAAAGGAGAATTATGATCGTTGGAGATTTCTTCTAATAAATATTGTTTTTTATTAAGGCGTTTGACACCACCAAAAGTTCCAATCCAGATGCGGTTTTGATCGTCCTGAATGATCGATGAAATGTAGTTTCGCCCGCCTTTTACCTTTTGAACATCGACTCTTAAAAAATCACGTTCTTTTTTCTTAAAAAGGTTTAAGCCGTTATTAGTCCCTATCCAGAGTTGTCTTTCGTTATCTTCTAAAACAACATTGATGTGATTGTTACTGATGGTATTTAAAATGTCTTTGTTGTAGGCATATCGTAAAAAACTGTAACCGTCGTAGCTAATTAATCCGTTTGCAGTTCCTATCCAGATAAACCCTTTTTTGGTTTGATGAATGCTTGATATCATACTCTGCGAAAAACTGACATCATAATCGATATGATCAAAATATAAATCTGAACTCTGTGCAAGAGAACTCAACGAAATCGAGTACAATAAAATACAACTTAAAAGATACTTCTTAATGCTTTTCATATATAGAATAAAATAAGAGCTCAACAATAAATTTTGAATGGATCTGATACAAAAGAGGTGTCAAACGTCCTGCAAGGTAAATCTAATACAAAAATCAGCAGTCTCTATATTTTCTTTTTAAGGGGTGTATTTGTACTTATTGTAATGTGATTAAGGGTGAAATGGGTATGTTTTCCTATTCTGTATATTTTAATTTTCTTTTTATTTAGGCAGTTTAAAAGTAAAATAAATTCTTTGTACAATCGTAGATAATCTTCGCTCTTGACTTCTGTCGTCTTTTCGTTCTATATTCCCAACACTTAAATGGAGCATTAAGGATTCTCTTGTTGTTTCATTATAAATATACCCCTCTAATTTCCCTTTTCTTATGCGTACTAAGGCAAAAGCTCCACCTATAAGTATCTGTGCAAGATTAGAATCGAAGTGTTTGTCAAGACTTTCAATAGCATAAGTTAACGTTGGACTAAACTCCAGATTAATTTTTAGATCCTTACTATCCGGTTTATTTACAAAATCATAATTAGTTTGTATTAATAATTTTAAGGTTTCTTCCATGATTTCGTTAATCATTCGGTCTTTAAGAATATCCTGCGCAAATTTATGTTTATAAAAATCAAAATCACGACTCTGTTTTCCAGTGCCAGTTGCAAATTCATAGAGTAACATTGCCACTGTAGCATCAGAGCTTTTTCTAAATAATGATTCTTTTCCATTTTCATCCGTAAAGTGCCTGATTCCTGGATAAATTTGGTTTGCTACTTTTTCAATTAGATTTCCAGTTATTTCATTAGGCAACTGAACAATTTCTTCTTTTACTTTATTTTGTATTTTATTTCCTTTTTCCTCTATCTTTTCTACAATTTTTTCCTTCAGCATTTTTCTTATATCATTAATTTCCTTTATATTTTCATATAAATTTTTAATATAATCAATGTATGTTTCACTATAATGATTACTTAATTTTGTTCTTTCAAATTCTTCTTTGATTTCATCATAAAGTTCTCCCAAGTCAGATGTAATTTCTTCTTCAATATCTATTAATGAATATATAACCTCTTCGATTATTGAAATTCCCGTATTTAAAAAAGCTATGACAACCTCATCCAAATTCACCAATATATAGATTGACTTTTCTTTAAGTTTCTTTTTTATTCTAGATAATCGGTCAAATAATTTGAATTCCTTTAAGTATTTTGGCTCCTCTTTTACTGCATCTTTTTGGTCAATTCTAAAGTATCTGGTTTTTCTACTGTTTTCTCTAGGATTCTCAATTATTTTATCGAAATTATCAACTTTAAAACTATCGCTAAGTTTTAAATAGTACAATTTTTTTACCAGTATTTGTCCAAGTTTTACTCTGTCCTCGTATTTCGCAAAATTGAAAATTACTTTTCCATTTTTAGTAAAATGTTTTTCCATGATATCTTCTATAATATCCGGAGCCATCCAAACTGCAAAATTTTCATTAATCTGTCTAACAATATCATCAAATTCTTTGTTTCCGGTAGTTTCCGGAACTTCATCAAATGATTTTTTTAGAAAACTATTGTTTAGATCCTTAAAAGAAGAGTTTATATAATCCTGAACCAAAGTTTGTTCAAACTCTACCAATTTGAAATCTAATTCTTGTTTTGATAAATTTTTAAAACTTTGTTTATTTCCTTTTGCATCAATAAATTCACCACTCAACTTTCCTTTTCCTTTTAAAAGTAGTTTTACGTTATTCATATTATCCGCAAATAAATACTTATTTCCTCCCTTTAAAAATTCATCAGTTTCGTCAGATAAAAACCAAAGATTTAAAGGCATTTCTGGCCCTCCTAATGCCATTTCGCCTTTTAATGCAGTTTCAACAGATCCCATTGTTACTCTTGCTGCAGCATCAAACCATTCAGATATTATTCCTTTAGTTTTCAAGTATGCATCGACGAATTTGTAATAAGCATGTCGCTGTGCAATTGTATTATAAAGATAATGTCGATCATTTATAGTATTATACAATGAGGCTTTCCAAAAAGTAGACCTTTGATCATCTGGCATAGAAATTCTATCTTTGTCATACCATTGTCCCAATTTTAGTTTAGGATATTTACCTGTGTTGTAGTCTCTTGTCACTTCGCCTGTGCCATATTTAATCTCTAATTCAGCTAATAAAGTTCTGGCCCAAATAAAGTACATACTTTCTACTCCAAGATCCGGGTACATTTTTTGAGGCGTTAAATCCGGATATATTATTTTCTGAGTTTGAATTGTTATTTTATCAGGTAAATTAGGAAATACTGATTTTAACAAAACAAACAATTCATCGTGTTCTGAAAATAGTTGTTGAATATTTACATCAGGATTTTTAATTTCTCTAATCAATCTTTTATAATAGGCAAATAATTTTTTATCATCGCTTTCTTTTAGTAATTGATACAGCTTTGCGAGCATTGACTCACTAACTTCTACCCAATTTAGATTGTAAATGGTAACTTCATCAATTGCAGGAAGACGCCATTTTTTTAATCCGAAATACATTTTTGTAAAAAGTTCGTGATCTGGTTTGCCATCAAAATCCTGCGCAGTAGCTCCTTGCTCAAAAGCTTTCGAAATACCAGTCCAATATGCTTTTTCGACAGTATTTTTCGCTCGAATTGCAATTTCTAATTTCTTTTTGATCTCTGCTTTAATAGTTTTTGGAGAAGGCTCACTATTTCCAGGCACTTTGAGAGTTTGTTGTGTTGCAACATTCGCATAGGTTTGGGTTGTTATGCCATTAGTCAGGTTTATAGTACTATTTTCTGCTCCTGCTGTTGGAGGAGTAGTGTTGTCTGATTTAGTAGAATTAATTATTGTTTTACTAATGTTATCAGCAACGCCTCCTCCGACTAGAGCGCTTGAAGTTGATGTGGTTAAACCTGTTGAAAGATTAAAGTTTGCCATTGTATCCCCAGAAACCGAAGAAGTATTGCTAATCGATTCCATCGGATTTTGCATTGTTACGGCAGTAGTATCGATCGCGCTTCCTTCGGCTGAGGCAATAGAATTATTTAAAATAGCAGTTGCATTTTGATTTTTTTGCTCCTGCCATAATTGTACGATATCTTTTTGCTGGCTCATTTCTTTTGAAACTTTAGCCAGCTCTTTTATTATGGTTTCGGTTAAATGTTCTGAACTTTTTATATCAGTACTATTTTGTATGGAAAGATTGAAATTATGCATTACATTTTTACTCATCGCTTGGTGTTTTTCTGGGTGTAAAAGTAGTATCATCGTTTTTGATTTCTAAATTTCAAACCACTTGTATTCAGTAGTTTCAGCAAGTTATCTTTCTACTGAAACTACTGAATAGAGCAAGCTGAATTTTATTAAAAACATATTCCTTTTCCTACTTTTGCTTTCTCCAAAACAAAAAATAATACCTATTGATTTTTAAACAATCATATTTGTATTCCGCTCTTATTTTTCAAAAAAAAAAAAAAAAATACCACTCGCCTTTATTATTAATCACTTTAAAATAGCCGTTATGGATTTTTTATTATCTGGAGGCATCCGAAAAATGCCCAAAATTCCCGACAAGAGTACTTTTTATTCTTTTCTGTCAAAGATAAATTCCGCTAAAGAAATTTGTCTCAACTCTAATAAATGGACATTTATTAAAACCTTCAATTGTATTGATCATCATCTCAATACTAAAAGAGTTGACTTTATCGCAATCTCTAATTATATAATTAAAAAAATATGGCAATTCAAACATTAAACACTATAAAAAATTGGTTTAAAACAGGTTCAAAACCTTCTCAGGATCAATTCTGGGATACTTGGGATTCTTTTCGACACAAATATGAAAAAGTACCTATAAAAGATATTGAAGAACTTGAAACTACGCTGGATACAAAAGCTGAAAAATCGCAGTTAGACGATCATAAAAACGATCAAATTGCCCATGCTGGTTTATTTTCAGGTAAAGAAGATAAATATCAAAAAGGTGTGGCGGGCGGTTATGTTCCGTTAGACGAGTTTTCAAAAATTGCTCATCAGTATCTAAATTTAGTCAACAACTTAACAGCGGGAGGTGAAAACTCAATACTATCAGCTGAACAAGGTGTTGTTTTGCAAAACCAAATAGACAATATTAATAGATTCTTAAAATGTGATAATGTTGATCTCGATACAGTTCAGAAAATTGTAGATGCTGTTACACAAATTCAAACGTCAATAGATACTATTTTAGTAAATGACCTTACTTTGGGAGGTGTTACAAAAGCTTTGACAGCAGAGATGGGGAAAATTTTAGACCTGAATAAAGAAGATAAATCGCAAAAAGGTTTGGCTAATGGTTATGCTCCTCTTGATTCATTAACCAAATTAGCGAGTCAATATTTATACATAGTAAACGATTTGATTACTGGAGGCGCAACATCTATTTTAAGCGCCGAACAGGGTAAGCTGTTACAAAATCAAATAAACGGAATCAATACATTATTGTCGTCTGATAATATTGATTTGGATACCATTCAGGAGATAGTTGATGCAATTGAAAACGTTGAATCTTACTTGTCAACTATCTTGGTCAACGACCTTAAAACAGGAGGAGTTGCTAAAGCATTGACAGCCGAAATGGGTAAGCAGTTGGATCAAATTAAATTGACAGCAACACTTGCAACGGATGCCGAAACGCAAACTACTGTATCTGTTGCAGAAGATAACAAAGTCGTTAGTCGATCTAAATTGTTCAATTGGTGGGAAAGTATGAAATCGCAAGCTCAAACAATTAAAGCAGTTTGGAATTTTTCTCAAGGTTTAAAGGTTAATAATAGTACAGGAAATTATGTCTACACAACTCAAATATTAGAAGATGTGTTTATTTCACAATTAGTGAGTGCTGGGTTAGGTACGTATAAAGTGCAATATAACTGGGAATCAATAAAATGGTTTTTGCCAAATGGCTTTTATACACAACTTATTCCTAATGCCAGTCCAACACAAAATAACCAAATTAAATTGCCTAATAAAGCAGGGACAGTTGCTTTGATAAATGATTTTGTTACTACTGCATCTGGTACAACAACAACTCCTGCTGTTATTGTGCCTAACGGATTATTAACAACAGTTCCTCAAAATGGAGCAATTGAACGTGATTCAAATGGTATCTTATGGGAAACACATGGAAATGTTAGAACTAAAATAACTTCTACCATTCAAAACAATCTAACAACGACCAATACAAATGATGTTCTTGATGCAAAACAAGGCAGTGTTATTATGGGGTATATTAGTGTTTTAGGGTCATTAATGGAGGGATTTAGAAATTCAACTCAAGGTCGTTCAGAATATAAGATTTTAAACTTATCGACAATTACAAGCGATTCAGCCGAGCAGAACATATTGCACCCTTATTTGCTAAAAACCATTGGAGCAATTAACTTGATAAATGCAACTTTTAGATTTTACAATCCGGGCAGTTTAGCACTATATAATAATCCTGCAAATAGAGATATTGATCCGAGTTCAGTGAATACAAATGATAAATTAATGTCAGATATGGATTTTATAATTCAAACAAAACCATTCTGTGGCGCAAATTTATTAAAACTTAAAATCAATTTGCAAGGATGGGGCAAAATGTTAATATTTAGAAGGTCTAATGCAAATACAGCGGCATATGCAAGGCCTTTTACCTTAATTGCGAGTATTGATTTTGGAAATTCTTCAGAGCCAGGTACTGGTGTGATAATAAATCAAGCAATTAAGACATCATTTTCAGATGGTATTCTAGGCTTTATACTCGTGCACGGAACTAATACTTATTATAACTCCTGCTACACAATAAATTATTTGAGTTTTGCTCCTGATATGGCCACTCTTAATGGAGGAAGTGTAACACCAGTTATAAACTCTGCTTTCGAAACTCAAACAACAGATATTTCAAATATAAATTTATAAAGATGCAAAATCAAGTGATTACACAAAAAATTTCAAACAGCAAAATTTTTCCAGATGTCCAAAGAACAATTGAAATTGCGGGTATTCAAATGAACTTAGATATTTCAACTTTTGATCTAAATTATAGAATAATCTATGAAAAAGATGGCCAAGATGTAACTTTCAATGTTTAATCAGCAAGTACCAGATTGACACGTTGATAATTCCATTATGATGATCGTTCGGGATGAAAATTTTAAACCAATCTTAAACCGAAATTTCATTGAAGAAAAAGATGGTGACGGTACAATTTTAAACGAAAGCGAGCGATATTTTACAATGCCAGCATTTGACTATTTGATAAAACTCATTTTAAAAACACCTGTCAAATTAGAAGACATCTTAAAAGGTTACATCATTTCTGAAGACGAGGATGGAAGATTTAATTTTTAAAAACAATCAGCCGTCGGCTACTGAATGAGTAATAAAAGAAACTTAACTCTTAAGACAAAAATTTAAAGCCACCTATTGTTCTAAAATAAACTCTTTTTTATTTTCAAATACACCCAAAATCATGAAGAACACTTGTTTCTAATGATCTTGGGTGTTTTTTGTTAGCAAATATCAGATGACAAAAATTAGCTTTATTCTTACACAAATCAACATCTATAAATCGAGACAAAAACATAAAATAATTATATAACTAAACTTTACCTCTACTTACATTCCACTGAAACTACCGAAAAACTGAGTTTAAATTTTTCATTTTTTGTATTCTTCTAAACTACTTTTACACCCACAAAATTTAAATAGTAACACTATTTATAACAATCAGAATTACTCCTGCTATTCTTCAAAGAACAATTATCTCATTAATATAAATCAATTAAACAAATACCACCATGAATTCTTTATCATCAGAAGGCAGAAGAAAAATGCCTAAAATTCCCAACAAAAATAATTTTCGCTTTTTCTTAATCGAATACTTAAAAAAAGATTTCAATCTGAGAATATAATTCTCCTGTAAATTGACAATCATAAAAAATATACAGGACGATTTTCTTTTGTCCTAACATCTTAAAAGTTCGATAATCAAATAAATTTAAAAGAAAAAACATGGCAATACAAACATTAAATACCATAAAAAATTGGTTTAAAACTGGTCTTAAACCATCGCAGGCACAATTCTGGGATACCTGGGATTCCTTCCGACATAAATTTGAAAAAGTTCCCATAAAAGATATCGATGGAATTGAAGAATTGCTTTTAAACAAAGCAGATAAAACAATTTTAGATAATCACTTAGCTGATAAAATTGCCCACGCCCCACAAGTAAATACGGACTGGAATAGCGAATCTGGTTTTAGTCAATTACTTAATAAACCTGAATTTAAAACAATTAATGGAGAAGCAATAGTTGGAGACGGAGATATTACTATTAGTTCAGCAATTCCTACATTGGATCAGGTATTAAATTCAGACAATAAATCCCTTACTCAACCAATTGTGTTTTTAGACGAAGAATATAGTGCTACAATAGATTCTAAAAACTTATCAATTGATGGTCCACTAGGAGAAGGAATTCAATACAATGGTGATAACATAAACTGGAGCAAAGGAGATAAAAATTTAAAATTACTTTTTGATGGAGAATCAGCAGGACAAAATACTTTTAGTTTTCCAGAAATGCCAGATAGCAGTACTCCTTATAAATTAGCTACAGATCAGGTAGTTTCAGCAACTCAATCAGGTATAGTCGATAATACTTCTTTGCAAGAATTGGGAGGAGTTGATAAGCTTATAAATGGGGTAAGAATAGGTAGAGGTGGTGGTAATGATCCAGAAAATAGTTCTTTAGGGTTATCAGCATTAAATGCTAATACCACCGGAACAGGAAATACAGCTATTGGATCTGAAGCATTATTAAGCAATATATCTGCGAATAACAATACTGGTATTGGAAATTGGGCATTAAGATTAAATGAAACATCTCCCGGCAATACAGCATTAGGAGTAAATACATTAACAAAGTTAGTAAGTGGGATAGGTTTTAATACTGCTGTAGGAACATCTGCTTTAACAACAGCTACTACAGCTAGTTATAGTACTGCTGTAGGAACATCTGCTTTAAGATTGTCAACAACAGGTACTCAAAACGTAGCTATTGGTGGATCAGCTTTAAGAAATTTAACCACAGGTAATTATAATTTAGGAATTGGAACTAATGCTTTATTGAATACTATAATTGGGAGTCGAAACACAGCAATTGGAGTAGCTACAGGACTAGGTATAACAGGTAATGATAATCTTGCTTTAGGATATCTTGCTATGGGTTTTAATGGAGTTACATCTACAGGGAATTTTAATATAGCAATAGGATCACAAGCTGGTGGAGAAATTACAGCGGGGTCAGGAAATATTTTAATTGAAAATCAACAGACAACTAATTCTGCAATTACAACAGGGTCTAATAATGTAATATTGAAGCAAGGACTAACAAGTATAGGAGTTAGAACTGGAAATAATAATACAATTATTGGAAATATTACAGGATTGCCTACAGATGCTTCAAACTTAGCTATATTATCTGATGGTAGTGGAAATATAGCAATAAGAAAAGAAACAGATAATAGATTATTAGCACCTGGTTTAACAAATGCCTTAATTGATTCAGGAGGAGCTAAATCTTTAGTGACTAAAGAGTATTTAGATGCACACTCAGGAGGTTCGTCGCAAAACTTACAACAAACTTTAGAAAATGGTGGTTCAGCTGAATTTAGCTATAATGGTGGAATCCAAGAATTGAGTATGTTTGATGGTAATGGTGCAATAGAGTTTTACACATCAGGAGAAGATGTAGAATCTGGCGAATCAAAAACATCTGATGGAGTTATTAATAAAAATAATATACTACTTAGACATACATACCAAAATACTGGAATCAGTAGAAATGCTTATTTAGATATTTCTTCTGGTAAGGTTAGACTACAAGAACAAAATAACGGAAGTGATGCCTTATTGGAGTTTGAAGATCAGACGGGATCAAGAAGTACATTTCAGATACCTAATAAAAACCCATCTGTAGATACTACTTATAAATTAGCAACCACAGACGATATACCTACAATTTTACCAGCATCAGCAACTCAATCAGGTATAGTTGATAATACTTCTTTACAAGAATTAGGAGGAACAGATAAATTAATCAATGGTATTAGGATTGGTAGAGGTAATAATTCTACTTCAAACAATAGCGTTGCTTTAGGATCTAATGCTTTAACATCTGCTACAACTGGTACTTTAAATACAGCAGTAGGAAGATCTTCTATGGCATTATTAACTACTGGAGCGGCAAATACAGCCGTTGGATCTACTACACTTGCAAATTTAACTACAGGTACTCAAAACGTAGCTGTTGGGGGTTCAGCTTTAAGGAATTTAACTACAGGAAATTATAATCTGGCAATTGGTACAAATACTTTATTTAATAATTTAATTGGTGAAAATAATACTTCTATAGGAACTGCATCAGGTATGGGAATTCTAGGTAGTCATAATACTTCATTAGGATGGAGGAGTTATGGGGGAAGTACTGGAGGAACTACTACTGGTTCAGGAGAATTTAATATTGTAGTGGGTGCTCAATCAGGGTATAATTTGACTAATGGAAATAGAAATGTATTAATAGAATCTCCTGCCAGCCCCTCTAGTTCATATACTACAGGTAGTGATAATATTGCAATTAATACCGGTACTAGAAATAATGGTATATCTACAGGAAGTGGTAACACTCTTGTAGGAGGTATTACAGGATTAAATGGCAATGATTCCAATTTAGCAATTTTTGCTAATGGTGTGGGAGATATTGCAATCAGAAAAGAAGCTGACAACAGATTATTAGCTCCGACATTAACAAATGCTCTAATTGATTCAGGGGGAGTTAAATCTTTAGTGACTAAAGAATATTTAAGTGCTTATGTGGATAATCTAAAACCAAAAATAAATGTCGCAAATGTAAATTTTACAATACCTGATGGAGGATATACTAGGTTTGTAACTGCTACAGGAGCCAACGCGGAAATTACTTTACCTGCTCTAGCTAACTCTATAGGCGCCATATATTACATAACCGCAGAAAATATTGGAGGTTTAACAATAAAATGTAATGCTGGGGATTTTGATATTTTGAACAGAGGCGTTACATATGATACTTTTACCATAGATGATGGTAGTGATGATGGTGCAGCGGTACAAATTATAAATAATGGTATTAATTATATACTTTTTCAATTAACGCCTTAATAACTAAAAACTTTAAAAAATATGAATAAATCAAAAATTGCAGTTATCGTTAGTATTTTAATCGTTCTAACAGGAATGATCGATACTAAATTTGAACTTTTACAAGAAGTGGGTTTTTCCTTGGTAAACATTAACAGAATCAAATTAATCGGTTTGGTTCTGTCGGCATTATTATCCAGTATTTCTCCGTTATTTTCTACTGAAAAAAATTAAAAATAAATTCCAAATAAAGGAAATAAAAAAAGTCTCAAAATCAGAAATAAATCTTTACCAACAATTAAAACAGTTGATTTTTTTAAAATCTATAACTAAATAAAAAACATGGCTATACAAACATTAAATACCATAAAAAATTGGTTTAAAACTGGTCTTAAACCATCGCAGGCACAATTCTGGGATACCTGGGATTCCTTCCGACATAAATTTGAAAAAGTTCCCGTAAAAGATATCGATGGAATTGACGAATTGCTTTTAACCAAAGCAGATAGAACAATTTTAGATAATCACTTAGCTGATAAAATTGCACATGCACCGCAAATAAATACGGACTGGAATAGTGAATCTGGTTTTAGTCAATTGATTAATAAACCAGAATTTAAAACTATTAATGGAGAAGCAATAGTTGGAGATGGAGATATTACTATTAGTTCGGCAATTCCTACATTAGATCAGGTATTAAATTCCGACAATAAATCCCTTACTCAGCCAATTGTATTTTTAGACGAAGAATATAGTGCTACAATAGATTCTAAAAACTTATCAATTGATGGTCCACTAGGAGAAAGAATTCAGTACAATGGTGATAACATAAACTGGAGCAAAGGAGATAAAAATTTAAAATTGCTTTTTGATAGAGAATCTACAGGACAAAATACTTTTAGCTTTCCTGAAATGCCAGATAGCAGTACTCCTTATAAATTAGCTACAGATCAGGTAGTTTCAGCAACTCAATCAGGTATAGTTGATACTACTTCTTTGCAAGAATTGGGAGGAGTTGATAAGCTTATAAATGGAATAAGGATAGGTAGAGGTAATAATACCACTAATAATGCTAATACAGCATTAGGATCAAATGCTTTAACGTCAGCCACTACATCTATTAGTAATACTGCTATAGGTAGATCTACATTAGCTCTTGCTACAACTGGAAGTTTTAATACCGCAGTAGGAGCTGTATCCCTTGCTAATTTAACTACAGGAACTCAAAATGTTACAGTAGGTGGGGCAGCTCTAAGACATTTAACCACCGGAAGTTATAATTTAGGTATAGGTACTAATGCTTTACTTAACACTATAACTGGAAGTAGAAATACAGCAATTGGAGTAGCATCAGGGGTATCTGTTACAAGTGATGATAATATTGCTATAGGTTATTTAGCAATGGGCAACACAGGTGTTTTAAATACAGGTACATATAATACTGTTATAGGAGTAACTTCGGGTGGAGCAATTACTTCAGGATCAGGAAATACATTAATTGAAAGTACTAATACCACTTCAGGATCAGTTACTACTGGGTCAAATAACATTATACTAAAACAAGGACTAACCCCTATAGGTATTACTACTGGAAATAATAATACAGTTATTGGTAATGTTACAGGATTACCTACAGATGCTTCAAACTTAGCCTTGTTATCAGATGGTAGTGGGAACATTGCAATTAGAAAAGAAGCTGACAACACATTACTAGCACCTACATTAACAAATGCCTTAATCGATTCAGGAGGAGCTAAATCTTTAGTGACTAAAGAATATTTAGAGGCTGTTATTTTACCAACCTCAGCAACTCAATCAGGTATAGTTAATAATACTTCTTTGCAAGAATTAGGAGGAGTTGATAAGCTTATAAATGGGGTAAGAGTTGGCGTAGGTAATCTTTTAACAACTTCAAATACCGTTTTTGGTTCAAATGCTTTGGGTTCAACAACAACAGGGGGTACAGGTAATACAGCAATTGGAAGAAATGTATTATCTGTAGCTACTACTGCTAATTTTAACACTGGAGTAGGAAATGGTGCTTTAAGATATACAACGACAGGAACACAAAATGTAGCTATTGGAGGTAACGCTTTAAATAAACTAACTACTGGTCAATTTAATTTAGGTATTGGTACAAATGCGTTAATGAATAATATATCAGGTGTTAGAAATACTGCTATTGGAGCAGCGGCAGGAGCAGGAATTACGGGTAATTATAATACCGCTCTAGGATGCATAAGTTTTGGGGGAGGTAGTAACAGCGACATCACTGGTACAGGTGAATTTAATATCACAATTGGATTCCAATCGGGTTCTTACTTAACAAACGGATCAAGAAATGTATTAATTGAAGCCCCTGCTACAGGGAATAGGTATACTACAGGAAATGATAATATTTCAATTAATACTGGAACAAGATCAAATGGCATATCTACAGGTAATGGAAATACTATTATTGGTGGTATATCAGGATTAAATCAAGATGATTCTAATTTAGCAATTTTTGCTAATGGTGTAGGAGATATTGCAATTAGAAAAGAAGCTGATAACAGATTATTAGCTCCGACATTAACAAATGCTTTAATTACGTCTGGTGGTGCAAAATCCTTAATTACAAAAGAATATGTTGATGATTCGAAACAAATAAAAGACAAACAAATCATTATAAATGGAGATATTGATGTCCAGGAAAATTGGAATGGCCAAACTATCATTTTTAAAAGTAGTGGTATCGTAAGAATGCCTATGATCACCACAGAAGAATTTTCATTTAATGCGATCACACTAGAAGGTGTAAATCTAACCTGGCAGTGGGCAAATCAGATTGAATGGGTATTTGGAGAACCTGAAATTACTCCAGAGAAAAAATATTTCAATCTGACAAAATTGGAAAATACCAACCAAATAATACTAAGTGTATAATGGGTATAAAAAAATATGTATTTGGGAAACGAGAAGCAGAAAAAGAATTTGTTTCAACTTGGAAAACGGATAATATTTCAACTGGATCAAGTGCAGAAAATCAGATAAAATTACCCCTTCAAAATGGAGGGGTATATAATTTCATTGTAGACTGGGGTGACGGAACAAAAGATACTATAACATCCTGGAATCAGGCACAAGTTACACATACTTATAGTTCAGTAGGAACTTATAAGATAACTATCGTAGGGATTTGTTATAATTGGACATTTTACGGAAGTGGAGACAAACTCAAAATTTTAAATGTATTGAGTTGGGGCAATCTTAAATTAGGTACAAATAGTGGTAGTTATTTCCTAGGGTGTTCAAACTTAGATTTATCAGATGTTAGTGATGTGCTGGATACAAAAGATGTGATTAATATGTCTAACGCTTTTTCTCAATGCAATGTCCTGACCACTGTAAATAAAATGAATGATTGGAATGTTTCAAATGTTATTAACATGGAGAGAATGTTTAATAATTCACCTGAATTTAATCAATCAATTGGAAATTGGAATGTTTCAAAAGTTACCAACATGTCTAATATGTTTTCAAATGCTGGAAAATTTAATCAACCTTTAAACAACTGGAATGTTTCAAATGTTACAAGTATGATTTCAATGTTTCAAGCAGCATGGATTTTTAATCAAAATATTGGCTCTTGGAATGTTTCAAAAGTTAACAATATGGCGGGAATGTTTTTTCAATCTGAATTCAATAACAATGATTCTAGTGAAATAAGCAGTTGGGATACATCTTCGGTAATAAATATGTCGAATATGTTTTTTGGTGCGAATGAATTTAATCAACCGATTGGAAATTGGGATGTCTCAAACGTTACCAACATGGTAGCAATGTTTCAATCTGCATCAAAATTCAATCAACCAATTGGAAAGTGGAACGTAGAAAAGGTTACAAGTTTTTCTCAAATGTTTCAAAGTGCATCTAATTTTAATAATGGAGAATCTCCTGATATTAATAATTGGAACACTTCAAACGTTAATGATTTGAATCAAATGTTTTTAAGTGCAGTAAATTTTAATCAACCAATTGGGAACTGGAATACATCAAATGTTACCAATATGGCAGGAATGTTTCAAAGTACTACAAACTTCAATCAACCGTTAAACAACTGGAACACTTCAAAGGTCACCACAATGTATGCAATGTTTGCAAGAACAGGGCCGGGCACAAATATGTTCAATCAAAACATCGGTTCTTGGGATGTTTCAAATGTTAATTCATTTACCTACATGTTTTATGGCAATGCAGGAGATTTAGTTTTCAATAATGGGGGAAGTCCTGATATTAATAATTGGGTTTTAAAAAACACAGGATCAATTACAATGGACGGAATGTTTATAAATGCAAGGAATTTCAATCAACCGATAGGAAATTGGAATACTATTGCAGTTACTACTATAGAAGATATGTTTCAACGAGCAAGCACTTTTAATCAAAATTTAGATTCTTGGAATATTTCCAATATAACCAGTTTAGGTAGAGTATTCGCATATGCCTCTGCTTTTAATCAACCTTTAAATAACTGGAATGTTTCAAATGTTATAAATATGCAAAATATGTTAGTCGGTGCGCTAGCATTCAACCAACCTTTAAATCACTGGAACACTTCAAAGGTCACAAATATGTCTAATATGTTTAATCAAGCTATGTCATTCAACCAAGATATTGGAAATTGGAATGTTTCAAATGTTACGAATATGGTGAACTTTATGGCAACAATAACAGCAACAACATTTTCAGCGACAAATCTCGACGCTATATACAATGGATGGAGTTCAAGACCAGTGCAACCTAATATTAGTATAAGTTTCGGAACAGCAAAACATACATCAGCAGGAACACACGGAAAAGCAATTCTACAAAACTCTTCTAATAATTGGACAATAACAGATGGAGGAAGCTAGAATAATAAACGTTAAAATAAATCCCCGAAAGCAGGGATAAAAAAACTTTTTCATTCAAAAATAAACATTCATATAGGCTGTAAAAAAAACATCCAGGATTATTAGGAAAAAATAAATTCCTCAATAATCCTGGATGTTTTTTACAATAAAAAAGTTAACACTAGAAAAACCTCAAACAAATAAACTACAAAACTTTAAACCAATTTACATTCCACTGAAACTACAGAATACCGACCGCAAATTATTCGTTTTTCACACCCTTCTACCCTACTTTTACATACTCTAATAACAACTATTAGCATCCCAAACAGATATAAAAATACCATTTATTTTCAGATTTTTTTTGAGAATAAATACCTCATCTGTACACACTACTTTCAACAATCATAGTAACAATTAAACATTCAACCAATCATGGATTATACACCAAAAGATCTAGGTGAAATACCTAAAACACCCGATATGAGCAAATTCAAAAATCCTTTGGGACAAACTACAGACGGAAACATTTTTATAGAGAGCTTTACGATAACACCTTTCACTACTTCCGAAAAAAACGAAAATCTGTCAGAAATTATTAAAAAAGAAAGTCGGGACAGTAGTATTTAAAAAGCATAAAACTTTCTAAAATCTATTTCAACATTCAAAGACAACATCTCTAAAACTATAAAAATGCCAGACGAAATAACGATACAAAAACTAAAAGAAAAATACGGTACAGTAATAAAATTTACATCAGAAGATCAACTGACAACTGTTTACTGCAAAAAACCATCATTCACCACATTCCTAAATTATCAAAATAAATACAAGGATAATCCGCATGAAGCAATTCTGTTTTTATTTAAAGAATGTGTTCTGGATAAGGAAATTTATGATGATGAATTCATGCTTTCGGCAGGAAATTCTCTTGTAGCAATGATCAAAAATGACAGCGAATTTACGATAGATGCAACTCCACAAAAAGATGAATTCAAAAAATCGGCTGCTCTTATTCGATATGCTTTTCAGGTGGATCCATATCAATTATCAATGGATGAGTTTTATAAGTTACTCGAAGAGGCCCTTTGGTTACAAAAACACAACGACAAAATACTCGAAAACACATTCATGACCGCTTTTGCACAAGCATTTTCAAATTAAAAATAAAAAAATAAATCATTATGAAATTCAATTTTAATGTAAACGAAATTTTAGACACCAAAGACTCTGAATATACCGGCATTAACTATAACGAGTCCGAATCGAAAGATTTTATTATAGATAAAACCGGAGGAGAATTTAATCTAAGGGTCTTCGCTCCTTTGGTTTTTGAACCTTTAACAAAAAAAGATCTCAATTTACCCAGTTTACGTGTAGATGCTGTTACTGTGAATCTTAATCGCTCAAAAACCATCAAAAAAGAAAGCATCGAAGGCAGAGATTCAACTATCAAAGAGCATATTACAAATGGAGATTTTAGTATTTCTATCGAAGGTTTAATCGCCAATGAAACCGGAGATGAATATCCAAAGGAAAAACTTTTTTTATTGAAACAATTCTTAAATGCGCCGTACGCTCTACGAGTAACGCACGCTATTTTAAACCGATTTGGTATTTACGAATTAGTGATCGACTCCTACTCGATTCCATCTATTTCGGGAACAAAAAATATTCAAAAATTTACGGTCAGCGCCACATCAGACGAAACTGTAGAACTAATAATCAGAGACAATGCTTAAACTAAATGCTAAAATTAGGGTTTACGAAACGATAAAACTTATCCCTATGCCTAAATTTTATGAATTTACCTATGTAAAAAATGTAGACATCAGCAGTTCGTACAAATCCCTCACAGATACGGCAACAATTGTGATGCCTCAAAAAGTGTTTACTGACACTAAGGGATTTGATCAAAACTTGTTTAAAAATGCAAATGGTGAAGAAAAAACAGTTCATGATTTTTTTAAACTAGAAAGTTTCATAGAAATATTTTTAGGATATGACGACGATTACAAACCCGCTTTTAGAGGTTATATTACAGGAGTACAATCAGATACAAATGCTACAATAACCTGCGAAGATGCTATGTATGCTTTTAAGAAAGTAAAAGCGGTAAAAGACGATGATGTTCAGGATAAAAGTGACGTTCTGAATGTTGTATCAACCAACCCGACCACAAATGTTGAAAGCTTTAATCCTAAAACTTTCTTCGAAAAAAGAATCAAAGAACTTAAATTACCTTTTAAAGTAAACGCTCTCGACGAAGAACTAGGCAATGTAATGATTAACAGAAATCAAAGTTTGGCCCAGGTTTTTGAGATGCTAAAAGACAAAGGAATCTATACCTATTTCAAAACCGAAGATTTAGCTCCGGTTCTTACTATTACGAATAATCCGCAGCAACATACTGCAGCAGAGTTAACCGGTTTTATCGATCGAAATTTCATTAAAAGCCCGTTAGCTGGAGCATTGGTCAAAAAATTGATCAATCAGGGACTTAGTCTTTTAAGTTCGACGTTGAATAAAATTGTACAATCTGTTTCAGGAGGTTTTCTGGGGAAAGTTCGCTTTAGATTTCGCTATAATATTATTGAAGATCGATTAAAAGTCGTTACTGAATCTACCAAAAATACGCGCACACGAGTCGAAAAATATTTTAAAAATTCAAATACCCCAATTTATATCGAATTAGGCGATCCAAACGGGCAATTGGTAAAAACACATGTATTGCATGACGATAAAGATGATTTGCCCAAAGACCCTGAAGCTTTTAAAAATGCTGCAACAAAAGTTGCTGCAGAATTGTATCAATATGCTGCTGTGAGAGCCATGGAATCTAAACCAAGCGGACTCGAAGGTTATTTCCTGACTTTTGGTGAGCCATTTGTACGACCTACAGACAAGGTAATTCTGGAAAATGCTAAGGATAAAGAAAAAAACGGCACTTTTCAGGTCGAAAAAGTAGAACGAAGCTATGGCGAAAACGGCTACAGACAAAAAATTTACGTAGGACGAAGAGTAGAAACAGTATAAAATTACAAAATGGGAAATATAACAGATCTAATAAAAGATGTCGCCAGTAAAAATCAAATTATTGAAACTTTTGCAGCAAAAGTCATCGAAATAAATAACGAAATAGAATCGCTCCATAATCCTGAAGATGCCTATACTGTAAATATCATGCGCGCCGATGGCGCAATTATCAAAAACGTACGATTGAAAGCTTCAATCCTCGATGTCGAACAAGGGATTATCACGATTCCTAAAAAAGACAGCTGGGTTTTGGCTACGATTATTGACGGAGTCGAAACGAGAGCTTTTGTTTCGCAGTTTTCAGAGGTCGAACGTACTTTTGTTCGCTTCAAAAATGACGAGAATCATTATCTGGAAATAAATACTGACGCCGATAAATTTCAAATGTTATTCAAAGAAAAAAAAACCAATGAAAACGGTGCTACATCAACTGCAAAACCTACTTACAAAAACATCGCGCAAATAGCATTTAGCGGCAAAAAAGATTCCAGGATTACTACCTCTTTTTATGATGAAAATGGCAAAGAAATCTCTAAAAATAACTTCAGCGGAAATCAACAACAGACTATTTTACATACTATTAATGGCGAGGATATTAAAGAACGAGTAAAATTTACGCTTTCTTCAGGAGAAAATCCCAGTGCTGAAATGCAATTTTTAGATAAAGATGGTGCTGAGAAACAAAAATTAACTTTTGATGAATTACATACCGAAATTAATCTTAATAAAGGAAATACAATTTTCAATTTAAAAGATAAAGAGGCAAAAGTCACCATTAAAGATGGTTTTGATGCTACAATTTCAGATGCCAAAACTTCATTTATAAAAGGCAATCTAACGCTGGAAATGGATGATAGATTTAAAATAGATGTAGGCGGAAAAAGTTTAAAATCTAAACTTGAAGAACTAATAGATGAAATAGGTAAAATTACAGTTACTACACCCATGGGACCATCAGGAACACCAATTAATTTACCTCAACTTACAATACTAAAAGGAAAATTAACAGAATTATTAAAATAAAACAATTATGGCTTTAAATAAATCAGGTTTAGAAGGATCAATAAAAGCGCTTTTGAGTGAAGAAAAAGGAAAAATAGACAACGCTTCGTCTATAGATAACATTGCAGCAAAATTAGCATCTGCTATAGAAGTTTTTGTAAAATCCGGAACTGTAAACACCACAGTAACTACAACTGGTAGTGCTTCAGCACAAACCGGAACCGGAGTAGGAAGTATCTCTTAATAACTTTAAACTAATATAAAAATACCTCTTACAGTAAAACCGTAAGAGGTATTTTTATATTTAAAACCTCTACTTTAAATATCTAGTTCAGCTTCTTTCTCAAAGTCTCTTCCATTTCATAGAATTTACTTTCGAGATCATGAATCTTTTCATAAATATTAATAGGATCCGGCATCTGTTTTGAGGCATACATACTTGCGTACCAAACTTCCAGAATATCCTCGGCATAAATAGAATACATTGGGTAATTTCCGTCTCTGTTATCAGATTTCAGGATTAATTTTCCGCTTTCCCTGATTCTGTTTAAAACCCTTTTTACCACTACTCCATCATTTTTACTGATAATAACATAAATTCTCCCGTCGAGAATATCATCAAAATTATCAACGTATTTTCCAAAAAGGTAATCGCCGTCGTGTATTGTTGTCGACATCGAATTTCCTTTAATTTCAAAACATCTGTAGGTTCCGTTTTTTAACATTGGCATACTGAATGACGGAAGACTCTCCATATATTCCGGATCAGAGTAACCGTCTAAATAACCTGCTCTTGCTTTAACGCCAACAAAATTGATATTCTCCTCCCCGTCTTCATTTACCGTTATAATCTTTGGCAGGTTCAAACCCACTTCGTTATTAGTTTTATTGGCAAAAATTTCATCGCTATTTCCAAAAAAGTAATCAGGATTTACATTACAATGCGTGATGATACTTTGAAGCAAATCAAATCCAGGTTTTGTCCTTTTTCTTTCTCCGTCAGATTGCAATCTTCCAACAGTGATACTATCTATTGTAGTACTGGTTACTCCTATTAACTTAGCAAATGAGTTATTGTTTAACTTCATCTCATCTATAATACGTTTTATCTTAGTATGTATTTCCATTGTGTTGCTTTTGTTTTTATTATGTAATATGTTTTAAACAGCATTACACATTCCACTATATGTTGCAAAACTAAAAAATATATAATAAATAATAGCATTCTTTTCTATCTTTTTTACGTAACACCTGAATTTAAAGCATTTTAAAGGCTTTTTCCTACTGTATTACTCTAATAGTCAACATAAAAAACTAAATCATATTACTGAAATTACTGCATTTTTCATCGTAATATGTTGCAATAATTAAAACATATGTTGTATATTTGTCAAAAATAATCCACCATATGATTCTAAAAGACTTTTATACTGAAAAAAAGAACGCAATAGAAACGGAGTTTACTTCGAATGTACCAACAGTGCAACTTTATAGTGATGCTATTTTTAAAGATTCTATCGAAACACCGGTAGTAATGTTTAAATACGATACTGTAGACTGGGAAACATCTTCTGAAAAAAACTACAAAGCCGATGTATCATTTTGCCTGTATATTGTATTACCTGTAGAAACGATTTCTTCAACAAGTTATGCAAATGCATTTGATATTGCGCAACGAATAGACAAAGCTGTATTGTCTAATAGCAACAGTAACGCTGCTATAGATACTAATTCAACATTTAAAATAAGAGAAAAACAATGTACCAACGAACACACGTACTGGAATAAAAATGATTATTTTATTTGGGAGATCACTTATAAAACCACCTTAATAGAAAATATCTTAAAAAAGAAATACATTCTTTTTAATAATGGTTTAAGTAATGAAGAACTGGAAGATTTAGGATATGACTTAAATTCCGGAATCATCGGAATAAACCACAACCAGGTTCAGGGAAATGTCGATTTAAATACTGCTCCTTAATTTGATTATAAGTCAGTCAAAAATATTCTCATTAAATAAAAAACAATCAAAAACTATTCAATGATATAAAACTATAAACACCATCAACGCCAATCTAAATAAAATAAAACATTACCCTATTTAAACCTTAAAACATGAAAAGAAGCAGAACACTATTAGACAAAAGGAGAGAGTATGTGATTAACTACCTTAATAGAAATCAAGCTAAACAAATGAAAGTTGTCGTATCTGAACTTTCGGATACTTTGTTCCTTACAGAGCGCACTATTTATACTATTATAAATGAAGGACTCGCTACAGAGGCCAGAGCTTAAACCGCTGAAACTACTGGTTTTGAATATCTAAATAATTGGAAAAAGCAACCTTGAGCCTTAAATTTGTACTTGATATCAAAAGCAAATTTATCCCTTGGCCAAGAGCAAAATTCAATTGAAAAGCCGGTTTTTATAACCCGTCCAAAAATACCAACTCTGCTTTTTGGATTCCTGATTACCAATACATATTAAAATAATAAATATCCTGATCATAGCAAGTTTGCCAACTTGTTACAGCCCTTCTTTTGCCCTTTTTTCAGGCAAAAAACAAAACAAAATCTTTAAACAATTAAAACTATTTATATTATGAGTACATTAAACGATGTAGTAATTACAAAACTATCAGGCGGATTAGGAAGAAGAAATCCGGAACAGGACATGGTTTCAGGGTTACTTTTTGATGGAGCTGCCACTACAAAATTAGCATTAAATAAAATTGAGCGCCTGGCTTCGTTAGAAGATGCTGAAGCGTTAGGAATTACAGCTGATTATGATGTAAACGGACAATCTGCTTTCTATCAAATTCAACAATTTTTCAGAATGAATCCTTCCGGAGATTTGTACATTATGGTCACTACAGGGACTTCTTACGAAGAAATTGCAGGAAAAGCAATGGACATGCAGGAAAAAGCAAACGGAAACATTCGCCAAATGGCCATTATCTATTCTGGAGCAACAACATTTTCACAAACTCAAGCCGCAGTTTTAAAAGCACAAACCGAGGCTGATCTTGCTTATAAAGATTACATGCCTTTTGAAATTATTTTAGAAGGAAAAGGTTTTACTGTTGATGCCCCATCATTAGACGGATCAAATGCTGAAAACGTATCTGTAGTTGTCGCAATGGATGTTGAAAAAGCGTTTGAAAAAAAGTTATTTCAAAAAGACAACTTAAAACTTTACATTTTAGCTCTTAATGAGGAAGTACTTCCTGTTGAAGGTTCTCTGGATGTGTATAATGTAAGAGATGCTGATGGCTTGAAAAAAGAAAATGGAGCTGTTCTTGAATTCGTTTTCAAAAATTCATACAAAAACACTGCAGCAGTTGGCTTGGCATTAGGAGCAATTTCTAAAGCAAAAGTATCTGAAAACATTGCCTGGATCGAAAAATTTAACCTAACCGGTGAAGGTTTTGCCAAAGCAGGTTTTGTTGGCGGAGAAGAAATTAAAACTCTTGGAACTCTAGGCGACTTAAACGAAAAAAGATTCATTTTCGCAAGAACGCATACTGGTTTACCTGGTGTTTATTTTAATGATAGTGCTACTTGTACTACCGGCACATCAGACTTTGCTTATGTAGAAAACAACCGTACGATTAATAAAGCAACTCGTTTGTTGCGTACTGCTTTGTTACCAAAATTGGCTTCTCCGGTTTTAGTAGATATCGATGGTAAATTACCTCAATCTGTTTCAAAAAGTTTCGAAGGATTATGCAGATCTGCTTTAGAAGGAATGGTTGCTAATCAGGAAGTTTCGGCTTTTGATGTTTATGTAGATCCAAAACAAAACATTTTGGCAACTTCAGAATTAAAAGTAAAAGCAGAAATTACTCCAATTGGAACTGCCCGTAAAATTATGGTTGATTTGGGATTCAAAAATCCTTTCGGAATCGACAAAGCATAATTTACTGAATTTAATACAATTCAAAAACCATAAAAATTCACCAATTATATCTTCCTGATTCATTTGCTGCAAATGCAAATGAATCGGGTGATAGTTACAGATCGTTAAAAAGATCATTAAAAACAAATAAAGCAACATATGAATAAATTACCATTAATAAACGGACAACAACACAGCTGGTCATCTATCGAAGTAAGCATTGCAGGTAATATCGTTACCGGAATTACAGCTGTAAACTATAGTGATTCAGTTTCTAAAGAAAACCATTACGGTGCCGGAGATATGCCGGTACACAGAGGCAGAGGGAAATACGAGGCAAAAGCTTCTATCACTTTATACAATTACGAAGTAGAAGCTATTTTGGCCGCTCTACCAAAAGGCCAAAGATTGCAGGATATTAATCCTTTCAGCATCATTGTTAGTTACTTAGACGATAGCAACGAAGTAATTACACACACGGTAAGAAACTGCGAATTCAACTCAAACAGCAGAGGAATTAGTCAGGGAGATACCAAAATCGCGGTTTCTTTCGACTTGATCTGTTCTCACGTTGAGTGGAACTAATCTCCATAAATTACTACTACTAAAACCATAATACCCCATCCCCTGTCTCTAAAACCGACTAAAAAGAGAAAACCATTATCTATTGCGTTATGCAAAAAAGGAGTTCAATGAACATGATTTTTGTCTGCAAACTTATTCTACAAGCTCTTTATTAGTCCGTTTTTAGACAGGGAATCTTCTTCAAGAGGCTGCCTCGAGAATATTCAACTCCAAAACAATACCTCAGGCAGCCTCTTTTTTTATCATTCGGTCAACGAAATAATTCTCATTTCAATGACTTATAAAAAATCATTACATCAGAATTCAACTCTTCAATCATAAAAAAATAAAACCGTTTTAAAATGGAAAAAACAATTTCAAAAACCGCAGATGTTCTTGACGGAAATATTACTCAGGCTCAGTTAAACCAATGGAAATACAAACACAAAAAAGTAGTCAAACTCACCATTGCAGACGATGACGAAACTACCCTGTTTGCTTATTTCAAAAAACCAGATATGAGTATTCGCTCTGCTGTATTGCAAGCTTCAAAAATGGACGAATTTAAAGCCCTCGAAGTATTATTCAAAAACTGCTATCTGGGCGGCGATGCCAAAATCGAACAAGAAGACGATTTACGTCTCAATATTACCACAGCATTCTCAGATCATATTCAGCCCAAACCTGTTAAAGTAGAAATACTATAATAAACACCTTTTTTGCCCTTTCATAAAAACTACCCTAATGATTATTCGAAAACATAATATAGAATTAAAAGACCTTAGTACTTCTGAAATGGCAAGGTTTAGACAAATTATGCTTGGCATTTGGCGTCAGCAAATTGAGGATGATAAAAATGCTCATGAAATGGCGAAATCAATACGAGAAAATTATGTCGATAAGAATAAGCTTGATGAGAGCATTTTTGAAAAATCTTATGAAAATGATATTTTTTATGTCAATGAAGATGGTGTTATTTTTAAAGTTGAAATTGATAAGTCAAATTATATTAATGTAGTTTTGCATAATGGAAAAAGAATGCTTTTTTCAGATTTAGATATTTCCGCAAGTACATTTAGTTGGAATAATACTAACAGACAAATTGCAGCAAATATAGTTGGTTACTATGGTAAGCAATTAAATATTAAAGAAATTGGAGTTAATTATGATATTAGCGACAAGAATTATGCCTACACAGATGTTACAAAGAAAATATGGCTGCACCCAACTTCAAGTGGTGGGATTGATCCTATTCTAAACAATAAATATAATTTAAAAAGTATACTTTTTCATGAACATAATCATCAAAAAGAATTTAAAAAACCAAAAGACTACACCTATTCTGATCACGCTAAAGTTTACTTAAAGCAATTTCAACATGATATCTTTAAAAAAACAAGCAAAAAATTTAAAGAAGGTCAAATTGCTAACTTTATTCAGTATATAGATTATGCAGCAGGGCATAAAGAAGCAGGTTGGCAAGATCTATTAAAAGAATTTAATAAATCAAAAATTTTAGACGGTTATTATATTAATTATCGAGAATCAGGAGGAACTCAACTTATTGATAACAAAGGAAATATTCTTGTAATTGAAATACCTTCACCATTAAACGGACCACATTAAAAAGGATCTGAAAAGTAAAATTTTATTATTAATTATAATTTTTTTATATATAAAATAGCTACTAATTAAGATCAACAAATTCTACAGATAAATGAGTTTATTTTGACTCCGATAAAACTAAAACAAAGACAATAACCGATTTCAGAACTATTTAAAATTTGATGATAATCGAAAACGTGTGATTTTATTCTTTAGCGGAAAGCAGTATGATGCATCTATGGATTGGAAGTTTATAAGAATGACAGTATAATTGCTAATTTCTCCATTAAAAATCCGTTTTTCTCAATCAGAAAAACGGATTTTTTTATAATACATCTCAATTCAAAACTAAAAAAAACACAAAATCTTCTACTGAAACTACTGACTTACAACTCCATATTATTTTTCAAACACACTATTTCGGCGTATTTTTACAGTGTTCTTAAAACATATATCACTTCTTAAATGTGATCATAACAAAGGAACATTTTCACTATTTATTTACCATTTTTTCTTAGCCGTAAATAAATCGTTAAACACAAAAAAATCTTATCGAATACTAAAAATCCCGATTGTCTTCAAACAATCAGAAAGGCTTTTTATTCTCAAAATTGAAAATCATTAATAAATATAAATATGGATCAAACAACAAAAAAACACATTGATTTGCTTCATCCTTCGGTTAGGGAAGAAGTTACTAAAATCATCGAGGAATGCGATCTTGCCTTAACCGGACGGGCTAAAGTTCGCATTACGCAAAGTCTCAGAACTTTTCAGGAACAAGAAGATCTTTATGCTTTTGGCAGAACAAAACCAGGAAAAAAAGTGACGAATGCCAAAGGCGGACAATCTATTCACAATTATGGTTTTGCGGTAGACATTTGTCTGATTATAGATGGCAAAATAGCTTCCTGGGATACCGCAAAAGACTGGGATGGTGACCAAATTTCGGACTGGCAGGAATGTGTCGAAATTTTCAAGAAACACAACTGGAACTGGGGTGGAGAATGGAAAACTTTTAAAGATCTTCCGCACTTTGACAAAAAAGGATACAGCGACTGGAAAGTACTCAGTAAACTAAAACGTGACAGAAAAAACTATGTAATCTTATACAAATAATCAGATGAAACACTTAAAATTAAAACACCTACTATTTTTTATTGCAATCAGTTTTGTTTTTTCTTCCTGCAACTCTACAAGAACTGCCCTATTCGATCAATATTCATACGAAAAAACGATCGAGCTAAAAGTAGAAGCTGATAAATTAATCAGCAAGGCCACGACTCCCTATTCTGCTAACCAGGAAGAAATTGAAAAATTATTTCTAAACGTTGAAAAATTGGTCGAATATGAAAAAAACAAACCCAACAACGAAATCACTTTTGAAATGTTGAAGATGCTGAATGATAAAGACAAAAATCTTTTAGCGGGTTTCTTTAAACATTGGCAGACAAAAGGAGTTGTCTCAAAATCATTTTTGGAGGAATCAAAAAAACAAATCCTATTAGCTTTTGATTTACTTATACAATATGAAATTAAAAAAGACAAACAATCAAAAGATGAACTTTTGGATTTAATAAACCTTAACAGCTAAAATTATGGACAAAGATAAAGTGATAGAAAACTTAAAAAAGGAACTAAAAGCAATTATAGCAAATAGTTATAAGGATATTAAACCTCAGCTAGAAAAAGACCTGGCTGCTTTTTTTCAAACTTCTACAGAAAAACTGGAACGCTGGATTCTTCTTTATTCATCCGGTGACTTAACCGAAGAAGAATTTGAATGGCTTTTAAAAAGTCAGTTAGACTTAACCGTACTACAAGCATTACAAACTGCCGGAATATCAAAAATAAAACTGAATACCATTAAAAATAATATTATAAAAATGATTATTCAAATTATTACCAGCCTGATTATTCCTGCGGTTTAAAATACTTTTTCAACCAAAAAAGCATCAAAAAACAAACTGTAAAAATGACTTTTACAACTTACTGAAACTACTGATTACTAAGCTTTAAAATCTTGATTAAGGCGTAAGCAAAGCTTATTTTTACAGTATCAAATAAAACATCTTCTTTTGGATATGGCGCGCAGATTCAAAAGAGATTTTAATTAATAAACAATAAATAATAACGACATATGAAAGATTTTATCATAGATGAAGACTTGTTAATTACAAATGGAGATTTTGCCATAAAAGAGGCAGATCAGCAAAACATAGAACATCTATTGTTAAGCCAGAAAGGAAGTTATAAAGAGTTTCCTATTCTTGGAGTAGGAATAAAAAAATACATCAACAGCCCGGATGCAACTTCCAGGCTAAGACTAGAAAACGAAATAGACAAACAATTATCGTATGACAATTTTTATGTAAAAACATTAGATGTCAACGATTTACAAAACATTAAAATCGATGGGAACTATTAAACCACAAGAAAACCAAAACATTTTTGACATCTCTTTACAGGAATACGGAAGTATCGAAAAAGTATTCGATATTTTAGAAGACAATGATCAATTTGACCTTACAGATGACATTTCTGTTTACGAAGATTTAAAAATTGGCCGCGAAGCCTTTAAAAAAGATATTGTAGAATATTACAATGCCCGAAATTTAAAACCTGCAACTGCGATTACAGACGAAGAACAATATTTACTGGATAACTTTTCCGGAATTGATTACATGATAATTGAAGATGATTTTATCATTTATTAGTATTTCGCTACAATTACCAAAAATACGGGTTATAACTGACACCTGTTTTTTTTTAGAAATCTTTAGAAAGAAAACTACGCTCCTGTAGTATTTACAAAAAACATAAACAATTATCTATAAGCATTTTATACATGTCTTACAGGCTAATCTATAGTAAAATTTAAAATATGGCACGTACAATTGCTGAAATACAGAACGAAATTCTGATTGAAAAGGGGAAACAAACCTCTCTAAACGGCTTAACAGAATCAAAAGCTGCGATTTGGAAACTTTGGATCAATATAGTCGCTACTGCGATTTGGATTCACGAAAAAATAGTCGAAAAAAATGCCCTGATTTCAAGGCCGCATACACTAAACTGGTATCGCGAACAGGCTTTGAATTTTCATTACGGAATGCCGATAGATACGGATTCAAGCAACGGAATGTCGATAGATCCAGATTCAAGCAATCGAATGTCGCTGATCTGGAAAGAAGGTTCGTATCAGTTTGATACCTCAAAACTTTCAGAAACACAAATTGAAGAAGCTAAAATAATCAAACATTGTGCGGTAAGCGAAATAGATTTAGAAACAGTGCTTGATCCCAACAAAAAACCGGAAGAAATATTCTCAGACTATTTTCATAATAAAGTTGGAGTTGTTTTTATAAAAGTAGCTACTGTAAAAGGTGATAAAATTTCGAGAATCGACGTTCCTAATGAACTCTTTGCTTTTAAGGAATATATTGCCAAAATAAAAGACGCAGGAAATCATGTATTTATCACATCAGATCAGGGTGATGTTCTAAAATTGCATTTGAATGTGTACATCGATCCTTTGACTATTTACATTGACCCAAAGGACATTGAATACTATCAGCTAAAAAGTTTAAATAGGCTTTTATCAGACAAGGAAAAAATAAAACTGGCAGAATACGAATTGGCATTAGCAACAGATCCTTTAAATGAAAAAAATGGCTCCTTAATAGTCGACGAAGAAGAATTTCCAGTAATAAATGCTGTTAGGGAACATTTGAAAAGCATTGAATTCAATGGTGCTTTTGTCAAAACATATCTTGTTGATGATATTCAAAAAGCAGAAGGAGTTAAAATTCCAATTCTGAGCAAGGTTCAGACTTCTGTGGCAAAAAATCCAAATGATGCTCAGAATCCTACAATTACTGATGCAACCAACATCGAATATTTTATTCCAAAAGCCGGTTATTTTGATATGGATACCCTTGAGTTTGAGGTAAACTATATTCCTTACACATTTTACAGAGATAAACAATAGCCTAATATAGATACAATGAACAAATACACTGTTTTAAAATGGGAAAAGCTCTTGTTATGGCTCGTCCCTCCTATTCTTAGAAAAAAAACTCATATTGACTGGCTCGATGTTTTACTGACTCCGCTTCATACAATTTACGAAGAGATTCTTTATAAAATGCAGCATACAGGTCAGGTCATTTATCTGGAAAAAGTATTGAACGAAACTTTTAATCCCGATAAAAATTACAATCCCAATGCAAGCACAAGACAAAAACGATCAGACGGATTAATTTATATAGACGAATCGGTTAAACCTACCATCCAATATGTGTACCTGCACAAAGAGTATTACGAACCAAAGATTACTTTATCAGATGGCACTATCGTGGATGGGCCTTTGATGATTCCTCAATTAGAAGTATATACTCATGAGGAATATAAAAAAAATAAAAACAATAAACCTGTTTATCTGGCCCATCGTACAGATTATACCAAAATAAATTATGCCAATTTCAGAGTATTTGTCCCTGAAAATCTAATAACCAATAGAACAATACTTAGTCAACCAAAGAAAGAAGGAACTGTATCAAACACAGAAGCTATTAATGTAACAGACAAGAAATACAACGATCTTCTTAACTTTTATAAACTCGCAGGAAAGAGTTATGAAACCTATTCTTATTCAGAAAAAGATTAAAATAAAACCTGAAATAAAAAATAGGATTATTCTAAACCCAAGAAAAAAAATAAAAACAACAGACATTTAAATACATCAAAATGAAACAAGTAAATTTTACTCATCCAGGAGGTTTTCCTCTCGAACAAGAAACTCTGGAAAAACTTCAAACCGCTTACAGACATGAGTTATTTGGAGCTTTAAAAAGTCATTTAGGAATCAATCCTGACAATGACTATATTATTGCACCGCCAATAAACGCAAAAGAAGGCTGGGCTATTATCCATCCTAAAGATAATACAGGCAAAAGAACAGTAGAAGGAATTTTATATCCTATTAAAAATGGTACTGTAACCCTATTTCTTAAAACTACCCGAACAGGCACAAATTTAACATACGGAAACGGAGAATCTCAAACCGCTTATTTTGATTATGAAGCGCAATACATCAGTGATACAGATTATGCAAATCGTCCCGTATCTCCTCCCATCACTGATGCATTAGCTGTACATTATTATGATTTGAGTGATCCTGCTTTTATAACCATTAAAGATATTCAGACAATTGAAGGAATTATTAAGACAATTGAAGCAAATATTACTACAATAAAATCAAACATCACTACAATTGAAGGAAATATTAATGCAGTAGAAAGTAATATTGATGTTGTTGAAGGAAATATTAATACAATCGAAGCCAATATTGTTGATATTAAGAAAAATTATTTACTAATCAAAGGTTCTGAACTAAATACCAGTCCTGAAGATTTTGAGAGTTCTGAGAGTTCTGAGAATTCTTTGTTATTGTTAGACAATGTTAATCAAGTCATTAAAAGCAATAACCTCCTCAATTCATTACTTAGCCGAATTACTAAGTTAGAAAAACAACCGGCAACAGCAGTACCAAAAGGAATGATTGCTATTTGGGGGAAACCAGCTCCATTTCCTGAAGGCTGGGAAGAATATGTGCCATTGCGAGGAAGAGTACCTGTTGGGTTAGATCTCTTAGATACTATTCTAAATAAGGTGGGTAATTCTGGAGGGAGTAAAGATGCTGTTGTTGTAGAACATAGCCATGACTGCAATGGATTTGACGAACCTAATACTGGTATAAATGCTCTTGAAGACGGATCATATAAATGGGGTCTAATTTCAAAAACAACAACTGTAGGAGAATCTGGAACTAATAAAAACTTGCAACCATATAGAGTTGTTCATTTCATAGAATATACAGGAAATACTATTGAACATGCTGATACAATCGCACCAACAAGTCCAACAAATTTAGAAACTTCAAAGATTGGAACTAAAAGTTTAACTTTAACTTGGACTGCATCTACGGATAATGTTGGTGTTACTAATTATCTGGTTTATAAAGACAATAGTAATACTCCTTTAGCCGAATTAGGAAAAGATGTTGTGACTTATAATGTTACGGGGCTATCTGTCAATACTCCCTACAGCTTCCAGGTCAGAGCAAAAGATGCTGCAGGAAATTTATCTGTGCCCGCTACAGTAACTACAGCAACACTTACAGCAGACTCGACTCCACCAACATTACCTTCTTTTTTTCATTGCGTTCATAATGGTCAAGGTTATATACTACTTGAATGGGCTCAATCACAAGACGACGATAGTCCAATAGATTACGAACTTTCGCGTAGTGCTTTTGGCTCTCTTTTTACGGTTTTGAAAAAAAACCCTAACACATATTATAGTGAACAAGTTTCATCGAATGGAACATATACTTACAGAGTTCGAGCAATAGATCCTAGCGGAAATGCATCTGCCTATAAGGAAGCTTCAGTAACAATAAGTTCTCTATAAGAGTAATTTGAAATTACCAGTAATCTTTTGGGGCGTAAAACCCCCAAAAGATTTCTTATAAAAACCTCAAACCTATAAAAAAACCGATCATGTATAAATTTTCAGAATATTTAAATGAATTAAAACTATTGCTGTATGCTATTTTTATTTATTTAGAAATAGATACCGGAATTGTAAAAGTGCTATTTTATTTAATGGTAATGGATACTTTTCTGGGCATTATAAAAACCATAGTTTTAAATAACAAATTTAGTTTTAAAAAACTAGCTGTAGGATTTGTTTCCAAGTTAGCCGTATTGGTAATACCAACAGCTTTGGCCTTAATGAGTAAGGGACTTGATTATGACTTTAACTGGTGTGTAACGATAGTTATGGATTTACTTATTGTAAGCGATGGTATTTCGATCATCAGTAATATTATTGCCATAAAGACAAAAAAAGAAGTAGAAAATTTCGATGCAATGACGTTGATTTTAAAGTCTATAAGAAATCGATTAATACAACTTTTAAAAAAGTTACTCATTACAATTGATCCAAAATATAATATGGAAAAATAGAACAAACCTCCCATTCGTTTTTATGAATCCACAAAAAAACTACAAACAGAACCGCATTTGTCTCTACAACAATAGAAGATTTGAATCATTTGATTTCAGCATACTAACCCAAAAGGGAATAGTACAATACTATTCCCTTTCTTTTAATACAGTTTCCAAACCCTATTTCTCTCTATAAATCAAATACTGCTTTCTCATTTTTTTAAATTCCTGCAAACCTTCTTTCCAGCTGTTTCTTATTTCCTGTTCCGAAATTCCTGCTTCGATTTGCTGTTGCAGTTTTTCATTTCCTGCTCTAATAGAAAATTTTCTTTTATCGAAAAATTTCGATTTATCTGTTGTTGTTTGATAGGCTTTGATCAGCCATTTAATTTCGAGTTTATTAATTCTCGGTATTGCCGATAAATCCTCTCCATTACATTCTACACCATTATACAAAGGATCTTTGTCTCCAAAATTGGGTTTTGGGGTAAATGCAAAATTGCTTTTTGGTAAATAAGGCGAACCGTAAATCTGAAATTGTTTTTCGGTTCCACGTCCCATACTTACGTTTGTTCCTTCAAAGAGACACAAACTCACATATAAATTAATCGATTGATCGTTAGGCAAATTTGGCGAAGGACGAACAGGTAAACTATACGCCATACTTCTGGTATAATTCAAGCACGGAATAACGGTCAAATTACATTGAATGCCGTCTTTCAGCCATTTTTGACCATTGATCATTTTTGCTTCTTCTCCCAAAGTCATTCCGTGAAGCAAAGGCGTTGGATGCATTCCTATTCCGCTTTTAAAAGCAATATCCAAAACCGGACCGTCTACAATCCCAATATTCGGATTTGGTCGGTCCAATACAATTAGCGGAATATTATTTTCAGCACAAGATTCCATAATTCTGTGCATCGTAGAAACGTAGGTATACAAACGCGTTCCTACATCCTGCAAATCAAAAACCATGATATCAATTCCTTTCAGTTGCTCTGGAGTTGGTTTATTGCTTTTACCGTAAAGAGAAGTAATAGACAAACCCGTTTTTGAATCGATTTCATCAGATACATGTTCGCCGGCATCGGCTGTACCACGAAAACCGTGTTCCGGTGCGAAAATCGTTTTGATTTTGATGTTTTTCTGAACCAAAAAATCAACCAAATGAGTTTTCGAATCGATAATACCGGTTTGGTTGGTGACAATACCAATTGTTTTTCCTTTTAATAAAGGCAGATAAGCGGTATAATTTTCTGCTCCCGTTTTTATTTTTTGCGCAAAAGATACTGCTGAAATTAGTACGCATAGTATAGTTAGTCTTTTCATAAAGTTTATGTTTTTTCGTTTGCCACAGATTATATTTTTTTTCGCCACGAATTCACGAATTATTGCGAATACATTAGCTTAATTCACGGTTGTTTTTTCGCTTTCATTCATAAACTAATTCGTGAATTCGTGGCAGAAAAAATCATTTTAATCCTATAATCCCGATAGCTACCGGGAGTGTCTAAATTTCGCCCACAGATTTTTAAAATTTAGTTTGTAAAAATTCGTGCAATTAGTGCCAAACCTTTTTACTTATTAATTTGCCTCCAAATTTTAGCAGTAAAATCATCCTTGTACATTAATCTGTTTGTTCTCGTTGGATTTACGCGATTCGTCAGAATGATTAAAAACCTGTTATTTTCAGGATTCATAAAGAAAAAAGTTCCTGTAAAACCAGTATGTCCAAAATCATTTTTCTTGTAAAATTCATCCGGTTTACGTTTATCAAAACCAAGTCCACGGTAAATTCCTTTTTTTACAAGAGGCGATTTTGTAAACTCTTTTACCACTTTTGACTTTAGAATTTGTTTTCCGTGATATTTACCATTGTTCAAAAGCATTTGGCAAATCACTGAGATCGATTGTGCATTGGCAAATAAACCAGCATTTCCTGAAACTCCTCCCAAAATAGCCGCTGCTTCATCGTGCACATAACCTTTGATGGTATCTTTTCTGAAAAAATGATCAATTTCGGTTGGCATTACATTTTCCTCCGAAGTCCATTTTAGCGGATTGTATCCAATTTTTGAAATCCCCAATTCACTATAAATTCCTTTAGCCAATTGATCGAGTTTCTGCCCTGTTTTTGTCTCTATGATTTGTTGTACCAAAAGCAAATTGAGATCGCTATACAAATATTTACCACGTTCATGTGTATTGGCAACAGCAATTTTCCCGTAAACTGTTCTGTAAAATTCAGGATTGATCCACATATTTTTATACACCTGAACATACTGATCCTTAGGTTCGAAAGAAAGGTAGTTTGAATCGTAAACAATATTTTTATTCACATACATTGTATCAAACAAATCCGGATAATTCTCAGATTGCTGATTGCTTAACAAAGGCGATGCGTCTGGCGTAGAAAGCAAACTTTGGTAAAACGTAATACTTGGCGTTAATCCTGATGTGTGCGTTAATAATTCAAAAACAGTTAAATCAGCAATAGCCGTGTTTTTATAAAAAGGAACAATTTCGCCCAATTTATCGTCTACATTTATTTTATCCTCGCCCACCAAACGCATGGTTACAAGTGTTGCGCCTAAAACCTTAGACATAGAAGCCAAATCGTACACATCATCGGTTTTTACTAATTCTTTTTTTGAGTAATCATGATAGCCATAATTCTTCAAAATAAAAACAGAATCTTTACTACCCACAATAATTTGTGCTCCCGGAAAAAATCCTTTTCCTAAGGCATTATTCATCATCGAGTCGATGAAAACTTCATTTTGTTTTGTATCAAAAGACTTATTTGATTTTTTAAGCGACTGGCAACTTATCCCTAAAAAAATCAAAAAGACAACTACGATTCTAACTCCTATTTTTTTCATATGTGTTATGGATTAATTCTTAAATCCTGAGCCGCCATCAAAGGTTCGTTGTTTGTGGCCGTTATCATAATCTTAACTGCTTTTACAGGCTGTTTTGGATAAATGGATGCATTTCCGTAATCAAAACTATCTCCTTTTTCAAAATCGACACCGTTGTATGAATATTCGACATGACCATCATTGACAATAAATCTCGGGTGATGCGGAATCCCTGTCAATACATCAATTTTTGAGGAAACAACAGGATTGGTAAAAGTGTATAAAATCCAGTCGCCATTTGCGCAGGCAACATCGGTACGTAAATACGTTTCTATATTATAATCTTCTAATTTCGAAATAGGGAATTTAGGATTCTCCGCCATCGATGAGGTGACTTTTACTTCTGGTTCTAAATAAGGAGAGCAATTAAAATTGACCTTCGCCGAAGATGCTGTAGCTTCTTTATTATCGACCACAAAATCTAAACGGTACGTATTTTTTTCGTTGTAATTTTCGATCACAAATCGCAAACGAGGTTTTGATTTCAGTGTTTTTTCTTCTGCATAAGTTTGTATCAATTGATCATTTTCAAAAAGTGAAACCGATCTGATACTTCCATTCGCACTTGCATCAGTTGTTGGTTCAAAAGTGAGGTACCAAATTCCTTTTTTGTCTACATTTTCAGAAATATTTTCCGAAATGTTTACCACTTCAATTTTAGAAGTATTCCAGTTGGCAACCGGCAGTTTTTCGACTTTTACAGCAGGACTCGCCACATCTTCATTAAAAAAAGTACGGAACATATATTGCTCGTATTCTTTGGTCTGAATTGGATTAGTATACAAAGGCGATTGTCTTGTAGGTTCATTTCCTTGCGCATCATAACGCACAACAGCTCCTTCATAAGGCGGAGTCACGGTAATAGTTCCGCTTTTGTAAATTGCTGTTGGCGGAAAATCCCTAAAAGCAATTCCCATATTGGCCAAACGCTGTAAATGACTGTGTGTTAATCTTCCGTAAAAATCATCCCAGTTTTTATCCTCTTTTTTAGTCCATCCTATTTCTGATAAAGCAGCAATTCTAGGGTAACTTTGGTACTCCATAATTCTTGCTGGACGATCCAGATATTCGCTCCACAAAGCGCCCTGAACACCTTTGATCAATTTTTGCTGTTCAGGTGTTAACTCATTCTCGGGAATTGGTTCAAACGAATACGCCCTTTTGGTATCTGTAATGGCTGCCCAGCGATGCCCGCGTTCATTTTCAGATTGTGCCATATCAAAATACGTATATTGTCCTGGCATCATAATGGTTTCATGTCCTTTTTTAGCCGATTCAATTCCGTAGCTTATTCCCTGCCACGCACTAATTAAAGTGTTTGGATTTATTTCTCCGCCTTTTAAAATTTCATTCCAGCCATTTGTTTTTTTATGATATTTATCCACAATGGTTTGAACTCTTCTAAAGAAATAATTCTGAAGCTGAAAACTATCTGTAAATCCTTCTTTTGCCATCAAAGCCTGGCATTTAGGACAATGTTCCCAGTTGGCACGATTGACTTCGTCTCCTGCAATATGAATATATTCAAAAGGAAAAATTCCCGAAACTTCTCTAATAATCGAATCTAAAATTTGGTAGTTTTCTTCACGTCCTACACACCAAACATTTTTTACTTCACCCTGAACACTTTTAAGTTCCTGCGTTATAGCACAACCAATCTCCGGATATGCTGCTGTTACCGCACGTGAATGTCCCGGAATTTCAATTTCGGGCATTACAGCAATACCTCGGGCAGATGCATACGCAACCACTTCTTTCATATCTTCCTGAGTGTAGAAACCTCCATAACGTTTGTTTCCAGAACCGTACGATGGCAATAATACTTCTCCCGGTCCTCTCCAGGCTCCTTTTGCGGTTAAATCCGGCATTGATTTTATTTCGGCTCTCCAGCCATTATCATCGGTAAGGTGCCAGTGAAAAACATTCATTTTATGTGCTGCCAGCCAATCGATATAATTTTCAACCGTTTGTTTATCAAAAAATTGTCTGGAACAATCCAGCATCATTCCGCGCCAGTCAAAACGAGGATAATCTTCGATTTTCACAAACGGAATTGTTCCTTTTTTTACATCTTTTGCAGAGCAAATTTGTAGCAAAGTCTGAAAACCATTCAGGACTCCATTTGGCGTTTTTCCTTTTACCAAAACTCCTTTTTTATTGACACTCAATTGATACCCATCATTTGGAAGACGCATCTTTTCATCTACCAAAAATGCTATTGTATTTTTTTCCTGTTTATTTCCATTAACAACCGATGCCTTAATTCCTGTAATTTTAAAAAAATCACTTGCAATATAAAGGGTACTTTTTTCTATTTTTTTGTCAATAATAATCTTCGGCGATGAAGGAATTATAAACGCTTTATCTTTCTGTTCTATTTTTACAGGCCTCGGGATTATATCCAGTTGCTGAGCCTGTATCGTATTCAGGGAACTCAGGAAAATGGCGATTAGTAAAATACTTTTTTTCATCTTTTTTAAACTTTTGTTTTATTAAAATTGTATCGGACTGCTCTCCGTTTGTGTATTACTCAAAGCGGTAATGGCGTAGGTATATTGCTGCAAATTAGCGTTCGGAACCTCTAATTTTGTTGCTGTTGTTACATAATAAATGTTCTCCGGATTAGAGAAATCGGTTATTTTTGATTTAGGAAATCTGTAAATCACATATTTTTGATTGTTTACCCCAGCTTTCCATGTCAGAACTGCAGTGCCGCCTTTTTGAGCAATCGAAGCATTTACCGGTGGTTGAGGTTTTACTCTTGTAATTCTGTTGGCTTCGGGCGTTAGGGCGATGTATTTATATTGTTTTTCCATAAGAGGTTTTCTCAGCGTATCTCCTTTTTTTAGAAAATTGGTTGCTGTAAAATGCATCGAACCATCAATCATAGGCATTGTACGAATCATTTCTATTTGTTTCACAATCTGATCCGGACTTCTCCACTCTACTTCTTTTGCCGTTTTCGAAAGCTTATAAACTCCATGACCTATATAAACATTGGCTCCGTATTTGTGCGCTGCCCACCATTTTGCCAAAACTTCAAAATTAGCTCTGTCAAAACCTATGTGCCAATACAATTGTGGCGTAACATAATCGATCCAGTTTTCTTTTTGCCATTTCAAAATGTTGGCATACAAATCATCATAATTGGTTGCTCCGGCCACGGTATTCGAACCTTGCGAATCTTTGGCAATATTTCGCCAGACTCCAAAAGGTGAAATTCCAAATTCGACATCTGGTTTATTCGAAATGATGGTATCGCGTATTTGCTTGATGATCAAATCGACATTATCTCTTCTCCAATCGTCTTTGTCTTTAAACTGGCGAGGCTCTTTGGCGAAAGCCGCCTGATCAGGAAATTCCTGTCCTGCAATTTTATAAGGATAAAAATAATCATCCATATGAATGGCCTGAATGTTATAATTACGAACTATTTCACCCACTACAGAAGCTACAAAATCTCTGGTTTCTTTATAACCAGGATTAAAATATCTTGTTTTTCCGTAAGTAAGAAACAGTTCAGGTTTCTTAAAAAACAAATGATTTTTTGAAAGCACTTCGTTCGTCGTATCTTTTTGTACACGATACGGATTAAGCCAAACGTGAACACTCATTCCGCGTTTTCCGGCTTCATCAATCATTAATTGCAACGGATCAAAACCCGGAGCAACTCCTTGTGTTCCTGTAATCCAGTGAGAAGCAGGTTCTTTGGTTGATTTGTAATAAGCATCTGCAGTAGGACGAATTTGAAAAACGACGGTATTCAGATTATAAGATCGTAAATTATCCAAAATCGTAATCATTTCGGTCTTCATTTCCTTGTCTGACAAGCCAGGTTTCGATGGCCAGTCGATATTGTCTACCGTAGATATCCACGCCGCACGCATTTCTCTTTTTGCTGGTTGCTGGCTAAAAATATTGGTTTGAAACAATACTACTAGAAATATTATTTTTAAACTTTTCATAAATATTATTTTTGGTTAGTTAATATGTTTTTATGTTTTTGGCAGAGAAATCAATCGTAATTCCGATACCTCTTCGAGCAAAGTTTTACTCAATATTGTCATTTCGACGAAGGAGAAATCATCGCAAGCAGCTCCATTCCTAAAAGCCGATCGTTGTCGAGTTTCTTGCGAGGATTTCTCCTTCGTCGAAATGACAAACTGGACGGACTAATTGTAAATAATCATCATTTATAAATAATTCATTTTATTCTTAGTAATTTCTGGAATCTTTTTTCTCTCGCAGAGTAAGCAGATTTGGCAGATTTAATTCGCGGAAATTCGTGAAATTTGTGGCGAAAAAAAAAACTTTTACTCTGTAGCGAAAAAATACCTAACAGGTTTTAAAAACCTGTTAGGACCACTAACAACATAACTACTCTAATAAATAAATACCGCCTTCTATAAGCGATGTCCAAACTTTTCCCTGATCGTCAATCGAAAAGCCGTTTACACTGGAACTTCCTAAATTGATTTGTTTTATAATTTCAAATTTCTTGGCATCCACAACAACAACTTCACCTTTTCGGCTGCCTGTATATATTTTATTTTTATTTTCTACTATTCCCGCAGGATTATGTTCGTATCCTAGTTTTAGATCTAAAACTTTGCTTTGGTTTACCAAATTTTCTTCCGTCAGTTCCAGATCATCATTAAGTGGTAATCTTAAAAGTTCACCTTCCATTGTTTTGGCATAAAACCATTTTCCGTCCTGACTTTTTCCCATCGATTCCCGTACTTTCCATTTTGAAGTTCTTAAAAGTGTTTTGCCGGTTTCTATATCTAAAATGGTCAGAAAACGTTCAGGAGTAACCAGATAAAGTCGGTTTTTTGATGCCACCATATTCACGTTTCCTGCTGAATATAAGACTTGTTTATTGTTACCGTTATTCCATTTCCAAATGAGTGTTCCCGTATTTTTATTCAAACAATAAACATTGGTATCCCATGCGCCAAAAATAATTTTATCGCCATGTATCAAAGGAGTTCCTTGTGAATAAGACTCAGGTAATTTATTTTGCCAGATCACTTTTCCGCTAACGGCATCGATACAAATAAATGCATTAGAACTTGCTGTATAAAGTTTATTATTTTCGACAACTGGCGAACCTACCAAAACACCACCAACGGGAATATTCCATTTTTGATTGCCGGATTGCGTATCAAATCCTAGTATATTTCCTTCGATTGTACCAATAATGAGGTTGTTTTTTACGACGGTTGGAGAAAAATAAATGGCATTTCCTGTTTCTTTTTTCCAGTTAAGTACTTTATTTTTCAAACTAACCGATTGTATCTCGCCAATAGAATTAGCGAAAAAAAGGCTCTTTTTATCAAAAGAAGGAACACTATAAATAGAAGCAATATCTTTTACAAAAGGAGAAATGTCTGTCCCTGAATCTTTTGGAATTTCAATTTTTGAAGGTGTCGACGGAACCGAAAATTTAAAAACACCCGGTTGATCAATTTGTTTCTGATAAATACGAATACTGTCTTTACTGATAATTACCTCATTGTAACTTTTGGTTTTACCATCGCGTGAGGTAATCGATGCGCCCATAATTCCGCTTAAACCTGAGAAATCATATTTTTTTAAGGTATGTCCGTGACCGCAAAAACTGGCAACAGTAGGATATTTTTTTAAAACCTGAAGCACTTCTTTATAATTACTTACGCTATTATCTAAAGGGTAATGTGCAAAATTCAGGACTTTTTTATTGTTGTTTTTAAGGCTGTCTTTTAGGGTTTTATCCAGCCAAAGCACATCTTCGTGTTTTACGAAACCATCTCCCATTTTCATATAAGGACCACACGGAAATCCTATGAAAAGATATTCTCCTTTCGAAAATACAAAGCGATCGTTGCCCCATATTTTTTTATAGGTTAAACCGGCACTTTCGCTCCAATTGGTTTCGTGATTTCCGGAAATAACATAATACGGAATTTTTAAATTCGAAAGAATAGCATGAACATTTTTAAGTTCATCATCGGCACCACGATTGGTTAAATCTCCGGTAACGACTACAAATTCATTATCAGATTTATTGATTTCTTTTATAATATTCTGCAACAAAAAGTCATTTTCATTTCCCGGAGAAACATGTAAATCTGTAAGTTGTACGAATTTTATAATTCCTGATTCTTCTATTTTTTGACTAAAGCCAGACGCAATTATAAAAATTAATAATATTTTGGATAATAGATATTTCATTGCGCTGTTTTTAAATTATTACACTATTGTTTAAGTTATTTTGTGGTTACGTTGTGTTAGACGCACTGCTGTGCGTCTCTACGATATATCTTATGTTCTTTTTTTTTTCACGCAGATTCAATTTGTGAAAATTTGTGAAATTTGCGGTAAAAAAATCATTTTAATCTTTTATCTCGATAGCTATCAGGAATGTTAGACGCACTGCTGTGCGTCTCTACAATATATCTTGTGTTCTTTTTTTCACGCAGATTCAATTTGTGAAAATTTGTGAAATTTGTGGCTAACTTTTTTCTCTCGCAGATTTGGCAGATTTGGCAGATTTAATTCGTGAAAATTTGTGCAATTTGTGGCGAAAAAATCATTTTAAATCTGTTACTGAAAAATACCTAACAGGTTTTAAAAACCTGTTAGGATAGGTAACCAAACCAATTTTTATGTATTGCTAATGTGTGAATTGCAAAACATAATTTCTTATTTCAATTTATTCTCTTTGAAAAAATTATCAAAAAATAACAATTGAAATTTTAAGGAATTCTCCCAATATTCAATATTGTGTTTTCCCGGACGTTCAATATAATCGTGATTTATTTTTAGAGCCAGCATTTTGTTATGAAGTTCACGGTTTACATCCATAAAAAAATCATCTACACCGCAATCTATAATCATTTTCAGCTTGTTGTCTTTTACCAGTTCAAGCATATTGGTAACCGTGTTTTTCTCCCAATTTTCAGGAAATTCTGTTAGTGTTCCAAGGCGTTTTTTGATATCCCAGTTTTCAGGAAACGGGCGAATATCGACTCCACCGCTCATACTTCCTGCTGCTCCAAATACATCCTGATGTTTAAATGACAAATACAAAGCGCCGTGTCCGCCCATGCTAAGACCTGATATTGCTCTGCCTTCGCGGCTGGCAATGGTTTTGTAATTTTTATCTACAAAAGGAACTAATTCCTTTATTACATAAGTTTCGTACTTAAAAGTTGGATCTATCGGACTATCAAAATACCAGCTTGAAAAATTTCCATCAACGCCAATTACTATAAAACCATATTGATCGACCTGTCTTGCAAGATCCTTAAAGTCTTTTGCCCAACTGCCATAATTGCCGCTGTAACCATGAAGTAAATAAACAACAGGGAATTTTTTATTGCTTTTTTTATAATCATCCGGCGTTATCACGCAGGTTTTTATGCTTTTATTCATTGAAGGACTAAAAACCTGAATTGTATCTGTTTTAGCTGCTTTCGCAGAAAAAAATACAAACATCAGAAATAGGGTGCAGATTGCTTTTTTCATAAAATCTTGTTTTAATTATTATGTCAAAATAAGTATCTTTTTTTTACCATTAAGATATTAATTTCATAAAGCCTTAAATTACTTAATCTCTTAATGGTAAAAAGAAAATTAAGCTTCATTTAAAATTCGTAAAATCATCTTAAACAATCTCTTAAAATAGTTACCGGATGCATTGCTTTTCTATTCGTTCCGTCAAAAATCTGATGACGGCAGCTTGTTCCTGCAGCGGCAATTGCTGTTGTGGCTTCGGTGGTACGAATTTTTGGAAACAATGTATCCTCGCCCATTTGCATACTGATTTCGTAATGCTCTTTTTCGTAACCAAATGAACCCGCCATACCACAACAACCTGAATTATAAATGGTAACCGAACTGTTCTTGGGCAAATTCAGCATTGCAAACGAAGCCTCAATAGTACTTAACGACTTTTGATGGCAATGTCCGTGAATTTTTATTGTTTTCTCCGTATCCGAAAATTGTCCCGAATGTATTTTTCCGTTTGTTATTTCTCTTTTAAAGAATTCTTCGATCGTAAAGGTGTTTTTCGATAACTTTTCGGCACCTTCTTTATCGTAGGCCAATCGAATATATTCGTCTCTAAAAGTTAATATTGCCGAAGGTTCTATTCCGATTAAAGGCGTATTTTCAGCAATTAAATCTTTGAAAATAGCCACATTTTTATTGGCAATATCCTGCGCTTCTTCCAGAAAACCTTTCGATATAAAAGCTCTTCCGCTTTCTTCGTGATCGATTATAAGTACTTCGTAACCTATTTTGGTTAGTAATTCATACGCATCAATCCCTACCGAAACATCATAATAATTGGTAAATTCATCACAAAAAAGATAAACTTTTCCGTTTTCGAAAGCACTATTTGCAGCTGATTTTTTATTTTTTTCGTACCATTTTCTAAAAGTTGTTGGCGCTAATAAAGGCACTTGTCTTTTTGGTGCGATTCCCATACTTTTTTTAACCAAAGGCAAATTGGCGACAAAATTGGTCATAGATGGCGCGATGCTTCCCAACTTATTGAGTTTTGAATTGAAAGCAAAGATTTTATTTCGAACGGAAAATCCGTTTGCTTTTTGGTATTGGTACAAAAACTCCGATTTTAAAGTCGCTACATCAACATTGCTTGGGCATTCGCTGGCACAGGCTTTACAGCTTACACACAACTCGAATACCTTGTATAATTCTTCATGATCGAATTTATTGTCTTTTTCAGAATGGGTCAGATATTCTCTCAGTGCGTTGGCTCTGGCGCGAGTGGTATCTTTCTCGTTTCGGGTGGCGCGGTAACTCGGACACAAAGTTCCTCCTGCCGATGGCAATTTCCTGCAATCGCCTGAACCATTGCATTTTTCGGCCGCACGCAAAATTCCCATACTGTCTGAGAAATCCTGAATTGTTTTTATATCCGGTTCTATTCTTCCTGCTTCAAAACGAAGATTTTCATCCATTTTAGAAGCATTTACAATTTTTCCAACGTTTAAAATCGTATCAGGATCAAATGCTTTTTTTATTCGTTTTAGCAGTTCATAATTTTTATCCCCAATCATAAAAGGCAGAAACTCGCCTCGCAAAATTCCGTCACCATGTTCACCGCTTAACGAACCTTTATATTTTTTCACCAAATGAGCCACTTCCGTGGAAATATTTCTAAACTGGTGTAATCCTTCTTTTGTTTTTAAATTGATCTTTGGACGTAAATGCAGCTCTCCGGCTCCCGCGTGTGCGTAATAAATGGCACTTTGACCGTGTCTTTCCATCATGGCAGCAAAATCGGCAATATAATTAGGGAGATCGCTTAATTCAACCGCTGTATCTTCAATTGAATCAGCTGCTTTATCATCGCCAACAATGCTTCCTAAAAGTCCTAAACCTGCTTTTCGAACATCATTTACTTTATCAATATCAGCTCCGTAAATTTTAGGCAAAGCATATCCAAAGTTATTATCTTCAAGATCTTTAATCAAAGCATCGGCTTGCAATTCGGCATCTTCCATGCTAATATGCGATCCTACTTCGAGCATTATAACCGCTTTGGGTTCTCCCACAATAAAAAATCGGTTTTTGGCTTGTTCCCTATTAGTTTTGGTACAATCTAAAATCGTATCATCCATCATTTCGCAAGTGTACAAATGATGTTTCATTGCTACAACTACCGCTTCTAAACTTTCCTGAATGGTATGAAAATGCGCCACAACCATAATATTATTGGTTGGAGGCAAATCGTCTACTTTCAAAGTAATCTCTGTAGTAAATGCCAGCGTTCCTTCGCTTCCGCAAAGTAATTTCCCTAAATTGATGGTATTTTCTGTTCCCGAAAATAATGCTGATTTTAATAATGCATCAATGGCATAACCTGTATTTCGTCTGTGAATTTCAGGTTTTGGAAACTCTCTATTAATTTCTTCCTGATTTTCTTTGTTCGAAAGTTCCTCGAAAATCGTTCTATAAATTTTACTTTCTAAAGAATCTCCTTTTGTCTTCTCGATAAATTCTTCAGAAGTCAAATCTTTAAATACCGCAAGACTTCCGTCACTCAAAACCGCTTTTATCTCCACAATTTTATCTCGGGTAACACCGTAACGTATTGATGTTGTTCCGGATGAATTATTCCCGACCATTCCGCCAATCATACATCGATTCGTCGTTGAGGTAGTTGGGCTAAAAAATAAACCATGTGGTTTGAGATACAAATTCAACTCATCGCGAATTACGCCGGGCTGCACTGTTATGGTTTTCTTTTCGGCATCAAAAGCAACAATTTTTGTAAAATGTTTAGAAACATCTACAATTATTCCGTTTCCTACCGTTTGTCCGGCCAAAGAAGTTCCGGCTGTTCTTGGTGTAATCGAAATATTGTTTTTTGCTGCAAAGCGAATAATTTTAGCAATATCTTCTTCTGTTTTTGGAATTGCGACTGCCTGAGGCATAATTCTATAAGCAGAAGCATCAGTAGCGTATAACTTTTTATGAAGCTCGTCATAAAAAATAGTTCCTTCTAATGAATCAGATAATAGCTGTAATTGGAGAAGACTAGACATTGAATTGGTTGTATTGCTTTTGGTTGGTAATTTGAAATAGGTAACCTTAATTTTATTATGCAAATATTTTTAAACACATAGGAACATAGCCCATGAAACTTATTAAAAGGCGTTTCACTAATTTAAATACACATAGTTTGTATGTGAAAAAATTATAATTTTCTTAAATACTCTTTTGTTTTTTGTTTAAATCTATGTTTCTATGTGTTTAAAAAAAATTAGATGTATTAATAATCAAAACGTTTGAATGCTTCGATTGCTTCGTATTCTGCCAATCCTAAATCATCGTAAAGAATTGCTGTGTTTTTGTTACGGTCTTCGGCTCTCACCCAGAATTCCCTTGAGTCGTTTCCTTGAAACATTACCCGGTCTTTTTGAGATTGATGGTATAAAATGGCACTGCGTTTTAGCAATACTTCTGATGGAGAAAGCGGAACGGCCATGTCAATTTCGTGAATGTCCCATTCGTGCCACGCCCCTCTGTACAACCATAACCAGCAATCATCCATGTATTTTTCTGGTTTTAGCTCTTTCATGGCAGCAAAAATCGCATTCAGACAAACTTCATGCGTTCCGTGCGGATCGGCTAAATCTCCTGCGGCAAATACCTGATGAGGTTTTATTTTGGCTATAATATCTTTTACAATGGCAATATCTTCAGGACCTAACGGATTTTTCTTTACCTGTCCTGTTTCGTAAAACGGAAGATCTAAAAAGTGTGTATTTTCATCTTTTAAACCAATATATCTTGTGGCTGCATAAGATTCTCTTCTTCGGATTAATCCTTTTAATTTTCGAACTTCAAGAGAATCAATTTGGTTTTCGGATTTACTATTTAAAAAATCAATCACCGATTTAAAGTTGATTTGTGATTCTGCATCACCTAAAAAATCTTTGGCAACCTCAGCAAATTTTAATGCTTCATCATCTGTAACCGCTATATTTCCGGAAGTTTGATATACAACATGTACATCGTGACCTTGTTTTATTAATTTTGAAAAAGTTCCTCCCATAGAAATCACATCATCATCAGGATGTGGACTAAAAAGAATTACTCGTTTTTTTGCAGGATTAGCTCTCTCCGGACGATGAGAATCGTCTGTATTTGGTTTTCCTCCCGGCCAGCCTGTGATGGTATGCTGCAATACGTTGAACATATTAATATTCAAATCATACGCAGAACCTTCCTGAGCCAAAAGATCCGACATTCCGTTGTTGTTGTAGTCTCTGTCGGTCAATTTTAATATTGATTGTTTCGTTTCTCTGCAAAGCCAAACAATAGCTTTGCTTTTTAATTCCTGCGTCCAGGTACATCCGCCCACTAACCACGGCGTTTCAAATCGGGTTAATTCAGATGCAGAAAATTGGTCTAATACAAAAGTAGCATTAGCATGGTTTTGCAAAAAAGTAGCAGGAACATCTGAGGTTATTTCGCCCTGAATCGTTCTTTTAATAATAGACGCTTTATTTTGTCCCCAAGCCATTAGTACAATTCTTTTAGATCTAAGAATTGTCGAAACTCCCATTGTGATGGCTCTTTTAGGAACATTGTCGATTCCGTTAAAATCTGATGAAGCATCGACTCTTGTAATATGATCCAGTGTAATAATTCGGGTTCCTGAATTGATGTGCGATCCCGGTTCGTTGAAACCTACGTGACCGGTACGCCCAATTCCTAAAAGCTGAAAATCAAGTCCTCCGGCTTCTTTTATTTTCAATTCGTAATCAACACAATATTGGTTCAGTTCTTCGATCGCAACGGTTCCGTCAGGAATATTGATGTTTTCCGGTTTAATATCGATGTGATTAAAAAGATATTGATGCATGAAATAATGGTAGCTCTGACGGTTCTCTTTGGTCATTGGATAATATTCATCCAGATTAAAAGAGATCACATTATAAAAACTAAGACCATCTTCTTTGTGCATGCGCACCAATTCCTCGTATACTTTTATAGGTGATGATCCTGTGGCAAGTCCTAAAACACAAGATTCATTGTTGGCTTGTTTTGAACGGATTAATTCGGCTATTTCCTGAGCAACCATTTTTGAACCCTGAACAGAATTTTCGAAAATCACGTTATGATTTTTTTCAAATCGGGTTTCTTCAAATTTCCCGGGAATGTCGTAAGCCAAAGAAGTATTCGTTTTCATAATATATCTAAGTTAAAAAATTAGTTTTAACAAATATATATACAAAAAAGAGAATAATTACATTATTTTGCGTTATTTAACAAAATAAAATTCAAATAACGCAAAATAACGCAAAAAAATTGTAAGAGAATTGGAATTTATAGGATAAAAACACCTGACTTTTTGTATTCTTCCAGTCTTGCATCTTCCGGATTTAATTCGGTTACAATGGTGTCCAACAGATTTAAATCGCACACCACATGCGGCATTTTAGTATTGAGTTTATCCGAAGAAAACATCGACACAACCCTGTCAGAAGCCTCTATCATGGCTTTTTTGACAATTGAGATCTCATATCCAATCTCAGTCAACCCTTGTTTTATATTAATACTGCTGGCGCCTATAAAACAAATATCAGCTTTAATTTTTGATACAACCTGAATCACATCCATACCAATGGTTACCATTGCATTTTTTTGCATTTTGCCACCAATAAATATTAAATCGATATTGGGATGCTGAGATAATTGCATGGCGATTGGTAAACTATATGTATATATTGTAGCTTTTAGATCGGAAGGAATCAACTTTGCAAAAACCAAATTAGTGCTTCCGCCGCTCATTATAATAACCTGTCCGTCATGCAATAAAGAGAGTGCTTTTGTCACAATCCTTTTCTTTTCTTCCTCGGCAGCTATATTAATATTAAAAACATCAACGGATTTTTCCGAAACCTGCACAGCTCCGCCATACACCTTTTCCAGTAGCTTTTTACTGTCTAATTCGTTTAAATCACGCCTAATTGTATCTTCAGATAAATCAAGAGCCAAAGCTAAATCTGTTGTGACAACTTTCTGCTCTTCAATAAGCTTCGTCATTATATATTGATGTCTTTCGGCTTTCAGCATTTTTTTAAAAAGTTAAAATTCAGGACAAATATATCAAATATTTCAATTGAATAGCAGTGCTTTTGTAGGAAACTGCAATAGTTTGCAGAATTGCATTCAATATTATAAAGCAGAAAGATTTTACATATTAAATATGCGTTATTTTGCGTTATTTGAATTAATTTTCGAAAAAAGATACAAAAAACTGCATTTATATGCAATAAATAAATATATTTGCTCAACAACCATTAAAAAAACCAAATAATCATGAAAAAATTATTCCTTATTTCATTGTTGGTTTTGTTCATTCAAGTAACATTTGGGCAAACAAAAACAATTACCGGAACTGTAAAAAACAAAGCGGATGGGTTTCCTATACCAGGGGTTAGTATCCTTATTCAGGGAACTAAAAATGGTACCACTACCGACTTTGACGGAAACTACAGTATCCCAGCCTCACCAGGGCAAAGCTTAGTTTTTAGCTACATGGGATCTGAGACACAAGTGGTAAAAATTGAAGGACAGCAAAAAATAAACGTTTCTCTTGCTGAGACCACTTCAAAACTAGACGAAGTTGTAATTGTGGGATTCTCTTCTCAGAAAAAAACCAACTTAACCGGAGCTGTTGCCTCAATCGATGTAGCCAAAACTATTGGAAGCAGACCTCTTACAGATGTAAGTAAAGCATTACAAGGTACTACGCCAGGTGTAAATGTTAGTTTTAACTCAGGGAATATCAATCGTACGGCGAATATTAACATACGTGGAGCCGGAACTATTAATGGCTCAGACGCTCCTTTAATATTAGTTGATGGAGTTCCTACAGATTTATCACTTATCAATCCAAATGATATTGCTACAATGACGGTACTTAAAGATGCCGCTTCGGCTTCTATTTACGGTGCACGTGCTGCTTTTGGGGTTGTATTGATTACTACCAAAGGAGGAAAAACCGGAGAAGGAAAAGTGAGATTTTCTTATTCTGCCAATACCGCTTTCGTGAATCCTATTTCTACCTTAAAATTCTTAGATCCAACAGAAGAAATTCCCGGACTAATTGCTGCAGGAACACGTACCGATGGTGCTGTACCGGAGATTTTTGGAGCAAACTACAATACTTTACTTGCCGGAATTAAAAACTGGAAAGAAAAATATGCAAACAATCGTACCAGTCATGAAATGGTTTATGGTGAAGACTGGGAGATTAAAAATGGTACACCTTATTTCTACAGAGTTTGGGATGCTAATAAAGAATTGTATGCAAACAATGCGCTTCAAACTACTCACAATCTTTCGGCACAAGGTAACTTAGGAGATAAAAGTTCTTTCTTTGCTTCGTTTGCCCTTACTAACCAAGAGGGTATGTTGAGAGTAAATCAGGAACAAAGACAAAGAACCAACATCAATTTAGGATTCACTACAAAATTGGCCGACTGGCTTACGGGTGATTTCAAAGTAATGACTATTAACAGTACATACGACCAGCCATTTAACTACTACGGCGGTTCTGGTACTGATGATACAAGTTATGGAGGTTATTTTGGATATGCACTTCGCTGGGGACAATATTTTCCTAATTTTGGAACCTACAGAGGCTATAATTTCCGTACTGCGGGAGGATATATCGCTAATGCATCAAGAAATGAAAACATACAACGCAACAACAGATTAAGCGCTAAGTTTACAGCAGATATTACCAAAGATTTTAACGTGATTGCTGAAGTAAGCAGCGTAACTAATTTTTACAACAGAAAACAAAATGGTGGTAAATTCTTAGCGTGGGACAGCTGGTCTGCAATGCCATACGATGCTACCACAATTCAAACTGCAATTCCTGCAACTCTTGAAGCCGGAAATGATTATGTAGCACAATCTAAATCAGAGTCTGTTACAAATGTTGTGAATATTTATGCCAACTATAAAAAACAAATCAACAAACATAGTTTCAAGGTTTTAGGAGGTTTTAACTCTGAGTGGCAGGATTTCTCCCGTAACTACGCCAGAAGAAATACACTTTTAGACAAATCAAAACCGGAGTTTAATCTTGCAGTAGGAGAACAATTTGTTTCAGGATCTGCTAATACCTCACTTAATCCGGCCGAAACAACGTATTCTATTGCAGGTTTCTTTGGCCGTATCAACTACGATTATAACGGAATTTATTTATTAGAATTGAATGCTCGTTACGATGGTTCTTCAAAATTCCCTACAAACGAACAATGGGGATTCTTCCCTTCTGCTTCTGTAGGATATAAAATTGTGAATGAAAAATTCATGGAAAGCACACGCGGTTGGTTAAACGACCTTAAAATACGTGGTTCTATTGGTGCAATTGGAAATCAAAACGTAGGAAACAATGCTTTCTTATCGATCCTGAACTCTGCTAATCCTTCATGGGTAAACAGCGGTTCTACATTGCCTCCTTCTACAGGTTTACCAACTAACGTTGATCCTTCATTAACCTGGGAAAAAGTATACACCAAAGATTTGGGTATCGATATTAAAATATTTAACATGCTTGGTGCTTCTTTCGACTGGTACCAACGTGATACAAAAGGAATGTTGGCTCCTGGTATAACACTTCCGGGTTCATTTGGTCAAAATGCTGCGCAAACCAACTCAGGAAACATGAGAACAAGAGGTTGGGAATTGTCTTTGAACTTTAATAAAAACTTAAGCGAAAATGCTTCGGTATTTGTTGATGTAGCTTTATCTGATTACCAATCTGTAATTACAAAATGGAACAATACTTCTAAATTATTAGGTTTGGTTACTCCTACTACTTATCCTTATTATGATGGTTACGAAATTGGTCAAATCTGGGGTTTAACCAGCGACAGACTTCTTCAGGCTGATGACGTAATTACCAACAACGGAAAAACAGTAAATGGTGTTGATTATTCTAAAACAATGGTAGGTAACTTTAAATACGGAGCAGGAGATGTTCATTACGTAGATCTTGACGGAGACGGAGCGATCACACGTGGTGCAGGAACTGCAGACGATCACGGAGATTTGAAAAAAATTGGTAATACAACGCCACGTTACAAATACGGTATTACATTAGGTGGAAAATACCGCGGATTTGATATTTCCGGTTTCTTCCAGGGAGTTGGAAAACGTGATTACTGGGCTGCTTCAGATGCTGTATTGCCTTTCTATCGTGCACCTCAGCAAATGTATGCGAATCAGGCTGATTACTGGACACCGGAAAATACTCAGGCTTACTGGCCAAATCCATATTATGGAAATGAAGCCAATACTCTTGGCGCAGGTACTTCAGGTTCAAACAACTTTGTCAGCTCCACAAGATATTTGTTAGACATGTCTTATTTCCGTCTAAAAAATGTTACTCTTGGATATTCATTGCCAAAAGACTTAGTAAAAAGAGCTTTTTTAGAGAAAGTAAGAATTTATGCTTCAGGCGAAAACTTAGTAACATGGGCAGACAAACGTCTTCCTGTTGACCCTGAAATTGATGAAACAGAAGTGTTCTGGGGAAGAGCGTATCCTTATACCAAAACCATATCTTTTGGTGTTGAGCTTGCTTTCTAATACTAACTATTCAAAACTTTTAAAATGAAAAAATCAATTATAAAATCAAGATTTCTGCTAATGCTTGCCGCAGCTACAGTAGCGATGAGTGCAGTTAGTTGTTCAGACTATCTTACAGATGACCCTGCAGATAAATTTACAAATGAAAACTTTTGGCAATCAGAAGATAACGTAAAAACATTTTCATGGCTTAACTATGATACTTTTTATGGTTACGGAAATGGTACGACAATCGGACTTTCTTTTTTCTATTACCACGGAAGTGATTACAAAGTAGATGATAACTTATCAGCCTTTACTTTTTATCAAATGCCGGTTACCGCAGCAACTACTAATGTTTATTCCTGGAATGAATATTATACGCTTATTCGCCGTTGTAACTTGATGTTGGAAAAAATACCAACAGTGAGTATGTCTGCTGAGAAAAAGAACCATTATATTGGGGTAGCTAAATTCTTTAGAGCTTACACCTACTTTCGTTTAGTGCAAAAAATGGGAGATGTTCCTTATACTGATAAATATTTAATTCAGGGAGATCCGGCAGTTTATGCTCCGGCAACACCAAGGGGTGAAGTTATGGACAAAGTAATTGCAGAATTAGAAGAAGCTGCAAACTTAATGCTTGTTTCTGACGATAAAAATGCTACTGTAAACAAATACACAGCTTATGCAGCATTAAGTAATGCCTGCTTATACGAAGGAACATACAGAAAATATCATTTAGGTCAGGATGGCAGCGCTTATCTTAACAAAGCAAAAGTAGCTTCATTAGCAATAATGAACAATCCGGCTTATAAATTAAATGCAGACTGGAAATCACTTTACAATTCAGTTGAATTACTTGGAAATACAGAAGTGATATTGGCAAAACGTTATTTAACAAACGTATTGATGCACTCTCTTCAAAACTACACCAATACATCAACTATTCAATACGGCTTAACAAAATGGGCTGCTGACAGTTACGTAACTACAAACGGATTACCAATTCAACAAGCCGGAAATGCACAATATACTGGTGATGATAACGTAACAAAAACTTTTGCAAACAGAGATCCGCGTTTTGGTAAAACTGTAAATCCTGCAAATTATGGTTACAAAGGAAAACCTTTTGGTACAACGGCTTTAGTTTCGATGTCAGGATATGTATTCGAATTGTACAACAATCCTGCTACTACTGGTCCTGATGTTACTACAGGAGGACGAAATTATACTGATGCTCCAATCTTTACCTTAAGCGAAGTATATTTAAATTATGCCGAAGCTTGTGCTGAATTGGGTACCGCTACCAATAACGATCTTGATATTTCGATCAATAAAGTACGTGCACGTGCCGGAATTGCTGCTTTGACTACTGACGGAAACAATGCTTCTGCCGGAAATGTAGCAATCAATGATCCAAGAAGAACCTCAGCTTTAGAGCAAATCTCTGGTGTTGTTAGTCCGCTAATCTGGGAAGTACGTCGTGAACGTCAGATAGAATTCATGAGCTGGACTACATTAAGACAAGCTGATATTTACCGTTGGAAAAAAGGAGATTATCTTGATACTTCAAAAAATCCTGACGTAAATCTTGGAGCCAGAATTGGTACTCCTGTTGGATCACAAACTGTAGTTGATGGTAACGGATATGTGAAAATTTATCCTGCAAGTACAAGAACCTTTGAACCAAAACATTATTTAATGAATATCCCAACTAATGATATTGATTTATATAAAGCCCAAGGTGTTACATTAAAACAAAACCCGGGCTGGTAATCCTCAATTACCAAACCCATAAATAATACACTACCTCTGGGAAGTAAAACCAGAGGTAGTATTTTAAAATTATTCTTTGTAAAAAGACATAGCAGCATCTTACAAAAACAAAATACCGGTCTAAAAATCATAGACTTTCCTTTCCAGAATACCACACTACATCATCAAATCAAAAAAACTTACACTACCAATCAAATAATAATATAATTTTATTGAGTCAATTTTGTCTTCTCACTACTAAACTGTAATTTAAAATGATAAAATTCATAGCAAAAAGTGTCTTTATAGTAACTTCTGTAATTTACACGCCGTCTTATTCTAATTCATTTCAAAAAGCTGCAAAAAATAATCCTCACGAAATTACAGCCTCTTCCATTAAAACCGGAGCTGATAATTACGAAAAATACCTGCCTTTACTGAAAGATAAAAAAGTTGGAATCGTTACGAATCAAACCGGAATTTTATCTGATAAAACACATGTGGTAGATTTCTTATTAGAAAAGAAAATTGCCGTACAAACCATTTTTGCACCCGAACACGGATTTAGAGGAACTGCAGATGCAGGCGAACATGTAGTAGACGGAAAAGACCCAAAAACAGGATTACCTATCATCTCTCTTTACGGAGACAATAAAAAACCAAAAGCGGCACAATTGGCCGGAATCGATGTTATGATATTCGATTTGCAGGATGTTGGCGCGCGTTTTTATACCTATATTTCTTCTTTGCATTATGTAATGGAAGCTTGCGCAGAAAACGGAATTCCGCTTATTGTTCTGGACAGACCAAATCCAAATGGCGGTATCGTAGACGGACCACTTTTAGAAAAAGAATTTACGAGTTTTGTGGGCATGCACCCTATTCCGTTACTTCACGGTCTGACAATTGGGGAATATTCGAAAATGATCAATGGCGAAAAATGGCTTAAAAACGAAGTTCAATGTAAACTAACCGTTATTCCTTGTGTCGATTATAAACGAACTATGGAATACAGTTTACTGGCAAAACCATCACCCAATTTACCTAATGACCAATCGATAAACCTATACGCCAGTTTGTGTCTTTTTGAAGGAACAAACGTAAGTATGGGACGCGGAACCGAGAAACAATTTCAAATTTACGGTTCTCCTTTTTTAAAGAAAACCAATTTTACTTTTACTCCAAAACCAAATTTTGGAGCCAAAGATCCGCTTTATAACGGAAAAGAATGTTTTGGAGAAGATTTAACTTCCTATCCTAAACTCACTCAATTAGAACTTAAATGGCTGATAAAAGCCTATCAAAATACTAGTGATAAAACAAAATTCTTCAATCCCTTTTTTACCAAACTTGCCGGAACTAAAAAGCTGCAACAGCAAATCGAAAGCGGAGTTTCTGAAAATGAAATAAGAAAGAGCTGGCAGAAAGATTTAGAAGCCTTCAAAAAAATGAGAAAAGCTTACCTAATCTATTAAAACAAGTGTTTTTTCTACGTAGTTCTTATGTGCATTTTAAATAAGTAAAACGCCTTTTTTAAAGTAATAAAAGCTATGTTTCTTGTGTTAAGAAAATCACACCCTGCTTATAAAGACAAACCAATTAATTGCAAAATATCGAAACCGAATTATTAAACCAACTTTGGTTTCAAAAATCAAAAAAAAAGAAAAATGAAAAATAAAAATCCTGAAACTGAACAAGAATCTTTGTACAAAGACTTGGATCAAATGAGCGTGAAAGAACTTCTTACGAATATCAATACAGAAGATAAAAAAGTGCCGCATATTATCGAAGAGCAGATTCCTAAAATTGAGAAACTGGTGAAAGCGATTGTGAAAAAAATGCAGTTGGGCGGCAGATTATTTTATATTGGAGCAGGAACTTCGGGACGAATTGGAATTTTGGATGCATCAGAATGTCCTCCAACTTTTGGCGTGCCGCATGATATGATTATCGGAATAATTGCCGGTGGAGATACTGCCATTAGAAAAGCAGTTGAAAACGCCGAAGACGACACTGAACAAGCATGGAAGGACTTAGCTAAATTTGAAATTTCAAGTCTGGATTTCATTATTGGGATTGCAGCTTCAGGAAACACGCCTTATGTTTTAGGTGCTTTGAAAAAAGCAAAAGAACACAACATCAAAACCGGAAGTATTTCGTGCATCAGCAACGGACTTATTGCGCAGGAAGCCGATTATCCTATCGAATTGATCGTAGGACCTGAGTTCTTAACGGGAAGCACGAGAATGAAAGCCGGAACAGCCCAAAAACTAACCTTAAACATGATCTCTACTTCGGTTATGATTAAGTTAGGAAAAGTAAAAGGCAACAAAATGGTAGACATGCAATTGTCAAACGAAAAACTGGTAAAACGCGGCATCAAGATGATTATGGAAGAACTTGGAATTGAATATGATTTAGCCGAAGAATTACTGCAAAAACACAAAAGCGTAAGAGCCGTTTTATTGTCTCAAAGCAAAAATCAGGAAAACTAGAACCAAACATGACAGGTTTTTATCCCGAAAATTCGGGACTGTTAGGTTTAATCAACCGTTTTATTCATCTTTGATTCACTTTTGATTCACCAAAATTCATTAAGAACCAACTACCAAAACTATACAATGACACCAAGTACCATCCTTCTTCTTATCATCATTTATTTCGGAACTTTATTCTACATCTCGCATCGGGTGAGTAGAAAAGACGGCGGAAATGATGCTTTTTTTACCGCCAATAAAAACTCAAAATGGTATCTGGTTGCTTTTGGGATGATAGGAACGGCACTTTCAGGAGTAACCTTTATATCTGTTCCGGGAGAAGTTGGCGCACCAAGTGGCGAGCAATTCAAGTATTTTCAGTTTGTTTTGGGTAATGCAATAGGTTTTATAGTAATCACAAAATTATTATTGCCGTTGTATTATCGAATGAATTTAACTTCGATTTATGGCTATATCGAGCAACGAATGGGCTTTTATAGCTATAAAACCGCAGCGTCTATTTTCCTGATCAGCAGAACGGTAAGCTCGGCGTTCCGACTTTATTTGGTTGTGATTGTACTACAGCGTTTTGTATTCGATTTTTATCATATTCCGTTTGCCGTTACAGTTTTGATTTCATTGTTGCTAATTTTTTCTTATACATACAGAGGCGGCTTAAAAACGATTATTATAACCGATACTTTACAGACTTTTTTTCTGGTAACCTCTGTTTTTCTTACCATTTATTTCATCTGCGACCGTATGGATTTAAGTGCGATTGGCGCTTTCGAAGAAGTAAAAAACAGTAATTATTCTAAAATATTTTTCTTTGATGATTTTCTGGGAAGTAAATTCCATTTTGTCAAACAAATATTAGGCGGAATGTTTGTAACCATTGCCATGACAGGATTGGATCAGGATTTAATGCAAAAAAACCTGAGCTGTAAAAACATTGGCGAAGCACAAAAAAACATGTTCACTTTTACAGGAATCTTTGTTGTAATCAACATTTTCTTTTTGAGTGTTGGTGCTTTACTTTATATCTATGCCAACAAAAACGGCATCGCAATCCCTACTGATTTAGTAACCGGCAAACCAAGAACCGATTTACTTTTCCCGGAAATCGCACTGAATCATTTGGCTACAATTCCGGCAATTGTATTTTTATTAGGAATCATTGCAGCGACATTTGCTACGACAGATTCTGCCTTAACAGCTTTAACTACTTCTTTTTGCGTTGATTTTTTAGGTATGGATAAAGCCGAAAACAGCAAGAAAAATACCGTTAGAACAAGACATTTAGTTCACATTAGTTTCTCTGCATTGATTTTCTTTGTCATCCTAATTTTCAATTCGATCAACGATAGTTCAGTGGTTGGAATGATCTTCAAAGTGGCGTCTTATACTTATGGTCCATTATTAGGATTATACGCTTTTGGATTGTTCCAGAAATCAAGACATGTAAAAGATAAATTTGTTCCGGTAATTTGTTTATTATCGCCTTTCTTCACGTATTTAATCAATGAAAATTCAGCAATGTTATTTTCAGGATATGTTTTTGATAATGAATTAATTGTACTAAACGGACTCATAACGTATTTAGGATTATACCTGACAAGTTCCCGCAGCACTGAAAAAATAAGTTTTTAAAACCACCTTAAAAACACAACTCTATTGAATAATCAATTGAAACTTTTTGAAAAAATAAGATTTCAATTGCCCAAAAAATAATAAACATGAAAGATTACATCATAAAAATCAGCCTTTGCGCTTCATTTTTATTTTTAATCACCAATTGTGGCGTTTCAAAAAAAAACAATACAATTAAAGATTTAAAAACAGATCCCGTTACTACAGATACAGTCGTTTATACGGCTCCAAAAACATCTGAGAAAAAGACTTTTTTCAAAGATTCAGATAAAGAGACTGCCTGGGTCGACAGTATTTACAACAAAATGTCACTTCGTGAAAAAGTAGGTCAATTGTTTATGATTTCGGCTTATTCGAATAAAGATTCTGTTCACGTAAACGAAGTCAATAAACTGGTTCAGGATTATAAAGTAGGCGGAGTAATCTTTTTTCAGGGCGGGCCGGTTCGTCAGGCGAAATTGACCAATCTGTACCAATCGAAAGCAAAAGTGCCTTTGTTCGTAGGAATTGATGCCGAATGGGGATTGGCAATGCGATTGGATTCTACTTACCGATATCCGTGGAATATGACTTTGGGCGCGATTCAGGATTTGAATTTAATTGAGAAAGTGGGTCGAAATATGGCCAACGAAAACAAACGAATCGGAATTCATTTTAATTTTGCTCCGGTTTTAGATATCAATACCAACCCTAAAAATCCAATAATTGGAAACCGTTCTTTTGGCGAAGACAAAGTTAATGTAAGCGAAAAAGCGATTGCTTTAATGAAAGGCGTACAAAGTCAGGGCGTTTTTAGTACCGGAAAACATTTCCCCGGACATGGCGATACCGCAACAGATTCTCATCAAGCTTTGCCTTTGGTTACTTTTTCGAAAGAAAGACTGGAGCAAATCGAATTATATCCGTACAAAAGAATATTTGATGAAGGTTTAGTTTCGGTGATGGTTGGGCATCTTAATATTCCAAGTTTAGAAACAACTCCAAATATGCCTTCTTCGGCTTCTTATAATGTAGTGACCAACCTGCTTCAAAAAGAGTTAGGTTTTGAAGGTTTAATTTTTACAGATGGTTTGGCCATGAAAGGCGCCAGTAATTTTAAAGGTCCCGGAGATTTAGAAATCGCGGTAATTCTTGCCGGAAATGATATTTTACTTTGTCCTGAAAATATTCCCGTAGCGGTGCAAAAACTGGAAGCAGCCTATAATGAAAATGTGATTACTGAGGAACGCCTGGCACATTCGGTAAAAAAAATACTGCATTATAAATTCAAAGCAGGATTAAATCATTACAAGCCAATTGATATGGCTAATATTTATACGGATCTTAATCCGTCGCAAAATGATGCGCTGCATTATCAATTGTATGAAAACGCCATTACTGTTTTAAAAAATGAAAAGGAAATATTGCCTATAAAAGAACTCGATCAAAAAATTGCCTACGTAAAATTAGGCGATGATACGAACAGTACTTTTGTTTCTACATTAAAAAAATATACCGAAATAACAGAAGTTAAAGACACCAATCTTGACAGCCTGAATAAGGAATTGAGAAAATTTGACAAGGTAATTATCAGCTTTCATAAAGTAAATAAACCTTGGGAAAAACAAGAATTTACTTTAACCGAAATGCTTTGGCTGAAAGAAATTGCGAAACACAACGACGTAATTCTCGACATTTTTGCGAAGCCTTATTCATTATTGTCCATTTCTGATTTTGATGATATTGAAGGCTTGGTGGTTTCGTACCAAAATTCAGATATCAGTCAGGTCGTTTCTGCCGAATTACTTTTTGGTGCTATTGCAGCCAAAGGAAAACTGCCGGTATCCATCAATACTTCATTCAAAGTAAATGACGGATTAACGACCGAAAAATTGAATCGTCTCGCTTTTACCGCTCCGGAAAATGTGAATATGAATCCCGCCATTCTATCAAAAATCGATGCGGTGGCGCAAAAAGCAATTGACGGCAAAATGGCGCCGGGAATGCAGGTTTTGGTGGCCAGAAAAGGAAGTGTAATTTTTCAGAAATCATACGGAAATCAAACTTATGAGAACGGGAAAAAAGTAACCAACACCGATTTATATGATGTTGCTTCTATTTCGAAAATGATTTCGACATTGCCCAACGTGATGCAATTGTACGATAAAGAAAAAGTAAATCTCGATACCAAATTGAAAGATATGGTGCCGTTTTTTGCCAAAACAAACAAAGAAAACATCATTTTCAAGGATTTACTAACGCATTATGCCGGACTTCAGGCTTGGATTCCTTTTTATAAAGCCACTTTAGACAATCAGGGAAAACCTTCTGAAAAATACTATCGTAAAATTGCCGGACCTGACTTTACCACAAAAGTGGCAGACAACCTTTACATTCGAAATGATTATCACGATACGATCATGAAAATCATTGCCGATAGTCCGGTATCGCTTAAAAAAGAATACAAATACAGCGACTTTACTTTTATCATTTTAAAAGAATATCTGGAAAGAAAAACGCATAAAAAACTGGAAGATCTGAGCCAACAGAATTTTTACAGCACACTGGGGATGAACAATACGCTTTACAATCCGTTAGATAAATTCGATAAAAGCAACATTGCCCCTACCGAAGTTGATACGTATTTCAGGCATCAGGTTATTCAGGGTTATGTGCACGATATGGCAGCAGCAATGGAAGGCGGAGTTGCCGGTCATGCCGGAATTTTTTCTAACGCTATGGATGTTGCCAAAATGATGCAAATGTATTTGCAAAAAGGAAATTACGGTAATAAAGAATATTTCTCTCCACAAACATTTGATGCCTTTAATACTTGTTATTATGCCAATCAAGGCGTTCAGAGAGGTTTAGGTTTTGATAAACGAATTGGTAAAGACGGACCAACCTGTGCTTGTGTATCGCCATCAAGTTTTGGTCATACCGGATTTACAGGAAACATCGCCTGGGTAGATCCTGAAACAGAAATTGTTTATGTATTTTTATCCAACAGAACCTATCCGGGAACAAATGGCGATGAGAATAAATTAGCAAAAGGAAAAATTAGAGAAGAAATTCAGCAAATTATTCAGGAAGCTATTATAAAATAAAAAAATACGAGTTGGCTTATAAGTGGGCATTTTTTTTAAACACATAGAAACATAGTTTTCTGTTTTTAAAAAGAATTCAAAAAAGAAATACATTTCTTTCGCATAGCTGGATATGTGTATTTTAAACAATTGAAACGCCTATTTTGAGTTGTAAAATCTATGTTTCTATCTGTTTAAAATAATTATACACAACGAAGAATAATTTTCTTAAAAAAAAACAATGTTATGAATGCAAATCTGGAATCACTCTATAAAATTGCCCAAAAACCATCACGAACTATTATCGGATTAATGTCTGGTACTTCATTGGATGGTTTGGATGTGGCTTTATGCGAAATTTCAGGTTCAGGCGACACTACGGAAGTGCGATTAATTCAATTTGACACCGTTGATTATTCTGAAGAAGCAAAAACCGAAATCAGAAACGTATTTGCCAAACCCACTATCGATTTTCAGAATTTGGTTTTATTGAATGAATGGATCGGAATTCTTCATGCCAATATTATTCTGGATCGTTTGAACCATTGGAAAATTCCGGCTGAAAAAATAGATTTGGTGGCTTCCCACGGACAAACTGTTTTTCATGCTCCGAAAATTTTGCATCAGCAGGAAAAATTTCCAAACGGTACTTTGCAAATTGGCGACGGAGATCATATTGCTGTAAAAACCGGCATTATAACCATTTCTGACTTCAGGCAAAAACACCTTGCTGCCGGCGGCGAAGGAGCACCATTGGCCGTTTACGGAGATTACTTTTTGTTTGGAAAAAAAGACGAAAACCGCATTATGCTCAATATGGGCGGTATTGCTAATTTTACTTATTTGCCCTCAAGTAATAATCCCGAAGAAGTTTTTGTTACCGATACAGGAACAGGAAATACGCTAATTGATGCTTTGACCCGACTTCATTTTCCTGAAAAATCGTATGACAAAGATGCCGAAATTGCGAAACAAGGCCATGTCAATTCTGCTCTTCTAAAAGCTTTAAAAGAAGATGAATTCTTTGTTAAGCCTTTCCCTAAAACTACAGGTCCGGAACTTTTTAGTATTGACTATGTTCGAAAAGCGCAAACCCAAAGCAATACCCAAAATATTACTATCGAAGACTTATTAGCAACATTAACCCGATTTAGCGCAGAAACAATTGCAGAAGCTATACATTCGGCCATAAACAATACCAAGTATTCTCCTGAAACTTTCACCATTTATATGTCAGGCGGAGGCGCGCACAACCCATTATTAGTGGGTTGGCTAAAAGAATTATTGCCTTGTACTTTTGAAAATACCGATGTTTTAGGCATTTCAGGCGATGCAAAAGAAGCCATATTATTTGCCATTTTAGCCAATGAAACCGTTTCCGGAGGTACTTCTGATTTTGGCCCACGAAAAAGAATTCCATCCGTATCGATGGGAAAAATTTCTTTTCCGAATTAAAAAAACAATCCCAATTTTCTCTTTTTTTAGATAATTAACGAAACCAAAAAAATAACCGAACCAATGACAAAAGAACGTTTAATATCACTGGATGTATTTAGAGGATTTACCATTTTATTGATGACCATTGTCAACAATCCGGGAAGCTGGGCCTCTATTTATCCGCCTTTAGAACACGCCGAATGGCACGGATGTACTCCTACCGATTTAGTATTTCCTTTTTTCGTTTTTATAATGGGAACCGCGATTCCGTTTGCAATGCCAACGAAACATTTTGATTTGGCGGTTTTTAATAAAATTATGGTTCGTTCGTTACGAATCTTCTGTTTGGGATTTTTTCTCGCTTTTTTCAGCCGATTCGAATTATTTGGTTTAGAAGGAATTCCGTTATTAATCGTGAGATTACTAATCACTTTTGCAGTAGCTTATGCCCTTTTAGGCAACTTTACTTTAAAAGTCAAAACCTATCTCGCAGTAGGGATTTTTGCCATACTAATATCCTTAGCCTACAGCGGAATCGAAGCTTTTGAAGACGTAAGAATTCCTGGCGTTCTGCAACGAATAGGAATTGTATATTTCTTTACTTCTATTTTATATTTAAAAACAAACCTGAAAACGCAACTTATCGTTGCTGCTTCGATTTTATTGATTTACTGGATTTTGATGGCTTTTGTTCCGGTTCCGGGATTCGGCCCCGCCAATTTCGACAAAGGAACTAATCTGGCTGCGTGGTTAGACAATTTACTTTTAAACGGACATTTATGGGCTTCTAGTAAAACCTGGGATCCTGAAGGAATTTTGAGCACTTTACCAGCCATTGGTACAGGAATCATGGGAATGTTTATTGGTCAAATACTAAACATGCAAATCACCAAAATCGAAATTGTAAAAAAACTAGCTATTACAGGAATTGTTTTGGTCGCTTTGGGTTTACTCTGGAACACCTTTTTCCCAATCAACAAATCGCTTTGGACAAGTTCGTATGTTTTATACACGGCCGGAATTGCTACAATCTGTTTAACTCTTTTATATTATATAATAGATGTTGCAAACTATACAAAATGGACAAAACTATTTTTAATCTGGGGCGTAAATCCTATGATTGTGTTTTTCTTTTCAGGAATTATTCCGAGAGCTTTAAGTGCAATTAAGGTACAAAGTCCGGAAATAGCTTCAGAAGAAATTAGTCTTCAAACGTCGATTTACAAATACGGAATTGCAACCTGGTTCGAAAATCCGTTGAATGCGTCGTTGGCTTATGCTATTTTATATGCTATATTTTGGTCTTGCATCTTATGGGTTTTTTATAAAAAGAAATTGATTTTTAAAGTTTAAAAAAGACTTTACAAGTTTTTTTTCCCCACGAATTCCACGAATGAGCACGAATTTTTTATGTTAATTGCGCATAATAATTAATATCCATTTGAATATTTTAATTAGTGAAAATTCGTGAAATTCGTGGCGAAAAACTTTTTCTAAAATCCGACTAATATTTTAAAGCATCAATATGAAATCGACACAATTTGTTTTTGGAATCCTTTTTATCGCAATTCTTTTTTCCTGTTCAACAAAAAGAAAAGACAATCATTTTACATCAAAAAATGATGAGGTTTTGGTGCGTCAGGATTTTAAAAAATATTTTGATGAATGTAATGTCGAAGGCGCTATTGCGATTTATGACAATAAAAATCACACCTGGATTTTGTCTGACACTGTTGCTACAAGAAAAGAAACATTGCCTGCTTCAACATTCAAAATTATCAACTTACTGATTGCCCTTGAAACAAAAACCATTGCAAGCGAGAATGACATCGTAAAATGGCCGGGAAGTACCGATACTCTAAAATACGATTATCGCCCCAATATCTATCACGACATAACCGTAAAAGAAGCTTTTGAAGTTTCGGCAGGATGGGCTTTTATTGAATTGGCAAAGAAAATTGGAAAGGACAATTACAAAAAATATTTAACGCTTTGTCATTACGGAAACATAAACCTTTCGCAAACTGATCCCGATTTTTGGAATTTTGGAGCCTTCGGAATTTCACCTATCAATCAGGTGGAGTTCCTTAAAAAACTCTACGAAGAAAAATTGCCTTTCTCTAAGCGTAACATACATATCGTAAAAAAAGTAATGATAACCGAACAAAACGATGATTATACCATTCACTCCAAAACTGGCTGGACCAGAGAAAACGACATCAATACCGGCTGGTGGGTGGGTTACATCGAAAATAAAAACGGAGCTTACTTTTTTGCCACACGCCTTTTGCAAGACAGAAAACTAAACGCTTCTAATTTTGGCAATTGCCGAAAAGAAATTACGAAATCTGTGTTTAAAAATTTGAATGTAATACAATAAAAAGAAGCTCATTAGGAATAGCATGTCATTAATCAGAAGGAAATTATATATCGCTCCGATGGAGCTATAGTGTCAGGGACTTATATATTACTATAAATATGACGCTCCGATGGAGCTTGATTCACTGAAGGAATAGTGCCAGCGGACAATTTGATTAAGTTAAGAAAAAATCAAATGGGACAATTTGTTAAGGACAATATTATATCAATTTGTTTTTGTTCCATCGGAACATTTCATTGGTAGCCCAATAAATACGGCATTTTTTCACGTTCCCTAGGAACGTTTGATTTTATAGATAATAATTGGTAAAAACATATACAATTTCTCAAACGTTCCAATGGGACGATGTTTCTCACGATGCATTTTTTTTCTACCGATGAGGTGTTCCGATGGAACACAATCTAATTTAATAACATTGCCCAGTAGGACGGGATATTTATAGAATCTATTTTGCCGTGTGGAGAGAAACCCCAGCGGGGTGATATATATTTAATCAGAAAAAAATGTCCCTATTTTACTGATGAAGCTTTAATAATATAATCAATATTGCATTTTCTTCTTACTGAATGACACTAAAATTTTCGCTTTTGATATGGCGTTCCTTCCCCATCTTCGCAATAACTTTTTAGACTTAACAAAAACATGGCCCAATTATAATTGCACCACTGGTAAAACTCGGTCAGTTCGCGCCAGTCCAAATGCTTGAGAACAACAGAGGTAACTCCGTTTTTTTCTGTCAGGTCAAATGAAATTTTGGTACCAATCCATTCCGGATCAGAGGCCACGCATTCCCATAGGATTCTTTTATTGGGAGACAATTCGACCACTTTCATTTTTGTATCATAATTATCATCGAAATCAAACTCATTGATAAAACCCACTTCCGGCTTTACAATCAATTCTGTTGTCCACACTCCAGCCAGGCCTTTTTGTGTGGTTAGTACTTTATACACTTCTGCAATGGGAGATTTGATGTAATTGATGTGCTCTATTTTTTCCATCCTTATAATTGGTTGTAGTTAGAAACTCAAAGTTAATAAATTTGTATCATCCAGATACAGAGCTCTTTTTTCATCAGCAAGAACTATTATCATCTTTATATTCTAAATAAAAGGGCTCATCTAAAACGAAATTAGGAGATCTATTTTAAGCATTTTGCCTGTTATGAGGATTAATTTAATTAACTTTAGATTAAATACAATAGCAAAAAAGATATCAGGAATTACTTTTTTACCCTGATTTAAAATAAAAGACATTATGAAAATGACTGCAAAAATCACATCTCCATACGATCAAAGTTTTATTAAAGAATTACCCCTTATAAATAAAAATGACATTGAGAGTATACTTACTACCGCCCAAAATTTATTTACAGATCAATCGAATTGGATTCCCGCTTATAAGAGAATCGAAATACTGGAAAAAACAGCTTCGATAATGAATGACAAAATTGAGGAATTATTGGTTACTGCTATAAATGAAGGCGGAAAACCGTATCAGGATTCCAAAGCTGAAGTACTTCGAGCCATCAAAAGCGTAAAATTAGCCGCAGAACACATTTCTCAAATAAAAGGAGAACAAATTCCAATGGGTCTTACCGAATCTTCTTTAAACAGGATTGCTTTTACCTCAAAAGAACCTATCGGGATTGTGGTCGCTGTTAGTGCCTTTAATCATCCGTTAAATTTAGCGGTTCACCAAATCGTGACGGCCATTGCTGCCGGTTGTCCCGTAATTTTTAAACCCGCAACTGCCACACCGTTATCGAGTTTGGCTCTTGCCGATATTTTGAAAGAAGCAGGATTACCAGACGGCTGGCTTCAGATTATTTTATGCGATAATGAAGTTGCCGAATTACTGGTGACAGACCCGAGAGTTAATTTTTTCTCTTTTATCGGTTCAGCCAAAGTAGGCTGGTACTTAAAAAGTAAACTATCGCCAGGTACAAGATGTGCTTTGGAACATGGTGGCGCCGCGCCTGTCATTGTTGAAAGTGATGCTGATTTTAAGGAAATGATTCCTGATCTCGTAAAAGGTGGTTTTTATCATGCGGGACAAGTTTGTGTTTCGGTTCAGAGAGTTTACGTAAATGAAGGTATTTGTGATCATTTTATTGAAGAGTTTGCAGCAGCAACCAATAAACTGGTTACAGGAAATCCGTTAGATCAAAAAACAGATGTTGGTCCGCTTATCACGCCCAAAGAAGTCGATCGCGTAGAGGAATGGGTGAATGAAGCCGTTAAAAAAGGTGCTAAATTAATCACAGGCGGAAAAAGGATTTCTGACACTTTCTTTCAGCCTACCGTTTTGTTTGATCCGTCAGAGGATTCGAAAGTTTCTACTACCGAAATCTTTGGTCCTGTTGTTTGCATTTATTCCTTTACAGACCGTGATGAAGCCATAAAAAGAGCCAATGCACTTGATGTTCATTTTCAGGCGGCTGTTTTTACAAAAAATTTAGATATTGCTTTGGATACCGTTAAAAAACTAAATGCTACTGCTGTTATGGTCAACGATCATACTGCTTTTAGAGTCGATTGGATGCCATTTGGAGGAAGGGATTCTTCAGGAATTGGTATGGGCGGAATTTCATATGCCATAAACGAAATGACGAGAGAAAAGTTAATGGTTTTTAAAAGCAAATTTCTATAATTACAGTCAATGAGCTCATAATTTATGGTAAATGAAATTAATTTTAAATAAAGAAAAAGTTTTAAAATATGAACGCAAACCCTGCAGAACTAAACATTGAAACCACCAAAAAAGTATTACCCATTATTTTGGCGACTTCGATCTTTATGCAAATGCTCGATTCTACCATTCTAAATACCTCGATAACGGCTATTGCCAAAGATTTACACGAGTCGCCGCTTGATATGCAAAATGCTATTATTAGTTATGTATTAACTCTTGCGCTTTTCATGCCGGTTAGCGGTTTTTTATCGGATAAATTTGGAACTAAGAAAGTCTTTATTTTTGCTTTATTATTATTTAGCATTGGATCTTTATTTTGTTCGCTTTCGCAGAATTTAAATTATCTTATTTTTTCCCGTGTCATTCAGGGTATCGGAGGCAGTTTAATGACTCCTGTTGGCAAGCTGGCCCTTATTAGAACATTTCCTAAAAAAGAATTATTGAAAGCAATGAATTTTGCCATTATCCCTGCCCTGATTGGTCCCGTGTTAGGTCCATTGGTGGGCGGATATATGGTTGATTATCTGTCCTGGCACTGGATTTTCCTGATCAATATTCCGTTTGGTATTATTGGTATTCTTTTAAGTTTAAAATACATGCCTGATTACAAATCTCCTATAATCGATTTTGATTTAAAAGGCTTTTTAATTTTTGCAGCGGCTTCACTCCTATTGTCTGTTTCTTTAGAATTATTTGGCAATACTGTTCGTCTGACACCGGTTTTAATGGTGTTACTGTCCGGATTTTTAATGTTGTATTGGTATTATAGACATGCTGTGACAGACAACAATCCTCTTTTTCCTTTGAATTTATTTAAGGTAAGAACTTTTCGGGTAGGTATAGTGGGCAATCTGGCAACTCGTCTGGGTTTTAGTTCGATTCCTTTATTATTGCCAATGATGATTCAGATTGCTTACGGACAGTCGGCGGTGACCTCAGGATGGATTGTGGCGCCAATGGCCCTTACTGCAATGTTTGGAAAATCGGCTGTTATTAAAATTCTAAATACTTACGGTTATAGAAAAACATTAATGGTGAATACTTTTATTATTGGTGTTTTAATTTGTGCATTGGCTATTCCGTCAATTCATACTTCTTTTTATTGGTATGTTCCTATTATTTCGGTTTTGGGTTTCTTCAACTCCATACAGTTTACTTCTATGAATTCTATTTCTATTGCCGATTTAAGGGTTTATCATACAAGTAGTGGCAACTCGCTGGTTTCTGTCAATCAGCAATTGGCCATTGGTTTTGGAATTGCCTTTGGACTTTTAGTCCTTAAAATTTTTCAGGGTGATATAAAGCTTATTCATAATGAAATTCACAATGCATTTCGATATACATTTTTAGTTGTCGGTTTTCTGACTATTCTTTCCGGATTAGTTTTCAGAAGGCTTCACGATAAAGATGGTGACAATTTAAAATCAACTAATTAATAAAAAAACTAAAGCCCAATCGTAATTGATCGAGCTTTATTATTTCCATAAATGCTGAACTTTTTAGTTCCAGCCTCCGCCAAGTGCTCGGTATAAGTTTACAACCGCATTCAATTTTTGACTTTGGTCATCAATTCCTCTTAATTGTGCGTTTAATAGATTTTGTTCGGCTGTAAGTACATCCGTATAATTGGTTGTCGAATTGTTCAGTAATTCTTTGTTGAACTCAACTGCTTTCAATAAAGCTTCTAACTGTTTTTTTCTTTTTTCTTCTTTTAATGCAGCATTATCATATTTAGACAATGCGTTCGAAACTTCTTCGCTTGCTTTTAACATTGAAAATTCAAAGTTATAAAGCGCTTCTTTTTGTAATGATAATGCCGTCGCTAATCTTCCCTTATTGATTCCTTTATTAAAAATAGGCTGGGTAAGTCCTCCGGCAATATTACCAAAAAGTCCTCCGTTTGTGAACCAGTCTTTCAGTCCGAAACTTGAAAATCCAGCCGCTCCGCTAATGGTCAAAGCAGGATAAAAATAAGCTCTTGCCACATTCGTTTCTTCAAATGCCGCTCTAAAATTATATTCGGCTTGCTGTACATCCGGACGATTGGAAAGAAGCTGCATCGGCACCCCAATTTTAAGATCGTAATTTAGCTTTTGCTTTTCAAGAGAGCCACGTATAACCTTAGTCGGAGATTTTGCCAGAAGTATACATAAAGCATTTTCGGTTTCGGTTATTTTTTGTTCGATATCCGGAATGGCTAATTCTGCTTCATAAAAATTGGCTTCACTTTGCACCACGGCAACTCCATTAATAATAGAATTTTCGAAAAGAACCTTGATTGTTTCGGCATCAGTTTCTCTATTTTTGGCTGTCTTTTTAAGTACTTTTAATTGTTCATCCAAAATTAGCAACTGATAATATGAATTCGCAATATTAGCGATCAATTGGGTTTGAACAGCACGTTTGGCAGCATCTGTAGCCAGTAGATTTGCTAATGCACTTTTTTTAGCACTTTTTAATTTACCCCAAACATCGATTTCCCATCCGGCAGTAATTCCTAAATCATATTGTGTGGATTGGTCGAAAAGTCCAAACCCTTGCGGGAAGGCCAATCTGGATTCTTTAACCGACAGATTTCCGTTTACCGAAGGTAAAAAAGCGGCTTTACTCAGTTTGAGATTTACTCCCGCCTGATTGATTCTTTCCACCGCAATCTTCAAATCCAGATTGGCTGCTAATCCGTCCGTAATAAGTTGCTGCAAAGCTGGATCTGTAAATAATTCCGACCATTTCATGGTTGCGATATTTGTTGTGTCCTTATTTTCAGGATCACGATACGTTACAACTGTTTCGGGTTTTGTATACGGTTTCGTGATCTTGCACGAGCTCCATATACTGGCCACAATCAGTAAAATGATGATTAATTTATAATTGTATATTTTCATTATAATATGTTTTATTTCTTTAAAATTTAACTGCAATCCCGATAGTTATTAGGAGCAGAGGTTTACGCAAAGTCCGCTAAGTTATTTTAAGCTGAAAGTTTCAGGCAAAGCTCGCAAAGCTGAAATCTTTATAATCTGTGGCAAAAAATTAACCATCGAGAACACAAAGTTTTTCACAAAGCCCGCTAAGTTTATAAGCGATATTGTATTGACTACTGTATTTCAAATATAGCCCGAGGCTTCAGCCTCGGGAAACGCATTGTGATGATTTGCATTGAAACAATTCATTACGTCCCAATCGTTGAACCATTGGCTATGTTTTTTTTAAAGCTTTGCTCCCGATTGCGTAGACCTCTGCTCGTGATAAAATAACTAAAAAGCTATTCCCTTTGTCCCTTTACTAATCAATTACTCGAGGCTCATGAACAGGAACTTTTACTCCTCCTACTTTTTCCTGCAGCGACTGAAAAATGATAAACAGCACCGGAATTACAAAAACCCCGAATAAAGTACCAATCAACATCCCGCCAACCGCAGCTGTACCAATCGACCGGTTACTTAAAGCTCCTGCTCCTGTCGCAATCATCAGCGGAATTAAACCGAAGATAAAAGCAAACGATGTCATTAAAATTGGTCGTAATCTGGCTTTAGCACCAAATAGAGCCGACTGCACCAAACTTCTTCCGCTCAAACGATGCAATAAGGCAAACTCTACAATAAGAATGGCATTTTTAGCCAAAAGACCAATTAGCATAATCAAACTAATCTGAAGGAAAATATTATTATCAACCCCAAACAAATTCGCAAATATAAAAGCTCCTGCAAGTCCAATTGGTAAGGATAACAATACGGAAAATGGCAAAATATAACTCTTGTATTGCGCACTCAATAAGAAATAAATAAATATCAAACAAAGTCCGAAGATTAATGTGGTCTGGCTGCCGCTTGAAAGTTCTTCTTTGGTTAAACCGGAAAATTCATAAGCATATCCTCTGTCTAAAGTTTGTGCTGCAACTTCTTCGATTGCTTTGATGGCATCGCCTGAACTGTATCCGGCATTGGGTGCGCCAGTAACCGCGGTTGAGGTAAAAAGATTAAAACGGTTTATAAATTCCGGACCATATGTTTTCTTTAAGGTTACAAATTCCGAAATTGGTGCCATTGCTCCTTTGTCTGTTCGCACAAAAACTTTATTGATGTCGCTTTCTTTCGCTCTGTAATCCGGACGCGACTGCAGCATTACTCTGTATTGTTTTCCCAATTTATTAATATCCGAAGCATAGATTCCGCCAAAATATCCCTGAAGTGTATTTAATATTGTATTTACAGAAACTCCTGCATCTTTACATTTCGCTACATTTACATTGACTTCCATTTCCGGAAAGCCAATATTAAACGGATTTGTGGCATACATAATCTCTGGTCGCTGATTGATTGCGGTCATAAACTTGCCAATATTCTTCTCGAAATCCTGATAACTGCCTCCGGTTCTATCCTGCAATTGCACTTCGAATCCGTTGTTATTTCCAAATCCCTGCAAAGTGGGCGCGGCAAAGAAAATGACACTTGCCCCTTTTATATGGGCCGTCTTTTCGAACAATTTAGCTACAACCGAATTGACATCCTGATTTTTTCCCTTCCTGTCTTTCCAAGATTTTAATCTAATGAATAAAGCACCGTAAGAACCTCCATTTCCATGAATTAAATCCATTCCTGATAATGTAGACGATAGTTCTATTTCCGGAATACTTCTCGCAATACTGTCGATTTCTTTTGTAATTTCTTCAGTGCGTTCAAGTGTGGAAGACGCTGGTAAAACTACATTTCCGTAAATTGCGCCACCGTCTTCATTGGGTACAAAACCTGTAGGTGTAGTTTTTATTAAAGCATAAAATACCATCCCAAATACTGCTATAGCGACTAAGGATATCCATTTTCTGCGAATCAGGAATCGAACTGCTCCTACATATTTATTGGTTACGGCATCAAAAGCTACATTAAAACTGGCATAGAATTTTGGTAAAAACCCTTTTTTGTGATCTGATTTTTCAGGATCGTGTTGTTTTAATAAAATAGCACAAAGCGCAGGACTTAAAGTCAATGCATTAACAGCCGAAATTAAGATGGCTACAGCCAGTGTTAATCCAAATTGTTTATAAAATACTCCTGCCGAACCTGTAATAAAAGTTACGGGAACAAACACCGCCGACATAATTAAGGTAATCGATATAATCGCTCCGCTGATCTCACTCATGGCGTGAATAGTCGCTTTCCTGGCCGATTTTGCCCCCTGATCGAGTTTGGCGTGAACGGCCTCGACTACTACAATTGCGTCATCGACGACAATACCAATGGCTAAAACCAAGGCAAAAAGAGTCAGTAAATTGATCGTAAAACCAAATAACTTCAGGAAAAAGAAAGTACCAATAATCGATACCGGAACGGCAATTGCCGGTATTAATGTTGATCTAAAATCCTGCAAGAAGATAAATACCACAATAAAAACAAGGATAAAGGCTTCGATAATGGTATAAATTACCTTTTCGATAGACGCGTCCAGAAAATCATTAGCATTTAAGAATGTATGGTATTCTATTCCCGGAGGAAAATCTTTGGATGCCTTTTTTAAAATATCCTCACAAGCAATGATTAACTCTCTGGCATTCGATCCTGAAATCTGACTGATTGCTCCTCCTGAAGAAACTTTTCCCTGAGTAATCAATGATGTGGTGTAATCTAAAGCTCCAAATTCAATATCGGCCACATCTTTCAATCGCAATACACTTCCTTGTTGACCACTTCTTAATACAATGTTTTCAAATTCCGCCGGATTTTCAAGTCGGCCTGTAAATTTTAAGGCATATTGAACAGATTCTTTACTATTTTCTCCAATTTTTCCCGGAGCTGCTTCGATATTTTGCTCCTGCAATGCTTTAATAATATCGTCCGGAACCAGACCTTGATTTGCCATTGCATCGGGTTTTAACCAAATACGCATCGAATATTCCTGATCACTATAAATTTGGGTTCCTCCCACACCTTCAACACGTTTCATTTCGGGAATAATATTGATCCTTAAATAATTATCAAGGAATTTTTCGTCATATTTCCCGTCTGTGCTGTATAACAAAAAACTAAAAGCAGTACTACTCAACTGTTTACTGGTTGTAATACCTGCTTTAATAACTTCATTTGGCAATAAACTCGTCGCTTTCGTAACCCTGTTCTGAACATTTACGGCAGCCATATCAGCATTGGTTCCCTGTTTAAAAAATATGGTTATCGCCGCACTACCATTACTGCTGGCAGTAGATGTCATATAAGTCATATTCTCGACTCCGTTTATTTGTTCTTCCAGAGGTATAATTACACTTTTCATCACCACATTGGCACTTGCTCCCTGATACGAAGTGTTTACTACAACTGTTGGCGGGGCAATTTCAGGATATTGTGATATGGGTAATGATACTAATCCCAGCAACCCTAAAATCACTATTATGATCGATATTACCGTGGATAATACCGGATTCTCTATAAATTTTCTAAACATGATTTTTTATTTTTTTGAAGAAGAAATCGGTGCGATTTTTACTCCATCTCTTAAATTTCCAATTCCTTCTGTAACTATACTATCTCCTGATTTTACACCTTCGGTTACTACATATTCTTTTTCGGTGGCTTCATTTCTTATTTTTATTTCGGTGTTGTGCACTACGTTTTTTGCATCTACAGTAAATACAAAAAAGCGTCCCTGCAATTCGAATACTGCTTTTTTAGGTACCAGAATTGCTGCTGTAAATTGTGTTGGAATCACTATTGTGGCACTTGCCCCGCTCCAAAGTTTTCCTTCTGGATTTGGAAAAACAGCTTTGAAATTAGCTGATCCTGTGCCTGCATTTAAAACGCCGCTTAAGGTTTGAATTTTTCCTTTTGATGAATAGGTTTCTCCATCGGCAGTAACCAGAGAAACTTCGGGCATATTCCTGAATTTATCCTTTAATTGATTGCCTGAAAATTGTTCTAAAAAAGAGTTTAATTGTTGCTGACTTAAAGAGAAATAAGCGTAAATATTTTTAGTATTGGCAACGGTAGTCAAAGGATCGGCTGCCGAACTGCTGACCAAACTTCCTATCTTAAAAGGTAAACTTCCCACAACTCCGTTAATTGGGCTTACAATAATGGTGAACGCCAATTTTGATTTTGCCGAAGATAAATCAGCATTGGCCTGACTTAATTCGGCTCTTTTTACGCGTTCTATATTTTTGGCTGAGGTTAATTCGTAATTGTTTATAATTTTCTTTTCAGCCAAAGCCGATGTTCTTTTGGTTTGAATAACGGCTGTTTCCAGACTGGCTTCGGCGGCGAGAACTGCTGCTTTCTTATTGTTTACTTCCTGCAAATAACTATTGGCATCGATTTTAAACAACGCTTGTCCTTTGGCTACAGCCGAACCTTCTTCTACATAAACCTGCTCTATATATCCATCTACTTTTGAGCGTATTTCGACGGTTTGTTCCCCTTCTAAAGTAGTGGGATATTCTACCGAAACATCGGCTTTTTGAGCTTTTAGCGTAAGCGTTGGATATGATACCGGACTTTCTGTTTGTTCTGTTTTTTTGGTTTCGCATGAAACTATCGAAAGGGTTCCTATAAACAAGATTGCTGCTATTTTTTTCATTATTTTCTTTTATAAATCATTAAAGGAGAACCTGCTTCTCCCCACATTAGGGTTTTTACATATTTAATTAACTGGCTTGTGGCCAAAACGAGAATTTCTTCGGGTAGGGATGAATTGGCTTTAAGCACTACTTTTTGATTGATAAAAGCCGAAAATTCTATTTTTCGTACTCTTTCGATCCATAAAAGATTGATGTGGTTTTCTGTTACAGTGTACACTACTATTGAGGCATTAGGCGCTAGCAACGAACTGATTAATACATAAGCCCAAAGCGGAACAATCGCATCATTTGAACAAGTGATTACGACATCTTTTCCTTTAAACTGAGTCCAGTTGATATTGGCCATTTCAGATCGAAAGGCCTTTTCCTGCAATAGAAAATCTTCTATTAGAAAAGGCACAATGTCAAATATGATAAAATCATTTTCACTGGGTTTGTACGCCCGCAAATCAAGTGTTTGTATGCCTGAAGCATTTATTTTATTTATTATTTCCATATCTGGATGATTAAAAAATTGAAATATTATTGCGTTTTAAGTTTTTGAATTTGGCTGATTTTTAGGCATAGCTATCCCCTGCCCAATCTGAATACTATTTTTTGCATTAGACTGAGTAAGTTTTAAAAAGAAGCTTTCATTCTTTAACTAAAGTTTTTGGAGATTTTTAAAATCTGAAGAATATTTTATTTACAGATTTTCATCAACACGTTCCAATACGGAACGATATAAACAGGCAAAGCAATCCTATCATATGAACTAAGGGGAGGTGATTCTAATTCTAGTACCATAATCTACAGTTTGTATTAATAAATGCTGTAACTCACAAGTTGGATTGCTTTTAGGATAATAATATCTCGCAATGCGCTTTGATAAGTAAGGCAAAATTAATAATTTTGCATAATAAAACAACTAAATACTTGTTTTATTAATTTATGACTACAAATAAGATTTTAATGTTGCTCAAAATGCGGGGTTCTCTTACGGCTCTCGAGATTGCGCATGAGCTTAAAATAACCAAGGAAGGAGTTCGACAACAGTTAGTTAAACTTGTCGAAGAAGAACTTATTCATCCGCAAGAAGAATCTAAAGGTGTGGGCAGGCCACAAAAAACTTTTAGCCTTACAGCAAATGGAAATGCTAAATTCCCGGATACTCATGCTGAATTGACCTTAAAACTAATTAATATTATGAGCTTGATGGGAAACAATATGCTCGATGATGTTATTAATGTTTATGAAGAAGTAGGGAAAAAGAAGTATCACGAAGAAATTGATACTATAGATAATTTGGAACAAAAAATAGAAAAACTGGTTGAAATAAGAACCAGAGAAGGTTATATGGCCGAATACTCTAAGAATGACGAAGGATATCTTTTAGTAGAAAACCATTGCCCTATTTGCGCTGCTGCTACCATTTGTCAGGGCTTTTGTTCCTCTGAATTAAATACTTTCAGGTCTGTACTGGGCAACGACGTTATGATCAATCGCATTAGCCATATCATTGCAGGTGAAAGAAGATGCGCGTATCAAATTATCCTGAATTAATTTGATCTAAAATAGAAAACACCTGCAAAATATAAATTTCACAGGTTTTTTCAGTCAACAATTAAATATAACTAAATTCTTAAGCATTACAATCAATCGGGATTTGCCAGTATTTTATACAACTCAGCATTCGAAATATAAAACTGATTTTCGATACTAATTTGAGATAGTTTTGCACTTACCAGATTATTTTCACGCGAATTGATCAGAAAGATCGAGCTTTCGCCAAAGGAAAACAGTTTCTCTTCTGAGTTGAGCATGGTCACGTAATCTTTGACCAGATTGTCAATAACGTTTTTTTGCCTTTTTAAAGAAGCAATTTCGGTTTGCTGCGCTTTTATTTTATTCTTTAATTCTAATCTTTGCTGATCGATATCAAACTTTAAATCCTGAATTTTAAGTTTCGCAAGTTTAAGTCCTCCGCGTTCTTTTCGCAGAAAAATTGGAATACTAAAATCGATATTAAACTTATAATCATCAGCATTAAAAGAATTAAAATAAGAAGGTTCAGAAATATAATTGTAACCCACATTCAGTTTTGGCAATAATGAATTTGCTTTGAGCTGTCTGTTGATTTCGAGCATCGACATTTTAGTTTGCAGAGCCTGAATTTTAGGATGCGCTTCAAAGGTTTCTGAATTTACCATCATTGCTGAGGTATTCAAGGTGCCCTCAAGCGTCTGAATTAAATTTTGTTCCGGTTTTACATTATCTTCTAACTCGACAGGAACACTTTCGATCCATAAATAATTAGACAGATTCAGCTTGGCTTTGGCCAGTTTCAGATTTCCGTTTTCAACATTCAGTTCTCTGTTTCGTACCGTAATTCCTGCTTCGACACTGTCTATTGCGGGAGAATCTCCCAGTTCAATCAGCTTTTTTACACCATTAAAACGAGTACTGGCAAAACCCAGATAACTTTTATAAAGTTCGGCTTCGTTATAACTTTTTCTCCATTCAAAATACGCTTCACTGGCTTTGTATAAAACCTCGATTGCCCTAAGTTTTCTCTGTGCATCGCTTAGTTTTAACTGCAATTTTCCTTCGCGAACATCTGCCATTCGCTGGTTGATAAACATTCCCTGACCTAAAGCTACGCTAATTCCTAATGAAGTTAATCCGGCTTCGGGCGTACGGTTTTGCGGATTATAATATTGCCCGTCTGTATCATCAAAACCAGCTTTGATTTCGACACCGTACCAGGTCGGGATTTTAAAACTGCTGTTGAGTAACGAATAATATTCGGTTCCTTTAAATTCTTTTTTATTGTAATCTACTTCAATTTTCGGATCAAATCCGCCGCGCGCCACCATAAGCATTGCCTGGGCGGTGCTTACTTCAAGATTGGCTTGTTTGACCAGCGGATGGTATTTTTTTACGTATCCTAAAAACTCACTATAACTTAATTCTTCTTTATTAAAATCCTGACTGTAACCTGTAACAATGCCCAATAAGAATAAAAAAGAAAACAATTTTACAGCGGTTCTCCTCTTATTTCTTTTCCTTTCCATTTGCTGCTTTTTCATCTGACTTATAATAATTTGGCGGAAAACCATTTAGGTTACGCCATATTTCATACCATACCGAAACGGTTTCTAACAAAGCTATACTTTGTGCTCCGGCACCTATACTAAGTTCTTTTGGCCATTTCTCTTCTTTATTACCATCTGGAGCAATTAATACTCTGTATTTTCCGTTGGCACTTATAAAGTTTTCTATGGCCACAATTTTGCCTCCAAAGGTTCCGTAAGACAATCCCGGCCATCCTGAGAATACAATTCTAGGCCATCCGTCAAACCAAACGCGTACATCTGCACCACGATGTACCAACGGAAGATCGATAGGATCTACATACGTTTCGACCGCTATATCATAAGTTGCAGGCATTATACTGACGATTGGGGTTCCCTCTTTTATGGTTTCTCCAAGACCGGTTAATAATGCACGGTTTACATAACCGCTCTGAGGAGCCGTAATGTAGTACATTCCGTTTCTTATGCTATAATTTGCATATTGATTCTCCAGCTTATTTACCTGAGCTTCTGTATCATATTGTGTACTTAAAGCGGTAAACTTATCACTTCTTGATTTCGAAATTTTTTCAGCATATTCAGCTCCAATTCTATTAATCTCGACTCTGGCATTTATAAGCTCATTTTTACTGCTTAACAATTTATTTTGCTGTGTAATAATATACGCTTCAGATTCCTGTAGCTTCAGTCGTTTTTGCTCTACATCGGTCATTGGTTTTAAACCTTCTTTATTAAGGGCAGTAGAACGATTAAACTGTGTCTGAGCAATTCTTAACTGTGTTTTTACTGCTTCAAGATCCATACTGTCACTTTTTATTTTCAGCAGGGATTGTTTTATTTTATTTTGTGCCTGTTGCAGTTTTAATTCTCTTTCGGTATTAAGTGATTTTGCCTGATCGTTCAGCGAAGTCACTTTATCGCCATAAGATTCTACCGCCATTTTTTTAGCATCGACCTGATCTTTGGTATTTCCTACCAAATTTGGATCTAAGTAATCTTCTTTGGTTTCTGAAATAAAAAGAATGGTATCACCTTTTTTTACAAAATCGCCTTCTTTTACAAACCACTTCTCTACTCTTCCGGCAATGGCATTGTGAACGGTTTGAGGTCTTTGGTCCGGTTTTAATGTCGTGACTGATCCGCTTCCTGAAATGTTTTGTGTCCAGGGAAGGAATAAACAACCTAATGCGAACAATAAAAAACCTACGATGACTCTGTTTAAAATTTTATAATGGGGTCTGCGGGCAACGCTGGTTATCGAAACGTATTTTCCGGGAGTAATAAGTACGTTATTATCTTTAGATAAATTGAGCATGATTAAAGCTTTATGTCGTTAATAATTTTTCCATCATCAATCGTGATCATACGGTCGCATTTATTCTTCCAAATATCATTTTTAGAAGTTAAAATTACCGTCCAGTTATTTTCTTCAGAAAGTAAAAAATCAACTATTTTACCCGAAGTCAATTCGTCCATTTTATCAACGGGATCTTCGAGGAATAATATATTAGGTTTGTTTACAATACTTCGCGCCAAAAGAATTTTTTGAACATCTGAAGCCGAAAGTTCACGTCCGCCCGGATGAATCTGATTCTCAAGCCCATTAGGAAAAGTTTTAATGTAAGGTGTAAGACAAACATTGTCCAGCGCCCATTTTAGCTCATCATTATTAATGGTTTCGTTACCAAAAAGAATATTCTCTCTAATGGTTCCGGCAAAAAGCGTATCGCCCTGCAAAAATGTACCCGCCTGAGCTCTATAAGTATTTTCGTCAAGTCGGTTCATGTAATTATCTGTGATGTACATTGTACCGCTTTCGGGTTCCAGTAAACCGGAGAGCAAGCGTAATAAAGTACTTTTTCCTGCACCATTTGTTCCTCTTAAAATGATCTTTTCTCCCTGAGATATCTTCAGGTTGATATTTTTAAGGGATTTTTTGTTGTGATCCGGATAGTTATAAGCAACACTTTCGGTTTCGATATTGATGCCGGTATCGCTTACAGCTGAGGTTTGCGGAACGCCCGAAATCTCCATATCAGTAACCTGACCAATTTTTTCGACAGAAGTCAGTACATCATAAAAAGATTCCAGCCCAAAGATTATTTTTTCTACAGAATTGATCAGCAATACAATCACAATTTCAGCTGCCACAAACTGCCCGATATTCATTTGATGGTGAATTACCAGAAAACCACCAATCGACAAAAGGGCAGCCGTAACAATCACTTTAAAAATAGTAAGCTGAATGTATTGTTTTTTCATAACCTGAAAATGCTTTTCGCGGTAATTGATATACTCGCTCACATAACCGTCGTTTCTGTTTAATGCATATTCGAAACCGCCTTTTCTTCTAAAACTTTCACGATTGCGCGCAATTTCCTGAATCCAGGCTGCTACTTTATATTTAAACTTAGATTCATTCAGGCTGGTTTCTAAACCATCTTTATACGAAAATTTAAAAATGACATATAAAATAACGATAAACAAAAGACCAATTACGGTAAAAAAGGAATGGTACAAAACCAATAATATAATACCAAAACCTACCTGCAGAAAAGCGGCACAAAAATCAAGTAAAAGTTTTGCCGTTCCTTTTTGCACCATCAGCGTATCAAAAAAACGGTTGGCTTTTTCGGGTGCATATTCAGAATACATTTCTTTGAATTTAATTAAAGGCATTCTGTAAGCAAATTCAAATGAAGATCGCACAAAAATTCTTTGCTGAAGATTTTCGACAATTCGCAGCTGCAAAATGATCAAAACTCCGCCAAAACCAACTCCAACGGTGACCAAAAAAACAAGCACAACCCACGAAACACTTAACTGCCCGCTTTGAATAAAATTGATAATGGCCTGAATTCCTAAAGGCAGGGAAAGGTTTACGAGACCGGCAAAAGCGGCGTAAAATATAATTTGATAAACGTCGCGCTTATCAAGTGCGAGTAAATTATAAAAACGTTTTAATGGTGTCATGAATTTATATATAAATACAAGATTAATAGATAGACATTTATATACGGTAAATACCGTATTAAGGATGAGAGATTTTCATTTAAATCTACAAAAAAAAAGTGAAATATTTACACAATTCTCTGGGGTGGAGGTAAATAGATCTTGCCGTGAAAAGCGAATAAAAAGAGGGGATTGTCTATGTAATTTTTTCTTTTAGGTCTATTTTGGAAATACAAACCCGCCAGAGATGCATCAAGCGGAATCAGATATTCTAATAAAACAATGCCTTTTGCAAGCTTAGTGGTTTTAGCCTCTTTAGTTTTATAGTCATCTACTTCTTCAGGAATTCCGTCGCATTTGAATATTTTTTTCAGGAAATTGCAAGTCATTCCTTTTACCGAATTTACCTCGGCATTATCATTTATAATTTGGCTGAAATTAGTAGACAAATTGATACTGCTCATTAAAAAATAGCCGATTAGCAACGCCTGAAGGCATTTACAGAAAAGACTATTTTTAATTTTGTTCAGCATTTATTTTAATATTAGTATAAAAAAGAACTCTTGATTCAGCTTATTTTCTCCTGAAAACAAACTCAGACTCAAGGTTCTTTCTCTAAAAAAAACAATAATCGCGCAATTTAAATCTAAATTTTCGCTGCCACATTAAAGGAACATTAGAATTTCAGACCTCGAACATAAAACACTGACTACAAAACATTTAAAAAACAATAGCTTTCTTTATTTCTTTACTTTTTTTGAAGATTCATTTATTTATAAAAAAAAAGAGACAGTTTTATTATAAACCGTCTCTTGAATTTTTAAAACAAAACGAATACTATTTTTTAGATAAAACCTCCATAATCTTAGTATAAATTTCAGTATTTTGGTAAACGCCCGTAAAATTTTGAGCACCCGGACCGTAAGCAAAAACCGGAACCGGAACTGCCGTATGATCATTGGTACTAAAACTTCCGTGTACATATCCTTTTTCGATACTTCCGTCAATTAAGGAAAGTCCGCCCGTTTCGTGATCTGCCGTAACGATTAATAATGTTTCCGAATTTTTGTCTACAAATTCCATTGCCTGTCCTATGACTTTATCAAAATCGAGCATTTCACGAACTACATATTCTACATTATTCTGGTGTCCGCCGTAATCGATTTGTGCGCCTTCGGCCATGATAAAAAACGGATTTTTTGTTTTGGCAAAAGTTGAGGTTGCTTTGGCTAAAGATTTAGATAAAAAATCTCCTCTTCCGTTTTTCATAGAAACTACCGAAGCGTCATCCAAAACAATAAATTTGAAATTTTTGATGGTATCCAAAGAGCTGAATTTATCCGAAAAAGTATAGCCTTTTTGTATCAATAGCTTCGAAAGATCTTTACCATCTTTTCTCGATGTAAATTCTTTTGGCCCTCCTCCTATCAAAATATCGGACGGATTCGATAAAAAATCTTCGGCGATTGGCTGGCTGTAACTTCTCTCTGGTTGATGTGCATAAAAACATGCGGGCGTAGCATCAGTAATATTTCCGGCTGAAATAATAGCCGTTTTATAGTTTTTCTTTGCCAATTGTTGAGTGATTAATTCTAATGGTTTTCCGTTTTCATCGACGCTTATAAAACGATTATTGGTTTTATGTCCCGTTGCCATTGCCGTTGCTCCCGCAGCCGAATCGGTAATATAACTGTCTGAAGATTTGGTGATCGAAAATCCCTGAGTTGGAATATTAAACAAACTCAACTGCCCTTTATTCGCCGTGTAACCTGAATAAATCTGCGTTAGCCCCATTCCGTCACCAATTAAAAGAATAACATTTTTGGGTTTCTTTTTGGCGAAAGCCGAAGCGTTTTTAGGAACATACGCCTGATGAAATTCGGTATTTTGATAAAATGTCGATTTGATATTATTAATGAAATGTGTCAGTTCCGGAACATTATCGGTACCAATAAAATCAACTTTTAGGTTCATCAAAGTCATCCAGGTATTTACATTATCCTGCGTGGCCCAGAATCTGATTTTTTTGTTCTGATCGTGCACTTTTTTAATGATGGCTTGCACTTTTTCAGTATCGGCCTGAGTCATTACACCTTTCCCGTTCCAGATGGTGATTTCTTTTAAATCTTCGCTGATCATTTCGACGCGCGACAATTGTTCCGGAGAATAATTCTCGTTGAGTCTTCCGTCAAAATAAATAAAATCAGGATATTCTTTCCAGTTTGCTGGAGAAGGTCGGTTTCCTGAAATTACCACTTTTAGATTTTTGTTCGAAATTAAATCAGGATAGGTTTTGATTTGTTGGGCGATTAATTTTAAAGTTGCATCGGCTTCTGTTTTGATGTCAATCATTAAAATCAAAGGTTTATTATCTGGATAAGCTTTTCCGCCCAGACTTTTTAATTTTACCGAAAGCGGATCCAGATATTGACTTTTAAGTGTATTCTGTGGTGTAATTTCTTTAGAGGTATGCGCCACAAAAAGTTCATTATTTACAATAAAAACATCGGCTTCGATAACACCGGTTTCATTAGAATAGGCTTCGTAAAAAGGAAGTTTACCCGCATAATCATTATGAGAATGAATGTTGGATGAACTGTATTCCTGCGCTTGTGCAAACAGGAAAAACTGAAGGCAAAAAAAGGTGATTATTTTTTTCATTGCAAAAATTGGGTTTGTTTTTTTTTTAAAGTTTTTGGAGATTTTTTTTATTCTGGTTGAGGTTAATTTAAACACATAGGAACATAGTTTTTTGGGGCGTGTAATAAAGGCGTTTCACTTGTTTCAAGCACATAGCTCGTTTAGTTTGTCATTTCGACCGGAGGGAGAAATCTTCGCAAGTAACTCCGCAATGAGAATTGCTACCCTTTGTGAGTTTTAATCGCGCAAAGACGCAAAGGCGCAAAGTTTTTTTCTCATTTTATGTTATTTGATTTTTAAAGCTCCATTGGAGCGTAATATTTATAGCAATTATTGATTCCCCCTTTAGAGCTTCTGAGGAGCGGTATATATGTCACCCCGATGGGGTTCTGATTCTTTGTATCAGATTAAATTTCTATAAATATGGCGTCCCGCTGGGACTTTTTTTATTAATAACTCACAATTAAAATCATTTTTAATCCTTTAATCTGTGGCAAAAAATCAAACAAACCAGCCTTTTCCAAAAAAAAAGACTGGCCTGTTTTTATATTTAAAAATTCATTTGTTTTTTTCTTACGACTGCAAGCTCCGACAAGCTTGCAGCGTAGAAAAAACAAAACAAATAAACTGAAACTACAAATTACCAGCCTTTATTTTGCGTAAGCGCTCCTTTGCTCACTGCAATTTCGTCTGGTGGTATTGGCCAAACATGGTGAATGGCCGGGTTGAAATTACGGGCAGGATAAATCACGGTTCCGTTATAATGGTGCAAAGGTTTTGCGTATGTTGCCTGAGCATCGCCCCAACGTACTAAATCGAAATGACGGTCTGTCCATTCTCCTGCCAGTTCGCAACGTCTTTCTCTTTTTAAATCGGTTAGTGTTGCTCCGGCAAGATCGCCCAGACCTGCACGGTGACGAATCATATTGATTTCGGTATCGGCGTTTAGGCCTTTCATTAGTTTGGCTTCGGCCAACATCAAAATCACATCGGCATAACGCAAAAGAGGTACGTTTAAAGCGGTTGAAGGCTTGTCTCCGTTGGCGTTTACATAACGAATGTCGATTCCGCCAGAAGTTGTTTTTGGATAACCAAACGGCTCCATATATTTATTGAACTGATATCCGGTTCTGTTACTGGAACTTACTATATATTTTCCTTCATTAAAAGTCACTAATTCACCAAAATACAGGAATTTATCTCCTTTTTGCAAAATAGTCGCGCTGCGTCTTTTATCTGTTGGATCGTAGGTATCAAACAATTCTTTGGTAGGATAAAAATTTCCCCAACCGTTGTACGCTCCCCAACCTTTATCTTCCAGACAAACTCCAGGAAAAATTGAACCTAAAGAAGTATTTTCGGCACTAGAAGTTACAGACCAGATATATTCTGAAGACCAGTTATTTTTGATTTTAAATACATCTTCAAAATTGTCCAGCAATTTGTGTTTTCCGCTGGCAACAATCATGTTGGCATACTTAATCGCATTATCCCAATCTTTGGCATACAAATACGTACGAACCAAATATCCCCAGGCTGCTGTTTTATGAGCACGACCATAATTGTCAGGAGTTAGTTCATTAAAATAAGGCAATAAATCAGCTGCTTTTACTAAATCTGCTGCGATATAGGCATAGTTTTCAGCTACATTTTTAGCTCTTGGAACATACACATTGGTAGGGTTTTCGCGATCCTGAATTGGGATTCCGGAGCGATCGTCTCCATAATGATAAGCCAATTCTAAATGCATTACAGCATGGTTGAAATAAGCTTCGCCCAACATGGTGTTTTTAGTTTTTTCATCTAAATTAATCTTCGGAATGTTACGAATCACATCGTTGCAGCGTTTCATGATTTCGTAGTGAATTCTCCAAATATCTTTGGTATCAGATTCTGCACCATCAACAATAAAATTTTTGATACGTTCTGCGTTCTGTCTTGGTTTTGTACCAATATCATCACTTGCATTGTTCAGCCAGAAAAATCCGCGACCGTACATATTATCATCCGAATATAAAGCATAAATCGCGTTTACTCCTGCTTTTGCATCTGCAGGCGTTTTCCAGAAATTTCCGCTTGAAGGTGCTCCTTGCGGAACCAGATCAAGTTCGCTTTCGCAAGCTGTAACGCCCAGTAAAAGCACAAAACTCAATACTAAAAGACTTAAATTTTTCATTTTATTTGTTTTATGTTTTTTAAAAAGTTGCATTTACACCCGTCATATAAATACGGGAAAGTGGATATTTTCCTAAGTCCATACCAAAGTTGTTTAAGCCAACCTCAGGATCCATTCCTGAATATTTAGTGATCGTGAAAAGGTTTTGTCCTGAGATAAAAAATCTCAATTTTGCTTTTCCGTTTAGCCATTGGTCTTTAACCGTATATCCAATCGAAAGGTTTCTTAATCTTACGAAAGATGCATCTTCGATATAAAAATCAGAGATTCGACCAAAGTTATTGTTGTTATCTGTTGATGAAAGTACCGGAATACTAGTGTTCGTATTGGTTGGCGACCAGGCATTTTTAGACTCGGCCAATAAATTATATCCCGGGAAAGAACCGTTTAAACCAGTATGTTTTACCGCATTAAAAACGCTATTTCCTGCTGCTCCGCTAAAAAACACATTCATATCAAAACCTTTGTACTTAAAGTTCATGTTTAAACTAAAAGTGGTTTTAGGGAAAGGGCTTCCCAACACAACTCTATCGCTGTTGTTGATAACGCCGTCTCCGTTTACATCTTTAAATTTTATATCTCCCGCAACAGCGTTTGGCTGATACACTTCGCCTTTGGTATTTACATAGGCTTTTGCCTCGGCATTACTTTGGAACAATCCGTCTGTAGAATAGCCGTAAAAAGCACCAACCGGACTTCCTACCTGATATATATTGGCCAAAGGCAAGCTACGAACTCGGCTTAAATTCAATGGTTCAAGTGAGGTTAAATCGTCTTTGATCGAAACAATTTTATTGCTTAAAAAGGCTGCGTTTGCTGTTACATCAAATTTAAAATCGCCACGAGTTTTTTGGTACGTCAAACTTGCTTCAATTCCTTTGTTTTCTACATTTCCTGAGTTTACAATTCTCCCCAGCGGAGTTCCCGAAACACCCGGAAGCTGATCACGAACCAACATGTCTTTGTTTGTTTTTACATAAGCATCAAGAGATCCTGACAAAGCGCTATTGAACATCGTGAAATCTAATCCTACGTTGGTTTGTTCAGAGCTTTCCCATCTTAAATTAGGGTTTGATAATTCGCTTTCTGCGTATCCGTAATTGATTACCGGAGTTGACCCGATTAAACCTTGGGTTTGAGTTAATGGTACACTAAACTGGTATGGTCCAAGGTTTCCTAAGTTTCCTATTTGTCCCCAGCTTCCACGTAATTTTAATGTACTGATTATCGGATTAATGCCTTTCATGAATCCTTCTTCAGAGATTAACCAACCTGCAGAAACAGAAGGATAAACTTTCCAACGGTTTGCAGATGTTAGTTTTGAAGTTCCGTCACGACGCACAATTCCTGAAATTAAATATTTTTGATTAAAGTCGTAATTCAATCTTCCAACATAAGAAGAAATAATTTCTTCAGACAATCCGGCAGCTGTTTGCTGTACCAATTTAGCATTCAATAAATAACGCTGAGAGGCATCTTCGTTATCGAAACCTGTTCCCTGCACTGTATAAAAATCTCTTTTGGTTTGTTGGTACGTATATCCGGCCAAAGCTTTGAAATTATGTTTGCCTAATGATTTTTCGTAAGAAAGAGTCTGCTCACTTAACAAATCGGTTGTTGTTGAATTTGTCAATGTTAATCTGTTAAAATCAAACACTTTACCCGGTTCTGTAATTTTAACTGCAAAATCTGTTGAGTTGTTTTGAATTCTGGTATAACCCCAGTTTGATTTTACTTTTAATCCTGAAATAATTTCCCATTCGGCATAAGGATTGATCAAAATAGTCGAAACAGGATTTCTGTTGTCCAGTCTTTTTAAATACGCCACCGGATTAATCACGTCGCCGTACGAACCAATGTATTTTTCAGGAACTCCTCCAAATTGTCCTGAACCGTCTTCTCTGTAAATGGTTGCATTTGGCGGATAAAAAATCGCTGCTAAAATTGCACCTGTATAACCACTATTTGTATTTGCCGCCTGACCATCTGTTAAGGAATACGACATGTTTTCACCTAATGTAAAATTGGGCGCCAGTTTAAAAGAAGAGTTGGCTCTTGCTGTATATCTTGTCCCGAAAGTATTCAATAAAATTCCTTCGTTTTTTCTATAACTTCCTGACAAAAAGAAATTCGATTTCTCCGTTTTTCCGTTTACCGAAATAGACAAATCCTGAATCTCGCCTGTACGGAAAATTTCATCCATCCAGTTGGTTTTCGTTGTTCTTGCTGTTGGCTCAAATGCAGGATCAAAAGCAGGAATTCTAGGCATACCGGCATTATCTCTGGCTGTGTTCATAGCATCAGCATATCCGGCAGCATCCAACACATCTAATTTTTTGGCTACACTCTGAAAACCTCCCTGATAATTTACATTGACATTAATATGATCAGAAGTTCCTTTTTTGGACGTAATTAAAATTACACCACCGGAAGCCCTTGCTCCATAAATTGCTGCCGAAGCCGCATCTTTAAGCACACTTATAGATGCAATATCATTTGGGTTTAATGTGTTTAAAGATCCGCTGTAGATAATTCCGTCCAACACGATCAAAGGCGTTTCGGCATTCAGGGAACCAATACCACGAATGTTGATTGTTGGTTCAGCCGTAGGATCTCCACCGTTATTAATTACCGTAACACCAGCAACTGTACCTTGCAATAATTCGGCTGCACTGTTGTACGTTCTGCTTGAAGTTTCTTTCATAGAAACCGTTCCAACAGCTCCCAAAACTTCATTCTTTTTTACCGAACCATATCCCATAACCACAACTTCCTGAAGCTGTTTCATGTCGGCTAATAGTTTAACGCTTATGTTTTTATCCGAACTTGTTACTTTTACTTCCTGCGTAATATAACCTACGTACGAAAAAACAAGTACAGCTTCTGATGAATTGATTTCCATCTTGAAAGTTCCGTCAAAATCTGTCGTTGCAGTTGCATCCGAACTCTTGTCTTTTATACCCACGCCCGGCAATGGCATTCCGTCATCTCCTCCAAAAACAGTTCCTGAAATGCTTATTTTACCTTGTCCTGCATCTGCTAATTTTTGATTTTTTTTGATGACGATATTGTTACTTACAATTTCGTATTTCAGGAAAAAATTGCTGCATATTTTATCTAATGCCTGTTCTAAGGTTACGTTACTCAGTTTCAGGCTAATTTTCTGATTGGTATTGACCTGATTGGTTTCGTACATAAAATGTACATCAGCTTGTTTTTCTATTTTCTGAAAAACATTCTTTATCGTTTCATTTTCAACTTTTAAGGTTACCCTTTTACTGCTGTTAACGCTGGCTGCTTTCATTGTTGATCCTATAAAAAATAAAGCGACAAAAAAGAGTGCTTTAATCAAAATGGATTTTTTAATGCTCTGACAGTTTACAACATACCGCATTTGTTTTTGATTCATGTTTTTGGAATTTTAATTTGTGTTTGGATTATTGCTTGGTTTCTACGTAGATGATTGATTAACTTAATTTTAAAATACTTGTAATTGCGTAATTGTTTTAACACATAGGGACATAGCTTTTCTTTGTCGATAAAGGCGTTTCACTTGGAATAAATCACATTAGCTATGTGAAAAAATCATGATTTTCTAAAAGCATCTTAATTCTTAATTTTAAATCTATGTTTCTATGTGTTTAATTTTTTTGCTCGCAGATTTAGCAGATCGAGCAGATTTTTAATTTTTAATTCTCAATTTTTAATTCTTTTTATTCTCTTTTAAAGGTTTTCTTATTGTATGATATAAGTTCCTGCTTCAATTTTATAATTGGCATTGATGATATTGCAAACTAAAGCCACAACCTGATTAACAGGTAATTCTTTGAAATAAGCACTGATTTTTAGATTGTTGAGGTTTTTGTTTTCGATCTGGATCGCTACATTATAATTGCGATTGATTGTTGCAATAACTTCCGGCAATGGCGCATCTTCAAAAACAATAATATTTTTTCGCCATAGCGAAATAGAATTCACGGGAATATCTGTAAAGGCCTGTATCTTATTATTCTGAGATTTAAAAACTACTTTTTGTCCCGGAGTTACATACACATTCTCTTCGGTTACAGTTGATTTTACATTTACTCTTCCGGTTAAAACTGAAACTTCCTGTTTTTCGTGATCCGGATAAGCCTGAACATTAAAACTGGTTCCTAATACTTTGGTATCCATTTTATCGGTATGAATGATAAAAGGATGTTCTTTGTCTTTGGCGACATCAAAAAAAGCTTCTCCGGTAAGATATACTTCGCGTGTTCCGCCTTTAAATTCACTTGGATATTTTAAAAGACTTCCTGCATTCAGCCAAATTTGAGTTCCGTCGCTTAATGTTATTTTAGCGTGTTCGCCTAATTTGGTGGCATATTCTTTAGAAATTGTCTTTACAAATGAGAGGTAAAAAAAGCAGGACAGTCCCATTAAAAAAATTAGAGAAGCTGCCATAGTCCAGTTTTTACGATGAAGAAAAATAACCAGATTTGATTTTTTAATTTGTCTGATTTCTTTTTTAAGTTTTGAATGATCAGATGGTATTATAATAGCAGGATCTAAAATTTCCTGAGGATGATCGTACCAGTTATTCCATAATTCTTCTCCTTTTTCAGAAGGCTTTCCTTCTAAAAAAAGATGTATATCTTGATGTAATTTGTCAGGCATTATAATTTGTTTATCTCTTTAATAGTATGTCTTGGGATTGTTACTTTTGGGTAGGCGCTGAAGGTTACGCTTTTGTTAAGAAAAAGCGTTCAGCTTAATTTTCAATAACAATGATCAATTGAATTCGCCCAAATAATTGCGCATAAATTTTAACGCGTATGCAATATGATACTTAACCGTTTCGTGAGATACATTGAGTTCTTCGGCTATTTCTTTGTTGGTGTAATGTTTGATGCGGCTGAGAATAAAAACTTCTTTGGATTTTTTGGGCAATAGTAAAGTGGCTTTGTCTACCGCTTCCTGAAGTTCTTCGTAAAAGATAGCATCTTCGGTTGCATTGGTACTATTGTGGTCATTTGTATTTCTGTCGCTAACTTCTTTTATATATTGATCTGTAATAGTGTGCGATTTGATATAATCTAAAGTCACATAACGAACCGAAGTATAGATATAAGCCGCGAATTTCTTTTGAATGACCAAAGTCTTTCGACGTTCCCAAATAGTGGTAAAAACTTCCTGAACGATTTCTTCAGCAACCGGAACCGACTTCATTCGCATATAAACAAAGCGAACCAATACATCCCGATACCGAAAATACAATTCATCAAACGCTTTGTCTTTGCCTTGTTTCAATAATTCAACAAGCTGCTCATCCGTAAATCCTTTATACATGATGCAGTATTTTTGTATTATTTGGCAAATGAACGGCGCTTGCTAAAACACCAATTCTTATTATTTTTTTGCGATGTATTCTTAATTTAAAAAATGACATATACTACAAGTGTGTTGTTTATAATATGTCTCCAAAATTAGAACCGAGGGTAGGTCTGCAAGGTTACGTTTACATTAATAAAAATGTGTGCTTATAAAACATTGTATTAACATTTCGTGTCTTAGATGTTATGTAACAGATATTTGTATGATATCGATTATTAACTGCATAAAAAAGGGAACAGTTAAAAAACTATTCCCTTGAAAATTTACCTGCACAAATAAAATTATACTATTGTCAATGGTTAATAAAAAAAGCAGCGAGAGTATTAAAAAGAAAAAACGTTTCCGGAGTGGGTTAGCCACTTAGATTCACAATTGGAGTATTTTATCACACATCTTTTGAGCTGCATATTGGTAGAAATCAAAACAATATTTGCTGCATTAGATTTGCGTAATCATTTAAAAAACAAAAAAACCACCATTTATTTTTGTTTCCTTTTACTGTCCAAAAAAAAAATGCTAAAGCTCCTCTAAAAAGTAAGAAAATATTTTATTACTTTTATATAAAATTCTAACAACCAAAGCATTACGATTTATTTATAAGCCATTATACGCCTATATCTTTTTTACAACTCCATTTTTTGACAGCGTAATAAAGCAAAAAAGGTCTTAATCTGTCATTCTTTAAACTTTTATAGGTAATTACAAAGGTCTGTTTTGATAGACTTTTGCCGATTCACATATTAAAAGACTTTAACAACAGTAAGACACATGTATTTAATTTACAGCCTGATACTTGATATGTAATTAAGCATTGCAATTACTGTCAAAGGTTTCAGTTAATTTAAAAATCATGAAATCAAAAATTACTTTATTTTTACTTTTGTTTTCCATAATAAATCTGTTAGGCAACAAAACTTTTGCTCAAACCATTACGGCAACGGCAACGCCGTCAACTTGTGCCAATAATGGAACAATCACACTAATAGCTACTGATGTACCCGCTCCCATTACTTACGGTATTGCTAAATCTCCTTTTAACGAACAGGATATAATAAGTAGTTCTTCTGCCCAATTTACAATGCTGCAGCCGGGTGACTATTTTTACGGATACTTTAACGGAACAACTTTTGTAAAGTCTGCAACTACGGTAAATGTTGCTAATAATTATACTACCACCTCTCCAACGTTTTCTACTTACTATTCCATTTTTTACGCGTATTGCGGTTCTACAGATCCCCTGGGCTTCATATATGCGAACTTAACAGGAGGAAACAAGCCTTACAATGTAGAATTAAGAGATTCGAACAATAATCTTGTCCAGCAACAACAAACCCAATCTTCAGTTTCTTTTACGGGCGTGGCTGCAGGAAATTATACTTTAAAAGCTACCGATAACTGTGGTACCGTAGTATTGGCACCTAATACAGTGACAGTAAGACCTAATGTTCCTTATACTACTTTTACTTTAGATACTCCTAGTACGCAGCCTTATACAACTTATTTTAATGTTGTTTTTAGTACTCCTGGTGATGTATGTACGCCAATTACAAGTGCAAGTATTATCCATTTTAATGCTTTACTAAGTTTAACTATTAATGATATTACTACAAGCGGCTCAGGACCGACTGTACCTCAATATTACGGGTCAAAAAATGCTGTTTACAAATTAGAGGTACAAAATGCTGCCGGAGGTTTTGACGTTTATGATAATTTAACAGTAGAGCAAGCGTATGCTCTCGTAGCACCTCTGCCAAATGATCGCTCGAAATGGGGAATAATACGTGGCTCAGTAACCATTTGTGGTATTACAAAAACAAATCAGATAGATTTGGCTCAATACAAAGAATTTAAACAATTACCATTATCCTCTGTTGGAATTTCAATCTATGATGACCCAACTCCAGCGCCATGTGCACCACCAACACAAGTACAATTTACAACCAGTACCTATCAATCAGGAGGATGTCAGCCTATAACCTTAGATATAACAGAAAAAGGAACCTCTAACACACAGCATTTTGTAATTCCTCAGAATTTTTCAGTTAAATTGGACATCGGAAAAACGTATGTTGTTGTAATAAAAGATGCAACCGGGCAAGTTTTACCAACTTATAATTTTAAAAATTTAACCACTTCTACATCCGCAAAACCAACGCAGACAGATCCGAATAATCTTTTTATTGATCCTGCTACTTTCACACCCTTGGCTATCAAAGACAAAATTGTCTTTACAGATGGAATTAGTTCAAAATATATCGGAAAATCAGCTTTAGTCATAAGTAATCTAACAACAGCTTTAGGTCTAGTTGCACCTATTCGGATTCAGTCATTAAGCGGACCCTCTACAATAAATAAAACATTTACTCCAACCAGTACTAGTTCTAATTTTGGTTTAGGCAATGACCTAATTCCGGGAACATATAAAATAAGGATCACAGACAACCAGTGTTTTTCAGCAGATTATGACATCGTATTGGGTAGCTATATTATAAGCGTTGCACTCCAAAACGTGAGTTATGACCCAAGCCCTACTACTTGTGACCGTTATATTAAAAAAGGACAAATCAGAGTTACTGCAGTAGGAAAGAGTCTCCCAACAACTGGTGTGGACGTTATAACAACTGTGTATGGATCTAATAGTGCTTATCCGAGATTATTAAAAATGCCGGCAGGTGCAACATATACGAACAGTACTAGTTCGAATGTTACTCTTAGAGGAGATGCCACCATCTCTTTTACTTTTACTGCTGATATATCAGGAAGCTATGAAATGGCTTTAAGCCGTCAAAATGACGGCCGACTGGTATTTGCTTCAGAAATTTTTGAAAATACAACTTCTGTGCCTTTAGAGGTAGTGCCTAATTTCCCTTCTTTCGATTTAGCACAATCAGGTGGTGTCATTTGTCCGGGAAATACGACAGGAAGCCTTACTGTTAAAGTGAATAATACAATTGGCACTGTCAATTATTTTATAAAAAAAGATACTGATCCCGATTTTCCTGCAACAGGACAAACGAGTGCAACTTTTACAGCATTAACAGCAGGAAATTATGTTATTAAAGCAAAAACGTCATGCTTTGAAGTTATACAGCCTTTTACTTTAAAACCGGCAAATGAAATAGGCGACATTATTGTTGGAGATAATGCTTATTGTACAGGAGCTACTCTAAATTTATCTACCATTGCCTTAGGGCCAGTTACAAGTATTGTATGGACATTACCGGACAATTCAATAGTAAATAGCCCTGCTTTAAACATAAATAATGTTACAACGGCAAATACTGGAGACTACAGTGTACAGGTAGTTACTACATCGGGCTGCACTTTTAATGCAACAATTACGGTGACCATAAACCCAAATGCTGAGGTTGCACTTCCTGTCTTTAATGCTAGTAGTGTGCCTTTAATTTGTCAGTCGAGTTCGGTCCAGTCAATCGATTATTCAGCAACAGCGACAAATGCTACAGGCATTACTTATAGTATTAATCCGCCAGAAGCAGGAACAATTGGAGCTGGTTCACAACCGGGAATGGTTGACTGGAATTCTTCCTTTAACGGAACAGCCACTATTACTGCTACTGCCAGCGGTTGCGGAGCATCAAAATCAACTAATTTTACTGTAATTGTCAGCCCAAGATCAAATGCTGCTGACATAATTGCGGAGGGAAGAACAATCTGTCCCAACGAAACGGGTATAATTTTAACCGCGTTCGCTCCCACGATGTCCGATCCAATTTTTACTTGGTTTGATAGTAATCTTTCTTCGGCAACAATATTAGGAACTGGAGAAAATTTAGTAGTAAGTCCCCTCGTAACAACCACTTATTATGTGGACGTAGAAGGGGATAATTTTTGTAGTAATGAAGCAGGAAACAGGAAAGAGGTTACAGTAACCGTTAATCCTATAGCAACAGTTTCGGACATTACAGTAGCAGACCAAAGCATTTGCCAAGGAGAAACAGCTACCTTAACAGCTACAAGTGCTCTGATAAATCCTGTTTTTACATGGTATACTGATGCGGGACTTGTAAATTCGATTAGCAATGTAGAAACAATAAGTGTAAGCCCACAATTTACAACTACTTATTATGTAACAGTCGAAGCTGATGGTATTTGTGCTATTCCTCCTCCTGCTAAACCCGTTACAGTTACTGTAAATCCCCTGCCAACAGCACATATTGCATACTCAGACCCATTTACTTGTAACAGAGGTACTGCGACCATAACTCAAACTGGTCAATCAGGAGGAACTTACATTGGCGACGCAGGTTTAAGTATTAATGCTACAAGCGGAGAAATAAATTTAGCCCTTTCGACTCCTGGTCAGCATACAGTAACTTATGAATTTACTGACGGATTATGTTCAAATACTACAACAGCAAATATTGAAATAAGTGCTACGGTTTTGCCTGCCCCTTTACCAGATATAACAGCAGAATGCGAGGCTACTCCAACTAATCCAACCATTGAAGACCCCTGCGCTGGTATAATCGAAGGAACTACTACAACTCTTTTCCCAATAACACTACAAGGGACAACTCTTATCACATGGAATTTCGATTATGGAAATGGTTATACACAAACCATAACTCAAAATGTAATTATAAAAGATACGACTGCGCCTGTTGCCCCCCTTTTAGATACTATTACAGGAGAATGTTCAGTAACTCCAATTGCCCCAACAACCACAGATAATTGCACTGGTATTGTAACCGGTACTACTACAACTTTATTTCCTGTAACTGTTGTAGGAACAACCCCGGTAACCTGGTTGTTCGAAGATGGAAACGGAAATAGTGTAACAGCAATTCAGAATATAATTATTAGTGAAGTAACTTTAGCAGGAACAGCATCTACCACTTGCGCCAGCGATGGTTCAGGATATGTACTAACATTTAGTGTAACGGGAGAAGCTCCTTATACAGCAACAGGCACAGGCGCACCCGGTACATGGTCAGGCAGCACCTGGACATCACAACCTATACTGGCAGGAACCGATTATAATGTAAGCATTCAGGATGTTAATGCCTGCAATACTTTAACAATCGCGGATGTCGCACCAATTTGTTGTGTGTTTGAAGTAGTTTGCCCAACTTTCCCGTTAACAACCATTAGCTGTTACGATCAATTACCAACTGCTACCACTTTGACCGAAGCCGAATTTGAAGCTCTGGGAAATGGAGATGGAATCATCGGAGACATTCCTTGTGGAGCAATAGATATTACAGCTTCTAATGGAGTTGATCCCGGTTGTAACGGAAATATAATACGAACTTATACCGTAACAGAATATGCCGATCCCAACAATAATAAAGTACGGGATGTAGGTGAAAATACCATTTTAAACACTAGTCTTTGTACTCAAACAATTATACTAGGCAGAGCTGATTTTCTTGTACCAACAAATCAAGGATCTACAGTTGCGTGCGCTGCATCGATTATAACCCCAATAGTTCCCGTAGTAACGGATAATTGCGGTAATATACTAACACCATCTGCACCAGTGATATCTGCAACACCTGCATGTAATGGAGATGTAACTTACACCTATACTTTTACGGATTGTGCGGGAAATACACATGATTGGATATATACCTATACCATTGAAAGAGCAGATTTTACAATGCCGGCCAATCAGGGATCTACAGTTGCCTGCACGGCATCGATTGTGACACCAACGGTTCCCGTAGTAACGGATAATTGCGGTACTATACTAACACCATCTGCGCCTTTGATATCCGCAACACCTGCTTGTAACGGAGATGTAACTTACACCTATACCTTCACCGATTGTACCGGAAATACACACGATTGGGTATATACCTATACCATCGAAAGAGCAGATTTTACAATGCCGGCCAATCAGGGATCTACAGTTACGTGCTCAGCATTGATTGTAACCCCGACAGTGCCTGTAGTAACAGATAATTGCGGTAATACATTAACCCCATCTGCGCCTTTGATATCCACAACACCTGCTTGTAACGGAGATGTAACTTACACTTATACCTTCACCGACTGTACAGGAAACACACACGATTGGGTATATACCTATACCATTGAAGGAGCAGATTTTACAATGCCGGCCAATCAGGGATCTACAGTTACTGCGCAGCATTGATTGTAACCCCGACAGTGCCTGTAGTAACAGATAATTGCGGTAATACATTAACCCCATCTGCGCCTTTGATATCCACAACACCTGCTTGTAACGGAGATGTAACTTACACTTATACCTTCACCGACTGTACCGGAAACACACACGATTGGGAATATACTTATACCCTCCAACGGACCTAATATAACATCTGCTTCCATTCTGTATACTCCATTA
>NZ_LVEN01000036.1 GCF_001686925.1 Flavobacterium piscis
AGCAAAAGTGATGTTTTCAAAAGAACCACTTGTCCCGCTGTCCGTTATATCTTTTGTGCCGAACCCCGGCACAAAAGGATTTTCACTCCCATCGGGGCTCATATCTTTACATTATTATATCAAAATCTTATCTTTGGATATAAACTATTGATAAACAGAACTAAGTTGCAAAATTCTATCGGGGCGAAATACATCATTGATGATATTGTAAACACTAGGTAAATCCTCTTAGTTTTAATTACATTTTAAGTCACAATAGTACTTAAGCACTTTATTTTAGATAAAGATGCTGTATAAAAAATGAGCAAAGACCAGTGTAATTTTTTGTTTATTATTCTAAAATATGGAATTATGAATTTAAAGTATTCTGTGGGACTAGACGTTTCAAGCAAAAAGATCAATGCTTGTATGAGTTGTATTGATGAAAAACAAAAAGTAATTGTAAAATCAAGTACTGTAATTTCCAATAATAAAAAAGGATTTAAAATTTTACAAGATTGGGTATTAAAACACGTAAAGGAAAATGTTCCAGTTGTTGTATGTATGGAAGCTACAGGGATTTATCATGAAAATTGCGCTTATTATTTATTTGAAAAAGGATTTTCGGTTTCTATTATTTTACCCAATAAGGCCAAAAAGTATTTGGAAGCAATTGGATTAAAATCAAAAAATGATAGTATCGATGCCAAAGGATTATCCCAGATGGGAGCCGAGCAATGTTTGGATACCTGGCAGCCTATGGGAACATTTTTTTATGAATTACGACTATATACCAGACAACATCAAAATGTAACCGAATTAAAAACGGTTTTAAAAAATCAATTCGATGCATTAAGTTTTGCCATGCATCAAGTCGATCCAGTAACAAATCAATTAAAAGAAACCATAATTTTATTTGACAAACAGCTGAAAGAATTGGAAAAAGTAATCAACAACCACATAAAATCAGATGCAAAAATAGCTGAACGTGTTGCTAATATTTTAGAAATAAAAGGCATTGGGATTTTAACTTTAGCAACAATTTTAGCCGAAACTAATGGTTTCGAACTCTTCAACAACTACAAACAATTGGTTTCTTACGCAGGTTATGATGTTGTAGAAGCCCAATCAGGAACCAGGGTTGGAAAAACCAAAATATCAAAAAAAGGTAATTCCAGAATTAGAAGAGCAATGCACATGCCATCACTTGTTGTTATAAAATGCGAAGTAAAACCATTTAAGGAACTATTTGAACGAACTTATAATAAGCACGGAATCAAAATGAAAAGCTATGTTGCCGTTCAAAAGAAATTACTGACAATGATTTATTATATGTGGAAGAAAAAGGAACGCTTTGAACCAAATTATATAAAAAGCATCCAAGAAAAGGAGCAGAAGTCTTTCTCTCTGTTTGCCTTTGAAAAAGGCATAAAAAACAGCCCCAATAAAATTGAGGCTGCACAAGGTAAACATCCAGCGAATGATCACAGTAAGTTTCCTCTCTGTTAAAACAAAGATAAAAAATATTAAAATTAATTAGGTAATTAAGATAGTACCT
>NZ_LVEN01000037.1 GCF_001686925.1 Flavobacterium piscis
ACCGCAAAGATTCTGTGTTGATTTCCAATTTTAAATCTTAATTTTTATTAATTTTGTTTTTCAAGACAGTCATTGAGCTAGTCTCTATAGCGTGCTAAACCTTATGTGTTTTCACGCTATTTTTTTATTGTATAATCTTTGTCATAAATTGTTTCATTTTTGAATAAGATATATATTAATTGCAATATTTTTCTTTGAATAGCCACCAAGGCTTTCATTTTGATTCCGTGTTTTGAGACCAATCTTGCATATGTCTCCTTAAAATTGTCATCCCATTTTACCGCAGTAAGAGCTGGTAAATGCATTGATTTTCTTAAGGCTCTATTTCCTTTTTTAGATATTCTGGGTTTTCCTTTTACTGATGTACCAGATTGCTTTTCTTTTACATCCAGTCCCGCATAACTGGATAATTGTGATTTGTTTCTGATTAGCTCAAAACCATTTGTTTCTGCCAAAACAATTACAGCTGTCAGTTCCCCAACTCCCGGTATGGTTGTTATCCTGTCTATAATTTGTCTTATATCCTGATTTTCTTTTACGATCCAGTCAATATCCTCTTTAATTTCTTTCTCCTGTGAATTTAAAAATCGTATTCTTGCCTGCATTCTCTCTAAGCTTCTCTGATTTGGTTCAGCTTCTGTGATTTCAGCATGTATTTGATTTTTGATAATGCTTCTTTCCTGAACAATCTGATCTCTTTCCCTGGTTAACTGCTGCAATTCCTTATAAGTAACTTTAGGCTTGGACCACTTATCCAATTTTCGCTCTAAACCAAATTGGGCGATTGCCTGGGAACAGCTTTTGTCTGTAACGGTTTTTAACTCCAAAGTTCGCATATAGTTACTGATTTTATTAGGCAGTACAATACTTAACTTATAATTATTGTCAGTTAAGAAATAAGCAAACTTTTGATGATATACACCCGTAGCTTCCATAACATAAAGAACATCAACTTCATTGTCTGTTAATTTATTTGTCCACTCAGCCAATGATTTAAAACCAGAATCGCTATTTTTGAAAACTTTATAGGCAAATAATTCTATTGAAAAATCATCTAAAAGATGTCCTAAAGTCACTACCAATTCTTTTTGAGCTACATCAATTCCTGCTACTTGTTTTACAATTTTACCCATCATTACTTTTTTAATTTTAATATATAAAGTGATGAATCTTCCTTCGTCTTTTCTCCTGATTGGATATTCTGGATATTAAGCATTGCTTAATTCCTTACATTCTGTTCAGACTCTAAAAGATAAAAAAGAATGAGGTAATTTCTTTGCGAGAATATGTTTCTAAGAACTATTTAGACACAAATGCACTCTCATCCCTTTTCACTTTAATAATGCAAATTTAAAAAAGTAAAAATTTCTAAATTAACTTTGCAAACATAGGAGCACACAAAGATCTTTCGCAAAGTTTCGCAAAGTTTTATTGATAAAGTTTTGCGAACTTTTACGTTTGTAAGCATACTACAAAAATAAAATCTTGCGCTCTTTTCGGTTAAATATACTCCTAAAAATAATCCTTCCGATAACCGGAAGCTTTTTCAGTATAATTGATTCCTTATGTGCTTGATAAACTGCTGTCTTAATTTTTTCAT
>NZ_LVEN01000038.1 GCF_001686925.1 Flavobacterium piscis
TATTCTATTTTCTATATTCTAAAATCTAAAATCTAAAATTTAGAAATTCCTTCTTTCAGCCAACGCAAATATTCGTCTGCACTTACATAACTAATGGTTGGTTTTGAAGCATTTAAATTCTTGCCTTCTAAATCAGTGATAATGTATAATGGCTGTGTATTGGTTTTATATTTTGAAATCATAAAATCGGTCCATTTATCACCAACGGTAATGATTTTATCTCCGGATGTTGTTACAAATTGTTCCTCTTTTGGCAATTCGCGTTTATCATCTACATAAAGAGAAATCAAGACAACATCGTTTTTAAGGATGGGCAAAATCGTTGGTTCAGACCAAACATTGTTTTCCATTTTTCTGCAATTCACACAAGCATAACCTGTAAAATCAAGCATGATTGGTTTGTTGATAGATTTTGCATAAGCTACTCCATCTTCGTAATCATGAAAAACCATAATACCATGTGGTCCTAATTCTGCTCCGTCGGGCAATCCTTTTACAGATTCGGTACTTCCGCCTGAATTAGCAGAACCTCCTACTCCAAACGGACTTTCACTATATTGTGGCGGCGGAGGGAAAGCGCTGATTAATTTTAAAGGTGCTCCCCAAAGACCAGGAATTAAATACACCGTAAATACTAATGTCAGCAATCCTAAATACAATCTTCCAACTGAAATATGCTGTAGCGGACTATCGTGCGGTAATGAAATTTTTCCGAATAAATATAAAGTCAACGCGGCAAAAATGGCAATCCAGATTGCGATAAACACTTCTCTTTCTAATAAATGCAATTGTAAAACTAAATCGGCATTTGATAAAAATTTAAATGCTAAAGCCAATTCTAAAAATCCTAAAACTACTTTTACAGTATTCAGCCATCCACCAGATTTTGGTAATGAATTCAACCAACCCGGGAACATTGCAAACAACATAAATGGCAAAGCCAATGCTAAAGAAAAACCTAACATTCCCACAACCGGAGCAATTCCCCCGTTTGAAGCTGCTTCAACCAATAAAGTTCCTACAATTGGTCCTGTACAAGAAAAGGATACAATTGCCAACGCCAAAGCCATAAATAATATACCTATTATTCCGCCTCTGTCTGCTTGTTGATCTACTTTATTTCCCCATGAATTTGGCAGCATAATTTCGAAAGCTCCCAAAAACGAAGTAGCAAAAATAATCAATATAATAAAGAAGATTAAGTTAAACCAAACATCTGTAGACAAAGCATTTAATGCATCTGCACCAAATATTTTAGTTACAATTAATCCTAAAATAACATAAATAGCAATAATAGAGAAACCGTAAATTATAGCATTTCTAATTCCTTTCGCCCTGCTTTTACTTTGTTTCGTAAAAAAACTCACGGTCATTGGAATCATAGGGAAAACACAAGGCGTCAACAACGCTGCAAATCCTGATATAAAAGCAATAAAAAAGATCGACCATAAACTTCTTGCCGGAGCTGGTCCAGGAATATCTTCTTCGGCAGAAGTATCAGCAACAGCTGCTTTTGCAGTTTCAGTTTTAGGTGTTTCAATTGTTGGTTTTACGGTATCAATTGCTAAACCAACTACTTTAGTTTCATCTTTCTTTACTTCTGAAACACTTGCAACTGCATCCATCTTAAATGTTGACGGAATTGCAATGGAGAATTTCTTATTCGAATTGATACAAACTTCTTTACAAACCTGAAAATCAAACTCAACATCAACCGTTTTTAAGTTCGGATTTATGATGGTAATTTCCTGTTCGATATGTGCTTTGCCTTCAAAAAAAGTTTCATTTACTCCAAAAACGTCATTAAAAGCCGTTCTTGTTTTTCCTTCTTTGGCTTTTCCAACTAAAGTATAATTCCCTTTTTGATTTTTAAATGCAATTTCCAGCGCAAGCGGTCCACCATCCGGCGTGAATTGCGAATACATATGCCAGTCTTTTTCAATTGTTCCATCAAAAATTAAAACAGCATTATTCCCTGATTTTTTTTCAATCTTAGAAGTCCATTTTACCGGCTCCAGGATTTGTGCATTTCCTTTTGCAAAAGCAAAAAACAGGAAAAATATGATGATTTTATTCCAAACACTTTTCGACATTATCGTTTGATGGTATTGATTAAAGTTCATTATGTAATTCTATTTTAAGTATTTTATTTGTGGTATTTTCAATTTTAAAACGTTCGTCCTGCCTGATTCCAACAACCCAGACAATCTGATTATCTGAAGATAAAATCCATGTTTTTTCTTTTTCGATCAGCGATAATTTTTCATCTTTAAAAAGTTTACTTACTTTCTTCGACTTTCCGTTCATTCCAAAAGGCTGAAAAACATCCCCCTCATTCCATTTACGTAAAATCAATGGAAACTGGATTTTTTCAGCGTCCACAAAGATAGCCTTATTTGAATCTATTGTTATGTGACTTACATTACAAAGCCTCAATTTTAAGGGAAAATTAACTTCTGTATCGTTTGCAGTTATCTCAAATTCTTCCTTTTCTGACATTTCAGAAATTGGGCTTAAAATCAAAGTATTTCTGTTTTTTAACAAACGAAATTCTGCAGAGAGTACTTGTTTTCCAGATTGTCCATCCACCAAATCATAAATATCATTCCATGCCAAAAAGCCAAATTCATTCAGCCATTGGTACAAATACGATTTATAATTGGGTAATTTTTTAAGTTGATTCAAATCAAAATGAATGTCATCGCCTTCTTCTTTTGCCACTTGCTGGTAAATCATAATCGATGCATCTTCGACCATTTCCTGTGATTCCTGCAAATACGATTGTGTTTTTTGGAAAGCGTTTAAAAAATTAGGATTAATTTCTTTCAGCATCGGAACTAAATCATGACGGATTTTATTTCGAAGATATTTATTCGATGCATTACTGCTGTCTTCCCGCCATTCGATATTATTTTCTTCGGCATATTTCAGGATTTCTTCTCGTGAAAATGGCAAAAGCGGACGAATAATTCGATCGTTTTGTTCCGGAATTCCTGTTAAACCTTCTAGCCCTGTTCCTCTGGTTAAGTTGATAATAAAAGTTTCCAGATTATCATCAGCATGATGTGCTGTTAAGATATAATCGAAATTCTCCTGTTCTAAAAGCTCATAAAACCAACTGTAACGCAATTCACGTGCTGCAACTTGTGTCGATAATTTATAATCTTTGGCAAACGCTTCTGTATCGAATTGTGTGGTGTAAATGGGAATATTATGCTGATCGCAATACTCCTGAATGAAATTTTGATCGCCAAAACTTTCCAGTCCGCGAAGCTGAAAATTGCAATGCAAAACCGCAATTTCATAAGGCAATTGATTTAATAAATGCAATAAAACCATACTGTCCAATCCTCCGCTAACAGCGAGAAATAGTTTTTTATCTTCCAGAAATGGAAACCTTGAAATAATGTGATTTTGAAATTTTGAAAACATTCGATAAATGTAAAAAATTAAATTCGATCTATTTTTAAATGAATTGTTAAGCGTGAATATTTTTTTGCCACGAATTACACGAATTTTCGCTAATTATTTTCACGCAGATTGTGCAGATTTATTTTGCCACAGATTAAAGGATTAAAAAGATTAAAAAACTTTGCGTCTTAGTGTCTTTGCGGCAAAAATAATTCGTGGCAAACCTTTTTTACCGTAAAACTTCATGCATCGCTTTCGCCTTCAAAAAACATTCTTTGTATTCATTTTCCGGAATTGATTGTGCCGTAATCGCACTTCCCACAGAAAATGAAACATATTGATTCTCCTGATTGTACAAAATACTTCTGATTACAACATTAAAATCAAAATCACCTTCGGGTGTAAAATAACCTACTGATCCGCTATACAAACCGCGTTTAGTTTCTTCCAGATTTTCGATGATCTTCATTACTGAAATCTTTGGAGCTCCCGTCATGCTTCCCATCGGAAAAGTGGTTTTTAAAACATCTATTGGCGAATATTGCGGGTCTAATTTTGAAGTTATAGTAGAAATCATTTGATGTACCTGCAAAAACGAATAAATTTTGCAAAGTTCTACAACCTCAACCGAACCTTTTTGAGCCGTATGCGATAAATCATTTCGCACCAAATCGGTTATCATGATGTTCTCTGCACGTTCTTTTGAGTCGGATTCCAAAAATTGTTTTGATTTTTCATCTTCAACAGGATCTGTAAATCGTTTTGAAGTTCCTTTTATAGGTTGCGAAATCAAAGTCTCTCCTACTCTTTTTAAATATCGTTCAGGCGAGGCAGAAAGTAGAAATTGTTTATTATTTTTAAAGAAAACCGAAAACGGCGCTTGCGAAATACTATTTAATTTCTGAAATTTCTCTAACGGATTTATAACTGCATTTTCAGCATAAAATTCCATACAAAAATTGGCTTCATACATATCACCTACGTGAATGTGATGCAGCATTTTTGTCACTTTTTCGATATAAAATTCTTTTGAAATCCGTTGTTCCACTTCGATTCCGCTCAGTGTGACAAACGGCTCATAATTACTTGTAACGATCTCGTCAAAATCATCTTCAACCTCATCATCACAAAGCAATAAATACTGTACTTCGAGTTGATTTCCTTTCAATAAAAATATTTTTTTAGGTTGAAAGAAAAACAAATCCGGAAAATCTAAACCATCAAAATTAGAAGATTTTAACGGTTCAATATCATTTTTTAAATCATACGTAAGATAGCCAAAAAGCCAGTCTTTGGTCGTTTGCTGATATTGTTTTAAGTCCTCGAAAGCGTTGTGAAAATCTGTTTTTAAAGATGTAAAAGCATCCACAGCCAACACACAATCAAAACTGGAATATTCTTGCGGATAGGAATTGCTATCCAAAAAAATAACCTCGCGAAATTGTTGCGACCAGCTTAAAAGTTGTTGTTTAAAGTGCTCTGGATTTGAAATATGTTTATGAATAGAAACTCTCAAAAAAGTATAATTTTTAGATTTCAAAATTACGACAAAAAAAATCCTTCGATAAAATAATACTCGAAAATTATTGGCACACTTTTTAGTATACCGAATTAAGACTTATTCATACATCTGCTTTTAACAAAAAGTATTGGTAATAACTCCAAAAAAATCATTTATTAATCAACTTTAAAAACCTTTATGAAAACAATTGCAAAATTAGGATTGACTTGTGTAGTAATCATCGCATTACTATTTTCTTGTAAAAAAGCCGACAATTCTTCGTACGAAGAATCGGCAGATATGAAAGTTTCAGCAGATAGCACGGCTGTTTCATCATCGGCAGCGGTAGTCGACAAAAACAGTAAGCAAAAATTTATTCGAACTGCCGATATTAAATTCAAGGTCAAGAATGTCGTCAAGTCTACCTACGCAATTGAAAACGCTACTCAAAAATTTGGAGGTTATGTTACTTACACCAATTTGCAAAGTAATATTCACGATCAGATTAAAACGAAAATCAGTCAGGATAGTACGCTTGAAACTACTAAATATACGGTAGAAAACAGTATTACGATTCGCGTTCCAAACACACAACTTGATACTGTTATAAAAACTATTGCCAAACAAATTGATTTCCTTGATTTTAGAGTCATCAAAGCCGATGATGTTTCCTTAAAATTATTATCGAATCAGCTTTCGCAGAAAAGAAGTACAACTAACGAAAAAAGAGTTGAAAATGCAATTGATGCTAAAGGCAAAAAACTAAATGATGTTATTGAAGCCGAAAATACTTTGGCCAACCAAAAAGAAGCCAATGATAATCGTACTATTGATAATTTATCATTAAAAGATCAGATTAATTTTAGCACTATTACCTTGCAGCTTTATCAAAACGAAACCATCAGACAAGAAACCATGGCAAGCGAGAAAAACAGCAATGCTTACAAACCAAATTTAGGTTTGCAAATTCTTGATTCGCTTAAAAATGGCTGGTTCATTCTTGAAACTATTTTTGTTTTCTTAATCAATCTATGGCCTTTCATTTTAATTGGAGGAATTGGATTTTTCCTTTATAAAAAATACACGAAGAAATAAGAAAAGTGTTAATAAATTAGCAATTTCATAATCAAAAAATCATTATATTTGATATAGCATTAAATTAAATACAATTTACAGTTATAATGATTATTGAATCCTCAATAAAATAACGATAAAAACAGATTTTCATTTTATTAGGGAATTCAGATTTAAGATGTTTATCAGCAAATAAATATATTTTTTAACCTTATTAAATCTAGTATTATGAAAATTGCTACCATTATTGTCCGCGTTTTAATTGGTCTTTTGTTGCTTTTTGCTTCTATCAGTTATTTTTTTCACCTGGCACCTGAACAAGAAACAACAGGAAACTTTAAAGCTTTTAATGTTGGTTTAATGGCCTCTACGTATATTATGCCTTTAGCAAAGTCGATTGAATTGCTTTGCGGAATTGCTTTTGTAACCGGGCGTTATGTAACATTGGCTAATATTTTGATCTTACCTATTACGGTAAACATTTTGTTTATCAATTATTTTTTAGCTCCCCAGGGTTTACCAATTGCGGTTTTATTGTTCTTAGCTAATTTATTTTTGATTTACAGATATTGGGACAATTATAAATCAGTTTTTACCAGATAATCTATTTTTACTTAAAATACAGAAACCCGATACTTTTTAGCATCGGGTTTCTTATTTACTAAAGACTCAACGTTAATAATCTCTATTAATTTGCCTTATTGTGTTCTGTCCAAACCAGATCTGTTACTTTATAACCAATATCCTGAGCTTTTATAAGGTAGTCTGCTTTTATACTTTCAGGCATTGTAGTTTCTCTCGAAAGTAACCACATGTATTTTAAGTTTTCACCGGCAACAAGTGCGTACTTGTAATTTTCATCAATAGCAATTACGTTATATCCTGCATAAAAAGGACCAAAAAATGAGACTTTAAGCATTCCAATATTGTCTTTTTTGACAAATTTGGCTTTCCCTATGCTTTCTTCCCATTTGTCTTTTTTGACATTGTAGCCCTTATTATCAACTCTTATCGTTCCGTTTTCGTTTAAAGAATACTCGGCTGTGACGTTGTTGAGACCTTTTTCATACTTAAAATCCAGTCTGGCAATTTCGTACCATTTTCCTAAATATTTCGTTTTGTCAAAATTAGTGACTGCTTTTGCTTTTTCCGGAATTGTCGCTCCACAGGAATAAAGCGCAAGTGCAACTCCTGCCCCAATAAGAACTGGAGCTATATATCTATTTTTCATAATATTACCTTTTAGACTTGTAAAGATAACCTGAGAAACCTAAATTTAATTTACAACATTTCTATCTGATTTTATATTTTTTTCTGCCAATACATAATCTCTCCGAGATATAAAATTTATCTATTATGCTTTAAGTTCGTTCAACTCTGTTAGGAGTTTAATGTTGGTAAAAACAAAATAACCTAGTTGGTAAAAAGTATCATGTAGGGGCAATTTCATTAAGTTAACGAAAATTCAATGAAACAATTTGCTAAAGACAATATCTGGTCACTTTATTTTTGTTCCATCGGAACATTTCGTTGGTAGCCCAATATATACGGCGTTTTTTCACGTTCCGTAGGAACGTTTGATTTTATAAATAATAATTGGTAAAAACATATGCAGATTACAGATGCAATTTCTCAAACGTCCCAATGGGACGATGTTTCTCACGATGCATTTTTTTTCTACCAATGAGGTGTTCCGATGAAACACAATCTAAAATATCTTAATTTAATGACATTATCCGTAGGGACTGCAAAAATAAAAAAACCGCCAATCCCAAAAATATTGGAATGGCGGCTTTAAAATTATGATATCTGTAATTTATACGTGTAACGCTCTATTATCTGTAGCGGCCAATGCTGCTTCTTTTACCGCTTCCGCGAAAGTTGGATGCGCATGGCTCATTCTTGAAATATCTTCAGCAGAAGCTTTGAATTCCATTGCCGTAACTGCCTCAGCAATTAAATCAGCAGTACGGGCTCCAATCATGTGAACTCCTAAAACTTCATCTGTTTTAGCATCAGCAATGATTTTTACAAATCCGTCAAGATCTCCACTTGCTCTTGCACGACCTAAAGCTTTGAAAGGAAAACTTCCCACTTTATATTCTGTTCCTGAAGCTTTTACCTGCTCTTCAGTTTGTCCAACTGCAGCAACTTCCGGCCAAGTGTACACTACGCCAGGAATTAAGTTATAATCAATATGTGGTTTTTGACCCGCTAAGATTTCAGCAACCATAGTTCCTTCTTCCTCTGCTTTGTGCGCCAACATTGCTCCACGAACAACATCACCAATTGCGTAAATATTAGGAACATTAGTTTGTAAATGATCGTTTACTTCCACTTGTCCTCTGTCTGAAATTTTCACTCCTGCTTTGTCAGCGTTTAATCCGTCTGTGTACGGACGACGACCAACAGATACTAATGAATAATCTCCTTCAAGAGTAATCGTTTCTCCTTTTGCGTTTTCAGCCTGAACAACAACAGCATCGCCGTTTCTTTCAACTGATTTTACTTTGTGAGAAACGTAGAATTTCATTCCTTGTTTTTTCAATACTTTAGTCAATTCTTTAGACAAAGACGCATCCATTCCCGGAATGATTCTGTCCATGAATTCTACTACAGAAACCTGAGCTCCTAAACGAAGGTAAACTTGTCCAAGCTCAATTCCGATAACGCCACCACCAATAATTACTAAGTGTTTTGGAACTTCTTTTAAAGCCAACGCTTCAGTAGAAGTGATGATTCTTTCTTTATCAATTTTGATAAAAGGCAAAGAAGATGGTTTTGAACCTGTAGCGATTACAGCATATTTAGTTTCGAGTGTTTCAGAACTTCCGTCTGCTTTTGCAACTGCAATGTGTGTTGCGTCTACAAAAGAACCTAAACCATTGAAAACAGTGATTTTATTTTTTTCCATTAAGTAGTTGATTCCACCTACGGTTTGATCTACAACTGCTTGTTTGCGCGCGATCATTTTCTCTAAATTGATTTTCACATCACCAGAAACCTCGATTCCGTGATCTGCAAAATGAGCAATTTCTGAATAGTGATGAGAAGAAGAAAGTAATGCTTTTGAAGGAATACAACCTACGTTAAGGCAGGTACCGCCTAGTGCGTTATACTTTTCTACAATGGCTGTTTTGAAACCTAATTGTGCGCAACGAATTGCTGATACATATCCGCCCGGTCCTGAACCTATAATGACTACGTCAAATGAACTCATAGTTTGTCTATTTTATTTTTAGCGATACAAAATTAAGGAATAAAGTTTTGTTTAAAGTTTAAATTTCAATGTTTTTTGTGTGAAATTTGAGGTGAAGGTTTTCTGCCACGAAGGCTCGAAGACACGAAGTTTTTTTTTGGGGGATATTGTTTTTTTACAGCAAAGGTTCGCTAAGTTTTTTTATAAGTTTCAGTTTTCCGTTCCAGTTTGTCATTTCGACGCAGGAGAAATCCTCGCGAGAAGCTAGACAAAGATTGGGTTCTCGTTGCGGAGTTACTTGCGAGGATTTCTCCTGCGTGGAAATGACATAAAATGAGAAAAAACCTTTGTACCTTTGATGCTCTGAATCTTTGAACCTTCCTCAAAAAATCACCGTCGAATTCTTCACTTCACTAATCATAAAAGTACTTTGTGTGCTTCCAATATGCTGTAATGAAGTTAGTTTGGTAACCAAAAACTCTCTGTAAGCTTCCATATCTTTTACGAGAACTTTGAGAATATAATCGTAATCTCCGCTTACGTGGTGGCATTCTAAAACTTCATTTAGTTTGATGACTTCGCTTTCAAATTTGGTTAGAAATTCTTTGGTGTGCTGGATGAGTTTTAAATGACAAAAGACCACAAATCCTTTATCTATTTTGGTTTTATCAACTAATGCTACATAGTTTTTAATGATTCCTTCGCGTTCCAGTTTTTTGATTCTTTCGTAAACTGCTGTTACCGAAAGGTTCAGTTTTAAAGATAATTCTTTGGTTGTTTTTTTACTGTCGGTTTGTAGTAGAACCAGGAGTTTTTTATCGGTGGCGTCTAAGGTCATGTTTGTTGTTTGTTGTTTGCTGTTTGCTGTTTGCTGTTGAAATGAAAAAAAATCTATTGGTTTGGGTTTTATTAAACAAATTTAAATTAAAAATCTTTCACAAGTCATTTTTATAGTTTTAAAATCTAATTATCAAGCCAATCATTGATTAATTTTCTAATTAGATGTTATTTTGAACTGGTTTTCTTTTGAAAACGAGTGCCCTAGCCCAGATTGAAGTAGAAAGCCCGGAGTAAAAAAGGCAAAAGTTTCTTGGGCTAAAAAAGCGACCAGCGGAAGCTCTTTTTAGAACATTAGAAACTTTGCCTTTTATGAGGACTTGAAACGGAAAGCTGGAATAGCTCCTTGATAATTTTGTTTCAGGTTTAAAGTTTCACGTTGTTGGAACTTGAAACCTGAAACCTGAAACTTAAAACAAAACAAAAACTAACTATATGAAAGACTTTAACCCAGCAGATAAAATTCAGGATTTGCAATACTTTGGAGAATTTGGGGGAGTGAATCCTTCGATTTCTGATTCTTCTACTTATACATTTCTTTCGGCGAAAACGATGTTTGATACTTTTGAAGGCAACATGGAAGGCTGTTATTTGTATTCGCGCCATTCTTCGCCAAGTAATTTATATTTGGATCAGGCTTTGGCGGCGATGGAAGGAACGGAAACGGCAAACGTATCAGCTTCAGGAATGGGAGCCATTACGCCTACGCTATTGCAGCTTTGCAGTGCGGGCGACCACATTGTGTCAAGCCGAACTATTTATGGCGGTACGTATGCGTTTTTGAAGAATTTTACACCTCGATTCGGAATTGAAACGAGCTTTGTTGACGTTACAAAATTGGACATTGTAGAAGCAGCGATTACTCCAAAAACGAAAGTTATTTATTGTGAAACCGTAAGTAATCCATTATTGGAAGTGGCTGATATTGCAGGCTTGGCGAAAATTGCTAAAAAGCATAATTTGAAATTGGTTGTTGATAATACCTTCTCGCCATTATCTGTTTCGCCTGCAAAATTAGGTGCTGATATCGTGATTCACAGTTTGACAAAATACATTAACGGAAGCAGTGATACGGTTGGTGGTGTGACTTGTGCCTCTAAGGAATTTATCAATTCGCTGAAAAACGTAAACTCTGGAGCGAGTATGCTTTTGGGCCCTACGATGGACAGTTTACGTTCGGCTTCGGTAATGAAAAACCTTCGTACGCTTCATATTCGTATCAAACAACACAGTCATAATGCACATTTTTTGGCAGATCAATTTGAAGCTGATGGCTTGAAAACGGTTTATCCGGGATTGAAAAGCCACCCGAGTCATGAACTTTATAAAACGATGATTAATCCGGAATATGGTTATGGCGGAATGATGACTATTGATGTTGGCACTTTGGAAAAAGCCAATGAATTGATGGAATTGATGCAGTCCAGAAACTTAGGTTATTTGGCAGTAAGTTTAGGATTTTATAAAACACTTTTCAGCGCACCGGGAACCTCAACTTCTAGTGAAATTCCGTTAGAGGAACAAGCTGAAATGGGATTGACGGATGGTTTGATTCGTTTCTCGATTGGGTTGGATAATGATATTCAGCGTACTTATGAGATGATGAAGGCTTGTATGGTGGAATTAGGGATTTTGTAATTTTTATTTCACAGAGATTCACGGAGCGTTTCCGCAGAGAATCGCAAAGATTTTTTTGTTTGCTCTCGCATATTTAGCAGATCATGCAGATTATTTTTTTAGAAAAGATCTGCCAAATCTGCTGAATCTGCGTGAGGAAAAATCTTTTTAATCTTTTAATCTGTGGCAAAAAATAAAAAGCCGTTCTGAATCGATCAGAACGGCTTTTCATTTATAATTTATAATTCACAATTAATAATTATCTATGCTTCTGCAGGGAAGTTCAGCTTACTATTTTTTCTACTATAAGTGAAGTAAATAAACAATCCGATTAATAACCATATCGTGAAGTAAATCCAGTTCCAAACGCTTAATTCGGCCATCATGTACAAACAACAGATTAATCCCAAAAGTGGAATTAAAGACAAGTTTTGTCTGAATGACCAAACGGCTAATCCAACTAAAACGAAAAGGAAAATCCACATTGGGATTTTGTGTTTGAATAAGCTGAAACCTGATTCGTATTTTAATGAATCATCGATTGGCAAACCTTTTACAACTTCAGCATATTTAGCGTCATCGTCCTGGTATTGGCTTAATAAATGTTCTAAATCTGAAGTTTCGGCTGTTTTATTTTTAACGTCGATGCTTTCCAAATAATTAAAAACTTTAGCCGACTGTTCTTTATCTAAAGAGGTAATAATCGTCGTTGCATCGTTTGTTTGTGATTCATTATTAATGAAAGCCATTGTTGCTTTATTATTGAAAGCAAACGCATAATACAACCCGGCAATCATTAAAACCGGTAAAATATACTTCGAATTTACATAAGGTGTTTTAAATTTTCCTCTCGGAATTTCAGGTTTGTTTTGTAAAACCAAAACTCCGGCGCAAACTAATACAAAGGCAAATAAGGTTCCGATACTGCATAAATCCGTTACCATTGTAAGATTCAAAAATAAAGCAGGAACTGCAACCACAAAACCAGTTACAATTGTCGCAAAAGATGGTGTTTTGAATTTTGGATGTACTGTAGAAAATTTCTTTGGCAATAAACCGTCACGACTCATGCTCATCCAGATACGAGGCTGTCCCATTTGGAAAACCAATAAAACGCTGGCCATCGCAATTACAGCACTTACGGCAATAATTCCCGACATCCATTTTAAGTTTAATTTATCGAAAACAAATGCAAGAGGATCTCCAACATTCAATTCGTTATAACGCACCATTCCGGTTAAAACCAAGGCAATAGCTATATATAATATGGTACAAATTATAATCGCCCACATCATTCCGCGAGGCAAATCGCGTTGCGGATTTTTACATTCTTCGGCCGTTGTCGAGATCGCGTCAAAACCAATATAAGCAAAGAATACGGCAGAAACTCCTTTTAAAACTCCGCTAACGCCATTTGGAGCAAACGGATTCCAGTTGGCAGTATCTACATAAAATACACCAACTGCAATAACTAAAAGTACGATGCAAAGCTTTACAACAACCATTGCATTACTGGCATTACGAGATTCTTTCATTCCTCTGTAAACCAAAGCTGTAATCAAAACAATGATGAATAAAGCCGGTAAATCGGCAACAAAATGGAAAGAACCTATTGTTGGTGCTGTTGTCCAGGCTGTATAAGCAGTTTGTAATCCTGTACCTAAGTTTTCGTATGTTTTTCCGCCCTGCATTAAAGCTGTGGCATCTTTAAATCCGTTTGAGGCTGTTAGATAATCCATCTGAACCCATTGCGGTAAATTTATCCCGCCACTCTGGAGCAGTCCGGTGAAATAATCACTCCACGATATCGCCACCGTTATATTTCCCACGGCATATTCCATAATTAAAGCCCAACCGATAATCCAGGCAATAAGTTCTCCAAAAGCTACATAAGAATACGTATAAGCACTTCCTGAAACCGGAACCATTGAGGCAAATTCGGCGTAAGCAAAGGCTGCAAAACTACAAGCTAACGCGGTAAATAAAAACAAGAAAATAACGGCTGGTCCGCCATCGGCACTTGCTTTTCCGATAGTACTAAAAATACCTGCTCCAACAATTGCTGCGATTCCAAAAGCAGTTAAATCTCTGGTCGTTAAATGTTTTCCTAATGCATTATGACCATCTGCTTCGTTTTTCGCAACTTGTTTGAGAATATCTTGTACCGTTTTTTTTCGGAATAAACCTGATAATGCCATATATGATTTTGCTTTTATAAATTAATTTATGTAGGTCTTTGCGGTTTTATTTTGCAAATAATGCAAAAAATATCCTGATTTCAAATATATAAAACCATTTTGTTTTAATTGGAATTATTTTTTGCCACTAAGGCGGTAAGGCACTAAGTTTTTTTAGCCACGAATTTCACTAATTTCCACTAATTGTTTTTTGCTACTAAGGCTCTAAGGCACGAAGTTTTTTTTGTAACCAAGCTTAGTAGGAATTATTTCTCTCGAAGATTGCGCGGATTTCTATTTCACTAATTAAATAGATTTCTACAGATTTATTTCATATCAAATTAAATCTGTCAAATCTGCTAAATCTGCGGGAAACAAAATTTCAGCGCAAATCCGCCTAAATCCGTGTCATCCGCGTGCCATCTCTCATTTCAAATGTATTCCTATTTTTTTCACAAATTAGAAAAATTCTCACAGTTTTTTGCTACTAACCTAAATAAGAATCTTTTATCTTTTTTTTACATTTGTTACACCATGACAAATGTAAATCACACACTAAAATTTATAATTATTTTTGAATGAGCATTTTACAAGAATCACCAATGTAATATTTCTCAAAAATCACCTATTAACAAACCACTACTACTATAAAACCAAACCAGATGGAAAAAATCTCAAGACGATCGTTTGTAAATAAATTTGGGGCTGGCGTTGGAGCCTCCGTCATTATAACGACACTCCCATCTTTTTTAACTGCACCCGATCCTGACAAAATACCTTATAGCGGAAAAAAATTAAATGTCGCGCTCTGCGGATTGGGAGTTTATGCCGATCTGGTAGCGAAAGGTCTTCAGGTTTCCGAATACTGTACGCTTGCCGGAATAGTTACCGGTACTCCTGAAAAAGCAACCAAATGGAAAGCGAAATACAATATCCCCGACAAGAACATCTATAACTATCAAAATTTTGATGAGATCGCTAACAACAAGGATATTGACTTGGTTTACGTGATATTACCAAACAGTATGCACAAAGATTTTGTTATTCGTTCTGCCAAAGCCGGCAAACATGTCATTACCGAAAAACCTATGGCAATTACGGTCGCAGAATGTGAGGAAATGATTAAAGCCTGCAACGATAATAAGGTACAACTGGCCGTTGGTTACCGTTTGCATTATGAACCAACACACATGGAAATTAAACGACTGGGGCAAGAGAAAGTTTTCGGAAAAGTACGCTATATAGAAACATCCCTTGGCTATAAAACCTATGATACCATTGCCAAAAAACCTGTCGATATAAATGATCCAAGTGTGTGGAGGTTAAATAAAAAGTTGTCCGGCGGTGGTCCCTTAATGGATTTGGGAATTTATTGTATCCAAGCAAGCCGTTACATTTTAGGCGAAGAACCAATCGCGGTAACAGCGCAATTCGGAACAGTAAATGATAAAAACAGATTTTTAGAAACAGAAGAAAGTATTTCATGGCAAATGGAATTCCCAAGCGGTGCAATGGCAAACTGTAATTCTTCTGTTGGGTATTATATTGACCGAATTTATGCCACTGCAGATGAAGGTAATTTTCAGTTAAGTCCCTCTTTGAGTTATGGCCCGTACGAAGGAAAAACGTCAAAAGGTCCATTAAAATTCCCTAAAATCAACCAACAGCAAACGCAAATGGATGAAATAGCGAAAGTACTCTTAGAAAACAAAAAACTCCCAAGTCACATTACCGGCGAAGAAGGCCTAAAAGACATTAAAGTCATAAACGCGATATACAAAGCCGCCGAAACCGGAAAGAAAGTCTCACTAAAGTAGTTTTGCCACAAAGGCTCTAGGACACAAAGTTTTTTTGCCACGAATTTCACAAATTTTCACGAATTTTTTGTTTCTAATCTTTGATAAAAAATCTGCTCAATCTGCTCAATCTGCGTGAGAAAATAATTAGTGAAAATTTGTGTAATTTGTGGCAAACATTTTTTCACTTCAAACAAGCTCTTAAAATACTCACAGGATGCTGGGCTTCCCTACTCGTTCCATCATAAATTTGATGGCGACAGCTGGTTCCTGCGGCGGCGATTTTTACATTTTCAGACGTGGCACGCACTTTTGGAAATAAAGTATCTTCTCCCATTTGCATACTCACCTGATAATGTTCTTTTTCATAACCGAAAGATCCCGCCATTCCACAACAACCTGAATTATAAATTGTAACCGTGTTATTGGTTGGCAAATTCAGCATCGCGAAAGTCGCTTCAACAGAGCTCAATGATTTCTGATGACAATGTCCGTGAATCTTGATTTCTTTCTTTTCATCCGAAAATGAATCCGGTGTAATTTTACCGTCGATAATTTCTTTTTTAAAGAATTCTTCAATGGTAAAAGCATTTCGGGATAACTTCTCTGCTTCTTCCTTATCATCTGCCAAGCGAAGATATTCATCACGGAAAGTTAAAATGGCAGAAGGCTCAATACCAACCAAAGGCGCATTGCCTAAAACCAAATCTTTAAAAATGTTGACATTGTGATTGGCTATTTTTTTTGCTTCCTCCAAAAAGCCTTTAGATAAATACGCTCTTCCGCTTTCTTGATGGTCGATAACCAGAACCTGATAACCTAATTTGGTTAACAATTCGAAAGCATCGATTCCTATATTTACATCATAATAATTGGTAAATTCATCTACAAACAAATACAATCTTCCGTTCGGAAAGTCCGTAACTGCAGGTTTATGATTTTCATGCCATTTTCTGAAAGTCTTTTTCGCCAAAAGCGGCACTTGTCTTTCCGGTGCAATTCCCATACTTTTTTTAACGAACGATTGATTCGAAATAAAGTTGGTTAGCGACGGAAACAAACTTCCCATTTTATTCAGTTTTGCGTTGTGGGCGAAAATCTTATTTCGGGTTGAGAAACCGTTTGCTTTTTGGTATTGGTATAAAAATTCTGCTTTTAAAGTGGCAACATCCACATTACTCGGACATTCGCTGGCGCAGGCTTTACAGCTCACACATAACTCAAAAACTTCGTATAATTCTTTCTGGTCGAATTTATTTTCTTTCTCAGAATACGTCAAATATTCACGTAATGCATTGGCTCTCGCACGTGTGGTTTCTTTTTCATTTTTGGTCGCACGATAACTCGGACACATTGCTCCTCCTGCCGATGGCAATTTTCTACAATCGCCAGAACCGTTGCATTTTTCGGCCGCACGCAAAATCCCTAAACTGTCTGAGAAATCCTGAAACGTTTTAATATCCGGTTCTACCCTGCCTGAAATCACACGATGGTTTTCATCCATCTTTAAAGCGTTCACAATCTTCCCGATATTCAAAACCGAATTCGGGTCGAAAGCCAATTTGATTCGTTTCAGCAATTCATAATTCGACTCGCCAATCATAAACGGAATAAACTCGCCGCGCACAATTCCGTCGCCGTGTTCCCCGCTTAGCGAACCTCTGTATTTCTTCACCAAAATCGCCACATCGGTCGCGATGGTTCTAAAGAGTTTTAAGTCAGATGTTTTCTTCAAATTCAAAACCGGACGCAAATGCAGTTCGCCCGCACCCGCATGCGCATAATAAATCGCACCTTGTCCGTGACGCAGCATCATCGCCGAAAACTCTGCAATATAAGCTGGTAAATCGCTCAACTCAACTGCTGTATCTTCAATAGAATCGGCTGCTTTGTCGTCTCCAACGATACTTCCCAAAAGTCCTAGGCCGGCTTTTCTAAGTTCGTTTACTTTTTCAATATCCGCTCCGTAAATTTTTACGAGCGCGTAACCAAAGTTATTTTTTTCTAAATCAGCAACCAAAGCATTCGCCTGATTTTCGGCATCCTGAGCATCGTGCGAAGCCACTTCAAACATCATAATCGCTTTTGGTTCTCCAACCAAAAAGAAACGGTTTTTAATGTGCTCGCGATTCGTTTTCGTACAATCCAGAATCGTGTCGTCGATCATTTCTGCGGTGTACAAATGATGTTTCATCGCCACCACAACAGATTCCAACGATTCCTGAATGCTATGATAATGCGCCACGACCATAATATTATTCGCAGGTGGCAAATCGTCCACTTTTAAGGTAATTTCATAAGTAAAGGCCAAAGTTCCCTCGCTTCCGCAAAGTAATTTTCCGAGATTTATGGTCGGTTCAGTTCCGCCAAACAAATCCGATTTCAGTAAAATATCAAGCGCATAACCCGTATTTCTTCGGTGAATCTCCGGTTTCGGAAACTCTTTTACAATTTCATCCTGCGTTGCTTTTACCGAAAGTTCGTCGTAAACGCTTTTGTATATTTTATTTTCTAAGGTATCGCCTTTGGTTTTCTCGATAAATTCCGCCGAAGTCAGTTCCTTAAAAACCACTTCAGATCCATCGCTCAAAATCGCTTTGATCTCCACAATTTTATCGCGCGTCACACCATAGCGAATCGAAGTCGTTCCCGAAGAATTATTGCCCACCATTCCGCCAATCATACAGCGGTTAGATGTCGAAGTATTCGGGCCGAAAAACACGCCATGAGGTTTCAGAAACAAATTCAGTTCATCGCGAATCACGCCAGGCTCAACCGTAACTGTTTTTTGAATCGGGTCGAAATTCAGGATTTTGGTAAAATTCTTCGAAACATCCACCACAATTCCGTCGCCCACCGTTTGTCCGGCCAGCGAAGTTCCCGCCGTTCTTGGCGTAATCGAAATCTGATGCTCCCCCGCAAACCGAATCAGTTTACTAATATCTGCGATCGTTTTAGGCACCGCAACCGCTTTTGGTTTAATCCGGTACACCGAAGCATCGGTCGAATAAAGTGTTTTATGAAGATCATCGTATAAAAGTGTGCCTTCGAGCGTTCCGGCGAATTGCTCTAACTGAGATTGGGTCAACATGTAAATGGTGCGTTTTAAAAAAAATTCCTCAAAAACTGAGACAACAAATATAAATATATAGCATGGTAAAATGTTACTAATTGGCAATTTATGTAATCGTCTCCCTGTTATTTTATAAAATAAAAGCCAAATTCTGTAAAACGTCGAAAATTCGAAATCATTAATTTTAAGATTTTACATTTTTACGCCTTTTACAATTATGGAAAAATTTCTGCAAGACGTCTTCAAACACTTAGAAACCTATTATTACAGCATTGTCGATCTTACACCAAAATTTATTCTCGCCGTCGTCGTAATTCTCGTCTCCTGGTTTATCGCAACCCGAGTAGGTATTTTTGCCGGAAACCGACTCAAAGTAAGAATGCACGACCGACTTTTGGCGACTTTTATTGCGCGCCTCATAAAATCTGTCCTTATTATTATTGGCGTTCTCATCATGTTCAAGATTATTGGTCTTGACGGAATCGCACAAAGCATGCTTGCCGGTGCCGGAATCTCGGCTTTCGTAATTGGTTTTGCGCTTAAGGATATTGGCGAAAATTTCCTTGCCGGAATTCTGCTCGCCTTCAAACGGCCGTTTTCTATTGGCGATATTATCGAAAGCAACGGTGTAAAAGGCGAAGTCATCAACCTAAATCTTCGTGATACCGAAGTCAAAAGCGACTCGAAAATCATTTATATTCCGAACGCACTTTTAATAAAAAATACGCTCATCAATTATAACAGCGCCGGATTTCTCCTTCAGACTTTTACCGTAGGACTCGAATTTGGTTCTGATTACAATCGTGCCATCAAACTCGTAAAAGAAGTCCTCGAGCGCAACGATGAAGTAACCGACAAAGATCATAACGATTCGGCTATAATTACCGATGTCACCGCCGGCGTCGCTCAACTCAACATTCGCTACTGGGTGCAAACCGGCACGGCAACCAACAAAGCCGAAAACCGTTCCAAAATTATTTCTGAAGTGCTGAATGCTTTAAAAGAAAATGAATTTGTACTTAAATAAGGTTCTGAGACACTGAGATACTAAGATACTGAGAAGCTAAGTTTCTGAGATTTCTGCTTTACGCGATTGTCATTCTGGGCGAAGTCGAAGGATAAGGAGCTATTTCCTGCTGTCCTTCCAATCTTTTGTGTCCGCCGCGGCGGACACAAAAGGATTTTCCCTCCCATCAGGGCTAGGGCTTTAGGTTTCATCAGAAGTTTTGTTGTAAAATTAATTGACAAGAAATAGTTACTTGGCAATGCCCTTCAATATTTACAATACCTACTTACATGACTTTACTTTGATTTGTTGACAGTGTAAATTCCGCCCACAAGTAAAATGATGCCCAGTCCTAAATAAAGGTATCCCTGTTGTTTACCGGATTCGTTTGACGCATTAATTTTTAGTCCTAATAAATTGATTTCTTTTGTATTATCAGCTATTTTATTGATACCTATATATCCCACACCGAGACTAATAACGATTAGAATTATTCCTATTATTTTTAATGGATTCATGTCTTTTGAATTTAATTGTTTCTCTAATTTAAGAAAAAATATTTTTCAATCAGACTATAATATTCATTTTATCTTAATTGATTAGCGAAATAGTGGGTAGTAAATTTATGTCTTCTTCTGGTGCTCGATTGCATTGAGCAACCACTCTGCGAAGTCTGCCGACTTCGTAGCGACAACGATTGGCAAATACGGTTATTTAAATTGAAACGGGTACGAAGTCAGGAGACTTCGCACAGCAAAATTTCACGTTTCGAGAAGACTTCGGAGAGCTGGTGGGGAAAATTATATACTTTATGGGCACGGATTGCAAATCCGCGCTATCAGATATTGAAAAATCAAGGTTTTTATTTACATCTATAATCTTGATTTGTTTTTCAACAATTTGATGCAATAAAAGAAAAAAGATACTCTCTAGGTACATATTAAAAATATACACTATCATCCCAAGAAAATAAATCGTAAACCTAAGTTCCAATCTGAACTTTTTTAACTTTTACTTTTTCGACGTGAATACATTCAACAAGTTCTTGATCAAAAAGTACGAGATTATTTCCTAAAGTATGAAGAGAACTTCTAAATTTTATTCCCTGCACTCCAGTGTAGACCTTAATAAATTCACAAATAAATTGAGTAGGAATATATTCTAGCTCAGAATCATATCTTCTCATAGGTTTCGATAAATCTATACTAATTTTTTGTTTCAGTAATGTAGATTTTATCTTCTCATTGACTCTTGATGGATGAAAAATTGTGGAAGATTCAGTAAAATCAGAGATATAAATAAGTTTTTTTAAATCATCTTTCAAAGTAAAAGTGCCTATAGATATTTCGTCTAAGTAAGAAGCTCTAATCTCATATAAGATTGTATCTTTATTATCACTTAAATACAAAAAAGGAATTCCAGATGGATTAGCCCTACCCGCAGTAGAAATTTTTCTTGGAGGACAAAACATTTCAGTTAATTCATAACATTTCGCGTCACTTTTATTATGTAATCTTGCTCTGTACAATTCAGTTGTTTTAGTTAAAGCTATTTGACTATTAAAAAAACCATCCCAACCTAATTCATCTGTTAAATAATTTATATCAGTAAGATATCTTCGTTCCCAAATAAGCTGTTCTTTTAAGCGATCCCAATAGTTAACATTTTCATAAATATCTTCATTAAAATCCACTAACTCATCGGCGCTTAATATTTCTGTATCAATGTTATGAATAATGAAATTTAAAATTTTATTCGAAAGTTCCGCAGAAGAAAACAAACTCCAAATCCCTTGAATGATATTTTTTAAAGGTTGTCCATTTTCTTTTTTTTGAAAATTATCTAATAATTCTTTAAAAAAATCATACAGTTCGGAAATTTCGAGAATCTCAATATTTTCCTTCTCACAAAATGTACACTTCCCTAATTGTGAGTGTGAATTTATGAAAGCTTTTAACTCCCTTTCCGAAAAGCAATTGGTGCATACATTACTCGCCATGTTAACGCGCTAGATAATTTCTCACAATGTTGAGATGATTTTTTACTGATATTTTCTTTACTGTTCCTAAACCTGGGTATTTTCCATTCCAAAAATAGTTCCGTAACTCAATAATTGCTGAATTTTCAAAATTATTCTCCACACAAAAAGTAACGGCCTTCGCTGCGGCTTCTGCAAATTTACCTTGCACGTTAGCTATTGAATCATTTGTATCTGAAGTAAAATGCCTGATCCAAATTTGATTTTCTTCATTAACATTTAAATATGTTAAATGAATGGCTACAGCACGAGGAGTACTTCCTCCATCAATAAATTCACTTGGCAAAACAGTAAAATCAGAGAATCCTTGGAAATTTTCCCCTTGATAATAAAGATGTTCTTCCGAAAATTTATGTGCCTGAATATCTAAAAAATCAGCATTCTTAGATTGTCTTTCAAAGACATCATCAAATCGAATATAATTTTTTCCTAAACCTTTTAAAAAACGGTCAAGACTTCTGTACTTATGTGGCTCAAACACAGTAATATGAGTAATATAATCTTGTTGACATAATTCTCTAAAACCATCATCATCTATAAAATTCTCATAACAAATTAGCATACAACTATTTAGATTATAATTTACTACATTCTGAGAAATATATTCTGAGTTTTGAGTATAGTGAAATGCTGCTAAAAAACGACAATCATCTAGTGTAGATAAATATTCTAAAACCGTAATATTGTCTCCATTTAATTCGCCAACAATAGGATTTACTATTAAGTATGAACTAAAATCTTTTTCCTTAAACAATTTATGAGCTAAGTTTAAATTGTTAAATGTATCTTTTACTGGCTCCAATATAGGAGTAACGTAGCCTTGAATTATATTTTCTGCTACCAATTCCCGTAAAGTAATTAATTCAAATTGTCTTGCTCGTAAATAAGGATAGTACATATTAATATGAAATTATTGAATTTAAATTATTAAATAGCTTTACTTTTTGCATCTCATTTAAATTAAGAGACAAGAAAATCTGATTAAATTCCTTATTCTTCTTATTAGATAAATCATTATTTATCTTTCTACTTTTCATAGCTTTAATAAATAATCTATTTAAATCTTCAACTGGAATTTTTGCAATCAGCTTTTTACAAATATTATATTGTTCAAAATCATTACATACTGGAATCTCACCATAATATTGATCAACAATATTTTTGTATTCTTTTGTATGAAGAATCTCCATAATTGAACCTGAATCAATATTAATATTTTTAATTGAATTTCTTACTAAATTAAAAATACTTTTTTCTTGGTCGTACGAAATTATACCTACACTCTCGTCATATAATCTGTATTTGTCTATTTGTGATAAAGGAACAATTAGATAAACTTCATTAAAAATTTTTTTGTACTCGTACAATTGCGAATTTAATCGTGATTCTTTATCTAATAGTGTTTTAATTTCAAATACTCTTGAACATCCATTAAACATGACCAAATCAGCAATTGCTTTTCCCAAACGAAATTCATTATATATCAATGAATTTGAAGTTCCTAATTCCTTAATTAACCATTTATTTAAGAATTCATTCTTATAAATATACTCATTAGCATAAAATTTTTGTAAAATTTTATAGACATTTTTCAAGTATTTTAAATAGTTTATCTCTTTATTTATCAACTTAGAATCATATCTTTTAATTTTTAAGTTTAACGAATTGAAATCATTTTTCATCCATCTGTTTACTTCAGATCGAGAAAATAAGGACGAATAGTCCCGTAATTGATCAATTTTATATGAAGTTTTCAAGTTTTTAAATTTTGCATAAAAATAGAAAAAGATTTCTTCATTTATGAAGAGTTGGCTAAAGTAATATCACAAAAGCCTGTTAATGCAATTGCCAAATATTCCATTTTAAAGCAATTACATCAATAATTTAGTTCATAAATAAAAATTAAACAAATAGTTTTATTGTATTTTTTCCAAAAATACTAATCATCCCACATAAACAACTACGTATAAATACCTGTTTTTTTATTTATATCTTTCTCTACTAAAGTATACATAGATAAAGAAATCTTAAACGTAGCCCCACCGGATTGTATGAATGTCTCGCTCGTGAACGCATCTAAATCAATATGCAAACATTTTCTTTCTAAATATGTAAACTTTTTTCAGCATGACACAAATGTTTAATTGAAAGTATACTTTTTCCAAGGAATTTGAGACATATGTAATTTAGATAAAAAATTCACAATATCAGTTCGTCCATAATATGTTGGTAAACCTCTAGAATTTTGTGCCATTAAAATAATTGGCATTCCTGGAAAATATCTCGAAAATTGCTGAACGGCATTATCCCGTTCATTTGAATTCAAGACATGAGATTTAACAATTACAATCGCAAAATTCTGACCTTGTTCTTTTATAATGGCTCCTTCTAATTGCATATTTTTTAAATTAATTGGTTAATAATTGCCAAATATCATTTTAAAATTAATTAGCATTTTACGGAAAACCTTAATTTAAAAAATAAAATATCTCTTCTTCAAAAATATTAATTAACAATTCTAAACAACCAAGTATTTATACCTGATTATTTCAAAAGAAAAACCGTCTAATAAATCAAAATCTATTAAACGGTTTAAAATATTTTGTAAGAAGTTTACACCTTCCCCCAAATCCTGGTATTCAAATCCAGTTCATGAACAATATCCTGCATAAACTGAACAATCGAAAGATCATCGGTAAGTAAATCGGGTACTAGAAGCGACGAATGTATAGGCGCTTCGAAGTAATTGTTGCTTAACGGGAAAGCGATGTACATTTTTGAACTTATAAACGAAAGCGAAATCGTTTCGTCGGATTTGTTGTTTAGGTCCAAAATTCTTTCCATCATGGCGGGCGTTAAGATATATCTTGCCTCGATTTGATTTCTGGAATAGGTAACAAACTGATTGTCGAAATTGGTGTTTTCTAACTGAACAATTTCGGTATTTCCAAAACTGAAAATATTTTTAGAAAACCATGCGCCAACCGTATTTCCAAAGCTTTTTGGTCTGACAACTGTCGACACGGTAAAGTTTTTATTAAAGTCGGCGACAAAAATAATTCCTTTAAAAATGGTGTGCCATTCGGTACGCGTTCCGTTTTTGGTTTGCGTTTCGGTTTTATATTCGGCGTGAACTTCGGCAAATGAGAAAGAAGTTTTATCGACAGTTCCGGTTATTAAATCCTGCGTTTTATAGCGATCCGGTTCGGTTGTAAAAAGATCAGAATTTATAAATTCACCTTCGGCAAGTCCGCTTTGAGGAACAAAGGTGAGACTTTCGTTGATCTTTTTTAATGCCGTTGCTACAACATTCATTTTATAAGCTACTTTGTATTTTCGTGCGTCATCATCGATCTGAAAAAGCATTACAACACCCACAATTATCGGAATCAAACTTAATATAACAGCCACCGTTGCAGCTCCTATAATCAAACCGCCCACGATAAGCAATGCCGCAATACCAAATACGGTGTAACAAACGGTATAAGTCGACGCAATTTTTTTACGGTCGACTTCTAATGTATTCAAAACCTCCTGCAAGCCGGGATTATTACTAATTTCTGAATCCATTAGCGATTAAAAAGCTCTTTTGCACTAATGTTTTTACGCTCTTCTTCGGCTGTTGCCAAAACTTCAATTGGGGTATAACTCAACATTCCGGCAAATAAATTACCCGGAAACATCATGATCGCGTTATTAAAATCTGTTACTACAGCATTATAGGTTCTTCTGGCAGCAGCAATTTGCTCTTCGCTTTCTGTCCAGGTGGTTTGCAAATTAGTAAAGCTTGCGTTTGCTTTTAAGTCAGGATAATTTTCGACATTTACCATTAAACCTCTTACGGTCGTGCTCAATTCAGCATCAAGACTCGCTTTTTCCGTATCGCTAACCGAACCGGAAGTCGCTTTGGCACGAAGCTCTACGATTTTTGTTAAAGTACTTTGTTCATAATCGGTATATTGTTTTACAATTTCAACCAGATTCGGAATCAAATCAAAACGTTTTTTGAGCATCACATCAATAGCCGAAAAAGCATTCGTTACCTGATTTCTTTTTCCGATAAGGGAATTATAATAGAATATCCATAAAAATATGAAGATGATAATGATGGGTAAAATAACAAACATGAATTTAGTTTTAATTGGTTGGGTTCAAATATAAATAAAAAACAAAATGAATCTTTTTTATTTTTAGCTGTTGACATCAAATTTAGTAAAGCAAGAAAAATCACTTCGCCAGAATTAAAAAAACTTTTCGGCATCAGATTTGCTTGCTGTTTATTCCGTTTATCACATAAAATACTGAAATCCACATAGTGAAATCCATGGTACAATTTTCGGTTGTAAACCCAATCACTATTTTTCAGTACAGCCTAAATCATAAAAAACACAAGCTATTATATGAAAACCCAATAAATACCGTTGAAATTATAATTTATTAATTATTTATTATAGTCCGCTAAAAAAACTATTTTTGGTTTCTGTTAAAAAAGATTGAAATGCATAAAAATCAGCAAGTACTTTTCTCTATTATATTTTTATTTTTCGTTGGATTAATTTCTAATGCACAGGAAAAAATAATTTACCCTAAAAACGAATTTAGAGGTGTCTGGATTGCAACCGTTGTCAATATCGACTGGCCCAAAACAGCCATTGACGGTGTTGAAAAAGAAAAAGCTGATTATCTTGAGATTTTAGAAGCTTACAAAAAGCTCAATTATAATGCGGTAATCGTTCAGATTAGAAGTGTTGGTGACTCTTTCTATCCATCAGAATTTGCGCCGTGGTCGCGTTTTTTAACCGGTAAAGAAGGTGTTGCACCCAACCCTTATTACGATACATTAGCATGGATGATTGAGGAAGCGCATAAAAGAGGTTTTGAATTTCACGCCTGGCTGAATCCGTACCGTGCAAGTTTCGATTTAAACAAAAATCTTTTAAGCCCAAATCACGACATTTTTAAACATCCGGAATGGATGATAGAATATGCCGGAAAATACTATTACGACCCTGCATTGCCCGAAGTTCAGCAACATTTGACCAAAGTTGTAAAAGAAGTCGTTGATAAATACGATATCGACGCGATTCATTTTGATGATTATTTTTATCCTTATACCGTTCCGGGAAAGACGTTTAACGACACGGCATCGTATAGAAAATATGGTGCAGGTTTAAGTCTTTCAGACTGGCGTCGTGCGAATGTGAGCAGTTTTGTACACACGATTTCGACTACCATAAAAGCCAGTAAACCATGGGTACAATTCGGAATCAGTCCGTTTGGAGTTTGGCGTAATAAATCGATGGATCCAAAAGGTTCTGAGACACAATCGACATCCAATTACGATGATTTATATGCAGATCCTGTTTTATGGATGGACCAAAAATGGATCGATTATATCCTGCCTCAATTGTACTGGAGTATGAATAACCCAAGGGCTTCTTACTCTAAATTGGTGAAATGGTGGTCAGAAAACTCTAATAATACTGCTTTGTATATTGGCCACGCTTCGTATAAAATTAGAGGTGACAGTGACAAAAGCTGGAACTTTGTAAATGAAATTCCAACTCAGATTGATTTTGCGAGAAGTTTCAAAAAAGTAAGCGGAAGTGCGTATTTTAGTTCGAAATGGTTCATGAACAAAAACTTTGATGTGGTAAGGGTTTTAGAAGAAAATCAATATAAATATCCTGCGCTTCCCGCTGCGGTTCCTAATTTAAAACACATTGTAATTGATATTCCGGTAGTAAATGAATACCAAAAAGACAGTGTTCATTATGCCTTTAACATCAAAGCTCCTTTGAATACAAAGGTGCGTTATATGGTGGTTTACGGAGGAGAAAGCACATCGAAAATAGACATTAATGATCCTTCAAAAATAATTGAGAAGATTACCGTTTACGAAAACAACGGGACTATTCAGTTTTCGATCCCGGCTGAAAAAATGAATCAGTATAAAGCTTGCGCTGTGACATTTATTGATTATTTTGCAAACGAAAGTACCCCAACTACGATCGACTTAAAAAAGACATTTAAACTTTATTCACCTGCTCAGCCTAATGAAAATAGATAATAAACCCTGGTTTTGGATTCCGCTTCTCAATTTCGCATCTGGTTTACCTTATGCCGTAATCATCTCAGTTTCTGTCATTATGTACAAAAATTTGGGAATTTCAAATGAAGATATTGGCGTCTACACCAGTTTATTATACCTGCCATGGGTTATAAAACCACTTTGGAGTCCGTTTATAGAATTACACGGAACCAAAAGAAAATGGTTTTTATCGATGCAATTGCTTATTTCGATTGCTTTTTTATTGGTCGGATTTACGATTCCGGCGAGTGGCTTTTTCATCATGACTCTGGCCATTTTTTGGGTTGCTGCTTTTGCTTCGGCTTCTAATGATATTGCGAGTGACGGTTTTTATTTGTTGGTTTTACCGGAAGACAAACAATCTTTTTTCCTGGGTATCAGAAGTACTTTTTACAGACTTTCATTACTTGCAGGAAACGGACTAATTGTACTTTTTGCCGGTTATCTGGAACACAAATACGGAGATAATACCAAAGCCTGGTCGTCCACGATGATTGCTGTTGGTTTATTAATGACTTTTATAACAGTTTATAATTTTATTTTTACACCAAAAAATGAAATCAATGCTTTAGCGAATAATAAAGAAGCACATCAAAATCAAAACTTTGCTACTGTATTTATCAGTTTCTTCAAGAAAAAACGAATCGGATTAATTTTAGCTTTTATTCTGGTTTTCAGATTAGGAGAATCTCAATTGCTCAAAATGCTGAGTCCGTTTTTATTGGACGGAAAAGAATTAGGCGGTATGGGATTAGATACCGAAGCTGTTGGAATAATCTACGGAACTTTTGGCGTTGGAGCTTTGACTCTGGGCGGAATTTTAGGCGGAATCGCGATATCGAAACAAGGTCTTACGAAATGGATGCTTCCGATGTTCCTGACAATGCATTTACCTATTGTTGGTTTTATTTTACTGGCTTTTTTCCATCCCACATCCATTTATTATATTTATGCCGTAGTGATTTTAGAACAATTTGGTTACGGTTTTGGTTTTACAGCTTTTATGATGTATTTAATTCATGTTGCCGAAGGCGAATCAAAAACATCACATTATGCAATTGCAACTGGTTTTATGGCATTAGGAATGATGCTTCCGGGAATGTTAAGTGGTTATATTCAGAAATATTTAGGCTATGATAACTTCTTTATTTGGGTTCTTCTGGCTACAATGCCGGGTTTAATTCTATCCCGTTTTTTAGAATTCCCAAAAGATTTCGGTAAAAAAACAGCATAACAGCTATACATATAACGCCCATGGAAATCAATGAAAACATCCAGGTTGAACGAAACCTGAAAGCAATTGAATTGGAGAAAGCAGGAGAAATTGAGAAAGCAATTGCGTTATACGAAGAAAATATTAGCGAAGGTTTTAAAGGAAATCATCCTTACGACCGATTGGCAACGATCTACAAAAACCAAATCGATCTCGACAATGAGATTAGGGTTTTAGAAAAAGCCATTATTGTTTATGAGGAAATCACTCTCGAAGACCGTTTAGAAGGTTTACCCAAACTTTTCCGTTTTAAAAACCGACTCGAGAAAGCAATTGAAACTAAAAAACAATTAGCCAAACAAAAGAAAGCAAAACTGAAATAAGTAAATGCCTCAAAATAATATTTCTAAATATTTAAAGAGAGCGTAACTGATTTTTTAAAAAAAATTAAACTTAATTTTCTTTTACCATTAAGATATTAAGTAATTTAAGCCAAGCTTTATGACCTTAATATCTTAATGGTAAAAAAATAAGACTTCTATTAAAATATTTTTATTGAATCATGATTACCTTAAAAAGAACCAACTCTGAAGATATCGATTTTAAAAATCTGGTAGTTTTATTAGACCAGGATTTAAAAATCAGAGACGGAGAAGATCACGCCTTTTACAATCAATTTAATAAAACCGATGCAATAAAACATGTTATCGTTTTTTATGAAAATGACATTGCTGTGGGTTGCGGCGCTTTTCGCAAAAAAAAAGAAGATACAGTCGAAATCAAACGAATGTACGTGCATCCTGATCATCGTAAAAAAGGTATTGCTTCTGCAGTTTTAGCAGCATTAGAAATTTGGGCGAAAGAAGTCGGTTATGTCTATACTATTCTCGAAACCGGAAAAAACCAGCCCGAAGCCATCAACTTATATCAAAAACTAAATTATACCATAATTCCAAATTATCCGCCTTACGAAAAGATAGATAATAGTGTCTGTATGAAAAAGACTTTATAATAATGAAAATGACAGCTCAAGCATTAAGACAAAAAGTGGGACAATTCTTTTTTCCCGCAGTTTTTATAAACGATACCGAAGAAAACATTCAGGAAACTGAACGTTTAATAAAAGAACATAACATTGGCGGACTGACGTTTTTTCACAGCCGTGCGAGTGCTGCAACAAATTACGAAAGCAAGAAAAAAATCGTTTTTAATGATGATAGCTATAAAAAAATAAAAGATCTGATTGTTCGTTACCAAAAAGCCGCTTCTACTCCACTTTTAATCAGTATTGATGCCGAATGGGGTCTGGCGATGCGTATCGAAAAAACACCTCAATATCCGTATGCCATTACACTTGGCGCGTTGCCAGAAAGTAAATCAAGTTTGGTTTACGAAGTAGGTAAACAAATTGGTTTAGATTTAAAAGCCGCCGGAATTCATTATAATTTATCGCCTTTGGCAGACATTAATAATAATCCGAACAATCCTGTTATTGGGTATCGTTCTTTTGGTGAAAACAAAGAAAAAGTAGCTGATTTTTCGATTGAATATCTTAATGGAATGTCGGAAGTTGGTGTTTTGGGCTGCCTGAAACACTTTCCCGGACACGGAAACACCAATGTCGATTCGCATTTGGGATTACCGGTTTTAAATGAAACGCTTGAAGAATTATTAGAAAACGAATTATATCCTTTCATTAAAGGAATCGAAAATAATGTAGACTCGATTATGATTGGTCATTTGGCCGTTCCGAGTTTGAATGACGGAAAAAATACATCAGCAACTTTATCAAAACCTATTATCGAAACGCTTTTGCGCAAGCAATTGGGTTATGACGGTTTGGTAATTTCTGATGCGCTAAACATGCACAGTGTTTCTAAACTCTACGAAACCAAAGGAGAACTTGAATGGGAAGCCTTCAACGCCGGAAACGACGTTTTATGCTTCGCCGAAAATGTTCCCGAGGGAATTGAAGCGATCCTTAAAAATGCATCACCGGAACGTATCGAAGAAAGTTTCAACAGAATCATGAAAGCCAAAGAAAAAGTGGGAATCCTGTCTGATAATACTTTTACTTCAGGAGAACTCGACTTCGAAAAAGCTTCGGTATTAAATTTTGAAGTTGCGCAACATTCGATTACAAAAATTATCGACAACTTAAATACTGAATTAGCTTTTGAAGCACAAAAAAACAATCAATTAGCAAAACTGAGTTTATATAAAGGTGTAGAGAATACTTTCTTTCAAACATTAAATTCAAAATTACAATCTCCCGAATTTGCTTTCGAAAACTTAGAAGTTTCAGATATTAAATCAATTGCATCGAGTTTAGAGAATTTCGAAACTATTATTATTTCATTATTTGTTCCAAAAGCAAAACCTATGAACAATTTTGAAATCAATGACGAGGTTTTAGAATTGCTTTCGAACTTACTGCAAACCAAAAAATGTATTGTTTACGTTTTCGGAAATCCTTACGTATTACCTATTATTCCTTATCTAACAAAGGCTTCAGGATTAATTCAGGTCTATCAGGATTTTAATGAGTTCCAAAAAAATGCAGGAATTCAATTTTTAGAAAATATTCCTTGCAACGGAATTCTTCCGGTAAATATTGACATCCAATAACTTACAATTATACATAGCCAAAAACTATCAACTTATAAATATTTATAATCACTTCTTATTGTAAGAAGGTGTAGTTATACCCTATTTTTGCATCAGAAATAAATTTTTAACGTAAAACGAAAAATATGTCTTTAGTAGGAAAAAAATTCCCAAGTATTGCAGTAGATGCTATTTCAGAAATGGGTGATAATTTAAAAATCAACATCTTTGAAGAAGCAGTAAACAACAACAAAAAAGTATTATTGTTCTGGTACCCAAAAGATTTCACTTTTGTATGTCCAACTGAATTACACGCCTTTCAAGCTGCATTACCAGAATTTGAGAAAAGAAATACTATCGTAATCGGAGCTTCATGCGACACAAACGAAGTACACTTTGCTTGGTTAAACACTCCAAAAAACAATGGTGGAATCGAAGGTGTAACTTACCCAATTTTGGCAGATACAAACCGTAATTTATCTAATATCTTAGGAATTTTAGATATCGATTCTACAGAATACAGCGAAGAAACGGATTCAGTAATCATCGAAGGTTCAAACGTAACTTACAGAGCTACTTACCTTATTGACGAAACTGGAAAAATTTTCCACGAAAGTGTAAACGATATGCCATTAGGCCGTAACGTAAACGAATATTTACGTATGGTTGATGCTTATACTCATATCCAGGAAAAAGGAGAAGTTTGTCCTGCAAACTGGGAAGCTGGAAAAGAAGCAATGAGCGCAGACAGAATCAGTACAGCTGAATACTTGAGCGCAAACTAAGAAATAGAATACCACATTTTATAAAATTCCAAATCCCAAATCCCAATTTGAGGATTTGGAGTTTTTCTCTCAAAAAATCAATAACAATAATTTCAATTGCAATGTCAAAAATCAATTGCAATTTCAATGTCAGGGAAATTTTAGGATCGTTTTTTAACTACGTTCTAATATTTTTCAAATCTACTATGGGCATTTAAATTGACTTTACCTAAAATTGATTTTTGTTATTGAAATTGACATTGAAAATTTAAAAATTATGTTAATCGACTTAAACGAAGATACATTAGCAGATTTAGTTGCTAAAAACGAAAAAGTAGTAGTACAATATTCAGCTTCATGGTGTGGAAATTGCCGTATTATGAAACCAAAATTCAAAAAATTAGCAACAGAAAATGAAGCTATCACTTTTGTTTTGGTTGATGCAGAAAATTCTCCTGAATCACGAAAATTAGCTAATGTAAGCAACCTGCCAACATTCGCCACTTTTGTAAATGGAAAATTAGTTGGAGAAACTCAAACCAACAAACAAGAAGTTTTAATCGACTTGGTAAACGCAATTGCTTAAATTTAGATTAGTTAGACTGGCTTAGATTTTTAGACTTCTTAGATGTTGTCTTAATTTTTAAAAAAGTCTAAGAGTCTAAGAATGTCTAAAAATCTAAGAAGTATAAATATGAAATTACCTGTAATAAAGCAGTTGACCCAATTTATCGAAGAAAACGATCAGGATTATATTATTGAAACAATCGAAGTTCTGGAAGCAATGACCGAAATTCCATCCCTAAAAGATGAAGAATTAGATGTAATTGGTGAATTAATTTCTAATATGTATGGCGCGCTTGAAGTACACAAAATGGTTGTTCAGGGCACCGATAAGAAAGAAGCTCTTAATGCGTTTATGAAACGTGTTTTAGGTTCTATCGATAAATAAATCGACCTCTTTTTCAAAGAAAAAACAAAAAAACATGACGTAAGAAACGCTTTCCTTCCAAGAAAGCGTTTTTTTTTATTTTATTATTTCAGTGGCAGTTTTTACATACTTTTGATTGCGACGAAATGAAGTTACACTTAACCAATATTTTTATCTAAAAACGTCTTAAAAAGCATAGAATTAGCAAAGCTACATTCATATAAAGATTACGAACTTTAGCTTAAATATAAAAGCATAATCCCTAATTATTTTTTACCGCAGAAAACAGGAAGATTTTATCCAATAACGCTTTAGAAAACAAAGAAAACGCAAAGTTAAATTAATACAAAACTTTGTGCTGTCTGCGATATTTTTTTTCTCCCACATAGCTTTTTGTATCGATCTGTTTCTCTATTGACAGTTAAAATAATATGTATTTTTGAAATCGCCAGAAAACAGAATAGCCTTCAAACTATAATGTTTGAAGGCTATTGATTTTTAAAGTTTCTTTTGAAACTTCTACTGGCGGAGAAAGAGGTTCCGCTGATTTTATGTCAATTCCAGTAAATACAAGGATTGTGATATATTATTTAAGCAAGGGTCACCTATAGGGTCACTTAACTTTCGGCGTATTAAATCACTACAATGTAAAGATAATGAATATCTGTTTAAACGTATAATTTTAGATACTCATTTTATTCTAATATATAATATCTATCTTGACAAGTTGTTGATTATGTTAACTATAATTTGGATTGAGCGGGATTGCAATAGAATAACTTATTTCTTATTATTGATTTTTATGAAAAACAGGTAGAATTACCTGTTTTTGATGATAATTATTAATTTATATTTGTTTAGTTGTTGATAATTAAATACTTATGTTATGAAATATGCACTGGTCTTAGAATCCGAAATCTCAAGAACTACCTGGAACTGTTACAATATTGCTGATACTGTACAGGGATTAGTATCATTAAATTGTTTCTCATCGGAAGTACTTAAGTTACCAAAATCGCAATATGATGGTGAGGTTGTACAAAGTGGACTTAAGAAGGAGAATTGTTCAACAAGAAATAAATCAATTTTTTGTATTGTCAAGCTTCCCAATTTTCAATTATCTAATAAATTTAATTTACTATAATATGAAAAAAATATTCATTCTCTTTCTTATCACACTGCTGCTTAGTTCTTGTGGTAGTACACCAAAAGTAATGACTTATTATAAAGAATTAGGTAACGCTGGTGTATCATACAATGATTTAGATTCAGCGAATAAAATAGTTAAGATTAATGCCTTTGTCCTTGATCCAGATACAAAGTCAGATAAAACGATATTTGATTTTTCCGAGGCAGGTCAAAGTGCTATTATAGAAGACTTAGGCAAGAAATCTACTAACGCCAAAGAACTGTTTGGCTCAATGGCACTTTCAGTTAAAGAATCCTCACAAAAAACAAAAGTCTCAGGGAATTTGTCATTTAAAAAGAGAATCGTAATTAATATTAATGTGATAGGAACTCAAAAAGCAGATCGACTTGAAAGAATAAATTTTAAAATTAGTATACCAGATGCCCTGAAAGATAAAATTGAATTTGTGAGTTGGGATAAAATTGCCACCGAGACTGTGACTATCGATCTAGGGAAAATTATAGGAGGTACTTCTACAACAACTTCTTTTTCACCTGAAATAGGGATGAGTGGTACTATTCAAGGCAAACTTGCAGCAGAAGTATCAAATACAAAAACGTTTAGTGAGGAGAAAAGTTTTTCAGAGAAAATGGCGGGATTAAGTGCAGCTTTAGTTAATAAAAATGAATTTGAAGTTAATAGATCCTCACTGCCAAATGAGAATATTAGCGGAAATATAATTGTGGAAGTAACTCTAAAAGCAAAAAATGAAAAATCTCTGAGTTATTTTGATTTTGATGGTTTATATAATGGGACAATAGCGATTACCGATCAAAATAAAATTAGGGTAAATGAGATGGAACTCATGAGTCCTGATTTTGGTTATGATAGCAAAAAAGTATCCATAACAAATATACCATTACTATTATCCTATGATTTTCTACTTAGAAAAGTGATTGAAGGACAAAATACAGTACCGGAATATGACGACGTGATTCAATATGTAACTGGTTCTGTAACTGCAACTTCGCCTATAATTTTGTCAGATAGTGATAGCTGGGCTCCTAAACTTTGGTATATTGTTATAGAAGATAAACAATTAGGTATACAAAACATTGATATGGAAAAGCCAGCTACTTTAGCCTTTACGAGTTATGAAAAGGCTCAAGAATTGATAAAATGGATAAAAAAAACAAAGAGTCTAAAAGTTTCAGACTATAAATTTTATTTAGTAACTAACGCATTAAAAACAGACGACATAAAAAAACTTACCATAGGAATATAGTAGATTAAAATTCAAATAAACATTATAAACTTTGTTAAATCATAATCAATTTCGTTTTTCTTAAGCTAATATCGAGGAAACAGATGAAAGTTGATGTATACGAATACATTGAAAATTGGTATAATAAAAAAAGAAGGCATTCATTTTTAGGTTATAAAACAATCGAAGAATTTAGTAAACTTTATTTTTAGTTTGAGATTGTAGTTTCTTGACTTTTGCTTCAGAAAAATAGTCTATATAAAAAGCAATTTTAATCCCTGCAGAACCTCTTTAAAAATACTTTTGGGCAAATCTATTTTTTAGACCGTGCTTATGGCGCATGAAAAAGTTCCCGACATCTTCGAGTACATTCAAAAAATCGTCGCAATTATGGGAATCCGTAAAACAAAATGCAATCACTTTAATATCTTTGAAATAATGAAAGATAGATATCAAAATATAATTTATCAGGAAAAAATAAAACTAACATCGAAATTGGTGCAAATAGATAACAGATATAAACTTACTTTCTATTTTAGTTTTTTCATAATTATAGTTGTTATGATTTGTTTGTATTTTTAATATAATTATTTTTAGTTGTTAAAATTCTCTACAATAATTAAATTTTCCACATCTCTGTAGTTTTCATAAGTTATCTTTTTTAAATGTTCAATATATTGCACCTTCAAAGGACTTTTTTTATTATATTTGAATCATATTTTTTATGCATAAATAATAAATAAAATTAGCATCATGAAAGCAGTTAAAGAAGGCCAAATTGTAAAATTTCATACCCCATTAGCACATGAAAAACCAAACCAATTATATGTGGTTTTAGAAGTTATTACAGACCAAGAAAGGTCTAGAGCGGAAATTCAAGCATTGAATACTGGTCTACCTTTTCCTCCGATAAATAAAGTTAAATTAACGGATTTAGAGGTTGTTGAAGTCGAAACTGATGATCTAATGGGGCAAAAAGTAACTATAAATAAATCTGACTTTTCACAAGTAGAAGGAATAGTCATTAAAGTTAGTGAACAAAAAATGGAAGTTAATATGTCTAACAGTATAAATGGAATAGAAACCAATGTTTGGTTAACTATTTTAGATAGGAATGGAGATGAACATGCAGGAACATTATTAGTAATTCCAGAGTAAAATAAATAAAATTTTAATCAAATAATTCAATCATAATGAATCTAAGTGTAACTGAAGAAGAAAAATTTAGACATCCATTTTATAAGCTAATGAATTTAAGTGGAGATAAACTTCAATCTGAATTGCAATTTTGGTCTCGTGAAAATCTAATTGAATGGTTAAGTTGGAATGACAGAAATGGAGTTTACAGAGATGAAGATTCATTGCGGGAATTTAACAATATTCTTAGCAAAGAAGAAGCCGTCGAAATCATTACGAGACAAATATCCGAATCATAAGAACTCATGAAAGTTGAAAAACAAAGTGCTGATTGTACAATAGAAAACCATCTTCATAATTGCCGTATAAAAATGGGAGAAAGTATTCGTAAAATAAGAGAGAAAAAAGGATACAATCAAGAGCAGCTAGCGGAAATAATGAAGGTGAGCAGAACCACAATTTCAAAGATTGAAAGTGGTAAATTCAATTGTAGCTTAGATTACTTATCTAAATTCTCATGGTATTTAGGATTTGAATTTAATCTACTCGACAATAGTTAAGGTAATCTATATAATTTAATAAAAATAATGTCAAAAAAGAATCCAAAAAAATTTAAATTCATAGATTTATTTGCGGGTCTTGGGGGATTTCATCTTGCTTTAGAAGAATTAGGACACGATTGTGTTTTTGCAAGTGAACTTCAGCCAGAATTACAAAAACTATATGCTGAAAATTTTCCTGAAACTCCAATTTATGGAGATATTACGAAGATACCTGTTAGTAAAATTCCAAAGCACGATATCTTGTGTGGCGGTTTTCCTTGCCAACCTTTTTCACAGGCTGGAAAAAGATTAGGTTTTACTGAAGATAGAGGTAACTTATTTACAAATATTATGGAAATTCTAGAATATCATAAACCAAAGTATGTTTTTCTAGAAAATGTGCAAAATTTAAAAAATCATGATAAGGGAAATACATGGAACATTATTTATCAAACACTTTCTACTTTATATGATGTAAAAGAAACTATTTTATCACCACATCAGTTTGGTACGCCTCAACATAGGTTTCGATTTTACATTGTAGGTAAATTAAAAACTGAAAAATCAATAGAACCTCTTAAAGATTTTGAGTTTCCTTTACCAAAACGCTATGAATGTGATATAAAAAATATAGTAGATGAATCTGCTAAAGATTTTATGCATTTAAGAAATGATACAAGAAATCATTTATTAATCTGGCAAGAGTTCCTAGACGAACTATATAAGCATGGCGGAAAATTACCTACTTTTCCAATTTGGGCAATGGAATTTGGAGCAAATTATGATTATGAGGAAATAGCACCAGCTTTTCAATCGTTAGAACAGCTAAAAAATAAAAAAGGTAAATTTGGCGCTTCCGTAAAAGGACCTACCAAGGATGATTGTTTGACTTTTTTACCAAATTATGCAGTAACTAGTAAGAGTAAAAAATTTCCAACTTGGAAAATTCAATTTATAAAGCGTAATAGAGAATTCTACGAGCAAAATAAAACATGGTTAGATTCTTGGCTACCTAAAATTAAGACATTTGAGAATAGTCATCAAAAATTTGAGTGGAACTGTGGAACTGAAGACAATCCCACAATTTTTAATAAAATTATTCAATTCAGACCCTCAGGCATCAGAGTCAAAAAACCAACTTATTCTCCTGCACTAGTTTTAACTACAACACAAATTCCAATTTTTCCTTGGGTAACTCTTCCAACCGAATCATTAGATGAGGGGGAAGGTTTAAAAGGTAGATATATGACAAAGGATGAGGCAGCCTCTTTGCAGGGTATGCAAAGATTGAAAAAATATCCAGATACTATCCCAGCTGCTTTCAAAGCATTTGGAAATGCCGTAAATGTTGATCTTGTTAAAACAATCGCAGAAAAATTAATTAGCCATGAGCCAAATAGAAAAAGTGTCAATCGCATTACAACTGAATGTATATAAGACATTTCGTGCCTTAAATAATACTGTTGCTCTTGCATTAAGTGAATATGTAGATAATTCTGTTCAATCATATTTTGATAATAAAGACAATATATTAAAGATTAATGATCAATATGTTTTTAGAATAAGTATTGATGTTGATCAAAATGCTAGTAAAATTATAATTAAAGATAACGCCGCAGGTATTAATTTTAATAATTACCTCAGAGCCTTTGAACCTGCAAATATTCCTTTGGACAATACTAAACTAAATGAGTTTGGTATGGGTATGAAAACTGCATCTATTTGGCTAGCAGATAAGTGGACGGTTCGTACCAAAGCTATAAGTGAGTCTGTCGAGCGATTTACAGAATTTGATTTACAAAGGATAACGTCTGAAAACAAAGAAGAATTAATTGTAGTGGAATCTCCAGTGAATGAAAGCCTCCATTATACAGAGATTGTTCTTTCTGGCTTGTCACATAACGCGCCTTCGCCATATCAAATGGATAAGGTAAGAAGACATTTAGCTAGTATTTATAGAGTTTTTTTAGGAAAGGAAGAAATTGAAATTATTGTGAATGGAGAATATCTTCAAGCTCCAAAGTTTGAGGTTTTAAATGTCCCATTTTTTAATGATGAAAGTGGTAAAGAAGTTTTATGGAAAAAACAGATCGATTTTCAACTTGGAAAATACAAAGCTAAGGGATTCATAGCTATATTAAAATCTATTCAAAACAATGCAAATGGTCTAGTTTTATTAAGAAGAGGTAGAGTGATTGTTGGAAGTGATGAGGATCGCTTTTTTCCTCCCTCAATTTTTGGCTCTCCAGGTAATTTTCGATATAAACGACTTTTTGGAGAACTTGAATTAGAAGGATTTGATGTTACATTTAATAAAAATGGTTTCACAGATAAAGAAAATTTAAATGCTTTTATTGATGCATTACGAGATGAACTTAAGGATCCTTCATTCAATTTACTCAGTCAAGCGGATAATTATAGAGTTAAAACGAAAGAGGAAAATTCTAAAATAGCAACAAGAATTGTTAATACTCAAAAAAAAGAAGTTGTAAAAGAGCCATTAACAGATAAAATTAAGAAGGTTGAAGTCCTTACATCGGATTTAGAAAATGCAGAGAAAGAAGAACAGATAATTTCAGAAGCATTATCGTTAGGGTCAGTAGTTGATTCTTTTGATTATGAAGGAGTTACCTGTAAATTTGAAGTGGATTTAATAAATGAAGATGAATCAGATGCTTTATATTCCGTGAAACAGAAATCTTTATCAAGTGACAATATTGAAGTTCTTGTTTGTAAAATCAATTTGGCTCATCCTTTTTTTAATCGTTTTGAACAGTTTAAAAAGGCTAATGATTATCAACCTATTATTGCAATATTTAAATCTTTTGCTTTAGCGGAATTTCTCGCAACAAAAAAAAGCATGAAATATCCTTCTGAACTGAGAACTATTTTTAATAATTATATAGTACAAGAGTAAAATTTATTTTATGGAAATAAAAATACTTTCTTCTGAAAATTTAAATAATCATTTTAAACCAGAAATGGGGCCTAAAATGGATGATCTAGTTACTCGTTTTCAAGAATTTTTGGATCAAGATGAAATCGAAAATCTAATTAGTGAAACCAATCAAATTTTGTCTAACTGCACTAACCCTAGGCTATTGCAAGATCAGGATACTACACATCTTTCTGTCGGATATGTACAAAGTGGAAAAACGATGTCTTTTACTTCTTTAACCGCATTAGCAGCAGACAATGGTTATCGTATTATTATTTTTCTAGCGGGTACAAAGACAAATTTACTTTCGCAGACAACTAAGCGTTTAACAAAGGATTTAATTAAAGATAGCTCTTTAAATAATGTTTATAAAATATATGAAAACCCAACCTTAAGTAAAATTGATGAAATAGGAGGTAAAATGAGATTGACTACTAAACCTACAATTTTAATTACTTTACTTAAACACTTTAAACATGTTAATGAATTAGCAGATATATTTAAATCAAGGATAATTCAACAAGAACTAGGTAAACAAGGAGTTTTGATTATTGATGATGAGGCCGACCAGGCTTCATTGAATGGCTTTGCCTTTGCGAATAGTAAAAAGGCTAGTACTTCACCTGAGTGGGATGAAGAAACTGATAATAAGGAATCTAGTACCTATTCTAGTATACTGAATTTAAGAGCATCAATTCCAAATCATTCTTATGTTCAATATACAGCAACGCCACAAGGTCCATTATTGATTAGTATTATGGATTTACTTTCGCCGAAAAGCCATACAGTATTAACTCCTGGTAAAAAATATACAGGAGGAAAAACCTTTTTTCAAGATTATCCACATTTAGTTATATCAATTCCGGACAATGAAGTTTATCATTATAAAGATAATAACTTAGGTCATGCACCAGATTCTCTTAAAGAGGCCATACAATTTTATATACTAAGTGTCGCACTCATCACTTCGTATTGGAAAAAAGTTAAGTTTTTGTCGATGATGATACACGCTGATAGGCAGAAGGAGGTTAGTAGAAAATTTCATGGTTGGACGAAGGAATTAATAGGTAGGTGGACTACCATACTTAATCTTGAAAATGATGACATCGCTCGAATTGATTTAGATAGGGAGTTTGAAGAATTGTATAACAAAGAAACTGCACAATTCTATTCCAGTGGAGATGAAGTTCCTCATTTTTCCGAAATAAAACCATTTATTTCTGATGCAATTAATGATTCTCAATTATATTTAATAATAAGTGAAATTGATGCTACAAAAGAAGTTGATTGGGATAGCGCTTCATCTCATATACTAGTTGGAGCCGATATGCTTAATCGTGGCTTTACTGTAGAAAACCTTGCTGTAACGTATATGCCAAGATATACTAAGGGTAAATCGAATGCTGACACAATTCAACAAAGATGTCGTTTTTTTGGTTATAAACAGAAGTATTTAAACGCTTGTAGGGTTTATTTACCTACAGATTCTATTGTTGAATATGTTGAATACGTTAAACATGAAGAAGAGATGCGATCTTGGTTGAAAAATACGGATAGTTTAGTAAACGTTCAACAACAACTGATTTTAGCTGAGAAATTAAGTCCTACAAGAAAGAACATTCTTCCATTTAGTATTGTACAATCAAAAATGAAAGGATGGCATGCAATGAATGCTTTACAATTTATTGAATCAAATAAAGGAGTAATTGAAAACTTTTTAGCTAATAATAATTTTACATTATGGGAGCCACAGTATTTAACAGCAGACAGAAATCATAAAATTTCGACAGTTTCTGTCGATAAAGCAATTGATTTTTTAACTCAGTTTAAATTTGGTAATTATTCAGATACAGCGCGTAAGATGGCTACAATCAGGTATTTGCAGTATTTGTCAGAAAAAGTTGTATGTCCAATTTCAAATGTTAAATTTGTTCAGATGGCATTTGAAAGTGAATTTAGAGAGCGTTCATTCAACTCTTCCAGTTTAAAAATTGATCAGTTGTTTACTGGGCGATCAACTACAGGAAATCAAGTATATCCGGGAGATAGCAAAATTAAAGATGAAGATTCAATTTATATCCAAATTCACAAAATTAAATTGAAATGTAAAGAAATTAATAAATATGTTGGAAAAATAATATACACTATTGCTATTTATTATCCACAGAATTTTGCAACAGGATATAGTACAATTGAGCCGGATATTTTAACGTTTGAAGATGATGAATAGTATGGAAAACTCCGGATATAAGGTTTTTTTAGAACTTCAGCATAGAAACAATGGAGATCAAGAATATGTTTCAGTTGAATCTGTACCATTTTCGGGCAATCATAAAATTGGTGCATCAACTGATGGCTACCCATTGTTTTTTATAAAATGTGATAATCTAACCAATTCAATAGATATTAATTTAGAATTAATTTCTGTATTGTTTTCTCAAGAATGCAGTATAAGAGAGAATGAAAATAATTCGAGTGAAATTTTCACTATAGTACTTTTAAAGACTTTAAATAAAGATTTACAACAATATTTTACGGATGTTTTTTCAATCATATTACAGCAGATTGATTCAATACCTACTGAAAGAGATCTTTACAGAGAAGTGAGGAAAGTTATTGAACTATTTAGCTCTATTACTAAGCCTGCTGTTAAATCACTTCAGGGTTTGTGGGGGGAATTATTAGTAATTGAAAAATCTTTAGATCCGGAATATTTAATTAATTCTTGGCATATTTCACCATTTGATAAATTTGATTTTAATGATGGTAAAGATAAACTTGAAATAAAATCAACAACTAAATCAAAAAGAATACACAGGTTTTCTATAGAACAATTAAATAATAATCCAAGTTCAAATTTATTGATAGGTTCTGTCTTTGTTATTGAAACTGGTATGGGAATCAGTATTTTGAATATTAGAGATATGATTGTTGCAAAAATAACTAATATTAATGTGCAACTTCGTATGAACGAAATTATATACAAGACTGTGGGAAATGAATATGAAAAGTTAGGAGATGTATTTTTTGATTACCAACAAGCATCAGATACATTGTCTTTTTATAAAGTTGCAGATATTCCTAACATTCATTCAAACGCAATTCCTATTCAGATTTCTAATATAACATTTGATTGTGATCTTTCGAACATTCCAAGTGTTATTGAACAAAGTTTGGAAATACATGATAGTTTATTATTTAAAAGTTTAGGGTTATGAATGAATTTAAGAATATAGATAAAATAAAGCCCGAGACATTGTTAGCATTAACTAGAGAAATTTTAGAACAGTCTGACGATTTTTGTTATATTGAGGGCGTACAACCTTTTTTAATGTCATTTGAAGATCAAAAATATCACGTTTATGTTAAGAATATATCTAGTGCATATTTTTCAGATAGAGATACAACAACAAGAGCTCAATTACCAGTTAAATCTGAATTTGATTCGATAAAATTATCTCCGAATCCATTTATTTTTTTGGGATATGATGGTGTAAATGATGTTTTTGTTTGCTGGAATTTCCATGTAGCAAAAGAGAGATTAAATGTAGGGAAAAGTGTTTCATTTTATTCCCGAACATTTTTTCAGTCAGAAGTAAAAGATGGTGAACTAGTAAGAAGAAGACTTAAAAATGGTGATTTGCCAGTTTTATTTAAAAGATCTAATATTATTGATTTTTTTAAAAATATAAATACTTTTTTTACGCCAAATTTGGTTCAGGAAAAAGATAATAATGAAAATATCAATATTTATGAAGTAAGTGAAATTGAACAAGATATATTTAAAGATGGTAAATTGTTAAAAATAAATAATGTACAACTTCTAAATGAAATAAATCCATATCTGAAGTCTAGTAGATTACTTTCGGCTGCTCAGATTGTTGGGAAATATTACAATAATAAATATCCGTCAATGGAATTGACCGATTGGATAAATCTTGTTAGAAGTATTGAAAACTAATATTTAGAAAAAACTAAAAATAACCTCAACTTTCTATAGGAATTTGATGTTAATTTATGTTTTCTATTATTTGATTATAATCTATTATAGCAACCAATTCTTCAAATTCTTTATGAATTTCACCAACTGTAACTAAATGTTCTTTTTTATTCTCAATTATAAATTTTTCCAGCTTTTTAAAACCTGATGGATTTTTACTCAATACATTTCTCCACGTTGCTTTTCCACTTACAAATTTTAGGAAGGACTTTTTATCTTCCACTATGAAATATTTATTGCGTTGATCGTTTGCAGTTAGAAGATTAATATAGTTGCTGAAATAGCCTCTTCGTCTTATCCCATTTGCACTGTTATCATTCCATTTACCAAATTTAAATTCAGCAATTCGCAAATTGGTTTCCATATCAAAACGTTCTTTATGATTTCCAGCACCAAGTGATAAATATTGTACTTCCTCATCTTCATTTAGCCAAACTTCTTTTGCTATCATTATACCTGATGCATGGACGATTTCATCAATTTGTGATGAAGCATCTTTTATTATTTTTGCTGCCAAAAAAATACTTTCGAAATTTGAAAACGAAATGGTTTTCTCTAATCTCTCTAAATCCTTTAAAGTTTCTTTGACACTTTCATTTTTAAAACTTTTAACGATATTGATAGCTTCATTAAGGTCCATATTTTATTCATTTTGTTTGTCGATCTAAATTGACTTATTCTCAGAACAATAGGTGCATTTAGTTCTAAGATTGAACAGATTGAATTTTAAATTATATGTTAAAGTAACTTACAAGATAAATATTGAATGCATTCATTTAATTCTCTATACTATTATTCTTTTTCTCAAGTTTTTTTTCTTCCTCTGTAAATTCTTTTTCTCTTTTTTTAGAATTTATTTGATTCTGATATATTTCTCTATTAATTCTGGCTAGCTCTTCTTCTAATTCTATAGTTTTCTTATAATTATTAATATAAAAGGCAGCTAATAATACAAGACCAATTAAAATAGAAATGTTTAATATATATTTGGAATTGATTTTTTTAATTTTTTCCATTTGTGGGTGCATTAATCAATACATTATAAAAATATCTCAGCAAACTTTGTTCATTACTTATTTTAACTACTTCTAGTTTATGAAAAGACATAGATCGTTCAGTACTTTATCATTTCCGTTACAGAAGATTTTTTTGTGTTAAATGTTTTGAACGAAAGTATCTCTGCGTTTTAATAACCAAAACTGTTCATATTCCTTAGCACTTTGAATCAAAAATGTATCCAAATGACGCTGTACTGTTTTACGTGCTAAAGTTTCAAATAATAATCCCCAAAAGCGTGAACTCAGCTTAAGTAGACATTCAAATTGAATATTTGTCTTACCTGTTTCCAAGTCAGAAAAAGAAAAATGACACTCAACAAACTTTAATCCGATGAAACGAACAGCGGTAAGATCATTGATTTGAGTAGAAAATGAAATGTCTTGCAGAAAAGTTAGTAATTGATATCTTGCGGTATTGTTGTCATCAAAATAAATAATATAATTACCTGTTCCTGGTTTGGAAAAATTATTTTTAAAGGTTGGAGATAAAAATTTAGGTACATACCATAGTTTTTCGAAAACCTTCAACAGATTGTATGCGAAAAAATGTGGAAAGATTTCAGCACGAGGAACTTCAATTCTTACAAATGAATGTAAATCTTTAATCATTAAATAAATCTTTTTACAAAACAAACTATATGAATACAATACCTAGCACTACTAAAATGTTTATTTGCATTTTATTTTCTCAAAAATAGTTTTTAATTGATCCATGACAGATCCGGATTTAAAATCTTCTTTCGAAATTGCATCAATAAGTTTTGGACAATCTGCAAAAGCTTCTCTTGACATTTTTCTAATAAGTGAATCTGTTCCTATTGCGAAACCATTTGATCCTGTTGTAGCATAACCAAATACTAATTCTATACTATTTTTTTTACCAAAATAATAAGCTGTATTCGCAAAAGTAACTACAGTACTCGTTCCTGCTGCATTTCGACGATTACTGCCATCCGAGGCAATCGCACCTATTTTTACATTTTTATCATGAACCATATAAAACCACAGTTTTTTCTTTGATCTCGAAAATTTGCCTGTTAGAATATTAGCTGTTGTGGCATATAATCGTTCCGCAATATATTTTTTGCTTTCAGAATCTGCATATTCAATTTTTTTGATGTTGACACTTTCAATTTTTTCTTTTTTAGCTTCTTCATCTGTTTTAAAATAGACTTTAGAATCATCACTTTCTACCATTTCAGCAAGGCCTTTTTTAGTTGATCCGTCTTCCATAAATAAGACAGCTTTAATAAATTTAGCGTGTCCGGTTGTTGTAAATAAAAGGATAGTTACAAGTAATATTATTTTTTTCATAGTTGATTTTTCAATATTTTTTACTGATAAAAATAAATTTATCTTTATTGTAGTCCTCCTCAATTTTTTGAATTCTATAATTTTGATCATAATAGATTACAGTTTTGTACTTAAACTTTAAACTATCTTTAAAAGCAAAAGTTGTTCTAAATTTATTAGAGTTAATTTTATTAACTTGACAATAAAATTCACCTAGCAAATTCCTATAAGTATAAAATGTATCTTTTTTACTTGAGAAACTTAATAAAGGTGCTGTCTTAGGTTTTTTAGAAAACATCTGATTTTCTAAAATTCTTTTATCATAATATCCATTTTGTTTCTTATAAAAAATAGTACTATCAGTTTGAGTACTTTTTCCTTGTATAGAAGAATTTATCATTACAATCGTACTTTCAGTATATTTTATCTTGTATAATTCTTTACAATCTCCTGTATTACCATAAATTGTTTCAAGTTCATCTACATTATTATAATGGGAACAATTGCAAAACAATATTGAAAAAATACATACTAAAATGTATTTTTCTATTTTTCTATTCATAATTATAAGTGTTACCCTTTATCACGTTCAGATTTTTTTGTCCAGACAAACCTTATTCTTTAAAGAGATACTTATACTGTAGACAATCTTTCTTTAAATATCTTTCTTTATTTGCCTCAAAGTTGGTATAACAATATTTATCACATTTAAAGTCAAACTTAGCGATACCAATTAATTGGTTATTTTTATAAAAAAGTAAAACATCTTGGTAACAATTTAAACATTTATAATCAGGATAATATTTCCCAGGGTTTTGATCTGTAAAGAAGGCATCTATCTTGTCAGAAAAATTATTGTTAATTTCACTTTTTATAAATCCAAATTGAGATAGGTCTTTATAATGAATTTTAGTATTTTTTTCTACAAAGTCAGAATAATAAATCTCAAATTTTTCACTATTATCGGGTGGCCCAGGCAACATATAAAAATTACTATGATAGTATACTACTTTATCATAAAACGAATTATTATTCTTTGAACATCCCAAAAAAATAACGTTCAATAATATATAAAGAATCTTGCTTCTGCAGAATAGTTTATTTTTCATTATTTAGATTTCCGTTCTTGGTAGTAATATATGAAGTACTTCTCAAATGATCAGGGTTTTTAAATGCTCTTTAAACATAAGAAAACCTCGATTGCACAACGATTGTGGAAGACCTACTTCCGTATTTTATAAATCATTGTACAACACACATAGTCGTTATCCATTCACACCACACCTCACCAGTACGGTTACTTAAGTGTAATTAATAATCTTAATTAATTTGAGCTCCCGATATATTCAGATATTGATCAAGTTTAAAAACATCTGAAGTCAATTTATTAAAAGAACTATTAATTATCAACTGTTTTTTGTTTTTCTTATATATTGAACCACATGCAAAATCTGAATTTATTTGATAAAAGGTACTTGTTTTTTTATCAAATATCAAATAAGAATTAAACACGTTAAATATAATTGCATTCTTTTCTTCTTTAAAAAGTAGTATTGGAATTTTAACATACACATTCATGTCTTCGGAAACATTAATTGGCACAAGACAAATATCAGGTTCTATACTCAAATCTTTATAAAGTTCAGCAAGCTTATTTGATTTAAAAACACTACAATCATTACTACCAAGTAAGAATTTGACTCTGTTAGATTTTGATATATTAACTTCTAACACTTCTTTACAAGATTTCACAATATCGTGTAAATGAGTCTGTGAATATACAGATGTAAAAACAAAGTAAAAAAACATAATTTTTTTCATACAATTTAGCTTTGAAATAGACTAATTCCTCATCTTTTTTTATCAATAATCAAATTTGTTTTATTTGTCTGCTCTCTTTGCATCACACGAAAGGATTCGTGAGGGATGCGATATAAGTGATATATTCAATTATAAACGTGAAAACTGATTATCAATACAAAAAATTTAATTTGCAATATTTCCATTAGCTATCTTAATATTTTTTAGATTATTATCTAAAATAAAAACACTTTCCATCAATGCTCCAAAATAACTATTTGTAACTAGAATTTTTCTGTTTTTTTTATATACAGAACCGCAAGCCATATCAGATTCTATTCGATATAATGTACTTGTTTGTTTATCAAATATTATATAAGAACCATATGTATTGCTAGTAAGGAGATTTTTCTTCTCCATAAAAAGAAACAATGGTATTTCAACGTAAACATGGAACTTACTGGATATGCTAATAGGTACCATGCAAACTTCTGCTTTAGTATCTGAACTTTTATAAAGTTCAATGACTTTATTTGAGTTAAATTCGCTTAATTCATCTTTTCCTAATAAAAATTTTATTCTATTAGTTTTTGATATATTAATCTCAGCAACTCCATTTATTGATTTTAGTAAATTATGAAGTGGAGTCTGCGAATGAGCACAGAACACTATGAAGTAAAAAAATAATATTTTTTTCATTTTGCTTATTTTAAAATGTAACAATTCCTGACTTATTTATTTGTATATTTTTTAATAATATTGGGGGATCATCTCCACAACCAGCTTGATACATTTTTCCTCCATTGGAAGAAGTAATTGTGTTTCTATTAAAAAGTTGTGCTGGATTATAATTCGCTACACCCGGTCTATCTCTATTTATAAAAAACGGTGTGGAAGTAAATTCTGTACTTCCAAACAGATTTACAGTACTGCCAGTTAAAGAACGTAGGTTATTAAAAAAATTATCACTGTCAGCAGTATTGCAACTTTGCACATAAAAATTCCCCTGTGATTTGACTTGGTTTACTATTCCAACAAGAGCATCGACATCTGCTTGATTTCTTGTATTTGTTCCTGCAATACTTTTAGATAAATCTTTCTCACCTATTCGATTATGATTGTTATTATCTACAGATACATACGTACCTGTCCCAACTATTTCACCATTTCTATTAACGTAATTTTCAGGTCCACCATGGGTTTCTAAAAGTATATTATTTGCTTTTGTACCATTTAAATAATTTGTTACCTGCTCATTCGCATCTTGTATGTTTGCCGCGTAAATTCCCTTCCAGCCAGATCTTTCCATATTTGAAAATTCTACTTTTTCTCGATTACGATCATTACTATTGTTTCCGTCATAATCTAAAACTATATAAATGTTTTTACATGCAGGCGGATCGTCTGGTCCCATACCTGTAGGATCAACTAATCTAACAGGATTACTAAAGCAATATTCATAAGGAGAGCGTCCAGCGAACTTTTCTGCTAAAGGATCAACACTTAACCATAAACTTGCTTTAGCATCATAATATCTAGCACCGTAATAGCTCAAATTAGTTTCTCGATCAAGTTCCTTCCCATTAAACAAATATGGACTGGAAAACGAGCTGGAATGCTCCTCAAACAAAACCTCTCCAAAGGCAATATACTCAACATGCTGACTTATGCTTCCGTTTTTAGTTGTAATATACGAAGTACTTCCCAAATGATCAGGATGAAAATAAAAAATATCATTTTCCGGCAGACCGATTCCCGTAAATCCTTCTCCGGGTTTAACATTAGCAGGTTCAACAGGAGGACCAAATTGTACGGGTGGTCCCGGTACATCACCCGGTGCATTAAATACCGGATTTCGCGGCCAACCTTCTGGTGGTTCTTGGTTTTCTTCAACTGGTTTAAGTGTTTCACTTGGGTAAGGATCACCTGTAAATTCAGGAGTTGCATATATTCCCTGTTGCGTTGGCGGCCCTGGTGGAACCCCCAATGTTTTAACATAATTATCCAATGCTTTTTGCTGCTCGGCAGTAAGCTTACCGTAATTTATGCCTCCTGCTGTTATTTTTAATGGCTGTGCAAATGATCCGTTTCCTAATTTGCTTACAATTCGTCCTGCACCCTCAAAGTAATGTTTAGTGAATTTGCCTTTGTTAATTACAAAATAAGGACTTACATAACCGGTATAATCATCAGTGTGTACAATCGTTGCAGCCGTTTCTCCATTGATGGCAACATTCTGAGAATCACCAGAACTTTTAATTACTCGTTCTCCTGCTGCATCATAGGTAAATTGATGAATCCTGCCGTTATCATTGATACCCATCAAACGGTTTTCTTCGTCCCACGTCATTTTTCTAAAGCTCTTTTCTTCAGTATAACTCGTTGGGTTTCCGTTTCCGTCATATATGTATTCTCTTGGTTCGGTTTTTCCTATTTCAGCAATTTTGCTAGGTGCATTTGGATGCAATTCGTTATCGTAATTATAATCTAATACATAGCCTTTCTGCTCATTATTTACGGTATGCACCAAATCTTTTTTGGTAATATTGTGCATTTTGTTGTAGCTCATATTCAGCTCATAGCTTGCTTTAGTAAACTCACCCTGATAAGTTGCTTTTGCCGATTTTAACCTGTAAAAATCATCGTATTGGTATTCATGCGAAGCAGTTCCCCCTAAAGTATTGTTAACAACTGGCGCGGTATTTTTGATATTTAGTACATTCCCCACCAAATCATAACCATATGTATTGTTCATGACTTGTCTGGTACCGCTTTTTACCTGAAGTTGCTGCAACCTACGCATTACATCGTCATACGTGTAATTGGTTTCGGTATCGTTACCGTATTTTAGATACTTGCGCTGTTCAAATTCATCGTAACTCAATTGTTTAATGTAATCGTACGTATGGCTTTCTTTTTTGCCCTGCATGCTTTGCAGGTTTCCGGCGCGGTTATAGGTATACTCAACAACCTCACCATCCGGATAGGTCATTTTCTGGATACGGTTCCATGTATCGTATTCGAATTCCGAAATATAGGTCTGTATATCTGTAGGCGTAATGCGAAGAGTACGGATTTCTTTTTCAATCTCTCCTAATTTTCCATAGAAAAATTCCTGTCCACCGCTGGCATCTTGTACAAACCACAATCTGCCCCGGCGCGACGCTGTTCCATCGGATTTGCCATAATTGTATTGTACATTATTTTGTGGATTCTTCGGGTACTTTATACTTTCTAATCGGTTATAATTGTATTCGTAAACTATCGCACCATCGTTTGGAACTGTATTTTTAATGTCCTGCGTAACACGACTGGTTAAGTTACCTGCCAAATCATATTTCATGCTTGTTGTCCCTGCATCAGGATGTGTAAACTCAATTCTTCGACCTAACCAATCGTAACTGCTTTTGGTAATATGGTCCATAGCATCTGTTACTTTTATAATTTCTCCCAAAGCATTTATTCCAAACTTCGTTAGTAGATCATTTTGCATTCTCGCTATATTTTTACCTTTAGCATCTGTATAACTCTGGCTTATTTTATTTAATGCATCAGTTTGCGTCGTATGCAAGGTCTGTACACCATCATAATTTTCTACATTAAAAACAATTGTATTAGTGCTACCGTCAGGCAAGGTCATTTTTACAGCACGCCCAACTTCATCATATTCTGTTTTTGTTGGGTTTACAGTTGATACTGCTGTGCTAAACTTATTATCGACTGTTGTTGTGGTTGTTGGATAGTAGCTTGTTGTTGGTCTTCCCAATCCGTCATAAATAATTTTCCCTGATACAATTTGTGCTTCTTTATCGGGACTTCCTGCCTGAGTAAATAAACTGGCCGTTTTTTTAACCTGCAAGGCTCTGCCTAATCCGTCAGTATAGGTGAAAATCTCGATGTCTTTATCTAACTCAGGATCATAGTTTCTCGTTTTAGCATACGGCACTTTAGCTTCCGGAAAATATTCGTAAGCAATTGTATAGGGTTTTCCGGATGTAATCTCGTAAGGCGCTTGTATGGTTGCCATTCTTCCTTTGCTATCCAGTGTATAAATCATACTTTGATCGTTGCGATCTGTGGTTTTTAATACCGCTCCAAAGCGGTAATCATATTCCATTTTATTCTGATATCCAAAAGCATCTTTTATTTCTGTCATGTACTGATGATTGTCGCCATCATAAACATACTCCAAAGTCATACGCTGTTTTTTATGATTCTCTGGTCCGATTATTTTTTGCAGGTTTCCGTATGTATCATATTCAATATCTGTAATAGCAATTTTAGTTGCGTCACTGTAATTTTTTATTTGGGTTACTTCGGCTGTCTTTGTATTGATTGTTGTAGCCCTTTTGCGACGAAGCCCGTCAGTTGTAGAAACTTCTAATTGTTTCGGAATCCCACCGTAATAAGGCGTTGTACTTTCGTAATAGCTTATTTTCGCGGTTACTTTGTCATCAGCTGTTCCATTACCTGAATCGATGTACTGTATAATATTTCCGTTGGCGTCATATTTGTTATAGGTATTGGTTTCCAAATACTCACTACCACCTTCATACATTTTTTGATTGGCGTGTACCAGCCCTATAAAAATACGTTTGTCATCGCACGAAGGTAAATTCAGGTCTGATACCGGAACACTTGCCTGCGTTGCTACATCAACAAAACTATATTCGTTTTCAGACTCCTGACGCATTTTGTTGTTTTTATCCAGTATATAACTATACTTCAACAGATTTTTTCGGTAATAATCCTGATTATAAAACTCCTGTACCGTTGTTGAGAAAACCGAATCATCTGCGGCATCAATTTGTTCCTGGATTACTTTTCCGAATCCATAAAACTCCCTTTCACGGCGATCCTGATACCCGTCTTCGTATCTGATTTTTGCTTTCGAATGATCGATTCCGTCACCCACATGTCCGTCAAAAACATCGACAGACTGCAAGACCCATTTAGCAGAAGGGTTTTCGTAACTTGGTTTTAGTAGCTCATAATCTACAACATAACTGTTTCCTGCCGCATTGGTTACACCTTTTAGTTTATTGGTTCGTTTGATGTTCGAGAGACGAACAACCAAATGATCTTCATCATCAGAAAGCACATAATCCCAATTTCCGTCTCCATCCATGTCATTAAAAGTAGCTTCGGTACGATTGGTACTAAAACCTGTTGAGCCTCCAAGACTAGGGGTAATCCTAATTAGGAAAATAGGAATATCATAACTAAAACCTACATTCATACCATAATTGGTACTGTTGTTTTCGTTCATCCTTGAGAATTTAGGATAAGCAATAGGAGTCATAAAACTATCTCCCATATTGAGTGCCACCATCATTTTCCCACCGGTATATTCCACTTTATCAGCCAGCCCGTCTGAGTTAACATCCAGCATTAAAGTATTGGAATTATCTGTTCCTTTCCCATAATTGAATCCACCGGTAAAAGATCCTCCTTTATAAGACATACCACTTGAAGGACTAATTGCCCAGCTTTCTGAAACTCCAGTTGCAAGCCCTTCAAAATTCCATTTTTCTTCAGGTAAAAATCCGTAACCTGAGTTTAAAGCTACTTCACCTGTTTTTTTGATTCTGTCAGCAAGCCCGTCTCCATTGATATCAATATGCATGTACTGCGATTCATCTTCGTTCTTTCCTAAATTACCGGACAGCGACATGGTTGCAGAGATACCTGTTGCCTCTTTTTCTGACACAATTTCATTTGTAATGCAACCGTTACTATCTGTAATAGGTATACTTTTTTGAACGGTTTTGGTAAAGGCATGAGAATAACTTCCATCAGAACTAATTCCGTCTGATTTACTCTCTCCATGGCTGTAATTATAAATTTCAGTTGTTTTAGTGCTGATTCCTCCTGTTGGAGAAGTAAACTGCACTTCTTTTCCACGCACATAATCCGGAAAACGGTCACCGTTAAAATCTGCCATGGTTTGGGTAACGTAACTTTTTCCTTCTCCTTTACTACCTCCTGGTCCAAGCGGCCCCACTTTTAGTCCGGCTGAATAACTGGTGCTTTCGTTTTCACTTAAGATGTTCAGTGCCATAGTACCACCGCCATCTAGACTTGGGAGACTTGCATCAAAATAAGACACAATATCATCTTCTCCAAGACGGGAAGTTCCCATAAATCTACTGTCTATAAAAGTAGTTTCTTCCAGACCAATCATATTCTTTTTACTATAGGTACTCTGCATGCTTACAAAGTAAACTTTTGCAATATCATAGCCTTGCTGTTCTGTTTCTGATTGGTTGTCAGGATCTAAGTTGGGTTCTGCGTTGTATGTATCGGATGTTCTTAATTGAGAAACGGCTACTAAATCAGAAGCAAAAGTCCCTGTATTATTGATTACAAATCCTCCCCATTCTCTATGTCCTAATCCCAGTTGCAATTCTTCTGTATAAAAATTAGAATAAACAGCATATTTGTTGGTATCTGCTGTCCATAAACCCGGGGTATCATTTTGTACAGTTAAATAAATCGGCATTTGAAAAAGAGCTACACACTGCTGTGTTACCTCATTACTTTCTAAAGCAGGAATACTGATTTCTAAATCAATGGGCTGGTCTTGTATTACTGCAGTAAATAAAGTTGCCGGCTCTGTAACACTTAAATCTTCTGTCAAAACAGCATTAACCATTTTGTAGCGTTTTCGGGCTATTAATTGATTGTTCTGTTTTGCAGTAATGATAACAGCACCGTTTAATTTAAATCTGAGATTATTAAATCCCGCTGGAAGCAGATTAAGATCGGTAAGGGCTAAATTAAGGGCTAAAACTCCGTCAATAGCAGAAGATTTCTTTTCTAAAAGATAATCTCCTTTTCGTTTTTTATAGCGTTGTAAAAACACATCTATTTTTTTATTCTCCGATGCTGCAGGCGCTATTGCAGGCATATTTATCGAAGGATTAAAAGAAATCGTGTTCCAGTTAATATTGGTCTGGCTCTCTAAAACAAAACGAATCTGTGACGTAGTACTGTTATTTACAACACCGATAGTACTTAGGTCAAAAGACACTACTTCATTTGCATTAAACTGTTTCTGATAAAGCACGGTTTCAACTGCTCCTGCATCAAGATCTTTTCTGAAAATCTTAAGGGTAATATGATCTGATGTAATGGGTTTTACAAAATTCCCAGCAAATGTGATGTTGCCGTTAGAAACCAATAAACCAGAATTTGTACTGCTTAAAAAGTCTTTTTCAGCATCATAATTTTTCAATGAATATAAGTTGGCATCTACAGCATTATCCGGTATCGGAACCAGACTTCCTGTATTATCATTTATGGTTATATAAGCTATTTTGGGACTCCAGAGAACTTGGTCAAAACTTCCATCCATAAGGGAACTTACCCTGAAAAATAATTTTTCCCCTTTTGTTACCGTTATTAAATCTTGTTTAGATTTACTAATATAGTCATCTGCAGCAATGGCCTGTTTCCACACTAAAGCATTTCCTTTCTGGAAAAACAACTGCACCCCATCGGCTTTATCTTTTCCGTCATTGGTCAGATATTCTGCTCTTTCTTTTGATAAATCTTTTTGCAGTTCATAAGTATGCGATACCTGAATCTGTCCGGTTACGGGCGCTTCCCACATACGCACCACGTCATGCAGTGGGTTTTTTACCTGCATTTCTTCAAAAGTCATTGCCGGGATCGGAAAACTTAAAGTAAGTTTTCCATCACCTGAAACCGGCGAAGGCGTTTCTGCACTTCCTGGCTTAAAAGTAGGCACTCCATTAACTAGCCGGTTGTAATATACCTGTCCGTTATTGGCAAAATCTACCAATCCATCCCCATTAAAGTCCATAAAATAACTTTTGGTGTTGCTCTTCGAATATTGTTTATCAAAACCAACATTGGCGCTGACTTTTGAGTATCCTATCGTTAAATCGACTCCCCAGTTGAAAGTCTTGCTGGATGAATTTCCTATAGTATTTAATGATATTTCCTGAATTTCTCCAAACGAATTTGAACCCTGATTAGAGAGATTTTTTCTGTAATAAACATTATCTCCTTTCCTAAAGACTTTATCCGGTAGCTGATCGCCATCTAAATCTTCTAATGTAACAATAGTTTCAGATGACCCCCAGCTGTTTCCACCATGGGCACCTACCGTATTTTGTTTGAAATTTCCGGAATCAGTTGACAATCCAACTCCAATCCTGTAATTAATTCCCCCAGATTTACCGTTAGAACTATTACCCAGTGTATGCTTACCCGAAAGATCTATATTCGGTAAAATATTATTCTTTAAATGATCATCCGGCACAGTCCAATTTTGTTCAGGTCCAAACGGATTATATTTTCCGGAAGCATCACGAACATCATCAAAATAATCCATTGTATTGGTATAGAATAATTTTGATTCGGAGTCATATTCTGAAATCGACTTCAATAAGGTTTTCTTAAAGGCACCTTCTTTGTAATTCAGTTCGTAACTGCGCACCATATCATCTTTGTAGCGAACCTCGATTTTTCGTAACAACTGATTGTTCAATTGTCTGAAACCTAAACGGGCAGAAATCTGAACGTCAGGACGGTTGGCTTCACCCAAATCGGAATTTTTTACAAATGTTACATTGTAATTTCCTTTTTGAGAACCAAAACCGGTATAATATACTTTTTTAAGATAAAGTTCTCCATCACGTTTGTCGTACGCATATTCAACAGTGTTTCCTTTTAAATCGACCTGAAGACAAAGTGCCCAATGTCCAATATTTCCTGAAGCATCTTGTAAAGTTCCATCGGTAGAAAGTCCGGAAGCGGTTCCTCCGTAATAACTGGCAACTCCGCTTTTATCTCTTACAATCCAGTAATAATTTTTAGGAGAAGATCCTTTACGGATAATCTGCTGAAAAGCACCTTCGCGTCTTGGGTAAAATTGTTTATCAGTGGTTCTCGAAGTCCAAGCCGCTCTGTGAGAATTCGGAATAAGCTGTTCGCCTGAAATAGAATAAGTTTCAGTTTCATTTGCTGCATCATAACGAGGCGCTCCCCAACGGGTATCAATACTTACTGCAGGAGCCGAAATATCCCAGCCCATACCAGCCCAGCTGTGCCCGCCATCGCTGTCATATTGTAAATTCAGTGAAGGCTGCATGCCGCCTCTTCCGGCAGGTATTACGATTGAAAACCCGGTGCTGGCTGTTCCTCTTACGTTTGCCGAAGGTGGTGCAATAGACTGAATTCCAACCAAAGGACTTGCGGCTTTTAGATCTTTTATACTTGTTGGCGTATAACCGGAAGTTTCAGGAGATTCCGGCATCTTAATAATTCCGGCAATAAAATCAGTAAAGTGAGTCGTTTTTGCTTTAATGATTCCTTGTTTGATGTCCAATGAATCTTTGGTTACTTCCTGCCATAATCTTTTATTTTCATCAAAATAAAATACATTGATATCTTTTTCGGTGTAGCCTTCGGGAATTGTTTTTTTGTCGTATGGTAATGATAATGTTACTGCTTTCTCGAAAATAGTTCCGTGCGGCAATAATCGGAAACCTGCATTTTTTCCGGTAACATTCACCATTGCTGAATTAAGCGGCGCAATGTCTATTTTTCGGAGTCCACTTACTGTAACTGAGATATTACTTTTTAAGGCTCCAGCCGGAAAAACGGCTTGAAAATCTTTGTATGCTAATTTGTTTTCAGTTTCAAAATTAATGGTTTTGAAAATTCTTTCTTTTGCATTTTCTATCGGTCTGAAAGTGTCTACTTGTGTAAAATGCTTTAAATCTAATTTTTCATTAGTGATCAATCCAGTTGAAGTTTCTTTAGTCACAACAATAGAATTTCCGGTCTCTTTGGCATCTAAAACCAATTCAAATTCAGGCTGGCTTACATCAATAGCAATTCCGCCGATACTCAATTTTTTTATCTGAGAAGGAAAATTCGTTCCTTTGATATATAGTTTATTTGCTGATTTCAATAATGTAAAATCAGTCGAAGCAAGTGCCGATTTATAAACAATACGAACATTTTTAATTTTATAGGAATTTGAATTTCCTTCTGGTGCGGTAAATAACAAGACGTTATCTCCGGTACGCAAAGATTTTTCAGAAAGCAGTTCTGATTGTTTTGTCCAGTTTTTATTTTGAGATAAAAACTGCCCTCCAATACTTGGCTGATTGTTTAAACTTCTTGAAATCGAAGCCGCCTGATCGTATCCGTATAATTCGTATTCTAAATAAGCGCTTTCTCCATTTTCAGGTAAATCATCTACTTTAAGATGAAAAACGTTATCATAAGCATCATCCACATCTGAAGCATCGACAACACCAATGATTCCCTCCGGAATATCAGCGCTAAATGACTTTGTGTTTTTAGTTTCGTTTTTAACAATACTAATCAAATCTGTTTCTGCAACATCTGATTCTTTTTTAGAAGTACTTTCAGTGAATAAAGAAGCTATTTTGTACGGTCCAAAATTTGCGGCGAACAAAAATGTACCTATTAAAAACACCAGTATTATAATTTTATTTTTCATAAAGCAGGTTAATCGATTATGGGGAAATCGTTTATGTTTAAATTATTTCACAATAACTTTAAAAGTTTTTGTGCCAAATTCTGAATGAACAGACACCAGATACATTCCCGACGAACTATTGATCGTATCATCATACAAATAAGTTTCTATTTGCGTCAACTGTTTTTGTTTTACAAGCGCACCTGTCGGAGAATATACTGTTATGGTTGCATTAGTCTTGTGTGGAAATTGCATAGCTACAGAAAAATGACCGTCTGTAGTTGGATTAGGATATAAAATAATAATACTCGAATCGGTAATTTCTTTTCCATCCGTAGCGATGGCAATCTTGGTAGCCGTTTTACATTCCTTATCATTTACCAATCTTAGTTCGTAATTACCTGGCTGATCAACTAGAATTTTAGGGTTATTGTCTATAAAATCGCCTTCATAAAACCATTGGTATTCATAATTTCCTGTTGTTAAACCTGCACTTGCATCAAGTGTTATGGCATTTCCACCCGTCAATAAATAATCTGATTTTAAATTAGGAAATGTCCCTTGTTTATCAGCCACAAAAACGGTTTCGGAGTATAAATTCCCTTTTGCGTCCCTAACGATATAATCATAAGTTCCGGAGGAAAGCTGTAGACCTGTTATACTTTTTGCAGCCTGATTCCATTGCTTTACAACCACATCGCTTCCGTCTTTTTTGACAGTAACGGTAAAAGGAGCTTCGCCGCCTTCAATGCTATAATTTAACTGCCCGGACCCTGATACACCACAAGTGGCTTCCGTTATCCAGACTCTGCTGAACATTTCAGGCGCGACTTTTATCGTAAATTTGACTGTGCCTGATTTTTGTTTGTCCCAGTTAAAATCGTTCAGCACTAATTTTTCTGTACTTGACGTGCTTGCCAAACGAATATATTTTGAATCATTTTCGTCATAGGTTCCTTTTCCTGAATAATCCACCAACAACCAGTAATAGGTGTCTTTGGGTAAAGTGCCTTTTATAAAAGCAGGGTTAAAAGCCCAGTCAAGACTAAGATCTGTTGGATTTGTAAAATCCAATTGCCATTGCCTTGAAATACCAATTGGCTCTCCCTGTTCCTGTTTTTTTACCAGAAGGTTTTTTCCGTTGTCACTCCAAAAAGCGAAGTAATTGTTGGGTATGGTGTTGGATTTGCTTTTTAGTTCTATAATCAACATTCCCTCTTCGATCATATTACTGCTTTTAGGCTGTAACAAGCCGCTTTTATCATCCCTTCCAACTCCTGTAATAGAGGAGCCAAAACCTTTATGCTTGTCAATATCCCAAATGATTTCTCCCTGACTGTTGAGATAGTTCTTAAAATTATATTGAGAAAGGGAAATGCCATATTTGATTCCGAGATAACTGGCTACTTTTTGGGTTTCTTTACCGGATAATACCCTATTGTACACCAGAATTTCGCTAATGTTTCCTTTAAACTCTTCGGGAGGTAATTTCTCATGTTTAGACTTTTGCCCAATCGTTAATGACGATAACTTTGCAACACTATCCGTTACATTCTGTTGAAAAAAATGAATGTTAGCTTTATGAGGTTTTATTTTTTCCTGATAGGATTGATAGGAGTACTTTTTTAGATCCACCAAACGCTTATTGGTCGCAACTGAAAGTGTTTTTTGAGGATCGTTTATCGTCCATAAAAATTGCTCTTTCAAACTGTCTTTTACTTTGTAAACCATAAATAAGGTCTGACGTCTTTTACTTTCTATGCCCAAAGGCAGGATCAGGGAATCCTGAGCCGTATCAAAAACAATACTTGGGTTAAAATTAAAAGCGGCTCCAGACTGTTTTTTTTGGGATATTTTCCCTTCCTTTTTAGTAAGGCTTTCCCAGTAATAGGCATCTGCGTTGTTTCGGGTTTTAATCCAAAAAGATGGGTCTTCGACTGCTCCGGGCAATACCTTTTGCTGTGAAAAAACCAGGTTAGTTGCCGATAAACTTATAAAAACCAATGCTGAAAAAATCTTTCTATACATAATTCTCTATGTTTTAAAATGAAATCGATTCCTAGAAATTGGCCAGATCATCAAAGTCAAATGAGTAACCAATAATTAATGAAATACTATTGATTTTGTTTTTATTTTCACTGTAACGATGCCCGTTTTCTTCCGTTGTTAAAGCATCTGTAAGACCTAAAGTGTAGCGGGCTCCTATAGAAAGATTCGAATTAAATTCATAACCCAAAGAGAATATTCCAGAGAAATAATTTTTACCGGTAAGGGATTCTTTCAGTACTTTTTGCACATTGGCATCAGGTTCAAAATAAGTCCCTGAATCAGCAAATATCTCCTGCGCATTAGAAGTGTATTTTATATTATCGCTCGCAATATTAAAACTAACGTATGGTCCAAAACCTACATACAGCCCTTCAACAGGATAGTATTTAAATTGTGCACCGACATTGATATAACTGTATCCAAAAGTCATTTTGTATTTTAATCCTTTGATATCTTCATAATTCAAATCTGTACTTTGTCCCGAATAGGATATTTCGGTCTGGATACTCACTTTGGCGTAAGGATATTTCCAATTAATGAAAACCCCTCCCGTTCCTCCAAATTTACCCTTTTCTTCTAAAGTATAGCCCTCATAGACACCTTTCGGTACTATCACATCGGGAAGATTTGACATTTTAGAATAAATACCGCCACCAAAAAGACCATATGTTATCTCTCTGTCACCTTGTGCAAACAGCGATTTTGTGCTTACTAATAGTACTAGCAAAATAATTTTTTTCATGTTTTTTATTTAAATTACCATTGATGAAAACTGTAGCCTAAAGAAAAACTAAATACCCCGCTTTTGTTTTGATTTTCGATAAACTGAAAAGAAGATGCATTACTTTTTACCACATCTTTGACCCCTAAATAATAGCGTAAATCGAAGTGAATACTTTCGTGCAGTTCGTAACCTAATGCAAAGCACAATGAAAAATCGTCTGCGCCGTCAAGACCATCCTGATAGAACTGCCTAGTGGCAACATCATACATTCCGCCAGCTTCGTTAGATTTATAAGTAATATTGTTAGGAGATAAACTGATGCCGTAGAAAGCACCAAATCCTAAATTTAAACCTTCGTAAGGATATACTTTATATAAAGCCCCAATCTGCAAATAGGAATAATTTAATCCTAACTCAAATTCTTTGCCTGTAGTATCGTGATAATTGACAGTTTGACAAGACTGTCTAAATAAAAGTTCCGGCTGAATGGCAACACGTGTATCGTAAAGTTTGCAGTTTAAAAAGAATCCACCTTCGATTCCGTAGCCACCTTTACTTTCCATAACACTATTATCAAAAGTGTTATCCCTGCCTTTAATACTTTCGGGTAAATTACTGATTTTAGAATAAATTCCTCCGAGTTTTAATCCGTAGGTGATATTAGTCTCATTTTGTGCATGAGCAGCGTTAAAAAAAGAGCAAAATATTAATAAGTGTAATAGTACTTTCATTCACAAAAATTTTTGCGAATATATGTATTAATTTCTGATTTTTATCTTTAAAAAATCGACAAAAGGTGATTTAAACCGTTCATACGGAACTAACATCTACCTAAAGCCTATATACGTGTTTGTCGATTACTAAAGATGTTTGAAAATAAAAATAATAAACACACAAACATCATTAGCTATATTGCGATTGCGTAATGAGTAGTCTGCTTTTTTTATTGTCTCTGCTAAATTTAGAACTTCAATATTCTCTCCATTTTTATCTTCTATTTGTATCATGTTTTCAGGGTTTAAAAGGACAGGCAGATTATGCCTGTCCTGATTAGCTAATTGAAAATCAAGGTATCTGAGCCTTTACTGGCAAAATCCACACAAAGGTTAAAAGCCGACTGTGTACGGATTTGCCCTGTACCCCCCATCAAAAGAGAGGTTAGTTTAGCTTCATCGTTCTTGTAATTTCTCACATTCTGAAAATAGCCTGTCAAAGAATTGTATGCCCCAAATACAGTCCCTTTGGTGGTATCCATAAGCTGTGTCGGGTCGCTCATAGCATACTCAAAAGCACTATCTACCATATTTGTAAAACAAGTTGATAATTCGTCTTGTTTACCCTCTTGTATGGTTTTCAGCACTTCCTTATTGGGAACAAGGGCAGACTGTATTAGTTTTTTTACTTCATTGTCTGTGATTCGGATTTTTGTCCAATGGTTAAAAATGGATTCCATCTGCGAAGACAGCATATCAGATATACCCATCACTTTGTGCGCCTGTTCCAAACGCTGTTTGGCATTTGAGGTGTGGCGAATGCGCACGGTATTGGTCTTATTGTTCATAGCAGCATTTAGCGTATTGTTACATACGATGCGTATAGGCGTGAATGCCGCCGTTATGCTTCCGCTTCCATCGTGGGAAGTGGTCAGGAAAAGATATTTTTCAATCAAATCATCGTTACCGACCCTGATATAATCGGGCAATTTTGCCGTTATAAAGATGCGTTCCCCTTTTCCGAGTGCCCCTGCGGTTTCGTATAGGATACCGTCACCCCCTACGATGCTATCAAAAAAAGAAAAGGCATCCCTGTTTTGTACAATTTGGTAATCTTTGCCTACCACACCGAGTACGGTATCATTATCGGTTCGCACCGTACTGTAGTAATTTGGTATTTCTATTTTATTGTGAATGATTTCATTATCTAAAATAATTTCGGAAGAACTAGCTGTAAAGAGTCTGCGTTTTTCTACCTCATAATCCAAACCTGCGTGGATAATTGCCTCGGCGCTTGTTGGGTAATCGGTAATAATCTGCCCCAAATTGTGCCATGCTTTTTGTTTAGTACTGAAAAAACTGTGCTTTCCGCACTTCTCGTTGTAATTTATATTGTGTGCCATGATGTTACATTTTAAGTGATTACGCTATTATTAAAAAGGTACGTCTGCTGTTTTTTTAGATTTCTTTTCTTTTACTGTTGAAGAGGCTTTAGTAGTCTCTACTTTTTTGGGAAAAACCAAAATTTTAATATTGTTGGTGTGAAAGGTCAAAGTGCCTACTGCCATACCTTCGCTGTTATTGTAAACATTCATGCCAATACGCCCAAAGAGCTGTACAAGAGTTCCTTTTTTAAGCCACTGTGCTGTAGCAGTATTTAACCAATAAGAGCAATTGATATAGGTTGTTACTTCCTTTACTTCGGTACCTCCTTTAGGTTTGTAATTGTCGTTGATGGCAATACTGAAATTGACCACTTGTTTGTCATTGTTCACTTTTTGAACTGATGCATCTGCTGTTAATCGTCCTGTGATTTCCATAATTTTAAAATTTAAAGATTACTACTGTTTTAGTTTTCTCTAATCCTGCTCCCACAAAAATTGTTTTCAAAACGAAAAAACGGAAAAAAAGAAAGCAAGATGTAAGTGGCTTAAGGATGAGTAAGTGCTATAAGTCCCGAAGGGTGGCAAGGGGAGCGCCGCCATTATGCGCACGGGGCATGCTTAAGTCACTATCTTAGCTGCCCTTTTAGTCCGTTTCGAGTGAAAGCTATAAGTTAAAACTTTGAAGTATCTTTAAAAGAAAGCTTAAATCGCAAGGCAAAAGCCGGATAAAAGCTAAAAAAAAAGAGGCAGTCTATTTAGACTGCCTCTTTGTATATTAATTAAATGTTGTTTTTCTACTCGTCTTTAAAAGAGAGCCAAAGTATTGTGATGATCATATTTTTAGACTACCAATATTATTCACTAACCAAGTTAGTCAATTCTTTACAAACTGATTTCAAAAGTTCTACAACCTTTATTTCATTGGATAAAGCATAACTATAAAAATTAAATTTTGGATCCCAGGTAAGTTTATGGTTTTCCAATATTTCTCCAATGCTTGTATCATAATCAGATTGCTTTTTATCTCCTTTTGATTTATTAAAAACTATAAAATATTTATTTGAATCATGTGATTTATAGATCTCAAATTGATACTGTTTTCTCTTATAGGGCCAATCATAAAGATGAATACCTGAGATGTCATCTGTACTTTTTATTTCCATATGAGTAACAAAACGAAAAGGAGTAAAATGCTGAAGCTCCGGCTCAATGTATTTTAAATACAAATTATAAGTGAACATTTCCCTATGTCTATGATTTCTTTGCGAATGCATGAGAAGGTAAATTTCTTCATCTGATTTAAAATCTATATATCCCTGAGAACAATACGTAATTAAATCTTCATTTGTTATAAAGTGTTTTCTCCAATCTTTTGGAACTGCCTTTACAATGCTACTCAATGCTTTTTCTACATCCGTCGTGTTGAATTTTACGTCATCAAACAATTCTTTTACATAATTTCTCTTGGCTTTCCAATGGTTTTTTTCCTCTTCTTTTGAGTTAACTGGCGGCAAACGAAGTAATCTTTTCCAACTGTAATCTCTTAAATTCTTATTTGTGCTCAAAAAATTATAGCGCGAGTACGAATTTATTAAGTAATCGCCTTTGGTCAGTACTGCTCTTTCCAGTTTAAAATCACTATTTTTATCTGTATGTAAAAGATTAAAAAGACTTAAAGATTTGTTTTTATAGTTTACAAATTCTGTTAAATATTTATTATCATCCTGTTCTGCCCAATTGCAGTTTTCCATTTTTTCATAATACTCCAAAATACCAGCAAATTCAAACATAAAAGCTATTTGCCCTGCAAAATATTTATGCTGTTCAGCACTTTCAATCTCTTGTTTCCAGAGGTCTGATTTTAGTATTAAATGTGCCTTTATTTTTTCTTCCTGAACCTGACGACCAAGAAAGAAGTCTATTTTATTATCATTCGAGGTTAAAAATTTTACAATATCATTACTGAAAGGCACTATTTTTTCGATTGATTTTATAGCAGTGCCAACATCTTCAGCTTTGTCAAAATTCGTGTTTTCTGTTAAATTAAAGATTACTCTCATCCATTGAAATAATCCTGACAAATCATCTTTATTGAGAATTAGAAATCTTAAGTAGGCATGAAACTGAACTATTTGAGGTAATTTCAAATTAAATTGTAAAACGTCTTCAAAGTTTTTTGCTTCATTAAAATAAAAATTATCTCCTAGATGTTCCTTTATTTTATCATTGCCATTTTCTAAGGCATCAAAAGCATCTATCAAATATTTGATCGCTTTACCAGAGAGAACGTCAAAGTTTTTGTATTTGTAAAATGAAATAGTATCTGAATAGTCATCACGTTTTTTAGCAGCACTAGTTCCTATTAAATATTCTAATACTTCACTGCTGTTATTTGCTGTATCAATTGCAAATTGGGATAACATAATGGTCCTAATGAAATTCATCAGTTCGTCATCAAAAGTATGAATGTCGCCTTTTAACTCCCGGTACTGCCAAAATAAATTTGCCCAAGCTGTATCAATTTTAAACGAAAAGTATTCTTTAGGAGTTACATCAGTTAGTTTATCCTTAAAAGATAGTTGATATTGCTTATCCAAATTCAATTTTGAACCTGCTATGTGCTGCTCGAATTTGGCTTTAAAATTCTCATAAGATGTCAATGTTTTACCCCTGGAATTCATCTTTATGTATAAATCTTCAGTGAGCTTAAATTCTCCCAAATCAAGATACAAAAAAGTAATAATAGGCTTTTCAATATTTATTAGTCTATCATAGAAATATTCTTTATTTTGAAATTTATCATGGATGGCATCAAGCATCACCAGCATTGATTGGATAGTAGGGTCATAAGACCAAGACAGAAAGTACCAACCGCAATCTTTTATCGTTTTAGACAAACTGTTTTTTACGCCTTTATCCGGTTTTAACAGATTTATAAGATCTATTGTGTTTTCTAATAAAGCATCACAAAATTCAGAGGAACTGGTACGCGTTAAATAAGAAAACCTTGATTTATTTTTATGTGTTATTACTTCTTTAAATTCTTCAATATTTTTAGAAGCTACAGCCAAATACCAATGTAACAAAAACAAAGTCGTTAGTCTCTGCTGACCATCTAACGGAATAAATTTTTCAATTTTCCCATCTATTTCGGTACTTCCATATACGAAATCTAAATCCCTGTTTGGAATATCGTCTTCTAAATAATCATGTAATGCCTGAAGAAAAAGCTCTCTTACTTCAAAAGTAGATTTTCTACCCTGCGCATAATCTCGTTGAATAATAGGGATTTCTATATTGTAATTATTCTCTATAAATAACTGAACAAAGGATAATCTTTTACCTTGTAATAATGTATCATTTTGACTCATCTTCTATTCTTTAACCGTTAAATAATCTCCTAATATTTCTTTCATAGTTTCCAAATAATCAATGGCATCTTTTTGATTCCAGTACATATTATTATCAGAATGCCTAGTGTAGTATTTTAGAAATACATTTTTAGTACAAATCGGCACAAAGATTCCGTTTTTATCATTTTCAATAATTCGTTTTCTTTTAATAAAGAACATAGCATTCCCATAGCTTCGGTTTGTTACATCATCGAGTAAAGCGAGATTGGAAATGTTATCAATCTGACTGTTTTCTTTTTCTATGTAAAGTTCAAGAACCTCTTCGTAGACTTCCTGAAAAAGTTCGTCGTTTACGTGTTCGCTCTCTAAAATAGTTACTAATTTATTTGCGATTGTTTTTGTGATATCTTTTAATATTTCAATTTTTTCTTTTTGAGCATTTATCTGGGATATTCCTCTTTCATTAAAAACATCCGAAGCATATCCATACAAACCTGTATAAAACTCTAAAATATCAATAGCCCAAGATTTTCGGTCTTTGGGGCTTATTGTTTTATCTGATTGTGAATTGATGTGTTCAATATCCCAATTGTCTGATTTGTATTTGTCGAACGGAAAACGCATATCGGCTTCTTTGGTCGCTAAAATGGTTTGGATGTTAAACAGTAATAATATCATTCTGATTTCATAAGGATTTTGACCATACTCCAAAGATTCGATCTGTATGGTGCTTAGTCTGTCTTTTATCTCTGTTTTAAGATGTTCTTTAAACACCGTTTTGCTAAGTTTATCGGATGTTTTTTTGAGTTCGTTTATGTCTGCCTTATATTCAATCAAGAATCCTATTAAATGATATAAATCCCGTTCGCTGTACCATTCTTCGATGGTTAGGAAATATTTTTTGACTTTGAGCCAAAGTCCATCCACATCCAGAATACCGTTGTTTCGTATTTTATCATCGGTAAATTCATCTTGAAATTTATTGAATGTAAAATGGTCTTCGTTCTCTTTTTTTTTTTCGTGAATTAAATCAAAAATGTATTCAATTCGGTTTTCATACTGCATGTTATTTTTTGTACTGTATATAAAATGCCAAAATGAATCGTTTTGCAGCTTTTTTTCCATTGCATCCCATTCTGAGGCTATTTGAAGTTGTTTAAGTGTAGCTTTATCTTGAAAATTATCTTTTTGAAGGAATAATGCTTTTACTAACTCTGCATTGGTTAATGGAATTTTTCCAATGTTGATACGTGTAAAAATATCAATAGAATCAGTACTATCATCATTTACTTCATACCAGATTACTTTGGTATTATTGAGTAGAATAGATTCGAAATCGTTGATGAAATTTTGCTTTCCTTTAAACCATTCTCTTATGGCTGTATAGGCTTCATGAATGAAATAGTAGTCGATATTATCATTTTTTTCGGCATCATTAATATCGGCTAAGTATTTTTTACTGTCGGTTCTTGTTTGATATTCCAGCGAGAAAACGGGATTTCTAAACTCTTCGGAAAAGCGTTTATTAAAAAAACTTAAGATAATATAGATGGTTGTTAGTCTTTGCTGTCCATCAATAAGTTCCCACGCAATAGCGGAGCTATTGTCCGGTTTTGTAACAACCACAGGCTGTAAACAATAAAACTCTTCCTTTTTAGGGTCTTTATTTCTAAAATCCCAAATATCTGCAAGCAAAGCTTTGACTTGAATATCAGTCCATCTATAACCTCTTTGATAAGAAGGAATATAGAACTGTTCATTTAGAAGTTCAAAAATTGATTTTAATTTTAAGGTATTATTGTTCATAAATATTTTATTTTTATTATTGCTTTGATAGATTTTAAAGACTTCTTAATTATTCAATCATTTTAAGTTTTAAACCGGTAAAGACTCATAAAATACAATTTTTAAAAGCCCGTTTCTGATTTACTGCTTTTACATTTGCTAATGTAAAGAATGTTCAAACAATAAAAAGAAGGAAAACCGTAATGCATTGTATTATTAGCTGACTAACTTGCTGCTTTTGTGCTAAAATATAATTAGTTAACAACTTAGACCTATTTTTTTTAAGTAAAAAAAAGAGTTTGTTTAATTCGATTGTAAACATTAATCGATTAACCAGCAATATATGTGAAATATGAATGAAAATTTAATTGAAGAATTGGTAAAAATTGAAAACAAATATCTTCCAATCATTAAAATCTTAGAAATAAATCCTATTTATAAAAAATTATATAGAGGTTTTATAACCATTCAAAGTAAAATCAATCATAATCCGGAACTATTATTACTTGGGATAAATCCAGGTGATGGTGCTTTTAAGGAACTTAAATCCAAAGAGGGTTTTCCAAAAAGAATAATAAGTGATCCCGTTTACTTAAAAAGCTTAAACCTGGACTGGTTTAAAAAGGGCAATGCCAGAGGAGAGTTTATAGAAAAGAAGTGGTATGGGTATCATTGGTTTGAAAAAACAAAAAAAATAAACAATTCATTCCCATCACGTATGATTGATATTTTATATTCTTATAGTGAAAAATTACATCCTGATAAAAAGCATGATATCAGAAAACTTAATGATTTAATTGAAAATGACGTCCATAATAAAATCGTCTATACGAATATCTGTCCAATTGCTACTGTATCTATAAAAGAACTAAAGGAAATTTTCAATCTACTTTCAAAAGAAAAAAACATTGGAGAAATAATAGGAACTAAAGATAAAGTTACATCAGCTATGGTAAAAAATTTCTTCAGACAAAGAATGATTGATACTATCAATGTTATAAAACCAAAGGCTATTGTTTTATTAGGACACTCCGCCTATCAAGATTTGACACTTCTAAATGATTACAAAGGACAAAATGTATTCATAAACGAAGTTAAATTGAGAAAAAATGATCAAACTAAATATAGAATTATCAGCTTTTCCAGACAAGGAAATTGGTCACCTTTGATAGATGAGATAACTAACGCGATTATAGAACAGACAACATAGGATTAAGGATAAGATCTTACTTTAGCTTTGGATCCTATCTTGTAATTGCTTGGGTAATATAAAATTATTCATTCGGATATTCCTTGATATTGCGCTCAACTCTCTTTTCATTTTGGAACCATCCGAATTGTAAAGCTAAAGCTTGCAAATATTTTTCTGCACCAAGAGTCATTTCGGTAGCCTGAAATAATCCAAATTTCCATTGCTTCATTCCCCTGGAAGCAGCAAGCATTACGATTTTATTATCTTTTTTGAAGTAGGAATATAGTTGCTGGGCACTAAACAATATTGCATCAATTTCTTTTTCATCCCTTTCTTTGGGATAGTATACAAAAAGAAACCCTATGCCATTGAATACTGTATATCTTCTAGCCAAAACATCTTGGTTGCCTTCATACTTGTTTACGAGTTCAAATAAACTATTTGCCATGATTCTTCTCTCAAACCTGCTCATGGTCATAAATTCTTTTGCTAATAGTTCTCCATTTTCCAGTGGTAATACATCAGTTTTTACTAAGCGATCGATAAAATAGCTGTTCTCTTCTTCTATTTTTTTTAAAATCACTTCTTTGTTAGCATGATATCTTTGCCATTTTCCTTGTAATGATTTTGTGAAATTTTCAAAATCTTTTAGTAATTCCTCGGGAAATTCCCTTGCATTCATCAGGTACTGTGCTATTAAATCTTTTTCGCGGCAATTACAACAAAGCCCCTTATTGGCAATAAGCAATTCTTCTCGTGCTATTAAATATTCCGTCAGATCTTTGATTGTATCGAATTCAAAAATGATAGTTTCAAAGGTTTGTCGATTGAATATGTTAACGGTACCCTTGACTTGATCATGGTCAATAAAGTCATAGTTTTCAAAATCTTCGCCAACACTAACAGTGATTTTGAATATATTCTTATAGTCATTAGGTTCAAATTTTCTATCACCTTGCAGAATATGCTGCAAGACTATTTCTTTAGAGCCAAACAATTTTCTCTGTGCTCCGAACAATTGTTTAGATGATTTTTCAACAACTCTTTTTAAGAATCGTTCATAATTGCCATTAACATTATAGTTTTTAACCGAAATAATAATCGCCGTATCAAAAAACAGAATAAGTAAGTCACAAATCTCTTTTTTGTCACCAGTCATATCAATCGGATTGGGGTAACACCAATATTTTAGATAAGATGTTTCTGCAAATTTTGTTACGAAATTCTCACCTTCAATGCCTTTATCTATAATTTCTTCTGATTCCATTTTATTGATTTTAATTTACTATTTCTGTTTTTGTTTCATTCTTATAAACCTTTCGCTATCTGCAACTGGATTATTAATTACTATTTACAACAATATTCTGTATCAATTTTAAAAAAAAAAAATCTATAAAAAGAGAAAACTAAATTTTACAGTATTATTCTTTATAGGTTTCCAAATATTTAATTGTATTTGCCAGTATTTCCTGAACTCTAGGATGGTCAAAAGTTTTATTATCACTTTTAAAGGTTGCTTCTATTCCCTTTTTAGTATTCTCAAAAGCTTCTTGATTTAACTTCCCTTTATTTATGTGAAGGGCATATTCTTCTCCAATATCTGGGTAAGGCTTTTTATAAGGTACCTTATAAAGCTTTGCAAATGGCTCTAAGAATTTTACAATATCAGTTTGATCAGAGATATTTTCAATTACAGTGTGATCAATGACGGAACCTGACCAATTTAAATTATCACCTTTAATGTGAGCATTCGCTAATCCTTTTCCATAAATCATGTTAGCACTATAAATTGAGCCAACTGTATTTGTCTTTTTCCCAGAAATCATTTCCAACTCGTCACAATATATCACTCCTCTTATTGGGAAATTATAGAGAATCTCCTGCCAGTTAAATCGGTGAGCTACGATTAACAATTCTTCAAGGCTTTCAATACTATCATCGTTAGTCCAGAAAATGACTGTATCCGAAATATTTAAGCAGTTAATTCTTGTTTGGCTCGTGTCAGATAAAATTCGGCCATTCTCAGGCTCATGGTATTTTCCTTGGCCTAACGCCATTTCTATATCTCTTAATATATGTATTACCCGCCCTTTTAAATATGTACTATCATTATTAAGAATAAACTCTTTATAACCCAGGAAGTCAAAATATGCAATGTATCTTTTCATATCGTCTTGTTTCTTAGTATTCATTTCTTTTAAATTATATATAACTTTTCTAACAAATTTAACTATACTTTACATATTAAAAAGACAATAGATCCAATTCCTAAATAAAAAAAACTCGAAGGAAACGAATTAGGCGAATTTTTAAAAGAATTCGATCTTTTTTCAAAATATGAACCTAAAAATCTTTACCATAATTTGAGTATGCTTTTAAGAAGTATTGATGAATTTATTAATCTACAATACGAAGTAGATGATGACTCTACATGTGAAGAATTTATTGAGCGTAAATTTCTTAATTGAAAAAATATAAATGTTAAAATAAATCGTGTAGTTTCTGCTTAAGCAAATACTTATCCGGTAGTTGAATCTTATATTCAGCTACCATGGTAGGAGATAGACTTCTACTTAAAGCATATTCTACCACTGCATGGTCTTGGTCTTTGCATAATAAAATACCAATACTTGGGTTTTCATTCTGCTTTTTCACATCCCGGTCTAATGCTTCTAGATAAAAATTTAACTGTCCGAGATGTTCAGGTTTAAACTTATCTGATTTTAATTCAAATGCTACCAGACATTGTAAGCCTCTGTGATAAAAAACCAGATCAATATAAAAATCACTATGTCCCACCTGCACTTTATACTCTTCTGCGATAAATAGAAAATCCTTACCGAGTTCAAGTACGAAATTTTTCATCTGATTAATCAGCCCCTTTTGTAAGTCACTTTCGGTATAGGTTTCAGAGAGGTTTAAAAAATCAAAGATATAGCTGTCCTTAAATGTGTTTGTGATATCAGGATGTAATTCTCTCATCACTGATGAGACTTTTGTATTTCCTATAATAGTTCTTTCAAAAACGCCACTATTTATCTGCCTTTCCAATTCCCTTGAACTAAATTTTTCCTGACTGGAGAGGCGCAAATAAAATTCCTGTTCTTCGATTGATTTAGTTCTGCTTAAAATGATAAGATTGTTTGTCCAGCTAATTTCTCTCAGCAGTGCTGAGAGTTTTGGAAAAGCTTTGTATGTCTGGTAGAATTGCTTCATTCTCCAAAGATTCTTGTCCGAAAATCCCTTTAAATCAGGTTCACTTTTCTGTAAAAAATCTGCCAGTTCTTTTACTATTGATTTTCCCCACTGTGCTGTTTCTATACGATTGTGAATGTACTGTCCAATATTCCAGTACAGATTGATCATTTCAGTATTAACCGCTGAAATAGCATTTGATCTGGATTGTTTTATTAATTGAATAATATCTGTAAATTGTTCCTGTAACATTATTTCTGAGTTTTATTTATTATCACTTCTTAATTACTAAATGGCTTAATTCAATATCATTTAGTAGTCTTTCTTTTTCAGCATAAATAATATCCTTGATATCCTTTTTTATCTGTAAGTAATTCCGCTGTACCATTGCATTATCAACTTTGCGAATAACAGGAATATCGACATATTGATCCTGTTCTTTTTTTAATGCTTTATGGTCATTTACTATTTCAGAATGAAATGTTTTGAGTTCAATTTTACAATCAGGATCATCTGCTACCATACCCACGAATTCACCGGAACTAAGTCCGGAAATTTTGGATGGAGGCACTGCCGATTCCAATTGTTTGGACCGACTTATAGAAGTATCTCCGCTATTAATGGAAAGGCTTTCCCTGTCCTGCATAATTTTTCCAAAACGCTCTGACAATTGTTTAGCAGTATCACCTGTAACTTGTCCGCTTACTACGTTTCCAACAATATTCATAATCACGTCTGCCTGTTCTCGTCCATAATCTTTACGCAGCTGGCTAAAATCCTGAATACCCAGACAAGTCGCTACTTTATTGCTCCGGGCTGTAGCAATTAAGCTGTCCATATTGTTGAGGTAAATTGTTGGGAATTCATCGAATATCAGACTACTTTTTTGTTTCTTTTTTTGATTTACCTGCTTTACCAATCGGTTAACGTAAAGTGATAATACAGCGCCATATATTTGGATTTTCTGCGGATTATTGCCCATACATACGATCTTAGGATCGTCCGGATTATTGATGTCCAATGTGAAGTCACTACCCGATAAAACATAATACAATTGTGGAGAGGAAAGCCGTGCCATGGCAATTTTTGCAGAAGCAATTTGCCCCTCTAATTGGTCCATAACATTATTTAGGTAGGCATTCACGAAGGGATTAATAAGTACTTCGATTTCTTTTTCGGTTCTGAGCAGCGTAAAGAGACTATCGTAATCTTCCTGCATGAGTTCAATTACATGGGGAAGTGTACAGAATTCGCCGTCTTTGTATTTTCGTAAATACCATATTATGGCCGATAGAAAATTAATCGGTGATTCTACAAAAAAATCACCCTGTCTTTTGATCCATTCTCTGTTGAGTCCGAGCAAAATAGTACGCGCTGATTCTGAAGCATCCGTAATGTCACTCATACCTGATGGCTCTAACGGATTACACCGATTGGTCCGGGTTAAATCGTCAAAATTAATGACATAAAAATTAGGTAATTTTGGATAGAGATGTTTGTATTTAAGCCAGGTATTATAGACAATTCTTGTCAGGTCATCAAACTTGAAATCATAGACAAACATGGTGAATTTTTTACGTATGTGCTGGGTAATCACATGACGTATAACAAAATAAGATTTTCCGGCTCCGGGAGTCCCGGAAACCAAGAGTCCCCGAAAAGGATTAATAATGTTTATCCAGCTATCCCTTATCTTATCCTTTAAATGGTATCGGGCTGGCAGATTAATAGAATATTCATTTTCTAGAAGTCTTTCTTCCTGCGGGAAAGTTTCATTTTCTTTATTAAAAATATCTTTACTGTTCAGCCTATTTTTTATGATACGTGATAATAATGTGCCACCGGAAAGCATTAGAAGAAAACCACTGGAAGTTATGGTCATATAGGCAATTGCTGCCAGCATTAGTTCTATTTTCAGGTATAGTGAAAGATAACTTATAAAGTAAATCAGAATGCCTGTAATTATGTAAGCGAAAGCTGTTTTATAATTCAGTTTTTCATCTTTTCGCCCTTTTGCGCCAATTAAAGAAATGATTAAAAATCCCAAAGTAAAGAGTTTGGATTTATGAAAATTACTGAATAATCCGGTATGGTAAATATTTCCCATTATCTTATCACTAAAGCCGCTTACCAGATGCCACTCCCGAAAAGCCTCGTAACAGTAATAATAAAAATGAATTACTAAAATAATGATGCTAATAAGTCTTGTCATATCCAAGATCTTTCTCAGTGCCTGTTCGTTTTCTCCTGTCTGCATAGCCATGATTTCATTTTTTATCTATTATTAGACTGTCCTTTTCTTTTTTTCTTTTTGTTTCTCAGCTCATAGGGAAGATAATTAGCTGTTTGTTCAGATTGCGTGAGCATATCTGCTAACTGCCCCATTATAGTGCTAGATCCTATGTATTTGTTATTCCTAAAATCATCCCCAAACAACGTTGCAATAATTTCCGATTTCGGTGTTTCAAATGTGATTTCGTGTAATTTTTCACTAACCAAATTTGTTATTTTTTGTTCGGCCGGATTAATGAATGTACAGCGTTCCTGTATTGCCTTAGCACTGTATTGTTTACCAAGTGTACTTCCATTAAATACACATTTTGTGGTATGATCTACATAGGTAATCCCATAAATTAATCCTTCTGCGTTTTTTCTAAAAACAGTATTGATTCCATCTTTTTGCAGTACTTGAACTAGTTCTGCGAGCGATATTTGAGTTTTGAAGAATGCCATATCAATGGCATTTTTTACCCTTCTTATATTTGAGATTTCATTTGTTTTATTAGACGCAAATTTTTCTTCTAAAAATTTAAGTGTTGGCTTGTTGTAAAACAGACTGGCTTTTATGGGGACTCCGATAGGTTTACCGTCATCATCAAGTATTCTATACATCAATCCTTTTGCTTTAAACATTTTTGAATCTTCATTGCCTGGCTCTGCTAAAACATTGTATTGTTTGAGCACTGCATTGAGCTGCGGAAGGCTGGCATATTTATACGATGAAAGCACCTGACCCAGAACATTTGTAATAGCCTTTTTCGATTCGCTTCGCCCGTATTGAATCTTTTGTGAGATGATTGGCTTAAGCGTAAAATCAGTACTGTTTTTATTCCCTTGCGCCTTAACAAGTCCAAAGCGTTCTTCGATTTCTTTTCTTGCCGGTTCAGATCGGTTTTTGCCAATATTTTGCATGTCAATTCGTTTACCATCTCTTTGAACATTTATGGAGACTAGATGGATGTGCGGATGCCCGGAATCGTGATGCTGATACACAAGATAAGGCTGTTCACCAAAACCGATTTTTTCCATATAAGTATCCGCGATAGCCATTAATTTTTCCTTGGAATGATTTTCTGAAGGATCAAAGTTGATCGAAATATGTACACTGTTTCGCTTTACATTTTCATTTAGTTCCAGCTGTTTTAAAAAACGGTTCAGTTTCACAGTAAGCCCCATTTGATCAACATCAATTGGATAATTTCCGGCACCTATACACTCTGCCACATTTTCTTTTACTTTGTTTTCATTGTAATAGAAAACCTTGTGGATAGCGTATCCTGTTTTTATGATCGCAACCATTTTTCGGAGATTTTCCGGATGTAGTTTTTGATTTCATCAATCTTGTCAAAAAGGATTTTCTTATCCAGTTCAGCACTTATTATCCATACTTTAAATTCCGGAATTTGATTTAGTGTATGTAGTTTTTTTACTGCCTGATTGAAGTTGTTTCCAATGCCATTTAATTGCTTGAATAACTGCATCATTTCATGGACCATATCATCTAAAGACTGATTCCTGTAAATGGTGTTTATAGATTTCTCAAATAAGTGCCTGCGAATATAATCACTCAGTTTGCGGCAAGTACTAGCTTTCCATTTTTTCTCAATTTTCGTATACTCTTCGGGAGTAAAGCGTAACCCAACTATGCGTGTTCTGTTTGAATTTTCTCTTTTCATTTTCTCTCTTTTTCATTGTTATCAAACCTTAATTTATGTTTTCAGTATCACTGCTCACGAGTTCCGAGTGTAGAGCAGCAAGAAGGCTGTTGTTTAACAACAGGACATCTTGCCGATTGCAGGAACGTGGCAATCCTCCTGATACTTTAATGTTCTGTAGACATTCTAGTATTTTCTAAGATTTTAAAAATTCAAAATATCCAATTATTACCTCTTTTTTGACAAATTGATATTTTGACTGTATTGCTAATAGAACTTAATACACTATAAAGACAGTCATTAAATTTTTAATGTTTTTTTTCTAAAATCTATTTCATTTTTATTTTAGAACTCAAAGAAAGTGCACACTGCATAAAATTCAGAACTATTATAATCTGGTAACTATTATGCCGATTTATCTTCCGAATTTTAGATTGAAAACGTGCTCTTTCAAAGCAATAAACCAATTTTAAAAACAACAAAATCCTGACTGTTTTAAGGAAGGTTTTTGATTGCTCATTTTGATCTTTGCTGTTTAATTCAGAGACAAAATTAAGTAAGCGAAATGGATTTTACCCATGATGGACATATTATGTCCATGACACTTTAAGACTGGCTTTATACCTTTGTATAAATAAATTATTAATTAAAAACGTGAAGATTATGACAACAAATGATGTGGCCAAGGTTTTTGATACTGTACTTAGTATTCCAGGCATGAATGATGTAGTGAAGATTGATTTGAAAATTTCACGAAAAAATGTATTGCTATTAAACCATGTTATTGAACGTGGATTATCTGCTAAGGACAATGATAAACCATCGATTCTTATGACAAGTATTCAAGAAGAAAATCTTCAGGAGTTAAAACTATTTGGAGAGGAATGTTTACAAAAAGCAGGGCTAATTGAACTTAGTGAAAAACTAAGTTTACTTGGCGATACAATAAAGTAGCAACAGTTAAAAATCACAAATTACTTTGATGTCATTAGAAATTATTTTTTCTAATGGCATCTTTTTCATTATAAACTGCACCTTATCCTGTTTTTTAACTACGATTGAATGTTATTGAAAAATCTTGGCAGGTTTTTGATAATAATTTATATCAGCAAGTGATTTAATTTTGTCTATGACATTATAAATCAATTCTTTATTTACAAGTTGTTAATTTCTGCTAGGCTTAAAACTTATTAAATACTGCAACTAAATTGGTTCTTGAATAAAACCTCATCTAAAGAATTGCTATTATTTCAAATATGATTAATTGCTTCGTTTAATTAATTTCAATTACAATGAAATCAAATGCAAAACTTAAGACTATAATTTTGGACTCAATTTGCTTATTGCTGGTACTATTGTTTGTCTATGCGGCAGTAAGTAAAATGCTTGACTTTGAGAATTTTCAAATACAATTAGCGCAATCTCCATTACTTAGTGCATTTGCCGGACTAATTTCCTGGGGAGTTATCATTTTAGAACTTTTGATTTCAGTTTTACTTGTATTTAAAAGAACCAGAATACTTGCATTATATTTTGCTTTTGGGTTGATGGTCATGTTTACAGTTTACATATACATTATTTTAAATTACAGTTCTTTTATACCTTGTTCTTGTGGAGGCATATTGGAAAAATTAAATTGGAAAGAGCATTTGGTTTTTAATATTTTCTTTGTTATTATCTCCGCAGTTGCAATATTGCTTATCCCATTTAAAAATCCTGCAGAGGAAGGCTTTAGAAAAGAAAAAAAACGAAAATCTCTCTCTCTTGCAGGCTGTGCTTTGTTGGCTGTTATGCTAACGGCCGGATTATTTATCAAGTCAGAAAATATGATGCATTATGATAATTCATTTATCAGGCGCTATCCTCAGGGTACAGAAAAAAAATATGATACACAGATACAATACAATTCTTTTTATTTTTCAGGTTTCTCAAAGGGTAAAATCTATCTGGGTAATACAAGTAGTCCATTGCAGGTAACAGAGTGGGATTCTTTACTCAGAAGTAATGCGAAACATAAAATCACAGTGAATAGTGACCTTTTGTCTACCGCTGTACGGTTAAAAATTATTGACTCTTCTTTTTATTTGATTGATGGAAATGTTGCTTCAATATTTAAAGGCAGTATTTCAAATTGGAAGGCAAGATATAAATGGAATGGTTCTATTCGATTCACACAGCCTCAGGTCATTGATTCGGTTCATATATCATTTAGAACTATTGACAAACAAAGCAATCAAAGTGAATTAGGAACTTTATACTTTGGAAATCCCTCTAAAATAACTATAAAGTCTGATTTATTACAAAAGCAAGTTGATGGAATGTTTGATGTTGACGGAAGATTTTATTATGACTTTTATTCCCGGAAACATGTTTACATCTATTATTACCGTAATGAGTTTATAGTTGCAGATCAAAATTTAAATCTTGCTTTTAGAAGTAATACTATTGATACACTTAGTCCTGAAAAAGTAAAAGTTGCTTATATAAGCAGCAGAGGCGAAAAAAAGTTTGCCGCTCCACCAGTAATTGTCAATAAATCTGCTGCTATTCATAAAAATCTGCTGTTTATAAACTCAGGAATAATTGGAAGATATGAAGATAAAAAAATGTGGAATCAGGCCTCTGTAATAGATGTATACAATTTAAATGACAGATCCTATGTGTCCAGTTTTTATGTCTACCATATTGAAAATAAAAAACTAAAAGATTTTATTGTGAGTGACAATCAATTGTATGCCATTATCGGGACTCATTTGGTCAGTTACGTGCTTAGCAGTGGTATTACAATACATTACAAAAAGTAATTATAATATACAGCGCAGTATCAGGGGAAGATCGAAAACCTGTGATAGAGTAGATCATTAACCATAAATTATTTAAATCATGAAAACAATTTTTTCAAAACAGGTGGTTATTCCTGCTGCCGTATTTGCCCTTGCGATAGCAGGTGCTTTTACAACTAATGCTATGGAGAAAAATAGTAGATCTACAGCATTGATTGATGGTTACGTAAGGCTAAATCCGGCCGGATTATGTAATGAGGAGCAGACTTATGAATGTGATACTGATAATTTCGGTGCAATTTGCCGAGTGTCAGCTAATCCAGCCTCACAACAGGTATATGCAAAAAATGCTAATGGTGCCTGTACGGTCGAAGTTTATAGACCGCAACAATAAAAACGGTAAATGCAGTTCCAAAAGAACTGCATTTATTTTTTAATTTACTTTAACAAATTCAGGGTTACTTTTTGCTGATAAGTAATTATCAAACCACCGCATCACATATTCTGTTAAATGTTTTTGCTGTTCTTTATCAGTTAAAACATGCTGCTGATCCGGATATAGAAGCATTACATTTTTTTTACCAAGACGGCGCAAGGCTAGATAAAATTCTATAGTCTGATAATAATTTACATGTCTGTCTGCCTCACCTGCCCATGATAAAAGCGGAGTTGTTACCCGATCTGCATAATACACCGGCGAGTTAGCCAGATAACTAAGGAAATTTTTAAAAATCGAGCCGTCCATTCGAAGCTGACCGGACTCGTACTGAAAGAAATTGGGGCGGTTGAAATTCCACGAAACATAAAGGTAGCCACTTATAAGATCAGTGATTGCTGCACCCGCTACGGCAGCGGAAAAAATATTAGTTTGCGTAATTATATAATCTACTTCATACCCTCCAAATGAATGCCCAATCAAGCCTATCCTTTTAGGGTTGACCGGAACAATTTCCAAAGCTTTTTTCGTTGCTGCAACAACACAATCAACAGCAGAATTTCCCGGATTGCCAAACTCATACACAATGTCTGGGAGCAAAACAAAATAGCCATTATTTGTATAGTGACTGACATTAAAACCATTGCCACTGTAAAGCGATGGATTAATATAATCGTGTACAGTTGCTGATTGTTTCTCATACACATGAACGATCATAGGATAAAGTTTTTCAGGATTATAATTTGCAGGATAAAATAATGCAGCCTTAATATTATTTCCATTCCTATTACGGTAATGAATTACTGAGGAGGTTCCTGAATTGAAATGCTTAAAATGAGAATTACTCTGATAAAGAGTGTTTACTTTTTTTTCTTTTATGTTTCGTAAGACAAGTCTAGGCGGTGTTTCAAAACTTTCTTCTTTGTAGATTACACTTTCACTTTTTGAAGCCATTACAGGATCAGAGATTTTATTTTTGCTTAATACAATTGGAATCGTGGAACTATTTTTTTTATACCACCATAACCCATTCACATTTTCAGTTTTTGATTGAAATATAGTGGATTTGCTTAAATTTATTACAGCGTTTGTTACACCATCAAAATTACCTTTTAGCTTCTGCTCATTTGAAACAGGCCTTATCCTATATATTGTTTTTTCGCTCCTTCCATGTGTTAATTTTAGTGCTTTCAAATTTTCGATTGATATTTCCCATATGTCAAACCGGTCGTAGAGCAGAATGGATTGGTCATCAGGTGTCCATCCGGGATTTCCGTATGGAAGAGGACCGTCTCCGCGATCCAAATCTTCAACAGAGAAAGATTCCTGTAAAGCTGAAGTGAGATTAGTATGAATATTTTTCTCAATATTATAAATCCACCAATGATTATTTTTAAAATAGGTAACGTATTTTCCCGCTGGAGATAAGGCAATTTTATCAACTTCATAATTAAAATCTTTTAAAAAATATTGTTCCTGTCCAGTGTCAAGATTGATTGTTTTGTAATCTCTGGCAGCATGAAGATTTGACTGTGGTTCATTGGCGACAGGATTCCATGTGATTGCAAATTTTCTATTGGTGTCAAGCATCAATTTAGAGAAAACAGTATCTGTCAGTATTCTAAAATTATTTTTTTCAGGCCACCATACAACTGTCTTGGGCATTTTAACACTGCCGTCTTTTTCCTTTTCAGCAGGTTCTAAATATTTGTCATCTGCATTCCATACCTGCACGATTTTTTTTGCTGCTTTTTCGGATTTCGGATTTCGGCTTTTAATTTTAAAAAACACGCTTTTCCCATCCTCTGATATCATCATATCTGAAACAGTTTCAGACTTTATTACATATTTTTTATCAAAATCAAAAGTGGTGTCGGGCTGGAAAATAAACATTTTTTGTGTATCGGTTTTGTAGTAAACCAATTCTTTTACCTCTGCTGAAGAATCTGTATTTACATCAGTTTTTGACCTTGTGAATACTGCGGATCCGGTGTTTTGCTGCCAGACAAAACTTGTATAGTTAAAGTTGTCGCTTTCTATTATTTTTGATTCTGAGAACTTTTCTTTTATAGTTAAAATCGAAACACTGCAACCATTGGATACAGATTTGCTGTAGATCAGCTGATTTGATTTTTTATTATAAGCATATCCCTTGACATTTTCTATTTCATAAGATGCAGAACCATCTAATGGTTTAATAATTATTTTTTTTTGCTTGTCTGTACGCAGAAAAATAATCAAATATTTTTCGTCTGAAGTAAATAAGTAGTTATCTGCATTTTTTGTAATCTCAATTTTCCCTGAAGGCAGGTTAAGCAGTAAAAGTTCATTTTGATCGTTTCGGCTGCAAAACCATTTTTCTTTCAGAAAGGTTCCTGTCAGAGTACTTGAAAAAGCATAGTTTTTATTTTTCTGGGTGCTTTTTACAAACAGTGTATCAGAGCCTTGCTCATAAGATAAACTGTAGGTGTACCATTGTCCATTTTCTGAAATGTTTTTTGTTTCCATGGTGCTCCACAATTTGTAATCAGCATCACTGATATTTTTTTTGATTAGTCCCTGTCCCGAAGCGGAACAGGTTACTAATTCAAATATGAGTACGGAAAGCACTCCGTAAACAAATCTTAAATCCTTTTTCATCTTTTATATGGTATTAATATCCTGGATTCTGAGGAAGTAAATTAGGATTGAGGGTCAGTTCAGTTTCAGGAACAGGGAGTAGATTGTCTGTTGAATTCCATCCATTTTTTAGTCCTATCAATTGTGAATCCAGCTGTCCGGTTCTTTTCAAATCAAAGAACCGATGGGCCGATTCAGTAAATAGTTCAAATCGGCGCTCCCGGATAACAGCTTCCAATATTTCCTGCTGTGAAACTGCAGGGGTATTTCCTAATCCTGCATTCTGCCTTATTTTATTGAGGTCTTCTTTGGCTCCTATTAGGTCTCCCTGCTGCGCCCTTGCTTCAGCACGTATGAGATACTGTTCGGCAAGCCTGAAGATTATTGAATATTCAGTTGAAGTGGCAGTCTTTAATTTGACTTTGTATTTGGCTGCGAAATACCATGTGGAAGTTCCTTTTGATACCGAGCCAATCCATTTTTGTCTTCTCTGGTCACCAATTTCAAAGGCATTGACAAAGTTTGGATTAAGTGCTACATCGGCAGGTGGTCCGGTAAGTAAAATCATTAATCCTCCCTCTGCGCTATTCTGACCTTCAACTCCGGGCTTGTACTGCCAGATGGTGACAGTGCTTCCTTTTAGGAATATTTTACTCAGATCGTTTTCCCATTTGTATGTTCCGGTATTGTTTAGGATATATGAAGCCGCATTGGCAGCTTCAGCCCATGTCCTTGAATACAGATAAACCCTTGCAAGAAGTGCCATTGCTACTGCTTTATTAGCACGTGTGCGATCAGCGGACAAATAACTCTCAGGAAGAAGTGAATACGAAGTCTGAAGATCTTCTATTATTTTCGAATACAAGAGGTTTGTACTCGAACGCCCAATTGTAGTGTTCTGTTTGTAATCTGTTGCTGTAACATAAGGAACATCACCATACAGATTCAATAAATAGAAATGCAAAAGAGACCTTATAAATAAGGCTTCGCCAATGAACTGATTTTTATCTGTAGTGGCAAGGGTAGCGGAAGCAGTTATTCCCTGTATTACTGAATTGGCGGCATATATTTGAGAATAAGCTGTTTTCCACCAACTTACAACTTGTGGATTAGTAGGCAGCAGTGTGTTGTTGTAAAAATTTAATGATGTGCCTGAACTAATACCATAGAAATTCAGTTCATCTGTATAAGCACCCATTTTTGTGGTTATCGACACACTATTTCCAGTTAGCATCCCCGAATCGCGCAGGCTGGCATAAATATTTGAAACTGCTGCATTGGCGGTACTCTTATCTTCAAAGACTGCTTCTGTAGAAAGTTGTCCCGATGGGCTGTTAACCTCGACAAACGATTCACAACTGTAACCCGACATCACTAATAAAGAGATAATTATTCTTTTAAATAGGGTTATTTGCTTCCGTAGATATAATTTAGTTTCCATAATGTTAGTATTAGTTTAAAAAGTTAGATTAAGCCCCGTTGTAAATACTTTCAACGGCGGGAGGTATCCGGCAAACTTAAATTCAGGGTCATTGCCTTTATATGGGGTAAAAGTCAGCAGGTTCTGTCCTTCAAAAGAAAGACGGCATCGGACTCCTTTTATCCAGTCCTCAGGTAATGTGTAGGATATTGCGATGTTCTTCAGGCGTATATAAGGCGCATCGGTAATGATTCCGTCACTGTTGAAATATTTATCCGAGGCATCCAGAACCTCCCCATCAGCGCTGGTGCTAAATCTTTGAAATTCGGCATTGTCTCCGCTGTTCTGCCATCTATTAAGAATTCTGGTTGTTTGATTACTCTTTGCTCCTGGTAAGCCAAGACTATATTCCTCACTATAATTTTTTTGCTTTGAGAACTGGAGCAGAAAATCAACCTGCCATCTTCTCCAATTAATTTGATTCTGCAATCCGCCAAAAAAATCAGGACTGAAATCTACAACAGTCTGCTTGTCTTCGGGCGATGTTATACGGCCGTCATTATTAATATCTTCAAATTTATAAATTCCGCTCTGCGCATCTATTCCGGTATAATGGTAGGCTTTTATTATAGTAAGTGGGGCACCGATTACAAATTGGTTCTGGTAAGTCGACCCCTTTAAATTGGGAAAGGACAATAATTTATTTTTGGCAAAAGAGATATTGAAGTTCGTGATCCATTTAAAACTCTCTTTTTCAAAATTGACAGTTCTTAAAGTGAGTTCAACTCCGCTATTTTGTACTGATGCATCCAAATTAGATTGAATAGATGGAAACCCTGTTGTTCCAGGTAATGGAATACCAACGAGCTGATTGGAGGAACGGTTTTGATACCATGCACCCGTAAAGAAAATCCTGTCCCTGAAAAAACCAAGCTCTATGGCAGCTTCCGCTTTTTTATTAATTTCCCACGCAAAGTCTGCATTAAATAAACGAGTTGGCGCTATTCCGGTTACGCCTCCATAATTTGTACTGGCAGTAGAATACGTGTCCATGAACTGATAATCCCCAATCTGATCACTGCCCGTAGTTCCGTAACTGGCTCTTAACTTACCAAAACTAATAACAGGATTAATGGTTTTAGTCTGGTTTTTATTAGAGAAAATCCATGCGCCTCCAACAGCGCCAAAATTAGCAAACTGATTTCCGGGACCAAAACGGCTTGAACCATCACGTCTTCCAGTCAGGTTTAAAATATACCTCTCGTTAAAAACAAAATTCAAACGGGCAAATACTGCCTGATATTTATAAATGGATTCAGTATCTGCTATTGCTTTTAGAACCGTTGCTGAAGATAAACTGTAAATAAGGGCATTGCTTGTAAATCCGGTTGCTTCCTGTACAAGCTGACTGCCGGATAATTTTTGAAATGTACTACCCAATAATGCCTGTGTTTTTAATTTTCCATAGGATTTCTGCCATTCGATTTGGGGTTCTATAATCCATGACTGCCTTTGGGTGTCGGTTGCAGTTATAATAGAATATTCGCTTCCGAGCTGATAGGCAGGATCAAACATAGTAGAAGGCTGGGTGCGGGTTTCGTTATGATTTGTATTGGTAAAACCCAGACTTGCTTTTGCAGTTAAACTAGGCAATATTGCATATGATAGCATTGTATTTGCAATCAGGTCATTGGTTGCAGTTTTATATTTGCCCTCCAGATAAGACAGAGGGTTTTCCCAAGTGCTGTTCTCCCAATTAAGGTTTCCAGATTCATCGTATAAAGAAGGTGCATTTGGAGCCAGAAGAACCACAAATTGTGAGAGGTCAATTCCCGGCTGGTTATTTTTCTGTGCCGTAAATCCTGCTGTCGTGTTGATTTGAAATCTGCCATCTTCAGATTGATGATTAAGATTAAAACGCACGTTTGCTTTGTTATAGTGGTAGTCTCCCGGAAAAACGGTTGTTTCTTTATGAAAGGCAGAACTGATAAGAAATTGTGTTTTTGAAGAACCTCCGGATAATGATGCCTGAATGTCTGTATAATTTGCCATTCCTCCCAGAAGTTCTTTCTGCCAGTTGGTATATCTGCTTTGATCCCAGGTGCCATTTACATCATAATCACTAGGGCCATAATCAATACCGTCATTAGCAAAAGCTTCCCGACGCATCTCCAGATATTGATCTGTCTTTAACAGATCCATAAAATTTGTAACCTTGCCTATACCTTGCCGTACATCTACTGTGTAACGAGTCAATCCTTCTTTTCCTTTTTTGGTTGTAATCAAAACAACACCATTCGCTCCACGCGAACCGTAGATAGCAGTCGCATCAGCATCTTTCAGCACTTCAATGCTTTCAATATCAGCAGGATTAATAGAATTTAACGGATCAGAAGCAGAAGGAAGCACAACGGTACTGCGGCTGCTGCCGACAGTTTGTGAAGAATAGGGAACTCCGTCAATAATATACAAAGGTGTGTTTCCATCACTTCGAATGCTGTTTCTTCCTCGAATTTGAATATCAAACCCTCCACCTGCAACACCGGTTGTCTGGGTAATATTTACTCCGGCCATCCGCCCCTGCATGGCGGCAAGCACATTTGTTACTGGCTGTTTCTCTATGTCTTTTGAAGTAATTTGGGTAATACTTCCTGTACGTTCACTTTCTTTTACGGAATAATATCCAGCATTCACAAGAACTTCTTGCAAGGTTGTAGTGTCATAAATCAATTGAACATCTACAGTTTTACGCCCATTTATTGGGACAAGGGCAGTTTTAAAACCTATAAACGAAACAATTAAGGTATCGGTAGCAGAGACGGAAAGGGTGTATTGGCCACTATAGTCGGAAATGGCTGCAACATTAAGTTTGTTTTTTACTGCAATAGTTACGCCTGGCAAAGGATTAATACCATCGGTTATAGTTCCCTGTATTTGATGTTGTTGAGTAAAAATAGTACTGTGCCGGATTGTATTTTTGGAATAAAGAGATGAAAAAGAAAAACAAAGCCATATAAAGAATAGGCAATAAAGATCTTTCCCATCCTTGTAAAATGAAAAATAATTCATAATATTGGATTGGTTAGTTAAACTAAGATTTGATTAGCTATGATCCTCTATACTAGTTTGCGAGACGAAGTAGAGGGTCATTTTTTATACGGTAACTTGAATGGTTTATGGTATCGACTACCATTTTTGTTAAATCATGGGCACTAAATTTTGGTTAGTTAAACTAAGTAGAATTTTTACGAGCCTAAAAAACAATGAAGATTGGTGCTATGAATGAAAACTGAAGGATTTGCTTAAAAAAATAAAAAGGGCAGGTACTCAGCTTATTGCTCCTAAGGTACTGGTATACCCGTACGCGAATAAGTGAGCCCACGCCCTTTAAGGCGTGAGCATTTACACTTATCGTCCTGCGCGTACGAAAATTACCAGTTTTAAGGAGCAGGATTCAAAGCGAATGCTTCAAATATTTTCAAATGAAGTATCGCAAATTTAATAATTCTATTCAAAAGTATAGAAAAAAAATATGTAATGCAAATGCATTACATCAAAAATATAAAAAAAAATGAAATTGCTATATGGGAAATTTAAGACCAGAGGATATAATTTTAAGAGATCAGATTAAATTAAGGCTTAAAGAGTTAAGAGAAAAAGCAAGCCAAAATAAGTCTAATCTATCGAAAGATGTTGAGATAGATAGACAAAATTTTCAGGCATGGGAAAAACTGGAGATTGGAAGAGGAATGAGCATTTATTCTATCGGCAGAGTTTGTAAAGCTTTAAAAATTACACTTAAAGATTTTTTTGATAGTGGTATATTCGACAATACATAAAAAAAGATGCTTAGGCATCTTTTTAATTTAGGTGAAAGATAAAAACACGTATTTATACGGGGTTTCTCTATTTATTAAAAAACTAATTTGCCATTTCAAGGGACAATTATGGAAAACCGTAAAAGAAAATGAAAGTGGTTCTTTAAGTTTGGCATTAAAAGCTTAAAAATGGCATAAAGCCATCTGAAAATGTACGGTAGTACGCCATTATATGGCATGAATAAACGAGTTAGCGGTTATGTTGAAAGAACGAATCGGAAAAGATGAAATATTATAGATTACATATTGACTGCAAAAACAATTTTGAAACTTATTCCAAAATAACTGAAATTCTTGGAGTTAAGCCAACGGAATTTAATACCGAAAAAAAAGACGAAAATTTATATAGTTTATGGACTTATACTTTTGATGAAGATGACCTCGAAACGCCATATTATGATTTCATAAATAATTTTTTAGATATAATTGAACCAAAATTTGCCGAACTCAAACAAATAGGAATTAAGAAAAAACATATAACATTTTGGTTAAACTATGAATATGACCAACAATGTGGGATGGAATTTAATCCGAAAGAAATGAAACGATTAGGTAAAAGTGGAATTACAATGTGTATAGATTGTTGGCAAAAAAACGCAACAGTTGAATTATAAAAGTGAATAAAAACACAACCGCTAACAGCCGTTTGGCAAGATTGGGGTTTTAGGCTGAATTTAAAGTTGGTTTTGTATTTGGAAAATTTTGTGTTTAACCAAAAAATCCCGCATCTTTATTCCCCAACCTCTCCAAGCGCCAGAACGTTATGTGACAAATTACCACAACAAACTGTAAAAGAATGAAATATAAAATAGAAGATATAAATTTTACAAAAATTACTCCAAAAGCTTTTGAAAACTTGTGCTACGATTTATTGGTAAATTATAATTTTCATAATCTGATATGGAGAGATGGCGGTAGTGATAACGGAAGAGATATTGAAGGGAATTCTAATTATTTAAACCCTTTTAGCACTATTGAACAAAAATGGTTTTTTGAGTGTAAACATTATTCAGCAGGAGTTCCTCCAGCCGATTTAAATTCAAAAATTGCTTGGGCAGATGCAGAACAACCTAATTTTTTAGTATTCTTTGTAAGTTCTTATATTACAACTTCAGCAAGAGATTGGTTAGAAAAAATTTCTACACAAAAAAAATACAAAATTTTATTAGTTGAAGGGCCTGATTTAAAAAATAGAATTGTTCAATATTCAGATTTGGTTGAACGCTATTTTTCCGAGAATAAATATGAGAAGTTATTTAAGGATATGAAGGATTATAAAATAAAATTTAATATAAACCCAAGTTATGAAATATTAAAAGAAATAATAGAAAACATTAATTTAGATAAATTAGATAAAGAAGATTTAGGGTTTATAATCTTAAACTTTTATGAACAATACAAAGCTTTTGAAGGCAGAAATGATTATTATGGGGATTTTGACGGGAAAATAATAATTAGAGTTTTGGAACATCTAAAAAAGATTACAACAAATGATAGGCTCACATCATTTGATGAATACAAAGAAAATTACGATGAGCTTGGCGGAGTAGGTTTTTTAGACGAAATGTACTGGCTTGATGAAGAAGATAATGAAGTAGAAATGGAAAATTATCCATTTCAATATTATGATTTACATTTAAACTATAAAAAAGAACAAAAATTTTGGAATGTTGGAAGATATGTATTTATCATATTTGAAGATTTAGCTTTTGAGATATTTAAAGATAATGAAACGGAAATAAGAATAATAAAGGATTTTAACCCTGAAAAACTTCCTCAAGCAAGTCTAAACTTACCCGAGAACATCGTTGAAAAGTTCAAAAAATACGCAGAAAAATTCGTCACATAACAGCCACTACAACGGATTTGGGCATTTGGCTTAATGGTAAGATGGTCTTGTATTTGAATGATTTGGCAAATCCGAAGAATAGGCTTAATTTAATCCCAAACACGTTGTAGTGCCAAGACGTTGGCGGTCATTATAACAAACATAAACTAAAAAAAAAATGAGTGGTTTCAAATTTAATAAAATCTACGTAATTGAATCTTTAGATTCAAACGATGATAAACTTACAGGTCAGGAATTATATGAGGACTTATTGAGAAGAAAGACATATCAAATAAAGGACTTCAAAGCTGAATTATTTCAAATTGAAAATAAAAAAGATTTTTTTGAAAAACTCGAACATATTAAAAATGAAAGTATAACCGAAGGTTACTTCCCAATTCTTCATTTTGAAATACATGGCAGTGAAGACAAGACAGGTCTCGTCCTAAAATCAAACGAACTTGTAACATGGGAAGAGCTTGTCAAAGATTTACGGGATTTAAATACAATCATAGAAAATAATCTTTTTATAACAATGGCAGTATGCTTCGGTGCATTTATCATGAAATTAATCAAAGTGAATGAAGCGTCACCATTTTGGGGAATTATTGGGTCATTTGAAGAAATATACGTTTATGATCTTGTAATTAGATACAATGAATTTTATACGGAATTCTTGGAAAGTTTTGATCTTAATAAAGCAGTTGAAAAACTTCATAATGCTAATCCGAAATTAGAGTCATCATTTAAGTTTATTAATTCAGAACAAACATTTATAAACGTCAATAAAAAATATTTTTCAGAAAAATTTACACCAAAAGCTATAGGCGAAAGATTTAAAGATGGAATTAAGCAAGAAGGTATCAAAATGACTGACCGAAACAAAATGCACGATTTTCGTTTGAAATTTACTATGGAATTACATAAATCCAAAAGACAAACCTTTGAAGAGCATAAAGAAGCTTTTTTTATGATTGATAAATTTCAAGGAAATGCTGAAAGATTTAAGATTAGATATGATGAGCTAAAATAACGACCGCCAACACACGCTACAAGCAAGCTGGGCATTTGGCTTAATTTGAAGATAGTTTTGTTTTTGAAAAATTAGTGTTTAACCGAAACATTACGCATTTTTAATCCCAGCCTGCGTGTAGCGCGAGAACGTTGTGTGTAATTTAACAACAAAAATTGTCAATGATAGAAATTTACTCGAAAGAACTTGAATTTATAAATGATTTATCTAAGAGAAGTTACACTGGTAACACTATGAATTCAAACTCTAGTGAAGAAGAAAGAATAAAGTTTAGGTTATTCAAAAAGAAACTAAAATCATTAGCCGAATATTTTAAAAATCAATTTAATGATGAGTTCGGAGAATTTACATTTAATGCATCCTCAGGAAACCCTATAAAGTTTAATGGCACAAAACTTAACAGAGTTTGGTCAGGAATTTTCAAAGGAGCACAAAACAAACAATATTCAGCTCAGATAAGTTTTGTAGTTAATGAACAAAACAAATCAATAGATCTTGGTTTTTATTTTGGAAGAGCTTCTTCAAGAGGTCAATCTCCTGATCTTGAAAGATTACAGTTTTTAGGAAACACATTATCATCCTCTATCAAATCTAATATTGAATTAAGAAAGCAATATGAAGATTTAATAGATTTTGGATTCCAACCTATTTCTGCAAATAATAAAGTTGATAGCGAAAACTGGTTGAATATTATTGCTTCAAATCCACAAGATTGTCAATTAGTTTATAAATTAGAACCAAATGAAAATGGAATAATTGACTTAACTATCTTGACGCTTTATGTTAAAATGCTTATGTTCATAATGGCATTAATTCCATCTGAAGGAACCGAAAAATCAATTATAAAATATTCATATTTAACTCCCGAACAAAGAGCTAAGCAAGCTGAAAGAAAAGCGTTAATTGGATTAAAGGGTGAAAAATTTATTATACAAAATGAAATTAAAAGATTAACAAAATTAAATATAAAACATAATAAATATTTATTTCACATGTCTTTAATATCTGATTCTTTTGGATATGATATTAAGTCTTGTGACAAGAACGAAAACCATATTTTTATCGAAGTAAAAACAACAACACGAAAAAAAGGCGATTATCAAGCAAATCGCTTCTATATATCAAATTTTGAATTTGAATTTTATAAAAACAATAAAGACAATTATAAATTATTCAGAGTTTATGATATTGATGATTCTCCCGAATTTGATGAAATAGAAATGGAAGAAATTAATTTAATTGCAAATTCATACATAGTAGAAATATAAACTACACACAATAGCCACTACAACGGATTTGGGCATTTGGATTAATGGAAAATGGTCTTGTATTTGGATGATTTGGCAAATCCGAAAATAGAGCTTAATTTAACCCGAAACCCGCTGTAGTGCCAGAACGTTGTAGGGCATAACTGAAGAAAATCGGAGAATTCAATAGCCTATCGCAAAAAATATTGAAATTTAAATAACGAAAAAATAACCTAAAACTTTAATAATGAAAAAAAAAATAAGCATTTCAACATTTCTTTTATTAACTGTACTTTCTTCTTCTTGTAATAAGAAAAACAGTGATACTGAAAATAAAGTAAAGAAGGAAGAAACCGTAAGTGAAAATAAAACAATTACTTCATTTCAATTCGTAAATTCTATAAAAAAAGACATGTTTTTTTTAGATGAAAATCTTAATAAAGGAATTGAAATTTCAGATTTTTTAATAGAAACATATAGTTATATTAGTAGTTATAATTCTTGTACACTTTATTGTACTCCTTATGATAAAAAAACAAATACATATGTGTATACTTATGGTTATGAAAAAAACGACACTAAATCCCTTAATGGAAACAACTTAAATAAATTAATGTTAAGTTCACCAAGTTTTGTAGCACATTTAAAAAACCCTAGAGATTTAAAAAAATTAAAAATGTTTGATCCTAACAAAACGTATGTAACTACCCGAAATGATGTTGATAATACAAATGAGCCTGTTGACTCTAAAATTATCGATTTAGTCACTATAAAAGGAATATTAATTAAAGATCCAAAAGGTATTTTAGTTATCGAAGATGCTGAAATTATAAATCAATAAACATTATAGTTCAAATCATTTGTAAAAAGAACTATGTAATAGATAAACAGAAATGGCAAGAGTTTACGCATATTGTTACGCCCTACAACACACGTCTTGCGCCATTTGCGAATTTAGTGGAATTACCGTTTTTTATCGTATTTTCGTTTAGCCGAAAATACTCGTCTTCGTAAGTCGCAAACGGCGCAAGGCTTGAGAACGTTATAGCCAATAGCACAACGACACTGCACAAAACAAAAAACCGTACCGACAGAAATGCTAGAAATCAGAAAAGGAACAGCGACAAAAAATTATGAGAACACATTTTTTAGAGAGTTTGCAGACAATTTAAAAAAGATGTTTGACAAATATTCGCTTGACGGTTTACTGATTGCAAACTCTGAATGCGAAGCTGAAAAAAGACTTCAAATTGACGCTTTACTTGTAACGGAAAAAGCAGTTTTAATAATTGACTTCAAAAACTTCGGTGGTAAAATAACTTTACCGAAAAATGCTAAATCCGAATTTGACTTTGGTAAGTGGACAAATAAAAACGGAGAACAAATAAAAGGTGGAAGTTCTATAAATCCTTTTATTCAACTAAAAACACAAAAAGAAAGATTTATAAAAGTTGTTGAAAAGCAAATTTTAAAAAAACTGTCGCCAAGCGACAGTTTTAATGCTTATCATACAGTTAGAGCGGTTTGTTTTCAGAAACCTATTGAATTAATTGGAAAAATTCCGTCAAATGAAGAATTGAACTTCTTCATTTTTGATAAAAATACTTATCTGGAAACAATCAAAGATATTATTGATATTTCCGACAAAGAAGTTTCATTATCCAAAAACTCGTTTGACATTTTTAAAGAAATTTTTAGAGCTGACCTATTTGACACTTCTGAAAAATACGACCAAGCAAACGACTTTACGTCTTATTATACCGAATTAGATTTTGACAATCTTTATCCTGACCAAAAATCAGCACTCAATGAAATTGAAAACTTCATCAAATCAGAAGAAGAAAAGATTTTTATACTTCAAGGAACTTCATTGAGCGGTAAAACGCATTTAATTCCTTTCATTCAAGAAGTTGCGTTTAATAATCAAGTTGCAGAAGTAAAATTATTTGCTTCTTCAAGCAGAATAGCAAACAATCTTTTAAAAAGTTCAAATTTAGAATTTGAAAGTATCTACTCTTACATTTATGGTGGTAATTCTACAAACATAGACGAGAAAGAAAATGAAGAAGAAAACGAAAATTCTTTAAATTTAGAAATCGTTCCACTTTTAAAATCTGACGACACAGAAGAAGCAATATTTATCGTTGATGAAGCACATTTAATTTCTGATAATTATCATCAATCTGTTGATTTAAGATTTGGTTCTGGAAAGTTATTAAACGATTTTTTAGAATTTACTGATTTAAAAAACACCAAAAGAAAAGTAATTTTTATTGGAGACAGTTTTCAATTATCATTAGGAAAAAAAGAAGAAGCTTCATTAAATCCCGAATATTTGAGTGAAGAATACAGTTTCAAAAACAATGCTTTTCAGCTAATTGACAAAGAAAATAAATCAATCATTGTTTCAGAAGCACTCAAAGCAGTTAAGTGTATTCGACAACAATCATTCAATAATCTTGCTTTTAATTTTTCAGAAAACATAAGAACATTAGCGAAAGAAGATTTAAAATCCGAAATAGAAAACTCTATAAATAAAAATTCAAAAATTCTTTGTTATTCAAATTCTGACGCGCAAAAAGTAAACTATTGGATTAAAAATTCTATTCTAAAAAACGGAAATGAATTAACAAATGAAGATTTAATAATTTTCGGAAACAACATTCGTGTTGAAGATGAAAATGACCCATTTGCAGAACCAAAGAAAATTTACAACGGTCAATTCGGAACAATATTAAGTGTTTCAGATTTAATCAAAAAAGATGAAAGACTTCTTGCGCCATTGTATTTTCGTCAAACGAAAATACAACTCAAAGAAACAAATCACGTTCTTTCATTTTTAAGTTTTGAAAATTTTCGTTTGAGTGACAAAGGCGACCTTTCAAAAGAGGAAATAATTTCATTTAATATTTTACTCAATCAACTTGCCGAAAAAGAAATATCCAATTTCAAAAACGGTAAATATTATGCTGACGAAGACCTAAAAAGTTTATTAGAAAAATACGTTCCCAACACACGAAAAGGAATATCAAAACTACAAAAAGCACTTAAAAAACATTTGCGTAGCATTCCATCGTCAGAATATTACAAATACAAAAATTCCGCACAAATCCGTTTCGGTTGGGCTTTAACCGTCCATAAATCTATGTCTTACAAATGGAATGAAATCTATTTCAATGTTGAAACTGGTGGCGGAAAAACAAATGAAACTTATTTTAAATGGATTTACACAGGTTTAATTAGAGCAACTCAACAAGTTAGTTTAATAAACTACGAACCAATTAGTCCTTTTTTCATATTAACTATAAATCCTTCTGTTCCAAAAATCGACAAGGGAAAAGAATTGTTTTACGTTGCAGACAAAACGGCTGACCTTTCAACCTCTAATAAAACAATATCAGAAAAATTTAATTTCCCTGATACTGAAAACCAATCATCACTATTGCAATTATTTCAGTTTGTTGAAAATAAAATTGCTCAAAATGGTTTATCAATAAATTTATTAAATCATCCAAACTATCAAGAACTTTATGAAATTAATGGTAGTTCTGGCGAAAACGCAACATTTTCAGTTTATTACAACAACAAAGGGCAATTTAAAATGCCCAATTTGATGAAATCAACACCAAAAGAATTTGGAGAAGAACTTATCAATCTTTTAAAATCTGAAAACCAAATTTCTGACTTTACTTTTATTCAAAGCAATTGGAGAAAATCAGCATACGAGCAATTAAATCAAAAATTAAAATCAAAAGAAATTGGTTTTAGTTACATTATACAAGTTCCTTACAAAGACACCATTCAATTAAACAATGGTAAAGAAACACTTGTTGCAGAATTGTATTACGACGGAGGCGGATTTTTCACTTCAATAATTGCAATTTCTTGTACAACTATTGAATTTTGGGATGAAATTCAATTCATTTTTAACAAAATGAAAGAAAACTAATGCCTACACTATTTGAATTTAGCCAACAAATTGCCACTTTAAAAAAGGAAAAGAAATTTCCAGAAGCACTTTTGTATTTCAGAGAAAATAAAAACAGTTTTACAAAAGATCAAATAGCAAACAATGTGTATATCGTTTCTGATATGATTTCTTGTTTGAGACACGCAAATCATTTAGATGCAGGTTTTCAATTTTTGAGCATTTATGGTATTGAAATAAATTTTGACCAAAAAGAAAGAATTTTAAGTGCTTATGGTTGGCTGCTTTGGGCAAAATATAAAGCTGAAAATGGAATTAACGGACATTCAGCAATCGAAGAAGATTTTTTTGACGAGGAAGATGAAGAAATTAGCAATCAAAATTTCAATTTAGATAAAAGTGAATTGCTTTTAAATGTTGAAACTTTAATTCCTATTCTAAATTCGCTAAATAACGATTTCACAAAAACATTATCATCTAATCTTTTTTCAATTGTTTTAAAATCAGAAAAGAAAAAACCGGCACCAAATTGGAGATTAGTAAATGAGTTTTGCAACAAAATAGGCAATGAAAACCTTTCAAAAGAATGTTCAACTATTCAAGTCGAAAGAAAAGGTCAATTGAAAGATATGGAATTGGCTTCTGATTTCGAAAATTGGTATGCTTACAAAACAAAATCATTAACAAAAATAGGCGAATGGCAAGAATGTTTAGATTTGTCAAAAGAAGCTCTTGAAAAAATTGAAAATTTTCATTACTCAAACGATGCTTGGTTTTCAAGACGTGTTGCAATAGCGAAAAAAAATCTTGGTAATACAGAAGATACAATTCAAGAACTTGAAACAATTCTTAAAAAAAAACGTGAATGGTTTATTCAAAAAGAATTAGCCGAATTATATCTTGAAAAAGGAAACATTGATTTAGCTTTTAAAATGGCTATAAATGCAATAAATAATTTTGGACCTTTGGAGTTTAAAGTTGATTTGTTGTACTTGATTGGAAAAATCCTCAAACAGCAAGACAAATTAGATTTATCATTCAAGCATTTTACGCTTTCAAAATTAGTTAGACAATCAGAAGAATGGAAATTGCCTCAAAAGTTATTTGAAGAATTAAGAGGTTTTACATTTACAGAAGTTCCACTAACGGAATTAAAAGAATTAAAAAAGGAACTTCAAAAATTTTGGGATAGTTTCAATACGACACCTATAAAAACATTTGATAAATCAAGAACAGCAACAAACAATAACTTTGAGGGAGAAATTATAGAAATAAGAAACGACAATGAACGTGGGAAAGATGGATTTTTAAAAAGCAATGGACAAAAATATTACTTTTCAGTTTCATCTAACTTTCATCTTACACCGAATATTTTCGTTGGAAAAAAAGTATTGTTTGAAATACTGCCTCATATAGAAACAAAAAAAGAACAAGTAAAAATTAAAAAGATAATAAGCTGAAACTGCGCTAAAAAAATATATGGAAAGAGAACCTACTAAAAAAAAGAAATCTAACCTAGCATGGATATTTTTAAAGCCAGTTGCATTTGTATTTTGCATATCAATTGTTAATGGAAATTTAGCAGCATACTATAAGAAGCATTTTTCCAATACTTTTCAAGACAACAAAAGTACTGAAAAAAAATCCCGCCAAGTATTGTATAAGACCTCATATGAGAACTCCAAGAGAAATTTTAATCAAAATAACTATTCCAATCAGGACAATCCTAATAACGATGCATATTGGAAAAGTAGAGGATATATAGTACGTCCAGAAAATTGGCGAGAACTAATTGAAGAGGAAATCGCTCAAACGCAAGATGATTTAGATAATCGCTCAAATCAATTAAACCCCAATAATGATTCCTATTGGAAAAGTAGGGGCTACAGTGAAAGACCAGATAATTGGGAACATGAAACGAGCAGTTCTTCAAATGATGAAATGGACAATCATGCAAATCAGATGAATCCAAATAATGAAGCTTATTCCTCTAGCAGAGGTGGAGGAAAAAATTAATGGTTAGCAAAGAATGTCTTTAAAAGGTTATATTTTTATTGAGGCTGCCTTTTAAAAGCAGCCCCAATAAGCAAGAATGAATTATTTTTTAGATTCTTCAATAGAAACTTTTCTAAACTCTTTTAAAAGTTTTCCAATTTCCAAAGTTGATTTACGAGCTCTAGCTCCCGCTGCTTTAACACCTTTATCAATTAATGACTCAGATTCTGTTTTAAATGTTTCGATTTCGGCGTTTATTTTTGCTACTAAATCTTTCATGATATATTTTTATTAAATTAAGGCAGCAAAAGTAAAATTTTGCTCGTTTTATAGCAACTTTGCTGCACATTAAACGTTTTTAATTTATAAATAGTATAGAAAACATTTTCTTGAATTATTTATTAAAGAATTTTGTTTTCTTGAGACATCTTATTTAGTTCTTCAATAAAATAAGACGTTGGACACCCGGCTTCTGCAAAAAAAGCCTGAGTAAATGTTTTAGTACTGCTAAAGCCAACTTCTTCAGCCAATGCACTATTAGAATATTTCCTTATTTTACTATCTTCTTTTAATAACTTTATTAGATAATTGATTTTAAGATCAGCGATGTATTTCACAAATTTCTTTCCTCTGTATTGATAGATTATCTGTGATAAATATTTTGGATTGGAATTGAAGATAGCGGCAAGCTTTGCAGAATTCAAGTCTTTTGCAAGAAATTTTTTATCCCTTTCAAATTTTTCCAATTGTTTAAGTATTTCAGCAACAGTATCTTTATTTATATTTCCGATTCCATTACTTACATTTTTGACTTCCACTTTAGAAACTGCCTCATTTTTTGCCATCAATTCCTCAAATTTTTGCCTATAAACATTCTTATTCCTGATATGCCTGTAAGCAATGAATGATACGATTAAAAATAATACTAGTACAATACCAGTAAAAATAAAATCGTTATACTTCCTCTTATTAAACAATTCTTCAATATCCTGCTTATCTTTTAGTAATACTTTCGTGTCATACACTTTGCGAACTCTGCCGGAAAGATAGATGAACTTGTTGTCTAATATACTGTCTGCCTTTAGTAGCTTATCCGTATAATAGAGCTGTTTATGAAGATCTTTTTTAGATTTATAATACTTTAATAGTAACTCGTAGTTCTGCCGTAAATCCGGACGTATATATCCTTTATCATCAAAAATCTTATCAACTTTAAAAAAATATGGCAAAGCCATTTCGGGTTTATGGAGATCCCAATAGCTTTTTCCAATATAGAAATACCCAACAGACTCATTGCCAAAATCTTTATTTTCCTTTATAGATGGAATGGAATAATTAATTTTTTTTATAGCTTCTGCATAGTTGTTTTTAAAGTACTGATTAATGCCTTCTGAATGAATAAAATAATTTTTCATTTCAGTATTTGACATTCTTATCCCTTCTTCAATTCCTTTTTTATTTATTTCAGAACATAATCCATAATTACCAATCCTATTATGGCACAAACCGAGTAAATGCAATGAATTTAAGTATGCTCTTGTATTTTTCTCTTTAAAATAATCAGTACACTCAGTAAACAAAGAAATAGCTTCGTCATAAAACCCTAGAAAATATTTTATGATAGCAATATTATATTTAACCTTATACACTAAGTACTTATCATTGGTTTTGGAAATAAAATTATCAGCTATGAGGTAATTATCCAATGCATTTTTGTGCTCTTTTCTGGCATAGTAAACAATTCCCTTTGAAAGATAAGCTGAGCCGATAAGAGCATTATTATTGGCTTTTTTGGCAGTGTAAATCATACTGTCTGCATATATCAATTTCGATTTTTCAGGTGCATAGAATAAATAATTTTTATATCCATTTACAATTTCCTCGGAATTTTTATCCTTTTTTGCCTTGTTCAAAAAGTACTTAAGATAGTATGCCTGTTTAACTTTATTCTCAGCTGTTGCTTCTATACGTTCAAAAAGATAATCATAACTTTTTCTTTTAAGCGTATCGAAAATTTTCGATTCCATTTCCTGAGCATACAATTGATTTCCAAAGCAAAGAATTACTAATAATATATAATTTTTAATCATAAGTTAAATTAAAAAATGAGACATTATTTGATGTGAAAATGCATTTTTATCAGCGAAAAACACTATTGTGTAAATATAACATAACATTGTGTTTTGTTTAAAACAATGTTAAATATACTGCAATCTATTTAGAATTAGTCTATTTTAAATAAAAAAAAGGTATGTCGATTTTCGGAAAATCGATAGCCTAAATTCGGAAAATCCATATACAACGTTTTGCAAATCAAAAAATCTACTTCTAGATTTGTCTTGAATTCAATAGCAAAAAACATTTGGCATCGTGCCGGATTAAAGTTCTGCTAACCCGGGTGAAATGAACTGACTGAAAAAAACAGTCTTTACATTTAACACTTTTAATCATGAAAAATCTTTTATTATTGCTAGTTGTATTAGCATCACTACTTGTTTCTTGTACCAACGATAGTATTTATAATACTGAAATTTTAGATGATGGTCTTATTGAAAATAAATCTAAAAAAACAGAAAAGCTACTTCAGACCCTAAGTCCTGAAAATCCGGATAATGAATATGACATAGCAGGTAAAATACATAATGACATCCTTGATGTTTACTTGTCTGGAAATTATACATTCAATACGATTGCTCAAATCAGCCAAAAAGTAGATTCTATCTCGGTTCTGAATAATGATCTATTAAATATGGCAACAAGTCTTCCCTGTAACTTTCAGGAAATTCAAGAAACTGTCGATGGTCCTCAAATAAAATTAGAGCAAGCGATTGTAAATTCCTCAATGACAAATGCCGCTAAAATTTCTCTTTCCAACTTTATGGATTCCATACTATTATGGGAAACTAATGAATATGCTATCATTCATCAATCCATAATCTCATTCGAGGCGTCCGTTATATCTAACACACAGTTTAGCAATGAGGATAAGAGGATCATTCTCACGACTTCCTCTATAGCAAGATATTCATCGTATTATGCTAAAGAACGTAAAGATAAGGATTGGGAAGCTTCTGTTGGAAATCGTGTTGGAGCGGTACAAGGTGCAGTAGCAAATTCTTCAACTGCGATTAATAAATCAATAGTGACAGGACTCATAATTCAAAATCTCCTAACACAATAGTTATGTATATACCTGAGTCGATTGAAAAACAATTGCAATATGCGTATTGCGTGTTTTTGATTCTTTTCAATATTGTAAGCCTTTATTTCATCATAGATCTATTATCCTATGATGAAATAATAGGCTATTTAACCGATGGCGGGATAAAAACTGATTCTCCCAGAAAATTGGCATATCTATTTTTTGTAAACGGCATATCAAATTTATTGTTCGTTTGCGTTTCATTGATGGCCAGATTATTTGATAAGTAATACTTTCTAGCAAAATTAAACATTTTAAAACGCTTATTTTGGCATCTCTAAAATCAAAATATAACCCATCAGGCTTACAAGTCTACATTTTTGAAACATTCTCCTCCAGAATTGCTTTTAAAGAATCAATTATATTGAATCGATTTACAGTTTTGATTATAAATTCCGGAGCAGTATGCCTGTTGATCAACAGTAAAAAGATTCATTTATTTATCAATGAACTAATCGTCATTCCAAAAAAGTCTATTTGTGAAGTTTTAATAATGAGTAATCAATTGCAAATATGCCAGCTTTCATTCTCTTCGGAGTTTGCTTTTGCTAATAGTATAAGATGGCCGCACATAGGATATTTTGAATTTTTTATTGCAAAAAATACTTCCAAGATTTTTCTCAAAAATAAAGAAATTGAATTACTTGTAGGTTTACTTAAATTAATCAATAGTAAGGTCAGAAGTTCAAATAAGAATATTCTGAAAAAGGAAACATTGCTTTTGAGTTTTAATCTTTTTCTTTATGAACTGGCAGGAACATACTATCGATCATCCTGGTACGATAATGTCAAACATACTGGAAATGAAAAAATAGTTATCCATTTTTTTAGGTTAGTAGAACTACACTGCAGAAAAGAACACAGTGTGAAATTCTATGCAAATATCCTAAATGTTACTGCAGGGCATCTTACTAAAACTGTCAAACAGGTTACGGAGATCACAGCGAAACAATGCATCGAAAATGCAATTATTCTGGAGGCCAAAATCCTGCTTCAAAATAATGATTTAACCATTTTATATATTTCAGAAGAACTGAAATTTGCCAATACTTCTTTTTTTAGTACTTTTTTTAAGAAGCATACTTCCCTGTCTCCTTCCGAATACCGTTTACGATTAAATTCTAATTAATATTAACAACACATGTTTTGACTGGGTTAAGAATGTTCTATAAGCATTGATTTAGAGTACTGTCGATTGCAAGTCGGGAGAAATATTTACTAAATAAAAGTAAAAGAAATGACTCAAACCTATCTTTTAGAATGGATGGACTTAACGGTGACTTCAACCCTTAATCCCAGCAAAACCGATCTTACTATGATTTCTCCAATTCAATCAAGAGAGATTATTGAAAAAGCGAATGAACAAACATTTTTTATTCAGTCACAGTTTACTATACAGGTTTTTTCACTTACTAAGGAGAAACAGATAAAAATTTTAGTTGGAAATTATTATTCCACATTACTATTTCTTTTAGATAAAATCACAGAAATAAATAATAGTAATGATTTACACAGAGATAGTCTAAAAGAAGTAACAACTACTTTAATATCCTGTTTGAATGAATTAATAATTTTTATAGAATCAAGATTCGCAAACTATTTAACGGCCCCTTTTCAAATTGTTGAAAGGAAGACAACTAGTCCTATAGTAATGAATGGCTTTTCTGGTAAAGTATTATGTAAACTTTCAACCGATCAAACAGCCTTAATATTAAGGGCATCCGATGAATTAAAAATTCTTATTTCAAAATCAATGAATCATTTATTTAAAACAATCGTTCCTTTTTTATCCACTCCAAACAAAGCAGATCTTTCATACAATGCCATGCGGAGCAAGGCTTATGTTTTTGAAGAAAGGGATAAGCAAATAGCAATTGAAACATTGGAACGCATGATCAAACAGATCAAAGAATATTAATCAAATACTACTAATTTAAAATTTAAAAACATGAAAAAGCTATCCTACATTTTAGCGACATTGATTCTGATAATCATAGGCTGCCAGCCTAAAAAGCTGGATGAGAAACTGGCTATAAACCTTATTCTGGAAAAAAATCATTACCCTGCTATTGTACACCATGACATTTTTTGCGGTGATCCGACACATGCTTACACCATTTTTAAATCCGGACTCGTAGAAAAAGGATTTGTAAAAGTACTTCAAAGCAAGAAATTTGGTGATACAACTTCGTTTGTGAGTTTTACTCCTGCAGCAAAACCGTATTTACTACATACACCAGCAGATGATAAAATAAGTAAAATACAGCGAGTAAAAGTAGCTGATGAAGAATTTGGAGCAATCAAAGAAATAAGGATGATGAGTTCTGGTAATAAGGCAATTGTAGAATACACTACGATTCGAAGAAAGAATATTTTTGCTGCTGCCATTAAAAACGGATTGAAAGATACACTTAATCATGAAGTCTATTTTATACGAAACGATGATGGCTGGCAGTTGTTGGATAAAAGGTCGGAAATTGAATTTTTATCTTATTAGATATTCAAAAAGTTACGTAGGCAACCATAATTGTATTATTAGTTCTATTACAAAATTGTTACACTCTTATTAGTCAGTAATGTATCAAATTGACCTGTTTAAATTTCCTATTTATTGATCTTTAAGAATTTGTTAGTGACTCATTCTATTATACCACGTAAAGAAAATTTCAATAAGATAAAACTGAAAAAAATCATTTTTATTTTAATTCAAAAGTTAATAAAATTGTAGTAAAAATATTTCTTATATTCGCTTGAAAAGCCACCTCATAGCTCAAAGCCAATTTGAAAATTGTATTTGGGTACCATTTTATGGCTCGAATAACTAAATTATAGGCAATTTTAAAGAAAGCTATGCCAACAAAGGAATTCAGAAAGACGTTCAAAGATACTCTTGATTCACTTCATATGTCAATTTGTGAATTAACATTAAAAAAGAATGATGAATTTTATAAATTACTTCGGTCATACTACTCATTTATACATTCACGAACTCAAACTTTATTCTTACTTGTCCAAAATGGTTGTCTTTGGGACGCAGATATTATTTTAAGACCAATTGCTGAATGCACTGTAAAGTTTGCCTATGTTTCTTCTTTTGATGAAACTACGAGAATTGAAAAAGTTCGCGAGTTTTGGGTAGACTTAGCGGAAATAAATAGACTAAAACAATCAAATCAGGCAAAACAGATTATTGAATTGACCAATATTGATTCTGCTTTCTTAACAGACATCGTTTTAAATGAAAATGACCAAATACTTTTGGCGGAAAAATGGACTAAACAAATGCGACAGAGAAAAGAACAACCTTGGTCATATAATGAAATGATAAAAACTATTTCAGTGAACTATGACTTCAGAGAGATATTAGGATTAGCAAGGAATTTTACCCAATCAAGTCATTTAATTCACGCAGATGAAACTGCTTTAGGAGTAATTTTAGATAGAGAGAATAATAGAACAGAAGCACAAAAAGAAGCTTTAATGAATCTTCATGAGGTTAGATTACTCAGCGATTGTATAGCATTATATTTTTGGCTAGTAAAAGTTTCTTCTAGGCTTTCCGATATTGATGTAAATCCTGAATTAATCAAAAAAATAAATAATTTCGAGAATAGTAAATTGGAGTTTAAATCGTTGGAGAAATTGATTGAATAAAAACTGTATACAAAAGCTACTAAACGGATTTGAGCAATAGGCTTAATGGAAATTGGTTTTGTATTTGGAATGATTTGGCAAATCTGAAAATAGGGTATAATTTAGTGCCAAACCCGCTGCAGCCAGAATGTTGGCAGTAATTTTGAAAAACCTCCGAGAATTCAATAACCTAACTCTACAAATGATAAAAGTGGAAATTTAAAATATTATTAAAATATGTCATTACCAATTATTTTAGACAAGTCAACTTTTCAGAGTTTAGGACACGATGAATTAATTCAACTTCATAGATATTACATTATAAATGTAACACCACTTCTTGTTTCTGAAATATTAGGCGATTTGTCTAAAGAAGAAGTTGAAAACAAGAAGTTACCAAAAGAAGTAGTAATCAGTTTGGCTAATAAAATTTTTCCTTCAAATACTTATGTAAATACAAATTACAAAAAGCTCTTGGAACTATCTCTCCTTGGGAATAAAATTGAACTAAATAATCGACCTTTTCTAGAAGCAAGTAAGTCAATTAACACAGGTAAAAAACAAGGACTTGTATTTGAAGAAACAGAAGATGAAAAATCCATCAGAAGATGGAAAGATGGAAATTTTAATTCTATAGATGAAATAATGTCTTGGTTTTGGAGAACAACGGGTAAAGATGAAGAGGTAGTACAGTTATTTAAAAACAAAATGGAGCAATTTTCTCTTATCAAATTGGAGAAAAAATTAGGTGACAATTTAGAAAACTTAAAAGCCTTAAGAGATATTTTATTTATTGAATTGAATAAACCTGAAAAACAACAGCAATATTTAAGTTTAGTAATTGATTATTTTGAATTAGACTATAATTTAGCTGCACAAATATTTTACAGATGGGAAACCGAAAAAAACAATTCTATTTCCAACTTCGCACCTTATGCTTTTTATTGCATAAGCATAGCTGCAATGTATTATGTGGGAATAAACAATAAACTGTTTAGTGAAAGGAAAACTAATTTATTAGACTTGGAGTACCTTTACTACACACCTTGTTGCCGAGTCTTTAGTAGCAATGATAAATTTTTGATTTTCTTATTTGAATTAATTAACCCAAAAAATGTTTTTTTTATAAATTCAAATTCTTTAAAAGGTGATTTAAATAGCTTCCATAAATATCAAATAGAGACTGGAGAAATAAATGATAGACCACCAATAAAGGACACTGAAACATATAGGATATGGGATAAAGTTTTCGATTTAAAATTAAGTGACTTTCTAAAAGCTCATCCTAAAAGTCAGGAGGAATTAAGAAAAGAATTTGAAGAAATTTTAAAGGCAACTGAAACTGGTAAACAAGGTACTTTTGATGGGGAACCTGATTTTGTAACAAAAACCACTTATATGAGGCCAACTGACCCTTGTGTTTGTGGAAGTGGAAAGCAACTTAAAGAATGTTGTTTACTAAAGGAAAATGAAACTAGTTCAAACATACGTTTCTAGCAATTTGCAAATTTAGTGTAATTACCGTTTCTAATCGTATTTCGTTTATCAGGAAATACTCTTTTAGAAAGATAGCAAACTGTTTTAAGCGTGGTAACGTTGGTAGTTAATTAAAAAAAAACATTAAGAAATAAATATGAAATTAAATTTAAAAGGTTATTATCTAAAAGATGGAATTTTAAATTTTGTGCCTTGTGATGTAATTATAGAATTTGGCAAAATTCAAAAAATAAAATTTGACCATAATGAATTTTTTACTAATTACCAACCTTCATATAATTCTGAATATGGTATAGAAAAAATCTTCTATGAAAAATATTCTAAAAACCTAAAATTCACATATCGAATATTATATCATAATGATGTTGAAGAAACTAAGATAATAAATATAAAACCAAATCAATTCCAAGTTTTTAGAATTAAATGGGCATTTAAAAAATATATTATTCAATCGGATGATATGAGAAAAGATATTCTAAAATATGTAATTGGTGGTTTTCTTGGTTATATCGCAACATTAATTATTCAAGAAGTTAAAGAATATAGGACAACTCCAGAATCACCGAAAATTGAAAACCAAGAATCTTTTAACCGTAAATAATTTAGATTTTTTTTTAATGTCACCAAAAATAAACTAATATAAAACTAGAAGAGGAAGTTGAATTGGCTGATAAAATTTATGAGCTAGAATGACTGTATTATGTTTTTGTAAAAAAAAACAGATGACACACTTTTGAATTCATTTTAAAAGTTAGTAAAATTTTCGAACTAAAAAACTATCTTAAATAATTATCTCATCATCAAATCAGCCTTCCATTTGGGAGACTTTTTTATTTTTTTGCATTTTTTTAATTTTTTTTCTCCTTGATTTTACTGGGGGTTCAACGGGGTACAATAGGGGTACAACAAAAAGTTGTACTTGTAGCAGTTTTATCTCTATCGTTTCTTTGCCTTGTAATAATGAAGATCCTGGCTTGGAATTATCAATTTACCGGGATTGTGAGAAACTAATGTAGAACGATAAAATGATGAGGTATGTTTACAAACATTTCATGGGGTAATTACATGGTTGTAGTTATTCTGCTATTGGCAAGCTGGTATTTATTTGTTGGATTTCGATTTTATTTTGATGACCTCAAAGAAGTCATATCAGGAAAGCGGAAACTTCAATTCCGTGGATTTGAAAATCCAAATTACCAAGATATTGAACCCGAATTAAATTATCAGGAATCACCTGAAGCAATCTCAGAACAAACTTCCTTCGGAGAGTTTGACACTACCTTTCAGGACGTTGATACTTTGGTGGCACGATTAAAAAGTTTTATCGCCGATGCAGCAAAGAAAAAATTAGTCCAAAAAGAATTTACCTATTATCTGCAGCTTCTCCTAAGAGAATTCCCTTCAGTGAAAAATTCCCCTTTTAATTCTTCGATAAGTGAACTGATAGTCTCAGAATGTGAGAAACTCGAATCAATTACTTTAACCCAGAAGGAAGCAGAAGCCCTTTGGGAATAAACTCTAAACAATATAACGGAGGAATTGCCCCTGTCCATCCCGGCGCAGTATGGCATATGTAACAGGAAAGTGGAACTGCGACAGCGGCTTCACCTCCGTTTTTATCTGAATTTTTAAACTTTAAAAATAATGAGTGATGAAAAAATGGAACTGGAATTTTAAAAAGTTTATTGAGCAAAGAACAGATAGTATCTGTATGCTTCTGGTACAAATCCTTTTTGCGATCAGTTATGAAACCTATGCTCAGGATGGTCTGGCAGGAATTAACGAAGCCAACCAACAGGTTCGAAGTTACTTTGATGCAGGAACTGAACTGATGTATGCCGTAGGGGCATTATTAGGTCTTATTGGTGCTGTAAAAGTATATCAAAAATGGAATGCAGGTGATCCTGATACCGGAAAAGTAGCCGCAGCCTGGTTTGGAAGCTGTGTTTTTTTGGTAGTAGTGGCCACCGTAATCAAATCCTTCTTTGGGATTTAAAAACGGTCGTCATGGAAGATCTACTCAAAGAAAAGTTATGGTTCTATATTATTCATAACAATCCAGATTTGATGTTCACACTACAGGAAGATTATAGTGTATTGGATTATCTCAATGAGAAAATAGATGGCGTTAAATCCATATTGGATGATATGTTATCTGATGGTACACCTCAATATATCATCGAAGAAATCTGTCTCAATGTACTTACCGAAGACCTGAAACCTTCCCGGTTTCTATATATCCGCTCGCTGCTTTCAGATGAGTTTGAGAAAACCTATGCCGCTTTTCAGGAATCAGGTATCCTGACCTACGAAGTAATCAATCTTAAGGAGAACTGCAAACCCATTTTTGAAACCATTGGCTTTACTAAAGAAAATGAAGAAGATCCTAATTTGAGAAATGCCCTTATTGGTCAGATTGCTGACTATTTGAATTGAGCTATTTATAGCATGTAGTATGAAAAGGAGTAATTATGGCTTACAATCTATCCCAAAAACTAAGTGCCAATATTGAGGCGATTACCATTGCAATGCAATGGCTGCAAGGTGATGCTTTATCGGCAGAAGCAGTTGCTGCGCTTAAGGCATATGCCGGCTTTGGAGGCATCAAGGTTGTATTATACCCACATGGTACTATTGAAGACTGGACAAAATCAGGAGCTACTAAAGAAGATTTGAAGCTGCATCCTGAAATGACACGACTGCACACAATACTTCAGAAACACTATTCTGAAAAAGAGTATAATTCAGTTGTTTCTTCACTTCGTAATAGTGTCCTTACCGCATTTTATACGCCGGAAATTGTACCTAAGATTTTGTATAATGTTTTAAAAGAAGAAGGCATCAGCCCTAAAAGATTATACGAGCCATCAGCAGGATCAGGCATTTTTATGACTGAAGCAGACAGTGCATTTTCAAGTTTGGAACAAATTACTGCTGTGGAAAAAGACCAATTAAGCGGACTGGTGCTTTCAGTATTAAGCAGTACACTCTCGACCCAAAATACCACTCATGTAATAGGACTGGAAGAAGCTCCAACAAATGATAATAGGAGTTATGATCTTGTGGTCAGCAATATTCCTTTTGGTAATTTTTCTGTTTATGACGAAACCTATCCCGATAAAACGATTTCAGGAAAAATCCACAATTACTTCTTTGCAAAAGGACTGGACAAACTGGCTGATGGAGGTCTTATGGCATACATAACTACAGACGGTTTTTTAAACAGTCCTTCCAATCAGAGTGTGCGAGAATATCTTTTTCAAAAAGCAGATTTTGTGAGTGTAGCAGTTATGCCGGATAACCTGATGAAGGAAACCGGAAATACCGATGCTCCTAATCATCTGCTTATTGTTCAGAAAAATGAGCATAAACAAACGCTGTCTGACAATGAAAATGAGCTGCTGCAAACCGTTGAACTCGAAAATGAATTTGGAAAATACTGTATTAATAAATATCTGCACAATAGAGAAGAGCTCATCATTGGGAATGAAATACAAGCCGGTAAAAACCAATACGGACAGGCACACCAAAGTGTGAGACAAAACGGTGATATCAATTCTATTAAAGATCGTCTTGCAGAAAATATTACCAAGGGATTAAAAGAAAACTTTAACCCGGAACGCTTTGAGCAGGCTCAAAAAACGGAGATAGTTCAGCCCGCTGAAGCAATCGGACAAAAATTCACTTATTTACCCATGCCGGAGAGTAAAGCAAGCGGTATTTCAGTCCAGCTTGGCTTGTTTGATACTGTGCCTGCAGAGAATATCAACCGTGCTATGGATTACATCAATCCTCTTGATGAAACTGTAGTGGATAAAAAAACAGCACGAATACTCAGTACCATACGCACAAATGATAATCCCTCACATGAAAATGTGGTGCTTATCACTGCTAAACAAATTAAGACTAATCGATACCTGTATAAATTATATTCCAATGTAAAAGAAATCAATGGCTTTTCAGCCAATTGGATGAATGGCGGATTACTGCCACATGAATTATTGGCTTTATCCAATACCCTTCAATACTATGATCACAAATATATTTATGAAGGAGATAAAACCCTTGAACCTGCTTTTAACCTTGAAAAACGACTCTATGAAGAAGTTGCTTCATTGAAATCTTTTTATACAGAAGGTACTCTTGTTAGAGTTGCAGAATCCGTTGGAATTATCAGTGATATCAATGAGCAGCACAAACAAGCCTTTTTCCAGCCATTAGCATCACAGGGCAATCTGAAATTCTATGATTCCTATATTGCTATTCGGGATCATTATCTGGAATTGTTTGAGAAAGAACAATCAGATAAAGCTGGCAGTGAACAGGTTCGGAAAAATCTAGATGAGCAGTATACCAAATTTGTGTCCCACTATGGTATTTTGAACGGTGCCGAGAATCGCAGGTTAATCATGCATGATTCCGCTTTCGGTTTCACCATTCTTTCTTCATTGGAACGCAAAGAAGGCGAACGTTATGTGAAGTCGGATATTTTAATAGAATCTGTAGTAAAACAGCAAGAGCGCTATTATACAGATGATCCTGTTGAAGCGCTGGCCCGAAGTCTGAATGAAAAAGGAGCTGTTGACTTAGGATTTATAACTGCCTCGACAGGACTTGAACAAAACGAGGTTATAGAACGTCTGAACCATCATATCTATTTGAATCCTACAGATCAGAATTGGGAAACTTCAGACCTCTATTTAAGCGGCAATGTTGTAGAAAAGTTACAACAGGCTAAACAGGCTGTGCAGTTATACCCTGAAAACACACAATACTATAAAGGATTGCAGGCACTGGAAAAAGTACAGCCCGAGCGTATCCCTTTTGAATTACTCGATTTCAATCTTGGCGAGCGATGGATTCCCAACCGATACTATGAAAGTTTTGCCGGAAAATTATTTGACCAGCCAACTGAAATTAATTATTTCCCATCACTGGATACCTTTAAAGTAAGTACAGGTCACAATACCAAAATAGACAGAGAATTTTCGGTGACTCCCAAAAGCGGCAGAACCACTTATGGTTACACGATATTGGAGCATGCGCTCGAAAATACAGCTCCCTTTTTTACCTATGAAGTTGAGGGAGCCGGCGGAAAACCCATCCGACTGCCCGATAATGAAGCTATACAGCTTGCCCATCAAAAAATTGAAAACATCCGTAATGGTTTTATTGAGTGGCTGCAGGAATTGCCAATAAATGACAAAAATGAATTGGAAAATCTCTATAACAATACGTTTAATTGTTACGTATTGCGAGAATATAATGGAAGTCATCTGAGCTTTCCGGGTTTGGATAAAAAAGCCCTGGAGATTGAAGACTTGTACAGTTCTCAGAAAAATGCGGCCTGGCGTATTATTCAGAACCGTGGCGCTTTAATCGATCATGAGGTTGGGCTTGGAAAAACATTAACCATGATTGTGGCTGCCAATGAAATGAAACGATTAGGGATTATTCATAAGCCTGCAATACTGGCATTGAATGCCAATGTAAATCAAATTGCAGCAACCTATCGAAAGGCTTATCCCAATGCAAGAATATTGGCACCTGGTGAAAATGATTTTACTCCGGCCAAAAGAATGAGACTCCTCCATGAGATTAAAAATAATAATTGGGACTGTATCATTTTAACCCACGATCAGTTTGGTAAAATTCCGCAGTCACCCGAAATACAAAAAGAGATCTTACAAAATGAGCTGGATAATATAGAACGGGACCTTGATACGGCCAGAAATCTGGGAGGCGATATCTCCAAGAAAATATTAAAAGGTCTTGAAATACGAAAAAATAATCTGGACGGCAGACTAAAAACACTGCTGAAAGATATAGAAGATAAAAAGGACAGCGGCATCAACTTTAAAGAAATGGGGATTGATCATTTGTTTGTAGATGAATCTCACAAATTCAAAAATCTGACTTTCACTACCCGTCATGACCGTGTTGCCGGAATTGGAAATATGCAGGGAAGTCAAAAGGCGCTTAATATGTTATTTGCGGTACGCACGCTTCAGGAAAAATTCGATTCGGATCTAAGTGTGACCTTTCTTTCAGGTACTCCTATTTCAAACAGTCTGACAGAAATGTACCTTCTTTTCAAATACCTGCGACCTAAAGAAATGGAACGCCAGCATATTGAAAACTTTGACGGATGGGCAGCTGTTTTTGCCAGAAAAACAACTGATTTTGAATTTTCGGTCACCAATGAGATTATTGCAAAGGAGCGTTTTCGCCATTTTATTAAAGTTCCGGAACTGGCACTGTTTTATAATGAGATAACCGATTACAAAACAGCAAAACATATTGATCTGGACAAACCTGAAATTGACGAGCGACTTGTCAATATCAGTCCTATACCTGAGCAAAGCGAGTTTATTACCCAGCTCATGCAGTTTGCCAAAACAGGTAATGCGACACTTATCGGCAGGGCACCTCTTACCTCGCAGGAAGATAAAGGCAGGATGCTTATAGCTACTAATTACGCTAAAAAAATGGCTGCCGATATGAGGCTGATAAATGAAAGATATGGTGATCATCCGAATAATAAAGTGAATATATGCGCCAGAAATGTGAATGAAATTTACCATGCTTCCATGGAGCATAAAGGTACTCAGATTGTTTTTTCGGATATCGGGACACCCAAGCCAGATGACTTTAATATGTATGATGCCCTTAAAGAAAAACTGGTAAGGGATTTTAATATCCCGGCTCATGAGATTACCTATATACACGATTGGACCGATAAGAAGAAGCCAGAATTGTTTTCTAAAATGAATACAGGTGAGATACGTATTCTTCTGGGCAGTACAGAAAAAGCAGGAACCGGGCTTAATGTACAAAAGCGTGTTGTGGCGATGCATCATATGGATATTCCTTGGAGACCATCAGATCTGGGACAACGCAACGGCCGGGGCAGCAGACAAGGGAACGAAGTTGCCAAACAGCATTATGGTAATAAAGTAAAGAACTTCATCTATGCCACAGAGCAATCCCTGGACAATTACAAATTCAACCTTTTGAAGAACAAACAGACTTTTATCAGTCAGATGAAAAACTGTGAACTTAATGTGAGGACTATTGATGAGGGAGCTATGGACGAGCAAAGCGGAATGAACTTTTCAGAATATATCGCAGTATTATCAGGTGATACTTCATTACTGGAAAAATCAAAATTGGAGAAAAAAGTAACGGTAATGGAAAGCCTTAAAAAAGCACATTACAAGGAAATTTCCAGAACTAAATATCAGGTCGAATACCTAATGGAGGAAAAAGGAATCACCTCTAGAACACTGGACAAACTAACTGCTGATCACAACTTTTACAAAAACAACCTAAAGTATGAGCCTGATGGTTCCAAAGTAAATCCTATAGAGTTGTATAACTGCAAGACAGCAGATCCAGAAAGTATCGGCAAAGAAATTATCCTGCTCTATAAAAACTGGAAACCTCCAGAAGGAGAAAACCAGGCCAAACAAATTGGGAAGTTATATGATTTTGGACTCTATGTAAAAAGAGAACGTGAAGCCTATCAAAATGATGGTTTGTACCAGTACCGTTACTCCAACAGCTTTTATGCACAACGCTTGGAAGATGGCATTAAATATACTTCCAATGGAGGAACTCCAAATGTGGACAATCCAAAATTGGCAGCCCGCTATTTTCTAAATGCCATTGATAAGGTGGAACATCTCACAGCAAAATACCAAAAGTCCCTGAATGATATTGAAAACCAACTACCACAATTACAGCAATTAAGCACAAGAGTATTTAGTCAGGAAGATGAGCTTCAAAAAATGAAAAGCGACCTCTTTAGTCTGGAAAGGGAAATAGCCCTGAAAATTCAGGAGAACCAATTGAAAGAAGCCAATCCGCAAGAAGCTAGTCTCAGTAATGAAACAAAACTAACGGATACAACTCTGGTAATTCAACTGCCAGTAAAAAGCAGTGAAGAATCACAGGGTTTCAAAGCGGCAGAAAGCAATAGTGATAAATGGCAGGAGCGCTCTTTTTCGGAGATGAGACGCAGCAGCAGGATGAAATTTTAAAATAAAGACCATGTCAAACAGTGTGTATCAAATCAACAAAGGAATTAACCAGAGCATCGAGTTTAAAGGGTTAAAAGCGCAGTATATCTGGTATTTGGGTGGTGGTGTCATTGTGCTTATGATACTGTTTGCCATTATGTACATAGCCGGATTACCCTCTTTAATCTGTATCGGAATTATTGGTATTTCAGGAACATTGTGGGTTTTGAAAATATATAAAATGAGCCATCAATACGGTCAATATGGAATGATGAAAGCTTTAGCGAAACGACAGATTCCAAAAGCTGTGAAATCGCAAAGCAGAAAAATATTTATGATGAAGAAATAGAATTTGCTCAGCATTAGCTGAGCGGTAAAAAAAAAGGATGATGGAAAAGATGATAGATGATATTTTACCAATTATGGATGTAGAGCACGATTGCATCCTGTCCAAACAAGGCGATGTGACAGTAGTGTTTAAAGCAGAACTGCCCGAGATATTTACCTTGTCGGATCAGGAATACGAAGCATTTCATCAGGCGTGGCTTAAAGCCATAAAGTTATTGCCGAAATTTAGTGTATTCCATAAACAGGACTGGTTTATAGACAGCAAGTTTGAACCCGATTTCACAAGTGAAGATTCGAGTTTTCTTACCCGAAGCAGTGAACGCTTTTTTAATGAACGTCCCTTTCTGGATCATTCTTGTTACATTTTTTTAACCAAAAAACCGGCAGGCAGAAAAACGTCAAGTTCCCTGTTTTCAAATTTACTTAGAGCTTCTATTGTTCCTGAGGAAACATTAAAAGCACAATTGCGTCAGGAATTTATTGACAGTACCGGGCAATTCAGACGTATATTGGAAGACAGTGGTTTTGTGAAACTCACCCGTCTTGGTAATGATGAACTCAGAAGCCATAGTAGAAAGATTGGTATCATTGAACAATATTGTTATTTGTCTGAAAAACATAACTCATTTGTTTTTAAAGATATTGCTTTTGATGATGGTCTTCAGGTAGGTGACAAGCACTGTCAGATTTATACGCTGGGAGATGCAGCTGATCTGCCTGCCTTATGCGGTTCTAGAATTAATTATGACCGATATTCCACCGATAAAACCAAATTCAGTATCGGATTTGCGTCAACACTTGGGCAATTGCTGTCGTGTAACCACATTTACAACCAATATATTTTCATAGAGGATTCCCAGAAAACATTACAAAAGTTAGAGAGTAAAAGACTGCGATTACAATCCTTATCAGCCTACAGTAGGGAGAACCTGATTGCGAGAGATGCTACCAATAATTTTCTTAATGAAGCGATTAGCCAGCAACGGCTTCCTGTCAAAGCACATTTTAATGTGCTGATCTGGACGGATAATAAAGAAGAACTCAAAGACCTGAAAAACAAAGTTTCTTCAGCATTAGCGCAGATTGATGCCGCTGCTAAACAAGAAACAGTAGGCGCAGCACAAATATTTTGGGCAGGAATTCCCGGGAATTCCGCAGATTTCCCAATGAATGACACCTTTGATACGTTTACACAACAAGCAACATGCTTCCTGAATCTGGAAACAGGGTATCGTTCTTCCCTTAGTCCAACTGGAATTCGATTAGGAGATCGATTGACTGGAAAACCGGTTCATGTAGACATTAGCGACGAACCAGTAAAAATGGGGATTTGTACCAATAGAAACAAATTCATACTAGGGCCTTCGGGAAGCGGTAAATCATTTTTCACCAATCATATGGTTAGAAGTTACTATGAGCAGGGAACTCATGTTGTACTTGTTGATGTCGGGCACAGCTATAAGGGACTGTGTGATATGGTTAATGGCTATTACTTTACCTACGATGAAAAGAACCCTATTAGGTTTAATCCCTTTTATATCAGTGAAGGCGATTCGCTTGATACCGAAAAAAAAGAAAGTATTAAAACATTGTTATTAGCACTCTGGAAAAAAGACAATGAAACATTCAATCGAAGTGAATATGTTGCACTGTCTAATGCACTGCAATTGTATTATGAAAAGTTAGATAGCAATTCTGATTTGTTTCCCTGCTTTGACAGCTTTTATGAATTTCTAAAAAATGAGTTTGTATCCATATTAGAGGGTGACAAGGTAAAGGAAAAGGATTTTGATGTAAACAATTTTCTGTACGTACTGCGTCCTTACTACAAGGGAGGAGAATTTGATTACCTGCTCAACGCTACGGAGAATTTGGATCTGTTGAAAGAACGTTTTATTGTTTTTGAACTCGATAATATCAAAGACCATCCGATACTCTTTCCCGTGGTGACCATCATTATCATGGAAGTCTTTATCAGTAAAATGCGCAAGCTTAAAGGAGTCCGTAAAATGATCCTGATTGAAGAAGCCTGGAAAGCTATTGCCAAGGAAGGAATGGCAGAATATATTCGGTATTTATTCAAGACTGTTCGTAAATTCTTTGGGGAAGCCATTGTAGTGACTCAGGAAGTAGAAGATATTATATCCTCTCCGGTCGTTAAACAGGCTATTATCAATAACAGTGACTGCAAAATACTACTGGACCAAAGCAAGTATCAAAATAAGTTCGAACAGATTCAGGAACTGCTTGGGCTTACCGAAAAAGAAAAGGCACTCGTACTATCGGTAAACAAAGCCAATGATCCTGATAAGAAATACAAAGAAGTGTTTATCTCCCTTGGAGGTATGCAGTCTAAAGTATACCGCACCGAGGTATCCCTTGAGGAGTATTATGCCTACACAACCGAAGAAACTGAAAAAGTAAAAGTACAGGCGTATGCTAAGAAATTTGATGGAGACATCAGAAAAGGCATTGCGGCACTTGCTAATGACTTAAGAGCATAAAAAATATAAAAACTAAACAACAATACTTATGAAAACAAAAAAGAAAATCATGATTTGCCTGTTGTGCTTTTTACTGATCAGCACTCCGGCAAGACCGGCAACGGTTGCAGCAATACCGATTTTAGAAATTGTAAAAGCGGTTGCCAAAAAGGTAATTAAGGCTATTGACCTAAGGATCCAAAAACTGCAGAACAAAACGATCTGGCTGCAGAATGCGCAGAAAAAAATAGAAAATATCCTCTCCAAACTAAAGTTGGATGAGATTTCCGATTGGACTGAGAAACAAAAAGAACTCTATAAGAATTATTACGAGGAACTGGCAAAAGTTAAATCCATTATTACCTATTACCAGCGTATCAAAGATATCAGTGAAAAGCAGGTTCGTTTGGTAGATGAATATGAAAGGGCCTGGAACCTGTTTCAAAAAGATGCTCATTTTAATTCCAGCGAACTCGATTATATGCAAAGTGTGTATTCCGGAATATTAAATGAAAGCCTGAAAAACATCGATCAGATTTTCCTTGTATTGGATTCTTTTACCACACAGATGAGTGATGCCAAAAGACTGGAGATTATAAATGCTGCTGCAGATCAGATTGATGCTAATTATGATGACCTGACGCTCTTCAACAGACAGAATATACTACTGAGCCTTCAAAGAGCCAAAACAGAGCATGATGTCAAATCCGTTAAACAATTTTACGGAATTCCGTAAACAAGTAATAAAATCATGAAAAAGATATTTTTAGTAGTGCTTTTTACTGCACTGACCACAGGGAATCTTCATGCACAGGCAAAACAGCAAAGGATGCTTTTAGAGCAAATAGCAGCCCTGCAAGTCTATATCGGATATGCTCAAAAAGGCTATTCGGCAGTCAAAAAAGGACTCAATACCATAGGAGATTTCAAACGTGGAGAATTTAATCTTCATACCGATTATCTGAATTCTCTTAAGACAGTCAATCCCAAAATAAAAAAGTATGCCAGGGTAACGGAAATTATAGAGCTCCAGACAAAAATCATGAAAAGCTACAAAAGCTTATATCAGCAAATCCGGCAGGATGATTTGTTTCATGGAGATGAAGTCGATTATATCAGAAGGGTCTTTGAAAGGTTAATCAAAAATTGTGATACCAATCTGGATGAGCTTCTAACAATCGTTACGGACGGAAAGTTAGAAATGAAAGATGACGAGCGAATGAAACGCATTGATATGATTTACCAGAATATGCTGGATAACTATACTTTCTCTGAGAGCTTCAGTAATGAAACTAAAATCCTGGCTGTATCAAAAGCAACCGAATTGAAAGAAGCAAAAAACAGCCGTGTCCTGAAAGGCATTAATACTGATTTGCCATGAAAAAATTATTGATTATAGGAATTGTGTTTACCGGATTGCTATTTCCATCCCAGATAACCGCTCAAAAACAGGAAATCCAGCAATTGATTTTGAACATAGAGAAGTTAGCCCAGTTCAAACAGATTTTAAAGGATATGAAAAAGGGCTATGAAATACTAAGTGGAGGTTATAATACGGTAAAAGATTTGTCTGAAGGAAATTTCAACCTTCATGAAACATTTCTTGATGCGCTCATGCAGGTTAGCCCCACAGTTAAGAATTACAGGCGTATAGGTGACATTGTGAATTATCAGGTGCTGCTGGTAAAAGAATACAAGTCCGCTTTTAGCCGCTTTAGTAATAGTGAAAATTTCAATGCTGAAGAAATTGCCTATTTCGAAAGGGTATACAATAATCTTTTTAAGCAAAGTCTTAGAAATCTTGATGAATTGACCTCGGTGATTACCGCTAATAAAATGCGAATGTCAGATGATGAAAGGCTAGCCGCTATTGACAAAATATATGCAGATATGCAGGACAAACTTTTGTTCCTGAGAAACTTCAACAATAATACTGCTGTACTGGCTTTGCAACGTGCAAAAGAGCGTAATGATAGTCAAGCAATGCGTAATATTTATAAGTTAAATAACTAAATATCCACCGTTATGATAAAGATAAATAAGCAAATAATACTTGTTCTTCTTACAATGATATTTCCATTTACGATCCAGGCACAAGGAATTGCAGACGACATGAACGGTCTGCATAGTGTATTGGAACAATTGTATGATGAAATGATGCCTTTATGCAGTAACCTAATTGGCGTTGGACAAGGACTTGCCGGTTTTGCAGCTATGTGGTATATCGCCTCAAGAGTCTGGAGACATATCGCAAGTGCTGAACCCATAGATTTCTATCCACTCTTTCGTCCTTTTGTTATCGGATTTTGCATTATGATTTTTCCCTCTGTCCTCTATATGATCAATGGTGTAATGAAACCTACCGTTACAGCAACTGCTGCAATGGTAGAAGGATCGAATAAAGCGATTGAAAGACTGCTTAAAGAAAAAGAAGAAGCACTCAAAGAAACAGATCCCTGGAAAATGTATGTGGGTTCGACAGGAAGCGGCGATCAGGATAAATGGTACCGCTATACACATGATGATGCAGATCCAAGTGGTCAGGGAATGCTGGATGGTATTGGAAATGATATCAAATTTGCCATGAGCAAGGCCTCTTATAATTTCCGCAATTCAGTAAAGGAGTGGATGAGCGAGGTACTGCGTGTATTATTTGAAGCTGCTTCCCTGTGCATCGATACACTGCGGACTTTTCAATTGGTGGTACTATCTATTTTAGGTCCAATCGTTTTTGGCATTTCGGTCTTCGATGGTTTTCAACATACCCTTACCGTCTGGCTGGCACGTTACATCAACATCTATCTGTGGCTTCCCGTGGCTAACATATTTGGAAGCATCATCGGAAAAATTCAAGAGAATATGCTCAAAATTGATATTGCACAAGCTGGAGAATATGGGGATACTTTCTTTAGCAGGACTGATGTTGCCTATTTGGTCTTTATGATTATTGGGATTATTGGCTATTTCACTGTTCCTTCTGTTGCCAATTACATTGTTCATGCCGGAGGCGGCGGTGCACTTGGACAAAAAGTAACCAGTATGTTTAGTAATTCCACAACTTCCGTGGTCAATACTGCATCTCAAGGAACTACAATGGTAGCTGATGCTATGGGGAATGCTGCCGGACGTATGTATCAAAGCATGTCTGATTCCGGTAATTCTGCTCCTTACTTCAAGGACAAGGACAATTATATGGCTGACAAATTAAAAGGTAAATCTTAACCCTAAATTCAAAGTTTATGTTTAGCAAAATGAAAAATATTGACACCGCCTTTCGACATGTTCGCGGATTTACCATGCTGGTCATTACGGGCTGTATTTTAATTAGCTGCTTTTCACTTTATAAAAGTTTCTCGCTGGTATCTCAAATGCAAAACAAGGTTTATATACTGGCTAACGGAAAAGCACTTGAAGCCTATGCTTCAGACCGAAAAGACAACATTCCTGTAGAGGCAAGAGATCATGTAAAAACGTTCCATAAACTGTTTTTTACACTTGACCCGGATGATAAAGTCATTAAAAGCAATGTAACAAAGGCTCTTTATCTGGCGGATGACAGTGCCAAACGGGTCTATGATGATTTAAAGGAAAATGGTTACTACTCCGGCATTATATCAGGGAACGTCAGCCAGACCATACAGATTGACAGTGTGACTATTGATCTTAACAACTATCCGTATGGATTCCGATGTTATGCTACTCAAAATATCATTCGTACCACCAGTATTGCGCATCGAAACCTTATAACAGAAGGCAACCTTCGCAATGTATCGAGAAGTGACAACAATCCGCATGGCTTTTTAATCGAGCGATGGAATACTATTGAGAATCGGGACATAAGTACTGAAAATAGAAAATAATAAACTACTGATTATGAAACTCACTTTTAAAAGAAAGAGTAATGCTATTACAGGTACTAAAAATAGTATCTGGGAGAAATTTGAACAGGCCAATCTTCGATTGCAATATAAGTGTGCACAATGGCTAGAGCGTAAAACGTCTCATTTTTCACGATTCAATTGGATTGTAGTCCTATTCACTTTTATAGTGTTTACAGGAGGTTGCAGTATTTATCTAATTGTGAATAGCTTTTCAAATAATAAATCTAGAAATATAACAATAGCCCCGATTACCAAACCAACCAATCATATATCCTTAAAAAAAAAGCCTCCTGAACTCAATACGATTATTAGTAAAACAGAATTTGAAAAAATCACAAGTTTTAGGAAACATATGGATAGTCTGGGCCGCAGTCCGACAGGAAAAAAAACTTATGACAATATTATGTCAAACCGTCCCGGACTTCTGGACAGTTTAACAATAATAGAAAATTATTATTACTCACATCTTAAAAATTAATATCATGGAACAAAACACAAAATCATTAAAGGCCTTAAAATATCGTAAGATGCTCTTGGTACTGCCAATATTGGCTTTGCCATTTCTGACTGCCATATTTTGGGCATTGGGCGGTGGAAAAATGGATGCTGCCAACCAGGCAGCACCACAGCAAAAAGGTTTTAATCTAAAACTACCCAATGCGAACCTGAAAGAAGGACTTCCACTCGATAAAATGAATTATTACGATCTGGCTGCCCTTGATTCGGCAAAGCTTGATGAACTTATCAAAAAAGACCCCAACTATTTGAGCCAGTCCTTTCAGATTGATTCTACTGAGGACAGAAGTGCTGTTACTCAAACAAAAGAACAACATGGTTTAAATAAATCCGTTTATCGCGATCCAAACGAAGAAAAAGTGCATCAAAAATTGGAAGCATTGCAAAAAGCAATCAATACGCCAGTATCAGTCCCAGAGCAAAACAGTGATTATGCCAGATATACAAAATCAAATGAATCCTCAATCCATTCCAATGATGTGGACAGGCTGGAACAAATGATGCAATCTATGAATGAAGAGCAGGAAAGTCAGGATCCGGAACTGCAGCAACTCGGTGGAATGCTGGAGAGTATTTTGGATATCCAACATCCGGGCAGGGTACAGGAAAAATTAAAAAAAGCTTCCGAGGCTCAGCGTGGACAAGTCTTTACCATTTCCACCAAAGCGTATGAAGATCCTGTTTCTTCTTTACAAAGCAAAACAATGAACAGTTCTGAGTATAAACAGAATGGTTTTTACTCTTTAGACGAACTAGAAAATGATGATTCAATGCAGAATGCTGTAGAAGCCATTATTCATGAAACACAAACAATTGTAAATGGCTCGACAGTTAAATTCCGACTCATGAATGACATATTTATAAATGGCATTAAAATTTCAAAAGACAATTTTTTGTTTGGAACAGCTTCGTTAAAGGGAGAAAGGCTAACAATCAACATTAGTAGTATTAGATACAACAACTCCTTATTTCCGGTGGATTTGTCTGTTTACGACATGGATGGACTTGTTGGTATATATATTCCGGGAGCCATTAATCGTGATGTCGCCAAAGCATCCGCTGATCGCTCCATGCAAACTTTAGGAGTTGCATCACTAGACGATTCCTGGGGGGCTCAGGCAGCTGGAGCGGGAATTGAAGCGGCTAAAAGCCTGCTAAGTAAAAAAGTAAAACTAGTTAAAGTAGTTGTAAAAGCAGGTTATAAGGTACTGCTGCATGATGAAAAACAGAAACAAAAAGATTCCAATTAAAAACTAAAAAAGATACAGATGAAAAATTTTAAACTATTGGTGATGGGGCATCTATTATTTATGACCATCAGTGTATTGGCACAACAAACAAGTAAAAACCGTTTATCTAAAACAGAATCAGATTCTTTAATGATAGCCTATTCAAAAACGACCAATATTGTATTTCCTTTTGCCATAAAAAGTGTCGACAAAGGAAGTCCCGACATATTGGTACAAAAAGCAAAAGGTCTTGAAAACATCCTTCAGGTTAAGGCAGCTCAAAAGGGATTTTTTCAGACCAATCTTACGGTCGTGACTGCAGATGGTAAACTCTACTCTTTCGTGCTGGATTATAATGAAGATTTCCCGCAGCTGAATCTTACGCTGAATAAAACTAAGCCAGATGGACAGGAAATTTATTTTTCAGATGAAATTATTAATGATCAGGATATTGAGGAATATTCAAAATTAGCGCTATACGACAAAAAAAAGCTGCGAGGTCAAAAGGAAAGTAAATACGATATTGATTTTAGGCTCAATGGAATTTTTATTCGTGACGAAGTAATGTATTATAGGATAAAGATAACCAACAATTCTAAAATCAATTATGAGATAGACCAGCTTCGTTTTTTTATTCGCGACACTAAAAAAATAAAACGTACTGCTTCACAGGAAATTGAAATTACGCCCATTTATATGCTGAATGATATTGATAAAATTCAAGCTGAAGCAGAAAACATCTTTGTGTTTGCGCTGCCAAAATTTACAATTCCGGAAAAAAAATATTTAGCCATACAGCTAATGGAGAAAAATGGCGGCAGACATTTAGAAGAACATGTCAAGAATACAAAACTGGTACAGGTGACTGTACTTCCCAAACTATAAATTATTTAATAATTAAAAAATTGAAATCATGAACGAGAAAAATTTTGAATACTTACGCGACCAGTTAAAGTATACTGGTTTTGGAGATGCATTAGAGTCTGAATTAAAAGAAAAAATGCAAAAAGAAGAACCTAATTTCACTTTGACGCATAATGCGCAATATGGTAATGATACTGCTGCTGCTACATTAAATTTCAATAAGTCAAAAGAAAGTGATATGTATTTCTTTAATTCTTATAAAGTGGAATTGCAAAAAGAGAATTCCAAAGAAAATTTGGAGCAAACCTTTTATATCAATAAAGGCAGCAACATAACCATGAAAGAGGCTTACAATCTTATGGAAGGCAGATCAGTAAATAAAGATCTTACCAATAAAGAGGGAGAAATTTACAATTCTTGGGTTCAAATCGATTTTAAGCAATCCGAATCTAATGGAAACTTTAAACTAAACCATTACCATCAGAATTACGGCTATGATTTAGAAGCAGCACTGTCCAAGCATCCAATTAAAGAGCTGGAAATCCCAAAATACAAAGAAGACTTAATAAATTCTTTGAAAAAGGGAAATCTGCAATCCGCTACTTTCCAAAAAGAAGGAAATGAGATTAAGCAGTATATTGAAGCCAGCCCACAATTCAAGACAATTAATGTATATGACAGCAATTTGCAGCGCATTGATAATCGTAAGTCTAAAGAAGAAAAGCAATCCGAAACCCAGCAAGCTTCTGAAAAACAAGGCAGTAAAAAGCAAAATCAAACTGCCGATGATGATGGACCAGAAGTGCCAAAGGAAGCTAAGAAGAAAAAGAAAAGTCAATCCATGTAATTAGTAATCATGAACCAACAACTTCCCATAAACAGAGTAGAGATGGAATTGAACCAGTGGCGCTCCAGGGAAGAGCGTTTTAGTAAACTGTTTAATTTTAGTCTTTCCAATAATAGGTCACTTATCAAAGAAAAGCTGCATCATTACGAGCGAATTGGAACAAAGTATAAGGGCAGCAAAAATATTGATGAACGTTTTGCTTTGCAGATGCTCAAGCAGGAAAAGGACAAGATTCTAAAACAGCTTTATCCTAATTTATTGGTAAGACTCATTCGTAAACTAGTTGTCGCACCGCTTATAGATCAAATTGCAGTGCGTAAGGATGTAAAAGAAGAGCAGAAGAATAACCAAGCGCTGTACGATCAAGTGCAGCGTATTGGTTTTATAGATTTATCAAATCAAATTGATCAGCAAATCAAACATGGTCACCAGCAATTTACTATTCCGGTTTCCTATTACGTCAACGAAAAAGAACGACTGGATCATGAGTTGTCCTTTGTTAAAGACCAAAGCGGACAGTATCAATTTGAGGGTTATAAAGCTAGTCTGCATAATGAGTTAAAACCTGAAGAAAACAGGAATCAGTACTTCAAAGTTGAGCAAGAAAATTCTGTTGACACAACACAGGCTTATAATTTGTTGGCAGGGCGAGCGGTTCAAAAGGAAAAAACTTGGATACAACTAGATCTTAACGACAAAGATGCTAGTGGCAATCATAAAATCAAAGAATTTCATTCCGGGTATGGTTACGATCTTGAAAAAGCCGTACACCAACTTCCTTTAAAGGAATTATCAAAAAAAACTCAAGCCGATAAATTAAAGGATGATTTAAAACAAGGAAATCGGCTGCCTGTAACCTTGATTAAAAATGGAAATGAACATCGGTTTTACATTGAAGCAAATCCTCAGTTTAAATCGGTAAATATTTATGACGAACATTCGAGAAAAATAACGCTCTCAACGGCATTGGGTAATAAAACAATGGAAACTGTAAAACAAATTCAAAAAACGAGTGAGAGCCAGCAGGAGAAATATTCGAAAAGGAATAGTATGCGTATAAGCTGATAAACTTAAACATAATGAAAACATTAAAACCTTTATCGGACTTCTTTAAGGCAATTGAAAAAGATTACCGTATTAGCGTAACGCATATTGGTATATATGCGGCATTGCTCCAATTTAGGACGGAAAAGGGTTTTATTAATCCTATCGAGGTCTATAGGTATGAAATTATGAAGTTAGCTAAGATAACCGGGCCTGTAACATACCATAAATGCATGCGTGAACTAAATGAGTATGGTTATATAAGTTATCTTCCAAAACGCAATAGAAACCAAAGGAGTACGATTTATTTCAATTCTTAGTGACATTGATATAGAAGTAAAATTGCAAAAAAAGTTTATGTTATGAAGAAGTTTGCTTTTGAAGAACTTCCCGATGCGGTTTCAAAATTATATGGGAGGATGCAAGAAATAGAAAGGTTTTTAGAAAAAAATAAACCTAACCTTAGTAAAAGGAATTCGTCACTTAATGCCTTAGCACAAGAGAAGTGCAGTTCTAATTTCAACAAGAGCGATTTGGCACAACTTTTTTATATTCTTATGGATGAGAAAATTTTATTTTTTGATGACCATAATCAGAAGTGTAATAGAAGCAAAATTCAGCTTTTTATAGAAAATAATTTTACATATATAGGAGATTCAGGGCTTCAAACAAACATAGATACTATAAGTAAACAGTTTTCTGAGTCAAAAGGATTTACCTATAAAGACAAGCAAATAAGATTTCTTGAGAATATTATTGTTATACTTGAAAAACGGAGAGAAAAATTAATTTGCTGGTAATCTGTATCACTTAAAATGCAATACTAAAAATTAACTATTATGTCTAAAGAAGATAACAAAACTAAAATGTCCTATATAGTAGCAATCAAACAATTGCTAGATCCTTTATATGCCAGACTAGAAAAAATAGATTCAAAAATAAAAGGAAACAATACAAAAGACAGTTTACGATATTATAGAAATGAAGATTTAAAGAAAATATTTGGACTCTCAAATAATACAATCATTAAATACCGTCAAACGGGTATACTTCCTTATACTAAATTAGGTGATATTTACTTGTATGAATCAAGCAAAATAGAAAAAATACTTAGCGAAAACGAACCGTGATTATTATTGATTGTACTTCTACAAGTAAGATAAGATTCTATTTCAATGCAAAGGCAAAAGGATTCATTTGTGAATTCTTTTGCCTTTTTTTATTAGTTAGTCGGTGTATAACTGGCTAATTGTTCAAGTATACTTTTGTTTTAATTTTGACATGTCTTCCATAATATTCATATCCAGTACCTTAGCGTAATGTTGGGTCTGTTTAATATTAGTATGTCCCATCATCGCTGAAACATTCTCTATTCTTATTCCATTACCTAAAGTCACGGTTGTTGCAAACGTATGTCTCGCTACATACCAAGTGAGGTGTTTATCGATACCGCACAAATCAGCAATTTCCTTTAGATAAGCATTCATTTTTTGATTAGATAACTTTGGGATCAGTCCAATTTGCATGTTCCTGTATTTATTAATAATCGCCAAGGTGGGAGGAAGGATAGGGACATTTGCCCTAATAGCTGTTTTTGCCCTATTGGTCATAATCCAAAGATTATCATTTCCATCCGAAGATATGTTATTGGATGTAAGGTTAGCGGCATCTACAGGTGCATATCCCGTATAACAGCTAAACAGAAAAACATCTTTAACCTTTTCTAGGCGTTTAACTGAAAATTTCTTGTTTTCAATTAAATTTAATTCGTACTGAGTAAGAAATATAGCATCTGTGACATGCAGTTTACCATCATAAACATTAAAAGGGTCTTTGTCTATTATACCCATTCTGATGCTGTATTTACATGCTGTTTTGTACATGCGCATGTATTTGACTACCGAGTTATTTTGAATGCCTGTTTTGCCTTTAAAGCTGCTGTCATATTTAAGAAATGCTTCAAGATTGTAAACATAGGCACTGTTCACTTCTGGCAAAGAAATATCTTGTATTCCATACTGCTTTGTCATAAATGTGATAAGCAAATCTTTTGCACGTTCATATTTCTGGTAGGAAGCCTTTGATCGCTCTCCGGCATCAACCTTTCTTTTAAAGAACTCATTATGCCTGTTCATAATTTCGATTATGCTTACAGAATCTTCTTTTACGGCTGTTTCTCCTTTAAATTCATCTTTGAGTAATTGCAATGAAAAATCCTGATCAATTTTAAGAAGTTCATTGAACTTCTTCTCCATACCAAGAAGAAAAAGATCCAGGGCATTCTTAATAACCTTTTCTTTTTCAAGTTTTAGAACACTTCTTAGGTTGTCAGTAAATTGCCATCTTTCTTTTAAGATCGATTTACCCGCCGCCATCGTTATGGATTGCTTCTTGTACGAAATGCGGGCATAAATTGGAGATTCTCCACTTTTGTTGAATTTACCTGCTTTGAGATAAAAAATTACTTTTAACATAACTCACAATTTTAAATTAATAATCAAATTGATTTAAAATCGCTGAAAGTTTGTAGTGTTTTCAGGGAATTCCCGGGCAATTCACTTTTTTTAGTGACCCTTTTTTTGCTTTTTTTTGCGAAAAAAAATAGGGGTCACTCATAGGGTCACCGTACTTTGATAATATATGTGTTTTTTGACAAGTGACAAAAAACGAAAAAGCCTTTAAATACTTGTATTTAAAGGCTTTTGACTTTTAAAGTTTCTTCTGAAACTTCATCTGGCGGAGAAAGAGGGATTCGAACCCCCGGACCTGTTACAGTCAACAGTTTTCAAGACTGCCGCATTCGACCGCTCTGCCATTTCTCCAGTATGTACCAATCATTTGCTGATTGCGAGTGCAAATATAAGACGCTTTTTCGGTTCTCAAAACTTTTTTTGGAACTATTTACAAAGAAAATAATATAATAAAAAAAGAAAACCCTTAACAAACGTTAAGGGTTTCAAGTTCAGCGGAGAAAGAGGGATTCGAACCCCCGGACCTGTTACAGTCAACAGTTTTCAAGACTGCCGCATTCGACCGCTCTGCCATTTCTCCAGTATGTCGCGATCATTTTGTGATTGCGAGTGCAAATATAGTGCGCTTTTCCGATTATAAAAACTTTTTCAGCTATTTTTTTAAGTTAATTTTTAAGTACTTAATTATCAGTATTCCTAAAAATAATTTTTCTTAATAAATTAATCCAAATCGTCTAAAATTGGAGTTGGTTTTTTGTTTTCATCTACAGCAACAAACGAAAAAGTTCCTGAAACTACCGTTTCGCGAAGTTCAGAATACATTTGTTCCATAAAAATATCAACATGAATTTTACAACTGGTTCTTCCAACACTATCTACTTTTGCTACTAATTCAATTAAAGTTCCTGCCGGAATCGCCTTTTTAAAGTCAATTTGTCCAGTGGATATCGTCACTACTTTTTTACGGCTAAAACGAGTAGCACAAATAAAAGCAACTTCGTCCATAAGATGTAAAGCAGTTCCACCAAATAAGGTATCATAATGGTTGGTAGTACTTGGAAAAACGGCTTTAAATATACGCGTCTCAGATTTTTTAATTCTTTCTTCTAATGTCCCCATATTAGTAACTTACGTATTCTGTGATTTCAAGACCATATCCAATCATTCCTACACGTTTTGTTTGCTCTGTGTTTGATACCAATCTAATTTTAGAAATATCAATATCATGCAGAATTTGAGCCCCAATCCCGTAGTCTTTGCTATCAATGACTACTTTTGGTGCTTTCATTGTTCCTTCTGCCTGTAAAGCTTTAAGTTCAGAGATTCTACTTAATAAATTTACTGCCTGCATATCCTGATTAATAAAGATTACAGCACCTTTCCCATTTTCATTAATAACTTTAAACATACCGTCTAATTGTTGTTCAGCATTGTTTGTTAAAGTTCCTAATAAATCATTATTTACTTGCGAAGAGTGAATTCTGGTTAAGATAGGTTCTCCAAGATTCCAGGTTCCTTTTGTTAGGGCAATATGAATTTGTTTGTTGGTTGTTTGCTCGTAAGCTCTTAATCTAAAAGTTCCAAAACGGGTTTCGATATCAAAATCTTCTTTTTTAACGATAAGACTGTCGTGTTGCATTCTGTAAGCCACTAAATCTTCAATCGAAACTAATTTTAAATCAAATTTCTTAGCTACTTTCACCAATTCAGGTAAACGCGACATCGTTCCGTCTTCATTTAGAATTTCGCAAATCACACCAGCCGATTTAAATCCGGCCAATCTTGCAAAATCAATAGCCGCTTCTGTGTGGCCAGTTCTTCTTAATACACCACCTTGTTTTGCCACCAAAGGAAAAATATGTCCCGGTCTTGCCAATTCGTGTGGTTTTACATTTGAATCTGTTAGGGCTAATACTGTTTTAGACCTGTCAGCAGCAGAAATTCCGGTCGTTACTCCATGTCCTTTTAAATCTACCGAAACCGTAAAAGCAGTTTCCATATGATCTGTATTATTGGTAACCATTGGTCTTAAATCCAATTCTTTACAACGGCTTTCAGTTAATGGAGCACAAATTAATCCACGTCCGTGAGTAGCCATAAAATTGATCATTTCCGGGGTTACTTTTTCGGCTGCAGCCAAAAAATCACCTTCGTTTTCACGATCTTCATCATCGACCACAATGATTACTTTACCTTGACGAATATCTTCTATAGCTTCTTCAATGGTATTCAGTTGTATTTTTGTTGTTGACATAATTATTTTTGATTTTGAGCAGGAAAAAACCGCTCGGAAATTTTTTGAAATAGTTGTGAAATTGGAGTGGTAATCGCATCAAAGTTGATTAATCCGTTGTCGTTTGTTGCACGATAGGTTAACAACACAGCCAATGGTGATAGCACAAATGAAGACATCCATGATCCCATAAAAGGAGACATTCCGCCTTCTTGCGAGAGTCTTTTTCCAAAAGTATTGATAAAGTGGAAAGTAATAAAAATTAAAACTGCAAATACAATTGGCAAACCAAGTCCGCCTTTTCGGATAATAGCACCTAATGGAGCCCCAATAAAAAACATTAAAAAACATGCAAAAGCAATTACAAACTTTTCGTACAAAGCTGTTAAGTGTTTATTGATGTCGCGCTGTTTATCTTTTAGATCTTTTTGCGTAGTTTCAATAGAGTAAATGTTACTGACAACATTACTTCCCGCCATTTTAAGGATATCTGATTTTTGTTTTGTCGTATATAAAGACAAAAGATTATCAGGCAATGGCTTTTTCTTTTTATTTACATTAATTGCTGCTACCGGAGCTTTTCTAATGCCAACGCGCTGGTTGATATTCTCTGAAAAAGAAAGAATTTCGTTATCCAGATTTTTATTTAATGAATCTAAAGTGTACCGCAATTCGTTTACATTTAGCATTGCGTTTGTACTACCAACACTTTCCTTGTCTTCATCAACTTTATTTAATTCCGATAAATCAATATTGATTACCTGCTTTTTAAAAGCTGCTTTTACAAAAGGTAATTTAGCCCGATCTTCATATTTTGTAGGAGTAACATCCTGATAGTAATATCCATCATTTAAAACCAGTTTTAAGATACTGGACTTTTCGTTACTTATTAATTTACCGTCTTTTGCTTTAATAACAGTTTTGTTTTCTCCAACGTTATTTGGCTTTTCATGAATAGTAACACCAGTTAGGATATTTCCGTTTTCACCTGATTTTTTATTGACTTTTATATTATAAAAGCCTACATCACTAAACTGGCCTTCTGCAATGGCCATTGCGGGCTTGGCCTGAGCGATATTTTTCCGGAAATTCATAAATTTATATTCAGCGTATGGAATCACATTGTTGGCAAACCAAAATGCGACAATACTTAAAACAAAAATAAAGACAATCAAGCCTCTCATTGCCCTCTGAAGAGATATACCAGAAGATTTCATCGCAGCAAACTCATAGTTTTCGGCTAAATTTCCAAAAGTCATAATCGAAGCCAGTAAAACCGATAATGGTAAAACCAGCGGAATGATTCGCGGCATCGAGAACAACAGGAACTTTACAACCAAAATCAAATCCAGATCTTTACCTGCAAGTTCAGATATAAAAAGCCAGACGGTTTGAAGTATGAATATAAAAAAAAGGATTACGAATACCGTAGTAAACGTAATCAGAAATGTTTTTAGTAAGTATTTGTCTAAAATTTTCAACCTTGTAATTAATCTAATTTGTTGATGTAGTATTTTGGATATTTGCTCGCTACAAATGTAAATTGATTTTTTGATAAAGGCTGATTGGTTTTAAAAGAATTAACGGTTAAAGTGGTTTTTGTTCCATTTTTACCAGTTTCGATTAAATTGTAGATGTGTTTTGTCTGAACATCAATACCTAAAAGAATTTCTTTTCTTTGATCTTTTGCACTTGTAGGCGCTAATTTAATGTATTGAATTTTTCTTCCTTTTACATTTTGCACAATATCCATGTTATATTTGTATCCGGAATTAAAAAACGTAAGCATTTTTGAAGGTGTAATAGCTGCATCGTCTTTTTCGTTTACTTTAGAAACAGTAACCTCTTCATCTTCAGGAACAATTGTATATGTTTTTTGACCATCAAATATTTTAGTCACACCCATAAAATTCAATACATATTGATTGCCTTTCATGGTTACATTTCCTTTGCTGTCCTGGTTGATGTTTTCTTTAGCGTTATTCAAAGAATATTTAAAATCAATAACAATATTGTCGTAACTCTTTATTTTGGCAGTTACTTCGTTCAATAAATCTTTGGCTTTTTTATCCTGAGCCTGAATAGAAGTGAAACTCAAAAGCAATATAACTGCCATTTGAAAGCACTTTTTAGTCATCTTAGTAATAGAATTGTTTTGGATTTCCTGAATTTTTGTTTTCATGATTGGATTAATTTTGTTCATTATTAAAAAATTGATCAAGAGCACTTAAGTCAGATATGTTCACACTTCTTGCTTTACTGCCTTCAAACGGTCCAACAATTCCTGCTGCTTCCAGCTGATCGATCAAACGACCGGCTCTGTTGTAACCTAATTTTAATTTTCTTTGCAATAATGAAGCTGAACCTTGTTGCGCATTGACAATAATCTCCGCAGCTTCTCTAAATAAAGTATCTCTTTCGGAAATATCCATATCAAGATTAATGCCAGTTTCTTCTCCAACAAACTCAGGAAGCAAATAAGCTGTGGCATAAGCTTTTTGCGAACCAATAAAATCCGTAATTTTTTCTACCTCAGGAGTATCGATAAAGGCACATTGTACACGAACCACATCATTCCCGTTGGTATATAATAAATCTCCACGACCAATTAACTGATCGGCTCCTTGTGTATCAAGAATCGTTCTTGAGTCAATTTTTGATGTTACCCTAAAAGCGATCCTCGCAGGGAAATTCGCTTTAATTAAACCTGTAATAACGTTTACAGACGGTCTTTGTGTGGCAATAATCAAGTGAATACCAATAGCACGCGCTAACTGAGCCAAACGCGCAATCGGAATTTCGACTTCTTTACCGGCAGTCATAATCAAATCGGCGAACTCATCGACAACTAATATAATATAAGGTAAGAATCTATGTCCGGCTTCTGGATTTAATTTTCTGGCTCGGAATTTTTCGTTGTATTCTTTAATATTACGAACCATTGCATCTTTCAGTAATGAATAACGATTATCCATTTCAACACAAAGCGAATTTAAAGTATTCACCACTTTTGCATTGTCGGTAATAATAGCATCTTCAGTATCCGGAAGTTTGGCTAAATAATGTCTTTCAATTTTATTGAATAAGGTAAGCTCTACTTTTTTAGGATCGACCAAAACGAATTTTACTTCCGCAGGATGCTTTTTGTATAAAAGCGACGTTAAAACAGCATTCAATCCAACAGATTTTCCTTGTCCTGTAGCACCCGCCATCAATAAGTGAGGCATTTTGGCTAAATCAACAACAAAAGTTTCGTTCGAAATTGTTTTTCCTAAAGCAATTGGTAATTCCATTTCAGCTTCCTGGAACTTCGCAGATCCAATAACGCTTTTCATTGAAACCATTGTTGGGTTCTTGTTCGGAACCTCAATACCAATTGTTCCTTTACCCGGAATTGGTGCAATGATACGAATTCCTAATGCCGAAAGTGATAAAGCAATATCATCCTCTAAACTCTTAATTTTAGAAATTCTGATTCCGGCTTCCGGTACAATTTCGTATAAAGTTACCGATGGACCAACTGTTGCTTTAATCTGGGCAATTTCTATTTTGTAGTTACGAAGTGTGTCTACAATTTTGTTTTTATTTTCTTCTAATTCTTCCTGATTGATCGTAATTCCCCCGGTCGAATATTCTTTCAATAAATCAATTGTTGGGAATTTATAATTCGATAGATCTAAAGTTGGATCGAATAATCCAAAATCAGCTACAAGGCGCGAAGCCAGGTTTTCTTCGATAATATCTTCCTCTTCCGGTTTTTCAACAACAAATTCTTCAGTGTGAACCACAGGAGCAACTGTTGCTGGTTTTATATCCATTTGAAGAGGTTTTACAACCGGATTCAAATCAATTTCTGATGAATGATTTATGGTAGGTTTTAAAGCTTCTTTGTTGATTTCAAATTGCGTATCTTCTGTTTTTAGATGAATATTATCTAATTCAGGATCTTCCTCAATTGCAAATTCTTCAAGATTATAAGCGCTTTCTGCCTGTTGTGGTTTTAGGGACCCCAGTTCTGATTTGAATTCTTTTTTAGTAGAATCAAAATAAGACTGGATCTTCTCCGGAGATAATTTAATTTTAAAAATAAGGTAAATGATTAACCCAAAAAGCAAGGTCAGTAAAGTACCTGTTTTTCCGATGTAATCCTGAAGGAATAAATTTAGCTCATACCCAATTGTTCCGCCTAATTCAGGTGCCGATGTGGCGAAAAATCCAAATAAAACAGAAACAACAATTATGGCAAATAAATCCCAGAACCAAATACTTTTTAGTCTTTTAGTAGACATTTCCAATGCCAGAAATAATCCGGTTAAGAAAAACAAACGGACTAATACAAAAGAAGCAAGTCCAAAACCTCTGTAAACAATTAAATCGGCAAGGTAAGCACCAAATTTTCCGAGCCAGTTTTGCACTACTTCAGAGCGATCACCAAGCTGGCTTACTGCACTTTGATCTGTTTGCCATTGTCCGTTGACGTAAAAAGAGATAAATGCAACTAATAGTGCAATAGAAAATAGTACCAAAAGACAACCCAAAACAAAACGTTGCTGTTTGTTGGGTATCCAAGATTTTAACCTCTCAGTTTTTGGTGCGCTTTTTTTGTCTACTGTTTCTTTTTTTGTTGTTTTTGCCATTCTTGCGTTTACTGTTGCCTAGATAAATTTTGGGATATAAATGATCAAGCCTATTGCGATTGCGGTCATTGCGGCAAAAAATACCGCTCCTGCAGCAATATCTTTAATAAATCCGATTCGTTTACTGTAATCAGGATGAATAAAATCAGCAATTTTTTCTACTGCTGTATTCAATCCTTCAACACTTAAGACTAAACCTATGGCTAAGGTTTGACAAAGCCATTCGGTTTGTGAAATGTGAAAATAAAACCCGGCAATGGTCATAACAATTCCCAATGAGAATTGAACCATAATGCTATGTTCTGTTTTTATAAGTTTTACAGCTCCGTTAAACGCATATGTCATGCTTTTTAAACGACCAGTAACAAAAGTATTATCTTTTTGAAATTCCATTTATAGGTATTATAGTGCTGCTAAAGCTGCTTCGTAATTTGGTTCATTTGCGATTTCAGCAACTTGTTCCGTATGGACAATTTTTCCGTTTTCATCAACAACAATTATAGCTCTTGAATGCAAACCTGCTAAAGGTCCGTCAACGATTTCTAAACCATTTGTTTTACCAAAAGTTCCAGCTTGAAAATCAGATAAGTTTACTACATTCTCCAATCCTTCAGCACCACAAAAACGTTTTTGGGCAAATGGCAAATCTCTTGAGATACATAAAACAGTTGTGTTTTCTAAACCGCTCGCGCTTTCGTTGAATTTTCTAACAGATGTCGCACAAGTTCCGGTATCAACACTTGGAAAAATGTTTAAAACTAATTTTTTCCCCGCGAAGTTACTTAATGAAGCAACAGACAAATCATTTTGTACCAATTTGAAATCAGCTAGTTGTGAACCTACTGTTGGTAATTCGCCTGAAGTATGTATTGGATTTCCTCCTAATGTTATTGAAGCCATGATGTTTGTTTAAATTAATGAGGCTCAAAAGTAAGGATTAATATTTGAAACTAAAAGTATTTGTTATGCGTTTAAGTATAGATTAAGAGTAGAATTTGACGAAGGGAACAATGTGTGGTTTGTTCCTCTAAGGCATATGGTTAAAGTAAATTAATACCCATTATAACGAAATATATACTTACTCTTAATCTGAGCCTATAGCTATATTGTTTTATTATGAAAGATTATATTTTTTCTAAATCAACATCGTTTATAAATTCAATTACTCCATTCATAAAAACTTTTTGATCGTCCCACATAGCAAGGTGGCTTCCATTTGGACAATATAAATAACGCCCCTTTTTTACTAATTTACTTTGTTCCTCCATTGCTTTTGGATCCATAGTATCGTATTTCGCACCGATCATTAAGGTAGGAATTGTAATTTCGGGTAAACGCTTTTTAATGTCCCATTTTGCTAATCGACCGCTAATGCCAAATTCACTCGGACCTTGCATCATAGTATAAATCTCATTATTAACATGTTTACTGGCGCGGTTTAATCCGTCAGGCCAATCTTTTAAACGACATAAATGTTGTTGATAATAATTGGGAATAAGCAATTCCATATAACGCGGATTATTAAAGTCCTTTTTAGCTTCAAGTGATCTAATTTCTGCTAATATTTCAGGTTTCATTTGTTTGGATAGTACTTTATCAGCATATTTTCCATAATCCGGTGCACTGGCCATCATGTTAGCAACCAATAACCCTTTCATATTTTGCTGGTATTTAAGCGCATATTCCATCGCAAGAATTCCGCCCCAAGAGTTCCCTAAAATATAAAAGTTATTTTTATCAGCTCCGATTGCTTTTCGTACTTGTTCAACTTCGTCAACAAAGCGTTCCGTTGTCCATAAACTGCTGTCTTTTGGCTGATCACTATAATAGGAACCCAATTGATCATATTCATAAAATTCAAATCCTTCTCGTTGAAAGAAAGTCTCAAAACATTCCATGTATTCGTGTGTCATTGCCGGACCACCATGTAATAGCAGTACTTTAATTTTGGGATTGCTACCAAAACGTTTAGTCCAAACTTTAAATTCTCCTACAGCAGTTTTTATTGGAATCATTTTTATTCCTGCCGATTCTACACCACTACTTTCTTGATAATTGAAATAACTGGAAAGTGATGTCGATTTGGTTTCATTTTTACAGGAAATAATTACAAAAGTGATAATCAGAATTACTAGATAACGCATGTGTTTTTATTTAGAGTTATTTATAACGTTTTTTTATTTCATTATTAAATTATTATCTTTTTTAATAGGAAAGAAATAAGCATACACATCAAAATCAGCATTATTAAAATAAAAGCTGCTTACTTTTTTCATTCGCATTTTTTCATGTGCCCTCAAGGACGTGAGGTTATCACTTTTAATAAATAAAATTCCTTCTCGATTAGGTTCTAATTTTAAGAGTTCCTGAAACATAAGTTGCGCCAATCCGTTTCCGCGTTGATTTTGACTCACACAAATAGGCCCATAAATATAGGAATTTGGAGAACCCAAATAAGACGCTAACATAGCATCCACAATGGGAAATTCACGTTTATTGTGTACAGATTTTGATGTTGTCAATAAAAAACCGACAATTTCATTGTCAAACTTAGCTATAATTTGTGGCATATCAGTCATCATTTCCTTGATTTGATATGCTGTTAATTCTCCTGATAATGTCCCGCCTCGAAAAGTCTGATTGGCCGTTTGCAGTTTTATTATCCCATCTAAATCATGAATAGTAGCCACTTTTATTACAATAGAATTTCTCATAACGTTTTTAATTATAATAAGTTACAATATAAGAAATCCTGTTTTTAAAATAATAAAGGTTTCTTAAATTGATTTGAATGTATTAATGCTTGTTGTAAATTAGTGAAAGAAAATTAATAATTTTAAATATTAAAATCATGAAAAAGATAATCATAATTGCCGTAATGTTCCTTGGTTTTACAATATCGGCTAATGCGCAGAAGAAAATTGAAGTTACTGAATTGCCAAAACCGGCACAGGATTTTTTAAAAAAACACTTTAGCAATCGAGAAATAGACGTTGTAAAAAAAGATGCTGAACACGGTGAAAAAGGATATGAAGTGAAGTTAAAAAACGGAACGGAAATAGAGTTCTGGAAAGACGGTTCTTATCGTGAAGTAGACGGAGGTAAAAAACCTATTCCAACTGCATTTATTCCCGCACCAGTAAAAGATTATGTATCAAAAAATCATCCAAATGAAAAAATTACCCATATCGATTATGGACACAAGGATCTTGACGTGGATTTAACAAACAATATAGATTTGGAATTTACCAAAGAGGGTAAAATTTTAAAAGATAAAAAGGACGAATAAAAGATTTCCAAATAAATCGTAGAAAAAATTTTACTTTACTTCTAAAAAAAAAGCTTCAATTAGATTAACTAATTGAAGCTTTTAGTACTCAGAGCGGGACTTGAACCCGCACGAACATTGCTGTTCACTGGATTTTAAGTCCAGCGTGTCTACCAATTTCACCATCCGAGCATTTTTGTGGTACCTCCAGGGATCGAACCAGGGACACATGGATTTTCAGTCCATTGCTCTACCATCTGAGCTAAGGTACCATATTACTTATAATTAAATAAGCAAAATTTAGAATAAAAAACCCTGGTTCGTTAGAAACAGGGTTTTTCAAAGAAAGGCGACGACATACTCTCCCACATAACTGCAGTACCATCTGCGCAGGCGGGCTTAACTACTCTGTTCGGGATGGGAAGAGGTGAGCCCCGCCGCAATAACCACCTTAAGGCCGTTTTGCAATGGGTGATTAGCTTTAGCTAGTCAACATTACACAATATCTTAACATACTGAGATAAAGAAAAGTATTTTATTTATTAGAAAGTTTCTCCCCCCGACTTGCATCGGGGGAAAAGGGTGTACATAAGCTTACGGATTATTAGT
>NZ_LVEN01000039.1 GCF_001686925.1 Flavobacterium piscis
TTCCAAATACAAAACCAATTTTCCATTAAGCCAAATGCCCAAATCCGTTGTAGTGGCTGTTACAGGCTGGTTGTTTTTAAGTTTATGTTGGCAGATTCCAACTTTCAAACTTTTGTTTGCTTTCTAATTTACGTTTCAATTTAAAGTTTTTTAAAATTTCAGTTCTGATTTAATGTCTTCTGGAATCTGTTGTTTATTTTCTATTTGACCATAAAATTTAAAAGCTTTTTGTCTCATTTTTTCGTCATTTTTAATTTCAGAAACCTTGAGTAAACATAATGAATAATGAATTTTAAAGTTTTCATCTTTTTTATAAGTTGAATAACATTTTTCTAAATATTCTAAACCTTCATCATATTTTTTGTTTTGAGATAATAAAACGCCTTTTAGAAATATTACTTCGTCTTTTAACTTGGGATTTAATAATTTATATTTTTCAATTGCGATATTTATATTTTCTAAACCCTTATCTACATCTCCGAAAATAGGAGAAGTTAATGCAAAACCATAATAACCTTCTGGGTTATCAGGAAATAAAGTAATTAATTCCTGATATTTTTTTCGAGCAATTTTTAAAGATCTATCTTGACCTAATCTTAATCCTTCAGAAGCTAAATTTATTTTAAATTCTAATGTTTTTTTTGATAAACTGTCTGCCATTATATAGCAAGCTATTGCCTTTTCGTCATTCAATAATCTCAAAGTGTATCCTGTAAAAAAAATTGCATCACAAAATGTCGTGTCAGTTTTGTATGCTTTAAAGAAAATATTTGANNCTAAATTAAAAAGCTTTATTGCTTCGGGATTTTCAGATTTACAATACAAGTTTTTACCTTCGAAGTAATCTTGAGAAAAAGTTAAATTAATGCTTAATATCAGTAAAGTAACAATGAATTTTTTCATTTTAAATATTTGTGTTTTATATGCGGTTTTTTGGTTCAACTTGCCTGTAACTTATTTATATGTGTGACAAAATCACACAAAGCGATCCAAATTTGGGTAGATATATGTGATAAATTTCACATATTATTTACTTTCAAATATATATTTTTTTTCATTATAAATTATCAAAAGACCTCTTAACTTGATTGATACTTTTTGGTTTTATACAGGTGATTGTGCAAACAAAAACAAGAGAAAAAATCAAGATGCGCATTTTAAAATATTATAATAGTCCAAGATAATCTGGTTAGATATTTGAATGCTNNTCTGGAGCTTTTTTGTTTTTACCCCTCTTTGTCAAACATCCGTTGCATTCAAGCACTTGACATTCGCACCAATTGCAGAAAAAAGTATACAAACAAATAAGTAATAAAAGCGATTTTACTCGAAATCTCTTTTACTTTTGCCGAATGTTAGAAATTCTTTACCAGGACGAATATATTATCGCAATTAACAAACCAAGCGGATTGCTGGTTCACAAATCATTTTATGCGCGCGATGCAAAAGTGTATGCTATTCAGGAATTGCGAAATCAAATAGGACAACATGTTTACCCCGTTCATCGGTTAGATCGCAAAACATCTGGTGTCTTATTATTTGCCTTGGATAAGGATGTTTTGAAAATTATGAATGATCGTTTTGCTACACGCGAAGTCGAAAAAAAATATTTGGCCATTTTACGTGGCTGGTCACCCGAAGAACTAACGATTGATTACGACTTAACCAATGATGATGACATTACACAAAATGCCATAACCTACTTTCATCGTTTGCAAAATGCCGAAGTTGAGTTAGAATTTAACAATAAACCAACGTCACGATATTGTTTGGTAGAAGCGATTCCTGAAACGGGACGTATGCATCAATTACGAAAACATTTCAAGCATATTTTTCATCCTATTTTAGGAAGTCGTCCACATGGCTGTAACAAACAAAATAAATTATGGCTGGAGAATTATAATCTGACCGGAATGATGCTGCATGCACATCAGTTAGTTTTTAATCATCCAATAAAGAATGAACAACTAATCCTGAATGCAAAGATTAATGAAGAGTTCAGCAGAGTTGGTACTGTTCTTAATCTGGATTTGAGTAAATATAAATAGGATTTTATAAAAATTTATAATTTCGAAGAAACAAAAAAAATGCGCAAATTTCACAGAGAAATTTGCGCATTTTTTCATGGAAATACTTCAGAAAGTTGGATTATTACCAAATTGTTATTCTGTTTTTCTTCGGTAAAAACATTTTATCTCCCGGTTGCACATTAAATGCATTATAAAAAGGTGTGGTATTCATTAGAGGACCATTAACACGCCAATTTGGTGGAGAATGCGGATTATTGTTAATCCACAAACGCAGGAACTCGTCTTTCATTTTTACTCTCCATATTTTGGCTATAGAAATAAAGAAGCGCTGGTCTGGAGTAAAACCATCAATTTTTGTATTCCCTTTTCCTTGTTCGGTCATTTTAAAAGCATCATAAGCAACTGCTATTCCGGCAATATCTGCTGTATTTTCTCCAACTGTCATGGCACCATTAATATGTAAATCGCCTAAAACAGTATAGGTACTGTACAAATCAATAACCTGTTGTATTCTTGATTTAAACTGCGCATAATCCTCTTTTGTCCACCAGTCTTTTAGGTTTCCATCTTTATCATATTGAGCACCCTGATCATCAAAAGTGTGCGTTATTTCGTGACCAATAACCATTCCGATACCTCCGTAGTTAAGTGCATCATCTGCATTATTATCAAAATATGGGTCTTGTAAAATACCTGCAGGAAAAACAATTTCATTGGCAGTAGGATTATTATAGGCAGTCACTGTTGGAGGCGTAGTGTACCATTCTGATTTATCGACTGGTTTGCCCAATTTTGCCAATTGAAATTGATATGCAGCTGTAGCAGCCGAAACCATATTCTCAAAATACGTGTTCCTTGCTATGTTTACCTTACTATAATCTTTCCATTTATCCGGATATCCTATTTTCTTAGTCATGGCTGCCAATTTTTCTTTTGCTTTTTGTTTCGTAGCCTGACTCATCCATTCCAGATTATCAATTCTTTTTGCATAGGCTTTTTGCAGATTATTCACCAGAACTAACATTCGTTTTTTAGCATCTTCTGAAAAATATTTTTTTACATACAATTCAGCCAACGCTTCGCCTAAGTTATTGTCAAGGACATTTGCCATTTTTTCGCCACGTGTTTTTTGAACAGCCTGACCAGAAAGCACTTTGGTATACTCAAATGAGGCATCTGCAAAAGGCTTACTTAAATCGTCTGCATATCTTTCCAGAGAATTTGCTTTCAGATAAATTTTCCAATTATTAATTGGGATTGTTTTTAAGAGCTTATTTACGGCATCATAATAGGCAGGTTGGCCTACATTAATAAAATCGGTTTTAGCCCCTAAATTATTTAAAAAAGTAGTCCAGTCGATGTTCGGATGTCTTTTTACAAGATCTGTCACAGCTATTTTATTATAATTTGCCTGCACATCACGAAGTTCAACTTTTGTTTTATGCGAAATGGCGAGTTGTTTGTCAATATCGTAAACCAGGTTAGCATTCTTTTCAGCCTCTTTGGCATTGCTGCCGGTTTGTTGAAATAATGTAGCAAGGTATTTCTTGTACGATTTCTGTATAGCAACAGTTGATGCATCTGATTTAAAATAATAATCTCTGTCCGGCAAACCAATACCCGTTTGATAGATTTCAGCAATGTTCATACTGCTGTTTTTCTGATCTGGCGACACTCCAAAAGCTATAATAGAAGGATTGTTAACCTTTGCCTGATTCACTACAAAGTTCATTAAGGACGGTAAATCGCTAATTGTCTCAATTTTAGCAAGTAGCGGTTTAATAGGTTCATAACCGCGTTTGTCAATGGTTACAGTATCCATACCTGATGCATAAAAATCCCCTACCTTTTGTGCTATACTTCCCTCCGGATTTTTGCTTTGCGAAATACTGTCTAATATCCCTTGCAGGCGCATTCGCTGTGGATAATTCATAAACATATAGGCGCCAACTCCGGCTTGAGATGCAGGTATTGCTACAGAATCATACCATTTACCATTTACATATCTGAAAAAATCATTACCGGGCCGCAATGTAGAATCTATTCCGGTGATCGCAATATTTTTTTTTATTTCATGTTTTGAGCACGCTGTAAAAGCTAAGAGTACAAGGGAGAGCAATAGGATTTTTTTCATAATCTGGATGGTTTCTATTAAAATGAACTGAAAAAGGTTTTAAAGCAGCTATATTAAAATATATGCCTGGTATAGTTAATTTAGCAGAACAATATACGAATTCAGTTTTTAATTCTAAAGCTTTTATACAATTACTACTTATAAAAGTCAGAATTACAAGTAGTTATTTATAGTTAATGTAGTGTAATCTTGTATAACGTTTTAGGACTATAATCGATTTAAAACTAAATCAATCCCGTTATTCTGATTTGCTAGAATCATTCCAAGTATAAAATCAACTTTCCATCAAGCATATTACCTAAATCCGTGTTCTTAGCTATTGTAAATCAATTTTATATATTTTCAATATGTATGTCAAAATATTTTTTAATAAAACTATTTACTTTTTCAATTTCAGTTGAACTCAATTCAAGATGTGAAAAAATATACTTTTTATTATTATGAAGGTTAAAGCTAATATCGCTTTCTGATATTACTATACTTTCAATATATTCAATTTCTAAACTATTTATTTCTTTTCCATTTTCTAAATGCAACTTTCCATCATCATTTTTAATTAATACTGATGGAATAAAAATTAAACCTTTAAGAATAAAAATCAATCCTGATATAAAATAAAGTACAGATAATATTTTTTCATTTTCGGTTATAAAGAAAAATATCATTGAAAAAAAACAATAAAGGACACCGAAAATAAAAGGCAAAATATTATAATAACTATCATTACCGCTCTTTATTCTGATTTCGTCTTCAGATTTATTTTTTGAATATCTAATAGATTCAAAAATATCAATAATATATAAAAAAGGAAAAAAAAGAGGTACATAGTTGCTGAAATTTGGAATAATTTTATCCATATTAATAAAAATTGACAGCGTCAAAATAAGTAAAAATACAGTTGTAATTATGAGACTAAATTTATCTTTTTTTTGAAATTTCATTCCTTGTTCTTTTTTCTTTGTTCATTTTATTTGTTTCTGGCTTTTTTCAAAACTTATTTATATATGTGGCAAGGCCAACTAAATCTTAAAAAATTAATGACATCTGGCAAAGAGAGATAATATTTTTATAACAGCAAGGATGATAAAAAAAATGGTTTTTCCGGACATACCTCCAGAACTACTTGAGGATTCTGTTTCGGTACTATTAGATATAACTGCTTCTCTATTTCTGATCAAAATAGCAGTTAAAGCTGGATCATAGGCGACATATCCCTGCATTGAGGATAGACAAGTCATATAAAAACCAGATAATTTGTCGGCATTATAGCGTGCCGCAACAATATTTACTAAACTTCTGATTTTATCATCCATTTCGATAGAACTGAAATACGATAGCAAAACATAAAAACTTCTATATTCTACATACGAAATGGCCTGCATGTTTTGTGCATTGTTTTGGCTTAAGTTTACAAGTACCGCATCAACCTTTCCATTAAGTTTCATATTCAATTGAAAAAGTGCATCCTCAGGAAAACAATCTTTAAAATCAAAAATATCATTGATGAAATCAAATTTATTCTGAGACAAATGCTGATCAAAAAACAACACTAAATCATCTTTAAGAAACTGATTGATGAAGGACTGAATCTTTTCAGGATCATATTCTCTTTGGGGAGAAGGAAAATTATGTCTGGAATAATTTTTCTTCGAAAAAAGATTGTATAAAATTCTGTTAGACACTATAAAATAAAGTTCCTCGCGATATTCTTTTAACGCCAAAATAAGATTATTGGCGACATTAACATTTATATCAGGATTTATTCTTTTCTCAACATTAATCTGTTTTTCTATTCGGATTATGTCTTCTGCGGAAAATAATAGAATATTATTTTTATCTATCTTTAGTTTTTCAAACAACTCTATTATGTTCATCCTTGATGCTAATTTTAAAGCACAAACATAATCTTTTTCTCTCTTTTTAAAAAGATGGAACAAAAAATAAATCTAGGAACATTTGGTTACCAAAAAAGGGATCAAAACACAAATTACGGCAAGTACAATTTTCATAGTAGGATTCGCTTCAACATGGTCTACATCTTCTCTAAATACAGTTACAGCTTCTCTATTTTTAGCAAGAGTCTCATTTATATTTTCATTATAAGCTTTGTAAAAAGCCATCGATTGTATGACAGCAGTAAAAAATGGAACATTTACCTTTTTTTTATAAAATTCAATAACCAATGATAATAGATTACTAATTTTTTGATCCAGCTCTACCGATGTAAAATGAGATAATAAGCCATAAAAGCTGCTGTATTTAATATAACTGATTGACGAAACTTCACTACCCTTCAAAACCGACAACTGAGAAACTGCAAAATCGAGTTTAGAATAAAGAAGCAAGCCCATTTTATAGATACTATCTTCTGGAAAATATCTTTTTAATTCTAAGAGAAGATCAAGTTCTTCTAAATAGTGATACCAGCTTTTTGACAGTTTTAAACTAAAAAAAGAATTAAGATCTTAGTCAAAAAAAATACCTAT
>NZ_LVEN01000040.1 GCF_001686925.1 Flavobacterium piscis
CATTACTCTTATTCTTTTGTTCTAACATCTCTGTTAAAACGGCTGTCAATTCAATATGTCTACGAACGTGTTTCAATTTTGTTTCGCTTGTTTCTCAAAGCGGGTGCAAAAGTAGAAAACTTATTTCTAACTGGCAAATGTTTTTTGAAGTTTTTTTTAAGAAAATTTACTTTCCTTTTTCCTTCCAAACCTTACCAATCTCTCAATGAACTTTCCGTGTTTTGCGGGGTGCAAATGTAACTTCTGTTTTTAAATCTCACAAGCTTTTCTTAATCTTTTTTTGAAAATAAATTTTCAGTTTGATTCGTAATGCTTGTCAGTATTTCAGTGAACGTCTGTCGCTGTTGCGGGTGCAAAAGTAGACCCTTTATTTACATTTACAAGCCTTTTTATTATATATTTTCCATCTTTTTTCAAACTTTTTCTTAACACTCTGATAACACAAAACTTAACAACCTGTCTTTTTTATAGTTTTTAGGAAT
>NZ_LVEN01000041.1 GCF_001686925.1 Flavobacterium piscis
CGTATATTGTTTGTCTTAATTGCTTAAGACTAATTATTATTCGACGTTTTCTCTATCGGTTTTTCAAATCTCTCGATTCCATTACTCTTATTCTTTTGTTTTAACATCTCTGTTAAAACGGCTGTCAATTCAATATGTCTACGAACGTGTTTCTTTTTCAATATCGCTTGTTTCTCAAAGCGGGTGCAAAAGTAGAAAACTTATTTCAAACCGGCAAATGTTTTTTGAAGTTTTTTTTAAGAAAATTTACTTTCCTTTTTCCTTCCAAACCTTACCAATCTATCAATGAACTTTCCGTGTTTTGCGGGGTGCAAATGTAACTTCTGTTTTTAAATCTCACAAGCTTTTCTCAATCTTTTTTTGAAAATAAATTTTCACTTTGATTCGTAATGCTTGTCAGTATTTTAAAGAACGTCTGTCGCTGTTGCGGGTGCAAAAGTAGACCCTTTATTTACATTTACAAGCCTTTTTATTATATATTTTCCATCTTTTTTATAAGTCGTTGGTTGGGTGGTTTTTACAAGGCGAAGTTTTTTGATCTTTGGCTGCTTTTGTTGGGTTTTGCCTGTTTTGGGTGGTTTTAATGAGTTTTGCCACGAAGGCGCTAAGGCGCGAAGGTTTCCTTTTTTGTTGGCTTTGTTTTGAAAAAGTCGCAAAGTTGGGGGTTTTACTGTTTTTTTTTAATCGCGCAATCCCGATAGTTATCGGGAGCTAAGTCGCAAAGTTTATTCTTTTGAGGCGGTTTCTTTCTTCTTATTACTAATGTTTCTTTTGAAAACTACTGCCCTAGGTACTATCTTAATTACC
>NZ_LVEN01000042.1 GCF_001686925.1 Flavobacterium piscis
TTGTGAAATTTACCGCAAAGTGCGCAAAGGTTTTTTTTATCGTCTGTACTGCTGTCTTTATTAAGGTCGCAAAGGCTGTTCGTTGCAAACTTTGCGTAATCCCTTGCGTTCTTTGAGGTTAAATAACAGTTTATTTACATGATCTCTTCTGAAAGTAAAAACTATGAGGTTCTATGGATTGGAATTTGGGATTTAAAAGTTGGAATTTCTTTTGAAAATAATACTTCCTTTTTACCGTAAACTGCGTTAGGGATAGTAGCGGTATCCTTTTGCGACACACTATACTTCTGGCAAAGCAGACTACAATCTCTCTCGCAAAAGATTTAGCGGACAGCCCGGCCCGGAGGGAAACGCCAAAATTATTATCTATGCGCATAAACACTTGATTGTTTATAAAGGTGTTTTGCTTTATTTTTTAGCTTTTAAAATAGTTTTGTGTCTTACGCTTGTAGTAACGAGAAAATAATGCCTTAAATCTTTTGTTTTGTAATTTCAAAATTGTGAAATCTGTTGTGATGAATTTTAGAATTCATTGTTCGATTATATTGGTACATTTGTTTAGCAATTATTTGAATTATGACGAAATTATTAGATGTAATAAATAGCTTTCAGGAATTGGATTTTGAAACTGAAGAAGCGATAAGAAAATATTTTATCGAGGAAAAGTTTCAAAAAAATGAACTCATAGTTAGTGAAGACAAAATATGTTCTAAAATCTATTTTATAAAATCAGGTTTAGTACGACGATTTTGTGTTGAAGATGGAATAGAAATTATAAAATGGATTTACCGATAATCAATTCGTTACTTCTTTGAGTAGTTTTTTTGAACAGAAACCTTCTTTTGAAAATTTTCAGGCTTCTGAGGACACAATTTTGTATTCGTTGTCGTATGAAGATGAAGAAATTTTATTAAAATATCCTTTATTTTCTAAGTTTCATATTAAATTACTTCGACTTTATCTTTCTAAATTAAATGAGTTTTATCATCTTTTTACATCAATGAACGCTCAGGAAAAATATTTGTATCTACTAAATACATTGCCTCAGATTATTTTAAAAGCTAAATTAAAAGATATTGCTTCTCTAATAGGTGTAAGTCCCGAAACTTTAAGCAGGATTAGAGCCCAAATTAATTGATTTTAGATCAATAAATTGTATTTGTTTCTTTTTAATATTTGTATTCTACACAAAATAATAGAAATTGAAAAATAGTGTGATTGGCCGCAAAGCTATAATTGGAAAGAATGTTCATATTGGAAATTTTACAAGTATTGAAAATGATGTTATAATTGGGGATAATACCTGGATTGGTAATAATGTAAATATTTTGAATGGTACCAGGATTGGAGAAAATTGTGAAATACACTCGGGAGCTATTTTTGGGGGGAATCCGCAAGACTTAAAATACAAAGGGGAATATAATTCTCTGGAGATTGGCAACAATACGATTATTAGAGAATTTGTTACCATAAATAAAGGAACCGCATCAAAGGGTAAAACTAGTATTGGTGATGCCAATTTAATCATGGCAAATACTCATATAGGTCACGATTGTGCTATTGGCAATAATTGTATTATTGGTTTTAATGTCGGTATAGCAGGCGAGGTAATTGTTGGAGATTGGGTGAATATTAGCGGCTTAACCGCTATTCATCAGTTCTCTATTATTGGCGAACATTGTATGATTGGTGGTATGAGCCGCATTGTTAAAGATGTTCCTCCTTATATTTTAGCATCACGAGAACCATTGTCTTATTGTGGTTTAAATGTAATTGGACTAAAAAGAAGGGGTTTTGGAGTCGATAAAATTAATGAGCTAAGAAATATCTATCATGTTATTTTTCAGGAAAAGCGAAATACAACTCACGCGCTGAAACTGATAGAACAAAATTTTGCACATACTGTAGAACGCGATAAGATTGTAACTTTTATTAAAAAATCGACCCGAGGAATTATAAAAGGGATAGATTAAAAAAACTTCATTATTTTTTTAATGGAGCTTTTTTTGTTAGATTTTCTAAAGTTATTTTACTTTTATTTAGATTAAAATATCAATCATATTCTTTTGTCATTTTGGCTAATAGAAAAATCAAAACGACTACATCTCAGATAACACTTCTTCAGACTTTTGCCTTATAATTTTAAAACAATAAAAAAATGCAAAAGACAATTTTTATCACAGGAGCGTCATCAGGTTTAGGAAAATCAACCGCAAAATTATTTCAGAGTAAAGGCTGGCGAGTAATTGCCACAATGCGTAATCCTGAAAAAGAAACAGAATTAAATAAATTAAAAGATGTAATACTACTTCCTTTAGATGTAACACAACAGGAGCAAATTACTTCGACTATAGAAAAAGTTACCAATTTATATTTGGTAGATGTTGTAATGAATAATGCAGGATATGGTTTGATTGGTGTATTGGAATCTTTAAATGACGAGCAAATTCAACGTCAAATAACAACAAATTTACTTGGTGTTATCAGGATCTCCAAAGCTTTTACTTCTCACTTTCGTGAAAGAAAAAGCGGTATATTCATCAACATTACCTCGACTTTTGGATTAATAGGATTTCCAACTTGTTCAATTTACAGTGCTACAAAATTTGCTGTCGATGGCTTTTCTGAAAGTATGGCATATGAACTCGCTCAGTTTGGAATACAGGTAAAAATTATTGCTCCCGGAGGAATGCAAACTGATTTTGCCGTACGTTCTATGGAATTAGGACAGCATGAGGCTTATGAAAAATTAACTTCAGAAGTAAGTAAAGGTTACAGTGCCGAAAAAATAAGCAATTACACTAAAGTTGAAGACATTGCTGAAATTGTTTATCAATCGGCTACAGATGGCAAAAATCAATTGAGATATGTTGCAGGTAATGATGCAAACCAATTGTATGATGAGCGATTAAATTCGGGTATTGAAAATCAAGTGCAAAATATTAAAACCATGTTTACTTTTTGAATTTTAGATAAAAAATGAAAAATCAAGCTATAGAACTGACTACCTTTAAATTAAATAATTGCACGATAACACAATTTATTGCTGCTAATAAAGAGATTGACGAATTTTTGAAAAAACAAAAAGGATTTGTTTCCAGAAGTATTTTTGAATTGAAAAAGAGTATTGTGTACGATCTTTTGGTGTGGGAAAGCGCTGAAGACGGCACAACTGCAATGCACAAATTGATGGCGGAATTAAGTGATTCTGTCGTGCATGAGCTTATTGATCAAAGTACAGTAAGCTGGAATATTGCGCCAGTAGAACATTCTGTAAATTTGTCTAATAAGTATAAAAGTCAACATTCTATAACGAAATAAGTAATGAAAAATCAGCCTAGAATATTTAGCACTATATCTGAACTTCATCGCGCAATGGGTCAGCCAAATCCAATGCATCCGCTTATTAGTATTTTAAATTATGGTGAAGCCATTTTTGATCCTAAGGATTTTGAACAGGGAATTATATTAGATTTTTATAAGATCTCTTTTAAAACTCATTTTAAAGGAAAACTACGATATGGTCACGGTTTTTATGATTTTGAAGAAGGAGGAATGTCCTTCATTTCACCGGGACAAGTTTTGAAAATGCAGAATGAAGAGGCTGATTATAGCGGAATGTCGTTGCATATTCATCCAGATTTTATTCGTCCTTATTCCCTAAATAGTGCTATTAAAAAATATGGGTTTTTTAATTATTCGGCTTCAGAAGCTTTGTATTTATCAGAGAAAGAAAAAGAAACTATTTTAGGTGTTTTTGCTTCGATTCAGAATGAACTTAATGAACGAATAGACAACTTTAGTCAGGATGTAATTATATCTCAAATAGAACTTTTACTGAATTATAGTAATCGTTTTTATAATCGGCAGTTTATTACGCGCAAAGCAGTGAATCATGATGTGCTTTCTAAATTAGAAATCCTGATCAATGATTATTTTGATCAGGAAAAAACATTGACACAAGGCGTTCTGACTGTTCAGTTTTTGGCAGAACAATTGAATTTGTCTCCCAGATATCTAAGTGATTTGTTACGCAATCTTTGCGGTCAAAATACACAGCAGTTTATTCATGATAAATTAATTGAAAAAGCAAAAGAATATATTGCAAATGGGACTCATTCAGTTGCAGAAATTGGGTATAAATTAGGCTTCGAACATCCGCAATCGTTCAATAAATTATTTAAGAAGAAGACCCAGTTAAGTCCAATAGCATTTAAAGAATTATTCAATAAAAATTAAATTATGGCCTCACTAAATTTCGAACAATTAAAAGAACGCTCTTTAAAAATAAGACAACGTTATCATGAATTAGAGCGAATTCATCACGAAAGCGAATGGACTGTGGAAGAAGATGCACTGGCTTTTTTAACAGATGCTGGTTTAATAGGTCGCTATGTGATGTCGCAACAAGGGAGATGGCCAAAAGAGAATACTGCAGAAGAGCTCAAACATAAAATTGGCGAATCAATCTGGTGGCTTACCATTTTAGCCGAAAGGATGAATATAAATATCGAAGAAGCAACAGAAGAGTTTTTAAGTAAAACCGAAAATTTGTTTGAAAAATAATATTTGCGATTTTGGCTTTTTTGCCAAATGACAAATTCCTTAATAATAACTTTGACTAACTTGCCACTATGAAAGAATTTATAGAATATATATTGCAATTTGGGAATTTAAATTCCCAACAAATTGACTTGGTTTTAAGTAAAGCGACAGCATTAGAATTAAAAAAAGAGGAATATTTTTCTGAAGCCGGAAAAGTTGCACAGCAAGTAGGCTTTGTGTTAAATGGTATTGTAAGGGTTTGTTATTATAATAATAAGGGAGAAGAAATTACGAAATATTTTATTGACGAAAATAATCTTGTAGTAGATTTGGAAAGTTTTGAAAATGAAATTCCTTCAACAGCTTATGTGCAGGCAATCACAGATACCACTATGATGATTTTTTCTAAAAAAGACTGGAAAGAACTTTCTAATACTATCGTGGGATGGGATGCAATAGTGCATAAACTTATTTCCAGAGCGTTAATGCAAAAAGTAGAAAGAAGAAGTCCGCAGATTTCAGAAGATGCGACCACACGTTATTTGAAATTTTTAGAAATCTATCCAAATGTTGTCAATCGTGTTCCGTTATCTTATGTTGCCTCTTATTTAGGTGTTACTCAATCCTCATTAAGCAGAATAAGAAAAAATATAAGTTAAATTGCTTTTTGCCAAATGGCAAATGATTTTATTTTTAAAGGAGTGAACTTTGCTTCAATAATTTAAAACAAGAAAAAATGAATTCAGTATTAATTACAGGAGCAAATAGAAGCATTGGTTTAGAACTGGTAAAACAGTTTTCTAAAAAAGGATTATTCGTTTATTTAGGGACTCGCGATCTTGAAAAAGGACAAGTAGTGGTAAACGAATTAAACAAAAATGGTTTTGAAAATATTAAAGCCATTCAAATTGATGTTACCAATCCGGATACCATTTTAGCAGCCAAAAACATTGTAGAAAGTGAAAAAGGTAAACTAGATATTCTGATAAACAACGCAGGAATAAGCGGGGAGTTTCCTCAAAGTGCTCTTAATACATCGATTAAAGATATTCAAAATGTATTTGATACAAATTTTTTTGGTGTCATTAGTGTTACGCAAGCATTTTTAGAATTGCTTAAAAAATCAAAAAGTCCAAGAATAAGTAATATTACATCGGGACTAGGATCTCTAACTTTACATAGTGATCCTACCTGGAAATATTATAATTTTAAAGCAGCGAGTTATGTTACTTCAAAAGCAGCTTTGAACGCTTACACTATTGCACTGGCATACGAGTTGAGAGAATTACCTTTTAAAGTAAATGCAATTGATCCGGGTTATACAGCTACAGATTTTAATCATCATAGTGGTCCGGGTTCAGTAGAAAGTGCTGCGGCTTTTATTATCAAACATACTTTTACAGATGAAAATGCGCCTACAGGACAATTTTTCAGTAATGATATAGAAGATGAATCAGAAGTTAGCCCTTGGTAGAAATTTCAAAATTAAAGTACAGATTCAAATGAAGTTTGAATCTGTACTTTAATAATATATTTTTGATGAAAAATGTATTAGTCTTACTGTTTTTTAGTTCGAATCTGTACTTTTTACATCAATAAATTCTTTTATATAAACAGACTTTCCTGTTACTGAAAAGCCTTCTAAAATTACTTCAAATTTACCAGAAACATCTGATGTATAAAACTGAATATTTGAATTAATTGTACTTAAATCAGTATTTGGCAGCCATAAAAGTTGATGTCTGTAGTCAGGAATTCTTGTGTTTTTTTCTTGAGTATAATCAGGTTGAAAATATTCTTTTTTAGCTACTGGTCTTAAAAGCTGTGGTTTTATTATGTAGCTTCCATCGAGTTTTGTTTCATAATCTCCTTTCTTTGTTGTAAAAAAAAGTAATCCGTTAAATGACTTTGCTCCATAGTAGTAAAGACTTTTTACAACATTTACACTATAGAGATTTCTAGGATTGTATGTAAAAAAATCATTCAAATTTTCAAGTATCAATCCGTCAACAACAACTAAAGGAGGTAATGTTGAGTTGAAATTTTTATCATGATCGTAAATCATTAAGCTATATTTATCTTTCTCTTTTCTAAAAACGACACCAGTTATAATTTCAGTAATGGTTTCTTCCATTGTTGGAAATCTGGTGAAGTCATCAAATTTATACTCTGTAGTTGAAGTGCCAAAAAATGGAGCAAATTTATCAGTAGTAATTGTGCTGTCTTTTTTTATGTTGTAATATGCGTTTTCTATTTGACTTGAAATCAATCTTTCGGTAATGTTTTTATTGGAGTCTGAATTTAATTGAAGAGCAGGAAATACTAATGTAGAAAAGTCCGTTTCCTTAGTTTCGTCAATTTCGATACTATAATTTTCTTTATTTTCTCCAAGTAACTGAATTACAACATTGGGGTTTGTATTTGATCTTTCTAAATTAAAAGTAAATCGACCTTGCTCATCTGTTTTAGCTATTTTTAAATCGTAATTTTTTCCAACAATCGATAAAGCTACTTTCTTGTTATTTATTTCTCCAAAATTAGATTTTATTCTTCCCTTAATAATTTCTCCTCGCAATTCCGGAAGAACAAAATCAGAAGAAGGAATAATACTGTTCGAAATTTTGTTTTGATTGACTAATTTATAATCGTTAAATAACGCTTTATTTTGAATCGAAAAACCATCTGATTTTCTAACAGATATTGTATAGTTTCCTTTTAAGAAATCGTCATCAGAAGTTTTAATGCTTACTTCAACTTTCTGACGATTCGCTACTATCTTATTATCAAAATGAAATGAAATATTGGTGTCAATTATCGGTTCTGAAATTGCTGCTTCATTTTGACTTTTTGTTGTTACAATATTTTCTTTATAAGGATTCACTATATAAATATCAGTGATAAAATAATAATCAATATTTTTATTGAGGATCCAGTTAGTATATCCTACTATTTTATAAGTACCAGTTTCTAAAGTGGTAGGAATAAAAAAATCACCATTTCCAGTTCCGTTTTTAAGAAATATTTTTTGTGTCGCAATTGTTTTTTTATTGCTGTCGATAAGTTTAAAATATGCAACCTTGCTATACTCGGTGGGTAAATTTGTTGATTTATTTAGGCAGGAAATGTTATATAGTAAAGTTTCTCCAGTTAAAAATGAATTACTATTAGTACTTATATAAACAATTTCGTTAAGATTTGTATCAATTTCGTTCAGTTCAACTGAAGAATTATTATTTTGAGCAAAGCTTATTTGCTTACAAATCAATAATAACGTTATGACTAATATGTGTTTTAATCTATCCAAAATGATGGTTTTATATTTGATGAAAAAATGGAGCAATCCCCACATGGAACAGGATACAATATATAGACTGTTGGTTTACTCGGGTAGTAAACTTTGCTGTTTGTACGAATGAGATCAAGAATTTCTTCGCCTCTGCAAACAGCATTGTCAGGAAAGCAATAGGTATAAAAGTACAGGTCAGGTGCTTCTTTAATAATTTGACTTTCATCAGGGCAATGATACTGATATTCCGGAATTTTTTCTTTTGGGAAAATATCTATAAAATTAAAAAACAGTCTTTTTTCTGAATATGAACTTACATCAAAAAAGCCAATTACCTTTTCGCGCGGATTATCAACAGATTTAATGTTTCCGGAGAAAAAACCCGGTTGTGTTTGTGAGAGCAGACTTCCGGAACTTGATATGCTTTTTAATGTTTCGTAGTATGTATATGAAGCAAGGCTTTGAACATATTGTTTTACAAGAATACTATACCTGTTTCTAATATAATTATCTTCACTGCTAATAAATCTCACAGGAAAATTTATCACCTGGTCTGCAGATAAATTATTCGTACTTGTTAAAAGTATAGTGTTCGATTTTTGACTTGAGAAACAAACTCTGGCCTCTGTAGTTCTTTGCTCAAAAATGATTTCACCTTTGGGATTAGATCCTGCAGGAAACATATTGGCAACAGCCTTCGAGGGAAACCATTTTGGAGCCACAATTTTAGATGTTTCTTCGTATTCGTATCTGTAATACTTAGATGTATTTGTTGGGTCGGTACTATTTGCAGTTATTTCTACACCCAAAATATTATTTCTGGTTACTGCTTTGGCCTCAACGCTTTCAAGTGGCGTTTGAGTAGTTAATTTTTCAGTACTAGAAACATATGATTTTCCATTTTTGGTCAGTACATGTAATTGATATTGTCTTTCCGGACTTGCCTGAAATTGTGTTGCAGAAACATATGAGGTGTCACCTTCTTCAAATTCATATCTATTGTTTGCGTCATCGGTCACATATACAACAGCTTCAGTTTCAAATTTAGGAGCACTTTCTTCCAGAGTGTATGTTCTTGATATTTTTATTTCCTGAAACTTGTATTCATTCGTGATGGTTGCTGCAATAACAATAACATCTTCAAAACCATTTGCCTGATAGTTATATGGAGTTGTGCATCCAAAAACTGATGCCAGCAGTATCGTTATAAGAAATCTATAGTGTAAGATTTTTTTCATAACTTTTTAAAATTTAAAATTATAAGTGATAGTTGGTATTGGAACTGCAAAAATTGACGTTTTGTAGGCTTTGATTTTTCCGTCTTCTGTTACAAAAAAAACAGAGTATGGATTATTTCGTCCTAACACATTATAAATTGAAATATTCCAAAAACTATGTGCTAATTTTTTTATTTTATGATTTCCTTCAATGTTTAAGCCAATGTCCAGTCTGTAGTAATCCGGTATTCTGTATTTGTTTCGGTCGCTATACAATGTATATTCTGCCCCATTAAAATTATATTTACCAATAGGGTAAGTTACTGGTCTTCCTGTTTGATATACAAAATTAGATGAAAAACTATATCTATGAGTAAATTTATAATTCATCACAATGCTAACATCGTGGGGTTTGTCAAAATTTGCAGGAAAAAAGTCTCCATTATTTACTTTTTCATCATTAAACTTACTGTCCAATCTTATAAAAGTCCTTGCATAAGTGTAACCAATCCATCCATTAAGCTTACCGTTTGGCTTCTTTAATAAAAATTCTACTCCATAAGCTTTTCCGTCTCCTTGAAGTAATTCGGTTTCTAAATCCTGGTTTAATATAATATTTGCACCAACCTTATAATCTAAAATATTTTTGGATGTTTTATAATATCCTTCTAAACTTAACTCGATATCATTGTTCTCTAATTTTTTAAAGAGACCTAATGAGTATTGTATTCCACTTTCTGGTTTTACGTTTAAATCAGATAATTTCCAGGTATCTGTTGGAGCCTGAGTAGAATTGTTTGATAATAAGTGGATATATTGAAAGTTTTTATCGAAACCAGCTTTAATAAAAAATGACGGATCAAAGATATAACGTAATCCAATTCTGGGCTCGAAACCTCCTGAAGTATTTATGACTTCATTATTACCATAATTTTTCTCTTCAATAACTGTAGACGGAGTCATAGGCACACCTTCCTGATATATTTTTTGAGTTGATTTTCCTAAAGCGGCATACAATGAATATCTTGCGCCAACATCAAGTAATAATTTCTCGGTAATTTGAAATTTATCTGAGAAATATACTCCAGATTCTAATCCTTTTTCGTCGTCAACTTTTATTGGATTGATCAAAGAAGACGATCCGTTTGGTGTCATTTCTCCAGGATTAACCTTGTAAAGTTTAGTTTGAATTCCGTAAGTAAATTTATGCTTTGCGTTGTATGAAGTATTAAATTTTAGACTAGCCTGAGTTTCGTCTATCTTATATTTGAAAATAAAAGACTCCGGATTAGCTGAATTGTAATTAATATTAAAATTATATTCACTGTTAGTTACATTTAATTCACTGTTCGTTTTTTCGCTGAAATTATGCTTCCACTTCAAAGAAATAAGTCTGTTGCTGTATTTATATAAAGAATCAGGGGTTATATTATAAGCGTCTTTGCTATAATAGACAGTTCCTTCGACTGAATTGTTTTGATTGATTTTATGATTGTATTTTGCAAATAAATCATAAAAAGAAGCCTTGCTATTTTTAAGATTTTCGTCATCTAATGATTTAAGAATCCAGTCAGAATAAGTGGCTCTTCCTCCAACCAATAAACTTGCTTTTCCTTTTACAACAGGAATTGAAGCGGTTAAATTACTCGTTACAGGTCCAATTCCACCTTCTCCGGAGATTTTGTCTACATTTCCATTTTTAGAAGTGATGTCAAATACAGAGGATAGTCTTCCTCCAAATTCAGTTGGAATACCTCCTTTGTAAATATCGACTTTGTTGATAGTATAAGGATTAATGGAGGAAAAAAATCCAAATAAGTGAGTAGGATTATAAATAGTTGCATTGTCTAAAAGAACTAGATTTTGATCTTCTTTTCCTCCTCGAACACTAAATCCTGATGAACCTTCTCCAGCTGTTTTTATTCCTGGAATTGTTAGCGCGATTTTTAAAATGTCACGTTCGCCAAGAACAACCGGAATATTTTTTAAACCTTCTGCTTCTAGTGTTGTAACTCCTGTAATTGCGGTTCTAATATTTTGGCTGTTTTTGCCTTTTACTACAACTTCATCCAGCTGGTTTATTTTTTCGATAATCGAAAAATCTAAAGTTCCATTGCTGTAAATCATTATTTTTCTCGAAGTGTTTTTATAAATTAAAGATTCAATTTCAATAGTATTTATACCGGTAGGAAGTTTTAAACTATAAAAACCCGAAGCATTAGTTGTCGCAGTGATTTTTGTGTTTTTTACTTTTACGGTAACATCAGTAAGAGGTTTATTGTCCTTCATGTCTGTAATAGTACCAGATAAAGTATAAAAATCTACTTCAGTTTCTTCTACTTGCTCTTTACCAATTAATGCAATCTGATTATCTTTTGCATTTGGTACATTTTTACTAACTGAATCATATTGTTGAAAGAATACAGGAGTTTGTATACTTCTCGAATCAACCGTGTTTTTTACAGGATATTTATTGTAAATAACACTATTTTTAGTAAAAATGATTTTATTTTTATCAACAAAAAAATTAAGATCAGTGTCCTTGAAGATCTTAAACAATATTTCGTCTATTGTTTTATTTTGGAAGCTGCCAGAAATTAAAACAGTATTATCAAACCACTCTTCCTGAAAGTAAAATTTATAATTTGTCGAAGCTTCAATTTTTTTTAAAACTTCAATTTGGTTAATGTTGCTGTAATTAAGACTAAGAGTTGGTTTTGAATCTTGTGAATACAATAACTGATTTAAACCCAAAAAAAGTAAAATAATAGTAAAAATTCTCATTTAATTAGTTTCTAGGAATTAAAAATTGTTAATGTATTGTATTAGATTTTTCATAAATAATACCTGATTTGTCTTTCTTAAATCCTTATTCATTAGAAAGAAATCATTTATTTTTCTTTTTTGATTCGGATATAATTTAATAAGTTCTGTTTTATCATTAATCAAGGTGAATTTATTATCTTTTAATAGTAAATAATCAGAATGAGATTTATAATCAATGAAAACAGAATAGCCTCTTATGACATCATTTTTCTCCTTATTGTATTTTATATATAAGACAGCATTATTTCCAATTATGACTTCTTCATAATAACCAGATTTGAAGTTGGTAGATGTTTGCTTTAAATTGATGAATTTTTCATTATCAATTTTAAAAGAGTCAACTTTTTCTTTAAGAAGATTGATTTGTATATAAGGTGATTCGATATAAGGTCTAATTACTAGCTGATCATTAAACAGATCATATTTTAAGTCTAGATTAAAGTAGCTTTGACCTTCATAAATAATATTACCATTTTTAAATTCGTCAGTTTTATAATAACGATGATGATCATTTATGGTTTGATCAAAATTTAAATGTCCGTTCCCATTATTGAAATCCAGAGATTCTTTACCAAAATTTTTGTCAAACCAATTATAAGTTAAAACTTCATTATTATTTTGGCCGAAAATTTGCGAAGTATTTAGTAATAATCCAAATAGAATTATAAAAAGAAGTTCTTTTTGAAGTTTTTTCAAAAGATTAAATATTTAAAGGTTGTGGTTTTGGTTTTCAAAAATATTAAAAAATATTAGAAAAAACCTATAAATATTTTTAAACTTGTTATATAAAATTAAAAATATAATATATGATGTTTAAAATTTTAACAAAAGTGAAAAATAAAATAAAAACAAAGAGTTTTTTTTAAAACATCACAACAGGTATTAAATTTGGATTTGAAGATAATAAAATAAAAAACATTGAAGTCCATAAAGCTATTTGATAAAAATACAATTTGGATAATTCTAGTTATGATCTTCAGGTTCTTATGTTGGTAAAATAAATGATATTTCTAATGGAGTTCACATCAAATATAGTAATAAATACAAATCGATTAATTCTTGAGCCAATTGATGAAAAATATATTGATGATATCAATACAAACTTCACTCCGGAAATAACAATATACATGCCCTTTAATCCAAATAGGGATAGAAAGGAAATTGTAAATTTTGTAGAGAGTGCAAAGAAAAATTTAATTCAAAAAACTGATATTGTTTTTGTGGTTCTTAATTTAAAAAGAGAATTCATAGGTTGCTGTGGAATACATAATATTAATAAAGAATCTGTTGAACTTGGATTATGGTTAAGAAAGGAATCTCAAAGTTTAGGACTTGGAGCAGAAATAATAAATGCTCTAATTGATTTTATAGAACAAAATTTTAAACTTAATTATATCATTTATCCTGTAGATCAAAAGAATTATAGAAGTGTGAAAATTCCTGAAAAATTTGGTTTTATTCCTTTTCGTACCTATAAACAGAAAAAAAATGATACAACTGATCTCTATATTATAGAATTCCGAAAGTATACGACATAATTAAATCTTCGTTATTTTTAATTCGGTTTTGCCAGCTCCAGACCCTCCTGTAATTATATAGTTATTCATTAGATTTTATAATTTTTACAATTAAATTATTGGTTTTAGGTAAAATAGGATAAAAATGTATTGGAGGTAGATAATAGAAAGTCTTTTTATTTGGCTATTTTAGCTTTTAAACAAAAGTAGAAAGTAGGCTTTAGCAAACTTATTACGTTTTAACTTTAATTTAAAATTGTACGAAAAAGAAATTGCCCTATAGCAAAAAGAGTGGAGTATGATTTATATGCATAAGAGAGATTACAAATTAGGATGTAACATTAAAAAACATAAATTATGAAAAACAAAATTTACTGCATGGCGTTATTATTCATTAGTAGTTTAATAATTTCCTGTTCTTCGGATGATGATTTGAGTTATAAAAACGATTTTCAAAGTAGTCAGGCTACATGGTTAAATTTTAAAGGATCTTCAAACAATTCATATAAATATGTCGTTGCCGGAGGTTCTGTGTTTGCGACTTATGGTTGGCAAACTACAATTACAGTCTCAAACGGGAAAATAGTGTCTAGAAATTTTAAATATTTAGGTAATCCAGCCAATATTCCGGCAGAACAATTAGAATGGACAGAGAATGAAAGTGAAATAAATGGTCATCAAAATTCAAATGCTGCTGACGCTTTAACGTTAGACGAAATCTACACTAAAGCCAAAAACGAATGGTTGGTTAAGAGAAAAAATGTAACGAATTATTTTGAAGCAAAAAATGATGGTTTGATATCAACCTGTGGGTACGTCGAAAAAGGTTGTGTCGACGATTGCTTTGCCGGAATTACCATAAAGAGTATTCAGAGTTTATAGTGAAGAGTAAATATTTTCCAATTTTAAGAGTTCATTTATTACGGCATTATATTTGTCTGGCGTAAAGAAGTTAACGAAAAGCAAAAATTAATAATTTTTAAATCAAATGGAAAATCAAATTATTATACTAAAACCCTGCAATCAAAACTGGAATTCAATGCTACCAAATAAAGAGGGTAGATTCTGTAATTCTTGTAGTAAAACCGTAATTGATTTTACTAAAATGGAGAATTCTGAAATAAGAAATTATTTGATTGAAAACTCCAAAAATGAAAGTGTTTGCGGGCATTTTAACTCTAATCAAATTAAGAACTACGATAGTAGCAAATATGATAATTTGAGAAATAGATTTAGTAGAATTAAGATTAAACCAATTAAAAAAATGGCTTTGTTTTCACTGAGTCTTCTTTTTTCTTTGACAAGTTGTATGGGAAAAGCAGTAATAGATGGAGAAACAGCAGTAATTGATAATGATACAATTAGGGATAATGAAATCGTCAATAAAGAAAAGGATACATTAAAACAGAATGATGCTATAAAAAGTGAAATTAGTCAAAAAGAGAAGAGATAATAACAGTGTATTTCGGATCAATGCTTAAAGACTCAATAATTATTTTTTACCGCAGAGAAACACAGAGACTTTTGTCTAAAAATTCTTTAGAAATCACAGAATTCACAATATTAAATCAATACAAAACTTTGCGAACTTTGCCTTTTATAAAAGTTAAGAGAAAAAAAACTTAGCGTTCTTTTCAGTAATTTTTTTTTACTCCCAAAGGTTTTGGGATTGATTAGGATTAAATAACATTGAAGAAATAAAAATAAAAAAAAACTCCTTAATTTCTTAAGGAGTTTCTTTGTGGGCGATGAGGGGTTCGAACCCCCGACCCCCTCGGTGTAAACGAGGTGCTCTGAACCAGCTGAGCTAATCGCCCTATTTTACTAGGTTGCTATCGTTTGTGATTGCGAGTGCAAATATAAGGCACTTTTTCAGTTCTGCAAACAAAACCCGCTAAAAATTTAAAGTTTTTTTAAAGTTTTTTCTATCTCGTTGTAATTGAATTTATTATAAAAGAACTTTTTTTAGTCTTTTTCTTTCAATTTAAAATTCCGTTAGTTTAATGGCAATTCGGCAACAACAAAAGTGCTTCCGCCAACATAGATAAAATCATTTTGCGCCGCATTTTGCCTTGCTGAATCGAAAGCTTCGGCAACAGAATCATATTTTGCACCAATTAAATCATATTTTTTAGCCGCTTCTTTTAATATTTCAGTAGCTAAACCTCTCGACGAATTAGGTCGGCAGAAATAATATCGCGCATTTTTAGGAAAAAGAGGTAAAATAGCATCTAAATCTTTATCATTTACAACACCAAGAACAATATGAAGCTTGTCAAAAGTTTCGTTCTGGATCTGATTCATGACAACAGTCAGTCCGTGTTTGTTATGTGCCGTGTCGCAAATAATTTTAGGGTTTTCTCCCAATTGCTGCCATCTTCCTTGTAAGCCCGTATTTTTTACCACTTTCGATAAACCAAATTTTAAATTTTCATCAGAAACCTTAAATTCATTTTGAGAGTTTAAAACTGCAATAGTTTGCTGAACGGTTTTTTTATTGCGAAATTGATAATCCCCAATTAAATCCGACGGAAAAACTTGCGAAATTAAATCAGAAGCAAAATAAATCGGTGCTTTGTTTTCTTCGGCTTTAGCTAAAAATACAGGCTGAGTTTCATTCGTATATTCACCAATAACAACAGGAACATTTGGTTTAATAATTCCTGCCTTTTCACCAGCAATTGCTGCCGGAGTATTTCCTAAAAATTGAGTATGATCTAAATCGATGTTTGTAATAACCGAAACCAAAGGCGTGATAATATTCGTAGCGTCCAATCTTCCTCCAAGACCAACCTCGATAATAGCGATATCTACTTTTTCTGAGGCAAAATAATCAAAAGCCAAACCAACCGACATTTCGAAAAAACTCATATCATTCGCTTCAAAAAAGTCTTTGTGTTTCGCTACAAATTCACAAACAAAATCTTCGGATATCTCTTCACCATTTATTTTAATTCTCTCCCTGAAATCTTTTAAGTGCGGCGAAGTATACAAGCCCACTTTATATCCCGCTTCCTGCAAAACCGAAGCCAGCATGTGCGAGGTCGATCCCTTACCATTCGTTCCCGCAACATGAATGCATTTTAACCTGTTTTGTGGGTTATCAAGATGATCGACCAATAGTTTAATATTCGTCAAATCTTCTTTATATGCCGAAGCGCCCTGAAGTTGATACATCGGGAGTTGATTAAACATCCAATTCGTAGTTTCCTGATAGTTCATGTATTTTGGATAAAATAGTTGTCGATTGAAATAATTTTCGTTTTTTTTAGTTTTATATTACAGCGAAAATTATCTTTATTGCAAATTTCAAATATTTTTTAGAATTAATTATTAAAAACCAGAATTAATATATGTTTAGTTTTATTCAATTACAAACAGACACCATTGCAAACGCATCAAACGTAGTTATCGAAAAAATTGCACCAAATACCGAAATCTCAGTTTTAGGATTTATCTTAAAAGGAGGTTTTTTCCTAATCCCGATCGCCTTATTATTATTCTATACATTTTACGTTATTATAGAGCGTTATCTCTATATCAGTAAAGCTTCTAAAATCGATGCAAGATTAATGCAGGATGTGGGAGACAAACTAAATGCCGGTAATATCGAATTGGCCAGAACAATTGTAGAAAGAAGCAATACCGCAGCCGGAAATATATTAAAAGAAGGAGTTCTCGTAATCGGAAGACCAATTGCTGAAATAGAATCAAACATGGATCGTGCCGCCGATATCGAAATTGGCGAAATGGAACGACGTTTAGGTCACCTGGGACTTATCGCCGGTATTGCACCAACATTAGGATTTATCGGAACAATTTCAGGAGTTATCAAAATATTCTACAGCATCTCCGTAACAGAAAATATTAGTATCGGAAATATTTCCGGAGGTTTATACGAAAAAATGATCAGTTCAGGTTCCGGACTTATTGTAGGTATTATTGCCTATAGCGCTTACCATTTATTAAACGGAAAAATTGATGATTTTGCTTTAAAAATCCAAAAACAAATATTAGAATTTGTCAATATAATTCAAAGAGCATAAGGTATGTCTATTAAGAGAAAAAGAAGATTTCATGCCGAAGTGGCGACTTCATCATTAAGTGATATTATGTTTTTCCTGCTGTTGTTTTTCCTTATTATCTCAACACTTGCAAACCCTAATGTTATAAAAATGACTTTGCCAAAAGCGAAATCAAATGAAAAAACAAACAAACAGCTGATCAGTTTATCAGTTACCGAAGATAAAAAATTCTACATCGACAAAGAACCCGTAGATTTCGAGAATCTCGAAACCAGTTTAATGTCAAAAATAGGGGCAGACAAAGAACAAACTGTTGTCGTTCGAATTCCGTTCAATCTGCAAGTACAGGATTTAGTCGACGTATTGCAAATAGGAGTGAAGAACAATTTAAAGTTTGTAATTGCAACAAGTCCCAAGTAAAATGATCATTTGGGCGTGACCACAATAAAAAAATGGGCCAATCAGCATAACGTTGATTCGCCCATTTTTTTATTCCGGTTGGGCTATCCGCTCCGCCGCGGCGGATAGCTCCTATCCCTCACGCAGAAAAAGAGTAAAGAGTAAAGAGTAAAGAGTAAAGAGTAAAGAGTAAAGAGTAAAGAGTAAAGAGTAAAGAGTAAAGAGTAAAGAGTATAGAATAAAAAGGATAGAATAAAGAATAAGTAACCATAGAGTTTGTCATTGCGAGGAACGAAGCAATCTCACACAATCTTGTCAATCCTGACGGAGGAAGGATCGCACTAGTAGCTCGACAAAGATGTTCGACAAAGATTGTTGTTACTTTGCGGAGATTTAATTCGTCTGTTCGCTATTGCTCGGGTTTCGTTACTTGAAATTGACAAAAAAGCGAATAAAAAAGGCTTTCTGAAATATTTCAGAAAGCCTTTTTTATTTTTATTGAATTAGTAAAAATCAGTGTAATTCGTGTTTCTCTTAATCCAAACTAAAATTATAAATAATCTTACCAACCTGTTTGGCTGCTGCATTATTATCAGCTTCCCATTTCGTGTTCATAGCGGCAATTTTAGCCTGATCAAGTAAGCATCTTGCTGTATTTGTAGTGCCTTTTATTCCTGGAGTTGCGCTAATTGTTTTTCCGTTTTGATCTACCGTGATTTCAACGACAACTCTTCCTTCTTCATTACAAGTATATTTTGGTGCAGGTTTCGACAATGCCTTTCTGGTTCCTAAAGAATATCCTGATCCACCGCCAGTTCCTCCGCCGCTTCCGGCTCCGTAACCGCTTCCAGTACCAACTCCATTTCCGGTACCGTTTCCGCCGCCAGTCCCACCACCAGAACCTCCGGCGCCATAATATCCGTTAGAGCCTAAACTTCCGTTACTTTTTCCTTTATTTCCTGCTGCTTTATCATCACCATCGCCACCTTTGTTAGATCCTTTTAAAATACTGGACAAAGCATCATTGGTAGAGTTCGAAACTTTTGGTTTCTCAGGAACAGGTTTAGCTTCCGGTTTTACAACTGGAGTAGCTTTTTTAGGTTTTTCTTTTGCCGGAATTATTACGTCATTAACATCGTCTTTTGTATTCTCTTGCGTAATGATTGCTTCGTCTGGAGTAGCTTTTGCAGGAGCTTGTTTTACGTTGTTTTTTACGTTTAAAACTTCACTTTTATAATTCGCTCCGGATCCTAAATCACTATCGCCAAAATTAACCGTCACGCCACCACCGCCACCGCCTGAAGCAAGCGCCGCATTGTTCTCCGGATTATAAGGAGGCCAAAAACGAATGAAAAATAAAAGCAACAACAAAACAGCATAAATAGCTGTAGATATTAGTAGAGATTTCTTTTTATCTGAAGAATCCGTAAAAGTCATTTTGATTCTGAGTTTTGTAATAGTATATAATAAAAACGTTTAAAAGTACTAAAAATTGTTTAGAATCAAAGAGCTGCAGCTATTTTGTAATGAGTTGTTTTCTCTCGCAGATTTGGCAGATTGAGCAGATCAATTTTTAAAAATATATTATTTATTGATTCTTCAAAAGAAAAAATCTGCTCAATCTGCCAAATCTGCGAGAAAACTTTATTACACAGCTTGAAAATCTTTTTAATCTTAATAATCTGTGGCATAAAAAAAACGAGCAAAATAATTTAGCTCGTTTTAAAATAAAAGTATAAAGAAAATTATACTAATTGTTTCAATGCAATTTCAAAAGCAGTTGCACTAATATTTGTTTTTGATGGATTCAAAGCGTGAGCTTTTACAATCGCATTTTTTATAATTTCAGACGTATCATTAAAAATAGCCTCATCTGTCATTTGTACTTTCTTCTCCATAAAATAAGCAAAAACTCTTGCCATTCCGCAGTTCGAAATAAAATCCGGAATCAAACTTACTTTATGATCTACTTCTTCCATAATAGATCCAAAGAAGATTTCCTTGTCAGCAAAAGGAACATTCGCACCACAAGAAATCACTTCTAATCCGTTTGCGATTAAACTATCGATTTGTGTTTGTTGTACCAGTCTTGAAGCAGCGCAAGGGGTGAAAATTTCAGCACCAATTGTCCATATTTTTGAGTTGATTTCTTCAAACGGAATCATATTGTCGGCAACTAATTTGTTTCCATCTTTATTAAGGAATAAAGTTTTAATTTCATCAAAAGAAAAACCCTCTTCTTTAATCAATCCTCCGTCACGATCAATAATTCCGATCACTTTTGCGCCCATTTCTGCAAGATAAAAAGCAGCAGCAGAACCTACGTTTCCAAAACCTTGAACGATTGCTTTTTTACCTTTTATATCACCTCCGTAAGTGGCATAAAAATGACGAACTGCTTCTGCAACTCCAAAACCAGTAATCATATCTGCTACTGTATATTTTCTGGTTACATCCGGAGAGAATTTAGGATTTTCGATTACCTTAATTACACCTTGGCGTAATTGGCCAATTCTATTAATTTTATCAGCTTCAGTTGGTTTAAAATGGCCATTAAAAACACCTTCTTGTGGGTGCCATACACCACATTCTTCTGTCATAGGTATTACTTCGTGAATTTCATCCACATTCAAATCTCCACCGGTTCCGTAATAACTTTTTAATAAAGGAGAAACAGCTTTGTACCAACGTTGCAAAACACCTTTTTTACGAGGATCATTTGGGTCAAAATTAATTCCGGATTTAGCACCTCCAATAGCAGGACCAGAAACTGAAAATTTCACTTCCATTGTTTTTGCCAATGATAAAACTTCATTCATATCCAAGCCTTTTCTCATTCTTGTTCCTCCACCAGCGGCTCCTCCGCGAAGTGAATTAATAACAGTCCAACCTTCAGCTTCAGTTTCAGAATCTTTCCAGTTAAAAACAATTTCAGGCTCTTTATTTTCAAATTGCTGTAATAAATCTTTCATTTTGTTGAGATATGTTTAGTTTGCGTAAAAGTATAAAATAGAATAATGCGAATAATGTATTCTGTTGCAATTTTAACAAACAAAAAAAAGAAAGCCGAAAACAATGCGTTTTCGGCTTTAGTATTCTGTGAATTTTAGTAGAATTATTATATTCCTAATAAATGTTTTTTCAGCGTTTCGTCTACTGGTTTATTAGAAAGCCAGATTCCGAACAATGCTTTTTTGAAATCGAATCCGGGAACTTTTCCTTTCAAAACTTCATTTTTATAAACATTGATAGTTTGATCAAGCGGATTGTAACCTAAAACAAAAACATCTTTTTCTTTAATCACATCGCTTAATAGTTTTTTAAAATCCTCTATTCTTGGTCGCAATTCTTCAAGATTACTTCCTGCAGATTTTTCGAAACCAGTATTCATTGCTTTCGTCAATTTGTTTGAAGAAACCATAGATGATGTAATTTCAATTCGAATGGCCATCTCAGTATCGCTGTCAATAATAAATTGAGGGTCTTGGCTTAATTGCGATAAATACAATGCCTGAACATAAACTTCGAGCCACATTTTAGATCTTCCTCCCGCTCCGTTAAGTTGTAAAGTTTTGTTTTGAAATTCAATTTTTCTTGGAACTGTAACGCCGTTTACTTCTAATTGAGTTTGGGCAGAAACTGTAGAAAATGGTATGCTTAAAAGAAGTGTAAGTAAAAGTAAAATCTTTTTCATGTTCTGTCAATTTTATAATTTTTAGGCAAAAATAATGCTAATTTATCAATTATAGGTCGTTTATTTATTAGTTTTTTTTCTTGAAGGGTTTAAGTTTTTTGTCGTATTTAATTAATAATCAAATTAGTAAGACTTGTTTTACGTAGTTTTACCCGTTTTATGATTTGTTTAAACTTTTTGCTCTTGTAAATTAAGTAAAGATTCATCCGTTACCTGTTTTTAGCTCTAATTATATTCTTAAAATTTGCAGAAAACATTGCAAACTTTTCCTCTGTATTGCTAAAATTCATAATTATAACGAAAACGATATCGTAATTGTTGCGTATCTATTAATTTTATATGCGCGCATTGTTAATTCCACATTTAAAAATTATCTTTGAGAGCCCTTTTTAAGGAAATAAAACAATTCAAAAAACAAAAATAACCATCAGCTAAACGAAATAATTAAAGATTTGGTTTAGGGGAAATAATAAAACAATAGAACTATGGATTTCAATCTGACCGAAGAACATTTAATGATTCAGCAAGCTGCCAGAGATTTTGCTCAAAACGAATTGTTACCAGGCGTTATTGAACGTGACGAAAAACAAATTTTTCCGACTGAGCAAGTAAAAAAAATGGGACAACTAGGTTTCATGGGAATGATGGTTGATCCTAAATACGGAGGCAGCGGTCTGGATGCGATTTCATATGTAATTGCTATGGAGGAAATTTCTAAAGTCGATGCATCAGCTTCTGTAGTGATGTCTGTAAACAATTCATTAGTTTGTTGGGGGTTGCAGGAATACGGAACCGAAGAACAAAAACAAAAATATTTACCGGGTTTAGCATCTGGAGAAATTCACGGAGCATTTTGCTTAAGTGAGCCGGAAGCGGGAAGTGATGCCACTTCGCAAAAAACGACTGCGGTAGATATGGGAGATCACTATATTGTAAACGGAACAAAAAACTGGATTACAAACGGAAATACAGCATCAGTTTATTTGGTAATTGCTCAAACGCATCCTGAATTAAAACACAAAGGAATTAATGCTTTGATCATGACCAAAGATATGCCGGGTTTTTCTATCGGACCAAAAGAACAAAAAATGGGAATTCGTGGTTCTGATACACACTCTTTAATGTTTAGTGATGTAAAAGTTCCTAAAGAAAACAGAATAGGAGAAGATGGTTTCGGATTCAAATTTGCGATGAAGACCCTTGCAGGCGGACGTATCGGAATTGCGTCTCAGGCTTTAGGAATCGCTTCCGGAGCTTATGAGTTGGCTTTAAAATATTCGAGAGAACGTAAAGCTTTTGGAACTGAAATTTGTAACCATCAGGCAATTGCTTTTAAATTGGCCGATATGGCGGTGAATATAGAAGCAGCGCGTCATTTATGTATGAAAGCAGCTTGGGACAAAGACCAGCATAAAAACTACGATGTAAGTGGAGCAATGGCAAAATTGTTTGCGTCGCAAGTAGCGATGGATACTGCGGTTGAAGCAGTTCAGATTCACGGAGGAAATGGTTATGTAAAAGAATACCATGTAGAGCGTTTTATGCGCGATGCAAAAATTACTCAGATCTACGAAGGAACTTCTGAAATCCAGAAAATTGTAATTTCAAGATCTGTAATTGCAGGATAAATAGAAATTCGTTTTTATATAAAAAATACCCTTTCAGCTTTTTTAGCATCGAAAGGGTTTTTTTATAGATATTTTTTTTACTTTTCAGAACATTATATTTTTTAAACCAATAACTTAGCTATCATTCAGTTTTTATTTTATGAAAAAAATATACTTTCTTCTTCCGTTTGTTTTGTTAGCCTGCAAGTCGAATCCTACTGCAGTAAGCGAAAAAGCTTCAAAATCAGTTTCGAAACCACTTGAAATTAATTATAAAGTAAATCAAACCGAAGTATCGGACTTTCTGAAATATCTTTCATCAGATGAATTAGAAGGCCGTGAAACCGGAACAAAAGGAATCGAAAAAGCAGCAGTATTTTTAGAAGATTTTTTTAAAAAGAATAATGTAAAGCCTTATTTTTCGTCTTATCGTGATACGCTTACTAATTTTAAATCTCCTGCTTATAACATTGTTGGAGTTCTGGAAGGAACAGATCCTGTTCTTAAAAAGGAATTTATAGTTTTAAGTGCGCATTATGACCATATTGGTTTGGAGAAAAAGCAACAGGATGATGTGATTAATAATGGTGCTAATGATGACGCTTCGGGAGTTACCGCTGTTGCACAAATGGCAAAATATTTTAGCGAAACAAAATCAAATAAACGAAATATTCTTTTTGTGTTTTTTGCAGGGGAAGAAAAAGGATTATTAGGTTCTAAAAGTTTAGTGCAGAAACTTCAAAAGCAAAACTTCAACTTATATGCACAGCTCAATATCGAAATGATTGGCGTGCCCATGAAACGCGATTATCTGGCATACATTACCGGTTTTGATAAATCGAACATGGCCGAAAAGATAAATGAATATACAGGGAAAAAGACCATTGGTTTTTTACCAAAAGAAGCAGAATATCAATTGTTTTACAGATCTGATAATTATTCGTTTTATGAAGCGTTTAAGAAACCGTGTCAATCGATAAGTACTTTTGATTTTGAGAACTTTGATTTTTATCACCATGTTTCGGATGAATTTAAAGTAATGGACATTTCGCACATGACTTCTTTTATTCAGGAATTTTTGCCAGCCGTTACAAAAATTGCGACTACGTCAATAGAAGAAATTACAATGAATAAATAATCGGTCTTTTTATCTGATTTGCTTATTTTTGCCTTATGAAAAATATTATTGTTACCGGAACCAGTAGAGGAATTGGTTACGAATTAGCATTACAATTTGCTAATGCCGGAAATCAGGTTTTGGCCATTTCCAGAAAAATACCTCAAACACTTTTAGAACATCAAAACATTACTTGCCTTTCAATCGATTTGTCCGAAGAAAGTGCGTTGATGGAAGTAGATAGTTTTCTTTCTTCGACCTGGAAAAAAGTCGATGCCGTAGTGCATAATGCAGGTGCTTTATTATTGAAGCCTTTTGCAGAAACCACTCAGGCTGATTTTGAAAGTATTTATAAAGTGAATGTTTTTGCTGTGGCGAATCTTACCAGAATTTGCTTGCCTTATCTTCAAAAAGGAAGTCACGTCGTTACAATTAGTTCAATTGGTGGCGTAAGAGGAAGTCTTAAATTCGCAGGATTGGCTGCTTACAGTTCAAGTAAAGGTGCAGTAATTACTTTAACCGAATTATTAGCTGAGGAATATAAAGAACAAGGAATTTCGTTTAATGTTCTGGCTCTGGGTTCAGTTCAGACAGAAATGCTAAATGAAGCTTTTCCGGGTTATCAGGCGCCAATTTCTGCCGAAGGAATGGCAGCTTATATTTATGATTTTACATTAAATGGAAATAAATATTTTAACGGGAAAGTGTTAGAGGTCTCGTCCACGAATCCATAGTTAGTTATGAATTATAAATTATGATTTATGAGTGAAAGTATTGTGAAAACTAAGAGTTTTGAATTAGTCATTAGAGGAGTTAATTTTTGTAAATGGTTAGTTTCGGAAAAGAAAGAATTTGTAATGAGTAAACAATTTTTACGTTCTATTACTTCAGTTGGTGCAAATGTTCGTGAAGCGGTCAACGCACAAAGCAAGGCAGATTTTATTCATAAGTTATCAATTTCTCAAAAAGAATGTGATGAATCTATGTATTGGTTAGAAATTTTAAATGCAACAAGCTATATTTCTGGAATAGAGTTTGAATCGATGCACAATCAATGTAGTGAAGTGCTAAAAATCATTAAAAGTATAATAATTACATCAAAGAAAAACCTAATTCAAAACTCATAACCCATACTTCATAACTCATAATTATTGTGATCGAAACATTAGCCAGATATATCCCGGAACATGCTGTAAAGCCTGTCTTTGATTTGATTGTTGCCAATCAGGTGCATCTTAAAATCGTAAATGAACGCCAGACGCGTCACGGAGATTATAGGAGAGGGCCAAGTGGTAAACATGAAATCACGGTAAATGCCAGTTTAAATAAATATCGTTTTTTGATTACGTTAATTCATGAGATTTCGCATTTGGTGGCATTTGAAAGGTTTGGTCGACAAATAAAACCACACGGAAATGAGTGGAAGCATACTTTTCAGCGTATGATGATTCCGTTTATTCGTCCGGAGATTTTCCCTGGGCAGTTATTGCCTTTACTAGCGAGGCATTTTAAGAATCCATCTGCCAGCAGTGATACCGATACTACTTTATCTCTGGCTTTAAAGCAATACGATGCGCAAAATGATAAAAACTATGTTTTCGAAATTCCATACGGAAGTGTATTCAGAATTAAAAATGGTAAAATATTCAAGAAGTTAGCCGTTAGAACCAAGCGTTTTGAATGTATTGAAATAAGCTCGGGAAGAACGTATTTGTTTAATCCAAATGCGGAGGTGGAGTTGATAAATTCAAATTAAGTTTAAATTCCAAATAAAAAAATCCAAATTCCAAAACTATGAGCAGTTGGAATTTGGATTTTTTTATTGAGTTATTCCAGAATTGGAATTTGGAATTTATATTTTGGAATTTAAAAAAGTTTTAACCTTTAAGATAGGCTTCTCTCACTTTTTTAAACAGGTTCGAAGAGTAAACGAACTTTACAATATCTTTGTTTTCTGTTCTAAAGATTTCTTCTTTAGTTCCCTGCCATGCTTTTACTCCTTTTTTCAGGAAAACAATATTTTCTCCAATTTCCATCACAGAGTTCATATCGTGTGTATTAATTACGGTAGTAATATTATATTCTTCTGTAATTTCTTTAATCAGATTATCAATCAGAGTAGAGGTGTTAGGATCTAAACCAGAGTTCGGTTCATCACAAAACAAATACTTCGGATTGTTTACAATCGCACGGGCTATCGCAACACGCTTTTGCATTCCTCCGGAGATTTCTGATGGCAATTTTTTATGTGCATCAACTAAGTTTACTCTTTCTAAAACAAAGTCAACACGCTCTTGAATTTTTGCCTTGTTGTCATGAGTAAACATTCTTAATGGAAAAGCAACATTTTCTTCAACAGTCATCGAATCAAATAAAGCACTTCCCTGAAAAACCATTCCAATTTCGGTTCTTAATTCTCGTTTTTCGTCGGGGTTTAATTCAGAATAAATACGTCCGTCAAATTCAATTGTTCCTGAATCTGGAGTGTGAATTCCTAATAAGGTTTTTAATAAAACTGTTTTTCCCGATCCACTTTGTCCTATGATCAAGTTGGTTTTTCCAGTTTCAAAAACGGTCGAAACGCCTTTTAAAACTTTACTGTCACCAAATGATTTTTCTATGTTTTTTACTTCGATCATTATCCTAATAATAATTGAGTTAATATATAATTAAAAAGAATGATACAAACAGATGTCCATACAAATGAAACTGTACTTGCCTTACCAACTTCTAATGCACCACCTTTCATGTAATATCCGTGAAAAGATGGAATTGTAGCCAATAACATTGCGAAAATTAAAGTTTTAATGAAAGCATATGTAATGTGAAAGGGATTAAAATCCATTTGAGCGCCCTGAATAAAATCTTCACTCGTTGAAAATCCTCCATATGCACAAGCCAGCCATCCGCCAAAAATTCCTAAGAACATACTAATTCCAATTACAAAAGGATACATTAATAAAGCTACTATTTTAGGAAAAACAAGATAGTTTAGCGAATTAACACCCATAACCTCTAAGGCATCAATTTGTTCTGTAACGCGCATTGTACCAATACTTGAAGTAATGTATGATCCCATTTTTCCCGCCATAATTACCGAAATAAAAGTAGGGGCAAATTCTAATATCACAGATTGACGTGTAGCAAAACCAATTAAATATTTTGGAATTAAGGGATTAGTTAAGTTTAAAGCAGTTTGAATGGCAACAACTCCTCCTATAAAAAAAGAAATAAAGCAAACAATACCAAGAGAGTCGATTATTAAATCGTCGATTTCTTTAAAAATCAATTTTTTCATCACAGACCATTTTGTCTGTTTGTTAAAAATTTCTTTCAGCATTAAAAAATATCTTCCTAGTTGAGATATATAACGAATTAGCATCATAATTTTTGAAATATTGGCTAAATTAAGGATTAGTTTACAGTTTACAGTTTCAGTTTACAGTTTTTTAAGTTTTAAAAACTAAAAAAGCTTCTGTTTCATTTTTTGAAAACGATAATTTCTTATAAATTTAGATTGTTCAGTTGTAACTAATAATGGTGTTTTGGCTTTTTTTGCTTTCCAAAATCCTTTTATATAGTCTAAAAATAAAAATGGTTTTTTCTTCATCATTGCCAGTTTTGCCGATGCAATTGCGGTAATCCAAAAACCATATCCTAAAGTATAAAAAGCCTCGCCTTGTTTATAACGGGCTGTTTTGTTGTAATTTGCACCTGTTGGTTTAAGGTGTTTTACGTGTAAAGATTCGTCGGTAACGATTTTCCAATCATAATATTTACAAAGCAATTCGTCTACTGTATCCCAGCCCATGGCAGGTTTTAATCCTCCAATTTGCTGATAAGTTGCTTTGCGATAGGCTTTCAATGCACCACGAATATGATCTTTGTCGGTTAAGTTTTCTAAAACCCAATCTCCATTTTTTTCGATGTAACAAAATCCGCCAACCATTCCGATTTTTGGATCAGATTGAAAGTGACGAATGATAGTTTCAAAATAATTTGAAGGAAATATTAAATCGCCGTCTATTTTTACAATAATATCATAATCAGAATCCAGTGTTGCAAAACCTTTCTGGAAAGCCTGAATTACTTTGCTTCCCGGCATATGAATCGCATCTGAAGTTTTGTTTACAACAGAAATATACGGATTGTCTTTAGCAAAACCCAGAACGACTTCTTCTGTTTTATCTGTAGAATTGTCGTTTACAACCACAATTTTTGAAGGCAAAACAGTTTGCGAAACCAAAGATTGCAAAGTCAGGCCAATAAGATCTTGTTCGTTGTGAGCTGGTATAACAATATAGTACTTCATGATTTTTAATTTAAATTCCAATTATTTAAAAGAAATTCCAATCTTTTAAAATTCCAAATTCCAATTTTTACCGATATGGTTTAAATTGGAATTTGGAATTTGTCTTTTTGAGATTTTCCAAATAATTGGAATTTGGAATTTATTTTTTGGAATTTGCCGTTAGGCTTTTATTTTCTCCGCCACAACAATATAATATCTTGGCGTGAAATATCTTAGTAATGGTCTGAAACCAAACTTTTTTACCGGATGTGTAAATTTTTGACGATCGGTAATTTTCCAGCCTGTTTTTTCTAAAAGCCAGTCTAATTGCCAGTCTTCAAATTCGTGGTAATGTCTGTCCCACATATCTGTTTTAGAACGATAAGCCGGAGAAAACCATAAACGTAACGGAATTGATATTAATAATTTATCACATTTTACATTTTCAAGAATCGTGTACGGATTTAGTAAATGTTCAAAAATTTCAAACGCAGTAAAAACAGTATATTCTTCGGTTTGTAAAGCAGTTTGATCGTTGTCTAAATCTTCTCCTTTAGTGTTTTTTACGGTATAGCCATTTTCTTCCATTATTTTTGAGAATGGATTTGGTACACCAAAATCAAAAATGGTTTCTGATGTTGTAACGTGTTTTTGTAAAAACTCTAAAGTAAGTTTGAATCTTTTATTCGGAAACGTTTTTTCGTACATAGTCGTTGCGAGGAACGAAACAATCTCTCGTTCTTGATTTTATAATTAGGTCGCAAATATACTAAAAAGTCCGCATTTTAAGATGCGGACTTTTTTAAGTTTTCAGTCTCAGTTTACAGTCACAGTATTCAGAAGCTGAAAACTGTGACTGCGACTGTAAACTAATTTAGTATCGGTAAACAAATGCATTAACATTCATTCCTGCTCCAACTGAAGCAAAAATGACAACGTCGCCTTTGTTGATTTCGTGATTTTCTAATTTGCCCTGAATTAATAAGTCAAATAAAGTAGGTACAGTTGCAACGCTGCTGTTTCCTAAATCATGAATACTCATTGGCATAATATCTTTAGGTGCAGTTTTATCGTATAGTTTGTAGAAACGTGCAATAATTGCTTCGTCCATTTTTTCGTTTGCCTGGTGAATCAGGATTTTCTTTACTTCATCAATACCGATTCCGCTTTTGTCTAAACAGCTTTTCATGGCACAAGGAACCTGGCTTAATGCAAATTCGTAAATCTTACGACCGTACATTTTTATGTATTTAATGTCCGGATCTAAATCTGGATTGTATGATTTTCCGAAATATAAAAAGTTAGCTTCATCATTGGCAAAAGTAGCACTTTCATAAGAAAGTAAACCTGCTTCATCATCAGAAGCTTCTAAAATTGAAGCACCTGCTCCATCAGAATAAATCATAGAATCACGATCATGATCGTCTACAACTCTTGATAAAGTTTCGGCACCAATTACCAGAACACGTTTTGCCATGCCTGATTTGATGAAAGCATTGGCCTGTAAAACTCCTTCTATCCAGCCTGGACATCCAAAAAGAATATCGTAAGCGACACATTTAGGGTTTTTGATATCCAGTTTGTTTTTTACGCGAGTTGCTAAACTTGGTAAAATATCAGATTGATTTGTTCCGGACTTTACATCTCCAAAATTATGTGCAAATATGATGTAATCTAATGTTTCGCGATCGATTTTAGCATTTTCAAGTGCTCTTTCGGCAGCAAAAAAGGCTAAATCAGATGAGGTATGTTGGTCTTCGGCATAACGACGGTTTTCGATTCCGGTGATCCCTTTAAATTTTTTAATTACAACTTCGTTAGGGTAAGCAAAAGGGGTTCCGTCTTCGTTTAGAAATACGTGATCACCAAAGTCAGTATTGCTTACTTCTTTATTTGGAATATAGCTTCCGATGCCTATTATTTTTATTTTCATTATTCAGTAATTATCCGATAAATTTATTGCTAAAGTATAAATAATTTCATGATAACTATCATAAAAAATACTATGCATGCATATAATTATGAAATAATAATTATTTGTGGGATTTATTGTTAATTTTCTAACGAATTTTAAGTTTTATCGAGATTTCAAACGATTGAGATTTGTTTTCAGGTTTATTTTTTTTCGGAAAAAACGTAAAGTTTTTTTGTGTTTTGTTACAAATAAAACCGAAGTTTCAAAAAGTGTTAAAAAATAGAAAACTTTATGATTTCATTTGAAGTTTTGTAGGTGTTATTGTAGTTTTTTGAATGAGGATAGGAGTCATTAACTTAAGCTTTTTTTACGATAAAATTAATCTCGCAAAGGCGCTAAGACGCAAAGTTTAAACACAATATTGTCCTTTCGACGAAGGAGAAATCTCCGCAAGAAGTTCGACAAAGATTACACTTTCGTTGAGGAGTTACGTACGAAGATTTCTCCTTCGTCGAAATTGACAGTATGTTACGGAAATTAATTTGTAGTTGCTCGCGTGAGGGATAGGAATAAACTGCCGAAGCAGTATGGATAGCCCGACAGTATTTAAGAAAAGGCCTCATAAGCGCAAAGCTGATTTGGCCTTTTTTTAAATACTGGCACGCCCAATTATAAGGTTTAAAAGTTTCAAGTTTCAAGTTTCAAGTTCGAGCTTAACGTGAAACGTGAAACGTGAAACAAAATAAACAAAAAACCCGACAAAGTGTTGAGACCTGTCGGGTTTTGAATATTTATTAGAAATACTTATTTCTTAGTTTTCCATGTAAGCTTCAATAGGAGCACAGCTGCAAATTAAATTTCTGTCACCGTACGCATCATCAACACGACGAACAGATGGCCAGAATTTATTTTCAGCAATGTAATCTAATGGGTAAGCTGCTTTTTCTCTAGTGTAAGGGAAAGCCCAGTTATCAGTAGTTAACATTGCTAGTGTATGAGGTGCATTTTTCAATACGTTGTTTTTATCATCGGCTGTTGCAACTTCAATCTCTTTTCTGATTGAAATAAGAGCATCACAAAAACGATCTAATTCTGCTAAATCTTCAGATTCAGTTGGTTCGATCATTAAAGTTCCTGCTACCGGGAAAGAAACCGTAGGAGCGTGGAAACCGTAATCCATCAAACGTTTTGCGATATCACCCACTTCAATTCCGTTTTCTTTAAATGCACGACAATCTAAAATCATTTCGTGAGCCGCTCTTCCGCATTCTCCTGTATAAAGAATTGGGTAGTGTCCTTCGAAACGGGCTTTCATATAGTTAGCATTCAAAATAGCATGTTCTGTAGCACTTTTTAATCCTTCGGCACCCATCATTGTGATGTAACCGTAAGAGATTAAACATACTAAAGCTGATCCGTAAGGTGCAGATGAAATCGCTGTAATCGCTTGTTCGCCGCCTACTTTTAAGATTGGGTTTGTTGGTAAAAATGGAACTAATTTTTCATTCACACAGATTGGTCCAACTCCAGGTCCGCCTCCTCCGTGAGGAATAGCGAATGTTTTGTGTAAGTTTAAGTGACAAACGTCAGCACCAATTGTCGCAGGATTTGTTAATCCAACTTGCGCGTTCATGTTTGCACCGTCCATATATACTAATCCGCCATTGTCGTGGATTAATTTTGTGATTTCAATAATTGAAGATTCGAAAACTCCGTGAGTAGAAGGGTAAGTTACCATTAAACAAGATAAATCATCTTTGTGTTCAATTGCTTTTTCTCTTAAATCTTCTACGTCAATATTTCCTTCCGGAGTTGTTTTTGTAACAATGATTTTCATTCCGGCCATCGCTGCAGAAGCAGGATTGGTTCCGTGAGCAGATGAAGGAATCAAACATACATTACGGTGACCTTCGTTTCTTGACAAATGGTAAGCACGAATAGCCATTAAACCAGCATATTCTCCTTGAGCTCCTGAGTTAGGCTGTAATGTAGTTCCGGCAAAACCGGTAATTACATTTAGTTGCTCTTCTAACTTTTTAAGCATTGTGATATAACCTTCCGCTTGTTCTACTGGTGCAAAAGGGTGAATGCTGTTCCAGTTTGGCATTGATAAAGGCAGCATTTCTGAAGCTGCGTTTAATTTCATCGTACAAGAACCTAATGAAATCATCGAATGATTCAATGATAAATCTTTACGTTCTAATTTTTTGATGTAACGCATGATCTGACTTTCTGAATGATGATTGTTGAATACATCATGCGTTAAGAAAGGTGATGTTCTTTCTAATGAAGCCGGTAATTGAGTTGCAGCAGTTAATTCAGAAACAGTAAAAGTTTCTTTTCCTACAGCCTCAGCAAAAATTGCAATAATTTGATTGATGTCAGCAATAGAAGTTGTTTCGTTGAATGAGATCGAAATGGTATCGGTATCAACGTAATAAAAGTTTACTTCATTTTTCTCAGCAATAGCTTTTACCTTTTGAGCATCAGCTTTTACCAAGATAGTATCAAAGTAAGCCGTATTGGTTTGGTAAACTCCTAATTTATTTAAAGCTTCAGCAGTAGTAACCGCCGATGCGTGAACTTTGTTTGCAATGTATTGTAATCCTTTTGGTCCGTGGTAAACCGCATACATTCCGGCCATAACCGCTAATAAAACCTGAGCCGTACAAATATTAGAAGTTGCTTTTTCACGTTTGATATGCTGCTCACGAGTTCCTAAAGCCATACGTAAAGCACGGTTTCCATTAACATCAATAGAAACTCCAATGATACGACCTGGCATAGATCGTTTGTATTCGTCTTTAGTTGCAAAAAAAGCAGCGTGAGGACCACCGTAACCCATTGGTACACCAAAACGTTGTGAAGTTCCAACCACTACTGCAGCTCCCATTTCTCCTGGAGAAGTTAAAGCAGCTAATGATAAAATATCAGCAGCAAAGGCAACTTTGATTTCATTTTCTTTTGCTTTAGCAACAAAAGCGCTATAATCGTTTACCTGACCATATTTTCCTGGATATTGTAAAATAGCTCCGAAAAATTCATTTGAAAAATCAAAGGTTTCGTGGTTTCCAACAACTAATTCAATTCCAACCGGAGTTGAACGCGTTTGCAGGATCGATAAAGTTTGTGGTAAAATTTCTTCAGAAACGAAGAATTTGTTGGTATTGTTTTTCTTTTGGTCGCGTGTACGAACGTCAAATAATAACGCCATAGCTTCTGCTGCTGCAGTTCCTTCATCTAATAAAGATGCATTGGCAATTTCCATTCCTGTTAATTCGATAACCGTAGTTTGGAAATTTAAAATAGCTTCAAGACGACCTTGAGCAATTTCTGCCTGATAAGGCGTGTAAGCGGTATACCATCCTGGGTTTTCAAAGATATTTCTCTGAATTGGAGCCGGAACGATAGTTGGATGATAACCCAAACCAATATACGATTTGAATACTTTATTTTTCTTTCCTAATTCCTGAATATGATTTGCAAATTCGTATTCCGTCATTGCAGGATCTAAATTCAAAGGCGCTTTTAAACGAATGTCGTCCGGAAGGGTTTCATAAACAAGTTGTTCAATCGATTCAACACCAATAGTTTGTAACATGTGTTGAAGATCCGTTTCTCTTGGACCAATGTGTCTTAAAGCAAAAGCATCTGTTTTCATTTGTAGCAGTCTGTTTTTTAAGGTAATGTAAGTAGCAACGTGTACTATTAAATAATGTTACACAAGGTTTATTACATTTTATAGTAAATGTGTTGTTTTTTTGTGGCGCAAAATTAAGTATTATTAATAATTTAATGGGTATTTTTAACTTCAATTTTTATCAAATTTCTAACTAAAGAGTTGATTTGTTACCAATTGATTAGATTTGAGACATGAAACTTCTAAAACAAATAGTTGATTTTTATTTAAACAGCAGTATTCACGTGGCTTTATCGTGTTATGCTTTGGTCCGAATTACATTTTACTTCTTTCATATTCAGTATGATGAGCCAATGGCTTTATTTGTTTTTTTCGGAACAATTGTAGGATATAATTTCGTAAAGTATGATGCTTTGGTTCGCGTCAAGAAAAAACCAATCGGAATACAGCTGAAAATTATTGCCGTTTTGAGTTTTATTTCGCTGATTTTAGTGGGTTATTATTTTTTCCACCTCAACCGAATTACCCAAATTGTTTCCGTTTGTATATTTTTAATAACGGCACTTTATACTTTACCCTTTTTTCCTAATAGAAAAAATGCGAGAAACTGGGCAGGTGTAAAAATCTATATTGTGTCGCTTTGCTGGGTAGGAGCGACTTTGGTTTTGCCTTACATAAATGCTGAAATTCCCTTTACAGCTAACTTTTTTATAAAATGTGGGCAGCGTTTTGTCTTGGTTTTTGTGCTGATTTTGGTTTTCGAAATTTTAGATCTGGCGAATGACGATCCGCATTTGAAAACTGTTCCGCAAACAATTGGTGTAAAACGAACTAAGATCTTAGGCTTTTCATTATTAGTTCCGTTTTGGGTTTTAGGAATTTTGAGTTTTACCCTTCATGATCTTATTATCAATCTGGTAATGGTTGTGACTTTGATGTTGTTTATTCTCTTTGCCAATACGAATAGATCAAAATATTATACTTCTTTTTGGGTCGAAAGTGTACCCATTTTTTGGTGGCTGATGATTGTGTTTTTATAAGTAAGACGCACTTAAGGTTCTAAATAATTTGGATGTGTTTCGCCGTGGCGTAAAATGAGAAAATTCATTTTTCAAAAGAAAAATTTGGTTTCTTCAGAAACCTCTTTTAAGATCTTATTTCTCTCTAAAAGAAATTGTGTGAGATGTTTTTCGAGAAATAAAATATCAAATAATTTTCCGAAAATTCCAAATGGCGTTTCATATTGTAATATATCCTTCATAACCGTTACGCCATTTTCTTCTTCAAAAACATGTTTGTGTCTGAAAGATTTAAATTTTCCTTCTTCCATTTCATCTACGAAATAATCATAAAAATTCATGACCGGAATTTTGCTTTTATGTGTGAGATAAAATCCAAAATGTTTGCCTTGCCATGTTACCGTTTCATTTAAATTAATCAAACCAGACGTCACTCCGGCAATTGCTTTTTCTTTTGTAGGACTTGCAGATTGCTGGTGAATATCGATATTTCGTGATGCGTCAAAAACAATTTGTTTTGAGGCTTTTATTTTTGTTGTGAGATTGATGGTTGTCATGAATATGAAGTGTATTTTGGTAAGTTTTATTATGCACATTTTTGTCATCCCGAGGAACGAGGGATCTTCGCGAGTAGCTCGACAAAGATTAGCAACTGTTTGGAGTTTCTTTCGGAGATCCCTCGTTCCTCGGGATGACAAAAACGCGTGCATAACTTAAGCGTAAATCTTTGTCAAAGTTGTTAGCGTAATAAATCATTAAAAGCCTCATCAAGATCTCCAAACTTAAACTTAAACCCATTTTCTAAGAGCTTTTTCGGAATCACATTTCTGCTTTTCAAAACCAATTCAGGTTGTGTACGAATCAAGAATGATCCAATCTCAAGCAGGAAAGTAGTAAGCGGCAGTCCGAAAGGAAAACCAACTGCTTTTCGAAGTTTCTCCATAAAATCAGCATTACGGATTGGTTCCGGAGAAACAACGTTTACAATTCCGGTAATTTCTTTTTCGATAATAAAATCAATCGCATTGGCAAAATCTTCTTCGTGAATCCAACTTACAAACTGATTGCCGCTTCCTTGTTTGCCTCCAAAACCAATTTTTGCCAAAGTCTTTAACGGAATTAAAGCACCGCCATTTTTTCCTAAAACTATTGAAGTTCGCAAAGCCGTTTTTAAGGTATTTTGAGTTTCGGTTTTAAAAAAGGCTTTTTCCCAGGATAATGCGACGTTTATAGAAAAGTCATTCCCGATTTCTCCATCAATTTCATCCATTTGTTTATCCAAAGAAAATCTGTAAATAGTAGAAGTTGATGAATTCAGCCAGTGTTTCGGTGGGTTTTTACAATTTAAAACGGCTTTATTTAGAATCTTCGTGCTTTCAATTCGAGATAAAAGAATTTCCTTTTTGTTTTCTTTTGTATAACGACAATCAACAGATTTTCCCGCAAGATTGATTAAAACTGTAGCGTTTTCTAATTCACTTTCCCAACCTGAAAAAGTCTTTGCATTCCAGTTCACATATTTAATTCCGTCAATTGTTTGCGATTTTCCTCTGGTCAGAATTATAATTTCTTCGAATTTATTTTTAAAATGATTGATTAAAACCTGTCCTAAAAATCCTGTTCCTGCTGCTATGATAAGTTTGTTCATGGTTTTGTGATTTTTTTCGCCACGAATTCCGCGAATTTGCACTAATTTTTAAAATATTAATTCGTGAAATTCGTGGCGACTTTTTTAATATTAAATTATGCTTTAAAAACCAGTCTTTCTTCTTCCTGTGCTTCTTTGGCTTTTCGTTTTCCTCTAAAGAAGAAATACAAATTAAAGAATAACATTACGCCAAGATAGATAGAAAATCCGCCAATTTTGTAGCTCAATCTTTCAATTAATTCCTGATAACTATTGTTGCTCAATTGCAGTTGCAAAATCATTAAGGCAAAACCAATGTTTAAAAGGTAAAAGCCTGTTTCGAAAAGTCTATTCGTAGCTTCAGCAATTTCTTCTCTTCCCTTAAAAATATCCAGCATAAAGATTTTTCCGTTTTTAAAAAGTGTTTTAGAAACATAATAAGTAAGAAATAAAGCAACTGGTAAATAAATGCCGTAACCGATTAAGATTTTTGTAGTTTCCATGATATTTGAATTTAAGTGTTATTTGATTAATTTATGAATGTACTTGGTTAGGATAATAATGTTGAGGTAATGCAAAACTGAAATGATAAAAATGATGATGGCAGTTTTTATTCCGATTGTTTCTATAAGCTGAGTTGATGATAAGATTTTCTGCCAGGAAATAAGCGTCATGGCACAATACCCAATATTTAAAAGATAATAAGCAATAAGCAAAACGTGATTGATTTTTTGGCAGATATCCGCATGATTTGGAATTAATTCGGCGACAAAAATGTTTCCGTTTTTGTAGCATATTTTTCCAACTCTTAAGATGATGAAAATCGTAATGCTGAGATAGATAAAATATCCTGTAATATTAAGATTCATAATTGCCGATTTATAAATTAATGATTGCAAATTTATTATGCCATTTCCTCCAGAGCTTTTACCGATTCTAATTTTCTTTTATTCTTAACTGTAATTTTGGAACCTTTCGCCAGAAAAACTGAAGCTGGTTTTATGTTTTGAAGGAATTTAAAATCTTCTCCATATGTTTTTTCGAAATCAATATCAGTATTATGATCTAAGACTTCATATTGCTCCCATCTTGGATGCTGAACTTCATATTCGAAAGTGAGGTCTTTTGTAATTTTGGTATAACCAAAATAATGCTCTGTGATAAATTCAGCTTCAGAATCAATTTTATTTTTTGTCAAATCTTTTTTAGTTTCTAATTCAATAGTATTCCACTTTTCGTTACTCTTCCATTGATAAATAAAAGTATTGGTCGTATCACCTTCAATGATTTTGTGTCTCATTTTCTGAGTTTCATAATGTTCCTGATACAAATTGTTGGCGATAAAAGTGATCGCTTTTTTGGGAACTATTTCTTTGATAAAAACTACGCCGCGTTTCCATTCGCCGTTTTCGAAACGTTTTACATAAAATCTTAAATTGACTTCTTCAAAATCTACATGAAACGGAACTTTCAATCCTAAAACTTTGGTGTTTTTGAACATAAAACCCACTAAGCTTACATAACATTTGTTATTCCAAAGATCTATTTCGGTTCCTGCAGGAACATATTTTTCTAATATTTTAGCATCAACTTCATAATTAAAGAGAGCTAAGTTTTTCCATTCTGCTTTTAAGAAGTTCATTGATACGCTTTTTTATAAGTTATGATAGAAAAATAGATAGCCAGAATAATTGGTATTATAAATAACAGAAAGTAAATAAATTCAAAATGCATTATAAAAGCATTAACGGGCCACAACAGGAAAAAGAAAATAACTCCGTTTACATAAGCCTGAAGATTTTTGTCATCAGGTTCATCGATTAGCATTTTTATTCCGAAAATTAATTGAAATAAACCAGTAAGTATGGTGAATAAAAGACCAAAACATGCTAGTTCTGAACTAGTAAACAGCCCTATTGTAATGAGTATTATGGGTGCAGCAACAAAAAAGTAGTTGAGGTAGTTTATAGCTTTCATAGTTATTGATTGTTTTAAACTTTCAGAAAAAAATGAAAGTTTTAATTAAATTTTTTTACTTCATTATTTTTAAAACCAAACGACCTAACCAGTTATCATTAAATTCAGTCATTTTGTCTAACATATTGTCTGCTTTTAAAACGAAATCATACAATTTAGAAGTTTGATCTACAAAGTGTTTTTCTTCAGCCGAACTGTTGGCATCGATTGTCGAAACTTCTTTTAAAATTTTAAGCGCAGGTTTAATTTCTCTTTTGCTTCTTTCTCTGGCAATTTTTACAGCCAATTCGTCAAGATCTTTTTCGGCGGTAAAAAACTCTCTTCTTTCTCCGGTTTTGTATTCTTTATAAACAATTCCCCAATCCATCAAAGCTTTTAGGTTCATGCTGGTATTGCCGCGGGAAATTTGCAATTCATCCATAATATCTTCCATAGAAACAGGTTCGTTCGAGACCATTAATAAAGCATGGATCTGTGCCATGGTTTTATTAATTCCCCACTGAGAACCTAATGCTCCCCAGGTTTGTACGAACTTATTTTTTGCTTCCTTGAATTTCATTTGTCGATTTTATTGTTTTTCAAACGGTCAAATGCAAATCGCATAAATGCTCATTGTCATAGGTCAAATGTAAGTAAAAGTTTTTAAACTTTCAAAAATAAATGAAAGTTTAATTAAAAAAAGAGTTTAATTTTTATGAAACAACCTAAAAACAGGTGTTTATACGTGTTGAATTTTTCTGTGTCATTCATTATCTCATTCATGCCCAATAATTTCCACTCTGTATCATTTTATTAATTATGCCTTTTTATTTGATTTAGTTTTGAAATAGAAAATCATCCCAAATGCATTATTTAAGATGTTTTTGAAACACTAAATAATAGTATTAACAAATCAGGTGGAGCAGAAACCACTAAAAAAAAACGAGGCGTACCCGAAAAGCCTTATGAGTAGGAAACCTAAATCAAAAAGTTATGTCAGATTTATTAGCAGGTGCTTATTTAGCACAAGGCACAATTGGAAATGTTGGAACACCGGGTGCTCCAATTGCAAAATTTAGTTTAGTAGTTGTACCATCACAACATACTGTTACAGGTACAGTTGTAATTACTCAGGCGATTCAAGGTCCGGATAGCCATATTGTTGTTCCGGTAACAGGAAAAATATATGCAACAGGACTTGGTAAAGTTACACAAGTAGTAAGTCTTCAGGGAGAATATGTACACTCTGTTCCTCCACCGGCAATTGGTTCATTCTTAGCAAAATTTGATGCTCATTTAGCAATCGATGCTGTATGGAACGGAACGGGAGGTTTTTCATATTATCAACATAATATTGAAAACGTACCGGTAGCGGCAGTAAAAAATTTACAAGAAGAATTGGTTTAAAAATTAATTTCTCCCCAAAAACAAATTCTACAGGATAGCAAAAATTTCCTGACTCGGTAAGAGTTTTGATTTAAAGATCGCCTGATTAAGGCGGTCTTTTTTATTGCAATAGTCCTGTTTATCTAATCAATTTTAAACCTATAAGAAAATGAAAAAAAAATACGTTATCATTAGTTTACTGCTTATCATTATAATAGCAGTTGGTTTGTGGTTGTTTCTTTTTAATAAAAATAACGGAGTATATAAGGATGGAGCTTCTTATGCAACTGCATCAGCCGATTCATGTAACTGTGAAACAAGTTGGTTTCCGCATGAAAAAACTCCCGCTCCAAAAGAAGGTGACGGAAGTCCGTTTGACAGTAAGAGTACCACAAATTGTGATTTTCACCAATGGTCGTGGCAAAAGTTTTTGTGGGTAACAAAACCATTGCCAAGCGGAAATCCTCTCTTTTTAGATTCTCTCGATTTAGTTAGTCCTGAAATGGAAGATGTCGCGCCACAGTTGGGCATAAAACTAGTGTTGAGTTCTATTAATCAGGCAGGTTCCAGAGGAGTTCTACGTTCTAATCCTAAATTTAACAATGCTGTAGATACAGTATATTATTCCATTCATATTAATAAGCTGCTAAAAGACAAAGCTGTTTTAGCGGCATCTTTAATCAATAGTGGAAAATTGCCTGTTTCTAATTTAGAAACATTTCCTGTCGGGGCTTTAGAATTAAAAGTTTCATGGATTAATATCGATGCAATTGCGAAAGCACAGCAAAAAGATTATTTCACAACCAAAGCTGCTGTTGTAAATAGCAAAGGGCAATATGTTGAAAAAACCATGGCGTTATTAGGTATGCACGTAGTGGGAGTTGTGAAAAATCATCCTGAATTTATCTGGGCCACTTTTGAGCATAAAGACATGGCGCCTGTTTACGATAAGAAAACCAATTCAGTAACGGCGGCAAATGAAATGCTGTTTTACGAAAAAGGTACCACTAAGGGAATAGGAGGAATTAAGTGGATTAAAAACGGAACTTCGCCTGTTGTTCCTAATAAAGCATTTATCCTTTATGAGTATGGTGTACCAAAAAATGTAAATACTGGTGCGTTTATGGCAACAAGTCAGGCAGAACCTGCTAATTTTAATAATATAGACAATATCAATAAGTGTGTAGCGTCTAATTTGAAAGATGTTTTTAAAAATTATTTTTATAATGGTTCTATTTGGTTAGATTTTGATGGCGTTTCTCCGGAAAATCAGGCAAAAGCAATTGTAACAAGAGATATCTCGAGTGCGCTTCCGGATTCATTAGCAAGAGGTTCTGTTAATTTGGCCAACATTACTATGGAAACTTACACGCAGACTTTTCAAAATGATATACACGATATTAATAATGGTAATGTAATAAGTTGCTTTTTTTGTCATCAATCTGCAAACTTTGATAAAAGCAGACCGGGAAAATCGCCTTTATTTTTAAGCCATTTATTTGGAGATTATTTGCTGTTTACCAAACCGGTATTACAATCTAGTGGTAAAAACGCAAATAATGCAAACAATTTAAGAGCACGACGTATTGAACAAATAGATGCGCTGAAAGTACAACAACTTGAAGAGTTTGTTAAAGCTAAAAAATAATTTATATTGTAAACAGAAAAGCATCTTATTTTATAAAGTTGATCCCAAAATAAAAATGTCGAAGTTTAGCTTCGGCATTTTTTATGACTTTTCTTGTCTTTAGAATAATTCAAGGAGTGAATTAAGTATCGTTATTTATTTCTTTGAATTTATTGTTGTATAAATGATTATTTACTAAGAATAGTGTAATTACTGAGGTCGTGAATTGTAAAGTTATGTTAATTCATGAAATGAAATTTTGTATTAGATAATGGAAATATATTTTTGTAAAAATCACATTTATGGAATTATACTACACCTTTTCAATACTTATTGTATTGGCCTCTTTCTTCGCCTATTTAAATTTAAGATTTTTAAAACTTCCGGGAACTATCGGAATAATGATTATTGCTATGTTGGTTTCGGTAGGTATTCGCCTTTTGGGAGATTCTTATTTTCCGGCTACAACCAAACATTTTTTTGAATTAATAAAAGAATTTGACTTCAACGAAATCTTAATGGGAGCGATGTTGAATTTTCTTTTGTTCGCAGGTGCACTTCACGTCAACATGTCTGATCTTAAAGAGCAAAAAGTTCCCATTATGATATATTCTACAGTTAGTGTAGTATTGTCAGCATTAATTATTTCGATACTGCTTTTTTATATTGCACCAATTTTAGGCATAAAAATACCTTATATATTTTGTTTAGTTTTCGGTACATTAATTTCCCCAACCGATCCAATCGTGGTGTTGGGCGTTTTAAAACAAGCAAAAGTTCCTAAAAGAATAGAAACCAAAATTGTTGGTGAATCGTTGTTTAATGACGGAGTAGCAGTAGTAATGTTTGCTGTTGTTTTAAAAATGGCAACCGATCCTACATTTGATATGACTTTTGGTTCTATCGCCTGGTTATTTGCAAAAGAAGGAATTGGCGGACTTTTATTAGGAGCTGTTTTAGGATATACTGCATCGAGGGTTATGAAAAAAATCGATGATTATAAAGTGTCAGTTTTAATCACACTTTCTATAGTAATGGGAGGCTTTTTGATTGCCCAAAGTCTTCACGTTTCAAGTCCGTTAGCAATGGTAGTTGCCGGATTGATTATTGGTAATTATGGAAAAAAAGTAGCCATGAGCGAAGTGACTCAGGATTATTTAGGTAAGTTTTGGGAACTTATTGATGAGATATTAAACGCTATTTTATTCTTATTTATTGGTTTTGAATTACTATTGCTCCCAGATTTAAACAAACAATTGTTAACAGGTTTGGTAGCTATTTTTATAGTGTTATTCGCCAGAATTTTTTCTATTGTTTTACCGTGGAAATTCTTTGATATATTCAAGTTTTTCGGAATTAAATCTGCCTACAACAAAGGATCCTTAATGGTTCTGGTTTGGGGAGGAATTCGCGGTGGAGTTTCTATCGCTTTGGTACTTTCAATGCCCGAAGGTGAATATAAAAACCTCCTTCTTGAAGTAACTTATATTGTGGTATTGTTTTCAATCGTAGTACAAGGACTTACTGTTGGAAAATTAGCCAAAAAAGTTTTGGAGAAAGAGTAAAGAACATGGAGCAAAGAATAAAGATTTTACTGAACAAGCCTGCAAAATATTTTACAGGCTTTTTTATAGCTTATCTATTTTTTTTAAATAGAAGTAAATAATTATTTTGAATGACTTTTCTTATATTTTCGTTTTTGTTTTTAATTGCAACTAAATTTTAGTTGCGTTTTGAGAATTTAATTATAAATTTGTATGAGTAAAATTGATAAACTTATTGAAAAGTTAAAATCAAAACCAAAAGATTTTTCTTGGGATGAAATGCTGAAAGTTCTAAATCATTTCGGTTATAAACAAATTTCACAAGGAAAAACAGGAGGCTCAAGAAGAAAATTTGTGAATGAAAATAAACAGATTATAAGTCTGCACGAACCGCATCCACAAAAAGTTTTGAAAGGATATCAACTTGATATTATTATTGAACATTTGGAATTATAAAATGAAAAACTATTTAGAATATAACGGATACATTGGTACATTAGAATTTTCTGCAGAGGATAAAATATTCTTTGGAAAAATTCAAGGTATAAACGATTTAATAACCTTCGAAGGTTATTCTGTTAACGAATTAGAAAAATCTTTTGAAGAAGCTGTTGACGACTATTTAGAAACATGTAAATTATTGAATAAAGCTCCAGATAAAAGTTATAGAGGATCTTTTAATGTAAGAGTTTCTCAGGAACTACACCGGAAAATAGCTCTCTTAGCCACTAAAAAAGGATTGAATTTAAATGAGGTCGTAAAGGAAGCACTATCTTACATAATTAAACACGAAGAGGTATTGAACTAAAAAGAATAAGAGGTTTTCCAAGTCATCGTTTGTCTTCTTTCGAATAATTCGAAGCTCCGTTTATATCAATCGAATTTCCTAAAAAATGAGGTTCACGATTTCTCAAAATATCAAAAAATGATTTAAAAATAGAACCATATTCTCTAAAAGTAACATATTTATATCCGCGATATTCTCCATTGTTGGCAGAATAGCCAACAGATTTTATTCCAAGTTTTTGACCAATATAAATTGCCCGGTTTAAATGATATTCCTGAGAAATTAAAGTTGCTTTTTTGATGTTGAAAATATGCTTTGCGCGATATATCGTTGAATACGTATCAAATCCTGCATAGTCAATAAATATTTTGGTCGTATCCACACCGTGATTAAAACAGTAGTTTTTCATTACCGTTAATTCATCATATTCATCGCGGCCATTATCACCAGAAAGTAAAATTTTATTGATTCGGTTGGCTTTGTATAAAGAAATTCCGGCATCCAGTCGATCCTTTAAATATTTGCTAGGCTGATCTCCGTTAATTCCGGCACCAAAAATAATTCCCACATCGTTTTTAGGGAATTTCTTAATCGAATAGTAAATGTTTTTTTTGGTCGAAGACTTCACGTAATAATTTACCGAAACAATAGCAACCAATCCGATAATTACAAGTAAAAGAAAGATTTTAAAATATTTTTTCAAAATGTATTTTTGTAAGATTAAGATTTAAAAGGTGGTGAAGATAAATAACATTTATTTACAGTCAAAATCAAATTAAAAAACCGAAGCGTTTTTTGCTCCGGTTTCTCATTATCTAATATTCTAAGAAGTCTAAAGTCTATAAAAGCCCAGCTCTCTTCAATAAAGCTTCCGGTTTAGGTTCCTGTCCTCTAAAACGTTTGTATAAAATCATAGGATGTTCTGTTCCTCCTTTAGAAAGTACATTGTCTTTGAATTTTGTAGCAATTTCATGATTGAAAATACCATTTTCCTGAAAGTAGTCAAAAGCATCAGCATCCAGAACTTCGGCCCATTTGTAACTGTAATATCCAGAAGAATATCCACCCTGAAAAATATGAGAGAAAGCCGTGCTCATTGCATTTTCTTTTACATCAGGATACAATTGTGTGTTGGCAAATTGTTGGGTTTCGAAAGTTTTTAAATCTGTAATATGTGTTGGATCCTGTCCGTGCCAAGCCATATCTAACAATCCAAAACTCAATTGGCGTAAAGTGGCCATTCCTTCCTGAAAGCTTGCACTTTCCTTAATTTTTTGTACATATTCAATCGGAATAATTTCTCCCGTTTCATAATGGTTTGCAAACAAAGCCAAAGCTTCCGGTTCGTAACACCAGTTTTCCATAATCTGACTTGGTAATTCTACAAAATCCCAAAATACAGAAGTTCCGGATAAACTTGGGTAAGTTGTATTTGCTAACATTCCGTGTAAACCATGACCAAATTCATGGAACAAAGTCGTTACTTCATTAAACGTCAATAAAGATGGTTTAGTTTCTGTTGGTTTTGTAAAGTTACAAACGTTTGAAATATGCGGTCTTTCGTTTACACCGTCTTTTATAGATTGATGTTTGAATGAAGTCATCCAGGCACCATTTCTTTTTCCTTTTCTCGGAAAGAAATCAGCATAGAAAATCGAAACTAAATTGCCATCAGCGTCTGTTACTTCGTAAGTCGTAACTTCTTCATGATATTTATCGATGTCAAAAACTTCGGTAAAAGTTAATCCGTATAGTTTTTTAGCAACTGTAAAAGCACCGTTTAATACTTTTTCTAATTGAAAATATGGTTTTAGTTTTTCATCATCTAAATTAAAAAGCTGTTGTTTTAATTTTTCAGAATAATAAGCTCCGTCCCACTTTTCCAGTTGTGCGATTCCGTCCAGCTCCTTGGCGAAAGCCGTTAATTCAGCAAATTCTTTTTGAGCTGCCGGTTTTGCTTTTGCTAATAAATCATTCAAAAAAGAGAAAACTTTCTCCGGACTTTCGGCCATTCTTTCTTCAAGAACAAAATGTGCGTGCGTTTTATAACCTAATAAATTCGCTCTTTCGAAACGTAATTTCGCAATTTTCAAGACATTTTCCTGATTGTCAAATTCGTTATTTTGAAAAGACCTTGCGCCAAAAGCAATTGCCATTTTTTTACGCAATTCACGATTGTCTGCATAAGTCAAAAATGGAAGATAACTTGGATGATCTAAAGTGAAAATCCAACCTTCTTTTTCCTGGTTTTTAGCCAATAATCTTGCCGCTTCAATTGTTCCTTCAGGCAAACCGGCCAAATCCTTTTCATCGGTCAAATGCAATTCGAAAGAATTGGTTTCAGCCAAAATATTCTCTTCAAATTGTAATTTTAATTTCGATAATTCTTTGTCAATTTCTCTAAGTTTATCTTTTTTATCTTCAGCTAAATTTGCTCCGTTTCGGGAGAAGCTTTTGTATTTTTTATCTAAAAGGGTAGTTTGCTCCGGATTTAGATTTAATGTTTCCTTTTGATCGTAAACGGCTTTTATTTTAGCAAATAAAGCAGCGTTCAAAGTAATGTCATTTCCAAATTCTGATAATAAAGGCGAAACTTCCTGAGCGATTTTTTGCATTTCATCGCTCGTTTCAGCCGAATTTAAATTGAAGAAAACACTAGAAAGACGATCTAAAATATCTCCTGAAAAATCCATTGCTACAACAGTGTTTTCAAAAGTTGGCGCTTCGGGATTGTTTACGATAGCATCAATTTCGGCTTTAGCCAAAGTAATTCCTTCCTGAAAAGCCGGAAGATAATCTTCAATTTTAATTTGCGAAAAAGGTGCTGTGTTATGTTTGGTAGTGAATTTTGAAAGTAAAACGTTCATTATAATGTAATTATTTATATTAATTGAAGTCGAATTTTTGAATTCCAAAGATAGCAATTTATAAAAATCTAATCATCTATATAAAATTGATTCTAGGCATAAAATGCTCTTAAATTGTGTTATAAATATGTTATTTATTTCGATCCCCCTTTTAAAAAGCGTAAATTGAAAAAATATGATTTAGCATTATAAAAGCTAATCAGCAATTTTAAAAAAGAAAATGATGAATTATCAAATTGTAATAAAGAATATAGATACGGTTAATGAAGTAGAAGGATATTGGTCTGATGAAGATCTTGTTCAATTGTTAGAAAAATTCAATTATCCCGATGGTGCAACTGCAGACAAAGCGAGTTTGCCGGAATTATTAGAAATGGCTATTTCGGATTACGAACCTAATGAAGCTGCTGAAATAGTTTTGAAATATAAATTTCCTGACAGATTAGGCGACGGACAAATTGAGCAAATATCACACAACATGTTAATTGATAAAGTTTGTGAGGAATATCCCGAAATAGATATGCAGGGAACTTTATTTCATATCAATCAATTACTTTTTAAAGCGTACAACGGAAAATTCCCCAATGCAAAAGCTTCTATTGTTCATTTTTCAATGACACCAACGGACGGTGAAGCACAAAAATTAACAGCTGAAAATGTGCTGAAATTATTGAACAATGGTTTATCTGATAGAAATCTTATCAAAAGATTGTTCGAAAATCAAATGTCTCAAAATATTCCATTTCCTGAAGCCGAAGCTATTGTTTGGGAGTTGACAACAAAAGACAATGTAAATTATGATCTCGTTACGTCAGAAAACTGGATAAATAAAGAAGATATTACAGAATATGAATTTGAATCTGTTCTGGAGGAAATTGAAGACGAAGCATAATTTCAGATTATAAATAAGTTTTTGTTTCACAAAGACTCGCAAAAAAACGCAGAGATTCACAAAGTTTTTCTTCACTAAAATGTGAAAAATCTCTGTTAATCTCTGCGTCTTTTTGTATATCTCTGCGGAAGAAATCTTATTTTTTCAATCCTTCAGCAGCTTTATTAACCGCAGCTTTCAATTCTTCTTTGTAAGCAATAATCGTATCAAGTACTTTTTTATCGTGACTTCCGATGATTTGTGCTGCCAGAATTCCGGCATTTTTTGCTCCGTTTAAAGCTACAGTTGCCACAGGAACTCCGCCCGGCATTTGCAGAATCGATAAAACAGAATCCCATCCATCGATAGAATTACTTGATTTTACAGGAACTCCAATTACAGGAAGTGGCGACATCGAAGCAACCATTCCCGGTAAATGTGCTGCACCGCCCGCACCAGCAATAATTACAGAAATCCCGCGAGTATGCGCGTTTTTACTAAAGTCGAATAATTTTTCCGGCGTTCTGTGTGCCGAAACGATATCAACTTCAGTTTCAATGTTAAATTGTTTTAATATGTCGATGGCATCTTGCATGACTGGCATGTCTGAAATGCTTCCCATTATAATGGCTACTTTGCTCATAGTGTGTTTTTGTTTGTTTTGTTTCAGGTTTCAAGTTTCAGGTTGTTGTTGAGACTAAAAACTAAGAATGTTTATTTTGTTTGTTAAGGTTTAAACGGTAGACTGCGACCGGGACTGAAAACTATAGACTAATCACTTTAATAGTATTCTTAACATCCTCTGCAATTCTTCTTGCTTCGCCCATGTTTTCATTTACAATAGTAACATGGCCCATTTTTCTAAAAGGTCTTGTTTGTTTTTTACCGTAGATATGTGGTGTAACGCCATCCCACCCTAAAATGGTTTCTATGTTTTCATAAACGACATTTCCGGAGAAACCTTCGGCACCTACTAAATTTACCATAACTCCCGCAACTTTACTGTCTGTATTTCCTAACGGAAGATCTAGAATAGCGCGTAAATGATTTTCGAATTGTGACGTATAACTTGCTTCGATCGAATAATGACCTGAATTGTGTGGGCGAGGAGCGACCTCATTTACCAATATTTCATCTTCATGAGTTTGGAACATTTCAACTGCTAAAAGACCAACGTGATTGAATTTCTCCGAAACATTCAAAGCAATTGCTCTGGCTTTTTCGGCCACTTTTTCGTCGATTCTGGCTGGACAAATTACATATTCGACTTGGTTGGCTTCCGGGTGAAATTCCATTTCGACAACCGGATAGGTTTTAATTTCTCCAGAAGGGTTTCTTACTACGATCACAGCCAATTCATTTTTGAACGGAACCATAGTTTCTGCAATGCATTCTACATTGGGTAAATCATCCATATCAGAAATCTGGCGGATTACTTTTACGCCATTTCCGTCATAACCAAATTCAGTACATTTCCATACAAACGGAATTGTGATTTCATTATCTCCAACTGATTTTTGCAAATGCAACGGGCTATCAAATCGTAAATATGAAGCTGTCGGAATATTACTTTTAGTATAAAAATCTTTTTGAACGCCTTTATTCTGAATTCCTTTTAAAGTTTTTGGAGACGGATATACTTTTACGCCTTCGTTCTCTAATTGCGTTAAAGCTTCAAGATTAACCAATTCAATTTCGAAAGTCAAAACATCGACTTGTTTTCCAAAATTGTAAACCGTTTCATAATCCATCAAATCGCCCTGAAAGAATTTATTGCAGGCAATTTTACTCGGAGCTTCGTCGCTCGGATCTAAAACATAAGTTTGTATGTCAAATTTTCGAGTGTCAAACAATAGCATTTTTCCTAATTGTCCGCCACCTAATATTCCTAATTTAAAATCAGAAGAAAAATAGTTCATTGTAGTTGTGTTTTTGCAAAGATACTTTTTAATCTTTTTTTTGCCACGAATTTCATGAATTTCATGATTTTTTTCCAATTCTAATTTTAATCAGAATACAATTTGTGTCAATTTGTGGATTTGTGGTAAAAAATTTAACCGCAAAGTCCGCAAAGATTTACGCAAAGTTCGCAAAGTTTAATTGTTAGAAGGAGGCAAAGAACACAAAGCTTTATGTTAAGATTTGCAGATTAAAATTTGTGCTAATTTGTGAAATTTGTGGTTAACTAAAAAAATCATTTTTAATCGTCTCATCTGTGGCTAAAAAGATTAACCGCAAAGTCCGCAAAGATTTACGCAAAGATTTACGCAAAGTTCGCAAGTTTTAATTGTTAGAAGGAGGCAAAGGACACAAAGCTATGTGTAAGATTTTGTAGATAAAAATTTGTGCTAATTTGTGAAATTTGCGGTTAATTAAAAAGATCATTGTAATCGTTTTAATTTGTGGTGAAAAATTTAACCGCAAAGTCCGCAAAGATTTATGCAAAGTTCTCAAAGTTTTATTTTTTAAGGATGCAAAAGGCACAAAGCTTTATATTAAGAATTGCAGATAAAAATTTGTGCTAATTTGTGAAATTTGCGGTTAACTAAAAAAATCATTTTAATCTTTTAATCTGTGGCAAAAATATAACCGTAAAGCTATATGTTAGGATTTGGGCAGATTAAAAATTCGCGCTAATTTGTGAAATTTGTGGCAAATTAAAATTACTTTTCGATTTTCTTCAAGACTTCTTTGGCGACAGCTTTATAAGCCGCAGAATGATTTCCATAATCTTTGTTCAGGATAATTTGCAGTTCAGGATGAATCCAGTCGTAATGATTTCCCAAAACATATAAAGTTCTGATAGAATAGGCTTTTGTTGCCACTTTTACATCATTAATCAGCCAGTCAAAAGAAGCTTCGATACAATCCTGAAGGTTTTCTTCGGAAAGTAAAATACTGTCATCGTTTTTCTTATAATGTGATTTCACCAAAAGCTGAATCACTTTTGCGATTGGCCTTATAGCACTTTCATCCTTTAGCACTTTCAAATTAGAACATAAAAAAGCAAGATGAGGTTGCAGCCAGATTAATTCTTCGTAGGATACAAATTCTAAAATCCAACAGGCTTTATGATTGTTTTTGTTTTCGGGCGAAAAACAAATTGAAACCAGCTCTTCAAATAAATGATGATTTTCTAAAACATACTGAGCCGCCATGAGTCGGTTTTCTCTGTAAGCATTTACATAGTCTAGTTTTGCTTGTAATTCAGATGACATTTTTTTCGATTTAGGACACATCTAAAATAGGTAATTTAGTGAAATGGTTCCGTAATAATTTACAGGAAGTCCCGGATAATAATATCTTGGACTTGCGTTCCCGACAGCAACAGCGTTGGGTAAAATCATTGACGCATATTTTTCATCAGTTACATTACTAATACCAAAAGCTAAATTGGTATTTAAATGAGAGAGAATTTCAAAACCATAACCAGTTTTTAAGTTGACGATATGATAAGAATCTGAATAAGCAGAATTAGCATCATTCAACGGAATTTTATCTGTAAACTGAAAATCGGCAGAAAAATAAATTCCTAAAGAAGTATTTAAAATTATTCCGGCATTCACTTTATTTGCTGCAACTCCGGTTAATTTATTTCCGGAATAATCATTTCCGTTATCAACAAAATCTTTAAACTCATACTTTCCTAACGAAGCTGCGATAAAAGAATTCAAAGTAAAAAAACGATTAATGGTCCAGTTGTGTTTTGCTAAAACTTCGATTCCTTCATGAAACGTTTTTCCGGCATTTACACCTTCATATTGATCATCGCCAATTCGTTTCGCTACCAATAAATCTTTTATTTCCATTCGGTAAACCGCAAATTCGGTATAAAGATTTTTATTGAAGAAATAGAATTTTCCGCCAGCTTCGAAATTGTAACCGCTTTCAGGTTTTATGTCAGGATTGATGTTGCCGGAACTGGTAAGCGTTTCTTCGGTCGCCGGCAATGAAAATCCGCGACTTGCCGAAAAGTATAAAGTTCTTTCGGAATTGGGTTTGTATAGAAAAGACAATTGAGGAGAAAAAATCCCATCATAACTGTATTTTTCAGTTGAGGTTTTAGTAGGCAGAAAATTCGTTAGCTCAAAATGGGTTTCATTATAATTAAGTCCGGCCTGAATTTCGAATTGATCCGAAAGTAACGTTCTGATTTGTGAAAAGATATTATAAAAATGCCTTTTTTGATCGGTTTCAGTAAGTTGATTTCCTTGTAAACTTCCCTGGCCATTGTTGTTTTTGTAGAGATTCTCAAAAGTATTTCCGTTATAATTATCTGTGAAATATTCGATTCCGGCAATAAATTGATTTTCTATTTTTCCTATTTTAAAATCTCCCGAAAACTGCGTTCTTCCGCCGGTTCCAAAAGTATATTGACGTAATATATCAAAAGGACGAGGTTCGTTACTGTCTTTATAATTCACAAATATCGAAGTAGCATTACTCAGATGATCACTAATTTTAAAATCATAAGCCAATCCCGCCAAAGTCGATTTATATTCCTTAAATCCTTTTGAAGCTACCCAGGTTGAAGCGCCCAGTTTCGGATTAGAATCAAAAACCTCCTTAGTAATCGAACTTGGAATGTAAGCTTTTAAATAGGTGTAATTCGTAAAATAAGTCAGTTTGTTGTTTTTCTTTTTGAATAATTCTCCGGCAAGTGTGATTCCTTCTCGCTTGTACGAACTGTTTTCTCTCCATCCATCGGTTTTAAGATTATGGTAACTGATATTCAGACTGGAACTTTTTTCATTCACACTATAATTCAAACTGTTTTTAAGTAATCCAAACGAACCAAAAACACTGCTTACACTGGCATTTTCGCCATTGGTTTTAGAAAGTTGAGGCGAAATTAAAATAGCACCACCCAATCCTGCACCGTAAATACTTGAAAGCGGACCTTTGATTACCTCAAGCTGACCAATATTTTCAAGATCGATATCATCAATAACTGTTTCGCTGTTTCCGGAAGTCAGCGGAATACTGCCGTAAAAAGCCCTGATTTTATTCGTTCCGTAAGGAGATCTTGCGCCAATACCACGAATCGAAATTCGGCTTGTGGTAAAATTAGAGGATTGCATGAAAACTCCCGGAATCGTATTGATTACGGTAGTAATATCTGTTGTGTTATTTTGCAGAAGATCTTTTTTAGATAAAATACCAATTGCTGCGGGTGTATTCTGTAATCTATTATTAACATGAAGTGAACTAATAACAACTTCGTCGAGTTTTTGAGTTTTGACAGAATCAATAGTTCTGCTTTCTTTTTCTTGTGCTTTACTATTATGAAAAATGCAAAACACAAAAAGTAGAAAACAATATTTTTTTAAAATCATAAAAGAGTTTTGATCAGTTTTTGCGCATAATTTTAAACACATAGAAACATAGCTTTTGATGACGTAAAAAAGGCATTTCACTTAGCATTAATTCACATAGCTATGTGAAAGAAATGTGTTTCTTTTCAATGACCTTTTCGCAAAATAAAACCTATGTTTCTATGTGTTTAAAATTATTCGCGTAAAGTTTGGGATTTGGAATTTAAAAAATTTGGGATTTATTTATTCGCCGTAACCTTCCAAATCGTATTTCCACTATCATCATTAACCAAAAGCGATCCGTCTGGTGTAACCGTTACCGCAACAGGTCGGCCAAAAACTTCCGCTTTTTCAGCATTAGAAATAAAACCAGTTAAAAAGTCCTCAGGTTTTCCAGAAGGTTTTCCGTTCGCAAAAGGAACAAATACCACTTTGTAACCTGATATTTTGGCGCGATTCCAAGAACCATGTTGTCCTACGAAAATTCCGTTTTTGTATTTTGCAGGAAAAGCATCTTTAGTATAAAAAGCCAATCCTAATGAAGCAGTATGAGCACCAACCGGAACATCCGGAACAATAGCTTTTTCTACTAAATCTTTGCGTTCACCTTTCATTCTTGGATCAGGAATATTCCCGTAATACGAATAAGGCCAGCCGTAGAATCCGTCTCTTTTTACACTTGTTACATAATCAGGAACAAGATCGTCACCCAATTCGTCACGCTCATTAACAGCAGTCCAAAGTTCCTTGTTTGCCGGATTCCAGTCCATTCCAACAGGATTTCTAAGTCCGGCAGCATAAATTTTCTCACCGGTTCCGTCAGGATTAATTTCCAAGATATCAGCACGACGAACCTCTTTGTCCATTCCGTTTTCGCCTACATTACTTCCCGAACCAACCGAAACGTAGATTTTTGTTCCTTCAGGATTCGCAATTATATTTCTTGTCCAGTGATTGTTGTAACCTCCGGCAGGAAGTTCAAGAATTTTAGTTCCCTGAGTTTCTAATTTTAGCGGATTGTTTTTGTAAGGATATCGATATAATCCATCCGTGTTAGCGATATAGAAAAAGTCTTTTAGAACCAACATTCCAAAAGGTTTGTTGAGGTCTTTTATAAAAACTTCACGTGTTTCAAATTTACCATCTTTATCTTTATCACGTAAAACCGTAATTTGATTTTTGCTGCCGCGGGTTCCGCTTTCTACCACAAAAATATCATTATTGGGAGCGATATAGGTCCAGCGCGGATTTTCGAAACCATCTGCAAATTTGGTAACCGTAAAACCTGCAGGTGCCGTTGGTGTTTTTCCTTCGGGCCAGCCAATCACTTTGCTATTGTTTGTTTTTGATTCTGTTGCGTAGGGCGGAGGCAAAGTCAGGTCGCCGACAGCTGTTTTTACAATCGTATTGGGTTGCTTGCTCAGGGCATCTTTTTCTTCTTTTTTAACCTGTCCGTTGCAGGCTGTTAGTATAGTGAGTAGGGATATTGAAAATAGTTGCGCGGTATTTTTCATTATAATTCAGGGTTAAATATTTATAGAACAACAATTTACTAAAATTAAAAATATTTTTAAGAAAAGATTTGTAAATATTATGTGATATTTAACATTCTTAAAAAAATATGTGTCCAGCCTATTTTGATACTTACAGTTTGGTTGTAATTCTGTATCTTTGCCCATTATTTTAAACATAAAAATAATGATACAACTTCACGATAAACAATTTGTTCCGTTTATTTCGGCCAAGGAAATTGATTTTGCTTTGACCAAATTAGTAGCTCAGGTAGAAGACGATTTTGGAGACGATACACCAATTTTTATAGGGGTTTTGAATGGTGCATTTATGGTTGTTGCAGATTTTTTAAAAAAATATAAAAGTCCTTGCGAGGTTTCATTCATCAAAATGGCATCTTATGAAGGAACCGAATCTACTAATACCGTAAAGGAATTAATTGGTATTAATCAGGATTTATCAGGCAGAACCGTAATTATCATCGAAGATATTATCGATACCGGAAACACAATCGAAGAATTAAAAAAGATTTTTAAAGAGCAAAATGTCAAACATTTTAAAATTGCGACTTTGTTTTTTAAACCGGATGCGTATAAAAAAGACATTAAAATAGATTACATAGGAATCAGGATTCCAAATAAATTCATCGTTGGTTACGGATTAGACTACGATGGCTTGGGCAGGAATTTAGCCGAAGTATATAAATTAGCCGAATAATTAAAAACACACACAACTATATATTCATTTAAAACTTCTTATAAAAAACAGAAGTAACAACACTCACTCATATTATGATTAATATTGTTTTATTTGGAAAGCCAGGAGCAGGAAAAGGAACTCAGGCAGAATTTTTAAAAGAAAAATACAAACTAACTCATCTGTCAACAGGAGATATTTTTCGTTTTAATTTAAAAAATGATACAGATTTAGGTAAAAAAGCAAGAGTTTTTATGGACAATGGAGAATTGGTTCCTTGCGAAGTTACCACTGCAATGTTAATAGACGAAGTAAACAAACATCCTGATACAGCAGGTTTCTTGTTCGATGGTTATCCAAGAACATTAGATCAGGCTCAGGCTTTAGATAAATTTTTACCAACAATTGGGTCAAGTGTTACTGCTACAATCGCATTAGAAGCTGATGATGAAATTCTTGTGGCACGTTTATTAGAAAGAGGAAAAACAAGCGGAAGAGTAGATGATCAGGACGAAGAAAAGATTCGTGTAAGATATCAGGAATACAACGAAAAAACAGCTCCATTAATTGGATATTATAAAGAACAAAATAAGTTTTATGCCGTAAACGGTATCGGAACTATCGAAGAAATTACAGAACGCTTAACGTCAGTTATAGATAATTTGTAATACAACTTGTTGGAAGTTAAAAGTTAAATGTTTGGAAAGAACTTTAAGTTCTGAAAAGCATTTAACTTTTGGTTTTTAACTTTAAACTTAAAAATGGAAATACTAATAATATTTTTTCTAATACTATTAAACGGAGTTTTCTCTATGTCTGAAATTGCACTTATTTCAGCAAGAAAAAACAGACTCGAAACTGCCGCAAAAAAAGGAAATAAAAGTGCCAGAATTGCGCTCGATTTGGCCAATTCACCAAACAAGTTTTTGTCTACAGTACAAATCGGAATTACTTTAATTGGGATTTTGACGGGTATTTACAGTGGTGATAAAATCACCGTAGATGTGGAAACTTTTGTGAGCGGATTTGCAGTTTTAAAACCCTATGCACATTCTGTTGCAGTAGGGATTGTAGTTGTAGTACTAACATTTTTCTCCTTAGTTTTAGGAGAATTGCTGCCAAAACGAATTGGGTTAAATTATCCTGAATCTATTGCAAAAATGGTGGCAATGCCAATGAAGATCATTTCGATTATTACAGCGCCGTTTATTTGGCTGCTTACTACTTCGACTGATTTTTTACTGAATGTTTTACAAATTAAACCTTCAGCCGACGGAAAAGTGACCGAAGAAGAAATAAAAGCCATTATAAAAGAAGGAACGGAAGGCGGAGAAGTTCAGGAAATTGAACAAGATATCGTAGAACGTGTTTTTCATATTGGAGACCGAAAAGTAAATTCGTTAATGACGCACCGTAAATCGGTTGATATGTTGCCTTTTAATGCAGATAAAGCAAAAATAAAGGAACTTGTTCTTATGGATTTGCATACTGTTTATCCGGTTTACAGAGATAATTACGATGATATTGTGGGTATCGTAACCCTAAAAAATATATTTGCCAACATCGAAAGTGATCATTTTGATTTAGGAGCAATAATGACAGATCCTCCTTATTTAATGGAGCAGACAACAGCTTACAAAGCATTAGAAAACTTTAAGAAAACCGGAGTTCATTACGCTTTAGTTTCTGATGAATACGGTGTTTTTCAGGGAATTATTACTTTAAATGATATTCTTGAAGCTTTAGTTGGTGATGCATCTGATTTTTATAAAGATGAATTTCAATTGGTCGAAAGAGAAGATGGTTCATGGTTGGTAGACGGACATTATTCCTTACACGATTTTCTGACTTATTTTGAGTTGGATGAACTAACAAATGATTACGAAGTAAATACCGTAAGCGGAATGATTATGACCGAGCTTTCTCATATTCCGAAAGAAGGCGAAAAATTAATCTGGCAAAAATTTGTGCTTGAAGTCATTGATATGGATGGCGTAAAGATTGATAAAGTGTTGGTGAAAGCACTTAAAGAGTAAAGAGAATATAATAGTTTTCAGTCACAGTATTCAGTCGCAGTTTGCACTGAAAGCGAGGCTGAGACTGAACTAAAAACAATAGAATTTAGTAATACGATTTAGAGCAATCTAAAATCTAAAATCTAAAATCTGAAATTAAAAAAAATGACAGAAGGAAATTTTGTAGATTACGTTAAGATATATGTTTCATCCGGAAAGGGAGGAAAAGGATCTACACATTTACATAGAGAGAAATTTATTGAAAAAGGAGGCCCGGACGGAGGTGATGGTGGTCGAGGTGGACACGTGTATTTAGTAGGGAATAAAGGTTTGTGGACATTATTTCACTTAAAATTTGCCCGTCATATCAAAGCTGGTCACGGTGGAGATGGAGGTGGAGATCGTAGTACAGGTGCTGATGGAGAAGATAAATTTATCGAAGTACCTTTAGGAACTGTCGTAAAAGATAAAGAAACTGGAGAAACCTTGTTCGAAATTACCGAAGATGGTGAAAAAAGAATCCTTTCAAAAGGTGGAAAAGGCGGTTTAGGTAACTGGCACTTTAGAAGTTCAACAAATCAAACACCACGTTACGCACAACCAGGTTTACCGGGTGTAGAAATGGATGTGATTCTGGAACTTAAAGTTTTAGCCGATGTAGGTTTAGTAGGTTTTCCTAATGCAGGAAAATCAACTTTATTATCTGTATTGACTTCTGCAAAACCAAAAATTGCGGACTATCCTTTTACTACTTTAAAACCAAACTTAGGAATTGTAGCTTACAGAGATTTTCAGTCTTTTGTAATTGCAGATATTCCGGGAATTATTGAAGGTGCTGCTGAAGGAAAAGGTTTAGGACATTACTTTCTGCGTCATATCGAGCGTAATTCAACATTGTTGTTTTTAGTTCCTGTTGATACGCCGGACATTAAAGGGGAATATGATATTTTGGTTAACGAATTAACGAAATACAATCCTGAAATGTTAGATAAGGAACGTCTTTTAGTAATCTCAAAATGCGATATGCTGGATGACGAACTTAAAGCTGAATTAAAGACTGAATTAGATGTTGCTTTCAAAGACATTCCTTATATGTTTATTTCATCGGTTGCCCAACAAGGTTTAACAGATTTGAAAGATAAACTTTGGAAGATGTTAAACGAATAGTAAAAATAATAGTTTTATACAAAAAAGGTGTTCTGTAATAGGACACCTTTTTTATTGTGCAAAATGTTAATTTCGTAATAAAATCTTAAAAAGAGGTGAGCATATTTATTTTTGATCCTACTTCGGATGATATAATTATGAAAATGACTTATATTCGCATCACTTAAACAAAATAATATGAAAAAAATAATTTTATTCTTAACCATGTGCTTAATGGCTTTTCCTGTAAAAGCTGATGAAGGAATGTGGTTTTTGATGTTTATCGAAAGATTGAACCATAGAGATATGGAAAAAATGGGCTTACAGCTTACAGCCGAAGAAATTTATAGCATTAATCATCATAGTTTGAAAGATGCAATTGTACAGTTTAACGGAGGTTGTACTGCTGAGATTGTTTCTAAAAACGGATTGGTTTTAACAAATCACCACTGTGGATATAATGCAATTGCAGAACTTTCTACAGCCGAGCAAAATTATCTGAAAGATGGTTTCTGGGCAAAAACAAAAAGTGAGGAAATGAAGCCAAAATCGTTATACGTTCGTTTCTTTGTTCGTATGGATGACGTTTCTAAAAGAATTTTGTCTAAAGTAAATGATAAAATGACAGAGACTGAAAGAAATAAAATCATTCAGCAGGAAATCAATTTGATTGAAAAAGAAAATAACGAAGGAGGAAAATATACCGTTTCTGTTCGTCCTTTCTTTCAGGGAAATGAATATTACTATTTCGTATATCAGGATTATACCGATGTTCGCTTAGTAGGAACACCTCCGGAAAGTGTTGGTAAATTTGGTGGAGATACTGATAACTGGGAATGGCCGCGTCAAACAGGAGATTTCTCTATGTTTAGAGTATACGCTGATAAAGACGGAAATCCTGCGACTTACTCAAAAGACAATGTGCCTTTACAGCCTAAACATTACTTACCTGTAAGTATAAAAGGAGTTAAGGAAAATGATTTTGCTATGATTTTAGGATATCCTGGAAGAACAAACCGTTGGATGCCAGCCGGAGGAATCGAGCAAAACATAAAATATGCATATCCTGCATGGGTTGAAGGTGCTAAAACCGGAATGGATGTAATGAAAAAATATATGGACAAAGATGCAACAGTTCGTTTGCAATATGCGTCTAAATATGCTTCGACTGCCAACTACTGGAAAAACCGTCAGGGAATGATTGATGCCTTAACAAAAGCCGGAACGGTAGATGTTAAAGCCGCACAGGAAGATAAATTCTACGAATGGGCAAGTAAACCGGCTAATAAAGAAAAGTACGAAAATGTAATTCCTACTATTAATGAGTATTACAGATCTACAAATTTAAAAGCAACTCATGATAATTATTTAATGCAGCTTTTGCGTACGTCAAGTTATGCTGCAGGACCAGCAAACTTAGGAAATGCATTGATTGCTTATTATAATGAAAATGACGCTAAAAAAGCAGAAATGTTACCTAAGATCAATGCTATGATCGATAACATTTATGGTGAGTTTTATGCGCCCCTTGAAAAAGATATATTTGCTGCACAATTGAACTTGTACACCTCTAAAGGTGCTGAATATGGTTTAGGTACACAAGTAGCTAAAATGAAATCAGAAAATAAGGGTGATTTTACTGCAGATGTTGCAAAAGCAACTGAGGTAAGTTACTTTACAACTAAAGAAAAAGTGTTGGCATTTATGGCTAATCCAAAACCATTAGCAATTGTACATGATCCTTTGTACATTATTTCTAATGATTTGATGACAAAATACCGTGCTAAAACAGATGATCAGGCTAAAGCTGATGATGGTTTCGCAACTGCTTTCCGCGAATTGGTTGAAGGGTTAAGAGAGTCAAAATTAAACACGATTCAATACCCTGATGCAAACTCTACTTTGAGACTGACTTACGGAAAAGTTCGTGCATTACCTGCAGATCCTAGAAATGATGCTACAATTAATAACTATACTACTATGGAAAGTATGGTGAAAAAATACAAAGCAGGAGATCAGGAATTTGATTTACCAAAACGTTTGTTAGAATTGAACAAGAAAAAAGATTACGGACAATATGCTGACAAAGCTGGATATATGCCTGTAAACTTCCTGACAGATAATGATATTACAGGAGGAAACTCTGGTTCACCGGTTCTTAACGGAAAAGGAGAGTTAATTGGTATTGCTTTTGACGGAAACATTGAAGCAATGGCAGGAGATGTTATTTTTGATCCTAAATTGCAAAGAACAATCAACGTAGATATTCGTTATGTACTTTGGATTATCGACAAATACGCTGGAGCTAAAAATATTATTGATGAATTGACTATTGCAAAATAGTTTGTTTTATTTCTAAAATTAAAGCCGACAGATTTAAAATCTGTCGGCTTTTTTTGTGGTAATTTTTTCCGCCACGAATTCACGAATTTTTATTTTAATTAATTCGTGAATTCGTTGCTATTTTTCGAAATTTTATTGAACTTTTACCCGAATTCCTTTTGTATGACTGGCAAATTCCGGAGCATACATACTTTCAATTGTTGTAATTCCGTTTGAGAATTCTCCGCTGTTGTTTACTCTTATATCATATTCTATTACATAAGTTCCTTTGTTGATCTGGTCAAAAAACAAATGCGTTGCAGCATCTTTTGTGCTCATATAATATCCTAAACCATTTTTGTATTGATATTCAGAAAGTACATTTACAGGTTCAAAGCAAGAAGCGCGCATATCTTTTAAATGCACAAATTCCATGTCTTCTTTAGATTTTATAATTAGTCTTACCGTAACTAAATCTCCTGTTTGTAAAGGGTTTTTGCTTGTAATTCGTTCTAATTGGTTGCCTTTTAGTGAAGTCTTCTTTAAATACAATTCTTTCGAAACTGATAAAACTGCGCCCGAATTGGTTTTGATTTTATCCAATTCTTCAAAATATTGCCAATAAACGCCGCCAAATCCGGGAACTTTAGATTTGTTTTGAATACTTATTGAAGCCATTTCTCTTTTGACTTCATCAGCTTTCCAATTCAGTTTGATATAGCCGGTTTCAGCTTCTTTTTCGTTTTCGTTTAATTTTTTGGTTAAGATTTTTTCGTTTCCAATTTTGATGATAGTATTGTCTTTCACGCTTAACCAATCATTACCTTGCATCAATAAAGCATAAACAGCTTCTGTTGTAGATTTTGTTGTTGGCCAGTTTTTGGTCTGTTTGTTTTTTAACAACCAAACTTTCATGGCATCCACAGATTTGATATCGTGAGTCACTTCGGTGAAAGCCTCAATCAATAAAGCCTGAGTTTCTATGGGGGCCTGATACCAATACCAACCTGCTTTATTGGAAATCCAGTACATGCCCCAATCTACATTATTTGATGACGTTTCTTTTAGACTTTCAATAATTTTTTTAGCCGACTCGCTTTCTCCAAAACGATTTAAAGTTAAAGCAGCCAGTCCTTTTTCGTAAAGCGAATAATTGAGCCAATCTTTTTTAGTTGTTTCTAAATACAATTTTGTTGCTTTTTTCAAAGTATCGGAAAGCGGATAATTGTCTAAATAAAAACTTCTGGTATATAAATAATGCAGATCTGAATAGGGATTGATCCAAATTAGCTTCTCTGTCTTTTTTAAGTTTTTAGTCTTGTTTTTATAATACTCTAAGAATTTATTGTCCAGAAAAGGAACTCCGGTTTTGGCAATGGCATCAATTTTTGCAACATTATCTTCTGTTTTGTTTAATTTGGATAAATGACCTAAACCTGCCAGAATATGACGGGTGATGTATTCATTTTCAGAACTTCCTTCAAACCAAGAAAATCCTCCTGATGAGTTTTGTTTTTGTTTTAATTTATCAAAAGCAGCTTCTTGCGATGCCTTCATTTTTTCCAAATCAAATAAAAGAGCCAGATTCTTTTTCTTTTCTTCTTCGCTTTCCGCATCTTTTAGCCACGGAGTTTCTGCCAGAATAATTGATTTTAGTTCTTCGTTTTCTTCTAATTTAGAATTCAGTTTTCCGTTTTTTCTCCAGTTTTCAAATACAGTTGCAATTTTCGGATTACTCGAAATGATTTCTGAGGCCAAAGCATTGGCATAAAAGCGAGCGAAAGTTTGTTCGGCACATTCATGTTCGTATTCCATCAAAAACGGCAAAGACTGAATTGCCATCCACGATGGATTTGATGTATATTCTAAAGTAAGCTGATGATTTTTTAAAGTCGCTGAATTGTTGTTTTTTAAATTCTCAAAAGTATATTCTTTGGTAGAATTTTCACGAACCCAAATGGGGATACTTTCTGTAACCAACATATTATTGGTCAAAACCGGAAGTATGTTTTCTTCTCCATCCGAAAAATTACCGGATTTGGCCAGGATTTTATATTGCACACCTTGCAAACCTTCTGGAATTGAAATTGTCCAGGTTGCTGTTGTATTCCCAAAAGCACCAACCGTAAAGTTTCTCACATTTTTTGCATTCAGCATTTTGGCATCTATGGGCTGCATTGTTGTCGCATCGAAAAACTGTAAAATAGCGATTCCTGTTTTTACCTGATCTGTTACATTTGAAATCTTAGCCGAGATTACAATCGTATCTTTTTCCCTAAAGAAGCGAGGGAAATTAGGTAAAAGCATTAATTCTTTTTGAGTTACAACACTTTTCTCTAAATAACCGGAAACAGCATCTTTATTATGTGCCAATAAACGAAGTTTCCAAGCCGTTAGAGCTTCCGGCGAAGTAAAATTGAAACTTACTTTTCCGTTGGCATCGGTTTTTAAATTAGGTAAAAAGAAAGCGGTTTCAGAAAGATTTTTTCTGGCTTTTACTTGGGTTAATGCTTCTAATGCTTTTTTGGTTGTAATGATTATGACGCCGTTTGCCGCTCTGCTTCCGTAAAGTGCTGTGGCTTTGTCTCCAGTTAAAAACTCGATGTCAAGAAGATCTTCAGGGTTTATTTTTTTGAAATTATCTTCAGAAGAAATTTCTCCATCAATTATATATAATGTTGATGAATTAATTATCATTGAGGTAAGACCATTCGTGATTTTTTTTCCAGGAACAAATTGCACTTTATTGGTTTGATAGTAATATTCTGGATTGTTTAAAGTATCCCCAGTTTTCATATAGGCAGGTTTTACAAATCGTACCTGATCTACTTTTGGAGCTGGTGCTGAAGCAGATTCTGAAATAGTAATTGCTGCTGCTGCGCCAACAGGTTCATCAACAGTTAAAACAGCATCAGGATCTCCTTTAATAGTTTCACTGCCTACTTTTTTATCTTTAAGTTCGGTTATCGTGATGCCAAGTGAATCACCGTATCGGCTATTATTGAAGTCAAAACCAAACCAGTTTAATCGTGTTTCATCATTTTTTAATACAGTTAGAGGAAGAAATTCATTTAAATTTTCCAGAGATGAAGATGTTCGTTCAAAACCTAAACCAGATTTAAAATTAGGAGAATTGTAATGGTAATTGTTTATACTTAAGCTATTATTCCAGTCCTTTTTTGTAAACTGGTCTAAAGAGCTGTCGTACATAGAGGCTAATACTTCTGCTTCGGTTTTTGCATTGATTGATTTTAGTTTAAACGACCAGGTTTCCTTACTTCCGGGTTCGATTTTATTTCTAAAACTTTCTACAAGTAATTCAAGTTTAGATTCCGGTGTTTTTAGTGCAACGTCTATTTGGTTATTAAAAATTTCGTTGTCGAAAATGCTTTGAAAACTTATGCCAACTGATTTTTCGAATTCTTTTTTTAAAGGAACTTTTATTGTTACTTCATGGTTTTGTAAATGATACGTATTTTCAAAATAGGTTTGATTACCATAATTTCCGTTGGTAGTGATATAAAGATCCGGAATGACAGAAGAAAGTTTAATTGTTACAAAACCATCTTTTTTTGGATCCGTATTAATTTGCTCTGCTGTAAATAATTTACTTGGATTAAATTTGTCTTTGCTTTGTTTTATTTCGAAAGTCGATACAGATTCTATGGGATTATTGAAGGTGTCTTTTGCTGAAAACACAATTTTATAAATTCCGGATTTATAATCTGAAATAAAATCCAAGACTATTTTTTTGTCTTTTTCGGTGTCTACTTTTTTCGAAAACAATAAAACTTCATTTGCTTTATCTGTTTTAATTTCTACCATTTCATAAGGAAACAATCTTTCAAAATCTGACGCTGAGATATTCTCGATTTCTGGTTTTTGCCACAAGTTTTCTTTAAATTTATAAGAAAACGGACTAACGAAATACAATTTAATTTCGCCTTTGGCTGCTAAAAATTCTCCGTTTAAATTGGTACTTGTAAGCGTGATTTCGTTTTTGTTTTTAGTTTCAATACTACCCGGAATACTGGCATTGATGACCAAATCATGATAACCCACTTTTACAGTGGTTTCTGAGGTATGTGTTTCGCCATTAATATCAGTGACATCGGCAATTACACTGTAGCTAAAAACAGGCAATTGTTCTTTGATTGCATTTTTTGAAGGTTCGGCAATAAATTCAATTACAAATTTACCAGAAGCATCTGTTTTGGTTTCGCCCGTTGCTATAATTTCGTTTTGTTCGTTCCCCCAATAATCACTATAATTCCTAACATAACGTGTAAATCGAGTTACTTTGTAAGTTACTTTTGCATCAGAAATGTTGCTTCCGGCAAATGCTTTTGCAGTTCCGTTTACTTTAATCGATTGATTGACCTGAAAACTTTCTTTTTTAGGATCAAAATCTACTTTAAATTTTGGACGTTTGTATTCTTCGACCCTAAAATAAATTTGAGAGTTTTCAAGTCTTACGGTTTTCCAAAATGATGCATTTGGTTTGTTTTTAAACGAAATATCTCCTTTTTCATAATTATCAGGTTGCGTTGCATAAATATTAAAATTACCTGTAAGTCCGCTTTTAGGCAAAGTGAATTCTCCTGAAAAAGAACCAAATTCATTGGTAATAACTTCTAGTTCTTTAAACGTTTGATAATTAGTATCTCTTACGAAAATTTTAAAAGTGGTATTGGCAACAATACTGGTTTTGTTTTTTTGTTTTTTAATGGCAATTCCTTTATAGTAAACCGTTTGTCCCGGACGATAAATTGCCCTGTCCAGATAAAACTCAACTTTTCCTGTTAAAGAATTGTTTTCTGTTTGATTGTATTGCTGCGTATATCTAAGATAATTTTTCTCGGGTAAAATAGTGTCGTTTGCCAATGAAAATTCTATATGCTCATTGTAATCGTAGTTATTTGCTCCAATATAAGAAGCTAGTCCGTTTGAATCTGTTTTAAGAGTATAACGCTTAGATTTTATGGTTACATTTTCAAGAGGTTTTCCTGTTTTTCTGTCCAGCACCTGAAAATTTTCTTTGTTGATTTCCTGCGAGGCCAGAATACTTAAATTTGAAACGGTAATGGTTTGATAAGAAAATGGTTTCTCTTTTTTTGCATCAGAATCACTTTCAAAATAAACTAAATACGTTCCTGTTTCCAGTTGTGGTAAAACAACTTCTGTAGTATATTCAAAATAATCCTTTTTATTTTGAAGCTGATAGTCTTTAGAAGCTATTTTAATTTGATTTTTTGTAATGGCTGCAGCTAAACTATCTTCTTCAGAATATGAATCTAAAAATTTCCTGAGTTTTTTTTGATCTATTTTGTAGAATGATATTCTTAAATGGTCAAGATTTTTATAAGTGATAAAAGCTCTGGTATTCTCCTTATTATAAATGAACTTTTGAAGCCTTGCAGTTAATGATTTAGAAATAACATATTGTTTTTGCCCCAAAGCAGTCTGAGCTGCATTGGTTTCATTATTCATTTTTATTATCTCGTCGTATATTTTGACCGCTTCGATATTATAATCAGGATGTAATTCTTTCGATGCCTGGCTAAGGAGAATTTCTGCTTTTTTTAATAGAATTTTCTGAGTAAGAATGGGATCATTCGAACGTTGTTGAAATTCATTTAAAAATATTTTCAAATCTTCATTGGGCTGTGGCATAAATTCACTACAAAAAATAATGCGGTCAAATTGGTTTTCTAATGATGGATTGCCAGATTCGAGTTTTTGATATAAAGACAGCACTTTTTTGAAATTTTCTTCTTTTATAAAATTGAGATCAAGCGCTAAAAAGGCTTCTGAATTTCCTAAAAGTTCATTTTTATAAGCTGGAATTTGGCTGTTATCAATTTTCCATCGCTCAATTTTTTCAGTGAAAAACGCGATATTTTCTTTTAGTAAATAATCATATAAGTTTTCATTTTTTAGCTTTTCTAAAGTCAGAAAACTAAAAATAGCCTGATACTTTTTTAAAGATGTTTTTTTAAGGATTGATTCATTTTCCAGTGTTTTTTCATAAAGTGCTAGTACTTCTTTTTCAGATGTAAAATCAATGCTTGCTTTATCATCTTCCAGTATATCAACAACGGCTGTGGTGTCTATGGCTACAGCAATAGTATCTACAGTAAAAATAGCAGAATCTATCATTGCAGCAGCTTCATCTACAACCGCCGCAGCACTGTCTACAACTGCATAAGCTTCGTCATAATTAGAGTACCTATTTAAACATTTTGCATAAATTAAATTCAAAATTGCTTTTGATGGTATCGAAACCCGGTTAATATCTGTTTTAAGATGATCTAAGATTTTAGTTTTTGCGTTTTCGTCAACTACCTGCAAATATTTCGATTGATAAAAAAAACATTTTATCATTTGTACTTCGTCTTTTGCTGAAACTGCTTTTTTGTAAATTTTGTCAACGATTTCATTTGCTGATTTTATTTTACCTTCATTTTCATAAGCGGCAACTTTAGCCCAGTTTTTGTCGTTTTTTTGAGCAAATAAAGCAGTAGTAAACAATAAGAAAACAAATAATATATTTTTCATAAATCGGTTTTTAGTATATAGAGCGCGGTTTTGTATAAAAGGTTGGGAAAACTATTGAAAATAAATTTCGTACAAATTACTAATTTATCTTCAAAACCAAATGTTGCGTTTTATATTTCCCTATTTTTGAAAGATGAAAAAGCTAATCCTCTTTTTTTTATTTGTGCCAATATGTATTTGGTCGCAATCTAATTTTGAAAAAGCAGAAAAGCTATATCATGCCAAAAAGTATGATGAAGCGCGGGTTGTTTTTGAAGAGGTTTTAAAAAGCAAACCTTCGGATATAAAAACAATTGAGTATTTGGGAGAAATTACAGCGCATCAAAAAGCATGGATAAAAGGAGCTGAATATTTCAAAAAACTGAAAGAATTAAAACCTGCAGAAGCAGATTATTTCTATAAATACGGAGGCTGTCTGGCAATGCGGGCTATGGAAGTCAACAGATTGAAAGCTTTGGGAATGGTGAGTGAAATGAAAGAATCATTTGAAAAAGCTATTGTTTTAGATCCTAAACACCTTCCGGCCAGATGGGCATTAATCGAAATATATTTGCAATTGCCGGGCATTTTTGGCGGAAGCGAATCTAAGGCAATTTTATACTCCAATCAGCTGGCGCAATTATCGCCCGTTGATGGTTATTTATCAAAAGGAAGAATAGATGTGTATTTTAAGAGATATACAGCAGCCGAAAAAAACTTTATAAAGGCTCATGAAATTGGCAAATCAAAAACTACGTTTCAAAAATTATATAATTTATATTTGAATAATCTAAAAGACACTAAAAAAGCAAAGGAATTAAAACAGAAATTTGAAGCTTAATGTCAAAATTAAATTCCATTTAATTGGAATTTGGAATTTTAAAAAAATTGGAATTTAAATGAGAACACATTTCATCGCAATAGGCGGGAGCGCTATGCACAACTTAGCATTAGCATTACATAACAAAGGATATAAAGTTACGGGCAGCGACGATGCTATTTTTGAACCATCAAAATCAAGATTAGAAAAAAAAGGAATTCTGCCTGCAGAAATGGGTTGGTTTCCTGAAAAAATCACTGCCGATATTGATGCTATAATTTTAGGAATGCATGCGAAAGCCGATAATCCTGAATTGCTAAAAGCACAGGAATTAGGTTTGAAAATATATTCGTATCCTGAATTTTTGTACGAACAGTCTAAAAATAAAACACGTGTTGTAATTGGAGGTTCTCACGGAAAAACAACCATTACTTCGATGATTTTGCACGTAATGCATTATCATAATATCGAAGTTGATTACATGGTAGGGGCACAGCTTGAAGGTTTTGATACCATGGTGCATCTTACAGAAGAAAATGATTTTATGGTTCTGGAAGGTGATGAATACTTATCTTCGCCTATAGACAGACGTCCGAAATTTCACTTGTATCAACCAAATATTGCTTTGATTTCAGGAATTGCCTGGGATCATATCAATGTTTTTCCAACGTATGAAAATTATGTTGAGCAATTTGAAATTTTTATTGCTAAAATTACAAATGGCGGGATTTTGGTTTATAATGAAGATGATGCTGAAGTAAAAAGAGTAGCAGAGGCGGCCACAAATCCAATTCGTAAACTGGCTTATTCTACTCCAAAATATAGCGTAAATGATGGCGTAACTTTATTAGAAACTCCTGAAGGCGATATGCCAATTGAAGTTTTTGGAGCGCACAATTTAAATAACCTGGCTGGTGCCAAATGGATCTGCCAAAACATGGGCGTAGACGAAGCCGACTTTTACGAAGCAATTGCAAGTTTTAAAGGTGCATCAAAACGTTTAGAAAAAATTGCCGAAGGAAAAGGAAAAGTGGCCTATAAAGATTTTGCTCACTCTCCAAGTAAAGTGGCTGCAACTACAAAAGCAGTAAAAGAACAATACCCAAACAGAACTTTGGTAGCTTGTCTGGAATTGCATACCTACAGTAGTTTAAATGCTGAATTTTTGAAAGAATATGAAGGAGCTTTAGAATATGCAGATGTTGCTGTAGTTTTCTATTCTCCGGATGCTGTAAAAATTAAACAGCTTGAAGAAGTAACTTATGAGCAAATTGCAACTGCTTTTAATCGTAAAGATTTAATTATTTATACTAATCCGGCTGAGTTCAAAGAATATTTGTTTCATTTAAATCTTGATAATTCGGCTTTGTTATTGATGAGTTCAGGAAATTACGGAGGATTAAACTTTGATGAAGTAAAAGGCTTAATTGAGTAGTTTTATTTGCAATGAACAGAAGAGTTGCTAAGTTAAAAAGAAAATAAACGACAGCTAAAAAATGAAATAAAACGCAATGATAAAAAACTGTATAAGTTATTTGTTGGTTTTTTAATTTTTGGAATTTTAAACTGGCTTTTCTGGTATAATCAATATTTGAATAAGGGAATTCTTGGTGATATAATATTTGTTTATCTGCCCATTTTACTGGGAATGATTTTCTTTTCTTTTAAGTTCAATTCTTTTGTTAAATATTATTCAGATACAACTTCAGTCCTTGATAAAATTGGCTGTTTTTTACTTTTGTCTTTGATGGGAGTAATGATTTCTTTTCTTAGTTTTGGAACTGTGTCTGATATTATTTATAAGTCTTTAATGGATTATTCTATAAAGGATAAGCCAACAGAAATGCAATCTTATACGATCAAAAGATTCATTTACGGTTCGGGAGGAAGAAATAGTATCAAAAGGTTTTCAAGGATTGAGTATTACGATTCAGGAGAGCATGAAGGAAATTTTAGTCTTAGTAAATTTGATGGTGATGATTCAGATGTTATTAGAGAATTAAGAAATCTGGACAACAACCAAATCAAAAAGAAGAAATTAGTTTTGTACACCAAAGAAGGTTTTTGGGGTATAAAAAAGATTATAAATTATAAGATTAATTAATAGGTCTAAAATGCCAATTACAATTAGTAGTTGGCATTTTTTTTCTTAATTTAATTTGGCATTTTTCTATTGCCATTTTATTTAATCTTTATTCCCAATACCTATAATGTCCTACAATTTTATATTCAAATAAACAATCCTGCAGTACTTGTCCGTTACCAACATTGTGTACAATCAGGTTTCTTTTTCCGTCACTTGATTTTTTGCTGGTTACGATTCCAATATGTGGCAATTTGTTATTAATAAGCCAGGTTACAATTTCTCCGGTTTTATAATCTTTTGGATCTTGTGTTACGGAAAGTTTTTTTCCGTTTCTTTCAAAAAAAATTTCCAGATTAGGAACTCTTCTATGATCAATATTAGTATCTGTTTTAGTCATTCCCCATTTTTCTAGATTAGGATATTTAGAAAAATTTTCGATCATATCTTCATGAACTTCTTTTTGCAAATCGATGCCTAATTTTCGATAGGAACGAATAATAACATCTGTACAAACGCCCTTATTTTTAGGAACATCTCCGTTAGGATATTCGATAGAGAAATAAGCAGGATCATAATCTATTGATGGGTCAATTATAGAGATCGCTGCATTAGATAATTTCTCAGCGAAGTTTTTTGCTGCTGTTGGCGTAGTTTGAGAGAAAGTATTGCTTTTTTCTTTTTGATTACATGAAATGAATAAAAAGATGATGAGTAAGGTATATGGAAATTTCATTGCGAATTTGGCAGAAGTTTGGTTAAGAGTCTTTTGGCATTTAAAGTTAATTAATTTGAAAATAGTAATCACTTTTTATGACTGATTTTTCTTATTTTTAAATATATTCGCTTTTTGGATTAAAAGTAAAATGAATTCAAAAATAAAGATTGTCAGCAGAAAAAGAGTGCAAACTCTAATTTATATATGATTAATAATATACAATAATGGAAACAACTCATTTTCCTATAAACAATTGGTCTGAAGATGACCGACCTCGTGAAAAATTAATGCTGAAAGGTAAAATAGCCTTAAGTGATGCTGAACTTATTGCAATTTTGATTGGTTCAGGAAGTCGAAACGAGTCGGCTGTAGCTTTAAGCAAACGAATTTTATCAAGTGTTGATAGTTTAAATGGTTTAGGCAAAATGTCAGTTTCTCAATTGACTAATTTTAAAGGAATAGGAGAGGCTAAAGCAATTACAATTATTGCCGCATTAGAGCTTGGTCGGCGCCGAAGAGCCGAAGATGCGGTAGATTTAGTAAAAGTTACCTCTAGTAAAAAGGTATTCGAAATGATGCAACCTATTATTGGTGAATTAACACATGAAGAATTTTGGGTGCTTTTTCTGAATAATTCTAATAAGATAATTTCTAAATCGCAGCTTAGTAAAGGCGGAATAACAGGTACAATTGTAGATGCGCGTCTTGTGTTTAAATTAGCACTTGAAAATGGTGCTACAGGCCTGATTTTGTGTCATAATCATCCGTCAGGTAATTTACAGCCCAGTGAGGCGGACAAGGAAATTACAAAAAAACTAAAATTGGCCGGTGAAAGTTTAGATGTTAAAGTTTTAGATCATTTGATTATTACTGAAACAAAATATTATAGTTTTGTAGATGAAGGAATTTTTTAACAGATGAAAACAAATATTACCGATGTTTTTTTTGATTTAGATCATACACTTTGGGATTTTGATAGGAACTCACAGATGGCTTTTGATCGAATTTTTAAAAACAGATTTCCTGAAATTAAAATACAGGATTTTATAGCAAAATACGCTCCTATAAATCAGGAGTGCTGGAAGCTTTATCAAAACGATAAAATTACTCACTTAGAATTGCGTTACAATAGATTGAAGTTTTCTTTTGATGCTTTAAACATTAATATTTCTGATGAAAATATTAATCAAATTGCAAATGATTATATAGAGTTTTTAACTGATAATAACCATCTTTTTGATGGTGCAATCGAAGTTTTAGACTATTTAAGACCAAAATACAGATTGCATATCATTACAAATGGTTTTGCAAATGTTCAGGACAAGAAAATTAATAATGCTCTTCTTTCAGGATATTTCCAGACTATAACAAATTCTGAATTGGCAGGCGTAAAAAAGCCAAATAGTATTATCTTTGATTATGCTGTAAATGTTGCCAAAGCTTCTAAACAAAATAGTGTCATGATTGGCGATTGCCTTGATGCCGATGTCAATGGAGCTTTAAACGCTGGACTGGATGCTATTTTTTTTAATGATAAAAAAATTACGGTCCCGGATAATATTAAACAAATAAACCATTTATTAGAACTTAAAAAATATTTATAATTATGAGAATAAAATTTTTGTTGATTGCGCTTCTTACTTCAGTTATTGGGTTTTCGCAATCTGTTAATGATTACAAAGCAGTGATTGTGCCTTTAAAATATGAGTTTCTTAAAACAGAAAACCAATACAGGTTATCAACGATGACTAAGGCAAATTTGGTTAAAGCTGGTTTTAAGGCTTTTTATGGTAATGAACAGCTTCCGGCAGAATTTGCTGATCGTTGCGATCTATTGTATGCAGATGTAAAAAGAGATAATGGTTTTTTAGTGACCAAACTTTTTGTTGAATTTAGAGACTGCTATGGTAAAGTTGTATTTACTTCGCAAGTAGGAAAAAGTAAAGAGAAAGAATACGAATCAGCTTATAGAGAAAGTCTTGAAATGGCATTTGTTTCTATAAATGCACTGCAATATAAGTATAATGGAAAAAGTGCTAATACAGTGAAAACTGTTACTGCTTCGGTTCCTGCAACTGTTCAAACTGTGACTGCTGCAGCAACTGTATCGGCTCCGGTGGCAGATATTACAGATCCTAACTTGTTATATGCGCAACCTACAGAAAACGGATATCAGCTAATTGATAAAACTCCCAAAGTAGTAATGAAGTTGTTAAAAACATCTCGTCCTGATTCCTTTATTGCAATAAAAGATGGTATTCAGGGATCATTAAATGCAAAAGACAATCAATGGTTTTTCGAATATTACAAGAATGATCAATTAGTATCTGAAAAAGTTGTAGTAAAATTCTAAAAATAATAAAATACGGTTTTAGTAACCATATTTATCTTTCCAACGGTTCTTTAAAAATTCGCGGTTGCTATTCTCTCTAGAATTGTTACCAGGATTATAAAGAACCGTTTTCTTTATGGCATCAGGTAAAAACTCCTGTTCGGCAAAATTATTAGCGTAGTCGTGCGAGTATTTATAATCATCACCATAACCTAATTCTTTCATAAGTTTAGTTGGCGCATTTCTTAAATGAATAGGGACAGGTAAATCACCGGTTTGTTTTACCAATTGTTGTGCGTTACCAATTGCCATATAAGAAGCATTACTTTTAGGAGATGTTGCCAGATATATGGCACATTGACTTAATATAATTCGGCTTTCAGGATAACCAATGGTAGTCACGGCCTGAAAAGTATTGTTTGCCATTATAAAAGCCGTTGGATTTGCATTTCCAATATCTTCACTAGATAAAATAAGCATTCTTCTCGCAATAAATTTCACGTCTTCACCACCTTCAATCATTCTTGCGAGCCAATAAACAGCACCGTTTGGATCGCTGCCGCGAATTGATTTTATAAATGCCGAAACAATATCATAGTGCTGCTCACCACTTTTGTCATACAAAACAGTATTTTGCTGAACCAGTTCAAAAACCCTATCATTTGTAATAATTATTTCATCGCCTGCAGAAGCATTTACAACAAGTTCAAAAATATTCAGTAATTTTCGTCCATCTCCGCCCGAAAGTCGGAGTAAAGCTTCTGTTTCTTTTAATGTAATATTTTTTGAAGCCAGATAAGTATCTGTTTTCATAGCACGATGCAATAAGGCTTCTAAATCTGCTTTTGTAAAAGCATTTAGTATATAAACTTGACAACGTGACAATAATGCAGGAATAACTTCAAAACTTGGGTTCTCTGTAGTAGCACCAATAAGTGTGATCCATCCTTTTTCTACCGCTGCTAAAAGTGAATCTTGTTGTGATTTGCTAAAACGATGAATCTCATCAATAAATAAAATAGGGTTTTTGGCCGTAAATAATCCGCCGCTTTGTTTTGCTTTTTCGATTACGTCACGAATATCTTTTACTCCCGAATTTATTGCACTCAAAATGTAGAAAGGACGTTTAGATTCCTGAGCAATAATTTGGGCCAGAGTTGTTTTTCCTGTTCCCGGAGGTCCCCAAAATATCAATGACGGAATGATTCCTTTCGAAATTTGTTGTGTCAAAGAACCATTTGGTCCAACCAAATGACTTTGACTAATATAATCTTCTAATTGCTGTGGGCGAATACGCTCGGCTAAAGGTGCTTCCATTTTGTAAAATTACTATTTCAATTTTAATTTTATAGTTAAAAAAGGGTTACAAATCATAACAAAGGGTATAAGGAGCATAGCTGACAAATTATCAGTAAATTGTAATTGGATAGTTTTTTGATATTGTCTCTTTAACTTTATTTCCAAAAACAATGAATGATAACCACTTTAAATTTTCGAATGCTGTTATTGGCCTTCCTGTTTTCTTTGTTCTTTTTCTGTGGATTGTTTATTGGATGCAAATCCGGTTTGATTTTGATTTTTACCAACATGGTATTTATCCTCGTGATTTTTCGGGTTTACAAGGTATTTTGTTCAGTCCTTTTATTCACGAAAATTTAGATCATTTATATAATAACTCCATTCCGTTATTAGTATTACTGGCGGCGATGCAATTTTTTTATCCTAAGCAAACTTTGTCTGTTATTGCTTTCGGAATTGTATTGTCAGGTTTAATTACGTGGGTTATTGGTCGCGAAAATTATCATATTGGTGCAAGTGGACTGATTTATGTTTTGGTTAGTTTTATTTTTTTTAAAGGAATTCAAACTGGTTATTATCGTTTGGTGGCACTTTCATTATCAGTAATTTTACTCTACGGAGGAATGATTTGGTATGTTTTCCCAGACGTTGATAAAACAATTTCCTGGGAGGGACATTTGGCTGGTTTTATAACCGGATTTGTAATGTCTTTGCTTTATAAAACTCCCGAGTATACAAAACCGGTTGTTTATGAATGGCAAAAAGCTGATTTCAATCCGGAAGAAGATGCGTTTATGAAGCATTTTGATGAAAACGGAAATTTTGTAAATACGGAGATACCGGAAGAAGAAACAGAATCATTTTCGACTTATTATCATTCAGATGTTTCGGTTAATTATACTGTAACCAGAACAGAATCAGACGATAAATATAATAACTAATATTTGATTGATTTAAAAACGCTATTTTTGTTAGTGTTCTAATTTTAATTTGAGGTTATGAAATATTTAAACCTAACAATAGTTTTTTTATTAGTCTTACTTGCTTCTGAAGTATTTGCACAATGCGATGTAAAAAATAAAGTATTAGCCGATGGAACAATGGTATATTATTTTGAGCCATCTGATTTTTATGTTACCAAATCGAAGTCATTAAAAATTAATATTGTAACAGATAAAGAACATTACTTTGTTGCTTTGCAGCCATTGCCATTTCCTCCTAAAAATGATGGCAAGAAAATCAAAGATGATTTAATTATTCATTTGGCCAATAAAAAAGAATATAAGTTAACTCACTACGATACACAATACAGGCAAAATGATTCGATTATGCAAGTGCTTTATTTAATAGATGACAAAGATCTTGACGATTTTTCAAAATTTGAAGCATTGGTAGCAAAAATAAATATGCAGGGTACTGAGTTTGTTCGAGACTACACTTTTAAGTTGCATAAAGATGCTATTTTAAAACAGCTGACCTGCTTTTTGAAAAAGGAAGATAAATAATTCTATTCTTCGTTAGGAGAATCGCTTTTATGAGATAGTTTTTTTTTGATATTTCTAAAAAGATTATTAAACGTTAGTGTAAGTGAAGCAGCATTTACAATTTGAGTTTCTTCATTTCTGGGCAGGTATTCATTTGCATAAATCAATTCGACTTGTATATCATCTGAAAATAAATAACCAGCTCCAATATTTAGCCTGTTTCTGTCAAAGAAACTTTGTCCTGTTACTTTTGTTCCTGATTTAAAGAATAATTCATCTGAAGCTACTGCGTAAACGACACCTTGTCTTAGAATTTTGCTGTTTATGGGTTGAATGTACTTTATTTGTTGTCGATATCTTAAAACATTATCATAATCTCCATCTTCATTTCGCATATGCCTCAATTCCATTCTCATTCGGGTACTAAGAGTATATCCTGTTTTATGAAAATAGTAAATACTTTGTAAAGCAAACCTAACTTCGGGAGATTTAAACTGACCTATTTCAGGAACATCTTTGTTGTAATTGTAAGCTAAAAATGAAGAGAATTTCCAACGGGGAGAAAAGTAATAATGTCCCCATGCGCGTACAGAACGCTGAGTGTTTTGTTCGAAAATATTAGAAGAAGATTCTGTACTGCTATAGGTGGCTCCAATATTTAATTCAGTTGACCATTTTTCATTGATCGTTCTGTTGAATTGAATTTCATTCCAAAACTGATTGTATGTAGTAGTTTGTCCGTAATTAATACTTGTAATCAATAAAATTACAAGTATTAAACCGGTCTTTTTTGATAATATGTTATGAGAAGGTTTTAAAGACATCAATTGTTATATTTATTTGTCAACCTAATTCCTCAATACTTTGTTTAGCTCCTTTGGCGAACAGTCTCGTATAAAAATGCGCCACAGGCAACAGAAACGTTTAGAGATCCTATTGATCCAAACATTGGTAATTTTGCTTTTTCATCAACGATTTTAAGTACAGAAGGGTTTATTCCTCTTTCTTCCGATCCCATGATAATAGCTACTGGTTCGTTTAATGCAACGTCATATATATTTTGATCTGTTTTTTCAGTTGCGGCAACGGTTTTGATACCTGATCCCTGAAGATAGAAAATAGCATCTTTGATATGTTCAACTTTGCAAATTGGCACATTAAATACAGCTCCTGCTGATGTTTTAACGGTGTCTCCATTTACTGGGGCAGAACCAGATTTTTGTACAATGATTCCGTTTACACCAGTGCATTCTGCTGTTCTTATGATAGCCCCAAAGTTACGGGCATCAGAAATCTGGTCTAATATTAAAAATAAAGGTTTAGTTCCGGATGCAATGGTTGATTCAACTAAATGTTCCAGTTCTATAAAACCAATAGGAGAGATGGTTGCCACTGCTCCTTGGTGATTGTTTGGAGTTAATCGATTTAATTTTTCTACAGGTACGTATGAGAAATTAATGTTAGCGCGTTTCATCACTTTCATTAAATCTTTCATTAATTCTCCTGAAATCTCTTTTTGTATAAATACTTTATCGACTTCTTTACCTGCTTGAATTGCTTCTATAATGGCTCTAATTCCAAATATTTGATGTTCTTTTTCCATGGGACAAATATAGCGATAATGTTTGCAAAAAAAAATCACTCTGAAAAGAGAGTGACATAAGTAATGTTTTATATTTTGACAAAGGGTTTTTATTGAAATTCTTAAAAGTAAAAAGGGCACTCATCATAAGATAAGTGCCCTTTTATTGAAGTTGTTTTTAGATTTAAAAATACTATTATCTAGTACCTCCTGCCCACCAAACTTTTTCTGTGTAAACGTAGTTTCCATCTCCAAATGCTGCTTTTACATTGCTGTTTGCAGATACATCAGAATCACCATAAGGTAATCTAAGCGGGAACTGAGTTGCGTTCAATGGGTTTGCCAATTGAATTGGATGCGCAGCCGCAGAACCGTACATAGCTAATAAACGTCTGTAATCATTGTATGCTTCAGCAGATTCGTTTTCGTAGAAAGAAAGGTATTTTTGTACAGCAATTTCTTTTAATAAATCAGCATTAGTTACAATACCCAATCCAGCAACATAAGTTGTTGCATTTGTGGTTGAAAAATTAGTTGCCTCATCTTTATTGAAAGCAGCATTTACTGCAGCAGTCAAACTAGCTGTGCTTGTAACAGCAGCTGAGTTTCTTGCTTCTGCTTCTGCCTTAATGAACAATAGTTCGTGGTAGCTTAACATAAATATCGGATTACTTGCATCTAATAATGCTGAATACGAATAGTTTTGACTTTGAAGACTAACACCATTGATGTAAAACTCGTAAGTAAGTGGTGCTCCAGCTGATTTTCTTATTGGTTCAAAATAACCTGTAGTACGTGGGTCACCAGTTTTTGTAAGTAATTTATCATGTAAACTTTTGCTTGCAAATAAATATCCTCTATCATTATCGAATTGGAAATAGGGATTTGGAATATTCGAATTTTTCATTTTAAATTCTTCAGCTTTGCTTGTAAAAGATTTACTTACGTAAGTCAATACTTTTGCATAATCAGGATTTTTAAAAGAAAGACGTAAAGTATAACGAGCTAATAAACCATTAGCTGCTTTTATCCATTTAGCATTGTCTCCTCCGTAGATTAAATCCTGAGATCCTAAAGATGCATAAGTTGATGTTTTTCCTAAATTAACAATCGCATCTTCCAAAGTTGCGAAAACAATTTTATAAAGGTCTTCCTGACGGTCTAATTTAGGTGTAAAAATTACTCCAGGTTGAAAAGCCTCAGTAAAAGGAACGTCTCCAAACATATCTGTTAGCAAAGCTAAATTATATGCGTATAGAACTTGTGCAGCACCTAATGTTGCCGTGTTACCTTTTTCTTGACCAGTTGTACATTTATTAATGATCAACTTTAGGTTGTACATTGTTTGATATATGCTATTCCAAGAGTTGTTAAAAGTAGTCTGGTTTTTAGGTTCCCCATTTCTCGTCTCTGCATTGTACATTTGACCAAAACCACCTGCGTTTAATTCTACATAAACACCAGTGTAGAAAGATAGATCTGAACCGGTATTGCTGAATGCAGTACTTGTCATAGCGTCAGTGATGGCAAAACGAGTTGGCACATCTAATGGATCGTTTACGTTTTTGTTGATTTCGTCCATTTTATCCTCTGAACAAGAATTTAATGAAAGTGACGCAATCACCAAAAGTAAGATGACTTTATATTTTTTCATGATTTTTTTGAATTATATTAATTAATTGTTAGATTCATTCCAAATCCAATACTTGTTGTTTGTGGAACAGATAATCTTTCAAAACCTCCAGCCATATTATTGTTTCCTTGAGATGATTCTGGATCTAAGTTTGGCATTTTAGCCCATAATAAAATATTTCTTGCGAATGCAGTAACACGTATGTCGAATCCTGTAGAAAATTGAGGAAGTGTATATCCTAAAGATAATTCTCTAAGTTTCACGAAAGAAGCATCATATACTGCAGTTTCTGCAATATTTGAATATCTGTTATAAGTAGCTTCTTTAGTAGCAGCTTTTGTGTTTGGCTGTCCATCTGCTGTTACTCCTTCTTGAACTAATAGTTCGTCACGGTTTCCTGTTTTAGCACTTAATCCGTAAGTGTCTAATAATGAGTTTGTTCCGCTGTACATTTTACCTCCGTTTTTCCAGTCAAAAGTAGCTGCAAGAGTTATTTTTTTGTATCTGAAAGTAGTTGTTCCTCCTAGGTTGAATTTAGGTGCTACTTCTCCAAGTGATTTGGTTTCTCCAGCTACAGCTAATCCATTAGCATCAACTAGAATATTTCCATTAGCATCTCTTGCAAATGCCTGTCCGTAAATTACAGGAAAACGTTCTCCAATACTAGCTCTAATTTGTGGAGTTGTAAATCCTCCTAAGAAAATATTTGGCACACCTTCTTTTAATTCGTCTACAAAGTTATCAATTTGAGTATAGTTCGCAGATACTGTCCATTCGAAATCGTTAGTTCTAATTGGTGTAACACTTACGATCAATTCATGACTGTTAGTATGGATTTTTCCACCATTCATTACTAAAGTTGCAGCTCCTGTAGAACCTGCTAATGGTACCTGGAAGATTTGATCAATTACATTTTGTCTAGAGTAAGTATAATCGATACTTACGCGATCTTTAAATAATCTTACCTCACCACCTAATTCATAAGATCTTGTATTTTGAGGTTTTAAGTTTGGATCATACTGTACATTGTTTGGTATGTATGAATTTACACCTCCAAGTGGGTAATTTACCGGAGAGTTTGCCCAGAAACCACCTGAGTAGTTAGGTACAGAGTAGTAATTATCTAAATAAGATCCTGCTTGACCTACTTCAGCCCAAGATGCTCTAAGTTTAGCAAAAGATAGCGTAGAGTTTCCTTTTAAACCTTCCAATTCAGTTAATACAACACCTAATGATACTGATGGGTATACAAATGAACGGTTATCTCTTGGCATTGAAGATACAATATCGTTTCTTACTGTACCACCTAAGAAAATAAAGTTTTTGTATGCAAGATTCACGTTTCCAAATAAACCGAAAGTTCTGTTTTTAGCAATGTTATCTGTAGCAACTGTTTGTTGTGTATTTGATAAATTAGGAAAACCACCATAATTAAGGTTATTTCCTGTCATGCTGTACGATTTGTTGTATCTATCGTTAATCTCATTACCAACCAAAGCTGTTAAGTTTAAGTCGTCTGAAATTTTATATTCATAATTAACTGTGAATAATGAATTTACTGTTCTAGATGAAATTCCGTAGATTTCTAAATGTCCTGCTGTAGTTTGTGCATTTCCGTATTCTTGGATATCTCTATAATTAGTAGTATAAGTATCAGCACCAAGTTGGTAACGGAAAGTTAATTTATGTTGGTCGTTCGCTGAGATAGTTGGTGCGAATTCAACATATGTATTTCCGAAAAAACGGTCAGTTTGCTCGTCAAATATATTATTTTTAGCTGCCCAGTAAGGATTGTTAAATCCTGTTGGTCTGTAGTAAACTTGTTTGTAAGGATCTGTTGGACTTGCGAAGCCATTTCCTTTTAAATCATAGCTTATTGGACTTGCGAATGCACCTGCAACAGATGAATCATTTGCACCTGTAGCTTTTGTGATTTTAGTGTTGATGTAGTTACCAACGAATCCAGTTTTCCACTCGTCTCCTAATTTTGTACTAAACGCTGCTTTTGCATTGTAACGATCCAAACCAGTTGCAGGAATAAAACCATCCTGGTTAGAAGAACCTAAAGCAAACGCATAATTACTTTTGTCAGTAGCTTGTGTTATGTTGAAAGAGTTGTTAACTGTTATTCCTGTTTTAAAGAAATCACCAAAATTGTCATATACCTTAGGAGAAACCCATGGGTCTAAACCTGCTGTAACTCTTTGTGGTACGTAATATTGACCAGGATGAGCTCCTGCATTCATTCCGTTTAAAGCATTTGGAACATTACCCCCGTATGTTGGGTTGTTTGGTAATTCAGAAATTTTAGAACCCCAAGATAATGAACTTGTAGGATTGTATATCCCACCTGATCCTTGTGCATATTCATCTTGAAAATTAATTTTTCTAGATATGTCATCTGCAGTAATTGAGCTATTGAAGCTTATTGTAGGTTTTCCGCTTTTAGAAGCTCCTCTACCACTTTTTGTAGTAATTACTACTACACCATTTGAAGCTCTAAGTCCGTAAATTGCAGATGCAGCTTGTCCTTTAAGAATATTGATAGATTCAATATCGTTTGGATCAATATCTACTGCTCTGTTAGCAAGATCTGATCCGGTTACACTGTTTCCAGTGCTGTAATCAGCTTGAGATGCTACTGGCATACCATCAATTACATACAAAGGAGTATTGTTTCCTGTGAATGAACGAGCTCCACGAATTACAATTTGAGAAGAAGCTCCAGGAGCACCACTAGAAGGAGTAATTTGAACCCCTGCCAATTTTCCTTGAAGAGCACCAGCTAAGCTGTTGTTGTTTCCTCTTGTTAATTCTGTCGCTTTAACCTCTTGAGTAGCATATCCTAATGCTTTTTTCTCCTTTTTAATACCTAATGCAGTTACTACAACACTTTCCAGTTCTACTGAATCATTGTTTAGTTTTGCATTAACGCTAGATGAACTTGCTGTTAGTTCCTGGGATCTCATCCCAATGTAGCTGAAAATTAATACTTGGTTTGGTGCTGCTTTGATAGAATATTTTCCATCAAAATCAGTTTGTGTTGCTGTTTTTGTTCCTTTAACTAATACACTAACACCTGGTAAAGGCATTCCTGTATTGTCGGAAACAGTTCCAGAAACAACTCTTTCTTGCGCGAAAGTAAGTTGCGCAATTAGTACTAGCAATAGCACTAAGAATCCATTGAACTTTAGTTTCATTTTTAAATATTTTGAATTAGTTCGACAAAAATCTTAATAATTTGTTAATCTACCTAATATAAAAAGCTTTTTTTTTAGTTAAATTATGATTTTACTATAAGATATTGTTTTTTTATAGTTAAAAAACATGTGTAAATTGTAAATTCGTATTTTTTTGCTTCAAATATGATAATAATGAAAAATAATGTGATTGTTTAAAATGTTAAATTTAAGAAAATAGTGGTTATTATTCTTTTTTTTATAACTTTTACACAAAAAAACCACCCTTTTTGAAGGGTGGTTTTCTGTTAAATTATGTTAGGATTACTATTTACTTATCCCAGAATATTTTTGTGCTTAATTTATCTCCTCCAATTGAAGTTGATGCAGCATTGTAATTTGTAGCATTTAATGTTTGCTCTCTAATAGGATATGCCATTCTTGAAGGTACTTGGCCTTCAGCTGCAGCATCTGCATTTGCAGCTAGTGCTAAAACCGGGAAATTTAGTCTTCTTGTAGATGTCCATCCTTCAAAACCTCTGTTGAATAAAGCATACCAAGCTTGTTCTCCAATTTTTTGTTGCCATGTTCCTGCGGCTGTAGCATAAGCGACAGCTGGCTGACTTAAATAAGTATCTGCATCTGCTGAAGAAACACCCCAGTCTTGCATAGAAGCTCTAATGGCAGCTTCATAATGCGAAGCAATAGATCCTCCTACTGCAACTCCTCTTGCTGAAGCTTCAGCTAATAAAAATTCTACTTCGGCATAGTCTAATAAAGTACCGCTGAAATCAGGGGCTTTAATTTTGTCACTTGCGTGTGTAAATCTCGATTGAGAATTTTTTGTTCCTACTATTCCTCCTCTGTAACCAGTAACTGTTATCAGTTCGTCTGTAACAGGATCTGTATCTTTATACGTTGGTCTAAAATACTGCGCTTTTCTAGGGTCGTTTAAAGTTACTAATGCATCAACAAATGGTTTTGCAACAACAAAATCATTTCTTCCTGAAAATACCATATCTACATACAGTGGATTCGTGTTAGGAAGGTTTGACATATAAGGTAATTTTGCATTGTCAGCATTGGATGTAAATCCTCCTGCTGCGGCGGAAATAATTGTAGCGTCAGCAATAGCACCTTCTAGTCCGGATGCTTTTAAGTTTACTCCTAATTTTAATTTAATACTGTTAGCAAATTTAACCCAAGCATCTAAATCGTCTTTGTAGATAACTTCAGCATCTTCAAATGCAGACTCTGAAGTGTCTATGTTAGCAATGTCATTGTTTAGACGAACAATTAAATCTTTGTAGATGTCAAGAGCTTTGTCGTACTTAGGTAAGTAATTACCTGCTCCTTTTAATGATTCTGTATAAGGAACGTCTCCAAAAGTGTCTACTAATATTTGATAAGTATAAACCATCAAGATATCAATTAGTATTAATTGATTTTTCTTTCTGATTGTTTTTTGAGCAAATTCAGGATCGACAGGGTCTATTACATCTTTTTCTAAAAAAGCTTTTGCTTGCGATAAATCAGCTAGTGGTCCTGCGTATAATCTGTCCCAGTGATTGTCAGAAATTTTACGAGTTACCCAGTTGTAGGTAGATTCATCCAGATAAGTAGTTTCTGTCCATTGCTGGTTTACTAATCTAAATATGTTTTTATTTACGTTTGTATTAACCAATTGCTCAGTAAGACCTTTTTCTGCATTTGTAAATAAAGTGCTAGCAGGTACTACGGAAGGGTTTTTTACATCTACGTTTAAGTCTGTTAGGCTACTATCATCACAAGAAACTGTGAGAATCATAATTCCTAAAGCATATATTAATTTTTTCATTTTTTTGGTATTAAAATTTGAATGTTAAGTTAAATCCAATATCTCTGGTTGTTGGAAGTGATCCAACTGAATAACCTCTAGAGCTATTTCCTGAAGACAATCCGCTTTCTGGATCTGCGTATGGTAGATTTTTACTGATTATCCATAAATTCGATCCTACAAGGCTTGCTGATGCAGAGCTTAAGAAAGTGTTCTCGAACATTTTTTTAGGGAAGTTATATGTAATAGATACTTCTCTTAATTTTACGAATGAAGCATCGTAAATAAAGGCTTTGTTTGGAGCGGCTCCATAACCCATAGTGTTTTCGATCGTTCCGCCTTCTGTTCTTACAGTGTTAACTGATCCGTCTGGTGCAACACCCGGTTGTATAACTCCATTTTCTCTCATGTCACCTATAGCAGTTTCTTTGTATAATCCTGAAGCAAGACCGTAGTACATGTCTAGAGAGAAAATATCTCCACCTTTTTGAGTGTCAATTAAGAATCCAAAAGTTAAATTTTTGTATGTGAATTTATTTCTAACACCACCAATCCAATCTGGAGTGATATTTCCAATGGTATTGCTTGAAGAAGTAGTGATCAAATATTTTCCTGTAGTTTGATCTACTGTTGGCTGTCCGTTTGTGTAAACATAGTCTGTTCCTTTTAAGGCTCCATAAGCTTCTCCCGGAGCAGCATTTACAGTAACACCACCTTGAAAAGATCCTAATTGAAGGTTGTCAAGTCCGTTTGGTAATGAAATTACTTTACTTCTGTTATTAGACCAGTTGATGATTATTTCCCAAGAAAAATCTTTTGTTTTAATAGGAGTACCATTCAATTGAAGTTCTAAGCCTTTGTTTTCGATATTACCACCGTTAACAAGTCCGTTTGTATAGCTTGAAGCAGACGATACTGCTGCAGATACAATTTGATCAACAGAGTTTGTTTTGTAGTAAGTGATATCAAAGCCTAAACGTCTGTCTAGCATGCTTGCTTCTAAACCAACTTCGAATGATTTTGTTCTCTCTGGTTTAAGTTCTGGGTTTTTATTAATACTACGAAACGGAAGTAATAATGAATTTGTGTAAAGAGGTTGTCCTTGAAAATTAGAAACTCTTGTGTAAGTATTGTTAAGTTGTAATGCATCTGCATCATTACCAACTTCTGCATAGTTAACTCTGAATTTTCCTAAATTCAACCAATTTGCTTTTACTACGTTTGAGAATAAAAATGATCCTGAAATTGCAGGATAAACGTATGAATTGTTATCGTCTGGTAGTGTAGATGAAACGTCTCTTCTGATAGAAGCATCTACAAAATAAGTGTCTAGGTATCCAATAGATCCCTGAGCATAAATACCGTTAACACCTGAAGATATTTTAGCTTCTTTAGGGAATGGTAAATCTAATTTAGAGTTTGATAAAGCATAGATTCCAGGTACTACTAATCCACCAACTGTTGATGATAGTACATTGTCTCTGTCATTTCTTCTTATGTTAGTTCCAATAACTCCGTTTACGCTAATGTTGTCTCCGAATTTTTTATTGAAATTTAACATAAAATCGTAATTGATTTCTTGAAAGCTAATGTCATTTCTTTGGTATCCTGATGATTCATCAACTGGAGAAAGACCAAATCCTGAAGCTATAGAGCCAATTGCTCTTCTTTCTTCCTGAAGTTGTTTGTAAGTATCCAAAGACGCTCTTCCTAATGCGCTTAACCAAGGAGTAATTTCATAGTTTAAAGAGGCGTAGCTAAACAAACGAGTCCTGTCATCAGATGAGTAGTTCTGATAACGTGTAAAATAAGGGTTGTCCCAGTATGCTGGCACTAGACCTTCTGGACTAGTAGGGTCACTAAAGTTCCAGGTTATGTTTTGGCCTCCTGAAGCAAAGTAAACATCTTTTTGAGCTTGAACATCAGTGTTGGTTTGCCACCATTGTCTGAAGTTACTCATAATATTGTCGTTGTAACCAGTAGAGTTTCTACCAACTGTGCTTTGTAATGTAACCGAAGCATAAGCGTTAGCGGTAAGTTTATCAGTAACTTTTTGGCTAAATCTTGCACTTATTTGATTTTTTTTCAATTCACTATTCGGTAAAATACCTGTTTGATTTGTGTTAACGTAACTCATAGACAAGCTTGATCTTTCTGTTGATTTTTCAAGCGAGATGCTGTTAACAAATGTTTGAGCATCTTTAAAGAAAGTTACCGGGCCATTTTTTGCAGCTGCCCAAGGTGTTGCTTTTCCATAATTTGGCGAAAATGGTGTAAAAGCATCCCATTGATATACCGGCTGATTGTTGAATGCATCCCCATCAGAGGCATCGTTTGATGTGTCTACGGTATCTGGTGTTCCGGTTCCTAAGAATGATGATCCAAATCCATATCCTGATCCGTATCTGTTTTGGTATGTAGGAAAAGTTGATTTATCAATACTTCCGTTTGTAAATCCGCTTGAGAACGAAAATCCAATTTTATTATCGTTTGACTTTCCTTTTTTTGTTGTTACCATCACAACACCATTTGCAGCTCTAGATCCGTAAAGTGCTGTTGCAGCAGCTCCTTTAAGAATGTTGATGCTTTCGATATCTTCTTGGTTGATATCAGATGCGTTATTACCGTAATCGTAACCTCCGCCACCTACTTGTTGGGAAGAAGCGTTTGAGTTTGAGTTGTCAATTGGCACCCCGTCTATTACCCAAAGGGCCTGATTGTTTCCTGTAAGGGATTTGTTTCCTCTAATTACAACGTTTGTAGATCCTCCAAAGTTGTTGTTTCTCTGAACTTCCACACCCGCAGCTTTACCAGATAAAAGGTTAGCGACGTTTGCATTTCCTGCTCCGCCGTTAACATCTGCACCTGAAATTTGTTGAGAGGCATATCCAAGAGATTTTTTTTCTCTTTTAATACCCATTGCTGTTGTTACTACAACGCCTTCAAGTTGTTGGGCGTCTCCGGATAACTTAGTATTTACTTGTGATGAACTCGCTGTTATTTCCTGCGATTTCATTCCAATGTAGCTGAATACTAAAACTTGACTTGTTGTTGCTTTGATGGAATATTTACCATCAAAATCGGTTTGCGTTCCGGTTTTTGTTCCCTTAACTAATACACTTACGCCTGGTAGTGGCATACCTGCATCATCGGTAACAGTTCCCGAAACGGCTCTTTCTTGCGCGAAGGTTAATTGCGCGAATAGCACTAATAATAGCACTAAAAATCCATTGAACTTTGGCTTCATTTTCTCAATTATTTTGAATTAGTGATGCAATATTCATAATAATTAGTTAATAATCCTAACGTTGTGTTAACGAATTTCTCTTAAAGGTTAAAATTTAACATTATAACATATATTAACGATAGTGTTAAATAATTGAATTTCTCGAAGCTTTGTCCCGCCGTTAGTGAGATTAATCCGAAGTAGGCCATTCGCAGTTTGGATATTTGTTCCTATTCCAATTCCTGTTAAATTTTTTATTTTATCCGGATTTTGACTATTTGTTAAATCTTGATAAATCGCGTAATCTAAAATTGAATTTATGTATAAATTGCTTGATACAACATATCTGTATTCTGTTAGAAGCATGGTAGTTAAATTGCCTTGAAGGCTATTTTCGGTAAACCCTCTTATCGAGTTTATTCCGCCAAATCGGAATAATTCATTCGTAATGTAGTTTTTGCTCTTTAAGTATGAATTTTGCGAGTTAATGAAGATAAAGTTCTTTTTGTTTAATTCGAAATTGTAGAAGAGATTAAAATTGGTTGAAAATTGTGGGCTTGATTTAGCTGTTTCGGGATTGTCATTGGTATTTCTTTTTCCGTATCCGATCATAAAGTTAAGTGATGCCTTTTTTGGGAATAAATTGTTGATGTAATCTGTTTTTTTGTATTCTAAAGTTGATGTGATATAGGAGTTTTGGTAGTCGCTAATAGTAGAGTTATTGGTGTTTTGGATATCGCTTGATTCTGTAGATTGATATCCAAGATATATTTTTGAATTATAATTGATGTAGTATCCCAGATCAATTGCTGTTTTTGTGTTCTGAAAAGTACTATCCTGTTTGAAAATGTTCAATTGTGCTTTTATTCCTAGTGGCGATTGAAAGATGTAAGGAATTTCTAATTTGGTGTTAAAAGTTTTTTGCTGATTTCCATCGCTTTTCCAGTACAAAGAAAATTGTTCGCCAGCGTGGAGGGTATTTATAAGTGTTATGTCAAGGTAGCCGTTAATAGTTGTTTTTTTGTTTTCATCATTTGAAAATCCAATATAGCCATCAAAAGTATTAGCTTTTCTTTTTTCGATGTAAGTATATATTTTCGTCGAATCATTTGTGAATAAAATTTGGGGATATTTTGTTTGGTTTACAAATTCGAAATTACTGATATCGTCATATAGTTCTTTTACGGTTTCTTGATTGAAAGTTTTATTGAGGTATTTTTTGTTTAATTGTTTTAGATGTCCTTTAGGAAAATATTTTTTTTCTTCCAAATTAATCTGGGTTAGAATAATTGAATTAACGGTGCGTTTTTTTTCGGATTTAAAATTTAAATCAGCATAAATTATTAAATTCTCTCTCCGGATATTTTCAAGTTTTATTTTACTGAGTGCAAATCCCTTCTTTTCTGCATCAGCTATTTTTTGATTAAGAAAGTTTTCAACTTCTTGATAAGGTATAATTATGGTGTCTTTTTGTCTTTTTTCTAATTCAAAAAAAAGATTATTTATACCTATATATATATGTATCTCTTTAATTCTTTTTTTTAAGTCAATTATTAAGGTATAAGTACTGTCGTTTATCTGTTCAAGTTGCTGTGTTTTGTGGTCTAGAAAGCCAATTTTGGTTAGCTTTTCAGACATGATTGTTGTTTCTTTATTTAATGATTTAATATTGGGGTGTTTTTTTGTGTAGTCAAGTGAGTCGATTATTTTGTTTTCGGTATTGCCTGAGCCGGTTATTTTTAAATAAAAATTTTGACTATAACACGATGAGCTGATGCAGAGAATAATTATGTATAAGATATGTTTCAAGTCTAATGGTTTGGTTTTTAAAAGTATTGCAAATATCTATTATTTGTTTGTAAAAGTTTAAGGTTAAATAATGTTATTGAAAATTAATGGATTAACGTTTGTATAGTGAAAAATATTTTATACATTTGCAACCCCGTAAAAAGCGGGAATTTAATATACATAATAAATTTTTAGTATTAATTATGCCAACAATTCAACAATTAGTAAGAACAGGAAGAACTCAGATAACTAAGAAGAGTAAATCGGTTGCTTTAGATTCTTGTCCTCAAAGAAGAGGGGTTTGTACGCGTGTTTACACTACTACACCAAAAAAACCAAACTCTGCAATGCGTAAAGTTGCGCGTGTACGTTTGACAAATGGTAATGAGGTGAATGCTTACATCCCTGGAGAAGGACACAATTTACAAGAGCACTCGATAGTATTAGTTAGAGGTGGAAGGGTAAAAGATTTACCAGGTGTTAGATATCATATCGTTCGTGGAGCGCTTGACACGTCAGGAGTTGCAGGAAGAACGCAAAGAAGATCTAAGTACGGTGCTAAACGCCCAAAAGAAGCAAAAAAGTAATTTAAAACGTTAAGAGTTGGAGGTTAGGAGTTGAGGGTTAGATTGAAACAAATGTTGAAGTCTATAACATAACATTTAACGGATAACCTATAACTTTTTATTAAAAAAAAGACATGAGAAAAAGAGCGGCAAAGAAAAGACCACTTTTACCAGATCCAAGGTTTAACGACCAATTGGTAACACGTTTTGTGAACAACTTAATGTGGGATGGTAAGAAATCTACAGCTTTCAAAGTATTTTATGATGCAATTGACATCATTGAGTCTAAAAAGCAAGATTCAGAAAAATCTTCATTAGAAATTTGGAAAGATGCTTTAACAAACGTTATGCCTCACGTAGAAGTACGTAGTCGTAGAGTTGGTGGAGCTACATTTCAAATTCCAATGCAAATTAGACCAGACAGAAAAATTTCTATGGCAATGAAGTGGTTAATACTTTATTCTAGAAGAAGAAATGAAAAATCTATGGCACAACGTTTAGCGTCAGAATGTTTAGCTGCTGCTAAAGAAGAAGGTGCTGCGGTTAAGAAAAGAATGGATACTCACAAGATGGCAGAGGCTAATAAAGCTTTCTCTCACTTTAGATTTTAATTCGTAAGAAATGGCTAGAGATTTAAAATATACAAGAAATATCGGAATTGCTGCTCACATTGATGCTGGTAAAACAACAACAACTGAGCGTATTCTTTTTTATACTGGAAAGTCACATAAAATTGGTGAAGTACACGATGGTGCTGCAACAATGGACTGGATGGCTCAAGAGCAAGAAAGAGGTATTACAATTACTTCAGCTGCAACAACTTGTGAGTGGAATTTTCCAACTGAGCAAGGTAAAATTTTGCCTGAATCTTTGCCATATCACTTTAATATTATTGATACTCCTGGGCACGTTGACTTTACTGTAGAGGTAAACCGTTCTTTACGTGTACTTGATGGATTAGTTTTCTTGTTTAGTGCTGTTGATGGTGTTGAGCCGCAATCAGAAACTAACTGGAGACTTGCTGATCAATACAGAGTTCCTCGTATGGGATTCGTTAATAAAATGGACCGTCAAGGATCTAACTTTTTGGCAGTTTGTCAACAAGTTCGTGATATGCTAAAATCAAATGCTGTTGCGATCACTTTGCCAATTGGTGAAGAAAATGATTTCAAAGGTGTTGTAGATTTAGTAAAAAACCAAGCTATCATTTGGCATGATGCAACTCAAGGGGCAACTTTTGATATTGTGCCTATTCCTGAGGATATGGTTGCAGAGGTTAAAGAATACAGATCTATTCTTATTGAAGCGGTTGCTGATTATGATGAAAATCTTTTAGAGAAATTCATGGAAGATGAAAACTCTATTACAGAGGAAGAAATCAACAAGGCTTTAAGAGCTGCTACTATGGATATGGCAATCATTCCTATGATCGCTGGTTCTTCTTTCAAAAACAAAGGAGTTCAATTCATGTTAGATGCAGTTTGTAAATATTTACCTTCTCCTATGGATAAGGAAGGTATCGAAGGGATTCATCCTGATGATGCTGAATTATTAGAAGAAGATCAAACTAAAATCTTGCGTAAGCCAGATGTAAAAGAGCCGTTCGCTGCTTTGGCATTTAAAATTGCTACTGACCCATTCGTAGGTCGTTTAGCTTTCTTCCGTGCTTACTCTGGTCGTTTAGATGCTGGTTCTTATGTTTTGAACACACGTTCAGGAAATAAAGAAAGAATTTCTCGTATCTACCAAATGCACGCTAACAAACAAAATCCAATCGAATTTATTGAGGCTGGAGATATTGGAGCTGCTGTTGGATTTAAAGATATCAAAACTGGAGATACATTGTGTGATGAAAAACACCCAATTATTCTTGAGTCTATGAAATTCCCTGCGCCGGTAATTGGTATTGCAATTGAGCCTAAAACTAAAGCTGACGTTGATAAGATGGGTATGGCTTTGGCTAAATTAGCTGAAGAAGATCCAACATTTACTGTTAGAACAGATGAGGCTTCAGGGCAAACTATTATCTCTGGTATGGGTGAGCTTCACTTAGATATCCTAGTAGATCGTATGAAACGTGAATTTAAAGTTGAAGTGAACCAAGGTGAGCCTCAAGTTGAATATAAAGAAGCGTTTACAAGAACTGCTACGCATAGAGAAACTTACAAGAAACAATCAGGAGGTCGTGGTAAATTCGGTGATATCGTATTTACACTTGAGCCAGCTGACGAAGTTGATGGTAAAGTTCCTGTAGGATTACAGTTTATTAATGCAGTAAAAGGTGGTAACGTTCCTAAGGAATATATTCCATCTGTAGAAAAAGGTTTCCGTGAAGCTATGAAAACTGGTCCTTTGGCTGGTTATCAAGTGGATAGTTTGAAAGTAACTTTGACAGACGGATCCTTCCACCCTGTCGATTCTGATGCTCTTTCTTTTGAATTAGCGGCAAGAATGGGTTATAGAGAAGTGGCGAAAGCTGCTGGAGCTATTATTCTTGAGCCTATCATGAAAATGGAAGTTATTACTCCTGAAGAAAACATGGGAGATATCGTAGGTGATATCAACCGTCGTAGAGGTCAGGTTAACGACATGGGTGATAGAAACGGTGCTAAAACTATTAAGGCTGATGTGCCTTTATCAGAAATGTTTGGATATGTAACAACATTAAGAACATTATCTTCTGGTAGAGCAACTTCAACAATGGAGTTTTCTCACTATGCAGAAACACCTTCTAATATTTCAGAAGCTGTAATTAAAAAAGCAAAAGGTAACGCTTAATTCTTAAGAAAATGAGTCAAAAAATCAGAATAAAACTAAAATCTTACGATCACATGTTGGTAGATAAATCTGCTGAAAAGATCGTAAAAACAGTAAAAACTACTGGAGCAGTTGTAACAGGTCCAATTCCGTTGCCAACTCACAAAAAACTTTTCACTGTGTTACGTTCTCCGCACGTTAACAAAAAAGCGAGAGAGCAATTTGAAGTAATGTCATACAAGAGATTGATTGATATTTATTCATCTTCATCTAAAACTATTGATGCATTAATGAAACTTGAATTGCCAAGTGGAGTTGAAGTAGAAATAAAAGTATAATTTTTTATTATATTTTATATATAAAAGCGAGTCAGAAATGTCTCGCTTTTTTTGTTGCTGAAATTTTTGAAACTAGTTTGTTTTGAAGTATTTATTTTTGTGATTTATTTCTTTGTTTTTACTGAAATGTCTTTTGTTTAGGCTGTTGCGAGTGTTTTTTCTTGTCGAGATTATGTAATTGTTAAGGTAAATAAAGCAGTTTGTTAAAATATTAAAATTTGATTTTCTTGACGAATAAAATATTGAATGGGAAGGAATCGAAGCTTTGATTTTGATTATGAGACATTTAATTTTTCTAACTGTTTGGTATATTCAATTTTAATGTATACTTTTGCACTCCCTGTTTGGAAATTTCTGTTATTTTTAAATTGAAGGGAATTTTAGTAATTAATAATTAATATTTATGTCTGGGTTAATTGGTAAAAAAATCGGCATGACTAGTATTTTCGACGAAAACGGGAAAAACATTCCTTGTACAGTAATCGAGGCTGGGCCGTGTGTTGTTACCCAAGTCAGAACCAAAGGTGTTGACGGGTACGAAGCGTTGCAACTTGGTTTCGATGACAAAAACGAGAAACATTCCACTAAAGCGGCTTTAGGTCACTTTAAAAAAGCTGGAACTGTTGCTAAGAAAAAAGTCGTTGAATTTCAAGATTTTGCAACTGAACAAAAATTAGGAGATCTTATTGATGTTTCTATTTTTGCTGAAGGAGAATTTGTAGATGTACAAGGTGTATCTAAAGGTAAAGGTTTTCAAGGGGTTGTTAAACGTCACGGATTTGGTGGTGTTGGACAAGCAACTCACGGTCAACACAACCGTTTAAGAGCGCCAGGTTCTGTGGGAGCTTCTTCTTATCCATCTAGAGTATTCAAAGGAATGCGTATGGCTGGAAGAATGGGAGGAGACAATGTAAAAGTTCAAAACCTTAGAGTTTTAAAAGTGGTTGCTGAAAAGAACCTACTTGTTATTAAAGGATGTGTTCCTGGACATAAAAACTCTTATGTAATCATTCAGAAGTAATGGAAGTAAAAGTATTAGATTTCAACGGAAAAGATACTGGAAGAAAAGTTCAACTTTCTGATTCAGTATTCGCAATTGAACCAAACAATCACGCTGTATACCTTGATGTAAAGCAATATCTTGCTAATCAAAGACAAGGGACTCACAAAGCTAAAGAAAGAGCTGAAGTGACAGGAAGTACACGTAAGATTAAAAAACAAAAAGGAACTGGTACAGCTCGTGCGGGAAGTATCAAAAATCCATTGTTTAAAGGTGGTGGAACAATTTTTGGACCAAGACCAAGAAGTTATTCATTCAAATTGAATAAAAGCTTGAAAAGATTGGCGAGAAAATCAGCTTTCTCAATCAAAGCAAAAGAGTCGAATATTATCGTTCTTGAAGACTTTAATTTTGAAGCGCCAAACACTAAAAATTTCATTAACGTTTTGAAAGCTTTAGGGTTAGAAAATAAAAAATCTCTATTTGTGTTGGGAGAGTCAAATAAAAATGTATATTTGTCGTCACGCAATTTAAAGGCTTCTAATGTCGTAACTAGCTCAGAATTAAGCACTTACGCTATTTTAAACACTAACAATTTAGTGCTTTTAGAAGGTTCTTTGGAGTTAATCGAAGAAAATTTAAGCAAATAATAGGAATATGAGTATCATAATTAGACCTATAGTAACAGAAAAAGTAACCAAAGAAAGTGAAGTTTTAAACCGCTTCGGATTCGTTGTTGACAAAAAAGCAAACAAAGTTCAAATTAAGAAAGCTGTTGAAGCTGCTTATGGAGTAACTATCGTTTCAGTTAACACGATGAACGTAAGACCGGATAGAAGCACAAAATACACTAAAAGTGGTTTGATCAGTGGAAAGACAAATGCATATAAAAAAGCGATTGTTCAAGTACAAGAAGGAGAAACAATTGATTTTTACAACAATATCTAAGATAGAAAAATGTCAGTAAGAAAATTAAAACCTATTACCCCAGGTCAGCGATTTAGAGTTGTGAATGGTTATGACGCCATTACAACTGATAAGCCGGAACGCTCTTTGATAGCGCCGATAAAAAACTCTGGAGGTAGAAATAGTCAAGGAAAGATGACCATGCGTTATACGGGTGGTGGTCACAAGCAGAGATATCGTATTATTGATTTCAAAAGAACTAAAGACGGAATTCCGGCTACAGTGAAATCAATCGAATACGATCCAAATCGTACTGCATTTATCGCTTTATTAGCTTATGCTGATGGAGAGAAAACTTATGTAATTGCTCAAAACGGATTGAAAGTTGGTCAGAAATTAGTTTCTGGTCCAGAATCTCAACCTGAAATTGGTAATACATTGCCTTTAAGCAGAATTCCTTTAGGAACTGTAATCTCTTGTATTGAGTTACGTCCAGGTCAAGGAGCAGTAATTGCTCGTTCAGCTGGTACATTTGCTCAATTAATGGCAAGAGATGGAAAATATGCTACAATTAAAATGCCATCTGGTGAAACAAGATTGATCTTGTTAACTTGTTCGGCTACAATTGGAGCTGTTTCTAATTCAGACCACCAATTAGTTGTATCTGGTAAAGCAGGTAGAACAAGATGGTTAGGAAGAAGACCTAGAACAAGACCTGTTGCAATGAACCCTGTTGATCACCCAATGGGTGGTGGAGAAGGACGTTCTTCTGGTGGACATCCACGTTCAAGAAATGGAATACCAGCAAAAGGTTATAGAACTCGTTCTAAGAAAAACCCGAGTAACAAGTATATCGTAGAACGTAGAAAGAAATAATAAGATATGGCACGTTCATTAAAAAAAGGACCTTTCGTTCATTATAAGTTAGACAAGAAAGTTCAGGAAAACGTAGAAAGTGGTAAAAATAGTGTAGTAAAGACTTGGTCTAGAGCTTCTATGATTACTCCAGATTTCGTTGGACAAACTATCGCAGTTCATAACGGTCGTCAATTTGTACCAGTTTACGTAACAGAAAACATGGTAGGTCACAAATTAGGAGAATTTTCACCAACTAGATCTTTTAGAGGTCATGCTGGAGCAAAAAATAAAGGTAAAAAATAAGAAGCAATGGGAGTTCGTAAAAGAGAAACAGCAGATGCGAGAAAAGAGGCTAATAAGTCTATTGCTTTCGCAAAATTGAATAACTGCCCTACTTCACCTAGAAAAATGCGCTTAGTAGCGGACTTGGTAAGAGGTCAGAAGGTAGAAAGAGCACTTAACATCTTAAGATTTAGTTCTAAAGAAGCTTCAAGAAAATTAGAGAAACTATTATTATCTGCAATCAACAACTGGGAGCAAAAAAATAGCGAAGGTAATTTAGAAGAAGCTGGGTTATTTGTTAAAGAGATCAGAGTAGATGGTGGAATGATGTTGAAAAGACTTCGTCCAGCTCCACAAGGTCGTGCACACAGAATAAGAAAACGTTCTAATCACGTAACAATCGTGCTTGGAGCTATCAATAACACACAAAGCAATTCTTAAGCAGCATGGGACAAAAGACAAATCCAATTGGAAATAGACTTGGTATCATCAGAGGGTGGGACTCAAACTGGTATGGTGGAAATGATTACGGTGATAAACTTGCCGAAGATCATAAAATCAGAAAGTATATCCACGCTCGTTTATCAAAAGCTAGTGTATCAAAAGTAATCATCGAGAGAACTTTGAAACTTGTAACCGTTACTATCACTACTGCCAGACCTGGTATCATTATCGGAAAAGGCGGACAAGAGGTAGACAAGTTAAAAGAAGAACTTAAGAAAGTTACTGACAAAGAGGTTCAAATCAACATCTTTGAAATCAAAAGACCTGAATTAGATGCTTATCTTGTGGCGACAAGCATCGCTCGTCAAATCGAAAGCCGTATTTCTTACAGACGTGCAATCAAAATGGCTATTGCTGCTTCTATGCGTATGAACGCTGAAGGTATCAAAGTTTTGATTTCTGGTCGTTTGAATGGTGCTGAGATGGCACGTTCAGAAGGTTTCAAAGAAGGTAGAATTCCTCTATCAACTTTCAGAGCTGACATTGATTATGCTTTGGCTGAAGCTCACACTACTTACGGTAGAATGGGTATCAAAGTATGGATCATGAAAGGTGAAGTTTATGGAAAGAGAGATCTTTCTCCGCTTGCAGGAATGGATAAAAAACAATCTGGAACTGGTGGTGGTAAAGGTGGAGATTCTCCTAGAGGAGACAGAAAACCTTTTAATAAAGGTGGTAAACCAGACGCTCGTAAAAGAAAGTAAATTTTTAAACTAAAGAAAAATGTTACAGCCTAAAAGAACAAAATACCGTAAGGTACAGAAGGGTAAAATGAAAGGTAACTCTCAAAGAGGGCATGAACTTTCTAATGGAATGTTTGGTATTAAATCTGTACATGAAGATGGAATGTTCTTAACTTCTCGTCAAATCGAAGCTGCGCGTATTGCTGCAACTCGTTTCATGAAGAGAGAAGGACAATTATGGATCAAAATATTTCCAGACAAACCAATTACTAAGAAGCCTCTTGAGGTACGTATGGGTAAAGGTAAAGGTGCCGTTGAATATTGGGCTGCCGTTGTTAAACCCGGAAGAATTATGTTTGAAGTTGGAGGAGTTCCTTTATCAGTTGCAAAAGAGGCTTTACGTCTTGCAGCTCAAAAGCTTCCAGTAAAAACTAAATTCGTCGTTGCTAGAGATTTCGAAGCATAATTAAATTTATATTATGAAACAATCAGAAATAAAAGATCTTTCTGCAGCGGAGTTGCAAGAAAAACTTAGTCAAACTAAGAAAATATATGCTGACCTAAAAATGGCTCACGCTATTTCTCCAATTGAGAACCCACTTCAAATTAGAAGTGTAAGAAGAACAGTTGCAAGATTGGCTACAGAGTTAACTAAAAGAGAGTTACAATAATTGTATTCTGCTGAAAGATGGAAGAAAAAAGAAATTTAAGAAAAGAAAGAATAGGTGTTGTTACTTCAAATAAAATGGATAAGTCTATTGTTATTGCTGAAGTAAGAAAAGTAAAACACCCATTATACGGTAAGTTCGTGTTGAAAACAAAGAAATACGTTGCACACGACGAAACAAACGACTGTAACATTGGAGATACTGTAAGAATTAGCGAAACGCGTCCTTTAAGTAAAACAAAATGTTGGAGATTAGTTGAAATCTTAGAAAGAGCTAAATAATTATGGTACAACAAGAATCAAGACTAAAAGTAGCAGATAACACGGGAGCAAAAGAAGTTTTAACTATCCGTGTTTTAGGAGGTACCAAAAGAAGGTATGCCTCTGTTGGTGACAAGATTGTAGTATCTATTAAAGATGCAACTCCTAACGGTAACGTTAAAAAAGGAGCTGTTTCAACTGCAGTTGTTGTACGTACCAAAAAAGAAGTGAGAAGAGCTGATGGTTCTTATATCCGTTTCGATGATAATGCATGTGTTCTTTTGAACGCTGCAGGGGAAATGAGAGGAACTCGTGTTTTTGGTCCGGTAGCAAGAGAACTTCGTGAAAAACAATTCATGAAAATTGTATCATTAGCACCAGAAGTGCTTTAATTCGTTTTAAGATGATAAAGCTAAAAATAAAATCAGGAGATATCGTAAGAGTTATTGCTGGAGACCATAAAGGTGCTGAAGGTAAAGTTTTACGTGTTTACCGTGAGAAAAATAAAGCGATAGTTGAAGGTGTAAACATGGTTTCGAAACATACAAAACCAAGTGCTAAAAACCCTCAAGGTGGTATCGTTAAGAAAGAAGCTTCTATACAAATATCTAACATTTCACTAATTGATCCTAAAACTAAGGAAACAACTAGAGTTGGTATTAGAGTAGAAGGAGATAAGAAAGTAAGATTTTCAAAAAAATCTAATCAAGTACTATAGTAATGGCATATACACCTAGACTAAAAGAAGAATATAAGAGTAGAGTAATCTCTGCTCTTAAAGAGGAATTCGGATATACAAACGTGATGCAAGTTCCAAAACTTGAAAAAATCGTTTTGAGCCGTGGAGTTGGTGCAGCTGTATCTGATAAAAAACTTATTGACTATGCAGTTGATGAGTTGACAAAGATCACTGGACAAAAAGCAGTATCTACAATTTCAAAGAAAGACGTTGCGTCATTCAAATTGAGAAAAGGGATGCCTATTGGAGCAAAAGTTACTTTACGTGGTGAAAGAATGTATGAGTTTTTAGATAGACTTGTTACTTCTGCTTTACCACGTGTTAGAGATTTTAGTGGTATCAAAGCTACTGGTTTCGACGGAAGAGGTAACTACAATCTTGGAGTTTTAGAGCAAATCATTTTCCCTGAAATTGATATTGACAAAGTAAACAAAATTTCAGGAATGGATATTACATTTGTTACTACTGCAAAAACAGACAAGGAAGCAAAGTCATTATTGGCTGAATTAGGATTACCTTTTAAAAAGAATTAAGACATGGCTAAAGAATCAATGAAAGCCCGTGAGGTTAAGAGAGAAAAAACGGTAGCAAAGTATGCTGAGAAAAGAAAAGCTTTGAAAGAAGCTGGAGATTTTGAAGGTTTACAAAAATTACCTAAAAATGCTTCACCAGTTCGTTTGCACAATCGTTGCAAATTAACAGGTAGACCAAGAGGTTATATCCGTCAATTCGGTATTTCACGTGTAACTTTCCGTGAGATGGCTAATAATGGGTTAATTCCTGGAGTTAAAAAAGCGTCTTGGTAATCTCGCAATAAGTTAGTACTTTTGCAAACCAAAAAATAATTTTAATTGATTAAAGGTTCGGGAGGCGAGTGCCTCCCGAAAACCATAGTCGCAATCAAATACATATGTATACAGATCCTATTGCAGATTATTTGACTAGAGTTCGTAACGCTGTGGCTGCAAACCACAAAGTTGTTGAAATTCCGGCATCTAATCTAAAAAAAGAAATAACTAAGATCTTATTTGATCAAGGTTATATCTTGAGTTACAAATTTGAAGACAACTCTGTACAGGGTTCAATCAAAATTGCTTTAAAGTATGATAAAGATACTAAAGAGCCTGTAATTAAAGATATCCAAAGAATTAGTAAACCTGGTTTACGTAAATATGCAGGTGCTGCCAAATTACCAAGAATCCTTAATGGATTAGGAATTGCAATTGTTTCAACTTCAAAAGGTCTTATGACTGGAAAACAAGCGAAACAATTAAATGTAGGTGGTGAAGTAATTTGTTACGTATACTAATTTTAAAGACTAAATAAGATGTCAAGAATAGGTAAAAGCCCAATTGTAATTGCTGCTGGAGTAACTGTTGAAGTTAAAGATGGTATCGTTACGGTAAAAGGAAAAAAAGGTCAACTAACTCAGGAGTTTTCGGACATTACTGTAAAAGTTGAAGGTGATCAGGTTCTGTTAGAAAGATCATCTGATCATAAAGACCAAAGAGCAAAACACGGATTATACAGATCGTTAATCAATAACATGATAATTGGTGTATCTGAAGGTTTTACAAAAGAACTTGAATTAGTTGGAGTTGGTTATAGAGCTTCAAACCAAGGTCAAAAGTTAGATTTAGCTCTTGGATATTCTCACAATATTGTTTTAGAAATTGCTCCGGAAGTAGCTTTAGAAACAATATCTGAAAAAGGTAAAAACCCTATCGTAAAATTAACATCATTTGATAAACAACTTTTAGGTCAGGTTGCTGCGAAAATCAGAGGTTTCCGTAAGCCTGAGCCATACAAAGGAAAAGGTGTTAAATTTGTGGGTGAAGTATTAAGAAGAAAAGCAGGTAAATCAGCTTAAAAAATAAGATTATGTCATTAACAAAATCTGATAGAAGACAGAGAATTAGATTCAGAATTAGAAAATCGATTAGTGGTACTGCTACTAACCCAAGACTATCTGTATTTAGAAGTAACAAAGAAATTTATGCTCAAATTATTGATGACGTGAATGGAGTTACTTTATTATCTGCATCTTCAAGAGAAAAAGAAATAGGAAAAGGTACTAACGTTGAAATCGCTGCTGCTGTTGGAAAACTAGTTGCTGAGAAAGCGTTAAAAGCTGGGATTGATACCATCACTTTTGATAGAGGTGGGTATTTGTATCACGGTCGTATTAAATCATTAGCAGAAGGCGCAAGAGCGGCTGGACTTAAATTCTAATATATTATGTCTAAATACAAAAATGTAGAATTGGTAAAACCAAGTGGTCTTGAACTTAAAGATCGTCTGGTAAGTGTTAATCGTGTTACTAAGGTTACAAAAGGTGGTAGAGCTTTCGGTTTTTCTGCTATTGTAGTTGTAGGTGATGAAAACGGAGTAGTTGGTCATGGATTAGGAAAATCTAAAGACGTTTCTGAAGCAATTGCGAAAGCAGTAGAAGATGCTAAGAAAAATTTAGTAAAAATTCCTTTGAACGGACAATCTGTTCCTCACGAACAAAAAGGTAAATTTGGTGGTGCGCGTGTATTCTTAATTCCTGCTTCTCATGGTACAGGAGTTATTGCTGGTGGAGCTGTTCGTTCAGTTCTTGAATCAGTAGGTATTCACGATGTATTATCTAAATCTCAAGGATCATCAAATCCTCATAACGTAGTGAAAGCAACTTTTGATGCTTTATTACAAATGAGAAGCGCTTATACTGTTGCAAAACAAAGAGGTGTTTCTTTAGAAAAAGTTTTTAAAGGTTAATTCAAGGAAATTATGGCTAAATTATTAGTAAAACAAGTAAGAAGCAAAATCAACTGTCCTCTTTCTCAAAAGAGAGGTTTGGAAGCTTTAGGTCTACGTAAAATGGGACAAGTTGTAGAGCATGATTCAAATCCTGCTATCCTTGGGATGATAAACAAAGTTAAACACTTAGTTTCTGTCGAAGAAGCTAAATAACAAATACTGTTATGAATTTAAGTAACTTACAACCAGCTGAAGGGTCAACACACAATCAAAATAAAAGATTAGGTAGAGGAGAAGGTTCAGGAAAAGGTGGTACTTCTGCAAGAGGTCACAAAGGAGCAAAATCTCGTTCTGGTTATTCTAAAAAGATTGGTTTTGAAGGAGGGCAAATGCCTCTTCAAAGACGTGTACCTAAGTTTGGTTTCACAAACATCAATCGTAAAGAATACGAAGGTGTTAATTTAGATACGCTTCAATTATTAGTAGACAATGGTGTGATTACTGATTCTGTTTCAATGACAGATTTCGTAGCAAATCGTCTGGCTACCAAAAATGAAATCGTTAAGATTTTAGGTAGAGGAGAATTGAAAGCAAAATTAAAAGTAACTGCCCACAAATTTACTGCTACTGCAAAAGCTGCTATTGAAGCTGCTGGAGGAGAAGCTGTAACTATATAACTTATCTACTAAGATGAAGAAATTTATTGAATCAATAAGTAATGTTTGGAAAATCGAAGAACTGAAAAACAGAATCTTAATTACATTAGGGTTGCTTTTAGTATATCGTTTTGGTGCACACGTAACGCTACCTGGAATTGACGCAACTCAATTAACAGGTTTAGCGGGACAAACTAAAAATGGTTTAGGATCTATCCTAGATATGTTTACAGGAGGTGCTTTCTCTAAAGCTTCAGTTTTTGCTTTAGGAATTATGCCTTATATTTCTGCATCTATTGTTGTTCAGTTAATGGGAATTGCTATTCCTTATTTGCAAAAACTTCAAAACGATGGAGAAAGTGGTAGAAAAAAGATTAATCAAATCACTCGTTGGTTGACTATAGCTATTACACTGGTTCAAGGTCCGACTTATATCTATAATTTATACAGAACATTACCTGGAAGTGCATTCTTACTAGGCTTTAATTCACCTGAATTTTTGTTTTCTTCTGTTATTATCTTAGTTACTGGTACAATTTTCGCTATGTGGCTTGGAGAAAAAATTACAGATAAAGGTATTGGAAATGGAATTTCATTATTGATTATGGTTGGTATTTTAGCTCGTTTACCGCAAGCTTTTATACAAGAATTTACAACCAGAGTTACCAATAACAATGGTGGTCCAATGTTGTTAGTTATTGAAATTATCGTTTGGTTATTAGTAATCATTTCTTGTGTATTGCTTACAATGGCAGTACGTAGAATTCCTGTTCAGTACGCTCGTCGTACAACAAGTGGGGATTACGAGCAAGACTTGGCAGGTGGAAACAGACAATGGATTCCTTTAAAGCTTAATGCTTCAGGGGTTATGCCAATCATTTTTGCTCAGGCAATTATGTTTATACCTGCAGCTGTAGCTGGACTGTCTAAATCAGACACATCACAATCTATTGTTGGCGCTTTTAGTAATATGTTCGGATTTTGGTATAATTTTGTATTTGCAACTTTAATTATTGTATTTACATTTTTCTATACTGCGATTACGGTTCCTACTAACAAAATGGCTGATGATTTGAAAAGAAGTGGTGGTTTTATTCCTGGCGTTCGTCCGGGAGCTGAAACTTCAGAATTTCTTGATAAAGTGATGTCTTTAATAACTTTCCCAGGATCTTTATTCCTTGCTTTGATTGCTGTGTTCCCAGCTATTGTTGTAAGTATTATGGATGTACAACAATCTTGGGCAATGTTTTTTGGAGGTACCTCGTTAATAATTATGGTTGGAGTTGCAATAGATACTATTCAACAAATCAATTCATACTTGTTAAACAAACATTATGATGGTTTAATGAAGACTGGTAAAAATAGAAAAGCAGTAGCTTAATTTTTATATGGCAAAACAATCAGCAATAGAACAAGACGGATCAATCATCGAAGCATTATCAAATGCGATGTTCCGTGTAGAGTTAGAAAATGGACATATCGTAATTGCTCATATTTCTGGTAAAATGCGTATGCATTACATCAAATTATTACCTGGTGATAAAGTGAAACTAGAAATGAGTCCTTATGATTTGTCAAAAGCAAGAATTACTTATCGATATTAAAGGATATTCACTATGAAAGTTAGAGCATCAGTAAAAAAGAGAAGTCCCGAGTGCATCATTGTGCGTAGAAAAGGGAGATTGTACGTAATAAACAAAAAGAATCCTAGATTTAAACAAAGACAAGGATAATTATGGCAAGAATAGCAGGGGTAGATATCCCAAAAAATAAAAGAGGTGTTATAGCACTTACCTATATCTTTGGATTAGGAAGAAGTAGAGCTATTGAGATTTTAGAAAAAGCTCAAGTTAGCCAAGACAAAAAAGTTCAAGATTGGAATGATGATGAGATCGGAGCAATTCGTGATGCAGTTTCATTTTATAAAATTGAAGGAGAATTACGTTCTGAGGTTTCTTTAAACATCAAACGTTTAATGGATATTGGATGTTACAGAGGTATCCGTCATAGATCTGGTCTTCCTTTAAGAGGACAAAGAACTAAAAACAACTCTAGAACAAGAAAAGGTAAAAGAAAAACTGTTGCTAACAAGAAAAAAGCAACTAAATAATAAGTAATATGGCTAAAGCAACTGCAAAAAAACGTAAAGTTATCGTTGAATCAACGGGAGAAGCTCATATTTCTGCTACCTTCAATAACATCATCATTTCTTTGACAAACAAAAAAGGTGAAGTTATTTCTTGGTCTTCAGCTGGTAAAATGGGTTTTAGAGGTTCTAAAAAGAATACTCCATACGCAGCCCAAATGGCAGCAGAAGATTGTAGTAAAGTAGCTCTTGAGGCTGGACTTAAAAAAGTGAAAGTTTATGTAAAAGGACCAGGAAACGGACGTGAGTCTGCTATTCGTTCTATTCATAACGGTGGAATTGAAGTTACTGAGATTATCGATGTTACTCCAATGCCTCACAACGGATGTCGTCCTCCAAAAAGACGTAGAGTTTAATTTTATTTATTCATAGTATAAACAAGGTAGAACATAGATTATCGAAGGATTTGACCTGAATTCATAATCTCTACCTTAAATTTAATTTTTTAGAAATGGCAAGATATACTGGTCCAAAAACTAGAATTGCTCGTAAATTTGGCGAAGCAATCTTCGGAGATGATAAATCTTTCGAAAAAAGAAATTACCCACCTGGACAACACGGGATGGCTAAAAAAAGAGGTAAAAAATCTGAGTATGCTGTTCAGTTAATGGAAAAGCAAAAAGCTAAATATTCTTACGGAATTTTAGAAAAACAATTCAGAAATTTATTCAAAAAAGCATCAGCTACTAAAGGTGTTACTGGTGAAGTTCTTTTACAATTATGTGAAGCAAGATTAGATAATGTTGTTTTTAGAATGGGTATCGCTCCTTCTAGAAGAGGTGCTAGACAATTAGTTTCTCACAGACACGTTACTGTAAATGGTGAAGTTGTAAATATCGCTTCTTACCACCTTAAACCTGGTGATAAAGTTGCAGTTCGTGAAAAATCTAAATCTTTAGAAGCTATCGAACGTTCTTTATCAAATTCAAGTCATGTTTATGAATGGATTACTTGGAATAATGATCTTAAAGAAGGAACTTTTGTTTCTGTACCTGCAAGACTTCAAATTCCAGAAAACATTAAAGAACAATTAATCGTAGAGTTGTACAACAAATAATAATTGACTTAGTCGAAATTTATGGCAATATTTAATTTTCAAAAGCCCGATAAAGTTATCATGATCGATTCAACCGATTTTGAAGGTAAATTCGAATTTAGACCTTTAGAACCTGGTTATGGATTGACAGTTGGTAATGCACTTAGAAGAGTTTTGCTTTCAGCATTAGAAGGTTATGCAATTACATCTGTTCGTATCGAAGGTGTAGATCATGAGTTTTCTACTATTTCAGGTGTTGTTGAAGATGTTACCGAAATTATCCTTAATCTAAAACAAGTACGTTTCAAACGTCAAATTGAAGATATCGATAATGAAGCAGTTACAATTTCTGTTTCTGGTAAAGATCAACTAACAGCAGGTGATTTTCAAAAATTTATTTCAGGTTTTCAAGTGCTGAACCCAGACCTTGTTATCTGTAATTTAGATTCTAAAATCAAATTGAACTTCGATTTAACAATCGAAAAAGGTAGAGGATATGTTCCTGCTGAGGAGAACAAAAAACAGAACGCTGCAATTGGTACCATTTTTACAGACTCTATTTTTACTCCGGTAAAAAATGTAAAATATGCAATTGAAAACTTCCGTGTTGAGCAAAAAACAGATTATGAAAAATTAGTTTTTGAAATTAAAACTGATGGTTCTATTAATCCAAAAGATGCTCTTACTGAAGCTGCTAAAGTTTTAATTCACCACTTCATGTTATTTTCTGACGAAAGAATTACACTCGAGGCTGACGAAATTGCACAAACAGAATCGTATGATGAAGAGTCATTGCATATGAGACAATTGCTTAAAACTAAGCTTGTTGATATGGATTTATCTGTGAGAGCATTAAATTGCTTGAAAGCGGCTGAAGTTGATACACTTGGTGATTTAGTATCGTTCAATAAAAATGACCTAATGAAATTCCGTAATTTTGGTAAAAAATCTTTAACTGAGCTAGATGAACTTGTAGCTGTTAAGAATTTAACTTTCGGAATGGACTTAGCTAAATACAAATTAGATAAAGAATAATTCAATCCGCTAAGGCGGATTAAATTTAAAATAGCAATGAGACACGGAAAAAAATTCAATCACTTAAGCAGACAGACTGGACATAGAAAAGCTATGTTGGCTAATATGGCTTGTTCTCTTATTGAGCACAAACGTATTAACACTACTGTTGCTAAGGCTAAAGCGCTTAAACAATTCGTTGAGCCTTTAATCACAAAATCAAAAGAAGATACGACTCACAACCGTCGTATTGTTTTTGCTTACTTACGTAGTAAATATGCGGTAACTGACTTGTTCAGAGACGTAGCTGCTAAAGTTGGAGACCGTCCAGGTGGATACACTCGTATCATTAAAGTTGGAAATCGTTTAGGAGATAATGCTGATATGGCAATGATCGAACTTGTAGATTTCAATGAACTTTACAATGGTGGTAAAAAAGAAGTTAAAAAAGCTAAAAGCCGTCGTGGTGGGAAAGCAAAAAAAGCTGAGGAGACTACTCCAGAAGCTCCAGCTGCTGAATCAGAATCGACTACTGAAGCTTCTGAATAATTATGAAAGTAATGATTCTATAGAAATCAAGGATAAGCTAATTTTTAGTTTATCCTTTTTTTTTGATTTTTTTTAAGGAAATCTGATTTTTAACTTATTTTGATGCTCTGGTTTTATTTTTATGAATGAAAGTTTTAAAAAATCTTGGAGACACTCTTTTAAAGAAGTAAATTTGCAAAATATCTAATTACAATTGAAACAGTTTTGCCTGATTCATTAGACGATAAAAAAAAACAATACAAATTAAAGAATGAAATACACTACACGACAAAGCGCCATTTTATTACTTAGTGATGGAACTATTTTTCACGGAAAATCTATCGGAATTAGCGGTAAAACTTTTGGTGAAGTTTGTTTTAATACAGGGATGACAGGATATCAGGAAATATTTACTGATCCTTCTTACTTTGGTCAGATATTAGTTGCCACCAATGCACACATTGGGAATTATGGAGTCAATGATTTAGAAATTGAATCTGACAGTGTCAAAATTGCTGGTTTAGTTTGTAAAAACTTCAGCTTTAATTATTCACGTGAAGATGCTTCCGGAAGTTTAGAAGATTATTTTACAAAAGAGAATTTAATCTGTATTTCTGATGTTGATACTCGTGCGTTGGTAAGTTATATCCGTGATAACGGTGCTATGAATGCTGTTATCTGTACGGATGGAACTTCGGTTGAAGAGTTGAAAAAAGAATTGGCAAATGTGCCAAACATGGAAGGTTTAGAGTTGGCTTCAAAAGTGTCGACTACTGAGCCTTATTTTTTTGGAGATGAAAATGCTACTTACAAAATATCAGCATTAGACTTAGGTATCAAGAAGAATATTTTAAGAAATCTTGCTAAGAGAGATTGCTATATTAAAGTTTTTCCATATAATTCATCCTATAAAGATTTGACAGAATTTAATCCAGATGGATATTTCTTGTCAAATGGGCCTGGAGATCCAGATCCATTATTTGGAGCAATACAAGTCGCTAAAGAAATTATAGCAGATGATAAACCATTATTCGGCATTTGTTTAGGTCATCAAATTATAGCTCTGGCTAATGGGGTTAAAACTTATAAAATGTTTGGTGGTCACCGCGGAATTAATCATCCTGTGAAAAACATTATTACCGGTAAAGGGGAGATAACTTCTCAAAACCATGGTTTTGCAGTCAAGAGAGAAGCTTTGGATGGTCATCCGGAATTAGAGATTACTCACGTACATTTGAATGACGATACAGTAGCAGGAATGCGAATGAAAAATAAGAATTGTTTTTCAGTACAATATCACCCTGAAGCTAGTCCAGGACCACATGATTCTTCTTATTTGTTTGATCAGTTTGTTGAGAACATAAAACTCGCTACTGCTAAAACGATATAGTTAATAAATAAAGGTGTTTAATAGTAAGAATGCAATTTTTCTATTATATATTTTTATAATTTCGAAAAAAAATATAATTTATTAATAAAAAACAAAAATAATGAGTATTATAATTAAAGTTCACGCAAGACAAATTTTTGATTCTAGAGGTAATCCTACTATTGAGGTTGATGTTATAACTGAAAATGGGGTTTTAGGAAGAGCTGCTGTTCCATCTGGAGCATCAACGGGAGAACATGAGGCTGTTGAATTACGTGACGGAGGAAAAGCATTCTTAGGAAAAGGAGTTTTAAATGCAGTGAATAATGTAAATACTGTTATTGCTGAAGAATTAGTAGGAACTTCTGTTTTCGAACAAAACACTATCGATCAATTAATGATTGATTTAGACGGAACTCCAAACAAATCAAAATTAGGAGCTAATGCTATTTTAGGAGTTTCTTTGGCTGCTGCAAAAGCTGCTGCTAACGAACTTGGATTGCCATTATACAGATATGTAGGTGGAGTTTCTGCCAATACACTACCTGTACCAATGATGAATATCATCAATGGAGGTTCTCACTCTGATGCGCCTATCGCATTTCAGGAGTTTATGATTTTCCCTGTAAAAGCAACTTCTTTCTCTCATTCTATGCAAATGGGAACTGAGATTTTTCACAGTTTGAAAAAAGTTTTGCATGACAGAGGATTAAGTACTGCTGTTGGTGACGAAGGTGGTTTTGCACCAAACTTGGCTGGTGGTACTGAAGATGCTTTAGATACTATCAAATTAGCAGTTGAAAAAGCAGGATATACTTTTGGAGACGAAATTATGATCGCTCTTGACTGTGCTGCTTCTGAATTTTATGTAAACGGAAAATACGATTATACTAAATTTGAAGGGGAAACTGGAAAAATCAGAACTTCTGAAGAGCAAGCTGATTATTTAGCGGAACTTGCTGCTAAATATCCAATTATTTCTATCGAAGATGGTATGTACGAAGATGACTGGGATGGATGGAAATATTTAACTGAAAAAATTGGACACAAAGTTCAATTAGTAGGTGATGATTTGTTTGTTACTAATGTTGAGCGTCTGTCAACTGGAATCGAAAAAGGAATCGCAAATTCAATTTTAGTAAAAGTAAACCAAATTGGTACTTTGACAGAAACTATTGCAGCTGTAAATATGGCTAAAAATGCAGGATATACTTCGGTAATGTCTCACCGTTCAGGAGAAACAGAAGATAATACAATTGCTGATTTAGCTGTAGCTTTAAACTGTGGTCAAATTAAAACAGGTTCTGCTTCTCGTTCTGATCGTATGGCAAAATACAATCAATTATTAAGAATTGAAGAAGAATTAGGAAGTAATGCTTATTTCCCGGGATTAAACGCTTTCAAGATCAAATAATTGTAAGAGTTATATATTAAATTTAAACCATTCGTTTTCTGCGAATGGTTTTTTTTTGGACTTTTAACAAATTCATAGCAGTATTCTTTTTTTAATTAGTCTTAAATTCCTTAGATTTGATAAATTATTATTTTAAAGATTTATTTCCGATATATTATGTCAAAAATAGCTACATTAGAAGTAGATGGTCAAAAAATTGAACTTCCGGTAATTACGGGGAGCGAAAATGAATCAGCTATCGATATTAACAAATTACGTGATTTAACTGGTATTATTACTTTAGACCCTGGATATAAAAATTCTGGTTCTTGCAAAAGTGAAATCACCTTCTTAGACGGAGAATTAGGAATTTTGCGTTACAGAGGATATTCAATCGAAGATTTAGCTGAGAAAGCTAATTTCTTGGAAGTATCTTATCTTTTAATTTTTGGTGAATTGCCAACAGCTCAACAATTAGAGCAGTTCGAAAATGGTATTAGAAAACATACTTTGGTAAACGAAGAGATGAAAAATATCATTGATGGGTTCCCTAAAACAGCTCACCCAATGGGAGTGTTATCAGCTTTGACAAGTGCTTTAACAGCATTTAATCCAAAAGCGGTAAACGTTGAAAATGAAAAAGAGATGTACGAAGCCATTTGTAAAACAATGGGTAAATTTCTTGTAATTGCTACCTGGACTTATAGAAAAACTATGGGTTATCCGTTAAATTATTATGACAATACACAAGGTTATGTAGATAATTTTATGCAATTAATGTTTAAATTGCCTACAAGCCCTTATTCGGCTAATCCGGTTATCGTAGCAGCATTAGATAAATTATTTATTCTTCATGCAGATCACGAACAAAACTGTTCTACTTCTACAGTAAGAATGGTAGGTTCATCTCATGCTGGTTTATTTGCTTCTATCTCTGCAGGAGTTTCTGCACTTTGGGGGCCACTTCATGGAGGTGCAAATCAGGCAGTGCTTGAAATGCTAGAAGAAATTAATAAAGACGGTGGTGATACTGATAAATTTTTAGCGAAAGCGAAAGATAAAAATGATCCTTTCCGTTTAATGGGATTTGGTCACAGAGTTTACAAAAACTTTGATCCAAGAGCAAAAATTATTAAAAAAGCAGCTAAAGAAGTTTTAGAAACTTTAGGTGTTGAAGATCCTATTTTAGAGATTGCTAAAAAATTAGAAACAGCAGCTTTGGAAGATGAATACTTCAAATCAAGAAACTTATATCCAAACGTAGATTTCTATTCTGGAATTATTTACAGAGCACTAGGAATCCCTACAGATATGTTTACAGTAATGTTTGCTATTGGTAGATTACCAGGGTGGATTGCACAATGGAAAGAGATGCGTGAGAATAAAGAGCCAATTGGCCGTCCAAGACAAATTTATACTGGGCACCCGTTGAGAGACTTTAAGTCGAACAAATAAAAATATTTTAAAGCTTCACTTAACTGTGAAGCTTTTTTTATCTTTGGCCAAAATATAATAAAGTTATGTTGCAATTAAATATAAAGAACGAAACGTCTAGATTGCGTGCTGTAGTCTTGGGTTCTGCTGTTCATAATGGGCCAACTCCATCTTTAGACGAGGCTTATGATCCTAAATCATTGGAGCATATTAAGGCAGGAACTTATCCTGTCGAAAAAGATATGGTTGCTGAAATGGATGCTTTTAATGCTGTTTTTCAAAAATATGATGTAACGGTTTATCGTCCTGAGATGATTGAGAATTACAATCAGATTTTTGCAAGAGATATAGGTTTTGTAATAGATGATACTTTTGTGAAATCTAATATTCTTCCTGATAGAGAACGTGAGTTAGATGCGATTCAATATATAATTGATCAGATAGATCCTTTAAAAGTGGTTCGTCCGCCGGAAGAAGTTCACATCGAAGGTGGAGATGTTATGCTCTGGAATGATCATATCTTTATCGGGACATATAAAGGAAGTGACTATAAAGATTATATTACGGCAAGAACTAATATGCATGGTGTTAACTTTATTAAAGAGTTGTTTCCAAATAAAATCGTAAAAGAGTTTGATTTGGTGAAATCTAAAATCGAAGCCAGAGACAATGCTTTACACTTAGATTGTTGTTTTCAACCTGTTGGAAAAGATAAAGGGATTATTTATAAAAGAGGTTTCCGCGAAGAAGCTGATTACATGTATTTAGTGAATCTTTTTGGAAAAGAAAACTTATTTCACATCGAAAGAAACGAAATGTACAACATGTTTTCTAACGTGTTTTCTATTGATGAAAATGTAGTCGTTTCAGAGAAAAATTTTACAAGATTGAACAATTGGTTACGTGCTAAAGGTTTTACCGTTGAAGAAATTCCGTATGCTGAAATTGCAAAGCAAGAAGGTTTGTTGAGATGTTCGACTTTGCCTTTAATTAGAGACTAGTTTTGAGTTTTGTGTTGTGAGGTGTGAGTTATGAGTGTGGGAATGAGATTCAATAAGTTTTTTTATGAAAAGTTATAAAGATTTAGATGTCTACAAAATTGGACTGGAGCTGTTTTATATAGTTCATCCTTCGTCGCTAAAACTTCCTAAGTATGAATTGTATGAGTTAGGAAGTCAGATTCGTAGATCTTCAGATTCTATAGTTTCTAATATAGTTGAAGGTTATGGGAGAAGAAGATATAAAGCGGATTTTATTAAATTTTTAATTTATTCACATTCAAGTTGTCTTGAAACTATTGGGCATTTAGAAAAAATAGCGAAACTTTATCCTAATACATTTAGTAGTATGGATCAGTTAATTAATAATTATGAAGGGTTGGGAGGGAGAATATTTAATTTTATTAAATATGTTGAAGAGAAGTGGAAAAGTTAAGTGCCTTATAGTTTAGAAACTCAAAACTCATAACTCATAACCTACAACCCATAACAAAAATAAAAATGAAACAAACAACAAATGCAATTGTAATGATTCGGCCAGTTGCCTTTAGAATGAATGAGCAAACTGCAGTAAATAATTATTATCAAAAAGTATTAGACGGACTTTTACCAAGTACGGTAAATGCAAAAGCGCAACAAGAATTTGATGTTTTTGTAGAAAAATTGAGAGCTGTTGGGGTTGATGTTACGGTTATTGATGATACATTAGAAACAGATACTCCGGATAGTATTTTTCCAAACAACTGGGTTTCTTTTCATGAAAATGGAGATGTAGCACTTTATCCAATGTTTGCAGAAAATCGCCGTCAGGAACGTCGAGAAGATATTTTAGATACTCTTGAAGATAAAGGATTCGAAATTGCTAATATAATGGATTATACATCTGCAGAAGAAGATGGTTTTTTCTTGGAAGGAACAGGAAGTTTGCTTTTAGACCGTGCGAATGCAAAAGCATATTGCGCTTTGTCTCCTCGCGCAGATGAAGAATTATTTATCGAATTCTGTGAAGACTTTGATTATGCTCCGGTTATTTTTGAAGCTTTTCAAACTGTCAATGGAGAACGTAAACTAATCTATCATACTAATGTAATGATGTGTTTAGGAGAAACATTTGCGGTTATCTGTGCAGATTCTATAGATGATAAAAAAGAACGCAAAATGGTTCTTGAAAACCTAAAAGCGGATAAAAAAGAAATTATTTTGATTACCGAGGCTCAAGTAAATAATTTTGCCGGTAATATGCTGGAAGTTCGAGGTACAAATGACAAGAAATATATTGTTATGAGTGCATCAGCGCATCAAAGTTTAACTTCAAAGCAAATTGCGCAATTAGAAAATCATGCTGAAATTTTAAGTTCAAGCCTTGATACGATTGAAGCTTGCGGAGGCGGAAGTGCAAGATGCATGATGGCCGAAGTTTTTCTGCCAAGAAATTAAGCTTTAGTAACTAAAAAAAAATCCAAATTCCTTACTGATTTTCAGTTTTTGGAATTTGGATTTTTTTTTATTAGAAATGTCGAACGAGTTACATCAAATTTCCTTTGACTATATTAATGATCGAACTTACGATATATTGAATTCCGATAGAAATTACTATAAAACCAACAATTCTTGAAATAGCAACAATTCCTGATGCTCCTAATATTCGTGCTAAATAATGGGCGCTTTTTAAAATGGCAAAAATGGCAATTGCAATAGCTAAAATAGCCAAGGTAGAGATGACAATTTCCTCCATTCCGTGATGCTCCTGATAAAAAGCAATAAGCAAAGATATTGATCCGGGGCCTGCCAGCATTGGTATTGCTAATGGTGTTAGTGCAATATCATTACGCTGTTGTGCATCTGTTTCAACCTTTTTATTGATTCCTCGTTTTTTATTAATTTTTCCGGAAAGCAAAGAAAAACCAGAGTTTACAATTACAATTCCGCCCGCAATTCGAAGAGCGTCAATACTAATTCCAAAAAAGCTTAGAACATATTGGCCAATAAAAAACGAAACAATTAAAATGATAAAAACGTTTATAGCAGTCCAAAGCGAGATTCGAGAACGTTCCTCCTGAGAATCATGTTGTGTAAGTCCAACAAAAATTGGCACCGTCCCAATCGGATTTAAGACCGAGAAAAGAGCAGCAAATAAATAAATGAATAAATCCATGAAGTTTGAGTTAATGAAGTAAAAATAGTTATTTTTTAATATCCGAAAGCAAATTCTTGTTAGGATATTGTTTCGAATGTTATTATTTCTAAATCAATAACCTAAAATAAGCTCATTCTTTTTGATTACTTTTGTAAAATATTTAAAAATGATGAAAAATAAAAAAACCTTAGTTCTGGGTGCAACCACTAAACCAGATCGTTACGCTTTTAAAGCCATAAATATGTTAGTCGAAAAAGGACATACTGTATTGGCAATTGGTCAAAACACGGGAGAAGTTGCAGGCGTAAAAATTTATACCAAAGCAATTCCGGTAAAAAATGTAGATACTGTAACGTTATATTTAAATCCTACGCGTCAGCGTGATTACTACAATTACATAATCGAAGCACAGCCAAAGCGTGTAGTTTTTAATCCGGGAACCGAAAATCCGGAATTGTATCAATTATTAGAATTGAATAATATTAAGGCAGAAGTTGCTTGTACTTTGGTTTTATTAGCTACAAATCAATATTAATTTTTTTAGGAGCTATTTCCAGCTGTCCACTATATCTTTTGTGGTGAACCCCACCACAAAAGGATGCCGTTGCCATCTGGGCTAGAAAGAACTTTTGTATTTATAATTAGTATTCTTGATCATATTGAATTTAGTTGTCTCCCAGTCTACTAAACCATTAAAAATATTACTTTTGTCGTCATGGAATTTTCATCAAAATTAATAGAAAAAGCAGTCAACGAAATGTCGCAATTGCCTGGAATTGGTAAGCGTACGGCATTGCGTTTGGTGCTTCATTTATTAAAACAGCCCAAAGAACAAACAGGCTTTTTGTCTCAGGCATTATTAAATATGCGTGAGGATATTAAATTTTGCGAAAGCTGTCACAATATTTCAGATACAAAAGTTTGCGAAATCTGTGCGAATTTGGCACGAAATCATCAGACTATTTGCGTAGTCGAAGATATTCGTGACGTTATGGCGATCGAAAATACCGGTCAGTATAAAGGAATTTATCATGTTTTAGGCGGCAAAATTTCTCCTATAGAAGGTGTTGGTCCAAGTCAGTTAAATATTTTAAGTTTGGTCGAAAAAGTAAAAGCGGGAAAAGTAATCGAGATTATTTTTGCCCTTAGTTCAACTATGGAAGGGGATACTACCAATTTTTATATCTATAAGCAAATTGCCGAATCAGAAATTATAATTTCTACAATTGCCAGGGGTATCTCAGTAGGTGATGAGTTAGAATATGCAGACGAAATTACACTCGGAAGAAGTATTTTACATCGTGTTCCGTTCGAAAAAACTTTCAAAAACAATTAAATAAACCCAAATAAAGGCTAGATTTTCTGAAGATTAAAGGAAAAGCTATATTTGCGATAAAATTTCAATAATGACAAAAAACGGCTTTTATATATTACTGTTAATTGGTGTGTTGTTTACATCTTGTATTCCAGTAAAAGACTTAACCTATTTGCAGGATAAAAATACTTCAGCAGAGCAAAATAATATTGCCGCAGTAGAATCTAAACCATATAGATTACAAGTAAATGACATTTTAAGTGTCGATATAAAAGCAATTGATCCTAAATTAGTTTCAATTTTTAATACAACAGATAGTGCTTCGGGAGCTGGGAAATCTGAGTCAGGATTGTATTTTAACGGATTTACTGTTGATGATCACGGCAATATTAGAATGCCAATATTAGGAGAAATTAATGTTATAGGATATACGCTTGAAGAAGTCCGGGTTACAATTGAAAAAAAATTGCTGGAAGAATATTTTAAAAAAGAAGCTAATATTTTTGTTACCGTAAAATTAGCAGGTTTTAGATATACAATAAATGGCGAAGTAGGAAGTACTGGTACAAAAACATTGTTTCAGGAGCATGTTAATATTATGGAAGCCATTGCAAATGCCGGCGATATAACCATAACCGGGAATAGAAAAGAGGTAACAATAATTCGTCAGACTCCAACAGGCGTACAAATGCATGATATTGATTTAACAGATGTTAATGTGATAAAATCACCTTACTTTTATTTGCAGCCCAATGATTATGTTTATGTGAAACCGCTCAAACAAAAAACATGGGGAACAGGAAAAACAGGTATAGAATCTATAACTACAATTATTACTGTTTTGTCATTGGCCACGACAGTTTTTCTATTGCTTAAAAACTAAACTTAAATTCAAAAAATGTTAGATATAAAAGATTTTTCCATTTTTGAGAATCATTCAAATTTTGATTTTAAAGGATTCTTGTTGAAGATTTTAAGTTATTGGAAATGGTTTTTGGCTAGTTTGATAATTGCTTTTACAATTGCATATCAGGTAAATATTCGAAAAGAGAAAATTTACGCGATGCAAACGATGGTTTCAATAAAAGAAGAAAGAAATCCGTTTTTTACATCAAATACCAGTTTGGTTTTTAATTGGGGAGGAGTTTCAGATCAGGTAAACGGAATTTCGACTATTATACAATCACGATCTCATAACGAATTGGTGGTAGATAAATTGCAATTTTACATCGATTACCTTACCCAGGGAAAATATAATTTAGTAGACTCTTACGGTGCTGTTCCTTTTTATGTCAATATAGACAAATCAAAAGGTCAGTTGGCGAACACCTTGATCAGTATTAAATTCCTGAGTGCTAATGAATATGAAATTCGCATCCCTTTCGAGAATAATTCTGTTTCATTAATAACCTATTCTAATAATACTTATAGCAATACTGCGGTTCAGCCAACAGAATTTGTAAAAAAATATAAGGTTGGAGAGCAAGTTTCGTTGCCTTTTTTAAACTGGAAACTTCAAATCAATGATAATCCCGGTATGTACACAGGGAACGAATATTTTGTAAAATTCAATGATTTTGATGGTACTGTATCAGGTTACAGAGGAGTAAATGTTGGATCTGATGATAAAGGCGGATCAATATTAACATTATCAATGCAGGGAACAAATAAAGCCCGAATGGTAGAGTATTTGAATGCAACAGTAAAAATGTTAATCAAACTTCAGCTTGACGGAAAAAATCAATTTGCCACTAATACCATTCGTTTTATTGATAGTACTCTTGTTGCAATGGAGTCGCAATTGAAAGAAACCGGAAGTGAACTCAAAACCTTTAGAAAAGACAAAAACATTTATGAGATTGAAGGAGGAGGCGAAAAAGTTTCAGATAAAATAATGGATTTTGATGTTGAAAGAGATCAGGTCACAAGAAAGATAGCGTACTACAATTCTTTAAAATCATATTTAAATAATAGCGTTGATTATTCGAGATTGCCTGCACCATCTGTTGCCGGAATCGAAGATCCAAATGTTGTTGTGAATGTATCGAAACTTATAGCGCTTTCTACACAAAGATCAGAAATGGCTTATGCGGTAAAAAGTGATAAGATCTTTAAAGATTTTGACAACCAGATGCAGGCTGTAAAAAATGTTTTACTGGAGAATATTGCTTCTGCAAAAGGATCTTTATTGACAGATTTGGCAATGGTAAATGCTAAAATAGGTCAGGCTGAAAGTACTGTAAAAAGACTTCCGGAACAACAGCAGGAATTATTGAAGATCCAGAGGAAATATGATTTAAGTGATAATATTTATAATGAATTTTTAAAGAAAAGAAATGAGGCTGAGATTGTTAAAGCTTCGAATTTATCAGATATTCATTTTATAGATCCTGCAAAAGATATTGGCGGTGGATTAATTGGTCCAAAAACTTCTGTAAATTATATTCTGGCTTTATTCTTGGGGACGTTAATACCTTTACTGTTTATTTTTGGAATTTTCTTTATTAATAATTCGATTCAAAATACTGAAGATATTAGTAAATTAACGCAAATACCATTGATTGGTGTCATTGGAGTTAATAAAGATTCATTGAATTTAGCAGTTTTTGATAAACCAAAATCAGCGCTTTCTGAAGCCTTTAGAACTATTCGTTCTTCGTTGCAGTTTTTATATAAAAAACAACAAGTAAGCGGTTCAAAAACATTGATGATTACTTCGTCTATAAGTGGTGAAGGAAAAACATTTTGTTCGATAAATATCGCTACAGTTTTCGCTTTAAGCGAAAAGAAAACGGTAATTATTGGTCTGGATTTAAGAAAGCCACGATTGGCAGATGAGTTTGGTTTGAAAAATCAAATAGGGGTTGTGAATTATTTAATAAAACAAAATAGTTTAGCTGAGATTATAAACCCAACACAAATTCCGAATCTTGATGTTATTCTTTCGGGACCAATTCCGCCCAATCCGTCAGAGTTGATCTTGAGCGATGCAATGCGGGATTTGATTTTAGAACTGAAACAAAAATACGATTATATTATTCTGGATACTCCTCCGGTTGGGTTAGTTTCAGATGCATTAGAGTTAGCACAATTTGCAGATGTTACGCTTTATATAGTAAGACAAAATTATACTAAAAAAGACATGATAACGTTGCTAAATACCAGAGTACAGCGCGGTGAGCTTGCAAATGCGAGTATTATTTTGAATGGTTATGAAAATAAAGCGAAATATGGTACGGCTTATGGATATGGATACGGCTATGGAGCTTATTCAAATGGTTATCATGATGAAGGAGATAAAATAAGTTTCTGGCAAGAAATTTTGAATAAATTCAGGAAAAAATAATTGGTAAAAATGAAAACATCAACTCAAAATACAATTTTAATTACAGGTGGAGCAGGTTTCATTGGTTCAAATTTGTCCGAATATTTTTTAAGATTAGGACATAAAGTAGTTTGTTTGGATAATTTTGCTACAGGACACCGCCATAATTTAAAAGATTTTATAGATAATCCGAATTATAAATTGATAGAAGGTGATATTCGAAATATCGCCGATTGTAATTTAGCGGTAGATGGAGTCGATTATGTTTTGCACCAGGCAGCTTTAGGTTCTGTTCCAAGATCTATAAATGATCCTATTACGACAAATGATGTTAATGTTTCCGGTTTTCTAAATATGCTAGTGGCTGCCCGTGATGCGAAAGTTAAAAGATTTGTATACGCAGCAAGTTCCTCAACTTATGGAGATTCTGAGGGATTGCCAAAAGTAGAAGATGTTATTGGTAAACCATTATCACCATATGCCATTACAAAATATGTAAACGAATTGTATGCTGAAATTTTCAGTAGAACTTATGGTTTGGAGACGATAGGTTTGCGTTATTTTAATGTTTTTGGAAGAAAGCAAGACCCAAATGGAGCATATGCCGCGGTAATTCCAAAGTTTGTTACACAACTAATGAATCATGAAAGTCCAGTCATAAATGGAGACGGAAATTATTCCCGTGATTTTACTTATATCGACAATGTAATTCAGATGAATGAATTGGCAATGACGAGTCAAAATCCGGAAGCTATAAATACAGTTTACAATACCGCATTTGGAGATCGCAATACATTAAACGATTTGGTAGTATATTTAAAAAAATATCTATCTGAATTTGATGCTAAAATAGCTGATGTAGCAATTGTTTATGGAGAAAATAGAGCAGGAGATATTCCGCATTCACTAGCAAGTATAGATAAAGCGAAAACAATTTTAGGATATGATCCTAAATATTCATTGCAAGATGGGTTAAAAGAAGCTGTAAGCTGGTATTGGAATAATTTAAAATAAAATTAAGGATCAAGATAATAGTAAATTAAATGAAAATTACAAAAATTTGTTGCATTGGTGCAGGTTATGTTGGAGGTCCGACAATGGCAGTAATTGCTCAAAAATGTCCGCATATTCAAGTGACTGTTGTTGATTTGAATGAACAAAGAATTAAAGATTGGAACGATCCAAATACAGATAATATTCCAATTTATGAACCGGGACTTTCAGAAATAGTAGCTGAGGCAAGAGGAAGAAATCTTTTCTTTTCGACAGAAGTAGAAAAAGCAATTGATGAGGCTCAGGTTATTTTTATATCTGTAAATACGCCAACAAAAACCTACGGAAAAGGAAAAGGCATGGCTGCCGATTTAAAATATATAGAACTTTGTGCCAGACAAATTGCCAAAGTTGCGAAGCATAATAAAATTGTCGTAGAAAAATCAACTTTACCAGTACGTACAGCCGAAGCGATAAAAAGTATTCTGGACAATACCGGAAATGGAGTTCAGTTCCAAATCTTATCAAATCCTGAATTTTTAGCTGAAGGAACTGCTGTGACAGATTTGCTAAATCCTGATCGAATATTAATTGGTGGAGATACAACGCCGGAAGGTGAAGAAGCAATTAATGCTTTAGTTGATGTTTATGCAAATTGGGTAAGCAAAGATAAAATTTTGACAACAAATGTTTGGTCTTCAGAACTTTCTAAGCTAACTGCAAATGCATTTTTGGCACAGCGTATTTCATCTATAAATGCAATGTCTGAACTATGCGAAAAAACGGGTGCTGATGTGAGCGAAGTTGCAAAAGCAATTGGAATGGATAGCAGAATTGGGCCGAAATTTCTAAAAGCATCTGTTGGTTTTGGTGGTTCTTGTTTCCAAAAAGACATTCTGAATTTGGTCTACATCGCAAAGTCTTACGGATTAAATGAGGTGGCTGATTATTGGGAACAGGTAATTATAATGAATGATCATCAAAAGAGAAGATTTTCGAATAAAATAGTTCAGACTTTATACAATACGGTTGCGGATAAGAAAATTACATTTTTGGGATGGGCTTTCAAGAAAGATACCAATGACACCAGAGAATCTGCTGCAATTTATGTTGCTGATGATCTTATCAATGAGCAGGCTAAAATTTCTGTTTATGATCCAAAGGTTTCAAGAAATAAGATGTTAAGTGATTTAGATTATTTAGAAACCAGAAGTGATGAAGCGAATAGCAAAGCCTTATCAATATTTGATAATGCTTATGAAGCATGTAAAGGTGCTCACGCCATTGCGATTCTAACGGAATGGGATGAGTTTACTACTTATGACTGGCAAAAAATTTACGATTCAATGCACAAACCGGCATTCCTTTTTGACGGAAGAAATATTTTGAATGCAAAAGAATTAGAATCAATAGGGTTTATTTATAAAGGAATAGGTTCTTAATTGAAAAAGATATTGAGGTGAAATTTGATATGAAATGAATAGTGAGAGATTGTTTTAAAATTTTATTTCAATAAGAGACAAAAATGAAAAATTGGTATGTAGTGTATACAAAGCCCAAGTGGGAGAAAAAAGTTGCCGAAAAACTTAATGAAATTGGAATTGAATGTTATTGTCCATTAATAATTCAAATCAAACAATGGACAGATAGAAAGAAGAAGATTGAGGTGCCGCTTTTTAACTCCTATGTTTTTGTTCAGTTAGAAGATACTAATCGTAGTTCTGTTTTTCAAGTTTCTGGCGTAGTTCGATTTCTGTTTTGGTTAGGAAAACCTGCAATTGTTCGTGATGAAGAAATTAAAATAATAAAAACAAGCTTGGCAGCTCCAAATATCAGTGATATTTCAGTAACTTCGATTCAGGTAGGGGATCGTATAAAGTTAGAATCAGGAGTTTTTAGTAATCAGGATGCAATAGTTCAGGAAATTTCAAACACCTATTATACATTAGTTTTGGAATCTTTAGGATGTGTTCTTAAAATAAAATATAAATAATGTAGTTATATTGTGTAACTATTGATACTAACAGAAGGTAAAATTTCTCTAAATAGAAAGTTTATTTTCTGTTTTTTTTATAAGGTGAATTTTTACATACTGATTGATAGAGTGTTGGTGGCTAGTGGTACTATTTATTTGCTTGTTTTTTCTGTATTACGGGAAACCGTATTGAATAGATTGACTTAATATGTTATATTTGCCGAAAATGATTTTAGAGTATCTGTGTCCAATTTTGTGACTCAGAGTGGCGAAGCCGTGAATTGTTATGACTGAAATAGATAAAAAAGATTACAAATTGAACGAAAACGTAAAAATAGCCATTATTGGTTTGGGTTATGTTGGCCTGCCTTTGGCTCGATTATTTGCTACTAAATATTCAGTTATAGGTTTTGATATTAATGAAGCAAGAATAGCTTCTTTAAAATCAGGTACAGATACAACATTAGAAGTTGATGATGTTACTTTGCAAGCTGTTTTAGTAGATAATTCTACCACTAAAGCCGGATTGTACTGCACGACTTCTTTAAACGATATTGCAGATTGTAATTATTTTATAGTTACAGTTCCTACACCAGTTGATAAAAATAATCGTCCTGATTTGACTCCTTTATATAAATCGAGTGAGTCTGTTGGTAAGATATTAAAAAAAGGAGATATCGTAATTTACGAGTCAACTGTTTATCCAGGTGTTACAGAAGAACAGTGTGTGCCAGTTTTAGAAAAAGTTTCAGGATTAAAATTTAATGAGGATTTTTATGCCGGATATTCACCAGAAAGAATAAATCCGGGAGATAAAGAACATACAGTCGAAAAAATATTAAAAGTCACTTCAGGTTCAACACCTGAAATTGGTTTAAAAGTTGATAATTTATATAAGTCAGTAATTACTGCGGGAACGCATTTAGCACCAAGTATAAAAGTGGCAGAAGCAGCTAAAGTTATTGAAAACTCACAAAGAGACATCAATATTGCTTTTGTAAATGAATTAGCAAAAATATTCAATTTAATGAATATTGATACACAAGAAGTGCTAGCAGCCGCATCAACAAAATGGAACTTTTTGCCATTTAAACCAGGATTAGTAGGTGGACACTGTATTGGTGTAGACCCTTATTACTTAGCACAAAGAGCTCAGGAATTCGGATATCATCCTGAAATCATTTTAGCAGGAAGACGTTTAAATGACAGTATGGGTGAATATGTGGCTTCGCAGATCGTAAAGCTGATGATCAAAAAAGGTATTTCGGTAAATGGTGCAAACCTTTTGATGTTAGGAATTACTTTTAAAGAAAACTGTCCAGATGTTCGTAATACAAAAATTGTAGATGTTGTAAAAGCATTAAAAGAATACGGAATTTTAGTTACCATATTTGATCCATTGGCTAATGCGAATGATGTAAAAAAAGAATATAATTTAGTAACAATTAACACTTTGCCAAATGATACATTTGACGCAATTGTGCTCGGAGTTTCTCACAAAGAATTTTTAGAATTAAATTTTTCAGAGTTGCAAAAAGAAAATAGTTTATTATACGATGTCAAAGGAGTTTTGGGTAGTATAGCTGATAATAGACTTTAATTTTTAAATTAAATTATGAAAGTAGGAATAACTTTTAGTGCTTTTGATTTATTACATGCCGGACATATTAAAATGTTGGAAGAAGCAAAAAGGGAATGCGATTATTTAATAGTTGGTTTACAAACAGACCCAACACTTGATCGTCCTGAAAAAAATAGTCCCTCACAAACAGTAGTAGAAAGATATATACAATTAAAAGGCTGCAAATTTGTTGATGAAATTGTTCCTTATGCAACAGAACAAGATTTAGAAGATATTTTACGATCCTTTAAAATAGATGTACGTATTATAGGAGATGAGTATCGTGATAAAAATTTTACTGGTCGCGCTTATTGCGAAGAAAAAGGAATAGCATTATATTTTAATGTTAGAGATCATCGATTTTCAAGTAGTAACCTTAGAAGAGAGGTTGCTGAAAAACAATTAAAAAAAATATAATATATGGAATTGTCGATAACTCATGTAATTTTGACAGGAGGCGTTGGGAGTAGACTTTGGCCACTTTCTCGTAAAAGTCAACCAAAGCAATATTTGGAAATATTTGAAAATAAATCTTTATTCGAAATGACTGTAGATCGTAACAGGCATTTGGCCAATAAAGTGATGGTGGTTGGGAATGTCGATAATCATCATTTGAGTGGAAAAGTAATGAATAAAACCGATACAACTTATTTGAATATTGTAGAGGCTACACCAAGAAATACAGCTGCTGCCATAGCATTTTCGGCTTTTGCATCAGATCCTGGTGATGTTTTAATTATAACTCCTTCTGATCATATTATTGATAAAATGGATGATTATAACAATGCTATCCAAGAAGCAGTTTCAAAAGCTAAAGAAGGTTTCATAGTAACATTTGGAATTATACCTACAAAGCCAGAAACAGGTTATGGTTATATTGAATCGAAAGGTGATAGAGTAGTATCATTTCGTGAAAAACCTAATGAAACAACTGCAAAAGAATTTATTGCAAAAGGTAATTTTTTATGGAATAGTGGAATGTTTTGTTTTAAGGCAGGAGTGCTTTTAGATGAATTAAAACAATTTCAGCCAGATGTTTATGAAAAATCCAAAGCAGTTTGGGAAGCATCTAAAGAAGGGTTTTTAGATTTGGAATTATCAATGCAAATTCCATCCATTAGTATCGATTATGCTGTGATGGAACGTAGTAAAAAAATTAAAGTCGTTCCTGCTTCTTTTTCATGGTCAGATTTAGGTTCTTTTGAATCGGTCTATGATTATTTAATTCTAAAGGGGCATCCAGTTGATAAAAATGGTAATATGGTTATTGGTTCAGGGAAGCATACAACTTTTCTGGGTCTAAAAAACACTATTTTTGTTTATACAGATAGCGCTAATTTAATTTTGCAAAAAGAAAACTCACAAGATGTTAAAGATATCTACAGTGAATTAGAAAAGATAAATTCAGATTTATTAAATTAATAAAATTAAAATGAAAAAAATTCTTATAACTGGCGGTGCTGGTTTTATTGGTTCTCATGTAGTGAGACGTTTTGTTAATAAATATCCAGATTATCAAATCTTTAATTTGGATGTCTTAACTTATGCTGGGAATCTGGAGAATATAAAAGATATTGAGAATAAATCAAATTATACTTTTGTAAAAGGTGATATTGTTGATGAAGTTTTTATTACTGAACTTTTTGCTACTCATAATTTTGACGGAGTTCTTCATTTAGCAGCTGAATCACATGTTGATCGATCTATTGAAGATCCTTTAGCATTTGTAAAAACAAATGTTATTGGAACTATGAATTTGTTAAATGCAGCAAAAAATCAATGGAAAGGAAATTTTGAGAATAAAAGATTTTACCATATAAGTACAGATGAAGTATATGGGTCTTTGGGCGCTGAAGGATTATTTACTGAAACAACAGCTTATGATCCTAATTCTCCTTACTCTGCTTCAAAAGCTAGTTCTGATCATTTTGTTAGAGCTTATGGTGAAACATATGGCTTGCCATATGTCTTGACTAATTGTTCGAACAATTATGGTTCATACCATTTCCCAGAAAAATTAATTCCACTTTTTATAAATAATATTATAAATAATAAACCATTGCCGGTTTACGGACATGGAAACTATACACGTGATTGGTTATTTGTAGAAGATCATGCGATTGCAATAGATCTAGTTTTCCATAAAGGTAATAACCATGAAACCTATAACATTGGAGGATTTAATGAATGGAAAAATATTGATTTGGTTAAATTACTATGTCAAATTATGGATCAGAAGTTAGGAAGAGAATCTGGAACATCCCAAGATTTAATTACACACGTGAAAGACAGACCTGGTCACGATTTGCGTTATGCGATTGATGCTTCTAAAATTAATAAAGAGTTAGGATGGAAGCCATCTGTTACTTTTGAAGAGGGATTAGAAAAAACTATAAATTGGTATTTAAATAATGAAGAGTGGCTGCATAATGTAACATCTGGCTCTTATAAGGAATACTATGAAAAACAATACTCATAACAATACTTTAATTGCTTATTTTTTTAAGATTAACTTAAATCACATGAAAAAAATAATATACGTTCTTATACTGTTTCTTACTTTTTTGTTCTCTTTTAATGCAAGTGCACAGGATATTCTTAGATCTAAAGATTTAAGTACTATAAAAGTAGACTATTTATCTGATGATGACCTGTCTAAAATAAGTGCTCAGCTTAGAAGCAATAACACTTCAATCGAACAGGCAGAACCAATGGCACTTTCTAAAGGAATGAGTCAAACAGAATTTAATAAGTTAAAAATCAGACTTTCCGAGTTCGAAAAGAAGAATTCTAAAGATTCAGGTAAAGCTAATGCCACAAAACAATCAGATAGTAATTCCGGGAGGAAACAAGAAAAAATAGTAAATGAAAAAGTTAAGGATTCTACCAATGCTTTGATTTTTGGTTCAGAATTGTTTGATAATCCTACGTTAAATTTCGAGCCAGATTTAAAACTTGCTACTCCAATGAATTACATTTTAGGTCCTGGAGATGAATTACAAGTAAGTATTTACGGAGTTCAGGAATACAATGAAAGTATTCCGGTAAGTGTAGAAGGTAAAATTTCCATTGATTACGTTGGACAAATAGCAGTTTCTGGTATGTCAATTGAAGCCGCTACTCAAAAAATTAAGGCAGCAATAGCAAGAGTTTATAGTACAGTTTCGTCTGGACAATCTCAAGTAAGTATAAGTTTAGGACGTATTCGTACTATTAAAATTACCGTTGTTGGAGGTAAACAGCCGGGTAACTATTCTATTTCATCTTTAGCAACAGTTTATAACGCTTTACATTTAGCGGGAGGACCAGGCAAAAATGGAAGTTACAGAAATATTGAATTAATTAGAAATAATAAAGTTTATAGAAATATTGATATCTATCGATTTTTAGTAAAAGGAGATCAGTCTGACAATGTTAGTTTAAAAGATAATGACGTAATTAGAATCCCTGCTTACAGTCAAAGAGTTACTGTTGAAGGAGAAGTAAAACGCCCCGGTATTTTTGAAATGAAAAAAAGCGAAAAATTCTCTGATCTATTAAATTTTGCATCTGGATTCAACGAATTTGCATATACTGCATCTGTAAATGTCCTGCAAAAAACAGGTAAAGAATTTAAGGTTCATGATATAAATGAGAGTGAATATAATACTTATCAGCCACAATCTGGAGATGTATTTAGAGTTACTAAAATTCTAAATCGTTTTGAAAATCGTATCAAAATTGACGGAGCAGTTTTCAGGCCAGATTACTATTCGTTCACTGAAGGAATGAGGATTTCTGATCTGATTACAAGAGCAGAAGGCTTGAAGGAGGATGCTTATACAAAAAGAGCAAGAATCATTCGTTTAAAAACCGATTTAACTACAGAAATTGTAAATGTAGATTTAAGTGCAGCCTTAAGTGGAGCCTTAAATGCTGATATAGAATTAAAAAGAGAAGACATTGTAACTGTTTATTCAATATTAGATTTTAGAGAAGAATATAAAGTTACAATTGACGGTGAAGTAAAAAATCCTGGTGAATATGAGTATTTTGAGAATTTAACTTTGAATGATCTAGTTGTTCAAGTTGGAGGATTAACGGGTTCAGCTTCTAAAAGAGTTGAAATTGCGAGAATGGTAAAATCAGATGAAATTGATGACGCAGATCCGAAACGCATTGAATTAGTTGAACTGGAAATTACAGCAGATAATAATGAGCAAATAAAAAACTTTGTTTTAAAACCGTTCGATGTTATTAATATAAGAAGAATGGCAGTTTACGAAAAACCGGAAATGGTATCCGTAAGTGGAGCGGTAAGTTATCCTGGTAAATATGTACTAGCAAATAAAAAAGAAACGGTATATAATGTTGTGATGAGAGCAGGAGGATTAACATCCATTGCTAATTTAGATGGCATGAAAATTAAGAGACCTATTAAACAGGAACAAATTGATAAACTACAAAGTATTGATTTGAACTTAACTAAAAATGATTCCTTAAAAGATAAACTCGCTAAAAAATTAAAAGAGGATTTAAAATTTGCAACTATTCCAGTTAATTGGGAAAAAATCGTAAAAGATAAAAACCATTATTCTAATGTTACATTGTTTCCTGGTGATGAGATTGAAGTTGCTGTTTATAATGAAGGGGTTAAAGTAACAGGAAATGTGTTGCTGACTTCTGAAATTCCATATAGAAGTGGAAAAGGATTTAAATATTATATTAATGCTGTAGGAGGTGTAGACAGTAAAGGGTGGAAGAAAAAGGCCTATATTATCTACCCAAATGGTAAAGCTTCAGTGACGGGATCATTTTTATTTTTTAGATCTTATCCTACAGTAACACCGGATTCTCAGATTGTAGTGCCGGAAAAACCTGAAACTAAAAAGATGAGTACCGGCGAGTGGGTTGGTATTGGTAGTGTGCTCACAAGTTTAGCATTGTTAATTGTTACAGCTTTTAAATAATTTTTAATGGATAATAGACTTAATGAAAACGATGAAATATCGTTAAAAGAATTACTCGCTAAAATAAAAGAATGGATTAACTATTTGCTTTTGCAAAGGAAAATTATTGTCTTAGCAGGAATTATTGGTGCCCTTTTAGGATTGACTTACTCATTTATAAAAAAACCAGTATATACTGCTACATTGACTTTTGCTTTAGAAGATGAAAAAGGTGGTGGTGGATTAGGAGGTGCATTAGGACTGGCTAGTTCTTTTGGTTTGGATTTAGGTGGAAGTGGAGGAGGAATTTTTTCTGGCTCTAATTTAACTGAATTGTTTAAATCAAGGTCAATGGTAGAGAAAACTTTATTATCTCCAGTTAATATAGATGGGAAAATAATTTCATTGGCTGAAATGTATATTCAGAACAATGAATGGAGAAAAAAATGGAATGATAAACCGAAATACTCTTCAATTCAATTTTCACCAAATGCAAATCGTAAAGCCTTTACTCGAGACCAAGATAGTATAATGGGATTAATGTATGTAAATCTTTCTAAATCGGGATTGTCTGTTGCGCAAAAAGACAAAAAAATATCAATTATAAATATAGATGTGTCATCGACTAATGAGTTATTCTCGAAATATTTTTGCGAAGCATTAGCAAGAGAAGTCGGTCAATTTTATATTGAGACTAAAAGTAAAAAAGCCAGAATTAATATGGCTATTTTAGAGCGTCAAGTTGATTCTGTTCGTGGAGAATTGAATGGAGCAATTACTGGAGTAGCAGTTGCAAATGATAATACTTTTAATTTAAATCCTGCTCTTAATGTTCGTCGTACTCCATCAGCAAGAAGACAAGTAGATGTACAGGCTAATACAGCTATATTGACAGAATTAGTTAAGCAAAGTGAATTGGCAAAAGTTACATTACGTAAAGAAATACCTTTAATTCAAGTAATTGATAGACCTATTTTACCATTGTATAAAGAGCGTTTTGGGAAAGCTAAAGGATTATTGATGGGAGGTTTTCTTGCTGGTTTTTTAACGGTTGCAGGATTAATAGTGAGAAAAGTATTTAGAGATCTATAGATATTTATGATTATTTAATTTTGTACTCATGCAAGCTTTAAAATATCCACAGTAAAATTAGTTAACAAACTAATGGCATTAAATTGTGCTTAAAAGAATTGAGATGATTTCTTTTTAAGAACTTCGTCGAAAGAGAAATTTACTAAAAAGAAATAAAAATAGTTAGTTTATAGAACTAAAATTTTAATGATAAAAAAATATTTTAAAACACCTAATGATAGAACACAAAGAGCCAACATAAATACGGTTCTTTCATTATTTTTTAGAGGTGGTAGCATTTTATTGCAATTTGCTCTAATTCCATTGACAATTGATTATGTAAAACCTGATGCGTATGGAGTATGGCTTACATTGTCCTCATTAGTAGGTTGGGTAGCTATGTTTGATATAGGTATTGGGAATGGATTAAAGAATAAACTTTCAGAGAGTTTGGCCGTTCAAGATTTCGAGAAAGCCCAAATGTATGTTAGTACAACCTATATGATAATTACTATAATTGCTTGTGTTTTAATAGCATTATATCTCTTATTTTATAAATGGGTTACTTGGCAAGTTGTATTTAATTCTAACTTCATTCCAGAAAACGAATTACAAAACGTAGTAACTATAGTTTCATTGTTTTTCTTGTTAAAGTTCATTACTGATATCATCAATGTAGTGGCTTCTTCATTTCAAATGGTTTCAATTAGTTCAATTCTTTTATTCATAAGTAATCTTGGATTAACAATTTCAGTTTGGATCTTGACCAAAACAACTAAAGCTGATTTGGTATTGTTGGCATTTTGCTTATCTGTTATACCATTTTTAATTTCACTTTTGGCCAATATTTATTTATTTAGTGGATATTTTAAAATCGCTAAGCCTTCTATTAAATATGTAGATTTTAGAAAATCAAAGGGAATAATGAGCTTGGGCTCTCAATTTTTTATTCTTCAGATAATTAGCCTTATCATATTTCAAACGGATAATATTCTAATTGCTCAACTATTTAGTCCAGCTGACGTAACTAATTTTAATGTTGCGTATAAATATTACAGTATCATTACTATTCTTTTTACAATAATTTTGGCACCTTACTGGACGGCATTTACTGAAGCCTATCATATAAAAGATTACTTATGGATAAAAAAAAGTATGCAGAAACTTTATAAGTACTGGTTCTTAAGCGTAATTATTCTTGGGATAATGTTGTGTTTTGCTAATTTTATAATTAAACTTTGGGTTGGTGATAAAGTTAGAGTTTCCTTAAATTTATCAATTGCTATTTGCGGGTATGTTGCTATTTCAAATTGGAATGGAATTTTAGCTAGTTTTCTTAATGGTGTTGGAAAAATTAGATTGCAAATTTATTCAGCAATTATAGTTGGAATAATAAATATCCCATTATCTTTTTTTTTAGTTAAAGTTCTAAATTGGAGTATTTATGCAATGCCAGCAGCAAATTTTATCAGTTTAAGTTTTGGATCAATAGTATGCTTTATTCAATATCGTAAAATAATTAAAAATGATGCGCAAGGTATTTGGAATAAGTAAAGTAATTTTAAAAAAAGCATTTCCATTTTTATTTAATATTGAAATCAATGCAATTATTGGTCAAAATGTTTTAATACCTAAGGTTTTCGCAATAGAAAATCATGGTAAAAAGGAATCGATTGTAATTGGAAATAATAACGAATTCAGTAATGATTTTCATATAAGATGTTATGATTATGGTAAAGTTACAATAGGTAATTATAATTGGACAAGTTTAAGAACACAAATAGTATGTGCTAATCGCGTTGTAATAGGTAACTATTGTATGTTTGGTCGAGATGTTTATATTAGTGATACCAATGAACATCCTATTGATCCAGTTGAACGATTAAATGCTACTATTAAATTTTGGAATGAAAGAACAGTTGATAGGTATCATTTAGTAGATAACTCCGAAGTTATAATAGGTGATAATGTATGGATAGGTGAGCGATCAATAATACTAAAAGGAGTTAAAATAGGAAATAATGCTGTGGTAGCCGCTGGATCTGTTGTTACCAAAGATGTTCTTGAAAACACGATAGTTGGTGGTAATCCAGCAAAAACTATAAAAAAATTAGGATAAAATTAAATTTAAAAATATGTATAAAATTCCTGTATATCAACCAGTACTTAATGGTAATGAAAAAAAATATGTTAATGAATGTTTAGACTCAACTTGGATTTCATCAAAAGGAAAATTCGTTTCAGAATTTGAAAATTCGTTTGCTGATTATGTAGGAGTTAAACATGCAACTACTGTTTCTAATGGAACAGTAGCAATTCATTTGGCTTTATTGGCGTTAGGTATTGGTGAAGGTGATGAAGTTATTGTACCTACATTAACTTACATTGCATCTGTAAATGCAATTGCTTATACAGGTGCCACCCCAGTTTTTGTAGATTCCATACAAGAGAGCTGGCAAATTGATCCAAAGGATGTTATTAAAAAAATAACCCCAAAAACTAAAGCAATAATGGCGGTTCATTTATATGGTTATCCATGTGATATGGATGCTTTAGTTGAAATATGTAAAAAAAATGATCTTTTTTTAATAGAAGATTGTGCAGAAGCTATTGGAACCATGTATAAAGGTAAACATGTTGGGACTTATGGCGATATTTCTACTTTCAGTTTTTTTGGAAACAAAACAATAACTACTGGAGAGGGAGGTATGGTCGTTACAAATGATGAAACACTTCATGAGCGTTCAGTACACTTTAAAGGTCAAGGTCTAGCGAAACATCGTCAATACTGGCATGATGTAATTGGATATAATTATAGGATGACAAATATTTGTGCCGCAATTGGATTAGCGCAGTTAGAAAATATTGAACAAGTATTAATAGAAAAGAAAAGAGTAGCAGACACATACAGGAAATGTTTAGAAAATACTTCCGTTATTTTTCATGATCCAAATGGAGAAGATGTTTATCATTCATATTGGATGTGCTCTATATTGACAAATGATGCAAAACAAAGAGATTTATTAAGAACACATTTAGAAAATGAAGGAATAGAAACGCGTCCACTATTCTATCCTGTGCATACTATGCCAATGTATTCGAGTCAATATCAGAGACATCCTGTTGCAGAAAATTTAGGATGGAGAGGAATGAACTTACCAAGTTATCCAACTTTAAAAACCGAAGAAATTGAATTTATATGTGAAAAAATAAAGGAAGTGTTGTAAAATGATTTTAGAAATTAGTAGCACTAATGTAGAAAACATTGAACTCCTTAAAGAGTTTATTGCATCAATGGGAGATAGTAGTAATTCTTTTAGATATTTCAATTCAAGACAAATTTCGGTTATTGATAATCATTTATCTACCATTCTATTATTATACAAAAATAAACCTATAGGGTATGGGCACTTGGATAAAGAAGTTGATAATGTATGGTTGGGAATAGCAATTAGTCAAAAGTTTTTAGGACATGGATATGGTAATGTTGTTATGCAATATTTAATTAAGAAGGCAGATGATTTAAAAGTACCTGAAGTTAAATTATCCGTTGATGAAAATAACGACAAGGCGATTAAATTATATATCAAATACGGATTTGTAAAACAACGAGAGGAAAATGGAGTATTGTTTTTCAGCAGAAAAGGTTAAGTATGAATAAACTGAATTTAGGAATATTAGCAGACCAATTTATTAATTGGGGAGGTGGAGTTGATTTTATTCGGTTGATTTTAAATGGATTGAATTCTATTAATGAAACTGAAAATAATATTAATATTTATGTATTTATTCCATATCACTCTGATTACAAAATAAAAATAAAAAATAAGATTAAATCAGTTTTAAATAAGCTATTTGGAAAAAAATATTTATTACAAAGAGTGATTAGTCAAAAATCATTTGTAGCTACTTTTAAAAGCGTCAATAATAATATTAAAGTTTATTATTACAATGGTACAGAAGCAGATCTAACTGAAAAGGCAATAAAATACAATATTGACTTTATGTTACCTTGCTTTAATTCCTTGTCATCAGATTTTCCAATTGAATGGGCTGGTTATATTTATGATTTTCAACATCGGTATCATCCCGATTTTTTTTCAACTGAAGAAATTAATAGTAGAAATGATAAATTTTCTACAATGCTTAATCAAGCTAAAACAATAATAGTAAATGCTAAATCGGTTGAAAATGATATTGATAAATTTTTTGGAAAGAGAAAAGCAAAGATAATTGCTTTACCATTTTGTCCCGTGCTAAATTTTGATTTTTTTAAAACGGAATTGAGCCTAACTAAATATAATCTGCCAGATAAGTATTTTATGATTTCAAATCAATTCTGGAGGCACAAAGATCATGTTACAGCTTTTAAAAGCTTTAGATTATTCTTAGACAAAATAGATGATAAAAAAGTTTGTCTAATTTGTACTGGTCAAACTCATGATGATCGTTTTCCAGATTATTTTGAATCATTACAGAATTTAATTATTGATTTAGATTTAAAGAGTAATATTTTGATACTTGGTTACATTCCAAAATTGGATCAACTCCAAGTTCTTAAAAACTGCATAGGAGTAATACAACCAACGCTGTTTGAAGGTGGACCAGGAGGAGGAGCAGTTTATGAGTCCGTAGCTTATGGTATTCCTTCAATTGTTTCTGATATACCAGTCAACACAGAATTGGATGATGAAACGGTTCTTTTCTTTAAGACGGGTTCGAAGGAAGATTTAGCGGAAAAGATGTTAACTCTTTTTTATAAAGAAAGGGTAGTCTATACCAAAAATGATCTGGTTAAAAAAAATAAAAAAGCTTTGTTAAAAATGGGAGAAGACATTCTAAAAGCTATTCAAGTAAATTAAGATGTATGCACTCCATAAAAAGAGTATTTATAATTGTTCGCAATGTTGATATTCTGAATAGTGAAATAATAATATGAAAATAATCGAACCACCTCTTGTAACCATAATAACTGTTTGTTATAATGCAGTACAGACTCTTGAGCAAACTATACTGAATGTAGTCAATCAAGATTGTAAAGATTATGAGTATGTTATAATAGATGGAGGAAGTACGGATGGTACATTAGAAATTGTTAAAAAATATAACGATAAAATTACTCATTGGGTCTCTGAGCCGGATAAAGGTATTTATGATGCTATGAATAAGGGAGCTGCTATTTCTAGAGGGAAGTGGTTATGCTTTATGAATTCAGGAGATACATTTTATCATACCAGCACACTTGAAGATTTATTTTCAAAATCGAATATTTTTGATGAGAATTATGATGTTATTTATGGTAATACAAATAAAATTTACCGAAATTTTAGTAAAATAATAAAGCCAGGTGAAATTAGACAAATTGCGAATCATTTGCCATTCTGTCACCAATCATCCTTAGTTTTAGCTGAAGTGTTCAAAAAGTATAATTTCAACTTGCAATATAAGATTGTAGCAGATGATCATCTATTTTACAGTTTATATAAAGATGGGTATCGATTCGGTTACATTGATCAAGTTATTTCTAATTATGAAGCTATGGAGGGTGTTTCAAGCAGAAAGTTTAAGAATGCACTATGGGAAAATTATCAAATCCGAGGAGGACAATCAAAAAGGTATTGGTATTTTCGATACTACCTTCCATTTTTATTTCGAAACACACTTCATTTAGTGTATATTACTACTTTTCATGAATAATAACACACCATTAATTTCAATAATTACTGCTACTTATAATTGTGCAGATAGTATTGAATCCACCATGCAATCTGTACTGGCTCAAAGTTATCCTAATGTTGAGTATATTATAATAGACGGAGAAAGTACAGATGGAACTATTGATATTATTAAGAGATATGAGAAAAACATAACCGTTTTTATTAGTGAGCCGGACAAAGGGATATATGATGCAATGAACAAGGGAATCCGTGCTTCCAAAGGAATATGGCTTAATTTTATGAATTCGGGAGACTTATTTTATTCCAAGGACTCAATTTGGAATTCCTTGAAAAACATTGATGACAAAGTTGGTTTCATATATTCTGACTTTTATGTTTTAAAAAAACAGCAACTTAAGTTAATTAATGCAAGTTATGATAAAGGAATAATCTTGCATCAATCCGTAATTTATAAAAGAGAACTTCATTTGAAATATGGTGAATATATTGTGAGCCAGAAATATATAATCTCTGATTACTTGTTTTTTCACCTTATTCCGATAGAATTGATTACGAAATCTCTCTATCCAATATCTATTAATTCTGCACCTGGAGTTTCCGCAGGAAATTGGACTTGGTATCAAAAGATATGTTTCGACTTTATTTTTCGTAAAATATCGATTTTTGAATTAGTAAGGGATTTAGTAATTAGGGTTGTCAAAAATGGTATTATTTCATGCTTAAAACTATTTAAGTAATGAATACAGCTGATTTTTTTGAACTGCTGATTAATAATAATTTATTATATTTTTCTTGTTTTGTTTGTGTTTGTCTTTTCTATTATTTTTTGTTTAGAAAAGTCTGTTTTTCCATGCTTGATCCAATATTCATATCTTTGGTGGGGTCAGCTTTTGGAGCCTCTGTAGTGATGTTTTTATTTGCAACATCTAAGATTTCATCTTTTTATTTTATTAATTATTTAGGGACACAGTTTGCTTTTTTAGCAGGTTTTGTATTTTTTGGTAAATTTTCTCCTACTGTTTTTATAAAATCAAAAATTAGATTTGATAATGTATTTTTTTTACAATGTTTTTTTATTGTCTCATTCGTTACATTTTTTGTATCAAATATAATTGTTTATGCAACTTTAGGTATTCCTCTTTTTTTAAAATCCAGACTTGATTTGACGGTTGATGCCGGCGGCTATGGTATATTTACCAGATTTGCTGAGGTTTCTGGTGCTGTAGCATTTTATCTCTTTTTACATTTTATTATTGTAGAAAAAAATGTTTCAAGGCTATTTAAATCTTCATTATTTTTTTATTTATTAGGTCATATAGTGGTTACTTTTTTAAGTGGCTCTAAATCGAGTGTGTGGTTTTTTGCAATGAATTATTTCTGTTTTCTTATACTTAATAAAAATAATACACGGGTTAAAGGTTTACTATTAAAATTACGTCAATATCAACTCAAAATAGTTTTAGTGGGTTTGATTTTTGCTTTTTGTATAATTTTGATAACGTTTGATGGTGAGCCTTCTGGCGCTTTTCTTTTTTTAGCTCAGCGGATAGTAGGATATGGGGATGTTTACTGGCATGCTTATCCAAATGCATATATTGAAAATCTACCACATAATCAATTTTTTGTAGCAGTGTTTGGTAGTTTTTTAGGTTTTTTCCGGATTGTAGATCCTTCCACTTTTCCTGAGCCTCTAGGATATTCTCTTACAAAGATGTTTTATACAGTTGATATGATTGTGGGGCCAAATCCAAGACATAACATATTTGGATATATTTATTTAGGACCCTATTTTTCAATTCTTTATTCATTTATTCTAGGCACTTTGCTTGGATATATACGAAAACTTTTTTTTAACGCCTATTCATTGAGAAGTCTTTCTAAGATACTTTTGCTTCTAGTTTATAGTATATTTATAAGTATCGAAACTGATATAAATTACATCGTTTTTCAATTAAATAACTTATTAGTGGTAATTCCATTTTTATTAGGAATTTCGATGTTTATTTACTATTTCTTTACATGTTCTATTGAAAATAAAGTGTCTAAATTTTAATTTGTATGTTTTTTACTTCTTTACCTTTTTTAATATTTCTCCCAATTGTTTTCTTGCTCTACTGGTTTGTTTTTCCCAGAGTTAGATCGCAGAATCTTTTTATTGTAGTCGCAAGCTATTTTTTTTACGGATGGTTGGATTGGCGTTTCTTGATTCTAATTTTTATTACAACTTTTTCAACTTTTTGGAGTGGAATTCTTTATGAGAAGTTTAGTAATAATTATAAACTTAGAAAAGTTATATCCACATTTATCATAGTTTTAAACCTTCTAATTCTCTGTGTTTTTAAATATTATAATTTTTTTACAGAAAACCTTCAGTTGCTATTCGAAGGAATTGGATTTCATTTTGATTTGACAACTTTGTCTTTGATATTGCCTATTGGAATAAGTTTTTATACATTTCAAGCTATTGGTTATACAATAGATGTTTATTCTAATAAAATTGAGCCTACTGACGATGGTGCTGCTTTTTTTGCGTACATGAGTTTCTTTCCTCAACTCACATCAGGCCCCATAGCTAAAGCTCCTAAATATTTGCCTCAATTTCTTCAAAAAAGAGATTTTGATTATAATTTAGCCGTTGATGGAATGCGCCAAATTTTATGGGGAGTATTTAAGAAAATGGTCGTTGCTGAAAGTTGTGCTACATTGGTAAATCAAATTTTCGGTGATATTCATAATCAATCGGGCTCTACTTTGTTATTGGGAGCTATTTACTATACTTTCCAAATATATTGTGACTTTTCTGGTTATTCTGATATAGCAATAGGGATTGGTAAGTTGTTTGGAATAAAACTAATGAATAATTTTAACTTGCCATATTTTTCAAGAGATATCACAGAGTTTTGGAGAAGATGGCATATTTCTTTGACGTCATGGTTTAGAGATTACATATATATACCATTGGGAGGCAATAGAGTGAGCAAAATGATTAGGATTAGAAACACAATTATCATTTTTCTTATTAGTGGATTATGGCATGGCGCTAATTGGACCTTTATTTGTTGGGGAGCCTACCATGCTATATTGTTTATTCCTCACTTAATTTTTAATGTAAAAGATAAGCATGTGGATAGCCTTAGATTCGGAAGATCGCTCGCTACTATTAAAGAGGTATGGAAAGTTTTGAAAACTTTTTTCTTGGTCTGCATAGGATGGATAATATTTAGAGCTAACGATATAAAGGAAGCATTCGCTTATATTAAAGGTATTTTTAGTACCTCTTTATTTTCATTTCCTCAAGTTATCGGATATAAAGCATTGTTCTTTATTCTTCTTCTCCTAGTTATAGAATGGTTGCAAAGAACAGAGATTCATACACTGAATATTTCTAAAATTAAGTCTCCACTGGTTCGTGTAGTGATATATTTAATTGTTTTTTTTATGATCATGGAGTATGGTGGAAATCAATCAGCATTCATTTATTTTAAATTTTAATGAAAAAGTTTTTATTCAAAACAACGGTTATAGGATTTTTTTTTCTATTTGTTTTTACTCTTATAGGGTATGGTATGAAATATTGTGAATGGTTAACTTCTATTTCAAATGCAAGCGAAGTTTATGAGTCCATATTTAAAAGTAAACGAAAATGTCATGCAGATACTTTGTTAATAGGAGATTCGGTCTGTGGTCAGTTATATCCAGTATCAGAATATAATGGAGAGATATACTCTATTCCTTGTAGTCAAGCAACTACACTTGCTGGACAATTTTTTTTATTAAACAATTTCTTTAAGGCAAATAAAAATAATTTGCCTAAACAAGTAATTTTAGTATATACTCCTTTTTCCTTTCAGAACAACCTTGACCATTTTGCTTTTAATTATCTATTAAAGCCCTTCTATAACGAGGAGTACATAGCTTTATTTGATGATAATTTAAAAAAACAAGTGACAAATATCCCTTTTTATTACTTAACACCATTTCCTTTTACAAGAGCAGTAAATTTCTCACCGAGTTATGATGGGAATTTAAAGAAGTCAAAGTTATTATCACCTATTTCTGAATCGTATTTGATAAAAATTGATAGTTTATGTGGTAGAAATAATGTGAAGTTTGTGTTGAAACCGACTCCTGTTAAAAAAAGCTTTTTGTCTGAAATTCAAAATTTGGAAATAGATAGTAAAAGTAAGGCTTACAGGATTGTTTCAAATTATAAGGAGCAAATTCAATATCTTCCTGATACACTTTTTGCTGATAATGTACATTTCAAGAAAGAATACATTCCAAAGGACTATTTTAAATTAGTAAAATAATTATAATTAATTTTTATAAAATTATGAATATTCAAACAACAGCAGTAGTTGTTACATATAACCCAGATCTATCTACTCTACGAAGGCAATTTATGAGTATTTATGAGCAAGTAGATGCCATTGTTTACGTTGATAACGGTTCGAAAAACATCGATTTAATTAATGAGTTATTTCTAGAATTTGTAGAACAAACAAAGATTAAGTTATTTATAATATCAAATCTTTCCAATCTAGGACTAGGATATGCCCAAAATCAGGGTATAAAAAAAGCAATGGAACTGGATTCAAATTTTGTATTAATTTTGGATCATGATTCGGTTCTTACATCAGGATTTGTTAATGAGTTAGTCAATTCTACAATAGATTTAAAAAATTTAGGGGTTAAGGTTGGAGCAGTAGGGCCAGTATATATTAATGAGAAAACAAATGAGCAATATCCAATTACACGTTATATTGGTCCATTTATAAATAGGGTAAGTCCTGCCGAAGGTTCAAGTATTGAAGCTTCTTTTTTAATAGCATCAGGGTGTCTAATTTCTAAAGATGTTTTGAATGAAGTTGGGTTGATGAATGAGGAATTGTTTGTTGATTATATAGATGTTGAATGGTCTTTTAGATGTAAATCAAAAGGTTATAAATTATTTGCAATCCAAAGAGCCTTAATGCATCATGAAATTGGAGATAATCGTGTCTCTGTTTTGGGTAGAATGATTTCAGTTCATTCTCCTATTCGTCGATATTATCTTTCAAGAAATAGTATCTATATGTTAAGATGCTCGTATGTTGGTTGGGGGTATAAACTAAGGGAATTAGTCTTTAATGTTTTTCGAATTTTTATTTTTACAATAATTTCCAACGATAGATTAAGCTATCTTAAACTTTCATTTAGAGGATTAAGAGATGGGATAAAAGGGAAATTTGGTTCTATTTAGAGTTGAATTCAGTAATTATAAATTAAAAAGGAATGAGATTAATACCTTTTAAAAAATATACTTTTTAATGAAAATTTTTCAAGTAGTAACTTTAGCATACTTAGGCGGAGCTCAGTCTGTTGTTATAAATTTGGTGACGGAAGCAATCAAAGATGGACATCAAGTTTTTGTTTTGTCCGAACAGAACGGTCCAATGTGGGATCAAATTCCTGAAAGTGCGATTAAGATAAAAATAAAAAATCTTCAGAGATCAATAAATCTTTTTAAAGATTTGTCGGTTATGTTTTCTTTGTATAAATTGTATAGAAAACATAAGCCAGATGTAATTCATTTACATTCTTCAAAAATTGGCTTACTGGGACGTTTAATATTTCCTTCAAAAAAAATCGTTTACACAGTGCATGGTTTTGATTCAATAAGAATTGCATTCAAAAAATTTCTTCCTTTAGAAAGACTTTTACAATATCGTACAAGACATATTGTCGGTGTTAGTAATTATGATCTCGAAATGATGTCGAAAGAAAGAATATTTAAGAACACAAGTGTAATATATAATGGATTGTTAGATTGGACAAATTTTGAACCATCTTCAACAAATGAAATTTTAAATCAAAGCATTGATGAATTAAGAAGATTAAAAGAAGAGGATTTTTTTATTATTCTTGCAACAGCTAGATTAACCCCTCAAAAAAGATTCGAAACTTTTCAAAGTGTAGCGGAGGAATTTGTAAATGAGAAAGTTAAATTTGTATGGGTTGGTAATCAGTATCAACCAAAAGATTTACCTGAAAACTTAATTTGTTTAGGAAATATTCCCACTGCATGTTATCTCCTAAAATATATTGATTTGTTTATGCTTCCTTCAAATTATGAAGGTTTGCCAATGTCAATAATAGAGGCTTTAGCATATGGAAAACCTGTAATAGCATCTAATGTAGGAGGAATTGGTGAAATTTTAAATGAAAAAAATGGATTTGCACTTAATAACAATGTTAGCGATTTTGTCAATAAAATTAAATTTTATAGAGATAGTGCATCAGAATATGAAAGAGCAAGTATTGCGGCTAGAAAAAGTTACGAAGACCAATTTACTTTAGATAAAATGTATAGAAAATATTTGTCTCTTTATAATACAATAAATCATCACTAGTTATTTCTTTATATAGTTAGTCTAAAAATATAATATAATGCAAGGAAAGAAAATAATTTATGAATAAGTTATTAATCACTGGAGCCACTGGTTTTCTTGGTAGAAACATTTTAACTGTTTTAAAAGAATCAGATTTTCAAATTATGACACTAGGAAATCTAAGTACTGATATTGTTTGTGATATTAGTTGTGAAATTCCTAACTTTAATTGCAATTTTGATTATGTAATACACGCCGCCGGAAAGGCCCATAGTGTACCCAAATCCGAGTCCGAGAAACAAGAATTTTACCAAGTCAATATAGAAGGAACAAAAAATTTAATAGCAGGTTTTGAGAAAAGTAATTTTTTACCGAAATATTTTATTTTTATTAGTTCAGTAAGTGTATATGGTCTAGAAACTGGAAATAATATTAATGAAGAACATTCGCTTTTAGCAAAAGATGCTTATGGATTAAGTAAAATTGGCGCAGAAGACTTAATTAAAGAATGGTGTGGAAAAAACAATGTCATTTGTACGATATTGCGGTTACCTTTACTAGTTGGTAAAAATGCTCCCGGTAATTTGGGAACTATGGTAAAAGCTATTGAAAAAGGCTATTATTTTAATATTGGTGGAGGTAAAGCTAGAAAAAGTATGGTATTAGCAAAAGACGTGGCTACTTTTATTCCAAAAGTAGCTGTTGTTGGTGGGACATATAATTTAACGGATGGTATAGATCCTAGTTTCAACGAGTTGAGTAATGCTATTTCGAAAAAAAATAAAACGACTCTAAACTTGCCTCTTTTTGTAGCAAGAATAATGGGGCTTTTGGGAAATTTATTAGGTGATCAGTCTCCAATAAATTCTTTCAAATTAAAAAAAATCACATCTGATTTGACTTTTGATGATTCAAAGGCAAGAACTCTTTTAGGTTGGAATCCCCAATCCGTGATTGATTACCTTAAAAATAATGACATTTAATAATTAAATAAAAATGAAAGTAGCACTTATTACAGGAATTACAGGACAAGACGGATCATATTTAGCTGAATTGTTATTAGAAAAAGGATATATGGTACATGGGGTTAAACGAAGAGCATCTTCATTTAATACGCAGCGTATTGATCATATTTATCAGGATACGCATGAAGCGCATGTAAATTTTAAGTTACACTATGGTGATTTAACGGATTCTACTAATATAATCAGAATCATTCAAGAGGTACAACCCGACGAAATCTATAATTTAGGAGCAATGAGCCATGTAAAAGTATCTTTTGATTCGCCAGAATACGTTGCGAATGTTGATGGAATTGGTACACTAAGAATTTTAGAGGCAGTGCGTATCTTAGGTTTAGAAAAGAAAACCCGTATATATCAGGCATCAACATCTGAATTGTATGGTGGTTTGGCTGAGAATAAAAACGAAAAGGGATTATATGATGAGCATTCACCATTTTATCCACGTTCACCTTATGGAGCTGCAAAAATTTATGGTTTTTGGATTACCAAAAATTATCGTGAAGCCTATAATATGTTTGCTTGCAATGGAATTTTGTTTAATCACGAATCACCCCGTCGAGGAGAAACTTTTGTAACACGTAAAATAACTATGGCTACGGCAGCTATTGCTTTAGGAGAACAAGAGTGCTTATATTTAGGAAACCTAGATGCTCAACGTGATTGGGGACACGCAAAAGATTATGTGGAAGCAATGTGGAGAATCCTTCAGCAAGATATTGCCGAAGATTATGTAATTGCAATGGGAGAAACTACCTATGTACGTGATTTTGTTAAAATGTCATTTGCAGAAGTAGGAATAGATATCGAATTTAGAGGAGAAGGAGTAGATGAAAAAGGATATGTTGCTTCTTGTAGTAATCCTGCTTACCAGATTGAATTAGGTAAACAAATTATTGCGGTTGATCCACAATATTTCCGTCCTACAGAGGTAGATTTGCTTATAGGAGATCCTACGAAATCTAAGACTCAATTAGGCTGGGTGCCTCAGTATGATTTAGCAGGATTAGTTAAAGAAATGATGGCTTCTGATCTTCAATATGTTCTTAAAGAAAAAATGTTAAAAGAAGTAAGGTCAAGTATTAATTATTAATTCAAATAAAACAAGTTTATTCTTGAATTAAAAAATCATCATTATGAATTTAAATGATAAAATATACATAGCTGGACATCGGGGAATGGTAGGTTCAGCTATTTTACGTCAATTAAGAAATAAAGGTTTCAATAATTTTATTTTGAAAACTTCTTCAGAACTAGATTTAAGAAATCAACAAGCGGTTGCTGATTTTTTTGAACAAGAAAAACCAGATTATGTTTTCTTGGCAGCTGCAAAAGTAGGAGGGATTATTGCTAATAATACTTATAGAGGAGATTTCATCTATGAAAACTTAATGATTCAAAATAATGTGATTCATCAAGCCTATTTGCAGAATGTAAAAAAATTAATGTTTTTGGGGTCTTCTTGTATTTATCCAAAAATGGCTCCTCAGCCTTTAAAAGAGGAATATATGCTGACTGGAGAATTAGAGCCAACAAATGAACCTTATGCTATTGCTAAAATTGCTGGCATTAAAATGTGTGACGCTTATAGGGATCAGTTTGGCTGCAACTTTATTTCTGTAATGCCTACAAATTTATATGGACCAAATGACAATTATGATTTAAAAAACTCACATGTATTACCTGCAATGCTTAGAAAATTCATTACAGCAAAGCGTAATAAAGAGACTTCAGTTACTATATGGGGAACAGGAAGTCCTAAAAGAGAGTTTTTGCATGCTGATGATCTTGCTGAGGCGTGTGTCTTTCTAATGGAAAATTATAATGAAGCTGGATTGGTCAATATTGGAGTTGGAGAAGATATTTCAATTTTAGATCTGGCAATTTTAGTTAAAAAAATCGTTGGTTTCGAAGGTGAAATTCTAACGGATACAACCAAGCCAGATGGTACTCCACGTAAATTAATGGACGTTTCTAAACTAAGCAGTTTCGGTTGGAAGGCTAAAACTAGCTTGGAAGAAGGTGTTCAGAAAGTTTACAACGAAATAAAAGATACTAATTGGGAGTAACCTCATAAATAATGCAATACACAATACTAGGAATAATTTTAATGATTTTGATGTTGCTTTATTTTAAAGTGGCTGATCGTTATAATATTATTGACAAACCCAATCAAAGAAGTTCACATACAGAAATTACCTTAAGAGGAGGTGGAATCATTTTTTGGTTCGCTGCTCTAATTTATTTTTTACAAAACATTCAGACGAATTATTTTTTCTTTACCGGGATAACTTTGGTCAGTTTAGTAAGCTTTTGGGATGATATTAAGAGTTTGTCTAACAAAATCAGGATTTCAATTCACTTTTTATCCATTACTCTGATTTTTTATGATTTAGGAGTATTTACCCTGATGCCTTTTTATGGAGTTGGTATTGCTTATATCCTGGCAATAGGATTGATAAATGCTTATAACTTTATGGATGGGATTAATGGTATCACAGGATTGTATACTTTGGTCGTTATGGGGGCATTATTATATGTTAACAAAAACATTCAATTTTTCTTTGATGCTGTTTTTATAAAGTATGCGATGATCGCCAGTTTAGTTTTCTTATTTTTTAACTATAGAAAAAAGGCAAAATGTTTTGCCGGGGATATTGGCAGTATCGCTATTGCTTTTTGGGTCATTTATTTGGTTTTGAAATTGATATTAGTAACCAATTCGCTTGTATGGCTTTTATTCTTAGCGATCTATGGTGTTGATGCCATTTGTACCATTCTCCATCGATTGTACTTAAAACAAAATATTTTTGAAGCACATCGTCTTCATTTATACCAGGTTTTAAGTAATGAATATAAAATGCAACACCGTTTGGTCTCTTTATACTACGCAATCGCTCAAAGTGCAGTTTCAGCTTTAGTTATCTTTTTATATCAAAAGGTTAATGATATAGTACTATTTGTAATTGTGATATCACCATTACTTTTATTATATAGCCTTAAGTTTTATTTGTTAAATAAAAGCGATTTAAAATTAAAGGCATGATTCCAAAAATAATTCAGGGAGGTAATTTCTCCGATCATCGCGGAACTATTTCGTATGTTAATGATTTTAAGTTTTCGGATATCGAAAGATTCTATATCATTAGTAATTCTGAAGGAAATCCTATTCGTGCCTGGCAAGGGCATAAATTAGACACCAAAAACTTTTATTGTTTAACCGGTTCTTTCAATATTCATTTTATAAAAATTGATAATTGGGAAAATCCCTCGAAAGAATTAACAGTAGAAACTATTTATGTTTCTGCTAATGACAGTAAGATAGTTCATATTCCTGGGGGTTATGCTAATGCTATAGAATCTTTAGAAAAAGATTCAAAACTAATTTCTTTTTCAACATTACCGCTTGCAAATGTTGGTGACGATGATGTTCGTTATGCTTCAGATTATTGGAAAATTAATGAAAAATAACCGAATTTATTTATCCTTATCTGAGCAAAGCGGTTTTGAACAAGATTATATTCAAAAGGCTTTACAAACAAATTGGATCACTTCCGGAGGACCAAATGTTAATGAATTTGAAAGTGCTTTAGAAAATTATCTAGATGACAAATCATTTGTATCGGCTCTCAATTCAGGTACATCAGCTATTCATTTAGCATTGGTGTTGTTAGGTGTGAAGGAAGGGGATGAGATTATTTGTCAAACTATGACTTTTTCGGCTTCGGCAAATCCAATTCTGTATCAGGGAGCTATTCCTGTTTTTGTAGACAGCGAATTAGACACTTGGAATATTTGTCCTGAATATTTAGAAGCTGCAATTAAAGATAGAATTAAAAAAGGCAAAAAGCCTAAAGCGATTATAGCAGTGCATCTTTATGGAACTCCTTATAAAGTGGATGAAATTCATGCTATTGCTGATAAGTACGATATTCCAATTATCGAAGATAGTGCCGAAGCTTTAGGAAGTTCTTATAAAGGAAAAAAATGCGGGAGTTTTGGAGATTTCGGAGTTTTTTCATTCAATGGAAATAAAATAATTACGACCTCAAGTGGGGGAGCATTAGTCACTAATTCAAAAGAATTAAAAGAAAAAGCCATTTTTTATGCAACACAATCGAAAGATGATGCGGTGCATTACCAACATAGTCAGATAGGTTATAATTACCGAATGAGTAATATTTGTGCCGGAGTGGGATTGGGGCAGATGAAAATTTTAGATAAAAATGTAGGTTCCAGAAGAAAGACAAATATTTTTTATAAGGAGATATTTATGAATATTGAAGAAGTGGATGTTTTTGAGAGTATTAATGAAAATTATTTTTCGAACTATTGGTTAAGTACTATTCTCGTTGAACCTTATAAAAATAGAAATAAAGAGAGTTTGAGACTTGCACTTGAAAATGCAAATATAGAAAGTCGCCCACTTTGGAAACCTATGCATTTACAGCCAATTTTCGAAAAATACCCATATTACGGTAATAAAATTGCCAAAAATTTATTTGAAAAAGGATTATGTTTACCCTCGGGATCAAATTTGTCAATAGAAGATAGAAAGAGAATTAGAGAAGTTATAGTTGACTTCTTTAAAAATAAATAAGAATTGATTTTAATATGAAAATTGAAGAAACGTTTATAAAAGATTTAGTAGTTGTAGAACCAACAGTTTTTGGTGACGAAAGAGGTTATTTTTTTGAATCATATAGTAAAACTAAATTTGAAGATTTAGGTATTACTATTGATTTTGTTCAGGACAATCAATCTTTTTCTAAAAAAGGAACTTTAAGAGGTCTACACTATCAAAATCCACCATTTGCACAAACCAAATTAGTTCGTGTTTTAGAAGGTGAAATTATTGATGTAGCTGTAGATTTGAGAAAAGATTCTCCGACTTATGGAAAAGCATTTAGTGTTCTATTATCTGCTGAGAACAAAAAACAGTTATTAGTTCCTCAGGGGTTTGCTCATGGTTTTTCAGTAATTAGTGAAACAGCATCGGTAATGTATAAATGTGATCAGTTTTATAATAAAGCCTCAGAAGGCGGAATTAAATTTGACGATCCCTCTTTAAATATTGATTGGGGAATGGATTTGAAAGATGCAATTGTTTCTGAAAAAGATCAAATACTTCCTTTTATTGAAAATTGTAATAGTTTATTTTAATGAGAAAAATTCTTGTAACGGGAGCAAACGGACAATTAGGTTCTGAATTAGCTGTTTTATCATTAAATTATCCTCAGTACGAATGGATTTTTGCTGATAGAAGTCAAATTACTTTAGATAATTTAGAACTTCTTGAAATTCAACTCAATCAAATTCAACCTAATGTAATTTTTAATTGTGGTGCCTATACAGCAGTTGATAAGGCTGAAACTGAAAAAGAGCTGGCTTTTACCATAAATGATAGAGCAGTGGAATTAATTGCAAAATATACTCAAGAGAATAATGTGAAACTAATCCATATTTCTACAGATTATGTTTTTGATGGGACTTCTTCAATTGCCTTAAATGAAGACGAGAAAACTAATCCTATCAATGTTTATGGATCTAGTAAAAGAGCGGGGGAAATTGCTTGTTTGAAAGAAAATCCAAATTCAATTATTATAAGAACTTCCTGGGTCTACAGTAAATTTGGAAATAATTTTGTAAAAACGATGCAACGATTAATGCAGGAAAGAGATGCTATTAACGTGGTAAACGATCAAATTGGCTCTCCGACATATGCAACTGATCTTGCTCAAGCTATGGTTGATATTTTGGAATTTCCGAAATGGACTCCGGGGATTTACAATTATTCTAATGAGGGTGAAATAAGTTGGTATGAATTTGCGTTGAGCATACAGGAATTTGGAGGATACAGTTGTAATGTTGGCGGTATACCATCAGCATCCTATCCAACTCCTGCAAAACGTCCTGAATTTTCATTATTAGATAAGAAAAAAATTAAAACTATTTATAATCTGGATATTCCAAATTATAAAGAAAGTTTGAAAAAAATGTTTATATAAAATAAGTAAAGATGATTTTAAGATGTGATTGCAGCATTTCGGTATTAAGAAATCTAAAATCTAAAATCTAAAATCTAAAGTCTAAAATCAAAATATATGAAAGGAATTATTTTAGCGGGAGGTTCTGGCACGCGTTTACATCCATTGACACTTGCTATGAGCAAACAAATGATGCCGGTATATGATAAACCAATGATTTATTATCCGTTGTCTACTTTAATGATGTCAGGGATCAGTGAAATATTAATTATTTCTACTCCGCATGACTTACCTAATTTCAAAAAACTGTTAGGGGATGGCTCTAGTTTAGGTTGTAAATTTAGTTATGCAGAACAGGCAATTCCTAACGGTTTAGCTCAGGCTTTTGTAATTGGAGAAGAATTTATTGGTAATGATGATGTAGCTTTGATATTGGGAGATAATATCTTTTTTGGATCTAATATGCAGGAACTTTTGAAATCAAATACAAAACCAAAGGGTGGTGTTGTTTTTGCTTATCATGTTTCAGATCCAGAACGATATGGGGTTGTGGAGTTTGATGAAAATTTTAAAGCGATTTCTATTGAAGAAAAACCTGAAGAACCAAAATCTAACTTTGCGGTTCCTGGATTATATTTTTACGATAACTCTGTTGTGGAGATTGCCAAAAATATTAAGCCAAGCGCTCGCGGGGAATATGAAATTACTGATGTTAACAAAGTGTATTTAGAAAGAGAAGTTTTGAAAGTAGGTATTTTAAGCAGAGGTACAGCCTGGTTGGATACGGGGACTTTTAATAGTTTAATGCAGGCAGGTCAATTTGTACAGGTTTTGGAAGAAAGGCAAGGGCTTAAAGTGGGTTGTATTGAAGAAATTGCCTGGAGACAAGGATTTATAAATGATGCTCAACTTGAAGAACTAGCTTTACCTTTAGTAAAATCCGGATATGGTACTTATTTGATAGAATTTTTAAAACAAAAGAAAAAAGGTGTTAAAATCTAATTTGCATCAGGAAATAATTTTTTAAAAACTTTAATTTGTATTTTTGTAAGACAGACAAGGTTTATAAAATTAAACTACACCAAATTGAATACAGACAAACAAACCAAAATAGCCTCTTTATTGCATAATTTTCTCTCACCCAGGAATCTAAGAAGTAGCATTAATAATCTTAGCTATTTGCCTAGGTGGATTATCATTGCAATAGACGTAATGGTACTGATTTTTTCGTTTACGTTTACTTATATGTTGTTTGAAGGAACGGCATTGGGCTATATTATTACTTCTCATCAGTTTTATTTTGTTACTAGCTTAATTGTTATTAATATATTTTTCTTTTGGCTATTTAGAACATATTCGGGGATTATAAGACACTCTTCTTACATAGATGCTATTAAACTACTGTTTTCTCAAATGTCGGTTTTAGTGTTTTTTTTATTTTTCAATTTAGTTTTTGAGTTATATACTGGACACAAGGCATTTTTAAACACAGCACTTTTTATAAATCTGGTTTTATCATTTTGTGGTTTATTTTTATACCGTGTTGTTGTAAAACAAACTTTTGAATTGTATTTTTCAGAGAAAACCAATTCTAAGTTAATTAGAACGGTAATTTATGGAACTGATGCTAATGCTATTTCAGTAGCTAATGCATTAAAATTTGAAACACCTTCAAGATTTAAAATTGTGGGTTTTGTTGATAAAAATAATCAGAATGCATCTAAGAGAATGCTGGATTTGCCAATTCTGATTTTAAGAAAAAAATTACCTGCTTTAATGCGTTCTGTAGCAGCAGAAGGTGTTATTATAGCAGATAAAAGTTTATCAAAAGAAGAACAATTAATTATAGTAGATCAATGTCTTGAATTCAATTACAGAGTATATACTGTACCATTAATTTCGGATTGGGAAAATCAAAAAGAAATTTCTCAAAAAGTAAAAAACATTCAGATTGAAGATTTATTAGAAAGAAAACCGATAGTTCTGGATAGTAAATCTATTTCTAAACAATTAAAAGACAAAACGATTCTTATTACTGGTGCTGCCGGATCAATAGGGAGCGAGATAGTGAGGCAGGTTTTAGGTTTTAATCCTAAGGTAGTTATTATTTTAGATCATGCTGAAACTCCCCTTCACAATTTATGTTTAGAAACCATAGCTTTAGGATCACAGGCAAAAATCGTAACAGTTATTGCAGATGTTAGAAGTAAAAAAGCTTTAGAAAAAGTTTTTAAAAATTACAATCCTCACGTTGTGTTTCATGCTGCAGCTTATAAACATGTTCCTTTGATGGAGGAAAATCCATCACAAGCCATCCAGACGAATATTAAAGGAACTAAAAACCTGGCTGACTTAGCGTGTAAATATCGTGTAAAGAAATTTGTTATGGTATCTACTGATAAGGCAGTGAATCCTAGTAATGTTATGGGGGCCAGTAAACGAATAGCAGAGAAATATGTTCAATCTTTATTTTTGAAAAATCAAAAAGAAAATATTGATGGGGCAACTAAATTTATTACAACACGTTTTGGAAATGTTTTAGGCTCAAACGGATCAGTCGTTCCTTTGTTTACAAAACAAATTGCTGAGGGAGGTCCAGTAACCATTACCCATCAGGATATTATTCGTTATTTTATGACCATTCCGGAAGCTTGTCAATTGGTACTGGAAGCCGGTGCAATGGGTAACGGAGGTGAGATTTATATTTTTGATATGGGTAAACCAGTTAAAATTATAGATTTGGCAAAAAAAATGATTAAACTGGCAGGATTTATTCCGGACAAGGAAATCAAGATTAAAATCGTAGGTTTAAGACCTGGAGAAAAGTTATATGAAGAATTATTAAATGATACTTCTAAGACTTTACCAACTTATCATAATAAGATCATGATCGCTCAGGAAATACAAGACGAATATGAGAATTTACATATTGAAATCGACGAGCTTATAGGTATTGCTGATTTTTATGATAACGATGACATTGTAACTAAAATGAAGAAAATTGTTCCCGAATTTAAAAGTATGAATTCTGCTTTTGAAGTTTTAGATAAGTAGTTTCTTATGATAAATTGAATTTTAGATTCAAATAGTGCAAAAAAGGTGTTTTTTTATAAAACGCCTTTTTGCTTTTTAGCTAATTTATAAGCGAATAAAAATCTTGTTAAATACATTTAGTGGAGTATTATTCGAGTGAAAAGGTTTAGACAATATTACTTCTGTAATAACATAATTACAATTGAATTGTAATAATTTTAAAATGAACGACAACAATACCCCAAATGATTGGTTGTTTGAAATAACACCTAAAAATAAATTCTTCTCTCTAAACCTAAAAGAAGTTTGGCAATACAGAGATTTGTTATTACTCTTTGTAAAACGCGATGTTATTACTGTTTACAAACAAACTGTCTTAGGGCCGCTTTGGTATTTAATCCAGCCTTTATTTACTTCTGTAACATTTACAATAATTTTCAATAACGTTGCCGGTATTGATACAGGTACTGTTCCTCCATTTTTGTTTAATTTGGCTGGAATAACCGTTTGGAATTATTTTACAGCATGCCTAACGGGAACTTCAGACACGTTTAAAGCGAATGCTGCAATATTTGGGAAGGTATATTTTCCTCGAATTATTACTCCTCTATCTGTTGTAATTTCGAACCTTGTAAAATTCGGAATTCAATTTTTGATTTTTATCGGATTTTACATTTTCTATTATTTTCAAGGAGCAAATTTGGGGTTAAATGGCCTGATTTTATTTTTCCCAATTTTGATTATTATAATGGGACTTTTAGGGCTAGGATTAGGAATGCTAATTTCGGCAATGGTCACAAAATATCGTGATTTTAGTCATTTAATTGGCTTTGGGATACAGTTATTAATGTACATGTCTGCGGTCATGTATCCTATGAGTTTAATTAAAGATAAATTGCCTGGCTATGGATGGCTAGTAGAGTATAATCCATTAGCATATATAATAGAAACAGCTCGCTATATGCTTTTAAATGTGGGAGAAGTTTCGGTTTTAGGATTATTGTATACTTTGGCTGTTACTATTGCAGTATTTTTTATAGGACTTTTAGTTTTCAACAAAACCGAAAAAAGTTTTATAGATACTGTTTAGAATTGAATATTAAAAACTGTTTACTTCACTTACCATTTTAGATTTACAATTGAAAAAAGATATAATATTAAAAGCCGAAAATATCTCTAAACAATATCGTTTAGGGCAAGTAGGCACCGGAACTTTAAGTCATGATATCAATCGTTGGTGGCACAAGATTCGAGGAAAAGAAAATCCGTATTTAAAAATAGGAGATGTAAATGATCGTTCTATCAAAGGAACTTCTGATTATGTTTGGGCTTTACAAGATATAAACTTTGAGGTTGAACGGGGAGAAGTTTTAGGAATCATTGGTAAAAATGGAGCAGGAAAATCAACACTTTTAAAAATACTTTCAAAAGTTACAGCTCCAACTACGGGAAGTATAAAGTCTCGCGGACGTATTGCATCGCTTCTAGAAGTAGGAACGGGTTTTAATGGTGAAATGACCGGACGAGAAAATATTTTCCTGAACGGAGCAATTCTAGGAATGACCAAAAAAGAAATTGCCTCAAAACTTGATGAAATTATAGAGTTTTCAGGTTGTGAGCGTTATATTGATACTCCTGTAAAAAGATATAGCTCTGGAATGACAGTTCGTTTGGCATTTGCTGTAGCAGCTTTTTTAGAACCTGAAATATTGGTTATCGATGAGGTCTTAGCTGTTGGTGATGCAGAATTTCAGAAGAAAGCTATTGGGAAAATGCAGGATATTTCTAAAGGTGAAGGAAGAACTGTTTTGTTTGTGAGTCATAATATGGCAGCGGTGAAGAGTTTGTGTACAAGGGGTATACTTCTAGAAAATGGTAATGTGAAGTTAATTGGAAGTATAGATGAAGTGATGAATCAATATAGTGTAAACGAAGATATTTATAGTAAAGTTTTAGTTACTCAAAATAATTCTCAAAAGATTAAACCACAGTTAAAATATATATATATGGATGAAAATGAGATTTTTAATAACAATCTCATTTTAACAGCAGAGTTTATTTCTTCCATTGATATTAACAACCCATCTTTAGGAATTGTAGTTTTTAATCATTTAAATAATCCCGTATTTGGAACTAATTCTAGAATACATAATAATGGATATTTGGATAAAAAATGTAAAGAAGGGAAGATAAAACTAACAATCAAAAATTTGCCTTTATTACCCGGACACTATTTCATTTCAGTTTACTTTGGAGATTCAATTTCAGATTTTGAAAGATATGAAGAAGTCCTGAAATTTGAATTAAAAGATTTTTCGAACGTTGCACCAAATATGCCTGAGATTAAGCATATTGGATCAATAAGAATAGAAAATGTTGAATGGAGTATTTATAATTAATTTTATGAAAAATATAATCAGTCCTTTAACGAATTCTAATAATGTTAAGTTAATTAAAATATTTCAAATTTCAGAGATAATAAAGAGATGGAAAGATCAATTTGATATTGATATAAGTAATGAATTTGATAAAGATTATGAGACAATTAGTTTATATCAATGTGTTGATTCTAGTTTGCTTTTTTTTGAGCCAAAATTTGAGGGAAGCTCTAATGTTTATAAAGAATTACAGAATAAATTTGATTGGTACTATTTAGAAGATAAATGGGAATATGACATTGCAGTAAAAGAGATTTACGGTAAAAAAAATATTATAGAAATAGGAAGTGGAAAAGGTACATTTATTAGTAAAATAATCAAAAAATATAATGTGAATATTGTAGGCTTAGAAACTAGTGAAGAAGCAGTTTCAACTGCCCAAGCTAATGGCCTGCCTGTTTACTTGAGTAATATTGATGATTTTTTTAAAGAAAATCCAAATTATGAAGTAGACGCTATAATATCATTTCAAGTACTAGAACATTTATCTGAACCATTAAATTTTTTGAAAGAGCATATTTCCTATATGAAAATAAAATCTAAACTAATTTTATGTGTTCCTAATGTAAATTGCTTTTACAAATATTCAGATGAACTTTTAGATATGCCACCGCACCATGCGACTAAATGGTCTAAGGAAACTTTTCTATATTTAGAAAAAATTTTACCTATAAAATTGAAAAAAATTTACTACGAACCATTACATACATTACATAAAAATATATGGTTGCGTAATTATTCTAAACATTTTAGATCAGAAACCTGGTATGGTATTCTTCTCTTTAATAAAATAACTATGCCAATAATTAGTAAATTACTTGATAATAGGGGATTTAGAAAATTAATTATTGGTCATACAATTTATGTATCATTCGAAAAAGTTGAGTAGTCAGAAATTAAAATTTCTATTTGTAGCACATGATGCTTCACTTACAGGAGCTCCTATTCTGTTATTGAATCTAATAGATTTAATTCATCAAGAAAAGCAATTTGACTTTAAAATTGTAATTAAATCAGGAGATGGGCCATTGAAAAAGGAATTTGAAAAACTTGGAGAGGTTGTACTGTGGAGAGATAGACAAAAGAGAAGATTATTAAATCGAGTAATTTCGTTTATGAAATTTAAAAGTACAAAAAGTAATAAAATTCAAAAATGGATAAATGAGAGTGATATCATATTTTCAAATACGATTACAAATGGAGATTTTTTTGAAGCATTTAATTTCGCAAAGAAATTGCAAATAGTAAGTTATGTTCATGAACTTGAATTAGCTACTGATTTTTATACAACTTCAGAACATCTGAAGTTTGTAAAAAAACTAACTACACATTTTTTAGTGCCTTCAAATGCTGTTGCAAAACATTTGTGTGAAAATTTGGATATCAAATTAGACAAAATACATAATCTAAATTATTTTATACCAGAGTTTTCTTTTAATATAAAAACGATTAAGCAATCTAAAAAAGAATTTGTAATAGGTATAGCAGGTACTTTAGATTGGAGAAAAGGAGCAGATATACTTTCAATTGTGGTTTCTGATTTTTTTAGAAAGTATCCTGACGCAAATGTTAGATTTGTTTGGAAAGGTGTAAACAAAAAATCTATCGAATTTAAGAGAATAAGACTAGAATTAAAAAAATGTAATCTTTCTGAAAAAGTTATATTTGAAACGGCATCTAAAGAAATGGATACTTTCTACAATAACATAGATATATTCTTACTTCTTTCTAAAGAAGATCCCTATCCATTAGTTGTTCTTGAAGCTGCTAATTATTTTAAACCGTGTATTTGTTTTTCTGGCGCAGGCGGGGCTGCTGAATTTGTAGAAAAAGATGCTGGAGATGTAATCCCATACTTAGACATCGAAAAGCTCTCTAATGTATTATTTGGTTATTATTTAGATAGAGAACAATTATATGTTAAGGGAAAGAATGCCAATGCAAAATTAATAAGGTTGCATCAGGATAAGGAATTAATATTAGATCAAATATCAAATATTTTAATACTGTAAAAAAGTAAAACATGATAAAACCCATAGCGATATATCTTCCTCAATTTCATCCAATACCTGAAAATGATATTTGGTGGGGAAAAGGTTTTACAGAATGGACAAATGTAACAAAAACATCTTCAAGGTTTGAAGGACATTACCAACCTCACTTACCAGCTGATTTGGGTTTTTACGATTTACGATTGGAAGAGTCACGTTTGGCACAAGAAGAATTGGCTAGAACTTATGGCATCCATGGCTTTTGCTATTATCATTATTGGTTTAATGGAAAACTTGTCTTACATGAACCCTTAGATAGAAAAATAAAAAATTCTAATGAAAAACTACCATTTATGATGTGTTGGGCCAATGAAAATTGGACAAGAACATGGGATGGAGCAGAGAAGGAAATTTTATTAAATCAAGAATATAGCTTTGAAGATGATCTAAACCATATAAACCATTTAATATCTTATTTTAAAGATGATAGATATATTAAAGTAAATGGAAAACCAGTATTTATAATATATCGGCCAAAATTTCTCCCGGATATTGAGGAGACCATAAAAATATGGAGAGATGAAGTAAAGAAGGCTGGTTTTCCAGATCTTTACATTGGATTTTCTCAAAATCATGAACATGATTATCATCCAAAATTAAAAGGTTTTGATTTTGCGTTTCAATTTCAGCCTGATTTTGAGACTCAGTCTAAAAAAAATGTATTCAATATGAGTATATTAAAAAGGATAAAACGTCGTTTGATGAAATATATGGGACTAAAATTAGAAAAAGATCAATATTATTATGATTACTTTGATTATGTGCAAAAGCAAATAGAGTTAAATTTTAATAAAGATGTCTATCCGGGAATAACTCCAATGTGGGATAATTCGGCAAGAAGAAAAACAGATCCTTTTATCTTACACAATTCAACACCTGAAAAATACAAATTTTGGTTATCACATATTAAAAAAAACTACTCTTGGGAAGAAATGCCTGAAAGCTTTTTATTTATAAATGCCTGGAATGAATGGGCAGAGGGAAATCACTTAGAGCCTTGCCAAAAATGGTCAACATCTTACTTAGAAGCTACGAAGGAAATACTTAATTAAATTATATCAAAATTCGTTCAATTGAATTTAGTTTTTAAATGACAAGAAATAATAATTTCGACTTTTTAAGATTACTCTTTGCAGTTTTTGTAATAATATCTCCTTCCTATTTAATTGTTGTGTATTTTTTGTTTTTTAAAAATGAGATTATTTTTTAATTTTTATCAATTAAACAGTAGACACTTACGAAGTTTATATTTATGGGTTTCTAATTCAACGAAAATTAATTCATTATTTTAAATTGAATCTACAGTTTTAAAATACAAGAACAGAAGCTTCCTAAGATAAAAACTTTTAAGAGAGTAATATTAAAAAACTATAAATGTTAAAGATTAAAAGATTAAGATGAATAAAGTGGAGCAAATTTCTCCTTTGGTTTCTATTATAATTCCAACTTTTAATAGAGAAAAATTAATTAAGGAAACTTTAGAATCTGTAGCATCACAAACCTATGCTAATTGGGAATGTGTTATTGTAGATGATGGATCTACAGATAAAACTGTTACGGTTGTTAAAGAATTTATTAAAAATGACAATCGTTTTACATTTTATGCTTTAGAACATAAAGGAGTCAGTTATGCGCGTAATCATGCATTAAGTAAAATTTTAGGAGAGTTTATACAATTTTTAGATTCAGATGATTTATTACATAAAAATAAAATATCTGAATCATTAAAAGCTTTAGCGAAAGAGGAGTTAAATCATAAAATTGTAATCTCGAATTTTATGATGTTTAGAGACACATTACAAAATATGGAACCGCCTTTTTGTAAACTCACTCCAAATGTATTTACTTTTGAAAAAGTATTATACGATTGGGATTTTCAGTTTAATATTCCAATTCATTGCGGGCTTTTTCATAAAAGCAATTTCGTAAATTTTCAATTTCAGTCAGAACTTGGCGCAAAAGAAGATTGGATCATGTGGCTGAAGATTTTTAAAAATAATCCGGAGGTTATTTTTATAGATTTGCCATTAGCCTATTATAGATATCATGATAAAAATATGACCAAAGATTTTGTGCACATGAAAAGCAATTTCTTTTATTCTTTTTCTATTCTCAAAACAATGGTGTCTGAAAGTGATTTTGAAGCTTTTTTAATCTTTTTAATCGAAAAGTATTATCAGCAATCAAGTGAAAATGCATTGGTACTTAAAAAATATAAACACTCTAATTCGTATAAAACAGGAAATAGAATAAGAAAAATAATTTCTAAATTACATTTACTAGGATTAAGCAAATGGATATTGATGAAAGTTGGCAATACACAATAATTACAAAATGAAAAAATGTAATTGTAGTAGTGGCTATAACTAAATAATATGAAAAAAATACTGATTATTGGTCCAATAGGAGATTTTGGAGGGAGAGAACTAGAGTCTGGTTTTATGGCATCAGCTTTATCTTCAAAATATATTGTAGATATATGTACTACAGGTTCATTGTCAAATAAATCTCAGGTATTTAACTTCAATAAAAAACAAAAGGTTTTTTCACTCGCTGACTTAGCTTGTCAGCAATATTTAGTTCTGAAATTATTGGCATTATTGAGTTACGTTAAAAATAGTTGCAAAGGGGTTTGGAGTAGTTATGTAAATAATAATATTGCGAAATATTTTTTTAATTATAACAAAAAAAGACTTCTTATTGTACAAAAACTAGTAGCTCAATACGATGTTATATTCATTTGTGCTCAATTATCTTCTTCACTAGTGAACGACATAATTACTTTTGCTAAGCTAAATAATAAAAAGATATTATTTAGAACAACGGGAACAATTAGCGAAGGCAGTTTTCCTTATATTGAAAACGTAAATTCATTTATACATCATTCAAAAGTTAATGCCAGTAATTTAGAAAAATTCAAGAATCACGATTATGTAATTATTGATCAGTGTGCTTTTAATGAGAAAGAGTTATTAAATGTGTCTTTATCACAAAGTGGTATACATAATTTTTTGATTTTAGGAAGACTTTCACCTGAAAAAGGAGTTGAAGAATTAATATCTTTTTTTTTACAAGTTTGTCTAAAGAATGATACTTTATATTTAGCAGGAAATGGGCCTTTGGAGAATTATTTAAGAAATAAATACAAAGAAGCAGACAATATAAAATTTCTAGGATTTATAGAGAGAGAACATCTTTCAGATTTGTTTAATCGTATTGATTGTTTAATAATTTGTTCACCTGAAGAGTCAGGCCCATTAGTTGGGGTTGAAAGTATGGCGGCAGGTAAATTAATTATTTCTACAAGAGTTGGTGCAATGACTGAAAGATTAGCAGAAAGTTTAAATCAATTTTGGTTCGATTATAATGATTTAGAATCCTTTAAAAAAACAGTCCAGAGTGTTAAATTATTAAATCAAGATGAGGTGAAGTCCATTTCTGATTCTCTAAGAGATTGCTATTTAAAAGACTATAGTTTGGATAAAATCAAAAAAAAGTATTTGTCAACTGTAAATGGAGTATTGAACAAATGAAGATAATGATTTGTAAATGGAGATATTCGTTGTATAAAATATTTTTAAAATGATTGCGATCATTATTCCGTATTATAAGCTTGAGTTTTTTGAGGCAACTTTAGAATCCCTAAAAAATCAGACAGATAAAAGATTTAAAGTTTATATAGGAAACGATTCAAGTCCCGAAGATCCAAAACCTTTGCTGAATAAGTTTAAGGATACTTTTGAATATAGTTATCATTTTTTTGATTCCAATCTGGGAGGAACCTCTTTGGTAAGACAATGGCAGCGATGCATTGCTCTTATCGATTCAGAAGAGTGGATCATGATTCTGGGCGATGACGATGTTTTAAGTGATAATGTGGTCGAATTATTTCATAAAAATCAACAAGAAATAAAAAATCAAAATAGTAATGTAGTGCGTTTTTCTACCAAAGTTATAAACGAAAAACACGAAGTTATTTCCGTTAAATTCGATCATCCTATTTTAGAAAACGGACAAGATTTTTTGACAAGAAAATTTTCAAAAAAAACACGAAGCTCATTAAGCGAGTATCTGTTTAAAAAAGAAATCGTCGAGCAAAAAAAGTTTAAAGATTTACCGCTTGCCTGGCATTCTGATGATTTGGCTGTATTAGAATTTTCTACACCCAATTTTATTTATTCCATAAACGCGGCTTCACTTTTTATTAGAGTTTCAAATTTAAGTATTACAGGCGATTCAAGTAGCAATGATCGTAAAAATGGGGCAACCTTTGAGTTTGTTGAAATACTTTTTACAGGATACAATTCTCTATTTACAAAACTTCAAAAAAAAGTAATTCTAGATAAACTTGAAATCGCTTTTTTGAATATACCATCATTTAAAAATTATAAAATAGTAATTAATCATCATTTTAATCAAATAAGTTTTGGATCGGCCATAAATTTTCAGTTGCGATTAATAAAATATCGCGTAATTTTGATCCTGCAAAAACTCAAAGTGTTTAATGTTGTTTATGCATTGTATGCTAAAATACTAAATAAATGAAAAACTTTTTTTTAGTGATTCCCACAAGAGACAGATTAGAATGTTTGTCTAATTTGTTACTAGATTTAAATGCCTTCGAAAAATATATTTCACAAGTTATTATAGTCGATCAAAGTCAGATCGATATAGCATCAGATCTTAATAAGCTATCACTAGATTTTAGTTTTACTTTAGTAAAAAATGAAAGAGAAAAATCAGTAAATCATTCTAGAAATCAGGCTTTAAAATATTATAAAGACGAAGAATGGCTGTTTTTTCTTGATGACGATCTAAGAATTCCAAATTTAGCATTTAAGCAAATTGTCGAGGTTTTAAAACCTGATATTATAGATGTTTTAATTCCAGGAATTCAGTTTGACGGAATGGAAACAGCTGAATTTAAGTATAAAACCATTTTAGATACAATAGCAAAACCACATAATTTTTCAAAATCAAGGTTTAGATTGCAAGTATGTTCAGGTTTAAATATTGTAAAAAAAGATGTTTTTAAAGAAGCAGGTTTTTTCTTTGATGAAAATTTTACAATATGGGGCGATGATTGGGATTATGGAATGCGTTTGCTCCAGGCAGGAGCAAATATTTATTTTCAGCCTAAAATTCTGGTCGAACATTTAGAGATTCCTGTAGGCGGACAAAGAGATAAAGGAAAATCAATTGATATTGAATTAGAAAAACAAAAGTTGTATTTCTACTTTTACAAAAAACATTTTTCCAGTACTGTCTTAAAACAGCAATTTTATTTAAGTGTAATCGAAGGAATCAAAATAATAGTACAAACAGGAAAGATTTCAAAATTACAAAAATGTCTCAAAGGATATCGGTTAATGAAGTTAATGAAATAATATAAAGGTCTTTTAATTTCGTAAAGAGATGAGAATAGCAATTACAGGAGAAAAAGGCTTTATAGGAATACATCTAACCCAATATTTTAGAAATATCCTGAAATATGAAGTCGTAGAACTTGGTAGAGATTATTTAGAACAGCTTTCAAAAATAAAACAATTAGACTGGCTTATTCATGGGGCTTTTATTCAAAGGCATTCTGATGCTGATACTCTAATAGCTTTAAATAGAAAATTAACCAGCGACACTATAAAATGTTTAGCAGATAATGATCTTAAATGTAACATTGCTTTTTTATCGTCCTTACAGGAAGATTTAGATAATGCTTATGGGCAATCTAAAAAAGAGGCAAAAATCGCATTGAGAAAATATTGTTCATCAATCAACAAAGAGTTTGTATCGTATAAACTTCCTAATATTTTTGGGATTTATGCCGTACCCGATAAAACATCTTTTGTTGCAACATTTTGCTATAATTTGCACAATCAATTGCCTATAAATTTCAATAAAAATAAAATAAAATTGGTTGGTATAAATGACGTATTGGCAATCGTATCTAATTTTAAAGAAAGTGAAATTTCATATATAGAAACTACAGTTGAAGAAATTTATAAACTATTGAAGTCTTTTCATGATATTAACGTGAGTCATGAATTTCCTGAATTGAAGAACAAATTTGAGTTAGATTTGTATCAAACCTATTTAAGTTATATTAATTATAAAATATGAGATTATTTATTACAGGCGGAGCAGGTTATCTTGGAAGAGAAATAGTTAAAAGTTTTTATGATAAGGCCGAAATAACGATTTACAGCAGAGATGAGGCTAAACATTATTATTTAAAAAAGCAATTTCCAAAAATTAACTGTGTAATTGGAGACGTCTCAGATTTTAAGTTAATGAATAAAGCGGCAAAAAATCATGATCATGGAATATTTGCGGCATCTTTAAAACAAATTGAAGCAGTCGACCAGAATGTTGAGGTGGCTTTAAGGACTATCGTAAACGGAGCTATTAATTCTAGAAATGTAGCCGAAGAGAATAATTTTAAAGCAGCATGTTTTATCTCATCAGATAAAAGCAGAGCAGCCACAACATTATATGGAGCAATGAAATTTATTGGCGGAGAATCTTTTATTGTAGATGCCGAAAAATCGAATGTTAATCTTACTACAGCCATTTATGGGAATGTTCTAAATTCAACCGGAAGTATTATTCCGCTGATATTAGATTCAATTAAAAATAAATACGAGCTAAAGTTATACTCGCCTGAAATGACACGTTTTATGATCGATGTAGAAGCAGCAGTTGGACTAATTCACAATTCATTTCAATTTACAGGCTTTAATATCATCCCAAACATCCCTAGTTTTAGCGTTTTAGATCTTTTTGAAATTTATCAGGAAGAATTTGGACTGAAATTTACATTAGGAGTACCAAGAATTTCAGAAAAAATACATGAAATTATGATCGCTAAAGAAGAAACTCCCAGAACTTATTTGGATAAAAAACTGAATTTGTATATGATGCATTATAAAAATATTTATGATAATTCTAATGTTAATTTCGATGAATTTTCCAGTGAAAATGTAGTAGTCTCTAAAGAAGAATTATATAAAAAATTGAAAGAAAATAATTTCTTTACTCTTTAAGGATTGTTATTAAAAGTTAAAATTAGCATTTTATGAGAATAGGCAGTAATCCTAATAAAGAGATTAATCAAGAACAATCTTTTTATATACACCAGATAATAGTTCCGGTTTACATTCCTAATGAAGAAGGATATTTTTTAGATGCACTCAAAATATTAAAAATTTGTCTGAATTCTTTATTCAATACCATTCACGAAAGAACTTTTGTTACCATTGTAAATAACGGAAGTTGTGCTAATGTTGTCGAATATCTCAATCAGCTTTTTGAAGAAAATAAAATAAAAGAGTTAATACATACTGATAATATTGGTAAAATAAATGCTGTTTTTAAGGGATTGTCAGGAAATAATATAGAACTGGTAACCATAACAGATGCAGATGTTATGTTTTTTGCTGACTGGCAATCACAGACCGTAAATGTTTTTTCTAAAATACCAAAAGCGGGTGTCGTAGGTATTGTTCCGCAATTTAAAATGTATACAAGTCACTGTGGGAATGTTATTTTTGATAATTTATTTAATAAAAATCTGAAATTTCTTCCTGTAAAGAACCAAGAAGCCTTAATACATTTTTATGACAGCATTGGTTGGGATAGAAATTATAATCAGGATTACTTAAAATACGCATTAGGTTTAATTTATGACGATGTGCAGTGTTTTGTGGGTTCGGGTCATTTTGTAGCAACATATAAAAAAGATGCTTTTGAAGAATTATTTTCCTTTATTGGAGGCAGAAAGGCAGCAGGCATCGGCGAAACCTATATTGATAATAAACCTTTAGAAAAAGGGTATTGGAGGCTTACAACTTATGATAATTATGCCTGTCATATGGGTAATGTTTATGAGGATTGGATGAAAAATATAGCAACCAATACAACGACAGTAAATTTTTCGAATTTAAATTTTATAAAATGTAAAAAAATTAGTGCTGCAAGTTATTATCTGAAAAATAAGGTTTTTGTAAAAATACTTGCGGCAAAAGAAATTTCGAGGTTATTTATAAAATGGAAAAAATTGCCAAAAGAAATGGTGAAAAAGTATTAAATGAGAGTAGGCTATACCACTTTTTCAATTGTTATAACCACTAAAAACCGTAAAGATGATTTAGCTATCACTTTACATAAGATTCGATATTTACTAAAAAGAGAAGATGTTGCATGTATTATTTGTGATGACGGATCAACAGATGGTACATTTTCTTTTATAAAAGAACAATATCCGGAAATTCAATTGATTCAGAATCCTCTAAGCAAAGGTTTAATTTACAGCCGAAATAGATTAATGAGTCTTGTAAATTCTAAATATGCCATTTCTATAGATGACGATTTGCATTTTATAACTAAAAATCCTTTAGAATATATTGAAGATGCATTTAATAAAAACCCTAAAATAGGGCTGTTAGGTTTTAGAATTTTCTGGAATCCCCAAGAACCTAAAATAATAGCAAGCAATCATGTTTCACATAGAATGAAAAGTTTTGTAGGTTGCGGTCATGTTTGGCAAATGTCGGCATGGAAAGATATTCCTGATTATCCGGACTGGTTTATATTTTATGGAGAAGAAGATTTTGCATCCTGCCAATTGTTCAAAAAAAATTGGGAAATACATTATTTGCCCGCAGTTTTAGCTAATCACAGAGTAGATATTAAGTCCAGAAAAAAGAACGCAGATTATAATATTCGATTGCAAAGATCTCTAAGAGCGGGCTGGTATTTATATTTTTTATTTGTACCCATTAAATATATTCCCCGAAAAATGATATATTCGATTTGGATTCAAATAAAAACAAAAGTATTTAAAGGAGATTTTAAAGCTTTAAAAGCTTTAGTTTTAGCATTTTTAGATTTGGTAATCTCAATTCCTAAAATTATTAAAAACAGCAATAGATTGTCTGATTTTGAGTATCATGAATATCAAAAATTAGAAGAAACGCAACTTTACTGGCAGCCAGAAAAAGATATTATTCCTTAATTTTTTTAAATGAAAAACATCGCTATAATTCCAGCCCGGGGCGGATCTAAAAGATTGCCGGAAAAAAATATAAAATTATTAAACGGGTTGCCATTACTTTCATTTAGTATATTATATGCACAGGCAAATAGTGATATTATTGATGAAGTATATGTTTCTACAGACGATGATAATATAAAAAAAATCGCCTTGCAATACGGTGCAAAAGTTATCGATAGGCCCAAGGAAATTTCAGGTGATTTTGAGCCAACAGTTTCAGCATTAAAGCATGTATTGCAAAATATAGATTATGCAGTAGATAATGTTTTTTTGTTGCAGGCGACAAACCCCATTCGTCCCGAAGATTTATTAAAAAAGACCTTTCAAATATATCAGGAAGAAAACTGCAGCAGTTTATTTACCGTTTCCAGAAATCACCAAAAATTAGGAAAAATAGCAGATAAAAAGTTTATTCCATACAATTACAAAATAGGACAAAGAAGTCAGGACCTTGAGCCTCTTTATTTTGAGAATGGATTACTTTATATCACAAAAGCAGCATTGATTATGCAGAACATAATTATTTCTGAAGATGCTTTTCCTTTCAAAATAGAGCATATTTTTGCCAACATTGATATTGACACGCAGGAAGACTTTGATTACGCCCAATATTTATACAAAAAACATATAAAATAATAATTCAGAACCTACTTTATGAATCCGTATATAGAAATAGCAGCAAGAAAAATTGGACAAGATTTTCCACCTTTAGTAATTGCCGAGATCGGAATTAATCATGAAGGCTCTCTGCAAGTCGCCAAAGAAATGGTAGATGCTGCAGAAAGAGCAGGAGTTGAAGTCGTAAAACATCAGACTCACATTGTAGAAGATGAAATGAGTGGTGCGGCTAAAAAAGTAATTCCAGGTAATTCTGATGTTTCTATTTACGAAATCATGGAGCGCTGTTCTTTAAATGAAGCCGATGAATTGGAGCTTAAAAGTTATGTCGAAAGCAAAGGAATGATTTTTATATCAACTCCATTTTCTCGTGCCGCTGCAGAACGTTTAGAAAAGTTTGATATTCCGGCTTATAAGATTGGTTCTGGCGAGTGCAATAATTATCCATTATTAGAGCATATTGCTTCGTTTGGAAAACCGGTCATTTTAAGCACAGGTATGAATACTATCGAAAGTGTTCAAAAAGCAGTATCTATTTTTGACAAGCATAATATTCCGGTGGCACTTTTACATACCACAAATTTATATCCTACACCAATTCACCTAGTACGTTTTGGTGCAATGGCCGAACTTCATGAAGCATTCCCGGATAAAGTTTTTGGTTTAAGCGATCATACTTTAAACAATAATGCCTGTTTAGGAGCAGTAGCTTTAGGAGCAAGTATTTTAGAACGACATTTTACAGATCATATGCAGCGCACAGGACCGGACATTGTTTGCAGTATGGATGAAAAAGCTTGTCAGGAATTAATAGTTTCATCTGCAGAGATCGCTTTAATGCGAGGAGGAACTAAAAAGCCGGCACCTGAAGAACGGGTAACAATTGATTTTGCATTTGCTACAGTTTGTGCCATCGCTCCAATTAAAAAAGGGGAAGTTTTTTCTAAAGAAAATATCTGGGTTAAACGCCCAGGAACAGGAAAAATATTGGCAGAACATTTTAATGAGTTAATTGGTAAAACCGCAACTAGAGATATTCAAAATGATGAACAACTAGATTGGGATGATATAAAATAAATTTCATACTCCCGAATTTAACCTACGGATCATTTTGAAACAAAATTACAGACTAAGAGAACTTGATTTTTTAAGAGGAATTGCAATTGTTCTCGTACTAATGCGTCATCAGCAATTATACGATTTTACAACAAAAATGGGATGGATTGGTGTTGATCTCTTTTTTGTACTTAGTGGCTTTCTTGTATCCGGCTTATTATTTAGAGAATACTTAAAGTTTGGCAACATACAACCGGGTTTGTTTCTAATAAGACGGGGATTTAAAATCTATCCGATTTATTATCTAACCTATTTTTTATATTTAGTTTCAAAAATAATAAAACATCAATTTGAATTGAAAGGACTTTTATCAGACCTGTTTTTTGTTCAAAATTATGTTTATGGCTGGGGTTACGCCTATATCCCGAGTTGGTCATTAGCTGTAGAAGAACATTTCTATTTTAGTTTTGCACTATTATTATGGTTGGGAATTAAATACTCATGGATTGACTTAAAATCAGGTGTAGAAAGAAAAATAAGTAAGTTCGAAATTGGGATATTTCTAATTATGATCTCTTGTTTAATTGGTAGAACCATTAGCAATATTTACTTTCAGGGAAATGGCGATAAAAATTTTACGATGTCTCATCTACGAGTAGATTCACTTTTGTCAGGTACTTTAGTTTCCTATCTCTACTATTTTAAAAAAGAAAAATTAGTATTGTTTTTTCAATCAAACAAAGTAGTTCTAATGATTCTCTCGTTTGTCTTGCTTTTTTTTACGCCATTCGTAGATTTTGAAGATTCATTTTTTGTGAGAACATTTGGCTTTACATTTCTCTATATATCATTTGCAATTCTGCTTATTTATTTTTTAATAAATGATAACATAAATAAGCAACTTGATACCCTTTTTTCAAAAACAGGAGTTGATATTATAAGTAAAATAGGATTTTCATCTTATAGTATATATATCATACACGGTTTTGTGAATTTTATATTTGCTTTATTAAACAACTTCTTTTTGAATAATGTATTACATCAAACAGTGTTCTTTTTTATTACATCTGTTACAAGTGTTGTATCAGGAATATTGATGACGTGGTATGTAGAAAAATATTTTTTAAATACTAGAGAGAAATACTTTCCTAATAGAATAAATTAACTTTGCAAAATAATATATTTCTAAACAGTTGTTAGCTGTAAGAAATATAAGATTTTAAATAATTAAATGAAAAAAATCCTTTTTCTTACTGGTACGCGCGCTGATTTTGGTAAAATAAAATCATTGATTCAAATTCTTGAAAAACATCAGGATTTTGAAATTCATGTTTTTGTTACCGGTATGCATCTTCAGGAAGTTTACGGTTATACCCTGATAGAAATAGAGCGTTGTAATTTTAAAAATGTTTTCACATTCGAAAACCATACACATGAAACTACAATGGATTTAACATTGGCAAAAACTATCGAAGGGTTATCAGGTTATTGTAAAACCATTAATCCAGATATGATTGTTGTACATGGTGATCGTGTAGAAACACTGGCAGGAGCAATTGTAGGTTCGCTCAATAATATTTTGGTAGCACATATAGAAGGAGGAGAGATTTCAGGAACAGTCGATGAATTAATCCGACACAGTGTAAGTAAATTGAGTCATATTCATTTTGTATCAAACAAACAAGCTGCAAAAAGGCTGATGCAGATGGGAGAAATCAAAGACTCTGTATTTACAATTGGTTCTCCGGATATCGACATTATGTTTTCTAATCAATTGCCAGATTTAAATACAGCAAAAGAATACTATAAAATTAATTTTGAACACTATGCTATAGTTATGTTTCATCCCGTAACAACTGAAGTTAAAGAGATGAAAAAATATGCAGAAACCTTTGTAAAATCTCTTTTAGAAGACACCCATAATTATGTGGTTATTTTTCCTAATAATGATTTAGGAACCCAGTTTATTCTTGAAGCATATCACAAATTAAAAGACGATTCAAGATTCCGGGTTTTTCCATCCCTTCGATTCGAATATTTTCTGACATTATTAAAAAATAGTCAATTTATAATTGGAAATAGCAGTGCCGGAATCCGTGAAGCACCCTATTACGGAATTCCAATTATTAATATAGGCACAAGACAACAAAACAGATCAATTCATGCAGATATAATTAATACAGATTATACCGAAGATGGTATTAAAGCCGCATTGGCAATAATAGATTCCCATAAAATTCGAAGTATAGAAGATGATTTTGGGCAAGGAAATAGTAATCAGTTATTTTTAGAATGTTTGCAAAAAACAAATATTTGGCAACTCAACCATCAAAAACAATTTAGGGATTTCTAAGCAATTATGATTACATTTTCTAAACTTGGGAATAAAGGAAATTTGGGGAATCATCTTTTTCAGATCGCATCGACTGTAGGGCTTGCTCAAAAATACGGACATACTTATAGTTTTCCGGAGTGGAGCTATTCCAGCTATTTTAAAAATCAGATTCCTGTTTTACAAAAAGAAAATAGTTTTAAAAAAGTTAAAGAAGAAAAATACAATTATTACGACTGGAAATTAGGAAATGATAATTATGATCTTGATGGATGGCTACAATCGGAAAAATATTTTGATGTAGAAAAAACAAAAGAAATTTTTCAGTTTAAAGAATTTGCGAATGATTTGTATCTAAAGCATGATTTTCTTTTTGCTAAAAAAACACTTTTAATATCTGTAAGAAGAGGCGATTTTGTACAACATCCCTATTATTATCAAATATCGCATTTATTTTATTTAAAAGGCATAATTAAAAATTTTCCGGATTGGAAAGATCGAAATATAATTTTTGCAAGTGATGATATAGCGTATTGCAAATACCATTTTTCATTTTTAGAAAACGGCTTTTTCTTAGACGATTTATCAGCAATCGAACAATTAGCTTTAGCAACAAAATTTGATGATTTTGTAATAAGTAATTCCACTTTTTCGTGGTGGATTGCATGGTTGGGAGAAAAAGAAAATTCGAAAATTGTAAGACCTTTAAAGAATTTTAGAGACAAATTTGCAAAAATGAATAACGATCAGGATTATTTTCCCGAAAGATGGATTAGTTTTGATGACAAAAAGCAGAATATTGGAAACCAATATTGGCTTTTTTATCTAAAAGGCTTTCTTTATGACTTTTTAGTTGGAACTAAAATTTCAGTAAAGAAAAATAAAAACAATTTCAAAAAAAGAATAAAGCAATACATTCGCCAGTAAAGATTATAAGAAAATGCAAAACAATAAAGTATTCATTTTATTGCCGGACGGAATTGGAATTAGAAACTTTGCTTTTTCTAATTTTTATCAGCTAGGCATTGATCTCGGTTTTCAAATAAAATATTGGAATAATACACCGTTTGATTTAACGACATTAGGTTTTGAGGCAATTAAAATTAAAAATGCCAGATCAAATCCTTTTACAGATAGTTATAAAAATGCCCGTAAACACATAGAACTCAATTTAAGTATTAAAAGCGAAAATGATCAGGTTTATGATACCTATCGTTTTCCTTTTTCATACCATAAAATAAAGCCTGCCTTAAAAAATCTTGCAACACGGTTTTTAATTGCAACACATTCCTCGACTAAAGGATTAAGTACAATTCGAAAAAAAATTAAAAATTTAGAGCGAAATACAAGCTACTATCAACATTGTCTGGAAACTTTAAAAATAGAAAAACCCGCTTTGGTTTTCTGTACCAATCAACGGCCGGTTTTGGCAATTGCACCATTATTAGCGGCGCAAGAATTAGGGATTCCAACAGCAACATTTATTTTTTCGTGGGATAATTTACCAAAAGCAACCATGGTTGTCGAGACTGATTTTTATTTTGTCTGGAGCGAACACATGAAAAAAGAGCTTTTGCATTATTATCCGGATGTAAAAGAAAATCAGATTTTTGTAACAGGAACACCACAATTCGAAAGTCATTTTGATAGCGATAAATTAATATCAAGAAATGAGTTTTTTGCAAAACAGCAACTTGATACAGATAAAAAATATATATGTTACTCAGGAGATGATATAACGACTTGTCCTGATGACGCCCAATACTTATCCGATGTTGCCGATGCTGTTAGAGAATTAAATGATGAGGGAAATTCACTTGGCATTATTTTCAGACGCTGTCCTGTAGACTTCTCTAATAGGTATAATGCAGTTCTGGAAAAAAATAAAGATTTAGTTGTTCCAATTGCACCCTTATGGGGAAAAGTTGGAGAAGATTGGGATACTATTTTACCCACTAAACAAGATGTAGATTTGCAAATGAACACTATTAAATATACAGAAATGGTGCTGAATCTTGGTTCATCAATGGTATTTGATTATGTGGCGCATCAAAAGCCTTGTGCTTTTATAAATTATAATGTACCCAATAAATTAAATCAGGATTGGTCAGTTTCAAAAATCTATAATTATGTTCATTTCCGTTCCATGCCCAATAAAAATGCAGTTTTATGGCTAAACTCAGCTAAAGACATAAAACAAAAAATAAAACTTGGTTTAGAGCAGCCAACACAAACAATAACAAATGCTCAAAAATGGTTTGAAATAATCAACCAGCATCCTCCTAAAAATACATCGGCCAGAATTTGGAAAGCTATTGAAACAATAGTTAGCTAATTTTGAATTTTATCTCTATTAAATTGTTTATCAAATTTTTAAAATAATATGTTTTTTAATTCCTTAGCATTTGCTGTTTTTTTACCAATAGTTTTCATACTGTATTGGTTTGTTTTCAATAAAACAAAAAGCACGCAAAATGCATTATTAATTGTCGCCAGTTACTATTTTTATTCTTGTTGGGATTGGAGATTTCTATTTTTATTAGTGTTCTCAACCTTTCTTGATTATTATACAGGAATTCAAATCGAAAAAGGAAAATCAGAACGAAGCCGCAAATTTTGGTTTTGGCTCAGCATAATAGTTAATTTAGGATTTTTAGGGATTTTTAAATATTATAATTTTTTCGCTTCTTCATTCTCAGATTTGTTAAATTCAGCAGGAATAGAAGCAAGTCCAATTTTATTGAATGTAATTCTTCCGGTAGGAATTTCATTTTATACTTTTCACGGATTATCATACGTAATAGATATTTACTACAAACGAATAAAAGCCGAATACAACTTTATAGATTATTCCTTATTTGTAAGTTACTTTCCACTTTTAGTAGCAGGACCAATAGAAAGAGCTACGCATTTATTACCTCAGGTAAAAGTAAAGCGTGAGTTTGATTTTGAAAAAGCCAAAGAAGGAATTTGCCAGATTATTTGGGGATTGGTAAAAAAAGTAGTGATAGCTGATACTTGTGCAACATACGCAAATGCTATTTTTGACAATTATACTGCAATGAATTCATTTTCATTAATTCTGGGAGCAATATATTTTGCATTTCAAATTTATGGAGATTTTTCAGGATATTCAGATATCGCGTTAGGAGTTTCAAAACTGTTTGGTTTAGATTTATTACGAAACTTTAATTACCCCTATTTTTCAAGAGATATAGCCGAGTTTTGGCGTCGTTGGCACATCTCACTTTCATCATGGTTTAGAGATTATTTGTATATTCCGTTAGGCGGAAGCAAAGGCGGAATCTGGATAAAAATTAGAAATACCTTTATCATTTTCGTAGTGAGCGGATTTTGGCATGGTGCCAATTGGACTTATATTGCCTGGGGATTTATAAATGCGCTATACTTTTTGCCCTTACTTTTGTCAAACAGTAACCGTAATAATATAGACGAGATCCATCTCAAAGTTAATTTTGATTCCGTGAAAGTCATAATAAGCATACTTTCAACGTTTTTAATTACTTGTGTCGCGTGGGTATTCTTTAGGGCAAAAACCATATCAGATGCTATTTTATATTTAAAAAGAATTGTGACAGATCGAAATTTTGGTTTTCAATATTTAGAAAACGAACGTTACAATTATGAATTACTGCTTATGATTGGAGTATTTGTTTTAGTAGAGTGGAATAACAGAACTAAAGTTGAACCACTTTCCGGGAAAAGAAATCTACTTAAAATAGCTTTGGCAATACTTGCGATAATAGCATTTGGTACATTTTCAGATTATAAAGAATTTATATATTTTCAGTTTTAATGAAGCATTTTTTAATTTATACAGTCAAAATTATTGTTGTAACCCTTTTAATAGCCGTTGCGCTTGATGGTTTATACACAGTTATTTTTATGCAGTCTGAAAATAGAGGAAAAGTAGAAACGGTTTTTAATTCTAAAGCTCAAAAATACGATGTTGTCATTTTGGGTTCCTCGCGGGCAAACAATCATTTTGTGTCACAAATGTTCGAAGATAAAGGACTAAAAACTTTTAATTACGGTATAAGTGGCGGTCATTTGTTCGAAGCTTCACTTGTGCTAAAATTAATGATAGAAAGAAAATATGAGATCAAAAATGTAATTCTTGAAGCAGATCTGAATCTTTCTAATCATCAGGAATCAGATGGCTTTTCTGCAAAGTTCCTACCTTATATTCATAATTCGGAAATTATAAAAGAGCATTTTTCTAACCAAAAAAACTTCAATGAACTATATTATATTCCGTTTTACAGATATATAAAATACGATTCTAAAATTGGACTTAGAGAAGTCGTAAAAATTGAATCTAAAGAAAAAACCAATGCTTTAGATAATTTAGGGTTTTATCCGTTAGAGAAACACAAAAATGGCAATATGAAAAATAATATTGTTAATTTAAATCCTTTGCCGCACAATAAATATTACGAGGAGATTAAAAATATTTGCAAAGCTAACAATATTAATTTTATTGCTGTTATGACGCCAATGTGCGAAAATGTTGTTGGAATGAATTATTTTGATAAAGTAAAAAAAGCGTATCCGGAGATTTACAATTACGAAAATGTAGTAATCGAAAACAAATACTTTTCATCTTGCGGACATATGACAAATGAAGGAGCCAGGATATTTACAACCAGAATAATTAAAGATTTTTTTAAAAGTAGATGAACCGAAACATCCAATATAAAATCTATTTTGCACAGGAAATCATTTTGTTAAAATGAGAAATTTTTTGCTTTATGTATTAAAAATCCTTTTTCTGATTCTTGCTCTGGCAATTATAATCGACAAGGCTTATTCATGTATTTTTCTTCAATCCAATCAAAGAGATAAAATAGGATATATTTACAACTCAGAACCCAAACAATATGATGTTGTTATATTAGGATCTTCGCGAGCGAACAATCATTTTGTAACACAAATGTTTACTGATAAAGGTTTAAAAACTTTTAATTTTGGAATGCAGGGTTCTAAATTGTTTGAATCGGATCTGGTTTTAAAGTTATTGCTTGAAAAAAAAAACAAAATCAAAAATGTAATAATTGATGTTGATGTAACATTAAAATCGGAAACAAGATCAGAAGGCACTTTTGTTCATTTTTTACCCTATTTGCATTCTTCAGATGTTGTAAAAAAGCAATTTGAAGATTTAGACGATTTTAAAAGTCTTTATTATATCCCGTTTTACAGATATCTAAAATATGATACAAAAATTGGTTTCAGGGAAATGTTTTTTTACGGATTAAATAAAAGAAGCCAGGAACTCAATAATGGAGGCTATGATCCTTTAACATCTAACGGAACAAAGTTAAACGAAGAAAGTTTAAATTTTCAGCCCAAAAGAAATAGATACTATGAAGAAATTAAAAGAATTTGCAAATTAAACCATATTAACCTTATTGCGGTAATGACACCAATGTGCGAAAATGTTATCGGAATAGATTATTTTCAAAAAGCGAATCAATTATATCCGGAAATTCATAACTACGAAAATGTAGTGGTAGAAGATCAGTATTTTTCATCATGCGGACATATGAATGATAACGGATCCAAAATTTTCACAGCCAGAATTTTAAAAGATTTTTTTAATAAATAAATGCATATAGCTTTTTTAACATCAGAATATCCACATGATAAAGTTGCGCAGGCAGCCGGAATTGGCACGAGTATAAAAAACCTGGCTAACGCATTAACGAAAAATGGAGAAGAAGTTACTGTTTTTGTGTATGGACAAAAAGAGCAGGAAATTATTGTTGAAAATGGTATTAGAATTCATCTTCTTAAAAATAAAAAGTACAAGTTCTTTAGATGGTTTTTTCATCGAAAATATATTGAGAGCTATTGTAATACAGTAATAAAAAAAGAAAATATCCTTATTTTAGAAGCGCCTGATTGGACGGGAATTACAGCTTTCATGAAGTTTAGAATTCCGTTAGTGATACGTTTTCATGGCAGTGATACCTATTTTTGTCATATAGAAAATAGAAAACAAAAAAAGAAAAATTTCTGGTTCGAAAAATTAGCTTTGCAAAAGGCGGAAGCTTTTATAGCCCCAACTGATTTCGCGGGTAAATTATCAAATTCACTCTTTAAAATCCAAGATAAAGAAACCAGAGTAATTCCAAATGGTTTAAATCCTGAAGCATTTCAAAATTTATTTGCCGGCGAATATGATAAAGAATTAATACTGTACATAGGAACCTTAATTAGAAAAAAAGGAGTTTTAGAGTTACCAGAAATTTTTAATAAAGTTAGAAAAGATAATCCCAATGCAAAATTGGTTTTAATAGGCAGTGATTCGTTTGATATGCAAACCAATTCAGCTTCGACGTGGGAATTGATGAAAAAACAATTCAAACTAGATGATTTAAAAAATGTTACCTATTTAGGAAAAATACCTTACAGCGAAATACAAGCCTATATTAAAAAGGCAAATGTTTGTGTGTTTCCTACTTTTGCCGAAACACAGGGAATGGTAACAATTGAGTCTATGGCATTGCAAAAAGCAGTAGTAAACAGTAATTTTGGCTGGGCACAAGAACTTATAATCGATCGGGAAAGCGGTTTTTTAGTAGATCCGGAAAATCATGAATTATTCGCTCAGAGAATTACCGAAATAATAAATAATGAATTACTTAGTCTAAAAATAGGTAAACAAGCAAGAGATAGAGTAGAAGAGAAATTTGATATTAAGAAATTAGCAAAAGCCAATATTAAGTTTTACCAGGAAATAATCAGACAATACAAAACGAAGTAATGATTATTATTTATCATAAAAAAAATAAGGTAGTTGAGGTTAAGGGTAATAACGAAAATATTTTTTTTTCAAGCACTAATATTGCCAAAACGTTATTTGAATTAGGAGGATTATTTCCGGATAAATTAATAGTCTGGTGCCATTATGATTTAAAATCAAGTTTGAATGTTGCTGAGTTTCCTGCTATCTTTCATCATAATAAAATAATGGCTTCTTACAATCCGTTTAACAAGTCATTTATATCAAACGCGATTGGATATGTGGAAGATTCTCCGTTTATTAAAATCAATAAAAAAGTAAATTATCCAACCTGGCAAATAAGCAGTTATGCCGGAGGTATTCAAGGCGGTATTTTGCTGGCGTTAAAGTTTCAAATTAGTACAAGAACCAGCTTTGATTATTTTTTGCATTCATTAGCAAAATTAGCCATGCCAATTGGCCTTTTATGTTATTCTGAACCAAAAATTTTAAAAGATGTTTTAATTGCAGAAACAAAGAAAAATAGTGATAATTTTATTTTATTTCGATTCATAAAACAACATTATAAAACACGCTGGATATTTTTATTGTTTATAAATCTGTTTTTATACGAAAGAAAAACAGCATTTCTGCCAGTAGTTTTTAGTCTGTTTTATTCCAGAAGAAAACTTAAAAATGATTTTTTACTTGAAGAAATTCCAGTTCAGTCAAAAAACAAAGTAATAGATAGTGGTACTATCGATGTCATTCTCCCAACGATTGGCAGAAAACAATATTTATACGATGTTTTAAAAGATTTATCCCGTCAGACTTATTTGCCAGTAAATGTTATTATTGTAGAACAAAATCCGACGCCGAATACCGTTACAGAATTAGATTATATAAACGATGAGGTTTGGCCTTTTGCCATAAAACATATCTTTACACATCAGGCAGGAGCTGTTAATGCAAGAAATATGGCGCTGGCAGAAGTTAAAAGTGAATGGGTTTTTCTTAATGACGATGATAATAGATTTGAAGCACACCTGCTTGAAAAAACAATTATTAATATTCAAAATTATGGAGCAAAAGCAGTTTCGACGTCTTATTTGCAATACAACGAAATAAAAACCGACCTTGTCGTTAATCAATCTTCAATTTTTGGTTCAGGAAATAGTTTCATACTGTCTAATTTATTAGAGAAAGTTGAATTCAATAAAATGTTCGCATTTGGATACGGAGAAGATTCAGATTTTGGTATGCAACTTCGGAATGTAGGTATCGATATAATTTACTTTCCAAAACCGGAAATCTTACATTTAAAAGCACCAATGGGAGGTTTTAGAACCAAACCGGTTCTAGAATGGCAAAAAGATTTTATCCAGCCAAAACCATCTCCAACAATTATGCTTTATAAAATTTTACATCAAAGTACAGAGCAGATTAATGGATACAAAACGATTCTGTTTTTAAAATTTTATAAAGTGCAGTCAATAAAAAATCCATTTCTTTATTTCTTCAGTTTTAAAAAGCAGTGGAAACAAAGTGATTATTGGGCAAATCAATTAAAAAATAAACCATAAATTTTGATTCAATCTATAACTGTTCTGACATCTTCAGGAAATCATAATATTGATTTAGATGCAAAAACTGCATCTAAACAGGTTATTGATTTATCTTTATTTACGCTTTTAGATGGCGAGTCATTTGATATTAAAATTGAGTTTTACGAACCTGTTGCGGAATTTCGTGATCATGATTACAGTTGGGAAAAAATCAAAAAACATTATATAGCAAACGAGTTAAGTCCTAAAATTATAAGGTTACAAAGTGGTCAAATGGTTCAGTCTAATTTAACTGCTGGAATTTGGGAAATTAATCCTAAAGAATCAACTATTTTGTTGTGGCGATTTAACCCTGAATTTGCTTCGCCCATTACAAACTATTTAGAAAACAACAACAGCAAAATAATTTCGCCAGCAAAACAAAAGTTCTATTTTATAGAAAACCCTACATTATTATTTCCTAAAGAGCATGCAATTGAGTTAAGCAGATCGAAAAGTCCTTTTTCTGGAATTGCTTGTTTCACGGATCATTGCGACTTTGATACTGCTAAAAATCTTGTGTTACAAAGAGAATTTTTCAATGAGCATCAAATTAAAGTCACTAAAGGATTCTTTTTAAATCATTTTTCTAAAAGAGAAGATAACGCATCATTTCAAAATCAAAAAGAAGAAATTTTAAAATGGCATAATGACGGACACGAATTATGCTATCATTCGTTGTCACAATCTATAAAAACGGATCTGGAAAGTTTTGAAGATTTTAAAGGATTTATGCCTCCATTAAATAATCTAAAAGTTTGGATAGATCACGGATTTCAGCCTTATAATTTTTCGCTTTTAAAAAAAAGCAATCTTAAGGAACGTGATTTTGAAGAAGTTTTATCAGAGAGAAACATTAACACACTTTGGAATTATATTGATTCAGGAACAGCAACTAATGGCGTTATCAATCAATTTAATACCAAACATTTTACACTTTCAAGCTTTTTAAAAGGAAATAAAGATTTGGGTTTAATAAAAAAGGCTCAGCTAATAATTAAAAATATTATTTTCCATTACTACAATGATGAAGATTTACTCTTAAAATATAAAAATACAGCTTCAAGTTTTAAGAAAGTATTTATCCAGAAAAATATAAAATCATTTTTTCCGTTAATCAAAGATTTTTTTAAACTAAGTAAATCTATTCTTTTTGTTTTATTATTTTGGAACACGGCAAAAAATGAACCATATAAATTAGCAAAATATTCGCCAATTGTATTCAAGCATATAATTGCTGAAAAAGAATTTTATATCTTTCAAACCCTAGAAATGCTAGACTTTAAGAAGTCCTTATCTCAGGAAAATATAAATATATTAATAAAGGAGAAAGGAGTGTTTATTGCACATACTTATTTTTCTGTACCAATGGAGTACCATGCAGGAAAATTATTTTCGACACCAACAACAATTGATGAAAAAGTATCTCAAAATTTTAAATTTTTAGGAGAGAAAATTCACAATAAAGAAATCTGGAATCCAACACTTACACAGCTAATTAACTATTGGTCTGGTTTTGAAAAAGTGGTTTTTGATATTGATTTTGCAGGAAATATATTTGAAAAAAGTAAGGCTGGCCTACAAATGCGAAAAGTAATTTAATCATAGAATGAATCATAAATTAAAAACTTTATTGTTTAAATCATTTACTTTATTACCCAATAAAGCAGATAATTATTGTTATCATAAAATTCAGAGTTTTTTTGATAAGTCTACTTTAGAAGATAGGCTGAAGAGCGTTGAATCAACTTATATTAGACTTTCAAAGGTCTTGACCAATTTAAATATTGACTTACACGATAAAGTGATTTTTGAATTAGGCTCAGGCTGGTTCCCTGGTATACCCTATTTCTTTAAATATAAGTTTGGTGTGAAAAAAGTACTTACTTTTGATATTAACGAACACTTTAAAAAAGAAACGGTTTTAGAATTAAATGATCTTTTTGCTAAGAGATATAATTGTGAAGTATTATCTAATCCGGACAACAAATATAAGCTTTCGTATGGAGTCGAATATTTTCCAAATTATAATATTGTAAAAAAAGACTTTCCTGATGTTGATATTGTTTTTTCTCGTTATGTACTTTCGCACATGAATGAAAATGATGTTGATACATTGCATAAAAAAATGAAAGCGGTGCTAAAGAAAGGTGCTTATGTTATTCATTTTATTTCACCAAGCGATTTAAGGCAGCACGGTGACAATAGTTTGTCACTTCAAGATTTTTTACAATATAGCAAAGAACAATGGGATAAAATTCACACTAAATATGATTATCACAATCGCTTAAGATTACCGCAATTTCTGGAAATAGTTAAGAAATATGATTATGAAATTGTTCATCTGGATTATGAGAGCTTAGAGAAGGGAACAAAAAAGTATGATTTGTTTCAAAAAGTTCAACTTCATCAAGATTATAGAAAATATTCTGATGAAGAACTAACAGCTGGAAATATCTTCCTGATTTTAAAAGTATAAAATTCTATGAGTTTACCCTTTCGTTTTTCCCTTATTGTATGTACATATATGCGTCCTGAACCTTTGGTGGCCTTACTGGAATCAGTTCAAAGGCAAACGCTGTATCCAGATGAAATTTTGATAATTGATGGTTCAATTAATACTGAGACAGAACTTATTTTAGAAAAAAATAAGATTAAAAAATTAAAATATTTCTACGTTTCGGATGAGGAAAGAGGACTAACCAAACAGCGTAATTTCGGAATAGCAAAAGCGGCACTGAATTCAGAGATAATTTGTTTTCTTGATGACGATACAGTTCTCCGCAAAAACTACTTTGAAGAATTAATTAAAACATATAGTGATTATCCTGAAGCTTTAGGAGTTGGAGGTTATATTACTAATGAAACAAAATGGGAAAAGGTAAATGATAATTACATACCATCAATAAATGAATTTTATTTTGATGGATGGAAACGAAAGGACGGAAGCAGGTTTGTTGTGCGTAAAAAGCTACATCTGGATAGTAATTGCCCGCCTGGTTTTTCACCCCTATTCTCTCATGGTCGAAGTGTTGGCTTCTTGCCACCAAGTGATAAAATATACGAAGTAGAACAATTAATGGGGGGAGTTTCTTCGTTTCGAAAATCAGTTTTCGAAAAACTTTCATTTTCAACCTATTTTCAAGGTTACGGACTTTATGAAGATGCTGATTTTACTTTAAGAGTAGCAAAAATGGGTAAATTATATATTAATACAAACGCAAAATTAGCCCATAATCATGCAGAATCAGGAAGGCCTGATTTATATTATTATGGTAAAATGGTGGTTAGAAACGGCTGGTATGTGTGGAGAATTAAAAATCAGAGTCCTGTTTTTAAAGATAGAATAAAGTGGAATTTAATTAGCATTTTATTAACCGTAATACGGTTTACAAATGTTTTCACAGTACAAAATAAAAAAGCAGCTTTTACCGAAGCATCAGGAAGAAGTATTGGTCTTTTGAGTTTATTGGTTGCTAAACCAAAAATAAAATAATGAAATTTGCTGTAATAACCCATGTTTCTCATATTCAACACAGCAATCAGTATTTTGCTTATGCACCGTATGTGCGCGAAATGAATATTTGGTTTAAATATGTTGATGATGTAATTGTTGTTGCACCATTAAAAATTAATGAACCGACAGTAATAGATATTGCTTATAAAAATATTAATATTGACTTTAGAAAAGTTCCTGATTTTAATTTAATTAATTTCAAGAATACATTATTATCTGTTTTTAAACTGCCAATTACCTTATGGAGAATATTTTTGGCTATGAAAAATGCAGATCATATTCATTTACGCTGCCCCGGAAACATGGGGTTGATGGGTTGTTTTGTACAAATTTTATTTCCAAACAAAACAAAAACTGCAAAATATGCAGGAAATTGGGATCTAAAAAGCAAACAACCATTTACATACAAAATACAAAAGTGGATTTTAAGAAACACTTTTTTGACTCGCAATATGCAGGTTTTGGTATATGGCGTCTGGAATAATCAATCAAAAAGCATAAAGTCTTTTTTTACAGCTACTTATTCAGAGTCGGAAAAAGAAATTATTCGAAAAACAAATTTTCATAGTTCGATCAATTTCATTTTTGTTGGAAGCTTAGTTTCCGGTAAGAATCCACTATACACTATTCAATTAGTTCAAGAATTAATAGAAAAAGGATATAAAATAAATCTGAATTTATATGGTGAAGGATCAGAAAGAAGCTATTTAGAAAACTATATTAAAATAAATAATCTCGAAAGCTATATTGCTTTACAAGGAAATCAAAATCAGAAGATGATAAAGAAAGCATATCAACAAAGCCATTTTGTTATCTTACCATCTAAAAGCGAAGGCTGGCCAAAAGCAATCGCAGAAGGTATGTTTTGGGGATGTATTCCTGTTGCGAGTAAAGTTTCATGTATTCCTTTTATGCTGGATTATGGCACTAGAGGTATTTTGTTAGAAATGGATTTGAAGAAGGATGTAAATGTAATATGCAAAATGCTGAGAGATGAAAAGACTTTTTTAGATAAAAGTCGATTAGCAATTATGTGGTCGCAAAGTTATACCACAGATCTTTTTGAAGCTGAAATTAAAAAGCTATTGTAAAAATGAGAATTGTACAAATCATAGATTCTTTAAATTCCGGTGGAGCAGAACGCATGGCGGTTAATTATGCTAATGCTTTAGCGAAAAGAATAAAATTTTCAGGTTTAATTGTAACTAGAAGTGAAGGAGGTTTGAAAAAAAAAATCGATTCTGAAGTATCTTACCTATTCTTAAAAAAGAAAAAAAGTATAGATTTTAGAGCAATTTTTCTTTTAAGAAAATATATTGCTCAAAATAAAGTTGAGATAATTCATGCACATAGTTCTTCTTTTTTTATTGCAGTTTTAGTCAAATTGACTTTGCCAAGAATAAGAATTATTTGGCATGATCATTATGGAACCCGAGCTAAAGAAACAATTAAAGAGAATAGAGTTTTACTTTATCTTTCAGTCTTTTTTTCTGCAATTTTTGTAGTCAATCATCAATTAGAAGATTGGAATAAGAAGAATATGAAATGCTCAAGAGTAATTTTTATTCCTAATTTCGCAAACTTCCAAAACAATGATGAACAAGTAACTAATTTGAGAGGGAAAGCTGGTAAAAGGATTGTTTTTTTGGCGAATTTAAAAAAACCTAAAAACCACATTTTAATTCTGAAAGCATTTCAGAGTTTAAAATTAAATGAGTCTGGATGGAGTCTTCATTTAATAGGTAAAGATTATTTTGATTCGTATTCCTCTACATTAAAAAAATTTATAGAATCTAATTCTTTAAAAAACCACATATATTTGTATGGCGAAAAGAGTGATATTGGTTATATTTTATCACAAGCTTCAATTGGAGTTTTAGCCTCTACTGAAGAAGGATTCCCGGTAACGTTGCTTGAGTATGCTTTAGCAAATTTGGCTGTTGCGTCTTCAAATGTAGGTTATTGTTCAGTTGTGATTCAACATAATATTAACGGATTATTGTTTGATCCATTTTCTGTATCAGAAGCAAAAAAACACTTATTAAAATTAACTGAAGATAATTTGTTCAGAAAAGAAATCGCGAATAATTTTAAACAATCAGTTTTAGAAAATTATTCAGAAGAAATAGTAATTGAAAAGTTAATTTTGGCTTATAAAAATAAGTAAAGAATGAAAAAAACAAAATTGTCCTATAGCTCTCTGCTTCTAATTCATGCAGTAATTGCTTTGGCTGTTTTTGCGATCCCTTTTTTGTCAAAATTATACGCACTTTTTATTCCAATTGCTGGTTTTTTTATTGTTTATCGCACTAAAAACGCAAACAATGAAGTGCTTTATATTGCAGCTTATTTAGTTGGTGTAGAGGTCTTTTTACGAATGACGGGTGGTAATTTTAATAATGAATTTGTAAAAGTTAATGTTATTTTTTTCATGCTTTTAGGTATGATATATAGTAATTTTTCGACAAATGCATTTATATATTGGTTTTTCTTAATTTTATTAATTCCGGGTATTTTAATTACTTCTACGGTTTTCAATCCGGCAATAGATATTAAAAAATCATTGGTTTTTAATTTGTCTGGTCCGGTTTGTTTAGCCATATCTTCTATATATATGTTTAAAAGAAGAATTCTATTTTCTGATTTACAAAATGTAGTAGTTGCGATGGGATTACCAATAGTGAGTACGACAGTATATTTGTTTTTATTCAATCCTAGTGTCAGAGATGTAGTGACAGGAACACAATCTAATTTTGAAACTTCAGGAGGATTTGGCCCAAATCAGGTCTCTACTGCATTAGGTTTAGGAATGTTTGTCTTTTTTACACAATTAGTATTGTTCTCAAAATCAAAAATGACAATTTTTATAAATAGCTTTTTACTACTCTTTATAACTTACAGAGGTATTGTTACTTTTTCAAGAGGAGGAATTATAACAGCAGTCGTTATGATTGTCTGTCTGTTGTTTTTGTTATATAGATTTTCTAATGCAAAAGGGAAAAGTAAGTTTGTTTTGGTTTTTATTCTGACAGGTTTAATGGCAGTTGGAGTATGGACGTATTCTTCTTTTCAAACTAGAGGCCTTATCGAAAAAAGATATGCAAATCAGGATGCTCGTGGTAGGGAAAAGAAAGACAGATTGGGAGGTAGAGAACAAATTATGAATGAAGAGGTAGCACTTTTTTTAGAAAATCCTATTTTAGGTGTTGGAGCAGGAATGGGAAAACAAGTAAGAAAAGAAACATTTGGAGAGGATGCAGCTTCACATAATGAGATTACACGAATGTTTAGTGAACATGGTTTGTTTGGTATTTTTGGTCTCCTGATACTTGTTGCAACCCCTTTTATTCTTTATATAAATAACAGACAACATTTGTATTTTTTGTCTTTTTTTGTTTTTTGGCTTTTAACAATAAATCATGCCGCGATGCGAACGGCAGCTCCGGCTTTTGTATATGCAATGTCGCTTTTGTTAGTTCAGGTTAGAATTCCGGAAAAAGCAGAAAATTCTGTAGACTAATATCTGTTTTTTTATAATACATTTGCCTGAAGTTTAAGCCCCTAAACAAAATCAAATAAATGTTTCCTACTAATAAAATGCATTTCGAAATTTCGGAAAGAAGATTATTGCTTCTTTTTTTTGATACTGTTTTTATATTATCGGCTCTCTTTATATTAAGTCTGATATTTGATTATAATTACTTTGCTTTTAATACAAGTAATTTACTTAGTATTATTTTACTTCTAAGTTACGTGTACGTTTTTGGATTAATATTCGAAATGTATAATTTACAGGTTTCCAGTAATCAATTACAAATTCTTCAAAGTGTTGTATTTACAGGAACTGCTTCTAGTTTAGCTTATTTATTTACGCCTGTATTATCTCCTGAATTGCCCAAGCAGCGTTTGATTATATTGATCTTTTATTTTACTATAATAGGCACATTATTATTGTGGCGTTTATTTTATGTTTATTTCCTGGCTTCACAACGATTTTCTCAAAGTGTTATTTTAATATGCGATCAAAATCAGGTTGAAGAATTGGTTTTAGGATTAGAGAATGTTGACCCGCATTATAAAATTATTGGCTTTGTCAATTCAGATTCTTTATCAGAGGAAGATTCGAATTTTCATTATGTGAAAGAAATAAAAAAGAAGGATTTAGAAGATTTTGTATTCAAAAATCAAATTTCTGAAATTGTAATTGCTTCTCAAAAAACCGACGGAATTACAGCTGATCTATACCAACAATTACTTCATCTATTGGAATCGGGAAATGTTATTCGTGAATACACGCAGGTTTATGAAAGTAAAACACAGCGTATTCCGGTGCATTATATCGCAAGAGATTTCTATAGGTTTTTCCCTTTTAGTCGAAGTAATAGTAACAGACTTTACTTGTTTTTGGTGCGTTCTATGGAGTTTTTATTTTCTTTTATAGGGCTATTGGCTTGTGTTATTTTTATTCCTATAATTTATATTGGAAACCTTTTTGCCAACAAAGGATCGCTATTTTACACTCAGGAACGTGTTGGTAAAAATGGAGTTATTTTTGAAATATATAAGTTCAGAACAATGGTTGAAAACTCTGAATCCAACGGGGTTGTTTTTGCAACGTCAAACGATATGCGAATTACTCCCTTTGGAAAAATGATGCGCAAATCAAGAATAGATGAATTGCCGCAGTTTTTTAATGTTTTAAAAGGCGATATGGCGGTGATTGGTCCAAGGCCGGAGCGACCATTTTTTGTTGAGGAAATAGCGCGTGTAATGCCTTTTTATGAAACACGACATGTTATAAAGCCAGGTCTTACAGGCTGGGCTCAGGTAAACTATTCTTACGGAGAATCTATCGAAGAGAGTTTGATAAAGCTGCAATATGATTTATACTATATCAAACATAGAAGTATATTTCTTGATTTAAGTATTACTTTCAAAACAATTACTACAGTTTTATTTTATCGCGGACAATAATTTTTAGATGATAATCGGGATACGTTTTTTGTTTCGAATAGCAACTCTCACTAAAACAAATCCACTTGTAATGATCATGGGCAAAACAATTAAAAAATGAGCTTTGTTGATCATAAAAATAGCATAAACTACTAAAAAAAGTAAGTGCAAAACTGCAGATCGATACGTCCATCTTTTGTTTTTTATAACAGACAAAATAAGTAAAATCAATAATAATGGGCTAAGTAAAAGCACATTATAATTCATCGCCAATTCTTGGTGAAAGGAATAAAATCCCATAAAAACAAAAAAGGTTCCTATTAACGATAAGATTAAAAGATAGATTTTATCAACGATTTTATTGTGAGCTAAAACAACAAAGGCAAGAATAAAAAGATAAGTATAGATGTTATTCCACCAGGAACCCGGAGTTTCTTTTTCAAAGCTTAACAATGTACTTGTTTTATTAACTAATGAATTGTTTTGATAAGTAGTTTTCTCTAGACTATTTTTCAATTCAAAAGGCAAAAAGATCTTCGTTCCCAATTGATCTACTTTAGTTCCAAAAATAATACTGGTTCCTAATTGATCATAAAAATGACCGTTGAAATAGGGAAATAAAATAGATCTATAGGTGATATCTGTATCTCCTTTTTTTGTAATAACTGTACTATTCAAACTTTTATTGATGATATCCACTACCATCGAAGTACAGTTTTTGTCAATAAATTTATAAGTGTAAAAACGATCTTCAGAAGCTAATGTGGTATTTAAATTATCAAAAAGCCTTTGTTTTGCGTCCTGAGGAATAAGAAGTACTTGCTCGAATACACTTCTTTTCTCATTATTATATTCTTCAATGAACTCTGGAAACGAATGTACAATTACGAAATATTGCAAATCTCCTTTTGCAAATTTTGCCACAAAATTTGGTGTTCTAAAATCGAAGGCACCGTAATTATACACAACATCAATATTATTTCCGGGATCAGCAACCCGTATTGCGGTATGTCCAAAATAAGAATAAGTTTCATTGCCTAATCCGCAAGTGAGGACACTTATTTTAGCGTCTTTGGATAAAGGCAAATTTTGACTAAAACCAATAAAACTTAGTAATAATAATAAACTAAAAAGTGTTTTTTTGAAAATGACATTTTTCATGATTTAAAATTTTAAGAAGTTTATGGTTTGTAAATTTTATCTAAAGATACCTAAATCTACTTTTAATGAAAAAATATTTGAGTACAAAGCAGTACTTTGGTTTCCTAAATCAGTCAGCGCATAATCGACTTGAATACCTCTGTATTTAAAACCCAGACCAATATTAGGTTGAAAATTCAATTTTTCAGTATTGTCTAACTGGGTTACATTCTGAAAATTTCCTGCTCCCGCACGTAAAAAAACAAGATTGGTATATCCAAATTCAAATCCAATAGCAGGATCAATACTTACTACTTTAGATGAAATAATATCATTGGTTTGCTCAAAACGCATGTTCACATTAGTTGCCACTAATAAGCTATAATCATTATGAAAATCGAACGTTCTCGAAACTCCCAATTGTGCTTTTGGTAATGTAATTTCAGTACTCTCTGGTAATTCGTTATTTTCTCCCGGAATTGCATTGGCAATTTTGGCATATTCTTCTTCATCAATATTCCATACATTGTAAGTTGTTGTGATGTCCCGAAGCATCAACCCAAATTTCCAATTATTTCGTTCAAACTGCAATCCAACATCAAATCCAAATCCCCAGGAATTGGCAAATTTCCCGATAATTCTTCGAATAATTTTTGCATTTACACCGTATTGAAATCCGTCAACAGGCAATTTTCTGGCATACGAAAAAGTAAAACCATAATCAGCAGTCGAAAACAAACGAATTCTGTTATAATCAATGTTTCCCTGATTATCGATCAATTGAGTGGTATCCATAATATCATCAACACCAAAACGAATCATCGAAATTCCCCACGCACTTCTGTCGTCAATTGGGCTTGCGTATCCTATATAATCGTATTGCGCAATATTAGCAAAATAATTGGCGTGCATTAATGAAATCTGATGATCTTCAAGATTGGTTAAACCAGCCGGATTCCAATAAACCGAGTTTACATCATTTGTAGAAGCCGTTACTGCACTTGACATTCCCAGAGCAGCTGCATCGACACCAATATTCATAAATTCATTCGAATATTTTCGAACGGTTTGCGCATAATGCAACGTACAACTCCAACATAATAAAAGCACAAAGATTTTCTTCAACGGATATTTTTTAGCAGATCTGAGTCTGTTTTAATTTTTACCAAAAATATAATATTTTACTCAGCAAATTTATTCCTTTTGAGAAATATTATAAAGATGGATTTTTTAATAAAAAAACTTTAGAAACTCAACTTCCCATTTACCTTTTTAGAAGATTGATATAAATTTTTTGTAGTAATAGTATAAATTGTCACTTATTATGCGAAATTTGTAGTTGCAATTATCAAAATTTATAAATCATGAATATCAAAAAGCACATTCCTAATTTAATTACATTAATCAATTTATTTTGTGGTTGCATAGCCGTTGTTTTTGTTTCACAGGGCGATTTTTTGATGGCTTTTTACATGGTTTGTTTAGGAATCTTTTTTGATTTTTTTGATGGTTTTTTTGCCAGATTATTTAAAGTTTCGAGTCCGCTTGGATTGCAGTTAGATTCTTTGGCAGATATGGTTACAAGCGGAGTTGTGCCAGGATATGTAATGTATTCTATGTTTGTAAAAAGCGCTAATCCTCATGAAGTAATTGGATCGGTTTTTATTCCTTTTTTAGGATTTATTGTAACCTTGGGTTCTTGCTACAGATTAGCGAATTTTAATATTGATACTCGTCAGACAGATTCTTTTATTGGTCTGCCAACACCTGCAAATGCTCTTTTTATTTTAAGTCTTCCCTTGGTTTTAGAATATTCAGATTCTTTGGCCGTATTCGAAATACTAAGTAATCACTGGGTTTTGTTAGCTATAACATTATGTAGTGCCTATATTTTGAATGCCGAAATCCCTTTATTTGCTTTAAAAATCAAGAAATTTACAGTCAAAGATAATGTACTTCAAATAGTATTTTTGTTGGTTTCTTTACTTTTAGTAGTAGTCCTGCAATACATGGCAATTCCTTTGATTATCATTTTTTACGTATTATTATCAGTTGTTAATAATATGTTTTTGAAAAAGTAGTTTTATCGCAATGGCAAGAAAAACCACTACCCGAAGAACTTCTTATTCGCGAAAAACGAAACCTCAGAAATCGGTTTTAGCAAGAGTAATTCGCTTTGTTATTTATTCTTTTTTTGTGTTACTTTTCTTTTTTGCAGTTTATCATTATCGTGATGGACTGGCGTATTATCTTGGCTTTAAATCAAATAAAGTGTTAGACGAAGATGCGGTTGATAAGCATTTGTCTGATGTTAGAAATATTAAAGTTCTTGAAAATCATAAAGGAAAAGTAATAGGTATTGATGTATCTGAGTTTCAGGGAAAAGTACAATGGGATGAAGTTGAGGTTTTAGAAGAAAAATATCCTGTACAATTTGTTTTTGTTCGTGCAACTGCGGGCAATGACAGAGTAGACAGACAGTTTAAAAAAAATTGGGAAGGAGCAAAAGAACATAAAATCATACGTGGGGCCTATCATTATTATAGGCCAAATGAAAACTCAATCGAGCAGGCTAATCTTTTTATTAAAACCGTAAAATTACAAAAAGGTGATCTGCCGCCAGTTTTAGATATCGAAAGATTGCCTAAAAATCAACCTTTGGATAGTTTAAAGAAAGGATTAAAGCGTTGGTTGAATAAGGTAGAAGCGCATTATCAGGTGCGTCCTATAATTTATTCCGGAGAGCGCTATTATAGTGATTTTCTAAAAGAAGAATTTGGCGAATATTTATTTTGGATAGCCAATTACAATTTTTACAGAGAAAAAATCGAAGACGACTGGCTTTTTTGGCAATTTACCGAAAAAGCATCCTTGCCGGGAATCAAACATCGTGTTGATGTTAATATCTACAATGGTGATTTGCAGCAATTACAGTTTATAACTGTTGAGTAGTTTTCATTCGCAGTCGCAGTTTTCAGTATTTACTGTGTAGTTGCTTTATCGTGATAAAAGTGCAAGAATAATTATTGAGAATACTGCCAGGACAACTAAGACAGAATAAGGATTAGCAAGATTTATTGTTGATCCAAGTTGCCATATTCTTTTTGGAGCGAATAATCTTTTGTCCTTAGGATTATAGTACAAGAATCCCAAATACCAGTTATTTGGGTCTTTGTGCCAATTATTGTATTCTTCCTGTGTTGGTTTTTCTGAATTCATTTTAAATTATTATTTTAAAACTGAAAACCGAGACTGAGACTAAATACTTTATTTAGAATTCAAGTTTCTTTTTACGAAGTTCGAAGTTTTGTCCAAGATAAACACGGCGAACCATTTCATCCTCAACTAATTCTTCCGGGATTCCGGCTTTCAAAATTCCACCTTCAAACATTAAGTAAGTTTTATCCGTAATCGCTAATGTTTCCTGAACGTTGTGGTCGGTAATTAGAATTCCGATATTTTTATTTTTTAGCTGAGCTACAATTCTCTGAATGTCCTCTACCGCAACTGGGTCAACTCCCGCAAAAGGTTCATCGAGTAAAATAAATTTTGGGTCTGTTGCAAGAGCGCGTGCAATTTCGGTACGACGTCGTTCTCCTCCCGAAAGTAAATCACCTCGGTTGGTACGAATATGTTCTAAACTGAATTCTTCTATTAAACTTTCCATTTTGGCAATTTGCTCTTCCTTTGAAAGTTTAGTCAATTGTAAAACGCTTAGAATATTATCTTCAATACTTAATTTTCTAAATACAGAGGCTTCTTGTGCCAAATAACCAATTCCTTGTTGAGCGCGTTTGTACATCGGATAATCGGTAATATTCAAATCATCAAGATAAATATTACCCTGATTTGGTTTTACCAATCCAACAATCATGTAGAAAGAAGTTGTTTTTCCTGCACCATTTGGTCCTAGAAGCCCAACGATTTCTCCTTGGTTTACTTCAACAGAAATTCCTTTTACTACACTACGACCTTTATAGGTTTTGATTAAATTATCAGCTCTTAATTTCATTTTTAAAGTTTAATCGTTTAAACGTTAGAATCGTTTATTCGGTACAAATTAACGAATAAACGATTCAGCAAATAAACGTATTAACAATTATTTAGTTTCGGCTTCCTCTAAAGCTTCCCAAAATTCGTAAGCTCTTCTTAAATGAGGTACTACAATTGTTCCTCCAACCAGAGTTGCAATTCCCATTGCTTCCATCATTTCTTCTTTGGTAACCCCTTCTTTATGGCTGGTTTCTAAGTGATATTTTACACAATCATCACAGCGTAAAACTGCCGAAGCTACCAATCCTAAAAGCTCTTTTGTTTTTACATCAAGAGCTCCGGCTGCATATGCATTCGTGTCAAGGTTAAAAATTCGCTTTACAATTTTGTTATTATCAGCGAGCAATTTTTCGTTCATTTTAGAACGATAGTCGTTAAATTCTTGTACGATATCAGACATTTTCTTTCAATTTATTTTTATAAACAATCCTCGAAATAAGGATACTCACTTCGTAGATAAGCAACATTGGTATTGCTACAATAGTCTGGCTTACTACATCCGGAGGGGTTACAATTGCAGCTACAATTAAAATAATTACAACGGCATATTTCCAATATTTTCTTAAGAAATCAGGAGTTACTAATCCTAATTTAGTCAGGAAATATATAATGATTGGCAATTCAAAAAACAATCCGCTTGCGAGGATACTCGTTTTTACCATTCCCATATAAGAATCTAATGTAAATTGGTTTTTTACCACATCACTCACAGAGAATGTAGCCACGAAATTCACAGACATTGGAATTACAACAAAATACCCGAACAAGACTCCTAAAAAGAAAAGTAAAGAAGAGGTGAAGATAAATACCTTGGCATTTTTTCTTTCTTTTTCGTATAAAGCTGGGCTGATAAATTTCCAAAGTTCCCATAGAATAAAAGGGAAACTTAGTATGAAACCTGCTAAAAGACACATCCATACAAAAATATTTACCTGTCCTTCCATTTCAGTGTTTTGAATAATGAAATTCAGTTCGGTAATACAAATGCTATCGGCGAAACCAAGTGCATGAGATAGATCGCAAAACCACACATAGGTAAAAAATGTAGGTCTTATAGGGCCTAAAATGATTTGATCAAATAAATAATCACTTATGAAATAAGTAAAAAAAGCCATAATGCATATTGCAATTGTGCTTCTAACTAATAACCATCTAAGTTCTTCAAGATGGTCTAAAAATGACATCTCGCCAAGGTTCTTTTTTGCCATTATACGATTCCTTCTTTTAAAATGTCATGTAAATGTAATACTCCTTTGTACTCTCCGTTATCTGAAACGATAAGCTGCGTTATCGAAAAATCTTCTAAAATATTTAAGGCGTCAACCGCCATAGTTTCTGAAGATACTGTTTTAGGATTTTGTGACATAATATCTCTTGCAGTTAAGTCAGCTATAGTATCTACGTCATTTAGCATTCTTCGGATGTCTCCATCGGTAATAATTCCAATTATTTTATCATTTTCGATTACTGCTGTAACTCCCAATCGTTTTTCAGAGATCTCAAAAATAACTTTTTTAACCGAAGTATCCGGCGTTACCATTGGTTTTAACGAATGTTCAATCATGTCTTTTACGCGAAGCAATAATTTTTTACCTAAAGCTCCACCTGGGTGATATACAGCAAAATCTTCAGGTTTAAAATCGCGCATTTCCATCAAACAAACGGCAAGGGCATCACCCATAACAAGTTGTGCTGTAGTACTGTTTGTTGGAGCTAAATTTATGGGACAAGCTTCCATCTCGACTGTTGTGTTCAAAACATAGTCAGAACCTTTTGCCAGAAATGAAGTTACGTTTCCTGTTATTGCAATTAAGGTATTGCCAAAGCGTTTTAATAACGGCACCAAAACTTTAATTTCAGGACTGTTTCCGCTTTTGGAAATGCAGATGATAATATCTTCGTTTTGGATCATTCCTAAATCACCATGAATGGCTTCTGAGGCATGTAAAAACATAGAAGGTGTTCCTGTAGAGTTAAAAGTCGCTACCATTTTTTGAGCAATGATGGCGCTTTTTCCGATGCCTGTAACGATCAATCGGCCTTTGGTTTCGTAAATACGTTGGACAGCTTCGTAAAAATTTTCGTCTAAAAAATCAATAAGCTTTGTAATTGCTTCACTTTCAGAGAGTATTGTTTTCTTGGCAATCGCCAATATATTTTCTTTTGTAATCAAAACAGGATATTTTAAATTTGTATGTATAAAAGAAAGTTGTATCTTTATGTGTTGCAAATTTATACAAAATATCCATTAATATAAAGAATGAATTCAAACGAAATTGAAATACACAAGGAATTAAAGAAGTATTTCGGCTTTAGCCAATTTAAGGGTTTGCAGGAGCAAGTCATTACGAGTATCTTAAACAAAAAGAATACATTCGTAATCATGCCTACTGGCGGTGGAAAGTCTCTTTGTTATCAATTACCCGCTTTAATTCAGGACGGAACAGCTATTGTTGTTTCTCCTTTAATTGCTTTGATGAAAAATCAGGTTGATGCCATTAGAAGTCTTTCTTCAGAAAACGGAATTGCACATGTCTTAAATTCCTCTCTTACTAAAACAGAAATCGCACAAGTAAAAAAAGATATTACTTCTGGATTAACCAAACTTTTGTATGTAGCGCCGGAATCTTTAACCAAAGAAGAATATGTAGCTTTTTTACAAAGCGTACCTATTTCGTTTGTAGCTATTGATGAAGCACACTGTATTTCAGAATGGGGGCATGATTTTAGGCCTGAATATCGAAACCTGAAAAATATAATCAAACAATTGGGGCAAGTACCTATAATTGGTCTTACCGCAACTGCAACTCCAAAAGTTCAGGAAGACATTCTTAAAAACCTGGACATGTCTGATGCCAATACTTTTAAAGCATCATTCAACAGGCCGAATTTATACTACGAAGTTCGGACAAAAACTAAAAATATAGAATCGGATATTATTCGGTTTATCAAACAACATAATGGCAAATCAGGAATTATTTACTGCTTAAGCCGTAAAAAAGTAGAGTCGATTGCCGAAGTTTTACAAGTAAACGGAATCAGTGCGGTTCCTTATCATGCAGGTTTAGATGCTAAAACACGAGCCAAACATCAGGATATGTTCTTGATGGAAGACGTAGATGTCGTTGTAGCAACAATTGCTTTCGGTATGGGAATTGATAAACCAGACGTTCGTTTTGTAATACATCACGATATTCCAAAATCGCTCGAAAGTTATTATCAGGAAACGGGTCGTGCCGGTCGTGATGGGGGAGAAGGACATTGTTTGGCTTATTACTCTTATAAAGATGTAGAAAAGCTGGAGAAATTCATGTCCGGAAAACCTGTTGCCGAACAAGAAATAGGTTTTGCTTTATTGCAGGAAGTGGTGGCTTACGCCGAAACCTCAATGTCGCGCAGAAAATTCTTATTGCACTATTTTGGTGAAGAGTTTGATAGCGAAACCGGTGAAGGTGCAGATATGGATGACAACGTTCGTAATCCTAAAAGTAAAGTCGAAGCGAAAGATCAGGCTGTTAAATTGCTTGAAATTGTTCGTGATACTAAACACATATATAAATCAAAAGAAATTGTCTTTACTTTAATAGGTAGGGTTAATGCTGTAATAAAAGCGCATAAAACCGATACGCAATCCTTTTTTGGTTCAGGATCAGACCATGACGAGAAATACTGGATGGCATTATTACGACAAGTTCTTGTAGCGGGATATTTATCTAAAGATATCGAAACTTACGGTGTGGTTAAAATCACAAAAGAAGGTTTGAACTTTATTAAAAATCCAGTATCCTTTATGATGTCTGAAGATCATGAATATAATGAATCTGAAGATGAAGCAATTGTAACCGCAGCAAAATCATCAGGAACTGCTGATGAAGTTTTAATGGGGATGTTGCGAGAACTGCGTAAAAAAGTAGCCAAAAAACTGGGAGTTCCTCCTTTTGTTGTTTTTCAGGATCCTTCTCTCGAGGATATGGCTCTAAAATACCCAATTACTTTAACTGAATTATATAATATTCACGGTGTTGGTGAAGGAAAAGCAAAGAAATATGGTAATGATTTTGTAACTCTGATTAATCGTTATGTAGAAGATAATGATATTATCCGTCCAGACGATTTAGTGGTAAAATCTACCGGAGTAAATTCAGCAAATAAATTGTACATTATTCAGAATATAGATCGAAAATTATCCCTAAATGATATTGCATCTGCAAAAGGACTTTCGATGGATGCTTTGATCAAAGAAATGGAACAGATTGTTTACGCTGGTACAAAACTAAACATCAAATATTGGGTTGATGATATGCTGGATGACGATCAGCAAGAAGAAATTCACGATTACTTCATGGAATCAGAATCAGATAAAATCGAAGACGCTCTTAAAGAATTTGATGGTGATTATGATATTGATGAATTAAGGTTGATGCGAATTAAATTTATCAGCGAGGTAGCAAACTAAAAAAGTTTATAGTCTCAGTTTACAGTCTCAGTCAGAACTGTAAACTGTGACAGAAAACTGCGACTGTTTACTCTTCAAATACTTCCCCCCGATGCGGTTTTAAAGCATCTCTTACCTGAATCATATTTTCATCGGTTACTACCATAAAAGCGGTAGCATGCATGTCGTTTACAATTTTAAACCCCGTTATATTTAACGGAAGTTTTTCTATGGTGATATATTCTTTCAAATGAATTTCGTGATGTTCAGCTGTTTTTGCGGAAGCCGGACCACGAAAATCCCAAATCAATTTTATTTTTCTAGACATTATTTTTTACGTGCAAAGGTTGATAGGCACAAAGGTACAAAGTCTATTTTGAAAAAAAGGTACTGAGGTTCTGAGATACTATCCCGATAGCTATCGGGACTGAGTTTTTTTTCTGTATAGACGCAGAGTCGAAAAGAAAATAAAAAACTTTGAGCCTTCGCGCCTTCGCGAGATTAAAAAATAAAACTTAGTGCACTTCGCGGTTAATTATATAAAGTCATTGCAAAATAGTATTTTTGCATGTTCTTTTCATAAATAGAAAAGCTAATTGAATAAATAAGATACAATGCCAAGAGAACTTTTACTTCAGGTAACTCCGGAAATAGCAGCAAACGAATTGTTGCTAAAAGACTATTTGTCTAAACAAATAAAGGTTTCTCCTAAGGAAATTCAACATATTTCTATTTTAAAACGTTCTATTGATGCGCGTCAAAAAGCGATAAAAATCAATTTGAAAGTTATTATTTATCTGCAAGGCGAAACTTTCCAGGAAACTAAAATAGCGCTACCTATATATAAGGATGTTTCTTCGGCTCAGGAAGTGATTGTCGTGGGCGCAGGTCCGGCAGGACTTTTTGCTGCTTTGCAATTAATAGAATTAGGCTTAAAGCCAATAGTTATCGAACGCGGAAAAGATGTTCGAGGACGTAGACGTGATCTAAAAGCAATAAATGTAGATCATTTGGTAAACGAAGATTCTAATTATTGTTTTGGAGAAGGCGGAGCAGGAACTTATTCTGATGGAAAATTATATACACGTTCTAAAAAACGTGGCGATGTAACCAGAATTTTAGAGCTTCTTGTGGCTTTTGGAGCTTCAGAAGATATTTTGATAGAAGCGCATCCGCATATCGGGACAAATAAATTGCCGAAAATTATAGAAGATATCCGAAATAAAATCATCGAATTTGGAGGTCAGGTTTTATTTGATACACGAGTAACTGATATTCTGGTAAAAAATAATGAAGTTGAAGGAATCGTTACTCAAAACGGAGACAAGATTCTGGCTAATAAATTGATCTTAGCAACCGGACATTCGGCTCGTGATATTTTTGAATTGTTAGATAAAAAGAAAATTTTTATCGAAGCAAAACCTTTTGCTTTGGGAGTTCGTGCAGAACATTCACAAGAATTAATTGATAGTATTCAATATAGTTGCGATTATCGTGGCGAACATTTGCCTCCTGCACCTTATTCGATTGTAAAACAAGTAAACGGCCGCGGGATGTATTCGTTTTGTATGTGTCCTGGAGGTGTAATTGCACCTTGTGCTACAAGTCCGGGCGAAGTAGTTACAAACGGCTGGTCGCCGTCTAAACGCGATCAGGTTACGGCAAACTCCGGAATTGTGATTGAGCTGAAATTGGAAGATTTTAAGCCTTTTGCAAAATTTGGTGCTTTGGCCGGAATGGAATTCCAAAAAAGTATAGAACAAAAAGCTTGGCATTTGGCTGGGGAAACTCAAAGAGTTCCTGCGCAGCGAATGATCGATTTTACCCAAAATAAAGTTTCTTCAGATATACCAAAAACCTCTTATGTTCCGGGAACGACTTCGGTAGAAATGGGACAGGTTTTTCCTGGGTTTTTATCTCAGATTTTACGCGAAGGCTTTAAAGAATTTGGAAAATCGATGCGTGGTTATTTGACTAATGATGCTATTTTGCATGCGCCGGAAAGCAGGACTTCTTCACCGGTTCGTATTCCGAGAGATCCAATTACTTATGAGCATTTGCAAATAAGAGGCTTGTATCCGTGTGGAGAAGGAGCAGGATATGCGGGCGGAATTATATCGGCCGCTATTGATGGTGAAAAATGTGCTTTGATGATTGCTGAAACTTTAAAATAATATATCATATGAAAGACTTCTTTTCTAATTTATTTGGTCGAAATAACGATCCAAAATCAATTGTTTCTTTTGATGTTATGGATGCCATTTATTCTTATTTGTATAATGAGGATAATAAACTGGAATTTAAAATAAAAGGAATTCATGATACTGTTTTGGTGAATTTATATTCATTTCCCGGTTCATTTAATTATGAAGAAGCACAAAATGAAATTAAGAAAGCGGGTTTTAAAAACGCCTACGAAGTATTAAACGAAATTTATAAAAAGATCAATATCGGACCCGTTTCAGAAGAGCAAATGCTTCAGGAATTAGAGTACGATTATATTCATATTCAGTTTTATACAGAACCAACTCCGGAAGCGAAAAAATACCTGAAACATGTTTTGCATAATTTCGTTATCTTTTTTTGCTGTACCAATAGTTTAGAAACTAATGATTTTAGAATGCTCTATAATAATAGTTTTTTTATGGATTACACACAAGGAATTTTAGAAACGGAATCTATTGATATAAAGGAGCCTAAAAACGATACACAGAAAATAGGATTTAAAGAGTTTGAAAGAGTTTTACAGGGAATTTGTGAATATTTAGAAATAGAATTGCCTGAAGATATCGAACTTCCTTCGCAAGAAAAGCTATTGCCAGAAGAAGTTGAGGTTACACAGGAAACTTTTGAAGAGTTTATAAAATTGGTTTCAAGAGGAGATGTAGATGAAAAATTGGTTCAAAAACAAGCAAAGAAACTTTTAAAGAATTTTAAAAAAGGTCATACAGAATATCATGATATTGTGAAAGGGCAATGGGATTTTTTCGAAAGTATCGATGCATGGAACAGCGACTGGAAATTTGATCCTGAAGATGCTGAATATTTTATCTCAGAAATGATAGGCGAAGATCTTAATTTCGATTATCCGGAAGAAACCTATAGTCATGATTTGTTTCCTTATATTCAATCGGCTTTAGAAAGAAGAGGTCTTGAATTAATGAGTTACGATACCCACGGAGATAATTATTTGTTTTTTGTGGCGAATAAAAATGACGTTCCCAGAATTTTACAATTGTCTGAATTGACTAAAATTGAGGTGGATAGTTTGTAAATATACCGACAGATTATAAGATCAAAAATATTTTCGCCACGAATTTCACGAATATACACTCATTAATTTGTGCTAATTCGTGAATTTAGTGGCGAAAAAAAATCTAATTATATCTTAGGAAATTTCATTTCGTTGAAAGTACTTTTTTGAGCCGCTAATTTTTCGACATCCTGCCATTTTCTAGGAGATTCTGCTGATAAATTTTCGTATGAATCTTTTGTGATGGCGATATCATCTTCGATACGGACGCCAATATTCCACCATTTTTTATCGCATTTGCTGTTTGCAGGAATATAAATTCCGGGTTCAACGGTGAGCACCATGTTTTCTTTTAGATTACCCATATAGTTTCCTTTGTCATGAACATCTAAACCAAGAAAATGCGAACAGCCGTGCGGATAATATATTCTGGCATCTTTAGGATCTGTGATAATGCCAAGTTTAATTAATCCTGACGCAATAACTTCTCTGGATCTTTCATTTAAATCCTGAATTGGCGTTCCTGGTTTGCAAATTTTAAAAACCTCTTCCTGCGATTCATATACCAATTGATAAATGGCTTTTTGTTCTTCGGTGAATTTTCCGTTTGCGGGAATTGTTCTGGTAACATCTGCAGAATAACCGTGATATTCAGAACCCACATCCATCAATAATAATTGGTTGTCGATTTTTGTAGCGTTATTTTCTCCGTAGTGCAGGATGCATCCGTTTGCGCCGGCACCTACAATTGGCGGATAACCTTCGCCTTCGGCACCGTAGTGTCTGTGAACGTAAGCGTGAATTCCGTCGGCTTCATTTTCGCTCATATCTGGTCCAGCGGCTTTCATAACTTCGTTATGCGCAATGCAGGAAAGTTTTACAGTTTTACGCATTAACTCCATCTCTTCCGGAGTTTTTATTTCTCTAAGCGAATTGGTAATATTTGTAAATAAGTCATTTGATGCTGTATTTTGTTGTATAATCGCAGCTTTGGTTTTAAAGTTTTCCAATAAACCATACAGGTCAAATCCGCTTTTGTCATTGCCAATATCTGTGGGGATTTTATCGTAAATTATCTTGTCGAACTTTTTAAAATCGATTTTAAAATCTTTGAAATCTTTCCCGTTATAAACGGTGGTAAAACCTAGTTTAGATTTTGCGCCTTCGGTTCCTAATCGTCTTCCTGTCCACGTTTCTTTTGACGCATTTCTTTCTCTTACAAAAAGAACTTCATTGTATTTTTCTGTTCCCTGAGTTTCTTTAAAAATGAATAAAACAGCATCAGGTTCTTTATATCCTGACAAATAATATAAATCAGGATTTTGATGATAATTATAATTAATGTCTTTTGAGAATACTCTTTCAGGATAAGAAAAAACAACAGCTACAGAATTTGAGGGCATTAGATTTCTAAATGCTTCCCTACGGCCTATATGAAATTCTTTCGAAAGATAATCTGTTGGTAAATTCTCCTGAGATTGAATTTGAGAAGTTGTAATGAATAAGGCAAAGAATAAAAATAATTGCTTCATTTTGTGGTTTCTAATTGGTTTTGTGGTTGCAAATTACAAAAAATATGAATTGCTATTGGAGAAAAAAGTTTGCCACGAATTTCACTAATCTCCACTAATTTTTTTCTTTAGAATGTTTAATTTTAATTCGTGATAATTAGTGAAATCCGTGGCAAAAAAAATAAAAAAAAACCGTTCACTTTCATGAACGGCAACTATTATTAACCAATATAAAAGTCTGTTATTTCTTTTTTAATTTGTCTTTAAATACTTTTTCGAATTTTTCTATTTTCGGCTGAATTACCATTTTGCAATACGGTTGACTCTTGTTGTTTGCATAATAATTTTGGTGATAATCTTCGGCTTTATAGAAAACTTTAAAAGGTTCTACTTTTGTCACAATTGGACTGTTGTAGACTTTTGCTTTGTTTAATTCTGCAATAATGCTTTGCGCTGCTTTTTTCTGTTCTTCATTTTTATAAAAAATAACAGAACGATATTGAGTTCCAACATCTGCCCCCTGACGATTTAATGTTGTTGGATCATGAACGGTAAAGAAAACCTGAAAAATTTCATTGATATCAGTTTTTGTTTTGTCGTAGGTGATCTGAACCACTTCGGCGTGACCGGTGGTTCCCGTGCAAACTTCTTCATAAGTAGGGTTGGCTACTTTTCCTCCGGAGAAACCCGAAACTACAGATTTTACTCCGTCTAAATTTTCGTAAACAGCTTCAACGCACCAATAACAGCCTCCGCCAAGTGTTATTGTTTCAAGGTTTGAAGCACTTTTTGCTTTGGTATTTTGTGCAAACCCGTTCAGGGATAATGCAAAAATGGCAATCAGAAATATATTTTTCATCGTTGTTTTATTTAGAATCAGGAACAAAGTCAAGTGCGATCGAATTCATGCAATAACGTTTTCCGGTTGGTTCCGGTCCGTCATCAAATAAATGACCTAAATGTCCGCCGCAACGTCCGCATAGCGCTTCGATTCTTTCCATTCCCACAGAGTTATCATTTTGGTATACTACACTTTTTTTGTTGTCTTGTTCAAAAAAGCTTGGCCATCCGCAACTGCTGGCAAATTTTGCTCCGGAACGAAAAAGTAAGTTGCCGCAAGAAGCGCAATAGTATGTTCCTTTTTCATCTGTATTCCAATACTTTCCGGTAAAAGGTCGTTCGGTATCTGCATTTCGCATTACGTCATAAACATCTTCGGGTAATACTTTTTTCCACTCAGCGTTACTCACATTGAGTTTGGTTGTATCTGTATTCGAATAATATGGATTTCCGGTTTTGCTGATTTTGTTTTCCATTACTACTGTTTTGGTATTTGTTTTTTTTGCGCTTTGTCCGCATGCCTGTAAAATAAAAAGCGGAATTAAAAAGCAAAGACTGAAGATTTGGGTTTTTGTTTTCATTGTTTTTGAGTGCTTTAATTCTGTGGTTTCAAAGATACAACTAGATTTCGCGTTGAAATCCTGTGGATTGTACAATTGAGATTTTTTTAAGTATGTTTTAACTTTTATTATGTACGTAAAACATTCAGTTTTAGTTTTTACGGCTTGTTTTTAAAGGATTTTTTAGCTTGAATGATCTGTATTTTGTTGTGAATCAGTTTTTTGTAAAATGCAATGCTCGTTAAACTTTTCACAATCTCCGCTAGAATTTTCAAGCCATTTCTTTTTTCGTATTTTTGTTTGATCAATAAGCCTTATGACAGAAGAAAACGTAATATTAGTAAATCAAAACGATGAGCAGATTGGTTTAATGCCAAAATTAGAAGCACATGAAAAAGCAGTATTGCATCGCGCTTTTTCGGTTTTTATTCTAAATAATAAAAACGAAATTATGCTGCAGCAACGCGCTCATCAAAAATACCACTCGCCTTTACTCTGGACCAATACATGTTGCAGCCATCAGCGTGAAGGTGAAACGAATGTTGAAGCCGGAAGCAGAAGATTGTTTGAGGAAATGGGTTTTAAAGCCGATTTGAAAGAACTCTTTCATTTTATTTATAAAGCTCCTTTCGATAATGGTCTAACTGAGCATGAACTAGATCATGTTATGATTGGTTATTATAATGATGATCCGGCCATCAATCCTGAAGAAGTCGAAGACTGGAAATGGATGAAGATAGAAGATGTAAAAGCTGATATTGAGAAACAACCTGAAATTTATACCGTTTGGTTTAAAATAATATTTGATGAATTTGATCATTATTTAGAAGATCATAAGCTTTAACCCAGACTAACCAACCACCAAAATGAAAGTAACCATATCAAGAAAAGCGCATTTTAATGCTGCACATCGATTGCACAGAAAAGATTGGACATTTGAAAAAAACAATGCTGTTTTTGGAAAATGTAATAATCCCAATTTTCATGGTCATAATTATGGTTTAACAGTAAGTGTTACAGGAAAAATTGACCCGGAAACTGGTTTTGTTTTAGATGTGAAAGTATTAGCGGATATTATACTTGAAGAAGTAGAGATTCCGTTTGATCACAAAAACCTGAATCTGGATGTTCCGGAATTTCAGGATTTGAATCCAACTGCAGAAAATATTGCTGTTGTGATATGGAATAAAATTAGAAAAAGAATTCAGCCCGATTTTGACCTAGAAATCGTTTTGAATGAAACGGATCGTAATTTTGTAACTTATAAAGGAGAATAATAAATGTCACTAAAAATAGGAGATATAGTTCCGAATTTTACTGCAAAAGATAGTCATGGAGAAGTTTTTGAAAGCCAAAGTGTTTTGGGTCGAAAGCCTATAGTGATTTATTTTTACCCAAAAGATAATACGCCAGGATGTACTACTGAAGCTTGTAGCTTTAGAGATCAATATGAAGATTTTAAGGATCTTGGTGCTGAAGTTATTGGTATAAGCAGCGATAGTGTAAAATCACATCACAAATTTGCCAACAAACATCAGTTGCCTTTTATACTCTTATCTGATCAGGATAAAAAATTGCGACACCTTTTTGGGGTTCGCGATAACTTATTTGGTCTTTTGCCAGGAAGAGTAACGTATGTGATTGACAGAAACGGTGTTGTTATTTTGATTTTTGATAGTATGAATGCCGGAAAACACATCCCGAAAGCACTTGAAACTGTCAAAGAATTAGTATTGTAGAAAAAAATATCAGATCGATATTATATTAATAAAGATATTAGCCTAAGAAAACATGAGTATAAAATCATACCCTTTACAATTTGAGCCCATTTTAAAAGATAGAATCTGGGGAGGAGAGAAGCTGAAAACAATTTTGAATAAACCAATTACTTCTAAAATAACCGGCGAAAGTTGGGAATTGTCAACCGTAGAAGGTGATGTAAGTGTTGTTTCTAATGGAGTTTTGAAGGGAAAATCATTAATGGAACTTATTGATGAAATGCCAAATGAAATTCTGGGAACAAAAGTTTACGAACGGTTTGGAAAACAATTTCCGTTGCTTTTTAAATATTTAGATGCACGTGAAGATCTTTCGATACAAGTACATCCAAACGATGCATTAGCAAAAGAACGTCATAACTCTTTTGGTAAAACCGAAATGTGGTATGTAACGCAAGCTGATGCCGATGCGAGAATTATTGTTGGTTTTAAAGAAAATTCCAGCAAAGAGGAATACTTAAAACATTTAGAGGATAAAACGCTGGTTTCGATTTTAGATACTGTAAAAGCAAAATCCGGCGACGTTTTCTTTTTAGAAACCGGAACCGTTCATGCTATTGGTGCAGGATTGGTAGTAGCCGAAATTCAGCAGACATCTGATATTACATACCGCTTATACGATTTTGATCGAAAGGATGCTCAGGGAAATACAAGAGAACTTCATGTAGATTTAGCTCTTGATGCTATCAACTATAATAAGGTAGAAACGCAGAAAAAATATGAGACAAAAGTAAATACTTCGAATACAGTGGTAGATTGTCCTTATTTTACCACGAATTTTATTCCTTTAGACAATAAAGTTGAGGTGGCTAAATCAGGAGAAACTTTTACGGTTTATATGTGTATCGAAGGGAGTTTTGAAATTGAATATGAAGGTTTCAAACAATTGTATATAAAAGGAGATACGGTTTTGGTTCCGGCTGAGATAAATGCATTTATTTTGAACGGAAAAGCTTCTATTTTAGAAATTTACATTTCATAGCGCTTAATAGAAAGATTATGTGTACTTTTGCAGTCGCAAATTAAAATTAAAATAAAAATGGCAAACGTTAAAAATTTAAAGAAAGACATCAACTTCGTATTAGGAGATATTATTGAGGCAATTTACTTATTCGAAATGTCTACAACAGGAAATCCTACTCCAGAAACGAATGCTTTGATCGATCAGGCTATCGCTGCTTTTGATACTTTGATCACAAAAGTGAATGCTAAGAACGTTGAAAATAAAAAAGCGCACTTTAAACAAATCAATGTTGAATTGGAAGAAACTGCTAATCAATTGATTGCTAAAATCAACGAATTGTAAGCAAAAAAAAGTATAAAAAAGTGCAAATTTATTTTGGTAAAACGAAAAACCGCTTTATATTTGCACCCGTAATGAGTCGCCAGCGTAGCTCAGTTGGCTAGAGCAGCTGATTTGTAATCAGCAGGTCGTGGGTTCGAGTCCCTCCGCCGGCTCAACAAAACCATCACTTTTAGTGGTGGTTTTTATTTAAAAAAATAGCAAATTATTTGCATCCGTAATGAGTCGCCAGCGTAGCTCAGTTGGCTAGAGCAGCTGATTTGTAATCAGCAGGTCGTGGGTTCGAGTCCCTCCGCCGGCTCAACGTAAAACCATCACTTTTTAGTGGTGGTTTTTTTTTGCCCGAAAAACAAAAAAGAGAAATTCCAATATTTAAAAATTCTAAATTCCAAATGATTGAGATTTTTGAATTAAAATCCTTTAGTTTCAACTTTGAGATCGAATGGTAAAATTTATTATTATCTAAAAGTTAAGGCCTTTGGAGCGAATTGTTTTATTGCAAGTATGATTGGGATTTTGAATTTTAATGTTATTATTTAATTGGGAATTTGCTTTGATGAAAAATTGTAACCATATTTTTCTTATGTTTGTTTCTTAACCAAAACATATTTAACAATGGAAGAAAATTCAGTTTTTGAAAAATTTGAGTTGCAACTCGATCAATCTGCAAAAGACTTTTTAAAAGAAACCGCAAAATGGGCCTACTTTTTATCAATAGTAGGATTTGTAGGTATTGGGCTTATCATGCTAATTGCAGTTTTTGCAGGAACCTTTTTCGCAGCGATGGGAAGTATGATCCCGGGAGCGAGCGCTATGGGAGGTTCTTTTGGGGTAGTAATAGGAATTGTGTATTTTATTATTGGAGCAATTTATTTCTTCCCGGTTTATTATTTATTCAAATTTGCATCTAATGCAAAAAAAGCGTTTAGAGATAACGATACTGAAGCACTAACCAGCTCTTTTGGGTATTTGAAATCTCATTACAAATTCCTTGGTATTTTTACGCTTGCTATTTTAGTATTGTACGGATTAATATTTATCCTTTCTATGTTTGGAGCTTTGTTAGGAAGATAAAATGAAATAAAAATCAAATCTTTAAAATTTCAAATTCCAATTTAATTATAAAGTTGATTTCGTTATAGTTTGGAATTTAAAAATTTGGAGTTTACTATAAATAAAAAAGTCCTGAGATTTCTCAGGACTTTTTTGTTTTTGTCAATGCTGTATTATTGTTTTTGTTGCTCTTTTTTAATGTCGGCAACATATTTTGTTAGTTTTTTTCCGTAAAGAGATTGCGCTACTTTTGGCGTCATTGATTTTTGAATTGTATCAAGGAATTTAACATTGATGTCGTAAATCTCAGATAAAGCAATATAAGGGGCTATTTCGTGATCTTTATTGTTAAGAGCAAAGTTTGTAGCATACAAGTATTTTCTTTTGATGTTAGATTCTTGTTTCGTGTTTATACTATCAAGTGCTTTTTGGTCTTGTCTTTTTGTAGCTTTAAATCTTGATTCTACCAAGGACAGATTTTCATCATTAAAACGAGAGTTTATTTTTTTATATTCATCATATAGTTCCTGATTTTTAGATCCGGTAATTTTGGCATTATAGATAAAGTTGTCTAAGTTGGTGTCGATATTAATATTACCAGGTTCAGCAAAAAACAAAATGTTATTGTCTAATGAATTGGTAACGCCACGATCCAGGTATAAATAAAGTACCTCTGGAGATTCCAGTTTAATGTCGCTTTCAAAAGAAGAGTCTCCGTCTATTTTAATGCTGTCAATAGCTACAAGAGAGGTATCAACGATTCTTTGAATGTATAAGGTCCCGTTTTTTAATCCTTTTATATTTCCTGTAAGGTGCAAGTTGTCGGTAGATTCTTTTTTGCTACAAGATGCTAATACTGCGAGTGTAACAAAAGCAATAATTGATTTTTTCATTGGTTTTTTAGATTTTGCTGCAAAATAAAGAAAATAGTTTGAATGTAATGATGTAGCGTTTAATTTTTCCGAAAAATAAATAACAATCTATTTTAAGGTTTTAGAAATAAAAGCATAAAAAAAAATCCTGTTAGCTGAGCTTACAGGATTTTTAAATATTTATTCGATTAAAAATATTATTTAATCATTTCAAAACTTCTTTTTACGAACGCCGTTAAAGCTTCTCCTTTTAAAAGGTTTTGCGATAATTTAGCAAGATCTAAAGCTTGTTTTACCAAGTGTTCCTGATGTGTTTTGTCTTCAGTATTCAAAATGTTGGTTGCCAAATCAGAGTTGGTATTTACTACCAAATTGTACATTTCCGGCATATTACCCATTCCGAACATTCCTCCACCGCCAGATTGGCTCATTTCTTTCATTCTACGCATAAATTCAGGCTGCGTGATGATAAACGGAGCAGCTTGACTATCCATAGCTTCTAGTTGTACACTATACGCTTTAGGGATATAAGCTTCTAATGAAGTTTTTAAAGTTTCTTTTTCTTCATCAGATAATTTAGAAATCGTGTTCTCATCTTTTTTGATCAAATTATCAATATGATCAGAATCTACACGTACAAAAGTTACATCTTTATTGTCACCTTCAATTTTTTGAATCAAGTGCGAAATAATAGGAGAATCTAAAAGTAAAACTTCGTATCCTTTTTCTTTAGCTGTTTCAATATAAGAGTGTTGTGCTTCTTTATTTCCAGCGTACAGTACTACCAGTTTTCCGTCTTTATCCGTTTGGTTTTCTTTTAGTTTCTCTTTTAATTCTTCAAGAGTAAAGTAAGTGTCATCAACCGTTGGGTATAAAACAAATGCACCTGCTTTTTCGTAGAATTTATCCTCAGAAAGCATTCCGTACTCTAAAACGATTTTAATATCGTTCCATTTAGCTTCAAAATCAGCACGGTTTTCGTTGAATAAAGCTTTTAGTTTATCAGCAACTTTACGAGTGATATAGTTAGAGATTTTCTTAACTGCACCATCCGCTTGTAATCCTGAACGAGAAACATTCAATGGGATATCCGGTGAGTCAATAACTCCTTTTAACATTGTCAAAAATTCAGGAACAATTCCTTCTACGTTATCGGTAACGTAAACCTGGTTTTGGTACAATTGAATTTTATCTTTCTGAATTTGCATATCAGATCCTAACTTAGGGAAATACAAGATTCCTGTTAGGTTGAATGGATAATCTACATTTAAATGAATGTGAAACAACGGATCCTCAAATTGCATTGGATACAATTCTCTGTAGAAGTTTTTATAATCTTCATCAGATAATTCAGTTGGCTGTTTTGTCCAGGCCGGGTTTGGATTATTGATGATGTTGTCAGTTTCAACAGTTTCATTTACGTAATCTTCAGGAGCATCTTCCGGTTTTGGAAGTGTTTCTGTTCTTGTTCCGAATTTAATCGGAATAGGCATAAACTTGTTGTACTTGTTTAATAATCCACTGATTTTTGAATCTTCTAAAAATTCAAGAGAATCTTCGGCAATATGCAGGATGATTTCTGTACCACGTGAAGTTTTGTCAGCCGGCTCTAAAGTAAATTCAGGGCTTCCGTCACATGTCCAGTGTGCAGCTGGTTCGTCTTTGTATGATTTTGTAATGATTTCTACTTTTTCAGCCACCATAAAGGCAGAGTAAAAACCAAGACCAAAGTGTCCGATAATACCAGAATCTTTTGCAGAATCTTTGTATTTATCAAGGAATTCTTCGGCTCCTGAAAAAGCAACCTGATTGATGTATTTTTCAACTTCATCAGCTGTCATCCCAAGACCCTGGTCGATAATGTGAATTTTTTTTGCTTCTTTATCGATTTTCACTTCGATAAAAGGATTACCATATTCAACTTTGGCTTCTCCAATACTAATTAAATGTTTTAGCTTTAAAGTAGCATCGGTTCCGTTCGAAATTAACTCACGTAAAAAGATTTCGTGATCGCTGTACAAGAACTTTTTGATTAAGGGAAAGATGTTTTCTACCGAAACATTAATTTTACCTGTTGTCATATTTTTTTAATTTTTTAGTTTAATGTGATGATTCTCATTTCTTCAAATAGAATACCAATTGCTTTTTTAGTGACAAAATGTCGCAAGTGTTAATTCTGAAAGAAAATAATCAGATTGTAAAACAAATGATATTCTTATGAATTGTATCTTTGTGGTATAATAATTGTTAAATAAGTAAGTATTAACTTAAATAAATGTACAAAATGAAGAAAATTATTTTCATTTGCATGATCGCCACGATGTTATTCGCGTGTAAATCAGCTTCGACAACAGCTTCAACAGAAGGCACTTCGCTATCGACTAAACTTGATAAATCTACTCAAGTTGCTCTTAAAGGAAATTGGGTTTTAACCAATGTTTCTTATCCCGGTTCTGAATATATCAAAGTAAATTCTTTTGATCTTGCAGATTCTAAATGCTTTATTGGTAGTACATGGAGTTTTATTTCAAATAACAATAAAGGTACGATGGCACTAACTGCGCCAAGCTGTACCGGTTTTAGCTCGCCAATCGTGTGGAGTATTAACAATCAGGGACTTTTTGTTCTTAAAATTCTTAATGCTGGTGAAAAAGCGAAAAAAGTAAGAGATGGTTACTTATTAAAAGTTGCTGGTGTTACTGAAAGTTCTTTTCAGTTAATCGATAATATTAATGTTGGCGGACAAGTTAAAGACGTTGTTTACCAATTTCAAAGAGCTAATTAAAATTAAAAAAATATAAAATTTATAATATGAAAAAGATAACAGTTTTAGGTTTGAGCAGTTTACTTGTATTGGTAAGTTTCTTTACAAGTTGCGATTCAGTAAAAAACGCAAATAATACTCAAAAAGGCGCAGGAATTGGTGTAGTTGCCGGTGGTCTTATTGGAGGTATTTTAGGAAATAATTTAGGGAAAGGCGGAAACGCTGCTTTAGGTGCTGCAATTGGTGCTGCTGTAGGTGGTGGAACTGGAGCTCTTATTGGAAACAAAATGGACAAACAAGCTCGTGAAATCGATCAGGCTTTACCAGGAGCTTCTGTAGAAAGAGTAGGTGAAGGAATCCATTTAACTTTAAATGAAAATTCTGTTCGTTTTGATACAAACAAATCGACTTTAACAACTCAGGCAAAAGCAAATTTAGATAAATTAGTTCCTGTATTTAATGAATACGGAGATACTGATATTCAAATTTTTGGTTATACTGATAATACAGGAAAACCAGAATACAATTTGACACTTTCAGGACAAAGAGCTGCATCTGTTCAAGCTTATTTAGCTTCAAAAGGACTAAAATCAAGTCGTTTCAAAACTTCAGGTTTAGGAATTGCTGATCCTATTGCAACTAATGATTCTCCTGAAGGAAGAGCCCAAAACCGTCGTGTAGAATTTTCTATTACTGCAAACGACAAAATGGTAAATGATGCAAAAGCAGAAGCTGGAAAATAAGTTTCAAACGCAATAAAATTTCTTAAAAGCTGTTTCATATTTGAAGCAGCTTTTTTTTGACTTTAGAAATTAAACATTGTAAATTTGTGCTTTCAAACATAACCCATGCTCGACATTCAAAATATCTCTTTTTCGTATACCGAAAACCCTGTTATAAAAAACGTTTCTTTTACTATCAATAAAGGAGAAAATATTGCTATTATTGGTGAAAGCGGCTGTGGAAAAAGTACGCTTCTTAAATTACTGTATGGTTTATATGATTTAAATGAAGGCAAGATTTTTTATAACGAAAAACCTATTTTAGGCCCTAAATACAATTTGATTCCGGGAATGCCTTATATGAAATATCTGGCACAGGATTTTGATTTGTCTCCTTTTGAAACTGTTGCAGAAAACGTTGGTAAGTTTCTTTCGAATGGTTTTGCGAACATGAAAAAACTTCGTGTTCAGGAATTGTTGGAAATGGTAGAAATGGAGCAATTTTCGAACGTAAAAGCGAAGTTTTTAAGCGGAGGTCAGCAACAAAGAGTGGCGCTGGTAAGAGTTCTGGCTTTAGAGCCGGAAGTCATTTTATTGGATGAACCTTTTAGCCAAATAGATGCTTTTCGTAAAAATGCCTTACGCCGAAATTTATTTAAATATTTAAAACAAAAGGGAATTACCTGCATTATTGCAACCCATGATAGTACCGATGCCTTATCTTTTGCAGATGAAGCGATTGTGATGCGAAACGGAGAAGTTATTGTAAAAGACAATCCGGTAAAAATTTACGAAGATCCTGAAACTAAATATGTAGCTTCATTGTTTGGAGAAGTAAATGAAGTTCCTACTCATTTATTACTTTCTTATGAAGATCAAACGCATAAGACTTTGGTATATCCGCATCAGTTTAAAATGGTCAATGAATCGAATTTGCCGGTAAAAATTAGAAAAACTTATTTTAGAGGAAATCATTATCTGATTGAAACGGTTTATAAAAGACAATTGGTGTTTTTTGAAAGTGAAATCGATTTGCCTCTTGAACAGGAAATATTTTTAGGTTTAAACTATTTGTAATTAGATAATTTTCTAATCTTAAAATACAAAACCCGACAGAATTTAAATTCTGTCGGGTTTTTTTATTATCGAAAATAAATGAAATTTAGTTTTTTAAATACTTCTCTAAAAATTGATCTTGTTCCCAAAGTAGGTGTAAGATGTTTTCTTTGGCAACATAACTATGTGCTTCTTTAGGTAAAATTACCATTCTTGTAGTGGCTCCCAAACCTTTTAGTGCTTGGTAATAACGCTCTGTTTGCAAAGTAAAAGTACCTGGATTATTATCAGCTTCACCATGAACTAATAAAAGCGGCGTTTTCATTTTGTCTGCATTCATAAAAGGAGACATTGCAGTATAAACCTCAGGAGTTTCCCAATAATTACGTTGTTCGCTTTGAAAACCAAATGGAGTTAAGGTTCTGTTGTAAGCACCACTTCTCGCAATTCCGCAAGCAAACAGGTTAGAATGTGTCAATAAATTAGCAGTCATAAAAGCGCCGTATGAATGTCCTCCCACCGCTACTTTTTTACGGTTGATATATCCTAAAGCATCTACAGCATCAATAGCAGCTTCGGCATTGGCTACCAATTGAGGTATAAAGTTGTCGTTAGGTTCTGTAGTTCCTTCGCCAATAATAGGAAAAGCAGCATCGTCAAGAACCACATATCCTTTGGTTACCCAATACACAAATGATCCGTAATAAGGAAACGTAAATTCGTTTGAGTTTTGAGTCGATTGGCCTGCACTGTTTTTGTCTTTGTATTCAGCCGGATAAGCCCAGATTAACAACGGTAGTTTCTCTTTTTTGACTTTGTCATAACCGGCAGGTAAATATAAAGTTCCGGAAAGTTCAACACCATCTTTACGTTTGTATTTAATAACTTCTTTACTTACGTTTTTAATACTTTCAAAAGGATTTTGGAAAGATGTAATTGGCGTAAGGCTATTTTGTTTTTTAATATTTCTGAAATAATAATTAGGATAGTCACTTTTAGACTGAATCTGAACTAAAACTTTTCCGGTTTTAAAATCTTCGATCCCTAATAAATCTTCTTTTTTGTCTTTATAAGTCGAAGTGTAAAGGCGTTTTGACTGTAACGTTTTTAAATTAAATTCATCAATAAAAGGGAATTGTCCTTCTTTTGTATATCCTTCGCCAATGCGATATGCATTTTCTTTTTCGATCGCTAACACATATTTATTGTATTCATTCTTTTTAGTTTCAAAAACTCCGGGATCTGAGTAAACATCTTGCTGGTTTCTGTCTGTAATAACTTTTGGCTGCTGGCTTGGGTTAGACGGATTTATTAAATACGTTTTTGTATTACGGGTGTCGTACCATTCGTCAGTAAGGAAAGCAGTATTATCGTTACCCCAAACTATGTCGTTGTAACGTTGAGGTACTTTTGCCAAAGTTGTTGCATTATTGGTAAAAGGCGCATCCCAAAGAAAAACTTCGTCTCTAAAATCAACTTTATTTGCTGGATCTCCTTCATCAAGAGCTACAACATAAGATAACGTAGCCGGTTTGTCGTTTCTCCAGGCCATTTCTCTTTTTCCTTTTCTAACGGCCATAAAACCTTTAGGAATTATTTCGTTTAAAGGAACTTCATTAACCGTTTTAATTTCTTTTCCTCTTGCATCATAAACAACTGTTTTAGATGGAAATCTGTATAGAGGTACCACATATGAAAATGGTTTCTGAATAGTAGTTAACATAATATAATTACCATCTGGTGAAATTCTTTCTCCCGCATACATTGCCGCTTCTTTAAACAGAGTCGCAGTTCCGTTAAGGCTGACTTTGTACAATTCTGAAGTAATGATATTTTCAAAATTAATTTCGTCATTTTGATTTTTCAACATATCAGGATAGGTTCTGTTTTGAGATTTTGCACCTGATGTACTTGAAATAATTGGACCTGTTGGTAAATCTTTTTTAGAATCTAATAAAGGCTTTCTGTTTTTAGGAAGCATTTTTACCAGGATAGTTTCACTGTCTAAAAACCAGCTAAACGGATTACCAAGATTTGCATTAACAGTGGCATCGGTAAGTTTTGTTGCTTTTGCCGTTGCTACATCTACAACCCAAAGTTCTACGCCTGAATTTGTAGTATGCGAAAACAAAATTTTCTTATCATTTGGCGACCATGAAATGTTGCTTATTTTAGCATTTTCAGGCAACCCTGCAACTTGTGTTTCGTTTTTTGAGCTAATCTTTCTTAATTTAAGATTGGTAGTATAAGTAACCGTACTAGATATATTAGTTACCGGATTAATTCTCAGTCCACCTAAACGAAGCTCTTCCTGGTTTAAATCGTCTAATGTTTTATAGGTGTTTCTGTACATTAGTAACATGGTTTCCTTTTTAGTATCCATAGATACTGTTGGAGCTCTTTGGTAATCGGCTAGATCTAGTATAGATTTAGAAGGTTTTTGATAGGTTAGGTTTTCCTGAGCAAAGGCAAAAAAGCCCATGTTTAGAAATAAGAGGAGAGTAACCTTTAATTTCATAATTTGAATTTTAGGAGTTTAAAAAAATGCTTTTCATAATGTTTGACTAAAGTACTTTAAACTTGTTACATTTTATACGTTATTTTTCATACTTTTCAATGTTTTGGTATGAAAACTGTTTTTTCGTGATACAAATAGCTTCAATTGAATTTATAATTGAAGTATATTAAATTGCCAATTACGAAAAAAACACTAATTTGTACGCTAATGATTTAAAGTATACTTAAATTTGCAATCGAATTTTTTAATAAATAATAAAACAATATGTATCACTCAAAAATAGCGGGCTTAGGATATTATGTTCCTTCAAATGTTGTGACCAATGATGATTTGTCTAAGATTATTGATACCAATGATGAGTGGATTCAGGAGCGCACGGGAATTCAGGAACGCAGACATATCATTCGTGGAGAAGATACCACAACTTCAATGGGAGTAAAAGCAGCTAAAATTGCGATAGAACGTTCTGGCGTAGCCAAAGAAGATATTGATTTTGTAGTTTTTGCTACATTAAGTCCGGATTACTATTTTCCAGGACCCGGAGTTTTGGTACAACGCGATTTAGGATTACGTACCGTAGGAGCATTAGATGTTAGAAATCAATGTTCTGGTTTTGTTTATGCTATTTCTGTTGCAGACCAGTATATTAAAACCGGAATGTATAAAAATATTTTGGTGATTGGTTCTGAGGTACATTCTACAGGATTAGATATGACAACCCGCGGACGTGGAGTTTCGGTAATTTTTGGAGATGGAGCAGGAGCAGCGGTTTTAAGCCGTGAAGAAGATCTGACAAAAGGAATTTTATCTACTCACTTGCATTCAGAAGGACAACATGCAGAGGAATTAGCTTTGCAGGCACCTGGAATGGGAGCGCGTTGGGTAACCGATATTTTGGCAGATAATGACCCAAATGACGAAAGTTATTATCCGTATATGAACGGACAATTTGTATTTAAAAATGCAGTAGTTCGTTTTGCAGAAGTAATTAATGAAGGTTTAGAGGCAAACGGTTTACAAGTTTCGGATATTGACATGTTGATTCCACATCAGGCGAATTTGAGAATTTCACAATTCATTCAAAACAAATTCAAATTGACGGATGACCAAGTGCATAATAATATCCAGAAATACGGTAATACAACTGCAGCTTCAATTCCGATTGCTTTGACAGAGGCGTGGGAACAAGGAAAAATCAAATCAGGAGATACGGTTGTTTTAGCCGCTTTTGGAAGTGGTTTCACTTGGGCAAGCGCTATTATTAAATGGTAAATTAAATTCATCTTGCATTATATTTTAAAACCTGCTCTAAAAAAGAGCAGGTTTTTTTATACACATTCATTTGTCAGGCTGAGCGAAGTCGAAGCCCTTGTTCCCATTGGGGCGCCCTTCGACTTCGCTCAGGGTGACAGTTGATTAGCAAATAGATTTTTATGAATCACGTTTGTCAGTCTGAGCGAAGTCGAAGACCCGTTGCTATTTGGAGCATCTTTATACTTCGATGAGAATCAACATTCAGATAGGAAGATCTTGGAGTTTTTGAGTAAATTTTCTTACTTTTATATGTTTTTGAAATCAAATAAGATGAAAAGATATTATGTTTATATATTAAAATGTTATGATGACAGTTATTACACTGGAGTTACAAATGATGTAGACAGGAGATTAAATGAACACCATTTTGGTTTAAATAAAGAAAGCTACACATATAGTAAAAGACCTTTGAAATTAGTTTTTTGCACCGAATTTAATGATATTAATCAAGCTATTGCATTTGAAAAGCAAGTGAAAGGATGGAGTAGAAAAAAGAAAGAAGCGATAATAAATGATAGATGGGAAGACTTAAAAAATCTTTCAGAATGTTTAAATGAAACTTCTCATAAATATTATAATAAAAAAGATGTTTAGTATCAACTAGCCTTCGACTTCGCTCAGGATGACAAATGTACTTACAAGTAATTTAATACTCTTTTGTCAGGCTGAGCGGAGTCTAAGCCCACGTTCCAATTGGCTAGCTTTTTACTTTGAGTATGCGATTTTGATTTTTAATTAATATTTTTGTTAAGTGAGAAATGATAAAACTTCTTTTTAATCAAAATGAAAAAAAATCAACTGGAAATAGCGTGTTTCAATTACCAATCGGCATTAATTGCAGAGGAAAGTGGTGCAGATCGAATTGAGCTATGCGAAAATATGCAACTTGGCGGAACAACGCCCAATGCTGTTTTGGCGGTAAGAGTTCGAGAAAAATTATCGATTAAAATGCATGTTATCATAAGGCCTCGCGGTGGAGATTTTGTATATACTGATGAAGAATTTGTAGAAATGAAGCAGGATATAAAACACTTGAAAAAATTAAGTGTTGACGGTTTTGTTTTTGGAATTCTTAATCCTGACGGAAGTGTCAATAAAAAGCAAAATCAGGAATTAGTCAATTTGGCAAGTCCGCTTTCCTGTACTTTTCATCGTGCTTTTGATCATGTCAATTCGATAGAACAAGCCCTTGAAGATGTTGTTGATTGTGGTTTTAAAACCATCTTAACTTCTGGTCACGCAACAAGTGTTGAAGAAGGAATCGATGATTTAGAAATGATTCAGAAACTTGCAAAAGACCGAATTGAGATTATGCCCGGCGGAGGTTTACGATCTTCGAATATTAAATTGTTACAGGAAAAATTAGAACCTACTTTTTATCATTCATCAGCCATTACAGATAATTCTGAAACAGCAAATCCGGAAGAGATAAAAGAATTGCGGAATTTTTTATAAGCAATATATAAAATAAGAAAAGCCTGAAGTTGGCAAACTCCAGGCTTTTCTTTTCTACAAGAACTATTAAAATCTACTACTAAAAGTGGGATTAAAACATTCCGCCACCACCTTTATTAGTGTTGTCTTCTCTTTGTTTACGTTCAAGATTTTTGATTTTTGCTCCACCAAAATTATAGGTTAACCCTAAATAAACGGTTTGGCTTTCCCATGTAAATTGTCCTGCCTGAGGATAAGGATACATCGTATCAAAAGCATATTTCATAGTATTGAATACGTCATTAAAACGTAAACTAATGTTCATCTTGCTGTCTAACAATGTATAACGCGAACCTATGTCCATTTTGTACATTTCATGGTTGTTATTTTGCAATCCATCAACAGCACCTCTGTAAAATCCGAATAATAAAAAGCTTAAGCGCTTGTTTACTTTGAAGTTTGAGTTCATACGACCGTTGAATGCAGCAACGGTAACTTTTCTTTCAATCGGATTACTGATCTTTGTTGCCGGATCATATAAAAACACAACTCCTTGCTGATTGATACTTGAGAAATCGATAGATGGAGAGATGTCCCACCATTTTGTTATCTTATAATTGAAAGAAACTTCGAAACCGTAAGAAGTATTATGATCATAATTGGTAAAAGTCATGATCTGTTTGTTACCACTTGGATCTGTATCGTCCGGATATAAAATTCTGCTAATTTGGTCGTTGATGCTTCTATAGAATACGCCTGTTGTAAAACTTCCTTTTTCGAAAGTTTTAGTATAATTTACTTCTACAGAGTTCGTAAATTGAGGTCTCAATTCAGGATTTCCTAATGAAGTTACTAACGGAGTAGAAAATTCACGAATAGGTTTTGTCTGCTCTAAACTCGGGCGGTCTACACGACGGCTATAGCTAAATTGAAAAGTATTTTTCTCATTCAAATTATACGTGAAGTAAGCTGATGGATATAAAGTGATATAATCATCATCAAATTTTTCAAGACCGTGATTTAAATTAGCGGCTACTTTATAGCTTTCGAAACGAGCTCCTAACTGGTAACTGAATTTTTTAAATTTCTGTCCAAAAGTTACATAAGCGGAGTAAATATCCGTGTCGTAAGTATAATTAGAAACCGGAATTTCTGCTAATGGGTTTCCTGTAGTGTAATCGTTATCCGTTTTAGTAATTCTGGCTTCGGCACCTGCTTCAAGAGTCGTTTTCTCGTTTAGCGGATTTACGTAATCAACATTCAAAGTGCTTAATTTACGGGTACCTCTGATATAGTCATCATAAATTACGCTATTTTTAGTATTGTCAATATTTGTTGACTGAGTATCAAAAGAAGCGTATTGTGTTTCTTTATTGTCACTATAATTTCCTTCAACATCCAAAGTATGACCTTCTTTTTTAAAGATGTGTTTGTATGCTAAGTTGTAAGTCCCAACCTGATCCGGACCTGTATATTTAGATTTTTGAAAAACATTCAGTAAATCAGAATCAGCTACATTATTGTAATCAATGTTGGTGTCTACAAATCCTTTTCCGTTAGATTTATTTTGGTTGGTATAAAATGATAAAGTATTATGATCATCAATTAAATAATCCATTCCAATTTTATACAAGTAAGAATCGTTATCGTTTTTAATGTCTAAATTTTGAGTAATGTCCTGATCTAATCTGTTGATGTGTCCTTCATTAAAATAAGTTCCAAAATTCTGACCTACGTTACCAAAGAAATTTACTTTTCCGGTTTTATAATTCAGGTTCAAAGACTGGTTGTATTTTGCTGTTTCACCAAAAGTGATTCCGCCACTGTAACTTCCGTTAAAACCAGTATTGGCATTTTTATGCAAAACGATATTAATAATTCCAGACATTCCTTCCGGATTGTACTTCGCACTTGGATTGGTGATTAATTCAATTTTTTTGATCGAAGTTGATGGAATTTGTTTTAATAATTGAGCAGGATCGATGTTTGATGGTCTACCGTCAATTAATACACGAACATTGTCATTTCCACGAAGTGAAAGTTTTCCGTCCTGATCTACATTTACAGATGGAATATTGTTCATGATGTCAGAAGCAGAAGCTCCGGCAGTGGTCAAATCTTTTCCAACAGTAATTACTTTTCGGTCAATTTTTTGTTCAATTGTCGAACGGTCGCTTACAATATTTACACCTTTTAACTGAGTTGCTTCTTCTTCAAGAGCAGCATTAATTGTAGCTGACTTTTTACTGTCACTCAAAATTAACGACCCAACGTATTTTCTAAATCCAATGTACTGAATCTCGATCGTATAACTTTTTAAAGCTAAGTTTCTAATCGAAAAGCTTCCATTATCATCTGTATTTACTCCCGTAACTACTTTTCCGTTGTCTTTGATTGAAACTGTGGCGTAAGAAATAGGTGCGTTATTCGATTTTTCGGTAATTTTCCCGGACACTGTTCCCGTGTTCTGGGCTTGTGTTGTTGCAATTACCCCCAGTAATGCAAACAGAAAGAATTTTAATTTCATAATGATGTAATGATTATTTTGATTTGATTGATGATGATGATTTGTTTTTTGTTTTTTTAGATTTTTTGCTTTAAACGAATTCAAAGTTCCTATTAAGACTCTTTTATCATCGATATGTTACAGGAAAAATTAAAAAATATTTTGTTTTTTTTAAGATCCTCTGTTTTTTAATAGATTAGCATTTTAATTTTTTGATAATTTTAACAATCATAATAAAACGCTTTTTAAGAAATTCTAAGTGTTTTATACTATTTTATATGTTTTTCATTTTCTGTAATTGATGAATAAGCAGTATCTTTGCTCACTTTAAAAATAAGTTTACATGTCATTATCACAAATTCTTACACCTTCTATACAAAAAGCAATACAAGCATTATTTGATGTTACTGTTGATAAAATTGAATTTCAAACTACCCGAAAAGAGTTTGAAGGCGATATTACAATGGTAATTTTTCCTTTACTAAAAGTGATCAAAAGCAATCCTGTAGAATTAGGAAATAAAATTGGGAATTATTTAGTCGAAAATCTTTCTGAAGTAGCGCGTTTTAACGTTGTTTCCGGTTTTTTGAATATTGTAATTGCTGATAGTTATTATTTGAATTTCTTTAATGAAATAAAAGACAATCAAAAATTTGGATATGTTACTCCTAATCCGGAGGACAAAGCCATTATGGTCGAATATTCTTCGCCAAATACTAACAAACCTTTACACTTAGGTCATGTTCGTAACAATTTGTTAGGATATTCCGTAGCCGAAATTATAAAAGCGTCAGGTAAAAAAGTATACAAAACTCAAATTATCAACGATCGCGGAATTCATATTTGCAAATCGATGCTGGCCTGGGAAAAATTTGGAAATGGAGAAACTCCGGAAAGTTCAAACTTAAAAGGAGATAAGTTAGTTGGTAAATATTATGTAGAGTTTGATAAAGCTTATAAAGGTGAAATCAATCAATTAATAGAAACGGGTAAAACCGAAGAAGAAGCAAAAAAACAAGCTCCGATTATTATTGAAGCACAGCAAATGCTTAAAAAATGGGAATCTGGTGATGAAAAAGTTATTTCACTTTGGAAAATGATGAACCAATGGGTTTATGACGGTTTTGCTACAACTTACACCAATTTGGGAGTTAATTTTGATAAATATTACTATGAAAGTAATACGTATCTATTAGGTAAAGATGTTGTTCAGATAGGCCTTGATAGTGGTGTTTTCGAAAAAGATCCTGACGGTTCTGTTTGGATTGATTTAACAGATGAAGGTCTGGATCGTAAAATTGTGTTACGTTCTGACGGAACTGCTGTTTATATGACGCAGGATATTGGTACGGCAATCCAGCGTGTAAAAGATATGCCGGATGTGGGCGGAATGGTTTATACTGTGGGTAACGAACAGGATTATCACTTTAAAGTTTTGTTCTTAATCTTAAAAAAACTTGGTTTTGATTGGGCTTCAAGCTTATATCACTTATCATACGGAATGGTTGATTTACCTTCAGGAAAAATGAAAAGTCGTGAAGGAACTGTTGTAGATGCCGATGATTTGATGCAGGATATGACAGATACAGCGCAGCAAATCTCAGAAGATCTAGGGAAATTAGATAGTTATTCGGCTGATGAAAAAGCGAAATTGTACAAAACAATTGGTCTTGGTGCTTTAAAATATTACATCTTAAAGGTAGATCCTAAAAAACGTATTTTGTTTAATCCTGAAGAATCTGTTGATTTTGCCGGAAATACGGGGCCGTTTATTCAATATACATATGCCAGAATCCAGTCAATAATTCGTAAAGCCGATTTTGATTTTTCTGCTGCAACCAATACCCAGGAATTACACGAAAAAGAAAAAGAATTGGTAAAACAAATCGAACTTTTTCCTGAAGTAATTCAAAATGCAGCTCAAAATCATAGTCCTGCTTTGATTGCCAATTATACGTATGATTTGGTAAAAGAATACAATTCATTTTATCAATCAGTGCATATATTAGGAGAAGTAGATTTGACTAAAAAAATATTCAGAGTGCAGCTTTCGCAAAAAGTAGCCGAAGTTATAAAGTCAGCATTTACATTATTAGGAATTGAGGTTCCTGAAAGAATGTAAATATCTTAAACATTAAAATGCTTAAAAAGCCAATAGTTGTAAAACTATTGGCTTTTATTGTTATTAATATGTCCTATTGTTCTTTTTTGAAAGAAAACTCCTTGCTTATTTTGCGGAAGTAATTTTTAATGTTTTTAAAATTAAAAAAATAAGCATTCTTAATTTAATCGACAGTTCTAATACTTGATGATGTTGTCTTAAAAATATTTCCTATTATTTGTTTTTAACTATTTTGAATTAGTACCCTATTTAGTAAAAATGGTAAAGGATCACCGTCTGAAATTGATTTTTGGGCGGTTTTTTTTATCCTTTTTTTTAAATTTTTAATGGAAGATAATGATGAGAAGTGATCAAATACTTAGTGATTTTTTTGGCTTTTTGTAAGATTCTAATTTTTTACAGTAATTCTTCTAATTACTGCTGCTTTGCCTCTTAAGCGCTATAATACCAATTGCTTAATATTTCAAAATTTATTAAAAGTAGTAAATAGATTACTTTTAATTGTGTTAAAAGAATTAAAAATCTTGTTAAAGTTATATTAATTTAATAAGTTGCGCCAAAATAATTTCAAAATATAAACAATGAAACAAAAAATTAAAGGGTTTTTACTACTGATTGTTGTACTGAGTTCTCAGTTGTTTTTTGCACAACAGCGTGTTATTTCGGGAACTGTGTCAGATGTGTCTGGACCGGTACCGGGAATAAATGTTATCGTTAAAGGAACAAAGAATGGCGTACAGACCGATTTTGATGGGAAATACTCAATCAAAGCAAAAACCGGAGACGTTCTTTTATTTTCCTACGTAGGTATGCAGGATGTTACTATTACTGTAGGGACCTCTTCTGTAGTAAATGCTAAGATGAAAGAGATAGGAAAAGAGTTAGATGAGGTTGTTGTGGTGGCTTATGGTAAGGCAAAGAAATCATCTTACACGGGATCAGCAACACAAATTAAATCAGAACAACTAGAAAATAGACCTTTAACAAATGCGTTGTCTGTTTTAGAAGGAAGTACTTCCGGAGTTCAGGTTCAAAGTTCCGCTGGACAACCAGGCTCGGCACCAGAAATTAGAATTCGCGGATTCAGTTCAATCAACGGATCAAATACTCCCTTATATATTGTAGATGGAGTTCCTTATGCTGGAGATATTAGCAATTTAAATTCGAGTGATATTGAAAGCTTGACGGTTTTAAAAGATGCCTCTTCGACATCACTTTATGGTTCAAAAGCCGCAAATGGTGTAATTATAATTACAACTAAAACCGGAAAGTCAGAAAAAGATAAATTTTCATTGAATGTAAGTACTGGTATGACCTCAAGATCTATTAAAGATTATGATAGAGTAGATGCTTATCAATATTATCCATTAGAATGGGAAGCTATAAGAAATAGTCGCCCTATGACTACGCCGGCAGACATTGCTGCAGCTAATATTTATGCGTCAGGAAGAGTAGGTACGGTATTGGTAACAAATCCCTTTAATGTTCCTATAGGAACTGTTGTAGGAACTGACGGAAAATTAAATCCTAATGCCCAATTGTTATATCCTGAAGATTTAAACTGGGAAAAACAATTGGAGAGAGCAGGTGTTCGTAAAAATATAGATTTCTCTTATCAGGGAAAATCAGACAGATCAAATTATTTTGCGTCACTAGGACATTTAGCAGAGGAAGGATACATTCAGAAATCAGGTTTTGAAAGAACAACAGGACGATTAAATTTAAATACAAGTTTAAATGACTGGTTTAAAACAGGTGTGAATTTGTCCGGAACCGTAACTAATTCTAAATTGGGAACTGATGGAGTTGCTAACACAAGTGCGTTCAACAATCCTTTTGTGATAATGAGAACGATGGGGCCAATTTATCCTGTTTTTGATCATGAAGTAAATGGTGATTATAAATTAGATGCTTCTGGTAATAAAGTATATTCAACCACAAGAGGATCTGGAGCCGCTAACGGAAGAAATGTGGTATATGAAACACTAAATAATACAGATATTAAAAAAGGGCTGGCTCTTTCAGGACGAACTTTTTTTGAAATAAGTTTTTTAAAAGATTTCAAATTTACAACTAACGCTTCTATTGATAAGACTTATTCTAATAGAACATATTCATATAATACTCTTATAGGAGATGGATCGCCTACTGGATTAATGGCGAAAGAGGATAGGATATTTACAGGTATCACCTATAACCAATTATTAAATTATTCTAAAAAAATAGGAAATCATTCTATTACTGCATTGTTTGGTCATGAGAGTTTTGATTATGAAAGAAATTGGACTACAGGGGTGAAGACAGGTCAGGTTTCTCCGGATAATATTGAATTTATTAATTACGCAACAACTACTACTTTAGAAAGTAAAACGAGAAATTATTCGACAGAATCTTATTTTTCAAGAGTAGGATATGATTATATGGATAAATATATTTTTTCCGCATCATTTCGTAGAGATGGGTCTTCCAAATTTTCTAAAGATAATAAATGGGGAAATTTTTGGTCATTTGGAGGGGCATGGGTAATTTCTAGAGAAAATTTCCTAGCTGAAAATTCTTGGATTAATGATTTAAAACTAAGGGCTTCGATAGGGGAAGTTGGAAATGATTCTCATATAGCTTCCGATAGAGATGAAGATGGTACAATAACAAAAGGTTTAAACTATTATGTGGGAAAAACCACTTATAGTTTAGGTAATGATAATGGTAGTGAAGGCGGGGTGGTAACATATGCTTCAGCAGCACCTGATTTGAAGTGGGAAGTTAATACTCAAAAAGATATTGCAGTAGAATTTGGATTGTTTAAAAACAGACTTAAAGGAAGTCTTGAGTATTATAATAGAAATACAGATGGGCTTATTTTTCAAGTGCCAAATGCATTATCTTCAGGTTTAGATTATAGAGTAGAAAATATTGGCTCGATGGTGAATAAAGGTTTTGAGATTGCTTTAGACGGTATTGTTCTCAAAACAAGTGATTTCTCGTGGAGTTTAAATGTAAATGCTTCAACTATTAAAAATGAAATTACCAAATTGCCACAAAAAGAGATTATTGATGGCACCAAAAAATTGGCTGTAGGTCAATCTATCTATGATTACTGGTTAAGAGATTGGTATGGGGTAGATCCTGCAGACGGATATGCATTATATGTTGCTGATCCTGAAAAAATGGTTTCCAATGATACTAGTGCACGAGTTATAAATGGAGTGAATGTAACAACAGATCAAAACAAAGCACTTTATCACTATGCAGGTTCTGCGATACCAGATTTATTCGGAACTTTTGGCAGTACAGTTAAGTATAAAGGACTTCAGTTAGATGTTATGTTCTCTTACCAAATAGGTGGTTTGATGTATGATACAAACTATTCAGCTTTAATGCAATCCGGTAATAATTACGGTTCAGCTTTTAGCACAGATATTTTAAACAGATGGCAAAAGCCAGGTGATATTACAGACGTTCCAAGATTAGATGTTACCAGAAGTCCCCAATCAAATGCCGCTTCGGACAGATGGTTAATAGGATCTGATTATTTATCACTAAGACAAATTAATCTTTCTTATAAATTACCTTCTGATTTAATTTCGAAATTAGAAATCGATAATGCTACAATTTATGTAAATGGCGAGAACCTCATGTTATTTACCAAACGTCAGGGAATGGATCCAACCCAAACATTTAATGGTACAACTCAAAACAGATATATTCCTTCGAGAGTAATTACGTTAGGTGTTAATTTAAATTTTTAAGAAAATGAAATCAAATTATATAAAATTAGTATTTTTTATACTCTCAATAGCTGTCTTAGGATCTTGTTCAGATGATTTTTTGGATAAAAAACCAACAGAGTTTGTTGACTATGATGGAGCAACAAAAACAACAGAGAACTTAATGACTTTGTTAAACGGGATCCATAGATCTTTATATCTTCAGTACGAAGATCAAAGTCAGGGAGGTTTGGGCGGTTTAATGCAGCAAACAGATATTGTAGGTGATGATGTTGTTTTTCCAATTACAAACGGTTGGTTTTTGACAGTATATAATTGGAGTGGATTAAATAATGAAAATTCAGTTGATGTGCGTTTTCCTTACAGAACCTATTATAGAATTGTCCGAAATGCAAATACAATAATAAATGCAACTGATGCTGCTATCGGTACAACAGCTGATAAAAATATTGTAAAAGGACAGGCATTGTTATACCGTGCATTTTGTCATTTTCAATTAGTACAGTTGTATGGTAAAAGATATGTAAATGGAGAAACAAATTCACAATTGGGAGTGCCAATTATTTTGAATGTTGGCAATGAAGCTTTTCCAAGATCTACTGTAGAAGAGGTTTATGCTCAAATCAATAAAGATTTAGATGAAGCTAATATTTTATTAATTGGCTATGATAAACCAAACAATTCTCATCTAAATCTAAAAGTGGCTCAGGGATTAAAAGCCCGAGTAGCCTTAACTCAGGGAAATTGGGAAATTGCGGCCGACTATGCAAATAAGGCCAGATCAGGAATAAGCTTAATGTCTATTGCAGATTATGCCGCTGGTTTTAACGATTACAATAATAAAGAATGGATGTGGGGGAGTCACATTAATGAAGTGCAAACGCTATATTTTGGAAACTTTGGAGCTTATATGTCCAGAAACTTTAGCTCAACAGTTATACGTTCCTGTCCAAAAGCAATAAATAGTAAATTGTACAATATGATTCCGGAAACAGATGTTCGTTCTACTATTTTTAGTAAAGACGGAAGCCATCCAGGTCTTGCTTTAGGATCTGCTTTTGCAAAATTTCCTTATACAAGTCAAAAATTCCTGGCTATTGGTACGGGCGATAGTAGATGTGATGTTCCTTATATGCGTGCAGCCGAAATGTATCTTATAGAAGCAGAAGCAAAAGCGAGATTAGGGCAATCAGATGCCGCGTCAATACTTTTTGATTTTGAAAGTAGCAGAGATCCAAAATATGTATTGTCTACCAATACTGGACAAGCATTAATAGATGAAATATTGATCCAAAGAAGAATAGAATTATGGGGAGAAGGATTTAGATTTTTTGATTTGAAAAGAACAAATGCTCCCTTGGACAGAACAGGGGCAAATCACGATTCAGGTCTTACAAATGGAGTTATGAATGTCCCTCCAACAGATAAAAGATGGCAATGGCTTATTCCAGTAGCAGAGATTAACGCTAATCCACTCATAAAACAAAACGAACTTTAAGTAATGAATTGCAAAGAGTTTCATTTTTTTAAGTCTTGACAAAAAAAGCCGATAGTCCTAAAACTATCGGCTTTTTTATAACTAACACAAATATTTTTTATTTTACAAATTTGTCGATGATGGCATCAGATTCTGCTTTTGTAGCAGTTGGTTTTAAATCGAACAAAAGAGAATAAAGCGCTTTCCTGTCTACTTTAGCTTCTAAGTTTAAGTCTTTATGTCTGTCAAAAAGAGTTTGCCATTTGTCACGAACATTTTTCCAAAGAGCATTATTTGCTACCCACCATTTTTGTCCGGCGATACATTTACTATCTGCTACTTTAGTGTAAACATCCATACCTTTTTCCTGTGCTAACAAAACATCTTTTCCGCTGTCATCGCGAATCAATTTGTCATTGTCTTGTTCATGATTCCATCCTGTAGCAGTAATTTCGTGAATGTTTCTTCTTTTTAAAACATTATAGTCATTACGTTTTGTTTGCTCTCTTCTAGGTAGCGGAGCATCAGCAACGTTTGCCCAGTAGTCCTTTCCGTCTACATGTACCCATGTAGAGGATCCTTCATATCTAGGGCTATCATCTACCTGATACACTTTTTGAGTCCATTGACCTTTTACGGCTTTTTTGTCCAGTTTTTTATATTTCCACGAACTTGCTTTATCAAAAGAATATAAATCTGTGTTTTCATATAACCAATCTTGTCTCCAGTGTTTAATGATCATATCGTCACTTACTATTAACAAGTGTTGCATTACAATTTTATTAGGAGTGTCTTCTAACAACTCTACCCACTCTAAAGCAGATTCATGTTTAGTTTGAGAAGGCTTATAAGTAAGAGAATCTTTAGGGTATTGAAAAGTTTCTGTAAAATTAAATTTCACTTCATAACAACCACACATAGATTTGATTGATTTAATGTCTTGTTGCTTTTTATCCTGACTGAAACCAAGGCTACAAGTCAAAGCCATAACGGCTGAAAAATAGAGGCTTTTTGAAATCATAATTTATTTTTTTGGTTTTTTAATTTTCGCAAATATATGTATTTTATTTAGAACAAATAAAAATAGTTCATATATTTGCGTCATTATTAAGACTGAATAAAAATAATGAAAACAAAATTGATGCTTTTTGCGGTTGTCCTTTTTTCTCAGATTTCTGTTGGACAGGAAATGCAAAAAGATAGTGTTCAAACAAATGAATTGTCTGAAGTTACGGTTACAACAGCCACAAGAACCGAAAGAGTACTTGCGTCTTTGCCGTTACCTATGACAGTGATTACGTCTGAAACAATTATAAGATCGGGCGTTACAAGATTAAATGAAATTTTAAATGAGCAAACAGGAATTATTTTAATTCCGGATGAAAGCGGATTTGAAGGTGTTCAGATTCAGGGTTTAGACGCAGCTTATACCATGATCCTTATTGATGGACTTCCTCTTGTGGGAAGAAGCTCAGGAGTTTTGGACTTGTCGAGAATTTCTGTTGGAAATATAGAAAGAATTGAAATTGTAAAAGGAGCATCATCAGCTTTATATGGTTCGGAAGCAATGGGCGGAGTGATTAATGTAATTACAAAAAGACCCAGAAAAGATATGTTTTCAGGTAATCTTTCTTATCGATATGGTACATTTAATACCAATGATGCTAATGCTAATTTACTTTGGAAAAAGAAAAAATTTGGAGCAAACTTATTTGCCAATTTTTACTCGACTGACGGTTTTGATCTGGATAAAAACACATGGTTACAAAATGTTGAAAAATTTCATAATACCACAATTCAGCCCAAAATATACTATGATTTTTCAGATAATCTGAAGCTTACCGTTAGCAATCGTTTTTTTAATCAAAAGATAGATAACAAAGCTATAATTGAATCTGAAAGATATAGAGGTGATGCAAAAGAAAATGAATGGAATTCGCAAATTAAATTAGAACACAGATGGAACCCCAGATTAAACTGGGAATATGAATTGTATGCTACCAATTATAAGAATGATTCTTTTTTGAATGATCCGGATAATGTACTTTTTGAAAAAACATACTATAATCAGTGGCTTGTTCGACCGGAAATAAGGACAACTTGGTCTATAAATAATGATAAATTAACAGCAGGGGCAGGATTAAATTATGAGACTTTAGATCGTACCTATTTTGCTAATAATGTCAAGTTTAATTCACAATATTTTTATCTGCAATATGACTATAATCCCACAGAAAAACTAAATATTCTTGCCGGATTCAGATATGATAATCATAGCGAATATGCATCGCAATTAAGCCCGAAATTAGCGGCAAACTATAAATTTAATAACAGTTTTTCTCTAAAAGGTTCAGTAGGATATGGTTATAAAGCACCGGATTTCCGTCAGTTATATTTCGATTTTACAAATCCATCGGTAGGCTATACTGTTTTGGGATATAATGTTGCCGAAGCCCGATTAGATGAATTTGCAAGCCAGGATTTGCTTTCGTCAAGAGTAGCTGGAATCAATTTTGATGAACCGTTGAAACCGGAAAGTTCGATCAATTATAATTTTGGAGGCTATTATAAAAAAAACAAACTTAAAATAGAACTAAACGCTTTCTACAATTCGATAAGCGATTTAATTGATACGGGTGTTGTTGCTACCAAAAAAAATGGACAAAACATTTTTAGCTACTTCAATTACAGTAAAGTTTTTACTTATGGTTTAGAGTTTAATTCTGCTTATGATTTTACGAAAGACTTTTCCGTTTCGCTTGGATACCAATATTTGACTGCTAAAGATAAATCGGTTGTTGATAATTTTGAAGAGCATCAATACATCCGTAATTCTGATTTACAAACCGTTAAAATTAATAAATCAGATTATTTCGGATTATACAACAGATCAAAACATACGGCCAATATTAAATTTGCTTATACCATTCCGTCACTTAAAACAGACATCAACTTGCGTGTTCTTTATCGAAGCAAATACGGATTGTTTGATACCAACGGAAATGGAATTCTCGACAAATACGACAATTTTATAGGAGATTATTTTATAGCAAATTTATCAGCCTCAAAATATATTATGGATAAATTCATGCTTCAGGCCGGAGCTAATAATTTATTTGATTACACAGACCCAAGTCAAATTCCGAGTTTGGCAGGAAGGCAGCTTTATGGACGAATTCAATACAATTTCTAAATCAACAATAATTTAAATACCATTACTATGAAAACAAATTTCTTAAAACTTTCGCTTTTAGCACTAGTACTTTTTACTGCATCTTGTAGCAGTGATGATGATAAGGATACAACTCCTGAAGTAGTTGTGACAACACCAGTTAAGGATCTTTATGCACCACAATCAGGTGGTCAAGGACAACCTATCACTGGTGATTATACAAAATTCAGTTTTTCTGAAAACAAAGTTGTTACTGGTGATAAATGGGATGTCGCTTTTCGTGGAACGTTTATTATTGTAAATGGTGGAGCAAAAGTTAATGTCGATGACGCAGGTGAACCGGCAAGAACAGGGTCAGGAGCTATTAGTATTGTTTCTAATGCTTTTGGAGCTGTAACAGCATTTCCTACAGCATCTACTTTTAAACAAGATGCAGCTACAGTTTACTCAATTCCTGCAGTAAGCGGACAAGGATGGTATAATTATGCAAACACTATAATTTCTCCTATTGCAGGGAAAGTTTTTGTAGTGAAAACTCATGATGGCAAATACGCAAAATTTGAAATTTTAAGTTACTACAAAGGAGCACCTGCAACTCCAACGGCAGAATCTGCATCAAGATATTATACTTTCAATTTTGCATACCAGGCTAATAGCACTACAACATTCTAAGAAAATATTCAAGAGGAATAATATACTTCTGGCCATAGTTTCGTAATGAAAACAAAATTATTCACGCTGATTTTAGGCGGAATGATGATTGTATTTTTAAGCTTTGAAAGTCAATATTATATAATACAGTACATTAAAATTTAGTTAATCATTAGCTTTGTTTTTTTTATTTTTTTTTGATAAAGAGGTTAGATTCATCTAGCCTCTTTTTTTGTTTTATTTTAATGTTAAAAATAATTCGTAAATTAATGTTTAATTCTATCTTTGCGCATACTTTTTTATAAGGAAATAGCAGACATTTTGATTTAAAAAAAGTTAATCCTTTCTTCAAATTTATAATTACTAGTGAATACAAAATCTTATTTTTTTCAGTCTTTTGCAATTGTAGCATTGGCATTCGTAGCTTTCATTGGATTTAAACAAATCCTGCCAGATAAAATTTTTCCGGATAGTAAAGTAGATTCTAAAAATGTACTTATCGATAGTTTGCTTTTAGAATCTGTTGCAAACGATTCTTTGGCGCTAAAAGGGGACAGTATTTCTGAAAGTGAAAAAAACGAAGCGGGAGAAAAAATCAATTTTGATGCTGCTGAAGGAATCGAATTTCCGTCTGAAACTTTCGATAACTATAAAGGATATCAATACCTGATTTCTTTTTATGAAAAATTATATCAGCTCGAAAAAAATCCACAAGCAAAAGTAAGAATCGCTTATTACGGGGATTCCATGACAGATGGAGATTTAATCGTGCAGGATGTCCGATCCAATTATCAGGAACGTTTTGGCGGTAATGGTGTTGGTTTTGTTTCTATCACTTCAGAATCTGCAGCTTCAAGAGGATCTGTTAAATCTACTTATTCTAAAAACTGGAAAACACTGTCGTATCTAAATATCAAAAATCCGATAAGTCCTTTTGGAGTAAACGGTCATGTGTTTTTTGCAAATGATAAAGCAAATTCAACCTGGGTGCAATATGAGGCAGGTCTTAATAAATACGCAACAACTTTAGATAATCCTACATTGTTTTACGGAAGATCAACCAAAAAAGGAAATGTAAATTTTATTATTGGAAAAGATACTTTACGAAAAAGCCTTGTTCCGAATAATCTCATTAATACATTAAAAGTGACTTCGGGAAGTATAAAAGCATTCAAGGCAAATTTCATTCATGCGGATTCAATTCCAATTTATGGCTTTAATTTTGATAATGGAAGCGGAGTTCATGTTGATAATTTTTCACAAAGAGGAAATTCAGGATTGCCAATTTCGATGTTCAATGCCAATGTAATGCAGGGATTCAATAACAGCTTAAAATACGATTTGGTTATTTTACATTACGGAACCAACGTTTTAAACTACGGAACCAAGAATTATTCATGGTACCAAAAAGGAATGACAAAAGCGGTAAATAAAATAAAGGAATCTTTTCCTGGAGTTTCTGTTTTGATCATTTCAACAGCTGATAAGTCGACCAAATATAATATGGAAATGAAAACAGATTCTGCTGTTGTTCCTTTAATGAAAGCCCAAAAAAGATATGCACTCGAAACCGAATCCGGATTTGTGAATTTGTATACTTTGATGGGAGGCGACGGATCTATGGTAAAATGGGTAGATGAATCGCCGGCAAAAGCCAATAAAGATTATACACATTTTAACCAGCGAGGAGCAAAAGCTATAGGTAAATTATTATACGATCAATTAAATAAAGGTTACGAGCAATACAAAACATTGCGAGGAAATAGAGAAACTGACGTTAATAAGCGGAAAGCCGTCAGGAAAACAAATACAGATTCCGTTTCTGTAAAAAATGATAGCGTAAATGACTAGATTAATGATTTTCTTTTGTTGTCTTTTTTTTGCAACAAACGATAAAGTGCAAAAAACAGATCCCATTCCAATAACAAAAAACATGATGCATAAGATAGATAGAGCAGTGGTTGATTCTTTTTCGGAGGATAAAATCTATAATGCAAAAGTCTTAGGAAGTTTTTTTAAGAAATTAAAAGAAAATGAAGATCATAATAATCAGAAAATAAGTATTGTTCATATTGGAGATTCTCATATTCAGAGTGATTTAATGACCAATGAAATAAGGCTTAATCTTCAGCAAAAGTTTGGTAATGCCGGCAGAGGGTTGGTTTTTCCTTATCAATTAGCCAAAACAAATGGATCTTATAATGAGCGCTTCTATTCGAACAGAGTGTGGGAAAGTTATCGGAACATTCATTCTTTTAAAAGTGTTCCTGTTGGTTTAAGCGGAATAGGATTATGGCGAGACAATGCTGGTTTTGCAATCGAATTGCGTATAAAAGAGGCAAATAATAAGTTTAATACCATTCATATTATTACGCCCAAAAACGAGAATATGTTTGATTTGGCTACATCATCCCAAACCAAAACAATTCAGTCAACAGAGCGAAAAGTGATTACTCATAAAATTAAAAAAGGCGAGGCCATTTCGACAATTGCAGATAAATATAATATCTCGATTGCCGAAATTAAAAGAGAAAATCATCTGAAGTCAAATAACATTCGCGCAGGAAGAACGTTAAGGATTTTAACGAATGAAACAAAACCTAAAAACATTACAAGTTCAGAGTTTGTTGCTTTAGATCTTGTATCTGATTCGTTTTCTCATTCCTATCATTCTGATAAAGCATTAGATAAAATATTTCTGATTCCTAATAAAAACGCTGATAAATACGCGCTTAATGGAATCGTTCTGGAAAAAGATGCTCCTGGAATTATGTACAGCGGAATAGGGGTAAACGGCGCAAAATTCTCAGATTATAACAAGTATCCCTTATTCTTTGAGCAGTTAAAAGCTTTGCATCCTGATATGTTGGTTCTTTCCTTTGGAACTAATGAAAGTTATGATCACATGGAAGCTTCGGCTTATATTGAACAGATTCGTACGTTTATTAAGAAAGTGAGAGAGCAGAATATAAATGTTCCGATAATTATTAGTACGCCAGCACCTTCTTTGCTTAAAGGAAGGAGAACTAATACTTACATATTCGATTATGCGAGAAGTATAATTCAAATGACCGAAACGGACAATGTTGCTGTTTGGGATTTATATGATGAATTTGGTGGAATGCATGGAATTCAGCAATTAAAATCTCAAGGATTAATAGGTCCGGATTGGGTTCATTATTCTAAGAAAGGATACGAAAAACAAGGAAACTTGTTTACAGAGGCGTTTTTAAAAGCATACGATAATTTTAAATTAAAAAAGTAAGTTGATTACAATAGATAACATAAATAATTGGTTTGTTCAAAATTTCGGTGCAGTTACTTTAGAACAGGCTAAAAGTTGGTTTATATACAATCCCGAAGAAAAACTATTGTTTAATACAGGTTTGTTCTTAGGGCTGTTTCTCGTGTTTTATTTTGTGTATGCTTTTTTACGCAAAACATTTTATTTGAGATTAACATACGTTATTCTCTTCTCGCTTTTCTTTTATTATAAATCAAGCGGAATCTATTTTTTACTCTTATTGCTTTCCTCAGTTGTAGATTATGGCTTGAGCCAAATTATCTATAGAGAAGCAAAAGACAGTCGAAAGAAAATCTATTTGATTATCAGTGTGATCCTGAATTTAGGATTACTGGGCTATTTTAAATACATGAATTTTATGATTGTAACATTCAATGATATGTTTCATGGTAATTATAAGCTTCATGATATTTTTCTGCCTGTCGGGATTTCGTTCTACACTTTCCAATCGATGAGTTACATTATCGAGATTTATCGTGAAGAAATCAAGCCAACAAAAAATTACATCGAATACTTATTTTTCGTTTCGTTTTTCCCGCAGTTAGTGGCAGGCCCAATTGTTAGGGCAAAAGATTTCTTACCACAGATTTATCAAAAACTAAATCTTACGAAGCAAGATGTAAACAACGCCTTGTTTTTAATTATTGGCGGATTAATTAAGAAAACCGTAATCTCCAATTATATCTCGATAAACTTTGTCGACCGTGTTTTCGATACGCCAATGAATTATACGTCGTTCGAAAACTTAATGGCATCTTACGGATATGCTATTCAAATTTATTGTGATTTCTCTGGATATTCAGATATGGCAATCGGAATCGCATTGTTGTTGGGGTTCAAATTACCGGCCAACTTTAGAACGCCATATAAATCAACTTCGATCACCGATTTCTGGAGAAGATGGCATATTTCATTATCAACTTGGCTAAAAGATTTCTTGTATATTTCTATAGGAGGAAATCGTGAAGGAACATTCGCGGGATTTTTATTCCCAAGTTTATTCTTCTTCGGATTATTGCTTTGGGGAATGTCAAATATAAACGAGAGTTTTATTCCGTTAGGTATAGCAATTGGGGCAATCGTATTGTTCTCTTTGACATTTTTACTTTCAAAGAAAAAGCATCAAACATTGGTAACCAATTTCAATTTGTTTACTACAATGCTTTTAGGGGGATTATGGCATGGAGCCGGTGCACAATTTATTGTTTGGGGAGCCTTACACGGATTAGCATTAGCAGTTCATAAAATTTTTATGGAATTTTTCCCATCCAAAAAAGAAGGAAAAGGTTCAAATTTCTTATGGACGTTTTTCTCTATCGTAATTACATTTCATTTCGTAGTGTTCTGTTGGATCTTTTTCCGTGCCAGAGATTTCGAAACAGCCTTACAGGTCATCAACAATATTGGTCAGTTAACTTTCGAACCAGAACATTGGCAAGCCATTATATTAGGATATAAAAATGTATTCTTATTGATGCTTTTTGGATATGTTTGGCATTTCTTACCAGAAACCATTACATCAAAAATGAAATTTGTTTTCGATAAAACTCCATTAATAGGAAAAGCAATTATCCTTGGTTTCGTTTATTGGATTGTTTACGCTACAGCTGTGGCAGGTTCACAGCCGTTTATTTACTTCCAATTTTAAAAAAAAAGGTTCATAGCCACAAAGACACAAAGGCGCAAAGATTATTTTTTCTTTGTGCCTTTTTTATATTTTTTGCTCAAAGAAATTAAAAAAAAAGCAAACTTTGTGTCTTCGACTCTTCGTGGCAAAACTAAACTTCGTGGCAAAAAAAGCACTTAAATAAAAATTGCCTGAAATACCTAATTAGATTATCTTTGCACTTCAAATAAAGAAAAAATTATGTTTGATAATTTAAGTGATAAGTTAGATAAAGCCTTCCATATATTAAAAGGGCACGGTAAAATTACAGAAGTAAACGTAGCCGATACCTTAAAAGAAGTTCGTCGTGCCTTATTAGATGCCGATGTTAACTTTAAAATTGCTAAAGATTTTACTACCAAAGTAAAAGAAAAAGCAATAGGTCAGGACGTTTTAACCACACTTCAGCCAGGACAATTATTGGTGAAGTTAGTAAAAGACGAACTAACTGAATTAATGGGTGGCGATGTTGCCGGAATCAATCTTTCTGGTAATCCGAGTATTATTTTAATGTCAGGACTTCAGGGTTCTGGTAAAACAACTTTCTCTGGTAAACTTGCCAACTTCTTAAAAACAAAGAAAAATAAAAAGCCACTTCTTGTAGCGTGTGATATCTACCGTCCTGCGGCGATTAATCAGTTGCATGTTGTTGGAGATCAAATAGGCGTTGAGGTTTACTCAGAGCCGGAAAATAAAAATCCTGTAGAAATTGCTCAAAACGCAATCAAACACGCAAAAGCAAACGGTTTCAATGTTGTAATCGTCGATACTGCAGGTCGTTTGGCAGTAGACAAAGAAATGATGGACGAAATTGCCCGTGTTCACAAAGCAATTGAGCCACAGGAAACCTTGTTTGTTGTTGATGCAATGACAGGACAAGATGCTGTAAACACAGCAAAAGCCTTCAACGATATCTTAAACTTTGACGGAGTTATCTTAACCAAATTAGATGGAGATACTCGTGGGGGAGCAGCAATTTCGATTAAAACCGTTGTAAACAAACCAATCAAATTTGTAGGTACAGGCGAGAAGATGGAAGCAATTGATGTTTTCTATCCGGATCGTATGGCCGAGCGTATCTTAGGTATGGGAGACGTTGTGTCTCTTGTAGAAAGAGCGCAAGAACAATTTGACGAGGAAGAAGCCAGAAAACTTCAAAAGAAAATCGCTAAAAACGAATTTGGTTTTGATGATTTCTTAACGCAGATTCAGCAAGTAAAGAAAATGGGTAATATGAAAGACCTGGTTGGAATGATACCGGGAGCTTCAAAAGCCATGAAAGATGTAGAAATAGAAGATGATGCTTTCAAACATATCGAAGCCATCATTCACTCGATGACACCAATCGAAAGAAGCAAGCCGGCCATAATCGACGTAAAAAGGAAAGCCAGAATCGCTAAAGGTTCCGGAACAAAAGTCGAGCAGGTAAATCAGTTAATGAAGCAATTCGACCAAATGAGCAAAATGATGAAGATGATGCAAGGTCCAGGCGGAAAAAACCTGATGAAAATGATGGGAGGCATGAAAGGAATGCCAGGCGGAATGCCAAAATAAAAAAATAAGAAAAAAGTTTCAAGTTTAAAGTTTCAGGTTCGAGACTAAAACTTGAAACTTTTTTCGATAAAATATATATGTGTTTCGCTTGTAACGTGAAACCTGAAACTTTAAACTTGAAACAAAAACAATGCAACTACTAGACGGTAAAAAAACAGCTGAAGACATTAAAAACGAAATTGCAGCCGAAGTTCAATCGATAAAAGATGCCGGAGGAAAAGTACCTCATTTGGCAGCCGTAATCGTTGGTACAAACGGGGCAAGTTTAACTTACGTAGGAAGTAAAGTAAAATCTTGCCAGCAAATAGGCTTCGATTCTACTTTAGTAAGTTTACCCGAAGATATTACCGAAGAAGCTTTACTGGCAAAAATCAAAGAACTAAACGAAGATGACGATCTTGATGGTTTCATCGTTCAGTTGCCTTTACCAAAACATATCGACGAACAAAAAATCTTATTGGCAATCGATCCAGATAAAGATGTTGATGGTTTTCACCCAACAAACTTTGGTAAAATGGCTTTAGAGATGGAAAGTTTTATTCCTGCAACACCATTCGGCATCATGCAGTTGCTAGAACGTTACAAGGTAGAAACTGCCGGAAAACATACTGTAGTAATTGGCAGAAGTAACATTGTAGGCCGACCAATGAGTATTTTAATGAGCCGCAAAGGAACTCCAGGAGATTCAACTGTTACCCTAACCCACAGCCGAACTAAAAATTTAGCCGAGTTCACTAAAAATGCCGATATCATTATTACAGCTTTAGGAGTTCCTGAATTCTTAAAAGGAGACATGGTAAAAGACGGAGTTGTAATTATAGACGTTGGAATTACTCGTGTAGACGATGCGTCAAACTCAAAAGGTTATGTTATAAAAGGTGACGTTGATTTTAATGAAGTAAGTAAAAAAGCATCTTATATTACGCCAGTTCCAGGTGGAGTAGGACCAATGACCATTGCAATGTTACTTAAAAATACACTTTTAGCCAGAAAAATGAGAAGCGCCAAAAAATAATTCTTTTCAAATAAAAATAAACAAAGCCTATTCAATCGAGTAGGCTTTGTTGCGTTATCTACTTTGGGCGTGACCGTATTTACAAAAGGCGCTATTCAACATGCCGCTTATGTGCGCCTTTCGCAAATACGGTCGGGCTATCCACGCTACTTCGGTAGCCAGCTCCTATCCCTCACGCAACTTTACGTTCATTCATGAAGTCCATCAAAATTATAAGTATTTAAATCGCTATTCGAATTTATGATAGAGTCCCATCGGGACGATATATTTATAGATATCTATGAATTTTGTCTTTCAGAACCCCATCGGGGTGGCATATAAAAATTACAGTTAAGGCGACTTCATAAAAAAAAAATCAATTTTATATTTGTCAATTCAAAATAAAATATAACTTTGCACTACAAAGTACTTTATTTATGAATCAGAAGCACCAAGAAGATTTAGCACACATTCGTTCCATGATGGAGCGCTCTTCAAGATTTATATCCTTAAGCGGACTCTCAGGAGTATTTGCGGGTTTATCAGCTTTAATTGGCGGATTGTACGTTTATCAATTATTCAAAGCAAATGGCATTGAATATTTCGACGACCAGCAAATCACAATTACTTCTGGTTTGGTGTCTCAATTGTTCTTTACAGGATTAATCATTTTGGCCTTTGCTTTTGTTTTCGGATTGACCTTTACCATCAGAAAAAGCAGAAAATACGATTTACCAATTTGGACATCGGCAACAAAAAATATGTTGTTCAATTTAGCGGTTCCTCTTTTGGCCGGAGGCATATTTTGTCTGGCACTTTTATACCACGAAATTTATGGATTAGTAGCTCCGGCTACCTTAATTTTCTACGGTTTAGCACTTGTAAATGCAGAAAAATATACATTTTCGGATGTTAAGTACTTAGGATTCTGTGAATTATTTTTAGGATTTATTTCTCTTTTTTATATCGGATATGGTTTAGTTTTTTGGATCATCGGATTTGGTATTTTGCATATCTTGTACGGATTAATAATGTTCAAAAAATATAAATAAATCCACGCAATGGGAATCATTGATAAACTAAATAAAGATTTTGAAAGTCGTGTCAGATTGGGTATTATGTCCATCCTGATGGTCAATGAATGGGTTGATTTTACCGAGATGAAAAATCTTCTGAACATTACAGATGGTAATTTAGCCAGTCATTCCTCAGCGCTCGAAAAATCAGAATATATCGAAGTCAAAAAAGAATTTGTGGGCAAAAAGCCCAAAACCTCTTACCAGGTAACTCCTAGGGGACGTGCAGCTTTTAAAGAACACCTTTCTTATCTTGAAAAATTAATGAAATCGTAATAACTATATTTTTTTGCCTAAATACTTTGAAATGCAAAGTACTTTTAAATTTAAAATAACAAAATCACTATTAAAAAAACGGTAAATCAAAAGCAATAAATAAATTCAACAAATATGAAAAAACATCAAATCATTCTAGCTTGCAGTATAGTATTTACACTGCTTTTTTACAACGAGTCAATAGGAGTAAACCTCGCTATTTTTGGACTATTATTAACCGGTTCAATCTGTTATTTCTTTCAGGATCGATTTACAGACAGGTCGCATTTGATCTTGGTAGTTACTTCGGTTTTGTCTTGTATGGCTTTTGCTTGGTACGGAGATTTTGTTTCTTTCTTGGCTTTGGCAATTTCAATACTTTTTTTACAGTTTAAAATACAGGAATCAAAACTTAAAATTGTACAGGTATTTCCGTTAATATTTTTAAATGCATTCGCTTCCATTGGTCGTATTTTTATTTTCAGCCAATGGCTTCCGGAAAGAAAAATTCATAACAACTTTGCCAAGAAGCTGGTCGCTTATTTCATTATTCCAGCAATTTTTATAATAGTATTTTTTACAGCCTATTCTTTCGGTAGCTCACATTTTTCTTCTTTACTAACAGATTATACTTTAGATATCGATATTGTCGAAGTGATCTTAATTGGAGTTTTAGGGTTTTATATTTCATTCAGTTTCTGGAATTACTGGGTACCGGAAGTTTGTCATGAGAAAAATGACTTATTAGACAATGATTTTAAGAATATAGCCGAAATTAAAAGTCAGAATACATTTTCGTTTTTAGATATAGATTTCGAAAGAAAAAGTGGTGAGATTACTTTAGTATTGCTCAACTTTTTACTCGTAGTATTCATCATAACGTATAATTACGAGCAATTTTTTGAAGTAATAGAAAAATCAAACTTAAGTGCCGATACACACGAAAGAGTCAATTCAGTAATTTTTTCAATTATTATGGCTGTTGGAGTTATTATGTTCTATTTTAAAGGCGGATTTAATTTTGATAAAAAAGCAGCTAATCTCAAAAAACTGGCTAAAATCTGGATTGTCTTAAACGGGCTTTTGATCGTAAGCACCATTATTAAAAACTCAGAATACATTTCGGTTTTCGGGTTAACTTATAAGCGATTGGGAGTTTATGCTTTTCTAATCCTGGCCATTATAGGTTTAGTTTTTGTTTTTCGAAAGATCACAAAACAAAAAACAAACGCTTATCTGGCAAATCAAATGGTATGGTATTTTTACGGAACGGTTTTGCTGTGCAGTTTTGTAAACTGGGGAAACCTTATTACTACTTATAATATTGCAGTAAACAAATGTGTCGAACCGATATTTTTGAGCCGTTTGAATTTTAATGATGAAGCCAGAAGAGAATATTTCTCAAAACTTCATTTAGATGGACAATTAATTGAAATTAGAAAAGAGGAAGAAATTGATGAATATCAGAACAAAACATTTTTATCAAAAGCATTGTACTATGAATTTTTGAATAATAAAAAATAATTTTTTCCTGAAACCACCTTTAGTAAAATACTGAAGGTGGTTTTTTTTAGTATTTAATTATACTTTTAAAGTTTTAGGTTTTAAAAATAAAGGATACTTTTGCACCACTTAAAAAAAAACTTCTCCAATGGACGATTATTATTCGTTAGTATTAAATTAAAATAGCTTTTGAAACTTTTCAAAATGCTATGATAAAACCCTGCAATTTTGAAATGAAAGCCTTTTACAAAAACAACAACGGATTAATCGAGACAAAAGAATGGACTCCAAACTGCTGGATTAACATTGAGTCTCCTTCAGAAACAGAAAAAAAATATTTACTCGAAGAACTGCAAGTTCCTGAAGCCTTTTACAATGATATTGAAGATATCGACGAAAGACCTCGTATGGAATCTGAAGATGGCTGGACTTTGTTTATTATGCGTATCCCTGTGAAAAGTAATGATGTTAAACTGCCTTTTCAAACTATTCCCTTGGGATTAATTTTTAAAGAAGATGTGTGTGTTACCATTAGTTTTTACGAAACCGAAATCATTTCTGATTTTGTACAATATACCAACCGCAAAAATATACACATAAAAGATAATTTTGATTTGGTTTTAAGATTATTATTGTCCTCAAGTGTTTGGTATTTAAAATACCTGAAACAAATTAATCAAAAGATAAAGCTTGCCGAAGATAATTTAGAGAAGTCAATCAAGAACGAAGAATTACAGGCACTTTTGCAAATAGAAAAATGTCTTGTGTTTTTTATTACTTCCCTAAAAGGAAACGATGTTTTGTTTCATCGAATTAAAAATTTAAAAGCTAAAAGAGAACATTTTGATCAGGATTTATTAGAAGATGTTGATATCGAATTAAGTCAGGCACAAGATACAGCCAATATCTATAGCAATATCTTGACCGGAATGATGGATGCTTATGCTTCGGTGATTTCGAACAATATGAATAATATTATGAAGCAAATGACTTCGATTTCAATTATTTTAATGATCCCTACTTTAATTGCCAGTTTATACGGAATGAACGTGCCCAACGGTTTAGAAGAAAGTAAATACGGAATCTGGATATTACTTTTAGTATCGGTGATCTTATCCATTTTTGGTGTTTATCTATTCAAAAGAAGAAGATGGTTCTGATAAAGTAATTCAGAAATGCATTATATAAAAAGACCCTTTCGCAAAAACGAAAGGGTCTTTTTATAAGATCAATTAGTAATCTCCTTTTTTCTTAAATCTGGGATCATCCTTTGATATAAAATCTGTTCGTCGTTTAGGAACATCATCTTTAGATAAAAAATCCGTTCTTCGTCTTGGACTTGGAGTTTCGACTTTTGGAAAACTTGCTTCTTCGGTTTTGCTTGAGGGTTCTATTAAATGATTTAATTCTTTGATTTCGTCATCGGTCAAATCACGATAGCGCCCAACCGGAACATCAAGCGAAATATTGATGATTCTGATACGTTTAAGCGCCGTAACATCATATCCCAGATATTCAGTCATTCTACGAATTTGGCGGTTTAAACCCTGCGTTAATATGATTTTAAATGTAAATTGACTAATTTGTTCTACTTTACATTTTTTGGTCACAGTATCCAGAATCGGAATACCATTTCCCATGCGTTGTATAAAACGTTCTGTAATAGGTTTGTTTACTGTTACCGTATATTCTTTTTCGTGATTGTTTCTGGCGCGTAAAATCTTGTTTACGATATCGCCGTCATTCGTCATGAAAATTAATCCTTCACTGGCTTTATCCAATCTTCCAATTGGAAAAATACGTTTTGGATAATTAATATAATCTACAATATTATTTCGAACTTCAAGATTCGTTGTACATTCTATTCCAACCGGTTTATTGAAAGCCAGGTATACCAATTTTTCGTGTTTCTCCACAATCAATTTTCCGTCAATACGCACTTCGTCATTTTGCGAAACTTTGGTTCCCATTTCAGCTACAACACCATTTATTGTTACGCGTCCTTCTTCAATAAGCTTATCGGCTTCACGGCGGGAACAATATCCAGTTTCACCAATAAATTTATTCAGACGTTTTAAATTCTCTTCCATACTGCAAAAGTAAGCAAAATTTAGACTTCTTGGATTTTAGATCTTTAGATTGTTAGACTTCTTAGAATTTCAGATTTTAGATTTTCTTCAATCTTGTCACTCCTCGTTTCTTGCAATGACAAAACTAAAGAAGACTATCAAAAGAAAAACCTTAGTGCCTCAGCGTCTTAGAATCTTAGAACCTTTTTTAAGAATGAAACTGCGAACTATCGCTAGGCGTTTCCTTGCGATCAAACATTCCATAATCTCGAACTACATGGGCGATTCTTAAATGATAGTCTTTAAAAACTTCATTTCGTCCTTTTGCCTGAGCATGACGATGCATTTCGAGATTTCTCCATTGCTGAATACTTTCTTCATCTTTCCAGAAAGACAATGATAAAACTTTATCAGGATTGCTAAAACTCTGAAATCGTTCTATTGATATAAATCCTTCAATAGTATCTAATTCTGGGCGAAGACTTGCAGCTATATCAAGATATCCTTCTTTTTTTCCTTCATTAGGAATTACTTCAAAAATTACTGCTATCATATTTTATATTTTAATTGTTGAATTGAATACAGATTCTTTTTGGTAATCTGGCGTTTATAAGGGATTCGTACTGAATTTGATTTTCTAACAATGAAACAAATTTGTAATTCTGAAATAAATGCCAAAGCGCTTCTGTTGCCAAATGAATGGAAAAATATTTTGCCAGACACATATGACCGCCAATTCCAAAAGTTAGATTTTCATTGTTATTCATTCTTTCAATATCAAAATTCACAGGGTTTTCAAACTTTTGAGAATCTCGATTGGCAGAAGCCAAAACAATTAATATTGAATCGCCTTTTTTAATTTGGCTTTCGCCGATGAAAAAATCTTCAATGGCGATTCGTCTTGTATTATGAATCGGAGGATCAAAGCGCAAGGTTTCAATAACTGATTTTTCTATTTCAATTCTGTTTGAAAATGTTTTGTTTTGAATAATTTGTAATAAAGAATTACTCAAAATTCCGCGCCCGGCATCGAAACTCTGGATACATAAACCGATAAAATTACTGACTGTAATTGTACTAATTTCTTCTTTTGAAAGATTATATTGATTCGAAATATTCATTAGTAAAGAATCATAAAAGGGTAGTGAAGAAAGATGTTTTTCAACAGTAAAATAAAGTTTTGCTGAAATTTCATTTATAAATTTTACTTGCTCTTCAGTTTTCTGCGGAAGCATAATTTTGAGAAAAGAGTCTATTACTTCTGAAATAAAATCACAGTCATTTTCTTCAAAACCAAAACTTTTTAAAAGAACAAGGATCGGCATTTTTTTGCTGATAGAATTAACCCAGTCGATTTTATTGTTAGCTAAATCATTTTCGATCAATGACGAAGTAATTTTGCTGATGTTAACTGATTTTATATTTGAAAATAATAGCGTTGCAATTTCTTTTGCGACTTCGTGTTGAATTCCATTTGATAATCGTGTTAGATTGTCTAGAATTTTCAAAGCAAATTCATTCAGTTTTTGTTCATTATCTGGATTTACAATCGGAATTTCGACTTTATTGTTTTTTAGAATTTCGACACAATGTGCATAAGAATAAATTGCCCAGATTTTGTTGGTTTTATCCCAGTAAACAGGATTTTTGTACATCATTAATTTGTAAACTGAATAAGGATTCTGGATGTCTGATTGAAGGAATAAACTTGAGGTCATTGTATTTTATTTTTAACAAAGTTATTTAACTTTACAGGGGAATAGTTCAGTCTGTATTTAACTATGAAATAAAATGGAAGATCAGTTTATAAAAACGGCAACTTTAATTGGTGATGCTACGCGTGCGTCAATTTTGTGGAATTTACTTGACGGAAGAGCATTTACTGCAACTGAATTAGCCATTGCGGTCGAAACATCAGCTCAAAACATCAGTATGCATTTAGGAAAACTTCTTGATGCCGATTTGATTTCTGTCGAAAAACAAGGCCGTCATAAATATTACAGATTTTCGAATAAAGAAGTTGCCTACGCCGTTGAAGCAATGGCGAATCTGATTCCGAAACCGGAGACTTCTGCAAAAAAGAAGACAGAAAATTATCCTGCTATAAAATATTGCAGAACGTGTTACGATCATTTAGCAGGTAAAATTGGTGTGGCTTTAGCCGATAGTTTATTAGAACAAAAAATAATTATTGAAAAGAATAATACTTTCGAAGTTACTTCTGAAGGAGAAAAATGGTTCTCAGATTTTGGAGTTAATATTGGAGACGCCAAGAAACAAAAACGAATATTCTTAAAACCTTGCCTCGACTGGAGCGAAAGAAGATATCATATTGCAGGTTCAGTAGGAACATTGTTATTGAATAAAATGCTGGAACAGGACTGGATAAGAAGAACAAAAGATTCAAGAGTTATTATAATAACAGCAAAAGGAGAAAAAGAAATGTTGAAGTCTTTTAAAATTATTGTTTAAAAACAATTTTGTCATCCCTCGTGCCTCGGGATGACAAAAAATGAGCAGGCTAACTCTCGCAGATTTGGCAGATTGAGCAGATTTAATTGAATAAAAAAATCAGCAATATCTGGTAAATCTGCGGGAAAATTTTTTAATACAAAGTAATCACATTCTTGTCATCTCGACCGAACGGAGAAATCACACAAGAAGCTCGACATAGATTGGAGATTATAGGAACAGAATTACTCGTGCGATCCTTCGTGCCTCAGGATGACAAAGTATAATGGTGAAATAAAAAAACTTTGTGCCTTAGCGCCTTAGTGGCATTAAACCTTTTCTACAGAAAACAAAAACTCAATTACTTTCTCATACAATTCATCATCATGCATTCCGTGACCTAAACCTTTAGTTTCTATAAACTGACTATTCTTCCAATTACTCGCAATTTTTTTCCCTTCTTCAAAAGCAACAATCTTATCTGAAGTATCGTGCGCAATAAAGCCGGAAACATTAAATTGTGATGCGAACTTTTGCGCAGAGAAATCTCCGATTTTAAAGTTGAATCGATTTATGAATTTACCCTCGAGAAGCGAAAACATTTTGGTATTCAAACTCAACATGGCAATATAATTGTCGATCAAAGTTTTTAAATCTGATGGCGCTCCAAGAATTACCATTTTATTAATACTTGTATTGGGAAATAAATATTGATGGTAAACACAAGCTGCACCTCCAATTGAATGACCAATAATGATAGTTGGTTGATACTTTTCTACAGCTTTATTGATAAATTCAGCATAAAGCGGAATATTAAATTCTTTGCCGCTGCTTTGTCCGTGAGCCGGAGCGTCAATAGCAATAATGGTACTTCCGGATTTTTGAAGATGTGGTAAGGTTTGTTTCCAGCGTGCAGCATTACTTTCCCAACCATGAACGAGAAGAATTTTGGTTTCGTTACCTTTCCAGATGTAAGTTTGAAAATGATGTTCGTTATGATGAAACGTTTCAGTTTCTGTATTTTTTAATATTTTGGGTAAATCTTCTTTTTGCAGTCTTCCAATTCTGGGCTGACTAAAGAGGGCATAAGACAGTTCGACAGCTTTTTGCGGACGAACATAACTTAAAAAATTAATATACGACCCAACCGATTTTAATGTAATGAACCGAATTCCTTTTTTAATTCCCAAAACTTAATTTTTTTATAAAGATAAAAATATGATTTTAAAGTTGCTTAAAAATGTTTTGCCACAGATTAAAAGATTAGCACAGATTTAAAATCCTTTATTAATCTTTTAATTTATCAATTCTAAAACCTGTAGAAAGAGTAAAAAAAATTATCGCAGAAAACGCTACGTTTTTTTTACTCTTAGCTTTTATAAAGCACAAAGTTCGCAAAGCTTTATATTGATTTAGCTTTGCGAACTTTGTGCTTTCAAAAGCATTCTTAGAGAAAATCTTTGCGTTCTTTGCGGTAAAATTCTCCACAACATTTAGCAAAATAAAGGCAAAAAAAAAATCCCGATTAAATCGGGATTTTAAATATTTAGAATTTAGAGAACAATTGTTCCATTTTTTCTTTTTCTTCTTCAGCTAATGCGCTGTCAACTAAAATTCTTCCAGAGTGCTCATCAGTAATGATTTTCTTTCTAGAAGCGATTTCTACCTGAGTTTGAGGCGGAATTGTAAAGAATGATCCTGCAGATGCTCCTCTTTCGATAGATACAACAGCTAATCCGTTACGAACACTAGTTCTGATTCTAGTATAAGCAGCTAATAATCTTTCTTCGATCTGAGCAGAGAACTCAGCTGATTTCTCAGATAAGAAGATTTCTTCTTTTTGAGTTTCAGCCATAATAGCATCTAATTCAGATTTTTTATGTTTTAAGTGAGAACTTTTAGCGTCAAGTTTTTCTTTTAAGTTAGAAGTAACTTCTTTCTTATGTTCGATAGAAGCTTTCATTTCTTTGATTTGCTTTTCAGCCAATTGAATTTCTAATTCCTGAAATTCAACCTCTTTAGTCAAAGAATTAAATTCTCTGTTATTACGAACTGATTCTTGTTGTTTTGTGTATTTTTTGATAACCTCTTTGTGCTCATCAATAGCATTTTTCTTTGCTTTGATAAGATCTTCAATAACCTCAAGTTCACTTTTCAGTTTCTCTGAACGCGTGCTTAAACCTGCAACTTCATCTTCTAGATCTTCCACTTCTAATGGAAGTTCTCCTCTCACGTTTCTGATTTCGTCAATTCTAGAGTCAATAAGCTGTAAATCGTATATTGCTCTTAACTTGTCCTCAACACTTAATTCTTTCGTATTCGCCATATTCTATAAGTACTTAACTGGATTTGTATTTTCTTCTGATAAAATGATGGCAAAATTAAGGATTTTTTTTCGAAGATAATCAACAATATAGTTTTTTGTATAGCGTTCACTCTCAAAATGACCAATATCGGCTAAAAGTAGTCGATTTTCTGCTTCATAAAACTGATGGTATTTTAAATCTGCCGTCAAAAAAGCATCGGCTCCAGCCTGAATTGCATTTTTTATGGCGAAACTTCCTGAGCCTCCCAGAACGGCAACTTTCTTGATTTTTTTTCCTGTAAAGACCGAATGGCGAATTCCGTCGGCAATCATTTTATCTTTTACGAAAAGCAGAAAATCTTTTTCATCCATTTCGGTTTCAAATTCACCAATCATTCCTAAACCAATATTTTGATGGGCGTTTTGTAAATCATACACTTCGTAAGCTACTTCTTCGTAGATATGATTGGCAAAAAGTGCTTTCAGGACTTTAGATTGTAAATGTTTTTCGAAAACAACTTCAATTTTTATTTCGCGTCCTGTATGCAATTTCCCTTGTTCTCCAACTACAGGATTGCTGTTTTCATTTCCCTGAAAAGTAAAAAAACCTTCAGTATTAAAACTGCAATTGTCATAATTACCAATCGTTCCGGCCCCAGCTTCAAACATAGCGTTTCGAACCTTATCAGAGTTATCAGGAGTCGTATAAGTAACTAGTTTTTTGATAAAACCTTGTTTCGGAATTAAAACTCTGGTATTTGTTAAGCCTAAAGCATCGCAAAATATTTTATTAACTCCCGCCGAATGATTATCTAAAGCTGTGTGAACCGCATAAATAGCAATATCATTTTTGATGGCTTTCAGGATTGCGCGCTCGACATAATTTTTACCCGTAATTTTTTTAATTCCGGAGAATAAAATCGGGTGAAAGCAAACTACCAGATTGCAGCTTTTTGCAATAGCTTCATCAATTACATTTTCTAAAGCATCATGACAAACTAAAACTCCCGTACTGTCAGTTTCAGCATCGCCAACTAAAAGGCCAACATTGTCAAAATCTTCGGCGTAAGCCAAAGGTGCCATTTCTTCGAGAACTGCTAATATTTCTTTGATTTTCATTATTTTTTGTTTCAGGTTTGTTTTGTTTCAAGTTTCAGGTTATTGTAGTGCATGAAAATTCGAAATGTGAAAACAAATTAACGAATAAAAATATACTTTTTTAAGTTGTATATTCTCAAAGCAATTTTTTTAGTATAATAATTGATACTATTAGTATATAGTATTTATACTAATATTTGATTTTCGTATATTTGTAATTCTAAATCATAAGTCATGACTACAATAAAAATTAACGAGCAAACGAAGACAGGAAAAGCATTTATGGCGATGTTTGAAGCTTTTTTTAAAGGTGTAGAAGGTATTGAGATCGTTGAGCCAGTTTATGGACAGGTTAATGAAGAGCCAAGTATTTATAGTTCTGAATTTATTGAAAAAGTTAAAAGAGCAGAAGAGAATATTAGACAAGGAAAAACAACTAGGTTAAATCCAGATGATATATGGGGAAGTATTTTGTAGAATTTGATGATATTGCTCGTAAAGATTTGAAAAATCACTATAAGTCAGGAAATAAAGCTACCATAAAAAAGATCGAAAAAATACTTTTAGAATTAACTGAAACCCCTTTTTTTGGAGAAGGACAACCAGAGGAATTGAAATATAATTTTAATGGGTATTGGTCTAGAAGAATTAATCAAAAAGACCGAATGATTTATCGTGTAGAAGAAGAAATTGTGACCGTTATTATAGTTTCTGCGATGGGACATTATTCCGATAAATAACTTTATGAAATTACTTCGAATACTACTTTTCCCGTTTGCCGTTTTATATGGATTCATTACTTCGATAAGAAATTTTCTTTTTGATAAAGGAATTCTTAAATCGACTTCATTTAATATTCCTGTAATAGCTGTTGGAAACTTAAGCGTTGGCGGAACTGGGAAAACACCTCAAATAGAATATTTAATCAGGTTATTATCTGATAAATATAAAATTGCCACTTTAAGCCGGGGTTACAAACGTAAATCTGAAGGTTTTGTTTTGGCCGATATGACTTCAAATGCTGAAATTCTGGGCGATGAACCATTTCAGTTTTATCAAAAATTCCCCAATGTTCAGGTCGCGGTTGATGCCAACAGAACAAACGGGATAATACAATTGCTTTCGCAGAATGAAAAGCCTCAGGTTGTTTTATTAGATGATGCTTACCAGCACCGAAAAGTAAAAGCGGGTTTCTATATTTTATTGAGTTCATACGGTGATTTGTATGCAGATGATTTTATGCTGCCAACCGGAAATCTTCGCGAGAGCAGAAGCGGAGCCAATAGGGCAAACATTATAATTGTCACGAAATGCCCTAAAGATTTATCAGATACAGAACAAGCAGAAATTCGTTTGAAATTGAAATTGACTTGTTCGCAGCAAGTCTATTTTACTTTTATCGATTATGATGATTCTATTTACGGTGAAAATAAAAAAATAGCTGTAAATGAAATTAAATCAGAACCAAAATTACTTATTGCAGGAATTGCAAAACCAACGCCATTTTTTGATTATTTAAAAAATGAAAATGACGAATGTATAACTTTTCCGGACCATCATAATTTTTCAGATTCAGACTTAGAAACAATTCAGAGTAAGGCTCAGAATAAAAAGATTGTTACAACAGAAAAAGATTATGTACGTTTAAAAGATTCTAAACTAGCTTCTCAATTGTATTATTTACCAATAAAAAGTACATTTATCAATAACCACCAAAATTTTGACGCGTCAATTCTGAAGTACGTTAAATTAAACTCGGGATCTTAGGAACTTAGAACCTTAGTGCCTTTAAAAATTAATCGAAAAACTTCGCAATTGTACTGTAAAACTCATCTGGTACAAAAGGTTTGGTGATCACATCATTCATTCCGTATGACAAAAGCATGTCTCTGTTTTCATCAAGCGAAATGGCTGTTAATGCAATAATAGGAGTGGTTTTGTCAAATTCCCTGATTAGTTTTGTAGCCGTTGTGCCGTTGATTCCGGGTAAATGAACATCCATTAAAATCATATCGAATCGTTTTACTTTTAAAAGCTCAACAGCATCTTCACCATTATCTATTATTTCGCAGGTAATGGCTTTGTTTTCCAGCATTTTTCGCGTAATCATCTGATTGATTTTGTTGTCTTCAATCAATAAAATCGATTTGTGTTTTAATTGTTTGTCGTTATAGGGTTTTGCTTCTTCTACCACTTCCAAAGGTTCATTGTTAATCTTGAATTTCAATTTAAAGGTAAAAGTAGAACCTTTACCCACTTCACTTTTTAGTTTTATTTCGCCTCCTAAAAGTTCAATCAGTTTTTTAACGATTGTTAGTCCTAAGCCAGTTCCGCCATATTTGCGATTGACTTCTATTGAACCTTGAGAGAAACTTTCAAAAACGGTTTGCAGTTTGTCTTCGGGAATACCAATTCCTGTGTCTACAATTTCAAAATAAACTGTAGCGCCATCTTCTTCTTTCGTGTACAACTTTGCAATTACATTTACATTTCCGTTTTGTGTAAATTTCAGTGCATTATTGATTAAATTTAAAATGATTTGAGAAATTTTAGTAGGATCTCCAATTAAATTATCCGGAATTGATTCGTCTATTTCAAGGTTGAAATAGTTTTTATTGGCAGTGGCTAATTCTTTTAAGGAGCTTTGAATATTGAATAGCAATTCTTTTAAGTTGAAAGTAATGTTTTCTATTTCGACTTTTGTGGAATCGATTTTATTAATTTCGAGAATTTCATTGATGAATGTGGTGAGATAATTTCCTGAAAATTTTAAAGATTCAAGATATTTTAATTGTGTTTTTTTAGGATTATCTTCTAGTAGTAAATGCGTAATTCCGTTAATCGCATTTAATGGCGTCCGGAGCTCATGACTTACAGTTGATAGAAATTCGGATCTTGCTTTTGATGCTTTTTCAGCTTTATTTTTGGCTAAAACAAGTTCTTTGTTTTTCTCTCTTAAAAGTAAATTGTTTTGATTTCGAATAATATTGTTTTTGTATAATGCCAGGCTTAAAAGGGATAAAATCGAAATAAGGGCAATGGCCAAAATGCTGACCAATTTAGAGTAACGATATGTTTTTAGCTGAATTTTTTCTTCGCTTTCACGTTTAATGGTATTGTTTAAAGATTGATTTTTTTTGAATTTTTCGAACTCATTAAGATCAATTTTTGCATTTTTTAATTTAAGAATATAATTTTCTAACTGATAATGTTCATCCAGATAAGAGTAGGCGAGGTCAAAATTTTTATGCTGTTTGTAATATTGGCTTATCGCTAAAATAATTTTTGATTTTTGAGCCAGATTATTGCTTTTTGTATTATAGTCTAAAGCATTTTCCAGATAAATTATAGCAGAATCATTTCGTTTAAGTTGTGTTTCGATTAACCCTAGTTGATAATAGGCATCAGACTTAGTTTTTAGAATAGAAGGATTATCAGGTTTTTCTATTATTTCGTGAAAAGATTTTGCTGCAAGAGGTAAATTCTTATTTGTTTTTAATGCCATCGCTTTTTGAAAGTTCAAAACTTCGGCGTGGTCAACCATTTTTAACTGATTCAAAAGCAATTCTGCTTTTTTGTAATAAATGGCAGCTATTTCATAATCACCTTTTGCAGTATTTGCTACACCAATATAATGCAGTGCCAGCACTTTGGTACACGTTGGTTTTACACTGTCAAAGGAAGCAACACTTCTATGAAAACTTTTTAGGGCTTCATCATATTTATGTTGTTTGTAGTAAATTTTGCCAAGCTTAAAAGTTTGATTGGCTAAACCTTCGTGTTTGTGATTTGATTCGCAAAAATTGATAGATTTTTGGGTATAATAAACCGCTTCCCTATATTTTTTATTGCCCAGATTTTTATTGACTAACTTGTTGTAATAGAAAACACTATCTGTATTCTTTTTGGATTGAGAATACAAAAATGAATTAAAAAAACAAAAAAGAATAAAAAAGTGGTATTTCATGTAATGCAATGCTTTTACAATGAATCTTATGTTTTTCTTGTACGCAAAATCAAATCAATTAATCTTGATGAATAGCCAATTTCGTTATCATACCAACCCACAACTTTTACCATCTTGTCAATAACAGAGGTTAATTGTGCATCGAACAAACACGAATGTGTATTGCCAATGACATCAACAGAAACAATAGGATCTTCTGTGTAATCTAATATTCCTTTTAAATTTGTTTTTGAGGCTTCTTGAAATGCTTTATTTATTTCTTCAATAGTAACAGCGCGTTTTACATTAAATGTAATATCGGTCAATGAACCGTCGGGAACGGGAACGCGAATTCCGCAACCTCCGATTTTTTCATGCAATTTAGGAAAAATTTTTGTTAATGCCTTAGCTGCACCTGTAGTTGTTGGAACAATTGACTGACTTGCGCCTCTCGCACGGCGTAAATCCTTATGTGGCTGGTCGTGAAGGCTTTGGTCTGTAGTGTAAGAATGTATTGTTGTGATGTATGCTTGCTCGATTCCGCACAATTCATCGATGATTTTGATCATCGGAGCAGCATTATTTGTGGTGCAACTTGCGTTCGAAATAATGTTTTCGCTTCCGTCCAGAATATTTTCGTTAACACCTAATACTACCGTTTTGATACTATCAACTTCTGATGGAGCAGAAAGGATTACTTTTTTTGCGCCGGCTTCGATATGTGCGTTTAATTCTTCGTGAGTTTTATATTTTCCCGTAGACTCAATTACAAAGTCAATATTATGGCTTTTCCAGTCTAAATTTGAAATGCTTTTTTCATGAAAAAACAAATAATGTTTTTCATTAACAATTATTCCTTTTTCGTCATGACTAACAATAAAAGGCAAAACCCCATGAATACTGTCGTATTTTATCAAATGCGCCATGGTTTTGTTGTCAGCAATATCGTTGATAGCAACGACTTCAATATCAGGATGGTTTAGAAGTAAACGGAATAAATTTCTACCAATTCTTCCGAAACCATTAATAGCAATTCTTGTTTTCAAGTGCTTTATTTATTTGTTTAAATTGTTCAATCGTTTATTTGTTTAACCGTTGGTGCGATTAAAGAAATAAACGATTGAATAAAAACTTTTTATAAAATGTGTTTTTGTGCTTTGTATGAAGAGCGAACAAGAGGACCGCTTTCTACATGACGGAAACCTAATTCAAGACCAAATTTTTCGTATCGTGCAAATTGATCCGGGGTAATAAATTCTTTTACTGGTAAATGTTTTTTACTAGGCTGTAGGTACTGACCAATAGTAACAATATCCACATTTGCATTGCGTAAATCGGTCATCGTCTGGAAAACTTCTTCTTCAGTTTCACCAAGACCTAACATAATTCCGGATTTTGTTCTGTTGATTCCTTTTTCTTTCAGGTAACGTAAAACCTCTAAACTACGATCATATTTTGCCTGAATACGTACTTCACGAGTCAAACGTCGAACGGTTTCAACATTGTGGGATACTACTTCAGGATTTGCTTCTACGATTCGGTCTAAGTTTCTTTCTATTCCTTGAAAATCAGGAATTAAGGTTTCCAGAGTGGTGTTAGGGTTCATTCTGCGAATTGCCTTTACGGTTTCGATCCAGATAATCGAACCACCATCTTTCAAATCATCTCTGTCAACACTTGTAATTACAGCGTGCTTAATGTTCATGATTTTTATAGAACGAGCCACTTTTTCAGGTTCATCCCAATCTACCGTTTCAGGTCTACCGGTTTTTACACCGCAAAAACCACAAGAACGTGTACAAACATTTCCTAAAATCATAAATGTAGCTGTTCCTTCGCCCCAGCATTCACCCATATTTGGGCAACTTCCTGAGGTACAAATCGTGTTTAAGCTGTATTTATCTACCAAACCGCGAAGTTCAGTATATTTTTGTCCAATTGGAAGTTTTACTTTTAACCACTTCGGTTTTCCAGTTGGTATATTTTCAATGACTGTTTCCATATATCAAAATTCAAAGTGCAAAGATAAGCAATGTAGTTTATTTGATGATTTGTTTACCATTTAATTTGGTATTGATCTCATTATAGTTTGAAAAACCATTTTAGCGATAATTTTGCTCTAGTGTTAAATTATTGTTTTTAAATTATGCTGTTGGTGAAATTGGCTATTTTTTGTTTGTTTATTTGAATAAGAAGAATAATTATAGCACAAGCTTGATTTTTACTCGTTTAATATTTATATCTTTATTTGTTATAAATTGTATTTAATTGAAATAAAAAAACCTAAACATTGTAATACATTTGTTGTTAAATTGTAATAATATAAAACATGAAAAAGAAATTTATTGTATTAGGCGTTTTGTTTGCCGCTTTTGGTTTTACTAAAATGAATGCACAGATTAATTTCGGTGATAAAGCCGTTGGGGCACTTCAAAAAGGTGTTAGTGGTTTTACGTTTAGTAATGCCGATGCAGCTGCGCTTTCTAAAGCTGCAGTAGATAAAATGGATACTGAAAATGAAGTTGCGAGTGCAACAGATCCCTACACTTTAAGACTGAACAGAGTTTTTGGAAAATATACTGCTGGTGACGGATACACTTTAAATTATAAAGTTTATAAATTAAAAGAAGTAAATGCTTTTGCAACGGCAGACGGAAGTGTTCGTGTATATTCAGGATTAATGGATATTATGGATGATAATGAGCTTCTTGCAGTAATTGGTCACGAAATTGGTCACGTTGCCAATAATGATTCAAGAGATGCCATAAAAGCTGCTTACAGAAAAGAAGCTTTGTTAGAAGGTGCGGCTTCACAATCTGCCACGATTGCAAGCGTTACAGATAGTCAGCTGGGTAAAATAGGAAGCGCGATAATCGACAGTAAATTTAGTCGTAAACAAGAAGCCGAAGCAGATTTGTTCTCGTATAATTTTATGAAAAAAAATGGTTATAACGTAAATGCTGAAGAATCAGCTTTTAGAATTTTGGCTAAAATGAGTGAAGGATCACAAGCTTCATTTATCGATCAGATGATGAGTTCGCACCCAGACTCAAAACAAAGAGCCGAAGATGCTAAGAAAAGAGCTGAAAAAGATGGTCTGTATAAACCATATGTGCAACAAAAAATTGTAAATACTGCACCAGTAGTAACTAAAACTACTAAGAAAGCTACAACTACAAAAAAAGCAACCACTAAAAAGAAATAATAATTTCTGTTAGAAAAATAAAACCCGATAAGTTTCTTAGAAATTTATCGGGTTTTTTATTTTTGATATTAACCTAAAACGTGAAAAGCCAGTACTTTTTGTACGTCATACACGTTTACAGATTTATTAAATTGTTTTACAATACTTGGGTTTAGTTCGCTTGAAACCCAAATTTTTAATTCGGCATCAAGATCAAAAGTTCCTGCGGTTTCTACGCTAAAACGAGTGATGCTTTTGTAGGCGATCGATTTGTATTCTGTTTTGCTGCCCGTTATTCCTTGTACGTCAACTAAGATTAATCTTTTGTTAGTAAAGATAAAAGTATCGCGGATAAGTTTAAAACCCATTTCGATTTCTTCGTTATCAGTCAAAAGCTGACCGTATTTTTTAATTAAATCTTCCTGACTTACAGAACCGGCGTTGCCAAGGATAGCTGAAAATATTCCCATTTTTTAGTTTTTAATTTTGATAGATTTGATTTTCCTTTGAAAGGTGATGTAAAAGTAATTGATTTTGTTAAAATTTTTCACTTCCGGTAGATTTAATTAAGACAGGACTTATTACTAAAGAAATTAAAAAAGCTGAAATTACAGTTACAATAATATTTCCTGGAGAGATATGATTTAAATTAATTAAAAATCTTAAGATTGAAATTGTCACTGTAAGTATACTAATCGTAACCCAGTATTTTTGATTAATATCTATCGGCTGAATTATGTTTTCAGGAAGTTTAAAAAATGATGCAACTATAATTATGGCTCCTAATAAAGTGCTTGCATGCTGTGTTATTTTCCAAATTGGAATTTCATTTCCTAAAAAAGAAAAGCTATTCTTTAATGAAGAAATATGTTCTACGAAATAACCATGATTATGTGTAAAACCATCCCAAAAAAGATGAGAAGCTATTCCGATTATTGTGGAGATTAAAACTATAATCCAATTTTCTTTAAAATAATTGTTCCAATTAAACTTGCTGAAAAGCAATACTCTTGATTTTGTAATATTAGGAGAATTAAAGAATAAAGAATTGCGGATTATATTGTGAAATATAAAAGAAAGCAAAATTGCTAAAGGCAAATCAAACCAAAATATTCCATAAAAAGTATGACTGTAATTACTCTGAACCTTCATTCGAATAAAAATACTCAAAATCGGGAGTTAAGCTGCCAATTATAAGTCCGGTTAATGAAATCCAATTTTTAGGTAAATATTTTAAGGGAAGGATTATTGCGGGATGAGAAAAGGTAAATGGCATTAAGATTAGAATAGTTAAGATTTTTATGAGGTTAAATTTAAAATTAATAATCTAACAAAAGGCTTAATTTTTCTTTATCTCTTAATGGTTCAATAAAATAATGTTTTAAATTAAGGCATAAAAAAAAGCAGAACCTAAGTTCTGCTTTTCTGTTTTTATTATTGAGCTTCCGTTTTTATAGTGATTGGAAGGTTATAGGCAGTTCGAACTGCTTTCCCGTTTAATACTCCGGGAATCCATTTTGTTTTTAATGATTTAAGTACTCTGATTGCCTCTTTTCCAAGTCCGTAACCAGGATCATTTTTTACCATGATATCAGTAATAGAGCCGTCTCTTTCGATTACAAATGAAACATAAACTTTTAAAGTTCTGTCGGCATCCAATTCCGGTCTGTTGAAATTATTACCTACATAAGTATAAAACTTAGCCATTCCTCCTGGAAATTCCGGCATTTTGTCTAAAAGTGCAGGAAGTACAGGTTCGTTAGTTATTGGTGCTACTGATACAACTTCTGTGTCTCCACCGGGATTTCCAGGTATTGGATTCGCGATAGTTCCTGATCCGTCTCCTGTATTAGATACTGCAGAAGGATTTTGATCGTTTGTAGCAATCTTGTCTACAGCCTGTTCGGTTGGTACTAGAACTGGATGTGATAATTGACTCAAATCTGTTGCCGAAGTTGCTGCTGCCTGTTGTTGAACTGGCGGTGCCGGAGGCGTTGGCTGAACAGGGATTGGAGTTAAATTTACTGGCGTTAGCGGGTCATAAATAACTGGTCCTTCTTCTACAGGAGCTGGAGTTTTAAATTTGTTGATTAAAATTGATACACTTCCCAAAGCGGCTAATAATAGCAAACCCATAAATAGAGCTGAGATGGTAGTTTTTGAATTCTCCTGGCGTAATTGATACGCGCCGTACTCTTTGTTTTTGTTTTCGAAAACAAGATTGGTCCAGCTTGTTTCGTAGATACTTGATTTAGACATGATTTATGGATTTTAAGGTTAAGTAACATTTAAATCATAAGCGATAAGGTTTTGGGTTTTGGCAAACAACGGAAGCGTTGTTGTTTTAATGTGTGGATAATTTACTTTTTTAAGAATAAAGTGAATTATATTTTATTCTTTACCTAAAGATAATAAATTATCTATTACGTTCGATAATTTCTGCCAATAATTTTTTAGCTCGAAGTAATTTTACTTTTACGTTGCTTAAAGGTTCATCGATTTTAAGTGCGATTTCCTGATAAGTCATTTCCTGAAAATAACGCAACTGGATTACTTCCTGATAATGTGGTTTCAGTTCTTTGATGCATTGTAGCAGTCGGGAAAGATTTTGCTCCTTAATTAAAGCATCTTCGGCTGATGGAGTAGGGTCGGCAATATTGTAAGCCTGTTGGTCTTCGTTATCAGTGATTTCTATAAAAAGATTGGTTTTCTTTTTGCGCAATAAATCAATGTATACGTTTTTTGCAATGGCAATTAACCACGTGTTGAATTGAAATTCAGGGTTATAAGAACCTATCTTATCAAAAGCTTTAGAGAAGGTTTCGATAGTAATATCTTCGGCAGTAGTTTCGTTTTCAGTACGAGTTAGCATAAAGCCATACACTTCATTCCAGAAATAATCTAATAAAAAAGTAAAGGCGATTTGATCGCCCTTTTTTGCTTTTTCTATTTTAGAATTTATTTCCAATATACAGGTTTTGAAAAGATATTAGTTATAAAGATATTAATTTGTGTGAATATAAGCATGATTTCTACAATAGGAAACCAAACTTTAATGTCATTTTCTTTTAATTTTCCGGCAGAAAATCCAATTACAGTCCATGCAACAGTGTAACGAGTTGCCAAAATAGCTAAAACTGCAATCCATTGAAATTGGAAAGCTAATAATAGTATAACTAAAATAAAGAAAAATAATTGTGATATAAAAAAGAGGCCCAATTGCATTTTGTCGAAAAATTTATAATATTCGGCAGTAGAAATATGTCTTCTTTTTTGAGTAAACCATTCTCTGTAAGTTTCTTTTGGTTTAGAGTAGGTGAAACTTTCCGGAGTATAGGATATCGTTGTATTGTTTTTGTTTGCAGCCTGATTGATAAACAAGTCATCGTCGCCAGAACGAATCTGGATGTGTTCGATAAAGCCATTTACATTAAAAAACTCGTCTCTTTTATAGGCTAAATTACGACCAACCCCCATGTACGGGAGTCCCAATTTTGCCCATGAAAAATATTGTACCGCTGTTAAAACCGTTTCAAAACGAATTATTTTATTCAATAAAGAACGCTCAACTTTCTCATAACCTCCGTAGCCTAAAACAATCGTTTTATTCATGGTAAATTGAGAAGTCATTGCTGTAATCCAGTTTTTTGAAGTTGGATAACAATCAGCATCTGTAAATAATAAGTATTCTTTTTTAGAAGCTTTGATTCCCAGGGTTAAAGCATATTTTTTATTGCCCCAAAAAGCTTCATTATTTTGCACTTTTACTAAACGAATATTAGGATATTGTTGTTCAAATTGCTCAAAAACTTCTAAGGTTTCATCGCTTGACGCATCGTCTATTAAAACAATTTCGAAATCAGGGTAATCTTGTTCTGCCAATAGCGGAATAAACTTTTTAACGTTTTCTTCTTCATTTTTAGCACATACAATTACCGAAACAGGTAATTTTTTTGATGTAATATCTTGTGGTTTAGCAAAAGCAAACTTTCCAAAAATTCCTAAGTAGTAGAAAACCTGAATAACAACAATAGCAATAAAGAAGTAAAATAAAGTTATAAGCATCTGATTTTAATGTCTTTTAATTTCTGAATCTTGCGCGTGCAAATGTACTTATGAATTCCTAGATTTCAATGGCTAAAGCCAATTTACTTTCGGCATTTCGACATTTCTTTTGCAACAGCAATAGCCTGAGGGTTTTCAGTTTTTTCTAATTCTGTAATAATGTTTTTATAATTGAGGTCGTCTCGGTTTTGAGAGAGTTTTTTGGTAGCCTGAATTTCATCAATTTCAATTTCAAAACCAAATATTCCTCTCGCTTCACGCATTGTTTTTGTTGATAAATCCTCAACGCGAACAGGATTCTCAGAACCCGCTTCATATTTATCAACCAATTTTTTAAGCTGCTCTATTGTGGTGGCTTCGTCTACAATTTTGATTCGGCCATAAACATGTACGGCTATATAATTCCAGGTAGGCACATTTTCGTGATCGTACCAGGAAGAAGAAATATAACTGTGCGGACCTGTAAATACGGCCAAAACCTGATCGTTCTCGGCAAAACCTTCTGCTTGCGGATTTAATTTTGAAATATGTCCTTGTAAAATTTCTTTTCCGTCAGCTGTAACTTCAAGTTCTATCGGAATATGCGTAGCGCATAATTTTCCCTGAGTTTGATTGATCAGAATGCCAAAACTATTTTCTTTTAAAAAAGTTCTGATCGATTCCGGATCTTCGTCTTTGTATATTTTAGGAGTATACATTTTTATGAATTTTGATTTAAAGATTTTTCCAGACAAATGGCTTCCGGTCGATCTATATATTTTCCGTAATTCGAAATTACTTTATATCCTTGTTTTTGATAAAAATGAACAGCACTTTCATTTTTTACTCGTGTTTCTAAAACCAAATTGGTATAACCAAGATTGACAGCTTCATTTTCTAAAAAACCTAAAATCGTTTGTCCAATTTTCTTTCCCTGATATTTGGCATACATTCGTTTTACTTCTCCGATATTTTGATCAATTGGCCTAATAGCGCCGCAACCCACAATTTCAGAATTAATTTCAGCTATGACAAATACAAATTTTGAATTTTCATTCTCCCAATCCTGAAAAGAATTTTTTCCATCACTTCCAAAACGAAGGTAAAGATTTTCTGATAATTCTTTTGTAATTGCCAAAACTTTTTCGTTGTTTGGATTTACTATTTTTATAGAAATACTTTGTGTCATCTTATTTGAAGAAAATGAGTTTTTTAGATTTGTCACATCGAGCGAAGTCGAGATGCTTTGTTGATATAGAGGACTTCGACTTCGCTCAGTTTGACAATATTTTTAATTTGTGAATTAGTGAAATTTGTGTTTTATATCACATTAACTTCCGCTTCAATATGAATCCCAAACTTTTCGAAAACAGTTTTTTGAACATCTCTCGAAACGGCTAAAATTTCCTGTCCTGTTGCGTTACCATAATTTACCAAAACCAAAGCCTGATTTTTATGAACTCCGGCATCACCAAAACGTTTTCCTTTAAAACCTGCTTGTTCGATTAACCAGCCTGCCGGAACTTTTACCTCAGTTTCAGAAACTTCATAATATTTCATTTCGGGAAACTTTGGATGAATTTTTTCGAAATCAGATTTTAATAAAATCGGGTTTTTAAAGAAACTTCCGCTATTTCCTAATTCTTTAGGATCGGGTAATTTGCTTTGTCTGATGGCGATTACAGCATTACTCACGTCTTTTAAAGTTGGAGTTGTCACATTGTTTTTAGCCAATTCAGCCGTAATATCTCCGTACGAAGTATTGATTTTGTGATTGCGTTTTGTGAGTTTATAAATTACCGAAGTGATAATATATTGATCTTTAACTTCATTTTTAAAAATGCTTTCTCTGTAACCAAAATTACATTCGGCATTGGTGAAGGTTTTTATTTCCTGAGTTTCAATATTTATGGCTTCGCAAGAAACAAAAGTGTCTTTTATTTCTGTTCCGTAAGCACCAATATTCTGAACAGGAGTTGTACCGACATTTCCTGGAATCAGAGACATGTTTTCTAAACCTCCAAAATTGTTATCAATAGTATAGAGTACGAAATCATGCCAGGTTTCTCCAGCCTGACTTTCGACCCAAACAAAATCATTATCTTCTTTAATAATTTTCTTGCCCTTTAAATCTATATGAATGACCAACGCCTCAATATCTTTGGTTAAAAGCATATTGCTTCCTCCGCCTAAAATAAATTTTTTCTCGTTTTTGTATTGTTTTAAAATTGATTTTAATTCGTCTACTGAATGAACAGCAACAAATTGTTTGGCTTTGGCTTCGATACCAAAAGTATTGTGGTTTTTTAAAGAAAAATTGGATTGGATTTCCATAAATAATAGGCTTTTATAATCTGAGTTCAAAAGTAAGGATTATAATTTTTTTTAACCGCAAAGTTCGCAAGGATTTACGCGAAGTCCGCAAAGTTTATGTATGCGTGGTATTGTAAAAAGGCAAAGTTCGCAAAGCTTTGTATTAATCAAGCTTTGCGAACTTCTTTGTTTATGAATATTCAACAGATAAAAAAAAACCTTGCGGACTTTGCGGTTAAATTTTTGAATCCAGCAATTCATGATATTTATCCGCAATAATCTTCATATTAATATCATAATTCGCATTTGCCTCTACAAATTTTCTGTTTTGAATAACGGCCTGATTTCGGGATTCAGCATTTTCAAAAGACCAAATTAGTTCTTCTGCCAAAATTTTGATATTATCAATTTCAATTAACTGTCCGTTTTCGCGATGCTTGATCCAGCTTTGATTTCCTGGGATATCCGAAACTACAGGATAACAGCTACAAGCCATTGCCTCGAATAAAGAAGCCGAAACTCCTTCTGTAATTGGCATGCTGATATAGGTATTTGATTGTTGCAATAATTTAGGAAGTTCAGTGTTTGGGATTCTTCCTGTAAAAATTACTTTGTTTTCGATTTGAAGTTCTCTTGCTAAGTCTTTTAAGAATTGCAAGCGTGTTCCGTCTCCAACAATGGTCAACGAAAAATCGATTCCTTTTTGATGTAAAATCGCAAAAGCTCTTAAAATCGAATCATGTCGGTATTCCGGTTGTAAAGATCGCGTTACAATTGCTTCAATTTTGTTTGAATTATTGATTGAAGGAGAAAAAAGAGATAAATCAATTCCTTTTGGGATCATCAAAACTTTATTCATATCAACGCCAATTGCTTTCATCGAAATCGTCATTACCGGACCCCAGGCATGAATTAAATCGGCTTTTTTGAAAGCGTGTCTCTGAATGATTTTTTTCAGTGGTAATAAAAGCGAGCCTTCCGGCCATAAATCTGTTCGGCCTTGTTGTGCAATTGCGATAGGATGCATTCCTGAAATCGCTGCAAGAAAACCATAGCTGGTTGTTCTTTCTGCAATAATCATATCCGGTTTTTCTCGGCGGATTGTTTTTCGAATAGAAAGAGGAGAAAAAACATATTCTAAAATACGCTTGAATCGGTTGAGTTTTGAATTGTTGGGTGTTTGAAGTTCCCAGGTGCAAATTTCAAAATCGCCAAATTCTTTCAAACCATTCATCCACGTAATCGCATCCGCACGATAAGATTCTCCCAGAAAAAGTATTTTTCTTTTTTTCATGCGATGATTTTTTTTGCCACAGATTAAAGGATTTAAAAGATTTCTTTACTAATCTGTGTTACTCTGTGAAATCTGTGGCAAAAATAGATCTAATTTTTTAAAATTCATCCGTCTCTAAGGCGCGATTGATGAATTCGTTTAAAGGTTTTAAAGCAATTAGTTTTTTGCTCATTTTGGCAACAAAGTCTTTTTGAGTGACTTCAGCAAAATCATATTTTTGAGTAGCTGTGAAACTTTTTAGTTTTAAAAACTCAATTGCAGGATGGTCTTTTTCGTAACCTCGTGGCGGGTTTTTAAGCGAATTGGTTTCATTTATATCCAAACTTCCAAACTCCTTCTTAAAGTTTTTGTCGGTAATAATTGCTTCCAGATCATCATGAAAAAAAGCGATTTCTTTACGTACTTTTTTTAAATCTTCCGCCTCTGGCGAATAAAATCCGCCGGCGATAAAACTGGCGCCTTTTTCTATATGTACATAATATCCAGCACGGTTAGCACCTTTAGCGCCGGTAGACATCCAAACGCCTAAATGGACTTTATACGGCGATTTGTCTTTAGAGAATCGAATGTCGCGATTGATTCTAAAAGTACAGTTTTTAACTTCCAGTAATTCTAATGACGGATCAAGCGGTTTCATTACGTCAAGAAAATCACTTACTAACTGGTGATAATCTTTTTTGAAAATTTCGTATCTCTTTTTGTTATCCTGAAACCAATCTCTGTTATTGTTCTTTTTTAAATCGTCTAAAAATTGCAATGATTCTTTCGTTAGCATATTCTTTATTTTATTGCAGTTGTTTTTTTAAGTCTTCTTCACTGATAAAACCGGTTGTTTTCCATTGTACGGCTTTGTTTTCGTATAATACAATTGTTGGTAATTGGTCAATTTTTAGTTGAGTTGCCAATGTTTTGTTCTTATCTACATCAATTCTAATAATCTTTACTTTATCTGCCATATCTTTTTGCATTGTTAAAAGAAACGGTTCCATTTGCTTGCAAGGTCCGCACCAAACAGCATAAAAATCGACCAAAACCTTTTTGTCTGAATTTAATAAATCATTAAAATCATTCATAGACATTCCGGCTTCTGCCGCTGCAGGAATTCCAAATCCTTCTTCGTTCCAGTTCAGGAAACCGCCATCTAATTCGTAGACAGTATTAAAACCTAATTCTTTTAGTTTTGCGGCTGCTTTTTTGCTTCTTCCTCCGCTTAAGCAATAGACAAAGACAGGTTTTGATTTGTCGTAAGATGCTGCTTTTGCTTCAAAATCGTCACTGTTCCAGTTTACGTTTTTGGCTTTGTCGATATGTTCAGATTCGAATTCGTCAGGAGTTCGAACGTCTAAAATTTGTGGATGATCGGTTGTTTTAATTTTTTCTGCAAATTCTTTTGGATGCAGTGATTCAAAAGAGCTTGATTTTTTATCGTTGCAGGAAATGAATACAACTGAAACTATTAGCAATAAAATTTTGGGGAATTTCATGGGATTAAATTTTAAAAATGGTATCGCTAAAGTAATGATTTTTCAATTTATATTTTCGCCACGAATTTCACGAATTAGTACAAATTAGTTTTTCTGAAAAATGAATTTCACAAAACTTATCTATTTTAGATTGATTTTAAAATTTAAATAAGAAAATAATTAGCGTTAATTCGTGAAATTGCTTCGCCTATTCGCTATCGCTCGGGTCGTGGCAAAAAAAATCACAAATTAAATATCTTATAACTCTGATGTGTCGATTTTACAATAGTTTCGGTACGTTCCGGATGTGTATCTGAAATAAAGAGCTGACCAAAAGTCTCGCTGTTGACCATTTCGATAATTTTACCAACCCGGGTTTCGTCAAGCTTATCAAAAATATCATCAAAAAGCAATAACGGTTTTACACCGCTTTGTTTTTTTAGAAATTCAAACTGAGCTAATTTCAAAGCGATCAAAAATGATTTTTGCTGACCTTGCGATCCGAATTTTTTTATAGGATGCGAGTCAATCTCAAAAGACAAATCGTCTTTATGAATTCCTACGCTTGTGTAATGCAACGCGCGATCTCTGTTGATGTTTTCCTGTAAAAGCGTTAATAGGTCTTTTTCAAACAAATGACTTTCGTAAACTAGTTGTACCGTTTCTTCAGATCCGGTTATGGCCTGATGATGTACATTAAATATAGGTATAAATTGTTCGAGGAAATCTTTTCTTTTTTCAAAAATCGATTGTCCAAAACTATTCAGTTGTTCATTATATATAGATAAGGTATCATTATCGAAAGTATGATTCAGGGCAAAATACTTCAGTAAAGCATTTCGCTGAACAATTACTTTCTGGTATTGAATAAGCTGATGCAGATAAGTGGAGTCTAATTGCGAGATTACGCTGTCCATAAATTTACGTCGTGTTTCGCTTCCTTCAATAATTAAATCACGATCTGCGGGAGAAATAATTACTAACGGAATAAACCCAATATGATCTGAGAATTTATCATACGCTTTTCCGTTTCGTTTTAAAATTTTCTTTTGCCCTTTTTTTAAACTGCAAACAATTTGTTCTGCTCTGTCATTTTTTTCGAGTTCGGCATCAATAACAAAAAACTCTTCTCCGTGTTTGATGTTTTGCACAGCCAACGGATTAAAATAACTTTTTCCGTAAGCCAAATGATAAATGGCATCAAGCACATTCGTTTTTCCAATTCCGTTTTTACCTACAAAACAATTGATCTTGCGGTCAAAATCAAAACTGACTTCGGAGAAATTTTTATAATTGAATAAAGAAATTTTGTTTAAATACATTTTTTTCGAAACTGTAATGATAAAAGTTGGCGTTTCCAGTTTATTACTTTTTCCTGCAGATTAGGTTTTTTCTACAGCTCCACATAACTATCGTGATAAAAGATTAAAAAGGATTTTGTTCTGCAAATTTAATTGAATAAATGCGTAATCTGTTACAATCTGTGAAATCTGTGGTTAAAAATTACTTTTAATGGTATTGGAAATTTTTATTAAGTAGAAAATAGTAAGATGCAAATGGCTAAAAAGATCCAAATAGTTAGGCTTTTAGGGGATTTTGGGATGAATTATTTCGGGATTAAAGAGTAAGAATTGGCTGTTTAGTGAATTATTTTTTTTAAATAGATATAAATTTGCTTTTTTTTACGTTAGTTTCAATAAAAATTTTATTTTTGCCGTTCACTAAATTAATTTTAAATGGCTACTTACAATAAAAGAGGATATAAAGCACCAAAGGAAAAGGAAGTTAAAGAGGAGGTTGTGAATGAAGAACAACAAGTAATTCTTGATGGAAAAAACAGTACTACAGCTGACGTTTTTTCTAAATTAGATGAAACTGCTTCAAAAACTGAGGATTGGGTTGCTAAAAATCAAAAAATCATTATTGGTTTAGTTGCCGGTATTGCTGTGGCTACTATTGGATATTTGGCTTACCAAAAATTCATCGAAGCTCCTAAACAAGACGAAGCTGCAAGCGAAATGTTTGTTGCTCAGCAAAATTTTGATAAAGCGACAAATGGTGTAGCTAGTGATTCATTATACAAATTGGCTTTGAATGGTTCTGAAGGTAAATTCGGATTCGTGAAAATTGCTGAAGAATATTCTGGAACTGATGCTGGAAATTTAGCGAACTATTATGCTGGTATGGCATATTTGAATACAGGTAAATTTGATGATGCTATTAAGTATTTAGGTAACTTTAAATCTAAAGAAGCTATCGTTAATGCTTTGGCAATTGGTGGAATTGGAGACGCTTATTCTCAAAAAAACCAACAAAAAGAAGCTTTGGACTACTATGTAAAAGCAGCTGAATCTAACAAAAACGATTTTACGACACCTCGTTTCTTATTAAAAGCTGGAAAAACGGCTTTGGCTTTAGGTCAAAAAGAAGACGCTTTGAAATATTTAACAGATATTAAAGAAAACTACGATACAACTCCAGAAGCAGCTTCTGTAGATGTATTGATTGGATTAGCGCAATAATATTATTGCAGAGTTTAGATTTTAGATTTTAGATTTGTATTTTAGCAATCTGAAATAAAAATCTAAATATCAAAGATGGCTACCGAAAATAAAAATTTATCCGAATACGATAAAAACACGATCCCAAATGCGAAAGATTTTCGATTTGGGATTGTTGTTTCTGAGTGGAACGAAACCATAACAGAAGGGCTTTATAATGGTGCTTTTGAAGCATTAATTGATAATGAAGTTCCGGCTCAACAAATTATTCGCTGGAATGTTCCGGGAAGTTTTGAGCTGATTTATGGTGCGAAGAAAATGTTGCAGACACAAAATGTAGATGCGGTAATTGTAATTGGATGCGTAATCCAGGGGCAAACCAAGCATTTTGATTTTGTATGCGAAGGCGTAACACAGGGAATTAAAGATTTGAATGTTCAAACTGATATTCCGGTTATTTTTTGTGTTTTAACAGATAACAATATGCAGCAATCAATTGACAGAAGTGGAGGAATTCACGGAAACAAAGGAACCGAAGCTGCAATTGCTGCGATTAAAATGGCCTATATCCGCCAGCAAGCTTCGATGTCACATCCTTTTCATCAGCCTTTGTTGGCTTCAGGAGCAATTCAGATAGAAGAAACACCGATAAAAATCGAGAAAGAATAGCAATATTTTTCTTCTAAAATATTAAAAACCTGTACTGTGTAAAATAGTACAGGTTTTTTGTTTTTTTTATGACAGCACTTATTCTAAAAGCCAAGAGAAATTCATTAAATTTGTGCTTCTTGGTTCGAAAATTTTAACCTTAACTTTTTAATTATTTTTTCTTAATGTCGAGTATCATTCAATTACTTCCTGATCACGTTGCTAACCAAATTGCCGCTGGAGAAGTGGTTCAAAGACCTGCTTCAGTCGTAAAAGAGCTGTTAGAAAATGCTGTTGATGCTAAAGCAACTGACATTAAGTTGATTATTAAAGATGCCGGAAAATCATTAGTTCAGGTAATTGATAATGGTTCAGGAATGAGTGTGACCGATGCCCGTTTGTGTTTTGAGCGTCATGCCACTTCTAAAATCCGTCAGGCAGAGGATTTGTTTTCGTTATGTACAAAAGGTTTTCGTGGAGAAGCATTGGCTTCTATTGCGGCAATTGCGCACATGGAAATGAAAACCAAGCAAGATCAGGACGAACTGGGAACGCATATTGTCATCGAAGGCAGTAAATTTGTTTCGCAGGAAGTAGCTGTTTTACCAAAAGGAACTTCGTTTGCTGTTAAAAATTTATTTTTTAATATTCCGGCTCGTCGTAATTTCTTAAAGTCTGATGTAGTTGAATTTCGTCATGTTATGGATGAGTTTCAGCGTGTAGCTTTGGCGCATCCTAATATTCATTTTACGTTTTACCATAACGGCAGCGAAATGTATAATTTGCCTGCTGCAGGTTATCGCCAGCGTATTGTTGGGATTATGTCCGGCAAAACCAATGAAAAACTCGTTCCGGTTAACGAAGATACAGAGATCATCAATGTTCAGGGATTTGTTTGCAAACCCGAATTTGCCAAGAAGAGCAGGGGAGAACAGTTCTTTTTTGTAAACGATCGTTTCATAAAAAGTGGTTATCTGCATCATGCTGTAATGGCAGCTTATGACGGACTTTTGAAAGATGGTTCACAGCCAAGTTATTTCTTGTTTTTACAAGTTCCGCCTAATACAATCGATATCAATATTCATCCTACTAAAACAGAAATTAAGTTTGATGATGAACAAGCGTTATATGCTATTTTAAGAGCTTCGATCAAACATAGTTTAGGGCAATTTAATGTTGCGCCTGTTCTTGATTTTGATCGCGATGCCAATCTAGACACGCCCTATCACTATAAAGATTTAGAGGCAGAAACGCCAACAATTCAGGTCGACGGAACTTTTAATCCGTTTACAGATGATAAAACCAATCAGCATTATGCTAAATCGAGTTCTGGTTCAAGCTCAGGTTCTGGTTCCAGTTTTAGTTCAGGTTCAGGATCAAATTCATATTCGGGATATAATAAAAGAGTAGAGCCAACGGCAACGTGGGAAAGTTTATATGTTGGTCTGGAAACCGATACAATAGAAAGCTCACCTTTTACATTCGAAAATGAAGAAGTAACTTCGTCCTTGTTCAATGATAATGAAATTGAGCAGGCAAGTCAGGGAACGTATCAAATTCATAAAAAATACATTGTTTCGCCTATAAAATCCGGGATGGTAATCGTTGATCAGCAACGTGCGCATCAACGTATTTTATACGAACAATTTTTGCTTAATATGACTGTAAACCAGGCTTCGAGTCAGCAATTGCTGTTTCCGCTGAATTTGTTTTATTCTTCTGATGAAATGACATTAATCGAAGAATTAAAACCTTCTCTAGAAACAACCGGTTTTGTGTTTGAAGACGCACAGACCGATCATATTGTGATTTCAGGAATTCCGGTAAATATTACCGAAAGTGAAGTTTCTCTTGTAATAGAACAATTATTAAGTGATTTACAAGACGGAATCCCGGCTAGCAGTTATAGCCAGAATGATACAATTGCCAAATCGATGGCCAAAAGTTTAGCGGTTAAAACAGGATCTTATTTAACCGAAAAAGAACAAGATAATTTGGTAAACGGTTTGTTTGCCTGTAAAGATCCAAATATTTCACCTTTTCAAAAACCTACTTTCATCACCATGCGTGTGGAAGATATAGATAAAAAGTTTGCCTTATGATGAATATGACTCCCGTTGTAAAACAATTATTGATAATTAATATTATCTTTTTTATTGGTTCTCAATTAGTGCCGGTTTCTTATGAATATTTTGCTATGTTTTTTCCTGAAAATCCAAATTTCAGAGCATGGCAGCCTATAACGCACATGTTTATGCATGGCGGCATTATGCATATTGCTTTCAATATGATTGCAATGGTTTCTTTTGGATCAGCATTAGAACATTTTTGGGGAGGTAAGAAATTTTTATTTTTCTATATTTCATGTGGTTTAGGAGCCGCGTTACTACATACAGCAGTAAATTATTATTCTTTTCAGGATACTATGAATGTTTTAATGGCTAACGGGTATCAGAAAGCAGATGTTATGAAGCTTTTAAGCGAAGGTAAAATCGATACAAGATGGCAGGATTTAGTTTCTGTTTCGCAGTTTTCAAGTTTTACAGATTCTTATATTGGTACAGTTGTAGGTGCTTCTGGTGCTATTTATGGCTTACTTACAGCTTTCGCTTTTATGTTTCCTAATGCTGAGTTAGCTCTTATGTTTATTCCTATTCCTATTAAGGCTAAATATTTTGTACCTGGAATTTTATTTATTGATTTATTCTTAGGATTCAGAGGAAGTTCTTTGTTTGGAAGCGGAGGAACAGGTATCGCCCATTTTGCACACGTTGGTGGAGCTTTGACTGGATTTTTGATTATGTGGTACTGGAAAAAAAATCAGTTTAATAATAATCGTTGGAATTAATTTTTAACTTTAATAGGGCAAATAAAAACTAAAAAAAGCTTTTATGAATATTCTTGATGATTTAAAATTACAATATAAATTAGGTGGTATAGCAATGCGTGTTATTTACTGGAACGTTGCTTGTTTTATAATCGCTTTAGTATTTTTTTATCAGTATTCAGGAGGTGGTTTTGCTTATCCAAATTGGCTCGCTTTATCATCAGATCCAAATGTGTTTTTGTTTAAACCGTGGACATTCTTAACGTATGCTTTTTTTCATGCATCGTTTTGGCATTTATTGTTCAATATGATGGTTTTAAATTTTGCCAGTAATTTGTTCCTGACCTTTTTTACTCAAAAGCAATATTTAGGTTTGTACATTTTGGGTGCAATTTTCTCTGGAGTTGTTTTTGCGCTAAGTTTTTATTTTTCAAACGTAGCAGGTTCTATTGTTGGTGCTTCAGCGGCTATTATGGCAATCCTGGTTGCGGTAACGACTTATCAGCCTTTAATGGGAGTGCGTTTAATGTTTTTTGGCAACGTTAAACTTTGGCACATTACAGCTGTAATTTTGGTTTTGGATTTAATGCAGTTTAGATTAGAGAACACCGGTGGACATATTTCGCATTTGGCTGGAGCAGTTTTCGGTTTTCTATTTATTAAATTGCTTCAAAACGGAACAGATTTAAGTAAGATAGTGTCCAGAACATTAGATTTCTTTACCAATCTTTTCAAAAGATCCCCTTCGACCCCTTTCAAAAAAGTTCATAAAAATTACCAAAAACCTACAGAAAAAGTGACTTCAAGAATTGTTACGAAAGACAAAACGCAACAACAAATTGATGAAATTTTAGACAAGATTAGCCAGTCTGGTTATGATTGTTTAACAAAAGAAGAAAAAGAGTTTTTATTTAAAGCTGGAAAATAATCCTTTTAGCATAAAAATATGAAAAACCTTTCGTGGTTTAATAAAATAATGTTCTTTTTGAATATAGTACTGACTGTAGTAACATTTAGTATTTATATTTTACCTTTTTTGGCGCCTAGAAGTTTTCCGCTTCTATCGGTGTTTACACTTTTTATGCCTGTATTTTTTGTATTGAATGGGTTCTTCTTTTTTTATTGGGCAATTCAGTTTAAAAAGCGTCTTATTTTGTCCGGTTTGGTTTTGCTGACGGGTATCACATTTATCAGCAAGTTTTATAAATTCTCTGCCAAGGAATATATCAAGGACGAAAAAGACTTCTCTGTAATGAGTTACAACGTACGTCTTTTTAATGTTTTTAAATGGCTGGACCGAGATGATATTCCGTCAAATATAAAGGCTTTTATCGACGAGCAAGATCCGGACATTCTCTGTATTCAGGAATACTCCAATTCGGCTCATATCGACTTAAAAGTGTATCCTCATCGTTATATATTTATAGATGGCAATCAGATAAAAACAGGTCAGGCTATTTTTTCTAAGTTTCCTATTATAAATGAGGGAAATATTATTTTTCCTAAGTCTGATAATAACGTAATTTATGCAGATATAAAACGTGGTACAAATGTTATCAGAATTTATAATATGCATTTACAATCCATTAAGATTTCGCCTGATGTAAGTAATATTTCAAATGATATTGACAATGTAAATCAGGAAAAGTCGCAGCTGATTTATACCCGAATAAGTAAAGGATTCAGGCAACAGCAGGAGCAGGCTGAAATATTTAAAGAGAATATTAAAAAATGTAAAACTCCGTTTATTATTTGCGGTGACATGAATAATAGCCCTTTTTCGTATGTGTATCGAAGTATAAAAGGAAAACAAAAAGATGCTTTTGAAGAAGCGGGAGAAGGTTTTGGTGCAACTTACAAATTCCGCTATTATCCAGCCCGAATTGACTATATTTTTACCGACAGCAAAATGAAAGTAAAAGGATTTGAAAGCTTTCCTGATTTTGAAAACTCAGATCATTATCCTATAATGGCAAGGCTTTCTATGGAGTAGTGCTTTTAACCATAAAAGAGCGCAAAGGTTTATTTAGAGTTCCTAAAGTTTAATTAATAAGCTTTACGAACTTTGCTTTTCTAACCTTTGCGCTCTTTGTGTTTAAGAGAATAATCTAAAAGATTAAAGAAATTGAACAATTACTAAATACCAACTAAATCATGATTAAAAAACATTTTTTATTACTTCTTTTTGTTTGCTCAGGTATATTTGCTCAGAAAGATATTGACATTAACGAGTTAAAATGGCTGCCAAATTCGCATTCATTTTGGGTAAATTCAGCTGAGAATATTTTGGTTTATGATGTAGGTAAAATAGATCAGAGTACAACTGTTTTAACCGCTAAACAATTAAAGGACGCTGGTTTTAATGGAAACATCGAAGAGTTGGTCTGGAATCAAAATAAGACAAAAGTATTGGTTTATACCAACTCAAAAAAAGTATGGCGTGCTAATACAAAAGGAGATTATTGGTTCTTTGATTTAGTAACCGGAAAAGGACGAAAACTTGGAGTAACCTTAGAAGAATCGTCTCTTATGTTTGCAAAGTTCTCTAGTGATAATGAAAATGTTGCATATGTTTCAAAACATAATATTTATCTTGAAAATCTAACTTCAGGTAAAATTACGGCTTTAACAACTGACGGAACGGATAAGGTTATTAACGGAACTTTTGATTGGGTTTATGAAGAAGAATTAGCAGCAAGAGATGGATTTCGTTGGAGTCCTGACGGAAAGAGTATTGCTTTTTGGCGTGTTGATGCAACAGATACAAAATTTCATTTGATGATTAATAATACGGATGCTTTATATCCGTTTGTTGTTCCTGTTGAATATCCTAAAGCGGGAGAAAAACCTTCGGCTGCGAAGATTGGAGTTATTGATGTTGCTTCTGTAAAAACAAATTGGCTTAATATTCCGGGTGAACCTGATAATAATTATTTGGTTCGTATGGAATGGGTTGCCGCAAATGAAGTAATGGTAATTCAGCTTAACAGACATCAAAACCAAGCTTCTATTTATAATTGTAACACTCAATCAGGAAAAGCAAATTTAATTTATCAGGAGAAATCTCCTGAGTGGATTGATGTTTTCGATATTTCTTCAGGAGTTTATGATGGTTTTCCATGTCAGTTTGTAGATAACGGAAAAGCTTTTTTATGGAGTTCTGATGCTGATGGCTGGATGCATGTTTATAAAATTAGCCGCGACGGAAAAAAGAAGGAGCTAATTACAACCGGAAAGTTTGATGCCTATTTTAAAGCCTATAATGAGAAAACAAAATCTATCTATTATATTGCCAGTCCAACAGACGCAACACAACGCTATTTGTATGAAACAAATTTGAATTCGAAGAAAACAAAAAGACTTACGCCCGAAGCTTTTGAGGGGACTAATAAATATGAATTCTCTACAGACGGATCTTATGCAAAACACACCAATTCTAATATCAACCGTAATCCAAATGTAAGATTAGTTTCGCTTTCAGATCATAAAAAAATACTGCCAAAAGAAGATGATGTTTTTACGGCTCCTGCTCGTGCATTTTCTTTAGAAAAATTTAAAGTAACCACCGTTGATGGTGTTGAAATGGATGGGATAATGGCAAAGCCTCTGGATTTTGATTCAACTAAAAAATACCCACTGTTTTTTTATGTTTATGGCGAGCCAGTAGCTACTGTCGCGAATGACGTGCCGTATTTTAATGGATTTATAGATCATTTGATTCCAAAAGGATATATCGGGATTGCAATGGACAACAGGGGAACTCCATCTCTTAAAGGAACAAAATGGAGGAAATCTATTTATAAAAATATCGGAATTATCAATACGCGTGATCAGGCGATGGCGGCTAAAGAAGTTTTGAAATGGAATTTTATCGATAAAGATAGAGTTGCTGTTCACGGATGGAGCGGTGGTGGCGCTGTCACTTTGAATTTGATGTTTCAGTATCCGGAAATATACAAAACGGGGGTAGCGATTGCTGCAGTTACAGATCAGCATTTTTATGATAATATATACACGGAACGTTATATGGGATTGCCAGATGAAAATGAATCGGCTTATATTCAGGCTTCTCCGGTGACTCATGCGAAGAATTTAAAAGGAAATTTGCTTTATATTCACGGAACGGGAGATGATAATGTGCATTATAAAAATGCTGAGGTTTTGATCAATGAACTAATTAAATATGATAAAGTTTTTAATTTAATGATTTATCCAAATCGTTCGCACTCAATTTACGAAGGTGATGGTACCCGCAAGCATTTGATCGATACTTTTTTGAAATTTATAGAAGAAAAATGTCCTCCGGGAGCAAAGTAAGTAAACTCTGAAAATAAAAAAAAGGAGAATTTCATAATGAAATCCCCTTTTTTTTTATTTTATAAATGCTGTAGTGCCAGCAAATAAAAATATAGTATTTTTTATGTAGTCGAAATGATTTACAATATTTTCTGGCTCTTTAGGTAATCCATTGCAAATTTACCTTCGTTAAAAAGTAAATCCAAAACACTTAAATTGTTGATGAATCCGTGTTTGTCATCAAAAACCTGAGTATATTTTTCAAATACATTCGGATCTTTTTTTCCGTTTGCTAAAAATCTGAAATCAGTGAAGTTTTTGGCCTCATGAAAATATTCTGTTGTTTTAGAAAATTCTAATTTCATTCGTAAACACTTCGTTACTATCTCTAGAACTTCCATATTTAGATCCATAAGGAAAGTATGTTGCTTTTCGAAAATAGGAGCGATATCATCTTCAAAGAACTCAAAAAAAGGAGAACTTCTATAAGCAGCTTCTAAGGATTTGAAATGCTGTTTTTGCCAGTCAAATTCATTTTCGATCAAAACATCTTTTGTTTTTTGATGAGCAGATTTCGAATGCTTAACAGGGATGTTTAATAACTGAATTCCGTTTGGACTATAGATATAAGTACGGTTTCTATTGGTCTGTTTTTGAAAATTATCTTCCATTTCAAAAGTGATATTTTCAGATTGAGCCATAACTGCAAAGTGACTAATCGACGGAAAATAGGTAGGAAGTAATAAGGAATTCATTTTGTTAAGTTTTACGTTAAAAGTTTCAGGTTTCAAGTTTCACGTTCGTAAAGAACCTGAAACTTGAAACCTGAAACAAAAATAACTATTTTTTTTATGCTTTGTTTTCTTTTCTTTTTCTCCAGAAATATTCTCCAACAAAATAAAGTGCAAGAACAATCAGAAAGTACTTAAAGTAGGATTGTGGCTGTCCTTCACCATTAACGGTAGTGAAGACTCTGTCCCAACGAACTTTGTTAATTCCTTTTCCGTTAGTATCCCAGCTCATCCAGATAAAAACCGGTTTCCCTACGATATGATTGGCTGGAACGTAACCCCAATAACGGCTATCTTCAGAGTTATGACGGTTGTCTCCCATCATCCAGTAGTAGTCTTGTTTGAAAGTGTAGGTTGTTGCTTGCTTTCCGTTTATTAAGAAATGTGAACCGTCCAGCTGCAAAGTATTGCCTTCGTATTTAGTAATGATTTCTTTGTAAAATGGTAAAGATTCATTGGTTAATGCAACGGTTTTTCCTGCCTGAGGAATGTAAATAGGGCCAAAATTATCCTGACTCCATTTGTTGATATGAGGGAAAATCGCGTTGTCATTTCCTCTGTCAATTTCTCTTTTTACAGCAGTAATTCCTGGAGTGTTTTTTAAGCGTTCAGCACTCGCTTCTGTTAATGCTCTGAAATAGATAGTGTCTCTTTTTTCCTGATCTTTAATGTAAGCGCCATCGGTAATATCAAGCTCTTTCATTAATGATTCAAAATCAACCGGAGTTTTTCCGTCTAAAGCTACTGAATAAGAGTATTGTGGTTTCGCTCTTTCAGGCAGAATTAATTTTTTCCCGTTAATGAAAACAAAACCGTCTACAATTGATAAGCTGTCACCAGGAATACCAACACATCTTTTTACATAATTTGATTTTTTATCGATAGGTTTTATAACCCCTGGTCTTCCTTTTGGCTCATAGAAATAATGAACAGTATCTACAGGCCAGTTGAAAACAACGATGTCTGATCGTTTTATTTTTTCTAAAGCCGGTAATCTGAAATAGGGCAATTGCGGCCAGCTTAAATATGATTTTCTTTTTAAGAATGGTATGGTATCGTGAACCATAGGTAAAGCAACAGTTGTCATGGGTACACGAGGACCATAATTTACTTTACTTACAAACAGGAAATCACCAATTAATAATGATTTTTCGAGAGATGAAGTAGGAATTGTATAAGGCTGTACCACATAAGTATGTACTAATGTTGCTACGATAACAGCAAAAAGTAAAGAACTTACAGTGTCAGCAGTTTTATTTTGAGGTCTTAATTCTCTGTTGGCATTATATTCTAATTTCTGAGTATAATTTACATAATAAATGTAAAAACCAAAAGTAAAAATCCCTAGTAAAGTATCTAAAGTAGATTTTTTGCCAAATGTTCTTAAGGTTTCTACCCAAACAACAGGAAACATAATTAAATTAATAATCGGGATAAAAAGTAATAGAGTCCACCATGTTGGGCGGCTAATAATTTTCATTAAAATTATTGAATTATAAACCGGAATAGCAGCTTCCCACTTTTTTCTTCCTGCGGCCTCATACAGTTTCCAGGTTCCCAAAAAGTGAATTACTTGTACGGCTAAGAAAAATACGAACCAAAGATATAGTGTCATCGTTTTTTTGTTTTATGTTTCAGGTTTTAGGTTGTTCTGTTGAAAACCTTCCTCTTCAAATTTGATTATTTTAAATTTAATACATCTTTCATGCTGTAAATTCCTGTTTTACCAGCAAGCCATTCGGCAGCAATTACAGCTCCAAGAGCAAAACCTTCGCGGTTGTGTGCAGTATGTTTTAATTCGATGCTGTCTACAATTGAGTCGTAAGTTACGGTATGAGTTCCGGGAACGTCACCAATTCTTTTTGCTTCAATGTGAATTTCATTATTGTTTTTGGCTTCGTCTAAAGTCCAATTGGCGTAATTACTGTTTTCGATCACTCCTTTTGCCAAAGAAATAGCGGTTCCGCTTGGAGCATCTAATTTTTGTGTATGATGAATTTCTTCCATCGATACTTTATAAGAATCAAATTGGGACATGATTTTAGCCAAATATTCATTTAATTCGAAGAAAATATTAACTCCTAAACTAAAATTTGAGCTGGATATAAAACCACCTTGTTTTTCGTTGCAAAGTGCGATCATTTCATCAAAATGCTCTAACCAGCCTGTTGTTCCTGAAACTACAGGTACATTGTTGTTAAAACAGCTTGAAATGTTGCTTACTGCTGCGGTTGGAACGCTAAAGTCAATCGCAACATCAGCAGTTGAAAGTCCGTCGTATGTATTGAATTCGTCTTTCTTTAAAACAATTTCGTGACCTCTTTCTAAAGCAATTCGTTCAATTACTTTACCCATTTTTCCGTAACCTAAAAGCGCAATTTTCATTTTGTGTGTATTTTTTGAGTTTAAATAACAGGAGTTATTTAAAAGTGGTAATTAAAAGTTAGTCCAACGTTTGGTCTGAAAGTAATATCGTTAGGATATACTTCCGGACGCATTGATAGTCTTTCGTTTACGTTGAATTGAATCAAAGCCGCGTCAACATTGGCGTCTATAATGTTTAGTGCATAAAAAGCAACAACAAATAATGCGGATAAATCCCTGTTTCGCTGATAGAATTTCTGGCCTGCAACAAGTCGGCTTTCATCAAGAAATTGGTATTTGTCGTCATTGTAGCCTTCTAGTCTTCGTTTGTAAGCATTACGATAATCGCGGTATTTGTTATTGTTGTCAATATAAAAATACAAACTCGTACCAATTGCTCCGTAAACCAAAGGAATTTTCCAGTATTTTTTATTGTATGCCTGACCTAAACCTGGCAAAATTGCAGAATAAAAAGCTGCTTTTGCCGGAGTAAGCGGATCAATTTCTTGTAATTTGCTAGTGTCCTTAACAACCAAAACCGTTTCTTCTTTTGCCTGAGCAAAAAGAGAGACGGTTCCTATGAGAAAGAACAATAGGCTTATGGGGACAATCTTATTCACTATCCGTTTATTAATTTTATAATTCGATTAAAGTCGGCTTCAGAATTAAAAGGAATTGTAATTTTTCCTTTTCCGTTGCCAGCGACTTTTACATCAACTTTCGCACCAAAATAATCGTTGAAAGTGTTTTTTTGTGTTTCTCTAACTACAAAAGAAGATTCAGCTTTTGGTTTCCCTTCCGCTTTTGGCTTTAAACTTTCGTGATAATTTTTTACTAAAGTTTCTGTTTCACGAACAGATAGATTGTCACTTACGATTTTTTGATATATATCAGTCTGAATATCCAGATCTTCAATATTGATGATTGCTCTACCGTGTCCCATGCTGATAAAACCATCACGAATACCGGTTTGAATAATCGGATCCAGTTTTAAAAGACGTAAATAATTGGCAATTGTAGAACGTTTTTTTCCAACGCGCTCACTCATTTGTTCCTGAGTCAATTGAATTTCATCAATTAAACGTTGGTACGAAAGAGCAATTTCGATTGGATCTAAGTCATGACGCTGGATATTTTCTACCAAAGCCATAACTAGTGACTCATTGTCGTTTGCAATACGAATGTAAGCAGGAACATGAGTTAAGCCTACTAAAGTTGAAGCGCGTAAACGACGTTCTCCGGAAATTAGCTGGTATTTATTGAAGTCTAATTTTCGAACAGTAATAGGTTGAATCACACCAAGTTCTTTAATAGAAGTGGCTAATTCGCGTAACGATTCTTCATTAAAATTGCTTCTAGGCTGAAACGGATTTATTTCGATAGCACTTATTTCAAGCTCAATGATGTTTCCAACAACTTTGTCAGCATTTTTGTCTTCTACTGATGTAATGTCGTTTTCCGGATCTTTTAATAATGCTGATAATCCTCTTCCTAAGGCTTGTTTTTTAATTGCTTTTGTCATAAAAACTATTTACTGTTTTTCTTTATAATTTCTTGAGCTAAATGAATGTAATTTACCGCTCCTTTGCTTGTTGCGTCATAATTAATGATGCTTTCGCCAAAACTTGGAGCCTCGCTTAATTTTACATTTCGCTGAATAACGGTATCAAAAACCATATCGTTAAAATGTTTTTGAACCTCTTCTACAACCTGATTGGATAAACGTAATCTTGAATCGTACATAGTAAGTAACAATCCTTCGATATCAAGATCCGGGTTGTGTATTTTTTGAATACTTTTTATCGTGTTCAGTAATTTTCCTAATCCTTCAAGTGCAAAATATTCGCATTGAATAGGAATAACAACTGAATCAGCCGCCGTTAAAGCATTTAAGGTTAATAAACCTAATGAAGGCGCGCAGTCGATGATGATATAATCATATTCGTCTTTTACACTTTCTAATGCTTTTTTAAGCATATACTCTCTGTTTTCTTTGTCAACCAATTCGATTTCGATGGCAACAAGGTCAATGTGAGCAGGGATCACATCAACATTTACAGCTGAACATTTTATAATGGTTTCTTTGGGAGTGTTACTGTGTTCAAGTATTTGGTAGGTACCCATCTCAACAGATTCTACATCAATCCCAAGGCCAGATGTGGCATTTGCCTGAGGATCAGCATCAATCAATAATACTTTCTTTTCTAAAACACCCAATGAGGCTGCAAGATTTACTGATGTAGTAGTCTTTCCAACGCCTCCTTTTTGATTAGCAATCGCAATGATTTTGCCCATTTATTTTCTGAATTTTGAACCGTAAAAATACAATTATTTATGGTTTCTGAAAATCTATTTTGTTAACATTTAAGAAACTTCGGTTAATCGTTGTATGGTGCGTGTTCTGAGGATTTTAATTTCTTATATAATAAAAAAATAGTAACGAAAATTCGTTCTATTATCATCTTCTTTTTGGCATAAAAGAACAAATTTTGGTTTAAATCTTAAAAAAATATGCAACATTAGATTTAGCGTTGCTTTAATTTTTTCTTTTTAAATCTTTTACTAAACTGGCGGTAAAAAATAAAATTGTAATGCCACCCAAAATAATGCAAAGCCACATAAACCATGATTGTTGCCAAAATGACTGACTTGCTGTTGAAGTTTTTGCCGGGTTATTTTGCTGAATATGGTATAAAGTTGTTTGTGGTAAATTGCCGGCAATATTGGTTTTAAAATTCGAAAGATCATATTCCGGTTCTCTCAGCTTTTTATTTCCTGTTTTTAGGATATAATTTTCATTAGAATTTAAATCCGCAATAATAGAAATTGGTTTTTGATAGTATTTTATTTTTGAAATCGATAAGGGTTGATTATCGTGATTTTTGATTTTAATAAAAAACTCTTTTTCGAATATTTGAGGAAATATAAAAGTATTTGTGGCATTTTTTGAATTCAATTCGAAAGAAGTAATTTCTTCGTCGAATATTTGAGATTTCCTTTTTGTCTGGCGTTTTGTTTTCTTGTAAAGAATTGCAGTTCGCTTGTAATAAGTAGGTTTTGAAATTTCGAATGAAATCTCATTAATTACCTGTGGCGCATCAAAAAGAATATGAATTTGAGTTTCTTTTTCTGAAGGAATTTCTTTTGTTACCGATTTCTTTGGATAGATTTCCTGTAAAGCACTTTTCTGCAATTTTGAGTTGAAATTCCCAACTTTAAGAACATTAATTGGAAGTGTTTTTCGATCATCAAAATCTATTTTCAAGTACTTGTAAGTACTTAAAGGATAAGATATTGTTTTAATAACGCTTGTTTCTGATGTGCTGTTGAGATCGTAAAGTGTTTGTGCATCAGAAATCCCAAACCACTCTTTTTGGTCGTCGCTTCCTGAAACAGAATATTTTTTTTCTACATCAGAATTAGCGATAAAAAGCGAAAGTTGATTGTTGTGTTTATTTGAAGGAATTGCAATAATTACTGAAGTGCTCTTTTTAGGAACAGTCGTTTTTGAAACAATAGTATATATATCAAAAGTATTTGATGAAACATTTTGAGATGCTTGTATAAAATACGGAACTTCATTTCCTTTCGCATCAAATAATCTAATGTCGCTCAAATCCTGTTTCGATAATGACCGAATCTCAGGTGATAAAATAATTTCGTTAAAGCCACTTTGAGCGACTTTTTTTAGTTTTGCAGTAGTTTGATATTGCCCAAACGAGAGGTTTGTAATCAATAGCAATAAGATGAATTTATTTAGTTTCATTGGTTTCTTCAGGCTTGTTTTCGTCAATAACTAATACTTTGATTTTTTGATATACAAAAGAGATAATCAAAATTAAAATTCCTAAAAGGATAAAAGAGATGATTTTTCCGGTTTCAGAAATATTACTAATGTCGTATAAAAATAGTTTTAAGATCGTTAATCCCAGTAATGATAAAGCGATTATTCGCAGGGATTTTAGTTGTTTTTTTATTCCGATAATTAAAAATACAAAAGCCAAAACTCCCCAAAGAATTGGGAATCCTGTTTTGATGATTTTAGTTCTGGCCAATGCAATATAATCTTCGGCAATAAATTCACGTAAATAAGGTAAGTTAGATTTGTAACTCGCGTACATAGGACTTGTTTGTATGTCCTGAAGAGTTACCGGAGAATTCATAAAAATGAGACCGTGAAGCATCACTTCTGAACTGGCAATATAAATAATGAAAAATGCCGCAATCCACATGAAGTATCGGCTTTTAAGAAAAGTGAAGTCTACTTTTTTATAAATCTGAAACAATTGATAGCCAAAATATATCGTGATAATCAATGAAATATAATGCAGGTAAAAAGCAATTGCTCTTCCGCTTCCTGAACTAATAATGTCTTTATGCTCAAAAAAAGGATAGTTAGAGAACCAAAAGGCAAACAAGACAATATTACCAATCGCAAGTAATAAAGCACCCTGATATCCGGTTTCTGTTTTTCTTTTTATCAGATAAGAAGAAAACAAAGCCGAGAATAACAAATGATATAAAATAGGTAATGCTATCGAACTGTAAATGCTGTCGATATAGTGATTCGATTGGTAAATAACTTCGAATAAACCTGTGAAATAACCAATTACAAAACCTGTTTCTAAAACGATTCTTTTGTATTTTTCAGGATTAAAGTTGAAGCCGAAAATAGTTGAATTTTCGGTTTCATTTTTTAATAAATACCAAATTGCAAATAAAGAACCGGCAGCAAAAATACCTGTTATAAATATTGGATTAATAATAATATTTAATGGTAAAGTGCCATTGTAATATTTGTTCCAGTCCATGATCAGGCTGAAAATCATTAAAAGATGAACTATTATAGAGCCAAATCGATAGCTTGTAATTTTAGATTTTTGAGATAACCATAACAATAAAACGGCTTCTGCTGCCCAAAATAAGGTAATATAATTGCCCTCGAACTGAATAGGAATTGCTAATGTTATAAAAGTCAGCGTTAAACCAATAAGTAAATAAGCTGCTTTCTGGTCGAGATCGAATTTTTTGTATAAAATCCAGGCGTAAATTAAATTGAGCAAGGCAAGAATAGTGGTAAATAGACCTTTTAATTCCGGATGATAATTGTTTAAAATCGCCATTCCGGCAGCATAAAACAAAAAAGTGTTGCTGGCCAAAATAGTGAGTTGGGTTTTAGAAAATTCTCCTTTAGACCGAATGTTATTTACAAGGTTCATTAATATAAAAATGAAATAGAAAATAAATCCAAATACTAATCCTCCAAGGTAATGCGGTTTGTTCGAGCTTAAATCTTTAGTTAGCCATGCGAAATATAATAAGACCGTAAAGATATAGGCAAGTATATTAACCAGATTCCATTTTTTATAATAGGCTATGGCTAAAATCCCAATATTTAGAATAATAATGTAACTAAAAAGAACTACATAATTTCCTTCGCCGGTGCTTACCATAAACGGAACCGCAAATCCGCCTATTAGCGAAAGCACAGCTAACTCAATTCTATCATAGGATAATGATATTAAAGCACTAAAAGCTGTAATGATCACCATGATACTAAAGGCTACCGTTTGATTGAATAAATGATAATCGTGAAAAGCAATTCCTATTGTAAAATAAAAAATCGCAATTGCCCCGGCAACAATAACCGAACTAAAGGCGGCATAGTTTTTACGCAGTTTATGCGCAATTCCCATAACTAGTGCACCACATAATACGCCAATTCCAACTCTTGCCGGTTCGTTGATCCAGTCTTTGTCTATGGCATATTTTACAAAATAGCTAATTCCTAATACCAGAATTAAAACTCCAATTTTGTTGATCAGGTTTTCACCAATGAATTTCTCTAAATCCGGATTTTTCTCCTTGAAGTTTTCCCAGAATGATTTTTGTGGTTCAACAGGAACAATTGGTCTTTGAACTGGTTTTGGTTCCAGAGGTCTAGATTCAATTGGTTTAGGTGTATTATCAATAGTAGAAGATAAAGCTATTTTTTCTAATTGCTCATCTGAGATTTTTTCTTTGATTGCTTCTGGTTGCGTAGGTTCAAAAATAGCCTTGTTAGATTGTTCAGGCTCAATCTTAAATTCTTCTTTTTTTACAACAGGAATTGGTCCGGTAGGAATAATTTCAGTAGGTTTTTCAACTGTTTTTAAAAGATCAATCTTTTTGTTAAGTTTCTGAATGTCGTTTTCGAGGTGATTAAAACGACCTTTGATGATATTAAATATATAGATTAAGAAACAAAATAACGCAACTAAAAGAAAACTTTCCATAAAGAACTAAGTATAATGTTATGATTGGTAAATATAATAACATTTTAATACGAAGGGGATTTTTTTAGTTCTTTTCGTGTTAAATGAAGTATTTGTTTTTTTCTATAGAATTAGCTTGATCTAAAACTCTCTATTTGTAATTACAAGTCTGTTATTTACTCAGTCTTTACTTTTAGCATTGCTATTAAAAGGAAAATTAAGCCTTTGTATAGTTTTTGATGAGAAAATTGGGACCAAATACGGACATATAGTTTAAAGATTATGACTATTTTTCGAATCCTTAAAAACTATATTAAACCCAAAAAGATTATTATGATTAAAAAGTTAATCTCAGTATTTGCTGCATTTACAGTCATGCTGATGCTATGCAGTTTTGTAACGCTAAATTTATCTGATGAAAAAAATCAGGAGAATAAGATAGAAGGCAAGATTGTTTACAACAAAAAGAAACATAGTATAACCTTATCATGGCCGGCATTTGGTTCTACAGGAAATTATGTAATTACAAGAGGAGGAAGTCGTTTGGCTTCAGAGTTTGTTGCTGTTGGTTCGACTACGAAATTGACATTTACAGATAATAAGCCAAATAAAGATAAATACGAGAACTATTATAAAATTACCCGTAATGCTATAACTATAATGGTTTCGATAGAGAACCAGATTTTTGGCAGTAATATGTATTTCTACGATCGAAAATATGAAAAAGCTGAAACTGCGCGAAATGATATTAATTCGCAGTTTAGTGCTATTGGCCTGGGCGGATCAAATGGCGAATGGACTACAAAACGTCAGGCCTATTATTTTAAAGCAAATATTGAGGGACAAACTTACGATTCGGGCGGATCTGGTTCTGCATCATCGGCAACAGCAAATTCAATAGAATTAGGATTTTATTCTCATATAGGAGGTTTAGGCAAGTTACCATCAGCCGTTAAACTAGGTTCGATATTCACCAGACCTCATCTTTCTGGTGGAGCAAATGCTACGTGTACATTTTGGCGTTCTGTAGAAAATGTAGCAATAATCCGGGATTTTGGATGGACAGTTTCTCAATCCACCAGTGCAAGAAGAATGCTGATTGAAAGTACTTCGAAATACATTTCAGATATTGGAGACACTAACTTTTGGGGAAGCGGTGGTTTTATTGCCGACACACATTATACATCGTCCAGGCCAAACTGGGGCGGACAACAACAATGGTACACCAGAAATACTGTTTTTCCTTCAGGTTCCGGCGCAATGGGCGGTTCGTATAATATGGTTTGGCAAGGTTGCATCAATCCTCCAAAAGCAGATGATGCCAACTCGCCAGTTCCTACTACACCTGTTATTAGAGAAAAACCTTTTCTTTTTATCGATAATGATGGCGAGTACAAAGTATTTGTTCCGGCATGGCAAAAGGACAGAGTAGGAGTTTCCTGGTCGGCAACAAATATGGGGAAAGGAAAAATTCAGGATTTGCTTACCGACTGGTATGTTGCCAAAGAAGGCGATACTGATGTTGAAATTAATAATGCGTTAAAAGTTGGCAAAAATATATTTTTTACTCCAGGTCATTACGCATTGAATGCTCCTATTCAGGTAAATAGAAAGGATGCAATACTTTTGGGCGCTGGTATAGCATCAGTAACATTAGAGCCGACCGAGAAAAATACTTGGGGATGTATCTATGCAGATGACAAAGACGGGATTATCATTGCCGGACTTCTTATGGATTCATTTAATAGTACAACGTATCAGGTTAGAATTGGTAACGAAGGAGCAAATGCTGACCACTCTGCAGATCACATTTTACTTTCAGATATCACTTGTAGAGTAGGCGGGGTTCAGTCAAAAAATATTCAGATACATGCTTCTATGGAAATAAACAGCAACAATGTGGTGGGTGATCATTTTTGGCTGTGGCGTGCTGACCATGGTTCGCAAAAAGGTGGAAATGCACGCTGGATAAGAGACAGATGTAAAAACGGCCTTATTGTTACAGGAGATGATGTTACACTTTATGCTTTATTTGTCGAACACTTTCAGGAATATGAAGTATTATGGTTAGGAGAACGTGGCAGAACTTATTTCTTTCAAAACGAACCGCCATACGATGCTCCAAATCAGGCTAGCTGGAGCAGTCAGGGAGGTAAAGTTGATGGTTATGCAGCATTCAAAGTAGCAAATACTGTGAAAGAACATCAAAGTATAGGAATGGGATCTTATGCAGTTTTTACAGGAACAGATGGCAAAGTGAATAAGAAAAATGGTTTTGAAATACCGAATAGTCCAAATGTGAAACTCGAAAAAATGTGTATCACGCGTTTTGCCGGTCCAGGTAATATTCAAAATGTGATTAATAGTAGTGGCGGTAGTACAGCAACAGGTGTGAAACGTGTCGCCTTATATAACAATGGAGAAGGTACGCAATCGTACGACGAAGAAGTTAATTTGCCTAATAGTGAATCCTATCCTGTCTATATTGTTATGGAAAAGTAAAAAAGAAGCGGTACAATAATACTGGAAAATCTTTCAAATAAAAAAATCTGAAGACTAATAGGTCTTCAGAGTTTTTTTATTGTCCAAAGTAGTACATAATATTTCAATATTAAGAAGGAGGATTTACTTTACCAAAATCTCGATTTTTACATTAATAGCACCACTATTTTTGTTCGAAGCAATATCCATAAAAGCTTTTTTAGAGAGATCAACTTCTCTACCTTTTCTAAAAGGTCCTCTATCTGTAACTTCTACGATAGTGGATTTTTTATTTAATACGTTTGTTATTTTTAGTTTTGTACCAAAAGGTAGTTTTTTGTGAGCAGCAGTGAGCTTGGTGTTGTCGAGTCTTTTTCCGCTTGCTGTTTTTCTTCCGTTAAATTTATCATGATAATAAGAAGCATGCGCTTTTTCTTTATACATTTTTAAGTTCTCAATCTTGATATTCTCATCTCGGGATACAAGACTTTCTTGTGCAAAAGCTGTCAATGAGATAGAGAGAACAATATATAATAGTATTGTTTTCATTTTTCTTGATTTTTTTTGCAAAAAAAGATTAATCTATATAATTAAGTTTATTGCAAAGGCCATATTTATAATATTAAAAGGCATATTTGTGTTTTTTTTAAATAAATAATTAACTTTAATTGACTCATTTGTTTCTAATTATAATTTATAGTGAAATATTTTTTTTCTTATTTCTAAATTTGTTTTGGATAAGCCAAAAATAGTTATATATTTGCACCCGCTTACGGGGTGTAGCGTAGCCCGGTTATCGCGCCTGCTTTGGGAGCAGGAGGCCGCAGGTTCGAATCCTGCCACCCCGACTAAAGTCTTTTCATTTTCTTGAAAAGGCTTTTTTTTTGCATGAAACTGAAATTTCAATCTCATTCTGGATTAATCTCAAAAACTCTGAAAAGAGAAAAAAATTACCACAGACAACACTAAGTTTTTTAAATATTCTAAATTCAGTAAAAACACAAAGTTCACAAAGCTTTGCGGACTTAGGTTTTGTAAACACAACTCCAATCTCCGCGAACTCCGCGAATCCCGATAGCTATCGGGATTGCGAACTCTGCGTTAAAAAATAATTAGGGAGTATATAATTTAATGTTTCCCTACAATATTTGGCATTGATATGTCGCGAAGCATTTTTATTTCTACCGTATTCACTATTGTCTATTTCAGAATAGCAAAAACTGATTAATTGAGTTCTTTATTCCAACAATAAAAACTTACTTTTGCACCATCAATTATTAATAGAATCATATTATGTCAGATACAATCGAAAAAATTAAATGCCTAATCATAGGTTCTGGTCCTGCAGGTTACACTGCTGCTATTTATGCTGCCAGAGCAAATATGAATCCAGTTTTATATCAAGGAATGCAGCCAGGAGGACAATTGACTACTACTAACGAAGTAGAAAATTTTCCGGGTTATGTTGATGGTGTTACAGGGCCGGAAATGATGGTTCAATTACAAGAACAAGCAAAACGTTTTGGCTCGGATATCCGTGATGGATGGGCTACCAAAGTTGATTTTTCAGGAGATATTCATAAAGTATGGATTAACGATTCAATAGAATTGCACTGTGAAACGGTTATTATTTCGACAGGTGCTTCAGCTAAATATTTAGGATTGCCATCAGAACAACATTATTTACAAATGGGTGGCGGAGTTTCTGCTTGTGCTGTTTGTGACGGATTTTTCTACCGTAATCAGGAAGTTGTAATTGTTGGAGCAGGAGATTCTGCTTGCGAAGAAGCACATTATTTGTCTAAACTTTGTAAAAAAGTAACCATGTTAGTAAGAAGCGAAAAATTCAGAGCTTCTAAAATCATGGAAGAACGCGTTCGCAAAACCGAAAACATAGAAATTTTAATGAACCACGATACTCTTGAAGTATTAGGTGACGAACAAGTAGTACATGCTATAAAAGCACTGAACAAAACTACTGGGGAAGTTATCGAAATTCCTGCCACGGGATTTTTCGTTGCCATTGGTCACAAACCAAATACAGATATTTTTAAAGACTACATCACACTAGATGAAACAGGTTATATTATAAACACTCCGGGAACTTCTAAAACTAATGTTGAAGGTGTTTTCGTAGCGGGTGATGCTGCAGATCATGTATATCGTCAGGCAATTACTGCTGCGGGTACAGGGTGTATGGCTGCATTGGATGCTGAAAGATATTTGGCGTCTAAGGAATAAGTTTTCAGTCTTATTTTCAGTTTATTGAAATAGGAATAGAGCTATAAAACAAAAGTCCTATTCGCCGCGGCGAATAGGACTTTTTTGTGTATTTATATTTAAGAAGTTTCAGACTGAAAACTGAAACTGAAAAACTGAGACTTTCTACTTTATCTTCTTCAATAATTTTGCTTCTTCAGAAAAACGAGTCAGCGTAATGGCAGGACTTCCTAAAAGAGAAAGTTCGGCTTTATCCCCAAGGGCTATTGAGGCTGTAGTTTCAACTAAAACACTTCCTAAAGCATAGTTTTCTGCAGTAATATTAGCTTCTTTCAAAGTAAATTTGATTCCTGTAAAGATGGAATTGTTATCTAAACGAATGGTTGCTTTTTCGGCAATTCCTTCAATATTGGCAACTGATTTTTGATATAAATCACATTTGAATTTTATAGCAGATACCAATGTTTTAATCGAGGAATTTTTACTCAATTGTAAATTTGCATCTTCAGACTTTAAATTCAATTCGGTTTTTGATTTGTCATCAGCAAATAAGGTGAACTTTTTAGAATTTACATTCAGGAATAATTTAGCATAATCAAAAGTATTAAACGTAATGTCGTCTAACTGAAGTTCCTGAATAGCATAAACGACTGCATCATTTTTTGCAATAACACTTTTTAGAGAACTTGTATACGTAACACGAACGATTAGTTTTTTGAAAATAGTACTTTCTTTAGAAGTGTATAAACGAAGTACTTTTTCTCTTAAATCCATCCCGATGATATCGTGTAAATTGTCGTCGGCTTCAATTTTTATTTCATTTTTTTCTCCTCTTTCAAGATAAACTTCTAAATTATCATCGGCTTCAATACCATCAAATTCTCCTACTTCTTTTACTGAAGTGGTTACGATTTTAGATCCTTTTATTTTTTCTCTTCTTTGAGCAAAAGTTAATGTTGTAACCAATAATAATAGGAGTAAGGCTGTATTTTTTTTCATTAATTCTAGATTTGATTTTCACAAATATAAAAAAATCATCCACTTTCGATGAATGATTTTTTTATATTTAACAGATAAATATCTTTTACCCCTGGCTAATACTTCCTCCTGAATTCGAAGTTTTCTCGATTGTTTTAGGAGTGTTGTTGTAATTAACACTTCCTCCGCTGTTTGCTTCAGCTTTCAATTTTACAATAGGATGAACATTTACACTGGCTCCGCTTGAAGCTTCGGCATGAATATCATTGGCTAATAATTCACCCGCATTTACATTGGATCCGCTTGACGCTGAGGTATGAAATGTTAAAGCTTTTCCTTTTACACTAATAGTACTTCCGCTTCCGGAATCGGCAGAGATATTATCAGATTCTACATTAAGATCTATTGTTGCTGCACTTGAAGATTCTAAATCCAGATTTTCACCCTGAATTATTCCTTTGTTTGATACAGTTGAAGCACTAGAAGCTTCCAGCTTATCAATTTTAGGCATTTTTACCGTTACTTTTTTCTTTGTTATATTTCGAAAAGAATTGAATTTAGATTTAATGATCAAAGTTCCGTTTTCGACTTTTGTAATAATGTCTTTCTGAATATTATCATCTGCTTCAACAACAATTTCTGTCGCGTCAGATTGCTCAATTACCAGATCGATTGCATTGCTTACATCTATTTTTGTAAAATCTCCCTGAACAATTCTTTTTTCAGTGGTAACATTTCCACTTCCTTCAATTTTGTTTACATTAAGGTTGCATGAAGCGAACAATAATGCGGTAATACCTGCAACAATAAATTTCGTAATATGAATGATTATTTTTATCATGGCTTAGTTAATTTTGATTATAACTCCGTTTTTGTCAGTGGTTAATCTGCCGTTGGTTTTTTTCCCGTTTAAAATTTCTTTTCCATTAATTTTAACCGAAACCTCATTTACTGTGTCATTGTCAGTTTGAGTTTCTTCTTCGTCTATATCATTATGGTCATTCTCTTCAGCTGGACAATTCAAACATTTAATTTTAGAACCTTCTACTTTATAGTTATAGTTGCCACTAAAATGTAAGTTGAAGAAACTATCTTCAGAATCATCATAATCCTGAACAGAAGCATCTGGCTTGAATAATTGACCTTCAGGTAAGTACAAATATACATCAACTTCCTGACCTCTAAATTTGTTTTTTACATCAGTTAGGAAATAATTATCTAAAACTAAATGATTTCCGTTGATCTGAAATTTGTAATTGATTTTTTCTGCTCTTTGTTTTGCTGAGATAAACGAATTTCCTCTTGCACTTTTTTCTATCTGAATATAAGGAGCAGCTTCATCAGTACGTAAAACATGCAAACGAACATCATTTGAATATAGTAATTGATTGTTAGCGGAATCCTGAACAAATTCAAATTCTCTATGGTGATTTAAATCCTTAGCATAATAATCATTGTATCTGAATTTTACGAACAATGTATCTTTTGGTGTAATGTTAAGTGCTTTTTTCTCTACTGTTTTATTGTCGTATGAAATTTCAGTAGCTTGTTTAATTCCTATACTAATAACAATTGCAACGGCAATAATCCAAATTGCTAACAAAGTATATTTTACAATATTTCCAATAGATTTTAAGTTTGGAGATAACAATTTGAAACCTAAAAGTGTCAAAAAGAAAAACGGAATTCCAACTGCAAAGAACATTAATAAACCAAATGACCAGATAGGATAATCAGTAAAGTTTCCTGCTTCAACGAAGTTTTGCCAAGGGAAATCAATGAATATGTTGGTTCCCAAAGTAAATACTCCAATCAGCAACATAATCAAAACACTAATTCCGGACAGGATTAATATTACTCCTAAAAACTTAGCGAAGATTTTAAAAACCGTCATAACAAAGTCTCCAAATGAACTACCTATTCTCTCAGCTCCTGACTTTACCTGGTTTCCCATTGCGTCATAATCTGCATTTTTAAATTTGTAAGATAAGTTTTCAATCTCCTCACGTACTTTTTTCTCTATGTTCGAAATCGTAACCGGTTCGCCAGTCATTTCCAGTTTTTCAGATGTTGTAACCGCTTCAGGTGTTACAATCCAAAGAACGAAATAAGCTAAAATTCCTGTTCCAAAACCTGCAAAAACAAATATTAAGAAGATAATTTTTATCCAGACAGCGTCAATTCCAAAATAGTGACCTAAACCAGTTGCTACACCACCAATCATACCTTTTTCTTTATCTCGGTATAATTTTTTATGTTTTCTGGTTGTATTATAATCATTAAAAGACTGATTTGTTTTTTCTTCGTCTTCAAGGATATAATCTTCCGGTTGTCCCATCACTACAATCACTTCATCAACATCTTTCAGTCCTACAACATGCTTGTCGCTTTTTTGTTTTTCCAATAATAATTCAGAAACACGCATTTCGATATCTTTAATAATTTCATCTTGTCCTGATGAGTTGTTTAATGATCGTTTTATAGCGTCAAAATAGCGTGTCAATTTTAAATATGCGTCTTCATCTATATGAAAAACCATACCGCCTAAGTTAATATTTACTGTTTTGTTCATGATTATTGATTTTGATTGGTGATTAGATTTACGGCGTCAGACAATTCTGTCCATGTTCCGCTAAGTTCGTTTAAAAATGTTTGTCCTATTTCGGTTAAGCCATAATATTTTCGTGGTGGTCCTGAAGTCGATTCTTCCCAACGATAATTAAGCAAACCGTCGTTTTTCAGCCTGGTTAGAAGCGGGTAAACTGTTCCCTCAACAACTAGTAATTTTGCGTTTTTTAAAGTGTCTAATATTTCTGATGTGTATGCGTCTTTTTCTTTCAATACAGATAAGATGCAAAACTCAAGAACACCTTTGCGCATCTGTGCTTTTGTGTTTTCAATGTTCATAATTTCATTTTGTTTTTTTTAGATTGAACAATTCGTTTTTTGATTGATGATGATTGATTGATGATGATTGATTGATGATGATTTTGATTGATGATTGAGTTCGAAACGATTCTTGTTGATTGCTTGTAAAGTTTCGACTATAACTTTTAATTTTTATGTCAGGCTGAGCAAAGCCGAAGCCTTACTTTATAAAAGGAATCGTAAGTGGATATTTGTAAAACTCCCCATTCGAAGCTTTTATCGAAGCGTAAATCACTAAAAAGAATTCAACAAATTTTAATAATCCAAAAAGTAAAACTGCCGTTGCTCCAATACTTAAAATTCCAATATTTCCGTCGATGTTCAGATTTCTGATGATTAAATCTTCATCGTTAAAAACCGTATTGATTGGCAGGTTTTTTAAAAGTACAAATGCAAAAATCGGAATTGCAATTAATGCTAAAATTAAAGTGTAAAGCAAAAGACTCAATTGAAAATTCAATGTTTGCTTTCCGTGATAATTTACAAATTCTGATTTGTCTTTGTAACTCGTCCAGATCAGGATTGGAAAAATATAATTTCCAAAAGGAATAATGTACTGACTTAAAGTACTTAAGTGTGTGAACGTTGCAATGTTCTTTTCTGATGTTTCCATGATTAGTGGTGTTGTTGTTTCCATGATTAAAAGTATATAGTATTTTCTTATGCAAATATATGTCTAAAAGACAGTATCTTGTTTTGCATAGTACCAAATATTAACAAAATATTAACAAAGTTAAAGTTTTAAAATTGGTTATAATGTATTGAAAACCATCGAAAAGGCTTGGTTTTGCTACCTTTTTAGGAAAGTAATTGCGATTTATTGTGCGTGCATAGTTTTTTCGTATTTTTACATAAAAAAATAAATACCATGGCGATATCAGTTTCTAAACTCAATAAATTTGTATTATTCAAATTACCATCAGCATACTTTTGTGGTGTACGTGTAAAGGCAATCGACGAAGATAGATGCGTGGTAAGCGTAAAACATAGATGGATAAATCAAAATCCTTTTAACTCCATGTATTTTGCAGTTCAGGCAATGGCAGCAGAGTTAACAACCGGAGCATTGGTCATCTCTCAAATTCAGCAAAGCGGAAAAAAAATATCGATGCTCGTAGCCAATAATAAAGGAAACTTTACCAAAAAAGCAACCGGAAGAATAACATTCGTTTGTAACGACGGACATTTGATTGCCGAAGCAATTCAAAGAACAATAGCGACAGGCGAGGGCCAAACCTTCTGGATGAAATCCATAGGAACAAATGAAGAAGATATTCAGGTTTCAGAAATGGATTTTGAATGGAGTGTTAAATTGAAATAAGTTTTTTGCCACGAATTTCACGAATTAGCACGAATTATTTTTTAAATCGAATTTTAAAATTAGTGTCAATTCGTGAAATTCGTGGTAAAAAAGCATAAAAAAGGCCTCAAATATTTGAGGCCTTTTACATTTAATGCATGTTGCTACTATTTTTTAGAGCAACATTTTTTGTCTTTGTCACCTGATTTTTTAGAACAAGCTTCTTTCTTCGCTTTTTCTTTTTTAGGAGCTGGTTTTGTGTCTTGCGCCTGTAATCCAATTGTAAATAAAGCGATGGTTAAAACGGTAAATAATTTTTTCATTTTAATATAATTTAGTTGTTAGATATTTTTCTTTTTTTTGATAAACGATTGTTTTTCAAATATAATGCGATTTGGTTTTCAGAATTGTCAACGATAAGTTAATGCAATCAAAACAGTATTAAAATTATTGTTAATAATTCAGATTCACTCCAAAACCAATTCCCATATCGCTGTCGTAATGTGTTGTGATTCCGAAGTTTCTTCCGGCAATATATTTTAATCCAGCCATATATTCCTTATCTGTATTCCACATCAAATTCATTCGCAAACGTCTTGAAAGCGGAATATCTTTTCGTTCAAATTGTACTCTCACATTTCCATCGGTATACATTTCGACCTGAGCTTTTACAAGCATTGGCAGTGTATATTCGATACCGGCGCTAAAAACAGAACGATTGTCTTTGGAATTTGATTGTCCAAAAAAGTTTTGTTCCTGTTCGTCCATTCCCATTTTTCTGTAGCGCCAGTCAAAACCTATAAAAGGCATAAACCATTGCATTTTTCCAATATAGCGGCCAATATGTGTTTCGGTTTCATAACCGTGTTTATCGTTATAACCCAATCTCCATTCGGTTCCAATACTCCAGCGTGTGTTGCTGAACATGGCTTCACCATCATTTCCGTTTGAAGCAAAATCATTTTCGGCCATAAAATGAAACATACGATCGTCCATTTTGAGCATTTTATCTGCCATTTTCGGATCATGAATCAACGGATTTGGAGCTGAATTTTCATAAGTAAAAATACGTCCCATTCCGGCCATCATGTGATACAATATATGACAATGGAAAAACCAATCTCCATCTGCATTTGCCTGAAACTCGATGGTATCGGTTTCCATAGGCATAATATCAATTACGTTTTTTAGCGGAGAATAATCACCGTGTTCGTTTAAAATCCTAAAATCATGTCCGTGTAAATGCATAGGGTGGCGCATCATCGACCCGTTGTACAATACAATTCGAACATTTTCGCCTTTTTTAATTAAGATTTTATCCGTTTCAGAAATTACTTTATTGTCTAAACTCCATACATAACGATTCATGTTTCCCGATAATGTAAAACGTAATTCTTTTACCGGAGCGTCTTTTGGCAATGTTGTTTTGGTTGGAGATTTCAACATTCCGTAATTCAGTGTTACAATTTCAGAAGTAGCGGTAGAATCACTTGACATTTCCATGCCTTCCATATTGTGCATCGAATGATCTTCTGTTTTTGCAGATGCATCTTCTCCCGAAATTTCAGGATACATTACTGCATTCATGTCCATTTTGTTCAGGGACATTTTCATTCCCATATCATTCAGTTCGCCATTCATCTTCATCATGTCGTTCATCATTTTCATTCCCTCAAAATATTTCAATTTAGGAAGATGTTTGACAGGTTGTTTTGTGCCGCTACCTAAAAATAAAGAAGCAGATCCGGTTCTGTCTTCAGCTGTAGCCAAAAAAGCAAAGGATTTTTTATCTTCAGGAATTGTCACGATAATATCGTAAGTTTCAGAAACGGCAATAATCAATCGGTCGACTTCTACAGGTTCAACATCATTACCGTCGCTCGCTACAACTGTTATTTTGCCGCCTCCATACGTCAGCCAGAAATAGCTTGAAGCGCCTCCGTTTGCAATTCGCAATCTGACTTTATCTCCGGCTTTAAATTGCGAAAGCTGATCTTCATTTTTTCCGTTAATTAAAAACTTTTCATAATAAACATCACTCACATCCATGGCATTCATGCGTTTCCACTCGTTAGTGACTTTTGTCGAAAACTGACCTTTTTTGATCGCTTCGGCATAACTCTGTGTTGTTCCTTTTTTTATCGCAAACCAATCATTGGCATTGTGCAGCATTCGCTGAACATTCTCTGGCTTTAAATCCGTCCATTCGCTCAGAATAACCGGAACAGTTGGTAAATCATCAATCCCTTTTCTAAAAGTAGTATCGTCTTTCTTTTTATTAATAATAAAAAGTCCGTACAAACCAATTTGTTCCTGTAAACCTGAGTGACTGTGATACCAATACGTACCGTTCTGGATAATTGGGAAAGTATATTTATGAGTTGTTCCCGGCTTAATAGGCATTTGTGTTAAATACGGAACACCATCTTCTTTATTCGGAAGAAATAAACCGTGCCAATGCAGTGCCGTATTTTCTTTTTTGAGATCATTATGCACATAAATCTCAGCAATATCGCCTTCGGTAAAAGTCAATGTTGGCATCGGAATTTGTCCGTTGACTGCGATAGCGCGTTTTTCTTTTCCTGAAAAATTGACAATCGTATCACGAACGTGCAAATCGTAACGAACTACTTTTTGGGCTTTTGCACTAAAAGCAATCAAAAAGGTAATTATAATAATATGTAATTTCATATTGATTTTTTAAAGGTTGAGGTTTCGCAATCGCAAAGCATTTACAATTACCGAAACCGAGCTTAAGCTCATTGCCAAAGCGGCTAACATCGGCGAAAGCAAAATTCCGAATACAGGATATAAAATTCCTGCTGCAATTGGTACACCCAAAACATTGTATATAAAGGCAAAAAACAGATTTTGCTTAATGTTTTTCATAACCGAAAAGCTCAGCTTTTTAGCTTTTACAATTCCGTTTAAATCTCCTTTTACCAGCGTTATTTTGGCACTTTCAATGGCAACATCAGTTCCGGTTCCCATAGCAATCCCGATATCAGCTTTGGCTAAAGCAGGAGCATCGTTTATTCCGTCACCGGACATCGCTACCACTTTTCCTTCAGCTTGTAAACGTTCAATTTCTCTTAGTTTATCTTCAGGAAGACAATCGGCTTTAAAAGAAGTTAAATGAAGCTGATCCGCCACTGCTTTTGCCGTATTTTTATTATCTCCGGTAAGCATAATGACTTCAACGCCCTGATCGATTAAATCTTTAATGGCTTGGGCACTATTTGTTTTTATGGCATCTGTAATGGTTACATAACCTGAAACAATATTGTTTATGGCAATGTATGAAACCGTTTTTCCAAGATTTTGTTCGGCTGTAATTTTGCTTTCAAAATCATCAGAAACCGAAGCGTTAATCTGTTCCATTAGTTTTTTATTTCCTAATGCTATTTTCGAATTGTTAACTGTTCCTAAAACTCCTTTTCCGGCAACTGCTTCAAAATCCGGAACTTCAAGTAATTGTTGGTTTTTAGCTTTAGCAAAATTAACAACGGCTTGCGCCAAAGGATGTTCGCTATGCTGATTTAGCGAAGCAATACTTTGCAACAGAATATCTTCGTTATTATCGATTGCAAAGATTTTTTCTACAGTTGGTTTTCCTTCAGTAATAGTTCCGGTTTTATCTGTAATTAAAACGTCGATTTTATTCATGTTTTCGAGCGCTTCGGCATTTTTGATTAAAATTCCGTGCTGTGCGCCTTTTCCAACGCCCACCATAACCGACATTGGTGTTGCCAATCCTAAAGCACAAGGACAAGCGATGATTAAAACCGCAATAGCATTAATTAATCCGTATATATACGAAGGTTCCGGCCCAAATTTTGCCCATATAATAAAAGTCAATATAGAAATAGCCACTACTGTTGGAACAAAATACTTCGCAACGCGGTCTGCCAGTTTTTGAATTGGTGCTCGCGAACGGCTCGCATCGTTTACCATTTGAATAATCTGCGAAAGCAAAGTTTCTGAACCTACTTTTTCGGCTATCATTACAAATGATCTGGTTCCGTTTATAGTTCCTGAAATCACATTGTCGCCCGCTTTTTTATCAACCGGAATGGGTTCTCCGGTAATCATGGCTTCATCAATATTGCTTTCTCCCGATGTTATTTTTCCGTCAACAGGAATTTTTTCTCCCGGTTTTACTCGCAATAAATCACCTTTTTTAATATCGTGAATTGAAATTGTTCTGTCGTTTCCGTTTTCTACCAAAGTAGCTTCGGTTGGTGCTAATTTTAGTAATTCTTTAATCGCGCCATTCGTTTGTCCGTGAGCTTTGGCTTCTAATAACTGACCTAATAAAACTAACGTAATGATAACCGTGGCCGCTTCAAAATACAAATGAATAGTTCCGTGATGCGATTTGAATTCGGATGGGAAAATATCAGGAAAGAGCATTCCGGCCACGCTAAATAGAAAAGCAACGCTGGTTCCAATTCCAATCAAAGTAAACATGTTTAAATTCCAGCTGATAATCGATTTATAGGCACGAACAAAAAACATCCATCCGGCATAAAATAAAACCGGAATTGAAAATAGAAACTGAACCCAGTTCCATTTTTCAATTGACATGATTTTAAAAAGTGGATTATCCGGAATCATTTCTGACATTGATATAATGAAAATAGGAAGCGTGAAGAATGTCGCAATCTTCATTTTCTTTAGCAAGTCGGTATAAGTTTTGTTTTCTTCAGATTCAGAAGCCTGCATCGGAACCAAATCCATGCCACAGATAGGACAATCGCCTGATTCGTTCGAAATAACTTCCGGATGCATTGGACAGGTAAATTGTGTTCCAATGGCTATTTGCGGTACCAAATCCATTCCGCAAACAGGGCAGTCTCCGGGTTTGTTATACGTTTTATCGCCTTCGCAATGCATTGGGCAGTAAAAAATACCTGTTGCATTATGAGGAATTACTGTTTTTTCTTTTTTATGAGAATGCGAAGTATGATCTTCTTTTTTATGGCCTGAACAACATGATTTTGCAGCGGGTTCTGTACCATGAGTTGGAGACTTCATTTCAATAATATACTTTCCTACAGCTGATAAAGCTTCCTGAAATTTTTCAGTTGGAACATGTTTTTCCATTGTTATGGTTGCCATTGGCGGATCTAACGTTACTTCGGCATGAATTCCTTCAACTTCATTTAGCGTTTTTTCTACTTTAGTTCGGCAGCCATTGCATGACATTCCTGAAATTATATATTGATGAGTCATTGTTTTTCGTTTTTTAGGTATTACAATGCAAATTTCCGAAGTAAGATTTACAACGGTTTGTATAATTATGAGAATGATTTGTAATATTTAGGAAAGAGTATTTAACCGCAAAGGCCGCAAAGTTTTTTTGGATATACTTAGTTTTATAAAAAACGTTAAGTTCGCAAAGCTTTGTCTAAAATAACTTTGCGAACCTTGCGTAAATCTTTGCTCCCGATAGTTATCGGGATTGCGGTTAAATAAAATTTACAAATTCTCTATCTGAATGCGTTTTTTGTCTTTCAACTGTTTGAAATAAGTGGGCGTAAATCCAGTGATTTTCTTGAACTGATTACTTAAATGAGCAACATTGCTATAGTTTAACATATCAGCAATTTCACTCAACGAAAGCTCATTGTAAATCAATAGTTCTTTTACCTTTTCTATTTTTTGGCTGATAAAGTATTTTTCGATCGTAGTATTTTCAATTTCCGAAAAAAGGTTGCTTAGTGTGCTATAATCCTGGTTGAGGTTTTCAACCAAATAATCAGACAAATTAACTTTAAGTTCGCTGTTTTTATGATGAACTAAATCGACAATTAGATTTTTAATTTTCTCAATTGTTTTACTTTTTTTATCATCAATAAAATCAAAACCCAAAGCTTGCAGATTTTTAAGTAAAATCTCTTTCTGAGAATCGGTAATATCATCCTGCAGTTCGACTTCGCCTAATTCAACAGCAATAGTCTGAAGTCCGAGTTTATCCAACTCAGACTTCACAACCATTTTACAGCGACCACACACCATGTTTTTGATGTAGAGTGTCATATTTATTTTATGGTTTCTACCACGTTTCCGCAAGTCAGCATCGAAGAACCATAATACGGATTCTTAACTGCTTTTTCTTTGCTTAACCAATCAGCATCTGCCATTGGGCAATATTGTTTGTAAACAGCGACATCAGATTTAGAAATTTTAATTAAATCGTAGGTATTTTTTGAAAGTGATTTAAAAGTTTCACGTTGTTTTTTAAGATCTGAAGTACCTGAAATACTTTTGGCATCAGCGGTTAATTTTTTTACCACTTTCATCCAAACAGTGTGTTCGTTACTTTTTAGTTTGTCCATTTTTACTGCAGTTATTGCAGCTAATAAATCATTGGCTTTCGCCGAAGTTAATTTCGCATCGCTTTTTATTAAAGCATCTTTTACTGTAAAATAAGCATCATAAACAGTTTGTAACTGACTGGAATCAACATCTTCATTTGTAGTTATTACTGTTTTTATGGTAGTTGCCTGAATATTATTTGCAGAAAATAATAATGTGATTACTACTGCTATAGTTGAAATTGTATTTTTCATTTTATGTGATTTTTGATAGAGAATGTGAATTTATCCCCTAAGTTAAATAATTTTATTTTTTAATTGAATGTTTAATCTCGCAAAGTCCCAGTGACGCAAAGTTTGATTTTTTCTCAGAACTTTAGAGCTTTGGCAGCTAAACATAATTATGGCTATCAGAAATAGAATTATTTTATTTTTGGTGGTAACCAGATCGAAGTAAAACCATCAGAAATACTAGCATTATTGTAGTATGAGATTTGTTTTTTTGTAGAAAAATTAAAAAGATTATTGCTTAAATCAATTTCGTTTGTGATCAGGCTCAATTGCAGAAATGAAGTTGTACAACCTGAATGGTCGCATTTTCCGTTGCAGCCATGTTGTCCTTTTTTATCTTCTTTGGTTTTCTTACAACAATCCTTCTGGCAAGAATCTGTACTTTCTTTTTTTGAAGTTTCCTTCTTTTCGCATGACATTTTCTCTTCGGTTTTTCCACATGCATAACCCGAATTGGACATCAAAAAGAAGCCAAGAGTTAAAAAGAGAAATAATATGTGAAATTTTTTCGTCAATGAAATTGTTTTTGAAAGTACAAATTTAAATATTTTTTTTAAGAGCAACTATACATTTAAGATTTCCAATTTTAAGTTTTTTTGAAATCAGTTGGTTTCATGTTTTTTCTCTTTTTAAAATAGTTCGAAAGATGACTTTCATCGGTAAAACCAAACTCATACGCTATTTGTTTAATAGGAAGCTGATTGTTGTGAATTCGTTTTTCTATTAATGTAGTTCTCAAATTATGAATATATTCGCGATAACTAATAGAAAATGTTCTTTTAAAATAAGCGCTAAAATAGGTTTCAGCAATATTAAAATGATTCGCAATAACTTTTATCTGAACCAGTTTTGGCTGATAAATATTCTGATGTATATAGGATGTTATCTGTTCGTTATCGATTGAATTACCTTTTACAATAAGATTCTGGCCACGCATGGTTTCTTTAATTAATCCAAAAATTGAAAGAATTTGATAAAAGACAATAGGAGAGGTCGAAACATCGGTTTTACAATTATAAGCAGCAATGTTCTCGATTGTGTTTTTTAAGATTGTTTTGCAGGGATCATCTAATTTAAGAACCGTTTCTTTTAGGGTCCTATCACGCATGAAACTTTCAGGAGTATGAATTAAAAATTCATCACAAGTAAGATTTTGTTTCGAATTGAAATAATTATCGGTAAACTTAATATAGAAAAAGCGTGTACTCTTTTTAATATCAAAATAATGCTCATCTTCTGGTGAAATTACAAAAAGGTCACCTGTTTTATAAGGTAATAAGTTGTTGTTCAGGTGATGAACGCCAGTCCCTTTTTTGATATAAATGATTTCGTAATAAGTATGCGTATGCGGCGGAAGGTGAAATTTCTCATCTTCAAATTCATCAATGACCAGGGTTTTGAATTGATTTAAAATTGGCATAACTTAAATTTACAAGTTTATATCGCAAATGTACAACTAATTTTCTGCTTAACAGTGTTAACTTTGCACCATAGAAAATCTATTCCTTTCTTATAAAAACAAATGAAAAAAAGTCTTATTGCACTCTCATTAGGAGGATTAACAATTGGTATTACCGAGTTTGTTATGATGGGTTTGTTGCCAGATATTGCCTCAGATATGAAAGTTTCGATTCCGGTTGCAGGTTATTTAATTTCTGCTTATGCACTTGGAGTTGTTATTGGAGCACCTTTATTAGTAATCCTTGGAAGAAACTTTCCGCCAAAGAAAATGCTTTTAATCTTAGCATTGATGTTAACTGTTTTTAATGCGCTTTCGATTATTGCGCCAGATTATAATTTTTTATTCGCATCCAGATTTCTTTCCGGATTACCACACGGAGCCTTTTTTGGGGTTGGCGCAGTTGTAGCGAGTCGTTTGGCTGATAAAGGTAAAGAGGCCCAGGCTATTGCCATTATGTTCTCGGGTCTTACATTGGCCAATTTAATAGGTGTGCCTATTGGTACTTATATAGGGCATCATTTTATATGGCGCTATACTTTTATATTAATTGCTGCTGTAGGATTGCTTACATTTTTATTTATTTCTTTATGGATGCCAAATCTTGAGAAAAGCGGAAATGTAAATATGAAAACCCAACTGCAATTTTTTAAGAAAACCGAGGCGTGGCTAATTATAGGTATTACCGCAATTGGATTTGGAGGATTATTTGCCTGGATTAGTTACATCGCACCTTTATTAATTAATGTTTCTAAATTTTCAGCCGAAGACGTTTCTTATATCTTAATTCTTGCCGGATTAGGAATGGTAGTGGGAAATTTTATTGGAGGCAAACTAGCCGATAAATACTCGCCTGCACCAACAGTATTGGCTTTGTTGTTTGTCATGTCGATCGATTTGATTTTGGTGTACTTATTTTCATATAATCAATACATTTCTTTATTCCTGACTTTTCTGACAGGTGCTATCTCTTTTTCGGTAATTGCGCCTATACAAATGTTGATGATTAAAACAGCCAAAGACGCTGAAATGATTGCATCGGCAGCGCTTCAGGGAAGTTTTAATATCGGGAATGCTTTAGGAGCTTTTTTGGGAGGTTTGCCTTTGGCAGCAGGATACAGTTATGCTTCGCCAAATCTTATTGGAGTTGCAATGGCTGTTATCGGAATGGTAATTACCTATGTTTTGATGCAAAAACATAAAAGTAATTTACAGCTACAGGGTGCTTAATAACATGTAAGTTTTTCTTTTTAATTATATAGCCTTTAACGATCTTGTTTAAAGGCTTTTTTTTGCTTTAAATTAATTGGCTCTTCTTAACCAATTTTTTTATAAATGAAGTCTATTATCAGAGTTCCTTTTTTCTTTAGACTATCTTTTTACGAATATTTACAGTCTTAATTTAATCATTAATAAATTTTCAATCATTATCGATGTAATCGATTGTTTTTTCTGTAATATAACAATAAACCTGAACAAAACAATAATACAATTCATATTTTTAGTTGCATAAAATTACATAAGTCGTATAAAAAAGTGCTTTTATTTTTAATGTAATATTTTTTTTAGGAAATTATTATGAATTTTAACTTTTTATATAAAAAAAATATTTATGTTTGTGTAATCGATTACAACTTCGTGTTACTTTACTAAAAAACGGCTATTTATAAAATAAAAATTGATATTATTCCCAAGTATTAATAGCCTTTAAAGATCAAAAAGTTTAAAAGATTACAAATACAAAAAAAACCACTAAAAACAATAAACTATTAATAACTTAAACAATCGACCATGAATTTTAAAGATTTATTTAACAAAGGAACTAATTGTTGCTTTGCAGTTGTTTTCTTATTGTGTTTACTCACAAGCAACCGTATGAATGCTCAGTCGGTAATACTTGAAGGAACAGTAAGAGATGCTGCAGGATTAACTTTACCCGGTGTTAATGTATTAGAAAAAGGAACAAAAAATGGTGTCTCTACAGATTTTGACGGGCACTATAAAATAAAACTTTCAAATCCCAAAACTGCTATTCTAACGTATTCTTTTATTGGTTTTAAAACCAAAGAAACTGCTGTTGCAGGAAAAACTAAACTAGATATTGTGTTAGCTGAGGAATCTAACGAATTAAATGAAGTTGTCGTTATTGGATACGGAACGGTAAAAAAATCAGATTTAACCGGAGCAGTTTCTACTTTTTCGGGGAATGACTTGAAAAAGGTTCCAGTTGCCAGCGTTGCTGAAGCCTTAACCGGCCGTATAGCGGGTGTAAATGTAACTTCTTCTGAAGGTTCTCCTGACGCAGATATTAAAATTAGAGTTCGTGGTGGCGGGTCATTAACACAAGACAGTTCTCCTCTTATTATCGTGGATGGTTTTCCGGTTAATAGTTTAAATGATATTTCATCTTCGGATATAGAAAATATGACTGTCCTGAAAGATGCTTCTTCGACTGCAATTTACGGGTCCAGAGGTGCTAATGGTGTTATCATCGTAACTACCAAAAAAGGTAAAGACGGAAAAATTGCTGTAAGTTTTAACATGTTCTATGGCATGAAAAAAATGGCCAAAGAGATAGATGTTCTACAGCCTGAAGATTTTGTAAAATGGCAATACGAATATGCTCTTCTGGCAAAGGGCAAAACTGATTCTTACGAGCAATATTTTGGAAACTGGCAGGATTATGACTTGTACAAAGGAGTAAAAGGAAATAACTGGCAAAAGCAAGTGTTCGGCCGTACAGGAGAAGTTCAGAGTCGTGATTTAGGAATACGTGGCGGATCAGATAAAATTAATTACAGTTTTAATTACGCTAACTATGACGAAAAGGGTATTATGGTAGGTTCTGATTTTAAAAGAAACAACTTAGCACTTTCTTTAAATAGTAAAGCAAGTAATAAAATTGATCTTTCGTTTACTATGCGTTATTCTGATACAGAGATAAATGGCGGAGGAAGCAACGAGCAAAAAGGAAATCCCGCTGATTCACGTATGAAGCATGCAGTGGGATATTCACCAATAACAATGCCGGGCTTAACTACAGACGATACAGACGAAGCTAGTTCTAGTTATTTGGTTTATCCTTTTGTTGCTGTGGCAGATACAGATCGTCAACAATTAAGAAAAAATTTCAATATGTTAGGTAGTTTTTCTTGGAAACTGGCAGACAAACTTGTGTTTAAAACAGAATTAGGGCTAGATAATTATAATGTTCTGGATTATCGGTTTTACGGGCGTTCTACTTTTTACGCACGTAACACTCCTAGTATAGAACACAGAGGTTCCCCATCGCTTTTAATGACAGATCGTAAAGATTATCGTTTTAGAAATGCGAACACTCTTAATTATGATCTTAAAAAATTTATTGGAAAGAATCATAATCTAAAAGTTCTTCTTGGAGAAGAGATGATTGATTATCGCAGAACTGATGTTTCTTCTACAATCGAAGGGTTACCTAATTTCTTTAATTTAGATCAGTCTATACCTCTTACTTCACAAGGATCACCCCGAATAGTAGATAATTTTTACTTTCCGGATGATAAGTTGCTTTCTTTCTTTGGACGTGTAAATTATGATTATAAAGATCGTTATCTCTTTACTGCTACTTATCGTGCAGATGGTTCCAGTAAATTTTTAGGAAGCAATAAATGGGGGTTTTTCCCGGCTACAGCAGCAGCATGGAAGATTTCAGAAGAAAGTTTCATGAAAGAAATTACATGGATTAATGCGCTTAAGTTAAGGTTAAGTTATGGTGAATCAGGAAATAATAATATCCCAACAGGTCAGACTGTTCAAAGTTATGTTCCGGGTAATAGTACATGGATAAATAATATGGGTAACTATTGGGCGCCATCTGTTGTATTGGCAAATCCCGATCTAAAATGGGAAACTACAATTACACAAAACTTAGGTTTAGATTTTGATTTTTTTAAAGGACGTATTAATGGTTCTTTTGAAATGTATAAAAACTTAACTCAGGATCTTTTGATAAATTTTCCGGTGAGCGGAACAGGTTATTCTACTCAGTATAGAAATATGGGAGAAACTCAGAATACTGGTTTCGAGGCTACTTTGAATGTGGCAGTCATTCAAAAAGTAGATTATGGCTTAAATTTTTCATTTAACATGGCAGTAAATAAAAATCGTATTAACTCTCTTGGTACTATGAGCGACTTTGGAGCTGCGAGCGCATGGGTTTCCGGAATAGGTAATGATTATTCTGTAAGTGTAGGATCGCCAATTGGTATGATGTATGGATATAAAAGCGATGGACGTTATGAAGTTTCAGACTTTGATTATGTTGGAGGTAAATATGTGTTGAAAACCGGTGTTGCAAATGCGTCAACAGTTGTTGGTGCTGTACAACCTGGTTATATGAAGCTAAAAGATTTAAATGGTGACGGCATAGTGGATAATAAAGATCAAACAGTAATTGGAAATTCGAATCCAAAATATTCTGGAGGTTTTGTATTAAATGCTAATGCGTATGGTTTTGACTTATCTGCAGCTTTTAACTTTAGCGTTGGTTTTGATGTTTATAATGCCAATAAAGTTGAGTTTGCAACATCTACTCCAAATGGACAATATAGAAATCTAAGTTCTGAGATGGCCGACGGTCAAAGATGGACTAATATTGATATTTCTACAGGTCAGTTAGTTACAGATCCTGCTGCTTTAACTGCTCTTAATGCAAATACAACAATGTGGTCTCCATACATGAGAAATTATGTTATTAGTGACTGGGCAATGGAAGATGGCTCTTTTTTAAGACTTAATACCTTGACTTTAGGCTATACCACTCCAAAATCGTTTACATCTGCATTGGGAATTTCAAAATTGAGATTTTATGGTACTGCAAGTAATGTTTTTACTATTACAAATTATTCCGGTCCTGATCCTGAGGTTTCAACAAGAACAGCTACTCCTCTAACCCCTGGTGTTGATTATTCAGCATATCCAAGAAGCAGACAATTTGTTTTTGGTCTAAACCTTAATTTTTAATTTAAAACGTATCGAGATGAAACATAAAATAATAATAGCAGGATTAATAATAGCAGGTCTTTTTACTTCTTGCCAAGAGGATTATCTAGAAGCTCCGGCACAATCAACATTAGACGAAGCATTAATTTTTTCGACTCCAGGATTAGCCAAAGATGCTGTAAATGGAATTAAAATCTCATTTGGAGACACTAATTCATACAGAGGACGTTTTTTGCCTTTTTATGGATTAAATACAGATACAGAATGGTACAATTCAGGAGAAACTACTTCTAATGATAAGCCGGATTTGACTAATTATGATGCAAAATCTAATAATTCGCAAATGGATCTTATTGAAACAGCTGGTGGAGGTGGAGGAAATCCATGGACATCAATGTACAGAGGAATTGAACGTGCTAATCTTTGTATTCGCGGACTTCGCACTTATGGTAATCCTGTGGCGGGTTCTGAATTAGGATACCTTTTAGGAGAAGCATTAACTTTGCGAGCCATTTTTTACTCTGATTTAATAAAGCAACATGGTGATGTCCCAGCTCGTTTTGAGCCGGTTAATTCACAAACATTATACTTGCCAAGATCAAATCGTGATATAATTTATAAACAAATTATTGCAGATTTGGGTGAGGCAGCTACTTTAGTGCCATGGCCTAATGAGAGTGCTGCTACCAGTACCGTCGAGGGAATTAACAAAGCTTTTGTAAAAGGATTTCGTGCACGTTTAGCATTAGCTGCAAGCGGATACCAGCAATATAAGGATGGTGTTAGAAGAAGTACTGATCCTGATCTTTCAGTAGCGAATATGTATAAATTGGCACTCGATGAAACCCGTTCAGTAATAGCAAGTGGAAAAGCGAATCTAAACCCTTCGTTCGAATCATTTTGGAAAAATGTAAATAAAGAAGTTTTAAGTGCCGGAGGAGAATCTCTTTGGGAAATACCATTTGGTGCTGGTAGAGGAAAAATGTTAATTAGTTTTGCTGTTCTGCATAATAATGTAGATCAATACCAGACTGGAGGAACTAGTATAGGAGGTACGGCTGGACCTTTACCAACTGTTTTTTATGACTATGATCAGGCAGATACACGCAGAGATGTTACTTGTGTGCCTTATAGTTGGGGAAAATTAGTTAATGGAAAAGCTCAGCAAGAGTTAGGAGTTATGAATAAATGGTTTTTTGGAAAATATCGTATTGAGTGGATGAATCGTATTCTTAATAATAAAGATGATGACGGTATAAATAAAGTATATATGCGTTATGCTGAAGTGCTTTTAATTGCTGCTGAAACTGCAAATGAATTAGAAGGACCAGGTGCAGCAGCACCATATTTAAAGCAAGTGCGAAGAAGAGCATTTGCTGCTGCTGATCAGCCACAAAAAGTGGATGCTTATGTAGATTCATTTAGCGGGAAAGAAGCAATGTTTCAGGCTATTGTTGATGAGAACAAATATGAGTTTACTGGAGAAATGGAACGTAAGCAACAACTTATCCGATGGAATTTATTGAAAACGAATTTGGATCTGGCTAAAGAAAAAATGTTCAAATTACAGCAACGAAGTGGAGAATATGCAGCTGTACCGACTGATCTATATTATAAATATAAAGAAGATAATGAAACACTAATTGTGTATGGCTTAAATAAAGGAGAAAATCAAAATCCTGGAGGTGATTATAGTCTTTTGGTGGATAGCAAAGGAGCAAGCGCCTGGAATATTTTGAAAGATGATAAGATAAATTCACTATATAAATTGGGAGTTGATCCTGATACAAGACAATATTGGCCAATATGGCAATCACTTATCAATACGAGTAACGGACAATTAGTCAATTATTAGAGTATAAGCGTTTTGCGAATAAAATATTAATAATGAAGTATAACTTATTATGAAAACAAAATATATATTAAAAGGATTACTGGCCACGTTGCTAATGTTGCTTGTCTTTTCCAGCTGTGAGAGTTACAATGAAGCAGTATCGGACGATATAGGAGCAAGCAGAGAATTTTCTCCAATTGGACTAACTACAAAAATTAGAAATCAAACTACAGTCGAATTAAATTGGACTGTGAAAGAAGAGGAAGTGGCAAGCTATTATGTAGTAGAATTTAGTGCAGACGATGCTAATTTTGAAACAATTTATAAAACGGTTAAAGTATCACCTACGGAACTTCCTGTACAAATTCAGTTAGAAGGTGAAACTGTTTATTCTATCAGAGTAAAAGCAGTAAGCGGGAATGGATTAGCAGATTCTAAATGGTCTGTTACAACAGCTACAACATTGACAGAGCAAATTTTATTACCTGTTGCCGATGCTGATGTTGAGGCAAAGCAGGTTACATTAAGATGGACTCCAAATAGTACTGTAACACAAATTTCTATCAATCCAGGCAATATTGTACATGCTGTAACAGCAGAAGAAAAAATAGCAGGAGTTGCTTTAGTGTCAGGTCTTATAAGTGAAACAGATTATACAGCAACTTTACTTAATGGAACTAAAACAAGAGGAGTTAGGACGTTTAAAACCGGAATAGATATTGGAACCGGAATTTTAGTAAAACCTACCGATGATTTAAATGCTGCTATTCTTGCTGCTCCTGCAGGTTCTACATTAGTGCTTATGCCTGGCGATTATCAGGTGTTTAAAGGTGAAATTATATTAGATAAGGGAATTACAATAAGAGGATTACGTGCGGGTGATAAACCAAAGTTATCTGTTAGATTTACGTTAAGTAGTAGCGCTTCTAATCTAAGTTTAATTGATCTGGATTTAGATGGAGAAAAAACCCAGGGAGATCTTGTAAAAATTAATCAAGCCGGTACATATGGTAAAATCATAGTTAGCGGTTGTATCGTTGATAATTATCTAGGATCATTTGTTATTGCACCAACAGGTATCGCTGCAAGAGTTGAATCAATTACAATAGATAATTGTGTTGTTACTGATTTCGGTTCAGGCGCTACTGGAGAGTTTATTGATTCGAGAGCAGCTTATTTTGCAAGTATTGTTATAACAAAAAGCACATTTAATAATTGTGTTCCAGGAAGAGCCTTTATAAGAGAAGATCAAACAACAGCATTTGGTACAGGTCTTACAGCAAATATATTAATTGATGGTTGTACATTCTATAAAGTTACAAATACAATTTCAGCAGGTGGATATCAAATACTATATGTTCGATTTTTGAATAATTCAACAATTGTTCGTAATTCGATATTTGCTGAAACAATCGCAAGATATATTAATCAGACAGCTACAAACGCTCCTGCATTTTCGAATAATAATTACTTTAATGCTCTTACTTTAAATTTGGCAAATCCTACAGGAGCATTAAAATCTGATTCTTCAGGAAGTGCATTAAACCCGCAGTTTGCAAATGCTACAGGAGGCGATTTTACAATAAGTAATCAAACATTAAAAGACAACGGAGTGGGTGACCCTCGTTGGATAAAATAGTTCATTTTTAAGTGTTAGTTAGAAAAAAGGGATGTAGCTTTAGGCTATATCCCTTTTTTGATTTAAAATCAATTGGGTCAAAAGGTTTAAATCTCAACGGAAATCTGAGACTAAAAACTGTGACTGTAAACTTTTAAATTATTCAATATCCAGATCAAATTTTTCTAATAATCCGGCAAGTGCGGCATGAGATACTTTGGTACTTTTTATTTTGTTTTCAGAGGGATCAAATGCATAATTTCGTGAACTTCTAAAATCGGTTTTTTCTAAAATACAATCCTGGAAAGTAGCATTGGCAAGATCACAATTTTTAAATACAACTAAAGACAAATCAGTATTTGAGAAATCGACATCTTTTATCGAGCAATCTATAAAGTATGTTTTCTTTAGTTTTTTGTAAATAAAAGTCGAATAATCAAGAAGGCAATCCTGAAAAGACATCGAAAACAAAAAGCTATTACTGGCACTAAAGTCAAGTCCCATTAATTTACAACCGATAAATTTGATGTTTTTTAATCCTGTATTTTTAAGAACAGAAAGCGAAAGATTGCAATTTTTAAAAGTACAATCTAAAAAATCGATAGAACTGAAATCGCTTTTAGAGAAGTTGCAATTGATAAAATCGCAGTTTATAAATTCATTATCAGATAGTTTTTGATCTGAGTAATCAATAGTGTCAAAGGTTTTGTTCTGATGTAATGCAGTCTCCATAATAGTAAGTTGAGGTTTGAAAGAATTTAAAAAAAGGCTGTTTATTCTAATTCGATGCAATCGAAAACTTGATTTTTTAGAACTATTTCGTTTATTTCTTCTTCACTGTCAATTCTTAAAATGTTATCACAATCTTCAAGATCAAAATTCCAAAAAGCATTCGGTAGTAATTCTTGAAGCAATGCATTTGCGAATTCTAATTTCGAATTTGTATCAACGGAAGTCTTAAAAACATAAATCATAGTTTGCTTTTTTTTTACTTGGCAAATTTCAATAAATGCTTTTCGTTTTGATAGGATTCTGCAAGCAATAATTAGGACTTATCAATCAATTTTCGATACTGGATAGGAGTGATTCCTTCAAATTTTTTAAAAAACCGACTAAAGTAAGAATGATCTTCATGACCTACCTGCATTGCTATTTCGCTTACAGAAAGAGAGGTTTGAAAGAGTAAATATTTCGCTTCTAACAAAATGGTTTCATCAATCCATGTGGCTGCGGTTTTGTTTGTGATGGCCTTTACGGATTTATTCAAATGATTTGGAGTAACATTGAGTAAAGAAGCATAATAATTGACCTGATGATGTGTTTTGATATTGGTATAAATAAGCTCTTTAAACTTATTGGTAATCACTTCAGCAGCAGAAATACTTTTAGCACTTTTAACCGAATTTTTATTCATTTCATAAAACAATGTAATCAAATACGATTGCACAATATTGAGATTTGCGCTTGAAGTTTCTGAATATTCTTTGTGAAGTCGCTTAAGAATGGCTGTAATATCAGTAACATCGTTAACATCCAGCGTGATTTTGGGATTACCGGAAATTTTCATGAAATCAAATTCATTGATCATTTCACGGCTGCCGTATTTTCCAATTAAAATATCAGGATGAAATTGGCATATAAAGCCTTTGTGTATATTGTTAATATTTTCAAGAGAGAAAATCTGTCCAGCCGGTATCACGATGATTTCATTATCGGTAGAAGTATATTCCTGATACCCCAATTTCATAACATGCAGACCTGAGGAAATAAAAATTAAGGTATGACAAGAATGTTTAGAAGGTGGAACAGGATGCTGCATTTGCATCATGTCCTCAATTTCAAGACAGAAAAAATGATCCGAATTTGATTTGAAAAGCAAATGAATAGGATTGTCTTCTCCCAGAAACTTCTCGCGAAATCCTGTTGGGCTATAGGTTTTTATTTTCTCAATTGTTTTTGCCTTCATATTCAATAATACAATCTAAAATCGAGTAATTTGCACAAAGCATAATGTTTTTGATACAATTCTTCTACCACTTCGGTAATATCATCATTATCCTGATACAAACTAAAAAAGGCTTTGTCGATTGTGCTGGAACTGGCAATTTTATTATAAGTAGATCCGTAACCTGAAATAGCGCGCGCACCGGTGATGTCCAGAAAGTATTGAGCTTCTTCGTCATTTAAATCCAAAACCTTTAGATTGGCAAAATGAATGATTTTACCTTTCATTTTTCCTTCAAAAAGTTCAGCTATTTCTTCGAGACTGTAATAGTAATCGTGCAGGCAAATAGTATTGGCTTCACCTGGCATTACCAAATAGATGATTTCATAATCTTTAAAATTATGATCTTCGTAAAGCAACACATTCAAACTTTCTTCAAGACCTTCAATTGTATCGCAGGTTTTATAAATACTGGCAATACCCTGATCAATAGCAATTTCTTCCAGGTTCTTTACTACGAGGGTCTCTCTGTCGTCGTCTACGTCTGGAACACCTTCGAGGCAGAAGATGAATTTTTCGTAATCCATACTATTGTGTTTCGGGTTGCTGATAAGTCTTTGTTTTTCCTATCTCACAAAAGTATTTTTTATTGTCGAAAAACTGCTATCAGAAAAGTTTTTTAACGCATTTTTGACATTGAATAAATAATCTCCTTTTGCTATAAACACAATCTAAATTAGATATAAAGTAATGTGATAAAATCTTTTACAAGAAGAGGTAAGCAATCTAATTTTTAAATCGCTGAGAATAAATGTTAATGCCAAAAATAATTGCTGATGTTACAAATGGCACAAAAGCAGAGATTTGCCAAAAAAGTTCTGTTCCGGTTTTTAGTCCTGTATTTGATATGGAGAAGATTCCTAGACCAATAAAAAAAGACAAATAATTAATAGAAAAAATTGAATTTTATAGTTGATCTTCATGTTTTATGATTTTTATAAAAGTAATAAAAATAGTTACTCAGCCCTATTCAGTATCCAGAATTTCTGCCACCATTTTGGTGCGGCCTCTTGTAAAGTTGCGGCATAATTGATAATGGTTGATGCTCTTTTATTGCCGCAAGCAGCACATAAAGAAGCTTTGGGAGTTCTGTACGGTTTAGAACAATTTTCGCATTCAGAACCGTATAAGTCGATACGATGGTGCATGATTGCATTAGGACTGGTCTCTTCAAATCCTGTTAAATTTTTATAATAGTCAAGCAGGTCTTTAAATCGTTTTTTTCTGGTCATACTACATTTCCCTGTTTGAAAACCATCTCGATATAGTTTAGAGGCTACTTTATATTCCTCTTCATTAAGCATAGGAACTTCCATTTTGCAACGCCAACACCAAAGATTTTTCATAGTTTTCTTTTTCAGGTTTGAAATGTATAATGAGTATCTTTTTTAATTTTTAAGTAAATGTTTTGCTAATTTATAATCGTTTGTTGAGAATTATTTACGGTTTCTCACATTCGGTAAACAAAATTCGTTTTTTTAACATTTATAACACTACGTAGAAATACCTGATTTTAAAGAGAAAATGTAAAATTATAGATAAAAAAATGCGGATTAGTTTGTACCAATCCGCTTGTCTTATATGCTAAATGATATATTTTAGTGAGATACCGCTTTTAAACCTATAATTGAACCAATAAGCGTTGTAATAAAAAAGAGTCGCCAGAAATTAGCAGGATCTTTAAATACTAGAATGCCAATTAAAACAGTTCCAACAGCTCCAATACCTGTCCAAACGGCATATGCGGTACCAATAGGTAAAGTTTGTGTCGCTTTCATTAAAAGTCCCATACTTACAATAAGCGATATTAAAAATCCCGTATACCACATGTACATTTCGTTTCCGGTAGTTTCTTTTGCTTTTCCTAAACACAATGTAAAACCCACTTCAAATAAGCCGGCAATAATCAAAATAATCCAGTTCATATCTTTTTTTTGCAAAGGTTAGAAAAGGAATTGGCAGGGAATTTTACATTTGTTAAAAAATGAAACTATTTTATTTCGGCGCGAATTCTACTCAAACTCACTTGAGAAATTCCTAAGTAAGAGGCAATATGTCCCAATTGTACACGCTGAATTAAGTGCGGATAATCAGCAAGTAATTCTTTATAGCGTTCTGTAGCAGTACGAAACTGGCGCGAGATCAGGCGTTCTTCGGTTTTTACAAGTTCTTTTTCGGCAAATTTTCGTCCCCAGTTGGCAATGTGTATATCTTCTTCAAAGAGTTTTTGCAGTTTTTCAGACTTTAATTCATATAAATCACAGTCTTCCAGAAGTTCAATATCTTCATATCCTTTCTGGTTGGCGACATAACTTTTCATTGATAAAACCGTATCTCCTTCTTTACCAAACCAAAAAGTAACCTCGTTATCATCACGATTGGCATATGCTCTTGCAATTCCCTTTCGAATAAAATAAATAGTGGTTTCAATTTTATCAGCACGCAATAAAATATGACCTTTAGAGAAACGCACTTCTTTTACACAATTTTGAAGTTTTAGTTTTGAAAGTTCCGGAAGAGGATAGATCAGGTCAAGAATTTGGTCTATTTCCATGTTATGTTTTTATTTTAAAATGTTTTAAATCAAGCCACAGATTAAAGAGATTATAAAAAATCTGCCAGATCTGCTAAATCTGCGTGAAAAATATCTAACACTTAGATTTATAAAATAGCATCAAGAGACTGTCGTAAAATAGTTACGGCATTTTCCATTTCCGTTTGATCAAAATTTCCAAAACCTAAACGGGTTGCCGTAAGATCTTTGGTTTGATATAAAACTGTTTTGGGCAAAAATAATCCATTTGCGGCACATTGTTTCTGCAATTGTATCAAATTAAAGTGATCCAGCCATTCTACCCAAATCGCCAAACCTCTTAACGGAACCTGAAATTTGATTTTTCCTTCCAGTTTTTCTTTCAATAATAAAACAAAATTATCCCTGCGTTCTTTGTAGATTTTTTTGTTTTTTTTCGAAAGACGATGCACTTCGCCTTCCTTGATCCAATCAGTTAAAACCTGTTCCTTGATAACATCAATTCCGGATTCGAGAATGTTTTGATGTTTTTCGAGTTCTCTTATAAAAGCAGATGGTGCAGCGATAAATCCGTAACCAAATCCTGCCGGTAAAGATCTTCCAAACGATCCGATGTAAACCACTCTTTCGTTTGAATCTAAGGCGGCGAGAGGCAGAACGGGATTATTGTCATAATGAAAATCAAAATCGTAATCATCTTCAATAATCACAAATCCGTAGCGATTGGCCAGTTCCAGAACTTCCATTCGTCTTTTTGCACTCAATGAAGTTGTTGTTGGATAATGATAATTCGAAGTTAAATACAAAATCCTGATTTGATGTTGCTCGCAAATTTGTTTTAACTGTTGGGTATCGATGCCGTCTTTATCAACGGGTATTGTAATAATTTGTGCACCACTGTAAGACAATGTCATATTAGAAATATAATATCCCGGAGAAGCCACCACCACTTTATCGCCTGGAGAAATGAGTAGTTTGGTCACGAGATACAAACTAATTTCATGACTGCTTGTAGTCAATAAATTCGAGGTCGAAATACGAATTCCTCTTGTTAAGTTTAAAAAATTAGAAAACTGGGTTTTAAAATTCAAATGCGATTGCGCCTGAATTTGTTCCCAGGTTTTGGTGGTTTTTTGGTTTTTTAATTTAGAAACATACAATCTTGCCAGAACATCGCTTTGTACCAATCGCAAATCAGGCAAACCATCATTAAACTGATAAGGCAAATCGCTGGTTTCTTTTGGGTTTTCAAGAATTGTAGAATGTTTAAAAGTAAAACCTTCGTTTGCTTTTGATACATTTTTACTTTCGTCAGTAAAATCGGCTTTGTTCTTTTGTTGTTTTTCAGATAATATAAAGGTTCCCTTGTTGGGCAAAATTTCGATCCAGCCTTGCAATTCGAGATCCTGAAAAGCTTTGATCAGGGTATTTCTGTTTACTTCTAATACTTTACATAATATGCGGGTTCCCGGAAGTTTTGTGCCTTCAGGAAGCAACCCAATTTGTATTGCTTTTATAAACTCAAAAACGATTTGCAAATACAAAGCGGTAGTTTCTTCAGGCTTGAGCTGAATGAAACTTTTAAAAGGAATTTGAACCGGACTATCCATTTTTGTAAAACTGGTATACATTAGTAGTACGGCAAGATACTACTTTTGCAAAAAATTAAAACAAATGACAAAACTTTATTTTGCTGCACTGACTCTATTAAGTGTTAGTTTACAAGCTCAGGTGCAAAAAGATACCATTAATATTGATGAAGTAATTATTCATGAAAATAGGTTTAGTACACCTATATCCAAGAAAAACAGAAACGTTTACGTAATTGATCAGGCTACAATTGCAAAATTACCGGGAAGATCTGTTCAGGAAATTCTGCAATATGCCAACGGAGTTGACCTTAGACAAAGAGGCCCTTTTGGAAGTCAGGCTGATGTAAGTGTCGACGGAGGAAGTTTCGAACAAACGGTGGTTCTTTTAAACGGAGCCAAAGTTATAGATTCTCAAACCGCTCACAATATGCTTAATCTCCCTATTCCGGTTGAGGTAATCGAAAGAATCGAAATCATCCGCGGACCGGCAGCGCTTACCTATGGTGTAAATAGTTTAACTGGAGCGATCAATATTATTACCAAAAAACCAACGCAGTCCGGATTTTTAGTCAATAGTTATGCAGGTTCGAATTTCGAAAAGGATACACAAAATACGGGTGATACTTTTTATGGTACCGGAATTCAGGTTGGTGGTGTTTTAAGCAAAGAAAAGCAGCAACATTCGCTTTTTGCTTCGCATGATAAAAGCAACGGATATCGCTATAACACAGCTTTCGAAAATAATAAAATCTTTTATCAGGGTAATTACCAGTTAAATGATACCAACGAAATTTTAACTTCATTTGGTTACATTAATAATGGCTTTGGAGCAAACGGATTTTATGCAGCGCCAGGAGATAAAAACTCAAGCGAAGTGGTACAAACAACTTTTGCATCGGTACAATCGAAACATCAGCTGTCTGAAAAATGGACTTTGATGCCTAGAGTAAGTTACAGATACAATTATGATGATTACCGTTATTACGGAATTTCGAACCTCAACGCAGGAAGAAGCCAGCATTATACCAACTCAGTAGCTGCAGAAGTGAATACTACGTATAAAATGGAGACAGGAGAATTAGGCTTTGGAGCCGAAGTAAGAAGCGAAGATATTCACTCATCTAATATTGGGGATCATAATCGTGACAATTACGGAATTTATCTGCAGTATAGAACGACTTTTATAGAAAAGCTTGATGTAAATTTTGGAACTTATGTCAATTATAATTCCGATTATAAATGGCAGGCTTACCCGGGATTAGATGCAAGTTATGCGATTACAGATGCTTTTAAAATCATCGGAAATATTGGTACAAGTCAGCGTATTCCTTCGTTTACTGATTTATATCTTAACCAGCGTCCGGGAAATATTGGAAATCCGAATCTGGATACCGAAAATGCTTTTCAGAGTGAAATAGGATTCAAATACATCAAAAGGGATTTTAGTTTTAATGCCAATTATTTCTTTAGAAAGATCAGCAATTTTATCGATTGGACAAGAAATGTAACAACAGAGCCGTGGCAAAGTAACAACTACGGAAATCTGAATACCAATGGTTTTAATTTACGTAGCAACTACAGAGTCAGTTTTTCTAACGATTCTAAGTTGAATATCAATCTGGCATATTCTTATCTGGATTTTAAATTTCAGGATGTAATTTCGACTGTTTATGCCAAATATTTGGTTTCGTCTCTGGAACATCAGGTAACCAATACAATAGATTTTCAGCATAAAAATTTTACCGCTTTATTTGCAACCCGTTTTAGCCAAAGAGTAACCGGACCATCGTACTGGGTAAATGATTTTAGAGTAAGTCAATCGATCAAAAAAGTGACTGTTTATGTAGATGCGCAAAACATCTTTAATGCGACTTATTATGAAGTAGGAGCGGTGCCTCTTCCTTCAAGATGGTTTAGCCTTGGAGTAAAATTTGTGACTTTCTAAGCTTCATTATTCTTTTAAAATAAAAATATAAAATCCCTTTAATCATTTATGATGAAAGGGATTTTGCTTTTAAAAAACAGATTGTTTGCTATCTATACTGAGTTTAGGATTAATTTTCTAAGTTTGTACAGACCTCATCGTTTAGAATTTACGTGTTATTCATAAATCCAAAAATCACAATTTGAAAATTCCTGTTTACAATCAGAGTTCAGAAGCAGTTGGCGGTATTTATATTGCCGAATCGTCTGTATTGGGACGAGATGCAGAAACCATAAATAAATTAGGAACACATCGCGATGATTTTTATATTTTTTTTGTGCTTATCAAAGGCAAAGTCATTATGAAATGTGATATGATAGACTTGAAAATTAGTGCACAAAGTATTGTAGTTATAAAACCTTTCCAGATTCATGCGCCAAAATTTGTTTCACCGGATGCAGTTGGATATTATATAAGCGTAGCTCCATTTTTAATTCCGAATCATTGTGCAGCTGTTTTTCAGCATCTGAAAATTGTTGATCAGGTAAATAAAATTGATAAACTCCACAAGCACGATCTTTTGCAAACTGTTGCGCTATTGCACCGTTCTTTTGAAGATACTATTCTCAATAAAACGGCTATTGTCAATGGTCTTTTTAATGCTTTAGTTTACCGTTTTGTCAATATTTATTCAGCATCCAATACTGTAGCATCAGAAATTAAAAATCAATCGATGCTGATTTATTCTAATTTTAAACAATTAATTTCTGAAGTTACTTTTTTAGAAAGTCCATCGTTTTTTGCTCAAAAATTAAATATTACTACTTCCCATTTGAATTATTGTGTGAATGCTTCGACAGGTAAATCAGTCACTTATTGGTTACAAAATAGCATGATTATAGAAGCGCAGCGATTGCTGTATTATACCGAAAATGATGTCAAAGAAATTGCCTTTATGTTAGGATTCGAAGATCATACTTATTTTTCAAGATTATTCAAAAAAATAACTGGCGAAACCCCATTAGCCTTTCGATTGAAATTCCGCGAATAGTCCAATCATCCCTATTTCTTCTGCAACCTGTTTTTTGTGTTTTAGTTTCAATTTTGCATTGAAATTAAAACATACCATTATGAATTCGATGCCTAAAATTATTGGAGATTTTATGGAACTTGCCTTTAGCAGTAAAATTTGCAAAGTAAAAGTTACCGATACTAAAATGCTGAGCCAAAATATAAAGAGAATTAGGTTCAAAGGTCATTTTCCGCACATCAATTTTAAAATTGGCCAAGCCATAATTATCAGGATTGATGATACCAATTATCGAAATTATACGCCCAGTAAATGGAATAGCGAAAAAGGAACATTTGAAGTTATTTTTCATATTCATAAAAATGGTCCTGGAAGTTATTTCGTCGAAAACCTAAAACCTGATGATCAAATAACGGTGGGAATGCCACGAGGTTTTGAGTTTTTTAAAAAAGAAGAAAAATACCAGTTTTTTTATGGAGATGAAACCTGTATTAGTGTTTTTAAAAGTTTTAAGGATGAAATTAATGCTAACGAAAATAATTACCTCGGTATTTTAGAACTGGATCCTGATGATATGGAAGTTGCTGATAAGTTAGGTTTTTCGGTTGATATTGTTCCAAAGTCTGTCAACAAAGCCGAATTTGCAATAGAAACGCTGAATAAATTAGATGCTAAAATTTGGGATCTTTGGCAAAACGGACAGTTTTATTTAATGGGAAATGCAAAGTCTATTCAGGCGTTTAGAAAAGTATTAAAAGAAAAAGGTGTCCTCAATAAAAAAATCTATACCCAGGCTTATTGGGCCGAAGGAAAAATTGGATTGTAATCACATAATCAAATAGTTGAAGCTGTAGTGTTGCATTTTGATACAATTTAGAACAACCAATTTCAGATTTTTTGCATCATAAAAGAGTAGTTTTGAGGCGAAACAAATTTAGTTTTTTTAACCACAAAAAAAGGCTCAAAATGGTACATGAAAGAGTGATGGAGAAGTTGTCGATTTTGGCTGATGCGGCGAAATATGATGTTTCATGTTCGTCAAGTCAAAGCAATCGAAAAAATAAGGATAACGGATTAGGAAATGCAAAAGGATATGGTATTTGCCATTCGTATACCGAAGATGGCCGTTGTGTTTCGTTGCTGAAAATTTTACTGACCAATCATTGCATTTTTGATTGCGCGTATTGCGTAAGCCGAAAAAGTAATGATGTAAAACGTGCCGCTTTTACGGTGCAGGAAGTCGTTGATCTTACGATTGGTTTTTACAGAAGAAATTATATCGAAGGTTTATTTTTGAGTTCCGGCATCTTTGATAATCCAGATTATACGATGGAACGTTTGGTGAGGATTGCCAAGAAATTACGATTAGAAGAAAATTTTAATGGTTATATACATCTTAAAGCCATTCCGGGAGCCAGCGATGAATTACTGCAACAAGCCGGAATGTACGCCGATCGTTTGAGTGTAAATGTCGAAATGCCAACAGAGAAAAGCCTTAAATTACTGGCGCCGGAAAAAAATCATATCGATGTGATCAAACCAATGGAATATCTGAAAAATGAAATCGTTGGTCATAAAGAAGAGAAAAAACTCAATTATAAAGCTCCGCTATTTGCTCCGGCAGGGCAAAGCACACAAATGGTGATTGGTGCGACGCAGGAAAATGATATGGAAATTCTGGGAATGGCCAATTATTTTTATGATCAAATGAACATGCGACGCGTGTATTATTCCGGATATGTTCCTATTAGTTATGATACCAGACTTCCTGCGATAGGAACTCCGGTTCCGATGATTCGCGAAAATCGTTTGTATCAGGCCGATTGGTTAATTCGCTTGTACGGATTTAATGTAAATGAAATCGTGGGTTTTGATCAGCCTAATCTGGATCTTGATATCGACCCAAAATTAGGTTGGGCGTTGCGTAATATGAATCAGTTTCCGGTTGATGTAAATACTGCCGACCTCGAACTGATTAAACGTATTCCGGGTATCGGTTTTTTGAGTGCAAAAAAAATTGTTGCAGCAAGAAAATTTAAAAAACTGGTTCCTCAGGATTTACAAAAATTAGGAATCGCCTACACGCGCGCCAAATATTTTCTGGCATTTGCAACACCTTTTCAATTACAAAAGGATTTAACTTCTATTCAAATCAAAGATCATATTCTCAATACTCAAAAGAGTAAATACAAGAATGACTTTTCGAATCAGCTTGCTTTATTTTAGTTAATTAAATGCAATGGTAGTAATTTTTAACACATAGAAACATAGCCTTTGTTTATTAAAAAGGCGTTTCACTTGATTAAAATGCATCCCGAAGCTTCGGGACTATGTGAAAGAAATGTATTTCTTTTTTGTATCCTTTTTTGCATATAAAATCTATGTTTCTATGTGTTTAATATTGAGCAAACGAATGGACGAAGTAATCACAATTACGGAATAAAATTAGAATGACACAGATAATTTACGATGGTACTTATGAAGGCTGGGTTACAGCCGTATTCGAAATTTATGAATATAAATTGCAGGATATTGTTTTTGCCAAAAACGAAGCCTCTGCCGATTTGCTTTTTTCTACCAATCATACAGTGATTACAGATGAGATAAAAGTAAAGCGGGTTTTAAGCGGATTACAAAAGCGTCTTTCGAAAAATGGATTTCAGGGTTTGTATCATGCCTTTTTATCTGAAACCAATAAGATCGAAGAAATCATGTTTCGGTATGTGCAATATGTATTGTCAAGTACAATAAATGTAGAAGACGATTTTAGTAATAATGATGTTTTAGAACTGCGAAAAGCCATTAGACTGACAGGAAAAGAATCACATCGAATGGAGGCTTTTGTTCGGTTTCAATTAACAAAAGACCAATTGTATTATGCGATTGTTGAACCGGATTGCAATGTTTTGCCCCTTATAGAAAATCATTTTAAAAACCGTTATGCTGATCAGCGCTGGTTAATTTATGATGCCAAACGTAAATATGGTATTTATTATGATCTTAAAAATGTTTCGAATGTAGCAATACAATTTAATACTGAATCAAATTCTTCTAAGTTTTTAGCAGAAATAGGCGATGAAGGCGAAGAACTTTTTCAGGATTTATGGCGCAATTATTTCAAAAGTGTCAATATTGAATCCCGAAAAAATACAAAACTTCATCTCCAACACATGCGAAAACGATACTGGAAAAATCTAACAGAGAAAATTCCGGATATCAAGGGTCGGGTTTAGAAGTAATGCTTTACAAACTATCTTTTAGAGATAACGCAATTTTTCCTCTTCAATATCTAAATAATGCATTTGTCGCCTAATGATGGTTTCATCCAGCGTTTGATCTTCTTTGTTTTTAGCAATTAGCCATTGTCTTTGCTCGTTTAATAAATCAAGATAAATTACTTTCAGTTCTTTGCCTATTGCTTCATCATCAATGCCATTACTGTATTGTTCCCATTTATGAATAAGATGCTGTAACGAAGTATTATTTTCGATCTGGTCGCTGTAATTGGTTTTAAGATAATTTAAAGCAAATTCGGCTAATTCGTGGCGCAGGTTATTATGAGCTTCTTCTTTTGGCAGCGGATCATAAACATCCGTAAGATTAATTTTTTTAATGAAATAAGGTAATGTTAATCCCTGAATGACCAACGTTAAAAGAATAACGATAAAAGTGATAAATAAAATAAGATTTCGCTGCGGAAAACCGTTGCCATTATTCAGATAAACAGGTATAGACAGGGCAGCAGCTAATGAAACTACACCTCTCATTCCGGTCCAGCCCAATATAAAGGGGGTTTTGTAACCGGGATTTCTGCTATCGGCAACTGTAATAAAATTTCGCGCAATGAGCGTCACGACAACAGCACCATAAGAGGATATAATTCTACTGATAATTAAAACAAATGTTATCAGAACGCCATAACCAATTGCCGACGAAATGCTGACAGCCTCGACTTTAAGTCCGTTTGTAATTTGTGGAAGATCTAAGCCAATGAGCATAAATACAAAACCATTGAGGATAAAAGTAAGACTCTGCCAAACATTTATACCCTGCAAACGAGATCTGCTGCTCAAAAATCTGTGTCGGTTATTAGACAAAAGCAATCCGCCACACACTACGGCCAATACACCTGAACTGTGAACTTCTTCGGCAGCGAGGTAAATAATATAGGGTGTAGCTAATGATAAAACGATATCTGCATTGGCATCTGTAGGCAAATATTTATGTGCTTTCATAAAAAGCCATCCAATTAATAAGCCAATTCCAACTCCGCCAAAAATCATCCAGCTAAAACTTACCGCTGCTTTATAAAATATAAATTGCTCAGTTGCCACGGCAATCATCGCAAATCTGAAAATAATTAATGAGGAAGCATCATTAAGTAAACTTTCGCCTTCTAAAATGGATGAAATAGTTTTAGGCACCTTTACAAATTTCAAAATAGCACCGGCACTTACCGCATCCGGAGGAGATACAATTCCGCCCAGAACAAAGCCTAATGCTAATGAAAATCCGGGAATAATATAATTGGCCACTAATGCTACAGAAAGTGCCGAGACAAAAACGACTACAAAGGCAAAACTTGTAATAATGCGTCGCCATCGCCACATTTCTTTCCATGAAACTGTCCACGCCGCTTCGTATAATAATGGTGGCAGAAATATAAAGAAGATAAGATCGGGTTCGATTTGTATTAAAGGCACTTTTGGAATAAAACTGATAGCCAATCCTGCCAATACTAATAATATGGGATAAGCTACTTTTATTTTATTAGCCAACATAATCAGTAATAAAATAACAATTAAAAGACCTAAATAAAAAGGGAAATTCTCAAGCATTCTTTGGTTTATAGATTTTAATTTAAACTTCTGTATTCAATTGGGGTGTAACCCGTATTCTTTTTAAACATTCGATTAAAATGCTGTGGATATTTAAAACCAAGTTCAAATGCGATTTGACTAACGGATTTGTCAGTATCAAAAATTCGTTCTTTGGCTAAGGTAATTAATTTTAACTGAATGTGTTCCTGAGCTGATTTACCCGTTTCTTTTTTAATTAAATCACCAAAATAATTCGCAGAAAGGTGCAAACGATCGGCAAAATAGCTAACCGAAGGTAAGCCCGAATCTTTTGCAATTTCAGATAAAAAATACTCATTCAACAAATTTTCAAACTTCGATAAAACATCAGTATTGATATTTTCTCTGGTAATGAATTGCCTGTCATAAAATCGAACACAATAATTAAGTAACAATTCTATTGTATTACTGATGATGCCTTTACTGTGTTTATCAATAGAGTGAATTAATTCGTAATCTAATTTACTAAATAAATCTTTTATTATTTGCTGTTCTTTCAAAGATAAATGAAGTGCTTCATGTGAGTCATAAGAAAAGAACGAATACTGATTTATAATTTTTGCCAGTGAAGTTCCTCTAATCAGATCAGGATGAAAAAGTAATGTTAGACCAGTAGATTTATAATTCTCAGTATTATTAACCTCGAGTATTTGTCCGGGACCTATAAAAACCATTGTACCATCATCATAATCGTAATTATTACGCCCGTATTTTAATTCGCCGCAATTTCCGGCTTTTAAAAATATAGCATAAAAACCAAAGTGTATTCTGGTATGATTGGGGAGTGCTTTGCTATTAGAATTATCAAAAATACTTATTAAAGGATGCTGGGTTTCAACATCTTTTAATTGATTGTACTGTGTAACTTTTTCGAGTTTTATAATAGAATCCATGATGCGTCTATGAAATTATATACACAAATATACTACTCAGATTTTTAATAACTTAGCGTGATTATGCAAATCAGTAAAAATGGTTAGAATAGCAGTAATATGTATTATAGGCAAGTGAGATTATTGGCGGAAATTTGTAGTATTAAAAATGATACTAAACATATCAGATCACTATTTTTAAAAATAAAATTATGGAAAAGAGAATATTAGGAACTCAGGGTTTAGAAGTTTCTGCACTGGGATTAGGTTGTATGGGATTAAGTTTTGCTTATGGTGCCCAAATAGAAAAACAGCATGCTATAAAAATAATTAGAGAAGCCTACGAACAAGGTATTACCTTTTTTGATACTGCCGAAGCGTATGGTATTACCAACGAAGAATTGGTAGGAGAAGCTTTGAGTCCGTTTAGAAAAGAAGTAGTTATTGCTACTAAATTTGGTTTTAAAGACGGACAGGCATTTAACGGACAAGATAGTAGACCAGAAAATATCAGAGCTGTTGCCGAAGAATCTTTAAGACGTATGAAAACGGATGTTATTGATTTATTTTATCAACACCGAGTAGATCAAAATGTGCCAATTGAAGATGTTGCAGGAACAGTGAAAGATTTGATTCAGGAAGGAAAAGTAAAATACTTTGGAATGTCTGAAGCGGGAGTAACCTCTATTCGAAAAGCACATGCCGTTCAGCCAATATCTGCTTTGCAAAGTGAATATTCGATTTGGTGGAGAGAACCTGAAGTAGCAATTTTGCCAACACTTGAAGAACTAGGAATTGGTTTTGTACCCTTTAGTCCTTTAGGAAGAGGATTTCTAACAGGTGCAATTACAGAAAGCACCAGTTTTGAAGCGACGGATTTTAGAAATTCTTTACCTCGTTTTAGTGAAGAAAACAGAAAAGCCAATCAAAAATTAGTTGATTTGCTATCTGCCATTGCTTCTCAAAAACAAGCAACTCCTGCGCAAATTGCATTAGGTTGGTTATTGGCGCAAAAACCTTGGATTGCACCAATTCCGGGAACCACAAAATCGCACCGATTAACAGAAAATATCGGTGGAGCCTCAATTAAATTATCTCTAGAAGATATTAAAAAAATTGATGATGCTTTTGCTCAAACCACGATACAAGGAGATCGATATCCTGCACAATTGCAAAAAGTAGTAGACAAATAAAAAAAAGCAAAACCCTTAAATACTATTATTTAAGGGTTTGTTTTTTTAGTATCTTTTTAAATCTTAATTCCAGATTCCGTTCATTTCGGTCAAAATAATAGGTTTGCCATTGGTAACTACAATCGTATGTTCGTGTTGTGCCATATGTCCGCCTTTATTGCCTACCATTGTCCAGCCATCCTTAAGTTCTACGGCAAGAGAGGATGAGGTTGAGATAAAAGTTTCAATCGCTACAACCGAATCCTTTTTGAAACGTCTTTGATCAAATCGGTTTTTATAGTTTAATAATTCATCCGGTTGTTCGTGCAGGCTTCTTCCAATACCGTGCCCACCCAGATTTTTGATTACTTTGTAACCTCTTTTTTTAGCTTCAGTTTCGATAAGATATCCTATTTCAGAAATCTTTACTCCGCCTTTTATATTGTCGATTGCTTTTTGTAAAATATCTTTTGATGCGTCAACCAGTTTTTGGTGTCCGTTTACATCTTCTCCAATCACAAATGAACCTCCATTATCTGACCAAAAACCATCCAGTTCTGCCGAAACATCAATGTTGATTAAATCACCTTCGTTAAGAATTCTTTTATCTGACGGAATACCGTGACAAAATTCATTGTTTACACTAATGCAAGTCCATCCCGGAAAACCATACGTTAAATACGGTGCCGATTTTGCCCCTAATTCGTTCAGGATTTTTCCGCCATAGTCATCTAATTCCTTTGTTGTCATTCCTGCTTTGGCAAAGTTTCTCATTTCTTTCAAAGTAAAAGCGACAGCTTCACTTGCCTTTTGCATTCCAATTAATTCTGACTCTTGTTTTATTGACATGATTTTGTTTTTTCTGATGAATACAAAATTAGTTATTTTCTACCAGTTCTATGTCCATCGTTTTGATCAATCCGTCCTGAAAAGTATAAATATGCTTTACTAGTCCGTCAAATATTAAACCGCCTTGCAAATCTTTTACGTTTTGATGCACTTTAACTTCCAGACTTCCGTTTTCTCTTTCATTAAAGCCAACAGGTTCCACTTTTGGATTTATTTCTGTCCATTGTCTTGTCCAATATTCTTTGATTTCATTGTGTCCGCTTATGTAACCGCCTTCCCAGGCTTTTGACCATTGTACGTCTTTTTTCATTGTCGATAAGGCGTTGTCAATGTTTCTTTCGTTAAAGGAATTGTACGCTTTCCTGATAATATCTTCAAATTGATTTTCCATTGTCTTTTTGATTATAAGTAGTCTTAATGAGGTTTATTTTATACAATAGCCTGCACCGATTTGTTGAGCAAATGTTAAAACTATAGCTAATATAAAACTAATTCAATAAAAATTTTAACTACACCATTTGCAAAAGCTAAAAATGATTTTTCTGAACACTTTTTTTATTGAATCAAAAAGGATTTAATATATTTGAAATATGAGTACAAATAACAAAAATATAACGATCAGGCCTGCTGCCAATACTGATTTGCCTAAGCTTGCCGAATTCCTGCAGACTCTTGTTGATGCAGAACGACCATTTGATCCAACACTAAAAGAGGGCGAAATATTTTATTACGATATACAGGAATTGATAGTAGATAAAGCGACAGAAATTATGGTTGTCGAAAGTAATAACGAAATTATTGGAAGTGGTTATGCGCAAATTCGATCTGCAAAACCGTATGAAAAGCATGAAGTATTTGGATATCTTGGCTTTATGTTTGTAATCCCGGAATTTAGAGGACAAGGAATTAGCGGTTTATTACTTACCGCTCTTAAGAAATGGATTTTAGATCAGGGAATAACTGAGGTAAGATTGCAGGTTTATGACGAAAATGAAGCTGCAGTGAGAGCATATGAAAAAGCAGGTTTCAAAAAAATCGTTACAACAATGCGCTGCGATATTGGTTAAGTATTTTTATCAAAGCCATTTTTAAAGTTTTCGAAATAAATTTTAAACCAAAGCCCTTAAACAATTACTGTTTAAGGGCTTTGGTTTGTTGCATATAAATTATTTATTTCTCTTCCTCTAAACCATCAACGGCAGAAATTTGATCCAGGATATTGGTTTGGTTCGGTGAGATATAGTTTTTTACTTCGCTTGGAGTTTCTTTCTTAAAAAGAAGATCTAATGCATGATAAAGTCGTAATAAAACTTCTTTGTCTTCTTTTTCAATTTCTAAAGCACTATTAAAATTAAAAACATAATTATTCGAATTGCGTACTTCTACTTTGATCGTTTTTGATGTGATTTTAAATTTAACTATATCCATATTGTTAGCGCATTAATTATTTTGCAAAAATGAGACTTTAACCCCAATTAGCATTATTATTTTTTATGTTTTTTTATGAGTAAAGAAAAGTTTTTGATAATAAGGATTTGAAAGCGTCTATTTTTGAACTTAATGTGATACACTAACTTTTGATATAAAACCTTATCCTCTATATAAAGAACAATTTAGGCCTAAAATTGACTTTAGTATTTTATTCATTCTGAGTTTTATTTCTTAATCTAGGTTAACGGAGAAACAGCGATAACCGCGGTAAATTTGTAAAAGAAAATCAAAACAACTTAATACATAAAATATCATGGAAAATAAAATCTTAGGCTTACACCATATTACTGCCATTGCAGGCGACGCTAAACGTAATTTCGATTTTTATTCAAAAATACTCGGATTAAGATTCATCAAAAAAACAGTGAATTTTGACGACCCGGGAACCTATCATTTTTACTTTGGCGATGAAGTAGGAAGCGCAGGAACCATCTTGACCTTTTTTCCGTGGGGAGAAGGAATTCAACAAGGAAGAAAAGGATCTGGAATGGCAACAGAAATTGGTTATTCTGTTCCTAAAGGAAGTCTTGATTTCTGGCAGAAACGTTTTGAACAATATAATGTAATTTACAATAAACCGGCAGAAAAATTCGGCGAAAAATACCTAACTTTCCTTGATCCGGATGGGTTGAAATTAGAATTAATCGAATCTAAAACAGGAGACAACAGAAAAGGTTGGGAAACAGATGAAGTAAAAGCTGACGTAGCAACAAAAGGTTTTCATAATATTACGCTGACTTTAAATGACATTAAACCAACTGCAGCAATCTTAACAGAAATATTTGGTTACAAATTGATTGATCAGGATGTAAACCGCTATCGTTATGCAACAGATGGAGTAGAAAATGCCGCAATTGTTGACTTGGTAGAATTAGCTGATGAAAAACGTGGTTTAAATGCAAATGGAACTGTTCACCATGTGGCTTTCCGTGTAAAAAATGACGAAATTTTAATGCACTTCCGTGAAAAAATCGAAGCTTACGGGTTGTCAATTACACCACAAATCGACAGACAATATTTCCATTCGCTATATTTTAGAGAACCAGGTGGAGTTTTATTTGAAATAGCCACCGATAATCCAGGATTTACAGTTGATGAAAGTTTAGAAGAATTAGGTCAAAACTTAAAACTTCCCGCACAATACGAATCTCAAAGAGCAAGTATTGAAAATCATTTGGTTAAAATTAATTAAGCTAAAAATTTGTAAATTAGATTCTTAAGAAAAAATATATGGAAACAATAAAACTGGAATTAGACGAGAAAAAGCATGGAGCCTTTAATCTTTATGTTGATGATAAAAAGCTGGGCGAAATGACAGTAAGCATAAAACCAGATTTGCTGACGGTTTACCACACTGGTGTTGAACCTGAAGGAGAAGGAAAGGGATATGCAAAGAAACTTTTAGACGAAATGACATCGTACGTACGCGCCAATAATTTGATGGTTTTGCCGCTTTGTCCGTATGTGCATGCACAATTCAAAAAACATCCGGATGAATATCAGGATATCTGGAAAAAATAATCTTAGAACTTATGAATATAGAAACTCTAACAGACGGTGTGCCTTTAAATGATGCTAAAAAGGCGCTGATCATGATTCACGGACGTGGTGCAAGCGCTCATGATATTCTTTCGATTTCAAAACATCTGAATGTCGATGATTTTGCCTTAGTTGCCCCTCAGGCAGAAAACAGAACCTGGTATCCTTATTCTTTTTTAGCACCTCTTAATGAAAATGAACCTTCATTTTCAAAATCACTAGAAGCTATTCATAACGTTGTCGTTGCCATTCAGCAAAACGGAATTGAAAAAGAGAATATCTATTTTCTTGGATTTTCCCAGGGAGCTTGTCTGGCTTTAGAATTTACTGCCAGAAATGCCGCTAAATACGGAGGCATTGTGGCATTTATCGGCGGACTTATTGGCGATAAGGTTTATGAAAATCATTACGAAGGAAACTTCGAAAATACACCAGTTTTTATCGGTACCAGCGATCCCGATTTTCATGTTCCGGTTGAAAGAGTAAATGAAACAGAAGTACTTCTTAAAAAGATGGGTGCAAATGTTACTAAAAAAATCTACCCAAATATGGGACATACTATAAGTCAGGATGAAATAGATTTGGTAAATGAGCTTATTTTTGAAAAGGAGAGGTTTTAAGTTTTATGTATCAACACTCAATGTTGTGGAGAAATATTAAAAATTTTATATTCCTAATTATTTTTTAACGCATAAAACGTAATCCCGATAGCTATCGGGATTCGCAAAGTTCACTAAGATTTAAGTAGTGTTTACAATCAAAGTCCACAAAGCTTTGTGAACTTTGTGTTTTTTCTAAGCTTAGTATATTTAAAAAAACTTTGCGTTCTCCATGGTAATTTTTTCTATATCCACAGGTTTGAGGATTGATCCAGTTTTATTTACTTTTTCTTTGAGTTAAATTTATCTTTTTGCAAAATTTCTATCTTGGGTCCTTACTTGATACGAGTTTTCGAAACAAAATCCCAATAAAAAACTCCTAATCAATTGATGATTAGGAGTTTGTTTTTTGTAGCCCTAACGGGACAATTCTCGAACCATTTTTTAGATGATTTGACCAAACTACACTACTAATTTGTACATTCCTGAAATAGTATATTGATTTATAATTTTATATTCTTTTATTTTTTTCAAAATATTTTTTTTCAAATTTTTTTGTTCTTTCTATAAAGAATTCTTTACTCTCTATTAAAAATTCAATTGTTCATACTGGAAATTGAAAAGAGATAATTGGTATATTTGATTGTTCTTCAGTTAAAGTGGTACCTAAAAGTTCTTTTTTATCATAAATTAATTTATACTATAATCCGCACTTAAGATCTCTCCAACGAAAAACAGAATAATAATTCATTTTTTCAGGTATTTCGATATTACCTAATAGCTTCCATTTTTTTAATTTTATTCCAGCTTTAATTGCAGTGTAGAAATAAAAGCCATACCCTGAATTTTGAATTTTATCTAAATCGTCATTATTATCGGTTTGATTAAAAACCCAAATCATATTTCCACCTAAATAATTTGGGTCTGTATAAAAGTATTGAAAGTATCTAATTTCATTTTCATTAATAACTTTATATACATTTCCTGGTAACAAAACTTTTTTAGCCATATTGATTTTACCAGTTATTCTCTTGTTCTAATGGTGTATTAAGAATTTTCTTGATGGCTAAAATCTTTTTAGGCATTTCAGAATAAATAAATTCTTTAATTTCTGTCCATTTTCTTTTACGAAATTTCAAATAATTTGTCTTGCTATATGGGTATTCTTTATCTTCAGTTATATTACCCATAGATATGCCCATCCCTCTATGTATGATGTTATCAATTAAAATCTTGCAACGACCTTTTTAAAAAAATACATTGATATTGAAATCAATTACACCGTTAGCACTATTCATAAATTCGTTTTTATTATAGGCAATCTCTTGCTTGATTTTAATGACACCATTTTCCTTATCAGATTGAATAATATTTTTATTAAAATTACTTTGTCCACCAAAATAATCTATCAACTTACTATTTAGTCTGTCGAAAAGAATTTCTTTCGATTTCGTTGTGTCAATTTGAATAATTTTTTCAAAAACTAAATCTTGTGAAAAGCAGTTGCATGAGATTGTTATAACAAAAAGAATGGTTAACAATAATGGTTTTCTCATTTGGTGAATTATTAATTTGTTTAAAATATAAAAAGAAGAATAAGCTAAAAACAAAAAAGCTCCAGATTTCTCTGAAGCTTTCTCTTAGTGCGGGAAGCATTCAAATAACGAGTCAATTAAATACTAAATTGACGCGATTAAATTGTCAATTAACACTGAAGCTTTACGTTAGTAGTCAACAACAAAAAATCTCTAAGTAATATAATTAATAAAATAAGTAAATCAAAACATTATAAATGGAATTCTTGTAAGTAAAATAACTTAAATTTTTAGAATATTCATTTTTATATTTTTTTAAAATTATTCAAAAAAGTTTAGTGTTACTTAACTCCTTTCAGGTTTAAAAAACTAGAGATAATTTATTAGAATTTTTTTTAAATCACTTTTTAATAGCTCAATGTTTATATCAAGTTTATTTTTTTTACTCACTTCAGCAAGTAAATCTATTTTGTGTAAAAGAGATTCTCTGATAAAATCATATCGTTCGGATTCATTTTTACTAAAAAAATTGTCTTCATTTATTACAATTGGTATTCCTATTGATTTTTCTTTCTTTCGATAACTTTCAATTTCTTTTAAGTTATTTAGTAGATATGGAATGGGATTGATATAAAATTGGAATAATATTAATTTTAAGTCCTGCCCGTAATCCTTGTTTTTTAGAATTTTTAAAGTTTTTTCAATTTTATTCTCTCCATAAATATAGGATCTAAATTCAGGGCCCATTACATCTCCAATATTAGCGGAAACAAAACAACCTAAAATGTTTTCATTGTCATTCATTATATTTTATTTTTAGTGCATATTTAAATTTAAAGGACCTCTCTGTATTATATTTTGTTGATATTCCCATTGGTAAGCTTCAAGCCTATTAGAGAATATAGGTGCAGTTTCCATGTAATGTGACTGCATAAAACTTTTTGAATATCTACTCTCAGGAATTAGTTTTGATGTAATTCCATTTTTAAGAAAAACTCCTTCATTTGTATATAACTTGTAACCCCAAGTTGGCCTTAAACTTTTTAATGAATTACCATGGACAACAACTTCTTGTAGGTTTTCAATTTTTGCAAATTCTGGATTTTTAGAAAGGTCAACATAACCTGAATTATCAGCAGTTGCTGTGCTACTCATATTTACAGGCTCCTGCTGTGTATTTGATGTTTTCTGATAATCTACAAGGGCCTGTTCTCTAGAAATATCAACTTTATCAACAAGTACGGTTGGCTTAGGATTTCCTGTCAATGTATTTAAACCTTTGGCTTGTGCCGCTTTTAATCCTTGATATCCTCCTGTAACTGCGGATATAGCAATGGTGAAACCTACATTTGCAAAGGGATCCTGCCCATCAACAATATTTGCAACACCATTTAAGGCAACATTGGTAGATATAGCATAAGCTGCTCCATTCAAAATACCTGGAGGTGCGAAACTTGCAGCATATCCTCCTGCTGCACCAAATACCGCTCCTTTAACTCCTCCAAAAGCGCCATCAAGCATTACCTGACCAAAATTATTACCATTAAGGGCAGAGCCTACTGCACCTCCAGCAAATCCTGACGCGGCACCTACTATCATACTAGCTGCCAAAGAAGATCCCATTCCTGCCGTTGCATAAGTCACTACTACTGCAACAACAACAACAACAACCATAACGACAAGTTGTTTCCAATTATCACTAAACCAGGACTCACCAGTAAAATCAGTATACTTTAGAGGATTATTTAAAACATAGCTATATCTGTTATAGTTTTGAGTATTAGATAAATCCTGTATAAAATTATCAGGTTGCAAGAATCTATGTAGTTTAGGATCATATATTCTCCCATTCATATTAATGATACCAATACTCTGTAAATGCTCATGTCCTGTATAGCCTCTATCTAATATTATCAAGCCTTGAAGAGTATTTCCTGCCCCGTCTTGTACTTTAATAATATTACCCCACGCGTCAAAAAGCCGTTTTTCGACAATTGATCCAGCTTGATCTGTGATTGCAATTATTGAATTTTGATAATCACGTTGTAAATATAAAAAATTTTGCGTTGTCCCATCACTTTTAAGAACTACTGATGCTGTATATCCATCTCCCCCTATGTATGTAACAAATTCAAAATCACCCGTTGTTCGGTTTTCTTTTATTTCCATTGTTCCATCAGCTGAGTAATGCTTTCGAAAGGGTCTTAAAAGTTTATCATCTTCCAATCCGCCATAGAATATTGTACTACGTTCATTGCCATCATTATAAGTAAATGCAAGTTTATCAACTCCAGTTTCTTCAATTTGGACAGGTTTTTTAAAAGTATTGTATGTTACATGAAGAGTTGGTCTTGCTGTATAATAGCTCAATGCATTTGACGTTACTGTAATTGAGGTATTTTGATATGGTTTATTTGTGTTTGAATAATTATATGTACCAACATTATTTTGAGTAATTCGACCTTTATCATCATAAAGTTGTGTTTCCTGCACTCCATTTATATTTGTGTATTCTGTTAAACGGTCTAAAATATCATATTTAAAGTTTTCATCCCAACCAAATAAGTTATTGCTACGACTTGTTAAATTGCCTTTGAGAGGGTTAAAAACCGTATTTAATGTTAAAATATTAGCAACGGGGGCAGCTGTTTTATCATATTTTACTTGAGAAGGAAATCCATATGAATCAAAATTATTGGTTATAGTTGTTGGGCCGTTTTGCCCGGAAGTTAATTTTCCTTTTGCGTTAACAGTATTTGTCTGTGATAAAACAGTACCGTCTGAATCATCCAGAATTTGCCAAATAAATCCATTTTTATAACTATATTTTACGGCTTTTGAACTACTTTTTCCTGATATGCTCGCAGTACTTGTTTCTTTATTAACACGGCCAAAAAAATCATATTCAAATTTTTTAGTAAAGCTAGCGTAAGGAGTTATTTCAATTGTCTGACTTACTCGTTTTGATGCATCATAGGTGTATAGGTTTGTAATTATGCTGCCGCTTTCATTTAAATTTTCAAATTTAGTATCTGATAATAGTTTACTTGTTGAATCGTATGTATAAGTTGTTTTTGAATTGGTATTTGTACCGTTAATTGTCTTTTGACTTATTTTCCCAACATTATCTAAAGTGAAAGTAGTTGTGCCATTTGGAGTAGTCTCTTTTGTTATTTCTCCAAATGTATTGTATTCATATGTATAAATACCTGCGGATGGATCGGTTAGTTTTGTTTTTCTTCCCCATCCGTCTTGTTCTATTAAAGTAATGACCCCATCAAAATTTGATGATTTTAAGTTACCATCGGCAAAATATGTGTAAGTGATATTTCCTCCAGGGCTTTCAGTTAGTGAAATAACATTTCCAAGGGCATTTTTAATTATTGTTTTTGTTTTTCCATTTTCGCTCACACTAGTAGTCAAGCCTGAGTAAGTTATGTTGCTAGACGTACCTGTATATGAGATATTACTATAAGGTCTTCCGTAAGTATCATAATAAGTTGTGTTCCATTGTGTAGGAGCCGAACCAAAATAGGGTTCGCTTATTTGATTGTTTCTATTGTCGAAATCATAATTATAAGAAACGTACGAAAAAACATCATTTATGTTTTTTACTCCGGTTTTTATTTTTCGGCCCAGATCATCAAAGGTTTCTTCACTAGCGCTGCCATCATCTCCTGTAGTAGTTATGATCGTTTTACCAGAGCTGTTTGAGTATGTGTAATTATTCGTTTTACCTAAATAATCAGTTGTCTTGATTTTTTTTAACCAAGAATCATAAAGATATGACGTTTTTAACCCAGAAGGATTTATTTGAAAGTTTAAGGATCCATTACTGGAATTGTAATCGTAAATTGTCGAAAGCCCTTCGATATCTGTGCTTTTTGTCAAAAATCTACCTGAAGAATCATATTCATATTTGGTAATTCTAGGAGCCAATCCAGAGGTAGAAATTGATTTTTGAATGACATTTCCATATGTATCAAAAATATTGTCTTCAATCAAATACTCTGTATCCGTTCCCTTTTTCTTTACCTGTGTTAGTAGATTGTTTGTATATGCATATAATTCCTCACTAGTTGATGTGTCTCCAGAAACTATTGTACTTTGTGTTTTACTTGTAAGTCTGCCTATAATATAGGGTGAGCCTGTTGTTTGATTTTCGTAAGTAAAAATACCCGTTGTAGTTTGTAAAATTGCGGATCCTTCTTTTACTTTTGCAATAGTTTGGGTAGGATTATTATATATGTCAAAAACATTTGTTGTTTCAGAATTAGTATTATCTAAACCATTGTATTTTTGTGTTATTGTGTTTGAGAGTTTATACACCTTATTGGGTAAAAGTTGGCTTTCGTAAGTTAAAGTGGTACGCGAAATATAATCACTCGGCGTTTGATTTGTTAAACTGGCATATCCTAAAACAGTATAATTTTCAACTGAAGCCCCTCGAAGATTTATGTTGTTCCTTGTTACATCTGAAATTATAGGTTTTGAGTCATCAAACCAGTTTGTTTTTAAAGTGGATCTAAAACCTAAAAATCCTAATCCTTCAATGTTTGAAACTGCTCCATAATACGTGAAGAGCTGTTTTTTATATGTTGTAGAACTAGTTCTTTCCAGTTTTGTTACTACCTGAAATGTTGGCGCTACAATTATATCTGTATAAGGATAATTTTCAGTATAAGGACTGCTATAATAAATAGGTCTGTTATCCTGATAAGAATTTGAATCAAGTGACATATACGATATTGATTCTGTAATTCCATTGCCAGTAACGATACCTTTAAGTAATTGTTCTTTACCGGAATCTTTGGTAGAATTAAATATATAGATTTTGTTATTATTTATAAAAGAAAGTTCCAGTTTTTTATTGAACTGATTAGCTGACAAAAAAATGGGTAAAGCATCACTATAAATATCAGGCTGATTAAGAATCCCTCCACTGTAAGAATTACCAACAACAGAAGAAAAACCTCCATTTTTATTTATGTAACATGATATTCCAAGACTTCCTGTACTTGAAGCCCTACTTGAGTTTGCAACTAACAAATCGGTCTTTCCGTCATTGTTATAATCTGATGGAATTACACTATATGTGATATTGCTACTATTAGTGGGGAAAGTAAAGTACGTCTGAGTTTCTTTAATAAGGTTTATACCAGTAGAAGAATATTTATACCATTCAGAATATCCAGGCCCTTTTGGAATAATAAAATCTGTTTTACCATCACCATTATAATCACCCATCAATATTTTGTCAATTGTTATATTTGGGTCGTTTGTTGGGGTTTTGAATAATAAGACAAATTGTTTACTGTCATTTAATGAATAAATTTTAACGCCGCCAGTATCAAAAACATAAATGTCAGATTTCCCATCTCCATTGAAATCTGCAACCAAAAATTTGCTGCTATTTGTAGTGCTTAGAATACCCGCTTGATTTACAAAATCAGTAGTGACTCTTCTATCAAGGTTAACAAAATATGATCTACCGCCTGTCAAAGTTTGTGTTATTGTCCTTGTACAGTCAAGAAACATAGTATAAGTAATAGATTTTTCGATTACTACTGCATCTGTTAATCCGTCGCCGTTAAAATCGCCGCTGATATAAGTTTTAGGAACATCTTTCTCTATATAGCCTTCTTTAGTAGTAGTAGCCGCTTTTGCATTTAAATTAGGATTTGCTATTCTGTCTACTGGCTCATCCAGATCACAAGGATAGAAATATGTTAGTGTAAATTTTGGGAATGTATATAACTTTTGGTCTTGCTGGGTAATACCAGATCCAGCTTTAGCATAGGTTGTGAAACTGTCAGATTTTGCAACAACCCACGCTTGTAGAGGCATTAATTTATTATCGGAATTTAGCCAGGTTGCTGGAAATATTTCTTCAAATTTGCCTACAGGATGTTGCCAGCCAATATCCATAGAATTACCTGATTGTAAACCTGAAAAAAGCCAGTATTTAGCCTTAGAATCACTTCCTACAGTAGGATATAAAATAAAATCCATACTACCATCTCCATTAAAATCGCCTGAAACAGTATTGGAATTTGCAGAGGTAATACTCCCTACACTTAAGCTCGAAGTGATTGGTGAACCTACTATCGTTTGCGCTGTTGTATCATAACTGAAAACAGTAGGATTGTAAGATTTGGTTCCGTCACCACTCCTTTCAGTAATACTAATTAATCGCTGATAGTCTAAAGTTGTGGTTTCGTGCTGTAGTAAATAATTGCGAAATGGAACGCTATTTCCCCATGAGGTAACCTGGCTTAATATTTTGTTTTGCAATAGATTTTGCCCTCCCACATACATTTGTTCTGGTCTTTGCCTTATTTTATATGTAAACTGAATTTCATTAATAGGGCTATTCGTTGCAACAGCACCATATTTAATGGAACTGACATTTGTTATATTATTTGTTTGTTCATAAGAATAGCTAATTCTTATACCTTGTGGGTTTTCCCAATATGTTATTGACCAATCAGTAATTGATCTTGAATCTGCTGAATTTCCATAATAAGCTTTTGAGCCGTCTGGATATTCTACAATAAAATATTCTGGTCCATAGTTAGAACCATTAGGATGAATTCCTCTAGAAGTAATTTTTACATTTGAAAAATTTTCTGTTTCGTATACAGTTGTATTTGCGCCATAGGCTCCCGATGTTCCTGTCTTGATAATTAATCTTTGCCCATCGAAAGCAAAACGGTCTAAAGTATTGAAATCAACAGGATCTATTGTTCCATCATGAAACTTGGAGGCTGCAATTCTACTTATGGAGGATATTCCTGATATATTCCATCCAAAACCAGCATTACCATTTCCTCCCTGACTACTATAACTTAAATAAATATTGGGAATTACTCCATTTATTCCCGGTGGGGTTGCAATAGGGATTTTGTAATTGGCACCCCCATTGCCAGAAACTGATAATTCACCCTGTGTAGTTCCTGTTTCTGAGGAATTTCCTGTAGGAGAAGCTAATATTGTTACAGAAGCTGGAGCATTTTTAATTATATTCGATAGTGAAGTTTTATTTTCTGTAGCGGATTCAATTCTTTTGATTATAGTCGTACCAGTAACTATTTTTCCTTTCTCTGTTTGTGCAGTTAGCAGAAAAGAAAAATATAACAGCATAAAAGTAAAGTAGAGTTTTTTCATAATATTATTGCTTTATGATTTTGATTGTTTTTTGTTCTCCGTCTTTGTATAATAACTCAATCAAGTAAACTCCATTAGGATATGTATTAAAAGAAATGTTCTGGCTGTTGTTTTCTGGTTTATTTTGATTAAATGAATCTATTAGCTGACCATTTATATTGTAAATCTTTATAATTTTTACATTATTATCATTTATCGGTTGCCAACTAAGATATAGCTCTTCTTTGACAGGATTGGGATAGTAGGAGATAGCGTCTTCAGGAGAAAATTTTAATAAATCCTCTTGTGTCAAATTTTCAACTTCTTTTATAGGCATGTCAGCTTTTTTTGAAGCAAAACATCCTGAAATGCAAAGTTCTCTTTTTATCTGATTTCCTGCATTATCATAAAAGAACATGAGTTTGTTTTGAGCAGTTGAGATATATGATATACTCAAAAAAATAAAAAAAAGGTAATTTTTCATCATAGCTAAGTTGTTTGATATAGTTGTGTAGAATTTAATTTTATTTAATAATCTCCGAAGTTGCTTAAAAATAGTGATTTGCAAATATTATTCTTTAACCTTAAATAGTTTTACGGGAAACCACATTGTTTGAAAATTTAACAATATTATTTATGAAGGTTAGCCATTTAAAGGACTAATTAGGAAATTAATAACTGTATATAATCTCAGATCAATTTCCATCGGAAATACCTGTGTTCAACTTTTCAAAGATTGGATTAAATTTATCGGAATGAAAAAAGACCTAATGAATCTTGATTTCTCAGGTCTGCATTAAAATAGTACTTAATGTGACAATTCTCGAACCATTTGTAGCTAATTTGACCAATTGAGACATAATGAAATTTAATCTATTTTTTTGTCACACTTTTTTGATTTGCATATCTTTTATTATTAAAAACAATAAAGTTTTAAACTCCACAAATAAAACATAAAAGTCAGAGATTATGGGGATATTGCAGGTCATGGTTATACAATTCCTCCAGTATAAAAAGCAACGGAGTAAGTCCTCAAAATTATTTATATTTACATCGAGATTATCATCAATTACGGCTATTAGGTTTCGCTGGATAACTATTTTAAAATTATGCCTTTGAAAATAAAATTACTTTTAAGTTGCTGTTTTTTTTCCTTATTTTCTTTTGCCCAAAGGGAGGCAAGTGTTTGGTATTTTGGTAAAAATGCAGGGCTAAAGTTTCATCCCGACGGATCTGTTACTTCATTAACTGATGGCAAATTAGTTACTAATGAGGGCTGCGCTTCGATAGCAGACGCCGCAGGAAATTTATTGTTTTACACCGATGGAAGAACAGTATGGGATAAAAATCATTTAATTATGCCTAATGGTGATTATTTCAATGGTACTGGATTGAAGGGAGATCCGTCAAGTACAAATTCGGCTATCATTGTCCCTAAACCGGGAAATTTAAAAATATACTATATTTTTACTTTAGATGAGCCCCATCACGAAAATGCTGCAGTTTATCCAAACGCTTTTTCAGGGAATTATATTGATGAGGATAGTGGTAAAACTCCAAATAATGATGATGGTCTAAATAATGGTTTAAATTATTCCATTGTAGATCTTACGAAAACTGGAACTAATGGCAGTCTGGGGGATATTGTAAGCCGTAATAATCCCCTTATCACATACGATACAGATCCAAACGGAGAAGAAATAAAATACAAATGTTCTGAAAAGTTAACCGCGGTGCGCGATGCTTCTGGAAATGGTTTTTGGGTTATTACACAGTTTACGGATTATTTTTATTCCTTCAGAGTGACTTCCAGCGGTATTACAACAACACCTGTTAAATCACTGGTATTACCAAGTGTTCCTACTTATGGGTATCGAAGAAATGCAATAGGGTGTTTTAAAGCATCACCTAACGGAAAAAAATTGACTGCGGCATATGATCAGATTGATACACCAACAACCCCTTATAATAATTATAAAGGAAGCGTTTATACCTATGATTTTGATAATTCGTCGGGTAAAGTATTTAATCCTAAGTTGATTGCAAAAGATATACGTGCTTACGGCGTCGAATTTTCAAATGATTCCAATGTCCTTTATGCAAGTATGGAAGCACTATATACTTCACAAGGATTGGCGCAATTTGATTTGCTCAGCAATGACATTCCAAATTCAAAATTATATATTTTTAATGCTCCATATGGTATTGGAGCACTGCAATTAGCGCCTAATAATAAAATTTACTACAGCAGTTATTATCCAAGTTCATTAGGTGTTATCAATAATCCTAACATAGTTGGCTTAGGATGTAATTTTGATCCAATAGGACAGCCGTTATTATTAGATACTACTCATAATAAGGGGCTGCCTCCATTTATAACCTCATTTTTTGATGCTTTTTTTGAGGCTAAAAATTTGTGTCTTGGAAATGATACATCATTTATATTAAATTCATCTCAAACAATAACAGCCGCCACATGGGATTTTGGAGACGGAACTACTTCAACAGATTTAAATCCTTTACACAGGTATTTAGCCGTTGGATCTTATAATGTCTCGGTAACAGCTACAGGCCCAAGCGGCTCCAGCACAGAATCAAGAGAAGTGATTGTCAGTAATATTCCAACTGCAACTCAGCCACAGGATATATTGGTTTGCGATGACAACAATGATGGTTTGTTTGTATTTGATTTAACCAAACAAAACAATTCTATTTTAAACGGACAGGATCCAAATTTGTATACAATAAGTTATTATCATAACAATATACTTATTCCTAATCCCAACATTTATCAAAATAAAATACCTTATCAGAAGGAAAGCATTACAGCAGAAGTAAGTAATAATATTAATTCAATGTGTAAAAGCAGTACCTCCTTTGTTATTAACGTTCATGACAGTCCAAAACCTAATTTACCTTTAGATATTCCAGAATTGACTAGTTGTGATAATTCTAGTGTTGGAACGGATACTGATGGTAAAATAATTTTTGATTTGACCCAAAGAGAAGCATCTATATTAAACGGTCAGCCAGCAGCCCAATTTTTGATTTCCTATTATAAAGATGCGGAATTTAACCAGTCCATAATTTTGCCTGGATCTTATGTAAATTCGTTGGCTTCAGAAACTGTGTATGTAAAGGTAATAAACAAAGATAATATTGGCTGCTCAGCTGCAACATCATTTAATTTAAAGGTTTTTAGTCTGCCTATAATTGTAAGTACAGTAAGCTTAAAACAATGTGACGAGGATATTGATGGATTTAGCTTTTTTAATTTAGAAGAAGCAATTAAAAAAATAATGACAAATTCAACTGAAATTATAACATTTTATAAAACCTTAGCTGATGCTCAGAATGCTACTAATCCCGTTTTAAATCCTACTGCATATAGAAATCAAAATGTTAGCAGTGATAAGGTATATGTCCGAGTATCTAATCAAAACAATTGTTACCGGATTGCACAATTAAATCTTATTGTTTCGACAACGCAAATACCCTCGACATATTCTAAATTATTTACTCAATGTGATGATAGTAATCTAGGAAATAACCATGATGGTATTACATCATTTGATTTCAGTAGTGTAACAACCGATATAAAAGAAAATGTTTTTCCTACGGGACAACTTTTAGATGTGAGCTACTATGAAAATGTTGAAGATGCTTTGGCAGAGAAAAATGCTATTTCGGATATCTCGAACTATCGTAATACAAGCTCACCTAATTTACAGAAAATTTTTATCAGGGTCGATAGTAGAATTAATAATGATTGTTTAGGATTGGGAGGATACATTACCTTAAAAGTTGAACCTGTTCCTATAGTAGAAAATTTGAAAAAAGAACATTGTGATGACGATCAGGACGGTATCTACGGATTTAATACTTCAAACCTTGAAAAAGAACTACTGAACGGGATCACAAATGTTACTGTCTTTTACACGGATCAGGATAATAATCCACTTTCAAGCCCACTGCCAAATCCGTTTATCACAGCTTCTCAGGTTGTAACGGTTGTTGTAAAGAATAATACGTCTACAGGATGTTCATTTAATGCAACAATATCTTTTGTAGTAGACAATTTGCCTGAAGTATTTGCAATTGATCCGACACTTACCAACGTTTGCGATGATGAACCAGATCCTGTTATGCAGGATGGTAAATATGCTTTTAATACTTCTTCGTTTGAGGCTGCTTTATTGGGTGGGCAAACTGAAATGACGGTTAGATATTATGATGCTAATGATCAATTGTTATCTAGTCCGCTTCCTAATCCATTTGTAACCCACACGCAAAATGTAAGAGTAGAAGTCATAAATCCGAATAATTCAAATTGTTCTGCCAGCACTATAATTCCTTTTATTGTAAATCAGGTTCCTAAGATTAATTTGAAAGGAGAGGAGTTAGTATGCAGTAACTTGCCAACATTCACAAAGAACATCGATGCCGGACTCTTAGATTTGAGTTTGATTAATGATTACCAGTACACTTGGTTTTTTAATGAAACTTTACTTCCAAATGAAACAAGCTATGGTTTAACAGTGAATAGAGAAGGAATATTTACTGTTGATGTTGCTGATAAACAAACACATTGTAGTCGAACAAGAACAATCAAAGTATCAGCATCAGATATTGCTTCAAATTTAATTGCTGTCGTTGATCAGTCCAATACCATTACTATTTCTGTAACAGGAAACGGAGATTACGTGTATGCTTTAGATGATGAAAATGGTTATTATCAGAAAGAAAATTCTTTTGAAAATGTGCTTGCCGGTACTCATACAGTTTATATAAAAGATCAAAATGGCTGTGGAACGGTATCTAAAGAGGTAGCAGTTTTTGGAATCCCTAACTTTTTTACGCCCAATCAGGATTCTTATAATGATTATTGGAACATTGAAGGTATTGATGCTTCAAATGCAAAGACAACTATTCAGATTTTTGATCGGTATGGAAAACTACTAAAACAAATTACTCCGATGAGTCAGGGATGGGATGGAACTTATCTTGGAACTCAGATGCCAGCGGATGATTATTGGTATGTAATAAAATTGGGAGACAACAGGATTTTTAAGGGACATTTTGCTTTAAAAAGATAAGAAAGACAAATATGTTCATTTTTTACAAATCTGAATAGGTGGCAGGATTACATGCCTATTCCTTAATTCGTTGATTTTATTGGTGTTCTCAAGTATTCTTCCAAAAAGGGTAGCCGAATAGGTCTCATTTATAATGACTTACCTTGTAGCCCTTTGTAGCCTTGATCAATTTAATAGCAGTGAGTCAATGTACTTTTATATACGTAAAGGTATTAAAAATGTCATTATAATACAACCTTTAATAATCGTTGTCTTGAGTTATTAAGGCTGTAAATAGGATAAATTACTTTGGATTAAACTTTTTCGGTAGTATGTATGTCATTTTTTTATGACAAATAAATATTTATTTATCATTATGTTTTTCCGTAATATTTCCGAATATTAATCGGTAATATTTGTTCTAAAATTATGAAAAGATCGAAATATAATTTTATAGCTACGCAAAATTACTGCGTACTTCTTAGATATCTTTGAAGTTAATAAAAGATATTAATAAGTAATTTTTATACAAAATTTTATGGAAAGACAACCTTTAAATGAAAATGTTTCCGAAGTTGATTTAACTCAAATATTTAAAGAGTTAGAGCAATTGAACAAACAATTAAATGACACAGCTGTTGAGATTTTTACAAATGAAACACAAAGAAACTTACTTTCCAAACCAAGTCATTTTACGTTTTCAATTGTTCACAGAGCAATAGAATTAAATAGAGGATTTAAAGCTCTAACCGAATCCAACAACTGGATAACCGCAATAAACTTATTACGGCTTCAAGCTGATAATTGTATGAGAATGTTCGCTATGAGTTTGGTTACAGATAGATTGGACTTTTATAATCGAATTCAAAATGGGGAACATATTAGAAATATAAAAGATGCAGAGGACAACAAAATGACTGATTTGTATTTATCTCAAAAATTAGACAGTATTTATCCTGGATTTAAATTATTATATGAAAACACAAGTGGATTTATTCATTTCTCAAGTGAACACATAAAATTGAATACTGACAGAGTAGACAATGGTGAGGAGTTTATGATGTACATAAGATTAGCTGAGATAACGGAATTTTCGATAAATAAAAAAGTGGACTTCGCTTTCAATATGTTTATGGTAAGTAAAGAGCTGTATAAACTTCTAAATGGTTATAAGCTGCACATGATAGATTTTATGAAACAATTTTGATTAAAAAGGACTGTATGTAACTGCCGTTTGGTCAGATTATAAATTGAGGCTGAATTTAAAGATAGTTTATATTTGGAAAATTTGTGATTAACCGAAAGATCCTCATCTTTAACTCGTGAACGGAAAGAAAATTAAATTTGACAGACAAAGTAAAATACAAAACAAAAAAGCTCGCGATTTCTCTGAAGCTTTTGTCTTACTAACGGGATCAAATCAAGTATTCAACCAGTTTTTTGGCGATTATTATAGTGTTATCGAATGCTTATCTTAATGATTTATAATGCAAAAATTATAACACTTATACATCAATCTCCCCAAATTTGGATAGCTTTGTGTGGTTTATCACACATATAAATTAGGAAGGCATAATTACCCATAGAAATTGAACAATGACAAATAATAACGAAAACGAACTTTCGAAATCTCTTGCACAAACTCTTTCGGAATCAGATTTAACCAAAATCGGAATTGATATTGCAGAAATATCAATTGATTCAATACTAGAAAATGGTGTACTTAAAGATTTACCAATTGTTGGTTCTTTAATTGGAATTTGGAAAACTGGCGTTGCTGTAAATGATTACAGGTTTCTAAATAAAATGATGCTTTTCCTTAAAGAATCATCTATATTATCAGAAAGCAATCGAAAAAAAATTATTGAAGATTTAGAAGACAGTGAATATCAATCAGAAGTAGGTGAAAAATTAATTGCTATTATTGATAAATTGGAAACTGGTTCTAAAGCTAAACTTCTTGGAAAAACATTAGCTCTTTTTGGTAATAAAATTATAACAAAAGATGAATTTTGGAGAGTAGCATTTATTATTGAAAGATTACCAATGTCGGATATAATTGCGCTAAAAAATTGGAAGACTATTGAATTAAATATAGTTGAAGATATTCGAAGGCACCTTTATCTTTCTGTCGGAATAGGATGGTTTGTAATAAATATGTCATCAACTGGATTTTGCTGGCAAGAAAGGTTATGTGAAATTTTTGGCGACTATTTAGTTGATTAATTTAAACTATCCCTAAAAGATACTACAATGGATTTGGGAAATTGGCTTAATGCAAAATTAAAATTAATGTTGAGCACTAATATAAAAATCATTTTATAGGCTATCATTTTTTGGGATGTATTACTAACTATTATAAAGGCGCTTATAAAGCGCCTTCATCAGCAAAGGAGTAATAGGATTCTCTAGTTATAATCAAAGAATCCAGTAATGTGATATCAAGAAGTCTTCCGGCTTCTTTTACTTTTCGGGTTATTTGTTTATCGGCTTCAGAGGCTGTTAGGTTTCCTGAAGGGTGGTTGTGAATCATCATTAAAGATGTAGCATTTGCCTTAAGAGCTGACGAGAATATTAGTCTAATATCTACAACAGTTCCAGCAATTCCTCCGGAAGAGATTTCGTAAATTCCTAGTGCCTTGTGAGCTTGATTCAAAAGTAATACTTTGAACTGCTCGAAGAATTCTATTTTATTATGATCCCAAGCTGAAAGCACAAGTTTATAAGCATCTTTTGAAGATTTGATTTGTGGTCTTTCAGAGTTTTTTACTTTTGTTTTATAGATCAGTTCAATTTCAGATACATTCTGCCAGTTTTGATTTAAAGTTTCCATAATTTCTATATTTTAAATTAATTATGGAACATTCACCGGGAATCGCCTAGCAAGCGCAAAAAGCAACGCAATAAAGCAGGATTTTTTTCCTGCATTTATGGGGGAATTTTTTGCAAGCGCCCGCAGGAGATTCTCGAACTTTGTGACGAAATTAAATAAGATATTAAAAGAAGTATGGATTCGTTAGCATGGGTTGGAAAAGATTCAATGTAGCCACTATGCAAAAAAAGTAAGGTTCGAACCCCTCATCGCCCACGGAAATTAATAATAAATAGCGGACTGTCAGGGAATACAATCGAACACCTGATCTCAGTTTTGACATTTTTTGATAACTTAAAATAGTTTTATTCAAAGTTAATATTCCATTTAAGTCAAAAAAAAAATAAAAGTACTTTTCAAAGTGTTTTGCTTTTTTTAGATATTATCAAATCTAAATAGTTCCAAAAGCTATACGCTTTCTATTTTTTGTATTTTTATTCCCAAAATAAATTTTTAATATGCGATTCTACATCAATACAGAACATTTGAGGAATGAAATTGAATATCCTCAACGATATAAGTTTGAAAATCTTATCAAAAGCTCTATTGTTGTATTTCTTATCATTCTACTTTTTCTTTTAATGTTTAAACCATTTGGAGTTTATGATCCGGAACTGAAAATGCATTATTTCTTTATTTGTTTTTTACATGCTTTAGCTCCGGCAATAATTTTATTTGTTTATTTTGGAGTATTGAATTATTTCAGAAAAACGAAGAATCAAACTAAATGGACTTTACTTGAAGAATTCATTCAAATTGGAGCGCTATTAGTTTTAATTGGTACAGCAAGTTTCTTGATGCGAGATTTACTTTATAACAATCCAAACAACTGGTCATGGAATTATTTCTTTGAAGAAATCAGAAATTGTTTTGTTGCGGGTATATTTTTCTATTTTTTTCTACGATTATCAACTTTCTATTTTGAGTCAAAAAAAGGATCGCCATTTGTTCTGCAATTTACCCCGCTGACAGTTAAACCCGAAAAAACAGTTTTAAAATCTAATATTTTTATCACCACACAGGTAAAACAAGATGATTTTTTACTGGATATGGACCAATTACTCTTTGCAAAAGCAGATGGCAATTACATTGAGTTAACAAAATCGAATGGCCATCAAATGACTACAGAAGTAAAAAGAATTTCGTTAACTCAATTTGAAACTCAAATAACAGATTACCCGCACTTATTTAGATGTCACAGAACCTATTTAGTAAATATGTATAAGATCAAACAAGTAGCTGGAAACTCCCAGGGTTATGTATTATCATTTAAAGAAACAGACATAAAAATACCTGTTTCAAGAAAGCAAATCGATAACTTTAATAGCTGTTATCAGCAGCTTCAAAATAAAAACATTGCCTAAGCTTGTTGCTTATCACAAAAGCTAGTTGCTAGTAACAACCCTTGCTCTGGCTGTATTTTCTTGTTGTACGTTTGCCATAAATAACGCAAAACCTATTTATTATGCCAACTGCAACAGCTGTTTCAAATGAAGATTCTGGCTCTTTAAACAAATTATTATATATAGATAATATCAAAGTTTTACTGACAATTTTAGTGGTACTTCATCACACTTTAATTGCTTACAGTTCTTCGGGAGGCTGGTATTATAATGAACCAAGCAGCTTTTTAGGTGCACGTGCTGTTATGACAATGTTCGTTAGTATCAATCAGTCTTTTTTTATGGGGTATTTTTTTCTATTGGCAGCCTATTTTACCGGTTCTTCGTATTCTAGAAAAGGAGCTTCAAAATTTATTAAAGACCGATTAACGAGATTAGGAATTCCTATAGTATTCTATTCTTTTATCCTTACACCATTCATGTGTTATCTGGTCTATTATTTTACAAAAAATCATATCACTTATTTTGAATATCTAAGCGGTTACGATAGTTGGATTGACTTAGGAGTTACATGGTTTGTGGCGGCACTTTTGCTTTTTACATTACTTTATGCAGCAGTAAAAAAAATATTCAAAATTAACTTCGACAAACCTGTGGCAGCACCTAACACGCGTGCCATATTATTATTTGCATTAGCATTAGGAATTATTAGTTTCTTGGTTAGAATTATATTTCCTGTTGGATGGGTTCTTGAACCAGTTGGATTTCAGCTTGGGCATTTTTCACAATATATTGCACTATTCATTATCGGATTACTGGCTTCAAAAAACAATTGGTTCGATCAACTTTCAGAAAAAACAGGCAGACAGCTGAAAAGATCGGCAATGTTATGTTTATTGTTTTTTCCATTATTTTTTGTCATTAGTTTCAAGCTAAACACACCCTCTTCTTGGTTTTCCGGAGGTCTTCATTGGCAGGCATTATTATATGCAGTTTGGGAACAATGGATCGGTATATCGATAATAACAGCATTATTAATTAAAGGAAAAAGAAACTGGAATATTTATTCAAAACTATTTACTAAAGTATCACGCTGTAGTTTTGCTGTTTACATTTTTCATCCGTTTGTAATTGTAGTACTTACATTAGCGGTAAGAAGCTGGTCTATTGATCCTGCAATAAAACTTCTAGCTATTGCTCCATTAATAGTGCTAAGTAGTTTTGTACTGGGATCACTTATTTTATTAATTCCAGGAATAAAGAAAATCATTTAGTATTTTATTTTAAATGATGGGATTAAAATCTTTCGCTGCAATAAATCATTCCTTCGGGATTTTATAAAGAGTTCCGGACGAACGAGATATAAAATTTCTCTTCAGATTTTGAGATTGATCCATAAAAAAATTAAGGCAAGCAATTTGTGAAGTATAAAAAACAACGCCATTGGAATCCGATGGCGTTGTTTGTCTTTGTGTGGAGTGTCAGGGCATGGAATCGAACACTTAATACCCATTCTGACATTTTTTGATACCTTAAAATAATCCTGTTACACATTCAGATCATTATTGAGTAGAACAATTTCCTGATTAGTTTTGTTTGTAATAACATAAACTTTTTCGCTTATATCAAAGTGGTTAGAGTCCTATTCTCGCTACTAAAAATAATTTTTGATAGTGTTTTAGCGATGTGTGTTTTGAGATTTTTGCTCGACAACAACTTCTTCTTTTAATTTTGATATTTGATTTTTCAAATTCTCAAAATCAAGATTTATTTTTGTAGCTTCTTTAATATCAAGAACTCTTAAAACTGAAATTTGAGCAGTAATCTGTGATGCTTTCTGAATTGAAGAATTATAAGGTTTGCTAATTTTGGCATTTCGAAAAATACTTTCATTAGGTCTTAATTTTTGTGAAACAGCTCGGATTATTTTGAAAGCTTCTCTATTCAATTCCATATTGCTTTTTATAATATTTGCGCTTGGGGAAATAGATTCTAATTTATTTAGCAAAAAATGGGTTCTATTACTATTTAATATTTTATTGTATCTCAAATTCATTTTGTTTTGAAATCTTCGATATTTATTTTTATAAAATAATTTAATTAAAAATTCCGTGGACGTATATACTGTTGGATCAGGTTGAATACAGACCACAAGCTCTGTCAAATTAAATTCATCATACTTTTTAATCCATGAAGCAAATTTTGGCTGTAAATTATTTTTTTCAGTTTGTATTATTCTAATCGCAATATTATTATACCTCACAGCTATTAATGGATTGCCATCATTTATCTCTTCCCCATTCATGTAATGATTACTCATCCAATCTTTAAAATCAGGTTCAATTTCATGGATTTTGCTTTTCCAAAAATCTACATTTGATTTATATTTTTCATCATCTTTCAGGAAACCTTGAAAATTTGAAATTTTATATTTCATTTTTTTGTGTTTTAGATTTTGTTAGAAAAGCGACCCCTTTATGAACTTCTAGGTCTACACGTTCTTTGTAATTTTTGGGAAAAGATTTATTATGTACTGCGGGTATTCCTCCTTTTTTATTTGCTTTATTTACGTAGTCTATACATTCAGCAAAAGCATTTTTTCGAATCTTTAAATCTCTTCTAGTTAATTTATTTTTTAAATTTTCTATAAAGACTATTGCTTGACAATGGTATAAAGGGTCAACTTGTGCCCAATTTACGGATTCCTCTAATTTTTGCCCTTGTGCTTGAAAACGCCCTCTATTTTCTATATCCATAAATATCAAAATAATGTTTAAATATTATATTGTGGAATTGTAAGTAATATTATCGTCTGATAAAAATCAAAACTTTTATAAATATTAGGTTAATTCTAATTCAAAAGTAATTAACTAAGATTTTCGATCTTAGCTCTTTCGGGACCCTATAGCATAAATTAGCAATCTTTCCGCAAAGAGAATCTACAAAAGTAAATATAAACAAAAAAAAGTCCAGATTTCTCTGAAGCTTTGTTTTAGTGGCGGGAAGCATTCAAATATCTAACCAGTTTTTTGAAGATTATTATAGTATCATGAAATACGCATCTTAAAATTTTATTTTGAAATATTAATATAACTTTTTTGAAGAATAAATAGAAGCTTCTTTATTTTGAAATATAAAACTGTTGAAAGAATTTGGAAAAAAAAATACAAATTGAAAACATGTAGTTTGAATCTTTTTCTGCTTTTTGTTTACATATCCATATATTTGAAAATTAATCAATGTGTAATATGTATTAGCATGAGTAACAAAATTTGGAGGATTTTTGAGATTTTGTCAGACATATCAATAATTTTAAAAATCTAGAAAAATCATTTAATGGAAATAAAAACTAAAAATGATAGGACATTAATTTTTAGAGAAATTAAAGATGAAAGAATATGGAAAACTTAGTCATAATTATCAGCTAGTGATGACTTCCCTACCACAAAAAAAACTTAATTAATAAAAATAATTTTATAAAAAAATGAACCTAAAAACAATACTTTTTTTCTCTCTTTTTTTTCAATCTATGATAAGTTTTGGACAATTTAAAGGTCCTGAACCAACAATAATTCGGCCTGAAGTTATTCTCCCAGAGAATCAATTAAACGACTTTGCAAAATCATATAATAAAAAAAATAAAAAAACAATCATTGGTAAAAAAATCACGGAATATGATATAAATGGAAATATAACGAAAGAAATAGATCCTGGAATTTCTTCGACAACAACAACACTTTACACTTATAAAAATAATATTTTAATTGAGAAAATCACGACCACTATATCGGATTCGAAAATAGTGAAAAGGAATAATGCTGAGAATGCCGCTTACATAAGAGAAAGCTTAAAAAGAGGTGAACAAAGCGTTGTAGTAGCTTCATTTGATGACGAAAAGAAATTGAACACATACAAAGCTATTTTAGATAAAAAAAATCGTGTGATTTCGTATATATCTGAACAAAAAGAAAATGACGGTTATAGACCGATTGATATTACTAAGCAAGTTAAAATCGTTTACGATAAAGATAAAATCGTAGAAATTACTACGAACAATACTGAAAAAAAGCATTATTTCTATGAGAAAAATTCCCTTGTAAGATCTGAATCTTTAATAGATGATGATGATTCAAAATCATCCTATACAAATGATTATGTTTATGATAGTAACAATAATTTAGTTCTAATAAAAAGCAATAGTAAAGGGATTTTTAAAGGAAAACCTTTTCAATATAGTTCTGTTAACGATTCAGCCGTTTACGATAATAAAAGGAATTTAGTTTGGGCCTATTATATAAGTAATTATATGCCATCTAAAGGAAATGAAAAAAAACAATTTATAACTTATAAATATGATGCCAATAACAAACTCATCGAGTCTTCTCAATATGAAAACGGAATTGAGCATATAAAAAACGAGTATTTTTATGAAAATAATCTAATAACAAAAGTATTAAAAACCTATTTCGTTGGTGTTCCTGTTAAAACTACTGGCTCAAAAACTTATAATTATACTGATGGTAAATTATTAGAATACAATGAAATAGATCCTTTTACTAACAGTGAAAAACAGTGTATTTATGAATATGATGAAGCTAAACATTTAAAAAAGATAACTGAAATAAGGAAATATACAGATAGTAGAACAGGGAAAATCACAAATCATACTTCCACAGCTGATTTCTCTTTTAAAGAAAATACACTAACTTTTAAAAATCAAATAGGGCAATTAGAAATTTATGATTTTTTTTAATAAAAACTTGATAGATTAGATTTATAACTATAAATGAACAGTTCTTAAAACAAAAAAGCTTCAGATTTTTCTGAAGCTTTGTCTTAGTAGCGAGGACGGGAGTTGAACCCGTGTCCGCCGCGGCGGATATAAATACTGCAACTATAAGTTTTGGATTATATTTTGAATAAATTCCCTGCCAATTCCTGATTTGAAATATTTCTCTCTTTTCATTGCTTCCGATTTAGAATGGAAAAATTCGACATGAATTACAGTCCATGGTCTAAATTTTAAAGTAAATCCTTTTGTTCCAAGATAATTATGAGACTTAAATCTATCAATTAAATTAGAAGTAAAACCCGTATAGTTTTTATTAAATCTTTCAGAATAAAGAATATAGACAACAAATTCTTCCATGTGCAACTTTTATAAACGAAAAAAACACCAACTTTTCAGTGGTGTTTTTTATTTTGTAGCGAGGACGGGAGTTGAACCCGTGTCCGCCGCGGCGGATATAAATACTGCAACTATAAGTTTTGGATTGTATTTTGAATAAATTCCCTGCCAATTCCTGATTTGAAATATTTCTCTCTTTTCATTGCTTCCGATTTAGAATGGAAAAATTCGACATGAATTACAGTCCATGGTCTAAATTTTAAAGTAAATCCTTTTGTTCCAAGATAATTATGAGACTTAAATCTATCAATTAAATTAGAAGTGAATCCAGTATAATTTTTATTAAATCTTTCAGAATAAAGAATATAGACAACAAATTCTTCCATGTGCAACTTTTATAAACGAAAAAAACACCAACTTTTCAGTGGTGTTTTTTATTTTGTAGCGAGGACGGGAGTTGAACCCGTGACCTCAGGGTTATGAATCCTGCGCTCTAACCAACTGAGCTACCTCGCCAAGATTGCAAGTGAACCGTGTTCCTCATTGCGGGTGCAAAGATAGAAATATTATTAAAGCTTCCAAGAATAAATTGAAGAAAAAAAAATATTTTTAAAAATGCATTGTTTTTGGACATATATTCTTATATTTCGAAAAAATTAAAAGTAGCACATGGATCCAAAAATACGTTACGAAATAGAGTTTCCAATAAATTCTTCGCCACAATTATTATATCAATATATATCAACGCCGTCAGGTTTGTCAGAATGGTTTGCAGACAATGTAAACTCACGAGGCGAATTTTTCACTTTTATCTGGAATGACTCGCAGGAAAAAGCACGTTTGGCTTCTAAAAAAACTGGGGAAAAAGTCAAATTTAAATGGGTTGACGAAAGCAGTAAGGATACAGAGTACTTTTTTGAATTGCATATTTTAGTAGATGAACTGACTAAAGATGTATCATTAATGGTAGTAGATTTTGCCGAAAAAGAAGAAGTAGGAGAAGCTAAACAATTGTGGGAGAATCAGATCTCAGATCTGAAACATCTTATAGGATCTGTTTAGTAAAATTCTATTTTAAACCTTATATTTGCCCTGAACAAAATTCAGGGTTTTTTTATGATCAATTTTAACGGAAACATAGTAGCACAAGACGATAATATCTTAACTCAAAATCGTGCTTTTTTGTATGGAGATGGTGTTTTTGAAACACTAAAAATAGTCAATCATAAAATCTTGTTTCTTGAAGATCATTATTTTAGATTAATGGCTTCAATGCGTGTTGTTCGAATGGAGATTCCGATGAATTTTACAATGGAATATTTTGAACAGCAAGTTTTAAGTCTTGCCAATCAGGAAAATATTTCTTCTTCGGCTAGAGCCCGAATTACCGTTTTTAGAAAAGACGGAGGTTTGTATTTGCCAAAAACCAACGAAGTTTCTTTTTTAATTCATGCAACGGCATTAGAAAGCACATCTTACGCTATAAATACTGGAGAATATGAAGTTGATTTATATAAAGACTTCTATGTGACCAAACAATTATTATCGTCGATTAAAACGACCAATAAAATGATAAATGTTACCGGAAGCATTTTTGCTCACGAAAATGGTTTGGCTAACTGTCTTTTGGTAAACGACACAAAAAATGTGGTCGAAGGTCTACAAGGTAATTTATTTATGCTAGTAGGTAAAAAACTAATTACTCCTCCAATCTCCGAAGGCTGTTTAAACGGAATAATGCGCAAACAAATAGTAGCTTTGGCTAAAAAAGTTGAAGGCATAGAAGTGGCAGAAGAAATAATTTCACCTTTTGATCTTCAAAAAGCTGACGAATTATTTCTCACAAATGTAATCACGGGGATACAACCGATAACTAAGTATCGTAAAAAGGAGTTTACAAGTAATCTGGCTCATTTATTAGTACAAAAACTGAATGAATCTATATCTGAAAATTAATTCAGATACGGATTTTCAGGTGCATTAGACCAAATAAGATAATCGCCTCCGAGCTCAATAATTTGCTCTTTCCAAAAATGGGTGGTCGACTTTCCGATAATTTTATTTTTATAACTATTATCAGTGATGATCCAGGAGTTACCTTGCATTTCATTCTCAAGCTGATTTTCGTCCCAACCGGTATAACCTAAGAAAAAGCGAATATTGTTTTTGCCAATAGATCCGTCGTTTATTAAGTCTTTGGTCGATTCGAAATCACCTCCCCAATAAATCCCATTTGAAATCTCAACACTATTAGGAATCAATTCCGGAATATTGTGAATAAAATACAGGTTGTCCTGTTCAACAGGGCCGCCGTTATATATTTTGAAATTGGCATCAATCTCAGGTATTAGGTCATTAATAGTATACTTTAATGGTTTATTAATGATAAAACCTATTGATCCTTCTTTGTTATGGTCTGCTAATAAAATTACCGATCTATTAAAAGATAAATCTCCAATTATAGAAGGTTCAGCAACAAGCAGGTGTCCTTTTTTTAATTTTTCTGAAATCATACGGCTACAATTTTTATTAAATTTAATCATAAAATTTTTAAAAACCCAAATAAAATCGTTAAACCGCACAAAAAAACCCTCCATGAGGAGGGTTTTGATTATATTATAAGTTTAGAGAACTTTCTTACTTAGTTCACTGCACCTTCTAATTCAGCTCCGGCTTTGAATTTTACAACATTTTTAGCAGCGATTTGAATAGTTTTTCCAGTTTGAGGATTTCTTCCGTCTCTTGCAGCTCTAGCAGATACTGACCAAGATCCAAAACCTACTAAAGAAACTCTACCACCTTTTTTCAAAGTAGCTCCTACGTTTCCTAAAAATGACTCTAAAGCTAATTTTGCCGCAGCTTTTGTGATTCCTGCATCAGCAGCGATAGCATCGATTAATTCTGATTTGTTCATAATAATTAGTTATTAATTGTTGGTTAAAAAAAATTGTTAATACACAAATTTAGTAGGAAATCCGTTCCTTGCAAGTGTTTTCTTTAATTTTAGCAAAAATTGTTGATAACTTGCTTTTTTTGTTCATAACGCCAGTTGTTTTGAGCTCAAAATCAGGTAAAAACCCCTGTTTTACTGACCTTAATAGACCTTTGCGCTATCAGTAAAAGTGATCCCGTTAAGTAATTCTGCTACTTGCATTCTCTTTTTTCCCGGTAATTGTAAACTCAAAAGCTGGATGAAGCTATCTTTGATCGCAATTTTGATTTCTTTTTTACTGCTAATCAAGCTTCCAACTTCATAAGAATGTGGTTCTAAAACCAGTTTTGCTTCGTATATTTTGATGCTTAACTCTTCGTTTTTATCTTTCAAAAAGCACCATGAAGCAGGATATGGACTTAAACCTCGAATTAAATTAATGATTTCATCTCCGGATTTTGTCCAGTCGATCTTACAATTTTCCTTGTTTAGTTTATAAGCTGTTTTAATTTCGGCATCATCTTTCTGAATTGTGGTGGTTACATTTCCGTTTTCAATTACCTTCAAAGTATCAATAACCGTTTCGCTGCCTAATAACATTAATCTATCGTGCAATTGTCCGGCATTTTCTTCCGGTTCAATAGTAATTTCTGAATTCAGAATCATTGCACCAGTATCTATTTTGTCATCAATAAAGAATGTTGTAACTCCTGTTGTGGTTTCTCCATTAATAATTGCCCAGTTAATTGGTGCTGCACCGCGATAATTTGGTAACAAAGAAGCGTGAAGGTTAAAAGTTCCTAAACTTGGCATTTCCCAAACTACTTTTGGCAGCATTCTAAAAGCAACTACAATTTGCAAATTGGCGTTGAGCGCTTTTAATTCGGCTAGAAAATTTTCGTCTTTTAAATTGGTTGGCTGTAATAAAGTTAGGTTGTTTGCCAAAGCATATTCTTTTACGGCCGAATATTTTATTTTTTGTCCTCGTCCTGCCGGTTTATCTGCAGCTGTGATAACGCCAACAACATCATAATTGTTTTTGATAATGGTATCCAGAATGCCTACTGCAAATTCCGGGGTTCCCATAAATATAATTCTCAATTTTTCCATTATAATTTTAAAGTGTATTTATTGTTTGCCTGAATGGTAATATAATTGTTTTCAAGTAATTCCTGAAGTGCCAAAATTACATCATTTGCGTCAAGTTTTATTTTGGTTTCAATCTCTCTCGACGTTAAAGCTGCCGTTTTTAATAAATGTAAAATTTTATCTGCAATCGAATCTGCTTCGGTAATTTTTCCTTTTTGAGTAATACAATAGGAGCAAACGCCACAATTTTCTGTAGTTTCTTCTCCAAAATAATCCAAAATCAATCGGTTTTTACAGGTTTTATTGTCCTTTATATAGTGTAGAACAGATAAAAGCTGGTCTTTTTTAAGCTGATTTTGTTTTTCGAGATACTTTGCAACTCTGTTTATGGTGAGATTATCTTCGCGAACTTCATTAAATAATATAGTAGCGTCGTTATTTTTAGATTTGTATTCAATAATTTCTTTCTCTTTCAATTTTTCTAAAACAGCAGCAACCTGTGCTTCGGTATGGTTTGATTTTTTTGCAATTAGCGAAATATTAAAAGGCATTTTCATTTCGTAAATTCCCGGGTAAGTTCTCAGGATGGCTAAAATGATTTCTTCGTCATTAGAATGTAAACTCGTATATCGAATTACTTCTTTCGATTCAATCAAAAACTGCATCGTAATTTTTTCAGAGAATTCCTGAGACATGGTAATGATTCCCTGCTGATTTAAAAACTGCAAAGCATTATATGTTTTGAGAGTTGGGAAATCATATTTCTGGCAAAAATGATTCAGTTTAAACGAAAAAGAATCATCTAAACCTTCGCCATAAGCTATCTGAAAATAATTGCAAAGCTTTACATACATGGTATTCAGAAACTTTTTATCCGGCAAAATGCTTAAAAATTGCTGTTCAGACTGAATACTGTCTGACGAATTCGTCAAGACAACTGAGAAAGCTTTTTCTCCATTTCGCCCGGCTCTTCCTGATTCCTGATAATAGTTTTCTATATTTTCAGGAAGCTGAGTATGAATTACTGTTTTTACATTGTCTTTGTCGATCCCCATTCCAAACGCATTTGTGGCTACAATTACCTGTGCTTGTTCAGACATCCACAATTGCATGTTTTTATCTTTTTCTTTTGATGAAAGTCCGCCGTGATAGTAGGTTGCTTTGAATCCTAAAGATTGTAATTGCGTTGACATATTCAAGCACGATTTTCTATTTCGTACATATATTATAGAAGGCTGTGGATTTTTTTTTAAGATTTGTTCTGTGCGATACAATTTGTCTTCGACTTCAAAAACCATGTATGCAATATTTTTTCGTTCAAAAGATTGCTGAAAAAGTATTGGGTTTTTCAATCCCAATTCGGTTTTAATATCTTCAATAACTCTTGGAGTTGCTGTAGCCGTCAAAGCTAAAAAGGGAATTTTAGGAAAAAATTTTTTAAGTTCTGAAATCTTCAAATAAGCCGGACGAAAATCATGTCCCCATTGCGAAACGCAATGCGCTTCATCAATTGCAATTAAATTTATAGGAAGATTTTTTATGCGTTCCAAAATCCAGTCTGATTGAAGCCGTTCCGGAGAAAGGTATAAAAATTTGTAATTTCCGAACTGGCAATTATCCAGAAGATCGATAATTTCTTCGGTATGAATTCCTCCTGTTAGAGCAATTGCTTTAATTTCCCGCTTTTGCAAATTCGCCACCTGATCTTTCATTAAAGCGATCAAAGGCGAAACGACCAGACAAATACCTTCCTTCATCATGGCCGGAACCTGAAAACAAATTGATTTTCCGCCACCTGTTGGTAGTAAGGCAAAAGTATCCTGACCATCCAAAACTGAGTCAATAATCTCCTTTTGTAAAGGTCTAAAACTGTCGTGTTTCCAGTATTTTAAAAGAATTTCTTGCGCTTCAGACATTGGCCTTGTTTTAAAGTTAAAAAATTTAGAAATCAGTTTCTAGTTTTGCAACTTTAAAACAAGCCTAAATTTTATCTAAGATATAAAGAATTCTGTTGTCAACCGTATCTTTTGGCACCTCAATTAAGTCGTAGCCATATTTTTTATAGGTTTCAACAAGGTGTTTTTGTATCGTTAAAGCCTGTTCGAAATTTTCGTAGCGCTCAGTGTCGCATTCGTAAATCTCTTCCCAAGGTGGTAAAATAAAAGTTTTGGTGTATTTGAAATCCTCACAAGCTTTTACAAAATGTGCCGGATAATCATCACCTATATAATCCATATAAGCGACAACATCAGGAATTCCGCGATCTATAAAAACAACACTGTCGGGTTCTTCAAGAGCATCTTCGTATTGTTTAATGCGGCCTTCAAGCAACATTTCGCTAAACAATAAAGGTTGTTCCAGAAACAATTGGTCGATACCACGCTGTTGTGCTTCGAGTGTAACTTGTCTTGAAATTTCAGGATAACAGCAGTAGCCACGAGCTACCAATTCGTTAATAAGAGTAGATTTTCCCGTTCCCGGGCCACCAATTAAAACTATGATTTGTTTTTGCACTTTCTTAAAATAAAGCGCAAATTTACCTAAACTTATTGTATTTAAAAAGATTATTTTGCCTTGAGCGAATGATTTCGCAATTTTAGGTGATATCGCTAGTGCTTTTGACTAAAACTTTGGGGCTATATTGCCTCAACTGGACTAAAGTCCAGCCCTATTAAATGGATTGTTCCTCCGGAACTCAAACGAAAAAGACTCGTAGGCTCGATAAAATGAATCGTTCCTCAGGAATTCAAACGAAAAAGAGTCGTATGCTCGATAAAATGAATCGTTCCTCAGGAATTCAAACAAAAAGAGTCGTAGACTCGACAAATATTGTAGGGCTGGACTTTAGTCCAGTTTTATAATAGTAGGCAAGTTGTTGTTTTAATTGTATCACTCGCAAAACAAATACTTCCCAGCACCAGCACCTTTTTTCCCTGAAGGAATAATAATATGCGATTCAAATCTTTTTCCTTGCAAAACATCATTTACAAAATCCAGAACATATTGCTGTCCCTGGTGAAAAAGATAACCTGAAAATTCATGTCCGCCGCCACAAAAAGTAATCAGTTCAATATCTTTATGTAAATCATTCATATGATTGTAAACAGCATAAGACCCAAAAAGAATCAGCCATCCAGAAGCATTTGTAGGGCAGGAACGATGCGAGCCTGCCGCATACGGAACAGTATCATCATTGTTTCCGTGTGCCAATAACATCGGAATTGCTTTTTCTTTTGTGATTAAATTGATGTCCTGGATAGCGCCCGAACCACCTATGAAACCTTTGTATTTAAAGTTTTCAGGAAGATTATTTTTGTATAAATTCATAAGTTTATAATCCCAAAACGAAGCATGAAAACCAATTTCGGCTCCGGCACTAATTCCTGAAATAAATATTTTCGAAGCATCAAGGTTGTATTTATTGGCATTTTCAATCAAAAAAGAAGTGGCTTGCCACATATCACTCACACCAATTTGTATTGCTTTTATTTTTTCAGTCAAAGTTCCTTTGCAACCAAAATCCTTTCCTTTCATATATAAAGAATACGAAATGCTGGCAACTGCATACCCGTTTTTTGCCATAAAAAGCCCGAATTCTTTTTCGCTTGTGCGTTCTCCACCCGAAAATCCTCCACCAAAAGCAAAAATAATTAACGGAATTTTTTCGTTGGATTTCTTCTTTGGCAGATACAAATCAAGATCCAGTTTGATTGTGTCATTCTGAAAATAAGTCATCGTTTTTATTTCCTGAGCTTTTATTGAGTTGAATGTGAGTGCAATAAAAAGAATAAGAATGTAGTTTTTCATAGTAATGTATTTTTTAATCGTACAAAGTCGCAAAGACGCAAAGAAAAAATATTCGAAGTTTACAAAACTTTGCAACTTTGCAGGCAAATTTCTCCGCAATGTTTTCCAAATATAAAAGTTTGGCACTAATTTCACGAGTTTTCAAGAATTTTAACTTTAGAATTGATCAAAAAAAAACAAAATCAAGGATAGATTTACCGCAATATAATTAGTGTGAATTAGTGAAATTCGTGGCAAAGAATCAACTCTTTTTTCAATGAAAAAAATCTAAAATCTAAAATCTGAAATCTGAAATCAAAAACGTATATTTGCCTTCTATTTTAATGTGCAAATGGAGAACGATAAAGAAAAAAACACAGCCGAATTTTACGAAAGATTAAAGGTAGAGTTAGATAACTCAAATACTTGGCCTGCAGAATATTTGTATAAATTTATAGTGCCATCGGTCGATGATAATGTCGAACGGGTTGAAAAAGCTTTTGACAGTATGGGCGCCGTTATTAAAACAACAAAATCTAAAACAGGTAAATTTACCAGTGTTTCTGTAGATGTTACAATGCATAGTGCCGATCAGGTGATTAGCAAATACAAAGAAGTTTCTACTATAGAAGGTATAGTTTCATTATAATTATGGTCGAAAAATATAAAAAAGAAATCGCGAATGACGTTGTTTTTAATTTAGAATACAATTCTGAAAGACAACGTTTACTTATTCCGGAATATGGTCGTCATTTACAAAAATTAATCGATCAGGCCACTATTATCGAAGATGATGAAACGCGCAATAAAGCAGCGAAATACATCATTCAGGTTATGGGAAGTCTGAATCCGCATTTGCGTGATGTACCGGATTTTCAACATAAATTATGGGATCAGCTTTTTATTATGTCTGATTTTAGATTGAATGTAGAATCTCCATATCCAATTCCGTCAAGAGATGTGTTGCAGTTAAAACCAGATGTTTTACACTATCCGCAAAACTTTCCTAAATACAGATTTTATGGTAACAATATCAAATATATGATTGATGTTGCCAACAAATGGGAAGATGGAGAAATGAAAAATGCATTGGTATTGGTAATTGCCAACCACATGAAAAAATCATATCTGAGCTGGAACAAAGACACGGTAAAAGATGATGTGATTTTTGAACATTTATTTGAATTGTCAGGAGGAAAAATCAATTTATTACAAAGCACAGAAGAGCTTTTGAATACTACCGATTTATTGCGTACCAACAAGCGCATGTCGAACAAAATTACGCCACCAGGACAGCCAAAAATTCAAAGTAACAAAAACAATAAAGGTCCGGGAAAACCAAAACCATTTCAAAAAAACAATAATCAGAAATAAAAAAAGGTGCTAAGATACTAAGATGCTAAGCTACTAAGATTTTTAGCTCAGAACCTTAGAACCTCAGAACCTCAGAACCTAAAAAAAAATATGGGAGTATTTAAAATCGAAGGAGGAATTCCTTTAAAAGGAGAAATAACGCCACAAGGAGCAAAAAATGAGGCATTACAAATTTTATGTGCCGTGCTTCTAACGGGGGATAAAGTAAAAATTAATAATATTCCCGATATTATTGACATCAATAAATTAATCACTTTGTTGGGTAATTTAGGAGTTAAAATTCAACGCAATGAACCGGGTTCGATTACGTTTCAGGCTGATGAAGTTAACGTTGGATATTTAGAAACCGAAGCTTTCAAAAAAGAAGGTGGAGCACTTCGTGGTTCTATTATGATTGTTGGACCATTATTGGCCCGTTTTGGAAAAGGATATATTCCTAAACCTGGAGGAGATAAAATAGGTCGTCGTAGATTAGATACTCACTTTGAAGGTTTTATTAACCTTGGAGCAAAATTCAGATACAATAGAGAAGACCACTTTTATGGAGTAGAAGCCCCGGCAGAAGGACTTAAAGGAACAGATATGTTACTTGACGAAGCATCTGTAACCGGAACTGCAAATATTGTAATGGCAGCTGTTTTGGCAAAAGGAACAACCACAGTTTACAACGCAGCTTGTGAGCCTTACTTACAACAGTTGTGTAAAATGCTAAACTCTATGGGAGCTAAAATCACTGGAGTGGGTTCGAACTTATTAACTATCGAAGGTGTTGAAAGTCTTGGAGGTTGTGAGCACAGAATTTTACCTGATATGATCGAAATTGGTTCTTGGATTGGTCTTGCGGCGATGACAAAAAGCGAAATTACGATTAAAAATGTAAGTTGGGAAAATTTAGGTTTGATTCCGAATACTTTTAGAAAACTAGGTATTACAATCGAAAAACGTAATGATGATATTTACATTCCGGCTCATAAAGACGGATATGAAGTAAAAACAGATATTGATGGTTCTATTTTAACAATCGCAGATGCGCCTTGGCCAGGATTTACACCTGACTTATTAAGTATCGTTTTGGTTGTGGCAACACAAGCAAAAGGAGATGTTTTAATTCACCAGAAAATGTTCGAAAGCCGTTTGTTTTTTGTAGATAAATTAATCGATATGGGAGCAAAAATTATGTTATGCGATCCGCACAGAGCGGTGGTTATGGGACATAATTTTGAATCTCAACTAAAAGCAACAACAATGTCATCTCCAGATATTCGTGCCGGGATTTCATTATTAATTGCAGCGCTATCAGCAAAAGGAACAAGTACAATTCAAAATATCGAACAAATCGATCGTGGATACGAGCGTATCGACGAACGTTTAAGAGCAATTGGAGCAAAAATCGTGAGAGCGTAAAAATATTTGCCACGAATTCAGGAATTAAACGATGATTAAGATTGAATTCTAAAAATTAAGAGTTTTTGCAATTCATGAATTCGTGGCGAAAAAAAATAGTCTAAATGACAGATGAACAAAAAGCTGTAAAAGCTACTATATTTAGTATAGTTGGGAACACCTGCTTAGCCTTGGTAAAAGGTTTGGCAGGTTTTTTTGGCAATTCTTATGCCTTAATTGCAGATGCGATCGAGTCTACTGCAGATATATTTTCATCTTGTTTGGTTTTGTTCGGAATCAAATATTCTAATAAACCGGCAGATGAAAACCATCCTTACGGCCACGGTCGTGCAGAGCCTTTAATTACCTTTTTGGTTGTTGGATTTTTAATTACCTCGGCCACAATTATTGCGTACGAAAGTATTTCAAATATCCAAACTCCTCACGGATTGCCAAAATCATGGACATTGTATGTTTTGGGTGTAATTATTGTTTGGAAAGAATATTCATTTAGGCTGGTAATGAAACGAAGTAAAGAAACTAATAGTTCTTCTTTGGCGGCCGACGCTTGGCATCATCGCAGTGATGCTGTTACCTCAATCGCCGCATTTATTGGTATCTCGATTGCGTTGATTATGGGAAAAGGCTATGAATCAGCAGATGATTGGGCGGCACTTTTTGCTGCTTTTTTTATCTTATATAACAGCTATAAAATTTTCAGACCTGCGCTTGGAGAGATTATGGATGAAAATTTGAATGATGATTTAGTCGAAGAAATTCGTGTAAAAGCATTAACTGTACAAGGAATTTTGGGAACCGAGAAATGTTTTATCCGTAAAGCGGGAATGAAATATCACGTAGATCTTCATGCCATAGTTTCGGCAAAAATTTCAGTGAAAGAAGGACATGATTTGTCTCATAAATTGCAAGATACTTTAAAAGAAAAAATTCCTCAATTGGGGAATGTTTTGATACATATTGAACCGGATGATTATCATTGATTCTGAGGTTCAAAGGGGCAAAGGTTCAAAGGTGCTAAGGTTTTGAATCTGGAAAAAAATCCGTTTATTCTTTTTTTAAAGAGTAAGTGGATTTTTTTATAGATAAAGTTTGTCACTTCGACGAAGGAGAAGTCACATAAAGTAGATCACGTCACGTAATTTCTCTTTCGAATGACAAAATTGACAATTTGATGGTTTATTCGAAATGATAATTAAGAAATTCCATGCCTGAATTGAAACTTTGTATTAATTCTATTTTCTTTTCTCTTCTCCATTTTTTTAATTCTTTTTCTCGAGCAATTGCTTCTTGGATCCAAACAAATTTTTCATAATAAACTAGAAATTCTATACTGTATTTTGAAGCGAAAGTTTTGTTTCCATTTCCTAAATTGTCTTTATGTTGTTGTAATCTTAATTTTAAATTGTTAGTTACGCCGATATAAAAAGTAGAACGATATTTATTGGTTAAAATGTACACATAATAGGAATGAAATCCTTCTTGTGGATTAAACATAATTTTTAATGTTTTTATAGTTTTTTGTCACTTTAAAAAAAGCATATGCAGAAGTTACTTTGTGTGAACTTCTTTATGTGACTTCTCCTTCGTCGAAGTGACAAGATTGTCTTTAATCTAATCAAGGACATTCAAAATCTTCAACCCAAACACAACACCATTTTGTTCAATTCCACCTTGATAAGAATGAACATAATCCACCCTGAACAATTTAAATTTTCCGAATCCAAGATTGTCTAAACCAACCGTTAATTCAGTATAAGGTTTTCTATCCGGAATGGACAATGAATGAAATCCAAGGTTCATGGTAGATTTTAAAAGATTCAATAGCGGGATTTTATTCATGATAAATCCGGTATCGTTGTGCTCTAAATGCATCTCAAAATAACTGTCGTTTGTGCTGTTAGCGTAGTATGGCATCAAATTAAAAACATTCAAATAACGATCGCTTGTTCCTATATGAGTTTGGTTTCCGTTAAAATGTCTGTAATCTATAAACGAAATATTTTCGGCATTAAAGAATTTTCCTGTTCTTAAATTCATTCCCAGAGTTCCTTTGTTGCCCAATGATAAATCGTAAACAACAGAAGCGCCAATTCGTTCAAACTCGTATTTTTTTTCACTGGCAGCAAATGCTTTTTCAAATGCTAAAAATACGGTTGGATATTTATCATTTTTAATGTTATATCTTCCATCAGGTCTTGAAATGTATTTGTTGCCAAAATTAATGCGGGTACTTATAGCGGCCTTAAATAAATGATGCTGATTAAAAGCCGGTGTTGTAAAATCATTTGGTGACACCGGATTGTTTGAAGAGTAGATATCATCTTTTTTAAAGAAAGAATAATCTGTGGTATTAAAAAGAGGTTTTCGCTGTTCATAAGCTACTTTTCCAAACAAATTCACTCCATTTAGAATGTTTTGCGAATAGTTAATCTGAGCATATTCAAGGTTGTATAATTTCATATAATTGTCTTTAAAAAATAAAGAACTTACAGAATTGACCAGCTTCGTTATAGGTTCGAAACTATTAAACTGTGTGACCTTTGTTCCTCCGGAAACTCCAATGGTCGCAAAATTCAGATTATTGAATTTATGACTGAATTCACCAACAACGCGAAAACGCTCATCCGAAAAACCGTAGTTAAATGTCGTACTTATCGAAGTGCTTTTTCCTTTGTCTTCATTCCATTTTCTAAAGGAAAAACCGGAATCTAAATTAAAACCCTGAACGGTATTAAAACTTAAAGAAGCGATGTTTAATAATCCTTTGTAATCATAAGAATATTTTTTGAAAGTGTTTTTATAATCATAACCCATTAAAATATCGGTGACTTTAAACTTATTGTTTTTTGCATCTACAGAATCGATATATTTTTGAGATTTTCTAATGGTTTGCAGACTATCCTTTTTAGTATAATCTGTGCTTTCTTCGATCGTTAGCGGAATGGGTCTGATCTGGTTCCAGAAAGCATCATCTTTTTTGTTGGCATTGGCTTCAAAGGCAACAATTTCATTTCCAAATGTTTTCTTCTCAAACGAAGCTGGAAACTCGTAATTAGAATACACATAATTAAATTTTCCCGAGAATTTTACGCCAAAGATACCGGCATTAAAATCCAGTGTTTGCGCATTTTTACTCCAGATTTTATTTTTTGCATTGTAACTAAAGCTTTGTTTTAAGGTCATTACTTCAGTAAATTCATTCTTCATGCGGTACCCTTTTATATCTAAATCCAGGGCATAAATGGCAAAACTATCGTCGACAATATAAATGTAACCTTCAAAAACAGGTTCTTTATCACGTTTGGGAATTACCTTAATTTTGTAAATCTGCTGATTGTTATCATCATAAAATGTCCCTTCGAGTTTGTACTTGTAGTAACTAAAAGCATTATCAGCAATAGGAGAGATGAGCTTGACATCAAAGTCCAGCGTGTTGTCGTAAAAGTCATAAGTAGAGAGCGAAGCAGTATTGTAACTATATCCTTTATTATTTCCCGAAATTTTAGAGGCAATAATCTTCTCTTTTAATTTGTCCGGTTTTTCAAAAATAATTTTAGAAATAGTTTCAGACAAATATAAAATTCCGCTTCCGGTAGAATCCAGGTTGGATGCCATATCTTGTCCCAAATCTACTTTTTTGCCCAGAATTTTTTTAGGCAAATCCTTAACTTTAAACATTCCTTTCGAATAAAAATCAGCTGTATATCTACCGGTTTTGTCTGAGTTGTCTTTTTTTTCTGCTATAGCACTTCTTATAATAGCATCAGCAGGATTTTTTTTAGGATCAATTACAACTTCATTTAGAGCAAAGCTTTCTTCAGGCATTTTTACATCTAAAACAATTGTTTTTGAATCTCCCGAAACGGATATCTTTTGAGTTTTAAAACCTAAATATTGAAAAACGATTTTATTTTTACCAATTTCCTTGACATTTAGCTGATATTTTCCTTGTTCGTTCGAAGTGGTTCCGCTATAAGTGTTTTCTTCAAATACAGAAACAAAAGGCAGCGGATTACCTTTTTCATCCGTTATAGTTCCCTTTATCTGGGCGAAATTTGAAATTGAAAAAAATAAAAAGGCAAGTAAAGTATAGTTTTTCATGAAATAGGTTTCTCTAACAAAAATAGAATAAGTTAAAAATGAGCTTATTAAAAATTTGTTAAATAAAAACCTATAAGAAAGACTGAATAGCGAGATTGTAACTTTTGAGTCCAAAACCTAAAATTACACCTTTTGCATTGCCTGATAAATACGATTGGTGTCTGAAACTTTCACGGGCATAGGTATTCGAAATATGTACTTCGATTACTGGTGTTGTTGCTGCTTTAATAGCATCTCCCAAACCTATAGAGGTATGTGTATAAGCGCCGGCATTCAAAATGATTCCGTCGTATGTAAAACCAAATTCCTGAATTTTGCCAATCAGTTCGCCTTCGATATTACTTTGATAATAGGACAGTTCAATATTTGGATACGTTTTTTGCAACGTTTCAAAATAATCTTCAAAAGTTTGACTTCCGTAAACTTCCGGTTCTCTTTTTCCTAAAAGATTTAAATTGGGTCCGTTGATTATAGCGATTTTCATATTTAAGTTATTTTGAAAATATTAGATTTTTTTAAACCGTATAGGTAATATAAGTTCATTTAATCTAAGTTATTGTATTGTTGATTTTTTAGTTGATGATATTGCAATTGACATTGACATTGACATTGACATTGATTTTTGACATTGATTTTTGACATTGCCATTGCAATTGACATTGCCATTGATTTTTGCTATTGCCATTACCATTGAACTTGGTAAAAATAAAAAAACCGTTCTAATTAATAGAACGGTTTTTGTAAAAGTATGTGATATATTTTTTAGAACATGAATCCGGCAGAAAGTTGGAATACTGAGTTTTTAAGATCAGCTTTAGATGAAACTTCTGTTAATCCAAATCCGTAACGTCCTTGAATAAATATTCCTTCGGTAATTTTTAATCCAAGACCTGCATTAATAGCAAAGTCAAAAGTTTTAGGGTCTTGAGCATCAAATTCTTCCTTATTACTTAATAAAAAAGAAGCTTGAGGTCCAACTTCTAGACTTAATGATTTGGTCATGTAAATCTTAGCCATTACAGGAATGGACAAGTATCCTAATTCGTTTTTAAATTCACCCAAAGCATTTTTATAACTTGCTCCCTGAGTAGAATACAGAAGCTCTGGCTGAATAGAAAATTTCTCTAATAACTTTACTTCAGCAACCAAACCTGCATGATAACTTGTAATTCCGTCTTTACTATAATCTATTCCGTCAAAACTTGCATCTCCTGTTTGATTTGCAAAGTTAACCCCTGCCTTAACTCCAATTTTTAATAATTGAGCCTGAATTGTAGCTGATGTTGCCATAAACAAAACAGCTGCTAAAATTATCTTTTTCATAAAAGTGTTTTTTAAAATTTGGTATTTTTTAACGTTATCTATAATTCAAAACTACATTTTTTTGATTTTATTGTTTTATATATTGCTTTAAATAATTAATAAAATTCGCACTCATTTTTGTTTTTTGCGCTTCTTATTTCATGTTTTTGCCTTTAATCCTTTGTCTTTCAGTTTTTTGTTTCCTTATCAATTGTGGCTTATTTTAATACTTTTCAGTCTTATGATGGACTTTTTTTAACAAGTATAAGATTAGTTTTACGGTATAATAATAAATAAAAATTGTAAACATGAAAAAAATTATTTTAGCTGCTATTGCAGTAATGGGATTTAGTTTTGCTAATGCGCAAACTGGAGGATTTTCAAAAGGTGATGCTTTTATTTCTGGAGCGTTAAGTGTAAATTCTACAAAAGAAGGGGATAGTAAAAGTAATAATTTTATAGTTGAACCAAGAGTAGGTTATTTTGTAACTGAAAATGTGGCTATTGGTGCTAAATTAGGTTTTGGAACACATAAGGTAAATGATGACAAAACCAATGATTTCACAGTTGGGGCTTTTGGTAGATATTACTTTACTCCAGCTTCTCAGTTTTCTGTATATGGTCAGGCAGGTGTTGATTTTACAAACTCAAAAAGTGGAGATTATAAAGAAAATGAAATTGGAGCAAATGTTGGTTTAGGTTTAAGCTATTTCTTATCAAGCCATTTTGCAATCGAAGCTACTTGGCTTGGTCTAGGATATAGTGTAAACAACAATGGTGGACATGATGCTGACAAAATCAATACTTTTAATTTTGGTACTGATTTGAGAGATGTAAGCTTTGGAGTGGTTTACAAATTCTAATTTGGAATTACGATAATTTTGAAAAGCCTTCCTAATTTAGGAAGGCTTTTTTTGTTTAAAATTGTTTAATTTAAAACAAATTAAAGTTTCTTCGTTTGCTTTTAATGCGGTTAAGTGTCTAATTACCACTTTATTTGTTAAATTCCAAATAATTTTTTGTGAAGTATATTTTTATATTTGATTATTAAATTTAATCAAAACAAATTAAAATGAAGAAAATTATTTTAGCTGCTATTGCAGTAATGGCATTTGGATTTGCTAATGCACAACAAACAAGATTTGGAATAAAAGGAGGTCTTAACATGTCAACTGTAGTTGGCGGAGATGTTGATAATACTAAATCATTAGTCGGTTTTCACGTGGGAGGTTTTGCGGAAATTCATGTTGTTGAGAAATTTTTTATACAACCAGAACTTTTATTTTCAACTCAGGGAACTAAATTTGATGGTCCTTTTGGAGAAGATTACGATACTAAGCTGAACTACTTAAATATTCCGGTATTGGCAAAATATTATATCGTAGATAAAAAATTTAGTGTTGAAGCTGGACCACAGTTAGGTATTTTATTGTCCGCTAAAGTTGACGGTGAAGACATTAAAGATTTTACCAGATCAGTAGATCTTGGTTTTAATATAGGAGCAGGATATAATTTTACAGATAATCTTTCAATTGGTCTTCGATATACTCTTGGTTTATCTCCTCTTTCTGATAAAGATATTGATAATGAAGATGATTATTATGATAGTGCTAAAAATAGTAACCTTGCGTTATCTTTGGCTTATAAATTTTAATATTCTAGAATTAAATAATAACAAAACCTTACTGGATATCAGGAAGGTTTTTTTTATGCCTGAAGGTTTTAGAACAAGAAATTATTGTCTATTTCGTCGGAATTTAATCATATATCAATTTAGTTTATAATGAGGATATTTCTATATTTGGCGAAATTAATCAACCAAAAAAATAAAATGAAAAAAGTAATTTTCTCTGCAATTGCAGTGATGGCATTTGGATTTGCAAATGCACAAGATGTTAAGTACGGTCTTAAAGGAGCCTTAAACGTTTCAACTTTTACCGGAGATACAGATGGAGCTAACCTGAAATCACGAATAGGTTTTAATGTTGGAGGTTTTGTAGAAATAAAACTTTCTGAGAAATTTGCTTTGCAGCCAGAGCTTCTGTATTCTGATCAAGGAACTAAATTTACAAATATTGGAGATTACTTAGATGGAGATTTTTACACTGGAGATATTAAATTTAATTTGGCTTATATAAATGTACCTGTAATGGCTAAATATTATGTAGCAGAAAAATTTAGTATTGAGGCTGGTCCGCAAATTGGGTTTTTAGTTTCTGCAAAAACAAAAACAAAGTTGGATGGATTTAGTCAGACTGTTGAAAATGATATTAAAGATAGTTTCGAATCAATTGATCTTGGATTAAATTTTGGAGCAGGATATGATTTTACAGAACATTTTGGGATAGGGGTAAGATATAATGTAGGATTAGCAAATATTGCAAAAACCGAAGCAGGTGATGATACTAAACTTCATAATAGTGTTTTTTCGTTTTCTGCAGCTTATAAATTCTAGTACTATAAAAAATTGAAAGCCTTTCTAATTTGAAAGGCTTTTTTTGTAAGAAGAATTTGTTTTTAATAAGATTTTGCGCCTAGTTACTACAAAAAATGTTAAAATACAAATAATTTTTTGGTAAGTATATTTCTATATTTGCCCTCGAATTAATTTAACCAAAACAATTAAAAATGAAAAAAGTTCTTTTATCTGCAGTTGCAGTTATGGCATTTATGAGTGTAAGCGCTCAAGAAACAAGATTTGGAGTTAAAGCTGGTGCAAACTTAGCTACATTTACAGGAGATGTTGAAGATGCAAAATCTTTAGTTGGTTTTCAAGTAGGTGGTTTCGCTGAAATTAAATTGACTGATAAATTCGCTATTCAACCTGAGATCTTATTCTCAACTCAAGGAGCAAAAGAAGAAGGAAGCGATATTTTTAGTTCATATGAAAATAAAGTAAATTTAAGCTATTTAAATGTTCCTGTAATGTTTAAATATTATGTTGCAGAAAAATTTAGTCTTGAAGCTGGACCACAAATTGGATTTTTACTTAGTGCTAAGTCAAAGTATAAGGAAACTGTTGATGGTGAGACATATTCAGATGATGTAGATGTAAAAGATGCTTTTAAATCAATTGATTTTGGAGTAAACTTTGGTGCTGGATATGATTTTACTGAAAATCTTTCTGTAGGATTGCGTTATAACCTTGGCTTGTCAAATATTGCTGAAACAGAAGAAGGTAGTGATGCAAAAGTTAAAAACAGCGTTTTCTCTTTATCTGTAGGATACAAATTCTAATCTAATTAGATATTTCATACTAAGAAACCTTCCTGATTCAGGAAGGTTTTTTTATGTCCAAAAATGTTTTACTTTGTAAGTATGAATTGGAATAGGTATATCAAAGATTATCAGTCGTATTTAAGGATCGAAAGAGGGTTGTCTAAAAACACCATCGAAAACTATGGTTTTGATATCGAGCGATTGTGTCTTTTTTTAGAAACAAATCAAATTGAAGTTTCTCCTTTAAAAATAAATGAAGAAACAATACAGCAATTTATATACGCGGTTGCAAAAGAGGTGAATCCTCGTTCGCAGGCGAGAATTATTTCGGGATTAAAAAGTTTTTTTAATTATTTGGTTTTTGAAGATTATAGAAATGATAATCCGCTTGAATTAATCGAAACGCCCAAAACAGGCCGAAAATTACCGGATACTTTGTCTGTACAAGAAATTGATGCGCTTATTGCTGCCATTGATTTAAGTTCGAACGAAGGCGAGCGAAATCGCGCCATGCTGGAAACCTTATACGGTTGCGGACTTCGGGTTTCTGAACTCGTTTCGCTTAAAATTTCTGATTTGTTTTTTGATGAAGGCTTTATAAAAATTACCGGAAAAGGAAACAAAGAACGTTTTGTTCCCATAGGAAAACTGACGCAAAAATACATACAGATTTATCAAAAGGAAGTTCGTGTAAATCTAACGATCAAAAAAGGTCACGAAGATACCTTATTCCTGAACCGAAGAGGGAATCAGCTTACACGAGCCATGATATTTACGATTATCAAAGATTTGGCTGTAAAAATCAATTTGCATAAAAGCATTAGTCCTCATACTTTGCGCCATTCATTTGCTACTCACTTACTTGAAAACGGAGCCGATTTAAGATCGATTCAATTAATGTTAGGGCATGAGTCGATCACAACTACTGAAATTTATGTGCATTTGGATCGAAGTTTTCTAAAAGAAGTGATGCATTCCTATCATCCTCGAAAATAATTTTTTTGCTCTGACAAGTCATTTTAAGTGAAAATTTAATATATTGTGATGTATTTTCTACTAAAAGCAGATAAGATCGACAAACAGCACTTTTATTGTTTTAAATGTTATTTTGATCACTAAATTTAAGTAAAATAAGTAGCATATGGTTTTTGATTTATATGGAAGTGAAGATTGCTTAGAGGTAAATAATTTTTACAAGAAGTTATTTGCAGAAATGCCCGATTTAGTTTTTCAGTTTATTATTGATTGTGATAACAATTATACTTTCCCCCTTGTCAGTAAATCTGCTGATGAAATTTTAGAACTTAATACAGAAATGTTTTTAAGTAATCCGGAACTTATTATTTACAATAGAATTTTTCCTCAGGATCAGGATATTTTTTTTCAGTCTTTAGTCAAAGCAAGAAAAGAAATCAAACCCTGGAATATTGAGTTTAGGGCTGTTTTGCCAAAAAAAGGATTGCGTTGGTTTAAAATTTCTTCTAAAACAGAATTGTCTTCAAATGGCTGCGTGAGTTTTTACGGACATGTTTCGGATATTACAGTATTAAAAGATAAGGAAGAAAAGCTCCGTTTATCCGAGGAGCGTTTTCAGTTTGCTTTAGAAGCTTCAACAGCCGGAATTTGGGATTGGGATATGGTAACCAATAATGTTTTCTATTCTTCTTTATCGCTTAAAATTTTAGAATTAGATTCTTCGGATATTTTTGATGACCCGGAACGCTGGGATAAAATTGTGCATCCCGATGATCTGCCAAAATACTATTCGGATATTCAGGAACACTTTGATAATAAAATTCCGTATTATGAAAATTATCATCGTGTAATGACTTCCAGTGGTAACTATAAATGGATTCTGGATCGCGGAAAAGTGATTAAACGGGATGAAAATGGAAAGCCGTTACGCGTTATTGGTACACATACTGATGTTTCTTTACAAAAGGAAAAAGAGTTAGAGCTTTTAAAAACCATGAAATTATATAGTGATCAAAACAGCCGACTGGTGAATTTTTCGCATATCGTTTCGCATAATTTAAATACACAGGCAGGAAATATAAAATCGATTTTGGACTTTATTGATGCCGATATAGAACGACAAACCGTTAATGAAATGCTAGAGCATTTAAGAACCGTTTCTAACGATTTGAATGATACTATAGCCAATCTGACTCAGATTGTAAAGACACAAAGCAATATAAATATTGCTGTTGTGCCAGTAAAACTTTGTGAATATATCGACAAAACGATTTCGACTATCAAAGGATTTGATAAACAAAAGAATGTTACGATAATAAATAATGTTCCTAAATATTTGACAATTAATTTTAATCCGGCTTATATGGAAAGTGTTTTGTTGAATTTTGCAACAAATGCCATAAAGTATGCGCATCCTGAGCGGGATCCTGTTATTGTGTTCGATTTTTCGATTGAACCCGAAGGGCATAAATCATTAAAAATTACAGATAACGGATTAGGTATCGATTTGAATGTATACGGTGATTTATTATTTGGGATGTATAAAACTTTTCATAAACATCAGGAAGCCCGAGGAATTGGTTTGTATATAACCAGAAATCAAATTGAGGCTATGAAAGGAACTATTTCTGTAGAAAGTGAAGTTGGAGTAGGGACTAGTTTTAAAATCATCTTTAATGATATTTAAAATCCTAAATTGATATAAATAATAAAGGCTATCTGTAGAAGATAGCCTTTATTATTTTATAGAATGTTGAGATTATTTAGCGATATTAACTGCTCTTGTTTCTCTAATTACTGTAACTTTTACCTGACCTGGATAAGTCATTTCGGTTTGAATTTTTTGTGAAATTTCGAAAGATAAGTTGGCTGCATTGTCATCAGAAACTTTTTCGCTTTCTACAATTACACGCAGCTCTCTACCGGCTTGAATTGCGTATGCATTTTTTACACCGCTAAAACCGTAAGCTACTTCTTCAAGATCTTTCAAACGTTGAATGTATGAATCTAAAACCTGACGTCTTGCTCCTGGTCTTGCACCTGAAATAGCATCACAAACCTGAACGATAGGAGAAAGTAATGATTTCATTTCGATCTCGTCGTGGTGAGCTCCAATGGCGTTGCAAACTTCTTCTTTTTCACCATATTTCTCCGCCCATTGCATACCTAACAATGCGTGAGGTAAATCACTTTCAGTATCCGGAACTTTACCAATATCATGTAGTAAACCTGCTCTTTTAGCCAGTTTTACATTCAGGCCTAATTCGGCTGCCATGATACCACAAAGTTTAGAAACTTCTCTTGAGTGTTGTAATAAGTTTTGTCCGTAAGATGAACGGTATTTCATTCTACCAACTACTTTTATCAATTCCGGGTGTAAACCGTGAATTCCTAAATCGATAACCGTACGTTTACCAACTTCGATAATTTCGTCATCGATTTGTTTGGCTGTTTTAGCTACAACTTCTTCAATTCTTGCTGGGTGAATACGTCCGTCAGTTACCAATTTGTGCAATGACAAACGTGCAATTTCTCTACGAACCGGATCAAAACAAGAAAGTATAATAGCTTCCGGCGTATCATCAACAATGATTTCTACTCCCGTTGCAGCTTCAAGAGCTCTAATGTTACGTCCTTCACGACCAATAATTCTACCTTTTACATCATCAGATTCAATGTTAAATACAGAAACGCAATTCTCAACCGCTTCTTCTGTACCCACTCTCTGAATAGTGTTGATGATGATTTTCTTCGCTTCTTGCTGAGCTGTAAGTTTTGCCTCTTCAATAGTATCCTGAATATGAGACATGGCTTTACTTTTGGCTTCAGCTTTTAAACCTTCAACCAATTGTTCTTTTGCTTCTTCTGCAGAAAGCCCTGAAATAACTTCAAGTTGCTGCAATTGACTTTTGTGTAATTTGTCAACTTCAGCTTGTTTTTTATCTAAAACTTCAATTTTGTTATTGTACTCGTTTGTTTTAGCTTCAAAATCGTCGTTTACTTTTTTGGCTTTAGAAAGTTCGTTAGAAATTTGAGATTCTTTATCGCGAACTCTTTTTTCTACTTCGGCTACTTTTTTGTCTCTGGCTAAAATAACTTGCTCGTGCTCAGATTTTAATTCAATGAATTTTTCTTTTGCCTGAAGAATTTTATCTTTTTTAATGTTTTCGGCTTCTAAATTAGCATCTTTTAAAATTGAAGAAGCCTCTTTTTTTGCGTTCTTGATTAGATTAGAAATATTGCTTTTTTCGATAATTTTAGCTATTGCAAAACCTGCCGCAATCCCTATAATACCTGAAATAATGATCGTTATTATGTCCATGTTTGTTAAAATTTATATATAAAAAAAGCCTACATTAATTGCTTGAATAAACTCGTAAAGACAAGTTTTGAGCTAACTCACTGTTCAAGTTTCCTTGCCGAAGCAGGGCATACTATAGTAGCGAAGATTCACTCACTTTAATTTGTTAGTGTTGAGTTTACCAATTGTGAACTAATGTAGGCAGTATCTTAGTTTCTGTAAAGAACGTTTAATTTTCGAGATATTGATCTAATAGCGAATTTAATCTTTTAATTCTTTCGATGGTTTCTTCTCCATCGATTGCGTTATCAATTTGTTTTTGTTCTACTTGTGATGCAAATTGTAAAGCACACATAGCCAGAACATCTTGTTTGTCACGAACCGCGTAACTTTCTTCGAATTGCTTGATCATAGCATCAATTTTTTTTGAAGCACTTCTAAGTCCTTCTTCCTGAGTAGGTTCTACCGTTAGCGGATATACCCTGTCTGCAATTGATATTTTAATTCTTAGCTTTCCGTCCATGTCTTTCTAGTCTGATAGTTGTGCTATACAGTAATCAATTTCGCGAATTAATGAATTTATTTTAAGCTTTGTCTCTCTCTTGTTATTGTCGCTGCCGAGCAACGAATTGGCTATTTTAAGTGTATCATATTGCTTCTTCAAAGCCTCCATTTCTTCAGATTGTTTCTGGATAATTTGCGCAGCTTTGGCTAGTTCTAATCGTAATACCTGATTATTTTTTTCTAGAGCTTTTGACTTCTCAAAAAGCTTTTCGACTTTATATTCAAGAGTATCAATTATTTCTGCAATTACACTCATTGTAAATCCTATTCATTACTTAATCATACAAAGTTAGTATTCCTTTTTATTAATGCAATTTTTTATCGATTTTTTTACATTAAAAATAACCAATTAAATGAAATTCAATCAATTGTATTTTTGTAGCTTTTTACTCGGTTTTGGCTTCTTATTTTTTTATCTTAGCAAAAATGTTGCTTATGAAATTCTCACTACTCACCTTATTTTTTTGCCCTTTTATTTTTGCTCAGACGCAATATCCAAAGAATGATTTTCGTGCTCCGCTTGATATTCCGATGCAGCTTTCCGGTAATTTCGGGGAGTTAAGGCCCAATCATTTTCATGCGGGATTCGATTTAAAAACCAATCAAAGAGAAGGTTTAAGTGTACATGCAATTGCTGATGGTTATGTTTCAAGAATAAAAATCTCAACTTTTGGCAACGGAAAATGTATCTATATTACGCACCCGAACGGATATACCTCAGTTTACGGACATTTACAAACTACTGTGGATGAAATTCAGGAGTATGTAAAAAAAACACATTATAAAGAAAAAGCATACGAAATCGAAATGTTTCTGAAACCAAACGAATTGCCTGTTACAAAAGGACAGATAATTGCGCTTTCCGGAAATACAGGTTCTTCTGAAGGGCCGCACTTGCATTTTGAAATTCGGGATAGTAAAACAGAATTTGTAATCAATCCACTGTTTTTTGGATTCGATAAAAATATTAAGGATACCCAAAAACCCACGCTTACGAGTTTATATGTTTATCCTTTAGATAATGCAACGGTCAATCAGTCGAAACAGCCTTTGCTGGTAAATATGACACTTCAAAAAGACGGAACTTATTTGGCAGGAAAAGTAAAAACAAACGGAAAAATTGGTTTTGGAATTAATGCAGTTGATAACGATGATGTTTCTCATAATAAAAATGGGGTCTTTAATGTATCCGGTTTTTTAAACGGAAATCAAAATTATAATTATCAGTTTAATACCTATTCGTTTGACGAAATGCGTTATATCAATGCTTTTATTGATTATTCGAGATATAAAAAGACAAGTCAGCGTATTCAAAAGCTTTTCATGAAAACGCCTTTTGCATTAAGTATTGTTAAAACAGATTCAGAACGCGGTATAATTTCGGCTCAACCCAATCTGGCTTCGACGTATAGAATTGAAGTTTCTGATTATTTTGGGAATCAAAATTCAATTACAGTTCCAATTGAATACGATACTGCAACACCGCTTGTACAGGCGGAACCTGTTATGTCGAAATATTTTATTAAATATAATAAGGACTCCAATTTCGAGAAAGATAATATGTCGGTTTTCTTTCCCGCAGGAACTTTCTATGAAGATTTTAATATGAATTTTGATGTAAGGAACAATAAAATCTATATTCATGATGATACGGTTCCGGTACATTCGAACTTTACCATTACTATTAGAGATACTGTTTATCCTGAATCTTTGCGTGATAAATTGTATATCGGGAAAGGTACCAGTTATAACGGAACCATTAGAAAAGGAGATGTTTTTACTGCAAAAGCTAAAATACTGGGGCAATACGGTTTGGTTCTCGATACAATTGCTCCGGTCATTAGGATTGCAAAACCTGTTGAAGGAAAATGGATAAGTGACCAGAAAAAAATCGATTTTACGATTAGCGATGCTGCATCCGGTATAAAATCATACAATGGATATTTAAACGGAAACTGGGTTTTATTTGAATATGAAAATAAAGCAAGAAGAATTACGCACACTTTTGATAATGAATTGTTGCTGGATGGAGAAAATGTTTTAAAAATAGAAGTGATTGATAATGTGGGTAATTCTGCTATCTTTGAAACTCGTTTTTTTAGAAGTCAACAAAAATAAAACCAAAGCGATTGAACCATAATAAGCAATTATTCGTTTTTCTTTTTTTATGTATTACGTGTTTTTCATTTGCTCAAAATGCTCATGTAAAAGGTGTTATTTTAGATGATCATAACCGTCCTGTTCCTGATGTAAATATTACTTCTTTAGGAACCACAAGGCAATCTGATGAAAATGGTTTTTTTGAAATCAATATCCCTTCAAACAAAAAAACTTCGCTGATTTTTACTCATATTTCTTTAAAAATGATGAGTCTTACGGTGAATTTAAATCCCAATGAAGTTTTTGTTTTTAATCCCGTTATGAGCAGCTCAGAAGAGCAAATGGGAGAAGTTTTTGTTTCTACCAAAAATAAAAAGCGTGTTCAGGGAATTGCTACTGTTGATGCGGCGACAATCAAGAAAATTCCCGGACCAAATGCAGGGATCGAAAATATTCTAAAAACATTGCCTGGAGTAAATTCAAACAATGAGCTCAGTACACAATATGCAGTTCGTGGGGGTAATTACGATGAAAATTTAGTTTATGTAAACGAAGTAGAAGTTTATCGTCCGTTTTTGATTCGTTCCGGACAACAGGAAGGTTTGAGTTTTACGAATACAGATCTGGTCCAGAATGTTGATTTTTCGGCAGGAGGATTTCAGGCTAAATTTGGCGATAAATTATCTTCAGTTTTAGATATTACTTATAGAAAGCCAACTGAGTTTGGCGCTTCGTTAGAGGCTAGTTTATTGGGCGGAAGTATTGCTGTTGATGCTGTTTCTAAAAATAAAAAGTGGTCAGCGGTGACTGGAGTTCGTTATCGAAACAACAGTTTGCTGGTAAATAGTCAGGACACGCAAACTAATTATACGCCTACTTTTGCCGATATTCAGACAAATGTCAATTATGATATTTCGGATAAATGGCAGGTGAGTTTTTTAGGTAATATTTCTCAGAATAAATATTTGTATCAGCCATTAACACGCGAAACAAAATTTGGAACAATAGATCAGCCTATGTCTCTGGCGGTGTATTACGAAGGAAAAGAACGAGATCAATACGATACGTATTTTGGCGCTTTGAAAACAACTTACAAGGTTTTGCCAAGTTTTACTTTAAAATTTATAGGTTCGCTGTTTCATACAAAAGAGGAGGAGCATTTTGATATTTTGGCGCAATATCGTTTAGGAAATGTAGGAGACGACGGATCAACTCAAGTCGATTTTACACGCGGAATTGGTTCGCAGCTCAATCACGCCAGAAATGATTTGGATGCTTTAATTGCGAATGCAGAAATTAAAGGTTTTAAGGAATGGAAAAATGACAGCCAGTTAGAGTTTGGTCTAAAATATACCAGAGAATCGATTCGTGACAGAATTGTAGAGTGGGAGATGATTGACTCGGCAGGTTTTTCTATTAATCCGCCTATTGTTATTTTACCTAAAAACAATCAGCCTTACGAACCTTATACAGGGCCACTTTTGCCGTATCAGGATGTTCGTGCGACTAATTTTAATACTATCAACAGATTTTCGGGATACGCCCAATACAATAAGAAATCAGAACTGGGATCCAATCAGATTTGGTATAATGTAGGTGCTCGTTTTCAGAGTTGGGATGTTTCCGGAGCCTCGGTTGAAGGAAAAAATCAAGTTGTTTTTAGTCCGCGTGCTCAGTTTGCAATTAAGCCGGATTGGGATATGGATATGGTTTTCAGACTTTCGGGAGGATTGTATCATCAGCCGCCTTTCTATAGAGAACTTCGTGATCTGGATGGCGTTGTGAATCCAAATGTAAAAGCGCAGGAATCCGTGCATATTGTTTTGAGTAATGACTATAATTTCAAGATGTGGAACCGTCCGTTTAAATGGGTAACGGAATTGTATTATAAATCACTTTCTGATGTCAATGTATATTCGATCGATAATGTGAGAATTCGTTATATCGCCAATAATAATGCAACTGCTTACGCACAAGGTCTTGATTTCAGGCTGAACGGGGAATTTGTTCCGGGAACTGAATCATGGATTAGTTTTGGTTATTTAAGAACCGAAGAAAATTATGCAGATAAAGGATATATCGCCAGACCAACAGATCAACGATTGAAATTCGCAATGCTGTTTCAGGATTATATGCCGAATATCCCGAGTGTGAAATTATATCTTAATCTGGTTTATAATACTGGTTTGCCAGGTGGAGCGCCGGCATATTCAGATCCGTATTTGTATCAAAACCGATTGAACGATTACCGCAGAGTAGATGTTGGTTTTGCTAAAGTTTTTGTAGACAATAGTATAAAAGTGGCTAAGGCAAAGTGGTTGAAAAACTTCAAAGAATTATCTGTTGGGTTAGAAATTTTCAATCTTTTTAATAATCAAAACGCAATCACCAATACCTGGGTTCGTGATGTGTACTCTAAAAACCAATATGCGATTCCGAATTATATGACTTCAAGGGTTTTCAATGTAAAGCTGAATGCGAGGTTATGACAAATAAGCGCGAAAAAAGAAAACGAATTTTTTACGTGCCGGGAATAATATCTTTGGTTTTTATTCCGTTGTTGTGTTTGTACTATTTTTATAAAGTTGATGCTTTTAAAGTTTATAATTATCTTGAGTTTTTTGTTCCCAATAAAGATGAACTTGTAAAATTTAAAGTTGAAGATTTAAGAAAGTATAAAATTTTTAAGTTTGAAGACAATAAATTAAAAGAGGAACAGAAGTTAAAAGAATTGAGTTTTTTTGTTCATAATTTGATTAAAAAATATGATACTATAAATGGGGCTAAAATTCATTTTGGACGAAAAACAGATTACGATACTTTTGTGAATGTAATTAGTATTATGTCTGAGGAAAATGTACCAACATGGGTTTTGTCTGAAGATAATATTTATGTATTGGCAAATGCTAAACCAAGGCCTAATCGAGATCGTGGCTTTGTTTGCGGTAACGGAATATATTCAGAGATAAATACACTTAGAATGGCGGAAGAAAACCGAAAAAAAGAACTTCAGGTTTTTCAGGTTTCTTTTCTAAAACAGCAATGGATTATATTTCTTGGTTATCTGGGAATTGTAGTTCTCAACATCTTTGCCTTAGTAAAATTCAATAAAACGAAATAATACAATCAAAAATACTATATTTGATATCCTAATATAATTAGCATACATGAAAAAATCCTTAACATATATAGCCTTGGCAATCGTCGGAACATTAGTGAGTTGTAAAGACGACGTTCAGAAACCGAAAGTGATTTATGATGCTGCCAACAAATCAAATGTTGTATCCAAAACAGATTCAACGCAGATTGAAATAGCCGATTTGCCTATTCAGATGGAAGGAACTAGTTATTTAATTCATCCTGTTGGCGATTTACGCGTTTTCGAAAAACGAACCAAATCACGTTACGGATCTTCGAGTGTAAACGATGTAAGCTTTACAATTTCAAATTTAGGCGAATATGAAATTACAGGATATTTGCAAAACCTGAAGTTTCAAAAAGTCGATTCAGATTCTATTCGCCCTTTGACAGATAAGCCAGCTTTGATCTTAACTGCTACTTATTTGAAAGCGGTTGCAGACAGAACTCAAAACCAAATTATGGTGTATACATTGGCTGATGCTGATACGAATAAAGATGGGAAAATTGATTCAGGAGATATTAAAACATTGTATCTAAGTAGTATTAGCGGAGAAAATTTCACAAAGATTTCGGAAGATTTTCAAGAGTTAATCGATTGGAGTTTAGTAGAATCTAAAAGCCGTCTATATTTTAGAACAATAGAAGATACCAACCAAAACGGACAATTTGATAAAAATGACGTTTTGCATTACAACTATATTGATCTGGCTTCTAAAAAATGGGAAGTGAAGAGTTATAAGCCGATTTAAATTTTAGATTTCTGATTTCTGATTTTAGATTGAAATTAAAGTTTAGATCTGATTCAAAATAAAACCGTTTGGAAATTAATTTCTAAATGGTTTTCTTGTTTTTAATTATGATCAAAAAAAAAAGAGCCATTAGGCTCGATAACTTTTGTAGAGCTGGACTTTAGTCCAGTTTAGGTTAATATTTTAAGAAATTATTTAAAATCCACAGCCAATAAGATATAAATCCTTTTAATCTGTGTAATCAGTGGCTAAAAAAAAACTTAGAACCTTAGGGTCTCAGAATCTTAGCAACTTAAAAAAAAATCTAAATCAAAATATCACTCTCAAGATCAGATTTTTCGATCTCGAAACCAAATCCTAAGCGTTCTACGAGCTCAATAACCAGCTTTTTATACCAGTTTTCAGATTTTGGATGAATATAGATCTTTTCAATCAATTGTTTCAGATCGACGTTTATTTTTAAACCGTCATTTAGTCTCAAATTACTTTTTGAAGTATCGGTAATAATGCGGACTTCACGCTCGTACTGAAAACTTTTTCTCTTAAACAAAAACGGGAAGAACAAATCATCAAACGGAATATACTCTTTTTTGTAATCGATATAATTGACTTCGCCAATATATTGGTCAAAATTATTCTCGGGATTCAATGCTTTCTGCAATCTTCCAATAGTAGACTGAATCGCTAATCCTTCGCTGTTTTGAGTGAAAATCTGCCACATGGCAAATGATTCGTATTCATTGATGTGCCAGCTGCTTATAGCGACTTGTTCGCGATGCGTTTTGTAATAATTTAAAAAGTCAGGATTGTCTATTGCCAGTTTTTTAATCTCTTCAAAGGTAGGTTCGCTAAAAGTACCTTCATACTGATCTTCGAATTTATCAGATCGGGACATGAATAATTTCTTCGACAATAATAAATCAAGAAATTTAGATAAGTCCAAGTATTTCCAAACAATAGTATCCGGATCATCAGGAAGCGTTATGTTTGGATTGTTGAGATACATTTTTTTGAGTTTTAAGATTTATTCTAAAAAAAAGCCACAGATTATACAGATAAATATATGATTTTAATTCTTTAGTAGAAAAATAATCCGCGTTAATCTGTGTAATCTGTGGCTAAAAGTTGATTCTTTTATTTACGATTCAAAAGACTGCATCGTTACCAGCTTATTGTAAGTTCCGTTGTGAGCAATCAATTCGTCGTGTGTTCCCTGCTCAACGATTTTTCCTTTTTGCATTACCACAATCAGGTCTGCTTTTTGAATGGTCGAAAGTCGGTGCGCAATTACAATCGAAGTTCTGTTTTGCATCATATTCTCTAAAGCCACCTGAACAAATTTTTCGCTCTCGGTATCCAAAGCAGATGTTGCTTCATCCAAAATCATAATCGGAGGATTTTTCAATACCGCACGGGCAATTGATAAACGTTGTTTTTGTCCTCCTGAAAGTTTGTTTCCGCTATCTCCAATGTTAGTGTAGATTCCTAAAGGTAACTCGCTTACAAATTCATAAGCATTCGCGATTTTTAGAGCCTCGATAATTTCATCATCTGTAGCGTCTAATTTTCCTAATGAAATATTTGCTTTTATAGTATCATTAAACAAAATACTGTCCTGAGTAACCAATCCCATTAAGCCACGCAGCGATTGCAGGTTCATGTCTTTTATGTTGATTCCGTCAATAGCAATAGTACCGTCATTTACATCATAAAAACGAGTCATAAGGTTGGCAATAGTACTTTTTCCGCTTCCTGATTGTCCAACTAGTGCTACAGTTTGTCCTTTTTTAATACTAAGAGAAAAGTCTTTTAAAACTGTTTCGTCCTGATATTTAAAATTGATATTTTTAACTTCGATACTATCGTCAAAAGATGTTTTTACAATGGCATCAGGTTTAGAAGTAATTGGGTTTTCCTGATCTAAAATTTCCAGAACACGTTCTGCTGCCGCATTTCCTCTTTTTACTCCGTAAGAAGCTTTAGAGATTGCTTTTGCAGGTGTCAGGATATTGTAGGCTAATCCCATATAGGCGATAAAAGCAGCGCTATCTAGGCTTTTGTCGATTAAAACCATTTGTCCTCCGTACCATAATAAGATCGCAATTACAGTGATTCCCATAAATTCACTTGCAGGAGAGGCTAAGTTCTGGCGATTACCAATACTATTTGATAAATTAAAAAAACGTTCAGTAGAATTTTGAAAAACATTATTAAAGTAATTTTCAGAATTATATCCTTTTACAACCTTCAAACCTCCAATAGTTTCTTCTATAGTCGATAAAAAAGTCCCTTGTTCCTGTTGTGCTTTAGTAGATTGTTTTTTAAGCTGTTTTCCAATTAATGAAATGATATAACCGGAAACAGGAATGAAAATAAAAACAAACAGCGTTAGTTTAGGGCTAATAATCACCATCATGATTATTGTAAAGATAATAGTCAAGGGTTCTTTTACAATAAGTTCCAGAATGGCTAAAAATGAGTTTTGTACCTCATTTACATCGGCTGAAATTCTCGAAATCACATCTCCTTTTCTTTTCTCAGAATAAAAAGCCAAAGGCAGTTCCAGCGTTTTCTTGTACATTGCATTTCGCATATCCCTTAGGATTCCATTTCGTAAAAAAGTAATGAAAAACATCGCCAAATAATCGGCAATATTTTTTAATAAAAATATTGAAATGATGATGCCTACCATTATAGATAAAACATAACCAGGCTCATGTGTGCCTTTTGTTGTGGTAATATAATAGCTTAAATAGTCCTGGCCGTAGTCCTGAATTTTTAGAATTCCCTGATATACCGGTTTTACCGTAATTTGCTTGTTTTTATCAAATAATACCTGAAGCATCGGTATTAAAGCAACAAACGAAAGTGTGCTAAAAAGCGCATACAAAACATTGAAAAAAATGTTTAAGAATGCATATTTTTTATACGGATATAGAAAAGGAATTATTTTTTTTATGTTACTCATTTATTTGTAGATATTATTTTCTGCTATAGCAATGGCTTTTTCCAGTTTTTCTAGCAATAATTTTTTTTCTGGTAATTGTGTTAAATAAGCTGAAACTTTGATTTGTTCGTCATTGTCAAGCATTAAATAATTTATTTGTTCAGGAGATTTTTCACTGCACAAAATTAATCCAATTGGTTTGTTTTCACCTTCTTTTTGTTCGTTTTTCTCTAACCAACGTAAATAGAGCTCCATTTGGCCTTTGTATCCGGCTTTAAATTTTCCTAGTTTTAAGTCAATAGCAACTAATCTTCTGAGGCCGCGATGATAAAAAAGTAAATCGATATAGAAATCTTCATCATCAATAGTTATTCTTTTTTGGCGTGCAAGAAAAGCAAATTCGCTTCCCATTTCGGCAATGAAATTTTGCAATTGTGCCAAAATAGAACTTTCCAGATCCTTCTCAGAATAACTGTCATGAAGTCCCAGAAAATCAAGAAAGTAAGGGTCTCTAAAGGTGAGGTCCGGACTAATTTGTTTTTCTGATTTTAAAAGAGCAAGATCACTAAGAATAGTTTCTTCGGGCTTTTTGCTAATGGCAGTTCTTTCAAAAAGCATACTGTCAATGCGTTCCTGTAAAGTTCTCACGCTCCAACGTTCGTGAACGCTCATTTGAATGTAAAACTCTCTTTTAATATTATTTTCAATATAAATTAAGGTTCTAATATGAGACCAACTCAATTGTGCACACAGTGTGTGCACAATTGTAAAGTCTTGAATTATAGAGTTTAACTTGATGAAGCTGTGCAGGTTTCTTTTGTTAAATCCACTTCCGTATCGTGTAGAAAGTTCCTCGCTTAAATTCTTAATGAGTTTCTTCCCATAATCGGCACGATCATTTTTTAGAATTTCTTCATTAATGGTCTTTCCAATTTTCCAATACAACAGCGTTAATTCCTGATTCACCGTTTTGGCAACAAAATGACGGGTCTGGTCTATTAATCCTATAATCGAATTTAATAGTTCAGGCTGCTCATTTGTTTCCGGTTTATAACTCATTATTTTTTATTTCAATTGCATTCCTGCAATGATATTTTGTATTTTTTCGTCTAAATAACTTTCTGCAGCATCAAAATTAGCAACCGAATCTAATTCTGCATTAACGCTAATGTAGAATTTAATTTTAGGCTCAGTTCCGCTTGGTCTTGCACAAATTTTAGAACCATCTTCTGTGTAATAAATCAATACATTCGATTTCGGGATATCCATTGCAGATTCTTCACCAGACAATAAATTCAAAGCGATCGATGATTGATAATCTTCAACCATAATCACTCTTTGTCCGTTGATTTCTTTTAAAGGATTTTGACGTAAATTAATCATCATCTGATTGATTTCCTGCAAACCTTCCATTCCTTTTTTGGTCAATGAAACCAGGTATTCTTTATAGAAACCATTTTCTACATAAAGTTGTAAAAGTTCATTATAAACGCTGCTTCCTGCCGCTTTTGCCTGAGCTGCAACTTCGCATATTAATAAAGTAGCTGCAACGGCATCTTTATCTCTCACGGCATCACCAACCATAAAACCAAAGCTTTCCTCGCCACCGCCAATAAATTCAAGTTCCGGGAAATCTTTGATCATTTTGGCAATCCATTTAAAACCGGTCAAACCAACTTTACATTCTACGCCATAACTTGTAGCCAGTTCCATCATCATCGGAGTCGAAACAATCGTAGAGCCTACAAATTGTTTACCGTTGATTTTGCCTGCTTTTTTCCACTGTTTCAATAAAAAAGAAGTCATCAAAATCATCGTCTGATTTCCGTTAAGCAAAGTCATTTTGCCATCGTTGTTTCTAACCGCTACACCAAGACGGTCACAATCAGGATCTGTTCCTACAACAATGTCAGAATTGGTTTTATCGGCCAAAGCCAAAGCCATAGTCAAAGCTTCAGGCTCTTCTGGATTTGGAGATTTAACTGTTGGGAAATCTCCGTCAGGAATTGCTTGTTCCGGTACAATATGAACGTTTTTGTAGCCCGCTTGCGCTAAAGTATCCGGAATAGATTTTATAGAAGTTCCGTGCAATGAAGTAAAAACAATATGTAAATTATCTTTGGCTTCAGCCGGAGTATTAAAACTTGCGTTTTCGATAGATGATTTTATAAATGCTTTGTCGATTTCAGTATCAATATATTCAATCAGACTTTCGTTAGCATTGAATTTAATTTTATCGTAGCTTAAATTTTCGATCACATTGATAATTGCAGCATCCTGAGGAGGAACTATTTGTCCGCCATCTTCCCAGTATACTTTGTATCCGTTGTATTCCGGCGGATTATGAGAAGCCGTAAGTACGATTCCGCATTGACATCCTAAATGTTTAAGTGCAAATGATAATTCAGGAGTTGGTCTTAAATCTGAGAATAAGTAAACATGAATTCCGTTTGCCGAGAAAACATCAGCCACAACTTTTGCCAAAGTATTACTGTTATGACGACAATCATAAGCAATAACTACTTTTAAAGGCTGGTTTGGGAAAACTTCGTGTAAATAATCAGATAAACCTTGAGTATTTTTTCCAAGCGTATATTTGTTGATTCTGTTGTTTCCAACGCCCATAACACCACGCATTCCTCCAGTTCCAAATTCAAGATTTTTATAAAAACTTTCCTCGAGTTCTTTTGGCGATGTAGTCATTAATTCTTTAACCGCAGCTTGTGTATCGTTGTCAAATGTAGGTGTTAACCATTCGTTTACAGCATTCAGGATATTAGGTGCTATATTCATCATTCGTATATTTTTATATTTAATTTAAAATAATAATAATTTTCAGGAGCTAATCCTGCTATCATTCCAATCTTTTTTTGTTGTAGAAAAAACAACAAAAAAGGATTTTCCCTTCAAATGAAATTCACTGAACTCCAATAAAAATAGAAGTATAGTGAAGTAATCAAGGCTAGGGCTTCATGTTAAAAATTAACCTCTCGGGCTACTTTGTAACGTGCTTCGTTGCTTTTAGTTCTCAAAATAATCTCCCCAAGAAAACCTGCAAGAAATAATTGAGTTCCCAGAATCATGGTTGTTAAGGCGATAAAAAACCAGGGATTACTAGTTACGAGACTATATTTCATTCCGTTATACATATGGTATAATTTAGAAATACCAATATATGCGGCAGATAAAAAACCGATAATAAACATTACCGAACCCATTGCACCAAATAGGTGCATTGGTCTTTTTCCGAATCGGGATAAAAACCAAATCGTAATCAAATCCAGGAAACCGTTTATAAACCGTTCCATTCCAAATTTGGTTTCACCGTATTTACGAGCCTGGTGAATCACTACTTTTTCGCCAATTTTATTAAAACCGGCATTTTTGGCCAAAACAGGAATGTATCGGTGCATTTCGCCCGAAACTTCAATATTCTTTACAACTGTATTTTTGTAAGCTTTTAATCCGCAATTGAAATCATTCAATTCAACTCCCGAAGTCTTTCTTGCCGCCCAGTTGAAAAGTTTAGAAGGAAGATTTTTTGCCACAACAGAGTCGTAACGTTTCTTTTTCCATCCTGAAACCAAATCAAACTTCTGAGCGGTGATCATTTCGTATAATCCCGGAATCTCATCCGGACTATCCTGTAAATCGGCATCCATTGTAATAATAACGTCACCTTGCGCTTTTGCAAAACCAGCATGTAGGGCCTGCGATTTTCCAAAGTTTTTCATGAAACGAATTCCTTTTACATTAGGGTTTTCGTTAGAAAAACTTTCGATAATATTCCAAGAATTATCTGTACTTCCATCATCTACAAAAATGATTTCATAAGAGTAATTGTTAGATTGCATCACTTTAATAATCCACGAATAGAGTTCTTTAAGTGATTCCTCTTCATTAAGAAGCGGTATAAGTATAGATAAATTCATTTATATTTTATTATAGACTTAAGGTTTGTCATTCTTTACTATTGCTCCAATAATTAGAGAATATATTAATCCAATTAATGAATACATGACAAGTGTTACTGGAAGAACAATTAATGGGTTCATGAATTTTTTAACCATGCTAAGTCCCATTTCTAATTCTTGTGATGTTATATTAGGATTTTGAGTTATCATTCCTTCTTTAGAAATTTCCAGCATTTCATTTATGAATTCAGGAAATATCAAATTAAAAATTACACTAAATATGGCATATACCAAGCCTGCAATAACAGTAATTGAAACTCCTGTTTTTAAACATTCAGAAAAAGATATGAATCCATTGTTGATATCCTTCTTATAATGATTGCAACCTAAGTATATAAATATAAGAGGCAGAACTAAATAGTTGGCTATATTTACAATTACTCCAACACTTGAGTTTACTAATGATTTCATGCCAATTACATACATAATGACAAACTCCAAAACCATTATAACACCGAACAAAAGACCGTACATAGTTCCCGACTTGGCAGGAGATATATTTTTATCCATATAATTATTAGTTTAATTAATCCACAAATATAGCAATTCCCAATATATGAGAGATAAAAAAGCTTTTTGAATTTAACTAAAAAAAAGTGGGATAAACATTTGTAGATTAAAAAAGAATTGTAAATTTGCAAACTCAAATAATTAAAAGTTTTAAACAAAAAAAGAGTATCCTTTGTTTACACCTTTTTCTAACCATGAAAAAGCTTCAAAATAAAAATGCTCTAAACAATAAAATAAAAGAAAAGATGAAAAAAGGAATTCACCCAGAAAATTACAGATTAGTTGCATTTAAAGACATGTCAAATGACGAAGTTTTTATCACTAAATCTACTGCAGATACAAAAGAAACAATTGAAGTTGACGGAGTTGAGTATCCAGTTGTAAAAATGGAGATTTCTAGAACATCTCACCCTTTTTATACTGGTAAATCTAAACTTATCGATACTGCAGGACGTATTGATAAATTCAAAACTAAATATGCAAAACACGTTAAAAACTAATAACTGTTTTTACTTATACAAAAGCCTTCCAATTTGGGAGGCTTTTTTTATGGAATTGTAAAATTTAACCGCAAAGCCCGCAAAGATTTTTATCTGGCATTATATTTAGAAAACACAAGTTCGCAAAGTTAAATCTATACAAAGCTTTGCGAACTTTACTTTTTGCAAAAACTTAATAATATAAACTTTGCGTTCTTTGCGGTTAAATGATTATCAGTATAAAAATATGTTAGCCAAAAAAGCAATTATTTTCTTATTTTGAATAAGAGTACTTTTTAATAGAACAAATAAAATATTTGTAACTTTGATCTCGATAACCAAATCAAGATTTTAACAAGTACAAATTTTATATTTATGAATTACATTCTTTTTGACGGTCCCGTCCGGAATGCTTTACTACCTTTTACTTTTACAAGACCTGTTGCTGATATACTAATTGGAATCATGACGATTCGCCAAAAATGGGAAGCACGTTTAGGTTCGACCATTACAACTATTACCGAAGAATACTTGTCAACTAAATTTCCGATGGTGGAAATGGAAGAAAATGTAATGATCAATGCGGCATATTTACCAAATGATACGCTTGCAGAACTGGTTTCTGATTTAAAAGAAAATCAGGCAATCTTTAAAGGAGATGATGTTATCGCTTTTTTTACCACAGAAAATCAGGAAGAAGTAGATTTTGATGCTTACGAAATCATTCAATATAACGGAGATGCTCTTACTGTAGAACATACATGGGATATTTTTTCTAAAAATGATGCAGCCATTCGTGAAGATTTTATTTATCTAACCGAAGACAGAAAATCACAGCCTATCCCAAAAAGTGTAAATGTTATTGCGCCCGAGAATGTATTTATCGAAGAAGGAGCAAAATTAGAGTTTGTTACGCTGAATGCTTCAACAGGACCTATATATATAGGTAAGAATGCTGAAATTATGGAAGGAACCGTAATTCGCGGTCCTTTTGCTTTATGCGAAAATGCTCAGGTAAAACTAAATGCCAAAGTGTATGGAGCAACAACAGTAGGTCCGGGATCAAGAATAGGCGGAGAGGTTAAAAATTCGATTCTTTTTGCTAATTCAAACAAAGGACACGACGGGTTTTTAGGTGATTCAGTTTTGGGAGAATGGTGTAATATTGGCGCAGACAGTAACAATTCAAACCTGAAAAACAACTACGAAGAAGTAAAGTTATGGAGTTACGAAACCGAAGGCTTTGCGAAAACCGGGCTTCAGTTTTGTGGTTTAATGATGGGAGATCATAGTAAGTGCGGAATCAATACCATGTTTAATACCGGGACTGTAGTAGGAGTAAGTACCAATATTTTCGGGAGTGGTTTTCCTCGTAATTTTGTTCCTAGTTTTTCATGGGGAGGTGCAGGAGGTTTTACTACTTATGTAACCAAGAAAGCTTTCGAAACTGCAAAATTAGTGATGGGAAGACGAAATATAGATTTCGACGAAACAGAATCTGCAATTTTAGAACACATTTTTGAGGAAACTAAAAAATGGAGAAAGGATTAATTTAATGAGATAATTAGTCAATTAGATAATGAAGTAATATAGTAAACCCGACAAGTTTTTAAAAGCTTGTCGGGTTTGTATGTTTAAATTAAATATTAGTTATCGAGTTTAGTAAAATCTCCTTTTAAGTTAAATTTTAATTCTAAACCGTTTGTCAGTTTTGTTTCATAACCAAAAGTTCCTATTTCTATTTTGGTTATTTTCTCTTTAGGAAAATTAGTTTTTACATACGAAGCAATTTTTTTCGGAATTATGGAGGATGGGATTTTGCCGCTGTTTCCATCAACTTCTTTCCAGTTTCCTTTTTTATCAAATTCTATTTCAATTTTATTGTCGTACTGAACTTTATATTCTGTAGAGAGGATTTCTTTGTCCTCTAGTATGTAGCTTGGTTTTTTAGATCCAAAGTGAGCCTTTAAAAAAGTTTGCGCATTTGCGGGTAAAGCTTCTTTTTTAATAACGGTTTTTTGTGCATTTGCAGAAAATCCAAACAGTAATCCTGCAATTAGGCTGGCTACAAGGTTTAATTTCGTTCTCATATTTGCTGATTTTAATTCTCATACAAGATAAGGCTAAATTTTTAAAGATGTAGGAATATTGGTATAATATTAAAAAATGGAGCGCGCTGTGGTTTAAATAATATTGTCTAATAGTCTAATTAATCTATCTTTGCGCTTTTAAAAAAATACTTGCTGAGAAGTCTAAAAATCTAAGCAGTCTAAAAATCTAAAAATCTCAATGATTACAGTTAACGATATTTCGGTTCAGTTTGGTGGAACTACACTATTTAGCGATGTTTCTTTTGCTATAAATGAAAATGATAAAATTGCCCTTATGGGTAAAAATGGTGCGGGAAAATCGACACTTTTAAAAATAATTGCAGGTCAGAGTAAACCTTCTACAGGAAGTATTTCGGCTCCAAAAGAAGCGGTTATTGCTTACTTGCCTCAGCATTTATTGACCAAAGATGGTTCGACTGTGATGGAAGAAGCATCTAAAGCTTTTGGTGAAATTTTTAAAATGAAAGCTGAAATAGATGAAATCAACGAACAATTAACCGTTCGTACAGATTACGAAAGTGATGCTTACATGAAATTGATCGAAAGAGTTTCTGACTTAAGCGAAAAATTTTATGCAATCGAAGAAGTGAATTACGAAGCTGAAGTGGAGAAGATTTTAGTAGGTTTAGGTTTTGAGCGTGAAGATTTTGCTCGTCAGACTTCAGAATTTTCCGGAGGATGGAGAATGAGAATTGAATTGGCTAAAATTTTATTGCAAAAACCGGACTTAATTTTACTGGATGAGCCAACCAACCACATGGATATTGAAAGTATTCAGTGGCTGGAAGAATTCCTGATCAATTCAGCAAAAGCAGTTGTTGTAATTTCGCACGATAGAGCGTTTGTCGATAATATCACCAATCGTACTATCGAAGTGACAATGGGAAGAATCTACGATTATAAAGCTAAATATTCTCATTACCTGGAATTAAGAAAAGATCGTCGTGTACACCAGCAAAAAGCCTACGATGAGCAACAAAAAATGATTGCTGATAACAGAGCTTTTATCGACCGTTTTAAAGGAACATTCTCTAAAACAGATGCCGTTCAGTCTCGTGTTAAAATGCTTGAAAAGTTGGTGATCGTACAAGTTGATGAAGTAGATAATTCTGCATTAAAATTAAAATTTCCGCCAGCGGCACGTTCAGGTCAATATCCTGTAGTGGTAAAAGAACTTTCTAAATCGTACGGAGATCATGTTGTTTTTAAAGATGCTAATATTGTGATCGAACGAGGTGAAAAAGTAGCTTTTGTAGGTAAAAATGGTGAAGGAAAATCGACCATGATTAAAGCGATCATGAAAGAAATTGGTATTGATGAAGGAAGTGTTGAAATTGGACATAATTCTCAAATTGGATATTTCGCTCAAAACCAGGCTTCATTATTGGATGAAAATGCAACAATTTTTGAAACGATTGATAATATAGCTGTTGGAGATGTTAGAACGCAGATTAAAAATATTTTGGGAGCATTTATGTTTCAGGGAGATGATATTACTAAAAAAGTAAAAGTGCTTTCCGGAGGAGAAAAAACGCGTTTGGCAATGATTAAATTATTGCTTGAACCAGTTAACTTATTGATTCTGGATGAGCCTTCAAATCACCTTGACATGAAAACCAAAGACATTATCAAAGATGCTTTACGTGACTTCGACGGAACTTTAATTTTGGTTTCTCACGACCGTGATTTCCTTGACGGATTAGCAACTAAAGTTTTTGAATTTGGAAACAAACGTGTAAAAGAACATTTTGAAGATGTAGCAGGTTTTCTTGCTCATAAAAAAATGGATTCTATGAGAGAGATAGAGAAGTAATCTAGTTAAAAATATAATAATATAAAGGGCGTTAGTTAATTCTAACGCCTTTTTTTATGAAAAAATTAATAAAAAACGATTATTAAATAAATGTTAAAAACATGATATAAATCAGAATTGTAGCTGTAAGGATTAGATAATTTTAGTAGAGTAAAACAGGGCTATTCATAGCTTGATTTTTATAAAATAAAATAAATCTAAACTTTTATTATGAACCTTTTAAATAAATTTTTCTCCAAAAAGATTATACTTCTAATCTTTTTATTTCCCTTTTTCTCGAGTGGGCAAACTATAGATTCTCATGCTCAAACAGAATTAAAATATCCTCAATTTAAAGTACAGGGGCTTTTTCAGGGCCGTTACTTAAGTGGCTTTACGAAAGGAATAGATGCTGCAACCGGACTGCAGCATTTAGATGGTGAAGGAGTCGAAGATACATTCGATATAAAAAGAATGCGTCTTGGGCTTACAACAAAATTAAGTGATGGATTTGATGTTGTTGTTCTGGCAAATTTTGCAGACGTAAAATCAGATCCTAAAAACAAGATTCTTGAAAATGCCTTTGCAAGGTATATTTTTAATAAAAACATTGGTATTATGGCAGGTCAGTTTAGACCCGCTTTTGGACTTGAGGAACTAAATCCTGCCGATATTCTTAAATCATTCGATTATTCTAATCAATATACAGAGTTTGGTAATAATGGCTGGGCAAGTTTTCAAATGGGGGCTTCTGTATTTGGAGGGTTTAATTTAGGAAAGCTTCCCGTTAGTTATGCATTTTCTGCTGTAAACGGAAATGGGAGAAACCAGGTATCAGACAAAGACGATGGTAAACAATACTCTTCGCGTTTTGCTTTCGAATTAAATAAAAAACATAATATCAATTTTGGTATTAATGGTGGTTTTGGGGAAGTTTTTAATACCAAAGTTTTTGCAGTTGCCTTAGATTTTACAGCTGATTTTAAATTGGCGGATAAACTAATATTACAAACGCAGCTTGAAGGCAAACAAGGAATAAATCACTACTTATATTATTCTTTAGCTGCAGAATCCAGAACAGGAAATATTAATGATTACGAAATGCGTGGGGCATACTTCCTGCCCAATTTGAGATATGAAATTCAATATCAAAAATTAACCGCTATAGAATTTTCATGTCGCTATGAATATTTTGACAGAAGTTTTAAAATCAATTCAAATGCAAGACAGACTTATACGCCAATGGCAGGTCTGGAATTTGGAAAAGGATATACGGGACGTATCGAAATGGGAATGCAATTCGATAATTATAAACGCAACGTCGCCAATACTACGGCATACGATAACAACTTATTTATCATACAATTTCAAGGAAGATTTTTCTAGAAATAAAACTCCTGCGTAGTGTTTGGCTACACAAATATTAACTAATCAATAATTTAAAATAAAAATGAAAACAAGTATCAAAATAGTACTTTGTCTCTTCTTTGCAATTGCAGGAATGAATCCTTCTTTTGCCAATAGCACAAACAAAAAAGATATTGTTGCAGAGCAATCTATAGCTCAGGTTTCAGTTCCTTCAAATTCAAAAATAACTGTTCAAAAAGAGATTGCAACACCTTCAAAGGCACAAAATGAAACCGTTAAAAAAGCTTCAACTGATTCCGAAAAAGCAATACCGGCAAACGCTCCATTCTTGTTTTGGAGTCAATTAGTCTTGCTTCTGGTAATTATTTATTTCGGAATAAAATATGGAGGTATTGCCTTGGGAATGCTGGGAGGTTTAGGAGTTACCTTATTAGTATTTTTATATGGAGTAGAACCGGGAAAACCTCCAGTAGAGGTAATGCTGATTATTCTGGCAGTAGTTACAACATCATCATCGTTAGAAGCGACAGGAGCATTAAATTTAATTGTAAGTTATGCTGAAAAATTGCTTCGTAAGAATCCAAATAAAATTGTGTTTTTAGCGCCATTGACAAGTTTTACTCTTACCATGCTGGTAGGTACAGGACATGCAGTTTATCCATTATTGCCAGTTATTTACGATGTTTCGATTAAGAATAAAATTCGTCCGGAACGCCCAATGGCAATGGCTGCAATTTGTAGTCAGTTAGGAATTACGGCGAGTCCAATTTCTGCAGCTGCAGCAGCGTTGGTTGGAATTTTTGCAGCGGCCAATTTACATGTAAGTCTTATCGATATTCTAAAAATTACAATTCCGTCCGGTCTTGCCGGTTTGCTTCTTGCAGCACTTTGGAGTTTGAAAAGAGGAAAAGATTTGGAAAACGATCCTGTTTTTCAGGAAAAGATAAAAGATGAAGAACAACGAAAATATATTTTTGGAGATCTGGAAGAACAAACTAACAAATTCGGAAAAAAATCTAAAACTGCTTTAGCGTTGTTCCTGCTTGGAATTTTAGGAATTGTAATTATTGCTATTTTTCCCGAAGCCATACTTCCATTAGATAAAGAAGGGAATTCTTTAAAAATGAGTATAGTACTGCAATTTGTAATGTTGGCGGTTGGTGCAATCATACTTTTTGCTACAAAAATATCGGCAAAAAGTATTTCCGATACAAAAGTTTTCAATGCAGGTATGGTCGCGGCTATTATGATTTTTGGTATTGCCTGGATGAGCGATACAGTGATAGAAAATAACAAACCCTATATTTTGTCACTTATTAGCGAAACGGTTACGGCACATCCGTGGACATTTGCTCTGGCTATGTTTTGCGCTTCTGCTTTTCTAAAAAGTCAGGCAGCGACGTTGTTGGTTATTATGCCTTTGGGAATTTCTTTAGGAATTCCAACGCCGGTATTGATAGCTTGTATTCCAGCGTCATATGCCTATTTCTTCTTCTGTTTTTATCCAAGTGATTTGGCAGCAATCAATTTTGACAGATCAGGAACTACTAAGGCAGGTTCGTGGATATTGAATCATAGTTTTATGATTCCGGGTATGATTGCAGTCTGGACAGCAGTTATTGTAGGTTTTGGATTGGTAGAACTGTTATGAGATTAATTATTATTTAAAGGTTTTAATTCTAAAAAAGCACAAGAGAGATCTTGTGCTTTTTTTTTTCGAGAAAATAGTAGAGCTTTTATTTCGTGATTTTTCCTATTTGCTTTTATGCTTGATTTTGTAGGGTCTCTTTACAGAACTTTAACGCATTATGGTCACGGGCCGGCACCTGTTTTCTTTGGGAGCGGCTATATAGATTTAAAAAGCTCGTGGGTCAAAAGATTAATCACCGATTAACAATGCTGCTTATTTGCATGGTTATCGGTGGATTATGACTATGACTTATTGGCTATTTTTAAAATTAAATTCTAATTCCGGGAGGAAGTAATTCCTTGTACTGAGGGTTTTTTTTGATAAATAATACAATTCTGGGATGAATAGGCATTAATCTGAATTTCTTTTCGATAATAAGTTCCATGATGTTTTTAAGTACTACATCAATTAATGCTTGATTGTCAAAACCTTCTGGCGAGTTGATTTTGGTTAGAAAGATTTTCTTTTCCTGAAATGAATATTCAACAGAAAGTAATCCTTCAGGGACTATGGTTTCAAATTGTCTTGCAAAAGTATTGTCTTTGATTTCCATAGTTTCAATAGGTTCCATATTAGTCATGTTTTTTGGGGATTGAATTAAAAAAATAATAGAAAAAGAACGTTAATAGTATTGTTTGAAAAATCCTGGAAAGATCTTTTGATATTGGTTATAATGACTACAAAGGTAATCATTTGATTTTCAATATAAAATTATTTTTTGATAGTCCTGTAAAGGCTTGGGTTGCGTGCGGTTTTTGTGATTTTATTTTGTTTAAATTAATTATGGTGTAAGATTTGCAGTGCATATCGCTAAAAAAAGTAATTTTAGCTTGAAATTAAAGCTGTAACCATAATCTGTTTCTGTTAAAATGAGTAAAATTCCCGTATACTTTATGCCTGGTCTGGCAGCTAGTCCTGCTATTTTTGAAAGAATCAAATTAGATGAATCTGTTTTTGAAGTATGTTTATTAGAATGGGAGATTCCACAAGCAAAAGAATCTTTATCTGATTATGCGCTTAGAATTTCTAAAAACATTAAACATGAGAATCCGGTTTTGATTGGAGTTTCGTTTGGAGGAATTCTGGTTCAGGAAATTGCAAAACATATCGAAGTTCGAAAAGTAATTATTATTTCGAGTGTGAGAAGTAATGTCGAATTTCCGAGAAGAATGAAAATTGGTAAAACTACAAAAGCTTACAAGCTGATTCCGATGAAGCTGATTTTGAATATCGAAAATCTGGCAAAATATTCCTTTGGAGAAAAAATCAATAAGCGAATTAAACTGTACGAGAAGTTTTTAGCGGTTCGTGACCTTAAGTATTTACAATGGGCGGTAGAATCAGTTGTTTTATGGGACAGAAATGAAATTGATCCCAAAGTGGTACATATTCACGGCGATCAGGATGATGTTTTTCCTATAAAATATATCAACAGTTGCATTGTGGTAAAAGGCGGAACGCATATTATGATCCTGAATAAATACAAATGGCTGAATGAGAATTTGCCTTCGATCATCTTGGAAGATTAGAAATCTTTAAAATCCCAAATTTTTTAAATTCCAAATTCCATAATATTTTGAAAAAATAAAAAGCAACAAAAAAAATCCCAAATACCATTAATTGGAATTTGGGATTTTAAATATTTGGAATTTCAGCAATTTTAGATTTTTTTCATTTGATCTTTCATCATTGTGATTTGCTCTTTCAGCATTCCTTGTTTGTCTAATTTCTTAGCTTCGTTTAATAAATTAGTTGCTTCAAGCTTTCTGCGGCGTGACATTGCAACTCCGGCAAGGTTTAATTTTGCTACGGCTAAATCCATATCCATTGATAGTCCAAGCTCGATAGCTTTTTTGAAATGTTTCTCGGCCTGGTTGATATTTGTTTGGGATAACATGATTCCGTGTAGGTAATTAAAGTATCCTTGTTGTTTTCTTACTAAAGCAGCTTCCGGGTTTTTGATGTATGCCAGCCATTTTTTAGCACCTTCGAAGTCTTGTTTTCTTAATTTAAGGAAAGCTAAAAGGATAAATTCGTTTTTAAAGTAAAGAAAAATCGGAATTGCCGTTAATAATATAAGGAAGATTCCGTTCCCGATATTACTTTCAGTAAATTGCCAAACGCCAGCAACTACAAGAAGTCCGGCCAAAATAAGTTTAATATTCTTGTGAAACATAATAGATGTATATTTGTGATTGCAAATATAGTAAAATGAATTAAAAATATTTTTATTAAAGTACTTGCCAGAAAAAAAAGTCTTTGTATATTTGCACTCGGTTTTAGAATAACGATATTCTAAAACAGAAAAGAGATATTAGATACCATTTTAAAGATACAAAGCAATGAGCAAAAGAACGTTTCAACCATCGAAAAGAAAAAGAAGAAATAAGCACGGATTTATGGACAGAATGGCTTCTGCGAATGGAAGAAAAGTTCTAGCGCGTAGAAGAGCAAAAGGAAGACATAAATTAACTGTTTCTAGCGAGCCTAGACACAAAAAATAATGTTTGTATAAACATACATAAGGCGATTACTTTTTTAGTATCGCCTTTTTTTATACCTTGTCGGTAAAAAAAGATGCAACGTTCTAGTTTAGAATACACTACGAATGTTTTTTAAAGTACTTTATATAACTACACAATACAAATAAAATGCCTAAAGACACATCAATAAAATCAGTTTTAATAATAGGGTCAGGACCTATTGTTATTGGTCAAGCTTGCGAATTTGATTATGCAGGTTCTCAATCTGCACGTTCTATTCGTGAAGAAGGAATTGAAGTTATCTTGATAAACTCGAATCCAGCGACTATCATGACCGACCCAACAATGGCCGATCATGTTTATTTGAAACCTTTAACTACAAAATCGATTATTGAGATTCTGAAAGAACATCCACAAATTGATGCTGTTTTGCCAACAATGGGTGGACAAACAGCTTTGAATTTATGTTTGGAGGCTGAAGAAAAAGGAATCTGGCAGGATTTTGGAGTAAAATTAATTGGGGTTGATGTAAACGCTATTAATATTACCGAAGACAGAGAGCAGTTTAAACAGCTTTTAGAAAGAATTAATGTGCCAACTGCACCGGCAAAAACGGCTACTTCTTATTTAGAAGGTAAAGAGATTGCTCAGGAATTTGGTTTCCCGCTTGTAATTCGTCCTTCGTTTACTCTAGGAGGAACAGGAGCTGCAATTGTTTACAAAAAAGAAGATTTTGATGAGCTTTTAACACGCGGACTTGAAGCTTCTCCAATTCACGAAGTTTTAATAGATAAAGCTTTGATGGGATGGAAAGAATATGAGTTGGAACTTTTAAGAGACAAGAATGATAATGTTGTAATTATCTGTTCGATCGAAAATATGGATCCAATGGGAATTCATACCGGAGATTCGATTACGGTTGCACCTGCAATGACATTATCAGACACGACTTTCCAAAAATTACGTGACTATGCCATCCTGATGATGCGTAGTATTGGTAATTTTGCTGGAGGTTGTAATGTGCAATTTGCAGTTTCGCCAGACGAAAAAGAAGATATCGTAGCGATCGAGATTAATCCTCGTGTGTCTCGTTCTTCTGCATTGGCATCTAAAGCGACTGGTTATCCAATTGCTAAAATTGCTTCTAAACTGGCTTTAGGATACAATTTAGATGAATTACAAAATCAAATTACAAAATCAACTTCGGCTCTTTTTGAACCAACTTTAGATTATGTAATTGTAAAAATACCACGTTGGAACTTTGATAAATTTGAAGGTGCTGACAGAACTTTAGGTCTTCAGATGAAATCTGTTGGGGAAGTAATGGGAATTGGACGTTCGTTCCAGGAAGCATTACACAAAGCTACTCAATCTTTAGAAATCAAAAGAAACGGTTTAGGTGCTGACGGAAAAGGATATAAAAACTACGAAGAGATTATTGAGAAACTAACTTTTGCAAGTTGGGATCGTGTTTTTGTAATTTATGATGCGATTGCAATGGGAATTCCGTTGAGCCGTATTCATGAAATCACAAAAATTGATATGTGGTTCCTGAAACAATACGAAGAGCTTTATACTTTAGAGAAAGAAATTTCGAACTATAAAATTTCTAATCTTCCAAAAGAACTTTTGCTTGAAGCGAAACAAAAAGGTTTTGCCGACAGACAAATTGCTCACATGCTAAATTGTTTAGAAAGCGAAGTACATACTCTACGTATGGACCAAAACATTAACCGTGTGTTTAAACTGGTTGATACTTGTGCGGCTGAGTTTAAAGCGCAAACACCTTATTACTATTCAACTTTTGAGGCCGAAATCGAAAAAGCAAATGGTGAACGCTATGTAGATAATGAAAGTATTGTTACTGATAAAAAGAAAATCATAGTTCTTGGTTCAGGACCAAACAGAATTGGACAAGGAATTGAGTTTGATTATTCTTGTGTACACGGAGTTTTGGCTGCTAAAGAATGTGGTTACGAAACCATCATGATCAACTGTAATCCTGAAACAGTTTCGACTGATTTTGATACAGCGGATAAATTATATTTCGAACCAGTTTTCTGGGAGCATATATATGACATCATTCAGCATGAAAAACCAGAAGGTGTTATTGTACAGTTAGGTGGACAAACGGCTTTGAAACTGGCTGAAAAATTATCTAAGTACGGAGTAAAAATCATCGGAACTAGTTTTGATGCACTTGACTTAGCCGAAGATAGAGGACGTTTCTCAGATTTATTAAGAGAATTACATATTCCTTTCCCACAATTCGGAATTGCTGAAACGGCTGATGAAGCTTCTGCTCTTGCAGATACTTTAGATTTTCCGTTATTGATTCGTCCTTCTTATGTATTAGGAGGTCAGGGAATGAAAATTGTAATCAACAAGAAAGAATTAGAAGAGCACGTTATCAACTTATTGAAAACGATTCCAGGAAATAAATTACTTTTAGATCATTATTTGGCCGGAGCAATCGAAGCTGAAGCTGATGCAATTTGTGATGCTGATGGAAATGTGTATATCATCGGAATTATGGAGCATATCGAGCCTTGCGGAGTGCACTCTGGAGATAGTAATGCTACTTTGCCTCCTTTTAACTTAGGAGAATTTGTAATGCAACAAATAAAAGATCATACGGTGAAAATCGCGAGAGCGCTTAAAACTGTTGGTTTAATCAATATTCAGTTTGCTATTAAAGATGATACGGTTTATATTATCGAAGCAAATCCTAGAGCTTCAAGAACAGTACCTTTTATTGCAAAAGCTTACGGAGAACCTTATGTGAACTACGCTACAAAAGTAATGTTAGGACACAATAAAGTAACGGACTTCAACTTTAATCCGCAATTGAAAGGTTACGCGATTAAACAACCGGTTTTCTCTTTCAGTAAATTCCACAATGTAAACAAAGCATTAGGACCAGAGATGAAATCAACAGGAGAAAGCATCTTGTTTATTGATGACTTAAAAGACGATCAATTCTACGAATTGTACTCTAGAAGAAAAATGTATTTGAGTAAATAATCTCAAATCCTGATATAAAAAAAGCTCCAATGTAAATTGGAGCTTTTTTGTTTCTGGTAAGTTTCGATATTTATCTATTCAAATTTTCGTTTTGAGTATGAGCCATATTATCTCTCGTATTTTTTTGTACTGAAATAGCGCCAAACAATGCTAGTAAAAATGCAAATGCGTAGAAACCTTTTTCACTTGGTAAAATTGTAGCATTCCACAGTCCAACGGCTAATAATACAATTGATAATAGTGTTCCGAACCAGCAAATTCCATAGTAGATATCTGTTACGGGAAGTTTTTCAAGTCTGTCTCTAACGCTTTTTTGTAATGAAACAACAGCAAAAAGACCAAACATTAAAACGGTGAAATAATATCCTTTTTCATTTAGCAACATTTCTGCTCTTGCAAGTCCAACGATGTATCCAACCATTCCCGCTCCAAGAGCTACCCAAGATGCCGCTATAAAGGCATTCGATGTTTTTTGTACCATATTAATTTATTTCATGTTTTGGTTAAGAACAAATATAGATAAATTAGGGTCATATCAAAGCAAATTAAATAAAGAATTATTCAGTTTAATCCTGTAAAAATAATATATAAAAAAAGCTCCAAAATATGGAGCTTCTCTTTTAAAGTAAGTAAGACGTATTATTTAATCAATTGTTGTAAAGGCTTCAATTGTTCCATGTCGATTTTGGATTCTTTTAAAACCGACATTAGAGTCATGATGTTATTTGGGTTCATATTTTCGCCTAATACCCTAACCACTGCAAAACCGTTTTCTTTTCTGTTGGCAAAAACGACAAATTCTTTAATATGGTCATCAGAACCTACATAACTTATTGATGCTCCATCTTTACCTGAGCCAAAACTCATCAATTGCTGGTATTTTGGATCTTTTAGAATCGCTTTTACTTTGGATCTTTCTGCCTCAAACTGAACCTGATTGGCGGCATTTGCTTTAAAAGCCAGAATGTTCATCTTATCAAATGATTTTAAAGCCTCGGTTTGTTCTGCAGATAGTTTTGTTTTCTCTACGTTTAAAATACTGGGCGAAACATCCAGAGCAATAAAATTTTTATTGTCTGTATTCTCTACAAAATATTTCTGCAATGAAGGATCAGAATTACAACTTACTAAAGTTAGTAATACTAAAAGGGCTGAGGTAAAAATGTTGGTTTTCATCTTATTTTTTGCTTTTAGAGGCTTTTTTTAGATCAGAACCGCCAGGAAGTTTCATCTTATCTGTAAGTACTGAAATTTCGTTGATATCAAAATTACCTGTTAAAGATAATAAAACAGTTTCGTCGTTTTTAGCACCATCAACGTACATTAATAATTCTCTTATTTGAGAATCTGATGCTCCAGATTTTACAGAGATTTTAACGTTTCTGCCGCCATCATTAATTCGCATTAATTCTTCTAATCCTGCCGTTTTTACATATTTGTCAGCAGAGGCTTTCATGTCGGCTTCAATTTTAGGATTTTTAGTAGTAAACACTTTTAAGTTGTCTAATTTTTTAATGAGATTAATGTATTGTTGTGTTTCCTTATCAGAGGGATCAGCTTTTACTTTACTCATTAAATCAAACATTTTTTTGTTTACAATTACTGAGGTTACATCGTCCTGACCATCAAATTTGTCAAATGCTCCCTGTGCATAAAAAGTAGTGGTTACGAATGCGAGAACTAGTGTTATGATGAAATTTTTCATTTTTGATTGAATTTTAATTACTGTTTAAAAATTTTGTTTTTTGATTGTTCGTATTCATTAATGTATTGTACACTTTCGATACCTACATTAACATTGCTTGATAATAAGGCCAAAGCTTTTTGCGTTGCTGCTAATGCTTCTTCCGGATCATCATAGGTTCCTAGTTCTGTTTGCGCCACAGCCGGAGCTGCATTTTTTTCGCTTACATAAAAATAGGTTCCAACTCCTAGTAAAACAACAACTGAAGCCGCAATCGATAACCACGCCACATTTCGTTTTTTAGTTTTTAGTGGTATGTCCTGCGTCGATTTTTGTTCTTTTACCTGAGAGAAATAACCAAACATAGGTTTGTATTGTTCTAAATGCTGCGCAACATTTGGTGAAGAAAAATAGTCTTTTAATTCTTTTTCCTCTGCAATACTGGTTTCTCCCTGAAAGTATTTTTCTAATATATCTTCTATTTTATTGAATTCCATAACTGTGTGTGTTAAACATTGATTCTCTTATTTTTTTTCTCGCTCTCGAAAGTGCTACCCGAATAGCCGTTTCATTCATGTTGACAATTTTCGCAATTTCATCAAATTCATATTGTTCAACATCGCGTAACTGAATTAATATTTGTAATTGTTCGGGCAACTGACTTATAATTTTCTCCACCCATTCTAAACTATTCGAATCCTCTAGTTTCTTATCCAGTTGAGGTTCCCTGTCAGTATAGTTATTATGTACAATTTGAAGATTTCCGGCTCTTTTTGATTTTAACTGATCGAGACAATAATTCTTGGTCATTGTCATTGCTAATGCCTCAACACTATTGTAGTTGTCCAAACTTTCTTTTTTATTCCATAATTTAACTATTACTTCCTGCGTAGCATCTTCGGCCTCTTCTGTACTGGTTAATAATCTTTTTGCCAGACGAAAAACTTTGTCTTTAAAAGGATTTATTAATTCTATAAACACATTCTGATTCATAAAATTGGTTGGTTATTCGTTAGCTTATATAGTCAAGACGAGGCACTATTATTTTTGTTACACAGAGCGTGGAAATTTTATAATAAAAAAATACTTTAAAAATATCATTGTTAAAACTAAAGATACTATTTTTACGTTAATACTACATAGATACCTACTATATGAAAACAATTTTAAAGAGCGTACTGTTATTATTTCTTCTCGTATTTTCTTTGCAATCTTGTGAAGATCAGGATGATGTTGTGGCTCCGGCCGATTTACAGGTGAAAGATTTCATTTGGAAAGGGCTAAATCAGTTTTATTTATGGCAAGCCGACGTGCCCAATTTAGCCGATGATCGTTTTAATAGTCAGGAAGCATTAAATTCTTTTTTAAGAGGATATTCTCAACCTGAAGATTTATTTCAGGCTTTATTAAATAAACCTATTAGCAAATTCCCAAAAGGTCAGGCAATTGATCGCTTTAGCTGGATTGTTCCTGATTATACTGTTTTAGAGCAGGAACTTCAGGGAACGACAAAAAATAATGGTGTCGATTTTAGTCTAAGTTATAAACCTAATAGTACAACAGATTTGATAGGTTACGTACGTTATATTATTCCTAATTCTGATGCTTCGGGAAAAGGAATCAAACGTGGTGATCTTTTTACAGCAATAAACGGAACCCAACTTACAGTTTCAAACTATCGATCTCTTTTGGCTGCGGATAGCTATACCTTAAATATGGTTGTTTTTAATGGTACTGGTTTTGAGTCTAACGGGAAAACAATTTCGTTAGTAAAAACAACTTTAGACGAAAACCCTATTTTTATTAATAAAGTAATAACTTCAGGAAGTCATAAAATTGGTTATTTAATGTATAATGGTTTTTATGCCAATTACGATGCGCAATTAAATGCTGCTTTTGGTGAATTGAAATCGCAGGGAATTACAGATCTTGTTTTAGATTTGCGATATAACGGCGGTGGTTCTATACAAACCGCAACGCGTTTGGCAAGTATGATTACAGGTCAGTTTACGAATCAGATTTTTTCTAAAGAAAAATGGAATGCTAAGATAAATGCAGCTTTTGAAATTGATAATCCGGAATTTTTAAATAATCGTTTTGTAGACAAAATAGACGGATCGGCAATAAATAGTTTAAACTTATCCAAAATATATATTCTGACAACAGACGGTACGGCTTCTGCGAGTGAGTTAGTCATAAATGGTTTGGTGCCCTATATTTCAGTAGTTCAGATTGGAGAAACAACAGTTGGTAAAAACGTTGGTTCTGTTACTTTATACGATTCTCCCACTTTTGGCAAAGCACAAAGAAATCTAAATCATAAATACGCGATGCAGCCCTTGGTGCTTAAAATAGTAAATGCTGCAGATTTTGGAGAATATACAGATGGTCTAAAACCAACTTATGAACAATTGGAACGTATTAGCAATCTTGGCGTTTTAGGTGATACATCAGAGCCATTATTAAATGTTGCTATTTCGCAAATTACAGGAGCAACTGCTAAAAAAGCACAACTCGATGAAGGTATAGCTTTAAAGAATTTTACAGATGCCAAAGCAATGAACGGCATCAGAAATCAGATGTATGTTAAAGATGCTCCGGAAGGACTTTTAAGAGCATTAAAATAATAAACATAAAAAAGGCTTTCAATTTCTGAAAGCCTTTTTTTATCCAAAATAATAAACTAATTCTATTGTTAGGTTAGTTGTTAAAGTAAAATCCGTTTGGATTAACACCTACGCTAAAATCATTAGCAAGTTTTCCTGTTAGAGAATAGATATAAATATCTCCATTATCTACACCATTTACTTTGTCTGCAACATATATTTTGCTGTTTTTTACTGCCAGGCCATAAAGAGAAGTAACTTCAGCAGCCTTGAAAACTGGGGCAGCTGGTAAAGTTGTAGCGCTTGTAGTAAGAGAGTAAATATTACTGTCAATAGTGTAATATAATTTATCGTTTTCAATATCTAAAAATCCAGGATGTGTTATACCTTCAAAACTAAGAGTAGAGGTAATAGTATTAGCGCTTAAACTCACCTTTACTAATTTACCAGCTGTTTGGGTAGGAGCATAGTAAGGGTATCCTTCACATAAAATATATAGACTTCCACTATCTTTTACCAATGCTGACGGCATATCACCTACTACAAAGTTAGTTACCACTGAATTAGTTGCAGAATTAATTACAGTTAATGAATTTCCGAAGTTATAACCTCCTTTATGAGTTACATAAAGTTTACCGCCGTTTTCAATTATTTTTTCAGGTCCTTCAACTACAGGAATTTTAGATGTTATAGTGTTTGTAGCAAGGTCAAGAATACCTACGTAATCATCATTAGCATCTTCTCCTACTCCCCAGTTTGTAACATATCCTTTTCCATTTGCAAAAGCGATATATCTTGGGTTTTTTATGCTTGCAGTAATAGTAGCAACACTCTTGAAAGTATATCTGTTTACTACTTCAATTTTATTAGAATTATTTACAATCAGATAAGCGAAGTCTCCATTAAAACCGATGCATTGAATAATGTCGTTTGTTGTTTTTTCAGGATTTAATAAAGAAAAAACATTGTTTTCAATTTTTAAATCATCTGATAGATAAGATACATTTCCATTCGATTTAAGAAATTGACCTTCATTTGCAATAAATAATCCCCCTTCGTAATTTCCACGAGGTTCCGGTGTAGTATCATCATTATCATTGCTACATGACACAAAAAATGCCGAGCTTAGTATGACAGTTAAAAATAGTTTGTTAAATCTTTTCATTGTATTTAAAAATTAAGGTTTATGTATATTGTATAATTTCTTCCCGGCATTTGTCTGCTGGCAACGGGTTGGTAATTTTCATTCCAGATATTTAAAGCTTGTATACCAAGTTTATAACTGTTCTTTTTTCCAAAATCGTAATCAATACCAATATTTCCAATATTGTAATCTTTTACTTTACTTGCAGGATTGTTAAAAGGCGTTGTGTAAGCATCTCCGTTGTATAAATATTGAAAATAAGAAGATATTTTTTTCCAATTATAAGAAACTGATCCTGTTAGTTTATGGTAAGGAACATAAATCAATTGCTTGTAAACAGATTCTCCTTTTATTATTTGTTTACTTTCAGAAACCGTATAGGCGTAAGTTCCGTTAACCGTAAAATTATTGTTTCCTATTTTGGGTCTCCATTCTAATAGTATTTCGGCACCATAAGCTCTTACTTTATCTGTGTTTTCAGGTGACCACGCGCCGCCGCTTCCCTCAGTTGGAACCCAGCGTAATAAGTCTTTGATAGAATTATAATAGGTGGTTAGAGAAACAGAAAAATTCTTTGTAAAAAACTCATTGCCAATTTCTGCCTGATAAGAAGTTTCAGGTTTTAGATCAGGATTACCGCTTCCTTCCCAAAACAAATCATTGTATGTAGGCATTCTGAAATTTTTGGAAGCATTAAATTTCAAACGATAAAAATCAGTGAATTGATAACGAGTTCCAAAAGAAAACAGAAATGGATTCCCAAAATTATCGGTTACTTCCTGACGAATGCTGGCATTATAATCCCATTTGTCAGTCACGAGATGACTTAATAATAAACTAGCCGAACCAACTTCTCTTTTTGCATGATCGATGCTCGAGCCATATCCTTTATTGTGACTGTAATCAACAATGGTGTTTAGTTTGATTTTGTCATTTACATCAAAAGCCAAGTCATATTTTATGATAGAAGTTTCAACTTTACCATATGTAAATAGTTCAGAATCTATATTGCTAAAATATTTATACGATTCCCCAATATGCGCCAATTTCAGTTTTGATGTAAAACGATTGAATACACTTTCCCATTCTACTAAATTTCGGGTATTAAAATCGTTGTATTTTGTTTTGCTTTCTGAGGGTGTAATTAAAGAAAAATGACGTTCTGCATCATAAAACTGGCTGTATACTTTTATGGTGTTTTTAGCATCTATTTTATACCCAAAAGTGGTGTTCATGCTAGTGTTATAATATTCACCATTTATGTTTCTCTGATCTGTTGTGCCGGGATATTTAAAATCATTATCAGAGCTATTTCTGGAGATATTAACCTGTAGACTATATTTATCAGAAGATGCGTTAATGCAATAGTTGGCACTCAAAGTATTGTAACTTCCCAGGCTAAAAAATACCTGATTCGAAAATTCATTTTTAAATCTCAAATCATTATTAAGGTGAATGCTTCCGCCGATTGCACTGCTTCCGTATAAAACGCTTCCTCCACCAGCTTTGACAGCTATAGAATTAAAATCTCTTGTTCCGATAGTATTGAAATCTGTCTGACCTAAAAATTGTGAATTAATGTTTATACCATTCCAGATAACTGCTGTTTGTGCCGCAGTGGTTCCTCTAAAAGAAGGTCCGGATGTCATACCAAGACCGTTTTCCTTAAAATAAATGACAGTATTGTAATTTAATAGAGACGTTAAGGAAGATTGGTTTTTATTGATAACGGAATCATTCAGTACCTGAACCGATTGTGAGGCGGAGTACTTTTTAAGATTCGCATCAGATACAATAACTTCTTTTAAGTTATTAATAGTATCACTCTGCGCTACAATAATCTGGCACAAGAAGAATAAACAAAAAGCAAAAAGTTTTTTCAAAGTCATAATTTCTACACTCTTTTTCCCGAGAGCTCGATATTTGTTACAAAGGCAGGTCTCCTGGCTTGCGTCTTGTTGTTTACCTTCCCGTTCGCGGGGGCGAGCAGTGGTTTGTAGATAACAACAATCATTCTTTTTTAGAACTAAGCTTACAGTTGCGGGTACAGCTCAAGATTTGATTATTACTTGATTCCCTTTTAATGTGTTTGAAATAACACAACCTTAATTGGCTGCAAAGATAAAGTTAAAAATGTCGATTTTTCTAATTTGTTTGACTTTTAAAACTAAAATGGAAACAAAATTATAATTAAAGTTCGATTTTGATAACTTGTCCAAAATCTACTTTGTTATTAAAGGCATCTTTTAGCGGCAATGAAGTATGATGACATAAAATGCTACGAATCACTCCAGCATGTGCTACGATAATGATAGGTTTTGTTATTTCTTTTGAAATTTGAGATAAAAAATCACCAACTCGTTCATGTAATCTTATAAACGATTCGCCATTGGAGATGCTACTATTTACAAAATCCTCCATCCAGGGATTAAGTTGTTCAGGCGGAATCTCATTCCAGTTTTTCATTTCCCAATCGCCAAAATGCATTTCCATTAAACGATCTTCTTTTTCAAATGCAATCGTTTTAATATTTTTTTGAATGTATTCTGCTAAAATCACACAACGTTTCAACGGACTGGAAAATATTATTGCTTCAGAAGGTAATTGCGAAACGATATTTTCAAAAACAGATTCAAAAGGTTCTGCTAATCCTACATCCGATTGTCCGTAGCAAACTCCTTTTTCGCAAATTGTTTCGGTATGACGAACTAGATAAACTTCCATATCAAAAGTAGGCTTAAATAATAAACAACCTCACAAACCTGTTGTGTTGCACCAAGACAATCACCAGTATATCCATCAATCCATTTCTGGAAATAACGTGCTAGAAAAAACCGTGTTATAAAAACCGGAACTAAAGCTAAAAGGAATTTATATTGAAAATAAGAGAAAACAAAAAGAGGAAGCAATCCGAAGAAAAAAGAACCTAAAACTTCTTTCCAGGAATGGTTTTTAGCAATAGGTTTACTTTTGCTCGAAGCGTCGTCTCTTGAATATTCATGTGTAAAAATAATAGAGATCGCAGCCAAACGGCTTAAAGCGTGCGCTGAAACAAATAAAAGAAATACTTGAATAAGCGATGTAGTATTATCTCCTTTGAAAAGAGAAATTGATTCTGAAAGTAATTTGAATTTCACTAAAAACAATAAAACCAAACCAATGGCTCCATAAGCGCCAATAGCGCTGTCTTTCATAATGATCAGGATTTTTTCCTTGGTCCAGCCACCGCCAAAACCATCACAAACATCTGCAAAACCATCTTCATGAAAAGCTCCTGTGGTAAGAACAGAAATGATTAATGCAAAAATTACCGCTGTTTCTACAGAAAGAAAAAGAGAAAAAAGATAAAAAGCCAGAAAAGAAATACTGCCAACAATCCAGCCAATCAAAGGAAAATACCGAGTGGCCTTGTTTAAATAATCAGGATGATGGTCGATGTTTTTTGGACAAGGAATTCTGGTGTAGAACATTAAAGAGGTAAAGAAAATATGTAGTTCTTTTTTCATTTAAAAAAGGTAATTATAAATTTAAGACTGAAAACTGAAACTGAAAACTGCGACTTTTTCACTTCCTACTAATCCCTGCACTTTCAAAACTTGCCATATCATTCAAAAAAGTTTCAGCCGATTTTAAAATAGGAAAAGCAATGGCACAACCCGTTCCTTCGCCCAAACGTAAATCCAGATTTAAAATAGGTTTTGCATCTAAATAATCAAGAAGTTTTTGGTGTGCTTTTTCGGCAGAGCAATGACAGAAAACAGCATTGTTTTTAATATTGGGATTTATTTTTGAAGCAATCAAAAAAGCCACGCTACAAATAAAACCATCAACCAAAACCAGCATTTTGTTTTCCAGGGCGGTCAACATTCCGCTGGCGATTTGTATAATTTCAAAACCTCCAAAATAGGCGAGCTGCTGTTTTAATTCGGCTTGACCGGAATAATTTTCAATTGCTTTTTTGAGTAAGTTTTGTTTCTGAAGCAGTTTGTCATCCTCAACTCCGGTGCCTTTTCCAACACAATCTTCGATAGGTAAACCTGTTAAAAGACTCATTAAAACCGAAGCCGTAGAAGTATTTCCAATTCCCATTTCGCCAAAACCAATGCAATTAGAACCGGTTTTGGCAATATTTTCGACAATTGATTTTCCTTTTTCGAAACACAATTGCAATTCGGTTTCGCTCATAGCGGGAATGTGCAAAAAAGACTGCGTTCCTTTGGCGATTTTTGCATGAATCAAATTCGCATTGGTAGGAAAATCATAATTTACTCCTGCATCTACAATTGATAATTGAATCTTGTTTTGATTGCAAAATACATTGATTGCCGCACCGCCATCAAGAAAATTACCCACCATTTGTCGCGTAACATCTTGCGGATAAGCGCTCACTCCATGATTTGCAATCCCGTGATCAGCTGCAAAAACTACTATATTTGGTTTTGTTATTTTTGGATTTAGAGTTTCAAAAACTGTTGCCATTTGAAAAGCCAGCTTTTCGAGACTTCCTAAAGAACCAACAGGTTTAGTTTTAGAATCTATTTTTTCCTGTAAAATTGTACCGAAATCATTTTTAGTTTCGACCTCGTTTTCAACTTTTAGATTAAAATCTGTAATAAAATTTTCAGCAACATTTTTAATTTCTTTACAAATCGGGGCTTCAGATTTTTGTTTCCAATGCAATTGCTGCAACATCGGTTGATTGTCATAATTCGTTGCCGGTTTTCCAATACAGAAATACCCCAAAGGCTCCATATTTTCAGGTAAATCGAGAATTTTTTTAAACTGGTAATAATCTAAAATCGAAACCCACCCCATGCCGTAACCTTGTTCTGTAAGCGAAAGCCAGATATTCTGTGCCGCACAAACCGAACTAAATTTTACAGCTTCATTACTGCCTACAGTCCCAATCGTAAATTGGTTTAAAACCGATCGATCGTACGCAATAATAAGTCCAATTGGTGCTTCTTCAATCGCTTCAAGTTTCAACGATTTGTAATGCTCTTTTTGTTCGGGATTATCGGTAAGTTCTTCAGCCTTTTTATTGTAATCTAAAAATAGATTTTTTACAGCTGTTTTAACTTCATCAGACTTTATTATAAAATAGCGCGTAGCATCGGTCAATCCAACAGATGGTGCCCAATGTCCGGCCTGTAAAGCTTTCTCAATCACTTCATCGGGAACTTTATCAGCAGTAAAATGTCTGGTATCCCGGCGCGATTTTAAAATATCATCTAAATAGCTCATAAATTCTTTAAATTACAATTTTTAAATTCCAAATTCCAATTCAATGGCAATTACAATATCAATTGCAAAAATCAAATGGCAATTTGAAAATTTAAAGATTAAAGTAAAGATAAAGTATAAGGTTGGAATTTGGAATTTAAAAATTGAAATTTGAAATTTTGGATTTTCACATTGCAATTGTCATTGATATTGATTTTTGAAATTGTCAGCCTTTTATCTTAACCGGAATTCCCGAAACCATCAACACCACTTCATCAGCATTTGAAGCCAGAAACTGATTCATCCAGCCTTGCAATTCGGTAAATTTTCTGCCAATATGAGTTTCGGCATGAACACCCATTCCGATTTCGTTAGTTACAATTATTAAAGTTGTATTTTCCTGATTTACTATCGAAAGAAACTCTTTTTTTGCTTCTTCCAAACTTAAATTCACATCATATTTATGATCGGTAAAAAAGTTGGTTAACCAAAGTGTTACGCAATCGATCAGCGCTACTTTTTGGGTAAAATCAATTTTACTTAAATATTTTTCCTCTTCAATATTTGTCCATCGTTCGTCACGTTCCTGCTGATGACGATCGATTCTGTTCTGGAAATCGGCATCCCATTTTCTTGCAGTTGCGACATAAATTGGTGAATCTGAAAGTTGTAAAGCCAGGTTTTGGGCATAACTACTTTTTCCTGATCGTTCGCCTCCGGTAATTAAGTAAACCATTTTAATTATTAATTGTTAATTGTTAGTTGTTAATTTGAGGGACTGCTTAGAAACGATTTGATTTTTTGTAGATTTAATAATGCTGGTTATTAGTTTTAAAATTTCTATTGCATCATTATTGATATTTTCAAATTCTTTTTTATTCAGATAATCAGTTGCGTACAATAATTCCAACCAGTAAGCAGGCTCATTTGCCTCTTTTTGTGCGATTGCAAATTTATGAATAAAATCGTTTTTGCTTTCAGCATGTTCAGCTTCTCTTACGATTGCACCAATGCTAGTTCCTGATCTAAGCAACTGTTTTGAAAGGGTAAATTCTTTTTTCTCATTTGATAAATATTGACTTAATTTTACTATTCTAATAGCAAAATCAAAACTTTTATTTTTCACAACGTTATTTTTCATAATTAACAACTAACAATTTATAATTATCAATAAGGACAATGCCTGCAATCATTTCCGCAACAAGTTCCTCTTTTTAGGTGAAACCAGGTTTTAAAAACGTACTTGTCATTTTCGATATAATAATCGATTCCTTCAATTAGTTTTTCTTGTTTAGGTAATGATATTGCTTTGTTTATAAGTGCTTTTTGAGGGGTAATTGTTTCTACATAAGCATCAATTTTGTCTTCGCAAGCTTCCTTAAAGCAAATCGGACACAGGCAATCGCCTCCTTCAGAAAGGTTAAAAATAGGAGGGAAGTCATTGCACCAACATTTGCTTTCTTCTGAAATATCTCCACAACTAAAAGAAGATTCACAACTTGAGCAAACTTTCGTTTTTATGCTATTCATAGGTTAAAGATGGTATTTTTTTGGTTTTGTAAGAATAAAGGTAAACAAAAAAAATAGAAATTGCGTTACCTTTGTAACTCTCGAAAAGAGTAAAATTTATCCGGTAATAGTTTACATTACGAGATAAAATGGAGAATGCAAAAACTATTCCTTAAAAATAAGATAACCCATATATGAAACATTTATTACCAAAACTGATTTTTATTTTACCCTTTTTTGTTCTTGTTGGATGCAAAAAAAATGAAACAGAAGCCATTGTAAAAAATGAAATTGCGAAAAACAGTATCGAATACGCATCGGGACTTTCTATAGTAAAGCACGATGGATATTCAGTTGTAACAGTTTCTGAGCCCTGGCCAAATTCCAATGCAAAATTTACTTATATTCTAAAAGAAAAAGAAGCGAAGGTTCCGGATAGTTTGCAAAAATATACCACAATAAAAATTCCTTTAGAGTCTGTTGTGGTAACTTCAACCACTAATATTCCATTTCTCGAGATGCTCGAAGTCGAAGATAAATTAGTTGGATTTCCGCATACAGATTATGTTTCATCAGAAAAAACCAGAGTTTTAATCGACAAAGGATCCGTTAAAAATGTAGGTGAAAACGAAAAATTAAATATCGAGCAATTAATCGAATTGTCTCCGGATTTGATTGTAACTTTTGGTGTAGACAACAACAATTCGGCGTTGGATAATTTGAAAAAAAGTGGTTTAAATGTTTTAATTCAGGCCGACTGGATGGAACAATCTCCACTAGGAAAAGCAGAATGGATCAAACTTTACGGAGCTTTATTTGGTAAAGAAGACAAAGCCAAAGAATTATTTGATAAAATTGTTACCAGTTATGATCAGGCAAAAAAATTAGTAGCTGATAAACCTGCAGCCTCATCTGTTTTATATGGTTCGATGTATGAAGATGTTTGGTATGTAGCCAAAGGAAACAGCTGGGTAGCCCAGTTTATGAAAGATGCTCACGCTAATTATTTATGGGCAGACTTAAAAGGAACGGGAAGTGAAGGCTTATCTTTTGAAAAAGTCTTGGTAAAAGCCAAAACGGCTAATTTTTGGATTGCTTCCGGATCGTTTAAGACTTTGGCAGAAATAGAAAAAACCAACCCGCATTACAGTCAGTTTGATGCCTTTAAAAATAAAAATGTGTATACATTCGAAGGTAAATACGGAGCAACAGGAGGAACTGTTTATTATGAATCGGCTCCAAGCCGTCCGGATTTAGTATTGAAAGATTATATCAAGATTTTTCATCCTGATTTATTGCCAAGCTATGAATTTACTTTTGCATCAAAATTAAACTAAACGTATTGATCAATAAAAAGCGAAATATAATCCTGTTTTCGGTACTTGCTTTAACACTTTTATTTATGTTTTTTCTGGACATTAGTTTGGGGTCTGTTACCATTCCGTTCAAAGAAGTATATACGAGTTTAACAGGTGGTCAAGCCAGTAAATCGACCTGGGAATATATCATTATTAATTATCGTTTGCCAAAAGCAATTACGGCAATGTTAGTTGGCGTAGGTCTGGCTATTAGCGGACTATTAATGCAAACCTTATTCAGGAATCCGCTGGCGGGGCCGGATGTTTTAGGATTAAGTTCCGGAGCAATATTAGCCGTAGCCATTGTGATTTTAGGAGCAGGTTTTTTACCGTCATTTTTAAACTCAATCTTATTATCACCATACGGAATTGTGTTCGCCTCAACATTAGGAAGTATCCTGGTTTTACTATTGGTTTTATTAGTAGCACAGCGTTTACGAAACACAATGGCAATTTTAATTGTAGGACTTATGTTTGGTAGTTTTACGAGTGCTATTGTAGGCGTTTTAACTTATTTTAGTTCGGCTGAACAATTGCAAAAATTTACTTTTTGGTCGTTAGGAAGCCTCGGAAACCTTTCCTGGACATCTATTTCGATACTAGCAGTTTGCGTTGGTTTGGGGTTGCTTTTAAGCGCCAGCAGCATAAAACCGCTAAATGCATTGCTTCTTGGCGAAAATTATGCTAAGAGTATGGGATTGAATTATAAAAAAGCGAGACTCATTATTATATTTGCCACAAGTATTTTAGCCGGAAGTGTAACCGCTTTTGCCGGACCAATAGCGTTTATAGGATTAGCAGTTCCGCATATTGCAAAACTAACATTTCAAACCAGTAATCACGCTGTTTTATATTGGAGCACATTTTTTTACGGCGGCATTATCATGTTATTTTGTGACATGGCATCTCAATTACCGGGATTAGACACAACATTGCCTATTAATGCCATAACATCCATAATTGGAGCACCGGTTGTAGTTTATTTATTAATGAGAAAAAGAAATTTTCAGTAAATAATGGCCCACGGATTCGACGGATAAAACTGATTTTCACAGATTTTAAAATCATTTTAATCATTTAATCTGTGGCAAAAAAAACTTAGCAACTTAGCCTCTCAGAACCTTAGTAACTTTAAAAGATGACGACTATTTTAGAAACTTCAAATTTAAGCATTGGCTATAAGTCCAAGAAAGCAACTGTGGTTATTGCCGAGAATCTAAATTTGAATTTAACTTCAGGAAAACTCATTTCATTAATAGGAGCAAACGGAATTGGGAAATCGACTTTATTACGAACGATTACAGGAATTCAGGACCCACTATCAGGAAATGTTTTTCTGAATGATAAAAATATAAATAGCTACAAACCTTTGGATTTAGCACAGAATCTAAGTTTGGTATTAACCGAAAAATTACCGCCAAGCAATCTTTCTGTTTTCGAATTAGTGGCATTAGGCCGTCAGCCATACACCAACTGGATTGGCACTTTAACCCAAACCGATATCGAGAAAGTTCAGGAAGCATTAGAACTGACACAAATCGAACATTTGGCTCAAAAAAAACATTTTGAAATTAGCGACGGACAATTGCAAAAAGTTCTAATTGCAAGAGCTTTGGCGCAAGATACACCGCTTATTATTCTGGACGAACCAACAACACATCTTGATTTACTGCACAAAGTTTCGTTGTTTAAATTGTTGAAAAAGCTAACTCAGGAAACTCAAAAATGTATTTTGTTTTCGACTCACGATATCGATCTGGCAATTCAGTTAAGCGACGAAATGATTATCATGACGCCGGAATTAATTGTTCAGGACGAACCTTGTAATTTAATTTCAAAAGGAAGTTTTGCAACTTTATTCAAAGATGAACATATTGTTTTTGATGCCGAAAAAGGGAAGTTTGTAATTACTTAGGATTCTTCATAAGTTAAAAGATCGCATTATTTATAAGTCCCAGCGTGGCGTTATATTTATAGAAAAAGTTATCACATTTTAGGCAGAACCCCAGATGGGTGAAATATTTATAATAAAGAAGAATATATATCGCTCCGCTGGAGTTTTGGTTGAGGGTCAGTACTCTAGCTATAAATATTACGCTCCGCTGGAGCTTTTGACCAAAATTTTAAATTAATTTAAAACTTCACTCTATTTTGAAAAGGGGGATTATGAGATATTATTTTCTCTCTTATATCTATTTCTTTGTATGGTAAACGTAATTGTTAATTCATTGATATCAGTGCTTAAATCGGCAAGATCAAACTTCATTATCTGTCCTGAATCAATAATATAATAAACGAAATAATAACGGGTATCTTTTTCGTTTTTATATTCAGTAACAACTCTTTCGTTTTCAGTATTACTCCAGGGAACCAGAATTAAATTTCTATACTGAATTCCTTTAGAATTAATTCTAAATTGAATTTCATCAATTCTCTTTATTTCTTTAATTAAATAAGGAATTTGAAATAGAAAAATACCTGATAGAACAAGTGAAACTAGAGATTGGTCTTGATTTAGAAAATATATTGCAGCCACAACAAGTCCTATTAAAAGCAAAATCCTCAAAAGAATATTTGTTCTTGTGTAGTAAATTAAGATTTCCTTAGAGTAGCTTAGATTATTTGCGTCTACTAAAGGTCTCATTTTAAAGTTTGATCCCAATTTGTCTCTTAGCTTCACCAATTACAAAAGCAACAGAATTCGCAATATTAAAACTTCTGATTAATTTCGACATTGGGATCGTTAAATGGTTCTCAAAACGAGCTAAAACTTCCTGGCTTAATCCAACACTTTCTTTTCCAAAAACCAGCCAGTCTCCATCCTGAAAATCAGTTTCCAAATACGATTTTTCGGCGTGAGAACTCATCAGAAAAACACGTGACTGATCAGGAATTTGATTGATCCATTCTTCAATATTCTGATATTCGGTAACATCAAGATGTACCCAATAATCCAAACCGGAACGTTTTAGGTTTTTATCATTAATTACAAATCCAAACGGATGAATTAAGTGCAATCTACTTTCGGTACCCACACACAATCGTCCAATATTTCCAGTATTATTTGGTATTTCAGGTTCTACAAGAACAACGTTTAGCATTTTTTTTAGTTATGAGTTATGAATTATAAGTTATGAGTTTTAAGAATTATCTAATTTTCAAATTCACTCATTATCTAATGTAAAAAAATCCGGAACTTCTAAAACTTCACCGGCTTTCAGGTTTTGCAAATATACATTTCCTATACGAACACGAACCAATCGTAAAGTCGGAAAACCAACAGCAGCTGTCATTTTTCGAACCTGACGAAATTTTCCTTCGTTTACTGTTATCGATGCCCAAGAAGTTGGTCCATGACGTTCGTCCCGTATTTTTTTCGCCCTTGGTCCAAAATCAGGAATTTCAGTAACGATAAAAGCAGAACAGGGTTTCGTTTTGTATTTGCCGCCATCAAAACCTATTTCTACACCTTTTTGCAATTCCTCAATCGCTTCCGGAGTAATAACACCGTCAACCTGAACATAATATTCTTTATCGACTTTTTTGCTTCGTATTTGTTCGCTCACTTTTCCGTCAGTCGTCAATAAAAGCAATCCTTCAGAATCTTCGTCAAGCCTGCCAATAGCCATAGTTCCTTCGGGGAAATCGTATAATTCTCCCAAAAGCTTTTTCTTTCTTTTTAATTCATAAATAAATTGACTCAGATAGCCGTAAGGTTTAAAAAGAATAAAATGTTGATGCATGCCGTATTTTTAGACTGCAAAGATAGTTTTGTTTGAGATGGAATTAAAATATTGATGCAATAATCCAAATGCAATGTTAAAGGGTTTAGAAATCCGCTATAGAATTCGTAATATTATAAGACTAACACTAAAATACAAAATTATGGAAACTAATAATTTAGGAACGAAAAAGATAAATGGAGTACAAAAAGATATCGATGAAACTAAAGGAAAAAACATTTCTCACGATGGAAAATCAGATGATGCAAAACTTAAAAAAGAGGTAGTTGCCGATAAAGATGGTGATAAAAAAGTGGTTGACAGAGCGCGAAATGAGAACGAAGATATTAACGTAAAGGATGATGGAAAAGCTAAAGGTGCTAATGCCAATAGAGGAGTGTCATCAGATGAAGAGGCCAAAAAAACGGTAGAGAATAAAGACAGAAATTCTGATATTACACCTAATCGTTATCCTAATTCTAATCCTGAAAGTCATGAAGATCGTGGGAACATGAAATTAGATGAGGAGTAAGTGCTATCTTTAAAATAGTAAATATTTTGCTGAATTAAATCCTTTTTTTCTAAAATAACATTTGATTGGCAATTGGCGTTAATGTTATTCTAAACTTGGTTTTGAGATTGGTCTTCCCTGTAGATCTACGTAAATTGTAGTACAAATTTTAAATAAAATTAAAAATGGCACTTTTAGAAAACAAAGTAGCTTTTGTATCCGGTGGCGGTTCAGGAATTGGTCGCGCAGTAGCAGAAGCTTATGCCCGTGAAGGAGCAAAGGTAGTACTTTCAGATATTAACGTAGAACACGGTGAAGAAACCGTAAAATTTATAAAGGATCAAGGTGGTGAAGCTTTTTTTGTAAAAGGAGATTCATCAAGCGCAAGCGATAATAAACACATGGTTGAAGTAACCGTTTCTAAATACGGCCGACTAGACATTTCGTGTAACAATGCAGGAATGGGAGGTCCGGCAAAACCAACCGGCGAATACGAACCGGAAGCATGGGATAAAGTAATTGCGCTGAATTTGAGCGGTGTTTTTTATGCGTGTCGTTATCAATTGGAGCAAATGGAAAAAAATGGGGGAGGAAGTATTGTCAACATAGCATCTATTCACGGTCAGGTTGCAGCACCGCTTAGTCCTGCCTATACAGCATCAAAACATGGCGTTGTAGGACTAACTAAAAATATTGCAGCAGAGTATGCACAAAAAAATATTCGTTGTAATGCAGTTGGACCTGGTTATATCGAAACTGCTTTGCTAAAAGATAATTTAAACAACGATGCCATGAGTTCTATAGCAGCAAAAGCACCGATGAACCGTTTAGGAACTGCCGAAGAAATTGCAGAATTGGTATTATTTCTAAGTTCAGAAAAATCTTCTTTCACAACCGGAAGTTACATTATTGCTGATGGCGGATATACCGCAATCTAAAATGTGATTTTTTGGTTTAATATAAAAAAGGCATCCCTTTTTATGACGAGATGCCTTTTTCTATTTAAAACAGTGCTTTAAACCTATCCAAATTTGTGCTGGGAATTATTTCATGAAAATAATCCAATTGCCATTGTTGTGTTTTTTGTGCTTGTTTGCTAGTGGTTTCATCCCAGGGCGGATAAACTCTTGTAGCTCTTTTGCCTTCTTTACTTGCTGTAGAAAAGATCCCTTTCTCAAGCAAAATGCTTTTTGGGAAAATAAATTGCCCATACGATTCGTTCTTTCGAACACTAATAATTACAAAATCAATACGGTCCAAAAAAGTAAAAGGTTCAATAATTCCAGTTGTATTGCGTTTCCATAAAGTTACAAACTGACCTGTTTTTGTTGGCGTTATTTTGGCCGTTCTGTAACAAATGTGCTTTCCGTTCAAATCAAAATGGTATGCATCATAATCGGCACTTTCAAGTGCTGCGTGAGGCTGAGTAACTTCAAAATTACAACAATCATAAACTCTTTCTTTGGCAATGATTAAATCTTTAGGTAATGATTTTTGATCGTTCCAATTATTTTTGATGGCCATTTTGGGAGATATTTCTATTGCGTTATTTGGGTAAAATTACCACAAAAAGAACTTTAAAAAGAAACATTTAACCCAAAATTAAATCCCCATTGAAACTGATTAAAGGATTGATTATTTAAAGGATTTACATAATAATTCATTGCAGGTTCAACAAAAACATTCGTTTTTTTGTAAACACGGTATTGCAGCGTACTGCTTAATGTAGAACCATAAATGTAATCATTAGCATTTACATTTTGTCCAATCGAATTGCCGTCTAATGCTACATTATTAGAAATCAGTTTTCCAACAAAACCACCGGTGTTTAAATTGATACTTGCTCTGTTCATACTAAAAACAACATACGAAACTTCTAAAGGCATTTCGAGATATCGTAAATTTTGATCCAGATTACCATTTTTAAGATTGTTGTTTTCTATATTATTTTGTTTGAATGCGTCACTGGTCGAATTAGGAACAAATACATAATTATCATTGGCTGTAATAGGAGCAGATAAAGCCGCCGAAGCAGTTTGATTAAAATAGTCGTTAGAACTAAAAAAAGCATTGTTTTTTGCGCTTAAATACGAAACGTTTGCAACACTCTGTCCTAATTCGTTAATTTTTAATCCGGAAGCAACCGCCCATTTCTTATTGATTTTGTATTTGGTTTTTACTCCGTAACTGTTACTTTGTCTGGAATCATTTGTGTTACCAAGCGTTTTTTCGTTCTTATAATTTTCAGAACTGGCCACTCCTGCAAAAACTTCAACAGCCCATTTTTCTGCATTAGTAAGATTTTTGTTTTCCTTTTCTTTTTTCTCTTCCGGAGTTACAATTCCTTTTTCTAAGTTTTGAAGTTCTGCTAACTGAGCAGAATCCTTTCTGGTCAAAACATCATTAAATTTTGAATTGCTTTTTTGATTGTCCGCAAGTTGTTTTTCAGCTATTACACTTCTGGTTTTTTCATTTGCTTTAACTTCATTTAAAACTTTTTGATTTTCATTTAAAGTGGAAGAATTGAAAGCAACATTGTTATTGTTTTTTGAAGTGTATTGATCTTCAAAGATAGATTTCGATAATTGATTTTTTGAGTTTGGATGAAACGGATTGACTTTACCCGCAGAAAATGTTTTTTCGGCTAAAATTTTATTGCTGGCTTTTTTATCTGCACTTACAATCTGATTTTTAGATGCTGAATTAAATCCGTTTGTTTTACCTGCAGCGAAACTTTTTTCAGCCAAGGTTTTGTTCGAAATTTTCTTATCTGTTAAAGATTGAATTTTCGAATTTGGATTGAATGAACCCGCTTTACCTGAAACAATAGTTTTTTCTGTTGACGGATTTGAAATGTTTTTATCAGCATTGGCAATTTGGTGTTGCGAATCTGAGTTAAATCCGTTTTTCTGATCGGATACAAATGTTTTTTCGGCTACAGCCTGATTATTATTAAGCTTTCCGGTATTTGTTTTTGAATTAAAAGCATCATTATTGTTGTTTTTAGATTCGGTATGAGCAACTGCTGTTTTTTGATTTTGATTTTTTTGAAAATGTTTAGGTTGATTGGCCTTGTTTTTTAGAGATGAAACTTCATTAATACCATCAGATTCTTTTTTACTTACAACTTCTTCTGATTTGTTTTCAGTAGATCGTGTAGCATTTGTAGTATTGCCATCATTTTTGTGATCATCATGAACAACACTATTGTTTTGCGGAGTATCAATTTTTATAGTTTTAATTCCTGAAGTAGAACTAAAATGTAAAACAGAAGGGAGTAGCAAGCCCAATAATAAGCATGCCGCAGCCGACCACCAAAGAATAACCCTTTTCTTCTTTTTTGGTTTGTCTAATTTCTTCTCAATTTCGCCCCATAATTCAGGCGGCGGAACACTCGAAAAGTTTTCCATTGATGAAAAAATATCTTCTATATTTTGCTTTTTCATGCTATTTTAAAATTTTTTATGCTCAGTATTTTTTTTTGCAAAATGTGCTTGGCCCTGTTTAAATTTGATTTTGAAGTTCCTTCCGAAATTTTTAATAATGCTGCAATTTCCCGATGTTTCATTTTCTCAAAAACGTATAAGTTAAAAACCGTTCGGTATTGGTCAGGCAAATCCCGGATGTATTCTAATAGTTTTTCTTGTTCAATGGGGAGAATGTCCAATTCTTCTTCTTCAACAAAATCCGTATCAGGATCAAAAACATCTAAAAAAAAGCTTTCTTTTTTCTTTTTATTTAAGGTTTCGATTAGTTTGTTGATAAAGATTCGTTTTAGCCAGCCCTCAAAACTTCCTTCAAATTTATACTGGCTTATTTTTTGAAATACAATCACAAAAGCTTCCTGAAAAACATCTTTTGCATCATCCTCATTCTTCATGTACTTTAGGCAAATACCATATAAAACAGGAGAGAACAACTGATAAATTTTCAGTTGTCCCTCTCTGTCATTTTTTATGCACAGTAGAATGTATTTTTCTAAATCGTCTTTCAAAAAAGTGGTATTGTTTGGTTTTGCAAAAATAGTTTTTATAAGCTTATAAAACTACCTTTTAAAAATAGTACGGGTTGCATCCTGGTTATTGCTGACAATCGTTAAATTTTGATTGTCAAGACTTTCTATAATATAAGTCTTCCCTTCAAAAGTAATTAAGTCATTTTCTGACTGGTCAAAAAAGCTACTGCCTTTCTCCATTTGATAAGCACTATTTCTAATTTCTATATTGTTTTTGTAAGTGATCACTCTTCCTTCAGGAGTAAAAACAACCTTCTTTGTAAAACCGATAGTTTTAGGAGTAGCCAGGTATGGATTGCTGCCTCCTCCAATCGATTTTTGCCAGATCCATGTATTTACAATAGATCCCGAATTCAGGGTAGTTGATTCCAGTGAATACGCAGTCGAAAAAAGACAACACACAACAATAAATAATAAAAATTGCTTTTTCATGATTGATTATTTTTGAGCTGCAATTTTATCCTGAATGGCTTTTTTGAACACTTTTATTTCAGCACTCTGATCGCTCGTATCGTTATTGTCAATAAAGATTTTAGTTACAATTCCTGCCTGACGAAGCTCAAAATAAGTACCACCCTGATCAGCTGCATCTGGCGAACCATAAGTTTTGGTTTGTCCTTTTAAACTTAAAATTTCTGCAGGTACACTTTTCAGGAACAAAGTATAATCACCTTTTTTAGTTGTTGTAGTGTATTTGTACTGATTAAAATCAAAACCATTAGCAGCAACATTTTGGAATTTTAAAATATTAAAATCATTTAACTGATAAAATTTTCTGCAATCAGTTCCACCTGTACATTGATTGAAATAGCTTCCTATTACAATGTTGTCAGGGTTCTCATTTGTTTTATTAAAAAGAATTGGTTTTAATGTTTTTGGGATTAAGATGAAATCGCTAGGGTAGTTTACTGTCGAAGTGATAGGCTCTCCCGGTTGCGGTGCTTTTTCATAATAGTTTATCAGAATTTCGCATTTGTTTTCTACCATGCTTGTTATTTTTATACTATAACCTGTGGTAGTTTTAAGACCGGAGAAAAGACCAACCAAATAGTTTTTAGTAAAATCGATAGTTAGATCACCTGCGTTTGGACAAGCGCTGGCGTTATCACGCTTAGTAAAGAAACCTTGTAATTTTTCATCTGTATTTACTAATATATAAGTAGGAACAGTTGGGTAGGTTTTTACATTGTATGCACATAAAAGAGGAGTTCCTATAAATGCTGATTCTTCTGTTGGTCCGCAATCAGTTTTTATATCGTCATTATTAAGAGAGCATGCGCTGAATCCAAAAGCTATAAATAAGCTTAACATTAATTTTTTCATGATAAATTTTTAATAGGTTATATATACTGTAGATGTGCATGTTTTGAAATGGTTGCGTTAAAAAATAAGTTTTTTTTAAGAAGAATAATTTTTAAGATTTTTTTTATTCAGAAAGAGCATTAATATGTGAAATTTCGATTTTAAAATTATGCACTTCGTATTATTGATTACTTTTACTTTTTTTAAAACAAATTTATTTATGTTCGATTTTCTTCCCTATTTAGTAGCTTTTGTTGTGGCTTTGTTTTTAGGCGTGTTTTTGGGTAAGCTGCTGTTTTCGGCTAGGTTTCAGTCAGAAAAAGTGAGTCTCGAAGAGCGATTAAATTCTCATGTAAATCAATTGCAATTGCAAAGAGAGCAATTTGAAAGGGAAAGAAATAATTTTGAAAAACAGGTTCAGCTGGCTGCTGTAGAAAAGGAAAACATTCGAACAGAAAAAGACAGTTTAGCAATTCAGTTATCTAAAAAAGAAGTAGATTTCGAAAATTTGTGGGAACGTCATAAAGAGCAAAAAAACGAAATAACAGAGTTACAGGAAAAATTCACTAAAGAATTTGAAAATCTGGCCAATAAAATCCTCGAAGAAAAATCGGCAAAATTTACCGAGCAAAATAGCGAAAACATGAAAAATATCCTGTTGCCTTTGCAGGATAAAATTCAGGGTTTCGAGCAAAAAGTAGAACAAACCCATAAAGAAAGCATCGATTATCATGCAGCGTTGCGCCAACAGATTGTAGGTTTAAGCGAAATGAACGCTCAAATGAGCAAAGAAACCCTAAACCTGACAAAAGCCTTAAAAGGAGATAGTAAGATGCAGGGAAATTGGGGCGAACTGGTTCTGGAACGTGTTTTAGAAAAATCAGGTTTAGAAAAAGGCCGTGAATACGAGGTGCAACAAAGTTTTACTAATAACGAAGGAAATCGCGTTTTTCCGGATGTGGTGATCAATCTGCCGGATGGTAAAAAAATGATTGTTGACTCTAAAGTTTCTTTAGTAGCCTATGAAAAATGGATCAACGAAGAATCTGAAATTCTTAAAATTGATTATCTCAAAGAACACGTAAATTCTATAAGAAGACACGTAGAACAACTTGGCAACAAAAACTACCATGATTTATATCAAATAGAAAGTCCTGATTTTGTTTTGCTTTTTATCCCCATAGAGCCCGCTTTTGCCATTGCATTAAACGAAGATTCGGCACTTTACAATAAAGCATTCGATCGTAATATCGTAATAGTTACCCCAAGTACTTTATTGGCTACTTTAAGAACCATCGACAGTATGTGGGCCAATCAAAAACAACAAGAAAATGCTTTTGAAATTGCCAGACAAGCTGGTGCATTATATGATAAATTCGAAGGTTTTGTAACCGATTTGGTTAGAATTGGAAATAAAATTAAAGACACCAAAACCGAATACGAAAATGCAATGAGCAAATTGGTTGATGGCAGAGGAAATTTAATTTCCAGTGTCGAAAAATTAAAGAAAATGGGAGCAAAGGCTAAGAAGTCGCTGCCCGAAAATATTATTGCAAGAGCCTCTAATGAAGATGATAATTCATTATTGAACTAAAATACCACTATCAACTATATCCAAAAATCAAAATATGACAACAGACTTTAAGCCGGTATCCTCATCAAAAATCAGTATTTCAGAATTAATGCTGCCATCGCACACGAACTTTAGCGGAAAAATCCACGGAGGTTACATTCTGCAATTACTCGATCAGATTGCGTTTGCTTCTGCCTCAAAATTTTCAGGAAATTATTGCGTAACGGCTTCTGTTGATACGGTAAATTTTTTAAAACCAATCGAGGTTGGCGAATTAGTAACGATGAAAGCTTCTGTAAATTATGTAGGTCGAAGTTCGATGGTTGTGGGTATTCGTGTAGAAGCTGAAAATATTCAGACAGGTGCAATCAAACATTGCAACTCCTCTTATTTTACAATGGTAGCTAAAGATAAAGAAGGTAAAAGTGTTCCGGTACCGGGATTAATCTTGTCGAATCTTGACGAAGTTCGTCGTTTTAGAAAAGCAATTAAACATATTGAACTTCGAAAAGAGGTCGAAGAACATGAAAAAATAACCAATGTAAGTTCTATCGAAGATCTCGCAGGTTTAGCGAAATACAATGTATTGTTAGAAATTAGCTAGAATAGTTTATAAAATTAAAAAGAAACAAAAATGGTAAAGTTTGGATACACAATATTATATGTAGAAGATGTACAAAAGTCAATTGAGTTTTATGAAAACACATTTGGTTTTTCAAGAAAATTCATAACTCCCGAAAATGATTACGGAGAATTAAGTACAGGTGAAACAACGATTTCATTTGCATCAAAAAAATTAGCGGCTCAAAATTTAAAAGATGGTTTTATTGAAAGTAATCTTGAAGATAAACCTTTTGCAATTGAGTTGGGTTTTATTACTGATAATGTTGGCGAGTTGGTACAAAAAGCAACTTCTTTTGGCGCAGTTTTAATAAAAGAGCCAACGCAAAAACCGTGGGGACAAATTGTAGCGTATGTCAGGGATCTTGATGGTTTTTTAATTGAGATTTGTACAGAAGTGCAGGGGTAGACATTTTTTATTGTGTGTAGTCCCTACGGGACATCTTTTACGTTCCTTATTTTATTTTTCTACCAATATTTAATTCCTAAAGGAATATCTCATAGAGATTATATTGGTAGAATAAAATTGTAGACCACCAATTATGTCGCGTAGGGCAATGTCATTAAATTATGCGTTAAACACAATCCCTTTGTGATCTTATAGCAAAGCGTAATTCACAAAACTTGGCGAACTTTGCGGTAAAATTTTCTTTGTCACGTTACTTATGGGCTTCAATTTCGCTCAGCCTGACAAGATTGCGTTGAAAAAGCTTAACTTAATGACATTGCAAGTAGGGACAATATTCGACAAGTAAAAAATCATTTTCACCAATCCCATTTCACTTTTTACAACCAAAAAACATTTCACAAACATTTGGCAAAAATCGGCAACCGTGTCCGTGAAAATTTCGTAACTTTAAGTATAAACATTTGGTTATCACGTTTTCACGGAGTACTGCCATTCAATTTTTAAAAATTTATATTAAGTCCAGTTTTTTTCTCTTCTTAAAATAAAAAAAATCGAATGACATAATTGTTTAATTATTGACGATTATGAAAAAAACTACTTTTTTTATTTTGCTATTTACAGCTTATTCTGTTATTGCTCAGGATAAATTTTTTACCAATACAGGAACTGTTAATTTTGAAGCTTCTGTACCTTTCTTCGAAGAAGTAAAAGCTGTAAACAGACAGGTTGCCATTGTCTTGGAACCTAAAACCAGTACATTTATTTGTACAGTGATTGTGAAAGATTTTCGTTTTAAGCTCGACATGATGCAGGAACATTTTAACGAAAACTATATGCAAAGCCGTCGTTATCCTAAAGCTGTTTTTAAAGGAAAAATCGAAAAATTTGATTTAAAGGATATCAATGAAACGGAGAAAGAATATCAAATAAAAGGGAAATTGGTTTTGCGAGGAAAATCGAAAGATGTTATGGTAAGCGCTTTAATTAAAAAAGTGGGTGACGGAATTCAGATTATTTCTGATTTTCCAATTTCTGTTTCTGATTTTAATATCCAGATTCCAAATGAAATAGCAGCTAAAATTTCAAAAACAGCCAACACCGGATTAATTGGAGTAGTTAAAACCAATGATTCAATGTATCTTACTTTAAAATGAAATTTAATTCAGACAGCTTGCAAGCGCAGTTTCTAAATCAGTAAATTGAAAATCAAATCCCATTTTTTTTATTTTTTCAGATGAAACTCTTTGACCTTCTAAAACCGCCACACTCATTTCACCTAAAACTATTTTAAGGACAAATGCAGGTGCTTTTGGAAGCCAGATTTTGTATCCAAATAAATTGGCCAGTGTTTTAGATAAACTCGCATTTGTGGTATTGTCTGTAACGCAGGAATTATAAGGGCCATGCATTTGCTGGTCTGTAATAGCTTTTAGGTAAATATTGCATAAATCCTCAATGTGAATCCAGGGAACGTATTGTTTTCCTGTGCCTAAAATGGCACCAAAACCTGACTTAAAACTTGGAACAATTTTTTTTAGAAAACCTTCGTCTTTTCCCAATACAATTCCGGTTCTTATTTTTACGGTTCTAATGTTTAATGCATTTATTTTATCGACCGCTTTTTCCCATTCCTGGCAAGTGATGCCTAAAAAGTCATTTGCCGGCGTAGTATTTTCGGTACAGATATTTTCTTTAGTATAAGCGCCATAAATTCCGACCGCGGAGGCAGAAACAAATGCATCCGGCTTTTTATTTGTTTTTTCTAAAACAGAAAAAATAAGATCAATGGGTTGTGTGCGGCTTTCCAGAATTTCTTTTTTACGTTTTTTAGTCCATCTTTTTTCAACAATTCCTTCTCCTGACAAATGAATAATGTAATCAGCTTTTGTTATCGCTTCTTCATCAATATAATTGCGCGTCAAATCCCATTTGTAATAGGTGATCGATGAAGTATTTTTTCTGTCAGAGCGGCTTAAAATAGAGACTTCGAAACCATTATCAATAAGTAAATCGGTTAAGTGTTTGCCTATAAATCCAGTTCCTCCGGTAAGTAAAATATTTTTTGCCATAATAGTTTATAATTTATTTAACAGCGTATTCTGTTTAACGATAAGTAAAGATACTTAAACATTGATTACCTTTAAGGTAAATTAAAAAAATTAATAAGATGGAAGCTAAAAATAAGATAATCAGTAAGGAAGACATCGTTTCAATATATATGGAAGAGGTTTTGGAAAAAGGACAAAAGCCAAAATCGGTTTATCATTTCGCAAAAGAAAATAATTTTACCGAAGCCGAGTTTTACGCTTTTTTTGGTACACTTGAAGGTTTAGAAAAAGAAATTTTCAGATTGTTTTTTGCCAATACAGTCGATTTGCTTCATAAAAATGCAGATTATCTGGAATACGATATGAAAAACAAAATGCTGAGTTTCTATTTCACTTTTTTTGAAATCCTGACAGCCAACAGAAGTTATGTTTTACAATCTTTAAAATTCGACCGAAATCCGTTAAAAAACTTAGTGCAGCTTACTACGCTTCGCAATAGTTTTAAAGAATATGTTTCAGAAATCCTAACCGACGATTACAGATTAGAACAGGAAAAGTTGCAAAAGTTTCAGGAAAAAGGAATTCAGGAATCGGCCTGGTTGCAATTAATGCTTACCATAAAATTCTGGGTCGATGATGAATCAGCAGCTTTTGAGAAAACAGATATTTTTATCGAAAAATCAGTAAATGCTTCATTTGAGTTAATGAATGTCACACCACTAAATCACTTGATAGATTTAGGTAAATTTCTTTTTAAAGAAAAAATCTACAGCAAACAATGAAAACAATCGATTATATACCAACATCAAAAATAGAAAGAGCCAGTAAATTGGTGCAAACCGGTGCGAAAATAGGTGTAAACTATGTAAAGCATTATGCCGAAAAAATGGTGAATCCAGATTTGACACGCGATAAACTCAACGAAAACAACGCCGAAGACATTTACGACGGACTTAAAAGCCTGAAAGGAAGCGCGCTAAAAGTAGCCCAAATGCTAAGCATGGACAAGAACTTTTTGCCTCAGGCTTATGTCGAGAAGTTTTCATTGTCACAGTTTTCTGTTCCGCCGCTTTCGGCGCCATTGGTTTTAAAAACCTTTAAAACTAATTTTGGAAAAACACCTTACGAAATTTTCGATGAATTCAATGCCAATTCTGTCAACGCAGCAAGTATTGGTCAGGTACATTTGGCGGTGAAAGACGGAAAAAAGTTAGCCGTTAAAATCCAATATCCAGGTGTTGCCAATAGTATTTCGTCAGATTTGGCTTTGGTAAAACCCATCGCAATCAGAATGTTTAATCTACAAGGAAAAGATTCTGATAAATATTTTAAAGAAGTCGAAGATAAACTGATCGAAGAAACCAATTACTTACTCGAATTAAAACAAAGCGAAGAAGTGGTAGAAGCGTGTAATAAAATCGAGAATTTACTTTTCCCGAGATATTATCCTGAGTTTTCATCAGAGAAAATCATCACTATGGACTGGATGACAGGAATTCACCTTTCTGAGTTTACTGCTATCAATACAGACAAAGAAGTTGGCGATAAACTTGGGCAGGCACTTTGGGACTTTTATATGTACCAAATTCATGTTCTTAGAAAAGTACACGCAGATCCGCATCCCGGAAACTTTTTGGTCGATGATCAGAACCGTTTGATTGCACTTGATTTTGGTTGTATGAAAACAATTCCCGAAGAATTTTATGTGCCTTACTTTGAGTTAATCAATAAAAATGTAATTACTGATAAAGCGCTTTTCAATCAAAAATTGTTCGAATTAGAAATTCTTCGTCCGGATGATACTCCGGCAGAAATTGAATATTTTACCGAGATGTTTCATGATTTATTATCTCTTTTCACGAAACCGTTCCAGAACGAAACCTTCGATTTTGCCGATGAAACTTTCTTTGACAGCATTGCCAAATTAGGAGAACGCTTCTCTAACGATACCAATCTCAAGAAAATGAACGGAAATCGCGGCTCTAAGCATTTCATTTATATGAACCGTACTTTTTTTGGCTTGTACAATTTAATGTTTGATTTGAAAGCGAAGATTGTGGTTAGTAATTATTTGAAATATTAGGAGTTAAAAAAAGCACTCGGATAATAAATTAAACTTTAATAAATGAGAAACATTCTAATTATCGGAGGAAGTAAAGGAATCGGAAGTGCTGTTTTATTGCAACAGCTCGAAAGCAATCGAGTATATAATATCAGCAGGAGCGCGCCGGAACTTACGCATCCTAATCTTACTCATTTTGGTTTAGATGTATTGCAGGATGAACTTCCTGATATAGACGAAATAGATTCTTTAGTTTATTGTCCGGGTTCTATTACGCTAAAGCCTATCTCGAATTTAAGTGTTGATGATTTTAGAAAAGATTTCGAAATAAATGTCATTGGCGCTGTAAAAGTTATTCAGAAATATTTGCCTGTTTTAAAAAAAGGAGATGAACCTTCGATCGTTTTATTCAGTACCGTAGCCGTAAAATTAGGAATGCCTTTTCACGCCAGTATTGCAACTGCAAAAGCAGGTGTCGAAGGCTTGACAAAATCACTTGGGGCCGAATTAGCTTCTGTAGTTCGTGTCAATGCCATTGCGCCTACTATTACGGATACTTCACTTTCGGCTTCGATCTTGCGAAACGATCGCATGAAAGAAAACATGGTCGATCGCCATCCTATGAAAAGTTATTTAAAACCTGACGAAGTTGCTAATATGGTTGATTTCCTGATTTCTGAAAAAGCAAATTCTATTTCAGGTCAAATTTTCGAAATGGATTATGGATTAGTGACTTTTAAAATCTAGACACTATGAAAATTCTCCTGACAGGTGCAACAGGTTACATTGGCAAACGTCTTTTGCCGCTTTTATTGGCGCAAGGACATCAGGTTATTTGTTGTGTAAGAGATAGAAACAGATTTTACATACCCGCAGATTTTCTGCAAAAAGTACAGGTCATTGAAGTCGATTTTCTTGAAAAAGAAACGCTGCAAGCAATCCCAGCCGATATTGATGCTGCTTTTTACCTTATTCATTCCATGTCAGGTTCTGATACCAATTATGATGAGTTAGAAAGTATTTCGGCAACTAATTTTACCGAAAGAATAAATCAGACTCAGGCACAACAAATCCTGTACTTAAGCGGAATTGTAAATGACAAGTCACTTTCTAAACATTTGTCGTCCCGCAAAAATGTCGAAAGTATTTTAGCGAAATCAATAGTACCGTTAACCACTTTAAGAGCCGGAATTATTGTAGGATCGGGGAGTGCTTCTTTCGAAATTATCCGCGATTTGGTCAACAAACTTCCGGTGATGATTACACCCAAATGGCTTAATACAAAATGCCAGCCCATTGCGATAAACGATGTGTTAGAGTTTCTTTCAAAATCACTGTTAAATCCAGTCACTTATAATCAGAGTTTTGATATTGGAGGTCCGGATATACTCACCTACAAAGAAATGCTATTGGCTTTCGCCGAAGCAAAAAATCTCAAACGGTACATTTTTACTATTCCCGTAATGACACCCAAATTGTCGTCATATTGGCTGTATTTTGTTACCTCAACGTCATATAAACTGGCATCGGCTTTGGTAAGCAGTATGAAAGTCGAGGTTGTTTGCAACGATCATCGTATTAATGAGCTTTTGCAAGTGAAGCCCATGACGTATAAACAAGCGCTTTCGAGAGCTTTAATCAAAGTTGAAGAAGATAAAGTGGCTTCAAGCTGGAAAGATTCCTTGGTAAGCGGACGTTTTAATCGCAATATCTCAGCACATCTAAAAGTGCCTAAAAAAGATTGCTACATCGATCGGAGAAAAAAAGAAATCGAAAATCGCGATTATACCATAGATAGAATCTGGTCAATAGGAGGCGAGACAGGTTGGTATTATGGCGATTGGCTCTGGAGTTTACGAGGCTTTATCGATAAGCTTTTTGGTGGCGTAGGTTTGCGCCGTGGGCGAACCAATAAACACGACATTCATTCCGGTGATGCTTTAGATTTTTGGCGCGTTTTATACGCCAATAAACAAGAAGGAAAATTGATCTTATATGCCGAAATGAAATTGCCCGGGGAAGCCTGGCTCGAATTCAAAATCATACACAATACTTTATATCAGGCTGCAACCTTTAAACCCAAAGGTATTTTAGGAAAACTATATTGGTATTCTGTTTTACCGTTTCATGGTTTTATTTTCAACGGAATGCTTAATAAATTGATTAAGTAGTTTTAGGAGCTGTTTCCTGCTATCAGCTATATCTTTTGTGGTGAACCCCGCCACAAAAGGATACCGCTTCTATCAGGGCTAGGGATGCAGTTTTTATTAGAAGTTTCATCTATTAATGTCATAACCGCAATCTTGTCTTCCCTCATTCTTCTTGAAATCTAATTTTCGTTATATCAAAAATGATCGTTGTAAGTCCCAGAGGGACGATATATTTATAGAAAATTATTTTTTTTTTTGAAGAGAACCCCAGCGGGGTGGTATATTTTATAATCTTTACGGCAATTATATGTCGCTCCGCTGGAGCTTTAACATGATGATGTGTATCTTTTCTATAAATATATCGTCCCTCTGGGACTTGAATTGTCTTTATATTCTGTCGGTCTAAATATCAGGCAATTTTGTACTTGCCTACTCAAGTTTTAAAGCATCAGATGTTTGGGATTTGGTCCCGAAGCTTCGTGTAAAAAATTTGGAATTTTATTTAATTATCCCCGCCTTATATGTCGCAATTGCACGATCTCTCGCAAAAGCATGATCCACCATTGGTTCATTATATCCTAAATCAAATTCAGGAATCCATTTACGAATGTAGATTCCTTTTTCGTCGAATTTCTTTAGTTGAATTTCCGGATTAAAAACCCTGAAGTATGGTGCTGCATCGCAACCTGTTCCTGCTGCCCATTGCCAGTTGCCTACGTTTGATGCCAATTCGAAATCCAGTAATTTCTCGGCAAAATAAGCTTCGCCCCATTGCCAGTTAATAAGTAAATGTTTGCATAAGAAACTGGCGACAACCATACGAACACGATTGTGCATATAACCGGTTTCGTTAAGCTGACGCATTCCTGCATCGACCATTGGGTAACCCGTAGTTCCGGAACACCAGCGCTTAAAATCGTCTTCGTTATTGCGCCATTGAATGCCATCATAAGCCGACTTGAAATTGTGATTCACGCAATTTGGGAAATTGAACAGAATCTGGATAAAGAATTCTCTCCAGATTAATTCGCTTAAAAAAGTCTGGTTTTTCTTGTTGGCCCAATTCACTAATTTTCGAATACTAACAGTTCCAAAACGTAAATGTGGAGAAAGATAAGATGTACTGTCTAATGCTGGAAAATCTCTCGTTTCTTTATAATTGCCTATTTGCGTTAAGTTGTGGGGCAATACTTTTATACTGCTTCTTTCAAAACCAATTTTGGATAATTCAGGAAAGTTAAAATTGTTCTTAGCAAAATTTATAAACAAAGGTTTTGTATCGTATTCAAAAGCTTGTCCTGAAAGATGGTATTTCTCCAGCCATTTATTTTTATAAGGCGTATAAATGGTATAAGGAAGTCCATCAGCTTTGGTGATTTCTTTTTCTTCAAAAATCACATGATCTTTGAATGAAAAAGATTCAATGTCATTTTTTCTTAATAATTCCTGAATTGATAAATCACGTGTAATAGCGTATGGTTCGTAATCTTTATTAAAGAATACTTGATGAATGTCAAATTCGGAAACAAGTGATTTCCAAACCTCAAAAGTTTTTCCTTTTTTTATTAAGACTGATGAATCAATTAGTTGAAGTTGTTCGTTTATTGCTTCAAGTGAATCGTAGATGAAACTGACTCTCGCATCATTTTCAGGAAGATTTTCTAAGATATCGTCGTCAAAAATAAATAACGGAATTACCGGAAAATCAGATTGCAGGGCATTGAATAACCCGATATTATCATCAAGACGCAAATCACGTCGAAACCAGAAAAAAGTAACTTTTTGTTTTGTCATTATAAGTAACGCTATTTTTGTTTGCTACGAATTCAAGAATTTTTTTAACCAATCAATTGAATTTAATATTATAATTCGTGAATTCGTGGCGATTTTTTCATCTATGGAATCTGTGGAATAAAATTATTTGAATTGAATAGTTCTTCAATTTTTTTGTGGCGATATTCAAAAATAGATTTCAGTTTATTTTTTACCATTATCTTATTGGCGAGTTGGCCTAAGAAACCAAATGGTAGAGCATAATGTACAACATCAGTCATTTTTGTGCCGGTTTCAGTTTTTTCAAAAAAGTGTTTGTGATGCCATAATGCATAAGGCCCAAAACGCTGCTCGTCTACAAAATATTGGTTTTCTGATGAAATTGTTATGATGGTCATCCAATTTATTTTGATGCCCAAAAGTGGTTTTAAAGTATAGGTAATCACTTGTCCGGGATACATTCGTTTGCCATCAAAATCCTCAATTACGAAACTCATATCGTCAGGTGTTATCTCTTGCAGGTTTTGTGGACTCGAGAAAAAGTCCCAACATTTTTCGATACTGGCGTTTAAGTGTTGTACAGTTTCTAGTTTATATACTTTCATAAAATCGATTTACTTTTTACTCGTTGGTTATTTTTTAACACATAGAAACATAAATTTCGAATGATCAAAAAAGACGTTTCACTTATCTAAATGCACATAGCTATGTGTAAATAATGTATTATTTATTTTAATCTTCTTTAAAAAGAAAAAATCTATGTTTCTATGTGTTAATTTTTTTTTACGAAAGGTTTACATTTTATAATATTTAAAGGGCACGAATAACATCCCGAAACATTCTCCGTGTTCTTTTCCTAAATGTTTGTGATGTATTTTATGCGCTTTTCGGAGGCCAATTAAGTATTTATTTTTGGTGTTTTTGAACCATTTAAAACGCTGATGAATTAAAACATCGTGAATTAAGAAATAGCAAGCTCCGTAAGTGGTGACGCCGCAAGCGATGAAAAATAAATAATTGAATCCGCCCTGAACGCCAAAATAGAAAAGAACAATACTGGGAATGGCGAAAATGACAAAGAAAATATCGTTGCGCTCAAAAGTATCTTCGTATTTGGGTTGATGATGATCTTCGTGAAAATACCACATAAGTCCGTGCATGATGTACTTGTGCGTGAACCAAGTAACACATTCCATGAAGAGAAAAACGCCTAAAAAGATTAAAAAAGAAATCATTTTTTATGTTTTGAGTTATTAAACTTATTGCTCTGGTCGAGTAACGAGGAATCTCACTATTATAGATGTAAAGTTTGATTTAGCAAATGTGGTTGCTTTGTTCCTCGCAATGACATACAAGCTGTGAATCTAAACCAGTTTCAACTTGTAAGTTACAAAAGATTGTGCTAAAAGCCCGGCTTTTGTATAATTAGAAACTCTGATTCTGGAACTTCCAATTTCGTAATACGGTGTGTTTTTTAGTTTTTTTAGTAACTTTTTGTAATAGATATAAGCGGTATAAACCCCAAATTGTGCTTCGATAGGCAATTTTACAATTCCCTGATAAGCAATTCTGAAATCTTCTTCGATTTCGTTGATGATCGTGATTTTGGCATTTTCATCAAAAGAATTTAAATCGACTCCGGGAAAGTAGTTTCGGTTTAAAACCAAATTATCATCTTTAAGATCCCGCAAGAAATTAACTTTCTGAAATGCCGATCCCAAACTCATGGCTTCGTTTTTTAGCTGCTCGTATTTTTGTTCATTTCCTTTTACAAAAACCTTAAGACACATTAAACCCACAACATCTGCAGATCCGTAAATATAATCTTCATACTCAGTTTGAGAGTTGTAGGTGGATTTGATGAGGTCTAGTTTCATGCTTTTAAGGAAAGCCTGCACAAGATCGTCGGTAATATTGTATTCCTTTACGGTATGCTGAAAAGAGTTGAGAATAGGGTTTAAGCTAATGCCAAACTCAACGGCTTTGTAATATTCTTTTTCGAAATCATTAATAAGATTTTCTTTGTCGTACTCATGAAATGAATCGACAATTTCGTCAGCAAAACGAACGAATCCGTAAATGCTGTAAATCGCTTCACGAATGCTTGGTGAAAGCATTTTTACCGCTAACGAAAAGGATGTACTGTAGTTTTGGGTGACCAATTTGCTACATTTGAAAGAAACGGTGTCGAATAGTGATTTCATTTTTTAAGATCTAAAAGATTTTTGAATTAACTCGGCTACTAGTTTTCCTGAAATTAAAGCAGGCGGAACACCTGGGCCAGGAACTGTTAATTGTCCTGTAAAATATAAATTACGAACTTTTTTACTTTTTAGTTTTGGTCGTAAAAAAGCCGTTTGCAATAAGGTATTGGCCATTCCGTAAGCATTTCCTTTGTAAGCGTTATAATCGGTTGCAAAGTCATTCTTACAAAATGATCTCTTAAAGATAATGTTATTTTTAATTTTTTGTTGTGTAAGCTGCTCAAAACGTGTAATGATTTTTTCGAAGTATTCTTCTCTAAGTGCTTCACTGTCATGTATTCCTGGAGCTAAAGGAATAAGGAAGAAACCGCTTTCTTTGCCTTCCGGAGCTGCAGTGTGATCTGTTTTTGACGGAAAGTTGGCATAAAACAAAGGGGCGTCAGGCCATTTTGGCTCATCGTAAATATCTGCTGCATGCTGATTAAAATCGACATCAAAAAATAAAGCGTGATGCGAAATGTTTTCTATTTTCTTGTCAAAACCAACAAAAAATAAAAGTGATGATGGAGCAAAAACGCGGCTTTCCCAATATTTTTCAGAATAGGCGCGGTGTTCGATATCTAATAAAGTTTCGGTATGATGATAATCTGCTCCGCTTAAAATGATATCTGCTTTTACGCTTTTTCCATTAATGACAATTCCTGTTGCAGTTTTATTCTCGACTACTATTTTTTCGATAGCAGCATCGGTTTCTATTGTAACTCCAAGTTCCAAAGCCAGTTTTTCGATACCGCGAACAACGTCGAACATTCCGGTTTTTGGGTGCCAGGTTCCTAAGCCAAAATCAGCATAATTCATAAAATTATAGAATGATGGTGTTTTGGTAGGTTTTGCACCCAGAAATAAAACGGGAAACTCCAAAATCTGAATCAGTCTTTGGTTTTTAAATTTCTTACGGATATCGTTACTTACGGTGCTAAAAAACTGATTGAGTTTTAAAGTGGTTTCCACGGTAATTAATTCCAGAGGAGAAACTCCCGGACGATATACCAAATCCTTAATTGCAATATCATAATTGCTTTTGGCTTGTTTGATGAAAATTTCAAGTTCGTGACCGCTTCCTTTTTCTATGCTTTCAAAAGTGGTTTTTATTTCTTCGAGATTATCATAAATGCTAATAAAATCATCTACTCCAAAATAAACCCTGTAAGCTGGATTTAGTTTGATAAGCTCGTAATAATCAGTTGTTTGTTTGTTGAAATCATTAAAAAAACGTTCAAAAACATCTGGCATCCAGTACCAGCTTGGTCCCATGTCAAAGGTGAAACCTTCTTTTTTAAACTGTCTTGCCCTGCCGCCAATAGATTCATTTTTTTCATATATAGTCACCTTGTTCCCTTGTTGTGCCAGGTAACATGAAGCGGCTAAAGCAGAGAAGCCTGATCCTATTATTGCTATTGTTTTTTTCATTTGTTTAACAAATGTACAAAAACTTTAAACAAAATAGATTATAGCATACTAATTGTTTCTTCCATAGAATTAAAAATTCGTATTCTTTCCGGTAGAAGTCCCTGGTCAATGTTTTCGACCATATTACCCATAAGCCAAATTTCGTTGTTTTTTTGAAGTAATTTTTGTCCCATAGATTTTACATATTGATTGATAACACTGCGATCCGGCTGCACTGTCATGAAGGATATAAATGTAATATTCTCAAAATGTTTGGTTAAATCCTGAAGGTTTTCAATTGGCATACTTTCGCCCAAATAAATCGTTTTGTAGCCATGGGATAAAATTTCATATTGCAGGTACAACAAACCTATTTGGTGAATTTCGTTTAGCGGTAAGGAAAGCACAAAAATTCTATTGGTTTTACTTGGTTTTAATATTTGAAGACTTTCGGTATAGATTAATATTTTTTGTTTGATCAAATGACTCATGAAATGTTCATTTGCAGGAGTTATGGTTTCTGATTGCCATAATAGTCCCAGCTCTTTCAATAAAGGAAGAAAATGATCTTTGAAAACTTCTTTGAATGATTTTTCAGAGATCAGCCAATCGAAAGTATTGAAGAATATTTCCTGATCAAAATTCATCATCGCCATCTTGAATGAAGTTATGGCGTAATTCTGAGAATTTTTCTTCGAAATAATTTCGCGAACCAATTGCGGGATTTTTTCTTCGGGATAGGTGGCAATTTTAGAGATTTTATATCCGTATTCGTGTAATAAAGTAATGTTTAAAAGCTTCTGTAGATTTTGTAGGTTATAGAGTCTAATGTTGGTGTCAGTTCGCATTGGCTCCAGGATGTTGTATCTCTTCTCCCAGATACGAATGGTGTGTGCTTTTATTCCTGATAAGTTTTCGAGGTCTTTTATGCTGAAAACAGTCTTAATATTGTTTATCATTACTGGCTATTTGGTGAACAAAAATAGAATAAAATCTGAAAAAAGATTTAAAACTTCGCTAAAATGATAGATTACGAAAGGTCTACTAATTTATAATGGTTTAATTTGTCTAAGTGCAGGATTGTTTTAGAGTTGTTTTTACTTCTGTTGTACATGGTTTCGAATTTGGCTCCGTAAACAATTTCATTAAAAGTATACGATGTTCTGGCAGCAACTGTATTGCTATACATATTATCGAATGTTGTAATGAATACTAATATTTCGCCGTGGACTTTTTTGAAATCATCTTCGGTAAAATTATATAACGGACTGTCTTCTGTAATGGGGTGTACCAAAGTCCAGCTCAATGATAGTGCATTGATTTTGTCTAATTCAAGATTCAGGTTGTAGAATTTATTGGTTTGTACGCCATTTTCTTCCAAGCTCATTCCCAGTGTTACTTTTGCTGTTGCATCTGTAAAATTGGTATTTTTAAAAGGTACAAGTCGTATCATTAATCCTTTGCTTTCGCCATAAGGTGTTATTAGGGCATTATCTGCAAATTTTAAAAAAGCTGTTGGTTTACTGAATCTTCCAAAAAATAAACCTGTTGCAATGGCAAAACTTAATAAACCTATTAAAGCTTCGGCTGCTGATAATGCACTGGTTAAAAAACCTGTTGGGCTAATGTGTCCGTAACCTACCGTGGTAAAAGTTTGCGCACTGAAAAAATAGGCTTGGCCAAATTGGGTTAAAACACTTTGAGATTGTTCGATTCCGTCCAGATGTTCGATACCAATGGCGTAGTAAATAATGGCAAAAATAAAATTGAGCACAATATAAAAAATAAACAAAATCGACATGAATTTCCAGTTGGGCATGTCGATCATGGTATGGTACCAACTAATGCGGCGAAAAAAATGCATGCCCCTTTTTTCGATATTGGGAGTCCCGTCCTTGTTTACAAATCTTCCTCCGTAGCTGTTTGCATTGGCTCCAAAACCGGAGTTTTTATCGGTTTGTGCTTTGTGATTTATCTTTTTTAAAAGTGCCATTAAAAGTTGGGTTTAAAGGGCAAATGTAAGGATAACTTTGAGATGAAATTAGGTCCGTTTTTTTTGAATAAAAAAAGCAATCTGTAAATATCAATTTTACAGATTGCTTTAGTATTGAATGCGTTTGATGCTGTTTTATTTACAAAAAGTAGCTCTGTTTTTTATGGCACTCTGACTGCCTAATTCGATTGCTTTTGTAAAATCCTTGCACGCATTTTTTTTATCGCCCATTTTATTATAAGCCAATGCTCTTAAGTTGTAAGCAATATAATCTTTTGGGTTTAAACCAAGTGATGAGGTACAATCATCTACGGTTTCTTTAAAGTTGTTTAATTTGTAATTTACATTGGCTCTGCCGGTAAAAGCATCTGCGTTCATGGTGTCCAGTTCGATTGTTTTACTAAAATCTGCCTGTGCGCCTTTTAGATCGTTGAGTTTAAATTTTGCTACACCACGATTTTGATAAGCTTCGACGAACTTAGAATTCATGCTGATGGCTTTTGTGTAATCAGCAATTGCGCCTTTTGTGTTGCCGGCTTCGGCTTTTTTCATGGCTTTATCAAAATAGGCCGTTGCGGATTGTGCCCACGCAGAGCAAGTGATCATAATAAATGACACGATTAAAAAGTGTTTCATAAACCAATTTGGGATTTAGGTTAGTAGGTTAATTAATTTTTGGAAACGAATTTAGTAAAGTTTTGTTTTGTTGGGAAAGTTCTTTTGTGAAATAACTATTATTTAATTTATTCTTTTTGGATAATTTGTTTTTTGTTGTGTTAAAACATTGGAAACTAGATCTTTGTTTCTGTTAGAAAAAGATTGTTTAATCTGATTTCTTATTACGAACAAACGGATTGGAATTTAGCCTCCAGATATATCCAATTTGTAAATTTCCTGAAGATAAAGCAATGTTGTTAGTGTCATTGCCTGAGAAAGAAGAAAATATAAGGTTATTGATATATGATAGGCCAAGAGACCAATTTTCTTTATTATAACCAACAGATATTCTTGGGAAAAATGTAGGGTAGATTTCTATCTTTTGTTTGCCAAAATCGTTTATTCTTTCAGTACCAAAGTTTACCCCCATAGTTGCTGATCCGCTGGTAAACCATCTTTTGTTAATTGCCCAGGTATAAGCATAGCCTCCACTTACTCCGAATTGGAAATTGCGTAATGAATTTTTAGATTTGTGTACAAAAGAGCTGTCAGAACCTATTTTGGTAAAATATACTCCTCCGCCAAGCAAAAAGCTTCCGGCTGATTTTAATTGTCTTTCGTTTTGATTAAAAGCGGCTTTATAGGAGAATTTCTTATTATTAAAAACATATTGGCCAAAAGCGCCATATTGCTGAATATTTAAGTCAGGATATAATTGTGTGTTTTTATCCGATTGATCTGAAGTATAAAAGCCATGATATTTTTGTATAAAAAGGTCTATAATGAACTTTTTCCCGTAATGGTGAATTTGAAAATCAAGTGCTTTGGTTTTTCCTTTTTCATCATCTTTCAGGAAACTCAAACTGTGACCGTAGCTTAAATCGATTATGGTATTTTTTATAGCAACTCCAAAACCTAAACTCATCGGTGTATTGGGCATGAAATTTTTAATTTCTCCATCTGTTTCCTTTTCCATCGAAATAAATTTCATCGATAGATAAGTTCTTAGAGAGACTTTATTGTCAAAAGGTTTAATATACGTTGTGTCAATCTGCGCCTCGCAAAAATAAGGAAGGAAAAAAAAGAGCAAAAAAGAAAAATATAATTTCATTAGGATGTCAAACGGAAAATAAGGCCTCTTAGTATTTTAGAAAAACCGATTAAAAAGGTTTACAGGGGTTAAAAATAAGACGTAATGAATTGATTTTAGTTACAAAATTTATAATCTAATGTAAATAAAATGTGTTTTAGAGTTATTCTATTTGTTTTTATAAAACGATAATTTTATTTAAAAAGGGAGCCATTTCTTAGTTGAGATTTTATTCTAATTTCTTTTCTGCTATAATTTTTTATGTAAATTTGATTGGTATCTATTTGTACAGCAATGTTGTAATAGATAGATATACTCAGAAAAAGGAATGTTTTTTTTTCTAAAAATAAACGTTTTAATTAGTAACCCCAATAATAATTAAAAGGAATGAGAAAAAATTTTGCCCTTGCTTTTGGTGCGCTCTATATGTTGTTTTTTACAATTCCATTTCCAATGCTTATCTATTATAGCGTTAATAGTGAATTTGATGTAACTACGCTGAAAGATAAAAATCCGTGGCTGGCTTTGGCTATAGTTTCGATTTCGATAATTCTTTGGTTGATTGTTTTAATTGGTTATTTCCACAAATGGATTCTTCAGATTTTTATTTCAAAAAGAAACATAGAAAAACTAAAGTCGGGCGGAGTATCGCGCGAAGCAAAAATTTTAAGCGCTGTAAAAACATCTAAACCCAATGAAAAAATCAATACCTATGAACTTGAACTATCATTTAAAAACCTGGCTGATACAGAAATTACAAGTAAGACCGTTATTACGGATGCTAAACCTCATCAACGTCGTTTTGAAGCGGGAAAAAAATTAAGTTTAATACTCGACAGAGATGCCAAAGAGCCTCCGCACTTTATTATTGCCAATACCGAAGTGGGTTTAAATATAGCGAGGATAGCATTTATTGTATTAGGCTGGCTGGTATTTGTGGCTGGAGTAATTGGTTATTATATTTATTCGTACCGAATCGAAAGTTATGGTATGGGCTGGCGTTTTATAAGTTTTGGTCATCCGCTGATTGTGTGTCCAATGGTGCTTTTGTTTTTTAGATATCTTCTAAAATTTATTTATAGTAAGCTTACAGTATTAAATGGCAGTTCATCAATGATCAAGTTTAAGGGAATAAAAACCTGGGCTAAATTGATTAAAGTAAGCCAAACCGGAACTTATATTAATGATCAGCCCGAGATTCTTTTTCAACTCGAGTACACAGATAACAAACATCATGTTCATCGCAATAGTCTGAAAAAAGTAATCAGGCTTCTTGAACTCGATATTACCAAACAGGAAAAAATAGAAATTTTTTATCTGCCGGAAAATCCAAATAAAATTGCTTTTGCAAGCGATTTAAATACTATAGATTAGCAATGAGAAAATTAACTATACTACTAATTTGCTGTCAGCTTTTGTTAAGTTGTGAACAGGTAACTAAAACTATCGATGAGACCTTTAAGCCGAATGATACGTTAGTTGAAAAAGAAAAAGAAAGTCCCGTGCCGGAAACGACGGTAAACACTCAGATTGATGTTCAGCAAATTATAAAAACAGCACTCGAAACACATTCTGTAACCCATACGCATACTGAAGGTAAGAGTATTGATCTTTTGACTGACATACAAGGATTAGAAAAAGCAGAAGAGTCTTTGAGAAAATTGCCTCAATATGCCGGAAAAGAGATTTTTATTTATTCGACGCTGTATTTTTATAATGACGGACTCATTAATGTTATGCTTCAGCATCCAACAAATCCCAAATATGTGGATATTTATAATTATAAAGAAGGTCAGTGGTCTGAACCAAAACCTCTTCAGTTATCGGTTAGGGACGAGGTACAAAAGCGTTTGGTTTCACTTAATAAAATTAAGTTTGTAAATGTTGCCAAAGTAACGGCTACTTACAATGAGAAAGCAAAAGAAATAGAAGGAGCAAAACCTCTTACGAGTGCTTATGTTTCTATTTGGGATAATAAGATGCGCTGGTATCCTTCGAGTATAAATGGGAGCAGAGAAAGATTTTCGATACAATTTAATGATGACGGAAGTTTGAAAGCATTTAAGCAGGAGTAAGGCTTTATGTTGAATATTTATAATTTGCCTGACTTACTGTTGGTATTAAAAAAAGGTAAAACATACTGTGTGTTTTACCTTTTTTAATGGTTTATGCTTTTCGGTGCGAATTATAAAATCAAACAGACAATTTTATTTTAAAATCGCCGGCAATAAATAATCGTGAATTATTTTGTCTGCTTGTGCATGTCCGTAAGGCTTGTTAAAAGCTTTTGATGTAATGATGACTACCAGCGGCAAATCTTTAAAAATTATAAATTCGTTTCCGCCATTTCCGGCGCAGTAGTAGGTTTCGTAATTTTTACCTTTGTAATTGACTGTTTTATTCCAAAACAAATAACTGTAGAATTGATTGTCTCGCTCAGGAATCTGAATTTGTTTTGTAAAGGTTTTTTCGACCCAATTTACGGGAAGTATTTGTTTGCCATTCCATACACCATTATTTTTATATAACTGTGCATATTTAGCATAATCCAGCGAAGTCATTTGAAGGCTGCCTGCGGTATTTGGTACTTTTTGCGGCGTATATTGCCATTGATAATTCGTAATATTTAAAGGTTTGAAAAGTTTTTCATCGGCGTATTTTTCTAGTCTGCCCGGAACACTTTTATCCAGAATATCTCCTAAAAGCACTACGCCTGCTGTAAAATAATCCCATTTGGCTCCATTAGTTTTAGTAGGATCAGTAGGCAAGTCCAGCGTAAATTTGACCCAGTTATCTGTAGGATACATGTTTTCTTCGTTTCCGGGTGACTCGCTATGTGCATCAGATCCTTCAAATGAAGAGCTCATAGTGAGCAGGTCTTTTATTTTTATACTGTCTTTTTTTATGTTATAATTTGCATAGTCTTTTAAGTTATAAAAAGAACTAAGTGTCTGGTTTTCATTTTTAATATATCCATCATTTATGGCTACACCCATAAGTGTCGAAGCAAAAGATTTTCCTGCCGAACGAGTGTCGTGCAAGGTATTTCTGGCGGCATCATTGAAATATTCTTCTATTAAAAGTTTACCATCATAAATGGCGACAACGCTTGTTATTTCTTTTAGATTGTATGAAGCAATTTCCTTATTTAGTAATTCGATTTTCTTTTTGTCGAATTGAAAATCAGAAACTTCCCATCCGCTGTTGGGCAATATTGGCTGTATTTCCATTTGTTTGGCAGTCACTTCAGGAGTTTTTATGATCAGTTTAATTTGCCCTTTTGCGATTAAGGTTCCAACTATTGCTTCGGTATTTTTGTTGGTGATAATATAAGGTCTAACTTCAATTCTTAAATTGTGAGTTCCGTTTGTGAGTGCTTTTTCGCCGCCATTAAGTTTAAAACGGTCCCACATGTGCAAAGCCCAAAGATTTTCGGCTTTTGAGCTGGTAAGCGGAATTCTTAATGTTTTAGAGGTGTCTTTGCTGCTACCGTACCCAAAATTACAGCCTGGGTTAATATTATCTTTATAAATGAATTTATTGTCAATATAAAAAGCAAACTGAAGATTACCCATTTCTACAAGTTCTTCAGCCGATAAATTGGGAGCTAATTGATGTAAATAGTTTGTTATTGAGTTATCCAGAAAAATCCTGATGTTAAGATTTGATTTATATGTAAGGTTGAATGACTCAAGAAAATCGGTTTTTTTATATTGATCTAATGGAATGTTGCCATCCATAAAAGTAACTTTCCCGATGTTTGATTGATGAAGTTCTCCGGTAATTCCTTCGGTTTTAAATAGATCTGCATTTTGGCTATAACTAGTTAAGCACAAAAGGCTGATTGCAAGTAGAAATAATGTTCGTTTCATATTTTTGATTGATTGATTTGATCGAGGTGTAAAATTATTCTGCTGGCAGCATTAAAAATTGTACAAGATTAACATTTGCATTATTTCATTAAAAGTAATTTTAAATGTGCAGAAGGATTTAATCCGTTTACCTCTTTGAAGCATCTGGTAAAATGGCTTTGGTCAGAAAATCCACATTCGTAAGCAATTTCAGTTAAGGATTGTTTTTGTAAAGAAAGAAGGGAAAGTGCTTTTTCAACTTTCAATTTTCTCATGTATTCGCTTAAAGTGCAGTGAAAGTATTTAGAAAAATCTCTTGACAAGTGAACAGGATGTATTCCGGCTATTTTAGATAAATAATCTAATGAAATTGTGTCTCCAATCTGGTCATGAAGGATTTCATCGATAATCTGTACCCATTTTGGATTTTTGTGTAGTAAAGAATTATTATGTGCACTTAGTTTTGATAAAATTTCGATCAGTAAAGTTTGGGTTGAGAAATCTACGGCGGTACCTTCAATTTTTGCAGCCCTGAAAACTTTATACATTAAAAACTTGATTTCCGGTTTTGAGATATTAATGCTTCCTTGCAAATTATCATCAGATAGTGCTATAGTGTCAAACCAATGTTTTTCGATTTCGAGATGAAAACCTCTCGTAAATCCGTCAGGTTTTATGTTGTAATGTGGTTCCTGCCAATTATGAAAAAGCAAACTTCCCGGAGTACAATTGTAGACTTCTTTTTTATTTCCCTCTATAACATTGCCTTCAAGAATAAACGTAAAATAAGCATTCTCATGATAATGCCAGTCTACTTTACTATGGGTGTAAACGGTATCTGTCAATGTTATTCCGTCCAGTGCAATGGTTTCATTGGTTTGTCCGTAAAATGTGCCTTTTTGTAGCTGTTTCATAATTAATTGTATTAACTTCTTTTTTCGGGACTGAAATATTTCAATTGAATTAAAACATATTGAATTAAAAAAGGAAAGATTCTCCTTAATTAGAAGAACTTAATTGCAAAAAGTTACAAAAATTGTTGAATTTTAAGTGGGTTCAATTTAGCTAAACATTCATTTGTTGTGTGGGGGGTAATTATTTATAGCTCAATAAATTGAAATAGGATAGGTTGAAGGTGCAAGGTAATAGGAATTGATCGTACAATCAATATTACGCCTGCAATTTCTATTTAGAAGTCTTTAAGGGATCAACGCTAAATGTTGTGGAGCAGCTTACAGCTGCTGACTGTTTTTTTACCGCAGAGAAACAAAGATTTTATCTAATAATGTCTTAACACAGAGTTCGCAAAGCTAAATCAATATACAGCTTTGCGAACTTTGCGGTATTTTTTTTTGCTTCAGAGGTTTTAGGATTGACGTATCTACACTGAATGTTGTGGAGAAACATTAAAAATTTTATATTCCCTAATTATTTTTTAACGCAGAGAGCGCAATCCCGATAGCTATCGGGATTCGCAAAGTTCACTAAGATTTAAGTAGTGTTTACACAATCAAAGTCCACAAAGCTTTGTGAACTTTGTGTTTTTTCTAAACTTAGTATATTTAAAAAACTTTGCGTTCTCCGTGGTAATTTTTTCTATATCCACAGGTTTTCGTGTTGATCCTCTTTAAGTTGATTTCAATTCGGCTATTTTTAACCTGAACTAAAATGAAAAAAGGTCAAGTAAATAAATACTTGACCTTTTTGTGACCCGACTGGGGCTCGAACCCAGGACCCCATCATTAAAAGTGATGTGCTCTACCAACTGAGCTATCGAGTCATTCTTTTCTTGAATGCGGGTGCAAATATAGGGAGTTATTTTTTAAATAGCACTACCTTTTTTCAAGTTAATTTAATGTAAATGTATTGTTTTGAATTAATGGATTGAAATAGAGGAAGAAACAAAATAAAATAAAATGTTTTTTAGTGTTTTTAATTTTTGTTACGTTGCTGGTGTAGGTTTTGAATCATTTATCGAAAGATTTAAAGTTTCCCGGGAAAATTTAGAGGTTTACTTTTCTGCTTTTTTCACGCAAATTTATTTCTTCTATTGTGCTTTGTATAAAATATTTTAAATCATTCCTTCTTGTTTTTTTAAATCTTTATTTTTTAGACAGCATCTTTAAGTAAGATTATAATAAACTTGACGGAGCTTTACTCCAAACGGATAATTATGTTCAGAATTACAACTCAAAAATTATAAAATAATAGATATTTGAGAACAGCATACATTTTTTATAATCAATAAATTAAAAATAGGTTATAGGTATTTTATGATTCAAAAAATCATGCCCCGCGGCTAAAAAACTATATTTTTATATTTTGTCCCGATTTTGACTATTTTAAGTGATCTTTTTGATAGTAACAAATATAACTTTGCGTCTATGATAATGAGAGCAAAAAAAAGATCAATTGGGCTTTATGCCATTTACTTTTTCACAATTTTTTTTGGTGTTTTCTTTATGCTTAAAGGTGAAAATCATCTGCTAGTCAAAACTAATAGTAGTACATATTCACAAAAAACTAATAATCAAATTTCGGCTGGTGTTTTTGATTTGCTCGATATTCAAGAAAGACTTGCAATCGATGATGATTTGAATCAACCACTATTTGATATTAATATAGTATCGGAAGAATGGAGTACTTATGCTTTAAATCTTCATTTTTATTCTACGCAGCCGGTTATTATAGCCGCTCATAACTATTCGTATATCACTTTACCCCGATATATATTATTTCATTCTCTACGAATTCCAAGTTGTTAATTTCTTTCAGACTTCATTTATAAGTTTACAATAACTGGTAAAATTTAACTTTTGCTTTTGCTAAAGAGCAAGTTGCTAAGTTTATTCAAGCGTTAGCGTTTTACGACTAATTTGCCGAATATGCTGTCAAAACCAAAAACTATTATAGGTAGTACTCCTTGTAATTTTTATTAATAGTATCAAACTATAAATGAATCGCTTATAAGTTAAATATTTGCTTTACACATTCATTTTATCTTTTTTAAATTTTTAACAAGATAAATAATACGATAAATCTAATTTTAAATAAAAACAATTATGCACTTAACACCAAGAGAAATTGAGAAGCTCATGTTGCACACAGCAGGAGAACTTGCTCTAAAAAGAAAGGCCAGAGGTCTAAAATTGAATTACCCGGAAGCGGTGGCTTTAATTAGTCATTTTTTACTGGAAGGCGCAAGAGATGGCAAAAGGGTTGCCGAGCTAATGCGCGAAGGAGCTCAGATTCTAACAAAAGATGATGTAATGCCGGGAGTCGCTGACATGATTCATGATGTCCAGATTGAAGCCACTTTTCCTGATGGAACCAAGTTAGTAACAGTACATGATCCAATCCGTTAATCCCAATTATTATGACACCAGGAGAAATTTTTGTAAAAGAAGGTACAATCATCTGCAATGAAGGCAGAGAGACTGTAAAAATAACAGTAACCAATACAGGAGATCGCCCGATTCAGGTAGGTTCTCATTTTCACTTTTTTGAAGTGAATAAAGCGATGAGTTTTAATCGTGAAAAGGCTTTTGGAAAAAGGCTCAACATTGTTGCCAGTACGGCTGTTCGTTTTGAACCGGGAGAGGAAAAAGAAGTAATACTTGTCGCAATTGGCGGAAACAAAAAAGCAATGGGCTTTAATAATCTTGTTGACGGATTGATAGATTCTGATACTACGAAAAAAGAAAGTTTAGCTAAAGCGAATCAATTAAATTTTAAAAATTCATAACATGAGCTTAAATGTAGACAGAAAGCAATATGCTAATATATTAGGTCCAACTACTGGAGACAGAATAAGATTAGGAGATACTGACATCATCATCGAAATCGAAAAAGATTTTACCCATTATGGCGATGAAGCTGTTTTTGGAGGTGGGAAAACGGTTCGCGACGGGATGGGGCAAAATGTTGAACGTACAAGAGATCAGGATGTCTTAGATCTTTGTATCACCGGAGCAACTATTATTGATCACTGGGGAATTGTAAAGGCAGATATCGGAATCAAAGATGGTAAAATCATAGCTATAGGCAAGGCAGGAAATCCAGATACAATGGATGGAGTATCTCCTAATATGATTATCGGTGCATCTACAGAAGTTCATGGTGGTAAAGGTTATATCGTAACTGCCGGAGGAATAGATACACACATTCATTATATCTGCCCACAACAAATTGAAACTTCTCTTTATAGTGGTATTACAACCATGATTGGCGGAGGAACGGGACCAAATGACGGAACAAACGCAACGACTTGTACGCCGGGTAAATTCAATATTCAGAGAATGTTGGAATCTGCAGAAGAATTTCCTATGAATTTAGGCTTCTTTGGTAAAGGAAATTGCTCAGCAGAAGCACCACTTGAAGAACAAGTTGAAGCAGGAGCCTTAGGTTTAAAAATTCACGAAGACTGGGGAGCTACAACGGGAACAATTGATGCTGCACTTAAAGTAGCGGATAAATATGATGTTCAGGTGGCTATTCATACTGACACTTTAAACGAAGGTGGATTTCTGGAAGACACCATGAAAGCTATTAATGGAAGAGTAATTCATACTTTCCATACTGAAGGTGCCGGTGGCGGACATGCACCGGATATTATCAAAGCTGCAATGTATCCAAATGTATTGCCTGCTTCTACAAATCCTACACGTCCTTATACGGTTAATACAATAGACGAACATCTTGATATGCTTATGGTTTGTCACCATTTAAGTAAAAATATCCCTGAAGATGTAGCATTTGCTGATTCCCGTATTCGTCCTGAAACTATTGCTGCCGAAGATATTTTACATGATATGGGAGTATTCAGTATTATGAGTTCTGATTCTCAGGCTATGGGAAGACCCGGAGAAGTAATTACCAGAACATGGCAAACGGCAAGTAAAATGAGAGATCAGCGTGGTCAGTTAGAGGAAGATAAAAATACACAAAATGATAACTTCCGTACAAAACGTTATGTAGCCAAGTACACTATTAATCCTGCTATTGCTCACGGTATTTCTAACTATGTTGGATCTATTGAGCCAGGTAAAATAGCTGACTTAGTGATCTGGAAACCAGCATTATTTGGTGTTAAACCTGAAATGATTGTAAAAGGAGGTTTTGTAATTGCTGCAAAAATGGGCGATCCAAATGCGTCTATCCCTACGCCGCAACCTGTGATTTACAGAAATATGTTTGGAGCTTATGGTCGTGCTAAATTCACCACTTGTGCAACTTTTGTTTCTCAGGCTTCGATTGATAATGGATCTATTGCTGATTACAAGCTGGAAAAAATGATTCTTCCTGTAAAAAATTGCAGAAACATCTCTAAAAAAGATCTTATCCATAATGATAAAACACCGGTAATTGAAGTAAATGCTGAAAACTATCATGTAACGGTAGATGGTGTACATGTTACTTGTGAGCCGGCAGAAACGCTTCCGTTGACTCAATTGTATTATTTATTTTAATAGTAGTAAAAATTTAAGACCTAACAGATTTTTAAAAATTGTTAGGTCTTATTTAAAAATAAAAAACGATGACCATCAGTGAAACTTTAGGGACTATTTCGAATAGTACAATTAACGGGCGATCAATAGATTATCTCGACTTAGAATGGTTCGAATCGACAAAGAGGATTCAACGTAAAAAAACACGTCAGGGAGAAGATATTGCCATTAAATTCCTTAGAGAAGGACAACGCCTTCGAGAAGGAGATATTCTTTTTGAAAATGAAGAGAAAATAATTGTGGTCAATATTCTGGAAACAGAAACTATTGTTATTTCTCCGTCTTCAATGCTCGAAATGGGAACAGTGTGTTATGAAATTGGAAACAAACATATTCCGCTTTTTATACAAGAAGACAAAGTGTTGTTACCTTTTGAAATGCCAATGTTCAGATGGCTGGAAGTGAGCGGTTTTAAACCCGAAAAACAATCCGTGAAATTACTGAATCTGTTAAAATCGAATGTAGAACCGCACGGACATGCAAGTTTGGGTTCGACAATTTTTACTAAAATCCTAAAAATGGCAGCTCCAAAAGATGAATAATATAAAATTTTTAGCCAGCCTTTTGCATATTTCAGATCCTACATTGCCTATTGGAGGTTATTCTCATTCCAGCGGACTTGAAACGTTTATACAAAACAAAATTGTACACAACGCAGCAACTGCACAGGAGTTTGTAGAAAACATGCTTAAGTATAATCTCAAGTACAACGACGGTGCTTTTGTAAAATTGGCCTACGAAGCTACTGCGTCAAATGATTTAAAAGCCATTTTAGATCTGGATCAGGAATGTAACGCTTTAAAGTGTCCGAGAGAAATTCGTCAGGCAAGCCAGAAACTGGGATTGCGTTTGATTAAGATCTTCAAAAGGCATGAGAATTTCCAGCTTATGGAAGCTTATGAAGAAGCGGTTCGAAATGGCGATGCAAATTCTCATTACTGTATTGTTTTTGGAATGTATTGCTGCCTGTTAAAAATCCCTTTGCAAGAAGCTCTTTTTGGGTTTTACTACACTTCTACCGCCGGAATGATTACCAATGCTGTAAAGTTAGTACCACTTGGACAATTGGATGGACAGGATATTTTATTCCGTCTGTATCCGATAATGGAAAAAACGGCACAGGATACCATAACATTAGAGCGAGAGTATGTGGGACTATGCAATACCTCTTTTGACATTCGTTGCATGCAGCATGAAAGACTGTATTCAAGACTGTACATGTCTTAATTAAAAATGAAAAATAATTTATAAAAAAATGAAAAATAGAAAATATATAAAAGTAGGAGTTGCCGGACCAGTAGGTTCTGGAAAAACTGCTTTATTAGAACGATTGAGCAGACACTTATACGGAACATATGATCTTGGCGTAATTACAAATGATATCTATACGAAAGAAGATGCAGAATTTATGGCCAAAAACAGTCTTTTGCCTCATGAACGTATTATTGGGGTAGAAACAGGAGGATGTCCTCACACCGCTATTCGCGAGGATGCAAGTATGAATCTTGAAGCAGTAGATGAATTGGCAAACCGCTTTTCAGATATTGAACTGATTTTTATCGAAAGTGGCGGAGATAATCTGTCAGCAACTTTTAGCCCGGATCTTGCTGATGTGACCATTTTTATAATTGATGTTGCCGAAGGTGAAAAAATTCCAAGAAAAGGAGGACCAGGTATCACAAGATCAGATTTACTGGTGATCAATAAAATCGATTTGGCTCCTTATGTGGGTGCAAGTCTTGAAGTGATGGAAAACGACGCAAGAAGAATGAGAAAAGGAGCTCCTTTTATATTTTCAAATCTTAAAACAGATGTTGGTGTGTCGGAAATTATAGGCTGGATTAAAAAATATGCTTTACTGGAAGATTGTGAAGAACCGAATTTAGTAAGATAATGAACAGTCGCTTACATATTATAGCAGGTTATAAACAAGGAAGCTCCTATGTAAAAGACCTCTATGTTTCTCCTCCTTTTCGTGTAGTATCAGTAGGACAACGCAAAACCGACAATAAGCTTTATCAAATTGTAATGAGTAGCTCACCGGGAATTTTATGCGGTGACCGTTACCAACTGGATGTTGATTTAGAAAAAGGAGCCGCATTGCAGCTGCAGTCACAATCATATCAAAGATTATTTAATATGAAAACTGACGCTGTGCAGCAGCTTACTATCTCGATGGAGGATGATACTTCTTTTGCTTATGTCCCACATCCGGTGGTTCCTCATGAAAATTCTGATTTCAAAAGTAAAGCCGAAATCCGTATTGGTACAAACAGTCAGGTAATCATCAGTGAGATTATCACCTGTGGAAGAAAGCATTATGGTGAGCTTTTTAAATTGAGACGTTTTCAGAATCTTACAGAGATTTATCACAAAAACAAATTGGTTGTAAAGGACAATGTACTTATCCAACCTGACCTGATTCCGATAAACGGCATAGGAAATCTGGAAGAATTTACGCATCAGGGAACTCTTATCTTTTATAGCACGAAAGAAAATGTGGATAAAAATCTCTTAGTAGAAACTATCTATTCTATTATAGAATCTCAAAGTGAGATGGAAATCGGCATTTCGGCAATGGAAGATAACGGATTCGTTATTAGAACACTGGGAAATGGTGGTGAAGTAATGTATAATTTTTTCCTCAAGGTTCAGGAAATCCTTTGGGAATTAGAATAAAAATTAGTTATGAATAGTACTATTTGGGCATTAATACTGAGTGCTGTATCTATAAGTTTTATACATACCGCATCAGGACCAGACCATTATTTGCCATTTATTGTTTTGTCGAAATCTAAACAATGGAGCAAAAGCAAAACAATTCTACTTACAATTGTCTGTGGTTTTGGCCACGTTTTTAGTTCTTTGGTTCTAGGAACTATCGGGGTTTTTATGGGATGGCAGCTTAATAAATTTTCATGGTTTCAGGAAATCAGAGGCAACATTTCGGGTTGGGCATTGCTTCTTTTTGGCGTAATCTATCTCCTATATGGCATGATTCAGACCATAAAAAATAAACCTCACAAGCATTTTGATGTACTGGGAGGTGATGTTTATGTTTATGAACACAATCACGGCGAAGTCGTTATGCCTCAAAGCCGAATAAAAGTAACACCCTTTGTGCTGTTCATGATTTTTGTGATGGGACCAAGTGAACCACTTACACCACTTCTTTTTTATTCGGGATTAAATCGTTCCGTGACCGAAATTGTTGCACTAGTAGTACCATTTGCACTTACAACTGTCGCAACGATGCTGGGCATGGTTTTACTTGGACGATACGGATATTCAACTTTTTTTAAGACCGACAAACTAGAACGCTATATGAGTGTTGTAAGTGGTGCTGTAGTCACTATATGCGGCATTGGAATGGTCTTTTTAGGATGGTAAAATCAAAACAAAAAACAATTCAAAATGGATAAAATTTTCACAAAAATTCCTTTTATCGATAATGTATTAAAGGGAATAGGGCAAATTATGCTTCAGGAAAACAAATGGACAGGAATCTTATTTCTTATTGGTATTTTTTTAGGAAGCTGGCAAGGAGGTGTTGCTATTTTGTTGTCTACAAGTGCCGGAACATTTACAGCGATGAAACTGGATTATGACAAATCGGAAATTAATGCCGGATTATATGGTTTTAGTGCAGCTTTGGTGGGAGTGGCTTTGTCTTTTTTCTTTCAGACTACAATATTAATTTGGATTCTTATTGTTTTAGGTGGCGCACTGGCAAGTATAATTCAGCATTTTTTTATTAGCAAAAAAATTCCGGCGTTTACATTTCCATTCATTGTTATTATTTGGGTATGTGTTTTTGTATTGCATCACTTTACAGATATCCCACCTTCGGAAATGATTAGCGCAAAACCGGAAAATGTTGCCTATAGCGAATTTATAACACCCATAAATGGCTTTGGGGAGGTCATTTTTCAAGGAGGATTATTATCAGGAGTTATTTTCTTTATCGCAATTTTTATCAGTTCTCCCGCAGCAGCTTTGTATGGCCTTGTAGGATCTTTATTGGGAGCTTATTTTTCATATATGGATGGCGAATCAATTGAAGGTATTCATATGGGATTATTCGGTTTTAACGCGGTACTTTCTGCTATTGTTTTTTCAGGTTTCAAAAAAACAGACGGGTTGTGGGTATTAATCGCAGTCTTGATTACAGTTGCTATTGATGACTTCCTGATTGATCATAACATCCTGACTGAGGTAGGCGGAGTATTGACTTTTCCGTTTGTGGTAGGAACGTGTATTACATTACTTATTCAGAGATTATTTATTACTAAAAAACAAAACTAAAAGCATCCCCAATTTACAACATCATTCAATTCAAATAATCATGTATTTCTTGCTGGGATAGCAGAATGCATATCTAAAAATTACTCAAATTATTAAAATAAATAAACAAAATGGCATCAAATAAAATAAACTCATTAGTAGCTAGAAATACCGAGAATGCTCCAAAAAATATCGGACCATATTCACAAACTGTAGCGTTTTCACATTATAATAATCTATCAGCTCAATTACCAATCGACCCAAAATCTGGTAAGATAGTAGCTGGCGGTATAAAAGAACAGACCGAACAATGCTTTAAAAATATCAAAGCCATTTTAGAGAGCATCGATCATGTTATGAATGATGTCGTTAGAATCACTGTATTCGTAAAAAACATTAAGGATGTTGATACTGTAGACGAAGTTTATAAAACATTCTTCCCTACTTATGTTCCAACACGAACTACAGTTGCAGTTGCTGCTTTACCTTTGAATGCTTTAGTACAAATTGAAGCACTTGTTTCAAATGGCGAGGGTACAATTCCAAATGCACCACAGGCAGGTAATCTAATCAAACTTATTAATAACACGGCAAATGCACCTTTGAGTAATTTGTCTGCACAAACAGTATCATTCTCTCATTATAATAATCTTTCAGCTCAATTACCAATCGATCCAAAAACGGGCAGATTGATAACAGGAGGTGTAAAAGAGCAAGCTCAACAATGTTTAAAAAACATCAAAGCAATCTTAAACAGTATTGATGTTCCTTTTGATGATATTGTTAAGATTAATATCTTTCTTAAAAACCTGTCAGACATTGAAGCTGTAGATGAGGTTTATACAGCATTTTTTCCTGATTCTGCTATTGCAAGGGCTGTAGCTTATGTTCCTGCAAGAACAATCGTGGCCGTTTCGGATTTATCTATGCATGCTTTGGTACAAATTGAAGCAGTAGTGTCACACGGAGACGGAACACCTCCTCAAGCTATCGAAGACAGACATGGAATTGTCATCAACGCAAACAATACTGAAAATGCGCCAAAAAATTCTCTTTCTACGCAAACCGTAGCATTCTCTCATTATAATCACATTTCAGCTCAATTGCCAATCGACCCAAAAACGGGTAAAATGATAGCCGGAGGTGTAAAAGAGCAGGCAGAACAATGTTTAAAAAACATCAAAGCAATTTTAGAAAGTATTTCACATGGTATAGAAGATGTAGTTAAGGTTAATATCTTCCTTAAAAACATCACAGATAGCGAACTTGTAGATGAGGTTTATACAACATTTTTCCCAGGGGGTATTCCTGCAAGAAGAACAGTTGGCGTGTCAGCATTACAAAACGATGCATTAATCCAAATTGATGTAGTGGTATCAAATGCAGAAGGAACACCTCTAAAAGCGTAACATTCAACTCAAAATATAATTTATAAAAGGGGCGATAATGGTATTATCCCCCTTACCCTTCTGCTTTATTTCTTAAGTAATTTTTTATTCCAAAAAAAAAACTAAAAAAGTATTTAGCATCGGGCAAGTACGGTTTTTTCTTATTGAATTCAGAAATCAAATCACCTTATACTTAAAATAAAACAATTATGAAAAATAGTAAATTCGCATTTTTATTTTTGGTTGTTACTGGTTGTTACACAGCACAAGCACAAATTAATTTTCCGTCTCAACAAAAAACAGATGATGGAAAATCGCTTTATGAAATGGAGTTTTCTCCTCGTTTAAAATTAAATGGATACTTAAATTTAGGAGGTAATGACATGAATTCTCAGTCAATCAACCTAAATTCAGCTGATCCTTACAATAAAATCGATCAGAAAAATGCAGGTTTTAATATGTATCAAACACAGTTGGCATGGAAGACTATCTATAATGGATTCTCAAAAGGTCCTTTAGTTACTTATGTTGAAGCGCAATGGTGGGGCGCTCCCGGCGCAGGCGGTAACTTACAATTAAGGGTAGCCTACGTCGATTACAATCATTGGCATATTGGTCAGGACTGGACTTTCTTTGGTAATGGTGTTCCAAGTTGGTACAATACGCTGGATTGGGAAGGACCTAATAGTGGAACATGGGCGCGTCATCTACAGGTCAAATATTACAATGATTTTGGTGCCGACAAATCATGGAAGTTTGAAGGTGGTGTCGAAAGTTCTTCTGAATATCTTAAAATCGCTGGTGGAGTTACTCCCGGTCAATTTTCTGTAGATCCAATTGTAGCATTTACCAAAAAACTGCATGACCAAACAGGTTACTTACGTTTAGCTGTTATGGGACGTACGCTTCGTTATGAAAAAGACACAAATGATAATACTATGACAATGGGATGGGGCGTTAATGCCAATTACAAAACGATGCTCAATGAAAAGAGTTATTTTATGGCTCAGGCTGTTATTGGTTCTGGTATAGGAGGTTCTTATACTTTATCCGGTGCCTTGTTTGGTAATGGAGGTGCAGGAAATATGTATGACGCCATTTATGACCAGAATGGTAACTTTAAAACAGTGCCTATTTATGGAGGTTCTGCAGGCTTAGAATATTACTTTGGAGAAAAGAAAAGGCTGCATTCTAATTTAGTTGTAGGTTATACTACCATGACGTATAATGCAACTCCTGTTTCGCTTGTAAACAGTAAAGTTATAAATGATAATTCAACGGCAGATTTTGTTAACAATAATTCGAATTCGAATACGCGAATTGCTTTGCCTTCTGCTTCTATCAATGCTATGTATGATATCACCAAAAACTTCTTAATAGGTTTAGAATATGATGCCGGCGCGAAACAGATCATCAATACCAATACACAAACTTCTACAGTTAATCGTATTGCTGTAGGCATGATGGTTGGATTCTAGCTTTTACTAATAATAGACTTTTGAGTCACATTAAACATAATAATCTAGAAAATCTGCTTGAAGCTTTTACAAGCAGATTTTGTAGATTATATTAAAAAACAAAATGACAAGAATTCAAAATACAATAGTTTTCCTTCTCTTAATGATAAGTGTAGCAGCTGTAGCACAGAAGAAAGAAAGTGAAATGAAAGCTTTCCTTAAAGATACAGACAGTAAATTTCCAATAGGTAATGTCTTGATAGAATACAATCACGGAAACACACATAGCCATTCAGAACAAGATGGTTCGTTCAAATTGCACTTTCAATCCTTTCCGGATACACTTGTAATTAGTCATCAGGGATATGATCAGCAGAAATTGGCTGTTAATAGCACTACTGAGTATGAAAACAAAGTCATTTTTCTTCAGCGCAAGCCTATTGAGATTTCCGAAATAATTATTAACCACAATTCATTTCTTTCAGATATCACAAAAGTTGATCTTAATAAATTTCCGGTAAACTCAGCTCAGGATTTATTGCGCAAAGTTCCTGGTTTGTTTATTGCCCAACATGCCGGTGGTGGAAAGGCAGAACAAATTTTTTTAAGAGGTTTTGATGCAGATCACGGAACGGACGTTAGTGTAAATGTAGACGGAATGCCTGTAAATATTGTATCACATGCTCACGGTCAGGGATACTCAGATCTGCATTTTGTGATTCCCGAAACCATCAATAATATCGATTTTGGAAAAGGAGCCTACTACGCTGACAGAGGAGATTTTAATACTGCGGGTTATGTAGATTTTAAAACTTATGGGGCTTTGAAAAACAGTATGATTAAACTCGAAGCAGGTTCTTTTAATACGAAAAGAATTCTGGGAATGTTCAATATCATAAACGATCCTGACAACAAGAAAAATTTCTATTTAGCAACAGAATACAATTACACCGATGGGCCTTTTGATGTAAAACAAAATTTCAACAGAGTTAATATCTTTGGAAAATACAACCAGTGGATAACCGATAATGATTATTTCAACATTCAATTTTCTACGTTTAATTCTTCCTGGAATGCTTCAGGACAAAATCCGGAACGCGCCATTAATCAAGGAATTATTGATCGTTGGGGAAGTATTGATCCTACCGAAGGAGGAAGTACTTCTCGTACCAATGTTCAGATGAATTTTAAACATATCATTTCTCCATCAGAGCATATTGAAGCGATGGCTTGGTATTCTAAGTATAATTTTAATCTTTATTCTGATTTTACATTTTTCTTAAATGATCCTATTCACGGAGATGAAATTCAACAAAAAGATGGCAGAAATATTTATGGCGGTGAATTTAAACATGTCAAAAATTTCATCTTTTCTAATAGTTCTTTAGAATTGATATCCGGAATTGGATTCCGAAATGACGATATTCAAACTTTGCAGCTGAATCATGTTTATCACAGAGATTTATTGTTGAATAAAAAAATGGATGTTACCGGCGTAGAAACCAATTTGCACGCTTATTCAGAATTGGTATGGAAAACCGGAAAATGGACTATTGCTCCGGCGCTAAGACTGGATCATTTTATTTTTAATATGCATGATTTACTGGATCAGGAGCAATTGCCATCGGGACAATCATCAGAAGCAACCCGACTGAGTCCTAAGCTTAATTTTTCTTATGCTTCCAGTGACAAAGTTGTGTGGTTATTAAAAACAGGCATGGGGTTTCACTCTAATGATATGAGGGTTGTAATTCCACAAAACGGGCTTAATACATTACCATATTCTATAGGAGCTGATTTCGGAACGAGACTTCATCCTTTGAAATCATTGATTATTACACCAACGATATGGTATTTATTTCTACAACAGGAATTTGTTTACGTAGGTGATGATGCTGTAGTAGAACCGTCGGGTAAATCAAAACGTTATGGATTTGATTTAGGTATTCGCTACCAGCCATTACCAAATCTATATTTAAATGCTGATGTTAATTATTCTCATGCCCGATTAATGGAGGAACCAAAAGGAGAAGATTATATTCCGTTAGCACCCGTAATTACGAGTACCGGATCTTTAAATTGGGATTTCATGAAAGGCTTTTCTATAGGATTACAGTATCGTTATCTAGGTGAAAGACCTGCAGTTGAGGACAATAGTCTCAAAACAAAACCTTACCTTGTAAATGATTTGATATTTTTTTACAACCGTGCAAAATGGGGGGCTAATATGCAAATCAATAACTTGTTTAATGTAAAATGGAATGAAGCTCAATTCGCTACAGAAACGCAACTGAAAAATGAAGCTGCACCAATTACTGATATTACTTATACTCCGGGAAACCCTTTTGGAATAAAAATGGGAGTATTTTATAAATTTTAAATGAAACTAAGTATTAAATTTACACGATTTTCAATAGTATATTAATATGGAAACACTTTCTAATTTTCAATATAAGAAACTTTTTCTTCCTAATATTACAGAAAAAATACTTTCTAATAATGCCGATATACAGCTTTACAGGCTCGAAGATTATCTAAAAGGTATTCTTATGCCCGTAGTTCCATACCGTACCACTTTTAATTTTGTTCTGTTTATCACCAACGGACATATTAAACAATATCTGGAGAATAAAGAATATAATGTAGAAAAAGGAAATGTTATTTTTATCAAACAAGGAACAATTACAGCGACCATAGAATTATCAGATGATGCCGAAGGTTTTTTCTTAGCCTATGAAAATAATATTGTATCCGAACAGGAATTACCCAAACATAAAACCAGCATTTTTTTTATGCCTCCTTTCCTAAATTTGGATAGTCTTACTTACGAAACAATTAAACAATTGCTTACCATTATGGAGCAGGAGTTATGGCTTAATGAATTGAATTTAAACGAGATAATTATTACTATGCTTCATCTTATTTTGGTGAAAATATTAAGTACAGATACTAATAGTCATCATAAATCAGCTACTCGTCCCATGGAGTTGTCTCTTCAGTTTCGGGATATTCTGTTCAAGTATCACAGAGATGAAAAAAGAGTAACATTTTATGCCGATAAACTATCTGTTACAGAAAATTACCTTAATAAATGTGTGAAAAATATAACTCAGAAATCACCCAAACAATGGATCAACGAAATGGATATCAATTACAGCAAAGCGCTTCTTCAGTCCAGTAAAGATATTGCTGAAATTGCTTACCAGCTTAATTTTCACACAGCTTCACATTTTACGCAACTTTTTAAGAAAATTACAGGAATCACCCCTAAAGAATATAGAATACAATTTTTTAAATAAAATGATATTCTCCTGGTAAAAACCTATCCTGCTAATACTATATTCAAAAAATAATTTAATACAAAACAAAAAAAAACACTCGTTTCGAGTGTTTTTTTGTGACCACGGTGGGATTTGAACCCACACGCCCTTACGAGCACCACCCCCTCAAGATGGCAAGTCTACCGTTTCTCCACGTGGCCTAAAATAAAAAAAGGTCAAGTAAATAAATACTCGACCTTTTGTGACCCGACTGGGGCTCGAACCCAGGACCCCATCATTAAAAGTGATGTGCTCTACCAACTGAGCTATCGAGTCATGCTATCAAGAAAAGTATTTTGTAAATCACAAATTTTGTGACCCGACTGGGGCTCGAACCCAGGACCCCATCATTAAAAGTGATGTGCTCTACCAACTGAGCTATCGAGTCATATTCTTTCCTTGAATGCGGGTGCAAATATAAGGAGTTATTTTTGATATTTGCAAGCTTATTTATTATAAATTTGTCTTTTTTTAATCAAAATTTACAACACCTTAATTTTTAGGTTCTTATTAAAATGAAAAAGATTATATTATTAGGATATATGGGCTGCGGAAAGTCAACAATTGCCCAAAACTTGTCAAAAATTACAAATATTCCGTTTCTGGATTTAGATAAATGTATCGAAAATAAAGCAAATTTATCGATAAACGAGATTTTCGAGCAGTTTGGAGAGATCCATTTTAGAAAACTAGAACACGAAATGTTGCTGGAATTACTTCAGTCTTCAGAAAACAGCATCATAGGCTTAGGCGGAGGAACGCCTTGTTATGCCAATAATCATGAATTATTAAAAAGAGATGATGTTACTTCGATTTATTTAAAAGCTTCAATAGACACTTTATATAATAGATTAATTCATAACAAAAGCAAACGTCCGCTAATTGCTAATATGAATGAAGAGGAAATGAGAGAGTTTATCGCAAAGCATTTGTTCGACAGAAGCTATTATTATAATCACGCGCAACATAAAGTTTCGGTTGATAATAAAGCTGTCGATGAAACAGTTCAGGATATTCTGGAAATCTTAGCTTAAAAAAGCATAATTATCACCGTTGTCATCAAAAACAACCTGAACATGCTCTAATAAAGAGGTAGATAACGAAATTCCTTTAAAATCGGCCTTTACAGGATATTTTTTATGATTTCGATCTACAAGCACTGCTGTTTTGAATTTCTTTAACGGAACGTCTAAGAAATGACGAACAGCATAAATTAAAGTAGTCCCTGAATTTAAGACGTCGTCTACAAGTACCAATCCTTTGTTTTCGTATTCTTCTTTTGTTAAAGAAGTCTGTATAGGCAACTGCGGATTTTGTTTGTCGACTTTCACTTCGCAAAGAGAAACCTTAAGTGTCGAAATTGTACTTAGTGCCAAAGCAATTTTTTGCGCAAAAATAGATCCGTTAGATGCGATTCCGGCAATAACAACTTCTTCTTCGTCAACAAATGTTTCGTATATCTGATAGGCGATACGTTTTATTTTATGTTCGATTTCCTGATTTGTTAAGATGATGTTTTTGCTCATGATTTATTTTTTTGCTAAAATACAACTAGAATTTTAGATATTAGAATTTAGATTTCAGATTTTTTGATTGGAATTTGGGATTTGTAAAATTTGGAATTTACTCAGTTTCTTCATCATCAATAATATCATTTCCGTATTCGTCGATATCTCTTCTGTCTTTTTTAGTTGGTCTTCCGGTTCCGGTTTTGCGATAATGCTCTTTAGATAGTTTTAATAATTCTAAATGTGCATAAGCTTCAGCTGGTGTTTCATTTTTTCTATATATATCTACCAGTTTTGCACCAACACGGCTTTCAGGAATATCGAGAACCGTTATAATTTGTGTGATCTGATCTTTTCTAAAAGTGATTTTATCGGTTGGAAAAACTTCTTTCGAGGGTTTGGCAACCTGCCCATTTACTGTAACATGGTTCTTTTTGCAAGCTTCAGTAACCATATTTCTGGTTTTGTAATAACGTACGCACCATAAGTATTTATCTATTCGCATAATTTTTCTAAATTCAAAGTTAAATTCTTTACAAAAATAAATCAATATTGTATCTTGCGCACTTAAAAAATTAACAATAATGAATAAATTTAAATATTATTTTATTTTATTACTTGCAGGAATAGCGATTGTGTCTTGTAATAAAAGTGATGATGACGATGTTGTGACTGTGCCTCTAAGGGACTATAAAGAACAATACAAAGCAGATAATGATTCTATTGTTAAGTATTTAAAGACTAATTATATTAAGGAAGTAACTCCTAATTTTGATATCGTAATAGAAAAAATTCCTGCAGGAGGAACAGAAGTTTCCATTTGGGATCAAAAGGAATATCCTTTGCAAACAAGAAAGGTTTATAGTAATGATGTTACTTATGAAGTGTATTTTTTAACTTTAAGACAAGGAACAGGAAGTGCTCCTATGAATACAGATAGAATTGTTGCTTCTTACACAGGTAATTTTTTGAATGGAAAAGTATTTGATAGTTCTTATGGAAATGCAGAGACTTTTAACTTATTTGCATATTCACCTGAAGGTAGTGTGATCGAGGGTTGGTCAGAGATTTTTCCTCAGTTTAAAACTGGTACTTCTAAAACAGATGTAGCGACGGGTGTTATTAGTTATGATAATTATGGTGCGGGAGTTATGTTTTTGCCGTCAGGATTAGGTTATTATGCCGGTACTGTAGGTAGTGATGGTCCTGCATATTCTTGCCTAGTGTTTAGTTTTAAGTTGTTTGATTTGCAAAGAATGGATAATGAATATAGTATTTCTTCGTCGACCGGAGGAATTGTTATTCTTGGAGATGGTGTTCCTGATTATTTGGAAGATGTAAATGGTGACGGTTATGTTTATGATTTTAGAAATACAACTAAATATCCGAAACCGCCAACTGATTTAATTGATGATACAGATGGAGATGGAATAGCTGATTTTGTTGATTTTGATGATGATGGTGATGGTTTTACTACAAGATTCGAAATTACAAAACCAACAAATCAAATAGGTATAGTTAAAGTTGGTGATGTTTATATAAATTACGGAACCGGATTTTATTATCCTTGGGATGCTAGAGAAGATAATCCTGCTACGCCAAATACAAATGAATTTGAGCCTAGAGGAATTCCTAGAAAACCAACAGGGGCGAATGGAACTTTTGTACCTGAAGACTATACGGCTTCAGGACGATTAAGAATTCATCTTGATAAAACATATCCAATTAAAAAGAATTGACTTTTTGATTGATAATAAACTAAAACCTCGAAAGTGATTTCGGGGTTTTTTTTGTGTTCAAAAATTTCTCTTGTACTGAAAAGTGCAGTTTTTTGGAATTAATTTATTGACTTGTAGTGGTTTATTTAGAAAATAATTTACCGTTTTACGTTTTCCCGTAATGAATATCTGAATCATAATGGTAGATTTGTAAGAGTAATGATCAAATCGTAAAAATGAAATTAACAAAAGTTCTTGAGGACTTCTTGAAATTAAAGATTAGTGAGGAGTATTTGGCCAGTTGTTAGATGCTTATTGCGATATAGATCATGTTTGATAAATAAGAGGCTGCAAAATAGAAACAAACGATGAGTCTAATAAGAGTAGTAGTGATTTCTGTCAACTTATACTTGTGATGCTTTGGGGAGCATCATCAAATATTAGTTCAGTCTCTTGATACAAGAAATCAAATTTGTCTGATATTGAATTTTGTTATTTCAGTTTCGAGTCCGGCAGCTTTGTTTCTATTGATCTGCTTTTTTATGCTAATATTTGGTATTGGTATAAAAGTAAAAACCCCGAAAGTGATTTCGGGGTTTTTGATATAAAGTAAGAAAATCTAAAAATTATTTTCTTTTGATTACTCTTTCTACAGCTTCAACAATCGCTTGGTTGTTCAATTTGTATTTTTCCATTAATTGCTCTGGAGTTCCAGATTCACCAAAACTATCGTTTACAGCAACAAACTCTTGTGGAGCAGGATTGTTTAAAGCTAACACTCTTGAAACGCTTTCTCCAAGACCTCCAAGAATATTGTGCTCTTCTGCAGTTACAACACATTTAGTTTTTGCCAATGATTTTAGAATCGCTTCTTCGTCAAGAGGTTTAATAGTGTGAATGTTGATTACTTCAGCAGAAATTCCTTTTGCTTCTAATGCTTCTGCAGCGATAAGAGCTTCCCAAACTAAGTGTCCTGTTGCAACAATAGTTACATCAGTTCCTTCGTTTAATAAAATTGCTTTTCCAATTACGAAAGGTTCGTCAGCTGGCATAAAGTTAGGCACAACCGGACGTCCGAAACGTAAATAAGCAGGACCATGATGATCTGCTAATGCTAATGTAGCCGCTTTAGTCTGATTGTAATCGCAAGTATTAATTACAGTCATTCCAGGTAACATCTTCATTAAGCCAATATCTTCAAGGATTTGGTGTGTTGCTCCGTCTTCTCCTAATGTTAAACCTGCGTGAGATGCACAAATTTTCACGTTTTTATCAGAGTAAGCAACAGATTGACGAATTTGATCGTAAACTCTTCCTGTAGAGAAGTTGGCAAAAGTTCCTGTAAAAGGAATTTTTCCTCCAATTGTTAAACCTGCAGCGATACCAATCATATTAGCTTCTGCAATACCAATTTGGAAAAAACGCTCCGGGTGATTTTTTTTGAAATCATCAAATTTTAATGATCCAATTAAATCAGCACAAAGTGCTACTACTTTTTCGTTTTTTTGACCTAGTTCAGTCATTCCCGCTCCAAAACCTGAACGAGTATCTTTACTTCCTGTATTTGTATATTTTTTCATTTTTGTCTTTTTGCTGTACGCAATAGGCTGTAGGCAATAGGCATAAAGCTTACTGCTTAAAGCTTATAGCTTTTTTTAGTAATCGATTTGATCTGCAGAATAGTTTTGAGCCAAAGCACTTTCTAATTGGTCATTGTTAGGTGCTTTACCATGCCATGCGTGAGTGTGCATCATAAAATCAACTCCGTTACCCATTTCAGTATATAGTAAAATACAAACTGGTTTTCCTTTTCCTGTTCTTGATTTTGCATCTGTTAAACCTGCAATGATAGCATCGATATTGTTTCCTTCTTTAATTTCAAGAACGTCCCAGTCAAAAGCTTCAAATTTTGCACGGATACTTCCCATTGCTAAAACTTCGTCAGTTGTACCATCAATTTGTTTTCCGTTAACGTCAACAGTTGCAATAAGGTTGTCTACTTTTTTAGCAGAAGCATACATGATCGCTTCCCAGTTTTGACCTTCTTGTAATTCACCATCTCCGTGTAAAGTATAGATTAAGTGATTATCACCGTTTAATTTTTTTGCTTGTGCAGCACCAAGAGCTACAGATAAACCTTGTCCTAATGAACCAGAAGCCATACGAATTCCAGGCAATCCTTCGTGAGTTGTTGGGTGCCCTTGTAAACGAGAGTTTAATAATCTAAAAGTTGCAAGTTCTGAAACAGGGAAATAACCGCTACGTGCTAGTACGCTATAAAATACAGGAGAAATGTGTCCGTTTGAAAGGAAGAAAATGTCTTCTCCAATTCCGTCCATATCAAAACCTTCTTTACGCTCCATAATGTTTTGGTATAGAGTTACCAAAAATTCAGTACAACCTAGTGAACCACCTGGGTGACCTGAGTTGACAGCATGTACCATTCGAAGAATATCTCTTCTTACTTGGATAGTTAAATCGCTTAATTGTTGTGTGTTAGGCTTCATTTTATGTGTAAAAGTTAAACTGGTGCAAAAGTAATTTTTATTTTGCGGGCTGACAAATGATTTTTGGGTTTAGTTTGCTGAAATTGTTAAATTTTGAACCTTTTTTTGTTGATTTAGAAAAAAAAGAAAACTTCTTGAAAGAAAAAAGTTTGTTAGAAGTTGAAACGATTAAAATCATTTGAAAAAAAATCCAAATATCAATCCACTTTTTTGTTGAAAAAAATAACATTTTGCATAAAAAATGCCACAGATTACAAGATTAAATTGATTTAGAAAAATCTATTAACTTGAAATCTGTGGCAAAAATCTATTGTAATTCTTGTAATTTGGGACAAAAAAGGGCTTATTCCGTATCGCCTTCGCTATAAAAATTATTTTCTTCATCTTCAGAACCAATTTCTTCCTGCTCATCATCAAGTTCTGAGCCTGGAATATCTAAATCGTTTCCGAGTTTGTCACTATTTTGTTTCCATTCATTGTCGTTGTTATCGTTTTGAATGACTGTTCTTTCACCTGAAATCCCTTCCGGATCGATGTCTTCCAGTTTTTCTTCCTGATTGTAAATGTCTTCGTTTGCAGGATAATCTAAATTTTCAAGATTTTTTTCAATCTGATCATCTTTAATTTGATCTAAATCTACGGGAGTTTTTTCTTCTGAATTTATCATGATGACTATATTTTAATTGTTATAAATTTCATTTTAATGTAGGATTAAAGTTAAGAAACTAATGTGCGTGGTATGTTACATTTTGATAATGCGATTGTTGTAACTTTTACATTTGTGTTATTTATCGAAAAGCTGCTGCATATTTGCGTTAGGGATAGAAGTGAAAAGCCCGGAGCCTGACGAAGGAAGTGCGAGGACTTGTAGCGAATAGCCCGACCGAAGGGAACGCCCAAAAAGAATAAATTCCAATTTTTGTAAATTCCAAATTTCAAACTTTTAGGCAAGTAAAAATCATTATCTAATTATATAATCGACAAATTATCTAATTAATTAAATTTTCCTCAAATTAACCTATCTTTGCCGACTGAAAAAAGAAACAGATGAAGTTTGATTTATTGAAAAAAGATCCGCAATCTAAAGCGAGAGCGGGAAGTATTACTACAGATCACGGCGTAATCGAAACGCCTATTTTTATGCCTGTCGGGACGGTTGCATCTGTAAAAGGAGTACACCAGCGCGAGCTAAAAGAAGATATTAATCCGGATATTATCCTTGGGAATACCTATCATTTATATTTACGTCCGCAGACTGAAATTCTTGAAAAAGCGGGTGGATTGCATAAATTCATGAATTGGGATCGTAATATTTTGACTGATTCTGGTGGATATCAGGTGTATTCTCTTTCGAATAACAGAAAAATTAAAGAAGAAGGAGTAAAGTTTAAATCGCATATTGATGGTTCCTACCACTTTTTTTCACCGGAAAGCGTAATGGAAATTCAACGTACAATTGGGGCTGATATCATTATGGCTTTTGATGAATGTACGCCTTATCCTTGCGATTACAGGTATGCACAACGTTCGATGCACATGACGCACCGTTGGTTAGACCGTTGTATCAACCATTTGGATAAAGTGCCTTATAAATATGGTTATGAGCAAACTTTTTTCCCAATTGTTCAGGGAAGTACTTACAAAGATTTACGTCAGCAATCTGCTGAATATATTGCCAATTCAGGACAGCAGGGTAACGCCATTGGTGGTTTATCTGTAGGTGAACCTGCTGAGGAAATGTACGCGATGACCGAAGTGGTTTGCGAAATTTTACCCGAAGACAAACCTCGTTATTTGATGGGAGTAGGAACTCCAATTAATATTTTAGAAAATATTGCGTTAGGTATTGATATGTTCGATTGTGTGATGCCAACTCGTAATGCCAGAAACGGTATGTTGTTTACGGCAAACGGAACAATCAACATTAAAAATAAAAAATGGGAAGCTGATTTTTCGCCAATCGACGAAATGGGACATACTTTTGTAGATACTGAATATACGAAAGCCTATTTACGCCATTTATTTGCTGCCAACGAATATTTAGGAAAACAAATTGCTACGATTCATAATCTTGGCTTTTATATGTGGTTGGTTCGTGAAGCCAGAAAACATATCTTAGCAGGAGATTTTAGACCATGGAAAGAAATGATGGTTAAAAACATGAGCCAAAGACTATAAAAGAGTTTCAGGTTATTTTTGTTTCAGGTTTCAGGTTCAGTTGAGAACGTGAAACCTGAAACTTGAAACTTGAAACTTTTAAACTTGAAACTAAAAGTTTTATGCTGACTATAATAGATAAGTATATTTTAAAAAGATATTTAGCCACTTTCTCAGTGATGATCTTATTATTTATTCCGATTGGAATTGTAATTGACGTCTCTGAAAAGGTGAATAAAATGTTGGAGAACAAGATTCCTTTTACTGCAATTGCGGTCTATTATTACAATTTTACAATTTATTTTGCGAACTCTCTATTTCCGATATTCTTGTTTTTATCGGTAATTTGGTTTACCTCAAAATTGGCTAATAATACTGAGATTATTGCGATTTTAAGTTCTGGAATTTCATTTACGCGTTTTCTTCGTCCTTATATTATTGGTGCTTCTATCGTTTCGGTTTTTGTGCTTTTAATGGGGTTTTTCATTGTTCCGGCTGCCAGTGAAGGTTTTAATAATTTTAGGTATACCTATCTAAAAGGAAACGGAAAACAGCTGATGCGCGGAGAGAATACCAATGTGTACAGGCAAATTAATGACAACGATTTTATTTTTGTAAATAGTTTTAATGAAGAGTCTAAAACGGCTTTTAATTTTACATTGGAACATTTTGAAAAAGAGCAGTTAACGTATAAAATTACTGCCAGCCGTATAAAATGGGATCCTAAAAAGAAGATTTATATTTTGTACGATTATACCAAAAGAACCCTTGGCGAACTGAATGATAAAATAGAAAAAGTACCTGAGAAAAATGTGGCTTTCAAATTTGAACTGGCCGATTTAACTCCAGTGGTATATATTGCCGAGACGCTTCCGTTAGGCAAGCTGATTGATTTTATCGAGAAAGAACGTAAAAGAGGTTCAGGAAATATTAATACTTATTTAGTCGTACTATATAAAAAATACAGCGTACCGGTTTCGGCTTTTATCCTGACCATTATTGCCGTAGCAGTTTCGTCTATGAAACGACGCGGTGGTATGGGAACGAATCTTGCGATTGGTATTGCAATTGCATTTTCATTCGTATTTTTTGATAAAATATTCGGTACCCTTGCCGAAAAATCTACTTTCTCACCTTTATTTGCTGTCTGGTTCCCGAATATTGTTTTCGGAATTCTGGCAGTTTACCTATTACGTAATGCGAAACGATAATTTAAAAAGTTATTTAAATCTTCATTTAATTGTTTTTATTTGGGGCTTTACGGCTGTTCTTGGCGCTTTGATTACTATTGATGCTGAAAATCTGGTATGGTTTAGAATGCTTCTTGCAGGTGTTTTTCTTGCTGCTTTTATAGTTTACAAGAAGCAATCTTTTGTGATTTCGGCCACGTCCTTTGCTAAATTAATTTTTGTTGGATTGCTAATTGCAATGCATTGGATTTTCTTTTTTAAGGCCATTCATGTTTCGAATGTTTCAATAACACTTTCGATATTTTCGTTGGGTGCTTTTTTTGCATCTTTACTGGAGCCGCTTTTTTACGGAAGAAAAATTTTATTTTATGAAGTTTTCTTCGGGTTAATTATTATAGCAGGTTTAGCATTAATAATGCGCGTAGAAGTAAAATACCTGGTAGGAATGTATTATGCCCTGGCTTCTATTATTCTGGGAGTTTTGTTTACCTTAATGAATGGTAAGTTAATTTCTGATCATGAACCGTCGGTAATTACGTTTTATGAGTTTGGAGCAGGAGTTTTCTTTATTTCAGTTTATTTTTTAATACAAGGAAAATTCAATGCTGATTTCTTTACCATGTCATTAAACAACTGGATTCTGCTATTGGTTTTGGCATCAGTTTGTACTGCTTATGCATTTACGGCATCTGTAAAAGTAATGCAGAAACTAACGCCTTATACCGTAATGTTAACGACTAATTTAGAGCCTGTTTACGGAATTATTCTGGCCTATTTTATCTTGGGCGGAAAAGAAAAAATGAGTACAGAATTTTATATTGGCGCTCTGATAATTGTAATTACAGTTATCTTAAACGGCGTTTTTAAAAATTATAAAAATAAGAAAGAAGTGTAATAATTTCCTTATTTTTAAATTACATTTTTACATTTTAAATACGATTTAATCACACCAATGATATAATATTTTTATATTTGCGGTTCGATTTACAAACAAAATTCAAAAATCCATGGAATATTTAGATTTTGAGCTTCCAATAAAAGAACTTGAAGAACAGTTAGAAAAGTGTGTTATAATTGGAAAAGAATCTGATGTTGATGTAACACCTACCTGCAAGGAAATCAACAAAAAATTAGAAGAAACTAAGAAAGAAATATACAAAAACCTTACGGCTTGGCAACGAGTTCAGCTATCAAGGCATCCAAACAGACCTTATACTTTAGATTATATCAGAGCAATTTGCGGAGATACATTTTTAGAACTTCATGGAGACAGAAATTTTAAAGATGATAAAGCGATGGTGGGCGGACTAGGAAAAGTAAACGGACAATCGTTTATGATCGTGGGTCAGCAAAAAGGTTTTAATACAAAAACACGTCAGTACCGTAATTTTGGTATGGCAAATCCGGAGGGATACCGTAAAGCTTTGCGTTTGATGAAAATGGCAGAGAAATTCGGAATTCCGGTTTTAACTTTAGTTGATACTCCGGGTGCATACCCAGGACTTGAAGCAGAAGAAAGAGGACAAGGAGAAGCTATTGCCAGAAACATTTTCGAAATGGTTCGTTTACAAGTGCCAATTATCACGATTATCGTTGGTGAAGGTGCTTCTGGAGGAGCTTTAGGAATTGGTGTTGGTGATAAAGTTTACATGTTAGAAAATACATGGTACTCGGTAATTTCGCCAGAATCGTGTTCGTCTATTTTATGGAAAAGCTGGGAGTACAAAGAACGTGCTGCAGATGCTTTAAAATTGACTTCATCTGATATGAAAAAACAAAAATTAGTGGATGATGTAATACCAGAACCGCTGGGTGGAGCGCATTACGATCGCGAAACTACTTTTAAAACAGTAGCAGAATACATCACCAAAGGATATAATGAATTGAAAGACTTATCAACAGCCGACTTAATTGCCCAAAGAATGGACAAATACAGTAATATGGGCGAGTATAAAGAGTAAATTCATGTAAAACGATTTAAAATCCGAAGCCTTACAGTTTCGGATTTTTTTTTGGTTATCAACAAAATGATCTTATTTATAAACAATTAATAGTTATAACTCAATAGCGATCTTTTTTTAAATTTCGCTACTTTCGCCATATGGAAAATTTCAAAAGTGTAAACCCCGCAAAGGTAAATAAACCCTCAATTATTAATTTAGAAAAAGGAAAACTTCCTCCGCAAGTTCTTGATTTAGAAGAAGCTGTGCTTGGGGCGATGATGATTGATAAAAAAGGAGTTGATGATGTAATTGATATTTTGCAAGGGGATGCTTTTTATAAAGAAGCACATAAATATATTTTTGAGGCAATCGTTCAGCTTTTTACAGAAACGCAGCCAATTGACTTGTTGACGGTTTCGACTCAGTTGAAAAAAAATGGAAAATTAGAATTAGCCGGAGGAGATTTTTATTTAATTCAGCTTACACAAAAAATAGCATCTTCGGCGCATATCGAATTTCACTCGCGTATCATTCTTCAAAAGTTTATTCAAAGAAGTTTGATTCGTATTTCGACTGAAATTATCGAAGCATCTTATGATGAAACTGCGGATGTATTTGATTTGCTTGATCAGGCCGAATCTAAATTATATGAAGTAACGCAAGGAAATATCAAACGTAGTTCTGAAACTGCTCAGAGTTTAGTACTTCAGGCTAAAAAGAAGATTGAAGAAATTGCAAAACAAGAAGGTTTAAGTGGTGTTGAAACAGGTTTTCATAATCTGGATAAACTAACTTCGGGATGGCAGCCTTCGGATTTAATTATTATCGCGGCGAGACCTGCGATGGGAAAAACGGCCTTTGTACTTTCGATGGCGAGAAATATCGCTATTCAGTACGGGCATGGAGTGGCTTTGTTCTCTCTTGAGATGGCTTCAGTTCAGTTGATTACCAGGTTAATTTCATCAGAAACAGGACTTTCGTCAGAGAAATTACGTACTGGTAAATTAGAACCTCACGAATGGGAAATGCTGAGTACCAAAGTAAAAAACTTAGAAAAAGCGCCTTTGTTTATTGATGATACACCATCTCTTTCTATTTTCGATTTAAGAGCAAAATGTCGTCGTTTAGTTTCGCAGCACGGTATCAAGATTATCATTATCGATTATTTGCAATTGATGACTGCCGGTGGAAATAATAAAGGAGGAGGAAACCGTGAGCAGGAAATCTCGACAATTTCCCGAAACTTAAAAGCCCTGGCAAAAGAGTTAAATGTACCGGTAATTGCCCTGTCACAGTTATCACGTGCGGTTGAAACGCGTGGTTCCAGTAAACGTCCGTTACTATCGGATCTTCGTGAATCTGGAGCGATTGAGCAGGATGCCGATATTGTTTCGTTCTTATACCGACCTGAATATTACAAAATTGAAGAATGGGATGATGATGAGGCGTCGCCAACTGCTGGTCAGGCAGAAATCATGATCGCTAAACACCGTAATGGTGGTATCGAAAACATTCGATTGAAATTTATAGGACACTTGGGTAAGTTTGATAACCTTGATGATTTCTCTGGTAGTTATGACGATTTACCATCAAAAATGAATCATGAAGATAATCCATTCATAACCAAAAATTTACCTTCGCCTAATGAAGCATTTGGCAGTAACCTAAATGACGATGATGATGACAGTGATGTTCCGTTTTAATAAAATATTTAAGCCTCTTTTATGAGGCTTTTTTTACACCTAAATGTTAACTTTTTTGATAAAATTGAGTAGTTTAGCCAAACAATTGATTCCAACAATTGCATATTAATTAACAACCAAAAAAAAATATTATGTCAAAAGAAGAAAGTTTCGAAAACTTAGGAAGTGTAGAAGTAGGATTGTCTATTGCTGAAACCTGGACAGCAAATTATCGTAAAGCCACTGCCGAACAAGATGAGTTGGGAAAAAAAACAGGAGCTTACCTTATTCCGTTAGCCACTTTAAAATCAGTATTAGAGCATCCAATAGATGCTGTTCGTGCTTATAAAGCAATTAATACCGCAGGCGAACAAGTCTTGGTTTTTGTTGGAACAAAAAAAGACGAAAAAGGAATTTACAGAGATGTGTTCTTTTCTGGTGATGCAGTTGAAAATGAAGGATCTGTTGTTTATGATGCAACACGCCCATGTCCGCCTTATGGAGACCCGTCTAGTCCGCTTAGTTAATGGATGATTTTTTAATATATTTTGGTTATTTTATCTTAGTAATCAATGTAGGTTTATATTCATTTAGCTTTTTTCGAAAGGAAAAAGCTAATGTTTTTTTTATGCTTTATTTAATGTTTTCTCTCTTCGTACAATTTGGAATGGAGTTCCTCTATCATTTAAAAATGAACAATTTATTGCTCATGAACCTCTTTTTTATTGGCCAGATGGTCTTATTGGGATTGTTTTACAGATCGTTATATAAGCAGGAAATTCAGAAAAAATTTGTTTTGATCGCTTTATGTTTTGTATTATTAATTTTAGTAGCCAGAATTGTTTACGATCCGGGTCTGCAGTTTAAGTTTAATTTATTTCAAATTACTATTACTTCTTTATTAACGGTTGTTTTTGCGTTAATTCATTTTTATAATATGATTACCGAAAATAAACAATATTACTATCTTACAATAGGCGTTATTGGCTATATGTTTGGAAGTACAGTTTTATTCTTAATAGGTAATCTTACAATAGGGTTAAGTGATGATATTAAATATCTTAGCTGGAGATTAAATGCTTTTTTATTTATTGTTTATTACTTTTTTATTTTATTTGAATGGATAAAGAGTTTTTCAAAAAAGAATGTTAAGATATGAGTTCGAATCTGGATTATGAGAAAGAAATAGTAGCGATTATTTTGTATACTTCTTGCTTTTTGATGGTTGTTGCCATTTTTTTGGTAGTGTTTTTTTATTTTTCGAGGAAAAAAATTATTCAAAAAGAATTAGAGAAAAGAGATTTAATATTACAATATCAAAAAGAACAATTGCACGCTGTGATTTTTACTCAGGAAGAAGAACGAAAAAGAATTGCTCAGGATTTACACGATGATATCAGTTCTAAACTTAATATTGTTTCATTAAATACACATTTACTTTCTGCTCCTAATTTAACAGAAGCTGAGACAAAAGAAATTACAGATAATATTATCAATCTAACGGCAAAAGCTTTGGAGAATTCCAGAAAAATTGCCCACAATTTACTGCCTCCGGTTTTTGAGAAATTTGGACTTAATGCGGGTATTGAAGAGTTGTGTGAAGAATTTGAAAGCAGTAAATCGGTAAAAGTAAAATACGAGAATGAAGTTGATTTTGATGAGAAAGAGATAGATCGTCATTTGCATGTGTTTAGAATTTTGCAGGAATTGATGAATAATTCTTTACGTCACGGAAAAGCGACCGAAATATACATTGCGTTTAAAAATATAAACGGGATTATTACTTGCAATTATCAGGATAACGGGGTAGGACTTGATAGTGAAAATGTTGAAAATCAGAAAGGATTAGGAATGAAAAATATCGACAGCCGAATTTCTTTTTTGAATGGAACGATAAAAATGAACTCTGAAAAGGGTAATGGAGTTGCCGTAATTTTCACTTTTTAAGTTAAAATTGATAAACAAACACTCTTTTTGCTTAATATGTTAAGATTCTGGGGCTGTTTTCGTTTGAGATTTTGTAATTTCGACGAACCAAACGACCAAAATCAAATAAAAAATGAGTGCCGCTATTAAAATTGCTTTAGTAGATGACGAAGTTTTATTCCGTAAAGGAATATCTTTTTTATTGCAAAGAGAAGATAATATCGATATTATTTTTGAAGCATCAAACGGAGAAGAACTTCTGTCTAATTTAAATGACAGTATTATCAAACCCGATATTATTATTATGGATTTGAAAATGCCTATTCTTAATGGTGTTGAAGCCACAAAAATAATCCGAAAATTATTTCCCGAAATTAAAATAATTGCTTTAACAAGTTATGATACAAAATCGTTTATTGCAAATATGATTCAGGTTGGTGCTGTTGCTTACTTAATCAAGAATACAACACCAAAGGATTTAATTCACACCATTAACCAAGTTTCAAAAAAAGGTTTTTATTATTGTGATAATGTTCTGAAAACAATTCAGGAAACAATTATTTCTACTAAAAATTCAAAAGGAAATTTAGAAACAAGTTTTCTATCGCCTCGCGAAATAGAAATTCTTCAGCTTATTTGCCTGCAAAAGACGACTACAGAAATTGCCGAGCATCTTTATTTGAGCCCGCGAACCGTAGAGGGACATCGTAACAATTTATTGCTAAAAACAGAGTCCAGAAATATTGCAGGATTAGTAGTATATGCTATTCAAAACGAAATAGCAGTTTTGACAATTTAAAAATTCAACTTGTTAAAAACTGAATTGAAAGTACATAGTACAATACTATCGTTACTACAAGTAAGCACAAGGCTATTTTTTGCATTACATTCATTCCCTTTGGTTGGTTCTTATGATCATTAAACTTCATGGTTTTTGGTTTTTTCATTGATTAGTTTGATGATTCGGGAAAGCAAATGTAATGATAATAATTTTTCATGAAATAGGTGTTTCTACCTGATTTTGAGAAAACTGCAATTGAAATTAGCTTGCCATAAATTCATAATTAATATTTAAAAAAATATAAAACAAGCGTATCTGTTGTGTTTTTAAATGCTTACTTTATATCTTTACTAAAATAATTTTATAATGAATAAGAGTTTAGTTTATATTTTCATATTCCTACTTTCATTAACAGCAAAAGCTTCGTTTATCTTAATTCCGATGGACGAAACCACACAGCAAAATCATCTAAAAGCATACGGAATAACCTATTGGTGTTTAAGTAAAGATTATAAGGCAAGTTGGTTGCTTAATTATCGTGGAGGCTCTTTTTTGTTGCCTGATGCTGACGAAATTCGTAAAGAATGCAAGATTCGCGGAGTAAGCTTTGAAGTGCTTTCGGATACTGAAGAGGCTTCGATTTTAAACGAAATCTCAAGTCCGTCACAAAATATGGAATCGGTTATTCTTGAAAAAGCACCTAAAATTGCCGTTTATACACCAAAAGGAAAACAGCCTTGGGATGATGCCGTGACATTGGTTTTAACCTACGCCGAAATTCCTTTTACACCAATTTATGATGAAGAAGTTTTAAGTGATCAATTGCTGCTATACGATTGGCTGCATTTGCATCACGAAGATTTTACGGGACAATATGGTAAATTTTATGCTGCATATAAAAATACACCCTGGTACATAGATCAAAAAAGAGATGCCGAAGCTCTTGCTGCAAAATTAGGTTATAGCAAAGTATCACAAGAAAAAGGAGCAGTTGCGAAAAAGATCCGGGATTTTGTTATTGGCGGTGGATTTATGTTTGCTATGTGCTCTGCAACTGATAGCTTTGATATTGCACTTTCGGCAGATGGTGTTGATATTTGCGAAGCTATGTTTGATGGAGATGCGAGTGAGTCTAATTATCAGTCTAAATTAGATTACGGCAACTCATTTGCTTTTAAAAATTTTACATTAGAAAGAAAACCTGAGGTATACGAGTTTTCAGATATTGATATGACCAATAAACGCAGAATTCCGATGGAAAAAGATTATTTTTCTTTAATGGAATTTTCTGCAAAATGGGATCCAATTCCAAGTATGTTATGCCAAAATCATACACAATTAGTAAAAGGTTTTATGGGACAAACAACATCATTTGATACAGCATTAATAAAATCAAATGTTTTAGTAATGGGAACCTGTGAACTTAACGGTGAATCAAGATACATTCATGGCGAAAAAGGAAAAGGGATGTTTACTTTTTTTGGCGGCCATGATCCTGAAGATTTTCAGCATCAGGTTGGAGATCCTCCTACAGTTTTAGACCTGCACCCCAACTCCCCGGGATATCGCCTGATCCTGAATAATGTTTTATTTCCTGCAGCAAAAAAGAAAAAATTAAAAACATAATTACTTCAAATAAAATTCGAACCAAATAGGGATATGATCCGATATTCTTCTGGCTTCTTTTAGCGAATTAAAATTTTTGTGAAACGGAAGTATACCTGAATTAATAAATTCTAAAGCACTTGCTTTGTAAAACATATTATCAAATTCAGATGCGAGACAGATATTGCTTTTGCATTGCTGTTTTAATGTAGTTTTTTGATTTTGTAAAATAGGAGAGTAGCCCATTTTCTTTAAAGGATTAAATACCGTGTGGGATTGAGGGCAATTAAAATCGCCTAGAAATACTAAATTTAGAGCAGGATATTCGAGTGGCAGAAACTTAAAGTACTTAATTTCGGTTTCTGGTTGCTTACTTTTGGTAATAGCATGGAAATTAACCAGTGTAACCGTTTTTTTATTTATTTCAAAAGTAGCAAAATAGGGTTCCCTGTCAATTTCAAGATGATATTGTTTTTCTAACCAAGGATTTCCTTTTAGTTGGATTCTACTGGTTTTCCAAAGAAAAGCATAACGTTCTGTTTTGTAACTGGTACCACTTGTTGGATTACTAATACAATAATCCCATTTAGTTCCTTTTTCGTTTAGTAACATGGCAAGTTTAGCGACAGCTTGTGCGCCACCGTAACCTGCAACAACTTCCTGAATTGCTACAATATCATACTCTAAAAGAGTGTTGGCAATAAAATTTAATTCAGATTCAGATTTAGATTTTCCAAAGTTTTCTAAATTCCAGGATAGAATTTTGGTTTGTGAAAAGGTGAGAACAGTAAAAAATAAAAGAAAAAAACTTAAAATATATTTCATGCTAAAGATAAAAATTCAAATATAAGCATTTAAAATTTTTAGACGAGCTGTTTATTTAGATGAAAAAACTTAGTTTGTATGGTTAAATAAAATACAATTATTCTTTTTTATACCTGTTCTTTAGAGCAGTTCCTATGATGATTATTTGCAAAACAAGAAGAGCTGGTATGAAAATAATTTTCCAGTCTATCTCGAGCCAGCCTGTTTTTTCAGAAATGAATGCAAAACTTAATGATAGAAAAAGACAAAGTAGCATAGTTTTCATAACGATTTTATTTTGAGTGGTATTAATTTTTGAGATAAACATTTGCTGCAAACGTTTCCCTGAATTAATTTTATATTTAGCTTTCATTAGGTGGTTAATAAATTCTACACAAACTTAAATCTATAAAAAGTCATTTCCTTACGGGATTCCGTAAAAAAGTTATAAAATTTACACCAAACCAAAATCTTTTGCAATTGCAATTAAGTGTACGTTATTATTAGCTTTAAAATATATTTTTAATTTATTGATGCGTTTCTCAATACTGCTGGTGCCGTTTGGTGTTATTGAAGAAGCTTTAAACTCACTAGAAATATTTTCTAAGATATAACCTTTAGCCAAAAGTTTTAAAATCGAAATATCATAAGATTCAATTTCAATTAAAGCCTTATCATTAAAACTAAAAGATAAATCTGAAGAAAGTATTTTTTCTTCATTTCTAAAAGTACCTTCAATTGCTTTTCTTAATTCAGTAATACTGTTTCTTCCTTTTGAAACATAGGCATTAATACTTAAATCGTAAAAAAGAGATTTTATACGATAGGATTTATCTTCAATAGAAAAAACTATTTTTTTTAATTTAGGCTGAACTTCATTTGCTGCTTCAATAAGTTCTTCACCGCTGGAAAGAGTTACATTACGGTGATCAGACTTAAAAGATAAATCGCTTATGAGTAAGTCATAAGGTTCGTTTTCGAGCAATGCTTTTTTTATTTTTAATAAACCATCATCACAATATTTCACATGATCAATTGTTTGAACTTGTAAATCTTCAAGCACTTGAATAACGGCTACGCTTATACTGTCTAAATCTTCGGCAACTAAAACTTTTTTGTACATATAATGGTGTTTACAAAGGAAAGGTAAAACTTAATCTAAATCCTTTTTCTGAATTGTTGTCAAAAATAATATTTCCATTTATAGTTTTAATACGGTTTTCCACATTTTGCAATCCATTTTTCAAATTTGGTGTACTATTTTTCGTTCCAATCCCGTTATCATTATAAATGATCATAAGATTTTTTTCGATTATTTTAAAAGTAATACTTACCAAGGTTGATTCTCTATGCTTTTTCATATTGACAAATAGCTCCTGTAAAATCCTGTAAAGCACTATTTTTTTATTTTTTTCAATATCATCCCATAAAATCAAATCAAAACCATTTAATAAGATATTCAGTTTAGGAGTTTTAAAGCTGGAAATCATTTCTTTTAAATCGCTTGCATACTGTTTCCCAGTAGTAATAGTGCAATTTTCTTTAGAAATATTTCTTGTTCTTGCATAAATTGCATCAAGGTTATTCAGTAATTTTTCTTTATTATCTTCTTTTGTCAGATCAATATTTTCTGCAAAGGTTAATGTTTTGTAAACATCATGAGCCAACTCGGCACTTAATTTTTTCGAAATTCGTATCTCACTTTTAAGTATCGCATCATTTTTTTCTTTTCGTCCCTTAATACTTAAATAAAAAAAAAGAAATAAACTGAATATAGCTGTAAAAAAAAGAATGATGTAAGAAATTATATTGCGATTTTTTTGTCTTTCTAACTGCAGCTCATTTTTTACTTTTTCTGCTTTGTATTGCAGGTTTTCATCTTTATCTTTTTTAGAATAGTATTTAATTCTGGCAAATTGATTTTTGGCCGTCGTTCTGGTCTTCTCAATACTATCAGAAAGTTGGATAAATTGAGTAGTGTATAGTTTTAAGTTTTGCCCATGGCTGGTCTTTGTTAGTAATTTCAAGCTCTGAAGTTTGTTCGATGCATCATTTAGTTCATTCGATAAAAAGTAAGCTTTCTTTGCATAAGGCTGTGCTTTTTGTGGATTGCTTAATTGAAAATATTCGGCAATGTGCAAATAGGTATATAAAAGAGCATAGTTGTTTTTTAATCTTAGTTGTATTGCCAAAGCTTTTTTGTAGTAATTAATTGCTTCCGGTTTTTCCTGTTGATGATAACACAATCCTAAATCATCTAATATTCGCGCATATTCGTAATCATTTACGTTTTTATTCTCTTTGCAAATCGTTTTAATTTTTGATAAGGGAATTAATATGCTTTCTGCCAGTTTTACTTTGTTCTGCTTCAGGTATATTTGAGAAATACTATTAAGAACGACTATTTTTCTAAACGTACTGGTTTTAAGATGTAATGCTTTTTGATAGTATAAAAGAGAATTTTTGTAATCGTAAGTATAATAATAATTGGCACCAAATTGTTCGTAGACATTTGCTGCGAACCTTGGTTTTTTTATTTTTTTTAAATGTGGAAGTGTCTTTGTTAATAATATTTCACTGGCAACAAAATCACCCTGCATTTGTTCAATTGCGGCCATGCAGGTAATTGCATAAACATACTCGATGTAATATATATCAGTATCGCAAAGCAATTGTGCTTTATTAAAGTAATCATATGAATTATTGAGTTCGTAGGAATCAAAAAGGATATCTGCTTTATTGAGAACTTTTCTTATCTCAGATTTGTTATGTTTTCTTTTAATAGTAGGCTCGTATTTTGGAGATTTGAATAAATAAATCACGCATCCTATTATTAAAAAAATGAGAATGGACATAAGATATTTTAAAACCGTTTTATTCTGAAATAATCTGAAAATCTTTTTCATCATGATAAAGGGATTTTTAGTAAGACCTTAAAACCTTTTCCGGGGTGTGAATCTATTTCGACATTTCCTTTTATGGATTGAATTCTATTCTCAACATTATGAAGTCCGTTTTTAAAAGATAATTGTGTCAAATCAGCTCCATTTCCGTTATCACTATAATTTATAATAATGTTTTTGTCCGTTTCTTTAAAATTGATTACGGCTAAATTGGCATTACTATGTTTCTTCATATTTACAAGTAGTTCCTGAAGCACTCTGTATACAGTTGTTTTTTTACTTCTATCAAGAGTATTCCACGAAATTGTTTCTAAATCATTTAGAATAATACTAGTGTTAGAAGTATTAAATTCTAAAATCATTTCTTTTAGACCTAAAACATAATTTTCATTGGTAATAATAGCGCAATTTTCTTTCGATATATCTCTGGTTCTGGAGTATATAATATCAAGATTGTTTAATAACTGCTCCTTGTTTTCTGTTAGCGCAAGGTTTTTGTTTTCAACAAATGCCATTGTATGATAAATATCGTTAGCAAGTTCATCATGTAGTTTTTTTGCAATTCGGGTCTCACTTTTGTAAGTCGCTTCAATTTTTTCTTTCTTACCTCGGGAAGTCAGGTATAAATAGAGTACTATTATTAAACTCAAACTGATGGCAATAATAATATACGAAATTATATTTCGATTTTTCTGTCTTTCCAGTTGTAGTTCGTTTTCTGCCTTATGGGTTTTCAGTTTTAAATTTTCGTTCTTTTCTCTTTTAGAGTCGTATTTTACACGTGCAAATTGATTTTTGACTTTCTGTCTCACTTCAAAAATGCTGTCAACGAGATTAACATATTTGGTAGAATATTTTTTTAATGCTATGTCAGAACTATTCTGAATGATTAGTTTTAGTGACGTTAATCTTTCATCAGTATTATTTGCAATGGTAAATTGATTATAGCTTAGCAGCATATATTTTTTTGCCAGAGAAGAATTTCTTTTTTCATAGAATTTTGCCAAATGAAGATAGCTTTTTCCTAAATCAAAAGGATCACCTTTCTTTTGTCTTATTTTAAGGCTTTTATTTAAATAGTAAAGTGCTTTTTTGGGTTGGTTTATTTTAAAATAACAGAAGCCAACGTTATCAAGTGCTTTAGCATAAAAGAGATCATCGCTTATTACTTCTTCTTTTGTAATTAAAGAAAGGAAGATTTCGAGCGACTCTTTGTATTTTTCTTCTTCAATCAAAATCACTGCGATATTATTTTTAGCGGCTAGATTTCTCCATGGCTCTGTTTGCAACTGTAAAGCCTTTTGGTTGTATAATATTGCATTTTTATAGTCGTATGTGTTTAAGTAATTAATACTTAAAATGACATAACTGTTCCATGCATATTGCTGGTTTTTTATATATTTTAAATAAAGTAATGCTTCAGTAACTGTAGATTCACTACCCGTATAATCACCTTGACTTTGCTGAATGTCGGCCATTCTGTTTAAAGTGCTTACATAATCTAAAGCATCAGTTACGGGGTTGCAGATAAATTTTACTTTGTTGTAGTAATAGAAAGCACTATCAAAATTATTTGTGTTATAGAAGTTATCAGCAACTTTAGTTAACTTTTCAATTTGAAGTTTTGTGCTTTTTTGTTTTGGAGTTGTATTGGTTTTCTTTTGGCAGGAAAAAAGAAATAGAAAAGTAAAAATAATAAAAAAAAAGTTCCGCATCATTCGTGGTATCATGCGCCAAAAATAAAGAATTTTAGTTCTTAAAAAAGAGTAGAAATACGGTATTTTGTTTAATTTGTAAAACTTTCTTTTTGTTGATTTTTAAGTATATACGAACAATACAATCTAATTTGTGGTATTGTTCGTATATATAATGCAAAATTGAAATTCTTTAAATTACACAGCTCTCATTCCTGTTGCAATAGCCAATCTGTTCCAGGAGTTAATAGTGATAATGATCATAATGATTTCTGCTAAATATTTGTCATCAAAAAGGCGTGCAGCATTCTGATAAACTTCGTCAGAAACATGATTCGTAATCATTGTAATTTGTTCTGTTAAGGCTAGTATTGCCTTTTCTTCTTCGGTAAATACATCGGCTTCACGCCAGGCACTAATGAGATAAATACGTTTTTCCGTTTCGCCATATTTTCTCGCATCTGCAGTATGCATGTTAAGGCAAAATGCACAGCCGTTTATTTGCGAGGCACGAATTTTTATTAGCTCTTTTTGTATGGGAGTTACAGAGGTAGTTGCATTATATTTTTCTAAATTTACTAAAGCTTCATACGCTTCAGGAGCAACTGTTGGGATAACGATTCTTGGTTTCATTTTTCTTGTTTTTTAAAGTTTGATACAAAGATCTTGTATGTATGTTTTAAAAAACTTGAAGTACTTCAAGAAATGAATCTAGATTTTGCCTGCTCTAATTTTACTCATAAATTCAGCAGAGAAATCCAGATAGGAGGCAAGCATGTATTGCGGAACGCGTTGAACAAATTCAGGATACAAACCATTAAAGTGATGATACCTTTCTTCTGCCGACATGGTAAATAAAAACTTGATTCGCATTTGTGCAGCGCCAAAGGATTTTTGCGCTACAATTCTAAAATAGCGTTCCAGTTTCGGAATCTGAAATAGAATAGATTCTAAAGTTGATTTATCTATAGCAATTACCTCTGATTGCTCTACAGCCTGTATGTAAAAATGAGAGGGAATATAGTTGTGGTAGCTTAAGTAATCGGTAATCCACCAATTCTCAATGCCAAATTGAAGCGTTTGTTCTGTTCCCTTAGTATTAATAATATACTGCCTCATACAGCCTTTAACTATAAAATAAATTTTATTGCAAATCTGACCCTCTTCTAATACAAGTTCTTTTCTTTTAATAGTAGATACACTTAAGCAAGAATCCAATAGGTCAATTTCTATAGGTTCTAGTTCTACGATCTTTTCAATATGTTGTAAAAGTGACTTGTGCATGTTATGTGTGATTCTGTACAAATGTACTTTTTAAATTTAATTCGTAAACACGGGAACTTAAAATGATCGTAAAAGCAAAAAACCATCCGCCGTGGCGGATGGTTTTTCTATGATAAGTAAGTAATCTAAATTGAGTTTATAAAACGTTTATTTTACTTTGTTAAGTATTGCTTTGAAAGCTTCAGGGTGATTCATTGCTAAATCTGCAAGAACTTTACGGTTCAATTCGATTCCGTTAGCTTTTACTTTACCCATGAATTGAGAATAAGACATTCCTTCCAGTCTAGCTCCAGCGTTGATACGTTGAATCCATAATGCACGGAAATTTCTTTTGTTTTGTTTTCTATCGCGGTAAGCGTAGCACATTGCTTTCTCTACTGCATTCTTAGCAACTGTCCAAACGTTTTTACGTCTACCAAAGAAACCTTTGGCTTGCTTCATTATTTTTTTTCTTCTTGCTCTTTTGGCAACTGAATTTACTGCTCTTGGCATAATTTTAATGTGTTTTTGTAGCAGGCGTCCCGAATTAAATCAAAGGAACTTAAAAGCCATACTCCAAGGTTATATAAATAATTTTTAACCTAAAGAATTATTAGATAATTCTTAATTGTTGTTTGATGCTTTTCATATCTGTTTTGTGAACTAGCGCTGAGTGAGTCAAAGCTAATTTACGTTTTTTAGATTTTTTAGTCAAGATGTGACTTTTAAAAGCATGCTTTCTTTTAATCTTTCCAGAACCAGTAACTTTGAAACGTTTCTTGGCGCTAGATTTTGTTTTCATTTTAGGCATTTTTCCTAGTGTTTTAATTTATTCTTACTTACTTATATCTTTGTTTCAAGTTTAAAGTTTCAGGCTCAGATACTGAATACTGAAACTGTAAACTGAGACTATTTCTTCTTTTTAGGAGCAATGAACATAATCATTCTCTTTCCTTCCAAAACCGGCATCGCTTCCACTTTACCGTACTCTTCTAAATCTGTAGCCAAACGTAGTAATAAAATTTGTCCTTGATCTTTATAGATAATAGAACGACCTTTAAAGAAAACAAAAGCTTTAAGTTTAGCACCTTCTTTTAGGAACTTCTCAGCATTTTTTCTTTTAAATTCGTAATCATGCTCATCTGTCTGAGGACCAAATCTAATCTCTTTTACTACAACTTGCGTTGATTTAGCTTTTAATACCTTATCACGTTTCTTTTGTTCGTAAACAAATTTCTTGTAATCCATGATTTTACAAACCGGCGGCTCAGCGTTTGGCGAAATTTCAACCAAATCCAATTCGAACTGATCCGCTAAACGTAAAGCTTCTGCAAGCTTAAATACACCTGGTTCGATGTTTTCGCCTACTAGTCTTACTTCTTGTACACCACGAATAAGGTTATTTATTCTGTGTGCATCTTTTTTTTCTACTCGAGGTTGGTAACCTCTGTTGCTTCTTATTGCTATGACTTTATAATTTAAGTTAAACTGTAAAAACTTTTAATGTCTTTTTTATTTCTTCGTTTACAATAGCGACAAATTCATCAATTGTAACTGTAATATTCCCTTTTCCTTCTTGCCCGTGACGACGGATCGAAATAGTTCCGTTTTTCTCCTCTTCCTCACCTACAATAAGCATAAACGGTATTTTTTGCATTTCAGCATCTCTAATTTTCTTGCCAATAGTCTCGCTTCGGTTGTCAATTAGGGCGCGAATTTCGTGATTTTCTAGCAAATCTAAAACTTTTTTAGCATATATTTCGTATTTCTCGCTCAAAGACAAGATTATAGCCTGTTCCGGCATAAGCCAAAGTGGGAAATTTCCTGCTGTATGCTCCAGTAAAATTGCTATAAAGCGTTCCATAGATCCAAAAGGAGCTCTGTGAATCATAACAGGGCGATGTAATTCATTATCAGCGCCTTTATAAGTTAATTCAAAACGTTCCGGAAGGTTATAATCAACCTGGATGGTTCCCAATTGCCATTGTCTTCCTAGGGCATCCTTAACCATAAAGTCAAGCTTCGGACCATAAAAAGCAGCCTCGCCATATTCTACAACAGTATTCAGTCCTTTGTCAGCAGCAGCATTGATAATTGCATTTTCAGCTTTTTCCCAGTTTTCATCAGTACCTATATACTTATCTCTGTTCTCTTTGTCTCTCAACGAAATCTGAGCAGTAAAGTCTTCAAAACCTAATGATCCAAATACATAAAGTACCAGGTCAATTACCTTTTTGAATTCTTCGTCTAATTGCTCCGGAGTACAAAAAATATGCGCATCATCCTGAGTAAACCCTCTTACACGAGTTAAACCATGCAATTCACCAGATTGTTCATATCTGTATACGGTACCAAATTCAGCATAACGCTTAGGTAAATCTTTATACGACCAAGGTCTTACATTGTAGATCTCACAGTGGTGAGGACAGTTCATCGGTTTCAATAAAAACTCTTCACCTTCGGCAGGAGTATGTATTGGCTGAAAACTATCAGCGCCATATTTCGCATAGTGACCAGAAGTTACATAAAGTTCTTTTTGACCAATATGTGGAGTAACAACTTGTTCGTACCCTGCTTTCTTTTGTGCTTTTTTCAAAAACTGCTCTAAACGATCTCTAAGTGCAGCACCTTTTGGTAACCATAAAGGAAGTCCTTGTCCAACTTTCTGAGAGAAAGCAAACAATTCAAGTTCTTTACCTAATTTGCGGTGATCACGACGTTTGGCCTCTTCCAGAAGTTCAAGATATTCAGTCAAATCTTTTTGTTTAGGGAAAGAAGTTCCGTAAACACGAGTCAACTGTTTGTTTTTTTCATCACCTCTCCAGTAAGCACCCGCAACACTCATGATTTTAAAAGCCTTGATGATACCAGTATTTGGGATATGTCCACCTCTACATAAATCAGTAAAAGTAGCATGGTCACAAAAAGTAATAGTTCCGTCTTCAAGATTCGAAATCAATTCAGTCTTGTAAACGTTATCTTTATATAGTTCTAAAGCATCAGCTTTACTAACCGGACGCATTTTAAATTCATGTTTTCCTCTTGAAATTTCAAGAACACGATCTTCAATCTTTTTAAAGTCAGCATCAGTGATCTTTTGATCTTCAAAATCCACATCATAATAAAAACCGTTAGAAATTGCAGGTCCAAGAGTTAATTTAATTCCAGGATACAATTCCTCAAGCGCTTGCGCCATTACATGCGAAGTCGAGTGCCAGAAAGCTTTTTTACCTTCCGCATCATTCCAAGTATATAAAATAAGACTACCGTCGGTCGTCAATGGAGTTTCGGTTTCTATTGTTGTACCATTAAAAGACGCAGAAATCACATTTCTTGCAAATCCTTCACTAATGCTCTTAGCAACCTCCATCGGAGTTACACCTGAAGCAAACTCTCTAATTGACCCGTCGGGTAAAGTAATCTTAATCATTGTTTATAATTTTGTGAATGCAAATATAGCGCATTACTAAAATACATACAATATATATATGCATGTTTATACTATTATATATGTAGTGAATTAATGTTATTCTAAAGTTGATGCTTTTTTATACATATATTAAGCGGGTAAATGGGACCATAATTTGCAAGAAGGGCTCTCTAGAGAAGAATTAGTATTTTAATAAGGAGCTGTTTCCCGCTATCCGCTACAATCTTTTGTGCTTCCCGATAGCTATCGGGATTGCGCGATTAAAAAAAACAGTAAAACCCCCAACTTTGCGACTTTTTCAAAACAAAGCCAAGAAAAAAAGAAACCTTCGCGCCTTAGCGCCTTCGTGGCAAAACCACCTAAAACAGGCAAAACCCAACAAAAGCAGCCAAAGATTAAAAAAACTTCGCCTTGTAAAAACCACCCAACCAGTTACTTATAAAAAAGATGGAAAATATATAATAAAAAGGCTTGTAAATGTAAATAAAGGGTCTACTTTTGCACCCGCAACAGCGACAGACGTTCACTGAAATACTGACAAGCATTACGAATCAAACTGAAAATTTATTTTCAAAAAAAGATTAAGAAAAGCTTGTGAGATTTAAAAACAGAAGTTACATTTGCAACCAGCAAA
>NZ_LVEN01000043.1 GCF_001686925.1 Flavobacterium piscis
AATAAGCGCGAAACCCACCACAAGATGAGATTTCTTTTAAGGATCGTGGAAGATGACCACGTTGATAGGCTATAGATGTAAAGGCAGTAATGTCATAGTCGAGTAGTACTAATAATCCGTAAGCTTATGTACACCCTTTTCCCCCGACTCCGGTCGGGGGGAGAAACTTTCTAATAAATAAAATACTTTTCTTTATCTCAGTATGTTAAGATATTGTGTAATGTTGACTAGCTAAGGCTAATCACCCATTGCAAAACGGCCTTAAGGTGGTTATTGCGGCGGGGCTCACCTCTTCCCATCCCGAACAGAGTAGTTAAGCCCGCCTGCGCAGATGGTACTGCAGTTATGTGGGAGAGTATGTCGTCGCCTTTCTTTTAAGAATCCTTCCCGATTTATCGGGAGGGATTTTTTGTTTATATCACTTTGTGAAATTTACCGCAAAGTACGCAAAGGTTTTTTTTATTGTCTGTACTGCTTTTTTTTTTAAGGCCGCAAAGGCTGTTCGTCTCGCATCTTTTTCTTATACCTATGTGTCTTCTCCTTCTGATT
>NZ_LVEN01000044.1 GCF_001686925.1 Flavobacterium piscis
AGGTTTTTTTTATTGTCTGTAATGCTGTCTTTATTAAGGTCGCAAAGGCTGTTCGTTGCGAACTTTGCGTAATCCCTTGCGTTCTTTGCGGTTAAATAACAGTTTATTTACATGATCTCTTCTGAAAGTAAAAACTATGAGGTTCTATGGATTGGAATTTGGGATTTAGAAGTTGGAATTTCCTTTGAAAATAGTACTTCCTTTTTACCGTAAACTGCGTTAGGGATGGGAGCGATATCCTTTTGCGACACACTACACTTCTGGCAAAGCAATCTAAAACGTCTCTCGCAAAAGATTTAGCGGACAGCCCGGCCCGGAGGGAAACGCCCATATAATTTTAAGTCTATTTTTCTGTTAAATTATAATCGTTTTTAAGTTTTAAATTATAGTGCGCTAGCCTATCTAAATGCTAATCTGTATTTTTGTATCAAATATTATAATTGAAGTATGAAAAAAAGTATTGTATTGTTGACATTGTTTGTTATCTCAAATTTAAGTGCTCAACAGCGACCTAAGTTGGTGGTAGGTATTGTAGTAGATCAGATGAAAATGGAATATTTGTATCGCTTTTCAGATGATTTTTCACCAAACGGATTTAAGAGACTAATGAATAATGGATATACTTTTCAGAATATGCATTATAATTATATGCCTACTTATACAGCTCCTGGACATGCTTCTATTTATACTGGAACTACTCCGGCGACACACGGAATTGTGGGGAATGAATGGTTTAGCAGAACCCTTGGTAAGGAAATGTATTGCACAGATGATGCCGGTGTAAAAACTGTAGGGGATGGCACAGTTGAAGAAGGCGCAATGTCTCCTAAGAATTTACAAAGTACTACTATTACTGACGAAGTAAGAATGGCTACTAATTTTGAAGGAAAAGTTATTGGAATTAGCCTTAAAGATCGTGGCGCAATTTTACCAGCAGGTCATTTTGCTAATTGGGCTTTTTGGTATAGTAAAACCGGGTCTTTTATTTCCAGTACTTTTTACGGAGAAAAATTGCCTGAATGGGTTACTGAGTTTAATAATGAGAAACATTATATGCCTTACATTAATAAAGGTTGGGATTTGTACAAGCCAGCTTCTACTTATAACGAAAGTTTACCGGATAATAATCCTTACGAGGGTAAGTTGTACGGAAGTGCAGCTCCCGTTTTCCCATATGATTTAAAGTCAATGTATGAGAAGAATGATGCAGGGATTTTAAGGGCGACTCCTTTTGGAAATGATTTGTTGGCTGAATTTGCTAAGAAAGCTATTGAAAAAGAAGAATTAGGAAAAGATAATATTACAGACTTTTTAACTGTAAGTTTTTCTTCTACTGATTATGTAGGCCACTTACTTGGGCCACGTTCGATGGAACTACAGGATACTTATTTAAGACTCGACCAAACTATTGCCGATTTCTTGGCCTATTTAGATAAAACTGTTGGAAAAGGAAATTATTTACTTTTCTTAACTGCTGATCATGCTGGTGCTGAAAACGTAATTTATTTGAAAGATCGTAAATATAATGTAGATAATTATCCGTCTAAAGATGTTAAAAAGAGTTTACAGGATTTCTCAACTAAAACATTTGGAGTTGATTTAATTTTAAATTATTCAAATTTCAATGTTTTCTTTAATAAGCAAATTATTAAAGATAAGAAGTTAGACTTGGTAAAAGTAAAACAAGCTTTTAAAGAATTTTTGATTTCGCAGCCACAAGTTAAAAAGGTTTACACTGAAGAAGAAATATTGGCTAATTCAGGAAATGACTATTATTTAAATTTTGTTGCAAAAGGTTTTGATGTAACTCAAAATGGGGATTTGGTTATTATTGATAAACCTGGTGATATAGAATATTCAACTACAGGAACATCTCATGGAACGCCTTATAGTTATGATACTCATGTGCCTGCTATTTTTTATGGATGGCATATTAAAAAAGGAGAATCTTATGATAAGAAAGCTATTACTGAAATTGCTCCAACAATAGCACAGAAAATTAAAGTTACTTTCCCAAATGGGACTGAAGCAAAAGTGTTACAAGAAGTATTAGATGAGAAAAAATAGTTTTCATTATTTGATATAAAAATAAAACCTGTCAAAATTCATGACAGGTTTTTTTATGTCTAAAAAAAAGACTTTTCAATTAAGAAAAGCCCTTAAATAGTGTTTTAGTAAGCACTTATTTTAATGTTAGCACTATGCGTTTGCTAACACTAACTCTTCGTTAAAAGGAAGATTCCAAGCTTCAGCAACTCCTTTATAAAGAATTTTTCCGTTAGCAATATTTAATCCTTTTTTCAATTCTTCGTTTTCGCTGCAAGCTTTTTCCCATCCTTTGTTTGCTAATTGCACTGCATAAGGCAAAGTAGCATTAGTTAAGGCTAAAGTCGATGTGTAAGGAACAGCACCAGGCATATTTGCTACACAGTAGTGAACAATATCATCAATAATAAAAGTTGGATTTTCATGTGTTGTAGGAGTACAAGTTTCAATACATCCTCCCTGGTCAACTGCAACGTCAACAACAACAGTTCCCGGACGCATTAATTTTAGCATATCACGAGTAATTAAGTGAGGTGCTTTTGCTCCTGGAATTAAAACGGCTCCAACAATTAAATCAGCTGTAGCGATTGCTTTTGTAATATTGTAGTGATTAGACATTTCTGTATTTACGTTTGCTGGCATAATGTCATCTAAATAACGTAAACGTGGCAAACTTAAATCCATAATGGTTACCTGAGCACCTAAACCAGCAGCCATTTTTGCAGCTTGAGTTCCAACGATTCCTCCACCTAAAACTAAAACTTTAGCAGGAGGTACACCCGGAACACCACCTAAAAGAATTCCTCTTCCTTTTAATGGTTTTTCAAGATATTTAGCTCCTTGTTGAATAGCCATACGACCTGCAACTTCAGACATTGGCACCAATAATGGTAAACTACGATCTGCTTTTTCTACTGTTTCGTAAGCTAAACATACAGCACCTTTTTCAAGCATTGCATGAGTTAATGGCTCTGATGAAGCAAAATGGAAGTAAGTAAATAATAATTGATCTTTTTTGATTAATGGATATTCAGATGCAATTGGTTCTTTTACTTTGATGATCATTTCAGCAATAGCATACACTTCTTCGATAGTAGCCAAAACTACTGCACCTGCAGTTGTATATTCTTCGTCACTAAAACCGCTGCCTAAACCAGCAGTTGCCTGAACATAAACTACATGTCCGTGTTTTTTCATTTCAGAAACACCTGCAGGAGTTAACGCTACACGGTTTTCGTTATTTTTTATTTCTTTTGGAACACCTATTATCATTTTTGTTGGATTTTTTTGTTTTTGTTGAGATTCTTTTACAAAACTACAGATAGAGAATTTATTATGGATTAAGGACCTATAAATAAGAAAATATTATTTTATTTAATACTTTTACAGAAAAATATTCTATTTGAGAGTGTTTAAACTCGTCCAAAAAGAAAAAATGACTTATTTTTATTAATTACAGAAAACGTTTTCGTTATGGCTTTAGATGAAATTGACAAAAAAATCTTACGTCTTTTACAGGAAAATGCGCACTACACGCTAAAAGACATCGCAAACAAAATAAATTTGTCTTTAACCCCTGTTCATGATCGGGTAAAACGTCTTGAAAAAGATGGAGTTATTGAAAAATATGTTTCTATTTTGAATAAGAAAAAACTCGGCAATAATCTTACGGTTTATTGTCAGGTTACCTTAACAAAGCAAACTTATGACACATCAGAAGGATTTAATCAATCGATTTTAAATTTGCCTGAAGTCGTAGAGTGTAATTATGTTTCAGGAAATTTTGATTATATGCTAAAAATTATCATTCCGGATATGGAAAGTTATCATCAGTTTCATCAAAAAAAATTATCGATATTACCGGAGGTTTCTCTTATTAATACTGTTTTTGTAATTTCTGAAGTAAAGAGTACAACTGTTTTGCCAATATAATTTACAATTGAGATTCTGATTTAGAGCATGTAAATTTTTGATAATAGAAAAAAACCACCAGACAGGGCCTGATGGTTTTAGATAAATGGTTTGTTGATTTGTTTTGGTTATATGTTAATAGTAAGTAAAACGTCTTACTTTGGCAATGTATTTTGCTAATCTAATTACCTGATGACTGTAACCATATTCGTTATCATACCAAATATATAATACAATGTTTTTTCCGTCTTGAGATACTATTGTGGCATTACTGTCATAAATAGATGGGGCAGATGTACCAACAATATCAGATGAAACAAGTTCATTATTTAATGAATATTTTATTTGTTCGACCAATTCGCCTTCAAGGGCGTATTTTTTCATGATTTTATTGATAGCCGAAATCGAAGTCGCTTTTTTAACTTCTAAATTCAAAACAACTAAAGAACCATTTGGGACGGGTACTCTAATAGCATTCGAAGTTAATTTTCCTTCTAATGAGGGTAATGCTTTTGCAACAGCACTTCCGGCACCAGTTTCGGTAATAACCATATTTAAAGCTGCAGCTCTTCCACGACGGTATTTTTTATGCATATTATCGACCAGATTTTGATCGTTTGTATAAGCGTGAATGGTTTCTAAGTGCCCTTTTACAACTCCTAGGGTATCTTCAATAGCTTTTAAGACGGGTGTTATCGCATTTGTAGTGCAAGAAGCAGCTGAAAAAATATTTATTTCGTCAGGATTATATTCATTGTGATTTACGCCATGTACAATATTAGGAACTCCTTTTCCGGGTGCTGTCAATAAAACTTTACTAGTACCTTGAGATGTTAAATGTCTTTTTAAAGCTTCCTCGGTAGTAAAAGCTCCGGTATTATCAATCACTAACGTATCATTGATTCCGTATTGGGTATAATCAATTTCTTCCGGGGAATTTGCTGTGATGATATGTACAGTAGTTCCGTTGATAATCAGCGCATTGTTTTTTGGGTCAGCAATCACAGATCCTTGAAAATCTCCGTGAATAGAATCATATCGCAAAAGAGAAGCTCGTTTCTCTAAAGTAATTGCGTCATTTTTATCACGGGTTACAATTGCTCTCAAACGCAATTGATTTCCTTTTCCCGTTTTAGACATTAATTCTCTTGCCAATAAACGTCCGATTCTTCCAAATCCATATAATACAACATCTTTTGGCTGAATTTCTTCTGATGATTTTGCTTTTTTCAATTTGTCGATTACAAAATATCTCGCATCGGGATATTTTTCATCTTCTAAACGATATTCATAAGTTAGTTTTCCAAGATCTAATTTTGCAGGAGGAAGATCTAAAGATAAAACAACTTTTGCGATTTCAACCGAATCAAAAATGGTGATAGGTTTGCCTACGAATTCACCTGCATATTGATGTAAATTGATAATATCGCTGACATTTTTATCCAATAATTGATTTTTGAATAAGACCATTTCAATGGATTTGTCATACCATAAATCGCTTATGATTTTAATTAATTCGACACCAGCTCTTCTTCGGTCGACTTGTAATGATACCTCTTTTTGGTACAATGTTTTTTTGCTCATAATTGATTAAATTGAAAAAATAAATACACGAATATTTTTAAATTTTGCGCAAAAGTATCCATTTCAATCGATTTCGTAAACTATTTTGCGATTTATTTTTGAAAAATAAAAAAGCCACCTTATTGCTAAGATGGCTTTTTTACATTGTTAAATTTATAAGTTTTCAGTCTCGGTCTCAGTTTTCAGTCTGTAAAGAAACTGTATACTGTTACTGGAAACTGAGACTTTTCTTTTAAATAATAATTCTAAGGATTTCTCCATTTTTATTGATCATTTCCAGACGAACACTTTGTGCTTCATCTTTTCTGTTTAAAAGTTTAGCAACCGTCTCGATATTTGTTGCTTTTACATTATCGATACTCAGGATAATATTACCTTGTAATTCGTTTTGATATTGCATTAAGTTTTCATTGTTGATGTTTCTGATTTTTACACCATAATCAATTCTGAATTTCTTTTTGTCGGCAGCATCAATGTTTTCTAATTCAATTCCTTTAAATTCGGTACTATAAAATTCGTTTTTGCTTAAAGTTACGGGAACTGTTTTGGTTTTTCCTTCTTTTATATAAGTTACTTTAACAACATCATTTGGTCGTTTTGTATTGATATATCCAGAAAGATCAGCATAAGTTGCAATATTTTGATCGTCAAGTTTTACAATAATATCTCCTTTACCCAAACCGGCTTTTTCTGCACCTGAATTTTTAGAAACTTTACTGATGTAAAAACCCTGAGTTTCAGTAACACCTAATTCTTTAGAGGCAGTACTATTTAATTCGCCGCCTTCGACGCCTAGAATTCCTCTTTGAACATTTCCAAATTCCATAATATCTTCGATAATTTTTCGGGCGATATTCGAAGGAACAGCAAATGAATAACCTACATAAGAACCTGTCATAGATGAAATCATGGTATTAATACCAATTAATTCTCCTCTCGTGTTAACTAGTGCACCACCACTATTACCTGGGTTTACGGCAGCATCAGTTTGAATAAAAGACTGAATTCCTTTAGTATCTAAATTTCTGGCTTTCGCCGAAACAATTCCGGCAGTTACGGTTGAAGTCAAGTTATACGGATTTCCAACTGCCAAAACCCATTCGCCAATTTTTACAGAATCTGAATTGGCAAAAGCGGTGTAAGGTAATTTTTCATCAGCATCAATTTTTAGTAAAGCGATATCCATTTTAGAATCGGTACCAATTAGTTTTGCTTTATATGACTTTTTATTGTTTAAAGTAATTTCGATTTCTGTGGCATCTTTGATAACGTGATTATTCGTGACAATATATCCGTCTTCAGAAATAATTACACCAGATCCCGTTCCTACTTGTTCTTGCTGCTGTTGGCCGCCGTAGCCATAGAAAAATTCTAACATAGGATTGCTAACAGTTCTTCGCGAAACATTTTTTACGTGAACAACTGTGTGAATTGTTTTATCTGCGGCGGCTGTAAAATCGACCGTTTCAGTAGATAAAGCAACATTTTTTCCAAACGAATTAGGGGCAAGAGTTACAACAGAATTTTGTCTTCCAAAAAAAGAATTGTTGCTTTCAAATAATAACTTGTAAGCACCAAGTGTAGTAGCACCGCTAAGTAGTGAAACCAAAAATAAGGTTGAAAGTCTTTTCATAGTTATATTATATGTTTAAGTTGTTATAATTTATGTTTATGTATTTTCACGTAAAAATAATTCAAAAAATTAACGAATAAAATGGTTTAACGCTCTTTAACATTGATTAACATTTCATTAATTATTTGTTCGTACTTTTGTATTATTAATGGAAAAAAAATGCAAATAGAATTTTATAAATATCAGGGTACCGGAAATGATTTTGTAATGATTGATAATCGTTCAGATTTCTTTCCAAAAGATAATATTAAATTGATTGAACGCCTGTGTGACAGACGTTTCGGAATTGGAGCAGATGGACTTATTTTATTAGAAAATGATACCGAAACTGACTTCAGAATGGTGTATTATAACTCAGACGGAAATCAGAGTTCAATGTGCGGAAACGGCGGACGTTGCTTAGTGGCTTTTGCCAACCAATTAGGCGTTATTAAAGACGAAGCTACATTTATAGCAACAGACGGTTTGCATCACGCTTCTGTAGGTGATGATGCTATTATTTCTCTGCAAATGATTGATGTTGATCAAGTACAAAAGAAAGATTCATATACTTTTTTAGATACCGGTTCTCCACATCATGTTCAGATTGTTGATGACCTAGAACATTATAATGTAAAAGAGAATGGTGCTGCAATTCGATATGGCGAGTTGTATGGCGAAAAAGGAAGCAATATCAATTTTGTAAAAAAGGTTGACGATGGTACTTTTTCACTTCGTACTTATGAAAGAGGTGTTGAAGATGAAACTCTGGCTTGCGGAACGGGAGCAACAGCAGTTGCAATTGCAATGAACGCTATAGGTCAAACAGATAAAACTTCGATTAACTTAAATGTTGAAGGCGGAAAACTAGTTGTTTCTTTTGATAAACTTGGAGATCATTTTACCAATGTTTTCCTAACCGGTCCTGCGAAATTTGTTTTTAAAGGTACAATAGAGGTATAAAATTCAATTTTTAAATTCCAAATTCCAAAATTTGTAGACTAAAATCTGCAATCTAAATCAACAATGATTACACTAAAAGGAGAAAATATTTATCTGCGTGCATTAGAACCTAATGATCTGGAGTTTGTTTATGCAATGGAAAATGATGAAAGCATTTGGGAAGTCAGTAATACACAAACACCTTATAGCCGGTTTTTAGTTCGCCAATATCTCGAAAATGCACAACAAGATATTTATGAAGCCAAACAATTGCGTTTGGCAATCTGTCAGGATCAGGATTTTCCGGCGATTGGGTTAATTGATTTATTCGAATTTGATCCTAAAAATAACAGGGCAGGTGTTGGAATTGTTATTCAGAAAGGTGAAAACAGAAATCAAAATATTGGTTCTGAGGCTTTAGAACTTTTAATCAAGTATTCTTTTCATAATTTAAATTTACATCAACTGTATGCAAATATTGCTGTAGGAAATGTAGCAAGTATAGCTCTTTTTACTAAATTTGGCTTTGAGAAAATAGGAATCAAAAAGGATTGGATTTTGCTTAATAACCACTATCAGGATGAAGCAATTTTTCAGTTAATTAATAAACAAATTTAAACTTTATACTTTGAGCTTAAAAAAAATCATCACAATAACTGCTGTAGCCGTAATTTCAGTTTTAATGATTTACGGATTTATTTTAATTAGTAAAATATTCAGTGCCAATACTAAATTTGACGAAAAGGAACTATATGTATACGTTCCTACAAATGCAAATTATACAGATGTAAAGAAAATATTAGCGCCTTACATTAAAAATTTCGACAATTTTGAAATGGTAGCCAGTAAAAGAAGCTATCCTGAAAATGTAAAATCAGGTCGCTTTTTACTTAAAAAAGACATGAATAATATCGATTTGGTTCGCGCAATGAGAGCCAATATTCCTGTAAAATTATCTTTTAATAATCAGGAACGCTTAGAAAACTTTGCCGGAAGAGTGGGTGCTGAGATCGAAGCGGACAGTTTATCTTTAATGAAAGCAATTAAAGATCCGGCTTTTCTAAAAGAAAATGGTTTTAATGAAGAAAATGTTTTTGCGATGTTTATCCCAAATACCTATGAGATTTATTGGAATACTTCTGCAGAGAAATTTCGCGATAAAATGATTAAGGAATATCATAATTTCTGGACGGCTGAAAGAATCGAAAAAGCAAAAAAACAAGGTTTAACTCCGGTTCAGGCTACCATTTTAGCTTCTATCGTTCATAAAGAATCAGTTAAAAAAGATGAAAGACCTCGCATTGCGGGCGTATATTTGAATCGTTTACGTTTAGAAATGCCTTTACAAGCAGATCCAACCGTTATTTATGCCTTAAAATTGAGAGATAATAATTTTGATCAGGTTATCAAGAGAGTTTTTTATAATGATCTGGTTATGAGATCTCCATACAATACCTATGTAAATATTGGACTTCCTCCAGGACCAATCGCAATGCCTGATATCACAGCTGTTGATGCGGTTTTAAATCCTGAAAAGAACGATTATATTTATTTCTGTGCAAGTATAGATCGTTTTGGCTATCATGAATTTGCATCAACTTATGAGCAGCATCAAATAAATGCAAAAAAATATTCTGACTGGATCGCTAGTCAGGGAGTGACAAGATAATTTTATTCACTATTAATGATTAAAATAAGACAAAGAAACCGAAGACTTACTCTTCGGTTTTTTTATCTTATTTACTTATGTTGTTCTATTATTTAAAATAAATAATTTTCTAGAAATTTAGGAAGATTCTTTATTGAATATTTTTGCTCATTTTTCATTCTAATTTTAAAATAATAATTAAAAAATACAGATCATAATTCTCAATTTATTTAATCTGAAAAACTAAAATTTACAAAATATTATATTTTAGTTTACATAAATTTAATGAAAAAACCAAATTTAAATGCCGTAAATTATCTTTAAAAATCATAAGTGTTTGGTAGGTTTAATCTTGCTATTTTAACTAATTTGCTAAAAAATTGATAAAAATTGCATTTTTCAGATTTATATTTTGGCGCTTTTGAAGCTAAATTAAAACCTTGGTTTTCGCCTCGTAATCTGCATCAATAAAGGGATTAGTAGCTATATTTATATTTCTAAAAATATGTAACTTATTGATTTACAGGGTTGTTTTGTATTTCTTATCTTTGCACCGTAGAAATTTCAAAGAGGTGACAGGGATTTGAAGAAAAACAATTTATGATAAAGAAGTGGTATTTTTATGCGAGTTTGATCGTTATTATTACATTTTTAAGTTTGGGTTTTAAACCCTTTAATCTAGAAACTAAACCTTGGTTTCTAATAGAAAAAACAGATGGATCTGAATACTTGTTTCCATCGCTGGAAGAGGATGATTATCCTACAGTCAAAAAGGTAAATGTTGTATTTACAGAAAAGCGCCTTATCAGTTTTAAAGAAGCGGTAGCCTTTAAAGAATCTCAGGGAAAATACCGATTGGTAAATTCGTTAGGTTATATGGGGAAATACCAATTTGGTTCTAAAGCATTAAGGGCGGTTGGTGTTAAAAACAACAAAGCCTTTTTAAAAGATCCTGCATTACAAGAAAAAGCATTTATTGCATTACTGTCCAAAAACAAATGGATTTTACGTAATGAAATAGAAAAGTATGAAGGAAAGATTATCAATGGTATTGAAATTACCGAATCGGGAATTTTAGCCGCCGCACACCTTGGAGGAGCTGGTTCAGTAAAAAACTTTTTTAAAAATAGAAACAGGCATTTTAGAGATGCTTACGGAACTTCATTAAAAAGTTATATGAAAGCCTTTGGAGGTTATGATCTTTCTCGTATCGAAGCTGATAGTGATGCTACAATACACGATCAAATTTAAAATTTGCATAAGCAAAAAAAATCCCGATACAATTCGGGATTTTTTTATGCTTTTTAGTCAATTAGAATTTCCAGAATTTTAATAGCCGCTTCGCTAATTTTAGTTCCCGGTCCGAAAACCGCAATAGCTCCTGCATCAAATAAAAATTGATAGTCTTGCGCAGGAATTACTCCGCCTACAATAACCATGATATCGTCGCGTCCGTGTTTTTTAAGTTCTTCTATAACTTGCGGTACAAGTGTTTTATGTCCTGCTGCTAATGATGAAACGCCTAAAATATGTACGTCATTTTCAACCGCTTGTTTGGCAGCCTCGGCAGGGGTTTGAAAAAGTGGACCTATGTCGACATCAAAACCTACATCGGCATATCCGGTGGCAACTACTTTTGCACCGCGATCATGACCGTCCTGTCCCATTTTGGCAATCATAATTCTGGGACGTCTTCCTTCTTGCTTTGCAAAGGCATCTGCTAATTGTTTTGCCTTTTCAAAATTCTCGTCGTTTTTTATTGCTGCACTATACACACCGCTAAAGGATTTAATTTGGGCTTTATATCGGCCAAAAATACTTTCCAGAGCATCGCTAATTTCGCCTAATGTTGCCCTGTTTCGAGCGGCTTCGATAGCAATTTCCAATAAGTTTCCTTGTCCGGTTTTGGCACAAAGTATTAATTTTTCGAGTGATTGATTTACTTTTTCAGTATCTCTTGTTGCTTTTATTTGTTCAAGTTGCTCTAATTGTTGTTTGCGGACCATTTGGTTGTCCACATCCAAAATATGCAATGGATCTTCTTTTTCCAGGCGATATTGGTTTACACCCACAATAATATCCTGTCCGCTATCAATTCTTGCTTGTTTTCTGGCTGCAGCTTCTTCAATTCTTAGTTTCGGAATTCCGGCTTCAATCGCTTTTGTCATTCCGCCTAATTCTTCAACTTCTTCTATTAGTTTCCAGGTACTTTTTAAAATTTCATTTGTTAGGCTTTCAACGTAATAACTTCCTCCCCAAGGATCAACAGTTTTTGTAATTTTAGTCTCTTCCTGTAAAAAAATCTGTGTATTACGGGCAATCCTTGCCGAAAAGTCGGTTGGTAATGCAATCGCTTCGTCTAGTGCATTAGTATGTAAGGATTGCGTTCCTCCAAAGGCGGCCGCAGTGGCTTCGATACAAGTTCTGGCGACATTATTAAAAGGATCTTGTTCTGTTAGACTCCAGCCACTTGTCTGGCAATGTGTTCGTAAAGCTAAAGATTTATCGCTTTTAGGATTAAATTGCTGCACTAATTTTGCCCAGATCATTCTTCCGGCGCGCATTTTAGCAATTTCCATAAAGTGATTCATTCCAATTGCCCAAAAGAAAGACAGGCGAGGAGCGAACTCATCGATTGTCATTCCGGTAGAAAGTCCTGTTCGAATATATTCTAAACCATCTGCCAAAGTATACGCCAATTCAATATCGGCTGTTGCTCCGGCTTCCTGCATATGATATCCGGAAATAGAGATCGAATTGAATTTTGGCATTTTCTTGCTCGTAAATTCAAAAATATCTGCAATAATCTTCATAGAAGGTGTTGGCGGATAGATATAAGTATTACGGACCATAAATTCTTTTAGAATATCATTCTGGATCGTTCCTGATAATTTTTCAATTGCTACACCTTGTTCTTCAGCTGCCACAATATAAAAGGCCATAATAGGCAAAACTGCACCATTCATGGTCATTGAAACCGACATTTCGTCTAGCGGAATCTGATCAAATAAAACTTTCATGTCTTCGACAGAATCGATTGCAACTCCGGCTTTTCCGACATCACCAACAACTCTTTCATGATCAGAATCATAACCACGATGCGTAGGTAAATCAAAAGCGATAGAAAGTCCTTTTTGTCCTGCTGCAAGATTTCTTCTGTAAAAGGCATTGCTTTCTTCTGCGGTCGAAAATCCGGCATATTGTCGAATTGTCCACGGGCGTCTCACATACATAGTAGCGTAAGGACCTCTCAAATTGGGAGCAAAACCTGCTCCAAAATCAAGAAACTCTAAATCCTCGATATCTTTTTCAGAATAAGTTTTTTTGAGCTCGATGCCTTCTGCTGTGTAAAAATTTTCAGTTATAGGTTCTGAATTATTCGTCAGTTCGTCTAACTTCTCACTTTTAACTTCTAACTTAATATGTTTAAGGTCTTTTCTTATCATGGAAATACTCTTTTGAGTAGTTTATTAATTACTTTGAAAAATGATTACTCAAGATCTAATCGTTCTTGTTCCAGTTTTTCGGCCAATCGTTTTTCGATTATGGGTGTAATTAATGTTTTTCTTGGTTTTATTTTTACGAAAGGAAACAATTCTAAATCGTGTTTCATTCTATCCTCTTTGTTGGGGTATTTATTCGTTCCCAACAAAACTTCTTTTTTAGAATCGAACAATTCCTGTTCTTTTGCAGCGCTCTCCTGAATCTTCTTTTTAATAGTTCCGTCGTTTAGAAGTTTTAAGAAACCTCCATTTGCTTCAATATCTTTAAATAAAGCCAAACTTTTTTCAGCCAATTGCATGGTCAGACTTTCTATGTAATAACTTCCGTCTGCCGGATTATTTACTTTATCAAAATAACTTTCATGTTTTAAAACCAACAATTGGTTACGGGCAATTCGGTCGCCAAATTCGTTGTCTTTATGGTATAAGGAATCATACGGTAAATTTGCCACAGCATCTGCGCCACCCAATATTGCCGACATGCATTCGGTTGTGGTACGTAACATATTTACATTATAATCGTAAATTGTTTTATTGCGTTTAGTTGGTGTTACCAGAAAATGGTATTCTAATTCCGGATGATATTCTGAAGCAATTAATTTGAAAAGCATTCGTAAAGCACGAAGTTTTGCAATTTCAAAAAAATAATTTGTTCCTACTGATATTTGAAATACAAACGGTTTTGTAATTGTTGGTAAACGATTCAAATATTCGTTTGCGTGCGCTAAACTGTAGGTAATTTGTTGTGTAATGTTAGCTCCGGCATTTTGATACAAACCTGAATCGACACTTAAAAGTGTCAGGTTTGTAGTAGCTTTTGCAATTTTTTCGATCGCTTCGAAATTATTTTTATCAGCTGTAATAAACCAGTTTCCTTCTCTTGCAAAATGACCAATAGGGTCCATATTGCAATAAAAAATAGCTTTTTTCTGAATCGAAATGGTGTCTAATACTTTTACGAAATCGATTGAAATAAATTTCAAATTAAAGTAAACGGTTCTGTTTTCTAAAGGAAGATTTTCTAATAATTTTTGAACATCTATTTTTTCATTTTCGATAGTAAAACGTAAGCTTTCGGCACCTCTGTCGATAGTATTTATAGCTCTTTGAATCGATTTATCAATGTCGTATACAAAGATGTTTTGACAAATTTTAAAATTGGATGCTTGGGTTTTAACAGAAGCAGCCTTAGAAAATTCATCTATATGATAAAACGGTTTAACCTGAATGTCTTCCGGAGAATTCCAAATTACGGTTTCATTATAATCTGCTCCATCTAATTCAAACTGAATTTTTTGTTTCCATTGTTTGGATGAAATCGAATTAAAATCGTCGAATAGGGTAGTAGCCATTGGTTTTTTTACTTTTTTCTGGTTATTCTTGTGTGTCTTGAATAGTATCTCCTTCAAATTGAATGATGTAAATATCTTCGCTGTCTTTTTTCATGAAGTACTTTTCGCGGGCATATTTTTCTATTTGTTCAGGATTTTTAAGCTGTTTGATCTGTTCCTGATCTTTTTTTATTTCGTCCTGATAATATTTTTTGTTGTCTTGTAGTTCGTTAATCTGCCCGTCCAGAAAACGATGATCAAAATAAGAGTAATTGTCCAGAAATAACATCCAGACAATAAAAAAAAGTAAAACCCAAACATATTTATTGCTCAGTAATTTAAACCAGCGCTTGCCTTTATATGGGTTTTTAAATTTCATTTTCTCTTTCAACTGATTATTTCTTTTAATTTCGATTGGTGTTCTAGCCCCGATTATTTCACTTAGTTTACTGTTTTCATTTGTGTTCAGTGAACTTCGTTTGAGCCTCTATCCTTTTATAGCAGCTGCGGCGGACATAAAAGTATAGAGGCGAAAGCAGGTTCCGATTGCTATCGGGATTATGGAATAAATTTACGATAAAAATTATGAAATTCGTTGATTAATTACAGCGCGAACTACATCAATGGCTACCGTATTGTATTTATCGTTAGGGATGATGATATCTGCAAAAGCTTTAGATGGCTCGATAAATTGCTCGTGCATAGGTTTTAAGGTGTTTTGATAACGGGTTAAAACCTCGTCGATATCACGTCCTCGTTCTGAAATATCACGTTTTAAACGACGAATTAATCTTTCGTCAGAGTCGGCATGAACGAAAACTTTAACATCAAAAAGATCACGAAGCTCCGGATTTGTCAAAATTAAAATTCCTTCAACAATCATCACTTTTCTTGGATGCGTCGAAACTGTATCATCAGTTCTGTTATGTTGTATGAAAGAATAAACGGGCTGATCGATAGTTTCGCCTTCTTTTAATGCTTTTAAATGTTTTACCAATAACTCAAAATCGATCGCGCGCGGATGATCAAAATTGATTAATGCTCTTTCGTCGAACGACAAATTATGGGTTTCTTTATAGTAGGAATCCTGAGAAATTACGCCAACTTCAGTGTCTGGTAATTCGTTCATAATTTGATGTACTACTGTTGTTTTTCCACTTCCTGTTCCTCCTGCAATTCCAATAATGAGCATATTTTTTTTTATTATTTGTTTTGGCAAAAATAATAATTTAAGTGAATTGAATGAACATATTATTTATTTAAACCATATAAGTGATATAAGTAAATGTAAGTAACAATATTTTTAAACAAAATGCTACTTAACTGAACTTATATCGCTTATATGGTTAAAAGATTGTGACTTATATGGTAAAAAAAAAATAAAAAATCCCGATAACAATGTCATCGGGATTTAGTGCAATCAGTATAGTTTTAATAAAATATTCTGAATTTAGTAAGCACTTGTAATTATTTATTCTTTTTTGCTTTTATCATCATTTCAAGCTGATCCCAAAGTTCTTCGGGAATGGCTTCTAATAAATTAAATTGTCCTGCGCCTTTTAGCCATTCGCCACCATCGATCGTGATTACTTCGCCATTTACATAAGCAGAAAAATCAGAAACTAAATAAGCAGCTAAATTGGCCAATTCCTGATGATCTCCTACACGTTTCAATGGTACTTTTTTAGCCATGTCGAATTTTTCGGCAAGATCTCCGGGTAATAATCTGTCCCACGCTCCTTTTGTTGGGAATGGTCCCGGTGCAATCGCGTTAGAACGGATTCCATATTTTGCCCATTCTACCGCTAAACTGCGTGTCATGGCCAAAACTCCAGCTTTTGCAGTGGCACTTGGTACAACATAAGCTGATCCTGTCCAGGCATAAGTGGTAACGATATTTAATATTGTAGAAGACTTTTGTTTGGTATCGATCCAGTGTTTCCCAAAAGCCAGCGTACAGTTTTTAGAACCTTTTAATACGATATCTATAACAGTATCAAATGCATTTGCAGATAAACGCTCAGTTGGAGAAATGAAATTTCCGGCAGCATTGTTTAAAAGAACATCCACTTTTCCAAAAGCTTTTAGAACTTCCTGAAGCATATTCTCTACTTCTTCATAATGACGAACGTCACATTGAAGCGGTAAACATTTTCCTCCAGTTTCAGTTTCAAGTTCGGTGGCTGTATTTTTTAGCTTTTCTAAATCTCTTGAAGTAATGGCTACCTGAGCGCCTAATTCTAAGAAATATTTGGTCATTGCTTTTCCTAAACCGCTTCCGCCGCCTGTTACTACTATGACTTTACCTTTTAAAGCGTCATCTCTTAACATTTTATCTGTATAGCTCATATTTTTTTCTTTTTATTACAATATTAATTAAATAAATAGGATGCACGCATAATAATGTTATAAAATTTTAATAAACTTTATATATCACATAATTTTTTTGCTGCAGATTCTAATGTAAAATTGTCCTTAGCAAAGCAAAAACGTATTAATTTTTGGTCTTTATGATCAGAATAAAAAGTAGAAATTGGAATTGCAGCAACGCCATGATCTGTGATTAGTTTTTTACAAAAAGTAACATCATCTTCATTTGAAATGTTGGCGTAAGAAGCAACCTGAAAGTAAGTTCCCTCGCAAGGTTTTAGTTCAAAACGGCTATTTTGAAGCAGTTTCTGGAAGTAGTCTCGTTTTTCCTGGTAGAATTTTCCAAGCAAATTGACATCAACAACATTTAAATATTCACTTACGGCAGCTTGCGAAATACTATTAACGCTAAAAACCAAAAACTGATGTACTTTTTTGATTTCTTTCATTAAATGTTCTGGTGCAACGGTGTAACCAATTTTCCAGCCTGTAATATGAAATGATTTTCCGAAAGATGAAACCATGATACAACGATTTAAAAGAAAATCTTTGGTATGAGCCGAAATATGTTTTTCTTCGAAAGTAATATATTCGTAGACTTCATCAGATAAAACAATAATGTCCGGATGTTTTGAAAGTAATTTTTCTAATTGAAGAAAATCAGCTTCCGTTAAAATTTTCCCCGTTGGATTATGCGGGTTATTGATAATGATCATCCTGGTTTTTAAGGAACAGGCTTTTTCAATCGTTTCCCAATTTGGCGTATAATCATCGTTTAATGCTACACGAACGGGTTTTGCATTGCACAATAAAACGGGAGATTCATAAGAATCATAACTTGGATCCAGAATAACTACTTCGTCGCCGGTTTTTACCAAGGCTAAAATCGTAGTGAAAATTCCTTGAGTTGCGCCTGCAGTAACCAAAATTTCTGTTTCGGGAAGAATAGTTCTGTTGTATGAACTCTGAACCAGTTTTGCAATTTGATTCATCAAAGGCGGAAAACCTGCCATTGGTGTATATTGGTGTACGTTTTCTTTGGATAATCTCGCAATAATATCAGTTAATCTTTCGTCTACAGGAAAGTTTGGAAATCCTTGTGAAAGATTTATTGCATTATGTTCAGCTGCCATTTTAGACATTACTGTGAAAATGCTGGTGGTTATGTGCGGTAATTTACTCATTGAAAAGTTTGATTAGGGAGAATTTTCGGAGATATTACAGAAAAAACTAATTGATAGCTATTGGCATAGCATAAAATACTCTTACTTCTTTGTCTTTTAGCTTTCCGGGATTCCATTTAGGACATAGTTTTAAAACCCGAATAGCTTCCTCACCTGTGCCATAACCTATGTCTTTATGTATCTTTATATCGTTTAATGAACCGTCTTTTTCAATAACAAAACTTGCAAAGACTTTTCCTTTTACAGAAGCAGGTTTTTCTTTTGGAACTTTGTAATTTTGAGAAATGAATTTATAAAAGTTATTAATTCCTCCTATAAATTCAGGTGCTAGATCTATTCCTGCAGTATTGTAAACTTTGTTTTCATCATTGCTTAAATTTTCTTTAGGAACATAGTTGTCTTGGGAAAACATATTTTGAGTAAAACAAATCAAAATTAGTAATAGAAACTTTTTCATTATGATGGTCTTAAAGTTAGTTTACATTTTATGAATAATAAAAATCGTAGGTCGATTATGCAAATCAACTTTTAATTTTTTCCAATCCGCAACTCGCATGGTTTTAATAAATTCTGTTGGCAATGTAATATCGGTCGCAATACATAAATGCGTTGAAGGATTTACGATTTGTAGAATATCTTCAACCAGTTTGTTGTTTCTATAGGGAGTTTCAATAAAAATCTGAGATTGGTTTTTATCCTGAGATAATTTCTCAAAGTGTTTCAAAGCCGATTTTTTCTCATCTTTATCAATTGGCAAATAGCCGTTGAAAGTAAAGCTTTGACCGTTCATTCCGGAAGCCATCATGGCAAGTAGGATGGAAGAAGGACCAACTAAAGGTACAACCTGAATTCCTTTCTCGTGTGCCAATTTTACAATTACAGCACCCGGATCTGCAACTCCGGGACAACCGGCTTCGCTCATTAAACCTACATTTTTTCCTTCTAATAAAGGTTTGATGAAGTCTAAATGCTCACTTGGTTCAGTGCGTTTATTAAGAGTGAAAAGTATAAGTTCTGATTGTTTTTTCTCAGGAGAAACTGCTTTTATTGATTTTCTGGCCGTTTTCTCGTTTTCAACAATATAATGATCTATAAAATCGATACTTCTTTTTACGGTTTGTGGCAAAACATCCATCGGATCGCTTTCGCCCATTGTGGTTGGAATTAAATATAGTTTTCCTAGAAGTTTCATTTGTGATGGTTTAATATTAAAAGAAAAATGTACTTCAATTATCAGTTAAGTAATTAAAATACATTAAAATTATGAATGTTTTTCGATAAGTTTTTTTGCAATTATTTCGGCAGCTTCGTCCAGCATTTGATAAACGTTGTCGAAACCATTTACAGCTCCGTAATAAGGATCTGGAACATCTACATTTTCATCCGGAAATAATTCGTTTAGAATAAGATGCACTTTGTTTTTGTGTTCCGGAGTTTTGGCTAGCTGAATGACATCTCTGTAATTTGAACTATCCATAACATAGATATAATCAAATTCATCAAAATCAGCTGTTTTAAATTGTCTGCCTTTTTGATTGTCAATGCATAATCCGTTTTTTTGGGCTACTGCAATCGAACGTTTGTCAGGTGAATGACCCACGTGCCATGATCCGGTTCCTGCAGAATCAACTATAAAGTTTTCAGGTAATTTTGATGCTAAAATACCTTCGGCTAAAGGTGATCTGCAAATATTTCCCAAGCAAACCATTAAAATTTTTACTGGCATGATTCGCGTTTATAGCGTTAATTTTTTGTTGATGTCTTCGACAAATTTCTTGAATTGTTTGTCTGTAGAAACTAAATTGTCAACAGTTTTACAGGCGTGCAAAACAGTAGCGTGATCGCGATCTCCAATTTGTGAACCAATGTTTGCCAAAGAAGCTTTAGTAAATTTCTTTGCAAAAAACATCGCCAATTGTCTTGCCTGAACCACGTGCCTCTTTCTGGTTTTAGATTGAAGTGTTTCAATATCCAACTGGAAATAATCAGACACAATTTTTTGAATATAATCGATAGAGATTTCTCTCTTTACGTTTTTAACGAATTTCTCTACAACGCTTTTTGCTAATTCGATCGTAACTTCTTTTTTGTTAAAAGAAGATTGTGCGATTAGCGAAATGATTGCGCCTTCAAGTTCTCTCACATTCGATTTAATGTTGCGGGCAACATATTCAATAATATCTTCCGGCATCTCAACACCGTCACGATATAGAATATTTTTTAAGATCGAAATTCTGGTTTCATAATCTGGCTGGTGCAATTCAGCAGATAATCCCCATTTAAAACGGGACAACAAACGTTGTTCGATATCCTGCATGTCAACAGGAGCTTTGTCCGAAGTCAAAATTACCTGCTTTCCGTTTTGGTGCAAATAATTGAAAATATGGAAAAATACGTCCTGAGTTCCTGATTTTCCAGATAAAAACTGAACATCATCAATAATCAAAACGTCGATTAATTGGTAAAAGTGAATGAAATCATTACGATTGTTCTTTTTAACCGAATCAATATATTGTTGTGTGAAAATCTCGGCAGAAATATATAAAACCGTTTTCTCAGGATATTTGTCTTTTACTTCGACACCAATAGCATGTGCCAGGTGTGTTTTTCCTAAACCAACTCCACCAAAAATCAATAAAGGGTTAAATGATGTTCCTCCAGGTTTGTTGGCAACTGCCATACCTGCAGAACGAGCTAAACGGTTAGAGTCTCCTTCAAGGAAATTGTCAAAACTATAATTAGGATTTAACTGAGATTCAATTTTTAAATTTCGGATTCCCGGAATTACAAAAGGATTCTTAAGTTCAGGATTCAGGTTTTTAAATGGAGCATCAACCTCTTGCGGTTTCATAGGAACTCTGTTGGAACTTGGCAGCTGCTCGGTAAAAGGCTGTTTATTTCCATAAGTGTTCTCCATTTTAATTTTATAGAGTAACTTTGCGTTTTTTCCCAGTTCTTTGGTAAGCGCAACTTTCAATAATTTTACGTAGTGTTCTTCTAACCATTCGTAGAAAAATTTACTTGGTACTTGAATATATAACGCGTTGTCGGTTAGCTCAACTGATTTGATTGGTTCGAACCAAGTTTTATAGGCTTGATCTTGAATATTGTCTTTTATAAAGGACAAACAGTTTTCCCATACCGATTGAGCAGTTTTAGTCATAGATTCAGATAAATTTTTTTATTATTGATAAAGATTCTCCTAATAAAAAAGGAGCAATTTTATTCCGTATTTCGGGATAACAAATATGTGAACAAATTTCTGTAAAAAAAAATATTTTGGCCTCTAATTTTATAAAAAAAAGTTGTAAGTGAACTTTTTAAATTTAATTTTTTTTAATATATAACTAATGAAAAATCATCAAACGCAAGTGCGTGTTCGTTACTCAGAAACCGATCAAATGGGAGTCGTTTATCACGGAAATTATGTTCCTTATTTTGAGATCGGACGCGTGGAATGGCTTAGAGATAAAGGGATTTCGTATAAAAGTATGGAAGAAAGCGGAATTGGTTTGCCAATAGTTTCGATGCAAATAAATTATAAAAAATCTGCACGTTATGATGAGCTTCTTACAATTCATACTACTTTCAAAAGTCAATCCTCAGTCAAGATTGAATTTGACTGTGAGATTTATAATGAAGCTAATGAGTTATTAACAACTGCCGTGTTTATTTTGGTATTTATATCGTTAAAATCAGGTCGCCCAACTGCTCCTCCAAATTATATTTTAGAATTGTTTAAAACACTTGAATAATTGTTAAAATGAGATAGCTTTTTATATCAATTTATATAATTTCAATATCGATTTCAAACATTAAATCAAAAATGTCGAATACTGATTCGGCATTTTTTTTGCGCGTTTTTGTCTTGATTTTGCCAATTGGTAAACCTGAATCTTCATCGATTTCCATTTCCTGAGACGTAATTTCAAGTTTTTTTTCTTTGATGACCCGCATTACTTTGTTCATGTTTTTGTAATCAAAAGAAATTAAAAAATGAACATCAATTGTTTTTTCGACAATCTCACAAACTTCAAGAGTCATTTGTGCGGTTGTTTTATAAGCAGCGATTAATCCGCCGACACCTAATTTTACTCCGCCAAAAATTCGAACAACCACTACAAGAACGTTTGTTAGTCCAAAAGATTGTATTTGTCCGTAAATTGGTGCTCCGGCAGTATTGCTTGGTTCGCCATCATCATTGGCACGATACGAAATTTTAGGAGCTGTGCCCAATTGATATGCGTAACAATAATGCACCGCATGCGGATGTTGCTTTTTTAAAGTTTCGATGATGGGTTTTACTTCGTCTTCGTGTTCTATAGGAAAAGCATAACCAAAGAACTTGCTTCCTTTTTCTTTAAAAAGCACTTCTTCAGATTCAAAAGCTATGGTTTTATAAGTGTCGTCGTATTCCAAAAGTAAAATTCTAAATTATGTTTACTATTTTTTTTAGCAGAGTTGATTTTATCGCAAAGTTCGCCAGGGTTTTATTGTTAACTGTTTGTTTATAAGCTTAAAAAGTTCGCAAAGCTAAATCAATACAAAGCTTTGCGAACTTTGTATTCTTAATTCGTTAAAATCTTCGCGAACTTTGCGTAAATCTTTGCGTCTTTGCGGTAAATTCTCTCCAAATTCAATTTACAATATCTTTTTCTCAAATAAATCTACAACATCTTCCTGTCCAACTTGTAAATTCCAAACATGAAGACCTAAAGCGGCGGCAGCATCTGTGTTTTCTTTTTTGTCATCAACAAACAAAGTACGTTTTGGCGATAATTCATGTTTGTTAATAATATATTGATAAGCTTCCGGATTTGGTTTTCGCATTCCAATTTCAAATGAAAAATAGACTTTTTCAAAACATTGATAAAAATCGCTGTAAAATGAAATTCCGTTTGCGTTTTCGAAAGTTTCAATATGAATAGAATCTGTATTGCTCAATAAAAACAATCGGTATTTTTTTGAAAGCATTTGAAGAAACTCTAATCGATACAAAGGAAAATCTGCTAAAACCGCATTCCACGCTTTTAAGATTTCTTCTATCGAAGCATTTGGTAATTCTTTCTGAAAACCAGCCAGAAAATCATCATACGATATATCTCCGGTTTCAAACAAAAGATTCAAACGGTCCAGTTCTGCATTCCATTCCGTCATGCCTAATTGCTGCAATCCCGAAATGGTAGCTTGTTTGTTTAAATTGATAAAAATATCTCCAAAGTCAAAAATTATAGTATCAATCATGATTTCTAATGTTTAGCAATTCATCGCTCTGAATGTAGGTTTTAATTGGATTTTTCATCTGAATCATTGGCGCTTTAGTTCCTTTTTCAAAAGAAATGTTTCCTATAAAAATTCGGGCTTCATCCCAAATATTCTCATCTATAAAAGATTGCAAAGTCTGCAATCCGCCTTCAATTATAATAGACTGAATTTGGTTTTGATGTAAAACAGCCAAAATCTGCGGTATTATATTTTGATTAAAATCAATTACTTCAAAGTTAGTGTTTTCTGCCGAAAGGTTGGTTTCAGATTTTGTAAACACGATGGTTTTTACCATATTATCAAAAACAAAACTGTCTTTTGGGATGCGATTGTTTTGATCTAAAACAACTCTTACCGGATTTTTTCCTGACCAGTCTCTGGTATTTAATTTCGGATTGTCGTCGATTACAGTTTGTGTTCCTGCTAAAATAGCTTGTTCTTCGCTGCGCCATTTATGAACCAATTGCCTTGAATAGGTATTTGTAATCCAAACCGGTTTGCGATCCTGCTCAATTTCTTTTTCTGGAGATAGAAAACCGTCCTGACTTTGGGCCCATTTCAATATTATATAAGGTCTTTTTTGCTGATGAAAAGTAAAAAAGCGTTTGTTGAGTTCGTTGCATTCTTTTTCTAAAACACCAACTGTTACATTGGCTCCGGCGGCAATTAGTTTTTTGATGCCGTTTCCTGCTACTTTTTCGTTAGGATCCACCGTTCCAACTACAACATTTGGAATTTGGTGTTCTATGATTAAATCGCAGCAAGGAGGCGTTTTGCCAAAATGACTGCAAGGTTCCAGGCTTACATAAATTGTAGCTTTTTTTAATAATGATTTGTCTTTTACAGATCGAATGGCATTGACTTCAGCGTGCGGTTCTCCGGCTTTTTTGTGCCAGCCTTCACCTATAATTTGATTTTCGTAAACAATTACGCTACCAACCATAGGGTTAGGAAATGTAGTTCCCAAGCCATTTTGTGCCAAATTTATGCAGCGTTTTATGTATTTTTCATGTATATTCACGGTACAAAAGTAGTTATTTTTGTTTAGTTCGATGGTTAACGATATAGTTAAGAAACTATCAAAAAACTATTTTTACTTTTGTAATACAATACACGAATACATACATATGGAAAATTGGATTATCAGAGCAATTAAAAAAGAAGACAATCAAGCAGTTGCCCAATTAATACGATCGGTTTTTGATGAAATGGAAATTCCGAAAGTGGGTACAGCATACGAAGATCCGTATTTGGATTTAATGTTTGAAGAATATAACAAACCGCAATCAGTTTATTTTGTGGTCGAAAATAATAGTAAAATTGTAGGCTGTGCAGGAATTGCAAAGCTTGAAAATGGAGATCCTGAAATTTGCGAATTGCAAAAAATGTATTTCCTGCCAGAAACCCGTGGTTTAGGGATTGGAAGTAAAATGATGGAAAAATGTTTAGAGAAGGCAAAAGATTTTGGTTTTAAAAAATGCTATATCGAAACGATGCCTTTTATGCATGCAGCTCAAAAATTGTATAAAAAATCCGGTTTTGAATATTTAAATGCTCCTTTAGGAAATACCGGGCACAGTTCTTGCCCAGTGTGGATGTTGAAAAACCTATAAATTTACTATGAAAAAAATAATACTTCCGTTTTTGTTGTTCTCGATTTTGTTTTCCTGCAAAGACGATAAAGTAATAAAAACTCATGGAGCTCAAACTCCGGTTAAGAATCATGTTGTTAAAGATTCTGCTGTAAGTGATGAAGTTTTCGTTGAGGAGGATGTTAAAAACGATTTTGAAATTTTGTTGCCACGAAGTTACAGAGATGATCAAGGGAATAATCCTGCTAATTCCTTGAATAAAGACTGGATTGATTTGTTTGAGCAAAATGGAACCTATTATTTAGGAAAAACTGATTTTACGATCGAAAAAGGATATGATGAATGTGTTGGAGATTCTACAAGATCAATAGTTTCTAAAAACAAATCGATTTTGTTTATGGATTATCCGAAATTGAAGTTGGGGAAAATAAAGTCTTTGAAATTGGATAAAAATAAAATCTGGCCAGGCGAAAAAGTAACTTTGAAATTCGAAAATGCTGATTATTTTTTTAGAGCTGAAGGAAAAGTGCTTTCGACTGAAAAAAGAATTTTAGATGATAATAAAGAGGAAATTTATAAAAAAGTAGAAAACTATAAGTTGTTTTTGAAAACAAATAACGGCCCTGAAAAATTGCTTTTGCAAGTAGAGACTTTCAATGATACTTTTGTTGAATTGCTTTTTGCCGGAGATATTGATAATGATGGTAAACTGGATTTTATTTTTGGTGCCAACAGAGATTATGAAGAAAAACGCGTAATGTTATTTCTCTCTTCGAAGGCAGAAAATGAGGAACCGGTAAAAAAGGTTTCTGAAATAGTAATTCAGTTTGATTGCTAGAATCGTAAACTAAATTGATTGTTGAAAAAAATAGATTAAAATATTTGCTTAAAAATTGAGGCATTAAAAAATAAACTCAAAATGAGAATCAAACAATATAGAACTCAATTTATAAAAGAATTATCGCCTTTTTATGACGCTTATGAAGCGGAGAGTTTTTTTTATTTAATATTAGAGGACAAACATAAATTGCGTCAGATAGATTTGGCATTAAATCACGAATTGACTTTTTCGGAAAGTGATTTTGCTGTCTGGGATTTATTATTAGCGCAATTAAAAAAGGAAGTTCCTATTCAGTATTTGTTGGGGAAAACTAATTTTTACGGATTGGATTTTGAAGTGAATGAAAATGTTTTGATCCCGAGACCGGAAACCGAAGAATTGGTAGAATGGATTGTCAATGAAAATTCAAAAGTTGATAAGGCTAAAACAATTAAAATTCTGGACATAGGAACAGGGAGTGGCTGTATTGCAATTTCATTGGCAAAAAATATTCCGAATGCTCAGGTTTATGCGATGGATGTTTCTAAAAAAGCTATAGAAACAGCGAAGCGAAATGCTGTAAACAATAAAACAGATATTACTTTTATTCTTCAGGATGTTTTGAATGCAGAAGAATTGAAATGTAATTTTGATATTATAGTGTCTAATCCTCCGTATGTCCGTAATCTAGAGAAAGAAGAAATCAAGAAGAACGTGCTGGATTATGAACCACATTTAGCGCTTTTTGTAGAAGATAATGATGCCTTGGTTTTTTATCGAAAGATAGCCGCATTGGCACAAAGTAATCTGTTAGAAAACGGGCAATTGTATTTTGAAATCAATCAGTATCTTGGATGTGAAATGAAAGATTTGTTAGAAAAAATGAATTTTGAAAACATCGAATTGCGAAAAGATATCTATGATAATGACCGCATGATTTTTGGTAAGGTTTCGAAAACTTTGTAGTTTTTTTTAAAGTATTACCTGAAAGATCTTAAAAAAATGAAACTTCTAATCTAGCCCCGATTGCAGTGGAAATCCTTTTATTTTTTTTCTTTAAAAAAATAAAAGATTGAAATGAAAAGCGGGACAAGTGGTCTTTTGAATGATTGATTTCTACTTCAAATATTTAAGAAACCGAAAAATGGAAAACTGTGACTGAAAACTGAAAACTATTCGTAACGCAAAGCTTCGATAGGATCTAGTTTTGAGGCTTTTATAGCAGGATATAAACCCGAAACAATCGCAACGGTAAAACTAGTTGCAAATGCTGCAAAAATAGCAACCCACGGAATCACGAATGCAAAACTCATTGCAGTTGCAATGGCAAAGCCTAAAAGTATTCCGATTATAATACCAATCAAGCCTCCAATTTGTCCTATAAGTAAAGTTTCGATAAAAAACTGAAAAGCAACTGTTGATCTTTTTGCTCCTAAAGCTTTACGAACGCCAATTTCGCGTGTACGTTCTGTCACCGAAACGATCATGATATTCATTAAAGCGATTGAAGATCCTAAAATGGTAATAACGCTAATGATCCAGGATGCCCAGCCTAAATATTTTGTGATGCCCAAAATACGGTTGATTAAATCATCGCTACGGCCAATTCCGAAATTGTTGTCGCGCGTTGGGCTTAATTTTCGTACTCGTCGCATGGTGCTTGTTGCATTGTCGATGGCTTCGTCCAGCAATTCTTTTTTAGCCACCATTACGCTCATTGTATAATTGATATTTGGGGCAGTAAATAAAGAACGTGCTACCTGAATTGGAATTAAAACACGTAAATCCTGACTGTTGCCAAACGTTGATCCTTTTTCTTTTAGTACGCCAATAACTTTAAAACGCGCGCCACGAATGGAAATTATTTTATCTAGTGGATTTACATCTTTTAATAATCCTTTTTCGAAATCTGATCCTACCACACACGAATAGGTATTGTTGTCGACATCGAATTGATTGAAACTACGGCCCAGATTTATTTCTAAACCCGAGTTGGATATAAAATGTTCGTCGACACCCAAAATCTGAATTTCCGGATCGGTTTTTTTGTCTAAGTATTTTACTTCTGCCGTTCTGGTGGCTGTAAAGGATAAAGAAGTTTCGGTAAAAGGATATTTGTATTTGTTTTTGAAAGCAACAGCTTCAGGGTACGAAATAATTGGGTTTACAATTTCACGTTCGTTACTTCCTCTGTTTTTAAGGTTGTTTTCGTATTGGTTAATGTTGAAAGTATTGGCTCCCATAGAAGCGAAATTGGTCGAGATAGTATTTTCGAGTGCTGTTACAACCGTTAGGATTCCAACCAAAGCGGTAATCCCGATAGCGATAATTAATACGGTAAGAATAGTACGCAATAATTGTGTTTTGATAGAACCAAAAGCAATTCGGATATTTTCTTTAAATAATTTTAGCATCATGACCAATTTGTCACGAAAATACGTTTTTTGTTACAAGTTTGTTTTCGAACTGGCATTATTTATTTTAAAAAATAAGATATTTGCAGACGATTTAGGATTCGAAGAAAATCTAAAATCTAAATATAATTAATATAAAAGAGCTTTTGGTTTTAGAATTTTTAAAAGAATCTAAAATCAGAAGTCTAAAATCTAAAATAAAAAAGATGGCTTCAAAACCAAGCATACCACAAGGAACAAGAGATTTTTCGCCTGCAGAGGTTTCAAAACGTCAATATATTATTCAGACGATAAAAAATAATTTCGAGAAATTTGGTTTTCAGCCAATCGAAACGCCTTCGTTTGAAAATTCAGATACCTTAATGGGGAAATATGGAGAAGAAGGCGATCGTTTGATTTTTAAAATATTGAATTCGGGTAATTTTTTCTTTAATAAAAATAAAATTGAATTACCGGAATCTATAGAAGCGCTGCAAACTAATTCTGCCGAAACAATAGATTTGAATCAAAGAATTGAGCTGAATAAATTTACCGGAAAAATTTCGGAGAAAGCATTGCGTTACGATTTAACAGTTCCGTTTGCGAGATATGTGGTTCAGCACCAAAACGAAATTGAATTTCCTTTTAAAAGATATCAAATTCAACCGGTGTGGAGAGCTGATCGTCCACAAAGAGGGCGTTACAGAGAATTTTATCAATGTGATGCCGATGTTGTAGGTTCAAAGTCATTATGGCAGGAAGTAGAATTAGTTCAGTTATATGATACGGTTTTTACTTCTTTAGGTTTAGAAGGCGTAACAATCAAAATCAATAACAGAAAAATATTATCCGGAATTGCCGAAGTTATTGGAGCATCAGACAAATTGATCGATTTTACAGTAGCTCTTGATAAACTGGATAAAATTGGTGAAGATGGTGTGAAAAAAGAAATGATCGAAAAAGGTATTGATGAAAAAGCTTTGGTTAAAGTTCAGCCGCTTTTTAGTTTTACGGGATCATTTGCAGATAAAATTGCTCAGCTTTCAGATTTACTAGCAGAATCTGAGGAAGGAATGAAAGGAGTACAGGAATTGAAATTTATTTGTGACAATGTGGCAACTTTAGGTTTGGCAACAGCGACTTTAGATCTTGATGTTACTCTTGCCCGCGGATTAAATTATTATACCGGAGCTATTTTTGAAGTTGCGGCTCCAAAAACGGTGTCAATGGGTTCTATTGGCGGCGGTGGAAGATACGACGATTTGACGGGTATTTTTGGTTTAAAAAATATGAGTGGTGTTGGAATTTCTTTTGGTTTAGACCGAATTTATTTGGTTTTAGAAGAATTACAGTTATTCCCTGAAACAGTTGCAGCAACATCAAAAGCATTGTTTATCAATTACGGTGATGCCGAGGCTTTATATGCTTCGCAGGCCATCCAGAAATTGAGAAAAGAAAATATAAAAGTAGAATTGTATCCTGATAATGTAAAAGTGGGGAAACAGTTTCAATATGCAGATAAACGATTGATTCCGTTTGCAGTAATTGCAGGAGATCAGGAAATTGCTTCGAATTCTTATTCGCTTAAAAATCTGGTTTCAGGAGAGCAGATTTCTGTAGATTTTGAAGGATTGAAAAACGCTTTGTTGGCTTAATATTTTTAAAAGCAAAGTTTTTTAGCCACAGATTTACAGATTAAAATGATTTTTATTCGTGAATTCGTGGCGAAATTAACCGCAAAGACCACCAAGATTTACGCAAAGTCCGCAAAGGTTTTGAGCTTATGAAAGAATACAAAATTCACAAAGCTTTGGGGTTGATTGTGTTAATAAATTATAAGCAATTATCTTGCTAAAATCTTTTTAAATCTGCCTGAAATAGTTGCCAGAGAAGAAAAAAAACTTTTAATTTGCCGACCTTAAGTTACGGGCGTAGTTCAAGGGTAGAATAGCGGTCTCCAAAACCGTTGATGGGGGTTCGAATCCCTCCGCCCGTGCAATTAAATTATTTTTTACCGCAAAGAGCGCAAAGATTTTTATCTAAGAATATTTTAAAAAAAAAACAAAGTTCGCAAAGCTAAATCAACATAAAGCTTTGCGAACTTTTATTTGAAAAAATTAACCGCAGAGAACACAAAGTTTTTTAAATTGTAAGTTTAGTAAAAACACAAAGTTCACAATGCTTTGCGAACTTACATTGTGTAAACACAACTTAAATCTTAGTGATCTCTGCGGTAAATTTTTCTTTCTCAGAAAGCATAAAAAAAAAGCTTCGTCTCTTAAGGCGAAGCTTTTTTTAATATAAGGTAAATTTGAATTAATAATTATTTTGAGGCCGAGGCCAACCCTTAAATTCAATTTTGGTGGTAATGATTTTTGTTTTACGCTACCAAAGATAAAATAAACTATAACGTAATAGTCTTAAATTTATACTAAAATTTAATTGTATAATTTCGTTTTTTAAAAGACTAATAATTAATAAAGTGACAATTTGACATTTTATAAGATTTGGCAGTACTTTTGCAATCCAACAGAAAGAATAAAAAATGAAGTTTAAGAATATTTTTAAAAATAAAAGTGATATGACTACGGAAAATACAGAGTTCGATCAGGAATTAGATGATGCAACGTTAGAGAACAATGCAAACGGTGAACAATTAATTGTTGAAGAATTAAGTGTTGAAGAGCAATTGGCTCAAGACTTGGCAAAAGAAAAAGATAAATTCTTGAGATTATTTGCTGAATTTGAAAATTATAAAAAAAGAACTTCAAAAGAACGTATCGATTTATTTAAAACGGCAAATCAAGAGGTATTGTTAGCAATGCTTCCTGTTTTAGATGATTTTGACAGAGCAACTGTAGAAATCAACAAATCTGAAGATGAGAATTTGAAAAAAGGAGTGGAGTTAATTCACGAAAAATTGAAAAGTACTTTGGTTTCTAAAGGTTTAGAGCAAGTTGAAGTAAGAGCAGGTGATGCTTTTAATGCTGATTTTGCTGAAGCAATTACCCAAATCCCAGCTCCGTCTGATAAATTAAAAGGGAAAATTGTTGATGTTATTGAAAAAGGATACAAATTAGGAGACAAAATTATTCGTTTCCCTAAAGTGGTTATCGGAAACTAAAAAATACAGATAAAATATTCTGAAGATCAATTTTTTAAGTATTGGGATTTAGAATTTTTGATTTGCAATTTAACCTAAATTATGAAAAAAGATTTTTACGAAATACTAGGCATTTCAAAAAATGCTGATGCTGCCGAAATTAAAAAAGCTTACCGAAAAAGTGCATTGAAATATCACCCGGATAAAAATCCAGGCGACAAAGAGGCAGAAGAAAACTTTAAATTAGCCGCAGAAGCTTATGAAGTTTTAAGCGATCCTAACAAAAAAGCAAAATACGACCAGTACGGACACCAGGCATTTGATGGTTCCGGAGGATTTGGTGGTGGCCACGGCGGTATGAATATGGATGATATTTTCAGCCAGTTTGGTGATATTTTTGGTGGAGGATTTGGTGGTTTCGGTGGAGGCGGAGGCGGTGGCCCTCGTCGTGCTAAAGGAAGCAATCTTCGAATTAAAGTGAAACTTACTTTAGAAGAAATTGCAAATGGAGTTGAGAAAAAAGTAAAAGTAAAACGTAAAGTTCAGGCTAAAGGAGTAACATACAAAACATGTTCGACTTGTAACGGTCAGGGACAGGTAATGCGTGTAACCAATACTATTCTAGGAAGAATGCAATCTGCGTCAACTTGTCCTACTTGTGGCGGTTCTGGTCAGATTTTAGATAAAAGACCTTCTGAAGCAGATGCTCAGGGAATGGTTCAGGAAGACGAAACAGTATCGATCAAAATTCCTGCGGGAGTTGTTGATGGTATGCAATTGAAAGTTTCTAATAAAGGAAACGATGCTCCGGGAAATAGTATTCCAGGAGATTTAATTGTAGCGATTGAAGAACTGGAGCATGAATTCCTGAAACGTGAAGGTGAAAACGTTCACTATGATTTATACATCAGTTTCCCAGAGGCAGTCTTAGGAGTTTCTAAAGATATCGAAGCCATCAACGGAAAAGTGCGTATAAAGTTAGAAGAAGGAATTCAATCCGGAAAAATCCTAAGATTAAAAGGAAAAGGTATTCCAAGTATTAACGGTTACGGAAGTGGTGATTTACTAGTTCACGTAAATGTTTGGACTCCAAAAACGCTGAATAAAGAGCAAAAACAATTTTTTGAAAATGCTTTAAATGACGAGCACTTTATTCCAAGTCCTGAAAAATCAGAAAAATCATTTTTCGAGAAAGTAAAAGATATGTTTTCATAAGTTCCGCTTTTTCTGAAAAAGTAAATAAATTTAAAACCCATTCTATATAAAATTATAGAATGGGTTTTTTTATTAATAGTACAAAATTTCGTTAGTAATTATTTACTTTTACAGTCTTAATACCACAATGGTTAAACCAAAGCAGAAAATCTTAAATATAGCATGAGCAACTTACTCGAAGTACATAAAGTCGTAAAAAAATACGGCGATTATGTAGCGCTTAACGAAGTTTCATTAAATGTACCAAAAGGTAGTATTTATGGGCTATTAGGTCCAAATGGAGCCGGAAAAACTTCCCTTATACGTATCATCAATCAAATTACTTTACCTGATAGCGGCGAAATAATTTTAGATGGAGAAAAATTACAGCCAAAACATGTGCAGACTATTGGTTATCTTCCTGAAGAAAGAGGATTGTATACCTCGATGAAAGTTGGCGAGCAATGTTTGTATCTGGCACAAATGAAAGGACTTAGTAAAGCCGAAGCAAAAGCACAGTTAGAATACTGGTTTGAGCGTTTGGGAATTCAGGGTTGGTGGAACAAAAAAATCCAGGAACTTTCTAAAGGAATGGCACAAAAAATTCAGTTCGTAGTTTGTGTGCTGCACAAACCAAAATTGCTAATTTTTGACGAACCTTTTTCCGGATTTGATCCTGTAAATGCAAATGTGATCAAAGATGAAATTTTGGCATTAAAAGAACAAGGTGCAACAATTATTTTTTCGACTCACCGTATGGAAAGCGTTGAAGAACTTTGCGATCATATTGCTTTGATTCATAAATCGAATAAATTAATCGAAGGAAAACTAAGCGATGTTAAACGTCAGTTTAGAACCAATAGTTTTGAGGTAGGAATTTTGACCAGCAATGTCGAAGGTTTAATGTACGATATCACACAAAAGTTTACCGTTTCGCCGGCAAGTTTTAAATCCCTGAATGATGATTTAAAATTAGATATACAGATAGGAAATTCGACTCCAAATGAGTTATTGAATATTCTGACACAAAGAGGACAAGTAACCCATTTTGTAGAAAAAATACCAAGTGTAAACGATATTTTTATTCAGACAGTTACTGGATAGATTTTTAGATCCTAGACTTCTTAGATTCGTAGACTGAATCTGGAGATCTAATAAAAATCTAATAATCTAAGAAGTCTAAAAATCTAATTAATCTAAAAAATGAGCATAATTTCATTAATTATTAAAAGAGAATTCATTGCAAAAGTCCGCAATAAGTCTTTTGTTGTCATGACTTTTTTAAGTCCGTTGTTGTTTGTTGCAATCGCTGGATTTATTGGTTATTTGAGTTCGATGAAAGCTGAAACAAAAAAAATCGCCATTCACGATGAGACAGGTTTGTTTGCGAATGATTTTGTAAAACAGAATAAAAAAGAAGCAGCCTTTAAATATCTAAATCTATCTGAAATAGATACAAAAGCACTTAAAGATAGTATTACAAATGAAAATTTTGATGGTTTAATTATCATTCCAAAAACAAATAATTTAAAAGATTTAGAAAGTAAAATTGAATTTATTTCGAATAACAGTCCCAGTATTTCTTTTATCGAAAAAACACAGAATGTTATTGCAGAGAAAATTACAAAGATAAATCTCGAAACAGCAAAACTTGATACTTTAGCCATTCAAAAGGCCCAATCTTCAGTCAATATTCATTTGATAAAAGCTTCGGGAGAAGAAAGTCTAAAAGGACTAAATGAAATCAAAATAGGGATTGGTGGAGCTTTTGGTTATTTGATTATGATGTTCATTATCATTTACGGAAACATGGTGATGCGTAGTGTGATCGAAGAAAAAACAAACCGAATTATAGAAATCATTATTTCATCGGTAAAACCCTTTCAGTTAATGATTGGTAAAATCATCGGAACTTCGCTTGCGGGATTATTGCAATTTATGATTTGGGCCGTAATTGGGTTGAGTTTAATGTTTGCAGCTTCGGCATTTTTTGGTGTAAATGTTGGCCCAACAGCAAGAATTTCGCCTGAATTGATGCAATCAGCGCAAAGTGAAATGTCGGGAAGTGCTCAAATGTACATTAGCGAATTGTGGAATTTGCCTATTGCCAGTATTATAATAGGTTTTGTTATTTATTTTATTGGAGGATACTTTTTATATAGTTCATTTTACGCAGCAATTGGAGCAGCAGTTGACAATCAAACCGATTCTCAGCAATTTCTTTTGCCTATTTTAATGCCACTAATTTTAAGTGTTTATATCGGATTTTTTACGGTTGTCAATGATCCTCACGGAACAATTGCCGTGCTATTTTCAATGATTCCGTTAACTTCGCCAATTGTAATGTTAATGCGACTTCCGTTTGGAGTGCCGTGGTGGCAAATCGCAATTTCGGTATCATTATTGTTTGCTACGTTTTTCCTTGTAGTTTGGTTCGCTGCCAAAATTTATCGTATTGGTATTTTAATGTACGGCAAGAAACCAACCTGGAAGGAATTGTATAGATGGCTTAAATATTAATTTTTTAAAGTTGCTAAGGTTCTAAGGGACTAAGAAACTAAGTTTTTTAGTTTCTTTATAAATAAAAACCTTAGAGCCTTAGCAACTCAGAACCTTAGCACCTCAAAAAAAATGAGTAAAATACTAATTATAGAAGACGAAGCATCGATTAGAAGAGTTTTGGTGAAAATTTTATCAGAAGAAAATGATACGTATCAGGTAGAGGAAGCAGAAGATGGAGTTGCGGGTCTTGAAAAAATAAAAAACAACGATTACGATTTGGTTTTGTGTGATATCAAAATGCCAAAAATGGACGGTGTAGAAGTTTTAGAAGAAGCTAAAAAAATCAAACCTGAAATCCCGATGGTGATGATCTCAGGTCACGGCGATATGGAAACCGCGATTCATACCATGCGTTTGGGAGCTTTTGATTATATCTCGAAACCACCGGATTTAAATCGTTTATTGAACACCGTTCGTAACGCTTTAGATAAAAAACAACTTGTAGTTGAAAATAAAATCTTAAAGAAAAAGGTGAGCAAAAACTACGAAATGGTAGGGGAGAGCGAAGCCATCAGTCATATTAAACTAATGATTGATAAAGTTGCCCAAACAGAAGCAAGAGTTTTAATTACAGGACCAAACGGAACCGGAAAAGAATTAGTAGCGCATCAATTACATGAAAAAAGCGAACGTGCTAATTTTCCTTTAATAGAAGTAAACTGTGCTGCGATTCCTAGTGAATTGATCGAAAGTGAATTGTTTGGTCATGTAAAAGGTGCTTTTACATCAGCAGTAAAAGACCGTGCAGGAAAATTTGAGGCCGCTGATAAAGGAACTATATTTCTTGATGAAATTGGAGATATGAGTCTTTCGGCGCAAGCCAAAGTGTTACGTGCTTTGCAGGAAAGTATGATTACCAGAGTAGGAGCCGAAAAAGATATAAAAGTCGATGTTCGTGTTGTGGCTGCAACCAATAAAGATTTAAAAACAGAAATTGCCGAAGGCCGTTTCCGTGAAGATTTGTACCATCGCTTGGCCGTAATCTTAATTAAGGTTCCGCCATTAAATGAAAGACGTGACGATATTCCGGCTTTGATCAGGCATTTTGCTGCTAAAATAGCATCGGAACAAGGAAACGTGGTTAAAGTATTTTCGGCGCAAGCCATACAATTATTGCAGGAATACGATTGGACAGGAAATATCCGTGAACTTCGAAATGTAGTCGAAAGATTGATCATTTTAGGAGGAAACGAAATTTCTGAAACCGATGTAAAAATGTTTGCAAGCAAATAATGATTTTATTTTTCAATCTGAAATCTAAAATCTAAATTCTAAAATTAGAAGATGAAACTAAAAAAAATAAACGAAAAATTACAAGACGCATTAATCGAAAATGGTTTAACAGAAGCAAATGTTTTGCAGCAGGAAACTTTTTCGACGATAAAAAGTGGTGCAGATTGCATTATTCTTTCTCCGGCCGGAAGCGGAAAATCGACAACTATTGTTTTGAATGTTATTCAGCAATTGTCAGGTCATACTGAAGAATCACCACGCGCTTTGATTTTTGTTGAAGACAAAGCGAAAGTATTAGAAATGGAAGCACTTTTCGAAAAGTACGGAAAATATTCTAATCTTGAAGTTTACGGCGTACACGACAAAGGTGATACAGATTATGATAAAAATTATATTTCTACCGGAATCGATGTTTTAATTGGTACACCCAATAAATTAAGCGATATGTTTACAACCGCAGGTTATAATGTAAACCGCTTGAAAATGTTTATTATAGATGATGCTGATCCTATGTTGAAATTACGTCATGAAACTAAAATCATGCGTATTTCAAACAGTGTCACCAAAACGCAACGTCTTATTTTTGCTGAAACATTGACAGAACGCATCGAAATTCTGGCAGATAAAATGATGTTAGAGCCTTATTTATTTGATATGGATGAAGAAGGTGAAGAGGAGCTTGATGAGGAAGAAGATGACATTCAGGAAGAAGAGTAAGAAAGTCGCAGTTTTCAGTTTCAGTTTCAGTCTCAGTCTGAAAACTGTGACTGCGACTGAAAACTAAAAAATAATCTATGGAGATGCTGAAAACACTTAAATTTTTGACAATTGTGCTTCTGGCATTTTTTGTTGTTATTTATGTCTTCATTGTTTCCTATGTGTATTTCAATCAGGTTGGAATGGTTTTTCAGACTTCTCAACTTTCAAAAGATTATCAATTTGATTATCAGCAGAAATTTGAAGAAATAAATATCACATCTTTTGATGATGTAAAATTAAACGGATTATTATTTGAAGCTGAAAAATCTAAAGGTTTGATTTTTTATCTTCATGGAAATGCCGGAACATTAGAAACTTGGGGAAAGATCGCGAAAATTTATACGCGTTTAGGATATGATATTTTTATTTTAGATTATAGAAGTTTTGGTAAAAGTGAAGGTGAAATTGAAAACGAAGAACAATTGAATAAAGATGTTTCTGTTGTTTATGAAACATTAACGAAACGATATCCGGAAAATAAAATTATTATTACGGGTTACTCAATTGGCTCGGGACTTGCAACTATTTTAGCTTCAGAGAATCACCCTAAAGCTTTGATACTGCAATCTCCTTATTATAGTTTTACAGAATTGTCGAGCAGTAGAGTACGATTTTTTCCTGATTTTATGAAAAAGTTTCATTTAGAAACTTTTAGGTATCTGCCAAAAGTAAAAGCACCAATTTATATTTTTCATGGCACAGATGATCAATTAATTTCTTGCTCAAATTCAGTTCGATTGAATAAATTATTAGATTTTAAAGGGCATTTTTACGCATTAAAAGATCAAGGGCATATTGGTATGAATGAAAACAATGATTTTCAAAAACAATTAAAATTAATATTAGAATAATTATATAAAACAGAATGTTATGGGATTAATGAAAGTATATTCAGGAAGTGAAGTATTGGCACTTGCTTTACAAGAAAGATTAGAACAAGCAGGTGTAGAAACTACAAAAAAAGATAATATTCAGTCAGCTCGTTTAGGCGGTTTTGGACAATCTGATTTAGCCGTTGAGGTATTTATTCAGGAAACAGATTTTGCAAAAGCAAATCCAGTTATCGAAGAATTCAGAATGAGTATCTAAAGGAAGTTTTCAGTTTTCAGTCGCGGTTTCCAGTGGTTACTGAGACTGAAAACTGAGACTGAAAACTAAAAAATAATGCAATATAAAATGCTAGTGCTCGACATGGATGATACCTTGTTGACAGACGATCATAAAATTTCGGACCTAAATAAAAAAGTACTTCTTGAAGCGCAGGCAAAAGGCGTTCATTTAGTTTTGGCTTCAGGCAGACCAACATCTGCCATGACGGCTTATGCTAAAGAATTGCAGCTTGATTTGTACGACTCTTATATTATTTCATTTAATGGTGCTGTAATTAGTACCGTAAAAGATGATTTGGTTTTGTTCGAACAATGTTTAACACCGGAACAAATTCATGATTTATACGATTATAGTGTAAAAATGAAAACGCACATCATTACCTATATTGATGGTGAAATTGTTAGCGAAACAGATTCTGAATACATCGACATCGAAAAAGAAATCACCGGATTGCCACACAATAAAGTACCTGATTTTAAAGCAGCAGTTACCAAACCTGCAGTAAAATGTATTTTATTGGCAGAACCTTCTTATCTCAAAGAAGTTGAAGGAGATTTAAAATTGGCAATGCCACATTTAAGTGTTGCAATGTCGAAACCTTTTTTCCTGGAAGCGGCTCAAAACGGAATTGATAAAGCAGCGAGTTTAAAACTTCTGGCTGAAAAGCTAAACATTCATCAAAGTGAAATTATTGCCGTAGGAAACGCAGGAAATGATTTAACGATGATTGAATATGCCGGACTTGGAGTTTGGGTTGACAATGTAACGCCTGAATTACGGGACAGAGGAGATGTTATTGTAGCATCAAATAATAATGATGGAGTTGCTGAAGTAGTACAACGCTACATTTTAAACTAAATTATTCCTGCGATGAAAGATCCAATACAAACAGAACGTTTGATACTTAGAGAATTTATTTCTACAGATGATATTGGAATGTTCGAATTGGAATCTAATCCAAATGTGCATACCTATGTAGGGAATAAACCTATTACGCATATTGACGAAAGTCGGGCTTATATTGAATTGGTTCAGCAACAATACAAGAATTTTGGAACAGGTCGTTGGGCTGTGATCTTAAAAGAAACGAATGAGTTTATAGGCTGGTCCGGAATAAAATTTATTACCAATGAAATCAACAATCATAAAGACTTTTATGAAATAGGATATCGTTTTATCGAAAAACATTGGGGAAAAGGATACGCTACCGAAGCTGGTAAAGCTTTTATAAATCACGCTTTTAACGTAATGGAGGTAGATGCGATTTACGCGTATGCAGATGCAGGAAATGAAAACTCCAGAAGAATTCTAGAAAAGCTTGGTTTGCAATACGTAAATTCTTTTGAATATGAAGGAGAAGTGGAAGTTTGGTACGAACTAAAAAATCCAAACCTATAAAACCTAAGAAATGCGTTCCAAATCTTTGTAAACTTAATCTCGTTTAAGATTCACAAAGATTTGGAAAACAGCTCGTAGTTTTTCTAATATCTAAATATTAGATTATTTTTTAGCTACAGAAACAAAGTATTTATTTCCGTCACCCATTGTAAGTTTTACACGCTCGTCGCAAAGATCGATTGCAAAATTCGCACTTTCGTAACAAGTACAAGTAGTGTTTTTGTCTTTAGACATTTCAGTTTTACAATTGTTGTTCTTAAAAGTTGACAATTGTGGTGTGTACAAACTAACTAAATCAGTAGAAGCTGTTACTAACGAAATAATACTTGCTGAATTATTACTTGTAATTCTGTAAACAATTCTATCAGTATAGTTTACTTCATTTACAGTTACTTTACGAATATAAGTGTAAGCTGTTGAGCCTTCACCTGGTTCTTTTACTTCAAATTTAAATCCAACCGCACGAATTGCAATATCAAATTGAGATTGAGAATTTAAGCTCGCCCAAGTTGTCAATGTACTAATAGATGGAAATGGATTAGCAGCTGGAGCAGCAGTTTGCGCTTGCGAGCTAAAAATGGTTAAGAACATCAAGCAGATTGTGGGTAAAAATGCTTTCATATGGAGTTTTAATTTATAATTTTTGCCTACTCTTTCTGGTTTTCGGCCTTCCCATTTTTTATAACAACAAAACAACAACATAACGAGGGAAAAACAAAATTGTTATGCGCAAATTATTGTTTAAATAATATAATTTTTGTTCACTGCTTTTGCAGGAAGTAAAATTATTTTTAATGAACGAATTAAACAAAGCTAAATGTAAGAAAATTTCAATTTAATACGCAAAAAAATGTATTTAATCGATGATATTTGCATTTAATCGATGTTTTTGTCATTTTATTCTTATCGAAAAGAAAACATCATTTTTACTAAAACAAAATTTTCATGGCTTGTGACCGCTAATTGATAGTTTTTTATGACAGTTTAAAATATTGGTTTGCTGCAAAATATTGATATATAGTATATTATTGATTTTATTTTAAAGAATATTGTACGTAAATTTGCAAACTCTTTAAAAGAGATGTAAATATAATATCTTACTACTTAAAACGTAGTTTATTCCCATGGAAAACAGAAAAAAAGTTGCCTTTTACACGCTTGGTTGCAAACTGAATTTTTCAGAAACATCTACAATCGCCAGAAATTTTAATGACGAAGGTTTTGATCGTGTTGATTTTGAAGAAATTGCAGACATTTATGTTATCAATACATGCTCCGTTACAGAGAATGCTGATAAGCAATTTAAGCAGGTCGTAAAAAAAGCAATGAAACTTAACGATAAAGCTTTTGTAGCGGCAGTAGGCTGCTACGCACAATTAAAACCAGAAGAATTAGCTGCAGTTGATGGCGTTGATTTGGTTCTTGGTGCTACCGAAAAATTTAAAATTACCGATTATATTAATGATTTGAGTAAAAACGACATGGGTGAGGTTCACTCCTGCGAAATTGCCGAAGCCGATTTTTATGTAGGTAGTTATTCTATTGGAGACAGAACCCGCGCTTTCCTGAAGGTTCAGGACGGTTGCGATTATAAATGTACCTATTGTACGATTCCGTTAGCAAGAGGAATTTCAAGAAGTGATGCTCTTGAAAATGTATTGCAAAATGCTAAAGAGATTTCGGCTCAAAATATCAAAGAAATTGTTTTAACCGGAGTAAATATTGGTGATTACGGAAAAGGAGAATTTGGGAACAAAAAACACGAACATACTTTTCTGGATTTAGTTCAGGCTTTGGATAAGGTGGATGGAATCGAACGTTTGAGAATTTCATCAATAGAACCTAATTTATTGAAAAATGAAACAATAGAATTTGTGTCTAAAAGCAGAACCTTTGTACCTCATTTTCATATTCCGTTGCAATCAGGAAGCAATGATATTTTAAAATTAATGAAACGTCGTTATTTACGTGAAGTATATACAGAACGAGTAAACAAAATTCGCGAAGTAATGCCACACGCTTGTATTGGTGTTGATGTGATTGTTGGATTTCCCGGTGAAACCGATGAGCATTTCTTAGAAACGTATCATTTTCTTAATGAAATGGATATTTCGTACTTACACGTATTCACGTATTCTGAAAGGGACAATACCGAAGCTGCAGATATGCCAGGAAGAGTTCCGGCCAACGTAAGAGCAAAACGAAGCAAAATGCTACGCGGATTATCCGTTAAAAAACGCCGTGCTTTTTACGAAAGTCAATTGGGATCTAACAGAACGGTTTTGTTCGAAAGCGAAAATAAAGAAGGATACATTCATGGTTTTACCGAAAATTATGTAAAAGTAAAAACACCCTGGAATCCGGAGTTAGTAAATACGCTGCAAGAAATTAATTTGACTAAAATTGATGAAGATGGAAGTGTTCGTTTAGATTTTATAAAAAAATTGGCGGAAGCTTAGAATGTATTTTTAAGATATAGTATTTCGACCGAAGAAAGAAATCACACTAGAAATTCCGCAAAGAATATCCCTGATCTTTGTCGAGTCACGATTGTGATTTGTCTCTTAGCTAAAAGACAATAAAAACAAAACGCCCTTTATTAAAGAGCGTTTTTGTTTTTTACTAGTAATGCTATTTTCGTTCTACTATTTCGATTCCATTATAATTCGGTACTTTACCAATTGATGCAGAAAAATGAAAAGGATTTGTAGACTTTACTTCATCTGTCTTATTTATTGAATCAATCTTCTTTTGATTGAAGAATTCGAATATTTCCTTTTTTTCTGTAATTCCTTTCATACTTATTTTATGAGGTATAGTTTCGAAAGCATTATCTTCCCGGGATAGAGAATTCCAATCATTTTCGCTGACACCTATTCCTTCGCTTTTATGCTTATTGCTAACCATTAAAAGCGTATCATTTTTTATATTTATAACTTTAAATAAAGTTTGAAAACTCTTATTTTGGGTAGCTCTTCCGTCGGGCGTTAATAACGTTGAATCCATATTAACTTTATAAACATCTCCAACTTTAGGATTTTTAAGCAACTCATTAATATGTGTATTAGTGTTTTTAAAAGACCAAAGTGAAAATAAACCATAAATAAGTGCTAATCCCAATATAATAAAAACAGTCACAGGATTAATAAATTGAAAAAGAGAGTGTTTGCGACTGGCCTTAATGTCTTTTATACCATTCAGTATTCCAGGCGTATATTCTTTTTTATCAAAATAAGTAGCATTGACTGATTTTATTTCATGACCACATTCGGTACAATGTACACTAGTCGGACTGCCCATTGATAGAAAAGGAATGATTGCCTTAGCATATCTCGAATATAACGTTACTTCGAGGCAACCTTTTTTTAAACAAACCGGACAAGTCTCATCGCTTAATCGTTTTGAGGTTAGAGCCTTGGTAACAATGCTAATAATGTAAAACATAGTGTTGTTATTTTCGTTCTACAATTTCAATTCCATTATAATTAGGAATTTGGCCAATTGATTTGGAAAAGTGAAAAGGATTTATTGATTTTACTACATCTGTTTTGTTTATTGAATCAATTTTCTTTTGATTAAAGAATTCGTATACTTCTTTATTTTCAGTAATTCCTTTTAAACTTATTTTGTAAGGAATAGTCTCAAACGCATTGTCTTCTCGGGATAGAGAACTCCAGTCGCTTTCTTTAACGCCAATTCCTTCTGTTTTATATTTGCTGCGAACCATCAAAAGAGTGTCACTTTTTATATCTATGATTTTAAATAGGGTTTGTGATCTTTTACTTCCCATGGTATTTGCATTTAACAAAAACATAGAATCAATATTTACCTTATAAACGTCTCCAATTTTTGGATTTGCAAGCATTTCGCTGGTTTGTGCATTGGTATGTGAAACAGAGTATTGTTTTAACAAACCAAGAATAAATAATAAACCCAGCAAAATTAACAGTGACCAAGGATAAAGTAATTGCCAGAGTGTGCGCTTATGATTGGCTTTAATGTTTTTTATTGCATTAATTATTCCGGGAGAATATTTTTTTTGACCAAATGCTTCAGCAAGTAAAGGCGTATTTACTGATTTAATCTCATGACCACATTCGGTACAATGTACAGCGGTTGGTCTGCCTAGCCCAAACATAGGGATTATTGCAGCTGCATATTTCATGTATAATATAACTTCGATAGTTCCTTTTTTAGAGCAAACCGGGCAAGTCTCTTTTTCTATTAGTACCGAAGTTAAAGGCTTTGAAACAATACTGTGATAATAAAACATGACTTTTATGGATTAATTAAATATTAGTTTTTTCGATCATTTGATAAATCGTTTTTTTGAACTTTATAGTATCTACATCTAAAACTGTTGCTTCAATTTTAAATATTGATTGGATTTTGTTTTTGGTATTAAATTTCATCAACTTTTTTTGGGTACTATTTCCTATTTTATCAAAATAAGCAGGTGTTTTAACAGTAATGCAAAGTTCTTTTACCTTTGCAGAACCAAAGTAAGAACTCCCAGTTTCTAGTTCTGTTGCGCCAGTAATTTCAGTCCAGGGAACAATACCTACTCCGGTATAATCCTTATTAAAAAACTCAATGCCTTTTTCTGTAAGAGCCATTATTGCCTCATTATTTGATGCAATTTTATACTTTTTGATCGTTTCAATTAATAATATTACAAAACATATTGGCATAAAAATAACCAATTTGGGATAATAGAAATTTTCAGTAAAAAATTTTCCGGTTCCGTACCAAAATCCAAACAGGCACGATAATGTAAGCAAGCCAAAAATTATAGATTCATTTTTTAATTTTTGCTTATTTATATAGATTTTACTTGGGAACTGTATTGATTTTGTTTCCATATATTAGGCTTTTTAATTTATTTTAAAAATTTATTTCGTTTAAAAAAATGTAAATAGATATAGTTAGAAATGTGCGGCACTTTTAGATATAACTAATGATTAATTTTTATGGAGCCATCCTTCTATTACTAAATTAGTTGCAGCGTAATTTGAGCCAGAGACTGTTATTTCTGCTGGTGGCTCTGAAAAGAAATAATCCGGATATTGCGTCACAGTATTTATACTGTATGGAAGAATATCTTTATGACCATATTCTATTGAGGTATTTCCTGTTTTACTGTAGCCAATTAAATCAAAAAACAAAGGAGTTGCCGTGTCGTTTATTATGAGGGAGGCAGAGTCTTCGTTTTGGAAGTTTACAGCTAAGATAACTCCGTTTTCAAGTTTGTAAGTGGTGTTATATACCAATACATATCTGCTAACGTTTTCATTATTTTTGACTACACAAATGTTAAGGCATCCAAAAGTCATATAAATAAATAGGCCAATGGCAGGAATTAGAAATGTTAAAACAATAGTTCGCTTATACTGTGAGAAAGAAGTTATACGAAAAACTAATATTAGAATTACAACTAGTAAGCTTGAAAAAATTATGATGAAGAAAAAAAGGAGCCAGTAAGATATCATTGTTTTGAATTTTTTGGTGAAATGTCTTAATGATTTGCAACTAAAAAAATAGACTAAGTTTTACGATTTCTTTTAATCTGTTCTCTATAAGAAAACATTTAAGTCTTCAATTGCAGTATGTAACCAATGAAAGCCATTATTGTTTTAACGAGTGCAAATTTCAGATTTAAGTTTGGGAAATAAAGCCTTTAAAAGACTTACAAATGTCATTTTAGGCTATATTTTGCTTTAGAAGATGGTTATAAAAAAAGTTCTCGAAATCAGAAAACCCTTTAAAATGTGCTTTCTGATTTCGAGAACTTTGTTAAAGTTTAAATTCAATTTTTGTGGTTATTTTGCGTAAAATGAACGTTCTTTGCAGCTTTGGTTTAAAACTTTGTCAAAGTTGAAACGTTAGTTGTATTTAGAATAAATTCTATTTCTGATCTTCTAGAATTACCCATTTCAGAGAATGAATAGCAAAAACTCGCGACATTTATTTCAATTCAATTTTCTTTCGGACCAATTTTAAACTTTCGTCATTAGGATCCCTTTCCATTTTATAAACTGTTTTATTTTCAAGGAAAATACTTTTTTGTAAATCTTCAGCTGTAAATCCTTCGCAGCCAGTTGGAATTAAAAAGGATTCTATAATTTGTTTCCAGTTTGAATTTTGCAAAGAATAGGTTGTCATCGAATAAGTACATCCGTTCATAGGCGCCTGAAAGATTGAAAAATCATCTTTTCCGTCTTGGTTTAAATCTCCTTCGTTAATAAGCTGAGCTTCGCAACAGCCAATAACAATGGGTTTTAGTGCTGAATTACTAAAAGAAATCGTGTATTGGTCAGGAGTTCCGTCTTCAATAGGATTTCCTTCACCTTCTTTTGTTTTGGTAACAAACGCAAATTCATTTTTTCCGTCACCATCAAAGTCACCTTCAATTTTTTTACCTATCAAGAGTTTAATTGTTTTTTCTGCTTGAGAAGTTTTGTCTTGAAGTTTAACCGAAACAGAATCATTTTTTGATTTTTCGATTATGGGATTCTCGGATTTATTTTTTTGTGAACAGGAAATCAAAAGAAAGGCGGCGAATAATAGAATAGTTTTATGCATACTCTATTTCTGATCTTCCGGAATCACTAATTTCAACGAATTAATATAATCCGTATCAAACTCGATAACTCTGATTTTTTGCGGATTAAAACTCAATTCACCACCAAACTGACCTTTTATATCTAAAAAATCAATAGTTAATTCCTCGTCGTTTAATTCGATCAGTTTTCCTAAATAAGCTGATTTTGCTGATTTTTTCGAAATCTGAAAAATGCCGTATTTGTTATTTACATAATTCAGGATCGAATTCAAATCTCTAATCGGGATAATATCCTCAGCATTTGTTTTTAAACCTTTTAAACGAATTACTTTTTCGGTAAATGCAAGATCCTGATCTCTGTGAATGGCTTCGATATTTTTGTTCTTCAAAATCACAAATCCATCCAGTATAAAATCTTCAGGATTGTTTCGCAGTAAAATCCAGTCGTCAGAATAATCGATAAGAAATCCGGTAAAAAGTTCTTTTTTATCTGTGAATTCTATTGATATTAATTGTCTTAAATATTGTTCCATTTTATTTTTTTTAAAATTCCAAATTCCAATTCGATGAGCGGTTGGAATTTGGAATTTGAAAAGATTGAAGTTTATTTATTTTATTTTTAAGGATTAGTAGACCAAATACTGCTGTTTTTAATGAAAACGCGACGGCTTAATTTCAGCTGAGCGATAATTAATTCGGCTACATCTTCAGATTGCATTACTTTATCCGGATTTCCGTCCGTTAATTTTAAATCTAAAGCCAAATCGGTCGCAACCGTACTCGGTGTTAAAGCCGTAACACGAATATTATGTTTACGAACTTCCTGCATTAAAGAATCAGTCAATCCCAAAACGGCAAATTTCGATGCGCTGTAAGCACTTGTCAATGCATTTCCGTTTAATCCCGCTGTCGACGAAATATTGATGATATCACCAGTTTGTCTTTCGATCATATTAGGTAAAACTGCACGGGTTGTGTAGTAAGTGCCCATTAAGTTTACCTGAATAATTTTTTCCCATTCAGTTGGTTCCAATGTCATGAAATTTCCAAAAGCAGCGATTCCGGCGTTGTTGATTAAAATGTCTATGCTTTTAAACTCTGCAAAAGCTTTTTCTACAGCATTATTGATAGAATTAATATCAGAAACGTCAGCAGATAAAGCTAAGGATTTTACACCTAATGCAGCAGTTTCAGCAGCCAATTGATCAACATCTGCCTGAGTTCTTGCAACTAAAATTACGTTTACTCCTTCTTTGGCAAGTGCAATTGCAATTGCTTTTCCAATTCCTTTTCCTGCACCTGTAATTAAGGCATTTTTATTTTTTAAGTCTGTCATGATTTATTTTTTGAAATGCAAAAAGCATCATTTTAGTAACACAAAAATACAGTTTTTGCTTCCTAAAATCATGCTTTCGGTTATTTTCTTAATCTAAGTTTAACAACTTCAATTTATTCTTTCAGTACCATGTCGATGCACATAACAGCGGCAAGGATTAATTGTCTTAAAGGACTATCTGGCGCAACAGTTTCTTCAATTTGTAGCACATAATTATCAGCGCTGGTAAAAAACTCTTTACCCATTCCTGCCCATTTTTTGCTTACCTGGGCCAATTGTTTGTTTTCATGACTGAATTTAAAATCCCAACCTGTCCATTTTCCCTGAAGCGTGGCGGCAGTTCTTTCGTTTTTATCGAGAATTTCAAATTTTCCTCCAATCGAAAATAATTTTTGTTTAAATGTTCCCACTAAACGGTCTTTTTCGTCAAAAACTTCAACAGTCGAACGAAGCCATGCGATACCACGTTTTACAGAAATTATTTTTTCGCCCGAAGCCGTAGTAATTTCAATATCAAAAGGAGTCATTCTTTTATAATCGGTAAAGCGTAACATTTTGGTAAAAAAGCCCAAGTTATTCTCGCGGCAGTTCATTATAATTTCATTGCTTTCCGGATTGTAAATGTCGTAGTTGTTAGCGGCTTTAAACATACCGATATGTTCTTTTACAAGAAATAGATTCTGATTTAAAATTGGGTTCATGAAATTTTGTTTGATATTGATTTATATAAAAATTTTGATCTGAATAAATTTTGAAGGATTTTCAAAAGGAAATCAAATGTAAAAATAATTTTGTTAATAAATCAATATTAAATTGGTTTGAATTGTAATGATTTAAAGCTTAATCCTTCTTTTTTGATCTAATCACAATAGCTCCATGTATAGCTTTCTCTCCATAAAAAGCTGTTGCATCATTAGCTTTTAAAACCTGAATGCTTTCGATATCATTGGGGTTTAGTTTAGAAAATTGTTTGGCATCTATTACAATTCCGTCCAGAATTGTTAATGGCTCATTGAGAAGAGGCCGATGGTGCACAGATTATTATTTTATTGGTTAAAATGGATTGCAATGTATCTTTTGTAGTTGTTTTTTCCTGTGCTTTAGCAACGAAAGATATAAGCATAGAAAGGGCTAATGAAATAAGTTTTACGTTTTTCATGATGATAATTTGAAATAAATGATGCGTTTTATCTTTGTCAAAGCGTTACACTTTGACAAAGATTTTTTAGATTTTTTCTTTTAGTTTTTAGGAGTTGGCTTACCTGTTTTGGTAGTGATAATTACCACTCCTTTTTTGCCTTTTTCGCCATATTTTGATGTGGCTTCAAGATCCTGAAGAACAGTTATGGTTTTTATTTCCTGTTTATTCAAAGGGGCATAAGGACTTGTGGGATTTTTGCCGAATAAATCATTTTCAGAATAATAAATTCCGTCAATAATATATAATGGAGCGTCCAGAACAACTAGTGAATCTACATTTTCAGGTTGCAAATTAGGAAGTTCGGCCTGCATCATTTTGTCTCTTTTTTGGTCGTCGCTATGTGCTATTGCATTTCCGTTGAGAATAATTAGCGGAGCACTTTTTTTAGCTACCTGAGTTTGTTTATCAGCAAATGCAACTTTAGCCGATTCTCTCTCTATAGTTCTGGAATAATCTATGTTTTGAGCCGCTTTATCTTTCAAATTATTATTATCTTCTTCTAGCGCATACTCAGCTTGTATAGGTGCATTGGCAGGTTCTTGACTAATAATAGCATCTGCGCTTCCTGCTCCCGTAGCCTCAGAAACGTAAGCGGTATTTTCTGCTACATTATTTTGAGTGGTAACTTGCTTATCTAAAATTTTAAGCGCTTCCGGTTTTGGAATTAGTACTGAATCTGAAGCAACAACAGCTTTATTATTCTCTAAAATGTTTTGTTTTATCTTTTCTTTATTAACAACTGTAGAATTCTGAATTGTTGTTTTGTCTGATTTTATAAACTGAGAACCTATTGAAATTAATAATAAAAGAGAAGCTGCGATGGCAATTTTTTTCCATAACGAGATTGCTTTTTTATCTTCTTTTTTGTCGAGTTTTTCTTCCACGCGTGCCCAGACTTTGTCCATTCCGGGAAAATCTTTTTGTTCCGAGTTTTCTGCGGCTTCTTTAAATTTATTGAATATTTTATCTTGATTGTCCATGACTATTTTGCTTTTTGGTAATACAATTTATTTACTAAATCCTTTAGCTTCGTTTTGGCGGCATTCAATTGTGATTTTGATGTGCCTTCAGAAATGTTTAGCATTGCGGCAATTTCTTTGTGTCCAAAACCTTCAATTACAAAAAGGTTAAAAACAGTTTTGCAGCCGTCTGGAATATGGTTGAGTAAATTGAGTAAATCTTCTTCTTCTAATGTATTAATCTCATCCGTAAAAGGTTGCGAAAGCAATTTGACATCATCAAGATACATATTGAAATTGGTGTGCTTCTTGATCGTTGCCAAACAATGATTTACGGTTATTTTGCGCGCCCAGGCCTCAAAAGCCAGAACCTCTTTTAGCTGCTCCAGTTTTGTAAATATGGTATAGAAAGCGTCAGCCATAGCTTCTTCGATTTCTTCTTCCTTTTTGAGGTATCGTTTGCAGAGGCGATACAATTTTGGAGCCATATGCTCATAAACCTGACGCTGGGCATCACGGTTCATTTTTTTGCAGTTAGAAATTAGCGTTTCGTTTATCACAATTGTTGTCTTTATACTAAAGAGGGTTGAAAAGATAAAAAGGTTGGAACGGAGGTTAAAAAAAGTTTTTTTAAAGGTTCATAGTTTCAAAGGTACAGAGGTTCAAAGTTGCAAAGGTTTTATTGTAGAGGCGCACAGCAGTGCGTCTCCCGCAAAGATATTCACCAGTTTATGTCATTGCTCCGGAATTTTACAAAGAGTTCCGGAGGAACGGATTATATTGTAGGGATGGATTTTAATCCATCTTTGCAGTTGGTCAAATAATTTTTTCATTCGAGATTAACGATTCGAATTGACATTCTTTGCGGGAGACATGATGCTTTGCGCCTCTACGTTTTTTGGTAATCTTCAATAATCTTTGCGTATCTCTGCGAAAGCTTTGTGAATCTTTGTGTTATAATAATGGCACAGAGATTCACAGAGAAATTCACAAAGTCTCATAAAATTTACTTAACCGGCAAAACCAACTTAAAAATCTTTGTTTCTAAAAGATCCGTATCATTATCCTCGCACAATAAAAACTCGATTTTGTTATTTTCTTTTTTATAGAAAGTTAGACCTTCGAATTTATTGGTTGACGTTATTTTTTGAGTAAAATCTATTTTCATGGTTTTAAGGTCGATTCGGCCAATGAAGCTTCCCAGGATTTCACCATCGTCGTAGGTTGATTTGGTGTCTTCGGCGGTAGAAAGGAAATAGATTTTGTCTTCGAGCAAGATGGCATCGGTAAAACTGGAGCGAACACCTTTTATTTTTGGCAGTTTATAATTGGTAGCAACCAAGGCAAATTCTTCGCCCAGACTTTTAGCATGAATGGTAAAAATGGTGTTTTTGTTTGAAACTCCGTTTCCGCGATTGAATAAATACCAGTTTTCACCATCGAAGATTGCACCTTCGAGATTAAAATCTTCCGGTTTTATTTCGCCAAAACTTTGCATTAAACCATATAAATCAACGAGATTGTTTTTTTGTAAAATGGTTTTGTTTTTAAGATCAAACTCGATCATTTTGTTTCGGTTTTCGGTAGAACCGGAACCAAATACATATAAAGTATCATTATGATGCGTGATCGATTCGAAATCGGGTTTAATGTTTTTCGGAATGTTTTGCGACGGATTATCAATTAAAGCGTGTTGATTTAATTGCTGATTCTGCATATTGTATTCGTATAAAAATCCGCTGTTATCGCCAATAATATAAAGTGCATCATTGTTATAAAATAATCCTGATGCCGAACCGATACCTATGATTTGAAATAATATTTCTAATGTGAATTTTTCCATGAATGTTTGTTTTGAAAGCTATGTAATAAGAAATGATTTTATTTAAGAATATTTTTTATCTCAATTAATGAATTATATATTCCATCATAATAATTGTTGTTTTTAAAATTTGGAATCATAAAGTCTACAATTAGTTTATCACAATCTTTATTTGTTAAATATTTCATTGCAATTTCAGTTGTTGATATTGCAACTTTTTTTAAATTTTTACTGAAAACGATTATTGCGCCACCCTTTTCAAGAACTCCACCAATTTTCCATTCTGTAAGTTTATTAATTGAAAATTTTTGAATGTCTTTATCAGGATATAATTCATCAATTGATAGAATTATGATTTCCATTTTATTTTTATTTCTAATTTCTTTAGCGATATCATTAATTTTTCTGCTTTGTTGAGGTGAAAATACTGAATCAATTTCAACAAGATTTGAAAATGGTAAAATAACTGAATTCTTGATTTTAAAAGAATCACAAGTTTTGTTTAGTTCTCTTATTAGTTTATAATTAATAGAATTAACCGCATTTTTCCAATTGGAAAAATCCAAATCTTTTTTTTCATTGATAATATATTTTTCTAAAAACTTGGAATATATTTCAGCTTGCTGCAGTTTAATTGTATCAGAATGAGCCGATTTAATAGAATCGCATATTTTTAATGAAAAATTTGAAATAGATTGTCCATTTGATTTTAAGCTTGTGAAAATTAAATAGAATAAAATTAGAAATCGGATTTTCTTCATTTATAGTTTTTACAATAATGTTATTTGAAAACAATTGAGCCCTGATAGTCCCGAAGCTTCGGGATAAATACTTTGAGAAGAAATTGTAAAAAAACAATTTATCGAGAAAGTATTACAATGAGCAGTCCTGATAGCTATCTGGATTCGTAAAATTAGTATATTTATAATTATAAAAATGTAGAATATATGAAATCGCCACTTATAAATCTCTATAGAGATATGAAAAGGCGATAACATATATGACCTCTAATAAATAAAATCAACATATATGAAATCGATAGACCCGAAGGATTTTAAAGTTACAGATAAAATAAAATTGTCAAAAATTCCGACCTTATTAAAGGTAAAAGCGGATGATGACGAAAAGGAGGAAAAACTGGATAAAGTACAGGCAAAACTGAGCGATTTGCAGGATGTCATGTATGCGCATAACAAATATGCGGTTTTAATTTGCCTTCAGGGAATGGATACTTCGGGGAAAGACAGTTTGATTAGGGAGGTTTTTAAAGAATTTAATCCGCGTGGAGTAGTGGTGCACAGTTTTAAAACGCCTAATTCGGCTGAACTGGAACATGATTATTTGTGGCGTCATTATATTGCTCTGCCGGAAAAAGGGAAGTTTGCAATTTTTAACCGTACACATTACGAGAATGTTTTGGTAACGCGCGTACATCCTGAGTTTCTTTTGGCAGAGAATTTACCGGGAATTAATTCGGTTGATGATATTAAACCCAAATTTTGGAAAAGAAGAATTGAACAAATCAATAATTTTGAAAGTCACATTGCAGAGAACGGAACGATTGTGATGAAGTTTTATCTTCATTTAAGCAAGGAAGAACAGCGCCAACGCTTATTACGCCGACTTGAAGAAGGAAAACACAACTGGAAATTTTCGCCGGGTGATTTGAAAGAACGTGAACATTGGGACGAATATCAGGAATATTATGAAGAGGCGATCAATAAAACTTCGACAGAACACGCGCCGTGGTATATAGTTCCTGCTGATGATAAGGAGATGGCCCGTTATATTGTGGCCAAAATTATCTGGGAAGAAATGAAACAATACACTGACATTAAAGAACCGGAACTGGATGATACCATAAAAGCCAATTTTGAAATGTACAAGGAAGAACTAAAAAAAGAGTCTTAAAGTAAGACTCTTTTTTTTGCCTCAATGTTACTAGAAGTTTACGTGTGTTTTGAATTACTAATTTAATGTTAATTTTTTTGTAGTATTTCTGAGATTTTGATCTCAGTCTTATTTTTTTGATAATATGAAAGTCATTTTAAGTTAAAGAGTACAGATTTACTTTGTAAAAAAAATAAAACCAATTTTTAGCTAAATGAAAAGAATTATTCTACCCCTGGTTATTTTAGGTTCGTTGATTACATCTTGTAACAATAACGATTCTAAAGACGAAATAGAAACACCAACGAGTGTTGTATTAAAGGATCAATCTGTAACGCCAAGTTTATTAAAGGCACAGGCAGGTTTTGAGAGTTTAAAAATTTACTCTCTTTTTAGTTCAGATGATGTATTTCCGGAAAGTCCGAAATTTGTTTTTGGAGGTTCTGCAGATGGTTCAGGTTTATTGAAAAACACTGACGGAACTTTTACTTTTTTAGTAAACAACGAAGATAATTTTGCTGTTTCGAGAATTACGCTTGACAAAACATTTAAACCTACAAAAGGGGAATATTTGCTAAACTCTAGCGGAGGAACCTGGAGATTGTGTGGTGCAACTATGGCGACAAAAGAAGAACATGGTTTTGGACCTCTTTATTTAACTTGTGGAGAATCTGGTGAAGAATCCCGCACGCACGCACTAGATCCTTACGGAAGTGTAGGTTCTGCATCTGTATCTAAAGAATTGGCTGGATTTGGCCGTTTAAGCGCTGAAAATGCTTTGCCATTGCGCACATCTGCTTACAAAGGGAAAACAGTAGTTGTAATTGGCGATGACGATTCTGGAACTTACGGAGGTCAGGTTTTTATGTATGTATCAAATGCTGTAGGTGATTTAACCAATGGTTCTTTGTATATGCTAAAAAGAAATGATGACAACCAAAGAGAAAAGGATATTGAAGTTAGTAAAACATATCCGGTTTCTTTTGTGAAAATTGACAACCATACTACGCTTACCGGTGCGCAAATCAATGCATCAGTAAATACTCTAAAAGCGATTAAATTTGGTCGTGTAGAAGATTTAGATTACCGTAAAGGTGGTGATGCTGCAGATCGTGAATTGTATTTTAACGTAACAGGACAAAATACTACAGGAACAAATGCAGATGGTTCAAGAACAAAATACGGTAGAGTTTACAAATTAAATCTTGATGCTGCTGACCCGTTAAAAGGAACTCTTGAGGTTATTCTTGACGGAGATAACCGTTCAGGTATCGCGGGGAAATTCCAAAATCCGGATAACATTTGTGTAACTAAAAACTATGTATACGTTCAGGAAGATGCTAACGGATACGGAGACGAAACTCACGATGCTTATATCTACCAATACAACATTGCAACTAAAGCTTTGAAAGTTGTAGTTGAATTAGATCACCGTCGTACTGCTACAGATGCTGCGAAATATAACGTAGGCGGAACTTCTAAATTTGGAGATTGGGAATATGGTGCTTTGATCGACGTATCAGATCAGGTGGGTATTGATGATACTTTTATGTTAAGCGTTCAGCCACATACCTGGACAGGAGAAAAATATTTGAGTCCTGACGGAGGAACAAATCGTCCTAAAGAAAATCAGGCAAGTCAAATTGTAGTGATCAAAGGTTTGGCGAGATAAATTTCTAAATTATTATAAAACAGTTGTCCACTATCTCTATTTGAGGTAGTGGTTTCTGTTTTTCTGAATATTCCTCTTTTAATTTTTATTACATCATGAAAAAAATATATTGTTTGTTCTTTCTGGTTGTGTTTGTTGCTTGTGAGAAAAAAAGCAAACATCAGGAAGTAAATGAACTGTTTCAGGCTGATATTACTTTATTGGTTGAAAAAGTAGCCAAATTGAAGTACTCCGTACAAGCGGATTCTACTGCAGCGCAAATTCAGCGACAATTTCTGGAAGCACATGAAAGCTATAAAAAGGTCGAAATGATCAGCGAATATTATTCGCCGGCAGTTTCAAAATCCATCAACGGACCTGCAATACCTGAGTTTGAAGAAAATGATAAAGTAACGGTTCCGCCCGAAGGTTTTCAGGTTATCGAGGAATTGGTTTTTCCGAAGTACAATAAAGAAAGTAAAAAGGAACTACTTCAGGAATTGGGAGTTTTATCTTCAAATCTAATTCGGTTAGAAAAAGTATCAAAGTCTAATGAACTAACGGATGCGCATGTTTTTGATGCTATGCGACTTGAAGTATACCGAATAATTACTTTGGGAATTACAGGTTTTGATTCTCCAGTAATATTGAATTCACTTCCTGAAGCTTCTGTAGCTTTAGCAACTATCGAAAAATATTATAAAATTTATCTGGAGAACGAATCAGTTTCGAATGGAAATCAGGTAATTGAGATTTTAGAAAAAGGAAAGAAATATTTAAAAGCAAATACCAATTTTAATGCTTTTGATCGTGCATATTTTATCAAAGAAATTTTAAATCCGTTAAGCAAAGGAATTTATAAAACACAAGCCGAATTAGGAATTCCGTTAATGAAAGAACAAAGAGGCCTGAAAGTTACCGCGCAAACTTTATTCGATAAAGATGCTTTTGATGCCGAAGCATTTTCGGGTTTTCCGGATTATCAAACAACACCGGAAAAAATTGCTTTAGGTAAAAAGTTATTCAATGATCCTGTTTTATCCGGAAACAATACACGTTCGTGCGCTTCATGTCATCATGCCGATAAAGCTTTTACGGATGGTTTAGAAACAGCAGTTGCATTAGACGGAAAATCGATGATTCAGCGTAATACGCCAACACTAACCAACATTGCTTTTCAGCGTGTATTTTTTGCAGATTCGAGGGTAAGTTATCTCGAAGATCAGGCCATTGCAGTTATTAAAAATGAAAATGAAATGCACGGCTCTTTAGAACAATCGGCTTTGGCGATTCAGAAGAATGGTGATTATGTGAAGGATTTTAAAAAGGCTTTTCCAAAAGGAGAAATTAATGAATTTGCAATCAAAAATGCTTTAGCGTCTTATATTCGTTCGTTAAGTCATTACGATGCTAAGTTTGATGCATACATGCAAAATAAAACAGCGTTTACTGAAGATGAAAAAGCAGGATTTAATTTGTTTGCCGGAAAAGCCAAATGCGCCACTTGCCATTTTGTTCCGCTAACAAACGGAACTGTTCCGCCAAACTTTGACAGATCCGAAAGTGAAATTCTGGGAACTCCCAATAAAAATAAAAAACTCGACGGAGATTTAGGAAAGTTTGTCATCACGCAGGCAGCCATTCATAAAAATTCGTTTAAAACACCAACAATAAGAAACATCGAACTTACCGGGCCCTACATGCACAATGGCGTTTATAAAACACTTGAAGAAGTAATTGATTTTTATAATGATGGAGGAGGAATAGGTTTAGGATTCGACGTTCCGAACCAAACTTTACCTGAAGACAAATTAAACTTATCCGATAAGGAAAAAAAACAGCTGATTGCTTTTATGAAAACTTTGACGGATAAGAAGTATTTGGAGAAAAGAGAATAGAACAAAGAGAATAGAATAAAGAGAATAGAATAAAGAGAATAGAATAAAGAGAATAGAATAAAGAGAATAGAATAAAGAGAATAGAAAAAAGAGAATAGAAAAAAGAGAATAGAAAAAAGAGGTGAATTTTACCGCAAAGAACGCAAAGATTTTATTTGTAAGGTTTTGAAAAACAGAAAGTTAGCAAAGCTTTGTCATTTCAGCTTTGCGAACTTTGCATTCTTTTCAACAGGTAAAAACTTTGCGAACTTTGCGAAACCTTTGCGGTCTTTGCGGTAAAATGCACATCGCAGGTTTAATGCTTAAGCTATAAAAATACAAAACCCGGGAGACTATGCGATCTCCCGGGTTTATACCAAAAACAAAAAAATAAAATAAACCTAAATTTTATAATTTAAAACCATAGGCTAAACGTAAAGCCACCTGATTGGTATTAAATTTATCATAGTCCTCATAACGGACACTAATGTCAATGTATTTGTTGGCATATCCAATCCCTGGCGCCCATAAAAAAGTAGTGTCATTATAACCGTTTGTAACGGCAAATCCTGCACCAACTTCACCCATAACATAAAATTGATCTTCCCATACAAAGGCTTTAAAACCTGCTTTTGCCGGGATAAATCCAAGATCTTTTACTTCAACTCCATTTTGATCTTTCATAAACAAGTTTGTAAAACCTGTAGTTAAAGTCAAAGATGCTTTCTTTGTCAAATCATATTGTAAACGAACATCTCCACCAAGTGACCATCTGTAATCATTATCAGTTGGTATTCCTCCATTTACACCAAAGCCTAATCTAAAACCCTGATCATAATTCTGGATTTCACTGTCCTGAGCGAAAGTTTTGTTGGCGTATAAAAAAGCGAAGGCACATAAGCATAACATTTGTAATTTTTTCATGGCTAATATTTTTGAATTATTAATGATGTAAAAATACTTTCAACGTCTTCGGGCTTTGTTATATAATTTTTCAAAATTGTTACATAATTTTAAAATTGCCCTTTTTCAGACCTGTGGGGAATTTAATTTATTTTGAAGTTTCATTTTGGAATTTAAAATTTGAAGTATTGGAATTTAAATATATTTCGATTTTAAGAATCCCTTTCTGAGTATCTTTGCCGACTAAAAAAGTATATACAGAATTAAGGGAACAAGGGAGTTTGAATAGGATTTTGGGAGGACCAACTTCTGCTGCAACGTCCTTTATATGCGCCTTCATAACCTAACAAAAAAATTAATCCAAAATTCACTTTCAAATAGTTAAATTTGAACCGAAAAACAGAGCTATTGATTTTACAGATTTTTTTAAAGAATCTTTCTAATCATTGGCTAAAAGAACAAAATAATAAATATATAAAAATGGAATTACCTAAATTTTTACTCGGAGACAATACTGATTTTGCAGATGATATTTTCATCATTCACCTTGACTACCCACGATTCATCATCAACCTAAAAGACGATGAGGTTGAATTTATGGAAGAGGCAGAAGATCTTGACGAGGCAGAATTGAATGCTGAAATGGAAGGGTTAATTGTTTTGGCGAATGAGTTTTACGACAGGGAAATAAAACGTTACGAAGAGTAGAGATGTATCACGCGATCTTTTTTAAATTATTTAATAAAACTTTGCGACTCTGTGACTTTGCGAGATTAAAAAAATAAAGTGATTAAAAATACTTTTATTTAAATCTCTGTTTCCACCAAAAATTAACTTTAATGATAAAATGAAAAAATTAAGTTTTTTAAAACCCATTTTTAATTTCATAGCAATCGGATTGCTAATTACTACTTTAAGCCGAATCTTTTTATTTTTTATATTTAAAGAGAGAGTAGTGCAAACACCGGATTTCTGGTACATCTTCCCAATCGGACTTCGAATGGATTTGATATTATTGTGTTATTTATCATTTTTGCCGGCCGTTTTAATTACTTTTCTACCGAATAAAGCATTAAAATTCACCAATAATTTTTTGGTAATTTATAGCTTTCTATTCCTGTTTCTGATTCTTTTTGTAGAATTGGCTTCACCGGATTTCGTAAAACAATACGATACGCGACCAAACAAGATCTTCTTAGATTATCTTATCTATCCTAAAGAAGTTGTTGGAATGCTTCTTAAAAGTTACCTAACTTCTATTATCTTGACTTTTATAATTTTAGGAGTTGTTATTTATTTTGCTTTCAAAAAAGGAAAAAAATATTTCCATACTACAAGTACAGAATACAAATTCAAACTAATGCTTTTTCCGTTAGTAGCTTTTTTATTGTTTTTTGGAGCACGTTCAAGTCTTACTTCAAAACGCCCTATCAATGCCAGTAACGCTGTTTTCTCTACAGATCAATTGACAAATACTCTGGGATTAAATTCATTTTATACCGTTGCTTTTGCGGCGTATTCGATTAAAAATGAAGGAAACACCAAGATGTACGGTAAAATGGATGAAGCCGAAGCAATTGCTCGTGTAAAAAAATACATGATTGCCGGACCAAATGATTTTACAGATGCCGAAATTCCGTTTCTACATGTACAACAACCCGATACAGTTTTAAAGCAACCTTATAACCTGGTTATTTTTCTACAAGAAAGTTTAGGTGCTGAATATGTTGGAATTTTAGGAGGAAAACCATTAACACCAGAATTTGATAAATTATCGAAAGAAGGATTATTGTTCACCAATTTATATTGCACAGGAACAAGAAGCGTTCGTGGCATTGAAGCAGTTGTAACCGGATTTTTGCCATCACCATCAGAAAGCGTAGTGAAATTAGGAAACTCTCAGCAAGGATTTTTTACTTTGGCTGAAGCTTTAAAACAAAAAGGATACGACACCAGTTTTATTTATGGCGGAATGGCGAACTTTGATAACATGGCTTCGTTTTTCAACGGAAATGGTTTTCAGGATATTGTAGATCAGGAAGATTTTGATTCTGATGGAAACAAATATGCTTTCAAAGGAACCTGGGGTTATTCTGATGAAGATTTAGTTACCAAAGCCAACAATTATTTTAAAGCAAAAGGAGATAAACCGTTCTTTTCTTTAATGTTCTCGACTTCAAATCATGAACCTTTTGAATATCCCGCGGGAAGAATCAAACCTTATGATGCAAAACCTGCAACGGTAAACAATGCCATGAAATATGCCGATTTTTCTATTGGGAAATTCTTCGAAATGGCGAAAAAAGAACCTTATTTCAAAAACACTATTTTTATCGTAATTGCAGATCATAATACCAGAACATACGGAAAAAATCTAGTACCAATTAATAAGTTTCACATTCCGGCTTTGATTGTAGGACCAGGAGTTCCAAAAGGAACTTCATATAGTAAATTGGCAAGTCAGATTGATATTCCGCCAACATTATTGAGTTATTTAGGACTTTCGTTTGAAACACCAATGGTAGGAAGAAATCTAAATAAACTAGATCCAAAAACACAAGGAAGATCTATTATGCAGTTTAACGATATCAATGCATTCCGTGTAGAAAATCAGGTTGTCATCATGCAGCCTAATTTAAAACCTTTGCAATTTGAAATCAAAAATGATACAACTTTAGTTCCAGTAAAATTAAATGAAGAATTAGCAAAAGATGCTTTGGCGCATGTAATTACAGCAGGAAATTTATATAAAGAGAATAAATATAAATTAAGGAAAAAATAGGTCCAAAGGAACAAAGGTTCAAAGAAACAGAGTGTAAAATCTTTGTCGCTTTGAACCTTTGCTACTTTGAACCTTTGTTAAAATATAATTTAAGTAAACTCTGAGCAGCTGCAAAAGGTGATATTTCATCGTTTTGCACTGCTTTTTTGTTTTGTTCCAATCGCGAAATAATTTCAGGCTGATTATAAAAGTTCAGTTTAAGTTGTTCGTTTATGGTTTCCATCATCCAGAAATGATTTTGTTCTTTTCTTTTTTCCTGGAAGAAACCGGATTGATTAGTTTGCTCAAAATAACTCGAAATTGTATCCCAGATTTCCGAAATACCTTCTTTTGTAATGGAGCTGCAAGTCGTAACTTTTGGCTGCCAGTTTGATTTTTTTGGAGGAAATAAATGCAAAGCCCTGTTGAATTCCAGCTTTGCCTGATTTGCTTTTTTTACATTATCACCATCAGCTTTGTTGATGACGATGGCATCGGCCATTTCCATAATACCGCGTTTAATGCCCTGAAGTTCATCGCCGGCACCGGAAATTTTTAATAATAGAAAGAAATCGACCATACTGTGAACAGCGGTTTCGCTTTGTCCAACGCCAACCGTTTCAATAATTATAGTGTCAAAGCCTGCAGCTTCGCATAAAATAATCGATTCGCGGGTTTTGCGTGCAACTCCGCCCAAAGTATCTCCTGAAGCACTTGGTCTTATAAAAGCATTTTCGTCCTTTACCAATTCTTCCATGCGGGTTTTGTCGCCCAAAATACTTCCGTGCGAAAGCGAACTGCTGGGATCAACTGCCAAAACAGCCACTTTTTTGCCTAATCGAGTCAGATAACTTCCAAAAGCTTCAATAAAAGTACTTTTTCCTACTCCGGGAACTCCAGTAATGCCTATTCGGATCGATTTATTGGCATGAGGTAAACAGCCATTAATAACTTCGTTAGCTTTAATAGCATGTTCTGGATTTGTGCTTTCGACCAAAGTTATGGCCCTGCTAAGTGAGGTAATATTTTTATTTAAAATTCCATCAATCAGTTCAGTAGAAGAGGGTTGTTGTCTTCTGTTTTTTTTAATTTGATGTATAGCAGCAACATTGGTGATTTCAGGAGGTGAAATTCCGGCTTTTTCGTGTAAGCTGCTGGATTGTTTTTTGGAACTTGACAAAATATTGTTTTTGGTACTGTAAAAGTACAGAAAACAAAAACAGTTTCAAAAAGTTAGTTTGCCACGAATTTCACGAATTTATTATCCCTATCGAATTAGAATAAAAAAAAGTATTCGTGCTAATTCGTAAAATTCGTGGCTTAAATAAAATTAGTAAGCCGCAGTAAAACGAACCTGATGGTGTTTTGCATTTTCAGCTTCATCTGCAATAACAACCGCTAAATCTTCTACAGAAAGAATACTTCTTTGTTCGTCGTTAAAAACAGGATTGTCCAGACCTAAACGATATTTTCCGGTTCTTCCGGTTGTAATTCCCTGATGCATTTCGAAAGCAGGACTAAAAAATGCCCAATCCAGTTCTTTTTCTTCTTTAAGGATATTCAGATAATCTCTTGCAGCAGTTGCTCCGGCGTGGTATTCTTTAGGGAAATCAGGAGTGTCAACCGCTTGTAAACCTGGCGCGACAAATAAACTTCCGGCACCGCCAATCGTGATAAAACGTTTCACACCAGATTTTTTTACCGCTTCCTGAATCGCTTTAGATCCGGCAATAAAATCATCGTAAATATTAGGATTTGTCCATCCCGGATTATAAGCGTTGATAACTTCATCGTGTCCTTTCAAAATTGCTGCCAATGCATCAACATTAAAAATGTCAGCACTTTTCCAGTTTACATTTGCTGTATCTTTTGGAGTTCTTGCTATCGCAGTAATTTCTTGATTTCTGCTGGCTAATTCTTTTAAAATGGCTGAGCCTACAAATCCTGTAGCTCCAATAATTGCGATTTTCATAATATATAAATTTTATTAGTAATAAAAATTGTTACAGTTTTGTATAAAAAAATACTTTTAGAATTGATTAGAAAAATCTTCCAGAGAGATGCCTTCCAATTGCAAACTCACTTTTTGATTCATATCAGTATATAATGCACTTAAATTTTGATTGATCTTTTTTCCTACCGGACAATCAGGATTAGGCTGATTTTTTGCATAACCTAAATTAATGGTTTCAAAAGTCATTTCGAAAATTTCTTTTAATGTGATTTTCGAAGGATCTACAGACAGTTTTGTACCGCCATTTTTTCCTTCTTTACTTTCCACAATATGATGAGATTTTAAATTGGCAATTTCTTTTCGAACCAAAACAGGATTCAAATTAATGCTTCCTGCAATATACTCAGATGATAAAAAATCATTTGGGTATTTGGTGAGCAAAGTAAGAATGTGAATCGTTATGGCAAATTTACCTGAAATCATACTGTAATAAAATATATTACAAATTTAGTTATGTTTTACTAAATAAAAAAGATTTTAACGAAAAATTAATTTTTAATGACAATTTATAAATCCTTATTTTTGATGCTTTTAGCACCATGAACAATTTTATTCTTATCTTTTTCTTTCTGGCTTTAGGCTTGGTCTTGCAGCATATAAAGCAATTTCCAACCCATATTTATAAGGTTTTAAATAAAATTGTAATCTATATCTGTTTACCGGCAATAACCTTATATCACATTCCTAAAATAAAGTGGAGTAACGAATTATTATTTCCAATAGCCTCAGGATGGATTAGTTTTATACTGGCTTTTGTATTTTTTCATTTTTTAGGAAAAAGGTTAGGCTGGTCTAATAAACTCATTGGCTGTTTGGTTCTGACAGCAGGATTAAGTAATTCATCCTTTTTGGGATATCCCATTATCGAAGCTTTATATGGAAAGAAAGGATTAGAAACGGCCATCCTTGTCGATCAGCCCGGAACTTTTGTTGTGGTTTCAACTTTGGGTGTTTTTGTAGCTGCTTTTTATTCAAAAGGAAGTCCGGATGCTTTTAGTATTTTCAAAAAAATAATTTTTTTTCCGCCCTTTATTACTTTTGTGGTGGCTTGTTTAATGAATGTCTTTCAATATGATTTAGATTTAAATCTTCAGACTGCTTTATTAAAAATAGGAAGTTTAGTAACTCCTCTTGCTTTACTTTCGGTAGGATTGCAACTTACTTTTGATCGAAAAAGCCAGCATTGGCGATTTCTTAGGCTCGGACTTTTCTTTAGGCTTATTGTAACGCCTTCTGTTATATTGGTCTTGTATGTTTTTGTTTTCAACCAACATTCTGAAGCCATAAAAATAACGATTATGGAAATGGCTATGGCACCCATGATTACAGGTGCAATTTTAGCTTCGACCTATGGTTTGAAGCCCAAGTTAAGCAGTATGATGATTGGTTTTGGAATCCCAATTTCTTTTGTAACCCTTGCTATTTGGTACTTTGTGGTAAGTTTTATTTAGTTATAAATATTAACTAGATAGGAAAAATAGAATTTTAACTTTTTTTTAAAAAATTCGTGTTTTCCTTATGTCTTTTTTGACTAATTTTAGATGAACTAAAAAAATATAATTATGTCAACATTAAGATTAGGAGATATTGCTCCAGATTTTCATGCAGAAACAACCGAAGGCCCAATTAATTTTCATGAATGGTTAGGCGATTCCTGGGGTGTTTTATTTTCGCATCCTGCAGATTTTACCCCTGTGTGTACAACTGAATTAGGAACAGTTGCCAATTATGTTCCTGAATTTAAAAAGAGAAATACAAAAGTTATAGCGCTGAGCGTTGATGGTTTAGAGTCTCACAAATTGTGGATAAAAGACATTAACGAAACCCAAAATACAACCGTTAATTTTCCGATCATTGCTGACGAAGATAAAAAGATAGCAACTTTATATGATATGCTGCATCCAAATGCAAGCGAGAAATTTACGGTACGCTCGGTTTTTGTTATTGGACCGGATAAAAAGATAAAGTTAACGCTAACATATCCGGCTTCAACAGGAAGAAATTTTGAAGAATTGTTACGTGTTATAGATAGTTTACAATTAACTGCAAATTATAGTGTAGCAACTCCGGCGAATTGGAAAGACGGAGAGGATGTTGTAATTACACCAGCCGTTCCTGATAGTGATATTCCGGCGAAATTCCCAAAAGGTCATACACCTATCAAACCTTATTTGCGAATGACACCGCAACCTAATAAATAAGGTTCTAAGTTGCTAAGATACTAAGGGGCTAAGATTCTAAGATTGTTGAGAAAAAACTCAGTATCTTAGAATCTTAGCCCCTTAGCATCTTTATCTATAACTCAACGGGAACGCTTTTCTTCATGAGTTCGTTCATTCGTTTTTTGTCTCCAACGACCCAGATAATATCATTTTTTTCTAAAGTCAAATGTGATTCCGGGTTTAAAATTCGATTACCATTTCTTTCAATTCCCACAACAAGACCACCGGTTTTTTCTCTAAACTGGCCAATTCTTTTTTGTATAAAATCGTCATTCGAAATTTCTAACTGGCGCAGCACAATATCAGATTCCTGCGAGTTGTTAGCAGCCTCAACCTCATTTTGTAAATATTTGGTGAATTCTGAAATTTGTTCATCTGTACCAATAACACAAATCTCGTCGCCCGGAAACAAGCGTTCATTTTTAGTGGGAATAGGAATTGTAATTTCACCACGACGAATAAATGCAATATTGATTCCCATGTTTTCACGAATGCGTAATTCTTCCAGAGTTTTACCCGCAAGATTTGATTCTTTACCAATATCAAAAATAGACATGTGACCATCCCAAGGCATTAAATTGGCGTATCTTCTGTCGATTTTTTTGTTTTCGCGATCGTTTAGATTCTTTAAAAAATGAGTTTCAATTTTATGATACTGCTCGTTTAATTTTTTAGGAAACAGTTGATAGGCTCCAATGGCAATGATCAGGGCAACAAAAGCAACCAAAGGCGAGAAGAAAATATTCAATAAAAATCCAACGAAAAATAACCCAAGGCTCATTCTAATTAAAATTAGCATCAAAAGCGCACCGCGATATTTTCGTTCTTCCCATAATTCTTCGACTTCAGTAACTTTTACTCTGCGTAACGAAAGCGCCCATAAAAAAGGAGCAATTATGACAAGGGTAATCAAAGCGGCCAACGTATTTCCAAAACGGGTATCAGCTACTAAAGGCGCCACAAATTTAGCCGATAATAATATAATCGCCGTAATAATTATAGTGTGTAAAATGATTTGTGTGATCGAAGCACGAAGTACAATTTGCCAGGTACTAACAGACTTTATAGCTTGTGCATTGACACTATATCGGTTGATATTTTTAATCCATTTTTTAGGAAGTTTCTGTTCCAGATATCCTGAAAAAGGATCAGAATATTTAATTAAAAACGGAGTTGTAAAAGTGGTAATGGCAGACACGGCCACAATTATTGGGTATAAAAAATCACTCGTTACTTTAAGCGTCATACCAAGAGTCGCAATAATAAAAGAGAATTCACCAATTTGCGCCAAACTCATACCCGTTTGCACAGATTGTTTAAGCGGCTGACCAGATAACAAAGCACCAATAGAAGAACTAAATGCTTTCCCAAAAATAGTCAGCAGTGTTATCAGCGCAACCGGCAACATATAAGTAACCAATGTTTCCGGATTGATTAACATCCCGACTGATACAAAGAAAACGGCACCAAATAAATCTTTTACAGGCTGAATCAAATGCTCGATTTTTTCTGCCTGAGTAGTTTCTGCAATAATAGAACCCATGATAAAGGCCCCAAGAGCAGGAGAGAAGCCTACATTGGCAGCAAACATCACCATCATTAAACAAAGTGCCAGGGAAATAATCAGCAGCATTTCGTCTGTCAAAAGATGTTTTGCTTTTTTAAGGATTGTTGGGATAATAAAAATTCCACCCAAAAACCATATGATTAGAAAGAATATTAATTTTAAAACAGATTGTAATAATTCTCCTCCTGAAACCTGATCACTAACGGCAATTGTCGATAATAAAACCAACATTAAAATTGCAACAATATCTTCGACAATTAAGGCGCCAAAAACAATCCCGGCGAACTTTTTTCCTTTAACACCCAATTCATCAAATGCCCGAATAATAATGGTGGTTGACGAAATCGAAAGTGTGGCACCAAGAAAAATACTATCCATCTTGCCCCAGCCCATCCATTGCCCCACACAATAACCAATGAGCGTCATGAATAAAATTTGGGTAATGGCGGTTATCGAGGAAGTTCCTCCAACTTTCATTAATTTTTTAAAACTAAATTCGAGCCCCAGACTAAACAATAAAAAGATCACCCCAATTTCGGCCCAAACCTCTACACTTTTCATGTCCGTTATAGACGGAAAAAAATCAAAATGGTTTCCCGCTAGAAATCCGGCAATTAAATATCCTAAAACCAGAGGCTGTTTCATTTTTTTAAAAATCAAAACGGCAATTCCGGCGGTCATCAGGATTAATCCCAAGTCGCTAATAAGTGGTTGTAGGTGGTGTGTAGTCTCTGCAGCGGCGCTTAAGGCAATCATAAAGTGGTATTTTATATTAAGGAGGTTAATCCAGCTTTTCATTTCAAATGAAATTCACTGAACTCCTAAGACAATAAAAGTTAAGTGAAGTAATCTGGGCTATTTCCTGGTTTAAATAAAAAAAAGCTATCTCGATAAAGATAGCTTTTTTTGAGAAAATATTTTAGGTTTTCTTTAAATTCCTACGTAATTACTAGGAGTTATTGCCATTAATTCAGCTCTGACAGCATCAGAAACTTCCAGGGTTGCAATAAAATTATGAATTGCTTTTTTATCAATAGCTTCATTTGTTCTTGTCAAACCTTTCAACGCTTCATAAGGGTTTGGATAAGCCTCACGACGTAAAATAGTCTGAATAGCCTCAGCCACTACAGCCCAGTTTCTCTCTAAATCTTCAGCAAATTTACCTTCATTCAAAAGCAGTTTGTTTAAACCTTTTAGAGAAGCTTCAAAAGCAATAATAGTATGTCCAATTGGCACACCAATATTACGTAAAACAGTACTGTCAGTCAAATCACGTTGTAATCTTGAAACCGGTAATTTAGCTGCCAAATGTTCAAAAATAGCATTTGCAATTCCTAAGTTTCCTTCTGAGTTTTCAAAATCAATAGGGTTAACTTTATGAGGCATTGCCGAAGATCCAATTTCTCCCGCTTTGATTTTTTGTTTAAAATAATCCATCGAAACATACGTCCAGATATCACGATCTAAATCGATTACAATGGTATTGATTCTTTTTAGAGCATCAAAAAATGCAGCAAAATGATCGTAATGTTCTATTTGAGTGGTTGGAAAAGAGTGGTGTAAACCAAGATCTGTTTCAACAAATTTATTTCCAAATTTCTTCCAGTCAATTTGTGGGTAGGCAACATGATGTGCATTGTAGTTTCCTGTTGCACCACCAAATTTAGCAGCAAACGGAATATTAAATAATAAACGCATTTGCTCTTCAAGACGTTCTACAAATACCAGAATCTCTTTACCCAAACGAGTAGGAGAAGCCGGTTGTCCGTGCGTACGTGCCAACATTGGAATATCCTTCCATTCTACACTTAATTCTTTCAATTTAGAAATTAAAGAAATTAATGATGGCATATAAACCTGCTCAAACGCATCTTTTGTAGAAAGAGGAATAGCAGTATTGTTAATATCCTGAGACGTTAGACCAAAGTGAATGAACTCTTTGTATTGAGATAAGCCTAATTTTTCAAAAGCATCTTTGATAAAGTATTCTACCGCTTTTACGTCGTGGTTGGTTACTTTCTCCGTTTCTTTTATCCAAAGAGCATCTTCTGTAGAGAAATTTTTGTAGATATCGCGTAAGCTGTCAAATAAATTTGGATTGACATCTGCAAGTTGTGGTAAAGGTACTTCGCACAAGGCAATGAAGTATTCAATTTCAACTAATACACGGTATTTTATTAGAGCTTCTTCAGAGAAAAATGGTGCTAATGAAAGGGTTTTACTTCTATATCGTCCGTCAATTGGTGATATAGCATTCAATTCGTTTAAAGTAGTCATTGTTATGTTGTTTTTCGAAAGGCACAAATATAAGCTATTGTTAAAACTTCTGAAAATTACCGAAGAGTTATTATGATAGAAACTAATAAATTAAATTATTGTTTTGAAAATTTTATCCCAAATGGTAAAATAGAAACCAAAATTATGCGATTCATTTTTATGATGATCAGAATGAAATTTGGTTGTAGATATCCATTTTGTAACATAATTTTTATACCAAAAATCAGGAAAGAGATCTTTTTTTAAATGACCAAATATTCCGTACATGAGATTTAAAATAAGATAAATAATAATGCTAAGATAATTAAAGTCTAAAACTGTAATCGATAATAACCAGATAATGCCAAATCCTAAAGTTTCTACAGGATGCAGCACATACAAACTATAAACACTTGTTTCGACATGTGTGTGATGAAGTTGGTGAATAGGGGAAAACCATTTTAAATAATGCGCCAGAAAATGGAAACAAAACATAAAAAAATCCATTACAACAATCAACAATAAAGTGTCGGTTATTATTGAAAAAAACGATGGCGAAAAATCTATTTTAATAACCCCAAAATGATATAATTCAAAACCCAGCAGCGTTATAAAGGTATTGCAGATCAAGGTTGACAGTACCCACTTGCGATCTCTGTTATTTAATTTGGTATTATCATATTCGATTATTTTTGCCAGAATAACAGAAAAAATTATCAGGATAAAATTTTCGATTAAAAAGAAAAAAAATAAACTAAGTAAATTGAACTGAGATAATTGCTGTAACCAGCTTTCGAATATCATGGTGTTTTTTCTATTTCAAATAATCTTTCTCTTAATTCCGCAACACCTTCAGAGGCAACCTTAGCAATAACTTCGACTTTATTCTGAATATTGGGAATTGAAATTGGTTTAGGATCAATATAAAAAACAGGCGTAATACTATACGTGTAAGAGATTAATCCCGCTGCAGGATAAACTTGTAACGACGTGCCTATAACGGCAAAATAATCTGCGGTTTCTGTAATTTCGATAGCTTCTTCAAGTGCCGGAACATCTTCGCCAAACCAAACAATATGAGGTCTCAGCTGATGTCCGTTTTCATCAAGATCGCCCGTATATAAATCGTCCGGCCAATCCAGAATTAAATCGCGATTTCGCGTGCTTCGTACTTTTAATAATTCTCCATGCAAATGCAAAACTTTTGTACTTCCGGCACGTTCGTGCAAATCATCTACATTCTGGGTAATAATGTGCACATCAAAATCCTGCTCTAATTCGGCTAAGATTTTGTGACCTAAATTAGGTTCTACTTCTTTAAGCTGTTGACGTCTTTTATTGTAAAAATCCAAAACCAATTCGTGATTTTTTCTCCAGCCTTCAGGAGTTGCCACTTCCATCACATCATGTCCTTCCCATAAACCATCGCTGTCGCGAAAAGTTTTAATACCGCTTTCGGCACTTATACCGGCTCCGGTTAAAACAACCAATTTCTTTTTCATTATTATTCAATTGAAGGATAAAAATAGTGATTTATGGGAATAAAAAAGTTAAAGTCAATATTTTGTGCCGTTAGACACTAAATGTGGGTAGAAAAAGAATTAAAAAAAAATTTAGCGTGCCGTAAGCCAATTTCATTAAGTTAAGCTTTTAGAAAATAAAATTACTGCAAATAAAATCCGTTTTTATCCGCGTTTTTACGAAAGTAAATCTGTTTTATCTGCTTCAAAATTAGACGCTGATTTTATTGATTCGCTAAAGCGAAAACGCTGATAAAAACGGATTTATCTAATTACTTTCCTGATTAAACTGTTTAATAATTTTGTAGTTAATGACATTGCCCGTAGGCACATTTTAACTTTGATTTTTCACAGGAAAAAAAGCGTAATTATACTTATTGTAAGAGTCTTACAAAAGGCTTATTTTTATTGTGGAGTAAAGTAAAATAAACTTTCAATGATTTTAATTCAGTTTACAGGATTATCAGGTTCAGGGAAAACAACATTGGCTCAGAATGTTCGCCATTTGTTAGCGGATAAAAGTTATAGTGTTGAGATCGTTGATGGAGATGTTTATCGTAAAACTATTTGTAGTGATTTAGGATTTTCGAGAGAAGACAGATACGAAAATATCAGACGTTTGTTTCAGGTAGGACAAAATTTTGTGAAAGAAAATACAATTGTTTTAATGTCAGTCATTAATCCTTATGAAAATCTGCGTAACGAGTTAAGAACCTATGAATTTGTGAGAACGGTATATTTAGATTGTTCGATAGCCAACCTTATCAAAAGAGATCCAAAAGGATTGTATCAGAAAGCTTTGCTGCCGGATCACGACATTAATAAAATTAATCATTTTACCGGAATAAGCGATGTTTTCGAAATTCCATGCAATGCAGATTTAGTTTTAAAAACAGATTTGGAAACGGAGATTTTTTCTACTAATAAACTATATGATTTCATCATTAAAAATTTATCTGAATAATTTAATTTTTCACAGCATATGAATCCTTCTTCAAGTAAACTTCCGGTTTCTTTTTCAATCGATCAATTGCAAGAAGATCTTGTAATATGCGAAAATGATTTGTGGACACCACATTTTAATACCAATCGATACGAAGGAAACTGGACAAGCGTTTCCCTCAGGTCGCAATCGGGTTTGGTAAATGATATTACCTCTTTTCCAAACAAAGAATATCTAAATACCAGTTTACTGGATCGCTGTCATTATTTTAAAGAGATTATGGATTGGTTTCAATGCGAAAAAGAAGCCGTGAGATTACTTCGATTAGATCCCAAAAGTGAAATTAAAGAACATGTAGATAATGATACCTCTTATGAAGATGGTTTTTTTAGAATTCATATCCCTATTGTAACCAACGATAATGTGTTTTTTTATGTAGATAAAAAACGTGTTCCTATGAAAATGGGAGAATGTTGGTATGCCAATTTTCAGCTTCCGCATAGCGTAGAAAATAAAAGTACTGAGCCACGTATTCATTTTACACTTGATTGTATAAGAAATGATTGGTCTGACGAATTGTTTACTAAGATGGGTTTTGATGTAAATGAATCACCAAAGGAGAATCAATATTCAGATGAAGTAAAACAGCAGATTATTGCTGAGCTTTCCCGAAATCCATCAGAAGCCGGAGCTAAAATCATTGCAGATCTGCAATAAAAATAAAATCGTAAAATGGAAAATATAAATCATCCACTTTTCAACTGGATTCCTGTTACATTAATCGAAAAAGACAATGAAATTTATTTTGAATGGATTTATTTGGCAGACCTAAAATATGCCGATCCGTTTTTTGATGAAACGCTTGCAAAGTGTAAAAGTCATCCTTATAATTCAAAGCCATTTAAAGTAATAAGTACGGTAAAAAATCTTATAGATTGGTCTAATGAACTGATTTCGGTCGAACTAAAATCATTGGTCTTTCATGTCTCCAGATGCGGTTCTACAATGTTGAGCCAGTCTTTGGCGAGTTCTTCAGAAAATGTAATGATTTCTGAAGCGCCAATTATCGATCAAATTTTAAGAAGCGATCTTTTTAGTTTGGATAAAAAAACAATGCTAATACATTCAATAATAAAATTATTGGGACAAAAAAGATTTCCCGAACAACAGCATTTAATCATAAAACTTGATGCCTGGCATATTTTTAAGGCTTCGTATTTAAGATCCATTTTTCTTGAAATGCCTTTTGCTTTACTTTATAGAAATCCAACAGAAGTTTTAAAATCCCATCAGAAAATGATGGGAATGCATATGGTTCCAAATGTATTGCCTTCTAACGTTTTTGGTATTTCTCCTAAGGAGATTAATGAAGTAAGTTTTGAACAATATGGCGCCTTGGTATTGGAAAAATATTTTCAGGGATTTCTTGATTTTTACAAAACAGATCAAAACGTTGTAATGCTCAATTATAATGAAGGAATGAAAGCTGTTGTTGAAAAATTCGTAGCCTTTATAAAAGTGCATTATTCTAATGATGAAGGTAACAAAATGTACGATCGTTTAAAAAGACATTCTAAAAATGAAAGCGCGGTTTTTGCCGGAGATCAGTTTAAAGAAGAAACTTTGCAGATCGACTTTTCGAGGCTCGATGTTTTGCATGAAAAATTGAATAACAGCGTAGTTGCGTATTGATAGAGTTGAAAATGGAGGTGAAATTTCTTTCTGTTTTAATAATGATGTATTTTTGCGGCAAACACGAATAAAATGATTGATTTAGATTACCTCGCTTTCCTTGAAAATATACTGACTGATAACCGCAAAGAAAAATTTTTAAAAGTACTCGGAAATCGTACCAAACATTTTACGGTTGTTGTCGAAGATGTTTTTCAGATGCACAATACAAGCGCTGTGATGCGTAGTTGTGAGGTTTTCGGGATTCAGGAACTGAATGTTATCGAACAGCGTTACGGAAAGAAGATTGATAAAGAAATTGCAATGGGCGCTCAAAAATGGGTAGACATTAATCAGTTTGATTCTGTTAAGACTTGTATTTCGACTTTAAAAGAGCAGGGATATCAAATTATTGCCACAACGCCTCATGAAAATGATTGTTTGCTGGAGGATTTCGATATTACAAAACCAAGTGCTTTATTTTTTGGAACAGAAAGAGACGGATTGTCAGAAGAAATTCTCGAAAAAGCAGATGGTTTTCTTAAAATTCCAATGGTTGGTTTTACAGAAAGTCTGAATATTTCTGTTTCTGCCGCGATCATCATTCAAAACTTAACCAACAGATTACAAAAATCAGATATCAACTGGCATTTATCCGAAGAGGAAATTTTGGAGAAACGTTTGGCCTGGGCTAAAAATTCGATTAAAGATATTAAACGAATTGAAGCGCGTTATTTTGAAGAGAATCCGAGATAAGTTGCTAAGAGGCTAAGTTACTAAGTTGCTAAGAATATAGTTTTTGTTTGACAGGTGAGTAATAATTGTAGATTTAATCTCGCGAATTCACAAAGTTTTATTTTAAAAAGTAAGATTAAATAGCGTCCAGTTAAAGCTAAATGTCATTAAATTAAGTCTTTATAAAATCAAATTATTACAAATCAAATCCGTTTCTATCCGCGTTTTTACGAAGTAAATCTGTTTTATCCGCGTCAAAATTAGACGCTGATTTCACTGATTCGCTAAAGCGAAAACGCTGATAAAAACGGATTTTTATAATTACTTTCTTGATTAAACGGTTAAGTAATTTTGTAGATTTTTTCTTAACTTAATGAAGTTGAACTTTAGCTGGATGAAAATATTAACGGAAACAAAAAGGCTTTAGCCAAACCAATAAAGTTTGTCTAAAGCCTTTTTTCTATTTAAATCGTATTCCCCTAGCTGAAGCTATGGGCTATGCAAAAAAAACTTTGCAGCTTCGCTCCCGATAGCTACCGGGATTACGAGAAATTTTGAGTAAAATTCAACAGAAGTTGTCAAACTTAGAACCTTAGCAACTTAGCGCCTTAGTATCTTTGAAGCTATTTCTTCAAAAACAAAATAAATCCCAAAATACTAACAATCAAAATGGTTAATGCGGCTACAACCATTGTAAGATCACGAATATTTTTTCCTGCCCAATCCATAAATAAAAATTTATGGAGAATAGCAAAAGAATAACCTTCGACCATATCACTGTTTTTAACTACGGCAGCTAATCTTGAAGTAGCAGTTTCGATAAAATACGTTGTTTTTTCCGGCGTGTCATATGCCAATTTTACAACAGGCAATCTTTTATTGACAAAGCCATATTCACGACTGCTAAAATCGGTTAAGAGTTTAGAATCTAATAATTTTACGTTTTCTAAAGAAACATGAGGTTCATCTGAACCTTGATCCATTTCGCAACAAGCAAGTTTAGGCGCTCCATCTGTAAAATAATAAGCTAGAAATTCAGCGTATTTAAAGTCCAGATTTGGCACGACTTTATTGGTTGCAGCATTAATATAAATTACCTCAGATTTTGGATCATCTTTTTTATTCCATTTTGCATTAGAATCTGATTTCGATGTTTTGAATTTTTGTTTTTCAAGCAATTCACAACGGAAATATGTGGTGTCATTTAAAGTAATAATACTCGCGTTCTGAAAACGGCTCCAGTCTAAATCCAGCTTATTATTGGCCACCGGAATTTCTTTTGTTTCGAATGTGGGTTCGTAAACCATTTGCGATAAAGTATACGGATTCCATTTTGTCGTGGCGTGATAGGCTCCGCTAAAAGCAAATGTCAAAGTAAAAAGCGAAACCCAAATTCCAATTTGACGATGGTATTTTCTAAGTCCTTTTTTAGGAGCTAAACTATCTGTTTTTTTAAATTGTTTCCATAGTAAACCATAAATTAAAATTCCGCTCAAGGCAGAAAAGCCAATGATAGACAATAAGAAAATCATCGTAATGATTCGGATACTATTGTTTGAAATGGCATCAATAAAAGACCAGTTATGAAAAGTATCAAAGAACCAGATAAACGCTTGTCTTGATGTTGGGTTATAAGTGGCCAATTTACCGGAAGATGTTTCTACATAAACCTGCATGGCATCAGGGCGATCGAAACTTAATTTGTACACCGGCAAATAACGATTGACATATTTGTATTGCGAAGTAAATTCGGTTACAACTTCACTATTTTTTACTGCGCTTTTTTGATCGTCCAGAAAATAACGCGAAAGCCATTCGGCATATTTTTGATCTCCGTTTTCCAGTTTTTTGGCTGTTGCGGTATCAAAATACCAAAGTTCGCCAATTATAGTTTTTAGCTGATAATAGGTCTTATTGTTGAAAGTGACAATTCTGAAATTTTTGAATTGCGTTAGTTCATTTTTTTGTAAAACTTCCTGAATCGAAAAGTGCAATTGCGTTTTATCAATTACTTGCGTTTCGAGTTTTTCGTGTGCAATTTCAGGTTTAAAAAAATGTGCCATAAACGGATGCATCAATCCTGAAAGTGTCCAGAAAATTACTGGAATAATGGTAATTAACCCAATCACACGGTGCCATTTGTACATGTGCTGTTTGACTTTCCTGATAAATTTAGAATCTTTCTTTTTAGATTTTTTGGCTTGATTTATTTCTTTGCTCATATTTTGAGTTTTTATGATTTGCTTGATTTTTCACCACAGATTAAAAGAATTAAAAAGATTTTTGAACCATTAAGAGATTAAGAAAAGTTAAGCTTAATGAAACTTAATATCTTAATGGTTCAAAATTTAAACTTCCTTAATCTTTTTAATCCTTTTAATCTGTGGTGAAAACTTATTTTTTTAAGGAAAAATTATACTGTATTCCAAATACAAATGTTCTTGGTGCCGCTGCTGTGTAAGTAGGTTGAGCATTTGTTGTATTGGCTCTCGAAACATTATAAGCATATAATTTATCCGTTAGGTTAAGCACGTTTCCGTATACTTCAATTTTTTTCCATTGATAACCCACTCTGGCGTTGAATATATTATATCCGCTGTATTTTACAGTATTTATCTGATCCTGATAATAGCTTCCAACAAGCTGCCATTCTACAGAAGTTCTAAGATTTGGAAGCCAGTTTGGATAATAACTTACCTCAGAATTTCCGGACCATTTGGGTGCTGCAGGCATTTCTTTTCCGTTTAAATCCTGAACAGGATCGCTTGGTTTGTCCGAAAGTTTAAAATCGATATAAGTGTGTTGCGCGTAAGTTCCGCCCAGACGAATATTCAATTGTTTTGAAGGACGATACGAAGCGCCAAACTCAATTCCTTTATGACGTGTTTCTCCAGCCGAACGATAATCCGTTGAATTATCAGCGAGTTTAATGTTTAGTAACTCATTTTTACCTTCCATATAATACAAAGCATAATCAAAATTTAATTTATTTTGAAAGAAAGAAAGCCAGCCGCCAACTTCGTAATTATTGAAAGTGGCAGGTTCAAGATTATAATAAAAATCTGCAGGAATGCCAGTTGTTCCGCCTGTTCCGGGTTTTGTTCTAAAAATAGAAGTGATTCCGGGAGGCGCAAAACCTTGTGAATAATTGCCATAAAATCCGGCAAACTCAACTGGATTGTAATTGGTACCAGCTTTAAAGGTTACTTTATCATAAAGTTTACTTCCGGTAGAATTGTCAAGAGCATTGTCATAATTCACTTTCATATTGTCATAACGCCCGCCAACCGTAAGAATCAGTTTTTCAATCGGGTTAAAACTTATTTGCGCATAAGCTGCAGCGTTATAAATGTCTGCAGTATAATCGGCTAATTTTGAGTCCGGATGCTGTGCAATGATTTCATAAGAATCGACGGTTTGTTTTCCCGCTTCTCCGGGATTCAAATTGGCCTTTAGATCAATAACATACGACCAGTAGGTTACTGGAGAATAATCGTATAAAGCACCCGCAACAAGTTTGGTATTTAAAAAATCAAACTTCTGAGTATGTTGTCCAATCGCCCCATAACTTTTAAAGTTATTCGAATTTACTTCGCCTTTTGCCGTTGTAGGATTTACAGTTGGGCTCCATCTGATTCCATACGAAGGATTTTGGCCTAGTTTATTATCACGTAAATATCCTGTAATATAACTGCTCGAATTACTGTTCCAATCGTGTTCTAATGTTAATCGCGTTCGTAAAGCATCAGATTTTCTATACGTGAAATTAGAAGTGCTTTTGTATGTTCTGTTGTTAAAAGCATCTTCGTTAACCGTTCCGCTCATGTCAGAATAATATTTTCCGTACATCGTGTTACTGATCAATCGGGTAGAAGTAGAAATATTGTAATCGATCCTCGCATTCAGATTGTCTTTATTGTAATCAGAATACGCCATCCAGCCATTTTCCTGTAAACTGGAAATTCCCGCAATATGAAAACCAACTTTGCCAATTGTTGCTCCGCCGGCAGCCTGAAATCTTCTGTAACCATAATTATCGGCCTGAACACCAAATTTAAATTCCGGATCAACTGGTGGTTTTAGCGAAATCAAATTGATAGTTCCTCCAACCGCTTCAGGTCCGTATAGCGAAGAAACAGGGCCTTTTACAACCTCGATACTTTGCAAATTAAACTGATTAATTTCCAGTAAAGCATTGTGATTAAAAATTCCCATTGGGCGAATTGGCAAACCATCTTCGAGGTATAAATAATAAGCATTGGTGGTCATTGGCTGACGAATAGACATCATGTGCTGCTCATTTCCTAAATTCACCATTAATACTCCCGGTGTTTTATTGATGATTTCGTAAACCGCCGTAGCTTTGGTTTCGTTGATTGTTTTGGCCGTGATTTTGCTTATTGCAACTGGAGTTTCTTTGCGTAAAGTGGCTGTACGATTGGCTGTTATAAAAACATTTTCCAATTCCTGAGATTTTGTTGTGTCTTTTTCTGTTTTATTCTGAGCTGCGACACATTGTCCTATAATTAGTAATAGGATGAGGGATATTTTTTTCATTTTAATTATATAAATTTTAAAAAATCAACCGGTATTCTCTTGGCAGAATACGGGAAAGGCTTCTCAAAAGAATTGAAAAGCGGGACTAAAATTTATATAAAGTAAGATGGTGGATGAAAGATAGAGTTTGAAACCGAAATTGGTTTTTTATCGAAATAAGCAAAAATGGCTTTTCGTGTAGTTATTGGTACAACTAATTTTAAATTACTCAACGAAATAGTATGAATATAAATGACTTCTGCTTTTTCTTTCAGGTTATCATGCATTTTTTTTTCGTTGTCAGCATATTTCTTAAGACTTTTTTGAAGCTCACAACGTCCATTACAGGAATTAAAAAGCATTTTGCGCTGCACACAAATGGTTTTCGAAATTTCATCCTGATTTAATTTGAATGTAGTATAAACGCAGAAACTGCCAAATGATGGCATCAAAAGCATAAAGGAAAGAAATATGATTATGATTTTTTTCAAAGCTTGTTTCGTTGTTTTGTGTTTTTTTATTTTTAATGCAAATTAAAAGTTGAAATTTACCTTTAGGTACAAAATATTGGTAGCGTTTTTGATTTGAAATTCGTTGGCGTGCCGTAGGTACGCCATAATTATCATTTTGTAGTGTAACTATGGCACGCTAAATTTATTTCAATTGATATTTCCTAGCCATATTTGGTGCCTAACGGTACGAATTGTCAAACCAGCTTTGCAGAATCTCCTGCTGGAATGTCTTTTCATTTTATGAATTTTATATAATTTTAAATTTAAAATGTGCGTAAACACGGTTTCGTTGTTTGGCGAACAACGAAATACATCTCAATACTAATTTGAAAATGTGATTTTAAAAATTATATAAAATAGGATGGAGGTCGAAAAGTAGTTGTCGCAACAGCAATAGGTTTTTGATCTAAAGAAGCAAAAAATGCTACTTGAGATGCTATTGGACTCACTAATTTGAATTCGTTTGTAGTTGTATTTTGAATGTAAACAAACTCTGCTTTTTCTTTGAGATTGTTTTGCATTTTCTTTTCATTGTCGGCGTATTTTTTTAAACTTTTTTGAAGTTCACAACGGCCGTTACAGGAGTTAAAAAGCATTTTGCGCTGTACACAAATAGTTTTCGAGATTTCGTCCTGATTTAATTTGAAAAAGGTATAAACAAAGAAACTGCCAAAGGATGGCACTAAAAGCATACAAGAAAGTACTATGATAATAAACTTCTTCAAGATTTGATTTTCTTTGTTTCGGCAGCAAAAATACATTTTATTCGTTTTATAACGAATGATTTTGAGTTTTTTCTAAAAAAAAATCTCCAACTATAAATTATAATTGAAGATTTTTTAGAGCAAAAAGTAATAAAATTTTATAAAGCTTCCAGTATTAAATCCGGAATAAGAAATGTTTTTTATGCGTTTTGGTAGTTCTTTTATTTCGCTTCTATTATCGAATTGTTTAGTCTAAACGAGCAATAAACGAGATAAACAGCGCATAATATAATTATGCCTACGGCACCTTGCTGAGTGCCAATGTAATCTGTTGCAAATCCCATTAAAGGAGGGATTATAGCTCCGCCTGCTACTCCGGTTACCATTAATCCTGATATTTCATTTGTTAAAGATGGCTGTGATTTTATGGCTAAAGTATAGATTACAGCAAAAATACTCGATGATCCAAATGCAATTATGCAAACCAACAAGAGAATTAGAGATTGATTTTGCACAAAAATTAAGCCTGTTAATGCCAACAGTACGACAATCATATTGATTTTAAAAAAGGATTTCTCAGAGAATTTACTCAATAAAAGCACACCAAATACGGTACCAATTGTACGGGCTGCAAAATACCAGCTTGAACCATATGTGGCAGCTTCTTTGGCTAAACCAGCTCTTTCTATTAGTAGTTTTGGCGTTACGGTATTCATACCTACATCCAGACCAACAATACACAGAATACCGAGAAATGACAATAAAATATTGTTGTCTTTTAACAGACCAATTGTTTTTGAAAAGCTGGCCGTTTTCTTTTCAAATGAAACTTCTTCTATTTTGGTAAAAAATAACCAGACCAATGAAATAGAAGTAATTAGGGTATAAATGTAAAAACTCTTCTCCCAAGATCCATATTTTAAAGAAAAATAACCAACTAATAATGGTCCTGCAAAAGAGGAGATTGCTTTAATAAATTGTCCTCCGGTAATAAAGCTGGTGAGTTGTTTACCATTGACAATATTTGTAAGCAACGGATTTAATGAAACTTGTAAAATCGTGTTGCCTATTCCTAATAAAATAAAGGTAATATAACAGCTTGTTTCATTAAAAGAAACAACAGGAATAACAGTAGCTATTAATGTAATAAGCAACCCCACTGAAACTAGATTTTTTCTACCGTATTTGTCCATTGCTATTGCAGCGGGAATTGATAATATGAAGAACCATAAAAAAACCATAGAGGGTAAAAAACCGGCCTGGGTCTCGCTCCAATTGAATTGAGATTGTGCGTAGGTAACCGAAATACCTACTAAATCACAGAATCCCATGATAAAAAATCCCAGTAAAATTGGTAAGAGTTTAAAAATAGTGTGCTCTTTTTGCATGATTTATTATTTAAGTTCTTATTAGTAAATAAAATTAGTTAGACCATTTTTGACTTGGTTTATCGCCAACAGTCATTTTCATGACCCCGCCTTTTTTTATCTCATCCAAATTTATTTTTAAATTTTTTAAATCTGTATTATTGAAAGCGGCTTCTTGCAGATAAACATTCTTTTTAGAATTATCAGTCACTTCAATTGTAAAATCTTTTCTGTTTAATGACTTAGGTAATTTAATACTTACCTTATCAAACAAAGGACTGCTTATTTGGTATGACGGATTAATTTCGGTTAGGCCTTTAACATCAAATAAACCTATAGATGACATTACGTACCAGGCACCTAATTGTCCCTGATCTTCGTCTTGTCCGTAACCATAACCGTGTATTCCTTCTGTTCCATAAAATTCATCACAAATGGCATGTACCCATTTTTGAGTGAGATAGGGTTTTCCTGAAAAATTAAACAGCCATGAAATATGCAGGTTGGGCTGATTTCCGTGATTGTAAAATCCTGATAATCCTGCAAATGCATCAATCTTAGTGCCGCCGCCAAATACGTTTTTTTGAGATTTTTCAAAAATAGTTTCCAATCGGTCATTAAAGGTGTCTTTTCCCAGTGTTGCCACTAATTCATCTATATCATGAGGAACATAAAAAGTATACTGCCATGCATTGCCTTCCTGAAAACCTCTCCATGGTTGTGAAGGATCAAAATTATCAACAAATTTTCCGTTGGCATATTTAGGGCGAATAAATTTAGTCTCTTTATCATACAACAATTTCCAGCCTTTGGATAATTTTATTAGTTGTTCATAATCTTTGGTTTTTCCCAATGATTTAGCAAATTGTGCTACTGCAAAAGCACTGTATGAATATTCTAATGTGTGCGAAGCTGAAAATCCGGAGCCTTCTGTTACGGTATTAAAACCTATGTCGTCCAGTTGTGGTGAGTAGCCATGTTCTATAAATTGTTTTACATCCATTTTTCCTGCACCTTCAATCCTGTCTTTCCAGGTAATTTCGTTCTTTAAGGCAGCTTCATAACCTAATGCTACATCAAAATTTCGGATACCTGAATTGTACGCAGAGGCAATTGCCAAACCTGTAAAATTAGTACCAACGCCGGAAACATACTTACTATTTGCAAGTCCGTCTCCAAGCCAGCCGGCATCTTTGTAAACCAGTAGTTGTCCTTGTATCCAATCAGCGTAATATTCCGGATAGGCGAGAGCCCATAATTGGGTTAAATTCCAAAATCCTCCCCAAATTGCATCTGTATTGTAACAATTGTGTTTAAGAGTTCCGTCACTATTTAATGGAATTTGACCAATTTGCCCGTTATTCATAGGGTAGGCTCCATTCACATCGTTGTACAATCCTCTTCCTAAAAGAACATGATATAGACCTGTATAAAATTTTATTTTATCGGTTTCATTTTTACCTTCAACAGTGATTCTTCCCAAGTATTCATTCCAGGTAGCAAGTGCTTCCTTTTTTGCTTTATCAAAATTGGTGCTTTTTGCCTCGGTGTCAAGATTTAATCTGGCATTTGCAATTGAAGTATACGACAGACCAATTTTTACAGTAATTGTTTCATTTTCTTTCGTGTCAAAAGTTAAATATAAACCAGCTCCAATTCCCGAAATTTCTTTTTTGTCAGGTTGTGTTTCTTGTTTGTTGAATACACCAAAAGTCTTTGGTTTTTTATCCAAAACGGCAGAAAAGTACATGGCCACTTCGGCACCTGCCTGATATTTTTTTACGTATTCCGGAGTAGTAATTACATAACCCTCTATGCGGCCATCTGGGGTCATGGTTACTTTTGATTCCTTTACTGCACCGCTTTCGCCTTGTCTGTTTCCGATATCAAATATAATATGAGATTCGTTTGATTTTGGAAAAGTATAACGCTGGAAACCGACTCTTTTTGCAGCGGTAAGTTCTGCTTTTATCTTATAATCTTTTAGTAGAACCGAATAATATCCGGAAGTAGCATATTCGTCTTTTCTGTCAAATCGGGAACGATACCCTTCGTCCGGATTTTCAAGAGTTCCCGGAATTGTCTGTAATTTACCAACAGAGGGTGCGAGAACAATTCCTCCAACCTGAAATTCATGCAGACAGGCAAAACCTTCGATTGATGTGTCACGGTCGTCATATCCTGTTGCTTCCCAGCCATGTTCATTACCAATATGGGCATTGGTAGAAGGACCTAATTTCGCCAGTCCAAAAGGTACAGCAGCGGGAGTATAAAAAAACCATCGGCTATGGGCTGTTCCTATGTTTGGATGTACATAATCAGATAATTTTTTTTGTTCTTTTTGACTATAAACTGTACTGAATATACAGCTCATGAGTATAAATAATAGGTTTGAAATCTTTTTCATTATAAAATAATTTAAAGTGTTTTATTTTTTTATTAATGCAATTCGGGCATAAAGTTCAATTACTGCAGCTTCATTAAGCAGCCATTTTGGTGTTTTTGATTCATCCTTTTCAGCATTCCAATTGCTGTAAACCAAACCTTTATTGTCGCGGGCATTTTTCCAGGCATAATTGATGTTTGTAATAATTGTATCTACATATTTTGAGTTGTGATCTACTTCATATAAATCCTGATAGCCGCGAAATAATACGACAGTAAACCACGGGTCATCTAAAATTGAGATACGGCCATCGGCTTGTTTTTTTCCAAAATACAAATAAGATCCTTCTGCCAGTGACTGCGCTTCCGTAAGATACTCTTTATTGCGTGTAATTTTATATAAGCTTACGGCTGCCTGAAGCATTGTTCCGGTATTATAAGTCCAGGCAGTTTTTAAAATTGAACGATCGGCCGTTTTCATATCATTCCAGTAAATGTTTTCTTCTGCCCGTAAGTGAGAGTGCATCCAATTGTAAAATTTTAAACCCCAATCTAAATAATATTTGTCATTTGTCTGCTCATAAATTTTTAAAGCTAAAACAGTTGCTTTTCCGTTAGAACAGGCTGGTTTTTGATTGTGAACACCTTCAAGCCAGGTAACTCCCCCTTCGAGATCATCATTCCATCCGCTGATAATGAATTCAAAAACTTCTTTGGCATCTTTTAGATAATGAGCTTCTTTTGTATTAGCGTAAGCTTCGATATAATCAATCCCCACTAATCCGTTATCGTCATAATAACGATCAGATTTTTCAAATCTTACGGGATATGCCTGATAACCTATTGGTTTTCTAATTGTGTCGCGATATTGTTTTTGAGCTTCGATCAAATTGCCCAATGTCTTACTGTATTTTTTTTGATCAATTTTGTAAAGCAAATTTACAGCAGATGTCATACCGCTAAAAGGCCAAAGAAAAGAAACTTCTTTTGCCGATTTTTCTCCATCATTAAAATAATTGATATTTGGCTGATTTGTATTTGGATAATACTCAGAAAATAAATTATGTTGAGGTAAATAATATAAACCGTAAACCAGAGCATAAAACGATTCCGCTCTGTTTTTATACGTTTTGTAAGAGGCTGTTTCTTTGTTTTGGCTATCAGCTTGTACAGCAAACAGACAACAGGTAATAAGGAGGATTAATTTTTTCATAACTGTTTTTCTCCTTTTAGTAAGGCGATGCGGCCATAAATCTCTACTAATGCAGCTTGTTGTAACAACCATTTGTCTCTTCCGGGCTTAATTCCTGACCAATCTTCATAAAATAATCCGTAATTGTTTCTGGCTTTTTCCCAGGCATAATCTGCATTGCTAATAAAGGTATTTACATAATTTTGCGCATTGGGATCGTGCTTAAGAAGATCCAGATATCCTCTAAAAAGACATACATTAAACCAGGAATCATGATCCGGGAAAAACAGTTTACCATCGACTGTTCTTGTGAAAATGCGATAAGCAGATGATGCAATTGCTCTGGCTTCATTAAGATAGATCTGATCTTTAGATATTTCGTACAATAAAATGTTATTGGTAATCATTGCACCGGAATTATAGGTCCATTTGGTCTTGTTAACAAAGTTGTCCCTTACCCTGATATCGTTCCAGAAAAGATGATCTACCGGATCTTGTGTATTTGCATTGAGCCAGAGATATAATCTTTTAGCAAATTTCAGGTATTCTTCGTTTTTGGTATGTTGATAAAGTTTAAGGAGATAAGTGGTTGTAAAAGCAGTTGCACATACTGCTTTGTTGCAAAGATCACTTTCGGGTTTATTTTTATATTGCTCTACCCAATATATTCCGCCGCCAGCTTTGCTGTCTTCCCCAGTTATACTAAAATCAACCTGTTGTATTGCTCTGTCTAAGGATGCCTGATTTTTATTGATTTCATAATCTTCAATTAATTCAAGTGCAATAATGGCGTTGTCATCGTAAAAACGATCATCTAAACTGTACTGTACCGGAAATGCAGCATAGGCACTGGGCAAACGCTGGGAATCGTAATATTTGTCGAGCGCATTGTACGGGTCACTTAAGGCCAGATCTTTATATCCTATTGCTTTTAATTGGTTTACGCCAGTTAAAAGAGCATCAAGTGACCAAAGAAAGGAACTTTGCCTGTCATCACTTTGTTTAGGGAAATTTTCGAGATAAAGTCCACTGCTGTTGATTTTATAGTTTTGCTGAATTAAATCAAATGTTTGTTTTGCTTTTTCTTTATAACTAATGCTGACAACCGGATCAGTGGGGTCTGGGGATGTTAATTCATTGTCTTGATTTTCCTGACAGGAAAAAAAAAGTATTGAAATTAACAAGAGACCTGTTTTTTGAATATTTTTCATAATATAAAGTTTTAAACAGGCTGTTTGAATGCATCAAACAGCCTGTTATTTTTAATTAGTTATAGTAACCGAATGTTTATAATCTCCATTAGGTGACATATCGATAACGACATTTGCATGTTTGTTTTCAGAATCCTTAGGAAGTTTGTACATCCCGATCCAGTCCTGACTTTGACCCGGAGCTGGCAGGTCTGCCAGATTGTAAATGTTATAATATTGAGCAGGTTGAGTGCCATCTGGAGGGGTTCCAAATGCCGGTATTCCGGGAATATTTGAACCGTTCATTTGATCATTATGATAACTTCCCCAAATTTCTTTTCCTTCATTGGTAGTAATCCAAAAACGATAACGTTCTTCAGGATAACCCCAATCGTGGTAAAATGGGAGGGCAATATTTTTTACTTCAAATTTGTGATTGCCAATATATGTTAAATCTCCAAGATTGTACTGCCATGTTCTGATCATTTGAATCGACTGAATTTCTGTGGTTTTAATGGTAAGTAAATTAAAATCGACAATAATTCTATAAGCATTTCCGGTTCCCGTAATTGCAGTACCCGCTTCTGTTTCAGACTCGATCAACTTTTTATCGGCACTTAATTTGTAGTAAATTTTTGGATCCGAAAGTGAATTGCATAGATTTATTTCACCATTGTTAAGAGACGCAAAAATTTCGAAAACACCATCTTCAACTTTTTTAAATTTCATTGCTGATTCGATACTTTGTGCTTCAAATCCTTTTCCGTAGATATACAATTCAGTTGGAATTTCGGCAATTCCGGCCGGACGTTTTAATCTTAAAATGCGGGTTTCTTGTGTGTCTTTTTTCTCGCCTCCCTGAGAAGCCACCACTTTCCATTTTACAATTCCTTCAGAATCAATGCCTATGTTAGCGTTTTTGGCCAGAATGATAAGCTGTTTTGGTGTTAGTGATAACCAATTGTCACTGCCTCCGCCATTAGAAACCACTTTATAGATGGGGCTGCTAAAGTTCCCATTTTCTTTATCAAATACAACTTCATATAACACAACACCTCCATAATAGGATGTTGCTTTTGTCCATTCGAATACAGTTGGAGATCCGTTTTCTAAATCTATTGCCAGAAGTTGGTTAGCCGTAGGGCTTATTAATGATTCCGGTGCATCAAAACCAACTTCTAATTCATAATTGTCGGTACAGCTTCCTAAAACAAGGAGGACTATCAGACTAAAAAGTCCAGTATATATCTTTTTCATAGCTTTAGGTTTTACCAATTTGGATTTTGAGTTAAGTTTTTATTTAAATCTCTTTCTGATTGCGGTATTGGCCACAGATAGTTTTTACCAGGATCAAACATTCTTTTTTCAACACGGATGTATCCATTATCGATAAGTATAGCTTCATTTGTTTTTATTCCGTGAACCCATTGATTCAAAGCTGTTTCGGCTGTTTTCCAACGGCGTAAATCCATTAATCTTAATCCTTCCATTGCAAGCTCTGAACGGCGTTCGCGACGGATAATTTCTTCCATTTCAGCATTTGAAACAGTAGGATAATCCAGGGCATTTGTATTTGTAAATCCTGCCCTTGTACGTAATTTTTTAATTGTCATATTCCATTCTGTCTGACCAAAATCATTTAGTTTCACTTTTGCCTCAGCATACATTAGCAGTACTTCAGCATAGCGAATCAAAATTAAATTGGAGCCAGATTGCAGCATATTACGAGCTGTTTTGTCATAAAATTTAGAGACGTAATATCCGGTTGGAGTAGCATTTGATGAATTATTTATAGAATTATCTCCAGTTCCCAGAGCGGTATTTATCGTCGTAAAAGTACCATTGGGGTTTTCTAATTGAGAACCGTGTCTGATAAGTGTAGCGTCTAAACGTGGATCCCTATTGTTATATGGTGTTAGTTCATTATAACTTGGATCTGAAATAGTTTTCCCGTTTAATAACAAATAGCTGTCAGCCAGTTCTTGTGTTGGAGAAATTGCCGCGAAGCCGCCAAAAGAAGGCGGAATTAAATAATATTGAGTGCCCTGTTCTCTGTTTACAGGCATAAATTGAACATCTAAAAGAACTTCTATATTATTTTTATTCTGAGGTTTAAATAGATCAGAGTACGTACCTGAAAATAAATCTAAAAATCCTGCTTCCTGTTTATTTATAAGCGCATCGCAGATTGCTGCTACTTCCTGCCAGCGGTTTTCACAAAGTAAAACTCTTGCTTTTAATGCCATTACTGCACCTCTGGTAAAACGTCCTTTATCTTTTGCGCCATATGAGTTGGGTAATATTTTAGCAGCATCCAGTTCATCCAAAATAAATTGCAACACTTCGCCTTTGGGTGTTCTGCTAATTCTTGTTGATTCTTCGATGCTGATCTCTTTTGTAACTAAAGGTACATCTCCATAATTATTCATTAATATAAAATAATGGAAAGCACGGATGGCTCTCGCTTCGGCAATGTATCTGTTTTTTAAGTCAGCATTTAAGTTGGTTATTTTATTAATGTTATCTAATAAAATATTGCAATGTTTGATTCCTACATATCTGGAATTCCAGACATCACGAATTAATGGCGATGATGCATCGTAACTGCCATTTGCTACATCTCTGACAAGTGATCCGTTATTACTTTTTGTGTATGAATTATCAGAAAGCGATTCATTAAATATAAATTGATCTGCATTGTACAGGTCAGGATAACAGCTGTTTAAAGCATTAAGAGCATCGTCGGGTTTGTCCCAAAAAGATAAATCCGATTCTTTATCTAATAATGGTGTGTCGAGACTTTCGCATCCCCAAAAAACACACATTATAAGTGCGATTACTATATGTTTTGTTTTCATATCTAAATATTTTAGAAGTTAACACTTAGCCCAATGGCTAAAACTTTGGTTATTGGATACACGCGGCCGTTTGATGCTTCGCTGGAATTCACTTCAGGATCATATCCCGCTTTTAGTTTGGTGAATGTCAGTAGGTTTTGCCCCGTTATATAAGCTCTGAATTTGTTAACTCCCAACTGATCTGTAAATCGGGAAGGAATTGTATATCCCAGTTGTATGTTTTTTAAGCGCAGGTAAGAGGCGTCTTCTATCCAAAAGTCTGATTTGGCAGCATTATTTGCTGATTCAGTACCAATAGTTAAGCGTGGATAGGAGGCATCGGGATTTGCGGGAGTCCATCTGTCAATATGATAATCCATTACAGGGCCTTCGTTGCTGTTATGAAAAGCCTCAACTCCTTCACCACGAATCCACATGCTGCGTTTTCCAACACCTTGAATAAAAATGCTTAAATCGAGTCCTTTCCAATTCGCTGTATAGGTAAAACCGTATGTATAACGAGGATACGGATTTCCTAAAATAAATCGATCGTCTTCTTCTTTAATTACGCCGTCTCCATTTCTGTCAATGTATCTTATATCTCCTGGTTTTGCCCCTGCAGCATTAAAGTTTTGCTTCGCAGCAGCGCTCACCTCACTTGCATTTTGAAAAAAGCCATCACTTTTTAATCCGTAATAGGAGTTTATTGGATATCCTTTTTTCAAAATAGTAACGACATCGGTTCCGGAAATAAGAGTTCTTCCGCCATCATTGGTAACCTCATTTACATTGTCGGCAATATTTGCATTGATAGTATGTTTTACCTTACCTGTTTCGAATGCATAATTCACACTAAATTCCCAGCCTTTATTGTTAACAGAACCAATATTTTGAGTAGGGGATCCGCTCCCGTAAATACCGGGAACAGGCAGATTATTTACCAATACATTTTTTGAGTCTTTACTATATAAATCAATTGTAAAGGATAGTTTATTATTAAAAAAACCGGCATCAATTCCAAAATCCAGCATTTGACTGGTTTCCCAACTCAAATTTTGATTTGCCTCACTAAAATAGGCACCGTTGGCAAGATTGTCATTAAATGAATATGCCTGCGTATTGATGGATACTGTTCTCAAATATTTGTAAAGTCCTATATCCTGATTACCAACCTGTCCCCACGAAGCACGAACTTTTAAATTGCTTAAATAATCTGCTGATTTCATGAAATTTTCTTTGGAGATACGCCATGCCGCAGAAAATGACGGGAAAACTCCCCATCGCTTCTCACTGTCAAAACGGGAAGAACCATCGGCTCTAACATTGGCTTCAAGAAGATAACGATCTTGATAAGAGTAATTTATTCTTCCAAAATAAGATTGAATTCCCCATTCTTCCCCGCTGCCATAAGTGTTTTTTTCATCAGTCAGTTCTCCATTACCTAGAACCCCAAATTCATTACCGGGAATTCCTATCTTTCTGGCCTGAAACCATCTTCTGTCGCTATTTTCTTCAGATATTCCTAGCAAACCGCTAAAGGAATGATTTTCGCCTAATTTTTTATTATAATTAAGTGTAAGAGTTGAATTGAGTAATAACGTCCTGTCGAAACGGTCCATAACCGAACTTTCATTATCTCCTCCTCCGGAATAAGGAGCATAATCAATTGATCTTCTGAACTCATGATTGTTGTTATCGGCAAGATTAGCTCCAAAAAATCCTTTCAGTTTCAAATCCTTTATGATAGACCACTCGGCTGTAAGACCTCCTGAAAAACCATCATTTTGATAAGTTCGCATTCCGCCATTGGTTAAACGTGCCAATCCGTTGGAATTACTGCCACTTGGAAGGGTGAAATTTCCGTTTGCATCTTTTACGGGATAAATTGGCGGTATTCTGGTTGCTTGCTCGATAAGCCAGTTTGTCCAGTAAGCATGCTCTTTTATCGCCGAACCATTATAGGCTCCGCTGGCTGTTATATTTAATTTTTCAGATAATTTGGAGTGAATGTTAATCCTCACATTATTTCTTTTCAGACCATAATTGTCATTTCCCTCAAATAAGCTTTTTTGATTAATATGACCTATAGAAACATGATAAGAAATCTTTTCTCCGCCGCCTTCTACAGAAAGATTTTGTGTAGATTGCGGTGCTTTGTCTCTGTAAATTTCGTTTAGCCAGACCGTTCCCTGACCTATTTTTTTATAATTACTAATTTCATCAGGTGTAAATTTTGCAGGTAATCCGGAGTTAATCAAAGCTTCATTTCTTAGCTCTGCATATTCCCAGGCCTTTGCATATTTAGGCATGTTGGTTGGCTGTTGTAAACCATAGATGTAATCATAGGATATTCTGGTTTTTCCTGATTTCCCCATTTTGGTAGTAATCAGGATTACACCATTGGCGGCCCTGGAACCATAAACTGCAGCAGATGATGCATCTTTAAGAACGGATACACTTTCAATGTCATTTGGGTTAATATTGTCAATGCTTCCTTCCAAACCATCTATTAAGATTAATGGATAAGTGCCTGATTGAAAAGTACCAATTCCACGTATGTTTATATTGGTTCCCTGCCCGGGTTCACTTGAACCTTGTTGTATCACTAAGCCTGCAATTGTACCCTGTAAAGCTTGCGATGCAGAGGTTACGGGTTTGTTTTCAAAAACGTCTGAACGTACATTAGTAATTGCAGAACTTAGATTGGCTTTTTTTTGAGTTCCATAACCCACGACAATAACTTCTTTTAAAAGATTTTGTTCTTCTTTTAAAATGAAGTTAAGTGTCGTATTGCCTTTTACTTCTTTTTCGACACTTTCAAAACCTATGTAACTGACTATTATTACTGAATTTTCGGGTGCTTTTAATGTATAAACTCCATCAGCATTTGTTATGGTAGCAATCTTAGTTCCTTTGATGCTAACAGTTGCTCCAATTATAGTCTCGGATGTCCTGCTGTCTGTGACAGTTCCGGAAATTGAATTTTGGGCATGCAACACGGCAAGGTTAATTATCAAAAATAATGATAAGAACAGCATTGATTTTTGGGATATGCATATCCCAAAAAGCGGACTGGGTGTTTTCTGGTTTTTCATAAATACATCATTTTTTATTTTTTTGTTTGGTTAATTAATAGCAGAGATTGTTATTTTATAAAAGACTTTATCAAAAGTGATTTGTCATTTGGGTTTTCATTATAAATCGTATAGCTTTCGGCAGAAGCAGGAACAACAAATGTCTCGGCATAATTGAATCGTTGTTTAATGCCATTTTTAGTTTCTATAATGATTGATGTTCCTTCGATAAGCATCCAAACATGACATTTGTTATGAGTCAAAATAGTAATTTTGTTGTGCAATGTATAGCGATGCACATCGTAAAAATGCTCATTGTGCGTAGGCAGATGTTCTAATTTGTAGTCTTCTGTTTCTGTGATTGTATAAGGAACCGAAATTAATTCAGGAACGACAGCAGCTCCCTTTCTTTCAAAATTTAAATTCTTCATACCATGCTCGATATTAATCGGACGCGGTTTTCCATCTAAATCCAGACGAAGCCAATCGTACATTTTGAAAGTAAAAATGTAAGGTGCGCTGCTAATTTCCAAAACTAAATTGTTGCTTCCGGACGCATGAATAGTACCATTTGGAATTAAAAACAGATCATGTTTTTTGGCTATAAATTTCTGTATGTATTTGTCTACATCCAGTTCTTTTACATTTTTTTGACTGTCTGTCAATGCCTGATGAAATTCTTCTGGCTGAATATCGTCTTGAAACCCTAAATAAACCAATGGCTCATCTTTACAGTCCAGGATGTAATACGTTTCATCCTGCGTAAATGGCATTCCAAAATTTTCTTTTATATATTGAGGACTTGGATGGGACTGAATCGAAAGATTTCCTCCATCAAAAGTGTCCAGAAAATCGAATCTGATTGGGAAATCATATTTAAATTTTTCTGCGCAATCTCCCAGTACTTCTTTGTAATTGTTAAACATCAAAAAGTCAAAAGAAACCTCTAATAAATATTCGTTACTTTCGAACATTATTCCGTTTTCGAGAACCATAAGTTCAAATGACCACGCTAGATTATCAACATCCTTATTTAAACCTTCCATTTTTTCTTTCATCCATGTTCCTCCCCAAGCGCCAGGCTCAAACCATGGTCTTGGTCTGAAAACATTTTTTGCCATTTGGCTCAGGCCTTCACGAAGTTCGTTGCCTGACATGAATAAGTAATTGTCTGGTCGTTGCTCGTCTACAATTAAGTCGATAGCAGGAAGTATTTCATTTTTGTGTTTATTTAAAACAATCCAATCAACAAAATAAAAGCGTTTGTATGTTCTGCGGTTGTCAATACGATTAGCTGCACCTAAATTATTCGCCATTCCGGCACGAGCTCTAAACTGTAGTTCATTTTTTGGTAAGTCAAAATAGACTAATGGAGCTTGCCAGTTGGCCAGGGAAGCACCACAGCCAATAATAATATTGATATCGGCAGCAGTGTCTGGTTTAATTAATTGTAGTTTTTTGGTATCAAACCAGTCAATTAAACTCTTATCTGTTATTTTTCCAAAAAGAGGATCATCACCACCTAAATAAGGTACTAACATTTCATCTAATTCATCCGATGACTTCATTGCGGCATCTACATGAAACCAGCGTACACTTTTGCCTCTTTTATTTAGCTCTTCGTCCAGGCTCTCTATGAGGTGCTGCCAAAAAACACCAATATAACCATCAATTGTAATGGTTTTATGCTGTTCGATCCATGTAGCAAATTCTTCTATTCCGGCTTTTATCTTATTTTTTCCAAGCGGATATGAAGGGTAGGCTTCATAATTGTTTTTAATGTTGTTTTTCTTTTCGGGAGCTAAAAATTGCTGCGTTTTACGCCAGTCGTTGTTCTTTTTTAAATCTTGCATTTTTAAAGAGTTATTCGCATATAGGGCAGCTCCCATGATGGCAGCTTTATCCCATAGTGTGCATATATTAATTTCAGTTTTATTTATTTTTTTAATTTCTTCTTTAATTGTATCTAGAAAGTGATGAGATGCTTTTGCTAATCCTCCTCCCAGAACAAGACTTTCTGGCTGGAATTTATTAATCCATGGAGTCATAAACCGGATAAAGTTTTGGGCAAATTCATTAAATAGAAAAATAGCATCGGAGTCGTTAAGGTCTGCCAGAGCTGTTATCTCTTTTACGGTAACCACTTGTTCCCGATTTAATTTATTCCATTTCTTAACAAACCAGCGCGTCGAAAAATAATCGTCGGCTATTCCTTTCTTAAATGGGATATTATATAAGTAACCATTGGGAGCAACACCGTTTTTTTCTCCAGATTGTACCTTGCCATTAATCAGATAAGTACTTCCAAAGCCGGTTCCTAATGTTAGTACAAGGCATCGGGACTTATTCTTTGCTGCGCCTGCATGATATTCTCCCATTGCAAAACTTTCGGCATCATTTAAAAAGTACACCGGACTATTTTTTACAATTTTTTTGATTGCTTGCTTAACATTCAATCCAAATAATGAATCGTATTTTTTTACACCATTGATTTCTGAGATACCTTCCTCATAGTTAAACGGACCTGGCATAGAAATACCTACGGCAGCAATTTGATTTAAAGTAATGTTTGTGTTATGTGTTATTTTATCAATAAGGTTCTCAAAAGATTTTATAAAATCATCACAAGAGCCATTAGAATCTAAAAGGTTTTTTTGATATGAATCTGCAAGTAGTACTCCGGTCTGAGAATTTAATAAAGCTCCTGATAAATGCGAACCTCCTATGTCTATTCCTAAATAATAAATTTTCATGTGGTTTAAGGTTAAGATAAATAGCTTTTAAATTTGATATGTACATATGTATGTACAATATCGTTATAGCAAAGTAAATAAATTGTTATCAAACTACAAAAGGAGGTTGTTACTTTTGTCAAAAAAATAAAGTAACTTTGCCTCTAATAACTTGAATAAATAGGTTTTACTGCCTTATTATGTTGAATTTTTTTATTTAAAACAGCTGATTTTAAATGTTTTATAAAAATGAGTAATTCTCAAAGAATTTATTAAATACCTATGAAAATAACACTAAATCACGCCAGTTCTATTCCTCTGCATGTTCAGATAGAAGAGCAATTAAGAGTAGCAATTAAGTCTGAGGAGTATCAAAAAGGAGTGAAATTGCCTAATGAGGTCGCTTTGTCTAAACAATTAGGTATATCAAGAGCAACCTTGCGTCAATCTATCAATAAGCTAGTTTATGAAGGGTTGTTAATGCGAAAAAAGGGAGTAGGTACATTTGTAAAGAAATCCTCTATTAGTTCTAAAGCTCAAAATTGGTTGAGCTTTTCGCAAGAAATGAAAGCGTTAGGCATAGAGACCAAAAATTATGAATTGCATTTAAGCTGGGTAAAACCAACTGAAGAGCTTTGCTTGTTTTTTGATATAAAAGAAGATATAAGGATTTTGAAACTAGAACGCTTAAGAGGAAAAGCAGAATATCCGTTTGTCTATTTTATTTCCTATTTTAATCCGCGAATAGGATTAACAGGGAATGAGGATTTTTCTCGCCCATTGTACGAAATACTTGAACAGGATTTTAATTCGATTGTAAAATTATCTAAAGAAGAGATTAGTGCCATTAGTGCAGATTCTTATTTGGCTGGAAAGCTGGAAATAAAGGCAGGAGATCCAATCTTAAAGCGTAAAAGATTTGTATTTGATCCGGGCAGCAGACCTTTAGAATGGAATGTTGGATATTATAAAGCGGACAGTTTTACCTATACACTTGAATTCGAGCGCGAAATATAATATCTGAAATAATAAAATAATGGCATTTTAGATAAGAAACTCCAATTATAAATTTATAAGTTGGAGTTTCTTTTTTTTTTTTCAGTCTCTATCTGAATCGGAACTTTGTAAAACGACAAACCCGACAAGTTTTTAAAACTTGTCGGGTTTGATGTAATTTATAGTCAAAGTTTAGAAACTCAAAACTGCGATTGTGAACTGTAACTTATTTAACAAGAACCCAAGCGCCGGAAGCGATTAAAGTTTCTGCTTTCTTAAATTTCATTTCTTCAGTTCTGCCTGTTGCAACTTCCTGAACTGTAACAGTATCATTACGGTTGATTTTCGGCATGTCTCTTACGATAGTTTCTGTAACCTGACGTTGTTGTGTTTCTCCAGCTTCGCGGTTGATGTCTTCGCTGTTTACAATTTCGTCTTTGCTCAATTTGAAGTTTTCTTTTTGTCGAACTTCTTTTGCTTCGTGGATTTCAGGAACGTTTTGAGCTGGTAAATCACCTTTAAACAAGAATGAAATCACTTCTTTATTAACGTTGTCTAACATTCCTCTAAACAAATTAAATGCTTCTAATTTGTAAATAAGCAATGGATCTTTTTGCTCGTGAACGGCCAATTGAACAGATTGTTTCAATTCGTCCATTTTACGTAAGTGTTTTTTCCAGGCTTCATCAACAATTGATAAAGTGATGTTTTTCTCGAAATCAGCAATCAACTGAGCACCTTGGCTGTCATACGCTTTTTTAAGGTCTGTAACAACATTCAAAGTTTTGATTCCGTCAGTAAACGGAACTACAATACGCTCGAATTGGTTGTTTGGCTCTTCGTAAACTCCCTGAATAATTGGGTAAGCTTCTCTTGCGCTTCTTTCTGTTTTTTCAGTATAAAAAGCCAACGCTTCTTTGTATACTTTTCCTGTAACTTCAATATCTGATAATCTTGTAAAATCTGCTTCAGAGATTGGAGATGTAATTCCGAAATAACGAATTAAATCAAAATCAAACGTTTTGAAATCATTTGCTATTTTATTGTTGCTTACGATCAATTCGCAAGTATCATAAAGCATATTCGCGATATCCAGTTTCAAACGCTCACCAAATAAGGCGTGACGACGACGTTTGTACACTACTTCACGTTGAGAGTTCATTACGTCATCATACTCTAATAAACGTTTACGAACACCAAAGTTGTTTTCTTCTACTTTTTTCTGAGCACGCTCGATAGATTTAGTCATCATTGAATGTTGAATAACTTCACCTTCTTGCAATCCCATTCTGTCCATAACTTTAGCAACTCTTTCAGAACCAAATAAACGCATTAAGTTATCTTCAAGAGAAACATAGAATTGAGAACTTCCCGGATCTCCCTGACGTCCTGCACGACCACGTAACTGTCTGTCTACACGACGGGAATCATGACGCTCTGTACCCACAATTGCTAAACCTCCTGCAGCTTTAACTTCTGCAGATAATTTAATATCGGTACCACGACCAGCCATGTTCGTTGCAATAGTTACAACTCCGGCTTTACCTGCTTCTTCAACGATTTGAGCCTCTTGTTTGTGCATTTTAGCATTCAAAACGTTATGGGTAACGCCTCTCATTTTCAACATACGGCTTAATAATTCTGAAATCTCTACAGAAGTTGTTCCAATCAATACTGGTCTTCCTGCGTTTGATAATTCAGTAACATCTTCAATTACCGCGTTGAATTTCTCACGTGTAGTTTTGTAGATATAATCTTCTTTGTCTTGTCTTGAAATCGGACGGTTGGTTGGAATCTCCACAACGTCTAATTTATAAATCTGCCATAACTCTCCAGCTTCTGTAACTGCTGTACCTGTCATACCACCTAATTTGCTGTACATTCTGAAATAATTCTGTAATGTAACAGTTGCAAATGTTTGCGTAGCAGCTTCGATTTTTACATTTTCTTTAGCTTCAATCGCCTGGTGTAATCCGTCAGAATAACGACGACCATCCATGATACGACCTGTTTGCTCATCGACAATCATAATTTTGTTGTCCATGATTACGTACTCTACATCTTTTTCAAATAAAGCATATGCTTTTAAAAGTTGAGTCAGCGTGTGAATACGCTCGCTTTTTACTCCAAAATCCTGAAATAATCTTTCTTTAGCTTCAGCTTCACCATCTTTATCCAGTTTTTGTTTTTCGATAGCAGCAATTTCAGTTCCAATATCCGGAAGTACAAAAAAGTCAGGATCTGTATCTCCAGAAAGGTATTGAATACCATTATCAGTCAATTCAACCTGATTGTTTTTTTCTTCAATTACAAAATACAAAGCTTCATCCACTTTATGCATTTCGCGATTGTTATCCTGCATGTATTGATTTTCAGTTTTTTGAAGCAATTGTTTGATTCCTTCTTCACTCAAAAATTTAATTAATGCCTTGTTTTTAGGTAAACTTCTGTAAGCTCTCAATAATAAGAATCCACCTTCTTTAGTGTTTCCTTCTTTGATTAATTTTTTAGCCTCAGCTAAGAAACCATTCGCTAACTGACGTTGTTGTGCTACTAAGTTTTCGATTTTTGGTTTCAACTCATTAAATTCATGACGATCTCCTTGCGGAACCGGTCCTGAAATAATAAGCGGTGTTCTTGCATCATCAATTAATACAGAATCGACCTCATCGACAATAGCGTAGTTGTGTTTTCTTTGCACTAAATCGTTTGGCGAATGTGCCATGTTATCTCTTAAGTAGTCAAAACCAAATTCGTTGTTGGTTCCGTAAGTGATATCAGCGTCGTATGCTTTTTTTCTTTGTTCTGTACTTGGCTGGTGATTATCAATACAATCAACAGTTAAACCGTGAAATTCGAATAAAGGTGCTTTCCATGTACTATCACGTTTTGCCAAGTAATCATTCACCGTTACTAAGTGAACACCGTTTCCGGTCAAAGCGTTTAAGTAAAGCGGCAATGTAGCCACCAAAGTTTTTCCTTCACCCGTTTGCATCTCGGCAACTTTACCTTCGTGCAATACCATACCACCAATTAACTGAACATCATAGTGAATCATGTCCCATGTAATTTCTTTTCCGGCAGCATTCCATTTGTTTGCCCAAACTGCTTTTTCACCATCAATAGTGATATACGTTTTTGTGGCAGAAAATTCGCGGTCTTTTGGCGTTGCAGTAACTTCAATAAATGAATTGTCTTTAAAACGACGCGCTGTTTCCTTAACAACAGAAAAAGCCTCAGGAAGAATCTCCAATAAAGTTTTTTCTGAAATTTCGTATGCTTCTTTTTCAAGAGAATCGATAGCATCATAAAGATCTTCTCTTTTGTCGATGTCTTCGATGTTTTCAACTTCTGCTTTAAGTGCAGCAATTTTAGCATCTTTATCAGCTCTTGCTTCTTTTATTTTTTCTTTAAAATACGCGGTTCTGGCTCTCAATTCGTCGTGAGACAAACTCATTAAGCTGGTTTCGAATGTTTTAATTTTGTTTAAATAGGGCTGTAAAGCTTTGACATCTTTCTGTGATTTATCACCTACAAAGACTTTAATAATACTGTTTATGAAACTCATGATTTATTGTATTTCTATTTTATGTAAATGTGTATTTGAACCAAAAAAAAAGCCTCGGTGATGAGACTTTTTTCTTTGGTTTATTTTTTAATATTCATCCTCGTTCCAAAGATAATCTTCGTCTGTTGGATAATCAGGCCAAATTTCTTCCATTGATTCATATATCTCTCCTTCATCTTCTATTGATTGAAGGTTTTCTACTACTTCTAATGGAGCACCAGCTCTAATGGCGTAGTCTATAAGTTCATCTTTGTTAGCAGGCCATGGCGCATCACTTAAATAAGATGCTAATTCTAATGTCCAATACATCTGTTATCTGTTTAGTTTGTGCAAAAATAAATTTTTTACTGAAAAAGACAAGTAAATTTTGATTTATTTTAATAAAATTTAAGAACGTCTTTACTAGTATTCAGTTTTCAGTGCCAGTTTTCAGTCTTAAAACTAAAATTTGCTGCTAATTACTGTATTTTTTAGTATTCAGTTTTTGGTGCTGGTTTATAGTCTGAAAACTAAAAACAGCGACTGTTTACTTTCTCGGAATCCATTTCACTTCCTCCGCTTTTAAGTCTGAGGACAACTTCCGTGCCAAGACAAAAAGGTAGTCAGAAAGTCGGTTTAAGTACATGATTGCGATTTCTGGAACGTGTTCATTATGACTTAAATGTACTGCCAAACGCTCGGCACGGCGGCATACACAACGCGCAATATGACAATATGACACAGTTTGATGGCCACCTGGTAAAACAAAATGAGTCATTTGTGGAAGACTTTCCTCCATTTTATCAATTTCGTTTTCTAATAATTCAATGTCAGAATCAATAATTCCCAGATTCTTTAATCGAAGTTCACCGTTTTTTAAAACTTCTTTTTCTGCGGGAGTGGCTAAAATGGCTCCAACAGTAAATAATCTATCCTGAATTTCGATTAAAATCGTTTTATAATGCGCATCGATTTCCTGATCGCGAATGAGTCCTATATAAGAGTTCAATTCGTCAACAGTTCCGTAACTGTCAATACGAATGTGATCTTTAGGAACGCGCGTACCTCCAAAAAGAGCTGTCGTTCCTTTGTCTCCGGTTTTTGTATATACTTTCATTTTTTTTTGAGGTGCTAAGGTTCTGAGATGCTAAGATTCTAAGTTTATTTTAGAATGTAGATTTCTGATTTTAGATTTAATGATGTAATCAGAAATTTAAGATTTAGAAAATAATCTAAAATCTAAAATCAACAATCTAAAATTTCAAATGAATCTAAAATCAGAAATCTAAAATTATTTAGTTGTGTCGCTTTCAATCAAACCATCTCGCAAACGAATTACGCGATGTGCATAAGCAGCAATATCTTCTTCGTGCGTTACCAAAATTACCGTATTTCCCTGGGCATGAATGTCACCAAACAATTTCATAATTTCTACAGAAGTTTTACTGTCTAGGTTTCCTGTAGGTTCATCGGCCAAAATAATCGAAGGTTTATTCACCAAAGCGCGGGCAATGGCAACACGCTGGCGTTGTCCTCCTGATAGCTGATTGGGCTGGTGATCCATTCTGTCGGCAAGATTTACTTGTTTTAAAACTTCAATCGCGCGTTCGCTACGTTCAGATTTTGAATATCCTGCATAAATCATGGGTAATGCCACATTATCTAAAGCAGTTGTTCTGGGTAAAAGATTAAAGGTTTGAAATACAAATCCAATTTCTTTATTTCGAATTCCGGCCAATTCATCGTCTTTCATCTGGCTCACATCTTTTCCATTCAATACGTAATGTCCTGAAGTGGGCGTATCCAGACAACCTAATAAATTCATTAAAGTCGATTTTCCGGATCCCGATGGCCCCATTAAAGCTACGTATTCGCCTTTGTTGATTTCTAAATCTATACCCTTTAAGACATAGACGATTTCGTTGCCCAATACAAAATCTCGTTTGATGTTGGTTATTTTAATTAATGGATTTGCCATTTCGATTTACAATTTTGGATTTAAAAGTACAAAACACTTTTCAATAAATGATAAGTAGCCTGAAATTGATTTTTGTTACAAAAACAGCCATTTATAAGGCTTCGCATTTTTTCGTCAAATTTTTTTAATACTATTATATTTCATTGATTTAAAAACTTGTTATATGATTGTGAAATGTTTTTACATAATTATCATATTTATTAAATTTTGTTGAATTATTTTAATTTTAAATATTAAAAAAATGATAATTATTTAAGTTTATTTAAAAATTTAACTATATTTGTTATCTAATCTTAAATAATCAAAATTATGAAAAACATACAATTATTATCGGGAGTTGCATTAATTGCATTAGCATTTACATCTTGTAAAGATGAAAAACAAGAGAAAGCTCAAAAAACAGTCGATGCTTACGTAGCTTACGTGGATTCGGTTAAAAATGTAAAAGCTGATGATTTGAAAGCCGATTGGGCAACTGTTGAGGCTGAATATGACAGAAAAGCTGCTGAAGCTCAAACTGCACTTGCAGATCTTAAAGACAATTCTGCAGCAACAGAAAAAATAAATGCAAGTAAGGTAAAATACGAAGAGTTCAAAAATGAAATGACTACCGTTCTTGCCCCTCCGGCTCCAAGCCCAAAACAACAATTAAGAAACGCCTTATTTGGTGAAGGAAAAATTGGTGATGATATGAATTTTGACTGGGTAAACGCTAAAAATATTCATAGTGTATACCAACAATTTGTACATACTGTAGAGGATAATAAAGATAAATATACTCGTGAAGACTGGGATGAAGTGAAATTGATGTATGAAGCTTTGGATAGCCGTAAAAATACAGTTGAAAAAGAAGGTCTTACATCTGAAGATAATAGAAAAATCGCAGGTTTAAAATTGAAATTTGCTCCAATGTATACTGTTAACAGAATGGGAGCAAAATCAGAAGAAAATAAAGAAGCTAAAAAATAATTAAGTATTCTTGAATTAGTACTAAAATGACAATCAGAAATGATTGTCATTTTTTTTATGCCCTAATTACAAAATGTTCTTTTTCCTGCTCGTATCTAAAAAATACAAAACCCCATTGAAAAGTATCAATGGTTACGGTGACTTTTGGGTGATTTTTGATCGCTTCCCAAGCTTCTTCCATTTCTGGAGACCAGTGAATGTCATCAAAAATCCAAACAGAATCATTGGTTATAGTGGTTAATAAAAGATCGAAATAAGCTAAAGTTGCTTTTTTTGAATGATTACCGTCAAAATATATCAGGTCAAAATTTTCAGTCTCGGTTTTCAGTCTCAGCTTGATGTCTTGCAGATAATTTTCAAATTCAGTTATTACCGAATCTACATTATTGAAATTGAATTTTTGAAATTGCAATTGACATTGATTTGCTGTTTCCGGACAGCCTTCGAGTGTAATTATTTTTGCTTTTGGATTTCCTAAGGCCAAAGCAGAAGTTGCTAAACCTAATGAAGTTCCTATTTCCAAAACGTTTTTAGGCTGAAAATAATTAGTAACTCTAAAAAGTAACTCGGCACGTCTTGAAGAGATTCCTGCTGTCTTGGCTATTTTAGATATTTGTCTTCTGTTCGATTTAAAAACTTTTGATCCCGCGCCAAAATCTGTTACTTCGATAAAACTTTTATTTTTTAAAAGCGATTTTCTATAATTTTTTAGAATCGAATATTCCGGTTTTGACTTTTTATCGTAAAAACATTTCGTTAGTAAATTAAATACGAATGGCGAATGAACTCCGTGTTCGTTTTTTGAATTCCAAAGGAATTTTAAATAAGATTTTATTTGAAATAGCATAGAAATAGTTACATCTGTGTGCGAAGATAGTAAGATAATGATCAATAGTCAAAAGTGAAGAGTTTGTTGCTTTCTCTTTAAAACCTTTCCGAATTCAAAAACACTATATTTGCCAACTTTAATTTAAGCTAATAGTAATACGTTTTTTATGATGTTGAAGGAAGAAATAGAAGATACAAGTAAGATATCTTCTGAAGAAATTAATCGATGCATTGCTATTTTAGCACAATTGAATTCTAATACAGATCAGATATTTGATATTCCGAAAGAACAGCGAATTGCTTTGATCAAAGAAGCCGGAATGTTTTCGAGACCTGATAGAGATGAATTTTCCCGAAGAGTAAAAGACGGACTTCAGGCTGCCAAACGAAAAAAAGAAAAGAAAGACAAAACCGCTCGTAAAGAAACCGGAATTCGTCATGCGCGTGAAGCAAGTATTTTTGTAGCGCCGAAATTACTGGCTCTAAATGATCTTGCCCATAAAGAACAATTAGAACTCGAAACTCCAAGAAATTGCTACGTTTGTAAAACAGAATTTACTAAAATGCATCACTTCTATGATACGATGTGTACAGATTGTGGTGATTTTAATTATGCCAAACGTTTCCAGACAGCCGATGTAAAAGGGCAAGTTGCTATTATTACCGGTTCTCGTTTAAAAATTGGTTATCATATTACTTTAATGCTTTTGCGTGGAGGAGCAACTGTTATTGCTACAACCCGTTTTCCGGTCGATTCGTCTTTGCGTTTTGCGAAAGAAGAGGATTTTATGGATTGGGGACATCGCTTAAAAATTCATGGTTTAGATTTGCGACATATACCAAGTGTAGAGATTTTTTGCAATTTTATTGAACAAAAATACGAACGCCTTGATATTTTGATTAATAATGCCGCCCAAACCGTGAGACGCCCAGCTGGATTTTATTCGCATTTAATGCAAAATGAAGCATTACCAATAAATGCATTGCCTAAACAAGCGCAGGAATTATTAGGAGATCATTTGAATTGTCTGGATGAATTGAAAATGCTGACAAGTGGCGCTTCATCTAATGAAAATATGCCGGTAACCTGGCACGGACCTGAACCTGGAATTGGTTTGCGTGCTTCGGCTCAATTGTCTCAAATTCCGTATTCTTTTGATAATGCATTGGTCGCTAATGAAGTTTTTCCGGAAGGAGAACTCGATGCCGATTTACAGCAAGTCGATTTACGTAAAACCAATAGTTGGCGTTTGCGTTTAGGACAAATAGAAACTACAGAAATGATCGAAGTGCAATTGGTAAACTCCGTTGCACCTTTTGTATTATGCAACCGACTTTCGGAAGTAATGAAAAAAGATAATACAGGTAAAAAACATATTATAAATGTTTCGGCAATGGAAGGGAAGTTTCATCGCTTTTTTAAAGAAGACCGTCACCCACATACTAATATGGCAAAAGCCGCTTTGAATATGTTAACGCATACGTCATCTGGAACTTTGGCCAAATATGGTATTTTTATGAACGCTGTTGATACCGGCTGGGTAACAGATGAAGATCCTGCCGAACTGGCCAAAAAGAAACAGGAATTAGAAGATTTTCAACCGCCATTGGATATTGTTGATGGCGCTGCACGTGTTATGGATCCTTTGTTTGACGGAATCAATACCGGAAAGCATTGGTGCGGAAAGTTTCTGAAAGATTACAACCCGATTCCTTGGTAGATTTTAGTTTTCAGTCCCGGTCGCAGTTTTCAGTTTTTCTGCCTGAACCAAAAAAAACCACAACAAAATTTAATTCTGTTGTGGTTTTTTATAAAAAGCAAATAGATTATCTGTATATATTTACACCATTATTTGCTTGCCATTGCTGTTCCAAATATTCAGCATCTTCACTATTACGTGGGTGAACGCCTAGAACTACGTGGCCATTTTTAATTCCGTCTTCATAAATTTTTGCTCTGTCTTCAGGAATTCCTGATCCTACAAGAGCTCCAATTAAACCTCCTGTAATTCCTCCAGCACCAGCACCGGCTAATCCTGCAGCAAGCGGACCAGCGATGATTAGTCCTAATCCGGGAATAACAAGGCTAGTTCCTAAAGCAGCAACAACACCTACAATAGCACCAATTGTTCCTCCAATTGCAGATCCTGTTCCTGCACCTTCGGCTGCTTTTGTTCCTAATTCTGAATGATCATCTTTGTCAGAATAATGTTTTTTTCTGGTTTCGTCTGACATGATAAGGTTTATTTCGTCCTTAGTATATCCTCTTTCATTTAAATTTGTGTAAGCTCTTTCGATGCTGTCACGATCTGAAAACATTCCAGTTAATACTTCGCGTTTTGTTCCATCAGGATTATGTAAATTTTCCATTTTATGTATATTTAAATTGTGAATTCATTTTCACTTTAACAAAGCTCGTAAAATAGATTAATTTAGTATTTACACAATTTTTCATAATCATTATATAATACAATTCTTATTTTTATAAAATTGATAGCACTTTTTTGGGATTATATCATCAGTCATTATTTGGATAGAAATAAGAAAGCCACAACAAATTTAAATCTGCTGTGGCTTTATATAAGTTGTAAAGTTGTTGTTTTAGTTGTTAACTTTTATCAATTTAACATCAAAAATAAGTACTGCTCCTCCTGGAATTTTGTCCCTTCCACCATTTCCGTAAGCAAGTCTTGAAGGGACTAAAAGAATACCGCTTCCTCCAGTCTTGAAAAAAGGAATTCCTTCTGTCCAGCCTGGTATAACTTCATATAAGTTAAAAGAAACTCCGTCTGAATTACTTTGGTCAAATACAGTTCCGTTAGTAAATGCACCTCTATACGCTACAGTAACGTTTGATTTTGCAGTAGGTTGAGTTCCTGTTCCCGGAACATCGATTACATAATACAAACCAGATTCAGTTCTCTGAGCTGTTAGTTTATTTTTTGCAATATAATCAGTGATTTCTTTTTCGTTTTCAGCAGTATAATCTTTTTGTTCATCTTTTGAACAAGAAATAAAAAGCGTTAACGCTAGTAATGAAGTTAAAAGGTATTTCATAAAATGTGGATTTTTTAAGGGGGCTAATATAATAAAGTTTTCAGTCTCAGTCTCAGTTTTCAGTTTTGTTTTGAGGATATTAAATACTACATCCAAATTTATTCGGATTGTTGATCATATAAATTGATAAGTTTTCCAATCTCAATATTTTTCATGTTCAGGATGTCAAATTTTTCCTGATTGATATATTCGCATTTAAGTGAATATTCTAACCATACGTTAGTTTCTGAATTTTCGGCATCACTGTCAGTCAATTTACTTATAAAGTGATTTACATATCTTCTTTTTCGATATGCTTCTGCAATATTTGCTGAAACGCTTCTTGAAGAACGTCTTATCTGATCAGTTAATGAATATCTTTCTTCTTTTGGAAAATCTTTTGAAAGTTCAAAAATTTCCATCGCAAGTTCAAACGACTTTTTATAAGCCAACAATTCCTTAAAATCCATTTCTTTCTTTTTTACAAAAATAAAAAAAAGAAAGAAAAAGATTACTTTTAAGAAAGTTGTATTTACAATATCAAACTGAAAACTGTCACTGAGACTGAAAACTAAAAAAACTATCCCTCAATCTTAGCCGAAAGCTCGAACCAGCGTTCTTCTTTCTGATCTATTTTATTGATGATGTTTTGTAATTCGTTTGCTTTTTTCTCGATATCAGCATCTGCTACTTTTCCGTCAGAGAATAATTGTTCGATTTTAGTTTTGTCAATTTCTAAATCTTTAATTTCTCTTTCTAGTTTTTGATATTCTTTTTGCTCGTTGAAAGTCAGGTTTCCAGTTGGATTGTTTTGTTTCCAGTCTTTCTTTTCGGCTTTGTTTTCTTCTTTTTGAGCTACATCGGCACTGTCTTCGTAGGCTCTGAAATCAGAATAGTTTCCTGGGAAATTTTCAATAACACCTTGCCCTCTAAATATGAATAGATGATCGACAATTTTATCCATAAAATAACGGTCGTGAGAAACTACTAATAAGCATCCCGGATAATCTAAAAGAAAACTTTCTAAAACGTTTAGCGTAACAATATCCAAATCGTTTGTTGGCTCATCCAGAATTAAAAAGTTAGGATTCTGAATTAAAACAGTACATAAATACAAACGTTTTAATTCTCCACCACTTAATTTTTCTACAAAATCGTATTGTTTTTTGGCATCAAAAAGAAAACGCTCTAACAATTGTGAAGCCGAAATCATTCTTCCTTTTGAAAGCGGAATAAATTCTCCGTATTCTTTGATAATATCAATTACACGTTGTCCTGGTTTCGGATTGATTCCGGATTGTGTATAATAACCAATTTTGATCGTTTCGCCTTTTACAACACGACCACTATCTAGAGGAAGTGTTCCCGTAAGGAGATTTAAGAAGGTTGATTTTCCGGTTCCGTTTTTACCAATAATTCCAATACGTTCTCCACGTTGAAAATCAAAACTAAAGTTGTCCAGAATAACATGCTCCTTGAATTTTTTCGAAATTTTGTGAAGCTCGATAATCTTGCTTCCCATACGTTCCATATTAATTTCAAGTTCGACTTTGTTTTCGCGACGACGACTTTGCGCTTTTTCTTTAATTACATAAAAATCATCCTGACGCGATTTCGATTTTGTCGTTCTCGCTTTTGGCTGACGGCGCATCCATTCTAATTCTTTTGTAAATAGATTTTTTGCTTTGTCAACGCTGGCATTTTCAGAGTTAATTCTCTCTTCTTTTTTCTCTAAGTAATACGAGTAATTTCCTTTGTATTGGTATAATTTTCCGTTGTCCAATTCAATGATTTCGTTACAAACACGTTCCAGGAAGAAACGGTCGTGCGTAACCATAAACAACGTAATATTTTCTTTGGCAAAATAACTTTCAAGCCATTCGATCATTTCAAGATCAAGGTGGTTGGTAGGTTCATCCAGAATCAATAAATCAGGGCGATTGATTAGGATAATCGCCAATGAAAGACGTTTTTTTTGTCCACCCGAAAGATTTTTTACTTTCAATTTAAAATCTTCCAGTTTTAGTTTGAAAAGAATTTGTTTGTATTGCGTTTCAAAATCCCAAGCATTATGCTGGTCCATTCCGTCAAAAGCTTTTTGATAAGCTTCTTCGTCATCCGGATTTTCAAGTGCTTTTTCGTATTTTTCAATTACTTTTAAAGTCTCATTATCTGAGGCGAAAATACTTTCTTCGATAGTCAATTCTTCCTGCAAATTGTTGTTTTGCGATAAAAAAGCCATTTTAATACCTTTTCTTAAAACTACCTGACCAGTATCTGGTTCGTCTAAACCATTAATAATGCTCATAATGGTTGTTTTTCCAGAACCATTTTTGGCAATAAAAGCAATTTTTTGGTCTTTATTGATTCCAAATGAAATGTTGTCAAAAAGCGTTTTTTCGCCAAATGACTTCGATATATTTTCTACAGATAAGTAATTCACTATAAACTAGGTGTTATAAATTATAAGTTAAGAATGTTTTGCAAAACATAACTTTTTTGCAAAAGTAAACTTTTATATCGCTATTTGCGAATTATTTATGGAGATAGGAATTAAGAACAGGACTTAAATCAATGCGATGAATTTGCTGCGGAACATTAATAATAGGTTTTCGAACCAAAGATTCATTGGTTAAATAATAATGCAAGCCATCTTGAGTCGCGATTCCTTCTATCTGAAGAATGGGGAATTTTAAAGTAATCCTGCGTTTGTTCCCGGATAAAAAATCATTGTTTTTATAATCATATAAAAGATATAAAAAAGGTTTTCCAATTTTAGAATAGCCACAAAGTACAACGAGTTTTTTTGATTCTAAATAAGTTGCGCCGGTAACCAAACCTTTAGTGTCAAGCGTATGTTTTAGTTGTGCAACGTGATTGCCTGATTGGTTGGGTAAAACATATATATTGGTTTTAGAAGAGCGCCATTCTTTGGTGAACAAATAGATACTGTCTTTTGAAACGATAAAGGCTTCACAATCAAAATTGGTAGTATTTGGTTTTTTAGCAGATAAATCAGTTTGATCAGCATATCGAAAGGAAATGCTTTCAATGCTTGGATTTCCTTCTAAAAAAGATTTTTTTTCAATTTTTAAAATATTCAAATCCGTTCTGTTTCCCGAAGCGTTATTTCCGAAATCACCTATATATAAATGAGTACTGTCCTGAGAAATCTCTTCCCAATCATGGTTTACTACTTTGTCTAATACAATCTTTTTCCTGATTTTGCCCAAAGAATCTAATCCGTAGATCGTTTTGTCGTGATCGTCATTATGTGTCCATAATAAATTGTCGAAAGCAATTAATCCTGAAGTTTCCTTAAGCGAATCGCTAAGTCTTACAGAGTAGTCCGCTTTTATTTTAAAATTTTTGTACAAGCAGCTTCCATCATTTACTGTTGCGTCCGGATTATAGTTTTTAGAAAGAGGATCTGTGCAACCTCGAATTTGAGCATAACCCGATGAAAAAATCAGGAAAAAAAAGAAAATCGTTTTTATCATGGCTGCAATATTAAATTTGCATAACATAAAAGTAAAGTTTTAAAGAATAGCTTTAAAATACTGTTGAAAAATATAATTAAAATGGTATTTTGCGGTGCTGATTAATCAGATTTTTATTTAATATTTGTAAGTATAATTCCCTAGTATGAAAATTTTACAAAGATTGTCACATTACCGTTTTTCACGCTATTTTAAACTTTTGTTTGTGGCTGTGGATGTAGTGTTATTAAATATGGCCACAGTACTTTCTGCGTTGGCCAGATTTGGCAGTTTAGACAAGCTTTTATCCAAAGAAGAAAGAACAGTTGCGTTGTTGGCAATTTTAATCTGGGTAGGACTATTACTTCAAAACGATTCCAGCAGAAGTATAAGGGTCGAGCCTATAGAATCTATATTGGTCAGAACCATAAAAAAGTTAATCATTCATGCCGCTTTAATCTCAATTTTTGTTGTTTACTTAAACTATACAGATATTTCAAGATTGAGATTGTGTTATTTTTATCTGTTTTTCTTCGTATTGTTGATGGTCTGTCGATATTTATCAATGAAGCTTTTAAAATATATTCGGGCAAAAGGGTATAATTTTAAAACTTTTATTGTGGTGGGAGCCAATCCCTCAGGAGAAAAAATCCGCAAAATACTCGCCAGGGATTTAACATATGGATATCGCTTTTTAGGTTTTTTTGATGAAAAAATAGATACAGCAATTGTAAATCCCACTGCGGTTTTAGGAGGTTTTAAGGCAATTCAGGAATTCGTTATCGAAAAAAAAGTCGATGAAATGTATGTGGCTTTGCATATTGATAATATTGAAGTAATCAACGAATTAACGCGCATTTGCGAACAAAACATGGTACGGATTAAGTTTATTCCTGATTTTCAGCTGTACACAAAATCAAGCAAAGTCGAGGTTTCTTTTTATGAAAACACTCCGGTATTAATGTTCAGAACAGAACCTTTAGAATTTCCTGTAAACAGGCTCATAAAAAAAGTATTCGATATTTGTTTTGCGGCTTTTGTCATTTTATTGGTTTTTCCGTGGCTGTTTCCAATTATAATGCTGATTATTAAAATAGAATCGCCGGGACCTATCTTTTTTAAGCAAGAACGTTCAGGACGTGACAATCGGTCTTTTATGTGTTTGAAATTCAGGAGTATGTATGTTAATGGTCTGGCACATAGAAAACAGGCAGAAAAAGGAGATAGCCGTATTACTAAATTTGGTTCTTTTATTCGTAAGACAAGTATAGATGAACTGCCGCAGTTTTTTAATGTTTTATGGGGAGATATGTCTGTTGTAGGACCAAGACCGCACATGGTAAATCTGGCAAAAGAGTACAGTGATTTAATCAATAATTACCTGGTGCGACAATATGCTAAACCCGGAATTACAGGCTGGGCACAGGTGAATGGTTTTCGCGGCGAGACAAAAATATTAAGCGATATGGAAAGCAGAGTCGAATATGATATTTGGTACATCGAAAATTGGAGCTTATTACTCGATATAAAAATTATCATCAAAACAATCATCAATATATTCAAAGGCGAAGAGAACGCCTATTAATTAAAGTTTAAAAAACTGATTGTTATCGATCACTTCTTTTAGATTCGAAATACTGTCAATTTTTATTTTTTGCCCCAATGAAGCAACATGTTTCATATGATGCACATCAGTTCCTGCAAAGTCGTACATTCCTTTTTTAAGGAGCTCTTCTGCGATTTTGGTTATTCTTTCTCCATAATAACCTACTGTAGACAGCAAATTGAGCTGAAATAAACATCCCGCTTTTTTTAGTTTTTCATATTCACCAAAGTCTTTTCGATAGTATAAATAACGCTCCGGATGGGCCAGAACCGGAATATATCCTGCAACCTGCAATTCAAAAATTGTCTTGTATAATCGTACTGGAGCTCTTTGGTACGATATTTCAACCAATACATAGTTGTCTTTTAAGGTGAGCAATTTTTCGGTTTTAAAATGACTTTCAAACCAATCATCCATAAAATATTCGGCAGCAGCCTGAAAAGGAATTTTGATATTATTTTCTTTTAAAAACAATGCTGTTTCCTTATGTTTTACAGTAATAGTTTCCGAAGAATTAGTATAAATATAATGACTTATATGAGGGGTAGTAATAATGTGGGATATTCCAATTTCCTGAAATGCAGTGATAAGTTTTGTTGTGTCAGTTATGTTTTTTGCACCATCATCAATTCCCGGTATTAAATGAGAATGAATATCAACGTAATTATTCGAAAGAAGATCTTTAAGAAACGGTTTTGATTTTAAAAAGGATAGCATATTGCAAAAGTATGTAAATGAGAATAATTTGTGAGGGTTAAATTTTTAATGTAACAAATGTAACCGAACATTTTAGAATTATATTATATTTGAGATTGCTATAAACCTACTTTTTTATGAAAATTAAAGAAAATCTATACAATCAAAGGATTGTTTCTATTGATGCTTTACGTGGAATTACAATATTTGTTATGATTTTCGTAAATGAGCTGGCCAGTATTTCAAATGTTCCGCAATGGATGAAACACATGCCGGCTGATGCTGATGCCATGACTTTTGTAGATGTTGTTTTTCCTGCTTTTTTATTTATTGTAGGAATGTCTGTTCCGTTTGCTTTTAACGCCCGATTACTCAAAAGAGATAGTGCCAAAACAATCTGGACGCATACTTTAAAAAGGGCTTTAGCTTTAATTATCATTGGTGTTTTTATGGTGAATGCAGAGTATGGTTATGATGCTTCAAAAATGATTATCGCGCCAGTTTTCTGGGGACTTTTAGCTTATGCAATGCCAATCCCGATCTGGAATAAATATGGTAAAGATTTTCCGGTTTGGTTAAAAAACACATTGCAATATGGCGGAATGTTAGTTTTGGTTGCGTTGTATTTTTTATATGTTCGGGATACGGGCGAAATAGGAATGACGCCAAAATGGTGGGGTATTTTGGGCTTAATAGGTTGGGCGTATTTGTTTACAGTAATTTATTATTGGCTGGTTTCAGGAAAATTATGGGCAATGATTGCCTTCTTAATTGTTTGTGTAGCAGCAAATACAATCAATTTAACCGAAGGATCTTTTATACAGCAAACGTCCTGGTTGAGTTTTATTGCCGGACATTTAACCCACGCCGCATTAGTTGCTGCAGGAGTAATAATTTCGTTATTGTTTTTTGACCGAAAAGTAGCTGCCAAAATCAACTGGGCAGTAATAGGTTTTGCCGTTTTATTTTTTGTAACAGGATATTTGTTAAGACCTTATTTTGGAATTTCAAAAATAAAAGGAACGCCATCCTGGACGATGTTTTCTGCGGCAATCTGTACCGTATTATTCTATTTTCTGTACTGGTTAATGGAGATTAAAAAGATCACCAAATGGAGTAATTTCTTTATGCCTGCAGCAGCAAATCCTTTACTGATTTATATTTTACCCGGCGTAATTTATTATTTCTGCAAAGCTTTTAATATTCATATTATTCCGGGATACTTTCGCGAAGGAGTTCCGGGAATTCTCTGGGCGTTGGTATTTTCGACTATTATGCTGTTTGTGATGAAATTATGTAATAAGTATAAAATTCAATTGCATTTATAGAGATGGCTTAACCGCAAAGTTTTATGGGTTTATTTGTAATGAGAATTTAACCGCAAAGGGCGCTAAGATTTACGCAAAGTTCGTAAAGTTTTTTTAAAGCTGGATTTTAATATGTTCGCAAAGTCGCGAAGACGCAAATTTTGTTTTTTTAGAATTGCAATTTGAGAAATCCTCTTAATCTTGATAATCAGTGGCAAAATATAACCGCTAAGTTCGCAGAGCTATAAACACAAAGCTTTGCGAACTTAGTGTCTGTTAGGATTTTCTTTTTATTATTATTTCTAAAACAGCTGCATTTTTAAAATTAATTTTAAATTTGTAAGAACTTGTTTCTTAAAGTTTTATGAAATGAAAAATCTAAAATCTCTTACAGTTTTATTTTTCTTTTTCCTGATGCCTTTTTGTTATTCGCAAAATGATTCTATCGCGAAAAGCAAAAAAGATATTTTAGATGTTTTGTATCAGCTCTTTCATAAAAATGATTCGCTTCGAATAAATTCTGATAAAAAAGTAGCCTTTTCTCTGCTTCCTGTTCCTATAGATGCAAATAAAAATGCTGGATTAGTAGTTTCATTTTTAACGACTTTTTATCTTGGAGACAGTAATACAACGAGAATGTCTCAGGTTACTTTTTCGCCTTATTTTAGTTTTACCAAACAATATGTTTTTCCTGTTCAATCCTATATTTATACCAAAAACAACAACTGGAATTTTATTGGAGATTATCGTTTTATGATTTATCCGCAGGATACTTACGGATTGGGCGGCCATAATACAGACAAAGAAATGTCGACTCTTGATTATCAGCAATGGCGTTTTTATCAATTTGCAACCCGAAAAATTATTGGAGATTTTCGGCTGGGTTTAGGATTGTTGTATGATAATTATCAAAATATTTCTGAAGATTCTTATATTGATGATCAAACCGATTATGTGAAATATATGAACGGCGATTTCTCTGACGAAACTTCTTTTGGTGTTGCCATTCAGGGATTGTACGATTCGAGAAAAAACAACGTAAATCCGGAACAGGGTTTGTATGTCGAAGCAGATTATAGAATGAATACCAGTGGAGTAGATGGACAAAAATGGAAATCAATCTATTTTGATGCCCGAAAATACCACTCTTTTAGTAAATACAAACACAGAGTTCTTGCTTACAGAGCTTTTTATTGGTCGACTTTTGGCGGAAAACCACATTATCTCGACTTGCCAAGTATTGGCTGGGACCGCGACGGGAAAACAGGCCGAGGTTTTACCAGAAACAGATTCCGCAGTAATGCATTGCTTTATTTTGAAAGCGAATATCGAACCGATATTTCTAAAAACGGATTTTGGGGCGCTGTATTTTTCGCCAATCTTTCTTCGGTTTCAAAATTGGATACTTATGATTTTAAGAAATGGAATCCCGCTATTGGTACAGGTTTGCGCATTAAATGGAACAAAAAAAATAATAGTAATCTGGTGCTTGATTTTGGTGTTAGTAAAAACGATTGGTCATTGCGATTGGGTTTGGCCGAAAATTTCTAACTTTCCCAAAAATCAATTCCTTCGTTTTTCATGCAATTATCGGTAATTATTCTTAATTATAATGTTCGTTACTTTCTGGAACAATGTGTTTTAAGTGTTCAGGAAGCACTTTCTAAACTTGATGCCGAAATTATTGTAGTAGATAATAATTCGTCTGATGAGAGTTGTTTGATGATGAAAAGTAAATTTCCTGATGTAAAATTAATTGAGAATGATGCGAATTTTGGTTTTCCAAAAGGAAATAATATCGGGGTTGAGCAAGCTTCTGGAAAATACATTTGCATTTTAAATCCGGATACCGTTGTTGCAGGGGATACCTTTATAAAGATTTTGGCTTTCGCCGAAAGGCAAATCAATCTTGGAATCGTAGGTTGTAAATTAATTGACGGAACAGGAAATTTTCTACCGGAAAGCAAACGCGGCATTCCAACGCCCTGGGTGGCGTTTACAAAAGTTTTTGGCTTATATAAAGTTTTTCCAAAATGGAAACTCTTTAATCAATATTATGCCCAGCATTTACGAAAAAACGAAACTGGAAAAGTAGATATCCTTGTTGGGGCTTTTATGTTTATGCAACGAGATTTATACAGAGAACTTGGCGGTTTTGATGAAAAATGTTTTATGTATGCTGATGATATCGATTTGTCGTATAGGGTGTTACAGCAACAAAAAACGAATTTCTACTTTCATGAAACAACTGTTTTGCACTATAAAGGCGAAAGTACGGTAAAAGACGAAAAATACATGCAACGGTTTCAGGAAGCGATGAATTTCTTTTATCAAAAACATTTTAAGAAATCCTGGTTTTTTGAATTTTTTATCCAAATTGGTATTTGGTTTTTCTCTTTTATAAAAATGTTTCAGGGAAAAACCAAGGCAAAACCATTGCCTGAAAGTATCATTTTTTACTCTTCAAATAAATATTTGTCTGAAAAATTACCTTCTATTTTAAAAAATAAAGTACGGTTTTTAGATTTAAAAAAAGAAAAAATGGTAAATTCGTCCCTGATTTTTAAGGGTAAAAAGGTGGAGATTATTTTGGATAATCAGTATGTTTCATTCAAAAAATGTATCAAAATCATAAAAACTCTTAAGGATAAGAACGTTACTTTTAAGATTTTCCCCAAAAACACAAATTTTATTATTGGGAGTAATTCCCGAAATGACAGAGGGCAAATTATAAAAATTGAGTAAAAAATTAAATTAAGTGTAATTTATATTTAAAATATTCAGTAATTTCGCAATCAGAAAATCAAAATCATCCTTTAGATTAACAATATGGCAAGATTTGAATTAAAACTTCCTAAAATGGGAGAGAGTGTCGCTGAAGCAACTATTACCAACTGGTTGAAAGAAGTGGGAGACAAAATTGAAGCTGACGAAGCAGTACTGGAAATTGCAACTGATAAAGTTGACAGTGAAGTGCCAAGTGAAGTTTCAGGAATTTTGGTTGAACAATTGTTTGGCAAAGATGATTTGGTTCAGGTAGGACAAACCATTGCGATTATTGAAACTGAAGGTGATGCTCCGGCTGTAAAAGCAGTTGAAGAGCAAGCCTTTGCTGCCGAAGTTGCAGAAATTGAAAACACGATCGAAACAGTTAAAGATACCTTCACTACTCCTAAGGATTTTACAGCGTCAGATAAATTCTTTTCTCCATTAGTAAAAAATATTGCAAAAGAAGAAGGGATTTCTATTGCTGAATTGGAAAGTATTGCAGGTTCAGGAAAAGATGGCCGAGTAACAAAAGAAGATATTTTAAAATATATTGAAAACCGCAAATCAGGTGTTGAAACACCAAAAGCAGTTGTAGAAGCTCCAAAAGCAACACAGCCAGTATCGGCTCCGGTTCAAAAAAGTCAACAAGCGGTTCCGGTTTCTGTAAATGGAGGTGACGAAATCATCGAAATGGACAGAATGCGTAAACTGATTTCAGGATACATGACGGCTTCGGTGCAAACTTCAGCTCACGTACAATCTTTTATTGAAGTTGATGTAACGAATATTGTAAAATGGAGAGAAAAAGTAAAAACGGCTTTCGAAAAGAGAGAAGGCGAGAAGCTGACTTTTACCCCAATTATGATGGAAGCGGTTGCAAAAGCATTAAAAGATTTCCCGGGAATGAATATTTCTGTAGATGGTGATTATATCATCAAAAAGAAAAATATAAACTTAGGAATGGCTGCGGCTTTACCAAACGGAAACTTAATTGTTCCGGTAATTAAAAATGCAGATCAGTTGAATCTGGTTGGAATGGCAAAAGCGGTTAATGATTTAGGAAACCGTGCAAAAGCAGGAAAACTAAAACCAGACGATACACAAGGCGGAACTTACACTGTAACGAATGTGGGAACTTTTGGTAGTGTTTTTGGTACGCCAATTATCAATCAGCCACAAGTTGGAATTCTTGCCCTTGGTGCAATTCGTAAAGTGCCTGCGGTTATCGAAACTCCTGAAGGTGATTTTATCGGAATTCGTCAAAAAATGTTCTTATCACACTCTTACGATCACAGAGTTGTAGATGGAGCTTTGGGTGGAAGTTTTGTAAAAAGAGTAGCTGAATATTTAGAAGCTTTTGATGTAGACAGAGATTATTAAAATCATATAAAAGTAAATTCAAGCCCGGAAAATTTTAATGATTTTCCGGGTTTTTTGTTTTGTAAGAAAAGGTTAAGAAATGAAGAAAGCTATTCTCTAAGAATGAATTTAAAAGTTAAAATCATAAAATTGAGTTGATTTTTGTTTAAAAAAATCAAGAATAAAAGAGGAAATTCGGCTTTAAAAATTACATTTGTAATCTTATAAAATTAAAAAATGGAACTGAAACTCAACAAACCAATTTGCTTTTTTGATCTTGAAACAACCGGAATTGATATTGGTAAAGATCGAATCGTAGAAATTTCGATATTCAAAGTTTTTCCAAACGGAAATAAAGAAAGTAAAACCTGGTTGGTGAATCCAACAATTCCAATTCCGCCGCAAACAACCGCCGTTCACGGTATCACCGATGAAAAAGTTGCCAACGAACCTACTTTTAATGAATTGGCAGCGCAAATTCATAATATGATTAAGGATAGTGATTTGGGAGGTTTTAATTCAGATCGTTTTGATATTCCGCTTTTGGCTGAAGAATTACTTCGTGCCGGAGTAGATTTTGATATGAAAAATAAAGTGTCGGTAGATGTGCAGACTATTTTTCATAAAATGGAAGAACGTACACTAAGTGCTGCACTAAAATTTTACTGCGGAAAAAGTTTAGAAAACGCGCATTCTGCAGAAGCAGATACAATGGCAACCTATGAAATTTTAAAAGCACAACTAGATCGTTACCCTGATTTAGAGAATGACATGAAATCATTGTCTGAATTTACAACCCGTAAAAAAATCGCCGATTTTGCAGGAATGATTGCTTTTGATAAAGACAACGAAGAAATCTTTACCTTCGGAAAACACAAAGGAGCCAAGGTTGATAAAATTCTTGAAACAGAACCAGGATATTTTAGCTGGATTCAAAATGCTGATTTTCCATTGTATACTAAAAAGGTTTTAACAGCAATTAAATTAAGAAAGTTAAATACTAAATAAGGTACTAAGTCACTAAGGTTCTGAGATGCTAAGTTTTTTTGCATTTTTCTTAGATCCTTATCGACTTAGCATCTTAGCAACTCATAAAAGAAATGAAGATTATTTGTATCGGTAGAAATTATACCAATCATATTGAGGAATTAAAAAACGAGCGGCCAGCAGAGCCGGTGGTTTTTATGAAACCGGATTCGGCAGTTTTGTTAAAGCAGCATCCATTTGTAATTCCTGAATTTTCTGAAGAAATTCATCACGAAATAGAGATAATTGTTAAAATTAACAAAGTAGGAAAGTACATTGAGCCTAAGTTTGCGCACAAATACTATGACGAGATAAGTGTAGGTATTGATTTTACTGCCAGGGATTTACAGGATAAATTGAAAGCAAAAGGGTTACCTTGGGAAAAAGCAAAAGCCTTTGATGGATCTGCGGTAATTGGAGATTTTTTACCTAAAACAGATTTTATTTCGATGGAAAATCTTACATTTGAGTTAACAAACAATTCTGAAACAGTTCAAAAAGGGAATACAAGTTTCATGCTCTGGAAAATTGATGAGCTTGTATCTTATGTATCGCAATTTTTTACTTTAAAAATAGGCGATATTATTTTTACAGGAACTCCTGAGGGTGTAGCTTCGGTTAAACCAAATGATGTTTTAGAAGGCTTTTTAGAAGATAAAAAATTATTTAGAATACAAGTAAAATAATGGCTTTAAAATACAACCTTTCGAAAGTGTATGCGCTTTCAGACAATGATCCTGAATTTGTAAACGAAATTCTAAAATTATTTGTTACCGAAGTTCCGGAGGATTTAAAACAAATCAAAGAAGGAATCAAGAAAAAAGATCATAAATATGCATATTCTTATGCACACAAAATAAAACCAACATTAGATTTGATGGGTTTAAATGTTGCTTTTGAAGAAATTCTGCAAGTCGAAGCCTGGACAAAGGCAGAAGGCAAGAAAAAAGAAATTATCGAAACTTTTAAAAGTATAAGAGTGCAGGTAAAAGATGCTATCAAGGAAATTAAAAAAGATTTCGATTTGTAAAATTTGGGCGTGCCCCTGTTTTTGCTCTTTTTTAATTTAATACAAAAACAGGGTCGATCCCAACGTTTCGGGACGTTATATCTTTTGTTTCGGAAATTTTTTATTTAAAAAAGGCGTTTCTTTTCGTAACAAAAGAATGCCGCTACTACCCCTCACGCATAATCATTGCGGCAAAAAACCTACTTTATAATAATGACTTACAATAAGTAAGTAAAAATATTCCACAGCTATGAAAGCAACTATCATTACTATTGGAGACGAAATTTTAATAGGTCAGATTGTAGATACAAATTCAGGTTTTATCGCTAAATCACTCGATCGAATCGGTGTCGAAGTTCATGAAATGATCTCGATAAGCGATGATAAAAAACACATTTTAGACACTTTTGCACAATTGCAAAACAAAGTTGATGTTGTGATTGTAACAGGAGGTTTAGGGCCAACAAAGGACGATGTTACCAAAAAAACATTCTGCGATTATTTTGATGATGAATTAGTCGTAAATCCCGAAGTTTTGGCTCACGTGACCGAATTGATCGAAGGTTTTTATAAGAGACCTATTTCACAATTAAATAAAGATCAGGCACTGGTTCCGTCAAAATGTACCGTTTTGCACAACAAAATGGGAACTGCGCCGGGAATGTGGATGAAGAAAGAAGATACGGTATTTATATCGCTTCCGGGAGTTCCGTACGAAATGAAATATTTGGTAGAGGAAGAAATAATTCCTAAAATTGTTCGTGAATACAAGCGCCCGTATATTATTCATAAAACTATTTTAACCTATGGTCAGGGCGAGAGTCTAGTGGCAGAGCGTATCGAACATTGGGAGAATAATTTGCCTGAATTCATTAAGTTGGCTTATTTGCCAAATCCGGGCCGGGTGCGGCTGCGTTTGTCTGCCAGAGGAACGAATAAAGAACTTTTAGAAGCAGCGATAGAAGAAAATGTAAAATCATTAGATGCTATCATTCATGATATTATAGTGGGATACGAAGAAAATGAAACGATCGAATCTGTAGTGGGTAAAATATTGACAAAACAAAATAAAACCATTGCAACCGCGGAAAGTTTTACAGGCGGAAAAATAGCTGCTGTTCTGTCTGCTGTTCCCGGAGCTTCTAACTACTTTAAGGGCAGTGTAGTTTCGTATGCAACAGAGGCGAAGGTTAGTGTTCTCGGTATCTCGCAGGATTTAGTCGACCAATTTTCGGTAGTTAGCGCGGAGGTTGCATCGGCTATGGCTTTGAATGTGAAAGAGATACTCAAAACAGACTATGCAATTGCCACAACCGGGAACGCCGGACCGACAAAAGGTGACTCTGATGCTGAAATTGGAGCTGTTTTTATCGCTTTGGCTACTCCAAACGGTATAATTGTTGAAGAATTTAATTTTGGCCAACCACGTGAAAAAGTGATAGATAGAGCCGTGATTAAGAGTTTAGAAATATTACAGAAAGAAATTTTAAAAAATGTGCTATAATTTTTTGTTTCAATCGTTTATTTTTCTTTTCTTTGCACCCTGATTTTGAATAACGATAAAAGATAAGTATAATGTCAAGAGTTTGTGACCTTACAGGTAAAAGAGCGATGGTAGGAAATAACGTTTCTCACGCTATGAACAAAACTAAGAGAAAATTTTCTGTAAACTTAGTTAAAAAGCGTTTTTATCTTCCAGAAGAAGATAGATGGATTACTCTTAGAGTAGCAGCATCTACGATAAAAACAATTAATAAAAATGGAATTTCTGCTGTTTTGAAAAAAGCGCAGTCAGAAGGATTTATCAAATAATCTTTTCCTAAATAAATATATAGCAAGATGGCAAAGAAAGGTAATAGAATCCAGGTAATTTTAGAATGTACTGAGCACAAGACTTCTGGTGTTCCAGGTACTTCAAGATACATTACAACTAAGAACAAAAAAAATACTCCGGACAGATTAGAGATTAAAAAATTTAATCCAATCTTGAAACGCGTAACTGTTCACAAAGAAATTAAGTAATAATTAGAGATTTTTGTAGATCTCAAAAGTAATACGTTACTATTTAGTTATAGTAGGTAATACTTGAAGATTTATTGAATTTCAATAACATTTGAATCATGGCAAAGAAAACCGTAGCATCGTTACAAACATCTTCTAAGAGATTATCAAAAGCCATCAAAATGGTGAAATCTCCTAAAACTGGTGCATATACATTCGTAGAATCTATTATGGCTCCTGAAGAAGTTGATACTTTCTTGAAAAAGAAATAATTACAATTACATTATATAGAAAAGCTACTTTCATTCGGAAGTAGCTTTTTTATTTTTTATATTTGTCTAGAAATTTAAAGAAGGAGAACAATATGTTTTTTTTAATAGGCCTTCTTTAAAGATTAAGATTTCAGATAATTTAAAATCTAGAAGTCTAACAATCTAATAATCTACAAAAAAATGAGTTTTTTTAAAAAATTATTCTCTACTGATAAAAAAGAGACTTTAGACAAAGGTCTTGAAAAATCAAAAACTACTTTTTTCTCAAAGTTAAGCAAAGCCGTTGCCGGAAAATCTAAAGTCGATGACGACGTTCTGGATGATTTGGAAGAAATTCTTGTTGCTTCTGATGTTGGTGTAAATACAACACTTAAGATAATCTCAAGAATCGAAAAACGCGTTGCTGAAGACAAATATTTAGGAACAGAGGAACTGAACCAGATTCTTCGTGAAGAAATTGGTGCTTTATTATCTGAAACCAATACTGGAGAAGCGACCGAATTCGAAATTCCGAAAGATAAAAAACCATACGTTTTAATGGTGGTGGGAGTAAACGGAGTTGGTAAAACAACTACAATTGGTAAACTGGCTTATCAGTTTAAAAAAGCGGGTTATAAAGTTGTTTTAGGTGCTGCAGATACTTTTCGTGCTGCTGCTATCGATCAATTGCAAGTTTGGGCAGATCGTGTAGATGTGCCTATTGTGAGACAAAATATGGGAAGTGATCCTGCTTCTGTTGCTTTTGACACTTTGCAGTCTGCTGTAGCGCAAAATGCCGATGTTGTTATTATTGATACTGCTGGACGTTTGCACAACAAAGTTAATTTGATGAATGAGCTTACTAAAGTAAAACGTGTGATGCAAAAAGTGGTTGCGGATGCGCCTCATGATGTATTACTAGTTTTAGATGGTTCTACCGGTCAAAATGCTTTTGAGCAAGCGAAGCAATTTACTGCTGCAACTGAGGTAACTTCTCTTGCTGTAACTAAACTTGACGGAACTGCAAAAGGTGGTGTTGTAATTGGTATTTCTGACCAGTTTCAGATTCCTGTAAAATATATTGGTGTTGGTGAGGGGATTGAGGATTTACAGGTCTTTAATAAATATGAATTTGTAGATAGTTTTTTTAAATAATTTTTTGAACTAATTCAATGAGTTTTTCTTCTTTAAAAAATATGACGCCTCTTACTTTTTATTTTGCAAGCGTTGTTTGTTTTGTACTGGCAAATGTACTACGAGATAAAAATTTGTCTTTTTACTATGTGTTATTGGTTTTAGGAGTGATTTTCTTTTTTATGGGAGTCTTAAAAAGATTGCGTACGAAGTAATCGTTTTTGTTTTTGTACAGTTAATTGCAAATAAAACTGAATACTGGAGTTTTATCCTTATTTCTTATGAAGTACTTTTTTCTTGTTTTAATTTGTGGTTTGATTTCCTGTACAAATACAAAGAATGAGAATGAAATTACAAAAAGTAAGGTAATTGTTATCCAGCCATTGGGTAATTTTAAATTAGATCAGGCTAATAAAGTTTTGATTCAAATTAAGGAAATTAATCCTAATGTCATTTTAAGACCTAATATTTCTTTTCCTGAAAACTCTTATTATAAACCTCGAAATAGGTATCGTGCTGATAGTATTATAAAATCTCTTCGTAATAATATTGGGAACGATTCTGTTATTGTGGGTTTGTCAAACTTTGATGTTAGTACTACTAAAAACGGAATCAAAGATTGGGGAATTATGGGATTGGGTTACCGCCCTGGTAAATCCTGTGTAGTTTCGGATTTTAGAATGGCAAAGAAAAATAGAGATCAACAATTTTATAAAGTTGTTTTTCATGAATTGGGTCATACAGAAGGTTTGTCTCATTGTAAAACAAAAACCTGCCTAATGAGAGACGCTGAAGGTGGAAATCATCTCGATGAAGAAAATGATTTCTGTGACAGCTGCAAAAGCTTTCTGGTAAAAAAGGGATGGAATTTGATTTAAATAAGATGTTTTTTATTTAAGTTCCCATTTTGTCCCGTCGGCAAAAGCAATGTAATAGGCTCTTACTGCTAGAATAGTGTAGGCATCTGTCGAAAAATCTTCCCATATTTTAGATTCTATTTTTTTTGACTTCAGTAGGACATCGGTGTGTCCTCTTGTTATTCCCTTTACAAAGAAAAACTGTCCGCTTGCCGGTTTATCAAAAACATTTTCACAGTACCATTCAAATTTAATGGCTTTAATGTTTTTTGGTGTGGTGTTTTTGAAGGTTAGTTTTATGTCTTTATGATCAGAATATTGATTTTTAAGCAAACTTGCTGAAATAATCTTAACGGGTGAATTCTTCGTTTTTTCTGTATCTAAGAAGTTGTTTTTTACGGAATCTGTTAGTGTTTTTTCTACTGTATTTGTAGTTGGATTATATTCCTGGATTTTGGCCTCGGTTATGTTGTTTCTTTTGTTGGTGCAGGAAACTAAAATCAAGATAATAAATAGTGCTATCTTTTTCATTTTGTTTATTGTATGAGCTTTAATATCTGGTATTTAGTATTGTGATAAAAAAAAGTAAAAAAATTAAATGCAAAGATGCGATATGTTAAATTTTCTTATAGCCAGTAAAAGTCAAATTTCAGGTAGAATAAGTTTTTAATAAGGTTATTTTTTTATTTTTTATTATTGTAAATCCTGTAAAAATTAAGAGATAAATATTTCATTTGAATTTTATAAAGTTAACTTTGTGATGCAAAATTTTCTTTTGAAAACAGGGCCCCTAGCCCTGATGGGAGCAGCATCCTTTTGTGGTGTTCCCGAAAGCTATCGGGAGACACAAGAGATATAGTGGACAGCAGGAAATAGCTCCTAATTCTGCTACTGAAACTTAAGAAAGCTATGAGTAACAATTATTGAATTTTAATAAAATATAGTATGAAAAACACTTTTATGGTTTTGGTTTTATCGCTTTTGTTTGTGAGCTGTAAGCAGGAAATTAAACCAGAAGATATTGCGAAATTAAACGGTTATTGGGAAATTGAAAAAGTAGTTTTTGATAAGGGCGAGGACAAAGATTACAAAATGAATGAAAGTTTTGATTATTTTGACATAAAAAATAATAAAGGAATTAGAAAGAAGGTAATGCCACAACTTGATGGCACTTTCTTGACCAGTGATTCTTTTGAAAATGTTTCGGTTCGGTTTAAAGATGACCAGGTTTTCTTAGATTATAAAACAGATTATGCAAAATGGAATGAGGAATTGATTTCAATAACAGACGAGAAGCTAGTGGTGAAAAATCAGGAGAAAAAAGAATATCATTATAAAAAAGCAGGACCGGTAAATTTATTAGACGATGGCAAAAAGACTAAATAATCAGAGTACGATTGGGGCTGTTTTACAACAGATTATCCAGGTGAATAAATTAGGTCCCGGAATGGATCAGATTGATGTAAAAGAGGCTTGGAGACAGTTGATGGGCAATGGTGTAAATACTTATACGAAAAATGTTGTCCTGAAGGGAAGTACTTTATATGTAGAGCTGGCATCGGCAGTGTTGAGAGAAGAACTAAGTCACGGAAAAACTAAAATCGTGAAAATGATCAATGAAGAGTTGGGACGCGAGGTAGTAAAAGATGTAATTTTGAGATAGACTTTTTTTGAGTTGATAATGAAGTTTTTATTATGAATATAAAATCTAAATTTAATTTTTTTGCAATCTTTATCATTTGCTGGATAACTATATTGCCATTTTTGGTTGTTTATCTTTCGGCTACATCTCGGGTTGCAGGTATGTTGTGGCCTGTTCTGTTTGTGGCTTTTATTATCTTTTTTTGGCTGACAGTTTTTAGAACGAGAGCTTATAAAGTTGAGATTGACGATGATAGTGTAATTGTAAAACGTTATTTTGGAGCAGGAAAATCTGTAGTTTACGATTTTACGACTTTAGATGGTTTTATAACTTTGATTGAATCAGCAAAAGGAGGTGTTTATGAATCTCTTTTTATTCTTAAAAATGGAAAAAGAATTGGTAGTATTTCAAGTTTTTATCACAGTAATTTTGAAGAGTTAAAATCGATTTTGAGTGATAAGCTAAACGATATGGGTGAAAGAGAATCTAGTTTTACTGGCGAATGTACTGAGCTGTTTAAGTAAAAATGAAAATAAAAAGAAAATCCTGTTTGTGTAAAGCAAACAGGATTTTTTTATGCGTTTCTGTGACTGAAAACGGCCACTGAGACTGAAAACTAATATTAGAATTGCTCTCTTCCGGCAAAATGAAATGCACCTTCGATAGCAGCGTTTTCGTCGCTGTCAGAACCGTGAACTGCATTTTCTCCGATAGAAGTTGCGTATGCTTTACGAATAGTTCCTTCAGCAGCTTCAGCTGGATTTGTAGCTCCAATTAAAGTTCTGAAATCTTCTACTGCGTTGTCTTTTTCTAAAATTGCAGCAACAATTGGTCCGCGAGACATGAATTCAACTAATTCTCCGTAGAAAGGTCTTGCTGAGTGAACTGCATAAAATGCCTGAGCATCAGCTACAGTTAGTTGAGTTAATTTTAATGAAACGATTTTGAAACCTCCATTAGTAATCATTGCTAAGATATTACCGATGTGTCCGTTTTGAACTGCATCTGGCTTAATCATTGTAAAAGTTCTATTAGTTGCCATTTTATATTTATTAAATTTTGTGCAAAAGTATACTTTTTTTATGAATTGATTTTAATTAATTCGTAATTAAAACACGGTACAATGATGTTTCGACTAATAGAAGCTGTTTTTTAAAACCATATAGGTAGAGATGCGCCGCAGTGCATCTCGCGCAAAACATTTAATGATGTAAAAAAAGACGCACTGTTGTGCGTCTCTACATATGGTGAGATAATTTTAAACTTTAAAAATCAATTTCTTTTTGTAGAATACCCACAATATGAAAGTCCAAATGCCAACATAAACCAATGCTCCGGCTAAAGAACCAGTCATCGGATTGTTGAAAAATGGTGCAATTCCGAAAGTATATAAATAATTTAAAAGATTTATTTTTTCTGCAGGATGATGCGGGTTTTGAAACTCGATCATTACTAAAGCCTGCGGGATAATTTGTGAGGTAAAAAAAACAATCATTGGGTTTACTCCCCAGACCAGGAAAGGCTTGAAACCTTTTTTATAATTAGCAATATCTATTATATAATATAAGATGGTTAAAACTACTGTCGCTAATCCTGTCGTGTACAGAACGTAGCTACTGGTCCAAAGTGATTTGTTGATAGGGAAAATGATATCCCAAATTAATCCAAAAAAGATAAGTATTGTACCGATAATACCCATTCTTTGTGCTTTTTGAATTTTGATCATATTGGTTTGTAAAAGTTGCCCAATCAATAAACCGATAATTCCGTTTACGATTGACGGAATCGTACTCAAAATTCCCTCCGGATCCCAGGTTACGGTTCCTCGATACATATGCCCTTTTAGTAAAATACTGTCAAGCCATGAAGCTAAGTTGGTTCCTTTCTCAAGATTTGCTTCGCCAATTCCGGGAACAGGAATTAATGTCATTATGGCCCAATAACCTAACAATAAAACGATTCCAGTTATAATCTGCGTTTTTTGGGATGTTTTTAAATACAAAAGAGAAACAACAAAATATACAATTGCAATACGCTGTAAAACTCCCGGAAGTCTTACGTCTTGATATGCTTCGATACCGCTATAAGCAAGTAACAGATAAATAAACAGAATCGAAAAGGCTAAAATATTTTTGATTTTTGAACTGAAACTGCCCATTAAAGCATAACCAACGGCAATGGTAATAGCAAGTCTGCCAATAAGAAGCGGTATACCTTCAAGGCCGAACAACTGTATTTTTCCGAAAAAGTTGAAGAAAATTCCTAAACAAAGCATTCGTAAGGAACGAACTAAAATTTTGTTGAAAGTTGTACCGTCATAAAATTTATCTGGCATTGCTAAAGGAACTGCAACTCCCATGATAAAAATAAAAAATGGAAAAACTAAATCGGTTAGGGTGCAGCCGTGCCATTCGGCGTGTAATAATGGAGGATAAACATTTCCCCAGTCTCCGGGGTTATTTACAATTGTCATCAATAAAATAGTCAGTCCTCTAAAGACATCCAATGAAATCAAGCGCTCTCTGGTCATAATTTTGGTAAATAGGTTAATTTTTGTGTTTAAAAAAGTTGCTATTTGGTTTAGAGAGGCAATAATTTCAGAAGAGGTGGTTATTTGTTTCTGAGGATTATTACTTTATTGTTTTTGTTTGCCACGAATTAAACGAATTTACACTAAATTTTTAAGGAAAAGCAATATGTTTTTCCTTTGAGAATTTACATTCTTGGAAATTTGTGTAGTTCGTGGCAAACTTTTTTTTATATCATAATTATATTAAAATTCGTTTCTAATGGTTTTAGTTTTTGAATTAAAAGCGGAATTAACTGTTCACCTTTTTCCAGATAAAATTCTGAGAAATTAGTATGGCGTTCCTGTAAACTCTGATTAGGAAACAATTCGAATTGTAAATCTGTTACACGTTGCAATTCGTTCTCTAATTTTCGTTTTTGGGCTTTTAATAATCTTTTTTCAAGATTGTCTAATCCTTTCTTTTGTTTTACTTCCTGCGCTTTTACAGCTCCCGTAAATGATTTGTCGGTTTGTTGCGCAAGTTCATAAAGATATTCAAATTGTTTTTCTAATATTTCTTTTTGAGGTGTTAAATCAATCGGAAATGCAGATAATTTATGTGTAATAGCGTTTATTAAATTATCTGGTTTTGTGAATAAATCTGCCCAGCTTAAACCTAGGTTGTCTGCTTTCTTACCTTGTTTTTCTGTTGCTAAAAGTACAGAATTACGAACCAAAAGCATTGGAAAAGTAATGTTTACAGCTTCAAAAAATGATTTTAATTCCAGCCAATACGCAATTTCTCCGCCTCCGCCAATGTAGCACAAATTTGGTAAAATAATTTCCTGATACAACGGACGCATGATCACGTTTGGACTAAATTTCTCGGGATTGCTTTCTAATACTTTTAAAATTTCATCTTTAGAAAATGACATTCTAGTGTTGTTGACAAAATATTTATCATTTTCGAAAATAATGCGTTCACGCAAATCATCTTCGATATAAAATAAATTTATTTCACGAGGATTTACCTGAACCGTATAATCCTTTAGTTGTTCTATAGTTTCCTGAACTGCTTTAAAAGAAGTTTGTTGCTCTAATTCTTCCTTGATGTACGGAATGAAAGCTTGTTTTAAATTGGCATCATCTGCATCTAAAATTACCAAGCCGTAATTTGAAAATAAGCTATTGGCGAGAAATCGCGTAGCATCGGCAAGGTTTTTATGTTTTAAATACGCTTCTTCAAACAGTTTTTTTATAACGCTGGCATTGGTGCTTGATCCTAATTCTAACGAATAAATTTCGAAAAATTCAGCTAAACCTTCTGTCGAAAGTCTTCCAACTGGACCATTGCTTTCTTTATTCCAACGGAATTTTTTTCCTTTAAAATTAAAATAATTGATCTCTTCAAAATCATGATCTTCTGTCGCCATCCAATAAACAGGCACAAAATTATTCGATGGATATTTTAATTTTAATTCCTTGGTAAGATTAATCGTCGAGATAATTTTATACAAGAAATACAAGGGACCGCTAAATAAATTTAACTGATGTCCGGTGGTAATGGTATACGTGTTTTGAAGCCCTAAAAGTTCGATGTTTTGTTTTGTCGAATCAGAAATTTCGATGTTCTGGTATTGCTTCCTCAAAGTTTCAACCAGTGGGATTCGGTTGTTGTTATCAAAGTTGGCTGCTTTTTCGGCAATTTGTTTTTCGAAGTTTTCCAAAGTTGGAAAGTTGTTGTACAGCGGCTTCAATTCTAATTTTTGATCTAAATAATCTTGCATCAATTTAGAGAAATATCCTGAAGTTTGGTAGCTGATACAGTCGGTTGGCATAATTTTAAATTTATTTTTGACAGCTGTAAATTTAATGAAAATATGCAGTGAAAAACAGTTTTAACGATAGCTTATGATTTGATTTTTCAATTTTATTTTAAAGCTCCTCTAATCAAGTTTTTAATGTTGAGTTTTTTCAGTATTAAAATAAAAATGAAAATTCGGTAAAGTTGTTAAAAATGGATGATCATTTAAAAGTATTTGTTCTAAAGATGAATTATTAATAGCTAAATTCTATTTTTGTAATCAAAAAAGATATATCTATTTTACATGGAAACTACCCCGAAAAAGAAGAACTCACTAAAACACGTTCTTTTTGGTTCTTTAATAGGAACCACAATTGAATTTTTTGATTTTTATATTTATGCCAATGCCGCAGTATTGGTCTTCCCACAATTATTTTTCCCCGGTTCTAATTCGACGATAGCGACTTTGGAATCTTTAGCTACTTTTTCGATCGCTTTTTTATCACGTCCTCTAGGATCCGCTTTTTTTGGACATTATGGAGATAAAATAGGTCGTAAATTTACTTTGGTTGCCGCTTTATTAACAATGGGAATCTCGACAGTTACCATTGGATTTTTACCAAGTTATGCCAGCATTGGCGTTGCAGCTCCGTTATTATTAATGCTGTGCCGATTTGGACAAGGCGTAGGTTTAGGAGGCGAATGGGGAGGAGCTGTTTTATTGGCTATAGAAAATGCACCACCAAATAAACGTGCCTGGTATGGAATGTTTCCTCAATTGGGCGCTCCAATAGGATTATTACTTTCAGGAGGCACTTTCTTATTCTTAACCGATTCTATGAGCAATGAAGATTTTATGGATTACGGATGGAGGATTCCGTTTATTGCTAGTTCTCTTTTGGTAGTAATAGGCTTTTACATTCGAACAAAAATTACCGAAACTCCTTCTTTCGAAAATTCTAAAAAAGAACAGGAAGAAGTAAAAGTTCCTTTTTTAACACTGGTGAAGTCGTATAAAAATCAACTTATTTTTGGAACCTTTGCCGCTGTTACCACTTTCTTGGTTTTTTATTTAATGACAGTTTTTACGTTGAGTTGGGCGACTTCAGATTTAGGAATTGTGAAAAGAGACGGATTATTAATACAGTTGTTTTCGGTATTGTTTTTCGCCATTTTTATTCCAGTTTCGGCTGTAGTTGCAGATAAAATTGGCCGACGTAAAATGCTTATTATTGCTACAGTGGCGATCGCGATTTTCGGATTTTTCTTTTCTTATTTTTTAAGTTCGGGAAATATGGTGTTAGTAACTACTTTTGCCTGTATCGGAATGGCTTTAATGGGCTTTACTTATGGGCCATTGGGAACTTTTTTGTCAGAGTTGTTTCCAACAAATGTGCGTTATTCTGGTGCATCCTTAACTTTTAATTTGGCAGGAATTTTGGGTGCTGCTTTTGCGCCTATGATAGCAATTTGGCTTGCCTCAACTTATAGCGTAAGTTATGTAGGTTTGTATTTAACAATCGCCGCATGTATTTCTTTATTTGCCTTTTTGGTCATTAGTAAAGAGGAACATAAATTTTAAAAGTTTAATAGCAATCCTGATAGCTATCGGGAACAAAAGATATATATAAAGTCCGCAATCTTGATAATTATCGTGATTGCGGACTTTGTAGTTAAATCTATCTCTTCAAACTAAAATGGCCCCTGTATTCTTCCCCGTTCAATCTTGTTGCAGCAAACCAATAATCTGACGCGGGTTCATTTGTACCAAGATAAGTTCCGTCCCAGGAAGTATTAGAATTTAGTTCCTTGATGAATTTTCCGTAGCGATCAAATATTTTGATTCTTGTATTCGGTTTCAAATAAGCGAAATCTATTGTCCAGGTATCATTATAGCCATCATTATTTGGTGTAAAGAATTTAGGAAAAGGAAGTTCGTCTACAAAATTGATACAATCTCCCTGAGTTGCTTCCAAAATATTTATGGTAATGGGAATTCTGTCGCTTTCGCAATTGTTTATGGTTTGTGAGGCATAATAAGTGATTCCGTTTTGAAGAACTGTTGTTTCAGACAAAGTATTATTTGAAGATGTAATTTGATACCATTTTATATTTTGCCCTGTAATGTTAATGCTTTTTATTGAAGCATTTTGTTGTACACAGAATGTCTGCGGAGAATCAGCAATTGGATTTTGGGTTTCTTGTATTTTTACTGTTATGGCAAATCGTGGGCTTTCACAATTATTTAATGTTTGTGTAGCGTAATAAATGCCATTTTGTAATAAATCTGTTGTTTCTAGGATATTTCCGCCTATTTGAGAATCATAATATTTAAGATCTCTTCCGTCGATAGTAAGATTTTTAACAGTTTTAAATTCATTTTTGCAAAAAGTTTGGGTGTTATTTCCCGATGGTTGCTCTGTATCATAAATTTGAACTAAAACAGGTGTTTTTACACTTTCGCATCCAATAGTTTGCGAAGCATAATATGTTTTATCGTTTTCTAATAGAGTAGTAACGGGTAAATTGGCACTAGATATATCAGTTTCGTACCATTTTATATTTTGTCCTAAAATTTGGATATTGGCTAAAGTTGCATTTTCGCTTTTACAAAATATAGGACTTTCATTTTCAACGGGTGCAGTTGGAGTATTTGTTAGAGTTACAGTAACGGCTAATCTTTCAGTTTCGCAAGTGTTTGATGTCTGAGAAGCATAGTAAATTTTTCCATCTTGAAGTATTGTTGTGGAAGAAAGAAGATTTCCATTTACAGCATTATCATACCATTTTATTCCGCTAAAATTTGGAACCAAATTATTAATTGTTGCATTCTGACTTGCACAAAAAAGCTGACTTTCTTCACCATCAGGCTTCGATGGGTCGCATGGGCTAAGTTTAACGATGAAACCATCAGTTGTAACTACAACTCCTCCATGTAAAGTGCTTAATATTTGAGTACCGGTTCCAGGATCAAAATCGCATTCCGAGTTAAAGTCTCCTAAAAGATATATGCTTTTATTTTTAACTTTAACATCTTTTACTAACGAACGGTAATTAGAAATTAACATATAAGCTTTATTAAAATTTCTATTAGAATCAAATTTTATTGCGTAGCCAGATCCATATTGAATAGACCCATGGGGATTTTCTAAGAAAAAAACATTTGGCGAAGGATCAGCATCAACTTTTCCTGCAAAATCACCAACCAAATAAATGTTATTTTGTGCATCATTTTCTATTTTCAACATTCGAAAGTCTGCAGAAAATTGTGCAACAAAATATTCTTTTAAATCCAGAAATTTACCATCACGGTCAAGCCATAATAAAAACTTTTGCGAAGTAGTATTTACTAAATTTGGTGAAGGATCAACATCTATAGTTCTCTGAAAAGTCCCATTAGCTCCAGCGATAATGATATTTCCTTGAAGATCAAGATGAAAAGTATTGATAGCTTGCTGCGATAATTTTTTTTCCCAAATAACATTTGCATTGATTGTATTAATATTTAATATCGAACACATGGGATAACCATTGTCTGAAGTGTTTAATACAGCAATAATATTTCCGTCTGGTTTCGTCTTAATACTAACATCAGATAATTGAGGAGTTTCAAATATTTTTTTCCAAATAAAATTTCCGGAATTATCCAGCTTTAAAATGTAGGAAGCGATATTTTGTGACTCAAATTTTACATCCGTATTGTTGAATTTTAAAGTTTTTGAGTTTACAAACCATCCACTGATTAGAAAATTATTTTGATTATCAATGTCAAAGTTATTGGTAAAAAATGATCCGGGATTTTTAATTTTAATTTTTGATAATTCATTTCCTTCAGGAGAAATTTTTATAATTGTGATGAAGGAGTCGATTTGATTAGAAACCAACTCTGTAGTTTGTAGAAAAAGATAAAGATTGCCGTCAGTTCCAATCTTTATTTTATATGCATACTGACTTGATTTTAGATCTCCAAAAGTTTTTCCCCAGGCAAAATCACCATTGTCATATAGCTTTACTAAATAAATATCTGCATATGGAGAAAATGGGGTACTACGATTATCAATAATTTGAGTTCCATTTGGAGTTGGATCAAGATCGTATGTGTAAGATTGTGCAACACCAATAAAATAAGAATTACCACTATTATCCACTTCTATTGATTCTGCTTCATCAGTTTGTTGGTTTCCTATTTGTCTTACCCACTGAAACTCTTGAGCGTTAGTACGATTACAAAATAATAAAAAAAGTAAAAATAATATAAGTAATTTTTGTTTCATATAAAGAAGTTGGTTGTCACAAATGTAATTAAATATCTACAAAATAAAACTAAAATTACAAGTTGAATCTTTTCCTCAAAAGTCTCTAAATATCACGTATTTTTGCAAAAAAATAATCTTGTCTTGAAAACCAAACTTTTTGTTGTTACGCCGCCTTTTACCCAACTGAATACTCCGTATCCGGCGACAGCGTATATAAAAGGATTTTTAAATACAAAAAATATCGAATCGGTTCAGGCTGATTTGGGTATTGATGTGATTTTAGAATTGTTTTCGAAAAAAGGTTTGATTGATTTGTTTCAGGTTTCAGGTTTCAGGTTCCAAGTTTCAGGTTCTGAAACATCTGATAACTCTAAACGTATTTTTGCTTTACAGGATGAATACATCAAAACTATTGATGCTGTTATTCAGTTTCTACAGGGAAAAAATCCAACATTAGCCTTGCAAATTTGTCAGGAAGATTTTCTGCCGGAAGCTTCTCGTTTTGCACAATTAGAAGAACTCGATTGGGCATTTGGAACCATGGGAACTCAGGATAAAGCAAAACATTTAGCAACATTGTATCTTGAAGATATATCCGATTATATTGTTGAGTGCGTCGATGAAAATTTTGGATTTAGCCGATATGCTGAACGTTTGGGCCGAAGCGCTAATTCGTTTGATGAATTGTACGAGGCTTTACAGCAAGAACCAACTTATATCGACGTGATTTTAATTTCGATTTTAAAAGCGAAGATTGAAACGATTCAGCCTACATTTTTCCTGATTTCTGTTCCCTTTCCGGGAAATTTATACAGCGCTTTCAGATGTGCACAATGGATCAAACAAAATCATCCCGAAATCAAAATTTCGATGGGAGGCGGTTTTCCTAATACCGAATTACGTTCACTTTCGGATGCACGTGTTTTTGAATTTTTCGATTTTATCACTTTAGATGATGGAGAAGTTCCAATAGAAGAATTAATTTTCAATTTAGAAAATCCAAATTCCAATTCTTATAAAAGAACTTTTTTATTAGAAGATGGAAAAGTAGTGTACAAAAACAATTCTCTAAAACACGATTATAAACAATCCTACGTAGGAACGCCCGATTATTCTGATTTGCCTTTGGATAAATACATTTCGGTTATCGAAATTGTAAATCCAATGCACAGAATGTGGAGCGACGGACGCTGGAATAAACTCACCATGGCACACGGTTGTTATTGGGGAAAATGTACTTTTTGTGATATTTCTTTAGATTACATCAAAGTATACGAACCGGTTGCAGCCAATTTATTGTGCGATCGAATGGAAGATATGATGCTGCAAACAGGGCAAAATGGATTTCATTTTGTCGATGAAGCTGCACCGCCTGCTTTGATGCGTGCTTTGGCGTTGGAAATTTTACGTCGAAAACTGGCTGTTACGTGGTGGACAAACATTCGATTTGAAAAAAGCTTTTCTAAAGATTTATGTTTGTTACTAAAAGCTTCTGGTTGTATAGCTGTTTCCGGAGGTTTAGAAGTAGCTTCAGATCGATTATTAAAATTAATTGACAAAGGCGTAACGGTGGAACAAGTTGCAAAAGTAACCCGAAATTTTACCGAAGCCGGAATAATGGTTCATGCGTATTTAATGTACGGATATCCAACACAAACCATTCAGGAAACCGTAGATAGTCTTGAAATGGTACGTCAGTTATTCGAAGCGGGAATTTTGCAATCCGGATTTTGGCATCAGTTTGCCATGACGGCTCATAGTCCGGTTGGATTATACCCCGAGAAATTTGGCGTAACAAAAAAGACCGAAGCCATTGGAACTTTTGCCAATAACGATATCGACTATACAGATTCTACAGGAATCAATCATGATAAATTTAGTTTCGGATTAAAGAAATCGCTCTTTAATTTCATGCACGGAATCTGTTTTGACTACGAATTGCAGGATTGGTTTGATTTTAAAATTCCGAAAACAAAAATAGATCCTGATTTTATTTTTAATGCACTTGAAGAAGGAAATGACTTCAATACAAAACCAAATGCAAAAGTAGTTTGGTTAGGAGGAAAGCCTTTTACAGAACATTTTACAAAATCTAAAAAAGGGAGATCCTGGGAAATGATGACTTTTACTTTTCATGATAAAAAGGAAAGTTTCAATATTCAGACCAATAAAGAAGAAGGAGAATGGCTGGTTGAGATTTTAACTAAAATCACAATCTCAAATGCTAAAAATTATACTTTTCAGGAAGTAAAAGCCGATTTTGAAATGAGTTTAGAAGATTTTGAATTGTTCTGGTATTCAAAACCTATTAATACTTTACGCGAATTTGGTTTACTGGTTTTATAACTTTAGTACGAAACAATTTCGCCATCTTCCGGAATCGAAACTTTATTTAAAAGATCATTTTGCTCTAAGGCTAATCTTAATTCAGCTCTTTTTGTCGGGCAATGGTTTAAAGCTTCTAAATGATTTGCCAAAATATATTTAGGCGCCAAGGCGACAAATTTCAGGATATCATTCATTCTCATTAATAAAGGCTGACCAATATCTAATCTCGCTGTTCCGCAGGCTACGACGGCAATTTCTGGTTTAAACTCAATCAGTACTTTTTGTACATGTTCAGTAAAAATGGTATCTGAGCTTATGTAAATTGATTTTTCGTTAGGTAATTCGATATAAAAACCCATTACGTTTCCCATCAGTTTTGCAATAAATCCGTAACCGTGAATAGCCGGAATACCTATAATTTTACCTCCAAGAAATTCCTGCGGTTCCCAATAATTTAAAGTTTGAAGAATGTTTAATCCTCTTGCACTCAAAGCATTTTCATCTTTTGCACTGCAAATTACCGGAATACTTTTTCGTCGAAGAAAAACTTCACCGGCTTTGTCAATATGATCAGGATGTAAATGTGTAATCAGGCAAATAGTAACCCTGCTTAAAATATCCCTGGTATTTTTGGGTAAAGCAACAAGCGGGTTTCTATGGGGTTTATAACGAAAAATCGTAAAAGGCGGAATCGTTTTTCTCTTTCCTAACATGGGATCAACCAATATAACATCGGTTTCAGTTTCAATAACTAAAGTGGCGTTACGTAAATGATGTAATTTCATATCTAGGAAAATTAGATATTAAAAATACGAAAGTTTTTTAAAATTAATTTTACAGTTTTTTCTATATTTTTAGCAGAATTGTTATTATTAAATTTTATGCATTTAGAGGTTGGGTTTCATACATATTACATTTATATTATTACAAATAAAGCAAAATCTGTTTTCTACACAGGTGTTACAAATGATTTAAGAAGTAGATTACTTCAGCATAAAAATAATATTGTATCAAAAAACAAGACTTTTGCTTCAAAATATAATGTGGAGTTTTTACTCTATTATGAAAAATTTACTTGGATTCAAGAAGCGATTGCAAGAGAAAAAGAAATAAAAGGTTGGAGAAGAGAGAAAAAATTAGCTCTTATAAAAATAATTAATCCTGAATTAAAGTTTTTAGAATATTAAACTTTAATTACTCGTGCGGAATAGTATCGTGGAGATTCCTCGTTCCTCGGAAGGACAAACTTTGTGGTTACTTTTTGTTGATAGGTTTTCGACACCAGTATGTCCTTCCGAGGAACGAGGAATCTCCACAAGAAACTCGACATAGTTTTGTTTTTCATAAAGTTGCCACAACGTTTGTCCTTCCGAGGAACGAGGAATCTCCGCAAGAAACTCGACATAGTTTTGTTTTGCACAAAGTTCTCACAAGCTTTGTCTTTCCGAGGAACGAGGAATCTCCACAAGAAACTCGACGTAGTTTTGTTTTTAACAAGTTGCCACAACGTTTGTCCTTCCGAGGAACGAGGAATCTCCACAAGTAACTCTATACAGTTTTGCTATTCATTAGCTGAAATGAAAAATTACTGTTGGCGAAAATTATCGTGGAGATTCCTCCTCCGTCGGAAGGACAAACAGTGTGAAGAAAGGAGAATCTTTGAGGTTGTTATATGGAAAGAAACGAGCGCTTACACCGTAAACCTAAACCCAATTCCATGCAAATTTTCTATCGAAATACCTTCTTCATTCACTAAAATTTTACGCAGTCGCGAAATAAAAACATCCAGACTGCGTCCCATAAAATAATCATCAGTTCCCCAAAGCGAAGTTAGAATTTGTTCTCTTTTTAAAACCGAATTTTTATTGTCCAGAAATAATTTCAATAACTCGGCTTCACGTTGTGTCAGGCTGATTTTTTCACTTTCATTAAATAAAATAAAATTGTTGGTGTCAAATTGATACTTTCCAATTTCGTATACCGATTTTTCTATTGAGATATTTTTCTGGGAACGCTTCAGAAATATTTCAATTTTTAGCAGCAATTCTTCAATGCTGAAAGGCTTTACCAAATAATCATCGGCGCCTAGACGCAAACCTTTAATACGGTCTTCTTTTAAGGTTTTGGCCGAAAGAAAAATAATCGGGATATTAGTATTTAATTTTCTGATTTCCGTTGCCAGTTCAAAACCATCCATTTTTGGCATCATGATATCAAAGATACAAATGTCAAAATTTTCTTTATTAAAGGTTTCTAATCCCAATTGTCCGTCGCAACAATGAATAACTTCATAATTGTTTTGTTCCAAATTATCTTTGGTCAAAAAAGCTAATGTTTCATCGTCTTCGGTATAAAGTATTTTGAATTGTTTCATTTTTTATAAGGAATTGACAAAGTTATCGTAATACCGTTTGTTGGGTTGTTTTGTACTTTTATTTTCCAGTTGTGCAAGTTGCAAATTTCTTTTACATAATACAAACCAAGTCCAAAACCATTCACTTCATTACTTTTTTCGTTTTGGGCACGGTAAAATTTATCAAATACAAACGACATATTTTTAGAAGAAATTCCAATTCCGTTATCACTAAAAGCTATTTTGATAACTGAATTTTCTGCGGAGATTTCAATCGTGATTTCCGGTTTTTCATTACAGTATTTTATAGCATTATCCAGTAAATTATAAACCAAATTAGAGAAATGAAAAACATCAGTTTCTATTTGATATTCATTCGACAATGTTTCGATTTTAATAGAAGCTTCAGGATATTTTAACTGAATATTTTCGATCGTTTCTTCGATAATAGGAACAATTAAAGCCGTTTCTTTTTTTAATTCCAAAGGAGCATAATCTGATTTGGCAACGTTTAAAATCTTTTCAATATGATTGTTCAGTTTATGACTCTGATTGATAATGATATTGGTGTAGGTGTGCAATTTTTTATCGTCTTTGATAGGATTTTGTTCACTTAAATATTTTGATGCAATTAAAATAGAAGACAAAGGCGTTTTGAATTCATGCGTCATATTATTGATGAAATCCCGTTGCAGTTCAGAATATTTCTTTTGCTGCAAAAGCGTAAAAATCGAATACACGTAAATCAATAAAATCAAAATTAAAGCGATCGAAAGTATAAACCAAAATCGCATCGAACTGAATAAGTAAGTCGTTTCGTTAGGAAAACGAATGGCAAAATAATATACTAAATTTTTATGCTTTGGAAAAGAAACTGTTTTTTTTGTTTTTTCTTTTTCAGCAAACGAAATGTATTTCCCGTAAACCATCTCATCACTTTGGCAATTGTACACCGCGTATTCAAAATCAGTTGTGATGTTCATTTTTTTAAACTCTGATCTCAAATAAAATTCTAGAATATCCGGTTCAAAATCGTTCTGGATATTTACAATATAATAATCGTTTGAAATTTTCTGAACAGGATTCAGACAAGACGATTCATGATCTTTTCCTTCGTATAATTTGCGGGCAACTTCCAGCAAGGCTATGTTGGCTTTCTGGCTTAATTTCTTTTGTTCTAAAGTAAAAGCCTCTTTCGTCCAAAGCAACTGCGCCACCAATATGCTAATAATGGCGACAAGTCCCAGAAGGATAATACTATTGAGTTTATTTATTTTCAAGAAATCGGTATTTAGAGTGTAATATTAATCAAATTTAGGCTTAAAAACACCGATTAACAAGTCATTAACAAAGATTTGAAAGCGGTTAACAGCGATTTGGTTTTGTCTGAAATATCTTTGTAAAACGAAAATAGAACTATAAACCATTAAATTATATAACTATGAAAATGATTAAAATTTCGATGTTAGCTTTAGCTTTAAGCTTAATGTCTTTTTCGGCAATTGCACCAATACAGTCTTTGACATCTGAAACAAAAGTTGAAGCAGCAACAGCTTCTACAATTGTATGGAAAGCAGAAACTATTGATGTAGGTCAAATTCCGCAAGGAACGCCAAAAGCAATTGTTTACGAATTTAAAAATACAGGAAAAACTGCCGTTGTAATTACAAACGTTCAGGGATCTTGTGGTTGTACTGCAACAGATTATACAAAAGAGCCTATTTTACCTGGAAAATCAGCTAAAGTAACAGCAACTTATAATGCAGCAAACAAAGGTGGGTTTACAAAAACAGTTACTGTAACAACAAGTGCGGAGACAACTCCAAAAGTACTTACTTTAAAAGGTACAGTAATCTAAAAATAAAGGTTGGTTATAAAGCAGAAGCTCCGGATATGTAATGTATTCGGAGTTTTTTTTTGTTTTTTATAAAGTAAAAATAAGAATTTTAAAGCAGTATTAATTTTTTTGGAAACGCTTTGATTTCGCCAAAACTTTTCTATTTTTATTAAAAAAAATATTATGAAAATTTTGTATCCGCTTGTTGCTGTAGTACTTCTTATTAGTGCTGTTTCCTGTAATAAAAAAGCAGACAAGAACACAGAAGAATCAAAGACTTCAGAAAAAGTGGTTCCTGAACTTAAAATTACAATTGACAGTTCCGGCATTTCCACATTTTATCAGGCGTATCCTAAATTGATTAAATTTCAGAGCGAGGTTCAGGCTTTGTACAAGAAAAATAAATCTACCCAGTTATGGCTGGATAATAAAGGTGTCGTAGAATATGCAAATACCTTATTTAATAAATACAAAGGATTAGATCAGGAAGGTTTAAAAGCTAATTTTCCTTATAATGAAAAGATCAATCCTATTTTTGAACATACAGCCGATAACAAATTATCAAAAGCAGATACCGATTTGATGATTACCAATTTATATTTTTATTATGTACAGAAAGTTTCCGGCGTAGACGAAAAAACAACCCGCTCATTAGAATGGCTTTTACCTCGAAAAAAAGTAAATTATCAGGTTTTTTCAGATTCGATTTATAAAAAAGCGACGATTAGCGACGACAAGAAAAGCAAAATGTTCAGTCAATATTATAAGCTTCGCGATGCGCTTCATCGATATAGAGAGATTGAGAAAAAAGGTGGATGGAAAACTATCGAAACCGAAGAAGGTGTTAAAAGTCTGAAACTGGGAGATTCTGTTGCAACAATTGGACAAATCAGAGAAAGACTTTATATAACCGGAGATCTTAAAGAAAACAGCAAAAGTAATATTTGTGATTCGACTTTGATAAAAGGAATCAGAAGCTACGAATTGCACCACGGATTAACACCAAAAAATACCATTTTACCGGAACATATTGCGGAGCTCAACATTCCTGTTTCAGACAGAATTAAAACCATTATTGCCAATATGGAGCGTTGTAGATGGATTGATCCTGAACTCGAAAAAGGGAAAGAATACATCGAAGTTAATATTCCAGAGTTTAGATTGTATTTAATTCGCAATCATGAAATTGCATTTGTATCGCCTGTGGTAGTAGGAAGAGCAATGACCAAAACCGTAGTTTTTAGCGGAATGATGAATAATATTGTTTTTAGTCCGTATTGGAATGTGCCAACAAGTATCATTAAAAGCGAAATAAAACCAGGAATGGCCAGAAATAAGAATTATTTAGCACAGAAAAATCTGGAGTGGAATAATGGAGCAGTTCGTCAGTTGCCAGGAAAAAACAATTCGCTTGGTTTAGTGAAATTTTTATTCCCCAATTCAAATAATATTTATTTGCACGATACGCCTTCCAAAAGTTTGTTCGAAAGAGAAAGCAGGGCTTTTAGTCACGGGTGCGTTAGGGTAGGAAAACCAAGAGAACTAGCCATCGAAATTTTAAAACAAGATCCAAGCTGGACTACGGAACGTATCGATAAAGCCATGCATGCCGGTAAAGAAAACTGGGTAAGTCTAAAAAAGAAAATTCCGGTTTACATAGGTTATTTTACCGCCTGGGTAGATCGTGATGGCAATTTGAACTTTTATAAAGATGTTTATAAAAGAGATGAAAGTCTGATAAAATTACTTACCGAAGAATAAAAGCTAAGAGAGATTTCGCCACGAATTGCACAAATTTTCACAAATTTTTTATTTACAATGCTAAAAAAATTAATTCGCGAAAATTCGTGTAATTCGTGGCAAAAAAAACTTTATTTCGGTAATACATCAACACACTTATAATAACGTTTGCTGTAATGATCAGAATCTAAATCACTAATCGTTACGCTGCCGGCTTTTCCGGATGAGGCGTGTATAAATTTAGAACTCATACCGTTGGCTTCGCAAATAATACCCACATGCCCAACAATTGTTCTGTTTTTATAGCCATAAAAAACCAGAACATCTCCCACTTTAAAATCTTCAGGCTTTTTTGAAACTCCTAAATTTTTATATCCGCTGGAACTTCTGGGTACGCTAACATCAAAATGTTTGAAAACATAATTGACAAAGCCTGAACAATCAAAACCTTTTTTGGGATCATTTCCTGCATACAAATAATGTATTCCTAAATATTGTTTCGCATAAGTAATAATAGAATCACGATCTATTGCAGTCCGTATTTTTTCGGTTGGATAACTAACGGACTTTTTTTCTTTTGGTAAAGTAAAAGAAGAACATAGAATCATAGATGCAAATGCGATATATAGGGTTAATTTCATTTTTAAGTATAATTATAAGATTTTATTTATGAATGTATAACGTTGCTTTTGAATATTAAAACAATGTTATACAAATAAGGAATTGTTGAATAACAAGAACGGAAGATACATCTTTTTATTTTGGTGTTTTTTTATTGCTTTTTGATGTTTTAGTATCTTTAGTGTTATCGTATTTCAAATATATTTGTGAATCGCATTTATATTTTAACAAATAAATTATGTTTCTAAAAAAAATAATGTTTTTAATTTCGTTTTTGCTGATTTCGATTGTTTCGATTTCACAAAACAAAACAAATACTTTTCTATATCAGGGCCGTGTTGAAAAACTTCCGGATAATAAAGTGGTTTTAATAGGAACGGCTTCTTCGGTTTCTTTTAATTTTTCAGGTAATGAATGTTCGATTTCTCTTCAAAGTGTTGATGCATGGGAACATCATAATTATGTTTCTTTGGTTTTAGACGGAAAATATATTGGGAAATTGAGAATTGAGAAAGGAGCAGCGCAATCTTTTCCAATAAAAACAACTGTAAATAAAAAGGAACATACTTTAGAAATTTATAAAACGACAGAAGCGCACAGCGGTGGAATTTTATTTGCGGGAACAACTGCAAAACTGACTTCGATTTCGACCAAAAAGAAAAAGAAAATTGAGTTTATTGGAGATTCAATTACTTGTGGCGCGGCAAGCGATCCATCAGATGTTCCTTGTGACAAAGGGGAGTATTTTGATCATCATAATGGCTATTATGCTTATGGGCCAGTGCTTTCGAGAGCAATTGGCGTTGATTATTTGATGAGTTCAGTTTCTGGAATTGGCATGTACAGAAACTGGAATGATGAAAATAAAGAAGAAGGAATTATGCCCGATGTTTATCAGAATTTGTATTTAACGAAAGACAATTCTAAACCTCAATATGATTTTGCTTTTCAGCCTGACATTATAAGTATTGCATTAGGAACCAATGATTTTTCTGGTGGAGACGGTAAAAAAGAACGTTTGCCTTTTAATGCTGAAAAATACGTTTCAAATTATATCAATTTTATAAAAATGTTGTATAAACATAATCCAAAAGCCCAAATTGTCATTACCAATAGTCCGATGATAAACGGGCAGAACGCGATTGTTTTTGAAGAATGCCTGAATAAAGTAAAGAACGCTTTCGCAGAAGATAAAACGCATAAATCCATCTTGATTTTCAAATTTAAACCTATGACGCCAAATGGCTGTTCAGGACATCCGGATGTGGCTGATCATAAGGTTTTGGCTCAGGAATATGCTCCGTTTTTAAAAAAGTTACTAAATGAAAAATAATATATTTAAGTTTGTTTTCATTCTGATGATTTCCAGTACTATGATGGCAAACGTTACACTTCCGAATATTTTTGGTGATAATATGGTTTTACAGCGCAACTCCGAAGTTAAAATTTGGGGCTGGGCGAATCCTAAAGAAGAAATCAAATTGGTTTCTAGCTGGAACAACCAGGAATATAAAGTTGTGGCGAATAATCAGGCACAATGGGAATTGCATATCAAAACGCCCGAAGCCGGAGGACCTTTTACTATTTCTATAAAAGGATATAACGAAGTTGTATTGAAGAACATTTTGATTGGCGAAGTTTGGCTTTGCACCGGACAATCGAACATGGAAATGTCTGCAAGCTGGGGAATTGATAATGGCGATGAAGAAGCTAAAAATGCGACAAATTCTAATATCAGATTTTTTACGGTTCCAAAATTAACCGCTACAAGTCCGCAAAATAATTTACTTGGAAATTGGGCTGAATCGACTCCCGAAACCATGAAAAACTTTAGCGCCATTGGTTACTTTTTTGCCAAACGCTTACGTGAAGATTTAAAAAATGTCCCAATTGGTTTAATTTCATCTAACTGGGGCGGAACTCCGGCCGAAATCTGGATGCCGGAAGAAGTTGTTCAAAATGATCCTATTTTATTAGAAAATGCTAAAAAACTAAACGAACAGGAATACGGACCGCGCCAGCCCGGACGTGCTTACAATGCCATGATTTATCCTTTTACAGGATTTAAAATTGCAGGAACGCTTTGGTATCAGGGCGAATCTAATGTTGGGTCATTAGTTTATGATAAAACATTGTCGGCTTTAATTACTTCTTGGAGAAAAGCATGGCAAGACGAATTCCCTTTTTATTTCGTTCAGATTGCACCATATAAAACCGGCAATAATAATTTCTCAAATGTTACGGTTAGAAATTCTCAACGAAAAATCCTGAAAGAAGTTCCGAAAACCGGAATGGTTTTAACAAGTGATATTTCGGATACTATTGATATTCACCCAAAGAATAAAAAAGATGTCGGAATTCGTTTGGCAAATTTGGCTCTTGCCGAAATGTACAAAACGAATAATAATTTGGTAAACGGACCACTTTTTAAAGATTTTAAAGTCGAAAAAAACAAAGCAATTGTTTCTTTTGATTATGCCGACGGATTGTATTTTAAAAACAAAACATCAAACCAGTTTGAATTGGCTGGAGCCGATGGAATCTTTTTTCCTGCAGAAGCTTCGATAAAAAATAATCAGGTGATTTTGTCGAGTAAAAAAGTTTCAAATCCTGCAAAAGTGAGATTTGCATGGGGAAATACAATACAATCTGACTTGTTTAATAAAGCGAATTTGCCTGCTTCTTGTTTTATTACTGAGTAAAGGAATTTTAGATTTTAGATTTTTTGCCCACGGATTTTACGGATTAAACAGATTGATGCTGATTTTTTTTGTTTTGTAAGACTGAGCGAAGTCGAAGTCCAGCAAAGTAAATCGCCAAATTGAATTAATAAATAACATTTTGAATATCAAAATCTCGCAAAGACGCAAAGTCGCAAAGCTTTAAACTTTGTGCTTTAGTGCCTTCGTGGCAATCCTAAAACCAATGAAAAATAAAATAATAACTATCGGGGTTTTTGCCCTGTTTACTGTTGGAAATATGAATGCACAGAAAAAACCATATCTGGATAAAAATAAGACTGTTGAACAACGAATTGATCTGCTTTTGCCTTTGATGACTTTAGAAGAAAAAGTGGGACAAATGAATCAATACAACGGGTTTTGGGATGTAACCGGACCGGCTCCAAAAGGAGGAAGTGCGGAGCTGAAATACGAACATTTACGAAAAGGTTGGGTTGGTTCAATGTTAACCGTTCGTGGTGTAAAAGAAGTTAAAGCTGTACAGAAAATTGCGGTTGAAGAAACCCGCTTGGGAATCCCGTTGATTATAGGTTTTGATGTAATTCACGGTTATAAAACGTTAAGTCCGATTCCGTTGGCAGAAGCGGCGAGTTGGGATCTAGAAGCGATTAAGAAATCGGCGGCCATTGCGGCAGATGAAGCTTCGGCATCCGGGATTAACTGGACTTTTGGTCCAAATGTCGATGTTGCAAATGATGCACGCTGGGGACGCGTGATGGAAGGTGCGGGTGAAGATCCTTATTTGGGAAGTAAAATTGCGATTGCGAGAGTTCATGGTTTTCAAGGAGAAACAATTGCTGATCTGTCTAAAGTAAATACGATTGCAGCTTGCGCGAAACACTTTGCAGCATATGGTTATGTTGAAGCCGGACTGGAATATAATATTGTTGATATTAGTAATTCTAAATTATACAACTCTGTTTTACCGCCTTTTGAAGCCACTGTACAAGCGGGAGTTCGTACGTTTATGAATTCATTTAATACTTTGAATGGCGTTCCGGCAACGGGAAATGTTTTCCTTCAAAGAGATATTCTGAAAGGAAAATGGAAGTTTGACGGTTTTGTAATTTCTGATTATGCTTCTATTCGCGAAATGATCGCGCACGGTTATGCCAAAGATGAAGCAGATGCAACTGCAAAAGCAGTAAATGCAGGTTCTGATATGGATATGGAATCTTATTTGTATGTGGCAAAATTAGTTGGTTTGGTAAAAGAAGGAAAAGTAAAAGAATCCTTGGTTGATGATGCCGTTCGCAGAATCCTCCGTGTGAAATTTGAACTAGGTTTATTTGATGATCCGTACAGATATTGTGATGAAAAGCGCGAAAAAGCAGTTGTTGGCAGTAAAGCCAATAATGAAGGCGTTCTCGATATGGCGAAAAAGTCGATTGTGTTGCTTAAGAACGATAAGAATTTACTTCCGCTAAAGAAATCCGGACAAAAAATTGCTTTGATTGGCGCTTTGGCAAACGATAAAAACAGTCCACTTGGAAGCTGGAGAATTGCTGCCGATGATAACACAGCCGTTTCGGTTTTGGAAGGAATGCAGCAATACAAAGACAATCAATTGGTTTTTGAAAAAGGAGTTGATTTGTTGTCACAGAAAGCAACTTTCTTGACAGAAACAGTATTTAATACCACCGATAAGAACGGCTTTGAAGCAGCAAAAACAGCCGCAAAAAATGCTGATGTTGTCGTAATGGTTTTAGGCGAATACGGTTTTCAAAGCGGTGAGGGCAGAAGCAGAACCGATCTTAACTTACCAGGATTGCAACAGGAATTACTGGAAGAAATTTATAAAATAAATCCAAATATAGTTTTGGTTTTAAATAATGGTCGTCCGTTGAGTATTCCGTGGGCTGCAGAAAATATCCCAACAATTGTAGAAGCATGGCAATTAGGAACCCAAACCGGAAATGCCGTCGCGCAGGTTTTATACGGTGATTACAACCCAAGTGGAAAATTGCCAATGTCGTTTCCTAGAAATGTTGGTCAGGTGCCAATTTATTATAATAAATACAGTACGGGAAGACCAATTGACAGTGATAAAAATGTTTTTTGGTCGCATTATATGGATGTTGAGAAAACGCCTCAATTTCCGTTTGGTTTTGGTTTGAGTTATACAAAATTTGATTATAAAGATCTGAAAGTAAATAAAACGGTTTTTGCAAAAGGAGAAAATGTTCAGGTGAGCGTTGCCGTTACCAACTCAGGAAATTATAACGGAAAAGAAGTGGTACAATTATACATTCACGATGAGTTCGCCAGTATCATTCGCCCTATTAAAGAATTAAAAGGTTTCGAATTGGTAAACCTGAAAAAAGGTGAAACGAAAACCGTAACTTTTACTTTAACGGACAAAGAACTTGGTTTTTATGATAATGACGGGAATTATTTAGTAGAAGAAGGAACTTTTAAAATTATGGTTGGAGGAAGTTCTGACAAAGGATTGGAAAGTGGTTTTGAAATAAAAGGCTAAAAGTTTTTTGCCACAAAGGCGCTAAGACACAAAGTTTTTTTCGCCACGAATTCACGAATGAATTGTTTGAAAATTCGTGAATTCGTGGCGATTTTTTTTTATGAGTTATCTTATTTAATAAATCTCTAAAATCATTAAGTCATCATTCAAAATAAATGATTCAATGATCTCCTTTTTTGAAATCAGAATTTCAGCAATTTGTTTAGTGTTTTTATTGAAAGTTTTTAAAATAATAACTTTTGGCGGGGCTCCTTTTAAAAGTAACAATTTTTCAAAATCATCATCATGCGTAACAATCGTAAAGTTATTTTGTATGGCGAATTCCCAAATTTCAATATCTTTTGCTGGTTGATTTACTTTGATATTATTAGCATGCGAACAATCTAAAAAATCATTCGCAATAAGTTTTATAATTCTCCATGAAATATTGGCATCCAAAAGTAATTTCATTATGCTGCAATTATCTTTGTAATATTTTCTCTATTAGCAGCAAAAGCCAAAGCAGCAAGTATATCTTCCTTCTTTAATTCAGGAAAATCTTCAATAATTTCTTCGGAGGACATTCCTGTAGATAACCATGAAAGAATATCTGATACACAAATCCTGGTTCCTGCTATGATAGGTTTACCAAATCTGATATCTGGATTTATCGAAATTAAATTTTGCCAGTTATTTGCCATAATTTTATTATTTAAACAAATTTACAAAATTAAAGACAAATTAGATTTTTAATTATTGAAGTTAGTTTTCTACCTTTAAAACCTATTAAAACACCAACCAATTAATCTAAAATAATGAAATATAACAGATGTGGAAAAAGCGGGTTATTACTACCTGAAATTTCTCTGGGCTTGTGGCACAACTTTGGTTCAGTAGATAATTTTGAAAATGCAGAAAGTATTGCTGTAGAGGCTTTTGATAAAGGAATCACTCACTTTGATTTAGCTAATAATTACGGACCGGTTCCGGGTTCTGCCGAAACTAATTTTGGTAAAATCCTGTGGCATAATTTTCAGGGAAATTTGCGCGACGAAATCATCATTTCGACCAAAGCAGGTTACACCATGTGGGATGGACCTTACGGGGATTGGGGTTCCCGTAAATATTTACTATCAAGCTTAGACCAGAGTTTGAAAAGAATGAAAGTTGATTATGTTGATATTTTCTATTCGCATCGTCCGGATCCGGAAACTCCAATTGAAGAAACGATGCTGGCTTTGGATTACGCTGTAAGAAGCGGAAAAGCCTTATATGTTGGAATCAGTAATTATTCAGCAGAACAAACGAGAGTTGCCGTCGATGTTTTAAAACAATTAGGAACGCCATGTTTGATTCATCAGGCCAAATATTCGATGTTAGAACGTTGGGTAGAAAATGGTTTATTGGATGTTCTGGAAGAAAAAGGAGTGGGCTGTATTGCATTCTCGCCTTTGGCACAAGGACTTCTCACAGATAAATACCTAAACGGAATTCCGGAAAACTCAAGAGCGCACAATCCAAATGGACATTTGAAAGAAAATGAAGTTACAGCTGAAAGAATCGCGAAATTAGTGCAGCTGAATGATATCGCACAAAACCGTAACCAGTCTTTGGCTCAAATGGCATTGGCATGGTTACAAAAAGACAAACGAATTACATCGGTTTTAATTGGCGCGAGTTCTGTTAGACAATTAAACAATAATATTGATTGTTTGCAAAGTCTTGAATTTACACAGGATGAATTGAATGCGATCGAGAAAATATTAGCATAATATATTCTATAAATAGATATCGTAGAGACGCACAGCAGTGCGTCTCTGTCGTATATAAACATAGAAAACCCGACAATCATAAAATTGTCGGGTTTCAAAATCTAAGAGGGTGCTTTAAGCTATTTCTTCAATTCCATATTATATTTCTTCACAATATCCAAAGTCGATTTATCCGTAGAAAAAACAGAATTCAATCCTTGTGGTTCCTGCGGAGGATCTGTCGTTAAAGGATCTCCGGGATTCCATTTTCCGTCTTGGGTAACAGGTTTGCCTTCGCCGCCAAATCCCCAAAAATTCGCTGCCTGTAGCGGACCATTATTTTTTACACTTTCGGCAACTCTGCCAAAAATATAATTGTAAAAAACATCTCTGTTTATTGTTGATGTCGTTGCCAGTAAACTTTCGTTTTCTCTTCCCAAACCAAATTCTTCAATAATAATTGGGCGTTTTAGATTGTTCGCCACCTTAATATGCTCATCAATATATTTTCCGGCATTTTCAAGTGTTGTTGGTATTGTTTTTTCGGCATCGTCAGCCTTAAACCAATTCCAGTTTTTGGGCCAAATATGCATCGTCAAATAATCAATATTTGGGTTTTGATGTGTTCTTTCAAAAATTTCCATACTGTCATTCGAACTGTTTTTCCCTTCAGAACCCGTGGAAACCAAATGATTTTTATCTAAACTATCAATCAAATTCACAATAGTATTGAGCCATGATGTAAATTTCGCTTCATTTTCTACCGTAAAAAGTCTTGGTTCATTACCAACTTGCCAGGACATAATTGTGTTGTCTTCGGTATATTTCTTTTTTGAGTATTTGTTGGTTCTTCCAATGATAAATTTTACATGATTTTCTAAAGCTTTCATACAAGGCTCGCAACTGTAAAATTGTTGGGTATACGCCATAAATTGCGGCCATGTATTTGGGGCAATATTCGGAACCGGAATCACACCTTTGCCATTCCATTCTAAATATTGCGACATTCCGCCCGACCATTCCCAGTTGTTGGTCAGGTATAAAACTGCATACATTTTGCGTTTGCTCATTTCGCTAATCAAAAAATCCAATCCGTCAAGCAAATCTTCGTCGTATTTTCCCTGTTCATATTGCAACGCCGGACGAACCGTAAAATCATATTTACCGCCATCGGCACCAACCAGAATTCTTAGATTATCGATTCCGTTTTTTTGCATCAAATCCAGTTCGCGAAGCAATCTTTTTCTGTCGCCTACTTTTTTCGAAGCCAGTAAACTTCCGTACCAATAATTCGTTCCAATATAAGCGTACGGTTTATCGCCTTTATAAAATTGCGTTCCCTTGACCGTAATTCTTTCCTGCGCCTGGCAAGCCATAACAGAGAACATTAAAGCTAATCCGAGGGTTTTTAGAAATTTATTTTTCATTGTTTATTTTTTTAGGAGCTAATCCCGCTGTTCCTTCCAATCTTTTGTATCCGCCGCCGCGGACACAAAAGGATTTTCCCTCCCATCGGGGCTATGGGGTTTACGGTTTTAAGATATCTTTTGTTTCTTCAATTTTTCCCAATCTTGTCATTTCGACGGAGGAGAAATCACACTCGTGAATCGATAAAGATTGACGATTCTCTATATGGAGTTTCTAGTGTGATTTCTCCTCCGTCGAAATGAGAAAAAAACTGCTTTTGTTACTGTGGTTACTTCGTTTCTTGCAATGGCGGCGGAGCATTTAATTGTAAATTAAATTGAATCAATTCGATTAATTAATTCCATACAAGCCCGGCTATTATGATAAGGACATTTCCAAAAACCGGCCTTATCTTTTTCAATCAACGAATAATCACGATAAACTCCCCAAAACCATTCGCCGTTTTTAGTGTCCAAAATATTGTTTTTAATGAAATCCCAGTTCTTCAGAACGATATCTAAATAAATTTCATTTCGAGTTAATTGATACGCATTATAAAAACCAATTAAAGCTTCTGCCTGAACCCACCAATGTTTTTCAGCAATCAGCTCGTTATTTTTCGGATCTAATTCATACCATAAACCTCCATCATCATCCAAACCTTCCTTCGTGACTTCGGCCATTTTAATGGCGTGTTTTTTATAATTGATTATTAGATTTTCATCTCCTGAAATTTCGGCACACTGCAATAAAAGCCAGGCTGCTTCAATATCATGACCATACGAAATCACGTCTGGTTTTTCCATCCATTCTTCATTAAAAAATAATCTCAAATGTCCTGTCTCACTATTAATGAAATGTTTTTCTATAGTTTGTAATAATTCAATAATTGTGTTTTGCAGCTTTTTGTCTTTCCAAACCTTAAATAAATTTGCATACGCTTCCACAATATGCAAGTGAGTATTCATGGTTTTCTTTTCGTTCGCATCTTTTTCACTCAGACGCAAATCGGCAATTGGTTTCCATTCTCTGGTAAAAGCTTCTAAATAGCCTCCGTTTATGGAATCGTAACTGTGTCTTTCTATTTGTAAATATAAATTGATGGCGATTTCTAATGCCTTTTCGTCTTTAGCAATAACATAATATTCTGACAGACCGTAAATCGCAAAAGCTAAAGCGTAAATCTGATTTTTAGTGTCTTTTGGCGTTTTATCAACATTGATGCTCCAAAATAAGCCTCCAAATTCGGGATCATAAAAATAATCCGAAAGAAATTCAAACGCTCTTGTTGCTAATTTTTTATGTTCTTCATTTTTAGTGACCTGATAACTGGCAGAAAATGACCATAAAATTCGCGCATTCAAAACAGAACCTTTCTCTGTAGTAGGAATCAAATTATCGTTGAAGTCAATCTGACCAGTAAAACCACCATTTTCGTTGTCTAAAGTATGCTCTGACCAATATTTTAAAATAGAATCGAGTTCAGCTGATAATTCAGTTTTAAGTTGCTTTAATTGTATTGACACGATAATTAGATTGTTTTGTTTTTTTCGATTTGATTGATGATCGTTTTTACTGAACCTGCAGAAATAAAAGTATCGGCTGGAGCATTTGTAACATAATCAACCAGTTTTTCGACAGATGAAACGGCAACATGCATTCTTGTATCTGATGATGCATAATACACATAAACGGTTCCGTCGTTGTCTTCGATCCATCCGTTAGAGAATAAAACATTCGACACATCTCCAACTCTTTCGATTCCTTCTGGCCCCATAAAATGTCCGGCAGGAACATGAGTTACTTTGCTAATATCGTGTAAATCTGTCATAAACATATAAAGCGTATAACGCAATCCGGCAGCAGTGTTACGAACTCCGTGTGCGAGATGCAGCCAGCCTTTTTCGGTTTTGATAGGAGCGGGGCCAAGACCATTTTTCAATTCATAAATCGTATGATATTGTTTCCCGAAGATAATTTTCTCCTCTTTTACAACAGGATTTGTCATATCATCAACGTACCCTAAACCAATTCCGCCACCGGCTCCAACATCAATAAAACCATCTTGCGGACGTGTGTATAATGCATATTTTCCGTTTACAAATTCCGGATGCAAAACTACATTCCGCTGCTGTCCTGTATTCGAAATCAAATCAGGTAATCTTTCCCAGTTTACCAAATCTTTCGTGCGTACAATTCCTGCATTGGCTACAGCCGAACTTGTGTCGCCTTTTGGTGCTTTTGGATCTTTTCTTTCGGTACAAAAAATACCGTAAACCCAACCGTCTTCATGATCAATCAAACGCATATCATAGACATTCGTATCCGGTTCTTCGGTTTGCGGAATCACGCATGGTTTCTCCCAAAACTTAAAATTATCCACTCCGTTTGGACTTTCCGCTATAGCGAAAAAAGATTTTCTGTCGATTCCTTCCACACGAACAGCCAGCAAATATTTGCCTTTCCATTTCATGGCACCTGCATTAAAAGCGGCATTCATTCCTATGCGTTCCTGTAAAAACGGATTGGTTTTTTCGTTAAGGTCAAAACGCCAGTTCAATGGTACGTGGGCTGCTGTAACAACCGGGTTTTTGTAACGTTCGTATATACCGTTTCCGGCATGATCCTGAGGAGCATTTTTTTGCTCGATCAGTAGTGTATGTTCTTTTTCTAATGCTACTTTTCTATCCTGAAATGTAGTTGAAGTGGCTATTGCTGTCATATAAATAGATTTCTGTATCGGTATAATTTTAATTGTTCTGGTCTCTTTTTTCGTTTAAATCCTGTTCGATTATCTGAAGCTTATCTTCAGATAATGGATAAAATGCTATAAAAGCAACTGATATTATAGCTGCAATGGCAGGGAGAATGCTTAACATTAACTGAATTCCGTTTTGAGCTGTGGCAGTTTGCTCAACATTGGCCTGAAAACCATAATAGCCCAAAAGCCATCCGGCTCCGGCTCCGCCAATGGTCCATCCAAATTTTTGCGACATGGATGAGGCTGAGAAAACCAATCCTGTTGCTCTGCGTCCTTGTTTCCATTCAGAATAATCGGCACTATCCGCATACATAGACCAGATTAGCGGGAAAATACAACCGGCACAAATACTGATTAATACCTGAAAACTCATGATCAGAAACACATCTTCTTTCCCGAACAGATAAAAGATAAAACTCAAAATTGCGGCTAAGGCCATGGCACCAAAAAAGGTTTTCTTTTTACCTATTTTGTTTGCAATTGGGGTCGCGATAATTACCCCAATGATATTAGCGGCTTGACCTAGAACCAGATAAATAGAAGTAGGTGTCATGTGAAAATCGGTTCCAAAAAGCGAAAAATCAAAGTTTACATTGCTGCTTACGTAGTATTTAAAATAATAAACGGCGGCTCCGTCACGAATTGAATTGAAAACCAATGCGCCAATTCCGGCTCCGAGTAAAATCCACCAGGGTTTATTTTTTAGTAAATCTTTTAAATCTTCTTTCAAATTGTTTTCTTCGTCTGAAATAGGTTTTACTCTTTCTTTGGTAAAGAAAAAACAGGCCCAGAAAAAAGCGGTTGTTATTATTCCAAAAACTGCAATCGTAGTGAGCCAGCCTGATTTAGAGTTTAGGCTTCCGCCGAAATAATTGACTAAAGGTTCAATAAGCCAAAGTGCCAGAAGGCTTCCTCCAAAGGCAAAAACCATTCTGTAAGACGATAATGTATTTCTTTCTTTTCGGTCAGATGACATTACGCCCAAAAGCGATGCATACGGCACATTGATTAAGGAATAAATCATCATCATCGCCGAATAAGTTACATAGGCGTAAATTATTTTTCCTTTTTCGTCAAAATCAGGGGTGTAAAAAGTCAGCACGCCAATTACGGCAAACGGCACAGCTACCCATAATAGATAAGGTCTGAATTTTCCCCATTTGCTTTTTGTCCGGTCGGCGATGATTCCAACAATGGGATCAAAACAAGAATCCCAGATTCTGGTAATCAAAAACATGGTTCCTACAACGGCAGGCGCCAGTCCGAAAACATCGGTGTAGAAAAATAGAAGGTACATGCTGAAAATTTTCCAAAACATCGATGATGCCGCATCTCCAAGACCGTAACCTATTTTTTCTTTTAAACTAATTTTGTCGTGCATTCCAGGTGTTTTTAATTGTTGTGGTTTATGTTTAGTTAGTTATTTTAATGTTTCTATGAGTTGATTTTTTTTTGACGCGGATAAAAACAGATTTTTAATTTTTAATTCTCAATTTTTAATTTTTTTTAATGTCTTTTTCAAATAAGGTTTTGTCAAGATTATAAAAATCAACAAAATCTTTTGCGCTTATTTGTCCTGTATATGGCGCGTAATAATGCATTTTTTGTTCTTTTTCCTGCCAGCCGTGGTTTCTCCATAGTAAAACATAGGAAATTTTATAATCACCAATAGCTTTTGATAAAGTTCCTGTCCACCATTTTGGGTCTGGAATTGCTTCGTAACCGGCTTCTGCAATGGCAATAGGTTTGTGTTTTTCAAGACCAATTTCGTTGATGATTTTTAATTGATTCTGAACTTCGGCAATGAATTTTTCGCCTTGTTTGTCGTCGTTATTCTGATACGAATCAAAACTTAAAAGATCAGCATAATTATCACCGGGATAGTTGGCCAGAAAGTCTTCTTTAGAACTAAAACTGCTTGTGTTGTAAATATAAATTAAATTATGAACTCCTTTTTTTTGCAGATATTCAAAAGTAAATTTCCATACGGATTTGAATTCTTCAGGTGTACCATTTCCTTTTCCCCACCAAAACCAGCCTCCGGTAAGTTCATGATAAGGTCTGAAAAGCACTGGAATATTTTTGCCTTTTTTATCTTTTAATGACAGGAGATAATTCGCTGCTTTATCTAACCAAACGGTAAATTTTTGATGGTTTGCTCCACCAGGTAAAACTGTTTTTAATGAATTTGGGGTGTTGTCCCAGGCGCTTTTTCCGGTGGCAGGATTGTCAAAATGCCAGCTTATAGTGGTGATTCCGCCTCTTTCGTGGCTTTCTTCTATATATTGTTTCATTTTTGTAAATGGAATTCCGTCTATATTATCAGGACTGTCTTTTTCAAGACCCGCAAGATCCCAGCCATAAACGGCAGGATAGTCACCAACGACATCTTTTATATCGCTTCTGCCATTTTCATATTTCCAGTTTACACCATAAGCAAGATCATCCTGATGGCCAAACATGTATCCTTTTTGGGTTAATTGATTGAGCTTTTTATATAGAGAAACTGTTTCCGGTGTAGCTTTTTTATCTGAAAGTGACAAATTAGTATTAGTAATCGCTTGCTTTGAAGAGCAGGAAATTCCCGTAAGTACCGCAGTTAATAGTATTAGTATGTTTTTTTTCATTAGGAATGTAGTTGTTTATCAGTGCAATAAGTTTAAATACAACAATTGAAGCAACTATTGGAAAATCTTAATTTTTAAGATCTATATATCAGTATCAATTTTTGATTAAAATTATCAAAACTTTAAAAAGATATTGTATTATAAATGATTAATGTTTATTATCAATATTCTTTTTGTAAAAATCATAATTCTATTTTTCAAAGATAATCGGATGTTTATCGTCTAATTAATATTATTTTATCAATTATATATCATATTATTGCAAATAAAAAATCCAATAGTACTTCCTAAAATAGTTTTTAAAGATGAGTAATGCTAAAAATTTTTATCGAGAAATTGCTCCGCTTTCGGCTGGAGATAGTTTTTTAGTTTTCGACAGAGTAAAAGATAGTTTTGATTTTCCGGTGCATTACCATCCGGAATTTGAGATCAATTTTATTTTAAACGGGAAAGGAGTGAAGCGTGTCGTGGGTGATAATATTGAAGAAATTGATAATGTCGAATTGGTTTTGATTGGTCCAAATTTATACCATGGTTGGGAATTGAATAAATGTACGAGTAAAAAAATTCACGAAATTACGATTCAGTTTCATAACGATCTTTTTCATGAATCTTTATTATCACGACGTATTATGAATCCAATTCGTGATATGTTTAATAGATCGATTCACGGTATTTTATTTTCGAAAAAAGTAGCCGAAGAATTAACTCCAAGGCTGGTAAAGCTTTCTAAACTAGATGGTATGGACTATTTTTTAGAAATCACCTCTTTGTTATATGATTTAGCCAATTCCAGAAATCAGCGCTTGCTATCGACTTATACAGTAGATTATGATACGTTTGATGATTATGATAAAATGAAGTTGGTTTATGAATATGTACAGAAACATTTTGCAGAAAAAATAACTTTAGAGGATGTTGCCGGTGTGGCCAGTATGTCGATTATTTCTTTTAATCGTTTTATAAAGAAACGTACGGGGAAAACTTTTGTTAATTATATAAATGATATCCGAATTGGATATGCCGCTCGTTGGCTTGTAGAAAAAGATATGAGCGTTTCTGAGGTTGCTTTTAAATCCGGATTTAATAATATCGCGAACTTTAATCGTAGTTTTAAAACTATTAAAAATTGTACACCCAGTCAATATAGAGAAGATTTCTCCGGATTAAAACGTATTTTGTAGTGATACTTTTTTTGCACAAACAAATATTATTTTTAACGAAATCGTTTGCTTTTAAGCAAATTTGCTAATTTTTATTTATAAGATCAAGTAGTTTTGCGGGGTTGTTTTGCGAATAATGCAATTATTTATACTTTTTATTTTCATATATGTTTTTTTAAAACGTTATAGTAAAAATATTATCATCAAATGATATAATACTATCGATTTAATGTTTACTTGTGTTATAGATTTGTTAAATAATTTAAGAAATAAATACAACCCTTGTTTATGACTTGAATTAGAATAACAAATTTAAACTAACCAAACATTTATTATGAAAAAACTAATGACTAACTTCATTCATTGGAACGCTAACCACAGAGTAGTTCCTTTGATTTTATTTTTGTTGCTGACCAGTAATTGTATTACAGCTCAGGTTAAGGTAACAGGAGTAGTTTCTGATGATAAGGGACTTTCTATACCAGGCGCAAATGTCATGGTAACAGGAACTAAAAAATCAGTTTCAACAGATTTTGACGGAAACTATGCTATCGATGCGCCCGCAAATGCAAGTATTTCAGTTTCATTTATTGGATATGTTACTCAAACCATCAACGTAAAAAACGGAGGTAAAATAAACGTGATTTTAAAGCTTAGTGCTGAGGATTTGCGAGAAGTACTTGTAAACGTTGGATATCGTAATCAAAAAAGAAAAGATGTTACAGGTGCAATTTCGTCAGTAACAGCAAAAGACTTTAAAGATTCTCAACAAGTTACGGTAGAGCAATTACTGCAAGGCAGGGCTGCCGGGGTTGTGGTAACAAATAATTCCGGTAAACCGGGAGGAAGTGTTTCTGTAAAGATTCGTGGTAGTGCTTCTTTAGGTGGTAGTAATGAACCGTTATATATTGTAGACGGAATTCCTATTTCTGGAGATGCAACCAATCAGGCTACAGGAGGAACAATTGTAAGTGGTTATATTGGTACCAATACAGGAAGTGTAACCAATAGTCCATTGGCATTTTTGAATCCTAATGATATTGAAACGATGGATATCCTGAAAGATGCTGCTTCTGCTGCAGTTTATGGTTCAAGAGCGTCAAACGGGGTGGTTATTATTACAACTAAAAAAGGAAAAAAAGGTACAGGAAGAATAACTTACGATACTGCTTTTTCTACGCAAGATGTTACAAGACTGCTTAAAACAATGGATTTAAGTCAATATGCAACACAACAAAATGCATTGGCTCAAGTGTATGGTGTGGCACCAAGAGATGAATTTGCTGTGCCATCGGTTTTAGGAAAAGGTACAAACTGGCAGGACGAAATATACAGAACAGCTTTAATGACAAGTCATCAATTGTCTTTTTCTGGAGCTAAAGATAATATGAGTTATTATGTTTCAGGAGGATATTTGAATCAGGATGGGGTTGTTATTGGATCTGATTTTAAAAGATATACTTTCAAGACCAATCTTGAGGCTAAAGTGAAAGACTGGCTGACAATGGGTGTTACGATCAATGCGGGTATTACCAATCAAAATATTACTATTGAAGGATATAGTGATGGTATCATTGGTACAACAATATTATCGACTCCGGATGTAGCGGTTAAAAATTTAGACGGAACTTATGCAGGGCCTCCTAAAGATGGTACGCAAGGCGCGTGGATTAATCCTGTTGCCAGTACTTTGATGAATACAAATTACCTTGTACAAAAGAATTTTCAGGGAAATTTTTACGCTGCTGTAAAATTGGCAAAAGGATTAGATTATCGCTTTGAATTTGGAGGTTCGACCAATATTCAAAACTTCGAAGGATTTCAGCCTACATATGCCTGGGGAGCTGCTGTAAATAAAGTAAATCAGCTTCAGGAAAGATCAAATACCTGGTACGGACTGAATCTTAAAAACATGCTTACCTATAATATTTCTTTAGGAAAACATAACTTTAATGTTATGGCACTTCAGGAAGCAAATGATTCTCATTGGTTTGGAGGAAGTCAGTCGATAAGTGGTTTATTAAGTAATGATGTTCATTCTATAAATCTTGGAGATCAAAAAACATTAGTAGCCAGTGAATATAAAGGAGAAAATGCGTTGTACTCTTTCTTAGGATCTTTGAACTACAACTTTGATAATAAATACTTTTTGCAAGGTACAATAAGAGCTGACGGAAGTTCGAATTTTGCCGAAGATAAAAGATGGGGTTACTTCCCTTCAATTTCAGGATCCTGGAAAATTTCGAATGAAAAATTTATGGAAGGTACAAGGGAGTATGTCGACAATATTAAGTTTAGAATTGGATATGGTGAAACAGGAAACCAAAACATTAGCGGCGGATTGTATGGCTCTAATATTCAAACAATAAAATCGGCTTTAGGGAATTTCTTTACAGCGGGTAATATTGCCAATCCGGATTTAACCTGGCAAAAAGCAGAAGACAGCAACTTGGGTCTTGATTTTAGTTTATTTAAATCAAAATTGTTTGCTACTGTTGATGTGTACAGAAAACAATCTTCAGGATTTTTATTTGTATTGCCTTTGCCAAGTTATGTTACAGGTTTAGAGCAATATCAGGGTGGTTTGGCAGCGCCAACAGTAAACTTAGGAAGTATGAGAAATGAGGGTATTGAGGCAACGCTGAAATATTCGAACAATTTTTCTAAAAATTTCTCCTGGGATGCTACTCTTATGTTCTCTAAAAACAACAACAAACTGTTGAGCCTGGTTGATAATTTTGATTTAATTAAAGACGTACAGGTTAACGGATATACGACAAAAACCGTAACGAAAAGTGAAGTTGGTCAGCCAATTGGACAATTTTACGGCTATGAAACGGTTGGAATTATCAGAACAAACGAACAATTGGCAAATGCTCCAATTCCTTATACAGGAAACAAAGCGGTGAAAAGTGTTCTTGGAGATGTAGAATATGTAGATCAAAACAAAGACGGGTTAATCGACGAAAAAGATTTAACCTATATCGGGAATCCGCAAGCTGACTTTATTTATAGTTTCAACAATCAATTTAGATACAAAAATCTTGATCTTTCTGTTTTCTTAACAGGATCTCAGGGCAATAAAGTAATGAACTTAACGAGAAGAGCTGCTACAAAAAATCAGCGTCTTTACGAAAATCAATTAGCAGAAGCAGCAGATTTCTGGACACCGGACAATCCAAATGCTAAATATCCAAGACCAGACGGCGGGGACGGACATCCAAATATTGCCATATCTGACCGTTATGTAGAAGATGGTTCTTATTTGAAAATTGCGCAGTTAACTTTTGGATATAGCTTGCCATCAGATGTGATTTCTAAAACTAAATTAAGCAAACTTAGATTTTATGCAAGTGTTACAAACCTATACACTTTCACAAAATACACAGGTTATGATCCTGAAATTGGAGACTATAACCAAAATGCTTTATTGAGTGGGATTGATTCAGGGCGTTACCCTACGAACCGTACCATCACTTTTGGAATGAATGTTGAATTTTAATAAAAACTATTATGAAAATATATAAAATAAATTTTAAGAGCTTAGCGGTTTTTGTTTTGCTGGCTTTATCTGCTTCATGTAGTGATGATTACTTAGACAGACCTGTTCAGGACGGATATGTTAGTGAAAATTTTTATACTTCGGATGAGCAAGTGCAGCGTACTACTTACGGAATGTACGGAAGAATGTGGGCGCCATTTTATACTAAATGTTTTTACGCTCTTTCAGAATTGTCATCAGGAAACTGCTGGTCGAATGTTGATGGAAACGAGGTGATTCAGTTTAAACTTACTTCAGACAGCTTTATTTTATCAGATCCGTGGAGATCTTGCTTTAGCATTATTGCACAATCTAATGATTTAATTAATAATCTAAATAAAAATGCAAAAGAGGGTGTAAGTCCGGCTGTAATTAAAAATACAATTGCCGAAGCTCATTTTTTCAGAGCAGTTTCTTATTTCTATTTAGTTCGTTTATTTGGTCCGGTGCCTATCATCGAAGATAATTTAGCGCTTGCCAAAAATCCGATGGTGAACACGAATAGAATCGAAGATGTTTATAAATTCATCGAAAATGATTTAAAATACGCTGCGGCAAACCTTAAATCAAAAGTGAGATTAAGAGGAGGAAGTACAGAGAATGTTTTTGTTTCTCAAGGAACTGCAGAGTCGTTTTTGGCTAAAGTATACCTTTATGAGAAAGATTATCCAAACGCAAAATTAATGGCTGAAAAAGTAATTAATTCAGGAGAATTTGGACTCTTACCAAATTACGCCGATTTATTTTTGACCAGTAAAAACAATAACGAAGAGTCTATTTATTCCTGGCAGTGGTCAGGTGCTGTAAACGAATATCAGGCAGGGAATTTTTCGAATGTGCAATACGGTTTAGATATTTTAAATGACAGAGTATCTTACGGAGCTGTATATATTCCTAGTAACGATATTCAGGAAGCTTTTGAAGTAGGAGATGTAAGAAGAAAAGAGTCTTATATGATTTACGGAGATACTTATCCAACATTAAAAGGAGATGATGCAGTAGGGTTTACATTGGATAAAGCAAAATATCCAGGTGTTTTAGATGCAACAGGTGCAGCGGTAAAAAAATATGTGGTAGGTCAGGAAACAGGTGAAACAGGTCCTGCAGACAATTGGGGAGCAATGAGTAACTGTAATTATATTATGCGTTATGCTGATCTTTTACTGATTCATGCCGAAGCAATTTTAGCAGGAGCAAATGAAACCAGTGACCCTGCGGCTAAAGCATCTTTTAATAAAGTCAGAAAAAGAGCAGGCTTAAGTGAGTTAGATGGTAATATTCCGTTAACAAAAAAAGCATTGTTTCAGGAACGTAGAGTAGAGTTTGCTTTTGAGGGGGAATTTTGGTATGATTTAGGAAGATTGCCAAGAGCTGAAGCTATTGATATTATTTCGAAACAAGACAGAGGTTCAGATTATGAAGGAGTAAAACACTATACGCCTGTAGAAACTGATTTTATTTTTCCTAAACCGGCTAATGATGTTAGGAAAAATCCAAAATTAAAAGAAGCTCCGGTTCCTTACGTTTTTAAATAAACTTTAAAGAAAACAATTATGAAAAATATAAAAAATATAATGTCATTGAAGTTTTATTTATTGGCTTCAATTTCAATTTTCTTACTTAGTTCTTGTTCTAATGACGACGGAGGTTCTTCTGGTACATTGGCCATTACGGGAATTAGCAAATCGGTTATTGATGATCCTTTGGTTGAAGGTGACAGAGAGGTAGATGTACCAACAGATGTTATCAATGCAGGTAATACTTATATTATTAGAGGTTCTGGTTTTTCGACTTTAAAAACAATCTCTTTTAATGGTTTGGAAACGGTATTCAATCCAACTTTGGTTACGGATAATGCGATTGTAGTAACTGTCGATTCGGATACTCCGTATTATAACGAAATGGATGAGATGAAATTGGTTACTAATATTGGAACATTAGTTTATTCAATAAAAGTAAGACCTCCTTTTCCTAGTATTACAGGGTTTCCTATTAATCCTACTCCGGGAGATATAATCACAATTAAGGGTGATTATTTTCTTCGTCCGGTGGTTAATTTCGGAACAACCAAGGTCGAGCCAATTTCTTCTTCATTGACAGAACTTACGGTAAAAGTACCGGAAGATATTCAATACAAAAGATTATCTGTTACCAATGTTTCAGGTACAACCGTTGCGGGACAATCATTTGGAAGTGCTATTTACGACGATGCTTATACTTCGCTAAGTGGTGGTTATGCGTTATGGAATGCTGAAAATCCTTATAATGATGCTTATGATAAAGATCCTAAACAAGGTGAAAAAAGTATTTCATGGACCGCTCATCAATGGGGAGGATTAGAATTTATGGTCGTTATCTCTCAAGTTGATCTTTCCAGATATAAAGGAATCAGAGTGAGTTTAAGAGGACAAAATGCGGGTAAAATTGGTGTTTTCCTAAACGGAAGTGACGCAATTAAACCTTCATATGACTTTTCATCTGACTGGACTTATGTTGAAATCCCGTTCAGTGCTTTTAATAATCCGACAGAGTTAAATAAGATTACTTTTCAGGAGTTTGGAGGCAAAGCGGGAGGAAATACCATTTATATTGATGATTTGGGTCTGATATTAAAATAGTTAATAGATTTTTGAAAGAATTATTTTAAAATTATAAAAATGATTTTTTTAATTCTTCAGATGTAAAAATTACTAAAAAGAAAACTTATGAAAATATTATATAGATTAAAACAAATTGCATTAGGCGCACTTTTGCTTGCAATGGCTTCTTCCTGCGATGATACGATTGAAGATGTTGGAGGCGCTCAGCAAAATTATAACTCAGTTTACGGGATAATCGCAGCCAATACTAATTTAGCGACTTTTACCAAAGCTATAGATTTGGCAGGATTGAAATCGACTTTTGATAAACCCGACGATTTTACTTTTTTTATTCCTACAGATGCTGCTTTTGATGCTTATTTGGTAAAAAGCGGTTATGTAAATTCGCTTGGATATCCCGATATCACACTGGTTCCGGTAGATGTTTTAAGAGAGGTGGTTTTAAGTCATGTTGTAAAAGGTGTAAAAAAGAGAGTAAGCTATTTAGATGGTGTACAGGCTGATTATCTAACAACTGGCGAATTGTCTACAATGGCGAATGCAGAAGATGCAGATCTTTATTTGCTAGGTGTAAATGTTACAAATGGCGTTTTAAAAGTAAACGGATCTGATAAACCTGCTCCGGGAGTAGATTATTACGGTACAAATGGTTTTGTAAATGTTTTAGACAACGTAATATCATTAGATCCTCCGGCTCCGGTAATTGAAGGCGTTTCTAATGCATCTCCTTCTTCTGGAGAAGATATAATTGTTAAAGGTCTGAATTTTGTGCAAGTACAAAATGTTAAGTTTGACGGTAAAGTTGTCACGTTTAAAGTGTTGTCTAAAACAGAAATACAAGTAACGGTTCCGGCAGATTACGGATCGAATGCGATTGTAACGGTACAAACAGTTTATGGGACTTCAAATGTTGCTACGTTAGGTATTAAACATTTACTGTTTGGTGATGATTTTGATGGTTCGCCAACTCCTAGCTGGACTTGGAATTGGGGTGGAACAGAAGATTTTCAAAATACTGAAGTAGTAAGCAGAGGAACCAAATCAATTAAAAGAGAAAATAAAGATGGTTGGAGTGGTCTTATGATTGGATATAATAGCTTAAAAGTTAGTGATTATCAGTATTTGAAACTTTCGATTTATTCAACAGCTTCTACAAGAATTCTATTCTCAATTGCGGGTCAGGAAGATGCAGCAGGAATTGCTGTTGACATTAAAGCGGGACAATGGAATAATATATCAATACCATTTTCAAGTCTTCATACTGAATTACTAACCACTGGGGAGTTTAATTCTTTATTTATGAAAGAATACTCGGGACTTCCGGGAATTGTATATCTTGATGACATTGGTTTCTTATAAAAGAAGGTTTTTATTTTGAGTTTTGTTTAAAGTATTCCCTAATTCATTCAATTAGGGAATATTTTTTATAAAAGTCAGTTTATTTATTGATAATCAGTTTGTTATATGATTGTTTAGTACTGTTATTTGAGAAAATAGTATCTTTTTTTATCTGTTTTTCTGGTTAAATTTATTTCATATTAACAAACCAAAAAAAAGAATTTATGAAAAAAAATGACTTTCAATTTTCAGCCAAACTAAAACTTTGTTTATTAAGTTTTATTTTAATTTTAATGGGCTATCGGTCAAATGCTCAGGAAATTACAGGCTTAAATCCTTATTGTGTAGCCTCAAATCCTTCTTATTCAGTGGTAGCGCCAAGCGTACCTTATGATGAAGTAGTGTGGTCTTGTACAGATCCACTGGTAACCTTTTCAGGAAATCCATCGCCTTTGACTCTTTTTAAAGTTTTGTATAAATATCCGGGATTTATTGCCGGAGGAGAAATCCTTAAAGTAGAATTTAAAAGCGGCGGTACGGTTGTAGCAGTAAAACAAATTACATTCGTTGCGCCCGAAGTGCCTGTACAGCCCAATTATCTTGTAACCAAAACAAATGATTACTGTACCAATCAATATCATATTATAACATTAACGGTAACAACAGATCCAAATCCAAGCCCGAATACAAATTTTTCAATCACACCAAGAGTACCGGATCCAAGTATTGTAGTAACACAAACCTCAAAAAATGTATTTGAACTAAAACTACCATTAAACGGACAATCTTATTTTTTGTATGATGTAACAAGTACAACATCACTATCAGGATGTCAGTCGAATACTGTGTCATCAACCACATATAGTAATTCGGTTTCGTTAAACTTAACAGGTTGTTTAAACAACACTCCTAATCCGGGGCCAAATTATGAATTTACGGTATCGCCAAATCCATATAGTAATGGTTATATCACTATCGTAGCAACTGCAGTTTCATCGCAAGCTCCGGCAACTTGCAAAATTTATAATAGTTCAGGTGCTTTAAAAATTACATTTTCATTGCTGGGACCAAGTACTTATATTCCGCTTAAAACGGCTGTAGGACCCTCTTTGACTGCAGGGATTTATATTGTTCAGGTAACGTATCCAAATGGAATTGTAAAAACTAAAAATTTAGTTGTGAATTAAAAAAAAGTTGTTCTTAAAAAGAACTCCATTTCGAGATAATCGATTTGGAGTTTTTTATATCCTTAATTATTAATGTATTAAATTAAAAAAGGTTTCCAACATTAAAAAAATCAAAAATAAATTATAATGAAAAAAACAATCGTACTATTAGCCTTTACAATCTGGTGCAACTGTAGCTTTGGCCAGGGGAATACACATACACAAACAGCAGGAAAATTTGAAGGTTTGGCCATGACACCTCCTATGGGTTGGAATTCCTGGAATACCTTTGGAACAAGTATCGACGAAAAATTAGTAAAAGAAACCGCGGATATAATGGTTTCGTCAGGAATGGCAGCAGCAGGATATAATTATATTGTACTCGATGATGGCTGGATGACCAGAGAACGAGATGCCAACGGAGATTTGGTTCCGGATCCGGTTAAGTTTCCAAACGGAATGAAAGCTGTCGTAGATTATGTGCATAGCAAAGGATTAAAATTTGGTTTGTACAATTGTGCCGGAACGCAAACCTGCGCCGGTTATCCGGGAACTCGTGGCTATGAGTATCAGGATGCAAGATTTTATGCTAAATTAGAAATTGATTTTCTTAAATATGATTGGTGCAATACAAAAGGAATTACTGCGCCGGAAGCTTATACTACAATGAGTAATGCACTAAAAACTGCCGGAAGACCTATTGTTTTCAGTCTTTGCGAATGGGGAGACAATCAGCCATGGGAGTGGGGGAAACCAGTTGGGAACCTTTGGAGAATCTCGGGCGATATTTATCCTTGTTTTGATTGTGAATTCAAACATCCTGAAAATTGGTCATCATGGGGATTCATGAAAATAGCCGAAATGAGAAAAGATATTCGTAAATATTCAGGTCCTGATCATTGGAATGATTTTGATATGATGGAAGTTGGAAACGAAATGAATGATACCGAAGATAAATCGCACTTTGCTATTTGGTGTATGCTTTCGTCACCGCTTGTTGCCGGAAATGATTTCAGAAAAATGTCTAAAGAAACTCTGGCGATTTTAACCAATAAAGATTTGATTGCAATCAATCAGGATAAATTAGGAATTCAGGGTTTTAAATATTCAGCTGAAGATGGATTGGAAGTTTGGGTAAAACCTTTATCAGATGGAAATTGGGCAGTTACTTTTTTGAATAGAAGTGAAGTGAATAAAAAGATCAATTTCGATTGGAAAAAACACCTGATAAAAGATACAGATTTTGGTTATGAAGCTGATTTTAGTAAAACAGTTTACAAATTGAAAGATCTTTGGAAGAATAAGGAAATTGGCAATACTAAGAAGAGTTTTGTCTCTGAACTTGCTTCTCATGATGTGATTACACTAAAATTATATCGTTAAACCTTTTATTATGAAGTTGAAGAATAAATTATTTATTGTCGCTTTTGTTTTAGCTTTTACCTTTTTAAATGCCCAGGTTCAGACACATAAATATCTTAGTGTTTCGGGCACTCAATTAGTAAATAGTTCTAATGAACCTGTTGTTTTAAGAGGAATGAGTTTTGGCTGGCACAGTATGTGGCCCAGGTTTTATAATGAAAAAGCAGTTAAATGGCTAAAAAAAGATTTTAACTGTAATGTTGTTCGGGCCGCAATGGGAGTTGAACTCGGAGAATATTCATATCTAAAGGATCCGAAATTTTCGAAAGAAAAAATTGAAGCCGTTATAAAAGGAGCGATTAAGTCTGATATCTATGTAATTGTAGATTGGCACAGTCATAATATTAATTTAAAAGAAGCCAAAGAATTTTTTGCAGAGATTTCTAAAAAGTATTCTGAATATCCTAATATTATATATGAGATATTTAATGAGCCGGATCACGAAAGCTGGGCTGAAGTAAAAGCCTATTCTGAAGAAGTAATAAAAGTGATCAGAGAAAATGATCCTAAAAATATTATTTTGGTTGGTTCGCCACATTGGGATCAGGATGTTGACCTTGCTGCAGCCGATCCTATTTTGGGTTATACCAATATAATGTATACAATGCATTTTTATGCTGCAACACATGGCAAGGAACTTAGAGATAAAACAGATGCAGCTATAAATAAAGGTTTACCCATTTTTGTATCAGAATCTGCCGGAATGGAAGCGACTGGTGATGGCCCATTAGATCTAAAAGCATGGCAGGAATATATCGATTGGATGGAAGCCAGAAAACTAAGCTGGATTACCTGGTCTGTTTCTGATAAAGATGAAACCTGTTCTATATTGAAAAAATCAGCTAAATCTACCGGTAAATGGAAAATGGAAGACTTAAAAGAATCCGGAATCATTGCCCGTCAATATTTCAAAAAATATAATACATGGGAGTTTAGTAGATATATACCTGTGCACAAGCAAATTTATTTGTTTTCCAGTGATAAAAAATAGGTAAGCGACCAGGAAGAAATTCGTGGTATTAATTTTAATGGTAATTTATCGATATAAGGACGCACAATTGTGCGTCCTTTTTTTGTTCCTTTTTTTGGATCATTTGGTACTATTCGCGTCTATAAATTTTGTTTTGTTATCTGTCAAAATGAGATTTTTAGCATTGTGTTTTTGTAGGAATTTGGACTTTATAACTTGTGCTGCTTTATTTGTTATATAAATTTTCCTTTTAATTATATTTTATTTTGTTTTTCAATAGTACCCCCTAATTTTTTAGGGGTATTTTATTTTAATATATGTTTTTTGGTGGTTTTGTCTTTATTTTTAATGTATATTTTTTATGAAGTATGTGTTTTTTGCTAAAAACACGATAAAATTCGTTGTTGAATTTTCAAAAAATATTCTGTATAAATGTCAAATCACGATTATTGTTAATTTAATTTTTGTAATCCATAATTCTGCTATCAAAACATCAAAAAAATAGTCTTCAATTATTCTACTCATACAAAAGTTAATAAATTCGCTAATGAAAATGAAGATGTTTTAGAGGCAGAAAAGAGGTTTTAAAAAGGGACTTATAGTATTACAATACATATATAAAAGATTAACTAACCAGAATCAATTAATAACCAAAAACCAATTACACATGAAAAAAGTATTACACATTTTTGCCGCGATGTTAACGAGTTCTTTTGCTTTTGCTCAAGAAGATACTGAAACCACGACTTCGCCAGCAACAACTTGGGGAGGATCCGCAGATGCTTACTATAAATATGATTTTTCAAAACAAATGAATGGATTAACGAGCTTTACCAACTCTCAAGATTCATTCGAACTAGGAATGGCTTCTGTTCAGGCAGCACACACATTTGGGAAAGCCTCTGTTTTTGTAGACTTAGGTTTTGGAAAAAGAGCAGGAGAATTTTCGTATAATGAAACAACAGATAAAGATATTAATGCAAAATTTTTAATTAAACAATTGTTTTTCACTTATCAGATAACAGATGAATTTAAAGTAGTGGCAGGTAGTTTTGGTACACATATAGGATATGAGGTATTAGATGCGGTAGGTAATAAAAACTACAGCATGTCATACGCCTTTTCTTATGGGCCGTTCTTTAATACTGGAGTAAAAGCACAGTATACATCAGGAAAGTTTACTGCGATGGCAGGAATTACAAATCCTACCGATTTTAAATCAGCTATGGATGCCGGTTCAACTCAAAAAACTTATATAGCACAATTGGGTTATATTGGCGAAACAGGAAGTGCCTATTTGAATTTCACATCAGGAAGTACAAATCCTACTCCGGGAACTATAGTAATCCCGTCTGATGAAAATAAGACGCAAATCGATTTTGTAGCATCAAAAACAATAACGGATGCTTTTTCTTTAGGGTTTAATGCAACATATGCTAAAACTAAAAATGACTTCGATAGTGAGTTAGATGGTGATTGGTTTTCAGTAGTAGGTTATGCTAATTATGCTTTCAAACCATCATTGAGCTTAGCTTACAGAATAGAATATTTTGATGCTAAGGATGCTGCTGCCAATGTAGGAGCGCTAATGGGATCAAGTGTTCTTGCAAATACAGTTTCTTTAAATTACAAAGTTGGAAAACTAACTATAATCCCTGAGTTAAGATACGATTCAGCCTCAGAAGATATCTTTTTAGATAAAGATGCTTTGCCAACAGGAGGATCATTCTACGCTTTAATTGCTACAACGTACTCTTTCTAGAGATAAAGATTGATATTTTTTTTTTTTTTTTTGGAGCTGTCGAAACACACTAATGTTTTGGCAGCTTTTTTATTCGAAGTCTTTTTGTGAAGATTAGAGTAATAGAGAAGAGATATAGTAATTTGCAAATTCTTTTTTCACGCAGATTTAAAAAAGATTTGGGCAGATCTGCGCAAATATATTCATTAATAAAGTTTAAAAATTAAATTCATTTTAATCTCTTTTAATCTGCGTGAAACAAAATCATTTTAGCTTTTTGTGCAGTATCTGATATTAAGTTTTTATTTCAAGTTGTGCAAATTGGTATAATTGCTTCGCCTGTTCGCTGTCGCTCGGGTTGTGGCAAAAAAGGAGTATAGATAAAGAGAAGTATTGATCTTTCTATTCTCATAGACCTCAGGAGTAGCTAAATTTTACATTCTCAATTTGTGCAAATTTGTGTAATTTGTGGTAAAAAAATTATGCATAAAGAGAAGTATTAATCTTTTTAATCATTCTAATCTGTGGCAAGACTCTTCTTTTGGTTGTGGCAACGTGGCAGTAAATAAAAAACGCGTCTCTAAATTTAGAAACGCGTTTTATATATTTTGGTATTGTATTCTTTTTACTGAATTTGCTTTTTATAAATCGAGTAAATAGTATCTATTGTTTTTCGATCTAAAGTAGCCGTAACATCAGTTTGAATATAATGAAGTTTAAAAGCTTGTATTGCTGCCGAAAGATTTTTGGTATTGTAACCAATAATTCTCAACGCAGGCTCAATTTTAAAATCAAAAGGAGCTTCTTCCAGAATTTCATCCGGCCAGATACCAAATCCTTTTTCTGCTAAAGTTTTCCACGGAAATAAAGCGCTTGGGTCTTGTTTTCGTCCTGGTGCAATATCAGAGTGTCCTAATATATTTTGAGTAGGAATGTTGTAGTCTTTTTTTAGTTTTGTTAAAAGAGCAACTAAGCTGCTAATTTGCGCTTCTGTAAAAGGTTTAAAACCATTGTTGTCAAGTTCAATTCCTATAGACGAAGAGTTTATATCAGTGTTTTTTCCCCAAGTTGCTGCGCCGGCATGCCATGCTCTCAAATAATCATTCAACATCTGAACTACTTTTCCGTTTTCAGAAATAATATAATGAGCACTTACCTGAGTTTTTGTCAAGGTAAATGTTTTTATAGTTTGCTGTAAAGAATCCTGAGCAGTGTGATGAATAATAATAAAACTAGGTTTTCTTAAGTTAAAATTTACAGTTCCAACCCATTCAGTATTTACTCCATTTAGTAAATAAGTAGATCCTGTTTTCGACAAAGTGTCTTTTACAATGCCTAATTGAGCAGCATAACTAGTGTCGATCACTACAGGGCTAACAGCAGGTATCGGTTTGACCTCTTTGCTTGTAATTTGATTTTCTAAAGTTTTAAGCTGCTGATCGTAGACCTTTTCTGTAGTTTTATAAGGGTTTGTCGAACAAGCGGTAATAACAAGGGCTAAAATTAGATAACAAAAGTGTTTTTTTGTCATAGTGCTTATATTTTAAGATGAGGTTGAAACAATTATTCCTGAACTTTGGTTGCTTCAGTATCTTCTTTTACTTCTTTTGTGTCTTTATCTTTAGAGTCTTTTTTCTTTTTTGACTTCGAAGGTTTTTTTATCTCTTTAAAGTCGGCCATAAAGGCAGTATACTTTTCAATTTGATCCGGGTTCAAAAAAGCAGTTACTTTTTTAGTCGTACTTTCTCTTAGCGCTTTTATTTGTTCTACCTTTTGATCCTGACTGCTGCTTTCGTTTTTCAAAAGAATACCTTGTTCTTTCATGCTGTCAGTAAAAACATTTGCAATGGCAATAGCCTGAAGTTCATCAAGATTTACTGCCGGTTTCATTTGCTCTACAATTTTAGCTGCAGTTTCTTCGGGAGGCGTTTCTTTGGGTTTGCTGGTATTAGGCTGAGGTCCTGACATCATACTTCTGTCCATTCCGCCACCGCGTCCATAACCATTTCCGTAACCGCCGCCGCCATAGCCATTATTATATCCGTTTCCGTATTGAGCCGAAGCAAAATTGAAACAGCATAAGGTAAAAACTAAAAGAAATAAAGATTGAGTAGGTTTCATAAAAGTGTTTTTATCTTAAATTAATAATTGTTTAGCGTAAATTTAAGCAGGTTCTCCGTATAAATCAAATTCTGTTGCTTCTATTATCCTTATATTAACAAATTCGCCAGTTTTTACATAATGTTTAGAGGCATCAATTAAGACTTCATTATCAACATCCGGACTGTCAAACTCAGTTCTTCCAACAAAGTGTGCGCCTTCTTTTCTGTCAATAATACATCTAAAAACCTGACCAACTTTTTCCTGATTCAAGTCCCATGAAATTTGCGATTGCAATTCCATTATTTCATTTGCTCTCGCTTGTTTTACTTCGTCCGGAACATCATCTTCTAATAAATAGGCATGTGTGTTTTCTTCATGAGAATAAGCAAAACATCCCATTCTGTCAAATTTCATTTCCTGTACAAAATCTTTCAGGATTTCAAAATCTTCCTGAGTTTCGCCGGGATATCCAACAATTAAAGTAGTTCTAATGGCCATCCCTGGAACAGCAGCACGAAAATCTTTCAATAATTGTGTTGTTTTAGCACGTGTAGTACCACGACGCATTGATTTTAAAATAGAATCTGAAATATGTTGTAACGGAATATCGATGTAATTACAAATCTTAGGTTCGCGCTTCATTAATTCCAAAACATCCATCGGGAAACCTGTAGGGTACGCATAATGCAAACGAATCCATTCAATGCCTTCTACCTTTGCTAATTCTTCTAATAACTCAGCAAGATTTCTCTTTTTGTAAATGTCAAGGCCGTAATAAGTTAAATCCTGAGCGATCAGTATTAATTCTTTAACGCCATTTTTTGCTAAACCTTGTGCTTCCTTAACTAATTTTTCAATTGGCTGCGAAACGTGCGAACCTCTCATTAGCGGAATAGCGCAAAAACTGCAAGGTCTGTCGCAACCTTCGGCAATTTTTAGGTAAGCATAGTTTTTAGGAGTAGTAGTCAGACGCTCTCCTAATAATTCATGTTTATAGTCAGCTCCTAAAGCTTTCAATAATTGAGGTAATTCTGTGGTACCAAAATATTGATCTACATTGGGAATTTCTTTTTCTAAATCTGGTCTGTAACGCTCAGATAAGCAACCCGTCACAAAAACTTTGTCAACTAATCCTCTGTCTTTTTTGTCTGCATATTCCAAAATCATGTTTACTGATTCTGCTTTTGCGTTATCAATAAAACCGCAAGTGTTAATTACGATAATGTTTCCTTCTCTTTCTGCTGGTGCTTCGTGTTCAACTTCTTTTCCGTTTGCACGAAGTTGTCCCATCAGCACTTCACTGTCATATACATTTTTCGAACACCCAAGAGTGATTACGTTAATTTTGTTCTTTTTTAAAGACTTGGTTCTCATACTTTTATAAATTGGAGTGCAAAATTACACTTTTTTTATTCAAACACCGCTTGTTTCCTTTTCTTTTACGTGTTTTTTATGAAGCTATTCCCGCTGTCTGCCATATCTTTTTGTGTCTTTCGCGACGGACACAAAAGGATCTCGCTTCCATCGGGACTAAAAAAAAATCCGCCAGGCAAGACCTGACGGAAATTTAAAATTGTTTAATTATGTTTAATTTTTTATCAATGTCTTTGAAAAAGTAGTATTGTCTATTTTTAAAATAAAGATACCAGATTGTAGATTAGTTGTGTTAATTTCTATTTGATTGGTGGATTTTTGTTGTTTAACGACATTTATTTTTTGCCCAAAAGAATCATAAATTGCAATGTCGTTTATGTTTACCGCTCCATCAATGTTAAAATAATTTGTGATGGGATTTGGATATATGTTAATTTCACTTTTATTGCTAGAGTTTAGTAAATTTCGAGTGATTGAAATAATATTACTCACGTTGAATTGCTCGTCATAAAAAGCGATTCTTCGATAGTAAACGTTTTCTTTAAAAATTATATTAGGATTGCATCCAATAGATGTTTGATTTATAATATCTGTCCAATTACTATTTTCGGTTTTTGTTTGCCATTTAAAAATTGTTATTGGTCTATGGTCGTAAACCGCTCTACTAACTCTATATTTTGGGTCTCGAATTGTGTAATCAATATATGGACTTTGATATGTAAAAGGTTTCGGTATCTCTCCAAGATTAAGGGTTTGATTCCCTTCTATTACATTGCCATAGATTGTTTTAGCTAAAATTATAGATATAGGTTGAGTATTTTGAGATAATATATCTATGTTTGATTTATATGTTGATAAATCTTTTGAATAATCTCTTATTTCGATTCTTATTTTGCAAGTGTATTTTGTAAAGTCTAAAGCATCGTAGTTTATTTTAATGTTTTTTATTAAAAAATATGAATCGAAGAATCCTCCAATCCCGACACTTTTCAAAAGAATTTCTTTTTTGCCAAATTCTTCGTAAGCGTAAATGTTAATTGCTGTAGTTTGTCCGTCACTTTGTGATCTGTAAATTTCTAAATCGAAAGAAGTTGAAGAATAATGTGGCACAAATATTTTTGAGTTGATTATAGGTAGATCTTCGCTATATTTTAGATTCTGAATTGCTATTTTTTGATTTGTAGGTGTCGGAGGAGCTGTAGCTAAAGAACCTCCGGTTATTGCTATTTTGGTTGACTGATATGTTTGGTTTTTATTGTTTTTGTATTCTGCATAAAGAATACCTCCTGTATTGTAGAACTCGTTTTTGTGTAGTGTTACAGTGTTGAAAAGTATGTCACTTGTATAATATGTTTTGAGGTAAAATGTTACGGAATGAAATCCTACCTGCATCGGAATATCAGTTTCGTTTTTCTTATAATATACATATAAGTTTCCAAAAGTATTGTCTACTGATCCGTTTGATGTTTCTAGATGTACATTTAGTGATACATTGATCGTTGGATTGCTGTTGAATGCAATTGTGTTATCTGTGATTGATTTGTTGTCTGCTTTTAGTTCGTTGGTTTTTACTGTTACTTGTGAGTAGAGGGTGAACTGAAATAGAAATAAATAAAGAATGTAGTTTTTTAATGTAATCATGGTTTTGATATTTAGTGTTTTATAATAAAACTAAAGTACGAAAATATATCTATTTGTTTTATTTTTTGTAGTAAATTATTTTAATTTTGTTGTTTTTGAGTAAAAAAAATCCGTCAAGCAACACCTGACGGAAATTTCCATTCATCTATTTATTCTTAATTACAATTCAAATAATAAAGTCAAAGAAACATTGTTTAGTTTCGATGTAATGTTCGCACCATCAGTAAATCCGGTTGCGAAAAATCCCTGATTCGATTTTCTTTCTAAATAAGAGTAAGCTAAATCTACTCTTGTTCCTCCAAAATTATATCCTAAACCTCCAGAGTAACTATTTAAGTCTCCAATTGTAGTTCCGTTTTTATAAGGACTGCCTTCAAAACGATATCCACCGCGTAAACTCAATTGTTTTATTTTGTATTCAGCACCAACCCTTAATTCGCCTGCGGTAGTCAATTGATTGCTGATGTCATTGTTTAATCCTTTAAATCCTGAATCATTTGGTTTGTATTTAGTGTTTCCGTAATCTTTAATAGCATAATCAACACTAATCAATCCTGATTTTCCAAATACATATGCGGCACTAAAAGTTGTTTTTCCCGGAGTTTGCAAGGTGTATGATTCGTAGATATTTACAACTTTTGGATTAACGGGATTGTCAAATGATTGTCCGCCACTAGTTTCTGTAGTAGTGTATAAACTTTGTGATAATTCATCATATAGTTCATACCAGGTATTAGATTCGTATGCTAATCCAAGTCTGAAAGATTCTGTAACTTTAGCAATAGCTCCAAGTTGAAAAGAGAATCCGTTTCCGTACGTATATAAGTCGTTATTGAAACTTAAATTGGATATTGTTTCTTGTGGTACTAAAGGATTATTGTTGCTTTCGTAAAAACTGCTAGATCTTCTGTAGTCAGTTATGTGTACGTTTAAGTTTGCTCCAAGATAAAGTCTGTCTTTATAAGAAGTGGCAATATTGAAACTTAATTTGCTGTTGTATCCGCTTGTGTAGATATTATTTTCTTGGTAATATTTACCTCCAGTAGGTACATTTGTAACGTAAGGGCTATTCGGGTTGCTTTCGTCTACGGAATTTAGTATTATTCCTTCGTAGCCTAATAGAGCTTGTTGTGCTGAAAACCCAGATAGATTTGGATATTGGTTATTAGGTAGGTTTGAGCCTAGATAACTATATAAGCTACTTATTGTTTCATTGTTGCCTACGTGAACAAATTCTTGAGGAATAGGAGATCCTCCGTTGCCATTATTAGCATAAGCTAAAAAATATCCGTCAATAGAATTTGTTGGATTGGTTCCTGCAGAGAAAACAGAATTATTAAAATTGTTGGTGTTTTCATAATTGGCTCCAATCGCAATTTTTTTCCAGTTATTGCTAGGATTATGATCGTTAAAAACGAAAACAGCGCCTGCTTGGTTTAGTATGAAAGAATTTTCTTTATCACTTGTTTGAGTTCCAAAATAATTAGAATTATTCTTAATATTCTGGTTGCTAAAAGTTATTCCGGTCTGATTGTTTAAGAAAACAGCAGATCCTGCAGGGTTAATGCTTATTGATGATAAATCTCCACCAACAGCTCCAAATGCACCGCTCATGGCTCTAAAACGTGCAGTTCCGGTTAAGTTATCTTGTGAATAACGAACGGCGTCAGATACTTCTTGTGAATGTGAGACGCTGACAGTTAGTCCTGTAATAAGTAGGAATAATATTTTTTTCATTGGGATAAGTTTTTAATGTGATTTTTCGATTTGCAAAAGAAGGTATTATCTTCTTCCGCCTCCGCCTCCTCCGTATGATCTTCCGCCACCGCCACCGCCGCCAGATGATCTCATGCTTCCTCCGCCACTGTTCATAGAACGTGATGGGCTAGGAGAGTAGCTTCTTGTTGGGGCGTTGTTATTACCGCTATTGTAATTTCTGGTTGTTGTATTGCTGCTTGATCTTCTGTTAGAATAGTCGTAACTATTACTTTGTCCCTGAGCAGCACTTCTTCTGTTTGTGAAATTTGGGCTTGACGAATTGTAAGTTCTTCCGTTTGTAGAGCTTCTTCTAAAATCAGAGTATCCGTTTTGTCTGTTTGTTGTATAATTACCTCTGTTGGTAGTATAGTTTCTGTTGGTGTAATTTCTGTTACTGTTGTAACTTCTGTTTGTGGTGAAATTTCTGTTAGAAGCGTAGTTTCTTCCTCCATAATAAGCAGCTGAACCTCTTCTTCCGTAGCTATATGAGTAGTTGTTGTATCTGTAGCCGTAACCAGGTCCCCAGTATCCTGGGTATCCCCATCCCGGATATCCCCATCCTGGTCCCCAATAGCTAGGGTAACCCCAGTAGCCTCCTCCGTAACCCCATCCATAATATGGATATCCGAAACCAAGTCCGAATCCCATTGACCATGTAGGGTCAGAATAAACATTTACAGAAACATCAGTATTTGCACTTCCCCAGGCAGGGTAAGCGGTCGCAACAGTCTGTGTACTGTCATTATCGGCATAATTGCCATAGGTATCAACATCTGTAAAAATTTCAGTTGGCTGATTTTCGTCTTGTAGTGATCTAAAGTAATCTTTATATTGATTATTAGTGCTTGTGGTAGTTGTTTGAGCATACGTTCTTGTGGAACCGCCATATACTCCATCATTATCATTATATGAAGCGTTTTGGTAAGAACCACACGATGCTAGTAGAAAACTCAATATTCCAATTAAGTAAAAATGACTTGAGTTTTGGCGGAGAGATGTAGAAGTTTTCATATCTGTGGTGTTTTTTATTGTTGCACATTACAAAAATAGTTAGTTTTGTCAAACTATTTAGTTAAAATTATTAAAACAAAATTTGTGCCAAACTATTCAATATGAGTAAGAACCTCACTACAAGATCAGAAGATTATTCGAAATGGTATAACGAGCTGGTTGTTAAAGCAGATCTAGCCGAAAATTCAGGCGTTAGAGGATGTATGGTTATCAAACCTTACGGATATGCTATTTGGGAAAAAATGCAGGCTGAGTTAGATCGAATGTTTAAAGAAACAGGACATCAAAATGCGTACTTCCCTTTATTCGTGCCTAAAAGCATGTTTGAGGCTGAAGAAAAAAATGCAGAAGGATTTGCAAAAGAGTGTGCTATTGTAACACATTACAGATTGAAAAATGATCCGGATAGACCCGGAAAACTAATGGTAGATCCAAATGCTAAATTAGAAGAAGAACTTATTGTTCGTCCTACCAGTGAAGCTATTATTTGGTCTACTTATAAAGGATGGGTACAATCGTATAGAGATTTACCTTTATTAATTAACCAATGGGCAAATGTGGTACGTTGGGAAATGCGTACACGTTTGTTTTTGAGAACTGCTGAATTTTTATGGCAGGAAGGGCATACGGCACATGCTACAAAGGCAGAAGCATTAGAAGAGTCTGAAAAGATGATGAATGTGTATGCTGACTTTGCTGAAGGTTTTATGGCAATTCCGGTTGTAAAAGGTATAAAAACCGAAACGGAACGTTTTGCAGGTGCAGATGAAACGTATTGTATTGAAGCTTTAATGCAGGACGGAAAAGCATTACAGGCTGGAACATCGCACTTTTTAGGACAAAATTTCGCAAAAGCTTTTGATGTAAAGTTTGCTAACGCCGAAGGAAAACAGGAACATGTATGGGGAACTTCGTGGGGGGTTTCAACTCGTTTAATGGGAGCGTTGGTAATGACGCACTCAGATGATCAGGGATTAGTATTGCCTCCTAATTTAGCACCAATACAAGTTGTAATTGTTCCTATTTATAAAACCGATGAGCAATTGGCTGAAATTACAACTGCGGTTAATGATTTAACTGCTAAATTGAAAAAGTTGAAAATTTCAGTTAAATACGATGACAGAACAACTCAAAAACCAGGATTCAAATTTGCTGAATGGGAATTAAAAGGTGTTCCTGTTCGAATTGCTGTTGGACCAAAAGATTTAGAAAACGGAACTTTTGAGGTAGCAAGACGTGATACATTGACAAAAGAGACGGTTTCCGGAGAAGGAATTGTTACTTATATAAATGACTTATTGGAGCAAATTCAGGCAGATTTATTTAACAAGGCATTAGAGTATCGTGATACTCATATTACGGAAGTAAATAGTTTTGAGGAATTTAAAGAAATTTTAGACGGTAAAGGTGGGTTTGTATCTGCACATTGGGACGGAACTGCTGCCACCGAAGAGAAGATAAAAGATTTGACAAAAGCGACAATTCGTTGTATTCCTTTGGATAGCAAAGAAGAGGCGGGAACCTGTGTGTTTACTGGTAATCCTTCTTCAAAAAGAGTGCTGTTTGCCAAGGCGTATTAATTTTTTTTAATTTTTTTCGCATCAGGTATTGTACATCTTAAAAATAGTTGTATTTTTGCATCCGCATTAGAGAAGCAGGCCCGTTCGTCTATCGGTTAGGACGCATGGTTTTCATCCATGTAAGAGCGGTTCGATTCCGCTACGGGCTACTACTTTTTTCGCGAATTGTTCTTGAAATACTGAGAATTAAAATGGCCCGTTCGTCTATCGGTTAGGACGCATGGTTTTCATCCATGTAAGAGCGGTTCGATTCCGCTACGGGCTACAATAATACCTCTATTTAAATATAGAAAAACTTAGAAGAATACTGGTCTGTTCGTCTAGGGGTTAGGACTCCAGGCTTTCGTCCTGGTAACAGGGGTTCGATTCCCTTACAGACTACTAAAATTAGTTGTGAATAAGTTTTGTAAAATAAGGATTGGTGTCTCGATTTTTATTTTATTAGTTAAAACCAAAGTGATTGTTTTGCAATTGTGGGAGGTTTTTCTTTTTTAGCTAGTATTTATAATAATTATTACATCTAAAATTAAAACAAAATGGCAAATCATAAGTCAGCATTAAAAAGAATCAGAAGTAACGAAAAAAGAAGAGTTCTTAACAGATACCAACACAAAACTACTCGTAACGCGATTAAAGCATTAAGAATAGCTACGGATAAAGCTGACGCTACTTCAAAATTATCAACTGTAATCTCTATGATTGATAAATTAGCGAAAAAGAACATTATTCATGATAATAAAGCTTCTAACTTGAAGTCTAAATTAACTAAGCATGTTGCTAAATTGTAATTAATTACAATTTCCTAAAATATATAAAAGTCCTCTTTAGAGGACTTTTTTTGTTTGTACAAAAATGGAAAATTCAAAAAAAATAAATTCCAAATCCCAATAGCTATATAAGTTGGGATTTGGAATTTTTTAGTTAGAATTTAGTTCTGCCTGTTGGAATCTGGGATTTTAAATATTGGAAATTTATTTTAAAGATCCATTTTCTTTTTAAGATATTCCAGCATTGGCTGTGTAATAGGTTTTGAAAGGAAATCGATAATGATGGGGTATTTTTTTGCTTTGGCCAAATCTTCGGGGTCAATTGTAGAAGAAAGTACAATGACACGTGCGCTATTGAATTCGGTATAATCTGAAGAGGTAAAATAATCCAGAAATTCCCATCCGCCCATTACAGGCATGTTTAAGTCTAAAAAAATTAATTCAGGTTTGCTTGCTTTGTTTTTGTTGTATTTTAAAGTATTAAAATGATGCAATGCTTCCTCGCCGTTTTGAGCAGTGATAATTTCTTTTGAAAATGAAGATTTTGAAATTACTTTTTTGCATAGCATTAACGTGATCGGATCGTCGTCGATGCATAAAATTTGCTCGAGCATATGATTTAATTTTTAAATGTTATTGTAAATGATGTTCCTTTATTAACTTCGCTTTCGATGCTTATTGTTCCTCCCATTGTTTCTACCTGCGATTTTACTAAGTAAAGCCCCAAACCTTTGCTGTCGGGATAATTGTGGAATCTCTGATACAATCCGAAGACTTTGTCGCCATTTCTTTCCAGATCAATTCCAATTCCGTTGTCTTTAAAAGTTAAAACTGCTTTATTGTCTACTTGTTCGGCAGTGATGGAAATCTTCAGCTTTCTGTTTTCTGATTTGTATTTTATCGAATTCGTCAGCAAATTAAGTAAAATACTTTCAATGTAAGCTTTGTTTGTATTTAATAACGGAACTCTTTCGAATTTGAGTTTGATAATAGGTTTGTGTAATTCGATTTGAAAAGACAATTGGCTAAAGACGTTTTCGAAAACTTCTTTTAAGGAGACTTCTTCTTTTTGCATTGAAGGATTGTCTTTGATGATAATAACTTTTACTAAATCATTGATGGTTTCGTTTAATAAATGAGTTGATTTTGTAAAACCGGAAAGAATTTCCCTGAGTTCAGGATTTTCTACAGGGGTATCTTCTATTAGGTTAAGAAGTCCTATTAAATTAGATAATGGGGCTCGGAGGTTGTGCGACGTAATATAGGAGAATTGTTTTAGGTCTTTGTTGTTTTGAGTTAATTCACGAATAAGATGTTCTTTTTCTGTTTCTAATTTTTTCTCATCGGTGATATCTCTTTGAATAGAGATCCAGTGTGAGATGTTTTCTTCACTGTTGAAAATTGGAATCATTGAAAAGCGGACCCAATACTCTTCTTTTTTCTTAGTATAACTAATAGTTTCTATTAGGCACTCTTCTTTGTTTTTTATGGCTGTTAATAATTTTTTTAATTCTTCTGAATCTGATTTTGGTCCTTTGAAGATGTTTGGCGATTTGCCAATTATTTCATGAGAAAGGTATCCGGACATTTGCGAAAATGCAGGATTGACATATACTATTTTAGGAATTCTGCGATCTCCTGAGTTGGCTTCTGTAATTAGAATAGAATCTTTGGATTGCGTGATTACGGTTTCTAACAGTTTTAGTCGTTGTTCTTCTTCTTTTTGTTTGGTGATATCCTGGATTGCCCCAATCATTCTTATGGCTCTTCCGTTTTCATCTTTCAACAAAAAACCTCTGTCAAGAACATATTTATAAGTTCCGTCTGCGCATTTAAATCGGTATTGATCTTGCCATTTTTCGGTTTTTTGTTCGATAAACGAGTATAATTTAATAGACATTCGTATGCTGTCTTCAGGATGTATTTTGTCAAACCACCATTTTGATGTTTTTCCCACTTCTGCCGGATTGTATCCAAAAACACTTTCAATTCCTTTGTTCCAGTTAATGCTGTCTTCCTGAATTTTCCAATCCCAAATAGTGTCGCTTGTCGCTTTTGCAACAATGTCATATTTTTCGTTCGATTCTTTGATTTCTTCGTTTGTTCTCTTTAATTTTTCGAAAACAGAAATATTTTTCTTTTCATTTTTTGCTAATATATACCTGAAAATAAACCCCGTAGCTAATATAAAAATGATGTCTTTTACAAAGAATAAATAAAAATATTCTATTTTAGAAAAGTACGAAGTAAGTATTTTATGACAGAGAATTGCCATAATTAGCGATATGATAACGTAAACTAGAGTAATTTGGAGAGTTTTACTTTTCATTACTCAAATATAGTTAAATTAACTATAATTAAACAACAACGAAAGTTCATTTTGGGGCTTAAATTTACATTGTTTTAACGAACTAATTACTTGTCTATACGCAAACTATCGCAGAAACGTTTTTTATATCAAAATAAAGTGTACCTTTGCACCCATTAAAAATCACAGATGGAATCTATTAGAAACATTGCAATTATTGCCCACGTCGATCACGGTAAAACCACTTTGGTTGATAAAATTATGTATCACTGTCAATTATTTCGTGACAACGAAAACACAGGTGATTTAATTCTTGATAATAACGATTTAGAGCGTGAGAGAGGTATTACTATTACTTCAAAAAACGTATCAGTTCAATATAAAGGAACAAAAATCAATATTATCGATACTCCTGGCCACGCCGATTTTGGAGGAGAAGTAGAACGTGTATTAAACATGGCCGATGGTGTATGTTTGCTAGTTGATGCTTTTGAAGGTCCAATGCCACAAACGCGTTTTGTATTGCAAAAAGCGATTGACCTTGGTTTAAAACCTTGTGTAGTTATCAATAAAGTTGATAAAGAAAACTGTACTCCTGAAGAAGTTCATGAGAAAGTTTTTGACTTAATGTTTGAATTAGGTGCTTCTGAAGAGCAATTAGATTTTCCAACTGTTTATGGTTCTGCTAAAAACAACTGGATGTCTGAAGATTTCAGAAACCAAACTGACAACATTGAGCCTTTATTAGACATGGTAATCAAAAATGTACCGGCTCCTAAAGTTTCTGAAGGAACTCCGCAAATGTTGATTACATCTTTAGATTTCTCTGCATTTACAGGTCGTATCGCTATTGGTCGTCTTGAAAGAGGTGTATTGACAGAAGGTATGCCAATTTCTTTGGTAAAAAGAGATGGTAAAGTTATAAAATCACGTATTAAAGAATTACATACTTTTGAAGGTTTAGGCCGTAAAAAAGTGACAGAAGTAATTGCTGGAGATATTTGTGCTATTATTGGAGTTGAAGGTTTTGAAATTGGTGATACTATTGCTGATATCGATAATCCTGAAGCTTTACAAACTATCGCAATTGATGAGCCAACAATGAGTATGTTGTTTACAATTAACGATTCACCTTTCTTTGGTAAAGAAGGTAAATTTGTAACATCTCGTCATATTAGAGAAAGATTGACAAAAGAATTAGAGAAAAACTTAGCGATGAAGTTAGGTGAAACTGATTCTGCTGATAAATTCATGGTTTTTGGTCGTGGTGTACTTCACTTATCTGTTCTTATTGAAACAATGAGAAGAGAAGGGTATGAGTTGCAAATCGGTCAGCCACAAGTTATCATCAAAGAAATTGATGGTAAAAAATGTGAGCCAATTGAGGAATTGACAATCGACTTACCAGAAAACCTTTCAGGTAGAGCAGTAGAATTCGTTACAATGCGTAAAGGAGAAATGCTTTCTATGGAAACTAAAGGGGAACGTATGATTGTAAAATTTAATATTCCATCTCGTGGAATTATTGGATTACGTAACCAATTGCTTACTGCAACAGCTGGTGAGGCTATTATGGCACACCGTTTTATTGGATATGAGCCTTACAAAGGAGAAATTGCCGGACGTAACAAAGGTTCATTGATTTCTATGGAAAAAGGAAAAGCTATTCCTTATTCTATCGATAAATTGCAAGATCGTGGTAAGTTTTTTGTTGAACCAAATGCTGAAATTTATGAAGGTCAGGTAATTGGAGAAAACTCTCGTGCTGATGATATGTGTGTTAACGTAACGAAAGAGAAAAAACAATCTAACGTTCGTTCTTCTGGAAATGATGAAAAAGCAAGAATCATCCCGCCAATTATTTTCTCTCTTGAAGAAGCTTTAGAGTACATTCAAAAAGATGAATATGTAGAGGTTACACCAAAATCTATTCGTTTGAGAAAAATCTATTTGACAGAAACTGATAGAAAAAGATTTAAATTCTAAAAGATTTAAATTTCAATATAAAAAATCCCAAATTCCAATTAAGGAGTTTGGGATTTTTTTATTCTAACTGGAATTTATAATTTTTAGTTGAGGTTTAAATTTCTTAGAATTTTCAAGTATTGGAATTGGGAATTTTCAGATTGTAATTTGCTTTATTTTTTATCTCTTTAAACTAAAGTGACCTTTTACAATTTTACCATCAACAAATTGCAGTGTAAACCAATAATCATCTGCGGGTAATTGTTGACCATTATAAATTCCGGTCCATCCTGCACTGTTTTGATTCATTTGTTTTAGTAATTTTCCATAACGATCAAAGATGAAAATCTTGTAATCCGGAAGTGGATCAAAGTTGGTAATAAACCATAAATCATTATATCCATCTCCGTTTGGGGTAAAGAATCTAGGGTAATCCAGAACATATAATAAAAATGAATTAGATAATCCACAGCCATTTTTATCTTTTGCAATTGCATTGTAAATTCCCGGCTTAACACCAGTGAATAATGGATTGTCTTGAAAAATATTTCCTTCTAATGAGAATTCGTAATTACCAACTCCTGTATATTGTATTAAAACTGAATTATCGATTCCTGAAAAATCTTTAACAATAGCTTCAGTTATTAAAGCAGGCTCTGATAAAACCACTTTGAACTTCTTTGTTTTTTGGCAGCCATTTACATCTGTAACGACTACAGAGTAATCTCCCGCAGTGTTCACTTCAATAGAGGTATTGGTACTTCCGGTATTCCATAAATAACTCGCAAAACCAGTGGTCACATCTAAAGTAATTTCTTCTCCTTTACACAAAATTTTTGTTTCCTCCTCAAAATTAGGAGGATCAAAAGTATTTACAATAAGCTCAATAGGTACAATATCAAAACAGTCAGCCCCGTTTGTAGCTTTAGCATAAATAATTTGGCTGAAAGCGACATTGTTTTTAAATATATTAGGTAATTTATTGGTTTCATTCAACGCATCGTTAGTATTTAGATAATAATTAAATAATAATGTAGTAGGTAAGCCTGTTGAAACTTGGGGAGTAACTTCTTCAGCAAGATCAAACTGATACAATCCGTCCTGGTTGTCATCTCCATCACAAGTTTCAATAGGGGCTTGATCTGGAATTGTAGTGCTCGAAATTTTTAATGTTACTTCGGCAATTGCAAAACATCCGTATTCATTTTCAATTCTTGCATAAACAATTTGATCAACGATTTTGTTCGTGTATTGCTCAGGATTTACAATAGGATTTGTTTTAGCTTTTGCATCTGCCAATGATTCATAATATCCTTTATTTACTATTTCTGGAACATTATTTTTTACAATGTCATTAACTTTTGTGAGGTTGAAAACGGTAATTGCGTCAGTATCATCATCACATTGTAATAAAGAAGTATTGGCTGAAAGAATTTCCGGAGCATATTCAATCTTAATTCCTCCTGTCGATACACAAGTTGTACCTTTTAAAGTAGCCTCGACTTTATAGTTTCCTGCCGATTTAACATTGTATATAGAGTTTACCTCTCCAGGAATTTCTATATAATTATTCGTTGCATCTTCTTTAAGCCATTTAAAGTCATATTGGGTATTGTCTAATTGAGTGTTTAACGCAACAGTTTCTCCAAAGCATGCTGGATTATTGTTGGCGACAGTTCTGTCTGTTCCAAAATCAACTAGAGAAAGAAAACTTCCTCCTTGTATGAAAACGGCTGAGTTATATTCTCTGGTTGCATCATCAGCAATGACCAATTTTAGATGGTATTTTTTATTGGGAATTACCTGGGTTCTGGCATTCATTACTTTGGTTTGTCCGGCATAATTTATAGAACTAGTAACAGTATTATATCTCTCAAAAAAATCTTTGTTTTCTGCTGGACAACCTGGAGAAGATATTGTACCATCTGAATAAGGCTCTATCTCATTATGTACAGTTGTAGAAGAAACAGGTGTTGTACTATTGGGTAATACCGCTAAATTTTTGTAGTCCTCTGTACTTTCCGCTTCTTTTATTAAAAAAGCGAAGCCATCAGAATATATACAGGGATAATAAGTTTGGTACTCATTTGAAGCGAAAATATAATTAAAACTTATGGAGTTAGTTAATGCTACAAAGTCAAATTCTAAAACAGTAGATTGAGTACTTTGGTTAATATTTAGTGCCTTTTCTAAATCATCATCACCAGGCCACCCACTAGTTTGAATACCTTTTGAATTGGCTTCTATGTAAGGTCCCTTAGCATTTTTACTGGCTGATGTACTTAAAACTATACCATTCGAAAAAGGAAAATCACTAGTTCCTGAATCGAATGAAGCGTAACTAGCTCCATTACTTGCTGGATTTCCAGAAGCCTGAACAGTGGCTATATTTATGCAAGAACTATTTATTAATACATTTTTCACCAGTGATTCAGGCGTTTTTGTGTCATCTACAGTAATATTCTGCGCTTCTATCTTCGCAGATAGTAAGCAAATAACTAAAGAAAAAAAACAAATTTTAAAATAATTCATAGCCTGAAAAGTATACTACAAATCTCTATTTTTTAGTAATTTGTAAGAAAAATATATAAACAAAAAAGTCCATGCCAAAACGATCAAAATTGAAAAAGAATGTACACCATAATCTTTAGTATTTTCGACCCCAATTTGTGTTCCGATACTTTTTATAACCGATAATCTTGAAATGGGTTCAATAATTAAATTTGACATTGCTTCTAAAGGTAAAAACTGCGTAATCCTATAACCTATATTGCTTTCCGGGAATATTTGAAATACTAAAAGACCTTTTATGATTGATTCAATAAAAATCCATACCAATAAAAATCCCAAAGCAAAGGCAGATCGTTTTACTAAGATACCCAAAAATAGACAAAAAGAAAAGAATCCTAATAATTTTACGAAAAAGGCCAACAAATATTCTAAATCACTAAAAACGATACCAAATTCAGTATAAGATGAAAACGAATATCCAAGGATTAAAGTCATTATAAAAACAAAAATAGTAGAACCTAAGGCGAAAAGCACAACGGTTAAGAATTTGGACAAAATAAATTCTTTTTTACTCAAACCATCAATTAAATTTTGTTTTAAAGTTCCGTAACTGTATTCATTTGCCATCATAGATACAATAACAATGGCCATGAAAAATTTAAGCAAGGCTGCAAAATAAGTATTAAAATGCCATATAAACGGAAAATTAAAAATCCCCATTTCTGACGGATCAATATGTATGGGACCCAAATCAAATTTTATAGAAGCAATTAATGCAATGAATGAAAGTAAAATGAAATAAGTTAAAGTAAGGATACGACTGGCTTTGTTTTTCCAGATTTTTTGTAATTCTATAGAGATAAGTCTGTTCATGGTTTAGTTGTTTTGAGTAATGGCATTTTTGGTTAATTCTAAAAATTGAGCTTCAAGACTGTTTTTACGTTTTACCAAATGGCTTAACGTAATGTTTTTAGAAAATAAAAACTGATTCAGTGCTGCTGCTGATAAATCTGATTTTAAATAAACCAAAAGTTTTCCGTCTTCTTCTGTTATTCGGTCTATTGAAGAATGTGTTGCAAGGACATTTTTTAGCGTTGCATTATCATCGGCCATAATTTCAAAGAAACCTTCGTTTGCCGACATTTCATCAACAGAACCTGAATATAAAATTTCTCCTTTTCGTAAAACAATTACATGCGAACACACTTTTTCGACTTCATCTAATAAGTGCGATGCCAGTAAAATAGTAGTTCCCTGCGAAGCAATTTTTTTGATAATATCACGAATCTGGTGAATTCCCTGCGGATCTAAGCCATTCGTTGGTTCATCTAAAATTAAAATTTCAGGATCATTCAATAGTGCCGATGCAATAGCTAAACGCTGCTTCATCCCTAAAGAAAAAGTACTAAATTTACTGTCTTTTCTTTCCGTTAAACCTACTAAATCAAGCTTTTCATTGATTTTAGCATAATTAATGCTTTTTATTTTACAAACCAATTTCAGGTTTTCTTCCGCAGTCATGTACGGGTAAAAGTTAGGTCTTTCTATAATTGCGCCTACTTTTTTTAAGGCTTCATGAGTCTCGACCTTTCCTCCAAACCAGCTGTAGGTTCCGGATGTACGGTTTACAACATTTAGTACAATTCCCAGAGTAGTTGATTTTCCACTTCCGTTAGGGCCTAAAATACCGTAGACACGGCCTTTTTGTATTTCAAAAGAAACATTTTTTAAGGCTTGAATGCGCCCGTATCTTTTATGCAGATTCTCAATAGTAAGTATGGTTTCCAAATTTATTTCGGTTTTAGTTTTAAGTATGACGATTCAACTTGTTTATTGTTACGCTAAATTTTATTTAATGTAAATTTGTAATAAAGATATTCAAAATGAGCGAACCTTTAATGGTTTTAAAAAAACCATCGTACCCTTTAACTCCAGCTCTTTTAAGTTATTTAGATAAATACGAGCGTATTTCAAAAGTATCTGTATTTTATGATGATTTATTGCGATTTGCAGGAGCCATAAATTTATACGATAAAAACGGTGTAGATACTTTGTGGACCCGTGTTTATTATGGAGAGTTTGACCGCGAAGAAATTGATTTGAATTTAAAAAAGATTTATTCGCTTTTGCATTCAGATGGAAATAATGATATTATTCAATACTTAAATGTTGATGCGATCGATTTTTGCACCTTTGGAAACTCAAAACCTTTCAGGGTAAAAGTGCGTAATATTCTCAATGATAATTACGTACATTTTTACATAAAGAAAGCCGATGCTTCCCGAATTTACGGATTAGAACTTGAAGACATTTTATCACCCGATAAAATAAATTTTCTGGTTTTTGGTGACACTCTGATAGAAGAACATATCGTAGGAATTCCGGGTGATATTTTTATGGAAACTTTGCTGCATACTTCTACTGAAACAGAAAAATCTCAAATAGCAAAAGAGTTTGTGAAATTTAACGAACGCTGTATGATTAGGCTTCTGGGTGACATGCGTTCGTATAATTATGTAATTGTTCCAATTCATGATTTTGACCAGGTAGTCTATAGAATTCGTGCCATAGATTTTGACCAGCAATGTTATGAAGGTAATTTTAAAGTTTATCGTCCGCAGTTTTTTAGGGAAAACTATCAAATGATGAAACTCATAAAGGAAAAATTAGAGGACCGTTCCGTTATTCAGTATAAGGATGAAGAAAGGGCAATTTTGGCAAAACGAATTCATTCTGCCGAAGCCAGAATTACAAAATTATTGAATATTATGTGTCACGATACCATTTCGACAGTAGATCATTTAAATCAACTAAAAATGGAATTGTACCGTTATACTAATGATATGAAGTTTAAAAATGCCAAATCGATGGGACACATTATGTTTGCGGCATTTGAGTTTATTACACGTAATTTTAAAAACACGAATTTAATCTAGTTTTTAGCCACAGATTAAAACGATTTATTTTTAGAAATGGAATTTTGATAAAAATCATTTTTAATCATTTAATCTGTGGCTTAAAAAATAAAAAATAATATTATGAAAAAGTTTTTTTTACTTGGAATTTCTATTGCTTTACTGGCTTGTCAGCAACAATCAACTCCTGAATTTAAGACGCTTTATTCGCTTCCTAAAAAGTTAAAAGAAGTTTCTGGAATTACTTATTTTCCTGAAACAAACTTACTTTATACTTTAGAAGACAGCGGCAACAAAAATGCCATTTACGCAATAAATTCACAAGGTAAATTGGCTAAAACAATTACCATTACAAATGCAACAAATGTAGATTGGGAAGATATTACAAAAGATAAAAGCGGTAATATTTATATTGGTGATTTTGGAAATAATGATAATGAACGCAGAGACTTGTGCATTTACAAAGTCAATAAAAATCAGTTAAATAAAGATGCGGCTGTAGCCGAATATAAAGTTTCTTTTTCGTATCCTGAACAAACTGAATTTCCTCCAAAGAAAAAGGAATTATTTTATGATGTAGAAGGTTTTTTTGAACACGGAAATTACTTTTATCTTTTTACCAAAAACAGAAGTAAAGGTTTTGACGGAACAGCTTTTATTTATAAAATTCTAAACGCTCCGGGAACTCAAAAAGCGACTAAAATTGGTGAATTTAAAACTTGTGATAATTACAATCATTGTGTGTTGACAAGCGCCACAATTAGCCCTGACGGAAAAAAAGTTGTTTTGTTAAGTCATGATAAAATTGTTTTATTTAAAGGTTTTAAAGGCGATTTATTTCATAAAGGATCTCAAACCGAAATAAAACTAAATCACTTTTCGCAAAAAGAAGCTATAGTTTTCAAAGACAATAATACCTTACTGATTGCAGATGAAAAAGCAAATAAAACAGGAGGGAACGTTTACGAATGTAAAATTAAATAAGGAAGGTGCTAAGTTTCTAAGTTAAAGTAGAACGAAGAAGCCCCTCAAAATCATTTCAGGTAATAGTAAAAAAATAGCCACGAATTCACGAATCATATTAAAAATAATTCGTGAATTCGTGGCTAAAAACTTTGTCCCTTTGAGCCTCTATAACTTTGAACCAAAGAAAAAAAAACTTAGAACCTTAGCATCTCAGAATCTTAGCATCTTATACTAAAAGCTATATGCCGCTCCAAAAATAACTCTTCCTATTTCATCAGGAGATTTAAAATAAGAGACTCTTGCTGTTAAAACATTAATTGCATTAATCCAAACTCCTCCACCATAATCCTGGTGCCATTTTTTAGAGTCTTCACCATCCAGCCAAACTCTTCCGTAGTCAAAACCACCCAGAATCCCGTATGTTAACGGAGCAATTGTTTTTTGAATCTTACCAATGCTGAATCGTAAATCACTGCTTTGAGAAAAATAAGAACTTCCTAAAAAGCGTTCATTTCTGTAGCCTCTTAAATCAGTATCTCCGCCCAGAGAAGCTCCATGATAAAAATCAAAATTATTATTTAAAACAGCTTTTCCTTTTAAGTAGGTCGCCAGAACTAATTTACCGTTATGGTCAATTTTGTGCGTAAACCCCAAAATGCTTTCAATCGTAGGAAAGTTTTGTTTTGTATTATCTAAATTAGTCAGCCATGTTGCAGAAGCCATAAAAGCAACTCCTAAGGTTGGTTTTGCTGCAAAATCAGAATTTTTGAAAAGATATTTTACTTTTAAACCACCATAATTCTGATTATCAAAAACATTTGGATTTACAATATTTGGCGTGTCAATAAATCTGTTTTCAGTTTCTTCAACAGTCATTCTTTGAAAAAGTGGAAGTACGCTAAATTCGCTTCCATAACGGCCAACGTGTCTTATAGCGCCCGAAACATTAAATTTTCTAATACGTACGCGATTATAATCCATATCGACTTCGTCAGCATCGTATTTAGTTTCGTTTCCGTAGCCAAAATAATTCATGGCAAAGTTTGGAGTCGTATATTGCGATTCAACATCAATCACCCATTTACCTAACAAACCAGGAAAATGCGCTACATAATTAAACTCTAAACCTCCGGTTGCAAAATAGTAAAATGCGTTTAAAACGTGTCTTTGCGTGTAAGGATTTTGTTTGAAATTATTAACCGTATAATTTAAATTGATCCCTACTTTTACACCGTCATCAGGATTATAACCAATGTTAGGAAGTCCTGATACCACATTATATTTAGGTTTTTCGTAATTGTACAGGTTCACATCATAATCATCTGTTAGTTGTGTTTTAGTTTTAGAATCGAGATTATAGGTGTTTTCTTTAGATTTAAAATCGTAGACAATTACTTTTTTTCCGTTTTCGATATTGTACGTATCATTGTTTTGACCACCAATCAAACGAATTTTAATGTTTGATTTCTGATTTCCTTTTACTTCAAAAACATCATTATCATCTAAACCATAAATCCAAAGATTTTTCGTTTTAGCATCCGTTACCGTTTTGGTGTAAATTAATTCATCACCTTCTTTTTTAACTCTAAAAACCTGAATTTCAATATTTTTTTTAGCATTATGGTTAATGATAAATTTATCTTTTTTATCAGTTCCGGCAATCATTACGGTATGGCTTAGAACATCAAAATAATCTGAAGCATATTTTTGAAGATCTTTCTTTCTGTTTTTTAATTTTTTCTTGATGTCTTCAATCGTGGCATCCTGAACTTCTTTTGGTAAGTTTTTAAAAGCTTTATCAATATCACTATCTGATAAATTTTCCTGAATGTATTTAGCCTGAGCAATCCAGTCTTTCTCTTCGGCAGTCTTTAAAAAGGCTAAATCCATAGGATAAGGTTCTCTGTTAAGCCATTTTACATTATCAATTTTGTTTTTGAAAGTTCTCATGTGGCGCAGCGCCGGAATATTCATTAAAATCGAAAGTAAAGTTCCATCATATTTTACAAAAGCCTGATCGCGGTCACGGGGAATTGGTTCGTAAAGCACTTTACTGCCTTTTTTATGTTCTGCCCAACGCCACTGGTCGCTATGTCTGTCCCAATCGCCAATAAGCATATCAAATAAACGTGCTTTCATGTAAGCATCTTCATCAACGCTGTATTTTTCGTCTTTATGAAGATTTTTCATCATATCTTCAGTACTAATAATATCCGTTGGATTGCCAAAATTTTTGCCGTCCAAATGATTATCAGCAGGTCTTTCTTCGACCATATAAAGCTGATCTCCAAAATTGGAGTTAAATTCTTTTAAACCATTTTGTTTGGGTATGTAATACAAAACAGGATTGGTGTGAGGTAAACCAATTTGGTCTGCCATACTGCCAATGGCAAATGAAGTATAAGGGTGTGAAGTAGTATAGAAATCGAATAAAAAGTTCTCAGCATATGTATCTTCAAAATCATTAACAACATACTGATCTTTAAAAGCTACTGATTGCAGGAATACAGTAGCACTTTTTTTCATGGCGCGCATAACATATTCTCTTCCTTTAGGATCTGAAACTCGTAACGATACAGATTGATGTCCTCCGCCTTCGCGAATAGGTTTAAGACCGCCCATTAAGGTGTCTAAAGTGGCCGTTTTAGCTTCTATTGGCAAACTGTAGTACTTCCTGTAATGATTCCCAAATAAGAATTTATGAAAAACACTTTTTTTGGTCATTTTTGCTGAGTAAATAGAAGTAGTCATAGTGGCAGGAAATTTACTGTCTACAGTTGCAGCCCAATTAATTTCTTTTGCCTTAATGATTTCATGTTCAAAAAGTAATTTTTCTTTATTGTTTTCATTTCCAAAAAAGGCAACTTTTGCATCACCGCTTTTAAACAAAGTTAAGGTCGCATAACCATTTCCTCCATAGGAGAATTCAGTAGGGTTTATAGCTCTTGCCGCTTCAGATTTTGATCCGGCACCACTAATAATTTGCTGAATGTTTTCTTTGTTTACATATTGAAGATTGTGATCATGTCCGGAAACAACAATTACATTTTTTTGCTTTTGCAAAAGGGTTTTAATACGTTTTGCATAGATAGTATATTGCTTGTTCTGAATATCCTGCGGACTTACACCAGATGTTTTTCGTAGTAAATTGATAAAAGAACCAATTATCGGCAATGGTATTTTTTGTTCTAAAGGAAATAATTGTTTTTCTAAAGAAAACTGTCCTCCGTGAGTTCCGTTGCTCATCAAAGGATGGTGAATAGCAAGAACAACTGTCTTTTCCTGATTTTTATTTAATAGATTTTCTAACTGATCAAAGAAATCTTCTCTTGTTTTAATGTCACAATTATCATTCATTGTGGGGTGATTATCCCAATCTTCTAAGAACCATTCGCTATCAACAGTAATTAGCGTAGCAGTACTGTCAATCTTAACATCTTCGATAGCACAACTTTTTCGAGGTAAAAAAGCTTTTTTGTCGTTCAGATATTTTGTTACAAAATCGGCTTGGCGTTCCAGCCCTTTTATACCATTATACCAATCATGATTACCGGGAATCACAATTGTTTTTCCTTTAAAACCTTTAGTAAGTTTCAATTGGTTGGTTAGTTTTGTTTCAGCCAAAGATATTGCTGCAGCATTATCATCACTGGGAAAACCCTTAGGATAAATATTGTCTCCTAAAAAAAGTAAGGTCGCTTTTTTGTTTGATTTTTTTAATTTCTGATGCAGCAGTTCAAGCGTTTGCTGTGCCTGTTTTTCATCTGCATTTCCGGCATCTCCAACTAAATAAATTGTATGTGCAATTTTTATAGTATCAGTTGCGTTTTCCGTTTCGTAAGCACTAACATTTTTTCCGTATTGCGCTTTATGCGTAGCGCAGGAATAAACCAGCAGCAATACAACTAATGCCAAAGACCGGTTTTTAATTTTAGTAATAAAATGATTATCCAAAAACAATTTCATAATTTAGTGGTATAAAAACAATTCTCCATGAATCTAATAGAACAATCCGAAGATTTCGTCAGTAATTTACTCAAAGATAAACTTTCTAATTTATATTCTTATCATAATTTTAACCATACTTTAACGGTAGTAAATGCAGTAAAAGTGCTTTGTAAAAAAGAAAATGTTAAAGAAAATGAAAAGGAAATGCTTTTAGTTGCTGCCTGGTTTCACGATACAGGATATGTTGATGGTTATGAAAATCATGAGCAGGAGAGTGTGAAAATTGCTACAAGTTTTTTAAAAGAAAAAGAACAATCGGATGAATTTATAACGGCAGTTTCCAATTTGATTATGGCTACCGTAAAAGAATACATTCCTAAAACACATTTAGAAAAAATAATTAAAGATGCTGATTTTGCACATCTTGTTGGAACAGAATACGAAACAACCTGCGAATTGTTGCGAATTGAACTAAAAAATACCTGGAATCTGGATTTTTCTAATGCCGAATGGGCAAAAGAAAATTTGAATTTTTTAATGAACAAACATCGTTTTTACACTGATTATGCGCTGAGAAAATGGCAGCCTTTAAAAGAGAAGAATTTAATGCTTGTTCAGAAGAAAATTGAAAAACAAAAAAAGAAAGAAGCGGATAAACTGGAGGACGAACTAAAAAAGAAAGAAAAAATCGAAAAACCGGATCGTGGTGTCGATACTTTGTTTCGCGTTACTTTAGGAAATCATACGCGATTAAGCGGAATTGCCGATAGCAAAGCCAATATTTTATTGTCTGTAAATGCAATTATTATTTCGATTGCACTTTCGTCTATTATTCCAAAATTAGACAGTCCTAAAAATGCACATTTGGTGATACCAACTTTTATAATGTTAATGTCAAGTGTTGTTACGATAATTTTTGCAATTCTATCTACAAGACCAAAAGTTACTTCAGGAGTTTTTACCAGAGAAGACATAGAAAACAAAAAAATTAATTTATTGTTTTTTGGAAACTTCTACAAGATGCCTTTAGAAGAATATGATTGGGCAATGAATGAAATGATGAAAGATCGTGACTATCTCTATTCGAATATGATTAAAGATTTGTATTACCTGGGATTGGTGTTACAGCGTAAATACAACTTATTGCGAATTGCCTACAACTTTTTCATGATAGGAATCATTATTACGGTCGTTGCTTTTGTAATCGCATTTAAATCGATTTAAAGTTTTGATTACTAAAGTAGCTTTGTCAAAGTTTCAAACTTTGACAAAGCTTTAGTTATTCAATCAAAAAATTGGCATATTAACGACTTAATAATTAATTAAGCTCATCTAATAAATCCTGATACGTAATTTTGTTCGCTGTTGGACTTGCGGTATTGTTAATCACTTTTACACGAATCGCTCTCAAACCTGAAACTCCCTGAAGATCTTCAACTTCAAATTGTTCAATTGACGGTTCAAGAATTTTCTTGTGCTGTAAGTATTTAATGTATTTTAAATATTCGGCTTCTTCGCTGTTTTGCGAATACACAATTGTAATTTTTTCTTTCTCTGTAATACGTTCTTTGGTTCCTTTAATATTCGATTTGTCGATTCGTTTTTTAACGACTTCATATCTTGCATTGTAAGTTCCATCAACATCAAAACGTTTTTCATCCATTCTAAAACGAATAGAAAGCGGTTGGCTAAATACCAAAATCAACGAAGTAACATCCAACTCGTAAGGCAGAGATTCTTTAAGTTGATGATGTTCTAATTCCATTTCACATAAAGTCTGCAATTGCCATAAGCGCAAATTGTGCAAATACATAATATCAAACGGCTTAGTGGGCGAAATCGAAGCTCCAATGTATAAATTATGCTCGACACCATCTGTTTTAAAGCGCTCGTAATAGTGCGGATAAATTTGCTGTGCCTCAATTTGTTTTTTGTCCAGAACAGAAGCCAGTCTTTTATTGATGATTGACATCGCATTATCAAATTTCTTTCTTTCCTGATAAAACATTCCTGTTTTTTCATCCAGTGTAGAAAAATAGAATTCTTCTAATTTTTGATTCGTAGCGTTGTCTTTTGTATTTTTTAATATTGGATGAATTTCTTCTTCAATATAACGCTGAATATGTTGCTCTGTATCTGCTTTTAGCGGAAAATCCAATTCGGTTCGCATCGATTCCAATTCAAATTTTCTTTGTTCCAAAAGTACCAGATTGGAGTTTGGTTTTTGATTGTCAAAAATTTCCAATAAAGCAGAAAGCTGATTTTTTAAATCAATTTTTACCGTTTCATTTCGATGTTCAGACGAACCTTTTATATCGATTTGTCCGTATAACGGAAATACATTTTTAAACACAATTTCCTTAAAAATATAATCCTTTGTATGATTGGTGTTTTGAAAATAATTCTGAGATTCTTTTTTAAATTTCCAGTAAACACTCGGATGAATTGTAGTGTATTCACGCTGAATAATCGCTTCAATCTGATGTTGCATATCTGTATTGTAACGATCAATCGTATCTGTCAAATACGGTAAAACCAATTCCAGTTTTGTCGCATTCACACTATTTAAATCCCGCGCATTTTCAGAAACCAATTCAACAACACCCAATAAATGTCCGGCTTTGATAACCGGTGCAAAAATACAGCTGTTGATATTTTGTTTTAATAAATGTTCGCCAAGTCTTTTGTTGGTCGATTCTTCTGTAAATTTAGCAACATTGGAAATAACAAACGGTTCTTTTTTGTCGAGTAAGTTTTCGAACGAACATCCAAAAAAAGCATTTTTACAATCGACTTCCTGATCTGCAGCAAGTAAAAAACTCTTCAGCTGCGTTTCGTACTTTGCAGGTCTTATGAATTTTTCTTCCTCAGGATTATAAATAATAAATCCAACTTTTAAGTTAGGAAGATTAAAAATAGACTGAAAAATATTCGATACTTCATGATCTGTTGTAACTGTTTTTACACCAGGTTTCAATAAATTACTTTTCAATGTCGAAATAGCACTTTCTGTCGTGGCATCAAACAAAGAAACAATTCCGAAACCTTTTAACTGCCAGCTTCCCGGAGGAAATTTAGATTTCCATAATTCGATATCATTATAGTTATCTATTAAGAGATCAATATCACTTTGAGTCAAAGCTATAGATTTTTCTGTTGGAGAAATTTCCATAAAATCGGCATTGTACAAAATGCGGTAATGTTTTTCTACGCCGCTTTCGTCCGGAATATCATAGAAAAAAGGTTTGTTGAAATCAATATGTTCGTTATAATAATTGCTTAAAATCAAACAACAATTATTAATATAGAACTGATGTTCATCAAAATCGCGAATTTCCATATAAAATTCGTCACCTGCATTGCGTAAAATTTTCTTGAAACGTTCTGTGTAGTTGAAGGATATATTCTGAAAAGGAATTGTAATTGCCTTTATTTCATTATAAGTCAAAGCCGTTGGGAATAAATCGGCAACCAAATTCTTAATTAAAGCTTCATTGTTTTTAATGGTGCTGTATTCGCGAATTCCGGTTCTGAATTCCGGATATGCTTCAACTTCTTTAAGAATGGCTTTGGCGTAATTAGATCGGTAGTCAACATCTGATAAAGCAATTTGTTCAAAAGACTCAATTAGTTTATGAAATGAGATTATCGTTTCGAAAGGACTTTCGTTGTGTAAAAGACGATCCATTTTTTTTTGTTTTTAGAGTACAAAATTAAGCATAAATTAAGAATCACCGACATTTTACCATTTCTTTCCTTTATGGTTCAATAGAGATAACTCCTTATAAAGTGGGGCTTTAAAAAACGGATCATTATTTTAACTAAATATTAACACGTCTAATAACGGAACGATCGTTCCGTTATTATATCTTTGTACCATAATAATTGAATAATCAATAACTTAAAATTAAATAAAATGAAAAATTTAGAAAACAAAGTGGCTATTGTAACAGGTGGAAATAGTGGAATTGGATATGCAGCTGCAGCTGAATTGGTTGGGAAAGGTGCAACAGTAATTGTAACAGGAAGAAACAAAGAAGCCTTGGCAAAAGCCGAAACTGAATTGAAAGTAACCGGAATTGTTTCAGATCAATCTGATTTAAAATCAATTGATAGTTTGGTTGAACAGGTAAAAGCACAATTCGGAAAAGTTGATATTTTATTCTTAAACGCAGGAATTGCTTCATTTGCTCCGGTAGAGTCAGCTTCAGAAGAACACTATGACAGTATCATGAATGTAAATGTAAAAGGAGTTTACTTTACAGTGCAAAAAGTATTGCCTATTTTAAATGACGGTGGTTCTATAATTTTCAATACTTCAATCAATGCACATGTTGGTATGCCAAATTCTAGTGTTTATGCTTCAAGTAAGGCTGCAGTTTTATCTTTAAATAAAGTTTTTGCAACAGAATTGGCACCAAGAAAAATCAGGGTAAATGCTGTTTCTCCTGGTCCTGTTGAAACTCCATTGTACGGAAAATTAGGATTGCAAAAAGAAGAAGTAGAAGGTTTTGGAACAGTTTTGTCAGAGAAAATTTTATTGAAACGTTTTGGACAATCTTCTGAAATTGCAAAAACCGTTGGTTTCTTAGCTTCAGATGATGCTTCATTCATTACAGGAACAGAAATTGTTGTCGATGGCGGACTTACAGTAAACGCTGTAGTTTAATTTTTTTTACACAAATTCAGGAACGATTGTTCCGTATAATCAGTATCTTTGTATAGAAATTTAAATTTTCGATCATGGCTAGAACAAAAGAATTTAATGAAGAAAAAGCTTTAGACAAAGCAATTGAAATTTTTTGGCACAAAGGTTATAACGGAACTTCGGCTCAGGATTTGGTTACGCATTTAGGTATAAGCCGTTCGAGTTTGTATGACACTTTTGGAGACAAACAGAAACTTTTTGCGCAATCATTGCTGCGTTATCTAAAACAGTCGCAAGATCAGGTTATAAAGCTTTTGGATGAATCTGAAAATGTAAAAGAAACACTGCACGATATTTTTAAACAAGCCGTTATTGAAAGTTTGGAAGACAGAATTACAAAAGGCTGTTTTATGGTCAACTCGTCTGTAGAACTTGCCATGCACGATGAAGACATTGCAAAAATCGTAAAAAGCAACAGCCAGACTATGGAACAGGTTTTTACCAAAGCAGTAAAGAAAGGGCAGGAGTCCGGACATATTTCGAAACAACAAGATGCAAGGGTTTTGGCTCGCTTCATCTTTAATAATTATTCCGGAATTCGTGTTTTGGCCCGAACCGGAGAAAGAGATAAACAAGTTTACGACGATATAGTAAAAGCGGTATTTTCTATATTATAATGTATAAAATTAGTAAAAATAAAAAACGGCAATTACCAGAGTAGTTGCCGTTTTTTATTGAATTATAGGTTGCCGTCAATTCGTTTCATTTCGTCTATGATAGAGACAATGGCTAATTGGTCTTCAGGATTTAACTTTTCAGTATATAAAAGCGTAATTAAAATAGTATACGAATCCTCTAAAGATGAATTTTCTTCAAGTTTAAGATCGTGCGGATTTTGATATTTTGCAAGTAATGTTTTCGCAGTTTTAAAGGCAAGTTCTTCTAATTCTGTTTTTTTAAAATCTGCCATTATTTTTGATTTTAATTTAGACCGATTACCAAATCTAGCAAATTTTAAAGGGATAATACTAAAATTTGTGGAGAAACATTGAAAATTTCATACTCCTATTTTTAACGCAGAGTATACAATCCCAATAGCTATCGGGATTCGCAAAGTTCACTAAGATTTAAGTTGTGTTTACACAATCTGAGGCCACAAAGCTTTGTGAACTTTGTGTTTTTATTGAACTTAGTATATTGAAAAACTTTGCGTTCTCCGTGTTAAATTTTTTTCTCTCGCAATAGCTTTTGGGATTGATCCATTTTAAATTGGTTTTATTTTATTGAAAGGAAATACAATGAATAAAAAAACGGCAAGTACTATTGTAATTGCCGTTTTTTGTTTTAAGTAAGTAATAGAAAATGAATCAACTACTAGCTTTTTTCTTCTTTATTGAAATAAACTAAGTAGTAATACATTTGTTTTTCTTCATCCCAGCCTTTTTCTACAAATTTTTCAGCGCTTTCAGGATTGATAAAATCCATTTTAATCTGAATATGTGTATCCAGGTTAATAACGTTTTTAATCGATTTTCTGGCGTCAGAAACTGCTGCGTTGGCAATAGGGAATGAGGTTACATCTTCGATGCTGTATTTTTCTCCTTTATCCACTTTATAGTTTTTGAATTCAGGAATCAAGTCAGGATTGTCTAATACTTCGTTTAGGAAGTTTTGTTCCTCAAACTGATCATTTTTTGCGAAATAATTCACAGATCTGTTCATAAACATTACCTCTTCTTTTTTGTCTTCAGCTGGCAAAACAACGTCTTTTGCGAAGTTTTGGCAAAATTTCAAGTATTTTTTTGTGATGAAGTTTTCATCTTCAAAAGCATCAACAGATAAAAAGTGCTCTAACCAGTAACGTGCGTCATAACGGTTACTATCAACAGTTAGAATTTTATAACCCTCATCTTTTTTATAATTAAAAATCAAACAACCTTTATCTAATTTGCTCAGGTTGATGCCTTGTTGCAAAATCATTTCAAGGTTACTGTTTTTTTCTTCAAACTGTAAAAAGTCGGCTTGTAACTCACTTTTAAAAATTCCGATTGCATCAACAACATTATTGTCGATACTTAAATTGGTTAAATACGTTACATAAACCTCTCCGTTTTTAATGTGCGGGTGATTCGATTGCTCAAATAAATGTGTAGTGATTCTTTTAGAAATCTCCTGCAAATTATTTGGATTATCAAAAATCTCCGTTGCATATTTAAACATGTCGTTGTAATCCAAATCGACTTCGTGCGCAAACTGATAATAGTTTTCTTCTTTCTCTCTAAAAGGCTTAAAAAAGTACTCTTTTATCAAAGGCACAATTTCATCATTCAAATTAAAAGGCTGTTCCGATAAAAAAATCGCTTCGTTTCTGCTTTTGTTTCCTACGCGGTGTATCGCAAGCGTCTCGATGTGGGTGTTGAAAAGGTTGATCATATTTAGAGTTACTGAGATTCTAAGTCTCTAAGATTCTAAGTTTTTTAGTTAGTGTCTTTTAATTTTCGAATTAATGAAGCTAACATTCTTTCGATCTCTCGACTGTCCTCGTATAAATTGTTAAATTCTTCTTCTTTTAAATAAATTATATTTTTTGCAATTTCAAGCTGGGTCTGCATTTCAAATATAGAGCCAAGAGAAATATATAAAAATCGTAAAAAATCTTTATTACTTTCTCTTCCAGATCCTTCTGCAATATTGCTAGGAATAGAAACTGAACTTCGACGTATTTGAGAAGTTAATCCAAACATTTCTTCTTTTGGAAATGTACTTGTTGCTTTGTAAATTTTGGTAACTAAGGTAATTGATTTCTGCCAAACTAAAATCTTTCTAAAATGACTCATTTTTTTATTTTTAAATTAATTTTTAAAAATAAGAAAATTCCTTCAATAAAAAAAAGCTTAGAATCTTAGAGACTTAGTATCTCAGAAACTTAGTTTAATTCCAATTCTCCTCAAATCCAAAATCTTCAAAGCTGTCGTCGCCTTCGAACATGTCAAGATCGTCTTCGTCAAGATCATCTTCAAATTCTCCGTAGATATCGTCGTGCATATCGGCTTCAAAGCTTTTTTCTGTGGCTTCATCAGGCATTTCTCCGTGAGAGAATAATGTTTCCGGGTAAGGAACTCCTGCAATCTGATCTTCAATAGCGGCCAATTCAACTAAGAAAGTCCACATGTTGATAAAATCATATACATAAATGATTTTAGTATTTTGCTCATCTAAGAGGTCAGATAATTTATAATCGCTCATGGTTCTTTGTTCTCCGGGAACATCGCCAGTATCAAAAAGTGCAATTTCATCTTCCTGATTCCAAGTTTCATCGCAGGTATAAAACGAAGCTACTTCCATTCCGTCAAAACCAAAAGCGTTGAAGATTGCATTGTGTAAATCCTCAAGCGTATCGTCTTCAAGAATTGCAATGTCTCTAAAAATATCTTCTTCGGCGTCTAGAATTACTCTAAATTTATAAACCATAATCTTTGTTTTTATTGAGAGGTCAAAGGTAAAATATAAAAAATGAAATACGAATCAGGAATCGCGATTTGTTGAAAAGATTTTCCTTATCGAAAAATTATTCATTAGTGTATCGTTTTTGACTAATAAGAAATCACATTCATAGAGTAAATGTCCAGTTTGAATGGGATATTATTGCCCTTTGAAAATTTTAAGCCGCGAATTCACGAATTTGTTGCTATTCGTTGTAAATCATCATTCGTGAATTCGTGGCGATTTTTAGCATTTATCTCCTTACGTCGAAATAATAGGAAATTTTAAACTATCTCCCAACCAATCGTTTTCTAATTTTATGATAACGTTTGTGATAAGAGCTATGACTAGGATAACTTCTGCCTGAAGTCATATTATTAAAAATCAAAGCAGTAAAAAGTAAAATTAATGTTCCCACTAAAACCGGAGAAATCACGTACATATATCCCAAAGCTTTTACTTTTTCGGTTCCGATAACGGCAATCAAAGCGGTTGCGCCTCCTGGAGGGTGAAGTGTTTTTGTAATCTGCATAGCGATTATGGCCAGCGAAACGGCCAATGGCGCCGCAATCCAGATAATATCCGGTGCCAGTTTATGAACTGTAACACCTATAAAAGCTGATATTACATGTCCGCCAACTAAATTTCGCGGTTGTGAAAACGGACTTTGAATAATGCCGTACACCAATACACTCGAAGCACCAAAAGAACCAATTAAATAAACGGCATCATTTCCTGAAAAGTGAATTGACTGTACGTAAGCCAAAATTCCAATCCCGATAAATGAACCGATAAAGGACCAAAAATGTTCTTTCGTGTCAATTAAAGTTTCCTTATAAAGAATATATCGTGTTTTGCGGTAGCTTCTTTTAATTTTAGGAGTGGGCATAAATGTGGTATTTTACTTGAAAAGAGTTAAGGTTATACTTAATTTGTGCTATTATTTGGTTAAGCTTGGTGCATAACTATATACTGTAAACGGATAAATCATTTTTGCGGTATATTTTGATATTAAACAAACGACCAAAATGGGTAAAAATAAAGTGTAGTCATTTGTTAATCCGCAAACTAAAAATATGGCTGTAAAGGGTGCATGAATACTGGCACTTAAAACAGCTGCCATTCCGATAATCATAAAGTTAACCGGAAGTACGTGAACATGAAAAAACGTGTTTAAAATAGAGGCCAATAATAATCCCAAAAATGCACCTATGAAAAGACTAGGAGCAAAAACGCCTCCGTCTCCTCCCGAAGCTAATGTTATCGAGGTTACGATAGGTTTTAAAAGTAAAACCCCAACAAAAGTAAACGCTAAAGTTAATGTTAACGGAATTTCGGCTGAGTTGCCAAAAATCCCTTTTATAGCATGATAGCCTTCGCCATATAATTGAGGGAAAACAAATAACGAAACACTTAAAACAACAGAACCAATTAAGATTTTATAATAATGTGTATCAATTTTTCCAAATTGAGATTTAAAGAATAAAACGCAACGGGTTAAATAAACCGAATTTATTCCGGCTAAAATTCCTAAAAGAACAAAATACGGAATCGCTTTTAGGTGCCAGGTTGTAATAGAAACAGCAAACAATGGCTCTTCCTTTAGTATAGTAAGTAATCCAAAAGCAACTGAAACTGCAATGATGTTCGAAATCACAAAAGCACGGGTTACTTTTCTGGAAATTACTTCGAGTGCAAATAAAATTCCTGCAATTGGGCTGCTGAATAATGCTGTAACACCTGCAGCAACTCCGGCACAAATTAACTCAGTTTTGTATTTACGAAATACATTCTCTTTTTGCTGTGCAACAGATCCTATTGTGGCGGTGGCAACAACTGTAGAAACTTCTATTCCGGTTGAACCTCCAAAAGCAACGGTTAGTAAGCCGTTTATAAAGTGGGATGGAATTTTATAAGAAGGTAAATTTTTTGAAGTTGATTTGGTACTTTCAAAAACTTCTTTGATGCCTTTGTTTTCTTTTTTCTTGAATAAATATTGTCTTAGAAAATAAATTACAGACAATCCGAAAACCGGAAAAATAATATAAAAAATGGGGTTGACCGAGACTTCATGAAAGAAGATTTCTTCGTAATATTCAGTAATTTTTTTTAGTGAAATTCCTAAAAAGGCAGAAAGAAAGCCAATTAAAACAGAAACGATAACTAATTTTTGAAGGACAATAAATTGATGATTTTTTTTGATTTTCGCCGTTTTGTTCATCAGATGTGGATTTATAAAATCGCAATATTTTTATGCGGATTACAAAATTAGAGAATCAAATTCGTTTTTTAATACAAATCACTCATTATATTGTGTTAAAGTTGTAAAAGAAAGAAAATTCTTTACTTTGCCGCAAAGACACCAAGGCACAAAGTTTTTCCTCATTTTATGTCATGTTTACGAAAGAGAAATATCATAAGAAACTTGGCAAAGATTGGCGATTTTGTTTGCGGCGTTACGATTGTGATTCTTCGTTCCTCAGAATGACAAACAATATGTTTTATCACTTAATCTTAAAAAAAAAACTTTGCGTCTTAGCGTCTTTGTGGCAAGAAAATCACTTATCTCTCATAAAACTCAATAGGCAATAAATCAGGATCAGCGATAAAAGTAAATCGCTTTTCGGTCGTTTCGTCAATTCTGATGGGTTCTGACTCGATATTTTTAGTATTCAGGAAAGCAATTGTTTCTTCCAGATTAATTACTTCGAATGCTAGATGACGTAATCCAACCGCTTCGGGTCGTGAAGGACGTTGCGGCGGATTTGGAAATGAAAATAATTCGACGATGTAAGTTCCGTTTAAAGCCAAATCTAATTTGTAAGATTGGCGCTCTTCGCGGTAGATTTCCCTAATAATCGTTAATCCTAAAACTTCGGTATAAAAAGTTTTCGATTTTTGATAATCAGAACATAAGATGGCAATATGATGGACTTTATTTAAGGTAAGCATTTATTTCGATTCAGGTTCTTGATTTAATTTTCTAATAACTTTGGCCGGATTTCCAACAGCTAATGAGTTGTCCGGAATATCTTTTGTAACCACAGATCCTGCGCCAATAACACAGCCTTTGCCAATAGTTACACCTGGACAAATAACAGAGTTTCCGCCAATCCAGCAATCGTCTCCAATAGAAATAGGCAATGCATTTTCGAGTGATCTTCTTAATTCGGCGTCAAGCGGATGCGTGGCAGTATAGATTTGAACATTTGGAGCGAAAAACACATTCGATCCAATATTTACGGGCGCGCAATCCAGAACAACACAATTGACATTAAAATAAACGTTGTCGCCACAAAAAATATTATAACCGTAATCGCAATGAAAAGGAGGCTCGATATAAAAACTCTTGCCCGTATTAGGAATTAATTCAGCTAAAATTTCTTTTGCTTTTTTGGTTAAGCGATATTCGGTTACGTTTAATCGGTGTAATAAATTTTTAGCTTTTCGTCGGTCCTTTACTAAAACAGGGTCTCCTGCAACATAATATTCTCCCGCAATCATTTTTTCTTTTTCGGTATTCATAAGAATTTAAAATTTAGTTTGCTTATTTATAAGCTTGTCGTTCGCGATCAGAACCCAATCTTGTCATTCCGAGGAACGAGGAATCCTCGTTGCAGAATCGACACAGATCTGCACTTTCTTTGCGGAGTTTCTTACGGAGATTCCTCGTTCCTCGAAATGAAAAGATTGGGTTACTATTGCGAATGATGGATTAAAATCCATCCCTACACTATATTTTGTTCCTACGGAACTCCTCAAAAAAATTCCGGAGGAATGGTTTATATTGTAGCAACGGATTTTAATCCTTGAAAGGATCAATTTTTATATTATTACTATATAATTAAAGCAACTTCTTCAAAATAACAATCTGTCCTAAATGATAAACATCGTGCTGAATAATGCCATGAATATGCTCGTAATACGTATGACCATTATTCACATAAATTTTTTCGAAATCCTGATCGTCAAAATCTTCAAAAAAGGCATCCCATAATTCTTGTGATTTCCCCAGGCTTTGCAACGATTGTTCCCATGAAGCTTCAGACGAATCCAGAATTGGTACAAAATAATTATGGTCAGGAGTAGTAACGGTTTCTCCCTGCATACGTCTTAAAATATTCCTTCTCCATTGAATTAAATGATTGACAATTTCCCAAATCGTGTTTAAATTTGGATTTATTTTTCTGTAAGCCTGCTCAGCCGTTATATTTTCTAAAGTATGTGCCAAAGTAACCTCCAGCCATGGATTTCCATTATAAATGGACTGATATAAATTCGAAACTCTTTTGCTTTCTGACATAACTGCGATGGATTATTTGTGATTTCTAAAAATTAAATTTTCGGTTTTAGTGATTATCAAAGATATAAAATCAATTTCTAGATAAACTGTTTTACAACTTTTTCAGTCTCAGTATTAAAAACGATTATACCTTCGTTTTTGTTGTCAAGCTGGTAGGCTAATTTTCCTTCTTTTGTCCAGACAGCACTGCGGCCAGCACTTACAAAATTATCGCATTCCCCAATACAATTAGCCATTAGAACCGGCATAATGTATTTTTTAGCAATGTTAGGATAATGCGCAAACGCTTTTTCTATTCCGTTTTGAGATTTTGCAACACTGGCGAGATAGATTTCACCTCCAAGTTCACTTGCTTTTTCGGCATGTTCTATTTGCAGGCTTTCATAACATATAGCCGGAACAATTTTTTGATTATCAATTTCGATTATTTCCTGGCCTTTTCCATTTTCAAAATACGGCAATTCGTCTTCGTGAAGTAGCTGTTTAGAATAAGAAATACTTTCTTTATTGGGTTGAAAAATAATCATACTAATTTGTATGTCGCTTTCAGTTTTTAGCGGAAATCCAACTCCAATAGTAATGTTTTTAAGATCACTAATTTCCTGAAAGACATCAAATCGCTTGTCATCTTTATGAGTTGCAATAGCTTTAGCCAACTCTGGTTCATAAGCTGTTAACGAAAGTTCAGGGAAAAAGACAGCATTCGCATTTAATGAAACTGCAAGTTCAATAAATTTTATATGCTTTTCAATATTGGCTGAAATATCTCCTTTTAAAGGTTTTATCTGTGCAATTGCTATGTTCATTAGATGTTTTATTAAATACTTTGAACTAAAAGCTAAGATACAAATAAAACTAATTTACAACTCATCCCTAAAATTCTACAATTGGGTTATTTTATATTTTTTAACAAAAAATGTTAAAATATATTTGCTCTATCAAAATCAAAAACCATGACAGCCAAATTACTTTTTACAATTACCTTTTTATTTTTTACGACTTTCATTTTTGCCCAAAATACCATTTCCGGTAAAGTATTAGATCAAAAAGGCAAGCCTGTTCCGGGCGCTAATATTTATATAGATGGAACATACGACGGAGCGACAAGTTCTGAAACAGGAGATTTTTCGTTTGAAACAACAGAAACCGGAAGTAAGACATTAGTGATCAGTTTTTTACTTTATGATACTTTCAAAAAAGAAATTGATGTTGCCAACTATAAAGACCAAATTGTAAAATTAAGAGAGAATGTAAACGCACTGGATGCCGTTGTAATTACCGCCGGAACATTAGAATCCGGAGATAAAGCCAGAGTTTCAGTTTTAAAACCTTTAGACATTGTAACCACTGCAGGATCTGCCGGAAATATTATTGCGGCTCTGCAAACCTTGCCGGGAACACAAACCGTTGGCGAAGACGGACGTTTGTTTGTTCGTGGAGGTGAAGCCAGCGAAACCCAGACTTTTGTAGACGGACTTCGTGTAGCGCAGCCTTATGGCGCGACAACTAATAATTTGCCAACCCGCAGCAGATTTTCGCCATTTTTGTTCAGCGGAATTGCTTTTTCTACCGGAGGTTATTCTGCTGAATATGGTGAAGCTTTGTCCAGTGTTTTGTTATTGAATACGCAAGACGAGCCGGACCAGAATAAAACAGATATTGCCTTGATGACTGTAGGTTTAGGAGTTGGAAACACGCAAAAATGGAAAAAAAGCTCTTTTAGCATCAATACCAATTATATCAATCTGGCGCCTTATCAGGCTGTAATTCCTCAAAATGTAGACTGGAATAATCCGTATCAATCTTTAGGAGGTGAGGCAGTATATCGATATCATTTTGAAAGAGGTATTTTTAAATTATACGCTGCTTTTGATGCCGAAAAATTCGATTTAAACCAGAAGAATGTAAATTTCGCTGATCCAATCAGAACCGATTTAAACAATAATAATTTTTATTTGAATGCCTCTTATAAAGGAGATTTTGGAACTGGCTGGCAGCTTACTTCAGGAATTAGTTACGGTTACAGCAAAAACAAAATCAAATTCGATAGTAATGATGTTGACAGCAACGAAAATGCAGCACAACTGAAATTGAAATTGCGAAAAAACATCTCAAACTATTTTAAATTGTCTTTTGGAGCCGATTATTTTATGACCAGATACAATGAAAACTTTGATGACAATATTTCAATAAAAACAGCAAATGGTTACGATTCGAACATCGCTGCATTTTATACCGAAGGAGATATTTTATTCTCGAAAAACCTGGCAATGAAAGTAGGTTTGAGGCTTTCGAATAATAGTTTACTTGACGAAACGAATATTGCACCAAGAGCTTCAATCGCTTATAAAGTTTCTAAAAACAGTCAGTTTTCGTTTGCTTACGGAGATTTTAGCCAAACTCCTGTTGTTGATTATATTAAATACTCAAAATACCATCAGTTCGAAAGTGAAAAAGCGAGACATTATATTTTAAATTATCAGTTTACAAAACCAGGACAAACCTTTAGAGCTGAGGCTTATTATAAAGATTACAGCAATTTGGTTCAGTACAATACGAGAGATATTCAGTACAATTCGGTTTTCAATAATAACGGTTCAGGTTATGCAAAAGGATTAGATTTGTTTTGGAGAGACAGTAATTTATTAAAAAACTTAGAATATTGGATTTCATATTCTTATATCGATTCAGAAAGACAATACAAGAATTTTCCAACTATGGCAACTCCTAATTTTGTTGCGAATCACAGTTTATCTATCGTAACCAAATATTTTATCACCGATTGGAAATCGCAAATAGGTTTCACCAACAGTTATAGTTCAGGCCGACCTTACAACGATCCAAATCAAACTCAATTTATGAACGGAAAAACAAAGTCATATAATAGTTTGAGTTTTAACTGGGCGTATTTATTAACGACACAAAAAATTCTGTATTTCTCAGTTTCGAATGTATTAGGAACTCAAAATGTTTTTGGTTACGATTACGCAAAATTACCGGACCCAAACGGAGTTTATAACAGACAGCCCGTTGTACCAACCGCAGACAGATTCTTTTTCGTAGGTTTCTTCTGGACGATTAGTGATAATAAAAATGAGAATCAGTTGAAAAATTTATAGTCTCTAAGTTGCTAAGGTTCTGAGTTGCTAAGATAAAAACTTAGATCCTTAGCAACTCAGAATCTCAGAACCTTTAAAAAAAAACAATTCAGTCATCAAAATCAACAACTCAGTATTATTTAATTTTAAGAGAACAAAAACCAAAGTATTTTTGAAGTATAAAATAATAAGCGACTAAGTTGCTAAGGTTCTAAGAATCAAAACTTAGAAACTAAAAATAAAGAAGAGTTTTAATCATCAACAAAACTTAGAATCTCAGAACCTTAGCATCTTAGTAACTTTAAAAAAAAAAAGCCATGATCAAAATTATTACATTAATAACCTTATTTATCTGCAGTCTGATGTCTGCTCAAAATGTAAAACTAACTGTTTCTGTTTCGGGTTTAAAGAATAATGAAGGAACTGTTAAAGTAGGTTTGTACAATTCAGATGGTACATTTCTTAAAACAACTTATAAAAGCGTTGCTTCTAAAATTAAAGACAACAAAGCAATGGTAACATTCGAAAATCTTCCGGCAGGAGAATATGCAATTTCAGCATATCACGATGAAAACAATAACGGAAAACTGGATAAAAATATGATGGGAATTCCTTCTGAAGATTATGCAGCTTCAAACAATGCAAAAGGATTTATGGGACCGCCGGCCTATAAAGATGCTAAATTTGTCATTGCTAAAGATTCAAAAATTGAAATTACCTTATAAAATAGTAACTAACAAAATAATTTAAAAACAACCATTTTAATTACCTGTAAAATGAAAAAAATCATCACTTTAGTCGCATTATTCGCAGTCTTAATAAGTTCTGCCCAAACACAATTTGAACAAGGAATGGGAAAAGCGTTCGGGCTTTGGAAAGAGGGAAAAAACACAGAAGCTTCGGCTTTGTTTGAAAGAATCGCTGCAGCAGAAAAAACAAGTTATTTGCCTAATTATTATGTTGCTCTAATCAACACTACAACTGCATTTTCTGAAAAAGATAAAACAAAAATAGATTTGTTATTGACAAAAGCTCAAGATGCATTGGATGTTGAATTGATAAAAGATCAAAACAATGCCGAATTATATGCCCTGCAGGCTTTGATTTATACGGCTTGGGTAGTAGCAGACCCAATGACAAACGGAATGAAATATTCAGCCAAGGTAATGGAAGCTTACGCAAAAGGAAAAGCAATCGATCCTAACAATCCCAGAATTGTTTTTGGAGAAGCTGATTATCAGTTAGGCGGCGCAAAATGGACAGGAGTTGACACAAAACCACTTTGTGTACAAGTTGATAAAGCTGTTGAACTTTTTGCTACATTTAAACCAGAAACTTCTTTTTCGCCAAAATGGGGATTAGAAAGAGCTTTAGAAGCTCAAAAAAATTGCAAAAAATAAAATAAATTTAAGTTGATATTATAATGAAAGACTATAGAAGTTCATTTGCTGATTTAAAAAGTGGAACAATCATTTGTTTCAAGATTTCTATGGTCTTTACAGTAATATTCTCTGCTTTTTTAGGCGCTGATCTCACCATTCAAAACGTATTGCTAACATTTCTTTTAAGCTCTCTTTATTCTTTTGGATTGGGTTTTGGAAATGGTTTTTTAAGTGTTCTCCTGGATAGAAAATGGGATTGGCTGGAACAGACTAATTTAAGAGTGTATTACGGAATTTTGGTTACGGTTTTATACACTGTTCCAGCCGTTTTAGGAATTAATTATATCATTTATGTATTAGTTCAAAATCTTCCTGTAGAGAAGTTTTTTAGCGACAGAATGATTTGGAACCACTTTTTTTATATCGTTTTATCTCTTGGAGTTTCTATTTTCATGCAGGCGAGAAGCTTTATGGTAAAATGGAAACAGGCATCAAAGTTCGAGATAACGCAGCAAAAAATTATCGCAGGAACGGCAAATGCTAAATTCGAAAGTTTAAAAAATCAGATCGACCCGCACTTTCTTTTTAATAGTTTAAATGTTTTAAGTTCATTAATTGAAGAAAATCCGGATAATGCGCAACGTTTTACCACTTCATTATCTAAAATTTACCGTTACGTTTTAGAGCAAAAAGACAAAGAACTGGTATCGGTCGAGGATGAATTGTCATTCGCAAAAACGTATATGAATTTGCTCAAAATGCGTTTCGAAAATAGTTTGTTTTACGAATTGCCTGCAACAAATATCAATCCGGATGCAAAAGTAGTTCCGTTATCGTTGCAGCTTTTGCTGGAAAATACAGTAAAACACAATGTAGTGAGTGAGCAAAAACCACTCCATATCAGAATTTTTGTTGATGGAGAATATTTAGCCATTCAGAATGATTTTCAAAAGAAAGAAGTTTTGCAGGACAGGCAAGGAGTGGGGTTGCAGAATATCGTAAATCGATACGGAATTGTAACCAACAGAAAAGTATTGATTGAACAAAATGAGAAAAATTTTACAGTCAAAATTCCAATTTTGACCAAACAAATTACAGTTATGGAAACAAGTGCAGAATATAGCGATGAAAATAAGGCTTATTTCAGAGCTAAAAAAAGAGTAGAAGAATTGAAAGGTTTTTACGGGAATGTTATTTCATATGTTTGTGTGATTCCATTCTTGATTTTTATAAATTTGAGGTATTCTCCTGGATTTCAGTGGTTTTGGTTTTCGGCTTTGGGCTGGGGATTTGGAGTTGTAATGCATGCTTTTAAAGTTTTTGGTTACAGTTCAGATTGGGAAGAACGAAAAATCAGGCAGATATTAGAGAAAGAAAATAACAAACAAACCTGGAAATAATGAAACCAAATTATAACGAAGCAGAGCGCTATTATGAAGCTCAGAAAAAAGTAAAAGAAATAAGAGGATTTTACGAGCACTTAATGGTTTATATTCTTTGTAACCCAATTGTAATAGTGGTAAATCTTATGACATCGCCAGGATATTTATGGTTTATTTGGTGCGTGATGGGATGGGGAATAGGATTGATTGCGCACGGATTGAAAGCTTTCGAATTTTCACCGTTTTTCAATAAAGAATGGGAAGAAAGAAAGATTCAGGAAATTTTAGAGAAAGAAAATAAACCAACCTGGAAATAATTATGGAAAATCATCTTAATAATGATCAGGAAGAATTCGAACTTCAAAAAATGGCAAATAAAAAAGTAGTAAAATTGAAAGCTTTTTATTCGCACATGTTTGTCTACGTTATAGGAGTGATCTTTTTTATTTTGAAGGAATATTTCGGAGTTCCGTTTAATTTTTTCCCTTTAAAACATATCAATCTTTTTGTAATGGGAATCTGGACGGTTTTCTTCGTAGTTTCTGCAATTGACATATTTGCTTCTTTTAAAATTTTTGGCGAAGAATGGGAAGAGCGTAAAGTGAAAAGTATCTTAGAGAAAAAAACAAAAAAACAAAAATGGGAGTAATCATGGAAGTAAATTATAATGAAGAGGATAAATATTTCGCAGCTAGAAAGAAAGTAGAAAACATTAAAGCATTTTACGGAAACCTGACTTCTTTTTTACTAGTAAACGCAGTTTTGATTTTTATTAATTTGTATACATCACCCAATCATTTATGGTTTTACTGGCCTTTGATGTGGTGGGGATTTGGAGTTGTTTTTCATGGGTTAAAAGTTTTTGAAGTATTTCCGGTTTTAGGAAAAGGCTGGGAAGAAAGAAAAATCAAAGAATTTATGGACAAGGAAAAAGAGAATAAAAACAAATGGCAATAATTTTAAAGTTATAATAAAATGGGAAGTTTTAGAAGACAATTTTATGATGAATTAGGTGAAGAATACCAAAAGCATTATGGAAAACACAGCGGGGACGAAAATTATAAGGCAGCATATAAAAAAGTCAAAAAAATTAAAGGATTCTATTCGCATTTAAAAGTGTATATAATCGTTAATTTGATCATTATTTTCTCGAGTCTAAACAGAGATTTTTTTGGGAAAGCGTTTAATGAAAGTGGTTTATTTGAATGGCATACGTATTCAACTGCTGTATTTTGGGGCATTGCTATTTTAATTCATGCCTTTACGGTATTTGGACCGGACGTTTTTTTTAGCAAAGACTGGGAGCAAAAGAAAATTCAAAAATATATTGATAAAGATGCTCAGAATAAAAATAAATGGGAGTAATTTTAAACTGAATTTTTCAATTTTTGCATTGTACTAAATGACCACATTAATTATAGAAGACGAAAAGCCTGCAGCAAGATTATTGCAGCGTAAGCTCGAAAAGTTAGATATTGCAGTAGAAACCATGCTGCACTCTGTAGAAGAATCAGTTCATTGGTTTACTAATAATCAACATCCTGATTTAATTTTTCTTGATATTCAGTTATCAGATGGTTTGTCGTTTGAAATCTTCGAAAAAGTAAACATTCAAAGCGCGATTATTTTTACTACGGCTTATGATGAATATGCTTTAAAGGCATTCAAATTAAATAGTATCGATTATCTTTTGAAACCTATTGACGAGGATGATTTAGAAATTGCTGTCACAAAATTTAAAAACCGAATTCCAAAAGCAGATTCAGGAAATCAAAATCTTCAGCTTGATTTTGAGCAAATTCGCCAAATGTTGTCCAATCCTTTCGAGAAGAGTTACAAAAAACGATTCACCGTAAAAATAGGCCAATATTTAAAAGTAATTACGACTGATGAAATCGAATGTTTTTTTAGTGAAAACAAAGGAACTTATATTCATACTTTCGAAAATAGAAACTATCTGATCGATTCTACTTTAGAAATTTTGGAACAGGAATTAGACATGAAGGATTTCTTTCGCGTAAGCAGAAAATTTATTGTTCCGCTTACAGCAATAAAAGAAATTCAGGTGTATACCAATTCTCGCTTAAAAGTAATTTTACCGTCTTATAAAGAAGACGAAGTAATTGTAAGCCGCGAAAAAGTACAGGATTTTAAAGCATGGCTGGGATAAATTTATTCCAAGCAGAATTCAACCCGAAATTAAAGAGCCATCGGCTCGATCAATTTTGTAGGGCCGGATTTTAATCTGGTTTAGGTTCAATGCGGTTTAGTTCAAAATAGATAAAAAACAAAAAAGATCCTTAAAACGAAGGATCTTTTTTGTTTTTATGTTTGTCTATTTGCTCAATCGATGCAAGGTAAAAGTCATTGCACTCAAAAGGAAGAATGCCATAATTTGGTGAATTAATCCTAAAGCCAATGGAACACTATATAATAGCGTAAATACACCCAATGCAAATTGAATAAATACAAAAGCTACTAAAGTTTTAATGCTATTTACCTGCGTTCTTGAAAGCGAAAATTGAGTGCTTTTATAGTATAAAAACAAAATAAGAGCCACTACAACATAAGCAAAAGTTCTGTGTACAAACTGTACACCGCTTTTACCTTCGATTAAATTTTTGACCAAAGTTGGTTGTTCAATAAAAACAGAATCGTGTATAAATTCTCCATCACTCATTAATGGCCAGTGATTGTGTATTAATCCTGCATTTAATCCTGCCACAAAACCGCCATAAATAATTTGAATTAATAGCGCCACCAAAGCAAATCGCGCAATATTGCGAAGCGGAATTACTTTAGTAATCGTTCTTTCAGGATAAATTAAATCTAATGCTACCCATAAAGTGTAAGCGAAAGTGATGAAAGCAAAAGTAAGGTGTAAAGAAAGTCTAAAATGGCTTACATCAGGATTGTCGATTAATCCGCTGCGAACCATAAACCATCCAAGGAAACCTTGAAAACCTCCCATTGCCAAAAGAACGATACATTTTTTGATAGTAGAACGATCCAGTTTCTTTTTCATTAAAAAATAAACAAAAGGAACAAAGAAAACTAGCCCGATGATTCGACCAATAAAGCGGTGAAACCATTCCCAGAAGTAAATAAATTTATAATCAGCTAATTGAAAATCGTTGTGAATATTGATTTTTTGATACTCAGGAAATTTCTTGTATTGCTCGAAAGCTTCATTCCATTTTGCATCCGTAAGAGGCGGGAAGGTATCAGTTACCAAATGCCAGTCGGTCATGGATAAACCTGAATTTGTCAGACGGGTAATTCCGCCAACAACAACCATTAAAAACAATAAAACACATCCTGATAGTAACCAAATGATTACTGATTTATTCTCTTTTTTCATTCTTTTCCAATTAATTCTATTTCGTTTGTTCGTTTTTTCTTTAAGTAAAATTTTGCCAAAAAATAATTTGCAATAATATTTAATGGAAGTATTATCGAAAGCTTCCCAATTCTCTCGGCATACGTATCATTGATTTCTAATTTTAAAACATCTATAAGAATAGAGGATTCAAAAATAAAGAATGCAATAAAAACTATTGCAATTGCAATTATGCAGCTAAAGAAAAATATAATTTTAAGTTTAAAATGGTTAGTGTTTGTGTCTTTTAGTTTTTTTGAAAACATAATATTTGATATTATGAATACCAATAAAAGTAAAACAAGAAAGACAGCACCTAAAGCATCCATTATTTCTTAGGCGTTAAATTTAATTTTACAGCTCTTTTAATTATAAAATCATATGCAGCCTGATATTCATTCGGGATATCACCTTCCAAAATAGCTTCTTTCACCGCTTCTTTCAAAACTCCAATTTCGCGCGAAGGTTTTAAATCAAATATTTCCATAATTTCTTCACCTGAAATTGGAGGTTGAAAATTACGAACATGATCGCGTTCTTCTACTTCGACAATTTTCTTGCGAACGATTTCAAAGTTTTTGTGGTATTTCTTAAACTTCGACGGATTCTTGGTTGTAATATCCGCTTCGCACAATGTCATTAAATCCTCAACATCTTCACCGGCATCAAAAACCAAACGGCGGACTGCGCTGTCGGTTACAATATCCTGCGCCAAAACAATTGGACGCGAACTCATAATAACCATTTTCTGCACAAATTTCATTTTATGGTTTAATGGCATATGCAAACGTTCGAATATTTTCTTGGCCATTTTTCCACCTAAAAATTCATGACCATGAAAAGTCCATCCTTGTTTTTTATTAAAACGCTTTGTTGGCGCTTTTCCAATATCATGCAACAAAGCCGACCAACGTAACCAAACATCATCTGTATTAGGGCAAATATTATCTACAACTTCAAGTGTGTGATAAAAGTTGTTTTTATGCGTATGACCTTCAATTTCCTCTACTTGATTTAAAGCTGTTAACTCAGGTAAAATAATATCTAAAAGTCCGGTTTTGTATAAAAGTAAAAATCCTGTTGAAGGTTTTGGAGTAGATAGAATTTTGTTTAATTCGTCTACAATTCTTTCACCGGAGATAATTTTAATACGATCTGCATTTTTAGTGATAGCATTTAGTGAGTTTTCTTCGATTTCGAAATTCAATTGCGTTGCAAAACGAATCGCACGCAACATTCTCAACGGATCATCAGAATAAGTTATATCAGGGTTTAAAGGCGTTTTTATCGTTTTGTTTTCTAAATCAGCCAAACCATTAAAAGGATCAGAAAGCTCACCAAATGTTTTTTCGTTTAGTGATAAAGCCAATGCATTTATGGTAAAATCACGACGGTTTTGATCGTCTTCAAGCGTTCCGTTCTCGACAATTGGATTTCTGCTGTCAAAATTGTAAGATTCTTTTCGGGCACCAACAAATTCAATATCAGTATCTTCAAAACGCAACATTGCGGTTCCGTAAGTTTTAAAAACCTGTACTTTTGGTTTTTTTGGAAGTAATTCAGAAACCCTCAAAGCCAATTCGATACCACTGCCAACAGCAACCACATCAATGTCTTTTTTTGAACCCCGATTTAAAAGCAAATCCCTAACAAAGCCGCCAATTACATAACTGTCGACATTAAGTTCCTGGGATGCTTTCGAAATTATTTCGAAGATTTTATTTTGTAAAGCTGTTTTATAGTTTGTTTGTATAGCCACGAATTCACTAATTTTTTATAAAATAATACGTTTGTGTTCAAGTGAGACAGAATTAAAGTTTGCTAAAATTGCCAAATGGGTTTTTGAAACCTTTAAATAATTTAGACATTGCGAAATATGTTTGGGATGTAAAAAATCACTTGATTTTATTTCAAGTATAATTTTATCAAACAAAACAAAATCAGCATAGAATCTATGATTCAATATTGTGTCTTTATAATTTACTAAATATTCTTTTTCTCTTTCAAATGGAATGTTTGCTTTTCTAAATTCATATTCTAAAGCATCTTTATAAACGATTTCAGAAAAACCTCCACCTAAATTTCTATGAACATCAAATAAAATTCCCATTATCTGATAACTTTCCAGTTGATATAATATTTTTGTCATACTCTAATTTTTTTTTCGCCACGAATTCACGAATTTTTTTAAATTAATGATTAAAAAGTTAATTCGTGAATTCGTGGCTAATATTTAGAATGCAACTTTCAATTTTATATTGAAATGTTATTTGGAATTTTATAGCCGCAAATTTACAACATAGAAAATGCCTATTACAATCTATCGTTTACTTTTTTGAACAAATTCATAGTTTCAGGTATCAAATTTTATTAAAACAAAAGACTTCACGCTGAATTTCACGAATCATAATCAATAAAAAAAGAAATTCGTGAATTCGTGGCGAAAAAAAAACATCCGTCTGGTTGATTTATATACCTATCAAACAAATCAATTGTAATAACATATTTTTAAAATTTCAATTTGTATTTTTGAATCCTATAAAAATGCACACATGAAAATTGTTATATCGCCGGCGAAGTCATTAAATTTCGAAAAAGAATTACCAACTCCTCAATATACAGAACCTGCTTTTTTAAAGGAAGCGCGTCAGGTTCATAAAGTTTTAAAAGAAAAAAAGCCAGCTGAATTATCAGACTTAATGTCGATTTCAGATAAATTATCAGATTTAAACTGGAAAAGAAATCAGGATTGGAAAACTCCTTTTACACCTGAAAACGCACGTCCGGCCATTTATACTTTTGATGGAGATGTATATACGGGATTGGATGCTTATACAATTCCGTTAGAGAAAATAGAGGTTTTACAAAATAAGCTTAGAATTTTATCCGGTCTTTATGGCGTTTTAAAACCATTAGATTTAATGCAGGCGTACCGTTTAGAAATGGGGACAAAATTACCAATTGGTGAATATAAAAATCTGCATGAATTCTGGAAACCAACTGTTACAAAAGCTTTAAACAAAGAATTAGAAAAAGGAGAATTGTTTGTGAATTTAGCGAGTAACGAATATTTCTCTGCAGTTGATGTTAAGGCTTTAAAAGTTCCTGTAATTACTCCGGATTTTAAAGATTATAAGGATGGAAAATTAAAAATCATCAGCTTTTTCGCAAAAAAGGCGAGAGGTATGATGGTACGTTATATTATCGATACGAATGCCGAAACTATTGATGATCTTAAAGGTTTCGATTATGATGGATATGGTTTTGATGCCAATCTTTCTGATGGAAATCATTTGGTGTTTACAAGGTAGGTTTTTTTGAGGAGGTTCTAAGATTCTAAGATGCTGAGGTTCTAAGATTTTTAGTAGAGAGTCGGAGACTCGAGCTATATTGTAGGGAGGGATTTTAATCCCTTTGGATTATGCCATTGTTATTATTAAATAAAAAAAGCCGGACTAAATAAGTAGCCCGGCTTTTTCGTATTATAAATCAATTATTATTAATGCATTGCATCAGCAGGATTAATTTTGTTTTTTCCTTTTTTAATGAAAAGAATAATTGGTATACAGAATAAGAACATGATTCCCAAATACATGAATATATCCATGTACGACATTACTGTGCTTTGTTTTAAAACGGCGTAATCTATTGCCTGATAGGCTTTTTTAAGAGCAACATCCGCACTATAACCTTTTGCTTCAAAAGCTCTCTGCATTCCTATTATACGTTGTTGAACTTGGTAATTGGCAGGATCTAAATTTGTTAATAAATTAACCCTGTGTTCCTGGCTTAAACGAGTGATAAAAGTAGTAATGATTGCAATACCAAATGAACCTCCTAATTGTCTCATCATTCCGGTAAAAGCAGCTCCTTCACCAATATGTTTTCCTTTTAATGTAGAAAGGGAAAGTGTTGTAATAGGTACAAAAAGTAATCCTAAACCAACTCCTCTTAAAATCAAAGGCCAGTACATATGTTCAACTCCTGTATCAGGTGTAAGACGGTTGCGCATCATAAAGGTAAAAAAGAAGAAAATTAAAAATCCTACTCCCACCATATATCCTTGCGGAACACCTTTTTGAATCATATTACCAACAAATGGCATCATGATCGCTGTTGTAATCGAACCCGGAATCAATAATAATCCGGCATCAGTTGCGGTCCATCCTAAAATAGATTGCGTATAAATCGGGATGATCAAAGTAGATCCGTATAAACCGAAGCCAAGAATAAAACACATTACGGTTCCAATTCTTAAATTTCCATCTTTTAAAACACTTAAATTTACAATTGGATGTTTATAAGTAAGCTCTCTCCAGATAAACAATACCAATCCAAGAACAGTAACCACACTTAAAGTTACAATTAGCGAATCATTAAACCAATCATCTTGTTGTCCGTGTTCCAGAACGAATTGTAATGAACCAATAAAAGCGGCTAATAATATAATTCCCCACCAGTCAACCTGATTTGCTTTTAATTTCTCTCCGTATTTTGGACTTCTTACGAAAGTAATCGCCAGAATAGTAGCAATAATACCCAACGGAATATTGATATAAAATATATAAGGCCAGGAATAATTATCTACTAAATATCCTCCTAAAGGCGGACCTAAAGTTGGACCAACAATTACACCCATACCGTAAATAGCTTGCGCCATACCACGTTTTGCTACGGGGTAACTTTCGGTTATAATGGTTTGGGCTGTTACCAGTAAGGCACCACCACCCATACCTTGTACAAACCTAAAAGCTACAAGTTCCCAAATATTACTGGCATTACCGCACAAAAAGGAGCAGACTGTAAATATTATGATAGAAGCCACAAAATAGTTACGTCTTCCAAATTGCTGCGAAAGCCAACTCGTCATCGGAATTACAATAACATTCGCAATTGCGTATGCTGTAATTACCCAAGCCACATCAGTCAAAGTAGCACCAAGGCTACCTCGCATGTCTGTTAGTGCTACGTTTACAATCGTGGTATCTACAATTTCCAGCAGTGCACAAAGTACTGCAGTAATCGTAATAATTACACGTCTGTAACCGTATTCTACTAAATCGTCGTCTCCTTGTACTGCTGTCATTATTTTATTTTAAATGTACATCTACGTCAACATTCATTCCCGGTCTTAGTAATTTTACTTTTTCAGGATCGTTTGATGCATCCAAATTAATTTTTACCGGTAATCTCTGAATTGTTTTTACGAAGTTACCTGTTGCGTTATCAGGAGGTAATAATGAAAAACGTGATCCTGTTGCAGGAGAAAATGAAGTTAAGGTACCTTTGAATTCGTAGTTAGGATAAGCATCTACTTTTAAGCTTACTTTTTGTCCCACAACCATTTTGTTTAATTGTGTTTCTTTAAAGTTTGCTACAACCCAAGCTTCATTATTATTGATGATATAAAATAAAGATTGTCCCGGTTGAACCAATTGTCCTGGCTGAATATCTACTTTAGAAACCTGACCGTCAATTGCTGCAGTTACAACAGTATACGTTAAGTTTAAATGAGCAACATCCAACATTGTTTTAGCTCTTTTTATATTTGCAGCAGCAACTTCAGTTTGTTTGTCAGAAACTTTAGACTTTGACTGAATTACTGATTTTTGGTAAGAACTTGCTCTTTGTTGTTGCTCTAAAACACGAACCTGATTTTCAGCTTCATCTTTTGCAGATAACGCTTGCTCATATTGTTGTTTTGTAATCGTGTGCGTTTTGTATAAATTATTGTAACGGTTATAATCGTTAGTAATTTGTCTCAATCTAATTTTAGCACTTTCGATAGAACCAGTTGCAGATCTCATTTGAGCATCAGAAACTGAAATATTTGCATTAGCACTTCCAATATCTGCTTTTGCAGCTTCGTATTGACCTTCAGCACCTAATAATGCAGCATTTGCTTCATCGATTTTTAATTGGTAATCTCTTTTGTCAATAGTAAATAAAGTATCTCCTTTTTTTACAAAGTCATTATCTTTTACATACACTTTACTAATATATCCAGATACTCTAGGAATAATTGGATTCATTTTTTTCTCGATCTGAGCATCATCAGTTTCTTCGTGGGCTAAGGAGTGCATGTATTTTGTTATTCCGTAAGTTCCGCCCACTAAAACCAACACGGTTAGTATAATGATGAATTTAGTATTTGTTTTTTTCTTTTCCATGAGAGCTATCGATTATATTTTAGAAAGATTGAATGATTGTGATAATTGTCCTGATACTGAAAGTAATTCGTAATATTTTTGAATAATTGTTGCTTTAGATACAGCTGTATTGATCTTAGCGCTTAATTGTTCAACATCGGCTTCAACCAAATCATTGGTATCTGCTAAACCATTGTCGAACTTATCTTTTACAAGTCTGTAATTTTCAGATGCCTGTTGAAGCGCTTCGTCATAAACTACACTTTGATTAATAGCCAGGTCATAATCTTCAATAGATTTTTGAACTTCAACTTTAATACGGTCTGTCATTACAGCTTCTGTGTTTTTAACTTCCATGGCTCTGCTTTCAGCTTCTCTTACATGAGCACTGTTTTTGTAAATTCCAGAGATGTCGTACGTTAAACCCAAACCAAAGTTCATTGCATATTTTACAGTAATAATATCTTTTAGATCTAAGGCAGTGTAACCACCAAGTAATGCTAATGTAGGATAGTATGCTGCTCTTGCTACTTTAATATTGGCTTCCGAAGCTTTTTGCTGAAAACGAATAGCTTCTAAATCTTTTCTGTTTTCTAGTGCTAAAACGTCAGATGTTGGTGCATTACTCGTTTTTAAATTAAAGAAATCAGCTTCATTAACCTGAAGTTTTGTAGCAGGATCTAACTTAAGTAAAGTAGTAAGATAAAAGTTGATGTTATTAAGGTTGTTAGTAGCTTCATCAATCGATAATTGCGTTTTTGAAACTAATAATTGTGACTTTAATAAATCATTTCTCGGGATGATTCCGTTTTTCTCTAATTCTGTAAAATCAGTAACACGCTGTTTAGCGCTTTTTTGATTTTCATTTAAAACATCCAGGGTTTTTTGAGCTTTGTATAGCGCTGTATAGTAAGTAATCACTCTTAACGCAACATCTTCTTTTGTTTTAGCAGCATTTGCATTTTCAGCTTCATATAAATTATCATATGCGTTAATGCTATTTTGAATTTTAAATCCTGCAAAAAGAGGCAAGCTTAAATTTGCCATTCCAATCATTGCTCTGTCAGGAGAGGCCAAAGAGGCACTTTCGCCCTGATTTGGCATATCTATCGACGCTTTTGTAAGGCGTTGGTATTGACCGGAAACTTTAATATCAGGATACTGATTGTTTTTAACCTCTTGTAATTCGTACTTTTTTGTGTTTACCTTAGTACTGGCAAGCGTAACTTCGTTACTTTTTTCCCAAGCCAACTTCACGGCTTCGTCTAAGGTTAAACTTGTTTTTTCTTGTGCTTCTATTGATGAGATTCCGATGAAGAAAACACCAAAGAGCAATAATGGATTAATTTTCATAAACAAGTAGCGCTTTTATAGTTTGTTGAATGTGCTTTGTAAGACTGGTTTTAATGTAATCATTATACATTTCCTCTGTTTTTAAATTGAGTAAATCTTCGAAGAAAGGTTTATTCATATGAAAGTGAAAAAAGGTTCCAATAATTGTTGGAGTGATAAGCGGGATAATAACATCTTTCCTGAAAACTCCTTTAGCCTGACCCTGAGCAATAATACTCTCAACAGATTTTAGATTTCCTTTTTTTAATTCTGTAAAAGCAATAAAACTTTTTTCTCTTTTTTTTGCGTTGATTTCAAAATGCAACACTCTGAAAATCCCTTTGTTACAACTTATTCTGTTAATGTAAATTTCGATTAATTTATTGACTTTTTCGATAGGTTCGAGATTTTCCTGTAATAAATTTTCGAGTTGTAATTTTAAATCAGAAGTTTTGTAGATAATTAAAGCTTCAAGCAGTCTTTCTTTAGAACCAAAATAATACGAAACCATCGCAATATTTATTTTTGCATGTTTTGAGATGTCTCGTATAGAAGTCCCTTCGAATCCTTTTTCAGAGAATAACTTCTCAGCAACCTCAAGAATTTGAATTTTTTTATCGTTTAATTCGATGTGTGACATGGTATTGTTTCTAAATCGGGTACAAAATTAAACAAGCGTTTAAATTAAACAGTCGTTTAATTTTATTTTAACATAATATTAACAGAAAACCTTGTAGTGATTTTAGGCTAATATTATGCTTTAAAGCTAGTGTTTATTTACAAAAAAAGCTGAAATAATATTATAAAGGATATTATTTCAGCTACGTGTTTTATACAATCTTGTCATTCCGACGGAGGAGGAATCTTCGTAAGTAACTCCGTAAAGATAATCCAATCATTGTCGAGTTTCTCGCGGAGATTTCTCATCTGTCGAAATGACAAACTATGTCACGGATTGTTTTAAGAAAAGGGATTTTTATCGAATCTCGCCAACAAATTCATTAATCTTTCCACTACCACTTTCACTCAAATGCTTAATAAAAGCACTTCCAATAATAGCGCCTTTTGCATATTTCGTTGCCTGAGTAAACGTTTCTTTATTCGAAATTCCGAAACCAATAATTTGTGGGTTTTTAAGGTTCATATTTGAAATTCTTTCGAAATAATCTTCCTGAACGTTTCCAAAACCAGATTGAGATCCTGTTACACTTGCAGAACTTACCATATAAATAAATCCGTTTGAAACGCTGTCGATAAAACGAATACGTTCGTCAGATGTTTGAGGCGTAATTAAAAACACATTGATTAAGCCGTATTTTTCGAAAATCGCTTTGTATTCATCCGCATAAACATCAACCGGTAAATCCGGAATAATTAATCCGTCAATGCCTATTTCCGAACATTTTTTACAGAATGCTTCAACGCCATATTGTAGCATAGGATTAAAATAACCCATAATAATCAACGGAATTTTCACGCTTTCGCGGATGTTCTTCAGCTGATCGAAAAGAATTTGAGTCGTCATTCCGTTATGAAGCGCGGTTGTAGAACTCGCCTGAATCGTTGGTCCATCAGCCAAAGGATCACTAAAAGGCAAACCAATTTCGATTAAGTCAACGCCATTTTTTTCTAAATCCTGAATAATCTGAACGGTGTCATTTAAGTTAGGATATCCGGCAGAAAAGTAAATAGAAAGTATCTTTTTATCTTCTTGTAATTTTTGAGTTATTCTGTTCATTTCTTATATGTTTTTCTCCTGCAAGGTTTCAAAACCTTGTAGGTATTTATTAAGTTATTTTTTTGCCACTCCCGATAGCTATCGGGATAAAAGATTCTCACTGATTGCTGGAAATTTATTTCACGCAGATTTTAAATAGATTTAAGCTGATTTGCGCAGATCTTTTTTAAATCTGCTCTAATCTGCCAAATCTGCGTGAAATAAAATCGTTAATCTGTGCAATCTGTGGCATTATATCTAAATCGTCACAACTCGAGTTGTCCAATTATCATTATTATTCTCTGCTAATAAAATTCCTGAATCCGAGTCATTCATTTGTCCAGCCAATTCACCTTTTTTATTCCAAAAAGCACTTTGTCCTGCCGATGGATAACCCCAGGATTCTCCACTAAAATTAGACATCAAAACATTCATTTTATGTTTCTCAGCATAGCTTTGCAAATCTCGATATGCATTTGGAATTCCGTTTGGTGTAAAGAAAATACTGGCAATGTAAATATCAGTTGCTCTCTTACAAGCGTTTTCAGGATGCAGCGGATTATCAATATCAGCACAAATGGCAAATGAAATCTTTTGATTCTCAATTGTAATCATCGGATTATAATCGAAAGAAGATTGAAAGAACTCATCCTCACCTTCGTGCAAAAACTGCTTCGTATAAACTGCAACCGAATTGTCCGGAGAAATAACAAATTCTCCTATAAATAATTGAGATTCTACCTTAATTGGCGCGCCGGCAACAATAATAATATTATTTTCAACAGCCAGTTGTTGCAAATGATCCAATCGGGAATCGTCTTTTTTGAAAGCCAGTTTTTGAGCATGTTCTCTTTCATAACCTGTAATTGATAATTCAGGAAATGCGATTAATTGCGCTCCGTTTTGCACAACCAAATCGATAAGACGATAGTGATCTAATAAATTAGCTCCGATATCTCCTCGTGTTGGTTTTGTTTGTGCTGCTGCTAAAATCATATCGAATTTTATTTATTTTCTATATAAACCCAGGCAGCTGTTCCGGACTTCAACGTGACCTGAACTCTTTTGTAAGCATTAGATTCGAATATGTCAACTTTCGCTAAATCCGAAGCCGAAATATTAAAAGCAACACCATGAATAGGATCTGAAGCATCTTCTGTTGGTACGGCCACGACATAATCCGCCATTCCAAATTCTTCTTCTATCTGAAGACTTTTCAGTTTGTGGCCCAAAAGCTGATCTTTAGTGCCATTTAAAACTTTATTAAAAAGCTGCATCTGAATTTGTTTCGATCTTAATGTTCCGTATGAGAATAACTTTGTCATAATTATGATTTTCTCGTTTTATTTTACAACTTAAAATATTCAATATAATTGTCTAAATCTTTATCGCCACGCCCTGAAAGACTTATAACTACAACATCTGTCGGTTTAAATTTCTTTTGATCTAAAACGGCAAAAGCATGCGCACTTTCGATCGCCGGAATAATTCCTTCTAATTTTGTTAATTGTAAGCCTGCATTCATCGCATCATCATCAGTAACAGAGAAAAATTCCCCGCGTCCTGTTTGTGCCAAATGCGCGTGCATTGGGCCAACTCCCGGATAATCTAAACCTGCAGAAATCGAATACGGTTCTGTAATCTGTCCGTCTGGCGTCTGCATCAAAAGGGTTTTACAACCGTGAATAACGCCTACTTTTCCTAATTTGCTTGTTGCCGCACTATGACCGCTGTCGACACCTCTTCCGGCTGCTTCGACTGCTATAATTCCAACTTCTGGCTCATGCAAAAAGTGATAATAAGTTCCGGCAGCGTTACTTCCACCACCGATGCAAGCTACAACATAATCGGGATTTTCACGCCCTTCTTTTTCTTTTAGCTGCCATTTTATTTCTTCGGAAATTACACTTTGAAAACGTGTCACCATATCCGGGTAAGGATGTGGTCCAATAGCTGATCCAATAATATAATGGGTGTCAACCGGATTATTGATCCAGTCGCGAATTGCTTCGTTGGTAGCATCCTTCAACGTTTTTGAACCTGAAAGTGCCGGACGAACTTCAGCTCCTAACATTTTCATACGGGCAACATTTGGAGCCTGACGTGCAATGTCGATCTCGCCCATATAAACGATACATTCCATTCCCATTAAAGCGCAAACTGTGGCCGTTGCAACTCCGTGTTGTCCAGCTCCGGTTTCAGCAATAATTCTTTTTTTGCCTAATTTTTTTGCAACTAATATTTGCCCGATTGTATTGTTGACTTTATGTGCGCCGGTATGATTTAAGTCTTCTCTTTTTAGATAGACTTTGGTATTGTATTTTTCAGATAAACGCTTAGCAAAATAAAGTGGACTAGGGCGTCCAACGTAATCCTTTAATAACTGGTCAAACTCCGCTTTAAAATCGGGTTCGCTCGTTATTTTTAAATAATTCTGACGCAATTCTTCTACATTCGGATACAGCATTTCGGGAATGAAAGCGCCTCCAAATTCTCCATAATATCCTTTTTCGTTAACGTTAAAGTTCATTTCGTTTATGTTTAAAAGTTGGCAACATCAAATTTTCGTTTGAAATTGCTAAATAGATTTTTGTTTTTCAGCCCCGGTTCGATTTCAAATTTACTATTTACATCGATAGCATAAATAGGTAAATTGGTTTTTGATATCTCTTCAATGGCTTTTAATTCGTTTATTCCGATGCCGCCACTCAAAAAGAATGGTTTTTCAGACTTGTATTTTTTTAATATCGTCCAGTCAAATGTGGTTCCGTTGCCGCCTGGCAGTTTTCCTTTTGTATCAAAAAGGAAAAAATCGGAAACTGCTTCGAAAGGTTTTATGGTTTCAAAATCAAAATCATTATCTGCAGAAAATGCTTTTATGATTTGGACTTTCTTTGGTAATTCTTTTTTTAATTCTGATAAAAATTCAACAGATTCATTTCCGTGTAATTGAACGGCTTGTAAATTATATTTTGCCACTTTCTCCAGAATTTCTTCCTGAGACTGATTTACAAAAACGCCCACTTTTTTGACAGTTGCTATCAGTTCCGGAATTTCTCCGTTAAAGTATCTTGCGGATTTTTCCCAGAAAATAAATCCCATATAATCGGGTAGGAGTGCGCCTACTTCGAGTATGTTTTCAGGATATTTCATTCCGCATATTTTGAGTTTCATTTTGTTGTTGTTTTTGCCACGAAGGCGCTAAGACACTAAGTTTTTTTGTTTTTTGCCACGAAGGTTCAATGGCGCAAAGTTTTTTCGCCACGACCCGAACGATAGTGAACAGGCGATGCAATTCACGAATGATAATAAATAAATTCGTGAATTCGTGGCTATTTTTTTATACGCTCAAATTTTTAATAAATTCTGTTGCGGCCTCGCCTGCGTTATCGGTTTTCATGAAGTTTTCTCCAATTAAGAATCCGCTGTAGCCGTAAGGTCTTAATTCTGAAATGGCTTCGATTGATGAGATGCCGCTTTCTGAAACTTTGACGAATTCATCTGGAATTTGCGATGCCAGCTGTTTGCTGAAATCTAAACTTACTTCAAAAGTTTTTAGGTTTCTGTTGTTCACGCCAATCATGTCTAAACTCGGCATAATCGATTTTTCTAATTCTTCCTGATTGTGAACTTCCAATAAAACTTCTAAACCTAATTTCTTTGCAAATTGAGATAATGATTTGATTTCTTCACGAGTTAAAACCGCGGCGATTAATAAAATTAAATCGGCTCCAAAAGCTTTGGCTTCTAGGATTTGGTATTCATCAACAATAAATTCTTTTCGCAAAAGCGGAATATTCACACTCGCTCTTGCCAAAAGTAAATCGTCTAAAGAACCTCCGAAATATTTCCCGTCAGTTAAAACCGAAATTCCGCAAGCACCTGCAGTTTCATATCCTTTCACCACTTCTTCAACCGTAAAACTATGATTGATCACTGATTTTGAAGGAGAACGGCGTTTGTGTTCTGCAATTATTCCTGTTGAACTTGTTCTCAATTTCTGACTCAATGAAATCGTTTCCCTTTCAAAAAACACTGAACTTTCCAATTGTGAAACCGGAATGATTGATTTCTTAAGAACGACTTCCCTTTGTTTGTCAACTATGATTCTATCTAAAATATTCATATTTCTTTGTTTCAGGTTTCAGGTTTCAAGTTTCAGATCCCAACAACTTGAAACCTGAAACAAAGAAAACTTGAAACTAAATTACTTACTTAATTCCTGTAATGTTTGTAGTGCCTTTAAGCCTTTTCCTGAAAAAAGACTTTCTTTTGCCAATTCAAATCCTTCTAACGGAGAACATTTTGTAACGGTTGCAATTGCCATTGCAGCGTTGGCCATAACGACATTATTCTGTGCTTCTGTTCCTTTTCCTGAAATAATGTTAGTGAACATTTCTGCTGATTCTTCAATCGTTTTTCCACCTTCAATTTCGGTTTGAGATAAAAGCCTAACTCCAAAATCTTCTGGTTTCAACATTCCTTCCATGTGTGATGTTATTGTTTTGGTTGGACCTGTTAAGGAAATTTCGTCATATCCATCAAGGGAATGTAAAATGGTAAAATTGATATCCGTATTTTGATATAAATAAGCATACATTCTGGCTAATTCCAAATTGAAAACACCAACTAATTGATTCTGTGGAAACGACGGATTTACCATTGGTCCCAACATATTGAAGAACGTTTTTACTGCCAGTTCTTTTCTGATTGGCCCAACATTTTTCATTGCCGGGTGAAATAGGGGAGCATGTAAAACGCAAATTCCGGCTTTGTCGATGCATTTTTCTAAAAACGAAGCGTCATTGCTGAATTTAATTCCCATTTTTTCCATCACGTTGCTTGATCCTGAAATAGAGGATACGCCGTAATTTCCGTGTTTGGCAACTTTAATTCCAGCTCCTGCTGATATAAAAGAAGCTAAAGTTGAGATGTTGAAAGTATCTTTTCCATCGCCACCCGTTCCGCATAAATCGATAGTATTGTAAGCTGATAAATCAACACGAATGCATAATTCTAATAATGCTTCGCGAAAGCCTGAAAGCTCATCAATAGTAATACTGCGCATCATAAATACGGTCAAAAATGCCGAAATCTGACTTGAATTATAATTTCCACTTGAGATATTAATCAATACGTCTTTGGCTTCTTCTTTAGAAAGCACTTCGTGGTTGATTAATTTATTTAATATAGTTTTCATTTTTTTTTTAAGTTGCTAAGATTCTGAGATACTAAGGTTCTAAGTTTTTGTTTCAGGTTTCAGGTTTCAAGTTAATTCTGCGACTGAAAACTGTGACTGAATACTAAAAACTCTGAACACTGAATACTGCTTTTTAATGTTCATTTCCTTGATAAATCCACATGGGTTCTGTTTTTCCGGCTCTTTCAAATCCGTTTTTTTTATAAAAGTCAACTGCTTTTCCGTCTGCAGTTAACATCTGCATGTGAAAGTGACTGTATTTCTCCTGCATTTTATCTACAATCATTTTTCCAATTCCTTTTCCCTGATAGTCCGGAAGTACCAATAAATGCGGATAATAAACAGTCAAAAATCCATCAGAAATCGCATTCCCAAGTCCGACTAGTTTTGTCCCTTCCCAAGCCGTAATTAAAGTTTCGGAATTTAAAAGACCATTGTATAATTCGTTTGGTTTGTTGGCCGAACTCCATTCGTTGGCTTTGTATAAAATCAAGATGTCTTCAATGTTGATTTCTTTGGTTTCTGAAATATTTATCATTTTTTTTAATGTTCTAAGTTGCTAAGATTCTATGGGACTAAGGTTTTGAACTGTGACTGTAAACTGAGACTGAGTACTAGCTCTTTATCCAATTCTCCAAGATCAATTTCCCTTTTGGTGTCAACACACTTTCCGGGTGAAACTGAACGCCTCTCACATCATAAGTTTTGTGTCTCAGTGACATAATTTGTCCATTTTCGTCTATTGAAGTGGCTTCTAAAACGTCTGGTAGATTAGCATCAACAACCCAGGAATGGTATCTTCCTACTTCGAATTCATTTCCTAATCCTTCAAACAAAATTTCATCAGAAACTACCGTTTTTACGTTCGTAGCAACTCCGTGGTACACTTTGTCAAGGTTTGAAAGCGTTCCGCCAAAAACTTCTCCAATGGCTTGTTGTCCCAAACAAACACCTAAAATGCTTTTTGTTGGTCCGTATTTCTGAATTACTTCTTTTAATAAACCTGCTTCGTCCGGAATTCCAGGCCCCGGAGAAAGTAATATCTTATCGAAAGAAGCGATTTCGTCAATATCAAATTCGTCGTTTCTGTAAACGGTTACTTCGCAGTTTAAATCTTCTAAATAGTGCACTAAATTATAAGTGAAACTATCGTAATTGTCTATAACTAATATTTTTTTCATTTTTTTTGAGTTGCTAAGTTGCTAAGTTTCTGAGTTACTAAGTCCTCAAACTGAGACTGTAAACTGAGACTGAAAACTAATTTTTATTTTTCTCGAACGTATTTTTCTGTAATGATTCGATTGATTCCTAATTTTTCTACTTTTTCGATTCCTTTTTGAGTTAGTGTGTCGTTTTTAATTTTTACTACGAACTCAAATTTGCCATTTTCCCATTGACGGTTGTTGAAATATTCCAGATTTTCGGTGTACACACTGTCTTTCAAAGTATATTTTCCGCCTCCACCAAAAAATACGGCTGCTGTGCTGTCTTTTCCATTATTCAAATCATGATTAAAAAAAGCAAAATGAGTATCATTTATAATTTTAATCATTTTTGTTTTTGGATTGAAAGTCGAGAAAGTCGAATCTTTTTCTGTCGTTTCTGCTGATATCAGACGCCAGGTTCCTTCAAGTGGATTCTCTTTTTTTTCTGAATTGCAGGACGCTATAGTAATGATTAAAACTAGAATTGATAATGCTTTTTTCATGATTGTTTGTGGTTTGTTTGTTAATTGTTAGGTTTTTGCTACTCTTTGTCTCCAACGGTTGAAACCGTTGGCTATTTTTATATAGCATTTCTTTTAATTTGCTTTTCAAACATGGCCCAAGGTTTCAACCTTGGGAGACATTGCAGATCATTCTGTTTCCACGTTCCAACAACTTGAAACTTGAAACCTGAAACAAAAGAAATTATATTTTCTCCGCCATTTCTAAGGCTGTATTCAACGCTCTTAATTTATTATAAACTTCCTGCATTTCGCTTTCTTCATCTGAGCTGGCAACAATTCCGGCGCCGGCCTGGCAATGCAATTGGTGGTTTTTACTTAAAAAAGTTCTAATCATGATCGCATGGTTAAAATTTCCTTCAAAATCCATGAAGCCAATTGCTCCTCCGTAGAAATTACGATTTGTTTTTTCGTAATCTTCGATTAATTGCATCGCTCTGTGTTTTGGTGCGCCACTTAAAGTTCCTGCCGGGAAAGTATCGGCAACTACTTGCATCGTTGTAGCTTTCTCATGTAAATGTCCGGTAACTTTAGAAACTAAGTGAATTACATGCGAGAAAAACTGAACTTCTCTATATTTCTCAACATTTACATCATGTCCGTTTCTGCTTAAATCGTTTCTGGCCAAATCAACTAACATTACGTGTTCGCTATTTTCTTTTTTATCTTCAGAAAGTTGTTTGGCTAAAACCGCATCATGCTCGTCATTTCCGGTTCTTTTGAACGTTCCGGCGATGGGATGAATTTCAGCTTTTCTGTTTTTTACTATAATTTGAGCTTCGGGCGAAGACCCAAATATTTTAAAATCTCCATAATCAAAAAAGAATAAATAAGGAGATGGATTGATACTGCGTAATGCTCTGTAAACATTGAATTCGTCGCCTTTGAAACCTTGTGTAAAACGACGTGATAAAACCAATTGAAACACATCGCCACGGAAACAGTGTTTTTTAGCTAAGGCCACATTGTGTTTGAATTCTTCATCAGTCAGGTTTGAAAAACCTTCGCCTTCTTTTGCGAATTTATAAGAAGCAATGTTTCTTGATTGCAATAATTGCTCAATTTCAGAAATGTTGTTTCTTCCATCAACACTATGACAAAAAATGTAAGCTTCATTTTTAAAATGATTGATCGCAATAATGTTTTGATAAACGGCATAAAAAACGTCAGGAATTAAAGTAGCTGTGTCTTTTTTAGCAATCGAAACTTTCTCAAAATAACGAACAGCATCGTAAGAAATGTATCCAAATAAACCATTATTAATGAATTTAAAATCATTTTTCTCTGATTTAAACTGGCTCGAAAATTCCTGAATTACTTGTGGAATATTCGTCGAAGAATCAATTGCAATTTGTTCGGTAGTTCCGTCAGGAAAAGTTTTGGAGATAATTTCGTTTTCAATTTTAATTGTCGCAATCGGGTTGCAGCAAACATAAGAGAAACTGTTATCATTTCCGTGATAATCACTACTTTCAAGGAGTAAACTATTTGGAAATTTATCTCTGATTTTAAAATAAATACTTACCGGCGTGATGGTGTCTGCCAGAATTTGTTTGTAGTGTGTGTTGAGTATAAAAGGTTTCAATGTATATAGTTTTAATTTTTAGAATATTTGCTTTAGTTTCGGCCAAAAAAAAAGGCTTGTCGTGATGACAAGCCTTTTATATTTATAGTTTTGAAAATACCATAGGAAGCTTAGTTCACGACGTTTGACGTAAATTCTTCCACCACCAAGTATTGTTCATTAATGTTTTCATTTTCTTATTTTGATGTGACAAAGATATAAATGTAAATTGGATTAGAATACATAAAATTTCAAAAAAATCTTTTCTAAATTTTAAAATTTGTTAAATTCTACTGTTTTAAATTACTTTAAAGAGCTAATTTCCAATCGCAATTGTGTTGTTTTGGTTCATCCTAAAATCCGGATTTCCTTTGATATTGGGCGTTGTAAACAATTCGTTGTTTTTGAGCTTTGTATAATTTATTTCGAAATCAGGATTGCTGTAGAATTTTTGAAGTGATGCATTTGCACCACCTGCTTCGCTTACAATTCCGCCATTACAATTGTTAACGATTAAGTTTTTAAATGCAATTTTAGCTAAATTAACATCACCATTTCCAATATTTCCTTCCAATAAAACAAACGGAGAAAAACCTGAAACGATACTGTTTGATAAAGTAAATAAAGTATTTTCTCTAACGTAAACAGACTCACGTACAAGTCCCTGATTGTTTTCTTCCATGTTTACCAAAGTAATGTTGCTGGCCGTTATTTTAGTAATTTTTTTGGTCATATCCGTATTTCCAATTTTGTCATAAGAATCTACCTCAAAACATCTTGAACCTGAAATATCTGATGAAAAAGGATGGCGAATAGCGATACTGTTGCTAATATTGATTTGAGCTCCTTGTGTAAAATCAAAATCATCATCGGTAGTTCTGTATGAAACTAGGTTGTTCATGTTTAAATCTCCACCATAACATTCGAAAGAATCATCGTTAGAAAAACTAATCTGGATATTGCTTAAAACTGTTTTTCTGCCCACTCCGGCTAGCGAAAGTCCGTTAAGTTCTTTGGCAGCACTCAGTTTCCTTCCGGAATATTCAATTCTTACATATTTTAAAATCCCTGAATTATCTTCGGCATCCTGACCTCCATAATGATTCAGCATTGGTTCCAGATCAAAAGGTAAGGTATGTACGCCGCCAATGGTGTTAATTGGTGCTTTTCCAAGGACAATAATTCCGCCCCAGTCTCCGGGTTTCCTGTCAGCAATTTCCTTATTCGAAGTAAAAATAATAGGATCGGTTTCTAATCCTTCGGCCATAATTTTTGCACCATTCGTTATTACAAGTGTCCCGCAAGTTTTGTCGTCTCCGCGAATAACAGTTCCTGGTTCAATGGTCAAAACGGCATTTTTTGTTACATAAACAACACCCACTAACTGGTATGTATTTCGTTTTAATAACTTGGTATCTTTGTCTATAGTGCCGGCAATAATGTTTGTTGCTTCGTTATATTCAGTATTTGCTGGCTTAAAATTGGTCCAGTTGCCCATCCAGTTTGAGTTGCCAATAATTCCTTTAGGTTGTTGTTGGGCTTGTAAAAATAGGGTACTTAGAAGAGTAATAATTGCAATATGTATTTTTGCTTTCATAACTATAATTTTGATTTCTAGTTTTGTTTTTTAATTAGTCCAAAATTAGAAGGCCAATGTTAATCAAAGTCTTAGATGTTATTACGAAAGTGTTATGTGAATATTAAGGATGTTATCTTTTTGAAAGGAAATAAGATTGCGGACTTTACAGAATAGCGATTTTAAAATTATTTGCAATTAAATTTTCATTTAAAGATAATTTGTAACTTTGATAAAAATAAAATGTGATGGATTTAGATACTCGAAAAGTGATTTTTATTAGAGACTTTCTGAAACTTGAAAGCGAGAAAGCTATTTCTCAGTTTGAAAAATTATTGAAGAAAGAAACTAAAATTGACTCTGAATTAAAGCCAATGTCAATTTCTGATTTTAGCAAAAGGATTTCTGATTCTTTAGAAGATTCCAAAAATGGACGTGTAACAGGATCCGATCAATTAATTTCTGAAATTGAGAAATGGAGTTGAAAATTGATTGGACTGATTTTGCTAAAAAAGAGTTGAAAAGTATTTTTGATTATTATAAAAAAGAAGCAAATATAGATGTCGCAAGAAAACTTGTTTTGAGAATTACAAAAGAGACACTAAAATTAAAACACCAGCCTTTAATTGGGCAAAAAGAAGATCTTCTAATTAATAATCCAAAAGAAATTCGTTATTTAATTTTTAAAAATTATAAAATTATCTATTGGATAAATTTAGAGAAAAATTCAGTTGAAATTCTGGACGTATTTGATACCCGTCAGGATCCAATAAACATAAAAAGGACGAAGTAAAAATAGTAAATAATAAAAAGAAACCCCAATAGTTTTGAACCATTGGGGTTTTTCTTATAATAGTAAGAATTGTGTGTGAATTTTAAAATATTAGAATTTTAAAGCTACAGTCAATTCGAAATCATCATTGATAGTTTTGTCTCCTAAGTTTTCGAAGAAGTTACCAGAGTTGTATTTGATGTCATATTTAGTTCTGTCAACTTTGAAAGCAGTAGTTGCAGTGTTTCCAGCTACAGCGATGTCAAAAGTTACAGGTTTAGTAATTCCTTTGATAGTCAAATCAGCAGTTACTGTGTAAACATCAGTAGATTTAGCTCCAATAGTTTTGAAAACTAATTTTGCAGTTGGGAATTTGTCAGTTCCAAAGAAATCGTCAGCTTTTAAGTGACCGTTTAATTTCCCTTGGTATTCTCCAGTTAAATCAGTTGCAGTCAAAGAAGTCATATCAACAGTAAAAGAACCACCAGTTAATTTTTTTCCTTTAAATACTACAGCTCCGTCTTTAAAGTTTACAGTTCCAGAGTGCTCTCCAGTTACTTTTTTACCTACCCATTTGATAGTAGATGCTTTTACGTCGATTTTTTTAGTTTGAGCATTTACTGAAATACTAGCCGCTGCTACGAATAATGCTATTGCAATTGTTTTTAAATTTTTCATGTTGTTAAAATTGATTTTGGATTAATAATAATTATATAGTGATAAATAATTCTTCGTGAGATTTTCTAACTTTTTTGTAGTGTTGAGTGTCGTCCTCATCATGTCTGTAACCAACAGTAGCAATTACTGATGCGTTTAAGCCTAATTTGTCGAAACCTAAGATTTCATTGAATGCAGCAGGATTAAAACCTTCCATTGGAGTTGCGTCGATTTTCAAATCAGCAGCAGCAGCTAATAAAGTTCCTAAAGCAATATAAGTTTGTTTTGCTGTCCAGATATTTTTAGCATCTTGTGATAAGTTCGAAATCACACCATTCATCATATCTGCAAATCCGCCTAAAGCTTCAGTAGGAATTCCTCTTGTTTCGCTAATGTTTTTAATATAAGCAGCTACAGATTCTGGTCCGGCATTTAAGTCATTAGCAAAAATAAAAAGTTGAGAAGCATCTGTAATTTGAGTCTGACCGTAAGCAGCAGCTTTCAATTGTTCTCTAATTTCAGGATTTTCTACGATCACAACTTTATAAGGTTGTAATCCGTATGAAGAAGCAGCCAGTCTAACAGCTTCTTTTAAAGTATTTAAATCTTCTGAAGATATTTTTTTTGTTGCATCAAATTTTTTTGTTGCATATCTCCAATTTAGATTGTCTAATAATGTGCTCATAAAATTAATTTTGTTCGGTTCGGTATTTTTCTAATAATTTATTTAGTAATTCTAATTCTTCAGGACTTATATTCTCAGCAAATGCACGCTCGTGTTCATCTACCTTCGGGTCTAATTCTTTCAAAACATCTAATCCCTTTTGGGTGATTAAAACTTCAATTTTGCGTCTATTGCCAGGGCAAACATTTCTGGTAACAAAATCCTTTAATAATAATTTGTCTACCAATCGGGTTGTATTACTTGTTTTAGCCAGCATACGTTCCTGTATGACACACATATTAGCAGGATTTCCTTTTTGTCCTCTTAATATACGTAACACATTGTACTGTTCTCCGGATAGATCATACGGTTTTATCAACTCGTTGAAATGATCCTGAATCACGTTTTGCGTGTACATGATATTCAGAATAACTTTTTTCGCATTATCCATCTTAACTGTACTTTTTATAACCTCTTCAATTGTCATAGTCGTAAGTGTATAATTTGTATATACAAATGTATATCTTTTAATAGTTGTACATACAAATGTTGTGTTAATTTTTTGTTAATTCAAATAATAACAAAATGCGGGTTCATAAACTCTATATAATTAGTATAAAAATACTTTATTTTTTCAATCTAAAATCCTGTTTATTTGATATTTAACTAAAATATAAAGTTGCTAATCTCAACTTTGCCAAAGTTTAAAATTTTGACAAGTTCTTATCAATCCAAATATGTAAGTAATTCAGAAATCTAAAATCTAAACTCAAAAATCTAAAATTAAACATCAGGGCATGCCACCATCCCGATAAGAGGGCAAATTTACTTTGCGCGTATACGCCCTCTTATCGGGATGCTGTCGGGCTATCCGGTCCGCCGCGGCGGATTAGCTTCTATCCCTCATGCGAATTTAGTATACAAGAAACCCGACAGGTCATAAAGACTTGTCGGGTTTTATAAAGAAATAATTGTTTCGGTTTTTAAAATAACGAAACCCCTAATTGCATACGAGTATATTTTTCAGCCGGATTCCACATAATGCCTGCAAAAACAGGAAGTTTATATTGAAATATCGAAATATCCTTCGAAGCTTTAAAACCTGCATTGACGATGTTGAAATTATGATCTGTATTCGATGAATACAGATTTGATTTTCCGTCAAGCGAAAATCCTGCACCTATATATGTATCTAATGTGATCTGATCATTTTTTATCAACGGATAGCCTAACTCTACATAAGTGGAGTATCTGTTTTTATAATCAAGATCAGGTTGTAATTCCTTATCATTTCCATAAAGAATAATATCAGCTTCAATTCGTAAAGGAAATGCCTCAGGAAAACGATATGAAGTTCTCAAATCAATAAGGTGCGTCGTAGTATTTTTATCATAATTAAAAACTTCCGGATGTTCCACATTTGTAGTATTGAACAAATCCCACAAACCAATTGTGAGTCCTTTATGTTTGTATTGAACGTAATAATCGACCTCAGTATATTTACCATCAAAGCTATTACCGCCCCAAACCCCAACCGAAAAGTTTCGTTTTTTATCAAAAGTATAATGAATATCTCCCATAGCAGTCATGCTTGGGCTTATAATTAATCCTCTCCAGAGATGACTGGTTGCAAGAGTAACATTAAAATTTAATCGGCTTGGTTCTTTGCTTTCTGGCGTTGTTTCCTGAGCATAGCCAGCTAGTCCTATGATTATTATCATAGAAAGAAAAAGATTTTTCATAAAATTTCTTATATTAAAAGAAGATGATGTTAATTAAGAGTAAGATATAATGCAGCAGCCAGCGAAGCTCCAATTATTGGGCCTACAATAGGTATCCAGGCGTATCCCCAATTACTGCTTCCTTTTATAGGTAAAATAGCATGCATAATCCTTGGTCCTAAATCTCTTGCAGGGTTTATGGCGTATCCGGTCGTACCTCCTAATGATAAACCAATTGCCCATACGACTATAGCAACAGGAAGCGCACCTATAGTTCCTAAACCAATTGCTGCATTGGTATCACTGGCAATATTGAGGCTTGGTCCTGCAATGTAAAAGATCGAAAAAATCAAAACAAAAGTTGCAATTGCTTCACTAAGCAAATTCGAAACATTATTTTTGATGGCAGGTCCTGTAGAAAAACAGGAAAGTTTTGCGCCTTCATCTTCTGTTGCGGCAAAATGATCCTTATGTGATAACCACACTAAAAAAGCACCTAACATTGCACCAATCATTTCACCAAGGATATAAGTAGGAACTAAGCTCCAGCTAAACTTTCCTATAAGTGCCAACCCAAGTGTAACAACAGGATTTAAGTGTGCCCCACTAACAGGCCCTGCAATAGTTACGCCTACAAAAACGGCAAATGCCCACGCGGTAGTAATTACAATCCAACCTGAACTGTTTCCGTTGGTACCTTTTAGGTTCACGTTTGCTACAACGCCATTTCCTAATAAAATCATTACCATTGTGCCTAAAATTTCTGCTATAAAGGGAGTCATAATGTTTATTTTTTAGTCTTCAATCCATTGAGATGCGCGTCCTACCGCTTTGTTCCAGTTCTTTACAAGAATGTCTACTTTTGGTTTTTCCATTTCTGGCGAAAATACCTTGTCTATAGACCACTGTTCTTTCAAATCCTCTAGACTCGCCCAATATCCTACAGCAAGTCCGGCCAGATAAGCAGCGCCAAGAGCAGTTGTTTCGAGTGTTTTTGGTCTTGTAACAGTTGACCCAAAAATATCCGATTGAAATTGCATTAGTAAATTATTTTTCGCAGCACCTCCGTCAACTCTTAGTTCTTTTCCTTTGTCGCCAAAATCAGCTTCCATAGCTTTAACTAAATCATTTACCTGATAAGCAATCCCTTCTAAAGTTGCTCTGGCAATATGTGCATTTGTAGTTCCTCTGGTGATACCAAACATTGCGCCTCTCGCATATTGATCCCAGTAAGGAGCTCCTAAACCGGTTAAGGCAGGAACAAAGTAAACGCCGCCATTATCAGGAACACTAGAGGCAAGAGCTTCAATTTCTTCTGACGAGCTAATCATTTTTGCTCCGTCTCGTAACCATTGTACAGCGGCTCCTCCAACAAAAACACTTCCTTCTAAAGCATAAGTTGTTTTTCCGTTGATTTTCCAGGCGATAGTAGTTAATAAATTATTAGTAGACTGAATTGGTTTTTCACCCGTATTCATTAGCATAAAACAACCTGTGCCGTAAGTATTTTTTACCATTCCTGAACTGGTACACAATTGACCAAAAAGCGCTGCTTGCTGATCTCCGGCAACTCCGGCAATAGGAATTTTGGTAGCAAATAGGGTAGTGCAGGTTTCTCCGTAAATTTCACTGCTTTGTTTTACTTCGGGAAGCATGGCTCTTGGGATGTCAAATAATTCTAACAATTCGTTATCCCATTCTAAGGTATGAATGTTGAACAATAAAGTTCTGCTGGCATTAGAAACATCAGTCATGAATAACTTGGTACGAGTAAGTTTCCAGATAAGCCAAGTGTCAACAGTACCAAAACAAAGTTTTCCTTCTTCTGCTTTTTTACGAGCTCCGGGAACATTATCCAAAATCCATTTTACTTTTGTCCCTGAGAAATAAGCATCGAGGATTAGGCCCGTTTTTTTCTGAATCATATCAGCATGACCTTGTGCTTTCAATTCGTCACAAAATTTTGCTGTTCTGCGATCTTGCCAAACAATAGCATTATAAATAGGTTCGCTGGTTTCCCTGTCCCATACAATAGTAGTTTCGCGCTGGTTGGTGATTCCAATTGCTGCAACTTCTCGGCCTGAGATTCCTACTTTTGCAATTACTTCTGCAGCAGTGCTTATTTGCGAAGACCAGATTTCGTTAGGATCGTGTTCTACCCATCCTGGTTTGGGGAAAATTTGCTCAAACGGTTTTTGCGAGAGGCTTACAATTTCTCCTTCATGATTGAATAGAATAGCTCTCGAGGAAGTTGTTCCCTGGTCAAGAGCTAAGATTAATTTGTTTTGCATGGTTGATAGTGTATAATTAAGTAATAAGTTTTATTGAAATTCTGATAGCAAAAATCCTTTTGAAATTTCTTTGAAATTTGAAATTTCCTGGGTTATCCACACTTCGTCATGTCCCAGTTCTTTCGCTATTAATCGTGCTATTTTTTCAGAAGACTGAATTGCGGCTCTGGCGTCTAAGAATAGCAAACGAACACGTCTTGCTAAAATATCATCTACAGTTCTTGCCATTTCGTATCGAATCGCCCAGGCTGCTTCTGCCATTGTAAATTCATGATCAGGATGTACTTTCTCATTTAATTCAGGCTCAGTTTGCTGCAATTGACGTATTTTAGGGATATCTGTACCATAAATGTATAAGTGATTTTCTCTGTCTAAAGTAGTAGTAGGCTGATTGCCATGAATAGCAAGATGTTCTGTATTACAGCCTTTTGCAGGTATTTTTCTTGTTTTGATTGCTTTGTCGATAATGTCTTCGGCAATTTTTCTGTAAGTAGTCCATTTTCCTCCTGTAATGGTGATTAAACCAGTTTCGGAAACAATGATTTTGTGGCTTCTTGAAACTTCTTTGGTGCTTTTTCCTTCTTCTTTAGGTGCTGCCAATGGGCGTAAACCTGCGTAAACAGAAAGAACATCCGCTCTGGTTGGTTTTTTTGCTAAAAAGCGTTGTGCTGTTTCCAGTACAAATTCAATTTCGCTTTCTAAGGCAATAGGCTCTAAGCTTTGTTTTTTGATTAATGTATCTGTTGTACCTACTACAATTCGGTTATGCCATGGCACGGCAAATAAAACTCTTCCGTCGCTTGTTTTAGGAATCATTAGCGCATGGTCTCCAGGTAAAAATGATTTATCAAAAACCAGGTGAATTCCCTGACTCGGCACGATATATTTTTTGTAAACAGTATCGTTTAGTTTCATTATAGCGTTGGTAAAAACTCCGGTTGCATTTATAACGGCAGATCCTTTTAAGTCATATTTGTCTCCTGTTTCCTGATCCAGAACCTGAACCCCAATTACCTGATTATTATCGTCTTTTAATAAGTTTACAACTTTACAGTAGTTTAAAATACAAGCGCCTTTTTCTGCTGCGGTCTGAGCTATATTTATGGCAAGACGTGAATCATCAAATTGTCCGTCATGATAAATAACACCGCTTGTTAAGCCTTTTTCTTCTACATTAGGAAGCATTTCGATTGTTTTTCTTTTCGAAATATATTTTGAACGGCCTAAACTTAAACGTCCGGCCAATAAATCATAAATGGTTAAACCAATGGTATAAAAGTAACCGCCCCACCAGTTGTAATTAGGGATTACAAAGGATTGGTTTTTGACTAAATGACCGGCATTTTGAGCCATTAGGCCTCTTTCTTTAAGGGCTTCTTTTACCAAATGCACATCTCCTTGTTCTAAGTAACGTACACCACCATGAACTAATTTTGTGCTTCGGCTTGAAGTTCCTTTGGCAAAATCTACTGCTTCGACTAAAATTGTTTTGTAACCTCTGCTTGCGGCATCAAGAGCAGTTCCCAGACCGCTTGCTCCACCTCCTATTACAATTACATCCCACTTTTCAGTGTTTTTTAGTTTCGATAACTGTTCTGAACGTTTCATATAGTGTTTGTTTTTGTTTCTTTTATTCTTTTTTGTTTCTATAAAGCAAAATTAACGAAACTAAACGAAACAAAAGTCATATAATAAGTTTTTTTTGGAATTATTTTTTTATCGTACATTTATAGCTTTAAAAATCTTAATATTATCAGGTTATTATGGTTATTATAAATAAAAGACAAGAGGAAATACTGAAAGAACTGGATAAAAACGGACATGTAAATGTGGCGGATTTATGCGAAATTCTTAATGTTTCAACCGTAACAATAAGAAAGGATTTGAACTTTTTAGAAAATGAAAATTTGCTGCACCGTACGCATGGCGGCGCAAGCAAGCAGCCTATTTATGCTTTCGAAAGAGATTTAAGCGATAAAGAAGGGCTGCAGGTAGAGCAAAAAAAGCAAATAGCAAAAGAAGCTTTAAAGTATATTAATAATTATGATTACATCATATTGGGTTCCGGATCTAATGTGCATTATCTGGCTAAGATTATTTCAGGTTTTCAGAAATTAACAGTGATTACACCGTCTTTAAAGGTGTCTTTAGAATTGAGTAAGGAAGCAAATGTCGATACGATACAATTGGGCGGTGATGTTCGTAAGAGCTCAAACTCGGCGGTTGGTCCTATATCGGAGTCGATTTTGAGCCAGTTTTCTTGTAATAAATTGTTTTTGGGTGCAGACGGACTTCATTTAGATTTTGGATTAAGTACTTCAAATGCATTAGAAGCTCATCTTAATCAAGCCATGATTTCGGTGGCGGAAAAGGTAATTATTTTGGTAGATTCTACAAAAATGAATGTGAGGGGTTTTGGTAAGATTTGTAATTTAGATAAAATTGATGTCTTGATTACAGATGATGGTATTGATATCGAAACCAAAACGAAACTAGAAGAAATAGGAGTAGAGGTTATTATTGCTTCGAAATAGCTTTTTTATATAGATTGAAAAAACGAAACTCGTCTTTTTTTTTTTTGAAACTAGTGGTTCGTTGTTTGCTATGAATAGAAGTCAATGTCATTAAGTTAAGCTTTTTAAAGAATAAAATTAATCTCGCAAAGGCGCCAAGAAGCAAAGTTTAAACGCAATATTGTCATTTCGACGCAGGAGAAATCTCCGCGAGAAGCTCGACAAAGATTGGATTTACGTTGCGGATTTACTTACGGATATTTCTCCCGCGTCGAAATGCAAATATTTACAATTTTGAGAGAAATTATTCGTAATAACATTATTGGTTTTTCTAATGAACACCCCCCCCCTTAATTTTAGATTATTGGTTAAAAAATAAACCCAACACGTTTTGAAATGTGTCGGGTTTTATTTTTTATTTTTTTTAAAATTTACAGGCTTAAGTACTTTTCAATATTTGTCATTATTATTTTTCGTTCTTCGGGAGTTGCGTCATTATCCATATTGCTGTGATTGATAGGGGTGAACTGAACCGTCATTCCGTATTTTTTTTGTTCTTGCTCGGTTGGTAATACTCCTTCGTCTGCAGCATAGTTTTTAGAGCGTAAAGTATATATTGTAGGATGATTAACTCTTGGAAGCGGCATTCTGCGATTATCCATTGTTATTATTTTATCAACCAATTTGGGATATTTAACGGCAAATAAAGCGGTCATGTCTCCACCATTCGAATGACCAATTAGCGTTAAATGCTTAAAATCTAATTCGGGTTTTATGGTTTTAAATTCATTTAAAACATAAAGAATGTTGTCGGTTCCTCTTTCCCAGTTTGGTTTCCGTGTGACTTTAAGAACTCCATCCATTGGCAGAAGATCGTCAGTAGGCAATTCGTGCTGAATGCTAATAACAAAATATCCTTTTGAGGCTAAACTTTCGGTTAAATAGGAATAAATCATATTGTCACCGCCTTTATTTTCTCCGTATCCATGACTAAAAATTACAACTTGCTGATTCTTAATTTTTTTATCGGATTTAGGTTGAAAGACTGCAACGGGAATTTTGCGGTTTCGCGATTTGTCAAATAATTCTATGCTATCAAGTTTAACAGCATAGTTGTTATTTGATGTTTGAGAATTTGATTTTTTGTTATTTGAACAACTTATTAAGAACAAGGATACTAAGATTTGAAAATATATTTTGTTCATTTTTTTGATGTGCCTTTCATTTGATTCCTGATGCCGGGATTTTATTTTAAATCAACTTTTTTTCGAATGCTTTTCGTGCTGATCCTCTAAAAAAGACTTCGCCACAATAACTATAATTTAGTTTGTCCAGAATTTTCAACATTGGGATATTGTCAAAGTTGGTATCTACTTTTATACTATAAATAGTATTTGTGAGGCAGATATCTTCTATGTTTTTGAAAAGTGTTGTGGCAATACCTTTTCCTTTTGCCAGTTTTGATGCGGCTACACGATGCACAACAGCATAGTCACCATTGGTAAGCCATTTACCTTGTATCTCTTCGTAAGCAGGTTCTTTATCGAATATGATAGCAGCGTAACATAAAATCGATTCATTCTCTGTAAGTACATAAGCGTAACCGTTTTTTATATCATTCTGAATTGTAAGTTCATTAGGATATCCGTCTTGCCATTGCGTGCTTCCGTCTTGTCGCCTTTGTTCTATTGCGTCCTGAAGGATATTCCAGATTTGAGGAACTTCAGAAAGTGCTGCTTTTCTTAAAATGAATTGTTCTGTTGTATTGCTCATTCTTTATGTATTAAATCTTAATGAGGTAATTTATCTTTAATAAAACCATAAAACCAGGTTCCTGCAATTGCACTTAATAAAGTAACCACAATTACCGTAACTCCTGTGCCAATTTGCGCAAACAAAGGTCCAGGGCAAGCTCCGGTAATGGCCCAACCGAAACCAAATAATAATCCACCATAGATTTGTCCTTTGTTGAACGTTTTAGGCTGAATTTCGATTTTTTCTCCCTGAATAGTTTTGATGTTGAATCTTTTAATGATCTGAACAGATATTACACCAACGACAACTGCACTGCCAATTACGCCATACATAAAGAAGGATTGTAATTGAAACATTTCCTGAATGCGGTACCAGCTGATGATTTCGGCTTTTACGAATACGATTCCAAAAATAATTCCGACTAGCATATATTTTAGGTTTGAGAATCCTGAATCTTTTATCTGACTTCCGTTGATTCCTTCTGTGTCTGTATTTTTATTTTCTAAATGATTCATTTTTGAAATTTTAAAGTGAAAGAATGTGAGGTAAAATCAAATTCGCCATGATAAAACCGCCAATCATAAAACAGATTGTCGCTACTAATGAAGGCCATTGTAAATTTGAAATTCCCATAATGGCATGTCCGCTTGTACAGCCGCCTGCATAACGAGTTCCGAAACCTACTAAAAATCCTCCAACAACGATCATGATAAATCCACGAAGCGTGAATAAACTTTCCCAGGAAAAAAGTTCTTTTGGTAGTAATCCCGAATGATCGGTGATTCCGTAAGTGGCTAATTGCTCAGAAAGTTGTGGCGTGATTGCAACCGGATTTGGATTCGCTAAGAAATAAGCAGCGATAACTCCTCCAAGGAAAATTCCAAAAACGAAAAATAAATTCCAGCTTTCTTTTTTCCAGTCGTATTTAAAAAACGAAATATTTGCCGGAATACAAGCCGCACAAATATGACGAAGCGAAGAACTAATCCCGAAAGATTTGTTTCCGATAAGCAATAAAATAGGAACAGTCAGTCCAATTAACGGACCTGAAACGTACCAAGGCCAAGGTTCTCTCAAGATTTCTAATAAATTCATATAATTTAAAAATTAGATTTTTTTTTCACCATATAAGTGATATAAGTAATTATAAGTTGGAATTTAAATCGCGTTGAACTTATATGAGCTCATATAAGTTTAACCAGTTTAGAGTTAAAACGTACCGTAATTAAATGAACTTATATAACTTATATGGTGAAAAAAATATGTTCAATGTTTATGCTTTCAAAACCTTACTCTGGCAAACAAAATCTGATTTTGGAATTTCTGTTTTTGCTATGGCTCCAAAACCACCGTCAATTTCGGTAAAGTTTCTAAAACCGCGCGCTTGTAAAATTGACGCTGCAATCATACTTCTGTAGCCACCTGCACAATGCAAATAAAAATGCTCATTCGGATTAATGTCTTTTACCCAGTCATTTATATAAGCTAAAGGTTTGCTGTAAGCGTCTTCAATATGTTCTGCTTCGTATTCCGTTTCTTTACGAATATCGATTACTTTGTCTTCTTCTATTTTAAATTCAGAAGCAAATTGCTCTGCTGAAATTCGGTTAACCGTATCCACTTCAAAACCTGCTTTTTCCCACGCTTCAAAACCACCGTCCAGATGTCCTATAATTGCGTCAAAACCTACACGGCTTAAACGTGTTACGGTTTCTTCTTCAAGGCCGGCTTCGGTTACTAAAATAATAGGTTGTTTTACATTGGCAATCAAAGTCCCAACCCACGGCGCAAAATCGCCATTGATTCCGATATTGATCGATTGCGGAATAAATCCTTTATGGAAATCGGCACTTTTTCTGGTGTCTAAAATTAAAGCTCCGGTTTCTTCGGCTACAGCCTCAAATTCTTTTACATCTATTGCTTTCATTCCGTTATGCAAAACCGATTCAAAGCTTTCGTAACCTTGTTTGTTCATGGCCACATTCATACTAAAATAAGCTGGCGGAGGTAATAATCCGTCAGTAACTTCTTCGATAAATTCGGCTTCGGTCATGTTGGCGCGCAAAGCATAATTCGTTGCTTTTTGATTCCCAATTGTCGAAACCGTTTCTTTACTCATATTTTTCCCGCAGGCACTTCCCGCACCATGCGCAGGATAAACGATAACGTCATCAGCCAAAGTCATGATTTTATCTCTTAATGAATGAAATAAAATTCCCGCCAATTGGTCCTGTGTCATTCCGGCTGCTTTTTGTGCCAGATCGGGACGGCCAACATCGCCAATAAATAAGGTGTCTCCAGAGAAAATAGCGTGATCTTTTCCGTTTTCGTCGATCAGTAAATAAGTCGTGCTTTCCATGGTGTGACCAGGCGTATGCAAAGCTTTTATGGTGATTTTCCCGATTTTAAATTCTTGTCCGTCTTCGGCAGAAATGCAGTCGAATTCGCAAGCAGCATTTGGCCCGTAAACAATGGGTGCCTGAGTTTCTTTGCTTAAATCGACATGTCCGGAAACAAAATCAGCGTGGAAATGTGTTTCGAAAATGTATTTCAGTTTCACCTCATCGCGTTCTAAACGATCCAGATAAGGCTGAATTTCACGAAGCGGATCAATAATCGCAGCTTCGCCATTTGAGGTTATATAGTAAGCACCTTGTGCTAAACATCCGGTGTAAATTTGTTCTATTTTCATGATATGTATTCTAAAAGAAGGGAATACAAAGGTAACCTACTTTTTGCTTAAAATAGGTGACTAATGTTACACAAATTTGATTTTTGTGTAAAAAAAGACAAGGTGTTTTTACCATATAAAGCCCATAGGAAATTTAAAAATACACATTTAAAAATTAATAATAGTTTTAAAATTGACGGTTTGCGTAATCTGCATTATGATAAAATGAACTTACATTACTTATATGGTGGAAGAAAAAAATCTACGTAATTTTACAACTAACGAAATTATTGATATGAAAACAGAAGATTTATTAAATCAAATCGCTTTTATAAAAGAGATTGATAAATTGAAATATATCCAGCGAAAAACAAAATTATTTAATAGTGATCGACACGAAAATGATGCAGAACACAGCTGGCATTTGGCTTTGATGGCGATTGTTTTGGCGGAACATTCAAACGAACCAATTGATATTCTAAAAGTAGTAAAAATGGTTCTGATACATGATATTGTCGAAATCGATGCCGGAGATGTCTTTATATACGATACACAAAAAAGTCATGATAATACTGATGAAGAGCGATTGGCGGCGAATCGTATTTTCGGGTTATTGCCTACAAAGCAAGCTGATGAAATGATCGCTATTTGGGAAGAGTTTGAAGCCGGTGAAACCAACGAAGCCAAGTTTGCAAAATCGATGGACAGACTAGAACCTTTATTGCAAAACACTTCTAATAACGGAGGAACCTGGAAAGAATTTGATGTACGTTATAAAAAAGTATATGAAAAAAAGAGCGTTATAAAAGAAGGTTCAAAAACGATATGGAGTTATGCCGAAGGATTAATAAATGAAAGTGTTGCAAAAGGAATTTTGAAAGATGAATAATTAATTTTACCCTATAATTGTATAAGTTCATTTTAGGTTTTGCGAATTTTATATTTATATTAAATGTATTAAATGAATTTTTTTATTGCAGTATGTTTAACCTTTTCAGATTAAGCTAAGGTTATATTTTCTTATCTAACTTATATGGTTTAAAAAAGAAAAAACTTCTTTTAAAGGCAGGGAATTCAGGTTTTAATGGGTAAATTTGAGGAGACTTCATAAATAAATTACCGCCATGGAAGAAATGCTTTTTTATGACCGAATGCAATTCGCCTTCACCATTACTTTTCACTATCTTTTTCCGCAACTTACAATGGGTCTTTCGCTGATCATTGTTTATTTTAAATGGAAATATCTTAAAACTAAAGACGATCAATACAATCACGCCACTCATTTCTGGATGAAAATTTTCGCTTTGAATTTTGCGATGGGTGTTGTAACGGGAATTCCAATGGAGTTTCAGTTTGGAACCAATTGGGCAAAATTCTCTGAATTAACCGGAGGAATTATTGGCCAAACACTCGCAATGGAAGGGATGTTCTCTTTCTTCTTAGAATCCTCATTTCTGGGTATCTTTTTGTTTGGAGAAAAAATAATTGGACATAAATGGCATTTTGTAACCGGCTTATTAATTATGATTGGTTCCTGGGCAAGTGGATACCTTATTATAGCCACACATTCTTGGATGCAAAATCCTGTAGGTTATGAAATTCTCGAAAACGGAAAATTTGTGTTGACGAATTTTAAAGCCTTATTCCTGAATCCGTGGTTATGGCCTTCGTATTTACACAATCAGGCAGCATCTTTGGTTACAAGTTCATTTGTTGTGGCCGGAATTGGAGCTTTTTATATTTTGAGTAAAAAGAATGTTGCTTTCGGAAAAATGTTCGTGAAAACAGGCGTAATCTTCGGATTGATTTCTAGTGTTATTGTAGCGGTTCCAACGGGAGATTTACTGGCTAAAAATGTCGTAAAATACCAACCTGTAACTTTTGCAGCAATGGAGGGAATTTTTCATACCGAAAAGAAAGGTTCTGAAATTGTTTTAATTGGGCAACCCGATGTAAAAGATAAAAAACTGGATAATAAAATTGCCGTTCCTAATATCCTGAGTTTCCTTACTTACGGAAGCTGGCATCAGGAAATAAAAGGTCTGGATCAGTTTGAAGAAGATCTTCACCCAACCAATATTTCCGGTTTATATTATGCTTATCATATTATGGTAGGACTCGGAACCATATTTATAGGTTTGATGGCTTTTGCACTTTTTCAGTTAATTAGAAAGAAATTATTCGAAACCAAATGGGTTTTGTGGTCGCTGATGTTTATGATGCCATTTCCGTATATTGCCAATACCACAGGCTGGTACACGGCCGAATTAGGAAGACAACCCTGGTTGGTTTATAATTTGTTGCGAACTTCTGCGGGAGCGTCACCAACGGTTTCGTCCGGAAATACCTTATTTACTTTGTTAGGTTTTATAGGATTGTATCTTTTACTTGGAATGTTGTTTTTGCTTTTGATTGGAAAAATCATCAATAAAGGACCACATAATGTTGAACTGAATTCAGAAAAAATATAATTATGGAATTTTTTTGGTACGTTGTTTTAATGGGAATTCTGGCCGTTTATATTGTATTAGACGGTTACGATTTTGGAGCAGGAATTATTCATTTATTTTTTGCGAAAGAAGAAAAAGATAAAAAAGCAATTACAAGCGCTATTGGTCCGTTTTGGGATGCGAACGAAGTTTGGATTATTGCTGCGGGAGGTGTTTTGTTTTTTGCTTTCCCCACTTTATATGCGTCATCTTTCAGCGGATTTTATTTGCCGTTGATTATGATTTTATGGTTGTTGATTTTCCGTGCGATTGGTCTTGAAATGCGCGGGCAAGTGCATCATCCTATGTGGGAAGCGATTTGGGATAAAGCTTTTGGGATCGCCAGTTTGCTTTTGGCTTTATTCTTCGGGATTGCTTTGGGGAATATTGTTCGTGGTGTAAACTTAGGAATGGTAACCAACGGTGTTTCGACTCAGGAAGCACATTTTTTCTTTTTGCCTTTATGGAATCCAACTTTTAGTCCGCAGGCGAATGAGTTGGGAATTATTGATTGGTTCACACTTTTTCTGGGAATTGTGAGTGTTGTTGCGCTGACAATTCATGGTGCGAACTGGATTATTTATAAAACGAATTCGGCATTGAATCCAAAACTGAAAAATGTAGTTTTTAAACTAAATATTGTTTTATTGGTTTTAGTTTGTATTTCGCTGCAAATCTGGCATTTTATTGAGCCAAAACCGTTTCATAATTTCGTCGAGAATCCAATTCTTTGGTTTTTTCCGTTAATGACTTTTGTTGGCATTTTAGGTTTGTTTAAAGTTCGTTCCTGGCAAAAAGACGGAATGGGATTTTTGTTTTCGACTTTGTTTCTGGTTGGAGGATTTGCTTCAACGGCGGTTTCGATTTTTCCGAATGTTTTGCCTTCAACTAATAATGTCAATCCGTCATTGACTATTTATAATACTGCTGCCGGAGAATATGGATTAAACGCCGGATTGAGCTGGTTTTTTATCGCTTTGTTTCTGGTAATTATTTATTTTATTATCCAGTACAGAGTTTTTAGCGGGAAGATGGATGATGTTGGGTATGGAGAACATTAAGTTTTTGTTTTTTGCTACTAATTACACAAATTAATTATATGAATAGCCGTTGGTTTTAACCAACGGTTTTTTTATGCAGCAGTGTTGGCTTTAGCTAAATTGTTGAGTATATTTGGCTAAATCCAAGGAGGTTAGTTTCTTGTTCAGTGGGCTATAACCCAAGGTTGTCAAATGTCAATAATGATTGATTTTTCTATTGCCGTTGCTTTGTTTATCGCAAGAAGGTACGTATATACTTGCTAGGAACGAAGCGATCTCAATATGTAGTAATTATGTGTTTTTAAATTATTTGATGGCTTTGCGCAGTAAGTTTTTTATTTAGAAGATAAATCTTATTTTTGGTATGCTTAAAAGAGGTTTGAAATTTTAAAAATAATAATAATAGATGAAGGTTAAAATTGCAATAGGTGTTGTAGTATTTTTTTTAATTGTATTTTATTCTTTAACGGAAATAAATTTTTTAGCTTACGAAAGTCCAAAAAAATATGATGAAATAGATAAAATTACGTTTAATGATTTTAAGGGTTTAGAGTTTTTTCAAAATTCATTATATGGAAATAAACATTTTGCCTATATAAAAACATCAATTAATTATCAAATAGAAGAGGATTCAGTAAAAGTAGAATCATTTTTCCATCCTTCCAGTTCATATGTTTATAACAAGGATCTTTTTAGTAAGGAATTATTAACTCATGAGTTATATCATTTTAAGATAACAGAACTATTTTCCAGAATGATAAAGAAAAAAATTTTCGAATCGAAAAACAGAGATAATATTCAAATTGAAAACTTGATTAATGAGTTAAAAATCAAAGAAAGACAATTTCAATTTAAGTATGATGATGATACTTTTCATAGCTATGTTTTTAGTGAACAAAGAAAGTATCAAAATGATATAGATAGTTTGTTAAATTTACACAGTAATTTTAAAAATCCCAAAGTTTATATAAATGAAAAATAATACAATTTTACTTTTTGCTTTTCTCTTGTTATGTTTAGTTAGTTGTAAAGAAGAGAATAAATTTCCCCTTGAAAAAAAATATTGGGATGTTACAGATTATGATAACGTAATTAGAGAGGTTAAATACGGAACTAAACCAGATGAAAAATTACCAACATTTGATAATCCGGAAACTAAGCTTTTACTTGAGAAATTAACAGATCAGGAGAATTTTAAAGTTGTATTAGATGATAAAGAGTTAGGGCTTAAACACAGAAATGAAATAGCGCAACAATTTTTTGATAAATGGAAAGATATGACTACCATTTATAATGCAATTGACAGGACAGATAAATATATTTATGAAAAAGAATATCTTGAGGTTTTTAATTTTGGATTAGGCTTACAATTAAGATATTTCAAACTTGGAAATGATGAAATTATTGAAAAGGCAGATGATCCAAACTCATTATCAGTACTAAATACGATAAATAGGAATACACAAACTCTTGTTAATAATATGATTATTTATTTGGATGAAATAAATAATGAAAAATCATATAGTGATCTAGGGTTGAATTTGATTGCTAATGGAATAGATAAGAATTTTACTGAATTAATTAATATTTATCCTAATTTTAATTACGATGATCTACTAGAAAAAGTTAATCTTATGTTGAAGAAAACAAAGTCTGAAAATATAAAACAATCATTGACAAAATTAAAACAACTTATTGAATCAAAAAAATCTACGAAAGTTGAACATTCTGAATTGTAGAATTTGATGCTTTAGTTTTTTATTTAATTGCTTCGTTCATTCAATTTTGCGTGTGTTCTTGAAAGTACTGAAGCAATCTTCTTCTGGGATATTGGTTTTATTGATCGTACAATTTTTTTTAACTAAAATTTCTATTTCACACAAGTTTGCGTTAGGGATAGGAGCGATATCCTTTTTCTTGCTTCTTTAGCAAGAAAAAGATATAGCGGATAGCCCGTTCGCCGCGGCGAAAACGCCCAAAACATTAACACCTTTTTATTTGTTGAAAATACCAGCTTAAACGTTTTAAATACTGGATGATCTTGTTTTATATAAACTGGACTATAAGTGAGTTTGCTCTTTGCTATACTTTCGCTTTTTTAATCAAAATATCTAAACAATGAATTACCAAATCAAAAAAGCAAGTATTGAAGACCTTGACGAAGCAGCGGAACTTTTTAACCTGTATCGTGTTTTTTACCGTCAGGAATCTGATGTCGAAAAAGGAAAAGCATTTCTGAAAGAGCGATTATTAAACAATGAGTCGGATATTTTTTTAGCAATGGTGGGCGAAAAAGCGGTTGGCTTTGTGCAGCTTTACAAATTATTTCATTATACCAAATTGCAAAAACAATGGCTGTTAAGTGATCTTTTTGTACATCCTGATTATAGAGGCAAAGGATTTTCGGTAGCCTTAATTGACCGAAGTAAACAATGGTGTGAGGAAACAAATGCCTGCGGTTTGATGCTGGAAACTGAAAAGACAAATGATATAGGCAATACATTATATCCGCGTTGTGGATTTGAATATGACGGACTGCATAATTATTACCATTGGTGGAAATAAATAATAAAAAATGGGGAAGCAGTAATTGTTTCCCCATTTTGGTTTTCATCTTTGTCGAAGTTCAAAACTTTGACGAAGATTACACTACAAGTAAACTAAATCTGTGAGAAACAAAAAAACTTAAAACAAAACCTCTTTGGTAATAATATAAAATCCCATTACGAGTACAAACCATCCAAAAAGAGGCTTGAGTTTCGTTCCGTCAATTTTTTTCGAAAGCTGACTTCCGATAATCATTCCGAAAAGTGCCATGGCAGAAACGCCTAATAAAAACGGATAATTTATGGGTGTGCCAATGTATAAATCGCCTCCAAAACCTATGGTTGAATTGATGGTAATAATCAGTAATGATGTTCCAACGGCTTGTTTCATAGGTAAATTGGCAAAAAAGAGCAGGGCAGGAATGATTAGAAATCCGCCTCCGGCACCCAGAAATCCGGTAATGATTCCGACTACGAAACCTATTATGCTTAATTGTATGTAATTGGTTTCGGTTGTTTTTATTTTAGGTTTGTTTTTTCTAATCATGGAGATTGCTGCTGTGATCATCAAAACTGAAAAAATAATCATAATTAGAAAATCTTTTGAAACGGAATAGGAAGCGATAGAAAATAGGGTAGAAGCAATCTGCGGAAAAATAACTTCACGAATAATCAGAATCGAAATCACAGAAGGAATCGCAAAGTACAATGCCGATTTGAGTTTAAGATTTCCCATTTTATAATGGCTATAACTCCCAAACATGGCAGTCAATCCCACAATAAACAAAGAATAAGAGGTAGCCTGCTCCGGATTTACTTTAAACAAATACACTAAAATAGGAATGGTCAGGATCGATCCGCCTCCGCCAATTAAGCCCAGCGAAATCCCGATAATAATCGAAGCAAAATAACCTAAATATTCCATTGCATTTGTTTTATGCAAAGGTGCTTGGATAAAAAGAAATCTACAGTAACATTTATCACATAAAAAAAATAAACACAAATTTCACGAATTTGCACAAATTGATTTGTCAGTTAGAGCGAATTCCATAACGCGCAAAGCATTTCGACTTCGCTCAATGTGACAACTGTTGTCTTTAAATATTAATTTTACCATTAAGATATTAAGAAAGTTAAGTTAGCTTCTTTATCTCTTAATAACTAAAAAGGGAATTAAGCATTAATCTTAATTTTTCTTAATACCTTAAATGGTTAAAATAAAAAAAAACTTAGTGTTAATTCGTGAAATTCGTGTTTAAAAGCTCAATTTGGCTGCGATTAAGTTTGACCAAACCTCTTTGTTCCATTTTTTTGAGTAATCTTGAAATGACTTCACGTGAAGTATTCAATTCGGTTGCGATTTCCTGATGCGACAAATTAACTTCAGAACATCCGCAGGCATCAGAATGTCTTTTGAGGTAAAATTCCAAACGTTCATCCATAGAGCGAAAAGCAATGTTGTCTACTACTTCAAGAACTTCCTCAAAACGGCTTCTGTAGGTTTCGATAACAAATTCGTACCAGGTTCTGTGTTCCATCATCCATTTGTCCATCATTTGCAGCGGAATCATCATGACCGTAACATCTTCGACTACTTTGGCCATAATCTGGCTTTTTTCGCTTTTGGCGGTGCAAATCATAGAAATCGCGCAGGCTTGTCCGGGTTGTAAATAATACATTAAAAACTCACCGCCATCTTCGCCTTCACGATAGATTTTGATTTTTCCTTTGGTGATCAAAACGGTGTTTTTTATGTATTGTCCGGTTCGCATTAAAATGGTTCCGGTTTCAAAATCTTGCAGGCTTCCGTTCTCTTCTATGGTTGAAATGAGTTCGTTGGAGAAATTAGGAAAAATATTTTTAAGTGAGTTTTGCATATGTTAATTGTGGTAATAATAGCCCACGGATTTTACGGTTTGAACTGTTTTTCACAGATATAATTTTAAAAAAATCAAGGATTGAATTTTTAAACACATAGAAACATAGCTTTTAGTTACTCAAAAAAAGGCGTTTCACTTGCATTAATGCACATAGCTATGTGTAAATAATGTGTTATTTATTTTGCTCTAAACTTAACAAAATATACCTATGTTTCTATGTGTTTAAATTTTATTTTTTGCGACGAATTTCACGAATTAGCACGAATTAATTAATGAGAATTAGTGCAATTCTTAGCAAACAATTTTAATCATTCTAATCATTTTAATCTGTGGCAAAAAAATATTGGTGGCCAACTTTTTTTATCAAATTAAGATTTAAACCTTTAATTTTATACAAAGATAGCAGATTGAAATCGTATTAATTGTCAGAAAACTGTTTTTAAGATGCATTTTATGAAAATGCAAAAATCCTATTTTCTATCGATTTTATAGAGTGTAATTTTAAAAATAGTAAGTAAATTTGTATTTCACTGATTATAATACTTTCTCTAAAACGTTTTCTGAGAATAATAATCGAAATCGCATTGAGCACGTTTTTAATTAATAGAAACGTCGTAATTTTACAAAAAACAGATACTATGAATTTATCACAAGAAGATTGGGTTAATCAGCTTGCTGCTGACGAGAATGCAGTTATACTGGACGTAAGAACTGAAGACGAATTTAATGACGGTTATATTGAGAAAGCCGTAAACATTGACATCAATAAAGGACAAGGTTTTATTTACGAAATCGAAGAACTTGATAAAAATAAAAATTATTATGTGTATTGCCGTTCTGGAGCCAGAAGTGCTAAAGCATGTCAGATTATGAATGAGCTAGGTATAGATAATGCCTACAACTTGCTTGGCGGAATACTGGATTGGGAAGGCGAAACCGTAAATCCATAAAAATAAATGAAGAGGCGCAAAAAAGCCTCTTTTTTCTTTTAATAAACTATTAATAACCAAACAAAAATTACCAGATTATGAGTTTGATACCGGAAGAATACCAGATTAAAAACCTTATAAATCAAGATACTTATCTTGTAAATGGCGAATTAAAACAATGGACAGGACAAACTACTCCTGTGTTTTCAACGATTTCATCTACAGAACAATATACTCCAACATTATTAGGATCTATTCCGTTTATGGCCGAAAAAGAAGCTGCAGAAGTAGTTGAAGCTGCCAACGCGGCATATAACAAAGGTCAGGGATTATGGCCAACCATGAAAGTAGTTGACCGTATAAAATGTATGGAAAATTTTGTGAAGCAAATGAAGGAAACCCGCGAAGAAGTGGTTAAACTTTTGATGTGGGAAATTGGAAAAAACCTTGGCGATTCGCAAAAAGAATTTGACAGAACAGTTGAATATATTTACGATACTATTGCCAGCTATAAAGAATTAAACGGACGTAGTTCGCATTTTGAAAAAGTACAAGGTGTAAATGCTATGATTCGCCGCGGACCTCTTGGAGTTGTATTGTGTCTTGGACCATACAATTATCCTCTTAATGAAACTTTTTCATTGTTGATCCCAGCTCTAATTATGGGAAATACAGTGATCTTCAAACCTGCTAAACATGGTGTTTTATGCATTTCTCCGTTATTGGAAGCTTTTAGAAGCAGTTTTCCAAAAGGGGTAATTAATATTGTTTATGGAAGAGGCCGTGAAGTTGCTTCTCCGATCATGAAATCAGGAAAAATTGATGTTTTGGCATTAATTGGAAATAGTAAGTCGGCAATTGCTTTGCAGGACCAACATCCAAATAAAAACAGATTGCGTTTGATTTTAGGTTTAGAAGCTAAAAATCCGGCGATTATTTTACCGGATGCCGATTTGGATTTGGCGATTCAGGAATGTATTGCAGGAACTTTATCTTTTAACGGACAACGTTGTACGGCTTTAAAAGTGCTATATGTTCATGAATCTGTTAGGGAAGAATTCAACAAGCGTTTTTCTGAAAAAGTAGATGCGTTGACTTTTGGAAATCCTTGGGAAAAAGGAGTTTCTCTAACACCGCTTCCTGAAACTGAAAAACCTAATTATATTCAGGGGTTAATTGATGATGCCACAAGTAAAGGCGCAAAAATATTAAATGAAAAAGGTGGAAAACATACCGAGAATTATATTTTCCCTGCAGTTTTATATCCTGTAAATAAAGATATGCGTGTGTATCACGAAGAACAATTTGGACCAGTAGTGCCTATTATTTCTTTTAAAAATATCGATGAACCACTGGAAGATATGGCCGAATCAAATTATGGTCAACAAGTAAGTTTGTTTGGGAAAGATATAAAAACCTTAGCACCGCTTATTGACTCGTTAGTAAATTTGGTTTGTAGAGTAAACCTCAACAGTTCTTGCCAGAGAGGTCCGGATGCATTCCCGTTTGCAGGTCGTAAAGATTCTGCTGTAGGAACATTGAGTATTCCGGATGCTTTACGTTCATTCTCAATCCGTACGTTTGTTGCTTCAAAAGATATCGATTATAATAATGAAATTTTGCAGGAATTGCTAAATAGCAAAGAATCGAATTTTATTAATACCGATTATATTTTGTAGTAATCAAGGTTATATATTAATTGTAAATACCGTCTTTTTCTTTTTTAGAATTAGACGGTTTTTCTTTTGTAGTGGTTTTAGATTACTGTTTTTGTGTAAAATAAAAAACTATAGTTTTAAATTTGTGTAACATTAAGTTAAAAACATCAACTAATATTTTAATCAATTTATCATCAAAATCTTAAAATCATTTATGAAAAAACAATCAATCATACTGCTCCTTACAGTCTTTGCTTTTTTAACCCAAAACAGCTTTGCCCAAGAACTTTATATGCCAAGAAATATAAAAGAGGCTTACAAAAAAGGTACGCGTTCTATAGACGGAAAACCTGGAAAAAACTATTGGCAAAATCATGGAAAATATACCATGGATATTTCGGTAGATCCTAAAACAAGACTTGTCAGCGGAACAGAAACTATCGTTTACGAAAATAATAGCAATGATACTTTAAGGAATTTAGTTGTTCGATTTGTAAATAATCTGCATAAACCATCTTCACCGCGAAGCGGAACTGTAAGTGATGATTTTTTGAGTGATGGATTGACCATTACTTCTTTAAAAATTGAAAGTGAAATCTATAAGGAAGATGCACGAAGCTGGGGTACGGTTGGGAATGTAAAAATGAAAAAAGGTATTCCTCCTCATTCTAAAGCTACAATTAATATCGATTGGAATTATCCTTTGTCTAAAGAAAGCGGAAGGGAAGGACAGATCGATGAAACTACTTTTTTTGTAGCTTATAGTTATCCTCGTGTTAGTGTTTTTGATGATTACAACGGTTGGGACAGATTGCCACATACAGATCGTCAGGAATTTTATAATGATTTTAATGACTATGTATTTTCTGTAAAAGCACCTAAAAATTATGTGGTGTATGCAACGGGAGATTTCTTAAATCCTGACGAAGTTTTGCAACCCGAGTTTGCAGCGCGTTTGAAAAAATCATATGTAACAGATGAAATTTTACATATTGCAAATGAGACTGAACTAAAAAGCAGATTAGTAACGAAACAAAATGAATGGAATGTATGGAAATTCGAAGCGCAGAATATCTCAGATGTTTGTTTTGGGTTAAGTGATCACTATTTATGGGATGCCAGCAGTGTTGTGGTGGATAAAAAAACAAATCGCCGCGCGAGTGTGCAGGCAGCCTATGATATAAAAGGAACCGATTTTGTAAATTCGGTAAAAAACAATCAATATGCTTTAGACTTCTTTTCGAACAATTGGCCGGGAGTACCGTATCCATTTTCTAAAATGACTGCTTTTCAGGGTTTTGCAGATATGGAATATCCTATGATGTGTAACGACTCGCAAATGGGAGATCCTGTTTTTGCACAACTGGTTCAGGATCATGAAGTGGCACATACTTATTTTCCGTTTTATATGGGAATCAACGAAACACGTTATGCTTTTATGGATGAAGGATGGGCAACAACTTTTGAATACTTAATTGGAATTGCAGAACACGGAAAAGAAGCCGCTGATAAATTTTATAAAGAATTTAGAGTTCAGAATTATATCAAAGATGAATCTACAGAAGAAGATCAGCCTATCATTTCGATGTCTACACAGGTTTCAGGTTCCGGATACGGAAATAATTCCTATGGTAAAGCATCACTTTCTTATTTGGCTTTAAAAGATTTGCTTGGCGATGATCTGTTCAAAAAATCCCTTCATGCTTATATGGATAACTGGAATGGTAAACATCCTATTCCGTGGGATTATTTTAATTCTATGAATACAGCTTCAGGACAAAATCTGAATTGGTTTTTCAATAACTGGTTTTTTACGAATAATTACATAGATCTTTCAATAAAAAATGTCGCTAAGAATGTAGTTTCAGTAGAAAATGTTGGTGGTTTTGCAGTTCCTTTTGATGTAAATGTTGTTTATGCAGATAATTCGACAGAAACTTTACACCAGACTCCTGAGATCTGGAAAGCCAATCAAAAAAGAACTGCTATTGCATTAAAAAACAAAAAACAAATCAAGCAAGTAACTTTAGACGGAGGCATTTTTATGGATGCCACGCCATCAAATAATACTTTGATTATAAAATAATACATAACCATGTCGGGAGAAAAGGATTTAGAAAAATTGCTTAAAAGTATGAAACCTGAACACGTTTCAGGAGATTATGTTTTTTGTAAAGTGGAGAAATTTGAAAATCTGGATTTGAATAACGTTGTAATGTTATTCAAGGAAAAAGAAGCTATTACATTAATTCTAAAAAAAGAAATAGCCGATCAATTACAATTTGATTATTCGGGTGTGATGTCCTGGATAACGCTAACAGTCCATTCTTCACTTGAGGCCGTTGGTCTTACAGCAGCGTTTTCGAAAGCACTTTCTGAGAAAAATATTAGTTGTAATGTCGTTGCTGCCTATTATCACGATCATATTTTTGTTAATCAAAAAGATGTGAACAAAGCAATGGAAATTTTGTATTCATTTTCGGTTTAACGTATTATTAATTAGGTTTTAATACATATTAAAAGAGAGTATCTAACAATTTAGATGCTCTCTTTTTTATTTAATGAAGGGAAGTTTTTGGTAAAAAAATCATGAAATGCTATAAAAGTTTTAGAATTAAAAAACTAGGTTTGCAAAAAAATACAAAACCTACTACAAAAATGAAAAAACTTTTACTTTTAATTGTTTTATTTATTGTTTCTAAAACAGTCGCTCAAAACGATCCGAAAACAGCATTTCAAAAAAGTCGATACGAATTAGCACTATCGTACTATAAAAAAGCTGATTTTAAAAAAGCCTTAGATCTATTTCATCTCGCTTCCAGAATTAAACCTGAAACCGAAATTGGTAAAGAATCCATTCAAAAAGTAGATACTTTGAAAACTGTTTTGAGAGACTCGATTTTGACTCAGGCATTGGGAACCTGGAAAATGAATGGAAATAAACCGGTTTGGGCATTTAACCAAAACGAAAGTCCTGCTGAAAAAGATGCTGAGGAATTTATTGCTATTCTGCCAAATGAAATTTTATTTTATGAGAAGAATAAAAAGACACAGGAAAAGAAATTAATCAAAACAGAACCTTTGGTTTATTATAATCAACATAAGTCAGATGCCTTGTTTTCGGATGTGATTTTATCAGATGGTACAATATGGAATTGTTCTATTAATGAAAAATCAGATGAACTTCGTGTAATAAATGTTGGTAAAACTGGCGATAATGGTATAGAAAAAATAGAAAACAATAATATAGAACGCTTTTATATTAAAGTAAAATAACAAGAAAGGGAATCTAAAATAATCAGATTCCCTTTTTTTATGTTTAATTTTTTTTATAAAAACTTAAAACCAAGCGAAATATTAGAAACTGCAGTTTTTACATTTCTGCCAGACGGATCAAGGTCTGAAACTCCGGCAAGATATCTGTAATCTAACGTCAGTTTCCATAAATCGACACCAGCTCCTCCAAGAATGCTGCTGTTGTTTTTTTCAAAAGCAATATAATTCAAGCTATTATTGGCTTTAATATCAGAGTAACTCTTCCAGTTATATCCGGCAAAAATGCGAACATTTCCTAATTTTCCTAAAGGAACAACTTTAAAACCAATCAGTAAGGTAGCATCAGTTCCTGATAATTTATACTCAGTTTCTCCAATTCCGGTTTGCGAAAGACTAAATTCTGATTTAGCATAACCAAATTCTGCCTGTCCATAAAAAAGCAATAAATTTACCCTGGCAAATCCTGCAATGCCAAATCCTGTTCCGGAGCTTTTTGAACTAAAGTCATCCGTAAGCGGAGAAGTAATATTATAAGAAAACTGAGGTCCAACTTGTATCAATTGTGCAAAACCATTTATACTAATACATAGTAATACTGCTAAAATGAATTTTTTCATAACTGGATTTATTATTTTTAGATACTATAAAAATAAATATTATTAATTGAAAAAGAACGATTTGTATTATTTATTTGTTGTATGTTTTTGATAATCAATAAAATGAAAATTTTTGGTTTTAGAGAATATGATTTTTAAATCCTCTAAATTTGTATACCCGAAGAAATAATGTTTTATGGAAATCAAACCAATTAAAGCGTCGCAAACCTGGCAAATCAGGCACGAAGTAATGTGGCCGGATCAGCCTTTAGAATTTGTACAATTAGAAGAAGATAATTTAGGATTGCATTTTGGTGTTTTCGATCAGAAAAAATTGATTTCGATAGTTTCCTGCTTTGTTGTCGATGAGGAAATGCAATTTAGAAAACTGGCTACTTTAAAAGAATTTCAGGGCAAAGGAAGTGCTTCTCAACTGCTGCATTATATTTTGAAGCTTGCAAAAGAAAACAACTTAAAAAAAGTTTGGTGTAATGCAAGAACCAATAAAAAATCTTTTTACGAGAAATTCGGAATGAAAGATACTCTTAAAACTTTTATTAAAGCAAATCAGGAATTTACAATAATGGAAATTATTTTATAGAAACTATAATCGTAATAATGGAGTTAAAACGACCAATATTAAACAATTACATTTTTATCGTCTTTAATGTGTGTTATTTTTCTTTCATATTTAGTTTATTTTTATAAGCAATTTTAAGATAATTAGCCATAAAAAAATAGCGATTTAATAGATTTCATAAATAAAAAATCAATGAAAACGTTTTCGCTTTTATTAAATGTTAAAGCTTATAAAAAAATCTTTTTTTGTTTCGATACTTTGCTTACTTTCGCAGCCAAATGAGAAAGTTAATAGTATTTTTAGTATTCATGAATTTGCTTCTGCTTGGCGGAGGGCAATATCTTAATGCGGGTACTCCTAAAAACTTTCATCACCATACCCTTGAGAAAAAGCACCGAGTGAAATTCACGAATCAGGATCAGGGCAGTTCAATCATTGAAGATGCCGATGTAGATCTTGAAGAGGAATATCTTGGAAGTGATGATCTTAAAGATGGGCTTACAAACAAGTTTTTTCCAACAAATTACAGTTTACTTGACAATTGGTACTTATCCTTTTCAAGCCAGACTATTGTAAATGATTACAATCGTTTTAAAATCTTCGTGCCATTCTGTGGCCAGTCAAATCCTATTTACATTACCCAACAGGTTTTAAGAATTTGATTCAACAGTATACATCGGTTACCTAAGTTGTGATCCGTAATATTTTGTTGAAGTATATTTTTTTCTACCTCATCTTATATGAAAGTTAAGTTATAACTAAGGCTGCCTGATGCATTTTTTCATCTAAAGGAATCACTGTATTCCAAGCATTCAATCGCTTAATTTCCATTAAAATCATGAAAAGAATTATCTTGTTCACAGGCTTATTTGCCCTTGTGTGCCTTACTAGTTGTACAACTAAAAAAGAAGAAAAAGAAGAAGCAGAAAAATTCACCGTAACTAATCCGGTTAGAATTGATACTTCGTTTACAAAGGAGTATGTTTCGCAAATTAAATCTGTTCGAAATATCGAGCTTCGTGCCCAGGAAAAAGGGTTTTTACAAAACATTTATGTTGATGAAGGACAGTTTGTGAAAAAAGGACAACTGTTGTTTAAAATTATGCCCAATATGTATCAGGCTGAATTGCTTAAAGCACAGGCTGAACAAAAATCAGTAGAAATTGAATTGCAAAATTCAAAATTACTGGCCGATAAAAATATCGTTTCTAAAAACGAATTAAGTGTAGCTCAGGCAAAACTGCAATCTGCAAAAGCCGAAGTTGCATTGGCAAAATTGCATTTATCATTTACCGAAATCAGAGCTCCGTTTGACGGAACTATTGACCGTATACCTTTAAAATTAGGAAGTCTTATCGACGAAGGCGAATTATTGACAAGCCTTTCAGACAACAGTCAGATGTTTGCCTATTTCAACGTATCAGAACCTGAATATCTACAGTATCAAACTGACGTAAAAGACCGTGCTGACAATAAAGTTAGCCTTGTTTTAGCGAATGGAGATATTTTTAAAGAAAAAGGAAATGTTGAAGTTATAGAAAGTGAATTTAATAATGAAACCGGAAATATTGCTTTTAGAGCGAGATTCCCTAATTCAGCAAAATTACTTCGAAATGGTGAAACCGGACAAGTTCAAATGATGGTTCCTCTTAAAAACGCCATTGTAATTCCGCAGAAAGCGACTTACGAAATTCAGGATAAAAAATATGTTTTTGTTGTGGATAAAAACAATAAAGTAAGTTCAAGAGAAATTACAATTACAGGCGAAATACCTGATTTATATGTGATTAAAACCGGACTTACTGAGAACGACAAGATTTTACTTGAAGGAGTTCAAAAAGTAAAAGAAAACGATAAAATTAAATTCGAATACCAAGCTCCTCAAACGGTTATCAATCATTTGCGCGTAAAAGCAGAATAGGTTTAATCATTAAAAAAATATAAAAATGTTTAATAAATTTATTCAAAGACCTGTACTGTCGATAGTAATATCGCTTATAATTGTCTTTTTAGGAATATTGTCGGTGTTGAATTTACCTATCACCCAGTTTCCTTCCATCTCGCCACCGATGGTAAACGTTACAGCAGATTACCCTGGATCGAATGGAGAGTTAATGATCAAATCAGTAGTTATTCCGTTAGAAAGAGCCCTAAATGGAGTTCCCGGAATGAAATACATGACTTCTGATGCAGGAAATGATGGTGAAGCAAGTATTCAGGTTGTATTTAATTTGGGTACAGATCCTAATCAGGCTGCAATTAATGTTCAAAACCGTGTAGCTTCTGTAACCAATAAACTACCGCCATTGGTAGTTCGGGAAGGTGTAAAAATTACTCGTGAAGTTCCGAGTATGTTAATGTACGTGAATCTTTATAGTACGGATAAGAACACCGACATGAAGTTCTTGTATAACTACGCTGATATCAACGTATTATCTGAACTAAAAAGGGTAAACGGTATTGGATCAGGAGATATCTTGGGAACACGTGAATATGCCATGCGTATTTGGTTAAAACCAGATCGTATGTTAGCTTATAAAATTTCTGCAGATGAGATCATGGAGGCTTTATCAAGTCAGAGTTTAGAAGCTTCTCCTGGTAAAACAGGAGAAAGTTCCGGTAAGCGTTCTCAGGCATTTGAATATGTATTAAAATATTCAGGACGTTTTACAACCAAAGAACAATACGAGAATATTGTGGTAAAATCAAACGCTAACGGGGAACTTTTACGTTTGAAAGATGTTGCCAAAGTAGAATTTGGAAGCTCGATGTATGATATTTATTCGAACTTAAACGGAAGACCATCGGCAGCGATTGTATTAAAACAGTCTTTTGGAAGTAACGCGAATCAGGTTATTGAAGATGTAAAGGCAAAACTCGAAAAAATAAAACAAAAATTCCCAAAAGGAATGGATTATGAAATCTCTTATGACGTTTCTAAATTCCTTGATGCTTCTATCGAAAAAGTAATTCACACTTTGATTGAGGCGTTTATTCTGGTAGGTTTGGTTGTATTTCTTTTCTTAGGCGATTGGCGTTCTACAATTATCCCGGCTATTGCAGTACCGGTTTCCCTGATAGGAACCTTTATTTTCATGACTTTCTTTGATATTTCATTGAACTTAATTACCCTATTTGCTTTGGTGTTAGCAATTGGAGTCGTCGTCGATGATGCTATTGTAGTTATCGAAGCCGTTCACGCCAAGATGGAAGAAGAACATCTTTCTCCGCTTAAAGCGACCAAAAAAGCGATGCACGAAATTGCAGGAGCTATTGTTGCGATTACATTCTTAATGGCTGCAGTATTTATTCCGGTTGCGTTTATGTCAGGTCCTGTTGGAGTTTTCTACAGACAGTTCTCGATCACGATGGCAACAGCAATTATACTTTCTGGTATTGTAGCTTTGACTTTGACACCGGCACTTTGTGCGATGATGTTAAAAAATAATCATGCGACACCTAAAAAGAGAACTCCTATAAATAGATTTATAGATGGTTTTAACAACAAGTTTAATCTTGCACAAGGAAAATACCAAAATGTACTAGGTAAAATTGTAAACAGAAGAGCCGTTACTATTATTGCCCTTTTAGTTTTTTGTGCCGGAACATGGTTAATTAGCAGTACAGTTCCTTCAGGGTTTATTCCAAATGAGGATCAGGGAATGTTTTATGCTATTATACAAACGCCTCCGGGTTCATCATTAGAAAGAACCAATAATATTGCTGAGAAATTACAAAAAATAGCCGAAACGGTAGACGGAGTAAAATCGGTTTCTTCATTGGCGGGTTATGAAATTTTGACAGAGGGAACGGGATCTAATGCCGGAACATGTTTGATCAACTTAAAAGACTGGAGCGATCGTAAACAATCTGTACAGGAAGTTATGACCGAACTAGAAGAAAAATCAAAAGATATTCCAGGAGCAAACATCGAATTTTTCCAGCCGCCAGCAGTACCCGGATATGGAGCAGCAGGAGGATTTGAGCTTCGTTTACTGGACAAAACAGGTTCTGGTGATTTCAAAAAAATGGAAGCTGTTAACAAAGAGTTTGTAGAAGAACTGAACAAACGTCCGGAATTATCGAATGTGTTTAGTTTCTTTAGTGCGAGTTTCCCTCAATATATGATGAAAGTCGACAATGATCTGGCACAGCAAAAAGGTGTTTCTATCGAAAATGCCATGAATACTTTGTCAACTCTTGTAGGTAGTAACTATGAAATTAGTTTTATTAAATACGGAATTAATTATAAAGTTATCGTTCAGGCGTCTCCTGAATATCGCGCACAACCGGATGATATTTTAAAACTTTATGTAAAAAATAATCGTGATGAAATGGTTCCTTTTTCGGCCTTTATGAAATTAGAAAAAGTGTACGGTCTTTCAGAAATTACGAGACATAACATGTACAATTCTACTGAAATTAGTGGTGGACCCGCTGTTGGATATAGTTCAGGTACCGCTATTAAAGTGATTCAGGAAGTTGCAGAGAAAAAATTACCAAGAGGGTATGATATTGACTGGGCAGGTATTTCTGCAGATGAGGTGGCTCAGGGTAATCAGGCCATTTGGGTATTCATGATTTGTTTAGGATTCGTATACCTTGTGTTAGCGGCTCAATATGAGAGTTTTATTTTACCATTATCTGTAATTCTTTCTTTACCGGCAGGTATTTTTGGAGCTTTCTTATTGCTGAAATTAACAGGATTAGAAAACAACATTTATGCTCAGGTAGCAATGGTAATGCTTATTGGTTTACTAGGTAAAAATGCCGTACTGATTGTAGAGTTTGCGATACAGCGACATGCAGCAGGAAGATCAGTGCTTGAAGCCGCAATGGAGGGAGCGAAAGCGAGGTTCCGTCCTATTTTGATGACTTCATTTGCTTTTATTGCGGGATTATTGCCACTTGCTTTTGCTAGTGGTCCGGGTAAAATTGGTAACAGAACCATTGGTACTGCAGCTGCTGGAGGTATGCTTATAGGTACTATTTGTGGGGTATTTGTAATTCCGGGCTTGTATTTCATTTTTGCTAAAATTGCAGAAAAGCATAAACTGGTAAAAAATGAAGAAGAAAATCCATTAACAGAAGAAATTGATGATAACCATGTATAAATTCAAATCATATCAATATGGTATTGCGTTAGGTATATGTCTTACGGTTGCAGGGTGTAAAGCCCCTGCGCCTGAGGCAGCACCTACAACCAGTACACCAGTTCCTGAATCGTTTGGTACAACAACCCAAACTCAGGACGCAAACAATAATACCTCAGCTTTAGTCTGGAAAGATTACTTTAAAGATCAAAATCTGGTTGATTTAATTGATGTTGCCCTGAAAAACAATCAGGAATTAAATATCACTTTACAGGAAATTGAAATTGCTAAAAATGATATTCGTGTAAAAAAAGGACTTTTATTACCCACTGTTGGTGTTCGCGCCGGAGCTGGAGTAGAAAAAGTAGGTAGATATACCAGTCAGGGTGCGGGTGATGCTACTACCGAAATTAAACCGGGAGTAGAAACTCCTGATCCATTGGGAGATTTTACTATTTCGGCTTACGCCAATTGGGAAGTGGATATCTGGAAAAAATTGCGCAATTCTAAAAAAGCGGCATTAAACAGATATTTGGCTACAGTTGAAGGTAAAAACTTTGTGATTACCAACCTTATTGCTGAAGTTGCCGATTCTTATTACGAATTATTGGCCTTGGATACGCAGTTGGATATTGTAAAACAAACAATCAAATTGCAGACTAATGCTTTAGAAATTGTAAAAATCCAAAAGCAGGCTGCAAGAGCAACAGAATTAGGAGTTAAGAAATTTGAAGCAGAGGTTTTGACTTCGCAAAGTTTGGAGTTTGGAATTTTGCAGCAAATCAAAGAAACAGAGAATAAAATCAACTTTTTGTTGGGTAGATATCCACAGGAAATCAAGAGAACAAATACTAACAACTTTTTAAGTTTATTGCCGGCTGCTGTAAGTTCAGGAATTCCGTCTCAGTTATTGGCGAATCGTCCTGATGTAAAACAAGCTGAATTAGAATTGGTAGCTTCAAAATTAGATGTAAAAGTAGCCCGTGCTGAGTTTTATCCTTCATTGGATATTTCTGCAGCTGTAGGAGTTCAGGCTTTTAAACCATCTTATTTGTTTACGTTTCCGGAATCTATTTTATACTCGTTAGCGGGAGATCTTGCTGCACCGTTAATCAACAGAAATGCGATCAAAGCAGAATTTGCAAGCGCCAATGCAAGACAGCTTCAGGCATTGTACAATTACGATCGTACGGTTTTAAATGCTTATTTAGAAGTTTCGAACCAACTTTCTAAAATCGAAAATCTTCAAAAAGGTTATGATCTTAAATCGAAACAAGTAGACGCTTTAAATACTTCTATTGATGTGTCAAACGATTTGTTTAAATCAGCGAGAGTTGATTATTTCGAAGTATTGATGACGCAGCGTGATGCATTAGAAGCGAAATTAGAATTGGTAGATACTAAAAAAGAACAACTAAATGCTGCTGTCCATGTTTATAGAGACTTAGGCGGCGGATGGAAATAATATTGCCTGTTAATTTGTAGAAGAAAAAGCCTTTCAAGAGTAAAATTTTGAAAGGCTTTTTTGTAATTATCATGTCTAAATTTAATTTGACTATTTGGGCATTATTATTTTTGCTTTAAAGCCTTTGCCAGGTTCTGTGTCAAAATTAATAGTTCCTTTAACAGCCTGAATACGGTTTTCCATGTTTTGGAGACCATTTTGTACCATCTCGGTTTTTTCGCAGCCTTTACCGTTATCCGTATAATTTATTAAGATTGATTTAGGATCAGTTTCAAATTTTATGACCACTAGATTGGCTTCACTGTGTTTTTTCATATTCACCATTAATTCCTGTAAAACCCTGCTAATGGTAATCTTTTTTATCTCATCGATATTTTCCCAGTGTATGGTTTCTACATTGGTAACCATGATGTTTCTTTCGCTGGTATTGTAAGTCGAAAGCATATCTTTTAAGCTTTTTATAAAATCGGTACCAGTCTCAATTTTATTGTTTTCTCTTGAAATTCCCCTCACACGTCCATAAATATCATCTAATTTCTGAAGTAGATTTTCTTTGGTGCTTTCTGTAGATAATGGCTGAGATTCGGTAAAAGCAATGACGTTAAAGACATCGTTGGCCAATTCGTCATGAATTTTTTTAGCAATTCGGGTTTCGGTGTTGTACGAAGTCTTAAATTCTATAGCCCTGTTCTTATTTTTATAATAGCGTATTAAAATAACGATCAAAATGACTAAAAATACAAATACAATTACAAATACAATTCGGAGGTAAGTAGCTTTTTGAAGCGATAATAGGTTTTCTGCTTTTTCTAAACGAAGTTTTGCGTTTTCATCCTTTTCTTTTTTTGCATCGTATTTTATTTTTGCGAACTTATTTTTAAAATTATTTCTAACCTTAATAATACTGTCGTTTAACGCAAAATACCTTTGCACATATTGATTGTTTTGAGCACTGTGATCATTTGAAATTAAAATTTGCAATGCTTCTAATCTTTCATCGACACTATTTAGCTTTGTAGCAATATTGTAAGCTGCGAGAGCATTTATATTTGATTTTTGGATATCTTTTTTAGTGTAATAATCGGCAAGGTGAAGATAGCTTTCGATGCTTTTATATTCACTTTTAAATTCATTTCTCGTCTGGAGTGCTTCATTCATTAAAAGCAACCCCTTTTCATCCATTCCTTTCTTAAAATAAGCATAGCCCAAATTGTCTATAATTGTTGCATTGTCAATTGGTTGAACTTTGTTTTTTAAAGATTTATTTAAAAGGGATTCTAAAAGAATAATTGCCTTATCGAATTTTTTTTGCTGGATATAAACTGCCGCAATATTGCTTATTGGAATTTGCTTCTGAATAGGATCTATGATATCTTTTGCTGCTTCTTTATAGTAAAGAATGGCATCATCGTAAATAGAAAGTTCTTTATCAGCAATCCCTAATGTATTGTTTATTTCAGCCGTGTAAGCACTGTTCTTTTTAACATAAAGTAATGCTTCAGTAACTGTTTCCTTACTACCATAATAATCTCCGTTGACTTGCTGTATTGCTGCCATTTGAGTAAGTATATAACCTATATTGGCACTATCTTTTTTTCCGCTTTCTTTTAAAGTTTCATAAAGTTGTTTTGATTTATAAAACTCATCAAAGGCAGTATTGAAATTTTGATTACCGTAATTTTCAATAGCTTTATTTCTTAAAGTAAGGGCCTCTTTTCGGATAGATTCTTTGCTAGTATTTATGGTCTTTTTTTCTTCGCACGAAAAAAGAAAAAGAAGTAGAATAAAATAAAAAAACGGGGACCGTAACATATAAATTTACTTTCCCCGAAAATAGTAATTAATTAGATACTAAAAGTATATTTATTAATCTTTTGGTATTGGTGGCGGTGGTTTCGTAACATCATCACCAGGACCATCTGCATAAGTTGCTTTTACAGGATTAACAGCTTTTTCTGTATCCTTTTTTGGTTGTGTCTCATACTCATCAGGAGTACAAGAAAATATAGTGAACAATAGCGCAAAAGCTATAAAAAGTATAAATTTTTTCATTTTGATTTAATTTAGAAATTAGACATAGGTATTGCTGTCCGGAGTTAACCAGAACTTGTTTGGAGCAATACCAAATTGATTTTTAGGAAGTAAATCGTGTAGAACAGTAAGACGTTATTTATACTTCCTGAATAAACTCAGTCTTACGGTTTTTACACTGTTAATTTGAACTAGTTTTTATATTTGTTTTAGTCTGCAGACAAAACCTGAACTAATTTCTATTGCAAAGGAAAGGTGCTTTTAGACCTTTGTAGATAAGGGATTCCCGGAATTCCCGCGTTTTCCCAAGATTCCCGAAAATTCCTAAAAACAAAATACAATACATGGTAAATTTAGGCTCGTTAGAACGTGTTAGTGGAATGAAAAACCAATCTGACCTTTTATTATATAGAGACAAAAAGCGCTAAAAAGGTTGGATTAGATGATAAAAAAAGATGAATTGATAATATTGAACAAATTAATAAATTGAGATTAGTAGTAGAACCAATTCAGGCATCGGAAAATGATAAATAAATCATAGCATTACATTTTAATTTATTGGAAATTGAACATAAAGAGTCGAAAGAAGATCCTGAAAAAGGAAATCTTTTCTTTAATTTCAGAAATATATTTCTAGAAAAATGTCTTAGAAAATATATTTGGAAAAATGATTAGGATTGTAAATGGAGCGGTTGCTCTAATGTCATCTGCAAATTTGTATTTTGTGCAGCATAAAGATTAAAGTGAAAAATTTCGAAATGAAATTTTAAAGCATTTTCAAAAATAAAATGCGTAAAGAAGTAAAAATAATAATTTTTTAAGGAGTAATTCTGGCTTTTAAAGAGTTTGTTTTTTGGCATATATTTTCTGTTATTTATACTATAAAGATAAGAAAAAATAACCGTTAAACCTAATAAATACAAGGGAAAAGGTCGTTTTTTTATTTTTTTTCAGTAAATAATTTTTCATTTTTCAGGGTTTTAAATTTCTAATATTTAAAGCTATAAAACTTACTTTTTCTAGTGGTTGAATTGTAATAAAATTATCTATATTTATAAAAATATTGCATTAGGTTTTAATTTCTATTTACTTTCATTTTAAAAATATCTTATGAAAAAGCTTCTACTACTATGTATTGTTTTATGCACTTTTGGTTGCAAAAAATATGTTGTCTCGTTTGAACAGCCAACAGATATGAAACTGGATAACTTAAAACTTGAAGTACTTCTGGATAAAAAGAAAGTTCAGGAAATTAAATTAAAAGCAACAAATGAAATGCCTACTTATGAAACGGCAAAACTGCCAGTATCAGATGAAGGAAAACATTTGCTTCAGGTTAAAGTAAATGATACGATCTTTAGTTATAATATAAATTATCCCGAAGAAAGATATCTTCTTGTGACCACCCATTTAAAAAACAATGGCAAGATTACTATTGGAATTTTAAAACAACAATATCCTTTTAGAGTTCAACGATAAATGATTTTATTTTAGATAAAAAAAGCCTTTCACAACTTAATTGCGAAAGGCTTTTATATTTTTAAGGATTAGTTTTAGGATAAAAAATCCTTAAACCACAATCCCGAATGTTTTATGGTGCGTTGCTGCGTGTCGAAATCGACATGAATTAAGCCGAATCTTGCGTTGTAACCTTCAGCCCACTCAAAGTTATCGGTAAGGCTCCATACAAAATAACCTTCTACATTTAAACCGTCTTTTCTGGCCTTTAGAATTTGCTCTAAATGATCCTGAATATAATGAGTACGTTTGATATCGTAAACTTTTCCGTTGCTTAGAGTGTCGGGAAAAGCGGCGCCGTTTTCGGTAATGATAATTTTTTTAATGCCTTTATATTCGTTGAATTTTTTAAGGACGTGATATAATGCGGGAGGATAAACCTCCCAACCCATTTCGGTTGAAATTACATTTCTCTTTTCGGCACTTATAAGTTCAGCACCTATGTACGGAATCAGCATTGATGATTTTACAACTTCGCGAGTATAACATTGCAGGCCTATAAAATCAAAATCAAAAGCCAGATTATCGAGATCACCGTCTAAAATATAATTATTAAGTTTTTTTAATACCGGCAAATCAGTTTGCGGATAACCCAATCCCAGGATAGGTTCTATAAAAGTTCTGTTCAGTAAAGTGTCTACACGTTTTGCGGCTTCAATATCTTTAGGGCTTTCTGTTGCGGCTTCAATATGCGTACAGGAGAAAGTTGTACCAATATTAGCATTCGGAATCCTGTTTCGCACTATTTTCGCGCCTGCTGCAGTAGCCAGCGTTACGTGATGCATGGCTTTAAGATAATTGGTGATACCTTTTTTGCCCGGAGCATGAATACCCAGAAAATATCCTGCGCCTGTAAAAACAGAGGGTTCGTTGATCACCATCCAGTTTTTTACGCGATCTCCAAAATATTGTGCACAAACTTCTACATACTCTGAAAACCAGGAAACTGATTCGCGATTGGTCCAGCCACCTTTTGTCTCTAAGGCATGTGGCAGATCCCAATGATAAAGTGTTATCCAGGGTTCTATTCCGGACGCAAGTAAAGAGTCGATGATTTTGTTGTAATATTCTATTCCGGCTTGATTTACAGGATGAGTTCCTGTAGGCATAATTCTGGGCCAACTGATAGAGAACCTAAAATTCGGAATATTTAATTCTCGTATTAAGTCAATATCGTTTTGGTACGAATTATAAAAGTCACAAGCGGTTAAAGCATGATGTCCGTTTTTAATTTTTCCTTTTTGCGATGTAAAAACATCCCAAATAGAAGAACCTTTTCCATCGGCATCGTGTGCTCCCTCAATTTGGAAAGCGGCGGTCGAAACACCCCACAAGAAATCATCTCCAAATTGGTCTTTGTTCAAAAATGAGTTCTCTATTTTATTCATTCAAATAAGTTTTCCTTTATTTTTATTGTAATTTATTAATGAAGGAAAGACGATTGCATAGCTCTTAAAAACAGCCATTCTTTGAACGAAACCAGAAAATTTAGGTTGAAGAATTTCATAACGTTTAGTTTTAATCAAATTAATAAAACTAATGTGAATTTAACGTAAAGTCATTATTATCAAATGATTAAATAAAAAAAATGGAAAGATTTTTAATCTTCCCATCCGCAAAGTGTAAGGCCTAAACCTTTTGCCTGTTTCAGGGATGTTTTTACAGTTCCGTGATTACAAGATGATAAGCCGCGGCAGGTTTCATTAAAATGATACTTTTTTGCACCGGTTGGGCCACAAATATAAACAGCGGCTTCAGGAGGCATAAAAGAAGTTAAAAAAACAAATAGTAAGAGTAAGGAATATTTTATCATAGTTTTTATTTGACAATTAATTGGTATTTATTTCCTTGTAAATCGGTGGCATTTAGTTTTCCGTACGCAACCCATTCAGTGTTAATTTCAATATCAGGAATAGTATCGTTAAGTAAAATCCCGGCACCGTATTTTCCCTGAACATTGATATTTCCGAAAACCGAATCGCCGTCAATGTCTATTCCTTTCACATCATAATTGTATTCGTATTGCCCGGAATGTCCGGTTCTGTATTGGTATTGGTAAGTGTCGTTGACATGATACGTTTTTGCTTCTTCGGCTTTTATTGTTTTTCGATCATCGGGCGTAATTACTTGTTTTAAAAACGAATTAATTTCCGGTGGAGGAGGAGCAGAAGCTTTTTTACAGGAAAAAAACGTAATTAATAAAAATAAGATGAGGTAGTTTTTTTGCATAGGCGTTTTGAATAAAAAAAATTATTTAGTCAAATGTAAACTCATTTAGAATCGATATTTTATGGAAATCCGTAAATAAACAATGATATAGCATAAATTTTATTGGCTCAATCAAATTTCATTAATATCCTTTTCGATTAATTTAAACTTATCTTTTACATCATCTCCTGTATAAAAATCTAATAAATCTTTCTTTGTTAATGTTCCAATATTTAAAAAACGTTTTAAATATTCTTGATTAAATTCCATTAATAATATTGACTTTTCTAATTGTTTTAGAATTGCTTTATTATTTTCAATATTGTTTATTACTAATGATTTAATAGAAAGTATTTCATTGATGTCTTTGATAATTCTATTTACAATCATTGCAAGAACATTTTTATCAAGTTCAATTTCTTTTGAATTTAAAGCGATATCACGTGCAAGCATATAGGCAATGGCAAGATTAGAATAATCTCCTTTTTGTGAGTTTATGATAGCAATAAAACCTACGCTTGGAATGTAACCAACATTATCAAAATTTTTAAGTATTGAATTGTCAATTAATGAAATATCAAAAACAATTAAACTCACTTTTGAATCCCTGTTTGCTTGTGTTTCTATTAATTGACTCCAAGCTGTATCACTTTTTCTTGTGAATATTTCTTTATTTTCAATTTCTCCAAAGCGAATGCTTTTATCAAACTTACATTCAATCGCAATTTTTAAATCAGACATTCCATTTACTTCGCAAATAATATCTCCAGTTTTGTTTCTAGGAATATTTCCACTGGTATTTCCAGTTAAGAAAGCCCTGTCCTTTAATCTCTTTTCTGAGAAATAATTGTTGAGATAGTCTGCAATATCATCTTCAGCAAGTGAACCTTTTATTGTCGATTTATAAAAAAGTTCTTTTTTCATTTCGAAAATCATTTTGAGACTTTCAAGTTCTGTTCCCAATTCATTATTAGTTTTCGCTAAGAATGAAGAAATTCTATCTTCCATTAATGCTAAAACTCCAATATAAATTGCACGTAAAAGTTTTTCATCTCTTTCGCTTACAGAAAGGTTATCAAAGTAATTGAAAACGATTTGGTTTTCTATTTCAAACTCTTGGATTTCTAAGCGTTTGAGTTGCTGGTTTAGTTTTATTGTTGACATGATTAGTTTATTGTTGAAGCTTCTAATGCATCATAATGTAGTTTGTCATTTGTTTTTATTAATTCTATAAGATCATCGCATGCATGTTCTATATCTGAAATAAAATTACTGTGCGTTTGTAATCGATCAAGGTTATTAAAATGACTGAAGTAATGCAATAATTTAAGAATACGTTTTGATTCTTGTTTTCCAAAAACAACTTCGGCTCTCCCATCTACTTCCTCTTTCATATTAGGATATTTTGTTAATGTATACATTTCTAAAAATCTTCTTACTATATTAGGTATTGTAAACAATTTTGGAGATAATGTCCTGTCTGGATTCTTTGTAAACTCTAGTATTTCACCAAATAAGAAATGATATTCAGATGATATTGTACTAAATATAGCGGGTAATTTTTGGATTTCAGCTTCATTTTTATTTCTTGAAATAAAATATTTTGATTCCTTATTATTAAATGCTCCTTTTTTGGGTAATTCCTTTAGTAAATTTAAAAACTCTAAATTATGTGTTGAAACAAAAAGCTGTTTACATTTGAGAACCCACTGTAGGTTTTGAGGTTTATTAGGATCTATGATTTTTTTATCAAAAAAAATTTCCTTCAATAATGAATTAATTTGAAAAATATGATTACTATCCAAACTTGATATTGGATCATCAATGTATATGATATAATTATTTAATTTACCCTTTTCTTCTATACTTTTTAGATTAACAAAAAAATGTGAAAAAGAAATTGCCATTTTCTCCCCTTCGCTTAGATTTTCTGCTAATTCGCTTCCTCTCATTAAATTAAATTTTTTTGTTGATGTATTTAATCTAATTTCTATATCATCTCTACTTAAAAAACTCTGGATAAAAGAATTGAATAATATTGATCCTGCAGCATCACTTTCTTTAGATGAGTTAAGTTGAAATATTTCATTTGTATATTTCTTAACTTTTTGATCTAATATTTCTAAATGATTTTTAGCTTTTTCATATTTATTTTTTTTAGATAAATATTTTGTATTTTTTAAATATATTGCAACTAAATGATTTTTATAATGATCTCTCTCCTTAGTCATAATTTCATTGAAGTCATCAAAAAAATTATTATTTTCTTTAATAAGTTGATTAAAAGAATCAACACATTTTAAAGTATTAATATTACCATTTGTTTTAAAATTTATTTTGACGTTTGAATAAATTTTACTGGTATATTTCGATTGTAAAATCTTTGTAATTTTATTTAAATGTTTTTTGTAATTATAAATTTCCTTTGAAATACTAGTTTCTAATTTTGTAAACTGATGTTGAAAGTTTTCATTTAAATCATTTATGCTTAAAGGTATATTTAATTCTTTAAGTTTAACTTCTTCTTCCTCAATTAGAAAAAGAATGTCATCAATATCTTGCTTTAGTTTAGACGATTCATTTTGAAAGTAATTTAATAAATTTTTATACTTGGCATTACTTATTTGATTTCCACAAAATTTGCAATTATCATTCAATTCGTGAATCTCTAATCCTTTTTTTGCCCAATAATATGCTTTAGGATCATCATCTAAAATTTTTATTACATTAGATTTAGAAGGAATTGATGACAGCGCCGCTTTTGTTAATTCAATTATTTGTTCATAAGAACTTATAAAATTGATGTTTTCAATTTTAGGCTTAGCATTTTCAATTTTTACAGTTTTTACAATTTTTTCTAGATCTGGCTTTGATTTAATAATATGTTTTTCTAAGTCAGGAATAATTTTGTCTCTAATTTTTTTTAAATGTGCTTTATTGAATTCTATAAGGCTTGAAAAAGAATCGTTTTTAATTCTACCAGCTTCAATAGTAAATAGATTTTCGAAATCTTCATATTGTTGCATTATGATTTCTAAGTTTTCCTTTTTACCTTTAATAGATGAGGTACCAATAATTAAATCTATTAAGTTATTAAGTCTGTCTATTTCAGAAGAAATTTTAGCATTATTTCCAACTTCAAAAAAAATTGCATTTATATTCTCATCAAATTCCCATCGCAAATTTTCTTTAGCATACTCTGCATTAAAAACTAATACTTCATAAGGAAATGTGACTAAGTTGGTTTTATCATAACTAATATTGTCACACGATAATTTAAACGATCCATTTTTGTAGCTATTATGTATAGTCTTATCTCTCAAAGACGAAAATATTCTTGATAATGTTGTCTTTCCCGAATAATTCCATCCATAAATAATATTTTTTTCTTTAAAATTTTCAATATCTATAATGTTATTCCATTCGAAATTTTTATAGATGCCAAAATTTTTGATAAAATCAATTTTTGTTATCATATTTTATGGTTAAAATTCGACTTTCCATCTAGGGCTATACATATTCTCTGTAATTTTTATGTCATTAATTGAAGAAATAATACCCCCTCTTATTGCTCCTTTATTTAAATCATGAGCAAAAAATATTTCGATTCCTCCTTTAATTCTAAAACTATAAGGTTCAACTTCTCTCAATCCTTCATTGCTTCCATCTTTTTCTGTATAATCGATGAAAATTATTTTTAAATTTTGACCTGCATATATAATTGAATCTTTCATAGTTAATCATATTTAAATTTTACATGAGAATTAATATAACTGTTCAATCCAGAACCTGCTGAAGCTAATCTTTTCATATTTTCGACATTAACTTGTCCTGCTTTTCTATAGCTATATTGATAAGTACTTCCTGAAGAAAATCTTACCCTTATGTAATCTGATCCAATTTCATAAGCTGAAACTCCCGATCCACTGCTTCTATTTGCATATCTTTCCATAATTATATCTCAGCATAAATTTCAGACATTCCTTGATCACCTCTTTTATAATCATTTCGAGTACTAAAAGTATCATTAGTAACTTCTATGTCGTCGGCTTTTCTAAGGTCATATATTTTCCATCCCATTTTTCCAGATGATGAAAATCCGTCAATTTGATAAGCTCTTATTGCTTCATTCCCTGCAGTAGTTTTTCCGTAACAATGTGGTTCAACGACTCTTGATTTTCCTTCGTATGAAAACTCAATGATGTTTTGATTTTCGATTGCTTCAATAATTTGATTGTTCATAATTTTGGTTTTATAGTTAATAGATTAATTTTCTAAATCTAATTAGAATTGAGTTACTCAGGTAGAGTACTAATACCTGATTTTGTTTTACCTAATTATTTTTTTTAAACAATTCAAACTTAAACCTATTTGAAACCAGTATTTTATGGAAATCCGTAATCCGTATTTTTTTAAATTTTAAGCCATAAAAAAAGCCCCCGAAGGAGCTCTATAGAATTAATAATTTATAACGAGATTTTAAATAATCCCCATATCTTTTGCAATAGAAACCAGATGAACGGTATTATTTGCTTTAAAAAAGTCTTTTAGTTTAGAAAGTCTTTTTTCCATTGCACTTTTGCTGTTGGGTTTGATGCCTAAGTCTTTAAAGATTTGTATGATTTCGTCTTGTGCAGTTCCAGATGATAGGTGTTTTAAGATTTGAATGTCTAAATCATCGATTTCAAAATTGCTTTTTTCCTGAAGCGCCGCAGCAACTTCATAAGAAATAAATTTTTGATCTGAAGTCGAAGTGATATGAATTGCCTTTTTTAGATCTTCAATACTATTTCGGCCTTTTAATACAAAGCCATCAATATCAGCATTATCAAAAAGAGACTTAATGCGATGGCTTTTATCTTCTACAGAATAGGCTATAATTTTAATATCTGGCTGTAATTCCCTAACTTTTTCAACAAGTTCATCGCCACATGTAATCTGTACATCACGATGGTCTTTTTTAAAAGAAAGATCACTAATTAATAAGTCATAAGGTTCATTATCCAGAATGGCTTTTCGTATTTTTAGAAAAGCATCATCACAATATTTTGCATGCTGAAAATTGACAATATCTAAGTTTTTTAAGGTTTGCTCGATTCCTAAATTTATATCTTCAAGATCTTCGGCAATTATTACTTTTTTAAACATAAGGCTTTTATTTAGGCAGAGTTATTTTTACTTTGAATCCTTTATCAGGTTCAGTGTCAAAAGTAATAGTTCCTTTTATGGCCAGAATACGGTTTTCCATATTTTGCAAACCATTTTTTGCAATTTGATTTTTTTGGCAGCCTTTTCCGTTATCCGTATAATCAATAAAAATAATTTTTCCGTTGCTGTCAAACTTTACAACAACCAATGTGGCCTGACTATGTTTTGTCATGTTGACCATTAACTCTTGCAGAATTCTGTGAATAGCGACTTTTTTTATATTATCGACTAATTCCCAATTCACTTTTTCGATATTATTTATAATGACGTTTGTAATGTTGGTATTATAAGTCGAAAGCATTTCTTTTAAGTTACCGGCATAATTTGTTGTAACATCAATAGTACTATTTTCCTGCGAAATTCTGCGAACGCGGGAATAAATATGATCTAGTTTTTGAATCAGCGTTTCCTTTGCATTCTCGCTGCTTAAGGGCTGCGTCTGGGTAAAAGTCATGGCATAAAAAACATCGTTTGCCAGTTCATCATGAATATCTTTGGCAATACGGGTTTCGGTATCGTAGGCGGTTTTTATTTTTTCGATTCGGCCTCTGTTTCTATAATAGCGTATTAGAATAACAATAACAATTATCAAGAAGATCACCCCAATTCCGGCCACTACTTTTTGATATTTTTGTTCCTGTATCGACAATAAATTCTCTGCTTTTTCTAATCGCAGTTTTTGATTTTCGTCTTTTTCTTTTTTAGAATCGTATTTAATTTTGGCAAACTTGTTTTTAAAGTTGTTGCGAACCTTTATAATACTATCATTTATAGTAATATACTTTTGTGCATATTGTGCATTTTTATTTCCGGAATCATTAGAGATTAAAAACGATAAAGCTTTCAAACGTTCATCGACACTATTAAATCTTGTAGCGATTTCATATGCCGCCTGAGCATATTGATTAGATTTTTTAGAATCAGTTTTTAAAAAATATTCTGCGAGGTGTAAATTGCTTTCGATGCTTCCGTAAAAATCATCAATTTGTTTTCTCAATTGATAACCTTCGTTCATTAGGGAAAGTCCTTTTTCGGTTATTCCATTTTTAAAATAAGCAAACCCTAAATTGTCAAGAATCCGTGCTTTTCTAACAGGATCTTTGCCAAGAGACTTTTCGTTTAGAATAGGTTCTAAGATAGTTATGGCTTTATCATATTTTTTTTGATGAGTATATACAACAGCAATATTATTTAAAGGAGATTGTTTTGATCCTTCATCTGTGCAATCTTTTAGCGCTTCTTTATAATAAAAAATAGCATCATTATAAAGAGAAAGTTCTTTATCTGCAATTCCAAAGAAATTATTTATCGAAGCACTATATACATCTTTCTTTTTAAGATAGGGTAAAGCTTCTGTTAGTGTTTCTTTACTGCCATAATAATCGCCGTTTATTTGTTGAATAGAGGCCATTTGAATAAGGTTGTAAACAATATTTACACTGTCTTTAATTGTTTCAAAATTTATTTTTGATTTATTAAAAGAATAAAAAGCACTATTAAAATTCTTATTCTGGACATTTGTTATTCCAATTTTTTGAAATTCGACAGCTACTTTTATAATGGATGTTCTATCTACAGGCTTTATGTTTTCTTTTTTGCAGGAAAGAAAACATAAAAAGATAATACAACAAAAAAACGGGGATCGTAACATAAATGGTACTTTCCCCGAAAATAGTGATTAATTGTAAATTAAAGACTTTTATTGATTATTATTTTATTGTTTTGGCGGTGGTGGTGGCGGAACCACGATAGGAGAATCTCCAGGTCCGTCAGCGTATGCTGGTATTTCAGGTTTTGTTTTAGTATCTTCGAAATCATCAGCAGTACAAGAAATCATAGTTGTCAATAGAGCGCACGCTCCCAATAATATTAGCTTTTTCATTTTTTTTTATATTTAAGGATTAAGCATGAGTATTGCTGTTCGGAACTTTTCCGGAACTTTTAGTGCAACATCATTTTGTGTTGGGAAGTGAAGTGTGTAGACAGTAAAATTTTATTTATACTTCCCGGATAAACTCCGTTTTACGGTTTTCCACACTTTGTTAATTAAACTAGTTTGTACATTTGTTCTAATCGCGAAATAAAACAAGAACTAATTTTGTTATTGCAAATGTAAAGCGCTTATTCGCCAGTGTTTATGCGGAATTCCAGGAAGTCCTAACTTTCCGATTATGTACTGAAAATCCTAAAAGAAATCCTAAAAATCCTGAAAGCTTATGGAAAAAATTACTCGAGAAAATATTGAAAAGAACTACAGAGAGGCTATTATAAAGAAGTATAGAAGTGAAAAAGTTGATGGAAAATATTCACATTATCTAGATAATCCTTCGCAAGCACTTCTCAGAGATTTATGTTGGGAAATTTTTAGTTTATCCCCTAAGGAAAATGATTTAGTTGTATATCGAAATTTTTTTAGATTTGATTTTAACTCAAAAGATGAAAATACTTCGATTACTTATACTAATAAATTTAAAAAAGTCGGAGCTTTTTTTCGTGAGGATAAAGTACCAGCAAAAATTACGACTGTAGAATTAGCAGCAATTTTAGTCGATTATGAACCACGACCTTTTAAAAAGTTTAGAGAAAAGGGTATACCTATTATTGAGCAACCCATAGGTAGCCCTAAAATTCCTTTTGCATTTGGTATAAAGGATAAGAGAGAAGAGGAAATTGAAATTGAAGGGAATGAAATTGAGAATGAAAATAAAAATTATCAGGAAGACCAAATTGCTAATCCTGCTAATCAAGAAACATCTCCTTATAGTGAAGAAGAAGTTGAGATTGAACAAATAGTACCACAAAGAATCAGTTTATTTTTAATTATAAAAGAGAAACTCTTAAATAGACTAAAAAGAAAAATTAAAGTAACAGCGATAGGAGTTGCCATTGTGTTATGCGTAGGGTTTGCCGCGATTTATGAGTTTTTTCCAAGTAAAGGCTGCATGCAATGGACTGGTACTAAATACGAGATAGTAGATTGTGATTTGAAAGCACCAGATAATAACATTGAACTATTAGATGCAAATCAGGTTAACATGGAAAGGATTAAAGTTTGCGATACAACGGCATTTTTTGTAAACGAGAAAGCAGTTGTTTTTTATGCCAGATCATCAGATTCATTAGAATGCTTTAATCAAATAGGATATCATCCTGAAAGAAGAAGTTTGTATTTAAAACCTATAACTCATTATATGATTGGTAGATACGTAAGTAATAAGCCATATAAATAATCGTTTTGAATTCAATTTCGTAAAGCAATTCTTTAAACCTGAATAAAATTATGTAAATCAAACCGAAAATTATAGAACATTGTTGGCTGACTTTAAAACTAATTTAGCATAAAATAATTTTAAAGAAATCAAACATGAAAACTAAAAGAATATTATTCGGATTATTATTGAGCATTGGTTTATTTGCAGGATCTTGTAGCAGCGATGACAATGACGGGGAAACAATCGTTCCAATTCAGGGGAAATACAACCTTAGCCAAACAGGAGTAATTATCGATGGGAAAGAAGTTTTAACAGATGCTCCGCAAAATCAAGCAGGATGTAGTAGAGATTATTTAGATCTAAGATTGAGTAATGCAGCAGTTATTGGTGATTACAATGGTTCTGATTGTGCCTTAGTAGAAACTGCAGGAACTTACGTAAGATCTCATAATGATTTAACGCTTACTATTGGTGCTTTAAGCTCAACTAGTGATATCATGAACCTTACAAACAAAGAGCTGAAATTGAAAGATAAAGCAACTGGTATTATTACTGTTTATACAAGATAATTTATCAAAGTAAATTTTTCTAATTCCTTGGGAGAATTAGAAACGAAAACGGAAACGACTTTCTAAAAGTTGTTTCCGTTTTTTATTGTTTTAATTTTAAACTACAGGGATATAAATATCAAAAGTAGCTCCTTTATTTTTTTCGCCTTTTGCAGTGATGATTCCGTTGTGGTTTTCTACTATTTTTTTTACGATTGCAAGGCCAATTCCTGTTCCGGTGTATTCGAGTTTTCCGTGTAAACGCTGAAAAACTTCGAATATCTTTTTGCTGTACTGGGGTTCAAAACCAATACCATTATCCGATAAACTAATGTGGCAGTAAGTTGCTTCTTTAACTAAAGATTCATGATCTAAATTTTCGCCTTTGGTAAATTCACAGTTTATTTTTATTACAGTAGGGATATCCGGATTGGCAAATTTTATGGAATTACTGGCCAGATTATACAATAATTGTCTGAACTGAAACGGAATAATATTTGCTTCGCAGGTATTTTCAATTTCTATTATGGCTCCTTTTTGCTCCAGTTCTTCTTTCAGGTCTTCTTTTACCTCATCGATAATGGTAGAAAGATTGACTTTTTCGAATTTTCTTTCCTGAATATTGGTTCTCGAGTAGGAGAGCAAATCATTAATAAGCGTTTGCATTCGCTGTGCTGCATTTTGCATTCGCTGAAATTTATCTTTTCCTGAATCGGATAAATTCTCAGATTCTTTCTCGATAATCTGCGTTGCAAAAGTTTGAATTTTTCTTAAAGGTTCCTGTAAATCGTGACTCGAAATATAGGCAAACGACTGAAGCTCTTTGTTCATTTGCTCCAGTTCGACATTTTTTTGCGCGAGTTCTTTGGTACGCGCAGTAACTTGTTCTTCTAATTCCTGGGTAAAAGCTTTTTCTGTCTGGATATCGGTAAAAGCACCTACCCATTTAATGATTTTATTGTCTTTATTCAAAACAGGTTCACCAAGAACAGAGTGCCATCTATACGTTCCGTCTTTCCTTAAAACCCTCACATCTGCTTTATACATTGCTCCGGTTGCCAGGCTTTTACTCCATACTTTATTGTTTTCCTCAAAATCGTCAGGATGAATCATGGCTTTCCATACTTCTTCACCACTAGGAACTACTCCTGTATATTCAAACCATTTGCCTGATGTAAACAAAGCGTTTCCTTTATCATCTGTTTCCCAAATAAGCTGCGGAATACTTTCGGTGAGGGAACGGAATCTTTTTTCGCTTTCTTCTATTTTTTTTCTTGCCTCTACTTTTTCGGTGACATCAATCATGGTGATTTTTATCCCTGAAATGCTATCGTCTAACTCGCGCTGAGGTGCAAATTCAAAATCGATATACATTTTATGGTCAATATTATCAATAGTAATATAAAATAAAGACTCAGATTCTGAATGCAGATTTCCGCTCGTATAAACGTCATTTAGCAGTTGGGCATATTTTTGTTTTTGGAGTTCCGGGAAAACCTCTAATATATTTTTACCCTGAATGTCTTTTTCATTTTTTCTCCAGATATTTTTCAATAAGGCACCATTGACCATTTCGATCAACATGTCTTTCCCTTTTAAAATTGCTTTAGGAACGGGAGATTCCATTACCAGTCTACGGAATCTTTTTTCGCTGGCTTCAAGTTCCTGCTGGTGATTTTTTTCGTCGGTAATATCTCGTATAGTTCCTAACAATCTTTCAGGATTGTTTTCGGAGTCATAAAATACTTTCCCTTTTGCTTCTACCCAATGAATAGATTGATCATCCCATATTACCCTGGCTTCATAATGAATGTTTCCTAAGGCAATAGCTTCTTTAAAAGCTTTCTCCCGTATGTGTAAATCATCAGGGTGAACATGGCTAAGAAGTTGGGCATGAGTTAGATATTCCTTGTTTTTATAACCTGTTACTATTTCCAGATATCGGTTGGAATATTGAAGGTTTTTTGTTTTTACATACAATTCCCAAGTGCCCAGTTCACTGGCTTCAACTATAATATTGAGCCTCTCTTCGTTAAGTTCCGTTTTCTTTCTGGCCTCAACTTTTTCAGTAACTTCGGTTGCGGTAACGATGATGCCTGAAATTTCTCCATTTTCTTCTTTTAAAGGATGGTAAAGAAAATCAAAATAGAAAATTTCCGGATCTCCAGATCTATTGATCGGCACCGGCAATTCATTTCCGTGATAAGGAATACCGGTTGAATACACAGTATCCAAAAGCTCGCCAACGGTTCCTTTTACTTCCGGCAAAGAATCGAACAAAGGTTTGCCAACAAAGGCACTTTCTTCTTTTCCTACCAATTTTAAATAAGCTTCATTGGCCATTTCTGCTACGTGGTTAGGACCGCGTAAAATCGTAATTCCTACAGGAGCTTGTTTCACCGTATTTCTGAAACGTTTGTCAGCTTCTTCAACTTTTTGTCGGGCATGTACCTGCGGTGTATTGTCCAATACCCAAATGGCAATTTTGGTTACTTTTCCTTCTGTATTTTTTAGCGGAGCATAAACAAAAGTGACATATATTTTTTCTTCTTTGCCATGTCTGATGAGATTCATCTCCACCTCATTGGCATAAAACGGATTACCTTCTTCAATTACCTTTTGCAACGGAACTTCGTAGGCAGCTCTTACCTCAGCAAAAGCTTCCCAATAATTTTTTCCTGCAATTTCCTCGTATTTTTTTCCTGCAACTTCTATGAAACTGTCGTTTACAATTTCAGTTATTAAAGTTGCTGCATCCAATACGCAGATACCAATAGGCGATTGCGACACCATACTACGCAGGTTTTGTTCGCTTTCCTCTGTTTTTTTCTTGGCTAAATTCAGATCAGTCAAATCGACTCCGGTATTCATTACGCCATATACATTGCCGTTTACGTCATATATAGGCGTTAGGCTGTAATTAAAATAATAAGTATGTAATTTTCCGTCAACAGTAAGATCAAGAGGCGTATTTTGGGTATGAAAAGATTTTCCACTGGTTAAGACTTCACTAATTTGTTCAAAAACCAATTGGTTATCCAGTTCCGGAAGCACATCTTTAAATGATTTTCTGATAACGTCATTCCCTTTTCCCCATATTTTTATAATAGAATCATTGGCGAGTTCAACAATCATGTCTTTTCCGGCATACAATGCAATTGGGAAAGGTGCATTTTCGACCAGCTCTCTTACTTTTTGCTCACTTTCTACCACTTTTGATCGCGAAAGCACTTGCGAAGTTACTTCTATCGCAATTCCTACAACTCCGGAAATAGTGCCATCGGCTTCTCTCAGGGCTTCATAAACAAAATTCAAGTACGTATCTTCTATTTTGCCGTTTCGGGGCAGCTTAACAAGTTGCTCGTTGGCAACAAATTTTATTCCGGTTTTGTACACACTATTGAGTACATCTTCAAGATATTGATTTCTTGTTTCGGGTAAAGCGTCAAAAACAGGTTTGTTAATAATTTCACTGGCTTCGACTCCCCATAACTGAATCATCTGATCGTTGGCAATTTCTACAACATGATCTGGTCCTCTCATAACACACATGGCTACGGGAGCCTGCATGATGTTGTTTCTAAATCTGTGATTACTTTCTTTAAGAGCTTCAGTTGCTCTTACTTTTTCTGTAGTTTCAATCACCGTTACCAGAAGACCGCCTACAACGCCATTTTCTTTTTTAATGGGGCTGTACGAGAAATTAAAATAGCAATCTTCATCATATCCATTTCTGTCTAATGTGAGCTTAAAATCAGGAAAACTAACAGAACTTCCATTCATTACATCATGAAACATAGGAGCAAGGATATCCCAAACTTCTGAGAATGTGGTTTGAGAACTAATCCCTAAAGCTTTAGGATGTTTTGAACCCAGAATTTGACTGTAAGTATCGTTGTATATTTGGGTATAATCTTCTCCCCAAACCACTAACATTCCAAAGGGATTGTTGAGCATTAGGGCCACAATGGTTTTAAGGCTTTGCGGCCAGTTTTCAGGATCGCCTAAAGATGTTGTACTCCAATCTTTAGCGCGTATCAATTTGCCCATTTCTCCACCATCGGATAGAAAATAATGTTTATGATCTGTAAAACTCATTCTGGAAACGAATTAGGGGTGGAGTATAAATTGCTCTCTTAACGGTTGCCTGAAATTATTTTCGGACGCCAAAATAAGGGCGTTTTCGATTACTTTTTTTAATTGAGAAAATTCGCCGGGTTTACGAATGTAATACGTTGCACCTTTTGCATACATCACGTCGACAATTGCATTGTCCAGCGAAGTAGAAAAAATAATCACCGGAAGGTTTTTGAGATTTTCACTTTCTTTTATTTCTTTTAGACATTCAGAACCATTTTTTCGGGGCATATTAAGATCCAGAAAAAGCAGGTCCGGTAAATTGTCTCTGGAATGATCTGCTAAAAAATCCATAAGCTGCACGCCATCATTAACAGTTACGAGAGATACGGGAAGCGTTAATTCATCCAGTGCTTCTTTAAAAAAATCGCAATCATCTTCATCATCATCCGCCAGCAATAAATTGTAATTCTGTTTAATCATTTTGAATATTATAAATTTTTTACTTTTCCAGCAATTCAATTCACATTTTACTTTTTTGCATTATCCTGTTTTGAACTGTCTTTCTCTTAATTAGAGATCATATTTAATTTAAAATCGATTTAATTCTGCTAAGATAGAACTAATTTTATTACTATTAATCAGTACTATACCGATAAATTTAACGCTTTAGATTCTAAATCAATAATTTGTGAATTTTGGGTATTGTTTTTAAAATTAATGGTTTACGGTTTTTTATAGGTTCTTTTTTACTGAATTATAAAAATAAAAAAAGAGTTTACATTGTACAACAATTGTTACTATCTGCTTATCACGGAAATTAACCTCAAAAAAAATCCGTCAAAAATTTAATTTAACGGATTTTAATATAGCATCTTGGTTAATATTAGTTTGTAAATATTATGTTGAGATGGTTAAACCTTTAGCTTTAAAATTGCTAAAAAGTACCTGACGCGCACTGCTGATAGTTTCTTCGGTACGGTAAATACTGCACCAGAATTTTATTTGCAGTTTGAATTTTTCATCGGCAATTGCAGTGTAATAAATATGCGGAGGTTTCGTATTGTTTACCAAATCCATGCTTTCAAGAGAGGATAATATTAAGGCATTAATGTCTTCCGGCATAACATCTCCGCTGACTTCTGCAGCAATTTCTACCAGTTTAAAATTATCAGTATACGTCCAGTTCGTAATGTTTTGCGACAATAAATTACCATTTGGTATAATAATTTCCGCACCGTTTGCCGAGTTGATTTTGGTGGTACGCAATCCCATCGATTTTACTCGCCCGGATTCTGAACTAATATTGATTACGTCTCCAATTTGTATGGGTTTATCAAAAATCAAAATAATCCCCGAAACGAAATTGTTCACCACACTCTGAAGTCCAAGTCCGACACCAACACCCAAAGCTCCCAGTAAAATACTCAGTTTGTCTAAAGGCATTCCGGATGCAGCAACGGCCAAAAGGTAACCGCAAATTAAAACCACAAGTCTCGTGATCAATAATTTAGAATGTTGCTTTTTGTTGATGTTTTCTTCGTTTTCATCATCAACTTCACCAAAAAAGTACGCTACATAATTCTGCAATAAATGCGCAACCCAGATAATGATAAAAAACAGTACGATGTTTCCAAGCGTAAAAGTGATACTTCCGATGGTATTGGGATGACTTAATAATGAATTTAAACCCGTACGTAAAGATTCCCAAATGTTTAAATTGGCTGCAATGACTACAATCCACATATAACTAATCACGATGATGAAAGGTTTTTTGAGTGTTTCAGACAAGCTTTCGTAATCAAAAATCTTTTCGATACCACGTTTTACACGGGTCGTATAAATTTGTAAAAGGATAATTTCCAAAATTATTTTCAAAAGTACGCTTAGTGCAACAATTTGAGTAAGCGATATAAAAGCAGTTATGCTTAACATATTGGCAAGAGAAACTCTTCCAAAAAGATTATTAAGGATTGCCAGTACATTCAGACCAATAAAAATGATCGTTGCCCATTTAAAAAATCCTTTGTAGTAAAGCTGATCTTTTAGGGTTTTAATTTGAACGAATCCATAACGAACACCCAAAATATTGATGATAATAAAAGCGCAGCGTTGTATAAACCCAACGGCTATAAATAAGTCAAGGAAACACAATACAAAAAATAAAACTAAAAGCAACAGCCAATTGCGCATCGCCACTTTTGACCAATTGTCTTTGAAGAGAATCGTAATAAGTCCCAAAAGACCAAGCTGAATAAGCTCTATAAACATCGCCGGAGCATACAAATTACTCACTACCGCAATATTAAGACCTACTACAGCAACTGGAACGATGATGCCGTTATTGATATATTTAAAGTTAAATTCAGATAAATGTTCTTCGTGGCCATTATTTTTAAGGTATTTTAAATTACGAAAAATGTACCAGCCCAATAATCCCATTAATAATACCAAAAAGATCAATGCGCCTGCTTTATAACTCAAATAGTACGAAGCGACATTTTCTTCGATAATTATTTTAGCCCTGATATTTTTTCCGACTAATTTTTTAGAAGTAGAATCGCTGATATTCCACAAAGCAGGATATTCTTTTCTGAGCATGCTTATTCCGGATTGTTCCAATTTACCTTCTACGGTAATTAGCGCATTCGAAACGGCAATTTTTCGTTCTACGGTAAGTCTTTTATTGGTATTTAAAATGCCCTGATTTTTGTTCATTAAACTGTCTGTGCTCAGGTATCTTTCTTTAAGATTGGCAAATTCTTTTTTAAATTGCTGGCGTTTAATGGTATCTTTCAAAAGTCCCATTAAAGTCTTATCCTTGCGCAAATCAATTACCCTGCCTTTGATTTTTTCAAGCGCCAGATTGCGGGAATTAATTGCCGTATTTTGTTCGTCAAGTTCGTGTTCGATTTCTTTGAGCACAATACGATACATTTGCTGGTTGCGCACGTTAGGGTTTGCCCCTTTTAAGCTTACCAGAATAAGATCGAGTTTTCCCTGCGTTCTTTTAATTTCTCCAAACAAACGATGACTGTTTCCGTCAAATTCGGTGTCATTATGAGCAGATTCCAAAACTTCTCCGGCTTTTTCGATCGCCATCAAATAATCGCTGTCGGTAGCACTTTCTTCAAAAAGTTTCGATTTGGTCTGGGTTTTAGGCGGAGTAGTATCAGCTTTAACCGGTGCAGTTTCAGTTGTAGCCGCTTTGGTTTGTGAATAGGTTAACGGCGCATAAAAAAAGACAGCTAACAGGGTCAGTAAACCAATAAAATTTCTTTTCTGAATCATAATATAAGGCAATGAATTTAAGGGTCAAATGTAATTTTTTTTGGGTTATTTATGATGGAAAGTATGATAAAATTTGGTTAAAAGAGGTTTTGCGGGGTTGAGTTTAATTGTGTTGGGTGTTATTTTTTTGCCACTCCCGATAGCTATCGGGATAAAGGATTAAAATGATTTTTTGAAAGATGGAAATTTTAAAAATTAATGATGTCACCAACTTTGTCAAAGTTCAAAACTTTGACAAAGTTCTCAAAAGGAGTATTTTTTGTTACTGCATTTTATTTCAACATTGTATTTTTTTAATCAGTGGCTATAATTTTTAAACACATAGAAACATAGCTTTAGAGGGCGAAAAAAAAGTCGTTTCACTTCAACATGAATTCACATAGTAAGCTGTCAGGAAATCATCGGTTTTTGATATAGGTTATAGCTATGTGAGAAAATCAGGATTTTTTAAAATCATCTTCAATAAAGTTTTAATCTATGTTTCTATGTGTTTAAAAAAATTAACGCAAAGTTTAAAAATATTATATTCGTACTCTAAATACCAGGATTACCAAAACAATCAGAAAATGGAAAATATTACCGTAATTATCATGTTACTATTTGGTGTTGCTTTTTTGAGCCTCATCAGTAAAAAATACAATTTCCCCATTCCGATTGTGCTGGTACTTTGCGGCGTAATCATTAGTGTAATTCCGGGGCTTCCGGTCATTGCTTTAAGTCCCGAAGTGGTTTTTATTGTCTTCTTGCCGCCACTTTTGTATCACGCGGCGTGGTACACCAGTTGGTCAGATTTTAAACAAACCATTCGTCCCATTACTTTGGCGGCTGTAGGTTTGGTACTTTTTACCACCGTGGCCGTAGCCATTGCAGCCCATATGCTGATAGATGATATCTCCTGGCCGTTAGCGTTTTTACTGGGTGCGATTGTTTCTCCTCCTGATGCGGTTTCGGCTACTTCCATAACAAAAGGTTTGGGTTTGCACCCAAGATTAATTGCAATTCTGGAAGGCGAAAGTCTGGTGAATGATGCCAGTGGTCTGGTCGCTTACAAATATGCTTTGACCGCTATTACTGCTGGAAATTTTGTACTGTGGCAAGCCGGACTGAATTTTGTGATCATGTCGGTTTTAGGAATCGCTATTGGTTTGGGCGTAGGCTATATCATGAGTTTTATTCATAAAAAGTTTGTCTGCGATGAGGTGATCGAAGCGACATTAACTTTACTAACGCCCTTTGCATCGTATTTAATTGCCGAACATTTTGAAGCTTCGGGAGTTTTGGCCGTAGTGGCAACCGGACTTTTTCTTTCGGCAAGATCCGGAACGATTTTCACGCACGAAAGCCGAATCATGACGGGAACAATTTGGAGTGTTCTAACCAATATCTTAAACGGATTGATCTTTATTTTAATCGGATTGCAGTTGCGACAAATTATCGAAGGGATCGGGGATTACTCCGGTTGGTCTTTGTTTATTTGGGGCGCTTCGGTAAGTTTGGTCGTGATTTTGGTACGCTTTTTATGGGTGATTCCGGCGACATTGCTGCCAAGATATATCAGTAAAAAAATCCGTTTGCAGGAAGAATTCGATTTCCGGAACATGATCGTTTTCGGCTGGTCAGGAATGCGTGGTGTGGTGTCGATGGCGGCTGCTTTGGCGCTTCCGCTAATGATGAACGAAACGGAAGCATTCCCATTGCGAAACCTCATCATTTATCTGGTATTTTGTGTGATTCTTTCGACTTTGGTCATTCAGGGACTGACATTGCCCTGGCTGATCAAAAAATTAAAAATCGAAAAATATTCCATCATCGCCGAAGAATACGAGATAAGAAACATCATCGTTTCGCAAACCATCACCCATATCGAAGATAATTTCTCGTTACTCAACGATGATTTGCTGCACAACATCAAAAGCAAATACGAGGTAAAATTCAACCGCCTCCAAAAAACCGAACTCCCAGCCAATTTCTTCGGAAAAGGAAATATAATGGGCGGCGAGATCTTTAACGACTTCACCAAACTTCAAATCGATCTTCTAAACGTAGAACGCAATAAATTAGAATCGATGCATAAATCGGGTTCTGTCAATGAAGAGATTTTCAGGAAGATTGAGAAGGAGTTGGATTTGGAGGAGACGAGGTTGTGGATGGAGATGTATGAGGAGTAGGGGGTTAAAATAATTGATTAACCTTATTGTGGATCGATAAACCAATCTATTATTTCATTGCCAATGTTTTTATTTAATTCAGATCCATTTTTTTCGAAAATAGAAAGTTTCCCCAAACCACATTGATGTTGTTTTATTTCTTCATTTTTCCCATTGTTTATTCTGTATTTTTGTATACTATGATCTTCAAATGATTTAAATAGAGGTGGTTCTGTTTTATTTGATGGATATAACAATATTGCCTTATCAGAATTCCAATAGTCGTTATAAACATACATTTGACGTAAATCGTGTGTTGAAGTTTTATCGTTTGAAATGTTTTTCCATTTTGTGTCAATAATAAATTTATTGTTCACATGTTCAAGTACAATATCAGGTCTTATTGAAATGCTATTCCAAAAAGTTGTAGACTGTTGACCGCGAACAGTTACTTTTCTTTCTGATTGTTTCAATCTTGCCAATATATATTCTTCCCATAAATTATTCATATCGAATAATAAGGCTAACATGTTTTCTGAACCACTTGAAATATTGGGAGCGAAATTTAATATAATAAATTTTGAAATTGCTAAAGCGGTTTCATAAGGAGCGGTTTTTCTGGTTTTGGGAATTTTTGAAAATGTTGCTTCAGTAACTGAAATGTTTTTTACTTCTGGGAAATCCAGTTGTACGGTTTTGCATTTAGAATATAAATAGTTGCCTTTGGTACATTTTTCTACAATATCTAAAGCTTTAGAAATTATTTGATGAACAAGATGATCTTTGTCATAGACTTGATGAGTAGTAAAAAATCGCTCTTTATGAACAAGATTTTTACTGATGTGTCCTGCAAATTCTAATTTACCTTTTAATGCTTTGACATTTCCGGTTTCTTTATAATATTGTTTGATCAAACCTTGATGAATTAAGGATTGAACTTCATTTAAAAACCACTCAAAGTAGAGGTCCAGTAAATGAATATTTTGTCTGTTTACATTTGCCTGATCTACTTTTTGGACTTTCAATTTTTTTGTAACGCGAAGCATTTCTATTAAAGCTTTTTGCCACACATTAGTACTTTTACCGTCATTATCAATTTTAGGCAAGATCTCAATTGTTAAACCGTCAACCTGAATAACACCAACGAATTGTTTGAACACTACACCATTGTGTTTTAAATCAAAATACTGATAATTATGTAGTGCATTAAGTTTAGAAAGAGCCACAAAATGTCGTGGCTCGAACTTACCTTTAATTGGAAGAAAGCCATGTTCAAAAACTTGGATAGTGTTTTCTTTTGACATATTTAAATTAATAAAGTCTCTATCGCGGATTTAAAATCAATTTCATTGAAAGGAATCAATTCGTATGATTTAATTATATCAATATCATTTTTAGTATCAAAATCTGCAAAAACAGAAGCAGTATTATTTTTGGAAATTTCTTTTTCTCTTACAAAACCTCTTCCTAAAACTAAACCTATTTTTCCACAATCATTATAGAAATATTCTTGTAGTAAAGGTATAATCTCATTTTTAAAAGAATTTTCAAAATCTTCTTTAATAAAATAAGAATGACCTAAAGTGTAGTTGCGATCTAATAGTAATTCAACTCTTTGATTAATCTTCTCCATAATTAAAACTCGATCGTTAAAGTTTTTCTTTTCAAGTACTTTTGGATCTGGCATCATTTCAACAAAACAAAAACGTCTTCTTAGAGCTGTATCTAATGCTTCTACACTTCTGTCTGCAGTGTTCATTGTGCCGACGATATATAAATTTGACGGAACTCCAAATTCTCTTTTAGAGTAAGGTAATTTTATTTTAAGTTCATTAGTGGCACCAAGCCTTTTGTCTTCTTCAATTAAGGTAATCAATTCACCAAAAATTGCAGAAACATTCCCTCTATTGATTTCATCAATAAAAATGGCATAATTACTTCCTGGATCCGCTTCAGCTTTTAAACATAGTTTTTTAAATATCCCATCTTTAATTTCAAAACTTAATTCAGTTTCTCCATCCTCTAATTTAGGTTTTATTCCTTCTATAAAATCTTCATAGCTAAATGATTGATGGAAGGTTACAAAGTCGTAGTTTTTTATCGTTATTCCTTCATTTCCTGTAAAGTTTTTAATAGATTCTAAAATATCAAAAGCTTCTGGATAATATTGGTTTAATAATTCATTATCTATCGTCCAATTTGATTCTTTATCTTTACTGAAATATAGTGGTTCTGATCTTTCTCGGGCATTTACATTAGGGCAATTTAAAATTGTATGTCTTTGTAATTGTCCCCATATTGTAGGTCTTACTGTTATCGAATCAGATAATTTTTCTTTAATTCTAATTAATTCATGGTCGTATATTTCATTAACTTTTGCAGTCTTTAAGTCAAATAATGCAATACTAATAACCTGCCACCAACTCAATTCTGAAACTAAATTTTCAAGAAATTGTTCTCTAGTAATTGAGGATTCTTTAAGCGTGAAATTTTCAAAAAACTCACTTTGTAATTTATACGTTTTTCCTGTTCCAGGCGGTCCATATAAGATTTGGTTTTTAGGAATATCCATATTATTAGGAAGGTTATTATCTTCTATAGAAGTGTTTTCTTTAATTGGTTGTTCACTATCGTACCATATTGCTTGAATATGATCTTTATTATTAATCTCCTTGATGGTATGCCTAATGTAAGAGCCGATAGGAACTTCGAAAGGTATAAAATCTTCTTCCCATTCTATTTCGAGGTTATGTCCATCTTGCAGGTTTTTTTGAACAATACCTCTAGCTTTAATCATCATTACTGATGTTTTCCGTTCTCTTACATAAGAGGCTTTTATTGCTATATGGCTTCCTTCGGGTACCTTATTTACATCATCTACTAATTCTGTTTCAAAACCATTTTGCCAGAAACTTTCTTTCAAAAAAGTATTTGTCATGTCTTCTGGGGTATGTCCTTTCCAAAAAGCACCAACTAGAAAATACTTTTCGCTATTTTTATATTCGCAAAAAAAAGTATCGTAAAAACTTCTTAATCCTATTTGCTTGTAGGTAATTGTGGCTGGCAAATCATTTACTGCATTAGAGAAATATTCTAATACATTATCTTTCATTCTTGCGCCTTTTCCTTTTTTATCTAGATTGTCAACAAATTCTTTTTTTATTGAATTTGCAATGAAATTATTGTCGAAAAGATGAAGTTTATTATCCTCATAAATTAATTGAATATCTTCCGAATTTTCGATAACATCTTCTTTTTTGATAATTCTGATTGTTCTGAATAATTCAGGATTTTTATAAAATTGAGAATTAGATAAATTTGTTAAAGGAATATCTTTTAACATCTCCAATTTAAAAAAAGCTTTACTTCGGGCTGATCTTGAAGTTAGAACGGCTAAAGCTTTTGTTAACTTTAAAAATTTTAGTGTAATTAATTGAGAAACATTAACTCCTAAATCAGAATTTATAATATCAAAAATCAAAGATTCCTTATCATTTTTAATTCCCCATTCTTTGGCTTGCCAAAATTGTACTTTATCGCCACCAATCATATACACATAATCGCCAAGTTGGAGTTCTCCAAACCATGAAGATTCTTTTGGGGCAGTGTAATATCCTTCTATTAACTGTACAATATCAAACTTTTGCGAAATTTTACCGAAAAATATATTCATTGTGTGTTTTTGATTTATTATTATGTCTTTATATTATATCCAGATCTTTTAAAATATCACTTTTAAATTTACTTAATGGCAGTTTATGAAAATCATTTGAATCATATTCAACACCAAATAAAATTCGGTAAACCTCTGGTTTAGAGAGTTTATTTCCAAATAATTTTTCAATACTTTCAATGTATGATTTTGAATAGTTTTTTTTGATTTTTATCAAATCTCTTAACTCACTTTGATGCGAATTGTACATTTCGTCAATATACATTCCTTCTAGTGTTTTTCTTGCTTTACTATTTGAAATCTTTACGTCCTGAAGATATATCCTATAATTATTTAACTTAGAATTATATCGATATTTAAAAGAAAAATTTTCTGTTTGTAATTCGTCAACATACGGATGAATATGGTTATTAAGATTAAAATTAGTTGCTCCTTTTACTGAACTATTGCAATTTGAACAGGAAGGAATTAAATTGTAAAAAGATAAAGCTAGTAATGGAAAATCACTTTGAGGAAACCAATGATCTAAAGTTGGTCTAATTATCTTATTTCCTTTTTTATTTATTATTGTTGAAGTATATACACGATTACAATAGGTACAAGAATTTCTATCAAGGCTCTTTGCTAAATCATAAGCAGAATAATATTTTTTATTTTTATCAATAAACCAGTCGTAATTAATTATTTTGTTCAAATCATCGATGAAGTATTTGTACAAAATACCAGAAACATACCTTTTAGGGGATAAAGAACGAGGAGTCAAATTCTTTCGGTCGAAATAACCAATCCAAGTTATAATATCAAAACCAGGAATCAATAGTTTCCAAAATTCATTATTTAATAAGCTAAGACCTTCTGGCTCTGAATTTATTAACAGCTCTAAATTCATTTGATCTAAAAAAAAAGCTTTTAAGGCTGAATTATGGATATCAACTCTCTTAATTTTTGACTTGCATATTTTACAATTTAAAGCTATTGCGCAAGAAGGTCCTCCAACTTTTTTATTGATAAAACATCTAATTTGCTTAAAATGATATTCTTTAGCTGAGATTATGTTCGGATCTAAGGGATTAATATAAATCATAATTATAAATCATCTTTTGTTAAACCACTCTCTTCCAGTAAACGCTTTATTTTTTCTGCTCTTATTTTTTTATGATTTTCAATGAAAACTTCTTCATACATTTCTAATAGTTTATGCCTAATTACTGGTTCTCCAATTATATTAATCGTTTTCAGAATTATACTATTTGTTTTTTCACTTTCGATGTCTGCAATGGATAATGTGATGTTGTTTTTATTTGATATTATTTTGATTTCTGAATTGATTTTTTTTAATTCTTCTTCTTTTGTTTTCTTTTCAATTGCTACAATTTTATCAAGAACATCTATTTGTTTTAAAAGTTTAAAATAATTAAGTTTTAATATAATTGATTCTATTTTTTCTCTTGCAAAATCGCCTATTAATTCGTCATTAAGAAAAAAGCTACTTGATAATAGTTCATTTATATTGGTTGCGAATGTTTTTTGATTAATACTATTTTCAAATATCTGCAATTTATTATCATGCATCTTTTGAAGATATATAATATTTGAATTTGCTATATCAGACAATGTTAGCGGATCGTGGGATGTGAAAATTATTTGAATATTACTTATATCCTTGCTAATTTCTTTATAAAGTTCAGGAAGTATATGAATAATGGAATTTATAAATTTCTTTTTCCATTCAGGATGAAAACCTAATTCAGGTTCGTCTAGAAGTAAAACTACCGTGTTACAATTAACTTGTTTATTATCATAAATAGAGGAGAAAAAATTTAAAAGAGATTCTTCTCCTAATGATAAATGTTTATTTGGTTTAAAAGTTAAAAAATTAAGATTTTTTAATTTACCATCATTATTGTTATTTTCTAACATCGCTAACAACTGAAAGTATGATTTCATAAATTGTTCCAGAATATTGAATTCAAGGTCCTTGAAATTTTGTATGCCAACAAATTCTTGTACGTTAGAAATGATTGAATTAATTGACTCTTCTATATTTGAAGAATCAAACTTAAGTGAAATACTAAATGATGAAATAAGGCTTTTAAATAAATCGATGGACATTGAACCATTTTCGATTGCATTTTTTGTTTTCAAAAAATCGGCTTCTATTTCTCCAACAACTTTAGCTAGAGAATAATTGCTAGCCATTATGAAGAAATATAAAAATCTATAATATAGACTTATAAAAACTCTGTTTTGATCAGAAGGCACTTTTTTGTAAAGTTGGTTTAATTCAAAAAAGAAAGATTTATAATTCTGTGGAAGATGTTTATCAGATGTGTTTTCCTTAAAAAATTTTTCTGAGTCATGTATTTCGAAATCATCTATAAAATTATCTTTAATAATTATTGTCAATGATTCATATGAAGGAAAGTCATGATAAACTTTTTTTAATCTATCTATTAGCTCTAGATTAAATAAAAAATTTATCTGGCGAAGTATTATTTCATTATTTATGTTAATAATATTATTGTCATGATCTTTTACAATAAAATCATCTACTGATTTTAATCTAGGATTATAATTTGATAAAACGGAATAATAAAAATATTTAATCTTGGATTTTTTTTTAATGAGCACTCCATCGGAATCACTAGACTCTTCATATTCTTCCAATTCTGAAAATATCCGATCATTATAAAAAATATTTTCATCGAAAGAAATTTCTAAAAGACTTGTAAATTTTTCTTCTAATTCGAATATTCTACTATTTTTACGATGAACTATATAGGTTTTATTTTCGTGTTCGTAAATAAAAAATGCTCTTTGATTTATATCTTTTATATGCTTTAAAATTGTTGTTTTGCCGGATCCGTTTTGTCCAATAATGGCTGATAAAGAAGAAATTTGACTATGATAAAATCCTTCTATAAATGAGCTGTTTTTTTCTCTTTTTATTTCAACAGTAAAATCGCCAACAAGATCTATTTTATAAAAATATTGTCCACCAAAATTTAAAGTTTCCTTACCTAATCTATTATTATTGATAAAATATACAGCAACTAATCTCATGTAAATATTTTCTTATTGTTATATAACTTGTTTAGTCAATTTCTTTTTAACTCCTGTTTGATCTTTCAACTCCTGTATTTCCTTCAACAACTCCCTCGCATCACCGTCACTATCCAACTGCTCCGTAAGTTCTCCCTTAAAAGCTTTATGCAATAAGGCTTGTGGCAAAGTATCCATTTTTTGTTTTAATGTTTTGTATTGTTCTTCAATAGAATTTGCTTTACCAAACAAACTTTCTACGCGATTAACGATTTCTTGTTGTTCTTTGATTGAAGGTAAAATGATTGGAGTTTTACTAACTATTTCTTGATTTATTTTAGGCATATTTCCTGCTGTTCCAGAGGCATTATCTCTATAATACTTTCTAGTTTTTTGTGATGACAATACATACATCAAGAAATTATTTAATATTGAATCATTAGATTTTATCTTCATCATTATGTCAGGATATATAAAATCAAAATCCTTACCATCGTAAATTGCTGGTGTTCCTACATAATCTAGAGAATTAGACCTTTGAATTAATATGTCTCCATTTTTTAACCATAAATGCGAATCTTTTTTAGGTGCTTCGATATCTAAATATTTTACATATGCTGCATTGAATTTTCCAGAAGTTGTAGCTGATAAAGCCAAACTTTTTAAAGATGTTTCGTATTCTACACTCTTAGGAGAATAACCATTTCTAGGTTTTTCAACTATCACATCTAAAAGCATGCAGTTGCTCCATTCTCTTAATTTCTTCCCTTTCCTCCATTCCTCAGTCAATTTACCAGTAACCGCTTGCGTAAGCACTTGCTGACGAAAATCTTTAAGCAATAAAGGAATATTTGCCATACTGGTTTTTATAGTTTCCAGTTGAGCAAAAAGTGTATCTAGCTTGGCTACAATTCGGTTTTGCTCTGCTAGTGGTGGTAATGGAAGATAAATTTGTTCATATTCCTTATATTTTAAATTTCTAAGATTATTACTACCACCTTGATATTTCGTGATTTCTCCTGTAGAATAGAAATATTGTAAAAAATGATTTACATATTCGCTATTTATATTCTCATAGATTCTAACTAATCTTAAAAAATTAGTGCAAACCTTTTCAATATGTGACTCAAAATTTAATACTTCATTATCAATAAATACAGTTCGACCTACGGGTTGATCAGGGCCACCGCCTGAAATTTCTAATAAAATATCTCCGAATTTAAGACTCCTATTTGTAAGACTGCTTCTTTTTATTTTTCGTAATGATGCTGTATTTCCTTTGTTCTTAGTCCAATTTTTAATTTCACTTCCTCTTATACATAAAACTTCAATAAAATCATCATCAATTACCGAAGTATCTTTTCCCCAGTCACCACCGATTACAAAAGAGGTTATATTTTTAAATTCTGTTTCAATCCAATTTTTAGGTAATTGCTTTTCCATTAGTTTAACTCTTTAATCATAGCATTTAATTGCTCGGTAATACTTTGCAATTCTAATAATGCCTCTTTTGCAATATCAATAGGTTCGCCTAGATCATCAGAATTAGTTAAAGAACTGTCAGCAATTAAACCTAAATCTAAGCTATACTTCTTTTTTTCGATTTCGGCACGAGATATACTTTGCCATCTTTCATCTTTAATGGTTTTTCTTTTCTCATCAGAAACTAAACCATCATATTCTTTCTCTACTTTATTAAAAGGTATTCCACCTGTATATGCTAGAACGAAATCTTCAAAAGCTTTTTCAGTAAATGGTGTACGTTTACCATAATTTGGAGCATTTGTACGCATATCATAGAACCAAATATTTTGTGTATTGTTGGTTTCTTTTTTTTCTCTTGTAAAAAATAATACATTGGTTTTTACACCTGCAGCATAAAAGATTCCGGTTGGTAATCGTAAAATAGTGTGCAGGTTACATTTGTCCATCAAGTCACGACGTATTTTTTGTCCATCACCCTCCTCAAACAAAACATTATCAGGCAAGACTACTGCTGCTCTTGCTTTTCCGTCTTTCTTTAAACTACGATAAATGTGTTGCAAAAAGTTCAATTGTTTGTTGCTGGTCGGAAACGTAAAATCGTCACGTGTTGGGCGTTCACCACCTTGTTTGGTTCCAAATGGAGGATTGGCCAAAACACCGTCAAAATCTTTTAAGCTTTTACCAAATTCAGTTAACGTATCAGCTAAATGTATAGTACTTTCCATTCCGTGCAAACGAGCATTCATCAAAGCTAATCTATGTGCATCGGGAACTAATTCAACACCAGAAAAAGCTTGAGTTGTTTGGAAATGTCTGTCTTTTTCAGATAAATGAAAATAACTATCAGTTTTACTTCGTAAATAGTGATCTGCAGAAATCATGAAACCAAAAGTTCCTGCAGCAGGATCTGTCCATTTTTCACCTAATTTCGGCGCCATTAAGTCAACCATGATATTAATCAATGGGCGAGGAGTGAAGTATTGTCCTGCACCACTTTTCTTTTCACCAGCATTTTTTTCTAAAAGGCTTTCGTAAATATCTCCCATAACATCGCGATCGTCTTCTTCATACCAATCTAACTTGTCTATAGCAGTGATTAAAGAACGAAAATTTACAGGCTTACGTAAGCTTGTAGAGGCATTAATGTAAATTTCTTTTATACTTTGACTTTCAGTTTTATTACTTACGGTTGCTAAAAATTCACGGTAACGGGCGAAAGCTTCATTGTTGTCGTGTTCTTTTACAAAATATTGCCATTTATATTCTTCCGGAATTTTATCATCAAAACCTTTTACTTCACTTAATTTTAGAAAAAGAATATAGGTCAACTCATTTAAGTATTCGTGATAGGTAACACCATCATCACGTAATACATTACAAAGATTCCAGAGTTTGTTGGCTATTTCTTGTGCGCTCATTGTTTATTTATTGTATTTTTAATTTTATTCTTTTAGAATACCTGTATTATAGGTTTCTTTTTTAATTGTTTTACCGTTATTGTCCTTATAGCGTGTAGTGCCATTTCTAAAACCGTCTTTTACTTTTCGTTCTTCAATAATTCCGTCTTCAAAATTTCTGAATATAAATTCACCTGAGAAGAAAGTGTTACTTTTTAAATCATAATATTGTTCAGATTGAACTATTCCATAACCATTATATTCAAAGCTTGTTTTTATATTTTGATCGTAATAATAATTTACCCATGTTCCAACTTTTATATTGTTTGAGTAATTTCCTTCTTCTATAATTTTTTTATCCAGTGTTTGTTTTTTATAAGAACCATCTTTACTTTTTAAATTATTATCCAATGTTTCAAAGTCAATTGCAAATGTAGCAGGATTAATAGCTTTACCACTTTCTTTTTTGATACTAAATTGAGTGGTAAAAAGACCGTCGGCTAATTTTTCAAATTTTTCGCATATTAACTTTGTATCGGAAACGGTTGTAATTTTATAATTGATTCTCGCGTTTTCATTTGAATCTAAAAGAGTTAAATTGATAAGATCACCGTTGCTGAATAATCTTTTCTCTGTTATTCGGCCTTTAGAAAATAAAAGATGTTCTCCATCAATTAAATCTTTTTTATAGAAATAAGATTCGATTAGTTTATTGTCAAAATCGAAACGTTCCCATTTTCCCTCTTTTGAGTCTGAGGTATAAAATCCTTTTTCTATTGTGTGATCATCAAATAAAGAAACTGCACTACTATTGAGATGTGTCCATTCTCCAGACTTCTTTCCGTTGAGATAAAATCCTTTTGCAATTACTTCATTTTTCTCATTTTTCATTTCGAAAGATCCGTTCAATAATCCTTTCGTGTAATGAACTTTCGCATTTACAGGTATGAATTCTTCAATAAAGCAATCACGATCTTCGGTATTTTCACAAGGAACTTCAACTTTTTTCAGAAAAGAATAACTCAGAACCTGTCCGTCTAATTCTCCTTGAACATAATTTTCTTCTGTATGTAATTTTCCGGAGTAGGGAAGTTCCTTATCTTTTTCGTCAATATATTTTTCATAATAAATTTTCCATTTTCCGGTTTTTAAACTGTCAGCATAATTGCCTTCGGCTTTTAGTAAACCTGATAGAGAATATTCTTTCCAATATCCGGTTTTTTTATTATTCAAAAAATGTCCTTCGCTGGTTTTCACTAATTTTGTTGTATCTGTTTGAATTGCATTTCCTAAAAATATTCTACTTAAGTCACGATAAACAATATATTTGCCATTAATCTGATCATTTTTATAAGTTCCATATATCAAGCTGTCACTTGTAAAATCTCTGAAATCTCCTTCTTTAATGTCATTTATATAGGTTTCATAAGATAAATTTCTTTCGGAGTTATTCTCAATAATATTAAATTGCCATTTTCCCGTTTTTGCTTCGTTCTTTATAATACCAAAATATTTACCATTAAGTTTTTTATCTGTATCGTCATAATAATAAGTGGTAGAAAGACCATCAGCGAGCCCAGCTTTAAAATTATCAACTCGTTTTAATGTTGCATCCTTATTAAACCATTTGACTTCTCCGCTTATTTTGCCATCTTTTAAAGTATATTCGGTATCAAGATTTCCATCTTCATCGAATAAAACTTTTTTTCCATTATTAGGATCGTAAACGCCACCTTTTTTATAGACAGTAATTTCATAAGCCGTAAAACTGTTTTGTCCATAATCATTTTCATCATTTTCTTCTCTAGAATAAGTTAGCTCCAATACATAATTTGAATTAGTATATTTTGCAATTACTCTTTGGTTTAGAATTTCTTCATCACTTAGTTTATAGCCATTAGCTGTTAGTTGATTTTTTACAGTGGTATAAAATGCCTTAGTTCTAAAACGATACATTACCTTATTTGGTAATCCGTCAAAAGTATAAATGTAAAACCACCCATTTGCTTTTTTATCGTCATAGTAATCTCTTTGAAAAGACCATGTTATAACATTGTAATTTTCATCATCGCCAACTTTGGAATTATAATATTCCCAGCCTTTAGATAATAAATATTTATTAGAAGTTTCCCAGTTTTTATTTGAACTTAAAGTATGAAGTTCTGCCAGAGAAATTTTCTGTGCATTTAATGAAAATGAAATAAATATGAATGCTGTTAAAATGTAAAATTGTTTCAATAAACGTTCCATGGATTTGTTAAGAAAAATGGTTGGTTAGGCAGTATATAAATTTTCATTTAATACCGTTAAAATATTATCTAAATCATTATTAAAGATTTTATTCAATCGGGAAAATCCTCCTTCATCACTAAAAGGTTTGGCATCTAAATCGGCTTTGGTTAGTACTGTTTCTACTAATAATTGCTTTTCAAAACGATCAAGCCATTTTATTTGGGTAGCATTCCACGTACGGCTATTTTTTACTTTAGTAACTGCATTTTTAATACGATCTTCATGACTTATCAAATCGGTATCTAATGCCAGAGTTCTAATAAAAGAAATAATATCAGCGGCTAAATCTTCATTTTTTACAGTTTTCCAAGCTGTGGTCAATGTAATTTCATTGTAACCTTTCTGATCTAATAAAAGTTTTAATTCTTTAAGTGATTTTCGATCAAGTTCAGATGGCTTTGTACAGATAGTTTTTAGGGCTACTATTTGATTTCGATTTTCTTCAATAAATTTTTTAAATCCTTGAATGTAATCTTCTGGCTTTTCGGCTTTTCCGTATCCCCGTTCTATTCCAGTAACTTCATCTAAATGCTCTGAAACTAATTGCATTTTTGGTTGATATATTTTCTTATCCAGAAAATCCCAAAGGCTGGCATAATTAGCTAAAACTTTTTTGATATTATTATCTTCAATTTCTAATAAATTTTCAATAAATTCTTCAGGTGAATCGCCTTTCGCTAAATACATGAAGTGTTCAAGTTGGCCTTGATTAATTTGCTTCTTTTTGCGTTGCAACTTAGCTACAATTTGTTCCAATTGTTTTTTAGCACGTTCAGGAGTATCAATATAATCTAATTCTTCAATCAATTTTTGAAAAGAAATAGAAGGATTTGAAACTGTTTTCATTTGAGTATAATCCTCTAAGGCTTCATAAACTCTTACAGCATCATAAATTTTAAAAAATTGTTTGTCAATCTCAGGGCATAATCGTGTTGCTCTGCCTAACATTTGCTCAAAAAGAATACGAGAACGCACTCTGCGAATAAATACTAAATTTACTATTTGAGGTACATCAATTCCTGTAGTTAATAAATCTACAGTAACTACAATATTTGGAAATTTTTCGTTTTTAAAACGTTTGGTTAAGTTTTCTACTTCGTATACTTTTCCTGTAAGCTTTTGTATTGCATCTTGAGGGACTTCAACTCCTATAGCTTCAAATTCTTCAAAAAGTAATTGTACAATTAAATCGGCATGGCTATCACGAACAGCAAAAATTAATGTTTTTTCATCGCCCTCAGGATCTAATCTTTGAACTAAATCTTTAATTACGGCACGATTAAAGGATTCAGTAATTACTAATTTATTGAACTGCTCAATTTCTATGTGTAATTCATCTTCTAACTCTGCTAATTCTTCTATTTGATTAGTTTCAGAATTTAATATTTTAGGTTTTTCTCCTTTTTCCCATAATATTCCTTCTTCACTTAGTCTTGTTTTAATAATATATGGTGGTTCGTGATCTGTTAGAAATCCGTCAATAACTGCTTCGCGATAAGAATAATTGTGTACAGGTTTTCCGAAAATTTCGGTTGTATGTAAGGCAGGCGTTGCTGTTAAGCCAACAATGTAAGCGTTAAAATATTCGATTACTCTTTTATACTGTCCAACATAATCATTCTCATCTTTAAAGGTTAAATCTTCTTCATTGATCTCTTTGTCTAAATTATACCCTCGGTGAGCTTCGTCAATAATAATACAATCATAGGTATCAATTGGTAAAATCTCATTTTCAGAATAAAACAATCGCTTTACCATACTTTGAACGGTAGCAAAATGCAAACGAGTATCAGGTTCAGGAATAATATTTTTCATTTCCTCCATTTTATAGATATTGGAAAAAGTATTAATATCTTCGACTTTATTATCCTTAAAATTACCTAAAGCCTGAAGTGCTAATAATCTACGATCAGTTAAAAATAGAATTCGCTTAAAACGATCTGATTTAATCATTCTGTAAACAAAACCTATAGTTGTTCTAGTTTTTCCTGTACCAGTTGCCATAACCAAAAGAGAGCGTTTGTCATCAGGATTATTGATAATCTTATCTTCAACCGCTTTTATTGCATCAATTTGATAATAGCGTAATCCTAATCCGTTTGGATTTTGCAAATAATTGTAATCACTTTCTTCTAATCGAGCGTTTGCTTTTTCAACATCCCTTGAGAATTGTTCAACAATTCCTTCTGGTGAAAACCATCCTCTTAAAGGATAGGCTCTATTACGATCCTTCCTTACATCTAAAAACCAAATTCCACTTTTGGTTTTTAATTGCTCAATATAAGTTCTCCCATTTGTAGAAAATAAAAATGGTGCTTTAAATGAATTCCATTCTCCTAATGTTTTGAAATTTGAAGAAATTTCTAAGCATTCTGCATATATTTTAGATTGACGTAAATCAGTTGAAATATCAGTTGAATATTTTTTAGCTTCGACAATTCCATATAATTCTGTGCCGACAAATAGAGCATAATCTGCCCATTTACCATTACATGGCCACTCTGCAATAGCTTTGTTTTTACCTTTTTCAGGAAGTGTTTTATTATTTTTATAATTAATTGTAATAGAATCACATTCCCAGCCAGCACTGGCCAATTGTTTATCAATTAATAATAATCTGGTATCTGCTTCATCGAGATTTATATTATTCGCGTTTTTATTAGATTTTTCTTTTCGCTTAGATATAATATTTGTAGAAGCATTTAATGTTGCAATTTTAGATTGATAATCATTGACTTCTTTAGAAAGTTTGCTTAATTCATTATTAAGTGTTTCAATTGTTTTTTTATGGTCAATTTCTGGAAGAAGTTCATAATCGTCTTTTACTAAAATGCTACTTTCATAAGTTTCGTAAAACCATCTTGCTAACTGATAACATTTTTTTAAAACAAATAAAGCTTCTTGTTTTGAGCTATTTCCATCATGACTTGCTCTATTCCCCGATTTTCTAATAGAATGGAAAAGATCTTTTATAACTTCTGGTATAGAATTGCTATAAAATAATTTGTTTATTCGTTCTACCTGATTGCCATCAAATAAACCTAAATCTTCAAATTGCCAAATTAGAATTGTCATTTTTTCTGAAAACAAACGCGATTTAGCTAGAGACGAATTTGGATCAACATAATATAACTTTTCTGACAATTCACTAATTGTGAATAGTTCAGGATAGTTACTTTGTAAAAATGAAAATTTTGATGTCATCTATGTTTATCTAGTTTTTGAATTCAGATGGGTATTGATTTTATTACTTAAAAGATATAAATACTAGGAATATACAAACATACTGAAAAGCTTTAAAATTAAGGTACGGAAAACCATATTACACTAAAATATATTTATAACAAGAGTACCATTAATTATAAATACCACAATGCGTATTTATACCCGAGTTTTCAAATTAATAAAAAAATGTTCTCACCACCCCAAAACCCCTAGCCCAGACAGAAGCGACATCCTTTTTCTTGCTCCTTTAGCAAGGAAAAGATATAGCGGATGGCTGGAAATAGCTCCTAAAAATTAAATTCCAATATTTTAAATCCCAAACTCCAAAAATCCTTCAACTTCTCTCAGCATAACAATAATAAATCTCAGAAAGCGTTATAATAAAACTTCAAGCCCTCTCGGGCACAACAAAACCTCAACCCCAGAAACCTTTCAAACCCCCAATAAAAACTGTATACTGTATCCCAAAAACGTATAATAATTACACACTCTCCAAAACACTAAGTCCCCTAAACAACTCAAAACCAGTAAAAACACATAATGGCACAACGCTTGCAAAATGGGATAACGTAGATATTCCTTTCGATAAATGAAAATAACGAATCGAGGGGAAAGCAAATAAACTAAACGCCCATAGCAAGCAATCAAAAAGTAGTGTCATATGAAAAGTGAAACCTTAACAACAGAACAATTTTATACCTCGAAATCAGATCTTAATAACGAACAAGCCTTAAACAGTTCCATTTTTCGTATTAGTAATGATCATGCAACAACAAAAAAAGTAAACGAGCGAACCAAAAGTAAGTTTGGATTATTTGTGCTGGTAAGTACTTTTATCTTAATGTTTGTTGGAGCTTATTCTGTTTATCATATGCAGGATGACTTCGATCAGTTTCAGATTGAGCGTCTGAACTCAAATTGGGGACTGCCATTTTTGATCATTGCGGGATTATTATTTTTCTTTCAGACAGGAGTTTTCCTGTACAATTTATACTTGTTTTTTAAATACAAGCCAATCGAATCCGTTTCGGATGAAATGTTGCCAACAGTTACCGTAATAGTTCCTGCGTATAACGAAGGAAAACTGGTTTGGGATACTTTATTGAGTTTGGCCGACAGTGATTTCCCTGCACATAAACTAGAAATATTAGCCGTTGATGACGGAAGTAAAGATGATACCTGGTACTGGATGCAACAGGCCAAAATAAAATTAGGAGATCGTTTAACGATTTTTCAACAACCGGCAAACGCAGGAAAACGTCACGCCTTATACCGTGGATTTGAATTAGGAAAAGGTGAAATTTTTGTAACGGTAGATAGTGATTCGATCGTGAAAAAAGATACGCTACGTAATTTAGTTAGCCCGTTTGTGGTAGACGAAAAATGCGGAGCAGTGGCAGGAAACGTTCATGTTTTGAACAGCAAAAAAGCAATCTTACCAAAAATGCTGAATGTAAGTTTCGTAATGAGTTTCGAATTTATGCGTTCTGCCGAAAGCAAATTAGGTTCGGTTCTTTGTACTCCCGGAGCAGCGGCAGCTTACAGAAAAACAGCCGTTTTCGCTTGTCTTGACGAATGGATCAACCAGACTTTTATGGGACAACCATCAGACATTGGAGAAGATCGCGCCATGACCAATATGATTTTAAAACAAGGTCAACACGTATTGTTTCAGCGAAATGCGTATGTACTAACAAACGTTCCTGAAGAATACACCGGATTATATAAAATGTTTATCAGATGGAGTAGAAGTAATGTGCGTGAAAACATCGCAATGGCAAAATATGTTTTCACCGATTTTAGAGAAGGATCTAAATTTGGTTCAAGACTTTTATGGCTGAACCAGGCATTAAGAATCGTTATGGCGTATCCGTTCATGCTTTTCATGTTCTTTTTTATCGCCATTCACCCACTATTGTTTTTAAGTTCAACATTTTTAGGAATCTTAATTGTATCAAGCTTTCCGGTTTTGTTTTACGCAAAAAGATATAATTTTTCAGATTCGCTTTGGGCGTATTCATACAGTGTTTTTTACACCTTTAGCCTATTCTGGATTACACCATACGCCATTGTTACAGCCAATAAAAGAGGTTGGTTAACACGTGGTTTAGCATAAAAATAAATATTAGAATTAGATTAGAAATTGAAATTAGATTTGTTTTTGAAACTCCTGTTCATCTGAGCAGGAGTTTTTTTATGGAATAAAGTGAGATGTTTTTTTTAGCCACTGATTAAAGGATTAAAAAGATTTTTTATAAACAGGAGATTTTAAATTACGTATGGTTCTAATTTGGTCAAAGTTGTATATCTTGAAAGACACATTTAATTTATATTTTTTCAGGAGCTAATCCCGCTATCCGTTCCAATCTTTTCCTGGCTAAAGAAGCCAGAAAAAGGATTTCCACTTCTATCGGGGCTAGGGCACTCATTTTCATAAGAATATTTTGGTTTAGTTTGTCATTTCACAGAAGAAATCACATGTGTTCAAAGTTGATCTGCGCATTTTTGTCATTTCAACAGAAGGGAGAAATCACACACGAAACTCGACAAAGATTGTTGATTTTCGTTGTCGAGTTTCGTGTGTGATCCTTCCTGCGTCAGGATGACAAGATTGTGGTGAATATTCATTGTCGAGCTACTTGCGGAGATTTTTCGTTCCTCGAAATAACAAACTTTGGCGCTATTTCTTAAAATCTTAACTTATCGTATTTCAACATAGCCCGTGGTTTCAACCACGGGAAACGTATCAAAATAACGTATCGAAATAATCAAACACGATAAATATATTGTGTCCCAACAGTTGAAACCATTAAATATCTTTTTCATATCAAGAGTTTTTAAATCTGAATTTAAAATCCCGTTATTTTTCTTCATTAAAATAATTTCAAAAAAATAATTAATAAAAGAATGTTCATTCATTTATTATTTTATCTTTGCCAAAAAAAAGCATGAGAATTCGGGATATTGACAAAGAGAAGCTGGTCATTACAACTGCAATTGATCAAATCGTAAGCGACGGATTTCAGGGATTCAGCATGAATAAACTGGCAAAAGCCTGTTCCATTTCTGTTGGAACCTTATACATTTATTATAAAGACAAAGATGATTTAATACAAAAAATAGGTGCTGTTACGGCACTTAAATTTTTTACCAGTACGGTAAAAAACTTTTCGCCTCAAATGTCGTTTGAAGAAGGATTATGGAAGCAATGGGAAAACCGCGCGGCATTTACCATGAAATACCCCAAGGAAGTTGCTTTTTTTGAAATCGTCAAACATTCGCCTCACTCAGAAATTATTCTGGATTCTATTAAAGAGTTTGCAGATTTTAGAATGATTATGAAAGAGTTCATAGATAACGGACTACGTAATAAAGAACTGGTTCCTATGACATTTGAAGCTTTTTGGTCTGTCGCCTACGGACCTTTATACACGCTGTTGAACTTGCATACTGAGGGTAAGAGTATGGGAGGAAAGCCATTTAAGCTTACCAATGAAATTATGAAAGAAGCTTTTAGCCGAACCATAAAAGCTTTAAAACCATGAAAAATTATGGAAACTGATTTAAATACCATACACGTTTTTAAAACAAATATTGCCACTGTAGATCCGGCTTGCCAGCTGCGTAAAACGCTCGACGAGCATCAGGACATACAGCAATGGAGTATCGATCACGAAGATGTCGATTGTGTACTTCGCGTTGTTTCTTCGGTACTAAAACCCGAAACAATCATTGGTATGATCAACGAATTTGGTCATGAATGCCAGGAATTAAACTAATAAAAAATAACAAGTTTATATGGAAAAAACATCAGGGGACAGCCCCACTTTTACTTTTAACCAAAAAATCATTATCGCCATTCTGGCCCTTTTGCAGTTTACTGTAATTCTTGATTTTATGGTCATTTCTCCGCTGGGAGATATCTTAATGAAAACACTCGACATGACCACTTCAAACTTTGGTTTTGCCGTTTCTGCTTACGCATTTAGTGCCGGAATTTCGGGATTATTAGCAGCAGGTTTTGCAGACAAATTCGACCGAAAAAAATTATTGATTTTCTTTTATACAGGATTCATTATTGGTACCGTTTTCTGCGCACTTTCATCGAGTTACATGATGTTGCTTATGGCAAGAATCGTTACCGGACTTTTTGGCGGTGTAATTGGTTCAGTATCTTTAGCCATCGTAACCGATTTATTTGTCATTCACCAAAGAGGCCGTGTGATGGGTTTTATACAAATGGCTTTTGCTACCAGTCAGATTTTAGGAATTCCGGTTGGTTTGTATTTTGCCAACAATTGGGGATGGCATTCGGCCTTTATCATGATTGCCGTTTTAGGCGTCCTGATTCTGATTGCGATTATCACCCAAATGCAGCCCATTGTCAAACACCTTGAAGTACAATCAGATAAGAGTCCGTTTTTGCACCTTTGGCATACGCTAAGCAACAAACAATATCAGATAGGTTTTGCTTCTATTGCCTTTCTTTCGGTTGGAGGATTTATGTTACAGCCTTTCGGAAGTGCTTTTTTGGTCAATAATATTAAAATTAGCCATTTAGAATTGCCAATGGTATTTTTCTTTACCGGACTTTCAGTTCTTTTTATCATGCCTTTGGTCGGAAAGTTAAGTGATAAAATAAGCAAGTTTAAATTGTTTGCAGCGGGTTCTATACTTTCGATCATTATGATTTTAATTTATACAAACCTAAATCCTATTCCGCTATGGGAAATCGTAGTGATCAATATGATTTTGTTTATGGGAATCATGAGCCGAATGATTCCTGCTACAACGCTAAATACTGCTATTCCAGGATTAGAAGATCGTGGTGCCTATATGTCGATATCATCCTCCTTACAGCAAATTGCAGGCGGAATTGCAGCAGTTTGTGCGGGATATATTGTGCATCAGAAAACAAAAACTGCTCCGCTTGAAAACTATGATATTTTAGGATACGTAATTGCGATTATTACACTTTGTTCCATATTTTTTATTTGGAGAGTGAATCAGTTAGTAAAATCGAAAGATGCTGCTGCGAAAGAAGTAAAGATCTAAACGAGTTTTTCGTTTGAGAATAAGAAAGCTTGTCTGTTGAAGACAAGCTTTTTTTGGGATTAATTTGTTTTGAATGGCCCGCGGATTGTACGGATCAAACGGATTTACGCGGAATTTATTCGCAATCTTGTTATTTCGACGGAGGAGAAATCACTAGAAATTAGCCAAAGAAAATCGAGAATCTTTGTAGAGCTTCTTACGTGTCCTTCGACTTCGCTCAGGATGACAATATTGAGTTATAAAATGAGAATAAATCTCCTAAAAAAATAAATCCAAAAAATAAAAAAATCCGTTTTAAATCCGCGTTTGCGCTTTAGCGAATCCGTGTCATCTGCGTTCATAGACAAAGAATTTCACGAATAAAAGAATTTTAAATTCCAATAAAAAAAATCCCAAATTCCAATAAAGAAACTTGAGATTTTAGCTTTTTTTAAATTTGGAATTTGGGACTTCAAAAATTGGAATTTTCTAATTCTGTTCCTCAATCACAGATTTATTCAGCTTAATAACTCTAATCTTTTTATTGGTGTTATCCGATAAAAAGATACGATCGTTAAGTTGTGCAACACCTACAATGCTTCCAAAAGGATTTTGTCCTAAAACATCAGTAGCATTTACGCTTGCCGTGTAGTTACGAGCCATAAAATCTGCTTTAGGATAAAGTCTTAAATAATTGATGTTTCCGTTATTTTCAGACGTAACAGCCCAGTCACTGGTAAAACTTACGGCAATTGGTTTAGTTACCATAGTCGACGTTACCGGTTTTATAGGTTCAGTAAGTGAGCTTGCCGCATTGGCTCTGATGCCTGCAATATTGTAATACAAATAACTTTTTGCATCTCTTCCGGCAACGACTAAATTTTCGCCTTCAACATCAAGTGAATACACCTGGTCAAAACCGTTTAAAGTATTCAGTTTCGCGATAGGTTTTAAATTCCAATCGCTGGTTTCTGTAATTTGAGAAGTTTCAAAAACTTTAATCGAGGTTTCTTTTTCTTTCACGAAAACCAATCCGTCTTTTACCACAACGCCAAAAACGTGTACAAAAGTCTGCCACCATTGGCCGTTTCCAACAATGCTGATTCCCGCATTTGTATTTTCGTCCATTACAAAAAGTCTTGACTCACGGCTTCCAATATAAATTCGGCCTTTATCAACAGCAACAGAAGTAATTTCGGTCAACGGAGTAGTGGTAGTTCCTTTTTTATATTCGGTAATGGTTTTGATATGGGCCAAAGTTACCGCGTTAAAAACCTCAAGGACATTTCCATTAGCAACATATAATTTTTCGTTGGCAATGGCGATTCCTTTCGGATCTAAAGTTCCCGTTCCGTCCCCAATTTGAGCCGCCGTTATCGAAGCTTCGTCAGTAGGGTAGAAGTAATTGTAAGTAGTGGGATCATCGCCATTAGAATCTTTGCTGCAATTGGTAAAAAAGCAAAGTAATAGTAGTAAAAACGGTATTTTGTTCATGATAGTTTTGTAGGTTAGTTCCATTTTCCTTCTCCTTTATATTTTACTAAAAATGTATTTTTAGGATTAATAGTAAACACAGGTTTTTTGTAACTACCTGTTAGATAAGTAGTCTTTGTGTATCCTTTTAATACATCCGGATCAGTAAAAGGAAGATCATTTAAATGTATCAGATATTTATAAAACTCTGTTAACATTTCCTGCTGACCACCGCCCTGACCGCTATTGGCCAAATTACTACTATGGTTATAACCCGAATGGTGCGAATATTCGTGTGACCAAACTGACATTTCGCCTTTCCAGTGTCCGGTAACATAACCCGATTCCCATTGCGATGCCAAAGCACCTCCGCCCCAGGCAGAACCTCCGCCAACCATGGCCATATTCAGTGTACGGCTATCAATATAAGTATTATACGCTTGTTCGATTTGAGCTTTTGTCAGATAATCATAAACGCCATCGACATCATCAGCATTTCCGTGCCAGTTTAAGGCTCCATTTATTTCTGTTCCGGCTGTTGCAGCCTGTTCTTTTTTGTAACGGTCAAAATTCATGAATGTATCATAATACAAGGGATGACTAATGGCATACGAGAAATTGATGATCATTGTGATCGCTTCTTTAGCCAAAACAGGATTCATCGGTAAATATTTATTAGGATCATCAGCAGGATTATTAAGGTGGTACTGCGTGCTGAATTGCACTAGTCGATTTGATTTAATTTTCTTGAATTTGGCAAATAAAGGATCTGTAGATTCTACCGAAAATTCGATCGCACCGGAAGAAAATCCGCCAATTTTATCAATCGTAACCGTTTTTCCGTTTTCTAACTGATAGTCGTGTTTGCCTTCAATCAAAGGAAGTTGGTGAAAAGAACGGTGAAAAGCAGGAACTTTAGAAAATTCATAAATTAAAAAGCGCTTGTCGTAGTTGGCTATTTTGGCATAAACTTTTACATCGCTCAGTCCAACCGGAGAATAAAGAGAAACCTGTACAGAATCTTTTCCTTTTTGGATGATCTGCATGGGCTGGTTAACGCGGAAAAAACGATCCTTGTTATCATACATTTTCGACGAGTTTTCATCGTCTTCGAACATGGTCATAGGTCGGTTTTCCTTTGGTAAATTACTAGCGTCAATGCTGGGCAAATAATTGGCTTTGTAATCGTCTCCTTTCGAGTCATCGTCGCTGCAGCCAATAAGTATGCTCGCGAAAATAGCAAAGGGCAAAAAATAAGAAATGGTTTTTCTCATAAGGTTTGTAGGTTAAATTTGGGGTTTATTTTATACAACGCAAAACTATCAATATCATTATTAAAAACAAGAATATTGACAGAAAATTGCTGTTTTAATTTGTTATAAAAGTAGGTTTTTTTAGATTTTCTTATTCTTTTACTTTTTAAGGATTTAGCAAAGCGAAAGATAATTTGTAACTAAAAATTCAACTTTTAAATCTGATCTAAAATGTTTTGATTTTGATTTAAAAGCTGAAAGTTTTTGAGGTAATCAGAATAGTATTTATGAAATAATGGTACTGTTATTTAAGAAAAGTCAAAGTTTTTATTTCAGATAAATCATCGTTAAATTGTACAAAACTCGCAGGAAAGCCCTGTTTTATTTTTCCAATTTGATCTTCCATACCAATGGCGCTTGCAACGCGTGACGTGGCCATTTTTATTGCTTCATCTGCAGAAACATCTAAATGATTATAAGCATTTTGCACTGCTTCCAGCATAGAGATTGTAGCTCCGGCCAGATTGCCGTCGCTATTTCTGTAAAAACCATTGTCAAGATGCGCGTCAAAATTGTCCCATTTAAAGTTGGCTATTTTTCGGCCTAAAAAGGTAGCATCACTAATCAAAAAGAATTTATCTTGTTTGAGTTTGTATGCCAGTTTTGCTGCAGCATAATCGCAATGTGCGCCGTCAAGAATTACAGGAGCATATACATTTTCATTTTCAAAAGTAGCTCCAACCAAACCTGGTTCACGATGACCAAATTGCGTCATGGCATTAAATAAATGAGTGACAAGTTTTATGCCTTTCGAAAAATAAACCTGCGCTTCTTTATGCGTAATAGTAGAATGTCCTATAGAAATTTGTATATCACTTTCTAACAACATATTTAGTTGTTCGTCTGTAAAACATTCCGGTGCAATTGTGATGACTTTGATTACGCCTTTTCCCAGTCTGATAATTTCTTCAAGTTCCGCATTCGTAGGCTTGCGAACCTGATCAATACTATGTGCGCCACGTTTTAACGGATTCAGAAACGGACCTTCCAAATGCATTGCGATCACGCCATTATCCTGTTTTTGAATGTAATTGCGAACCGCTTCAATTCCTTGAAGAATAGTGTCATGCGATGACGATATCAAACACGGAAGTACATGAGTCGTTCCGTATTTTAAACTTGCATCATAAATATCCTGAATTGTTTCTTCGGTAGGAGTCTGGCTAAAATAGAGTTTTTCTCCACCATTGATTTGAATGTCAATAAAGCCCGCCGCAATATGTTTTCCTTGTAAATCAATTGTTTCAATGTCATTTGGAACCTCTTTTTGAACGGAAAGAATAGTTCCGTTTTCGATAATAATAACTCCGTTAGTAATAATTTCATCACCGGTGTGCACGGTTGTATTGATAATCGCCTGTTTCATTTTTTAATTTATTTCTTTACTGCTATAGTAAAATGGTAGCCACTTATATTTAAAAATAAATTCACTTATTTTATTTAAAAATAAAAGCCCCTTGTATCCATTAAAAAGTAAATTCTGTTTGGATTCTTTTACCAAGGTTCAGATATTTAGATTCTTTTTTTGTTTAGCAATATTAATTTTCACAGTAAAAGTATAATGTTTTATTATTATTTATGTAAAATATTTTTTTTTAAAGAATTAAAGAATTCTATCTAAATGTTCTGAATTCTACAAATTTTGCGTTTCTCTGAAAATTCGTTTGTAATGTTCTTGCAGATGTAGTAGTGGTAATTTTATTATAATTGAAAATCATTCGACTTTTTCTACGCCATTTGATTTTCTATAAACTATAAAGAGGAATTGGCTTGATGCCATTCCTCTTTTATAGTTTCGAGATTATTTAATATGCTAATGAATACCAAAAAGTCATTACCACTACTTTAAATCTCTATTGATTATTGATGTATAAATATCCTGATCTTTCGACTCTTTTTCCATTATCGTCATATTGTAAAGTATAAAAATAAGTACCTGTAGGGAGTTTTTCACCTCGTTGAAAGGTTGCACGTCCATCAGATATGCCTTCGAAAGGATTGGTTACATTGTCATAGCCGTCTTTTCTATAGACAGCGATTCCATATCTGTTAAAAATTTCAACCGTATTATTAGGAAAACAATCAATTCCCCCGATTTTAAAAGTGTCATTGATACCGTCTGCGTTAGGTGAAATTGCATTATAAACCTCAGCAATGCACGATACATTTATGGTTTGTGTGTAAGTATTCTGATTTCCACAATTGTCACTTGCGGTCCATGTTCTTATCAGGCTATATTTACTACTGCAGGATCCATCAACCTTTGTTTCATTGTAATTAACTGTCGTTGTTCCGCAGTTGTCTGTGGCGGTAAGTGGTACAGCAGGCGGAATAGTCGAGCAATCCGCCTCAACTGTTGCTGCTGGTAAAGGTTCAACAAAAACTGGTGGGGTAGTATCTGCTACTGTTACAATCTGAGTGTGTGATGTTTCATTTCCACAAGCATCATTTGCTGTCCAGGTTCTTTGAAGCTGATAGCTGCCTGAGCAATTTCCGTTTATTCTTACTTCATTATAGGTAACGATTGCAGTCGAACAATTATCAGTAGCAGTAAGGGTAACTGCTGCCGGAATTACTGCTGAGCACTCTACAGTTAAATTTGCCGGTAGTCCTTCTGCAAAAACAGGTGGCATTGCGTCTATTACAGTAATTGTTTGCACTAAACGAGTTGATAATCCTCCACAATCCGTTAACGTATAGGTTCTTGTTACGATGTAAGGACTTGCTGTACATCCGGTACCTCCGTTATTAGTATCAAATACTGAAATTGCAATTGTTCCATTACAATTCGATGCTGCATTTGTTATATCGCTTACATTAGCAATTGGAATATCTTCGATACATTGTAAAGAGAGGTTTGCGGGTGCTGTTCCGGTTGGTGCAACGGTGTTATTTATTGTATAGGTATATACCCAATCGTGTGTGTTTCCGGTGCAATCCGTGAAGGTATAAGTGTAAGTTACATCTCCGTTACAAGCAGGTGTTGTGGATATCACTGGCGCAGCTGGCGTTAGTATAGTACCGCAATTATCGGTTACTATGGGAACTGTCGGTGTTACAATCGATGCCGCGCACGCAACTGTAGATCCTTGATTGGCCGGCATTGTAAAATCTGCTCTTTCGATGCTATAGGTATATACCCAATCGTGTGTATTTCCTGTACAATCCGTAAAAGTATAAGTGTAAGTTACATCTCCGTTACAAGCAGGCGTTGTGGATATCAAAGGCGCAGATGGTGTTAGTATAGTACCGCAATTATCCGTTACTACGGGAACTATTGGTATTACAATCGATGCCGCGCAGGCAACTGTTGATCCTTGATTGACCGGCATTGTAAAATCTGCTCTTTCGATGGTATAGGTATATACCCAATTGTGCGTGTTTCCTGTACAATCCGTGAAGGTATAGGTATAAGTTACATCTCCGTTACATGCAGGTGTTGTGGATATCAAAGGTGCAGATGGTGTTAATATGTTACCGCAATTATCCGTTACTATGGGAACTGTCGGTGTTTCAATCGATGCCACGCATGCAACTGTAGATCCTTGATTGGCCGGCATTGTAAAATCTGTTCTTTCGATGGTATAGGTATATACCCAATCGTGTGTATTTCCGGTACAATCGGTGAAGGTATAGGTGTAAGTTACATCTCCATTACACGCAGGTGTTGTGGATATCAAAGGCGCAGATGGCGTTAGTATATTACCGCAATTATCGGTTACTACAGGAACTGTCGGGTTTACAATCGATGCTGAACACGCAACTGTTGATCCCTGATTGGCCGGCATTGTGAAATCTGTTCTTTCAATGGTATAGGTATATATCCAATCATGTGTCTTTCCCGCACAATCGGTGAAAGTATAGGTGTAAGTTACATCTCCGTTACATGCAGGTGTTGTAGATATCACTGGCGCAGATGGCGTTAGTATATTACCGCAATTATCTGTTACTACAGGGATTGTCGGGTTTACAATCGATGCTGCGCACGCAACTGTTGATCCCTGATTGGCCGGCATTGTAAAATCTGCTCTTTCGATGGTATAGGTATATACCCAATCGTGTGTATTTCCGGTACAATCCGTGAAGGTATAAGTGTAAGTTACATCTCCGTTACATGCAGGTGTGGCAGATATTATCGGCGCAGATGGCGTTAGTATAGTACCGCAATTATCAGTTACTGTGGGAACTGTCGGGGTCACAATCGATGCCGCGCATGCAACTGTAGATCCCTGATTGGCCGGCATTGTGAAATCTACTCTTTCGATGGTATAGGTATATACCCAATTGTGCGTGTTTCCTGTACAATCCGTGAAGGTATAAGTGTAAGTTACATCTCCGTTACAAGCAGGTGTTGTGGATATCAAAGGCGCAGATGGCGTTAGTATAGTACCGCAATTATCAGTTACTGTGGGAACTGTCGGGGTCACAATCGATGCCGCGCATGCAACTGTTGATCCCTGATTGGCCGGCATTGTGAAATCTACTCTTTCGATGGTATAGGTATATACCCAATCGTGTGTGTTTCCTGTACAGTCGGTGAAGGTATAAGTGTAAGTTACATCTCCGTTACAAGCAGGTGTTGTGGATATCAAAGGCGCAGATGGGGTTAATGTATTACCGCAATTATCTGTTACTACAGGCACTGTCGGGGTTACATTATAGACACAGCTCACAATTCCAACTACCTTCTTGACAGGCATGTCAACATACACTCTCTCATTTGTAAAGTGATATACTACAGCATGTGTTGTGCCGTGGACGTCTAGACAGATTACAATGTACATTCAAACTCGTT
>NZ_LVEN01000045.1 GCF_001686925.1 Flavobacterium piscis
TGGATTACTAGTGTGTTTGACTGCAGGGGCAGTATTGTGTGTCCAGAAATATACTGTACCCACAATAGTTGGGTTGGGTCCTGCTGTATTGGCCTGAATAAATTTAGTGGCATCCAGGGCAGAAGGATACGGATTCCCAACAAGGTTCCATTTTGCAGGTATTGGCTTCATATTTACATCGCCGTTATTGGGTACTCCAACAAAGGAAGCAGAATGAACTGAACCAACAGTGAGTGAATTTGATTCAGGTGCACGAACGATATAACCAATTCCAGGCGTCATTACAGCTGCACCATTCATATGTGATACCCATCCGCTAAACGGATCATAACTCTGGTACATATTAGCCGCTGTTCCCGGAGATAAGTCATGAAGGGTAAAACCACTAACCGGTGATGACCAATAAGTAAAATCGTACCTGCGTACCGCAACAGTGTTACGTTTATAGGTTATGTTTCCGACATTGCTGCTTACCGTTGTGGCTGAGCCTTGTACCAAACTGGCATTGTTGTCAAAAATCAAAGATCCTGTTCCTAAAACAGTAAGTGCATTAGTAATGTTTAAAGTACGTCCCGAAGGTACTGTCATGGTAACTCCTGAATTAATCGTACAGGAACAAGCATTCAAATCAGCAGTTATAGGAAATGCACTGGCAAATGTTACATTTTTGGTAGCGTCAGGTAAGCCGTTTGACCAGGTACCGTTGTAGGTGGTGGAGGA
>NZ_LVEN01000046.1 GCF_001686925.1 Flavobacterium piscis
TAATGCTTGTCAGTATTTCAGGGAACGTCTGTCGCTGTTGCGGGTGCAAAAGTAGACCCTTTATTTACATTTACAAGCCTTTTTATTATATATTTTCCATCTTTTTTAAAACTTTTTCTTAACACTCTGATAACACAAAACTTAACAACCTGTCTTTTTTATAGATTTTAGGAATTTTCTGATTTGAGATGTGTTTTTCGTAACAGCAGTTCTTAAACAACTACTACTTTTATTGACTTCACAACTTTATTGAGCGGATACTGACTTCTTCACAACAAGTATATCAATCCTTCTGGATCAGCTTGCCACGAAGACTCAAAGTTCATTTTTATCGCGCAAAGACGCAAATACGCAAAGCCTCTTCTTTTGAAGCGGTTTCTCCCTTCTTAATGTTTATCTTAAGAACTACTGCCCTTGCACCGATATTCCCGAGACTTCGAGAGGAAATCCTATTGTGTCGGTCAAGATCGCTATCAGGAGACCCAAAAGACCAGAACACCTCAAAGCATCGGAAACAGGATTAAACTACTCATTAAAACTAAATTTCAAATTTCCTAAATTGCCTTGCCCGCCTTCCAGCATTCGAATTCAAATTTAAAAGCTGATTCCCGTTTAGCTACCTATTATATATGTATTAAAAAACACCAAAACCACCAACCCGACTAACGGTTGCCATTTTATGAAAACTATTTATTTACCGACTCCAAAATAGTACGAGATAAAAAATCATTTCAAACAAAACTCGAGAAGAAATAAAAACAACATACTTATATATTTAATCAAACCAAACTTAGTACTGTCGAAAAAATTAAAATAACTATTTAGTGTTTTAAGAACACATCCTACCTTAATATATAATAATGAAAATATACCCCCATTCACACTCTACCAAAAACCCTTATATAGAACACAAAAAAAGCACTAAGTAAGCATCTTACCATAAAGCACAAAGTTTTTTCAACTAAGAATGCTTTTAAAAACAGAAAACTCACAAAGCCGCCAATATAGAACTTTGCGAACTTTATCCTTGTATAATTAAAAGTAAAAAAAATCAGGATCACAATGCGTATCCCCGTGATCGAAACCACAGGCTATATCTAAAAAGGATTCAATACAAAATGGAGACTTATATTGGATTTATAAATAAAATAGGGGATTTGCCAAAAGGCTATAAATCAAAAAAGCCATCCACAAAAGTGGAAAGCTTTTCATTGGTCTAACTACTAAACCAGCTACGAGTTACAAAGTCGTAGCAAAACAACACAACTAATCTTAGATACCGTATTTGGGCAAAAAAGCCTTTCCGTTAAGAAAGGCTTTTCCCAATATTGCGGTCTGGACGGGACTCGAACCCGCGACCCCATGCGTGACAGGCATGTATTCTAACCAACTGAACTACCAAACCTCTGCGTTATTGCGGTTGCAAAGATAGTACAGAATTTCATTTCTGCAAGCGTTTTGCTAAAAAAAATTAAATATATTTTCAAATCATTAGCCAAAGTTTTGTTTTTCAACTAAATATGTGGTCAATATTTTTTCAAAATTATCGCCTACATTCACCGGAACGTATTTAATTTGGTTCTTTGCACAGGTCAAAGAGAGTTTTTTAAAGTACTCCTCTGCCCTCTTTTCATATTCTGCTTTTACATTATCGGCAAAAATAGATACTTCTTCACCTGATTCTAAGTCGATAAACTTTCTTGGCGTATTGTCAAAATCAAATTTAAGCTCTGTTTTATCATCCACAACATGAAACAAGACTACCTTATGTTTATTGTGTTTAAGGTGTTGCAAGGCATTAAATAGCTTTTCATCATCTTCTGACTGAAACATGTCTGTAAATATGATGATCATCGAACGACGGTGCATTTTTTCTGCAATTTGATGCAAATACGTGATTGTATCAGTAGTTTTTTTGACTTTTGGCTGTTCTAATAATTGCTCCAGTTTATTGAGCAACATTCTATGATGGCGATCGCTTCCTTTTTCGGGGGCATAATATTCGTAACTGTCCGAGAAAACACTTAAACCCACGGCATCGCGCTGTTTCTTTAAAATATTCATTAAAACTGCCGAAGCCAAAACCGCAAAACCAATCTTCTTTTCATAAAAAGGCTGACCTGATTTTAGTTCCGGATAATGCATCGACGACGAATTATCGACAATAAGATGGCAGCGCAAATTGGTTTCTTCCTCAAAACGTTTGGTATACAAACGGTCCGTTTTGGCAAACAATTTCCAATCGATATGTTTGGTGCTTTCTCCTGCGTTATACACTTTATGTTCAGCAAATTCTGCCGAAAACCCATGAAACGGACTCTTGTGCATTCCGGATATAAAACCTTCTACAACCTGATTTGCCAGCATTTCGAGGTGTTGAAAACTGGATACTTTCTCTATTTCCGATTCGATTTTCATTCGGTTTCTTTTTTAATATTTTGTGCGCGGTATAAACCGTCTGTCGCCTGCAACAGTTTTCGTTTTAATATAGGACTAAAATTAGGATTTTCTTTTAAGAATCGCTGTACTTCATCAAAAGCATATTTCGAAGAATATTTCCCAATTGTATTATTCAACCAGTCTTTTGGAAAGAAAATATCTCCGGTTCGCTGAATTTCTTCGATCAAATCTAATGAAAATTTAATATATTTTTGAGCACTTTCCTGACGTAACGGATGATTGATATTGGCCAAACCTACAGCAACCCATGATTCTTTTTCTCTGTTTTCATCATCTTTCAATGATTTTACAAAAGCATCACGAACCAATTCGTCTTTTGATAAAGACGGGAGCAAAAAGTCAAATCGTTTTTGTTTGTCCGGGTTTGTGATTGCTGTTCTTGCTTTACTCAGAATTTCATCGGCTTTAGCATGTTTAAATATCGCCAGATTCATTGCCATATTGGTATAATCATCTTCATTTAATTTTAAGCTTTGAATTACCTTTTCCTTATTCCATAACAAATATAATTTGGCTTTCGCCGAATTTGAATACGCAATCGAACTGAATAAATTAAATAATGTCTTTTTGATATTGCTTGGTAAATTGGCTTGTAAACGTTTGTACAAAACATCCTCCAATTGTTTCTGCGCTTTGTTTTGTTGTTTTGTTGTCAGGAATTTCCAAAACACATTACTTATCTGGTTGGTAATTGTTTTTAGAACCAATTCGTTTTCTTCCTGCTGAATTCCTTTTAAAAAACAATCAAAAGCTTTTGATGGAGCCACATTTCCTGTTAAGGTATTTTCATAAATATTGATATATGTTGACGCTCTTGCTACCTCATCTTTCAAATTCAAAACAGATTCTAAAGTATTTCCGTCAAGCGGAAAAACACCATAACCAAAACCATTATAGTTGTAAATGAAACTAAGCGGTTTTTCAAGCCCTATTGCTTCTTTCAATGATAGGTTTTGATCTTTAATATTGACACTGATTACTTTTACCTGATCGCGATAAACCAGCCCAATCTCAAAAATCTGAGGCCAGATATTCCCTGATTTATCTTCGGCTTCCTGGCTTATTTCAAATTTTTTGATTTTGTTTTGAGAATCGTATTCTATTTTATCTGTAAAAATGGCTCTTCCTGATTTATTTACCCAAACTTCACTCCATTTTTGCATATCCAGCGGCGTTTCGGCATCCAGAATTTCTACCAGATTGTTCCAGTCGGCATTGTCGTTAGCGTATTTTTTAATGTATTTTTCGATTCCTTTCTGAAAAGCTTCTTTTCCCATCGAAGCTTCAAGCTGTCGCATCATAATAGGTGCTTTGTTATAAATAATGGCTCCGTAAAGTGAACCGGCATCTTTCAAATTAGCCAAATGCTGTTTTATCGGATGTGTGCCCAACGAACGATCTTCCGCGTAAGCGTTAGGATAATGCGCTGTTAAAAATTGTAAATTATGATTGACTTTCGGGAAAATTGGATTCATGATTTTATCTGCCATAAAATTGGCAAAGACCTCTTTCATCCAGACATCGTCGAACCATTTCATAGTGACCAAATCGCCAAACCACATATGAGAGGTTTCATGTGCAATCAGTTTTGCACGATCTAATTTCTCGCTGTCGGTTGAACTGTTATCTAAAAACAAAGTCGATTCTCTGTACTGAATCGCCCCAACATGTTCCATTCCGCCATATTGAAAAACAGGAATTGAAGCAAAATCCAGCTTTTTAAACGGAAATGGATAGTTTGTATATTTTTCTAAAAAGTCTAACGATTGTTGGTGTAAATTAAAAATAGTGTCAGCACTTACTCTGAATTTTTCCGGATTGTTTTCGCGATACAACATTGTCATTTCACGGTTTCCTGGTTTCTTCGTTACTGATTTAAATTTTCCGGCAACAAACGAAAACAAATACGTACTCATTTTATCTGATTCTCCAAAAGTATAACTCGTAAAATCTCCTTTTTCGACTTTCTCTTTTACATCGGCTCCAGCCAAAACTGTCCAGTCTTTAGGCACAGTTAAATTCAGTTTATAAGTTGCTTTGATATTTGGCTGATCCAAACAAGGAAATAATGTACTGGCACGATCCGGAACTAATAATGTATAGAGAAAATCATCGTTTCGGTTTAGTGATAAATTTCCAGCTGTAAACGAAATCGCAATTGTATTTTTTCCTAAAATTAAAACTTCAGGAGCAATAACAATATGACCTTTTTCGTGAACAATGGCAATACTTTTTTCGTTTACCTGAATTGATTTTATGTTGGATGTTTTCTCTTTAAAATCTAAATATAAGGGCTGACTCAAATCTGACAAAGTCAAATGTAGTTTCAAATCTGATTTGATATCTTTGGTTTTCTGAGCCGGAATTTCAAATCCCAAATCATAGCGAACATCTGAAACTTGTTTTTTTCGAAAAATAGCCAATTGTTCCGAAACACCGTTTTCTAAAAGAATATTTTCTTTTTGTTTCGATTGAGAAAAACCAATTGCAGTAATTGCGAGAACACAAAGAAAGCTGTAGAAAATTTTCATTTTTAAAGGAATGTTAGATCTGTAAAAATAAAAAAAGTTTGCAACGAATTTCACGAATGAGCACGAATTAAAATTCTTTTTGCCACAGATTACACAGATTAAAATGATTTTTTTAATCTGTGTAATCATTTATCCCGATGACTATCTGGAGTCGCTAATTTTTTAAACGGGTTATTTCGAAATTATCTTGGTGGAGCATTTACCTGAGTTACCTGCATAGTAGTAATTTTCCAGCTATTATTCTGTTTTTCGAAAAACGCCGTTATAAATTTAGTGTTTACAGTTCCTTTTTTAACAACTCCTCCCGGAACAGCATAATCTTCTTTTGCAGTCAAAGTTTCTTTTATATGTGCATAAGCCGCATTTTCTGATAAAAATTTAGCATCTATCCAGTCCAATTTTACTGCTGTTGGTTTAATACAGCATTCGTTAATATGAGAAAACTGAGTTATTATTTCTTGTTTCCCTTTCCAGTACATTCCTAAAAAATTGATTAAGACAGCATCTTCACTAAAGGCCTGAGAAAAAGATTTAATATCATTTTTGTTCCAGTCTAATTCCTGCTGCTCAATAATTTTTTTAAGTGCTTCTTCTTTGTTTTGAGCTAAAACAATTGTAGTGCTCAACATTACGATTAATAAACATATTGCTTTCATATTCAAATATTTAAAGTGATTAATTATCTAAAAAAATGTTATCAAATTTACGTTAAATTCTAAAAAAAGGTCTGACTATTGCCAGACCTTTTCCAAACATACTAATTCTAACTATCCAAAAATAAAATTATTGAGTTTGCTGAAATTTAAAAGTCATATCTCCGGCATAATATGTATTACGTGCATTGGTTGGGAAAATAGTTTCCGCAGCCGTACTTGAAATATACGCATATCCCGTAATTACTATATTTCCTGCCGTAATAGGATACGTCGCAGCAGATCCGTCTGTTTTTGTTCTGTTGATCCAATCGTCGCTGTTTACGGTAAAGAAATACTCTTTGTCTTTTGTTAGAGCGATTGGTGTAATTGCTTTTTCTACGGTAACATTTGCGGTTGGTACATTTATCGTTTCAGATTTTATAACGGTTTTGGTAGCCGCATCCCATAAAGTGATTCTTAAAGCAGCATTTACATCTGGAATTTTTACTACCAAAGCATTTATTTTACCCGTTACTGTTGGTTTAAAACTAAAACCGTACTCGTAAATTCCTGAATTTTTGACATCAACTGCTTTCTGGCTAAATCCTGAACCGGCCATATAAGCATCAAGAGGATTTTCTTCGTTGTATTTCACAGCTTCTTCTTTATCGTCATCGCTGCTGCACGAAATGGTTAATAATGCAACTGATAAAATGGTAAAAAGAGTTTTTATAGTTTTCATAATAATTAATTTTAGTGATTTTATAGGATTGAATAGATGGATTATTATTGCTGAATATTAAAATGTGCGCACACTTCTTCGTAACTCATTTTAGTGTAATCTGTTTTTACTGCTTTTCCTGTTGTTGCAGCAACGCCTCCGGGAATTAAAATATAGCGCCAGCTAAGTGATGTTGGAAGATTTACTGTTGCGGCCTGATCGTGTCTGAATCTGAAAAGTTTAATTTTCTTTGCTGTAGAAATAGCTGTAATCGTATTAACAAATCCGCCTGCTGTTGATGTATAAGGCAGTGCATATGTACCTGAGCCAAAAGACACATAAACCAATATGGTTCCTTTTGACAGAATATCTTCTGATAGTTGTGGTGCATTAATCGATGTAGACATTCCTGAAGTTCCGTCTATTATCTCTGCAACTGCCGTTGGAGCTGTTAGCCACGCACTATAAATAACATTTGCTGTTCCTGCTGCTCCCGCCGGACCTGCTTGTCCGTCAACTCCGTTTACTCCGTCGGTCCCGTCATCACTGCTGCATGAAATGGTAGCAATGGCAACTAATAAAATGGTAAAAATGGTTTTTGAAAATTTCATGATAATTTTGGTTTTTAAATTTGGCTAAATGATTCGTATTTAATTCAATAACATTATTTTTGCAATAATCAAATGATCGTAAAAGAATGTTTCTTTTATCTGATGACTCAATTACAAGACAAATTTGCAGGATTAAAATGTGCCGAAAAACCACTAATAGACAAACAACATTTTAAATAGACAGACGACGTAAAACCGAATAAAATGGCTAAAAAATACACTTGTATTATTATCGACGATGACGAAATAGACAGATTGACGGTATTGTCGTTTGCCAAAAAATTTCCGCTTCTGGATATTCTGGGTGTTTTTGAATCGGCTGAAGAAGCTGTTCTTTTTATCGAAAAAGAAAAAGTCGACATTTTATTTTTGGATATTGATATGCCGGGTTTAAACGGAATTGAGTTTAGAAAAAAGGCCTTAGAAATTCCGGTTTGTATTTTTATCACCGCACATCCTGAACATGCCGTAGAAAGTTTTGAGATCGAAACATTAGATTTTATTGTAAAACCTTTAAAACTGGATCGCTTTGCACAAACCGTAAGTCGTATCGAGGAGTTTATGGAAATCAAACTTAAAGCATCTCTTTTTGAAGCCAGTATTGGCGGCGATACGATTTATATAAAAGAAGGTCACGAACAGACAAAAGTTAAACTACATGAAATTTTATATCTTGAGGCCTTAAAAGATTATACTTTGATTATTACCGATAAAAAAAGACATTGCGTTTTATCAAGCATTGGCAATTTGTTAAAAGAAGATCACTTTCAGTCTTTCATCAGGATTCATCGAAGTTTTGCGGTTCAGAAACAGTTTATTCAAAAGATAAATTCAAGCGAAATTATTCTGAACAATAACATTTCAATTCCGGTTGGCAGAAGTTATAAGGAAAACCTAAACCTGTTCTCATGAAAAAAATGAGGTTCTTGTTTTTGTTTTTCATCAACCTAACTGTTTTTGCACAGCAGGAACCTAATTTGGCAAGTTATCAAAACCCAAATGAAAAACTAAAAGCCTGGCTAAAATATAGCAATGAAGTTTTAGATGCTGAAGATTATCCTAAACTTTTAATCGTTGCACAAAAAGGAATTGACCTTTCTAAAAATCAGCTGGCCTACAAATCAAGATTTTATTTTTTAAAAGGTAATGCATACGAATTCAATAATAATCAGACAAAAAACGCTTTAGTAAATTATGAAATTGCCTTACAATATGCACAAAAGGCGAGGCATCTTAAAAATGAAACTTCTATTTTAATGCGCCTTAATTATGCTTATTATGCGCTGAATGAAACATCCAAAAGAAAAGAATTAATAACCTACATCAAACAAGTTCTTGACACTACAAAAAGTACGTATACAAAATCTGTTCTCTACGGAAGTCTTGGCGAATATTACCTTGATAATGCCCAATATGAAACCTTTATTGATTATCAGCTAAAAGCGATTAATTACAAAAAACAGCTCAAAAAAACGATAGCCAATGATGAAACAATTGGTGTTTCGTACAGTCAGATTGCGGCTGCTTATACCAAGATGAAACAATTTAATAAGGCGATTGAATATTTAAATTATGCCCGGCCTTATATCAAAACGTCACCTTATATCAGTGCTTTTTCCTGCAACTATTATCTGCAATGTTTTGTTCCTTTAAAAAATCCGGATAGCATTCAAAAATATTACACCTTAATATATACGTATCCTTCCAAAAAAGATTCTTTATTTCTTAATCTAAGTTTTGCTAACCGAAGCGTATCTGAATATTATGCCAATGAAGGCCAAACCAACACCGCATTTAGTTATGCTAAAAAAGCTGTTTTACTAGGAAAAAAATCGAATGATCAGGATATTATTATGGAAGCCAATGCTGTAATGGGAAGGGTTTTATATGAAAAAGGAGAATATAAAAAAGCAATCGAAATCCTGAAAAATGCTTCTAAAAATGCTTTGACTTACGACAAAGAATCTTTTGTAAATATCAATAAAAAACTATCACAAAGTTATGCCGCATTGGGGCTTTGGAAAGAGGCGTTTTATTACAACGAAATCTACACCAAACACAATGATGAAATGATGCAGGAATCGGCGAAACAAAATATTGCCAATGCCGAAGCACGTTATCAAAATAAAACCAAAGGGCAGGAAATCAAAAATCTTTCGACACAAAACAAACTAAAAAACATTCAGATTGCTGATGCGCAAAAACAAAGAGTTTATTTAATTTCAGGATTAATTTTGGTTGGAATCATCCTAATATTATTATTCAAACAAAGTCAGAACCGTAAAAAAACCAATGAGAAATTACAGCTTTTGAATCAGGAACTGGACGAAGCCAATAAAATAAAAGCGCGTTTCTTTAGTATTTTAAACCACGATTTACGAAGTCCGGTTTCGAATTTAATTCACTTTCTACATCTTCAAAAAGAAAGTCCGGAACTCATTGATGAAGCCACAGCGTTAAGAATGCAAACCAAAGTGATAACCGGAGCCGAGAATTTATTATCGTCCATGGAAGATATTTTATTGTGGAGCAAAGGCCAAATGGAAAATTTCAAGCCCCATTTTAAAGAAGTTTCCGTAGCTGTTGTATTCGAAGAAATGCAAAATCATTTTTCGGGTGTAGAAAAGATCGTGATATTATTTGAAGATCAAAACAATATCATCTTAAATACCGATGAGAACTACCTTAAAACCATTATTAGAAACCTTACCGGAAACGCCATAAAAGCCTTAGAAAAAACAGAAAACAGAAAAATAATCTGGAAAGCCTGGCAGGAAAACAACCAAATTTATCTCTCTATCACAGACAATGGCATTGGCGGAACTCAGGAAAAATTTAAAGCTTTATACGACGACTCAGAAGTTATAGGTATCAAATCTGGTTTAGGATTGCATTTAATAAGGGATTTGGCAACCGCAATCAATTGCAAAATCGAAGTAAGCTCAAAACCGGATTCAGGAACTACGTTTACGATTAAAGTTTGTTCTAATTAAGGTTTGCCACGAATTGCACTAATTTTCACCAATTATTTATTTTGATGCTGCTTAAAAAGTTAGCCACAGATTAAAGGATTGAAATGATTCTTTGCTTTACTTTATATTATATACTCACGCAGATTTTGCGGATTAATTTAAATCACTTTTATCTGCTTGATCTGCAAAATCTGCGTGAGAAAAATAATTAGTAAAAATTAGCGTAATTAGTGGCAAAAAAATCATTTGAATCTGTGTTAATCTGTGGCAAAAAAACACAAATAAAAAAGGCTTGACTTTCGCCAAACCTTTTTTATATAAATCATAATCTTACGATTACAACAAAGCGTCTAAACTATCTGCGTAGGTTTGTTTCGGAGCAACTCCTACTTGTTTTCCTACTACTTCACCGTTATGAAAAACCAAAACGGTAGGTATGTTACGCACACCATATTTTGCAGCGAATTCCTGGTTAGCATCTACATCGACTTTACCAACAACTACTTTACCTGCATATTCTTCACTGATTTGGTCAATGATTGGACCAACCATTCTACAAGGACCGCACCATGCTGCCCAAAAATCTACCATTACTGGTTTATCTGATTTCAAAACTACTTCATCAAAAGTAGCATCTGTTATTGCTAATGCCATAATTTCTTATCTTTTAAAATTATTGTCTGAATTGTTTCGTTTCAAACTAGAGTACAAATTTAAAAATTAAATACTAATCAAACACCATTCTTAAATTAGTTTTAATTATAAATGCATTGTCATTTATTATATCATTCCCATGTTCATAAATCATAAGTTTTAACTTACGCATTGTTGTTGTGTTATCTTTTTAACATAACGTCGGTTTTTTACCTTATCTTTAATGATACAGAAAATTATTCGCGATGGCAGAAACCTTACAGCACATAAAAACATTTTTTCAATCGGCTCGTTTTAAGAAATATGCCAAGCGTTTTGGCTTTTTTATTTTAGGACTTATCGCATTGTTATTGATTGCTTGTGGTGGATTGTCAATTTATTTTAATCAAAATAAAACCGAAATCATCGCCAAGATCAATACAAAAATCAATGAAAACATCAACGGAAAATTTCATGTTGGCGATTTTCATTATAAGTTTTTAACCGGTTTCCCCAATTTTACCCTGGCCTTAAAAGATGTCGAACTCAAAGACAATCAATGGGCAACGCACAAACATACTTTACTAAAAGCTACCGAAGTAGAGGCACGTTTGAACGTTTGGAGTTTACTGCAAAACGAAATCAATATTCATAAAATTCTCATCAACGACGCGGATATTTATGTTTATAAAGCCGAAGATGGCTATTCGAACGCCGATATCTTTAAACCTAAAAAGAAAAAATCGCCCGAAAATAAATCAGATCGCGAAACTACCATTGACCAAATCGACCTCAACGATGTTCACTTTATTCTGGACAATAGGCTTGGGCATAAATTGTTTGATTTTGATGTTGCCAGTTTAAAAACAAAAGTAGATTTTGATGGCGACAATTGGCAAACCGATGTATTTCTGGATACTCAAATAAAGAGTTTAGCCTTTAATACCGTACACGGAAGTTTTGCCAAAGAAAAAGAACTCAAAGGAACTTTTAATGTTGCGTATTCTGCCGAAAAAGAACGAATTGATGTCTTAACCCGAGGTCTAAAAATAGGAACAGATTCTTTTGATATTACCGCATTTTTTAATCTTGCCAAAGGAAATGCCCTTTTCGGAATCAATATTGGGACTTCGATTTTATGGCAAAATGCATCGAATTTATTGTCCGGAAATATTAGTTCTAAATTAAATCGCTTTAATCTGAGTCAACCCATCGACGTAAATTGCGATATAAAAGGCGATTTTAATGCCGAAGGAGATCCACGAATTGTCGTTCAGGCCATTATAAAAGACAACGAATTGAGTATTCCCGACGGATTAATTAAAAAATGCAACTTTAAAGGGATTTTTACCAATAATTTTAAACCAAAAGACGGTTACAACGACGCCAATTCGGCTATTATTCTGACCAGATTTGTGGGCGAATACGAGAATATTCCACTTACGATTCCGCAGTTGGCGATTAACAATCTCGAAAAACCATTGGCAACCGGAAACGTAAGTTCTGATTTTGATGTAGAAAGACTCAACCAAATCAGCAACGACAAATGGATTCAGTTTTCAGCCGGACATGCAAAAGCCAACCTGAAATTTCAGTTTGATATCGTCGATTTGTACATTACAAAACCGCGTTTTATTGGCAAAATAGATGTTGATGATGCCTCATTTCATTATATCCCAAAAAATGTTCATGCCGTAAAAACCAATATTCACCTTGATTTTACCGAGAAAGCATTGCTTATCAAACAAATCACATACAAACATCTTAAAAACACAATTTTAATCGAAGGCAAAATCGACAATTTCCTGAACCTTTATTACGATGCGCCCGAAAAAATGATTGTAAACTGGAAAATCTATTCTCCATATATTGATCTGAAACAATTTCTGGGCGTTTTAGCCACTTCGCAAAAAACAAAAGCCACGGCGAAAACCCATAAAAGAACCACAATTTCGAACCAGATACGAACCGCAATCGACAAATGCGCTGTAGTAATCGACATCAAAGCCGATAAAATTAGTTACAACAAACTAACTGCGACCAACACAATCGCAACCGTACAAATGATCGATTCGAGATTGGTGATTAAAAACGGTTCGCTGCAAACTTCTGGTGGAAGTATTACGTTTAACAGCGAAGTACAACCCAGCGGAAAAAACTTTGCTTTTAGCTCTAACGCACAGGTAAACCGTGTTGATATTGCGAGTTTTTTACGTTCGTTTAATAACTTCGGAGTGAAATCTTTTAGTCCCAATAACATCAAAGGAAAACTCAGCAGCGAGGCCAATGTTACCGGATTTATCAACAGCAACGGCGAGTTGATCACCAATTCTATGCACGGAAATCTGACTTTCAATGTCAATCAGGGCGCTTTGGTCAATTTCGACCCTATCGTAAAAATTGGCAAGTTTGCTTTTCCGTTCCGCGATGTCGAGAATATTACGTTTAGCGATTTATCCGGTACTCTAAAATTGCGCGGAGAACAAATCGATGTCAATAATTTCACCATTAGTTCCAGCGTCTTAAACCTCGATGCCGAAGGTATTTATTCCTTTGGCCGAGGCACCAATCTCGCCCTCACCATCCCGCTCCGAAACTCCAAAAACGACATCAAACTCGCCACCAAAGCCGAACGTGACGCCGTTCGCGACCGCGGAATTGTCCTGCATCTAATTGCTCTGGATGACGAAGGAAAAATGAAAATTAAATGGGGGAAGAAGGATAAAGAAAAATGATTTTACCACATAATAAAACACAAACTCATCTCAATCTTGTCATTCTTGAGGAAAGACCTGTTCGCCTCGGCGAAAGCAATCACACTAGAAACTCGCCAAAGATTTGTCACTCTGAGCGAAGTCGAAGAGCTTTTTCAACTTGTAATTTGTAATTTAAAAATATTGTAATTTCAATTTTCAGGAGCTATTTCCTGCTGTCCACTATATCTTTTGTGGCGAACCCCGCCACAAAAGGATGCCGCTCCCATCAGGGCTAGGGCTTTTGTTTTCATAAGAAGTTTATAAATATAAATTAACGCCAGTTAGAAATGATTGGCGTTTTTTATGGAAAAATTTAAAACTAAAATAATAGTAATTTTTAAATATTATTAACGAGGCCAATTGTAAGCGGCTCAATTATCGACTAAAAACTACATTTGAATTAAGCATATTTTAAAATATTTTTAGTACCAAAATCCATTATTAAGAAATGAAATATTTAGCAGAAATAATTTTCGGAAAGGATCCAGTAAGGAAATTTCATAATAATGAACCTTTAAATGACTTTGAAAAAATCATCAACTTAAAAAAGTATACTTTCGAAACTTGGGTAGAAAGAAATGCATTTTACAAAGGACTTGGTGAAGCAATGGGCTGGTTAGAATTCGAAGTAATTAAAGAATACGAAGAGAAAGATAGCAAAGAAGAAAAAGAAGATGACGATAAATTTGATTATTGGGCATTCATTGAGAAATATTATCCAAAATATTATCACTGTGATAATGTTTTACTAAGCGATATATTAACTAGAAAACTTGTGGGTGAAGAGATTTGCGAGCAAGACGAAGAGAATATTAAAGATTGGGATATTAGGAACGAATTATTTGAAGTAGATAAAGAATTACTTTGTAAAGCTTTTGAAAATTATTTTAATATTGCTTATCCTGAAAATCTTATTCCTAAAAATTAATAAGAATAGTTAATGTGATTATATTTCACTAATATTAAACTTCGTTATCAAATTATTATTTATAAATCATTTACCGCATTATTAAAAATGTCTAAAATCATAAATGTTACTTGTGCAATTATTTTAAAGGATAAAAAAATTCTCGTTGCGCAAAGAAATGAAAAAATGAAATTACCTTTAAAATGGGAATTTCCTGGCGGTAAATTAGAAATTAATGAAAGTGAAATAGAATGTATCAAAAGAGAAATTAAAGAAGAAATAAATATCAATATTGAGGTGTTGCAAAAATTATCAAATAACATTCATGATTACGGTACTTTCAAAATCAATTTAATTCCTTTCCTAGTTCAATATATTTCAGGTGAAATCAAACTAGCAGAACATAAAGATTACAGATTACTAGAAAGATCACAATTATTAAACCTTGATTGGGCAGAAGCAGATTTACCAATCGTTGAAGAATTTTTAAAACTTGAAATATGAACCAAGGATTATATGAAGAATTAGTTACCAAGCTAATAAACTACAAAATAAACGAATTAGATAAAGATATATTTCAAATAAAAAAGACTTCAATAGACAAAGCCGAAGCATCTCAATTATTATCACAGCATATTGGCAAAGTCATCAAATATGCATTAGAAAATTTACCTAAACAAAAGGAAATTGATTTAATAGATAATCAAATAAAAATTTCGAATAAGATAATTCAACTATTAAGAGATGAATTAAAAAACGAAGAGTTTGAAGGCGATTTAATTGAAACAGAAGGAAAAATATTGAACGCTGTTTTCACAAAAGTCGATGCTCATTTTAAAGACTTAGATCTACATTTAAAAGAAATTACACCTTACACTAGACTAATTCATAGCGAGCTTTTTACTGGAGGAAATGCAGGAACAACTTTAGAAAGTGAATTACGAAAAGAGATATTATCTTCAAATAAAATTGATTTATTAGTTTCTTTTATTAAATGGAAAGGTATTCGAATTCTTGAACGTGAATTAAGAGAATTTACAGAAAGAGGAGGAAAACTGAGAGTCATTACAACTACATATATTGGCGCAACAGATTCTAAAGCTGTTGAATTCTTGGCGTCATTAGAAAACACAGAAGTAAAGGTTTCATATAATACAGGAAATGAGCGTTTACATGCAAAAGCTTATTTATTTCAAAGAAATACAGGATTTCATACTGGCTATATTGGTTCTTCAAATTTTTCCCGTTCAGCTTTAACTGATGGACTAGAATGGAATTTAAAAGTTACGACTAAAGAAGTTGGACATATTATTGATAAATTTAAAAAAACATTTGAGGCGTATTGGCAAAATGCAGACTTTGAATTATATGATGAAAGTATTCATTCTGAAAAATTAGTTGATGCTCTTAAACAAGGAAGATTTTCAAAAGAATATACTTTTACTACAGCTTATTTTGACATCAAACCTTTTCCTTATCAAAAGGAAATTCTTGAAAAACTAGAAGTTGAAAGAACGGTTCATAATCGATATAGAAATCTTTTGGTAGCTGCTACTGGAACGGGGAAAACTGTAATTTCTGCATTTGACTACAAGAATTTCAGGACCAATAATAAATCCTCTAAATTGCTTTTCGTAGCACATAGAAAAGAAATTCTACAACAAGCAAAAGCAACTTTTCAAGGAGTTTTAAAAGATAACAACTTTGGTGATTTATGGGTTGACGGAATTGAGCCCAATTCTAATGAATATCTTTTTGTATCAGTACAAACTTTAAACAATAGATTAAAAGATTTAAAACTTTCTCCAGAATACTACGACTTTATTATTCTTGATGAAGCACATCACGGATCAGCTTCAAGTTACAGACCTTTTCTAAATTATTTTAAACCTAAAGTTTTATTAGGATTAACGGCAACTCCAGAAAGAATGGATAATGAAAATATTCTAGATGATTTCTGTAATCGTATTGCAGCAGAAATAAGACTTCCTGAAGCATTAAATAAAAAACTGTTAAGTCCTTTTCAATATTTTGGAATTACTGATAGTATTGATTTGACAAATGTAAAATGGGAAAAGGGTAAATATGTTGCAAGCGAACTAACAGCATTATATACTAAAAACAATATTCGTGTTGGGGAGATAATTACAAATCTTAATAAATATCTTAATGATATAAATGACATTCGTGCAATCGGTTTTTGTGTAACTGTTGAACATGCTATTTTTATGACTGAAAAATTTAATTTGGCAGGATTAAAAGCAAATTACTTAACATCTAAAAATGCAAGCGAAAGAGACAGAATTCGAGAAGAATTCAAGAAAAAAGAATTCAATTATTTATTTGTAGTTGACATTTTCAATGAGGGTGTGGATATTCCTGAAATTGATACCGTTTTATTTTTAAGACCAACCGAAAGTTTAACCGTTTTTCTTCAGCAATTAGGTCGCGGTTTACGTTTGGCAGAAGGAAAGGATTGTTTGACTGTCTTAGATTTTGTTGGAAACTCAAGACCTGAATATGATTTTGAAAGTAAATTCAGAGCATTAATTGGTAAAACAACAACTTCCGTTCAAAAAGAAATTGAAGATGATTTCCCTCATCTTCCTTTAGGCTGTTCCATTGTTTTGGAGAAGAAAACAAAAGAAACAATTCTTGAAAATATTAAAAAAGCTACATCCTTAAATGTAAATCAAATAATTACTAAAATTATAAATTTTCAACATCAAACAAATTTACCGTTAACTTTAAATAATTTCATTGAATTGTATCATATTCCCATTGAAACTATTTACAAAAAAGATAGCTGGTCAAGATTATGTCAACGAGCAGGAATAACTGATGATTTTGAAAACATAAATGAAAAACAAATTTACTCTGCAATAAGCAACAAATGGCTTTCTACCAACTCAACAAGTTATTTTAATTTCATTTTAACGATCGCAAAACAAGGTTTCAATATTAGAATTGATGATTTCGATGAAAACCAAAAAACCATGTTATTAATGCTACATTATGATGTATGGCAAAATGCTGGAGGATTCGATTCTTTAGAAAAAAGTATAATTCAAATAGGAAAAAATAAAACTCTTGTTAATGAAATTATCGAAGTTTTAGAAATATTAATTGATAAAATTGGTTTTAAAGAAATTGATATTCAATTACCTTATGAACAACCATTAAAATTACACGCTCGATATACGAGAGATCAAATACTAGCAGCTTTCCGTTTAAGTACATTCGATAAAAAATCATCTAATCGAGAAGGTGCAGCAGAAAATAAGAGCTTAAACACAGAAATACTTTTTATTAATTTGATTAAATCCGAAGAGAACTTTTCGCCAACAACTATGTATGAGGATTATGCCATAAGTGAAACATTATTTCATTGGCAATCACATAATGCTTATGGACCAGAAACAAGCAAAGGAGTTTCATACATAAGACATATTGAAAGCAATAAAAAAATATTACTTTTTATTAGAGAAAAAGGAAAAGATGAAAATGGAAATACACTTGGATATGTTTTTATTGGCGAAGGTATTTTTAAAGAAACTGAAGGTTCGAAACCTATGAATATAAAATGGGAGCTAAATGAGCCAATGCCTAATTATCTTTGGAAAGAGTCTGCAAAAATGTCAATAGGTTAAAAAACATGATAGAATATTCAATCTTAGAAATCCCAACTGTACTTAATTCACCTATCAAAGTCATAGATGTAATTTACAATTGTCCTGTTTGTGATTATGAAATTGAAATAAATATGTTTGTTGATGATAATAGTTTTGTAAAATGTGACATTTGCGATCACATAACAAAATTTAAAATTAAAAGAATCTAAATTGTTAAAACGCAATCGCAGAAAGACAAGTTTTATAATTGTTGCGAAGACTTCGGCTGCGCTCAGCCTGACGAAAAAAAACACAATAAAAAATCTGTTTTTATCCGCGTTTTCACGAAGTGAATCCGTTAAATCCGCGTTCCATATTAACATTCCAGTATCGCCATGTCTAACAAAAAAATGGCCTTGAAATTTTCTACCATTTTTTCATAATGTTTTATTAACTCACTTGGGTTTTCATTCTAAAAAAGATAGCTTTGAGAATAATCATTAAATATAAACCGATATGAAAATTCAAATCAATACCGACAAGAACATCGAAGGACACGAAAGATTAGCAACTTATTTTTCTGAAGAATTAGAAAAAGGTTTAGCTCGTTTTGAAGAAAAAATTACCCGCATCGAAGTACATTTTGGAGATGAAAACGGAGAAAAATTTAGCCTAAACGATAAAAAATGTGTGATCGAAGTTCGTATTGCTAATTTACAACCCCTAACCGTAACAGATCACGCCGATACGCTTGAAAAAGCTTTTAGCGGTGCTCTTGCCAAAGCAAAAAAATCACTTACTACGACTTTCGAAAAAATGAAAGCGCATTAATTCATATAGCATCAAAATCTAAAAAAGGCATTATCTCAAATACGGATAATGCCTTTTTTTATTGGTAGCAAGTCAAAGTTATAATTGACGTAAATGTTATGATTTTGGTAATGGTGCTCCAACGGCTATATCGCAGCGATGTCCGGGTTTTCCGTGCGCTGGATTCATTCCGTCTGCTGTTGCTACTTCTTCGGTGCTTAATAAGGCCGGAACTGCATTGTTTGCAGGTGGCGTAACGGTAAAGTTTTGCGTTGTAGTGCCGCTTTGTGCTGTATTGGCAGCGGGTTGTTTTGCTACAGGAGAATTTAAAGGTGATCCAACAGGAATATCACATCTGTGCCCGGGTTGTCCGTGTGCGGGATTCATTCCTTTGGCTACTTTCGTAGGTGCTATGGTTGTTGTGGTTACTACATTTTGCTGTCCTGAATTTACTTGTACTGTTTGTGGTTGTTGCGTAGTGGTTTGTCCTTGCGTTGGAGCCGAATTTAAAGGTGCGCCAACTGCAATATCGCAACGATGTCCGGGTTGTCCGTGTGCAGGATTTAATCCTTGCGTTGCGCCCATTACGGTATTAGGATTCGTTGCCGGATTTTGAACAACCGACTGCGTTTTTGTGGTGTCTTTTGCTAGTCCTAGTTTTACCAATTCAGATGTTGGTGTGTTTTCCTGTGGTTCGAGTTCTTTTTTACAAGAGGTAAAAACCAAAGAAGTGACAAATATTGAGGTGATAAGTATTTTTGGATTCATGATGTAGGTTTTTAGAGCTCTCAAATATAGTAAGATTTCACCATATAAGTAATATAAGATAATTTAAGATTTTTCGCTATTTGGATTATAATCGTTGAGCCAAAATTTCACGCAAAGACGCAAAGGCGCAAAGTTTTTATTTTAAAGCCACAGATTAAAAAGATTCAAATAAATTTTGGTTCACGCAGATTTAAAATGCTTTGCGTATATCAGCTTAAATCTTTTTAAATCTGCGTGAACCAAAAACTTTGCGCCTTTTCGTCTTTGCGCGATTAAAAAACTCTGCACCTTTTAACTTTGCACCTCTGAAAAATTTTTTACTAACTTTAAATCCAAAATAAAACCTCATGAAAAAATCAATTCTACTTTTATTATTCGTTGCCACTTTTGCAAATGCACAAACTTCTGAGAAAGACAAAGTCAGTCAAACCATTGATACCTGGCATAAGGCTGCGGCCGATGTGAAATTTGAAGACTACTTTAATTTAATTGCCGAAGACGGAATTTTTATTGGAACTGATGCTACCGAAAACTGGACCAAAAAAGATTTTAAAGTTTGGGCGAAACCGTTTTTTGATAAAGGCACTACTTGGAATTTTACAGCCTTAGAACGTCATATCTTTTTTGACAAATCAGGAAAAATTGCGTGGTTTGATGAATTGCTCAATACACAAATGAAAATTTGCCGCGGTTCGGGTGTTTTGGTTAAAGTAGGGAAAGAATGGAAAATTCAGCATTATGTTTTATCAATGACAATTCCTAATGATGAAGTCGATGCGGTTACTAAGATAAAAGCGCCAATCGAAGACGTTCTGATTGCAAAGCTTCAGAAAAAATAAACAAATTAGAAGTTTCTTTTTATAATTCTAACTTTTCTAGTGCTTTACAGCGCCGTATATCAAATTAATTATAATACAATTGGCAATTTTATCCGTAAATTAGAAGTTCAAAATAAGATACTCTCAAAAAAACGGATCGAATTTTACAAAATTGACTAAAATAAAAGATCGACCTCTATTTTATTAGCCCCGAAAATCAAAATCTTTATTTTTTTTTAACTTTGACCCCAAAAAAAATAGGGTTAAATAAAGTATTTGAAAAATGAAAATAGAAAGACGCTGGATCATTTCCTTTATTATTATAAGTATTGTTTGTATTACGGGCGCATTTTGGCCAACTGTTACTGAAAACAATTACGTATTATCAGAATTTGGCACTACAGATCATATTGTTCCTGCCGATGTTGCCTGGATGTTGACCTCTTGTTGTCTGGTTTTGATCATGACACCCGGATTATCTTTTTTCTACGGAGGAATGGTAGGCCGCAAAAATGTGATTTCGACCATGCTGCAAAGTTTTATTTGTTTGGGCGTTGTAACCCTTTTATGGGTTGTAGTAGGTTTTAGTCTGGCATTTGGTGATCCTGTAGGTTTTGGTTCAGGAGAACATTTTTATAGTTTTTTCGGGAATCCAACTACTTTTGCCTTTATGGATTATGTGGGTGTTTTACCTCATAAACAATTGGCCAATACGATTCCGTTTATGTTATTTGCTTTGTTCCAAATGAAATTTGCCATTATTGCTCCGGCAATTATTACGGGTTCATTTGCAGAACGTGTTCGATTTATATCGTATTTACTCTTCATTAGTTTGTTTACCATATTTATTTATGCGCCTTTGTGCCATTCGGTTTGGTATCCAACAGGTGTTTTAGGAAGTTATTTTGGCGTAAAAGATTTCGCCGGAGGAACTGTAGTACATATGAGTTCAGGATTTGCTGCTTTGGCAGGGGTTCTGGTTTTAGGAAAAAGAAAAAATAGCGATCATATACCCACCAATATTCCGTTTGTATTATTAGGAACCGGAATGTTATGGTTTGGATGGTTTGGGTTCAACGCTGGTTCTGCTCTTGCGGCCAACGGAACTGCAGCAATGGCTTTTGCTACCACAACAACTTCATCTGCCGCAGCAATGTTAACCTGGGTTTTCTTTGATCGAATGAACGGAAGAAAAGTTTCTGCACTTGGTGCCTGTATCGGAGCTGTTGTAGGTTTAGTTGCCATTACTCCTGCAGCAGGTTTTGTATCAGTTCCTGAAAGTATGTTCTTTGGTTTCATCACCGCTTTGGTTTCTAACTCAGTCGTAAATTGCCGTTTCTCAAAAAGATTTGATGATACACTTGACGTTTTTGCCTGTCACGGTGTTGGCGGAATCATGGGAATGATTTTAACCGCCATTTTTGCGCACGGCGAAGATGCAAGTTTATTACACGGCGGATGGAACGTTTTTGGCCACCACATGATGGCGTTAGTTTTGGTTTCGATTTTTACTTTCTTCGGAGCATATTTCTTGTTTAAGGTAACGAACTTTATTATTCCGCTACGTGTTTCTGAAGAAAACGAGCATATTGGTCTTGATTTATCGCAACACGATGAAACGCTTGATCCTAAATTAAAACCTATTACTGAGGCGCATTACGGTTAAGAAAAAATATTCTTTGCATTAAATTAGCCACGAATTCACGAATTTCTTCTGCTTGTATTGACGACAACAGATAATTAAAATTCGTGAATTCGTGGCTAAAAATTTTAAAACCGAATTCAAACTATTTTCATTCGTTTATATTCCTTAATTTTGCTGAAAATTTTTGTAAAAGTGGGAAGTAAAAATAAACTAAAAAGATTCAGAGAAAACGAAACGTTTCAAAACGTTTTTCAACCAACCAGAGAAGAAGTTGTAGGCGATTTGATGCCTTTAAAAGGAAAATGGAACTCTGATTTCTTTAAAAATGATAATCCTTTAGTTTTAGAATTAGGATGTGGAAAAGGAGAATATTCTGTTGGATTAGCAGAAAGATATCCTGACAAAAATTTTATCGGAATCGATATTAAAGGGGCTCGTTTCTGGAGAGGTGCTAAAACTGCCGTAGAAACAGGTCTTCATAATGTGGCTTTTATTCGTACTCAAATCGAATTGATCGACCATATTTTTAATGAGAATGAAGTGGATGAAATCTGGATTACGTTTCCGGATCCGCAAATTAAATACAAAAGAACAAAACACAGAATGACCAACTCTGAGTTTTTGAAATTGTATAAAAAAATCCTTAAAAAAGACGGTGTTGTAAACCTTAAAACCGATAGCGAATTTATGCACGGTTATACTCTTGGATTGCTTCACGGTGAAGGACATGAGGTTTTATACGCGAACCATAACGTATATACAAACGAAGGAAGTCCTGAGGAAGTTACTGCTTTTCAGACTTTTTACGAGAAACAATATTTAGAAATTAACAAGGCAATTACGTATATTCGCTTTAAAATTAAAGACTAATTTAATTTTGTGAACGTTTTTCCAACCCATTAAATAACTGAATGGCATTACTTACCCCATTACTTTCAGGTTTTATTGCCGCTTTCATTGGAATTATTCCGCCAGGACTAATCAATATGACGGCAGCCAAAGTGAACATGAAAGAGGGGAAAAAGAACGCCTTATGGTTTGTTGCCGGAGCGGTTTTAGTAATCTTTTTTCAGGTTTCTTTAGCCGTTTTATTCGCTCAGGTAATCGACAATCGCCCTGATGTGGTAACGTTGTTGCGTGAGGTTGGATTTGCTATTTTTTCTATTCTTACGATTTACTTTTTGTTTATCGCAAAAGAACCCAAAGCCAAGAAATCGAAGATTAAAAAGAGCAGCAAAAAAAGCCGTTTCTTTTTAGGAATGCTTTTGTCTGGTTTGAACTTCTTCCCTATTCCGTATTATGTTGTCGTGAGTGTTACGCTGGCTTCTTACCATCTTTTTGCCTTCGAAAACAACATTATTTTTACTTTTGTGTTCGGATCTGTTTTAGGTTCGTTTGCGGCTCTGTACAGCTATATTGGTTTCTTTGGCAGGATCGAAAAGAAAACCGATTACCTGATGCGCAACATGAATACTATTATAGGAAGCATTACGGGTTTAATTGCCGTTGCAACGCTTTTTAATATCCTGAATTACTATTTTGGGTGAAAGTATTTTTAAAGATTAAAATTTAGGTTTATAAAATTGAACCATTAAGTAATTAAGAAAAATTAAGCACTACTTTGCAAAACTTCACTTTCTTAATTATTTTTCAATAAAAAAAAGTTAAGTTTTGACTTCATGAACCTTAATATCTTAATGGTAAAAATAACTTAAACGTATGGCTGAAGATAATTTTTTTGAAAGAGTTTATGCAATCGCCAGACAAATTCCGTACGGGAAAGTAACTTCTTATGGTGCAATTGCGAAAGCTTTAGGAACCGCTCGTTCTGCGCGAATGGTAGGCTGGGCAATGAATGCATGCCATAATATGGAAGATGTTCCCGCACACAGAGTGTTAAACCGAAAAGGTCTTTTAACCGGAAAACATCATTTTGACGGAACTAATTTAATGCAGCAATTACTGGAAAGCGAAGGTATTGTTGTAGAAAACAATCAAATTATAGATTTAGAAAAGCACTTTTGGACGCCTGAAGTTGAATTCTAACCGCAATCTTGTAATCCCGATTTCTGTGATAAAAATCAAATCTTTTTTTCAGGAGCTAATCCCGTTTTCATAAAAATATTTTCGTCGAGTTTGTCATCCCGAGGAACGAGGGATCTCCGCAAGAAACTCCGTAAGCATGGTTTTTTTTCAATCGTTGTCGAGCTGCTAATGGAGATCCCTCGTTCCTCGGGATGACAAAAAATGAGCAAAGAAAAACTTAAAAAACAAGAACCTTTGCGACGCTGCGGGATTAAATGATAATGTAAAGCAACAATTTAATATGAACTTATATCACTTATACGGTTCAAAAAAATCAAATCAAGCAAATCACAAAGCTCGTTTTATCTTCGTCGGTTTGGTAGCTCAAGTAACCGCCGTGTGCTTCGATGATGTTTTTAGAAAGTGTAAGACCAATTCCGGCGCCATCTTTTCTGGTGGTGAAAAACGGGAGAAAGACTTTTTCTCTAATCTCGGCATCGATGCCTTTTCCGTTGTCTGAAATAGCAATAAAAAAGCGATTATTTTCGGTATAACTGGACAAGAACATTTTCTTTTCTGTCTTTTCTTTTAAGGCATAAACACTATTTGTTATTAGATTAATAATCACTTGTTCGATCTGATTTTTATCAATCAAAATAGATCTTGGACTACTGATTTCGTTTACCATTTCTATATTTTCCGCTTTCAAAATTGGACTCATGATGCGCATACAATCCTCTAAAAGTAAATTTATTGGCGTCATTTGTTTTGTTGGAGTTGGGAGCATGGCCAGCTTTCGGTAATTTTCTACAAATACCTGCAAATGGTCACTTCGATTGATAATGGTCGAAATACTGCTTTTGATATCGTCGAAATCATCTTCTTCGAGTTTTTCCTGATCGACAATCTGAAGTAAATTCTGCGAAAGCGCACGAATTGGGGTTAAGGAATTCATCAATTCATGCGAAATAATTTTCATTAAATTAATCCAGGCTTCTTTTTCTTTTTTCTCAATAACGCGCTGAATACTGTCTAACAAAATAATGAAATATTCTTTTTCATAAGTCTTTGTAGAGGATGTCTGCAATACAAATGTCTGTACATCCTGTTCTTCTATTTTTATCGAAATTGCCGATTTCAACTCTGTAAATGCTGTTTTTTCAATCTCATTACAAAGTGATGGCAAATAATTTTTAAGATATTTCCAATGACTCACTTTGGGTACTTTAAACAAACCTGAAAAGCAATCATTCATTAAAAAAATACTCCAGTCTTCGTTTTCTTTTTCGAGAATCAAAGTGGCCGTGTCTATATTATTCAATATCGACTGGTAAACCATTTCTTTCGAAGTCTGTTCTTGTTGTTGGTATTTTAAAGTATTGTATAAAAGATATAAGTTGCTAAATTTCTGTTCTTTTTTCTCTTGCGGAAAATTGGTCGAAAAATCTTTCTGCAAAATGGAGAGCAATATTTTATCATAAAATAAAGAGTGATTTTTGATATAAAAATACATCTCGCACAACAGTAAGAATATAAAAAAACCTACCAAAATTGCATTGTAGTAAAGCGTTTTATAAATCAGAAAAACACAAAAGAAAAAGGGCATCATAATAAAGAGAACCCTTATAAACAAAGCATTATAGAATTTCCAGTTTTTCATTATTGTTTTTTTTATTGCCACAGATTAAAAGATTAGAAATGATTTTTTTACTCTCGCAGATTTTGCAGATATAACAGATTAATTACAATAAATTTTATCTGCAAAATCTGCGAGAGATCAATTTTAAGAATCACTTTAATCCTTTAATCTGTGGCAAAACTATTTTTCGTTTTAAGAGTTCTTTAAATCGTATTTCTCGATTCTTCTATACAAGGCTGCTCTTGATAAACCTAATTCTTCGGCTGTTTTACTGATGTTTCCGTTGTATTTGAAGAGTGTTTTTTCGATCGCACTTTTTTCCATTTCAGATAAAGGATTCTCGTCATTTTCCTGAATTTCTTCGAAATCTAAAATATCCAGATTGGTTACAGAAATGGTATTATTATCTGCCAAAATCAAAGCGCGCTCTATTTTATTTTCCAATTCACGAATGTTTCCTTTCCAGGGATATTTTTCCAGATATGGCGCTACATTATCATCAAAATGCCAGTTTTCCTGATTGTATTTTTCGGCAATCTTATCCAGGATAAAATGTGCCATCGGAACGATATCATCTTTTCGTTCGCGTAAAGAAGGCAAATGAATTTCCATTGTATTGATGCGATACAGCAAATCTTCGCGAAATGTTTTATTTTTTACCTCAGCTTTTATATCACTATTTGTAGCTGCAATTACCCGAACATTCAAAGGTCTTGCCTTACTTTCTCCTAAACGGGTAACGGTTTTGGTTTGCAAAACGTGCAATAGTTTCGATTGTAAATGCAACGGAATATTCCCAATTTCATCCAGAAAAATCGTGCCGCCAGAAGCTATTTCAAATCTGCCTGCAGTATCTGTTTTGGCATCTGTAAAAGCGCCTTTTGCATAACCAAAAAGTTCACTTTCGAATAAATTATCGCTCAAAGATCCTAAATCAACATGCACAAATGGCTGTGCTTTACGCTCTGAATTGAGATGAATAAATTCTGCAAAAACATATTTACCGGTTCCGTTTTCGCCCAAAATCAAAACATTAGCATCTGTTCTGGCCACTCTTTCGGCAATAGAATAAGCTTGTTTAATTTTAAGAGAATTACCAACAAAATAGTTTTTTGCCGGTTTTTCTTCTACCACTTTTTTGCTGTTTTTTCTACTTTCGGCGACAGCCTTATCTATTGTTTCGAGTAATTTTTCGTTATTCCACGGTTTTAAAACATAATCAAAAGCACCAATTTTTATTCCTTCAACAGCGGTATCAATTTTACCAAAAGCCGTCATTAAAATCACGACAGTTTGTGGCGAAAGTGTTTTTATTTCTTTGAGCCAATGAATACCTTCGCGCCCGTCTTCAAAACCAATTCGGTAATTCATATCTAATAAAACTACATTTATTTCATTTTCGCTTAAAATAGAAATGATTTTTTTGGGACTATTTTCTGTAAAAATGGTTTCAAAATGCTTTTTGAGAATCATTTTTGCCGAAAAAAGAATTTCTTCCTGGTCGTCAACGATTAATATTTGAGCTTGTTTCTTTCGCATGATGTCTTTTTTTGTTCGATAATGAACGGTCAACTGTTCATTATCGAACAGTTGGTTTTTTGAATGATTTCTAAAGCCTCTTTAAAATCAATACTTTACAAATAATAAATTTTATGGCACAGTATTTACCTATTGGTAATCAGTAAATTATTAAAGAAATGGACAAAATAATTCCTCGTAAAAATAGAAAATTTAGATATCTCACAATAGCAATTGGAGTTTTTTTAGTTCTGGCAACAATCGTGTTTTTTTCGTTTAACACTAAAAGAAGTTTAAATGTAAAAGCAGAAGAACTAAGTATCCAGAAAGTTGAAAAAGCCTTTTTTGAAGATTTTGTTGTTTTTCAGGCCAAAGTAGAACCTTTGAATGTGATGCTTGTGAATGTTACCGAAGGAGGATCTGTAAAAGAGATTTTTGTCGAAAACGGTGCCATGGTTACAAAAGGCCAATCGCTGGCGCGTTTGTACAACCCTAATACCGAATTGAATTACCTGACTCAGGAAACGGCAATTATTGAGCAAATCAACAACTTGAATACCGGAAAACTAAACATAAGAAATCAGGAATTAAACTTAAACAAAGATTTGGTTTTAATCGAACACGATTATAATGATGCCAAAAGATTGTATGATATGAATGCCCGATTGTATGAAAAAGAGGTGATTTCGAAAAATGACTGGAATACGTTTAAGGAAAGTTTACGTTTTCAGGAAGAACGCAAAAGAACGATTCAGCAAAGTATTCAAAAAGAAAAACAAACCAATAAAATTCAGATTTCTCAAATCAATCATTCGATTCAGACTATGGAAAAAAGTCTGGATATTTTGAGAAACAATAAAAAGAATTTCCTGATTACAGCTCCTGAATCCGGCCGATTAACTTCGTTTCAGCCTGTTTTAGGAAAAACATTTCAGGCCGGAGAAAGCATTGGAAAAATAGATTCTAAACAAGGTTATAAACTTACTGCCGATATAGATGAATTTTATCTTGAAAAAATACGCGAAGGATTGAAAGGACAGGTAGAATTTAAAGGAAAAACCCTCGAAGTTTTAGTAACCAAAGTAATCCCGGAAGTGAAAGGCGGACATTTTATAGTAGAACTGGCTTTTACCTCTAAAGAAGATATTACATTACAAGACGGACTTAGTTTTGGTGTGAAATTAATTTTATCCGAGAAAAACACAACTCTTGTACTTCAAAAAGGAAGTTTTAATCAGGATACAGGTGGAAAATGGATTTTTGTCGTAAAAGGCAATAAAGCAGTAAGAAGAAATATAAAATTAGGCAGAGAAAATCCTTCGTATTATGAAATTCTGGAAGGTTTAAAAGAAGGCGAATCTGTGGTTACTTCATCTTATTCTGATTATAAAGACATCGAAGAGTTGTCGATTAGTACTCAGTAACGGTTTTCAGTCGCAGTTTTCATTCGCAGTCGCAGTTTACAATTAATAATTCACAATTAATAATTAAAAAAGTTTCAATCATCAATCAAAAAATAATCAATAACAACTAAAATCAAAACTATGATAACAATTCAAAATTTAACCAAAGTTTTTAGAACAGAAGAAGTAGAAACTTCCGCTTTAAGCGGTATTTCTTTAGAAATAAAAAAAGGCGATTTTCTAACTATCATGGGACCTTCTGGTTGCGGAAAATCGACTTTACTTAATATCATTGGTCTTTTAGACAGTGCTTCCGGCGGAAGTTATAAATTGTTAGATCAGGAAATGGTGGGCTTAAAAGAGAAAGGACGAGCTGTTGTTCGTAAAGAAAATATTGGTTTTATTTTCCAGAATTTCAACTTAATCGATGAACTTTCGGTTTATGACAATATCGAATTGCCTTTGCTTTATAACAACGTAAAAGCATCCGAAAGAAAACAAAAAATAGAGGCAATTGCTGAGAAGCTTAATATTTCGCATCGATTAAAACATTATCCGCAACAACTTTCCGGAGGACAACAACAAAGGGTTGCGGTTGCAAGAGCTTTGGTAAACGATCCTAAAATCATTTTGGCCGATGAGCCAACCGGTAATCTGGATAGTAAAAATGGGAATGAAGTAATGGAACTTTTAACGGATCTGCATGCTAAAGGCGCTACTATTTTGATGGTTACACACTCTGATTATGATGCTTCATTTTCGCAAAGAACGATTCACATGAAAGATGGTGTTATATTTTCTGAAAAATTAAATCAGAGAAATGTTGATGTTTTTATGGACGCTAAATAATTTTAAAATGATAAAATTTATTGTAACGGCAATCTTAATCCTGGTGGGATTTGTTTGCAAGATATTGGCAACAATATAAAAATCCGGCAGGTTCAAGAAACCTGCTGGACTACATTAAAAAGCAACTGTAATAACTATAAAAAAACTATCATGATTTTTAACTGGTTTAAAATATTTATATATCATTTGAAGCAAAACAAACTGTTTTCGTTTTTGAATGTCATGGGATTAAGCATTGGGATCGCCGGAGTAATTTTTGCTATTTTATATTGGAATAATGAGCACGCATACGATCGATGGAATCCGGAAAAAGAAAACGTATATCAGGTTCTCAATGTAATTGGCGCAACGGGCGATACCTGGGCAACAAGTTCTATACCTTTTGGAAACACCTGCAAAGCTACAATTCCTGAAATTGAGCAAATTTGCTTTTTATATAATTGGTACTATGAATCTGTAATAAAATATAAAAACAAGAAATTAATAGATAAAAAAATAACCGTATCTGATAATAACTTTTTTGATTTTTTCCCTTTTCCAATAATCAAGGGTTCTAAAAAAGACATCTTAAAAGAGAAAAACAGTGTTGCCATTTCAGAAGAGCAGGCAACGTTACTTTTTAACAATGAAGATCCTATTGGCAAGTCTATTACTTATGAAAATGAATCTTATACTGTAAAAGCCGTTTATCGTATTATAAAACCCTCTTCTATTGAACCTAACTATGTTTTTGGAGGAGCTGTTCGTGATTACGATCTTAATCAATGGGGGAATTTTAATTATGGATTGATGGTTAAAATCAAAAAAGGTGTAGATCCTGCCCTGGTTTTAAAAAAGATGCATAATGTAAATTACGTCAACAGAACTTTAAAAGATGCTAAAGAAAGCGGTCAGACGGTTGAACAATATATCAAAGAAAATGGCGAAATCAAAATCATTCTGGACCAGCTGAAAAACCTGCGCCTTTATGGCACCAAATCTTCCGGAACATCTACTCCGGAAGGAAAAGGAAACTTACAGCTTCTTTATATTATGGCCGGGTTATCTGTTTTAATTTTAGTTTTATCATTAGTAAACTACATTAATCTTGCCACTGCTTCAGCAATAAAACGTGCAAAAGAAGTTGGTGTTCGTAAAATTGTCGGGGCATCAAAAAAACAAATTATTGCCCAGTTTATATTTGAAACTGCTATAATTGTTATTCTTGCCATTCTGTTTGCTTTAGCAATAGTCGAGCTCTCATTGCCATACTACAATACCTTTTTAAAGAAAACTTTGACTATGAATGGTGGTGAATTTTATCTGCAGCTCGTTTTGATTTTTGGATTAGTAATCATTCTTGCAGGTATATTTCCTGCCGTTTATATCTCAAATTTTGAAACTTTAAAGGTCTTAAAAGGAAATTTCTCCAGAAGCAAAAGCGGTATCTGGATTCGAAATTCGATGCTTATTTTTCAGTTTGGTATAGCGGCATTTTTTATCATCGGGGCGCTAATTGTAAACTCACAGGTTGATTATATGACCAACAAGGAGCTTGGTTTTAGCGGTGATCAGGTCATTAGAATTCCGTTTAACTATAATGATAGCAAACAAAAAGCTGCTAAATATATGTTACTGAAACAGGAAATTAAAAAGTATTCAGGTGTTCAGGATGTTTCTACTTTTGCCGGTTCATTTGGCAATAGCACGAGCTCGAGTTCAGGATTAACTCATAATAGTATTTTTGTTCAGCCCCGAAATGTCGAAATGGATTTTGGTTTTCTGGAGATGATGAAAATTAAAATTGTTGAGGGACGTGATCTTTCTCCACAATTTGCCTCGGATACTATTGATAATTGGCTGATAAATGAAACTCTTGTTAAAAAGCTAAAACTTAAAAATCCAATAAATACCATAATATCTTCGGGCTGGGGAAATGACAAAGGAAACATGAAATTTAAAGTTGTGGGCGTGGTAAAAGATTTTCATATTACTGGCTTAAAAGATAAAGTACCTCCTATGGTTTTCATTAATCTTAAAACTTTAAAATGGAATAACTTTAGTAATGTTTTTGTAAAAGTCTCTCCCAACAATTTACCCGAAACACTGGAGAAATTAAAAAAGTACTGGGGAAAAAATGTAAATCCTGACTATCCTTTTTTCTATGAGTTTGTAAACAAAGGATTTGCAAAAACGTATCAGGAACAAGTAAAACAAAAGGATTTGTTTTTTATTCTAAATCTTGTAGTAATTATTATTGCCGTTTTTGGATTATTTGCTCTGGCTTCTTTCTCGATGGAAAGAAGACTTAAAGAAATTGCGATTAGAAAAACACTGGGTGCAGAAACTGATGCTTTACTAAAAGAACTTTCAAGACAATATATTGGTTTTTGTTTGATGGGATTTGTAATTGGTATTGTACCGGCTTACATTTTACTTCAAAAATGGCTCGAAGATTTTGCCTTTAGAATCAATATTTCATTTGTTCCGTTTAGTATTGCTTTGATTTCTTTACTGGTATTAACTTTGATTATTGTTTTAACCAAAGCCTACCAGGTAACCAAAATAGATATCCTGAAATATTTAAAATACGAATAAGCTTGTAGACCATTTTTTTTTAAGAAACCCGCCAAATTATTAAAGTTTGGCGGGTTTCTTCTTATTTTGAAACTAGAGTGTCTGAATATAATAGTTTATCTAATTGCGGATCTCTGTCATATACATCGGGATAAAAACCAATTTCCCCTTCCTCACTTACCCAGGCTGTAAAATAACCTATGTAAATAGGGATTTTGTTTTTGAGCATACAAGTGGTTTCTTTTTCGCCGCTCATTGCCTGATCTATTTTATCAACGGGCCAATCCGGATTGTTTTTTAAAATAGCAAGTGCCAGACCTTTCGCTTCTTTTACATTAATACAGCCATGGCTAAAAATACGTTTCTCGAATTCAAACAAACTTTTGGCCGGCGTATCGTGCAAGTAAATATCATTAGGATTTGGAAACATAAATTTTACCAATCCCAAAGAATTTTTAGGTCCCGGTTTTTGTCTCACATTTCCTCCGTTCCACTCCATATTATGATCGGCGAGATAATTTTTGTCTTCTGCTATTTTTGATTTTAATTCGTTTTTAATGATACTCTGCGGAACATACCAATAGGGGCTAAACACAATCCTGTCTATATTACCACTAAAAATTACAGTTTCGGTCATTCTGGTTCCAACAAAAACATCCGACACCAATTCGTACTTGCCATTTTTAACATACACCAGTTTAAACGACGGAATATTGACCATAACATATTCGCTTGCCTGTGCCAATTGTGCCGGTATCCATCGGCAACGTTCCATGTTGAGCATTATTGTTTTTATACGATTACCAACAGGTTCATTCATTTGGTTAATGTGGTCTATGGTAAGGGTATAATTAAGTTTAAGTCCGTATCTTTTTTTATATTTTAAAATACCAGCCATCATCTCTTCGTCATACACATCTCTTTTAGAATCTTGCGGCAAATCTCCCACGACAAACAAACGTTCCCTGATTTGCTTTACAGCAACTCCACTATCAAAAGGCTTTAAATCTTTATAATTGGCAACGTCAATATCAATCTTTTTCCATTGATTGTTTTTCTCGATAGCTTTGTATTTTTTCAACATTGCCTTAAGTTTATAATATTGTCCGAATAAAAGATTTTCATCCTTATTTAAACGGCCAGGATCAACCATAAGAGAGTCTAATATTTTTGAATACGAAATACTTTTGGCAGGTAAAAACCATCCAATTTTTTTTAAAGTTGCGGGATCAACACCAGAATAAACATTACTGGCATAAAACACATACATATTAGACAACAAAAGCTCTGTGTCTATCTGAGGTAAATCTTCTGTCACGTTTTCATTAAAAACATCATCTACCAAATCCATATACGGCATAGTTGCCTTGATACCCTGATCGTTTAGCAGGCGAACTTTATGATATAATAATGCTCCAAATTCGCTAACACTTTTATCGTCGTACCAAAGCAATTTGTATTCTTTCTTTTTATAAAGATCCTGAACATCACTTTGGTATTTTTTGAGTTTGGGATATTTTTTATAAAACTGATTAATTGATTCAGCGTCAACAGTAGCTTTTGAAGTATATTTGGTAAATGCAGAAACATTTCCAAATTCGGACCTTGTGTCTTTTGTCAGGATCTCACTGGCCGTAGATTGAAAAAAAGACATCAAAAAACTAACTACAATAATTACAGATACAGAAGTAAAGTTTCGCATATTTTTAGATTTAAATTAGAAAAGAAATTCTATTCAAAAAATACCGAAACCCCATAATTTATCCAAAAACAAGCTTTCACATACTTTTCAAACAATGGCAATCCTAAATTTGGGTACTCAAATATAGCTAAGATTATTGACATTTTGGTCTTCAATTTTTTAAAATTCAACTTAAAAAATTTTGTTATTCCTTTAAAAAAACATTTTTAATACACGAGTTTAAGTGAAATTTTCATTTTAATTCTCTTGTAAGAAAGCAAATACAAACCATCAGAATCATTTTGACTAATCTCTATATCAATAAATACAATTTAAAAGGGTTTGAATCCGAACATAATCTGTTATCTTTGTAGTCTGAAATCAGTTTAAATAAATACAATGCACAAATTGATTTCTTTCAATAGAAAACAGTAGATTAAAATGAAATTAGATAGAAAAGAAATTCTTAAAGCTCTAGAGACAATCACTATAGCCGGAGAAGGAAAAAATATGGTTGAAAGTGGTGCTGTTGCCAATGTCATTACTTTTGGTGACGAGGTTGTGGTAGATTTACTTTTACACACACCAGCAATGCACATTAAAAAAAGAGCCGAAGATGATATCAAAAAAACAATTCTTGAATTGGTATCTCCTGAAGCAAAAATAAAAGTAAACATTAAGGTTGAAGCCAAAGAAAATCCTAACGAAATAAAAGGAAAGGCGATTCCTGGAATCAAAAATATTATTGCCGTTGCTTCTGGTAAAGGTGGTGTTGGAAAATCGACTGTTACTGCAAATCTTGCTGTAACGCTTGCTAAAATGGGTTTTAATGTTGGAATTCTAGATGCCGATATTTACGGACCATCGATGCCAATTATGTTTGATGTTGAAAACGAAAAACCAATTTCGATAAACGTTGACGGAAAATCAAAAATGAAACCTGTTGAGAGTTATGATATTAAAATACTTTCTATTGGTTTCTTTACTGCTCCAAGTCAGGCCGTTATCTGGAGAGGTCCAATGGCTGCAAAAGCATTGAACCAAATGATTTTTGATGCTGATTGGGGAGAATTAGACTTTATGTTGATTGACTTACCTCCGGGAACAGGAGATATTCATCTTTCGATCATGCAATCATTACCTATTACCGGTGCTGTTGTAGTAAGTACTCCGCAAGCTGTGGCTCTTGCCGATGCTAAAAAAGGAGTGGCTATGTTTATGCAGGACAATATCAATGTTCCTGTTTTGGGAATTATCGAAAATATGGCGTACTTTACACCAGAAGAATTACCTGACAATAAATACTATATTTTTGGACAAGAAGGTGCAAAAAACCTGGCTGCAGATCTAGATGTTCCGTTTTTAGGCGAAGTACCAATTGTACAATCTATTCGTGAAGCAGGAGATTACGGTCGCCCTGCAGCAATGCAAACAGCATCAACAATAGAAACTGTTTTTGAGGAAATCACCAGAAATGTTGTACAGGAAACAGTAAACAGAAATGATACTTTACCTGCAACAGAAGCCATTAAAATTACAACTATGGCAGGTTGTTCAGCAGTAAAAAAATAATTAGATAATTAAGATAAAAATTAGAAAGTGAGATCATGAGCATAAGACAATTATCTAATTGATACATATCTCATTATCTAATTCTCTAATTGACACATTAAATATTATGACAACAGAAGAATTAACAAACAACGTATTATTAGCTCTGGACGAAATCAGACCTTTTTTAAATTCTGACGGAGGAGACATTACGCTAATTTCTATAGACGACGACAAACATGTCAAAGTTCGTCTTGAAGGAGCATGTATTAGCTGTAGTGTAAACCAAATGACGCTAAAAGCAGGAGTTGAAACAACAATAAAAAAATACGCCCCACAAATAGAAACTGTGGTAAATATAATGTAACAAAACGTTATTTTTCCTGTCTTTTTAAATCTGAGCGATTAACAAGAATATTAGTTCTTAAAGCACTTTGATTTGTGATTTAAAAAAAACACACCATAAATAAAGCTATTTATTGCGGATTTAGCAAAAAACAACGTAAAGATTTAAGAGTTTTTGTTAAGGAATTGTTACATATTTAACTTAAATTTGTCACATAACCCCAAAATCTTAAATTTATGAAGAATTATTACGCTTTATTTTTGTTCCTATTTTTTGTTTCTGTGAATTATGCGCAGCAGACCACGCAAACACTAATTGTTGACAAAGCCTGGTTAAACGAATCAGAAGAATGGTCAGACTTTAAATACTCAGGTCAGATTATATTTTCGACTAACGCAAATGATGAAGAAGGAAGTCTACGAATTGGAAATTATGATTTCTTATACGATTTCTGCAATGGAAAAGCTAAATTTGCAAACAAAGCAACTTATAGTGCAGCACAATTTGCGCATCCGAGAAAAGTATCTGTTACAACAGACAAACAAGGAGTAATGAATTCGACTTACGAAGGGACTCTGATCTTTCAATCAGATAAAGATTATTATTCTATAATTGCCTTTGTTACTATACTAGAAAAAAACGGAAATATCCTTGGCGTAAAAATGCGCCCTAAAGAAGGAAGCAAAAAAGAATACGCATTTAGTTTAAAAAATAGTTAACGTAATTAGGGATTTTTTCACGTTATAAAATCCTAACCAGTAAAATTCCAAATAATTAAAATGGATGTATTAATAAAGATTAAAGATCGAGAAGGAGTTATACACGAGTTACAAGCTCCAACTGATATGGCAATGAATATAATGGAGTTATGCAAAGCATACGAACTACCTGTTGAAGGAACCTGCGGCGGAATGGCCATGTGTGCTTCTTGCCAGTGTTATGTTCTTAATGATGTTGCATTACCTGAAATGGGAGATGAAGAAGAAGCCATGCTGTCGGAAGCATTTTACGTTAAATCAAATAGCCGTTTAGGTTGTCAGATTCCAATTACTACCGAGTTAGAAGGATTAGAATTAGAATTAGCACCTGAATACTAAAAAATAAATTACAATTTTTAAAAATTCCAAATTTCAACTAGCAACTGCTCTTTGGGATTTGGAATTTTTATTTAGAATTTATGCAAGCTCACTGAATCAAAAGGCAGTCAATCCTAAAACCTCTGAAGCAAAAAAAATTACCGCAAAGATCGCTAAGTTTTTATACTCTTAGCTTTTTATAAAGGCAAAGTTCGCAAAGCTGTATCTTGATTTAGCTTTGCGAACTCTGTGTTTTATAAAACATTCTTAGATAAAATCTTTGTTTCTCTGCGGTAAAAAATAGTCGCCATTTATTGTTTCTCCACAACATTTAGCTTTGCTGCTCAAAAGGCTCAAATTCTCTTTCAGAAAAGGCTTCTGTGAGAATTCCTGAGGAACAGAGCCAGTTTATGGTTTCTTCAAGTGTATTTCCTGCTTTATAGATCATTTCACTTTCTCTAGGCAGAATAAAGTATTCGTTTTTAAAAAGAATAATTTCATCTCCGTCGTAAGTATCTCCAATTCGAACTGAACGAAGCACTTCTTCTTTTGATAAAACATCCTTACCATCATCCCAAAACCAATATTCGGTAATGCGGCTTTTCCATTCATCCATCGTTAGTATAATAGTTTCCGGAAGATAGATACGCACGTAAGTTCCGCCCAGAATTCCGCTTCCGTAATTCAAAACATACTCTTTATAATCTTCATCAAAAGCAATATTCAAAGTCTTTTCGCAAGCCAGAATATCTTCATTTTCAGCAAGAAATAAGTCGGTTTTATTGGTCTTGTAATTTGGAATTATTTTATAATTGTCGAAGTTCATTTTATTTGTATTTATAATAGCTAAGATACGTTTTTCATCAATCTTTGTCTTTTATTTTAACACATAGAAACATAGATTTTGAAAATGTATACCAGTCATTTCACTTTAAAAAACACATAGCACAATTATAAAACTATATCTCTGATACTCAAATATCGTATTCGATTTCTCCTATATATAACAAATCACATTTAGAATTCATTATCGAAACAGGTTTTTCAATTTGGTCTTTCGAAATAAATACAAGCGTATTAACATCTTCCAGATTTTGATTTTGGTCACTTAATCTCTTTTTTACTTCAGCAATCCATTGCTTAGCATACGAATATTTCAAAAATTTTTCTTCGAAAGAAATAGCTTCATTTTCAAATCCGCTTTCCATAAAATCATGATCTAAAAAATTCTCTCCCTGTGATTTTGCAAAATCAGAGATGAATTTCTCCTCTACCTCATCATCTTCATAATACGCATTATCTTCACCCACAAAATCAAAATACTCCTCTTCTGATTTGAATTTCCCCAACCAAAAATGACTTGTCTCTGTTTTCATAGTTTTTCTACTTTATGATTATATTGCTTCTTAATTGCCCCTTAAATTTAATCCCTACCAATTATTGCAAATTATTCAACGGTGAATACCTGCGGATAATTATCTGCATTTTCTATTTCAAAATACTCATCAAAATCCTGAGGATTGGTTTCTTCATAATACTTAACGATTTGCGAAATAAAAACTTCTAAACTGGAAGCTATTACATTTCTATCCTCGTCCGCATGCCAAAATTCGATTAATTGTCCAGGATTTTTGGTAAAAGTCCCTTCGCAGTCCAAACAAATATAATCTCCTCCTCCATTATGAAAAACAGGAATCCAATTTTCATTCCACCAATTTTCAATTTCAAAATCAGAACCAATCATTGATGTAAGTTCTGCTGCTGTATCTAATGCATCTTCTAAAGAGACAAACATAGAGTTGTTTACAAAAGACTCGTAACAGTTTTGATTTTGCCCGTTTTTCCATTTGTACAGCGTTTTTAAATCTTCAGGAAGCCGGATTTTGTATTGCTCTTCTAAGTTTTGAATTTCTAAATCGCTCAATGAAGGTTTAAGTTCCTGATAATATTCTGGCCGTAATCCCGCTAATTGCCTGTCTAACTTTTCGATTAATTCATTCATAATATTATTTCCTTTTTACTTAAACGTCAATTCTTCATTTTATTTTGTGCAACATCAAACGTCACTACAAGAAACAAAAAAACCGCAATTACATTACTGCAATTACGGCTTTTTCTTTATAACAATTTTCTTTAATCTCTGGTTTATACCAAACCTGCCTGAATTAAATACTCAGCGATTTGAATCGTGTTTGTTGCAGCACCTTTTCTTAAGTTATCGGCAACGATCCACATGTTTAATGTATTTGGCTGGCTTTCGTCACGACGAATTCTACCTACAAAAACATCATTTTTACCTTCAGCATACAATGGCATTGGGTAGGTAAATGTATCTAAATTATCCTGAACTACTACTCCATCTGTATGGTGCAAAATTTCGCGAACTTCGTTTACATCAAAATCATTTGTAAACTCTACGTTTACTGCTTCACTATGTCCGCCAACAACTGGTACACGAACTGCAGTAGCGGTAACTCTGATCGTGTTATCACCAAGGATTTTTTGAGTCTCACGAACTAATTTCATTTCTTCTTTAGTATATCCGTTTTCCTCAAAACTATCGCAATGTGGAATTGCATTTCTGTGAATTGGATATTTATAAGCCATTTCTCCCTGAACTCCTGCGTATTCATTTTCTAACTGTCTTACTGCTTTTACACCAGTTCCGGTGATCGATTGATAAGTAGAAACAATGATTCTTTTGATGTTGTATTTTCTGTGCAATGGAGCCAAAGTGAGTACCATTTGAATAGTAGAACAGTTTGGATTTGCAATAATTTTATCTGCACTTGTTAAAGTATCTGCATTGATTTCCGGAACGATTAATTTTTTTGTCGGATCCATTCTCCATGCCGATGAGTTATCGATAACCGTTGTTCCCGCTGCAGCAAATTTTGGTGCCCATTCTAACGAAGTATCTCCTCCGGCTGAGAAAAGAGCGATATCAGCTTTTAAATCAACTGCTGTTTGTAATCCTACAACTTTATATTTTTGACCTTTATATTCAATTTCTTTTCCAACTGATTTTTCAGAAGCCACAGGAATTAATTCTGTAACAGGAAAATTTCTTTCTGCTAAAACTTTAAGCATTATCTCGCCAACCATACCAGTGGCACCTACAACGGCTATTCTCATTTTTATATCTTTAGTATGAATTAATCTAATTTACTCTGCAAAAGTATACAATATAAAAGTCAAAACAAGGCGCTTCACAAAAAATAACAAAATGTTACAAATCAAACAAAATAAAAAAAACCGCCTCAATTAAGAAGCGGTTAAGTTAGACTTAGTGTAGCGGTATAGTATATTATTGTTTATTTTTTAATAAATCCCTAATCTGTATAAGCAATTCTTCCTGAGTTGGTCCTGCTGGTGCAGCCGGTGGCGGAACTTCTTTCTTTTTTGCATGGTTTATTCCTTTAATAATCAAGAATAAAACAAAAGCAACAATTAGAAAGTTAATTACTGCCGAAAGAAACAAACCATATTTTACACCGCCAAAAGCTGTTAGCTCTTCTATCGTAGATAAATGTGCTGCATCTAAAGCCGGTTTTAATATTAATGGCGTAATTACATTTTCAATTAATGAGCTCACAATTTTGCCAAAAGCAGCTCCAATTATAACACCGACAGCCAAATCGACTACGTTGCCTTTCATTGCAAATTCCTTAAATTCTGAAAACATCCCCATAATTGTTCTTTTAGTTTATAAATTAATTCATATCGAAAATACGGAATTTTCAGCAAAGTTTCAAAATCTATCTAAAAAATACTCTTTTTACGCGTTGCGAAATGCTGGTCATAATTTCATACGGAATGGTTTTTAGTGCTGCAGCCATCTCCATAACTGTTGGGCTTTCGCCGAATATAATAACCGAATCGCCTTCTTTACAATCAATATGGCTTACATCAACCATGAGCATATCCATACAAACGCTTCCTACAATAAATGCTTTCTGATTTTTTATCACTACATAACCCACCTGATTTCCCCATAAACGAGAAATACCATCAGCATAACCAATGGGTATTGTTGCAATTTTAGTTTCTTTCGAAGCCATAAAACGACGTCCGTAACCCACGCTGTCGCCGGCAGGAATGGTGCGAACCTGAGAAATAATCGATTTTAATGTACTTACATTTTCCAGATATTTTTGTTCTGCCGGATCGTTTGAAACTCCGTACAAACCAATTCCTAAACGTACCATATTGTATTGTGCATCCGGGAAATTGCTAATTCCGGACGTATTTAGAATATGACGAATAGGATTTATATTTAATTCTGAAATTAATTTCGATGACAGTTTTTCGAATAAATTAATCTGAGAGATCACAAAATCATAATGCTGTAATTCATCGCTTGTGGCCAAATGCGACAAAACACTTTTTATTTTTACTGTCGAATTTCCTTTTAAAGTCTGAATCAGTTCCTCGAGCGTATTTTCTTCAAAACCCAAACGATGCATTCCTGTATCTAATTTAATATGAATTGGGAAGTCTTTTAAATTCTTTTCTCTGGCAATTTTCAGAAAAGCTTTTAAACCTTTTATACTATAAATTTCAGGTTCAAGATGGTACTGAATAATCGAAGGAAAACTGGTCGATTCAGGATTCAACACCATAATAGGCAGTTTTATACCGCCGTTTTTAAGCGAGATTCCTTCATCGGCGAAAGCCACACCTAAATAATCAACTTTATGATGTTCGAGTAATTTGGCAATTTCCAAGCCTCCATTGCCATAACCAAACGCCTTCACCATCACCATTAACTTCACGTTATTGGCTAATTTTGATTTGTAATAATTAAGGTTATAACTAATCGAGTTCAGATTGATTTCAAGAACTGTTTCATGCGTTTTCTCTTCCAGCAGTGACACAATTTCTTCAAACTGAAATGATCTTGCTCCTTTTATTAAAATAGTTTCATTTTCGAAATTCAGGTTTTCGATCTGAGCAATAAATTCGGCGGTGTTTTGAAAAGTAACAACATTAGAAAATTTAGATTTAAAAGCCGAAATTGTAGTTCCAATTCCTATTACTCTGTTTATTTTATTATCGGCAATTAATTGCCCTACTTTCGAATATAATTCTTCATTAGAAAATCCGCTTTGAACAATGTCAGACAAAACAACTGTTTTTGAAGCATTTTTTTTCTTTTGGCTTTCTAAAAAATCCAAAGCAATTGTAAGCGATTCAAAATCTGAACTGTAACTATCATCTATTATACTGCAATTATTGATTCCGTTTTTAACTTCCAGACGCATATGCACAGGATACAAACGCTTAAATCTATTTTGAATGGTCTCGAAATCATAATTCAAATACAGTAAAACTGCCAGACATGAAATGGCATTTTCTATAGAAGCTGTATCACTAAAAGGAATTTCTAAATTAAAAACTTCCTCTTTATATTGGTATTTAATATGTGTTGAATCGCTTTTGTTTTCTTTATTTAAAATAAAAACATCAGCAGAAGCATCTGTAAAACTCCACGAAAAAAGTGTTCTGGGATGCATCATATATTCGGCAACGAACTGAGACAAACAAGAATCTACGATTTCATTTTTTTGATAAATTATTACTGGACAGTCTTTGAATAAAATCAATTTTTCGTCGATCTTTTGCACTAAATTTAAAAAGCCTTCATCATGTGCACTTCCTATATTAGTTAGCACACCAATTGTAGGTTTAATGATTTTCTCCAGGTTTACCATTTCGTTAACAGTAGAAATTCCGGCTTCGAAAATCCCTAAATTGTGTTTCTCATTGATTGCCATTATAGAAAGCGGAACTCCTACCTGAGAATTATAGCTTTTTGGGCTTCGGATAATATTAAAATCAGGACTCAACAAGAAATTAAGCCATTCTTTTACGATCGTTTTACCATTACTTCCGGTTAACCCGATAACAGGAAAATCGAAAAGATTACGATAATAAGCTGCAAATTCCTGTAACGCTTTTAAAGTGTTTTTAACGACTAGAAAATTAGCTTTTCCGACACAATTTTCAGGAATATATTGTACAACAAAATTTTGTACACCTTGTGCAATGAGTTCCTCGATATACAAATGAGCATCATTATTAACACCTGATAAGGCAATAAACAAAGTTTCAGATCCGTTTTGTAAGGAACGGCTATCGATTGAAATATGATTAATAAAAATATCAGTTTCTGAGCCAATCCATTCGGCATCAAGAACCGGGATAAGGCTTTTTAAGTTTATGCTCATTGAAAATTCTTTTTGTCAAATTTAAAAAAAGGTTTGCCATGAATTTCACAAATTTTCACTAATTATTGTGGTTGTTTTTTTTGCCACAGATTAAAATGATTTCGCAGATTAATAAAAAGATTTGCCACGAATTGCACAAATTCTCACTAATTCTTTGTGGTTATTTTTTTGCCACAGATTAAAAAGATTTTCGCAGATTAATAAAAGTTGCTAAGAATTACAATAAATAATTCGTGTTATTTCGTGAAATTCGTGGCAAAAAACCGGCATAGAAAAAGAAATCTTTTTTAGTTATTTTAATCTGTGGCAAAAAAAATAATTCGTGCTAATTCGTGCAATTCGTGGCAAAAAAACATTATTTGTTTATATTTGCTAACACCACTAATTACAACGTTTTGAAAAGAATCCTTCCTTTATTTTCGTATATATTACATCCGATTTTTATCTCGATGTATGCCACCTTATTTTATCTTTTTTGCAAAAACGATGCTTTTACGAATCAGGAAAAATATTATGTTTTATTCCAGATTCTAATCATTACGATTTTAGTACCTATATTGTTTTTCTTATTGCTTCGTTCAACCGGGCATGTAAAATCAGTCATGGTTCATGAAACTTCACAGCGCAAAATTCCGCTTGTACTGCAATGTTTTTTATATATTTTACTGGTAAAAAGAAGCATTGTTATTGCACGTTATCCAGAGTTGCATTTCTTTTTCCTGGGCGCTTTGTTTAGTACCATTTTAGCTTTGGTTTTTGCTATGCTTAAAATAAAAGCGAGTTTGCACATGATGGCCATTAGCGGATTTACCATTTTTGCTATCGGATTAAACATGCATCTTCAAATGCACAATCCGTATTGGGCTGCTTTTTTGATTTTAATGACAGGCGTTGTAGCCTCTTCTCGTTTAGAAATGGAAGCGCACTCGCCAAATGAATTATTGATTGGAACCTTTATAGGAATCGTTCCGCAGTTACTGTTTTTGTATTTGTGGCTATAAAATATAAAAAATCAAACCAATATTCATGGCTTTCATACTGATACTTTCGCCGGTAGAAACGGTTTTTACTGATTTATCAAACAAACTATTTAGTCCGTAATAACAATAAACATTCCAGGTATTATAACCTGCTGAAATGTAAACTCCATATTGAAACTGATTGACATCTTTGTTGTTAGAAATTTTATACGTTGTTTCTCCATCTTTTAAAATCGATTTGTCTGAGAAAACATAACTCAGTTTTACTCCACTGTAAATCCTCCAAAACTTGGAACTTTCATACGTAGAATTCCTCCATCTAAACTCAATTGGCAGATCAACTGAATATTGCTTATATCTGTTCGACACAAATTCGCCATAGCCATTTACACCATAAATTTGCGCACCATCCTGAGATTTTGAAATGGTCAGGTTTTGATAAAAGTTTTGATAACTCAATCCCAAACCTGCTGCAATTGCAAGGGTTCTTGTTTTATTGATGGGCATATCACGCAAAAAACCTGCAGAAAGTCCTGCAGAAAATTTATCCTGTTTTAAGCCAGACGGCGCCTGAACCAAAAGATTATAAGTAACCGAAAAATAAAACTGATCTTCACGATACAAAGAATCTATTTTTACAATAGGTTTTATCTCCGGCTTAACGTCTTGCGCAAAAGAATTGAAAAACGATACTAAAAACAAACAACTAAAAAGTAATCGCATATCGTATTTTGGTTTTAAAGAGTTTTTCAAGTAAACGTTTTTTAGAGTAAATTTATTTTACTTACAAATATAATATAATGCTAGCTCAGGATGCAATTAGATCTCAATTATTCTCTTTTTGATGAAGAATAAAATCATTCGTTGTACTTTTTTCATCAAAATCAAGAACAGAAATCAAAAAATAAATCAATTATAGTTTGATCTTTTATACCTTTGTCGTGAAATGAAAAGAAAACAGCTCATACTAAGTGTTTCTTTGGCTCTAACGGTATTGTTCTCAATATTGTTTCAGTCGATACACAGTTATGAGCATATTGTAAAGCAACTTTCAGAAAAACAATGCCACCATAATTATAACGATCCTAATGGTGAAATAACGCATCAGCATAATGATTACGATGTGTGTTTTGTTTGTCATTTTGTTTTTGGAAGTTATATTTTACCGGAACAATTTGCTTTTGAATTTCATACCTTCAACTACGAAATCCCTTATTTTTTCACCCATTCCGAAAAAATATTTTCAATTTCAGAAAACCCTTATCAATTACGAGGGCCGCCTTCTGCTATAGTTTCTTAATTTCGAAATAGTCGAAATACAATCAAATTCTTTTAAATCTAATTCAAAAAAAGTTAGTCAATTTCCCCATCCTGAAACTTCAAGGATCGGCAAATTTTACTATTGATTTTAGTTTTTGCTTTAAAGGATAAATTCTTCCAATTAACTATAGTATCATTTTCAAATGAAAAAAATAATATTAGCCCTTATTTTAGGGTTCTCGGGCATTCTTTCTGCTCAAAATTCGGTTTCAGGAACAGTAACAAATCTTGAAAACCAGCCATTGGCCAATGTATCTGTATATGCGCCAGAATTGCATAAAGGAACTACAACGGATCAAAACGGGAAATACGAATTTAAGAATCTTCCAAACGGAAGCTTCAGACTTACTTTTACTTTCGTGGGTTTTACTACTCAAAGTAAATCAATTTCTAAATTATTAAAAGAAAACACTATTGATATCACCCTTACCGAATCTATTTTTGAAATGGATGAAGTAGTAGTTTCAACACCTTTCAACAAATTGCAATCGCAAAACGTAATGAAAGTGGAGCATGAAAGCATTAAAACGTTGCAGCAAAAAGGAACTTCAACTTTAATCGAAGGTTTGGCAACAATTCCGGGAGTTTCGCAAATTTCTACGGGAACATCTATTGGGAAACCGGTAATTCGCGGATTGAGCGGCAATCGTGTTTTGGTTTATTCTCAGGGTGTTCGTATCGAAAACCAACAATTTGGAGACGAACATGGTTTAGGTTTAAACGATGCCGGAATCGAAAGTGTTGAAGTCATTAAAGGACCTGCTTCTTTATTATATGGTTCTGATGCTTTGGGCGGTGTTTTATATTTTAATCCTGAAAAATTTGCTGATGCGAATACTTTCAAGGCAAATTTTAGTCAAAAATACTTCACGAATACGCAAGGAAGCAATTCTTCTATTGGATTAAAAACATCTACTGATAATTGGAAATTTTTAGCCCGCGGAAGTTTCAACACCCATTCTGATTACAAAATTGCCGATGGCGATCGTGTAACCAACACGCGTTACAACGAAACCGATTTTAAAACCGGAATTGGCTACAGCAACTCTAGTTTCTCTAGTGTTTTGAGATACAATTACAACAAGCTTGATCTTGGAATGCCGGATAATGGAATTGGAGAACAATCTACAAGTAAAAACACAGAGTTTCCGAGACAAGGAATTTTCAATCATTTATTGAGTTTAAACAACGTTATCTTTTTTGAAAATTCGAAATTAGATGTTGATTTAGGCTATATCGCCAATGACCGAAGCGAGTTTGAAGACAGTAATGAAGCCTCGCTTCACATGAAACTGAACACTTTTAATTATAATGCCAAATATCATTTTCCTAAACTAGGCAAAATTGAAACTATTCTGGGCGTTCAGGGAATGCATCAAACAAACAAAAATTCAGGCGAAGAATACCTGATTCCGGATGCTACAACCAATGATTTCGGGGTTTTTGGAACTGCAAATTACGAATGGGACAATAGTGTTCTACAAGCCGGATTACGTTTTGACAATCGAAACATTACCTCAATAGCGCATGGTACCGAAGGTGAAGAAGGTTATTTTTTACCTCTTGACCGATCTTTTGATAGTTTTAATGCTTCATTGGGATATAAAACAAAACTGGCAGAACCATTGACACTTCGATTGAATGTTGCGACAGGATTTAGAGCTCCAAATTTAGCCGAGTTAACTTCAAACGGGGTTCACGAAGGAACAAACCGCTACGAAATTGGAAATGCTGCCTTAAAAACAGAACAAAACGTTCAGACTGATTTGAATTTAGAGTACAAAAACACGCATTTTGAGTTTTTTATTAACGGATTCTACAATCACGTAAACAATTATATCTTCACTTCGCCAACGGGAGAAGTTCGCGATGATAATGATGTTTTTGCGTATGTTCAGGACAATGCCAAATTATATGGTGGTGAAGTTGGTTTGCATTTTCATCCTCATCCATTAGACTGGCTGCATTTTGAAACGAGTTTTGAAACTGTAACAGGTAAAAAAGCAAACAATGATTATTTGCCTTTGATTCCTGCGAACAACTGGAACAATACTTTAAGAACTGAATTTAAAATCAATAACTGGTTCGAAGAGGGATATGCTTCATTAAATGTTTCATCAACTTTTGCACAGAAAAATGTGAGTGGTTTTGAAACCGCTTCAGACGGATATACATTGGTAAATCTTGGTTTTGGAGGCACAGTAAAACTAGGCAAACACGCATTTGATGTGAACCTGAACGGAAACAATTTATTCGACCAAAAATATATTGCGCATTTATCAAGATTAAAAACAGACGGAATTCCTAATATAGGACGAAATATTGTTCTGGGAGTAAACTTCAATCTGTAATCTCATTTAAAAACAAAGTTCGCAAAGTCTTTTTCTACATCAACGCAAAGTTCGCAAAGCCAATATGTTGATTTCAGTCTTTGCGAACTTTGTATTTTTTAAAAGCTTTATTAAATAAAATCTTTACGGACTTTGCGGTTAAATAAGCATTGATCTAACAAAAAACGCTATTTTTGTGACAACTGTTAAACATAAATTATGAAAAAAACATTTCTTATAATGGCAATTACAACTGCAGGAATTTCGTTCGGGCAGAATAAAATTCAATATCCCGAAAGCAAAAAAGGCGAAACAGTTGACGTCTATTTTGACACAAAAGTAACCGATCCTTATCGTTGGCTTGAAGATGACAAATCAGCTGAAACCGGTGCATGGGTAAAAGCTGAAAATGAGGTTACTTATGGGTATTTAGATAAAATTCCGTTTCGTGAAGAACTTAAAAAACGAATGGAAAAACTTTGGAATTATGAGAAAATCAGTGCTCCGTTTGTAGAAGGAAAATTTACTTATTATTCTAAAAACAACGGACTTCAGAATCAGTCGGTTATTTATAGAAAAGGAAAAGATGGTAAAGAAGAAGTTTTCTTAGATCCAAATACTTTTTCTAAAGACGGAACAACTTCTCTTGGCGGTTTAAATTTTTCTAAAGATGGAAATAAAGCGGCTTACGCCATTTCTGAAGGCGGAAGCGACTGGAGAAAAGTAATCATTATTGATGCTTTGTCTAAAAAAGCGATCGAAGATACCTTGGTAGATGTAAAATTTAGTGGTGTTGCATGGCACGGAAACGAAGGGTTTTACTACTCTAGTTACGAAAAACCAAAAGGAAGCGAATTATCTGCAAAAACGGATCAGCATAAATTGTATTACCACAAACTTGGAACTGCTCAAAAAGAAGACAAAGTGATTTTTGGTGCTGATCAAAAAAGAAGATACGTAGGTGGTTATGTTACTGAAGATGATAAATATTTGGTAATCTCTGCTGCTAATTCTACTTACGGAAACGAATTATATATCAAAGATTTAACGAAAGCAAATAGTCCGATTGTAACGATTGTAGATAATTTTAACAGCAGCAATCAGATTATCGAGAATGAAGGAACTAAATTGTTTATCGAAACTGACTTAAATGCGCCAAATACACGTGTTGTTACTGTTGATATAAGCAATCCAAAACCTGAAAACTGGAAAGATTTTATCAAAGAAACTCAAAATATCCTATCACCTTCAACCGGTGGTGGATTTTTCTTTGCTAATTACACAAAAGATGCTGTTTCATTTGTACAACAATATGATTACAGTGGTAAACTTATTCGCGAAATCAAACTTCCTGCTGTAGGAACTGCTGGTGGATTTGGCGGTAAAAAAGAAGAAAAAACTTTATACTATAGCTTTACGAATTACACAACTCCGGGAACAATTTATTCATTGGAACCAAAATCTGGTAAATCTGAAGTATATCAAAAACCTGTAGTGGATTTTAAAAGTGAAAATTACGAATCTAAGCAAGTATTCTATACTTCAAAAGACGGAACAAAAATCCCGATGATTATTACTTATAAAAAAGGAACGAAATTAGACGGTAAAAATCCAACTATTCTTTACGGTTACGGTGGATTCAACATTAGTTTAACGCCAAGTTTCAGCATTGCAAATGCGGTTTGGCTAGAAAACGGAGGCGTATATGCTGTTGCCAACTTAAGAGGTGGTGGAGAATACGGTAAAAAATGGCACGATGCCGGAACTAAATTGCAAAAGCAAAATGTATTTGATGATTTTATTGCGGCAGGCGAATATTTAATCGCCCAAAAATACACTTCATCAGATTTCTTAGCAATTCGTGGAGGTTCTAACGGAGGTTTATTAGTTGGAGCAACAATGACTCAACGCCCTGACTTAATGAAAGTGGCGTTGCCGGCAGTTGGTGTAATGGATATGTTACGTTACCATACTTTTACTGCAGGTGCAGGTTGGGCTTACGATTACGGAACAGCTCAGGACAACAAAGAAATGTTTGAATACCTAAAAGGATATTCTCCTGTACAAAATGTAAAAGCAGGAGTTAAATATCCTGCAACAATGGTTACCACTGGAGATCATGATGACCGTGTAGTTCCTGCACATAGTTTTAAATTCGCTGCTGAATTACAAGAAAAACAAACAGGACCTAATCCGGTTTTAATTCGTATTGATGTAAAAGCAGGTCACGGAGCAGGAAAATCTGTTGCCGCTACGATCCAGGAGAATGTAGACATTCAGGCGTTCACGCTTTACAATATGGGATTTAAAGCTTTACCTAAAAAATAAAACTTTAACCTTTTAATTTTATTAGCCACGAATTCACGAATTATTTTTGTGAGTTCGTGGCTTTGTTTTTTGTGAAGAATTTTACCGCAAAGCACGCAAAGTTTTTGTATCAGCTTGGCTTTGTAAAAACACAAAGTTCGCAAAGCTGGTTCAATACAAAGCTTTGCGAACTTTGTGTTTTTATAAAATCCTCTAAGCATAAAATCTTTGCGTGCTTTGCGGTAAAATTAAATCCTGCAAAATCTATATGAAAAAATAATTCGGGAAAATTAGTGCAATTCGTGGCAAACCTTTTTTAAATTTGAGAAACTAAAAAACCAGAAAAATGAAAATTGTAAAATGGGGAATTATAGGTTGTGGTAATGTAACCGAAGTTAAGAGCGGACCTGCTTTTCAAAAATCGCCTAACTCGGCTTTAGTTGCGGTAATGCGAAGAGATGCAAAACTTGCAGAAGATTATGCGAAACGCCATAATGTTCCCAAATGGTATTCGAATGCTGTGGATTTAATTAATGACCCTGAGGTCGATGCCGTTTATATCGCTACTCCTCCATCCTCTCACAAAGAATATACTATTTTGTGTGCCAAAGCCGGAAAACCGGTTTACGTAGAAAAACCAATGGCGCTAAATTTTGAAGAATGTAACGAAATGATCAGTATTTGCAAAGAACACAACGTTCCATTATTTGTAGCTTATTACAGAAGAAGTTTACCTCGCTTTTTAAAAATAAAAGAACTAATTGATCAAAATAAAATTGGAACTGTAAGACATGTAAATTGCGTTTTATATCATCCGTTTGAAGAAAGATACGATGACGAAATCAATTTGCCCTGGACAGTTTTGCCACATATTTCAGGTGGCGGAATCTTTGTTGATCTGGCTTGTCATACGTTAGATTTTCTTGATTTTGTTTTAGGCCCGATCAAATCTGTTCGCGGGCATGCAAGTTCTCAGCTTAAAGCGTATCCTGCTGAAGATTCGGTTTCGATGTCCTTTTTATTCGAAAATGGAATTCACGGAACGGGTTTATGGAATTTTGCCAGTTTTGAACGTTATGACAACACTGATATTGTTGGTGATAAAGGAAAAATCTCTTTCTCTACTTTCGGCAACGACCCGATACATATTCAATATACAAATGGCGAAAAAGAAAGCATCACTATTGAAAATCCACTTCATATTCAACAGCCTCTTGTCGAAACTGTAGTGGCTGAAATTCTGGGCAATGAAGGTATTAATCCTTCAAGAGGAACATCAGCAGCAAGAACAACCTGGGTAATTGATCAAGTTTTGAAGGAGTTTAGGAATTCGAAATAATTTTCTAAAATATCATCATCGCGATGAATGGATTAAAATCCATCCCTACAAAATAAATCGAGCCGAAGGCTCTTTACGTAGGGTTCGGGAGGAACGGAGCATTTTGTAGCAACGGATTTTAATCTGTTGAAACAATTTATATCGCACAATCTTGTCATTTCGACGAAGGAGAAATCTTCGCCAGAAACTCCGCAACGAGAATTCAATCTTTGTCGAGCTTCTGGCGAAGATTTCTCCTTCGTCGAAATGACAAAAGCACAAAAAAAGAGGATATTCTAAACGAATATCCTCTTTCTCTTTTTATAAACTATAAATTTCTTTAGAATTATAGACTGTATTTAAGCCCCAAAGTCAAACCTAAACCTGAAATTCCAACGTAAGAACTTAACTCATCCATCGGTTTTGTTTTATCAACACCATTCGGATTTGTTAAAGCATTATTAGAATTGACGTCTAATCTATCTCTGTAATTTGTATGTATTTGAGAAGTGCTTCTAGAAGCTAGAGCATCATTTCCATTAACATTAAACTCTGTAGTTTCTTTAGTTTTTCCGTGTACAGTAAAGTTGCGGTATTCCAATTCACCAAAAACCGAAATGTTTTTTCCTAATTTATAAGATGTTCCTAAAGCAGCAACAAACCCAACTGTTGGATTTGGTTTTACTTTATCAACACTATGAACATTTCCAAAAGCAACCGGAGCTCCTGTTGTTGGATTAAAAGCAATTGGAGCGTACGCATCAGAAGTGATTTCTAAATCCCCATGAATAGGAACTAAAACACCTACTTTAGTATATGGTTCAAAACCTTTGTGTTCTCCTAAAAATAAAACCAATGCAGGCGCTAAATCAAAAGCAGTAATCTGACCTACTGATTTAAAAGCGTATACACCAGCTGGCGTAATAGGCACATCTGATCTGGTTTGTGCCATTGTCTTATCTTTACTAGTATAGTAATTAACTCCCAACTCAACTCCTAAACGAGCATTAAATCTATATCCAGCTGTTATTCCTGTTCTAAAACCTTCACCAAATGAACCTGTAACACTTTCTTCAGAAACTAATTTTCCTCCTACAAAAGTTCTATCCAATGGAAGATTTCCTCCTACAGTTGGAAATTCAGTTGCAGCAGTCTGAATAAAATAAGATCCTCCTAATTTAAAATACCAACTTTCTGGTTTATCTGCTTTTTCTGTTTGCGCCATTGTGGCCATAGAGCAAACTAATAATCCTAATAAAAATAGGTTCTTTTTCATAATTCTGATTTAATTAATTTTTACAAACTTAGATTATTTTAACATATTCTTATAGTTTGCATTGTTAGACTTGGTACGAAATCGTTGTAATTTTAAGCAATATTACTAAAAAAGTATTATGCATGCATATTTTTAACTTAAAAAAAATGCTTTCCATTAAATTTTAACTGTTAAAATTTAGTTTAGCTTAAAATTTACCTGCATTTTCTCTAATTCTATCAATAACTCAGTAGAAATCTTAACTTTTAACCTGCGACTTGGCATAGCAAGCTTGGTGACAACCTTTATTTCTTCGACTTCATTCACTTCCTGAATTTTAGTTTCTTCAAGTTGTGTTTCTCCATCTTCGGCATTTTCATCTACGAAAACGGCATCATCGGCTTCTTCAAAGTCTGTAGGAGTTTCTACTTCGACCAAACGCTTTATCTTTTCTAATTCCATAATCTCAAAAGTCACAGAATTATCTCCTTTGTTTGCACTAAACAATTGACTTAAATTATGAATAAATTCAGCCTGCAAATCTTTTATGTTCAATAACAAAATCAGTTTTTTAGCAAAAGCTTCCAGAATATCCTGCAATTGCCTGATCTCAACAAACTGCATTCTTGGATCTGATTTTTTACCTGTATCATGATTGACCCAACCGTCTTTTATTAATATTTTAATGAAAGCAAAATTATTCTGAATCAGGAAATGGCGAAATTTTAAGTATTCTTCACCAAAAATCTTAAACTCATAACTCTCATCGTATCCTTCTAAATTAAACACCGCCCAGCCTTTTCCGTTTTTTGCCACACGATGCTGAACGTTATTAATGATTCCGGCAAAATTTAAATTTTTACCCACATATTCATTCATGCTTTTCAGCGATTCTAGTCGGGAATTACAGAAGTATTTCATCTCGAATCTAAAATCATCAAGAGGATGTCCCGAAATGTAAATTCCAACGACTTCTTTCTCTTTTGCTAATTTTTCCATCGTGCTCCAGTCTTCACAAGGAGGCACAACTGGTTCATCAATTTGCACTTCACTGGTTTCACCAAATAAACTCACTTGCGATGAATTTTCGTTTTCCTGAAACTTAGATCCGTAACGAATTGCTTTTTCATAAAAGGTTATTCCGTCGCCATCATCATGAAAATATTGCGCTCTTGTGGTTCCTTCAAACGAATCAAAACCTCCGGCCAAAGCCAGATTTTCGATCGCTTTTTTATTTGCTGCACGTAAATCGATACGTTTCGCCAAATCAAAAATCGATTTATATTTACCGTCTTTTCTGCTTTCTACAATAGTTGCCACAGCTCCGGAACCCACACCTTTAATAGCGCCCATTCCAAAACGTACTGCATATTCATCGTTTACCGTGAATTTGTAAAACGACTCGTTTACATCTGGTCCTAAAACCTGTAATCCCATTCGTTTGCATTCTTCCATAAAAAATGATACTTGTTTGATATCATTCATATTATTCGAAAGCACCGCAGCCATATATTCTGCCGGATAATGTGCTTTTAAATACGCCGTTTGATAGGCAATCCACGCATAACAAGTCGAGTGTGATTTGTTAAAGGCGTAACTCGCAAAGGCTTCCCAGTCTTTCCAGATTTTCTCCAGAACTTTTGCATCATGACCTTTTTTTGCCGCTTGTTCTACGAACTTAGGCTTCATTTTATCGAGTACATCTTTTTGTTTTTTACCCATCGCCTTACGCAAAACGTCGGCCTCACCTTTTGTAAAGTCAGCCAGCGATTGCGACAAAAGCATTACCTGCTCCTGGTAAACGGTAATCCCGTAGGTTTCTCCCAAATACTCCTCACAAGCATCTAAATCGTATTTGATTTCTTCTTCGCCATTTTTTCTTCTTACGAAAGAAGGGATATACTCTAAAGGTCCCGGACGATACAAGGCATTCATGGCAATTAAATCCCCAAAAACCGTTGGCTTCAGATCCTTCATGTATTTCTGCATTCCGGGTGACTCGTATTGGAATATTCCAACCGTTTCTCCTCTCTGGAAAAGTGCATAAGTCTCAACATCATCAATCGGGAATGTATCCGGATCAAGATCAATTCCGTTTCTGTATTTTACAAGTTTAACGGTATCTTTTATTAAGGTAAGGGTCTTCAGACCCAAGAAGTCCATCTTCAGCAATCCTGCACTTTCTGCAACCGAGTTATCAAACTGGGTTACATACAAATCAGAATCTTTTGCGGTGGTTACGGGAACGAAATTCGTAATATCCGATGGCGTAATAATTACCCCACAGGCGTGAATTCCGGTATTTCGCATTGATCCTTCAAGGATTTTTGCCTGTTGAATGGTTTCTCCGGCCAAATCATCTTCATTGGCAATGGCGATTAATTCTTTTACATTATCAAATTCATCAGAACGAAGGGCTTTTTTAACTTCATCCTCGTTTTCAGAAATAAAACGCGCCAGATTCCATTTTGATGGCATCATTGCCGGAATCAATTTGGCAATTCTATCGGCTTCAAATAAAGGTAAATCCAGTACACGAGCCGTATCACGAATCGCTGATTTGGTTGCCATTTTACCATAAGTGATAATTTGTGCAACCTGATTTTTACCGTATTTATTGATTACATATTCCATTACACGACCACGACCCTCGTCATCAAAGTCAATATCAATATCGGGCATGGATACACGGTCAGGATTTAGGAAACGCTCAAAAAGCAAATCGTACTTAATGGGGTCAATATTGGTAATTCCTAAACAATAAGCTACCGCAGATCCGGCAGCAGATCCACGACCTGGACCTACCGAAACGTCCATATTTCTGGCTTCGGCGATGAAATCCTGTACAATCAAAAAGTAACCCGGATATCCGGAATTCGAAATCGTTAATAACTCAAAATCCAAACGTTCCTGAATCGATTCTGTAATTTCGCCATATCTTCTTTTTGCACCTTCCATCGTAAGGTGACGTAAGTATTTATTTTCACCACGAACCCCTCCATCTGCATCATCTTCAGGAACTACAAACTCCTGGGGAATATCAAATTTAGGAAGCAATACATCACGGTAAAGCGAATAAATCTCGACCTTATCAACGATTTCCTGAATATTAATAATGGCTTCAGGTAAATCAGCGAAGAGTTTTTTCATCTCTTCTGATGACTTATAATAGTATTCCTGATTGGGTAATCCGTAGCGATAGCCACGACCACGACCAATTGGTGTCGCTTGTTTTTCGCCATCTTTTACACACAATAAAATATCGTGTGCGTTGGCATCTTCTTTATTTAAATAATAGGTGTTGTTGGTCGCAATTAATTTAACATTGTGTTTTTGCGAAAACTCAATCAGCGTTTTATTCACACGATTTTCGTCTTCCTGATTGTGTCGCATTACTTCCAAATAAAAATCATCGCCAAATTGTTCTTTCCACCAAATCAAAGCTTCTTCGGCCTGGTTTTCACCAACGTTCAGGATTTTACTCTGGATCTCTCCGTATAAATTCCCGGACAAAACCATGATATCTTCTTTATATTGTTCGACAATTTTTCGATCAATTCTTGGAACATAATAAAATCCGTCAGTAAAAGCAATCGATGACATTTTGGCCAGATTGTGATACCCTTTTTTATTTTTGGCCAGTAATACAACCTGATTTCCGTTGTCTTTTTTGCTTTTATCAAGATGGTTGTCGCAGACATTAAATTCACAACCTACGATTGGTTTTATCTCCGTTTCTGTTGGTTCTTCACCAGCTTCAACCAAAGCTTTATTTTTTGCAGATGCTGCTTTGTTGTGGTTCATAACGGCACTCACAAAATGAAAAGCTCCCATCATGTTTCCGGTATCGGTCATCGCAACAGCCGGCATACCATTTTTGGCCGTAGCCGCTACAATATTACCAATTCCTATAGTAGATTGAAGAACCGAAAACTGGGTATGATTGTGTAAATGCGCGTATTTTGCCTCCTTAAAATCTTCTCTGTCAGAATGTGAAACTGTAGTTTCTTTGCCAACCGATTCTAATGCTTTTAGCTGCTCTCTAATTTTATCAGAAGCGGCTTTTAAATTGATGTGCTTTAAACCAATTAAAGGAAATTCCTGTGGATTTCTATTTTGGAATTCCTTAAAATAATCCTTATCAACATCCAGTTCTTCTTTCGTAAAAACTTCTCTCCTGATTAATTCCAAAAAACAACGCGTAGTTGCCTCAACGTCGGCAGTTGCGTTGTGCGCTTCCGCGAAAGGTTTATTAAAAAGATATTCGTGTAATTCTGTTAATGTTGGTAATTTAAATCTTCCTCCACGACCTCCCGGAAGTTTTAATAATGAAGCCGTAACCTCAGTACAAGTGTCCAAAACCGGCATTGAACTCATAGAAGAATCTACTCCCATTCTATGAAATTCAGCTCCCATGATATTAACGTCAAAACCTAAATTCTGACCCACAATAAATTTGGTTTTGCTCAAAGCGATGTTGAATTTCTCCAAAACTTCAGCCAAAGTGATTCCATCGGCTTCAGCCAATTCGGTCGAGATTCCATGAATACGTTCGGCATCATACGGAATATTAAATCCGTCAGGTTTCACCAGATAATCCTGATGTTCGACAAGTGTTCCCATTTCGTCATGAAGCTGCCATGCGATCTGAATACAGCGAGGCCAGTTATCAGAATCGGTAATTGGAGCATCCCAGCGTTTTGGTAATCCGGTTGTTTCGGTATCGAATATTAAATACATAAGTTTAAATAGCAAAAATTAAATTCCAAATTCCAATTCTCAACATTGTAAATAACTGATTACATGAACTATAAAAATCGACAAATAAAATTTGGAGGAAGTCCAAATTTACGCTTTTTTTGGAGATAGAAAACGGTTAAATCTTTAAAAAATGATTCTTATTAAGTAATCAGTTTTTCTCTTAAAATTCATGAAATTTCATAAAAATACACTTCTTGGATGTCGTAGTATTTCAATTAAAAATTCTAAAAAAAACATCCTTTAAAACCTTCTATTTTACACTATCAAAAGTCTTTTTACATGTAATCTCAAAAAAATACAAAAGAATCCAAAACTAACAATTATTACTATTTTAATTCATTTTGTTACATTTTTTTCAATTAAAACCTATATTCTGTAATGATTTTGAGATAAATTTGCCAACTATTACAATTAAAGCAGTCAAATCAAAATTAACACAAAAAGAGAAAGTAAAACCAATTTATATTCATTCTACAATCAAATTGAACAGCAAAAAAGCGAATACTAATTTGTATTTCAGTTTGGGTATCGTATATAATGAAATATTGCAATTGACGACCTTATATCTTTTTCTAATTTTGTTTTCCTATTATGATGAGCAGGAAATTGCTGTGATTAGAAATTACAATTAAAAAAAATAAAAATGAGTAAGACATTATTTGACAAAGTATGGGATTCACATGTAGTGCGTAAAATTGAAGATGGACCAGATGTGTTTTTTATTGATCGTCATTTCATTCATGAAGTTACGAGTCCTGTTGCTTTTTTAGGATTAAAAGCCAGAGGCGTTAAGGTTTTATACCCGGAACGTACTTTTGCAACTGCAGATCACAATACACCAACCATAAACCAACATTTACCAGTTGAAGATGCACTATCTGCCAATCAGCTTAAAGCGCTTGAAGATAATGCTGCCGAGTACGGAATTTCACACTGGGGATTAGGTCACATTAAAAATGGAATTGTACACGTAGTGGGTCCTGAAAACGGAATTACTTTGCCAGGTGCTACTATTGTTTGTGGAGATTCACACACTTCTACTCACGGTGCTTTTGGAGCGATTGCTTTTGGTATCGGAACTTCTGAGGTGGAGATGGTGCTTTCTACACAATGTATCATGCAGCCAAAACCAAAGAAAATGCGTATTAACGTAAACGGTCAATTGAGCAAAGGTGTTGGTCCAAAAGACGTTGCACTTTATATTATTGCACAATTAACTACTTCTGGAGGTACAGGTTATTTTGTTGAATACGCCGGAGATGTTTTCGAAAATATGACAATGGAAGGCCGTATGACTGTTTGTAACCTAAGTATCGAAATGGGTGCTCGTGGTGGAATGATCGCTCCGGACCAAAAAACTTTTGATTTCCTTGAAGGAAGATTGTACGCTCCAAAAGGAGAAGCCTGGACTAAAGCGGTTGAATACTGGAAAACGCTAAAAACAGATGCTGATGCTGTTTTTGATGCTGAATTAAATATCAACGCTTCAGACATTGAACCAATGATTACTTATGGTACTAACCCTGGAATGGGAATTGGTATCTCTAAACATATTCCGAATGCCAACCAAGTTGAAGGCGGAGAGGAAACTTACAAAAAATCTTTAGCTTACATGGGCTTTGAAGAAGATGATGTAATGATTGGAAAACCAATTGATTATGTTTTCTTAGGAAGTTGTACAAACGGCCGTATTGAAGATTTTAGAGCTTTTACAGAAATTGTAAAAGGAAGAAAAAAAGCAGATAATGTTACCGCTTGGCTAGTTCCGGGTTCGCACGTAGTTGAAGCTCAAATTAAAGAAGAAGGCCTTTTAGATATTTTAACTGAAGCTGGTTTTGTATTACGTCAGCCTGGTTGTTCTGCTTGTTTAGCAATGAACGATGATAAAGTTCCAGCTGGAAAATATGCAGTGAGTACATCAAACAGAAACTTTGAAGGTCGTCAGGGTCCTGGTTCAAGAACATTATTAGCAAGCCCAATTATGGCTGCCGCTGCTGCTGTTACAGGAAAACTAACTGATCCAAGGGAATTATTCTAGTCAATGACAATTGCAATAACAATTTCAAAAATTCAATAAAATTGCTTTTAGGTTTAATATAGATTCTCATTTTCAGAAAATCTAAAATCTAAAATCCAAAAATCTAAAATTAAAATGGCATACGATAAATTTAATATACTTACCAGCAGCGCAGTGCCGTTGCCAATTGAGAACGTAGATACGGATCAAATTATTCCGGCTCGTTTCTTAAAAGCTACAAAACGCGAAGGTTTTGGAGACAACCTTTTCAGAGACTGGAGATATAACGGAGATGATACTCCAAAAGCTGATTTCGTTTTAAACGATTCAACTTACAGCGGAAAAATTTTGGTTGGAGGAAAAAACTTCGGTTCAGGATCTTCAAGAGAGCACGCTGCGTGGGCAGTTTACGATTACGGTTTTAGAGCTGTAGTTTCTAGTTTCTTTGCTGACATCTTCAAAGGAAACTGTTTGAATATTGGTGTTTTGCCAGTTCAGGTTAGCCCTGAATTTGCTGATACTATTTTTAAAGCAATTGAAGCTGATCCTAAAACAGAATTGGAAATTAACTTGCCAAATCAAACGATTACTTTATTGGCAACGGGCCAATCAGAATCTTTTGCTATAAACGGATACAAAAAGAACAACATGATCAATGGTTTTGACGACATTGATTATTTACAAAATATTAAGGAAGATATCGTGGCTTTCGCCGATAAACTTCCTTACTAAACACAACCAACTAAAATGCAGTTACGTAAGTTTCAATTCTACAGTTGGGCTTTGTAACTGCTTTTGATTTTAATTTTTGAATCAAAAACTCTTTCTAAAAAATGAACGACAACAACATTGTATTGCCAAAATTTTATTCGGAAATCAAAAGTGATTCTGAAAAAATTACGTTTTCAATGCCGTCAGATTTACAAACAGGAAGTTTTCTTCGCACATTAACCGCAACAAAAAAAGACGGCCACTTTTTAGAATTAGGAACCGGAACCGGATTGTCACTTGCATGGATGATTGAGGGAATGAGTGAAAATTCAAATTTAATTTCAATTGATAATTCAGCAGAGTACCAAAGTATTGCAAAGAAATATTTTCAGAACTCAAATGTTTCTTTCGTTTGTGAAGATGCCGAACAATGGATTTTAAATTATAAAGATTCAAAATTTGATTTGATTTTTGCTGATGCCTGGCCGGGCAAATATGCAGTTTTAGACGAAACTTTAAACTTATTGAATTCAGGCGGTATCTATTTAATTGATGATATGCTGCCTCAAAAAAACTGGCCGGTAAATCACGACAAAAATGTCGAAAAACTGATTCAGGATTTAGAAAAAAGACAAGACATTCAATTAACAAAAATGTGTTGGTCGACAGGTTTAGTTCTGATAACCAAAATATAAAATATTAAGATTAGTCATGCTTTCAAAGCAAACAATATTATAATGGAAAAAAGAAAAATTGAAATAATGGATACGACGCTTCGTGATGGTGAGCAAACCTCGGGAGTATCATTTTCTGCTGCAGAAAAATTAACCATTGCACAATTGTTGTTGGAAGAATTAAATATTGACAGAATCGAAATTGCTTCTGCCCGCGTAAGCGAAGGCGAATTTCAGGCGGTAAAAGGTATCACTACCTGGGCTGAAGAACGAGGTTACATCAACCGAATTGAAGTACTTTCGTTTGTAGACGGAGGCGTTTCGATTGAATGGATGAAAAAAGCAGGTGCCAAAGTGCAAAATTTATTGACCAAAGGTTCAATGAATCACCTGACACATCAATTAAAAAAAACACCGGAACAACACTTTTCTGAAATTGCAGAAATCATTGCTTTAGCGAAAGAAAACAATATTGACACCAACGTTTATCTGGAAGACTGGAGCAACGGAATGAGAAATTCACCCGAATATGTTTTTCAGTTTTTAGATTTTCTATCTACTCAGCCCGTTAAAAGAGTTTTACTCCCTGATACTTTAGGCGTATTAATTCCGTCTTTGACTTTTGAATTTATCTCAAAAATCAGAGCGAAATATCCGCAGATTCATTTTGATTTTCATGCGCATAACGATTACGATTTAAGTATTGCGAATGTTATGGAAGCCGTAAAAGCTGGCATAAACGGACTTCATGTTACCGTAAACGGAATGGGAGAACGAGCAGGAAACGCGCCACTTGAAAGTACAGTTGCCGTTATAAATGATTATTTACCGGAAGTAAGCATCAATATAAAAGAAACTTCTCTATATACTGTAAGCAAACTAGTAGAGACTTTTACAGGATATAGAATTCCTGCCAACAAACCCATTGTTGGAGATAATGTTTTTACACAAACTGCCGGAATTCACGCTGACGGCGACAACAAAAATAATTTATATTTTAATGATTTACTTCCGGAACGTTTTGGCAGAAAAAGAAAATACGCCTTGGGAAAAACTTCGGGTAAAGCCAATATCGAAAAAAATCTTCAGGAATTGGGTTTAAAATTAAATCAGGAAGATTTGAAATTGGTTACCCAAAGAATTATCGAATTGGGTGATAAAAAAGAAACCGTTACTAAAGAAGATTTGCCATACATCATTTCAGATGTTTTGGACAGTCATACTTACGAAGATAAAATTACAATTGAATCTTACGTATTAATGCATTCAAAAGGAATGCGTCCGTCGACAACTTTGCTCTTAAAAATCGACGATGAAATTATCGAAGAAAGTGCTCAGGGAGATGGTCAGTTTGACGCTTTTATGAATGCGCTCTCAAAAATTTACAAAAGCAAAAAACTAATACTTCCAAAATTGATTGATTACGCCGTGAGAATCCCACCCGGAAGTAGCTCCGACGCTTTATGCGAAACGATCATTACCTGGGTAAACAACGGAAAAGAATTTAAAACAAGAGGTTTAGATTCTGATCAAACAGTTGCAGCGATTATTGCGACACAAAAGATGTTGAATGTAATTGGCTAAGATGCTAAGTTGCTAAGGTTCTGAGATTTTTTCTTTGAACTTATAATCTTAAAAAACTTAGAACCATAGAAAATCAAGACCTTAGAACCTTAAAAAATTTATAAATTAGTAATTCTGACTCACTAAGATAAAACTTAGAACCTTAGCAACTCAGAGCCTTAGAACCTTAAAATAAAAAAAATGAAATTTAACATAGCCCTTTTAGCCGGAGACGGAATCGGACCAGAAGTAATTAATGAAGCTGTAAAAGTATCTGATGCTATTGCAAAAAAATTCAATCATGAAATAACCTGGACTCCAGCTTTAACCGGAGCTTGTGCAATTGATGCCGTTGGAGTTCCTTATCCTGATGAAACACACGAAATTTGCATGAAAGCTGATGCTGTTTTATTCGGAGCAATTGGTCATCCAAAATATGATAACGATCCAAGTGCGCCCGTTCGTCCGGAACAGGGATTATTATTGATGCGTAAAAAATTAGGATTGTTCGCTAACGTACGTCCAACATTTACTTTCCCTTCTTTGATAGATAATTCTCCATTAAAAAGAGAAAGAATTGAAGGAACTGATTTGGTTTTCTTAAGAGAATTAACTGGTGGAATCTACTTTGGAGAAAAAGGAAGAAGAGACGGTGGCGAAACAGCTTTTGACAATTGCGTTTATACGAGAGCTGAAGTACAGCGTTTGGCTAAAAAAGGTTTTGAATTAGCCATGACAAGAAGCAAAAAATTGTGTTGTGTTGATAAAGCAAACGTTTTGGAAACTTCACGTTTATGGAGAGAAACGGTTCAGGCAATGGAAAAAGATTATCCTGAAGTTACAGTTTCATACGAATTTGTTGATGCGGTTGCCATGCGTTTGGTGCAATGGCCAAACTCTTATGACGTTTTGATTACTGAAAACTTATTCGGAGATATTTTGACTGACGAAGCTTCTGTAATTTCAGGTTCAATGGGATTAATGCCTTCTGCGTCTGTTGGAGAACATACTTCATTATACGAACCAATCCACGGATCTTATCCTCAGGCTACAGGATTAAATATTGCTAATCCGTTAGCAACTATTTTATCTGCAGCGATGATGTTCGAAGATGCTTTTGGATTAAAAGATGAAGCCGAAGCTATCAGAGCCGTTGTAAACAAATCATTAGAACAAGGAATAGTTACAGAAGATTTAGCAACAAAAGGATCAAAAGCATACAAAACCAGCGAGGTTGGAGATTGGCTTGTAGAGAATCTATAGTTGTATTTGTTTCAGGTTTCAGGTTTCAAGTTATTGTTAGAACATGAAATCTGAAACTTATAGTTAAATTTCGTTTCATTTAAGGCGCACTTAATGCGTCTTCGCTTTGCGTTAGATGCACTGCTGTGCATCTCTACGGAAAAATATCCTTAAAAATGGCAAACAAAATTGTTAGGTTTTTCCAACTTGAAACTTGAAACAAAATAAACATGAAACAAAATTTACCCACAAAAAAAGGGATCAACTTGCGTTGATCCCTTTTATATATTTAGAAAAAAATATTAATATCCTCCTCTGTTACCACCACGGTCATTTCCACCACGGCTGTTTCCTCCACCATAACCTCCGCGTGAATCTCCACCACGACTGTTATTGTTGAAGCTTCTTCTTTCGCCTTCTGGTTTCGGTTCAGATTTATTAACCACAATTGCACGACCTTGAACAGTAGCTCCGTTCAATTCATCAATTGCTTTTTGAGCTTCTGCATCGTTTGGCATCTCTACGAAACCAAAACCTTTGCTTCTTCCTGTAAATTTATCAGTAATAATTTTAACTGAATCTACTGCTCCGTAAGCCTCGAAAGACTCTCTTAAATCTGCTTCCTCAATACTGAATGGAAGGCTTCCAACAAAAATGTTCATATGTACTTATTTATAATAATGTAGCAAATGTAGTCTTATTTTTCTGTAATCTACTATATATTAGTTTATTTATGTTTTTATTTTGATTTAAAAAAATAAAAATCAACAAAACCAAACAATTGCAAATGAAAAACTTACTTATTTAGAAGTTTACCTTAGAGGTATAGGGTACCTTATAAAAAACACCTTCAGTAAATTGTATCTCAGGTTTTTCATTATCTCCTTCGCTAACATTTACTGCTGTAAATTTAAATGTTCCGGAAATGGTTTTATTTTCAATATCAAAATTTGTAATCACCACCTGACCGTTGCCCAGGTTTGTACCTGTAGTAAATTGAGGTGTTTCACTTGGAAAAATATTCGAATATGAAGCCGTTGCTACCTCATTAACACCCAAAATATAAGTCTGAGGAGTTGTAGAAGGTAATTTCAAACTTACTTTTTCAGCTCCTAAACCTCCTTCGATAAATAAATCTCCATCCATTGTTGTATAAGCAGTATAGTTTTGCGATCTCCAAAAGACATTGTCTTTTAATCCCTGAAAAGCAGGAGTATTAAATTTTACATCTTCGGTACAGGATGCCAGTACAAAAACACTAATTAACAAGTAGATATATTTTTTCATAAAATCATGAATTTGAAGCAAAAATACCTCATTTGATACAAAAAATGAAAATTTAAACTCTGAAACGGCTTAAAAAACAGCAAAAATCTGCATCAATTATATTTAATAAAGTTTGGAACGGATAATTCATAAAAAAATTATATCTTTGCGCCCTTAATTAACAGAGGTCGAGTACCTCAAAATTTAATCATAAGATTATGTCAGTAAAAATTAGATTACAAAGACACGGTAAAAAACAAAGACCTTTTTACTGGGTTGTAGCTGCGGATGCACGCTCAAAAAGAGATGGTAAATACTTAGAGAAAATCGGTACTTACAATCCTAACACAAACCCTGCAACTATCGAATTAAACATTGATAGCGCTGTAAAATGGTTACACAATGGTGCACAACCAACTGATACTGCAAGAGCAATTCTTTCTTACAAAGGTGCTTTATTGAAACACCACCTTGATGGAGGTATTCGTAAAGGTGCTTTAACTCAAGAACAAGCTGATGCAAAATTAGCTGATTGGTTAGATGCTAAAGCTGGAAAAGTTGATGCTAAAAAAGAAGGTTTAACAAAAGCGCAAGCTGATGCTAGAGCTAAATCTTTAAAAGCAGAGCAAGAAGTTAATGCTAAACGTTTAGCTGCTGCAGCTCAGGCTGAAGCTGATGCTATCGCTGCTGCAACTCCTGCAGTTGAAGAAGAAGTTGCTGAAGTTGAAGAATCAACTGAAGAAGCTCCTGCTGCTGAAGAAAATAACGAAACAACTGAAGCATAATTATACTTAGCGAGAATGCGTAAAGAAGATTGTTTTTATTTAGGTAAAATCGCTAAAAAATTTAGTTTCAAAGGTGAAGTTCTGGCTTATTTAGACACGGACGAACCTGAGTTATACGAAAATCTGGAATCAGTGTTTATTGAATGCAATAAACACTTGGTTCCTTTTTTTATTGAAAAAAGTTCATTGCACAAAAACGACTTTCTTAGAATTCGTTTTGAAGATATGAATACCGAAGAAGATGCAGACGCCATTATGGGTAATGCCATTTATCTTCCTTTGAATATGTTGCCAAAACTTTCCGGCAACAAATTTTATTTCCACGAAGTTATCGGTTTTGAAATTGAAGATCAGCGTTTAGGCGTTTTTGGAAAAATTGTTGCCGTAAACGATTCTACCGCCCAACCTCTTTTTGAAGTTTTGAATGGCGAAGTAGAAATGCTGATTCCGATGATCGATCATTTCCTTGTAAAAATTGATCGTGAGAATAAAAAAGTTATCATGAATTTGCCTGAAGGGCTTGTTGAAATGTACTTATAAAAGTTTTCAGTTTTCTGTCACAGTTTTCAGTTGCTCACTTTACTTAAACCTATTTTAAATTTTTCGGCAATGTCTAAATTCACTTTTAAGCAATTTTCTATCGAACAAGACAAAACCGCTATGAAAGTAGGAACAGATGGTGTTTTACTAGGCTCGTGGGCTCCAATAAATCATAATCCGTTTAGTGTATTAGATATTGGTGCAGGAACGGGAATTATTGCTTTAATGCTTGCCCAGCGAACGCATGCGGAACAAATTGATGCCTTGGAAATTGACGAGGATGCTTATGAACAAGCGGTTGATAATTTTGAAAATTCTCCTTGGGGTGATCGCTTGTTTTGTTTTCATGCTGGCTTAGATGAATTTATCGAGGAACCGGAAGATGAATATGATCTTATTGTTTCAAATCCTCCTTTTTATGCCGAAGATTATAAAACTGAAAATGAACAACGTGATTTAGCTCGTTTTCAGGATGCCATGCCTTTTGAAGAACTGGTTGAAGCTGCCGATTTGCTTTTATCTGAAAACGGAATATTTGCTATAATTATTCCTTTTAAAGAAGAAGCAAAATTTATCGCTTTAGCGAAAGAATCAGAATTATATCCCACGAAAATTACACACGTAAAAGGCACTCCAACCTCAACGATAAAGCGTAGTTTATTGGCTTTTAGCCGAAATGAAACTACAGTACCCGAAATCGACGAATTAACAATCGAAATCGACCGACATGTTTATACTCCGGAATATATAGAATTGACAAAAGAGTTTTATCTAAAGTTTTAAACCTGCTCAAAAATACTCTTAAACTGATACAGAATTCTTTCGATTAGTCGAAGATCTTCAGTTACAATTTCGGCACTTCCTTTCATTTCCTGCTGAAAAACGATTTGTTTTTTATAAGAAGTTTGCAGTCCGTTTGGCAGCGCGACATCTAATAATAAATTTCCATCTTTGTCCGGAACCAGAGATATATTCTGAATCTTTCCTTTTAACACGCCAAATTCGCGGTCTGGAAAATTCGCTAATCGGATATTTACCGTTTGCCCTACTTTTATCTTCCCGGAATTTAAGGCCGGTGCTTTTACTTTGCCTACAAAACCATTTTTAGTATCCGGAATAATAGAGAAAACATTATCCCCAACATTTATGGTTTGGCTTTCTGTCCAAACCTGCAAAAATGTAACCACTCCGCTAACAGAAGAGTTTAGTGCATAAGCAAATTCCCAATCTTTTATTACTTTTTTAAGCTGATAAAAAGACTGCGCCATGTTTCTTCCTAAGGTAACTTCTTCTTTAGTGCCGCTTATTTGCGAATTCTGACTTAATTTTGAATTATCAATCAAAGAGGACTTTAATTGAGAAATAGACGTTAAAAGACTCTTATAGCTCTTCTGTGCCTGAAGATAACCCAGTTTTTTGGCTTCCATTTCCTGAGCCGAAATAATTCCTTTATTGAATAAGGTTTCAAAACGGGCAATTTCGTTTTTCTGAAGCTGCAATTCACTTTCATTAATTATCTTTTGCTGCTGCAGAATTTCCAATCTTTCCTTTATCTGTACTTTCTCCGAAACCTGCGCTCTGTTTTCGACCTGAAAAGGCTGTAAATCTTTATTTAATGCTTCGGCCTGATAATCTTTTTGAAAAACAGCGAAGGCACTTTCGATTTCGCCCAATTGCGCATTTTCTAGCAAAGCAAAAGGAAAAGCTTTTTGTGGATTGTTGATATTATATTCATCCACTATTTTTTTCAATAAAAAGACATCTTTGTAATTGGCTGTGTTTTCGATAATTGCGAGTGTACTGTTTTTAGAAACTATCGATTTGTTTTTTACCAAAATCGCTTCGATACGACCGGAAGATTTTGATACTATTTTCTCTGGCGGAATATTGGTGGTAATAACAATTTCGGTATTGACAACATCCGGATATTTGATGAACCAGGATACAAAAAACAACATAAAAATAATTACAAATATCAAAACGGTTCCCCAGCGAATCATCCAGTGGGGTACTCTGGTAAGGATATCTTGCACTTCCTCACTTCTTAATTCGAATGTAGTATCTTCTGCCATGATTAATTTCCTAATTGTAATTGATTTTTAACCAGTTCAAAATAATTTCCTTTTTGTTCTACCAAAGCAGAGTGATTGCCAATTTCAATAATTTTTCCTTTGTCTAAAACCACAATTTGATCTGCATTCATCACTGTACTCAGTCGGTGCGCAATAACCACTACAGTTTTATCTTTAAAAAAAATATCCAGTTTGCGCATAATTTCTTTTTCATTATTGGCATCTAAGGCTGAGGTTGCCTCATCAAAAAACAATATCTCAGGATTTTTATACACTGCTCTTGCTATTTGCATACGCTGTTTTTGTCCGGTGCTCATTCCTGTTCCTTCGGCTCCAATTTTAGTATTATAGCCCAAAGGCAAACCGCTGATATATTCTTTTATATTGGCTACATCTGAGGCATAAACCAAGCGTTCTTTATCGACCTTATCTACGCCAAAAGCAATATTATTAGCGATCGTATCACTAAAAATAAAACCTTCCTGCATTACGGCGCCAATATTGGATCGCCATGCTTTTTGCGAAATATTCTTAAACTGTGTATTGCCAATCGTTATTTCTCCTTTCTCAGGTTCATAAAACTTAAGAAGCAGCTTCATTAAAGTCGTTTTTCCGCTTCCGCTAACACCTACTATGGCTGTGACTTTATTGGCGGGAATCTTTAGGCTCAAATCATCTAAAACCGGAATATCTGATCCCAGATAACGATACGAAAGATTTTTTATCTCGATATCAGAATCAAAAGGAACATCACTTGTTTGATGAACTTCTTGTTGTGTTTCATCTTCTTTCTCATGAATTTCAGACAATCTTGCCAATGAAATTTTAGCATCCTGAAGTTCTCTCACAAATTCTATAAGCTGCGTAATAGGTCCGTTTAAACTTCCTACGATTGAGCTTATCGCCAGCATCATCCCCAACGTTATAGAACCGTCAATTACCAGTTTGGCAGAAAGAAATATGATGAAAATATTTTTCAGTTCATTAATGACAGATGAACCAATAGTTTGTGTTTGCTCTAAAACCAATCCTTTTATCGAAACCCTGAAAAGTCTGGCCTGAATATACTCCCAACCCCAGCGTTTTTGCTTTTCGGCATTATGCAGTTTAATTTCCTGCATTCCGTTAATAAGTTCCATCACTTTGTTTTGCTCGTTCGAAACCTCGGCAAAACGTTTATAATCGAGAACTTCTCTTCGTTTTAAGAATAAAGTGATCCAGCCAAAATAAAGAATACTTCCCGCAAAAAACACAAAAAATATCTGAACATTAAAATAAGCCAGTACTCCGCCCAGTACAAACATATTAATTACAGAAAACAAAACATTTAATGATGATGTGGTGAGAATTTTTTCGATTCTGCGATGATCATTAATACGCTGCATAATATCTCCTGTCATTCTCACATCAAAAAAAGAAATAGGCAGATTCATTAATTTAATAAAGAAATCTGAAATAAGCGAAATATTGATCCGGGTAGAAAGATGCAGTAATATCCAGCTCCTGATGAGTTCCAGACCTGTTTTTCCGGCAAAAAGAAATAGTTGCGCGAAAAGAATTAAGTAAATAAAATGAATGTTTTGATTTTGTATCCCGACATCGACAATACTTTGGGTTAAAAACGGAAAAATTAGCTGCAGCAAACTGCTGGCCAGCAGCCCTATGCTTAGTTGTATTAGAAATGATTTGTACCGCAAAACGTATTGTGACAATAATGCAAAACCTAAACCTTTATTTTCTTCCTTATCAAATTCAGACTGAAAAAACTTTGGTGCGGCTTCCATCAGTAATGCAACTCCCTCCTGAGTAAATTCGTCTGCATTATTACCTATCCAGAATTTAATAAAATCCTGCTTATTATATTCGATTAAACCAAAAGCCGGATCAGAGATGTAATAGGTTCCTCTTTTGATTTTATAAAGTACTACATAATGGTTCTTATTCCAATGCAAAATACAAGGTAATGGAGCCTCGTGTAATCTTTCTAAATTTAATTTTACACCTAAAGTCCTAAAACCAATTTTCTCTGCGGCATCGCTTAAAAAAAGCAAGTTACTACCTTCACGAGTTGTTTCGCTAATGTCCCTCAACTCCTGAATGTTGATTGTTTTTCCGTAATGTTTCGCTACTATTTTTAAACATGTCGGGCCACAATCCTTATAATCAGCCTGCTTATAATTGGTGAATTTTTTCAACTTATATTCATTTATTTCAGAGCAATTTAAGATTAAATTTCTTTATTTAACAAAAATATGATATTTACTATTAAATTAATTATTCTCTCTTTTTGTAATCAATTTAAACAACTTATTTTAAACCGATTACATTTCAATGCATCCAATTTCTATTTAATCTTTAAATCAATTTATTCGATCATTCTATATCATTCAAAATACCGTTAGGATCTGTATAAAAGAAACCGCCCAAATAAAAAATATGAGGCGGTTTTTTGTATTTTAAATTATAAAAAATTAGCTATCCAGTAAACAACTTTCCTCAATAACTGATGAGCAAACCTCACCTTCCCCAGGATGTATGATCCCTGCAAAAGTGCCATCAGGACAATAACAAGCCTCAATTCCCGGACCTCCGCCATTGATGTTTTTCTTTTCAACAGCACTTAAAACTTCTACTCCAATTAAATTTTTTAATTTTTTCATAATTTGTTTTTTGATTTGTTAGTACTTCAATCACTTTAAGACAGTCGAAGCGTCTGTCTATTAAAAAACTATCCTACTATTTCATTGTGTGAAAAAAAAACAGAGAAGATTGATATCTTCTCTGTTAGGGTATTTATAAACCATATTTATTAGAAATACAATTTCTGTAGGAGATGGCACTGGTTAACCCTAACCAATTAAAATCAACTCAGTGGCCAATTTTCCTAAAGAATCCCAACACCAATCATCAATGTGGGGAAATTGCTCAATGTTCCACGATCGAGCGCCTACAAATTAAAAAAAACATGACTAAATTCTAAAAAAGGCTATACTGTATTTCTATTAAAACGATTAAAAATTAGCAACAAAGGCGACTTGTTTCACATATGCCTGAAGATGTATTTACAGGACAAGTTCCGCCTGCCGGTATTAAAACACAACCAGCCTCAATAGCATAAATCCAGCATTCCGGAATTCCGCCTGATATATTTTTTTGCTCCACTTTTGTTATTCTTTGAGCATTTTCTAAATTCAAAATTTTTTTTAACATCTTTATGAGATATCATTCATTTATTCAGTCAAATAATATTATCAATAAGTTCCTCTTATTAACACGGAGCCATTAATATAGAACATTGATTATTTCCTATATATGCTGGTCTTAAGTTACGCGGATACGCTAAACATTGTGCTTGTGTAGCATAAAACACCACAAATTCTCCACACTCACCATCCGGCGGAACACTTCCTCCTGTAATACTTTTTTGCTCACTTGCGCTTAATACTTCTGCTCCTTTTATTTTTAAGATATTTTCTAACATAATATTTTAATTTAGGGTGTTATAAAAACTAGTGATTTATTCAAATGGAAACTTACAATTACCTGTACTTCCTTCACTTAAGCCCGGAATTGATCCATCTGGACAATAAGTAAAACAGGACGCACTGCCAGTACTGCAAAAACAGTGACAAGTAGATGATTTTATAGGCTGTCCTCCTTGTATAACTTTTTGCTCATCTGTACTTAACAGCTGGGCACCTTCGAGGTTTAAAATGTTTTTTATCATAACTCTGTTTTTTGTTTTTTGTTACTAATTACAATCAACTTCATTCTATTCTGATTATGCTGTAATTAGCAAGATTTTGTTCCGTTTGGTACGCAGGCCCAGTAATAAGGCACGGTTCCAAATTCGTTGCATCTTTTCGCAAAAGAACCTTCGTTACAAACCGGAGCATTGCCTCCAGCTATTACTTTTTGCTCATTTTCGCTTAATTCTACTGCGCCTTCAAGGCTTAAAATATTTTTTAACATAATATAGGTTTTAGCGTTTTAGAATTAATCAGGAACTTTATCCCAACATTTATTACCATAATAAACCTGATTTGGAGGACAAGGGCCACTTCCTCCTTCAATTTTCTTTTTTTCGTCTGTTGTTAATTTTTTTGTTCCTTCTTGATTTAAAATTTTTTCTAACATAATGCACGGGTTTATTGGTGAGTTATACTTCAATCATTAAAGACATTTGAAGCTTATGTCTATTGTATATAAGATTATATTTTAGAACTATTAGGCTATTTTTTCAAAAACCTCACTAGTAGTAGTCTCCTCAACAAAATCATTTAAGAAATATTTCAATTCGCTTAATTCATATTCACTTGGAAATACTTTATCATTGACAATTTTAACCGGTGTATAATTAAAATTATTTTTAGAACACCATTCGTATTGTTTTTGTATTTCCTGATTTATCATGATGCTAACAGTATCAACATGCCATTTTTTTAACCATTTTTTCAGGCCCATTTTTTTTATATGCCAATCAGATATTGCTTCAACGGTTTTTCCGGGAGTAGCTCTGTTGATGGCCAAAAGTCTTTCTACAACTGGCTTATACGGATTTTCGGCATTTTCAGGATTAATATTGAATAGTACATTCAGGAATATCTTATCCGGAAATCTCAATACTAAATCAAATGCCTCCTGAAATGTTTTATGACAATGTCCGCAGCTTGGGCTTATAATGATAGAAAGTTTGACAGCTGCATTTCGGTTTCCAAAATTCAATCCTCTTAAATCTTCTAAACCATTTGGATAAGGCACTTTTTTTGACAAAAAATTTAATAAAGAGTAATTTCTTTTGAATTTTTTCATCTCTTTCAGTGAATTTTCATTCTCCAGAACATTTTTTACCATTGTTTTTAAAACAGACCAAATTGGGATAAGAAGGACAACAGAAAATACAAAAGGAAAAATTTCCTGAAAACTAAAACTTAACGTAAACAAATCTGATGCAAACCATATCGCACTTTGCACAAATATTAAGGCCGAAACAGCCAGGCACATTACACACCATTTTTGAATCTCAAACTTTTGAATCCAAATGGAGGAAACAATTACCGGAATGGCCAATAAACTTAAAAAACCAATAAAAATTGCCGATGAAAGCGGCTGTATTAAAATAGCGATTAAACTAGCCCCAAAGAAAATAAGAGGCAAATCTGAAAAACCAATCCATTTATTATTTCCTTCTTTACTATTGATAACAGAATTACAGGAAGAATTTGAACTAAGGTTACAAAATTTTGAAATGATACTGTTTTTAAAACCTAATTTTTCCTGAACTATAAAAATACTTACTATCAACCCCAAAACTGATGTTGCTAAAAATATAATGCTAAACAGCGTATAGTTATTATAAAAAAAAGATAATCCAACTACAAGCAAAAGCGGTAAAGTAAATTTTAACCAACTGAATTCTACTTTTAAATTTTCTCTGGCAACAACATTATTTGGTTCTATTGCAACGATTACTCCATTCCAGTCTAAAAGGAAATTCTCGTAAGACATTTTTAAGCTTCCTTTTTTTAAAGTATTAATACGAACGAAGTTTTTAGCTTTTTCGACTAATATAATTTCTTCCTTAAAGTAGGCCAAAAAATTAGATGGTAAATCAACAATTTGTTCTTTCGAAACTCTTACTGCAGCATTCTCTACAGATAGCAAATCCAGAGAATCTGTTATGGCAAATAAACTAGGGTAATTGGGATGAGAAAGAAACAAATCCTTAAACTCATTTTTAATTTCTGAGTACCTGTTTATTTGTAGAAATTTTTGGACAAGTTTTAACATTTCTTTTGAGTCTTTAAAATCATAATTACAATACAAATATTGCTGTTTTTATTCGAAAAAAAACTTCATGAACACACATTTTATCAATTATACTACATACAATTTATAAATTATAGCAGGCTGAATGAATCATTCAAATAATTGAACAACAGACACTTATATCAATTATATTTCGCATAAAAGCTTCAAAACACGAATCTCGATTAAGGGTTTTCCTTTTTGTCTAGTTTTGATAAATCATAAACCCTAATACTCAAACACATGACAAATCAAGGATTAAAATTGACAGATTTTCAAACAGAAAAAATAGCTAAAAACCAACAAAAAACGATTCAGGGAGGTGATGATTTTATTGATCCATCTAAAGGGGACGGAAAAGGAAGTATGTAATTGTGAAATGCATTTTCAATATTAAGATCGCACAAAACATATTGCTTTTTCTTACAAAAAATAATCTGGAAATTTATTAAAAATAACAAACAAAGCTGCTCTGATTTTAAGAGCGACTTTATATAAATCATTAAAGAAAAAATGGCAAATCAAAAATTAAATATCAGCAATTTCGAATCTGAAAAATTATCTAAAAAACAACAAAAAACAGTTTCAGGAGGAGATGAAGCAATTGATCCATCAAAAGGAGACGGAAAAGGAAATACAGTAGGAAGTACAGTACCCGTTCCCAATCAAAACCCAATACCATAATCTAAGATTAGAATACAACCTTAACTTATAAATCAACAACTTAACTCAAAAAAAAGCATAAAAATGATTAATAAAAAATTAAATATCAGCGATTTTCAAACAGAAAAATTATCTAAAAGCCAACAAAAAACAGTTTCAGGAGGTGATGATCCAATTGATCCATCAAAAGGAGACGGAAAAGGAAATACGGTAGCAAGCACTAACAGAACTCAAAATCCGAAACCGTGATTTAGAATTCCTGATATAAGACAATTCAAAAAAAAATTAAACTTTTACATCCATAATTTAATCCTTAAAGAAAATGGCAAATCAAAAATTAAACATCAGTGATTTTGAAATTTTAATGTTATCTAAAAAACAACAAAAAACCATTTCGGGAGGTGAGGATCCAATTGACCCTTCAAAAGGAGATGGAAAAGGAAATACAGTCCTGTAAATATTTTTGAGAGTTAGAATTTACACTTTTGATTAAAGATTAAAAAAAAAAAAACGCCTTTTCTACATTCATAATAGTTTTCTAAGAATGCAAAAACAAATATCATAGAAGGAAAGAATCAAAAAATAGTATTCTGTGATGTATTAAATATTATTCGCAAACTGAGCTGGAGACACTCCAGTTCTTTTGCGAAAAGATTTAGCAAATGAAACTGCATTTTTAAACCCAACACTTTCTGCGATGGCCTGAGTCGAATATTTACGATACATATGATTGGTGATCATTTCGTTGATTACATAATTAATCTTAAGCTCGTTTGAATATTCTCCAAAAGATTTACCAAATCGTTTATTTACCACATAAGATAAATAGGTGGTATTTGTTTTTATTTTTTTTGCTACGTAAGGCAACGTAAAATCAGCATTCAGGTATTCGAGTTTGTTTTCGAGCGCGAGTAATTTTTCGACTATTTTGTTTTCTTTGGCTTCATCGATACTTAAATTAGCATTTTCTTTCTTAAGTAAAACCTCTTCCTGCTCAAAAACTTCTTCTGTTATTTCTTCTTCTTGTTCAGGATAATGTGCTTTCTTTTCTAAATTAGCTTTGAATTCCTCGATCAGGTCATTCATTTTTTTATGAGCCTTGTTTTTGTCCCTGATGTTTTTAATCAATAAAAAAACAATTGAAACAAATAAAATGACATAAAAAACTTTCAATGCTTTATTGATAAAAACATCGTATTTATATTTTTCCTGAATAGTCACCATTTCATTAGTCAAATCTCCAACCCCCAGCTTATAATTTACTTCCAGGATTTCTTCATTTAATTTTGACTCCGATTTTTCGTAATTATCCAAATAAATTTTAGAATGTTTATACGCAAGTTCAGGCTCTTTTAGAATGTTATAAATTTTTGCCTGATAATAATTTGATTTCAGATAATCTACCTGATTGGTTTTAGTACTCGCCGCTATCGAATCTGATTTTTTAAAAAAAACCAACGCCTTATCGTATTTTTTTGTGGTGAAATAAAGATCTCCTAAATTATAATTTGCTGTACATAGTATCTCTGGCATATTATTTTGATGAGCTAAAAAAACGATGTCATAATATGTTTTTTCAGCGTTTGCATAATTTTTTTGCCAGCTGTAAATGTTACCTAAACTTAATTTGGCTACAATTTTATTATCGGGAAAATTTTGAGAATAACTAATTGTCTTTTTATAAAAATATTCGGCAGAATCCAGTAAAGTCTTTTTCTTGACATCTTTCATATAAAAAACTTCATACGAACCGGCCAAAATCAGATTGATATTGCTTTTATTATTTAAATATTGCTCTTTGGTATAGACTCTTTCATTTTTATCAACAAAATCATTAAGCTGTCTTAAGTCCTTAATAGCCAATAAGTAATTCCCCACGGCTACATTGATGGAGGCGATATTGTTTTTAAATTTTACAATTTGAATAATATCTCCAATCTCTATAGAAAGCTTAATACCTTGCTGATAACTTTCTATCGCTCCGCTAAAATTTCCTCTTTTCCATTCTGATAAACCCTGATAATTGTATAAAATAGATCTCAATTGTTTTTTATCCCGTGTCTCCGGCATTTTATCGAGGTAGCTTAATGCAAGCTTATATTTTTGTTTGGATTGGGCTGAATTTCCTTTTAACTGAACTAAATATGACAATGCTCCATTTGCAAAAGCCAGGTGTTTATTGTTGTTAGATTTTACCATTTGATTGGCAAACACAATGGCACTATCTACATTGGCATTTGCAGTTAGCCTAATTTTATCTTGCAATAATAAGTACTCTTGTTCTGTTAAAGCATTTTTCTGTTGCGAAACTGCCGTATTCAGAACAAAAAAAAGTAAAAAAGAGATGATCAGCCTCATTAAATTTGTTTTTTGGAATCTCAAAAATAGCTTATAAATTTTCAATAAACTAAAATAAATTAAGGTTTATACTATTTTTCTTCTTTATGCGTTGAAAAAATATAACAATTTAACCTAGTTTTGTTATATTTTTATTACGTAAATTTGTTTTTGTAAAAACTATCACAAATGAAACCAGATTTATTTCAAGCTCCCGATTATTATAACCTAGACGATTTGCTAACAGACGAACACAAACTAGTTCGTGAATCAGCTCGTGCATGGGTAAAAAGAGAAGTTTCTCCTATTATAGAAGAATATGCTCAAAAAGCAGAATTTCCTAAACAAATTATTAAAGGACTTGGAGAAATTGGTGGTTTTGGCCCTTATATTCCCGTTGAATATGGCGGCGCAGGATTAGACCAAATTTCTTACGGTTTAATCATGCAGGAAATCGAGCGCGGCGATTCTGGCGTAAGATCGACCTCATCTGTTCAGTCTTCCTTAGTAATGTATCCTATCTGGAAATACGGAAACGAAGAACAACGTATGAAATATTTACCAAAACTGGCAACAGGAGAATTCATGGGCTGTTTTGGTTTAACAGAGCCTGATCATGGTTCTGATCCGGGAAGCATGATTACCAATTTTAAAGACAAGGGAGACCATTATCTTTTAAATGGTGCCAAAATGTGGATTTCGAACGCTCCTTTTGCAGATATTGCTGTTGTTTGGGCAAAAGATGAATCAGGAAGAATTCACGGATTGATTGTTGAGCGCGGCATGGAAGGTTTTACAACTCCGGAAACACACAATAAATGGTCGCTTCGTGCATCATCTACCGGAGAATTGATTTTTGATAATGTAAAAGTTCCTAAAGAAAACTTATTACCCAATAAATCCGGTCTGGGCGCACCGCTTGGCTGTTTAGATTCAGCACGATACGGAATTGCCTGGGGAGCAATTGGTGCTGCAATGGATTGTTACGATACAGCTTTAAGATATGCTAAAGAAAGAATTCAGTTTGGAAAACCAATTGGAGGAACACAATTACAGCAGAAAAAACTCGCAGAAATGATTACCGAAATCACAAAAGCACAATTACTAACCTGGCGTTTAGGTGTTTTACGAAATGAAGGAAAAGCTACAACGGCTCAAATCTCGATGGCAAAACGTAACAATGTCGATATGGCCATTCATATTGCCCGCGAAGCCAGACAAATGCTGGGCGGAATGGGAATTACAGGCGAATATTCGATCATGCGCCATATGATGAACCTCGAAAGTGTGATTACTTATGAGGGAACTCACGACATACATTTACTGATTACAGGAATGGATGTAACTGGAATTCCAGCTTTTAAATAGTAAACAACTATTAAAATATATACAAAAACAATATTAAAAAGCTTCTTCTAACCGGGAAGCTTTTTATCTTTGACAAAAAATTACGAAAATGAATATTGAAACTATCCACAATAGCATTCAACCTCAAAAAGATCAACTTTTACAACATTCTTTATACAATAAAATTCAAAGCATCGACGACTTACATAGTTTCCTAGAAAGCCATGTTTTTGCTGTTTGGGATTTTATGTCATTACTAAAAGCCCTGCAAGCCAAACTTACTTGCACTACAACTCCTTGGTTTGCTACAAAAAATCCTGAAACAAGATATTTAATCAACGAAATTGTTCTTGCCGAAGAAACCGATTTAAGCATTGACGGAAGAAGACAAAGTCATTATGAAATGTATATTGAAGCAATGCAGGATTGTGGAGCCGATACAAACGGAATCAATACCTTTTTGTCTGAAGTAAATTCGCTGCATAATATTTTTGTTGCCATCAAACAAAGTACATTACACCCGGATACAAAAGCCTTTTTAGATTTTACTTTTAGAGTGATTGAAGAAGGAAAACCGCATGAAATTGCTGCTGCCTTTACTTTTGGAAGAGAAGATTTAATACCTAGTATGTTTACCGCAATACTAAAAAACTTTCAAAAAAACCTTCCGGAGACTGATTTGAGCAAACTGCTTTATTATTTCGAAAGACATATAGAATTAGATGCCGATGAACACGGACCAATGGCCATGCAAATGATCTCTGATTTATGCGAAGACGATGCCGAAAAATGGAAAGAAGTGGAAGAGATTTCGATCCTTGCATTAGAAAAACGAATCGGACTTTGGAATGCCATCGAAGAAGAAATAATGATGAAAACTGAAATGGTTTAAAAACCAAAACAAGTTATATAACGTAACTATTTGTTTAAAATGATCCTGAATCTAATTAAACAAATTATGAAATCACATTTCAAACAAATAGTTATTGTTATCCTTTCTATATTTCTTTTAAGCTGCAGTTCTGACGACTCAGCTTCAAAAACTGCGGTCGCGCCTCCTTTGCCCGTTATCCCACCTAAAACAGAAGTCCCAACTACTCCAATTTCAGGCTCTGTAAAATACCTGGCTTTAGGCGACAGTTATACTATTGGACAAAGTGTTTGCGAAACTTGTCGCTTTCCTGAACAACTAAAATCAAGTTTAAAAACAATTTACCCTCAAGCCGATTTTTCATTAAAAGTCATTGCCCGAACAGGCTGGACTACCTCAAACCTAATCTCGGCTATCAACAACGAAAATCCCGATGCTACTTATGATTTGGTTACACTTTTAATTGGTGTAAACAATCAATATCAGCACATTGACATTTCGGTTTATCAAAAAGAATTTCCGCAATTACTCAACAAAGCCATACAACTGGCAAAAGGTGATAAGAAAAACGTAATCGTAGTTTCGATTCCTGATTATGCTTACACGCCATTTGCTTCGGGCTATAGCAGCGCAAAACGAACAGAAATTTCAAATGAAATTGATCAATACAATACTTTTGCCGAAAATACGTGCACAAGCAGTGGCGTAACTTTTATTTCGATCACAGATATTACACGCCAAAGCACCAGTAATTTAGTCGCTTCAGATGGTTTACATCCTTCGGAAACTGCCTATAAATTATTTGTTGATCGTATTGTTCCTAAAGCAAAAATGATTTTACAGGATTAGTTTTTTACCTAATTAAAAGCTAACACGAATTGCACGAATTTGCACGGATAAGTTCGTGGAATTAATTTCACAAACTACGTTAAGTATTAAAATTTGTGTCAATTGGTGCAATTCGTGTCCATTTTTTCCAACTTCAAGAACTTTTGACTGGGCTTTTATTAGACTTCCATATAAATCCATCGAGTAAATAATGGGTAAATTGAGGTACGCTTAACAACGGAACTATTAAAAATTGCCAGGAAGAAAAATCAATAGCTGCTACTGAGAAGTTTTCTTTCCAAACCAGAACTTCCCATAAAAATTCTTCTGTAAAAGCAATTCCCATTAAAATCAGCACATATATAAAAATCGCATTATAGCTTTTTAAATAACTAAAAACTCCTGAACTATGGTTCGGTTTATTTTCGATTTCCCTAAAATAAACCAATGCCATATAAGGGATTCCGTGTGAAACCACATTTAGTAAAGTAAAAATAAGATCGTCATTAAAATACACGATTCCAAAATACCACGAAAGCGCTGTTCCCAAAATAATGGCATTTTTAGGAATATTGAAAAACCTGTTTTTTATACTTTTATGAATGGTGTAACTTACATAGATCAATAAAATCGAAACGTAAATCCAAAACAATATTTGTAGTAAAAAGGCATTCTCAAAACGAAAAAACTCATTTGCCACAAACCAATTGAATTTCCTTTCGGAAGAAAAAAACCAATACAACATAGGATAACCCGTTGAAGCATAAATGGCCAGATTGTCAATAACTACAGAAAGTTTCGTTTTTTCTTCGTTTCTCGCATACAATCTCATAAAGCCATATTGCTGCCTAATAAAATGAAAAACAGCGACATACGCCAGAAAGGACCAGAAAACCAAACTTCCAAAAGAGAAAAGAATAATCCCAATGGCGAAACAAATTGTTGGCAAAAGCAATAATCTTTTTTTATTCTTTTTGAATTCATCAGCCACAAAATAGGTTTTGAATAAGGTCGCGTAAACGTGCGCCACATCAATAAAAACAATCAGAAAAAGCCAGGTATAAAACGAATACTTATTTTCTATTTCAGTAATATAATCCTGAAACAAAAATATAATGGCCATCACAAAAAAGGACGGACCAATGATGAAACTCAAATCGGTTTTGGCTTTATGAATCCAGGGTTGTTTCATCTAAAATTTGGTTTACGACATTAATTCCGTGATGAAAAGCTTCTTCAAAAATCGAAATTCCCGAAAGATCTGTATGGGCAAAATAAATACGATTCTCAATACTTTTTGAAGCTTCTTCTTTGGCTTTGCCAAAAATAAAACCCGGTGCAGGACTTACCATTCCGTGGCCTAAAAGAAAAACTTCCATTTCTTCGGTACATTCTTCAATATCCGGATGTGCAATTTTAAGATCATCAAAAACGAATTGCTTCCAATATTCTTTATTCTTTTTATACAATTCCTTTCGCGATTTTCTTAAATCGGCTGAAGAGAAACTATAATAGTATGTGATTACTTTTTTGGTCTGAATCTGATTTAAAGACTGGTGCTGATCATACACATAACCCAAACCTTTTGCATCGTAAATAACATTATCCCACGAAAGCGGAAAACTAAAATTATCGGCTAAATCCGTCACGGTTAAGCTTGCCAAAAGCCAGGGCGTATAATGAAACTCTTTTGTAAATTCTTTTCGGTCTTTGATCACATACTGATTCACAAACTGTGGCGTTGCCATGATTACTTTATCAGCAATAATTTCTACCGAAACTTTTTTGACATCATCAAAAGCTTTGGCAACCACTTTATTGTTTTCGACTTTAACCTCATAAACCAAATGATTTTTCAACGTTTTTTTGTCGGTATATTTTTTGAGATGAGAAACTAATCTGGCGTTTCCTTCCGGCCAGGTCAAAACGCTTTCTTTTTTATCTGAAGCTGCATCTTGTTTTCGTCCGGCAAAATAATGAATTCCAGCCCAGGCAGAAACGTAATCTATTCCGAGTCCGAAATCGTCTTTGCAGCAATAATCAATATAATCAAATAGTGGTGTTGCTGCGAAATTATTGGTTTCAAACCATTCCTTCATCGTGATTTTATCCAAACTTCTCGTCTGAATATCTTCTGAAGAAAGACGAAGCGGAATATCAAATAAGTACTTTCCATCTTTTCCTTTTCCTTCACGAAAAGCATCCATTACTTTAAAAAAACGCTGGAATTCCAAATCCTGATCTTTAGAATTCCCTTCTTTTGGGACAACGCCTTCCTGCCAGTTGTTTTTGTAAAATAAACGTTCGTCAGGAGCAAAAGACAATTGCAATTCATCAAAAACAGGCAATCCTTTTGCATCGTAACTTAATATGATTTTTTCTTCTTCAAGAAATTGTAACAATTCTTTATCCTTAAAATTAGGCAAAGGCAAATAATGTGCTCCTAATGGAAATTTAGAATACTTATTTTCTCCGTTTGAAGAGTTTCCGCCCAAATGACTTTCTAATTCAAGCATCAAAAAATCAGAAATTCCTTTTTTATGAAATTGTCTTGCAGCGCTTAAACCAGAAATTCCGCCACCAACAATGAGATACGGAATATGAATTTGAGTTGTTGGTTTTGGGAAATCTTTTACCCATAAACGATGTCCCAAAAGATGATTGGTTCCGGACAAACGAAGCAGCAGCTGGATAATTTTATCGGAACAAAATTGCAGAAACGGAATTAACAATAAAGAAGCTCCAATTCCTTTTACAAAACTGCGTCTTGATTTACTGTAATTTTCCCCATTCTTCATCAAAATAGCGTACTAAAATTTGGTTGTCTAATCGATTGATTTCAATTTCATTTGACATCATATCATTGGTAAAATAATTGAATCTGTCGAACTGGTAATTGTAGAATCTTAATCCGGCAGCTTTTCTGTTTACATTGTTAAAAGTAGTTCCAAAACCATTGATGGCGATCGTATAACCCCATTCTCCAAACGAAGGAACATAAGCATGATAGGCATCGACCTGAGGAAAAACCTGCATTACGGTTTTATTGATACACCAAAATGATTTTGGCGCAAAATAAGGTGAAGTAGTCTGAATAACAACGGCTGCATCGGGCTGCAGAATCGTTTTTAGGGTTTGATAAAAATTCAAAGAATACAGCTTTCCTAAACTATAATTTGACGGATCGGGAAAATCGATAATCGCGACATCAAACTTTTCGGTACACGTTTTTGCCCAAATATAAGCATCGGTATTGATGACTTTTACCTTTGGATTATTCAGCGAGCCTTTATTGAAATCTGTTAGCACTTTATTGGTTTTAAACAACTTTGTCATTCCCTGATCAAGATCGACCAGAGTTACTTTTTCAACATCTTTGTATTTTAAAATTTCACGAACTGCCAAACCATCGCCTCCGCCCAAAACCAAAACATGTTTGACATTTTTGGCAATCGACATTACGGGATGCACTAAGGCTTCGTGGTAACGATACTCATCGGCTGAACTAAATTGTAGGTTGTTGTTTAGATAAAGCCTGTAATCGCTCTTATTGTGCGTTAAAACGATTCTCTGATAAGGAGTTGAGTTGGTATAAATGATATTTTCTCCGTAAAGCTTTCCTTCTGAATAAGCCAAAATTTTATCCGAAAAGATAAAAACGCCTAATAAAATCGCAAACGAAAAAATGGCTTTTGCTTTTAAGAAATAACTATTCTTTAATTCTTTTTTTAAAAGAAAACACAAAACAATGGCAATACTTACGTTGATCATCCCGAAGAACAGCGAAGTGCCCATGATTCCTAATTTTGGAACCAGTATTAACGGAAACAATATCGATGCTAATAAAGCCCCAATATAATCGAAGGTAAAAACATTAGAAACCAAATCTCTAAATTCGACTTTGTCTTTCAGGATATTCATTAATAATGGAATTTCTAACCCGACCAAAAATCCGGTTATGAAAACCAATAAATACAAAATGAACTGAAAGTACTCGACACTTTCGAACAATAAAAATAAAACTACTGAACTCAAACCGCCAATTAAACCGACCAATATCTCGATTTCGACAAAAGTGTTCAGTAAATTTTTATGAAAAAACTTAGAAAAAAAAGAGCCAATACCCATTGAAAAAAGGTAAACTCCAATAATAAATGAAAATTGTTTTACTGAATCGCCTAATAAATAACTGGCCAAAGTTCCCGCAACAAGCTCATAAATAAGCCCGCAGGTCGCAATAACAAATACGGCAAACAGCAATAAAAATTCAAACTTAATAAACTTTTTACCCATGAATTGCGGCACTAATAATCATTGAAATACCAATGATAAATGCTGCCAAAACAATAGCAACAGCAATATTATTTTTCTCGACAACTTCTTTCCAGGTATTTTCGGGAGTCATTTTTTCGATAATAAAATAAGCTGCTATCAAGATAACGAACCCTAAAACTGAATAAATGATCGAATTAACGATGGGCTGATAATGTATTAAATCCATACTTTAGAAATTTATTTATGATAAAAATGGTTAACTGAACTACGACTTCCTGACGTACTATATTTTTCTGTTGTTTCGCAATCGCAAATCCGGTTTCCGGAATAAGCAAAGTACAAATAGGCGGCAAAGCAAAATAATCCTATTGCAAGTGCGGCTATATTATTTTTAAAAAAATCAAAAATGCTTTTCATATCTATTATTCGCTATAAGGAGAATAAGAACTGTCTTCCCATCTCATCTTTTCAAAATTTATTTTAAAATATCGTATCACGACATACACTACAATCATGAATATAGCAATAATCCATACGTTTCGACTCGAGGGCTGATTCCACACCACTTTTACTTTCATTGCCGTATTTTTATTGTCTTCCGGTGCTTTTAGCGGTTTAATCAAAAGGTGGTATTTTCCTTCTTTAACTCCGCAAATATTAAATTTTTCAGACCAGTTGCCTTCGGTCCAGCTTTCACCATCTTCGTAACCGTGATAATACTCGATATCTTTATTGGCATGAATTTCATCATTGGTTGTTTCATTTACCAGCGCAACATCTACATTCGCCCACGAATTATCGACGTCTGTTGACACGTGAACGGTAATGGGAGCAGAACCTCCTTTTAGAACAAATGATTCACTTGTAACTTCTTTATCGTTAAAATCAGTAAAAGCTATGGCTTTATCAAAAACAATCTGCTCTGCCTGATCTTTATAAATATACCAGTTTGCCGTAATGATCATTAAAAGAAAAATGCAAAATATTATGGCCGTGTTATTTACATCAAAATAGTAGGGCTGAACAATACTTACGCCTCTTTGATACGGCAAATCAGCTTGCGGGAATGCTTTTTTAACCTCTTTTTTGCTAATATACTCCCCCAGAAAAGCGGTTTCGACACCGTTCATTTTTTCAATCGAAATCATCAAAGGCGGCTGGATATATTCTGTCAGATGGACTCTCTTAACAGGTAATTCAAAATCAAAAAAACCTGCCGCATTGTCTATATCGGTATCAGAATATTCGTAAAGATGAAAAGAACTGCTGTCGTATGTTATCGATTTTGGATGCATTCGTACATCGAATTTCTCTTCCATTTCGGTCAAAAATATCCAATGCCCGTCTGATTCAGAAAGATAAACAAAATCACCGGCATCATTTTTTAAGATATATTCTCTCCAATGATAACCTCCGTTGACTTTTTTGGTTATGGCACCCGTAACCATGTATTCCGTGCCTTTTAGAAGCCCTTTATCGCCAATTTTAAAATCAAAATAATTTACCTCAGGCTTAAATTTCGATCGTGAACGAAGCTGTCCTTCGCTATCTGCCCAATACAAACTGTGGCAATTGGGGCAGACAAAATTTACTACTTTAAAACCAACTTCCAGTTCGGTAACAGTATCACAATTGTAACAAGGAACTTTCATATACTAACGGTTAATTTCAAAATCTTTTATAATTGTTCCTTCAAAATAAGTAATATAATTTGCCATAACATCTCGTACTTTTTGTGAATTATCCTGCTGGTAATTACACAAATAAACATCTAAAGTAAGCTGATTGTATTCTGGCCAGGTGTGTATACAAATATGAGATTCTTTCAGGCAAAACGAAATCGTGAAACTGTCATTATCGAAATCATGAACAATAACGCCTACTTTCTCGAGATTGTATTGCTCTAAAATTGAATTCGTAATCGCAACAAAACCCTGACTATCTGTTAGTTTTTGAGTTTCAGTGACATGTAAAGTGACTAGTTTATGTAAGCCCGGTGAATAAGGGGGTAAATCCATCAAAATATTTATATACGGGACCAAATATATAATATTTTTAGATAATTTTAACAAGAAAGAATTTGATATTGAATCATTTTCAAAACCATAACCGTCAATTATAATCCGTAAAATATCTAAATTTGCCAAAAGCCGATTGTTTACATTCAAACTACAAAAAACGGATACAAACAATTTTCATTCAACAATTTAAAAATGCAGGTTTCTCCATCAAAAGCATTAGCGCCTTACATAAAACATTATCTTTTTTGGATAGTGCAGCAACCGCTATACAAAAACTACGCTTGTTTTCTGATGGTAATACCGGCCTTGTATTTTCTTTAAAAAACAAACTTATTGCTGGTCTTGACAATTATGAAGTAAAGAATTATTTGCCAACTTCTTTTATATACGGACAACTCCATGGCTTTAAAGACATTTATTCTGATAATGAAATTTCATTACTAATTGTCGTTTTTCAACCCAACGGAATACATCAGTTATTGGGAATTCCTGCCAATGAATTTCAGGATGCTATTTTTCCGGTTGAAGATGTATTGGGGCAAAAAGCGTCTTTACTTCAGGAGAAATTATCGGAACAAAATAATCAAGGAAGAGTGGAACTTTTAAATCAGTTCTTTGGCACTTTAATCAGTTCAAAACCAATTTCAAATCAGTTCATCATCAATCATTCTTTAGATTTTATTGTGGCGAATAAAGGAGATTTCACTCTAAAACAATTGGTGGATTATACCGGTTATACCGAAAGACATTTGGAAAGAAAGTTCAAAGAATGCATTGGGTTAAACCCGAAAAAATTTGGCAACGTTATAAGGCTACATCATTTCCTAAAACTGCTAAAAGATAAATCTCAGGAAACCAATCTGACGACAATTTGTTATGATGCCGGATTCTCTGACCAATCCCATCTGATAAAAGAATTTAGAAAACATACCGGAATAACGCCGAAAGAATATTTAGTGAGCACCGGAAAGTTAACCAACAACCTCATCAAAACTTCTCTTTCAGGTTTATTTTAAAATGTCGGTTTTATACAATTTATAGTATTTTCTGAACGCTACTTTTGACTTTCATTAATAGCGTACAATATGAAAAATCTAAAAATAGCCACAGCTCAGTTCGAGAATAAAAGTGGCGATAAAAACTATAATTTATCTGTAATCGAAAAACTTTCTGCAAAAGCAGCGCATGAAGGTTGCGATGTAATTTCGTTTCACGAATGTTCGATTACCGGATATACTTTTACAAGACATTTATCGAAAGAACAAATGCTGGACATAGCCGAAATTATTCCCTCTGGAGAAAGCATCCTTAAACTTACTGAAATTGCTAAAAAGAATGACATTGTAATTCTTGCCGGACTTTTTGAAAAAGATGAAAACGACAATTTATTCAAGGCTTATGTTTGTGTCGACAAAAATGGTCTGGTGGCCAAATACAGAAAACTGCATCCGTTTATAAACCCATATTTAACGCCTGGAAATCGTTATTGTATTTTTGAAATTAAAGGCTGGAAATGCGGCATCTTAATTTGCTACGACAATAATATTATCGAAAACGTACGTGCGACAAAACTTTTAGGCGCCGATATTATTTTTATGCCTCACGTTACAATGTGCACACCTTCTACCCGACCTGGCGCCGGTTTTGTTGGACCTGAACTTTGGGAAAACCGCGAAACCGATCCTACTTCTTTACGACTGGAATTCGACGGAATGAAAGGTAGGGACTGGCTCATGAAATGGTTGCCGGCAAGAGCGTATGACAATGCTATTTATGCTGTTTTTTCGAACCCAATTGGCATGGATGACGATCAGTTAAAAAATGGCTGCTCAATGATTATTGATCCATTTGGAGATATTCTGGCCGAATGCCGTTCTTTTGATGACTCTTTTGCAACCGCAATTCTTACTCCAGAAAAAAACATTCAGGCTGGAGGAAATCGTTACATAAAAGCGAGAAGACCAGAATTATACCGCGATATTATTGGGCAAAATCATGAATCTGAACAAAATGTGGTTTGGCTACAATCTGATAAAAAAAGTTAAAATGAAAATTTTTATCGCCTTTACGCCCATGAAAATCTACCTTTGCAGGATTCATTAATTCAAAGAATACAAGCCCATAATGGAATTTTTTAAAACTACAAATGAAGATATCGATGCTGTTTTCGATATTTACAATCAAGCGACATCTTATCAAAAAACGGTTAACAATAAAAGCTGGAGAGGTTTTGAAAGAGCTTTAATTGAAAAAGAAATTGCCGAAAACCGTCATTTTATAATCAAAGAAGGAGACGAAGTTGCCTGCACATTTGTACTTACTTTTAATGATTTAATTATTTGGAAACAAGCGGCACAAGATCCCGCAGTATATCTTCATCGTATTGCTACAAATCCAAAATTCAGAGGACAATCATATGTAAAAAAAATCATTGAATGGGTAAAAATATATGCCAAAGAAAACGGTAAAGCATACATTCGGCTTGACACACATAGCGGAAACGAAAGAATAAACCAATACTACACAAGCTGCGGATTTAATTATAAAGGAATCAGCACAATCGAATGGACAAGCGAACTACCGGAGCATTATAAAGAAGGTTCTTTTAGTTTGTTTGAGATTAAACTTTAAAATTTAGATTTAGACCTAACAGGTTTTAAAAACCCGTTAGGTCTGTCTTTTATACTAGTTTTTTTTCAAATTACTTTGCTTCCCAAAAGCAACGTTTAGGAGAAACTATTAAGCCTTCGTCCTTCAACATTTTCATTGCCTTATCAACTTGTTTGCGATCTAATTGAGTTAATTCGACTACTTTACCTGCATTTACAGGCTGGGCAGCTTTTTTTATAGCATCTAATACTTGATTTTTGATTTCCATATTTTTTATCTTCCATTTAAAACGCAAAAATAGTAAATATTTTCTTATAAAAATAAAGTACTATACAAACGTTACTCTTGTAAGTCAGTCGGATTTTTTTTAGAATTAATAAAAATCAATTATTTATAATGAAAGAAAAAACTCATAATGAAAATTTTTGTTCGATTGATTATGCTATTTTACTATTATAAATTCAGTTAGGACATTTAAAACAAGAACATTAAATTCAGTTAGGTTACATTTGGATAAATGCGCCAAAAAACATGAGTGAAAAAAAAATTATTCCAGCTGATGAAAATACTTTTCCTGACAAGAATAAAACAAATCACAATGACGAATTGCTGTTGGTTAATAAAAGACTCGCCCAACAAATAGAAGAACGAAAAAAACGCGCTGCAGAGTTGATTATTGCTAATAAAGAACTTGCTTTTCAAAACAAAGAAAAAGAGAAACGTGCGGCCGAACTGGTTATCGCAAATACAGAACTAGCCTACCAAAACCAGGAAAAAGAAGACCGCGCAGCTGAACTTATTATTGCGAACAAAGAACTAACTTTTCAGAATCAAGAAAAGGGAAAACGTGCTGCAGAATTGGTTATTGCCAATACAGAACTGGCATATCAGAACAAAGAAAAAGAAAAACGCGCTGCAGAACTTCTTATTGCCAATGCAGAACTGGCGTATCAAAATCAGGAAAAAGAAGATCGCGCTGCCGAACTTGTTATTGCAAATACTGAACTCGCCTACCAAAACAAAGAGAAACAAAAACGGGCAGATGAATTAAGCATTGCCAATTCTGAACTTTTATATCAAAATAAAGAAAAAGAAAAGCGTGCTGCTGAATTGGTTATTGCAAATACAGAACTGGCCTACCAAAACCAGGAAAAAGAAGATCGCGCTGCTGAACTTGTTATTGCCAATAAAGAACTAACTTTTCAGAATAAAGAAAAAGAAAAAAGAGCCGCAGAACTGGTGATTGCAAATAAAGAACTGGCGTATCAGAACAAGGAAAAAGAAAAGCGCGCCGCTGAACTTCTTACAGCTAACACAGAACTTACTTTCCAGAACAATGAAAAAGAAAAACGCGCTGCCGAATTAATCCTCGCCAACAACGAACTTGAAGCCTTTACCTATATTTCAAGTCATCATTTGCAGGAACCTTTGAGAAAAATACAGGTTTTCGCAGACCGAATTTCAACTGATGAACATCAAAATCTAACAGATAAAGGAAAATATTATTTTGAACGAATAGAAGTTGCTGCCTTTCATATGCAGGCACTTATAAACGATTTATTGACTTATTCTAGAACTAGTGTAACCGAAAAGAAATTTGAAAACGTCAATCTTAATACTATTATAGATAAAGTCCTAGAAGATTTAAAAAAAGAAATCATAACTAAAAAAGCTGTTGTCGAAATATCCGGAAATTGTAGCGCGTTTATAATTCCGTCGCAGTTTTATCAATTGATATACAATTTAGTAAGTAATTCTCTGAAATTCTCCACAAAAGAAAAAGCACCTCACATTACGATCGAAAGTGTTTATACAAAACCAACAACAAAGAAAAATAAATCATCCGCTGATTATTGCCACATTATTATAAGCGATAACGGTATTGGATTTGACCCTCAGTTTGAAAGCCGCGTTTTCGAGATGTTCCAGCAGCTCAACAATAAAACCGATTATAAAGGAACCGGGATTGGTCTTGCCATTTCGAAAAAAATTGTCGAAAATCATAATGGGGTTATTACCGCAACCGGCAAACTGCATCACGGAGCTAAATTTGATATTTATATTCCGGTGGTGTAAAAATGAAAACTGTATTTAAGAAATTAAAGACATGAAACAAAAACCACTTTCAAAATCTTTGGGAAACAAATCAGCAAGCAATTTCTGCCAAGGAAAACAGTGAAACTATAAATGAGTTTACGGGTTTTTTATTTTATTGCCACTATTTAAGCTTTTCAAGGTTTATATTACCTAATAATGATTTTATTTGTGTTATAGCAATGGCATTCAATTGTTCTAAACGTTGGCTTTGTGTAATCCCTTTGTTTATTAGTACGGCATTAATACTTTCAATATTACTAAGTACAACTAGCTGTTCTATTGTGGCTTCATCTCTTATATTTCCTGTTACATTTTGGTTCTCAATACGCCATTGTTTTGCTGTTTTTCCAAACAGTGCTACATTTAATAAATCTGCTTCATCTGCATATATAAAATTTATTTTTTCTTTAGTAAGCAATTGAGGAATCAAATTCTCTTTTATAGCATCAGTATGTATCTTATAATTTACTTTTGCCAAAGTTCGCTGTAAATTCCAAGTTAGGTTCAGTCTTTCATTTTCTTCTTCTTTAAGTCTTTGAAATTCTTTCACCAACAGCAATTGAAACTTAGGACTAATCCACATTCCAAAATGAAAGGCTATATCTTTATGTCCATAAGTTCCGCCATATCGTCCAGCGGTGGCATTAAGCCCAATTGCACCAGTATTCTCAATCCATTGCTTTACCGAAAGCACAAAATTATTACTGCCTGCCTCATTTTTAATTATACCGAATTCGGTATAATTAAAATCTGGATTGTACAATGCTTCCCATTCTCCAAGATATTCGATTGTACTTTTAAGACTCAGCCATTTTATGATTACAACTTCTTGCAATTAACTACGGGCCATATCAGTTAAGGAAATATATTCATTCTTACCATCTTTTGATAAAATAGTAATTTGGTTTCCTGCAACATTTATACTTTTTCCTTTTGCCATTCTTTTATTAATAAAATCACTCACACTACTATAAGTTTAATAATTATAACTTAATGGATTTAAGAAATAGAATGTGCAAAATTTGCACATTGCTTTTTTCTTCCAAACCCTCTCTGAAAACATTTACAATATGTTTGGTAACAACTTGTCTTTAATAAAAGCTCTGACATTTTAAAATATTGATCTAATAATTAGAGAAAGTTAATAAAAAAACCCCGAAATACAGATTTCGAGGTTTGGTATTATTTAACTTAAAAAAATTGCAGAGAGGAAGGGATTCGAACCCTCGATACAGTTACCCATATACTAGCTTTCCAGGCTAGCTCCTTCAACCACTCGGACACCTCTCTAAATTGGTCTGCAAAGAACACAAAAAAATCTGACTTAGAAAAACAAAATCTGATATTAGTTTACATACTTTTTCTAAATTCTTCCATAAACAATTTTACGGCCTTTTTTTGATAGGCTCCTTCGATCGTTAACATAAAAGAATCTCTTTGCGTCGGAACTCCTGTAATGGCTATTGCTTTTAGATTATCCCAGCCTTTTAACGCTTTCTCGGTTACAATAGTAACCCAATCGCTTTCTTCTACCAATTGCAAAAGCGCATGAACTGCATTTAATTCGATCGAAACTTTTGGTTTCATGTTATTTTTTAAAAACAATTCATCCAGGAATTCTCTCGAACTAAATCCTCTTACAGGCAAAACAAGCGGATATTCTCCAATTTTTTTAAAAGAAATTTTATCTAAAGTCGCCAGCGGATGTGTTTTTGCCACTGCCATAACCAGATTCGACCTGAATAATGGGATTTTCTGAATTGTTTCTTTTATCTCTTTGGATGAAATGACCAAAACCAAATCCAGTTCATTATTTAATAACTTCGTTTCTAAAGGTTCCGTTGAGCCATATTCAACCACAATCTTTAAATTGGGATATGTTTTGGCAAACAAGTTGACGATAGGCAAAACCAAAAGTCCAAAAATGTAGGTAACGCCAATTCGTAATTCTCCGCCAATCATTTGGTTCAAATCATCGATCGCCTGTTTCCCACTTTGCACATTTTCGATTACCTGTTTAGCGTGAATCAAGAATACAGAACCTGCCTCTGTAAGCTGTACTTTTTTTCCAATCCTTATAAATAAAGGCATTCCGAGTTCTTCTTCTAACTTTTTTATTTGCTGCGACAAGCCAGATTGTGTGACAAAACACAATTCAGCCGCTTTTGTAAAATGCAGTACTTCAGCCGTTTTAATAAAATATTCTAGTTGATAAATTTCCATATCGATAAGTTTTACTACTCATTATCAGTAAAATTATTAATTTTTCTAATGAAATACTAATCCCGAACTTTGTAAAAAAATATTAGGCATTATGTTTAAAGCGTTAAAATCAAAAAACTTCAAGTTATTCTTTTACGGACAATCCGTTTCGGTAATTGGTACGTGGCTTCAAAAAACGGCAGTAAGCTGGATGGTTTACAGCGTCACGGGGTCTGTTTTTTTATTAGGATTAGCGACTTTTTTAAGTATGATTCCGTCTTTATTTCTGGCACCTTTAGCCGGAAGCATTATTGGGCGTTATGATAAACACCGCGCCATGATTTTATTACAATCTTTGGCGATGCTGCAAGCCGGAGCTTTGGCATTAATGATTTACTTAAAGATATACAACATCAACTTTATTCTGGCCTTAAGTTTAATTCAGGGAATCATCAATTCTTTCGACATGACTTGCAGACAAACCATGATGATTGATATTGTAGACAATAAAGAAGATTTACCAAACGCTGTCGCCTTAAACTCCACCTTAAATAATTTTGCCCGAATTGCCGGTCCTGCATTAGCCGGAATTATTTTGCACAATTACGGAGAAGACATTTGTTTTATTGGAAACTTCTTAAGCTATATCCCCGTTTTAATTTCTTTATTGATGATGAAAATCACACCGCATATCAAAGCCACCGATAAAATGAAAATGTACGATGATTTTATCGAAGGTCTGGATTATGTGAAAAAAGAAACCGAAATGGCAAAAATGCTTTTGATGTTAATGTGCAGCAGTTTGTTCGTAATTTCTTTTAATACTTTGATGCCGGTTTTTGCAAAAGATATTTTTAGCGGAAATGCCCAAACCTTTAGTTGGTTCGAAAGTGCCGCCGGAATTGGCTCTATTCTATCAGCTATTTATTTGGCGAATCTTAAAAAAGCAGATAACATGGGCAAAATAATGATCGCTGCAAGCTTACTGTTAGGTTTTAGCATCATTATACTGGCGTATTCAAACAGTTTAACTGTTGCGCTTATCTGCATGGCATTGAGCGGTGTGGGTATGATGGCACAAACCTCATCTATAAACATTTACATTCAGACACAAAGTACGGTAAACATGCGTTCCAGAAGTATTAGTTACTATTTGATGGCGTATCAGGGAATGATTCCTGTGGGAAGTTTGATTATTGGCTATGTTTCACATATTATAGGAACCAGAAATACAGTGGCGATTCAGGGAATTATTTGTATTCTCTCAGTGATTGTTTATGTGTATTATAAAAGACATAGTTGTGAGGAAGAATTGGAAAGTTGTCAGGTTCAATTTAGAAATTCCAAAAATTAAATTCCAAATTCCAATTATCCACGATCTTCTCATTTCGACCGGAGGGAGAAATCACGCGCGTAAATCTGCAAAGATTAAAACTTTAGGAACGGAGTTCCTCGTGTGATTTCTCCTGCGTCGAAATGACAAGATTGTGGTTACTGTATTTCTTTGCGTTGTTTTTGTCATTTCGACGCAGGAGAAATCACACTAGAAACTCGACAAAGATTGGCTTTTAGGAACGGAGCTACTTGCGAGGATTTCTCCTTCGTCGAAATGACAAACTGGATATAAAGCACTTTAATTAAATGAACTTATATAACTTATATAGTGAAAACTTTGAAAGTGAAAAAGGAAACTCCAATTACTAAAAAAATTCCAAATTCCAATCTTGAGATATAACTCTCACGTCTTGGAATTTGGAATTTCAAAATATTGGATTTTTTTCTATTTACAACGAAATTTCTCCTCTCAAAGCCGTTTCGAAAATATTTTTAAAGTCTTCTTTTGGAATATTGTGACCTAACAAATACATTAGTTTTGTAATTGCCGCTTCTGTAGTAATGTCTTTTCCGGAGATAACGCCAAGAGATTTTAAGGCAGTACTGGTTTCGTATTGTCCCATATTGACACTTCCGCCGGAACATTGTGTTACGTTGACGATGTGCAAACCAGATTGAATAGCTTTCTGAATCAAATTCAAAAACCAATCTTCGGTTGGGGCATTTCCTGAACCGTAAGTTTCCAGAACGATTCCTTTTAAATCTTTAATAGCAAGGATTGAAGATAAAACGACTTCGCTCATTCCGGGAAACATTTTTATGATGGCAACGTGATTGTCTAAGTTTTTATGAACGATTAAATTGGCATTTTCTTTTATAGGAAGAAATAAATGTCTGTTTAATGTAAGATGAACGCCAGATTCTACCAATTCAGGATAATTTGGTGCTGTAAACGCTCTAAAATGTTCGGCATTTACTTTTGACGTTCTGTTACCGCGGTACAATTTATATTCAAAATACAAACAAACTTCAGTAATAACAGGTTTTCCGTTTTCCTGAAGAGACGCAATCTGAATGGCCGTAATCAGGTTTTCTTTAGCATCGGTACGAAGATCTCCAATTGGCAATTGCGATCCTGTAAAAACTACTGGTTTTGCTAAATTTTCGAGCATAAAACTCAATGCCGAAGCAGAATACGACATAGTATCTGAACCATGAAGGACAACAAATCCGTCAAAAGAAAGGTAATTTTCTTCGATGATCTCGGCAATTTTTGTCCATTCTGCAGGATTCATGTTGGATGAATCTATCGGATTTTCAAATGAAACCGTTTCAATCTCACAATCTAATTGTTTGATTTCAGGAATTTTTTGCAATAATTTTCCAAAGTTGAACGCTTTGAGTGCGCCTGTCTCAAAATCTTTGCTCATACCGATGGTTCCACCGGTATAAATCAGCAATATTTTAGCTTTAGATGACATCCTGGTATTTTAATTTATTGACTACAGGATTGGCATACATAGATAAAAATCCTTGTCTGGTAACTGGATTATCGCTTCCGATACGCATTTCTAAACGACGCTCAAAAAGTGATTTTTCGCTTTCTTTATATAAATGTGCAAATTTATTGGTTCCGTTTAAAATGTCGTAAGCGATAAAATTAGTTGGCCATAACTGATAATTCTTTAAAACCGAATCATCAATAACTTGGGCCAAAGCCTGAATTTGTTTGTTGGCATTGTCATTTTCAGCCACAATCTGATCAATTTCTGTATCGAGAACATCTCCAACAGAAATGTGTATTCTTTTTTTGGTTCCCATGATACCACTTAAAATGGTCATGAAATCCTCATTTTTTTCTTTAATATAAACCTCATTATTGGCTTCTGCCATTAATTGTGGCATTTTCAGTACATCTGTAGGATCATATTCATACGAAATAGAAACCGGAACGATCTTTAATTTCTTAAAATAATCCATCAAATTGGCTTCATCAGAACCCATTCCGATCATTTTTAAAACTCCGGGATTGGTTTCGTCATTTCCGTCTTTGGTACGGCCTTCTCTTTGTGCGATCCAAACCGAACGATTTTCGCGAAGCAATAACTGTCCTATATATTCAGACAATAATTTTGAGCTTTGCAGCATTTCTCTGGGTGTTAAACCTCTTAAAACTAAAAAGTTTCTATTCAGTTTTGCCAAAGTGCTCAGGAATGCTTTTTTAACCAAATTGTCTCCAATTGCTGATGCTGTCATGACTAAACCATGTTCGAAAAGGCAAACGTTTAATAAGGTTGTATCTAAAAGAATGTCTCTATGATTAGAAACAAATAAATAAGAGGTGTTTTTTTCCAGTTTCTCGAAACCTGAAGTTGTAAGTCCTTCAGAGCTTTTTTCCAGAACTTTTTGTACGGTGTTATAAATAAAGTTGCATTGAAAATCACGTATAGAGTGTGTTTTCTTCAATTGCTCTTTCCAAACCTGATCTTCTACTTCCGGAAAAGTAAAGTTCATCATGGCTTTCATCATCGGATGATTGGCAACAGCATGAAGGGCTTCATTTATTTCAGAATCATAAAACGGTCGAATGGCATCAAATCTCTGCATTATTTATATTGGTTTTAAGTGGGCAAAAGAACAAAAAAAAAATTAAACTATTGTAAGGTATAAATTAAATCCCAAAAACGTTTACAGAATTTTGTGTTGTTCGTTGTGCAATTTCCTCTTCAGAAACGTCATACAGGTCTGCCAACTTAGCAATAACATTTACTAAATAACTGCTTTCATTACGTTTTCCGCGATACGGAATGGGCGCTAAATAAGGAGAATCTGTTTCTAAAACGATATGTTTCAAATCGATTTGGTTTAAAAACTGATCGATTTTTCCGTTTTTAAATGTTACCACTCCACCAATTCCCAATTTCATATTATAAGATATCGCTTGAAGCGCTTGTTCGTGCGTTCCGGAAAAACAATGAAAAATGCCAAACAAATCATCTGATTTCTCTTCTTCCAGCACTTCAAAAATCTCATCAAAAGCTTCACGACAATGTATTACAATAGGCAATTTGTATTGTTTCGCTAACTGAATCTGTCTCTTGAAAGCAATTTGCTGTTCTTTAAGATGTGTTTTATCCCAATACAAATCAATTCCGATTTCGCCAACAGCATAGAACTTTCTTTTGGCAAGTTCAGTTTCTACGTGCTTTAACTCGTCTTCGTAATTATCTTTCACGTAAGTGGGATGCAAACCCATCATGAGGAATACATTATCAGGATAGTTTTGCTCTAAATCGTACATAGATTGCGTTGCAGCAGCATCAATGGCGGGAATAAAAAAGCGTGTTACTCCGGCATTAATGGCTCTTTGCATCATCTCGTCACGATCCTGATCAAACTCTTCAGAATATAAGTGTGTATGCGTATCGGTAATTATGGGTTTTGAATTCAATGGTGTGTTTTTTTTAAAGGTTCAAAATTACGACAATATTAAAAACTTTCCCAATTTGAATGTTTGTGGCGGTAAAATGGCACACGGATTAGACGGATTCACTTCGTGAAAACGCGGATGTGCACGGATTTTTTCTTGTTGGCTTGGTTATCTTTGATTGAGCGAAGTCAATGGCACACGGATGACACGGATTCACTTTGTGAAAACGCGGATGTGCACGGATTTTTCTCTTGTTGTGTGGTTTTTGCAAAAAAAAATCGCAAAGTGTTTTAACTCTTTGCGAATTTCAATGTCATTCTTTGTGAATCTCTGCGAAACTTATGTCTTAATCCAGTTCATCTAATAAATGTTCTACTTCATCGTAGTTTTCGTAATCCTGCGAAATAGTCTCCAGGATTTCTTTACACTCTGTATATTTCTTTTGTTTCAATTTAGACAAAGCGAGACTCCACGTTGCTTTATCTTTATAAGCAGATGTTCCTGATCTCAATTCATTAAACACTGCCTCGGCTTTTGGATATTTACTTTCTTCTAATAAAGAAACGCCATAAAAATACTGAATTTCAGGTGTTTGATTTTCCTTTAAAATTTCCTCAAACAGCGGAATCGCTGCTGCATATTTCCCATCGTTAAAAGCGGTTTGCGCTCCTATTAATGCTGCGTTTGAATCTCCTCTTTCTACAAACGAAGCTGTTTCGGGGTTATCGTAATCGGCAAAAGACGGATTATTGTAATCAAAAAAGAACAATCCGAACAAAATAATAACAGATGCGGCCGCGGCTAAATACCAAGGTCGCATTAGAGCCACTTTTGGTTTGCTGGTATTAAAATGTTTGTCTGAGATCGTGGTTAAATTTGCTCTAAACGCTTCTCTCTCCTCTTCATGTTCAAATTTGGTTTTAAGGCGCAACTGTACTTCTTTGAAAGTTTCAAATTCCGAGGACAATTCATGATCTTCGGCCAATTGTTTTTCAAAACTATTTCTTTCCTCAACAGTCATTTCTCCCTGAAGATATTGATCGAATAATATATAGCGTTCTTCGTTCATGACTAATTAGTTTTTTAGCGATTTAAAATTTTTGGCTTCGTGAATCCACTGCGTTAACTGTCCCACACATAACGATTTCTTTTTTCGAACATAACCGTAAGTTACATTCAGTTTCTCGGCCACTTCTTCCATAGTTTTAGTGGTGAAACTCAGTTTTAATAATTCCTGGCATTTATCTCCCAATTTTAAAAACATGGTGTCAAAAAGCTGCTGTTTTTCATCAAATTCTTCTGTGTGTGTAATCAGTTCAGATGCAGATTCATTCATAGATAAAACATCTTCATTTATTGTTACCCCTTTATTCGATGTTTTTTTGAGTTCGTTAAGCCATTTTCTTTTGCACAATAAAAAAAAGTAAGCATCAAAAGGGCAAGTCAATTGTAGTGTATTGGCTTTGGCCTGATTAAAAAGTAAAATCATAATTTCCTGAACCACATCCTGTGCATGTTCTTTATCACCTGAATTATTCATAATGAACATTACCACTTTTGGAACAAACTTTTTGTAAATCGCCTGAATAATTGCCGAGTCATTTGCCGCAAGTCCCTCAATGTATATTTGATCAGGATGAATTTTCGTTTTGCCCATAAAAAAAACTTTTTGTAGCTAATTTAAAAAACAATTGTAAATAAATTTCACAATATAGGGTAACAATTAACATATGAGGTTGATATAATGTAACAAAAGTCTTTTAGCATTAATAAAATGTAATCAGATGACCCACAGATTAAACGGATCAAAAATAGATTGTCACAGATTTTCTAATTATTGAAATTTAAAATTCGTGCTCATTCGTGGAGTTTGTGGAAAAAACCTTTTCTAAAAACAATAATAAAATTAAGAGAAATGGAAACTTATCAATTTGTAACCGAAAAAAACTTAGACCAGTTTAACCAAATGATTTCTGCCAAAACCCGAAATGGCTTTGTCATCACAGAGCATAATGAGAAACTGCCTTACGTGGTTTTATCCAAAGAAAAAAAAGCAATCAAACATCCTCTTCATTTGTTTCTTAGCTGTATCACATTGGGTCTTTGGGCGATTGTCTGGATTTATTTGAGTATTACGCTTTCGCGGAAGAAAAACATTCTGGTAGCCATAGATGAAGACGGAAATTTATTTGAAGACAAATGCCCTTCAAAAGAAAATTAAAAAAAAATCAAAAACAGGGTAACAATTTTATAAGCCAGTTGATATAACATCAGAACAGCAATTAAAAAGAAAATATTTAAAATTAAGGGTAACAATATCAAACCCAAATTGATATAAGAATATAATTAACCAAAATCTGAAAACCACCTGAAACCATCAGGACAGATTTATAAAAACTAGAAATTATGAACACAAATCTTAAAAAAATCGGACTTTTATTTTTATTAGTTATCACCTTCATCAGCTGCGACAATGGCGATGACAATAATACAGACAATCTTATTTTGCCTCCAACCGGAGCAGCTTTTAAAAGCATTAGCGAAAAAGGAGTATCAGCAAACAAACAAAAATTTACCATTACAGCCGGAACTGGTGTTGTAACCATTACATCTGCAAAAGGAGTAAAACTAAACATCAACGGTGATTGTCTGACCAAAAACGGAGTTGCTGTAACCGGAGCCGTAGACATCGAATACATCGAACTTTTCGACAAAGGAACGATGTTAATTACTAACAAACCAACAATGGGAATTATGCCTGACGGAAAGAAAAACTTGTTGATTTCAGGCGGAGAATTCTTCATCAAAGCCACACAAGGCGGCGTGGAACTTAAAACTTCTTGCAGCATGAATTTAATAGTTCCAACAGCTTTAACAAATGGATTAGACAATGCAATGACTTTATGGAATGGTACAATCGATGATAATGGAGAACTGGCCTGGAGAGAGAATAAACCAAATGCTGACGGAACTGGCGGCGGAAAAGGTGGTGTACAAGGCGAAGGAGCAAATTATTACGTAACTTTTGGCAACTTTGGATGGACAAATGTAGACCGTTTTTACAGCGATCCAAGACCTAAAACTACCCTTCTTGTGGCTGCTCCTACTGGTTACGACAACAACAATAGCGCCGTTTACCTGTCATACGATGGCGAAGGAACAAATGCATTAGCAAAATTAGATACTTATACGCCTGCAGGATTATTCAGCGAACACTATGGTCAAATTCCGATTGGTTTAAAATGTCACGTGATTTTTGTAACCGAATCTAATGGTCAATGGCGTTATGCAATCAAAGCCGTAACCGTTGCTGCCAACGATGTTTACACCTTTACTTTAGCCGAAACAACAGTCGGCACCGAAGCTCAACTGATAGCCGCAATCAATGCTATTCAGTAACTTACAAAATACTTTTAAGAAAAAGTGGTGATTTGCTCATCACTTTTTTTTACATTTAATCCAGTTTTAAAATTAACAATCATGATTTTAGAACCCAAAACTGTCTAGTTATGAAACCACAACTGTCTATTTTCTTTATTCTATTCTCTATTTTCTCAATAGCGCAAACCAAAGTAAAAGACACCATAACCCGTCGAGCCAATATTGTTCTTATTCAGAACGGAAATGCCGTTACCTACAAACCCGAAACCCCGCCGTTGATACCCATTGCAGGAGCACCAAAACCAAGTTACTCCTATTTATGGGAACTGGGCGACGGACATTACAGCAAAGAAGCCGAACCCAAGCACGTTTATAAAAACAAAGGAACCTACACCACAAGACTGGCGGTAACCAACAACTATGACAACGGAAAACCTCCTGCAACACGACCAAAAAAAGTCGCCGTAAATGACATTACCGATACTAACTATAAAGACATTGCCTCAATAGCAGATCAAAATGGTTTTGCGATCCTCAAAAATTGCGATCCTATTCCGGATCAGGAAATGGTAGTCGTAGTAGGTTATCAAAATCTGGAGAATTACGTAGCGAGCGGAAAGTTGTATTTGTTCTATAATGAGAAACAATTTAAAAACAATAATTTCGAATTAACAGACTTTCGAACCTATGCAAACGAGCGTGAAATAAAAGAAAAAAACATTGCTGCTGTTACGGATCTTGATGATTCTAATAATTATCTGGCTTCCGCCGAAAGTAATTTCAGAACCAAAAAATACAGAAACACGACTACCGAGGAAGATCTCGGCGCATCATTATTAGAAGCCAATAAAACCTATCATAATGTTTCGATCTTAGAATTTGATGATGCCAATCCCGGAGCAACCCGCAATGTGTTTTATACGTTTAAAACGACTCCGGAAATGATCAAAGATACCAGCGCAACGGTTACCATGCGTGGGATTTTTGTACCCAACAGAAGTTATAAAAACCACAAGATAAAAAACCTCGAAATGGAAATCGTAACTTCTCACGATCCGAACAAAATGGGATCTAACGGAAGTTTTATGAATTATAGGCTGGTGCGTTTTAAACGAGTAAATTTTAAAACCCGTTTTCAAAACAATGGCGAAGGTCCGGCGAGAATGATTCGGTTAGAAACTGATGTTCCGGATATGTTCGACAAGAAAACATTTAAGGTCGAGGACATGTATCCAAAATGTCCCATTTGTCCAAAAGATGAAGTTCCTACTGTAAGTTGTCTCGATACGATTATCAAAAAAAATCAAATCTTTTTTACTTTCAAGAATATATATTTACCTGGAAGCGAACAGAAAAATGTACATGAAAAAGATTCTACCAAAGGTTTTGTAAAATACTCCATGAAATTTGCGGAGGATTTTCATAAGGTAAAAACCCGAAGCAGAACCGCAATTATCTTCGATAAAAATGAACCTATCACAACCAACTACGCCACTACCCGATTCCTGCCCGGAATTTCGATTGGCGCAAAAGCGGGTTATAATGTATATCCTGATCTTGAAAAATCGACCAGTTATTTTGTAGGTGCCACAATTTCGCCTTTTAAATCGTATCGCTTTTATTGGCAGGCCGAATGGCTCAATGCTATTAATAAATACGAAAGTGCTGCAACAGTCGTCGATCAAAATGTGGTAAACCCAAACGGAGTGAAGCAATTTCAGCGCACGACAACAACTACAGAAAACAAAAGCGTAAACTGGGAAATTCCAATTTTAATTCGGTACAACATCAATAATTATATTGGCGTTGGTGCAGGAGTTCAGGCTAATTTTGATGTTTCGTCTGAACAAACTACCAGCAAAAAAATCGAAAGTTTTGAAGGCGGAACCGATCAGTTTTTAATGGATATGAGAACCGAATCAAGTTCAGTAAAAAATTCATTTGTCAATTTAAAAACAGGACTTTTATTTGACTTAACTTTAGGCTTCGCAAGAATTGGTCCGAGTTTAGGCGCGCGCTATGTTATGAATTTCGAACAAAATTTTAATTACTTTCAGTTTTACGGAATATGGAAATTTTAAGTTTTACTAATTTTAAAAAGTTAGCCACGAATTCACGAATTTTTTTCAATCAATTATAAATAATTCGTGAATTCGTGGCGAAAAAACGTTATACACATTCCGCAAATCTCTGTGAAACAAAAAAATATGACAAAACTATATTGCTATATCTTATTCTTCTCAACACTGATTCTATCTGGACAGCATCAGGAAGACAAAATATACAATGCAGTTGATGTTTTTGTTGCTCATCCTTCCGCGAAAGCGTTACAAAATTTAACCCATCTTGAAACTGCTTTTTGGAAAAATCCTAAACCAAAAACCAAAGACGAATTATTGGCCATTGTGGTTTTGAACTGTAATAAAGCGTATTATGAAAACCAATTTGGGCAAACCGAAAAAGCGATTGCGAGTTACGAGAAAGCCTGGCAGGTTTATCAGAAAAACAAACTTGGCGATTACGATATTATTGAGTTTTGCCTGAAACCTTTAGGCAATTTATATACTATTTTAGGCGATTATGAAAGTGCCGAAAATACCATTAAGCAATACTTTTTCATTATAAATACTTCCAAAAATTATCCTGATGCTCAAAGGCAAAAGTTTGCTGCGATTTTGAATTTATCGAATGTGTATCAGAGTTCCGGGAAGATTTCTCTGGCGATTGAATTATTAGAAAGTACTCTAAAAACAGAAAAATTATCGAATTCTCAGAAAGGGATTTTATTGAATAATCTGGGGAATAGTTACATCCTGAGCTCAGCTGGAAATTTAATGCATCCTGAAATCTATCAAAAAGCTGAAAATGCTTTTGAGTCTGCCATAAATTATCTGAAAAATGAAAAACAACAATCAGAAACTTTATCCAATTCTTATCGAAATCTGGCAACGCTCAATCGTCAGAGACAACAATTTGATATCGCTGCTTCTTATTTAGCAAAAGCAGAAAAACTATTTTTAGAGATCCCGAATCAACAGCCTCGAAAATTGGCAAAACTATATTATGAAAAGGCATTATTACTTTTTGATGAAACAAAATATGATGAAAGCGAGAAACAGATTCAGGTTATTTTTAAAATTTTAATTCCGAATTACAATTCAAAAAATAATCTTCCTAATCAGAATCAGTTGTATGCAGAAACGGTTTTAATTGATGTTTTAGATTTACAGTCCGAATTATTCTTTAAACAAAATCAGCTCAAAAAAGCTCTTGAAGCATTTAGTCTTTCTTTTCATATCGAAGATCTATTCATAAATGGTTTGGTCTATGAAAACTCTAAAATTATTACCCAGATCAGGGCGAGAAATCGAACTGAAAAATGTCTTTTGATTTATGATCGATTGTATCAGGAAGAAAACAAGTTGCAGTATTTAAAAGAGGCTTTTCAAATGGCTGAAAAAACCAAATCCGGAATATTAAAAAGCTATCGTTCGAATATTAAAAGCGCTTCCGCGAAAGAAAAACAAATGATACAGCAATTTCAAAATGTCAATAACACTATTATAAAAGAACAGCAAAAAGGAGATTTGGCTAATATTTCAAGAATAAATCAGCTTATAAAAGAACAAAATGAACTGATGCTTTCGCTGAAGAAAATGCAGTCTGAAAACCCGGATTATATTCCTGAAAATTGCGATATAAAGTCTTTGTTTTCAAAACTGGAAAAAGATAAAGCCGTTATGGTCTATTATTTTATGGGAAATGAAAATTTGTTTTATTTCACTTTACAAAATAACAGAATCAATTTTAGTCATTTTTATACGGCACATAGATCCATGCTCGAAATTGTAAAATTTATTGATTATTTTAATGGCGCAGATGCGATTACCAACGATATTTCCGGCTATAATTATTATGGAAAAAGAGTTTATGATTTATTGAAGTTACCTTCAAATGTGATCTACAAAAACCTCATCATTGTTCCTGATGGCATTTTGAATTTTCTTCCTTTTGAAGCTTTGATAACTCAGGAATCTTCTACAACAAATTTTGCCAAAATGCATTATTTGTTGAATGATTTCAAGATTGGATATAATAATTCGGCTAACAATTATCTGAATTCAAAACCTGTTTTAAAATCTGAAAAAACTGTTTTGGGGATTTTTCCGGTTTTCGAAAAAACAGCTTTTGAGTTGAGTTATTCGAAAAAGGAACTGGAATCTATTCAAAGTAATTTCAAAGGAAAATATTTAGAAAATGCAGACGCAAGTTTTTCAAATTTTAAAATTAATGCCAACCAATATTCGATTTTGCATTTAAGTACACATGCCTCTTCGGGCGATATTGAAACTCCGGCAAGCATTAAATTTTACGATCAGGAAATCTTATATTCTGAATTGTACAACCTCAACATCAATCCTGATTTGGTGGTTTTAAGTGCGTGCGAAACCGGAATTGGTAAACTCTATAAAGCCGAAGGTGCGATGAGCGTAGCAAGAGGTTTTCAGTTTGCCGGAGCACAAAATCTACTGTTTTCTTTATGGAAGGTAAACGATTATACGACATCGGTTTTTATGGCAGATTTTTATAAAAACATTAAAAATGACGTTCCTTATTTTGAGGCCAATACGAATGCAAAACTTGCTTTTTTACAGGATAAGTCAATCCCCAACACAAAGAAATCACCTTATTACTGGAGCTCTTTTGTGTATTATGGATCTATTTCGGCAGAAGAAAAATCAGCGAATTATATCTATTACATCATTAGTTTATTGACTGTAATTGGTTTATTTTTGGTTTTCAATCCCTATCGAAAATGGAAAATCTTCACGAAGTTCTCAAAAAAGAGAGATACAAAAAAATAAAATTCAAAGTTATCAAGACACAACATCTTTTAATAAAAGCCAAAATAAATGACGTTTCAGGAAATTTTATTTTAGATACAGGAGCTTCAAATTCGTGTGTAGGATTTGAAAGTATAGAACGTTTTGAACTGAATGCCAAAAAATCCAAAACTAGAGCTTCGGGAGCCGGAGGAACAGGAATGAAAACGCAAATTTCGTCTCATAATAAATTACAACTTGGCAGCTGGAAAAATCAGGATTTCAATCTGGTTATTTTTGATCTTTCGCATGTAAATGAAGCTTTAGAAGCCCACAAAGCAAAAGCTGTTCACGGTATTATTGGTGCTGATGTTTTATTGGAAGGAAAAGCGATTATTGATTATTATAATCATTATTTGTATTTGAAATTATAAAATTCCAAATTCCAAATCTGAAAAAATTCAATAAAAAAATCCCAAACTCCTTAATCGGAATTTGGGATTTTTTTAGCTTTAAATTCCTCCAAAAAACTGGAATTTGGAATTTTTTATATTGGAATTTCTTAATGCGTATGTTTAGGATTAAAACCATCTTCACTAACCTCTGTTGGCGTATAATCAGCAACCATTTCAGCTTCGTAATCGATTTTTTCTCCTTTGCTCACTCTGGCAATAATTTTCTCCATGATGTTATAAATAACAGGAACTACGATCAGGGTTAAGAATAAAGAAGAAATTAATCCTCCGATAATTACCCATGCTAATCCGTTTTTCCATTCAGCTCCTGCTCCGGATGCTAATGCAATTGGGAACATACCAAATACCATCGCAATTGTTGTCATCAGGATCGGACGTAAACGAGCGTGATTCGCCTGAATTAATGCATTTCTTATCGATTCTCCAGCTGCTCTTCTTTGGTTGGTGTAATCGACAAGCATGATCGCATTCTTACACACCAGACCAATTAACATGATAATACCCAGAATGGTAAAGATATTTAATGAGTTGTTTGTTAAAGCCAGTGCTAACATCGCCCCGATAAAAGAAAGCGGAATAGCAAACAATACTACAAACGGGTGAACGAAACTGTCGTACAAACTCACCATTACTAAGTAAACCAAAATAATTGCGGCTAATAAAGCGATTCCTAAAGTACCAAATCCTTCAGATTGGTTCTCCTGGTCACCACCCCAGATATAATTTACTCCGGCTGGTTTTTTCAGCTTGTCTAATTTAACCTGCCATTGTTGTACAATTGTTCCAGAAGGAACCCCAACGTTTTGTCCTTTTACCGTTACAGAGGCAGATTTATCTCTACGCTCTAACTGGCTAGGTCCTGAACCTTCTGTAATATCTGCAAATTGAGATAACTTAATTTGTTGTCCCGCAGCATTTACAAAAATCAAATTACTAACGTCAGTAATACTTTTTCTGTCGAAAGCGTTGTATCTGATATTGATATCGTATTCGTATTCACCAGCTCTGTATTTACCATCTGTATTTCCGCTAAAAGCAGTTTGCATGGTTAAACCCACTGTTTGAAGTGTCAACCCTAAAGCAGCCATTTTATCACGATCTACTTTAACGTTGATTTCAGGGTTTCCGTCTTCAACCGTTAATTTAATCTCTGTTGTTCCAGGAATTGTGCGTAATTCAGCTTCAGCTAATTTAGCAAATGCCATAGCACTTTCTGTAGATGGACCTGTTACGATTAATCCTAACGTAGCATCTTCAGCAGTTCCTAAAATACCTACGGGAACGGTTTTTACTTTTGCTCCAACCAATACTTTTTCAAGTTTACGTTTGATTTTTGCTGCGTAAACGTTAGCATCATCAGTACGATCTTTTTGTTCGATCATTTTTACGTCAATCTCTGCTTTGTAAGCTGTAGCCTGTGATGCTCCAAAACCTTCAGAAGTTTGTCCTACGGTTGTAATTTGACTGTGAACGTATTCCTGAGCTTTTAAATAAGCTTCGGCTTTTTGCGTCATGAAGTTCGTTTGTTCTAATGAAGCATCTTTCGGCATTTCGATTTGAACCAAGAACTCTCCACTATCAGAAGAAGCGAAAAATTCACCTCCAATGAAACCTCCACCCATTAATCCTATTGTAGATCCGAAGAATAATACAAGAACGACCGCAAGAGTTTTAAAATAATGATCTAAACACCATGTTAACAACTCAGAAACCCAGTTGGTAAAACGTGTTAAATAACTTTCGAAGCCTAGAATTACTCTTCCGAAAACATTTTTCCCTTCAATATGCTCTAATTTACCATAACGAGATGATAACCACGGAATGATTGTAAACGAAGCTAAAAGTGATAATAATGTTGATATAATTACGGTAACACAAAATTGTGTAATAATATTAGAAACCAAACCAGAACTCATCGCGATAGGCAAGAACACCACCACAATTACTAATGTAATCGACGTTACTGTTCCACCAATTTCGGCAGTTCCGTCATAAGAGGCACGAATTCGACTTTTACCCATCTCCATGTGCCTGTAAATATTCTCGAGGACCACAATCGCATCATCGACCAGAATACCTACCACCAGAGAAAGTCCTAATAAACTCATTAAGTTCAAAGTGTATCCCATTAAATAAATACCAATAAAAGTAGCAATTAACGATGCCGGAATAGAAACCATTACGATCAACGAGTTTCTAATACTGTGTAGGAAGAACAACATTACAAATGCTACCAAAACTACCGCAATTAATAAATCGTGTACTACAGAATCTGCAGCTTCAAGAGTAAAAACAGTACTGTCTTTTGCAACTTCAAGTTTTAACTGATTTACTTTATAATCTTTTTCAAGAACTGCAATTGTTTTTAATAATTGCTCACTTACCGCTACGGCATTCGCATCAGATTGTTTTACAATTTGTAAAACGATGGCACTTTTTTGATCTACACGTGATATTTTTTCAGCAATTTTTTGAGTATCCTGAACATCTGCAATATCACTTAAACGAATCTGAATTCCGTTTTGAGAAGAAACTACTAAATTTCTTAATTCTTCAACACTTTTATATTTACCCGCTAAACGAATTAATATTTTTTGATTACGGGTCTGAACGTTTCCTGTTGGGAAATCTAAATTTGAGGTTAAAATAGTTTGTTGTACTTGAGGCACAGACAAATTATAACCCTGCATTTTTATCGCATCAAGATTCACCTGAATTTCACGTTCTGAACCACCAATGATATTTACCTGAGCAACACCTTGTACACGGGATAAAATAGGAGCAATTTTTTTGTCAATTAAGTCATAAAATGCTGCTTCGTCCATTTTTCCGTTGGCACCCAATGTCATAATTGGTAAATCACTCAGCGAGAACTTGGTTAGTGCCGGCGTTTTTACATCGTCCGGTAAATCACTAATAATCGCGTTTATTTTACGCTGTGCATCATTTAGAGAGAAATCGACTTTTGCGTTTGATGTTAATGTAATCGAAACAATAGATAAACTTTCGTAAGATTTCGAGTCAATTTTCTTTACATTCTCCAGAGATGCAATCGCATCCTCTATTTTCTTGGTTACGGTATTCTCTACCTCACTTGGAGAAGCTCCAGGATAAATTGTAGAAATGGTAATAACATTTTGTTCAAATTTCGGGATCAGCTCATAGCCTAACTGGCTGTAGCTAAACAATCCACCAAGTGTTAGAATTGTAAACAATACAATTACCAACGACGGACGTTTTATGGATATTTCGGCTAATTTCATATATTTTGCTTTAGGCTGTAGGCTTTAGGCAATAAGCTCAATGCTTATGGCGTCTGGCTTAATGCTTTAAATTATTTAATAATTTCTACAGTATTACCGTCTTGTAAGTTAATTTGACCTGTAACAATTACAGTTTCTCCGTCAGATAATCCTTTGATAATTTCCACCTGATCTCCTAAAATTCTTCCTGCAGTTACTTTTCTTAATTTTGCAATACCATTTTCAACTACAAAAATCTCGTTGCTGCTCACACTTCCTACGAAAGCATTTCTTGGCACAACCATAAGTTGTTGTTTTTGTTGGTTTGATGCAAAGTTTGCCGTTCCGTACATACCCGCTTTAAGGTCGTTGTTTACATTATTTGTAATTTCAATTTCAACCGGAAAATTTAAAGTCTCATCTGCTTTTGCAGCAATAAAAGTAATTTTTCCAGAGAACGTTTTATCAGGATAAACACTTGCTGTTACATTAATAGTATTTCCAACTTTTAAACTTGCAACCTGATTTTCGTTTACTGTAACTACTAATTTTAATTTAGAAACGTTTACGATATCAAACAAAGCAGTTGCTGGCATTCCAGTCAAGATAGATCCCGGCTCAATGTATTTTTTGTTGATGAATCCGCTAATAGGAGCTTTTACTCTTGTATCTCCAACATTAATGTTGGCTTGTGTTAAGCTAGACTGCGCATTGGTTAATGCTAATTTTGCCTGATCTAATTGTTGTTTTGTAACACCACCCGTTTTAAAAGCATTTTCGTAACGGCTGTAATCAGATTTTGCATTTTGGTAAACAGCCTGAGCTTGTTGTGCGCTTACATTGATTACATCACCTCTCATTGTCAATAAAGTCTGACCTACTTTTACGTAATCTCCTTCTTTAGCCAAAACACTAATTACTTTTCCTGATTTTTCAGCAGAGAAAGTCAATTGTTGAATAGGCTGGAAATTTCCGTTTGCAACGAAATCCAATGAAACTTCTTCTGTTTTTACAGGAGATACTTTTACTGAAACTGCAGCATTTTTTTCTGCTACGATATCTGTTTTTTCTTTATTCTCTTTCTTATTATTATTTAAGACATATCCAATCACACCCAGTGCTGCGATTATGATTACGATTGTTAAAATAGTTTTCTTCATTTTGTTTAGTTATTTAATAAGAGTTTTAAGTTCGCCTTTTGATTTGATTAGTGCTACTTCGGCAATTTTGTAATTCAAGACTGCTCTGGTATAGTTATTTTGAGCTTCAAGTGATGCATTTTCAGCATCTAACAAATCTGTTAATGATGCTAATCCCTGAAGGTAATTGTTTTTTGTATTGCTTAAGATCTCAATCGCCAGACGCATATTTTCTTTTTGATTATTGATAGTAATAAGGTTATTATCAATTTGAGCCATTGCATTTCTGTAATCTAAATCAAGCGAAAGTTTCGTGTCTTTGATATCTTCCTGAAGCGATCTGATTTCTACATCGGCTTGTCTTACTTTGGCACGAGTTCCAAATCCTGTAAAGATTGGCACATGTAGATTTAACCCAATTGCAGAGAAATCTGACCAATACACACCATCTGATGGTTTTGCAAACCAAGGCATTTGCGGCCCCTGACCAATATAATTGTAACCAGCAGATAAAGAAAGTGTTGGATAATATCCTGCTTCAACAGCTTTTTTATTGTACACTAAAAGCTCTTCTTGTTTTTTCAAAAGAAGGTATTCTGTTCTGTTTTCTGTGTTTGGTACTTCGGTTAGTGCAGCAGGAACAACTTCAAATTCTTCTTTTGGAATCTCGATTTGAGCTTCAATAGGCATTCCCATATAAAACTTCAAAGCATTTTCCTGTAATGTAATTTGATTTTTTACTTGCTGACGTTCTGTATCAATATTCGACATTTTAACTACGATACGGTCTAAGTCAATTTTTTTCGCCAAACCGTTATCAAATTGTCCTTTTACAATGTCACGAACTTTAGTCGTATTAACATAACTGCTATCTAATAAAACCAATCTTTCACGCTGTACGTAAACTGAGTAGTAATTGTTGGCCACTCTTTCTATTACCTGCTCTTCAGTCAACTGATCGTTTATTTGATAAAATTCACGAGTAGATCTTGCCGCTCTTAATCCTGTAAAAACAGATTGATCAAAGATTGTCTGAGTCAATGAAACCCCTGCAGTTGAAGTCCATTTTTGACCAAATGCTGCCTGAATCGTAGTTCCCGGCGCACCAAATCCTGCTCCGTCAATAACTGTAGTCTGAATTACAGGATTGTAAGTTAAATTTCCGTTTGCAGAAATCTGAGGCAACGCTCTTGAACGTATTTCCTGAATTTTATACTCACTATTTTCAACCTGTAATTTTGCTTTTTTTGCATCGGCTTTGTTTTCAAGCGCGTATACAACTGCATCTTTTAGGGTTAGTGTTTTGACTTGTGCGTTGGCAGACAAGCCAATTGAACACAAAAATATAAGAATTATTCGTTTCATAGATTGATGATTAAATTGTAATTTTTTTAAGTTGTTTTTCTAATTCCAGTATTCCTTTTTCAGTTGCCATAGCTCTTGTGTGGTATTCCAGTGCTTCTAATTCTATTTTTTGTGCTTCTCTTTCTGAGATAGTAGTTTCATTAATATGAAAAATCAGGGTATAATAAAATTTTACATATAAATCGATATTCAAATCCGGTCTGTACAAACCTTCATTGATTCCTTTTAAAATATTATCCCTAAAATAATGGTTGCACTGATCTATCTCGTGCGTCATTATATTTTGATAGATTTCAGGATAATGTTTTTTTAACTGGTAAAGAGGCGAAGTGTCCGCTGCATTTTTAAACATGTCACGAAACATCTCTCTAATTTCAAAATTCTCATGAATAGCGTTATAGTCTTTCGCAACGATAGTGTCAATAACTTCATGTACTTGTTGATGAACGGTCGAAGTACTTTCTTCGATCAGAACTTCTTTATTACAAAAATATTTATAAATGGTTTTTTTCGAAATACACATTTCACCTGCTATATCGTCCATCGTAACACTCTTAAAACCAAGTTTTAAAAATAACTCACTTGCTTTTGATATAATTTTCTCTTTCATCTTAATTTTCAAATTGTATTACAAATATACTTAGGAAACTAAAATCAGAAAAATAGTTTCCGTAACATTTGTAATAATTTTACATTAATTTATTCATTATGTAAGATTATATACTGAATTCTAAATTAGCAATCAGTTTAATATCTTTTCCTAAAGCTAAACCTCCGTTATGATTGAACGAATTATAATCTAAACCAAAATCCTGACGTTTGATATCTCCTTTTATTTCAAAAGCAACTTTTTTCTCGCCATTATAAGTGTTAACTCCAATAAACTCAGCATCAAGTTCTACTACTCTGGTTACATCTTTTATGGTTAAATCGCCTTTAAAGAAATTGATATTATTGTTTATTTTTTGAAAAGAAGTCGATTTAAAACTAATGATCGGATGTTCGTTTACATCAAAAAAGTCCTGAAGTTGTAAGTAGGTATCGATTTGTTGAAAACTATCCTTTTTGTTATTGATATCTAAAGAAAACTCAACCGATGCATCTTCAATTTCATTGTCTTCGATGTTCACATAACCATCAAATTTATTTGTAGTTCCTCCCATGTAAGCAATTATCGAATGTCTCATTTTAATTAAAACATCTGATTGGCTAGAATCTAAGGTCCATGTTGTTTTCATAAATATTTGATTTTAGTGAATTTATAAATCATTAAAAGTTCCAACGGAAACTTTTACAGTGTTCAGAGTTTCCAATTAAGAATGCAAATATAGACAGGAAACTCTAAACACCAAAAAAGTTTCCAAGTTTTTTCAAAAATAATTTCAACTCCCTAATAATTAAAGGTTTTGTGGTCATTTTGAGGTGGAAACTGTCATTTAAAACTTTAAGAAAGAATAATTCATAATGAATCGTATCTTTGGAGCTCGCAATTCAGATTATATTTTATGCACGATATTAGCCAATACCAGGAATTTTTTATCCATTATTTAGAAAAACAAAGCATTAGTAAAGAGCCCAAAAATCTTTATGAACCCATTGCATATATTTTAGGTCTTGGCGGAAAACGCATGCGCCCTGTACTTACTTTAATGGCGTCAGAAGTTTTTGACACTGATTATAAAGTAGCACTTCCTGCAGCAATGGCAGTTGAAGTTTTTCATAATTTCTCATTGGTTCACGATGATATTATGGATGATGCGCCTTTGCGGAGAGGACAGGAAACAGTACATGAAAAATGGGATTTGAATACCGGAATTCTTTCCGGAGATGCTATGCTGATTCTGGCTTATCAATATTTTGAACAATACGAACCAACCGTTTTTAGAGATTTAGCAAAGTTGTTCAGTAAAACTGCTCTTGAAGTTTGCGAAGGACAACAATGGGATGTCGATTTCGAAAAAAGAAACGATGTTACCATTCCGGAATACCTGAAAATGATCGAATACAAAACAGCTGTTTTAGTTGCCGCAGCCATGAAAATGGGTGCCATTGTAGCGAAAACCACTGAAAAAGAAGCTGATTTTATTTATGATTTCGGGTTGAATTTAGGATTGGCTTTCCAGCTTCAGGATGATTATCTGGATGCTTTTGGAGATCCTGAAACTTTTGGAAAACAAGTTGGCGGCGATATTATGGTGAATAAAAAAACCTATTTATACCTGAAAGCCCGCGAGTTTTCATCAGCTGAAAAAGCTTTTGAACTAGAAAAATTATTCAGTTTACAATTAGATGATAATACGGAGAAAATAGCCACTGCAAAAACAATTTTTAATGAATCGGGTGCTTCAAAAGCGACACAGGATGCTATAGAAATGTATACTTTTAAAGCTTTTGAAACTTTAGAAAAAATGGATCTTAATGCAGAAAAGAAAGCTATTTTAAGGACTTTTGGAGAGAATTTAATGGGAAGAAAAGTGTAAGTTTTTGCCACAGATTAAAAGGATTAGAATTTTTTTTTGCCACGAATTTCACAAATCTCCACGAATTTTTATCCTAATTAAATTGGTGAAATTCGTGAAATTCGTGGCAAAAAAATTTAACATACAATAAACCCGACAGATTTTAAAAAACCTGTCGGGTTTATTATTTGAAAACTAGTACAATCTGTGAAAATCGTTTAATCTGTGGCTATTTAAAACAAATCCTCAGGATCAACTAAATCTGATAATTTTTGTTTTAGATTATCTTCTAAAATCGTCAATCCGTATTGGTAAGAGGCGTTCATCCAGCCAAAACCTTCTTCGGTTATAAAATCAAATTCGGTTCCTACGTTTCCGTATTCTGCGAAAATTTTGTGTGAACTTATCGATAAATCAAACTTCTCCGGAATCGTTCCGTTATAATCAACGGCATTTCTGGTAATCAGCCAAAGCCAGCGATAGACCATTTCTTGCGCTTCTTCATGAAAATTATAATTCAATAATCCTTCCCACAAAAGCATTTGATGCGGCGCCCAGCCAAAAGGATAATCCCATTGGCGAATTGGCGAATTGTGATCTAATTCAGCGATTGATTCTTTGGTACTTCCGGCAATTCCACCTTTCATTTTAAATCTTGGGAGTGCCTTTTTTACCAAAATCTCTGCTTGTTCAGGCGTGCTTATTTTTGCCCAAAGCGGATAAAATGTTGTCGCAGCTTCAAAGAAATGTTGTTCCTCAGTTACAAAATTATAATCGAAGTAGATTCCGTTTTCGGGATTCCAACACATTGTATTGATCTTTTCTTTTCTCGAAGCAGCTTTCGCAAGCCAATATTCACTTGAAAAAGATTTGTCTTCAAAATATTGAAATTCGTTTTTAAAATATTTTTTGATTAAAAAAGCAATATCGGTTTCGTATTTATAGAGCAAACTATTGATCGCAACCGTATTCAAATTAGCACAAATTCCGACCAATCTGTTTGTTGTGTCATGACCACTTTCGCGCATGCTTCGATCGTGAATAAAATACTTATCAAGCTCTTCGTCTACCACTTCTCTATCGAGATATTTCTTTTCGAATTCGCGTGTTGACAAATTATATTTGGGTGCATATTGTTCCAGAATATCATCAAAATGTCCTTCTTCAACTTCAAAAGGAAGTCCGATTCCTTCTGCTTTATAGCGATTCAATCCGTTTGCGGTAAGTCGTTTTCCTTCTTCCATCCAAACCGTTTGATATTCTTTTATGGCGGTTTTTAAATGTCTTTCAATCCAAAAAATATCCGGATTCGACTTTTCCAAAACATCTATAATCAACGATGTATAAAGTGGCGGTTGGGTTCGGGTTAAATAATAACTTCTATTAGCATTCAGAATTTTTCCGTAATGATCAATTTGATATTTAAAATTCTCCGCAATACCTAAAGCAAGCTCAATTTTATCGTCGATCAAAAGTCCTTTGGCAATAAAATAACTGTCCCAACCGTACATTTCGTTGAATCTTCCGCCAGGAACAACAAATGGGACTCCTGATACTTCGTTGTTTTTGATTTGAAGTGCCAATGCCAGAATTCCGGGTTGTTTATTGAGTGATAAAACATATTCTGGCGAAATGTTTTTAGGCATCTGCACTACTTTCAATTTTGGAGTGACAGCTTCTAATTTCTTGAAATAATCAAAAACTATTTCGTCGCCAAAAGGCACATACAAATACGCTAATTCATTTTCGATCTTATTGTCTTCCAGAATTTTCTTTACACCATCAGCATCAATCGTTCTGGTAAGTCCTTTCCAGTACAGATTTTTTATTTTTCCCGAAATTCGTTTTACAGGATCTTCTGTGATTTCATCTAAATTGATTTCGGCAAATTCGGTATTGTTTTTTTTGGCCAAAGCCAGTTCCTGCAATAAATTCGAAAGCTGATAAGTTCCTTCAATCAGAGCAGAATTTCCGTTTTCATCATGCAGCAAAAACTTTTTTGGACCATTATCATCAATGGTTATCTTTTTATCGCCATCAGTATCTTCCTGAGCCAATAATTTTTCGATGGTTTGGGTTATATGTAATCTAAATTTCATCTTTTGCAGTTATTTTTTTAAGAATAAAAAAGGATATTAATAATAAAGACATTGGAATTAAAGTAAAATAAAATGCGTTTTCCGGTCCTTCATTTTTAAACAGCCAACCCGTTATTCTGGAGCCTAATGTGCCGCCAAGAGCAGAAAAAATTACAATTAATCCAGTCATTGAGCTTTGCAGATTTTTAGGCAAAGCACTTAATACAATCGAATTTAATAATGGATAAATGGGCGCAATGAATAATCCGATTAATGGAAAAGCAAAACCAATTAAAGGTATATCTGAAAGTGTATTGATATTTTTTACTTCTAAGCCTACTGTTTTTGGAAGTACAAAAATCACCAGCAACATCGCTGAAATAATACAAAAACTCAAAACCCAAATCCAATTTACTTTTTTGGTTATAATGCCTGCAATCAATCTTCCTATTGCTAATGAAATGGCCAAAATACTCGCCATCATAATGCTGATATTTTCTGGCAGATGAAGTACTTTTGTATTAAATGTAGGCAACCACGACAAAATTCCCTGTTCGATCATGACAAACAAAAAGACACTAATTACAAAAATAACGGTAAGCAATTTTGCCATTAATTTGAACATTTGCATGAAATCGTCTTTGAGATTTGCTCCTGCCGAAACTTCACTTTCTTCAAATTTTACAAAGAATAAAAACAGGAACGAAAGCAATGATAATCCTGCCAAAAACCAATAAACATTCAGCCAGGAATTAGGATCATTTTCATTATTAAAAGCTGGAAATAAGAAATAAGCCAATGCAATTCCCACCATAAAAAAACCTTCGATACTGCTCATTAAGGCGTTGTGTTCTTTTTTGGTTTCGGTTACAGTTCCGATTAGCGAATAAACCGAAACTTTGATCAAAGCAAAGGAAACTCCAACGGTTGCAAAAAGAATTTTAGCGTTATCAAATGAATTTCCAAAATACATAGAAATACAAGCCACAGTAACCAAACCCAAACCTATAAGCATCGATTTTCGATAGCCTATTCTGGGTAAAAAAGACGCTATAAAAAAAGAAACAATGGCAATTGGCATGTCTTTAAAAGCTTCTAAAATACTCGCCTGAACTTCATCTACTCCGTAATTTTTCTGCGATTTTAAAATCACAATGCCAACGCTGTTTAATAAAATGGCGAAGACAAAATAATTGAGGTAAAGTGAGATTTTAATTCCTATGTTTTTCATTTTTTATTTGTTTGTCTTTGCTTTGTGGTTACGGTGCGGAGACGCACTGCTGTGCGCCTCTACGATACCGTATATATATTATTTAACCTGTTGGGCGTGATGGCTAAAAATTTAAATAAACACATAGAAACATAGATTTTATGTGTTTAAAAAAAGTAAATCAAAAAGAAACTCGTTTCTCACACATAGCTATGTGTATTAATGCAAGTGAAACGCTTTTTTTCATTTCAATAATTCTATGTTTCTATGTGTTAAAAATTATTAAACCCAACAGGTTAAATCTAGAAATTAATCGCTACCGAAAATCTAAAGGCGCGCCCTAAAATAGGTCTTGCCATAAACACATCGCTTGCTGCAGATGTTGTTTGTCTTGGATCTCCTTCTGTCAAACCAATTTCGTTAAATAAATTTGAAGCATCAACTGCAAAACGAAGATTATTATAGGTGTAATTTAAACCTGCTCCTACTTCTTTATAAGCTGGTAAAACCTGTCTGTTATCCTGATTAGTGAATTTTTTATCGTAATAAGAAAACTGAACATATGCTGTAAAATCTTTTGTAATGTCGACTTCCGGTCTTAGGTTACAGAAAAATTTAGGAATTCTTCGTGCTGTATTTCCGTTGAAATCAAAAGTAGAACCGTCAGCATTTGTACCTGTAAAATTATCATATTCCGGTTTTTGAACCGTAAATGTAAAATTCAGTTTTACAATATTATATCTCACATTAGTTTCTACTTCAAGACCTATATTGTTTACGTCAGCAAATTTATTCTCAGAACTTCCATCAGATAAAATATCAGTAAAAGCAACATTTTTTAAGTTCATGTGAAACAAATTCGCATTCACATTAAAGAAGGAATTAGAATATTTATAACCTAATTCAAACTGATTCACTTCTGTATTCTCCAATTTGCTTAAATCGGCAGCATTATCATAAAAAGATTCTTCGATTGGCGATCTAAAACCGTGGCTGTAACGAACGTACGAAGCCATATTGTCATTGAATTTGTAGTTTCCTGCAGCTGTGTAAGACCATTCGCTTACATCATATCTCCAATACGTGTACGGATTTCCTTTTACCGTTGTTACTGCATCATCGGCCGTATTGTTGTCTAAAATCCCTAAGTTTTCAGCACCAAATCTGGCGTTGTCTCTGTAACCTGAATATTTGTCTTTGTTGTATCTTAAACCAGCATTGAAGGTCAAATTATCTGTTGCTTTAATTTCGGCATCAGCATAAATATCATTCAAAACTCCTTTGGTTTGCGCATCTCTTTCTAGCCAGGTGATTCTTTCTACACCGTTCCAGGTATGATCTACTCCACTTGTATTGTCTTTTACATTTAATAATCTGGGATTGTCTGAAACACCTACCAAATAAGAATTCCAGTTCCAGTATTGATTCGATTTCCAATTTGAATAGTAGTAACCTGCAGTTAGTTTTACCGGATCTAAATCAAAATTAAAAGAGAAATTATTCGCAAAATTGTTCATCTTTTTTTCGATATGCCAAAGGTCAGCTCTCATAATTAAAGCGTTTGGATCAAGTGTTTGTCCGTTGTCTACATAAGAATACGTTAGATTACTAGCGGTTGTATTTTGAACACTTGTAGCATAAGCATCTTGTGTCCAGGGACCGCCATTTGGGAAAATCGCATTGTAATTTAAATCGATATTGGTGTTTTTGAATGAGTTTTTGAACGTCACTTTATCTGATATCTTCTTTTTGAATTCGGCTCCAATAGAATTAATTATAGGATGAGAACCATCTTCTAAATCTGCGCTAAAAGTTCCTCCGCCATATTGAGGTACGTTTAAGCGGCTCAAATTTACTGAAGTTAATGTTCCGTAATTCGGGTTAAATCCAGGAATTCCTTCTACTTTTCCGTTATTGCTTTTTAATGGAATTGGCAAATAGAATGTGTTTCTGTCATCAAGATGTTTGAAGTTAATTCTTAAATAATCATCGTCATCAAATTTATAGGTGATGTTTCCTTTTATTTGTCCGCCTTTATTAGCTGTAAAACCTGTATTTCTTACGCCATTATCAGCTCTGTAAAAACCTCCAATATTAAAGAACAATTTATCCTGAATTAAAGCACCAGATAAATTAAGGTCAGTTCTAAACATTCCGTAATCTGAAGTTGTAAACTTTGCTCTTCCCTGAAACTCATTTTGTCCCGTTTTTGAAATAAAGTTGATGATTCCACCCGGAGCATTGGTGGCAAAAATTGAGGCAGAACCTCCACGAACTGCTTCCATTTTGCTTACAGTTTCGTCTAATCTGTAAAAAGTATCGGCGTTGGCAAATTGCAGTGCTCCATCTTCAAAAACGGGTAAACCATCTTCCTGAATTTGTACATATTCATAAGCTCCCGCTGACGGAATTCCTCTTGCAAAAAGGTTATTTCCTATTTCTCCTCCAGAGGCTTCAACTACAAATCCGGGAATAGTTTGCAATAAAGCCGCTGTACTTGAAGGCGCTCTGTCTTCGATTGCTTTGGCTCCCATTGTAGTAATGGCGACACTCGACTCCAACTTAGATCTTGGCGTTGAAGATCCGGTAACGACAACCTCTTTTAAACTTTGAGATTCTCCTTCAAGCAATAAATTTACTTCTAGGGATTCTCCTTGTTTTATGGCAATTTTTTTCTCGAAAGTTTTGTAACCTACATTAGTGGCAATAACGGTATACGTTCCTGCTTCGATATTCGAGAATAAATAGCCTCCATTTTCATCGGTAACAGTGCTTTTTCCCGTTTCCTTAATAGTTACGTTTGCGCCTGGAATCGTTACTCCGCTGTCATCAAGTACTTTTCCTGAAATTGTATTTTGATTTTGAGCAAACAGATTATTAGATAAAAAAAACAGGCAAAACATCAAAAGTAATGTGCCTGAATATTGGTGTAGTTTTTTCATTTTTTCGTTCGGTTAGTTAGTAATTATGGTTATCACTGTCAAACTTAACTACAAATCATAAAGGAATTTGCGAATTAAAAATCGAAAACGTTTTCGAAATGACCTAAAACGTTTTCGGAAGTTAATTTTTTATCAATCCGTTTTATTTTTAGTACTTTTATTTCATGAATGACACTAAATTAATAGATATAGCCTCGGCACTCGGAATTTCGGTTACAACGGTTTCAAAAGCGTTAAAAGGATATACAGATATTAGTAAGTCTACTCGTGCCAGGGTTATCGAAATGGCCGAAACGATGAACTACATCCCCAATTCTGTTGCGGTGAATCTTAGAACCAATGAAACCAAAACCATTGGCGTTATTATTCCGGCTACCGTGCATCACTTTTTTTCGAGTGTATTAAATGGTATTCTGGAAGAAGCTGAAAAAAGAGGATATCTGGTCATTATATTACAATCAAACGAAAAATATGAACTGGAGAAAAAGCAACTTGCTTTATTGATTCAAAAACGGGTTGACGGGGTTTTAATGTCACTCTCTAACGAAACAGATGATTTCACTCATATTAATGAAGCCATCCGAAAAAATACTCCGGTTGTTCTATTTGATAAAATCGCCAAAAGAGTAGATTGTTCTAAAGTGGTTATTAATGATGCCAAAGCGGCTTTTGATGCCGTTTCTTACCTTATTAATAAAGGGTATAAAAAAATTGCACATTTTAGGGGTTCATATGTTCCGCAAAACTCGATCGATCGCTTTTTAGGATACAAAAGAGCACTTGAAGCACACGGAATTGAATACGATTCGAAACTGGTTTATGTCTGTGATAACAATACCGATTTTGAAGACGGCTATGAAAATGCCCAAAAAATAATGACCGAAAATCCGGATATCGATGCCATTTTTGCCATTACTGATTTGGTTGCCATCGGGATTATTAAATACTTTAATGAAGCCGGAATAAAAACGCCGGAACAAGTTGCGGTTTTTGGATTTAGCAATTGGTTTATGAGTACCGTTATTTCACCTAAATTAACCACAATTGATCAGCCCGGATTTGAAATGGGACATCAGGCGGTTTCGCTTTTAATTGATGAAATTGTAGATATAAAAGAACATCGTCCGGTAACGCATCAAATTATTGAACTTCCTACAAGAATCATTGAGCGAGAATCGACAGTTAAATGATTTTTTAGTTTTAACTTTGCCTCAATCTTAAAAAGCATCAATGTTTCCGATTCCTGAAAATACCGATTTTTTATTGGCTGATGCCGAAAAAGAAAACCTATATCTAAGCCTTGTTGAGCAAATCAATAAAGACTTTAATTTGGCCAATGAAGGTATTGATTTCCCGCTGAGTATTTCTCCTGAAGAATTAAAAATTCAGCTTCACGAAAAAATCTACCGAATGATTCAGTACAAATTTGCTGAATACTTAAACCTGCTTTATATTATTGATGTTTCTGAAGAAGAAATTAAAAAATTGGATGGTTCTGATTTGGTTATTCTGGCTGAACAAGTTTCTTTTTTGGTATTGAAAAGGGAATGGCAGAAGGTTTGGTTTCGCAATTATTACAAGTAAAAAAGTTTGTTAGTCAACAAAATACTATAACTTTCAGGTCTTACGATTTTTTTTAATTTATCCAATTCAGACCAAAGTCCAAATCCATTAGTGTCTAATTTACTTCCTATAATTTGGTAGCGGCCACATTTAAAACAAATTTTTGCTATTCCTATTGTCTTTTCTTTATTCTTAAAAATAAAAATATCACGATATTCTGCAATGCAGGCGGCAAAAGTGGTTTGCAATGAATCTTTTTCGCTAAAAACATTTTCAATCTTTTTTTCTTGCTTGATTGACAAATTTGATTTTTTGTATTCGTATTTCAACAAAAGTTTTTCAAAATCTTTCTTCGGAATACTATCAGGATAATGCTCGTAAAAAATACCAGAGAATTCTTCTTTCTTTTCTGTCTGTGCAGTATTATCATTGGATGAATGTTCAAACTCCCGTTTAGAAAAATCTAAATAATAATGATCTATTTTATCCGAATCAAAAAAAGGTCTTAATTCTTTCTTTACAGCCTTTTTGGATGCAACTTTTACTTTATTAGAATTTTTACAACTCGAAATTATAATAACAATAAGTACAAAAATATATTTTCTCACTTTTTTTGGATTTAAAACTTAATGTCTTCAATTTGAAATATTAAATTTTGACAATATCTGTTCCTAGTTTTTTATTTTGAACTATTTTATTAACCAAGTCTCGAAATGTTTCAATATCTCCAGTAGTAATAGTACTTTCATATTTCCAGTTTGGAAATATTCTGTCTAACAAATGATCTAAACATCTTTCTCTTTCTACTTTTACATCGAATTTATCGAAAACTTTCACCCCTGTTAATGTTACTTCTTCTAATAGAGGAGAAAAATTATCATTAATAGCCAAAAAATCTTCGATTCTTGTTGACGGCTTTAAACTTACAACATCTACACCTTTAATTTTTAAATTTCGCTTTAAGGTTTGAAAAACAGAGAATGTTAAACATTCTGAACCCAAAATTTTGATTGGTTTGACAATTTCTTTTTCAGCTAGAGTTGATAAAAAATCACAAAGATCACCTAAAGTTTTTTTGTCATCCGGATTGAAGATTGTATCCCATATTTTTATTGGCACATCAATTCTAAATTCTTGATTTAAAAATTTAGATAATTCATTCCAAGGTAATAAATCCTGAACTTCACGCCATTCGCGTATTAATGTATACTTTGTTAAAACAAAAGTTCCATCAACCATAAAATCAAATTGGCCTGAAAGTCTATGCTGTTCTTTGAATATTTCTAAAAGCTCATTAGAAGTATAACAGATCTTATCATTCATAACTTATATTTTCTTTTATCCATTCGAAACCTTAGAAACTTAGCATCTCAGAACCTTAGCAACTCTAAAAGTAAACTCTCACAAAAGGCATAAACCCTGATCCATAAAGACTTCTATCAGGATCATACAAAACATCATAACGTGCACCAACCGTAACACTTCCGGTTCTGTAACCTGCACCAAGATATAAAGCAGTATTCCAATAATTATCAGAATAACTTGGTCTGTAAGGGGTTGAATTATAATCTGTATTTACTCTCACCTGCTCTAACTCTGCTGATAATTGAATCTCCGGAATAGGATTTACAAGACCAACCAGACTTCCGCCATACACAAAAGAGTTGTAATAACTTTTAGAAGATAAATAACCAAATTGTAAACCAACACCAACCGCTACAATTTCGTTTACATTATAAATAGCGCTTGGCATTACTGAAATATCAGTATAGCCTGAACCTATTCCTAAACCAAGTCCTCCACCAAACTGAACTTTGTCCCAAAAATGATTACTATTGTCAATAACGTACTTTTGCTGCGAAATTGCATAACTAGAAAATAGGACTGCCAAAATCACAAAAAAAGGTTTGAAAACGATTGAAATTTGATTATTATTCATAGTTGAGTCTATTTTTAACAAATTTTTACGTAAAAGTACGTAAAAAAAAGATTTAAATAAATGCGATTGTTGTACTTTTGCCTTTCTATTTAACAAAAAGTATATTCACTCATATTATGGATAGGTTTTCATTTTTAAATGCAGCGCATACAGAGTTTTTCGCACAATTATATGATCAGTATTTAGTAAACCCAGATAGCGTTGAGCCAAGCTGGAGAAGTTTTTTTCAAGGTTTCGACTTTGGACAAACGACTTATAATGACGAAAATCCAGTTCAACGAATTGTTGAATATGTGACTAGCGACAATCAGGATTGCAGTTTAGTTTCTGACAAACTACAAAAAGAATTCAATGTACTAAAGTTAATCGATGCTTATCGCACACGCGGACACTTGTTTACAAAAACAAATCCGGTTCGTGATCGCAGAACATCTTCTCCAACATTAGACATCGAAAATTTCGGATTAACAACTGCTGATCTTTCTACAGTTTTTGATGCTGGACAAGCTATCGGAGTAGGTCCTTCTACTTTGCAAGACATTGTTACGCGTCTTAAATCTATTTACTGCCAACATATTGGTATTGAATATATGTATATCAGAAATCCTGGAGTTGTAAAATGGATTCAGGATAAACTGGCTGTAAATGTTAACCAGCCTAATTTCTCTTCTGAAGAAAAGAAAACTATCTTAAACAAATTAAACCAGGCAGTTTCTTTCGAGAACTTCCTGCACACTAAATATGTAGGTCAAAAACGATTTTCATTAGAAGGTGGAGAATCTATCATTCCTGCTTTGGATGCTTTGATCGAACAGGCTGCTGAAAAAGGTGTTGAACAATTCGTAATGGGAATGGCTCACCGTGGCCGTTTGAACGTTTTGGCAAACATCTTCGGAAAATCTACTCAGGATATTTTTGGTGAGTTTGACGGTAAAGATTACGATCAGGAATATTTTGATGGTGATGTAAAATACCATTTAGGTCTTACTGCCGACAAAAAAACAAGAACAGGAAAAAACATCAATATCAATTTAGCACCAAACCCTTCTCACTTAGAAACGGTTGGAGCTGTAATTGAAGGAATTACAAGAGCAAAACAAGATAAATATTTTCCAAACGATTTCTCAAAAGTATTGCCAATTGCCGTTCACGGAGATGCTGCAATCGCAGGTCAGGGTATTTTATACGAAATCATTCAAATGGCATTGCTTGACGGTTACAAAACCGGAGGAACAATTCATATCGTAATCAACAATCAGGTTGGTTTTACTACTAACTATTTAGATGCACGTTCGTCTACTTATTGTACAGATGTTGCTAAAGTAACACTTTCACCAGTATTACACGTAAATGCTGATGATGCTGAAGCTGTTGTACACGCAGTATCTTTTGCATTAGATTACAGAATGCAATTTGGACGTGACGTATTTATTGACTTATTAGGATATAGAAAATACGGTCATAACGAAGGTGATGAGCCTCGTTTTACACAACCTGTATTATATAAAATCATCGCAAAACATAAAAATCCAAGAGATATTTATGCTGAAAAATTATTGTCAGACGGCGTAATCGATGCATCTTATGTAAACGCTTTAGAAAAAGAATACAAATCTACTATGGAGGAGAATTTACAAGCTTCCCGTAAAAAAGATTTGACTATTATAACGCCATTCATGAAAAACGAATGGGATGGATTTGTTCAGGTAACAGACACACAAATGCTTGAAAAAGTTGACACTACTTTTGATAAAAAAGGATTGGATTCTATCATCAATACAATTTCAACATTACCAGCGGACAAAAAATTCATCAGTAAAATAACTAAAATTGTTACGGACAGAAAAACCGTATACGATAATAATACTATTGATTGGGGGACTGCAGAAGCATTGGCTTACGGCTCACTTTTGACAGAAGGATTCGATATTCGTATTTCAGGTCAGGACGTAGAGCGTGGTACATTCTCTCACCGTCACGCTGTTGTAAAAGTAGAAGATTCTGAAGAAGAAGTAATCTTACTGGATAGTATTGAAAATAAAAAAGGAAAATTCGGCGTATTCAATTCTCTTTTATCTGAATATGGTGTTCTTGGTTTTGATTATGGATATGCATTAGCTAATCCAAACGCTTTGACTATTTGGGAAGCTCAATTTGGAGATTTCTCTAATGGTGCTCAAATCATGATTGACCAGTACATTTCATGTGGTGAAGATAAATGGAACAACCAAAACGGTATTGTTTTATTATTGCCTCACGGATATGAAGGACAAGGTGCTGAACACTCTTCTGCAAGAATGGAACGTTACCTACAACTTTGTGCAAGACAAAATATGTATGTGGCAGATTGTACAACGCCAGCCAACTTCTTCCACTTGCTAAGAAGACAAATGAAAACAAATTTCCGTAAACCTTTGGTAGTTTTTTCTCCAAAAAGTTTATTACGTGATCCAAGATGTGTTTCTACAGCTGAAGAATTAGCCACAGGAAGTTTCCAGGAAACAATTGATGACAATACAGTAGATAAAAAAGCAGTAAAAACATTGGTTTTTGTTACTGGTAAATTCTACTATGACATCGTTGCTGAAAGAGAAAACAACGGAAGAAATGACGTTGCAGTTGTTCGTATTGAGCAATTATTCCCTTTCCCGGTTGCACAACTTAAAGAAATCATCGCACAATATCCAAATGCTGACGATTATGTTTGGGCTCAGGAAGAACCTAAAAACATGGGAGCTTACAGCTTTATGTTAATGAACTTTGATCTTGTAAAATGGAGATTAGCTTCACTAAAAGCTTACGCTGCTCCGGCATCAGGAAGCTACACACGTGCAAAACGTCGTCATGCAGATGCGATTAGAATGGTATTCGATAAAGATTTATTCAGATAAAAAAAATGTTTCAAGTTTCGAGTTTCAAGTTTAACTACATGAAACGTGAAACCATAAAAACCTTAAACAAAAACAAAGATGATTTTAGAAATGAAAGTCCCATCACCAGGGGAATCAATAAAAGAAGTTGAAATTGCAACTTGGTTAGTAAAAGACGGAGATTATGTAGAAAAAGATCAAGCTATCGCTGAAGTTGATTCAGACAAAGCAACTCTAGAATTACCGGCTGAAGCAAGCGGAACAATTACGCTAAAAGCAGAAGAAGGTGATGCAGTAGCTGTAGGAGCTGTAGTTTGTTTAATTGATACAAGTGCAGCAAAACCTTCAGGAGATGCTCCGGCAGCTGAAGCTCCAAAAACTGAAGCACCGAAAGCTGAAGCTCCAAAAGCTGAAGCTCCAAAAGCAGAAGTAAAAGCTGAGGCACCTAAAGCAGTACCTGCTCCAGCAGCAGCACCAACAACTTATGCTACAGGAACTCCATCTCCGGCAGCAAGAAAAATATTAGACGAAAAAAACATAGCACCGGCAACTATTTCAGGAACTGGTAAAGACGGAAGAATCACTAAAGAAGATGCTGTAAATGCAGTACCTTCTATGGGAACTCCAACTGGAGGAAACCGTGGATCTGAGCGTACAAAATTATCAATGTTGCGTCGTAAAGTAGCTGAGAGATTAGTTGCTGCGAAAAACGAAACAGCAATGTTAACTACTTTTAATGAAGTTAACATGACGCCAATCAACTTGATTCGTAACGAATATAAAGATGCTTTCAAAGCAAAACATGGTGGTCTTGGTTTAGGTTTCATGTCTTTCTTTACAAAAGCAGTTACAAGAGCTTTACAATTATATCCAGACGTAAACTCTATGATGGATGGTGATTATAAAGTAGCTTACGATTTTGCTGATATCTCTATCGCAGTTTCAGGACCAAAAGGTTTAATGGTTCCTGTTGTTCGTAATGCTGAAAACTTAAGTTTCCGCGGAATTGAAGCTGAAATCAAAAGATTAGCTTTAAGAGCCCGTGACGGTCAAATTACTGTTGACGATATGACTGGCGGAACTTTCACTATTACAAATGGTGGTGTTTTTGGAAGTATGTTAAGTACTCCAATTATCAACCCTCCTCAATCAGGAATTTTAGGAATGCACAACATTATTGAGCGTCCGATTGCTGTAAACGGGAAAGTTGAAATTCACCCAATGATGTACGTTGCTCTTTCTTATGACCACAGAATTATTGACGGACGTGAGTCAGTTGGTTTCTTAGTGGCTGTAAAAGAAGCATTAGAAAACCCATTAGAATTATTGATGAATGGCGATGCTAAACGTGCTTTAGAATTGTAATTGTAAGTAATTTTCACAATAACAAAAGACCTGTTCATTAGCTTGAACAGGTTTTTTTATGCAAAACTTGCTTAAGATTTGCTTAAGATGTTAATTTTTTAAATAAACGTAAATTTTACCCTTTAAAAAATATTTTATTTAGAATAAATAAGAATAGCTTGTGTAGTTGATAATCAACAACTAAATTTGCGCTATTAAAATCAATTCTAAATAAAATGAAATATAAATTTACAATTTCTCTTTTGAGCCTTTGTTTTTTTCTAATTGCTGCTACAAGTATCTCAGCGCAAGAAAAAGCTTCTGTAAAAGGTCAAATTAGTTTAACTAATAATCAGACTGCAGACAATGTTTCGGTTACATTAAAAGGAACTAAAATAGGAACCAATACTGACAGCAATGGTTTTTACGAAATTAAAAACCTTAAACCGGGAAGTTACGTAATCAAAGTTTCTGCCGTTGGATATTCATCAAAAGAAAAAAGCATTTCTCTTAATGCTGGTGACGAAATAGTTGAAGACTTCACCATTAGTTCAAACTCTGAACAATTAGACGAAATTGTAATTAACGGAGGTACTAAAAAAAATCCATTAGCCCGTAAAGAAACACAACAAGTATCAAGACTACCCCTTAAAAATCTTGAAAACCCACAAGTTTATACTACCATTACAAGCGAATTATTAAAAGAGCAGGTCGTTACTAATTTAGATGACGCATTAAAAAACTCATCTGGATTAACACAGCTTTGGGGCTCTACTGGTCGTACAGGAGATGGTGCAGGATATTTTTCGTTAAGAGGATTTGCTGTTCAGCCAACCATGATCAACGGATTACCCGGATTATCAAACGGAAGTTTAGATCCTGCTAACATTGACAAAATCGAAGTTATAAAAGGACCATCAGGAACATTGTTTGGAAGCAGCTTAATTTCTTATGGAGGATTAATCAATATTACAACTAAAAAACCTTACGATCATTTTGGCGGAGAAGTTAGCTATACTTCCGGAAGTTATGGTTTAAACAGAGTTACTGCAGATATTAATACTCCTTTGGACGACGAACACAAAGTAAATTTTCGTGTAAATGCAGCTTATCATAATGAGGACAGTTTTCAGGATGCTGGTTTTAAAAAATCGCTATTTGTTGCGCCGTCGTTATCTTATCAGGTAAATGACAGATTATCATTCCTTATTAATACTGAGTTTTTGAGCAGCGAAATGACAAATCCAACCATGTTATTCTTAGACAGAGGAACTCCTTTAAGAGCTCACAACATCGAAGAATTGGGTTACGACAACAAACGTTCTTATACAAGTAATGATCTTGTAATAAAAACACCGTCATATAGCCTTCAGGGTCAGATGAATTATAAAATTTCAGACCAATGGACTTCACAAACTGCTTTTGCAAGAAGCTCTACAAAATCTCAGGGTTACTATAATTACTTATATGACATAACAAGTAATTTTCAAAATATTACTAACGGAATTGTTTTTGGACGATCATTTACAAATAATAATTCAAAAACACTAACAACTGACATTCAACAAAATTTTATTGGAGATTTTAAAATAGGAAATCTAAGAAACAGGATTGTTGCCGGTTTAGATTATTTCAACAGAATGCAAGTTGATAACGGAACAGATTACGCATATTACGAAAGCTACGTATATGTTGGTAGAGATGACTTAAAAACAGTAAACGAAAATGTATTTGCAATCACTGATCCTTCTCAATATATTTTAGACGGAGATAATGGTATTTTATCCCAATCACATGCAGATGCGGTTTTATCAGGCAAGGGTGTAAGCAACAGCAAACAAAAACAAGAAGTTTTTAGTGCTTACGTATCAGATGTTATTAATTTCACTCCTGCCCTTTCTGTAATGGCTAGTTTACGTATCGATCGTTTTATAAATTCAGGCGAAGTAACGACAAAAGATGATGACTTTAATCAAACTACTTTTTCTCCAAAATTTGGTATTGTATACCAGCCAATTATCGACAAAGTTTCGATTTTTGCCAACTATATGGATGGTTTTGTAAACCCATCTCCAGTTACTAATATATTAGCTGACGGAAGCAGACAACCAAGAACTTTTGGTCCTGAACATGCAACTCAAATTGAATTTGGTACCAAATTAAACGTATTCAAAGATAAATTATATGCCACTTTTAGCTATTATGACACGAAAGTAAAAGATATGGTTTATACAGATTATGGCGCAACAACTACAATCAGTTATGAGAATGGCGCTCAAAGAAATAAAGGTTTTGAAGCAGAAATAGTAACCAATCCGGTTGATGGTTTAAACATCGTTTTTGGATATAGTTATAACGATGCCATCTTAACAGCGGGACTTGATGATTTCGTGAATCACAGACCTGAAAGTGCAGGACCACAAAACTTAGCAAACCTTTGGGCAAGCTATAAATTTCTTCAGGGAGACTTAAAAGGTTTTGGTTTAGGTTTCGGAGGTAATTATGCAAGTGATAATAAAATCATGAACAGAACAGTTGCCGGAGTATTTACAATTCCAGAATATACTGTTATGAATTCTTCTATTTTCTACGGAACAGAAAAATACACTTTAACTCTTAAAGTTAACAATATCGCAAACGAAGATATTTATAGCGGATGGTCTACAGTGAGTCCAAGAGATGCAAGAAGCGTAGTGGCAAGTTTCTCTTACAGATTCTAAAAAACAAATAACAAAAACACCTTTTTCCAGAAGAAAAAGGTGTTTTTAAATTCTATAAAATTATGATAACAATAGCAAGTCTCATCGTTTTTTTAGCTTTTTACACTCTTTATTACACCTCAAAAAGAGCTACTTTATCTTATGACTTAGGTTTTGAGAAATGGATGAAAAGTAATCCTAAGCCAACCAAATATATGGGTTTAGGACTTCTTTTATTAGCGTACGCTCTTTGGTTGTTCACACAATCACTTTGCTGCGGAACTTTAATGTTTTTTATTCAGCTAATGACCATTGGAAGTTTGATTATTATTCTGACTCCATTAAAAAAAATTAGCCCATTCGCTATTATTGCTTTATTTGTAATTGTCGCTTTAATAGAATTTTATTACAACTAACTTATTTCTAACCAAAATATGCCAGCAAATCCAAAATATCTAACCCAATCTAAGTGGCAACGATTTGCCAAAATTACAGCTGCTATAATTGGCGGCTATTTTGTTTCAGTCAGTTTTCATTTGGCTTTAGCATCCTGGTTCAACCGTGCTAATATCCTTATAACAATGGCATTTAGCGGATTCATTCTTTGGGTAGCGCTTATGATAATTGCTTTCCTGGCAAAAAGCGGATTGAAAATTTGGGGTATTTACCTACTCCTTACCCTGGTTTTTTCACTCTTCATTTATCTTGGTCAAACTTACAATCCGATAGCAAAATAAACTATGAACAATCGTAATTATAACATCTATTTTCACACGCATACTGTTAGCGGAATTGTTATTAGTGTAGTGCTCTTTGTGATTTTTTTCGCAGGATCTTTTTCTTTTTTCAGGGATGAAATCAACAATTGGGAAAGAAATGAATCTACTGCAATTACAAAGGAAATTCAGTTAGACTATAATACCGCTTTAAATAAATTAGATAAAGAATACGTTTTACACGGCAGAAACATTACGATTTCTAAAAACAGTAACGAAAGAAGAGTTGCCGTTTATATGGAGGGCACCAAAGATACTTTGGCTCCAGCCAAACAAAAAGAGGGAAGCTTTTTTTATCTTGACACCAAAACTTTTAAAACATTCACTTACGAACAATCTTATTCATTAGGTGAATTTCTTTACCGATTACATTTCCTGGCTCAAATTCCATATCCGGTGGGATATTATCTTTCCGGCTTTATTGCTTTATTTTTCTTATTTGCAATCATAACCGGTGTTTTATTGCATTGGAAAAAAATCGTTTCGAACTTTTATATTTTCCGTCCAAAGGAAAAATTAAAAACATTATGGACAGATGCTCATACCGCTTTAGGAATGATTGGCCTGCCTTTTCAGTTTGTTTATGCTGTGACAGGGGCATTTTTTATGATTAAACTTTTGATTGTTGCTCCTGCTGTAATGACATTATACAAAGGAGATCAGGATAAATTATATAAAGAACTGGAATACAGTGATCCCGAATATAAATTTGAAAACAAAAAATTAGCTACACCATTTAATATTGATGGTTTAGTAGCAAAAGCCAAAAGCAATTGGAAGGATTTTGAGATTACCCGTGTTGTTATTCAGAACTATGGTGATGCCAATATGCATGTAGTTGTTGAAGGAGAAATGCCAAGTCACAAAAAATTTACAGGAATAGGAAAAGTGATTTACAGAATTGCTGATGCAAAAGAAATTGCCAGAAAGAATCCTGTTACGCAAAACAACTATCTTGATGTTGTAAAAAATGTTTTGTATAAAATACATTTTGGAGACTATGGCGGTTACGCTTTAAGAATCGTAAGCTTCGTTTTGGGTATTATTACTTGTTTTGTCATCATTTCGGGCGTAATGATTTGGTTAGTTGCCAGACAAAAAAATAATTTACCTGAAAAGAAAAGACGTTTCAATGCGGCCGTTGTTCGTATTTATTTGGCAATCTGTCTGAGCATGTATCCTATTACCGCACTTGCGTTTATTGTTACTAAAATATTTTATCCGTTAAGCCAAAACAATCTATTTCTGGTTTATTTTGGAGGATGGTTAATTCTAGCAATCTTTTTTATTCTTAAACAGAATGATGCCTTTACCAATAAATTCTGTTTAATTTCGGGCAGTATTTTAGGATTTCTAATTCCAATTACAAACGGAATCGTATCTGGAAACTGGTTTTGGAACTCGTTTATGCACAATCAGATTCAGGTTTTCTTTATTGATGTTTTCTGGATTATTTTGGCTTCGCTAACACTTTACGTCGCGTATCATTTAAAACCAAAAAAAGTAGCTTCTTAAAAATTAGCTTAAATAATTTGCCCTCTATTGATTTAGCATATACTTTTACGCTTTATTCAAAAAAATGGGTTTTAAGAAACAAATACGTTTTCTACATAAATGGCTCGGATTAATTTCCGGGCTTATTGTTTTTATCATCAGTATTACGGGTTGCATTTTTTGTTTTCATGACGAAATAAAAGACATTACGCGAAAAGAATGGCGATTGGTTGAACCTCAAAACCAGCCTTTTATACTTCCATCGGTTTTACAGGAAAAAGCAAAAGAAATTCTTCCACAGTACAAAGCAAGCATGGTTTCCTATTACGGCAAAAACCGATCTGCAATAGTTTATACTTATTCTGACGCTGAAAATAGATATCTCTACTTTAATCCGTACACAGGAAAATATTTAAAAACCGAAGATCCGGCGACTGATTTTTTTATTATTGTTGAGTACATTCATTTGTATTTGCTTTTGCCGGATTATATTGGGAAACATATTATTGGCGGTGCAACAATTATTTTTATTCTTTTATTAATTTCGGGAATTATCCAGTGGTGGCCAAAACGCCGAAGCGATATCAAACGAAGTTTCACTATAAAATGGTCTGCAAAATGGCGTCGTGTAAATTATGACTGGCACAATACAACTGGATTTTATATTGCGATTATTGCCGCTATTATTGCGATTACAGGTTTAACTTTTACTTACGAATGGGTGGGAGATGGTATTTACAAAACCTTCAACTTTGGCGGAGATAAAGCATTAGAAACAAAAGCACCCATAATTGACACAACAAAGTTTGAATACAATACTTCGGCAGCAATAGATCGGGCTCTTTATCAAACCATGAAAAAAAATCCTGAAGCTGAAATGTTTTACGTTATGCTACCGCAAAAGAAAGGCGATATAATAAATACAGGTGCTTATCCGCATGCTTTAAGATACGATCACCAAAGCAATTATTATTTTCATCCTTACCACGGAGAATTAATGCAAAGCCAGACTTTCGACAAAAAGAGTTTGGGTTTACAGGTTGTAGAAATGAATTACGGAATTCATACCGGACAAATTTTAGATCTGCCGGGAAAAATTATTGCTTTTATAATTAGTTTAATTGCGGCAGCTTTGACCGTAACTGGTTTTGTAATTTGGTACGGAAGAAAAAATAAATCCTGTAAAAAAATTAAGGCCTAAAAAAATTTAACCACAAAGAGCGCAAAGTTTTTTTATTTATAGGATTCTATATAAACGCAAAGTTCGCAAAGCTATAATTATAATGCTTTGCGAACTTTGCGTTTGTTATCATAACGATAATATAAAAACTTTGCGCTCTTTGCGGTTAAAATGATTAGCCAAACACAATATTTACTGATCCAAAAAAAAAAACCGCTAATTAAAGCGGTTTTCTAAATTATTCGAAATTGTATTAATTTCTATTTGCTAGAGCATTTTTTTGTAAATTCTTAACTGAAGCGATTTTGCTGTTTTCGTAAGCAACCTCGCAAAGGTTTTTTTCATTAAAGAAAATCCATTTTCCAGTTTTCAATCCGTCTGTGTACTCTCCTACGGCAACTTTATTTCCTTTTTCATCATAAGATACCCAAACACCATCTAATTTTCCATCTTTAAAAAAGCCTTCTTGTTGTACTTGACCATTTTCATGGTAGTAAGTAGCTTTTACTTTGTTTCCAACAGCTTCTAATTCAGGTTTTATCTCTTGTGCAACTAAAATTCCAGAGAACAATATTGCAACTAAAATTACACACTTTTTCATATCTTGAGGTTTTAATGTTATCAAATCGTTATCAAATATAATTAATTGTTTACATTAAAAAAACTTTTACTTAACAATTTGGTAACATTGACTAAAAGCTTAACATTGGAAATTTAACTAAAACAAAAAAACCAGCGCTTAAGCACTGGTTTTACTGGGTTTTTATAAAAAACACAAATTTACTACAACGTTATAAATTTGGTAAATAAATTACTTCAATAATGCGTCTAATTTCGTTTGAAGATCTGGAGAGGAAGGTCTGTCAGCATCTGCACTTAAAACATTTCCTTTTGGATCAACAATAATAAATCTCGGAATTCCGGTTACACCATAACTCGTTACAAATTCAGATTCCCAGTCTTTATCTGCAAATAATTGAATTCCGCCCAAATTTTTATCGGTTACAAACTTTTTCCATTTTTCATTGTCTTTCAATTTATCAATCGAAATACTCACGAATTCAATATTTTTTCCATGATACTTTTCCTCTATTTTTTGCAAGTATGGAATTTCTGCTCTACAAGGCGCACACCATGTTGCCCAAAGATCAATGTATACATATTTTCCTTTAAGGTCAGAAAGTTTTGTCTTTCCTCCTTTATGATTATCATAATCAAATTCAGGAGAAGGTTTTCCGTTAAGTTTATTTGCTTTGGCTACCCTTTCGTAATTCTCAACAGAGTATTGGTTAAAATGCTCAAAATTACTTTTCATCGCAGTAATAAATTCCGGATCATAAGATCCTTTTGCCAAACTTTCTATGTCTGCCTTTTTCTTAGCCTCAAATAACAGCGCAAACTCAGCTGGTTCTTTTGAAAAAGCTTCTTCAAATTTTTCATTCCTTAAAGCTTGTTGTGCCATAAAATTACTTTCATCTACACCCTTACCTTTATATACAATTGTTTCGTCGAATTCTTTAGCATTCATTGTCAGGTTTACTTCAGAATTTGGTTTTAGGTATAAATTAGAAGATTCTGTCCCGTCAGAAAACATATAAAACCCTTTTGGAGCATCAAAATTGGCTGCAAAAACCTCTTTTTTATTAATTGGGATTACTTGTTTAAAGTTATCCCTTCCTTTAATTACTAAAGTATCGCTATTTCTATTGGTAATTTTAGCCGTAAATTTAATTTGATTTTTGGTTTGACCTATAACATTCAAAGCGCTAAAAATCAACAGACCAGTAACAAAAAGTTTGTTCATATACATTAAAGTTTGTTTTTAGTGATTCAAATCTAAAGAAATTACAGCTCTCAAATTTAAGAATTAACAAAATATTTCAAATTATTGAGCATCTAGTGATCACTTTACTACATTAATTTGAATTTTGTGTTTACTTTTGCAGTCTAAAATTTTGATCATGTATAGAAGTCATAATTGTGGCGAATTGAACGCCTCAAATATTAATACGGAAGTTACACTAGCGGGTTGGGTTCAAAAATCACGCGATAAAGGATTTATGAATTGGGTTGATTTACGCGACCGTTACGGAATTACACAACTTATTTTCGACGAAAGTCGTACTGATAAAACTGTTTTTGAATTGGCAAAAACTCTTGGTCGTGAATTTGTAATTCAGGTAAAAGGAACTGTGATTGAGCGTGAAGCTAAAAACAAAAATATTCCGACTGGTGAAATCGAAATTTTAGTTACTGAATTAACAATTTTAAATGCAGCACTTACGCCTCCATTTACAATTGAAGACGAAACTGATGGTGGAGAAGATATCAGAATGAAATACCGTTACTTAGACATCCGAAGAAATCCTGTAAAAAACAGTTTGTTATTCCGTCATAAAGTAGCGATGGAAGTTCGTAAATATTTATCTGATTTAGATTTTTGCGAAGTTGAAACGCCTTATTTAATTAAATCTACTCCTGAGGGAGCAAGAGATTTCGTTGTACCAAGCCGTATGAACGAAGGTCAGTTTTATGCTTTACCACAATCGCCACAAACCTTCAAACAGTTATTGATGGTGGGCGGAATGGATAAATATTTCCAAATCGTAAAATGCTTCCGTGATGAAGATTTACGTGCAGACCGTCAGCCTGAGTTTACACAAATCGATTGCGAAATGGCATTTGTGGAACAAGAAGATATTTTGAATGTTTTTGAAGGATTGACAAGACATTTATTAAAAGAAATTAAAGGTATTGAAGTAGATAAATTCCCAAGAATTACCTACGACTATGCCATGAAAACATACGGAAATGACAAACCGGACATTCGTTTTGGAATGGAGTTTGGTGAGTTAAACGAATTTGCACAACATAAAGACTTCCCTGTATTTAATGCTGCAGAATTAATAGTTGGTATTGCTGTTCCGGGAGCCGGAAATTACACTCGTAAAGAAATCGACGGATTGATTGACTGGGTTAAGCGTCCACAAGTTGGAGCATCAGGAATGGTATATGCAAAATGCAATGACGACGGAACTTTTAAATCATCTGTAGATAAATTCTACGATCAGGACGATTTAGGACAATGGGCAAAAATTACAGGAGCAAAACCTGGCGATATGATTTTTGTACTTTCAGGACCGGCAAATAAAACACGTGCTCAACTTTCGGCACTTCGTATGGAATTGGCCACTCGTTTAGGTTTGCGTAAACCGGAAGAATTTGCTCCGTTATGGGTTGTAGATTTCCCATTATTAGAACTTGACGAAGAAAGCGGACGTTATCACGCCATGCACCACCCGTTTACATCTCCAAAACCAGAAGATATGGCCTTGTTAGAAACCGAACCTGGAAAAGTTCGTGCTAATGCTTATGATATGGTATTAAACGGAAATGAAATTGGTGGAGGATCGATTCGTATTCACGATAAAGCGACTCAACAATTAATGTTCAAATATTTAGGATTTACAGAAGAAGAAGCAAAAGCACAATTTGGTTTCTTAATGGATGCTTTTCAATTTGGAGCACCGCCACACGGAGGTTTAGCATTTGGTTTAGACAGACTTGTTGCTATTTTAGGAGGTCAGGAAACCATTAGGGATTTCATTGCATTTCCAAAAAACAATTCCGGACGTGATGTTATGATCGATGCACCTGCAGCAATCGATGATGCTCAATTGAAAGAGTTGCACATTAAAATTGATGCAGTATAAATTCTCAGAACTCTAAAAATTATATCTGGCAGCTAAATTTATAGCTGCCATTTTTTATTTTTTTATTGTTTATAAAAACCCAAAATTAGTAACGTTTTTAAAGAAGAGCATCAGTAAACTCAAGTATCCTCCACAAAAACACACTTTTAAGAGTTGACTTGTGCATAATATAATAATTTTTTGTAAAATATAAGCTACTTTTTTAACTTTTATTCTTACAATTAATGATTCTTAAATAAATTACTTCCATATCAAAATTGATGCAAAATAAATAGCGAAAACACTGTGAATCAATAATTTTTACAAAAAATTAACACCTTATTGTCTTTTGTATGAATTTATATATTACATTTGCTACATTATAAATTATTATTACAATTACAATGCGTACAGGTACAGTAAAATTTTTCAATGAATCTAAAGGTTATGGATTCATTACAGACGAAGAAACAGGAAAAGATATCTTCGTTCACGCTTCAGGAATTAACGCGGAAGAATTACGCGAAGGTGACCGTGTAAGCTACGAAGAAGAAGAAGGAAGAAAAGGGAAAGTTGCTGCTAAAGTAGCAGTAATCTAAGAAAAATATAGCAATTTATTTTTTTTGCCTCTGAATGGTTTAAAAACGTTTCGATTTAATTCGAGACGTTTTTTTTTGCTCAAATCTTAAAAAAGTCTTAAAAAACCTTACTATTATTTATAATGAATAAAAATTACAAATAATACCCCTTTTACAACTCACTTAAATCCTTTTTTAGCTTGTGATTTACAGAGTTGAAAGTTATCTTTGTGGCTTATTCTTTAAGTAAAAAACCTAAGATTATGCAATCTGATCAATACAATTACATTCCTATTTTAATGCAGTTCATTTTAGCTGTTGGTTTTGTGGTAGGAACAATCATTATTTCCGGAAAATTAGGACCAAAAAGAAGTTCTGAAACCAAAGATAAAAACTTTGAGTGCGGTGTTGAATCTGTGGGTAACGCGCGTATTCCTTTTTCAGTAAAATACTTCCTGGTAGCCATTTTGTTTGTATTGTTTGACGTAGAGGTAATTTTCCTTTATCCTTGGGCAGTAAACTTTAAAGAATTAGGAGTAGAAGGAATGTTAAAGATGATCGTGTTCATGTCACTTCTTTTAGTTGGCTTTTTCTACATCATCAAGAAAAAAGCATTAGACTGGGAATAAGAAATTTTAGATTTCAGATTATAGATTTTAGATTTAATTATTTAGAATTTTAGATTTGAAAAATAAATTTCTCAAAATATAATTGATTTTAAAAATATTGATTTCGATTTTCAAGGTTTCCAAAATCTAAAATCAGAAATCTAAAATCTAAAATAAAATGAGCAATTCAAATGTAAATATGGTTGCACCACCAGAAGGGGTTGTAGGAGAAGGTTTCTTCGCTACAAAACTTAACGATGTTGTAGGTTTAGCGAGAGCCAATTCATTATGGCCATTGCCTTTTGCAACTTCATGCTGTGGTATCGAATTTATGGCTACAATGGCTTCACATTACGATTTAGCGCGATTTGGTTCTGAGCGTGTGAGTTTTTCTCCTCGTCAGGCTGATATGTTGCTTGTTATGGGAACTATTTCTAAAAAAATGGCCCCTATTTTAAGACAGGTATACGAACAAATGTCTGAACCACGCTGGGTAATTGCTGTTGGAGCTTGTGCTTCATCAGGAGGAATCTTTGATACTTATTCTGTTTTACAAGGAATCGACAAAGTAATTCCTGTTGACGTTTATGTTCCGGGATGCCCGCCAAGACCAGAACAAATTGTTGATGGAGTAATGAGACTTCAGGAACTGGTAAAAAGCGAATCTGTTAGACGCAGAAGCTCACCGGAATACCAAGAATTATTAGCTTCATATAATATTTCATAAGATGGCCTTAGAAAATACCCTGATACAAGATAAACTTACTGAAACATTTGATTCAAGTGTTTTTAACTTTCACGAGGAAAGAGATGTTTTTACATTAGAAGCTTCAGCTGACAAAATCACAGCTTTGATTCTTTTCCTGAAAAACGATGCTGACCTTCGTTTTCACTTTTTAACTGATTTATGCGGAGTTCACTATCCGGACAACGAAACAGATCGTCAGTTTGCCATAGTATATCATTTACATAACTGGTACGAAAACAAACGAATTAGAATTAAAGTATTCTTAAACGGTGAAAAACCAGAAATTAAAACCATTTCAAATATTTTCTTAAGTTCAAACTGGATGGAAAGAGAAACATACGACTTTTTCGGCGTAAACTTTATTGGGCACCCGCAACTGAAACGTATTTTGAATATGGATGAAATGGTGTCTTTCCCAATGCGAAAAGAATTCCCAATGGAAGACAGCGGAAGAACTGATAAAGATGACAGATTCTTTGGAAGAACAACAACAAATTGCTAAAAATAAATAATTCAACATTATAAAATGTCAGAACTATTATTACCACCAGAGCATCGTTATGCTAAAATAGTTAAGGATAAACTAAACGAAGACGGAAGCGAGCTTTCGGTACTTAATTTAGGCCCAACACACCCAGCCACCCATGGTATTTTTCAAAATATCCTGTTGATGGACGGTGAGAGAATTCTGGAAGCTGAACCAACCATTGGTTACATACACAGAGCTTTTGAGAAAATCGCCGAAAATCGTCCTTTTTATCAAATTACGCCTCTTACAGACCGTATGAACTATTGCTCCTCTCCTATCAATAATATGGGATGGTGGATGACTTTGGAGAAATTACTAAATATTGAAGTTCCTAAACGTGCCCAATATTTACGAGTTATCGTAATGGAATTGGCTCGTATTACAGATCACTTAATTTGTAATTCAATCTTAGGTGTTGATACTGGTGCTTATACTGGTTTCTTATATGTTTTTCAATTTAGAGAAAAAGTTTACGAGATCTACGAAGAAATTTGTGGCGCTCGTTTAACAACAAATATGGGAAGAATTGGTGGTTTCGAAAGAGACTGGTCACCAGAAGCTTTCCGCAAACTAGATGCATTCTTAGAAGAATTTCCTGTCGCTTGGCAAGAGTTTGTAAACTTATTTGAAAGAAACAGAATTTTCCTTGACAGAACCGTAGACGTAGGTGCAATCTCAGCAGAGCAAGCAATGGCTTACGGATTTACAGGTCCAAACTTACGTGCTGCCGGAGTTGATTACGACGTTCGCGTTGCACAACCTTACTCCTCTTACGAAGATTTCGATTTTGTAGTTCCTGTTGGAAAATCAGGTGATACATATGATCGTTTTTGTGTTCGTAACGCAGAAGTTTGGGAAAGTTTAAGCATTATTCGTCAGGCTTTGGATAAGATGCCAGCCGGAAACGAATATCATGCAGAAGTTCCTGATTACTACCTTCCTCCAAAAGAAGATGTTTACACTTCTATGGAATCTTTAATTTATCACTTTAAGATCGTAATGGGAGAAGTTCCTGTACCAGTGGCAGAAATTTATCACCCTGTTGAAGGAGGAAATGGAGAATTAGGATTCTATTTAGTTACTGACGGAAGCAGAACTCCATACAGATTACATTTCAGAAGACCTTGTTTTATTTATTACCAGGCATATCCTGAAATGATAAAAGGCGCTTTACTTTCTGATGCAATTGTTATTTTATCAAGCTTAAATGTTATTGCCGGAGAATTAGACGCGTAAAAAAATTGTTGATTTTAGATTTTAGAATATAGATTGAAAAATCTAAAATAAGAAATCTAAAATCTAAAATAAAAGAGATTGCAGAATATGGATTAAGGACAAAGATTGAAAAAATCTAAAATCTAAAATCTAAAATCTAAAATAAAAATGGAACGTAAACATTACAAACAAGAAATAAATATGACCGAAGCATTGATCACCCGTATCAATGAATTAATCAGTCATTATCCTGAAGGCAAACAAAAATCAGCTCTATTGCCTGTTTTGCATGAAGTACAAGATGCACACAACAACTGGCTTAGTACTGAATTGCAAGATAAAGTTGCCGAAATTCTTCAGATAAAACCAATTGAGGTTTATGAAGTGGTTACTTTTTATACCATGTTCAACCAAAAGCCAATTGGAAAATACATGTTTGAGTTTTGCCAGACTTCTTGTTGTTGTTTAAACGGTGCCGAAAATTTAATGGATTATACTTCTGAAAAATTAGGCATTAAAATGGGAGAAACAACTCCGGACGGAATGTTTACCATTGCCGGTGTAGAATGTTTAGGTGCCTGCGGATATGCTCCAATGTTACAATTAGGCGATTTCTACAAAGAAAAATTGACAGAAGATAAGATTGATCAGTTAATCGCTGATTGTAAAGATGATAAAATAATATTACACGATAAATAAGATGTCACAAAAAATATTATTAGATAAAATCAATATTCCAGGAATTAAAACCTACGAAGTATATCGCCAAAATGGTGGTTATGCATCTGTAGAAAAAGCACTAAAAACCCTTACACCGGATGAAGTTACTGAAGAAGTAAAAAAATCAGGTCTTCGTGGTCGTGGTGGTGCAGGTTTCCCTGCCGGAATGAAATGGAGTTTTATTGATAAAAAATCAGGCAAACCAAGACATTTAGTTTGCAACGCCGACGAGTCTGAACCGGGTACTTTTAAAGATCGTTATTTGATGGAATATATTCCTCACTTATTGATCGAAGGAATGATTACCTCGAGTTTTGCTTTAGGAGCTAACCTTTCGTATATCTACATTCGTGGAGAATATATGTGGGTTTACAAAATACTAGAAAGAGCCATCGCTGAAGCTAAAGCTGCCGGTTGGTTAGGAAAAAATATATTAGGTACAGGTTACGATTTAGAGTTATACGTTCACTGTGGAGCCGGAGCTTATATTTGCGGAGAAGAAACTGCACTTATCGAGTCACTGGAAGGTAAAAGAGGAAATCCTCGTATCAAACCACCTTTCCCAGCAGTTTCAGGACTTTGGGCAAACCCAACAGTAGTAAACAATGTTGAAACTATTGCTACCGTGCCATGGATCATCAACAACTCTGGTGATGATTATGCTAAAATAGGAATTGGACGTTCAACCGGAACTAAATTAATCTCTGCTTCCGGACACATTAAAAATCCAGGAGTTTACGAAATTGAATTAGGATTAAGTGTTGACGAATTTATGAATTCTGACGAATACCTAGGCGGAATGTCTTCTAGCAGACCTTTGAAAGCATTTGTACCGGGAGGATCTTCAGTGCCAATTTTACCAGCTGAATTAATTTTTAAAACAGCAAATGGCGAAGACCGATTAATGTCTTACGAATCTTTAAGTGATGGTGGTTTTGCTACCGGATCTATGTTAGGTTCAGGAGGATTTATCGTGTATAATGACACTGCTTGTGTAGTAAGAAACACTTGGAATTTTGCACGTTTTTACCACCACGAATCTTGCGGACAATGTACACCTTGTCGTGAAGGAACTGGATGGTTAGAAAAAATCTTATGGAGAATCGAAAACGGTCAGGGCCGTGAAGAAGATATCGAATTATTGTGGAGCATTCAAAGTAAAATTGAAGGAAACACAATTTGTCCCCTAGGTGATGCAGCTTCTTGGCCAGTAGCAGCAGCGATTCGTCACTTTAGAGATGAATTCGAATATCATGTTCGTTTCCCGGAAAAAATAAAAAACAGAGATCACTTTGTTGCTGAACCTTTCTCGCAAGTGAAACATTTAGTAGGCAAACAAACAGTTTAAAAATAGTTTAAAGTTTCAAGTTTTTTTGTTTCAAGTTAAAACCTGAAACGTGAAACCTGAAACTAAAAAAACAAAAGCAAGAGATGAAAGTAACCATAGACGGTCAAAGTATAGACGTAGAGCCAGGAACAACGATCCTGCAGGCTGCACGTATGATTGGTGGAGATTTGGTACCGCCAGCCATGTGCTATTACTCAAAATTAAAAGGCAGTGGCGGAAAATGCCGTTGTTGTTTAGTTGAAGTTTCTAAAGGTAGTGAAGCTGACCCAAGACCAATGCCAAAATTAATGGCATCTTGTGTAACAGGATGTATGGACGGGATGGAAGTAAACAGTAAATCATCTGCCAGAGTTACGGAAGCCCGTAAATCTGTAACAGAATTTTTATTGATCAACCATCCGTTAGATTGTCCTATTTGTGATCAGGCCGGAGAATGTGATCTTCAAAACTTAAGTTTTGAGCACGGTAATCCGAAATCACGTTTTATTGAAGAAAAAAGAACATTTGAACCAGAAGATATTGGTCCAAATATTCAACTGCATATGAACCGTTGTATTTTATGCCAAAGATGTGTACAAGTTGCAGATCAATTGACAGACAATAGAGTTCACGGAGTATTAGATCGTGGTGATCATGCTAATATTTCAACTGGAATTTCCAAAGCAATCGACAACGAGTTTTCTGGAAACATGATTGACGTTTGTCCGGTTGGAGCTTTAACAGACAAAACTTTCCGTTTTAAATCAAGAGTTTGGTTTAACAAACCATACAATGCACACAGAGAGTGTACAACTCCTGGATGTTGTGGAAAAACTACCGTTTGGATGTTTGGAGGAGAAATTCAACGTGTTACAGGTCGTAAAGACGAGTATCATGAAGTTGAAGAATTCATTTGTAACTCTTGTCGTTTTGAACACAAAAATGTAAATGACTGGGTTATCGAAGGACCAAGAGAATTTGAAAAAGATTCTGTTATCAACCAAAATAACTACACTCAAAAATTAGAGAAAGTAGAAATCGATACTGAAAAAACTATCCTTATGGGTAGAGATGAAGACCGTAAAAAAATTAGTATGGCTGAAATTCCATTAAATACTAACAACAAAAATTCATAACGATGGTAGATGGTACATTTATTATAGAAAAAAGTGTTGTGATTGTTGTGGTTTTCGCTATAACAATGATCATGGCAATGTATTCTACCTGGGCTGAACGTAAAGTTGCAGCTTATCTTCAGGATCGTGTAGGACCAAACCGTGCCGGATGGGGAGGATTATTACAACCTCTCGCAGATGGTATGAAATTATTCTCAAAAGAAGAATTTTTCCCAAATACACCTAACAAGTTTTTATTCGTTGTAGGACCGGCAATTGCCATGAGTACAGCTTTAATGACAAGTGCAGTAATTCCCTGGGGAGATAAATTACATATTTTTGGTCGCGATGTTCTATTGCAGGCAACCGATATTAATATTGGTATTTTATACATTTTTGGAGTACTTTCTATTGGAGTTTATGGCATCATGATTGGTGGATGGGCTTCTAATAATAAATTCTCTTTGATGGGAGCTGTTCGTGCAGCTTCGCAAATGGTTTCTTATGAAGTTGCAATGGGATTATCAATGATTGCTTTGTTGATGATGACCGGGACTTTAAGTTTAAGAGAAATCTCTCTTCAACAACAAGAAATGAACTGGAACGTATTTTACCAGCCTTTATCTTTCTTGATTTTCCTTATTTGTTCTTTTGCTGAAACTAACAGAACTCCTTTCGATTTAGCAGAATGTGAATCTGAGTTGATTGGTGGTTACCATACAGAATATTCATCCATGAAAATGGGATTCTATTTATTTGCTGAATATGCAAGTATGTTTATCTCAGCTACTATTATTTCTGTTTTATTCTTTGGAGGATATAATTATCCTGGAATGAGCTGGATGGTAGAACATGCTGGAGTAAATATTGCTAATCTATTAGGAATTGCAGCATTGTTTGCAAAATTATGTTTCTTCATATTTTTCTATATGTGGGTACGTTGGACAATTCCAAGATTTAGATATGACCAATTAATGAATTTAGGCTGGAGAATTTTAATTCCGCTTTCAATCATTAATATCATGATTACCGGAGCTGTTATTTTAAGACACGATATCGCAGCAGCTTTAGGATTCTAAGAACCGTAATGCCAAGCCTTGATAGAAGCAGCATCTTTTTATCCGCCGCAGCGGCCAAAAGATATAGCGGATAGCAGGATTAGCTTCAAATAAAAATAAAACAGATTTGATTTGTTTAAACACAAATAGTAAATCGTAAATCATACATTAAAAAATGTCAATAGAAACTATATCATTATCGGGTAGAAAAAAGATGGTCTCGAATAAAGAGATGACTTTTTGGGAACGATTGTATCTTGTGGCGATTGTGAAAGGATTATATATCACACTTAAACACTTATTCAGAAAAAAAGTGACAATTCACTATCCTGAACAAGTGCGTGAAATGAGTCCGGTTTATCGTGGTCAGCACCAGTTAAAACGTGATGAACAAGGTCGTGAAAACTGTACCGCTTGTGGATTATGTGCTTTATCATGTCCTGCTGAAGCAATCACGATGAAAGCTGCAGAACGTAAAGCAGATGAAAAACATTTGTACAGAGAAGAAAAATATGCTTCGATATATGAAATCAATATGTTGCGTTGCATTTTCTGTGGTTTATGCGAAGAAGCTTGCCCGAAAGATGCAATCTATTTGACGACTTCAAAAGTATTAGTTCCTGCTAGCTACGAAAGAGAAGATTTCATTTTTGGAAAAGACAGACTAGTGATGCCTCTTGATGTGGCGATCAAAAATGCTCAACTTAATAATGCTAACTAAATGATACATATTCCTGATTTTGCACACGCGACAACTGTACAAATTATATTTTGTTTCTTAGCGTTTATTACGGTGATTACCGCTTTTTTGACCATTTTTAGCAGAAACCCAATTCATAGTGCTATTTATTTAGTGATTTGTTTTTTCTCAATTGCTGGTCATTATTTACTATTGAATGCTCAATTTTTAGCTATAGTACATCTTATAGTATATTCCGGAGCAATTATGATTTTGTTCCTGTTTACGATCATGTTGATGAATCTTAACGAACGCCATCAAGTACACAGACCCAGAATTACACGTTTAGGTGCAATTGTTTCTTTTTGTTTGATTTGCGTTGTATTGATTGCCATTTTCATTAACTCTAAACCAATTGTTGGTGAATACGATTCAACTGGTGAAGATTTTCAATCGATCAAAGTATTGGGTAAAATATTACTGAACGAATATATGGTTCCGTTTGAATTCGCTTCGGTCTTGCTTTTAGTAGCCATGATTGGAACTGTATTATTGTCTAAAAAAGAAAAATTAAATAAATAATGGGTAATATATTAAATCAAATAGGTATTGAAAACTACATCTTTTTAAGTGTTGTACTTTTCTGTATTGGTATTTTTGGTGTATTGTACAGACGAAATGCTATTATCGTTTTCATGTCTATCGAAATCATGTTGAATGCTGTTAACCTTTTATTTGTTGCTTTTTCAACTTATCATCAAGACGCACAAGGACAAGTCTTTGTATTCTTCTCGATGGCAGTTGCTGCAGCAGAAGTTGCAGTTGGATTGGCTATTTTAGTTTCGATCTTTAGAAATTTAGGTTCGATTAGTATCGATAATTTAAAAAATTTAAAAGGATAAATAAAAATGGATACCAATTTAGCTTTACTTTTAGTTTTATCTCCTTTTTTAGGATTTTTAATCAACGTTTTCTTTGGCAAAAACTTAGGGAAAACAGTTTCTGGTGCAATCGGAACTATTGCCGTGGTAATTTCTTTTATAGTTTCTCTTTTACTTTTTAATCAAATAACTTCAACCGGAAAAGCAATTGAAGTGACTTTATTTGATTGGATTCAAATTAGCAACTTAAAAATCAATCTTGGGTTTTTATTAGATCAATTATCTGTTCTTTGGTTACTTTTTGTAACGGGAATTGGATCTTTGATTCACTTATACTCTATCAGTTACATGCATGATGACGAGAACTTGCACAAATTCTTCTCTTACTTGAATTTGTTCATTTTCTTTATGATTACACTTGTAATTGGAAGCAACTTATTAGTACTTTTCATCGGATGGGAAGGTGTTGGACTTTGTTCTTACCTATTAATTGGATTTTGGCATAAAAACCAGGATTACAATGATGCTGCAAAAAAAGCGTTCATCATGAACAGAATTGGAGATTTAGGTCTTTTAATTGGAATGTTCATTTTAGGCTCTATGTTCTCAACTTTAGATTATGCAACTTTGAAAACGGCAATCGCTGGAGCAACAAACCTAAACTTACCCTTGCTTTCACTAGCAACTTTATGTTTGTTTATTGGAGCTTGTGGTAAATCTGCACAGATTCCGTTATACACTTGGTTACCTGACGCGATGGCTGGACCAACTCCGGTTTCTGCATTGATTCACGCGGCGACAATGGTTACTGCAGGTATCTTCATGGTAACGAGATTAAACTTTGTTTTTGATTTAGCACCAGACGTTCAGACTGTAATTGCAATTATTGGAGCTGTGACTTCATTAGTGGCAGCAACAATTGGTTTAGTACAGACAGATATTAAAAAAGTATTGGCCTACTCCACCGTTTCTCAATTAGGATTAATGTTTTTAGCTTTAGGATTTGGTGCTTATGAAGTAGCTGTTTTTCATGTAATTACTCATGCTTTCTTCAAGGCTTGTTTGTTCTTAGGATCAGGTTCTGTTATTCACGGTTTACACGGAGAACAGGATATGCGTAAGATGGGTGGTTTGCGTAAAGCAATGCCTATCACTTTCTGGACGATGTTGATTTCTTCATTGGCAATCTCAGGAGTTCCATTTTTCTCAGGATTCTTTTCTAAAGATGAAATTTTACTGACTGCTTTCCACAAAAGTATTCCATTATACGTTATAGGATCGATAGCTTCAATCATGACAGCTTTCTATATGTTCAGATTGATGTTCTTAACTTTCTTCAAAGAATTTAGAGGAACTGAAGAACAAAAACATCATTTACATGAAAGTGGTTCATTAATTACTATTCCGCTTATCATTTTAGCTATTTTGGCAACTTTTGGAGGATTAATCAGTTTACCAGGAAATAGCTGGCTGAATGAATATCTGGCTCCGCTTTTCACGAAAGTGGCAGGAGAAGAACATCATTTAGGTACAACAGAATACACTTTGATGGGAGTTGCTGTTTTAGGCGGATTGTTAGGTATTTTAATTGCATACATTAAATACTTCAAACAAGATAATGTTCCGGAAGCCGATGAAAACATTACAGGTTTAACCAAAGTTTTATACAACAAATATTATGTAGACGAAGCTTACGATGCCGTATTTGTTCGCTCTATTAACGGATTATCAAGATTTTTCAGAGACTATATAGAGACTGGTTTATCTGCTCTTGTTTTTGGATTAGGAAAAGTAACTAACGAATTAGCTTTTCAAGGCAAAAAATTACAAAACGGAAGTATCGGATTATATCTTTTTGCCTTTGTTTTGGGGCTTTGCGCCATTGTTTCCTATATATTTTTAGCTAAATAATTTTACAACTATGAACGTTTCTCTTATATTAATTATTCTTCTAATTGGTGCATTTGTCACTTATTTTGCTGGCGACAAACTAGCATCTAAAGTAGCTTTGTTCTTTAGTTTGGCGGCTTTAGGTTGTTCAATTGTATTGCTAAATCATTTTTATGCAGGCGAAAATATCAGTTTAATCAACACCTGGATTACTAAACCTAATATTTCATTTGCTTTAAATGCCGATGGATTAGGAATTGCAATGCTTTTACTGACTGTTGCTTTGACGCCAATTATTATATTCTCTTCTTTTGGGAATGAATATAAAAATGCAAAAGGTTTTTATGCTTTAATTTTATTTATGGCTTTTGCTATGACAGGAACTTTCCTTGCAGCAGATGGTCTTTTATATTATATCTTTTGGGAATTAGCACTTATTCCTATTTACTTTATTGCTCTTATTTGGGGTAATGGTGATGCTGAAGAACGTAGAAAAGCAGTAGTTAAATTCTTTATTTACACACTTGCAGGTTCATTGTTCATGTTAATTGCTTTCATTTATTTATATCAAAAAGCAGGAACTTTCTTGATCGAAGATTTATACAAATTAAATCTATCGGCTAGTGAACAACTTTGGATTTTCTTAGCTTTCTTTTTAGCGTATGCGATTAAAATTCCAATTATTCCTTTCCATACATGGCAGGCAAACGTTTACCAAAAAGCGCCAACTGTTGGAACAATGCTTTTATCTGGTATCATGCTAAAAATGGGATTATACAGTGTTATTCGTTGGCAATTGCCAATTGCACCATTGGCTGCAAAAGAATACATGAATATCTTTATTGCTTTAGGAATTGCCGGAGTAATTTACGGATCGATCGTAGCTTTAAGACAAAGAGATTTAAAGAAATTGTTGGCTTATTCTTCTCTTGCACACGTTGGATTAATTGCTGCAGGAACTTACACATTAACCATTGATGGTTTACGCGGAGCTGTTTTACAAATGATTGCTCACGGTTTTGTTGTAGTAGGATTGTTCTTTGCCGGTGAAGTTATCTTTAGAAGATTCCAAACCAGAGAAATTGGTGAATTAGGCGGTATTCGTACTCAATCTCCAAAATTTACTTCTATGTTTTTAATTTTGGTATTGGCTTCTGTAGCTTTACCAGGAACTTTTAATTTCGTTGGAGAGTTTACTGTTTTGTATAGTCTTTCTCAAATTAATATTTGGTTTGCTGTTTTAGGCGGAACAACTATTATTTTAGGAGCTTATTATATGCTTAAAATGTTTCAAAATGTAATGTTAGGAGAAACGAATTCTAAAACTTTTGCGGATGTTTCTGTTAATGAAGGAATTTCATTCGTAGTAATTATTGCGGTTTTAATATTATTCGGATTTTATCCAAAACCAATTACAGACTTGATTACACCAAGTTTAGAAACAATTCTAAACGTTATCAATAAAAATTAATATTTTAAATAAAAATAAATTAGGGCATCATTAGTTTGAGATTTCCTAAATCAAAAAAACAAAAATGAATACATTAATAGCTATAACAGGATTGGGTATTTTCTGCCTATTGTTTGAAATTCTTAATTTAAGAAAAGCCATAGTTCCTATCACCATTATTGGTTTGTTGGGTGTTTTGGCCATTAACTATTACGAATTTGGATCAACAGCAAGTTACTATAGTAATATGATTGCGGTGAGCAAGTTCTCTACTACGTTTTCATCTTTATTTATTATTCTGACTATTTTCTTAGTAGCATTAAGTCATAACTTTTACGAAAATCATCCAACAAAAATCTCTGATTTTGTGGCTATAAAAATCTTTTTATTAGCCGGAGGAGTTGCTATGGTTTCTTTTGGAAACTTAGCTATGTTTTTCTTAGGCATCGAAATTTTATCAATTGCGCTTTATGTACTGGCAGCAAGCGAAAGATTAAATCTAAAAAGTAACGAAGCAGGTATGAAATACTTTTTGATGGGATCTTTTGCATCAGGAATTATCTTATTCGGAATTTGCCTGATTTACGGAGCAATGGGAACTTTTGATGTTGCTGAAATTCATGAAAGTTCTCTATCTGCCGAATTGCCAATCTGGTTTCCAATTGGAATGATTTTGATGATTATTGGTATGTTGTTTAAAGTTGCTGCAGTTCCTTTTCATTTCTGGGCTCCGGATGTTTACGAGGGATCTCCTGCTTTAACTACTGCATTAATGAGTACTTTGGCAAAAGTAGTAGCGATTGCAACTCTTTATAAATTGGTTTCGGCATTAAATTTTGTTCCTTCTTTAGACAATCAGGATCTTTTAGGAACATTTGAAACTATCGTAGTGATCATTTCAATTGCTTCTATGACTGTTGGTAATATAATGGCATTACGTCAGGTAAATGTAAAACGTATGTTGGCATTCTCAGGAATTTCGCATGCAGGTTTTATGTTGATGACTTTATTAACCGTTGCCACATCAGCAGGTGTTTTATTATATTATACTGCTGCTTATGCATTGGCCGGAATTGCTGCTTTTAGCGTAATATTATATGTATGTAAAAATCAGGACAATGAAGACATTACGAATTTTCACGGTTTAGGAAAAACAAATCCATTGTTAGCGGCAATCCTTACAGGTTCATTATTATCTATGGCCGGTATTCCTATTTTCTCAGGATTCTTCGCTAAATTGTTTTTATTCAATCAAACTATTGAGGCCGGATATATTGCTTTAGTAATTGTTGCTGTTATCAACTCTATTATTAGTGTTGGTTATTATTTCAAATTAATATTAGCCATGTATTCTAAAGAACCAAACCAGGAACGTACAGGAAAACCTTTCCTTATTTATGCCGTTGCTGTAATTTCAATCACTTTAAATATAGTTTTAGGTTTGTTTCCATCATTAGTTTTAGATTTATTGAACTAAAATTTTCAATCAAAATATAAAGAAATCCATTCGCAATAACGAATGGATTTTTTATTTCAGGGACATTCTATTTCAGAAGAGAAATTCATGTTAAAAATTTAACTTAAACAATACGGGCTTCAAAAAAACTCCATATATTTGGGTTCATTTAAATGTATTAGAAATATGAACTTCAACTCAAAAAATCCATTTTTAAGCAACAAGCGTTTTTCATCAAATGCTGTTTCAAAAGCTGAAGAAGTACACCAAGCTCAAATTATTGATTACAATCAGGAAATGACTTTGTCAGGTACTATCAATAAAACAGCTATTTTATTTTTAATATTATGCGGATCTGCAATGGTAACATGGTGGATGGCATTTAACGGAATGAACGCTTTATTACCTGCAATTGGCGGAGCAATAATAGGATTTATTTTGGTTTTAGTTTCAGTATTCAAACCTCACCTTTCTCCATATTTGGCTCCGGGTTATGCCTTATTTGAAGGTTTATTTATTGGAGGAATTTCTGCTATTTTTGAAGCTAAATATCCGGGAATCGTAATAAATGCGGTTAGTGCAACGCTTGTAACTTTTTTAGTTTGCCTGGGATTATATAAATTTAAAATTGTAAAAGTTACGGAGCAATTTAAATCAGTAGTTATTGCTGCAACTTTAGCAATTGCAACCTATTATTTGATTTCATGGATCGCTTCGTTGATTTTTAATTTTACTCCTGTTCATTACGGAAATGGAATGATGAGCATTGGAATTAGTGTTTTTGTTATCATTATTGCCGCTTTGAACTTATTTTTAGACTTTGATCAAATTGAAAAAGGAGTTCAGGAAAGAATGCCAAAATTTATGGAATGGTACGGAGCTATGGGATTAATGATTACTTTAGTTTGGTTATACATCGAATTCTTAAGATTATTATCGAAATTATCAAGTAAAGATTAATTCTTTACTCATATACATACAAAGCCTTTTTGATTTCTCAAAAAGGCTTTTTTTATACCTCTTTTTTAATTAGAACTGGATCGATTACTTCTTTAAAAGGCTATTTTATATCCAGCCTTTTGCATCTTTTTTTGACTAAACTTATTAATCATTTTGTAATATGAATGGCAGGAAGTCTTTTACTTTTTCAAAAAAATACTGCTTTAATATAAATTTAGAATCAAACTCCATCATCTAAATAGCAGTAAGAAAATCCCATAAAATCTCTAAAATAGCTATTGATTTTACACATGTAATAAATTACAATCTGTGCAATTTATTACATATTCGGTAAAAAACAGATCAGTTTTTTATATTATATATTTTTTAGAGAATAAATACTAATAATTTAAAAATAATACTTATTTTTGTGTAATCGATTACATTTTACTGCATTCATTTTAAAGATATAAAATCCACAAAAACCACGCTTTGACTAACTTTAAAACTAAACAACATGAAAAGAGGATTACTTTATCTACTATTTTTATTCGCTACCATACAAACATGGTCACAGCAAATAACAATTAATGAATCATCAGGTTGGCTGGAATCAGCTTATGTAAAATGGATGCCACTTTCCGGAGCAGACACTTATAATGTTTACTACACCGGAGGCGGTCAAACCAATAAAAAAATAGACAACGAATTAATCCGTGATTATGGAACGTATTTTCGCGCCGATATTCCGGGACTTGCTGCAGGAAATTATACTATAACCATTAAACCAGTTACAGCAACAGTAGAAGGATCGGGATCTTCGACACAAAATTTAACAGTATCATCCCATGATCGATCAGGTTTTGCTTTTCACGGTGGTCGTATTCCGGGAGGATATAAAGCAGACGGCACACCAAAAAACAACGCAGTAATTCTTTATATTAGTCAAAATACAAAAAATACTATTTCGATGAATATTACAGGAGCCAGCGCTAATCCATGTGTTGGTTTACAAAATATTCTTTACGGTATCAAAAAAGGAAAAGACACACGTCCTTTTATTATTCGTTTAATTGGAAACATTACCGACATGACTATAATGGAAGGCGGTGATATTACGATAGAAAATGCAAATAATGCCAACAGCTATCTTACCATAGAAGGAGTTGGAGATGATGCTGTTGTAAACGGAATGGGAATAAGACTTAAGTCGGCTTCGAATATTGAGGTTAGTAATCTCGGCTTCATGAATTGCAATAGCACTGCTGGTGATAATATCGGAATGCAACAAGATAATGACCATATTTGGGTACATAATAATGATTTATTTTATGGAGATGCCGGAAGTGACGCTGACCAAATAAAAGGCGACGGAGCATTAGACAATAAAAATTCCACTTATATTACATTAGCTTACAATCACTTTTGGGATAGCGGAAAAGCAAGTCTTTTAGGTTTAAGCGAAGGGACTACAACCGGCTTGTATATTACATATCATCATAACTGGTTCGATCACTCTGACTCGCGCCATCCTCGTGTTCGCTTTTATTCAGCCCACATCTACAATAATTATTATGATGGTAATTCTAAATATGGTGCCGGGTCGACTATGGGATCGTCTTTATTTGTAGAAGGCAATTATTTTAGAAATACTAAAAATCCAATGATGATCTCGATGCAGGGCACGGATGCCTGGGATGAATCGGCTCAGAAAAACAATGCAAAAACAGTAGGAACTTTCTCCGGTGAAGCTGGCGGTAGTATCAAAGCATTTAATAATACCTTTGATGCCGATATCGCTACAAATAAAATGCGATTTGTAGCTTATGGAGACACCAACCCATTGTATAACATTGCAGGAAAAATAAATTCTACCACTGATTTCGATGCCTACGTTGTAACCAATCGCGAAGACCAGATTCCTGCAAGCGTAAAATCATTTTTAGGTGCAAATACTTATAATAATTTCGATAATGATGCATCGTTTTACATAAAAAATCAAATTATCGACGCTCCATCAATAGCCAAAACTAAGGTTATGCAATATGCGGGCAGGGTTTCCGGTGGAGATTTAAAATGGACATTTAATAATGCTGTCGATGATAAATCAGCACTTGTAATTCCGGCTCTTAAAGCAGCACTTACTAATTACGCAAGTACTATGATTGCTATTCAAGGCGAAATTCCTGTTGTTGAAAGTTCTCAGAGCTTAACAACAGACAGTGACATTAATCAAACGGTTACATCAGAAACAGCTATTGAACCAATGATTTTTGTGTGGGGAGGTGACGCAACAGACGTTTCAATAAAAGGATTACCTGCATCCGGAATAACTTTCGTAAAGGATGATACAAACAAAACGATAACGATAAGCGGCACACCAACAGCCACTATTTCTTTTACTATTACCACAAGTGGTACAGGAGGAACTCCTGCAAAATTATCAGGAACAATAAATCTTGAAGGAGCGGTTGCGCCAATTGCCGGTGACGAAATACACGATTTTACTTTATCAGGAAAAACAAGTGATTTTTATACCATAACAGGAAACCTTGCAACCAATAAAGGAACCGTTACTTATAATGGACAAACATTAACGCAATGCCTTAAAATGGAAACTGCGACCGCAATTACTTATACCACAACTCAGCCAAGTACACTAATACTACTATTTGCTGAAGCTGCCGGTACTGCCAAAATTGACGGAACTAACTATACTGCAACAAACGGAATTATAAATGTGCCTATTGCCGCCGGAAATCACACTATTGCAAAAAAAGATGCAGCAAATTTATTCTATATTAAAACGACTTATGCTACATTAGGTTTAAATCAGGACTTCGGGATTTCAAATTTCACAGTATATCCTAACCCTGTAGCAAATCAATTGCATATCGTATCAGAAAATGTTCAAAAAGTGGAAATTTACAATCTGTTAGGAATGTTACTCAAAACTACTGAAAAGGAAACACAATCTATTGATGTAAGCAAGCTTGCGGCAGGAAATTATATTGTAAGGATAACAACCGAAACAGGTACTTTTTCGAAAAAAATAATTAAAAAATAATTTCATTCAAAACTATTAAGCAAAAGTAAAGGCTTCCAAAAAATCGGAAGCCTTTACTTTTGCTTTATAATTTAACTCAACCTGCAGAAATTTTTTCACTCAAAAAATAGTAAAATAAATTAACCCAAATAAAAAACCGCCAATTTAATTTATTTGAAATTAACGGTTTTATATTGAATTTATTTACAATTACAAATCAAATTTGATTCCTTGTGCCAAAGGTAAACTCGTTGTATAATTGATGGTATTGGTTTGACGGCGCATATAAATTTTCCAGGCATCAGATCCGGATTCACGTCCGCCTCCTGTTTCTTTTTCTCCTCCAAAAGCACCACCAATTTCAGCACCTGAAGTTCCGATGTTGACGTTTGCAATTCCGCAATCAGAGCCTACAACAGATAAAAATCTTTCGGCTTCACGTAAATTGTTGGTCATAATTGCTGATGATAACCCTTGTCCTACTCCATTCTGAATCTCGATAGCATTATCAACATCTCCAGAATATTTAATTAAATATAAAACCGGAGCAAATGTTTCGTGTTGTACGATGGCGTATGAATTTTGAGCTTCGGCAATTGCCGGTTTTACATAACAGCCACTTTCATAACCTTCACCGGAAAGTACTCCGCCTTCAACCAAAATTTTCCCTCCTTCGGCAACAACTTTGTTTAAAGCTACAGCATACATTTCGACCGCGTGAGTATCAATTAGTGGTCCAACGTGATTGTTTTCATCAAGCGGATTCCCTATTCGTAATTGTTTGTAAGCTGCTACCAAAGCATCTTTTACTTTATCATAAATACTTTCGTGAATGATCAAGCGGCGCGTAGATGTACAGCGTTGTCCGGCAGTTCCTACTGCACCAAAAACAGCACCAATAACAGTCATTTTGATGTCAGCATCAGGAGTAACAATGATCGCATTATTTCCTCCAAGTTCTAATAATGATTTACCTAAACGTCCCGCAACAGCTTGTGCAACGATTTTTCCCATTCTAGTAGAACCAGTTGCAGAAACTAACGGAATACGAGTATCAGCCGTCATTAATTCTCCTATTTTATAATCACCATTTATCAAACAAGAAATTCCCTCAGGAAGATTATTTTCCTTAATAACCTGAGCAATAATGTTTTGACATGCAATTCCGCAAAGTGGTGTTTTTTCAGAAGGTTTCCAAACGCAAACATCTCCCGAAATCCACGCTAAAGCAGTGTTCCACGACCAAACTGCCACCGGAAAGTTGAATGCCGAAATAATTCCAACTATTCCTAATGAATGATATTGTTCGTACATGCGATGTCCTGGTCTTTCTGAATGCATCGTTAATCCGTGCAATTGACGTGATAAACCAACTGCAAAATCACAGATGTCGATCATTTCCTGAACTTCTCCATAACCCTCTTGCAATGATTTCCCCATTTCGTAAGAAACCAGTTTACCAAGCGCATCTTTATTTTCACGCAACTTTTGCCCAAACTGACGAACAATTTCTCCACGTTGTGGCGCAGGAATCAAACGGAAAGTTTTAAAAGCTGCTGTCGCTGATTGCATTACTTTTTCGTAATCCTCAGGTGATGACATTTTTACCGAAGCAATTAGTTTCCCGTCAACTGGTGAAAAACTGTCTAGAATTTCTCCTGAAGAAAAGTTTTCTATTCCTGTTGATGTTCCTTCATTAATCAATTTGATGCCCAATTTTTCCAGAGCCTCATTCATTCCAAATTGCGATGCTATTGTTGTCATTGTAACTTTTTTAGTTAAAATTGTTATATTTTCATGTAAAGATATTATTTCGAGTTGAATTTCAACCGAAGCAAATTGTTAAAATCAAGTAAATTTAGGATTAATAAAACTCAAATAAAGAAATATGCTACAATTTATTCGTCTTAATTCAGGAACTTTGCAGCAACAAAATTATTTAAATATGTCTGTTTTCAATCGTCTTTTGATTTGTTTGGTTTTAATTTCTGCAAATGCATTTTCTCAAAAAGAACAAAAACCTGCTTTTCAGGTTGTTCCGCTAGGAATAAAAGGCGGAATCGACGAAAAAAATCTTTCGGCATATTTAGTAGCACCAATAAATACGAATGATTTTATTGCTCTCGATGCCGGAACTATAAATGCCGGAATCGAAAAAGCGATCGAAAATAAAGTATTTAAAGTTTCGACAAGTGAAGTTTTACGAAAGTATATTAAAGGATATTTTATTTCTCACGCACATTTAGATCACGTTTCAGGATTGATTATCAACTCCCCTGCCGATTCTTCAAAAACGGTTTACGCAACTGAAAAATGTATGGAAATGATGGAAAATCATTATTTTAATGATGAAACCTGGGCCAATTTTGGTGATAAAGGTCCGGGAACTCCGTTAAAAAAATATCATTTTCAAACTTTAAATATTGGAGAAGAAACTCCAATTACCAATACTACGATGACTGCAAAAGCATTTCCGTTAAGTCATGTAAATCCGTTTGAGAGTACTGCTTTTTTGATTAAAAACGGAGAATCTTATGTGCTTTATTTAGGAGATACGGGACCGGATGCTGTAGAAAAAAGCGATAAACTGAAATCACTTTGGACAGCAATTGCGCCTCTTATAAAAAGTAAACAACTGAAAGGAATTTTTATCGAAGTTTCGTTCCCTAATGAACAACCGGATCAGTTTTTGTTTGGACATTTAACGCCAAATTATTTAATGAAAGAACTTCACACTTTAGAAGATTTATCAGGAAAAGGAACTTTGAAAGGTTTTAATATTATCGTGACACATTTGAAACCACCAACTAAAAATATCATCAAACTGAAAGCACAATTGCAAAAGCAAAACGATCTTGGATTGAAAATTATTTATCCGGAACAAGGAAAAAAGTTTGAGTTGTAGTTTTTTAAGTCACATATTATATTCTCATTTTTGTCATTCTGAGGAACGAAGAATCTCCGCAAGTTACTCGCCAAAGATTGGCACTTTACATGATGTCTGCCACCTTTGCCAAAGTTTAAAACTTTGACAAAGTTTTACGCGCTTTAAGAGATAGCTAGAATAACTGTCAAATCTTAAACTTCATTTTGAAAACTAATGCCCTAGCCCCGATAGAAGTGGAAATCCTTTTTCTGGCTTCTTTAGCCAGGAAAAGATTGAAACGGATAGCGGGAAATAGCTCCTAAAAACTAAAATTTCAAAGACTTTAATTGCTAATTGCTAATATTATAATACCTAACAGGTTTTAAAAACCTGTTAGGATATGTTTATTTCTTCGCGACAAATCTAGGATCAGATTCCATTACGGTTCCGCAATTTTCGCAGGTTCTTAACTCTTCAGAATTATAGAAATGTTCGAAATGTGGCAGGAAATCTTTTTCGATATTATGCAATTCAAAAAATACTTCGTAGAGTTTATGATTGCAATTATCGCAATGCCAAAGCAATCCGTCAGTATATCCTTTTCCGGCACGTTTGCGTTCGATTACTAAGCCAATAGAACCTTCTGAACGAACTGGAGAATGTGGAACTTTAGCTGGATGAAGATACATATCTCCGGCATTTAATTCCATTTCCTTACGTTCGCCATCTTCCTGAATTACGACTTTTATGCTTCCTTCGAGTTGGTAAAAAAGCTCCTCGGTTTCGTTATAATGGTAATCTTTTCGGGCATTTGGCCCCGCTACAATCATTACAATATAATCGCCGGAATCAACATAGAGATTTTTATTCCCTACTGGCGGTTTAAGTAAATGACGGTTTTCGTCAATCCATTTAGTAAGGTTGAAAGGTTTTGCTATTGACATATTTACTGATACTGAGTTTCTATGAAGCTAAGTTAAGGAAAAGTTTCCAGTCGCAGTCTCAGTTTTCAGTCGCAAAATTCTGAAAACTGAGACTGCGACTGAAAACTATAAGTACGACTATTTCATCTCTTTTATCAAATAAATATAAACGGGGAAATGATCGCTAAAACCAACCTCGGTCAAACTATGTCGTAAGGGATATCCCTTGTATTGTCCGGAAGTCGTAATAAGAAAGGGTTTGCTAAAAATACCGGCTTTCCAAAATTTAAAGGTCGAAAAATCAGATTTTATAAGGGATTCTGTAATGATAATCTGGTCGAAAATGTCCCATGAATCTCTAAAAGCGATCGTTCCCATGCCTTTATTTGCCAGTTCTTCAAACGGATTAAATGTACCAAATTCGGGAACTTCATTTTTTTTAGCCTTTGCCCCTAAAGCTATTTTTACACTTCGGTTAAACGGGCCGTCGTTTAAATCACCCATTGTTATGACTTTTGCATTGGGATTTATTTGTTGTAAAGAATCGATAATTTTTCTGTTTAAATTTCCTGCTGCTTCGCGAAACGGACTGCTTTTCTTTTCTCCGCCCGATCTCGATGGCCAGTGATTGACAATAATATGGATTTCCTCGCCTTCAAGAAAACCAGTTATCAAAAGCTGATCTCTTGTAAAAATCCGGTTGTTGTTGGCTGTCTTTATTTCGATTTCATCATCTGTTTCTTCTTTCTTTTCGTCTGCAATGGTATTATTTTTATAGATATATAAAGGAATATTCGAATAAGAAGTGGGCCTGAAATATTTTTTTTGATAGAGTAATGCAACATCGATTCCACGTTTGTCCGGAGAATCAAAGTGAATGATTCCGTAGTCGAGATGCTGTAATTTGGGTTCCTTGATTAAGTCTTCGAGAACACCTCGATTTTCGATTTCAGAACCGCCAATTATTGTTGGTGCATTAGGATTTTCGGGTGTTCCTATTGCTGACAAAACTCTGGAAAGATTTTTTAGTTTCTGTTCGTACTTTTCTCTGGTCCAGTGTTGTGCTCCGTTTGGTGTCCATTCGTCATCATGGGTTGCAGGATCATTTATCGTGTCGAAAAGATTTTCGAAATTATAAAATGCCACGGTATGAATGGTATACTTTTTTGACTGTGCCTGTGAAACCGAAAGAAAAAACAGCGCAATAATATATACCTGAAATCTAAAAATCTTCATGAACTTAGTATTTTAAAAAGTTCAATTTAGGCAAATTAATCTATTTGTAAGATTTTTCTAATTATTTTATTTTTTAAAATTTCTATATTTGTTTATCATTAATACTGAAGTAGAAAAGAAACCATGAACATGAGCCCAAACCAATACTTAAAGAAGCACTTTGCCTGTTGTAAATTCATATTCCTTATTTTTACTTTGCATTCATTCACTTGTCAATCACAACAAAACATGATCACACCACCTTATTTACAAAAAGGAGATACCGTAGCCATTTTAGCAACTGCCAGAAAAAATATCGACGATAACTTAAAACCTACCATAGATTTATTAAAAAGCTGGGGATTAGAAGCGGTTGTGGGAACCTCAATTGGACTCGATTTTAATCAATTGGCGGGAACTGATGAACAACGTGCTGCAGATTTCCAACATCAGTTGGACAATCCCAATATCAAAGCAATTTGGTGTGTTCGCGGCGGATATGGAACCGTGAGAATGATTGATCTTTTAGATTTTACTAAATTTAAACAACACCCAAAATGGGTTATTGGTTTTAGCGACGTAACGGTTTTGCACAATCATTTAAATACAATGGGTTATAAATCTATTCATGGTATTATGCCCGTTACGATTCCGCGTGCAACTCCGGCTGCCATTAGCTCAATGAAAGCGAGTTTGTTTGGCGAACCGCTATCTTATACTGTCGCTCCGGATAAAATGAACCGTTTTGGTAAAGCAACCGGAGAATTGGTAGGCGGTAACTTGTCTATCTTATATAGTTTGTTAGGATCACCATCGGCTATTGACTGCAAGGATAAAATTTTATTTATCGAGGATTTAGATGAATATTTATATCATATCGATCGCATGATGATCAATTTAAGGCGTAATGGATGCATTGAAAACCTAAAAGGAATCATCGTTGGCGGAATGACCAAAATGAAAGACAACGAAGTGCCATGGGGGAAAAATGCAGTCGAAATTATTGATGATGTAACCAAAAAATATAATATTCCCGTTATCTTCAATTTCCCGGCCGGCCATATTCAGGACAACAGAGCGCTTATTATGGGAAATACAATTTCGATTGATGTTAATGAAACCGGTAGTACCGTTTCTTTTCAAAAATAATAATTTCTCGTTTTCTTCTAATTAAGAAGAATCCAAATACCACATAAAAATCTCGTAAAGACGCAAAGTCGCAAAGTTTTATTTAATTCTTTGCGACTTTGCGTCTTTGCGTGCAAAACAAACTCATAACTATTAACTCAAAACTCATAACTTAAAAGTGGCTGAACACAATGAACTTGGAAAAAAAGGGGAAGAACTGGCCGTAGAATTTCTTCGGAAAGAAGGGTATAAAATTTTAGATCGAAATTGGACTTTTCAAAAAGCCGAAATTGATATTATAGCACAAAAAGAATCTATTTTAGCCATCGTCGAAGTAAAAACAAGATCGAGTTTAGATTTTGGTGCTCCACAAGATTTTGTGAAACCAAAAAAGATTCAACTTCTGATAAAAGCAGTAAATGCCTACATAAACGATAGGGAAAAGGATTTTTGTGATGATTTAAATATAAGATTTGACATCATAGCCATCCATAAAAATGGCGAAACATTTGCAATTGAACATCTTACAGATGCTTTTTATCATTTTTAACATAATTTTTTATTGTTATATTTGTAACAAATTGTTTTTTTATTTATATTTGCAGGAATTTATAACATCCCCTATTAACTAAACCACACAATTAAGTTACAAAAAAAAAAGAAAAAAAATTATGAAAACCGTTTCTTCAATCGTCGAAAATTACATCAAAACAAAACCTTTTTTATTAAATGCGCTATCGCTTGGAATCATCAACCTGACGTCGCTTTCACGGAACATTATGACCGAATTAGAAAGTGAATTTGGCAAAGAGGTGAAACAAGGTGCTGTTGTAATGTCGTTGAAACGACTCACGGAAGAATTAGATTTTAAACTGAACCATAAAATCAATAAAGTAATTAAGAATATTGGTGAAATTACGGTTCGCTCTGAATTGACGGATTACACTTTTGCAGCTTCTGAAACGGTTTTAAACAAACAAGCTGATTTAATTTCTGATATTAATGCTTTATCTGATATTTTTTACACCTCATCTCGTGGTGTAAACGAGACCAATATTGTGGTTAGCAGCAGTGTAAATCATTTGGTTGAAAAACATTTTATGCGCGAAAAACTAATTCAGAAATTAGATAATCTCGCTTCGATAACAGTAAAATTACCGAAAGAAAACATTGTTGTTCCTGGTATTTACTACTTCATTTTTCAACGTTTGGCATGGGAAGGAATTATTATTAATGAAGTAATTTCGACTTCAAATGAATTCACCATTTTAGTGGGAGAAGACCAGGTTGATGTTGCTTTTAAAGTAATTAAAGACCTGAAAAACTAATAAATTTTTTAAATCACAAAATCAGTACGATTCGTTATACTATCCTTTTATCTTTCTTCCTCAGAAAGGTAAAAGGATTTTTTTTGCACTTTAATTATGAAATCATCATTATCTACAGATACAAATAAGAATATTCGCAATAAATATTGATCTGAATAATTAATTTTAAAAATATAAGTCAAAAACATATTGAACTGATAAAAAGCGCGTTACCATTGACTTTACTGGTATTCAGCATAATTTTTATTAAAAAAAATAGAATTAAGTTTTTTTTAATAAAAATTGTTGCGAATAATATTTTTATATATTTGCTAACCCATCAGCAAATTAGAGTATCAATTTTGATAGTATCATAATATAATTAGATTTAAATAAGGACTAATTAAATTAATGTTAGAAGCGAAGAACCATAGCGACAAATTATTGGTGAGTGAACTCAAAAATGGCAACGAAAAAGCATTTCGTCAGCTTTTTGATTTATACCATCAGGATATTTATGGTTATAGTATTAGCCTTTTAAAATCTAAAGAAGCTGCGGAAGAGAATGTTCAGGATGTTTTTATGAAAGTTTGGCAACATCGCGAAAACTTAAATCCGGAACAATCTTTTAAAGCCTATATTTTTACAATTGCCAGAAATCAGGCTTTTAATTCTTTGAATAAAGCAGCAAATGATGCATTACTTAAAGAAGCCATTTTTTATGAAAGTCAGAAATCTCATGATTATGGTGATTATTCGATTCGCGAAGCTGATTGCAAGAAGCTCCGAAAAGAAGCCATGGAGCAATTGCCTCCAAAACGAAAGAAAATTTTTAAGATGTCAAGAAAAAAAGGCATGAGTTACGAAGAAATCAGTCAGGAACTCGGCATCTCAATCAATACAGTCAGGAACCAAATGAGTAAAGCATTAGAATCGATGCGGGTCTTTTTTCAAGTTCATGACGAAATTATCTAAACCAAAAAACCACATTTAACCATTAAAATCACTCTTTCCGGGTGATTTTTTTTTGTGCTTAACCGCAACGAGCGCGAGGATCTACGCAAGGTTCGCAAAGCAATATATTCATTTTGAAGCTTTCATATTTTGAAAACTTTGCGAGCCTTGCGTAAAACACATTGCGAACCTTGCGGTTAAATCATACAGTTCGCTACTTCTATACGCGATTTCTCCAAAAAACTAAAAATATTCTTCAATCAAAAACCTCAACAAAATCAATACTTCACAAGTTTTTCCCTTCCATTAGAATGTTAAAATTTAAAAATTTATAACGTTTGAGTAGTACTCCACTTCCTTTCAACTGTATTATATAAAACCCGGACCTAAAAATAATTCTTAATGAATTCAAATTCTGAAATGCAACGTCTTTTACAAAAGTTTGTTTTAAACCAATGTACCCCTGAGGAAACAAATGAAGTAATTGCCTATTACAAAAAAAACCAACTTACAGAAGATTTTCCAACTGTAGAGGATATTCAAAATCTTTTGGACGAAATGCCAAAAATGAATCAGCAAACTGCTGATGACATTTTCATGAACATTTTATCTGCATCAAAAGAAAATGAAACTACAATTGAATTACATCCTAAAAAATCAAATTTCAGAAAATACATTTCGATTGCTGCCTCAGTAGTTGTTTTATTAGGAATTGGTCTTGCCTATCAAAAAGGAGCATTTACTACTAAAGCTGAATCAAAATTTGATTTTAAAAGTACTGATATTGTTTTGCAGTTAGAAAATGGAAATATCCAGATTATCTCTGAAAATAATAAAGTTGAAGTTCGAGATGCCGACGGCAATATAGTAGGAAATCAGGATGGAGATAAAATCATTTACGACAATAATTCTGATTTAGAAAAAATCGCTTACAACACCATTAAAATTCCGTATGGAAAAAGGTTTCAATTGCAATTGTCTGACGGAACGATTGTTCATTTGAACTCAGGTACCACTTTAAAATATCCTGTAAAATTTATTGCTGGTGAAAACAGACAGGTGTTTTTAGAAGGAGAAGCTTTTTTTGATGTCGCCAAAGACAAAAAACATCCTTTCATTGTAAATGCAGATAATTTGAATGTGCGTGTGTTAGGAACACATTTTAATGTCTCCAATTATCCGGAAGATGTTGCAACAGATGTTGTTTTGGTAGAAGGTTCAGTTGGAATGTATAATGTAAACGAAGAATTTGATGCTAATAAAAATACGGTTTTAAAACCAGGATTTAAAGGAAGTTTCAACAAACAAAGTAACCTGATTTTTACAAAACCTGTTATCACTGACATTTTTACTTCATGGATCAATGGCGGACTGACTTTTAGGAATATGACTTTCAAAAACATCATAACCAAATTAGAAAGACGCTACAATGTAACTATTGTAAATAAAAATGAAAAACTGTCGAATGAGAAATTCAATGCAAGTTTTAAAGAAGAATCTATCGAAAATGTGATGAGCTATTTTAATGATATTCATGGCATTCATTACACCATAAAAAACAATCAAATACTAATTAAATAACCACTAAAACCAATGAAAAAACAGGATGAGAAAATACTAAAATAAAAAAATCGGAAAGAGCTGCGAACAATTTCCGATTAACTAAGTGATTGAATATAACGAATTAACTACAATCAATTAACAAAATTATGAAAAAAAAATCAAAGAATACTGGGTTTCTATACCGAGTGTTCCAAAATGACCTAAAATTGAAACTAACTACACTACTTATTTTGGTCGCCATGTTTAATATTAGAGGGAATACTTATGCCCAAAAAACAAAAGTTACTCTTGAATTAAACAATTCAACAATCGAAAAGGTTATTGAGACCATCGAACAAAAAACAGATTTCAGATTTATTTACAAACTGAATGATATCGATTTAGATCGTATCATTTCTATTTCTGTAAAAGATCAGCCTATAAATACTGTCTTAGATAAGCTTTTTAAGGGAACTCCAACTGAATTTAAAGTTAGAGACACTCAAATTATCTTAAAAAAGCCGGCGCTTAAGACGGAAACCATTAATTATCAAAAACAAACTGTTTCCGGTATTATTACTGATGAAAACGGTCTGCCTCTACCAGGAGCTTCTGTTCTCGAAGAAGGAACAAAAAATGGTATGGTTACCGATTTTGACGGAAAATATAAAATTACTGTTGAAAGCACTTCTGCTGTAATTATCGTGAGTTTTGTTGGATACAAAGAGAAAAGAGTAACTGCTAATCAAAGTGTGATCAACATACAGCTTATTCCGGATGCTACTGACTTACAGGAAATTGTTGTAGTTGGATACGGTTCTACAGCCCGAAAAGATGTTACAGGAGCCGTTTCTTCAATTGCAGCAAAAGACATGAATCAGGGTGCAATTGTAAATCCATTACAATTAATTTCAGGAAAAGCTGCCGGTGTAAATATCACGCAAACGGGTAGCGAGCCAGGTGCAGGACCTAGTGTTCGTATTCGTGGTATCTCTTCCTTAATTGGAGGAAATGATCCTTTAGTTGTTGTAGATGGAATTCAGGGGAATATGGATTTATTAAATCAGGTTCCGCCTACTGAAATTGAAACTATAGATGTTTTAAAAGATGCTTCGGCTACAGCTGTTTATGGATCAAGAGGAGCTCCAGGAGTTATCATTGTCACAACTAAAAAAAATAAAGCCGGTAAAACAACGATGGAATATGTAGGTTCCACCTCTATCGATTTTATTCCAAAAAAATTAGACATGCTGGATGCCAACCAATGGTGGGAAACTGCTAAAAGTATTGGTGTTCCTGCCTCTGCAAACCACGGATCCAATACAGATTGGTATGGTCTTTTGACGCAAACCGGTATTACACAAACGCATACATTATCATTTGGCGGCGGTACAGATAAATTCAATTACAGAGCTTCTATAACTGCTATTTTGCAGGATGGAGTTGTAATTAATTCAAGCAATCAAAAATACATTGGCCGAATTCAGGCAACCCAATTAGCTCTTAATGACAAATTAAAGCTGACCTTTAATTTAAATACCGGAGTTAACAATATTACCAATAGTATTGGGGATATTGGAAGTATTGCTTACAGATCTAACCTGATAACAAATTCATTATTATCCCGACCAACAGATCCGGTTTTTAATACTGACGGAACTTATTATACAGATCCAACTGTATTTCAATATTTAAATCCTTATGCAGCAGCACAAACTGTAGTCAATGAAAATCAAAATGACAATTTATTTGGAAGTTTAAAAGCCGATTTAGAACTCGGTAAAGGATTTACGGCGAACTGGTTTGGAAGCTGGAGAAAAACAAATAGAACAGCTGGATTTTTTATACCAGTAGAGTCAACAGATGCTGGTGCAATCGACCAGAAAGGTTTTGCTAATATTGAAAATAACAGACAAAACGAAAAACTAACCAATTTAAGCCTTACGTACAAAAAGACTTTCGGAATCCATAGTTTTAATGCTTTGGCTTTATACGAATGGCAAAACCAGGCATATCAGGGTAACTTTGCCCGTGCGAGAGGGTTCATTAATGATCAGACTACTTACAATGCGCTTCAGTTTGGGGATATGTCTAAAGTACAGGCAGGAGACATAACATCTTATAAAAATGACAGAAGTTTAGTTTCTTTTTTAGGAAGATTAAACTACTCTTTATTAGACCGTTATTTACTTACGGCAAGTATCAGACGAGATGGTTCATCTGTATTTGGTGTAAACAATAAATGGGCAAATTTCCCGTCCGTTTCTGTTGCGTGGCAAATCAACAAAGAGTCCTTTATGACCAATCAAAATTTGTTTAATGAATTGAAATTACGTGTTGGATACGGTGAAACCGGAAATCAGCAGGGGCTTTACCCGCAGACTTCATTATCATTAGTCGGCAGTGCAGGAAACACCTATTTTGGAGGCTCTCAAATTACCAACTTCAATATTATTCAAAATGCAAATGCTGATTTGAAATGGGAAACCAAAAAACAAACTAATATCGGACTTGATTTTGCTCTTTTAGAAAATAGATTAAGAGGTAGTGTAGATGTTTACGACTCTAAAACAGATGATTTATTGTTTGATTATACAGTACCTCAACCACCTTATCCTTACAATCAAATTAAGGCAAACGTAGGGAGTATTTCAAACAAAGGTCTAGAAGTTGCTCTCGCCTATGACGTTATAAAGACAGAAAAAAGCACTCTTACATTAGCCGGAAATGTATCGTTTATGAAAAACGAAGTATTGAATTTAACAGGAAGCATCAACGGTGTTCCTTTAAACACTGATTATGTAGGCTGGGGTGCGGCCAACTCTTACTTAGTTCAGGGAAAACCAGTCGGCGCCTTTTACATTTTAGAACATACCGGTAAAAACGAAAACAATGTCGAGACCGTATTGGATCGTGATGGAAACGGTATTATTGACCAGGGTGTAAAAAGTCCGGATCGCTATTATGCCGGCTCTGCTCTGCCAACTTATACCTTTGCCTTTAATCCTTCGTATCGATACAAAGACTTCGATGCTTCTATGTTAGTAAGAGGTTCAGGAGGAAATAAAATTTACAACGGATTACGCTCTAATTTAAGCAGATTAGAAAATTTAGGTAAATCAAATGTGCTGGAAAGCGCGCTTGATGAAGGAATTTATACTACACCATATGCATCTGATTTATGGTTAGAAGATGGCTCATTTGTTCGTCTGGAAAACGTTACAGCAGGATATACTTTTCGCTTTGCTGATAAATATGTAGACTCAATTCGTCTTTCTCTCACAGGAAACAATTTATTACTGATTACTGATTACACAGGTCTTGACCCGGAATTGAATATTAGTGGTAGTGGAAACCCTGCAGATAACTTTGGTGGTGATAGAGGAATCTATCCTCGTACCAGAAGTGTTGCATTTGGTTTGACTGTAAAATTTAAATAGTAAAAGAAATGAAATTTAAAAATATAGTAGTCGCAGGAAGCGTATGTTTCTTAGCACTTTTTAGCTGTACAGATATTAACGAAAATGTGTACGATAAATATCCGGCCGACGAATTTTACGGAACTCCTGCCGGAGCAGACATTGCACTTGCAAGTGTATATGCCCAAATTCCTGGTGACTTCGTAAGAGAAGGTGCATCTGGTGTAGGTTATGCTGGAGCCGATAATGGCTGGTATGATATGAACTGTATGTCATCTGACGAACAAGTGATTCCGCATAGAAATACGGGGGACTGGCAGCAGGATTTTGCCCGTTTACACAAACACGAATGGCTCCCAACGGATTTCATTATCGAAAATTCATGGAAGTGGTTGTACAAATCAATTTTCAATGCCAATTTAGCGGTTAGTTTATTAGAAAAATCAAATGCTGATGCTTCAAAAATTGCCGAAGCAAAAGTATTACGTGCTTTCTTTTATTATTTGTTGATTGATGATTTTGGAGATGTTCCGTTTTTTACTGATAATAATGTTACTGTAGACAAAATTCCACAATCAAGCCGTAAGGAAGTTTTTGCTTTTATTGTAAAAGAATTAACAGAGAACGTTGAATTGCTTTCCGGTACAAAAGCCGGAAATTATTACGGAAGATTCAATAAATGGGCTGGTTATACTTTATTAGCAAAAGTGTATCTGAATGCGCAGGTTTATACCGGAGAGGCAAAATGGAACGAATGTATAGCAGCCTGTAACAAAGTGAGCGAAGGTGGCTTTGCCCTTCATTCAGCTGCTTCAAATGCTTCTTCTCCATTAGGTAATAAATATTATGAACTATTTGCAGATGTCCTTCCCGAAGATGAAACTATTTTACCTATTTCTGCCACTATTGATGTAGTCTCACGTAATATATATGCGGTACGTAGTTTATACGGTCCGCACGCTCAGGCTTTATTCGGATTTAGCGGTTGGAACGGTACAATAGTTCCTAAAGATTTCTTTCTGAAATATGATGTAAATGATATTCGAAGAAAACAATTTTTATTTGGCGAGCAACCGGGAGGATTTAATTATACACTTGAGGTGGCTTCTTTAGACAACCCTGGTGCTGATCCGCAGGCAGGAGTTCGTAACGTTAAATTCTATCCGGCAACACCAAGAACTGGTGGCGGAGCATCAAATGATTTTCCTATTTTCAGATATGCCGATGTACTTTTAATGATGGCTGAATGTAATGTCCGTTTAGGAAATTCTGGCGCTGCAAAACCTTTTGTAGATGCCATCAGACAGCGTGCAGGTTTAAATGCTTTGGCTTCAAACCCAACTCTTGAAGATATTTATAACGAAAGAGGATTCGAATTAAACTGGGAAGGTCATAGAAGGCAAGACATGATTCGATTTGACAAATTTTTATTGGCAAACGAATTCAGACCAGCTTCTCCTGCTTACAGAAAATTGTTCCCAATTCCAACATCAGCTTTAGATGCCAATCGTGGACTTAAACAAAATCCGGGTTACTAAAAACAAAACTATTATGAAAAAATATATAAATAAATTATTCGTATTAGGCAGTTTGCTTTTTTTAGCTGCTTCATGTGAAACTGAAGGACAATTAACGACATTAAAGGCAGTAAGCTTTCCTTCTGCGATTGAAGTTTCGTCAACAACATTAACTCTCAAAGAAGATAATGCTGATGATACTGCTCTGCTTGTTTCCTGGCCAGAGGTAACGTTTCCTGTTGAAGCACCTGTTACTTATGCAATACAATTTGATTTAATTGCTGATACAAGCGGCGCTAATGCCTGGCAAAAAGCTAAAAGAATTGAGGTTGGACAAGATGTTTTAAGCAAATCATTCATTGGTGTAGACTTAAATAAAATAGCTATAGATCTTGGTCTCCAACCAGATGTTGCCGGAAAACTGGCAGTCAGAGTAGAAGCTGCGATGGATCGAAAAATCTTTTCAAATCCTATCACATTAACCGTTACACCATACGAAAAAAGTGTTGTTTTTGGCGAAATTTATATGCCGGGAAGTTATCAGGGCTGGGCTATAGAAACTGCAGCTGCGCTAACAGCAATTCAAAAAGGAGTGTATCAGGGATATATGACTGTTCCTGTTGGTGAAGGTCCGGGATTTAAGTTGAATACCGCAAGAAACTGGGCGCAATTTTATGGAGCCGGAGATACTAATGCAGATTTAAAAAACATGAGTGATACAGATTTTGCACTTCCGGGTTCAGGTTCTTATCAAATCAAAGTCAATTTAAATACGCTAAAATGGAGTTTTGCTCCTTATTCATGGGGAATTGTTGGTACGGCTCAATCTGGAGGATGGGATAAAAGTACTCCTATGAACTATGATCATCAAACTAAAACTTGGAAGGTTACTGCTAATTTAGTTGCGGGTGCCTTAAAGTTTAGACTAAATGACGATTGGGCTGTTAATTACGGACCAAAGGATCCAGCCACTAACACTATTAATCGTGATGACCAGGGCGCCTACACCATTGGAGAAGCAGGCACATATGAAGTAACATTTACAATAAACGAAGTAGACCCGGCATCTTCAGGTTACCCTGCAACTGCTACTTGTACTATCGTTAAAAAATAATCTAACATTATTAAAATAAGCTAGATTAGTTTGAGTGATACCTGCCTTTTTTGAGCGAAAGGCAGGCTATCTTAACGCTGACTTATTTAATCAAATTAAAAAAAATATGAAATCAAATATAAACATCGTCTATGCCTTAGTACTTGCTTTAGCATTTATTTCGTGCAGCTCTTCTGATGACAATTCCACTCCTACTGCCCCTTCGCCTTATACACAATATGGAGTTTCATTTGACAAAATGCCAAAGAAAGAAGATGCAATCATCTATCAGGTCAACATTCGTGCTTTTAGTCAGGCTGGAACCTTAAAAGGCGTTCAGGACAGACTGGCTGAAATTCAGGAATTGGGCGCAAATGTCATTTATTTAATGCCTGTTTATCCGGTAGGAAAAGTAAAAGCTACCGGAGCACTAGGTTCGCCATATGCCGTACAAGATTATAAAGCCATAAATCCAGATTTTGGTACCTTACAAGATCTTCAGGTCTTGGTTGAAGAAGCGCACAAAAAAAATATGGCTGTAATTTTAGACTGGGTTGCCAATCATACAGCGTGGGACAATGCCTGGATTACACAACATCCCAATTGGTATCAAAAAAACGATAAAGGCGAAATCATCATTCCGCCTGGAACAAATTATAATGATGTTGCACAATTAGATTTCAATAACACTGAAATGAAAGACGCTATGATTGATGCCATGTCTTACTGGGTTTATAATGCAAACATTGATGGTTTCAGATGTGATTATGCAGATTTTGTACCGCAGACTTTTTGGGCTGATGCAATTACTAAATTGAGAAGTATTAAAAAAAATCAAAAGATATTAATGTTAGCTGAAGGTACAAAAGTGACGCACTTTGCATCCGGTTTTGATTATACTTTTGGGTTCAATTTCTTTAGCACTTTAGAAAAAGTTTTCAAAGAAAGTAAACCTGCCACCACCCTTCAGGATTCTAATGCAACTGAATACGCAAACAATTACAACCCTGAAAACAGAATTGTAAGATACACCAGCAATCACGACGTTAATCTTTCAGAAGGAACGCCTTTGGAACTTTTTGGCGGTAAAAAAGGATCTGTAGCCACTTTTGTTGTAGCGGCCTATATGAAATCTGTTCCCATGATTTATAACGGACAGGAAATTGGATACGACAAAAGACTCAATTATTTTGCAAAAACTCCTATCGACTGGACAACAGCAGACGCTGCAATGTTAGCAGAATACAAGAAAATAATTGCTTTCAGAAGCACAAGCAATGCCCTAAAAAAAGGAACTTACACTGGTTACAGTAGTGATGCTGTTAGTGCTTTTACTATGGTAAATGAAACCGAAAAAGTTCTGGTACTTTCTAATTTGACCAATTCAACGGTTAACTATTTGGTTGCCCCTGCATTAAAAGGAACATGGAAAGATGCTTTTACCGAAACTTCCGTAACCGTTGGTGCAGAATTAACGCTACAACCTTTTCAATATTTAGTATTAAAAAATTAGTACCTAAGCAACTTTATAAATTAGATTTGCAAAAAACTAAATAACAATGAATTTTCAATCCCACAAAATGCCGCTTCAAATTCGTTTGAGCAAAAAACTAGCGCTTTTACTTTTTGTCTGTGTAAATTCCTTATGGATTCACGCACAGGAAATCAATTCACCAGACAAAAATCTTTCCTTAAAATTTGAATTAAAAGAAGGCGGAATCCCGTCTTATCAATTATCATACAAACAAAAAGCAGTTATAAAAGCAAGTTCTTTGGGTTTAGAACTTCAAAATCTGCCGTCTTTTATGGATGGTTTTACTGTTACCAATACAGCACAATCTTCTGTTGATGAAAATTGGAATCCGGTTTTAGGAGAAGAAAAAACGATTCGCAATCATTATAACGAATTGGTTGTCACTTTAGCGCAAGCAAAAAACAACAACAGATACATCCGCATTCGTTTCCGTTTATTCAACGAAGGATTAGGTTTTAGATATGAATTTCCAAAGCAAAATGACCTGAGTTATTTTGTGATTAAAGAAGAACGTTCTGAATTTAATTTGGCCGGAAATCATAAAATTTTCTGGATTCCGGGAGATTATGACACCAACGAATACGCTTATACAACATCAAAAATTTCTGAGATTCCTTCGTTAATGAAAAAAGCGACGATCGAAATCAATTCGCAATGGCCAATTAAAGAACTTGCTGTTCAAACGCCATCTATGATGAAATCTGATAACGGTTTGTACATCAACATTCACGAAGCAGGTTTAATCAATTATCCGGCGATGTATCTTGAAGTTGATGCTGCAAACAACAAAATGCGCAGTCATTTGGCGCCAGATGCAGTGGGTGCAAAAGGTTATATGCAGACAGATGCCCAATCGCCTTGGAGAACTATTGTTGTTAGCGATAAAGCAACTGAAATCTTGGCTTCAAAATTAATTCTGAATCTTAACGAACCGACAAGTTACAAAGATGTTTCCTGGATCAAACCGGTAAAATACATCGGAATTTGGTGGGAATATTTCGTTGCCGGAAAAAGTACCTGGGCTTTCGGAAAAGAAAATAATGTAAAATTGACTGATGATTTTACGAAGCTTACGCCGAATGGAAAACACGGAGCTACAACAGAACGTGCAAAAGAATATATTGATTTTGCTTCTAAAAATGGTTTCGATGCAATTTTGATCGAAGGCTGGAACATTGGATGGGAAGACTGGATTGGAAACTGGAAAGAAGAAGTTTTTGATTACGTTACTGCTTACCCTGATTTTGATGTTAAGGCAGTTCATGAATATGCGGCTTCAAAAGGAGTTAAAATAATCATGCACCACGAAACTTCAGGATCTGCAACAAATTATGAGCGTCGTTTAGATCGTGCTTTTCAGTTTATGAATGACAACGGTTACGACGCAGTAAAAACAGGATATGTAGGTAAAATTATTCCGCGTGGCGAACACCATGACGGGCAATGGATGGTGAATCATTACATCAATGTAGCCAAACGTGCCGCCGATTATAAAATCATGATTAACAGTCATGAAGCAGTTCGTCCAACAGGTTTGCACCGAACTTTCCCAAACTGGATTGCACAAGAATCAGCCAGAGGAACGGAGTTTGAATCAATGGGAGGATTGAATCCAGATCATACTACGATTTTACCATTTACAAGATTGATGGGAGGCCCAATGGATTTTACTCCGGGGATTTTCCAAACTGATCTTTCGTATTACGGAACAGGAAGTACGCAGCGTGTCAATACCACTTTGGTAAAACAATTGGCGTATTATGTTACAATGTACAGCCCGTTGCAAATGGCGGCTGATATTCCGGGGAATTACGAGCGTTTTCCAGATGCTTTTCAGTTCATTAAAGATGTTGCTGTCGATTGGGATAACAGTTATATTCTGGAAGCTGAACCTGGAGATTACATCACAATCGCCCGTAAAGCTAAAGGAAAAGACGCATGGTTTGTGGGAGGAATCACAGACGAAAATGCAAGAACTGCCAACATCACATTTGATTATTTACCTGCCGGCAAAAAATTCATCGCAACAATTTATGCAGATGCTAAAGAAGCCAACTGGGATAAAAATCCACAGAAATATACTGTCACTAAAGTTGTTGTAACCTCAAAAACAATTTTAAAACAATATTTAGCTCCGGGCGGAGGTGTTGCTATTAGTGTTAAGGAAGGAAATGCATCAGAATTAAAGGGACTGAAAAAGATATAATTTTTTTCGCCACGAATTGCACGAATTAGCACGAATTAATTTTTAAAAGTAAATGCCGGATGAAAAATTTCATCCGGCATTTTTATTATTTTTTGGCACAAATCTACACGAATTAAATTCGGTTTGCTTCATATAAAAATTTGTGAAAATTCGGAAAATTCGTGGCAGCCTTTTTTAAAATGAATAATTTAAAGCAACACCAAAATCATTTTTTGATGTAATAGTATTTCTATTAATTGCTGGCATAAAGACCAGTTTCTCACTTACATTAAATTGTGATAAAGCAGCATCAATGTTAGCATCAATAATATTCAAAACATAAAACCCAACTAAAAATAGAGCAGATAAATCTCTGTTTCTTTGAAATTGTTTTTGAGCGACAAGCAATTGACTCTCACTTAAACCAGCCAAATATTCTGAATCACTTGGATTTCCTGCAAGCCTGTTTTTATATTCGTCTCTGTAAAGATTATAATTTTTATTACTATCTATATAAAAATAAGTACTAGTGCCAATTGCTCCGTAAACCAAAGGGACTTTCCAATACTTTTTATTATAAATCTGACCTAAACCAGGCAAAATAGCCGAATAAAAAGCTGCTTTTTCAGGGCGAAGCGGATCAATCGTTTCTGTTTTTAAAGTATCCTTTATAATTATTTTGCTCTTTTCCTGAGCTGAGAGTGAAGCTAATCCCAAAAATAAAAACAGTAAAATTAATTGATAGTGCATATAAAAGTTCCTTTGAAAATTTTGATCAAAGAAAACTTTTAGTTCTAAGATTTTTCTTAAATAAAAGATAAATAAAACTTAAGATTTTTTCGCCACAAATTTCAACAATTACTCGCCCAACATTTCCATCAATTCCAAAGCCCGTTTAGTAGATTTTACATTCTCGAAAGTTAACAAAAGTCGCAAACCATTTGGCGTTTGTTTTTCTTTCATTGTGCAAAGGTTACTATATTTTTGTACAAATTGCAGCACCTTTCTGAACTTAGAAGACTGATAATAATCAGATTGCTGATCTGAAACAAAATAGCCAATCATTTTTCCTTTCTTCATCACTAGTTTCTCGATTCCGATATTGGTTGCAATCCATTTGATACGAATGCTATTCATCAAGGCATTGGCGCGAGGAGGCATTGGGCCGAAACGGTCAATTAATTTGTTTTGAAAAATAACCAGTTCGGCTTCATTTTTTACAGAACCCAACTCGTTGTATAAACTCAGACGTTCGGTAACATTATTGATGTATTCGTCCGAAAATAACAACTCAAAATCGGTATCAATTTGTAAATCTTTTACATATTCCTTCGTTTCAATATCGTTCTCTTCAGGATATAAATCTTTGAATTCATTTTCTTTTAATTCTTCGATGGCTTCGTTCATTATTTTTTGGTACGTATCAAAACCAATTTCGTTGATGAAACCGCTTTGTTCGCCACCTAATAAATCTCCGGCACCACGAATTTCAAGATCCTTCATGGCGATGTTGAAACCGCTTCCGAGTTCGCTAAATTGTTCCAAAGCCTGAATACGTTTTCTGGCATCTTCAGTCATAGAAGAATACGGCGGACAGATGAAATAACAGAATGCTTTTTTGTTGCTTCGCCCTACTCGACCACGCATTTGATGCAGATCTGACAATCCGAAATTATTGGCATTATTGATGAAAATCGTGTTGGCATTTGGTACATCCAAACCACTTTCGATAATCGTGGTTGCCACCAAAACATCAAAATCGCCGTTCATGAAGCCTAACATTAATTCCTCAAGTTTGGCTCCTTCCATTTGTCCGTGGCCAATTCCAACTCTGGCATTTGGTACCAAACGCTGAATCATTCCGGCCACTTCTTTTATGTTTTCGATTCGGTTATTGATAAAGAAAACTTGTCCGTTTCGCTGAATTTCATATGAAATGGCGTCACGAATTATTTCTTCATTAAATCCAACAACATTGGTTTCAATTGGATAACGGTTTGGCGGAGGTGTTGTAATTACTGATAAATCGCGCGCGGCCATTAACGAAAACTGAAGTGTTCTCGGAATTGGCGTTGCCGTCAATGTTAGTGTATCAACATTTGCAGCGATCGTTTTTAATTTGTCTTTTACGTTTACACCGAATTTTTGTTCCTCATCGACAATCAATAAACCAAGGTCTTTAAAAACCACATTTTTGTTTACTAATTGATGTGTTCCGATGACGATATCCAGTTTTCCTTCGGCTAAATCTTTTAAGGTTTGTGTTTTTTGTTTTGCTGTTCTGAATCGGTTTAAATAACCAATTGAAACCGGCATATCTTTCAATCGTTCTGTAAAAGTTCTGTAATGCTGGTACGCTAAAATCGTGGTAGGCACTAAAATCGCGACTTGTTTGCTATTGTCAACCGCTTTAAAAGCAGCACGAATGGCAACCTCGGTTTTACCGAAACCAACATCGCCACAAACCAAACGATCCATTGGGCGGTCGCTTTCCATGTCGGCTTTTACTTCTTGCGTTGATTTGGTTTGATCTGGCGTATCTTCATAAATAAACGAACTTTCTAATTCGTTTTGCAGATAACTGTCAGGTGCAAACTGAAAACCTTTTTCTAAACGGCGTTTTGCATACAACTGAATCAAATTGAAAGCAATATGTTTAACGCGCGCTTTGGTTTTTTGTTTTAAAATTTTCCAGGCGTTCGATCCTAATTTGTATATTTTTGGAGGCGTTCCGTCTTTTCCGTTGTATTTTGAGATTTTATGCAGCGAGTGAATGCTCACATAAACGATATCATTATCAGCATAAACCAGTTTTATGGCTTCCTGCGTTTTGCCTTCCACCTGAATTTTCTGCAAACCGCCAAACTTACCAATTCCATGGTCGATATGCGTTACATAATCACCAACCGAAAGTGCGGTCAATTCCTTCAACGTAATATTCTGCTTTTTAGAATAGCCGTTTTTGATGTTGAATTTATGATAACGTTCAAAAATCTGATGATCTGTATACGCTGTAATTTGATTTTCTTCGTCAATAAAACCCTGGTACAAAGGCAATACAATAGTGTGATATTGCTTGCGAATATTCTCTGAATTGGCTTCGTCTAAGGTTTCAAAAATATCATGAAAACGTTTTGCCTGCGTTTCATTCGAACAAAACAAATAATTTTTATAGCCGTTAAAATGATTGTCGCTCAGATTATTTAGCAGCAAATCAAATTGTTTGTTGAAAGAAGGCTGTGGCTGAAAATGAAATTCAAAATTTTTAGTGGTTTTAAAAATTGACTTTGAAGCCAATTCTACTATCGAAAAATCCAAAGCGCGTTTGATAAACGAACTTTGATTTAAAAATAATTGTTCAGGCGTAGCGTGTTTTATTTCGCCCGAAAGTTTCCCAAAAGCTTCTTCGGCTCTTGCGAATTGTTTGTCTAACTGACTAAAAAGTCCGTCGGTATTTTGAATAAAAAGAACGGTTTTTTCTGAAATATAATCCAAGAAACTTTCACGGTTTTCCTGAAAGATCTTATTTTCAACATTCGGAATAATCGTGATTTTTTTATGGGTTTCTACCGATAATTGGGTTTCTACATCAAAGCTTCTGATGCTGTCGACTTCATTTCCGAAGAATTCAATTCTGTACGGATGATCGTTTGAAAAAGAAAAGACATCGACGATTCCTCCACGAACAGAGAATTCTCCCGGTTCTGTAATAAAATCAACTCTTTTGAATTCGTATTCGAACAAAACTTCGTTGATAAAATCGATCGAAATTTTATCGTTCAAAGCGACTTTCAACGTGTTTTTATCTAATTGCTGGCGCGTCACTACTTTCTCAAAAAGCGCTTCCGGATACGTAACAATTATGGCTGGTTTTTTGCGAGAATTAATTCGGTTTAAAACCTCAGCGCGAAGCAAAACATTCGCATTGTCTGTTTCATCAATTTGATACGGACGACGAAATGAAGCTGGATAAAACAATACATCCTGCTCACCGATCATTTGTTCTAGATCGTTCAAATAATAAGCAGCTTCTTCTTTATTGTCTAAAATAACTAAAAAAGGCAACTCGGTTTTTTTGAAAACAGCGCGTAAAACAAATGAAACTGCAGATCCTAACAATCCGTTAAGATGCATTTTTATCTGATTTTGTTCTAATAATTGTGTGGCAATCTGCTGATTTTTTGGCAGATTATCATACATTGTATATAAGGCGTTTTTACTCAACTCTCTGTAATTTTTTATCTAAATTTTGTGCCTGAACCGGAACTGGAACTGTACTAGAGTTCGGAATCGCACGTGTCGTATCTAACATTTTAAGGAAATCTTCTTCTCCCTGCTCTTTCGGAATTTTACTTTTTACAAAAATATTATCCATTTGTCTTTGTAAAGACACTAATTCTTTATTGATGTCTCCCACTAAAAAAGTCACTTTATCAGCCGGAATCTGATTTAAATGAATAAATAAATCCATCATTTTGATTTTGGTGATCAAAATAGAAATTCGGCTTTTTATGGCAGGTACATTAAATTCTGCGGGAATATTGCTATTTAATGCCATCGCTTTTTTTGAAATCGCCCTTGACTTTTTCTGGAAAGCTCCGATTGTTTTTCTGGGCTTATCACCAATTTCTTTTAAAAATTCGCGCCATTCATTCCATGAACTTACTTTTTGTTCTGAAATTTCATTGATCGGCTCGTCAATAAATACCCATCCTTTATTGATATTATTAAAAATAACTTCCTTTTTTTTAGCTTCTTTTTCATTTTCAGCACGACGTTTTTCGTCTTCATTTTGGCATGAATTCAATACAAAAACAAAAAGCAGAAAAAGAGATATTTTATATTTCATTTGGTAAAACATTAAGCTACAAAGTTACAAAGTAAATTTACAATTACGAATGCTGTTTTTTGCTAAAGATTCTATAAATCATGGTTGTTTTTTTGGCTGGAAAATTTAACCGCAAAGAGCGCAAAGTTTTATAATTTAAGTCGTTTTATAAAAGCACAAGTTCGCAAAGCTGGTTCAACGCAAAGCTTTGCGAACTTGTGCTTTCTAAACTTACTGTAAGATAAAAAATCTTTGCGCTCTTTGCGGTAGAAACCTTTTGCGTGCTTTGCGGTAAAAATAATTAAACACCTCAACGGAGAATAATCCAAAAAAGCATCTTCATCATTGTTAAATTTATAATTTGTTGTAATGAAAAGTAAAAATATTTGCGAAAACGTTATATTTGTACATCTAAAAAAACATTACAAATGAATCCAAAAATATTGATCATTGGCGCTTGCGGTCAGATTGGGACAGAACTGACTCAAAAACTGCGCAAATTATACGGTACAGACAATGTAATTGCGTCTGATATTCGAAAATTAAATACTGACGTTGTTAATTCGGGTCCGTTTGAAGTGGTCAATGCTTTAGATTTTAACCAAATCGAACATCTTGTCGAAGTGCATCAAATTACCGATATTTATTTGATGGCGGCACTTTTATCGGCTACAGCCGAAAAAAATCCTGCGTTTGCCTGGGATTTGAATATGAATTCGTTATTTCACGTTTTGAATTTAGCGAAAGCAAAAAAAATAAAAAAGATTTTCTGGCCATCAAGTATTGCCGTTTTTGGACCTACAACTCCAAAAGAAAATACGCCTCAATACACAATAATGGAACCTTCGACGGTTTACGGAATCAGCAAACAAGCGGGTGAAAGGTGGTGCGAATATTACCATAACATTTATGGTGTTGATGTTCGAAGCATCCGTTATCCTGGTTTAATTAGCTGGTCTACACCTCCGGGTGGCGGAACTACAGATTATGCAGTTGATATTTTCTATAAGGCTATTGCCGATAAAAAATACGAATGCTTTTTATCCTCTGAAACAAAAATGCCGATGATGTATATGGATGATGCAATTGAAGCTACTATCAATATCATGAAAGCTCCTGCTGAAGATATCAAAATACATTCATCTTATAATTTGGCTGCAATGAGTTTTACTCCTACTGAAATTGCTGCTGAAATTAAAAAACATATTCCTGAATTTACGATTACTTATGAGCCTGATTTCCGTCAGAAAATTGCGGACAGCTGGCCGGCAAGTATCGATGATTCATCTGCAAGAGAAGACTGGGGCTGGAATCATACCTTTGATCTTGAATCGATGACAAAAGATATGTTGGAGCATTTAAGATAAACGAATCTTAGCTTACATAAAAAACTTTTTGTCGAGCAGAAAATTTTAAACAAAAAAAATACCGAAGCGTTAATTAACCTTCGGTATTTTTTTGTTTGTACTTTTTTCTAAAATTCAAATTCTCCAATCAGAATTTTGCTGTCGTTTTCGCGTTTATTTTCTTTCTGACTTTGGAAAACAGCAATTTTACGTTCTTGTCTTCCATCAGAATAGTACAAATATACTTCTGCCATTACTGTTGTTGGTCCGGAAAGTATATTCTGTCTCTCTCCAAAAAAATTGGTCTTAATTTTATATTTCCCTTTGATTGCTTTTTTTAGTAAAAACTGTTCAGGACCAAAACCCTGAGTGAAATCATTACTTAATCTTCCTCCAATTTCTGTAGATTTATGCGAATAGGAACAATCTTCTCCTCTTGGATCTGTAACCCAAAGATCTATATCTGTATTGTCTTTATTCCAGTTAATTACAACTCGAATGTCTACCGGTAGATTTGCTTTTAGACGATCATCAACTTTGCTTGCATCAACATTTTTATTCTGGCTCAGAATATTATTAATTTCCATAATCAAAATCTCTTCTATACCGTTGTCTCTTACTGAAATTTCATCTGTATATTCCTGATAAAGCATCGATTTATAGACATTCAGGGCTTCCTGAGGTTTTTTATTATCAATCAGGGCCAATGCATAATCTCTGTGGCTTTGAGAATCGAAAGGTCTCCATTCCAGAATTTTCTGGGTAATCCATAATTCTTTTTCATAATTACCTCTCTGTTTCAATAGATAAGATATCGTTTTGTATAATTCCTCATTTTCCAGATCAAGCTCTGCTAACGTACTTAAAACCTTTAGAGAAAGCGCTTTGTCTCCTTTTTTGAACAGCAATTTAGATACATCAAAATAATACGTTACCAGCTTTTCATATTTAGGACGATTTTCAAGGTATTTTTGGTAGATTAATTCAGAAGACTGTAAATTCTGAAAATCTTTCATATACTCTTCGTTGCTTTCTACTTCTACCAAAGTTATTTTACCTGTAGATTTTGTTTTATCGGCAACGGAGTTACTTTCTGCAGAATATACAGCATTGTCGCTAGCAATACTTTCTTGTCCTGACATTTTTTGCGACTGATTAGAAATCTTAGGATACTGCTTTTTTTCGACAGGTTTAAATTCGGTATTCCACCAGGCTACCAGTTCACGCGTTATGTCAAAAGATTTGGACAGAAGGTTTTTTCTTTTCTCTAAAATTTCTTTTTTGTTTCTTGAAACAATTTTGTTGTATTCAGATAATAATTCCTGAGGTGGTTTAATTCCGTAACGCACATAGTCATTTACGTCATCCAATACAATAAGGCTGGTGTTTTTACTTACTACGCCAAACTGTTCGCTCAAATTTCTGATTTCATCACGGTTTTGAGTTGAATTTAGTTCAAGATCATTAATTTTTCTTTGTGCCCAAAATTGCGCAATTGGCCAATTAGTTACTTGCACGGCAGTATTGAAATCTACGGGCACTTCAAATTTTTTATTTCCTACAGAAAAAAGAGCAGTTAGCTTGCCCAAATTTGGAGATGAAATTCCAAATATATTCACCGGTTGATTTACTACCGTTCCCACATTTGGAAATAATTCCTGAATAGCAGCACTTTCTTTAAATCCTAAAAATATAACAGGCTGTTTATTGTATGTTTTTAGAGCAGACTGAGTATCTAATTCATTCAAGTTGATAAAGTTTCCACCTGATTGTGATGCTAAAAGTTTTAGAAGGTTAAAATCAGAAGTAGGCGTGCTTACAATACTATTTACAGGTTTTTTGAATTTTAAAGTCAAATCTCCAAAATTTGAAATTCCATCAGAAAATAGAAGATATTCTTCTATTCCTGAAATCTCTTTTAGTGCACCAAAGTCGGTTCCACCATCATATTTTAAATCAACAATTCTATTTTTTAAGGCACTCCAGTTTCCACCCGAAACAGTAAATTCTTCTGTTTTTTCCAGAACATTACTTAAAAGGACAAAAGATACCGAAACATCTTTGTTCTCTAAAAAATAAGCATTTAGAAAGTCAAACTCTTTTTGACGATTTCTCTTTGATCCGCTAAATGAATTGTCCCAAATAATGGCAATCTTATGAGATTTTGATTTTTCCTTTACAGGGAAATCAGTCGAAACATTCGCTGCAAAATAAAATTTATCACCGGAAGTTTTTTGAAGCAATACATTTGATTCGTTTACTTTTGGAATAGTTATTTTAAGATTTTCATTTGGTGTAAAATTCGTTTTATTAATCTCAGCAACCCATTGATTGCCTTGTTTTTGAAAAGCAAAACTTCCATCTGGATTTTCCGTAATCTTAGGAGTTGCCAGACTTTCATTCACCAATACTTTCAAATTAAATTTTGGAATATTGACTGCATTGGCAAAACTTAAAAAATACTGATAATCGCTGTCGAAATTTTTCAGTTCCTGATGGTATGTAATCCTAATGAATCTGGTACCTCTGGCCGTAATTGGATAAATTCTGGTTCTAAAATTATTTCCCGCTACTTTTTCAATAATACCGGGATCTATATTTCTTTTTTCAATACTTTCAAATACCTCTTTAGCGCGTTCTTTCGGAACAGGAACTGCATCTCTTAAACTTCCGTTGATATCTAACGCATAGCCGCTTATACTTACTCCTTCCGGTAACGGAAGTGTAAAATTTCCTTCTAAAATTCTGTCACCAGGATTGTAAAATACATAAGTTGCAGTAGTTGATGCAAGATTCCCTAAAATTTTGGTTTCAATTTTTACTTCTTGCAGGATTACTGAATTTTTTTTCTGATTTTCTACATCCAGAGTTGGAATTTGAGAAAAAACTGCACTATAAAACATTATTGCACAGATGGTAAAAACTTTATTCATATTAAAAAAATTGGTTTTTTTGTTTGATTATAAAGGAGAAAAAACAATAAGTTTTTAAGTGGTTATAATTAAAACGTACTAATATGCTTAGCGACAATTCCAAAATTAAAACCCTGTACCTCATCTACTCCGCTAAAATTGACTGCGATCAACTGACCGCACTCGTTAAATACCGGTGCACCACTGGCACCATGCGTAGAAGTGATACTGTACTGAATTTTATTCCCGTCGGATTCTTTACTTATTTTACCGTCATAAAGCTGCACTTTTATACCTGAATCTGTCTTTGCCAAATCCATTCCCAAAGGATAGCCCACCATTATTGCTTTTTGTCCGGGATTTAAAGAGGCATCATCCTTAACCGCATTGTCAAGATTGATGATATTTGCAACACTTTGGGGAGTTGTATAATCTATTAGTCGTACAATACCTAAATCAATATTGGTATCTTCTGAAACTTTTTCGATCTCGCAACTAAGCCATTGGTCATCTGAGTCATGAAGTGCCACCGCAATATTTACAGTTTTTACATATACTTCAATATCTTCCCTCGATACATATTCTTTAACAGGAATAGCAGCTGCAATATCTGTTGTGGCTGTATCTGTTTCTGTATCATTCGAACTGACAAATTCTTCACCCGCTGGCTCTTCACTTGTTTCTTCACCTTCACCTTCATAATCGCCTTCACTTTCGTCATAAGCAGATGCAATTTTCCAGTTTCTTTCAATAAAACTTTGATACTCGTCTTCTGAAACATCGGTGGTAAGAATTGAGGCAATCTTTAATTTTAAATTTCTTATAGTGGTATTTGCTTTTTCCTGCTCTTCATTTGATGAATTCCATGGTTGCAAAACATGGCTGTTGGTCATTATTTTACCCTCTCGGTCTACGAAAAAACCTGTTCCAAAAACTGTTTCTTCTTTTACATCTTGATTAATAAGCTGAATTTCTTTTCCTTTAATTTTTGCAAAATAACCATAACTGTGTTTTATCAGTACAACAGCGTCTTTGTATTCGTTATAAACTTTTGTATCTGAATCTAAACAAATAGCAACAGGTGGCTTTTTTAAATATTTAAAGCCAAAAAAAGCTGCTGTTGAAAGAATGATTATAGCAAAGAAGATAATTTTATAAGGTTTTCTCTTTTTATTATTAATTTCATGCAAATCATTGTTGGGTCCGATTTTTCTAATTTTCATTTGTAAATAGGTAAGTTTTATTAGTTTGGTTCTAGATGTCAATTCACAAAATCATTAACATTTGCTTTTTTAACGGCTCGAAGATAGTAATTTAATTATTGAATTTTAATAGTAAATATCATCATATTTAGCATTGACACTATTTTTGATAACTTTTTAAAACAAAAAAAATCCAAAGCCATAACAGCTTTGGATTTTATCTTAATTGAAATTTAAATTCTTTACTTCACTTCAAAAACATTATTGGCAGGTTTCACATCCGCCATTAATCCGCTTGGATCTATAGTGATTTTTTTGATCGCTGTTTTGTTTTTGTCTATTGTAAAGCTATAGTTTTGTTGCGCCCAGGCCCAATCTTCTAAAACTGTTCTTTTTACTTTCGTATTTGGATTTGGTTTAATGAAATTCATCATTCTTAACGGAATGTAGAAACTTTCAGAAGTGCCGTCAGTATATTCAACCGTTAGGTCTATTGGCATTGGCATTCTTCCAATTCTTTCTAAACTTACAGTCGTTTTTCCTGCATTATCTGCAACGTCTTTGATACCGTAATCTATTGTATTTAATGTCTCAGTCCAATCTATTAAATACCAGTCTAACTCTGCTCCCGAAACTCTTTCTGCAGTTCTCTTGATATCGTTTGGCGTTGGATGTTTGAATTTGAAATCGTTAAAATATCTTTTCAAAGTCGCATCTACATTCTCTTTCCCAATTACATATTCTAATTGTGATAAAAAGATGCTTCCTTTTATATAAGCCGAAATACTGTAAGGCCTGTTTTCGTCGTAACGATCTCCATGAGTTCCTTGTGGCTGTTCTTTTCCGGAATTTACCAATTGATAATAAGCGGCGTAATTTCCTTTAAACGGATTTACTTCTTTTTTATCTCCTTTTAATTCATTCAAAGCACCATCTTCGATATAAGTGGTAAAACCTTCATCCATCCATGGGTGTTTTGACTCGTTTGAAGCCAAAATATGCTGAAACCATGAATGTCCTAATTCATGTGTTGCAGTTCCCAGAATTCCCTGAAGCGTTCCGTTTCCTAACATCAAAGTACACATTGCGTACTCCATTCCGCCATCTCCACCCTGAATAAACGAGTATTGTTTGTACGGATATGCTCCAACTCTTTGATTGTAATACTCCATTACTTTTACCATTAACGGTTCTAATTGTTTCCAATTTTCGGTCGTTTTCGGGTTGTTTTTATAGAAGAAATGCAAATCGACATCGTTTGGTCCTTTTACGATATCATGCGTATATTCTTTGTCTGCTGCCCATGTAAAATCGTGAACATTTGGTGCGATAAAATGCCATGTTAATGTTTTTGCTTTCTTTGGATATACAACCGTTACACCAGCATCTTCATACCCGTGACCAATGGTGTTTTTGTCTTGCAGATATCCTGAACCTCCAATGGTATAATCTTTATCGATTGTAATTTTTACATCGAAATTACCCCAAACACCGTGAAATTCTCTCGCAATGTATGGATCTGCATGCCAGCCTTCAAAATCAAATTCGGCTAATTTAGGATACCATTGTGACATTGAAAGTGCTACTCCTTCAGAATTATTACGTCCTGAACGACGAACTTGTACAGGAACTTGTCCGTCGAAATCTAAGGTAAAAGTAGTTTTCGAATTAGGTAAAATTGGTTTCGCCAAAGTTACTTCCAGGATTGTTCCTGAAACTCTGGTTTGAGCCGTTACACCATCTTGTTTTAAGTTGCTGATTTTTAGAAACCCTATTTCGTTTGGTTTTAAAGTTTCAATTCGGCTTTGCTTTGTTTCCTTTCCGTCGGCACCTTTTATTTTGGTTACCATTCTTCCGTCAGGATCTTTTATAAAATGCAAACGTGCATCCATTTCACTTCCCGGCTGAAATGCATTTGGAAATAAATGATAAAATACTTTTTTTAAAGTATCAGGAGAATTATTGGTATACACTAATTCTTGTTTCCCTTTGTACTGATAGTTTTTTACATCCATGGCAACCTCCATTTTGTAATCAGCATGCTGTTGCCAATATGGAGCATTTTGTGCAAATGCTGAGTTTAAACCCAAACTTAAAAAGGAAAGTAGTATTATTTTTCGCATCATTTTTTCAATAAAAATGGAAGAGTTGCCACTCTTCCATCAGGTTACTATTTTGTGTTTTTTATTTCTTTGACATTTTTTCTGCCATCAACAAAGCATTATAGGCATTTACCATTTTAGCAGATTTTGATGATTCTGCAGAAGAAACTGCTACCGGTTTTTCGTTGGGATTTGGATTTTCACCTAAAATCACCATTGATGGAAGTGCTACTCCTGAATCTATTAAAATTTGTTTTACCTGAACTGCTTTTAGTTTTGGATAATAGGAACGAATCAATGCTGCAACTCCTGCCGCATTTGGAGACGCCATCGAAGTTCCTTGCAAATATTTGTATTTATTATTAGGAACAGTTGCATAAATTTCTTCGCCCGGAGCAAAAACATCAACATTTATTTTTCCGAAGTTTGAGAACGGAGCTACAACATTTTCTCCGTATGCTTTATTGATTGCGCCAATTGTGATTACGTTATTTGTAAATTCTTTTACGTTATCTTCAGAGTCATTTGGGTAGTTAATGTTTTCTGTTTTATCGATATTGTATCCGTCATTTCCTGCTGCATGTACAATTAAAACATCTTTTTTAGCTGCATATTTTATAGCATCGTAAACCCATTTTTTGTGCGGAGAAAAACTTTTTCCGAAACTTCCGTTGATTACTTTTGCTCCGTTATCAACTGCATAACGAATTGCCAAAGCGATATCTTTATCGTACTCATCTCCGTCAGGAACTGCTCTCACTGTCAATATCTCTACATTGTTTGCAACTCCGTCTCCGCCTAAATCATTACCACGAATTTGTGCAATAATTCCGGCAACGTGAGTTCCGTGCAATGCTTTTTCTTTATCTGGGCCAAAAACAACATTATTTCCGTAATGATTGTCTTTGATGTCTTCCGGATTATCACCTACGATTTTTCTTCCGTCGTACTCTTTATTCAAATTATAATTGAACTGATCGTAAACTGATTCTCTATAATCTTCTAATTCTGCTTCAGGATTAAAAGTTGGTCCTGCATTGGTCAAAATTTGAGTCATCACCATTTTACTTCTCGCTACTTTTGGGTCAGTCGAAGTAACTTTGCTTAGATCTTCTAATTTATAATCTGTTTTATTTAACTCTTTTTTGATTGTATTATGCACATCGATTAAAAAGTCTACTTGTTCTTTGTCTTCTAAAACTTTTTTAGATTTTTCTTCGTATTGTGCTAAAGCTGCTTTGTATTGTGCTGATCCATCATCTCCCTTTTTGACAATACGTGTCAATTCAAGATTTTCGTGAACGGCATCTCCAAGAAAATTCCACCCGTGAACATCATCAATAAAACCATTTTTATCATCATCAATTCCGTTACCCGGAATCTCTTTAGGATTAGTCCAGATCATTCCCTGCAAATCAGGGTGCTCGATATCTACACCAGAATCTACGATCCCTACAATTACTTTCACGCCTTTTTTCCCTTGTAATAATTCGGCGTAAGCCCTGTCAACACTCATTCCCGGAATCGAATCTTTGATTAAATCAAGATGACTCCATCTTTTTAATTCGTTTTCGCTAAGAGGTGCTTTTTTAATAACTGCTAAAGGAGCAGTAATCAACTCTTTCGAAGCAGAAGCTTGTGCTTGTAAAGTAGTGTTACAACCTGCAAATACAAGCAATGCAAAGGCAGATAAAGTATTTATTTTTATAGGACTCATGTATCTATTTTTAATAAAAGTTAAAATATGGGCCTAAATTATGATTTTTTGTTACATAAAACTAACGATTAACACTGTGTTATGATTTTTGACTTAACATTTAAGAAACTCTAAAACGGTTGTAAAAACATTAATTAAAGATCCATCTCTATTTTGATTATCAAAAAAGCTTTTAAATTATCTTTAAACTTTTTCCGCATATAAAAAACCACCTGCTTTTACGTTTTCCCGTAAGGTAATGCCAATTGTATTTTGTAAACTTGCGCGACCTAACTATAAATCCCATCTATGAAAACAAAACTACTCTTCTTGCTATTACTAGCAAATTTTTCTATTCATGCGCAAACCAACTTAGTCCCAAATGGAGATTTTGAAAATTGGGTTAGTAATGCACCTAAAAACTGGATAGTTACAAATTCAGTTTCATCAAGTACAGATAAAGCCGAAGGGCAATATAGTGCAAAATTATCTTTAACAGATAAAACTTTAGCTCCCAAAGTTACTTCTCAGGTTCTATTAAAAGCCGGAGTAACTTATACTGTGAAATTTAAGTATAAGTATGTTAACAATAATTATAGCGGCTTGCACCCAATTGCTTTAAAGATATTCCAAAATGGTAGCGGAACTACATTATCAAGCAGCACTTTTGCAATAAATAATAACTGGACTCAAAGAGAAACTACTTTCACTCCAGATTTAGATCTTTCATATGAACTATCTATTTCAGTTTTCAGTTTTGATGAGGAGACTTTTGATGTTTTAATTGACGATGTTGTTGTTATAGATCCTACAGAGACAGCTGTGCAATACACATTAATTCCTGATCTTAATTTTGAAAAGAAATTAATCGCTTTAGGAATTGATTTGGGAGATACTGACGGAAAGGTCCTGACTAAAAATGTCTCAGAATTAACAATTTTATCTTTAAATAATAGCTCAATATCTGACTTAACGGGGATTGAAGACTTTACATCTTTGACAGATTTATATGTTCGTAAAAACCAATTAACAAATATCAATTTATCTAAGAACACCAAACTATCATATCTAGATGTTGGTTATAATCAACTAACGACTTTGGATACTAAGGCAAATACTTTATTAACCAGTTTAGTTTGTCATGAAAATCAAATTACAAGTTTAGATGTATCCAAAAATGTACTTCTTGAGCAACTGATGTGCCACTATAATAATCTAACTGCAATTGATGTTTCACTCAATCCAGAATTATATCTGTTTGATTGTTTAAATAACCAAATAAAAAGTGTTGATATTTCTAAAAATCCAAAAATAACCGAATTGGCTTGCGAGAACAATCAATTAACTTATTTGAATTTAAAAAATGGAAACAACATAAATTTAGATCTTACGTATTCAAATTTCATCAACAACCCAAATCTAACCTGTATTGAAGTAGATGATGTTGATTATTCTAATGCGAACTGGTTAACTATTAAAGATGCTACAGCTAAGTACAATATTGATTGCACTTTGTATACTTTGATTCCCGATATCAATTTTGAAACTAAATTAATCTCATTAGGAATAGATTCTGGAACTCCCGACGGAAAAATAATGACTTCTAAAATCTCTTCAATAACAAGTTTAGACCTTTACAACAGTAACATTACTGATTTAACAGGAATTGAGGACTTTGAGTCTTTGACAAATTTAAGCTGCATGTCGAATAAAATAACAAATATTGACATCTCTAAAAACTTAGCTTTAACCAATCTAAATGTTGGCTACAATAAATTAATAGCTTTAAACACTTCAAAAAATACCAATTTACAATATTTATCACTCTCTTATAACGAAATCGCAAGTCTAAATCTTTCTCAAAATAATGAGTTAATCCTTTTGGCTTGTAATTCAAACAGACTAACAAATATTGATGTTTCAAATAATAAAAAATTATCAACATTATGGTGTCCTTCAAATCAACTAACAAGTTTAGATCTTTCTAAAAACACTCTCTTAACCTCTATATTATGTTCCGAAAATAAACTTCTTACAAGTATAAATTTAAGAAATGGAAATAATAGTAAAGCAGTATTAAATTTATACAACATTGATTTTACAAAGAACCCACAACTTACTTGTATTTTAGTTGATGATGCGCTTTTTTCTAATAAAAATTGGGAAAGCTTTAAAGATCCTTCTGCATCTTATTCTACTATTGATTGTTCTCAAGTTACAATAATACCCGATCCAGCTTTTGAAGAAAAATTAATTGCAATGAATATTGATACTGATGGCAAAAACGGATCTGTTTTAAATACCAGTATTTCAACAATTACTTCATTAGACGTTTCTTTAAGCAATATAAAAGACTTGACCGGAATTAAAGGTTTTATAAGTTTAAGCAATTTAAATTGTTCCGAAAATCTTTTATCAACTTTAGATCTTTCACAAAACAAAACTTTAAGACTTGTAAATTGTAGTAATAATAACTTAATAGGTTTAGATTTAAAAAACGGAAACAACAGTAATCTAACTCTTACTTCTAACTTTACTAATAACCCCAACTTAACTTGTATTCAGGTTGATGACGTAAATTATTCTGAGGCAAATTGGGCAACTCTAAAAGATGCCACTGCAAACTACAATGTAGACTGTGTGAGATATACCTTAATTCCAGACTCTAATTTTGAAGACAAATTAATCGCCTTAGAAATTGACAAAGATGGAAAAAATGGTAAAGTTAAAAGTGCTAGTATTAGTCAGGTTATTTCTTTAAACTTACAAAGTTCTAACATAAGTGACCTTACTGGGATTGAAGACTTTCAAGCTTTACTTTATTTAGATTGTAAATACAACACAATAAGAAATATAAATTTAGAGCATAATAAAGTATTAAGAGGTTTAGATCTACATGATAACACACTATCAAGTCTAAATATTACTGCAAATACTGAATTATTTAGCTTAACGTTCAGTAAGAATCAGATTTCAACAATAGATTTATCACAAAACAAAGATCTTCATTACTTAACCTGCGATAATAATTTATTAAGCAATCTGGACATTTCATCAAATACACAGATTGAATCTCTTTGGTGCGGACAAAATAATTTGACAATATTAAATGTCTCAAATCAACCTAATCTTTTACAATTGAATTGTATTTATACCACAATTTCAGCTTTAGATGTTTCTTCGAATCCAAAATTGGAAATGTTATATTTTAATGATGCAAAATTAACAACCATAGATCTTAGTAAGAATCCACTTTTAAAAAGGTTAAATCTTGGTAATAATCTTTTAACAACTTTAGATTTATCTCACAATCCACTTTTAGAACTTGTTTTCCTTGAATTCAACCCTTTAACGTCTTTGAATTTACAAAACGGAAATAACGAGAATTTTATACTCCCTTCGTCAGGTACTAAAAATAAAACAAGTTCTATAATAGATGCTTGCAGTTTTTTAAACAATAAAAAACTTTCCTGTATTCAGGTTGATAATGTAGAATTTTCCAACGCAAAATGGAGTAATATAAAAGAACCTACCTCTACCTATTCCAGTACTTGTGAAAATTTAGGCATTGAAGAATCTGTTTTCGACAAAGCGGTAGTATATCCCAATCCAACAAAAGGGGAAGTAACCATAAATAATGTGTCATTAGAAAAAGCAACCGTTTATAACACTTTGGGACAGCTTGTAAAATCATTTACATTAAATCCAAGTAATACCGATAACACGATTAATTTATCTGGCTTGCCAAAGGGAATTTATTATATATACTTAATCAATCAAGACGCAGCTTCGGCTAAAAAAGTGATTGTAGAATAAATCATATGTAGTTAAACTAAAAAATCCCGTTTTCAAAATTCTGAAAACGGGATTTTTTATGTTTTAAAGTTCGTTTTAAAGAATCTCCTCGCAGGTAAAAACCTCTTTCAATCGAACACCTTTCTCCGTATGTTCAACTGTTATAATTTGATTGTGTGCGTCATGTTCTAAGAACAAATAATAATTATTATCCGCTGCCGCATTCAAAAATTTCGATTTTTCCGGCATTGTCAATAAAGGTCTTGTGTCGTACCCCATAACATAGGGCAACGGAATATGTCCGGCTGTCGCCAGTAAATCGGCACAAAAAACAATGGTTTTATCATTATATTGAATGTGCGGAATCATTTGTTTTTCAGTATGACCGTCGACGTAATAAATTCCTAAATTCATTTCTTCCGAAAAGCCAAAATCAGATTCAGGACGTTTTATAAAATTCAATTGTCCGCTTTCCTGCATGGGTAAAATATTCTCCGCTAAAAATGATGCTTTTTCGCGGGCGTTGGGTTTTGTTGCCCAATTCCAATGATTTTCGTTCGTCCAAAATTTAGCATTTTTAAAAGCCGGTTCATAAAATGTTTTATCCGAATTCCACTGAACGCTTCCTCCACAATGGTCAAAATGCAAATGCGTCATAAAAACATCCGTAATATCATCTCGGCTAAAACCATATTTCGCTAATGATTTATCTATCGAATGAGATCCCCAAAGCGAATAATAACCAAAAAACTTCTCAGATTGTTTATCGCCCATTCCTGTATCAATTAAAATCAGTCGGTTTCTATCTTCGATCAGTAAACAACGCGCCGCAATATCAATTAAATTATTGGCATCTGCGGGATTGGTTTTGTTCCAGATTGTTTTTGGTACAACACCAAACATGGCGCCGCCATCTAACTTAAAATTTCCGGATTCTATTGGGTAAAGTTTCATGAGAAAAAATTTCTAGTATTAAAAACAAAGCTAGGAAATCCAATCTCTTTATACTAAGCATTCTTTAAATAATATTTTTTTGTATATATAAAGATTGTCCACTGATTTTACGGATTTACGCAGATTTTTTTAGTTTAATCAAATTTTCAAACCTTGGCACAAATAAAAAAATCTGTGTCAATCTGTTAGATCAGTAAAATCAGTGGGCTAAAAGTCAGTGATTATTCAAGCGTAATCGAAGTACTTCCCATTATTTCCTGTTTGTCGAAGAAGTTGACAAAATAAGTTCCTTTTTTAAATGCACTTTCATCAGCATTTAAAATCCCGTAAACATTTGCCGCTTTTCCCTGAAAATCTACGGCCACAATAAAACTATAAACCAGAGCTTTATCATTTCCAAATTCAATTAATTTATTTTCACCCAGAACCTTATTTTTCTGATCTAAAACCTGAATATAAAAAACTTTTTTTCCTGTTTTTGCAACAGCATTCCCATTAACAGAAAAACTTACTTTTAGCTTTTTAGTATTTTTTGCTTTCTGTGTCTCCAGTTCTTGTCCCGATTTTTTTTCCTTAAGCGCTATTACACTAAAATTATTTGTCACCAGCTTCGAAGCATCTTTTAAGGTCGATTCTAATTTTTTTTGTTTAGAAACCAAAGTGTCATTCTCTGTCTTTTGTTTGTACATGACGACATTCTGACTTTCTATTTCGCTAAGTAAATTTTTATTCTGAGATTTTAATTTTTTAATTTCAATCACTTTAGATTCTAATGCGATTTTCATGTCTGAAAGCTGTTTTCGATATACCTGAATTTGCTCAGCAGAAGGATTTTTAGAAGCTTTTATAATTTCCATCAGGTTTTCGATGTTTCTTTTTTCAAGTTCTAATTGTTGAGACAAAGAAGTTTTCTCTAAAATAGCTACATCATAAGCTAGTTTTAAAGTACTTAAAGAATCTAAAATATTTTTTTGAGAAAGTGACTCAGAACTTGATTCACTAAATTTCTGATCTGTTGCTATCTTCTTGATTTTCTTATCAGTATCATGTAATTCTTCACTAAAAATAAAGACTGCAGCACCTATTCCAAAAACAAAAAATACTGCCAAAAGTGCTTTAATCCACTTATTTATGTATTGTTTTTTCATAATTCTTCCCAATTTTTCGCAAAAGTAACAATAAAAAAATGTCTGTAATGCGTATAAATACGCTTTTTTAACACTTAGTAGTAACTATTGACAAGTAAATCTTATGAAATTGGCAGCTTTTTAAATTTTCGATAAAAAATGCTTATAAACAAATAAACCACATTAACAATGATATTTGATTTAGCAATATAACTAATATCTATTTTAACATTTGTTATAATAATGTGAAGCGTTATGGAAAAAGGTTTTTAAGTCGTATCTTTGCAGATAATTTTATTTCAACATTGAAAGACAGCACTTTAAAATGTAATCAATTAATTACGATTTTGAAATGCAGATTTAAATGAAAGCAAAAAATAAATACCATAAACAATGATAAAAGTTTCTGATACAGCCAAAAAGAAAATCATCGACTTGATGAAAGATGATGGTTTTGATGCTGCACACGACTATGTAAGAGTAGGCGTGAAAAGTGGCGGATGCTCTGGTTTGTCTTATGATTTAAAATTTGACAAAGCCAAAGGCGACGACGATAAAATATTTGTAGACAACGACATAACGATTGCAGTTGAAAAAAAATCATTTCTATATTTAGCCGGAACAATTCTTGAATTTTCAGGCGGATTAAACGGAAAAGGTTTTGTGTTTAACAATCCAAATGCAAGCAGAACTTGTGGTTGCGGAGAATCTTTTTCACTATAAATTAAAGTCTAAAAGCAAAAATTTAAACGGTTAAAAAATTTATTTTAAGCGTTTTAAAAAACTAAAAAATGTCAAAATACACAGAAGACGATTTAAAAATCGAACTCGAAACGAAAGAATACGAATACGGATTTTATACCGATATAGAATCGGAGACGTTTCCTATTGGCTTAAACGAAGATATCGTAAGAGCTATTTCTCTTAAAAAAGAAGAGCCGGAATGGATGACCGAATGGCGCATCGAGGCTTTTCGTGCCTGGAAAGAAATGATTGAACCGGAATGGGCAAATGTTCATTATGTAAAACCAGACTTTCAGGCGATTTCTTATTATTCAGCTCCAAAACAAGTAGATCCAAACAAAACTTTGGATGATGTAGATCCGGAACTTTTAGAAATGTACAAAAAGTTAGGAATCTCTGTAGACGAACAAAAAATGATGAACAATGTCGCTATGGATATTGTGGTCGATTCTGTTTCTGTGGCTACTACTTTCAAGAAAACATTAGGAGAAAAAGGAATTATTTTCTGTCCTATTTCTGAAGCTATCAAAGAACATCCAGAATTAGTTCGTAAATATTTAGGAACAGTTGTACCTCAAAAAGACAACTTCTACGCAGCATTAAACTCAGCGGTTTTCTCTGACGGAAGTTTCTGTTATATTCCAAAAGGCGTTCGTTGCCCAATGGAACTTTCAACTTATTTCAGAATCAATCAGGCAGGAACAGGACAATTCGAAAGAACACTTGTTATTGCAGATGCGGGAAGTTACGTATCCTACCTTGAAGGTTGTACTGCTCCAAGTCGTGACGAAAATCAATTGCACGCTGCTGTGGTTGAATTAATCGCTTTGGATGATGCTGAAATTAAATATTCTACTGTTCAAAACTGGTTTCCTGGAAACAAAGAAGGAAAAGGTGGAGTTTATAACTTCGTAACAAAAAGAGGTCTATGCGAAACAAACGCTAAAATTTCATGGACACAAGTTGAAACAGGTTCTGCTGTAACCTGGAAATATCCTTCTTGTGTACTTAAAGGAGACAATTCGGTAGGAGAATTTTATTCGATTGCCGTTACCAATAATTACCAACAGGCAGATACCGGAACTAAAATGATCCATTTAGGTAAAAATACTAAATCGACTATTATTTCTAAAGGTATTTCGGCTGGTAAATCACAAAATAGTTACCGTGGATTAGTGCAAATTAGCCCTAGAGCTGAGAATGCAAGAAACTTTTCGCAATGTGATTCCTTATTAATGGGTAACAATTGTGGAGCGCATACTTTCCCTTATATTGAAAGTAAAAATCCATCGGCTAAAATCGAGCACGAAGCAACTACAAGTAAAATTGGAGAAGATCAGGTTTTTTATTGCAACCAAAGAGGTATCCCAACTGAAAAAGCGATTGCCTTAATTGTAAACGGTTTCAGTAAAGATGTATTGAACAAATTACCAATGGAATTTGCTGTTGAAGCTCAAAAATTATTAGAGATTTCTTTAGAAGGATCTGTAGGTTAATTGCAAGATGGAAGGAAAGAAAGTCATTATTTTAGGTTCATCCAGAAAAAACGGAAATACAACAAAAATTGTAGACGAGATTTCTAAAGAACACGGAATAGAGGTAATTAATTTGAGTGATTTTAACATTTCCTATTATGATTACGAAAGCAAAAACAGAGAAGATGATTTTTTGCCTCTAATAAAAGGTATTATCGAAAATTACGACACTTTAATTTTTGCAACTCCCATATATTGGTACAATATGAGTGGAATCATGAAGGTTTTCTTTGATCGCATTTCGGATTTAATCAGAATTGAGAAAGAAACCGGACGAAAACTAAGAGGAAAGAAAATTGGCGTGATATCAAATTCACACGATAATGAAATCGAAGAAAGTTTTTACATTCCGTTCAAAAAATCAGCCGATTATTTAGGCATGGAATATTTAGGACACGCGCATTTTAATGCCAACATCCTAAACCAAACAACAAAAATAGAATTGACATTTATATAAAAATAAAAAAACAATGTTATCAATAAAAAACCTTCACGCCGGAATTGGTGATAAAGAAATCCTTAAGGGAATTAATATAGAAGTTAAAGCTGGCGAAGTACACGCTATCATGGGACCAAACGGTTCTGGAAAAAGTACACTTTCTGCAGTTATTGCAGGAAACGAAAACTACGAAGTTACTGACGGACAGGTTTTCCTTGACGGAGAAGATCTTGCTGATCTTGCCCCTGAAGAAAGAGCACACAAAGGCGTTTTCCTTTCGTTTCAATATCCTGTAGAAATTCCTGGAGTTAGTGTAACTAACTTTATGAAAACTGCCATCAACGAAACTCGTAAAGCAAACGGTCAAGCCGAAATGCCTGCGAACGAAATGCTGAAAGTTATTCGTGAGAAATCTGAATTATTAGAAATCGATCGTAAATTTTTATCTCGTTCTTTAAACGAAGGTTTTTCTGGAGGAGAGAAAAAAAGAAACGAGATTTTTCAAATGGCCATGTTAGAGCCAAAATTAGCTATCCTTGACGAAACAGATTCTGGTCTTGATATCGATGCTTTAAGAATTGTGGCTAACGGAGTTAACAAATTGAAAAGCGAGAAAAACGCAATTATCGTAATCACACACTACCAACGTTTGCTAGATTATATCGTTCCGGATTTCGTTCACGTTCTTTACAACGGAAGAATCGTAAAATCAGGCGGAAAAGAATTGGCTTACGAATTGGAAGAAAAAGGATACGACTGGATTAAAGCGGAGAACTAGTCAGTCTGAAAGTCTAAAGTCATAAAGTCAAAAGTAGAGCATGAGTAAATTTAGATCTTTTGAAGAAATAAATTCATGGCAGAAATCCAGGATCTTCAATAAGAAAATATATTTAGTTACTGAAAATTCTAATTTCAAAAAAGACTTTGATTTCGTTAGACAAATAAGACGTGCATCACTTTCTATATCATCAAATATAGCAGAAGGTTTTGAAAGAAATACAGATAAAGAGTTTGTTTATTTTTTATACGTAGCCAAAGCATCTGCAGGAGAAGTTAGATCTCAACTATATTTAGCTTTTGATTTAGAATATATTATAAAAGAAGAATTTGAAATGCTTTTAGATTCGGTAACTGAAATATCGAAATTATTAAGCGGTTTCATTAAATATTTGAGTCAAAAGTCATAAAGTCAAAAGTTGCAAGTCTGTTTAGACTCAACTTAGTTTATGATTTTTTCACAAAAATAGTCGACAATCCAAAGTCTTTTGACTTTCGACTTTCGACTTTAAGACTAATAAACAAAATGGATTTAAAAGAAAAATTAGTATCGTCTTTTATGGCTTTTGAAGAGCGTGTCGATGTACATTCAGATTTGCATGACATTCGCACAAATGCCTTAAAAAACTTCGAAAATAAAGGTTTCCCAACCAAAAAAGAAGAAGCTTGGAAATATACATCCCTAAACGCCATCTTAAAAAATGACTTTACGGTTTTTCCTAAGCAGGAAAATGCAATCGAATTTAATCAGGTAAAAAAATACTTTTTACACGAAATCGACACTTATAAATTAGTGTTTATTGATGGCGTTTTTAGTTCGCATTTGTCTTCTACGACGCATGACGGAATTGATGTTTGCCTGATGTCATCGGCTTTGACTAAACCAAAATATAAAATGGTTATAGACAAATATTTCAACCAAATTGCAAGTAAAGACGAAAGCTTGACTTCGTTGAATACTGCTTTTGCAAGCGAAGGAGCCTTCATTAATATTCCACAAAAGAAAGTCGCTGACAAACCTATCGAGATCATGTATTTCTCAACAGGAAACGAAGCTGCTTTATTGGTTCAGCCAAGAAATTTGGTTATTGTGGGTGAAAATTCGCATGTTCAAATTATCGAACGTCACCAGAGTTTGAATGAAAATCCGGTTTTAACCAATTCGGTTACAGAGATTTTTGCTCAAAAACGTGCGATTGTTGACTATTACAAAATTCAAAACGATAATAGCGAGGCGAATTTAGTTGATAACACTTATGTTTCGCAACAGCAGGAAAGTCACGCTTATGTACATACTTTTTCGTTTGGAGGAAATTTAACGCGTAACAATTTGAATTTTTATCACTTTGGTGAAAGATTGACAAGTACGCTTAACGGAATCACGATTCTTAACGATAAACAACACGTTGATCATTATACTTTAGTAAAACATTCACAACCAAATTGCGAAAGTTTCCAGGATTATAAAGGAATTTTTTCTGATCGTTCAACAGGAGTTTTCAACGGAAAAATATTGGTAGAAAGAGAAGCTCAAAAAACAAATGCTTTCCAAAAAAGCAACAACATTTTATTGAGTGACAAAGCAACTATCAATGCAAAACCGCAATTAGAAATTTTTGCTGATGACGTAAAATGTTCTCACGGTTGTACTATTGGACAATTAGATGAAACGGCTATGTTCTACATGCAATCACGTGGTATTCCTAAAAAAGAAGCAAAAGCTTTATTGATGTACGCATTTTCAAATGCCGTTATTGAAAGCATTAAAATACCGGAATTGAAACAAAGAATTACTAAAATCATTGCCGTGAAATTAGGTGTGAATTTAGGATTTGATTTGTAAAAACTTAACCGCAATCCCGATAGCTATCGGGAGCTAAGGTTTACGCAAGGTTCGCAAAGTTTTTATATAAGCTTTGCGAACTTTGCGGTTTTATACTTTGCGCTCTTTGCGGTTAAATTTTATTTTTTTACTGCAGAAATCACATCTTTCAAAAAACCATTAAAATCAAATCCCTGATCGTCTTCTTTCAAACCCATTCTCACGATTACCATATCTAGTGAAGGAATAATTGCCACCATTTGTCCCTGATATCCGCTGCAATAAAACATATCACGAGGCACATCCGGGAATTTTCCTCCAGCGTTTAGCCAAAACTGCGCTCCATATTTTCCTTCAGAAGTATTTGTTGGTGTCGCGGTGTATTTAACCCAGCTTTCATCAAGGATTTGTTCGCCGTTCCAGTTTCCTTTATGAAGATATAATAATCCAAATTTCGACCAATCTCTGGCCGTTGCCCAGGCATAAGATGAGCCAACAAATGTTCCTGCCATATCTTGTTCCACAATCATCGAATTCATTCCTATTTTATCGATTACGGCACTGTACCAAAAATCAAGATATTCCTGTTGTGTTTTAAACTGACTTTTCAAAATTCCGGACAATAAATTGGTTGTTCCTGACGAATAATTCCAATGGGTATTGGGTTTAAACTGAGCCGGTTTTTCGCGCTGTACTTTGGCCATATCTCCAGATTGAAAAAGCATTATTGTCGCATCACAAATTTTGCTGTAATTCTCTTCCCATTCTAAACCGGAATTCATATGCAGCAAATCGTTTATAGTGATAATTTTACGTTCGTCATTTTGCCATTCTGCAATTGGTGCAGGTTTGTAAATATCTATTTTACCTTGTTTGGCTAAAACTCCAAAAGCCGAATTGGTAATACTTTTTGTCATCGACCAGCCTAAAATTTTACTGTCTTTATTAAAGTCCTTATCGTATTGTTCGGCTATCAATTTGTCTTTATACAAAACTACAACGGCGCGTGTTCTTTTTGCTTTTCCTCCATTTTTATCGAAAGAATCGTCAACCATTTTTTTTAATTTCGAATAATCTACATTCGAAAATAGCGTATCTTTTGGTTCATTATTACCGTAAGGAAAAGGCAAATTATTGACTAATTTAGTTCGTTTAGGAAGCAGATAAGGTTTCGAAATATCATAATCATCATCAATTAAAGTTGCTCCTAAACCTTCACGATAAATCGCCTTTCTTTCTTTTAAACCATAAACAGAAGATGTTGCAAATTTTCCGGCTTCATCAATTGTATTTGATGCCAATTCCATTAAAGGAATATCATTATCACTTTTTTCGATTAATTCTTTCGACCGATGATCTAAAAAATGTCCCGAAGCAATACTTTTGGCCGAAAAGCCAGAGATTAATTCAAGCTTTGGATAAGTAGTAAATCCAAAATAAAAAAGTACAATCAGAAAAACAAGTGCCAGTAACCTGAGGATTTTTTTCATATTCACAAAAGATATTTTTACTGCAATATAAATAATTTATAGTCACGATTTTAGCATCTAATTTACATTTTGAATTCACATAATTTACAAAACGCAACTTAATTTTACAGAATCAACATTCAAGACTTCGATTGATAGTGCCATAAAAGGAAATTATAGTTTTGATGGATAAACCAATTTAGTTTTAGTACTTTTGTAAATAGAATTTTTCTAAATAAGACATGCTAGATATCCAAAAAATAAGAGCTGATTTTCCGATACTTTCGGAAAAAGTAAACGGAAAACCATTAGTATATTTCGATAACGGGGCAACCTCACAGAAACCACAAATTGTGATCGATGCGATTGCGACCTATTATCAGGAAATAAATGCCAACATTCACCGTGGTGTTCACACACTAAGTCAATTGGCGACTGATGCTTACGAAATTTCAAGAGTAAAAATCCAACATCATATCAATGCTAAGTTGTCTCACGAAGTACTTTTTACCTCAGGAACAACATTCGGAATCAATTTAGTAACGAATGGTTTTGCTTCAATTTTAAAACCAGGCGATGAAGTAATTGTTTCCTCTTTAGAGCATCATAGTAATATTGTGCCTTGGCAAATGTTGTGTGAGAAAACCGGAGCAACTCTTAGAGTTATTCCAATGAATGAAGACGGTGAGTTGATTATGGAAGCTTTTGAGGCTTTACTTTCAGAAAAAACTAAAGTTGTAACTGTAAATCATATTTCGAACGCATTAGGAATCATCAATCCTATAAAATATATGATCGAAAAAGCACACGCTGTTGGCGCTGCAGTTTTGATCGATGGTGCGCAGGCTGTTCCGCATTTAAAACCGGATGTTCAGGATTTAGATTGTGATTTTTATGCCTTTTCGGGACATAAAATGTGCGGTCCGACCGGAACTGGAATTTTATACGGAAAAGAAGAATGGTTAAACAAATTGCCTCCTTATCAGGGTGGCGGAGAAATGATCAAAGAAGTTACTTTTGAGAAAACGACTTATGCTGATCTTCCTCATAAATTTGAAGCCGGAACTCCAAATATTGCCGGCGGAATTGTTTTAGGAACTGCTGTTGATTATTTAAACAACATTGGTTTCCATAACATTCAAAAACAAGAAGAAAAATTGCTAGAACATGCTACAAAGCGTCTTTTAGAAATAGAAGGTCTAAAAATTTACGGAACCGGAAAAAATAAAGCTTCTGTAGTTTCGTTTAATATAGATGGAATTCATCCTTACGATATTGGTTCAATTATCGACAAATTAGGAATTGCAGTTAGAACCGGACATCATTGTGCACAACCCATCATGAACTTTTTCTGCATTCCCGGAACAATCCGTGCTTCGTTTTCTTTCTACAATACAATAGAAGAAATTGATGCAATGGTTGAAGCGGTGAAGAAAGCAAAAACCATGTTAAGCTAAAAAAATTATGAGAATACTATCTTTATTGCTTTTAACGATTTTCATCGGAACAAGCTGCTCTAGCCAAAAAACGAGCGATATGACATCAACACAAATGGAATATTCGGCTGTTTCAAGAGGCCTGTATAAATTGGTAATTGTTCAAAATAAAACAGTTTCGGTTACCAATGGTAAAAATACGCAGCCAGTAGTAACTAACTTAAGTGACGCTCAATGGAAAGAGATTGTAGCGGAATTTTCGAAAATTAATTTAGAAAGTATTCCAACATTAAAAGGACCTACTGAAAAACGTTTTTATGATGGTGCCGCGATTGGAAATTTAAAAATAGTTCAGAATCAGAAGATCTACGAAACGCCAGGTTTTGACAATGGCTATCCTCCTAAGGAAATAGAAAAATTGGTAAATTTGCTCGTAGGTTTCACGAAAGAATAATTATGACAATAAAAGAAATACAAAACGAAATAATAGATGAATTCTCGATGTTCGACGATTGGATGCAACGCTACGAATACATCATCGAATTAGGAAAAAGTCTTCCTTTGATTCAAGAAGAATACAAAACAGAAGAGAATTTAATCAAAGGCTGTCAATCGAAAGTTTGGCTGCAAGGAGAACAAAAAGACGATAAAATTGTTTTTACTGCTGATAGTGACGCGATTTTAACCAAAGGAATTATCGCCATTTTAATTCGTGCGTTTTCGAATCAAAAAGCAGAAGACATTATAAATGCAGATACTCAGTTTATTGACGAAATTGGTTTAAAAGAGCATTTATCTGCCACTCGCGCAAACGGATTGGTTTCGATGATTAAAAACATCAAAATGTACGCTTTGGCTTTTGATTCTAAAAATAGAAATTAAAATTTTTAAACATAATGTTTTTAATATGAACCATTAAGTTATTAAGTTTCATAAAGAAGTAGAAGCTTAATTTTCTTAATATCTTAATGGTATAAAAAAAACACTTGCTGTTTAAATGAACTTACATCACTTACATGGTGGAAAAAAAATAAAAACAAAGAAAATGGAACAAGAAATAGACACAAACGAATTAGGAGAATCAATTGTAAAGGTTTTAAAAAGCATTTACGATCCTGAGATTCCTGTAGACATATATGAGTTAGGATTAATTTATGACGTAATGGTAAATACAGATTACGAAGTAAAAATCCTGATGACATTAACATCACCTAACTGTCCGGTTGCGGAAAGTTTACCAAGAGAAGTAGAAGAAAAAGTAAAAACAATCGAAAACATTAAAGATGTTGATGTTGAAATTACTTTCGATCCGCCATGGAGTAAAGATTTAATGAGCGAAGAAGCAAAATTAGAATTAGGAATGCTTTAATAAAATTTGTTTCAAGTTTAAGGTTTCAGGTTTCAACAACTTGAAACCTGAAACTTGAAACTAACTTTTTCATATGGAAGAAATTATCAATAAAGTTGCCAATAGTGCCTTAGAAGTTTTTGATCTTGAGGATTATTATCCAAAAGGAGCGCGTGTGCAAATTGACATTTCGCAATGGCTTTTAGAAGGATTTTTATTGAAAGAAAAAGACTTTAGAGAGCACTTAAAAAATCACGATTGGTCGCAATATCAAGATCAATATGTGGCTATAAACTGCAGTACAGATGCTATTGTTCCTGCCTGGTCGTCTATTCTGGTAGCGATTCAATTAGCGCCTTATGCTAAAAAAGTAGTCAACGGAACTATCGAAGATTTAGATGCAAGCTTATATGAAGAGATTCTAAGCAAACTTGATTATTCTGACTACAAAAACAAACCTGTTATTGTAAAAGGCTGTTCGAAAAAACCGGTTCCAACTCGCGCGTATATTTTAGCCGCAACTTACCTGCAACCTTTTGCAAGAAGTATTATGTATGGCGAAGCTTGCTCAGCAGTACCTTTATACAAAGAATCTAAGAAATAACTTTCTTTACGGTCGATAATCCCAAAGCTTTTAACGGTTTTTTAGTATATTTGTTCTTATACATTTAAACTATATACCATGAGAAAGCTAACATTATTACTTTTTATTTTAGCGAACTTAACTTTTGTTCAAGCCCAAAATTCTGAAAAAGAATTAATCCAAAACACTGAAAAAGCAGTAAAGAAAATTAATGATACTATCGAGGGAGAAGGCTGGAAAGCAAAAGGAACAGTTTCTCTTTTGCTAAATCAATCGAGCTTTAATAACTGGATTGCAGGAGGTGAAGATAGCTTTTCAGGAACCTTGGGAATCAACTATGATTTCAATTACAAAAAGGACGATCTTACGTGGGATAATAAAGTTTTAGCTTCTTACGGACTTTTACAAACTAAAAATGCCGACTACGAAAAAAAGACTGATGACCGTCTTGAATTCAACTCAATCCTTGGAAAAAGAGCTTTTGGTGAATGGTATTACTCTTATTTCGTGAATTTCAGAACTCAGTTTACAACCGGTTACTTATATGGCAAGGATGAGAACGGAAAGGAGATTAGAACAGAAAATACCCAATTTATGTCTCCTGGTTATCTTACTACAGGTCCGGGTATTTACTGGACAAAGGATGATAATCTAAAAATTAACTTTGCGCCTTTAACCTCGAAATTTACATTCGTAGATGGCGCTTATACTGCAGGAATCGACAGAGCAACGGGATTACCTTATGTAAGTGGTGATTATTTTGGTGTAGATGCTAATAAAACCATGCGTTACGAATTAGGTTTCTATGCATCGGTTTATTACAAATTGGCGATCATGACCAATGTAACTGCAGAGAATACTTTGAATTTATATTCTAATTATTTAGAAGATCCACAAAATGTAGATATCAATTACTCTCTGAATATTATCATGAAAGTAAACAAATTTTTATCTGCTAATTTATCCTTCCAGGCCATTTATGATGATAATGCTTTTCAGGGTTTTCAAACCAGAGAAGTATTTGGTTTAGGAGTTAATTTCGGATTCTAATCTGTAAATTTTACCGCAAAGAGCGCAAAGATTTTTATATTACATTATCATAAAATTGCAAAGTTCGCAAAGCTAAATCAACATCCAGCTTTGCGAACCTTACATTTATAAATAAGCTTTGTAAAAAAACCTTTGCGCTCTTTGCGGTAAAAATTTTATTCTTCTTCTTCCTTCTCGATTGCATCTTTATAATCCGGATACAAGAATTTATTATATGGAAATCTCGTAATATGAATTTGTCTTACAGCTTCGTAAACTCTTTCTCTAAATTCTTCAAAATTTTCTTTATTGGTTGCCGAAATAAACAGTGCATTATCTTCGCCTAAACGATGCATCCAGGTACTTTTCCACTCTTCAAGTGTGTAATGTCTTGGCGTTTTTTCAGTCATTAAATCATCCTCATCGATTGTCAAGTGTTTGTAGGCATCAATTTTATTAAAAACCATAATAACCGGTTTTTCATTTGCTTTAATATCCTGCAAAGTCTGATTTACGGATGCAATATGATCTTCAAAATCAGGATGTGAAATGTCTACAATGTGCAATAACAAATCTGCCTCGCGAACCTCATCCAGTGTACTCTTAAAAGAATCTACCAATTGAGTCGGCAGCTTTCTGATAAAACCTACTGTGTCTGACAATAGAAAAGGTAAGTTTTTAATCACTACTTTTCGAACTGTTGTATCAAGAGTTGCAAATAATTTATTCTCAACAAAAACATCACTTTTACCTACTGCATTCATCAATGTCGACTTCCCAACATTGGTATATCCTACGAGAGCCACACGAACCATTGCACCACGGTTACTGCGTTGAACACCCATTTGTTTATCGATCGTTTTTATTTTGTCTTTTAAAAGAGCAATACGATCACGAACAATACGTCTGTCTGTTTCAATCTCGGTTTCTCCGGGTCCACGCATTCCAATTCCTCCTTTTTGACGCTCAAGGTGTGTCCACATACCAGAAAGTCTAGGCAATAAATACTGACATTGCGCCAGTTCTACCTGCGTTCTTGCATACGAAGTTTCGGCTCTTTGAGCAAAAATATCAAGAATAAGGTGGGTTCTGTCTAAGATTTTACAATCTATAATTTTAGAGATATTTTTTTGTTGAGATGGCGATAATTCATCATCAAAAATTAAAGTCGATATGTCGTTTTCTTTTACAAAAAGATTGATTTCTTCAATTTTCCCTGTTCCAACAAAAGTCTTAGGATTGGGACGTTCCATTTTTTGAGAAAAGCGTTTAATAACTTCACCTCCTGCGGTAAAGGTCAAAAACTCCAATTCATCGAGATATTCGTTAAGTTTTTCTTCACTTTGATTTTGAGTCACGATACCAACAATGGCAGTTTTCTCAAAATTTATAATTTCTTTTTCTAACATAGCTTTGAATAAGGTGCAAATTTAATGATTTGTAAGGTACTAATGCTTATAGAATTCCGTTTTTAAGTTCTATTTGAGAAATTAGTGTTTCTATAAAAAAGCAAACCATTTAAAAATTCAGAATTCTAAGAATTTAATCTTAGCAAAACTTAATTTTTAAATGGCCTTTTTTTAAAGAAGTACGTTTTATTCGTAAATAAAAGTTTTTTCTGTTTTTACAATTCCGTTTTCTTCAATCTGCGAACAAGAGATTGGAAAGTTTAGTTTATTGTATTTGTATTTTCTGCTCACACCCACTAAAACGGTAGATGACGGACTAAAGTTCATTTCGTTATTATACGATATTGCTTCAAAACTAAACTCTTCTTCATGATACGAAATCATGGGTACAATTACTTTATAATTGTCACCAAACAAGCTCTGAACAATTAATTGATCTACCGATTTTTTATCATCAAAAGTATAGGTTTTAGAAATTTTATCGCCTACCAATCCTTTGTGTTTTACAACATTATCATTTACGTAAACATATTCAATTTTACCAATAATAGCCTTGTTTCTGTCTCTTGTAGTACGTCGTACAATAATACCGTTTTCTACGATATATTCGTTATCATCAACAACATTCTGGTGATTCGTACTCTTTTTGGTAATTACTTTTACTCGTGCTCCTTCGTAGCCAAAAGTTACTGTTTTGGTAATATAGTCATTACCTTCCTGGTATTTTTTAACGAATTTTGTAATATTATTATCCGCATCGTAAGAGTAGTTTACGACTTCTTTCCATTCGCTTCCAATCTTATCTTTTACAGTCTTATCAAGCAATCCTTTTGTATTGTAAAAAAAGTGCTGAACAACATCTGAAGTGGTGATAGTTTCTATTTTTCCGTCTTTAAAAACAACTGTTTTGTTGACAATTTCACCGTCTTTAGAATTTTGGTAATTTGTTTTTACAATATTGATTTGCTTTAATCTAACAGGGGCATTTTGATCCTGACTGTGCAACAAGCATGGAAAAACCATCATCATGATGGCGATAAAGTAGGTTTTCATGTAGTATTTGTATTGATTTGGGATGACCAAAATACAAAATTCAATTAAATTTTAACAGTTTAAAACTTAAAAACAACACACAATTAAATTATCATTTAAAAATCAGCACTTTAATTTCAGTTTTTAAAATTGAGCATCTTATTTTTCTCCAAAAATTTTAACATCATCAACCATAAAAGCGCCATTCAATGTTTTATCCTTTCCTGAACCTACATATCGAAACGCAATATGAATATTTCCTGAATAAGCAGATAAATCTATTCCGCCGGAACTTATAAATTGTCTTGTTGGCGTTGACAACGAAGGTAAATTTGCTTCTAATTTTGTCCATTTTGCCTTTGTGACACTTGATCCGTCAAAATTAGTGGAGATATAAACTTCTAATGCATTTAAGGGTGAATCGACTTTAAGATCGTGTTGGGCACTTCTAAAAGATAATACGGCATTTTTATACCCCGTCATGTTTATTTTGGGAGTGACCAACCAGGCAACATTCTCTGCAGCGGTTGTACTGGTGGTGTTAAATTCTGCATACCCATTTCCGGCATACAACATACTTTTCCATATTTTTGAAGCTTTTTCAACAATATTGCTCCAACCCGGCAGTGTAAAATTTACATTGTTTTTTACCGATTGAAAATCTTCTGCAAAAAACGGAACAGTTCTTTTTCCATTCATTACTAAATCTTTTTCTGACCTGATCATTAATTGATAATCCGATCCAAATTTTGTCAATATTCCTTTCACTTTTCCGCTTCCTTCGGGCACGACATGATCTGCAAAACTGGCGTAACTGCTTGTTCTGAAAATAATCTGATTACCTGTTTTATCCCGTAAATTCCAATTGGTTGAACCTCCTACATTATTGGATTCTTCAAAATAATGGCGACCAATTGCTTCTTCAGTAAATTGCACATCTTTTAGCTCAACCAAAGTATTGAGTTTATCATCATTTAGTGCTTCTTCAATAGAAATTGACTGAACCAGTTGGCTTTCATCAATTACTGTGCAGGAAGCATTCAGAACATTTTTATAATCATTTTGTGAAACCCTGCCAATAGTGGGATCGCCAGCATTACTGACGTACAGACTTCCAATTCGCATTCCTCCAAAATATAAATCTGTAAACTGGTTTTTAAGTTTTACATACACTTTATTTCCAATGCGAAAATCAATGTATGTGTTCGAAACATCAACAGGTATGCTAAATCCAATTGCAGGCCCTTTATCTGTTGCTAATGTTTGAAAAGAAATGGCTTTAAAAAAATTGCCTCCTTCATCACTCGATACTACATAAGCCTCAATGATATCATTGTAATTATATTGTTTTGGAACTGAACCTGAAAGATCCTTAACTTTTAGAACCGATTGATTAACTGCTAAATCAGGCTGTGTACATTCTAGCTTTGGAATTTCAACTTCATTATTACAACCATAAAAAAAGGAAATTGAAAACGCTAAAAAAGGGATTAAATATCTATTTTTCATTTTGAATGTGTTTTTAGAATTTATAAACTAATAGTTAGATTTACGAAATAAGTTCTTCCGTATCCATAATAATATTTAGGTCCAAATGATGGCGTTCCGCTTGAAACATCCTGATTTAATGCTCTGAAATTAGCATTCCTCGCCTGCTCAAAACCACCTGTTTTATAAGTCGCATCAAGAACATTATTTATACTTGCAAAAAGACCAACATATTTACCGGAAATACGCCAGGATTTACCTCCACTAACATTTAGTAACGAAATTGGATCGAATTTTTCTTGTTTTAGCAAAGCAGTTGCACGTTCTTCGGTGGCTTCAGGAAAAACCAAACCGCTTATTGGATTTTTATAAAAACGGGCTGTTCTGGCAATTGGCGAAACATCAATATAACTTTCGGTCATATAATTGATGTTGGCTCCCAACCACCAATATTTTGGGTCCCGATATTCTAACCCAACAGAGTAAGCTTGTTGCGGCATACCCGGTTGTTTATAGTTTTTGAGATATGATTGGCCAAAATCAAAAGTAGTTTGGGTATCTCCCTTTGCTGCATTTGCATCGTTTGTTATGGAAACATTTGGATTACTATTATAAGTATAGTTACCATACGCAACTGATAATGTACTTTTTAGTGTTGATGAAATTTGATATTCGAAACTCAGCTCTGCTCCAATGTTTTTCTTGTCGAGATGCGTTAAAGTCTGGCTTACAAATGCATCTGTATTGTTATAACTTGCTCCTCTGTCAAAAATACCTTCGGCATAAAAAAAAGAAGTTTTTGCGGTATTTTTTATCAAAGTATAATAAACGGTTGTTCGAATTTTAAGTTTGGGCGAACGGAAAACATAATTGGCTTCTGCACTGCTTATATTTTCATTTTCGATGCCGTCAACAACTGAATTATTCAGGCGTGAATTGGCAAAAGTATTTCGAAGTGATGGCGCTCTGGTAAGATGCATTCCGTTAAAAAAAAACCATTGTTTTCCAGAGATTTTATAAGTGAATCCGCCTTTAAAGCCGAAGTTTTCAAAATTCACTTTTACACTTTTACCCAAAGAAGTTGTAGGGTAAATTCCGTTTTGATAAAGACCTTCTCTTTGATAATTTGAAACTGAATACGATTGCCCCAGATAAAAATCGATCTTATTATAACTAAACTTAAACTGCGTAAAAGCATCAATTGTCGTAGCGAGAAGATTAAAATTGTAACCGTAAGTATCTCCTTTTTTTACCTGACGATTTGGATGCTGTAAATCTGATTGTGACTGATCTCCGCTGTAAAATGCATCGATATCTTCAAAATATTCACCTCCGAGCAAATCTAAAAGATATTGAAATTGATAAGATTTTAAATTTCGAAAAGTTATTCCTCCATCAAAAAAACTATTTTCGGTAATTTGGATATTTAAATTCGAATTGGCAGCAAACGTTTTATCATCTGTTCGGTCTTCATATACAACAAAATGACTTTGTGAAGGCTGATAACCTGTAATTTTTCCATCTGAATTTAATATTGGCTTTTGATTGGCGTAATACATTTCATCCCAATTGATTTGTGAATTCTCTAGAAATAGTTTTTTATTGAGTTCCGCATTTTCATAATCAGGAGTAAACGCTCCTGAAAATTCTCCGATATCTTTTCCGTAAAGTGAAGTATAATAGCTGGGTAATTTTCGATAATAAACAGGATCAGGACTATTTGCATTTTGATAATCAATCGTGCTGTTTCCTACTTTTCCAAATTGATACATTACACTCGAATTGAGGTTTGCTTTTTCATTTATTTTATAATAATGGTTGAGCATCAATAAGGGTTCTTCGACTTTTTTTATCCTTGCATTTCGTTTTTCACCATCCTGAAAACCCCAATACGAATTGTATTTTTCGTTGGTTAATTCAACCACTTCATTGGTATTTGCTGAATTTTTCCCTCTGGAATTTGGCGTGTAAAAACCTGTAAAATTCAGCGAATGTTTGTTGCTTAACTTTTTCTCTATACTTATAAAAAACGACTCAGCATCAAAATTTGTTCCTTCAAAATAACCTTCATTACCAATACGTTTTCCGGCTGATACTACATAAGCCCAACCCGAAGAATTCATTCCGGAAGCATAAGTACCATTGGCACGCCAGTTATAAGTGGTATTACTTCCTGAAAAAGTAAGCCTTGCCCCTTTTCTGTAAGTCGAAGCGCGGGTCGATATTTGTTGCGTACCCAGTATTCCTCCAAATGTAAAGTTCGAAGCTGCGGCTCCAACAGAAAATTCCTGATTTCGTAGTACATCATTCAAACCTCCCCAGTTGCTCCATTGCGGCCTTCCGTCATAAATTTTATTCATAACCATACCATTGAGCATCATAGTTCCGTTTTCGCTGTCCAGACCCCGAATTCTAAATCGGGCCTGACCCCAATTGAAAGCTGAAGCTTGCATAAAAGCATCTTTTGACGACTGTAAAAGTCCTGAAGTCATTTCTGATGAACTATTATCATCTGAAAGATCACTGTCTAATAATGTGATTAACGTTGCAGGAACATCATCTGAAAAATTGTCTTCTAATTGTAATATTCCGAGATTGACTGTTTGTTCCGGATTTGAATTTATTTTTAAAAGTAAATCTTTATATCCCTGACTTCTCAGCAGCAATAATTGCTCTCCTTTTATAGCAGAATGCAATTCGAATGTTCCGTTTGTATTGGTAAGCTGTGTGATCGAAGAATTTTGAATACTTACCACAACACTTTCAAGAGGATTTTGCGTTTTTGCATCGATTACTATTCCCGAGAAAGTAGTTTCTTGTTGTGCAAAAGCAACTCCAAAAGACAATAAAATAAAAAACAACATGTATTTCTTTCCCATGAAAAACCCAATTTACTTTGATAAATAGTTTTCAGATTGAATCGTTTTGATTCTCAAAACTTTCAATCCTTACGTCAAAAGATAAAATTGGTTTTTGGAAAAGACTTTCGTTGAATACGAAACTTAATTTTCAACCTCAAATATAAACAAAAAACAACAACAAAGTAATTTCTTACAAATTTTTGCAGTAATGTCTATTTCAATTATTTTCAAAATTGCAGTTCTACATGCTTAAATTATGAAAATTTTAAAATAAAAATTTTGCGACTTCGCCACTTTGCAGAGATTTTTTCTATTCAGTAGTTCTAATTTTAGAAACCATAAAGGCGATCAAAACGCCAAAGATTCCGATAAAGGCAAAGGAAAACTGAAGTCCAAAAGCTTCCGCAATATGACCAATAACCGGAGGCCCCATTAAGAAACCTAAGAAACTTACACTTGAAACAATTGTTAAAGCTTCTCCGGGAGGAACCGTAGGATTTTTTCCTGCCATACTATAAACAGTAGGCACAATGGTAGCGACTCCTAAACCAACAAGCATAAAAGCAATGGTACAAGGAATAATATAAGGGAGAAAAACTGCCGTAAAAAGTCCGACAGAAATCATAACGCCGCTAATTTGCATCACGCGTTCACGTCCAAATTTATTGATAAGCCCATCGCCTAAAAATCGTCCGCTGGCCATCATGATCATGAAGGATGTATAGCCTAAAATTACTAAAGGTCCGGGAGCTTGTACAATATCTTTAAAGTAGACTCCGCTCCAATCGAACATTACCCCTTCGCTCGCCATACTGCAAAAACCAATGACGCCAAGCCAAAGCAAAGAGCTGTCGGGTTTTACAAATAGTTTTTTCTTTTCGGATGTTTTGTTTTTTATTTTTTCTTTGGCTTTGACCAAAAATTTAAAATTGAAAGCGACCATTAAAAGTACAATTGCGCCCACAACTAAAAAATGATGAAATGGTGTTAGTTTTAAAGTCAACATTCCCAGACCAACCAAAGCTCCTGTAAAGCCGGCAAAACTCCACATACCGTGAAAAGAGGACATGATTGTTTTTTTGAAAAGCACCTCGGTATAAACGCCTTGAGTATTTACGGCAATGTTGGCTAAATTTCCAAAAACTCCAAATAGAAATAATCCTAACGATAATTGCAACGCTGATGTTGCCAATCCTAAATTAGCCAGACATAAAACATACATTATTAAAGAGAAAATAAGAATACGATGACTCCCAAACTTGGTTACCATTTTACCTGAAAAAGGCATTATAATCAATTGCCCCATTGGCAAGGCAAAAAGAATCGAACCCAAATCGCCTTCGGTTAAATGTAGTGCGGTTTTAATGTCCGGAATTCTACTCGCCCAGGTTGCAAAACTTAATCCCATACCAAAATAAAACATTCCCACAGCAAAACGAATTCGGTTTAAGTAAGAGACTTTTGCTTCTCTATAAACTTTCTTGATTTTTCCTTTTGTTTGGAATAGCGATAATGGATTGAAACTGATCAAAGTAATGTATTTTTGGATTTCTAGCATAAAAGTACTAAAAAGCCACTTTATAGACTATAAAACCCTACTAGTTCCTAAATTTATAACGTTATATGTTTATAAATTTATTTTTTAAGGGACTAAGGTTCTGAGAAACTAAGGGGCTAAGATTTTCTATTCCTACGCATAAAAAAGACGCACAGTTGTGCGTCTTGAAGGTATTATTTAAAGATATAATTAGAATAAATCTGCGTTAATCCGTTTCATCCGTAAAACCCGTGGGCTAATTTATCTACAAATCAATTACTTTTTGTTGTGCATTACTTGCGATTGCAGCTTCTATAATTTGCATCACTTTTACCCCATCTTGTGCTGTAACAGGTTCTGTTTTATTATTCGCAATTGATTCATAAACTCCATCAAAAAACGAAAAATAATTTCCCTGAAGCGTTGGGATTTTTTCACGTATTTCTTTTCCGTCAATTTCGGTATGTAAAAGTCCTTGCAGGGTTTCTGATTCTGTTCCCCAAGTTTCCAGGTTTGGTTTTTTACCCAGTTTTAATTCATCTTCCTGGACATCACCGCGAGGTTTTAAAAACGAACCTTTTTTTCCGTGAATGGTATATGCCGGATTGGCTTCGCGAACAAAAAAACTGGCTTTTAAACGCACTCTGAAATCTTCATAAATCAACAATAAATCGATCCAGTCATCTACCAAAGAGTTTTCTCTTGTAAAACGAATATCTCCAAAAACTGACTTTGGTGAACCAAACAAACAAACGGCCTGGTCGATTAAATGCGGACCTAAATCTTTCAGGATTCCGGCGCCATCGTTTACAGTTTCTTTATGTGCTTTTGCACTCAATAAAGGATTGTATCTGTCAAAGTGAAATTCGGCTTCGACCAAATCTCCTAAAGTTCCTTCTTTGATTACTTTTTGAACGGTTTTAAAATCGCTGTCCCATCTTCTGTTCTGGAAAACAGCTAATTTTAATCCTTTTTCTTTTGCAATTGAGGCTAATTCTTCTGCCTCTGCCACGGTTGTAGTAAATGCTTTTTCGACAACAGCATGTTTTCCTGCCAAAAGAACTTTTTTAGCATAATCATAATGAGTGCCAACTGGCGTGTTTACAATTACCAAATCTACATCATCTGCTAGTAAATCATCAATTGTTGGATAACTTTTTACACTTGGATAATCTTCCTGAATGAGTTTTTTGCTTCTTTCCCAAGATCCTAAAAGTTCAAATCCGGGGTGAATATCTAAAAACGGTGCATGAAAAACTTTCCCTGACATTCCGTATGATAATAGTGCTGTTTTTATTTTTTGCATTTTGTCTAGTTTAGTTTTGCCACAGATTTCACAGATTAAAATGATTTTTCTTTCGCCACTAATTACACCAATTTTCGCTAATTTTTTTCGCAGTTTGAATTAATATCATTTGTGCAAATTAGTGTAATTCGTGGCGACATTTTTTTAAATCATTTTAATCTGTGAAATCTGTGGCAAAAAAATTATTTAATTTTAGCGCGTTCGTATTGTTTTGGCCATTGAATATCGTCGTGTAATTCTTTGGCAAAATCTAAAGGTAAATTCGGATTTCTAAGAGATTCTCTGGCGAATAAAACTAAATCGGCCTGATTGTTTTCCAGAATTTCTTCGGCTTGTTTGGCTTCGGTAATTAAACCTACGGCACCGGTTAAAATTGATGCTTCTTTTTTAACTTTCTCTGCAAACCGAACCTGATAACCCGCTTTTAATTCAATTTTTTGATGTGAAACCAATCCGCCTGATGAAACATCTATTAAATCTACTCCTTTTTCTTTTAAGATTTTCGAAAGTTGTACAGATTCTTCCGGATTCCATCCGCCTTCTGCCCAATCTGTGGCGGAAATCCTTACGAATAAAGGCAAATCAGAAGGCCATTCTGACTGAACCGCTGCTACAATTTCCAGAGTAAAACGAATTCTATTTTCAAAACTTCCGCCGTATTCATCGGTTCGTACATTAGTTAGCGGAGATAAAAACTGATGCAACAAATAGCCGTGTGCTCCGTGAAGTTCCATCACCTGATAACCCGCCTGAACCGCTCTTTTTGTCGCTGCCTTAAAATCTGAAATAACTTTTTGGATTCCGTTTTGATCTAAAGCTTCCGGAAGAAATGGTTCGCCATCATGATACGGAATGTTACTCGCGCCAACCGTTTGCCATCCGCCCTGAGCGAAATCTAATTTTTTATTACCTTCCCAAGGAGCCGAAACACTTGCTTTTCGTCCTGCATGCGCCAGCTGAATTCCCGGAATCCCTTTTTGTGACACGATAAATTCGTTGATTGTTTTGAGTTTTTCGATGTGCTCATCTTTCCAGATTCCTAAATCAGATGGAGAAATTCTGGCTTCGGGAGAAACTGCTGTTGCCTCCTGAATAATTAAAGCTGCTCCGCCACTGGCACGGCTACCTAAGTGAACCAAATGCCAATCATTTGCAAACCCGTCAACAGAAGAATATTGGCACATGGGCGAAATAACAATTCTATTTTTTAAAGTAATTTTTTTTATAGTAAGTGGAGAAAATAATAATGAAGCCATGTTTGTAACTTTTAAGGGTTTTGCGCTACCTATTGAGTATGATAGTGTTTAAAAAAGTAAAGTTAAAGCTTCTTCGTAAAAGGAGAAATCTAAATGTTTATTAATTAACAAACATTTAAAACCTTAAGTATTATATTGCACTATCAAATTAAAATAGAAACGTTACTTTTGTGCGTTAAATTACGAACTAAAAATACAAAATGGATATAGTTATCAAACTCTCTCAATTTCTATTGAGTTTATCTTTACTTATTATTCTTCACGAATTAGGGCATTTTATCCCTGCAAAATTATTTAAAACAAGAGTCGAAAAATTTTACTTATTTTTTGATGTTAAATATTCCCTGTTAAAAAAGAAAATTGGCGAAACCGAATACGGAATTGGTTGGTTACCACTTGGAGGTTATGTAAAAATCTCCGGAATGATCGACGAAAGTATGGACAAAGAACAAATGTCTTTGCCACCTCAACCGTGGGAATTTCGTTCTAAGCCAGCCTGGCAGCGTTTGATTATTATGTTGGGCGGAGTTACTGTAAACTTTATCCTGGCATTCATCATATATATAGGAATGGCGTTTGCATATGGCGATATTTATGTGGCTAACTCTGACTTAAAAGACGGGGTTTTAGTGGAAAATCCTGCAATGCTAAAAGCTGGTTTTAAAACTGGTGATAAATTTCTGGCTGTTGATGGACAAAAAATCGAAAATTTCGATAACGACATCAACATGAAAATTATCATGGCTAAAGAAATTTTGATTGAAAGAAACGGACAACAACAAACCGTTAAAATGCCTACTGATTTTGTAGATCAGCTTTCTAAACAGAAAAAAGCGCATCTTGTAGACATGAGAATTCCGTTTGCTATTGCTGCTGTTACGCCAGAATCTGGAAACACTGCTTTAAAACCAAAAGATTTAATTATTAGTCTTAACGGACAAGATGCAAGATATTTTGATCAGGTTAAAACAATTTTAGAAAAAAATAAAGGAAAAACAATTCCTGCTGTTGTTTTACGTGATCTAAAACAAGTACCTGTTACCGTTAAAGTTTCTGAAGCTGGTGTATTAGGTGTTAATGTTGGCGGTTTAAATATCGAATCTTTGGCAAAACTAGGTTACTATAAGGTAAGCACTAAAAACTACAGTTTCTTTGAATCTATTCCGGTTGGACTAACAAAAGGGAAAGATCAATTAGTAGGCTACGGAAAACAACTTAAAATGATTTTTAATCCTGAAACAAAAGCTTACAAACAAGTAGGTGGTTTTGCAGCGATTTTTAATATTTTTCCGAGTACCTGGAGTTGGGAAACTTTCTGGTCGATTACCGCTTTATTGTCGATTATGCTTGGAGTTATGAATTTATTGCCAATTCCGGCGCTTGATGGTGGTCATGTGATGTTTTTATTATACGAAATAATTAGCGGCCGAAAACCGAGTGACAAATTCCTTGAAAATGCTCAAATAGTTGGTTTCGTTCTACTTATAACGCTACTTTTGTTCGCTAACGGAAATGATATTTATAAGGCAATTGTCAAGTAGTAAAATATTTTAAAAAAAGTGCAAAAATATTTTTGAGAAACTAAAAAATCCTCTATATTTGCACTCGCTAAAAAGAGCAACAACTTCCTCCTTAGCTCAGTTGGTTAGAGCATCTGACTGTTAATCAGAGGGTCCTTGGTTCGAGCCCAAGAGGGGGAGCAACTTTTTTTAGCAAACATATTTACCTTTAAGGTGATTCCTTCTTAGCTCAGTTGGTTAGAGCATCTGACTGTTAATCAGAGGGTCCTTGGTTCGAGCCCAAGAGAGGGAGCTTAAAAAAAAAGACTATCAAATGATAGTCTTTTTTTTGTTTATAATGTTTGTATTGACCCCCAAATTCAACAGTAATATTGCATCAAGAGATGTATTGCGTTCCAACGGTTGAAACCGTTGGCTATATTTAAATACCAGTAGTCATAAATTCTTTTCAAAAATTAATCTCTAGTTCCTCACCAATTTATTGTGCTTCAACACATTATTGCCTATATTTTTACTTTCAAATAAAAGCATTGCTTCATTTGCTTTGCCCATTTGGTTGATACCTTTTAAGGATTCTGCATAACGATAATAATACATGGCATCTAAATCTGTTTTCAGAATAAAAAGTTCTTCGTAGTATTTAGCTGCTTTAGCCAAATCACCATCAAAATAAGCCCTGTCTGCCACTTTAGTGAGCATATCTATGGATTTATATCCTTTGTCCAAAACTTTTGAATATGTGTCGACTACATCTATCGTTAAATATTTTGGGGCTTCGGCGGGAGCGATTACATCGACTATAATCGGATCGATTTTTACGGACTATCAACGACAGTTTTTGACTTTAATGCAACATCAAAGCGTTTTACTTTCGGTTTTCTGTATATTGGCGTTACTACTCTGGTATTATTAGGACCGAGGTCATAGGTGTTGACCATATTGAGTTTTGAAACTTCGTATTTGGTAATTCTTTTTCCGAAAGTCATATTAATGGTTTCCTCTACATAATACCCTACAATTACCAGATTTTCTTTAGAGGAATTATCAGAACGCACGGTTGCATTCTCGATTGCTGTAATGGCAGAAGCATTGTCTTTGCTTTGCCCAAAACAGCTAAAAGAAAAATTTAATAAAATTGCTACAAAAAGTACCTCATAAATTTTCATCATAGTTTGGCATTATTCCTAAAATAAATACAAAACACTGATATAAAGATAGTTATTATTTTATTTCTTTATTTAATAAAACCTATAAACAGCCATAAAAAACGTTTAAACGTAACTAATAATATGGATTCTCATATTATTATAAAAAAGCAGCGTTACTTTTCAGTAACGCTGCTTTTTATTTAGATAATTTGCTATACTCTTAAACCCCTAACTTCTTCGCAATTTCAGTAGGTATTCCTCCTTTGTTTAGTAACAAAGCAGTTGTTTTATATTTCACAAAGTTTTTAGTTACAAACAAATATCCTTTGTAGTCGTTTGTTGCTCCCCATGAATTTTTTACAATATAATATTCTTTTCCGGTTTGATCTTTTGTAAGACCAATAATGTGCATTCCGTGGTCGTCTGTTGTGGTGTAATTGTCAAACGCAGCCTGACGCATTTCAGGTGTGATTTCAGGTTCCGCTTTTGGGCCGTTGAACATGTCTGCTTTTTCTTCGGCAGTCATATCGTCAAATTTCTTTGTTGGTACATAGGCTACTCCATTTTTCCAGCTAAAGCTTTTCTCGCTTACATCTGTTGCCCATGCTACTGTGTAACCTTTTTTAAGAGCATTGTCGATAACATCTGTCATGTCGTTTACTTTTACGTTGTAAACCTGATCAAATGACCAGTTGTCCGGTACCATCATGGTTGTTTTTTCGTAATACGGAGAGGTTGTAAACGATGAAATTTCTACATACTCATCAGGATTAATTCCTACTACTTCTTTAGCAAAAGTTTGTGGCGTATAGTTTTTCCCTTTGTAAGTAAAGTTTTCCGGCACGGTTCCTAAATACGAATCGATAACTGCAGTGTAAGCTTTTTTCCAGTTTGGCGTTAATTCGCCGTTCGGGTTTTTAACCACAGCCGCTAGAACACCTTCTATAAGCGCTGCCATTTCTCCAAATTTATTTTTATCAGTTCCGTAGTTCAATCCTGTGTAAACTTCTCTTGGTACGGTTCCGTATTTTTTATACATATTTATTACATCATGCAAAGCTCCACCATCACCTAAAGTAACTGCTCCGTGCATGCGTACATAATTTACTCCTTTTTCTACATAAACGTTTCTTGCAGAGTAAATCTGAGACAATTCTACTGGTTGTTTTCCTAAACGAATCATTTCTGACTCTAAGAAAGAGTTAGTAGAATAACTCCAACATGTTCCTGATGAACCCTGAAGTTTTACAGATGTAGTTCCTAAATTGATTACGTCGGTGAATTTAAAGTTTTCTTTACTTTTTTCGCTTGCATTGAGTTTTAGTGAATTCACTAAAATGTCTTGTGCAAAACAGCCAGTTGCTCCAAGAAAAAAAACCGAAGCAGCAAGCACTGATTTGAATGAAAATGTATTCATAATATTTATTTAATGATTTAATAAATTAGTTGTTACAATTTATTTTTGTTACAAAACAATTAAATTTTATACATAAAAGCTAAGTTTCAACCGTTAATAATTACAAAATATTTTCATTAAGCTATAATCTCTTACAAAATATGCAGAAAAGAAACTCTAACTAAATCGAAAAGAATGTTTTTTTACTTTTATAAAATGCCACTTGCTTTACATTTTGCTGGAATTTTACCCAATCAGGGATTTTTGGAGCGATCACTTCCGGAAACGAAAAAAACAAATAGTTTATTAGAAGCCAAAATCCAGGGTCCGGAATTTATTACCGGTAGAGCATTTGGTCCTGAAGGCTCCATACAGGCCATTATTTTTTGTGTACTTGGAACTATTGTAGTATTGATTTTGAGCCGCAAAGCAAACTAAATCATAAAACCTTACTGGAAGTAATAAGCATCCTGAAAAACTTGCTAGTAATGTTTACTATAAGCTGCTGATTGGAATTATAATCCAATCAACAGCTTCTTTTTTATAAAGCATTAGATTGTAGAAGTGAGAAAATATCTTTAATCGAAAATTGTGCACCACAAACAAATTCATCAGAAGCTCCGTAATAAACAGTCACAGTATCGCCATCAGGTTCAACGATATGCCCATTTGTAAATACTACATTGCCAAAGAATCCGCATAATTCATAATGTGTAGTAGGCACCATGATGGGCTCATGCGTTCTTGCAATTATTTGTGAAGGATCTTCGAGATCCATTAAAAAAGCTCCTAAACAATATTGATGATTTTCATTGGCGCCATGATAAATTTCTAACCAGCCTTTGTCTGTTTTTATAGGAGCAGCTCCTGCCCCAACTCTTTTACTATCCCACAATCCTTTTCTGGTTTTAATAATGCATTTGTGATTTCCCCAATGAATACCATCGGGAGATGAGGCTAACCAGATATAATTACCGCCAATATCTACGCTGCTTGGACGGTGCAAAGCATAAAAAATTCCATTTATTTTTTCTTCAAAAATGGCACAATCTTTATTGTGTGCCGGTAATATCATGCCGTGTTTTTTAAAATTTTTCCAATCTTTGGTGGTTCTTAAACCAACTCCAACGCCGTTGTCTGATACCGAAGTGAAGGTTAAATAATAAGTTCCTTCGATCAGAGCAACACGACAATCCTCGATTCCAAAAGTTTCCAGCGCTCCTTCACCAACAAGATGAGGATAATTTTCAGGCTCATAAAACCGATGTCCGTCTTCGCTGCACAATAATCTCAGATGCGATAACGTCGTTAAGTAATCGACTCCGTTATAATTAATTACTCTGGCATCCCTTGCTATTAAATCAGGATGATCTTTTACAATCTCAATTATTTCAATAGTGCCTGTTGCTGTTAATATCGGAAAAGAAATCATGTTTTCTTTTTGTTGTGGTCTTTCTGCAACTCGTACAATTAGCCATGTTTTATTTTCAAACCAAAATACTCCGGGATTCAGAAGGCAGGTAATTTCTAGTCCTTCTCTGCTTGCAGGTAGATCAGATGGCGATAGTAAAGGATTTTCTTTAAAACGTTTTGCTATATCTTTCATATCTATGTCTCTAGATTATTGTAGCTAAAAGATAACTCTATTTTTTTATTTAAGATCTATTTTTATTTAAAAACCTGCCATGCTTAAATTTTTACATAAAAAAACAAAAAAAAAGTCTCAATAGATAGTAACTATTGAGACTTTAGCTATAAACTAACTAATTGTAATATTATTATCGTAACCAATTGCTACCAAACACGATGTAATAAGCCCAGTCTTCATTACCTTTTGCAACGTCGACTCCCATACGGAGTTTGAATTTTCGAGCCAGTAAATATCTAAAACCTGTTCCGTAACTGTAGACTACCGGTTTAGAAAAAGCTTTATCCCAATCATTAAAAGCACTTGCAACACCGCCATAACCCATAAGGCTCCATCTTCTGTATACATCCCACCTCAACTCTCCTTCGGTAACGATACTGGTTTTACCCTGGTACCTGGCCGCCGGAATGCCTCTTAAGTTAATTCCTGGCCGAAGATAAAAAGGCGGACTCCCAAAAGCCTGCTCGCCCTCGATCCTGAGTCCTCCAATTATTTTTTTAGCTATGGGGTAATATCCAATTGCTGATAAATTTACCCGCCAGGCATCATAATCACTGCCTAATGTATTATCTGACCAAAAAAAGTCTGCCTGTAATCGAACTCCTTTATCCGGAGTAAAAATATTATCCCGTCCGTCAAACTGAATGGCTCCTCCTAATTGACTTACCACACTTTTTATATCATTTAATTTAGCAAATGAGGGAAGATTGTTTAAATCCGGAAAATTAATTTTAGAGTCTAACAAAAGATATTGTGGCCCCGCACTCCATTTTGCATTTCGAAACTGTTTCATTACTCGTGCGTAAAAAACAAATGATTTAAAATTAAGATCAATTTCCTGATCTTTTCCGCTGGGCAAATTTTCATAAAAAGACATGTTTACATTTCCATAACCTGCTCCCACACGGTACATTATCTTTGATTTTATAAAACTTCCGGCTCTAAACGCGCCCGCAACCCAGCTCTTATTACCTGTATACATACCCATCGCTCCCGTAATATCGGGGTCTATAAAGCGTTTTTTTCCGTTTTCATCAATTATGGGATCATGTTTTTTTAGAAAAATAGGTACAACTGCACCCCCAATTCCGCCTAAAGCCGGTTCTGTAATTAATGTGGGAACAACAATAAAACCATGTGCGTAAATAATATAATCGCTTAAATCGAATGCTCCGTCCAGAGAATCTTTTACACTAATATGAGTTTTTTGTCCTAGCAATGCAGTGGATGATAAGAGAAAGAAAAGTGTTGCGAGAATAATTTTCTGAAAGAGTTTCGTGCTTTTCCTGGTAGAATCTGAATATTTATTTCTCATTAAAAATAATTTAAGATTATCGAATTCATTAAAAAAAAAAACACTCTTCAATTAAAAAAAGCAGTCACATTACGCTACTTGCAACTATTTTTTCTTTAAACTAAACACATGTGCAAGCGTTAGAAAAAATGTATTTCCCTGAAATCTATTTATGGCTTCGACCTCAGCAATCCAACGGAATCCGGCAGAGGTACTAGAGCCAATATGAAAATAGTTTATCTCGGCTCCAATACCGCCAACACGATCTTTATCTGTTTCAATAGTACCAAATACAGGAACCGGTATTTGATCGTTTGTCACTTTGTATTGCAAATAATAAATTAATCCTGCGTTAAGGATTCCTTTAGGAGCTGTTTTTTCAGGATTCATCATATAAAATGTTTTTCCCAAACCTCCTTCAATACTTAAAAGATCTCCGGTTTTAATATCGGTATCTTTCTTTTTACCATTTATTTCATAAGAGGCCAAAGCCGAAAAATGAACCGTTTTTTTATCATTAAAAAATAAAGTGGTTCCGGCTGAAAATTCATTCATAAACATTCCTAAACCGCTATTATCAGAAGCTCCCATATCAAATTTTCCTGTTGGCAAGTAGATTTGATAACTAAAAACAAAATCGGCCCTTTTATTGTGCCAGCCCAATTGAACCGGTACGATATAAGTATCTGTTAAAGCAATAGAAGTTTTGGAGTCTAAAGTATTTCCCTGAATTCTATTGGATGCAAATGCAACTAAAACAGTTGCTCCGTAATTGGCACCTAAAATTTTGAAATCACTTACATAGGATGCCCCAACACCTGTAATAAACATGTTAATATCAGGATTTACAATAGCTTTATCGCCATTGGCATTTCGTAAAGATGAAGCACTGTAAAAATATCCCGGTACATAAACACTTAACGTATTTTCAGGAGTTTGTGTTCCGGACTGCAGTCCCATTGCACCAAGAATATGCCCTCCCTTAAGCTGACTATGACCAAGGAAACAAACAAAGAAAAGTAGTATTGTAAAAAATGATTTTATGGTTTGTCTCTTGGTATTAAATTTTGTTTTCATAATTGATATTTAAAAATTAATAGACTCCAAAGCTTCTTTTTACAAACTATCCCTTTTTAATTCGAAGCTTCTTTAAAATAGTAACCATTCGTTTTCTCAGGATTAATTCTAATTATTTTAAAATATTCAGAAGGTGATTTTCCGGTATGTTTTATAAAGGCTCTAAAACAAGTTGTTCTGGATTTAAAACCAGATCCCCAGGCCATACCTTCGAGTGATAGATCTTTCCATTCAGGATCATTAATTTTTTCTTTAAAATACTCAATCCTTTTTAAGTTGACATAATCCTGAAAATGAAGATTAAATTCTGAATTGATTAAATTGGAAATGTGATGTACTGATATTTCGGTTTCATCAGCTATATCGCGAATTACTAAATCTTTTTTCAAAAAGAGTTCTTTTGATGCAAAAATGCTTTCTAGTTTGTTTAGGTATAGTAATTTTTTTTCGGCAGTTAATTCTTTAACCAGTGGTAAAGCAGTTTTACTTTCGGCGGTTTTTAGGGGTTTTGATCTTGTTTCAGCAATCTCGATAGTTTCATTCGAGTCATAAAAAAATTGTGGTTTAAAATATAGCCAGCCTACTGTAAAAACCAAAACGGAGGATATTAATATGTAACAGGAAAAATCAACCTTATCAACTCGTGCAATTAAAAAATAATGCACAAAAAGAGCTGAAAACATAAACAATATCATCAAATTATATACTCTTATCCATCTTAAAATTTTTATTCTGCTAAAATGATTTTCTTTAAATGTTTTCAAATCATAATTCAAAATCATCATGGTCTGGCAAAAAGCGTAAAAGAGCCAAACAGTAAGACTTAATGTCGAAAACGGACTGTTTATTTTCACAGAAATATAATCAAGTATAGGAAGATTGATAAAATTCCCTAACCATACCAAAAGGGTTAAACTAAAATAGATTAGAAAAGGTAAAAAATGCAGCCAATCGTATTTTTTAAATAATCTGCCTGAAAACAATATACTTCTTACATACAAAAAAGCGCAAGGAGCCACCAGAAAAATAAACGATTTTGCAATCATAAATAAATCAGGAAAGTTTTTAAAACCAGTTACCGATAAGTAAAAGTTATAAACGCTGACAACTGCAAGACTGAACAAAAACAGGCCCAGAAAAAAACTTTTTGAATAGTTTTTTTTTGAAAAAAGAACCATAAACGAAGTTGCAAAACCAACTATTGTCGCTATAAAAAAGAATAGCGAAAGTACAATATCTACCATACTCTAACTCTTGATTTGTTTGAAATATTCCTTTTTCTTTTTAAAATAAATTTAAAAAGAAGCAGTCTTCAACTTATAAAACACTGTACTCACCGGGGAGATAAGTACAGTATTCTTAAATAATAAGTTTTAAACTATTTTTTTGCTAATCCCGGAGGAAAACCTTCCAGAATTTTTTTGATAGAACTGGCAACAAATTCGTCAGGATTGTCTGGTTTGCTGTCAATTTGTGCATTACCTACTCCTTGCCAAATTAGTTTTTGAGTTTTTGAAGACACGATATCGATTATAAGTGAACCATCAACATAATCGTAAGTATTAAATGTTGTATTGGCACCACCCATCATCGCTCCTCCGCCCCAATATCCGTAAGGACGGTACATTCCGCCATAGCCATAAAAATCTGAGTTAGCAGTAACCTGTGTTTTATTTTTTAAGATGGTAACTGCATTTACTTTTAAATCAGGATCAGCACTGGTTTCTGTAAAGCCTTTGCTAATTAATTCTGAACGGATCGCCTTTGTAATACGATCCACATTTAATTGATTTATCTGACCTTCCTGCGCTTTTAAATCATAAAATGCAAACGTTTTATATTCGCTAAAATTAGCGGCATGGTCGTAATCAGTTGTAACTTTTACAGATGGAGAACAGCTGTAAAACAAACCCAAAAGTAACATTGGGATTATACGAAGATTCTTTCTTTTAATATTCATGTTGTGGTATTTAAATTAATGATTAAATTCGTTTTTAACTAAAATTCTTAAATCTTGATTAAATCCTGAATATGGGGGAAGTCATGTTAAATAATTGCTTAATTTTTTCACAAACAACTACTAACCAATACCTTAGTTCATACTCAAAGATAAATTATTTTATTTAATTAGCATAGTACTATCACTAAAATTCTTACTTATTCTATCACAATAATTTTTGTCTCAAAAATCTCTTACCCGTATATTCTATTTTATTAATAAAGCTAGATTTCTGCCGAAATGGGTAATTTTCCTTCTTTTATTGCTTCTAACATTTTATTATAATCTAATTCGTTTTGATTGGCATAGGAAATAGAGAATCTCGAAATGGCATTGGCAAATTCATCACTTTTTCCTATATAACCTGACAGCACCGACGGATCTCCAGTACGGGCATGTGCTCTTGCAAGTGCCCATCCGCAAGCTTTGGCATAATCGCTCATGTTTTTAGCTTTCATAATTTCAAGTACTGGTTTTACTTTTGCATCACGAAGCTGTCGGATATAGAAAAATTTACTATTATCGGTATTATTTGTCCATCCTAAAAACAGATCCGATGCCGCTTGCATCAACTTTTGTCCTCTCACTATTCGTTCGCCCTGATGTGTGTATTTGCTTTTTGCTTTTACATTTTCTTCTAAAACACTTTTTCTGGCTTCTTTAAATTGTAAAAAAATAGGTTCTCCAGTGGCGGACATTAATAAACTAATACCGCAAAGTGTTCCCACACTTCCCACACCTACTACTTTTATGGCCAAATCATGCAAAGTATACCTGCTAAGCAATACTTTTTTTTCATCAGACAATGTTTCTAAATATTTATTATGAATGGTTTCTGCTTCTAACAAAATCCGTTTTCCCTCTTCTCCTGATGGATGATAAATTAAAGGCGGGTCGTCTTTTATTCTGGCCCGTGGTCCTTCCTGATACGTCATTTTTGCAAATTCTTTTTCGTGCGCAGTATATTCTGCTGCTTTTTTTAGTCTTTTTTGCTGAAATTCTTTCAGTTCCTCATCTTCGTTTCTGTCAATAAGTTCAGCCAGATCAATGTCAGCGTACCAAATTTGAAGTGCCGATAATTTACTGTATTCCAGCATATGTCTCTTATAACTATCGGCAACATTCCATGCAAATTCTTTACAGGTTTTATTGCTAAATTTTCTCCATCGTCCTGCAATTACAAAACTTGCTGCAAGTCTTTTTAAATCCCATTCCCACGGACCCGGAAATGTTTCATCAAAATCATTTATATCAAAGACCAATTTACGTTCCGGGGTTGCAAAACCTCCAAAATTCATCAAATGGCAATCACCGCAAAGCTGTAAATCTATTCCAGTATTTACTGTTGTTCTTAAATCTGCAGCCATAATAGCAGCAGATCCTCTAAAAAAGGCAAAGGGACTTTCCATCATTCTGCTGTATCGAATGGGCAGTAAACTTTCTATTCTTCCAATGCTGGTTTTAATTAAAATTTCTACCGGATCTTCACGGTTTTCTGCAGGCGAATACTTCTCATGAGAAGAACGTGGAACGACTTTTCTAATTGCCGTACCTTTATCGTAACGCTCTGCTTTTGAAGATAATGCATCAAATGAAATTTCGATATTTTCCAATTTTTCAGCCATTAGAATAATTATTACTTCACTTCCTTAATATCATCCATTTTCCAGCTTTTATCAAAATAAGCCTGAGTTGGTCCGTAAAAACGCATGTAGGTAAACCAGTGTTTTCCTGGTAAAGTCTGTACCCAGTTTTTCTCTTTTCCGGCTGGTGCCTTTGGTCCAAAATACAAATCGACAGAACCATCAGCATTTTTTATTAAATCCTTACGGGAAGATAAATCAGCATTTTTTTGAGGATTATCAATCAGACAGCGTGTCGCCACATCGTAAATCGTAATCGACCAGAAATTTACAGCCGGAGGGTTTGCCGGCACATTCAATGTATAATTTTTCCCTCCATCGAGCCAGTTTCCTGTATTATCAAAATAAGAACCTAAATAGGCCTGACCCACATTTGGAATTTTAGTAATCATAGCTTTTGAATACGTTACCGCTTCATAGAAATAGGACGTTCTTTCAAAAAATTCATCATAATTATCAGCATGTTGTGACGGATCTTTGATAATCATTACATAATCCCATTTTTTATCCGGCCAGTGTTTTACGTCTTTAAAACGTTTTTCGAATGAATTTGCCATTGCCATTTGCTGTCCTTTTTCGGCAGCAGCAATTAAAATTTTCTTCTGACGCTCATCCGGATTAAACGGTTTTCCTTTTTCAATACCCAAATTTATAAGCCACGCCATAAAAAAGCGATCACGATCTTCTACAGGTTCATTTTGTAAAATGGCATGAAGACGTTCCCAATAGGCAATTCCTGATGGCTGAATCCCTAACCACTTTTTGCCGGCTGGCGGACTAATTACTCTCGTAGCTGTTGGATTTGCCCGTTTGTCATAAGGATATATTTTTACCTGCTTCAATAATGTTTCGGTCACTTTCGGATCCGGATCTAATGTTCTAAAACCAAAAAACACGTTAACAGTATTACATGGAACTATAAAATAACCTGCTGCTTTGAAATCTTTCATTGTTGGCGGCACTAAAATATATTTACCACCTTTTCCTTTATCTGGTCCCATTTCTCCAATTACAGCCTGCTCGCGTTGCCAGAAATCTGCTAATCCACCAGCTGTATGTCCTGCGGGCATTTCGATAACAGTCGGGCCATTAGCAGCAAGATCTATAAACGAAACAATATAAGGCGTTGTAGCATTTGCTGTAAGAATTCCTAAACGATCGTTATAATTATTATAAAGAATCAAATCATTACTTGTAGCGTTAAATGTTTTGTATTGCTGCTGCTGCCATTCGGCGAAAGCCACAATTGGTAATCCCCACAAATAACATTGAGTTGCCTGTTGAAAATCCATTTCGTCAAATAATTTTGGAATAGATTCTTTTGAAGGTAATTCTCCATCCATTTTTATTTCAGTTCCAGAAGTTGAAACTGATGCTGAAGCAACATTTTCTGTTGTTGCTTTTTTACATCCAAAATTTAAAAGAAGAGATGAAAATACGATAATAATGAGACATCTGTTTTTCATAATGCTGTATAATTAAATGCTGAAACTTAAATTTCCTGAATTCCGATTTGTATTTATTTCACCTCTTCAACATCTCCCATTTTCCATGTTTTATCAAAAAATCCTTTTTCTGGTCCATAAAAACGAGCCAGTAATTCAAATTTTCTTTTAGGATCTGTAGGAACCCAATTTGCTTCTTTTCCTTCTGGAGCTTTTGCACCAAAATAAAGATCTACAGAACCGTCGGCATTTTTCTGAAGTCCGGGTGTTGTCGAAGCACGGCTCGAATATTTCATACCGAGAATCAATGCGTGTGTTTCACGATCATAAGCTGTTATAGACCAATATAATTTTACTGGAACTTTGGCTGGCAGATGAAGTTTATACAATTTTGAACCATCAAATTGCTGCCCGTTATTATCTTTAATTGACATTAAATAAAATTGCCCTGTCCCCAGTTTTTTTGCACTGAAATAAGCCATTGAATAACTTATCGCTCTTTCATCAACAGGATAAAGTCCAGGAACTGAATAATTTGACATTATAGCTTTCACCACATCTGGCGAAGCTGGTAATGCCCAGTTTGTTCCATCATAAAAAGGAGGTGTAAATATTTTTTCATACTTTGAATCAATCCACTTGTGTGCGTCTGTAATTGCCGCATTTAGAATTTCCTGTTTTCTGGCATCGGCGTGAAAAGTTTTTCCTTTTTCTATTCCAATTGATTTTAGCTGATCGACCATTACAAGATCTCGTTCCAACCAGGGTTCTCTTTGCACGAACTGATTTAGGATTTCAAAAAAATGAAAATTATACGGAATGGTGTTGGTAAAATCAGTATTAAGCAAATCAACAAAAGTCGTCACTGGCGGATTATCAGCCTGAGAAAGCGGATATATTTTTACTTTTTTTCCATATTCTATAGCTCTTTTCAAGTCATTTGGACTTCCATCGGTAAGATTGGATCGCAGTATTGCAAATCCCGTATAAGTTGATGACGGCATCGGAATATAACCTAACGGAACAGCATCTTTATAATTAGGCGGTAAAATAAGATACTTACCTCCCTTTCCTTTATCTACTCCAGCCGGGCCAATATCTTCAATTGCAGTCTGCCAGCCATCATCTAAACTCCCTGTTAATGAAGAAGCTCCTTCAACTGCTGGGATTTCTAAAACAACCGGACCTTGTCTGATATCATAAAATGGATTTATGTAAATCACATCTGGATTTGGTGTCAGAGTTTGGTTTTTAGAACTAATAAGACCCGACCAAAAAACAACTTGATTGTAATCGCCTTTTGCTTTGATAAGACTTTCATGAAACAATTCTGAATTTACTGCCGGCATTCCCCAAATTACTGCTTGAACTGCACGATTATAAATGAGCTGTTCTTCAAAATTGGCGGGTTTAAATACCGCTGTCTGAGTAGTATCTGCAACAATCGTCGTTTCATTTTTTTTTGTAGAATTAGTACAAGACCACAACGTGCCAATGAATGCAATTAATAACATTTTTGATTTCATAAATTTTACTTTTAAGGATGAAAAAAGTACTATATCTTAAGAACCCGGAAATACAAAAGCCACAACCGCTCTCAATCCCCAATCTGGTCTTATATCCGAATGCCCCACAATTGGTATCAAGGGCATAACAGCAAATTGCATCGTTTGACCGCCTAATTTTGTAATAGCTCCAACATTTGGACTAAGTGTAATTAATGTTGTATTTCCTTCCCAATTTTGTGTAATCTCTGAAGTAATACCTAAACTCGCACCACTTTTGTAACTATGAGTTAAAAATATCTGGGTGTAAAATTGATTAAAATCGGCTCTGTTTTCGTTTCCTGCTACAGACCATATCTGATTAGCAATGAAGCCTATAGAAAGGCCTTTCCCCTGATGCATGACCAAAACACTTGGTCCGACTCCAAATTTTTCTGTCCCCAGAAATTTTTCTGTAGCCGTTGGCACTAAAAAAGCAGGACCAACTCCCAAAATAATTCCTTTGGTTTTAGGGGCAAAAAATGCTGTTACGGTTGCATCGCTTAAACCAAATTCATGGCTATTTTCTGCAATAACATCCTGCTGATCTACCACTGGAAGAATATAACGAGTAATTAAATTTAGATTTTCACTTAATTTAAAAGGAATGACTGGCTGAATATTTATTTGGTATTTTGCTCCATTGTACGGACCAATGCCATACGTTAAATTGTTCTGCAAAGGAACACTGATCAAACTCGCAACCGGATTGGCTAATTTATCTGCCAGTTCCTGAGCACTTGCTCCGGCTTTCGGCTCTTCTTGTGCAAAAGCTGAAAGACCAATGAGAAAATAAACTACGCTCAAAAAGAATTTGACATTTGTAAAGGAGTTGCTCTGTTCCATAATACATTTGATTTAAAATATTTGTTCTCAAAATCAAAATGAAACAATCTTTACTACTAAAAATTGTTCCATCTTAATCCTAACTAATTCAAAATTATCGAGTTGGAAATATGGTTTTCCAATCGTCCTTCATACTAACTACATGATATTTGTATTTGACAGCAGTACTTAGAGACAAATTATCTTTTTCCTGATAATTGTATTCTCTTATGGAATCGTTATGGTTTACAATCAGTTGAAAAGAAGGATATTTGCTTCCCGAAGAATATCGTAACATAGCAAGATCGCCAGCTCCACCTTCGTTTCCGCAGGCAAAAACAGGTCTTTGACCTATATGAAGCTGTATACCCACAGGTTTTCCTACTTTATCATCTAAAAGATCTAAGGCAGGTTCTCTTTTAATGGAATTTGTTGCATCGTCAAAAGTGTATTTGAAAGAAGTTCCAACAACTTGTTCTTTTGGAATTCCGTAAAAATCAGCTGATATTGCTCGTACTAATTCGATCGTTCCACCCGTTACAATGAAAGTTTTGAAACCATTTGCACGCAAATAATTCAAAAGCTCCAATTGTGGCTGGTATCTGATTTGTTTTAGGGGAACATTTTTACCGGGATACTGAGCACTTGCAAAAAACTCTTTTGTAGAAGCTTCAAATTCATCCTCGGTCATACCGGTATGTGTGGCTGCAATCAATTCGATTAAGGCTTTATCTCCTCCTTTTTCGAAAAAGGTTTTGTCTTTTTCTACAACCGCTTTAAAAGGTTGTTTTTGAGCTAAAGCAGGATTTTTTTCAATCATTTTCTTCACTCTGTAGAAAGCAAATAATTCCTGAACATAGGGTTTTTCAGCCCAAAGCGTTCCATCATTATCAAAAGTGGCAATACGGTTTTCTATCGGAATAAAATCAGGACTTCCTTCTTTTGTAACTTTAGTAACATAAGCAATTATATCTTTTTTCAAAGCTCCATCATTCCAGCTTGGCAGTGGATCGCCACTTGTTGCGATAGTTTGAGTACTATCTTTCGGGTTGGTGGCGGTAATCGTATCTGATTTTTTACAAGAACCCAGTAACAATAAAAACAGGGGTACTATATATATTTTTCTATACATAATATTGATTTTTAAGTTATTGAAAAGCTTGAGCCATTACTGGCTCAAGCTCTATTAATCCTAATTTCTTTATTTTTTCTTTTTATCTGTTTTTGCATTTGCATCATCGACACTTTCGTTTGCATTACCTGGAAGTATTTTTCTTTCTTTTTCTATAAATGCCTTCGCTTTTATTTGCAATAATTTTTGCTCCAATATAGTTGTTGGGTTAAAACTTGGAGGCACCGAACGCGGAGGATATTTATCAAATGTTTCAGCGAAAATAAATACCTGCTCCATAAGACCATATACAGATGGAACGTGATTGATAATCCAATCCCAATAGGTATTCGAAGTTATATCTGCCCTTTCATAAGGATCTTGCATTAAATTGAATATTTTTTGCATACGAAGTTTTGTAAAAGGTTCAGCCCAAAGTCCCATCGTACCCTGCATACGCTGTTCAGCAAAAACATATTTATAATCTCCCTGACGCAACCCTACCAATAAACCATCATCATCTGAATAAAAGAATTTATCTCTTGCACTTGGCCCTGTACCGCGAAGAATTGCTGACTGATCAAATCCATCTAAGTGAACATTATAGTTTTTACCATTTGCACTATACCCGTTCAATAATTTTTTTGCTAAATCTGGTTCACCTGCAATTGAAGCCAATGTTGGCATCCAGTCATTATGACTCATCATTTCATTTGTAATTTGTCCTGGTTTGATTACGCCTGGCCAACGCACTAAACAAGGAACTCTAAAAGCACCTTCCCAGTTTGTGTTCTTTTCAGAACGAAACGGTGTCATAGCGCCATCAGGCCATGTATTCATGTGAGGGCCATTATCTGTAGAATAAACCACTAGCGTATTATCAGCAATACCTAAATCATCTAATACTTTTAAAAGATCTCCAACTGTTAAGTCGTGCTCAATCATACCGTCAATATATTCACTGTCTCCATGAGTATATTTACCTCTGTGTTCTGGTCTTACGTGAGTACGTAAGTGCATACGGGTACCATTCCACCATACAAAAAATGGTTTTCCTGCTGCATGCTGTCTTTTAATAAAATCGATTGCTGCCGCAGATGTTTCGTCGTCGATAGTTTCCATTCTTTTTTTAGTAAGAGGACCTGTATCTTCGATTCTTTGTTTTCCAATTTTTCCAAAACGAGGATCCGGAATACTTCCATCATCAACATTTGTTGCAGTACATTTTAAAACTCCTCTTGGCCCGAATTTTTTCAAGTAAGAAGGGTCTTTAGGATAATCCGGCAATTCTGGCTCTTCTTCAGCATTTAAGTGATACAGGTTTCCGAAAAATTCATCAAACCCATTTACGGTCGGTAAACTTTCGTTACGGTCACCCACGTGATTTTTACCAAACTGACCTGTAGCGTAGCCCAAATTTTTCATAATACCCCCAATAGAAGGATCTAACTGGCTCATACCCATTGGAGCACCTGGAAATCCTACTTTGGTTAACCCGCTTCGAATACCATGCTGCCCTGTAAGTAATGCAGCACGTCCCGCAGTACAGCTTTGTTCTCCATAATATTGTAAAAATCGAATTCCTTCATTGGCAACGCGATCAATATTAGGAGTTGTATATCCCATTAATCCATCGCTATAAGCACTAATATTGCTTATACCAATATCATCTCCCCAAATTATTAAAACATTGGGCTTTTTCGCACTTTGACCGTTCATTTGCATACTACTGAAGCATGCTAATGCTAAAAGCATCATTGTGTTTTTAAAAACACATTTAAGTCTAACTTGTTTCATGGTAATAAAATTTGTTAATAGTTCTTGTGTTATAAATGATGTGCGTATAAAATCTAAAAAAGTATTATTTTATTTTTCCAATAAGAAAATTCATTAATGTGGAACATGTTTCAAATTTTTCATTTTATATAATGGGCAAATTTGAATCAAGAATTTTCTTAACTTTTTTTTAAGTATCTCAAAATTAGATAATAAATAATCGAATTATAGTATTTAGATGACATGAGATTGTTTCATTTTATAAAATGAAACAATAAAAACACTATATTTTGCGCAATTGTATTTCCTTTTGCACATTGCAGCATCCAAAATTTATCTGATAAGATGGTTTAGCATTTTTAGAAATAGAATTTATTTTTCAAAATATATCTTTACATGATCTATTTATTGCTAGCATAACAACAAAAAAAGACTCATGATTTACACCACAAGTCTTAAATGATTTTAGTCTGAAAATTAAAACCAAAAAAAAAGCCATCAAATATTTGATGGCTTTTGTATCTATAAAAAAGAAAACTATTCTATTTCAGAAACTCTCATGGTATTTACCATTCCCTTATCTTTAATTGGCATAGCTGCAAGGTTGATTAAATAATCTCCTTTTGTAGCATATCCTTTTTCAACTGCAATTTTATTTACATCTGTAACGGTATCATCTGTACTTACATCTTTATCATAGAAGTATGATTTAACTCCCCATAATAAATTCAATTGTGTTAAGATTCTTCTGTTTGAAGTAAATACTAAAATGTGTGCAGATGGTCTCCATGCCGAAACCTGAAAAGCAGTATATCCGCTATTTGTTAAGGTACAAATTGCTTTTGCTTTGATTTCGTTAGCCAATAAAGCTGCCTGATGACAAACTGTTTTAGTAACAAAACGTTTTGTTTTAATTTGCGGAGTATTTTGTGGAACCTGAATTAGCGGAGAATCCTCTACAGCCTCACAAATTTGAGTCATTTTTTGAATAACCTGTACCGGATAGTTTCCTGTAGCAGTTTCTCCAGATAACATTACAGCATCAGCACCGTCCATTACAGAGTTTGCAACGTCATTTACTTCAGCTCTTGTTGGTGTAAGACTAGTAATCATTGTCTCCATCATTTGTGTAGCAACAATAACAGGAATTCTGGCAATTTTAGCTCTGCGGATCAAATCTTTTTGAACCAAAGGTACTTCGTGTGCAGGAAGTTCAACTCCTAAATCTCCACGGGCAACCATTAAAGCGTCGCAATAAGCTACAATTTTGTCCATGTTCTCAAGAGCTTCCGGCATTTCAATTTTAGCTACAATCGGAATTTTATATTCTGAATGTTTAGCGATCAATTCTTGTAAGTCTTGTAAATCGCGAGGTGTTTTTACAAACGAAAGTGCGATCCAGTCTACTTTTTGCTCAATAGCAAAGATAGCATCTGCAATATCTTTTTCAGTCAAAGCCGGTAAAGAAATCTTAGTGTTTGGAAGATTAACTCCTTTTTTAGATTTTAATTCTCCACCCTGAATTACTTTAGCAACAACTTCTGTCTTTTTATCAGTAGAAATAATTTCGAAAATCAATTTACCGTCATCAAGCAAAATACGCTCTCCCGGATTTACATCATTTGGAAAATTTTGGTATTTCATGAACACTTTAGAAGCAGTTCCCAGAATATCTTCTGCTGTTGTGAAAGTGATTAAATCACCATCGTGAACAACAGTTCCTTCTTCCATCACACCCACTCTAAGTTTTGGTCCCTGCAAATCTCCAAGGATTGCAGTTGTGTAACCAAACTCTTCATTTAGACCTCTAATAATATTAATTTTCTCTTTTACACCTTCGTAATCAGCATGCGAAAAATTAACTCTAAACACATTAACCCCTGCATCGATCATATCTTTGATAATCTCTCTCGTACCACATGCAGGACCAAGTGTAGCGACAATTTTGGTTTTTTTGTTTGTTAACATTTTTTTTAAAAAATTAGATTGTTTTTTGATTTTATTTTATCAGTATCTACAGCATAAATAGCTGCAATACTCTCGATGGTATTTAATTGTTGTTGAATTTCTGAAAAATCAAGAGCCTCTTCGCTATTCTCTATTTTCAGGAAAAAATCTACCTTTTTGAATTCAGGAAGTAAATGAATTGTTGTTGAAACCTCACTTGTTTCATTGGAAAACAAATCCTGAGAATCATTTCTACTCGTTGAAATGATTTCATTTTTATTCTGAATTAAATTCCATGAAACTGTTTTCTCAGCATCATAATAATAGAATCTCGAAAAATTTGCCTCGCCTTCTTTAGTCTGAGCATGGATCTCGTTTTTGCTCTTACTTAAGTTTATCGGAAGGTTTTTATTGATAAAATAGGCCAATCTATAATCTTCTAATGAAGTATGAATTGCCATTAAATAATAATCAATTTCGTCAAATTCGTCTAAATCCAATCTATGAATAGCCATGTCATGAAAAATCAAGGTGTAAATATACTATTTCTAGCGGAGCTTAAATAGTTAAGATGTGCTTGTTTTTATTAATTTATAAACGAAAACGTTATAGTTTTAAGATAGTTACAGCAAATTTGTAGCTATTTCTTGTCTATTTTTTCCTGAAATGCAAAATATGCCCTTTGTGAAGCTTTCTCTTCTGCTTTCTTTTTTGAAGTTGCCCGCGCTCGTGCGATTACTTTATCGTCTATACTTAATTTCACGCCAAATAAGCGCTGACCGTCTATACCGTTATCCTCAAAAATGTCATAATGAAAAACTCTCTTTTCTTTCTGACACCACTCGATAACCAAACTTTTATAACTTATTACTTTGCCTTCCAATCGTGCAATATCAACATACGGTGCAACAACTCGTTTTTGAATAAATTTTTCACAAAACGCATATCCTTTATCCAGATAAATTGCGCCTACAAGTGATTCAAAAATATTACCATGAATATTTTCTCCAAAATGCTGTATAGGCACTTTGCTTTCTACAAAACGAACTAAATTTAAATCTTTACCCAGCTCATTCAAATGTTCGCGACTCACAATTTTTGATCGCATTTTGGTCAGATAACCTTCGTCGCCATTTGGTGCTTTATCAAATAAATGTGCTGCAATTACGGCACTTAACATAGCATCTCCTAAAAACTCTAATCGTTCATAATTTATTGGATGTCCTGATTCGTCTAGTTTATTCGAAGACCTATGCGTAAAAGCTTTCTTATAAAATTCGATCGTAGTAGGCTGAAAACCAAGTATTTTCTGAATAGTGTCAAAAAAAATCCCGTCTTCTAGAGAACGGGATTTAGAAAATATTTTTTTGATAAAATTCATATACAGAAATTAGTCAACTAATTTTTTAAACAATACACAAGCATTGTGTCCACCAAAACCAAAAGTGTTACTCATAGCAACATTTACTTCTCTTTTTTGAGGTTTGTTTAAGGTAAGATTCAATGATGGATCAATGTTTTCATCCACTACAGTATGATTAATAGTAGGAGGAACAATACCATGTTTCATTGCTAAAATCGAAGCAATTGCCTCAATAGCTCCGGCAGCACCAAGTAAGTGACCGGTCATTGATTTGGTAGAGTTGATATTGATTGTTTTTGCATGATCACCAAAAACAGCGCTGATCGCTTTCAATTCGGCAACATCTCCTAATGGAGTAGAAGTTCCGTGAGTATTGATATGATCAATATCTTCCGGTTTTAATCCAGCATCTCTTAATGTATTTTTCATTACTGCAATAACTCCAATTCCTTCCGGATGTGGTGCAGTTAAGTGGTAAGCATCTGATGACATTCCGCCACCGCCAACTTCGCAATAAATTTTTGCGCCTCTGGCTTTAGCATGTTCGTATTCTTCAAGAACCAAAGCTCCTGCTCCTTCTCCTAAAACAAAACCATCTCTGGTTGCATCAAAAGGTCTTGAAGCCGTTTCCGGACTTTCGTTTCTTGTAGATAAAGCGTGCATTGAGTTAAAACCTCCCATACCTGCAATAGTAATGGCAGCTTCTGAACCACCTGATACAATTACATCACACATTCCTAAACGAATGTAGTTGAAAGCATCAATTAATGCATTTGCAGAAGATGCACATGCAGAAACAGTAGTATAATTTGGTCCCATATAGCCATTACGCATCGAAATGTGTGCTGGAGCAATATCGGCAATCATTTTAGGAATAAAAAACGGATTGAATTTTGGTGTTCCGTCTCCTTTTGCATAATAAATAACTTCATCCTGAAAAGTCTCTAAACCCCCAATTCCGGCTCCCCAGATAACACCCACTCTTGTTTTGTCGATATTATCATCAGTAAGTCCGGCATCTTTAATAGCTTCATCACTTGCAGCAACAGCATATTGAGCGAATTTATCTAATCTACGAGATTCCTTGCGATCCATGTAATCTTCAATATTGAAGTTTTTTACTTCACAGGCAAATTTCGTTTTATGCTTCTCTGTATCATAATATGTGATAGGAGCGGCTCCGCTAACCCCATTCACAAGTGCCTCCCAATAATCCTGAATATTATTCCCGATCGGAGTAAGGGCACCTAATCCTGTTACAACAACTCGCTTTAACGTCATAAATATGTATTTTGTACTTTAAACAAATAAAACCCATGCTTTCTTAACTGTAATGTTTACTTAAGAGCCATGGGTATTACAATATAAATATATCTTTTTGATTGAAAACAATCGAAATTTAAATTTTAAAAAAAATAATAACACCCGACTTTCTTAAAATTCCAATTTTTTAAAAAACAAATCCCAATTTTGGAATTTGGGTATTCAAAGTTGGAATTTTAAAAAAATTCGGGTGCAGTATTATTATTTTTTAGCTTCTTCGATATAAGAAATAGCTTGACCAACAGTAGCAATGTTTTCTGCTTGATCGTCTGGAATTTGAATATCAAATTCTTTTTCGAATTCCATAATAAGCTCAACAGTGTCTAATGAGTCAGCTCCCAAATCATTAGTGAAGCTTGCTTCTGTTACAACTTCGTTTTCGTCAACACCTAATTTGTCTACGATAATCGCTTTTACTCTTGATGCAATGTCTGACATAATCTTTAATTTTAGAATTTAATTTGTTGGCAAAAATAAAAAACTTTATTTTAAAACCACGATTTAGTTTATAAATGTAACACTAATTTATAAAATTAATTTCAAGAAAGCTTTTTTAATACTATTTATTTTCGATTTTTATTCCGTTTTTTGCATTCTCAAATTATATTCAATTATGAAAAAAATTATTGTTTTTGCCTCAGGATCAGGGACTAATGCTGAAAACATCATAAAATATTTTGCAAAAACCAAAATTGCCAAAGTCGTTTCTGTTTTTACAAATAATGCTGCGGCAAAAGTCATCGAAAGAGCAAAAAATCATCAAATTCCAACCGAAATCTTCTCAAAAAGCGAACTTTTAGAAAGTAACCTCTTACAAAAAATACAAGAAATCGACCCGGATATGATAGTTCTGGCAGGTTTCTTATTGAAATTCCCGGATCATATAATCGAGAAATATCCTAATAAAATAATCAACATACATCCGGCACTTTTACCAAATTACGGAGGTAAAGGAATGTACGGCATGCACATACACCGCGCTATAGTGAATAATAAGGAGAAAGAAACCGGAATTTCCATTCATTATGTAAACGAACATTATGATGAAGGTGGTATTATTTTCCAGAAAAACGTAGCCCTAAAAGATGATGATACGCCAGAAACTGTGGCCGAAAAGATCCATGAACTGGAACAAAAGTATTTTCCGGAAATTATTTCAAGATTATTGGAGGATTAGATTTTAGATTTCTTAGACATAAGACTTCTTAGATTTTGATTATTTAAAATTAAAATCCAAGAAGTCCGCAATATCAAATTCTAGGAAGTCCAAAAAACAAAAAATCTAAGAAGTCTAACAATCTAAAATCTAAGAAGTCTAAAAAAAATGAATCACGAAGTACATATATATACTGATGGCGCTGCAAAAGGAAATCCCGGAAACGGAGGATATGGCGTAGTGATGGAATTGGTGGGAACACCTCACAAAAAAGAATTCTACGAAGGTTTCCGTTTGACTACCAATAACAGAATGGAACTTTTGGCGGTAATTGTAGGTCTTGAAAAACTAAAAAATCCAAACATGAAGGTTTTAGTTGTTTCAGATTCTAAATATGTAATTGATTCTGTAGTAAAAAAATGGGTTTTTGGCTGGGAGAAAAAGAACTACACCGGCAAAAAAAATCCTGATTTATGGAAACGGTTTTTAATTATTTACCGCAAACATCAGGTCGATTTTAAATGGATTAAAGGCCACAACAATCATCCTCAAAACGAACGTTGCGACGAATTGGCCGTTATGGCCTCAATGCAAAAAAACCTTTCGGTTGATGTTTATTACGAAACCATCGGCTCAAAATCATAAAAAAATAACGCGTCAAAAAACAATTGTTTCCGACGCGTTTTCTCGTTATTAAAGATACTAACTTAAACGATTTTTATTCTTTATCTAAATCTTTGGCTCTGTGAAATCCTACCAGCAAACCTACTCCTGACATTGTGATGATTGTTGCCGGATACACCACATCTGAATTCATTGCTGTATAAGTAGAAAGAAATAAAGCAATAAAAAATCCAAGTCCAATACCTATTAAAAGAAAAGCGGTGTTTAGAATAAGGATTTTCCAGGCTGGAACTCCATTGGTTCTTCCTTTTAAAAAGATACTGGCATCGACTCCTTTTTCTATAAGTGCTAAACGTTCTCTGTTTCTTGTTGAATAAATAAGATAAACGATTCCGAAGATCATTAAGAAAAGACTGATTGGTACTAAAATTTGTGCTCCCATAATTTTTTATGTTTTTATAATTGATTGATACCCCATATGACGACATGTTTTGAATTGAGGTTACAACTTTCTATAAAAAAATTCAAAATTTAAATTCCAAATTCCAAAACTTGCTGATTATGAGTTAATTTTGAGTTTGAAATTGTTTTCGAGAAACAATAAATCTTTATATATAGTAACCGTAATCTTGTCATCCCGAGGAACGAGGGATCTCCACAAGTAGCTCGACAAAGATTGGCAATTTTGATTGCGGAGTTTCTTATGGAGATCCCTCGTTCCTCGGGATGACAATATTGGGGTTAAACTTTGACAAAGTTCTATCAATATATAGATTAGAATATAAACCATATTTCCTCTTCTGAAGTTGGAATTTAGAATTTAAAAATTAAAATTTATTTAAAAATTGTTGTAACCTAAACACAGAACGTGTCGTCTTACCTAATATGAGTACAATAAGTGATCAACATTATATAGATAAAGTGCTGCAGGGCGAGACCAATTCTTTTGCCGTGCTGGTTGATCGTTATAAAGATATGATCTTTACATTGGCTCTAAAAATGATTAAAAACAGAGAAGAAGCCGAAGAAGTTGCTCAGGATACTTTTATTAAAGCGTATAATTCTTTAAGCAAGTTTAAAGGTGATTCTAAATTTTCGACCTGGATTTATAAAGTCGCTTATAATACGTGTTTAGATCGTTTGAAGAAAAATAAAAAACAAGACAATAACATATCGATAGATGAATTTTCGGCTCATTTAATTAAAACAATGGATAACGCTTTGAGCGCTTTAGAAGATAAAGAACGAAAGCAAACCATTCAGAATTGTTTGAATTTATTACCGAGTGAAGAAAATTTCTTGCTAACTTTATTTTATTTTGAAGATCAGAGTTTAGAAGAAATTGGAAAGGTCATGAATATTAATGCTAATAATGTTAAGGTGAAATTATTTAGAAGCCGACAAAAATTAGCCGTAATTTTGAAAAAGCAATTAGAACCAGAAATAATAGAATGTTATGAAAGAAAATGATAAAGAAATAGAAAATCTGATTGAAAGAATGATGGCCGAAAATACTTTGGAGTCACCATCTATTGACTTTACTTCAAAAATAATGTCTCAGGTTTTAGTGGCCGAAAAAAGCAAAATCAAAGCTTACAAACCTTTGATTTCTAAATCTACGTGGATTTTTATTGGGATCAGTTTAGTTGCTTTGACTGCTTATGCTGTTTTCTCCAATAATGATGTTGCTAATTTTGAAATTACCAAAACATATTCTGATAAAGCTTCTGCTCTATTTTCCGGGATTCATATTTCTAAAAATGTACTTTACGCTTTATTAGTGGTTCCTTTTATGATTTTGATTCAAATTGGGGTTTTGAAGAATTATTTTGATAAGAAGTATGAGTTGTAGAATTATTTGAAAGAATCCTCTCTTTTTATAATATAGTCAATTCCAAGATAACAATCTTCGCTTACATCATATCTGTTTATAAATAGTAAATATACTATTGTGAGATATTCATTAGTTTTTAGATTTGATTTATTGAGTTCAATTTCATTTTTTCTTTTTGACGGTTTTGAATATTTTTTCAAAAATTTATTAAATCCTAAATCAGAATATTCTTTTTCTATTTTTTGATCTAATTTAAATCTTTTTGGATACCTTGGATTTTTAAATAGTTTTTGATCCAAAACAAAGCCATCATTTAAAACTGCATTTAAAAACTCTTTGAAGAATTTGAATTTTTTAGAATAATCCTCTTTATAAAAGAAAAATAATTCATTTTCGTTAAAAAAAACAACCTCACCATTATTTGTCAATAGAAATGCATTTGAAAACGATATTAGAGGAGGCGGTAATGCTAAACTATCGTTTCTTATTTCACCCCGATCAGCCAACTTCTCAATCATTTCCTTAGAAAAATCAGGTTCTTTTGTTTCACAAGAAATCAAAAAACAAAACAGCATTAATAAGGTTAGAATTTTCTTCATGAATGAAATTTGATATTTAAACAAATCTAACTAAAATCTTCCAGCCTTTTTTCGAAAATAATTATTGTATTTTAAATCGAAAAAACATATTTTAAGCTCTCTAAGCAACCTAATTTAATTCATTCATTTACAATAGTTTTAGCCCCGCAAACGATATTCTTTTTTTATGAAAATTTTGAGAACTTAAACCGTTGCAATATTGCAACTTATGAAGTATCTTTGCACCCTAATTCGAAATTCATAAAATGAATAAATTATTGATTGTTGGAACGGTTGCTTTCGACGCTATCGAAACTCCTTTCGGAAAAACAGATAAAATATTAGGTGGTGCTGCAACGTACATTGGTTTATCAGCGTCATTTTTTAACTTACAATCGGCCATTGTTTCTGTAGTTGGCGACGATTTTCCTCAAGAACATTTAGATCTTTTAACTTCAAGAAATATTGATATCTCTGGTATCGAAATTGTAAAAGGCGGAAAAACCTTTTTCTGGAGCGGTTTATACCACAACGATCTAAACTCAAGAGACACTCTTGTAACTGAACTAAACGTTTTGGCTGATTTTCAACCAAAAGTTCCTCAAGATTACAAAGATGCTGATGTTGTGATGTTAGGAAACTTACATCCGTTAGTACAAAGTAGTGTTTTGGACCAAATGGAGAAAAAACCAAAATTAGTAGTTTTAGATACTATGAACTTTTGGATGGACTGCGCTTTACCGGAATTACTTGATGTAATTAAACGTGTAGACGTGATCACAATCAATGACGAAGAAGCAAGACAACTTTCAGGAGAATATTCATTAGTAAAAGCAGCTAACAAAATCCAGGAATTGGGACCAAAATATGTGGTGATCAAAAAAGGAGAACACGGAGCACTTTTATTCCATAACAGAGAAGTATTCTTTGCACCGGCATTACCATTAGAAGATGTTTTTGATCCAACAGGAGCCGGAGACACTTTTGCAGGTGGTTTTTCAGGATTCATTGCGCAAAGCGAAAACATCTCGTTTGGCAATATGAAAAACGCGATTATTTACGGATCTAATTTAGCTTCATTTTGTGTAGAGAAATTTGGAACCGAAAGGATGCAAACATTAAGCAAAGCAGAAGTAGCGATTCGATTACAACAGTTTAAGTCGTTAACTCAGTTTGACATAGAAATATAATGCCCTGAAGCCTCGATAACACGGGGCTTTTTTATTACGTTATTACGCACAACTTACAACAACAACACAAATACAAAAAACAATGAGCGACGCTTTAAAACACGAATGTGGTATAGCCTTAGTTAGACTTCTTAAACCGCTTGAATATTACAAAGAAAAATACGGAACTGCTTTTTACGGGATACAAAAAATGTACCTGATGATGGAGAAGCAACACAACCGTGGGCAAGACGGAGCAGGTTTTGCCAGCATTAAATTAGACGTTGAACCAGGCGAGCGCTATATAAGCAGAGTTCGTTCGAACCATGCGCAGCCTATTCAGGACGTTTTTAAACAAATCAATGAGCGTATCAACGAAGAGATGACTTCTCATCCTGAATACGCAAATGATGTTGCCAAACAAAAAGCAAACATACCTTATATAGGAGAATTATTTTTAGGTCACGTTCGTTACGGAACTTTCGGAAAAAACAGTATCGAAAGCGTACACCCATTTTTACGTCAGAGTAACTGGATGCACCGTAACTTAATTTTGGCAGGAAACTTTAACATGACAAATGTTAAAGAGCTTTTCGAAAATTTAGTTGAACTTGGACAACATCCAAAAGAAATGGCGGATACTGTTACCGTAATGGAAAAAATTGGGCATTTTCTTGACAAAGAAGTAATGCAGCTTTACCAGGACTGTAAAACCGAAGGTTATTCTAAAAGAGAAGCTTCTCCGGTAATTGCAGACCGATTGGATATTGCAAAAATATTAGCCCGTTCTGCCAAAAACTTAGATGGAGGTTACGCAATGGCCGGATTATTAGGTCATGGTGATGCTTTCGTATTTAGAGATCCGGCGGGAATTCGTCCGGCATATTTTTACCAGGACGATGAAGTTGTAGTTGTAGCTTCAGAAAGACCCGTTATTCAGACTGTATTTAATGTGCCGTTTGAAAGTGTTCAGGAAATCGAACCCGGAAATGCTTTAATCATCAAAAAAAGCGGAAAAGTTTCCATGGAGCAAATCCTTGAACCAACCGTTAAGAAAGCATGTTCTTTTGAAAGAATCTACTTCTCTAGAGGAAGTGATGCCGAAATTTATCAGGAACGTAAAAACTTAGGTAAATTAATTTTACCTGCTGTTCTTGAATCAATTGACAGCGATACAGATAATACTGTTTTCTCTTACATCCCAAATACTGCCGAAACTTCGTTTTACGGTTTAGTCGAAGCAGCTCAGGATTTCCTTAATCAAAGAAAAAACAATTATATTTTAGCCAACAGAAATACACTTACAGCCGAAACTTTACAAGAATTATTGGCTGTAAAAATTCGTACTGAGAAAGTTGCGATTAAAGATGCTAAACTTAGAACCTTTATTACTGAGGACAGCAGCCGTGATGATCTTGTTGCACACGTTTACGATGTGACTTACGGAGTGATCAAGCCAACGGATAACCTTGTCATCATCGACGACAGTATTGTTCGAGGTACTACTCTTAAAATGAGTATCATAAAAATGATGGATCGTTTAAATCCTAAACGTATTGTAATCGTTTCATCGGCACCACAAATTCGTTATCCTGATTGTTATGGAATCGACATGGCAAAACTTGAAGGTCTTGTTGCTTTTAGAGCAGCTTTGGCTTTATTAAAAGAAAGAAATCTATACCATATTGTAGACGAAGTATATACAAAATGTAAAGCACAGGAAAACTATATTGATAGTGATGTTGTGAATTATGTTACTGCTATTTACGATCAGTTTACTCCTGAGGAAATTTCAGATAAAATTGCCGAAATGTTGAGTTCTCCGGAAATCAATGCCGAAGTGAAAATCATTTTCCAGAAAGTAGAAGATTTGCACATTGCTTGCCCTAAAAATTTAGGTGACTGGTACTTTACGGGAGATTATCCTACACCAGGAGGTAATCGTGTTGTAAACAGGGCCTTTATGAATTTCTATGAAGGAAAAGACGCAAGAGCGTATTAAAAAAATACTAACAAAAGGTTAATTTGTGCATTTCATCGGTTTTTTTTGCCGTTCATCCCATATGTTTGGTAAAATTGAAAAGCTACAATACTTTTGAGATACCATAACATTAGTAGGTTAAGTTTATGGTAGATTTGGGGCAAAAAGGGTGGAAGCAATTCCACCTTTTTTATTGGAATAAACTCAAGTGTTTCAATTGTAAAGCATTATCTTCTTTTGGTCGGATATATTGACCATTCATCTGAAAAGTTTTTTAAACAAGAATAGCTATCATACATTTACTAAACCATAACATTAGTAGGTTAAATTTATGGTAGATTTGGGGCAAAAAAGGTGGAAGAGATTCCGCCTTTTTTATTTTTTTTAAAGAACAAAGAATATAGAGCAAAGAATAAAGATTATAGAGAATCGACTAAAAGCAAAAACACAGCTTTTCAGCAGAGAACTCCTCCTCTAATTTTCTCTCTTTACTACATTCTCTTTATTACATTCTCTTATTCTATTCTCTTTATTCTATTCTCTTTATTCTATTCTCTTTACTCTATTCTCTTTACTCTATTCTCTTTACTCTATTCTCTTCTTACTTAATCGGATATATTTACCATTCATCAGAAAAGTTTTTTTCATAAGAATAGCTGCCATACATTTACTAAACCATAACATTAGTAGGTTAAGTTTATGGTAGATTTGGGGCAAAAAAGGCGGAAGAGATTCCGCCTTTTTTATTTTACATATAGAAGAAAGAAAATAGAGCAAAGAGTAAAGATTGCTGAGCATAGTTGTAATATTAAATAACAACAAAAAAAGACGGGTAGCCATCAAGCCATCCGTCTTTTTTCTTTAATCTTTATTCTATTCTCTTTCTTAGACTATTTATCTAAAGCGAATCTTCTTGCTACTTCTGTCCAGTTAATTACACTGAAGAAAGCTTCAATATAATCTGGTCTTCTGTTTTGGTAGTTCAAGTAGTAAGCATGCTCCCAAACATCCATTCCTAAAATTGGAGTTCCACCATTACCAGCAACTTCCGGCATTAATGGATTATCTTGATTTGGAGTACCTACAACCTCTAGTTTACCCCCTTTTTGTACTGTTAACCAAGCCCATCCTGAACCAAATTGTGTTGCTCCGGCTTTGGCAAATTTTGCTTTAAATTCTTCGAAAGTTCCAAAAGAAGCTTCGATAGCTGCCAACAAATCACCTGTTGGTAATCCGCCACCGTCTGGAGACATTACAGTCCAGAATAAATTGTGGTTGTAGAAACCTCCACCATTGTTACGAACTGCTGCGTTTTTTTTATCTAAGTTGATTAAGATATTTTCGATTGTCTTACCTTCTAAATCTGTTCCTGCAATTGCAGCGTTTAGATTTGTAGTGTAAGCATTGTGGTGCTTTGTATGATGGATTTCCATTGTACGAGCATCAATATGTGGTTCTAATGCATCATATGCATAAGGTAATTGTGGTAATTCAAAAGCCATGATATTATGATTTTATGATTTATAATAATTTATTTCAAATTTAGACATTTAAGTTTGGAATAGAAAATACTATTTCGTTATAATTGAATATAATTAACTGATAATTTGATTATTTAACAGTTAAATAACTGAAATTCTTTACTTTCCGTTAAACGTAGTCATTGTATTTTCTAAACCGGCGGTTCCAAATTTTTTAATAATTTCTGAAGAAATTTCTAAACGTTCCGGTAATTTTGCTTTTTCTTCTTCATCCCATTCTCCTAAAACGTAATCGATTTGCTGTCCTTTTTTGAACTGATCACTGATTCCAAATCTAAAACGGGTGTAATTTTGAGTGTTCAAAACCAGGTTGATATTCTTTAAGCCATTATGACCTCCGTCACTTCCTTTTGGTTTAATACGGATGGTTCCGAATGACAGGTTTAAATCGTCTGTAATGACCAAAATATTCTCTAAAGATATATTTTCCTTGTCCATCCAGTATTTCACAGCCTTGCCGCTTAAATTCATGTAGGTATTAGGCTTAAGCAGAAAAAAGGTTCTGCCTTTGAATTTGTATTCGGCCAAAGCGCCCAGTTTTACGGTTTCGAATGAAAGGCCTTCTTTTTTGGCTAAAAAATCAAGGACTTTGAATCCTATATTATGTCTTGTATTTACGTATTCGGCTCCAATATTACCAAGTCCTACGATTAAATATTTTTTACTCACGCTTTTTATATTGTTTTTTGGGTGTTCGTGAACCTCCGGTTTCATATTGTCTGTGTTCTCTTCTTTTGGTATTGATGAAAACAGTTTGTTTATCCATTTTATCATGATACAAAAATAAACTTAATTAGGGAATGTGCCAATTGGTTGATTAGATAATTTGATTTTGTATTGTCTTTAACCGCAAGGTGCGCAAGGGGTTTACGCAAGGTACGCGAAGAATGGCACGCGGATGGCACGGATTTAAACAGATCTCTACTGATTCATTTTACTTTGCACCTTTGAAACTTTGGACCTTTTCTCAGAACCTCAGCATCTTAGAACCTCAGAACCTTTAAAACAAAAAAAAAGCACCAATCTTTCGATTGATGCTTTTTGTATTGATTTGAAAAAAATTATTTTTTCTTTCCTTTTGCAGGAGCTTTTGCAGCTTTTGCAGCTTCTTGAGCAGCTTTCATAGCAGCACGAGAAATTCTTACTTGAGCAACAACAGTGTTTTCCGGGTGCATTACTTTGTAGTCAGGAGTACCAACTTTAGTAACGTACAATTTGTTACCCATTTCAAGTGGAGTAATGTCAGCTTCAACAAAATCAGGAAGATTTTTAGGTAAAGCTTTCACTTTTAATTTACGAGTGTTCAAACGTAAAACACCACCTGCAAGAACACCTTTTGATGTACCTACAACTTTTACAGGAACTTCCATAGTGATTTCTTTGTCATCAAATAATTGAAAGAAGTCAATGTGTAAGATCTTGTCAGATACCGGGTGAACCTGGATATCTTGTAAAATTGCATTGAATGATTTTCCTTTTCCAAGCTCAATCACAACTGTGTGTGCGTTTGGAGTGTAAACCAAGTTTTTGAACGCTGCAGCGTCTGCTGAGAAGTGTACTGCCTGATTTCCTCCGTATAACACGCAAGGAACCGCTCCAGCATTACGTAAGGCTTTAGTTGACACTTTGCCCACGCTTTCTCTTTCTGATCCTTTAATTGTAATCGATTTCATTGTAAAAAAAATATAGTTATTAAATAATATTCTACTTTATATATAATGTAGGTGCTTCTTTCGAGGCGGTTTTACATTATAAATTTTCCACTGATGGAATTGTTGTGGTGCACCATGTGCATAACTTCAGCAAAAAGAGGCGCACAACTCACTACTCTTATTTTCTTTGATTCTTTCTTTAACGGAATAGAATCGGTAACTATTAACTCGCTTAATTTTGAGTTTTCGATTTTTTCGTATGCGTCACCTGATAAAATGGCGTGTGTACAAATTGCTCTAACACTTAATGCTCCTTTTTCGATCATTAAATCTGCTGCTTTCGCTAATGTTCCACCAGTATCGATCATGTCGTCTACTAATATTACGTTACGTCCTTTTACTTCACCAATTAGCTCCATAGTGTCGATAACGTTGGCTGCTTTTCTTTGTTTGTAACAGATTACTACATCTGATTCCAGAAACTTAGAGTAAGCATATGCTCTTTTTGAACCTCCCATATCCGGAGATGCAATGGTTAAATTGTCTAAATTTAAACTTTTTACGTATGGTAAAAAGATGGTTGATGCAAATAAATGATCTACCGGTTTTTCGAAAAACCCCTGAATTTGATCTGCGTGCAAATCCATTGTCATTACTCTTGTCGCTCCGGCAGCATCTAATAAATTAGCTACTAATTTTGCTCCAATCGGAACTCTTGGTTTATCTTTTCTATCTTGTCTTGCCCAACCAAAATAAGGCATAACAGCTGTAATGTGTCTTGCTGATGCACGTTTTGCTGCATCGATCATTAGCAACAATTCCATCAAATTATCAGCAGTTGGAAATGTTGAGCACACGATAAAAACGCGTAATCCTCTTATTGACTCTTCGTATGATGGCTGAAATTCTCCATCGCTATACGTTGACATCGTTACTTTTCCTAACGGAATTCCGTATTGTTCTGCAATTTTTTCTGCAAGATAAACACTTTGTGAACAAGCAAAAATTTTAGCTTCTGGTTCTAGGTGCGACATTATAATTTGTTGTTTTTGCTCCGCTGCGCTCTGCACAATTTGGCTTTATTATTTTCGTAAAGCCGAACCTGTATAAATGCCTCGGGTGTAGTTAGTTGTGTGTGCTTCGTTTTAACGAGGTGCAAATTTAGAAAATTTATTGGACACTGAAAGGAAAAATTTAAGTATTTTTAGTAGATCATTTAATTTTATTTTTTACATTTGCACCGTGTTAAAGGAATAAGCACAGTTATGACAACATAATTACTTATTCTATTGCGTTAAAAGAGTTGGATTTATTTCACTTTTTTTTCGTCTGCTAAGCCCGGATGGCGGAATTGGTAGACGCGCTGGTCTCAAACACCTGTGGGAAACCGTGCCGGTTCGACTCCGGCTCCGGGTACAAAAGCCTCTTCTTTCGAAGAGGCTTTTTTTTGGTTTTATGCAATTTTATAATTTTAGTTTTTTAGGATTTTGATAAGTATTCCAAAATCTTAAAAGCTCAATTTTTTCGTTTTCCAATACCCTATAATACAGTGTAATCTGTTTTGTTACTGGAACGTGATACACGTCTTTGTATTTTGCAGGCTTAAATATCAAATTTTGTTTTGTTAACAATTCAATTAAGTCATCCGTTTTATCCATAAAGTTATAGACATCTTTCAAAGTCCATTCACTTTCCAGATATTCGATATTATTCCAATAATCATTCTTAGCAATCGTGGTCCAAATTATTTGCACCATGAATTATCGATTGAATAAATGAGGAAAACGTTTTTTAGTTTCATCCATGACATCTTCATGAGAATGAATTCTTCCATGTGTAATATCTTCTAAGGCTTCATCTATGGATGCTTTCTGAGCATTACTCAACAGAGATTCATCATCTTTTTCATGCAAAGGAACAATAACAAAAGAACTTCCTTTACCTCTATGTATTACTAATTTTTCATTTTCAGCAATGTCAAGATATTTTTTAATATTACCTCTAAATTCTGTAACGCTAACTGTTTTCATAATTAATATTTTTACAAATGTACGCTTTTATGTACAGAATTAAATCTGATTAGAAGAATCTTTTTTAAACTCAACTTTGCCATTTCCAGCCCATTAAATAATTCGCAACAAGCAGTTTATATTAAAATAATTTTGCTATGTTTGTAAGTGTACAACTAACACTTAACCATGAAAAAGCTATTATTACTAATCTTTTTTGGGATTTTTCTCAATTCGTTTGCTCAAAAAAAACCAAATTCATTTTTTACAAATTCTGAGAAGACTATAAAAGTAGGCTTCGAAATGAATGCGAAAAACACACCAACTTATACTATATTATATCACGATAAAGTTATACTTAATACTTCTGAATTGGGAATTTTACGCGAAGACGGCAATTTCTACTCTGATTTAAAGTTAATTAAAATTTCTAATGCCAAAAAAGTAACTGACCACTACTCGATGCTTCAGGGAAAACGAAAAGATATTTCATACGCTGCTAATCAATATATTGTGAGTCTTCAGAATTCTAAAGGTGAAGCTATGGAAATCATTTTTCAGCTTTCGAAAGATGGAGTGGCGCTTCGATATAACTTTCCTTCAACATCAAAAGAACTAAAAAGAATCGTTGAAGAAAAAACGGCTTATAATTTTGACACTTCGGCGAAAGCCTGGTTACAACCCATGTCGAAAGCTAAAACGGGATGGAAAGAAACGAATCCGGCTTATGAAGAACATTATGCAATGGGCGTTCCTTTGAATACAAAACCTGCATTTGGCGAGGGTTGGGTTTATCCGGCACTTTTTGAAACCAATAATAACTGGGTTTTGATTTCTGAAACCGGTTTGCACAACAAATATTGCGGAACCCGATTGGTGTACAATGAAAACACAAAAGCAATGCAGGTTACTTTTCCTCAAAAGGAAGAAATTTTCCCGAATGGCGCTTTGAATCCTGAATCTCAATTGCCATGGATTACACCTTGGCGTATTATTACAATTGGTTCTTTGAATACAATTACCGAAAGTACTTTAGGAACTGATCTTGCCGATCCTGCCATAAAAATGGATACTTCTTTTATTAAAAGCGGACTTTCGTCATGGAGCTGGGTTTTATTAAAAGATGATTCTGTAAATTATGAAACAACCCATCAGTTTATTGAATACGCCTCTAAAATGAATTGGCCATACTGTTTAATTGATGCGGATTGGGATACAAAAATTGGTGATGAAAAAATGAAGGAATTAGTGGCTTTTGCCAAAACCAAAAGCGTAAAATTATTGGTTTGGTACAATTCATCCGGATCCTGGAATGGTACTGAATATCATCCGAAGAATAAATTATTAACACCGGAAACGAGAGCTATTGAATTTAAAAGAATGAATGATTTAGGCATTGCCGGAATCAAGGTTGATTTCTTTGGAGGCGACGGACAATCGATGATTGCGTATTATCATGATATGCTAAAAGATGCTGCCGACTATAAATTGATGATCAATCTTCACGGTGCCACTTTACCTCGTGGATGGCAACGTACGTATCCTAATTTACTAACTACCGAAGCTGTAAAAGGATATGAATATATTACTTTCGATCAAAATATTGCCAATCTGGAACCTAGCCATTGTGCCATGTTGCCTTTTTCCAGAAATGCTTTTGACCCAATGGATTTCACTCCTATGGCTCTAGATAAAATTCCGAATATTGATAGAAAAACAACTCCGGCTTTCGAATTGGCTTTACCTGTTTTATTCTTGTCAGGGATTCAGCATATTGCCGAAATTCCGGAAGGAATGGCGAAAATGCCAGCTTATGTTGTGGATTATTTAAAAGATATTCCGACCAATTGGGATGACTCAAAATTCATTGCCGGTTTCCCGGGAAAATATATCGTAATGGCAAGAAAAAGCAACAACATCTGGCATATTGTTGGAATTAATGGAGAAAATACGCCTAACGAAATTGAGCTTGATTTGTCTTTTGTAAAAAATCAAAAAGGATTTATTATTCTCGAAGATGAAAAGGGTTTTAAACAAGAATCGATTTCAAAAAGCCAAAAATTAACTGTAAAAATGAAACCTAATGGTGGATTTGTAGTTAAAATATAAATTTTAAATTCTAATATTTTTTAAATTCCAAATTCCAATACTGTTCGCGGTCTATTGGAATTTGGATTTTTTTATTTGGAATTTAATCTATTGTAGAAACTTCACAACTCGCATTATGCAAAACAGGAAAATTGCAAGAGTTGGCGATGAAACAAAGCTGATTGGCTTTTGTATGAAGCTCATTTGCTAACTCAATTTTATCCGAATTAGAAATTTTTACTTTCGGATTTAGTATGACTTCTGTAAAACGTCCGCTTCCATCTGCAGCAACTTCGAGCGTTGCTTCGGCATTATCTGAATATTCTAAAACTTCTATTCCGTTTTGAGAACATACATATAAATAGGACATCATGTGACAGGAAACTAAGCTGCTCAACAACAAATCTTCAGGATTGTATAATTCCGGATCACCTTTGAAAGCTTTCGCTGCTGAAACATTTAAGACAGGTTTGCCTTCGATTTTGATTTTATGACTTTTACTGTAAAATCTTTTTGTTGAATCTTCCTGAATTTGGTTTAAAGTCCATTTTACTTCTGCTTTAAAATGATGTTTCATTTTGTTTTCGTTTTACCTTGCAAAATTAAGCTTTTTAAAGAGTTGCAAATGAATTAATCGCGAAATCCCGATAGCTATCGGGAGCAGAGATACAAAGTTTTTTTTGCCACGAATTTCACTAATTTCCACTAACTAATGCTTGAATTTAATCTAAATAAATTCGCGCTAATTAGTGAAATTCGTGGCAACCTTTAATCAAAAAAAACCTCGAAAGGATTACTTTCGAGGTTTCTTAGAGAATTACTAACTAATTAACATAATTCCAAAACTATTTTTTTACAGAGAATTTAAAAGTAGTTTTAGTTTTATAATTTTCTCCCGGGTTTAAAACCGTTGTTGGGAAGTTTTTTTGATTTGGAGAATCAGGATAATGTTCTGTTTCTAAACATAAACCTGTTCTGTGTGCGTATGTTCCGCCTTTAGGATTTGGCAAGGTTCCGTCAAGGAAATTTCCAGAGTAAAACTGAATTCCAGGTTCATCTGTTGTTACTTCTAAAACTCTTCCGCTTGCTGCATGATATACTTTTGCAATAACTGTTTTTCCTTTTTCAGGATTGTTCAATACCCAGCAGTGATCATACCCTTTTCCTCTTTCTAATTGTTCGTTTTTAGCGTCGATGTCTTTTTCAATTAATTTTGGTGTTCTGAAATCGAACGGTGTATTAGCAACGTCATCTAATTTTCCTGTTGGAATTAAAGTCGCATCAACCGGAACCAATTTATCAGCATTTAAAGTCAATTCGTGATCTAAGATTGTTTTTGTGAAATCTCCGGATAAATTGAAATAAGAATGTTGTGTTAAGTTTACTATCGTTTTCTTATCTGTAGTCGCTTCGTATAAAACTTCTAATTGATTATCATTGGTCAATGTATAAGTCACAAAAACTTTAAGATTTCCAGGATATCCTTCTTCCATATCTTTACTTAAGTAAGATAATTTCAAAGTTGCTGAATCTCCAGATTTTACTTCATCCGCTTTCCAAACCACATTAAAATATCCTTGCGGTCCGCCGTGCAAAGCATTTGGAGCATTGTTGACTGCCAATTTATATTCTTTTTCGTCTAAAGTAAATTTTCCTTTAGCGATTCGGTTTCCGTATCTTCCGATCAAAGCTCCAAAAAATGGATTTTCTTTTTCGTATTGTGCCAAATTATCAAATCCGATAACTACATTTTCAGAAACACCCTCTTTATTAGGTACTTTCAAATCTGTAATTCTTCCTCCAAAAGTGATGATATCAACTTCCATCCCATTTTGGTTTTTCAGTTTATAACTATCGACCTGTTCTCCTTTTGCAGTTTTTCCGTAAGAAGATTTTTCGATTGTAACTGTAGCTTTTTCGTCTGACGAAACTGTGGTAGCATCCATTTTTTTATCGCTTTTGCATTGAACTGAAACTGCGGCCAAACTCATTAGGCTTATTCCAAAAATACAACGTTTTAATACATTCATAATTGATATTTTTTTGGTTTGTAAAGGTTAAATGTTAGAACTAAAATGTTAGATGTGAAATTTAATCATTTTATAAATGTAAAAATCACCTTTTTAAGTTTTTTCACATTTTACATCTTACAAATTACATTTTTACTGCCTTAAAGGCCGTGTTGAAACAAATGATAATAAGCTTCGTTTGCATTGATCTTATCTTTAAAGTCTCTTACGGTAGTTCTTTCATCAATTACTAATAATTCGATTCCGGCGATATCAGCAAAATCTTCCATGTATTCTGTCGTTAACGACTGGCTGTAAACAGTGTGATGCGCTCCTCCAGCTAAAATCCAGGCTGTTGCAGCAATATCAAGGTTTGGTTTACAATCCCATAAAACTCTTGCAACCGGTAATTTTGGTAATTCAGCCATTGGTTTAATCGCTGTAACTTCGTTCACGATCAAACGGAAACGGGTTCCCATATCTACCAAAGAAACATTGATTGCATCTCCGGCTGGCGAATTAAACACCAAACGGGCAGGATCTTCTTTTCCGCCAATTCCTAAAGGATGCACTTCGCAAGAAGGTTTTCCGTCAGCAATTGATGGGCAAATTTCCAACATATGTGATCCTAAAACATATGATTTTTGAGGTGTAAAGTGGTACGTGTAATCTTCCATGAAAGAAGTTCCTCCTTCAAGACCCACATTCATAACTTTCAATGCACGAACCATTGCAGCTGTTTTCCAGTCTCCTTCTCCACCAAAACCGTAACCGTCGGCCATTAATCTTTGTGTTGCAATTCCTGGTAATTGTTTCCAAACACCAAGATTTTCAAACGTATCTGTAAAAGCGCCAAAACCTCCTTCTTCAAGGAAAGCTCTTAAACCTAATTCAATTTTTGCCGCTTCCGCTAATGAACTTCTTTGCGCTCCGCCTTCTTTTAAAGCATCGGTCAAAGTATAAGATTGTTCGTAAACAGCCAATAAATCATTTAATTCTTTGTCTGTAACTTTCTCAATATATTTGGTAACATCTGAAGAATCAAAACCATTAACTGACATTCCGAAACGAATTTGAGCTTCTACTTTATCTCCTTCTGTAACGGCAACTTCACGCATATTGTCTCCAATACGGGCTACTTTTAAGTTTTGAAGTTCGTCCCATCCTAAAGCTACTCTTGTCCAGATACCTAATTTTTTCTGAACTCTTTCGTCTTCCCAATGTCCAACAACAACTTTGCGTTTTTTACGCATTCTTGACATGATAAAACCAAACTCACGATCTCCGTGAGCAGATTGATTTAAGTTCATGAAATCCATGTCGATAGTTCCCCACGGAATTTCAGCATTGTATTGTGTATGTAAATGACATAATGGCTTTTTCAGAATACTTAATCCGCCGATCCACATTTTTGCTGGCGAGAAAGTGTGCATCCAGGCAATAATTCCGATACAGTTTTTAGCAGAGTTAGCCGCTAAACATACATCTAAAATTTGTGAAGGTGATTTTACCACATCTTTATAAACCACTTTTACTGGAATAGTAGACGCTCCATCTAATCCTTTTGCAATTATTTGAGAATGTTCCGCTACTTTTCTTAAAGTTTCTTCACCGTATAATTCCTGGCTTCCTACTACAAACCATACTTCTTTTTGAGAGATATTTATCATTTTGTTTATTTTGTTTCAAGTTTCAGGTTTCAAGTTTGTTGGAATCTGAAAATCTTGAATTGTTAATTTTTAGTTTTGTTTTTGTTTGTTTCAGGTTTTCTTTGTTTCACGTTCCAACAACTTGAAACTTGAAACAAAGAAAACCTGAAACAAAACTTTCTACTGTCCGTAATACGAATCTTTTCCGTGCTTGCGGTTGTAATGTTTCTTTATTAGGGAATCTTTTAATCTTGGTGCGTTCGGGTTTATTTGTAAAGTTAAATAGGCCATTTCAGCTACGACTTCTAAAACCTTGCTGTTATACACTGCTTTTGCTGCATTTTTTCCCCAGGCGAATGGACCATGATTTCCAATCAGAATCATTTCTACTTCTTCGTAAGAAAGATTTTTTTCTTTGAAGCAATCCAAAATCTGAATTCCGGTATTGTGTTCGTAGTTTCCTTCTATAAGCGAATCTGCCATTGGAGGCGCGCAAGGAATATCAGCAGTTAAATGGTCTGCGTGTGTTGTTCCGAAAATTGGAATATCCTGTTGCGACTGTGCCCAGGCAACCGAATAAGTCGCGTGTGTATGCGCAACACCACCAATATTTGGCCAGTTTTTATATAAGTAGGCATGTGTTTTTGTATCCGATGACGGACGCATGGTTCCTTCAATAATATTGTTATCAAAATCTACAATAACAATATCTTCCGGTTTTAAATCTTCGTATGGAACGCCGCTTGGTTTAATAGCAAAAACACCATTTTTTCTGTCCACCGCACTAACATTTCCAAAAGTGTATACTACCAAATTCAATGCATTTAACTGCATGTTGGCTTCGTAGCATTCTTGTTTTAAATCTTTATAAAGAGAACTCATGTTGAGATAATTTAATAGTTGGATCTTCAAAAGCACTTAACTGATCGTAAGCGATTAACAGTTTATTATACGCTGCTACTTTGTCTAATTGAGGGGAATATTCTCCGTCAAAATCGCTTCCTATTTTTTGGCTTGCTTCGATTACATTCGGATAAATTCCGGCTGCAACCGCTGCATAAATCGCTGCTCCTAAAGCCGGAGTCTGATCTGAAGCTGCAATTTTGATTGGCTTGTTTAAAACGTTAGCCAAAGTCTGCATGATGAAAGGTGATTTTCTGGCAACACCACCGATTCCGATAACGCTGTCAATTTTTACTCCTTCTTCTTCAAAACGATCTACAATTTTCTTCGCTCCAAAACAAATGGCGTTTACTAAAGATTTAAAAATATGTGGTGCTTTTGTTCCTAAAGATAAATTCGAAATCGCGCTTTTTAACTCCTGATTGGCGTCTGGAGTTCTTCTTCCGTTGATCCAGTCCAAAGCAATTGGAAGACTTTCAGAAACTGGAATTTTCTCTGCTTCTTTCGTTAATTCAACAATTAATTTATCGCTGAATTCTTCTCTTAATTGTTCTTTTTGAGCGTCATTTAAAACTGTTGAAGCAGTCAATAAATGTTCTGTTGGCCACATTAATAATTCTTTGTACCAGGCCAACAAATCTCCAAAAGCAGATTGTCCAGCTTCTAAACCAATAAAGCCCGGAATCACAGATCCATCCACTTGTCCGCAGATTCCGCGAACCGTTTTTGTTCCCACTTCATCATAAGAACCAACCAAAATATCACAGGTTGAAGTTCCCATAACGCGAACCAAAGTGTTTTCTCCAATTTTTGCTCCAACAGCTCCAGAGTGCGCATCGAATGTTCCAACAGCAATAACTGTGTCTGTTGAAAGTCCTAAACGGTCTGCCCATTCTTTGCTTAAATTTCCGGCAACTAAATCAGATGTATAGGTTTCATCATATAGATTTCCGCGAAGTTGTGCTAAATACGGATGTAATTTTTCTAAGAATTCAACTGGCGGAAGTCCGTTCCAGTCTGCATGCCACATTGCTTTGTGACCCGCTGCGCAACGGCTTCTTTTAAAAGTTTTTAAATCTTTATCTTCAATTAACAAATACGTCATTAGATCGCAGTGCTCCATCCAGGTATGCGCTGCATTTCGAACGGCTTCATCTTCTCTTGCAATGTGCAGAATTTTAGCCCAAAACCATTCTGATGAATAAATTCCACCTACATATTTTGTTACGTTTTCTCCGCCCCAGCTTACTGCCAATTCGTTGATTTCGTTTGCTTCGTTAATCGAAGTATGATCTTTCCACAATACCATCATCGCATTCGGATTTTCCTCAAAACCTTTTGTCAAAGCCAAAGGAATTCCCTCTTTTGTAACCGGTACTGGAGAAGAACCAGTTGTATCAATACAAATCCCTTTTATTAATGAAGGATCTACTTTACTTTCTTTTATAACGGTTTGAATTGTAATTTCCAATCCTTCTATATGATCCAAAGGATGCTGACGAAACTGATTTATAGATGCGTCACAATATTGTTTGTTTTTCCATCTTTTGTAATGAGAAACATTCGATGCCAGCTCCTGCCCATTTTCTGTGTCAATAAGCACCGCTCGAACAGAATCTGTTCCGTAGTCCAATCCTATTACGTAATTTTTCATTCTAATTTTAATTTTAAAATATTGACAAATATAATTATAAATAATTCATAAGTGTACAAAAAACACTTAATAAAATTAACGTCTTTAATTTTTACAAAAAATGCACCAAAGCAATGTTTTCAACCACAAACAAAAAATAAATGTCGGTTTTACATTTAATATGTTGCGATTATTTCATCTTAATTTTCAAAACAGTCACAGAGTACGCTGGAAAATCATATTGAACTTTGTTTCCATTTACTTTAAACTGACTTTCTTTTGGACTAATTTTAGTTGGAGCAGCAAATGAATTTTCATCATTTAATCCGTCTCCGTTCAAAGTAATCGCCGTTCCTTTTGAATCTAATTTGGCGCCTTTTAAATCAACGGAAACATTTTGAGATGCTGCAGAAGTGTTCACAATTTTCAGAATTACTTCTTTAGAATTCACATCTTTTACTGCAGATGCAAACAAATCGTTTTGACCTGTAACAGCTTTTCCGTCTTTTGTAATGTTGATTAAATCGGTTCCTTTATTGTTTGAAAATAACTTTTGCACATAATAATTTGGCGTTCCATACGATTGTAAATTGTTGAACCAAATCATATCCGGCGTCCATTGCCAGCCTTCAACATGCGCCAATAAAGGTGCGTAAGAAGTCAGGTGAACAACCTCAGCATTACGCTCCATTCCGGTCATGAAAGCCGCTTCAGAAAAAGCACATTCCCAATTGTTTTTATTATCAGGACTTGCAATTGCTACACTTTGTGCTGCATATTCTCCGGCAAAAATCTTTGGTCCTTTACGGTCGTAATTATCGTAACGGGTTGCATTTTTTCTAAACCATTCCGGGTTTTTATAGTAATGCTCGTCTACAATTTCTGCGTTTAGTTTTTTAAGTTCTTTCATACCATAATCAAAATAATCTCCGTCAGGAAATGGTCCGGTTCCTGAAACAATTGTAATATTTGGATATTTAGCTTTGATAGCTTTTTCGAAAACTTTAAAACGTTCAATATAATCTGGTCCCCATTGCTCGTTTCCAACTCCAATGAATTTTAAATTGAATGGTTTTGGATGTCCCATATCGGCTCTCACTTTTCCCCAAGCTGTCGTTTGATCGCCGTTTGCAAATTCAATTAAATCTAAAGCATCTTGTACATAAGGATCGATTTGATCCATTGGAACCAATTCTCCGGTGTTGAATTGACACGCCATTCCACAGCTTAAAATAGGAAGCGGAGAAGCTCCAATATCTTCTGAAAGTTGGAAATATTCAAAGAATCCTAAACCAAAACTCTGAAAATAGTCTGGAGCAGGACGATGTGCAAATTCCATGTTCCAACGGTTTACGGCAGTTTCTCTGTCTTCCACTTTTCCAACTGATTTTTTCCATTGGTAACGTTCTGCCAAAGTTCTTCCTTCTACAATACAGCCGCCTGGAAAACGTAAAAATCCTGGTTTCAAATCGTATAATAATTGTACTAAATCACTACGCATCCCATTTTTTCTTCCTTTCCAGGTATCTTCTGGAAACAACGAAATATTATCCAAATCGATAACTCCGTTTCCTTCAAAAGTAATTTTCAGTTTTGCCTTAGCTTCTGTTGCTGTAGACGTTAATTGAGCGGTATAATCTGTCCAGTCTTTTGATGTTGGAACAATCGAAGTTTCGCCTAAAACTTTATCGTCCTTATCTATAAATTGAAACTTGATCTTGGTAATGTTTCCTGATAATTTTGAAGCTTTTAAAGACAGATTGTATTTGAGGCCTTTCTTAATTCCCATTCCCCTAAAACCTTCATTGATCAATTGATAACCGCTTGCATCATTAAGAGTAACTCTGCAATAATTATGATTGGTTCCTTGGTTTGAATACTGAACTACAGTGGCAATTCCGGATTGCTGATTTAGTTTATGACGATCGCTGTTGGGTTCTTGCCAACCCATCATTGGAAAAAGAAATTCGAACGATCTGTTTTTAATCATTTCAGCATACAAACCTCCATCGGCTGCAAAATTGATGTCTTCGAAAAATACTCCGTACATAGTCGGCTGAATTTTGGTTACTGTTTGGGCAACATTAACCTGAAGATTATTTTTTTGTGCCGAAGCAAAAAGGCCGTTCAGCAATAAACCGCAAAGGGTAATTTTGGTAATTAAATTGGACTTCATTTTTTATTATATTTAATGTGTTTTTAGCACGCGGATGACGTGGGTTAAAACGGGTTTTTATTTTTATTTATTTAACTGTGGCTTAAATTTAAAACACATAGAAACATAGTTTTTTGGTGCTAAAAAGGCATTTCATTTATTTAAAAAAACATAGCTATGTGTGCAAATCTAGATTTGTTTTGTACTCTTTTTTATTAGTTTTAATTCTATAGTATCTATGTGTTTAAATTTTCTCACGCAGATTTCGGAGATCGAGCAGATTTTTTTGTAATCTTTTTAATCCTTTAATCTATGGCATTTTCTTGATTCTTTCTTCTTTCCTCTATTTTCTATATTCTATATTCTATGTTCTTTATTCTATTTATAATCCAACCAAACTTTCATTTTTCCAACGCCACGATTCGACCACGAATAATAAGGAATGGCTTTGAATTTTGAATTCTCAATTACATTTACGCCCTGCAATAAATTAGCTTCTTTTTTTACTTTGAAAGTATCTGAAGAACTTATATTGATTTTATCGAAATTGCTTTTGTTATCAATTTCTTCAACTGCGTAAACAATTGGACCGTATTCTAAAGAAACTTTGCTTTTATTGGTTGCAACTTTTGAATTGGTTTCAACTTCCTGAACTTCCATTGGGAAATTAAGAGCGATTTTATCTCCTTTTTTCCAATTTCTGGTTACGTTGAAATAACCATTTTCAGGCTGAATTGCCAATGTTTCCCCGTTTACGGTAATCGTTGGTTTTTGAGTTGCAGCTTTTCTATACGTATATAAATCTCCTGGCAAAACTTCATTTCTTGCCCAGCCCGGAACTCTAAGTTTAATTGTGAATTTACTCTCTTTTTTCGGATTTACAGAAATTCCAACTTTTCCGTTCCAAGGATAAGAAGTTTGCTGTGCAATCTGTAAATCGGTTTTTCCTAATGTAAAAGAAGCATCATTTGAAGCATACAAATTCACATATAAATCATTCTTTGTTTTGGAATAAATTAAACCGGGAATTGATGGGATAAAACGAATCAAATTAGTCGGACAGCAGGAACAATCAAACCAAGCCTGACGCGTACACGAACCTCTGTTCGATTTGTAAATGCCATCAGCTTCTAAGGCATTTGGATAAAAAAATTGTTTTCCGTCAAGCGAAATGCCCGAAATTAATCCGTTGTACATGGTTCTTTCGATAACATCAAAATATTGAGATTTCCCGTATAAACTGTGCAGTCTGTGGTTCCAATACACATCGCCAATTGCAGCGCAGGTTTCGTTGTAAGCGGTTAAATTAGGTAATTCATAATTATCTCCAAATGCTTCTCCGTCATGTCGCGAACCTATCCCGCCGGTGATGTACATTTTTTTATTGACCATGTTATCCCATAAATTATTTACGGCATTTTCATAGGCTTTGTCTTTTGTCAGTGCGACAATATCGGTCATTCCCGCATACATATAAACGGCACGAACAGCATGTCCTACTACTTCTTTTTGCTCTGTAACTGGTATATGATCCTGTGCATATTCTCCGTATAATTTGTGATTATTTGGATTCCCGCGATTGTCCAGATAATATTTGGCCAGTTTCAAATAATCTTTCTTTCCTGTAATTTGATACAATTTTAGTAATCCTGTTTCTACAATCTGATGTCCCGGAACTCCTTTTACCTGACCTGGATTATCTCCAAAAGTTCTTACCAGCATATCGGCTGCTTTTATGGCAATCTCTAGAAAATTGGTTTTTCCGGTTGCTTCATAATGCACGATTGCGGCTTCTATTAAATGTCCCGGATTATATAATTCATGACTAATCTGCAAAGATTCCCAACGTTTTCCTTCGATCACGGGAACCCAGGTTGCAGGTGGTTTTGCCGGATTTATCGTTCTCCAGGTTGTAATGTATCCGTCTGCTTCCTGACCTATTTTTACAATGGCAATCATCGAATCCAGAACCCTTTCCAGCTTGGGATTTGGAGCACTGATCAAAGTATTTGAGGCTCCTTCAATGATTTTATACACATCAGTGTCGTCAAAAGGCATATCGCCGCGAACTTTTCCTGTTTTTTGTTTTCCTGCAATTAAAAAGTTTTCAAAACGCCCTTCTTCATTGCATTTTTGAATCGCGTAAGCTATCGTAATTTCCTGTACTCTTTTGATAATGGGCAGCCAAAAAGAATCGGTAAGTTTTACGTTCTGAATATTGACCGGCTCAATTTCGTAACCCGCTTTTAAGACGGAAGTTTTATCGCTTTTTTGCACCACATTGTTTTTGTTTTCTTTACAAGAAATCAAAATTAAAAGTGATAAGAAAATTGTTATTATAGGAAAATTATATTTTTTCATTGTTGTTGTATTCTATTTTAAAACGGGCCATAAATCTGCATCCCAAAGCATTTCTTTAACTATTAATCTCGGCACTCCATTAGTTTTCTTTTCGTAAGCATGATAGAAAATGTAATCTTTCCCATCAAAGGTGTAAGCGCTGTTATGGCCTGCGCCAAAGTAATTTTCGTCGCCTTGCACTACTAAACTGCCCCCGCCTTCATTTAATGATTTTCCGTCTTTATCAACATAAGGTCCGGTTACATTTTTGGCTCTTCCAACCACAACTTTATAAGTGCTTTTTTCGCCGCGGCAGCATAAATCCCAGGAAAGAAATTGGTAGTAATAACCGTTTTTCTTGAAGATAAATGGAGCTTCTAATGCACCGTCTCCCGGATCTGAATCTGGTAATTCAAAAGTTCTTTTGCGCTTCGAAATCGTGTGCCATTCCTGAGGCTGTGCAATCGATTTTAAATCGGGATTTAGTTTCACCAATTTCAATCCTTCCCAAAAAGAACCAAAGGATAACCATGGCGTATTGTTTTCGTCAAAAATTAAATTCGGATCAATGGCATTCCACATATCGCGATTGGGTTGTGATTGAATCACGATTCCCTGATCGACCCATTTGTATTTTTTATCTTTTGGATCTAATGTTGTATTGGTCGCAACGCCAATTGCCGAAGTATTTTTGGCGAAAGCCGAAACGGAATAATAAAGATAATACGTATTGTTATGAAACGAAATATCCGGTGCCCAGATATGATTTTTAAAATCAGCAGCAACACCATCTGCCCAAACGGGTTTTTCTGCAAAAACGGGAGGCTGTTTGTCCCATTTTTTTAAATCTTTAGAACTAAAAACACTGATTCCGTTCCCTGTACAATACAAATAATAAGTGTCTTTTTGTTTGATGACAACCGGATCGTGCACTACAATATCCTGCGCAAATGAAACTGAAGCTATCAGCATCATAAGAACAGAAAGTGAATATTTTATGTTTTTGTAAAACTTCATAATTGGATATTTTTTTTCACCATATAAGTGATATAAGATAATTTAAGCTTTTGCTGAAAACTGTGACTTTCTACATCATATAAGCTAAAACTGAAAACCGAGACTGAGGCTGTAAACTATTTACTGAATACCCTCAGATGTCATGACCACTCGTTTCATCGTTCCGTCTTTGTTGTAATACAATTTATCGACACAAACAGATCTTCTGAAACTTCCTCCGTCTGGAATAGATGCTCCGTTGTGATATATAAAATACGACTGTCCTTTAAAATCTATTATCGCCTGATGGTTTGTATTACTATTTCCGGCGATTTCATTCAGAATTCCTTTGAACTCCCACGGACCTGTAATTGATTTACTCATGGCGTAGGCAATTTTCTCCGGAAACTCATACGCATAAGATAAATAATACCAGTCTTTATGTTTGTGAATCCAGGGGGCTTCTGTAAAATGCGGCAACTCTTTTATGTGATGAATCGGGCCATCTAATTCGATCATATTTTCTTTTAATTTGGCATAATGACAGGCTGTATTTCCCCAAAATAAATAGGCTTGTCCATCTGTATCGATATAAACTGTAGGATCGATATCGTCCCAGCTTATATCGGTAAATTTGGTCATGTCGTTTGTAATCAAAGCTTTTCCAAGCGCATCTTTAAAAGGTCCTGTTGGACTTTCAGAAACTGCAATTCCAATAGCTTTGCCGTGCACTGAGCCATGTTCGACGGTCACATACCAATAAAATTTTCCGTTTCTTTCAATTACCTGCGACGCCCATGCGTCACCTTTCGCCCATGTAAAATCACTAGCTTTTAAGGGCACCGGATGTGATTCCCATTTTTTCATATCCGAAGAAGAATATACTACCCATTCGTTCATTTTATAAAAATGAAAATCTTTAGGTGCTTCGTCATGACCTGCATATAAATACACTTTATCCTTGTAAACCAATGCTGCAGGATCTCCTGTATATTGATCTTTTATAATTGGGTTATTGAATTTTGCGGGGTCAATTTGAGTTTTACCAGACTGTGCCTGAACTATTGGACAGTTAGCTAATAAAACTAAAAGTGAAAGGCTTGTAATTATATTCTTCATTATGGTTTATTTACACATTATTTTTTTTCACGCAGATTTTTATTTTTTAAGTCATGATAAATAAGTCCCAACGGGACGTCATATTTATAGTGTTTTTTTGTTCTTTAGTAAAACCCCATCGGGGTGACATATTTGCAATCTTAAGAAAAACTTATATATCGCTCCGCTGGAGCTAATCGAAACAACCTATTATATTCGCTATAAATATTACGGTCCGCTGGAGCTTTTAATGCCCTAAACTACTTTCTTGAAATCTGGGCTATTGTTGGAACTTGGAATTTAAAAAAATTGGAATTTCCTAATTTATCTTTTTACCCCAAACCGGTAATCCCGTTGCTGTTAAACCTGAGTAACTCAAGGTTACTTTTCTGGTTGCTGATTCCCAATCCCAGGCATCGGTTACGTTGCATTTTACTCCGTTTACAGTCAAGATTTTTTTTGCACTATCATACGACCAGACACCTGTAACATCTCCGCTTACTTTTTTATCTGCGGTTAAGTAAACAGTAACTGATTTTTGAATGGTTTTGTATTGATAATTCATGGTTATTTGTTCCCATGTTCCAATAAAACTAGCATCAGAAATCGTTGTTGCCGGTACACCAGCATAACGTTCTGCTTCTACAACCGGCCAGCCATCTTCTGTCCATTGAATACCACGAACTTGTCCCATCATCACGGCATTCGAAACTGCAATTCCCGGAACTCCTTCAGGCAAACGTGCTTGTGATGCGTAATACCATTGTTTGGTTTCGGGGTTTTGAAAAATTCCGCAATGTGAAATTCCAACCCAGCCTGTATGATTTTTAAAAGAGTATGGATGCGTTAACATTGGATAACAATCGGCTCCGGATGTAATACTGGTTCCGCTAATGGTTTGATATGGTCCCATGATATTTTTTGAACGTGCTACACGTGTATTGTAAGCAACTGATAATTCATCATAAGCCAGAAATAAATAATAATATTGAGTATCCGGATTATAAATAATTTCTGGTCCTTCGAGTGCTTGCCAACGATTAGAGTTTACATTACCGCGTCCTGCAATTCGTACTCCGTAATCGTCGATTGTTTTTAATTTATCTGGTTTTCCTGTTGCCGGATTCAGTTTTAAAGCTGCGATTCCGGAATGCCATGAACCGTAAATTAAATACTGATCTCCTTCTGGAGTCTGAATAAAACTTGGATCGATCGCATTGAATTTAAAATAAGCATCCCAATCGTTTCCTCCGTTTCGAACGTAACTTTTTACGCCATCAGGTTCAGAGCAAACGACCATTCCTTTATCTACCCAATTGTTAGACGCTAAATCAGTTGTTTCGGCTAAGCCAATGAAAGCGCGTTCTGTCCAGGAAGTGTTCGTGTCTGTCCCTACAATAGGATTCGTCACTACTATGCTGTAATACATTCTGTAAATATTGCCTACTTTTCGAACGCAAGGTGCCCAATATCCATAATTAGGATTTGTAATGGGCGGCAATGCCGGAGACATTCTTGCTCTTTTATTGTTTAACGAATCTTTTACCCAGGCCGGGGCTTCGGTCATTGACGATCCCATAAATTCCCAGTTGATTAAATCTTTCGATCTTCTGTAAAAAAAATGTCCGTGACCATCCGTTGCATTCCCGTAAGAAGCATCTGTTTGGTACATATAATAGTAATCACCCGATTTTTCTACAGATGGATCGTGAACGTTGGCTAAGTTCCATTGTGCTCTGCTTCCCCAACCTGATAACGAGGTGTAATTATCAGCATAAGTTGGCCCGGGAAAAGCCGGCGTCACTACGGGCGGATCAACCACAACAGGCGGATCAGGATTTTCATTTGTTGCAGGATCATCTTTTGAACAGCTCACTGCAGCAAAAACAAATAAAAGCAGCCCTAAATACGAGGCTGTTTTTATTATGTATTTTGATTTTTTCATCTTTTAGCTTGTTATTTTCCTTCTAACACTACTACTGAGAAAGGAGGAATTGTGATTTCTAATTTTCCTTTTTTATTTTCGAAACCTTTAAAAACTGTTGGTACAATTTTGTTTGGAGTATCGAATGAATTATAATCCTGTAACTTAGCTGATGTTATAATAGTTCCTGTAAAATTTTTCACGCCCAGATTATTCACATCTATTTCTATTTTATTTTTATTCTTAGCATCTACATTTACTAAAGAAATATGAACCAATCCGCTTTTGTCTTTTGATGCCGATGCAGAAACTGCCGGAAGTGATTCTCCGTTGAACGTGTATAATGGTGATTGAAAATTGACTGGCAATAATTTAGCATCCTGATGAACGCTGTACAATTTCATAACATGGTACGTTGGCGTTGTAATCATTTTTGCTTTATCAGTAAGGATTACCGCTTGCAAAACGTTTACACATTGTGCTAAGTTTGCCATACGAACCCTGTCTGCATGATTGTTGAAGATGTTAAGAGTTGCTCCGGCCAAAACCGCATCTCTCATTGTATTTTGCTGGTATAAAAATCCAGGATTTGATCCTTTTTCTACTTCGTACCAGGCTCCCCATTCGTCTACAATCATGGCTACTTTTTTCTCCGGATCGTATTTGTCCATTATCGCAGCATGTTTGGTCACCAATTCTTCCATTTTTAAAGCAGATTGCATGGTATGGAAATAGCCGTCTTCTGTAAAATTTACTCCATCGCCTTTTTTAGCCCAATCGATAACGGCATAATGATGTACTCCTACTCCGCCCAACATATTGATCGGAATGTTTTTCATTAAAACTTCTGTCCAGTTATAATCGGCGCTGTTTGATCCTGATGCAATTCTGGTAATTCCGCCCGTGTTTTCCCAATCTGACATGAAAGTGGCGTATTTGCGGTATTCATTAGCATAATATTCTGCTGTCATATTTCCTCCACAACCCCAGGCTTCATTTCCAATTCCCCAAAATTTTACTTTCCAAGGTTCTGTTCTTCCGTTTTTTTTACGCAAATCACTCATCGGACTTTTGCCGCTGAAGTTGGTGTATTGAACCCAATCAGACAATTCCTGAACGGTTCCGCTTCCAACGTTTCCTGACAAATAAGGCTCTGCTCCCAGCAATTCGCACATATTAAGGAAATCGTGTGTCCCGAAACTATTATCTTCAGTCACGCCACCCCACCATTTGTTTACAATAGTTGGTCTCTCTTGTTGTGGTCCTATTCCGTCTTTCCAGTGGTACGTATCAGCAAAACATCCGCCTGGCCATCTTAAATTTGGAATTTTTAATTCTTTTAAAGCTTTAACAATGTCATTTCTAACTCCTTTTGTATTTGGAATTTTTGATGTGTCGCCCACAAAAAAACCTCCATAAATAGAGCGTCCTAAATGTTCTGCAAAATGCCCGTAAATGTTTTTGTCGATTGTAGGTGCATCTGCATTGTTTTTTATAGTAACAACTGTAGTTTGATTTTGAGCAAAATTAACCTGACTGAAAAGGGTAAAAAGAAATGTGCTTAAAAGTATTTTTTTCATAATGTGTTTTTATAAGTTATAAAGAGGAAAGCTTGATGAAACTTTCCTCTAAATAGTATTTTTAATAAGAAAGTGATGGCCATCCTGATGACCATGTAAAATATACAATTTCGAGTTTTGGATTTCCACTGTCCGCTCCATCATAATAATGAACTGATCCTTTTTGAGTTCCAACAATTCTGGATAAATGACCTGGCCCGATATAATTTCCTTGAGTTGCTAAAACTGTTGTTCCGCCGCCATTTTTTAAATTGACTCCGTTTTTATCAACATATGGCCCAAACGGACTTGTTGAGCGACCTACTACAATATAGTACGTACTGTTTACGCCGTTACAGCAGCTACCCCGGTTTACGAACATATAGTAATAACTCCCTTCTTTTATTAAACAAGGCGCTTCCCAACTTGCACTGTTTCCGCCGGCAACAATTGTTTTGCTTCCTGTCGTTTTTCCTGTTGAAGGATTAATCTGGATGACTCCAATTCCGGCATGCCAGGAACCATACGCCATATAAACATTGCTTCCGTCTACTAAAATTGAAGGATCAATTGCATTCACATCTGAAGATGATGAGGATGAAACCACAACACCTCTATCTGTCCAGGTTGTTCCTGCCGAAGCACTTATTGCGGGAGCAGTTACCAACCCTATCGCTGATGTTGCAGCACCAAAAGTGGAGCATGAATAATACATATTCCATCGGTTATTGAACCAGGCAACATCTGGTGCCCAAAATGTTTTTACAAAACCGGGTACATATCCTGTGATCCAATTTGGAGTCGAAGTAAATACTGATGCTCCCCAAGTCCAACTTGCTAAATTTGTTGAATACGTCATGGGTATATTATCTCCTGTTGTAAATACATAATAGTTTACGCCACTTTTTACAATGGTACTTGGATCGTGTGACGGAACTGTTCCTGTAACGGTTTTGGCTGTTATATTTTTTACTTGAGAATTCTGAGTGTCTACAACCGCTGCTGCATCCTCATTTGAAGAATTTATAAGATCTTCATTTTGGCAACTTGCTAATAATACTGCTAATAAAACTAAACTTGTAATTGTTTTCATTGGTTATAATTTTAGTTAAGGTGTAATTATTATATCTCTGCAATCTCAATTTTTGTTTTTAAGATAATATCATGTAAAGATTTTTAGGCCCTTACATGATATTAAGTATTCTAACTAATTCAAAATAAATTCTTTTTTTAGTCTCAGTTCGCAGTCTCAGTTTTCAGTTTAAACTGAGACTGCGACTGAAAACTTAAAACTTAATAACTGTCATTCTGTTTTGTTCCCGGATTATTATCCATTTCTAATTGCGGAATTGGATAAAATTCTCTTCCTGCTGTGTACGAATTAAACTCAGCGTCTCTTGATTTTAACCATGCTAGTTTTGTTGCATCCTGCAACCATCCCCAACGACGAATGTCATCAAAACGGTGTCCTTCAAGAGGAAACTCCAGGAATCTTTCGTGACCTATTTGTTCTCTCATTTGAGCTTGCGACATATTTGGTTTTACTGTTGCTAAATCCGGAAGACCCACTCTGTTTCTTACCATCTGAATATATCCATATGCTCCGGGAGTATCACCTGTTTCGTTTAAGGTCTCGGCATACATCAAAAGAATATCTGCATATCTTAATAAACGCTCATTGATACCGGAACGCCAGTCCATTTCGTTTGCAAATTCTCCATCAGAATTTTGGTATTTTTTACAAAATATATCATTTAAGTCTGCTTGTACGGTATTTTTAGGATCCGGATCAAAGTAAAATGTGTAAAAATCTTTTCCGTACAATTTCATTCCGCCTGGTTTGTTATAAAATATAGTGGCATCTAAACGAGGATCAAGTTCTCCTGTTTTTGTTTTCTCATCGTGAAATTCATTAAATAATGCCCATGAAGGCTGCACATCTGTAAAACCAAAACCTCTTGGTGCATAAGTAATAGCACGAGCTGAAGTTTTTCCCCAACCCGAAGCCGGAGCTCCGCCCCAACCTAGATCAACACCGCCAGCATCTCTGCTAAATTGTACTTCGAAAAGTGATTCAGAATTGTTTTCGTTTGCAGTTGTAAAGTTATCGCGATAGTTTGCTACTAACGAATATACTCCTAAATCGATAACTTGTCTGAAAGCCGTTTTAGCATTCGCAAAATCTTTATTAAATAAATAAGCTTTTCCTAAATATCCTAAGGCAGCACCTTTTGTAGCACGTCCTTTTTGACCTCCGTCTATTCCTGAAATATTATCATAAGAAACCGGTAATAAATCGGCAGCAGCCTGAAAGTCGGCAATAACCTGAGCCCAGCCTTCTGCTTCTGTTTTTTGCGGATAATATACTGCCAGTTCTGTTGGTACAGGTACATTTTTGAACAAATTCACAGCATGAAATAAAAATAATCCTCTCAAAAAATAAGCTTGTCCTAAAATTCTGTTTTTAAGAGCCTGATCCTGAAAACCTATTTCCGGAACATGCGTTAAAACCTGATTGGCACGATAAATTCCCTGATAATAGGTTTCAAAGGCCCATCCGTAAATGGATGCATCGGCAACATTAGAGTTAAAGTGGCCTGCATTGTACATTGAACCCCAAGGGCTATTGGTACGGGCATCATCTGATCTGGCATCTAATAATAATGGTGTACTTCTCATGTACGTCCCGTCTGTTAATAAACTTCCGTAAGCAGCATTTACACCTTCAATGGCGTCCTGATCTGTTTTCCAAAATGAATCTACTGCATTATTATTTGGGTCAATTTGGGTCAAATCTTCATTTTCAACACAGCTTGTTGTTACAACAGCCAGTGAAAAGAAAATCGCTATATAGTTATATATTTTATATTTCATTTTAATACGTTTTTAATTGGTTAAACCGGTTTAGAAATTTACCTCTACTCCTAAAGAAATAGTTCTTGGATTTGGGAAAGATCCTGCATCATATCCTCTTGAAAGCAATCCGTCGCTAGTAAAATCAGCGTCATATCCTGTATATTTGGTAATAGTCCATAAGTTCTGACCATTAACATATACTCTTGCTTTTTGGATAAATTTGTCTTTCAACGGAATATTGAAACCCAACTCCATTGTTTGCAATCTAACATAATCACCACTTTGAATGAATCTGTTAGAATCTCTGTTATTTCCATTTGGATCACCAATTACCGGTGCCGGAACATTCGTATTTGTATTAGTTGTTGTCCAATAATTCAATTCATCTGTACTATGGTTTCCGTATTGTCCTGTCATTAAGTTACGGTACATTGCATTGAAAACTTTGTTACCTCCGCTACCTTGCCAGAACATCGAGAAATCGAAATTTTCATAAGATGCGCTAAAATTCAATCCAAAACCATATTTAGGAATCGATACTCCCTGAAAAGTTCTGTCAGCATCTGTAATGATTCCGTCGCCATTTACATCTCTAAATTTCACATCTCCGGGAGCTGCACCTGTTTGTGTTGGTGAAGCAGCAACTTCGGCTGCATTTTGAAAAATACCAACAGCTTCCCAAGCATAAATTTCTCCCACCGATCTTCCTACTTCTGTTTTTGATACGGCTCCGTAAAGAGGATTTCCGTTTACTCCAATTTTGGTTACTTCATTTTTTAAAGTTCCAAAATTGGCTGAGATATCGTATTTAAATTTACGATGATGATTACTGTATGATGCTGCAAACTCAAAACCTTTATTTTGCATGTCTCCCGCATTAGTAAAAATACTCGCCGGGAAAGCACCATTAGAATAAGGTAAAGGAACATTCACCAACATGTCTGTAACTTTTTTTATAAAATACTCTCCTGTAAATTGTAAGTCATTATCAAAAAATCCTAATTCTAATGCAATGTTTTTACTGGTTGTTTTTTCCCAGTGTACATTAGGGTCAAGTGCTGCAACCACAGTTGTTCCGGGAGCAAGCTCGTTGTTGAAATCATAACCTGCAAAATTGTTTACTGTTGAAGCAAAGAAGTATTGCGGAATTGTATTATTTCCTATTGTACCATAACCTCCTCTAAGTTTAATATTGCTCACCCATGTTGGTAAATGCAAAAACTTTTCGTTACTAATTTTCCAGCCTCCTGAAAAAGAGTAGAAGTTTGCAGAATTATTGATCTCGCTAAAAAGAGATGTCTTGTCTTGTCTGAAATTAGCCTGTAACAAATACCTGTCATCATAAGAATAATTTAATCTGCTGATGTATGATATTCCTGTAATGGTAAATTTATATTCACTCGCATTTCTTGCATCTGCAAACTGAAGCATTGGAATTTCTCCCGGAGTATAACCAACACCTCTTGAATTATATCTGTGATAGTCTCTTTTTTCCTGAATCAATCCCGCAAGAGCATCAATTTTGTGTTTTCCTAGTGTAATTTCGTAAGTCAATAAATTATTCCAGAACGTTCTTAGCTCATTACCCGTTTCTGTATCTAAAGAAGCTTCATCATTTGTCGTAATGTAATACCATCCTAAATCACTTGGCGGTATAAATTTTCTGTTTTCCCAATCTGTTCTGTCATAACTTACATCCAATTTGTATTTAAGACCTTTAACAATTTCAATTTCTCCCCAGATATCGCCAATAAAACGGTTTCTTTTACCATTATTAGTGATCAGATTATTATATCCAATAGGGTTCATTGAGATTGCTCTTTGCGTTAAGTTATCTGTTCCTCCGTAGCCACCTAATCTGTTGGCATCGTAAACAGGCATTGTTGGTACAGCACCTAACATATCACTGATAAAGGTTTGTCCTGCGTTATATTCGTTAAAAATTTCCTTATCCGATTGTGTGTAGGCAATTTTTGCCCCGTATTTGAATTTTCCTTTTTTACCACTTAAATTCAAATTCGTTGACAGCCTTTCATAATCTTGCGGCGTTTTTAAGTAGCTAGTGTTTTTGAAATAATCAACATTAAAGCTGTACGCAATATTTTCTGCTCCTCCTGAAAATGTAAGTGCCTGATTTTGTATCACACCCGTTTTCATGGATTCTTTTTGCCAGTCTGTATCAACATTTGAAATGTATGATGAACTTGCCGGATTATTTCCCGGAGCAATATTTACAGGAACTCCTGCTCTAATATCTCTGTTTCTTTCGGCTTCACTGGTAATTTGTTGGTAACCCAAACGATCTGTTACATCCCATCTTTTAGAAACATTCTGAAGTCCTACAATAGATTTGAATTTAACGTCTGTTTTACCTGCTTTACCTTTTTTAGTTGTAATAATCACTACTCCATTTGCTCCACGAACACCATAAATAGCTGCCGATGATGCATCTTTAAGCACCTGCATTGATTCAATTTCTCCCGGTGCAAAATCATTTGGAGCATCGACCATAATACCATCAATAACAAAAAGAGGATTGTTGTTTGTGAATGAAGTTATCCCTCTAATTTTTACATTTACAAAACCACCCGGCTCGCCTGATGATTGTACCGTTACTCCCGGAACCTGTCCCTGAAGCATTTTTGCAGCATCGTAAGTCATCGTTTTTTTGGCCGATTCCATATTTACAACACTTACAGATCCTGTTAAGTCCGATTTCTTTTGTGTTCCGTACCCAATTACGACTACTTCGTTTAATTTGTTGGTGTCTTCAACCAATGCAGTATTTACTTTAGATTGGTTTCCTACTGTTAATTCCTGATTTTGAAATCCTATAAATGAAAAAACTAAAACATCATTTGGAGATGCTTTAATCGAGAATTCTCCATCAAAACCTGTTGTTGCTACGGTTTTGGTTCCTTTTATCAAAATATTTACTCCCGGCAAAGGCAGTTTGTCCTGCGCCGAAGTAACAATTCCGGTAATCACTTTGCCTTGAGCCGACATTTGATTAACGGAAAATAATAGCATAAGTAATGCTAAAAGCCATTCTTTTTTTGGCAATAAAAAATTGCAGTAAAAAAGTAATTTTTGGTTTGTTATCATACTGGTTAGTTTAAGTTGGTTAGTGTGTAATTATAAGTGTTAATTTTACATTTGTAAATTTAACTAAAAAAAAACCTCAAAAACAAATTAATATGGCAAAAAAAAGACGTAAAAAAAATACATATCACAAATTAAGTGTGAAATCAACATTTAAAAATTGATATTATTTCAAAAAAAGAGCGTTTTTGAACTGTAATTTGTGTAAAATCAACACTTTTTATAAAAAAGCAACTTTTTACTCAAAAAAAGGAGTTACCGCAAAATTTTATAAATGAGTTATTTAATAGCTATTTAAAGCATAAAATTTTGTTATTTTTGTAAATAAAATCCTGTTTAGGTTCTTTTAAATTTGGACAACGAGTTCAATTTTCAGGAAAATATGATCTTTTTGGCTTCGAAAACGATTGAAAAAGATAAATTGTAATCTAAATTTGACCTTAAAAACTTATTAGTAAACCTCTTGAAAGACTAATTTATTAAGTGTAAAAACCACATTAATAAATTATGAAACGTATTAGGAAGTTTATATATTTACCAATAAAAAATTGAATATGCTAAACAGTTATAGTTCTGCAGATAAAGTCTTATTAGCAGTAGATTGTATCATTTTTGGATTCGACAATGAAGGGCTGAAAATCCTTTTGATCAAGAGAGATTTTGAACCTGAAAAGGGAAAATGGTCTTTGATTGGAGGTTTTTTAAAACGAGATGAAGTGTTGGATGATGCTGCGATCAGAATCTTAAATAAGTATACGGGTTTGAACGATATTTATATGGAGCAACTATACGCCTACAGCGAAATTGATCGTGATCCTGTAGAAAGAACCATTTCTGTTTCGTATTATGCTTTGATTAATATCGAAAATCATAATGCCGAGCTTATTAAAAATTATCACGCACAATGGTTTAGTATTGCAGACGCTCCAAATTTAATTTTTGACCACAACGAAATGGTACAGCAAGCCATAAGAAGATTGCGTTACAGAACTTCGATAAAACCAATTGGTTTTGAATTGCTGCCGGAAAAATTTACGATGCGTCAGTTGTTAGAATTATATGAAGCTATTTTAAGTAAAGAATTGGACAAACGTAATTTTATCAGCAAGATTAATTCTTTAGAAATTCTGAATAAACTAGATGAAAAAGATATGCAGTCTTCCCGAAAAGGATCTTACTTGTATACTTTTAATAAAGAAAAATACGAAGAAAAATTACTCAACGATTTTGTATTGAATTTGTAAAAATTGGTTGGGTCACGGGTTTTAACGGATTAAACTGATTTTCACTGATTTTTTTTATGGAGAACTCTAAAAATTCTCTCGCAGATTTAGCAGATTGGGCAGATTAAAACTTAGAAAAAAAATCTGCTAAATCTGCGAGATAAAAAAGATGAAAAATTATTACTTAGTTTCGTTCAGAAATAGGACGAATTAAAATTAAAAAATCTGTGTAAATCCGTATCATCCGCACCATCCGTGGGCTTATAATATTATAAAAAACAAAACCCTGAAAGCCACAAACTTTCAGGGTTTTTTCTTCAAAAAAACTACTATTAAAAACTAACAAATTATTATTTTAAGTTTTGGTCACGGATTTTAGACAAACAGATCTTTGCAGTTATTTTATTTATCAATTGAACTGGTATGATAAATTTTAATTGAGCTATCCATTAAATTTAAATCTGCTACAACCCATTTAATCCGTTTAATCCGTGGGCCAAAAAAGTCTTCTAATTAACTATTTCCTTTTTGATAATCAGCAAGGAAAGTGGCCAGACCAATATCCGTTAAAGGATGTTTCAATAAACCTTCGATGGCACTTAATGGTCCCGTAATAACATCTGATCCTATTTTTGCACAATTGATAATGTGCATTACATTACGAACAGAAGCAGCTAAAATCTGTGTTTCGTAACCGAAATTATCATAAATCAGCCTGATATCTTCAATCAGCACCATTCCGTCAGTCGATACATCATCTAAGCGGCCAATAAACGGCGACACATAAGTTGCTCCGGCTTTTGCAGCCAATAAAGCCTGACCTGCAGAAAATACCAAAGTACAATTGGTTCTGATTCCTTTATTCGAAAAATACCTGATCGCTTTTACACCATCTTTTATCATCGGGATTTTTACCACAATTTGCGGATGCAAAGCCGCCAGTTTTTCACCTTCGGCAATCATACCTTCAAAATTGGTCGAGATTACTTCGGCACTTACATCGCCATCTACCAATTCGCAAATTTTTATATAATGATCTAAAATATTCTGAGCTCCGGTAATTCCTTCTTTTGCCATTAACGAAGGATTTGTGGTTACACCATCTAAAACACCTAAATCATTGGCTTCTTTAATATCTTTTAAGTTTGCTGTATCAATAAAAAATTTCATGTCTTTCTTTTATTTTAATAAGTTGTAATTGTTATTTTCTAAATATTTCAGGATTTCTTTACGGGCATTTTCACTTGTAAATCCAAATTTCTGATCTAAAACAGATGCCGGGGCCGAATATCCGAAATGGTCTAAACCAAATACTTGTCCGTTATTGCCAACAAGATTTTCTAAGTTAACAGGAAGTCCGGCCGTAAGCCCAAAAACCAATGCATTTTTAGGGATAACGCTTTCCTGATATTCTGAAGACTGAGACCTGAAAAGTCCTTCTGAAATAATAGAAGCTACATTTATTTTTAATTTAAAATTTTGTTCCAGTTCATTAGCTGCCTCGATAAGTGTTGCTACTTCTGATCCGTTTGCTATTAAAGTAATATCAGGATTTTGATTTGCTTTTACCAGATAACCTCCTTTTTTTGCTTGAGAAGCTTCTTCAAATCTTGTGTTTCCGTTGGTTGGAAGATCCTTAATATCTTGTCTCGAAAGAATTAAACCTGTTGGTGTTTTTTTATTTTCTAATGCCATTTGCCAGGCCACAGAAGTTTCTACAGCATCTGCAGGGCGTAAAGCCAATAAACTCTGATCTCCGGAATGGTTTTTAATTTTCTCTAACAATCGAATTTGCGCTTCCTGCTCAATGGGCTGGTGCGTTGGTCCATCTTCGCCTACGCGGAAAGAATCATGTGTCCAGACATATTTTACCGGTAATTCCTGAATCGCAGCCAAACGAATTGCCGGTTTCATATAATCTGAAAACACAAAAAACGTTGCCACAACAGGAATAACTCCTCCATGAAGCGCGATTCCGTTGGCGATTGCTGCCATCGTTAATTCTGCAACACCAGCTTGAAGAAATCCTCCGCTAAAATTATTCTTTTGTAAAACCGATGATTTTTTAAGGAAACCATCTGTTTTATCGCTGTTCGATAAATCGGCAGAAGACACGATCATGTTCTCTACATTCTCGGCCAGATATCCTAAAACTGCCGCCGATGCATCGCGGGTTGCCGCATTTGCTTTTTGAGCAATTGTACTAAAATCTAATGCAGGTAAATCTCCGTTAAAAAACTGTTTTATCTTTTCGGCTAGTGTTGGGTTTTGTTTTTCCCAAGCTGAAATTTGTATTTTTCTGTTCGCCGCTTCTGCTGTTTTATTTTTTAAAATTGCTTCATAATGCGATTCAACTTCTTTATAAACAGCAAATGAATCTTCAGGATTTGCACCTAAATTGACTAATGTTTTTTCGAAATTGGCTTTTGTAGCTCCAATAGGTTTTCCGTGCAATTCGCATTGTCCTTCGTACATTGTTCCGTCGGCCGTTACGCATCCTTTTCCCATTATGGTACGCCCAATAATTAGAGTTGGTCTTTCTAATTCGGCGTGAGCGGCATTTAAGGCAGAACGAATGTGAGTATGATTATGACCATCGATAGTAATTACTTTCCAACCCCATGATTCGTATTTCATGGCCGTATTTTCGGTTGTAACCTCATCTGTCATCGATGAAAGCTGTACATCATTCGAATCATAAAACATGATGAAATTGTTCAGTCCTAAATGTCCTGCAATTCTTCCTGCTCCTTGCGAGATTTCTTCCTGAACGCCGCCATCTGTAATAAAACCGTATATTTTATGATCGAATAAATTTTCGAATCTTGCCGATAAAAATTTAGCCGCAATGGCAGCTCCAACGCCCATTGCATGACCCTGACCTAATGGTCCTGATGTATTTTCGATTCCTCTTTTTACATCAATTTCAGGATGTCCCGGAGTTACAGAACCCCATTGCCTGAAATTTTCAAGATCCGATTTTTCGTAATTGCCAAGTAAATGATATTGTGCATACATTAAAGCCGAAAGATGTCCCGCATCCATAAAAAAACGATCTCTAAAAATCCAGTTCATATCACTAGGATCGTATTTTAAATATTCAGAATAGAGAATGTGCATGAAATCTGCGCCTCCCATAGATCCTCCGGGATGACCGGAATTTGCTTTTTCGACCATCGAAATAGCCAAAGCTCTTATATTATCTGCTGATAATTGGTCTATTTTGTTATTCATTTCTAAGTGTAATTTCAAGTTGGTTGGTTTATTTAATAGCAGTTTTGTATTGTTTTTTACAGAATTTTAAAATAGAACGTATGCTATTTTTAAAAGTAAAAACAAAACAAATAATAAGTGTAAAATTTACATTTACAAATGTATATAAAATAACTCTACAAAAACAAAAAAATTGTTTCCTTATTTTTTTAATTAAAAAATTAGGGATTTAATATATTAAGTGTTCTAATTGTGAGATATTGATTTGTTACATAAAAAACAAACCATATTGGGAGATTGGAAATTGGATAGAGATGTCCCTACGGGGCATTTGCGTGGTGTGATAATTTAATCTGCTACCGACCTTTAACTCCTAACGGAGTTATTCAATTAGGATGAAATAATCGTGGAAAATAATATTGAATAAATTTTATACCAACGGCTACCAAAGACGACCAACCTTTAACTCCTAGAGGAGTTATCCAATAGAAATCTAAATAATTGGCGGAAACAATTCTTATAATTATGCGAAAAGAAATATCTCGTAGAGATTATATGTCGGTAGAAATACAATATCCTCCACATTCCAAGATGTCCCGTAGGGAATAAACCAATCAATTAAAATAACATTTTCTCTTTTTACAAAGAATTGCGCATCGTGAGAGATGATTTGTTTTCTATTTGTTCTTTCTTTCCTTTAAGGACCATATCGGCTAAAATTTTTCCCATTGTTTCAAAGTGAGTCGAAATTGTGGTAATTCCGTTGGCGACAATCTTTTTTAGCGGGGTTTCGTTATAGGATATAATGCCAAAATCAATTCCTAATTTCAGGTTTTTTTCTCTTGCTTTTTCGATTACGCGCACTAAATCACGATCATTTGGGATAATATATAAATCGCCCAGAATAATTTCGCGATCAGTAAATTCAGTGATGATTTCATATTCAAAATCATATTTGGTACAAAAAGCTTCAAACCCAATTTTCATTCCGAGTGGTTCTCTGAAACCGGGAAAAATAAGAATCAACTTTTCGTATTTACCCAGTCTCGACTTTCCTTTAAGCAGTCCTTCAAAAATATCTTTTTCATGATTTTGATAAATTGCGGGATACAATTTCAAATCAGGATTGGTCTGATCCAGTATGATTACTTCGCCTACTGGTAGGGTTTTTATCAATCTGGCTACATCGTTTAAGTTGGTGGGCATAATGATGTATTTTGTATAATTTCCGTTACTGTCGTTTATAAGCTTTTGAAAAACCGGAACATTAAAATGATGAAAGAAAATATCGACCTGAGCATTTTTTCCAATGTGTTGCAAAAACGAATTATAAATGTCTTCCTTAAAACTATTTAATTCATCAAATAATAAAAAAACCTTTTGTTTTATAGTGGTTTCAACGCTTTTTACATAATATCCTTTGCCAGGAATGGCGTAAATAATCCCTCTTTTTTTGAGTTCGTCGTATCCTAATAAAACAGTATCACGCGATAATGAAAAAGCCAGACAAACTTTATTTACAGAGGGAAGCCGGTCGCCTTTTACAAGTTTTTCTTCTTCGATTGCTTTTTCTATTGACAGAATTATCTGCTTATATTTTGGCAAACCAATGTTATTCTGAATCGAAATAATATTCATAAAAAAGGAAATTTTGGTGCAATATACAAAAAACTGGTAGGTACTGGTATGCAAACGTAAATAATGTTTCTATTTTTGGATTTCACTTTTGGCAAAAATAGTATGGAAATAAAACAAATATCGCATTTTCAAAACGGATCTGTATCTAAATCATTTGGTTTAATGCCTGATAAGGAAGAAATTCTTTCTTTTGAATTATCAAATAAAAACGGAATGAAAGTTCAGGTCATTAATTATGGTGCTACTGTAACTTCATTACAAATTCCGGTTTCAAATGGTCAGCTTGTTGATGTTGTTTTGGGTTTTGATACTTTAGAATCGTACCTAGCTTCGTATACTTTATCAGGTGCTCCTTATTTTGGAACGACTGTTGGCCGTTATGCAGGACGAATTAGTAAAGGTGTTTTCAAGTTAAATGATAAAACCTATCAGCTCAACATTAACAACAACGGAAATGCATTGCATGGCGGAAATGTTGGTTTTGGACAAAAAGTATGGAATGTTACCAATGTTACTTCCGGCAATAATCCGTCGATTACATTGAGTCTTTTGAGTGAAGATTTAGATGAAAATTTTCCGGGAGAATTACACGTTGATTTGACTTATACTTTGACCGAAGAAAACGAACTGAAGCTGGAATACAAAGCAACCACTACAGAAGATACGGTTATCAACTTAACGCATCATAGTTATTTTAACCTTGATGGTCATGACGGGAATGTTCTGGATCAGACTATGTTTATTGATGCCGAAAAAATGTTAGAAACAGATTCAGATAATATTCCTAGCGGAAATTTTACGGCTCTTGCTGATCATGATTTCGATTTTAGAACTACAAAAAAATGTCCTGCTATTATTGACAATTCGTTTGTAATTGAAGCTACAAATAATGCTGCTGCAAAATTATACAGTGCTAAAAACAACTTGCAAATGAGTGTTTATACGGATCAGCCAAGCGTACATGTATATGTTGGCGGCAAATGTTCTGATGCCTTAACAGGGAAAGAAAATACAAAATATCATGCGTCAAGCGGAATTTGTTTTGAAACTCAAAATTTTCCGGATGCACCCAATCAGCAACATTTTCCAAATTCGGTTTTGAAAAAAGGCGAAGAATACCATCAAACAACGGTTTATAAATTCGAAACTATAAACTAATATTATTTAAAGAAAAGTTCAAAAATTACAAGATAATACCCTTTCAATTACATCATAATGAATGACATTTTAGTACAGAACACCACTGCTTTTTTTGAGAAATCTTTTGGATCAGCTCCTCAAAAAGTAGTACTTTCTCCAGGAAGAATCAACATCATTGGGGAACATATTGATTATAATGACGGTTATGTTTTACCCGCTGCCATAGACAAAGTAATTTGTTTTGCTTTTGCGAAAAACGATACCAAAAAATCGCGAATAGTTGCCATCGATTTAGACGAGGATTTTGAAATTGATCTGACTCAGAAAATCACATTAAGCGATGTGGTCTGGACCAATTACATCCGAGGCGTTATCAAACAATTGCAGGATAACGGATTTGTGTTTGAAGGTTTCAACTGTGTTTTTAGCAGTAATATTCCTGTGGGTTCCGGTTTATCTTCTTCTGCGGCTTTAGAATGCGGAACGATTTTCGGAATCGCGGCACTTTTCGATCTAAAAATTGAAAAAGTTGACATTTCTTTATTAGGACAAAAAGCAGAACACTGGGTAGGTATCAATTGTGGTATCATGGATCAGTTTTCGAGCGTTCACGGTCTTGAAAATAAAGTGATTAAACTAGATTGTAATACACTTGATTTTGAATATCACAATGCTGATTTTAAAGATTACTCTTTAGTGTTATTTGATAGTAATGTAAAACACTCGCTTTTTACATCTGAATACAATAACCGAAGAATTGAGTGCGAACAAGGATTGGCTATTATTAAAGAAAATTTCCCTGCAATAAAAAGCTTCAGAGATTGTACTGAAGAACAGCTTTTGAGCATTCAGGATAAAATAAGTGAAACTGTTTTTAAAAGAGTGCACTTTGTTGTAAAAGAAATTAACCGCGTAATTAAAGCTTGTGAAGCTTTGGATAACGGAAATATAGAACTTTTAGGACAATTGCTTTTTGAAACCCATTATGGTTTATCGCAAGAATATGAGGTAAGTTGTGCCGAGCTGGATATGCTTGTAGATACTGCAAAAGCTGATGATGCAATTATTGGTTCCCGATTAATGGGCGGCGGTTTTGGCGGCTGCACTATCAATTTGATTAAAAAAGGTCATGAAAATGAGGTAAAAAGTAAGTTTTCAAATCTTTATTTAGATACATTTGGGATTGAATTAAAATTTTATGATGTAAAAATCTCAAACGGAACAACACTACTTTAATACCACAAGAATTACAATGAAAAATTTTGACATTAACGAAGATCCACACAGACGTTTTAATCCCTTAATTAATGAATGGGTTTTAGTATCACCTCATCGTGCAAAACGCCCGTGGCAAGGACAAAATGAAACTATTTCAACTGAAGCATTACCTAAATATGACCCAACTTGTTATTTGTGTCCGGGAAATGTTCGTGCTAACGGATTAAATAACCCGAATTACGAAAGCAGTTTTGTATTCGAAAATGATTTTGCTGCCATGAAGCAGGACGAAATTATTTTTGAAGAAGATATCAAACATACTTTCTTTAAAGCAAAACCGGAACAGGGAATTTCGAGAGTGGTTTGTTTTTCACCACGACACGATCTTACGTTACCGGAAATGGAAATTGACGGGATCGAAAATATTATCAGAACCTGGCAAAAAGAATACACTGATTTAGGAAACATAAAATACATCAATCACGTTCAGATTTTTGAAAATAAAGGAAGCGTGATGGGCTGCAGTAACCCACACCCGCATGGACAAATCTGGGCGCAATCGTCATTGCCAACTCAGGTGGAAAAAACACAAAACAGCCTGAAATCTTATTTCGATAAAAACAACAGAACACTTCTTGAAGATTACCTGCAAGCCGAATTGAAAAGCGGAGAACGTATTGTAATCGAGAATGATCACTTCGTGGCGTTAGTTCCGTTTTGGGCAATCTGGCCTTACGAAACTATGATCATCAGCAAAAGAGCTCTTAATAAAATTACTGATTTTACAGCTGAAGAAGTGAAGGCGTTCGCTACAATTTTAAAACAATTAACGATTAAGTACGACAATTTATTTAGTACTTCATTCCCCTATTCATCAGGAATTCACCAGTCACCAACAGATGGTTTAGACCATCCTGAATGGCATTTCCACATGCATTTTTATCCGCCATTATTGCGTTCGGCAACAGTTAAAAAATTCATGGTTGGATATGAAATGTTAGGCGAATCGCAGCGTGATATTACACCTGAAAAAAGTGCCGAAATTTTAAGACAACAATCTGATGTGCATTATAAATCGGCTGGCAAATAAGGTCTAAAAGTCCATTTATAATAAAGTCATTTTAAAATTTAACACAATAATTAATTTATAAATGTAAAAAACACATTTGTAAATGCTGTATTTATAATTATTTATTTTACTTTTGGCTTCGTTCTTATTTTAATAAAAAAATAACAGAATAAAAACACATATCACATTTTAAACCAAATTAAACAAACAATCACCTATACTAATTTTTAAAATACTACTAACAATGAACCAGAACCTCGCTTTCGCAGATTATGCGGTTTTTATTATTTATTTTATCGTAGTTTCTGCCTACGGTTATACGGTTTACCGCAAACGTAAACAAGACGAACAAGATGCTAAGGCTTACTTTTTGGCCGAAGGAAACTTAACCTGGTGGGCTATTGGAGCATCTTTAATTGCCTCAAATATTTCAGCTGAACAGTTCATCGGGATGAGCGGTGAAGGTTTCTTTTTAGGAATCGCTGTTGCAGCTTACGAGTGGCTTGCTGCTATTGCTTTGATTATTGTAGCAGTTTGGTTCATTCCTGTATATCTTAAAAATAAGATTTACACGATGCCTCAATTCTTAAAAACACGTTACAACGAATCTACTGCATTGATTATGGCGGTTTTCTGGTTGTTTTTATATGTATTTGTAAACTTAACTTCTATCCTTTATTTAGGAGCTGTTGCTATTAATGGTTTAGCCGGTGGAGAATACCTGCACGTGATCATGATAGGTTTAGCAGTATTCGCATTATTCATTTCTTTAGGAGGTATGAAAGTGGTTGCTTATACAGATGTTATTCAGGTTGCAGTTTTGATCATTGGTGGTTTGGTAACTTCATATATCGCCCTTACAACTGTTGGACAATATTTTGGAGTAGGTGAAAATGCTATTGCCGGTTTCAAAGTTTTAATGAGAGAAGCTCCTGAGCATTTCAAAATGATTATTCCAAAACCAACTGCAAATTCTTCTCAGCTTGAAATTGATAAATATTTAACTTTCCCTGGTTTGATGTCTTACCTTGCCGGTATCTGGATCATTAACTTAAACTACTGGGGTTGTAACCAATACATCACACAAAGAGCTCTTGGTGCTGATTTACAAACGGCTCGTACAGGTATTTTATTTGCAGGTATGCTAAAATTATTAATGCCATTAATCGTAATGTTACCTGGTATTGCTGCTTATGTACTTTACGTAAACGGGCATTTACCTCAATTAGTTGGAGGAAAAGACGGAGCTTATTCTGCTGTATTGACTTTCTTGCCAACAGGATTAAAAGGACTTTCTGTAGCGGCTTTAACTGCTGCAATCGTAGCTTCATTAGCCGGAAAAGTAAACAGTATCTCGACTATTTATACTTTAGATATTCATAAAAAATACATCCAGAAAGATGCTGGCGAAAAACAACAAGTAAACATTGGTAGAATTGCCGTTTTTGCCGCAATGCTTTTAGCTGTTTTATTTACATGGAATGATATCTTAGGAATTGGCGGAGTTGGTGGATTTACCTACATCCAAAAATATACAGGATTCATTAGCCCAGGTGTATTTGCGATGTTCTTCCTTGGTATGTTCTGGAAAAGAACAACTGGAACTGCAGCAATTGTAGGTGTAATTTTAGGATTTGTTTTATCTGTATTATTCAACGAATATGCTCCAATGTTATTTGGAAACGAAACTTTACTATACACAGCTTATCCTAACGGAAAAGGTGCATTCGAAATTCCTTTCCATATTTGTATGGGATTATCATTCTTCTTTACAATGTTAGCGATGATTGCAATCAGTTTTGCAGGTCCAAAAGTAAATCCTAAAGCGTTTGAAATCGATGCTGAAATGTTTAAAGTAAAACCACAAACTACAGTTTTAATCGTAATTACATTATTAGTGATTGTAGCTTTATACGTTAAGTTCTGGTAAAATAGAACGTTTTAATTCTCTCTATTTTTATAGCTGTTGTCGTAAAGGCAACAGCTATAAAATTATAAACTAGTTTGTATTTTTCATCTTTAAATAAAAACAACATGCAACTATCCCTTACCAATAAAATTATCATAGTAACAGGCGGTGCAAAAGGAATTGGGCTTGGCATTTGTAATGTATTAGCAGGCGAAGGCGCCACCCCTTTTATTGTTGGCCGAAATGAAGAAGACAATAATAAAGCAGTAAACGAAATTAAAGCTTCAGGGAAAGAAGCGTTTCAGGTTGTTGCCGACTTAACAAAACCGGAAGACTGTAAAAAAGCAATTGAAGCTGTTATCAAACAATGCGGCAGAATTGACGGATTAGTCAACAATGCCGGCGTAAATGACGGAGTTGGTTTGGAAAAAGGAAACTATGAAGACTTTGTTGCCTCTTTGCATAAAAATTTAATTCATTATTATCTAATGGCACAACATGCTTTGCCTTATTTAATTGAATCTAAAGGAGCGATAGTGAATATTGGCTCAAAAACTGCCGAAACCGGACAAGGAGGAACTTCTGCTTATGCGGCTTCAAACGGAGGACGAAATGCCTTAACCAGAGAATGGGCTGTCGAATTATTAAAATATAGTATTCGTGTAAATGCGGTTGTAGTAGCAGAATGCTTCACGCCTCTTTATGAAACCTGGATTAATACTTTCGAAAATAAAGAAGAAAAACTGGCCGCTATCACAAAAAATATTCCTTTCGAAAACAGAATGACAACGGTAGATGAAATTGCCAATATGGTGGTTTTTCTTTTATCCGAAAGATCGAGTCACACTACAGGACAAATTATTTATGTTGATGGAGGTTACACTCATTTAGACCGTTCGATTTAAACCAAATCACTATAGATTTGAAGTCCATAGGTTTTATTAGAGACTTAAAGTCCGTTAGGTTAGAAAACATAATTTCAACCACAAATTGCGCAAATTCACACAAACTAATTCGTGAAAATTTGTGGAATTTGTGGTTATTTTTTTTGGAGCCAATAAAAATTAATTTACCTAAACACTAGCGCTCTTTTTAAATTCGCTGGGTGTCATTCCCATAAATTTTTTAAACAGTTTATTAAAGTTAGAGGCCGTTTTATAGCCGCATTCATAGGCGATCTCAGACATGCTCAAATCGGTTTCTAATAAAAACTTGCAAGCCTTTGAAACCCTGATTTCGTTTAAATATTCTACAAAACTTTTCTTTGTTTTTAGTTTAAACATTCTACAGAAAGAAGTGGGTGTCATATTAGCAATTGCGGCAATTTCAATCAGGACAATATCTTTTTTATAATTTTCATTTACATACTGAAAAACTTCCGAAAGTCTGTCTTTCTTAGAATCTTTATGTGCCGTAGAATAAGCTTCATTATTGATATAAACCCGATCCTGACTTTCTGAAAGCATTGATAAAATTTCGAAAAGACCAATAATCACTTCAAAATCTTTTTTCAGGATAAGCTTTTCTAATTTTTTAGCGATCTGTTTATTTGTTTTTCCAATAATCGAAATTCCCTTTCCTGCCTGAAAAAACAACTCGTTTATTTTTTGTGTTTCTTTTAATTCGTAAAAAGCAGGTCCAAAAATATCTTTGCTAAAATAGACCACAATTGCATTTGCTTTTAAAGTCGAAATTCCCTGATAATACATTTCATCATTCAGCCAAACATGCGGAAGATCTGATCCCAGAAAAACCATATCGCCCGGCTCAAAAGGCATAACCGAATTACCAATGATACGCTTTCCAAAACTCTCTTTTACATAAACCAATTCCAGTTCAGGATGTGAATGAAACGGCGATTGAAAAAACGATTCCTCACGGTTAAGAACCGAAACGGTCGAATTGGTGTAAGATGTTATTTTAGTTTGCTCTAATTTCATGAAGACAAAGATAATTAAAGATTAAACAAGGATAATATCGGATTATTAAATAAGCTTTAAAAATTATAATTTTAAATTTTATTAAACACAAAAATAATCCCAAAAAATTATGAAAGAAGCCGTTTTTACAGAGTCTGATTCTAATGTAAAGGTCAAAACTTCAAAAAAATGGTTATTGCCCTATATTTTAGTAACAAGCTTGTTTTTCTTTTGGGGATTTGTTCATAATCTGGATCCTATTTTAATTCCGCATTTGCGAAAAGCGTTCAATCTAACAGACTTTGAATCTTCGCTTGTAGACTCCTCTGTTTTTATCGCTTATTTCGCCATGGCATTGCCCGCGGGTTATATCATGAGAAAATACGGCTACAAATCAGGCATTCTTGTTGGGCTGCTTTTTTTCGGGATTGGTTCTGTTTTATTTGTTCCCGCAGCAAACTCACTCGAATACAGTTATTTTCTGGGAGCATTATTTATCATTGCCTGCGGATTGACCTTTTTAGAAACCGCAGCAAATCCGTATGTTACCATTTTAGGACCGCCGGAAACCGCTACACAACGACTTAATTTTGCACAATCCTTTAATGGTCTTGCCGCGTATATTGCACCCGCGTATATTGGTCCGCTAATTTTATCCAACAAAACCTTATCGGCTGCAGAAGCAAACGCAATGTCAGATGCCCAAATGCATGCTTATGTAGTAGCCGAAGCCGCCAGTGTAAAAATGCCGTACTTAACTTTAGGATTAATTATTTTAGTCATAACAGTCATTTTCTATTTTACACCCATGCCCGATGTAAAAGAAAAATCAACAACAGAAACCAGCAGTTTTAAAGAAGCTTTTAAATCCATAAAATTAAAATGGGGAATTTTAGCGCAGTTTTTCTATGTTGGCGCTCAGGTTTGCGTAGGTAGCTTTTTTATAAAAATGGCCACAACATCGGCTAATTTATCGGAATCATCCGCAGCTAAATATTTGGGACTTTTTGGATTGTTTTTCATGATTGGACGTTTTGCAGGAACCTATTTCATGAAATTTGTCGAACCAAAAAAACTATTATTTCTGTATTCTTTTATTAATGTCATCCTTTGCATCATAGCCATTTTAGGCAGCGGAATGTTAGTGGTTTATACTCTAATAGCTATCGCATTTTTTATGAGTATCATGTTCCCTACTATTTTCTCGATGGGAATCGACGGACTTGCCCATAACACAAAAATAGGATCTTCCTTAATCGTAATGTCTATTGTGGGCGGCGCAATCCTGCCACCAATTTTAGGTGCCATCTCAGATCATACCGGAAGCATTCAGAACGGATACATTGTTCCTTTAATTTCATTTTTAATAATTGCCCTTTTTGCTTACAAAGGACAACAACAAACCAGACAATAAAACAATATCATGCCCGAGAATAAAACAAAAAAGCAAGTCGTAAAACTGCATCCAGACGATAATGTACTGGTCGCTTTATCTGACTTGCAAAAAGGAGAAAGCATCACTTTTGAAGCTGAAACATTCGTTCTGCAAGACCTCATCAAAGCAAAACATAAATTCTACACCCAGGATATGATCAAGGGGCAAGAAGTAATTATGTATGGCGTTCTGGTAGGAAAAGTACAAAATGACATCAGCAAAGGAAGCCTGATGACCACCGAAAATTTAAAACACGCAGCCGATCCTTACGCTTACAGAAATGCCTCTTACGAATGGCAGGCTCCGGATGTTTCTAAATATAAAATCAAAACGTTTAAAGGTTATAAACGAAATGACGGTCGGGTTGGAACTGCCAATTACTGGCTTTTTGTTCCAACTGTTTTTTGTGAAAACAGAAATTTAGATGTCATTAAAGAAGCGCTTCATAATCAGCTAGGTTATGCCGTGAGTGACAAATACAATCAGTATACACAGGAATTATTACAGGGTTACCTCAACGGAGAAGATATTGAAAGCATCAATATTGAACTCAATCCAACACCAAAAAACAATCGTGTTTTTGAAAATGTCGACGGAATAAAATTTTTAAATCATCAGGGTGGTTGTGGCGGTACACGTCAGGACTCTGCCACTTTGAGTGCTTTACTGGCCTCATACGCCAACCATCCAAACGTAGGCGGAATAACGTTATTGAGTTTAGGATGTCAGCATTTGCAAGTGCAGGATTTTGTAAATGATGTAAAAAAACAAAATCCTCAATTCGACAAACCTTTATTGATTTTCGAACAACAGCAAGCCGAAAGCGAAGAAGCTTTAATTACAAACGCCATCAAAAAAACATTTGAAGGTTTAATAGAAATTAACAAATACGAAAGAACAGATGCTCCTTTAAGCGAATTATGCATTGGTGTAAAATGCGGTGGAAGTGACGGTTTCAGCGGAGTATCAGCAAATCCAGCTGTTGGTTACACTTCTGATTTGGTTGTCGCTTTGGGCGGAAAAATTCTTTTAGCCGAATTTCCCGAATTATGCGGTGCCGAACAGAATTTAATTGACCGTTGCATTACTAAAGAAACTGCCGAAAAATTTATTGATTTAATGGAATCCTATGATGCTTTGGCACATAAAGTAGGTTCCGGTTTTCATATGAATCCTTCTCCGGGAAATATAAAAGATGGCTTAATAACAGATGCTATAAAAAGTGCCGGTGCTGCCAAAAAAGGAGGGACATCGCCCGTTGTTGATGTTTTAGATTATACTGAATTAGTAACCAAATCAGGATTAAGTCTGGTTTGCACGCCCGGAAATGATGTAGAAGCTACAACCGGAAAAGCAGCTTCAGGCGCTACCTTGATTTTATTTACCACAGGATTAGGAACCCCAACAGGAAACCCGGTTTGTCCTGTAATAAAAGTAGCAACGAACTCCGTTCTGGCAACAAAAATGAGCGATATTATCGATATTGATTGCGGCCCAATTATCAGTGGTGAAAAATCGATAGAAGAAATGGGCGAAGAAATTCTGGACTATTGCATCAAAGCAGCCAGTGGAGAAATTATTCCGAAAGCGGTACAATTGAATCAGGATGATTTTATTCCGTGGAAACGAGGCGTATCTTTATAAAATCCAATCAAAAAAATAACTTTTAATTTAAGTCAAATGTTTTCATTAAAAAATAAAAAAGCAATTATCACTGGAGGCGGAAGCGGAATTGGAAGAGCCATTTCTGTTTTGTTTGCCAAGCAAGGAGCCGAAGTTCATGTTTTAGAACTGACTCTGGAAAGTGCAAAAAATACCGTCGAAGAAATAGAATCAAACGGAGGAATTGTTTTTGCTCATGCCTGTGATGTTGCCAATCATCAGGAAGTAAAAGCTACTTTCGAAAAAATAGGAGCTGTTCATATTTTAGTAAACAATGCAGGAATTGCTCACGTTGGTAAAGTAGACACCACCTCTGAATCTGATTTTGACCGCATCATGAATGTTAATTTAAAAGGCGTTTACAATTGTCTGCATGCATCAATCCCGGCACTAAAAAATGCTGGCGGAGGAGTTATTTTAAACCTGGCTTCTATTGCCTGCTGGGTCGGAATTCCGGATAGATTTGCCTATTCTACAGCAAAAGGCGCAGTTATGGCCATGACATTATCTGTAGCAAAAGATTACTTAAAAGAAAATATCAGATGCAATTCGATATCTCCCGCAAGAGTACATACACCATTTGTTGACGGATTTATTTCGAAAAATTATCCGGGACAAGAAACCGAAATATTCGAAAAATTATCCCAGTCACAACCTATTGGCCGTATGGGGAAACCGGAAGAAATAGCAATGCTTGCTTTGTTTCTTTGCAGCGATGAATCTTCCTTTATTACCGGCTCTGATTACCCTATTGATGGCGGTTTTATCAAACTGAACAATTAAAAAACGACTTTTATAGTTATAAAAATATAATACGATTAAAAAAAAGAGAACATGAAACTAATACGATTTGGAGAAGCTGGTCAGGAAAAACCAGGAGTCTTAATAAATGACAAACGAATAGATGTTTCGTCTATAGTAACTGATTATAACGAAGCTTTTTTTGAAAATGACGGTCTTGCAAAATTACAAGAAGCCTTAAAAAACAGCACTTCATTTCCTGAAGTAAGCAACGATATCCGATTGGGTTCGCCAGTGGCACGACCATCAAAAATTATATGTATTGGATTGAATTATGTAGATCATTGCGAAGAAACTGGCGCTGCAATTCCGGAAGAACCAATTATTTTCTTTAAATCGACAACTTCGCTATGCGGACCAAATGATAATTTAATCATTCCTAAAAACAGCGACAAAACCGACTGGGAAGTAGAACTTGCTTTTGTTGTAGGTAAAAAAGCCAGTTATGTTGCCGAAGAAGATGCGCTGGATTATCTTGCCGGTTATTGTTTATTGAATGATTATAGCGAAAGAGCTTTTCAGATCGAGCGCGGTGGACAATGGGCGAAAGGAAAAGGATGTGATACATTTGCTCCCCTTGGACCAATTTTGGCAACTGCGGATGAAATTGAAGATGTCAACAATTTATCCATGTGGCTTACTGTAAATGGTAAAAAATTCCAGAACAGTAATACTTCTAATTTGATTTTTAAAATTCCGTTTTTGATTCATTATTTAAGTCAGTTCATGACACTTTTACCGGGCGATGTTGTAAGTACGGGAACGCCTCCTGGTGTTGGTCTGGGTATAAAACCAGACCCTGTTTACATCAAAGCGGGAGACGTAATCGAATTAAGTATTGAAGGATTAGGCACAAGTAAACAAGTTGCCGTAGCTTATTAAAAAATTGCTTTTTACAAATTAATCTGTAAAAATGAAAATCGACAGCCACCAACATTTTTGGAAATATGACCCTGTAAAAGAAGCCTGGATTACTCCTGAAATGGCGGTTATACAAAAGGATTTCCTGCCTCAGGATGTAGAACCTCTTTTAAGCCAAAACAACTTTGACGGTTGTATTGCGGTTCAGGCAGATCAAAGCGAAAAAGAAACTCATTTTCTGCTCCAATTGACCAGTGAAAATGAGTTCATAAAAGCTGTTGTTGGCTGGGTAGATTTTAAAGATCCTAATATTGAAGAACGTTTAGAATATTTTTCAGGTTTTAAAAAACTAAAAGGATTCCGGCATATTTTTCAGGCAGAAACAAATCCTGAATTTATGCTGCAAAAAGATTTTTGCAACGGAATCGACAAATTAACAAAGTATAATTTTACATATGATATTTTAATTGGTTCTCAGCAATGGCCATTTGTAGCAGAATTTATAAATAAGTTTCCAGAACAACATTTTGTAATTGATCATTTGGCAAAACCGGATTTTAAGAAAAGTGATTTCACCGCATTTGAAAAAATGGTTCGCGTTATTGCGAAAAACCCAAACGTATTTTGCAAAGTTTCGGGCTTAGTTACAGAAGCGCATTGGCACAACTGGAAACCCGAAGATTTTAAAACCGCGCTGGACATTGTTACAGAAAACTTCTCGATAAACCGTTTAATGTTTGGAAGCGATTGGCCTGTTTGTTTATTGTCTGCAAATTATCCTGAAGTAATTGCCTTAATGGAAAACTATTTTTCATCGTTTTCTGTTATGGATCAAAATGCTTTTTGGGGAAATAACGCCTTGAGTTTTTATAATTTAGAAGTATAGTTTTTACTTAATATTTATTTTTTGAAGAATGAAAGACCGTCTGTAAAGGATGATCTTTTTTTTGGTTCTAATATTATCAAGTTTATTATTATTAATAATTAACAGGAAAAATATTGTTTTTAGTTGTTTATTTTTATCTATATTTAACCGCTTTAATTGTTAAAAAATTAATTAAAAAAAATGAAAAAACTAGCATTTGCATTGTTCCTTATCTCTGGAGTTGTATTTTCTCAAGACATGAAAATCGTTCAGGGAAATTTTGATTTTCTGAAAGACCAAAAACAAATCAACACCGAATTTGATTATAGTAATTTTACTATGATGAAAGAAAATAAACCCGAAGCACAATATGTTGAAGAGCACAAAGCTGATTTAGATAAAAAAGCAAAAGGAAACGGAAATCTTTGGTACAAAAGATGGGCCGTTGCAAAAGAGCAAATCTGGACGCCAAAATTTTTAGAGATAGGAAATATTGTAATGACAAAAGCCGGAAAAGAAGTAAATTTTCAGGAAGAATTAAATACTCCTTATACTTTAATTGTACAAACAGTATGGATTTACCCAGGCTGGGATGCAGGAATTATGAAACAGCCTGCAAAAGTTACAACTAACTTAAAATTTGTTGAAACTGCCAACAAATCTAATGTTCTATTAGAAATCACAAGTGAAGAAGCACCTGGAGATCAATGGGGAAGTAATTTTAATAATGAAACCCGAATTGGAGAAGGTTACGCCAAAACAGCAAAATCACTGTCTAAGCTTTTATTAAAAAAAGCATTCAAATAAAATATTCCTACAGAATATTTTTTATAAAAAAAAGCCCTGATTATTCAGGGCTTTGTTCTTTTTGCATATTGAGTAAATACGCCATATTTGCTATAACGTGATCATGTTTCTTCACAAACGGATTTTCTTCATTCCAGACATACCCTGCCAAAACAGCACAGATTTTTTCTTTTACATCCGGATTTTCAGGCTGATGAAAAAATAAAGTCTGAAGGTTGCCGGTGTACCATTCTTTCACGTAAGTGGTAAAAACAGCAATCCCTTTTTTCATATATTCTGTAAATTCAACTTCCCAGTCTACTTCGATTCCCTGTGATTCTTTAAGATATAATTTTGCTGCCAGCATTCCGGATTCTGTCGCAAACGCAACTCCTGATGAAAAAACAGGATCTAAGAATTCAGAACTATTTCCTGTTAACGCAAAACCATCTCCGTACATTCTTTTTACGGCTCTTGAATAATTTTCTAATTTAACTGGTTCGAATAAAAACTCCGTTCCTTTAAATCTTTTGATATAATAATCTGATTTTTGAATTGCATTGCGCAAAGCCTCGGCATTGTTTTTATTTTCAGATAGTGAATTAATGAAATCCGTTGGACCAACAACTCCTAAACTTGTATTGCCGTTTGAGAAAGGAATTACCCACAACCAAACTTCGGTTTCCAGAATATCAAATGAAATCTGAGTTCCCTCTTCGCCTTCGGTTCTGTTAATATCTTTTACGTGCGTAAATATCGAAGAGTGAGGATCTAATTGAGATGGTGTATCAAGATCTAAAAGTCTTGGTAAAACGCGTCCGTATCCGCTGGAATCGATGATGAAATTGGCATGAATCTCTTTTAGATTTCCGTCCTTATCTTTTACGATGGTTTTAGATTTTTTTCCTTCAAAAGAAACTTCCAATACTTCTGTTTCAAATTCAAGATCAATCCCTTTTCTAATCACTTCCTGCGCCATTGTATTGTCGAAATCAGCTCTTGGCACTTGCCAGGTCCAGTCCCAGCCTTCACCAAATTTTTTACTGAAATCAAAAACGCAAATTTCTTCTCCTCTTATAAAACGGGCACCTAATTTTTTCTCAAAATTCATTGCATCGAGACTTTCAAAAAGCTCAGCCTCTGCAAAATGATCCATTACTCGCGGTATAAGGCTTTCGCCAACGACCAGTCTTGGAAACTTTGTTTTTTCAACAACTTTTATCTTAACATTGTTTTTATGAAGATAAGATGCTGACACACATCCAGAAGGTCCCGCACCAATCACTAAAACATCTACAAACTCCTTTATCATATTAAAAATATTATCAATTATTAGCCTACATTTGCCATCATCAAAATAACTACATTTATTTTGATAAATAAAATTAAATTAGCACAATCAAAACCAGTTTAATGAACACAATTAATGAATATTTAAGTTTAGCAGAATTCGAATCCATTATTTTTGGAAATAACAAAGTTTCGATAAGCGATGCTGTTTTAAACCGAGTAAACGAAAGCTTCAATTTCCTGAAAGAATTTTCAGGAAACAAAGTAATATATGGCGTAAACACTGGTTTTGGACCAATGGCCCAATACCGTATTAAAGAGTCTGACCAAATTCAGCTGCAATACAATTTAATCAGAAGCCACTCTTCAGGAACAGGAAAACCTTTGAGCCCGGTTTGTGCAAAAGCAGCAATTTTAGCGCGTTTAAATACTTTATCATTAGGTAACTCCGGAGTTCATCCGTCAGTAATTCACTTAATGGCAGAATTAATCAACAGAGACATTACGCCTCTTATTTTTGAGCATGGTGGCGTTGGCGCGAGCGGAGATTTAGTACAATTATCACACTTGGCTTTGGTTTTAATTGGTGAAGGCGAAGTTTTTTATAAAGGTGACAGAAGACCAACTCCTGAAGTTTTCGAAATTGAAGGTTTAAAACCCATTCAGGTAGAAATTAGAGAAGGTCTGGCGTTAATAAACGGTACATCTGTAATGACCGGAATTGGAGTTGTAAATGTACACCACGCCAATAAATTATTAGACTGGTCATTAAAAGCTTCTTGTGCGATCAACGAATTGGTTCAGGCGTATGACGATCATTTCTCTGAAGAATTAAACCAAACCAAACGTCATAAAGGACAACAGGAAGTGGCGGCGAGAATGAGACAAAATCTTTCTGACAGTACTTTGATCCGTAAAAGAGAAGACCATTTATATTCAGGAGAAAATACCGAGGAAATTTTCAAGGAAAAAGTTCAGGAATATTATTCATTAAGATGTGTTCCTCAAATTCTTGGACCGGTTTTAGAAACAATAAATAATGTCGCCTCTATTTTAGAGGACGAATTTAACTCGGCAAACGACAATCCTATTATAGATGTAAAAAACAAACACGTTTATCACGGAGGAAATTTTCACGGCGATTATATTTCGCTTGAAATGGATAAACTGAAAATTGTAATTACCAAATTAACAATGTTGGCAGAACGTCAGTTGAATTATTTATTAAATTCAAAAATCAACGAAATTCTTCCTCCATTTGTCAACTTAGGAACATTAGGATTTAATTTCGGGATGCAGGGCGTTCAGTTTACTGCAACCTCAACAACTGCCGAAAGCCAAATGTTGTCTAACCCAATGTATGTGCACAGTATCCCGAACAACAACGACAATCAGGATATTGTAAGTATGGGGACGAATGCGGCGGTTATTACCTCAAAAGTAATCGAAAATTCGTTCGAAGTTTTAGCGATCGAACTCATTACAATTGTTCAGGCAATTGATTATTTAGTTCAAAAAGATCAAATTTCATCGGTAACCAAAAAATGGTACGACGATATTCGAAATATAATTCCTACATTTAAAGAAGATCAGGTGATGTATCCTTTTGTTCAAAAAGTAAAAGATTACCTGATCAACAGTTAAAACTTTATCTTACATTATTAATTGAACCTTAAAAATCATGAAAAAACCACTTATTTTTTTATTCGTATTATTTATTCAATTTGTTAATAGTCAGGAATTGGCTTTAGTTAAAAAGAACGGTAAAATTGGATACATTTCTAAAGATGGAAATTTTAAAATTGAACCTCAATACAAATTAGCAAAAAGTTTTTCTGAAGGTTTAGCCGCTGTTGAAGATAACGGAAAATGGGGATTCATTGATACTAAAGGAACATGGGTAATTCCGGCTACTTTTAAAGACACAAAAGAATTTAATAGCGGCATTGCAGTAGTACAAAAAGATAAGGATTGGGTTTATATCAATACAAAAGGAGAAGTTCAGACACCTCCGCCTACTGAAAAATTATTTGATTTTAATGACGGTGTTGCTTTTATAAGACAAGGAAAAAAAGTGGGATTAATCAATTCAAAAATGGCCGTTGTTCTGGAACCAAAATACGATCAGATCAAATCTTTCGAAAATGGTTATGCAAGAGTAGAGAACAATAAAAAATGGGGAATTATTAATACTTCCGGGAAAGAAGTAGTAGAACCTGTTTATGATGAAATAGGGAATTATTTCAAAAACACAACCTGGGCAAGAAAGGACAAAACTTTTGGACTAGTAAGTTCCGGAAACTTTATTGTAGTTGATGGTGCGGATAAAATCTGGGATTTTGAAATTCAGGATTTAACGTATGCCAGAAAAGGCGGTAAAATTGGTTTTATTGACATGAAAGGAAACTGGACTATTTTGCCTATTTACGACAAAGCAAAAGCGTTCTCTAAAAATTTAGCTCCGGTTTGTATCGGTTCTAAATGGGGATACATCAATCCTAAAGCTGAATTCGTTATTCCGCCAACATACAGTGATGCAGAAGTTTTTAGCTCAAACGGACTGGCTCCTGTAAAAGAAAAAAATTGGGGATTTATCAATGAATCAGGAAAATTGGTAATTCCAACTCAATACGGCATTACAGCAAACGGCTTCGTTATTGCTTTGTTTGTACAACAGGACAAAGGTTTTATTGATGGAATTGCAAGAGTAAAAAATGAAGGCAAATGGGGATTTCTTAGACCAGACGGAACTGTATTAAGCAACCAATGGTTTGAAAACGCTGAACTTTTTTCGAAATCAAAAGAAAGAAACAGCGTAAGTGACGCTCCTGCTGAAAAACCTAAGACAGAAATAAAACCGACAGCAAAGGCAGAAACGAAACCTGCTACAAAACCGACAGCGAAACCTGTAGCCAAAAAGAAAAAATAATAGCTAATAAAACAAGAATAGGGTATCGCGTGTAAAAAAGCGATACCCTATTTTGACCAATAAAAATAAATTCTGCATATGAAATGTGTATTAGTAACTGGTGGTTCACGAGGAATTGGAAGTGCTATTTGTAAAAAATTAGCCGTTGAATCTAGTTATCATATTCTGATAAATTATCATTCGAACAAAACTGCTGCCGAAGAAACACTTCAGGAAATACAAAGATTAGGAGCAACCGGAGAAATCTTAGGTTTTGATGTTTCTAATTATGAAGAAGTGCAAAAAACATTAACGCAATGGCAGGAATTAAATCCTGAAGCGATTGTAGAAGCAATTGTAAACAATGCCGGAATTACCAAAGATGGTCTTTTTATGTGGATGACTCCCGAAGACTGGAACGGAGTTGTAAATACAAGTTTGAACGGATTTTTTAATGTAACGCAATTTTTTATTCAAAAAATGTTGCGCAACAAATATGGCCGAATCGTAAATATGGTTTCGGTTTCGGGCGTAAAAGGAACGGCCGGACAAACCAATTATTCGGCTGCAAAAGGTGCAATTGTTGCGGCTACAAAAGCTCTGGCTCAAGAAGTTGCCAAAAGAAATATTACCGTAAATGCTGTAGCTCCAGGTTTTATAAGAACCGATATGACAAGCCAGTTAGACGAAAAAGAATTATTAAAGCTAATTCCGGTAAATCGTTTTGGCGAAGCCGAAGAAGTAGCAGATTTGGTAAGCTTTTTGATTTCAAAAAAAGCAAGCTACATTACAGGAGAAATTATCAATATAAACGGAGGGATATATTCTTAATAGTTCTATGTTTGCGAGATTATTTTAAGTTTTTTTAAACTTCGAAAATTGCTCGCAAAAGCGAAGAGTCGCAAAGTTTTATTCAAAAAAACAAAAACAAAAAGAAGAACTTTGCGACTCTGCTCCCGATAGCTATAGGGATTGCGAGATTCAAAAAATTACACTTTAAAAATATTACTTTAAAAGACGATGAATAAGAGAGTTGTAATTACTGGAATGGGAATTTATTCTTGTATCGGAACTTCTTTAGAGGAAGTAAAAGAATCTTTATACAACGGAAAATCGGGTATTCAGTTTGATCCTGAAAGAAAAGAATTTGGTTTTCAATCAGCCCTTACGGGAGTGGTTCCAAAAGCTGATCTGAAAAATTTATTGACCCGAAGACAACGTATGAGCATTGGTGAAGAAACCGAGTATGCTTATATGGCTACAATCGAAGCATTGAGAAATGCTAATATTGATGATGATTTTTTTGACAATCGCGAAGTAGGTATTATGTACGGAAATGATAGTGTTTCAAAAGCTATTATCGAAGCTACAGATATTGTCCGTGAGAAAAAAGATACCGCATTGATAGGTTCCGGAGCCATTTTTAAATCGATGAATTCTACGGTAACGATGAATTTATCTACAATTTTCAAACTGCGCGGCATCAATCTTACCATAAGTGCAGCCTGCGCAAGTGGATCACATTCTATAGGTTTGGCTTATTTTTTAATAAAAAGTGGATTTCAGGATATTATTATTACCGGAGGAGCTCAGGAAATCAACAAATTTGCGATGAGCAGTTTTGATGGATTAGGTGTTTTTTCGAACAGAGAAAATGAACCTGAAAAAGCTTCCCGCCCTTTTGATGCCGATCGCGACGGATTAATTCCTAGTGGCGGTGGTGCAACTTTAATTCTCGAAAGTTACGAATCTGCAATAGCTCGTGGCGCTAACATTATTGCCGAAGTTGTCGGTTACGGATTTTCATCAAACGGAGGACACATCTCGACTCCCAATGTCGAAGGTCCATCTATAGCCATGCAACGAGCGCTTGACGACGCCCAATTGAAAGCAACTGATATTGATTATATAAATGCCCATGCAACCTCAACACCTGTTGGAGACGGTAATGAAGCCAAAGCCATCTTTGAAGTTTTTGGCGAGAAAAACCCGTATGTAAGTTCGACAAAATCAATGACAGGACATGAATGTTGGATGGCCGGCGCGAGCGAAGTAATTTATTCGATCTTAATGATGCAGCACGATTTCATTGCTCCAAACATCAATTTAGACAATCCTGATGAAGATGCTGCCAAATTAAATTTGGTCAAAACTACTTTAAACAAAAAATTTGACATATTTTTGTCCAATTCCTTCGGGTTCGGAGGAACCAACTCTGCGTTGGTGGTTAAAAAGTTTAAATTAAACGATGAATAAAGAAGAGATTATAGCAAAAATAAATGGTTTTTTAGTTGAGGAGTTTGAAGTAGATAATGATGATATTGAACCAGATGCTAATTTAAAAGATACACTTGGGTTAGATAGTTTGGACTATGTTGATTTAGTCGTTTCGATCGAAGCCAACTTTGGTGTAAAACTGGTTGAAGTTGATTTCGTTGGAATTGATTCTTTCCAAAGTTTTTATGATCTTATCGAAAACAAATTAAAAGCCAAAACTGCTTAATGAGCAAATGGGATGGCAAATCAAAAGGAACTGTTTTAGGATATAAAATATTCGTTTTTCTTATAAAAAAAGCGGGTATTAAAGCTGCTTATGTTTTACTTTATTTTGTCGCTTCTTACTATTTTTTATTTCTAAAGAAAAGTAACAAAGCCATTTCTTATTATTTTAAAGAAAGACTTGGGTATTCCTGGTTAAAATCTAAAAAAATGGTTTTCAAAAGTTATTACACTTTTGGACAGACCATTATTGATAAAATTTCCATTTCGGCAGGAATGCGAAATAAATTCACCTATGAATTTGACGGAATTGAAACGCTGAAAAATCTTTTGGCAGAAAAAAAAGGAGGCGTATTAATCAGTGCACATATTGGAAATTTTGAAATTGCCGAACATTTTTTAGGCGATATCGACATCGATTTTCAAATTAATCTGGTTACGACAGATCTCGAACATTCTGCTATTAAGAATTATCTGGAAAGTGTTACTCAAAAACCTACCGTTAAGTTTATTATTATCAGAGAAGATTTGTCTCATATTTTTGAGATCAATGCAGCACTTTCGAAAAACGAACTGGTTTGTTTTACCGGCGATCGTTATTTTGAAGGTACCAAATCACTTTCTGAAAAAATACTTGGTCAGGAAGCCAACTTTCCCGCAGGTCCGTTTTTAATTGCTTCAAGATTAAAAGCCCCTGTAGTATTTGTGTATGTCATGAAAGAGCAAAACCTGCATTATCACTTGTATGCACGTGAAACTGTAGTAAAACATCGTGACGAAAAAGGATTATTGAAAGCGTATATTGAAAGCCTGGAATCTATGCTGGCAAAATATCCTTTGCAATGGTTCAACTACTTTGATTTTTGGAATCAATTGAAATCAAAATAAACAATTATAAGGCAGATTTAACCGCAAAGTCCGCAAAGTTTTTTATATCATGTTATGTTTAGAAAACACAAAGTTCGCAAAGCTTTGTATTGATTTAGCTTTGCGAACTTTGTGTTTTTATAAAATCTGATGTGCATAAAAACTTTGCGAACTTTGCGGTTAAAATCGAAGCCAATTTCAGATTTTATTAAATTAATCTGCGCTTATCAGCTGAAATCTTTTTAAATCTGCGTGAAAAAATAATTCGTGAATTCGTGGCAAAAAGTAAAAATCATTTAATTAAATGTCGTTCTTTTATACCTTACAATTCTTAAAGCAAAATATGCAGGAATTTGACACAATAATTATTGGTTCAGGAGTCGGAGGATTATCTACGGCGATATGTCTTGCAAGAGCCGGACAAAAAGTTTTGGTACTCGAGCAACACTATGTTCCCGGTGGCTGGAGTCATAGTTTTACCTTAAAAGGACAGCGTTTTAGTCCGGGCGTGCATTATGTAGGTCAGCTTGAAGAAGGACAATCTACCAATGAATTGTATCGCGGTTTAGGAATTGCCAATGACATGGTTTTCTTTAGAATGAACAAAAACGCTTACGAACATTGTTTGATTGGTGATGAAACTTTCGATTTGCCCGCAGGAGCCGAAAATCTCAAGAAAACACTTTCCAATCATTTTCCACACGAAGAAAAAAATATCAACGAATATCTTTCATTAGTACAAAAAGTGAGTTACGAATTGCAACTGATTCCAACACTCAAAGGTTTCTGGCAAAATATTACCGTTCCGTTTCGCACCAAACATTTTGGCAAATTTGCGCTCTTTCCTTTAAAAAAAGTAATTGGCTGGCATGTAAAAGATCCCAAATTAAAGGCCGTCCTTAACATTCAGTGTGGCGATCACGGGCTTCCGCCAAGTCGGGCTTGTTTTCCTGTACATTGTTCTGTAATGAGTCATTATTTTGATGGTGGATTTTATCCCATGGGCGGAGGCGGAGGCATCGTAAAAGCCATGACAAACGGTGTAAAAAGACATAACGGAGAAATCCGCGTAAAACAAAATGTTCACAAAATCATTATCGAAAATAAAAAAGCAATAGGCATTCAGCTTGAAAATGGTGAAGAAATACGAGCCAAAAATATTGTTTCGAATGCGGATCCATCTATTACTTATCTCAATTTAATTGATAAAGAACATTTAAGCAAATCTCTTCTTAAGAAATTAGAGAAGACAAAATATTCCGTTACTTCTTTGATTTTATTCTTGACGCTTGACATTGATGTTACTTTATATAATATCGATTCGGGAAATTTCTGGATGATGAAAGATGAAAACGACGATGCTAATTTTGAAGATTTAATGGGCACCAATATTGATTCCGGAGATTCATTTCCTTCGGTCTTTATAAGTTGTACAACGCTTAAAGATCCGGCAAGTTTTAATGGACGTTATCATAATTTTGAAATTGTAACCTACGTTAATTATGATCACTTAAAAGATTTTAATGGTTTAGAGGATTATCACAACGAAGAATACAAAATTTTCAAAGAAAAAATCGTCAATAAACTGATGAACAATCTCGAAAAAATAATCCCAAATGCGAAGCAACATATTATTCAGGCCGAATTAGGAACTCCAAAAACCAATGAATTTTACATCAATTCGACAAAAGGAAATGTGTACGGAACCGAAAAAACATTAAATCAGGTTGGTCCTTTCTCATATAAAAACAAAACCGAAATAGAAAACCTGTTTCTTTGTGGTGCTTGTACACTGTCTCACGGCGTTGCGGGAGCGACTTATTCCGGTCTTGCCGCAGCGGCTGCAATTTTGGGCTGTACTTCTGATGATTTATTAATTGAAGACGAAAATCAAAAAATAAGAATCTATGATGCCGAAGATTCTACTACATGGCCAGATTGGGTTCATACAAAGCGATCCGATAAAATGCGGAAATTCGTTTAAAAAAAATACTTATTTTTGCGCAACCACCTAAGCCATTAACCCAAATGAAAAATGTTCTTGTTATTTATTATTCACAATCTGGACAATTAGGAGAAATTGCACGAAATATTGCAAAACCTTTTCTTAATTCAGAAGAAATAAATGTAAAGTTTCACGAAATACAATTAGAAAAACCTTTCCCCTTTCCTTGGGATAAAGATTCTTTTTTTGATGCTTTCCCGGAATCTTTCCTTCAAATTCCAACTGAATTAAAACCCGTTGCAGAAGATATTTTAAATACAAAATTCGATTTGGTATTGTTTCATTATCAGGTTTGGTATTTATCGCCATCGATTCCTATCAATTCATTTTTGAAAAGTGATGATGCCAAAAAGATACTCAACAATACACCTGTTGTTACCATAAGCGGTTCACGAAATATGTGGATTATGGCGCAGGAAAAAGTAAAAACATTGCTTAAAGAAGCCAATGCGCAATTGGTAGGAAATGTAGCATTGGTAGATCGCGTTGGAAATTTAATAAGTGTAATTACGATTGTAGAATGGATGTTCTCCGGAGTGAAGAAAAAATATCTTGGGATCTTTCCTTTACCTGGAGTTTCAGATAAAGATATTCAGGAGTCAGATAAATTTGGAGAAGTTATTGTTTCGGCATTAAACCAAAATAATTTTGAAGAATTACAGCCAAAATTGCTCGCAATTGGTGCCGTAAAAATCAGTCCGTATCTGGTAACTGTAGACAAAACCGCGAATAAAATTTTCGATAAATGGTCGAATTTGATTTATAAACATCAAAAAAACAGAAAACAGCTTCTTAAAGTATTTAATGTTTATTTATTCCTCGCAATATGGTTAATCTCACCAATAGTCTATATATTGCACCTTATTACCTACCCTTTTAAGTTAAAAACTATAAAAAAAGAAACTCGATATTATCAAGGAGTTTAGAAGACGAAATTAGATTATGTTTGAAGTATATATTACAAAGGCCGCAAAGTATTTGCCAAATGAAGCTGTTTCTAATGATGAAATGGAAGAATATTTAGGACTCATCAATGATGCCGCTTCTAAAGCAAGACGCATTATTTTGCGCAATAATAAAATTACAAGTCGTTATTACGCCATAGATAAAACAGGGAAAAGCACGCATAACAATGCCGAATTAACCCGAAATGCCGTTGTACAATTATTTGATGAAAACTTTACAGCTCAGGATCTTGAAGTACTTTCATGCGGAACCTCAACACCTGATGTTTTCCTGCCTTCGCATGCTGCAATGGTCCACGGATTATTAAAAAATAAATCGGTAGAATTAAATTCTTCAACTGGTGTTTGTTGCGCCGGAATGAATTCATTAAAATTTGGTTTTCTGTCGATAAGATCGGGAAATTCAAAAAATGCCATTTGCACAGGATCAGAAAAAGTGTCATCATGGTTAAATGCTCAAATGTACAATCATGAAGCAGCAAACCTAAAAAGCCTTGAAGAGCAACCTATTATCGCTTTCAAAAAAGATTTTCTACGTTGGATGCTGTCTGACGGAGCAGGAGCTTTTTTATTAGAAAATAAACCAAGAGGTCCAATTTCTCTAAAAATCGAATGGATGGAAGCTTTTTCGTATGCCTACGAATTAGAAACCTGCATGTATGCCGGCGGAGATAAATTAGAAAATGGCGAAATTAAATCATGGAGCGATTATCCTCCGGAACAATGGTTAAACGAATCGGTTTTTGCCATTAAACAAGATGTAAAATTATTGGATGAATTTATACTTGCTAAAGGAGCGGAAAGTATGAGCGATGCCATGTCTAAAAATAATATTGGTGCAGACCAGGTCGATTATTTTATTCCTCACGTTTCTTCTAACTTTTTTGTCGAAGGTTTAAAGAAAGGATTAACGGAAAAAGGAATCGGAATGGCGGATGAAAAATGGTTCATGAATCTTTCAAGAGTGGGTAATGTAGGTTCTGCCTCTATTTATCTTGCTTTGGAAGAATTAATGAATTCAGGAAATTTAAAAAAGGGAGATCGCATTCTTCTTTCTGTTCCTGAAAGCGGAAGATTCTCGTTTGCTTATGCTTATTTAACCGTTTGCTAATGGAGACGATATTACTTTTAGAAAAAGAAGCTGTCGAAAATTTACTGCCGCAAAAGTTTCCTTTTGTGATGGTCGATAAAATGTACTCGTATACCGAAACCTCCTTAATTGCCGGTTTAGAAATTAAAAACGACAACATATTTTTTGATAATGATACTTTTCTTGAAGCAGGTTTAATCGAACATATGGCGCAATCTGTGGCTTTGCATACAGGTTATCAATTTTTCTTGAAAAACGAAACAGCGCCAACAGGATATATTGGTTCTATTAAGGAAATTGAGATTAAAAAGTTGCCAAAAATTAATGATACGATTCAATCTACGATAACTATTTTGCAGGAATTTGCAGGAATTACTTTGGTAGATGTGGTAACATATTTGAATAATGAAGAAATTGCTAACGGACAAATGAAAACTGTTTTAGCGAAATGATAGCAGCAATGAAAACCGGAGTTGATATACAAAATTACTTACCGCACCGAGCACCAATGCTTATGGTGGATTTAATTTTGGATATAGATGCCAACTTCGTAGAAACCACCTTTCTGATAAAAGAGGATAATGTTTTTATCGATAATAACGTTTTTATCGAAGCGGGCTTAATCGAAAACACCGCACAGACCTGTTCGTCTATTGTAGGCAAAAAGTATTTTTTTGACGAAGACGGTACCGAAAATGAAAACGTAAATGTATTGGGTTTTATCAGCGCGATAAAAAACCTTAAAATACATTTGCTGCCAAAAGTGGGTGATACGATTATTACCAAAGCAACTTTGGTTTCAAAATTCGAAGGCGACGATTATACATTATGTACCATGCGCTGCGCAAGTATATGGGGGCATAAATTACTTTTAGAATGCGAAATTAATTTGTTCATTCAGAAGATAGTTTCAGTGTAAATGAATACTAAGAAGATCATTTTACACCTATTAATCCGGATTGGGATTTTAGTTCTTATGGTTGGATCTGTTTTTTTAATTTGGTATCTTACCTTTGATCGTCATTCACATTGCCATGGAGATGACCACAAACATTTTGATACTGGTTTAGGATTTTTTATTATGGAATTTATGGCAGTCCTGTTTTTTTATTTTGGACTTGTAATAGAAATGATTTATTTATTTGTGAAAGAAAAACAAAATTTAGGCTTCGCAAATCTGGGGTTTTTAATAATTAGTTTATGTATCGCATTAGCTTTATATATCTAATAAATTAATAATGAAATGGAAAAAGAAAAAGTACCACAAGATAAAAGCAACTTAACAAAAAACAACGTTAAAGAACTTTTGTACGCAACCGATGAAAACGGAGATTATACTACAACTCTAAGTACCGGCTGGGAACCCAAAACTATCGCACTTTCGAATTCTATTGATGAAATAAACGAGCGAATCGCCGAAGCAAAAATGCAAGTCGAAATTGGCGAAGTAAGCCCTATTGTTTACTATATGGAAGTCAATAAAATGGATCTTACTATTTTATCCAGTTATGTTGGAATATGGAAATGGCGTGTAAAAAGGCATTTTAAACCTACCGTTTTTGCCAAATTAAGCGATTCCATTTTAAAGAAATATGCCGATGCTTTTGAAATTTCAATAGCAGAATTAAAAAACATTAAAAAAGACTAATGCAAATCAATTTCACACATCATCAATCTGCTCATTGTGAGAACGGAGTAGCTTCCAATTTGTTAAAAAACAACGGACTGAACATCAGCGAACCGATGGTTTTTGGTATTGGCTCTGGACTTTTTTTCGTGTATTTGCCTTTTATAAAAGTAAATCACGCGCCTGCAATTAGCTATAGAACTTTGCCGGGACAAATTTTTAATAAACTGGCCAATCGTTTAAATTTAAAAATAAAAAGACAAAAATTTTCTTCTCCCGCAAATGCAAATAAAGCTTTGGATGAAAATTTAAAAAATAACATTCCAACCGGATTACAAGTTGGCGTGTATCATTTGAGTTATTTTCCTGATGAATACCGCTTTCATTTCAACGCACACAATTTGGTCATTTACGGAAAAACCGAAACCGATTATTTGGTCAGCGATCCTGTGATGGAAACCGTTACGACTTTAACGCATGACGAATTAGACAAAGTGCGTTTTGCCAAAGGTGCTTTTGCTCCAAGAGGACAAATGTATTACCCGATTCAGATTCCGAAAGAGGTTGATTTAAAAAGTGCGATCATCAAAGGAATCAAAAATACCTGTCGTGATATGTTGGCACCAATGCCTATTATTGGTGTACGCGGAATAAAATTCGTATCGAAACAAATCCGTAAATGGCCTGTAAAACACGGCACCAAAAAAGCCAATCATTATCTGGCACAAATGGTTCGTATGCAGGAAGAAATAGGAACCGGCGGCGGAGGTTTTCGTTTTATATATGCCGCTTTTTTACAAGAAGCTTCAGTTATTTTAGGTAACGAAGAATTGAAAATTCTTTCGAAAGAAATGACCTTGATTGGAGATTCATGGCGTGATTTTGCTGTAGAAGCTTCCAGAATTTACAAAAACCGAAGTGCCAAAGAAGATGCTTACAATTCCATTGCCGATGAACTTTTGAGCATCGCCAACAGAGAAGAAATCTTTTTCAAAAAACTAAAAAAAGCCATTAGCTAATATATTTTGCAACCAATTATAAAAATAGAATCCCTTTCGAAAAAGTACAAAGATGCAGACCAGTATTCTTTGAACAACGTTTCGCTGGATATCAACGAAGGACAGATTTTTGGTTTATTGGGCCCGAACGGTGCCGGGAAAACCACTTTAATCTCCATGCTTTGCGGATTGATCAAACCAACCTCAGGACATTTTACGATTGATGGACTGAATTACACGAATCATTCTTCAAAAATCAAAAAAATTATTGGCGTTGTTCCGCAAGAATATGCTTTATATCCCACTTTGACCGCGAGAGAAAATCTCCATTATTTTGGAAGTATGTACGGATTGAAAGGTACTTACTTAAAAGATAAAGTTGTTGAAACTTTAGATCTTTTGGGTTTACTAAAATTCGCCGACAAACGTATCGAAACTTTTTCAGGCGGAATGAAACGAAGAGTCAATTTGATTGCCGGAATTCTGCACAAACCTAAAGTTTTATTTCTGGACGAACCAACCGTTGGTGTTGATGTTCAGTCTAAAAATGCCATTATCGATTACTTAAAAGTTTTAAACCAAAACGGAACTACGATTATATATACGTCGCATCATTTGGCTGAAGCCGAAGATTTTTGTACCAATATCGCCATTCTGGACCGAGGCAGAATTTATGCGCAGGGAACGCCGTCAAGTTTAATTGATGCTACAACTGAAGCACGCAATCTTGAAGAAGTTTTTATTTCATTAACCGGTAAAGATTTTAGAGATGGTCAATAAAATTTGGATGTCGGTTGTAAAAGAATTTCTCCTGCTTAAACGAGATTTAGGCGGATTGATTATTCTGTTTATCATGCCATTGGTTTTGGTAATCACGGTAACTTTAATTCAGGACAGTACTTTTAAAACCATTAGCGATAATAAAATTCCGATTTTATTGGTCGATAAAGACAACGGTTCTGTATCGAAAACTGTTTTTGACAATCTTGTAAAAAGCAATTTATTTAGCGTTGTCACACAAATCGACAACAAACCCATTACCGAAGAAGTTGCCAAAGAAGCTGTTTACAAAGGAAAATTTCAGTTGGCAATTGTAATTCCGAAAGATTTAAGCGTTGATTTACAAGCTAAAATCGATCAGAATGTTCAGAACATTATTAGTAAAATGGGCTTAACCGAAACCGATAGTACTGCACAGACTGAAAAACCCAAAGTAATAAAGGAAAAAGAAGTGAAATTGTATTTTGATCCTGCGGTTCAGATGAGTTTCAAAAATGCCGTAATGAGTTCGATTGACAAAATGATTTCTCAAATCGAAAGCAAATCTATTTACACCACTTTCGAAAATCAATTAGGAGAAGGAACTACAGAATTTGAGCAAAAAAGTTTCATTACTTTCAAAGAAATAATCCCGAAAATAAACAACAAAGAAGTCCGTCCCAACTCGGTACAACACAATGTTCCGGCCTGGACACTTTTTGCGATATTTTTTATCGTGATTCCGTTGTCTATTAATATAGTAAAAGAAAAATCACAAGGAACATTCGTTCGTTTATTGACCAATCCGGTTTCTAATTTAGTGGTGATTATTGGTAAAACCATTACCTATTCCGCCATTTGTATGATTCAGTTTTATATGATGGTGGCTGTGGCGGTGTTTTTATTCCCGCATATTGGTTTGCCTTCCCTAAATATCGAAGGACATTTATTTTTAATGAGTGTCGTGGCTTTATTTTCTGGTTTCGCTGCCATAGGTTTCGGAATTTTATTAGGAACTGTAGCTAACACACAAGAACAATCAGCACCTTTTGGCGCAACAAGTGTACTTATTCTCGCTGCCGTTGGTGGTGTTTGGGTACCTGTTTTTGCCATGCCAACGATCATGCAATATATCGCCAAATCGTCACCCATGAACTGGGGATTAGAAGCTTTCTATGATGTTTTATTACGCAACGTTTCTTTCCTCGAAATCATCCCAAAAATAAGTTTGTTATTTTTGTTCTTTATTATCACAACATCCATTGCCTTATTTTATGACAAAAAGAAAAGAACAGTATAACGAAGCCACTGAACTAACCGTTTCTCACGAAATCAGAATTCGTTTTAACGAAACTGATCCGCTTGGAATCGTTTGGCACGGAAACTATATCACCTATTTTGAAGATGGACGAGAAGCGTTTGGCCGCCAACACGGACTTACCTATTTGGATATTGGTAATACCGGTTATACAACGCCAATCGTAAAATCGAAATGTGAGCATAAATTGTCTTTACGCTACGGCGATGTCGTAACCATAGAAACAACGGTTGTAGATACTCCCGCTGCCAAAATGATCTATCGTTTTAGAATTATAGATGCAAAAGGCGAAGTGGCCTGCACCGGAGAAACCGTTCAGGTATTTTTAGACGGCGACGGAAATTTAATGTTGACCAATCCTCCTTTTTACGAAGAATGGAAACGAAAAGTGGGGTTATTAAAATAAAAGACAAACACGAATTTTCACGAATTAAAAATTAATAAAAATCCGCGTTAATCCGTTTAATCCGTACAATCTGTGGCCCATTTAGCAGCCAGAAAAAAAGATAAAATGATAAGAGAAGTATATATCAACGAAACGAATTGTATTACGCCTTTAGGTTTTGATGTTGCATCAAACATTGAAGCAATTGTTCGCGGCGATTCTGGTATTCAATTGCATCAGGATATTGCTTTAATGCCAATTCCGTTTTACGCTTCGATTATTAGTACTGAAAAAATAAATAGTGCTTTTGAAAAAATCAGCACTGAAAATAAATATTCCCGTTTAGAGAAAATGATGATTTTGGCTTTAGAGCCAATTATCAAAAAATCAGGAATTGAATTAAATTCAAAAACTGCCTTTATACTTTCGACTACAAAAGGAAATGTTACAGCTTTAAAAAATGATTCAGAGGAAAGTTTCAATAGTGCACATTTAGATGTTTTGGCAAAAAATGTTGCGGATTTCTTCAACTTCCAAACACAACCAATTGTCGTTTCAAACGCTTGTGTTTCTGGAATTTTAGCAGTTTCAGTTGCTAAAAGAATGATTCAGTCTGAGTTGTACGATAATGTATTTGTTGTAGCCGGAGATGAAGTTTCAGAATTTGTTTTGTCCGGTTTTAATTCTTTTCAGGCGATGAGTGAATTGCCTTGTAAACCGTATTCTAAAAACAGAACCGGCGTAAGTTTAGGAGAAGCAACGGCTGCTGTTTTAATTTCGGCGAATCCGGCAACCGCAAAAATAAAAGTGATTGGGGATAGTTCGATAAATGATGCGAACCATATTTCGGGTCCATCAAGAACGGGTGAAGGTTTGTTTAGAAGTATTCAGAATGCTTTGAAAGAAGCTCAAATTGAAGCGGACAAAATCGATTATATTTCAGCACACGGAACAGCAACTCCATTCAACGACGAAATGGAAGCCATTGCATTGAATCGTTTGGGTTTACAAAACGTTCCTATAAATAGTTTAAAAGGTTTTTACGGTCACACCTTAGGCGCTTCGGGATTATTAGAAACCGTAATTGGGATAGAATCAGTAAATCAAAATATGCTTTTTGAATCGAAAGGTTTTGATGAAATGGGGGTTAGTGAATCTATAAATGTTATTGAGAAAAATGAAGAGGCTAATATTGAGTATTTTTTGAAAACGGCTTCTGGATTTGGAGGTTGTAATACGGCTGTGGTTTTTGAAAAGATGAAATGAAATGGAAAATCAAACTAATTGGACACCGTTCCCAGACGATGATTTACTTGGCTTAACAGATAAAAATCAAATCAATGAGTTTGAAGCGTCCGGAATTGCAAAAGCCGAGCTTTATACTTTTGAATTAGAAACTGATGTTGAGATTTCAACATCGCTTGTATTGGAAATTCATAAAATTGCATTTGAACAACTTTACGATTGGGCTGGAAAATGGAGAATCACAGAAGTTTCTGTTGGACAACTAATCCCTCCAAAACCTGTAATGATTCTACAAGCAATGTACCAATTTTTGAATAATCTAAATTTTAAGATTTCAATTTCTAAAAGTATTGATGATCACATTGATTGCTTAGTTTATGCTCATTATGAATTTATAAAAATTCATCCTTTTAATAATGGTAATGGTAGAACGGGAAGGATTTTAATGAATCTTATTGCTTTAAAATTTGGATATCAACCTTTAGAATTATACTATAGAGAAGGAGAAAGCAGGAAATTTTATATCAATGCGATGAAGGCTGCTGACAATGGAGATTATAAATTAATAACCCAATTAATTAGTGAAGAACTGGTTTCCTTTTAATTCTTTCTCTTTTAAAATGGCATCGACAATTTTAACAACTTTACTCTTCGAAACCTGTTGGTCTTCTAAAGACATTGTAGAAAATACAGTATCCGTAAGTACTTTTGACAAAAAGCTTTTCTGTTTTAACTGTGGATATTTTTCGTAGAATTTCATAACTTGACAAAGTTACAAAAAATAATGACTCAAAAAACTAACATACAATCCTACATCACCATCCAAAACAACGAAATTGTTTTGAACGGAACCTCTATATTCAAAATAGAACCAACCGATTTTGGTGATTTTTCTAAACAAGCGTATCGCAATTTTGACATTCAATATCCAAAGTTTTTCAAAATGGATGCTTTGAGCAAATTGGCTTTTTTAGGATCTGAATTGCTTTTGAGTCCTATAAATTGTACTGAACAAGAAAACAATATCGCTTTGGTTTTGGCCAATAAATCATCGAGTTTAGATACAGATGTCAAGTATCAGGAATCTATTTCGGATAAAGAAAATTACTTTCCGAGTCCTGCGGTTTTTGTTTATACGCTGCCAAATATTTGTCTGGGTGAAATAAGTATTCGTCATCAGCTTAAAAGTGAGAATTCTTTCTTTATATTTGATGCTTTCAATACTGAATTTCTGTTTAACTATTCAGAGATTCTGTTAAACACAAATAAAGCCGATATGGTTCTTTGTGGCTGGGTAGAATTTTTTAATGACAATTACAAAGCCTTTCTTTGCACCATTAGTAAAGAAGAAAACGAAAAATATAAAAACGAAAATATCAATACATTATATAATAAATAATCATGGAAGCATTAAAAGAAGAATTAAAAAATAAAATCATTACGACTCTTAATCTTGAAGATATCACAATCGAAGATATTGCTGATAACGATCCTTTGTTTGGAGACGGTTTGGGTTTGGACTCGATTGATGCGCTTGAATTGATCGTGATTTTAGATAAAGATTACGGAATTAAATTAGTAGACCCAAAAGAAGGAAAAACCATTTTTCAGTCGATCGAAACTATGGCAGCGTATATTAGCGCGAACAGAACAAAATAAGACTGCTTAGACTTGCTTAGATTTTTAGACAACTTAGACAAAAATGTCTAAATCTAGAAATTACAAAATCTAAGAAGTCTAATATCTAATAATCTAAGCAAGTCTAAAAATCTAATAATCTAAGCAAGTCTAAAAATGAAAGGTGTTGCAATAACCGGAATGGGAATTATCTCTTCGATTGGAAATTCAGTCGGGGAAAATTATATTTCACTGATCGAAAATAAAATTGGCATTTCTCGGATCACTAATATTTCGACAGTTCATGCGGATGTTATTAAAGTGGGCGAAATCAAAAAAACCAATGAAGAGTTGATTGCTGAATTGGGATTAGACAGCGATAATAACTTTTCGAGAACGGCAATGATCGGTACTTTGGCGGCCAAACAAGCTGTTGAAAATGCCGGAATTACTTCGATAAACGAATTCAGAACCGGGCTTATTTCGGCTACAAGTGTGGGCGGAATGGACATGACTGAAAGACATTATTACGATTATTTCAAACACCCTGAACTGGTTAAATATATTGCTTGTCACGATGGCGGCGATGTTGCGGAGAAAATTGCCGAAGAACTAGGTTTAAAAGGCATCGTTACCACTATTAGTACCGCTTGTTCGTCTGCTGCCAACGCAATTATGCTGGGCGCAAGATTGATAAAAACCGGAAAATTAGATCGCGTAATTGTAGGCGGAGCCGATGGTTTGGCTAAATTTACGATTAACGGATTCAAAACTTTGATGATTTTATCAGACGATTTCAACAAACCTTTCGACAACGAACGAAAAGGGTTAAACCTTGGTGAAGCCGCTGCTTATTTGGTTTTAGAGTCAGATGAAATTGTAGAGAAACAAAACAAGAAAGTTTTGGCAAGAGTTTCGGGTTACGGAAATGCAAATGATGCTTTTCACCAAACTGCTTCTTCAGAAAATGGTGATGGCGCTTATCTAGCGATGAAAAAAGCCTTTGAAGTTTCGGGTTTAAAACCTTCTGAAATTGATTATATCAACGTACACGGAACAGCAACTCCCAACAACGATCTGTCTGAAGGAAGAGCTATAAAGAGAATTTATCAGGACGAGAAAGTGCCGGATTTCAGTTCAACAAAACCTTTTACCGGACATACTTTGGCAGCAGCCGCTGCGATTGAAGCGGTTTACAGTGTTTTGGCAATTCAGAATAATGTGGTGTATCCAAATTTGAATTTCGAAAATCAGATGGAAGAATTTGATTTAACGCCACAGACTACTTTAAAAAATAAAACTATCGAACACGTTTTATCCAACTCTTTTGGGTTTGGAGGAAATTGTTCCACTCTTATATTTTCAAAAAGCTAAAATGAAAAAAACATATATAAATGGAGTAGGCTGTATTTCGACTCAAAAAACATTTGATACTGTTTTTTTAGAAGAAGCTATTGTCAATCATGACGAAAATGTACTGGCAATCGTTCCGCCGGTTTACAAAGACTACATTTCGCCTGCCGCCAGCAGACGAATGGCAAAAGGTGTGAAAAACGGAATCGTTGCTTCGGCCTTAGCGATGAAGGATGCAAATGTCGAAAAAGTTGATGCTATCATTACCGGAACCGGTTTAGGATGCATCGAAGATTCTGAGAAATTCCTGAAAAGCATTCTGGATAATAACGAAGAATTTTTAACACCAACTTCATTTATTCAATCGACTCATAATACTGTTGGGGCGCAAATCGCTTTGTTGCAGCAATGTAAAGGCTATAATTTTACGTATGTAAATGGCGCTGTTTCTTTTGAGTCGGCTCTTTTAGATGCTAAAATGCAAATTGAAGAAGAGGAAGCACAATCTGTTTTAGTGGGCGGAGTGGATGAAAATGGCGAATACACAACCGCACTTTTTAAATTGTCAGGACGTATAAAACCAGACAATCAACAACCTTATAATCTTTTAGATTCTGATACCAGCGGAGCAGTTTATGGCGAAGGTGCAAGTTTTTTTGTTTTAGAAAATGAACGAAAAGAAACGACTTATGCTGAAGTTCTGGATATTGCAATTGTAAATACGCTGGAAGAAAACGAAATTGAAGCCGAAATTAAATCTTTCCTGAAATCGAATAATTTAGAGATTTCAGACATTGACGCTTTAGTTTTAGGTTTTGACGGAAATGTAGATTTCGAAAATTATTATAGAAATCTTACTGAAAATGCTTTCGCAGAAACGCCTGTTTTGTATTATAAACATTTGTGCGGAGAATACGACACGGCTTCAGCTTTTGCTTTTTGGATGGCAGCAAAAATTATTAAAACTCAGGAAATTCCTGAAATCATAAAAGTAAATTCGGTAGAAAAATCAGTTTACAATACCATTTTATTGTACAACCAATTAAATGGAAAAAACCACAGTTTTACGTTAATCACAAAATGATAACGCACAAAAACATATCACTATTTTTTCTCTTTTTATTGCTTTTATTATTTCTTCTGAATTTTTATACGGCAATAAACATATGGTGGTTTGTTGTGGTTATTTTAATTTGGCTGGGAATAAACGCTATTGGTTCTGCCCGAATTGCATCTAATTATCATGTAAAAGCGTTCTGCAATAATCCGTTAGAAACAGAGAAAAAAATTGCGATTACGTTTGATGACGGACCTGGTATTTTTACTTTAGAAGTTTTAGAACTACTGAAAAAATACAATGTAAAAGCGACTTTCTTTTGCATTGGGAAAAATATCGAAGCACATCCTGAAATTCTCCAACAAATTATTGCTGACGGACATTTGGTGGGAAATCATTCGTACTCTCATTCTAAATTTTTTGATTTTTATAATGCTGGAAAGATTCGGGAAGAAATTGAGAAAACTGATCTTCTTTTAGAAAAATATACTTCCAAAAAAACAAACTTTTTTCGTCCGCCTTACGGAGTTACAACGCCTTCGATTAGAAGAGCTTTGCAACAAACCGGACATAAAGTGATTGGCTGGAACATTCGATCGCTTGATGGCGGAACAAAAAATAAGGAATTGATTTTCAATCGCATTATAAAACGGGTTTCTCCCGGCGGAATTGTACTTTTGCACGACACGGCATCACACTCTGTTTTGGTACTGGAACGGTTTTTGCAATTTTTACAGCAAAACAATTATAAAGTGATTTCGACCGAAGAACTTTTGAATCTTAAAGCTTATAATATGGAACGCGAATAAAGCAGATTCGCTAAAGCGAAAACGCTGATGAAAACGGATTTTATTCAATTTAATGATAATCAGTGTTACTCATTTATCCCGATAGCTATCGGGAGTGGCAAAAAATTTTAAGCACAATTTTTACAAAATATGAAAACTAAAATAGCTCTACTTATTCTATTTATTTCGAGCAATTTGTTTGCTCAGGAACAAAAAATGACTGCTGCAGAAATTGCTTCTTTTAAAGAAGATGTAAATGTAGTTTCGAAAAAAATCAAAACCTTAAGTACTGATTTCGTGCAATACAAACATTTGGATTTTTTATCGAAAGACATTGAAACTTCTGGCAAAATGATTTTTAAAGAACCCAGTCTTTTGCAATGGCAATATAAAAAACCGTACAATTATAGTATTGTTTTTAAAAACGGAAAAATCCTCATTAATGACGAAGGCAAGAAAAGCGCGGTTGATATTGGCAACAGCAAAATCTTTGGCCGCATCAATAAATTAATCGTGGGCAGCGTAAGCGGAAATATGTTTGACGACAAAGAATTTACGATTTCGTACTTTAAAGTAAAAGGTCAGAATCTGGCAAAATTTGTTCCGAAAGATGCTACGCTGAAAAAATACATTAAGCAAATCGAACTGACTTTTGATAAAGAAGAAGCCACCGTTGTTCAGGTAAAATTATTAGAATCATCTGAAGATTATACCCGAATTGTACTTAAAAATAAAGTGATCAATGCAAAAATCGACGATTCAGTTTTTACTAATTAATTGCTTTCTGGCAATTATTTTAGTTTCGTGTGGCTCGGTCACCAAAAATTATACGCCTAAAAAATTAGACAAAACGTCTTATGAAGTTCCCTATTTTTCAGATTCAAAAACCGATTATGTTTACAAAACAAACATCACGGTTTACGGAAATGAAATCAGCGGAATTTTTATTGCCAAAAAAATAAATGACACTGTTCATCGCATCGTTTTCACAACTGAATTTGGGAACAAATTATTAGATTTTGAAATCTCTGATAACACTTTCAAAGTTAACTCAATTGTTTCAGAATTAGATCGAAAAATACTCATCAATACTTTAAAAGAAGATTTTAGATTATTGCTCAAAAAAGAATATCTGATTCAGGAACAATTTGAAAATGACTCGGATAATATTTATAAATCGAAAGATGGAAAACGCGACAATTATCTTTTCATCTCAAAAAAAGATCATCGATTAGAGAAAGTCGTTCATTCATCCCAAACAAAAGAAAAATTTACGCTGACATTTACTTCAGAAAACAATATTTTTGCCGAAAAGATTCAGATTATTCATCAGAATATTAAATTGAAAATTGAACTGAATTATTTTAAATCAGAATAAAAAATTTAAACTATTCATAAACTTTAAATCAAACCAAAATGAAAAAATTAACCGTAATTGCTTTTGTTTTATTTCTTGGAATTCAATCTTCTCAGGCACAAGTAAGAGTTAGTCCCGGGCTTAGAGGCGGTTTAAATTTATCAACATTAACTAATATTGATGATAATAGATCTAAAGCAGATTTTTATGTTGGCGGATTAGTGAACATTAAATTTAATAAATATTTTTCGTTACAGCCTGAGTTAACGTATTCAAGACAAGGCGATGAAGGAAGAGAATATTTTGGAAACGGCTATAATAATTATCGTTCTATAAATTATGAATTGAACTACTTAACACTTGGTGCGGTGGCAAAATTTAATATTGGTGGTAAAGCTTTTCATATTTTAGGAGGTCCGTCTGTAGATTTTAAAATTTCTGATAATTATATCAACAGTAATCCTGAAAGTTTTGATCTTGCCATTGTTGGAGGAGTTGGATATACATTGCCAAACGGATTAACGTTTGAAGCAAGATTAAAACAAGGTTTAGTTGATATTTATGGATACGACGGAGTTGAGTATGACGATAATGGTTATCGCTATAATGATCTTATCCTGAATCAGGTTTTCCAAATTGGTATTAGTTACACTTTTAAAGTAAAATAAATGTATACAAAGAAATTAGCGGTTGCCGTATTCGTTTTTTTTGCCTTTGCAAAAGTACAGGCGCAAATGAGCTTTCAACCAGGTTTAAGAGCAGGTTTGTCTCTTTCAACAATTTCAGAAATGCATGCGAACTACAGACCTGATTTTTATATTGGAGGTTTTGGAGAAATAAATTTCACGAAACGATATGCATTACAGCCCGAAATAAATTACATCAGACAAGGATCTAATAATGTTTCCCGTAATTTTTTTGATCAGGATACGCAAACAGAAAGAACAATTTCTCAGGATTTAAAAATGAATTATTTGTCGATTGGCCTGCTTAATAAATTAAAATTTAATCAGTTTCAAGTACTGTTTGGGCCAACTTTAGATGTTCTTTTAAGCGATAATTTAGCCGTTACAAAAACATATAATGATCTTTCGCTTCTTGCAGGTATTGCCTATAAGATGTCTTCAGGCATTGGTTTTGAGTTTCGATTTAAAAAAGGTCTTTCAGATGTTTTAGACAGCGATTACTATCATAATAATTCTAATAGTCATTACTTGTTTGGCAGTTATAATACTAATATGAATTTTCAAATAGGTATTTCTTACTCTTTTGAAACGAAATAAAAAAATACAAATATGGTTTTAAAAGACTTTTATAAAGTGCTTTCAGAAGAAAAAACAGGAGATGCTAAATTTAATATTCGTATATTAGTTAATGCCAATCATGAGGTTTTTAAAGGTCATTTTCCAGGAAACCCAATTATGCCAGGCGTTTGCATGATTCAGATCATTAAAGAACTTACAGAATCGATTACCAAAAGTACTTTGATGATTCAGACGCTTACGAATGTAAAATTTATGGCATTGATCAATCCGGAAACAAATCCGGAATTGCGTTTAGAACTTGATATAACAACCACAGAGGATGATTTGGTAAAGGTGAAAAATACCACATATTTTAATGATACCGTTGCTTTAAAATTAAGCAATGTGTATAAAAAACTATAATTATGAAATTACTATTATCAATAATTCTATGGATAAATTTTGCAGGAAATCCAGATTTGGCATCCATTCGAAAGGTATATCCTGATGTTGCAAAATCAGAAGCAAACGCTAAAGAATTTACAGAAAAACTTTCCGGAATTTCAAACAACGATGAGAAAATTTTAGTGGCTTATAAAGCAGCTTCAATTTTGGTAGATTCTAAATTTGAAAACTTAATAGGAAGTAAAATTTCCCGTTTTAAAGAAGGTGCAAAACTTCTTGAAGCTACTTTAAAAAGTGACCCAAACAATATCGAAATCAGAATGATTCGATTGAGTATTCAGGAAGATGTTCCAGGAATTACGGGTTATAAAAAAAACATTAAAGAAGATAAAAAGTTCATTACAGAACATTACACTGAACAAAGTGGTGTTTTAAAGGAATACCTAAAAAACTTTGTTTTACAATCGAAAAGTTTCTCTGAAAAAGAGAAGCAATTTGTAAAGTAGGTCAAGAAAAAAATCCCAATGCAACCAACTTTATCTCAGCAGGAATTACTTAATTCGACCAATTTTTGTGTTATTGTGCCCACGTACAATAATCACAAAACGTTGAAAAAAGTGCTGGATTCTATTTTAGATTTTACTTCTAAAATTATCATCGTCAATGACGGTTCGACAGATACAACAAACGAAATTTTAAAACAATATTCGGAGCTTACTCAAATTCATCATCCTCGAAATATAGGAAAAGGAAGAGCGCTCCGAAATGGTTTTAGAAAAGCGATTGAAATGAATTTCGAATATGCCATCACGATCGATTCTGATGGTCAGCATTTTGCCTCTGATATTCCCAACTTTATTGCTGCCATTCAAAACGAACCCAATTCTTTATTGATTGGAAGCCGGAATATGACTCAGGAAAATGTACCAAAGAAAAGTAGTTTTGGTAATAAATTTTCTAATTTCTGGTTCAAGTTCGAAACCGGAATTGCTCTTGAAGACACACAATCCGGATTTAGATTATATCCGTTAAAGCTTATTCCGAAACAATTTTATACCAATAAATTTGAGTTCGAAATTGAGGTTATTGTGCGTTCTGCCTGGAAAGGTATTGTAGTAAAAAATATTCCGATCCAGATTTTGTATGATCCCGCAGAACGTGTTTCGCATTTTCGACCATTTAAAGATTTTACCCGAATCAGTATTCTAAATACCGTTTTGGTTCTCAACGCGTTGTTGTACATAAAGCCAAGAGATTTTTTTAGAAGAGCAAAAAAAAAAGGTTTTAAAAAATTCTTTCTTGAAGATATTTTAGAAAGTTCTGATTCTAATTTCAAAAAATCAGCTGCAATTGCTTTGGGTATTTTTATTGGAATTTCTCCTTTTTGGGGATTTCAAACCGTTTTGCTTTTTACTTTCGCAGCTTTATTCAGGCTCAATAAAGTCATAGCTTATCTGGCTTCGAATGTAAGTTTTCCGCCGTTTATTCCTTTTGTTATTTACGGTTCGCTAAAAATGGGAAGTTACTTTGTTTCTAATGATGCGCCTTTAATTTTAGACAGTTCGGTTACGCTCGATGATATTCAAAAAAATGCTACACAATATATCGTGGGAAGTCTTATTTTAGCATCCGTTTTGGCACTGACTTTTGGCTTTATCAGTTATTTACTTTTAACCGCTTTTAGTTCTAAGAAAAACAATGATTAAAGGGTTGTCCCAAAGATTAAAGGGATTAAAATAATTTTATAATCTGTGTCGGGTTGCCACGAATTTCACGAATTAGCACGAATTAATTTTTAATAGATTACGGAAACGCAACGAAAAAAATGCCACAGATTAAAGGATTAAAATGATTTAAACATTTAAAATTAGACACGAAGTAATTAGTGAAAATTCGTGAAATTCGTGGCGAAAAAAACAATAGGCAAAAACAACAATAAATAATTATGCATCAATACTTCTACGCCATTCACTTGTTTGTAAACCGACGAAAAAAATTATCGGTGTTATTGGCTATTTTGATGCTTTTGGCATTTGGATTTTTTGCTTCCCGAATTAAATTTGAAGAAGACATTACCAAATTGATTCCAACAAACGATAAGGCAGATGTTACGGCAAAAGTGTTGAAACAACTCAACTTTGCCGATAAAATCACCGTCATTTTCAAGCTTGATAAAAACGGTACTGAAGAAGATTTAAAAGAAATGGCCACTATTTTTTCAGACAGTGTTGCCAAATCCTGTAAATCTTACGTTACCGGAATTCAGGGAAAAATTGATGAAGAAAACATTCAGGAAACCATAGATTTTGTCTACAATAATTTACCGCTTTTTCTGGAGAATAAAGATTATGCGGCGATTCAGAACAAGCTTCAAAAAGACAGTATTGCAGCAACGGTTCAGGGAAATTACAAATCGATAATTTCTCCATCGGGATTTGTAACCAAAGATTTTATTCTGCAAGATCCGTTAGGGATTTCTTTTATCGCTTTAAAAAAATTACAGCAATTAAATATTGGTGACGATTTTACGCTCAACAATGGTTTTGTTATGACCAAAGACAAAACGAAATTGTTGCTTTTTATTACCTCAAATCTTCCGTCTAGCGAAACGGAAAAGAATACGATTTTTGCCGAAAAACTAAAATCAATTCAGGAGAATCTAAATACAAAATTCAAAGGCAAAACCTCGATAAGTTATTTTGGTTCGGCTTTGATTGCGGTTGCCAATGCCAATCAAATCAAAAGCGATATCATCTTAACCACAACAATTGCGATGATTACGCTCATGTTGATTTTGATTTTATTCTACCGAAAAGTGTTGATTCCGCTGATTATTTTTCTTCCAACGATTTTTGGTGCTTTGTTTGCGGTGGCCTTTTTATATTTTGTAAAAGAGCAAATATCAGCCATTTCTCTCGGAATTGGTTCTATTTTATTAGGAATCACGATCGATTATTCGATACATATTCTCACGCATTACAAACATAACAGCGATGTAAAAACGTTATACAAAGACATTACAATGCCGGTTATTATGAGCAGCTCTACAACTGCTGTTGCATTTTTATGTTTGCTTTTTGTAAAGTCAGATGCGCTAAATGACCTGGGAATTTTCGCCGCCGTAATTGTTATGGTAACGGGTGTTTTTTCTCTTTTGATCGTTCCGCATTTATATAAACCAAAAGAAAACAATTTCGAACACAAGAAAAATGTCATCGATAAACTGGCACATTTCTCTTTTCACAACAATAAATATCTCATTGGTTTTTGTGTTATAATTACCATTATTTGCTGTTTTACCTATAATAATGTGGGTTTCAACAACGATTTATCGCAATTGAATTTTGTTCCGAAGGAAATCAAAGCAGCCGAAAAAGATCTGGAAGAAAGCACGAGTTTAACATCCAAAACCATTTATGTGGCTTCATACGGAAAAAGTATGGAAGAAGTTTTGCAAAACAACTCTCAGCTTTTTGCCGATTTATCAAAGGAAAAGCAAACCAACAAAATATTGAATTTCAGTTCCGTTGGCGGCATTATGCTTTCGCAGGCGGCACAACAACAAAAAATAGAAAAATGGAATTCTTTTTGGGACAATAATAAAAAACAACTTTTACAATCTGAATTGATTGCCGAAGGTTCAAAACTTGGATTCAAACCGACCACTTATTCTGCCTTTTTTGATCATTTAAATTTTAATTTCAAACCTATTTCAGCTTTAGAATATCTGAAAATTCAGGCTTTGCAATTGAAAGAATTTGTAACCGAAAAAAATGGATTCTTCACGATTTCTACTTTGGTAAAAGTAACGCCGGAACAACGAGATGCTTTTGTAAAATCGGCTTCCGCCAAGAATAATCTGATTGCAATTGATCGTCAGCAAATGAACGAGACGTTTTTTAGTACTTTAAAAACCGACTTTAATTCGCTGGTTAATTATTCGTTTGTTGCTGTAATCCTGATTTTGTTTTTCTTTTTCCGCAGAGTCGAATTGGTCATTGTAAGTTGTATTCCGATTGCTTTAACCGGAATTGTAACGGCCGGAATTATGGGCATCTTTGGCATTCAAATGAACATTTTTAGCATGATTGTTTGTACGCTGATTTTTGGGCACGGTGTCGATTTTAGTATTTTCATAACAAGCGCACTTCAAAAAGAATATACCAACGGAAAAAACGAAATTGCGATTTACAGAACTTCAATAATCCTGGCGGTTATCACGACCATTTTAGGAATTGGTGCCATGATTTTTGCACGTCATCCGGCGTTGCGCTCTATCTCGTCTGTTTCATTAATTGGGGTTTTTGCCGCGTTGATTATCACGTTTATCTTCTACCCGATTCTGTTTAAACTCTTTATATCCAATCGTGCGAAAAAAGGAAATCCTCCTTTTGTATTGCGCACTTTTATACACGGTATTATTTCGTTTACTTACTACGGACTTGGCGGTATTTTGATGTCTCTTTTCAGTATCACCATCATGCCGATTCTTCCGATTAAGGAAAAAACGAAAATGAAAGCATTCCGCTATTGCATTTCAAGATTCATGAATTCCGTATTGTATTCGAATCCGTTTTTGCATAAAAAAGTCATTAATAAGTTGAATGAAAACTTCGAAAAACCAGCGATAATTATTGCCAATCACTCGTCGTTTATCGATATTCTGGCAATGGGAATGTTGAGTCCAAAAATTATATTTCTGGTAAACGACTGGGTTTACAATTCTCCTATTTTTGGCGGAACAGTTAGAAAAGCAGGTTTTTATCCGGTTTCTGAAGGTCTTGAAGGTGGCGTTGAACATTTGCGCCAAAAAGTAAACGAAGGATATTCGCTTATGATTTTCCCGGAAGGAACACGTTCTACAAGCAATCAGATCAATCGTTTTCATAAAGGTGCTTTTTATTTGGCAGAAGAATTTAATCTGGATATTCTTCCTGTTTTAATTCATGGTGCTTCAGAAGCGATTCCAAAAGGCGATTTTGTCATTCATCATAGTCATGTTACGCTATCTATTTTAGAGAGAATTACTCCTGATAATCTTTCTTTTGGGAAAAATTATGCCGAAAGAACGAAACTATTAAGCGCTTATTTTAAAGCAGAATTTCATAAAGTGCGTCAGGAATTAGAAGGTCCTGATTATTTCAAAAAAATGGTCATTCACAGTTATGATTACAAAGAAATTGAAATCACCAACAGTGTCAAAAGCGATTTAAAACATAATTTAGAAACCTATTATCGTCTCAACAAGCACCTTTCGGCGAAAGCCAAAATATTGCACTTAGCCAATGATTACGGACAACTAGACGTTTTATTAACCTTGCAGGAACCACAGCGAAAAGTAGTTTCTTTTATTGCTGACGAAGAAAAAATAGCGGTTGCCAAAACCAATTATTTCCTTAAAAAGAGAAAAATCTCTTATTTGGACCATCTCGAATTGTCTTTAGAAAATCAATATGACGTTGTTTTAATTTCTGATGAAAATTATAAAGAGGATCTGGAGAAAATCATTTCTATCACTTCTTGTGTTATTTTAATCAATAGTTCAGGTTTAAAAAACACTTTAATTAAATTTGGTTTTCAATCAGTTGCAGAAGAAAATTCTATAATCGTATTAAAGAAAAATTAGCATGAAAGAGCAATACGATGTAGTAATTGTAGGCAGCGGTTTAGGCGGATTGGTCTCGGCAATTATTCTGGCAAAAGAAGGATACAGCGTTTGTGTGCTTGAAAAAAATAATCAATACGGCGGAAATCTTCAAACTTTTGTGCGCGATAAAACCATTTTTGATACCGGAATTCATTACATAGGAGGTTTGCAGGAAGGGCAAAATCTATACAAATATTTTAAGTATTTGGGAATCATAGATCATCTCAATCTTAAAAAATTAGATGAAAATGGTTTTGATATTATCTCTTTTGAAGATGATGAAAACGAATATCCGCATGCCCAGGGTTACGATAATTTCGCCAATCAGTTAGTGAAATTTTTCCCTGATGAAAAAACCAATATCGAAGAATATTGTAAAAAAATAAAAGCTATTTGCGAATGTTTTCCGCTTTATAATTTAGAATGGGAAGGCAAATATGACAACGAAATTTTAGGGCTTAACGCCAAAGAAACAATCGAGGGATGTACCCAAAATGAAAAGCTAAAAGCCGTTTTATCGGGTTCTAATTTTTTGTATGCGGGTATTGCTGACAAATCGCCTTTTTACGTTCATGCGCTTTCTGTAAACTCTTATATTCAAAGTTCATGGCGTTGTATCAATGGCGGAAGTCAAATCACGAAGCAGCTTTTGAAACAGCTTAAAAAATACGGTGGTGAATTTTATAAATACAAAGAAGTTACGAAATTTAATGTAGAAAACAACAGGGTTACTTTCGTAGAAATGAAAGACGGAACTCAGGTTTCAGGCTCTTATTTTATTTCGAACATTGAACCCAAAACTACTTTGAAACTGGCTGGCGAAGAAAACTTCAGAAAATCATTTTACAGCAGAGTTCAAAGTCTCGAAGGCGTCATTTCGGCTTTCAGTTTATACATTGTTTTTAAACCGGAAACCTTTAAATACATCAATCACAATCATTATCATTTTAAGAAAAGCAGCGAAGTCTGGACCGCTCATGATTATGATGAAAATTCCTGGCCAAAAGCTTTTATGGCTTCTATGAATGCCTCAAAAAAACAAGAAGAATGGGCGGAAGGAATGACTTTCATCACCTACATGAAATATGACGATGTTGCCCCCTGGATCGAAACTTTTAATACAACGGTTAATGAAAATGACCGCGGAGAAAGTTATGAAGAATTTAAATCCAGAAAAGCAGCTAAATTTTTGGATGAAATCGAGATAAAATTCCCCGGTATCAGAGATTGTATTCGATCTGTTCACACCTCTACTCCACTTTCGTATCGCGATTATATAGGCGGGGACAACGGAAATATGTACGGATATGTTAAAGATTCGAATAATCCGATGAAAACCCTGATTCCGTCAAAAACCAAGCTGGATAATTTATATCTTACGGGCCAAAGTATTAATATGCATGGTGTTCTTGGCGTGACAATTGGCGCGGTTGTAACCTGCTCAGAAATTCTTGGAAAAGAATATTTAGTAACTAAAATTAATGAAGCATCTGATATGTAATTCATCAGAACATGACTCCGAAACGAAAACTTTAAATTCCGAATTTTAGGAATTAAATTGTAATTTTGATTTCGACTTAAATTTGGTACAAAATCTCTATGAAAAATATTGACAAGAACAGTTTAGAAAATGCCTATCGATTATTTGAATCGAATGATATAGACAAAATAGAAGTAGGTACAACCAAAGGTCTTAAGGCAATTCACCATTATTTATTTCATCCTTTATATCATTTTGCCGGAGAAATAAGAAAACTCAATATTTCAAAAGGCGGTTTTAGATTTGCAAATGCATTATATCTTAATGAAATTCTAGTGAAGATTGAGCAAATGCCAGAAAACACTTTTGAAGAAATCATTGCTAAATATGTTGAGATGAATATTGCTCATCCTTTTATGGAAGGAAATGGCAGATCTATGAGAATATGGCTGGATATGATTCTAAAAAAACAACTCAATAAAGTTGTCAACTGGCAATTCGTTGACAAAACTCTTTATTTGCAGTCAATGGAAAGAAGTCCTATTAACGATTTGGAATTAAGAACTTTATTAAAGGAAAATTTAACTGACGAAGTTAACAATAGAGAAGTTATTTTTAAAGGAATCGAACAATCATATTACTATGAAGGTTATGAGAAAGATAGCAATGAATGAGTTCATTATTCTTGGATAGGTATAAATATGAAAAGCCGGATTAATTTATTTTTTTTCGTTGTTTTTTTGTTGATGTTGGCGTCTTGCGGAACATCAAAATCCATGCATCATCTTCCTGAAACTTCTCAATATAATAATACAAAACCAATTGTAGCCAAACAATCGGATAGTGTTTTTGCTTCCGGAAAAAATTCACTTTTAAAAAACAAACAAGGTCTTTGGGAATTATACGTTGAAGGCGATCCTCTTGAAATTGGCCTAAACACAGGAGCTTTATCTGATTCTCTTTTAAAAAATCAGGAACATATTTTTTTCTCTAAAATAAAAGATATAGTTCCGTCAAAATTTCAGCAGCGACTTCTTCGAAATTTTTTAAAATGGTACAACAGGAAATTATATACGAATGTTCCTGAAGAATATCAAACGGAGATTTTTGGCGTTTCGCAATATACCTCTCATGATTTTGACAACATTGCACCACAATATCAGCGCAGTTTGTATTTGCATGCTGCACACGATATTGGTCACGCTTTGCAGGATTTGGCTCTGGTGGGCTGCTCCTCTTTTGCAGCCTGGGGAGAAAAATCTGAAGATGGAAATTTAATCCTTGGGCGTAATTTTGATTTTTATGTGAATGACGCTTTCGCGGAAAATAAAATCGTCGCGTTTATAAATCCGAAAGAGGGTCACCAATTTATGATGGTCACCTGGCCCGGAATGGTTGGTGCCGTTTCCGGAATGAATATCGAAGGTCTAACCGTTACAATAAATGCTTCGAAATCTAAAATTCCGTTGATTGCCAAAACGCCGATTTCGATCCTGACACGCGAAATTTTACAACACGCCAAAAACATTGACGAAGCGATCGCCATTGCAAAAAAAAGAGAAGTTTTTGTTTCAGAATCTATTATGGTGGGAAGTGCACATGATAACAAAGCAATTTTGATTGAAGTTTCACCCAAAAAAATGGATGTTTACGACGTTCCAAATAGTGATCAGCTATTTTGTGCGAATCATTTTCAGGGAGAAAATTTAAAAAATGAAAAGCGAAATGAGTTGCAAATTGCCAACAGTCATTCGGAATATCGTTTTGAAAGAATGCAGGAACTTTTTGCAGAAAACCCGAAAATCAATCCTAAAATTGCTTCCGAAATTCTACGAAATAAAGACGGTTTAAAAAACATTCCTTTGGGTTATGGCAACGAAAAAGCACTGAATCAACTGATGGCGCATCATGGTGTTATTTTTAAACCGAAAGAAAAACTGGTTTGGGTTTCGGCAAATCCGTATCAATTGGGAGAATTTGTTTGTTATAATCTGGATTCTGTTTTTAAAGAAAGAAAAATGAATCCGATCGTTTCTTCTTTTCAACAAAAAAACTTAGACATTCCCAAAGATCCTTTTCTGGAAACCATTCAATACAAAAACTATCAGAAATTTAGAATTGAAGACGATAAAATAGATTTATATCTGAAAAACAAACAAGTTATTAGTCCTGAATTTATTCAACAATATCAATCCTTAAACCCTGATTATTGGGTTGTGTATTACAAAGCAGGGTTGTACTTTTATCAAAAAAAAGAATACAAGCTTTCTCAGGCTCATTTTGAAAAAGCATTAACCAAAGAAATTACTACAGTTCCTGATAAAACAGCAATTGAAAAATATTTAAAAAAAATCAAAAGAAAATTACAATGATTCCATTAATAGAAAAAGATTCTTTAGAAGAAATTAAAAATTTTCAAGAGCAGAAATTAGTCGAACTTTTACAATATATCAGTCAAAATTCTCCTTTTTACAAACGTCTTTTTGCAGGACAAAATATTGATATTTCGAAAATTAACACACTCGAAGATTTACAATATTTGCCTGTAACCACAAAAGAAAATTTACAGGAATACAACGATGATTTTTTGTGTGTTCCGCAAAACAAAATCATTGATTATGCTTCGACTTCAGGAACTTTAGGAGATCCGGTAACGTTTGGTTTAACCGATTCTGATCTGGATCGATTGGCTTATAATGAAGCGATTTCGTTTGCCTGCGCGGGAATTGCTGAAGGTGATGTGGTACAATTAATGACAACAATCGACAGAAAATTTATGGCCGGACTGGCTTATTTTCTGGGATTACGAAAACTAAAAGTGGGTGTTATTCGCGTTGGCGCCGGAATTCCGGAATTGCAATGGGATTCTATTTTAAAATATAAACCTTCTTATTTAATTACCGTTCCTTCGTTTTTATTAAAGTTAATTGAATACGCTGAAGCACACGGAATTGATTATAATAATTCGAGCATAAAAGGGGCAATTTGCATTGGAGAATCGCTAAGAAATCAGGATTTTTCGATGAACATTTTATCCAATAAAATCACCGAAAAGTGGAATATCAAGTTGTTTTCGACTTATGCTTCCACAGAAATGAGCACTGCTTTTACAGAATGTGAGCATGGAGTTGGTGGTCATCATCATCCGGAATTGATTATTGTTGAAGTTCTCGACGAAAATAATATTCCTGTAAAAGACGGAGAAATTGGCGAACTGACTTTTACTACGTTAGGGATTGAAGCCATGCCATTATTGCGTTTTAAAACCGGAGATATTGTGCAGTTACACACTAGTCCTTGTGCCTGCGGAAGAAATACATTGCGTGTTGGTCCGGTTGTGGGTCGTAAAAAACAAATGATCAAATACAAAGGTACAACGCTTTATCCACCAGCGATGAACGATGTTTTGAGTGGTTTTGACAATATCGAAAATCATATTATCGAAATCTCGACCAACGATTTAGGAACAGATGAAATCCTGATAAAAATTGCCGCAAAAAATCAATCTGCTGAATTTTTACAAGAAATAAAAGATCACTTCAGAGCCAAATTAAGAGTAACTCCAAAAATAGAATTTGCCTCAAAAGAAACTTTAAATCCTTTGGTTTTTAATCCAATGAGTCGAAAACCTATTCGCTTTTTTGATTACAGGAAAACTACCATATAATTTTTTTTTCACCATATAAGTCATATAAGTACATATTAAAGTTTGTGTTGATCGCATTTTTTATTAGAGGAAAATATAAGTTCATATTGTGGTTATGTATTATATGATTTTATTAAACAAACTTATATGACTTATTTTTCATCATCATAAAGTTTTTATTAATCTCATTTTATTTAAATGAACTTATATAACTTATATGGTTTAATTTCAACCCTTTGAACCTCACTATGAATGTTTTGCTGTGAATTAAACTAAATGTTGTAATTTTGCACAAAATATTGAAGATGGTCAAGATTGGCAACATAGAATTACCCGAATTTCCTTTATTACTCGCACCGATGGAAGATGTTAGTGATCCGCCGTTTCGCAGATTATGCAAAACGCACGGTGCTGACATGATGTATTCTGAATTTATTTCGTCTGAAGGATTGATTCGTGATGCTATCAAAAGCAGAATGAAGCTGGATATTTTTGATTACGAACGTCCGGTTGGAATTCAGATTTTTGGTGGTGATGAAGAAGCAATGGCACTTTCGTCTAAAATTGTTTCTACTGTAAAACCTGATTTAGTGGATATTAATTTTGGATGTCCGGTAAAAAAAGTAGTTTGCAAAGGTGCAGGAGCCGGAGTTCTAAAAGATGTAGATTTGATGGTTCGTTTGACTAAAGCGGTTATCAGAAGTACTGATTTGCCTGTAACGGTAAAAACACGTTTAGGCTGGGATGATAACTCGATCAACATTGATGAAGTTGCTGAAAGACTTCAGGATATTGGTGTTCAGGCTTTGACGATTCATGCCAGAACCCGCTCACAAATGTATAAAGGTCACGCCGACTGGTCACACATTGCACGTGTAAAAAATAATCCCAGAATTACAATGCCTATTTTTGGAAATGGCGATATCGACAGTCCTGAAAAAGCACTAAAATATAAAAACGAATACGGTATTGACGGAATCATGATTGGTCGTGCCGCAATTGGTTATCCGTGGATTTTTAACGAAATCAAGCATTACTTTAAAACGGGGGAGCACTTGCCTGCTCCAACTGTCGCGGATCGTGTAGAAGCCGCCAGAAACCATCTTATGTGGTCGATGGAATGGAAAGGTGAACGTTTAGGAATTGTTGAAATGCGACGTCATTATACCAATTATTTTAAAGGAATTCATTCGTTTAAAGAATACAAACAAAAATTAGTTACGACTGATGAACCTGAAAATCTTTTTGCAATTATGAAAGAAATCGAACAGGTTTATGCGGGATATGAATTTGTTTAGAATATAATGATCTTTGTCAAATTTTAAAGCTTTGACAAAGATGCTGATACAAAAAAAAGACCTTCAAAATTTGAAGGTCTTTCGTTTTTATATAAGTTTTTTTACTTTACAGCTTCTAAGATTTTTGAAGCAATTTCCTTTTGTCCCTTTGCGCTAGTTATATAATCTCTATTTTTTTCGTTTGTTAAATATCCTAATTCAAGTAATACAGATGGGCACTCTGAATTTTTCATGATATAAAAAGGAGCTTCTTTAACTTTCCCTTTTGTCAAACTTTCATTTGAAATATTACTTAACAATTTTTCTGCAGATTCTATTGACTCTTGTTTAAATTTTTCATTTTTACTCGAAACATAAGCATCCATTTGATCCTTTTTCCCATCATTTAAAGTAGAACTAACATGCAAAGAAATAACTAAGTTCGGTTTTAGATTATTAATGATAGAAACTCTTTCGCTCAATTCCATAAAATGGTCACCTTCACGAAGCAAAACAATTTCTATATTCTCATTTTTATTTGACTCTTTAATTTTTTTGCTAATCGCTTCTACAATTGTCTTTTCGTCAAAATCATATATTTTTGCTCCTAAATCGTGTCCTCCGTGGCCAGCATCAATTACGACAATCTTCTTCGCTTCTACTGGTTTAAATGCAAAACATCCTATTAAAAAAACTGCGGCTCCTAAAAGCATCAAAACTTTAAACTTGGTTTTCATATTAAATTTGTTTTTGGGTTATAGATTTCAAACGAATAACTTTAAGAAATATTGCACAAAAGCCTAAACCTCAATACGTTTCCACTTCCCTCTTTTATAAAAGAAAATCCCTGCAAGTGTTATCGCAGTTTCTGCAACCGGAATCGCGATGAAAACACCTGTTGGCCCCATATTAAAATGTTTCGCCAATACATATGCTAACGGAATCTGAAACAACCAAAATCCAAAGAAATTAATTCCGGTTGGTGTCCAGGTATCTCCTGCTCCGTTGAAAGTGTTTATTAAAACCATTCCTATTCCGTAAAAGATAAATCCGATGCTCATAATTTGTAAGGCTTCGACGGCTATTGTTTTTACCAATTCATCATTAGTAAAAAACGAAATAATATACTTTCCGAAACATAGTGTAATTACCATGATTGTTGCCATAAAAATGACATTGTATTTTGCTGTGGTATAAACTGATTTTTCGGCACGATCGATTTGTTTGGCACCTAAATTTTGTCCAACCAAAGTAGCTGCGGCATTACTTAATCCCCAAGCCGGCAGAATAAAAAACATCATAATTCTAAGTGCTGTCTGATATCCTGCTGATCCGTGATCACCTCCTGTTGTGGCTACCAATTGCGCCAGAAAAATCCAGCTGCAAGAAGCAATAACAAACTGTAAAACTCCCGGAGCAGCAATTTTTACCAATGCTTTTATCTGATAAAAATCTGGAATGAAGTATGAAACTTTAATTTTTAAAGCTCCGTTACCAAAGAATAAATGATACAATTGATATAATACTCCAATGCTTCTTCCTAATGTTGTAGCAATAGCAGCTCCTGTTAATCCGAAAGCCGGAACCGGACCAAAACCGTTAATTAATATGGGACATAAAATGATATTACAGATATTGGCCAACCAAAGACTTTTCATGGCAATTGCAGCATTTCCAGCCCCACGAAAGATTCCGTTAATCAGAAATAAAAGCATAATGCATAAACTTCCGCCAATCATAATTTGTGTAAAAATGTAACCATGCTCAGCCGCGTCTTCTGATGCACCCATCAAAATCAGAATTTCTTTGGCATAAATAACGCCCAGAATACTAATTATGGTATTAATTACAAATGCCACTATGATCGCCTGCATTCCTGCCTTTGCCGCAGCAACAGGATCTTTTTCGCCAATACGTCGAGCTACAACTGCTGTTGCAGCCATACTCATACCAATTGCGACTGAATATATAATAGCAAGTACAGACTCTGTTAAGCCAACGGTTTGAATGGCAAAACTGCTGTGCTCTAAATGTCCTACGAAATAGAGATCGACCAAGGCAAAAACAGATTCCATCATCATTTCTAAAACCATAGGAATGGCCAATAGAATAACGGCTTTTTTGATGCTGCCTACGGTATAATCAAAAGATTCGTCTCCTTTGATTGCTTGTTTTAATGTGGTGAAAACTTTAGAAAATAAACTTTTCTGTATTGTTGTTTCTGTCATGATGTGTTAGGATAAATGATAAAATTAGTCCAGATGCAATGATCTGAACTGAAGAAAAATAAACGTAAGTATCCTAATTATTCAAGAAAATAAAATAGGATTAGGCAGAAACAATCATAAACTGTAGTTTTTTAAGAGGATAAATATAAGTAATATTTTTTAGTACGATATACTAATCCAATAACTTTTTGCTTACACGGCTGCTGGCAATTAAAGAAGCCACAAAACCAAGTGATACGATAGTTCCCATAACTATAAGTACATTTTCAAGATTGAAAACTACGGGATATGCCAGAGTTGGCGTGATCATAATGAGTTCGTATTGTTGTTGCAATAGTACTAAAATGATACCGAGAACGAGACCAATTACACCTCCAAAAATACTTAACAAAGTTCCCTGAAGCAGAAATATTTTTCGCAGACTATTAATTTCTGTTCCCAGATTAAAAAGGGTTTTAAGATTTCCTTTCTTCTCTAAAATCATCATAATCAATGCGCCAACTAAATTAAAAAGCGCTACAATAATTACCAAGGTAAAAATAAGGTAAACTACAATGTTTTCTGTATTGAGCATTTTATACAAAGACTCATTAAGTTGTGCCCTGTTTTTTATGGTAATTTTATTATTGAAAATGGTATTCAGTTTGGCACTTATTGCATTTTCATTAGCACCATCTTTCAGATTAAATTCGATTCCAGAAATTTGATTCGGCTTGTACATCAATAATTCCTGCGCTAAACCTAAATCTGCAAATACATATTTTGAATCTAAATCTTCACTGATCGAATAAATTCCAACTGGTAAAACATCTGTTTTATTAAATGCTTCTTCCGGATTTTCGATTGCTCCTTTTCCTGGTTTTGGTGCAAATATTTGAAGAGGATTTTCGAAATCAAGAATTCCCATCGAAAAATCCTGAGCAATTCCGTAACCAATAACAACCTGATAGGTATCCGGTTTTAGCCAATCTCCGTTAAAGAGTTTTTTCTTAATGTCATTAACAACAGGATAATTTCGATCGACACCTTTTAAGTAGGTAACCTGCTGTTTGTCTTTAAATAAAAATAAAACGCGTTCTTCGATAATTTTGGTATACAAAACAACACCGTCAATTTTTTTAATTTGACTTTCCTGATCCGGCGTAATCAAAAATGTTTTTCCGTAAGTACTGGTAATTTTAAGATCGGGATCTATTTCGTTTGTAAACGAAAGGCTAAAAACCTTTAATCCGCTAAAAACAGATAAAACCACAAACAAAGCCATTGTGCCAACAATAATTCCCATGCTGGCAATGCGATTAATAATATTGATAGCATTGTTTTTACTTCTGCTAAAAATATAACGTTTGGCTATGTAAAGGGGGAAATTCAATTTATGATTTTCTTCTTTTTTCTAAAAGATCACGATTTTCAATTGGATTTTCTCTGTTTGATAAAGCATTATCGATTTTTTCGATATAATCAAGAGAGTCATCAATAAAGAATACCAAGTTTGGTACACGACGCAATTGCAAACGAACACGTTGTGACAAATCGTGCTTAATTAGAGTTGAATTTGATTTTATACCTTCTAAAGTTTCTTTGGCTTTATCCTGAGGAAAAATGCTTAAATACACTGTTGCTACAGATAAATCTGAGGTAACACTAACTTTGGATACCGAAATTACCAAATTACTAATTCCGTTTTTTCTCACTTCACCTTGCAAAATATCAACCAAATCTTTCTGGATGACACCGCCTATTTTTTTCTGTCTATTTGTTTCCATAGTGCAAAAATACTATTTTAAATTTCAATCGATACAATTTCAAATGAACAATAGAATGATTTTTATCTTCTAATTTATTTAATCCTTTATAAAGTTACAATTTCGAATGTCATTTTCTATAAAAATATAAAAAATGAGGTGTTTAAAATTAAATGAAACGATATTTCATAGCTGACAAAAATCATATTATTTATGAGAAAATTGAGACATATTTGATGTAACCTTAAAACATATCAATTATGAAAAAAAGAGAACCTATAAGTCATATAATGACTAAGAGTGTCGTAACCGTAAATGAAAAGGACGACCTTAAAAAAGTAGTTGAAAAGTTAAAAAAACACGCCATTCGTCATATTCCAATTGTTCGTGGTAAAGATGTAGTTGGCATTATTAGCAGAACAGATATTAATCGATTGACTTTTGGAGCTTTGTTTGAAGGACAAGAAGGTGCCGATGAAGCAATCCTGGATATGCTTACCATTGCTCAGGTAATGACATCGAAACCAAAAACAATATCATCTGATACGATCATTAGAGATTCAGCAGAAATTTTTGTGAAAGAAGAATTTCACGCTCTTCCGGTAGTTGATAATGGTGAGCTTAAAGGTATCGTTACTACAACTGATATTTTAAGGTATTTTTTAGAACAATATGATTAACCAATAAACCAACCCACGAAAAAGGGAGCTAATTGAGCTCCCTTTTTTATTATCTGTTTTGCAACCATCCCTCAGGATTGTTGTTTGATGTATTTTGAATAATCAAAAACTTAATAATTGTTTTTCCGGTGTCTCCACTTGTTCTTACTTTTCCAAGAACTTGTTTCACTTTTACTTTATCACCTTGCTCAACAGATACCGAACTTAGGTTTTGATATACTGTAAAGTAATCTCCATGCTGAATAAAAACAGCTCTGTTTACAGGCGACAAGGCTATCACTTTTGATACTACTCCCTCAAATACAGCACGTGCACTTGCTCCTTGTTCTGTAGTAATCTCTACTCCGGAATTATGAACTGTAAGTGTTGGATATAAGGGATGCGGCTGATCTCCGTAACCAAGAGATATAAATCCTTTTTCTACCGGCCAAGGCAGTTTTCCTCTGTTGGCTTTAAAATCGGCAGCCAGAATTTTACCTTCCGGTGTTAATGTAATTCTATCAGATGAATAAGTTTTAGGTGATGACGCTTCTGCTTTCTCTGCTTCGCTGGCTTTACCTTCTGCGATTCTTTTACGTCTTTCTTCTTCGGCTCTTTTATTCGCTAATCTAATTTGTTCACGGATAAGCTCCTTAATTTTAGCATCGATTTTTCTAGATTCCTGTTGTTTCGCTTTTGTATCGGCAATAATTTTACTTTTATCTTTTTTAATTGAGTTAACTAATTTTTGCTGTTCTTGCTTTTCAACTTCTAAGCTTTGCTTTTCTTTCTGATTTTCGGCAATAATTTTTTTCTTAACCTGCCTCTGCCCGTCCAATTTAGCATTGTAATCAACTAATTGAGCAGTTTTTGATTGAATTTCTAAACCTTGATTCTTTCTGAAATTTGTATATTGTTTTAAATATTGTGCTCTTTTATACGCTTGCAAAAAGCTTTCTGATGATAAAATAAACATGGCTCTACTTTGCTCAGATCGGCTTTTATATGATTTTAAGATCATTTTTGCATAATCTGCTTTTAAAACTTCAAGTTCTTTTTTTAATTTATTAACCTTAACCTGATTAATATACATATCATTACTTAAAAGTTTTTCCTGTTTTGCTGTAGTATTAATCAGTTTCTCTTTCAGTTTAATTTTATTCGCCTGAATCAAAAAAACATTTACTGCTGATTTTTCTTTTTTCTTTACAGACTGCAACATTTTTTCGTTGTCTCTAATTTCCTGTTGAATCTGCGCTTTACGCTGTTCAAGTTTTTCTTGTTGCGAATCATCTTGCGCCCACATAAATGTCGTGGCACATATAAAAATTAGGCTTAGGAGAAATTTTGGCATGTTTATGTTTTCTTTTTGCAAATTTACTTAATTATAACTTTTTTATAACCACTTGGTACGCTATATGGAAAAGAAAGTTCTTCATTAAATGAAATATTATTGTAATTCAAATTAATATTGGTTTTGCCTTTGGGCTGCATTGCATTGATTTCGATACTAGTAGGAACCGTTCCCTGATTAAAAACTTTACTGTCACCATACGAAATTTGCAACATTCTGTTTTCTGCAGGCTGCGAAATCTCTTCTTTTTGCAATAAATATTTCTCTGCATCCAGATAGAAAGCTTTCTTTATGTTAGTTTCCTTTAGATCTTCTAACTTAAAAAGATTTTCTACAATTGTCTGGGTATATTTTCCTTTCCTTAAATCGTCAAGTGCTTCTCCTACTAATAAATTCTGAACTTTGCTGTAATCCAATTCAGTTCCCAACCATTTGCTTAAGCTGGTAAAATCGCCTTCGTAATAGGTACTGTTTATTTTCTCATAATAACTTACCGTTGTTGATGTTATCAGAGCTTTTGCCATTGTAATTCCTAAAAAACGAACACTTACTAAGATCTGTTTGTCTTTTTCGATTCTAATGTCGGCTGTAACATTTTGACTTTGTTTTTCGTCAACATATCTAGCGCTGGCTTTTATGTATAAAGTAGAGAAATCTAACTTATTATCGTAATGTTTCTCGATTGCTTTCTTATCTTCTTTTGCAACAACTTCTGTGCTGCCGTTATTATTTTGTACCGCGACTGCCTTTGATTTACAAGAAATCATAAAAGCGGTCACTAATATTAGTGCTATATATTTTTTCATCTGAATTTAATCTTTTACTTTTTTTTCTTTAATAATTCATTTGCCTTCAAAAAGTATTCCTCTTTTTTCTTAGCATCTCCCAAACCATTATGTGCTTCTCCTAATTGAATATTAAAATTTGCTTCGAGCGTTTTATCATCAACTACATAATCGAGTCCCATTTCTAAAACGGTTTTTGCGTTTTTAAATTGTTGTAACTGATTGTTTCCTAAGCCGGCATAATAATAAAATTGCGGCTGACTAGGATACACTTCAATCATATTCATTGCTCTTTTTGTCATTGGTTCAAATTGTTTCGCTTGTGTGTAAGCCTCAAGCAGCAACAAATTGGTTTCACGATCTGTATCTGAATTTGATTTTAAATCTTTTTCATAATACTTAATTGCATTCTCAAACTGACCTTTACTGTGGTAAAATTTTCCTATTTCTTTTGCAACATCAATTTCTTTATCATTATCAAAATAAGCAATTGCTTTTTCTAACTCCGGAGCATATTGTGGATTTTTATTGACATAGATCAAAAACTCATTTAAGGTACGATGCTTTATTTTTGAATCAATTTTTGAACTTGATAAAATTACATTCATCGTCTTAATAGCCTTATCTGCCTGGTTTCCGTCTATATAAACTTTAAACAAACTTACTTGTGCCCACTCTGATGTTGGCACTTCTTTTGCTAATTGTTTCGCAACTTCTAATGCTTTGTCTGTTTCTTCAGCTTTCGAATATAAAAAAATCAGGTTGATGTAATTCGATTCTTCTTTCGGATTCTTTTTTATCTGATCAATCAGGTTTGAAATTTCAGCATTTTGATATTTTCCCTGAGACAAAATCTGCATTTTGTATCGATCGCGATCTTCTGATTTTCCGAATTTATCATTCATTTCATTGATCGTTACAAGCGCCTTATCAAACTGACTGGTAATCATATACAACGAAATCAAATCATCTTTATACTCTTCATCAAAAACAGCAATTTTCTGAATTGTTTCAATCGCCAAAGGATAATTTTTGGTTTCGTAACTTACATCGTAAATTCCTAACCAATACCATTTATTTTTGGGATCTAACTGTGTTGCTTTCTCAAACGAATCCTGCGCGTTTCTATAATCTTTAAGAGATAAATAATTTTTGCCTAATTCAAAATAAGCTACGGCATCATTTGGTTTTAGTTTTACGCATTTATCCAGCGATGCTATTGCTTTATCATAATTTTCAATTCCTTTTTGTTTTAATGATTCATAAAAAGCATCCTGATATTCATCGGTTGCCATAGCAATATCTTCCGGTTCTGTTTGTGCCATAACCGAAATTGGATTGCCAAACAAAACGAAAAATAAAATGACTATAACTCCTTTTTGTATCATCTCTAAAATTTAATCTTTAAACAAAAACGAAACTATTAAGCTTAAAATTATTCTAAAACCGAATAATCGCCAATGCTGATACTGGTAAACTTACCATCATAAACAACATGATTTCCTATCATAGCATTGTCTAAGTTAGCATTTTTTATTTGAGAATAGGTTTGCACTAAACTATTTTTGATAGAACTATCAGTAACATGACATCCTTTTCCTAAAGAAACATTTGGTCCTACTGTTGCATTTTTTAGCACTACATTTTCGCCAATATAACAAGGAGGAATAATGGTTGAATTTTCTAACGTTACATCATAATCTACCAGATGTTCACCATCGTTATGTAAAAAACCTAACATTCTTGAATTGGTTTCAACCGTAACATCTTTGTTTCCGCAATCCATCCATTCGTCAACGCTTCCGGTTTTAAAAACTTTTCCGTTGGCCATCATCGCTTTTATTCCGTCATTAATTTGATATTCTCCACCATTCTGTATATTATTATCCAAAACGCCCTGAAGTTCTTTTTTTAGATCTCCAACTTCTTTAAAATAGTAAATTCCGATAACGGCTAAATCGCTTACAAACTCTTTTGGCTTTTCAACCAATTCTATAATTTCGTTATTCTGATTCAGTTTTACAACACCAAAAGCTTCTGGCTGTTCTACTTGTTTTACCCAAATTACAGCATCTGCAGCAGGATCTAGTTCGAAATCTGCTCTGATTAAAGTATCCGCGTAAGCGATAACTGCAGGTCCCGATAAAGATTCTTTTGCACACATAATAGCATGACCGGTTCCTAATGCTAAATCCTGACGATAGATAGATGCTTTTGCTCCTAAACTTCCAGCCAATTCTTCTAAACTTGCCACAAGATCATCTCCAAAAAAAGCAGGGTCTCCTAAAATAAAAGCCACTTCTTCAATAGGTTCTTTTAATATTTTAGCAATGTCTTCGACTAAACGATGCACAATAGATTTACCTGCAACAGGAATTAATGGTTTTGGAACAGTTAAAGTATGTGGCCTAAGTCTTGATCCTCGACCAGCCATTGGAACGATTATTTTCATTATATCTTTATTTTTAATGGGAAGATTTATAAAAATCCTCTTAGTTTGGTTCTTAATTTTAACCGCAAAGGTTATTTGTTTTGTTTTAAAGTACAGAAACTGATTACTGTGACTAAAAACTATTTAACCGCAAAGTTCGCAAAGGTTGTTCGCGAAGATCGCCAGGTTTATTCATTTCATTTTTTAAGATCGCAAAGTACAGAAACTGATTACTGTGACTGAAAACTGAAACTGAAAACTATTTAACCACAAAGTTCGCAAAAGGTTATTCGCAAAGTTCGCCAGGTTTATTCATTTCATTTTTTAAGATCGCAAAGTACAGAAACTAATTACTGTGACTAAAAACTGCGACTGAAAACTATTTAACCGCAAAGTTCGCAAAGGTTATTCGCAAAGTTCGCCAGGTTTATTCATTTCATTTTTTAAGATCGCAAAGTACAGAAACTAATTACTGTGACTAAAAACTGCAACTGAAAACTATTTAACCACAAAGTTCGCAAAAGGTTATTCGCGAAGATCGCCAGGTTTATTTATTTCATTTTTAAGGTCGCAAAGTACAGAAACTGATTACTGAAACTGAAAACTGCGACTAAAACTACTTCACTCCAGTGCTTCCAAAACCGCCTTCGCCTCTTGATGTTTCAGAAAGTTCTGCAACTTCTATCCATTCTGCTCTTTCGTGTTTGGCAATAATTAATTGTGCGATTCGTTCTCCATTTTCGATTACGAATTCTTCATTAGATAAATTTACTAAAATTACACCTATTTCACCTCTATAATCGGCATCAACCGTTCCAGGAGAATTTAAAACTGTAACTCCTCTTTTTGCTGCTAATCCGCTTCTTGGTCGAACTTGTGCTTCGTAACCAATTGGTAATTCAATAAAAAGACCCGTTTTTACAATGGTTCTTTCTAACGGTTTTAGTGTGATTGATTCTGTTAAATTGGCACGTAAATCCATTCCTGCCGAAGCAATTGTTTCGTAGTTTGGTAAAGCGTGCTGTGATTTATTGATAATTTGTATTTTCATTTTTTATTTTAAAATATTAAAAATTGAATTGAATGTATTAAAACTCAATTCTACTTTCTATTCATAATTCCTTTGATCGTGTCTTTTTCGTTATGATAAACAAAATACATGAACGCTAATAATAACGGAACTCCAATAAAATAATTTTCTCTAAATCCATAAAAAGAAATAGCCGAAAATACAATTGAAATTCCTAAGTAAGCTCCAATTTTGTTCATATCATATGGTATTGGATAATATTTGTTTCCTAATACGTAGGAAATCAACATCATGCTTCCGTAAGCTGAAATCGTAGCAATTGCTGAACCGTAGTAGCTGTATTTTGGAATTAAAAAATAATTTAAAACCAATGTTACAATTGCTCCAACAATTGAGATATAAGCTCCAATTTTTGTTTTATCGGTCAATTTGTACCAAACCGATAAGTTGTTGTAAATTCCTAAAAAGAAGTTTGCTAAAATAATTAAAGGCACGACTTTCATTGCTTCCCAATAGGATTTATTGTCTAATAAAAGATATTTTAAAACATCGGCAAAAACAATCACTCCTAATAATATTAAGGAACCCAGAATAACAAAATATTTTGTGATTACGGCGTAGGTTTGAGGTGCATTAGCATTTTTAGCATGACTAAAAAAGAAAGGTTCAATACCTAGTCTAAAAGCGGTTGCAAACAAAACCATAAACAAACCTAATTTATAACAGGCAGAATAGGCTCCAACTTCAGATTTTGCTAAATTTTCAGGTAATAAATATCCTAAAAGAATTTTATCGAAATGTTCGTTAACCGCAAACGCCAATCCGGCAACCAAAATTGGTAAACCGTATTTCATCATTTTTTTCCAAAGTACAGGATCGAATTTTCTGCCTAAAGAAAGATAATTTGGTGAAAGCACTATAAAAGTGGCTAAACTTGCTAATAGATTTGCGATAAAGATATACGCAATCTGGAAATTCTCTACATATAAATTGTCCCAAACAGAGTTAGGATTTGAAGCCGCAAGCTTAGGTAAGTACATTAAAAAGAATATATTCAGCAATAAATTGATGATTACATTTCCTATTTTAATTGCTGCATAAACCATTGGTCTTTGATTGGCTCTTAGTTTAGAAAATGGTATTAAAACCAAAGCATCGAGAACTAAAATCCAAACGGTATACGTAATATATTGTACATCGACTTCGGCAAGACTCGCTAATGTATTCCTAAAAATTAAAGCCGCAAATAGGAAAATAATCGAGGACCAAAATATTGATATTGTAGAAGTTGCTATTACATTTTTCTTATCATCCTCGGCACTATAGAATCTAAAAAATGCTGTTTCCATTCCGTAAGAAAGAACGACATTAAAGAAAACCATCCATGACAAAACGATCGAAACCTCCCCATATTCTGCAGTTGGTAAAATACCAGTATACAATCTTACCAATAAAAAACTCAGCATTCTCGGCAATACCGTTGCTAGTCCGTAAATAGCAGTTTGTTTGAACAGATTTTTATATAATCCCAAAATAATTTTATAATAAAGTTTGTAACAAAAATAACCAATTCTTTGGTTTATTATTGCTTTTACAGGTTCAATAAAAAAATTGACCTATTATTTTATTGTGTTAATTTTTTTTCGTCTAAAATTTTAACAAAATGAAAACCTTTTGGTCCGTAACCCTGATTGTAATAAAAGCGATGAGCAGCAAAATTTCCCGTAAAAGCATCTAACACGATACTGCTGCATTCTAAATTTATAGCCTTCTGTTCTACATAGTCTGTCAGTAATTTTCCAATTCCTTTAGACCGATGCTCCGGATTTACAACAAAATTATCTATTTCGAGATATTTGCCAGTCCACAATTTGGTTGCTGACCAACAACCGGTAATTCCAACACAAATATCTTTATCAAAAACTGCAATCTGAATATAATTGTGAGGTACCATTTCAGAAAGGTAAGCTTCATATTTTTCAATCGATAAATTAGGATAAAGAAATCGCATGGTTGCTATCTGATCCAACATTTCATCTATCGTAGTAAGCTCTTTTATTTGTACTTTCATTGTAATAAAAAATAGATATCAAAAATACTTTATTTTTTTTAATTGCCCCGTTTTTAAGTGTTTCTTAACTCCGTATGTGAAATCTATAATAAAGATTAAAAATTATATAAATTTCTACAAGTACTTCTATATTAACTTTGTATCAAAGGAATGAGCAAAGCTAAAATACAACCTTTCAAAAAAAAGCAAAGCATTGGGACTAATAAAGCTAGTTTGTTCCCACAAAAGACAAAGCAAAAGGGATTGATTCTGCTGATATGTAACCCTTAAAAAAACAGAGCATTGGGACCGATAAAGCTAGTTTGTTCCCACGAAAGACAAAGCACCGCAGAGTGATAAATCTGCCGATAATTTTATAAAATGGTAACTGATTCTCGGTTTTGAATGAATTGAGAATCACCATTTTATAAGTTCTTCATCACGAAAAACTAAACTACTATATATAAAGCAAAAAGAGCCGACAATTACTTGTCGGCTCTTTTTTGTATGTCTTGAATAAATTATCCGTTCAAAGCTTCTGCTCCACCAACGATCTCAAGGATTTCGTTTGTAATAGATGCCTGACGTGCTTTATTGTAAGTCAATTTCAATTGGTTTCTTAATTCAGTTGCGTTGTCAGTTGCTTTGTGCATTGCTGTCATACGCGCTCCGTGTTCTGAAGCAAATGAATCACGAATACCTTTGTATAGCTGCGTTTTTAATGATTTAGGAATCAATGTTAACACAATTTCTTCTTTTGAAGGTTCAAAAATATAATCTCCTGTAGAAGCCGGTACATCAGATTTAATTGGTGCCAACGGTAAAAATTGTTCTGTTTGAACGATTTGTGTCGCAGCATTTTTAAACTGATTGTAAATCAATTCGATTCTGTCGTATTCTCCAGATAAAAATTTCTGAGTTAAGTTATCAGCAATTCCGGCAACATTTTCAAAAGTTAAATGATCGAAAATTGCATTATGGTGACCGTGAACTTTATGAGATTTACTTAATACATCATTTCCTTTTTTACCAATAGGAAAAACATCAACTTGTTTTCCGGCATAAAAAGCAGAACGATTTTTAACCTCTTTAATAATATTTGAATTGAATGCACCACATAAACCTCTGTTTGAAGTTATAGCTACTAGCAATACTTTTTTTACTTCACGTTGTGTTGTATAATCTCCTCCAACTTCACCATCAAGTGTAGCAGAAAGGTTTTGCAACAACTCCGTTAATTTCTCGGCATAAGGGCGCATTGCAGTGATTGCATCTTGTGCTTTCTTAAGCTTTGCAGCAGAAACCATTTTCATTGCCGATGTAATTTGCATCGTCGATGAAACGGAAGTAATTCTATTACGGATTTCCTTTAAATTTGCCATTAATTTTATGTTTATTGTTTGTTGCTTTTAGTTTATTGTTGGGCGAACCACCCAACAATAAACTAAAAACTATAAACTAATATTTAGATATATTTTGCTGAAATTTCTTTTGCTGCTTTTTCGATAACATCAGTAATGTTGTCATCAAGTTTACCAGCTTTCAAAGCGTTAAGCGTATCTTTATGTTTACTGTTTAAGTAAGCTAAGAAATCAGCTTCAAACTCTTTTACTTTATTTACAGGAACGTTTCTTAATAAGTTTTTAGAACCTGCATAAATAATAGCAACTTGGTTTTCTACAGTATAAGGATCATTTAAACCTTGTTTCAAGATTTCAACGTTTCTTTTACCTTTTTCAATTACGTTTAAAGTAACTGAATCCAAGTCAGAACCAAATTTAGCGAAAGCTTCTAATTCACGGAATTGAGCCTGGTCTAATTTTAAAGTTCCTGAAACTTTTTTCATTGATTTAATCTGAGCATTACCTCCAACACGAGATACAGAAATACCTACGTTGATCGCTGGACGAACTCCAGAGTTGAACAAATCTCCATCAAGGAAAATCTGACCATCAGTAATCGAAATTACGTTTGTTGGGATATATGCAGAAACGTCACCAGCCTGAGTTTCGATAATTGGCAATGCAGTTAATGAACCACCACCTTTTACGATAGACTTGATAGAATCTGGTAAATCATTCATGTTTTTAGCAATTCCGTCATCAGCAATTACTTTACAAGCACGCTCTAATAAACGAGAGTGTAAGTAGAAAACGTCTCCAGGATATGCCTCACGTCCCGGTGGTCTTCTTAATAAAAGAGAAACCTCACGGTAAGCAACAGCTTGTTTAGATAAATCATCATACACAATAAGTGCAGGACGACCTGAATCTCTAAAGTACTCTCCAATTGCAGCACCTGCGAAAGGAGCATAAACTTGCATTGGAGCTGGATCAGAAGCGTTAGCTGCAACAATAACTGTATAAGCCATTGCACCTTTTTCTTCTAACATTTTAGCGATTCCTGCTACAGTTGAAGCTTTTTGCCCAATTGCAACATATATACAGAATACAGGTTTTCCTGCATCGTAAAATTCTTTTTGATTTAAGATTGTATCGATACAAACAGTTGATTTACCTGTTTGACGGTCACCAATAACAAGCTCACGTTGTCCACGACCAACCGGGATCATAGCATCTACTGCTTTTACTCCTGTTTGTAATGGCTCAGTAACTGGCTGACGGAAGATAACTCCAGGAGCTTTTCTTTCTAAAGGCATCTCGTATAAGTCTCCACCAATTGGTCCTTTTCCATCAATTGGAAAACCAAGAGTGTTTACTACACGTCCTACCATTTGCTCACCTACTTTAAGAGAAGCGATACGTTGTGTTCTTTTTGCTGTTGATCCTTCTTTGATTCCAGTTGATGGTCCTAAAAGTACCACTCCAACATTGTCTTCTTCAAGGTTCAATACAATAGCTTCAAGTCCGTTGTCAAATTCAACTAACTCACCATATTGTACATTCGATAGCCCGTAAATACGAGCAATACCATCTCCAACTTGAAGTACTGTTCCTACTTCTTCTAGCGTAGCACCAGATTCAAAACCTTCTACTTGCTTTCTTAATATTGCTGAAATTTCAGCAGGTTTGATTTCCGCCATCTTAATTTATAATTTAGACACTTTTATGTGTAATAAAACTAATTACTTAACTCTCTTTTTAATACCTGCAATCTGTTTGCAACAGAAGCATTGTATTGTTGATCACCTATTCTTAAAATAAATCCCCCAATAATTGATGGATCTACGATATTTTCTATTGTTACTTTTTTATCTGACAGTGTAGCTACTTTTGCTAAAACTTTAGCTTCTAAAGCTTCATCCATAGGAATTGCTGTTGTAACTTTTGCTACTTCAACTCCATTACCTTCATCAAATAATTTTTTATATTCTAAAGCAATTGCTTCCAGAATTTCAAATCTTTTATTTTCAAATAATAAATGAAACAAACCTTTGGTTACTCCATTTACATCTGCAAAAACTTCTGTAAGAGCACTTTCTTTAACTTCAACTTTTGTAGTTGGGTTTTGAATAAATGTACTCAATTCCAGATTTGTATCAATTGCTGTTGCAATCGACTTCATATCGTTATTGACAGCTTCGGCAACACCTTTAGAGTTTGCTAAGTCTAGAATTGCTTTTGCATAACGAATTGCTGCTCTTGTACTTGCCATAATCTTAGTTTAACTTTACGTCACCTAACATTTTCTCAACTAATTTAGTTTGAGATTCTTTGTTAGATAGTTCTTCTTTCAACAATTTTTCAGCAATGCTTAATGATAAAGTCGAAACTTGTAATTTCAATTCAGCCATAGCAGCATTTTTTTCACTTTCGATAGCCGCTTTCGCCTGAGCGATCATTTTTTGACCAGCTTCTTGTGCTTCGTTTTTAGAATCAGCAATCATTTTCTCTTTCATTTCACGAGCTTCTTTAAGCATCGCGTCACGTTCTGCACGAGCTTCATTCAAAATTCTTTGATTGTCAGCTTGCAAATTTTTCATTTCTCTCTTTGCATTTTCAGCAGAAAGTAATGCATTTTTAATACCTTCTTCTCTTGCGGTGATAGATTCCATAATTGGTTTCCAGGCAAATTTTACTAAAAGTAAAATTAAAACCAACAAGATTAAAGCTTGCCAAAAGAATAAACCGAATGAAAAATCGTTAATTAACTTATCCATTTTATAACTATATTAAATATTTAATTTCTTTTTTTAAAAGTAACAACACCTTTAACCAACCGTTAAAGATGTTGTTAGTTCTTTCTTTATTATTTTCCTAAGATTAAAGCAGCAAATGCTAAACCTTCTAATAAAGCCGCGATAATAATCATCGCAGTTTGAATTTTACCAGCAGCTTCTGGCTGACGAGCAATAGCGTCCATAGCAGATCCACCGATTTTACCTAAACCTAAACCTGCTCCGATTACTACTAATCCAGCACCTACTAAAGTTGGAATTGTTCCCATAACTATTTATATATATAAAATTAAACTTCTAATTAAATGATTGCAGTTTCATCTTCGTGATGATGTGCGTGATCATGATCCTGAACAGCCATACCAATAAACAATGAAGATAACATTGTGAAAATGAATGCCTGTAAAAATGCAACTAAAATTTCGATAACAGAAATAAATAATGTTAATCCCATAGAGATTGGCAAATCTGCAGCTAAATTTTTACCTACAAAGATCATTGCGATCAAACTCATAATTACTACGTGACCTGCGGTAATATTTGCATACAAACGAATTAATAACGCAAATGGTTTTGTTAATGTTCCTAAGATTTCAATTGGAGCTAAAATAATTTTCATTGGTACAGGAACTCCCGGCATCCAGAAAATGTGTCCCCAATAATCTTTGTTTGCACTAAATTGTGTAATGATGAAAGTAAATGCAGCCAAACAAACTGTGATGGCAATATTTCCTGTAACGTTAATTCCTAGTGGAGTCATACCTAATAAGTTCAACAACCATACAAAGAAAAATACAGTTAACAGGTAACCCATATATTTTCTGTATTTTTTCTCTCCGATATTAGGAATAGCAATTTCGTCTCTAATGAAAATAATAAGAGGTTCTAACACTCTTCCAAATCCAGTTGGGATTGGTCCTTTTTTATATGATTTTGCTAAACCAGTAAACATTATAAATAATAGTACTGCAACAAAAAGCATTGACACTACATTTTTTGTAATAGAAAAATCTAATGGCTTTTCGTTTTCAGGATGTCCGTGCTCATTAAAAGTAATGGTACCGGCAGCATCTGTTTTGTAGATTTTACCGTGAACTAGTTTATAGAAGTTTCCATCAACTTCTGCAACTTCTTCACCGTGGTGTAATTTTGAAGAAGAGAAAATTTTCAATCCTCCGTCAATAAGAATAACTGGTAATGAGAAACCATAATGTTTATTTTCTTTTTCATCTGAAAAGAAAACAAAATCATGAGAATCTTGTAAGTGATGACCAATAAAAGCGTCTACTTTAGCTTTTGGATCCAGAGCTTCATGCTCACCTTCTACAGGAGCGTTATGTGAAATTACTTTCTCTTCATGAGCAGTTTCAGTCTGTACATGCGTTGAGTCATTCTCTGAATTTGCAAAACTCATTACTGGAGAACAAGCTACTAAAGCTGCAAGAATAAATTTGAGCGGTTTGTTTGAAATCACCATATCTGTTAAAAATCTTATTTTTTACGTTTCTAAAATTTGGTGCAAAGGTACATTTTTTATTAATATTCAAAAGGATATGAAAAATTATTTTTGAACCTTCTTTTACAGAATCGCTATTTTAACGCTTTTCATTTAATAATCGGGCAGTTAAAAGCGTCTCAAATAACAAAAACAAAATAAATGTTATAAAAAAACTGATTTTTTCAACCATGACCTCTGCACTATGGTTTTCCAAAATCGGTCTTAAAATTAAGTATCCTATTAACATTTGAGTAAAAGTTCCGAATAAAAATGCCATCCCCACAATCTCAAAATTCTTCTTTTTTACTATTAGTAATATAAGGTATAATAATGCTGATAATCCGAAAAAAATCAAATACAAAAATTCAATACCATAATAAAAGGTTCTGGTATTTAAATCCAAAACTAAAAAAGCTGCTTTATGCAACACATAAGCTGCTATAGCAAAAAAGAATAAATATAAAATGGGTTTGTAATTTTTTAAAAGCATTCAGAAAATAATTTTACGCAAAGATGCAATTTTTATCAAGTGTTTTTAATGACAAAAATCACTTTGTTTTATTTATATCATTAACCTGACGAATTACATTATATAAGGCAAGTCCAACACCAAGCATTACAAAAATTGTATTGTAATATACTTTTGGACTAGGATGCTTTTCATCTAACCATGTTCCGAAGTATGAGAACACGAAAATAATGATTCCCATTTGAACGGGAATATTAATAAGCGGCATCCATTTATTCCTTCTATTTTTGTTCGGTTCCTTTTCCATCTTTTAGCGTTACTTCTTTTGGATTATTTGTTAACATGGTACAGGTAGCTGTAAAATCAGCCCCGGGTTCAATAGAAAGTTTACCAACGGCAACTTCACCATGAATTTGTGCAGATGCCTTTATATTAAGGACTTCTAAAACTTTAATTTTTCCCTGAAATTCTCCTTCGATATCAGCATTATTACAAACAATTTCTCCTCTTACAACACCCGAGGCGCCTATAACTAATTTTCCTTGCGAAGTAAAATTTCCTATCAATTCACCGTCTAATCTAAAATCGGCTTTAGAAACGATATCACCTATTATAGAGGTGCCTTCTACAATTCTATTTGTTTTACCTAAGAGTTCTGTTCCGTTTTTTTTAACTTTATCAAACATGATTATGGGGATTATGGGGTTTTGGGGGCTAAGTAGGCGTCGAGATTCTTTTTAATTTGAATCAGCTTATAATTATCACTCGAGATGATAATTGGCTGATTTGATATTAGATACTTTTTATCATCCTTAAAAACTCCTGAAACATCTTTGGCATAAGCCTCTGATTTTAAACCATGAACCACTATAAAACTTTCTGTTTTGTTGTATCTGTCAAAAGAAGTTGTTAATCTCTCATAATTTTCAACTAACAAAAATACTTTAATTGCCTCTTCGATTTTTTTACGGGTTTTAGAATCGTTATTAGGAACTAAATATAAAATTTTCCAGTTTTTATTATCAACTGAAGTAAAATCCAGTTTTTCTAAACCAGGAATTTGCTTTTCTAAAATCTCTCTTGCGTTTTTACCTTCATCACTATTTGGATAATTATCAGCAACTGTCTCTAAACCATTTTTATATGCTGCAAGACCATTTACCTTTCCTAAAGTGTTTGCTTTTAGTAATTCATATTTAGAAACAATTTCGTCACCAGAATACTGATTGATCAGATTATCAATATTATCCAAAACGGTATCAAACTGTTCTTCCTGAAATAGTTTATACCATTTTTTATACTCTTTATCTGCAGATGCCAAATCTTCTGAGTTGGTATTGTTTAAAAGTTGTGCATACCTCGAATTTGGATATTTAGAACTAATATCCATTTTTATAGCTTCGGCTTTTGCCGGATTTGTAATCTCGTATATTTTATACAAATTATACATCGATGGCAATATCAATTTCTCCTCCGGATTATTTTGTAATAACTGTTCTAGTTTAGCACTAGCCAAATTATATTCCTTAAATTTCTCTTTATAAATAAGTCCTAATTGGTAGTAGGCAAAATTACGTTCTATACCAATACTATCCATCGCAGCTTGCGTTTTTGGAAGTTGTTTTTCGTAAAATTCGGTTGTATATTTTTCAATAACAATAGAATCTTTTGGTTTATTCGCCGCATCCAGATCATTATTTATAGAATCATTCATTGCAGCATTATTGGCAGATTTTACCGCAGCCAATCTCCAATTTCCGCCCAAAGTTCTGTTACCCCACAATTTCTTGAATTGTAATTTTCCGTAGGCAACTGTTGTTGGATTATAAAAATAAAATGTACTTGCAGTATTATTTCCTGATGGCGGCAAAATACCTTCAGGATCTGAAGGTGGTTTACCTATAGAATTAGGATTTATAGCCGTTGGCTCATTAACTGAATTTGTATTACGATCTATGTTGGCTAATCTCTCCTTCTCTTTTTCTTCGAGAATACGTTTTGCTTCATCTTTCTTTTTAAGCTCGGTAATGTAATTTTCAAAATACAATTTTCTGTCGGGTGCAGGTAAACCGTATACCTTAATTATACTGTCATTACGTTTTGCAATTCCTTCGTACTTAATTACGTTATCTAAATTTTTTCTGTTTTTTTGAATAAAAGCATACTCCCTGGTTTTAGGGTCTAATTTTACCAATGTGCTGTCGTAGTATTTGGCTGCCATTGTATAATCAGTATTTTTAAAATACATGTTTCCAATATTTCGATAAGTCGAAGCAACCAAATAGGGATCTTTAGATTTCCTGAACAATGATTTATTATAAAATATCAGAGCACTATCCTGTACTTTATAATTATCATAAAATACACCCATTTGATAAAACAAAATATCATAATAAGGTCGGTTTTCACGATCTGTAACTAGATTATTATAAGCCTTAAGAAACATTTGCTTATTATCATTTTTATAATCAAACATTTCGGCTTTTTTGGCATAAGCGTGCATCATATATTTACGATCGGCTTTTCTATTCATGTCGATTACGCCGTTATAAAAATAATTTGCACTGTCTTTTTTACCGGTTTCCTGATACATTTGGCCTAAAATAAAACGATAACGCGCACGGTCTTCATTTACTTTTGTAAATTCTTCGGCAATTCTAAGTTTGGCAACTGCACTGTCTTTTTGTTCTAAATTTAAAAAAGCTTCTGCTAATAAAGCATTTGCATCCGAAAAAGTTTGTTTGTCTAAATCTATATTTTTTAATAAAAGCTTAATATTCTTTAAAACAATAGCTTCATTCCCTAAACGCATATTTGTTTTTTCGCGCCAAATTTTTGCCGTATAAATATTACTGCTGTTAGGATATTTATACAAAATATAATTGAATGCTTCAAGAGCCGGAATAAAGCGCTGATCATAATATCGCGCTTTTCCCAGCATCAAATAAGCTTCATCAATTTGTGAATTTCGTTCTCTTCCTCCAATATTCATGGAGTGTTTCTGGATGGCTTTTGTTGCCTTGGTTTCTGCCTTTTCAAAGTCTGGATTTTTAGCTTTTTCTTCTTCAGAAAAATTTTCATCGACTTGCATTTTTTCTATAGGCAAAGTCTTCCAGAAATTATCCTGATCATTGGCCTGTATGGACTTTAACCCCTTGTCAAGGCCAATGCCACCGTTGTACAAAATGTTGTATTTTGTACTTAAGGCATGTGAGTTTCTGGATAAAAAAGTATTTTTCTTGGTAGAACAGGCTATCAAAAGAAACAAAAAGACCAGAAAAAAACTATATTTAAGAGTATTCTTTTTCAATAGAAAAGAGTTTAAATCAATTAACTTCTAAAAAGGTTTTTTAGTATATTGACTTGTAAAAATACGCTTCTTTTTGAAATATAGAAATTTAAACCGCAAAAAACGATTCCAGTTCTTGTAAGGTTTCTTTTGAAGTTTGAATATCTTTTACTACTTCGCCTTTATTAAGAGCCACAATTCTATCGCAAACCTCTACTGTATGCTGCAAATCATGACTGGAAACCAATACAGTAACATTTGGATTATCGGCTAAATCTTTTATTATTTTTTTAAGTCGGCTTACCGTTGTTGGATCTAAATTCGCAAAAGGTTCGTCTAAGATTACCACTTCAGGATTACCTATAAGTGTGGCAATTATCCCCACTTTTTTCTGATTCCCTTTTGATAAATCTCTTAAATATTTTTTATTATTCAGTATCTCTCCATTAAAAAATTCTTCATGCTGCTTCAATAAAGCATCGATATCGGCTTTATTTTGATGGCGTAAATCTCCAATAAAATAAAAATATTCTTCTGGGGTTAAATAACCTATCAAAAAACTTTCATCAAGAAAAGATCCTGTAAAAGATTTCCAGTTTTCACTAGTATTTACCTGAATAGAATTGCTTGTGATATTTCCTGTCGAAGGCTGAATAAGATCTAATAACAAACTAAAGAAAGTCGTTTTTCCTGCACCGTTATTGCCCACTAAGCCAAAGCTTTGTCCTTTTGGAATTTCAAGATTATTAATATTTAAAACTGTTGTTCCGTTATATTGTTTTGAAAGTTGATTTACTTGTATCATGATGATTTTAGATTTTAGATGGTTGATTTTAGATTAAAAAATCTCTTGCTTGTTGTTTAAGTTTGATTTCAATTGGATAAAATTTTCATTATCAAATTGGCACATTCTCGAATTAGTTCTTTTGTTTATAAGCACTTATGGTACTGTATTTTTCGATTTTATATCTTTTTTCGATTAATGAAAATACCTTGTCTTTTAAGATAAAACCTAAAACTCCGGCTCCGGCAACTAACGCTAATCCGATGGTTTTGTTTCCTAAATAAAGACCAATTGCAAAAAGTCCTAATGGCAATAATAACTTTGGTAAAGTCAATAACATCGCACTAACATTAAAGGCTTTTTTATCTCCAAAAGCACCACCTGCCGAACTTAAATCGATAGGCGTTTTTGTAAATGCTCCGCCTAAAAGTACTAAGTGCGAGTTTACGCCAATATTATAAATGGCTCCAATAACGATAGTTAAATAAATTTCCCATCCGAAAAAAAGATAAAACGAAGCGATAATCGTTGAAATAATGGTACCAATAACAATAAGCCACCATTTTGAAGTAATATAACCGCGATACGGGATATTTTGTGTCATCATTAATTGATAATACGAACTGTCCCAACTTGGCACAAACTGACCAAAGACAAATAAAAATCCTCCCGAAACAAAAATCCCTGCAAAAATGTGCATTACCTCAGGCTGATGTGTGTTTCCGAAAAAGATGAATCCGTAGAACAAAAAGAAAACACTCATAAATATAGTCGTTTTTGACCTTTTGTTCCTCTTAATCAGTTTGATATCATTTTTTAGAAAGGTTCCTAAAGTTCCAAACTGATTGAGCCAGGAAAGATTTTCGGTTGTAGCAATATCTTCTTTTTTAGAAAGTCCGGCATCTAAAAACAAATTGTTTTTGAAATACTTAACGGTAAATATATACAATCCGGCTAATGCCAAAATTGGAATTATAAATAATCCTTTTGTTTCATAGAATCCCTGAAAAACAGGCGTTGTAAAACTCGTAATATCAAATACTTTATAATATTGCGCTGCTCCCAAAGCCATAATAACTCCAATAAAAACAACGAACAATTTATCGATGTTACTTAAAATAATATTCAGGAAATTGTTGATATAGACTAAAGAAAATGCCGCTAAAAGCCAAAAAATAATTCCTGTAACATCATAACCTTCCATGGCTAGCACAATCGAAAAAGGAATGAAGAAAAGGGCATGAACCCAATTAAAAAAAGACAAAGCTGTTTTGCCTAAAGAGAAATGAACAATGGTTGGTTTTTTGAAAGGTAAAACCAATAATGGTTTTATATTCAATACCGGAATTGCCTGCATTAACAAGCGCACTACAAGATCAAACAGAAAATAATAAATTAGAAATTGATTGATAGTCGATAAGGGTTCGAGATTCATTTTTCGTAATACATAAAATGCTCCAACGCCCATCCCGATAAAAAGTACCGAGAAATAGACCATCAAAAAACCCATTAAAATTTTCATTGCCACATTTGCACCAAAGGATGCAGATCTGGTAAAGGCCTTCCATTCGAGATAAATAAACTTTTTAATCATGGTTATTTGGTTTTCAGTTTTGTAGTAAGAGATCAAATGTAGGGAAACGTTACAAAAAAAGTTAAAAATAATTATTTCGTGCCTGACATTTAATCTCCGTTTGCTACTTTTGCATAAAATATACAATCATGCCTTCATTCTTAAAACTTATAATTAAAGAGGTAAAACGCGAAACAAATGACGCGGTTTCTGTACTTTTTAATGTTCCCGAAGAACTAAAACCAGACTATAAATTTATAGCCGGGCAATACATAAATTTAAAATTAACTCTTGATAATCAAGAAATTCGTCGTGCATATTCTATTTGTTCTGCACCAGAAAGCGGCGAATTGCGAATTGCAGTAAAAGCAGTAAAAAACGGTTTGTTTTCTCAGTTTGCAAATACGAGACTTAAAGCAGGCGATGTTCTTGAAGTTGGTCATCCGGAAGGGGTATTTACTTTTGAACCAGATGCTGAAAGACAAAAAAATTACGCAGCTTTTGTTGCCGGAAGCGGAATTACTCCTGTGCTTTCGATCATAAAATCGGTTTTGAAAAGTGAGCCAAAAAGCTCATTTGTATTGGTTTACGGAAATAAAACTCCTGACGAAACTATTTTTTACCAGGAGTTACATGATTTGCAATTGCAATATGTAGGTCGTTTTTTCGTGCATTATGTTTTTAGTCAGGCTAAAGCCGAAAACGCTTTGTTTGGAAGAATCGAGAAATCATCTGTAAATTTTGTTTTGAATAACAAACACAAAGAATTACAATTTGATAAATTTTTCTTGTGCGGACCAGAAGAAATGATCAATACGGTTTCTGCCATTTTGAAAGAGAAAAACGTAAAAGAATCAGCGATTAAGTTCGAACTTTTTACTTCTTCATCTCAGGAAAACGAAATAAAAGCTTCATTAGAAGGACATACAAAAATTACTGTTTTAGTAGATGATGACGAAGTTTCATTCGAAATGTCTCAAAAACAAACCATATTAGACGCTGCGCTAAAACAAGGAATCGACGCACCATATTCTTGTCAGGGCGGAATTTGCAGCAGCTGTCTTGCTCGTGTAACTTCCGGAAGTGCCGAAATGACTAAAAATTCAATCTTGACCGATAAAGAAATCGCTTCAGGATTAATTTTAACGTGTCAGGCGCACCCAACATCTGAGTCTATTTATGTAGATTATGATGATGTCTAGATAGTTAAAATTCCAAAATATTCAAATTCCAAATTCCAAACTTACAATTGGGATTTGGATTTTTTTTTGTTTGATTATTACTTTTTTTAATCTTTGTCAAAGTTTAAAATATTTCACACAAAATAACCCTCAATTATTGTCATCCCGAGGAACGAGGGATCTCCGCAAGTAGCTCTACAAAGATTGGCGATTTTGATTGCGAAGTTTCTTGTGGTGATCCCTCGTTCCTTTGGTGACAAAAAATGTGCAGCTAGCTTTAACAAAGACGAAATCCAATTTACACCTTCCAAAATTGGAATTTGGAATTTTTAAAATTGTAATTTATTTTTTTATGAGATCAGTACGAGAAATTTTTAAAAGCAAGGAATATCTTTTAGATGAACCTGAAGTTGAGAAACTTGTAGAATATTGCGAAGAACTTCAAGATGAAATTGTCGAGTTTAAATATCAGAAAACGAACAGTAAAGAAATCGCGATGCTGGACATGCTCAAAGAAGTTATAAAAGGCTGCACTGCCATCGAAAAAGAACAAATGGAGCACGAAAGATTTGGTTTTGAAGCTCCTAATTATGAAGCTACGATTTCGAATCTTAAAAATTATATTTATAGCAGATGTCGTGATGAGAAGATATGGCTTTGATAAATTCCAATAAAAAATCAAAATTCCAAATTCCAACTAAAATTGGGATTTGAATTTTTATTTAAATTATAGTTTTCAACTTAAAAAATACCGCTAAGATGCATAAATAAACCCATAAGTTTTTGTCGATTTTTCAAAAAAAGCGCTTAAAATTTAGTATATTAGTACATTACTAAAGCTGATCATTTTTCTTTATCTAAGATAGATTTGTAAAGCTATATCTGATTGTCAACCTAAAATTTAAATATTATGGCAATGCATCATTATCTCCGCCTCTCTTTTATTCTACTTTTTGTAATAACATCCTGCTTTTGTATCTACTTCATAATTAAAAAAAGAAGAAACAGAAAAGGGCCTAAACTACTTTCAGAAGAAAAATACAATTCGTTTATTACCGATGGAATGACCGAAATATCAATCTCTAATGATCATTTTTTTAATATTTGGCCTTACGTGAGTGAATTGAAAGCAGCTGAAATTTTATCGAAAAAAATTAAAGAATCTGATTTGATTCATAAAGTTTACAGAAATTCAACCCAAGATTTTGAACACATTTTACTCGCTACTGAAAAAGAAAATCATTTTGTAAAAGTGGTAGTTGATAGAAACAAAAAGAAAGCAATGGGCTATCTTTTTCTTGATTTATGAGAAATTAAATTCCATAAAAAAAATTCCAAATCCCAATTGTAAAAGTTGGAATTTGGAATTTTTTTTATTGGAATTTTCTACTACAACTGTGACTGAATACTGAAAACTACTTTCTCTGGAGAAATACTTCTCATCGCATCTTCGTAACCCTCAACTATTTTATTTCCATAGACAGAAGTTGGTAATTTTGGATATTGATTTCTATCAGATGTTAAGGAGTTTTCTAACGTTTGATTGAATGGCAAAAATCCTGCGTAAGGATGTGTGGCGCCCCAAAGCGTAACCACTTTTACGCCTAACATTGCTGCGATATGCGCATTTCCAGAATCCATAGAAAGCATTACATCCAGATTACTTATTAATTGTAATTCTTGCTGGAATTTTATTTTTCCGGCCATATTGATTACATTTTCATAAGGTTGAGAAAGTGAATCCAGAATTTCAATTTCTTTCTTGCCTCCTCCAAAAAGTAATATTTTATTATTTTTATTTTCTGCTAGTTTTGCAATAACTTCCTGCATTAAATCCTGCGGATAAACCTTAGAATCGTATTGTGCAAAAGGTGCAATACCAATTAAGTTTTGGTGTTGATTGCCAATAATTTCTACTATATCTGAACTTAATTTTGCCTTTTCAGGGAAGGTTGGATTTGATAAATCTAAAGGAAAACCAAGTTCTTCGAACACTTTTGCGTGTCTTTCGAACATTGTTGGCAATTGTTTGAAAATTTTGTTGTCGGCTCGGGTTAATTCCTTTTTGCCTTCTCTGCCTTTATCAACCGTTGCTCTTTTTTTTCCGCTTAAAGCGAAAAGTAAACTCACGATTTTAGATCTTAAAACATTATGGAGATCCGCAAAAGCATCAATTTTTAGTTTTTTGACATCGCGATATAATCTCAAGAGTCCTGAAAAACCTTTATGACGTTCTTTTTCATCAAAAGCAAAAAAGTCAAGATTTGGAATTCCGTCAAAAAATGGCTTAAAAAACGGACGTGAAATTACGGTCACTTTTACCTCTGGATACTGTTTTACAAAGGCACGTAAAACAGGAACCGTCATGGCGACATCTCCCATTGCGGAAAGTCTCATGACGGCTATATGCTTAATTTTATTGGACAATTTTGCCAATTATTTCTTATTTTGGTATAAAACAGGATTCAATTCATCGTCATTGTACATTTTCATTTGTTTGTACACTTTCATGAATTTATCTCCATTTTCGATATCAGCAAGCAAATCATCAATTGCTGTTGATAAGTCGCTTCTTTGTTCTAAAAGGATGTTTAATTTTTCCTGACATTTATCTCTGTGCTCTTGCGAAGCCTCTGCACGAGTCGCTTCTTCCTGCATGTGATAAATTTTTAAGGCCAGGATAGACAATCTGTCAAAAGCCCATGCAGGACTTTCAGAATTGATTTTTGCTCCGTCTTTTGCTTTTACATCGCTGTATTTTTGCAAAAAGTAGCTATCGATATATTCTACCATATCAGTACGCTCCTGATTAGAGGCATCGATTCTTCTTTTTAAAGTAAGCGCTGCTACCGGATCAATTTGCGGATCACGAATTATATCTTCAAAATGCCATTGAACAGTGTCAATCCAGTTTTTTAGATATAATAAATGTTCGAATTTATCCTTCGGATAAGGATTATTTATAGGTTGATCTACATTATCAAACTGGTGATAATCTTTGATGCTTTGTTCGAAAACTGAATAGGCTAATTTTGAAAACATGTGTTTATTTGTTAGAGTTACAAAGATACTTTTTATACTTTTATCGTGCGAATAAAACGATGAATTTTTCGTTATCGTACTGTAAACCATTGATAATTCTAAATTTTTATTATGAAAATCCATTATATTTCTGAAAATAATAGCGTATTAAATCATTTTTTAGGTCAAATCAGAAACATAAACGTTCAGAACGACAGTATGCGTTTTAGAAGAAATATTGAGCGAATTGGCGAAATTATGGCTTATGAACTGAGCAAAGATTTATCGTATAAAGAGGTTGAAATTGAGACTCCGCTTGGCATTAAAAAAACAACCGAAATAGAAAGTGATCTGGTTTTATGTTCTATTCTTAGAGCCGGTTTACCACTTCATAATGGTTTTTTAAACTATTTTGACCATGCTGAAAACAGCTTTGTTTCGGCTTGCAGGTACCATCCTAATAATGATCATGAATTCGAAATTCGGGTTGAATATCAGGCTGTTTCTAACATTAATGATAAAACGGTTTTATTGCTTGACCCAATGTTGGCAACAGGTCAGTCTATTGTGGCGGTGCATGAAAAACTAATTCAGAATGCGACTCCAAAAGAAATTCATATTGTGGTGGTTATCGCCGCTCCTGAAGGAATTGCTTTTCTTGAAAAAAGCTTACCTGAAAACTGCCATTTGTGGGTGGCTGCTCTCGACGAGAAATTGAACGATAAAAATTACATTATTCCGGGCCTTGGAGACGCGGGTGATCTTGCTTACGGAAGTAAATTATAGTTGAGAGAAATACGTAAATAAACTACACGCAATAAGTACATAAAAAACAATTTCGTTGTTGAGTTTTTGCTGCATATATTCTACGTGACTTGCCGCCATAATGGTCAATGGAGCAATACTTAATAACAGTAAATCATTGCTTTTATCCGGTGAAATAATATAAACAAGGGCTGCAATAAAAAAACAGGCTACTATTTTTTTGTAAGATGAATGTACAATTTGTGGTCTGTTTGACAAAGTCATCAACATTGATGTGACAAAAAATAAGGCAACTGCAACATATATTGAAAGTGCTCCATTCTCGTAATTACTCTTGAAATAAGTAATATTAAAATCGATTACAGCACGTTTCTGAAAAAACTCTATTATGTTAATATGGAAGATTAAGGAGATCAATAAAAAAATTATTGATACTGCCAAAAGCGCAATAAAAGGTAAAATCCAGTTTCGATAATCTCTCGAGGCATGAAAAACAATCGATATAAATACCAAAATTAGGAAAAGAACACACCAAAATTGAAATAAAGCAGCTATTAAAATCCAAAAAGAAGCATCGAATATTTTTTCTTTTGAAGCTTTTAATGACTGTAACGAAATTAATCTTCGAAGCGCTAAGAGAATAAAAAAGTTAGCATATATGACATTGGCATTATTAAAAATCGTGGGAAAGAATAATATAAACAATAAATAGAAAAGTATCGCGTAACCATTGTCTTTACTGAGTCCGTTCTTTTTTACGATAAAATTAACCAGGAAAAAAGAGGCTAAAATAAAGAGTAGTAAACTTACTTTTTGAAACGCCAAAAAATAAGAACTCACCCATGATGGATCTTTAATTTGAAAAATAAAAAAGAAAACCAGTATTAAAATTACGACCAATGAATAATTTAATGGCGTAGATTTTTTAAAAACACTTGTTATCATAAGGATATTTTATACTTTTGTGATTGTAAATATAATACTTGTTTAAAAAGGAAAACCCAACAAGTTGAAAAAAGATTCTATTATTTGAATTTTAACTTCAATGCGTTACACAACAATAAATAACATATAATTTTATAAATTATGACAGCTTTTTTCGAAGGAATACAATACTTATTCGTTAACATTTTATTTGCTCCACTTGACTTTTTACGTCACCTAGAACTTGTTACTTGGTTTGGTGCTAATACTATTAACTGGATTTTTATGATCATCTGCGCATGCGCAATCGTTTACTGGATTAAACAATTACGCATTTTTGATGACGCCGGAACAGAAAATCAAGATACTACAGCTCACTCTTTTTTAAAGTAAGTCGAAGCCAATATCTTTTCTAAAATACATCTTATCAAAATTTAGTTTATCTATATTTTGGTAAGATTTTTTTATGGCCTGTTGAAAATCGTCTCCGTAAGATGTTACAGTCAATACACGTCCTCCATTACTAACGACATTTTCGCCATCTAATTTTGTACCTGCGTGAAAAACTATAGAATCTGTAATATTTTCTAATCCCGTAATTACTTTTCCTTTTTCAAAATCTTCAGGATATCCACCGGAAACTACCATAATTGTAGTCGCACTTCTTGGATCAACTTCTAATTCGAAAGTATCTAATTTTTGATCTGCAACAGACTGAAACAATGCTACTAAATCAGATTTTAATCTTGGAACCACAACTTCAGTTTCAGGATCACCCATTCTCACGTTGTATTCAATAACAATTGGTTCGTTTTTTACATTGATTAAACCAATAAATACAAAGCCTTTATATTCGATTCCATCTTTTTGGAAACCTTCAATTGTTGGTTTAACGATACGGGTTTCGATTTTTTCCATCAAAACAGCATCAACATAAGGAACTGGAGAAACTGCTCCCATTCCGCCTGTATTTAATCCTGTATCGCCTTCGCCAATACGTTTGTAATCTTTTGCTGTTGGAAGAATTTTATAGCTTTTTCCATCTGTCAGAACAAAACAGCTTAACTCGATTCCGTCCAGGAATTCTTCGATCACTACTTTTGAACTTGCTGCTCCAAATTTTTCGTGAACCAACATGTTTCTTAATTCTGTTTTTGCTTCTTCAAGATCCTGAATAATCAAAACTCCTTTTCCTGCAGCTAAACCATCTGCTTTTAAAACGTACGGAGGTTGTAATGTTTCTAAGAATGCACATCCTTTTTCTACAGTTTCGGCAGTAAAACTATCATAAGCTGCTGTTGGAATGTTGTGTTTCATCAGGAATTCTTTAGCAAACTCTTTGCTTCCTTCAAGTTGAGCTCCTAATTTTGATGGTCCGATAACCGGAATATGCTGTAAACTTTCATCGTTTTTAAAATAATCGTAAATCCCTTTTACCAAAGGATCTTCCGGCCCTACGACCACCATTTTTACATTTTCCTGAATTACGAATGCTTTTATGGCATCAAAATCTGTTGGAGACATTGCCACGTTTGTAGCAATTGCAGCCGTTCCCGCATTTCCCGGTGCAACAAAAAGTTTTTCGCAAAGCGGACTCTGAATCATTTTCCACGCAAAAGCATGTTCTCTTCCGCCTGATCCCAATAGTAAAATTGTCATGTGTAGTTGTATTTAGTTGTGGTGCAAAAATAATTGCTTTTGTACGTAAAAAATAATTAAATCTTAAAAAGTTGTTGATTCTTCTCTGTTAGTAATTTGATAATATTATTTTTGATGAAAATTCAGTCCCAAATGATTTCTATTTTTGATATTTCGCTTCAACTAAATGGTTTTCCTATAAAGAAAGCCAAAGCTGAAATGGATAAAATCGTGAATTTATCTCAAGAGGAATATGCTGTTTTTCTTCAAAATAAAAAAGAAGAAATTGTTGATTTTCATCTTCAAAACAATTCATTTTATCAACAATTAGTAGGGAATAAAACGGATTTGAAATGGGAAGACTTACCTATTCTGAACAAACAAAATCTACAAAAACCTCTTGACGAAAGACTGTCAAAAGGCTACTCGCGAAAAAATATTTACCTCAACAAAACATCCGGAGCCAGCGGAACTCCGTTTGTTTTTGCTAAAGATAAGTATTGTCACGCTTTAACCTGGAGATCTATTTTTATGCGTTTTGGCTGGTACAAAATCGATTTTAATCGTTCATATCAGGCTCGTTTTTATGGCATTCCGATGGATTTTATTGGATACAAAAAAGAACGATTTAAAGATTTTTTAACGCATCGTTTTCGTTTTCCGGTTTTCGATTTATCTGATGAAATTCTGGAGCAATTCTTTCGAAAATTTAAAACTAAAAAATTCGATTATATCAACGGTTATACGAGTTCGATTGTTTTATTTGCTAAATATTTAGAACAAAAGAATATTATTTTAAATGAAATTTGTCCGACTTTAAAAGCTTGTTTTGTGACATCTGAAATGCTTTTTGAATCGGATAAAAAACTGTTGGAAAAGCAATTCGGAGTTCCGGTTATCAATGAATACGGCGCTTCGGAACTAGATTTGATAGCTTTTGAAAATCCAAACGGAGAATGGCAAGTCAATGCTGAAACGTTATTCGTCGAAATATTAGATGAGAATAATAATGTTCTCCCTTACGGGGAAGAAGGCCGGATTGTGATTACTTCTCTTTTTAATAAAGCGCACCCTTTTATAAGATATGAAATTGGCGATATTGGTATTTTAGACGAAAAAAGTTCTCCTCAAAAGCCAATCTTAAAAAAACTAATTGGCAGAACTAATGATATTGCAATTCTCCCAAGCGGAAAAAAATCGCCTGGATTAACCTTTTATTACGTGACCAAAAGCATCGTTGAAGATGACGGAAATGTAAAGGAATTTATCATCAAACAAACGCAAATAGATTGCTTTGAAATTGAATATGTTTCAGATACAACATTAGATAAAGATCAAATTCAAAAAATAGAAAAGGCAATTACTTTATATCTTGAACCCAATTTAAACTTTACTTTTTCACAAAAAACAGTTTTGGAAAGAAGTAAAAGTGGAAAGCTAAAACAATTCAAGTCTTATTTATAATATAAATAAAATCTTACATTTGTTTTTTTTAATTAAAAACTTATGGACGATCAATCTTTACTTTCTGAAGAAACTATTTCAGACAAAATATATTTTATACGTGGCCAAAAAGTGATGCTTGATACTGACTTAGCATCTCTTTACGAAGTAGAAACAAAGGTTTTAAAACAAGCTGTAAAACGAAATATATCAAGATTTCCTGAAGATTTCATGTTTGAACTTAATAAAATAGAATATGATTCTTTAAGGTCATAAATTGTGACCTTAAAGAAAGGACGAGGAGAACATCAAAAATATTTACCTTTTGCTTTTACAGAACATGGCATTTTAATGCTCTCAAGCATATTAAAAAGTGACAAAGCAATTCAAACCAATATTCAAATCATGCGAATTTTCATGAAAGTGAGACAAATGCTTTTGGATACAACTGAAATTAAAGTTGATATTCTGCAGATTCAGAAGAAGTTAGAAAACCATGATAAGAATATCGAATTGGTTTTTTCTTATTTAGATGAATTAACAGAGAAAAAAGAAGAAGAAAGCGAAAGAGTAAAAATTGGCTATAAAAAATAACAATTCTCTAAGGTCGAAGTTTGCGACCTTAAAAAATTAATGAATAATTGGAGGTCACAAATTGTGACCTCCAATTCTAAACAGTTTTAAGATTTGCTTCAAAAAATCCATTAAACTTTGAAGAAAACATCTCAATCTCTCCAGATTCCAATTTAAACTTTACTTTTGCCAGAAGAAAGTTTTTAGACCGAATCCAATCTACTTATGAAAATCACCATAATCGCGGGTGCGAGACCTAATTTTATAAAAATTGCCCCCATTATTAATGCTATAAAAAACAAGCAAAATCAAGGTTTTGATGTTTCATTTCGATTGGTTCACACAGGTCAGCATTATGATAAAAACCTCAGCGATACTTTTTTTGAAGAATTAAATATTCCGAAGCCAAACGTAAATCTCGAAGTAAAAAGTGGTTCTCAGGCCGAACAAACTGCTGCGATCATGATTGCTTTTGAGAAAGAACTGATTCAAAATCCTTGTGATTTGGTTTTGGTTGTTGGCGATGTCAATTCGACTATGGCGTGTTCGATTGTGTCTAAAAAATGTAACACAAAAGTAGCGCATGTCGAAGCGGGAATTCGTTCTGGCGACTTATCAATGCCGGAAGAAATCAATAGAATGCTGACGGATAGTATTACCGATTACTTTTTTACAACCTCAACTTCTGCCTCAGAAAATTTATTAAAGCTAGGATCTGATCCTGATCACATTCACTTTGTGGGAAATGTGATGATCGATACTTTATACCAAAATTTAAATCGTATTGCTGCTCCTGATTTTTGGGATGAACATCAATTAAACGAAAAAAATTATATTATTCTAACCTTACATCGTCCTGGAAATGTCGATGAAGTTTCTTCTTTGATCGAACTTCTGCACGGAATCGATACTTTAGTCGACAACAAAAAAATACTATTTCCGATTCATCCAAGAACTCAGGCAATTTTAGGCGAAAGCGAAATCAAATTCAAAAACATCATTTTTGTTTCACCGCAAGGTTATTTAAATTTTATGTATTTGATCAAAAATAGTTTTGCGGTTATTACCGATAGCGGAGGAATATCCGAAGAAACAACTGTTCTTGGAATTCCTTGTTTTACCATGCGAAATAATACCGAACGCCCTGAAACAGAAACCGTGGGGTCGAATACTATTGTGGGAACTTCTTTAGAAAATTTACAAAAAGTATTTGGTGAGTTCCTGAAAAATGGCGCAAGAAAAAGTGGCATTCCGGAATTATGGGACGGAAAAGCATCTGAAAGAATTATTTCAATTTTATTGGATAAAAAATAATGAAGGACATTTTAATCATATCCAATTATTATCCACCCGAAAAAGGTGCCGCTGCCAATAGAATCGAACAACTTGCCTTGAAATTAAATCAAAACGGCTATGAAGTTTCGGTGATTTCTCCGTTGCCCAATTATCCAAAAGGCAAATTATTTCCGGAATATAAAGGCAAATTTTCTGTTACAGAAAAGGTTCAGAATATTATACTAAAACGCCTCTGGATTTATCCGAGTAATAGTTCGAATATTTTTAAACGAATTGTTTCGACGCTTTCGTTTTCGACAACTTTATTTTTCTATTTATTATTTGCCAAAACGCCCAAAAAAGTAATTGTGCAATCGCCGCCCTTATTGCTTTCTTTTGTCTCTGTTTTTACGCTTTGGTTAAAACGAAAGACAATTATACTGAATGTTTCCGACCTTTGGCCAACAGCTGCTATTGAACTTGAAGTGCTAAAGAAAAACAGTGTTTCGCATAAAATCCTACTTTTTATAGAAAGGTTTATCTATAAAAAAGCTACTCATATTTTTGGTCAGTCCAATGAAATTATTACACATATTCATTCGATTTTTCCTGAGAAAAAATGCTTTTTGTATCGAAATTATCCGGATCATTTTTTGGAAGATTTTCCAGAAGGAAAAGAAAATTCTGCCGAACCAATAAAACTGTTTTACGCAGGATTATTGGGCGTTGCGCAAGGAGTTTTTGAACTTATTCAGCAATTGAATTTGGAGAATTTAAATGTCGAATTGCATATTTTTGGTGATGGTGCTGAGAAAACTCAAATTTTGAATTACCTCAATCAAAATCCCACTAAAAAGATAATTTTTCACGGCATGTTAGAACGCAATGTTTTACATGAGAAATTGAAGGATTTAGATATTGCTTTGGTTCCGCTTAAAACGAGAATTTACGGTTCTGTTCCTTCAAAAATATTTGAATATAGTGCTTTGGGTTTTCCTGTTTTTTATTTTGGAGGAGGCGAAGGTGAAAATATTGTCGAAGAAAATAATCTGGGTTGGGTTGTTCCTGTAGAAGATTTTCAGCAATTAAATGCGACTTTAATACAAATTTCCGAATTAGGTAAAGTTGAAATTCAAAAGATGAAAAAAGATATTTTTCTTCATGCAAAAGAAAACTTTAACCTTGATCGACAAATGAAAGAATTAATCGAAAATAATGCTTTTTAAGCAACTTCAATAAAATGAAAACGGGCAAATATCTAATTGAATATTTGCCCGTTTTTTTATTTTATATAACTCGAAAAATCTTTGTGTTCTTCTTTTGAAAGTTCTTCTTTAGAAAGTGACCTGAAATAATCGTAAGTAATTTTCATTCCTTCAGAACGACTCACTTTTGCTTCCCAACCCAACAACTCTTTTGCTTTTGTAGTGTCCGGCTGGCGTTGTAACGGATCATTTATTGGTAATGGATGATAGACTACCTTTTGGTTCGTTCCTGTTAGTTTGATGATCTCTTCTGCAAAATCTTTAATGGTGATTTCGTCCGGATTTCCAATATTTACCGGATATACATAATCTGAGTGCAATAACCTGAAAATACCTTCGACCTGATCGTCCACGTAACAAAAAGAACGTGTTTGCATTCCGTCTCCAAAAATCGTTAAATCTTCTCCGCGCAAAGCCTGGCCAATAAATGCCGGAATTACACGTCCGTCGTTTAAACGCATTCTTGGTCCGTAAGTATTAAAAATACGCACGATTCTGGTTTCTACTCCGTGAAATGTATGATACGCCATTGTTATGGATTCCTGAAAACGTTTTGCCTCGTCATAAACGCCGCGTGGCCCAATTGTATTTACGTTTCCGTAATATTCTTCTGTTTGTGGGTGAACCAATGGATCTCCGTAAACTTCAGAAGTTGAAGCAATCAAAATTCTGGCTTTTTTTACGCGCGCTAATCCTAATAAATTATGTGTTCCCAAAGACCCAACTTTCAAGGTCTGAATTGGAATTTTCAAGTAATCTATCGGACTTGCTGGCGAAGCAAAATGCAAAATATAATCTAAATCACCCGGAATGTGTACAAACTTGGTGATATCATGATGGTAAAATTCAAAATGCTCTAGTTTGAATAAATGTTCTATGTTTTTAAGATCTCCAGTGATCAAATTATCCATCCCGATAACATAATATCCTTCTTTGATAAAACGGTCGCACAAATGCGATCCTAAAAATCCTGCAGCTCCGGTAATAAGTATTCTTTTCATAGTAATTATTTATACATCGCAAATGTAACTGATTTGAAAATTATAGGAATGTATTTGGGTGATCTTTTCTAAATTAAAAAACTCTGAAAACTTTAAATTTTTCTTCAACAAAGTCTTTAATTTCATCTTCAAAACGTTGCTTCGAAAATTTCAAAGCCTGCTCTCTAATAATTTTTGGATCGAATTTTATCTTTTCAAAAAGAATTATTGCTTCTTTTATACTTTTAGCTGATTGTTCCTGAAAAAAAATACCCGTCTTATTTTCAACAACTGTTTCTAATGTTCCTCCCTTTCCAAAAGCGATTACAGGTGTTCCGCAAGCTTGTGCTTCTACAGGAATAATTCCAAAATCTTCTTCGGCTGCAAAAACAAATGCTTTAGCTTTTTGCATGTAATCTTTTAATATCGAAATATCTACAAAACCAACAAATTCTATGTTGCTTTTGGCTATCTTTTGAAGTTTTTCAAATTCTGGTCCATTACCTGCAACAATCAGTTTTAAATGAGGCAATTCATTAAAAGCTTCAACAATTAATTGTGTTTTTTTATATGAAACTAATCTTGATGCCGTAAAATAATAATCCTTTTTTTGTTCTTCTAAAGTAAAAAAATCAATATCAACGGGAGGATAAATGACCGTTGATTCACGATTGTAAATTTTCTTTATTCTTTGGGCGATATGATTGGAATTAGCAATAAAATAATCTACATTTTCTGAATTTGTAACATCCCATTCTCTGATCTTATTCAAAACATATTTTGCATAAAATCCCTTTAAACCTTTGTCTAAGCCTGAATCTTTTAAATATTGATCCTCCAAATCCCAGGCATATCGCATTGGAGAATGACAGTAACAAATATGTAATTGGTTTTTATGAGTCCTAACCCCTTTTGCCACAGATGATGAGGAACTTATAATTAATTCATAATCTGTTAAATCAAACTGCTCAATTGCAATTGGAAATAATTGTAAAAACTTTCTATGATTTTGTTTTGCAGTTGGCAGCTTTTGAATAAAACTTGTTTTGGCTTTTTTTCCATTTAAAATATAGGCTCGATCTTCGTCATTCAAAAAATCAATAAGGGCAAAATTATCAAAATCTTCCCAGATTGAATTTATCGAATGTATTACTTTTTCAGCACCTCCGTTTACATAATACCAATCGCTAATTAGTGCTTTTTTCAAAATAATTTGTTGGGTTTATAAAAAAAAGAGAATTGAAGAAAGTGAAAAATATAATTCCAACTTGTCTATCCAATATGTTTTCGGTTAGCATTGCCATCAATATTAAAAATAAAAAAATTCTATATGACAAATTGGTGTTTGCTATTCCCCAAAATAAAAAAACTAAAAACAAGACTAAACCAAAAATACCATATTTAAGCAAGATGTCCAAATACTGATTGTGTGAGTTATAATCTATTTTGGAGTAATCATCGTAATTTTTATATGTATAATCACTATAACAGCTATTTAAATCCTTTTGAACGTTTCCGGGACCAACGCCTGTTATCCAATTATCTTTTAAAATTAAACTTGTACAATGGTAGATTCCATATCTAAAATTAACCTCTTCTGATTTTTGATTTTTGTTCGGTAATATAAGTTTCGTGTTGTAAATCTCATCGATTCTCTTCTTAGAAGATGGAATTACAAAAGTTAAAAAAACCACTGAAAGTAAAACACTAACAAAAATAATTTTGCTCCAGATAGAAGTAGTTATTTTAAATAGTAAAAAAAGCGAAATCAATAAAAATAAAACAAGAGCTAATCTTGCCGCAAAACTAATCACGGAGAAAACCAATAAACCAATACCTAAACATCTCAAAATATTTAAATTCGTAATTTTTATTTTACTTGAAAAAATATCCTGCAGCAGCATTAAACTTGAAAACACAAATAAAATACCCAAATAAGGAAGGTGAATTTCGGATATATCACTAAAAAAATTTCTGATAATTGGATTGTAATAAGTATCTGATTGCATTACTTTTAAATATCCATTAGATAAAATGACAATCCAGATATAGGCGGCTAAGATAATATTGGAAAGTATAAAAACCTGTATTGTTTTTTTTAAAGTATCGTTATAAATCAAATTTTTATTTACAATCATAAAAACCGGAAAAATCAAAAAAGCGATGTTTTTTTCTAAAAATTTAGTTGCTAAAATTTTATCCTCGATAAAGAAAAAACCAATTACAAATGCCAAATAATACGCTGATAAAACCAACATATTAATTTTGTCCATTTTTAGAACTGATCGATATGTTTTTTCAGAAAGTAAAATAATAAGCGAAAAAAACGACCACAAAATAACCGCCAAAGTCGTTTTTTTAAGTCCGAGTATTGGAAACGATGCTAAAAATATCGTTGCATAATTATAAAAGCCTATTTTACTTTTGCTCATCCTGAAATTCATTTTTTAAAATAGACAAATAGTTGTTTTGATTTAAAAACTGCTGTGCGTTTCCAACCATTTCTTGTCTGTCTTCTATTTTCATCTTAAACACTTTTAAAATCGCCTTTACAAAATCGTTTGGGCTCATTGCCTCCAGATACATTTCATTTTTTATTAAACCAATACCTTCGGCTCCGGTTTTTGAAGAAACCAAAACCAGTCCATTTTGAATTGCATTTATCGATTTTAACTTTACCCCTGCTCCATGTAACATTGGATTTATAAAAACTGTTGCATTGGAATAATGATTACTTAAATCTTTTTGATTTAAGTAAATCTCAACATTAGAATAACCAGCCAATATTTTTTGATATGTTTCAGATTCAAATTCTCCCGTACTTCCCACGATTGTCAGTTTGTAATTATGTTCGTCAACTAACAAAGAATGTACATTTTTTAAATACCAAATAATAGCTTCCATATTATTTGGGACAAATAAAGCGCCTACATAAAGTACATTTTTTGTAGATAGTTCCTGTTTTACAAATTTACTATTAACAGATGCCGGAAGATGGATCGACTTATTAGATAAATTTAAATCTTTTGTGTTGTTTATTTCTTTATTCGAAATAAACCATAATCGATCTGATTGCTTAAAAATATTTCTGGAATAACTTTTAAATTTTAATGATTCAAGATAATAGTATATTTTATTTTTGAAGTTTTTTGTGCTTTTTGATAATTCATTAAAATAATTAGCTTCATTGTTATGTACTCTTATTATAATATTTTTTGCTTTTAAACTATTGTTCTCAAGTATTTTTCCGACGCTTTCAGATTCCAAAATTGCATAATCATATTCCCGTTGCAACGTTATTTTTTTTAGCAATTTTCTGGAAACAGCCTGAAGTGGCTCACTATAAAATATATAACCTAATTTATTTTTTCTGGGAACAATTATAAGCTCATTTATGAATTGCTTCATAAAAAGAACGTTTTTATCATCAGGTTTTTCTTTGCACGTACAAATCAAATCAACATCATGTCCTAAGTATTTTAATCCTTTGATGCGTTCTAAAACATCATAAGCACCACCAAAATAAGCAGGATAAGGAAAAAAACTAGCTACAACGACTATCTTCATCAATATTTGATTTTTTATTACTCATTCGACTTTGCAATACATCTAAAAAAGCCATTAAAAACCAGACTTCGTATTTTATATAATAAGTGATGTAAATAACTCCTGCCAAGATGCAAAATAATAAAGGAACTTTTACAAAAAAAAGATTTTGCTGATTAAATTTTGAAAAGAAAAAATATCTTTTAATAAAGAATTGATAGTGAAAAATGAAAAAAGCAACACCTCCATACATTAAATTATCAAAAAAATCTGTCTTGGTTGATAATGCTTTTGTAGTCGTTAAGTATACTTTTATTTCGTTTAAATTTAATGTACTTACCCATGATGTATTGATGACATCTCTAATGGCTTCAGGAAAATAATAAATAAATCCTGACCAGCCAATTCCAAAAGGATGCGTTAAAAAAACTTGTATCGAGGCCAGATACGATGTAAATCTTGTACCAAATGTTATACTTGAATGTAATTGTTCGTCAATATTTTTTTGCAAAATTATGCATACAAAAATTATGACTAAAATAAGAATTGGAGATCCAACTAATAAAAATTTTTTGAATTTCTCATGTTTATACAAATAATTAACTGTCATTGGCAAAACCGAAATAACGACCAGTAATAAATATCCTTTTGACTCGCTAAACAATGTATATAACAAAAATATAAAACCAGAAATTATGTAAACGCTGCGTTTTATCTTTTTGGGTTTATCTAAATAATTGACTAAAAAGATAGGCAAAAAAATAAGAAATGTCAATATTGTACCAGCCCAGCTTTCTTCATAAGTAAACAATCTGACTCTGTAATACTTTATATTATTCGAATGCAAAAATGAAGCAAAAATTAAAGCTTTCTTTAAAAAAAATACTTCAAAAATCAAGTAAATACCTGTTAGAATCTGGACACTAAAAACGGCATTAAAAAGTGAATTAAAACTGTTTTTTCCGCTAATGAGCAATGTATAAACAAACTGGTAAAAAATCAAAATTGAGATTGGGTAAACTAATAATTTGATGGCTTTAATAATTATATTCTCTTTTAAGACTAAAAAAGATCCATTAGCAAAGTAAACAATAGGTAAAAATATTACGGATAATAAAATCAGGTAAAACAAATAGTAAATAAAATATCGTGTATACTTAGAAAATATTAATTTTTGATGCATTAATAAATACAGTAACATTGGAAGTGTAAAAAAAACAATCGGCGATCGTGCAATTTCTCCAAAGATATTTACCAAAGGAAAATCTTGATACATAGCCATTAATAGCACAATAAAAAATACTACGGTTTTTACACTTATTTTCATTTTTCAAAAGTAATCTTTAACAACGCTAATCCTAATTTAAGTTTGCCTTTTCTTACTCTGTTTAAAATCAATAGCAAACTGGCGACATAAAATCGCAGACCAGGTTTGTAATATTTTTTAATGAAAATTTTTCTGCTCTTGAATATATTAATCTCAGAAAAAAAAGACTTTTGTGTTGATTTATACGACGATCCTATACTTGCTCCTTCTTTATGAAAAACAATAGAATCTTCACACCAATCTAATGTCCAGTTTTGTTTTTTTGCTCTATTTGCCCAATCTAATTCTTCATAATAAAGAAAAAAGTCTTCATTTAATGTACCAACTTCTTTTAAAAACTGACGCGATACAAGCATTGAAGCTCCTACTACATAATCGATTTCCTGAAATTCTTCTTTATTTTTTTTTATTGATTCTCCTTCTCCAACATGTGTTGTGATATAAAAGTTTTCATTAAATTTTCCTCCAATTGCCTGTATTTTATCCTGATCGAAATAATAAATTAATTTACTTCCTAAAATCCCGATTCTTTTATTCTCAGGTTTTAGTACATATGAAATCTGATTTTTTAAAGCTTCTTTGTCAACAACTGTGTCATTGTTTAACAACCAAACGTAATCATCAAATCCGGAAACCTTTAAAATCGCCATTAAAGCAATATTATTTCCGGCAGCAAAACCATTGTTTTGTTGTGCTTTTACAAAAACAAATTGTTGTTGAAATATTTCAAGATCAAGTTCCGACTCGGTGGTTTGATCAAATTTAATATTCTTAAGAATTGCCCAATTTAATAAAGTTATAAAAGGTGAATCTACCTGACTATTATCAATAATTAAAACCTGATAATTTGAGTAATTTAAATTTTGTAAACTTTCTAAACATTCTATCGTATCAGCAGATCCGTTATAATTTAGAAGTACAATGTACACTTTACAATTCAAAAGAGCTGCATCTAATTCTGCCGGAACATTTAGTGACTTATTCATTTCTTTTAAGTGATATACTAGCCATTATAATACAAATTGTAATAAAGGTTTCTACAACATATATTGAAATTATACTTCCTTTTAAATTGAAATTTAATGATAAAAAATAGCAGCTAACAAACATTAGCATTGCGCCAAAAAAGGATATTCTGGCAATATTTTTTTGACGGTTTTTCAATAATAGTATTTGATAAAAAGGCACATTTAACGCAATTATCAATGAAATAAATAAAAAGTTCGTGCAAAATAAAAAAGAATCTTTAAGCTTTTGGTCTATTTCAAATGTATTAATTAAGAAAAATGAAACAAAGTATAAAACAATAATCATTAATAGTAAAAAGGTAATATTAACAATGTTTATTCTCTTTAAATACAAAATTGCTTCATTTTTATTTATCCCATAGAGGTTACAAAATTTAGGAAAACTTACATTAAAAAAAACAACTAAATAACTTCTTAGGATATTCAAAAACATGTCTCCAATTTTATAAATTCCGGCATAAAAATCTCCTAGCACAAATTTTATAATTAAAATGGGGAAATTTGTATAAACTGATATTGATAAATTTGAGATGACAATAGGAAATTCTTTTTTCACATTACTGATCAATTTACTCTTAGAAACTGATAACAATGACATATCATAAGTCTTAAATATCTTAAAGTAATAATAAGAATAAACAAGTGTATTTGATAATCCCAGTAAAAAAACAACATAAATATAATCTGATTTTTGCTTTACAATTAAATACACAAAGAGTATGTAAACAGTCTTAGATACGATGATTATTTTATTAATTCGTTTAAAATTTTCTACTCCTATATAAAACCAAATCGGATTAAAAAATTGCGCAATCAGAGCCCATAAACCCCAAGAATAGAGTTTGAAATCAAGATTTCGAAACGTAATAAAAAACAAAATACATCCTGTAGAAATAAGCAATAGAACGATTAAACGGAAGGCATAAGTTATACTTAAATAGTTTCGAACATTCTCCTGGTTGTTTTTATTTGAGCTTATTTCTTTAACACCTAAAAGCTGAGAACCAAAATCAATAAATATTCCCAGAATTATATAAACAGAAGTTGCAGCACCAATTTTTCCCCATTGCTCGATTCCACAAACTGAAATTACATAGGGAGCTATTAATAAAGGCGATAATAAATTAATAAACTGACCTGAGCCGTAGATTATATAATTTCGAATCTCTTTAATTTTTATTTTTTTTAAATTCATTACTTTATTAATAAAGAGATCGAAAGTCAATCATGACTATTTGCAGCTAAAAAAGTTATTTTTTGGTCTACAAGTTATAATCATCACTTATTTTAACTAATTGAATCACCAGTTCATCATTTCCCATTAAAAATGGGTCATACTTCTCATTAACAACACTTAGTTTATATCCAAAATAATTGGGGTCCCAAGTTACAAATTCATTTGGATAAAAATATTTTGTATACTTTTCAAAATCACCATTAATTACTTTTGATTTATGTTTAACCGAAATATTTTTAATAGTAATATTTGATTGTGTAGAATTAAAACCTAAGTCAACCCTTATATTTACAGGAACTATTTTTTCAGGAAAATGTAATACAATTTTTTGCATTTCATTCGATGCATATATAGGTTGCGAAACAGAATTTTCATCTTTCCAATCGCTACCATCTATTAAATAAAAAACTTGCAGTTTATCATTTTTCAAAAAGACCCCCTCAATAGTAACAGAGTAATCATTCTTTACCACAGTTTTTTTTTCTTCTTTACAAGAAGAGAAAAACAATCCAAAAATAAAAGCTATAATTATTATTTTTATATTCATATTCAATTTTTTGACAAAAATATAATTTTAATATTAAAAAGAATTAGAAAGTAGTTAACTCCTTTTGCCTATTATAAAAAGCTTTAAAAAGATATACAAAACCAAATAGAACAATAAATAAAATAGGCAATATAAACTTTAAATAACCTTTCACATATTTAATAGATTCTAAATTGGTAGTAACACTATTTTCTTTTATAATCTTATCATAGCCAATTAAATCTATCCTATGATTTGCTTGTTCATTAATCAAATCTTTTTTGGTTTTTAAAATATCATTTAACTGTGTGTTTTCATTATAATACATCAGTTTTTCATTTTTCCGGGCTCCACTTGTGGAGTTTGAAAAATTACTTAATATGCCATCAATCTGTTTTATTATAGAATCATTTTGTTTCATTTTGACTTCTATATTTTTATAAACCTCTTTTTGAATTTTATTATAGTAATCTGTTGTGTTCAAATACTTTAAAAGTGGTTTTATCAAATTATCTTCAGATATTTTCTTTTTAGTCGATAAAATAATAGTTTGATAGGTGTAATTTTTACTGGTCATATTGTCTTCCAGCACCTTTTTTATATCACCATCTTCAGCCATCAACTTTATTAATTCGAAATTTTCCGGCTTATTTTTAATGAAATTATAAACATCAGCTACTGGTTTAACTTCTATAATATTTAAATTTTTGGGTTGCTGAATCCCCACATTATTCTTTAAAAAAAGAGTGTCAACTTCTTTAATCTTAGAATTGATTAAATCAATTTTCGCATACAAATAATCTGTGCTTCCAAAATTAGGTGCTACAATAATCTCATGTTCATAACTCTTTTGAGTACTATCTAAAAACCACCCCAAAACAAATCCGGCCAGAACTAAAATCAAAACAATGATCCAGTTTCGAATAAAAAACTGAATTATTCTAAAAATAGAAGTGCCAATTCCCAGAAAAAAATTATTTATTTTTTTTGAAATCACACCTAAATCAATTTCTTGATCTTCATTGTTTTGGGGTACTTTTGTACTCATTTATTTTTTTATTTTACGTTGAAAATTTGTTCCAAAATTTTAATAGTAATCAAATACGTTGGCTTTACACCTGTGGTTCCTAATCCGCCTGAAGCTAATGTACTTCCGGTTTCAAGAGGATTATCTGAGGCATAATACGCATAACGAACTTTGATATCGTGCGGAACACTTTTTCTGATTTTTGATGCCGATTGAATGGCTTTCTGATAGTAAGATCCTTCCATTTCAAGACCAATTACTCCCCAGGTCGATTCGTGAAAGAATTTCAGTAAATCTCTATTTTGTAATGATGTTCCTAAAACGGTAACCATGGCACCTTCAAAAACGGCAATGTCATTTCCTTCGAACATAGCGCCAGTTAATTCATTTTCGAAGAAATAATTATCCGCCGTTCCTTCGTTTATATGCGCTGTAGGGATCATGATATCGCCTTTTCCGCCTTCAAGGATTCCTGCTTTACCCATTATCGAAACTGATTTTACATTTAGTAAAGTTTCTTTTTTGTATGGTTTTAAAAGTTCATCGATCGTTTCGTAAGCCTGCTCACCAAAAGCATAATCCATTACAATAATAACAGGAGCTGCTTCATCAACAACAGTTTTTGGAAATGCTGTTTTTGCCCAGTCAATTTTGGCAGTATCAAAAATCTGAACATCGATATTCGTTCCTGAACTATCAGGTAGTGAAATCATACCATTTTTTAAGGCTAATTCCTCGACAATGCTTCTGGTTTCTTTTGCACCTGATTTGCTTAATTCTTCATAGATATAAAAATCTGACTTATCCTTGAATTTCGTTTTCAACAACGGTGTTGCAAAAATAGAATTCATCACGCTATGCATATTAGCACTTATTACGTGAATTGGACGCTTTAACAGGTTGTTTGCCTTAAGCACTTCCTTGATGTTGGTTGCCCAGATTTCACCGTGAATATGGTGTCCTAAACGCTCTCTCAATACAGGACTAAAAGTTATAGTACGCTTATTGTTCTCGATAACTTCTTCGATGGCTAATTTTCCTAACCAATAAATAACGTGCAGGAAACGATCAGGAGCATTTTCTGAACCAAAAGCATCATAAATATCCAAAACCTCCTCAAAAGTTCGGGCTAAGATATTCGCAACATGCGAAATTGCTTTTTCTTTTTCTATTTGAGAAAGCTTTTTGGTTTGTAAAACGGCTTGTTCTAATTTTAACCAATCGCGCGAAACTTCGCCACCATCGTCTAATAAAACTCTGTTTTTGATTTTATGAGATTCAATAAAAATAAATGTCAAATGCGTCAGGATATCATAAATATCTGATCTCCCGCGAGTGATTTCAACATTCATTTGTTCCTCATCGATTCTGTAACAATTACGTCGCCTTTTTGGAGGAACGATTGCCTGAAAATGCGATTTAGAATATCCTTCGTCTGAAGTTAAATTGATGAATCGGCATTGTTCGATTCCTATTGGTAAACGTTCTATAACGTACAAAAGTCCGTTTAGTTCTACTTTTTCTTCGCCTATGTTTCCGTAAATTTCCGGACGTAATGCCAATAATGATTCACGTAAACTATCACCCGAAACTCCCATTGGTTTATAAAAACCACGATTGAATAGGTGACGCATTGTAATGTACATTTTTTCGATGGCTGCAGATGATTCCTGCGCTCTTGATCTTGATATATTTTTGGTTTCTTTCATGCTATTTTATTTAAAAAATCCTCTGTTTGAGAAGATGTAATATGTATATTATTAAGCGAAATTAGGAATTTAAAATGTCAATTCACTTCAAATCTATTCATGTCATTATTTAATAACATTTATTTTAAACTAAGATTTACAATTCGAATTACCTCACATTCGGCTACTTTATGAGGCCCTTCCATAAAAAATCCTTTTAATCCCATTTTTATTCTTGATTTGTGCAATTCATGATTTGCTTCATTTATTACCCACATTTTTGCTTTTCCTGAAGTTGGAACACTTATAGATTTATCTAAAATGATATTATTTTCATGATCTAAAAATTCTGGCCAGATCATCCATAACTTTTTTAGATTTTCATCATCTGAATACATAAAATCGGAACGATAACCCTGAATAGGATTTCCAGTTTTTCTGCCTCCTTCTTCTGGAGAAAAAAAACGATATTCGACTATAAAATCACATTCTCGATTTCTAACCTTCTCGTATGCTATATGATTTTCCAATTTTCTCTACTTCAAATTATCCGCAATATCCCTATTATTCGACAACCTCGGAATTTTATTCTGTCCGCCTAATTTTCCCTGCGATTTCATGTATTCCTGAAATCCGTTTTTAGAAACTTTGGTTACAACTACTTTTCGCAATACATTTCCTGTAATTAAATCGTCGTAATAAATATTTTGTTTTCGCATCGAATCATCAATTGCTTCGGCGAAAGCTTCAATATTTTCAGGTTCATTTTCAAATTCTACCAACCATTCGTGATACGGTAATCCGCTTGACGGATTTATTTGCGGTGCAACAGTAAATTCGTTAATTACAATTTTCGTTCCGGCTGTGGCTTCTTTCATGGCACTTTCGACTTCTTTTGCAATAACATGTTCTCCAAAAGCAGAAATATAATGCTTGATTCGGCCGGAAACGATAACTCTGTGCGGAAATAACGAAGTAAACTGAACCGTATCGCCAATATTATAACGCCAAAGTCCTGCATTGGTAGAAACAATCAAGGCATAATTCACACCCATTTCTACTTCACCAATAGTGTAGCTTTTTGGACTTTCTGTAAAGAATTCATCTGCTTTTATAAACTCGTAAAAAATTCCTGAATTCAGCAATAACAGCATTCCTTTTGATTTTTGAGAATCCTGATACGCAAAGAAACCTTCTGAAGCCGGAAACAACTCAATGCTGTCTACTTTACGCCCAATCATTTTTTCGAACTTGGCGCGATAAGGTTCGTAATTAACTCCTCCGTAAATAAACAGATTGAAGTTTTTAAACAAATCACCAATTTTCTTTCCTCCGCTTTTTTCCTGCAAACGTTCAAAATACATTTGAACCCAGGACGGAATTCCTGAAATTATGGTCATATTCTGATCGATAGTTTCCTCTACAATGGCATTTACTTTGGTATCCCAATCTTCGATACAGTTGGTTTCCCAAGAAGGCATTCTGTTTTTTTGAAGATATTTGGGTACAAAATGCGCTCCTATTCCGGATAATCTTCCAAATTTGATTCCGTATTTTTCAATCAAAATAGGGCTTCCCTGCAAGAAGATCATTTTTCCATCAACAAAATCTGCATTGCCGGTTTCGTATATATAATGAAGAATTGCATTTCTTGAAGCTTCAATATGATACGGCATTGATTCTTTGGTCAGCGGAATATATTTTGCGCCGGAGGTTGTGCCTGATGTTTTAGCAAAATAAAGCGGTTTCCCTTTCCAGAGAATATTTTTTTCTCCCATTCGAACTTTGTCGATATAGGGCTTTAAATCTTCGTAATCACGAATCGGGACACGTTTCCTGAAATCATGAACCGTTTTTATTTTATCAAAATGATGATCTGTACCAAACTGGGTTTCTTTGGCACTATTTATTAAACTCTTAAATACCGCTTGTTGAGTTTCGACCGGTTTATTGGCCCAAGCCTGTGTTTTATAATATATTTTGCTGGCAAATAGTTTTGCCGCTACTGACTTAATCGACATTTGTTATGGTATTATTTCTTGTCACTTTTGTTTTTACTTCGAGTTTTTTCGCCCGACTCCTTCTCCATCTTTGCAACCTCATCTCTTAGTTTAATTTCTTCTTCAGAAGCTTTCATATTTACTTGTGAAGGTTCATCAGCATCTGCTAAAATCGAATCTTTATTGAATTTTGCATATTCTAATTCGCCTTTTAAAACTTTCTGAATTCCTTTTATATAGGCTTCATTTTTCTTTAAAGCGGTTTCTAACGAATCTGATTTGATCGCCAGTTCAGTCGCATTCTTTTTTAATTCAGTCGAAGAATATCCGGGAATTAATTCGCGTAAAGGCGTAAAAGCAATGATAAAAGTAGTAATTAAAATTAAAAATATTCCTCCTAACATGAACGTTACAAAAACATTCATTAAGTTTAGTTTGAATGAAAAAATTTCTTCGAAAGTATCTTCATTCAAAATTACCAATCGGTTTTTGATGAATAAATTTTTTCTGAAATTGAATTTTTTCTTAGTCATTATGGTTATTTATACGAGCAAATATAATAATTAATCGCGTTGTTGATGCCTGACAGAAAGTATCGAATACCGTTATTTCAGTAATTTATAAAATATTTAACGCTATCAGAAACAAATATTTTAATCCAAATCTTGTTGTTCTTCGTATATTCTATATACATTTGCGGTTCAATTAGAAAACAATTTGCTTAGGCATTAAATATACAAACCATGGGAAGATTAGGTCTTACAGAAATCCTCGTAATAGTAGGTATCGTTATATTACTTTTTGGAGGTAAAAAAATTCCGGAATTAATGAAAGGTTTAGGAAGCGGAATTAAGGAATTTAAGAACGCTGCTAAAGACGATCAAACTCCACCTGCACCTTCTGTTAAAAAAGAAGAAGAAGAAATTAAATAAGAATTTAACCCCTTATTATAAACCCCAAATTACAATTGTAGTTTGGGGTTTTTGTTTTATATAAAAAAACTTACTTTTATAGTCCCTAAATCAAATAACAATAATTATGAAAAACCTACTTCTGATTACTGTTGCTTTGTTGTGCTTTAAAAGTAATGCACAAAAGCAGCCCTTTCCAGCAAATTTTGTATTTACAACTGGTCTTATGGCATCGACAAGAAATAGTCTCGACGCCCAAAACAATTATAAAATCTGGAAAGACAATTTTGTTACTTCATGTTCTAATAACCGTTTTAGAATAAAATTTGATAATCCTTCTGAAACTGTATCCGAAGGAATTGGTTACGGAATGCTGCTTGCAGCTTATTCAGGCGATAAAACCTTATTTGACGGTCTTTGGTTATATTATAAGGACAATGTAAATGCTAATGGCGTGATGAACTGGAAAATCAACGGCTGTTCCGGAATTAATGGTGCCAATGGTGCAACAGATGCCGAACTTGACGCTGCTTTTGCTCTTATTGTTGCCGATTATCAATGGGCAAGTACCGGCGCTATAAATTATAAAAATGATGCTAAAACATTGATTGCAGCCGTTAAAGCTCATGAAATCGAAGCCAATACTTTTGTTTTAAAACCCGGAGATCAATTCGGCGGAAGCCAAATTACCAATCCTTCTTATTTTTCTCCTGCTTATTACAGGGTTTTTGGAACTTTTACTAATGATATTTCTTTCTGGAATGCTGTTGCTGCAAAATCGTATACAATTATCAACAATAACTTAAATGTAAATAATGCTGTTGGCGGATTAGTTTCGGACTGGTGTTCAGAATCCGGAGCGTATTCTTCTCAAGCCGGAGGATATAATAACGCAGGAAAAACCTATACTTATGATGCTGCAAGAACGCCATGGAGAATAGCAGTTGATTATTTGTGGTTTGGAAATCCCGATGCTAAACTGTATGCTAAAAAATCATCGGATTTTGTGCGCGTAAATCTTGGTGGATCTACAAATATAAAAGATGGGTATAACCAAAATGGAAATGCAATAGGTCAATGGCACAACGCTACTTTTGTTGGGGCTTTTGCCTGCGCTGCAATGGCGGGCGAAAATCAGGCACATTTAGATGCTTCTTATAATGACTTAAATAACTTAAACGAGCCTAACAGCTACTTTAATCATACTCTAAAAACATTATATTCCTTTTTACTAACGGGTAATTTTTATCTCCCTCCAACTGCCAATTTATCTACTGGTGATTTTGATATCGAGAAATCTACTGTCACGCTTTTCCCAAATCCAAGTCCTGATCGATTTACTGTGAAAGCGCCTCAGCAATCGACTATTTCAGTAATTTCTCCTTCCGGGATTGTTATTCATCAACAAAAAACAAGTTCTGAAAATACCGAGATTAATTTGGCTAATCAATCGTCCGGAATTTATTTAATAAAAATATCCAATGATGATTTTAAAAGTATTACTAAAAAAGTGATTTTGAAATAAGCTTAAAATAGAAAAACTCCCAAATTACAATTGTAATTTGGGAGTTTTTTATTTATTACTCCAGTTTTGGAATTTGGAATTTATTAAAGTACCATCGTCAACTGAATCCTCTTTCTGTCCTCATCAACCTCAGTTACCTTCACATCAACATGCTGATGCAATTTTACCACTTCGTTTACGTCACTCACAAATCCCGCTTTCAATTGAGAAATATGAACCAAACCGCTTTCTTTGATTCCGATGTCAACAAAACAACCGAAATTGGTGATGTTATTCACAATTCCAGGTAAGATCATTCCCGTTTTCAAATCTTTGATTGATTTTACATTGGCATCAAACTCAAAAACCTTAGCCGACTTTCTTGGGTCTAATCCGGGTTTTTCAAGCTCTTTTATGATATCTTTTAATGTAAGTAAACCAATTTCAGGTGTAATATAGTTTTCGGCCTTAATTAGGGCTGTTTTCTCTTTGTTTGCAATTAAGTCGTTTACCGAAAGTTTTAAATCTTTCGCCATTTTCTCGACAACCGGATAAGCTTCCGGGTGTACTGCCGAATTATCCAGCGGATTTTTAGCATTCGAAATTCTAATAAAAGCTGCGCCTTGTTGATACGCTTTCTCGCCTAAACGAGGCACTTTTTTCAATTGCTTTCTGTCTTCAAACGGACCATTTTCTGAACGATATTGTACAATATTTTCAGCAAGCTTCTCTCCTATTCCACTCACATAACTTAGTAAATGTTTACTTGCCGTGTTGATATTGATTCCAACCGAGTTCACGCAACGAATTACAGTGTTATCTAATTCTTCTTTTAGCTTGGTTTGGTCAACGTCGTGTTGGTATTGGCCTACGCCAATGGCTTTCGGGTCGATTTTTACCAATTCGGCCAAAGGATCTGAAAGTCGTCTGCCAATAGAAACCGATCCACGAACCGTAACGTCATAATTTGGGAATTCTTCTCGCGCAATTTTTGACGCAGAATATACCGAAGCTCCAGCCTCAGAAACGATAAAAACCTGCAGCGGTTTGTCGAACGCAATTTTTTTTATGAAGAATTCAGTTTCTCTCGAAGCCGTTCCATTCCCGATAGAAATCGCATCAATTTGATAGGCGTTTACCATCGAACGGATTTTCTTGATTGCCATTGCTTCTTCATTTTGAGGCGCATGCGGATAAATCGTTTCGTTATACAATAAATCACCTTTTTCATCCAGACAAACTACTTTACAACCGCTTCTAAATCCTGGATCGATCGCCAGAATACGTTTTTCGCCCAAAGGCGGCGCCAATAAAAGTTGCCCTAAATTGTTGGCAAAAACCTGAATTGAGTTTGCATCAGCCTTGGCTTTTGCTTCTTGCAATGTTTCGTTTCCAATTGCCGGATTCAACAATCGTTTGTAACTATCTTCTATCGCCAATTGCAAATGAGCTGTAGTACTATTTTGTTTTTTAATGACAATTTCATCAATAATATCATAGGCTTCATCGATATCAACATCTACTTTCATCTTGACAAAACCTTCGTTTTCTGCACGAAGCATGGCCAATAATCGGTGTGAAGGTGCTTTTGTCAACGGTTCTTCCCAGTCAAAATACTGACTGAATTTTTGCGCTCCTTCTTCTTCAGCTTTCTTTTTTACGACTTTGGTTCCAATTGTTGCTTTTCTATTAAATAATCTTCGCAATTGCTTACGAACATAAATATTCTCGTTGATCCATTCGGCTACAATATCTCTGGCGCCTTGCATCGCAGCTTCTTCATTAATCACATTTTCATTCAGATATTGCGTCGAAATAAAATCGATATCAACATCATTTTCAGACATGATTATTTTTGCCAATGGTTCAAGACCAAATTCGCGCGCAACATCTGCCTTTGTTTTTTTCTTCTTTTTGTACGGAAGGTAAAAATCTTCAATTTCTTGTAAGTCAAAACTTTGTTCAATTTTTTGTTTCAATTCCGGCGTAAGCGCTTTTTGTTCTTCGATCGATTTTAAAACCGCTTCTTTACGTTTTACAATTGCTTCATAATCTTTTTGAAGTTTTGCAATTTGCTCGATCTGCACTTCATCAAGATTTCCGGTTGTATCTTTTCGGTAACGCGAAATAAACGGAATAGTACAATCTTCTTCTAATAATTTTACCGTGTTTTGAATGTTAATTGCTGCTGTTTGAACAGTCTTGGCAATGAATTGAATATTAGTCATTCTTATTTATTTTAACCGCAAAGATTGCAAAGTGTTTCGCAAAGTTCGCAATGGTTTTTTAATTTTATTGTTTTAAAATATCAAAATTAATATTTTATTTCAACCGTCCGATAATATCGGACTCTTCTCATCCCAATTTTATTTCTTCTTAATTGGCTTTAATACAATACTTGCTTTACTAAAATCTGCAGATGCATTATATACTTTTCTATATTCCTGATAAATCTCTTTTGGATAATTTATTGCTTTGTACTTTTCATCAATTGTGATGATCACCTGATTTCCATCTACTTTTACAGTCGATTTAAACGAACAGTTTTTGCTTTCATCAAATTTCATTTCTTTGTCTATCACTAAATCATTGTAATGATCTACCTGATATCCTTTCGGGATGTTAAAGACAATACTATGATGGTATTCTTTTGTGTATTTTAAATCAATATCTGTTTTTCTGGTATTTTCCTGATAAAGATTCGCCTGTTTTCCAATCATCTTTCCTAGATTAACCAAAAGCAGATTTCCTGCTTTTTCAGTAAATGATTCTACCGATTCCAGTTTTGAATTAATAATAAACGGCGTATTTGTATAATTATTTTTAAATTCTAAATTTTCGGCTTTTTGCTCTAAAACCTTTACATCGATATCATCAAGTAACACATCTTTTACAAAATCTGTAAGCTCCTTTTTTTCTTCGTTATTAGACAAATCATTATACGAATAACGAAGCATTTGACCTGTATAACCAGTACTTGACATTTTTTTATCTATGGTTACTTTTGATAAATCGGGATTTAAACTTACAACTGATTCTGTTGCTATTTTAGTAAAATCTGATGAAACTACCAGCGGATACACATAACTTTCCTGTTTCTTTTGTACATTATATCCTTTTGCCTTTGTATCCTGGTATTCGTAACTTGGTTTTCCGTAAGCAAGATAAACCACATTTGGTGAGATAAATTTATTTAAATCTCTAAAATAAAAATTAATATCGGTAAATTCATAAAACGTTACAATCTCGTCGTCAAGATCTCCAATAAAACGATCTTCAGTCGCAATGATTTCGTATGGAATTTTAAGAATGTCAAAAGCATATTTGTACAGAAAAATAAAATCTCTACTGGCTAATTTCGAATTTCCTTCGGTTATCTTAATTTTAGTATTAATTGTTTCTCCTTCGGCATAAGGTTCAAAATGGGTTCTGATGTATTCGTCCAGAATGGTTAATTTTTCATCGTTAGATTTATCTTTTATATCCAATTTCTGAACAAGCTTTTTAACATCGCCATTAGAAAAAGCATAAGGTTTGTTTCTAATGTAATTTTTAAAATACGTTTCCCATTTTTTATTACTCATTTCGGCAGGAGATCCGGTAATTAAATACAATACCTTAACCAGATTTCTAAATTTCTTTGAACTTTTTTCGTTTACAAGCGGCTGGATATTATCTGCAGTAAAAAAAGTCTTGCCTTTTACTTTGTTATAATGAAATTCACCCGAAGTATATACTCTCGACATAGCCGATCCGGATTCTGTAAGTGTGAACTCAGCATGCAATACCGGCGCATCTTTTTGATAAATTTCAATTCCGTTTGATGTTGGATTTTCTTTTACAATAAAATAATACTCCAGAATATCGCCTTTTTCAACTCCTTCAAAAACAATCGATTTTACGTTTTTTAAATCCGAATTTACAATCTGGCTTTCAGATAAAACTCTTATGTCTCCGTTAGGTTTAATAACTCTTGCGTGAAAATCTTTTGTATCACGAATTGTGGTATTATCGTCTGCAGTAACTTTATTGTATTTACTGATTTCTGAAGACTCATTTATTTTTACTGCAAAATGTTCCATTTTAAATTTTGCAAAACCATACAAATTGGGATTAATTCTGGTATGAACCCATCTTTTATCAAATAAAATTACAGCGGGTTCTTTTTTATATTCTTCAGGAATGGCCTGAAATGCCGGAACTGCATCCCAGGAGTAACTTTTAATTTCTTGTGCGTTTGCTTTTATAAAAAAAGTAAATAGTAGGATTAGTAATGTTTTTTTCATTATTTTTTTATTAAGATGATAGATTGGTTGTATTGGCTGTTTAATTCGGTTACTAATGCATTCCAGCTGTCGAAATCTTTGGTTTCGATAACTAATTTTTTAAGTGCAATTTTTTGAGATACGATCAGGCTTTTTTTATCTTTTTTATACGATATATCATAACTTAAAACCTCATTTTCTTTCTTACTGTTTTCCGGAATAAAATCAAGCTGATAATTTTCGGGGATTTCATAAACATAAGTAAACTCATTTGTAAATACATTGTCATTTTCAATAGAAAGTTTTCGTTCTTTAGTATCAATGATATATTCTTTAAAAGGCGCTAACAAAATAGGCTTTACAATTATCTTGTCCCCTATTTTTTTTGTCCAGGATTCCAGTTTAAAATTGTACAATAGTTCCGCATCTTTGTTGTCATACTCATTCTTTTTAACTTCGGTGCTTTCTATTTCGAGTTTTTGATTGTATCGGGTCAGACCACTTTTTAAGATTTCGTCCTGCTTTTGTTTATTAGAAGCTAAAACATTTAAAAAGTCACTTTTTTCATAACCGGAAAGCAATAATTTTGCTGCGCCCTGAACTCCATCATCATTGATTTTCAACTTCATATCCACTTTTAGATGATTTTCTTTTTTGTCTACAACAGGAACTTTTTCAATAACAAATTCAGTTTCAGATATTCCTATAAGTCCTTCTTTGCCCTGAATCATGGCAGACGGAAATGTAAACGGACAAAAAGAATCGGTCCCGTCAACAAAATAGCGCTGTTTATCGATTTTTACAGACGCGATCATGTGATTGCTTACCAAAGGCGTTGGAACATCTGTAAAACTATACGGTTTATCTCTTGTACCAATCCAGACTAGATTTGACTCTAATCCCGCAGTTTTAAACATTTCATTTAATAAGTTCGAAATGTCTTTACAATCCCCGTATTTTTTATCAAAAACAGATGCCGCATCACGCGGAATAAAACCTCCCATTTCGTACTCAAAAGCCACATAGTGAATGTTTTCCTGAACCCAATTGTAAATTGCTTTTGCTTTGTCTTTAGGATTCGTTTTGTCTTTTATTAATTCTGCGGTTTTAGTTTTAAGAGCTGTTTGGTCTAATTTGTTGATATCTTTTAACAACGAATAATACCATTTGTACAAATGCTCAACATCCGGAAAAAGAGCTTCTTTCTTGTTATCTTTAGTATAATTTTTGATGTAATACACAATATGAGGCAGGAAATAAGTAAAATTTGGCGCTCTGTTTTCCTCTTCAAAAGCGGGCATATCTGCCACTTTCCAGGTATAAACATCCAGGTTTCCTTCTTTCGTTTTTTCGAAAACAATTTTATCCTGATGATCGCCAAAAAGTTTATAACCAATTTCGATAGATGGATCTGATTTTATCTGAAATTGTGAAGCAACGGTCTGCAATTCATGCTGAAAAGCAAAAAAAGATAATAATCTTGGTTCGTTTTGCTTTACTTTATACGAGAATTCAACTTTCGATTTATCTTCAACATTATTAAAACCAAAGTGTTTGTATTTATTATCGCTATAAAAAATATCCCTTTGTTTCAACTCATTTGTACTAATATCGTACTGCGAAAGTTTACTTTTTTTATTGGTTTTCGCATTTATTGCAACACCTTTTATACTCGAAATTTCACTAAAATTATCGTACGGAATGTTTATAGAGTATTCATTTACGTTTTTACTTTTCGCAATTTCTCTTTGTTCTTCGATAAAAGATTCGATTTCTAATTTGCTTTTATTCGATAAATAAACAATTTCATTCCGATAAAGTACTTTTGATTTTTCTTGCGCGCACAAAAAATGACACGCGAAAAATGCCAGATAAAATATTCTTTTCATTAGGTTTTTGATATAATATATGGGGAGTTAAATTTTAACAAAAATAAACTTATTTGCGAAAATACAGCCATTTACTGCATTAGCTTCTTAAAATAATATCTTTGCTTTTTATTTTTTAAGCCAATGAATATTCTATTACTTTATTTTCTACTTATAAACAGTGCTGCTTTTATTTTTTCCGGATATGATAAGTATTTGGCTGTCAATCATAAAAGAAGAATTTCTGAAAATACACTTTTTGCACTTGCAGCTTTTGGAGGTTCTATAGGTTTGCTATTGGCAATGATCATCTTTAGACATAAAACCAGTAAACCTTCTTTTATTTTAAAATTTTCGGCTATTGTTATTATTCAGATCTTGACTGCTGCCCTTTTGTTTATCTACAATGTAGATGTCTTTAATATTGCTTTATTTTTGACTAATGATAGATAATTAACAATGTTAATAACCTTATAATTATCTGAATTTAAGATATTTGAATACAAAAAAAGCCGGATGAATTTAAAAATCCGCCCGGCTTGATATTTATATTAGTGCGAAGCACTCAATTTTTTGACTTTTATTGACAAGCGATTTTATTCACTCTGTTTTGGTGTCTTCCACCCTCAAAAGCAGTTGCCAGGAACGTTTCAACAATTTCTACCGCTTGCGGGATCGATGTAAAACGTGCCGGAATACTCACAATATTAGCATCGTTATGTAAACGCGTTAAATAAGCAATTTCTTTGGTCCAGCATAAACCGGCTCTTACTTTAGGATGTTTATTAACAGTCATTGCAATTCCGTTTCCGCTTCCGCAGATCACGATTCCAAAATCAGCTTTACCTTCAGATACATCATTGGCAACCGGGTGTCCAAAATCAGGATAATCAACAGAATCTTCAGAATCTGTACCATAATTGGTTACTTCATATCCTTTTGCTTTAAGCATTGCAACGATTGCTTTTTTATAATCTGGTCCTGCGTGGTCGTTTCCTATCGAAATTTTCATTTAAATACTATTAAGTTGTGTTTTGCAAATTTACTTAAAGTATATGATATATACTTTACTATAGATTTGTTTATTTTTTACTTAAAATTAAAAATAATGAGAATTGATAATTTACAATGTATAAATCTTTTTTTACCATTTATATATAAGTTTTTTACTATTTTTAAAAAATATAATATTTTGATTTTCAAAAACATATAATAAGTGTAACCCTATTTTAAAAACATTAAAAATGAAATATATCATCTTTATTCTATTTAGTTTAAATTGTTTTTCACAAGAGAATTCTAAACCGCAGTTTCTATTTGATGAAAATGATCAATCAATAACGCAAGACCAATTCAATAATAAATTAAAGGATAAAAAATTAGAAATAATTACTTATCAGGTTGATACTGCTTATATAGGAAGATTTTTAAGAAAAGATGATTTTGGTGTTTTATCGCCATCTGAAAAAGTAAAAATTCAAATAGAGCTGGAAAAACTAACGGGTAAAAAAATTGATACTTCAAAAACTATAATAATTAATTTTTTTTACAAAGATAATCCGGAACCAAACGGAAGTTGTATTGACTATTATGTTAATGATAAAGCCTACAAAAAATTCTTAGATAAAAATAATACTATAAATCAGTTTTTTATCACCCAGAAAGATTATAAATATAAAGACAAGCAGGTTTACCAAGATACAAATGATTTAATAAGAAAGACTCTTTTTAAATATCACTTTGATTGTGGAAATTACATTATTATAAAAACTAATGGAAAATTTTATCGAAAACTAGGAGAGTATAAACAAAATGAGATTCCTCAAAATTTAAATAGAATCGAATAAAAAACAAACTCAATCAGAACTTCCATAATATCAGAAACTTAACACTTATCAACATTATTAACAACTATGTAAGTACCTCATAATCAATAAATAATATTCATGTATTTTGTTAAAATTTTATATTGTTAATACCAAAACGTAATTCGTTGATATTCAGTTAACTTTAAATTAACATTATTTGTTAATAAGTTCGGATAGAAAATTAGAAGTTTTTTTTGGTTGTGTCGAAAAAAAACCTAATCCAAAACCGGGATGAAATAACCTAATAAAGTTTGATGAATTTTTAGAAAAGTTATCAATATCAAAAATGCCATTTTCAACAAATATCAACATGTGAACTTATCTACAAAATGAATCGATTTTAGGTTGTCAACCATTGTTAATTAAAATACAAAAAGTCTTATAAATGAATCCTTTAACGAAATATAAGTATGTTGATAACTCAAGATAACTAAGAGAAACTTCATTTCAATGCTTTTAAAAATAAATTTATAGCACATATTAACAAGCTATAATAACAAACAAAAATTAATTTAATTTAAATTTTTCTTTTTGTTGTATTTAATATATGTTGACAACTTTGAAAATTTTAAAAGAAAAAAAATCTTGAAATTGAAAAATTAGATGAGTTTAAACAATTTTAAGTGGGTTATTAAGATTGTCAAGAATTTGCTGAACTTCGTCGAAATCGTTGGGATGAACTTTCAGTTTGATTCCGCCCAACGCTGTGGTGTACATTGGGACGACAGATAAGGTTATTTCGTTCTCAAAGTAATACGGAATCTGTTCTTGCTCTAATAAGTGCTTTAGAACGATTGTTTCGTGCTGATAATTGAAAACGGCAATAGTTTTAAAGCTTTCCATAAAGGGTCTTTTTGTAAATATACGAAATGAGCTTTACTAAAAATTTGTCGTTCGCAAATAATTTTGAAAATTCGAATTACAAAATGACCTCTAAAAATCAGTATAAAATCTCCTCTTTGAAAGTTATATTTTTAATAATTTATTTGTTAAAATCTATAATCTGATATCTTATTTGTAATTTTAACTTTTTAAGAAAAGATATATGAGTAAGAAAATTAGAAAGCCGATAAAAAATGAGAAAGATTTCTCTAGTAAAATAATAAAAATTTTATCGCAAAGTCCTAATAAAGCATTTAATTACAAACAGATAGGAGCAAAGCTCGAACTTGATGATACAAAAAGCAGAAACCAGATTATAAAAGATTTAAAAATTCTGGCTGCTTCAAAAAAAATTATAGAATCTGAACCTGGTAAATATTTAGTAAAAGCAGAGAGTCAGGATTATTACGAAGGAACAATAGACATGACCAGTAGAAAAACGGCTTATTTTGTTTGTCCGGATTTTAGTGAAGATGTGTTTATCCCAACCAATAATCTGAATCGTGCTTTAGACAAAGACAAAGTAAAAGTTTATGTTTATAACCGAAGAAAAGGGAAAAGACCTGAAGGCGAAGTAATTGAAGTTGTAGAAAGAAATAAAACAGAGTTTGTTGGAGTTATTGATATTCAGGCCAATTTTGCCTTTGTATCTACTGCAAATCCTAAAATGTATACCGATATTTTTATTCCAAAAGATAAAATTGGAGAAGCAGAAAACGGTGATGTTGTTTTGGTTACAATTGAAGACTGGCCAAAAAGAGCAGATAGTCCGTTTGGATCTGTGATTAGAGTTTTAGGAAAACCAGGAGAACACAATACTGAGATTCACGCTATTTTGGCTGAATATGGTTTACCATCAGATTTTCCGGTAGAAGTAGAGGTTTATGCACAAAAAATAGATACATCCATTCAGGAATCTGAAATTGCAAAACGTCGTGATATGCGTGATACGCTAACGTTTACGATTGACCCGAAAGATGCAAAAGATTTTGATGATGCCTTGTCTTTCAAAAAGTTAGAAAATGGTAATTACGAAATTGGTATTCATATTGCCGATGTTTCGTATTATCTTGAAGAAGGAACAATCCTGGATGATGAAGCGTATCAACGTGCAACTTCGGTTTATTTGGTAGATAGAGTAGTACCAATGCTTCCGGAAGTTTTATCTAATTTTGCGTGTTCTTTGAGACCGAATGAAGAGAAATATACATTCTCAGCAATATTCGAAGTTTCTCCAACTGCACAAGTTATCAACCAATGGTTTGGAAGAACTGTAATTTATTCAGATCAGCGTTTTGCTTACGAAGAAGCACAATATATCATTGAAACAAAAGACAATACAATTCCTGTTGATATTTCGATCACGGGAGAATCTTATGTTGTTTCTGATGAAATTACCGAAGCTACTTTAAAATTAGATGAATTAGCTAAGATTCTAAGAAAGAAAAGAATGGCAAATGGTGCAATTTCTTTTGATAAAGTCGAAGTAAAATTCAACTTAGATGAGCAAGGAGAACCAGAAGGAGTATACTTCAAAGTTTCAAAAGATGCCAATCATCTGATTGAAGAATTTATGCTTTTAGCCAACAGAAAAGTGGCGGAATACATTGGTAAACAGAAGAAAACATTTATTTACAGAATTCACGATGAACCAAATGAAGATAAATTGATTGCGATGCAAACCGTAATTGCTAAATTTGGTTATAAAATAGATTTCCGTAACAAAGGCGATATTTCGAAGTCTTTGAATGCATTGATGGAAGAAGTAAACGGTAAAAAAGAGCAAAATTTAATTGATACTCTTGCGATTAGAAGTATGAGTAAAGCCAAATATTCGACAGAAAATATTGGTCATTACGGTTTAGCTTTTGATTATTACAGTCATTTTACTTCGCCAATTCGTCGTTATCCTGACGTTATGGTACATCGTTTGCTGCAATTTTATCTGGATGCAGGTAAATCTGTAGACGAAGAAGTTTATGAAACAAAATGCCAGCATTGTTCAAACATGGAAAGTTTAGCAACAAATGCTGAACGTGACAGTATCAAATACATGCAGGTTAAATACATGCAAGATCACCAGGACGAAGAATTCCTTGGAGTTATTTCAGGAGTTACAGAATGGGGAATTTATGTTGAAATTGTTTCGAACAAGTGCGAAGGAATGGTAAGAATCAGAGAGATAAAAGATGATTATTATACTTTTGATGAAAAGCAATATGCTTTAGTAGGAGCGACTTCAAACAGTATTTTACAACTTGGAGATGAAATTTACGTTAAAGTAAAAAATGCAGATTTAGTGAAAAAACAACTGGATTTTCATTTTTTGAGAAGAGCAGAATAGAGGTTTAATTATAAAAATAAAAGTATGAAAAAGTTAATTATAGGAGCGGCAATTTTATTTGTTCAAATGTCTTTTGGTCAGGTTACCAAAGAGTTAGGTGAATTTGATACTGTAAAAGTTTACGATAAATTAAGCGTAAAATTAGTTCAGTCGTCTGAAAATAAAGTTGTTATAAAAGGAACGAGAGAAGCAGAACTGGAAGCTGTAAACAAAAACGGAATATTAAAATTAAGAATGCCTTTTCCTAAACTTTTGTCAGGAAATGATCTTCAGGTAACTTTGTATTACAAACATATAGAGTTGATTGATGTTAATGAAGGTGCCGATGTAAAAAGCGACGGAACTATAAAGGCAACTTCTTTTAAAGTTAGTGCACAGGAAGGCGGTAAAATCAATGTAGATTTAGATGTTGATAAACTAAAAGTAAGTTCAGTTTCAGGAGGTGAAATTACTGCAACAGGTAAAGCAGCCAATCTTGATGCAAGTTTAGGAGCTGGAGGATATTTCCTTGGAAGTAAATTAGCCACGTCTCAGACTAAAGTAAGCGTTTCTGCGGGCGGAAAAGCAGATGTGAATGCATCAACCCTTGTCGACGCTAAAGTAAGCGCAGGAGGCTCTATTTACATTTATGGAAAACCGAAACAAATTAATCAGAAAACGGTTTTTGGGGGTAAAATAGAAGAAGTAAAATAAATCGTATTTGAATGATAAATGATATTTTAGCTGGACTGCCATGGGGACTTTTTTTAAGTTTTATGGTAGGTCCGGTATTTTTTATACTACTGGAAACCAGTATTACAAAAGGATTCAGGGCTGCAATAGTTTTTGATCTTGGTGTAGTATTAGGTGATATTTTTTTTATAGGAATTGCGTATTTAGGAAGTTACAGACTGATTCAGAGTTTAAAAGATAAACCGGCACTCTTTATTTTTGGCGGAATCATTATGCTGGCTTACGGCATAATCTCTTTCATAAGATTAAAAAATGAAGAAAAAATTGATGATGAAGAAATTGATCGTGATATCATCAAAAGAAACTACGGCAGTTTGTTTGTAAAAGGCTTTTTACTCAACGTTATCAACATTGGTGTATTAGGTTTTTGGTTAGCAGTGATCATTTCTGTAGGGCCAAAATTAGAAATGCAAAACTCACGAATGTTTACTTTTTTTGCTTCGGTAATTATTACTTATTTAGCTGTTGATTGTCTTAAAATATTATTAGCCAAACAGTTAAAAACAAAAATGACTCCAACCAATATTCTTAAAATCAAAAAAGCGATTAGTATTGTTTTAATGGTTTTTGGTCTTGTGTTAATAACTCAGGGTTGGTTTCCAAAAGAAAAGGAAATGGTTCGAAATGCTTTTGAGAAGATTGAAAAGTAGTTGTTAATAACTCAAATATAATATATAAAAACCTCTGAATTTCAGAGGTTTTTTTGTGTTTAATAGTTACATTAAACGTATAGTTTGTCATTTCGAAAAAGGAGAAATCCTCGCGAGAAGCTCGACAAAGATTTGATTTTCGCTGCGGAGTTACTTACGAGGATTTCTCCTTCGTCGAAATGACAAGATTGTGGAAAATTAGAATTAAACTTCAAATTTTTTTTAAGGTTTTAAAGGGATCTTCCCGATTCGAACGTAAACTTTATCTAATTTTTTCTAAAAATTAAGCACAAAAAAAAGAGACACATTTCTGTATCTCTTTTAGAGGCATCGTCCGGATTCGAACCGGAGTAGGAGCTTTTGCAGAGCCCAGCCTAGCCGCTCGGCCACGACGCCGTAGTTGAACGGATGGCAAAAGTAACTAAAATCTTTAAATTTCAAAAGTTTAAAATGAAGTATTTTAAAAAATTACTTTTTTTCTTGAAAGAATTACTTTCTCATTTCCGTCATTTTTATAGTAACTGATTCAACATCACCACCAATAGGAGGATTTATTTTAGAAACCCAAACTGTAGTTTTTTTTGCAGTTTCTATTTCAGCAAGTACTCGAATATTGATTCTTTTGGCTACATGCTCTAATAAATGCGAACGAATGGCCATTTCTTCTGTCACAATTTTGTTCAAATGTACATAATCAACAGTGTCTGCAAGATGATCTGTGTCGGCTGATTGCTGTAAATTAGTTTTAATTTTTAGATCAACCGTATAGTCAGATCCAATTTTTCCTTCTTCAATCATGCATCCGTGGTACGAAAAAGTACGGATGTTTTTTAATTTTATAACTCCCATTTTCTTATTGTTTCAAGTTTAAAGTTTCAGGTTTTCCGCCACTTAAATAACTTTAAACCTGAAACCTGAAACCTTTTTTTTATCTTTGCTAAAATTACTATAAAATAATGGCATCAGAAGAGAAATCACTCAATTTTATTGAACAAATCATAGAAGAAGATCTTAAATCAGGTCTTTCGCAAAGTAAACTTCATTTTCGTTTTCCACCAGAACCAAATGGTTATTTACATATTGGTCATGCAAGTTCTATTGCATTAAATTTTGGTTTAGGAATTGATTATCAGTCACCTGTAAATTTACGTTTTGATGATACCAATCCTGAAAAAGAAGAACAGGAATTTGTTGACGCCATTAAAAAGGACGTTGAATGGCTGGGTTATACCTGGGCAGAAGAACGTTATGCTTCAGATTATTTTCAACAATTGTATGATTGGGCAGTTTTATTAATTAAAAAAGATAAAGCCTATGTTGATAGTCAGTCTTCTGAAGATATGGCGATTCAAAAAGGAACGCCGTCTACAATTGGAACAGATAGTCCGTACAGAAATCGTTCTGTTGAAGAAAATTTAGGTTTATTCGAAAGAATGAAAAACGGTGAATTTGAGGCTGGAACTCATATTCTTCGTGCTAAAATAGATATGAAATCTACCAATATGTTGATGCGTGATCCTATCATGTACAGGATTTTACATAAAGAACATCACAGGACCGGAGATGCCTGGAAAATATATCCAATGTACGATTGGGCACACGGACAAAGTGATTATCTTGAAGAAATTTCACACTCATTTTGTACGCTTGAATTTTTGCCTCACCGCGAATTATATGATTGGTTTTTAGACCAGATTTTAGAAGAAAATAAACTGCGTCCGAAGCAAAGAGAATTTGCAAGACGTAACTTATCACATACCGTTGTTAGTAAAAGAAAATTACAGCAACTAGTTAAGGAAAAGCATGTTAACGGTTGGGACGATCCTAGAATGTCTACCATTTCAGGGTTAAGAAGACGTGGTTATACGGCTGCTTCATTACGTAATTTTGCCAATACAATTGGTATTGCAAAACGTGATAATTTAATCAATGTATCGGTTTTAGAATTTTGTATTCGTGAAGATTTGAACAAAATTGCACCTCGTGTAATGGCTGTTTTAGATCCTGTAAAATTGGTAATTACAAATTATCCTGAAGGAAAAGAGGAGTGGTTGGAAGCTGAAAATAATCAGGAAGATGAAAATGCAGGTTTCAGAAAAGTGCCTTTTTCTCGTGAATTATACATAGAAAGAGAAGACTTTCTTGAAGAAGCTCCGGCGAAGTTTTTCCGTTTGACTTTAGGAAAAGAAGTACGTCTTAAAAATGCCTATATCATTAAAGGTGAAAGTGTTATAAAAGATACAGAAGGAAATATTACAGAGATTCATGTAACTTATGATACCGATTCTTTGAGCGGAAGTGGGACAGAAGCAAGCCAAAGAAAAGTATCGGGAACTTTGCATTGGGTTTCTATTTCGCATGCCGTTGAAGCAGAAGTTCGTATGTACGATCGTTTGTTTACAGATGAAGCTCCGGACAGTTATAAAGACAAAAATTTCCTGGATTTTGTAAATCCAAATTCGCTAGAAATTATCACAGGTTTTGTTGAACCAAGTTTATCAACAGCTCAAAACGAAGATAAATTCCAATTTCAACGTTTGGGTTATTTTACTGTTGATAAAGATTCAACTGCTTCAAAATTAGTATTTAACAAAACTGTTGGATTGAAAGATGCCTGGGAAGAGAAAGGTAAAAAAGAAGAAAACAGCATCAATAATTCTTTAAAAGATATAAACAAATATTTTAAAGTTGAGACCAAACCGGAACGTATTGCAATCGAAAGTGCAATAGGGGAGAGTATCAAAAATGTTTCCAGTTTCTCTTTATTGCAAAATTCATTAAAGAAGAATATCAACAATAATAAAGGTTCATTGTTATTTGCTCAGTTTATTTTGAAATATTCAATTTTGAAATCTAAGGATTTTGAAGAAGATGATATTAAAAAATTATATACAATGTCTCTAAGAAGTGAGTCAACTTATGTTCGATCTAAAGCACTTTTGAATTTAAGAGATATTGAAGATTTAGATTTAAGAAATCAGTTTCAAGACGAAATTTTGAAATCTTTTTCAAATCCTCCAAAAAATGCTTCTGAGAGAGAAATTGAAATTCTTAAGGAAATGGTAAAGATATAATATCAATATAATCTATTGAAAAGCGCTTTTTATAAGCGCTTTTTTTATTATTTATGTTTTCTATTGATAAATGGAAATTAATAGTTTTTGTAGATTAAAATCAGCTTCCATAAATTGATTTTAAGCTAATTTTTTAATTCTTCCACCTCATTAATCATCTTTTAAAAAATGATTAAATAGAAGCTTTTATTTTAATTTTAGAGCTAGTTTTACCTTGTTTTTTGGGTTGTTAACATCTAATTGTTTATAAAGTTGAAGGTTGATTATAATTTATTCAGATCTCATATCTTTTTAAATTTCACTTTTTATTTTCAACTACTAAATTTATAAAATCAATTTTTATTATTGTAATTTATATTTTTTAAGTTTCTTACTATTATATATTAAAATTATTACTATTTAATTTTACATAAATTTTAATGATTAAAAGTGACTTTCATAAATTAATTTTAAGCTAATTTTTTAATTCTTTTAGCTCATTAATCATCTTTTAAAAAATCATTTAACAGAGATCCTTATTTTAATTTTCGATTTTATTTTACCTATTTTACGGCTTTTTAATCTAAAATTGTTGTTCAAGATCAATGTCATGATTATTTTGTTATCAATTTCAAATTCTATTTTATCGAATAATTTTAAAAATTATTCTGTTTTATATAATCGTTAAAATTGATTGTAATTGATTTATTAATGTTTTTTAATTATTATTCATGAAAACTATATAAAATATATTTTTAATAGATGAATTTGATTAAAAACAGCCTTCATAAATTGATTTTAAGCTATTTTTTAATTTCTTCCATGCCATTAATCATCTTTTGAATTATTGTCGTTTTTTAAGCTTTATTTAAGTTTTTGAGCTCTATTTTCTTAGTTTAACGGGTTGTTAACATACAATTGTTTATAAAGTTGGTATTTTTATCCAAAGGTCAAATCTAAAGTGTCAAATTTCAAAATACACTTAAGAATCGAATCTGAATTTTTTCTAAAATTTAAAAATGCATAATTTTTGGTTTTGGGGTTAATTCTAAATCTGAATTCTAAAGATTGGTTTTATGGTCGATTGTAATTGTGATTGTATTTTGATAATACTTCTAGCGTAAAAGTATTTTTCAGAGGGTAGTTCATAATTTGAAAATTTCATGAAATTAATTTTAATGGCTTATTTGAAATTTTGTCTTTCGTTTTGACAAAAACAATTTTAATCCTTAAATTTTAATATTATGAAAATTCTATTTTTTACGCTATCGATTTTATTTGCAAATATTGCAATTTCTCAAACACACCAAATTACAAAACACAATGGTGAAGAACTGGATGTTAATTTTATAAAAGCCGAAAATGATTTGGTTTATTATTCCTTCAATGGAAGTGCCGAAGAACATAAAATTAGCAAATATGCCGTTTCAAAAATTACCAATAAACAATCTAATCAAACTCAAAAAGTTTCTGATAAAGTTATAGTAGATTCAAAATCAGATTATAAATTAGTAACCGTTTTATCTCAGGACAAGACAATTGGTTTAAAACAAGTGGCCAATTTTTCAGGAGTCTCGACAAAGACAAAAGGTGAACCGCCAATTGCAAATAAAAACCAGACTGCTATGAGAATCAAGACACAATCTGCTTCAAGCGGATATCCGTTTGTTAGTATTGTTGAAAAAGCAGATGGTAAGTATGAAGCTGTAGCTTATGTGTATTAAATTTAGTGTTAATTTTTATTAAATTACAATTAACCAATAATTTATAATTCAAAAAAGCAGTACCTTTAGTATTCATTTAAATTTTAATATTATTATGTCAAAAAACTTAAATACAGTTGCAGCAATTTTAGCTGGTGCTGCGGTAGGAGCAGCAATCGGAATTTTATTTGCTCCGGAAAAAGGATCAAAAACCCGTGCTAAACTTAAGGAAGGTTTAGATGATGCCAAACATAATTTGCAGGACTCACTTTCGGCAAGTTCTGAAGTGCTACGTGAAAAATTTACAAAAGCAAAAGAAAATTTAGACGGAACTTATGGAGAGTTACTTTCGAATATGAGTTATAAAACTGAAGAAGTAATTGGTTTTTTAGAATCTAAATTAGCTGATTTAAAAGCGCAAAACGCTAAGCTTCAAAAATAATAATCCAGGAAGCACAAAGCTCAATGTGATTTTGATGATTTGTTTTGGTTATTTTAATTTTAGAATAATCGAATGCAGTTATTAAGTCAAGAGTTTTGTGCTTCTTTTTTTAATTAAAATTACAATTATGGCATTTGAAGAATTAAAAGAAAACACCGAAAATATTCAGGATCAGGCTAAAGTTTATATGGAAAGCCACTTAGCTTATTACAAACTTTGGGGTTTTAAGGTGGCCATGAAGTCAACAACTTTAATTTTAAAGTTTACTTTGATTTTATTGTGTTTTAGTATGGTAATGATTTTTGGATCTTTTGCTGCAGCATATGCTTTTGGATCTTTGTTCGAAAGTAACGCACTTGGTTTCTTGGCAGTAGGAGGGATCTATTTAATCTTTACAATTTTACTTTTCTTCCTGAAAGATAAAGTTGTTGAAGGTCCGATATTAGAGAAATTTTCAGAAATCTTTTTTAATGACTAATTATGGAAAATAAAAAATACTCATCATACGCAGCAATCGAAAGAGATCTGGAGATTTTAAAACTGGAGAAAGAGATTAATTACCAGAAACTGGTTTTAAGTTTTCAAAGAACAAAGGAATCTATTACGCCACAAAGTATAGTTGGCGGAGTTTTTTCTTCTTACAAAGAATATTTCACCAGATCATATCCACAGATTTTGCAATCAATTTTACCCTATATTATCAATTGGTTTATCAATAAAAAAAGAGGCAATTAAGCCTCTTTTTTGTTTTGTGTTATTGTTCTGTTTCTGGTAAGATATCATCTTCATAACCAGATTGAGGTTGAATAGGTTTTGATTTCTTCTCTATTTTCTTGTTGTTTTTCTTCATCATTTCACCAACCTGATTTGATGCTGAGAATGATGCAACCATATTGTTTAGCATATCACTTCCGGCTTGTGGTGAGTTTGGCAACAAGATTAAGTTTGAATTGGCATCGGCACCAATTGCTTGTAATGTATCATAATGTTGAGTCACAACAATTAGGGCAGAAGCTTCCTGAGAATTAATACCAACGCTGTTCAAAACTTCAACACTTTCTACAAGACCTCTTGCAATTTCGCGACGCTGATCTGCAATACCTTGACCTTGTAAACGTTTACTTTCTGCTTCAGCTTTTGCTTTTGCAACGATTCTGATTCTTGAACTTTCAGCTTCAAATTCAGCAGCTGTTTTTTCTCTGTCGGCAGCATTAATTCTGTTCATGGCGTTCTTAACCTGAATGTCCGGATCAATATCAGTAACCAAAGTATTGATAATATCATATCCGTAAGTAGTCATTGCTTCATTCAATTCTCTTTTTACTGCAATTGCGATGTCATCTTTTCTTTCAAAAACATCATCCAGTTTTAGTTTTGGAACTTCGGCACGAACAACATCAAAAACATAAGCGGTAATCTGATCGTGTGGATATTCCAGTTTATAAAAAGCATCATATACTTTTTCCTGAATCACTTTAAACTGAACCGAAACTTTCATTTTGATAAAAACGTTGTCTTTGGTTTTGGTTTCGATGATAACATCTAACTGTTGAATTTTAAGATTTACACGTCCTGCAATTCTGTCGACTATCGGAATTTTAAGTTGTAAACCTGAATTTCTTACGCTTAAAAATTTACCAAATCTTTCGATTACAACAGACGATTGTTGTTTCACGGTAAAAAAAGAAGACATGAAAATAAAGAATGCGAGGACTAAAAAGATAATAAGTGCTGGATTCATAATGATATTGATTTAGTTTTTATGATCTGGTAAATTACGAATAATCTGCCAAATTCAATTTTTTTTAGCGTAAAAAAAACGCTAAGTACATTTTAATAATGTTCTTAGCGCTTAGATTATTTTTCCATTAAGATATTAAGTTCATAAAGCTTGACTTAATTTTCTTAATCTCTTAATGGTAGAAAAAATTATAAATTTGCAATTGCTTTCTGAATTCTCGAAATAGTTTCTTCTTTTCCGATGATTTCAACAATGTCAAATAGGTGAGGACCTTTAAGAGCTCCAACCAAACTTAGACGGAAAGGCTGCATTACTTTACCCATTCCAATTTCGTTTTTAGTCAACCAGTCTTTTACAATTGCTTCGATATTTGCCGAATCAAATCCATCAATATATTCAAGAGTCGAAATCAATTCCTGCATTAAAGCCGGTGTTTCTTCTTTCCAGTTTTTGCTTGCTTTTTCATCATATAATGTTGGCGCTTGGAAAAAGAAATCAGTCAAATCCCAAAATTCAGAAACAAAATGAGCTCTTTCTTTAATCAAAGAAACAATTCTTGTAACGTCATATTTAGAAATATCAACACCTTTTTCAACCAAAATAGGAGTGAAGCTTTTCGCTAAATCTTCATTATTTTGTTTGATTAAATATTGGTGATTGAACCATTTGTTTTTCTCCGGATCAAATTTTGCTCCCGATTTATGAACTCTGTTCAAGTCGAAAGATTCAACTAATTCTTCTAAAGAAAATAATTCTTTATCAGTTCCGTCATTCCAGCCTAACAAAGCAAGGAAGTTTATAACCGCTTCCGGGAAAAATCCTTTCTCTCTGTAACCTGATGAAATCCCTTCTTCGGTTTTCCATTCTAACGGAAACACAGGAAATCCTAATTTATCACCATCTCTTTTTGATAATTTTCCGTTTCCAACCGGTTTTAAAATCAAAGGTAAATGTGCAAATTCAGGAGCATCCCAACCAAAAGCTCTGTATAATAATACGTGAAGCGGCATCGAAGGCAACCATTCTTCACCACGAATAACATGTGAAGTTTCCATCAAATGATCATCGACAATATTCGCTAAATGGTACGTTGGCATTCCGTCACTTTTGAATAATACTTTATCGTCAAGCAAACTGGTTTCAAATTTTACATCACCACGAATGATATCTTTCAAATGTAAAGTTTCATCAACCGGAGTTTTAAAACGGATGACATAATGTTCTCCATTAGCAATTCTCTTAGCCACTTCTTCTGTAGAAATTACCAAAGATGTATCCAGTTTTTCACGGATCGTATGATTATAAATAAATGTTTTTCCTTCAGCTTCTTGTTCTTTTCTCATAGCATCAAGAGCTTCCGGAGTATCAAAAGCATAGTATGCCCAACCTGAATTGATCAGTTGATCAGCATAAGTTTGGTATAAATCTTTACGATCACTTTGTCTGTACGGACCAAATTTTTCATTTTTCCCAACAGTTTCTTCAGGAGAAATTCCTAACCATTCCAGTGCTTCCATAATATAAGCTTCGGCACCAGGAACAAAACGCGTTTGATCTGTATCTTCAATTCTTAAATAAAAAACACCATTGTTTTTTTTGGCAAATAAATAATTAAATAGGGCAGTACGAACGCCGCCAATATGTAAAGGTCCTGTTGGACTTGGTGCAAAACGCACACGAACTTGCTTTGACATTTGTTTAAATTTTGATGCAAAGATACGTTTTATGATTTTAGATTTTAGAATGTTGATTTTAGATTTTTCTATCTTAGAACCTTAGCCTCTTAGTAACTTAGAATCTTAAAAAGGTATTATTAAAATTACTACTTTTATGGGTTATAAATAAAACAGATTCACTTTGAAAACAACATCTGCTATATACCAAAAGTTAGAAGCTTTTATAAAGAAATATTATACCAATGAATTGATAAAAGGAGGACTTCTTTTTATTGGTTTTGGATTATTGTACTTTCTGTTTACGCTTTTTATAGAATTTTTTCTTTGGTTAAAACCATTAGGAAGAACATTATTATTCTGGGTATTTATAGGAGTAGAAGTATTTCTATTGTTTCGTTTTATTTTGTTCCCGATTTTTAAGTTGTTCAAACTTCAAAAAGGGATCGATTATAATCAGGCTTCAACAATTATTGGAAATCATTTTACAGAAGTAAGTGATAAACTGACGAACTTTTTGCAATTGTCAGCTTCTGAGAATTCGACAGAAAGTTCAGAGTTGATGTTGGCTTCAATAGAACAAAAAGCAAATTCGTTGCAGCCAATTCCGTTTGGGAATGCTATCAATTTTAAAGCAAATAAAAAATATTTGCCATTAGCAATCATTCCAATTTTGCTTTTTGCAGTGTTTTATATTTCAGGAAATAGCAATGTAATTTCTCAAAGTTTAAATAGAGTAGTGCATTTCAATGCTACATTTTTACCACCGGCACCATTCAAATTTGTGGTCCTAAATCAGAATTTGCAGACTGAACAAAACAAAGATTTTACTATCAAGATGGAATCCGTTGGGAAAGTAGTTCCGGAAAATGTAATGATTCATATTGGTAACGAAAGTTATTTTATGGAATCTTCTCAACCAGGAAAGTTTGAATTCAAGATTGAGAAACCAGTATCGAATGTTGAATTTTCTTTTGAAGGAAATTCAGTTTCTTCAGAGGAATACGAGTTGAAAGTAATCACGGTTCCATCGATTGCCAACTTCGAAATGGTATTGAATTTTCCATCTTATTTAAAAAAGAAATCAGAAACAATTCAGGGAACAGGTAATGCAATCGTACCCGAAGGAACTTTGGTAACCTGGAAAATGAATACACAATCGACTCAGGAAATTGTTTGGAAAGATGATAATTCGACTTTCAAGTTCAATAAAGCCGAAAATGAGTTTAAATTGGCTAAAAATATTAGTCAAAATACAGAATATCAAATTCTTACATCGAATAATAAGGTCAAAAATTACGAAAAACTGGATTATCAGCTATCGGTGATCAAAGATCAGCATCCAACGATCACAGTTAGTCCTGCACCGGACAGTTTAAAGCTGGATAAAAATTATGTTTTGGGTAGGTTAGGCGATGACTACGGATTGTCTAAACTTCAGGTCGTGTATTACGAACGTAACAAACCAAACACTGCCAAGCGTGGAACAATACCGGTTAAGTCTGGAGTATTTGATCAGTTTGTTTTTAACTTTCCAAGTAATCTTGCCGTGCAGGAAGGAGTATCTTATGAATACTATTTTGAGGTTTTTGATAACGATGCACCGCATGGTTTTAAGAGTACAAAGTCTTCTGTTTTTTCTGATCGTGTTTCGACTACAGATGAAGTTCACGATATGGAATTACAACAACAAAACGAAAATATCAATAGTTTAGAAAAGTCTTTAAAGAATCAAACCAAGCAATTTTCTGAAATGGATAAGATTCAAAAAGCAGGAAAAGAGAAAGATAATTTAGAGTTTAAAGATCAGCAAAAAGTAAATGATTTTATCAAACGTCAGAAACAACAAGACGAATTGATGAAACAATTTGGTGAGAAAATGAATAAGAATCTGGATAAATTTCAATCTGAAAAGAAAGATAAAACAGCTGATGATTTGCAAAAACGTCTAGATAATGCAGAGAAAGATTTAGAAAAGAATCAGAAGTTAATGGATGAATTGAAGAACTTAAATGATAAATTGAACAGTGAAGATTTGTTTGATAAGATGGAAAAATTCAAACAGATCAGCAAGAACCAATCTCGTAATCTGGAGCAATTGGTTGAACTAACCAAACGTTTTTATGTTTCTAAAAAAGCAGAACAAGTTGCAGATAAATTAAAGAAGTTAGCAGACGAACAAGAGCAACTTTCGAATAAAGAAAAAGAAAATACACAAGAGAAGCAAGACGATATTACTAAAGCTTTTGATAAAATCCAAGAGGATTTAAAAGATCTGAAAGAAGAGAATAAAACTTTAAAAGCGCCTTTGGATATTCCTGCTGATGCTTCAAAAGAGAAAGATGTGAAGGATGATTTGAAGAAAGCTTCTGAAGAATTGAGTAAAAAGAATTCTTCTTCGGCTAAGCCAAAACAAAAAAGTGCAGCCAAGAAAATGAAGAGTATGGCAGAGCAAATGGATTCAAGTATGGAGGGCGGAGAACAAGAACAATTAGAAGAAGATGTTGCAATGCTTCGTCAGGTTTTGGATAATCTTCTTGCTTATTCATTGTCTCAAGAAGATGTTATGAAACAATTTAAATCTATGAAATTAGGTTCTTCGGCTTTTACAAAGAACATTAAAGTCCAGCAAAACTTGAAACAACAGTTCAAACATGTCGATGATAGTTTGTTTGCATTGTCATTACGTAACCCAAAAGTAGCTGAAGATGTAACGAAAGAAATTGGAAATGTACAGTACAATATAGATAAAGCTATTGAAACTTTAAGCGACGTTCAGGTTCCAAAAGGAGTTTCGCATCAACAATATGCAGTTTCTTCTGCAAATAAATTGGCTGACTTTTTAAGCGATTTATTAAATAATATGCAGATGTCTATGTCTAAACCGGGAGCAGGAAAACCAAAACCAGGTGACGGACAAGGAATGCAATTGCCGGATATTATTCAAAAACAAAAAGGTTTGGCTGATAAAATGAAAGCTGGAATGAAACCCGGAGATAAACCTGGCGACAAACCGGGAGAAGGTCAACAAGGGAAATCCGGAGAAGGAAAGCAGGGGCAAGGTAAAGATGGCCAAGGCAAAAATGGAGAAGGTAAGGATGGTCAGGGAAATAAAAATGGAGGAAAAGGTAATGAAGGTAAAGACGGAAATGATGGAGAAGGAGATGCGGAAGCCATTATGGAAATCTATAAAGAACAAGTAAAACTTCGCGAAGCACTACAAAAAGAGTTAGCAAAACAAGGTTTAGATTCTCAGGGTAAATCTGTAATTGATCAAATGAAAGCTTCAGAAAAACAACTTTTAAATAAAGGTTTTAAGAATGAAAACTTACAACGCATCCTTAATATCCAGCAGGAATTATTAAAATTAAACAATGCAGTTCAGCAACAAGGTCAAGATACAAAGCGCCAATCTGAAACTAATAAGGCTGAATTTTCTAATAGAACAAATGCATTACCAAGTTCACTATTGGATTATTTAAACAGTGTAGAGATATTAAACAGACAATCACTACCTTTGCGCTCGAATTTTAATCAAAAGGTTCAAGAATATTTTAATACAAAATGATCAATTTTAATTACGAAACCGAATTTACTTTAGATAACGAACAAGCCTTTGCAGATTGGTTAAGTGCTGTAATCGTTTCTGAAAGTAAAAACGAAGGCGAGATAAATTACATTTTTTGTGATGATGAATATCTTCATAAAATAAATGTAGAATATCTAAATCACGATACACTCACGGACATTATCAGTTTTGATTACACAGTTGGTAATGAACTAAACGGAGATATTTTTGTTTCTGTAGAAAGAGTAGAAGATAACGCAAAAGATTTTAATGTTTCTTTCGAAGAAGAATTGAAGCGTGTTTTGGCTCACGGAATATTACATTACTGTGGATACAAAGATAAATCAGATAAAGATGCTGAGTTAATGCGCTCAAAGGAAGATGAAAAAATCATGATGTTTCACGTGGAACAGTAGAGGGATTTGTTTTTAGGTTTTTTTGGTTTAAAGTTTCAAGTTATTAAAACGAGTTAGTGTTCCACGTGAAACATGTTCAGTTTTGATAATAAAGAATCAGAACGTTCCACGTGAAACATGTTTAATTTTGAAAATGAAAATTTCAACGTTTCACGTGGAACACTTGATTTGAAGTTTAAAAAAGAAGTCAAAATGTTTCACGTGGAACTTTTTGTAAAGCGAGAACCTGAAACATGAAACTTTTAATACGTTCCACGTGGAACAAAAGAATAAAGAAGTTAATTCTGAGAACCGACTTAAATGGTTTCCCAGAGAATAAAAGATAAAATGTTTTTAGAAGAATACGATGTTATTGTAGTTGGTGCAGGTCATGCTGGATCTGAAGCCGCGGCAGCGGCCGCAAATTTGGGATCCAAAACTTTATTGGTTACAATGAGTTTGCAGAACATCGCACAAATGTCTTGCAACCCAGCGATGGGAGGAATTGCAAAAGGACAGATAGTGCGTGAAATTGATGCGCTTGGTGGATACTCAGGAATTGTTTCCGATCGCACGGCAATTCAATTTAAGATGTTGAATAAATCGAAAGGGCCTGCAATGTGGTCGCCAAGAGTTCAAAGTGATCGAATGCGTTTTGCTGAAGAGTGGAGAATGATGTTGGAGGGAACTCCAAATTTGGATTTCTACCAGGAGATGGTGAAAGGTTTGATTATTGAGGATGGAAAGATAAAAGGAATCAAAACTTCGTTGGGAGTTGAAATTCGTTCTAAGTCGGTTGTGTTGACAAACGGAACTTTTTTAAATGGTTTGATTCATATTGGAGAAAAACAATTTGGAGGAGGAAGAGCAGGAGAAAGTGCTGCAACCGGAATCACAGAAGATTTAGTAAAAGTTGGTTTTGAGTCAGGAAGAATGAAAACAGGAACGCCGCCACGTGTTGATGGACGTTCTTTGGATTATTCGAAAATGAACGAAGAAAAAGGAGATGCAAAGCCGGATAAGTTTTCTTATTCGGATTTAACCGTTCCGCTAACGCATCAAAGATCTTGTCATATGACGTATACGTCGTTGGATGTTCATGATATTTTGAGAGAAGGTTTTGATCGTTCGCCAATGTTCAACGGAAGAATCAAAAGTCTTGGACCAAGATATTGCCCTTCGATAGAAGATAAAATAAATCGTTTTGCTGATAAAGAGCGTCACCAATTATTTGTGGAGCCGGAAGGCTGGAATACTTGTGAAGTTTATGTAAATGGATTTTCGACTTCGTTACCGGAGGATATTCAGTTTAAAGCATTACGTTCTGTTGTTGGATTTGAGAATGTGAAATTCTTCCGTCCTGGTTACGCAATCGAATATGATTACTTCCCGCCAACACAATTGAAACATACTTTGGAGACAAAGTTAGTGGAAGGTTTATATTTTGCCGGACAAATAAACGGAACAACAGGATATGAAGAAGCAGCTTCACAAGGATTGATGGCTGGAATAAATGCGCATTTAAAAGTGCACGAAAAAGCGCCGTTGATTTTAAAACGTGACGAAGCTTATATTGGAGTTTTGATTGATGACTTGATTACGAAAGGAACAGAAGAACCATATCGTATGTTTACTTCAAGAGCAGAGTATAGAACATTGTTGCGTCAAGATAATGCCGATTTCAGATTAACGCCAATGTCGCACGAAATTGGTTTGGCTTCGGAAGCTCGTTTACGCCGAATGGAAAAGAAATTGAACGAGTCTGAAAAGATGGTTGCTTTCTTTAGAGAGACAAGTGTTTCAGTTGCGGAAACAAATCCAATTTTGGAAGCGAAAGAAACGGCTCCGATTACGCAAGGTGATAAAATGTTCAAAGTATTCTCTCGTCCGCAAATCGATTTGGAGGATATGATGAAATTTGAAAAAGTAAAGGAATATATTGAAGCAAATGATGTTGATCAGGAAATTTTGGAACAAGCCGAAATCCAGGTCAAATATTCTGGTTATATAGAAAAGGAAAGAAATAACGCTGATAAACTAACTCGTTTAGAAGAAGTGAAGATTCCGGAGAATTTCGATTACAATAAAATTAAATCAATGTCGATTGAAGCAAAACAAAAATTGAGCAAGATTCGTCCTGTAACAATTTCTCAAGCTTCAAGAATAAGCGGAGTGTCACCAAGTGATATTTCGGTTTTGTTGATTTATATGGGAAGGTAAAAAGTTTTCAGTCTCAGTAAAAAGTTTTCAGTGAATGCTGGATGATGTTTACTGAGATTGTTTATTGAATTGTTCCACGTGAAACTTATTTGATATAGTTTGTCATTGCGAGGAACGAGGAATCTCCGTAAGTAACTCCGCAATCAAAAGAATAATTTTTGTCGATATTGCACGGTGATTCCTCGTTCTTCGGAATGACAAAATGCTGCAAATTGAAATGGCTCGTGACGAAAAAAAAATGTTAATCTAAAATCAAACTTGTTCCACGTGAAACAGATTATAATTATTTTAGATTTCAGAAAAGTTTAAATTGGAGTTATAATAAAAAAACTAGAATTCATTGTATGAAAATTGTTCAAAAAGAAATTTTATCATTAGAAGAAAAGGAGACTTTGCACGAACTATGGAACAATGAATATCCCGCAAAGTTAAATTTAAAAACGATCGACGATTTCGAATTATATTGAACGGACTTTCAGAAACCAAACATTATTTGTTATTTGATGATTCAGATAAAATTAATGGTTGGGCTTTTACTTTTTTAAGAGAAGATGAAAATTGGTTTGCTATAATTTTAAATAGTGAAATACATGGCAAAGGAATTGGTTCTCTTTTGATGCATGAAATAAAAAAGAATAATACAAGTTTGAATGGTTGGGTAATTGATCAGGAGAATGAAATAAAACTTAATGCAACATTTTATAAATCGCCATTGCAATTTTATATTAAAAATGATTTTATAGTTTGTTCAGAAATAAGAATTGAAAATGAAAAACTTTCGGCGGTGAAAATTAATTGGAAGCGCTGAAAAAAAAATATAATAAAAAATAGACCCTAAAACCAGAATTCTGGTTTTAGGGTTTGCTATGTAATTCACCAAAATACCTATAAATTTAAAAATGGACGTTTTAAACAAAAAACATTTTCTTACTGTAAAAGACCATTCTGTATCTAAAGAAATTTTCGAATTGTATCACGATGAAACTTTAGATATGCTAATTACATTTCCGCAACCCGATTTAGAAAATCTTGGAAAATATTACGAAAGCGAAGATTATATTTCGCACACCGATAACAAGCGTTCGTTATTTGAAAAAGCATATCACTTTGTGAAAAATATTGCTTTAAAAAATAAACTGAATTTGATCAACGGCGAACAATCTCAAAAAGGAAGAATTTTGGATATTGGTGCAGGAACCGGAGATTTTTTATTGACGGCAAAAAATGATGGTTGGGAAACTGTTGGAGTAGAACCAAGCGACAGAGCAAAAAATATTGCGATACAAAAAGGGATTTCTTTTGTGAACGAAATTAGCGATCTTGAAAATAATTCTTTTGACGTGATTACAATGTGGCATGTTTTGGAACACGTTCCTAATTTAGAATTACAAATTCAGGAACTGAAGCGTTTATTAAAACCAACTGGAACATTAATTGTTGCGGTTCCAAATTTTAAATCTTACGATGCGCAACATTACAAAACTTTTTGGGCAGCTTACGATGTGCCCATTCACTTTTGGCATTTCTCTAAAAAAGCCATTCAGTTGCTTTTTGAAAAAGTCGATATGAAATTAGAAAAAGTGCTTCCGATGAAATTTGATTCTTTTTATGTGAGTTTATTATCCGAAAAATACAAAACCGGAAAAATGAATTACATTAGTGCTTTTTTCGTTGGTTTAAAATCAAATTTAAAAGCGGGGAGTACAAAAGAGTATTCGTCGCACATTTATGTCTTAAAAAACAAGTAAAACGCAATTTAAGCGCATTTCTGGCGTTTTCTTAGTGTAAGTGAGGAGTAATTATGTCTTTTTTGAGATAATGTTTCTAATAAAAGCTATGAAAGCCACTTTTGATAGGGTAGAATTATTGACATTTTTCTTTCCATAAATAAAAACAATATCATAAAATTCTAGCATTTTTTAAACTTTATGTTGATGCTATTTATTTTTTTATATTTTTGTCTTCAATACATTAAAAAATTAGAAATTCAAAAAATGAAAAAAGCATTAGTAATTATCGCACTTTCAATTTTCGCCGTTTCATGTACTAAAACTGCAGAAGTAAAGGAAGTAAAAACAGCTTACGTAGATACTTCGATTTTAATGAAAGAGTATACTGAAGCAAAAGACCTTGAAGCAAAATACAAAGGGCAAGCTGAAGAAAAGGGAAGACAACTACAAGCCGAGATTACACGTTTTAAACAAGACGCTGCTAATTTTCAAAGTCAGGCACAGGCGAACGGTCAGGCTTGGGCTCAACAAAGAGGAGCTGAGTTGCAAAAAAGAGAACAACAATTGGGTTATGCTCAACAAGCTTTGTCTCAGCAATTACAACAAGAAAGTGGTGTTGAAATGGATTCTCTAGTAAGTGGAGTTAAAAAATTCATCAAAGATTACGGTAAGAAAAACGGTTATTCTTATATCTACGGTACTGGTGATGCTGCTTCGATTTTATACGCAGAAGAGAAATATGATATTACAAAAGATATCATTAAAGCTCTGAATGACAAGTACAAATCAAGCCCAAAATCAGAAGAAAAACCGGCAGTAAAAGAAGGAGAAGCTGCTAAAAAATAATACCAAACTAACTAACTAAATTAAAAACCTAAATCTGTCAAGATTTAGGTTTTTTCTTTTATAAAAATGCGATACTTTTAGTTTTTCAATACACGCCCAATGCAAAACGTTACAGAAGCAGCTGCTTACACCTTACAATTCATCAATCAAACGCAAAAATCGATCTTCCTGACTGGTAAAGCAGGAACCGGAAAAACTACGCTTTTACGCGAAATCATTGCCACAACGCATAAAAATACTGTAGTGGTCGCACCAACGGGAATTGCTGCGCTAAATGCGGGTGGAGTTACGATTCACTCCATGTTTCAGTTGCCATTTTCGGCCTTTATTCCGTCGTACGAAGAGGCTTCTCAGTTTACTGAAACGGTCAAATTTGAGAATAAAGAAACCTTGCGCCGACACTTCAAAATGAACAATGTTAAGCGTAATGTGATCAAAAACATGGAACTCTTGATTATTGATGAAGTCAGTATGCTTCGTGCTGATTTACTGGATGCTATCGATTTTATGATGCAGACAGTGCGTAAAATTTCGCGTCCTTTTGGTGGAGTTCAGGTGCTTTTTATTGGCGATTTATTGCAGCTTCCGCCTGTGATCAGGGACGAAGAATGGCGAACTTTACGCAATTATTACAAAGGAAAATTCTTTTTTCATTCGCATGTAATTCAGCAGTTTCCGCCGCTATATATCGAATTATCGAAGATTTATCGTCAGTCTGATGATACTTTTATCTCGGTTTTAAACAATCTTCGGAATAATCAGATTACGCCTCAGGATATTCAGATTTTAAACGAATATGTTAAGCCGGATTTTGATTTAAAAAATAATCCGGGATATATTACACTTACCACGCATAATGCTAAAGCCGATTCGATTAACGAACAGGCAATTGGCGATTTAGCCGGAAATGAATTCGCTTATCAGCCTTTTATTGTGGGCGATTTTCCGGAGAAAATTTTTCCGGTTGAAGAAAATTTAAAGCTAAAAGTGGGCGCTCAGGTTATGTTTGTCAAGAACGATTTGTCTTTTGAAAAACGTTATTTCAACGGAAAAATGGGCGTTGTAAAATCGCTTTCGCCTGAAGAGATCTTTATACATTTTCCAGAAGAGAACAAAACCATTGAAGTGGAGAAGTACGAATGGAAAAATATTCGATACAAGGTAAACGATCTTACCAAAGAAGTTGAGGAAGAAGTTTTAGGCACATTTGCACATTATCCGCTTAAATTGGCGTGGGCCATTACAGTGCATAAAAGTCAGGGATTAACTTTTGAGAAAGCTGCGCTCGATGTATCGCAAGTTTTTTTGCCCGGACAAGCATATGTTGCTTTATCACGTTTAACATCCTTAAACGGGCTTATTTTGCTTTCTCCGTTGCAAATGAATGGTATTTCGAACGATCAGGATGTGATGGATTATGCTTTAAACAAAGCAACCGAAGAAGTTTTAAAAAATTCATTGCATTTTGAAACAAAGAATTTTATTCATAACTATTTGATTAACAGTTTCAATTGGGCAGATTTGGCTCAGGAATGGCGCAATCACCGTTTTAGTTATAACGAAAATGCGGTTGCATCAGAAAAATCAAAACATTCTGTGTGGGCTCACAAGCGTTTAGAAACCATCGATTCGCTGATTGATCCTTCGCAGAAATTTGTGCATCAGCTTAATAAAATTTTCAATAAAGAAACCGTCGATTTAATTTTTGTCCAGGAAAGGGTAGTGGCGGCCTATGATTATTTTTTTAAACCAATGGACAAGCTGGTGACAGATCTTTTGAATAAAATGGCCGAAATCCAGAAGTTTAAAAAAGTAAAGGAATTCTATGAAGAACTGGCTTTTTTGGATGATTTGCAAACCAAAGCCGTTTTGCGCTTAATGAAGGCTAAATTGCTAATAGAAATTGTGGTGGCAGGCGAAACCATCTGTAAAGAGAAATTGTCCTCTACAGCGATTAAAAACTACAAATTAGACAAGGTTGCAAAGATTCGCGAGGAATTTAATATGTCGAACACTGATATTTTTAAATCTGAAGAACCTGTCGTGCGTTATACAGCACGTAAGCTGGATAAAAGCGTACCAAAGGCCGACAAGAAAACCACTATTGAAGAAACGCACGATTTATGGCTGGAGAAAAATTCGATAGAAGATATCGCAAGAATTCGAAAATTAACTGTACAAACTATCGAAATGCATTTGGTTAAACTAATTCAGGCCAAAAAAGTGGAGATCTCCGATGTTCTGCCATACGATAAAATCCTGGCATTACGCGAAGCTTTTGAATTTTATCAGGAAGAATCTTTGAGTCCATTGAAGGAAAAACATGGAGATGAATTTACTTGGGATGAACTTAAAATGTTCAAAGCGAGTATAAATTAATTTTAGAGTTTAGATTTTAGATTTTAGAGTTTAGATTTTAGAGTTTAGATTTTGTAACTTAGGGTTTGGAATTTGGAATTTGGAACAAATTGCATAAACATTATGTAAAATAGAAAACATGAAAAAACTATTATATATCTTATTCATAAGCGTTACCATTCAAAATGCGATAGGGCAGGACTTGAAACCGGAATATCAAAAGTTCGTTAAGAGTTTTATCGATAATGTAAAAAATGACAGAAAAGAGGCTGTCGCGGGAGCTATTAAGTATCCTTTAAAAAGAGAAAACCCAATTCCGTCTATCAAGAATAAAGCAGAATTTGTAAAGCGATATGCGGAAATTTTTGATGCTAAACTGAAAGCTGAAATTTCTAAATCGGATCCTGCAAAGGATTGGTCAGAAGTGGGTTGGCGAGGTATAATGCTTAATCAGGGGACTTTGTGGATGGATACGGATGGAAAAGTTTTTTCTATTAGTTATCAGTCAAAAACGGAGAGTGATCTCAAAAACAAGTTGATAGCTTCTGAAAAAAACAAACTTCACCCATCGATTGCAAAGTTTAAAGCGCCGGAAGTCATTTTAGAAACATCTAAATTCAGAGTCAGAATTGATGATTTAGGAAATGATAATTACAGATATGCTTCGTGGTCGATAAAGCAATCAATGAATGAAAAACCGGATTTAATCATTACCAACGGAAAATGGTTTCGGGACGGAACAGGAGGAAATAATCACTACGATTTCAAAAAAGGAAATTTTCTTTATCAGTGTTATATTACGGTTTTGGGTACAAAAGATTCAGCGCCAGCTACTTTAACCATTTATCAAAACGGGAAAGAAATTCTCAATCAGGACGCTAAAATTGTTCCACGTTAAACAAAAATCCTATTCGTTGCGGCGAATAGGATTTTTGTTTTGCAGGCATTTTTGAATTTGTTCAAAGCGAGCTTATATTATTTATATTTGATTGTAATTGGCAGATTAATAATTAATTAAAAATATTTTAGGATGATAAGAAGAAATCTATTTTTAGTGATGCTGATTTTTTGCAGCTCTTTTGTTATGGGGCAGGAGTCGAATATTGAATATCAGAAATTTGTAAAAAAGTTCATTGATAATGTCAAAAGCGACAACAAAGAGGCTATTAGTGACTGGGTTGTTTATCCGCTAAAGCGGGAATATCCAATAGCTGATATTGCTAATAAATCAGATTTTTTGAAACGATATTCTGAAATTTTTGATACAACATTGAAAAATGAAATTATAAAATCGACTTCAATAAAAGGCTGGAATGATATGGGTTTGCGAGGCATTATGTTAAATCACGGCAGTATTTGGCTGGATATCGACGGACGTTTAACGGCAGTAAATTATCAATCGAAAACAGAAACAGAAAATCGAAATAAACTGATTGCTGCACAAAAAAAGATGCTTGATCCTAGTATCGCTTTCTTTCAGACGCCTATTTGCATTCTGGAAACATCTGAATTTAAAATCAGGATTGATAATTTAGGAAATAATAATTATCGATATGCTTCATGGTCAAATAAAAAAGAAATGACTCAGAAGCCTGATTTGGTGATTAATGGAGGTAAATTGGTTGTTGAAGGAATAGGCGGAAATCATCAGTACGAATTCAAAAAAGACAATTTACTTTATGAATGCTCGATTATAGTTTTGGGCGAAAAAAATTCGCCTCCGGCGAGACTACGAATTTATCAAAAAACTAAAGTAATTCTTTCTCAGGATGCTAAAATTGTTTCACGTTGAACAAAGAAAACTATTCAATAGGGCGGAATAGCTGTTTTTCAGATTTAAAGATTAAAAAGGGCAAAAAAAAAATCCCATCTGCCGTGGCGGATAGGATTTCTTTATTATAGTGTTTCAACAAGGATCCAGGCATCTGGATTTTCACCTTTTTGTATCTCTTTCTGTGCTTTTTCGGCTTCAGACATTGTAGCATAACTTCCGTATAAAACAGGAAATAAACCATGTTTGTTTTCGCCTAACATTCTGGCTTTAAAACCGTCTTTTATCAATTGATTGTATGCTTTTCGTGCATTTTGTTCGCTTCTGTACGCACCTGCCATAATGTGGTATGACATCGCTTTTTCTGCAGCAACTTCTACTTTTGCAGAATCAACAGAAAGGGTTACAGCCGGCATTGGGCTTTGTATAAAAAATGTAGCTTCCTGTATCTTGTTTTCTACTTTTTTCTGTACGGCACTTTCTACAATAAGCGTTTTTGTTGCGATTTGATTTTGGTACAAAGGATATCCAATACTTCCGGTAATTCCCAACCCTAATACAAGAATTGCCGCATATTTTAAGAAAGAATTTGACGATCTTTCCTCTTCATTTTCATATAAAGCAACTGGTTCTCTTTCTTCGATTTCTTTGATTTTTTTCTCGAAGTTTTCCTTTTTTACGATTGGAGAAATAAAAGGACTCAATCCAAATGAACTTGCCAAATAATTGGTTTGGTCGTTTGGTGTAAAAATTATATTTTTCTCTGTATTAAGTCGAATTTCACCTATGTTTTTAAGGCTGATAACACCATTTTCTTCTAAAGTTTTTTTCCAGCTTACTACTTCAAAAGCAATAGCACTCACTGCAAAACCATAAGATGTTTTTTCAGCATGAGCGATATGATTTGCCAATAGACCATCATTGTTTTTTAAATGGCTATTAAATGAGATCGATTTTTTAGGTGGAAAAAACGAATTTGTGCTTTCATTCAGCTGTGCCGAGTGAATTTCGGTTAAAAATGCTCCAAACCCTGGAACCGTTACACACTGATAACGATACAATAACTGTGCTATATAGTTTTCGATTTTCATAGTAACAAAGTTATGCAACGAATATAGTTATCAAAATTTTATTCACAATTTTTATTAACAATTCGTATAATTTTATAGATAATTAATCTTCAGTTAGTTGTATTTATTTTTTCTTTTTATGAAAGTACCACAATGGGTATATTTTTTTATTTTTTGAAAGAATTTACTTCTAATTTATATCTTTGGCATTTTTAAAATCAATTTAAGAGTTGTTTGATAAACCAATTTTTTGCCGCCATTTAACCTTATTCAATTCATGTCAGATCAAGATTTATTTTATTTATTAGCCTTATTAAAAGTTGAAGGAGTGGGAGATATTATGGCTAAAAAATTACTCGCTAATTGCGGAAATGCCGAGGCAGTTTTTAAAACAAAAATGAATCAAATTGCTGCTATTGATGGAGTTGGATCTGCTTTATTGCATAATTTAAAAGATAAATCTGTTTTTGAAAAAGCCAGTCGCGAACTTGAATTTATTCATGCAAACGACATTAATACTTCCTTTTTTCAGGACGAAAATTATCCAGAACGTTTGAAACATTGCTTTGATTCTCCGGTTTTAATTTTTTCTTCAGGAAATATAAATTTAAAAAACAAGAAAATAATAAGTATTGTGGGAACACGCCAGATAACGTCTTACGGAATTGAGTTTTGCAAGAAATTGATCGATGATTTGGCACCGCTTGATCCTATAATTGTAAGCGGTTTTGCTTATGGAGTAGATATCGTGGCGCACCAGTTAGCAATAGATTGTAACCTGCAAACAATTGGCGTTTTGGCGCACGGTTTAAACCAGATTTATCCCAAAACGCACAAGAAATATGTGGCTGCAATGGAGCAAAATGGCGGATTTATTACTGAATTCTGGAGTACTTCAAATCCTGATAAGGAAAATTTTGTACGCAGAAATCGTATTGTTGCCGGCATGACCGAAGCTACAATTGTCATAGAATCTGCAGATAGAGGAGGTTCACTTATCACTGCAAACCTTGCCAACGACTACAATCGTGATGTTTTTGCTGTTCCGGGACGCGTTACAGACAAATACAGTCAGGGTTGCAATGATCTTATTAAAACTCAAAAAGCAAACGTTTTAACGAGTGCAGCAGATTTGATTTATATTTTGAATTGGAATATCGAAAATAAAGGAAAAACGGTTCAGAAACAATTGTTTGTTGAACTCGAAGCTGATGAACAAAAAGTGTATGATTTTTTGCTGAAAAACGGGAAAGAATTACTGGATATGATTGCCTTACAATGTGATTTTCCTATCTATAAAATTTCGGGACTTTTATTGAATATGGAACTTAAAGGAGTAATTCGGCCTTTGCCAGGCAAACTTTTTGAAGCAATTTAAGATTAGAAATAACCTTATTTTCTAGTGATGTGACTTGAAAATATTTACAAAAAAAAGTACTACAGAAAGCAAACAAAAAACAACGGTAACTGTAAAATTTTGAAAAGTTATGAAGTAGAGTGTCAATAAAATAATTTCAAAGTGAGCTATGGAAATATAATAATTGGTCTTTCTTTTTAGGAGATAAATTATAAAATATCCAATAATGAAGGAGATTTGAGAGCATGTTATAAACGCAGTTAATACGATCTCTTTCGAAAAGTTATAGGCCCAGCCAACGGTTTTTTTTATAGTGTAAAACTGTTCATCTGAAAATAAATAAGCTAACAAAAACCCCAATGTAAAGAGCAATATTAGGAGAAGAAACATGTATTTTGTAAATAGTTTTCTCAATATTCTATTTAATTAATTTCGATGATTTTAATTTATAGTAAGCTAGGAAAGAGTTTTTTAAAATAAAAAACCCGACAGTTTTAAATCTATCGGGTTCGAATATTTTATTTACCAAAGCCAAGTACTTCACGAACTTTTGCCAAAACACCATCTGCAATAACAGAAGCTTTTGCAGCACCTTTTTTCAGTAAAGCATCAACTTCGTCAAGGTTGTTGATATAGTAATTGTATTTTTCTCTTTCGGTTTTGAATTTTTCTGTAATCAATTCAAACAAAGCTTGTTTAGCGTGACCGTAACCATAATTTCCACCCAAATAATTGGCTCTCATTTCGGCAATCTGAGCTTCATTAGCTAATAATGAATAAATTGCAAATGCATTACAAGTATCCGGATTTTTAGGATCTTCAAGCGGTGTGCTATCTGTTTCGATGCTCATCACCTGCTTGCGTAATGTTTTGTCGTCAAGAAAAATGTTGATAATATTATTGGCAGACTTACTCATTTTTCCGCCGTTCGTTCCGGGAATCAACATGCTATCTTCCTGAATTTTAGCTTCCGGAATTACAAAAGTTTCTCCCATTTGATGATTGAAACGAGAAGCTACATCACGAGTAATTTCCAAATGCTGCAATTGGTCTTTTCCAACCGGGACAAATTCAGCATCATAAAGTAAAATATCAGCTGCCATTAACATTGGGTAAGTAAAAAGTCCCGCATTAACATCGTCTAGACGATCCGCTTTATCTTTGAACGAATGTGCCAAAGTCAAACGTTGAAACGGAAAAAAACAACTTAAATACCAGGTTAATTCAGTAGTTTGAACCACATCAGATTGTCTGTAAAAAGTAACTTTATCAGGATTTAGTCCGCATGCAAGCCAGGCAGCTGCAGTGCTATAAGTGTTTTCTCTTAAAGTTTTACCCTCTTTAATTTGTGTAATCGAATGTAAATCAGCGATAAACAAAAAAGATTCGTTTTCCGGATCATTTGATAATTGTACCGCCGGAATAATTGCTCCCAATAAATTGCCTAAGTGTGGCGTTCCAGTACTCTGAACACCGGTAAGTATTTTTGCCATTCTAGTTTTTTATTCTTTAACTGCAAATGTCGTGATGTTTTTTTTAACCGCAAAGCATGCAATGATTTTAGACAAAATTCGCAAAGTACGAGTGGTAAAGTTTTGAAATGATTTTTAGAGAAAAGATTGGGTGCATTTTTTTAAGAAGTGTCTTATTTTTACCGCAAAGGCCACAAAGTTTTTTCGCAAAGTTTGCTAAGTTTTTAAAGAAAGGTTTTTGAAGTTCACAAAGCTGGATTTATAAATTGTTGACAACTCTTCTGATTCCATTTTTTAGTAGAGTTTCGTTAAAGTTGATGAGTAAACCTAATTTGTAATTTCCAAGTTTTAGATACGTTAGAGTTTGTGCTAAGTGATTTACGGTAAGCGATTCTACACTTTTTATTTCGATTATTAATTTGTTTTCTACTAGCAGGTCAATACGATAACCACAATCTAATCTAACTTCTTCAAAAATTAATGGCATTGCTTTTTCTTTTTCAACAGCTAGTCCTCGTTGTTTAATTTTATACAATAAACATTCCTGATAAGCATTTTCTAATAATCCAGGTCCAAGAACTTTATGAATTTCAATTGCTAATCCGATTATTATATTTGATATTTCGTTTTCAGTCATATATAAAAAAACAATAAATTTAATAATTATTTTCTTATTTTTATTGAGTTTGACCGCAAAGTTATTTTGTAAAAATTTCAAATTTTTACAAATTGAAGTTTCCTGCTTACAGCTTTGTGAGCTTATTGCTTGCAATTATAAGTTTTGTTATTCTTCTTTTCTTTGCGAAAAAACTTTGTGGTCTTTGCGGTAAAAAAAAGGTACCTATTATTTAAGCTAGAAATTCTTTTTGCAAAATTCATTTCTGTTTTATTACATTTGAAACTATGAAAGGAATTAAAATTGTTTTTTGGGTTTTGTGGCGAATTTGGTTTTATGTTTTAATGGCCATTCCGATATTGATTATGCTGCCGTTTTTGCTTATTTCTATTATATCAGAAAGCGGATACCCCTATTTCTTTAAAATGGCCCGCATTTGGGCTAAATTTATCCTTTTCGGGATGGGTTTTTATTATACGGTCAAGCGCGAGCAGAAACTTATTAAAAATACCAGCTATATGATTGTGGCCAATCATACTTCGATGACAGATATTATGCTGATGCTGGCTGTAGTTCGAAATCCTTTTGTATTTGTTGGAAAAAAAGAACTTTCGAAGATTCCGTTGTTTGGATTTTTCTATAAAAGGACCTGTATTTTGGTCGATAGAAATTCGTCAAGAAGTAAAAATGACGTTTTTAAAAGAGCTCAGGACAGGCTTAATCAGGGACTTAGTATTTGTATTTTTCCTGAAGGCGGAGTTCCTGATGACGAAAGTATTTTATTGGATGAATTTAAGGATGGTGCTTTTCGATTGGCAATAGAACATCAAATACCAATTGTTCCTATTGTTTTTGCTGATAACAAAGAACGATTCTCGTATACTTTTTTGAGTGGAAGTCCTGGCAAAATGCGGGTTAAGATTTTACCTTTCGTAGAAACAAAAGGATTGACAAGTGAAAGCCGAAAAACACTTCGCGATGAAGTAAGACAATTGATTTATAAAGGATTACTTCAGTTTAAGAAAAAGACAGAAGAAAGAAAATAAAATAAAGAAAATAGAAAGCCGACAACTCATAAAAGTTGCCGGCTTTTCTTTTGAATTAAAATCCCCATTTTATATCAAAAAGACTATCGATGAATTATTTTCTCTGAAATAAAACGCAATACTTTTTTAAATTTCAATTTGGTTTTTCTACGGTTTTTACTGTACAACACTTCTATTTTCTCTTTCATGGTTAAAAATATTAAGGATTGATAATAAAGAGTTTGGTTTAAACTCAAGTTAACGTCATAATAATATAGAGAGTAGAAAACAAAAAAGGTTGCGTGAAAAACCAAAACTTTTAAAAATTACTGGAATAAAAAACCCGCTAGTATTGCAACTAACGGATTTTTATAGAACAAACAACCAAATTTATTCTGAAAAAAGTTCGAATTGTGTATTATGGCCTAATACCAATCAAAGCTTTGTCTTTTTATTAGATGGGCAAATTTTAAAATGGTTGCGTCGTTTTATTCTTTTTTTGAAAATAAAAAACCCGACAGTTTTTAAAACTGTCGGGTTAGTATATAAAATGCTACTAATTAAGAATTAAGCGCTTGCTAATTCCTTAATGTGAGCTTTAATTTTTACTTCTAGTTCATCAGCTAATTCCGGATTATCTTTGATTAAAGATTTTACAGCATCGCGACCTTGTCCTAATTTTGTATCTCCGTAGCTAAACCATGATCCGGCTTTTTTAACGATCTCAAATTCAACCGCTAAGTCAAGAATTTCTCCTGTTTTAGAAACTCCTTCTCCGTACATGATGTCGAATTCGGCAGTTTTAAAAGGTGGAGCCACTTTATTTTTTACGATTTTTACTTTCGTTCTGTTTCCAATAACATTCTCACCATCTTTAATTTGAGATGAACGACGAATATCTAAACGAACAGAAGCGTAGAATTTTAAGGCGTTACCACCCGTTGTTGTTTCAGGATTTCCAAACATAACTCCAATTTTCTCTCTCAACTGGTTGATGAAGAAAACCGTACAGTTTGTTTTGCTAATAGTTCCGGTTAATTTTCTCAAAGCCTGAGACATTAAACGTGCGTGAAGACCCATTTTAGAATCTCCCATTTCACCTTCAATCTCACTTTTTGGAGTCAAAGCAGCAACAGAGTCAATTACCACAATATCAATTGCTCCTGAACGAATTAAGTTTTCAGCAATTTCTAATGCCTGCTCTCCGTTATCTGGCTGAGAAATGATCAGGTTTTCGATATCAACGCCTAATTTTTCAGCATAGTTTCTATCAAAAGCATGTTCAGCATCTATAAAGGCAGCAATTCCTCCCGCTTTTTGAGCTTCGGCAATGGCGTGTAATGTTAAAGTAGTCTTTCCAGAAGATTCCGGACCGTAAATTTCTATAATTCTTCCTCTAGGATAACCGTTTACTCCAAGCGCTAAATCAACACCAAGAGAACCTGAAGAAATAGTTTCAACTTCTACAATGGCTTTATCGCCCATTTTCATTACGGTTCCTTTTCCGTACGTTTTATCTAGTTTGTCAAGCGTAAGTTGTAGCGCTTTTAATTTGGCTTCTTTCTCTGAACTCATCTCTTTTTTTTCTTTTTCTTTCATGTAAATTTTTATAATTCATTCTCAAAAACAAACCAGAAATGATAACTTACTGATTTAGATTTGTATCAGGCTTGTATTTTGTAAAATTAGTTCTTTTTTTTGAAGTTTGATTCTCTCCAATTGTTCCAAATTGTCACAAATTTCACTATAAAAATAAAGCCTTTAATTCTGTGGCATCAGAAGGTTTTATTTTTCCAGCAAGCAATAAGCTCAATTGTTTACGACGAAGCGCTGCATCAAAACGCTGAATTTCCAATTCAGTTTCTGGCGCAATCGGCGGTACTTCAACGGGTCTTCCGCTATCATCTACAGCAACAAAAGTATAAATGGCTTCGTTGGCTTTGGTTCTGCTTCCCGATTCACGGTCTTCTACCCAAACATCAATGAATACTTCCATAGAACTTTTAAAAGATCTGGAAACTTTTGCTTCGATTGTTACTACTGCTCCAAGGGGAATGGCTCTGTTAAAAGCAACGTGATTTACAGATGCCGTCACTACAATTCGGCGTGAATGTCTGCGGGCTGCAATACTTGCTGCGCGATCCATTCTTGCTAATAATTCACCTCCAAAAAGGTTATTCAAAGGATTAGTTTCGCTCGGTAAAACTAAATCGGTTAATATCGTTAAGGATTCTGAAGGGTGTTTTGGATTCATTTTTTTAATGTAAAATTTATTTTTTTTGCCACAGATTGCACAGATTTAATGGATTTTTATTTCAACACAATTTTGGTAATCTTTTTAATCTGTGCAATCTGTGGCTATTTTTTAATCCTTTATGGATTTTAGAACTATAAAAATTTCGGCCGATTTAATTCAACCAATAAACAGCCATAACAGCTGGTATAAAATAAACTACAATGGTTCTTGCGCCATCATAATCTTTCGCTAAACGTTGCCCAAAAAGCATCATTAATAAAGATATACAGGAAAATATGGCTCCGTAAAAACCAAATTCGCGGCCACTATTTGTTAGCAATTGGATAGCTCCAACTACACACAAAATTCCTGAAATTAATTCCAGAATTAAAAGATGCAAAAGCGCAAGAGGGACTTGGTTTTTTAATGGTGTTTTGGCAAAGTGTCCTTTGAGCCAATCGACATTATCTTTCCAATAAAATATTTTTTCATATCCTGATTGTAAGAAGGTTAAGGCTAAAAAGGCTAATAATAAAATAGAGGCAACATTATTCATTTGAAAACTATTTTTTATGAATTAAACGAGTCAGTTTTATAGACAAATCGGTTAGGATTATTTTTGCATTTCCGTTTCTTTCAATGTGATACATCGCATCTGAAAGTTCTTTGAAAATTTCATGGATGTTATTTCCGTTTACGAAAGGAGCAAAATTTTCTAATTTAAATTTTTCAACTTTTGGCTCAATATATACTAAAGTTGGAGCCTGATAATTAAGCAATAATGCCTGACGAAACATTTCGATACAAAACTGAATGAATTTTTTTTGGCTTTCACGTCCAAGAGCTGCAATTTCTTCACTCCAGGATATTAAATCCTGAATAGCAGCTGCATTGCCTTTTGCCCTGAAAGCGGCGCGAACCCAATTGACAAACCATTGCTCAAAAGGATATTCTGAGTCATCTTCTTTTAAAAGATGCAGGGCTTTGCTGAAATTTCCCTGAGCCTGATGTGCAATTTTAAATGCTGTTTTTTCGTCTACATTTTCTTTTGAAATCAAAGCTTCGGCAATCACTTTTTCTGGTAATCCATTAAAGTGAATGACCTGGCAACGAGAACGTATGGTTTGGATAATATCCTCTTCATTTTCAGAAATCAGAATAAAAATGGTTTTATCCGAAGGCTCTTCTAATAGTTTCAAAAGTTTGTTCGATGCGGCGATATTCATTTTATCGGCCATCCAGATGATCATGATTTTATAACCGCCTTCGTATGATTTTAACGAAAGTGATTTTAAAACTTCTGTTGCATCTTCCACACGTATTTCTCCTTGCTTGTTCTGAACGCCCAGGATTTTATACCAATCAAATAAACCTCCGTAAGGCATTTCCTGAATAAACGTGCGCCAGTCCTGAATGAAGTCTAAACTTTTTGGTTTTGTTTTGACATCTTCGGTAGTAACCGTTGGATAAATAAAATGTAAATCGGGATGCGAAATGTTTTGAAACTTCAAATTACAGGAATCATTTCCGTTTGAATTTTCGTTTTCGGTATTACTGCACAAAATATATTGCGCATAAGCGATGGCCGTTGATAGTGTGCCGCTACCTTCTGGCCCAATGAATAATTGTGCATGCGGAATTCGTCCGGAAGCTGCACTTTTTATCAAGTGACTTTTGATGTAATCTTGACCTAAAATTTGAGAAAATTGCATGAAGCAAAGATAGAAGAAAATGATGTAGTCAAAAATTTTAGATCAAAAGATTATGAACCAGATATCATTTATCAGATTGTGTTTCTATTTTGATGTTTTTTTTGAGATGTATCAACCAAAAGTTGTTAATAAATTACTTCATACGAGTGAATATCAAGATTTTTTTGTTAATATTTTTTTGCTAAAATCGATAAACGTAAGGTTTTTTTTATTATTTAATGTGTGAATATAACCCTTTTTTATAGCTAATATCTTACGGTTTGAATTTTAACAATTTTAACAAAAACCTCGTTAAAACGCACATTTTCTCGACATAAGACTAATTTTTAAGCTTTTTTTAAGCTTTTTTTTTGAAAAAAGAAATCAATAAAGTTGCAATTTAAGTTAATTTATATATTTTTGTTTTCATCAACAACCAATTATAATAAGAATCTATGAAAGGGAAAATTACTCTACTAAGTGCACTTTTTATTTTAACTACTGCGGCTGTTTCGGCACAGGCTAAAAATGCACCAAGAAGTATCATTAGCACAACAGCTCTTATTCGTAAATACCATGATCAAAAAGAATTGAGTGGTATGCAAAAAGGAGAACTTTTAGAATTATACATTGAGCGTATCAAAGTTCTGGTAAAAACTCTTCCTTACATTGCTTTGGTTACAAAACCTGGTGTTACTATGGCCGATCTTGGTATTCCGGACGACAACGAACACAAAAAAGTTTTAGATGCTCAGGCTGTTGGTACAACTTCTTTTTTAGATACAACAGTAGAATTTCAAAGAAAAATGATGCCATATTCTGACAAAGGAAACCTTATTGCAGCAATTTTATTTTACGAAAGCACATTGAAATCTTTACATGAGTTCAACGAATTGAACGAAATGTAATATTAGATATTATTTTTTAAAACCTTTTTTGAAGTTTTTGCGTAGATGAGTTAAATTTTTTGCGCCATTTTGAAAAAAGAAATAAAAAACAACTCGTTCTCGATGTGTTCTGACTACTATCAGAAAACTCGAGATGAGTTTTTATCATTTAAGCATACGCATACCGCATACCCAAATTTATTATTAACCGTAATACCCCCTTATCATGAAAAAAATTACTCAAATGATCTGCGTTCTTTTGACAGTTACTAGTATGAGTGCTCAACAAGAAAAAGGAATTATGGGCTACAACAATTGGTTGAACAACTGGACCGAATTTAAGCCTCACAAAGTAGAATATGGAGAAGCAAATCAAATTTTAGCAGGAAACATTTCTGTTAATACAAAATTGCTGAAGAGGAATATTTATGTTTTGCAAGGCAATGTTTATGTAACTAATAATGCTGTTTTAACGATTGAACCAGGAACTTTGATTATTGGTGATTTCGAAACAAAAGGAACATTGGTAGTTACAAAAGGTGCACAACTTGTTGCAGATGGTTTAGAAACAGATCCTATTGTATTTACTTCAAACCGCAGCCAGAAAAAAGCTGGTGACTGGGGTGGAGTTGTTATTCTTGGAGATGCTCCAATTAATAAATTTGGAAACGTAGGTTCTTACAACATGGATCTTGATCCTACTCTTACTACTTACGGTGGAGATAATGCAGCATCAAACTCTGGAATCTTAAGATTTGTGAGAATTGAATTTGCAGGTAAAAAAGTAAAAGGTGTTGATACTTTTAATGGTTTAACATTAGCTGGTGTTGGTAGCAAAACGGTTCTTGAAAACATCATGGTGAGCTACGCTGGCGGAGATTCATTTGGTATCATGGGCGGAGATATAAATGCTACAAAATTTGTTTCTTATAAATCAATCAACGACGATTTTAAATTTACTCAAGGTGTACAATGTCGTTTCTATAACTCATTGGCAGTTAGATCTTCTTACTTCTCTAGTACTAAGGACGGATCTCGTTGCATGGAGGTAAAATCTTACGAAAAGAAAAGCGAAACCGATTTTACTAAAAAACAAACTTTGGTAGTTGCAACTAATATTACCATGCTTAATGATAGCGAAAACATTAAAGCTGATATTCAGGCAGGTTTAGTAAAAGAGGCTGTTTATGTGGCTGAAAATGCTTCTCTTGAAATGAAAAGAAGTGTGATCTCTGGATTTAATCCTGCAGTATTATTAGACAGCAAAACAGAAATCAATGATGCCAACCTTAAAAAAATCAAATTTGAGGAAATGTATTTCAACCTATGTAACGGAAACATCTTTACAGAATACAATTCTAATAACGAAGATTTAGAGAGCTGGTACGGAAACAGTGTGTTCTTTAATGTTTACTCTCAAAGTGATAACAAAGAAACATTCATTGATATTTCTAATGCTAAAAAACCAGATTTCAGATTGCAATTAGGAAAAATTACAGCTTCAAGCGGCAATAGATAATATACTTGATTTTTATTTCAAAGCGTAAATTTTATTAATAAAGTCCCCAGACACAATTTATGTATTCGTCTTAAACCGGACCAAATAAAGATCAAAACATAATGGCTCAATCTAGAAAAAAATATTTTTTAAATATAATATTTTTGGTTTCACCTATTACGTTAAGTCTATATGCACAAAGTTCGATAGAAACACCTACAGTTTCTGTCGCTACTGTTTGCAGTATGACTGCGTCAAATAACCAAAACAACGATACGTCTGATATCAAAAATATCGACAAATTAGAGAATTCTAATCAGTTTATAGCAGGGCTATCCATCCCCAAGGATAGCCTTCCTATTGCAACTGGTTCTAATGATCAGACTACTTTACAATGCGAGGATAATTCATCACTGGCAGCTTCTTATTCACTTCTTGCAAAAGATATTATTGAGAACTACAGATATGATTTTTCTGAAACATTTATTGACATCTTATTTTTTGAGAATATAGATTTAGCAAGAAAACGCACTATATGATTCGAAAAATTACTTTATCTTTTTTTAATGTTTTCATTTTATTTAGCTTTTTATTTTTAGCTAAATCGAATCTGTATGCTCAAAAGATAACACCAGAAATTTTAAATTTTGACAGAATATGTGCAGGTGTTTCAAGTACGACCTACGATGCAACATTTCTTCATACAGGATTTGCTGCAGGAACAACATTCGAAGTAGAATTGTCAGATAAAGACGGAAGTTTTACAACTCCCGTAAAGACAACAGGTGTTACCAAAGATGATGCGCCTGACAGAAAAACAATTACATTTACAGTGCCTACAACCATAGTAGGATCAGATATTTATAAATTAAGAGTTAAGAGTTCGACTGGAATTGTAAGTACAACTTTTTTTTCTTCGACTCAAAAGCCTTCATTCCCTATTTATTACAAAATACACGATAAGCAGTATACCATTAATAATTTTAATGGTAGTGCTGCTTTTTGTTCAGGTGGCAGTTATGTGTTGTCTATAGATCCGGATTCTACAGCACCAGAAAATGATTCACCATTAAAATACCCTTCGCTATCATACAATTGGTATAGAGATAATGGTACTGGTTTGCAACCCACACTTTTAGCTGGTAATTCTACTTCTAGTTATACTGTTACAACAGCAGGTACCTATTATGTAGAAACTAATTATGGCAGTTGTACATCTCTTTCTTATTCAAACCGGGTTGTTGTAAGTACCTCTGGTTCTGGGTCATCAGTTACAATTACTTCAAGTTTAGGAAATCCTTTTTGTCCAAGTGCCGACGGTACAGTATTAACAGCGACAAGTGGTAATAAATATACTTGGAAAAAAGACGGTGCTGCATTTGGTGGTAATACCCGTACTGTTAAAGCAACTGAATCTGGTATTTATACCGTAGAAGTTGATTTTGGTGGTTGCGTTGCCAGCGGATCAATAGATCTTAAAAGTAACAGTTTTAATGCCAGTATTGATGTGGCTGATGAATTCGAACTTAAAGAAGAAGAAACAATAAACGTTAGCGTTACAACAGATGCTACAAGTCCAACTTATGAGTGGTATTTAAATAATAATCTTATTTCGGGAGCTACATCGGGTAGTTATCTGGTAGCCGCTATTGGTATTTATAAAGTGAGAATTTCTCAGTCTTCGGGATGTGTGACTTCTAAAGAATTTATTTTTAAAGCCAAAGGAAAAGCAGGTCCTTCTTCCGTTATTCCAAATATTGTAAGTCTTAGTGGTTTAAGTCCATATTGGAATATCCCGGACGAATACAAAAATGCCAATACCAAGGTTATGATTATAAGTTCCAATGGCGATATGGTTCTCGATGTGAGCAATTACCAGGGAGATTGGCCTCAGACGTCAATAGATTTTAAAAATGTAAATCCAGTTTATTACTATGTCATTAAAGGCGACGCAGGTGAAAAAAAAGGATCAATAACTGTGATAAGATAATATGAAGAAAATTTTACTATTCATCACTTTATTTTACGGTTTTTCAAATACACTCTATTCCCAGGACAAACCTGAGAATGGAGTTGTTTCGTTTTCATTACCCATCAGAAATTCTTTAAAGTTTAATAGATATTTAATCAACCCAACATTTAGTTTTGTTCGCGAAACAAATGCATATGCCAGTTTTTATAATAAAAGACAGTGGGTGCAGTTTGAAGATGCACCAAATACTTACCTGGCCAATTATTCAGGCCGTTTTAGAGAGAATGAAGCTTTTGCTTTTGGATTATTCCAGCAAAATTATGGTTTAATGACCGTTTTTGGAGGAATAGGAAACTTTGCTCATAACATCGTTTTAGAACAAGACAGTAACTTAACTTTTGGTATGAACGTTGGCGTATATCAAAGTAGCTTAAACAAAGGAAAAATCATATCTGATGATCCAACTCTTTTAAATATCGATTACCCTTCAAATACATTACTTACTGTTAATCCGGGTATCAACTACGGAACTACATTTCTTGATTTTGGAGTTTCTGTAAACAATCTTATACTTTACAATTTCGGTTCAGGAATTGTAAAAGATGATCCGGAAAGAGCTATCGAATTGCATGCTATGTACACGGGTTATCTTGATAGTTTTGGATTTTTTGACAGAAGTAAATTCTCAGGAATTGTAAAAACAGAAATCAAACAAGACAAAACAATAATTTCAGGACTTGCCATGATTGCCATTCCGCAAGGAGTTTGGGCACAAGCAGGGTATAATACTTTATACGGAATTTCGGCAGGTTTGGGTATTAATATTTCGCCAAGTATCGCTATCGAATACAATTACGAAAGAGGTATGGGGAATTTTACCAATCTTGGAGGTTCTCATGAATTTGCAATTGCTTATAAATTCAAAAATAAAAACTATTACTATGGTGATGATGAAGAAGGTTCTTTAATAGATCCTTCGAAACCAAAAGCAGTAATGGCTAAAAAAACTACCACTCCGGTAACGAGAGTAAGTGGTGCCGAAACAGCAAAACTTGCTGCCGAAGCTAAGGCTAAAGCCGATGCTGAAGCACTTAAAATAAGATTGGCTGCAGCCGAAAAAGTGAAGGCTGATGCCGAAGCTGCTGCAAAGGCAAAACTAGAAGCCGATAATAAAGCTAAAGCCGATGCTGAAGCATTAAAAATAAAATTAGCTGCAGATGCCAAAGCAAAAGCTGATGCAACAAGAGCACAAACTGCAACAACTAACAGAGCAGTTGCGACAGAACAAAAAACACAAGCACAATTAACTGCAGACAAAGCGAGAGCTGATGCTGAAGCACGCAGAATAAAATTAGCTGCAGATAATAAAGCGAGAGTAGATGCTGCTGCTGCTGCAAGAGCGCAGGCAATTGCAAATAAACCTGCTGCAACAACCGCTCAGAAGATTCAGGCACAATTAGCGGCTGATAAGGCTAAAGCTGATGCAGAAGCATTGAGAACTAAGTTAGCTGCAGATAAAGCTAAAGCCGATGCCGCAGCCGCTGCAAAAGCAAAAACTACAGCTGCGCCACAAAAAACACAAGCAGAATTAGCAGCTGATAAAGCGAAAGCTGATGCAGAAGCATTGAAAATTAAGCTGGCTGCCGACGCTAAAGCAAAAGCCGATGCTGAAGCTGCAGCCAAAGCAAAATTAGAAGCAGATAATAAAGCGAAAGCAGATGCCGAAGCTTTAAAAATAAAATTAGCTGCTGATGCTAAAGCAAAAGCTGATGCTGCCGAAGCAAAACGTAAAGCTGATGCCAAAGCAAAAGCTGAAGCCGCAGATTTACAATCGATTTTAGCTGCCGATGCTAAAGCAAAAGCAGATTCTGATGCTTATCAGGCCAGATTAGCCGCTGAAGCTAAAGCCGCCGCCGCTGCTGCTGTAAAAACCAAAGCGAGCATTGATGCTGCCAACAAAGCAAAATTAGCTGCCGATGCTAAAGCAAAAGCTGCTGAAGATGCTGCATTGAAAGAAAAATTAGCTGCCGATGCAAAAGCGAAAGCCGATGCAGAAGCTAGAGCTGCAAGAATAGCTGCGGATGCTAAAGCTAAGGCTGATGCTGAAGCTGCTGCCAAAGCAAAATTAGAAGCCGACGCAAAAGCGAAAGCTGATGCAGAAGCACTGAAAATAAAATTAGCTGCAGATGCAAAAGCGAAAGCAGATGCAGAGGCATTACAAGCAAAATTAGTTGCTGATGCAAAAGCGAAAGCAGACGCGGAAGCACAACAAGCAAAATTAGCTGCGGATGCCAAAGCAAAAGCTGATGCTGAAGCCCAACAAGCCAAATTAGCTGCCGATGCGAAAGCAAAAGCGGACGCAGAAGCATTACAGGCAAAATTAGCAGCCGACGCAAAAGCAAAAGCTGATGCAGAAGCACTACAGGCGAAGTTAGCAGCCGACGCAAAAGCAAAAGCGGATGCAGAAGCTCTTCAGGCAAAATTAGCTGCAGATGCCAAAGCTAAAGCTGATATGGAAGCGTTACAAGCAAAATTAATTGCAGATGCAAGAGTTAAAGCGGATGCAGAAGCAACTGCTAAAGCGATAGCAGATGCAGAAGCGAAAAAATTACAAGAAGCGGAAGAGGCACGTCAGGCAAAATTAGCAGCAGATGCCAAAGCTAAAGCAGATGCAGAAGCTCTCCAGGCAAAATTAGCTGCCGATGCCAAAGCGAAAGCTGATGCTCAGGCTTTGCAAGCAAAATTAGCAGCCGACGCAAAAGCAAAAGCAGATGCAGAAGCATTACAAGCAAAATTAGCTGCGGACGCAAAAGCTAAAGCGGATGCTGAAGCACAACAAGCAAAACTTGCTTCGGATGCTAAAACTAAAGCGGATGCTGAAGCACTTCAGGCAAAATTAGCAGCCGACGCAAAAGCAAAAGCTGATGCTGAAGCACAACAAGCAAAATTAGCTGCAGACGCAAAAGCAAAAGCAGATGCAGAAGCATTACAAGCAAAATTAGCTGCAGACGCCAAAGCTAAAGCAGATGCAGAAGCACTACAAGCAAAATTAGCTGCAGACGCTAAAGCTAAAGCAGATGCCGAAGCACTTCAGGCAAAACTAGCTGCTGATGCCAAAGCAAAAGCTGATGCTCAGGCCATGCAAGCAAAATTAGCTGCAGATGCCAAAGCTAAAGCAGATGCCGAAGCACTTCAGGCAAAATTAGATGCAGATGCAAAAGCTAAAGCTGATATGCAAGCTGCACAAGCTAAGTTATTGGCAGATCAAAGAGCACAAGCAGATGCTGAAGCTACGGAAAGATTAAAGGCTGAAGAAGAAACGAGACAATTGAGATTAGCTGAAGAAGCACGTGAAGCAAAATTATTAGCGGATGCAAAAGCAAAAGCCGATGCAGAAGCACTTCAGGCAAAATTAGCTGCAGATGCACTTGCAAAAGCAGCCTCAGCTCCAAAAGATGATACAGCAAAAGCTATAGATGATTTAGCACAGTCTATTGAGAATTCAAGCAAAAATCAAAAAGATTTATTATCACAGTTTAATACAACAGTGGCTAATAAACAAAGAGACTTGAATGACTTAAAAGAAGAGAATGATTTAAGTGAAAAAGGAATTTATAAAGAACCAAAACCTTTTAAAAGTGTTGCGGCCGAAAATAGTCAGTTAGAGGCTTTAAAAACACAACTTGCTGATGCGAACAGAATCCAAAAAGATGAAATCGCTAAGCTGACTAATTTATATAACGAAAGACTTAAAAAATTCCCGAATAAAAATGATGCTTTAAATAAAGCGTATCTGGATAAGATCAACCAGTTGAAAGCAGCGCAATTAAAAATGGAAGAAGATAGTGCGACTTTACTTTCGAATTTAGAACGTATTAAAGCCGAGACTGAAATTGAGAAAAAACGTAGAATCAAACGTGCAGCTTACGAAAATGATCAGGGAAGATATGCGCAGGACGTTGCCGCTCTAAAACGTATTAAAGAAACGACAAAAGTAAGTAGTACACCATTAACCGCAAGTGATTTTGATTTTGGTGAAGACCAGTCGAATATGCAGATTATCAAGAACATTAAAAATTCTGATAGTGGTTATTATTTAATTATTGCCGTTCACAATAGTGTAGAAAAACGTGATCAGTTCCTGGCTAAAGCAATTGCGGCAGGACGTTCAGATGTTAATTTCTTTTACAATGTAACAACAAGTAAGTATTATATCTATTACGAGAAATTCGAAGGTTTATCTGAGGCCACTAAGGCATTAGAAGCAAAAGGAACCAAGCCATATAACGGGAAAATGGCCATCGTAAAAGTGGAGAATTAATATCAAATAATTGAAAAAAGCTAGTCCTTCTTAATTGTTAAGATGGACATTAAAATAAATATTTTAGAATACGAACTGTTTTATTGTCTAATGCCCCTTAGAGGATGAAATGCTAGTAAACAAAAAGATGACTATGGAAAAACCTACTACTTTTAAATCAGTTAAAACTGTTTTTACTTTTATCAAAAATTTGGTTTCTGATACTCAAAATCAGTTTGAAAAATTAGTGGAATCATTTGATAAAAAACAAATGATGCAGCCGCTGTTTGTAAAAGCAAAAGAAAACCGAAAAGCGATTCTTGGAATTTTTATGCTTATGTGTTTTAGTTTCGTAAACGCACAGACCGGAACACCATTTTCGGCAAGACTTAAGGACGGAAGTGTCAAAGTAAAGGGAGATATTATTTTAATTGGTAATACGGTTATCAGTAAGGTAAAAGATCGTCCGACGCCAACGCCTAAACCCTCAAATTTTGATCCAAATCCCGTAGACTTTAATCCTGCTCCGGTTGATGGTGTTCGTTATACTGGACAGGTGACCAATTTAGCAGCTTTAACAACGGAGGCAAGTAAGGACTTTGACGGTACCGGAAATAACAATGATTTTTATGTAGAATACATAGATATTGATAGTGATCCCAAAACTTTCAATTCAACTATGGCCAAATTAACTATAAACAATTCTTGTAAAAACATTGTTTTTGCAGGTTTATATTGGTCGGCTATCTATCCTTATGACAGAAGTACAAATAAATCAGTTAAGTACGAAGGTACTTTAAGAGAAGATGACTGGAATACAGTTATGTTTAAAATGCCAGGTAAAGCAGATTATGAAGTTTTAACGGCAAGCAAAACAGATACTAAAGAAGTAATTTTTGATGGTTATAAAAAGAATGGAAATAGAGTACAAGACTCTTTTAAGGATTCTCCATATGTATGTTTTAAAGATGTAACCAAAAAATTACAAGATTTAGGTGATGCTAATGGTGAATATTATGTTGCCAATGTAAGAGCAGCAAGAGGTAAACGAGATGGTGGTAGTGCCGGAGGTTGGACTTTGGTAGTAATTTATGAAAGCCCAAGTCTTCCAAGTAAATTTATTTCTGTTTTTGATGGTTATGTAGGAGTTGACCCTGGAAGAACTCAGGATAAAACAGTTGATTATACTGTAAGTGGTTTTCAAACGTTGCCTTTAGGATTTCCTGTAATAGCAAAAATAGGAGTAGCTGCTTTAGAAGGGGATAAAGAGACTAATGGAGATAGTTTTTCTATTAAAGCGAATTCAAAAACAGCATTTACCAAATTGAAAGATGATGTGAATTTTGAGAATAATTTCTTTAATGCATCGATTTCCAGTAATGGTTTACATATTCAGGACAGAGTTCCCAAAAGTATAAATAACATGGGATTTGATATTGATCACATCCTGCTTCAAAACGATGTTAATGGAGTAAAAAATGTAATTATACCAAATGGAGAAACAGGTGCAACTTTAAGATTGACAACCGATGGTGACGGATATGGTGCTTTTGTAACCACTTTTGCGGTTGATGTTATTGAGCCTAAAATTGTATTGACTAAAGTTGTAAAAGGAGTTCGTGCTAATGCGACAACAGGTTTACGTGAAGAATATGACTTAGGTGGTCAGCCGGTTACTTTAGGTCAGGAAATGATCTACGAAATCGGATTTAACAATCAAGGAAATGATGATGCGAAGGACTTTACTATTACAGATGTTTTACCGCAAAATGTAATCTTTAATAGTGCTTCAGATATTATCTATAAAGACACAGGTATAGATTTAGTTTCTTATACACCAGCAACACGAACACTTGTCTTTAAAGTAAATGATGCTTTAGTGAAACAAGGAGGTTCAAAATATAAATTACAGCTTAGTGTTAAAGTTGTAACGGATTGTAATGAATTGGTTGATGCTTGTTCTAATGTTATTAAAAATACTGCTACTTCTAAATATTTTGGAGTTATAAATCCAACCAACAATGGTAACCCTTATGGTGACGGAAGTTACTCTTTTAATACAGGTTGTATCGTAGGTGATCCAACTTCGACTAACTTTTTAGTAGGTATTGAAGACTGTCTGTTTAATAGAGCGGTTTCACTTTGTGGTAGCGCAATATTAAAAGCAGCAAACGGATATAAAACTTATGTTTGGACTGATGCTGCCGGAAATAATGTTGGAAATACGCAACAAATTACAGTAACAAAAGCTGGAATTTATAAAGTACAAACAGGAGGTAATCCGGATTGTAAAGGTATTCTTCAGACTTATACCGTAACGGATTATGCAGTTGGATCAAATGACAATCCAATTAGCCCTTATGCTGATAATAAGGATCCTGGCACTGGAAGACCATATCTTTGTACCAATGATAAAAAAGAATTTCCAAAGATTTTCTTATGTGGTTTAAGTGATACAAGATTTATTGATACTCATATTACTGCAGCGGATGCAACTGTAAAATGGCAGGTAACTACAGATGTACCTCCAACAGGATTCCCTTCAAGCTGTGCTTATGAGGATGCAGTAAACTGGACAACTGCGGCACCAAACGGGCCAACATTTACAGCTAATAAGTCTGGATCTTACAGAGTGGTTGTTTCATATGGTAACAACTGCCAAAACATATTCTATTTTAGTGTTTTCCAAAATCCATTAAAAATTGAATACGATAAAAGAGATGAAATTTGTAATACAGCCGGAAGAATAACAATTACAAACCCTCAACCAGGTACAGGTTATACCTATAGTAAAGACGGAACAAATTTTCAAACTTCAAATGTGTTTGATAATTTACCTACCGGAGATTATACTATTAATGTAAAACAAACTGCAGCTACTACAGAAACATCTTCATGTCCGTTTTCTGTAAAAATTACTATTTTAACAGCTAAATTTAGTACTACAGTAACTCCTAAAGATTCATTTTGTGCTGGAAACGGAGGATCTATTTATGCGTCTGCAGATAATGTTAGAGCAGATTATCAATTTGTAGTTACAGATGTAGCTACAGGTCTGGTTAAAGCAGATTCAGGGAAAATTACATTTCCTAATTACAAAGAATTTCTTGGTATAGCTCCAGGAACCTATGATGTAACAGTTTCTACATCAGACGGATGTACGGAGACTAAAAGAGTTACTATTAATGATAAAACATTAAAGGCAACAGCAGATATAACCAAAACACTTGCATGTGGTGATGGAGAAATAACGATTAAAGCATCTGGCGGAACTCCAATTCCTCCAACAACAACTCCTGCCAGATATTACTATACGGTTAATGGAGTAGATTACGGAACAAATCCTGTAATTCCGATAAAAACAGCTGGAGATTATACAATAGTAGTTACAGATTTTAACTCTTGTTCTATTACATTAGATCCTATTAAAATTGTAGCAGTTGCAAAACCAGTTGTAAAATTTACACCTCATGATGCTAAGTGTTATGGTGAAAGTAATGGTACTATTGATGTTACAGTAACTCCTGCTACTTCAGGATATACAGTACAATATAGTATTGATGGTGGTACTAAATATAGTTCTGTTTCGCCAATTACGAATTTGAAAAAAGGTAATTACAATATTATTGTAAAATATACTTATGGTGGTGTCGAATGTTTAGATCCGGCTGTAAAAGTTAGTATTGCTGAGCCAGCAACTGCTTTAACCGCTTCTGCTGGTGTATCTGAATTAGCAGGTTGTGGACCAGGTGGTGAAGGAAGAATTCGTATCACGAATCCTCAAGGGGGTAAAGCACCTTATGAATACAATTTCTTTAATCAGGATCCTGCAAAGTGGGTTACAACAAATCAGGAATATAAAGCTCCGGGAACTTATACGGTATATATTAGAGACGCTAATATGTGTGTATATTCAATGCCGGGAATTGTTATTGATCCTAAACCTCTTGAACCAGAAATTGGCGTAGAGACTCCAGTAACTTTTAATTGTGACGGTTCTGCAACAAGTACCGTTACAGTTAATAATCCGGGTTCTGCTAGTTATAGCTATAAGTATTATTTAGACAATAGTACGACTCCTAATACGAATACCCCACCAAACGTTTTCCTAAATGTGCCGGCAGGACCACATTCTGTTAGAATTGAATATAAGCTTACGAATGTTCCAACTTTCAGTAATTTATTAAATGAAAATTTTGGATACGGTGGAGATGTTGAATCACCAGGAATTAATACAACTTATTATTGTTTTGAAAGACAGGTTGCAGCAACACAATGCAGAGGTTCTATCGAAATCAATGATGGTGATTATTCTGTTACAGCAAAAGTAGTTCAGCCATTTGGAGCATGGATACAACCGGGAGATCATACGCCTCCAACTGTCCCTCCAACTGCTGACGGAAGAGCTTTAGTGGTAAATATTGGAGATAAGATACCGGTTACTGCTGTTTTATATGAGAAAGAAATTAAAGATATTATCCCGAGTCAACCTATCAATTTCGAGTTTTATGCCTTCAATTTGCTAAATAAAGGAAACGGTCAAAAAGATCCTAATTTAACAATTGCATTAGTTAATACCGCAGGAGTAGAAATTTCGAGTTTTAGTACAGGTTCCATTCCTAAATCAGAAAAATGGGAAGTTTATCCTAAAGCAGTTGTTACACTAGATCCGGGTACAAATACTACTTTAAAATTTATTGTACGCTCGAATGTACAAGAAACAAGTGGTAATGATGTTGCAATTGATGATATTAGAGTGTATCAATTGCCTAAAACATGTATTACTGAAGTAAAAAGAAATTTTACAGTTCCAACTGGTAAAGCATTTACATCGACTGCTAAGGTTACAAAAGATGTTTCATGTTCTGGTACTGGTGCAGTAAACGATGGTGAAATTACAATAACAGCTACAAATTTTGATACTTCATATGGTTATGACTATACTTTAGATGGAGGTTTAAATTGGGTAAACGTAAAAGTTAGTCCTTTTACAATTATAGAATTAGGAGCGAAAACATACGATTTAAGAATTCGTTACAATGAGATTACACAAGCAACTTGTTTTACACCTTTCACACCAACTATTAAAGCTCCACAAGCACTTTTGGCGGGTGGTGCGGTACTTCTTCCTGCAAAATGTTCAGTTGGTGCTACAATTAGAGCCTCTGCTTCAGAAGGAACACCAGCTTACCAATATGAATTAAGATACGCAACAACAGGAACGGTATATAGAGTTTTCCAAGTTACTACAGACTTTGAAGATGTTCCCGAGGGAGACTATGAAGTATTTGTAAAAGATGCCAATAAATGTATCAGCGCGGTAGGTGCTGCTGTAAAAGTGATAGCTCCGCCTGTAGTAAGCGCAGAATTAGATATTAATTCAGATTTCTGTTTTGATAACACAAATAAAGCTTCGGTAACAGTTAATGTTACTGGAGGAACTGGCCCTTTTAGCTATAGCATTGATGGAAAACCAGCTCAAAAAGATTCTAACGTATTTACAAATATTGAAACTGGAGATCACACAATCATTGTTACAGATGCTGTGGGTTGTTCTCCGATTGATCCAATTAAATTTAGAATTGAGGAGGAATTAACTGTTAAAAATGGTATTAAATCATTAGATTGTTCTCCGACAACAGGAAACGCTGTAGTTACAGGAACAATTTCATTTGGATATCCTCCGTATACTGTAAGTTTAACTTCTGGAAATGCTACAGGAACATTGGTACAGCCAACAACCCCAAGTGGTACTTCATTTACCTATACAATTGGTATTGCAGGAACTTATATTTTTGAAGTTAAAGACTCAAAAGGATGTGTAAAAAGTACTACTGCAATAATTGACGCTATTACTAATCCTGAACTTAAGCAGATTAGTGTAATACCTGTTACTTGTAAAACCAATACTGACGGATCTGTTGTAGTAACAGGAGAAAAAGGTTCAGGTGATTATAAATATAGCGATGACGGTACAACATTTACCAATACAACTGGTATCTTTAAAGGTTTAGCAGAAGGTTTACATACTTTCTACGTTAAAGATAGTAAAGGCTGTACAGGAAAATTAGATATTACAATTGGCGCGCCGGCTGTTCTACAAGGTTCTGCAAGTATTACAACTGCATATACTTGTGATGGCGGAGCTACAATTACGGCAACTGCAAACGGTGGAAATGGTACTTATACTTTTGTACTAAAAAGAGGTACAACTGTAGTAGGAACAAATACTGATGGTATATTTGCAGGTTTAACTACTCCTGGATCTTATAGCGTAGATATTACAGATGGTAAAGGATGTCCTTTAACAGTTTCTGTTGCAACTCCTATTGAGGCTTTGACTCCTCCAACAGCTATGACATTCTCTAATACAGCTTTAAAATGTCCAGCTAATACAGTAGATGTAACAATTGAAACAGTAACTGGAGGAAAAGGTACATTGGCAACTTTCCAATACCGTATTTCTTTACCGGTAGCTTCTCAAACAGTATTCCAATCAAGCCGTACTTTTACAAATTTGGCTCCCGGAACATATACGTTTGAAGTAAAAGACGAAAATAACTGTAAGAAAGAAGTATCTTATACAATTGACAAATTACCAGAAATATCTATTGCTAGTACAGTTGATAATACTGTAATCTGTAAAGAAGCATCGAATGGTACAGTTACATTTACAATAGGAGGTTTTGGTAATAATACGCCTTACTCTTACATTGTCGATGGAGGAGCAGTGCAAACCGGATTTGTAACTCCTGCTACTGGAACAACTTTTGAAATCACGGTTCCAAATTTAAATACAGGTAACCACTCGATTGAAGTAACAAATGGAACTACAAATTGTAAAGTTTCAAGAAGTCAGTTTGTAGCTGAGCCATTAGATCCATTGGTTTTAACTCCTGCTACAGTTACTCCAAAAACGTGTGCTGATTTAGGAACAGCTACAATTCATGTAACTGGAGGCTGGAATACAAATTATACTTATACGGTAACACCAACAACAGGTCCTGCAATTGTTCAGGAAAACAATAATTATTTTGAAAATTTAGAAAATGGTGTTTACAACTATACTGTTAAAGATTTAAAAGGCTGTGAGGTAAGTGGAACATTTACTATCATACTTGGACCTGATGTAACTGCAAGTATTGCTGCAACAACCAATTTATGTTATACAAATGCTGGTAAAGCAGCTATTTACGTAACTCCAAATAAACAGGCAAATTATACATACAGTCTAAATGGAGCAACTCCTCAAGATAATGGAACTTTCGAAAATGTAGAGCCTGGTAAATATGTTATTACAGTTAGAGATACTTCTACTGGTTGTTTTGTAGATTTAGCAGAACAAACTGTTACAACTGAATTAACAGCAAGCACTAACTTATTTGCTGGTCCAAAATGTAATACATCAGATGTTGTGATTACTGGTAAAGTTTCTGGCGGAACTGCTGGATATACTTATGTAGTGTCTATTGATGGAACTCTTGAGTCTCCTGCAACAACACATACTATTACAGCTGCAGACGGAACATTTAGTTATACAGATTCAAGCGGTATACCAGCAGGAAAAATTACACCTACAGTTTATGTATTTACATTTAAGGATAATGCAACTACAGGATGTACAACTACAGCTACTAGAACTGTTCAGCCGAAAACAGATCCTCAGTTTAAAGCTACGCCAAATTCAACTATTTTCTGTAATGGTCAGGAATCTGGTTCTATTACTGTGGCTATTAATACTGCTTTTGGAGAAGGACCATATGTAATTAGTGTTCTTAATACTACAACTGGTATACCTTATGGTACACAGACTACTGGACTTCCGGCAGGGAATTATACTGTTAGAGTAACAGACTCTAAAGGTTGCTTTGCTGAGGAAACAGGGGTTGAAATTAAACAACCGGATCCGCTTGTTGTAGATTTTGATGTACAGCCAATTATTTGTAAAGCCGGTGGAGTGTCGTTAGGATCTATCACTATTAAATCGGTTGATGGAGGAGTAAAAGACTATATATACAATGTAAAAGGAATTAATTACGATAGAACGTTCCCAAATCAAGATGGAGGAACACAGGTTTTTGAAGTGGTTAATTTTGGTTACTATGAGATTAGAATTACTGATGCTAATGGATGTCTAAAAGTGATAGATAAAATATTAGTGGCTTCTCCACCAGAAGATTTAGATATAACAGTAACAAATCCACCAGTAGATTGTTCTACAGGAGGTACTGCAGTTGTTGCTGTTGGCTCAGATCCTCTTAATCCTAGTAGTATTATAGGAAATGGACCATTTTACTTCGCTATTTATGATGGAAGTGTTCCGAATTATCCAAATCCAGTTGGTTCTTTTGCATGGTTACCTGAAGATAATCCAGGAATTGCAGGAGCTCCGGGAGATAAAAAAGCAACATTTACTAATTTGACACCAGGAGTAAAATATACTTTTATAGTTTATGATAGTGATGCTGCACATGGTGGTACAGGTACTGGTTGTTATTATTTTGAAACTTCAGAAGACGAAATTCCAACAAATTCTAAACTTAAAGTTGAAGGAAATGTGGAAGCTCATAACATTACTTGTTTTACAACGCCTCCAACAGCAGACGGAAATGTGTCGTTTAAAATTTCAAGTGAGTACACAGTTCCAACAGATGTTGATTACCAAATTTTAAATGAGTTAACTTTACAGCCAATGGGAGCTGCTCAGCAAGGTATTGTGCCGGCTGCTACAGTACCGGTTTCAACTTTAAACATAAATAATTTTGGAGCTCTTCCGTTTGGTAAATATATTATTGTCATAACAGAAATAAAAGATAGAACTACTACTCCAGTTTTAAAAGGTTGTAGTATAGCTTCTATTCCGTTTACTATTACAGGTTCGGTTACGCCATTAACTTTAAATGCAGATTCACCTAAAAATGCTAATTGTACTGCAAATGCAGGTAAAATACAGGCATTTGCTCAGGGAGGAACAACATTAGAAGCAGATACGGATCCGACAAATCCTAAACCAGCTGTTCCTTACTTATATCAACTTTTCCCTGATAACGGTGCAATAGGAGAAGACGCAGCAGATGCTCGTCCAGCAGCAGCATCTTTTGACCTTGCTTTACATAAAGTAAGTGTTTTCAATGTTGAGGCAGGAAATTATTTAGTATATGTACGTGATGCTTATGGTTGTATCCAGGTTAAACCAGTAACAGTTGACAAAGATCCAGAACCGGTAATTACTGCAGTTCCAGCATTTCAATGTACTGCAACAGAAGATAAATTTGGTATCGTAGTAAATTTAACTACGACCGGAGTTGGACCTTATGGTTATAGTGTAGATGGCGGAGATTTTGAAACAGAAGCTGCTACTACATTTACTATTCCTAATCTATCATCAGGAACACATACTGTAAGAGTTAAAGATTCTAATGGTTGTGGTAATACAGTTATAGATATTCAAATTTATGCACCATTAGAAATTAAAGCTAGTTTTACAAAAATACCAACTTGTAAAAATATAGATGGAGAAATAACTGCAGTAGTAACTGGAGGACTAACTACTGGTAATTTCCAATATACGTTAGTGAATAATACGACTGGGGTTACAAGTCCAATGCAGATAAATGATCCGGTATTTGTAAATAAGGCACCTGGAAATTATACCGTTACGGTTAGGAATGTAGAGACAAATTGTAGTAAGTCTACAGATCTGGATCTGGTAATTCCACCAGATGTAACTTTCAGTTTAGCGAATACAGCTCCAAACTGTGTTACTCCTCAAGGAACCTTAAACAATGGAACTATTACAGTTACATTGCCAACGACAAATACTGATATACCTTATACTTATACCTTAACTAAAATTTCACCGGCTCCACTAGGAAGTCCAAAAACTCAAAATGGTAAGGTGTTTACGGGATTAACTGTAGGTGTTTATGAAGTTACTGTTAAATCTGCAAAAGGTTGTGAAGAGACACATCAAACAGAGATTTTCGCTCCTACACCAGTTACAATAGCATTAAGCGAAAGCAAATTTGAGTGTACTGGTACGGCTTTTAATGATAAAATAGTTACTGTTACTCCGGGCGGAGGTGCAGGTGCGGTCCCGGTAGATCTTGATGATTACAAGTATAGTTCAAACGGTACAACTTGGCAGGATGAAAATACATTTCCTGTTATAGATAACGGATTCGCAAAAACACTTACCTATTATGTAAAAGATGCGAAAGGATGTATTGTTAGTGCTCCAATTACAATTCAGCCGTTCCCTAAATTAACTGCGGCTGTTGCTACTAAACTTAATCCAACAATTGATTGTCTTAATGGCAAACAAGATATTGAGGTTATCATTAGTGGAGGAACAATTACACCAGATCCATTTACTTACCAAGTATACCAAGACGGTGTTGCTATAGGAGGATTAGTAACTGTTGTTAATGACAGATTTACTTATCCTGCCGTAACTCCTGGTAGTAACTATAAGTTTGAAATTACAGATAAGAATACAAAATGTACTATTATGTCTAATGTTATAGAAGTACCAGTATTCGACAAAATCAAAGTTTTTGCTACTGCATCTTCAAATGTAGATTGTAACGGTAATGCGACCGGAGCAATTGAAATCAATATTACAGATTATGCAGGACCATATACGTATGAGATCCTTAAAGGAGGAGTTTCTTTAACGCCACCTCTTACAGGAACGGGAGACAGCACAACATCAAGTTCTTTTGTACTTCCTCATGGATTAGTAGCAGGAACAGATTATACTGTTTTTGTTAGAGAAACGGCTTACCCAAGTTGTGATTTTACGACAACAATTCCTGTTGTTATTACGGAGCCAGCTCCATTAGCAGGATTTAGTGTTATCAATGAGAATAAAAACTGTTTTAATACAGGTTCAAAAGTTACGATCGATTTAACTACTATTACTGGAGGAAGTGGTGGAAACAGTTATGCGTTCGTTCAAAATAACGGAACACCAGTTTATGGTCCGGACAGTTTTGCAATTCTTGATCCGACAGTAGACACAGAATGGGATGTTTGGGTAAAAGATAAAAACGATTGTGCCATAAAAGTTGATGTTACAATTGCAGAAGATCTAAGTCCATCAAACCTTACTGTAAATAAGTTCAGTCAATGTCCAAGTTCAACAGGAACTTATACATTTACAGTTACTGCAACAACTGCAGGTGGTGCTGAATACAGCATTGGAAATGGTTTCCAGTCAAACGGAACATTTACAGTTGATAAGGCAGGTGAATATACAGTTATTGTTAAAGACAAGAACGGATGTACAAATCCACTTCCATTTAAAGTAACAATTTTAGAGCCTTTAACATTAAAAGCAAATATTACCGGTGTGCCAATTTGTAATGATCCTGCTAACGGACAAATTACTTTAGAAGCTACTGGTGGAAGTGGAAATTATGAGTATAGCATAGATGGTATAACTTATGGAAATTCTGCTGTATTTTCTTTATTAGCTCCTAACGCTTATAAATTCTACGTTAGAGATCTAGATGAAGGATGTATAAAAGATGTTACTCAAACTATCGAAACAGCAACCTTAATTACAGGATTCGCGTTAGCGCCAACACCAGTTACTTGTTTTGGTTCTGCTGATGGTAAAATAGTAGCAACGATGACTACGCCATCTGCAGGTGTTAATGATAACCCTAAATATATGTACAGTATAGATGGAGGTTTAACATCTCAGGAATCTAACATTTTTCCAAATTTAGCTGCGGGTCATTACACAATTACTGTTACATCAGGAAGAGGTTGTATTGCAACAGAAGAAACAGATGTTGATTCGCCATTAATTATTACCGTTCCCGCTCCAACAGTAACTCAGTTTAAATGTAACGCTGGAACAAATGCTGGTAACTTTGCGACAATTGCTGTTAGCGGAGTGACAGGCGGTTCTAATAAATTTGAAAATTATGAGTTCATAAAAGTAGGTACACCAAATACTGTAGCTTACTTCGGAGATAATCCAACTTATACGGTGTATGATTTAGCAGGCGGAACTTATATCGTAAACGTTTACGATGATAAAGGTTGTGTAGGAACTGCTCCGGCACAAATTGTAATAAACCCTTATATTGCTTTAGATAAAGTAAATGTAAGAGTTGATACTGCAGTTACTTGTACAAATTTTGAAGATATCACGGTTTTAGTAAGCTCAATTGGCGGAACACCAGCTCGTTTAGAATATAGTTTGGTTGACGAAACAAATGGGGTAAGAGGAGCAATATATCCTTTACAAACTAATACAAATGGAGAGTTCAAAGACTTGCCAATTGCAGATTATATTATCACAGTAACTAATTTAGATACTGGTTGTAGCGTAGAATCTGTGCATTATGTAAACAACCCGCAAACTTTTGATCTAACAATAGACAATATTGTTAATGTTACTTGTTATGCAGGAACAAATGGTAGTGCAACAGTTACTTTTATTGACAGACTAATTACAACAACTCCGGTGATTAATCCAGATAATGCAGGACCATTTGATTATGTGGTTAAGGATGAGTTAGGGAACACAGTTATAACTGGACCTACTACGGCAAATGCTGGACCAATTAGTTTACCTAATTTGGGTGCTGGAACCTATACTGTAATTGCAGTTTTAAAAGAAAGCCCATATTGTACAGTTTCTAGAAGCTTTACAATTGATCAACCAATTGCAGCTCTGGCTGTAACAGCACAAAAAGAAGAAATTACTTGTGTTGACGATAATAACGATGGTAAAATTATAGCATCTGCAACAGGTGGATGGCCAGGCGACTATAAATATGAGTTAAGAATAGGTACAGCTATTATTAGTCCGTATGATATTTCTCCAGATTTCGAGAATTTAAAAGAAGGAAACTATACAGTTTATGTAATGGATAGCAAAGGATGTGAAGCTTCATTTGATGTTCCATTGGCAAACCCAACTCCTATTGATGTTACAATTGCAGCTGATAAGATAGCAGTTCTATGTTATGACGATCAGGATGCAACAATAACTGTAACTAATGTAACAGGAGGTTCAGGAAACTACACGTTTACATTACGTGGAACTCTTGCTGACGGTACAGAAATCTATAGAGACGCTCAGCCTGACAGAATATTTGCTGGATTAGGTGCAGGAACTTATCAGATAACTGCTTCTGATGACTGGACTTGTAGTAATGTATCAAATACAGTAACTATTACACAGCCAGATGTAGTGAAAGCATCTTTATCAGTTGACAGAACAGAAACTTGTGCTATAACGCCAAGAGTTATTCTTACAGCAACTGGAGGAACTGCTCCATACTATTACAGTACAGATGGAACTAATTATAATCCAACATCATTTAATTCTACTGTTGTAATTGATTTACCAAAAACAACAGCAGATGTATCTTATAAATATTATATAAGAGATACAAATGGTTGTTTAAGCATAGAGTCTAATGCGGTACCATTCTCGCCAGTTCCTGCAATAGTATTAGAAACTTTAAATCATACCGATATTCAATGTAAAGGAGATGTAAAAGGATCTATAACTGCAGTTGCAAAAGGAGGATTAGGTAATTTTGTTTACATATTAACAGATGTTAGTGGTAACCCAATTACTCCAGCACCAACGCAGCTTTACCCAGGTGAGTTTACAGAACTTGCTGTAGGAAACTATAGAGTAAGAGTAGAAAGTTTAGACTGTTCTATACCATCTGAAATAATTCAGATTACAGAACCGGATCAAGCATTAACTGCCACATTAGTTCCGGTAAATATTACTTGTTCAGGATTTAATAATGGTAAAATAACAGTGAATGCAGTTGGAGGAACAGGAAGATATGTTTATGCAATTGCTCCTAATTTTGAACAATTCTTTGATTCTAATGTTTTCGAAAACCTAAGACCAGGTATTTACATAATAAGAGTTCAGGATGAAAACGGTTGTTTCCAGGATTATGAACAGGAAATTATACAACCAGATCCGATTGAATTAACTGAAGTGCCAAATTCAATGATACCGGAATATTGCGTTGGTGATAAAGATGGCTATTTTGAAATTAGCGTTACAGGTGGAACTCAACCTTATACATATAGTTTAGATGTAGAAAAAGGGCCATTTACTCAAGGCGCAGTTGGACAAATTGTTTTTCCATTTGATAAATTGGTAGGAGGAAAACATACTGTTTATATTATTGATGCGAACGGTTGTTCGAATCAAATAGATATTGATATGCCAGAATCTGTAATTCTTAAACCAACGTATGAAATCAATTATGACTGTGTGAACAATACACAATCTAATATGGTAATAATAACTGTTGATCCTAGTAATAATCCCGCAGATTTAGATTACAGTCTTGACGGAACTGGTACTGTTCAAGTTAGCAATGTTTTTACAAATGTTGCTCCTGGCCCTCACTTTGTGAGAGTAAGACACAGTAATACTTGTGAAGACGTAACGGCTACTTTCGACATCAAAGCATACGATCCGTTAACACTTGTAGAAACTCCGGGTCAGCAAGAAATGAATATCATTTCAGTTACTGCCGGTGGTGGAGCTCCTGCTTATGAATACAGCTTCAACGGAGAGCCGTTTACATCTTCAAACAAATACAAAATCTACAAAACTGGAGATTATGTAGTTGTAGTAAGAGATAAAAACGGATGTACGGTAACAATTACAGTTCCTGGAACTTATATTGATGTTTGTTTAGATAATTACTTTACTCCTGCTGGTGCTACCAACACAACATGGGGTCCTGGTTGTACAAATATTTACAACAACCTTGAGTTCTCTATCTTCGACAGATACGGTCGTATAATTGCTAAGTATCACTACGGTCAAAAATGGGATGGTAGATACAACGGTGCCGATTTACCTTCAGGAGATTACTGGTATGTTCTTAAATTGAATGATGCGAAGGATGACAGAGAGTTTGTAGGACATTTCACTTTATACAGATAACAAAATAAGAGCCCCTAATGATGTTGTCTAAAAAATTAATTACAATGAAAAAGTTTATTTTATCTTTAGTACTCATGGCTGTAACAACAAGTTACAGCCAAGAGTTAAACCTACCAGTATTTACACAATATTTAGCCGACAATCCCTTTGTTATTTCACCTGCCTTTGCCGGTATTGGAGATAATCTTAGAATCAGGGCCAACGGTCTTACGCAATGGGTCGGTATTAAAGATGCACCACAAAACCAGTCGCTTTATGCAGATTTTAGAATTCTGGATCGTTCCGGAGTGGGTATCTCACTTTACAATGACAGAAACGGTTATACCCGCCAAACAGGAGCTAAAGTTTCCTTTGCGCACCACATTATTTTAGATTACTATTCAAAACAATATTTGTCTTTTGGACTTTCGTACAACTTCAATACATTTCGTATCGATACTGACGAGTTCAATACTACAATAGAGCATCCTGTTATAGATCCTTCTGTAACAGACAATCGTTATAACGCCAATAACAATTTTGATATTAGTGCCTTATACCGTAATAAAAGCTTCTATGTAAGTTTTAATGCCAATAACGTTTTAAAGAAAAACACAGACAAATACAGAGGAGTAGAACCTAACTTGCTTTCAAACTATCAGGTATATACCGGATACGTTTTTAAAGACGGAGAAAACAGCCGTATTGAATACGAACCATCTGTTTACTACCAATACTTTGCAAGTGACGGACGTTCAACAACCGATTTTAATTTCAAGTACAGACGTTACAACCGCTACGAAGATTACTATTGGGTAGGAGTTTCATACCGTTTCCTAAACGATCAGTTCCCAAAACCATTATCAGTTGGACCAATGGTAGGTTTCATGAAATCTAAATTTTACTTCGGATATTCGTATCAGGTAATGTTCAACGATTTAGGAAACTATAATACCGGAACGCACTCTGTAACTATTGGTTTTGATTTCTTACAATCCATCAGTAACTGTCCTTGTACGCAAAGTCCGGTTCACGATTAAGGAGCATTTTCATCATTTTACGGGCAAATTTGTTTTTTTTCTTAACTTATAACGTTTTCGCTGTTATAGATAGGTTATTTTTATATTTATGATACTTTAAAAGTTCTATATTTGTTTTTCTTTCAAAAAAAACTAAAAAACTATATAATGAAAACTTTAAACGATTTCGATTTTAAGAATAAAAAAGCAATTATCCGTGTTGACTTTAATGTACCATTGGATGAAAATTTTAAAGTAACTGATGCTACACGTATCGAAGCTGCAAAACCAACAATTGATGCTATTTTGGCACAAGGCGGAAGCGTAATTTTGATGTCGCATTTAGGAAGACCAAAAGGAGTTGAAGAAAAATACTCTTTAAAACACATTTTAAAAACAGCTTCAGAAATTTTAGGAGTTGAGGTTAAGTTTGCTGAAAACTGTGTTGGAGAAGTAGCTCAGGCTGCTGCCAAAGATTTAAAACCAGGAGAAGTGTTATTACTTGAAAATTTACGTTTTCACGCCGAAGAAGAAGCTGGAGATGTTGCTTTCGCAAAAGAATTAGCGTCACTTGGAGATATCTATGTAAACGATGCTTTTGGTACTGCACACAGAGCGCACGCTTCAACAACTATTATCGCACAATTCTTTCCAACAGAAAAATGTTTCGGAACATTGTTGGCAAAAGAAATAGAAAGCTTAAATAAAGTACTTAAAAATAGCGAAAAACCGGTAACAGCAGTTCTTGGAGGATCTAAAGTATCATCAAAAATTACCGTTATCGAAAATATCTTAGACAAAGTAGATCACATGATCATTGGAGGCGGAATGACTTTTACATTCATTAAAGCACAAGGTGGTAAAATTGGAGATTCTATTTGTGAAGATGACAAACAAGAATTAGCACTTGAAATTTTAAGACTGGCTAAAGAAAAAGGAGTTCAAATTCATATTCCTGTTGATGTTATTGCTGCAGATGATTTCTCAAATACAGCAAATACAAAAGTGGTAGACGTAAAAGAAATTCCAGACGGATGGCAAGGTCTTGATGCAGGTCCTAAATCTTTAGAAAACTTCAAAAAAGTAATTTTAGAGTCAAAAACTATATTATGGAATGGTCCATTAGGAGTTTTTGAAATGGAATCATTCGCAAAAGGAACAATTGCATTAGGTGATTATATTGCCGAAGCTACAGAAAATGGAGCATTTTCATTAGTAGGTGGTGGAGATTCAGTTGCTGCTGTAAAACAATTCGGATTCGAAGATAAAATGAGTTATGTATCCACTGGTGGTGGGGCTATGCTTGAAATGTTAGAAGGAAAAGTTTTACCTGGAATCGCTGCGATTTTAGACTAAAAAATCACAATTAACATTTTTTTAGATAGTTTACATGCATAAACTCTTTAAGTTTGCAAAAGTAAGGTTTCTGTAATTGTTTGAATTATAGAATTTTAAAAAAATGTTATATGATTGTAAAAAAAATATCAATAGTGGTTTCGGTGTTTTTTTCTATGTCGATGTTTGCGCAGGATGTTGCAAACACAAATGTAGAAATTAAGCCAATTGTAAAGATATCGTATTTAGATTCTGTTAAAAATACTTTTAAAAGAGATGAACTTGCAACTCGCGTAGATAGTCTCTGGATGAACGAATTAGTAAGTTTAGATATTTACGATGATCTTACAAAAGACATTCAGACGATCAATACAGATTTTACTGTAGATCAGGAACTGCCAACAGAATTGCTTAAACAGCGTCTTCAGGCAATGAACGAGAAATCACCCTTTAACATTGAATACAATCAGGGTTTAGAAAACATAATAAAGTCATTTCTTAAAAATCGTAAAAAATCATTTTCACGATTAATGTCTTTATCAGAATATTATTTTCCAATATTCGAAGACGCTTTTGCCAGACAAAATGTGCCTTTAGAAATTAAATATTTAGCCGTTGTAGAATCTGCTTTAAATCCTAAAGCAGTTTCTAAAATGGGCGCCACCGGACTTTGGCAATTCATGTACGGAACCGGTAAACAATACGCCCTTAAAATCGATTCGTATATTGATGAGCGTAGTGATCCTCTTAAAGCTACAGCTGCCGCATCAGAATACATGAGCAAGATGTTCAACATCTTTGGCGATTGGGAACTTGTTTTAGCATCTTACAATTCAGGACCGGGAAATGTTACCAAAGCAATTCGTCGCTCTGGCGGAAAAACAAAATACTGGGACATACGTAACCATCTTCCAAAAGAAACCCAAGGTTATGTTCCCGCTTTTTTAGCTACAATGTATCTTTTTGAATATCATAAAGAACACGGAATCAATCCGCAAAGAGCTGTAGTTAAAAATTTTGAAACAGATACAGTACAGATTAAAAATCAAATGTCATTCAAGCAAATTGCAGATTTGCTAGACATGCCGCAATCTCAAATACAACTTCTAAATCCATCTTATAAACTAAATGTAGTTCCATTTTATCAGGGCGAAGCACATTATCTGCGTTTACCTAAAGATAAAATAGCCACATTCGTTTCAAACGAAAATAAGATTTATGATTATGTAGCTTATCAATCACGAAATAAAACAATGCCTGCACAGTTGGCCTTGAAAGTTATGCCTAAAGCAAAAGCAAAACTAGAGAAAACAGTAGAGCCAGTTGATACCGATGTTAAATGGTATAAAGTGCAAAAAGGTGATAATCTGGGCACTATTGCCGCAAAGTATAAAGTGAATGTTATTGATTTAAAAAAATGGAACAATCTTAAATCAAATGCAGTTGCGCTAGGAAGAAATTTAAAACTTAAAACAGATTACGATCCAGTTACTAAAAACTTTAAAGAACTAAAATCAACTATTGCAATTGAGAAAAAATCAGAAGAAGCAATTGCTGCAGCTGATGATAAAGATAAGGACAATAAACATCCTCAGGAATATATTGTAGCGGCCGGAGACAATTTAGGAAGCATCGCTAAAAAATTCGGTACGACTATTGCGGAGTTAAAAGAACTTAATGATCTAACTTCAAATAACATTGGTTTAGGTAAAAGTTTAGTAGTGGCCAAAGCAGTTCCGGAAATTGTTGAGGAGAATGTAACTACTGCCATCGCTTCAAATTCGTCTATTGATTCATTCAGAAAGAAAGCGACTTCTGCCAAAAATCTTGGAGAAGATTATTACGTTAAAAAAGGAGATTCGTTGTATAGTATTTCTAAAAAATATCCTGGGGTCACAATCTCGGATATTAAAAAATGGAATAATATTAAAGACGGAGAGATTAAACCAGGAATGAAACTTAAAATAAACGGATAGTTAAAAAATCTTACATAAATTTGGGTTTTATTTCATAAATTAAGAAAATGAATAAAACCCATTTTTTATTGCTGTTCATCCCGTTTCTCGTAATTTCTTGTTTAAAAAGCGAGAAACCTCAGCCCGTATCCGGTAAAACCAACTCGATTTCTATTATTATAGACGATCAGTTGTGGTATGGAGAAGTAGGAGATAGTATTCGAAATAAATTTGCCTCACCCGTATTAGGCCTCACCCAGGAGGAACCTTTATTTACCATAAATCAATATCCCGCGCGTTTGCTTGAAGGTTTTGTCACCGATAGCCGAAGTATTATTGTAGTTAAAAAAGCAACTACAGAAAAATTCGAGATTACCCACAGTAAATCTTTGCCGCATAACACATTTCGTATTTACGGAAAATCAGTCGATGATATTCTTTGCAGTATCGAACTCAATTCGGGCCAAATTATTAAGATCATTCGCGATGCCGAAATTCAGAAAATTCAGGAAGATAACAGCAAATCACTATTGAATCCAACAGTGATAAAAAACAAATTTCATATCGATCTGCAAATCCCAACAGGCTATGAATATATGTTGCACAAAAGGAATTTTATTTGGCTTAAAAAAGACATTATAAGCGGTAATACAAGTTTACTTATCTATCAGATTCCACTTCGCAGTTTTAAGAAAAGTTCAGACCTGGTCAACAGCATTACCAAAATGCGTGATTCAGTTGGCTATTATATAAAAGGCCGCGAACCCAATACTCGAATGATAACAGGAGAAGCTTATGCACCTTATTTTTCGACTACTATGCTGGACGGAAAAAAAGCCTATGAAACCAAAGGAACCTGGGAGCTGAAAAATGATTTCATGGCCGGACCATTTATCAATTACGCCATTGTAGACAAAACATACAATCGAATTTTGGTCATCGAGGGATTTTGTTATTCGCCTTCTAATCAGGAAAGAGATTTAATGTTCGATTTAGAAGCCATTATAAAATCAGTAAAAATTGATAAACGATAAGAGCTGAAATTTACATGCGATCAACTCATATTTTTCTTAATTTTGTTTGTAACAAACATTAAAACAAAGACTTATGAAAAATTTGATCACAGTATTAGTAATGTTAGTATTGTTTTTTACTTCGTGTAAAAAAGAGGTAAAAGCAGAATCCGGAACTATAAATGCTACAGACAGCATTTCGACAACAGAACCAATTACCGAAGAACCAGTAGATTCAGCAGCACAAATGAAAGCCTGGGAAGCTTATGCCACACCCGGTGAACCTCATAAACTAATGGCAGATGAAACAGGAAACTGGAATTGCGAAATGACTTTTTGGTACGAGCCAGATGCCAAACCTGAAAAAGCAAGCTCTACAGCCAATGTTAAAATGATTCTTGGCGGGCGTTATCAGGAAACCAATTTTCAGGGAAAGATTATGGGACAGCCCTTTGAAGGAAAAAGTACTCTTGCCTATAATAATGCCAGCAAAGAATATACCACTACTTTTATTGATAATATGGGCACCGGAATGATGGTGGCTGTTGGTAAATATGATGAAAAAGCAAAAAGTATGGAGTTGAAAGGGGATGTTGTAAATCCCGTAAACGGTAAGAAAACCCCGTATAGGGAAATTTATACCATTGTAGACGCCACAACCCGTAAAATGGAAATGTTTGACGTAAAAAACGGAAAAGAATATAAAAGCATGGAAATCGTTATGAAGAAAAAATAAAGTTTTGATTTTTTTCGAATAGTAAAATCCCGATTACAATTTTGTATTCGGGATTTTTATTTAATGTAATTTTGCTGCAACTTTTTATTATAATTGAATACAGAAGAGATAATGGAATTAAAATGGAAAATAAAGCCGTTTGAGGCATTAACCGTTCATGAGTTATATGATTTACTCAAACTAAGAAGCGAGATCTTTGTAGTAGAGCAAAACTGCGTTTATTTGGACCTTGACGGAAAAGATAAGAAAGCATTACACCTAATTGGCGAATATGATGGTAAAACCGTCGCTTATGTACGCTTATTCGACGCTGGAATTAGTTTTGACAATGCCTCAATTGGCAGAGTTGTAGTCGATGCCAATTATCGCGACAGAAAATGGGGGCATGACTTAATGCGTGAAGCCATTGCAGCTATAAAGTCGAATTTCGATAAAGATAAAATTACTATTGGTGCACAACTGTATTTAAAGAAATTCTACGAGAGCCACGGATTTGTTCAAAGCAGTGAAATGTATCTTGAAGATGATATTCCGCATATCGAGATGATTAGGGAATAATTAACTGTACAAAAACACATCTGAATATTTTTATTTACATCTTGTAGCTTTTGGTTTCAAAGGAGTTTAAGCCTCTATTTGCTTTTACGTAATTAGAGGTTTTTTATTCGATCAGTTTTGAGTTATATTTTTAATTAAATTAGATAAAAAAATAACTATGAGAAAATTTCTTTCATTCGTTTTTGTTTTAGTATTGTCTCAGAACACTTTTAGTCAAATTAAACTAAAAGTAGGCGATAAGGTTCCGGATTTAAATATCACAGATTATTTAGCAAATGCTCCCAAAGATAAAAATCTTAAAGGCAAATATATTCTGCTGGAATTTTGGGCAACCTGGTGTACAAGCTGTTTAGAAGAAGTTCCCAATCTAAATAAAATGCAAGAACAATTCAAGGATAGAAAGGATCTCGTATTTGTTTCTATAACAGATGAATCTCCTGTAAAAACGAAGAAAACACTAGAAAGAGTAAAGTTCAAGTCAATTGTAGTTAGTGATCAAACTAAAAAAGCCCTAAATGATTTTGTAGTTGATGATGATCAAGGAGGTTATGCTATACCTAGAACTTTTTTAATTGACAATCAGGGAATATTAAGATGGATAGGCCAACCTTGGTTATTAAATGATGTCGTTTTGAATAAATTTCTGGAAGGAAAAGAAATATTAGTATCGGATAATACTGTTTCAAATAGACCTCCGGAACCAACTTTTAAGTAAAAGCTGTCATTAGAAAGTTCCTTATATTCACTTTTATTAAATCTTTCAAAATTTATGGTTTCAAAATCGTGGTAACAGTACTTTTTAATAAGCAAGAATTGTATTTGTCGTTTGCAGGAGAATAGCAATAGACAAAAAAACAAATGACCCTATAAAAAGTAGGGTCATTTGTTTTTAGAGAAAGAATATAAAATTTTGACTTTTTATTTAAAGATCATTTTTAAATGTTACATTTTCAAATGTTACATTTTCAAAATCGTTTTATACTCCGTCTGATTGTTTAAAACGCCAACCGCTTTCTTAATCTCAGAATTATTTTTAATATAATATTGGTACAAACCTTCCTGATATTGATATCTCTTAATTAATTCCTCCTGAATCAGGTTTCTAATCTCTTTTTGGTTTTTATCTAACAAAGTCGTTTCACTTTTTTCAAGAGCGGCCAGTAATTGCTGATATTCCGGAGCTATCGTTTCGTCGATTTTTTCATTTTTGGCTGCAGCCAAAGTGTTCCTCAATGCCACTTCTGTTTCCGTATCAAAACTAATTTTATTCGCTTTTAGATATTGTTTGAAACTTACATAATCAGCATCAGAAATCGTTGGAATTTTATCTCCCAAATTAGGATTTTTGTAGTAATACGTTGTAGCATAATCAAAAATTCCGTCGTTTTTTAATAATGCAGTTGTAATAGGACTCATTTTAGATTCGTCTAATTCGATATCCGGTAAAACGCCACCGCCATCATAAACCGTTCTTCCTTTGCGGGTTTTAAAAGCATTAAAGTTTTTGGCATCCGTTTTTTGAGCAACACCATTTTTATCTTTATGTGCATAATCTAAAGCCTGAATACAACGACCCGAAGGCGTATAATAACGGGAAATGGTTACTTTTAGCTGAGTTCCGTAAGTCAAATCAACAGAACGCTGTACCAGACCTTTCCCGAAACTGCGGGTTCCTAAAATCACGGCGCGATCTAAATCCTGCAAAGCACCCGAAACAATTTCAGAGGCAGAAGCGCTTCTTCCGTTGACTAAAATAGCCAGCGGAATCTGAGTATCTACAGGTTCTTTGGTCGTTTTATAAGTATTATTATGTTTCTCGATTCTCGATTTTGTAGTTACAATTACTTCGTTCTTTGGAACAAATAAATTACAAATATCAATAGCTTCGTTAAGCAAACCACCGGGATTTCCTCTTAAATCAAGAACAATTTGTGTTGCTCCATCTGCTTTAAGTTTTTCCAAGGCCTCTTTTACTTCATTGGATGCCTTACGGCTAAAGTGAGCCAAAACAATATAACCCGTTTTATCATCGATTTTACCGTAAAACGGTACCGATTTAATATCAACTTCATCCAAAATCAACTCCGTTGTAAAGGTTTTTCCCTGACGCAGGTATTTGATCTGGATTTTGGTGTTTTTTGTTCCCTTTAGTAATTGCGAAGCATCATCTTTAAAATCAGCAATCAAAACATCGCCAATTTGTATGATTTCGTCACCCGCTTTTAGTCCGGCTTTATCAGCAGGATAATTTTTATAAGGTTCGCGAACAATCAAGCGATCTTTTTTTCTGGATATCAAAGCGCCAATTCCGGTATATTCTCCGGTATTATTGATCTTAAAATTGACAACATCCTGCTCGTTAAAGTAAACCGTATACGGATCTAAACTTCCCAACATGCTTTTAATGGCTTTGTCCATCAAATCGCCCGGATTCGTTTCGTCGACATAATTCGTGTTAACGGCTTTAAACAATGTCGTAAAGATTTCGATTTGTTTGGCAATCTCAAAAAAGTCGTCTTTGAAACTGGTTCCAATAAATAAAAATCCTGCCGCAACAGTAGGTATGATGAATTTCTTTTTGAAATAAGGATACATGATTATAATTTTTTTCTTTTAAATCTTCTTCTAATAAAATAGGCAATTACACAAACCAGTATAATAAAGGGCCAAAGGCTGATAAGGGATATTAAAAATTCTGAAAGGCTAAAAAAACCGGATTGAATCGCTGTCCATATTTTAGATCCGTACGAAGCTTTAACGCCTTCTTTTTGAGCAATCGTTTTGTAGAATTCTATGGTTACAGTACTTTCAGAAACTCGGCTTTCTAAATATTTCAATTGTCCTTCTTTAGCTTCAATTTCTTCGCGAATGGCCGAAATTTGTTTTTCAATTTCCAGAATTTCACTTATTTTGGTTGCTTTTTGAAGAATTTGAAGATAACGTTCTTCAAGTTTTCGTTTCGTTTTTAGTCTTGTCGTTAAGTCAATATATTGTTCGGTAACACTTTGCGAAGTAATATCTTTTCTTTCAAAATAAGAAACCCCTTTTGAAATAGCATTTATAAAAGAATCAAAATTTTGACTAGGAACCCGAACAGTTAAATTTCTATAAACGTTATCGTAATCTTTTCCTTCAGAATCATTTTGTATGTTGGCCTTATTCGCTGCAATTGCAGTTTGGATTTGATCGAAAGTATCTTGAAGATCATTGGTTTCAAATCTGAGCGAAGCTTCTTTAATAATTTTTTGTGGAATTTGAGGAGAAGCAGGTTCGGCCATGTCATCTTTTAACTCTGAACTTGCAGATTCATTTTTTGGAGAAAGCTTGACGGCGCTAATTGCCATGTCTTCAATTGGTGCTTCGTGTTTAGCACAACCTGAAAAAGTCAAAAGGACAAAGAATAAAAAGAAAATATATTTCATATCTATTTCAAATTAAATCTAAAACTACAATTTTTTTATAATTCTTAGTCTAATTTGATAAATAAACTTGTCATCGAAGGATTACAAACCAGTTTTATCTTCAGAATCATTGGTTTTGTTTACTTGCAGAAGAAATTTCTCGAACAATTGAATCGTTTTGGTATTGATCTCTTCGTACGATAGTTTGTCTTTAGTTTGATAAAAAAACATCAAAGAATAAGGTTCCTGAACGTTATCTAAAAGCAAATGTTTATTCAAACGGTATGTTTCTCTTAAAACACGTTTGAAATAATTACGATCAACGGCTCTCTTAAAGTATTTCTTAGAAACCGAAACTCCCATCTTGATTTTTTCTGCTGCATCAACTTCCGCTTGACGGTAAACCAAACGCAACGGATATTTAGAAACCGATTTTCCTTCAGAAAACAGTAAACCTATCGTTGTTTTGCTCTTTAAGCGTTCCTTTTTTGGGTATGTGAAATTCATTTAATTCAGAAAAAATTGCAATTTAGGGCAAAGGTACAATTGTATTGCAAATGCAGATGTGTTTTTTATAAATTAAACCTGAGTTTCTATAAATAATGACGCAGAGATTAGACTTATATTTGTTGAATTGAAGTTTTTAACTATTATAATTGTGTAAATTTTGTACGATTTATAATAAAAATATTTGGTATGTGTTTTATATTTAGCTAGTTATATAATTTTTATACAGCTAAAAATTTATTTATTACTTTTGGGCATTAATTTTCAAAAGCATGCAAAAAATAATTTCGTATCCTATATCTGTAATATACTATTTGTTTTTTAGTTCAGTTTTATTGATTTTTCATCCAATACAATGGATTTGTCTGAATGTTTTTGGTTATCAGGCGCACAAAAAAAGTGTAGATTATTTAAATTTCTGCCTTTTAAGATGTACAAATCTAATAGGAACAACTTATAAAATCGAAAATAGAGAAACAATTCCAACTGGTGTTCCATTAATTTTTGTCTCGAATCACCAAAGTATGTACGATATTATAACAATGATATGGTATTTTAGACGATTTCATTGTAAATTTGTGAGTAAGAAAGAGTTAGGTAAAGGGATTCCCAGCGTGTCTTATAATTTGCGTCACGGAGGATCTGTGCTAATAGACCGAAAAGACCCTAAACAAGCCATACCAACAATTAAAGGCTTGTCTGAATATATTGAAAAGTACAATAGATCTGCAGTAATTTTTCCTGAAGGTACCCGTAGTAAAACCGGAAAACCAAAAGAATTTGCCCAAAATGGTTTAAAAATTTTATGTAAATATGCGCCATCAGCGTACATTGTTCCAGTGAGTATTAATAATTCATGGAAAATGGTAAAATACGGCCTTTTTCCTGTAACTTTAGGAAATCGCCTTACCTTTACCGTTCATAAAGCAATCGCCGTAAAGGATTATGATTTTGCCCAATTAATGGAGATGACAGAGAAGGCAGTTGTAGAAGGAGTAAACGAGTATAAATAGATTTTTGATTTCAGCAATAAAACCGAAACAAAAGTCCCAATCTTAAATAAGTAATGTCTATAAAAAACATTAGATTAGAAGTAATGCAGTTTTTAGAAAAAAACGTGGATAGCTTCGTTGAACAGTATTTAATTCCAGTGGAAAAAATTTGGCAACCGTCAGACTTTTTGCCTAATTCTGAAGGAGATAATTTCTTTGAGGAGGTAAAAGAGTTACGTGAAATTGCCAAAGAATTACCATATGATTTCTGGGTTACGCTTGTAGGTGATACCATCACCGAGGAAGCGTTGCCAACATACGAATCATGGTTAATGGATGTTGAAGGTATAAATCAGATCGAAAATGGTGGAAATGGATGGTCAAAATGGATTCGTCAATGGACCGGAGAAGAAAACCGCCACGGTGATTTGCTGAATAAATACTTGTATTTGTCCGGTCGTGTGAATATGCGTGAAATCGAAATGACAACACAGCACTTAATCAACGACGGTTTTGATATTGGAACTGGATCTGACCCGTACAAAAACTTTGTATATACTAGTTTCCAGGAATTAGCAACTTACGTTTCGCACAATAGAGTAGCTCAAATGGCGAAAAAATTTGGTGATAACAAGTTGTCTAAAATGTGTAAAATGATTGCAGGTGACGAAATGCGTCATCACCATGCATATAGCGAATTTGTTACGAGAATTTTTGCAGTTGATCCCAGCGAAATGATGTTGGCGTTTCAATACATGATGAAACAAAAAATCGTTATGCCAGCACATTTCTTAAGAGAATCAGGTCAAAAGATCAGTTCAGCTTTCGAGCAATTTTCTGATTCAGCACAACGTATTGGGGTTTACACCGCAAGCGATTATGTTGATATCATGCAAAAATTAATGGACAAGTGGGAAATTGATAAGATGTCGGGTTTGACAGACGAAGCCGAAAAAGCTCGTGATTATTTAATGAAATTACCAGGACGTATGGCCAGAATCTCTGAGAGATTGGTAATTCCACAGGAATCACACATATTTAAATGGGTAGAACCAGCGAGATTGTAAAAATTTTAGATTGCAGATTTTAGATTAAAATTTAAATTGATTTTTGATATTGCAATTGACATTGATATTGCAATTGATTTCTGATATTGACAATTAAAACATATTGTTGATTGTTGAGGTTGAAAAACTTTGACAATCAACATTTTTTATTCAATAAGGATTTTCGAAAGACGCAATTAAAAAATAATCTGCGTAAATCCGTTTAATCCGTAAAATCTGTGTGCCATTAACCAAGCAGATAAACACAAAACAAACTATGAATAATTCTGACCTGATAAACAAAACAATCGTTTTTGTAAAAGAGAAACTAAATGATGCCGAAGGCGGACACGATTGGTTTCATATCGAGCGCGTCTATAAAAATGCACTTTTAATTGCAAAAGACACAGATTGTAATCTTACCGTTGTTCAGTTAGGAGCTTTACTCCACGATATTGCCGATAGTAAATTTCATAATGGAGATGAAACCATCGGACCAAAAACAGCACGTTTATTTTTAGAATCAGAAAATGTTGAAGAAGTTATTATTCAGCATGTAGTAAACATTATCGAAAACATCTCTTTTAAGGGCGGAAATTTCGAAAAGAAGTTCTCTTCTATAGAATTGAATATCGTTCAGGATGCGGATCGTTTAGATGCAATAGGCGCAATAGGAGTGGCAAGAGCGTTCAATTATGGCGGATTTAAAAATCGTGCCTTATATGACCCTGAAATCGCTCCTGTAACCAATATGACAAAAGAAGAATATAAAAAGAATAATGCGCCAACCGTAAATCATTTTTACGAAAAACTTTTACTCCTAAAAGATAAAATGAATACCGAAACCGGAAAACAAATCGCTGCCGAAAGACATCGTTTTATGGAGCTATTCCTGGCTCAGTTCTATGCAGAGTGGGAGGGGATTAAATAGTTTACGGTCTCAGTCTCAGTCTCAGTTTTCAGTAATAAAAAATGGCTTCATAATTGAAGCCATTTTTTATGTTTTAATTCTAATCTAAATTTATACATTGCTTTGTGAGCTTTTCGCGCAACAAAGCTTCAGAATAATACAAAAAGATCTTTGTGAACCTCTGTGAATCTCTGTGGTACAAAATCTTTGCGGACTTCGACTTCGCTCAGTCTGACAATAACAATATAAATACTTTGTGATTCTCTGTGAAACCTTTGTGAATCTCTGTGGTAAAAAAACTTAGCTACTTAGAATCTCAGCAACTCAGAACCTTCCTCTAAGAACACCCACAATTTCCTTCGCCGCAATCTTTCTTCTTTTTAGATTTCCAAAAGAATTTTTTGATCAAAAAACCAACGGCGATAAATAATATGACAAAGGCAATAATTTCTTGTACCATGATCGTTTATTTTAAAAGTTGATACGCAAACAGCGCTACAAAATAAGCAAGACCGCTCATCAGGAAAAGCTGCATGGCAGGCCATTTCCAGGAGTTGGTTTCTTTTTTGGTAATGGCCAATGTACTGGCGCACTGCATGGCAAAAGCATAGAACAATAACAATGAAATTCCTGAAGCAAAATTGAAGATTTTCTGACCTGTTTGAGGATTTATTTCTTCCTGCATTTTGCTTTTTATGGTCGCTTCGTTATCGCTGCTTCCTACACTGTAAATCGTAGCAAGTGTTCCTACGAAAACCTCACGCGCAGCAAACGAACTGATAATGGCAATTCCTATTTTCCAATCATAACCCAAAGGAGAAATGGCTGGCTCAATGGCTTTACCCATTATCCCGATATACGAGTTCTCTAATTTTTGAGAAGCCACTTCGTTTTCAAATTCAGTTTCGTCAAGAGGTTTATCCACAAATCTTTCTTTTACGATAGATTCGGCTTCGTTAAAATCTTTTCCGGGACCGTATGATGCTAAAAACCACAAGATAACAGATATCGCCAAAATGATTTTACCGGCTCCAACAACGAAAGCTTTTGTTTTCTCGACAACATTAATTGCAACGTTTTTGAAAAGAGGCAATTTATAGCTTGGCATTTCGACTACGAAATACGTTTTGGCACTTATTTTTAATATTTTATTTAAGATATAGGCCGAAAGAATGGCTGTTCCAAAACCTAATAAATACAACAACATCAAGGCTAAACCTTGCACATTTAGAAAACCAAATAAGCGTTCCTCAGGAATTACCAATGAAATAATAATAGTATAAACAGGTAGTCTTGCAGAACAAGTGGTAAACGGAGTTACCAAAATCGTAATAAGACGTTCTTTCCAGTTTTCGATATTTCTGGTCGCCATAATTGCCGGAATCGCACAGGCCGTTCCTGAAATTAAAGGCACGACGCTTTTTCCGGATAGTCCAAACTTACGCATGATTTTATCCATCAAAAAAACAACACGACTCATATAACCGCTTTCTTCCAGAATCGAAATGAACAGGAATAAAAAGGCAATTTGAGGAATAAAAATAATAACACCGCCAATTCCCGGTACAATTCCCTGCGAGAGTAAATCAGTCAGGATGCCGCTTGGTAATTCCTGAGCCACCCAACTGCTTAAAGAAGCAAAAGTGCTGTCGATAAAATCCATTGGAATTGTTGACCAGCTAAAAATGGATTGGAAAATCAAAAATAAAATGGCTAAGAAAATGACATAACCCCAAACTTTGTGTGTTAAAACACGATCAAGTTTGGCTCTAAAATCTTTTGCCATCGAGGCGTCCACTTTTAAGCCTTCTTTCAAAACATCATTGATGAATTGATAACGTTTTATGGTTTCTTTTTGCTGTAAACGCTTTAATTCTGAATGAGATTTAGTAAAAGTACTTCTGATTTCATTTCGATCTAAATTCGAAAAATTCACATCCTGCGTAATCACCAACCATAATTTATACAATAATTGATTAGGAAAAGCATGCTGTAATTTTTGAAAATATTCTTCGTCAATAACCGAAGCATTCAGGCAAGGTTCATTCGGAATGGTTTTATAAGAAACAATGAGTTCCTTTAATGCATCGATTCCTAAACCTTTACGCGAGCTTACTAAGGCAATTTTAGTTTTTAGTTTTTCTTCCAGATACGGAATATCTAAAGTAATTCCTTTGCTTTCCATACGGTCCGACATATTAATGACTAAAATCGTCGGAATTTCAAGGTCTTTTATTTGAGTGTAAATCAGTAAATTTCGTTTCAGATTTTCAACATCTGTAACCACTACCGCTACATCCGGATATAATTTATCGTTTTTGTTTAATAAAAGTTCAATAACCACACTTTCGTCCATAGAACTTGCGTTCAGACTATAGGTTCCGGGTAAATCCAGAATATTGGCTTTAATGTTTTGCGGTAATTTACAGAAGCCAATTTTTTTCTCAACCGTAATTCCGGGATAATTCCCTACTTGTTGATTAAGTCCTGTAAGCTGATTAAAAACGGAAGTTTTTCCTGTATTAGGATTCCCAATAAGGGCAACATTGATATTTTGAATGCTCATTACAAATTGGTTTTGATAAGTTCAACTTCAATTTCACGAGCAGTTTCAACACGAATGGCTACGTGCGAACCATTTATATCTAAATATAATGGATCTCCAAAAGGAGCAATTTGAAGCAATTCGACTAAGTTGCCCGGCAAACAACCCATTTCTAATAATTTTAGAGGAATAAGATCGATATCAAAATCTTTGATAATGGCTTTCTCGCCTTTTTTTAGAGTATGGATAGTATTTTGCAAAGCTTATTTAGATTGAATTTAGATTGCAAAAGTAGGCAATTATTCTTTATTTCAAGGCATTTAACACTTTTGTAAATGCTAAATATTTCTAAAAATAAGGGATTTTACTCTTGACACAAGAAATTGATGTCTTCTAAAAGGCGTTGAATTTCCTCTTTATTCGTTCCGTCATAAAAACCACGAACACGTCGTTTTTGATCGACCAAAACAAAATTCTCGGTATGTACCATATCGTACAATTGATCAGGGCGACCTAATTTTACCGCCAGATAAGATTTTCTGGCCATTGTATAGATTTCTTTTTTGTCTCCGGTAACCAAATTCCACTTGCTGTCTACAACATGATGTTTAATGGCATATTCTTTAAGAACCGGAATACTGTCAACTTCAGGAAAAACGGTGTGGGAAAGCAACATTACTTTTGGATTATTCAAAATTGCTTTTTGAACATCTTCAAGATTGGTTGTCATTTTTGGACAAATCGAACCACAAGTCGTAAAGAAAAAGTCGGCTACATAAATTTTACCTTCGTAATTTTTTTGCGTAATCGTATCTCCGTTCTGGTTTACAAATTTAAAATTGGCAATCGTATGATATTTGCTTTTGTATTGAATCGTGCTGTCTACCAATTCAGGATTTACATCAGCCGGATTGTAAATGGGCAATGTTTTTTGTGGCTTTAAAGCCGAATAAAATAAAGAGATGGTTACAGCTGAAAATACTATTAGAACAATAAAAAATTTGCGGTATTTATAAAGAAACGATTTCATAAAAATAATTTGGCGCAAAAATACGAAAAGCACATTTTAAAATACTAGTTGAGGTTGGTTTTTAACAAGTTTGGGCTATTGTTTAAGAAATAGATTATCCTTTTAATTGTAGTTTAGTTTGTCATCTCGACCGAAGGGAGAGATCACACTAGAAGCTCGACCAAAATTGGCGACATTCTGGATAGAATTTCTCGTGTGATCTCTCCCTTCGGTCGAGATGACAAGGTTGTCATTTATCTTGCAAGAGTAAAAATCATTCGTGAATTCGTGGCTAACTATTTCAATTTAACCTTTCTAATAGATTTATTGACCAAATAAACTCCGGTTAGTGTGACAACTGCGCCAATTGCAACGGCCTTTGTAAGTATTTCTCCAAAAATAAAAGACCCTAAAACCATAGCCACAATCGGGTTGATATAAACATAAATACTGCTAATTTCTGTTGGAAGATTTTTCAATGAATAGATGAAAGCGATAAAAGTTAAAACCGAACCAATAATAACTAAATAAGCAATTGCCCACCATGAAGGCATTGGGATTTCAGCAAATGGAATATTAATTCCTGCAGCTTCAGTAATTCCAAATAAAAATATACTTGAGATCAGCATCTGTAATCCTAAACTAAAATAAGGGTTAAAACTTGCTGCTTTTTTCTTTGTTTGTAAAATTCCAAAAGCCCATGTAATAGTAGATATAGTCATTAAAATAATCCCGAATTGAAATTCTGGTTTTAATATATCAGCAATATAATCGATGAAAAGAATACAAATACCTCCAAAACTAATTAAAATTCCAAGCAAAGCCATTCTTGCAATTTTGTAGCCGTTAAAAAAATTAATAATAATGATAAAGATGGGGAAAAGCGCAGTAATTATTGCTCCTAATCCGCTACTCATATATTTAACGCCCCAAGTACTTAAGCCATTACTAAGCATAAAGTTTAAAATTGCTAATACGAATATTGTTCGCCATTCTTTTCCTTTTGGCCAGGGTTCTTTCTTTATTAAAAAATAAACTACATATAAAATTCCACCTAAAAACTGACGAATGGTTACCAATTGCAAAGCTGGCATATATCTAACACCCTCTTTTGAGGCAAGCCAGGTCGTTCCCCAAAAAAAACTTACCCAACATAACGCCAATATCGGTAACCCGATGGCATCGATTCTTCCGGAAACGGCATTTTGTATTTTTGCTCTCACTTTTATTGAAATTATTTGTAACAAATATTCCAAAAACTATTCTAATATTCAGTTAGAAACCGGTAATAAATACATGAAAATATTCGATGATATCCATTAAAATGTTAGGATAAGTTACTTTTTTGCGATTATTTCAATAATTTTAACATAGCGTTTCAGATATTAGGAATACGTTTGTATAACGACCAAAAACTTAAATATAAATGAAAAAACAACTTAGCAGACCCTTGTTCTGCGCCTTTTTTGCAGCAGTTTCATTTACAGCTGTTAAAGCTCAAAATGCAACTCCAAAGGAACCGGGTATTAATGTGTCATACATGAATACCAAAATTAGTCCAAGTCAGGACTTTTTTCAATATGTGAACGGAACCTGGCTTAATCAAACTGAAATTCCGAGTGATCGTACGACATGGGGAAGTTTTAATGAATTGATTAAGAAAACAGACAAAGATGCAATGTCTATCCTGAAAGAAGCATCTAAAAATCCAAAATATAAATCAGACACCGATCAGGGAAAAGCCGTTAATTTATTTTCAACAATTTTAGATACCGTTGGAAGAAACAAAGCCGGAATTGCACCTTTGCAATCTTACTTTAAAAAGATTGATGCCATTAAAAACGTTGCTGATCTTCAAAAGTATTTAGTTGAGGTTGAACCGGAAGGTACAGCTGCTTTTTTCGGAATCTATATTGGTGCCGATGAAAAAAACAGTTCTAAAAACTCTGTAACTCTTGGTGTAAGTCAGTTGGGTTTACCGGATAAAGATTACTACACTGCTGAAGATAAAGACTCTAAAGAAAAAAGAGCAAAATACGAGCTTCATGTAGCGAAGATGATGCAGTTTATTGGCGAATCGCCAGAAAAAGCAAAACAAAGCGCAGCCACAATTTTAGCTTTAGAAACAGAATTATCTAAGCCGAGATTAAATCGTGTAGAAAGCAGAGACAGCCGTTTGCAATACAACCCGATGACAATTGCTGCACTTCAAAAAATAACGCCGGCCATTAAATGGGATGCTTATTTTACGGGTCTTGGCCTTGCAAAATTAGATACTGTAGTGGTAATGGAGCCAAAATATATGAAAGCTTTGCAAACTATTTTTAGTGAAAATAAAGTAGCACAGTGGAAAGAATATTTAAAATGGGATTTATTAAACACCGTTTCTACAAAATTATCAACAGATATTGAAACTGCTAATTTTGATTTTTACAGTAAAACCTTAAGAGGAGCTATAAAACAATTACCACGCGAAGAAAAAGCATTACAAGTAGTAAACAATACCGTAGGTGAAGCACTTGGTAAGTTATATGTTGAAAAAGTATTTCCTGCAGAAGCTAAAGCCAAAGCAGTAGATATGATTCATAATATTATTTTGGCGTACCAAAATCGTATCAACAATTTAACATGGATGTCTGCGGCTACCAAAGTAAAAGCGATTGAAAAATTAAATAAAATTACGATCAAAGTAGGTTATCCGGATAAATGGAAAGACTATTCTGCACTTCAAATTAAAAGTGTAGCAGATGGTGGAAGTTATTTTGATAATGCCCGTAACCTGAACAAATGGAATTTCAAAAAAGGAATCGAAAAACTAAACAAACCTGTTGATAAAACAGAGTGGGGAATGTCACCGCAAACTGTAAATGCGTATTACAATCCATCTTATAACGAGATTGTTTTCCCTGCAGCAATTTTACAGCCTCCATTTTACAATTATCAGGCTGACGAAGCGGTTAATTATGGTGGAATTGGAGCCGTTATTGGTCATGAAATTTCTCATGGTTTTGATGATTCAGGAGCACGTTATAATGCCGAAGGAAATTTGGTAGACTGGTGGACCCCGGAAGATTTAACACAATTTACAGCACTTGGTAAAGCTTTGGCAGATCAATACAGCGCTTTAGAGCCATTGCCGGGAACTCACGTAGACGGTAATTTTACTTTAGGTGAAAATATTGGTGACTTAGGAGGTATCAATGCTGCTTATGATGGTTTACAATTGTATCTAAAATCACATCCAAACCCTGGATTAATTGATGGATTCACTCCGCAACAACGTTTCTTTATTTCATGGGCAACCGTATGGAGAACTAAAACGAGAGATGAAGCAATTAAAAATCAGGTAAAAACAGATCCGCATTCTCCAGGAATGTACAGAGCTTACGTTCCGCTTCAAAATGTTGATGCTTTTTATGATGCTTTCGGTATCAAAAAAGGAGAAAAAATGTATGTTGATACGGATAAAAGAGTTAAAATCTGGTAATTCATAATTAATAAAAACGGCGCTGATAAAGCGTCGTTTTTTGTTATGACATTATTCTAAAAAGTAAATTTTAAATATTTTAGAAGACATTTTGGGTTAAAATAGTTCAACATAAATTCTCAAATCAATTATTGATAAAATTTAACATAGAATTCAAAATAATAACAATACGTTTGTATATATACTAATTCAATAAATAAAAATGATAAAACAGCTTAACAAATCTGTGTTTTGTGCATTTTCAGCAATGCTTTGTTGTGTTACAATCGAAGCACAAAATGCTAAACCAAAAGAGCCGGGAATTAATCTTTCTAATATGGATAAGAAAGTAAGTCCGGGTCAGGATTTCTTCCGTTACGTAAACGGATCCTGGTTAGAAAAAACTGAAATTCCAAGTGATAGAAATTCATGGGGAAGTTTTAATGAACTACGTCAAAAGACAGATAATGATGCACTTGCCATTTTAAAAGAAGCGTCAAAAGATCCTAAGTACAAATCGAATACAGATCAGGGTAAAGCAATTGCTTTGTTCAATACGATTATGGATACTGTAGGACGTAATAAAAATGGAGTAAAACCACTTCAGCCTTATTTAAAGAAAATCGATGCGATTAAAAACGTAACCGATTTACAAAATTTCTTCATCGAAATGCAGCCTCAGGGAGGAATTGGTTTCTTTGGAGTTTATGTGGGTGCTGATGCAAAAAACAGTAATAAAAACTCGGTTAATCTAAGCCCGGGCGGTTTAGGATTATCTGATAAAGATTACTACAACGCAGATGATAAGGATTCGAAAGAAAAACGTGAGAAATACGAAGTACACGTAGCAAGAATGATGCAGTATCTGGGAGAATCTCCGGCAAAAGCAAAAGAAAGTGCAAAACAAATCCTTGCGTTAGAAATTGAATTGTCTGCTCCAAGATTAGATCGTGTTGAGCGCAGAGACCGTAGAAAACAATACAATCCAACTGCTGTTGCTGACTTAAAAAAGAATACACCTTCTATTCAATGGGATAAATATTTTACCGGAATTGGTATGGCAAAACTGGATACAGTAAATGTAGCACAGCCACGTTATATGATTGCGTTAGAAAAAACCTTAACAGAAAAGAAAGTAGAAGCCTGGAAAGAATACCTTAAATGGACATTATTAAACAGAACAGCTTCGACTTTATCTACTGATATTGAAAATGCAAATTTCGATTTCTACGGGAAAACACTAACAGGTGCTTTGAAACAACGTCCGCGTGAAGAAGTTGCATTGCAGGTTATCAACGGTGTAACCGGAGAAGCTTTAGGAAAACTGTATGTAGAAAAATTATTTCCTGCTGAAGCAAAAGATAAAGCAAAGAATATGATTGCTAATGTAATGTTGGCTTATGAAAACAGAATCAATGCATTGCCATGGATGTCTGCAGAAACTAAGACAAAAGCAATCGAAAAATTGAAGAAACTGACCATTAAAATTGGATATCCTGATAAATGGAAAGATTACTCTAAACTAGAACTTAAAAATGTTAACGAAGGCGGAACTTATTTTGATAATTCAAGAAATATATCAAAATGGGCTTACGCAGAAAACTTAGCGAAATTAGGTAAACCGGTTGATAAAACAGAATGGGGAATGTCTCCGCAAACTGTAAATGCTTATTTCAACCCGTCTTACAACGAGATTGTTTTTCCAGCGGCGATTTTACAACCACCTTTCTACAATTACCAGGCTGACGAAGCGGTTAATTATGGTGGAATTGGTGCTGTAATCGGACACGAGATTTCTCACGGATTTGATGATTCTGGTGCACGTTACAACGCAGACGGAAACCTTGTTGACTGGTGGACTGCTGATGATTTAAAACAATTTACTGCATTAGGTACAAAGCTTGCTGATCAATACAGCGCTTTAGAGCCTTTACCTGGAATTCACGTAGATGGTAAATTTACTTTAGGTGAAAATATTGGTGATTTAGGCGGAATTAACGCTGCTTACGACGGATTGCAATTGTATTTGAAAGCAAATGGTAATCCTGGATTAATCGACGGATTTACGCCGGAACAACGTTTCTTTATTTCATGGGCGACAGTTTGGAGAACAAAATCAAGAGATGAAGCTATCAAAAGTCAGGTTAAAACTGATCCACATTCACCAGGAATGTACAGAGCGGTTGTGCCTATCCAGAACGTAGATGCTTTTTACCAGGCTTTCGGAATCAAAAAAGGAGATGCAATGTATGTTGAACCTGAGAAGAGAGTTAAAATCTGGTAATTTTTTACTGTGTTATGATATAAAAAAGGGGCTTTTTCGATTTTCGAGAAAGTCCCTTTTCTATGATTATTTGTTTAATAAAAGCAGAGTTTTTCACTTTTCTACCCCTGTTTATCATTCCGTAGGAATGTTTCGTCGGTAGAAAAAATAATTGCCAGCCAAGTTTACGTTCCGTAGGAACGTTTGATATGGTTAGATTGCTGGAAAAAAATGATGATGTCAAATCAAACGTTCCTACGGAACGTAAAATAACGATTACAATATATTTTTTCTACCGATGCAATGTTCCTATGGAACAACTGAATATAAAAATAAAAACAAAGTTTTTCACTTTTTTATACCTGTTAATCATTCCGTAGGAATGTTTCGTCGGTAGAAAAATAATAGCGACCCAAGTTTACGTTCCGTAGGAAGGTTTGATGTGTTAGATTGTTTTAAAAAAATGATGATGTCAAAATCAAACGTTCCTACGGAACGTAAAATAACGATCACAATATAATTTTTCTACCGACGAAATGTTCCTATGGAACAAGGGAATTTATATGTGAGTAAAGAGATATATGAGTTGACAAAGGGAATGTATGAATGGAATTAACAATATATTAAATAAAAAACGGCGCTAATTTTAGCGCCGTTTTTGTTTCTATATTTTATTGAAGTGCGATATAAATAGTAACTTCTGCTTTTTCCGGGTTTTGAGTCTTTTCACCATAAACTTCAAAATCTGCCGTAAAACTTCGATCTAAATCTGAGTTCCATATTTCCAGCCATTTATTAAAAACAATTCCTTCGGACAAGTTTCCTTTAGCAATCAATTCTTCATAATGGGCTGACTCAATTGTTTTACCAATCATATTTTCAGGTACAACATCTAAATTTTCAACCTTACAGCCTAAAATAGTAGTGTAAGGTTTGGTATGATCTTTTTCGTAATCAGTATAAATACAAAAAATATCCTCCGAAACTTTATTTGGAATTTTACTTTGAATTTCTTCGCTCATAAATTGGCTCCAAAGTGCCGGAATGTCTTTTCCGGATTGACCATTTTCGTTTGTCGTTCTTACCGAAATACCAATTAAATTGAATTTTTGAATTATCATTTTGCGCTATTTTTTATTAAGCTGTAAATGTAAAACGATGCAATGACAACAGTATGTCAGCAGGAATCGTTAAAACTACTTTAAATTGCTGTAAATATAGCTTTCTATCGCTTTCAACTCCTCATCAGACATTGCCTGAGTAATAGGTAAATTCGTTTTCATAACCGCAAACTGACTCGGATCTACGATTGGTTCAGCATTTCCTTTTAGGAAAGTAACCATATCGCCTTTTTTATCTTTATAGATTTTGGCAATTTCCTTGATACTTGGCCCAATTACTTTTTGATCAACCTGATGACAAGAAATACAATTTCCTTGTCCTTCAAAAATTTGTTTTCCTAATGCTTCCGGAGTTTTGGCTTCCGCCGAATGTCCTTCTGAATAATTTTCTGTAGGATCCTGAACAGATTCTTCAGTTGCTTCTTTTTTACAAGATGTAAAAGCTAAAAGTGCGGATAAGAATAATACGTTTTTCATGATTATTTATTTAATAGTAAAGCTGCTTCTTTTGCAAAATAAGTTGAGATGATACTGGCACCCGCACGCTTAATGCAATATAGTTGCTCTATCATAATTTTGTCATGATCTAACCATCCTCTTTCTGCTGCGGCCTTTACCATAGCGTACTCACCAGATACTTGGTAAACCGCCACTGGTACATGAACGGCATTTTTTACCTCACGAACAATGTCTAAATAAGCAATCCCCGGTTTTACCATTACGATATCTGCACCTTCTTCAACATCTAATAATGCTTCGCGAATTCCTTCAATTCTATTTGCGTAATCCATTTGATACGTCTTTTTATCTTTAGGAATATTTTGAGAATCTACCGGAGCAGAATCTAATGCATCACGAAAAGGTCCGTAAAATGCCGAAGCATATTTGGCACTATAACTCATGATTCCCACATTGTGATGTCCGTTTTCTTCTAATGCTTTTCTGATTGCTAAAACTCTTCCGTCCATCATGTCGCTTGGTGCCACAAAATCTGCTCCGGCTTCGGCATGACTTAAACTCATTCGGGTCAAAGCATCAACAGTTGCATCGTTTACCAATTGACCATTTTCGATAATTCCGTCATGACCATAAATCGAATAAGGATCTAAAGCCACATCCGGCATCACAATCATTTCCGGAACAGCATCTTTGATGGCGCGAATCGTTTGTTGCATCAAACCATCTTTGTTCCAGGCTTCAACACCTTTGTTATCTTTTAAATTGTCACTAACTTTTACATAAATATTCACCGCTTTGATTCCTAAAGCCCAGGCCTCTTTTACTTCTTTGATGGTGTTGTCTAACGAATGACGATAGATTCCCGGCATTGACGGAATAGCTACTTTTACATCTTTTCCTTCGGCAACAAACATGGGAAGCATAAAATCCTGTGGACTCAAACTTGTTTCACGAACTAAAGAACGAATAGATTCATTGGTTCTTAAACGGCGGTTTCTTTGTAATGGGAACATATAATTTTAGATTTTTAGATTTTAGATTTCAGATTTAATCTATTTCCTTGAAAGCAGATTGATTAATTCTTGTTCTAAAAACTACAGTTGTTTTTTTGTTTTTTTTTGAAGATTGTATCGCTTTTTAATAAGTGTCGCAAAGTTAAAGAAAAATGAACAGAATAAGGTTGTTAGCTCTGGACAGAATCCGTTAATATTATCTAAAAATTTACTGATTTTTTAGTTTTAGACTTTAATTTTAAAGGTTCTCAAAACGTTCTTGTGTTTTTCATTTTATAAATAAGTTTCAGGAATTTTTTAATCTCATGGTTTTTAAAAATTTTCCAGTTAAATTTGTCTAATGAAGAAATTTCTCGCTTTATGCTGCTGTTTACTTTTAACAAGTTGCTTTGAAATAACAGAAAGAATCAAACACCACGACGATCAAAGTGGTGAATATACCCTCATGGTCGACTTTTCGAAATCCTGGTTTAAGACAAAATCAGCAATGTGGCTGGAAGAAGTCGATGGCGTAAAAATTCCTAACGAACAGGAAATCACCAAAAAACTGGAAGATTTTAAAACAAAAGCTTCAAAAATCGACGGAATTACAAACGTAACGACTAAGACTGATTTTGACAATTATGTTTTCATTATCAAACTCAATTATGCCAATCTAAAAGCATTGAATGCGGTTGTGAATACGATAAACAATCAGCGCGATCAGATTCACTTTAGCGGAAGCGAAAAAAATTTCGAAAGAATTGCTTCTTATCCGGTTCCCGAAAAAGTGGTTAAAGATCCTAAGAAAAAGAAAGATCTGGAAGCAGCCAATATTATTGCCATTTATACATTCGATAAAGATGTACAGGCAGTACAAAACCCAAACAGTAAAATTTCACAAAACAAAAAGACCGTTTTTTTAAAACAAAGTATGTACAGCGTATTTAAAAAATCGGCTTTAATGAACAATACAATCCAATTAACTCCCTGATTTATGAAGCATTTTTATACTTTATTTTTATTATTCGCCACGTATTTGACTTTTGGACAAATTAATAAAAACGAATACGATTATTTTGTTCAGTTTAACGGAAATCAGCTTTCTAAAAAAGTAAGCGTTGCCGAAATTCTGAATCATCCTATTATAGCCAAATACAGTGCTAAAAAACCTGATTTGGATTTTACAAAATATACCGAGCTTATTCAGTTAGATCAAAAAATAACCATTCACGGAAAATTCTCAGACAGTATTCCGTACTATCAGGTTACAATTCCTGTAAAAAGCAAAGAAGCGGTCAAACAATTTATAATAAAGGAATTTGGGAATGGCTTAGCTGCAGATGTACAGATTCAGGATCTGGGTAAATATGCTGTTTTTAATGCAAGAGGCAAGAACAAAACATTTGCATGGAACGATAATTACCTGGTTATTCTGGAATTAACCCAAAGACTTCCTTCGAGGTTTTATACCACCGAAAGTCAAACCGTTTGGCAAGATTCTGTTGCTGTTGATGAGGTCTACGAAGAAACAACAATGGAAGAGCCTTCTATCATAATAGATGCGCCAATAAATGATGCTCCAATTGTGGTTGAAGAAGCTCCGGTTCCGTACAATGGCGAACAAGAGTATACCGCAAGCGCACCGTACACGATTCAGGAAGCTACTTTTAATCTGGAACAAACAGAAAAGCTGAATCAGATTATAAAATCATTGTTCGAAAATGGATTTACTGCACCAAGTTCAGAAAAAATAAACGCTAATGCCGATATTTCGTCCTGGATCAATTATAGCGCTGCAATGACAAGTTTATATTCTATGTCCAATTATCCAATGGCCATTTTTGGAGGTTACGATAAATTCTTGCCTATGCAGAAAAGTTTTGGAAATTTTATAAAAGGTATTAATCTTGATTTTTATTTTGACAATAATAATGCGCGTGTAGAAGAAGTTGTCGAATATTCGCCGGAGCTTGCTGAAGTGGTGAGTAAAGTCACGAATAGAAAAATAAACAAGAATGTTTTTAATTATTTCCCTGCACAAAAGCCTTTGGGTTATATGTCGTATCATTTAAATACAAAAGCGGCGCTGGAAAATTTCCCATCTCTAATGGCAGATATATTTCAAAGTCCAAAACTGGTAAAAGAGGATATTGCCGTTGTTACTGATTTAATTTCGACAATTGTTGATGAAGAAGCTGCTGCAACACTTTTTGATGGTGATTTAAGTGCATTTTTATACGGTTTCAAGGAAATTGAAGTGATGACAAAATCATACGAATACGATGAAAACTATGAAGAGAAAGTAACCGATAAAAAGACTAAAAAATCAGTCCCGTTATTTTCTGTGATTTTTACTTCGACGCATCCTACTTTTGCTGATAAATTGATGCAGTTGGGCGTTCGCAAAAAAGTATTGGTGCAAAAAGACAATTACTATGTTGTTACCGGAACCAAAGAATACGGGGATATTTTCATCAAAAAAGACAAAGATGTTATTGTAATAGCCAATACACTGGACTATTTTAATGCCGGTAACGGTACATTTTCCGGCGAAGCCAAAAAAGATTTGAGGAAAAATTATATGTTTGGAAAACTAAATATGGCTGAACTAATAAATGCATTTGGTAAATCTGGCGAAGCTAACCCTGCGGATTTAGGGAAATTCAGCAAGTTTTCGGAACAATTTTCAGACATCACATTTGAATCTCCTAAAAAGTTAATCAACAATAAATTGGTTTTTGGATTTAAGTTAAACTCGTTGAAATCTGATAAAAATATCATTCTTCAAACTTTAGATTTGACTCAGGAATTAACTTCTAAATAGTTTAAATTATAAAAAGCAAATCCCCGAAAGTTCTCAATTTTCGGGGATTTTTTTTATTTATTAAAGAGTATTTGATTATGTGATCGAAGCAGCATAAATTTCTTTGATTGTCTTGCCCAATTTAGTATTAAAATCAGCATCAGACTGACCAGCTGAAAGACCTTCGGATAATGCTCGCGAGAAACTGGCAATCAATCCGTGGTTTTGCGAAAGCTTATCATTGGCTTCATCCTGACCGTATCCGCCGGACAATGCCACAACACGCACCACATGCGGATCTGACATTAATTCTTGGTAAAAATCATTCACAGTCGGGATAGACAATTTCAGCATTACTTTTACTTCTTTGCCCAGTAAATTAAGCTGCTTTTTGATTTCTTCTTTTAGAATTTCTTCTGACTTTTCTTTATCAGCGCTGTAAATATCAACCTCAGGTTCGATAATAGGAATAAGTCCTTTTTCGAAGATTTGTAAACCCACAGCAAATTGTTGTTCGACTACTTCACGAATTCCAGCTGTGTTGGCTTCTTTAATTACAGAACGCATCTTAGTGCCAAAAACATTTTTTTCTACAGCACGAGTCAATAATTCATCTAAATTAGATATAGGCTTCATCAACTGTACGCCATTGGCAAGGTCGGCAAGTCCTTTATCGACTTTTAAAAACGGAACTATGTTTTTTTTCTCCCATAAATAGTCGGCTGTCCATTGTTCGTCGATTTTACGATCCATAGTATTTTCGAACAAAATAGCGCCCAGAATATATTCGCGATCAAAGGCAGGACTTTTTATAATTCGGGTTCTCATTTCATGTACAAGCGTATACATTTCTTCATCGTTCGTAAAACTGCTTTCCTGTACACCGTATTGTGCTAATGCTTTTGGTGTGCTTCCGCCACTTTGATCCAGTGCTGCGATAAATCCTTTTCCGGAATGCATACGGTTTAGTTGGGCTATGTATCGTTCTCTATTTTTCATAATGTTTTGTTTTAAATTTAATGGCTATTACAAACCTATTTTCTGATTTACTTTATCATAAACCTCTTTTACTTTTTTTGGCGGATCAAATCGGTAACCTGCAGAAAGTTTTAAAGTAACAATATTATCATTCAATCTCGGACTAACCTTATCGTCCTGAGCAAAACTTGTTGCATTCATACTTGCAAAAGCAAAGAAACGATCGTTATTATACGCCAATTTTAAATTAAAATCACCTTGATACAAAGCAGATGTATCTCCGTTGATATCATTAATTCCAACACCTAAAGCAACTCCGGCACCAATTAAAACCCGATTACTAATTACAAAATTATAGAAATAGGATGGAGCTAAAGTAAAAACATAAATATCTCCTGGTGGTGTATCGAGAGTGTTTAAGTCTATATTGGTGTAGTAAAATGAGAAAGTTGGAATAAAACTTCCGGAACTCTTGGTTTGCCATTCGTTTTGGCTCACCAATGTTTTAAAAGAGAATTTATCATTGAAAACATACGACGTTGATCCGCCAATTTTCGTAGTACGCATATTGGGCAATTGTGCCGTTATATTATCATCACTGATGTAAAATCCTTTTTGATTGATGTAAGTAAACGACTGCATCCATTTTTTATAATAAAAACGGGTATTGAAGTTAAAATGCTTCGATTTTGAATCGCCTTTGTTGCCACCAAGAAATTTTGGTGCAAAACCAACAGAAATATCAATGATTTTATAGTTTAGATTAAAACCAATCTGTTCTCTTCTATTGGGAGTAAGATTAAGAAATGTTTCTGAATTTTGAGCTCCTGAAGCAATCTGAAAACTATTAGAAGTGTCTAAGTAATAAACACTGGTGGTAATATTATCATTATACGATTTAAAATAGGGATTTTGCAGCGAATCATTTTGGGCAAAACACCCAAAAACGCTTCCAAAGAATACTATATAAATCAGTTTTAGATTCATTTTTTTGTTTCAATTAAAATCTATAGCTAATTTATGCATTTTAATTTTGATGATCTAAAATATGTCACCCCCGATGGGGTTAAATAATGTACATTCATAAAGTTCTATAAATATTTCATCCAAATGGGATTTCAATTTTTTAGAAAAAAAGCCGTTTTTATTTTTTTTAAAGCTCCAGCGGAGCGACATATTTATAGCAATATTGTTGGGTCTGAATTTGAGCTCCAGTGGAGCGATATATTTATAGAAAAAATTAGATGTACAGAATTTGAGCTCCAGAGGAGCGGAATATAATTATTTACAATCCTAAAAATCAAACATCCTCAAATAAATATTCATTTTTAAATTCTACATTAAACAATTTTAAAAACTCAACATACTCTTCTTTAAACGTTTTTGTTTTATGATGTTGTTCTTGATTTTGGATATAATTAATAACATTTGTCAATTGAGAGTGACTATATGAGAAAGCTCCAAATCCTGTTTGCCATTCAAATTTTCCATTAATCCATTTTTGATTATTTATGAACTTTGACGAATTTGCTTTTATATCCCGAACTAAATCTGATATAGATTTATCAGGTTTTAATCCGATTAAGATGTGGATATGATCAGGCATTCCGTTAATAGCAATGAGTTTCTGTTGTTTATTGGTGATGATTCCTGTGATAACTTTATAGATTTCATCTTTCCAAACCGTTGCGATTAAGTTTTGCCTGCCTTTTACCGCAAATACAATATGAATATATAATTGAGAATAGGTGTTTGCCATATTAAGTTTTGATTTATATGTCACCCCGCTGGGGTTCAATAGAATAAACCCATATGTTTCTATAAATATATCGTCCCGCTGGGACTTTTCAACAAAGTTACTACCTAATTTTTATAGTTCCAACGAAACCGAATACTTATAGTTTTTATAAATATATCGTTCTGGTGGGAATTTTCAATAAAGTTACTACTGTAATTTTTATAGCTCCAACGAAACGGAATACTTATAGTTTCTATAAATATATCGTTCTGGTGGGACTTTTCAATAAAGTTACTACTGTAATTTTTATAGCTCCAACGAAACGGAATACTTATAGTTTCTATAAATATATCGTTCTGGTGGGATTTTTCAATAAAGTTACTACTGTAATTTTTATAGCTCCAACGAAACGGAATTATAGTTTTATAAATATCGTCCCGTCGGGATTTTTCAATAAACTTACTATTACAATTTTTAATAGCTTTGGAGAAGCGTAATATTTATAGAAAAACATTAGTTATTACATTCGAGCTCCATAGGAGCGACATATTATTTAATAATTTTTCAATAAAATAAATTTACAAAACCTCTATCAAAAGATTGCCACTATAAGTTTTAATTGTATTAAATCCAGTCCACAGGATTTTCTAATACATTTACTAATTTCTCTTCATCACTTCCTGCTTCTGCATGATGATCGTAAACCCATTGTACATGAGGAGGTAAACTCATCAAAATACTTTCGATTCTTCCGTTGGTTTTTAAACCGAATAAAGTGCCTTTGTCATGAACCAAATTAAATTCAACATAACGACCACGACGGATTTCCTGCCAATTTCTGTTTTCAGGAGTATATTCCAGGTTTTTTCTTCTTTCTACAATCGGCACATAAGCTTCTAAGAAACTATCACCAACTTCGGTTACAAAGTTGAACCAGTCTTCCATCGACATTTGCTCATTTGCTTTGCAATAATCAAAAAATAAACCGCCAATTCCGCGGGCTTCTTTTCTATGTGCATTCCAGAAATAAGCGTCGCATTGTTTTTTATATTTCGGATAAAACTCCGGATTGTGTTTGTCGCAAGCTGTTTTACAGGTTTGATGAAAGTGTTTGGCATCTTCTTCAAACAAATAATAAGGCGTTAAATCCTGTCCGCCGCCAAACCATTGTTCGATTACTTTTCCTTGTTCGTCATACATTTCAAAATAACGCCAATTGGCATGAACCGTTGGAGTCATTGGATTCTTTGGGTGTAAAACCAAACTTAATCCGCAGGCAAAAAAATCGGCTTCACCAACGCCAAACATCTTTTGCATGGCTTCCGGTAATTTTCCGTGAACGGCCGAAATGTTGACACCGCCTTTTTCAAAAACATTTCCGTTTTCAATAACTCTGGTTCTTCCGCCTCCGCCTTCAGGTCGTTTCCAAAGATCTTCACGGAATTTTGTAGTTCCGTCAACAGCTTCTAATCCGGCACAAATCTGGTCTTGTAATTTTTGTATGTAGGCGTAAAATTTATCTTTCATTGTTCCAATTCTTTTTTGTTTTCCAAATAATCAATAGCATTTAATTTATTGACTACTTTTTTACCTGTTTTTTCTTAAAATTTGCAGTTAGTTACAATTTTTAACCAACTTATTCGACATGTTTTTAAGAAATCTATGTTTTATTATATTCTGATTTGAGTAATCCGAAATAAACAGTGTTTTGCAGTTCGCCGTCACCATTTCTAAATTCGTCCCGCAAAATTCCTTCTTGTTTAAAATTATGTTTTAATGCAATTCGCTGGCTTGCTAAATTAATTTCTGAAGTACAGATAAAAACCTTATTCATCTTCAATTCGTTGAAACAAAATGCAAGTGCATCCAGAACCATTTTTGATGTTATTCCTTTTCCCTGATAATCTTCATCAACAAAATAACCTAATTCACATTTTGAAATGCGGTAATCAATGGTTTTTACACATAGATAACCAATTAAATTGTTGGTTTGGATATCTCTTGCGTAAAAATAAAAACCTTCCTTGGTTTTTTCTTTATTACGGCTGATTTCCAGAAAATCTTCTGCTTTTTTTAATGAATCTGAATTGGCAAGAGTTACCGGGAAAGTTTTTCCAATATAATTGCTGTTTTTATCTATTAAATTATAAAATTCTTTAGGCAAAACATCTTCAATTCGGTCTATTTTCCAATCAATAAAACTCATGGCTTTTTATTTTTGGCCGAAGCAATTTTAGTATTTATTCCAAAAGAAAAAACTTTGCTTTCTTTTTGTATATATTGGTAAATAGCAAGTGCTTTTCCTAAAAAATCAAATTGTTTTTCTTGTGACAATCCTATTAAAATATCTGCAAATTGTTCTTGTTGATTCCAGTCAAGATGACATTGTTGTAAAAGAAGAATCAGTTCTTCTTCAGGAATTTCAATTGTTCTTTCCAGGCTTAAACCAAAATTCTTTAGCTGTTCATCTATAAGACTCGTATCTTCGGCATTCCAAAACTTTGGAACAAAAATTAACGCATGTAAAGTTCTGAGAGTGTTCTCTATTCTAATACTTTCTTCGTCTCTTAAACCTTTGTTGAGCATGATTTTTTATCTTTTATCCGACTTAAACTTCTGACTATAGGTTGTTTTGCTGAAAATTAATTTTTCTTGCTGAAAAGTATCATTGTTATTTCTTCCAAAACTTTTGATAGTTCTATAAATAAAATATAAAACCGGCAAAGAGTAATATATGAAGCCCATACATATTGGTACATACGGCTTTTCTATAAACAATCCGCTTGATTTTACAGTGTCAAAATACTTGGATTTTTCTAAAAATTCTTCGGTTAATCCAAATTGCGGAATTATACTATTTCCAAAACAAACTGCAAAAATCAAAAAGAAATAAAACATTGCTTTCGCAGCAGATTTACCCATTTGCATAGCCCGAACTTCCGGACTGAGATCAGAAAAAGCAAATCGCATCCGGTTTAAAACCGTTAGCAAATAAATATATAAAATATTGGTATTAATGACAGAATGATGAAAAGCCAGTGCAAACAATCCGTACATGGGAAAAAACACAAAAAGCGATAATTTTTTAGGCATAACCGCCATAAAAACTCCTGAATGCACCATGATAAATTCGAAAGCCATTAGAACAGCCAAATCATTTATAAGACTCACCGGATGTTCTTCCGGATGCAGCCAAACCATCAAAAACACAGTCGCATAATACGCCTGAAATGCATATTCTACAAAAGAAAAGGGCGAGTTTCTGCTGAAGTTTAGGTTTGCGAACATCTAAGGTTTTTTTTAGTTTTCAGTCTCAGTCTCAGTTTTCAGCTTAAAAGTAGACTGAAAACTGCGACTGAAACTGAATACTCTGTTTAGTTTCCGTATTCCTTAACGGCGTCGATAAACGCTTTTGCGTGGTCTACAGGGATATTTGGTAAAATTCCGTGACCTAAATTTACAACATATTTATCTTTTCCGAACTCGTCGATCATTTCATGAACCATTTTTTTGATGGTAGGAATTGGAGAAAGCAATCTTGAAGGGTCAAAATTTCCTTGTAAAGTAATGTTTCCACCAGACAAATAACGCGCATTTCTAGGCGAACAAGTCCAGTCTACACCCAATGCCGAAGCTCTACTTTTTCCCATTTCACCAAGAGCAAACCAGCATCCTTTTCCGAAAACAATAACCGGAGCATGATCTGCCAAAGCCTCAACAATTTGGTTGATGTATTTCCATGAAAATTCCTGATAATCAACCGGAGAAAGCATTCCTCCCCAGGAATCAAAAATCTGAACGGCATCAACTCCCGCTTTTACTTTTTCTTTAAGATATAAAATGGTAGTATCTGTAATTTTTTGTAATAAAGTATGCGCTGCAGCAGGGTTTGAGAAAGCGAAACCTTTTGCAGTATCAAAACTTTTAGAACCTTTTCCTTCAACAGCATAACAGAAAATGGTCCAGGGCGAACCAGCAAAACCAATTAATGGCACTTCGTCGTTCAGCATTTCTTTAGTCAATTTAATGGCATCCATTACATAACCTAAAGTTTCCTGAATATCCGGAACATAAACTCTGTGAACATCTGCCATTGAACGAATTGGATTTGGTATAAATGGACCAAAATTCTCTTTCATCAAAACTTCGATTCCCATTGCTTGCGGAACAACCAAAATATCCGAGAATAAAATAGCTGCATCCGGTGCAATTCTGCGAATAGGCTGAACTGTAATTTCTGCTGCTAACTCAGGAGTTTGACAACGGGTAAAGAAATCATATTTATCACGCAAAGCGATAAATTCCGGTAAATATCTTCCGGCTTGACGCATCATCCATACTGGGGGACGTTGAACCGTTTCTCCTTTTAATGCTTTTAAAAATAGGTCGTTTTTTAACATTTTTTTGTTGCTTTAGGCTTTAAGCTTTAGGCTTTAAGCGTTGTTTTCTGTTTTATTATTTGCTTACGGCTTAAAGCCTAAAGCGTATTGCTATATAAATTTTTGTGCTTATGGCCTAAGGCTTAAAGCTTATTGCTGTATTCAACAATTACATCTTCGATTACGTCTTCAACCGTTGGCTGATCTGCAATGATGATGTTTTTTGTAATTTTATGTAAAGCTTCTGCAGTGGTTTCTCCAATGCAAAAACACTTTTCTTTCTTAATTGTATTGTCTTTCAAATAACTTTCAACGCCGGAAGGACTAAAAAATAAGATTCCGTCAACGGCAGTTTTTATTTTCTGTGGCGTTAATGAGGTATCGTAAACCTGAATTTCGTTCAGTTTTACATCAGCATCTTTTAACGCTTTTGGTAATGTTTCTCTACGTAAGTTTCCGCTAAAAAAGGTGAAGCTTTCGTTGCGGTAAATTAAAGTGATGATTTCGGCTAAATCTGCTGCATAACCGGTGTAAGCCACAACATTAAAACCATTTTCTGATAAAAGAATCTTGGTTTTTAATCCCACGCAAAATACATTTTTACTTTTCAGTGCTTCAGATTTCGGATCAGCTAAAACACTATGAACCGCATTCTGACTCGTGAAAATCAGATTTTCGTTGAGGTCTTTTAATTCGAAAGATTTATTTTGGGTTTGAATGAAATCAGCTTCGACAACTTCAATATTGGCTTTTACCAATGCCTGTTTTTGTTCGCCCGATAGCTTTTTTGTAGATAATATTTGAATTGATTTACTCATTATTTTTTTAAAGATTCTTTAATAGATGCCATCAATTCTGCTCCTCCATTGTTTAAGATTTCCTGAGCTGCGAAGAAACCTAGCTTTTTCCATTCGGCAATATCGACCTTTTTATCGATTTCAAGTTTTTGTTTTCCATCAATCGAAAGTAAAACACCTTGAAAATGCAAAGTATCTTCGTCTTCATTATAAGTTACCAAAGCCCCAATTGGCGCCGTACAACCACCTTCTAAGGTTCTCAAAAACTGACGTTCGATATAGGTACAAATTTCAGTTTCGATATGGTTTAATTGCGAAAGTGCATCTAGTGTATAATTGTCGTTTTCCATTGCTACAACAAGCATTGCTCCTTGCGCCGGTGCCGGAATCATCCAATCTAAATTGATATAGTTGCCAGGTTTTAGGTTAATGCGCTCTAAACCAGCAGCAGCAAAAACAGCTCCGTCCCAGTTATTGTCTTCAAGTTTTTGCATACGAGTGTTTACATTTCCACGTAAATCAACTACGGTATGATTAGGGTATTTATTGAACCATTGTGCCTGACGACGTAAACTTCCGGTTGCAATAGTACTTGGATTCGCAAAGTCAGGATTTCCTTTATGAACTAAAATATCCAAAACATTGGCTCTTTCTAAAACTGCCGCCTGAACAATACCTTTTGGTAAAGCTGTTGGAACATCTTTCATAGAATGAACAGCAATATCAATATCGCCATTAATCATAGCTATATCCAAAGTTTTCGTAAAAATTCCGGTGATACCGAGTTCGTAAAGCGGTTTGTCAAGAATAATGTCGCCTGTAGATTTTACTGCAACAATCGAGGTTTTATAACCTAAATCATTTAGTTTTTTTTCGACAGTATGTGCTTGCCAAAGTGCTAGTTCGCTATCGCGAGTTCCAATTCTGATTGTTTTTTCAGCCATTTTTTATTATTTCTTCACCATATAAGTCATATAAGTAAATTTAAGCACTGCGTAAATAACTCTGTTAAATGAACTTATATGACTTATATGGTGGAAAATTTATTTTTAAGATGCTTTTATTTTAAAGACTTTTTCGATCCATTCGATGCTTTCATCGACCATGGTATCGTCGTCTTTTAAATGATTGGCAAAATGAGTAGTGATTTTCTGAATGATTCTGTTGCTGATGATTTCCGCCTGAGCTTCATTAAAATCAGCAATTTTTCTGCTTTGAAAATCTAATTCTGAAACTTTAATAGCATTCAGTTTTTCTTTTAAAGCATTTATAGTTGGAGCAAATTTTCTTCCTTTTGTCCAGGTAACAAATTCCTCTTTTACTTCTTCGATAATCGCTTCGGCAGCCGGAATGTGTAATTTTCTGTTTTCAAGAGTTTCATCTGTCAATTGAGACAAATAATCCATGTGAATTAAGGTAACGCCTTCTAATTCCTCAACGTTTTCGTTTACGTTTTTAGGAATCGATAAATCTAAAATCAATAAAGGTTTTTTTAGATTCAAAATTGCTTTGTCAACCGTTGGGTTTTGAGCTCCGGTTGCGACAACCACAACATCTGCTTTTTGAAGTTCTAAGTGTAACTCCGAATAATCTTTAACAATCAAATTTAGTTTTCCGGCCAATTTCTCAGCTTTGTCTTTCGTTCTGTTGATTAAAGTAATATGTTCGTTTTTAGTATGTTTTACAAGATTTTCGCAAGTATTTCTTCCGATTTTTCCTGTTCCGAAAAGTAAAATATTTTTATTGCCAATATCTTCTACATTTTTAAGAATGTATTGTACAGATGCAAAAGAAACCGATGTTGCGCCTGAGCTAATTTCAGTTTCGTTTTTGATTTTTTTGCTCGCCTGAATTACAGCGTTTACCAATCTTTCTAAGAAAGCATTCGCTAAACCCATAGATTTTGAATGTGCAAAACTCGTCTTGATTTGAGAAATAATCTCAAAATCGCCCAAGATCTGACTATCTAAACCAGTTCCTACGCGAAACATATGATTAATGGCTTCCTGATTTTTGTAAACAAAACCAACTTTCTGAAAAGCATCGACTGAACCGTTGCTGTTATCACAAATTAGTTTTATCAATTGAAATGGATGTTCTGCAAAACCGTAGATCTCGGTTCTGTTGCAGGTTGAAGTTACAATTAAACTTTCTATTCCTTCTTCTTTAGCCTGTTCAAGCAAACGCGTTTTTGCAATTGCATCCAAACTAAATTTACCTCTTACCTCAGCATCGGCTTTTTTATAACTCAGACCAACTGAGTAAAAATAAAGATGTTTAGGTACGTTATTGTTTTCCATAAATTCACTTTCATAAAAGTGCAACAAAATTATCACTATAGTCTTTATAAAAGTAACGCTGAAAGTACTTTTTGTATCGCTGCGTGATTTTTTGTTTCTAAACGGCTGTTTTTATGCAAAAAGAAGTATTTTTGTAGCAAAATCAATTGATTAGAAATGATTTGTTTAGAGTGATTCTAAATAAGAAATTGTAATTATCTTGATTTTTGTACTAAAAAAATATCGCTATGAGTTCTCAGGAAATTATTAAAATTGAAGACGACTTTACGCTTATTCGTTTTCAAAATGACAGTTCAGAGCCCTTTTTCGGACAACACGAAGTGGGTAGTGGCCTGATACAGTTTCATTTCGGGATAAAAGGGAATGCTAAATTCTTGTTCAATCAGGGCAGTTATGCTTTAGATTTAAAAGAAGAAAAATCATTGCTTTTGTACAATCCACAGAAAGAATTACCGCTGAATTTAGAACTCGCTCCAAATTCATGGGTCATTTCTGTTATTGTATCCATCAAGAAATTTCACGCTTTGTTTTCTGCGGAAGCAGATTATATTACTTTTTTAAGTCCTGATAATAAGGACAAAAAATATTATAACGAAGGAAATATAAGTCCGTCGATGGCGATAGTTTTGAGTCAGCTATTTCATTATAACTTACATCCATCCATAAAAAATCTTTATTATAAAGGAAAAGGATACGAATTGTTGAGTTTGTATTTCAACAGAACAGAAGATCCAAACGCAGAACAATGTCCGTTTTTGATTGATGAAGATAACGTTCTAAAAATCCGAAAAGCCAAAGAAATTATCATAGCCAATATGGCCGAACCTCCAGGATTACAGGAATTAGCAGACGAAATTGGTTTGAATTTGAAGAAACTCAAAATGGGTTTCAAACAAATTTACGGCGACACGGTTTATGGTTTCCTGTTTGATTACAAAATGGATTTCGCCCGCAAACTTCTCGACAGCGGATCTTATAATGTAAACGAAGTTGGATTGAAAATTGGATACAGCACAGGAAGTCACTTTATAGCGGCTTTCAAAAAGAAATTTGCTACAACTCCAAAGAAGTATTTGATGTCAATTAATACGAATGTGTAAATCAATTATTTAAAAGTGTCAATAATAATGGAAACTGAAATATTAGGTGATCACCAAGAATACGTAGAAGAAAAATTTGACGAAGTATTAATGCGTTATAATCGATTTGGTAAAGATATTTATAATCTAATTAAAAAGGAATTGCCTCAAGTTTTCAAATATTTAAAATACTACAAAGCAACAAAAAGTACTGAAAAATATGTTTTTGGTGCTCAACTTGAAGATAGTTATGCGATTTATAATGACGGAAATATTCTCTTCTCTATTCAATTAGAACCTGATTGTGAAGTGATCTGTTTAAATAATTGGAAAACTCAAATTGAAATTGGAGACTGGGATAATAACGATTATTATAAACAATCTATTGAATTTATAAGAACAGAATTTCTGCATGAAAATTTCTAACAAATCAATTTTAGATATTCAACAATAAATAAAAAATAATAATTATCATATTTCTAAAAAAGAACAAAGAATACTTTTGACGAAATTTTTAAAAACAAATTAAATGCTTAAAGCCTAGCGCTTAAAGCCTAAAGCAAAGAATAAATGAAAGGCGTATTATTAGTAAACTTAGGATCTCCAGAAAGTCCGGAACCAAAAGATGTAAAACCGTATTTAGACGAATTTTTAATGGATAAATACGTGATTGATGTTCCGTATTTATTAAGAGCTTTGTTAGTTCGTGGAATTATTTTAAGAAAAAGACCGGAAGAATCAGCTCATGCGTACAAAAAAATCTGGTGGGAAGAAGGTTCTCCTTTGGTAGTACTTTCAGAAAGAATGCAGAAAAAAGTACAACCTCTGGTAAATGTTCCGGTGGCACTTTCTATGCGTTACGGAAGTATGACAATCGAAAAAGGACTTCAGGAACTGCACGATAAAGGCGTTACCGAAGTGTTGCTTTTCCCTTTGTATCCGCAATATGCAATGGCTTCGACTTTGACTATTTTAGTAAAAGCAGAAGAAATTCGTAAAAAGAAATTTCCACAAATGACTTTTACAGATGTTCCTGCGTTTTATAACAAACCGGACTACATCAAGAATTTAGCCGATTCGATTCAGAAACATTTAGTAGGTTTTGATTATGATCATTTATTATTCTCGTACCACGGAATCCCGGAACGTCATATTCGTAAAACCGATGTAACCAAATCACATTGTAAAATTGATGGTTCTTGCTGTAATACACCTTCGCCGGCACACGATTTCTGTTACCGTCATCAATGTTATGAAACCACAAAACAAGTCGTGAAATTATTAGGACTTCCTGAAGATAAGTACAGCCTGACTTTTCAGTCGCGTTTGGCGGGAGATAAATGGTTAGAGCCTTATACCGATGTTGAAATCGATAAAATGCCAGGTAAAGGAATCAGGAATCTTGCAGTTGTAACACCTGCTTTCGTATCTGATTGTTTAGAAACTCTTGAGGAAATCGCCATGCGTGCCAAAGAAGATTTTGAAAAAAACGGAGGAGAGAAATTCTTGGCAATTCCGTGTTTGAATGACGATGATGAATGGTGTGAAACTGTTGGAAATTGGATTAACGAATGGGCTAAATAGAAAATAGAGTAAAGAGTAAAGAAAAAAGATTGTTGAGTGAAAATCAACTTTAAAAAAAACTTGAAACTTCAAACTTGAAACAAAAAGCATGGAATACTATAACTACTTAAAATCATTGCATCTTATTTTTGTAATAACCTGGTTTGCGGGTTTGTTTTATATTGTGCGTTTGTTTGTTTACCAAATCGAAGCCAATGAAAAACCTTCTCCTGAAAAAGAGATTTTACAAGCGCAATACAAAATAATGACGTACCGTTTATGGTATATTATTACTTGGCCATCAGCAATTTTGGCGAGTATTTTTGCGTTTTGGATGTTGTTTTTTACAGACTTAGGACAAGGCTGGCTTAAAATGCCTTGGATGCACGTTAAATTGGTTTTTGTGTTCTTATTATATTTATATCATTTAAAATGCCATCAGATTTTCAGGCAATTACAAAATAATGAGGTAAAATATTCCAACAATTTTATGCGTTTATGGAATGAAGGCGCAACGATAATACTTTTTGCAGTGGTTTTTTTAGTAATTTTAAAAAGTGCCATCAACTGGATTTTCGGTGTAATTGGAATCATTTTATTTTCAGTTTTAATAATGCTGGGTTTCCGATTTTACAAAAGAATACGAGAGAGAAAATAGTTTTCAGTCACAGTCTCAGTTTTCAGTTTTATGCTGAGACTGAGACTGAATACTGAGACTGAATACTAAAAAATATGCTGAATAACTTCAAAATGTCGATGCTTTCATTGCGTGTCAGGATTTTCCTTTCGATGATTGTATTGATAGTTGTAGCATCTTTTTTATTGGCTTCCATTTCTATTATTCAGTTTAAGAATGAAGCCAAAGAGTACCATCAGGAACGTCTTGAGCGCAAAGAAAATGCTGTAAAAGAGCATATCAATTATGTACTTTCTACGACAACATATCCTTTAAAAACAGGGAATCTGGATCTTATTTTCAAAGATAAAATTCACGAACTGGCCCAAATTCACAAAATCGAAATCAATATTTACAGCCTTGGGGGGAAATTATTAAAATCTTCAAAAGAATCCTTTGCGGTAGATAAAGTAGCGCCGCCAATTCCGGAATATATCCTAAAACTGGTGCGTTCTTCTATCGAAAAGCGTTTTGTAGATATCAAAACCATAGACGGAGTCAAAAACCGATCTTCTTACAGTTTAATCAAAGACGAAAAATTCAAACCGCTTGGAATTTTGAATCTTCCGTATCTGGAAGACGACGGCTATTATGACAACGAATTGAATACTTTCCTGATTCGTTTAAGTCAGGTTTACTCGTTTATGCTAGTTGTGGCTTTTGCATTGGCCTATTTCCTTTCTACTTATATCACAAAATCATTGAAAACCATTTCAGATCGTTTAGAAGAAACCAATCTGGATCAGAAAAATGAGAAAATTGTTTTAGAAGCGAATAGTAAAGAGGTTAATTTCCTTATAAAGGCGTATAATGGAATGGTCGATAAATTGGAAACCAGTGCCATAAAACTAGCCCAAAGCGAGCGCGAAGAAGCCTGGCGCGAAATGGCCAAACAAGTCGCACACGAAATCAAGAATCCGCTTACGCCGATGCGTTTGACGGTGCAGAGTTTTCAACGCAAGTTTGACCCGACAGCGCCGGATGTAAAACAAAAATTAAACGATTATTCTGAAACTTTAATTCAGCAAATAGATACCATGACGGCGGTGGCTTCGGCATTTTCGAACTTTGCCTCGATGCCGGCACAGCAAAACGAAACCTTAAATGTGGTTGAGGTTGTTGAATTGGCCCTGGATATTTTTAACGAAGATTATATTGTTTTCGAAAGCGAAGAAGAAGAAATCATCTCAAAAATGGATCGTACGCAATTGATTCGCGTTATTACGAATCTCGTTAAAAATGCAACGCAGGCTATTCCGGAAAGTCAGTTTCATAAATCGATTGTTGTAACTGTAAAACGCAGAAACAATAATGTTGAAATCGCCGTAAAAGACAACGGAGTTGGAATTCAAAAACAAGACACCAGCAGGATTTTCGAACCAAAATTTACCACCAAAACAAGCGGAATGGGACTTGGCCTCGGAATTATAAAAAACATTATCGAAAATTACAAAGGAACAATTACCTTTGAATCAACATACGGAAAAGGAACCACATTTAGAGTTTCTCTACCTATTACAAACTCATAAACTCACCGTCATGAACTACGAAAATCTTTTAATCTCGATTGAAGACAAAATTGCAACCGTAACCATTAATAGACCTACAAAGTTAAATGCTTTAAACAAAGCTACTATCAGCGACTTGAGTAAAGCCATTAAATTATTAGGCAAAAACGATGACGTTCGTGTCATTATACTGACAGGATTTGGCGAAAAAGCATTTGTTGCAGGAGCTGATATCTCAGAATTTGCCAATTATACTATTGTTGAAGGAGCCCAATTAGCCTCCGAAGGACAAGAATCACTTTTTGATTTTATCGAAAACTTAAAGAAACCAGTAATTGCTGCCGTAAACGGTTTTGCTCTTGGTGGCGGATTAGAATTAGCAATGGCGTGCCATTTTAGAGTAGCTTCGGATAACGCAAAAATGGGATTGCCTGAAGTAACTTTAGGCTTGATTCCAGGTTACGGAGGAACACAGCGTTTGCCACAATTAGTAGGCAAGGGACGCGCAATGGAAATGATCATGACGGCAGCCATGATTTCTGCCGAAGAAGCCAAACAATACGGTTTAGTAAATCATGTAGTGCCACAAGCTGAACTTTTGATTTTTACCAAAACAATAGCCCAAAAAATCATAAAAAATGCTCCATTTGCCATCAATAAAGCCATAAAAGCTATTAACGCCAATTATAAAGACGGTAAAGATGGTTTTGAAACTGAAATAAAGTCATTCGGAAAGTGTTTTGGAACTCAGGATTTTAAAGAAGGAACAACAGCATTTTTAGAAAAACGCAAAGCTGAATTTACAGGAAAATAAAATTGTACCACAGAGTTGCACAAAGATTTCACAGAGAGTCACAAAGAAAAAGTTTAATACAAAGCTTTGTGTAACTTTGCGAAATCTTTGTGCAACTCTGTGGTAAAACAACACAAAGCGGCTCAACGTAATTAAAAACTCAGTTACTTAGCATTTCAGAACCTTAGAACCTTAAAAAAATGTACGAACCAATATTTGCTCTTTTTTGTGAACATGTCAAAGAAAGCATCAAAGCCGGAACTTTTGCCAAACTAACGCTGGCAAAAACTATCGGTGATACCGAGATTAAAAATATCTATTTCCGTTTGGCGATAAACGAAGACAATACCTATTCGATCGCCTTAACAACCCGTTATAAAACCGAAGAAATCGAAAGTACTCATACTTTAGACGAGGCTTTATTGGTTTTGGGAACTTACATCAAAAATCCGTTTTTGACCGCTTTGTTATTTACCACAGATAATGATGTGACTTTTAAAGTAAACAAGAAAAATGCAGGAAGTATTATCGAACAAGAACCAACGTTTAAAAATGCTTCGCCTGTGATGTTAGAAATGATAGAAAAGGGGATTGTTTAGGTTTTACTAATATTGAAGCTATAGCATTCAGTTTGTCAGGCTGAGCGAAGTCGAAGCCCGGTTCGCTGAATCACTTTGCGAGACTTCGACTTCGCTCAGTCTGACAAACGAAAAAAATCAGTCCTTCGCGTTCCTCTGTGAAAAACCTTCGCGAATCTCTGCGGAATAACTACCCTAAACCAGCTTCACAAACAAATTAGAAGCAATTTTATTCGAAATAGACAATTCACGACCATCGATTTTAATCTTAACAGATAAATCAAAAGATTCTTTAGATAAAAGTTCAATCTGCGAACCCAAAGCAATTCCTTGTTTGTCGAGATATTTCAAAAATTCAGATGAAGTATCTTTTACACCCACACAAACTCCCGTTTGATTCTCTGTTAATTCAGAAAGCAAGTGTTTTTCGATTTTAACGATTCTTCCGTTCGCGTCCGGAATTGGATCGCCGTGTGGATCTTCGGTAGGATTTCCAAGAAAATCATCCAAACGATTAATCAATTGTTCAGATTTGATGTGTTCCAGTTGTTCTGCAATATCATGCACTTCATCCCAGGAGAAATTCAATTTTTCAACCAAAAACACTTCCCATAAACGATGTTTTCGAACAATCATTTTAGCGGCGAGTTTTCCATTTTCGGTCAAAGAAACACCCTGGTATTTTTTATAATTTACTAAATCTTTCTCAGAAAGCTTTTTAAGCATATCCGTAACCGATGAAGCTTTAGTCTCCATCATTTCCGCAATAGCGTTCGTGCTTACTTCTGCATCGTTAGAAGTAGTAAGATGATATATCGATTTTAGATAATTTTCTTCTGAGAAAGTCATTTTTTTTCTAAGTTTCTAAGTTTTTGAGATACTAAGTTTCTAAGTTAAGATTCTTTAAGAAAAAATCTTAGAAACTTAGCAACTTAGTATCCCAGAAGCTTTATTTAACAATCAACAAAGGTATTGAAATTTTATGTCTCAATTTGTCTACGGTTGTACCAAATAAAATATCTTTTAATCCAGTGTGGCCGTGGGTTCCCATGACTAAAATATCAAAACTTCCTGCATTAATAATCTTCGGAATCACGGTGTTAGGTTTTCCAAAACCAAGTTCTGTTGCGATCCTGAAGCCCTTCTGCGAAAGCATCTCTTTATATTCTAATAACAATTTTTCGTCTATGGTAGTTTCGTGATCGTCTACATGTTGTCCGTACATTAAGGCACCAACTGTTTCTACAATATGAATTAAGGTGTATTGCGCGTCGATTCCGCCCAATTCAAAGGCATTGTTCAGTGCAGCTTCATCGGCTTTCGAAAAATCGACAGAAATGGCTATGTTTTTCTTGCCGTAACTTTCTTTTGGTGTGTAAACCAACTTTAAATGATGAGGCGAATGATTCTCGATATTCGATTTTGCTCTTGCGATAAAAGGTTTTGCGATGATATACAATAACAAAGCAAGGAAGGCAAAAGCAAGCGGAACCACGGTAAACCAAAGAATAAGTGGATGACTTGAATTGTCTAGCCATGAAGTAATTTCGTCGTAAACCAATTTTGCATTTAGCGAAACGATAATCAAAGCAATAATCCAGGCAGCAATTTGTGTGGTTCTTGAAATATGGAAACCTTTCATTTTAGATTTGTCACTCACAAAGTGGATCAACGGAATAATCGCAAATCCTAATTGTAAACTCAAAATGACCTGGCTCAGAATTAGTAATTTTCCGGTTACGCCATCTCCATAAATTAAAATCACGACTACGGCCGGAACAATAGCTATTAAGCGGGTGATTATACGTCGAACCCAAGGCTGAATCCTTAAATTCAAATACCCTTCCATTACAATTTGTCCGGCTAAAGTTCCGGTTACGGTCGAACTTTGTCCTGCGGCAATTAAGGCGACGGCAAATAAAATAGGCGCCCATTTTGTTCCCAACAACGGTTCAAGAAACTGATGCGCATCCTGAATTTCGGCAACTTCAAACATTCCGTTTTTGTAAAATGTGGCTGCAGCCAAAATTAAAATGGCAGCATTTACAAAGAAAGCGAGGTTCAAAGCGATTGTCGAATCGATAAGATTGTATTTCAAAGCCTGTTTAATTCCGGCCGGAGTTCGGTCGAATTTTCGGGTTTGCACCAAAGAAGAATGTAAATATAAGTTGTGAGGCATTACCGTTGCACCAATGATCCCGATAGCGATATACAAAGCAGCAGAATTAGGCATTGACGGAATAAGTCCGTAAAATACTTTATCAAGTTCCGGTTCTGCGAAGATCATTTCGAAAATGAAAGAGAAACCAATAATAGCGACCAATACAATAATAAAAGCTTCCATTTTTCGGATTCCCTTATTGATTAAGAAAAGCAATAAGAATGTATCTAACACGGTGATCAAAACACCTTCGATCAGCGGAATATCAAAAAGTAAATTAATACCAATTGCCATTCCTAATACTTCGGCAAGATCACATGCCGCAATGGCAATTTCGGCCAAAAAGTACAAAATGTAGTTGATGAATTTTGAATAGGTTTCTCTCGAAGCCTGAGCTAAATCGCGTTGTGTTACAATTCCGAGTCGGGCACTTAAGCTCTGCAACAGCAAAGCCATCAGGTTACTCATTAATAAAACCCAAAGTAAAGAATATCCAAACTGACTACCTCCGGCAATATCTGTTGCCCAGTTTCCAGGATCCATATATCCTACACTTACTAAATATGCCGGGCCTAAAAAGGCTAATATTTTTCTGAAACCTGTTTTTTTATGTTGTGTTGCGACCGATTGGTGAACTTCTTCTAAAGATTTACCCATTGTAAAAATGTTGTTTGAACAAATATATAGAAAAATTACATTCTCGCAACAATATTTTTAGACAAGTCTAAATATTAGTTGTTAGAATTTAAACAATTTGGGCATAATCCTGACAATGTAAAGTTTATATCATTCACTTTATAATTGTGCGGAATGATATAGCTAGGTTTTACATTTTCAAGACATGTTATTTCCAGGCACTTTTCGCAGCTAAAATGGGCATGATTATGAATGTGTACGCGTTGAGCGTGATGATGACATTTTGCATATTTTACGGTTCCGTCAAGATTCACAATTTTATGTATAATGTCGTCATTAACCAATCGCTCTAAGATTCTGTAAATAGTAACTCGATCGCATAAATCTCCTGTTTGTTTTTGAATTTCTGCATGAGATAGTGCGGTTTTCGATTTGCCAAAAATCTCTAAAACGGCTGTCTTTGCTGCTGTATTTCTTGTTGTTTTCATTTTTATGGAATTAAAAATATTATCGCAACATTGTTGCAATTGAAATTAATTGATATATTTGCAACAAAATTGCATTAAGCAAATGTACTGAAAATGAAGAAATCTACCACACCTTTTTACGATATTTTAGGAATTTCAAGTGCAACCATTTGTTTGGTTCATTGTCTGGTTTTTCCGCTTTTAACCATTTTGCCATTAGGCTTAAGTCATAACCCAATTATTGATTTGCTTTTTGCAACAATAGGATTGTTTGCAATTCTCAAAATTATTAAAAAATCCAGTCTTTTGATATCTGCTATCCTGATTATTTCGATGGCGTTAATCTGGATTAGTGTTTTAACGGAACTTTTTCTTGATATTCATCTCGATCTGATTTTTATTGGAGGTATCGGAATGATCATCGGGCATCTATTAAATTATAAAATGCATAAAAATAGTAATCATTAAATATATAATTATGATCGAAAATAATAAATACGATGTTATCATTATCGGCGGCAGCTATAGCGGACTTTCTGCAGCAATGAGTTTGGGGCGTTCTTTACGTCAGGTTTTGGTTATTGATAGTGGTTTGCCCTGCAACAGACAAACACCACATTCGCATAACTTTATAACACAAGATGGTGAAAAACCCGCCGTAATTTCGGCGAAAGCCAAAACGCAGGTAGAATTTTACAATACAGTAGAATTTTATAACGGACTTGCCATCAATGTCATTAAAACAGAATCCGGATTTGAAATAGAAACCCAGTCCGGAAAATTTTTTACTGCCAGAAAAATTTTATTTGCAACTGGAGTTAAAGATATATTTCCTGAAATTAAAGGTTTTGATGAATGTTGGGGGATTTCGGTTTTGCATTGTCCCTATTGTCATGGCTATGAAGTTAAAAATGAAAAGACAGCCATTATTGCCAATGGCGAAATGGGATTTGATTATGCAAAACTCATTTCGAACTGGACAAAAGACCTGCGATTGTGCACCAACGGAAAGTCGACTTTGACTTTGGAACAAACTAAAATCCTTAAAAAGTACGGTGTATCAATTTTTGAAGAAGAAATAGACTCTTTCGAACATACAAACGGATCTATTAATAACATCATTTTTAAAAATCATGAAAAAGTTGCCGTGAAAGCCATTTATGCGAGACCGCCTTTTGAACAGCATTGTCATTTGCCACAAGATTTAGGTTGTGAAATTAATGAACAAGGTTTGCTAAAAGTTGATTTTATGCAAAAAACAAATGTGGAAGGCGTATACGCAAGCGGCGATTGCACTACACAAATGCGATCTGTGGCGATTGCAGTTTCTACAGGTTCCTTTGCGGGCGCGGTAATTAATAAAGATCTTATCGAAGAGGATTTTAATTGATGCATCGAAAATCTCTCGCAAAGCCGTGAAGGCGCAAGTTTAATTTAAAAACGTAAAATAAAATACTTTGCGGCTTTGCGGCTTTGCGAGATTTAAAAAATTAAATAATAGTAGTCTATAGTTTCGCTTTAGTAAAATATAACATATTGACATGATAAAAGTTATAAATTTCTAAATTTAAAATCGTTATTTATGAAATATAATTTTTAGTTTTGTCTAAATTTAATTTTATAATGATGAAAAAACTATTTTTGATATTGCTTTTGTTTAGTTTGCAGATTTCGTTCGCACAAGAAACTTCTACTATTTCTGGATATATTTCGGGCGAAGGCCATAAATTACAGTTGGTGAATGTTCATTTAACGGGAACAAAACATAAAACAATCACAGATAGTCTAGGATATTATACATTAGAAAATGTTGCGGTTGGCAATTATACCCTTCAGGTTTCTCAAGTAGGTTTTCAAACTATAAAGAAGAAAATAGAAGTTATTAAAGATTCCTTTCAATCTTATGATTTTGAATTAACCGATAATGAAAACCAGCTGAATGAAGTCGTAGTTTCCGGAACTTTAAAAGCCGTTAAACGATTAGAAAGTGCCGTTCCTGTTGAGGTGTATTCTCCTGTTTTCTTCAAAAAGAATCCCACTCCAAGTATTTACGAAGCACTTCAAAACATCAACGGAGTTCGGCCACAGCTTAATTGTGGTGTTTGTAATACGGGCGATATTCATATTAATGGACTGGAAGGCCCTTATACTTTGGTTTTAATTGACGGAATGCCAATCGTGAGCAGTCTTTCGACAGTTTATGGCCTGTCCGGTATTCCTAATTCTTTGGTCGAAAGAATTGAAATTGTAAAAGGTCCGGCATCTTCTCTTTACGGAAGTGAAGCTGTGGGAGGATTAATCAACATTATTACTAAAAATCCAACGAATGCACCTTTGTTTTCGGCAGATGTTTTTACGACTTCCTATTTAGAAACCAATGTCGATTTGGGGATGAAATTCAATCCAACCAAAAAGGCCTCGACACTTTTAGGCATCAATTATTTCGATTACAATCAGGTTGTCGATAAAGACAAAGACGGATTTACAGATGTGACGCTTTCGCAAAGAATTTCGGTTTTTAATAAGTGGAATTTTCAAAGAGAGAATAATCGTTTATTTACAATTGCAGCACGCGGAATGTACGAAGATCGTTGGGGTGGAGATGTGCGTTGGGATAAAAAATATCGTGGTGGTGACGAAATTTACGGTGAAAGTATTTATACCAAAAGGGCAGAATTGATAGGAAGTTATCAATTGCCATTTGAAGAAAAACTGATGCTTTCGTTCTCTGGAAACGTGCATTATCAGGACAGCCGTTACGGAACAACCTCTTATATCGCCAATCAGAAAATTGGTTTTTTACAGCTGACTTGGGATAAAAAAATAGGAAGCAATGATTTACTTGCAGGAATTGCTACTCGATATTCGTATTATGATGATAATACTCCGGCCACAAAGGAGGCCGAAAGTACCTGGTTGCCTGGAATATTTGTTCAGGATGAAATAACGTTTTCATCAAAAAGTCAGGTGTTGTTAGGCGCGCGTTACGATTATAATTCGATTCACGGTTCGATTTTTACACCAAGATTTGCGTATCGGTTCAAAGCAAATGAAAACACGATTTTTCGATTAAACGCAGGAACCGGATTTAGGGTTGTGAATTTATTTACAGAAGATCACGCTGCTTTGACAGGTTCGCGGGATGTTGTGATTCAGAATGACTTAAAACCTGAGAAATCTGTAAACGTAAATTTGAATTATATTCAGAAAATCAATTTCGGAAATGGAACTTTTATGGGAATTGAAACGACGGCTTTTTATACCCGTTTCAGCAATAAAATCATTTCAGATTACGAAACAGATCCCAACAAAATCATTTACGATAATATTGATGGTTATGCGATAAGTCAGGGAATTAGTACCAATGTTGATTTGAATTTCACCAACGGATTAAAATTCATTCTGGGAGCGACGGTTTTAGATAATAAAAATGTTCAGGACGGAATTTCGGAAAGACCTTTTTTAACCGAAAAATTTACCGGAACCTGGAGCATTTCTTATAAAATAGAACCGTGGAATTTGTCACTGGATTACACCGGAAATCTTTACAGCCCAATGAAATTGCCTTTGTTGAGCGATTTAGATCCTAGGGATCCCAACTCGCCTTGGTATAGTATTCAGAATATTCAGTTTACGTATTTTGGATGGAAGAATTTTGAATTGTATGGCGGAGTAAAAAATCTATTGAACTTTACACCAAAGCGAAATAATCCGTTTTTGATTTCAAGAACCAATGATCCTTTCGATAAAAACGTGCAATACGATGCTGCCGGAAAAGTGATGGTTACACCGGATAATCCGTACGGTTTGACTTTTGATACCACTTATGTTTACGGTCAAAACCAGACAATTCGAGGTTTTTTTGGGTTGCGATATACTTTGAGGTAAAATGGCACACAGATAACGCTGATCAAACGGATTTACACTGATTTTTATTATTATACTATTGACTTTATAATCTATGCAATAAAAAAAGTAAAATTGACACTATTAATTATCGCGAATTAAATTCGAGAAAATTAGTGTAATTCGTGGCAAAAAAATCCTTTTAATCTGAGCAATCTGTGGCAAAAAAAACAAAAACAAATGAAAAAGCTAATTTTACTTATAATCTTCTTCGGAGTAACTTCAATTGGATTCTGTCAACTTAAAACCAGATCTTTTGTGGAAGTAGACAGTTTGCAGCAAATTCAAAAGAGAAAAATAATCGTTTTCATTCATACCGATTGGTGTCAGTTTTGCCAAAGAATGAAAAATACGACTTTCAAAAATCAGGATATTATCCAAAAACTAAATTCTGATTTTTATTTTGTGGATTTTAATGCCGAGGAAAAACGAGATATTACTTTTAATAATCAAACTTTTAAATACAAACCATCAGGAAATAATGTTGGCGTTCATGAACTGGCTTTGCAATTAGGAACCATGAACAACCAGATTGTATATCCGGTTTTGTGTGTTTTGAATGAAAAACGAGAGATTATCTTACAATACAATAGTTATCTTAACCCAAAGGATTTTAAAGTGCTTTTAGAAAAATTGAAAGAATAAAATTTCTTATTTTTGAAAATGGCTTCTTCACAAATCCCACACTTCAATTATATTTTTACCGGAACAGGTTTATCTGCTTTGATGACCGTTTACAAAATGGCATTGTTCGGAAAATTCTCTGGTCAATCTATTTTGTTATTAGATGAAGATGCAAAAAAGACCAATGACAGAACCTGGTGTTTTTGGGCAAAAGAGGAAACGTTATGGAAATCCGTTATTTCAAAAAAATGGGATTCGGCTTTATTTGCCAATGAAAATTTCAAGCGTGATTTAGTACTTAAACCTTATCACTACAATCAAATTCGGGGATTAGACTTTTATAATTTTATTTTTGATGAACTTTCGAAACATCAAAATATTACTTTTTTAAACGAAAAAGTAACCGATATCAACGAACTCGAAACCCATGTTTTTGTTGGAACCGAGGACAATCGATATACTTGCGATTATTTATTCAATAGTATTTATACAAATGCTTTCGCCGAAAGTCAAACTACATATCCAGTTTTACAACAGCATTTTACAGGTTGGTTTATAAAAAGCGAAACTGAAATCTTCAATCCGGAACAAGCAACTTTTATGGATTTTTCGGTGGAGCAAAGAGGAAATACGCGTTTTATGTATGTTTTGCCTATTTCTAAAACCGAAGCTTTGGTGGAATATACATTGTTTTCTGAAAATCTTCTTTCTAAAGAAGAATACGAAAATGAGATTCAAATCTATTTGAGAAATGTTGGAGCTGATCAATATGAAATTATAGAAAAGGAGCAGGGAAGTATTCCGATGACTTGTTTCCCTTTTTGGAAAAAAAACACCAAACGCGTGCTGAATATTGGCACTGCCGGCGGATGGACAAAGGCAAGTACTGGCTATACCTTTAGAAATTCAGATAAAAAATCTTCTGAACTGGTGGCATTTTTGGTTAATAAAAATTCTTCTTCACAAACTTCGGAATCGCTCAAGATGTCAAAATTTCATAAAAAAAACAGATTTTGGTTTTATGATTTATTGCTTTTAGATATTCTGCATCGCCATAACGAATTGGGAAGTTCTATTTTTTCATCAATGTTTAAAAAAGGAAATCCCGCTTTGATTTTTAAATTTCTGGATGAGGAAACTACATTTTTTGAGGATGTTAAAGTTATTTTAAAGTGTCCTAAAATACCATTTATAAAAGCGTTATTTAGAGTGATTTTTCTTTCAAATAAATTTAACACAAAATAATAACCTTTGAAAAATATTACTTTAGGATTTAGCTTCTTTTTTACTCTTTTATCTTTTGGGCAAGTTTCTACAAACAAAGCACATGATGCAATAGTCGAAGAGTTTTTGACCAATTGTGCAGAGAAGCATAATTATAATATTGAAATGAGCGAGTGGCAGTCTTGTCTGGATCAGGGTCTCAAAAAAGACAGCACTGTTGCTTATTTATGGCAGCAAAAAGCAATGCCTTATTTTAAATGCAAAAAGTACGAAGTCGGAATGCAGTATCTCGATAAAGCTGTTTTATACGACAAGAAAGAGTGGCTGCCTTATAGAGGTTTTATGAAATGTATTTTCTCAAAAAATTACAAAGACGCTATCACAGATTTAGAAGAATGCATTAAACTTTATGGAAACGGATATAGAATGGATCATACCTATAGTTTTTATATGGGGCTTTGCTATCTGCAGCTGAACGATTATGCAAAAGCAGAGCAACTTTTTGACGATTATGTAAATGATATTTATAAAAACAGACAGCAATTAGAACATCCAACGGCATATTTCTATCAAGGAATTGCTAAGTATGAACTTAAAAAATGGGATGAAGCGATTGTCATTTTTGATAAAGCTTTAAAAATCTATCCGGAATTTTCGGACGCGAAATTTTATAAAGCCATTTGCTGGCTTAAGCAAGGAAAGCAAAGAGAGGAAGTTAAAGCGCTAATTGAATCGGCAAAAACAGATGCTGCAAAGGGTTTTTCAATTAATGAAGATAATACAGTATATGAGACTTATCCTTATCAGGTAAGGTTTTGATTTTTTCAATCGAACTATAACAAAACTTTATACTTCAAATTAACTAGTTGCCGCTAAACTTCGTAACTTTGCAGATCAAAAGTAAAATTTAAAATAAAGAGATATGTATCCAGAAGAAATGGTAAAACCAATGCAAGCTGAATTGACTGCTGCTGGTTTTCAAGATTTACATAGTGCTGACGCTGTAGATAACGCTATCAAAGCCGAAGGTACCACTTTAGTTGTTGTAAACTCTGTTTGTGGTTGTGCTGCAAGAAACGCACGTCCGGGAGCAAAAATGAGTTTAGAAGGAGCTAAAAAACCAGATCACTTAATTACTGTTTTTGCAGGTGTAGACAAAGAAGCTGTAGATGCTGCAAGACAACATATGTTTCCTTTTCCTCCATCATCGCCATCTATGGCTTTGTTCAAAAACGGAGAATTGGTTCACATGTTAGAGCGTCACCACATCGAAGGTCGCCCAGCTGAATTAATCGCTGAGAACTTGCAAGACGCGTTTAACGAATTTTGTTAATTTTTAAGTTGCTAAGGTTCTGAGTTGCTGAGGTTCTAAGGTTTAGGTTCAGAGCGACAAAGGTTACAGAGGTACAAAGATTTTAAAAAGCACTATTAATTTAGTGCTTTTTTGTTTTTTACTAATTCCATTTAAAAAGCTTAGAACCTTAGCAACTTAGTATCTCAGAACCCTTGCACCTTTGAAGCTTTTTCATACCTTTGCACCTCAAAAAATAATTTCTAAACTTAAAAACTGTTTATAGCATGCAACTGTACAACACTTTAAGCGCAGAAGAAAGAGCCATCATGATCGATGATGCCGGTAAACAACGACTAACGTTGTCTTTCTATGCGTATGCCAAAATTCAAGATCCCAAAAAATTTCGCGATGATTTATTTTTAGCCTGGAATAAGCTCGATGCTTTAGGCCGAATTTACGTTGCTACCGAAGGAATAAATGCTCAAATGAGTATTCCTGAAGATAATTTGGAAGCTTTTAGAGCCACTCTTGAAGTTTATGATTTCATGAAAGGCATACGATTGAACGAAGCTGTAGAACATGATGATCATTCCTTTTTAAAATTGACAATTAAAGTTCGTGATAAAATCGTTGCTGACGGTTTAAACGATGAAACTTTTGATGTAACCGATATAGGAGTTCACCTGAAAGCCAAAGAATTCAATGAAATCCTTGATGATCCCAATACAATTGTAGTAGATTTTAGAAATCACTACGAAAGTGAAGTAGGGCATTTTAAAGGTGCCATCACACCAGACGTTGAAACGTTTAGAGAAAGTTTACCTATAATCAACGACCAGCTTCAGAACCATAAAGAAGATAAAAATCTTGTAATGTATTGTACCGGAGGAATTCGTTGCGAAAAAGCTAGTGCGTATTTTAAACACCAAGGCTTTAAAAATGTTTTTCAGTTAGAAGGCGGAATCATTAATTACGCCAAACAAATTGAAGCAGAAGGTATTGAAAGTAAATTTATTGGAAAAAACTTCGTATTCGATAATCGTCTTGGCGAAAGAATCACCGATGATATTATCTCTCAATGTCATCAATGCGGCAAACCTTGCGACAATCACACCAATTGCGAAAACGACGGCTGTCATTTGTTGTTTATCCAATGTGATGAATGTAAGGCTGCAATGGAAAACTGCTGTTCTACAGAATGTCTGGATATCATACATATGCCTCTTGTTGATCAGGTTCGTTTAAGAACCGGAAAACAAGTTGGAAATAAAGTTTTTAGAAAAGGAAAATCAGATAGTTTGAAATTTAAACATTCTGGTGAACTACCCAATACTTCTTTGGCTACAGCCGAAAAGCCACTAGACATTCGTCAAAAAATAAAAGTAAAGAAAGTACTTCTTGGTAAAGCGGAACACTATTATGTAAAAGCGCAAGTTGGTCTTTTTACTATAGAAAACCACGAATTAAATACTGGTGATAAAATCTTAATTTCAGGACCTACTACAGGAAATCAGGAATTGATTTTAGAAAAAATGATCGTCAACGAAGCACAAGCCACTACTGCTAAAATTGGAGATCGAGTTACTTTTGAGGTTCCATTCCGTATTCGTTTGTCAGATAAATTGTATAAAATTGTAAATTAGCAAAAATTTTATGCTAATTTATTGATTTCACAATCCTTTACCAAACTATGGATTCATGACATTTGGGCAACTAAAAATCGTCAGGAATTAATTGATGATTCAATTGAGAAAAAATTGTATGATTTCATTTATGAAGAGTTAATTGATCTCGGTTGCCCTGTTAGAATCCTAAACGGAATGCCCGATCATCTGCATGTTTTATTTATACAAAATCCACAAAAAACTATCACAGATATTGTAAAGCAAATAAAAGGAAGTTCTTCTCATTTTATAATAGACAAGAACTTATCCTTGAGAAATTTGCCTGGCACACAGGATTTACGGCTTATTCAGTTAGTGAGTCTCAGTTAGAGGTGGTTTATAATTACATTAAAAATCAAAAGCACCATCACCTTAAGAAAAATGGACAAGATGAATTTGATGATTTTGTAAAATTGCATGGATTGGGAGAGAAATGAATCTTTATTGGTGTGTCTGGTTTAACCTAAAAAGATTTGGAGTACGATGAAAATACATCAATACGTTCCCCGTGGTTGAAACCACGGGCTATATTTGAAATACCACACATAAAGAGGAAAAACATAGCCTGCGGTTTCAACCGCAGGGAAACAATGTATATCTATAACGATTATTGTATCGTGTAGATTGATAGTCATCAGAACGTTCCCAGTGGTTGAAACCACGGGTTATATTTGAAATACCACACATACAAATGAAAAACATAGCCTGCAGTTTCAACCGCAGGAACACAATTAATATTCATACCAAAATAACATAATCAATGGTTTAACCATTGGAATACAATATAAATAAAAATGACAACAAACAACAAAATCGAACTTATGGCTCCTGCCGGGAGCTTTGATTCACTTCAGGCGGCTTTAGATAATGGGGCGGATTCTGTTTATTTTGGCGTAGAACAACTTAACATGCGCGCGCGTTCAACGGTGAATTTCACTATGGATGATTTGCAGGAAATCGCCAATCGTTGTGAAGCTAAAAACGTTCGAAGCTATCTTACTTTAAACACCATAATTTACGACCATGATTTATCTGTCGTAAAAACATTGCTGAACAAAGCCAAAGAAGCCAGTATTACAGCTGTAATTGCCTCAGATCAGGCAGTGATTGCTATGGCAAGAACAATTGGTATGGAGGTTCATATTTCGACCCAAGTGAACGTAACAAACATTGAAACCATCAAATTCTATAGCTTGTTTGCTGATACCATGGTTTTAAGCCGTGAATTGAGTTTGCGTCAGGTAAAAAGCATTACAGGTCAAATTGAGAAAGAACAAATAAAAGGCCCAAGCGGAAATTTAGTAGAAATCGAAATTTTCGGGCATGGTGCTTTGTGTATGGCGGTTTCGGGTAAATGCTATTTGAGTTTGCATTCGCATAATTCATCTGCTAATCGTGGTGCGTGTAAACAAAATTGCCGCAAAAAATATACAGTGATCGATCAGGAAACCGGTTTTGAAATCGAATTGGACAACGAATATATGATGTCGCCAAAAGATTTGTGTACACTGGATTTCTTAGATCAGGTAATAGATTCTGGAATTCAGGTTCTAAAAATCGAAGGACGTGGCCGTGCGCCAGAATATGTAGCAACCGTTATCAAAACGTATCGTCAGGCTATTGATGCCTATTATGATAATACATTCTCTAAAGAAAAGGTTTCGGTTTGGATGGAAGCTTTGAACACCGTTTATAATCGCGGCTTTTGGTCAGGTTATTATTTAGGTCAGGAATTAGGAGAGTGGAGTGATATTCCGGGATCTGCAGCAACGCAGAAGAAGGTTTATGTTGGAAAAGGAACACACTATTTCCCAAAAGCTGAAGTGGGACAATTTACAATTGAAGCTTACGATATTAAAATTGGAGATAAAATTTTAGTTACTGGTCCAAGTACCGGAGCACAGGAAATGATCATTGACGAAATGATGGTAAATGATTTGGTTTCTGAAAAGGCTACAAAAGGTGACGATTGTACTTTTAAATTACCTTTTAGAATTAGAATGTCTGATAAATTATATAAAATCGTTGAAGCATAATGGTTATCGTAACTTTACAAAGAGACAAATGTATTGGCTGTAATTATTGCGTCGAAATGGATCCGGTGCATTTTCAAATGTCGAAAAAAGACGGAAAATCGGTATTGATTCACTCGAAAGATGCAAAAGGATTTTTTACATTGAAATCTAATAATCATACAATCGTTGAAAGTTTTGAATTGGCTGCGAAAGCTTGTCCGGTAAAGATTATTACAGTTAAAGAGACTTAGATTATTTGCTTATTATAAATTGAAAGAGCCACATTATTTGTGGCTCTTCTTGTTTTTTTTCAAGCTAATTATTCTTTAACAAGATTTACAAACTTAGCATTTGCCAAAGAATACAAAGTTCCTTTTTTGCCCATACCTTGCCAGTCAGATATTTTTCCGTTTACATTAATCTTAATTCCAACTGAATTTGGCGTTTCGTATATTGTATATTTAATATTACCGCTGTTAAACTCCAATTCGTTACCGGTACTTTGTTTTCTAAATTTGAATACTGCTTTATTTGCTTTTTCCGGACTCACCGGATGTGCAAAAGAAACAAATTTGTATTCATCATTTTGTCGGAAAGCATAATATAAAACGTTATCTACTTTAAAAAGTAGTATACGTCCTTTATGATTTTTTGTATCAAAGACAAGCAATTTATCCAAGTCAGGTTCGTAAACAGATAAAGAAGCAAAAGGGACATATTTGTTCTTTTCCCATTTCTTTCCTGTTATTTTATAAAAAGGCGTCTGAGTAAATCCGTCTTCTTCAAAGCTTGACAAAAGTTTGGCTTCGGTGCCAGAAACACTATAGTGTTCGATGCCATGAAGAGCAGCTCCTCCAAGACTCGTTGTGATAAGTCGCTTGTTTTTAGTGTCAATGTCAAATGAGCCTCCGCGCATACAATTGGCACCATTATAAACATCGCTAATACTTTGACTGGATATAAAAGAGGTTGGGGTATTAACATAAATGTGTGCTGTTGCCTGCGGAGTATAACACCCATCATCTATCGCTTCGGTTTCATGAATAACAACATCAGGCCTGCCATCAAAATTCACATCGCCTAATACACGAATATTTTTGTCCGTAATGCTTTTAAATGCAACTGTCCTGGCTGTTTTGCTTATTTGATGTTTAGACAATTCTTTTGCACCATATTCGAGTACAATTTTTTTACTTTGATTTTCTGTAATTTTATAATATTCTCTTATTTCAGACTTTACGGTTTGTTGCGCAAAATACAAAGTATAGCCTTTCATGAAATCGTTTATAATATAAGCTTTTTGAGCGTTTGCACTATAAAATGCTACGCAAACAAAAAGGAGTAAAGAAGTTTTTAGTTTCATATTTGGTATATTATGTAAATGATTTTCTATTTAGTCTTCTGAAACTTCAAGCTTATCAAAATCTTCTATTTCAGATAATTTGAATAGTTTTGTTTTATTGATTTTTGCTTCCTTCTTTTCAAATATCTCAGGTTTATCGATATTCGGGTTTGTGTTTTCATTTACTATTTTTCTTCTGGTTAAAAAATTTATACTCGTTTCTGTAAGTACTGTAGGTCCGTGATTGCTGCTTGAATCGTAGCCAATAAGTTCAAGATCTGAATTTTGAAGTCTAAACAGATATCTCCAATATCCATATCTTCCGTGGGCATAATGTATAAAAAGTTTTCCTTTGATTATTTCAACGCCTAGGTCCGGCGCAAAATAAACTCCGTCATCTTCATTTTCAGATGAAAAACAATCCCTATTTTGCATTATTACAAAATAGGGATTGTTTTGTCTTTGAAACTTTCTTATTAAATGCCGATTTTAGCATTGATGTTATGCTTTGCGACATATGCTTTTGCGACATTCATCAATTTTGTAAACTTATTATCAATTTCACTTTGAGTTGCGGCGTCAAAATCTGCAATTGCTTTTTCTATTTGTTCAGGTGATGCTTTTTCATCCTTCATTTTCGCAATTGGCAGATAGCCTTCTTTTTCTTTAGTAATTGCATAAGAGAATAAATCTTTTGATGCCTGAAGAAGTTCCCGATTGTCATCATCTTCCTTTATTTCTTTAATTTTTTTAAATTGAGTTTCTAAATTGGTAATATCAAATTTAAAATAATCGTAATATGAAGATGGAATCATTTTTTTTTGAGTTTCATCATAAATCTGTGGTTCAGATTCTAACTTAAAATTAATATCCTTGCTTCCAAAACGGGATAATAAATTCGAATTTAGCGCGGCTACTTCAAAAGTTTTTTCTGGGGAAAGGTTTGTACAAGAGGTTAAAAATATACTTGTAACGATTAGTACTAATAATATGATGGAATTATTTAATGTCTTTTTCATTTTTTAAGTTTGTTTGTTATTTATCCTTTTAAAATTTTACTTTTCTCGGCCTCAAATTCTTCAGAAGTTAAAATTCCCGCATCCAAAAGTTCTTTCAAATCTAATAATGCCTTTTTCTTTCCTTCGATAGAACTTACTGAATCTGTTTTTTGTGGTTCTTCTTTATAAATTGGAGTTACTATGGTTCCGGATGGAGCATATTTCAAAATCAATTCTGTAATTTCATTAAAGCCTTTTACATTCGAATAATCAATTGCCTTTTGTTCTTTTATATTTACGATAGAAGCGTCTGCCTTATTTTCAAGTAAATATTTAACAACATCTTTTTTTCCATTGGCTGCAGTGTAATGCAAAGGTGTGTTCCCGGATTCATCCTGAATATTGATATTTGCACCGGCTTCGATTAACAATTTTACCATGCTTAAATTGCCTTTTTTTGTAGCAACATGTAGAAGGCTTTCTCCACCATAAGTATAACTGCTGTTAAGTGTAAAACTAGATTCATTAGCAATATTTGTAGCACTAACAATCCAATCAAGATAATCATTCATAGAAGAAGTGTCGCTATCCAAAGGTTTGCTGTAGTTAACATCCACTCCATTTTCTAAAAATAAAGAGACAATTTCCTTCTGATTATTCGCGCAAGCGTACCAAATAGGAGAATAGCCGTTATTGTTGGATGTGAATACATCAGCACCTCTTTCTACTAAAAGTTTAGCAAGCATTCTGTTCGTTTCATAACAAGCAATTAAAAGTGCATTTTCTCCCGCATGATTCGTATGATTAATATTTGCACCATTATCCAGAAGCATTGTCACCATCGGGATCGATTTAGTATAACAGGCATGCAGTAAAGGTGTGTTTCCTTGTTTATCGGTGACATTAATATCAGCACCCTTATCTAAAAGCAGTTGAATAATTTCTCTGTTTAATTTTGTCGAAGCCAATAAAATTGGAGTTTCTCCATTGTTATTCAGTAAATTAACATCAATTCCTGCTTCAAGCAACTTTGTTGCAATTTCGATTTGCGCGGTCTGAACAACTAAATGCAAAAGACTATTTCCGTATTTGTCATTTTTAGTAGTTTCCGCGCCATTTTCTAAAAGATACAAAGCAGTTTGTTTCTGTTTTTGCAGGCAGGCAAAATACAGTGGAGTTTCTCCGTCATGATCTTCGTAATTTATATCTGCACCATCTTCACAGAGTATTTTTACAATATCCAAATATCCTCTGTGAGCGGCGTAATGCAAAGCTGTTCTCCCTTTTTCGTCGGTATATTTTACATCAACTTCTTTATTCTGAAGCAGTAATTCGGCTATCTTTCTGTTGCCGTTTTCGCAGGCAATTATAAATGACATTGACATATCTTGCTGTTTTTTATGTAAATTTTGTTATTAGGATTTCATTAAAAGTTCGACCGTTTTTATTTTCAGGTTATCTCCGGAAGCAATCATAAGGGCTGTTTCATCTTTGTCGTTCGTAATGTCTTTATCGGCACCGTTTTCAAGTAATAATTTTACTTTTCTATAAGTTTCTTTTGCAGCTTCGGCATCATAATTTACATCAAAAAGACACACTTTATGCAATAAAGTGTTGCCTTCATTGTCTTGTTCATTGATGTCAATTGACGAATTGTCTAATGCAAATTTTAGAATTCCGGCTTTTTTTTCTGCGAGATAATCCAATCCTGATTTTTGTTTTCCGTAATATTGCGCACAGAAATTTAGATCGGCACCATCTGATAATAATCGTTCCAGAAATTTTAAGCTGCTTTCAGAATCCGACATTGATCGAATGAATTCTGTAAATAAGGTTCTTTGGTCTTTGTTAATGATACTAAAATCAGGCGTGGCAGCAGCGGCTAAAAGATCATACATTTCATAAGAACACTGTTCTGCGACAGCATAATAAAAAGCAGTATTGTTAAGATTGTCTGTTTCGTTGGCATCGGCACCATTTTCAAGTAAAAAAGGTAAAAGTTCTTTTTTGCTTTTTTTGACGGCACACATTAGTGGAGTAGTTCCAACAATGTTTTTTTCGTTAATATCAACACCATTTTCAATAAGCAAAGAAATATAGTCTTTTGTTTTCTCTGTTTCTAGACCATATGTATTTATAACCGAGTAAATAAGGTTTTCTCCAGCGTTGTTTTTATACTGAGTATCAGCTCCAAAATCATCAATCAAAATTTTTATGATTTTTGGAGGAGTACCTTTCTCAAGAAAGTATCGCAGTAAAGTCTGATCGCTTATTTCATCATTAAGATTGTCTATTTTTGACATTAATTCTTTAAAAAAAGAAAGTGATTCTTCGTCATCCTTTAAATTTCGGGTAATAGTACTAAAAATAGATTTGTCAAAACTGTCCATTTCATAGATATCGGTTTCAATAAAACCGGCATTTATTAGAGCCTCTGCTAAATCAATTGCTTTTGCGTTACATATTATGGAGGTTATTTGAGAAAAATTGTTTTTGAGGTATTGTTCAGAAAATGATTCCCCGTTTTTAAGAGATTCTCTGGCAGCATCCAAATTTCCTTGAAAAATGTATTCTTCTATTTTGTTTTGTGTAGACATATTAAAAAAATTAATAAATGAAAGATAAAACTTAAATTATTATTCGTGTGTGTTTTTTTGGAAAAAAAGTATAACGATTAAAAAAGTGAAAAATTGGAATATAGTTTAAAAAACTAAATTTGAAGTGCGCTTTAAGACATAAAATAACAAGAATAAGTTTTTTTTTAAAGGAGGTTGCAGCTGTAATTGTAGTCATATTTAACTGGGAAATGTTCTCTAAAAAGCTATTTATCACAAGAAAAAGCGTTTTTTTTTATTTAACAAGCCTTTAGATTTTATCCATAAAAAGCAAACTAAAAAAAATACTATCTTTACCGATCAAACATTTATGAACTTAAGTTGCTTTTTTGCAACACTACATATATAATTATGGCATGTACAAGTTGTTCAACCTCAGATGGCGGTGCGCCAAAAGGTTGTAAAAATAATGGGACTTGCGGCACCGATAGCTGCAATAAACTGACGGTTTTTGACTGGCTCGCGAACATGAGTCCGTCTAATGGAGAGGCTATTTTTGACTGTGTTGAGGTTCGTTTTAAAAACGGACGCAAGGAATTTTTTAGAAATTCAGAAAAATTAACTTTAAGTATTGGTGATATTGTAGCGACTGTTGCTTCACCGGGACATGATATTGGTATTGTTACTCTGACAGGCGAATTGGTAAAAATTCAAATGAAGAAAAAAGGTGTTAACCACGAAAGTAACGAAGTACCTAAAATTTACAGAAAAGCGTCTCAAAAAGACATTGATATTTGGTCTGTAGCACGTGATCGCGAAGAACCAATGAAGGTTCGTGCACGTGAATTAGCTATTCAGCATAAACTTGAAATGAAAATATCTGATATTGAATTTCAGGGAGATGGCTCAAAAGCTACATTTTACTACACAGCAAATGACAGAGTCGATTTTAGACTTTTAATTAAGGATTTTGCAAAAGAATTCAGTACAAGAGTCGAAATGAAACAAGTTGGTTTCCGTCAGGAAGCAGCTCGTTTAGGCGGAATTGGTTCTTGTGGAAGAGAATTATGCTGTTCAACCTGGTTAACAGATTTTAGAAGTGTAAATACATCTGCAGCGCGTTACCAACAACTTTCTTTAAATCCTCAAAAATTAGCCGGACAATGCGGTAAATTAAAGTGTTGCTTGAATTATGAGCTTGACACTTACATGGATGCATTAAAAGATTTTCCGGATTACGACACTAAATTAGTGACTGAAAAAGGAGATGCTATCTGCCAGAAACAGGATATTTTTAAAGGATTAATGTGGTTTGCTTACACGAATAATTTTGCAAACTGGCATGTTTTAAAAATTGATCAGGTAAAAGAAATTATTGCCGAGAATAAACAAAAAAATAAAGTCTCTTCACTTGAAGATTTTGCTATTGAAGTAGTTTCAGAACCTGAAAAAGACTTTAATAATGCAATGGGTCAGGAAAGTTTGACTCGTTTTGATCAGCCAAAGAGAAAGAAAAAACCAAATCGCAAACGCAAACCAAATGCCGAAGCAGCGATTGTGGCTACTCCAAACAAACCTCAGGCAGTTTCAAATCAAAATAAACCTGCAGCAGGAAATCAAAATAAAGGGAATAATCCAAACAAAGGAAACAAACCGAATAATAACAAGCCGAATAAACCTAACAATGCAAACGAGAATAAACCGGCTGAACCTAGAAAACCTATAATTATTACTAAAAATGAGAATAAAAAATAGTGCTATTCTTCTTTTGGTAGGAATACTGCTTTTTTCTTGTGATAAAAAAAGAGTATTTGATGAGTACAAATCTGTTGGAAGTGCCTGGAACAAAGACAGTATTGTAACTTTTGATCTGCCAGTTTTAGATTCAACCAAAAAATACAATTTGTTTATAAATTTGAGGGACAACAACAATTATCCATTCAAAAATTTGTTTTTAATTGTGGCTATAGAAACGCCAAGCGGTTTCACTAAAGTAGATACTTTAGAATATGAAATGGCAAAACCCGACGGAACCTTGTTAGGTAACGGTTTTACGGATATAAAAGAAAGTAAACTTTATTACAAAGAAGATGTAAAGTTTAAAGGAAAGTATAAAGTTCACATCAAACAAGCCGTTAGGGAATCAGGAAAAATCCCTGGTGTTCAGGAGTTAGATGGTATTACAGACGTAGGTTTTAGAATAGAACAAAAAGATTAGAAAAATAGTTATATGGCCATTAAGAAAAACAAGCAACCTAATAGTAATAAAGATATTAACTACTATAAAAAGAAATTCTGGAGAGTTTTTGCATATACCTTGTTGGGTATTTTAGCTTTCTTTTTATTTGCCTCTTGGGGATTATTCGGATCGATGCCTTCTTTTGAAGATTTAGAAAATCCGGATTCTAATTTGGCAACAGAAATTATTTCATCTGATGGTGTAGTGATTGGTAAATATTTTAAAACCAACAGATCACAACTTAAATATTCAGATTTACCAAAAAACCTTGTGGATGCTTTGGTTGCAACCGAAGATGCCCGTTTTTATGAACATTCAGGAATTGATGGACGTGGAACTTTACGTGCTGCTTTTTCACTGGGAACCAACGGAGGAGCCAGTACCCTGACACAGCAGCTGGCAAAACAATTATTTCATCGCGGAGGATCTAGCTTTTTACCTTTTAGAATTGTGCAAAAGATAAAAGAATGGATTATTGCCATTCGTCTGGAAAGGCAATATACCAAAAATGAGATTTTAGCAATGTACTGCAACGTTTATGATTTCGGAAATTACGCTGTTGGGGTAAGTTCGGCATCTCAAACTTATTTTTCTAAAGAACCTAAAGATTTAACTATAGACGAATCGGCAATATTGGTTGGAATGTTTAATAATTCATCTCTTTATAATCCGTTGCGCAACCCTGTTGGTGTTAAAAACCGTCGTGATGTGGTATTGGGTCAAATGGTAAAAGCCAAGATGATTACTGAATCTCAAAAAAATAAGTATAAGGCATTACCAATTGCATTAAAATTCAAATTAGAAAGCCACCGTGAAGGAACAGCTACTTATTTCAGAGAATATCTTCGTGATTACATGAAAAAATGGGTTGCCGAAAATAAAAAACCGGACGGTTCTGATTATGATATTTACAAAGACGGTTTAAAAATTTATACTACTATAGATTCAAGAATGCAGTTACATGCCGAAGAAGCGGTTTCTGAGCACATGAAAAATTTGCAACAACAATTTTTCATCGAACAAAAAAATAATAAAAACGCACCATTTGTAAATATCACTAAGGCAGAAACAGATAAACTTATGATGCAGGCCATGAAAAACTCAACGCGTTGGGCCATCATGAAAGATCTGGATAAAAGCGAAGATGATATCATTGCTTCATTCAAAGTAAAAACAAAAATGCGCATATTTACCTGGAAAGGTGAGCGTGATACTACAATGACTCCAATGGATTCTATCCGTTATTTCAAACACTTTTTACAATCTGGTTTAATGGCAATGGAGCCTCAAACCGGAAATATTAAAGCATGGGTTGGTGGAATCAATTATAAATATTTTCAATACGATCACGTAGGACAGGGAGCAAGACAAGTAGGTTCTACATTTAAGCCTTTTGTTTACGCAACCGCAATTGAGCAATTGAATATGTCTCCTTGTGATTCTATTCTTGACGGACCTTTTATGATTCACAAAGGGCGCCATAATGTTACTGCAGATTGGGAGCCAAGAAACTCTGATAACAGATATCGCGGAATGGTTACCTTAAAACAAGGTTTGGCCAACTCAATCAATACCATTTCTGCAAAATTAATCGATCGTGTAGGACCGGAAGCTGTAGTTGAGTTAACGCATAAATTAGGGGTTAAAACCGAAATTCCGGCGCAGCCTTCTATTGCTCTTGGTGCCGTAGATATTACGGTTGAAGATATGGTTGCTGCTTACAGCACATTTGCCAATCAGGGAGTGTATGTAAAACCACAATTTTTAAGCCGAATTGAGAATAAAAGCGGAGAGGTGATTTACGAACCAATTCCGGAATCTCATGATGTATTAAACAAAGATATTGCCTTTGCAGTAATCAAATTGCTTCAGGGAGTTACAGAAACCGGTTCTGGTGCACGTTTACGTACGCAAGGCGGTGGAAGTGGAGACAATCGATGGACGGGTTATCCTTATATGTTCAAAAATCCGATTGCTGGTAAAACGGGAACAACTCAAAACCAATCTGATGGTTGGTTTATGGGAATGGTGCCTAATTTAGTAACCGGTGTTTGGGTAGGTTGCGAAGATCGTTCGGCACGTTTTAAAAGTCTAACTTACGGGCAAGGTGCAACTGCGGCATTGCCAATTTGGGGTTATTTTATGAAACTTTGTTATGCAGATCCGGGACTTCAGGTTTCGAAATCAGAGTTTGAGCGACCAAAAAATCTTTCTATAAAAGTAGATTGTTATAGTGCGCCAAAAGTAAAAGATACTACTGTAACAGAACAAAATACAGACGAATTCGAACTGTAATTTAAATTCTTTTAAATATAAAATTATCCTTTTGTGATTTTCTGAATTTCAGAAAACACAAAAGGATTTTTTTTTGAATTGAGGGAAATTTTACCGCAAAGAGCGCTAAGATATACGCAAAGTTCGCAAAGTATATTTATAAAAACTTTGCGAACTTTGCGGTTCTCCCTTTGCGGGCTTTGCGGTTAAAAAGTAGATTTTATTTTTTACGAAATCGTTATAATTTAATCTAAAAATGGTATTTTTATCAAAAATATACGGTAATAAAGACCATTTGTTATGATTACAAAAAAAGTAAATAACGTTCAGGAGGCTACAGAAGGAATAGAAAACGGAATGACCATTATGTTCGGTGGTTTTGGTTTATGCGGAATTCCTGAAAATACTATAGCAGCATTAGTAAAAACAACAGTTTCAGATTTAACTTGTATTTCGAACAATGCAGGGGTTGATGATTTTGGTTTGGGATTGCTTTTGCAGAAAAAACAAATCAAAAAAATGATTTCGTCTTATGTAGGCGAAAATGCTGAGTTCGAACGCCAGATGCTTTCCGGAGAACTTGAAGTTGAATTGACGCCTCAGGGAACTTTAGCCGAGCGTTGTCGTGCAGCACAAGCCGGAATTCCCGCTTTTTTTACACCAGCAGGTTACGGAACCGAAGTTGCCGAAGGAAAAGAAGTTCGTGAATTCAACGGAAAGATGCACATCATGGAGCAAGCTTTCAAAGCTGACTTCGCCATTGTAAAAGCCTGGAAAGGTGACGAAGCCGGAAATCTTATTTTTAAAGGAACCGCCAGGAACTTCAATGCATGCATGGCTGGAGCTGCGAAAATTACTATTGCTGAGGTCGAAGAATTAGTTCCCGTTGGTACTTTAGATCCCAATCAAATTCATATTCCGGGAATTATGGTACAGCGTATTTTTCAGGGAGAAAAATTTGAGAAAAGGATTGAGCAGAGAACTGTGAGGCAGAGAGCTTAATTATAATTAGATAATTATTAAGTAGCGCAACAATGTTGCTTTAATTGCAATTTATTTGTAATTCACTTGATAATAAAAGCATTATGTTTAATTACATAAAGTGAATGACTAAATAATGAGGTATTTTTTGAAAATATTTTTCCATTATTCAATTGCATGAAGTGAGTCATTATCTCATTAGCAAATTCACTAATTGACACATTAAAAAAAAGACAAATTAAACTATGACTAAGCTTTTTAATATTATTCTGTTTTCCTTATTGTCTTTTTCGACTTTTGCGCAATCAACCAATGAATTACGACAACAACTAAGTCAAATCATTTCGTCAAAAAATGCAACAGTTGGACTTTCAATAAAGGGAATTGAAGATAAAGATACTTTAAGTATCAACGGAAACTTAAAAGTTCCTATGATGAGTGTTTTTAAGTTTCATATTGCCTTGACGGTTTTAGATAAAGTCGATCAGGGAAAACTTTCATTAACACAGGAAATTTTTATTAAAAAGAAAGATTTGCATGAAGATACCTGGAGCCCAATGAGGGAAGATTATCCTGATGGGAATGTGAATTTAACTTTAGATAAAGTATTAAGATATACCATTTCGCACAGCGATAATAATGGTTGCGACATTCTAATTGATTTACTCGGAGGAACAAAAGAAGTTCAGAAATTCATCAATAAACAAGGAATTAAAGATTTCGTGATCAAAGTAAACGAGCAACAAATGCGAACCTGGGAAAATCTTTATGTGAATACAACTACTCCATTGGCAACAACAGTGTTACTGGAAAAGTTCTTTAAAGGACAAATTCTAAAAGAAAGCACTACAAAGTATCTGTACCAAATAATGGTCGAAACATCGAGAGGTCTTACTTGGATGAAAGCTGGACTTCCTAAAAATACCGAACTGGCTCACAGAACAGGAATATCAGGAACCAACGATGATAATTTGAGAGTGGCAATGAATGATATTGGAATTGTAAAACTCCCAAACGGGAAACATTTTATTCTATCCGTTTATTTAAAAAATATCACAGAAAAACAAGAAGATACAGAGAAATTAATTGCAGATATAACAAAGGTAACCTGGGATTATTTCATCAAAAAAGACAGAACAAATTAGATAATTAGAAAATGTGATAATTAGATAATTGATTGATTATTGCGTAAAGTAATGCATTATCTAATTATCTAATTTCCAAACATACACATTGTACTTATGTTGACAAAAGAAGATATTGCAAAACGAATTGCAAAAGAAGTAAAAGACCGTTATTTTGTTAATCTTGGCATCGGGATTCCGACTTTGGTAGCAAATTACGTTAGAGAAGATATAGCAGTTGAATTTCAAAGCGAGAATGGCGTTTTGGGTATGGGGCCTTTTCCTTTTGCGGGAGAAGAAGATGCTGATATTATCAATGCAGGAAAGCAAACCATTACGACGTTGCCGGGAGCAAGTTTCTTTGATTCGGCTTTTAGCTTTGGAATGATTCGCAGCCAGAAGGTAGACTTGACGATTTTAGGTGCGATGGAAGTTGCTGAAAACGGTGATATTGCCAATTGGAAAATTCCGGGAAAAATGGTAAAAGGAATGGGAGGCGCAATGGATTTGGTGGCTTCCGCCGAAAATATCATTGTGGCCATGATGCACGTCAATAAAGCAGGAGAATCTAAAATCTTAAAAAAATGCACTTTACCATTAACAGGCGTAGGATGCGTTAAAAAGGTTGTAACCGAATTAGCAGTTCTCGAAGTGACTGAAAAGGGTTTTAAGCTCTTAGAACGCGCGCCAGGTGTTTCAGTCGAGCATATCATCGCCTCGACAGAAGCTGATTTAATTATTGAAGGCGAAATTCCTGAAATGGCTATTTAGATTTACAACCAAACGATTTATGCCCCAAAGGCTCAAAGAGACAAAGTTTTTTTAATAACAAAACCGCCTGATTTGGCGGTTTTTGTTTTTTATACTTTTTAAAATTTCTTTGCGACTTGGTGTCTTTGTGGCAATATGTTACAATGTAAAACTCATGCGTCCAAAGTAGTAAGCTCCCGTAGTTCCCATTTGCACAGGTGCATATTTGAAAACTCCGTAATAACTGTTCTCGTAAATTTGTCTGTCCGGGAAAATATCAAATAAGTTGTTGGCTCCCAAAGCAATCTGGATTTTTGGAGTTATTTTATAAGCAACAGTCATATCTGTAACTACTTTTCCGTTGTGTTTCTGGATGCCTCCAAAAGGGAAACCATCACGAATTACTTCTCCAAAATAAGTATTTCTTAATAAGAAATTCCATTTTGTTAAACTGTAATTAATGGCAAAAGTCCCTTTGTGTTTAGGAGTGTTGGTCTCGATCAGACTTCTTTCCTGAGGCCCGTAATATACATCTTCCTGTCCTACGAATAAAGCCGGAATATTATTCAGCTGATCATCAACTTTATTGTCGTTGTAGTTGTACAATAACGAAAGATTCATTTTTCCCTGACCAACATTCATGTCATAATCAATTACAACGTCAACTCCGTTTGTGGTCGTGTTGATGGCATTGGTAAAGAAACGTCCGGTTTGTGCGCCATATTGAGCAAACAAATCACGAAGCGCAGGAACTGGATCTCCATAAGCATCATTTCCTAAGTTTCCTGTAAGGATGATTCGGTTGTCGATTCTAATGTGATAGTAATCAGCCGTAATATGTAATTTTTTTGTTGGAGAATAAACGATTCCAAAACTGTAGTTTTTCGATGTTTCTTCTTTTAGTTTAGGAATTCCAAGCTCTTTAGCAACATCGCTATCATTTCTAAAAATTCCCGAATTCAGTATTTGTCCGTCAACAGCATCGGTGGCAATATTGTTGAAGTATTGCTGGTGCAATGATGGCGCTCTAAAACCAGAACTAATCGCTCCACGAACAAATAGATTGTCTAAGATTTTATATCTGGCAGATAATTTTCCGTTAATTGTATTTCCAAAATCAGTAAAATCTTCGTAACGACCTGCGACGCCAATCAATAATTTCTCCGTAATATCGGCCTCAACATCAGCATAAACTCCAACGCTGTTTCTGTTCTCATTCACTTCATTCAAAGGAGAAAATCCCGGGAATGATTGTGCTCCGCCATTGATATAAGAGTTTTCTTCGCCAGGAACAATTTTGTATTTTTCAAAACGATATTCACCTCCAAATGCCACATTCAATCCATGAAAAATATCTTTATATAATCTCGAAATGTCAGCATTTACCGTGTTTTGCAGGAAAGAGTGATTTCCCGCTTTAAAATCTGTTTGGCCATTATCGCCTAACGAAACGTTGTTGGTATTCGATACATCATAAATAAATTTGTTTTCACCGATAGTATTGCTCACATCCAGTTTCCATTCTCCAAATTTGAATTTAAAACCAACGGAAGAAGAAAGATCTGTTACAACAGAATTCAATTCAGGTTGAAATCCGAAAGGGAAAATAGAAGCCACCACATTTTCAGTTTCACTTGGTAAACGTCTGAAACCGTAACCTGTACCTTCTCTATGGCTTACGCCTCCGTTTGCATAAAACTCAATTTGATCGTTTAATGGAATCGATGAATTAAAAAATCCCTGAATATTCTGGATTTTTGCATCTCCAATCTGAAAATTAAAATCATCACGAGTCAAACCATTTTGAGCCAATAGATTATCATCAATCTGGCGTGACTGTGCCGGATTATCAGCAAAATCATAAGCGAAGAAATTACCTTCAGCCGATTGATCAAAAATAATCAGGTTATTATTTTGAGAACGATTGGTTTTCTGGCGATCATTAAATTCAGCCGAAAGGTTGATAAAACCACCTTTGTTACCAATTTTTGTTCCGTAGTTTAAGTTTACATTTGTGGTCTGTCCATCATTTCTGGATGTCGAACCATAAGTAGCGTTTACTTCTAAACCGGCATTGTCTTTTAAAACCAGATTGATTACACCCGCAATCGCATCAGAGCCATATTGCGCTGCTGCACCATCACGTAAAACTTCAATTCTTTTGATTGCTGAAGCTGGAATCGCACTTAAATCTGTTCCAACAGAACCATTTCCTACCGTATTTTGATAATTTACCAATGATGTAGTATGTCTTCTTTTTCCGTTAATCAAAACCAAAACCTGATCCGGGCCTAAGCCTCTTAACGAAGCCGGATCGATATGTTCCGTTCCATCCGCAGAAGATTGTCTGTTAGAGTTAAAAGAAGGAATCAAATAGGTCAAAATATCATTTGTGGTAGTTTGTGGTGTTGTATTTCTGATTTTTGCCAGGTTTACAACATCAACCGGAACTGCTGTTTCGAGTTTGCTTTTATTAGGATTTCTAGTTCCTACGACTACAATTTCATCTAGACTATTATTTTCTAAAGCCAATTGTACTTCGATAATATGATCCTTTGCAACGACTTCTTTGGTTTGATATCCAAATAACGAAACAATAAGTGTTGGATTATTTGCTGAAGCATTAATCGTAAACTTTCCTAAAGCATCGCTTGACGCATTAATTTGAGTTCCTTTAATCAGGATTGTAGCAAACTCCAGAGGATTTCCGTTTTCATTTGTAATCGTTCCTTTTATCTCGTGACTTTGCGCAAAAAATAAAGTGCTGGATAAAATAAGAATTGCTGTTATGACAATTTTTAATTTTTTTCTCATTGGTAATTTAGTTTTGTAATTGATTTAATAATTATTCAAAGATCCAATAGAACGGGTATTTGTCTACTACTTAGATAGGATAATGAATAAAATGCAAATGTAATTGTAAATAATCAAAATTGATTTATAAAATGATATTATTTGTAAGTTGATGGTGTCAGTTTTTGAATTTAATGAAATATCTTTGCTGAAAATTTAAAAAGAAAAAAAATGAAAGTACGTTTATTACTTTTTTTGTGCGCTATTACTTTTAATAGTTTCGCACAAAATAATGTATTAGTTTTTCAATCAGATTTTGGTTTGAAAGATGGGGCAGTATCTGCGATGAAAGGGGTAGCAATGGGAGTTTCGACCGATATTAAAATATTTGATGTTACTCATGAAATCCCGGCATTTAATATTTGGGAAGCAGCATATCGTTTGTCGCAAACGGCTCAATATTATCCTGCTGGAACCGTATTTGTATCAGTTTGTGATCCGGGAGTAGGTACAGCAAGGCATTCTGTGGTTTTGTTAACCAAGTCAGGTCATTATTTTGTAACTCCGGATAACGGAACTTTGACTCTAATTGCAGAACAATTAGGAATTCAGGAAATTCGCGAGATCGATGAAGTAAAAAACCGTCGTCAAAACTCAAACGAATCGTATACTTTTCATGGTCGTGATGTGTATGCTTATACAGGAGCTCGTTTAGCATCTAAAACCATTACTTTTGAACAAGTGGGACCAAAATTACCAAACGAAGTAGTAAAAATCGATTACCAAAAACCGGTTTTCGAAAAAGGCATCATCAAAGGTGGAATTCCGATTTTAGATATTCAATACGGAAATGTATGGACAAATATCGACAAGAAAGCTTTTGCTAATTTAGATTTGAAAGCAGGTGATTTTGTTAAAATCCAGATTTTCAACGGAACTAAAAAAGCATACGAAGGAAAATTGAAACTGGTAAATACTTTTGGAGAAGTTGCCGTAGGTACTGATGTTTGTTACTTCAACAGTCTTTTAAACTTTTCATTGGCCGTAAACCAGGGAAGTTTTTCAGCAAAACATAAAATTTACAGCGGAGCTGACTGGAGTATTCTACTTAGTAAATAAGAAGTAAAACTATCTATACGAAATAAGAAAACCGCCTAATTAGGCGGTTTTTGTTGTTTATAATCTTTGCGACTTAGCGTCTTTGCGAGATTTTTTTCTTTCTTCAACTTTGCAAAAAAAACTTAGTGTCTTTGTAGCAAAAGTCTTTTTTACAAATTAAAAGAAGCTCCTAAACTAAAAGTAAACTGATTGTTTAAGTGATCGAATACTCCGTCGTTGCTACCGTATTTTGCAATTGGAAAACCAAGTTCTGTGAAAACACCAAATCCATCAGTAAAAAAGTAACGACCACCAACATGACCGCCAAAATTGTGCAATCCTAAACTTAAACCAGGATAAACATCTAATTGATCAACACCAATAACACTGCTTAAATTAGCATTAATTCTGGCTTTAGCATCAAAACGATCACTAAAATCAGGTTTGTAATCATTGTAAGGAGTTGGGTTACTATGGTAAAAACCATTAAAATTATCTACACCCAATAAATAATTAGCAACAAAACCAAAAGAGAAATTTTCACCTAAACCAAAATCAACAGAACCCTGAATTCCTGAACCACCATCTTGTATGTTAGCACCAACGTTAACTTTAACATCTCCTTTTCCTTTAAAAGCTTGTTGAGCTTGTGTAAATCCAAATGATACTAAAAACAAAAGTGTAATAACCTTTTTCATAAACTTAAAAATTAATTATTTAAAAATGCAAAAATAGTTTTTTATGATCTAATTTCTGCCTTTTTCGTTAGAATACAATTCATTTAACGGGTCACTTTGCCAGAATTCCTTGGTATTCACGTCCATAATGGTCAAAGGGCCTCTAAAGGCAGCGCCGGTATCTACATTCCAAACGCAGGCTTTTTGTACAGGAATTGTTTTTCCAATTCGGGTAACAGGAGTATGCCCGATATAAATTTCTTTATATAGTGTAAAACGTTTTGGATAAAGCAAATCATCAATCTTTAAATTAGGATCTAATGAAAGTGCCATTTCCCAAAGTGTTCTGTCCCAATAAAATAGTTTAGGGAAATATTCATATTTTACACCATTCAAATTAGTGAAGCCGGCATGAACAAAAAGGCGGTTTTCATCATCAAGATAATAATCCTCCAAAGATTCTAAAAAGCCAATATGAATTTGTTTTTTTTCTTCACTTACTTTTTCGTACGCCAATACAGTAGCTTCGCCACCGTGTTTGAACCATAAAGTTTCGTCGATCTCATCATTTTTGGTTTTAAACCAAGACAATAATAATTCGTCATGATTTCCTCTAATGCAAATGCAGTTTTGTTTGCTTTGCAAGTCCATCAAATAATCGATTACTTGTGGTGACTGGCTCCATCCATCAACATAATCACCTAAAAAAATAAGAGTATCCCGGGTTGTAACTTTGGCTTTTTTCATCACTTGTTCAAGCGCGAGTAGTCCGCCGTGTATGTCGCCTATAACAAATGTTCGCATTTTTTATTATTTCATGTAGAAATACAAAAATAAAGAAAATGATTTGTTTGTGAACATTAAGTTGAGAATCTTTAATCAGGAAAAAAGCGGCTCATTTTATTTGAAAGAATTTTCGGTTAAATTTTTATTAAAAAATACAAGTTTAAAAATTTATATTTGCCAAAAATTACGCCTTAAAAAATAAGTCTATGAAATCAAAAATTACTTTATTATTTCTTCTTTCTTTATTTATAGTATCCTGTTCGGGTGATGATGATGCCAAATCTAAACAATTCGAGTTCTTAGAATTTGAGAAAGATGTTGTGCTGCCTTCTCTTAATAGTGGTGATATTACTTTTTTAGCAATAGATTTCGATACAAATTTAGGAAACTGGGATCTTAAACTTACTGATGAGGATGGTACTGTTTTAGCAGCTGTATTAGATCGCGTTGAAGATACTCGAATTGGTTTTGCTGATAAAAGGATTCAAAGAGTTGCATTTAAAGCTGCTCCTAAAAATGAAGGAGTCTATACTTTAGTTATTAAAAATAAGACAACAGATCAGGTTTATACGGATCATTTTATAGTGAGAAGTAAGACTTTTAATAAAATCAACTATCAATATGTTGAAGATTATACGATACTGTTTGCTCACAGTTCAAATGAACAGGAACCTACACAGGATTATATTTATTTTCATAATATAAAAAACACGATCCAAAGTAGTATTTTGACAAGTGGAATTTCAGGAATAAGATTAGAAGATGTATCAACGTTTAAATCGTATGATTTAGAATATTCTATTAATTCTAATACAAAAAAAGTAGAGTTTATAATTTCTAGCGGAGTTCCGGCAGGTAAATATTTCTTATCAGTAAGATATAACAATCTAATCGATACTTACTTTGAAAAAGATATTGTAGTACAGGAAGAAAAAATGCCAGTAATTTCATCTATTAATAAAGCTGCTTTTAAAGGTGGTGAAACGATGGTTTTGAAAGGAAGTAATTTTAGATATAATTTTAATTTAGATTTACTGCCAGGATCAGCATATCGTTATTATAAATCACGTACAGCATTAGTTTTTACTGATCTTTATGGTACGGGAGAAATTGAGTTAAGTGCTTATGAATCAGATGCTAGTTTTAAATATATGAATGCACAGGCCACTGAGGTTAATTATCCAATTCCTGTAAAAACAGTGGATAAGTTTTTTTTCTTTGTAAGCGATAAGGAAGCAACTTATTTTGAAGGAACAGTAGCTTTAAGAACAGGACCATATATTAGCGAGCCAATGAAAATTAGAATAGATTTCAAATAAAACAGAATGATCTAATGAATAAGAAAAACTGCAGTTTTAAAAAAGCTGCGGTTTTTTTTATGACTTACTTCAACTCATTTTCAAGGTTTCCTGTTTAAATTTGCATAATGTCAGACACGCCAACATATCGAAAAATAATCCATGTTGATATGGATGCTTTTTATGCTTCGGTAGAGCAGATGGATAATCCTGCTTTGCGCGGAAAACCTATTGCTGTTGGAGGTTCAGAGAATAGAGGAGTGGTTTCGGCAGCTAGTTACGAAGCGCGTAAATTTGGTGTACGCAGTGCTATAAGTGGTGTTTTGGCCAAAAAATATTGTCCTGAAATTATTTTTGTACGACCACGATTTGATCGGTATAAAGAAATCTCAGGAAAAATTCACGCTATCTTTCACGATTATACAGATCTGGTTGAGCCACTATCGCTCGACGAAGCTTATCTGGATGTAACCCAGAATAAAAAAGGAAATCCAAGTGCGAGTTTGCTGGCTCAGGAAATAAGGTTAAGAATTTTGAATGAAGTTGGAATCTCAGCTTCTGCGGGAATTTCGATCAATAAATTCGTAGCCAAAATTGCCAGTGATGTCAACAAACCAAACGGACAAAAAACTGTAAATCCGGATGAAGTTGAAGCTTTTCTGGAAGAATTGCCCATCAGAAAGTTTTATGGTGTTGGAAAAGTAACAACGGAAAAAATGTACCAGTTGGGCATTTTTACCGGTACAGATCTAAAAAGTAAATCGGTTGAATTTCTGGAAAAGCATTTTGGGAAATCAGGCGCTTTTTATTACAATGTAGTTCGGGGAATTCATAATAGCGAAGTAAAATCACATCGTATTACCAAATCTGTTGCGGCAGAAAATACATTTGATGTCAATCTGACCTCTGAAATTTTCATGCTGGAACAGCTCGACAAAATTGCCACATCACTTGAAAGACGATTACAAAGACATAAAATTTCAGGAAAAACGGTTACGCTTAAAATAAAATACAGTGATTTTACGCAACAAACCCGCAGCAAAACTTTGCCTTATTTTATTTCAGATAAAAGTCTGATTCTCGAAACAGTAGAAGAATTATTATATCAGGAAAAAATGAAAGATTCAGTCCGATTGCTCGGAATTTCGCTTAATAACCTCAACACCGAAGAGAAAAAAGCGGTTGTAGTACAACTAAAATTTACTTTCTAACTCTTATTAAACAATCGTTAAATAGGGAATAAAATCAATTTGTGATGAATTTACGCTCTATCTTTGGTAAAAGACATTATTATTTAAATTATTCAAAATGAAAAACACCAATTTTGATGAAGCGTCGCATCGCAATTCAGTTCCTATCCTGGCATGGGATTTTCATTATGAATATTTAAATGAATTGAAAGCTATTTTCTCTGATTTGAAAAAAGTAAATAAAATTTCGAATCAATTCACCTGGAATGAAACAAATTTGGAGATCGAACAACGCATTAAGGAAGAAGTAGTTTTAGTGACAGATCTTGATTTAAAGATCATTTTTGCCTCAAACGGAATCAGGCGAATGACCGGATACAAAGAAGAAGAAATCTTAGGGAAAACCCCAAAAATGTTTCAGGGTCCCAAAACCTCTAAAGTGGTTTTAAAAGAAATCAGAGAAGCAATCAAATTGCAGATTCCTTTTGAAAAAACAATTCAAAACTACAGAAAAGATGGCCGAACCTACAATTGTCAGATCAATGGAGCTCCGGTTTTTAACTTAAAAGGAAAACTGACGCACTTTATTGCTTTCGAGAAAGAAGTCGCGTGATTTTGCCACAAAGTGTAATGATTTGCCACGAAGACACTAAGACACAAAGTTTTTTTATTCTCATATTTACTAAATAAAAAAGGCGCAAAGAAAATAATCTTTGCGCCTTAGTGCCTTTGTGGCTATAGCATTTATAAGTTTTCAAAGAAATCATTTCCTTTATCATCTGTAATAATGAACGCAGGGAAATCTTTAACTGTAATTTTACGAACCGCTTCCATTCCTAATTCCTCAAAATCAACTACTTCAACTTTTAAAATATTATCCTGAGCTAAAATTGCAGCAGGACCGCCAATAGAACCTAAGTAAAATCCGCCATATTTGTTACAGGCATCAGTTACTTGTTTAGTACGGTTTCCTTTTGCCAGCATAATCATACTTCCGCCATGTTTCTGGAATTCATCCACATAAACGTCCATACGTCCTGCAGTTGTTGGGCCAAAACTTCCTGAAGCCATTCCTTCCGGAGTTTTTGCCGGTCCAGCGTAATAAACAGGATGGTTTTTAAAGTATTCCGGCATTGGTTTACCCTCTTCTAGTAATTCTTTGATTTTTGCGTGTGCAATATCGCGGGCAACAATTACGGTTCCGTTTAGTTTTAAACGTGTTTTAATTGGGTATTGAGTTAGTTTAGCCAAAATATCAGCCATTGGCATATTGAGGTCAATTTCAACAGGAGCTTCTAAATGCGGAGCTGTTTCCGGTAAAAATTGTTTTGGATTTACTTCTAATTGTTCAACGAAAATTCCGTCTTTCGTAATTTTCCCTTTGATATTTCTGTCAGCAGAACAAGAAACCCCTAATCCAACCGGACAAGAAGCCGCGTGACGTGGTAAACGAATCACACGAACATCATGTGTAAAGTATTTACCGCCAAACTGAGCGCCAATGGCACTTTCCTGGCAAATTTGCTGCACTTTTGCTTCCCATTCGATATCACGAAAAGCCTGACCCGCCATGTTTCCTGAAGTAGGCAAATGATCGTAATATCCTGCAGATGCTTTCTTAACAGCACTTAAATTTGCTTCCGCAGAAGTTCCTCCAATTACTAAAGCCAAATGATAAGGTGGACAAGCTGAAGTTCCTAAATCCTTTATTTTTGCGCGAACAAAAGCATCCATTGATTTTTCATTCAATAATGATTTTGTTTGCTGATATAGGTATGTTTTATTAGCAGATCCACCGCCTTTTGCCATAAATAAAAACTCATACGAAGTTCCTTTTTTAGCATAAATATCAATTTGTGCCGGAAGATTCGATCCTGAATTTTTTTCTTCAAACATCGAAATCGGTACAATTTGCGAATAACGTAAGTTGCGTTTTTGGTACGTATTGAAAATTCCTCTGCTCAGCCATTCTGCATCATCAACACCGGTAAAGATACTTTCGCCTTTTTTTGCCATTACAATCGCTGTTCCGGTATCCTGGCAGCTTGGTAATTGACCTTCGGCAGCAACCGAAGCATTTTGTAATAAATTATAAGCTACAAAACGATCGTTGTCTGTCGCCTCAGGATCATCAAGAATTTTACGTAGTTTTTGCAAATGCGTTGTTCTTAACATGAAAGAAACATCTGTAAGGGCTTCTTCGGCCAATAATTCTAATCCTTTTGGATCAACGGTCAGAACTTCACGTTCTCCAAATTGTTCTACTTTTACAAAATCAGAAGTAATTTTGCGGTACTGTGTATCATCCTTTAAAATAGGATAAGGGTCTTGGTATATAAAATCAATCATTTCTTTGTTTTTGACAAAGTTAGAAATTATTTACCTAAGAAAGAATTTGAATAAGCTATGTTTTAAAGTGTTTATTCTTGTTTATGAAAGTCATCAAAACTCATTTTTTTCTCAAAATAAGTCTTGTCTTTTGCCGAAAGCAATTGCTTTTGCCATTGATTTCCGCTTAAGCGAAAAACAATCGAATCGGAATGTTTTGCTATTCCCATGTTTTCATCATTATCATCGGGTTCAAAAGAAACCGTTTTGCAGTAGAACGATTCAGGATTGGCTTTCGCCGAAGGATTTTCGAACTCGACCCAACTTCCCCAACCGCTATCAGACATCGTATACCAATCATAAACCAATTGTATATCATTATTTTTTAAATAGTACAAATAATGACTTTGATTATAACCACAAGCCGGATATCCAAAACTAATTTGAATAAAGGGGGAATTTTTGGCACTTTCTGTTCCTAATCCGTAGATAGCGGCCCATTCAGAACCTTTATCGACTCCCTTGATGGTAATTTTTGAAGTAGTAGTTTTGGTTTTATTCTGATAAAAATCAAGTTGGTATTTTGCCGTAACAATACTGTCTTTGTCTGCTTTTTGCTCTAGAAGATTTGCCAGAATATAATTGTCCTCTGATGTCTCTCCATAATCAGCAATAGAAATTGTATCTGTTTTTAAGAAATTCTCTTTAGCTGCAATGGTTTCGGTTTTAGTTCCCGGAGTTGCAGCGATTGCCTGATCGACTGGTTTTGGCTTTTGGCAAGCTATTAAAAGGCATGCGATAAAAAGATATTGTGGTTTCATTACTGTGTGGTATTTTATTAATTCAATGAATTGAAATTTGGTTTTATTTTTAAACCGGATTAAAATTGCTTGATTCATATTTTTAAACCGGATTAAAATCCGGCCCTACAATATAATCCGTTCCTCCGGAACTCTAAAAAAAAGAGCTATGGATCCGATTCTAATTTAAACCGGATTAAAATCCGGCCCTACAATATAAATCCGTTCCTCCGGAACTCTAAAAAAAAGAGCTATGGATCCGATTCTAATTTAAACCGGATTAAAAACCGGCCCTACAAAACAATCCGTTCCTCCGGAACTCTAATAAAGAGCCATCGGCTCGATCCATATTGTAGGGCTGGACTTCAGTCCAGTTTAAATATAATTATATTAAATTTTCAAAAATATATTTTTCATCGAATTTGACATTAAATTTATTTAAAAAAGAAATATATTCATCTTTAAAATTTTGATTTTTATGATGCTCCTCTTGATTAGCAATATATTTATATACAGCATCAATATGAGATTTGCTGTAGGAGAAAGCACCATAACCTTCCTGCCATTCGAATTTATGTTTTGTTAATTGATGATCATTTATAAATTTTGATGATTTCCCTTTTACAATTTTCATTAATTCCGAAATTGAAATTGTTGGCTTAAGGCTGAAAAGACAATGAACATGATCTTCTGTTCCGTCTACAATTAAGGTTTTGCAACCCGTTTCATTTATTAAATTTCCGATGACACTTAATATTTTTGATTTGCAGTCATTTGTAATAGTTGCTTCCCTATATTTTACTGCAAAAACTGCCTGAATATAAACTTGATGATAAGTATTTGACATTTTGTATTTGTTGGTAACGATTTAAATCCGCAACAATAATACAAAATATTCTTACAAAAAAATAAATATAATTGATTATATATTAAACCGGATTAAAATCCGGCCCTACAATATAAATCGTTCCTCAGGAACTCTAAAAAAAGAGCCGTAGGCTCGCCCTATATTGTAGGGCTGGACTTCAGTCCAGTTTAGATAAAATCATAATGATTTAAAAAAACCAAGTCGCCACAAAAATTGCCGTAATAACACAAATAAGATCCACCAAAAGCATTGTGCCCAAGGCATAACGCGTGTTCTTGATATTTACAGAACCAAAATAAACCGCAATTACATAAAAAGTACTTTCGGCACTGCACTGAAAAATACTGCTTAATCTGGCTGTCAAAGAATCTGCACCAAACGTATTCATTGAGTCAATTAAAAATCCGCGTGATCCTGCAGAACTAAACGGGCGAAGCATAGCTACCGGTAATGCATTCGTAATTTCTTTACTTACTCCCATATTCGAAAAAACAAATGCAATTGCATCGCTTATGATTTCGAACAAACCACTGTTTCTGAAAAGAGAAATAGCCACTAACATTCCCAATACATAAGGAAAAATAGTAACTCCGGTTTTAACACCGTTGTTTGCGCCCACTACAAATGTCTCGAAAACAGTTGTATTAGCATCGCTAAATTTCTTTTCGTGTTTGAATGAAAAAATCAAAGTAAACGCAATAATTCCAATTAATATTAATCCCGAAAGATTAGAAGTAAAGTAGTTTTTTCCAATTAAATCTAAATGGTTAACGTACATCAGCAAACCAATAATCGCGGCAATTAATCCGATTAAGACAATGACAAGAGAAGCACTTTTAAAATTAATTTTTTGTTTAATACCCACAATCAAAAATGCCGCAATAGTACCAATAAAAGAGGTAATAATACACGGAAGCATAACATCGGCAGGATTCGTAGCATTTGCCGCAGCGCGATACCCAATAATTGAAGTCGCGATTAAAGTTAAACCCGAAGCGTGAAGACACATAAACATGATTTGAGCATCACTCGCTCTGTCTTTATCGGGATTTATTTCCTGTAAACTTTCCATAGCTTTAAGTCCAAAAGGAGTTGCAGCCGAATCTAATCCGAGGAAATTCGCAGCAAAGTTTAATGTCATATAGGATATAGAAGGGTGATTTTTAGGAATACTCGGAAAAACCTTTACAAATACCGGACTCAAAACTTTGGCTAATTTTCCGGATGCTCCTGAAATAATTAAAAGTTCCATTAATCCGCAGAAAAAAGCCAGATAAGCAATAAGTGGTAAGATCAAATCGACCAAAGTGCTTTTGCATGTTGGCAATAAACCATCAGATTTTTGAAGACCGCTGAAAATTTTTACCGTTTTATTTTTATAAACATAAGTAGTATCCGAATTAAGCGTATCACGATTAATAATCATGGTCTGATCCGGCGCTTTCTGAATGCTGTCCTTGATAAAGGCAGGAAGTTCATGAATGTACTTTTCTGAGACCAGAATAGGATCGTCTTTTTTTCCGTTTATAACAGAATCAATAGTATAAGTGTTGGCAGTAAATAAACTGACCACAATAAAGACAATTGAGGAAATAAAAATCACTAACCAGAATCTACTTAATACCATAATGCTAATTTTTTTTGTAAATATAATTATTTAGCGATTGTATGCGCAAAGATTTTATCAAGGATAGAAGAAGTATTTCTAAGAAACGATAGTATTTTAATGAAAATTAAAGTTATTCAATAACAACTTTACTTCCCAGATAGTTCTCAAAAGCTTTAATACCTTCAAACAGAATTTCTTTTTTTGAACTTTCGGGTTCATTAAAAAATTGCGTTTCTATTTTTGCGTGATCTTTTTTGATCGTTCGTTTCCAGGTTCCTATGACTCTTCCATTTTCGAGAATAATAGGTTTAAAAATTCCATTATTTGTGAAAGCTTGAGATTGATGCTCTACTAAAATAGAAGCTTCTCTGGATTTATACGAAATTAAAATCTCATCAAAAGCCGGGAGAAAATGAACGCTTTCGCGGAAGTAGGTTTCATCAGAGATATCTTTTTTTAACCAGTAGATTTGATTTTCAATCTGGAACGAATTCAATTGCAACTCAATTGCACTAAGTGCCAATTTGCAGGTAGTTGGCGGAAAACCAGACCACCAGGAAAAGTCAAGAAGGGTTGCAGGGCCATGACTTTCAAAATACCTTAGGGCTAATTTTGCTAAAGCTTCCTCTTTGGTGAACTTAGTTTTAGGTTTCGAAACCCTTTCTTCCAATAAGGCATACGTTATTTGTTTGCCTTTCATTTTTCCGTTGCATACTAAACCATCGAGCTCGGCATGCATCATAATAGCTGCAGCTAAAAAATCCTGACTTGAACCTTTTTTTATGTTCAGTTCTAGCATGATTTCGTCACGAGTTAAATGATTATTTCGGGCTAATAACTTTTCTATTTGAGAATTAATTTGGTTGAGCATCTGTACATCATAACCATATTTTTTGGCAGCAGAAATAGTCATTTTCTGAACTTGTGGTCCTGACAGATCCAAAATCCAATAAATATCTTCTGCCGAAACAAAATGCCAGGTCGGTCTAAGAATATGCGTTCTGATAATTTGTGCCGAATTTATAGCCTCTTCAATTGCTGCTTCAGTAGCCTCGCATCTGGAACCAATTGCCCATTTTGCCATTGCATAATCCTGAGCCTGCATTGCGCACAGATGTTTTACAATTTCTTGTGGAGAATTTGGGCTTGTCTTATAAAGTTTCTGAGAAACAAGACGATAATGAGATATTTCCTGGTGCGTCATTTAGTAAAACATTTTGAGCCTGTTAGTAAACTTTGAACCTTTTTAACTTTGTGCCTTTGTACCTCCACCTATACATGAATAATTTCATCATCAATCAATAAATCTTCACGACGTAAACGCAGGAAAATCTGAGCCACGGCAATGGTATCTTTTTCGCAATAGGTAACAATTCGGTCAATATCTTTCTCTACATAAAATACGTGAGCGACCTGACTTCCGTCGATATCGCCTTTTGGTGATGGAACTCCCAGAATTTTAGTTAATAGTTTTAAGGAAGTAAAGTGTTTGTAATCGCCAAACTTCCATAATTCTAAAGTATCCAAATGCGGAATTTCCCAAGGTTTTTTGCCAAATAAATTTAGTTTGTCCGGAATTGCAATCTGATTGATAATCATGCGTCGGGCAATAAACGGAATATCAAACTCCTTCGCATTATGTCCGCATAAAAGATGTTGCGGCTGATGAAAATGATTGTTGATTAGATTATTAAAATCACGAAGTATCTTCTTTTCATCACCAAAGAACGATGTTACTCTAAAATTCCTGATGTCACCTTTGATGGTAAAATACCCAACAGAAATACAGATAATTTTTCCAAACTCAGCCCAAATTCCAGCGCGGTCGTAAAATTCTTCTGGTGTAAAATCGTCTTTTCTCTGGTATTGTGTTTTATGATCCCAAAGCGATTGCATTTCCGCGTCAAGCGAATTGAAATTCTCTTCTTCGGGAACGGTTTCTATATCCAGAAATAAAATGTTATTGAGGTTTATTTTTTCAATCATAATTTTAGTTTAGCACTAATTACACTAATTGGCACAGATTACTTTGAGTAAAACAATTACACGAACTTACTTTTTGTAAATATAAAGCTATAATTTTAATTCGTGTAAATCTGTGAAATTTGTGTTTTAAAACAAACTCTGTTGTGTAGTTGGGTTTTCGTGTTCGATTAACCATTTTTTACGGGATAAACCGCCGGCATAACCTGTTAAAGAACCATTTGTGCCAATAACTCGATGACAGGGAACCACAATCCATAACGGATTTTTACCATTTGCAGATGCAACGGCACGAATTGCTTTTATGTCGCCCAATTTTTTGGTCTGATCCATATAACTTACTGTTTTTCCGTACGGAATCTCTAATAAGGATTTCCAGACTTTCTGCTGAAATTCAGTTCCTTTTGGATTTAGTTTGAAAGTAAAATCAGTTCTTTTTTTGTCGAAGTATTCCTGAAGTTGTGAAACTGCTTCTTTTAAAATTTCCGGAATTTCCTGAGAAACTTCATTGGTGCCAACATCTGAAACAGAAATTACAGCAACACCATCTTCATCTCCAACAATTTTGGTGATTCCTAAGGGCGAATTGATATAGACTGTTTCCATAGTTTTTTATTTAACCGCAAAGATGCAAAGGGTTTACGCAAAGTTCGCAAAGTTTTTTAAACGATTTAAGTTATATAAGTAAATTTAAGATTTAAGTTTTTTACCACAAAGCCTACAGCGGTTTCAAAGAGTTTACAAAGTTTGCTGCGGTTAATAAAAATCGTTTATTTAGGAGGTCACAAAGCTTTGCAGTTTGGTTTAAATGAACTTATATAACTTATATGGTGAAAATTATAAAGGTTTAATAGTTCTCTATGTTAAACTGATACTTTAAATTGTTTTCGACTTTTTCGCTCGAAATAACCTTTTTAATATTCGATTTTTCAGCGCTAAATTTTGGTAAAATCAAGTTTTGCTCTTTTGCTTTTTGAGTGTAATATGCTGAACGAGTTGGGTGAAAAGGTGCAACAGCATTAAAAACTTCATTCCATTTTGATTGATGGATGATTTCTTCAATAACTGCAATGCAATCTTTTTGATGAATTAAGTTTACCGGAGCGTCCGGGTTTTCGAGGTTTTCTTTTCCTGCCAGAAATTTAACCGGATGACGATCTTCACCAATTAAACCGCCAAAACGTAAAATTGTAGTTTCGAAGTTTTGATTCTTTTGAAGAAGCGCTTCTGCCAAAAGCAATTGTTTGCCGCTTTCGGTTTCAGGATTCGGAATAGTTTCTTCTGTAATAATTCCGTTTTCATCTCCATAAACAGAGGTTGAACTTACAAAAAGTACTTTTTTTACTGTTGATTTTTCTATAAACGGAATTAAATTTTTGATCTTTTCGACAAAAATCTTTCGTGAAGATTGAGATGAATCAGCATTTTTGCCTCGTAATTTAGGCGGGATATCTATGATTAAGATTTTAGTATTATTGAGGAAATTATGTATACTTTCTGAAACACTTTCGCTTTCAAGCGCTCCTTCTCCCGAAGCCTCGGGATCCCTCAGGATGACAACAAACGGATTTATTCCGGCATTTTCTAATATCGGCAATTTACTTTCAGAAGTTGTAGAACCGTTTACTGAATGTCCTTTTTCGATTAAGGTTTTCGCTAAAGGCAAACCTAGCCAGCCGCAGCCTAATATGCTTATATTTTTCATTTTTTTGAGGTTCAGAGTTACAAAGATACAAAGGGACAAAGATTCCAGTCTTAAAATTAAAATTTAAAAAAAATAGTGTTTTCGCAACTTGTGATAAATTATCATTAAGGTTGAACAGTAAAGGCAAAGTCGAATTTTTTTTTGAATAGGCTCCAGCTTCAGCTGGAGAAATAAGATTTAAAGAGAAAAAGGCTTTAGCCAAATCAAGATTAGTTTGGCTAAAGCCTTTTTCCGCAACTATATTTTACATCCAACTAAAGCTGGACGCTATTCAATTTATAGTATTAAATAATTTTAGCTTCAATTATATTATAAATCTAATGTAAATCGAACTTTATCTTTGCCTGTTCCACCAATTCTGTGATAAAATTTTATGGCTCTTTCGTTAAATTGTGGTGTTTGCCATTGCAAATTGATGCATTTTTTCTCTCTTCCAATTTCTTTGAGTGTATCAATTAAGATCTCTCCAATTCCAAAACTTCTGGCTTCTTCTTCCAAAAACAAACAATCCATATACATGAAAGGTGCTGCATCCCAAGTCGAAAAATCAAAAGTATAAGAAACATAACCTATGATCGTTTCTTTTGTGGCCACGACCAAACAATGTAATTTGGGTTGTTTGTTAAACAAAGCTTTTTTAAGACCTTCCTCTTTTCCGTCCGGAGAATAATCGGCTTTCTCGAATTCAGAATGTTTTTGGCACAAAACGACCAATTTTGGTACATCAGCTATTTCGCAATTTCTTATTGAATATTCCATTGCAGATTGATTTCGTTTTGTAAAAAGGTAATAAAATGATGAAAGTAATCCGGATATTTTTCGTTTTCGCGAATGGCAATAAAGTGTTTTCTTTTCAATCCGTTTTTTCCAATTTTAATGGCTTTTATGGGATTATTTTTTAAATGTGGTAACAAGGCCCATTTTGCCATCGACATTACGCCCATATCGGCTTTAACCATTTCCAGAGATGCTTCGGTTAATGGTAAGGGAGTGATTTTCTTTGGAGTTACTTTGGCTGGAGCCAAAACAAACTGATGAATTGTAACCGTTTCCATCGGAAGGGAATGAATCAATAAATGTTCGTTGGTAAAATCCTCGGCAACGACGTACTTTTTATTCGCCCAGGCATGGTTTTCAGAAACCGCCATTACGACTTCGTCCTGAAAAAGTTCAATATATTTGATGTTATTGTCTTTGATCTGATCGCTGATAATGGCAATATCAATGGTGTTTTCTAATAATTTCTGCAACGGAATATGTGTGGCTTCAGTTACAATTTTTAAATCGACATTGGGATATAAAAGATGAAATTGTTTTAAAACCGATGGCAGCCAGTGATAACTCGAAAAACATTCGGTACTAATCCTTATTTCGCCGTGTTCTCCATATACCATTTGCTTGATTTGAGATTCGGTTTGCGAGAGTTTTTCCAGAATTTCATTGGCCAATTCGTAGATTTTTTCGCCGGCTTTGGTCAAAACCAGCTTTTTATTGGTTCTCAAAAAAACGGGAGTTCCCAATTGATATTCGGCTTCTTTGAGTTGGTGGCTCAACGCCGATTGTGTCAAATGCAATTTATCAATCGCTTTGGTGATGCTTCCTTCTTCGACAATTGCTTTTATTAATCTTAAATGACGGATTTCCATTTTTTGGGAATTAGAATTACAAAGGAACAAAATTTTAAAATGGTTTTTTGATGAAAAAAAGTAATCAAGTTGATGAATTCTTTTCGTTTTTATCACATTTATGGTTGAAGTACTTTTGAAATAACTAATCATAAAAACACAACAAAAATGGAAGCACAAATTAAACACTACGAAAACAAACTGGCCTTCGAAATGGATCCTTCTGATTTATTTGATGCTTTGAACAATGGTGAGAAAGTAATTGTAATTGATGCAAGAAAAGCATTTGGTTTTGAAGCCGAACATATTCCGACAGCCATTAATATTCCGCATCGCGAAATGACGGCTGAAACTACAAAACATCTGGATAAAGATGTTTTGTATGTGACGTATTGCGACGGAATTGGATGTAACGCTTCGACAAGGGGCGCTTTGAATATGGCAAAATTAGGATTTAAAGTAAAAGAATTAATGGGAGGAATCGAGTGGTGGAAGTTTGACGGATATTCCACCGAAGGAACAAACGGAGTAAAAGCAGGATTGAAAATTGAATGTGCCTGTTAAAGAAAAAGGGCAAACTTTAATTTTAAAGTTTGCCCTTGATTTTTGATTTATATCCGAATTATTCGATGACAATATTGTTTTCTGCCGCAATTTTTTTGAAAACATCTTCTTTGTTTTCTTTTACCATTTTTTGATAAATAGCTCCCATAAGCATTTCGGTGTCTTTTGAATATTCTGATTTGTCTGCAGTATATATTCTGTGGGCTATAAAAATATCGTTCAATGCTTTTTCGTCATTGTTGAGTTGCAGGTAGTTTTTTCCGGCGCCAAAATATCCTTCAGCATTGTTGGGCTGATATTTTATAAGCCTTTCGTAATAATCGATAGCCGTTTTATAATCTGATTTTAGTGAATAAACTACTCCAATATTCATTAAAGCATATTCGCCTTCAGGATATATTTCGAGTGACTTTTTATAATATTTTATGGCGTTGTCGTAATCATTTAATTGTCTGTAACAAACAGCCAGATCATCTAGGGCCAAAACAAACTTTGGATCTTGTTTTAATGCCATTTGCAAACCTTCTATCGCTAGTTTATACTTTTGAGCCTGCATAAAATCTTTTGCAATGATATAAGAATTTTGTGCCTTTTCATTTTTAGAATCACTATAATAAATATCTGATTTGTTTTCAGGTGTTTTTGGTAAAAACTTCGAACAGGTTTTGGCAATAGTTTCATCTGATTTTTGAAGCAGAGACTTGATTCCTTCTACCGTATTAATGCCTTCTCTTACTTTTGCATCTTTATCCTGCAAAACTACTTCTGCCATCGAATTGGTCAAACAATTTCTGTAGATTTCTTCATTTACTTCTTTGCTTTTTTCCAGGCAAGTGCAGGCTTTTGTAGCTATTTTTTCTTCTAAGGTCTGACTCTTAGCATTGAAAAAACTTAAAGTAACAAAAAGCAGAAATGTTTTCTTCATAATGGTTAGGTTAGAAAAGTTTATTTATTCTGGTTTTACAGCAGGTTTTAAACTGTCTTTTGCAATAACAGTACTGTCTTTTACTGCGGTTGCAGGTGCAAGAGTAGCTACCGGTGCTGTATATTTTTTTATTTTTTGTTGAATTAATATAGCATCATTTAAAACAAATGGAGTAGGCATCATCCAGTCGCTTCTTGGTTTTATTTGTAATAACGGATTTGTCATTAAATCGAATGAACTTTCGATTAAATCCATATCAAAAACAGAAGATTTATTAATATAGAAATCCATTACGAGCGGTTCATTGCCTACAACATAATAGCATAGTATTTTTGCGCCATCTCTTTCTAAACGGTTTCCTTTTTCTCCGGAAGTTGCAACACCATTGGCTTTAAAATTAAAAAATGTCATTTTAGGATTCGCGTAAATATCGTAACGATTGACTTTTCTGTTTGGAGTAATTTTAATTTTCAGATATCTGTTATTACCTACAACACTGTCTTTTAGGAAAGCAATCGTTGGTTTTGGAATATCAACAACAGGAGCAATTGCGCTGTAAGTAAATCCGGAATTGTATTTGCTGGCTAGAGGCAATGAATTTAAACCAACGGCTTTTTGATTTTTTTCTCCTAAATAAGTTTTAGTCCATTCGTCTAAATTGACATCATAAGTGGTCCAGACTGCGGAGTTGGTATTGGCATTATAAACATATAATAAGCTGTTTGATTTTGCTTCACCGTGTTGGTAGCCAGAATGGTAACCGGCATAGATGAAAAATCCAATAGAAACAGCAAAAAAGAACATAGTCCATGCTCCTTTTTTAAAGAAGTCACCAAATACAGGAAGTAATAATCCGAAAAGTAAAACGGTTAGGACAGCACTTCCAAAAAGGATCTTTAAACCTAAACCAACTGGAAACATCACAATAAAAGGCGCAATAATGGCCAATGCAGGAATGCTGAATAATAAATTTACGCCTAAGCTATAGTGTTTGGTAATGACAAAAATACCGAATAGCATAATGCCAAAATAAACCGGAATAATCAGGAATCCAGCGCCTGTTAAGCTATTTGCCAGAAATGCATTGATGATAATCCAAAGCAGCAAAGGTGCTACAAAATGATTCATTGTGATTTTTGCTTCTGAAAAATGATGGTAGAAAGCAAAAGAAATGGCGATACTCAGCGATACAAAAGCACCAATGTAAGCATGTCCGTTATAAGTAAATCCGTTAAGGAGATCAGAATATTGAGGATAAATTTGAAGTAAAATTTTCCATCCTAAAAAAGTAACTAATCCTGAGATAATGATGGCGCCTAAAAGAGGAACAAATCCTCTGAAAATTTCTCTGAAAGTAATGACACGCTTGGCTTTTCCTATAAAAATAAAAAGAATCAATAAACCTAAAGCAATAATCGTCATTGGAAAAACCCAGGTAAAGGGGTAACTTATGAAAGAGAACGGAACGCTGAAATAGACATCATCTTCTGCAGAATCGGTAGCGTTCAAATCAACATTCGAAAAGTATTTTAGTAAAGGCATTAAATACGTTCCCTGATGTTTTAATGTGGTTTTGCTTAAATGCTGAACATCGTCTTGTTGCGTATGATAATTATAATGTCCGTCGATAAAAGCAAAATTAAAACCCTGAATATTTCCCTGTTCTCTAAAAACGGTTAAATCAGTATCGTTAGGAAGCATCTTATAAATACTGTACATGAGCGAATTCGAAACCGGATATTGGGTTTTTGCATTGGCAAATTCTTTTACAAGCGCCTGATTTCCCTTGTTGGTTTCCATTAACATGTAACTTGGTCCTGAAGAACCTCTTGCTTCAAAATTGATCACAAGTCCAACTTCTTTTGCCCATGGATGTTTGTTCACAAAAAGAGCAGCTCCGTTTAAACCCAATTCTTCGGCATCAGAAAAAAGAATAATAATATCGTTTTTATGGGGTTGCTTGGCGTATAAAAAAGCACGAACTCCTTCTAAAATAGTAGCAACTCCTGAGGCATCGTCGCTTGCACCTTTAGAAAATGAATGCGGTGCACTGTCATAATGAGATAATAGTAATAGCGCTTTTGAGCTATCAGTTCCTTTAATTCGGGCCAGAATGTTTTTAGACTTTACTAATAATCCTTTATCGTTGAGGGTAAAACCTTCCTGAATAGAGGTTTCCAATCCAATCCTATTGAGTTCAAGTTTAAGATAATTGGCAACCAGTTCATGATTGGTCGAGCTAACATAATGTGGTTTTTGCGCAATAATTTCGACTTGGTTTAGCGCTCTTTCGGTAGAAAAATCAGCAAGAGCTTCTTCATCTTTTGAAATCCACTGTGGCATCATCGAGGCGTATATGATGCCAAGAATGGCTAAAATGCAGATTATGGCCAGAATTGAGGTGGGGTTTTTCTTCATTACGTACTATATTTCTTTTTTAACAAGCATAAAATAATCATTGTCCAAAGATCGATATCCCTGATCATACAGGAAATAGTAGGTATTCCCTGTTTTGGTCTGCAAGATATTGGTAAAGAATTCGAAATCAAAACCTTTGTTGATCATTTTATCCCTTGTTGCTTTAGATTTTCCATCAGTATTTAATTCACACAAAATACGGTAATTTTTTCGTAATTTGTTGTTTACATTCCTCATGAAATTAGTACTGTCTTTATTTATTTTATTATTGTAGGCATTTCTACAGCTGTCTGAACAGAATTTTTTGTCTTCGCGGCCTACAATTTTTTCCGAACATTCGAGACATGTTTTCATGGTTCAATCTTTTTAATTTCATATAAATCGGTACGTCGGTCTTTTAAAATCCTCACACTTCCGTGCTCGTGAAGTTGTTTAAGTAAATTCAAATCGACATCGACAATTAGCGTCATCTCAGTATTTGGAGTTGCTTCTGCCTTTATACCATTACTAGGAAAAGCAAAATCTGATGGTGTAAACACAGATGCCTGCGCATATTGAATGTCCATATTATTCACTTTTGGTAAATTCCCTACGCAACCTGCTATGGCTACATAACACTCATTTTCTATGGCACGAGCCTGCGAACAATGTTTTACACGAGTGTACGCATTTTGTGTATCGGTTAAGAAAGGAACAAACAAAATATTCATCCCTTCATTGGCCAGAATTCTTGAAAGTTCCGGAAACTCAACGTCATAACAAATCAGGATTCCAATTTTACCACAATCAGTATCAAAGGTTTTAAAGTGCGATCCGCCTTTCATTCCCCAATGCTGTACTTCGTTTGGTGTAACGTGAATTTTAGTATACATTTCTGATGTACCGTCTCTTTTGCATAAAAAACCAACATTGTACAAGTTACCATTGTCTAAAAGCGGCATGCTTCCGGTAATGATATTGATGTTATACGAAATAGCAAATTCCTGAAAACGTTTTCTGATAGGATCAGAATATCGGGCAAGTTCACGAATGGCTTCGGCTTCAGATAAATGATTGTAATCGGCCATCAAAGGCGCAATAAAAAGTTCCGGAAACAAAGCAAAATCTGCCCCATAACCTGAGACGACATCGATAAAAAATTCTGACTGTTCAAAAAATTCTTCCAGATTATTCAATTGGCGCATTTGCCATTGTACCAATCCTAAACGAATAACGCTTTTTTCAAGATTAATTAGCTTTGGACTTTCATCGTAATAAACATTGTTCCATTCTAAAAGAACCGCAAATTCTTTGGATTCTTCGTCACCTTCAAGATAGTTTTTGATAATTCGCAAAACGTGAAAATCATTACTCAACTGAAATGAAAGTACCGGATCGTGTAATTCTTTATGTTTTACTTTATCGATGTACACTCTTGGTGTCATCTTTTTTGAGTGTTGAGAATAATTTGGAATTCTTCCGGCAAAAACAATTGCTTTTAGGTTCAATTGCTCGCACAGTTCTTTACGCGTATCGTATAAACGGCGGCCTAAACGCAAACCGCGATAATTAGGATGGATAAAAACGTCTATACCGTACAATATTTCCCCATCTGGATTATGAGTCGAAAAAGTATAATCGCCTATAATTTGTTTGTAATTGTGTCTTTTGTCTACTAATTTTTCGTCGACAATTAGTGATAATGCTGATCCTACAACTATACCATCTACTAGTATAACAAGTTGGCCTTCAGGGAATATTGAGAGTAATTTTTTTATATCGTTAGGTCTCCAATATGAATTCGCCATTTCAGGATACGATTCAACCATTGAATTTTTTAACTGCTGATAGTCGTCGAATTCTAAATTTCTTAATTCAACTTTATTGATTTGTGTTTGCATTGTAGTATGATTTATGTTAAATATACAAAGAAATATTTCCATTTACAAACGCTTACAAATAGTTACAACCGAAAGTAAGTACTTTACAACCGATTATTTTTTGGAGTCTGTCGCATCTTTGCCCTGTTGAATTTGATAAACGAATTCTTTATATACGAACTTTTAAATATTACACGCCATGAATGCAATGAAAAACAGAGTACAATTAATTGGTAATGCAGGAAACGACCCGGAAATCAGAACTTTAGAAAGTGGAAGAAAATTAGCTTATCTAACGATTGCTACAAACGAGAAATACACGAATGATAAAGGTGAAAAAGTGGAACAAACAGAATGGCATCGTGTGACGGCCTGGGGTAAAACGGCTGAAATTATCGAAAAATATGTAGTAAAAGGGAAAGAAATTGCTGTTGAAGGAAAACTAACCCATAGAAGTTATGACAATAAAAACGGTGAAAAAAGATACGTGACCGAAGTTATTGTTAATGAAATTTTATTGCTTAGCAGATAACGTTTATTCAAATTGAATATAACCCGATTGCCTGGATAAAGTAATCGGGTTTTTTGTGTTGCATACAATGTAAATTATAAAACAGAAGCTCCATTGATATCGGTTGAAAGTATTTCGCTCATATAGTCGAAAAAAGGTCTCATATTTTTGCAAGTGTCTAAAGCCTGTTCTAAAAATAACGGACTTAAAACTTCCTCATCAGTAAAACGTTTAATGATCAAAAACTGCTTGTAGCGAAGCAAATCTATGGCTTCGTGAGTTATTTCATAGCCTTTTGGTGCTGTTTTGAGTTGTTCACCTTGTAAAGTTCCAAAGGTTTTTACAAAAGATTTTGATTGTAATATTTTATTCATTGGTCCGGCATCGTGAGCAAATTCGCTACGTATGCGTTTTAAGTCTCCAGCATTGGGTCCCCAAAAACCACCTGCAAAAAAGCTGTTGCCTTTTTCGATATGAAAATAATAACCGCCGCGTCTTGCACTTGTTGCTCTTGTGTAGCTGCCGCCCCAAAAGGTTTTAAAAGGAGTTTTATCTTTAGAAAACCGAATGTCGCGATAAATCCTGTAGACACTTTTTTTACCCGAAGAAGTTTCCAAAACATCAGTTTTTGAAAGCTGCTCAAGCAAAGCACCTGCAAAAGTTTCAATATGATTTAATTCTTTTAAATATTCCGTTTTATTAGCGTCGAACCAGGGCTTGTTGTTATTTTCTTTAAGCTGAGTCAAAAAATCAAGACTGGAGTGGGGTATAGTAATCTGGTTTTTCATAATTAAATTTTGAGGAATCAATGTTAAATGTTAAAGAGAAACATTAAAAATTTTATACGCCTAATTATTTTTTACCGCAGAGAAACGAAGGTTTTTCGCAGAGTTCACTAAGATTTAAGTGCATTTACACCATCTAAGTCCGCAAAGCTTTGTGAACTTTGTGTTTTTACCAAAGTTAGCATATTTAAAAAAACTTTGTGTTCTCCGTGGTAAATTTCTTCTCTCTCCACAGGTTTTAGAATTGATCCATTTTGAGTCTTAAGACGACTGCAATTTAAACTAAAAACCCACCAAATTTCTTGGTGGGTTTTATATATTTTAGTTAAGCAGTTTTTTTGAATAAATCAAACATAGGACAACGCGAGCAGCGTTTCTTTTCGCTCTTTTTGTATTTCTCACAGCAGGAAGATTTACAGTTTTCCAACTTTTTAATCTTATCAAGGATAACTTCTTTCTTCTTTTTCTTTTTATCCTTTTTCTTGTCCTTATCTTTTTCTTTCTTGCTCAATTTTCCTCCGTATTTAAAAACAGAGACAAATATAAAAGAAAATAGTTATTTTTAAGTATTCTAAATAAACTTTAACTTTTTTATTTAGGGTTGATCGCAATAGAGCTTGTCACCGTTAATTGCTGGATATCACGGTCGAACAAGTAAAGTCCTCCTTTGTCATCTCCAATTAAGTTGATTTTATCTAATATAGATTTAGCTGTTGCTTCTTCCTCGATTTGCTCTGCTACATACCATTGTAAGAAATTGTGAGTTGCATAATCTTTTTCTGAAAAAGTAATATGTACCAGTTCATTGATAGATTCTGAAACAAAAATCTCATGGTTGTAAAGTGCTTCAAACATTTCTTTAAATGTAGAATAAGATGTTTTTGGCGCTTTAAGATCGGTAATCTGAGCGTGACCTCCGCGTTCGTTAATATACTTAACTAGCTTAAGCATATGTGCGCGCTCTTCATCTGATTGGGTATACATAAATTGTGCAATTCCCTCTAATCCGTGTACTTCGGCCCAACAAGCCATAGAAAGGTAGGTTTGCGAAGATTCTGCCTCTATGCGAATTTGCTTGTTTAAAGCTGCTTCAATATTTTTCGATAACATAATGTGACTTTTTTGTAAAGTTAGAAAAAATAATTGGTTCCGGTTTTTTGAAACTCAGAAACACAACACATTTGGATTAATTCTCAATAAATTTAAGCTTTTCAAATTTAGCCGGTCTCGAGAATTGAGACTTATTCATGATCGGATTTCCGTTGTCTTCTCTAATAAAACCATCTGTAAATTTTCGTAATACAAACTGTTTTAAAGCATTGTCGTAATAGCTCAGGATGTAATAATTCTTTAATTTAAGAATGTTTTGAAGCGATACATTTTTGTTGATACTTAGAAAATAGAAAATATTGTCGATTGCTAAAGGCTCTTGTTGCGGGTTATTTACAAATTCATAATTAGCATTTAATAGCGCATCAAAAGAAACCATTTTACTTTGTGAATACTGCTGAATTCCCATATCATCAAAATCTCTTAGTGACATATCAAATGGGCTGTAAGCAACAGAAGAAAAAATGTGTTCAATAAATCCGCCAAAAGTGACTACGTTATTGTTGTTGTTTTTAAAAACTGAAACTCCAACATTTAAATTCGCTAATTGTTTGAGAAACTTTCCGGTAGTTTTTAATTCCTGCGGTTTTTCATTATTTACCTGAAGAAAAATAGGAGAGTTTTTAAATCGTATCGTATCATTTTTTGAAATTGAAACACTTTTGATTGATTTTTGCGAATCAAAATCTTTGATCTCAAATAAAAATTCGTCTTTGCTTGCCTTAACCTGAAATAATTTGTTTTGACTGTAGAATGAATTCGAAGATTTCGATGGGTTTTTTGAAACAGGCTGTTCAAAATTTTTCTCTGTAATCTCGCCACTTTCCATATTAAGACTCATTACTTGTGTTTTCTTTGAGTTGTAGTCAAATGTCAAAAGAATGTGATCTTCAGTTACATACATTTTGTTTAGACCACTAGTTTTGTCTAAAGAATTAAAATCGCCTGATTCCATTTTTTGAAGCGGAAAATATCGAATAAACGAGCTAAAGGTAAACTTTTGTCCTTTTTCATTTTGGAATGCAATACCTGAGAAATCAAACATTTTGATTTCACATTTTCCATTCTGAAACTCGTAAAGAAGCAAATGTTGTTGGTTTTTCTCTTTTGCAATAATGTAGAAAATATTGTCTTTTTGAAAAGTAGTGACAAAATATTCAATGTTTTCAGGAAAGTCAAAGTTTAAAGCCCTGGAAGTTTTAGTTTCCAGATAGTATTTGATGATTCTTAAGTTTCTTCTGTTTTGTGAACTCCAGTAAAGTGTTGGATTTCCATCTTCGCTAATACTGTGGCCAATTAAAGTTCGATCCTCTACATGCCTTAGCGTGTCTGAAAATTGGTTGGCGAGGAATAGCGATTTATTGTATTTTAAAATAGTAATTTTTTTATCATCTGCTGCAAAAACATAGATATCATGAGTTTTTACATCCTCAACATTCAAAGCCTGACCATTTCCTAAAGGATTGTTTAAAATTAATGGATACGTGTTTAAAACCGTTTGGCTAAATAGTATTGATTGATAAAGTAGCAGGAAAAAAAATATAAGCTTTTTCATAATTAATTGGGGCACAAATATTATTCCAAATTTAATTAAATATACGTTAATAAAATTGTCAAAAAAAGCATTTCTTTTGTTTCGGAATTCCTTAAAAAAGCCCTAAAAGAATTTTCCTTTAGGGCTTGATTTTATTTTTGATTAAGATTATTATCTTACTCTAAAAGTAACTCTTCGTGCTAATCTTCTTGCTTCTTCAGAATCTTTTTGGATAGATGTATCAGCTCCGTTAGCAACAACATTTAATCGGGAAGATGCAATACCTGCTTTTTCTAAAATAGTTTTCACATTATTAGCTCTTGCATTTGATAATTTTTCATTGTACTCAGACTTACCAACCTGATCTGCATAACCTAAAATGTCTATAGAAGCAGATGGGTTTTTTCTTAAATAAGTTAAAATAACATCAAGTGCTGCAGTAGAATTTTCTATTGGAATCGATTTGTTGAAATCAAAGTAAACACTGTAATATTTGTCATTGATCATTTCTTTTACAATGTCTTTGTCACTTACCGTATTAGTGGTAACAGGTTTTTCGACAATAACTTGTTTTGATGGTATGTTCTTAATTTGATTTTCAAGGTCCGCGATCTTATTATCATACGCTGTAAGATCAACATTTTGTGTAAGAACAGTCCAGTCCGCATGTTTTGTGTTTTTCCCTAAATACACTGTCAAACCAGCAGTTCCGTTGAATACAAGTCCTGAAAGTCCTCTAGAGTTTGTAAGTCCCGCTCCGTCAAAAGTAGCATCCTGAAAAGCATTAACAATAGTAGTAAAATCACCTGTTAAAGCAAGACGGTTTGATAGTCTGATTTGACCTGTAAAACCTGCAATGAAATTACCCATTCTGTCTTTTACATGTAGGTCTTCGTTTTCTAATTGAGCAACCCCAATACCAGCGTGACCTAATAAACCAATCGTTTTAGTCCATGTTTCAAAATTCATGATTCTTCCTAAGTTGGCTACTCCTTGTAAATCAACTCTGTAGTATTTAGAATCAAAAGTATTTGAATTGCCATGATCTGTGAAACTGTTGTATCCGAAATCAGCTTTCAAACCAAATTTATTGTTCATCATATATCTTACACCCAAATCAGCAGTAAAAGGACTAACTCTTGCAGTGTAATAATCATTTGACATTGGGCGTTGAGGTTTGTTAAAACCGCCAGCTAATTCGATAGACCATTTATTATAGTCATTTCCGCTATTTTGTGTTTGCGCGTTTAGGTTGTTGATAACCAGCGAAAACGCTAAAATAATTACAATTTTTTTCATTATTATTTGAGATTTTAAATTTTTCCCAAACAAATGATTTATTGTAAGAATTACTTTCCTATATAGGTTTTTATAATAATAGAATAAGGTTAAATATGATTTCAGGTATTCATCAACTCCTGAAAATAATCAACAAATTGGCCCATATGCAAACCATCCATCAAACCGTGATGAACATGTACGGACATGGCCATTGTTTTTTTTCCAGTTTCTGAAGTAATCATTTTTCCAAATGAAATTTTTGGGCAGCTATCTGGAAAAGTGTAACTCCGTGCATGCGAAAGAGACGTAAAATTGAGCCACGGAATTGCCGAAAAATGAATCAGATTATCATCATCAAATGATCTTGTAAAAAGTCCGGTTGTGTTTTGAATGCGTTCAATTTCGGCTAAAGCATTTTGTTCGAATATTTTAAAATCCGGATTGTATTCGATTAATGAAAAACCAAAAGTACCGTCCTGACGCCCAATTGTTGCTGATGCATCTATACGGTTGTTAATGTAAATCTTGTCATCAGCAATTCTGTACTTGAAATTTTCAATAGAGTTTACGGCAACCAGTGTTTTGTGTAAATAATAAATGAAGAAAGAAGCTTTCAGGTTTTTTGCAGTTTGATAGGCTTTGGTACAATCAATTGCTACGGTTGCACCAAAAAAAGGTTCTTCCATCTGTTTAAAGTGCTGGAAATGTTCTTTGCGATTCCAGTTTTCTAAATCTAAAAGTGTTTTCATTATGATAAGTTCTGAAGTACCTGGGTAATTTTTTCGAATGAACTAAAATGTTTGTGTTCGACTTTATGACTAATTTTTTCGTGTTCCCAAGTGGTGTGAAACGGAATATGAACGGCGTAACCTCCAAGTCCTAAAACGGGTAAAACATCAGATTTTAATGAATTTCCGATCATAAGAAATTCATGTGCCTGAATGTCTAAACGACCTAATAGTTTTTCATAATCAATTTCCTGCTTGTCTGACATTACTTCTATGTGATGAAAATAGTGCCCCAAACCGGACCGATGTAATTTGCTGTGTTGGTCTTTCAGGTCTCCTTTTGTGGCCACAACCAACTTATATTTTCCGTGTAAAGCTTGTAAAGTTTCTTCAACTCCATCCAAAAGTTCGATGGGTTTTTCGAGTAATTCTTTTCCGTATTGGATGATTTTTGTAATAACCTCAATTGGAATCGTATTGTTCGAAATGTTCATTGCTGCTTCGATCATCGAAAGAATATAACCTTTTATTCCGTAACCATATAAAGGGAGGTTGGCAATTTCGATCTTAAACAATTCTTGCGAAATACCCTGATGAGAAAGATAATCTTCCATCAAAGCGCAAAATTTATGCTCCGTTTCCTCAAAGTAAGGTTCATTCACAAATAAAGTATCATCAGCATCAAATGCGATTACTTTTAAGTTTGGTATTTTGTTTTTATGTAACATAAAGATGTTGTTTTTTTAGTTTCAAGTTTTTTTTGCCACAGATTAAATGATTTTAAAAATCTGTTTAAATCTCTTTACATCTGCGTGAAACCCTTTTTAAATCTGTGTCATCCGTGGGCTGTTTTTTCGCCACGAATTCACGAATTATTTTAAATAAATCAGCTCAATCTTCCGAATCTGCGCGAGAACTTTTTCTCAATTAGTTAAAAACCAATCAGCGTAAATCCGTTTAAACCCGTGTCATCCGTGGGCTGTTTTTTCGCCACGAATTCACGAATTATTTTAAATAAATCAGCTCAATCTGCGAAATCTGCGAGAACTTTTTCGCAATCAGCTAAAAACCAATCAGCTTAGACCTGTTTAAACCCGTGTCATCCGTGTGGCATTTCTCAATCTTAATTCTTAGTAAACAGTTTTTTTAATGAAATCGTCTTATCGTAAAAAGTGATTCTAATCCCGAATAGCAAAATGATGCCGCCAAAAACCATTTGTAAAGTTATTTGTTCTTCTAAAAACAACCAAGCTAATATAGATGTAATTACAGCCTGACTCAATAAACTTAGCGAAACTCTCGTGGCTCGCATGTGTTGTGTGGCGTAACTAATAGAAATCCAGGCACACAACTGGCAAATAACAGCCTGCAAAATTAGTACAAACCATCCTGTATCTGAGAATCCGGTAAAAGGTTCATTTAAAGCATAACAAAGAATTCCTAAATAAATACTCGAGGCAAATAAGCTAATGGTCATAAACGATAAAACATCAACTTGTGAAAGAACATTTTTACTTACTAAAAGATAAATTGAATATAGAATTCCTGATAAAACGGCGAAAAGAAAGGCATGGTCAAAGTTCAATTCAAGGAAAAAATTAAAACCAACTAACGTAATCATTCCAAATAAAGAAACCACAGTTCCAATCCAAAAATTAGTTGCAGGTCTTACTTTCAAAAAGAAAAAAGAACCAATTCCTACCCAAAGCGGCGATAAATTCGTTAATAAAGATGCTTGCGTTGCACTTGAATCCTGAATGGCGATATTCCAAACTGCAACATCTGAGGAAAATAAGACACCGCAAAGAACTGCTAACAGAACGTATTTTGTTTTTGGCAGTTTAAAATTTTGAGTAATCAGCACATAAGGTAAAAGTAAAATCACGGCAAAAGCCATGCGATAAAAAGCCGAAATTAATCCCGGAGCTAATTTAAGTTTAACCAATATTGGGAATATTGAAATACAAAGTATTCCGCAGATTAAGGCTAATCTTGGTTTGGTAATTTTCATTAGGTATATATATTCGCGTATTATTTTTCAAAGATACTTTACAAAGTGAATACTTTGAAAGCAAAAAACGCGAATCAATTAAAAATCTTAATCGGTTCGCGCTTTTTGATGAAAGAATGAATTATTATTCTTCTTTTTCTACAACTTGAATTGTTGGAGGAACTTCAGGAGTATCTTCACCTTTTAGGTAAGACGGTAAATTAAGTCCGGCCATATTGAATAAATCGTTCAATGGAGGAACCGTTTTCATCATTCCTGAAACAAAGTTTGCAGTCGATGAACTTCCGTTATCGCCTTGTCCGTTACCAGAATCCCAAACCGTGATTTTATCAATTTTAATGTTTTTAACAGCCTCAACCTGAGTTTTTACCAGTTCAGGAAGTTTTTCTAATAACAATAATTGGAAAGCTTTGCTTGGATCTCCGCCTGCAGCAGCCACAACCTCTTTATAACCTTCGGCTTGTTTTGTCAATATTTCAAAGAGACCTTTTGCTTCTGCTTCCATTTTGGCAAAAATAGCATCTGCTTCTCCTTTTGCATTCTCTCTAATAGTTTCTGCGGCAGCCTGAGCTTCGATAATGGCTCTTTGCTTGGCAATTTCGGCAGGAATTACGATGTTCGCAATTTGAGTAGAACGTTCTCTTTCAGAACGCGCCAACTCGGCTTTTTGTTCAGCAACATACGATTCTTCCAATGCTTTGGCTTGTTGTACTTTTTCGGCAGTTATCGCAATACGCAACGATTCTGCTTCTTTTTCTCTACGTAAAGCTTCAGAATTTGCAATCGCAATCTTAGCCTCGTTTTCTCCCTGAATTGCAATGGCATTGGCTTCAGATGTTTTTACCCTTGTATCTCTTGCGGCTTCTGCTTTTCCGATAGTTTCATCTTTCGAGGCAGTTGCAATACTAATTTCTCTGTCTTTTTGTGTAATAGCAATTTTTACATCTCTGTCTCTATGTGTTTCAGCTATTTGAGTATCTTTTTCTCTATCGGCAAGAGCCTTACCGGTTTCTCCAATTTTTTCCTGCTCGGCAACACTAATTTTTGCTTCGTTGATGGCTTTTGCAGCCGCTTCTTTTCCAAGAGCTTCGATATATCCAGACTCATCTTTAATATCGGTAACGTTTACGTTGATTAATTTTAAACCAATTTTCTTTAGTTCGCTATCAACGTTTTTCGAAATATTATCCAAAAATTTATCACGGTCTGAATTGATTTCTTCAATAGTCATCGTAGCAATTACCAAACGCAATTGTCCGAATAAAATATCTTTTGCCAGTTCCTGAATTTGTTCTGATGATAAGCCTAAAAGTCTTTCTGCAGCCGTATTCATGCTATCAGTTTCTGTAGAAATTGCAATAGTAAATCGACAAGGAACATCGACTCTAATGTTTTGTCTGCTTAAGGCATTCGTTAAATTAGCTTCGATCGAAAGCGGTTTTAAATCTAAAAAAGCATAATCCTGAATCACTGGCCAGATAAAAGCGCCACCTCCGTGAACACATTTTGCCGATGTTCCACCAGTGCGTCCGTAAATGACTAAAATTTTATCAGAAGGACAACGTTTGTACCTTGAAATTAATGCCGAAATTGTTACGAATAAAACGATTGCCGCAACTGCAATTAAAATAATTGGGTTCATGCTTGGTTATGTTAAATGGATTCTACTATTAAAATGTTGTTATTTTCTATTTTTACGACTCTTACTACTGCTCCTGACGGAATCCTGTCATTCTCGGTCATGGCTTCCAGTTCATGAAAGGCGCCGTTTACACTAATCATGATTTTGCCTTTTCCTTTTTTGTTTTCGGGAATCGTCAAATAAACTTCGGCCGTTTTATTTAAAGTATTGGAGATCTTAAATGAATTGTCTTCGGCTAATTTTTGTACTTGTTTGATCACCAGGAAAAACAAAACAACAAATAAAACCCCAACAACAAAGGAAGTTCCAATAAGTAATAAAGGATTATCTCCAATTGTGGTATAAAACGAAATTCCGGTCCAGCTGAATCCTAATAAAAAATTGATAAGGTTTCGCAATGAAAAAAGTTGAAAGTCTGAACCTCCGTCGTGTACATCTGCATGAAAATCAGTGTCAAAACCATCGGCTACGTCAACACCGGTAAAGGTAATTATGGTCTGAATAATAAAAATGATACTTGTTGGAATAGCGATATACCAAAAAGATTTAAGTAAAGTGGGTAAACTATCTAGCAGTTCCATCATTTTAGGTTTTTTAGAACGATTTAGGCGCTAATATCTTACTTTTTATGAAAGAAAACTAATTTGAATTAAAATTGGTGTTCCTGTAGTGTTTAAATAAATAAAGAGTCGTGCCAGTTTATGACTAGCATAAAACGAGGAATTATGTTGTTGAGTAGAGAATTATAATCTTTGCTTTAGATTCGATAAAACGTTCCCGAGTTTCCATTGGGATAGCTCGGGAATTTAAGATTTTAATCAGCAAATTTTCTAATGATATATTCTTTGGTTTTATTATCATAATAACCAAGATAATAAAAGTCGCTAATTTTAAATAAGGTTTGTGATGAAACATCAGTGTTCTTGTCAAAAAAGGTTCTGATTTTATCAAATGCCAAAGGTTGTAATTCGCCTTTTATATTATTTCCCTCTTTGTCAAATAAACCTTCAATTTTCACGACTTTTCTATTAGTATATGAGTTAAAGTTTTCCATTGTTGGATTGTACACTGCTACTGAAATCAAAGCTCCAATTAAGCCAAATTGTCCTAAAGCCGCTTGTCCGCCTGATTGCTGAGTTGAAGAAACACCTCCAAAAGTAATTAGGGTATTTTCTCCAATATGATAGCAAGAAAGACCAGCATTTAAATTGTTTACTTTTCTAATAAACTGCGCTGAGGTTTCTAAGGTTCTTTTTCCTCCAAAGAAATCTCCACCTTCCTGATATATTTCGGAATTCTTGAATTCGATTGGTTTGGTAACATTAGCAAAATGTTCTTTTAAGATATTGTCATCCAAATCTTTTATGGTAAAATATAAAAGATCTGATGAAGTTTTTACCTGATACAGTTTATTCTCAAAATAGAAAGAGTTAGAATTTAAAGATGTACGATCTACTGGTATAAAACGTTGTTTTATCATTCTTTCTTTAGCAGTAAATGTGTTTAGATCAATAGTAAAAACCTGGGTAAAGTCAACATTAGTATCCAGGGTTATTATAATTTGGTTTTTATTAAAGTAACATTTTCTCTTTTTCGCTCCATCGGTTAATGAAGTTGGGTTTTCAGGGGTGATATACTTTAGTGTATATGGAAGTTCAAAAGGAAGTAAATTTTCACTTAATGCTCCATCTAAATCTGTTTTTGCATAAGTGCGTTTTAAAAAGTGAAATCCTTCGAGCGAAATTGTTTTTGCATTATAGTTTCCGTCTTTGTCAAAAATATGAAGTTTCAAATTACTGCTTTTCTTGATAAAAGTTAAAATATAGAAATTCTCATTTTCGCTGAATTTTTGTAGAATTTTCTCTTCTTTTAATACAAGAGAATATTGTTTTGTTTCGACTTTGCGTGTATTAAAATCAAACAATTGTGTATAAATATCCTGGTAATTATCAGACGACCAGAATAATCTAGTATTGTTATTGCTGATATTATAGCCAATCATATTATCATAAGTCTTAGTACCTGGTCTTTCGGTAGAAATACTATCAACAATTTGCATGTTTTCGTTAAGATGAATGGCTTTTACTTTTATTTTGTCACTGACAAATAAAGTAACATCCTTTTTTTCAGTGTTTACAACCTGAAAAATGTCACGATTCTTTTTTAATTCAACAGGAGTAGAACTTACAATATCTTGAGAAAAAGAAAGTAAGCTATTTAAAAATAAAAAGGTAAGAAGTAATTTTTTGAACATATAAAGTTTTTTTTTGACGAATATCTTGTTTTTTTCTGAAAGTAAAAGTATAGTAAATAAAATGTTTCAGAATTTTCTTTTAAAAGGAAAAGTGAGAATCTATTAAAGTGATTAGCAAATTCATGCTTTTCAATAATTATAAAATTTAGATTAAACTTGTTTTTGTTTTGTTTGAAAATTGAATCAAGAATCAAAATGTGCCGTTAGGCACTACACATCGGTAGAAAAACAGGAATTAAAAATATTCACCGTACCGTAGGTACGCAAGATATTCCATTTTGTTGCGTCCCTACTGCACGCTATCGAAATTGAAACCTGATTTTTTTTCTACCAACCTGTAGTGCCTAGCGGCACAAAATACAGATTTCCGAATGGCAAAAAAAAAGATGCGCAATTGCGCATCTTTACTTTTTTGATATTTATAAAATCTTAGTTTATCGTTTCACCATTTGGCGCATCAGTATCAGGATTTACAAATACTAATTTTCCTTCGGCGTTTGTTGTCATTAAGATCATTCCTTGACTTTCAACTCCGCGTAAAGCTCTTGGCGCTAAGTTGGCTAAAACTGTAACACGTTTACCAATGATTTCTTCTGGCGAAAAGCTTTCGGCAATTCCAGAAACTATCGTGCGAACGTCGATTCCGGTATCAATTTTCAGCACCAAAAGTTTGTTTGCTTTTGGCATTTTCTCCGCTTCAATGATGGTTCCTACGCGTAAATCCATTTTAGCGAAATCCTCATACTGAATCAAATCTTTTTGAGGTTCTGCTTTTTTGTTTTCAGCGATATTAGCAGTTTTTGTAGCTTCCAATTTATCTATTTGTTTTTGTATTTCTTCGTCTTCTATTTTTGCAAATAATAATTCGGCTTCACCAATTTGGTGCCCTTCCGGAATTAATTCTGAATTTTCAGCAACGTCATTCCATTTTAGTTTGCCTTCGTTTTTCAATATTCTTGATAATTTAGCAGCGGTAAAAGGCAAGAACGGTTCTGCTAAAATGCTCAACGCAGCAGCAATTTGAAGTGCAACATACATTTGAGTTTTTACACGCTCCGGATTGTCTTTCATCACTTTCCAAGGCTCTTCATCGGCAAGATATTTATTTCCTAAACGGGCAACATTCATCAATTCGCCTAAAGCTTCACGGAATCTGTAACGCTCCACCGAACTTGAAATCACGGCTGGATACGCTTTTAATTCTGCCAAAGTATTTTCATCAACCTCAGATAATTCATTCGGAGTTGGGATAAATCCGTCGTAATATTTGTTCGTTAGAACTACAACACGATTAATAAAGTTACCAAAAATGGCAACCAATTCATTGTTGTTTCTTGCCTGGAAATCTTTCCAGGTAAAATCATTATCCTTAGTTTCTGGAGCGTTTGATGTTAATGCATAACGCAAAACATCTTGTTTCTCCGGAAATTCTTCTAAATATTCGTGCAGCCAAACTGCCCAGTTTTTAGAAGTCGAAAGTTTATTTCCTTCCAAATTCAAAAATTCATTTGCAGGAACATTATCCGGCAAAATATAGCTTCCTTCGGCTTTAAGCATCGCAGGGAAAATGATACAGTGAAAAACAATATTGTCTTTCCCAATAAAATGAACCAGTTTTGTGTCTTCATCTTTCCAGTATGGTTCCCAGTCTTTTCCTTTGCGCAGCGCCCATTCTTTCGTAGACGAAATATATCCGATAGGGGCATCAAACCAAACGTATAATTTTTTTCCTTCGGCACCTTCAACCGGAACATCAATTCCCCAATCAAGGTCACGTGTTACCGCACGAGGCTCTAACCCGCCATCAACCCATGATTTTACTTGTCCGTAAACATTAGGTTTCCAGTCGTTTTTATGTCCAACCAAAATCCATTCTGTCAGGAAATCAGTGTATCTGTCCAAAGGTAAAAACCAGTGTTTTGTTTCTTTTAAAATTGGAGTTTCTCCGGTAATTGTCGATTTCGGATTAATCAAATCTGTTGCATTCAAAGTCGATCCGCAATTTTCGCACTGATCTCCGTAAGCTCCGTCATTACCACATTTTGGGCAAGTTCCCACTACAAAACGGTCTGCTAAAAACTGATCTGCTTTTGCATCGTATAATTGTTCTGTTGTTTCTTCAATAAAATCGCCTTTATCATATAAAGTCCTGAAGAATTCCTGAGCTGTATCATGATGAATTTTAGCCGAAGTACGAGAATAATTATCAAACGAAATTCCGAAATCAGCGAATGATTTTCTAATAATTCCGTCATATTTATCAATAACTTCTTGTGGTGTAATTCCTTCTTTTTTGGCTTTCATTGAAATTGCAACGCCATGTTCATCGCTTCCGCAAATAAACGCAACGTCTTTTCCTTGCAAACGTAAATATCTCGAATAAATATCTGCAGGCACGTAAACCCCCGCCAAATGCCCAATATGTATAGGTCCGTTGGTGTAAGGCAATGCCGCCGTAATAGTATATCTCTTTGGATTCTGTATCATAACTCAATTTTATTGAGTGCAAAAATAAGCAATAGAATTGAGAATTCTAAGTTTCGCAGAGATTCACGAAGGTTTTCGCAGAGATTCACGAAAGTTTTTTAATCTCGCAAAGTCACTAAGGCGCAAAGTTTATTCGCTATTGCTATGCGTATTGTAGACTGGACTGAAGTCCAGCCCTATAAAATAAGTCGTTCCTTCGGAACTCGGCTCTGGAAATTAGGGTGGTTTTTAATCCATTCAAAAGTGAATAAACTTTGCGCCTTAGTGACTTTGCGAGATTAATTCTCATTTCTTTTAAAAAAAACTTAGTGAATCTCTGTGGTAAAACCCATAAAATAGAACCAGTTTAAACTAGCTCCTCAATAAAAATCTTCAGAATTTATTTTGCAATCTTTGCTTTCGAAAAAAAACAAAAACAAGTTATGAGCAAGACAAAATTAATCATCAATAAAAACGGATCTATCAAAATCGAAGGTGATTTCGAAATAATGGATTCAGAAGGAACAGTTTACGGATTACAAGGAAGAGCTGCATTAGGACTTTGCCGTTGCGGATTATCTGCAAACAAACCTTTCTGCGACGGAGGACACCGTAATAATTTCGAACACGATTCTATCGCATTTGATTTGCCACCAATGAAAACAAATTAAGAAAATATTCTGGTTAAGATATAAAGCTGCATTTTTTGATGCAGCTTTTTTATGATTCATGCTGGTCAATTATAAACCGAAGAACATCTTCAAAATATTCTTTTAGATTTTCGTAAGGATGCTCACCCGGATACCAATTTGCGAACTTCCAATATTTCCATTCTTCGTTTTTTGATTTTGGAGGAAGCAGTAAAAAATATTGTTCTTCGGATATTCCTGCAATTAGAATGGCATTCTCTAATTCGGGCAAATACGAATACGCTTCAATTACAAAATCATCAATATTTTTTAAGAAGTCAATGTTTTCTACGTTTTCAAAACTTGGTTCTATATTATTTGGTGCCGAAAAACCATTAGTTATTCGAATAAATTCGATATAATCTTCGGGTAACTTTATGCCAAGTTTATTTTCTGCCTCATTTATCTGTTTTTCGATAGCCGGAATAGTTCCGAGCCAATTGTTTTCAATTTGTTCAGATGTAAAATTGAAATCTTCGTATTTAATTGCCTTTTCCGAAATACTAATTAGTAAATTTTTATTCATTAGTGCTATATATAAATTTCCCCACGCATAGTAATAACCGCAGAACCGCCAACCAAAATATCATTTTCTCTGGCCATAACTTCAATCAGTGAAGGCTGACTTAGTTTTACGCCTTGCAGAATTTTATATCCGGTATTGGGTTTTGTGTATTTGGTTTTAGTTAAAAAGCCAATTAGCGGGCCGGCAGCTGTTCCTGTAGCAGCATCTTCATTAATCCCAATTAGCGGATTAAAAAATCTGGCTTCGACTATATTTTCATGTTTTGCATCGAAAATGGTAAAGCAATAAAAACCTTCAAATCCGTACTCTTTGGAGATTTCGATTAAGCGTTTATTATCAGGAATGCAATCGTGTAGGAATCGTCTGTTTTTTATGGGAACCATCAAATGCGCCACTTCGGTTTGAACAATTGTAGGCAGCAATTCGCCAACGGTTAAATCATCAATGGCCAAACCAATTGCTTTTGCTATTAGCGAAGCCGGAATTTCCTTTAGTGCTACAGCCGGTTTTTGATGCATTTGTACGATAGGATATTCGGTAACGGGATCAAAACTTGTGGTTAAGGATATTGGGTTGTCTTTCATGATTACAAAATGATTGGTTTCATCTTGTTCATGAAATATCGGGATTTCTTTAAATAATGCTGCGCAAACCGCTCCAAGTAAATTATGTCCGGCGCCATCAACCTCAAAGCCAGTTGGAGTAAAAGAGCGGACATTGAGCGCCTTTTGAATTGTAGAATAATAAACAAACGAAGTCTCAGAATAGCCAAATTCCTTTGCGATATTATGATAGGTTTCTAACTCCAGATTGCCATCGGTAAAAACAACAGACAACGGATTTCCTTTGTAACTTTTATTAGAGAATACATCCAAAACGTAGTATTCTAATGCGGTTCTATCTTTCATTATTATAGTTTATTAGATGATTTTTTTTGATAGAATAAAGTTAAGGTTTGTTCTCTGATCTAAGTTACAATCATTTGAATTTCTTTTACAACATTCGTTTTTGTTCAGCGCTTACATTAATGGTTTTTTCGAGTCTCGAAAGTCTGGTTTTTTCTTGTTTGGCCGTCATAATCCAATGAATCATGACCTTTTTGTACGATGGGGCTTGTTTATCAAAATAGTCCCAGGCAATTTTATTGGCTTTAAATTGTTTTTCAAATTCGGGATCAAGAATAGCGGGTTCCTTTTCGTGCGAATAAATTCCGGATCTTTCTTCAGATCTTAATTCGAATGCTTTTCTTCCGGCTTCTTTCATTAATCCGGCTTTGATAAGATCTTCGATTTTCTTGATATTGATGGCGCTCCAAATACTGGATTTTTTTCTTGGTGTAAACCTAATCGAATAACTTTCTTCATCAATCGATCTGCGAACGCCATCGATCCAGCCAAAACAAAGCGCCTGATCGACAGATTCTGACCAGGACATGGATGGTTTTTTGCTATTCACTTTATAAAAACCTACTAAAAGTTCGGTTTCTTTTTGGTGATGCTTTTCCAGCCATTCTCTGAATTGTTCTTGGGTTGGGAAGAAAGTTGGGTTCATTTTGTATTTATTTATCTTTTAATGGCGGTGGCGGTAAAATAGGACCTAAATCTCCAAAGTCAATGATTTGTTTTGTTGGGACAAACTTCAGATTGTTTTTAATACTTCCTAGTGAATCAATATAATTATAAAGTTCCTGAGGAGCATGTTCGCCATGAATATAAATTTGTTTGTTTTTTCCTCTTTGATTAATACTTATAAGATAGCTTTGTCCATCATCAAGGTTTTCATCTGCATATATAGAATCAAAATTTTTCAAATTTAAAGTGTGAAGACAATTATTTAGTCTGATTTTTTCATTAGCTGAAATTATAGCATAGAAATTTTCTTTTGGTTCAGGAAAAATTCTTTTAAGGTAAACAGTATCACTTTTTGTGAATTTTACAGTATGAATATCATGTAAGTTTGAACCTGTTACGATTAAGCTTTCAAATGGAAATTCCTTTAAAGTCTCTTTTTTAGAACAAGCAGTGAGCAATAAAACAAATGAAATAAGTGTGATTTTTATTTTCATAGCGAAGTTTTGTTGGCTTTATTGGTCAGAATTTCTAATCGTTTGTCTTTACAATTAGTTCTTTATCTTTGTAAACGTAATTAAAGAAAATTAAATTATGGCAAAAGGTCCTGAGAAAAATACCAAAAACAAGGCTTTGCATACCAAATTGCTCAATAAGAAAAAGGCCAAACTTCAAGCCGAAAAAAAAGAACGTGCCTTACGTTTGAAAGCTTTAGTGGCCAAAATGAATGAAAAGAAGAATAATGACGAATCTGGTGGTATTGTTTAATTTGCCGTCTTCTTTGGTCTTACTATTTGCAGATTTTATTATATTTTAGAATCAAATTTTTGTTGAAGGCAATGGGTATCAAAGAATCATTGGCTGTGTCGTATTCATAAAGTTCATTTTTAGACGGATCGAAGGTATACCTTGCAATAGTTGGCATTCGGTCAGGATAAGTTTCATGAAGATTTAATTCATAAGTTTCTGAGTAATCGAGGGCATTATCTCTTTTCGGATTCGGGCTTCCTTCAACTGTAATTCCAAAAGAAGTTCCTCCATTTTTTACAACAGCTTCGTATAAACCTTTTGTTCCTTCAACATATGAAGGAGCAGTTGTCAAAATTTCCAGTACTACATCAATACAAGTTATAGAATCACTGATGTTTTTAGGTGTTATGGTTTTGATTGTGTCTTTTGCAGTTGTTTTTGCCGTACTTGTTGGTATCGGAGTTTTTATCGTTTCGGTTTTATGACAGGAAAACGTAATAATTAAGGCTAAAAGCAATACATTCTTTTTCATCAGATATTGTTTATTTTATAGATGTTGTGTTGAATTCAAATTTCAATTTCTTGCTTTATTCCTCAAGTTCTTTCCAGCAAAGATCTATTTCTCGTCGAATTTCTTTTTCTAGTTTCGGAAGTTCATTCTCAATCCAAAACTGACTTTCTTTGGTTAAATAAAACTCGTTTTCTTTGAGTTTAAATTCCATCGCTCCTTTAATCATTGCAATCATTTCCTGAGTTTCTGATGTACCGTTTGCGAAATTTGGACCTACGAGATATTTTAAAATATCCTTTTCGTAATGTGGTTTGTAATAAAGAATATAGCTGACTATTGGCAAATAGAAATAGAAATAATTATTGGTATTCGAAGGAAAATGAATTTTATTAACTTCAGCTATTAGTACATCTGATTGCGCATGTGAGGTTTCGGCGTTGAATGTTTTTAATAATTCGAAAGTGGTTTTTGCACTCGGAATTATGTTTCCCACTTTTTCAAGAGCAGCAAAAGTTTTTTCGAATTCGGGATTCGTTGATTTTTTATTCAACCAGTTAAAGATTTTCAATTTTATGCTTTTATAGGTTTACTTTTTAATTGATTTTTTTTGAAAAAATACATACCAAAATAAACAATTAAAAGATAAGGAAAATAAAAAGGATAAAATATACAAGCTTTAAGCGGCCAGCCAATTCCCATTTTGCTTATGCGTAATTTTTTTACTTTTTCTAAATTTTCAACAGCGACATTTCTTGTTCTTTCTGTTTCAGTAAATGCATTAGCATCATAACCGTAATGCGAAAGAAGAAGTTCAGTTGAAAAATGGGACCACCATGCAACAACTAAAATGAAAAAGAAGGTAATAAGCACAGCCGTAATTAAATACGAAATAAAGGGATATTTAAAATTTCGTTTACGAAGATTATTGAATAATAGTACGGGAGAAATAATTAAAGCGATTAATAATGCGAATTTTATCGCTGTAATTAAAATTTTCATCAGGATTATGTTGGATTTGCTTTACAAATTTAAAAGCATTTTTATAATCCACAAGAATAAAATAAATCCCAGAAAAGAGAACTCCACTATGTTTACTTTTTGATTCCCAAATTTTGTAACCAGAAACCGATCGATTATTATGAGAATAATAACGGGAAGCAAACCAAACAAAATATAAATTCCCATTAATCCGTCTGGTCCTGAATTTCCGTCTATGAGCATTATGGCATAAATTATTCCTACTATGAGAGAGCATATGCCTGAGACGTAAAATAAGGTAAGGTTTTTTGGCAGGTCATCCATAAACTAAGGGTTTTTACGTTTTTAATAAAGAACTGCTTTTTCGTATTTGAGTATTTCAAGATCGGATAAAGCATTCTCTTTGTTAACAGATGACCCTTTTGAAAAATGGTTGCGTTAAAATTTCTGTTTTTTTATAAAATTTTGCTTTTTAGTTCTTATAAAAATTAAATTCTTCGATATCGTGATATCCAAAAACTTCAATTTCAGGATGTTCGTTTATTAAATTTCTGATTTTATCTAAAGTGCTTAATCGCAAATCGTTGTCTTCGGCTCGCATTTTTGCCAATTGATTTACAGGATGATCGCTATTGGTAAGTTCAATTCGCATATAATAGGCATCGGCAATATAAAATAACCATCCTTTTTCTGTTTTTATCGCAACACCGCAATGTCCTAATGTATGTCCGAAAAGCGGAATTAGAAATATTGCTGTGTCAGTATCGATATCGACTTTTCTGGCTTCGAATCCAAACCAGTTCAAATCTACTTTTTCGTAGGTTTTTATTGTTGGCCGATGCGATAAAGGTGTTTTTAAATACCTTGGATTTCCTGAAATATAAGCGTCACATTCCTCAAGTCCAACATGAACGGTTGCGTTTGGAAAATCTGCCAAACCTCCAATATGATCATTGTCCAGATGCGAAATAACACAATCTGTAACTTTTTCCGGATCAAGTCCCAGTTTTTCGATTTGTCTGATGGCAGTTTGATTTTCATCAAAACGATAACCCACCATATCTATAAGTTGTTGGCCAATTCTTTCTTCCGGGTTTTGAATGTCTAAAAGCCCGATTCCGGTATCGACTAAAATGAGTTTGTCGTTTTCCTGAATCAATAAACAATGTCCGCACACATTGTCGTTTACAGGTGAAACAATTTTTACGCAATTGAGGTGATGTATTTGGGACATGATGATTTTGTTTTTGATTGATTGTTGATGTGGCAAGTTTAAGTTTGCAATTTAATTAATTATCATATTATTGATCATGAATTGAAGCAGATTGGTGTCTTCTGATGAAATTGGTGTTTTTTTATTTATAGAGATTAACACTAACTGCTTTTTATTTACAACTCCCCACCAAACCCAATTTGCTTTTTCGTCTGAAACTTTCAATTCGACCAAAATGTCAAATTTTGTTTTGTAACTGTTCCAGTTTTCTCGTGTAATTTCTTTGGTGTGGTAATTTTTGACAAATTCAGTGAGTTGCTGAATCAGTTTTTCGTCGGTAGTTTCCTGATCGAATCCGTATGAACTGATTGTTATGTTTAATTCTGACGTTGCATCTGTAATTGTTACAATGCCTTCGTTGTCTTCGTTTAGTACAAAAGTTTTTGGGTAATAAATATCGTAAGCTTTTGATTTTGGAACAAAAGAAGTCATTGTTTTATTATTTTCATTTTGACCCAAAACACTATTGCTGAACATCAGCATTATTATTTGGAAATATATTTTGATGCTGCAATTTTTCATAAATCTTTTGATTAAGTTTAAGGGTTTTATTACGAAGCGCAAATATAAATGATATTGATAATTGCTCTTTTGAGGAAAGCCTCATTATTTGAATTAATGTTTGATAATTGTTTTTTGGATTTAATCGAAAGCAGACATTCAGAAATCCCAAATTAATGAAATAGTTGTTGCAGATTTTCAGAATGTTGATGAATGAATTTTTTTGTGATTTCTTTGTTGTTGAAAATTATAAATATTTAAACCTATTGCTCTGAAAGAGCTTTAGCAATAGCATGGTGCGAAGCACTATGAATGAAAAAGGTTGTAGTTTTAAGCCCTGTAAGGGCGTAAGCCTAATTTCAATGGGCGTATTTGTTATGATTTTCCCAAAATTGTTATTGTGTATTTTTCTCTTGCCCTTTCAGGGCAATTTTTATTTTTAATTTAATTTCGTAGTGCGCTGCACTACGCTATTGCTTTTAGGACTTTCAGTCCACTTTATAAATTTTGTACACTCTAGATTGCAAATCTGTACTATTTGTTATTATAATTTTTAATAATCTTTTTTGTTCTAAAATATACTACAATTGGAATAATCAAATTAACTATATAAAAGGCATCAATAAAGGATTCTGGAGCAATTATTTCGAAGTAAGTTGTTGTGATAAGCAATAGTGAAAAAAAGATATTGAACCAACCAGTAAATACGAGCAAAAAAACTTTTGATTGGTTTGATTTCCAGATTTTTAAAAGTGAAATTAATATAACTAGTAAACCTAAACCTGAACTAATCCAGCAACTCCATCCAAAAAGCAGAAGAGTTTTAAAGCCACTAAATAATCCTGTCTCAAAGTAATAGACGAAGAAGGTAATAGTTGCCCAAAGATTAGTTATTAAAAGAGAAAGGAGTAAGCTTTTGTATATGGTTTCTTTCATGTTGTTGTGGTTAGTTGGTTAGTTGGAATTTTGAATGCGTAAAACAAAATCTTTGCCAAGTCTTCTTTTGAATGCCGAATTGCGTTAGGGATAGCAGCGAAAAGCCCACAGCCTGACGAAGGAAGTGCGAGGACTTGCGGCGAATAGCCCGACCGGAGGGAACGCCAAAAAAATATTCGCGTTTGTATTACTATTTCGCCGAAATTTGCAAATCAATCTTAAAAAATATCAAAATGGAGGAGTTCGGTAGAATACTAGTTTCTGAAACGGCAATGAATAGTGAAAATCTTCAGGATGTGATTCATTCTAATATTTCGGTGATTAATTTAATGCGTGAGGAAGGTGTCGATGACGAATTTATTCACGAAGATGCGTTGATGAGTTATTATCTTGATTATTACTATTCGCAATATGCTGAAGGGAATTTTTCGCAGTTTGTTTATAAATCAGGCTGGAATAAAGAACTGAACGAACTTATCGAAGAAGGTTTGGCGTTGATTGGTGCCGAAAAACATCTTGAATTGTTTCAGCAACAAAGCAAAAAGGTAAAATTGATGAGCAGCGTAAAGCTGAATAAATTTGTAAGCGGAAAACTGGAAGGTGTAAATCCGGTTCGCGATTCCTTGAATAATGATACGTTTTTTGAACTTGAAGAAAACCTCATTACGTTAAACGCTAATTTCCTGAAAAACCATCCTGATTTCGAAGTGCTTTCTGTAGATGATATGTTTGCAGCTTTGGAAGAATATGTGGGACATGAGATTAAGAGGGCTTAGTTTTTTTTACCACAGAGGTTCACAAAGTTTTTCACAGAGGTTCGCAAAGGTTTTTTTTTGGATGTCTACAAATTCTCTCGCAATCCCGATAGCTATCGTGAGCGAAGACGCTAAGTTTTAATTTGGCGAACTTCGCGTAAATCTTTGCGCTCCTTGCGGTTAAATCTTAGAGAAATTATATTTACAAATATTTGTTTATCAATTAATTATCTTAATTTTAGTTCTCAATAAATAGCGTTATTTATGGAAGAACTAACACACATTAAATCGATTATCGGGATTATTTTGGGTTTGAGTCTCACACACCTTATAAAAGGATCTGTGATTTTTATTCAGCATCCCGGGCGAAAGAAAATCTATTTTGTACACTCGCTTTGGGTGTTTTATGTTTTTTTGCTGATTATTCATTTTTGGTGGTGGGAGTTTAATCTCAAGTTAATTCATGAATGGTATTTTGCTGATTATTTCTTCATTATTTGTTATATCCTGATTTATTATTTGCTGTGTGCTATTTTGTATCCTGATGATTTGGTCGATTATACGGGTTATGAAGATTATTTTTATTCGAGAAAAAATTGGTTTTTTGCCATTCTGGCCATAAGTTTTGGAGCCGATATTATCGACACTGCCATAAAGGGCGGCAATTACTTTTTATACAATCAAACTGAATATTATATTAGGATTATCAGCCATATTATTTTGTGTCTGGCGGCGATTAAAATTCATAATAAAGTTTTTCATTCGGTGTTGGTAATACTTTTTATAATTTATGAGCTTTCTTATATATTAAGATTGTTTAATGTTGAGTAAAAGTTGAGTTTTGGTGATCATTATCAAAAAAATAAAAGTTGATATTTGTTATATTTGTAGGAATAACATTTTAAAAAACAACCACTAAAAAGTAACATCATGAAAAGTAAATCTCCAATTTTGATGATTGCCGCATTATTTGTTTTAAGTATTTCGTGCAGCAAAAGTGATATAGATAAAGGCCTGGATTGCGTAGGAGAGTCTTTATTCGAGAAGGTAAAGCATTCGACAGATGCTACTAACCCTAAAAAAATAGATTTTACAGTTGAATATTCAGGAACGAACACTTTAAAATCTGTAAAATTTACTTTTGGTGATGGTACGCCTGCAGAGACAGTTACAGCGACAGGAACAACGGTTTCTACTTCGCATATTTACAGCGCAGCGGGAACTTATACAGCAAAAGCTGAAATTACAGTTCAAAATGGAGGAGCAACTTGTACATCATCGCCAACACGAAGTATTACTGTAAATTAGAGAATTGTGTTTTTTGAATGTTAAAGATTTCATTAGGTACTATTTAACTTCGTTACGTTTCTTGTAAATTTGCTTTTAGTGATTTAACGATTATAAAAAGTTAAAAATGAGATATAAATACTTCCAGATCGTGCTGTTGCTTTTTCTTCAGACGGGATTTTCTCAAAACAAAATCAACCTTTTTTCAGAAATCAATTACAGTTCGATTCCCTCTGTTTCGTTAGACGATTATAAGTCGGTTCAGGAACGGGATAAAAAGTTCCAGAATCCTAATATTGCCTTAGGAATTGGTATTTCGGGCGGAGGTTCGAGAGCGCAGTTTTTTAGTATGGGAGTGCTTTTGGGATTAGAGGAAATTCAGGAAAATAATTTACAACGTAATTTCCTGAACGAAATCGATTATTTCTCTACCGTTTCAGGAGGTTGTTTTTCTGCAGGATATTATCTGACGATTCTTAAAAACAAATTATTTTTTGACAATTGTTCTTTCAACGAATTTTACTTTTCTAAAGCCGATGCTTATAAGGATTACGTAGATAAATCGGCCAATATTTTATCTCTTTTAAACAATAGCCGAAACGAAAAAGGTGATAAAATATCGATGACACAGCGCATAGATGCTGATATTTTGCAATACGATGCCACGAATCCTGATAATACAAATAAGTTTGGAACCCAAATGCTGCTGTCTGATTTTTTTGTTTCAAAGGACAGTAAAACGACTCCCACTTTGCCCATGTTCGTCGCCAACGGAACGGCTTTTAATAATGGCGAACGTATTCCGTTTATGCCGCATATCATTCGGGGTTTAAACCTCAATTCTTCTTTGGCACCCAATAAAGCTGCTATTTCATTAAATGAAAATAAAATAAACGGTGGTTATGATTTTCCGCTTACTTATGCCATTACGGCGAGTTCTGCTTTTCCGGGAGTTTTGCCAAAAGTAAAATTTGGCGTAAAAAACCAGGATAAAATATTGTGTATTGTTGATGGCGGCGCTTCGGATAATATGGGTTATAAAACTTTGGTAGAGTTGCTGCATAACGATACAAAAGTGAGTGATAAAAACAAGAAAGCACTTTTTATTGACTGCCTCGGACAAGGAAAAAAAACGCCTTATATAACCGATGCCAAAATAAGATTGATTTCGTTGTTTGAAACCGCTTCTTTATATACGGTGCAGACTCGTTATATGACTTTTGATAAAGATGTGGAAAATACTTTTGAACGTTATAAAATACCAGTTTCGAATTATCAGATTATAGGTTTTACCACGATTAGGGATTATTTGGTAAAAATGCAAAAAGATTATCCTTATGAAGATTTGGTTTTTGAATTAAAAAATACCAATGACGAAGCCAGTAGTTGGGTAAAATTATTTGACACTTTTAAGCAGGAACTGATCATGAAGTTTGGCGAAGATTCGTTTAAAAAAGATAAAGACGGCGAAATAATTGTGGCAACTTTAAGCAAAGAAAAATTTAAAGCTTTATCTGCCAGACAAGTTTTGCTTTTATACGAATATGCCTCACACGTAGAAACCAAACTAAGGATTACGCCGGACGAAAGAGAGGTTTTGTTGCTTTCGGGACGTTTTGCTGCCTATTTAAAAACCAATGAATTAAGAGAATTATTGGTAGAACATAAGTAATTTTGTCGAAATTTGATTTTCTATTTAATGCCTAAATTTTTTTGACAGAACGTTATATGAATAAAAAAATCGTTTTTGCCTTATTGTTTTTGCCCGTTTTTTTATCTGCACAGGAAAAAGGCAGCGATACATCTGATAATGTTTCAAGATATTTTTATGATGATCATGTAGTTTCTGTCGAGATTTGGTACGGAAAAGATAAAAAACCGGACAGCACAAAAACGTATTATTCGAACGGAAAACTGAATGAGATTTTCTTTTATGATGATCAGGGTCTTAAAGATTCAAATGCTTATCAGTACAACAAACAGGGCGAAAAACTCGTGACCTGGAATTTCTCGCACGGAAAACTGGTAAGCAGAACCGATCACAAATTGCCGTTTAATAAAGACAAAGAAGAAACGGTAAAAAAAGCCCTTAAATTAATGACCGAAATTAATATAAGAACAAATTATAACCCAACAAAGGTGAATGATTTGTTCAATCGCGGTGTTTTAAGTATTAGTCTTGGTAATACAACTTTGGCGCTTGAGGATTTAAAAAAGGTCGAATATTCTGTAGATAAAGATCCTAAAAATAAAGATATTGTCCTGTCTGATTCTTTAGAAAAAAAGAGAGCGGTTTTTAGAAGTAAACTTTACGACCGACTGGCTAATATTTATGCCTCACTCGAAATGGATAATTTTGCTTTTAATTATTGTTATAAGGCTATTCGTAATGCACCGGACGATTTGCGTATTTTGTACAATTTTGCGATCTTATTACAGCGAAGAAAGTCTTATGATTTGGCTCGGTTTTATTTAGAAAAAATTGTAGCTAAAAAACCAGATCACGCACATGCACAATGGGCACTTGCCATATTATACAGCGATACTGGAGAATATCAAAAAGCAATGGAAAGCATTACTGTAGCTTTTAAAAATGAAAAAACCATCATTGACAAGAGTGTAGGATATGGAGGCCGGGATTTACGAACCACAAGAGGATTAATTTATCATAAACTGGGAGAATCAGAGAAAGGAATTGCCGATTTGAAATATGTTTTAGATAGGGATAAAAACAATTCGTATGCGATGAAAAATCTGGGGATTATTTATCTCGATCAACTCCAATACAAAGAAGCCTGCGAATTGTTCAAAAAAGCAGATGAGCTTAATTATACACTTGTTTATGATGAGGTAGATTTACCATCATTATTAGAAAGTGCTTGTAATAACGTTCAGCCCGAAGTTACAGCACTTAAAAAGCCTTTTGTTTATCCTAATCCGGCTCAAACAACAATTTCTATTGAAAATTTAAAAACTAAAAACTTCGATTTTGAGTTTTTTGATTTCGAATCGAAAAGTGCTTTAAAAGGTAAAACCAGCGACGGAACGATAAATGTTATCGCATTAACTCCAGGATTTTATATTTTGAAAGTTACAATTGAAGATGTTGTTGAAACGTTTAAGGTGATTAAAGAATAAATCAAATGAATCAAAATAGAGCTTCAGAGAGGCGTCATTTTTATAGAAAACGATATTGATTTTGTCTTAAAGTTCCATCGGAGCGGTATATTCATCTGTAAAAGATGTCACCCCAGTAGGGTTCTGGATTCAATTGAATTTTCTATTTCTATAAATATTTCGCGCCGCAGGGTTTGTGTTCTATTAAAAATATAAAACTTCGATTTATTTAAAATCTTTGCGCATCTCTGCGTAACCCTTCGTGCATCTCCGTGTAATAACCCCCGAAATAACTTTAGAATCAACTTTGTCGTGATCTTATAAAACATTTCCTTAAATTTGCTTCCGTTATAAAAAAATACAATAGTTATAAAAATCAAGCTATGTTACAAATCGCATTTATTAGAGAGAATCAGGAGAAAGTAATCAAGGCTTTAGCAAAACGAAATATCGATGCTAAAAGCGTTGTTGAAGAAGTCGTGCAATTAGACGAAAACCGTCGTGCAACACAAGTTGAATTAGACAACACTTTATCTGAATCTAATAAATTATCCAAAGATATAGGGGAGTTGATGAAAGCGGGAGAGAAAGCTAAAGCGGCAATCTTAAAAGAAAAAACGGTTTCATTAAAAGAAAAAAGTAAAGAATTAGGCGAAAAAGCAGAAGCTTTGGCAACCGAATTAACCAATTTATTATACACTTTACCCAATCTTCCGGCTGATATTGTTCCTGAAGGAAAAACTCCGGACGATAACTTAAATGTTTTCCAGGAAGGCGATATTCCCGTTCTTCATGAAGGTGCACAGCCTCACTGGGAATTGGTAAAAAAATACGATATCATCGATTTTGAATTGGGTGTAAAAATTGCCGGTGCTGGTTTTCCTGTTTATAAAGGAAAAGGAGCTCGTTTGCAACGTGCCTTAATCAATTATTTTTTAGATAAAAATACCGCTGCAGGATATAATGAAGTTCAGGTGCCGCATTTGGTAAACGAGGCTTCAGGTTACGGAACAGGACAATTACCAGATAAAGAAGGGCAAATGTATCACTCAACAATTGATGATTTATATTTGATTCCAACGGCTGAGGTTCCGGTTACGAATTTGTTTCGCGATGTTTTATTGAGCGAAACAGAATTACCAGTTTTATACACAGCATATACACCATGTTTCCGTCGTGAAGCAGGTTCTTACGGAGCGCACGTGCGCGGATTAAACCGTTTGCACCAATTTGATAAAGTAGAAATTGTACGTGTAGAACATCCTGATAAGTCTTACGAAGCACTTGACGGAATGGTAGAACATGTAAAAGATATTTTGAAAGAATTGAAATTGCCATACAGAGTTTTACGTTTATGTGGTGGCGATATGGGTTTCACATCGGCTTTAACTTATGATTTTGAAGTTTTTTCTACAGCGCAGGATCGTTGGTTAGAGATCAGTTCAGTTTCTAACTTCGAAACTTTTCAGGCCAATCGTTTGAAATTGCGTTTCAAAGACAAAGACGGAAAAAACCAATTGGCACACACGCTTAACGGAAGTTCATTGGCTTTGCCAAGAGTTTTGGCAGGAATATTAGAAAATTACCAAACTCCGGAAGGAATCGTAATTCCAGAAATTTTACGCCCTTACTGCGGATTTGATATTATAAATTAAGATTAAAATAAGTGTACAGTCGCAGTGACAGTTTACAGTTTTTGACTGTGACTGTAAACTGCGACTGAATGCTTTAATAAAGAACCTATTATGAGTAACGGAATTTTAAATTGGAATGTAGATCCGGTTATTGTCATGATAACGGATAGTTTTCCTTTAAAATATTATGGTGCTCTTTTTGCCATCGGACTTTTACTGGGATATTATATCGTAAGAAGTATTTATAAAAAAGAACATCTTTCGCTGGATAATCTGGATAGTTTATTGGTTTATGTAATTGTTGGAACCATTTTAGGCGCGCGATTAGGGCATTGTTTCTTTTATGAACCGTCTTATTTTTTGCAGCATCCCATAGAAATTCTTTTACCTATTCAGAAAGTAGCAGGAGTTTATAAATTTGTAGGTTATCAGGGTCTGGCCAGTCACGGAGGATCGATTGGTGTTTTGATCGCAATGATTTTATATTGCCGAAAATACAATGTTAAGTTCTTATGGATTTTAGATAAAATGGCGATTGGAGTTCCGGTTACAGGGGCTTTTATCAGGTTCGGTAATTTTATGAATTCTGAAATCTACGGAAAACCAACGAACGGAAATTGGGGAGTTGTTTTTCAAAGAGATGATATGATCCCGAGACATCCTACACAGTTGTATGAAGCATTTGCCTATTTATTAATTTTTGGTATTGTACTTTATTTGTACAAAACAGAAAAGTTTAAAAATGCAGACGGGTTTATCTTTGGATGTTTCTTAACTTTAATGTTTGTAGCCCGATTTATAATCGAATTTTTCAAGGAGAATCAAGAAGCTTTCGAGAATGATATGATTATTAATATGGGACAAGTGTTAAGTATTCCTTTTATTTTAATAGGTATCACCTTGATGATTTGGAAATCGAAGAAGGTTTAGGGTGCAGTCGCAGTTTACAGTGAATTGCACTAATGTTGAGACCGAAATCTAGTTTACAGTCACAGGCGCAGTTTACAGTGAATTGCACTAATATTGAGACCGAAATCTAGTTTATAGTCACAGTCGCAGTTTACAGTGAATTGGACTAATGTTGAGACCGAAAACTGAAAACTGAGACTGAAAACTGAGACCGAGACTGTAAACTGAAAAAAAGACTGAATTATGAAAAACATCTTTATTTATATCGTTTTATTATGGTCGGGTTTTGCATTTTCACAAAATGAGCAACTGGCGCAATATTACTACGATAAAGGTGATTTCGAAAAAGCTAAAATTAGTTATGAAGAGCTGCTGAAAATTTCGCCATCTAATACCCAATATTTTTTAAGAACGATCGATTGTTATCAGCAATTGCAACAGTTTGATCTGGCTCAAAAAGTGATTCAGGATCGCTATAACAGATACAAACAAGGCGTTTTTTTAGTAGAATTAGGATATAATTTTCAATTGCAAAAAAATGAGGCTAAAGCCAACGGTTACTACGAGCAGGCAATCGAAAAAATAAAAACAAGTCCTAATGATGTTTACGGAATTGGTAATTCTTTCGAGAAAAAAGTATTGCTGGAATATGCCTTAAAAGCGTATCAAACCGCAATGCAGATACAGCCAAATTATAATTTCAATTTCCAGATTGGGATGTTGTACGGTCAGTTAGGAAAGACCGATCAGATGATCGAACTTTTATTGACAGAATCATACAATAGTCCTCAAAACGCCAATTTAATTCAGACGCAATTATCCCGTTTCATGAATGGCGAAACAGATAATACGGCTTTTAAAGATGCCATGCGTAAAGCATTAATTCTTAGAACGCAAAAAGACCAGGATGTATTCTGGAATCATTACCTGAGTTGGTTTTATGTACAGCAAAAAGAATTTGGTAAAGCCTTTATACAGGAAAAAGCCATTTACAAACGCGAACCTGAATCGCTTTCGAGTATTGTTAATTTAAGTCAGTTTGCTTTGAATGAAGATGACACCGAGACCGCTACAGAGATTCTGAATTTTATTCTTTTAAATACCAAAGATTTAGACTTATTGATTCAGACCAATTCGTATTTAATGCAAATTAAAATCGAGAAAGCACAGGAAAAAGACTATCCAATTATCAATACAGAGTTACAACAATTGCTTGCAACCTATGAAATAACTCCTTTTACCTTATCTTTGCAAATAATTCAGGCGCATTTCCTGGCTTTTAATCTTAAAAAGACTGAAGAAGGGAAGGCAATCGTTAAAAAAGCATTAGAATTAAACTTGAATGATTATCAAAAAGCAGATGCGAAGATGGAGTTGGCTGACATCTTGCTTTTAGAAGAAAAGTTCAATCAGGCGTTGATTTATTATTCGCAAATTCAATTGGATTTAAAGAATGATATCATGGCGCACGAAGCCAGTTTAAAAGCGGCAAAAACAAGTTATTACAAAGGCGACTTTGAGTGGGCTTTGAAGCAATTTAAAGAGCTGAAAGCAGCAAACACACAATTGATTGCCAATGATGCTCTGGAATATTTTTTATTGATTAATGATAATACCGTTGCTGATTCGACACAAACGGCATTAAAACAATTCGCAAAAGGTGATTTTTTAATTTATCAGAATAAAAAAACCGAAGCAATTGCTCAGTTTCAGAGTATTTTAAAAAGCTTTAAAGGGCAAGAAATAGAAGCTGTAACATTGTTGCGGTTAGGTAAAATTTATGAAAGTCAAAAAGATTTTAATTCGGCTTTAAGCCAATACCAACAAATCATTGACAATCATAGTGACGGAATTTATGTAGATGAAGCACTGTTTTTTTCGGCAGAAATTTACAATGACGAATTGAAAAATACAGAAAAAGCAAAACCTTTGTATGAAAAGGTAATTTTTAATCATCAGGACAGTATTTACTTTGTTGATGCCAGAAAAAAATACCGAGAGTTAAGAGGAGACAAGAATTTATAAAATAGATCTTTAGATTGTTAGACTACTTAGATTTTTAGACTTTTCTAAAATCTAAGTAGTCTAATGTCTAAGAAGTCCAAAATCTAAAAAAAATGATTATATACAACGTTACCACAAATATACACGAGAGCGTTCATGACCAATGGTTAAAATGGATGCAGGAAAAACACATACCGGAAATTCTGGCTACCAATAAATTTTCTTCGGCAAGAATTGTTAGGGTTTTGATAGAAGAAGAAATGGGTGGAATTACGTATTCTGTTCAATATGTTACCGATAGTAAAGAAACTTTAGATCAATATTATATCGAAGACGAACCAAAATTTCATCAGGAAGCCTTGTCTTTATTTGCTGATAAAATGCTTTCTTTCAGAACAGAATTGGAAGTGATTTCGGAGCATTAAAATCTAAAATGTTAGTCTCGGTTTTCAGTCTCAGTAAAAATAGAAAATTATGGAAATTAGATTTCAAACTAAAGAAGAAAGTAATAAACAACAGCAAGAGGATTTTTTGAAGTTGTCTAAAGTTGAAAGATTTTATAGTTTTTTACGTTTAAGTGAGAGAATAAGCAGATTTCCTGTGAAGAATAAAGTAGACAAAAACAAAGACAATTTTATAATTGTTATAAAATCAAAATAGAATGTCAAAGCTTTGGGATCAGAATATTGATGAATTTATTGCATTAGCTGCCAAACATAATGTCCGAATGCTTATGGTGGGTGGTGGAGCTGTAAATTTTCATGGATATCAGAGACACTCAGCAGATGTAGATTTTTGGATAGAAACGACCGATGAAAATTTTAAGAAGTTGGTGCTTGTTTTTAATGAGATGGGATATGAAATTGATGATTTTCCTGAAAATGTAAAACAACAACAACAAAATATATCAATAAAATTTTCTCCTGTTGATTTAGATTTGGAATTGATAACTAAATTTTCGGTAAACAAAACTTTTGAAGAGGCTTATAATGATAGTGAGGAAATAACAGTTAATGGCAAAACATTTTTAAAATGGAATGTACTGTCTTTAGAGGATTTGATCACAAGTAAAATTAAAGCAAATAGAGTAAAGGATTTATTAGATATTCAACAGTTACGAGAAATTAATAAAAAATAAAACTTTGTGACTTAGCGCCTTTGTGGCAAATCTCACAAAACAGAAATAAAAAATAAAACTTTGTGTATTAGCGCCTTCGTGGCAAAAATACCTTAGTGCCTTCGCGGCAAATAAAAAAGAAAATGGAAAAAGTAAAAGCCAAAAAACATTTAGGACAACATTTCCTGAAAGACGAAAGTATCGCCAAAGCAATTGCAGATACTTTAAGTTTAAAAGGATACGATGAGGTTTTAGAAATAGGACCGGGGATGGGTGTGTTGACTAAGTATTTGCTTGACAAACCCGTTAACACGCACGTGATTGAGATTGATGGAGAGTCTGTAGTGTATTTGGGTGAAAATTATCCAAAACTAAAAGATAAAATTATCTCTCAGGATTTCCTGAAATACAATATAAACGAGGTTTATGAAAATAAACAATTCGCTATTATTGGAAATTTTCCTTATAATATTTCAACGCAAATCGTTTTTAGAACTTTAGAATTCAAACATCAGATTCCGGAATTTTCGGGGATGTTTCAAAAAGAAGTTGCTGAAAGAATTTGCGAGAAAAAAGGCTCAAAGGCTTATGGAATCTTATCCGTATTGGCCCAGGCTTTCTATGATACAGAGTATCTGTTTACCGTAGATGAAAACGTTTTTATTCCTCCGCCCAAGGTCAAGTCGGGTGTGATGAAAATGACCCGAAAGGAAGATTATAGCCTTCCGTGTGGTGAAAGGTTGTTTTTTACAGTTGTAAAAACTGCTTTTCAGCAAAGACGAAAAACATTACGTAACAGTTTGAAAACATTAAATTTATCTGATGAATTGCGATTAGACACTATCTTTGATAAGCGTCCTGAGCAGCTTAGCGTAGACGAATTTATTGTTTTGACTCAAAAAATAGAAGCCGATGGAGTTCAAAGTTAGCAAAGAATTAATCCACCAGTTAGAAGAGCATATTGTTAATAAAAACGACAAGGCACTTGAAGTTTTATTGAATGATCTGCACCATGCCGATATAGCCGAAATCCTCGATGAACTGGATTTTGACGAGGCAACTTATATCTTTAAGGTTTTAGATAGTGATAAAACAGCCGAAATTCTTCTTGAACTGGAAGATGACCTGCGTGAAAACATCTTAAGCCGACTTTCGCCGAAAGAAATTGCAGAGGAGCTTGATGAGCTTGAAACAAATGATGCGGCCGATATTATTGGTGAACTTTCTCAGGAAATAAAAGCCGAGGTAATCTCCGAGATGCTTGACGTAGAACACGCAAAAGACATTGTCGATTTGTTGCGTTACGACGAAAATTCTGCCGGTGGTTTGATGGGAAAAGAGTTGGTAAAAGTCAATGAAAACTGGAATGTGCTAACTTGTGTAAAAGAAATGCGTATTCAGGCAGAAAATGTTTCAAGAGTACACTCTATTTATGTTGTTGATGATGAAAACCGCTTAAAGGGGAGATTATCATTAAAAGATTTATTGACAACTTCTACCAAAACTCAAATTGGTGACATTTATATCCGAAAATTAAATTTTGTAAACGTAGATACCGAAGATGTTGAGGTAGCACGTATCATGCAAAAATACGATTTGGAGGCAATTCCGGTTGTAGATGAACTTGGACGTTTAGTAGGAAGGATTACTATTGATGACATTTTAGATGTGATAAAGGATGAGGCAGATAAAGATTATCAGTTAGCGGCAGGTATTACACAGGACGTAGAATCTAATGATAGCGTTCTTGAACTTACAAAAGCACGTTTGCCATGGCTTTTAATAGGTATGGTGATCGAAATTGTGGCGTCGTTTGTATTAAAAGGAAACGAAGCTACGTTTCAAAAATATTCAACCTTAATTATTTTTGTACCGTTACTTTCTGCAACCGCAGGAAATATTGGTGTTCAGGCATCGGCAATTGTGGTGCAGGGATTGGCAAACGGAACGCTGAAAGAATTTAGCAGAGGTTATTTTAGTAAAGAAATTAGTGTTTCTATGATTTCAGGAACTATCATATCATTACTTTTATTGGCCTATCATTCTGTAATGTACCAGCAATATTTGGTGGGAATTGCGATTTCAATTTCGATGATTGTAGTAATTTTATTTGCTGCGACTTTAGGAACTCTGGTGCCGCTATTTTTACATAAAAATAAAATTGACCCTGCAATCGCAACGGGTCCGTTTATTACTACAACCAATGACGTATTTGGAATTATGCTCTATTTTGGAGTAGCCAAATTGATTCTTGGTTTCTAAGTTTTTGCAACAAATTAGTAGAATGCAGTGATTTAAGATCTGTAAAATCTGTGTAATTTGTGGCTGAAAAATATGCTATTAACCAGCCAATAAATAAGCAATGAAAGTACATATAATAGGGGGAGGAAATCTTGGGGTTTCTATAGCCTTGGGAATTGCTAAATTCTCCAAAAACAACCAGGTTACCGTTACAAGAAGAAACATCACCAGTATTCAGTATTTAACAGAGTACGGAATTACAGTTTCATCAGATAATAAACATAATATTCAGGAGGCCGATGTGGTGATTTTAACCATAAAACCGTATCAGGTCGATATTGTTTTGGCTGAAATTTTGCCGGCAATTCAAGGCAAAACAATTGCTTCGGCAGTAAGCGGTTTATCTTTGGATGTACTTCAGGAAAAAACAAACAATGCTTTTCCGGTAATTCGTATTATGCCCAATATCGCCGCACAGTTTGGCGAATCGGCAACTTGTATTTCTTTTCCTGAAAAGGACAGAGAAAAAGCTTTGCCAATTGTTGACTTGTTTCAGGATTTAGGAACTGCCCCAGTAATCGACGAAAAGCTGATGGATGCAGCAACAGTTCTTGGAGCATGCGGAACAGCTTATGCTTTAAGATATATTCGTGCTTCGATGCAAGCGGGAATCGAAATAGGTTTTGATTCTCAAACAGCATTAGCCATTGCAGCACAAACTGTAAAAGGAGCTGCAAAAATGTTACTGGAGGAAAAAGTACACCCTGAACAATTAATCGATCGTGTAACAACTCCGCAAGGCTGTACAATCGTAGGATTGAATGAAATGGAACACAATGGCTTTAGTTCATCTTTAATAAAAGGTATTAAAACTTCTTTGAAACAAATCAAAGGTTAGTTTTTAAAGAAATTCAAATATTTTAAAAATCCCAAATTCCAACTTTGTTGAGGTTTGGGATTTTTTTTTATTTTTGAGATGCTAGTTATCGTCATAGTTTGTCACTTCGACGCTAAGAAGTCACACTAGAAACTCCGCAAAGAAACTTGTCAATCTTTGTCGAATTCCGCGTGTGATTTCTCTCTTCGGTCGAAATGGCAATATTGTAGTTAATTGGAATTTAATAACGTGTTCTTGAACAATAATCTATTATTAATGCAAGATTTTCTTCATTTACAAAATCTTTAAACATCGTTCTGTGATAATCTAATCCTAATTTCTCAATTTTAGTACTGTCAATTTTGTGGTTTTTACCAATCATCCATTTTGTAATTACAAGTGAATCTATGTTGCGAAGTGCTGGTCCGGTACTTCTTGCGTCTAGTTTGTGACACGCTGCACAATTTGAATTGAAAATTTCTCTTCCCTTTGTTTCATTTTCTGTTAAATCAGGATTTCCGCAATACGCAGGAACAGGCATTGCGCAAACTAAATAAGTAGGTTGATAAGTTTTTATTTCATAGAATATAAATCCGGTAAGTAGGGTGATAAGTAAAACTGAAAAGAGAAGTATTTGACGGATTTTATTCATTTGCAGCTTTAGTTACTTGGAATTTGGAATTTCAAAAGATTGGAATTTATTTCTTAATCAGCTGTATATATTTCCTGCCACATTCTGAAAGCTTAGTATAAGAATTCATAGCGTTTCCGTAATTCTGAATCGTGAGAGTATCTTTGGTGTAGCTAGCGCCAATTCCTACAGGGATTTTTAATTCTTGAGAATTTGTTCCTGAATCAGCGATAGAATCATTTTCTTCTTCACGGCTAATGTCACCTTCATATTCGTCCCATTCGATGCCTTCTAAAACGATAATTTTCTCTCCGGATTCGTTGGTTGTTAGATTGGCAATACCTTTTAATTCTCGAATTTTTGTTTTTAGAAAATAAGAATAGCTCGTTTTCGTTTTGCTTATTTCAATCGAAATTTGGCACTCATCACTATTATCGGATTCCGGTTGTGTTTCATATACACCTTCAATCAATTCTTTATTTGTGTTTGTTTGAAGTGAAACTTTTGATGTAGAAGCATCTTTTTCGATTGCAGGTTTTGGTTTATTATTGCAGGCCAAAACTAGCAATGCAAGTAAAAATACAGCCGTAATTTTAGATATCGAATTCATAAAATCAAGTGGTTTTATTTCTTGTCAAAATATATTTCAAATAAACAAATCCAAAGATTCCGGAAAGTACGGATGCAATAAGGATAGCTATTTTAGAAAAAACAATAACTTCAGGATCTTTAAAGGCTAAAAGTGTAATAAAAATAGACATTGTAAAACCTATTCCGCCCAACATTCCTGCGCCTAAAATATGTGCCCATTTTAGACTTTTTGGCAAAGCACATAAGCCGGCACTTACTCCAATCGAAGAAAAAAGTACAATTCCTAATGGCTTTCCTATTACTAAACCAAGAATAATACCATATGTATTAGGATGATTTAGCCCCTGATGCCAGTCAGATTCTATAGCGATGCATGTATTGGCAATAGCAAATAGCGGTAAAATGACAAAAGCAACAGGTTTATGTAAAAAGTGCTGCAGTTTATAGGAAGAAGATTTTTCTCCGCCATCTCCAAAAGGGATGACAAAAGCCAATATAACACCGGTAATGGTAGCGTGAACACCAGAATTAAGCATAAAGTACCACATGGCAATTCCTCCAACTAAATAAGGAATCAGGTTTTGAATTTTCATTCGATTCAAAATAAACAAGAAGCCCCATATTCCTAAAGCAATGGCAAGATTTATAAATGCAATTGAGGTGGTGTAAAATATAGCAATAACTATAATAGCTCCCAGATCATCAATAACTGCCAAGGCGGTTAAAAAAACTTTTAATGATGCCGGAACTCTTTTTCCTAAAAGAGATAAAATTCCAATGGCAAACGCTATATCAGTTGCCATAGGAATTCCTGCTCCGTTTTGTGTTGCAGTTCCAAAATTTAAAGCCAGGAAAATAGCCGCGGGAACCAGCATTCCACCAAAAGCCGCCATAATTGGTAATGAAGCGTTTTTTATGCTGGATAATTCACCATGATATATTTCGCGCTCCAATTCTAAACCAATCAGCAAAAAGAAAATCGTCATCAAGCCATCGTTAATCCAGTGTGTGATCGAATGACCGCCTAAGTCTTTTTCCCAAAAAGCAATATAATCTGTCTGAACAGCAGAATTCGCCAAGTAAAGCGATATAATCGTAACAAATAGTAAGAGTAATCCTCCTGATTTTTCGTTGTCAAAAAAGGCTTTAAAAGTCTTGGTTAGTTTCATTGCGGAGGTTTCTGAAGATTTAAAAAAGAGAAATTTTCTCTATTCGTATTTATTCAAAGTTAAAAAAAATCTCACCAATAAAAAATTCAGCAGGTTTCTATTTGACTTTACAACATTTTTAAAATAAATTTTGATGCTTTTTAGAAGCTTTTTAATCGTTGTTGATTTAAGAAAAAACTTAAAAAAATAATAGTATTTTCGTGCTTCTTAATAACCAAAACCACCGTAATGAACTATAAAATAGGTCTATCTCGCGCTTTAATACTTTTTTTTATTCTCATTCAAATTTCATGTAAAAAAGAAAACACTCAAAATGATGGGGAAATCTCTGAAAAAAAGCCCATTCCTGTAAGTATTGACAAAAACTATCAAAAGGATGAGCCGATAACCTGCAATGAAAAACTGAAAGTTAAATCAGTTATTCATTTTTCGAAAAAATACAATTCACCCGAATTATGGCAATATAAATGGGATATGAAAACCGGATCTCTTGAAGGCGTTCATGCATTAGCCAACGGAAATATGCTTTTCGTTATCGAAGAAAGTGATGAAAATCGTAACAATACAGCTGCTTTTGTTTTAATACTCGATAAAGAAGGGAAAGAAATAAAAAAGCAAAAACTGGCATTAAAACCTAAAACAAAGTATGAACTTTTTACCACTCAGGTTGAAACAGACAATCAGGGCGGGTTTACATTATTTATCAAAAAAGAAGATAGAACTTTAACTCAGTCTGTTGAAGAACAAACTGGAGAAGGAAGAGTGCGCTATAACTTAAAAGAATATCATATCGATAAACTAAAATTTAATAATACCTACTCAGGTTATGAAACGGTTAGTAAATCAATGGAATCGATATTCCTAAAATCTTTTCAGGAAAAAGGTATTTCGTATATACCAACAGGTAATTTTTCTGTAGAATATCTAAAAGGTAAAATCTGTGTTTATGGACAAGTTGGAAAGTCTGAAGTGGAGCAAATGCCGTTTGTCGCAATACTCGACACTAATCTTAAACTTGTAAAAATGAATGTTTTTGAGCAGTACGTAGATACGAAAATAGATAAAATAAAATTGAATAGTGATGGCGGTTTGTATATCGAAGGAATAGAAAACACAAGTGCCGATGGTTCCTATTATGCAACGAATAAAAGATTTACAATAAACTCAGATTTAAAAGTTACTGCAGACAAGTCAGATAAAGAACCTTATGAATCTGTTTATCGCGGACCATCGGCACCTGAGGAAAGTGATGAAGAGGAAAGCGAAACAGAAACTTCTGCAACAGAAACCCAGGAATCTGTTGTTGAACCAGCAAAAGAAGAAACCTGGTCGACGGTTACATTTTATAAAGATGAAGTAAAAAAGGAAACGTATAACTTTAAGCAAAAAGGAATGTTTTCGAATAAAATCATATTCGAAAAACTGAGTTCCGATAATACAGCTTTATGGCAAATACAATTTGTATTCCCGGATAATTACGAAGTACCGTATATCAATAGTGCAGAAGGATTTAAACGTGCCAATGGAGATTTTGTGTTTTGGTTGTACTTAACGGAGAAATCTAATGGAGATGAAAAACAAAGCGTGGCAATTTTCGTGATAAATAAAGAGGGACGTCTAATTCGTCAGTTTCAAACACCGGGTTATGCTGCGCTTACTGAGTTTAGAATGACAGAATCAAATGGTCAGCTAACGACAGGAGTGATAAAATACGATTCGCCATATGTGTTCTATTCGTTTGCTTATCTTTTAGACTAATCAAAAAATATTTTAATACCATTTTTGGCTTGCTTTACATTTTGTTCGATGAGTTATGAAAGGAAAATATAAAGAATTAGCCGTATTTTTGTCCCCATAAAAACAACTACAATGAGCATAAAAATTCTGCATATCGACAGTAATAACCCAATTCTTTGGCAACAATTAGAAGATGCCGGTTTTGAAAACCACGCCGATTTTAAATCTTCGAAAGAAGAAATCGAGGCTAAAATTCAGGATTATAACGGAATCGTAATTCGAAGCCGTTTTAAAATTGATAAAACCTTTCTTGACAAAGCGACCAGGTTGCAGTTTATTGCCAGAGTGGGCGCGGGATTAGAAAGTATCGATTGTGATTATGCCGAAACAAAAAAGATTCATTTAATTGCGGCTCCGGAAGGTAATCGCAACGCTGTTGCAGAACATTCATTGGGTGTAATTTTATCTTTATTTAATAATTTGAATCAGGCCGACGCCGAAATTAAAGCGGGACAATGGAATCGTGAAAGTAATCGCGGTCATGAATTAGATGGCAAAACAGTAGGGATTATTGGTTATGGAAACATGGGGAAAGCTTTCGCTAAAAAACTTCGTGGTTTTGAGACGGAGGTTATTTTTTATGACATCTTAGAAAATATTGGTGACGAAAACGCCAGACAAGTTTCATTACACGAATTGCAACAAAAAGCAGATGTATTGAGTTTGCATCTTCCGTGGACTCCCGAGACGGATAAAATGGTTAATACTAATTTTATAAATGCTTTTGCAAAGCCATTTTGGATTGTAAATACATCGCGCGGTAAAAATATCGTAACGGCAGATTTGGTAGCGGCAATGAAGTCTAAAAAGATTTTAGGTGCAGGTTTGGATGTTTTAGAGTATGAAAAATTATCCTTTGAAACTTTATTTCAGGATAAAAATACTCCAGAAGCTTTTCAGTATCTTTTAGAAGCTAAGAATGTATTGCTAACGCCTCATATTGCCGGTTGGACTTTTGAAAGTCACGAACGTCTGGCGCAGGTAATTGTCGATAAAATCAAGGCACTTTACTCAAAGTAAGCAGGATAGGAGATCGCAGAGTTTTGTTTGTCTTTTTTTTGGAATTTTATAACGAGTTTTTTCTGTATAATTTGCATGAGATAATTAGTTTATAAGGTTAATTTTTAATAATATTGTCTCCAAAAATAAGGAGTAGCCGAAAATCCGAAGAGTAGGAATTAACCAATTAATTTAATAAATAAAATGGAGAACAATTTTACAGAGACATCAAATAATTTTAACGAAATTCCAGAATTTAAAGTAGATCCTATTATGGTATTGCTTTTTAGTATTTTATCTTGCGGATTATATTTAATCTATTGGAATATTAAGGTGTCTGAAGTTTTTAATGCTGTTGCAGGAAGAGAAGTTATTTCGCAGCCTATCGCAATTTTTGCGGGATGTTGTATGCCGGTAAATATTTATTTTTATTACTTGGCTGGTAAAGAAGCATTGCCAAAAGTATATGAAAGAACAGGAGAGCTTCAAAAAGATCAGTCTACTTTATTAATTGTTTTAGGATTCTTTTTTCCTTTTGCAGCTGCAATGATCGTACAAGGTGATATCAACAGATTATACAAATAATAGCAGAGTAAAGCGTAAAGTTTACGGAATTATCGGTGCAGCAATTACACTGATAATTCCGTTTTTCTTAATGCTTAACAACCACAATGATCATTTAGAGACAGATCAGTCGTTTTGTCCTTTTAAGATGATTTCAGGTTTTCCCTGTCCGGGTTGTGGGATAACAAAATCTTTAGTGTATTTCTATCACGGAGATATTTATAAAAGTGTTAGTTATCATATTTTAGGGCCTTTTGTTATTGTATTTTGCTGGCTGACTATTATTATACTGACCACAGAAATCATTACCAAAAAAGAATATTTTACAGGGCTTTTATACAATCGAAAATTAGCCTATAATATGGCTTATTTTCTCGCCTTTTATCATTTGATACGATTAGTGTTATTTGTTAGAAATAATTCTTTTGATGATATCTTACATCAGTCGATTTGGTTTTAAAATAAAGGAATCCCATTTGTGAAACAAATGGGATTTTTTTTTGAGTGTCCCGCTCACAAAATTTAGCAGACAATTTTAAAAAATGTACTTTATAACTTTAAACTCGTCATTGAGCTGATCTAAACGAGAAAAACGCTCATTCTATAAATGAAATTATAAATTACTTTTTCATGAGTTTCGACATAAGTTCCTACTAACTGAAATTAAAAAGCATTATTTTAGTTTAAACTTAATAATGTTTTCTTGATAAAACGTTACTTAAAGTGTAATTTTAATTTGAAAATAATAAATATACAAACATGGGATTATTTAGTAGAAATAATAATAAAATTGAAAAGCCGAAGGTTATTCTTGAGCTAAGAAGTCCTGGATGTCCAATAACTGCAATTGTAGAGCAGGATAATAGAACTGCCTACTTTTACTTGTTTGGAGATAATGAAGATTTTGGCACAAAAAGCTGCTGGATTAGAAATTTAGATGCGGCGCCAGATGAAATAGAGACAAAATTGATGGAAAAAGGTGTTCCGCCTATGTTAACCAAAGAATTTTGCAAATTTCCCGAAGGACAGGAAGAACTTAATGCTAATAATCTGGAAATTGTTTGGTTGGAAGAAGGAGATGGGGCAGCTTTACTGGAAAACGGAGAAATCTTATGTATAATTCCTGCTTGGGGAGGTAATGGCGGATTTTACGGATATGCTCGCGATTGTAAAGGAACAGGCGATTTTGCCTGGGAACTTTCAGAAGATAATGAAATGCACACACGTGTTAAACGTTCTGCCGAATTTTTAAAATCATGGGATGAAGAAGTGAACCCTTTTATGTTTCTGCAGCCCGAAATTTTAAATTATTACGACACAATATTCGGAAAAAGTGAGAAGTATTATGCGATTGATAATTCAGAATGGCTTCCAAAAGGTCTGTATGTAAATCAAGGCGTAGAAAAAGTTGTTTTTGCAACAGTAGCTGTATCATTGCGACCACAGCCCAAAATAGAGATGTATTTTGAAAATACAAGTGATGTTAATAGAATAGAACTTGGAGCTATTATAAAGTCTGCATTGAACAACGACCAGGTAAATAAAATTGCGAGCTCTATAAGCGGAATGACGGCAATACCATGGGATTATGTTACTTTTTTAGCAGAAGGCCATACAGTAGGGTTTCAAACTGGAGTTAATGAAAAATTTAATTTTGGCATACTTACCAATAAGCTCAAAGTGCTGCCAGAAGTTCAATTACCCCAATATAGAGAATCAAATACTACTTTTTTATGGGTAGTTCCTATATCAAGTAGAGAAAGAGCTGAAATGATAGAATCTGGAGTTGAGGGTGTTCTTGCTAAACTAGATGATATTGGAGAAGAAATATTTAGTTTAAACCGGGAAGAAGTTGTTTAAAATTAAAGCAATAAAGGAAGTAAAGAAGGTGCTTTAAAAAAAGAAACTCATAAGTAATTGTACTTATGAGTTTCTTTTTTTGATATGTTTTAATCTTCTTTCTCAGCTAATTTACGTTCCAGTTCTATCTGAAACTCTTCGATAACAGGTTTCATCGTGCTTTCAGGAATATCTGCTATTCTTATATACATTAAACCATCTACGGCATTGTTAAACAAAGGATCGACGTTAAAAGCGACAACACGTGCATTTTGCTTGATGTATTTTTTAATTAAAACCGGCAAACGTAAATTTCCTGGTTCTAATTCGTCAATGATTTTATCGAATTTGTTTAAGTCAGATTCTGCTTCATCAAAAATAAAATCTTTATCAGCATCTTTTAGTTTTACTTTATATGCTTTTTTAGGATGAATATATTGTGCAATATAAGGATCGTAATAATTCGACTTCATGAACTCAATCATCAATGATTTCGAAAAGTCAGAAAATTGATTGCTGATACTTACTCCGCCCAATAAATATTTATGTTCAGGGTAACGTAACGTAGTATGAATAATACCTTTCCATAACAAGAACAGAGGCATTGGTTTTTGCTGATATTCCTTGATGATAAATGCACGACCCATTTCGATCGATTTGTGCATCATATCATGAAGTTCAGGTTCGAATCTAAATAAATCATTCAAATAAAAACCTTCAATGCCATATTTCGGGTAAATTTCAGAACCCAATCCCATACGATAGGCACCGGCAATTTTTTTGGTTTCATCATCCCATAAAAACATATGGTGATAATATTGATCAAATTTGTCTAAATCGATAGATTCATTAGTTCCTTCACCTACTTCACGAAAAGTGATTTCCCGCAAACGGCCAATTTCGTGCAGAATATTCGGAATCGATTTTGCTCTTGCAAAAAACACTTCGTAATTTTTACTCTGCAATAAACGACAATCGCTATTTCTTAACGCATTTACTTCGTTAATCATTTCTAATTCGTTTGCAGGCGTAACGATTTTTTTAGGTGCTTTTGGTATTTTTAAATTCGCTGTGTCCAGTAATTTATGATCCTTTTCGAAAGGGTTGGCAAGCATATAAGTCTTCTTTCTTAAGAATTCAGAGTAATCTTCAAACGATTCAAACTCGTTTTGTTCGTTTACAGAAATTGGTTTTCCAATACGCACTTTAATTACACGATCTTTCTGCGTAAGCAATTCCGATGGTAATTTAGCAGTTCTTAAAGTATCATCAATTTTAGAAAGCCAATAAAACAATCGGCTGTTTTTAGCATGAAAATAAATCGGTACAACCGGAACTTTGGCTTTTCTAATCAATTTTAGAGCGCCTTCTTCCCAAGGTTTATCCACTACTAATTTCCCGTCTCTATAAGTCGAAACTTCACCGGCAGGGAAAATTCCCAACGGTTTTCCATCACTTAAATGACGTAACGTTTCTTTAATTCCCACTACGCTCGATTTAGCATCCCTATGATTCTCAAAAGGATTGACCGGCATAATGTATTTTTTAAGCGGAACAATTCGGTGTAATAAAAAGTTGGCGATAATCTTGAAATTTGGTTCTCTTTCGAGCATTAATTTCAATAGCAAAATACCATCAATTCCTCCAAGCGGATGATTTGAAATGGTAATATAAGCGCCATCTTTAGGTAAACGTTTTAAATCTTCTTCCGGAATTTCAAACTTAATTTGCAATTCATCCAATACTCCGTTTAAAAACGCAACGTCTTCTAAATGTTTATTATGATCGTAAATTTTATTAAGGGTAGAAATTTTAAGGACCTTCATAAGAATCCAGCCTGAAAAAGTACCAAGAACTCCGTACTTCTCAACATTTATTGCCTTTGCAACTTCTTTCGCGGTAACTAAACCCATGTACTATTTTTAATTTATTAGAGCAGCGAACAAAGATAACAAAAAAGTCTACTTTTCGCTGTTTCAAACACAAACTTTCCACTTTTTTATTACATTTGGAATCCTTAAAAAAACACTGATGAAAATTATTTCTTATAATGTAAACGGAATACGCGCCGCAATAACTAAAGGCTTTATCGAATGGTTACGTAATGCCAACCCTGATGTTATTTGTCTTCAGGAAATAAAAGCCACCGAAGAGCAAATTCCGGTCGATTTAATAAAAGATGCCGGTTACCCTTATCAATATTATTATCCTGCTACCAAAAAAGGCTACAGTGGTGTGGCTATCTTATCTAAAATAAAACCCAATAATGTAGTTTACGGAACCGGAATTCAGCACATGGATTTTGAAGGACGTAACCTTCGTGCCGATTTCGACGACTGTTCTGTAATGAGTCTTTACCTTCCGTCAGGAACGAATATTGAAAGATTAGATCATAAATTTATGTTTATGGATGACTTTCAAACTTATGTTAACGAGCTAAAGCTAACAATACCTAATTTGATTATTTGTGGCGATTACAACATTTGCCACGAAGCTATTGATATTCATGATCCCGTTCGTAACAAAACCGTTTCTGGATTTTTACCTGCAGAACGCGCCTGGCTTGATGGCTTTATGAAATCAGGTTTTGTCGACAGTTTCCGTCATTTCAATAAAGATCCACATCATTATTCATGGTGGAGTTACCGCGCCGGAGCCAGAGGAAATAACAAAGGCTGGCGTATCGATTATAATTTGGTCAGCGACTCTTTACAGCACAGATTAAAACGTGCCGTAATTCTTCCGGACGCCGTACATTCAGATCATTGCCCGGTTTTAGTCGAAATCGAGTAAAGTTTGGTACTGTTCTTGTTGAAAGAATAGCGAGTTAAAATTTCAAAATTAATATTGTCATTGATATTGAATTTTGACATTGTTGATTATTAATGCGCCCCCAAAAATAAAAACCAAAAAGTAATATGATTAAAAAGGCCTCCATCGGATTACTAGTTGTAGCTATGTCTATGACTTCATGCGTATCCAAGAAAATTTACAACGATCTTGAAACGAAATATTCAGATCTTAAAAAAGAAAACCGTTCCATAGCAGATCAAAATGCCGATTTGCAAAAATCAAAAAATCAGTTAGAATTAGAACGTGATAATCTAACCAAAGATTTAAATGCAACCAAAGACGAATTAACAAAACAAAAAGCTGATTTGGCTGCAGCACAAAGCAAGTTCAAAGTTTTGCAGGATTCATACAATGCATTAGAGAAAAACAGCAACGATGCATTAGAGAAAAACATGGCTAAAAACCGTGAATTGTTGGCACAATTAGAAGCAAAATCAAAAAAACTTGCCGAAGAACAAGCGAGTCTTGATAAAACAGCAAGTCGCTTAAACGAACTTGAAGCGATGATTGCTGCGAAAGAAGAAGCAATGCGCAAATTAAAAGAAACTTTATCTAAAGCCTTAAACGGTTTTGAAGGTAAAGGACTTACTGTTGAACAAAAAAACGGAAAAGTATATGTTTCTATGGAAAACAAATTACTTTTTAATTCAGGAAGCTGGGCCGTTGGAACCGAAGGTAGAAAAGCTGTTGTAGAATTAGGAAAAGTATTAGGGGACAATCCGGATCTTTCAGTTCTTATCGAAGGTCATACAGATGATGATCCGTATGCAGGTTCAGGACCAATTGCAAACAACTGGGATTTATCGACTAAAAGAGCTACAGCAATTGTAAATATTTTAAGCGAAAACACTAAAATCAACAAACAAAAACTAACAGCAGCGGGCCGTAGCGAATTTTCTCCACTAGCGAGTAATGCTACCCCGGAAGGAAAAGCTAAAAACCGTAGAATCGAAATCATCTTAACACCAAGATTAGATGAAATCGCTGATATGTTGAATAGTATTAATTAAAGTTGCTAAGATTCTAAGGGACTAAGTTTCTAAGTTTTTTATAAGAAAGGTTCAAAGTTTTACTTTGAACCTTTTTTGTTTATCAAAAATAAAACTTAGTCCCTTAGAATCTTAGCAACTCAGAACCTTAAAAAAAACCTTATCCTTTTTTTAACTTTTGTACAATTTTCATTTGAAAAATCCCGTCGTATCTTTGAATTTTATAATTCAAAAGCTGTAAACTTAGAATCTTAGTCACTCAGCAACTTAGCAACTCAAAAGAAATGAAGTATACCACACTACCCAACACCGACATAAAAGTTAGTAAAATAAACCTCGGAACAATGACTTTCGGGCAACAAAACACCGAAGCAGAAGGACATCAACAAATGGATTATGCACTGGAAAGAGGAATTAATTTTTTTGATACTGCCGAAATGTATTCAGTTCCTGCAAACGAAAGTACTTACGGAAGTACAGAGAAAATTATAGGAACCTGGTTCAAGAAAACCGGAAATCGCGAAAAAGTGGTTTTGGCCTCTAAAATTGCGGGTCCAAACCCTAATTTTACTTATATGCGTGAGAAAGTAGATTTCTCTCCGGAAAGTATTAAATACGCTTTAGAAAACAGCTTAAAACGTCTTCAGACAGATTATATTGATTTGTACCAAATGCATTGGCCGGAACGACCAACCAATTATTTTGGACAACGCGGTTTTAAAGATCAAGATGCTGAATGGGAAGATAATTTTAGAGAAACCCTCGAAACTTTTGACGGATTAATCAAAGAAGGAAAAATAAAACACATTGGGGTTTCTAACGAAAATGCCTGGGGAATGATGCGTCTTCTGGAAGAAAGTAAATATCATAATTTGCCAAGAATTAAAACCGTTCAAAATCCGTACAATTTATTAAATCGTCTTTTTGAAGTAGGTTCTGCCGAAGTTTCAAAATATGAAAATGTAGGTTTACTGGCTTATTCTCCTTTGGCTTTTGGAGTTTTAACGGGTAAATTTTTAACCGGAGAAGCACATCCAAACGCAAGAATCAATCTTTTTCCGCAATACACACGTTACAATAGCGATCAATGTTTGCAAGCAACAAGATTGTATCAGGAAATTGCTAAAAAACACGGCCTGACATTAACAGAATTGGCATTAGGATTTGTTTTGCAACAGCCGTTTTTAACCAGTGCAATTATTGGCGCAACCACAATGGAACAATTAAAAGAAAATATAGACACAATTGATGTGTTTTTGTCCAAAGAAATTTTAACTGAAATAGCGGGAGTTCAGGCGATAATTCCTGATCCGGCTCCGTAAATGAATAATGGCTTCGACTCCGCTCAGCCTGACAATCGTTAAAAGACGAATTGTTTCCTAATGTCATCCTGAGCGAAGTCGAAGGCTTGTTAACTAAAAAAATCCCGATACATTTTTTCTGTATCGGGATTTTATGTTTTAAAGATTCAAATTCTGGTCTTTTGGATATCTGACTTTATAACTAATTCTGAATTTCTTGTTTTCATTTGGTTTTAGCTGTAATTGCCAGGTAAGTATTCCGGTTTCGGCATTTATTTTTGCACCGTCACTTTGTAGCAATTCTACCTCAATTTCTTTATTGGTACTTAACGGATATTGATCTTTCAATAACAATTCAACCGCTTCTTTTTTATTGTTTCTAACCGTAATATCAAAAGTAAAAGTTTGTTCTTTCTTGGCAGATAAAAACTTAGTTCCTGATTTATCAGCCACTTTTTCTCGCTTAATCGAAACCTTTTTATCACGTCCCATGCTTAAATTCAAAGTATCGCTCGTTTGATTTGGTTCTATAAAAGTTTTACCAACATACATGCCTTCAAAAATAATATTAGCTTCACCTCTTAGTAAATTATACTTACTGTAATCTGCAATTTCGGCCAATAGGAAAGCTTCATTTTCTACTCGCGGAACTGCATAATATTTGTAAGTTGCTGGAAGTTTAATCTCTTTTAATGAAACACTGTGTATTTTTCCGTTAGATAAAATGTCATAAGGAATATCAATATCAAACGAAACATTCAGTTGGTTTTCTGCGACAGTAGTATAATTTGAAACGGATGATTTTTCCAGTATAGGTGAAGGCATATCCATAGATTCGCTTAATTGTTCTTTTGAAATTTTAGCAACACTTCCCTGAATTTGATTCCTTTTACTTCTGGATGCGTAACCGCTCACGACAACTTCTTCCAGATAGGTTTGATTGGCTAAAAACCAAGAACTTAATATTGGTGCCTGATTATTTTGATTAGGCAATCCGCTTGATAAAGTCAGTTTTACTTTTTTCCAGTCGATACCGGTATTCTGAACAACTTGTGCTTTGTACATCATATTAATTGGCGCTGTAACACTCTCGGCACGCAAATCATAAAATGGTGTCCAGGTTGCATTATCAGTTAGATAAGAAATGTCAAACGGAATCACTCCTGCATTTTGATTCATCACCTGCAATATTAGTTTTCCTGATGATGTTTTTTCTTCTTTATTAGCGTTTACTTCTAGCTTATTGTTGAGTTTTCGAAGTGTTTCATTCAGCTTTTGCTGTTTCTCAGAAAGTGTATTAATGTTGTTGGCAATCTCGATTTGCTTGTTTTTATAATAATCCACCATTTTCATTAATTCGGTTACGTTCAAACCTGAATTTACGCCCGAAATCTGCTGGTTTTTATCTAAAAGCTGTATCGTTTTGTTTTCAGAGTTAATGGTATTATTCACCTTCTGAATTTCTTTCTGAACCAAAACAATACTGTCTCTTACTATTTTTAGTGCAGGAGATTTAGAATCAGTATCATATTCTGAAATGTAATTATTGGTAAATTGAACCGAAAGAACGGTTACGCCAGATGGTGCGCCAATTTGCACAGAATTTTCATTTAAATTCACCGCAACATTTTTGATTACTATTTCGCTCGCACCGGCTGGTAATGTTGCGGTTGCAGTTTGAGATAGTTCGGCGGCATTAAAATATACGGTTGCTGATTGTACCTTGGCAGTAGTGAAAATAGGTTTTTGTGCCAATACAAAAGTAGTTACTAATAGCAAGAGCAATGTGGCTTGTTTTTTAATCATGAGTTAATAATTTAAGTTTAAATTTTGAAAGATATAGATTACAAATATCTAAAAGTTAAATTGATTTAGTAGTACATAACCAAAATGATTTTCTTTTTAGAATCATCAATCTTTTTTTCGATTACGCCAAAAAACTTTTCGTTGACCATTGGGCATCCCAAACTATTGCAAATAGGATTCATTTGCTCTTCAAAAGGAACGTCAACATATTTGTGAAGTACTATATTTCGGTCGAAAGCATTACTGTTTGTCTTGTCTAAACCGTATAATTTATAGGCTTTGCCAAATCTTCCGGAATAGGAACCGCCAACAGCATATTTTCCTAAAGAACTGCAATTCGAATTTTTGACATTGCTAAATTTTAGCTTTCCGTAAGTTCCAGTTTCAGATCCGGAGCCGTGCCCGACTAAACCTTTATCAAGTATTTTGTTGTGTTTTAAATCGTAAATAAAAAACCGGTTTTTTCCAGATTCAATCTTCATGTCTAAAAAGAAAACAACATCTGAATTGTATTTAGGCGTTTTCCCCAAAAAACTCCTGATTTCAGTGATCTCACTTTTTAGTTTCTCTTCGTAGGAATAAACCGGTTTTGAATTTTTAATACTTATCGATTCTTCTTTTTTGTTCATACATGCAAAACTCAGACCAAAAATGCTGCACAGAAGTAAAAGGAAAATTTTGTTTTTCATGTTATGTGCTCTTTTTATTTCTCAACTGTATATCCTTTCACTTTTGCAAAACCAACGATCGATGTATTGATGGCATTTCCCAGATCATCTTGTTTCTTGGTTTTCTTAGTCTCGGCATCAATAAATTGCTGGCGTTTTTTGCCCAATTCGCCAATTTCTTTCTGGATTGTGGCTCTTTCTTTTGTTTTTTGCTCGACAATTGTTTTGATCTCGGCTTCAGATTTATTCTGTAGTTCTTTTGGTAATTCTTCTTTTTTAATTTTAGAAATAGCCGTTTTATCCTCTTTGACTTTGTCTACCAAATCCCAGCTTTCATTTTTATAAACCGCTTTTGATTTGCTTACCGCACGTTCTGCATAATTGGAGGCAGAAACTTTTTGTGCATTTTTATCCTGTGTTTCCTGATTCATTTTTTTTGAAGAACCTTTGGCGCCATAACTAATGTAAGTTTTGTTGATTTTTTCGTTACATTTTGTAATTTCATCATCATATGGCGTGGCAATGTATCGCACAGATTCATTAGAATCGATATTAAAATATTTCCCTTTTCCGTAATCGGCACCGTTTTTCCATAGTTCGCGTATGCCTTGTGCTTTGTCTCCGCAATAAATAGTATTTACATAAATGCCATTTTTTAAAGCATCACTAATCGCTTCTTTATAATTAATCCCGCCTTGATTGAATTCTTCGTTTCCGGCAATATAAATCAGCTTCATATTGTTGTTTTCTTTCGCCCATTTTAGTTTTTTGGTCGCATCCTGAATAACAGCTCCGCAATATTCGCTGCCTCCATTGGTACTCAGGGCAAATAGTTTTTCTGAAATCAAATCAAGATCTGTAGAAAGAGGTGCTATTTGTCGTATGTAATTCGATTTTTCAGATAATCCGTCATTTCCATATTCATATAAAGCAATTTCGATATCAGGCGTTTTTCCATCATATTTTAAAGTGGTCAGCGTATTTACAATGTTCCAAAGCCTGGATTTTGCCTGATCGATTAAACCATCCATACTGCCCGAGGTGTCCAGTAAAAGTGCTACTTGTATTTTGGTATTTTCTGTTGCTATTGGTTTTTCGATTACAATATTCTTTTTAGAATTTGCATTCGAAGAATTGCAGCTTGCAAAAGAAATTGCAGTGGCTAAAAGTGCTGAGATAAACAAGTTTGATTTCATGATTTCGAGTTTTTAATTGTTGATTACAGATCAAACTTAAAAACTTAAAGACCTCGTTTTTTGCAGAAAGGGTGAAACGGTATTTTGACTTGGTGAAATGAGTTGTAAACGGAATATAAAATACTTTACTTTACATTATTGTTTTTTGAAGGTTCTAAAGTTCTGAGAATCTTAGTTACTAAGACCTTAAAAGATTTTTACTTATGAGAAGTTTACGATCAGAATTTATTATTTCTATAATGCTGTTATTGCTATTTCCAATCGGAATGATGGCACAGGATTCTATTGCCAAAAAGAAGGCGATGCCGGTTTCGAAAATGAGTAAAGCGGTAATAAGTCTTGAAAAGTCTCTGGATAAAAATGATGAGGGAAAAATTGCCGAGAACTACGAACAACTGGCAAATGAATTTTTGAATAAAGGGAATAATGCAAAGGCAGAGGAATATTTTAAAAGAGCATTAAACAGCTATACCAAATTAAAATGGACTGAAGATAAAACCCGCGTAACGCGCAGTTTGGCCAAAGTACAGGAAAACCAAAAAAACTTTAATTCGGCGATTAAAAATTATGAAGTCGCGGGCGCATTATCAAAAGATGTTGCTGAAGAAAAAATAAATTTAAACGATGCTAACCGATTAAAAACGCAAGCGGCTCCAGTATCACAGGCAGTTTACGTTGACTCGAATATTGAGTTGCTCAAAAAAGAAAATAAAGCTGGTGAAGTTGCTGAAGCTTATGTACAAAAAGCAGAAAATTCATTAAAGCAAAAAGATAAAAGTGTTGCAATAGAAAGCTATAAAAATGCCCTCGCTTACGCAAAAGACAAACCTGAGTCGATAATTAAAATTAAAAATGAAATTGCCAATGTATATGCCTCAGACAATCAGTTTGAAAAAGCAATTGGAATCAACGAAAAACTATTGGCAGAAGCCGTAACCAAACAAGATTTTAATACCCAAATCAAGCAACTGCAATCGCTGGCAGCTCTTTATTTTAAAAAAGAAGAACCAAAAAAGGCATTAGTTTCATTGAAAGAAGCATATGATCTGGCGTCTAAAAAAGGAAATTCGGCGGAAGCCAAAAATACTTTATCGGCCTTGGTAAAATACTATAAATCGAATGGTAATGAAAAAGAAAGTATGGCGCTTTACGAGCAATTCTTTCAAAATTTTGATGAGTTAATTCAATCTGATACTACTTTGATTAATGCGAAAACTTTTCAGGTTACAGAAGGAAAGATACGTCAGCTCGAAAAAGAAAAATCATTAAAAGATGAATTAATTACCAAGAAAAATACCTTCAACTACTTTCTTTTAGGATCAATTTTGTTGCTTTTGCTCTTGTTTGCTTTTATTGTAAAAGCATTGTATTCGATAAAAACCAAGAACAAGGAAATCGCGTTGCAATCGTTACGACGCGAGATGAATCCGCATTTTATATTTAATAGTTTAAATAGCGTGAATCAGTTTATATCTGAAAATAAAGAACTGGAAGCCAATAAATACCTGACTTCGTATTCGAATTTGATGCGGAATATGATGGAAAATTCGAATAAAGATTTTATTTCGCTGGACAAAGAAGTCGAACAATTAAAAAAATACCTGGATCTGGAACATTTACGTTTTCAGGATAAATTTGATTTTAAAATTACGGTTGATGAAACTCTGGACACAGAAAGGGTTTTTGTGCCCAATATGATTATCCAGCCACATTTAGAAAATGCAATTTGGCACGGCTTACGTTACCTCGATAAAAAGGGATTCTTGAAGCTTCAATTCCGGTTTGTTGATGGCAAAATTGTCGTGATTATTGATGATAACGGAATTGGTTTAACCAAAAGCCAGGAACTGAAAACGATCAATCAGAAAGTGCATGAATCCCGCGGTCTTAATAATACCAATGAACGAATTGGTTTGCTGAACGAATTGTATAAAAAGAATATTGCTTTTGAAATTAAAGAGAAAGTATTGCCGGAATCCGGAACAATTGTTCAGATTATTTTTCCATTAATTGATACCATATGATGACTATTCAGAAGATAAAAAGTGTCATTGTCGAAGATGAATTGGCAGCGCGCGAAGTACTCAAAAATTATTTGAGTAAATATTGTCCGCAGGTTGAAGTTGTGGGAGAGGCGCAGAATATAAAAGAAGCTGTGCCGTTGCTGCATGAAATTCGGCCGCAATTGGTTTTTTTGGATGTCGAAATGCCTTTTGGGAATGCTTTTGACGTTCTCGAAGCGTGTAAAGATTTACAATTCGAAACCATATTTGTAACCGCTTTTTCTGAATATTCGCTAAAAGCCCTGAACCAAAGTGCCGCCTATTATTTGCTAAAACCCATTAGTATCGAAGAATTGATTGTGGCGGTAAATAAAGTGCAGCATCAAATCATGAATCATGAGATTTTCAATAGAAATAAAATTATTGTAGAAAATTTTCATGAATCAAAACCAGAAAAACAACAGGTCATTTTACCAACTCTGGAAGGTTTTGAAGTCGTTAAAATGGAAGAAATAGTTCGCTTACGCGGAAACGGAAATTTTACCGATCTCTATCTAAATAACGGAAACAAAAAAATGGTCTGCCGATTTTTAAAGCATTTTTCGGAGATTTTGCCTTTGCCTTTTATAAGAGTTCATAAATCGCATATCATTAATATGAATTGTGTAAAATCGTATAATAAAGGAGGAATTGTAACGCTAAACGACGGAGCTGAAATTGAAGTGTCGCCTACTTATAAAGAAGATTTTTTAAAGAACTTTAAGTAAGGTTTGCCGCGAAGGCACTAAGGCACAAAGATTTTCTTCTCATTTTATGTCATCCTTGACGCAGGAAGGATCACGCACGAACTTGACAAAGATTGTATTGTCATTGCTTAGATCTTCTATAAAGACTTTGCGACTTTGCGAGCAATTTCACGCTGGTAGTAAAAACTTAAAGTAATAATCGCGCAAAGACGCAAAGTTTAATAATAAAAGAAAAAAACTTTGTGTCTTAGCGTCTTTGTGGCAAACAAATATTACAAGTCAAATTCCCCGTCAATCGACAGCGAATCATTTTTCACCGCAGTTGAATCCGGAGCTTTTATTCTGATTAAAGATCTTGCATTACCGGAAATATAAACGGGCAGTTGCCCTATTGTATCTTCAGGGACCAAAAGACCACGACGAAACATTAAATTCTTTAAAAATTTCTGGTTTTGTACCGCAAAGTCCCTTAGATTTCCCTGATCGTTAAACTGATACATGAATTTTCTTGGTTTCGGAATAATAGTGGCCAAATACAAACATTCATCCACATTTAAAGCCGATGGACTTTTCTGGAAATAGAAATGGCTTGCTTCGCCAATTCCGTATACATTTGGTCCCCATTCAATAATATTGAAATACACTTCCAGCATTCTTTCTTTGCTTACTACGCGATTGTTTTCCAGAATATAAACCAGTAGAATTTCTTCCAGCTTACGCGAAAGTGTTTTTTCTCTGGTCAGGAACACATTCTTAATCAATTGCATGCTTATCGTACTAGCGCCGCGAGAGAATTTTTTAGTTTTAATATTCTTGAGGATAGATTGTTTGAAAGCTTCATTAATAAATCCGCGATGTTGGAAGAAAGACGGATCTTCGGTCGTCAAAACCGATTTTCGTAAATAAGGCGAAATCTGGTCCAAAGGCGTGTAATTAGGATTTGCATTTCCAACCAAAACCGGGCGTTGTAAAACATTCTGGATAATGGCGCGATACACAAATTCGCCGTTTAATTTATTAAGATCGGCTTCTCCGTATTTGGTGATTTTTAGATCTTCTTTATTGAGTTTACTATCAAAAACTAAAGTATTCGGTTTGTTTTTATTGAATTTGAAATCCAGTTTATAATCGAAATTTCCGGTAGCTTCCATTCCCTGAAAATGGGTGAACAAGCCGTCAGGCAGGGAAACAATAAAATCCTGCGCTTTCATTTTCGGGATATCTACTTTCAAAGTATAAATAGTATCCTTTTCGGTACTGTATGAAATATAAGGTTTTACTTTTATCTTGTTGAGCTGCATGGTCGAAGTGCTGTCAATCGAAATAAAATCATCTCCCAATAAAAAGCGATAATCAAAACGTGCATTTTTGATAATGACGTCTTTACTGGCAATTTTAGGGTGATTAATTTTTAAATTAGTAATCGAAGTGTAACCGTCGATATGCAATTCGCTGCCATCTTTTTCTATGTTTTGAACATTTAGTCTGATAGAATCGAAACTTGCTTTTAAGTTATATCGTTCGTCTAAATACGGAACTCTGATGGCTCCGGTATCTAAATTGAAGAAACGAATATCGGCTTTCTTATTTCTTGGGTCAGCAAATCCTTTTATGTTCCATTTTTGATCAAAATCTTTACTTTGAACATGAAGATTAGTTTCGAGTTGTTTGTTGTCTAAAACCAGTTTATTTACAGCAACAGTAGTCTTTTTGCCATTGTCATCAATTCTGAAATTCAGATTTTCCAGTTTCATGTCTGTAGGAACCAGATTCAGTAATTTTGAAATAATACGATACGCAAAAGCGGCGTATTTACGTTTTTCGTTTTTATCAGTATCGGCTTTGTCTTTCTTTAAAAAAGCATCAAAATTGCGGACATTTCCTTTTTTAACTAATTGAATATAACCGTTGTTTACTTTTAAAGTTCCAATTTGTACATCCCCAATTAGTAAATTCGATAAACTAACACTGGTTTCAATTTTTTCAATATTACAAAGTGTATCAGCATTTTTAGGAACCAGAACAACATTGGTTAATTTAATACCATTTAAACCATCAAACGTAGCCGATTTTACAGAAAATGTACTGTTGTATTCAGTATTCATTTTAGTTTTTACTTTGGCAATAGCTTGTTTTAAAAGCGAATCACGAAAAAAGTAAAAGCCTAAAAAAAGCACTACCAATACTAATGCAATTATCAGGAGTGCTTTGTATATTTTTTGTTTTGGGAAGTTCATAAATGGAGATTGGTATTCGAAATTTTTCGCTTTTCAAAGCTAGTGTAAATTTAAATTTAAATTTATCAGCTTATAAAATTTTCCTTGTAAATTTTTAATAATGCTCTAAAGGTTTGATTTTGTTATTATTGTGTTTTGCGTTTTCCTAAATAAAAGAAGGAATTTATGGTTTAGCGTCAAAATTGAGAGAACCCGTAAAGTTTTACAATTTACACAATATATATTTGCGCAATTAATAATATTAAAATCAAACCAATGAAAATCTTTAAAAAAATTATGTTTTTGTCTTTTGCCATTTGTGCAATGGTGTTATCGTCATGCAGTAGTAATGATTCTGATGATGAAGGAACTCCGGAAGATCAGGAAGAATTTATTAAATTCACATACAATGGGACAGTATACAATTTTGAGCCTGGCGTTATGTCTTCGTTAAACATGAATATTATGGGAAGTACGGGAATTGATAACACTTACAAAAAAATCTCATTATGGACGCCTTTGAATGTTACTAAGGGAAGCCATGACATCGTATATGATTTATCAAATATGGAGACTACTTATCAAGCGTCTTTTAGTTTTTTGCCTGCAATAAATAATGCTAATGCTAAATCTGGAAAAATAAATATTACTGCTGTTGATGATGAAAAAATTGAAGGGACATTTACTTTTTCGGGAACTTCAGGAGATCAGACATTTACTGTTACAGAAGGAAGCTTTAGAGTTTTAAAATAGATCTCATACTTCTTTAAATATAAATTGCTCATGAATCTTTGAAATTTTCATGAGCAATTTTTTATAAGAGAAAATCTGTTTTTTGCTTTTATCCAAATAAAATACCGGCTACATCTTCAATTTTGGCAACAAGCTCAATTTTAATTCCAGGATTTTTTAAGGCAATTTTATTATATTTCGAAACAAAAATAGTCGTGAAACCTAATTTTTCGGCTTCCTGAATTCTTTGATCAACACGATTTACAGGACGAATTTCTCCCGAAAGTCCAACTTCGCCGGCAAAACAGAACCCTTTTGTTACCGGAATATCTTCGTTTGAGGATAAAATGGCAGCGACAACGGCAAGGTCAATTGCGGGATCATCAACAGAAATTCCTCCGGTTACGTTCAAAAAGACATCTTTTGCTCCTAAACGAAATCCGGCTCTTTTTTCTAAAACGGCCAAAATCATGTTGAGTCTTTTGGCGTTGTAGCCCGTTGTGCTTCGTTGTGGCGTTCCGTAAACTGCAGTACTTACCAAAGATTGTATTTCGATCATCAGAGGACGCATGCCTTCCATAGTTGTGGCAATGGCAGTTCCGGACATTTCTTCGTCTTTGTGCGAAATCAATATTTCTGACGGATTGCTGACTTCGCGTAAACCGCTTCCTAACATTTCATAAATTCCTAATTCGGCAGTAGAACCAAAACGGTTTTTTAGCGAACGCAAAATTCGGTAAACGTGATTTCGATCGCCTTCAAATTGCAAAACGGTATCGACCATATGTTCCAGAATTTTTGGTCCGGCGATGTTTCCGTCTTTCGTAATATGCCCAATTAAAATAACCGGAATATTAGTTTCTTTGGCAAACTTGATCAGTTCCGCAGTCGTTTCTCTAATCTGAGAAATACTTCCGGCTGTAGATTCTATATAATCCGTATGCAAAGTCTGAATCGAGTCGATAATGACAATTTCCGGCTGAATAGCTTCAATTTGTTTGAAGATATTCTGCGTTTTCGTTTCCGTCAAAATATAGCAATTGTCGCTGTTTGGCGTGATTCTTTCGGCACGCATTTTTATTTGTTTCTGGCTTTCTTCACCGGAAACATATAAAGTTTTATAAGGTAATTTTAATGAGATTTGAAGCAAAAGTGTACTCTTTCCAATTCCAGGTTCACCGCCTAAAAGTGTCAAAGATCCAGGGACGATTCCGCCACCCAAAACACGGTTCAATTCTCCATCAGTAGTATCCATACGAATTTCCTGAGTCGAGTCGATCTCATTAATTTTTAATGGGCGTGGAGCTTTTCCAGTTGGAGTAGGTTCGCTTTTCCAGGCCACTTTTTCCTGCTTCTGAATGATTTCTTCAGCAATAGTATTCCATTCTTTGCAGGCATTGCATTGTCCTTGCCATTTGGCGTATTGGGTGCCGCAGTTCTGGCAAAAAAAGGAAGTTTTAACTTTAGACATTATTTACCGGTTTTTTCAAGTGTTTTCATCTGGTCGATTTTCTCGTACATCAAATCTTTGTTTAAATCGCCAATTGGCTCCATTTGCGAAGCATTCTGATATTTTTTTGAAGCTCTTTTAGGATCTCCCATTTTTTCATACATCAATCCTAATTCGTACTCTCCTAACATCGCTTTTGGATAATTTACATTTCCAATTTCAGCCATTTTACCTAATTCATCATAAGCATTCTTTTTCAAAATCAGAGTTTCTATAATTTTAAAATCGCTGATTCTTACCGGAATCTGAACTCCCATAACTTTAGACATAATATTGTATTTGTTCTCCAGATAATCGGCATAACCCGTTTCCAGAACAGCTATTTTATTATTGTATTCTGCAGAATTTATAGGTCTGTACACTTCAAATATCTGATACAAAGCGCTAGGAATTGCATGTAAAACCTGAGTATAATGTGTTGTGCCTTTAAATACATCGTATTTATAATTTACTAACGGATTATTGGCAATTTTAATATTGCTGTCTAATTTTTCAATTGGTTCTTTGATTTTTTTATTGTCTCCATCTGCTGCAGACAAATAATAGAATAAAGGTTCTGTAATTTTAGCAAATTTTTCAGGGATTCTAATTTCCATTTTATTAGCCAATTCAGGACTAAAAGAGATGTAAGCGCTAAAAAGAGGTTTTTCTTTATATAAATAAAAATTAATAAAACTTGCTGTTACATCATGGCCTGCAATAATTCTAAACGGAGATGTACGGTATTTTTTTTCGATATAAGGAACCAGTTCGGCACCAATAAATTCAAAAAAGTTGGCTCCTTTCTCAAACGGAAGACCTGTATTTTGGTCGATTGTGGTGTCGTCTTCGCGCTCGTCATTTTTGTTTTGATGAACACCAATGATAATCACTTCGGGTAAATCTCCCCAATAAGATCCGTAGCTCAAGGCTCCGGAAAAAGGATCAAATAAATAATCGCCATCTAATAAATATAAAACAGGATATTTTTTTTCGGGATTAGCCTCGTAAGAAGCAGGAAGCCCAATGGTTATTCTTCGTTCTTCGCCAAGTTTTTCAGATTTGATGTTGTCGAATGTTTTCTGCGAAAAGACAGAAAAGGAAATTAGGGTAAGCAGTAAGTAAACTTTTTTCATGATTTGGGGCATTTCAGTGAATTAAAAAGTATTGAAATAGTGTAGCAATATAATACTTTATTTGCTTTTTTATTATTGTAGGATTTTTAAAATAGCAATATAGATTCAGTTTGTAATGAATAAATCAAAATCTAACCGAAAAGTTAGCAAAGATTTACGCAGTCGCAAAGTTAAAGGCAAAGCTTTGCGAACTTTCTGTTTTTATAGAAACCTTAAAGCAAATAAAACTTCCTGTACTTTTGGGGTTAATTTTTTTTCTAAATAGAGATTTTGGGATTGTTCTTTTAAAATCAAAAATTGAATTCAGGCAAATAGAATGCTGTTCGTGCAAAGTAAATTTGACAAACTAAAGTTAGATAAAACGTAAAAGGAAAACTTAGGTTAACGAATTATCGTTTTCATTAGGGAAAATGATCCATGGTTTGAAGGTTTTTGCCTCTTCAAATTCCAGGGTTGCATAGGATATAATGATAATAATGTCGTCTTTTTGAACTTTTCTCGCAGCAGGTCCGTTCAGGGTAATTTCGCCCGAATTTTTCTCTCCTTTGATCGCGTAAGTTTCAAAGCGTTCGCCATTATTAATATTTACAATAGATACTTTCTCACCTTCAATAATGTTCGAGGCTTCCAGTAAAGTTTCATCAATAGTAATACTGCCAATATAATTTAAATCAGCTCCAGTTACTTTTACTCGATGAATTTTTGATTTTATAACTTGAATTTGCATGATGCAAAGGTAAATTAATTTAATGAAATGGTATCAATCAACCTTATAGAATTAACAAATACTGCTATAAATGCACGGTAGTTTTTGTCTTTACTTTTATGATCGATAGGTAATAATGTAGATTCGTCAGCAATTACAAAATATTCTAAGTCAAAATGCTCATTATCTTTAAAAGAATTTTCGACAAATTGAATCGTTTCTTCAGGAGTGCCGGTCTGAAATATTTCTTTTGCTTCAGTTAAAATTTTATATATAATAGCTGCTTCTTTTCGTTCTTCGGGAGTTAAACGTTCATTACGAGAACTCATAGCCAATTGATTATCTTCTCTAAAAATTGGACAACCCACAACATTTACAGGTAAATGCGTTTTTTCGACCATTTTTTTAACGATCTGCAATTGCTGGAAATCTTTTTCTCCAAAATAAGCATTTGTTGGCGTTACAATTTCGAACAAACGTTTTACTATTGTTCCAACACCGTTAAAATGTCCGGGTCTAAACTTGCCTTCCATTTGATTTTCTAATCCGTCAAAATCAAAATCCTGAGAAACCGTGTTTCCTTCGTAAATATCTTCGACAGATGGAGCATACAAAATCATTTTATCGCTCAAACCGCGCATTTTTTTTACGTCTTCTTCAAGTGTCCTTGGATATTTTTCGAGATCTTCAGGGTTGTTAAATTGCGTTGGGTTAACGAAAATACTTACAACGGTATCGTCGTTTTCTTTTATTGATCTTTGCATTAACGCCAGATGACCTTGGTGTAAAGCGCCCATTGTTGGTACAAATCCGATGGTTGAATTTGCGGTTTTGATAGTTTTTAAATAAGCTATCAAAGCTACTTTACCGTAGAAAATATGCATGGCAGTATTATTAAAATTTAGTGCAAACATAATATATTAGTTATAAACTGCATAAATTTTTGTAATTTTGCAACGTTTTTATTACCAAAAATTAAGTAAAATACTATTATGAAAGATAAGAGGATATTATATGTATCATCTGAAGTCGTGCCTTATTTGGCTGAAAATGAGGTTTCTTTAATGTCTTATGACGTTCCAAAAATGATCAACGATCAAGGAGGTCAGATAAGAATTTTCATGCCAAGATATGGAAATATCAACGAAAGAAGACACCAGTTACATGAAGTTATTAGACTTTCAGGAATGAATTTGGTAGTGAATGACTTAGATATGCCATTGATTATCAAGGTGGCTTCAATCCCCAAAGAAAGAATTCAGGTTTATTTTATTGATAACGATGAATATTTTAAACGTAAAGCAACCTTTGCTGACGAGGAAGGTGTTTTGTATCCGGATAACGACGAAAGAGCCATATTTTTTGCTAAAGGAGTTGTTGAAACGGTGAAAAAACTAAATTGGGTTCCGGATATCATTCACGTGCATGGTTGGCTGGCTGCAATGCTGCCAATTTACATGAAGCACTATTATAAAAATGAGGCTTTGTTTTCTGAAACCAAAATTGTCACTTCTGTTTACGGACAGTCTTTTGATGAAAATCTGGATTTAGAAATGATAAATAAGGTGAAATTTGATGGTGTGCCACACGAGGCAATCTCTGATTTAGAAACGCCAAACTACGAAAATGTGTTAAAGGCTAGTATATTACACTCTGATGCTGTAATTATAGCGTCTGAAAACGTATCTCCAAGTTTAACAAAATTTATAGAATCTTCAGGAAAACCTTTTTTACCTTTCGCCACGAAAGATGCATTCGCTGAAGCGTATACAAATTTCTATAAAACAATGGGTCTTTAAATTTTAACATTATTATTAAACATGTATAATACTTCTTTTATTAAGAAAATTCTATTAGTAGCAACTGTTGTCCTTTTATATTCTTGTGATAAAGATTTTAATGAAATTGGTGAGGGTTTAATCGGAGACGATCATTTTGGTCTGGAACATACAGAATATGATGTTTTAGCTTATAATCAGGAAGTAACTCCGGTTCAGTCAAACGGATTGACACTTAATGGTTTGGGTATTTATGATAACCCTGTATTTGGAGCGACTACAGCTAATTTTGTGAGTCAGGTTTCTCTGGAGAATTATGCGCCAACTATTGGTGAATCACCAGAAATTCAAAGCGTAGTGCTTAGTGTTCCTTATTTTAGTCATGTAAAAAGTACAGGTACTGATGGTAGTAATACTTATGTTTTAGATTCTATTTATGGAGATAAAGAAAATGGTAAACTTAAATTGAGTGTTTATGAGTCTGGTATTCAAATGCGTTCTTCTTATATAGATGGTGGTTCTCAATTTGCTCAATTGTATTATACAGATCAGGATGCTGATTTTTTTGGAAATAAATTAGTTAATACTGAGACTGGAAAGCCACTAAATGATGATCCTGATGAGGCACAAAATGAAAAATTCTTTTTTGATGCTAAAGAAATAGTAACAGTTACTAAAGATGATGCTGGTAAAGAAACGACGACTAGAACTGCTCCAGAAATGCGTCTGAATCTAAATAAGAAATATTTCTTTGATAAAATTCTTAAAGCCTCAGCTTCTAATCTTTCTTCTGCTACTATTTTTCAGAGCTATTTTAGAGGGCTATATTTTAAAGTAGAGAAATCTGGAAGTAACTCCACGAATTTAGCGCTTTTGAATTTTTTCAAACAAGGTAGCAATGCTAAAATCACGATCAAATATAAGGCTAAGACTGCAATAACTACAGATCCTGCAGAGACAATGGAAGATAAAACATTGGTTATTAATCTAAGCGGAGCTGCGGCCAGTTTATATAATGATGTTAAAGATCCTGCTTATGCTGCTGCTATAGCAAATAGAAATGACCAAACCGGAGACGAACGTCTTTATTTAAGAGGAGGCCAGGGTTCGCTTGCGGTACTTGAATTATTCGGTAAAACTGATTTACTAAGTTACGATGATCAGGGTAATATAGTGAATAAGCCTAACGGTGTTTCAGATCAATTAGATGAAATTAGAAATAATGTTAAGCATAAAAACTGGCTGGCCAATGAAGCTAATTTAGTTTTCTCTATTGATGCAGCTAAAATGACCGGAGTTTGGGAGCCAAAAAGAATTTACTTGTATGATTTAGTAAATAATATACCAATTGTAGATTTTAGTACAGATGGATCTACTGATGGTATTAATAATAAAATCGTCTATAGTGGTATAATTAATGTAGACGCTACTACAAAGAGAGGTACAACGTACAAAATTAGATTAACGAGCCATGTTCGTAATTTAATAAAAGATGCAGCTGTAAAAAATGTGAAATTAGGTTTGGTAGTAACAGGAGATGTAAACACGATAACTTCAGGTAAATTAAAAAACAGAATTTTAATTGATCCGGCTAATCCAAATGATTATTTTTCAGAAGTACCAAGAGCTTCAATTATGAGTCCGTTAGGAACAGTATTGTTTGGAGGAAATATTCCTTCAACAGATGCTAACTATGCAAAAAGACTTCAGTTGCAAGTGTACTATACGAAACCAAATTAATAAATAATATATGTGTGGAATTGTTGGATATATCGGTCATAGAGATGCCTATCCTATTGTTATAAAAGGATTAAAGCGTCTTGAATACAGAGGATATGATAGTGCGGGTGTCATGTTATATGATACTGAAACAGGTATAAAAGTTTGTAAAACAAAAGGTAAGGTTTTAGATCTTGAAGCTAAAGCAAAAGAGGGCTTTACGACAAACGGAACTATAGGAATTGGGCATACACGTTGGGCAACACATGGTGTTCCAAATGATGTAAACTCACATCCTCATCTTTCTAATTCAGGTGAGTTGGTAATTATTCATAATGGAATCATTGAGAATTATGCGCCGCTTAAAGAAGAATTAATCAAAAGAGGTTATACATTTAAATCTGATACAGATACTGAAGTTTTAGTCAATTTGATTGAAGAAGTTCAGAAAAAAGAAGGAATAAAATTGGGTAAAGCAGTTCAGATTGCTTTAAATCAAGTGGTAGGAGCTTATGCAATTGCTGTTTTTGATAAAAAAAATCCAAATGAAATAGTTGCTGCAAGATTAGGTAGTCCGTTGGCGATTGGTGTTGGAGAAGGAGAATATTTTATTGCTTCTGATGCTTCGCCTTTTATCGAATATACTTCGAATGCCATTTATCTTGAAGATGGTGAAATGGCAAACATTAGATTGCACAAGCCTCTTAAAGTTAGAAAAATTAAAGATGACTCTTTAGTAGATCCTTATATCCAGGAGCTTCAAATGAATTTGGAGCAAATTGAAAAAGGCGGTTATGATCATTTCATGCTGAAAGAAATCTACGAACAGCCAAGTGTTATAAAAGATACTTACAGAGGAAGACTTCATGCGAATGAAGGAATTGTTCAAATGGCAGGTGTTGAGGATAATTTAGAAAAATTCTTAAACGCAAAACGTATTCTAATTGTAGCATGCGGTACTTCATGGCACGCAGGTTTAGTAGCAGAATATATTTTTGAAGAATTTACACGTATTCCGGTTGAAGTAGAATACGCTTCTGAATTTAGATACAGAAACCCAATTATCAATAAAGATGATGTTGTTATTGCTATTTCTCAATCTGGAGAAACGGCTGATACAATGGCAGCTATAAAATTGGCAAAAGAAAACGGAGCTTTTGTATTTGGTGTTTGTAATGTGGTGGGTTCTTCTATTTCAAGAGAAAGCCATGCAGGTGCTTATACGCACGCAGGACCGGAAATTGGAGTAGCTTCTACAAAAGCATTTACAACGCAAATTACGGTTTTAACCATGATCGCATTGCGATTAGGTAAAGCAAAAGGAACTTTGTCAAATACTGATTACCGTACGTACTTGCAAGAATTAGAAATAATTCCTGAAAAAGTAGCAGAGGCACTACAAACAAACGACAGAGCAAAAGAAATTGCAGCAATATTTAAAGATGCTCCAAATTGCTTATACTTGGGACGTGGTTATAATTTCCCGGTTGCTCTTGAAGGCGCTTTAAAGCTTAAAGAGATCTCTTATATTCATGCCGAAGGTTATCCTGCTGCAGAGATGAAACACGGTCCAATTGCTTTGATCGATGAGCATATGCCGGTTATTGTAATTGCACCAAAACAAGGTCACTACGATAAAATTGTAAGTAACATCCAAGAAATTAAATCAAGAAGCGGTAAAATCATCGCTGTAGTAACTAAAGGTGATACTCAGGTTCGTGAGTTGGCTGATTATGTTATCGAGATTCCTGAAACTTCAGATGCGTTGTCTCCATTGATTACAACAATCCCTTTACAATTGCTGTCTTATTATATAGCAGTAATGAGAGGTTGTAATGTAGATCAGCCGCGTAACTTAGCAAAATCAGTTACTGTAGAATAGATTTTATTTCAATATAAATATTTAAAAAAGCGAGACAGGAGTCTCGCTTTTTTTGTGGCTATAATTTTTTATTAACATAAATTTTGTAAGATTTAAAATATAAATATATATTTGTAGGAAATGTTTTAAAATCAGTATTATGAAAAGATGTTTACTTATCATTTTATTTCAGTTTTGCTTCTCAGCAAATGCACAACAAAAGCTAACTTTTAATTATGATCAGGCGGGAAATCAGGTCGAAAGAGTTTTGTGTTTGTCTGGTTGTTCTGTATCTGCAAAACGCGTAGAAGATATAAAAGAAATTGAGGCACTAACAGATGATGACTTATTAAAATTTTCTCCTCAGGATGTTATCTCATATTATCCCAACCCTGTAAAAGAAGAGTTGTATTTGCAATGGCAATTGACTCAGGATAATTATGTCACTTTAATTCATGTTTATTCTTTGACAGGTCAAATTCTTAGAACCTATCCGGCAAATGCGACAATGAATAATCTGAATATCCCTTTTCAAAGTTATCCTATAGGAGTTTATCTTGTTTTACTTTCGTATAAGGACGGAGGAGAAAAATCTATTAAAATCATAAAACAATAAGCGACATGAGAAAATTTTACTTTACCCTTATTTTTTTATTATTTGGCTTTTTAGGTTTTGCACAGACTTCTTCTGAAGTTGGTATTACAGAAGGTCAATTGTCAGTTTCTTTATCAGGAGGAGCTAATTATACAATTCCAATAGCAGTTCCTCCCGGAATCAATGGCATAGGTCCCCAAATTAGCTTAGTGTATAACAGTCAGGGCGGTAATGGTGTAGCTGGCTTTGGGTGGAATATTGCTGGAGTCTCAACAATATCTAGAATTCCAGCAACAAAATTTCATGATGGAATAATTGATGCGGTTGATTTTAATGCTTTAGATCGTTTTGCTTTAGATGGGCAGAGGTTAATAGTGAAAAATGGAACTTCAGGAGTTTATGGGGCTAATGAAACGGTATATGAGACAGAGAGTTTCTCAAATACAAAAGTCACATCTTATGGTGTTCACCCAAATGGTACAAATTATGGTCCGGCTTATTTTATTGTTGAATATCCTGACGGTTCAAAAGCATATTATGGTAATTCTACTGATTCCCGTTCTATAACAGATTGGGCAATTGCATATTGGGAAAATCCTCAAGGAGTGAGAATAAGCTATAATTATTCTGCATCAGACAATTCATTTAATAATGTATTAAATATAATATCTATAAAATATGGTAGTATTGCAACTGCAACACCTATAAATGAAATTAGATTTAAATATAATGATAGGAAACGTGCTGAACAGTCTTATGTAGGTGGTCTTAGTATTATTAGTAATACAATTCTAAAAGAAATTAACGTTATTGGGAATGGATTAGGTTTTAGAAATTATGTTTTGGATCAAGAAACAACTTCTTTGAATTATCAACGGTTGAAATCTATTACAGAAAAAAGTGGTGATAATACTAAAAGTTATAATCCTACTACTTTTAGCTATGATGATACTACTAGTCCTACTCCTCTTAAAGCAAATATAGAAGCAACACTGGGATGGTCAGGGATAAATAACTTGAATACTGATTATATTACTGGTGATTTTGATAATGATGGTAAAACAGATATTATTTTATATTCAAAAACGGCAGGGTTAAAAGATAAGTATACTTTATTTTCTGATATTATATCAGGAAAAGTTAATAGTGGTAAACAAGATTATGTGGGTACTTTTGAGAATATTTTCCCTGCTGCTTTTTTAAGTTCAGATAATAAGTTATTACCACAGGGGTGGGCTATTGTAAAAAGAACGGATGCAAATTGTATCATTTCATTGCATGGTTCTGGTTCTACTTCAGCGACTACCAAACATTATGAAAAACAATATAATTTTAGTAAAACTGTAACAAAAGCATCCAATTGGTCTTATTGCGATCCTAAAGACTATAAGGGAGTAGTATTAGAAAATATTCCTATCGATTATTACAGTGGTGATTTTAATGGAGACGGTCTTACAGATGTCATCGGAATTGAAAAAAGTTTTTACTATGATATGACATTATGTAATTTTGGAAACCGTACAACAGAATATCAAAGACCGTTATATCAAGGTGGGACTGTTCATCTTTTCAATTTAGATAGACGACTTACCGCTGATCAACCTGATAATATAGGTAATATTGCCATGAGTGTTGGCTATGGTACAAAAATTTATATAGCTGATTTCAATGGTGATGGAAAGTCTGATATCTATGTTTTAGAATCTGGATTTATAAAAGTATATACTTTAAATAAAGACAATAAATTAACCTTATTGTATCAAAATGCATCTGCTGATTCAGGGATTGCCCTTGACAGGCCAATTTTAATAGGTGATTACAATGGTGATGGAAAGATTGATTTTGTTATACCTAATGAATTGGATAAGGACAGTTGGAATTTTTATTTTTCTATGGGGAATAATTTCAAAAAAATTAATGCCACCATCGGGATAAAATATCTGACAGCAAAAGAAGGTGCTTATATGATAACTGGTAGAGATGGTGTTACGCGATATCCTTATGGGTTAATGGAAACCACTTACATTGCTAATGATTATAATGGCGATGGGAAGACCGATATTTTATGCCAGAATAATGTAACCGTTTCGAGAGACGGAGCTTTGGGAAAAGTTGGAACACCCTTAGAAAGTATGTTGATTTTGTTTGAAAATCAATCAGTTAATGGTAAGGAAGTTATGTTCTCACGAATTACTTCTGAAATAGAAGTTACCGGTATAGGAAGAAATCCTATACCCGTATTTACTAATCATAATCAGGTAAATCAAAATTTAGAGTATAGTGTAATTTATGACAACATGATCAAATCTTTTAAAAGCCCAAAAGATAATCGCGAAGATGTATTGTTAAAAGGAATTACAAATGGAAATGGAGTAAAAGAAACGATTACGTATAAAACATTGCAGCAAGATCCTTATGAGCCTATATATACACCAACAGCACTAACAGAAACTTTTCCTAACATTGATATTATAGCAGTCCCTGCTTTTAAAATAGTATCATTTTTAGAAAAACAAAGTAAAGAACTTTATAAAAAACAGCAGTTTTTGTATTCTGGAGCTGTTTCTAATAGTGAAGGCTTAGGTTTCTTAGGCTTTAGATCAACACTAAGAACCAATTGGTATGATGATGACGATAATGACAGTGTAATTTCGAGTATTGCAAAAAATGATATCACATTAAGAGGCGCAAATACAGAAAATTACACACTATTAGGACTTGGGAGACCTTTGATGCCAAACACTACTAAAACGGAGAGTACAATTGTGAAAGAAGGGTCTTATACAGTAACGACAATTGATAATCTAGTTGCAACACAAAGTATTACTTTAAAACCTGATACCTGGATTAAGCCTGGTAGTACTTTTTCAGCAAAGATAAATGAGGATGCAAATGTTAATTCTCTCAATACACCTTCAAGCTTTATAACAAAATCTTTGTTAAATTACGAAAGCGAACTTTTGCCGAATAAAGTTTACAAAATAAAAAACACAACAACAAAACAGTTTAATGGTTTAGACAATACAAGCTCAGAAAACAGAGTTTTTTATGATGACAATAATAACCCTTTAAAATCGACTACATTAGTAAAACAGTCTGGAGCAACAGTTCAAACAACAGTTTCAGATGTTGCTTATTATCCTCCTACAGTTTCACCTTATGTTGTTGGGAGACCTTCCGGTAAAAATCAAAGTGTTACTATTTCAGGAGATGTACTGACCTCTGAAGAGGTGTATGTTTATGAAAACAATTTATTATCCAATATTAAGAAAAAAGGAACCAATACAGATTATATTACAGAAGATAACGTTTATGATGCATTTGGTAACATTACTAAAAAAACAATAACTGCCTCAGGGCTTAGCCCAAGAATTACCAATTATGAATATGATCCTTCAGGACGTTTTTTAACAAAAAGTACTGATATTGAGAGGTTGTCGACATCTTTCGATTATAATTATTCAAATGGAACAGTAAAATCTGAAACAAATCCTTATGGATTAACTACTTCGTACTTATACGATTCGTGGTTCAAAAAAACAACTACCACTGATTATTTAGGCAAAAAAAACAGTTACGTTTATGCCCGAAGCGGACAAAAAACAATTGTTACATCAACAGCAGATGATGGCAGCATAAGCGAAGAAACATTTGACGATTTAGGAAGAAAGATAAAAGCAGGAAGCAAAAACATAATGGGAACTTTCTCTTATGTTGATTATGTCTATGATATTTATGATCGTAACTATAAAGTAAGTGAACCTTATTTTGGATCAGCTGGATCACAATGGAGTGAAACCAAATATGATGCTTATGGAAGAGTCATTCAAAACATAGCCTTTACAGGAAAAGTGACAGATATTACCTATTCAGGATTAACAACAACTGTAAGTGATGGGACAATATCAAAAACGTCTATTAAAAATGCAATAGGAAACGTAGTCTCAATGACAGACACCCCGGGAGGAACAATTAAATATGCCTATTTTGCTAATGGAAACTTAAAAGAATCAGATTATGCTGGTGTAAAAACTACCATTGAGCAAGATGGCTGGGGACGAAAAACAAAATTGGTTGATTCTTCTGCAGGAACCTACACGTATGTATATAATGGCTTTGGAGAAACAACAAGTACGACGACGCCTAACGGAACTACAAATTATATTTTGGATGCGGTAGGTAAAGTAACCCAAAAAACAATTTCGGGTACAAATACAAATTCTAAAACGACCTATTATTACGATCCTTCGAGCAAATTGCTTACAAGTAGTAAGTTTGAAGACTTAGCGAATGGAGCAAATACAATACTAAATTCATTTACTTATGACACTTCAAAAAGAATAAGCAAAACAGTAGAGACAACACCATATGCTGTATTTACCAAAGATTTTACTTATGATGGTTTTGGACGTTCAGATACTGAAACTTCAACAGCAGCTGCAGGCGGAAAATCAAGCAGTAAAGTCATAAAAAATACGTATAAAAATGGTTCGCATTGGCAAATAGTAGACAATGCCACAAGTATCATATTATGGCAAACCAATACCGTAAATGCAAGAGGGCAGCTCAAAAATGCACAAAATGGACCAACAACCATAACAAATGAATATGATAATTACGGTTTAGCTTCTCAGTTTAAATATGATAAAACCTCAGGATCAACGAACATACTGACATTAAACACTGTCTTTGATGCCAGAAAAGGCAATTTAACAAGCAGAACAAACAGTTTGTTTAACAGAAATGAAAGTTTTAAATATGATGCTCAGGATCGTTTAACAGAATTTACAAATGCACAAGGCGCACAAGAAAAACAATTGTATGATGATCAGGGTAGAATTACCGAAAACAGTTTAGGAAATTATACTTATGCAAAAGACAAGCCTTATCAAAATGTGTCAATAAACGTTAAACCAGAAGCTTTAACTTATTATACAGCAAGACAAACACAGAATATAACATACAATACATTTAAAAGCCCTGTACAAATTGAAGAAACCGGTATTGACAAAGTAAGTTTTACTTACAATGATGGTAACGATCGTACTGCCATGTTTTACGGAGGTTTACACGATGATAAATTACTTAGACCTTTAAGAAAATACTACTCTGCAGATGGCAGTATGGAAATTAAAGAAAATAAAATAACAGGTGTATTTGAGTTCATTACCTATATTGGTGGAGACGGTTACTCTGCACCAATTGTATTAAAAAGCAACGGAATAAGCCAAGAATATTTATATTTACAAAGAGATTGTCAGGGGTCAATAGTTGCTATAACGAATCAGGCAGGAACAGTTGTCGAAAAACGACTGTTTGATGCCTGGGGAGCAATAGTAAGCGTGCAGGATGGGGCAGGAAATGTACTGGCAGGATTAACCATTTTAGACAGAGGATATACAGGACACGAACATTTGCAAAGTGTTGGCCTTATCAATATGAATGGTCGTATATATGATCCTAAATTACATCGTTTTTTACAGCCGGATAATTTTGTGCAGGATCCTTTTAATACTCAAAGTTTTAATCGTTATGGATATGTTTTAAATAATCCTTTAGCTTATACTGATCCAAGTGGTGAGATTATTCCTTTAATTGTAGCTGCAATTATTGTAGTGAGTGCTGCTGTTAACGTTTATCAAAACTGGGATAAAATTACAGGAGGTACAGGTAAGTTTTCCGATATTAAATGGGGGAAACTTGCTGGTTATACCATTTCTGGAGCGGCTTCTGGTGCTTTAACTGTGTATGGAGGCCCATATGGGGTAGTAATAGGGGCAGGGGTTCAGTCATTTTTGAATTCGGCCGTTAATGGAGATGATTTTAGAACTACTTTAGCAAATACTGGTACTGGTGTTGTTTCAGGAGGATTAACTTTAGGATTTGGAAAAGGTCTTGGTCTTATATTTCCTAATGGAATTATTGGTTTTGGTAATCCTATTTTAAAAGAAGGAATTAATAATGTTTTTGGAAGTATAATCTCTTCTTTTTTAGTTACATCGACATTAACAGGAAATGTTAATGAAGGTTGTAAGGCTGCTTTCGATCCAGTCAATATAGTTTCAGGAGCAATATTAGGAGGCCTGGATGGAGCAAGGAAAATTCCTAATTCAACGAAAGTACCTGTAGAAGTTATTAAGCAAAATCAATCTATTTTAGAATCATTACAGTTAAAATCAATTCCAGTTAGAACCTTGCCTCAAAATGTAGTGATTCCTCAAACAAATGTTTATATACCACAGAGAACAGTAATTCCTCCAAACTATAAATACAATTTTTCTCAAAATAAATTTAAAGGATAATAATATGGATAAAAAAAATTATATTCTCATTTTAATTATAATTACTGGTGTGATTATGATTTTATGGGGAAAAGAAATGACAAAGAATAAAATAAAAAAAGACTTAGGTGATTGCGACTATACAGTTGGAAATATTGATGTCTATTTTTATAGAGGTCCAGTAGGAAATAATGTTCGTTTTAGTTCCATTACCTATTCGTATATCGTGAATAAGGTTAGGTATGTGAATAATTACGATGCTCTTTTCTATAAATTGCCTTCTTCACCAAATGTCAATGATAAGTTTATTGTGGCCTATAATAAAAAAGATCCGCAAAAAAGCCTTTTATTAGGTGATTATCCAATTAGAATAGAAGAAGATTTTAAAGTTTTTATAAATAGGGGTATTAAAATAGATTTTTAGTATAGGTATTATTGCTCCGCTCTACGAAGTTTTCATCATAGTCGCTGTGCAAATGTCTCTGACTTCGCACCCAAAAGTGATTAAGTTTTGTATTAGAAAAAGATTATTGTTCTAAAGGCAATTTCGTAAAAAGTCGGGAGACTTATAGAGGTTTAGGTTTTATGAGAACTGATAAATAAAAAATGCAAAGTTAGGAGACTTCCCCCCTGCTGGCGCGAGTATCTTGCTCGTGAACGCAAAGAGAGTTAGCTCATGCAAAATAAAAATAATAAATGAGTAGAAAATACAAATTTGGCGATAAAACGGGAGCTTATTTTATAAGTTTTGCAACAGTTTACTGGATTGATGTTTTTACCAATATTTTGGAAGTATTGTTGAGTCATTGGATTATTGCAGAAAGAATAAAGGAATGGAGATTTATGGTTATTGTATTATGCCAAGTCATATACATTTGATCTTTAGATCAGAAAACGGAGATCCTTCGGGGTTGATAAGAGATTTTAAAGGGTTTACATCCAGAAAAATGTTAAAAACGAGTGATGAAAATCCACAAGAAAGTATGAAAGAATGGATGCTTTGGATGTTTGAAAGAGCGGGAAAGAAAAATAGTAATGTAAAGCATAGACAGTTCTGGCAACAAAATAATAAACCTATTGAAATTTGGTCAGTGAAAGTTTTCGAGCAAACGTTAAATTATATTCATAACAATCCAATGGAAGCAGGTTTTGTAACCAATCCGGTTGATTGGAAATATAGTAGTGCGAGAAATTATGGAGATAATGATCAGACTGTTTTAGAAATAGATATAAATTGATTTAGATTGTGTTCACGAGCAAAATGCTCGCACCAGCGTGGGAAATTTTGATAAAATAATTCCAACTTGGCTAAAACCGTAATAAAAATCACTATGAAATTAAATTCATTTAACTTAAAAACAGTCAGGGAAATTATTGTTATTATTGGATTATTGCTATTGTTTTTGCCTTTTTTCATAAATAAAATGAATGGTCTTTTAATAAGTGGTACAAGTGAAAAGAAAGTTTTTACAATGAATTATTTTGAATATACATATTCATATGGAATGAGCACGCTATATCACTTAAGATTTCCTTATTTGGAATTAATCGATCTTGCGATAGTTCTTATTCTTCCTTTCGCTTTAGTAATTCAAATTTTGTCTGTTATTTTTTTGTTTCAGAATAAAGTAAATTATATTTCATCTTTATTCTGTTTTATGTCTTTGTCTTATTTTATTTATTTTAATTATGGGAGTCTGGGGTTCGGCTGTTATATTTTATTTTTTCAACAAATTTGTGCTATATCGTGTTTTAAATTTATTTCGAAATCATATAGAAATTAACAGTTTTTACTGATAGAATGTAGGGTTTTGGTTAAAGCCGCGTTCATTGGGCCCCGCTCCCGCACGAATCCTTTCGTGTAGCAGTTGCTTATTAAGGTTCAGATTATCAATTTTTAATAGTAAAAAAATGAGCGGAAATTATAAATTCCATAATCCAGAAGGCTTATGTTTTATAAGTTTTGCTGTTGTGGGTTGGCTGGATGTATTTACTAGAAATGAATATAAAGATTTGTTTTTGGAAAGTTTAGAGTTTTGCCAGAAAAGAAAGGATTAGAAATTCATGCCTGGTGCATTATGAAAAATCATGTGCATTTAGTTTTTAGGAGTATTAATGGTCAAAATCCAGAACTATTGATTGGTGATCTAAAAAGGTTTACTAGTCAGTCAATTGTAAAAAGTATACAAGAAAATCCAAAAGAAAGCAGGAAAGAATTCTTGTTAGATTATTTTAAAAAAGAAGCAGATAAAAGTTCTAATGTAAAACATTATCAATTTTGGCGACACGACAATAAACCAATTGAGCTTTGGAACAATAAAGTCATACCACAAAAGATTGACTATGTGCACAATAACCCTGTTGAAGAAGGATTAGTATACAGAGCAGAAGATTATGTTTATAGCAGTGCAATCGATTATTCTGGTCAAAAAGGACTGATTGATGATGTTGTAGTTTTTAGAATGTTTGATGTTTCAGTATAGTGTGCCACACGAAAGGATTCGTGCGGGAGCGGGGGACTAGATCCCGATGCTAAACCAGAAATGACTTCAGAATTTATTACTGGAACATTGAATAAAAAAGTGGATGGACTTGAGACATCATATGAGGCAGGAAGCAAACCAAGTTTTATATTTTCTGATGGAAAAAGCGATAATGTGGCTGAACATAATTTATCAAGTACCAATAGAATAACTATATACGAAAAAAATGCTAAAACGATATATCGTTTAGTTAGTTCATTATTTCATGAGTATAGACACGCTTATCAAGTTATGACTAACTTTTATTCTAGAGGTGAACGTATTTATGGACCATTAGGTCCGGAAGGTACCTATTCTAAATTAAGATCTTTAATAGAATGGGATGCATATAATTATCAAATAAATGTTGGTGGAGAAGTTGATGGATTTATTTTTGGGCAGAGGGATTTAATGAAAAAATATTTTGAAGGTAAATAAAATTTAATGGATATGAGAGTGTATATAGTTTTAATCATTTTTGTAATGTATTCTTGCTCTAAGAATGAAAAAGTAAAACTAGAAATAGTTTCCGATAAAATACTGGTTTCAAAGCATGATTATGGTCGGATAAAAAATATTATCGAATATAAAATCACCAATAATACAGATTGTGATTACTATTTTAATGCCTATAGCCTTTCTAAGTTAACTTGGAAAATCAAAGGCTTGCAGCCAAGTAATATTTTTTTTCAAATTCTAGATGAAAATGAAAATTTTACTGAATATGATCAAAAGGAATATTTGCCAACAGAAAAATTTATTACTTGTGAGCAAATTAATCACGATATAGAAACAAATGAGCTAAAAGAATTGAATTATTCTATTTCTGTGCAGTATAAAAACTTTATAAATAAAAATAATTTTTTCTTAAAAAAAGGTGAATCAAAGTATTTTGAAATTCTATATTACTTTCCTAATTCAAATTACTCATTTGTGAATTTTGAAAAAAATAAGAAATACCATTTTAAAATGGTAATTTATAGTGATAGTACAAATTGTCGAAAGTTTTTATCGAAGCCAGTAATAAAAACTCTAAGTGAAAATAATTATAAAATTTATCATGGTATAATTGAAAGTGAAAATGTAATACCAATGAAATTTATTGATTAGAATAATATGTTTCCCCGCTCCCGGACGAATCCTTTAGCGTAGTGTTATGCTGATTAAGGTTTTCTATATTATAAATATGTTTAATATTTAAAAAATGAGTAGAAATTATAAATTTCATAATCCTGAAGGCTTGTATTTTATAAGTTTTGCCGTTGTGGGTTGGTTAGACGTATTTACTAAAAATGGATATAAAGATTTGTTTTTGTAAAGTTTAGAGTTTTGCCGGAAAGAGAACTTATTAAGATTTTTGATGTTTAAGTAAAGTGCACCAAACGAAAGGATTCGTGCGGAGCAAGGAATTAAAAAGAAAAGAATAATAAAAAAAATGAAAAAAATAGCATTTACGGTTGCGTTAACATTATCAATTTTTAGTTTGACTGCACAAAATTTAAATCCAACTTCTCATATCTGGCTTGCAGGTACTGCTGATGATTTTAAGGGGGGGTATACTTTTTCTTATGCCACAGCTGGAACTCCATGGAATGGTTCTCTTATTAGTTATGGCGGTTTCGCTAATAATTATGATACACAAATAAGTAGTGATTACTTTCGTAATTGCATTTCCTTTAGAACCAGAAATGGAGATAATAATACTTGGAACGCCTGGACTGAATTAGCAACTAAAGGAGCTAACGATTTTATAGGTAATCAAACTATAAATGGTTATTTAGGAGTAGGAACAACCTCTCCTTTAGATAAGTTGTACGTCTATGGTAATCATAACGATTCTAGAATAGTATTGCATTCTGAAATAGGAGGCAATGAACCTAATCAGGCTGATTTAGTACTTTGGGCAAGTGAACCATGGCTTACTTACACAGGAGTAGGAATAGGTAATAATGTATATAATTTTAAAGATGGTAAAGGTGGAATGCAATTATTGAACCCTGCAAGAGGGGGGTCATATATTAGATTGCTAGATAATTCTATACTATTTAATGTCGTATCTTCTTCAGGCTCAGATAAGCAAGCTGTGAGTATAAATAATGAAGGTAATATCGGTATCGGTAAAATAAACCCAACAAACAAATTAGATGTGAACGGCATAATCCACTCCAAGGAAGTAAAAGTAGATATGGATGGCTGGTCAGACTTTGTTTTTAAGAAAGAATACAATTTGCCAACGCTTGAAGAAGTCGAAAAACATATTGCTGAAAAAGGATATTTAGAAAATATTCCGAGCGAAGAAGAAGTTTTAAAAAACGGACTCAATTTAGGGGAGATGAATGCGAAACTATTGCAGAAAATTGAAGAGATGACATTGTACATGATCGAAATGAAGAAAGAGAATGAAAAGCAGAATCAAAAAATAATGATTCTCGAAAATAAATTATCATCTACAACTAAAGTAAAATAAAAGAATATTTATAGGAATCGTTACCTCTGCTGATAATACTATAAATGTAGTAGTGGGCTCTTCTAGTTTAATTCCTAAAGCAGATTCAAATAGTGGTACATGGTCTAGTACTAACGCATATTGGGCATCACCGCTTATTTATAGAACAAGAAGGTTTCCTGAAAATGGGACAGGAGCTTTTCCTTTTAATGAATATGGGGAATTGATGATACAGGGAACTTCTCATGGAAGTACTTATAATAAAGGAATAAGCTTTTTAACCTGGGATGGATCTGGGATTCCTGCTCAAAGTAGAATGAGAATTGCTCCAAATGGTAATATAGGAATTGGAATTGTGCATCCAGCGAACAAACTTGATGTAAATGGTACAATCCACTCAAAAGAAGTTAAGGTAGATATGAATGGCTGGTCAGATTTTGTCTTTAAAAGAGAATACAATTTGCCAACGCTTGAAGAAGTTGAAAAACATATTGCTGATAAAGGTCATTTAGAGAATATTCCCAGTGAAGAGGAAGTTCTGAAAAACGGAATTAGTCTGGGACAAATGAATGCTAAATTATTACAGAAAATTGAGGAGTTGACTTTGTATGCTATTGAGCAGGAAAAAAAGAATAATAAACAATCTTTAAGAATTGATGTGTTAGAAAAAGAAAATCAATCGTTTAAAAATGTTCTTGAAAGGCTATCTAAAATTGAAGAAAAATTGAAATAAATAATTTTATGAAAAAAATATTGTTCCTATTTATTATAATGGTTAATTCTTTTTGTTACTGTCAAACCTTTGATGGTAATTTAGGACATAATAGTTTGAATTGGAGTGAGAATCAAAAGGATTTTACAAGTCCGCCCAGAGTTGGTGTGAATCCTATGTCTGTAAAATTATGGGATAATTATAATGGTGTCGGTGCCCCCACTAATTATGGATCATTATTAGAGATAAGTGGGAAATACTCGCATTTAGTTTCACAGTTGTATTTTGATAATACTTGGAACGGTGCAAGGATACTGTATAGAAGTGCTTTTTATGGTCAGGATGTTTGGGAAAGTTGGCGTTATCTTTTAGACTCTAAAAGTAATGTGGAATCTTCCGGGAATTTAAAAATTAATGGAACAGGAACTAATTATGTATCTGGTAATTTGGGGATTGGAATAGTAAATCCAATAAATAAATTAGATGTAAACGGTACGATTCATTCTAAAGAAGTTAAGGTAGATATGAATGGCTGGTCAGATTTTGTCTTTAAAAAAGAATACAATTTGCCAACGCTTGAAGAAGTTGAAAAACATATTGCTAAAAAAGGTCATTTAGAAAATATTCCAAGTGAGAAGGAAGTCTCGGAGAATGGTATTAGTTTAGGTGAAATGAATGCTAAATTACTCCAAAAAATAGAAGAGCTGACTTTGTATTTAATTGAGATGAAAAAAGAGAATGAAAGTCTTAAAAGTAATCAGGTATTATTGGAAAAGAGAATTGAGAAAGTTGAAATAAGATAAATCATGAAAAAAATATTGTTATTAGTAATGTTGTCTGTTTGCCATAATGGTTTTTGTCAGAATACATTTCCGGCTATTGGAAATATAGGAATTGGCACAAATGCTCCAGAAAAAACATTGCAGATAAATGCCTCTAACTCTGATGCAGGACTGAGGATTCATGCAGTCACGGGTAATAATAATACTAGTACTCCATATTTACTTTTAACAGGTGGATATCAAACTAATAATGGAGTTGCTTTTAGAGGAGTTAATGATCAAAATTACGGAAGAAAAGCGCTAGCTTTTTATTCTGGCTGGGAAGGTGATATTGATAATCCATCAATTACCAATTTATTAGAAAGAATGAGGATCTCATCAAATGGTAATGTTGGTATCGGCACAATAAACCCAAAAAATAAACTAGACGTAAATGGCACAATCCACTCGCAAGAAGTAAAAGTAGATATGAATGGCTGGTCAGATTTTGTTTTTAAAAAAGAATATAATTTGCCAACTCTTGAAGAGGTCGAAAAACATATTGCTGATAAAGGTCATTTAGAAAATATTCCAAGTGAAGAGGAAGTTCTGAAAAATGGAATTAATCTGGGGGAAATGAATGCGAAGTTGTTGCAGAAAATTGAAGAAATGACGCTTTATATGATTGAAATGAAAAAGGAAATTGAACTTTTGAAAAATAATAAAAATTAACATATGAAAAAGATTATTTTTTTAATTTTTATTACTGCATCTTTTGCCGCATCTTCGCAAATTATCTCACCAAGTGATGGGAATAAATTTTTTTATAATGGCTTAGCTGATGTAAGTTTTCAATATGCACCAAGAGGATCAGGAGGAAGAGCTTTTGTCCATGATAATTATAATGTTTTGTCATTAAATTATGGTGAGGATTTTACAGGAGGAACTAGAATTGGTAGATGTGTATTTTAAGGATGGTGACAAGTCGTTTATTTACTCTGGGAATTTTGGTATAGGTACAACAAATCCAACTTCAAAATTAACAATTCAGGCTAGTCCAGATGGTTACCCTACTCCATTAAAAGCTATTAGCATTTTGGGGCCAAATTCACCTGAAAATTCAAATTCAGCTCGAGATTTAAGCTGGGATTTTGCTGCGGCAGGATCAGCTGTTATTCGGAGCTTTAGAGGGGCAAATTGGGATACTTATTTGCAATTTATGACGAATTATAGTCTAGGCGGAGATGCGCCACAGGTTCGTATGCACATAAATGATAATGGCAACATAGGCATCGGCACCACAAACCCAGATTCTAAACTTACAGTAGCCGGAAACATTCATGCTCAAGAAGTAAAAGTAACAATTAACGCAGGATTAGTTCCTGATTATGTTTTTGCTAACGATTATAAATTAAAATCACTGCAGGAAGTCGAAGATTATATCAAACAAAATAGTCATCTGCCAGAAATACAATCGGCAAGTGAGATAGAGAAAAACGGTTTAATGCTTGCGAAAATGAATTTAGACTTGCTAAAAAAAATAGAAGAGATGACGCTTTATATGATTGAGCAAAACAAACAAATTATTAATTTAAAAAATCGATTAGAAAAAGTGGAAAATAATTTTAATTAATTTTTTGAAATTTCTTTAAATGTTAAAAAAGCGAGATTTAGATCTCGCTTTTTTTTATTATCAGATTAATTTTTCAGTCTCCCAATTTTTACTAAATCCTTAAAAAATTATGTATAATTTATATGTATGCATAGTATTTTGATAAATTCGCATGATAAATTTGATTTTAATTTAATAAATGTAATTGATAAAAAGTTAAAATTGTAACTAAATTAATATAGAATATTTATTTTTTTTAACATTTTTTTATTAATATCAAAAATATTTGTATTTTGGCTATATAAACTAACCAAAAACAAATCCAAATGAGAGTGTATTTGCTAATTATGTTGTTTTTCAGCGGAATATCCTTTGCGCAGAATACAATTACAGGTTCTGTTACTGATAGTAACAAACAATCTATTCCTGGTGCTAATGTTAATTTAGTAGGAAGTTCTACCGGAACTTCTACTGATTTTGATGGCTCTTTTAAATTAAATACTTCTGCTAAACCGCCTTTTACGATCAAAGTATCAGCAGTTGGTTTCGAAAGTAAAACGATTAATGTTACTTCGGCAAATCAAAACATTAGTGTGGTTTTGAAAGATGAAGAAACAAAATTAGATGAAATTGTTGTTTCAGCTTCCAGAACTCCGGAGCGTGTAATTGAATCTCCGGTTACTATTGAAAGAATGGGACTTCAGGAGATTAAAAATACAACAGCAGCTACTTTTTATGATGGCTTGGAAAACTTGAAAGAGGTTAATTTTAATACCAGTAGTATTTCTTTCAAATCGATCAATACACGTGGTTTTGCTTCAGTGGCAAATACGCGTTTTATGCAGTTAGTAGACGGAATGGATAATTCATCACCAGCCTTGAATTTTGTATTAGGGAACTTAATTGGTATTTCTGATATTGATGTGGCTAGTGTAGAGCTTTTACCTGGAGCGTCTTCTGCTTTATATGGCGCAAATGCATTTAATGGTATTATGTTTATGAGCAGTAAGAGTCCTTTTACTAATGAAGGAATAAGCGTTTACTACAAATACGGGCAAACGAGTCAGGATGCTGCCGGTACAAATGACTACAATGATTTTGGAATCAGGGCAGCAAAAGCATTTACCAAGCATTTTGCATTAAAAGCAAATTTCACTTATATGGAGGCTTCTGAGTGGATTGCGGCAGATAACAGAAGTATGACCGGCGGTTCTGTTGGGCATGCCAATAATTCAAATTATGATGGTTTAAATATCTATGGAGATGAAATTACAACCTTTATCCCAAATGTTGGACAGGTTAGTAGAACAGGATATCGTGAGCAGGATTTAACTGATAATAAAGTTAAAAGTATGAAGGCCGATTTTAGTGCTCATATTAAGCCTTGGGCAGATGATACCGAAATTATATTGCAATACAAAATTGGTACAGGAAGCACAATTTATCAAGGAGCAAACAGATATGCTTTGAAGGATTTCTTAATGCAGCAGGGAAAATTTGAAATAAAAGGGAAAAACTTTTTTGGAAGAGTTTATTTTACAAGCGAAGATGCCGGAAATTCTTATGACATGAGATTTGCGGGATGGAATGTAAACAGATTGGCAAAATCAGATAAAAACTGGTTTACAGATTACGGAACGGCATATCAATTGTCTTCTGCGGTACTTGGTCTTAATGCAAACGACGCTTCTAATTATGCTCGAAATTTTGCTGATTATAATGTTTCTCCAAATTTACCATTGGTGCCAAATATTGATCCGCTTAATCCAAGTGCGCCAAGATCGGCCAGATTTGAACCGGGTTCCGCGCAATTCAATAATGCATTGGCAACCGTTATTTCTAATCCTGATTTAACTCAGGGAGCTAAATTTATTGATCATTCAAAATTATATCATTCAGATGTGAATTATAATTTAAGAGATGTTATCAAATTTGCTGAAATTCAGGTTGGTGGTTCATGGAGAAAATATATAATGGATTCAGAAGGAACAATCTTTACAGATTATGATGGTCCAATCGAATATAAAGAATATGGGGCTTATGCTCAATTGCAAAAAAAATGGATGGACGACAGATTGAAATTTACAGGATCTATTCGTTATGACAAAAGCCAGAATTTTGATGGAAATGTTTCGCCAAGAGTCTCTTTCGTATATTCTGCAGGAGAATCAAAAAGACATAATTTCAGGGCATCTTATCAAACAGGTTTCCGTAACCCAACCACTCAGGATCAATATATTGGTTTAGATTTAGGACCTTTTGCATTAGTAGGTTCTGCGCCGGATAATTTAGATCGTTTTCAGGAAACACAGCCCGTGAGTCTTGCTGGTCAGGCTATACCGGGTGCCGGGATAGGAGCAACAGTGAACTTATCAGGACGTAGTGCTTATGAAAATTCGTACACATTAACTTCTGTTCAGGCATTTGCCGCTTCTTCAAATCCTGCTGATCTTAAAGTTGCAAACCCTAGTTTGGTAAAGCCAGAACAGGTGCACGCTTTTGAAGTAGGATATCGTACAGTAGTGCAGAATGATTTGTCGATTGACATTAATGCGTATTATAATATTTATAATGACTTTATGAATACTTCAAGGGTTATTACGCCTTATTACGGAACAGTAGGAACTAATCCTGCAGATGCAAGTGTTCAGTTAGGTTATGCTGCTTTGGCTTTTGGAGATAGAAGAGTTTATCAAATTTATACCAATACTACTGCTCAAATCACGTCATTAGGTTTTGGTGTTGGTTTGTCTAAAAAAGTATACAAAGACTTTGAGTTAGGAGTGAACTATAATTATGCTCAATTTGATTTTGACCAAACAGAAGATCCAAGTTTTGTTGCAGGATTTAATACTCCAAAACATAGAATTAAAGGGTCTTTTGGAAATGCTAAAGTGGCTAAAAACTTAGGGTTTAATGTTAATGTAAGATGGAACACAGAATATTTATGGCAATCTTCTTTTGGAGATGGTATGATTCCGGAAAACACAGTGCTTGATGCTCAGATTAATTATGGTATTCCAAAATTAAAATCTGTTATAAAAGTTGGGGCAACAAATCTTTTCGGAAAAGATTATCTTCAGGTAGTAGGTGCAGGTATGATTGGTCAGATGTGGTTTGCTTCATGGGTGATTAATCCGTAATTGAAAATGATGATTTGATCAAAATATTTTTCTTTCTTTTATGATTTTGTTAAATAAGAAAGAGCTAATAAATTAAAAGTTAATAACATGAAAAAAAATATAAAATGGCTATTATTGGTTTCTTTAATTGTAGTAGCATGTAATAATGATGACAGCAGTGATACTCCTGCAGAGGTGCCTGTTGTTCCCGGATCAGCGGTTTTTACTAAATATGTAGCGCTTGGCGATTCTTTTGCTGCAGGTTACAGTGATGGAGCGTTGTTTGCAAAAGGCCAGAGTAATGCATATACCAATATATTGTCGCAACAATTTGCGGCTGCTGGCGGAGGCGCTTTTACAACTCCTTACATGCTGGATAATATTGGAGGTTTTTCTTCCGGCGGTGCGCAGATTCCAAAATTTCCAACCAGGTTTATTTTTGAGCCTGTTACAAGAAGCCCTGTTAATGTTCCGGGAGTTTCCGGTACGGCGATAACTGCACGCTTAACGGGTTCTTTTAGTAATATGGGTATTCCGGGTGCTAAAAGTTTTCATTTACTGGCTCCTGGATACGGTAATCTTGCCGGTGTTTTTGCGACACCTGCGACAGCAAATCCATATTTTGCACGTTTTTCTTCTTCACCTACCACAAGTGTTTTAGCTGATGCTATGGCTCAGGCTCCTACATTTTTTTCTTTGTTTATAGGAGGTAATGATGTTTTGGGTTATGCTACAAATGGTGGTGTACCTACTTCTCAGGATCCTGTTTTGGGAGATGATATTACGCCAACGGCAACTTTTAATTTTGCATATAATACGCTTGTTAATACTTTAACTGCTAATGGTGCAAAAGGAGTAGTGGCAAATTTACCCTACATTACAACATTGCCGCATTTTACAACAGTGCCTTACAATCCGCTTACCGCAAAATCAATTGGAAAAGAGAATGAAGCAGTTGGTTTGGCGACGATTAAATTGCTTAATGCACAATTATATGGTCCGCTAAAAGCAGCCTTAACAGCTCTTGGTGCGGGAGACAGAATCAATTTATTGTCTGAAACTTCTACCAGTCCGGTATTAATGAAAGATGAGACATTACCTAATCTGGGTACTCAGTTAGCCTCGATATTTGCTCCAACATTAGGAGCGCAGACTGCTGCTTTTTATGGTGCAATATTTGGTCAGGCAAGACAAGCTAAGGCTACAGATTTAATGTTGTTAACTACAAGAGCCGCCATTGGTACAGCGCCAGATGCTCTTAATTCTGGTGTGGGAATTGCGCCTCCATATCCATTAAATGCATTTGGAGTATCATTTCCGTTACAGGATAAACATGTATTGATTCCGACTGAAATTGAGGAAATTAGAGTAGCAACAGATGCTTATAATGTAATAATTGCTGCTGCTGCAGATGCAAAAGGATTGGCTTTTGTAGATACAAAAGGTGTAATGACAAAGTTATCCAGTGGAGGAATTCGTTTTGGAAATTTCACAATGACATCTTCGTATGCTGTAGGAGGGGCGTTTTCACTTGATGGTGTGCATCCAAGTCCAAGAGGGTATGGTTTGATTGCTAATATTTTTATAGATGCGATCAATGCCAAATACGGTTCAACGTTGCGTCACGTAGATTTGGGGTCATATCCAATTCAATATCCACTTACAATTCAATAACATTAGTTTTTTTTAGTTAAAAGCCACTCATTTTGAACATGTAGTGGCTTTTTTTATTTAATTAAAAATTGCTCTTTTAGCTATTTGAAGCCCTGAATTTAAGAATCAAACAAAATCGTAGTATTTTTTATAAAAAAAATATTGATTTTATATTTTAAAAATTTATCTTTGCGCTTTGAAAAAAGAGGTATTTTCGATAAACCTAAATAGCTATTTAATAAACACATAAGTAATGTCAAAAGTAATAGGAAAAGTTGCTCAAATCATTGGACCAGTAGTTGACGTAGTTTTCAACGGTAAAGATGTTGAACTTCCAAAAATTTATGATTCACTAGAAATCACTAAAAAAGACGGAACATTGTTAGTTCTAGAAGTACAATCTCACATCGGTGAAAACACTGTGCGTACCATTTCTATGGACTCTACAGATGGTTTGTCAAGAGGATATGAGGTAGTTGGAACTGGAAATCCAATTCAAATGCCAATCGGTCCAGATGTATATGGAAGATTATTCAATGTAATTGGAGATGCAATTGATGGTTTAGGAAACTTGCCAAAAACAGGAGAAAACGGTTTGTCTATTCACAGACAAGCGCCTAAATTTGAAGATTTATCAACTTCATCAGAAGTTTTATTCACAGGTATTAAAGTAATCGATTTGATTGAGCCTTACGCAAAAGGGGGTAAAATTGGATTGTTTGGTGGTGCAGGTGTTGGTAAAACAGTATTGATTCAGGAGTTGATCAACAATATTGCAAAAGGTCACGGTGGACTTTCAGTATTCGCAGGAGTAGGTGAAAGAACACGTGAAGGAAATGACTTACTTCGTGAGATGTTAGAGTCAGGAATTATTAAATATGGTGATGATTTCATGCACTCTATGGAAAATGGAGGATGGGATTTATCTAAAGTAGATATGCCAGGAATGAGAGAGTCTAAAGCTACTTTCGTTTTCGGACAAATGAATGAGCCTCCTGGAGCTCGTGCTCGTGTAGCACTTTCAGGATTATCTATCGCTGAGTATTTCCGTGATGGAGCTGGAACTGATCAAGGTAAAGACGTATTGTTTTTCGTTGATAACATCTTCCGTTTTACACAAGCAGGTTCTGAAGTATCAGCACTTTTAGGTCGTATGCCTTCTGCAGTAGGATACCAACCAACTTTGGCAACAGAGATGGGAGCTATGCAAGAGCGTATTACATCTACAAACAAAGGATCTATTACATCTGTACAGGCGGTTTACGTTCCTGCGGATGACTTAACTGACCCGGCACCGGCAACAACGTTTGCTCACTTAGATGCTACAACTGTATTGTCTCGTAAAATTGCTGAGTTAGGTATTTATCCAGCGGTTGACCCGTTAGATTCTACTTCAAGAATTTTGACTCCTCAAATTTTAGGAAATGAGCACTACGACTGTGCACAAAGAGTAAAAGAGATTCTTCAAAAATACAAACAATTGCAAGATATTATCGCGATCCTTGGTATGGAAGAGTTATCTGAAGAAGATAAATTATCAGTATCAAGAGCACGTCGTGTTCAACGTTTCTTATCTCAACCTTTCCACGTAGCGGAGCAATTTACAGGTATTCCTGGAGTTTTGGTTGACATTAAAGATACTATCAAAGGATTTAACATGATTATCGACGGTGAGTTAGATCATCTTCCTGAAGCAGCTTTCAACTTGAAAGGTTCTATCCAGGATGCTATCGAAGCTGGAGAAAAAATGTTGGCTGAAGCTTAATATAGTTTTAAGTTATGAGTTATGAGTTATGAGTTTAGCAAAGCTTTACCGAACTTATAACTCATAACTCATAACTCATAACTCAAAAATTATGATTTTAGAAATAGTATCACCAGAGGCAAAATTATTTTCAGGAGAAGTAACATCTGTTACATTACCGGGAGTTGATGGAAGCTTTCAAATATTAAATAATCACGCTCCTATTGTTTCTATACTTGAAAAAGGAACTGTAAAAATTACAGCGCCAAGTTTTAATCTTTCTAAAGAAGTAGCGGGTAAATTTACGAGAGTAAACGACCAAACTTATACATTAGAGATTGAGTCAGGAACTATCGAGATGAAAGACAATAAAGTAATTGTTTTAGTTGACTAAGACAGAAAGACAATTCAAATAAATAAATGAAAAGCCAGACAGAGATGTCTGGCTTTTTTTATGCTTTCTGCGTAATAGTATACGTTTGTGAAAGTGTTTGTTTTTAGTTAATTTTTTAATGGTCTTTCATAATGTCAAATATTATGGAGTAATAATGTGAGAAAATTAACAAAAAAGATAAAAATAGAATAAAAAATGCGTAAGTATTTTTCTATATACTTACTACATTTGTAAGTATATTAACACTTAAACATTTTATTATGAAAAAAGCTTTTTTAGGAATGCTAGTAATAGCATTAGGTTTTGGAACAATGTCGTTGACTACGAGTTCTAATGATGTTGCTAATTCTTCAATAAAAAATCAACAAAGAGTTGATGTTGTAAATGTTGCATTTAGTACAACTTATACAGCGCCCTGGTTAGGAGTTTGTTGTGAGTCTCCACTGAGTGCGGTTGAGCGAGATCTTATTAAACGTGGATTTCCGCCTACTAATTACACTATTTTAAGTACTACAAGTACTACTGTAACTTATAAAGTTAATTAATTCAAGTCAGTAGACATAAAGCATTTATTAATAGTAACACTTAAACAATTTTATTATGAAAAAAGTTTTTTTAGCAATGCTGGTATTAGCATTAGGTTTTGGAACAATGTCGTTCTCTAAAAGTTTTAGTGAAGCCGCTCAAGCTTCGATTGACAATAAAAAGCAAGTTCAGGTAAATGCTGCATTTGGTGCTACCTATACAATTCCGTGGAATAGCTGCTGCGAGTCGCCGCTTATTCCTATCGAACGTGATATCGTTCAGCGTGGATTGCCAGTAGGTACTAGCTATACTATCAAAAGTACCACAGTTAATTCTGTGACCTATACAATTTTTTAGTATTAATAAAAAATTATAAATAAATAGTGTGTCTGCTGATAATTTAATCAATTGTGTGACATCTATTTAACAGTTATAAAATATGTGAAAAAGCCATTCAAGTTGAATGGCTTTTTTGTTTTATATTTGGACCATTAAAATCTCTTTATAAAATATTGATCATGATAAAAGCTCAGTAAGCTTTTATTATTTCGTTTTATCAAACTGATAAAGCGCAATTTATCCATGTCAAATTTTATAAAGAAGCTATATGAAAAATATAAAAAAGGTTGCCGTCTTAGGTGGTGGCGGAAGAACTGGAAATTATCTTGTTAACCAGTTATTAAAAGAGGGGTTTAGTGTAAAACTATTACTGCGAGATCCAGAGAATTTCCCTATTCAAAATAATCAAATCGAAATCATCAAAGGTGATGCTCTTGATCTCGAATCTATAAAATCATTACTTAAAGATTGTCAAGCAGTTGTGTGTACAATTGGGCAGCGTAAAGATGAACCTTTGGTGGCGAGCGCGGCTACTAAAAATATTTTGCAGGTAATGAATGATTACGGAATTGAACGTTATGTTTTATTGGCTGGATTAAATATTGATACACCATTCGATAAAAAAAGTACCAAAACTATTATGGCTACAGATTGGATGAAAGCCAATTTTCCGATTATTCAGGACGATCGGCAAAAAGCATATAATTTTTTAGAAGAAAGCAATGTAAACTGGACTCAGGTTCGTGTTCCGTTTATTGAATTTACAGCTGTTAGCTCTGAGATCGCGATAAGTTTAGACGATTGTCTGGGAGATAAAATCAGTGCATTTGATATTGCTGAATTTATGATTCAGGAAATGACGGAATCTAAATTTAGCCGAAAATCTCCTTTTATAAGCGCTATTTAAAAAACAGATTAAATAACAGCGGGTACTATCCAGCGCCCGCTGTTATTTAATATCAATTTCAATTTCATAACTTTGCTTTTATGAAATTAGCCGAAAACCTTATTCAAAAGCTTGAAAATCGTAAGCAGAATAATTCGCTTAGGAAATTGCCTGTATTTAATAATTTAGTTGATTTTTCTTCTAACGACTATATTGGCTTCTCAAAATCAGAATCTATTTTTAAGTTGACGCATGCTTATTTGCTGGAAAATGAAATTTTTCAGAATGGTGCTTCCGGATCGAGACTGATTTCAGGTAATCATTCATTGTATCAAATAACAGAAACGTTTATTGCAGAGTTTCATGATGCTGAATCGGCTTTAATTTTTAATTCGGGTTACGATGCCAATGTTGGCTTTTTTAGCGCTGTACCACAACGAAATGATGTTATATTATATGATGAACTAAGTCATGCTTCTATTCGTGACGGAATTGTAATGTCGAATGCGAAATCGTACAAATTCAACCATAATGATTTTGAGGATTTAGAAAGACTTATTATTAAATTTCAAGCTTCTATCCCAGAGTTTCGGGATCAAAGTCCGATCAATATTTACATTGTTACCGAAACTGTTTTTTCTATGGATGGCGATAGTTCAAACTTAGAAGAATTAGTTGCACTTTCTGAAAAGTATAATTGTTATTTAATAGTTGATGAAGCGCATACTTTAGGTGTTTTTGGTGAAAAGGGCGAAGGCTTGATGCAATATCTTAATTTGCACAATAAAATTTTTGCCCGAATCATGACTTTCGGAAAAGGTTTAGGATGTCATGGTGCTGCTATTTTAGGAAGTAGCGATCTAAAAGAATATTTAGTAAACTTCGCCAGAAGTTTTATCTACACAACCGGATTGTCTCCTCATGCTGTTGCTACGATTTTGGTAGCCTACCAGCAATTACAGGTCGAGAAAGAAACAATCGAAAAGTTGCGTCAGAACATTATTCTATTCAATCAGCAGAAAAACTTGTTAGGTTTAAAACCAATGTTTGTAAGAAGCAAATCAGCAATACAATCTGCAATTGTTCCGGGTAATGAGAATGCGAAACAATTGGCACAACAACTGCAAGATAAAGGTTTTGATATAAAAGCAATACTTTCGCCAACCGTTCCGGAAGGTCAGGAACGTTTAAGATTTTGTATTCATAGTTATAACTCTGAAGAAGAAATAAATCAGGTTCTTGAATTGTTAAGAAATTTCGTATTTTAGCCCACGGATGAAAACGGGTTAAACGGGTTCACGCGGATAATGATGAAAGATCTATTGCATAACGAAATATCAAAACCAATTCTACAAGTTTTTTATGATGTATATAATCAACTTGGTTATGGTTTTCTAGAGAAGGTATATCAAAATGCAATGTACTTTGAATTAAAATCGCAAGGATATAAAGTTGAAGCTCAGAAACAAATTAAAGTATATTTTAAAAATGAATTAGTGGGCGAATTTTATGCTGATTTACTAATTGAGGATTGCATAATTATTGAACTTAAGGCATGTGAACATCTTATAAGTTCACAAGTAGCTCAATTAATGAATTATTTAAAAGCAACACATATAGAAGTTGGGTTGGTTTTAAACTTTGGCGAAAGCCCAGATTTTAAAAGATTAATTTATACAAATAACAGAAAATCTAATATAAAAAATCTGTGACAATCAGTTTGATCCGTTTTAATCTGTGGCCAATTTTATAAGTAATCTAAAAAAAATACTACTCTCATTACCCGTATTTCCTCACTTCTGTAAAAAAGTTTAAATTATTTTGTAACGTTTTGATTGTTTTATCACTTACGAGTCGTAATCAAATAAACCAAAATAATTATGAAAACTATAATCACTTCAATAAAAAGATTCATCTGTAATGTATTGCTTTTTTTAACAACAATACAAGTAATCTGTTCTGTAATAAACCATCATTTGTATGGTAAACCTTATCCTCATTTTTTTATAATAATTGTTTGTTTGCTTCTGGCAACTTTGGCATGGATAAAAGGTGAAAAGTACAACAAACAATAACAGGAGTTTTAATCATCAAATCAATCAATAATACTAATCAATCAACAAAATGAAAAATTTATTTACATCAGCAGTAGCAGTAATCGCTTTAACTTTTAGCGGTGGAATTCAGGGACAAACAAAATCTCCAAAATTAGAAAATTCATTGTTATGGGAAGTTTCAGGAAACGGACTTTCAAAACCATCTTATGTTTACGGAACAATTCATGGTATTTGCCCAACGGATTATTTTATGGCAGAAAAAACAAAAAATGCATTTCAGAAATCAGATAAACTAATTTTAGAGATCAACTTATCTGACCCAATTGAAATGGCCGATATGCAAAAAGCTGGTATTGCTTCAGTACCATTAAGTAAGACATTATCGCAGGAACAATTGTCGAAATTAGATGCAGTTTTACAAAAAAATACCGGTCTAAAAATTAAGCAATTAGACGGTTTTACTTTATCTGCTATTATGGGTTTTATCTCTATGAAAACATTTGACTGCGAAACCTTAAAATCATATGAATCAGATTTTATAGATTTGGCTAAAAAAGAAAATAAAAGTATTGGAGGTTTCGAAACCGTAAAAAAGCAAACCAATATGTTAGTAAATGCTTATACAGATTCAGAATTAATTGAGACTGTTGAAGATTTTAGTAAAGACGAAACTAAGAAAATGGTAGAAGATTATAAAGCAGAAAATGTAATGAATGTTTATAATGATCTTGCAAATGAAAAGGTGATGAGTAAAAATGCCAAAAAATGGATACTCGATGACAGAAATAAAGATTGGGTTCAGACAATGCCAGCGATGATGAAAAAAGAAAGTTTGTTTGTGGCGGTTGGCGTAGGACATTTAGCAGGTGAAGAAGGAATAATTAATTTATTGAGACAAGCAGGATATAAAGTAAAACCAGTAACGAAATAAAATCGTTTTGAAAGAGAAAGAACAAGAATTTTTAAAAAGGATCGAAAGTCATAAAGGAATACTGTACAAGGTTTCTAAGATGTATATGGATAATCATGATGATCAGCAGGATTTGTTTCAGGAGATTGTTTGCCAGCTTTGGAAATCATATGATTCTTTTAGAAACGAAAGTCAGTTTTCGACCTGGATGTATCGTGTGGCAGTGAATACGGCAATTGTTTTCTTAAAAAAGGAAAAACGAAAGGTCGATAAATATGAAATAGCTTCAGAAAACATCAAAGACGATGAAGGTGATTCTCATATAAAAGAAAGTCAGATCGATCATTTTTATAAAGCGGTTCAGAAATTGGAGAAAATCGATAAAGCAATCATTTTCTATCAGCTGGAAGGATTCTCTCATAAAGAAATAGGAGATAACCTCGGAATATCTGAAGGGAATGCAAGAGTAAAATTAAACCGAGCAAAAGAAAAATTAAAAGAAATAATAAAAAATCAAGGATATGGATTTTAACGATATACAAAACGCATGGAATAACGAAAAGACGGATAATGTTGTTGTTCCTGATAATTTAGAAAAAATACAATCGGCAAATATGCCTTTGGACAAAATTAGGAAAAATTTGCGCACAGAACTTTTTGGACAGATTTTGGCTTTGATCATTATAGGTTTTTTGCCACTATATCATGAATTTCCGTCAAGATTTGTAGGCCCTTATTATTTTATATACGGAATAGTGGCGGCAATAAGTATTTACTATTTGTCTAAGCTTTTTCTATTTTATAAGAGATTGGATAAAGCAGCATTAACAACGAAAGACAGTTTGTATGAAACCTATTATGATATTAGGCTTAATATGCAGCTTTACAAAACTTTTACGTTTGCACTAGCTCCTTTTTTCATGATCTATCTGGCTGGTTATTTGATTTTTGGAACTCCTGGCTCAACTGAAATTTTAAATGGGAATTTTGAAAATGAAAAATTAGTATTAAAAGTGGTAATTTTCATGATAACAATGTTGCTTATTGGTGTTTTGACAGAGTGGTGGGTGAGTTTTTATTATGGAAAATACGCCAAAGAAATCAAGAAAGTAATTGACGAACTTAAAGAATAACAAAAAACAAACAAGCCTATCTTAATGATGGGTTTTGTTTTTTAGTGGTATTTTTACACCATTGGCCACTGATAAAACGGATGTAACGGATTTACAGATTATTTGTCTTTTGGGTGATAGTAATTAATTAAAAAAAAATCCGCTTTAACCTGTTCAATCAGTGTTATCCGTGGTCTATTTGCTATGAAAATATTTGTAACAGGAATTTCAACTGATGTGGGTAAAACAATTGCTTCTTCTATTATTGTTGAATCTTTAGAAGCTGATTATTGGAAACCTATTCAGGCTGGAGATTTAGACCATTCGGATACTTATAAAGTAAAGTCTCGTATTTCAAATTCCAAATCCCAATTCTTTTCTAATAGTTATGCTTTAAACACAGCTGCAAGTCCGCATTTGGCGGCTGAAATTGATAGAATTACAATTAATTTAAAAGAAATTCACGAACCAAAAACAGAAAATCATCTGGTGATTGAAGGCGCGGGTGGAATTTTTGTTCCGTTAAATGAAAATGAAACTATTATAGATTTAATTCAACCCGATTATAAAATTATTGTGGTTTCAAGACATTATTTAGGAAGCATCAATCATACCTTATTAACGATTGAAGCGATCCAAAATCGAGGTTTTCAAGTTGCGGGAATTATCTTTAGCGGAAGCGAAAACAAATCAACCGAAAGTTTGATTCTGAATAAAACCGAAATAAAATGTATTGGGAGAATTGACGAAGAACCTTATTTCGATCAAAATGTAATTAAAGAATATGCCGATTTGTTCAGGGATAATTTGCTTAATTTATAGAGCAAAGAAGATAGAATAGAGAAAATAGACTTTCCTATCTTTGAATTATGGATTTTAATCTTTTTTCGATACTCTAATATCTATATTCTAAATAAAATGACATTAACAGAAAAAGACCATCAGTACCTTTGGCATCCTTATACACAACATAAAACGGCACAAAATCCAATTGCCATTTCCAGAGGTGAAGGTGCTTTGTTATGGGACGAAAACGGAAAAGAATATATTGATGCCATTGCATCCTGGTGGGTAAATCCGTTTGGGCATAGTAATAAATTTATTGCCGATGCGATTTACAAACAACTAACCACGCTCGAGCATGTATTGTTTGGAGGTTTTACTCATGAACCAGCAATAAAAGTGGCGGAAAGATTGATGGAGATTTTGCCTAAAAACCAGCAAAAAATCTTCTTTTCTGATAATGGATCAACTGCGGTTGAAGTGGCGATAAAAGTTGCTCTACAGTATTTTTTTAATAAAAATGAAAAACGAACGACTATAATTGCTTTTGAAAATGCTTTTCACGGAGACACTTTTGCAGCAATGGCGGCAAGCGGAATTTCTTTTTACACACAGGCTTTTCAGGGAATGTTTATAGATGTGGTGCGAATTCCGGTTCCGGTAAAAGGAAAAGAACAGGAAAGTTTTGATGCTTTAAATAATGTTATTGAAAATCATAATTGTGCCTGTTTTATTTTTGAACCTTTGGTGCAGGGAGCTGCCGGAATGGTCATGTATGAGCCGGAAGCATTGGCAAAATTGATTCAAATTTGTGCATCAAATAAAGTTTTGACCATTGCCGATGAAGTAATGACGGGTTTTGGCAAAACAGGAAAAACCTTTGCAATGGATTATGTTTCTGAAAATCCGGATATGATCTGTTTGTCTAAAGCTTTAACCGGAGGAACAATCCCAATGGCGATTACGACTTTTACGCAAGAAGTTTTTGATGCTTTTTATGATGATGATATTAATAAGGCATTGTTTCACGGACATACTTTTACGGCGAATCCTACAGGTTGCGCAGCAGCTTTGGCAAGTATGGATTTGTTGCAGACCGAAGAAATGCAAGCTAATATTGAAAGAATTAATGTGAGCCATTTAATCTTTCAAAAGAAAATAGAAAAACATTCAAAGGTAATTACAGCCAGAACATTGGGGGTTATTTTTGCAGTCGAAATCAAATCAGATTCAGAAGAAAGCTATTATGGATCTATGCGAACGAAACTCTATAATTTCTTTATTGAAAAAGGAGTCATTTTACGTCCGGTTGGTAATATTGTTTATATTCTTCCTCCCTATATAATAACCGATGAGCAGCTTCAAAAAATATATACTATTATTGAACAAGCAATAGATATGGTCTAATATAGCCCACACATTTAACCGATGTTGCGAATTTTCAAATACTAAGATAAAAATCGGTTTATATCAGTTTAAGACGTATCATCAGCACGCTATCTTTCAGAAAACTTCACGAACTTTGCGATTAAAAATCCACAACTTTGAATACTAAAATCTCGATTACAGCTTTTTCATCGATTTCTCCTTTAGGAAATACTTCTGAAGGAGTTTGGGAAAAATATCTCGACAATCAACATTGTTTTTCGAAGCATTTTTTAGATCAGCAAGAAACTTCTGTGGCTGCTCTTGATGCGAAATCGAAACAAATTGTTGCCGAAATACGGGAATCAGATATTAAATATAAATTTTTAGACGATTCGGTTTTGTTTGCGATAGCAGCTTCGCGAAAAGCGGTTGCGCAGGCAGGCTGGAATTCAGATGATGTTTTCGGAATTAATATTGGCTCCTCTCGTGGTGCCACAGATTTATTCGAAAAGCATTACAAAGAATATATTGATACCGGAAAAGCACAAACTCTGGCTTCGCCCACAACAACTCTGGGGAATATTTCGTCATGGATCGCGCATGATTTGCAAAGTAATGGCCCTGAAATTTCTCATTCTATAACGTGTTCTACTGCTCTTCATGCATTATTAAACGGAGTTGCATGGTTGAAAGCGGGAATGGCTGATAAATTTTTGGTAGGAGGAAGTGAGGCGCCATTGACCGATTTTACGATTGCGCAAATGCGTGCTTTAAAAATATATTCGCGAATAAATCAGGATGAAGATTCATGGCCAAACCTGGCTTTTGACTTTGATAAAACGCAGAACACGATGATTCTAGGCGAAGGAGCGGCAGTTTGTTGTCTGGAAGCCGGCGAAGTAACAAATGCAATTGCATATGTTACCGGAGTTGGATATGCTACTGAGATTTTAGAACATAATATTTCTATTTCTGCCGAAGCAACCTGTTTTCAGAAATCGATGAAAATGGCATTAAAAGATGTCGATTTAGAAAGTATTGATGCCATTGTAATGCATGCACCAGGAACCATAAAAGGAGATATAACTGAATTGCGTGCCATAGAAAAAGTATTTGGATCTAAAATGCCTTTACTAACTACCAATAAATGGAAGGTAGGGCATACGTTTGGAGCTTCCGGAATCTTGAGTTTAGAGTTAGCGCTGTTAATGTTACAGCACGATACTTTTATCGAAGTGCCTTTTGGAACAAAACAAAATCAGACACAATCTATAAGAAGAGTTTTAGTAAATGCCGTTGGTTTTGGTGGCAATGCCGTAAGCATTTTGATAGAGAAAGCGTAAATTATTTTATAAACAAAAAAACCATTCGCTTAGCGAATGGTTTTTTATTGGAACTAAATTTATATATTATTGAAATATGATTTTTCTTGTTACCGAAGCATCATTTTCTAAAGTTATTTTTACCACCAAAACCTGATTGCCTGATGGCAGGTTTTGAATCTGAAGTTCGGTATTTGATACTTTATTTTTGCTGTAAAGCAATTTTCCTGTAATATCAAAAATGGCAACTTCTTTTATATTTTCTTTTGATGAAAGGATATTGATAACTTTGTTTTTTACCGAAACTAAAATACCGTCGGGGCTATTTTCAAAATCCCCTGTTCCTAATGTTTTATTGGTGTAACGCAGTACAAAACGATCTGTAACGGTACCTGTTTCAGCAATAAAATTATAGTCGCTTGTATTTAAATTATGAATTACTCCTGTTTTTTTATCCTCAAGATAAATAGTTTGCCCGTCTAATATTCCTTCTGTATGGTCTATCGCAATGGTAAACTCCCCATCAATTGTTGATCTGTATCCAAGAGGAATCAGGTCACTGTTCTCAAATGGCAGTGCACGTCCCTGAATGGTTAATTTTTTAGTTTCATTTACACTGTAAAAATCCACGTAAGGATTACCGTTTAAGGTAGTGGCATCATAGTTATTATCGAAACTATTGGTTGCTTCATCAAAATAACCAATCAGGACTTGTTTGAAAGCTCCTTTTGCATTTTTGAAATTTAACCACAAACGATCTCTTACCCCGGTAGTTTTGTCTGTCTTAAAAAACTGCGAATTTCCGGCAGTGGCCACCCTCATGCTATTGGTAAATTTAATTGGAGTGTCTGTCAGTGCTTTTACGAAAAATCCCTGTCCTGAGGCAATGTTTCCTGTTGGAATATTGTCAGTTGGGTTTGCTGTTGGATCTGATATCGCCTCACGGGTCGCCACGCTTCCTGATAAATTGAAAACAGCATAGTCGTTACTTGTATAAGCGTATATATTAGGCTTAGTAGGATCTGTAACTGCAGGGGCAGTATTATGTGTCCAGAAATATACTGTACCCACGATAGTTGGGTTGGGTCCTGCTGTATTGGCCTGAATGAATTTAGTGGCATCCAGGGCAGAAGGATACGGATTCCCGACAAGGTTCCATTTTGCAGGTATTGGCTTCATATTTACATCGCCGTTATTGGGTACTCCAACAAAGGAAGCAGAATGAACTGAACCAACAGTGAGTGAATTTGATTCAGG
>NZ_LVEN01000047.1 GCF_001686925.1 Flavobacterium piscis
TGGTTCGTACATTTTTTTAAGGTTCTAAGGTTCTGAGATGCTCAGTAACTGAGTATTTAAGTACGTTGAGCCGCGTTGGGTTGTATTACCGCAGAGTTGCACAAAGATTTCGCAAAGTTACACAAAGCTTTGTATTAAACTTTTTCTTTGTGACTCTCTGTGAAATCTTTGTGCAACTCTGTGGTACAATTTTATTTTCCTGTAAATTCAGCTTTGCGTTTTTCTAAAAATGCTGTTGTTCCTTCTTTAAAATCCTGAGTTCCAAAACACTTTCCGAATGACTTTATTTCAGTTTCAAAACCATCTTTACCGTCTTTATAATTGGCGTTAATAGCTTTTATGGCTTTATTGATGGCAAATGGAGCATTTTTTATGATTTTTTGGGCTATTGTTTTGGTAAAAATCAAAAGTTCAGCTTGTGGCACTACATGATTTACTAAACCGTATTGTTTGGCTTCTTCGGCAGAAATCATGGCTGCCGTCATGATCATTTCCATTGCGCGTCCCTTGCCTACTAATTGTGGCAAACGCTGTGTTCCTCCGTAACCTGGAATCAAGCCTAAAGTTACTTCAGGCAATCCCATTTTTGCGTTATCCGAAGCTACTCTAAAATGGCACGCCATTGCTAATTCTAATCCGCCACCAAGAGCAAAACCGTTTACGGCAGCAATTACTGGTTTCTTTAAGTTTTCGATAAAATCAAAAAGTGATTCTTGTCCTTCGGAGGCTAATTGGGCTCCTTCAACAATAGTATAATTGGCAAATTCTGAGATATCAGCTCCTGCAACAAATGCTTTTTCGCCAAATCCTGTCAGTATAATGACACGAACGTCATCGTTTTTGCCTAATAATTTAATGGCTTTACTCAAGTCGCTGATAGTAGCTTTGTTTAAAGCATTTAACTTTGTAGGTCTATTAATGGTTACGGTTGCAATTTTGTCTTCAATCGAGATTAAAAGATTTTCGTAGTTCATGACGGTGAGTTTATGAGTTTGTAATAGGTAGAGAAACTCTAAATGTGGTTCCTTTTCCGTATGTTGATTCAAAGGTAATTGTTCCTTTGTAATTTTCGATAATGTTTTTTATAATTCCGAGGCCAAGTCCCATTCCGCTTGTTTTGGTGGTAAATTTTGGTTCGAAAATCCTGCTGGTGTCTTGTTTTTGAATTCCAACTCCGTTGTCTTTTACGGCGATTTCAACATTATTGTTTCTGCGTTTTACAGTTACAACAATCGATTTATGAAACTGACTTTCCGGAATAGCCTGCGTTGCATTTTTAACGAGATTCGTAATAACGCGAATCAATTGCGTACGATCCATTTTTGAGATGATTTCTTCTTCTTCGCTTTCGAAAACAATATAATCTTCGTTAAAAATATCCAGGGCCAATTCAACAACCTCAACCACATTTAAGGTTTCGTTTTGCTGTGCCGGCATCGAGGCAAAGTTCGAAAATGCCGAAGCCACCGCCGTCATGGTATCTATTTGCTGAATTAAAGTTTCAGAATAATCGTTTAATTTTTGTTTTACATCCGGCGCTGTCGGGTCAAACTTGCGTTGAAAACTCTGCACCGTCAAACGCATCGGCGTAAGCGGATTCTTGATTTCGTGTGCGACTTGTTTGGCCATTTCGCGCCAGGCTTCTTCGCGCTCGCTTTGGGCTAGTTTTATGGCACTGGTTTCCAATTTATCGACCATTCCATTATACGCCTTTATAAGGAAATTAACCTCTTTACTATTCGCTTCTAAAACAATTTTCTCATTTTTCTGATCCAGATTGGTTTCTTCTAAACGATCTGAAATGGTTTTCAATGATTTTGTGATATAAGTAGAAAGGAAATAGGCCAATGCAAAAGCCACAACTAGCATAAACGAGTAAACCTGACTTAAACGAATCAGGAAAGTATTCAATTCGTTGTCATAATAGCCGTCGTCTTCCAGATACGGAAGATTCAAAATTCCAAGCGGTTTGAATTTTTCGTCTTTGATTAAACTGTAAGAAGATCGGTTTTTGACTCCGTCTATGGTTTTGATATCTACAAAACGCTTTTCGATAGAAGAACGCACCAGTTTTAGGATATATTCCGGAATTGGCGGCGCTACTTTATCTACCGCAAAGGATTCTTTTGAAGATTTTAATAATTTCCCCCCAAGGCTGTAA
>NZ_LVEN01000048.1 GCF_001686925.1 Flavobacterium piscis
AAGTTATGTTGGTTTCGTTTGTGGGGACGCGGCTGACAGCGATGTCATCAGTATTCTCTTAGTCGGATGCGTCATATGTGTATAAGAGGCAGAGACTTCAGTAACGTTCTGGCACTACAGCGGGTTTGGGACTAAATTAAGCACTATTCTTCGGATTTGCCAAATCATATCCCAAATACAAACAATTTTTTCATTAAGACTATTGCCCGAATCCGTTGTAGTGGCTGTTAGTAGCTGGCATTATTTCTATTAACTAATCTTTTGTATCTAAAATAGTTTACAGTTAAACATATTATTGCTAATCCGATGGAAAATTTAATTAAGTTTTCTGTTAACATATCTTTTTTGTCACCAAAATATATAACAAGCATTATTATTAGAAAAGGAAAAAAAGAAAGACTTAAATTTATTTTTTTGTTTTTGATAAAGATATCGACAGGTAAAAGTGAAATTGCATTTATTAAGCTAACTGCAAATATTCCTGTAGACACGTAGAAAATCATTTGCCAAAATATTTCTTGATTTGGAGTTTCAAGTAATAAAAAAATGATACTAATGATAAGAGTTATTAAAAAAAATAATGAGAAATTTAGACCAAATTCTTTGGCTATGTATTTCAATTTATTTTCGATATTAGAGTTCATTTTTTCGATTTCCATAAATTATTATTAATGTGCGTTTCGTTCGTTGCTAGCTACTAACGTTCTCGCGCTACAGCGGGTTTGGAACTAAATTAAGCCCTATTTTCGGNNTGCCCAAATCCGTTGTAGTGTGTGTTGGCAGTTCGGCTTTTTTCGTCATCTATTCTTCTAGTGGTTTCCATTCTCCTTTTTTGAAATAAACATTGTTAAATTTCGGTGAATAAAATACTAAGATAAAACTCCAAGTACTTCTGTACGTTGTTGGATTACTTTTCAAAATATGATTTGTTGGCTGTTCCATATTAACTATCAGTCGTTTTGAAACGTATGATTCTGTCGTTGTAATTGTTCCTCTATATGTTTTTAGTATTTTCTCTTTGTCCGTTACGTAAAAATAGATTGAATCGTTTTCCTTAATTTCAAACCTAAAATTTTCATACTGCCAATCTGCTTGTTTGCCTGGAAAAAAGTCCCGATTTACAATATATTGTCCATAATAGTCTTTTTTCTTTAGTTCAGTTTTGGATGTTAGGCAATTAATTGTCATTGAAAAAACAACAAGTCCAATTATTCCAAGCCAAATCAATCCAATAGTTTTTCCGAAAAGTTTTTTTCCACTAAATAACCAAATCAGCAAGAGAATTACTGTTAGTGGAAATAAGATAAACACAACAAACAAATTANNATCCGTTGTAGTAGCTGTTATGTGCCGTATTTTTTAAGGTTTTGTTTTAACGTGTTTAAATATTCAATTTTAGTCTTTGGCAATATAATTGAACTGTTATCTTTCAAAGTAATAAAAGTATAATTTTCAGTTTTTGATATTTTTTTCACTTCTTGCCATTTATAGAATCCTACTTCTACACTATTTTCAGAAGTTTGTTTAATTCCACTTTCATTGACTTCTAAAGTCTTTTTTCCAAAAAATTTTGGATTAGAATTCAAACTTTTTACAATTTTAGTATGTTTTAAAAAGTCTGGAATGATCATAATTGCCATAAAAAATATAAAAAAGACCACAAACGATATTAAAAATCTATTCCAACTAAACTCCTTTTGGACAAATAAGAAACTTATTAATAATGAAAAAGGAATATAAATGAAGATTGCGAAAAAATAGCGTTTTTTAAATTGTTCAAACATCG
>NZ_LVEN01000049.1 GCF_001686925.1 Flavobacterium piscis
AAATTGCTTGTAGCGTGTGTTATAGGTAGCCGTTTTGGCCGTTTAGATACTCAATTTATCATTTTTACTTGTTTTGCCAATTCTTCGTTGTCCGTCACGGTTAAGTTGTCAAGCATCCCATAAACTTCTTCGTCGTTTTGGTCTAAAAAACCAGCTACACTTACAAACAAATTCTTGTCATTTGAAAAAGTAATTTTTATGTCTTGCGGATATATAAAATTATTAGTCTTACGCGTCTTTTCTTCTGTCGTTGTAACTGTTTCCCAAGTAATATTTATATCTGTAATTTTTGTTCCAAGAAATTTTTTCCAAAGGTCGTTCGGCGAAACATTCCATTTTATATTTCCAGAAAAATCAGATTGCTCGTTTATTTTAATGCCAATACCATATTGAAAAAATTTATCATCCCAATAAATCTCCACCAATTTTTCACTGTCAGTATGAAGAAAGATTGAGAAGTCAACTGAGTCAAGGTTTTTATATTTTGTCGGATAGTTAGGTCTAGGGTTTGTCGGCTCATAATTAATTTCAGAATATTCGACTTTAATAATTGTCAGCCCAATGAGTTTTCGGCTGAATTTTTCAAAATCCAAATGTTCTTGTGTTAATGTCATTGTTTTCGTTTCTTTTTACGGTTGCCTATAACGTTCTGGCACTACAGCGGGTTTGGGAATAAATTAAGCCCATTCTTCGGATTTGCCAAATCTTCCAAATACAAAACCAATTTTCCATTAAGCCAAATGCCCAAATCCGTTGTAGTGGCTGTTACAGGCTGGTTGTTTTTAAGTTTATGTTGGCAGATTCCAACTTTCAAACTTTTGTTTGCTTTCTAATTTACGTTTCAATTTAAAGTTTTTTAAAATTTCAGTGTTTAAATTAATGCTTTTT
>NZ_LVEN01000050.1 GCF_001686925.1 Flavobacterium piscis
AACCAACAATTACTTGTCCGGCAACTGTAGTAGTTTCTGCAGATGCAAATTTATGTACAGCATCGGGAGTACTTTTAGGAACTCCAACAACATCTGATAATTGCAATGGAAACGTAAAGGTAACCAACAATGCACCTTTAGTTTTTTCAATTGGAGATACGACGGTAACCTGGACGGCAGAAGATGCTGCAGGAAATACGCAGACTTGTACACAAACTGTAAGGGTAAATGATACCGAGAAACCAACAATTACTTGTCCTGCAACTGTAATAGTTTCAGCAGATGCTAACTTATGTACCGCATCGGGAGTACTTTTAGGAACTCCAACTACATCAGATAATTGCAATGGAAACGTAAAGGTAACCAACAATGCACCATTAGTTTTCCCAATCGGAGATACGACGGTAACCTGGACGGCAGAAGATGCGGCAGGAAATACGCAGACTTGTACACAAACTGTAAGGGTAAATGATACCGAGAAACCAACAATTACTTGTCCTGCAACTGTAATAGTTTCAGCAGATGCTAACTTATGTACCGCATCGGGAGTACTTTTAGGAACTCCAACTACATCAGATAATTGCAACGGAACAGTAACAGTAACAAACAATGCACCATTAGTTTTCCCAATCGGAGATACGACGGTAACCTGGACGGCAGAAGATGCTGCAGGAAATACGCAGACTTGTACACAAACTGTAAGGGTAAATGATACCGAGAAACCTACAATTACTTGTCCGGCAACTGTAGTAGTTTCTGCAGATGCAAATTTATGTACAACATCGGGAGTACTTTTAGGAACTCCAACAACATCTGATAATTGCAACGGAACGGTAACGGTAACCAACAATGCACCGTTAGTTTTCCCAATCGGAGATACTACAGTGACCTGGACAGCAAAAGATGTGGCAGGAAATACAGAGACTTGTATACAAATTATAACGGTAAAAGATACTCAAGAACCAACAATTACTTGTCCGGCAACTGTAATAGTTTCAGCAGATGCTAACTTATGTACCGCATCGGGAGTACTTTTAGGAACTCCAACAACATCAGATAATTGTGGATCAGTAACAGTAACCAACGACGCACCGTCAGTTTTCCCAATCGGAAATACAATTGTGACGTGGACAGTAAAAGATGTAGCAGGAAACATAGAAACTTGTACTCAGACAATACAAGTAGTCGGTCCGATTATAGCAAATGAAGATAAAGTAGGTTCATTTAATGGATATGAAGGTGGAATTGCTATTGCGGACGTTTTAGCAAATGATTTGCTTAATTGTTCAGCTATAGTTAGGGGTGAGATTGCTTTAACTTTAGATTCTACACTACCTTCAGTTTTAACTTTTGATACGACAACCGGAGCAGTTACTGTTAAATCAAATACACCAGTTGGAACATATTCATTTGATTATAAAATTTGTGAAGTTTCAAATTCTTCAAATTGTAATACAACAACTGTAGAAATAAAAGTTGTAGTGCCAATAATCCTTGCAGTACAAGAAAACCTGGGACCAATAAACGGAACCATTGGCGGAACGACAACCTCGCTTATTGCTTCGGATAAATTAAATGGAGTTCAGGCAGTAATCGGATCAAATCCGGGAGAGGTTACCTTAACAGGAACGGCTCCGGCAGGACTTACAATAAACACTACAGACGGAACTGTAACGGTAAGTGCAGGCGTAAAAGAAGGAAGCTATGATGTAGAATATACGATCTGTGATAATAATAATCCTGGAACAAATTGTTCAACAGCAACTTCAACAGTTGTTGTAACAGCAGCAGATTTAGTTGCCAATTTAGATTCGGCAGGATCGGTAGTAGGCGGAAACACATCTCAAACGCTAATCAATGTTTTTGAGAATGATACCAAAAACGGAACAAAACTAAATCCATCGGATGTAAAACTGACTTCTGGCACAGATCCAAAAGGATACCTGACAATTGATGCCAACGGAAACGCAGTTTTAGGGGCCAATGCACCGGCAGGAAATTACGAGTTAACGTATGAAATCTGCGAAGTTTTAAATCCAGGAAATTGCAGTACCAATAAAGTACAAGTTACGGTAACAGCTCCGGCAATCCTTGCAGTAAAAGAAACTTTGGGTCCAATTAACGGTACAATCGGCGGAAAAACAACCTCGCTTATTGCATTAGATAAATTAAATAATATTCAGGCAGTTATCGGATCAAATCCAGGAGAAGTTACCTTAACAGGAACGGCTCCGGCAGGACTTACAATAAACACTACAGACGGAACTGTAACGGTAAGTGCAGGCGTAAAAGCAGGAAGCTATGATGTAGAATATACGATCTGTGATAATAATAATCTTGGAACAAATTGTTCAACAGCAACGTCAACAGTTGTTGTAACAGCTGCAGATTTAGTTGCCAATTTAGATTCTGCAGGATCAGTAGTAGGAGGAAATACATCTCAAACGCTTGTCAATGTTTTTGATAATGATACTAAAAACGGAACAAAATTAAATCCATCGGATGTAAAACTAACACCGGGAACAGATCCAAAAGGATACCTGACAATCGATGCCAACGGAAATGCAGTTTTAGGGGCCAATGCACCGGCAGGAAATTATGAATTAACGTATGAAATCTGTGAAATTTTAAATCCAGGAAATTGCAGTACCAATAAAGTACAAGTTACGGTAACAGCTCCAGTAATCCTTGCAGTAAAAGAAACTTTGGGTCCAATTAACGGTACAATCGGCGGAAAAACAACCTCGCTTATTGCATCAGATAAATTAAATAATATTCAGGCAGTTATCGGATCAAATCCGGGAGAAGTTACCTTAACAGGAACGGCTCCGGCAGGACTTACAATAAACACTACAGACGGAACTGTAACGGTAAGTGCAGGCGTAAAAGCAGGAAGCTATGATGTAGAATATACCATTTGTGATAATAATAATGCAGGAAACTGTTCAACAGCAACGTCAACAGTTGTTGTAACAGCAGCAGATTTAGTTGCCAATTTAGATTCGGCAGGATCGGTAGTAGGCGGAAATACATCTCAAACGCTTGTCAATGTTTTTGAGAATGATACCAAAAACGGAACAAAACTAAATCCATCGGATGTAAAACTGACTTCTGGCACAGATCCAAAAGGATACCTGACAATCGATGCCAACGGAAATGCAGTTTTAGGAGCAAATGCACCGGCAGCAAATTATGAATTAACGTATGAAATCTGCGAAGTTTTAAATCCAACCAACTGCAGTTCAAATAAGATAGAAGTTACGGTAACAGCACCGGCAATCCTTGCAGTAAAAGAAACGTTGGGTCCAATTAACGGTACAATCGGCGGAAAAACAACCTCGCTTATTGCTTCGGATAAATTAAATAATATTCAGGCAGTTATCGGATCAAATCCGGGAGAAGTTACCTTAACAGGAACGGCTCCGGCAGGACTTACAATAAACACTACAGACGGAACCGTAACGGTAAGTGCAGGCGTAAAAGCAGGAAGCTATGATGTAGAATATACGATCTGTGATAATAATAATCCTGGAACCAATTGTTCAACAGCAACGTCAACAGTTGTTGTAACAGCAGCAGATTTAGTAGCCAATTTAGATTCGGCAGGATCAGTAGTAGGAGGAAATACATCTCAAACGCTTGTCAATGTTTTTGAGAATGATACTAAAAACGGAGTAAAACTAAATCCATCGGATGTAAAACTAACACCGGGAACAGATCCAAAAGGATACCTGACAATCGATGGCAACGGAAATGCAGTTTTAGGGGCCAATACACCTGCAGGAAATTATGAATTAACGTATGAAATCTGCGAAATTTTAAACCCAGCCAACTGCAGTTCAAATAAGATAGAAGTTACGGTAAAACCATCAGTTTTACAAGCAAATGACGATAATGCAGGAACTTTAGATAGTAGTAAAGGACAAAGCTCAACAACAAGCATATTTGATAATGATACTTTAAACGGATCAAAGGTCAATCCTGCAGATCTTGTTTTAACGACTCTTATTCCAAATCCTAATTTGATTTTAAAAGCAGACGGTACAGTCGAAGTAAAACCGGGAACACCAACAGGTAATTACGAATTAACGTATCAAATCTGTGAAGCTCTAAACGGATCAAATTGTAGTCAGGCAGTCGTGAAAATCTCGGTAGTAAATAATCCGCCAATTACACCACTGATACAACTTATTATTAATAATGATGGAGTGGTCAGCGTTGATGGAATAAATGGTGCTCTTGAGTTTATCAATGTTTTGGATAATGATTTAATAAAAGGATTGCCAGTTAATCCTTTAGAGATTGTACTTTCAAATACACCAAGTCCATATTTTGAATTCAATTCAGACGGAACTGTAAATGTGAAGCCAAATACACCTGGCGGAAGTTATTCATTAACCTATCAGGTTTGCGAAAAGTCGAATCCAAACAATTGTGCTTCAGCAATATTGAGCGTTTTTGTAGAAGTACCTTCTATTGCAATCATAAAAACAGCAGTATTTAATGATGAAAACGGTAGCGGATTTGCCAATGCCGGAGAAACGATTACTTATAAATTTAAAGTAACCAATACCGGTAACGTTCCATTAACTGGCGTTATGATTTCAGATCCATTGCCAGGCGTGGTAGTTTCAGGGCAAGCAATTAATTTAAATGTAAACGAATCCGACGAACATAATTTTACGGCTACTTACAAAATTACACAAATCGATATCAATAAAGGAAGTGTAAGTAATCAGGCAAGTGTTCAGGCACGAAGTGCAAAAGGAGTTCTTGTTGACGATCTATCAGATGATGAAAACGAAACGGGAGATAAGCCTACAGTTCTGGCCTTAAATGGTTGCGAAATAAAAGTCTTTAATGCATTTTCTCCAAACGGAGATGATATAAATAGTAGATTTTATATCAGAGGTTTAGAATGTTATCCTGACAATACGGTAGAAATTTATAATCGTTGGGGAATTTTAGTGTATAATATTGACAAATATAACAATGACGATCGTGCTTTTAAAGGTTTCTCTGAAGGACGTACAACCATAAAACAATCAGAAGGATTGCCAGTAGGAACGTATTTCTATATTCTGAAATACAAAGACAGCGGCTCAAATCCGCATGAACTTTCAGGTTATTTATATATCAACAAATAAAAAAAATATGAGCGGTTTGGTGGAAAACTGAACTGCTTTTAAAAAGCCTTCTTAAATGAAAAAGATAATTTTAATTTTCATGTTTTTCACGGTTGTGTGTTCGGCGCAGCAAGATTCTCAGTATACACAATATATGTACAATACCATTGCGATAAATCCTGCATATGCAGGTTCTCGCGGAGCTTTAAGTGTTTTTGGGCTATATCGTACACAATGGGTTGGACTCGACGGAGCTCCTGAAACCAGTACTTTCTCAATAAATACACCTTTAAATAATAGCAATTTAGGATTAGGAGTTTCTTTAGTAAACGATAAAATTGGACCAACAAACGAAAATACTTTATCAGCAGATTTGTCATACACAGTTCCAACATCTGAAACCTATAAACTTTCTTTTGGGATAAAAGCCACAGCGAATCTTTTTAATTTAGATATGAATAAATTAACTCCCGAAACTCAGGGTGATCCGCAATTTCAGGATTTAAACAATAAAATCACACCCAATATAGGAGCAGGTGTTTATTGGCATTCAGATAAAGCATATTTAGGATTATCCGTACCTAATTTTATCGAAACCAACAGATACGATGATAATGATACTGCAATATTTAAAGATAAAATAAACTACTATTTTATGGCAGGTTACGTCTTTAATTTAGACCATTTGGAGTACATAAAATTCAAACCAGCGTTATTAACAAAAATGGTTCAGGGCGCTCCTTTGCAGGTTGATGTTTCGGGTAACTTTATGTTCAATGATAAATTTGTAGTGGGTCTTGCATATAGATGGAGTGCATCACTAAGCGCTATGGCGGGATTTCAGGTAACAGATGGCTTATATATAGGATATGGTTATGATCATGAAACAACAAATTTAAGAAAGTACAATTCTGGATCGCACGAAATCTTCCTTCGTTTTGAATTCTTTAATAATTATAATAAAATGATATCTCCAAGATTCTTCTAATAATACCTGCTATGAGAATTAAAAATTTAAGTTTTACTATTTTTTTTCTAAGTTTTTTTTGCCAGATAAATGCGCAAACATCTAAGACAATAGATGCTGATAAAAAGTACAATGAGTATGCTTATGCAGATGCTATAAAAGCATATGAAATTGTTGCCAATAAAGGTTATAAAGACGAAAAAATGTTTCAGCGTCTGGGTAATTCCTATTATTTTAATTCAGAATTCGTACAAGCTTTACACTGGTACGATCAGTTATTTAGCATGAATGAGCAGCAAGAACCGGAGTATTTGTACAGATATGCACAATGTTTAAAATCAGCAGGAAACTATTCTAAATCAGATTCGATTTTAGAAAAGTTCAATCAAAAAACAAACACTGATCAAAGAGGTGTTTTATTTGAAATGAACAAAAATTATTTAGAAGAAATAAAGTTTAATTCCGGAAGATACGAAATTGCAGATGCCGGAGTTAATTCTAATTTTTCAGATTACGGAAGTACTTTCTTATACAATAAATTAGTTTTTACATCAGCCAGAGATACAGGAGCAGTAGTAAAGAAAAACTTTAAATGGACCAATAAATCCTTTACTAATTTATATACTGCCGAATTAATGTCGGATGGAAGTGTTGGAATTCCCAAACTTTTTCAGAAAAAAGTAAATACTAAATTCAACGAGTCAACTCCTGTTTTTACAAAAGACGGAAGAACAATGTATTTTACCCGAAACAATTTTTTAAACGGAAAAAGAGGGGCAAACGAAAAGGAAATTACGTTATTAAAACTATATAAAGCCAGTTTAATTGAGGGTGAATGGATAAATATCGAAGAACTTTCTTTTAATAGTGATCAATACAGTGTGGCACATCCTGCTTTAAGCAGCGATGATAAAACCTTATATTTTACATCAGATATGCCGGGAACATTAGGGCAATCTGATTTGTTTAAGGTAAGTGTAAATGAGGATGGAACCTTTGGTAAACCAGAAAATTTAGGTGCTTCAATTAATACAGAAGGACGAGAAACTTTTCCTTTTATCTCTGAGGATAATGAACTTTATTTTGCCAGCGACGGGCGACCGGGTTTAGGCGGACTTGACGTTTTTGTTTCGAAAATAAATAAAGACGGTTCTTATGATGAAGTACAAAACTTAGGAGAGCCAATAAATAGTAAACAGGATGATTTTGCTTTTATAATTAATAGCAAAAACAGAAATGGTTTCTTTTCTTCGAATAGAGAAGGCGGACACGGATTTGATGATATTTATCGTTTTACCGAAACCCGAAGACTTATTTGTGAGCAGGAATTATCAGGTACAATTACTGATGCAGAAACAAATGAAACTCTTTCAAACGTAAACTTAATTTTATTTGATGAAGCTGGTAAATCTGCCGTTGAAGCAAAATCTAATGCTAACGGAAATTATATTTTTTCGAATGTAAAATGCGGAAAAAAATACTTTATAAAAACATCCAAAGAAGATTATTTGTTTAAAGAAGTTTCTGTGACCCTGAAAAAAGCAACAGGTTCAGTTTCTTTGCCAATAGCTTTAGAAAAGAAACCAAAACCTATAATTGCAATTCCGGTTGTAATAAAAGCAACAAATTCTATTAAAGCAGTTAAGGTTAATATTACAGTTGGAACCGATTTAGGAAAATTATTAAAAATCCCGATGAACTTTTTTGATTTAGGAAAAGCAACAATCAAAAAAACATCTGAGCCTCAATTGCAGAAAATTGTGGATATGCTGAAACAATATCCAACAATAAAATTAGATATTCGTTCGCATACAGATAGTCGTTCATCGACCGAAAGTAATCAGATTTTATCAGACAAAAGAGCAGAATCAACGAAGAATTGGCTGATACAAAAAGGAATTGATGCAAGCCGATTAACAGCGAAAGGATACGGAGAAACACAATTAGTAAATAAATGTGCCGATGGCGTGAAATGTTCTGAAGCACAACATCAGCAAAACAGACGCAGTGAATTTATTGTTACTAATATGTAACATACCAATAAAAAAGTAAAAAGGACTTTTCTAAAACTAGAAAAGTCCTTTTTTGTTTAGAATAAATCTGTAATGATTAAAAAACATTGCGTTTTTCTTAAAAAAGTATTAAAATTCATTCATTTTTTTAAGTTAAAATACACCTAAAAGAGAATTTAGCTTATAATGTTTAAAATGAATGTGTTAAGTTCTAAAAAAACGTTTTCGTTGTTGTATATATTCATTTTTTTCTAACTTTATAGATCTAAAATTTTTCAGATATGACTGTAAATCAAATACTAAACGCAAAAGGGAAAAATGTTTATTCAGTTCTTTCAACAACAACGGTTTATGAAGCCTTGAAAGTGATGGGAGACAAAAACATAGGTGCAATCCTTGTTATCGATGATAACGATTTAAAAGGAATATTGTCTGAAAGGGATTATGCTCGAAAAATTGTATTGAAAGATAAGTCATCAAAAGAGACTTTTGTTCATGAAATTATGGAGAGCAACGTTTTTTCGGTAAAACTTTCGGATAATTTAGAAAATTGTATGGAACTAATGAGTACGAAAAGAATCAGGCATTTACCAGTTTTAGAAGATGGGATAGTAGTAGGAATAGTTTCTATAAGTGATGTTGTAAAAGCAATTATTGAAATTCAAAAAGATACCATAAATCATTTAAACTCCTATATTTCTCAGTAACAGAAATTCAAAAAACGAGCTTTATCAAATAGTCCAAACAATAGTGGACTATTTTTTTGGTTAATCTAAACGTTATTTTAAGAAAAGAAAACTTTAAAAATACGCCATTTTAAACCAAGACTTATATCTTTGTAAGCTAGAATAAAAGCTAAAATAAATGAACAAAGAGAGTAAAAGAAGAGAAGCGTTACTGTATCACTCAGAACCAACTCCAGGAAAAATTCAGGTAGTTCCAACAAAAAAATACGCAACCCAAAGAGACTTGTCTTTGGCTTATTCGCCGGGAGTTGCAGAACCATGTTTAGAAATTGCAGCAAACGTAGACGATGTTTACAAATATACAGCAAAAGGAAATTTAGTTGCCGTTATCTCAAACGGTACAGCTGTTTTAGGACTTGGGGATATTGGCCCGGAAGCTTCTAAACCAGTAATGGAAGGAAAAGGATTGTTGTTTAAAATATTTTCTGATATCGACGTTTTTGATATTGAAATCGGAACAAAAGATATCGAAGAATTTATTCAGACCGTAAAAAATATTGCTCCAACTTTTGGAGGAATTAATCTTGAAGATATCAAAGCACCGGAATCTTTCGAAATCGAAAGAAGATTGGTAGAAGAATTGGATATTCCTGTAATGCATGATGATCAGCACGGTACAGCAATTATCTCCTCGGCAGCTTTAATCAATGCACTTGAATTAGCAGGAAAAAAAGCCGAAGACGTAAAAATGGTAGTTTCCGGAGCAGGTTCAGCAGCGATCGCTTGTACAGATTTATATGTATTGCTAGGCGTAAAAGTCGAAAATATACAAATGTTTAATAGTAAAGGACTTTTAACAAAAGACAATCCTTCATTATCAGAACTTCAATTAAAATACGCTGTTGACGGAGCAAAAATTGAATTAGCAGAAGCTGTAAAAGGTGCAGATGTTTTCATCGGATTATCTTCAGGAGATATTTTGTCGCCTGAAATGTTATTGTCAATGAAAGACAATCCAATTGTTTTTGCAATGGCAAATCCAAATCCGGAAATCGATTATAACTTAGCCACAGAAACCCGTAAAGATGTTATTATGGCTACAGGGCGTTCAGATTTTCCTAATCAGGTAAATAACGTTTTAGGTTTTCCATATATCTTTAGAGGAGCATTGGATGTCAGAGCTACTAAAATTAACGAAGCCATGAAAATGGCAGCGGTAAAAGCATTAGCGATATTAGCAAAAGAACCAGTTCCAGAGCAGGTAAATGTGGCATATGGGGCAACAAAATTAGGTTTTGGTAGAGATTATATTATCCCTAAACCATTTGATCCACGATTGATTACGATAGTGGCACCTGCTGTTGCAAAAGCAGCGATGGATTCAGGAGTGGCTAAGAACCCTATTACAGACTGGGCAGCTTATGAAGAAGTGCTTCGCGAACGTATGGGGAATGATAATAAAATGGTTCGTTTGATTACCAACCGTGCTAAAATGGATCCTAAACGAATTGTTTTTGCAGAGGCAGATCAATTAAATGTATTAAAAGCAGCTCAGATTGTTTATGAGGACGGAATTGGTTTTCCAATTTTATTAGGAAATAAAGAAGTAATATTAGAGCTTAAAGCAGAATTAGGTTTTGATGCTGAATTAGAGATCATTGATCCTAAAACAAACGAAGAAGAAGCAAGACGAAACAAATTTGCAAATTCATATTGGGAAACAAGAGAAAGAAGAGGTGTTTCACTACTTGACTCTCAGAAATTTATGCGCGAAAGAAACTATTTTGCAGCAATGATGGTAAATGAAGGTGAAGCAGATGCATTGGTAACAGGTCATACGAGAAGTTATCCAAGTGTGGTAAAACCGATGTTGCAGTTAATAGGAAAAGCGCCTGGAGCTTCACTTGTGGCAACCGCAAATATGATGTTGACTGCTCGTGGTCCTATGTTTTTATCAGATACCGCAATTAACATAAATCCATCAGCAGAAGATTTAATTAATATTGCGATTATGACGGCCAAAACAGCTAAAATGTTTGGAGTTGAACCGGTTATTGCAATGGTTTCATTTTCAAACTTTGGTTCTTCACCAAGTCAAAGTGCTTCAAAAGTGAGAGAAGCAGTAGCCTATTTGCATAAAAATCATCCGGATTTGATTGTTGATGGAGAAATTCAGGCAGATTTTGCATTAAATCAGGAAATGCTGGCAGAAAAATTTCCTTTCTCTAAATTAGCAGGTAAAAAAGTAAACACTTTGATTTTTCCTAATTTAGAATCGGCTAATATTACCTATAAATTGCTGAAAGAGTTGAATAAAGTAAACTCAATTGGACCAATTATGATGGGAATGGGCAAACCAGTCCACATTTTTCAATTAGGAGCAAGTGTCGAAGAAATGGTAAATATGGCAGCAATAGCGGTAATTGACGCTCAGGAAAAAGAAAATAAAAAAAATAAATTAGCGAAATAGTATAAAAAATAAGGATCGAATAATATTGTCGTATTTTTATTGCATTTTTATTATATTTGACCCTAATAAATTATACTATGATAGCACATTTACAGGGGAAATTAGTGGAGAAAAATCCTACCGAGGTCGTAATTGATTGTGGAGGTGTTGGGTATCAGGTTAATATATCCTTACATACCTTTTCATTAATTCCTAATGTAGAAAATATAAAACTGTATACGCATCTTCAAATTAAAGAAGATGCGCATACTTTATTTGGTTTTGTAGAGAAATCGGAGAGAGAAATATTCAGAATGTTATTGTCTGTTTCCGGAATAGGAGCCAACATTGCAAGAACAATGTTATCCTCAATTGAGCCAAGGCAAATTATTAACGCAATCGCCTCTGGAGATGTTGTTACAATACAGTCAATAAAAGGTATTGGAAACAAAACAGCACAAAGAGTTATCCTTGATTTAAAGGAAAAAGTGTTAAAGTTGTATGATTTAGATGAAGTTTCAGTGGTTCAAAACAATACAAATCGAGATGAAGCGTTATCTGCTTTGGAAGTTTTAGGATTTGTTAGAAAAACTTCAGAAAAAGTAGTAGAGAAAATTGTAAAAGAAGACCCGGAAGCTACTGTAGAGACAATCATTAAGAGAGCTTTAAAAAGCCTTTAAATTCTATTTATATAAACGAATTGTATGCGTAAAATTTGTATTTTTTTACTGTTTTTGTCTTGCTGTAATGTTTTGCGTGCGCAAGTAAATCCAGCGGTTAAAGATACAACGAAAACTCAATTCTCTGTTGGTAAAATCGAACTGCAAGATCCACCAAGTGTAATCTCAGCCTATAAATACGATCCAATTACTGATCGCTATATTTATACCAACTCAGTTGATGGCTTTTCAATCAATTACCCTATTATATTAACTCCAAAGGAATACGAAGACTTGGTTCTTAAAGAATCCAGAAGAGATTACTTTAGAAAAAAAGCAGATGCAATTGATGGCAAAAAGGCCGGAAGTGAAGCTGCGAAAAAAGATCTATTACCTCGATATTACATTAATTCCAGTCTTTTTGAAAGCGTTTTTGGTAGCAATACAATCGATGTAAAGCCCACAGGATCAGTAGAAATGGATTTGGGTGTTCGATACACCAAACAAGATAATCCTTCTTTTTCTCCAAGAAACAGATCAAGTCTTACTTTTGATTTTGATCAGAGAATCAGCATGAGCTTAATGGGGAAAGTAGGAACCAGATTAGAGGTAAATGCCAATTATGATACTCAGTCTACATTTGCTTTTCAAAATTTGTTTAAACTGGCTTATACACCCGATGAAGATGATATTATTCAAAAAGTAGAAGTAGGTAACGTGAGTATGCCATTAAATAGCACACTGATTCGTGGCGCCCAAAGTTTGTTTGGGGTTAAGACACAGCTGCAATTTGGTAAGACAACCGTAACGGGTGTTTTCTCAGAACAGAAGTCACAAACAAAGAGTATAGTTGCAGAAGGTGGCGGAACAGTGCAAAACTTCGATTTATATGCTTTGGACTACGATAATGACAGGCACTTTTTCTTATCACAATATTTTAGAAACAAATACGACGCTTCTTTACTAAAATATCCATTTATCGACAGCCGTGTCCAGATTACAAGAATAGAGGTTTGGGTGACCAATAAACAAAACAGAGTAAGCACAAACAACAATAACTTAAGAAATATTATAGCACTTCAGGATTTAGGTGAAGGGCAAATGACGGGTATTCCTGATAATGAAATTGTTGTAGTAACTCCTACAACGGGCTTTTTTAATAATCCTATAGATTCACCAACAGATAATAGAAATAACAAATACGATCCGGCGACAATTGGTCAGCCAGGTGCTTTTTTAAATTCGAATATTAGAGAAATTGTAACAGCAAAATCCGGATTCAATAACGCTAATACAAGTGAAGCTACAGATTATTCTGTACTTGAAAATGCCAGAAAGTTAACAACAAACGAATTTACTTTTAATGCACAATTAGGATACATCTCTTTGCAACAACGTCTTGCAAATGATGAAATCCTTGCTGTAGCCTTCGAATATACCATAGGAGGAAAAGTGTATCAGGTTGGGGAATTTGGTAGTGATGGAGTTGACGGAACTGTAGTAACAGGAAACAACAATGCAAATCAGGCCATTATTACACAAAGTTTGGTTTTAAAAATGCTGAAAAGTAATTTGACAAATGTTCAAAATCCGGTTTGGAACCTGATGATGAAAAACGTGTATCAAATTCCACAGGCTTATCAAATCAAACAAGATGATTTTAGATTAAACATACTTTATACAGATCCTTCTCCAATAAATTATATAACGCCTGTTCAGGGAAGTACTTTTCCAACCAACCCAACAGCAGATAACAAAGTCGATCAGACACCATTACTAAATGTCTTCAACTTAGATCGATTAAACTATAATAACGATCCGCAGACAGGCGGAGATGGTTTCTTTGATTACATTCCAGGCGTAACAGTAGACGTACAAAACGGACGAATTATTTTTACCACCAAAGAGCCGTTTGGAGAACTTATATTTAAAAAATTGCAAAACGCAGGATCTGGCGAGAGTTATAATGATCCTACTACATACAACGCAAATCAACAGAAATACGTGTTTAGAAACATGTATAAAAACACACAATCCGGAGCTTTACAAGACAGTGATAAAAATAAATTCCTTTTAAGAGGAAAATACAAATCATCAGGAAGCAATGGTATTCCAATTGGTGCGTTTAACGTTCCTCAAGGTTCTGTGGTCGTAATGGCTGCAGGAAGAAGATTGGTGGAAGGTATAGATTACAGTGTGGATTATCAATTGGGCCGCGTTCAGATATTAGACCCATCCCTTCAGGCATCTAATACGCCAATTGAAGTATCCCTAGAAAACAATTCGATCTTTGGGCAACAAACCAGAAGATTTATGGGATTCAACGTCGAACATAAAATTTCTGAGAATTTTGTTATCGGGGGAACCTATTTAAAAATGACAGAAAGACCATTTACTCAAAAATCGAGTTATGGACAGGAATCTGTAAACAATACCATTTTTGGATTTAATGGAAATTATTCTACTGAAGTTCCTTTTTTAACCCGATTAGTAAATAAATTACCAAACATTGATACTGATGTTCCATCGAATCTTTCGATACGAGGAGAAGTAGCTTTTTTAAGACCAGATGCACCAAAAGCAAGTGATTTTGAAGGAGAAGCAACAATTTATGTAGATGATTTCGAAGGCTCACAATCGACAATCGATATGCGTTCTGCATATGCCTGGAGTTTAGCTTCGACACCTTTTGTAAATTCTATAAACGACAATACCTTCAATGCAAGTTCTAGCGCTTTAGATTACGGTTTTAAACGTGCAAAATTATCATGGTATACCATTGATCCTATTTTTTATTCCTCAAAACCATCTGGTATCTCAAATGATGATTTGTCATTAAATACAACAAGACGTGTTTACAGCAGAGAATTGTATCCAAATACAGATATTGCTCAGGGACAAATTCAGGTAATCAATACACTTGACTTAACGTATTATCCATCTGATAGAGGACCTTACAATAACAACCCAAATTTTGGTACAAGCCCTGCAAGTTCAAATTTTGGAGGAATTATGCGAGCTTTAAATTCAACGAATTTTGAACAAGGAAATGTCGAGTATATTCAGTTTTGGGTTTTAGATCCATATGTTGGAAATGCAGAAGCACCAGCTAGTAATTCAGGAAAAATCTATTTTAACTTAGGTGAAATTTCTGAAGATGTACTAAAAGACGGAAGAAAACAATATGAGAATGGTTTAGGTCCAGGTCAGATTATGGTAAATCCACGACCACTCTGGGGAGATGTTCCTGCATCACAATCATTAATTTATGCGTTTGATACCAATGCTGAAAATCGTAGAAATCAGGATATTGGATTAGATGGTTTGCCAAGTTCAAGAGAGGGAGAGGTTTATACCAATTATGCAGGAGAAGCAGATCCGGCGGCAGATGATTATACCTATTACTTAAATACTGAAGGAGGAGTTCTTGAGCGTTATAAAAATTATAATGGCACCGAAGGTAATTCAGCAGTAAGTATAGACGATCCAAATAGAGGGGCAACAACGTTGCCTGATGTTGAGGATATTAATCGTGATAATACAATGAGCACGATCAATGCGTATTACGAATATAGTATCGATTTGAAACCCGGGATGCAAGTGGGACAAAATTATATTACAGATATTCGTGATGTAAGTAATGTCGAATTGCCAAACGGATCAACAACAACAGCAAGATGGATTCAGTTTAAAATTCCGGTTGCTCAGCCACAAAATACAATTGGTAATATTACAGATTTCAGGTCTATTCGATTCATGCGTATGTTTATGACTGGTTTTAGCAGTCAGATGACCGTTCGTTTTGGAGCTTTAGATTTAGTAAGAGGTGAGTGGAGAAGATATACTGGGACATTAGATGCAAATGATACGGACCCAACTAATGATGGTACTGAATTTGACGTTTCAGCAGTTAATATTCAGGAAAACGGTACAAAATGTCCTGTAAATTATGTTGTTCCTCCAGGAGTTCAGAGAGAGCAATTATACAATAACAACACTATTATCAATCAAAACGAACAAGCGTTGGCGTTGCGTGTTGGTGGTTCGGGTTTACAATATCAGGATTCAAGAGCAGTTTTTAAAAATGTAAGTGTTGACATGCGTCAGTATAAAAAATTAAAAATGTTTTTACATGCTGAATCTTTACCTAACGAAAATACATTGGAAGATAACGAAATGATTGGTTTCATTCGTTTTGGAAATGACTTTACACAAAACTTTTATCAAGTCGAAATTCCGTTGAAAGTAACCAGAACCGGAGGATCTTGTGCTATAAGTCCTGATCAGGTATGGCTTGAAGATAACAATATTGACTTAGCACTTGAATTATTGACCAGAATGAAAATTAAGGCTATGTCTATTGATATTAATTCAGGTAAAAGAGATATTAATGGGATATATTATCCTGATAATGATCCGGATGCTGCAGGCGGAGATGGAGATGGCAAACTTACATTGGGTATAAAAGGAAACCCTAATTTTGGTTTGGTTCGAAATTTAATGGTGGGTGTCAAGAGCAAAACAGATCATAAAGGTCTAAAAGGAGAAGTATGGTTTAATGAACTTCGCTTAGCTGATTTGGAGAATAAAGGCGGAATGGCTGCAATATTGAATATTGATACCAATATGGCCGATTTTGCGACAGTTTCTGCTACAGGTAAAAAGAGCACGATTGGTTTTGGATCTTTAGAACAAGGTGCAAATGAAAGAGATCGTGAAGATATCCAGCAATATAATATTGTAACCAATATCAATTTAGGTAAATTATTACCTCCTAAATGGGGAATAAACCTTCCTTTTAATTATGCTATCGGAGAAGAAGTAATTACACCGGAATATGATCCGTTTAATCAGGATATAAAGTTAGATCAGTTATTAAGAGAAACTACTGATGCGGCAGAAAGAGAAAATATCAGAACCCGTGCGGTAGATTACACAAAACGAAGAAGCATCAATTTTATTGGAGTTAGAAAAGACAGGGCGCCGGAGCAAAAACCACATGTTTATGATGTTGAAAATTTTACATTCTCGCAATCATATAATCAGGTAGAGCGTCATGATTATGAAGTAGAAAGTTATCTTGATGAGCAATCGAATACAGCTGTAAATTATGCTTATACTTTTCAGCCAAAAGAAATAGTGCCTTTCAAGCAAACTAAATTCATGAAAAAAAGTGAATATTGGAAATTGTTAAGTGATTTTAATTTTAATTACCTTCCTTCTAATGTCTCTTTTAATACCAATATTTTAAGACAAAGTAACCGTCAGCAGTTTAGAGAAGTCGAAGTGCAGGGAATTGGTCTTGATCCTTTGTTCAGAAGAAATTTTGCCTTTAATTATCAATATGGTTTTGGTTATAATTTGACAAAATCATTAAAATTAAATTATACCGCGGCATCGAATAATATAGTGAGAAACTTTTTAAATGATGATAACACCCCAAAAGAAGATTTTAATATTTGGGATGATTATCTGGATATTGGAACTCCGAATCAGCACTTACAGCAATTAGTGCTGAATTATGAAATTCCTATTAATAAAATTCCGGTTTTTAGTTTCGTAAAAGCATCTTATTCTTATACGGCTGATTATAACTGGCAGCGCTCTTCTACTGCATTTTCTGAATATGAGGAGCAAAATCCTGATGGATCATTCTCTACTTATAATTTAGGAAATACAATTCAAAATGCGAATTCAAATACGCTTACGACAACTTTAAGCATGAATACGTTATACAAATATTTGGGATTAACGCCAGGATCAAAATCAGCTGCAAAACCAAAACCGGCAGCGCCGCCAAAACCGGGAGAGAAAATTGTAAATACGGCAAAACCAGTAACAAGCAGCAGTCCGTTTTATGATGGTATGATTGGTATTTTGACCAGTATAAAAAATATTCAGGTTAACTACACTAAAAATAGCGGTACCGTTTTACCGGGTTATACGCCGGGCGTAGGTTTCTTTGGGACATCACGACCAACTTTAGGATTTATTTTTGGAAGCCAGGATGATGTGCGTTATGAAGCTGCAAAAAGAGGCTGGCTGACCGATTATCAGGATTTTAATCAAAGTTTTACACAGGTAACTAATAAGCTTTTAAAAGTTACAGCGAATATCGATTTACTGCCGGATTTAAAAGTTGATTTGGCTATGGATCGTGCTTATTCTGAAAATACATCGGAGCAATATAGTGTTATCGACGGAAATTATACACCACTATCGCCTTATACATACGGAATGTTCTCGATTTCTACTGTATTAATTAAAACCGCATTTTCGACAAGTAGTGCAACTGAATCTTCAGCTTTTGATGATTTTAGACAGAACCGTTTAGTGATAGCAAACCGTTTGGCAGAAGAACGCTATGGTGCCGGAACAGTAATTCCAAGATATGGAGATGCCAATAATACTATTACGGATGAAACAGATCCTAATTATAAAATCTATGCTTCCAATCAAGGATATCCTATAGGGTTTACAAAAAGTAATCAGGCTGTTTTGCTACCCGCATTTTTAGCAGCTTATTCAGGAGGTGATGCTTCAAATAGCTCAACTAGTATTTTTAAAAATTTCCCTATTCCAAACTGGAGTGTGAAATATAATGGTTTAATGCGTTATAAATATTTTAAAGATAAGTTTAAGCGTTTTTCATTACAGCACAATTACCGTGCATCCTATACGATAAACCAGTTTAGGTCTAATTTTGATTATACCGAAAAACCGGACGGGCAAGATGTTAATACCAATTTCTTTAATAAAACCATCATGTCCAATGTCAATTTGGTAGAGCAGTTTAGTCCGCTTATCAGGGTAGATTTTGAGCTGAAAAGTTCGTTAAGAATCCTTACTGAAATTAAAAAAGACAGAGCTTTATCAATGAGTTTTGATAATAATTTATTGACAGAAGTAAAAGGTATGGAGTATATCGTTGGGATGGGATATCGTTTTAAAGATGTTATTTTCTCATCAAGACTTGCTGACAGCCCAACCGGAATTATCAAAAGTGACATTAATATCAAGGCAGATTTTTCGCTTAGAAAAAATGAAACACTGGTACGTTATTTAGATTATGACAACAATCAATTGGCGGCAGGGCAGAATATATGGGCACTAAAACTTACTGCAGATTATTCGTTCAGTAAAAACCTTACTGCAATATTCTATTACGATCATTCGTTCTCAAAAGCAGTAATTTCTACGTCATTTCCTTTAACGAACATTAGATCAGGGTTTACACTTCGATATAATTTCGGAAATTAATTTTTTAGTTTCTAAACCGGATTTCATTAGAAGATTATTACATTTGTGGCTTAATTATTAAATTATCAATTTTCAAACATAGTATTATGAGCATACCAGCAAATTTAAAGTACACAAAAGATCACGAATGGGTAAGCATCGAAGGAGATGTTGCAACTGTAGGAATTACTCATTTTGCACAAAAAGAGTTAGGAGATATCGTGTATGTTGAAGTAGAAACTTTAGATCAGACCCTTGATAAAGATGAGGTTTTTGGAACAGTTGAAGCTGTAAAAACAGTATCTGATTTATTTTTACCTTTAACAGGAGAAATTATTGCTTTTAATGACAGTCTTGAGAGTGCTCCGGAAACAGTAAACTCTGATCCTTACGGAGCTGGATGGATGATTAAAATAAAAATTGCTGATGCATCAGAAATAGATTCATTATTATCTGACGAAGCTTACAAACAACTTATCGGTGCCTAAACAATTCCTGTTGCTCTGGGCAATATTATGCTCAGGTATTATTACTTATTTTTGTTTAACGGATTCAAGTAATATTCCTGCTGTAAGTTTCCCGAGTATAGATAAAATTGTACATTTTTGTTTTCATTTTGGATTTACAATATCATGGATTATGTTCTTCAAAAAAGAACTTAAAGGTAAAGCTCCTGATGATTATAAAGCTTATCTGATTTCGTTTATATTTTCTGTTTTTTTTGGAATTACAATCGAAATCCTGCAAGGTGTTTTTACAGTCACAAGAGCGTCTGACGTAACTGATGTTTTAGCAAATGCACTTGGAGCTGTAGTTGGAGTTTTTACTGCAATAGCTTTCAAAAAGCAAATCGATAAAATATAAGAATATAATTACCCACTTCGGTGGGTTTTTTGTTGCCAAAAAATCAAGTTCTAAAAAGTGTGTTTTTTTCTGAATTTTAAATGTATTTTTGTCGCAATTCCATATCATCATGAATATTAAGCAATATTTAGATTCAACCTACTTAAAAACTGCCTCGCAAGCCGGACTTTCGGAAGCAGAAAATACTATCGTGGTTAAGAATGCAATTCAGGAAGCGATTGATGAAGGTTTTAAGTTAATAATGATCCGTCCTGAACATGTAGTTTTGGCTAAGGAAATGATTTTGAAAGCCAATTCGACTTTATTGGTAGGGACCGTAATCGATTTTCCGGAAGGAAAAGAAAATCTGGAAACTAAAATTAAAGAAGCCAATAAAGCTATCGAAGACGGAGCAGACGATCTTGATTTTGTGTGCAATTATGAAGCTTTTAAAAACGGAGAAACTGATTTGGTAAAACAGGAAATCCTAATAGGAACACAAATTGGTCTTGCGAATAATAAAACAGTAAAATGGATTATTGAAGTTGCAGCCCTAACGGATAAAGAAATTATTCAGCTTTCGGCATTGATAAAAAATGTGGTAATATCCCATTTCAAAGAAGATGATTATACATCGGTTTTTGTAAAATCTTCAACTGGTTTTTATAAAACTGAAAATGATTTGCCCAACGGAGCAACAGTTCCTACGATTATAATGATGTTAGAAAATGCATCACCTTTGCCGGTAAAAGCTGCCGGAGGAGTCAAGTCTTATGATGATGCAATAGAAATGATTCGTTTAGGAGTCAAACGAATCGGAACTTCGGCTGCAAAAGCAATTGCAAATGGAGAAAATACCACAAATCAATATTAAATGAAAACCTACATTTACGTGAATAAGATTTTCTTATCTTTTATTTTTACATTTTCTGCCTTGTCTGCTTTTTCACAAGAGAGTAATTCTTCGATCAAACAGGGTTTTACTTCAGAACAATTTCCTGTTTTTCCAAACTGCGAAAATTTACAATCAAAAAAATTAGAGAACTGTTTTTATAAAGAAGTTCAGGATTTTGTATTTCAAAACTTTGAAGTTCCTGAAAATTTAAAACAAGCAAATTACAAAGGCGAAGTAAAAGTACTTTTTGAAGTAGATGCCAATGGGGAGTTTAAAGTGATTTATGTGAATGCTGCTAATGATGCATTATCAGAAGAAGCGAAACGTGTTTTTGGAAAATTTCCTAAAATAAAACCATCGACTTATAACGGAAAACCAACTTATTCAAAATACACAATTTCAATTGATATTCCTTTAAAAAGTGCAGATCAAATTGCTGAAGAAGCTTTGGCTGCAGCACAAATTTTAAAACCAGTAGAAAAACCAATGACAGAGCTGGACAGTATTGTATATAAAAAATACAATAATCCGGAATTCGAAAGTCATCTGAATATTCCATTCTCACACAGTTACTATGCGCAATTTGATGGCGCCATGAATCAGGTTGGGAGTAATAATCACACCGCATCAAAACCATATACCTATGCAGAGGTTTCTAAATATTACAGCTTAAAAGCGGTAAACGAATCACTTCAGAAAAATGTTTCGACTTGGTTAGGAAGAAAATTCTGGAACGAAAATCTGGTTCAGATTCAGGGCGAAGATTATTGGCTGTCCTTAAATCCTATTGTTGATTTACAAATGGGTAAAGCCTCAGATATTGATGCTTCGTACACTTATGTAAATACACGTGCCTTAAATTTTAGGGGAGGTTTAGGTAAGAACCTTAATTTTACAACCACAGTTTTTGAAAGTCAGGGACGATTTGCAGGTTATTTTAATGATTATGCCGAAACACTAAAACCTTCAGGTGGAAATCCTGCCATTATTCCGGGTATGGGAATTGCGAAACGATTTAAAACAGATGCTTACGATTTTCCTTTAGCGGAAGCCAACATTACTTTTGCTCCAAGTAAGTTTTTTGATTTTCAATTAGGTTACGGAAGAAATTTTATTGGAGACGGATATCGTTCTTTGTTTGAAAGTGACGGAGCAAGTCCGTATCCTTATTTTAAAATCAACACCAATTTCTGGAAAATAAAATACACCAACACCTATATGTGGCTTAAGGATGTTCGTCCTGATGTTACATTAGAAAAAACCTACGCGACAAAATTCATGGCGAATCATTATTTAAGCTGGAATGTGTCGAACAAACTGAATTTAGGATTTTTTGAATCTGTAGTTTGGACAGATACGAATAACAGAGGTTTTGATATCAACTTCGTAAATCCAATTATTTTTTATCGTTCAGTAGAGTTTTCGTCATCTTCAAGAAGTGGAAACGCACTTTTAGGAATGTCAGGAAAATACAAATGGAATAACAATGTAAACTTATATGCTCAGTTTTTATTGGATGAATTTTCAGTAGGAGATATGGCTGGAGGAGAAAATAGCTGGAAAAATAAATTCGGTTATCAGTTAGGGGCAAAATACTTCAATGCTTTTAAGATAAAAGACTTATTACTGCAATTAGAGTACAATCATGTACGCCCATATGTGTATTCGCATAGTGCTGTAATTACCAATTACGGACATAATAATCAAAGTATTGGACATCAGTGGGGTGGTAATTTTGAAGAATTTGTCGCAATTGGACGTTATCATAAAGGACGTTATTATGCTGATGCTAAATTTACAGTTGGTAAGCGAGGGTTAGATTTTGACACTGCCGAAGACAGTTATAACTACGGAGGGAATATTTACAAAAGTTACGATGTAGACCGACCATATGACAAAGGCGTAAAAGTAGGTCAGGGAAATAAAACAAATGTTTTTATTGCCGATATTCAGGGAGGTTATGTGGTAAACCCAATGACAAATCTCAAGTTTTTTGGAAGTTTCCTGTATAGAAATTTTGATCCTACACAAGAAACGGCAACAACTTTTAAGCAAAGCACAACCTGGTTTACGATAGGATTGCGTTCAGATATCTTTAACTGGTATTTTGATTACTAGTTTTTAATAAGATTTTTCGAAATAATTATGTTAAAGATTTGCAAGTCCTTATTCTGTAAAGGTTTTATTGAAAAAAATCTAATTTTATAGGTAAGTATTCTACAATCTAATTTGTACATTTGCACCACTCAAAAAAAACATACAAACAAATACCGTATTGAACGCTACTAAAAATACATTTTCAATAAAATCAATATTTAACGATTTCAAAGAGATTACCAAAGCTGGTTTAGCTATCAGTGTATTATTTTCTTCGATAGCCGGATATTTGTTAGGTGTTAATGATGAACATCCTTTTAAATGGAGTGTTTTACTGGTTTTAATGATTGGTGGGTATTGCATGGTTGGAGCTTCTAATGCTTTTAATCAGGTAATCGAAAAAGATATCGATTCATTAATGGATCGTACAAAAAATCGTCCTGTTCCTTCAGGTAGAATGTCTCCAAAAATGGCGTTATTTGTAGCGAGTTTGCTAACCATTATTGGTATTGCATTATTGTATACCATCAATGCAAAGTCGGCAATGTTTGCAGCGATTTCAATATTTTTATATACAAGTGTTTATACACCTTTAAAAACAGTAACTTCGTTATCGGTTTTTGTGGGTGCTTTTCCGGGTGCAATTCCTTTTATGTTAGGCTGGGTTGCGGCAACAGGAGAGTTTGGTATTGAGGCAGGAACACTTTTTTTAATTCAGTTTTTCTGGCAGTTTCCTCATTTCTGGGCAATTGGCTGGTTCTTGTATGAAGATTACGAGAAGGCTGCTATATTTATGTTACCAACAGGTAGAAAAGACAGAAAGACTGCTTTGCAGATTATTTTATATACAGTTTGGCTTATAATAGCATCGTTGTTGCCTTCTTTAGGATTTACAGGACAATTATTTATAACGCCAGTTGCAGCAATATTAGTTTTTTTGTTAGGTTTATGGATGTTATTTTACGCAGTGCGTTTGTATCAGTTGCGAACTGCAAAAGCGGCAAGAACATTAATGCTGGTGAGCGTTTCATATATTTCGTTACTGCAAATAGTATTTATAGTAGATAAATTTTTAAGATAGTTATGGAAATGACAATGACAATGACAACAGGTGAAGAGCAATTAAGAAAAGCGAAATCAGCAAAACTGATTTTGTTATTTGCAATGGTGAGCATGACAATGATGTTTGCCGGACTTACAAGCGCATTTGTGGTAAGTAAATCCAGAGCCGACTGGTTGAAGAATTTTGAATTACCAACGGCATTTTATTATAGTACAGCCGTAATTTTGGGATGTAGCATTACTTTTTATCTGGCTAAAAAAGCCATTCAAAAAGATAACAGAGGCGCGACTACAGCATTGCTTTTGGGTACATTAGCTTTAGGGGTTTTATTTGTGGTTTTACAGTTTGTAGGTTTTGGACAAATTGTAAAAAGCGGTTATTATTTTACTGGAGAAGGTAGCTCAATTACTACAACTTTTTTATATGTAGTTACGGTAACGCACTTATTACACTTGGCTGGAGGTTTGATTTCACTTTTAATTATAATTTATAATCATTTTAAACAAAAATACAATTCGACTCAAACTCTTGGTATAGAACTAGGTGCGATGTATTGGCACTTTTTGGATTTATTATGGGTATATTTATTTTTATTTTTATATTTCTTTAAATAAGAAAAAAACGTAAATTTGGGAACTTTTTAACGAATATCTTTTATGGAAGCGACAGTTACTACTGCAAACAACGAAAAAACTTGGGGAGGCGGGCATGAGATCCAGCCATTAGGAGCAAGTTATGGTAAAATGATGATGTGGTTTTTTATCGTATCAGATGCCCTGACATTCTCTGGATTTTTAGCAGCTTATGGTTTTTCTAGATTTAAATTTATCGAAACATGGCCTTTGGCTGATGAAGTGTTTACTCACTTCCCATTTATGCACGGTGTTTCGGCTCCAATGTATTATGTAGCCTTAATGACTTTTATTTTGATTTTCTCATCTGTAACAATGGTTTTGGCTGTTGATGCAGGTCATCAAATGAAAAAAACAAAAGTAGCAATCTACATGTTTTTAACTATTATTGGAGGTATTATATTCGTTGGTTCTCAGGCTTGGGAATGGAAAAACTTCATTAAAGGTGAATATGGTGCTGTTGAAACAGTAGGAGGAAGTTTGTTACAATTCGTTGATAAAGATGGTAAAAGAGTTGCTCTTGAAGAGTTTGCTGTAAAATTACCAAATCAACCGGAAGCACTTACAAGAGCTAAGTCAACTTGGTTTATGGAAAGTGCAGAAACATTGCCAACATATTCTGTAGCAGATATTCAGGCTGGTTTTAAAGCACATCCTGAATTGTTAATAAGAACAGAGCATCTTACAGCGCAAAAGAAAAAAACAGTTTTATCCAGAGCAGAATCTGAAGAGCGTTTAAATACTGCAAAATATGTAGTAGAAGGAGCGAACTTAACCAGAAACGAATACGGAAGTAAATTATTTGCTGATTTCTTTTTCTTCATTACAGGATTTCACGGTTTTCACGTAATTTCTGGAATTATCATTAATATCATTATTTTCTTTAATGTATTATTAGGTACTTACGAAAAAAGAAGAAGCTACGAAATGGTAGAGAAAGTTGGTTTATACTGGCACTTTGTCGATTTAGTTTGGGTATTTGTATTTACAGTTTTCTACTTAGTTTAATTTTAGATTTTAATTATTATGTCACACGAACACGTATCAAATACAAAAAGAATCTGGTTTGTTTTTGGATTACTATCAGCAGTAACTACAGTAGAAGTTATTCTTGGTATTATAAAACCAGCATCATTAGAGTTTACTCATTTTTTAGGTTTGAATTTGTTAAACTGGATTTTTTACATCCTGACAATATTCAAAGCATATTATATAGTATGGGCATTTATGCACATGGAAGGTGAAAAAAGCAGCCTTAGATGGTCAGTTGTTTCACCAGTTATTTTCCTAGTTTTATATTTATTGTTTATTCTGTTGACAGAAGGACATTATATTTATGGGGTTTTTAAAGATTCTACTATTAAATGGAATTTTTAACATGATATTAATTCGAAAAGAGTCCCGATAACATCGGGATTTTTTTATTTTTGTACCTCAATAACTTCCGGTAATAAAATGAAAAAAAATATAGTTCTCTTTGTCCTTTTTGTTTTGCCAATTGTAGCCTATTTGTTTTTTGCTTCAGGTGTAAATAGCTTTACTAAACTTCCCACAATAACTCCTAAAATTGCCGACTTTGGTAATTGGAAATCCCTTAAAGGAGAAAAAGTAACCTTAGATAATAAAATTACCATTCTTGGTTTTTCAGGAACTGAGATTTTAAAAAACAGAGGAAACTTTTTTAATCTAAACGAAAAAATATATCAGCGTTATAACGGTTTCAAAGATTTACAATTTGTAGTCGTTTGTCCGTTGGGAACTGAAAAAGATGCAGAGAAAATTGTTGAGTCACTTGGTGCTTTTACAGACGTTTCAGGATGGCATTTTGTTTTTGCTTCACCAGAGGAAATCAAAGTCTATTATGATCAATTACATCTAAAAGGAAAATTAGATCAAAACCTTGGTACTTCGAATGTTTATATCGTAGATAAAGAACGAAACTTAAGAGGGCGAAAAGATAAAGAAGAATATAAAGAGGGATATAATACTTTTCATCCTTCTGAGTTGAGTAATGAAATGCTTGACGATTTCAAAATAATTCTATACGAATATCGTGCAGCTCTAAAAAAGAACCACAACGCAACAAAAGAACTTTAATCTTTATATCATGTTTAAAAATAAATCATATATCGGAATTTCGTTTATTATTTTAATATTCGGGATTTATGCCGTGCCTAAAATTGTTGACAGAATAAACAAAGGTGAAGTTGTAAAAGGGAATCGTTTAGATAATGTAGGAGTAAAATCTAACTCTGATGCTAAATTGATGACAATAGGACCGGCGCCTAAATTTGAGTTAACCAATCAGGATAACATTAAAGTTTCAAACGAAACCTATAAAGGTAAAGTTTACGTTCTGGAGTTTTTCTTTACAACTTGCCCGTCAATTTGTCCAAAGATGAATTTAAGCATGTTAGAGATCGAGAAAACTTTCTTTGGGAATCCAAACTTTGGAATTGTTTCGATCACTATAGATCCTAGTCACGATACTCCACAGGTTCTAAAAGATCATGCGAAATTATTAGGAGTAAAATCTTCTAACTGGAATTTTCTAACAGGCGATAAAGCTACTATTATGGACTTATCAAATAAAGGGTTTAATCTTTATGCAGGCGAGAATGAAAAAGTAAGCGGTGGTTTTGAGCATTCAGGTTTATTTGCATTGATTGATAAGGATGGAAATATTCGTTGCAGAAAAGATGAATTTGGGAACCCAAATATCTATTACGACGGACTGGATAAAAAAGGCGTAAGAGATATTCAGGAAGATATTAAAATATTATTAGCAGAATAAAATGGAAAATCATTCATTAGAAAAAAAGTATAGCAAACTTATTGTTGCGGTTTCAATTATTATTCCGGTTGTAGTGGCTATTTTGTTCGGAGTTAAATTAAAAGATTTTGGTGTTAATGTTGAGCCGCTTTCGTTTTTACCTCCAATTTATGCGACAACAAATGGTATTACGGCTATTGTTTTAGTTTTGGCGGTAATCGCTATTAAAAACGGAAAACAAAAGCTTCACGAACGTTTAATGACTTTTGCGATTGCATTATCGGTTGCGTTTTTGGTCATGTACGTGGCTTATCATATGACTGCTGATTCTACCAAATTTGGTGGCGAAGGCGCAATACGATATATTTATTTCTTTATTTTAGTAACACATATATTGTTGTCTATTGCAATTATACCATTGGTATTAATCACTTATGTAAGGGCTCTTGCAAAACGTTTTGACAGACATAGAAAAATAGCTAGAATAACTTTTCCGCTTTGGTTATATGTTGCGGTTACGGGTGTTATAGTTTACTTAATGATATCTCCTTATTATGTTTAAAATAGAAAATAGAATAAAGAATAAAGAAAATAGAGTAGAAGGCAAATTTAAGAGTTCTTTTTTATCGAAATGCCTCTATGTTCTATTCTCTATTTTCTTTTCTCTTAGTGCTAACGCTCAATGTGCGATGTGTCGTGCTGCCCTTGCAGGAGATTCGAATGTGAAAAAAGCGGAGGCTGTGAATAACGGAATCGTTTATTTGATGGTAATTCCTTATTTACTCGTGGTTGTAATTGGAGTTCTTGTTTATAGAATGTACAAATCCAAAACAAAAAAAGCAGAATAATTTTATTCTGCTTTTTTGTTTTTAGTTAAATTGTTTGCTTATTTCAATCCATCAACAGAAACATTTACCGTTCCATTTATTTTTATAAAAGCGATAATCGCCTGGTTGGTCAGCTGGATTTTATCAAACTGAATGTCTTCCATTTTTCCGTTTACGAAAACACCCGGCATTGGCGAATAGTTTTTAAGATAATTGGCCATAGTCTTTTTACCTTCTTCTAAATTGGGCTGAATCGAGTAACGGCAGCTTTCTTCCATTTTTCTTACTATATAACCTTGGCCCAGCCAGCTTGCGGTTCTCATTAACTTGCTTTTGGTGTCTAAAACATAATCAAGGTTTTCAAAATAAATTTCTTTTGTCTGAGGGTTGTATTGTGGAACTCCGTTTAAGTAAAGTGTTCCGTTTATTGATCCTAAAACATCAAGTGCAATAACCATTTTACCGTTTTTGTGCCAGATTGAAACATTTTTTACTGTAATTTTTTTTCCGCCTGAACCAAATTCCTGACCTGCAAAATTTTTGGTCATGATCTTTGAAGCATCCATATAAGTTGAAATTGCGGCAATATTCGCCGAAATTTGATTTGGAATTTTTGTTACGGGTTTCAATACAATTTTACTGGCACTGAATTTAGATTCAGGTTGTTTGCCTACAATAGTTTCCATATTGCATTTCATTCCCATGTCTAATAAAAACAAATCGTTCTTAAGCTTGGCATTGGTAGAATATACTTCGACAGGAACAATTCTTAGCCAGCTCTCATAGGTATCACTCATCTGGAATGGCGTACATATTTTTTCTAATGCTGTTAAAACATTTGGTTTAAAATCCATTGATTTTTCGATCGCCTCATCAATTTTCTTTTCAATTTTCGATTTAAAAATAGAAATCGCAGGATTTACTAAATAAGTAATAGGCATGCTTTTTCCAAATACCATCATGGTAGGGCTTTCACTCCAGTCTAAAGATTTGAATTCGGTTTTAGTGTTTAATTTCCAGTTCGTCAAAGCCACTTCGCTGGATAAAGTGATTACGCCATTTAAATTAAATTCTCTAACATCGTAAAGTTCTACTCCCAATTTTTTTGTGCCTATTCTGTATTTGATGGTGGCTTTTAGAGGCAGAATCGTTTTTATTTTTTTATTCGGGTTTGCAGGATCATTCTGGATTTTTATCGGAGCCTGTTTCCAGATTTTCATTTCGATATCATCATCTTCGATGTCGTTGTCTTCATAAATTAAACCATTCAATAAAGAATTTGTTTGATTTTGAATGTCACTCAGCTTTACCGTTATGGGTAAGTTAATAAAAGAAGGATTTGCATCGTATACTAATGGACTTGCATCATCCGGTTCCGGTTTTAATGTTTCTAATTTTTGAGTTGTAGAGCAACTTGTAATAGCGGTAAGTACCGTAAACAAAGAGATAATTGAAAAAAACTTCATCGTTAAGATTTTTTTAAGTGATGCAAAATTAAGAAAACAATTATATAATCTTAAAAAAGTGTAACAATAGATACAGAATTGAGTCTTATTGAAATAACTAAACGGAATTATTAACGTTTTCTTACCATAAATTACTTATAAAAAATGTTATTATTGTTTTAAAATTTAACAATACCATGATCGAAATCAAAGATTTACACAAGTCCTATAAAATGGGAAGTTCAGAATTGCATGTGTTAAAAGGAATTAATTTTAGTATCGAAGAAGGAGAATTAGTTGCGATTATGGGATCGTCCGGATCTGGCAAATCTACACTCTTAAATATTTTAGGGATTTTGGATGAAGCAGATTCGGGTAGTTATATTTTAGATAAGACTCCAATTAAAAATCTAAACGAAACAATAGCGTCACGATATCGAAATAAATTTTTGGGGTTTGTATTTCAATCATTCAATTTAATAAATTATAAAACGGCACTTGATAACGTTGCAATGCCTTTGTATTATCAGGGGATAAAGCGTAAAGAACGTTACGAGATTGCTATGAAATATTTAGAGAAAGTGGGTTTAGGTTCGCATTCTCATCATTTACCAAATGAACTTTCAGGAGGTCAAAAACAGCGTGTTGCCATCGCAAGGGCTTTGGCTTCAAATCCTAAAGTGCTATTGGCAGATGAGCCAACCGGTGCTTTGGATACAAAAACTTCTTATGAAGTTATGGAACTTATTCAGGGAATTAACGATGAAGGAAAAACAATTTTAATCGTAACTCACGAACCTGATATTGCTGCAATGTGCAAAAGGAATGTGGTCCTGAAAGACGGATTAATTATAGACGATAAAAAAGTAGAACAAGTTAGAGCGTCATCTTATGTTTAATATTGAACGTTGGCAGGAAATCTTTGAAGCGATCTCTAAGAACCGGTTAAGGACATTTCTTACCGGAGTTTCTGTAGCTTCCGGAATTTTTATTTTAGTGATCCTGCTCGGCGCAGGTAAAGGGCTTCAAAACGGAATTGAAAAACAATTTGAACGTGATGCTGCCGGGATAGTTGAAGTTTGGTCAGGAACGACAGCAAAAGAATATAAAGGATTAAATCCTGGAAGGCAAATTCAATTTAGAAATAGCGATTATTCACAATCGGTTCAGAAATTTGAAGATAAATTAGAGTTACGTGCTGCTACATATAATTTTTGGGGAGGCGCATTTACTTATGGCAAAGAATCCGGAAGCTATCAATACAGAGGAGTTGATCCTGATTATGGGGCAGTAGAAAATTTGACAGTTGTTCAGGGCCGATTTATAAATAGTAATGACTTGGCAAACAATGAAAAGGTGGCCACTATTGGAATGAAAGTAAAAACAGATTTGTTTAAAGATAAAGATCCTTTAGGCAAAGAAATCGCGATTAATAATGTCAACTTTAAGGTAGTAGGTGTCTTTACAGATCCGGGAGGAGAAAGAGAAGAAGCTCGTGCATATTTACCTAAAACAACAGTACAGAGAGCTTATGGTGGAGGAGATAAAATAAGCAATATCTTTTTTACGCTAAAGAAAACGAATGATTATGATGAAGCATTAGCGCAATCAGAAAAATTTACTGAAGACTTAAAAGCTTTACTTAGAAGTAAAAATGTTGTAGCGCCCGATGATGATAGTGGCATAAATGCTTATAATTCTGTTAAGGATGCAAAACAATTTTACGATTTAAATCTTTACATCAGATTGTTTTTTTGGTGGGTAGGAATCTGTACAATTATTGCGGGAGTTGTAGGGGTGAGTAATATTATGCTTATTATAGTCAAAGAACGAACTAAGGAAATTGGAATCAGAAAAGCGCTTGGTGCATCGCCATTTTCAATTATTTCGATGATACTTCACGAATCTATTTTTATTACCACTATTGCTGGTTTCGTTGGTTTATTGGCTAGTTTATTATTGCTTGAAGTAGTTGGGCCAATGGTACAAAGTGAATATTTTAGAAATCCTCAGGTTGATTTTAGTGTGGCTTTAACAACACTTGTTTTACTTGTTTTTGCTGGTGCTTTGGCAGGCTTTTTTCCAGCATACCGAGCGGCCAAAATTAGACCTATTGTAGCACTTAGAGACGAATAATTATGTTTAAGAAAGATAATTGGGATGAAATTTTACAGGCTTTAACAGCCAATGTTTTTAGAACGGTGCTAACTGCGTTTGGGGTATTTTGGGGTATATTTATTCTTGTAATATTACTGGCTGCAGGAAAAGGGTTGGAGAACGGTGTAAAAAAAGGTTTTGACGGAATTGCGACTAATACAATGTTTATGTGGAGTCAAACTACCTCAAAAGCTTACAAAGGCTTACCAAAAACCCGACGTTACGATTTTAGAAACAGCGATGTTGCCGCCTTAAAATCTGCTTTGCCAGATTTATTATATGTATCACCAAGGAATCAGTTAGGTGATTTTAACGGATCTAATAATGTAGTTCGCGGTACAAAAACTGCTGCATTTACTATTTATGGTGATTATCCTGAGTTGATCAAACAACAGCCAATGGATATTATAAAAGGGCGTTTTGTGAATCAACAAGATATTCTGGAGAAGCGAAAAGTTGCTGTAATTGGAAAAGGTGTTATCACTGATTTGTATGGTAAAGAAGAGGAAGCAGTTGGAACGTATGTAAAAATTAACGGAATCAACTTTATGGTAGTTGGTGTTTACAAATCGAAGCAACAGGGAGGAAATGCAGAGCAGGAGCAAAAAAATATATTTGTTCCTTTTACTACTTTTCAACAGGCATTTAATTATGGAGATAAAGTGGGGTGGATGGCTCTTACAGCCAGAGACGAAGTTTCTATTACGGATTTAAAACCCAAAATTTTAGAGCTAATTAAAGCACTACATTCTGTAAATCCTGCAGATGACAGAGCAGTGGGAAATTTTGATTTGTATGAACAATTTAATAAAGTGCAAAGTTTGTTTAATATCTTACAGGTTATTGCTTATTTTGTAGGAAGTTTGGTTTTGATTTCGGGAGTAATTGGTATTTCTAATATTATGCTTATTGTAGTTAAAGAACGTACCAAAGAAATTGGAATTCGCAGAGCATTAGGCGCAACTCCGGCAGCAATTCGAGGTCAGATTTTAGCAGAATCTATATTTTTGACTATCATTTCAGGAATGCTGGGTATTGCGGTAGCAACCGGGATTATTGCAGTACTAAATATGGTGCTGGATTCTATGCCGCCCGGAAATGATACTATGTTTGCAAATCCAAGCGTAGATCTGGGGGTTGTATTTGTCGCATTATTAATATTAGTAGGATCAGGTTTATTAGCCGGATTTATTCCAGCTCAAACCGCAATCAATGTAAAGCCTGTAGATGCTTTACGAACAGAATAAATTATCAATCAAAAATATAATCGATTAAACCAAAACAAAATGAAAAAAGGAGTAACCGTAACCATTTTAATCTTTATTGCTGTAGTTTTCTTTGGCGCACTTTACTATTTATACGCTAAAAATCAACAATCTCCAATTGTTTTCAAAACGGAAAAAGCAGAGATTAAAACAATCGTAAAAAACACAATTGCAACCGGTAACATTCAGCCTGATGAAGAAGTTCTAATCAAACCAAATATCTCAGGTATTATTGAAGAAGTATATATCAAAGCCGGAGAGAAAATCAAAGCTGGAGATATGATCGCCAAAATTAGAGTAGTAGCTAATGTTTCTAATGTTAGTAATACTCAAAATCAGGTGCAAACAGCTAAAATTGCTTTGGACAATCAGGAAAAAATCTATAAAAGACAAAAAACATTGTTTGATAAAGATGTAATTTCTGCTAATGATTTTGATGCAGCTCAATTGGCTTATACACAGGCAAAACAAAATTATCTGGCTGCAAAACAAAGCTTAGATATCGTAAAAACAGGAACAACCACATCATTAGGAAGTTATGCAAATACCCTAATTCGCTCAACGGTAACGGGAATGGTTTTGGCAGTTCCGGTAAAAGTAGGAAATCAGGTTATTGAAAGTAATAATTTTAATGAAGGAACTACAATTGCCAGTGTTGCAGATGTTGGAAGAATGATTTTTATTGGAAAAATTGATGAATCTGAAGTAGGTAAAATCAAAGAAAAAATGCCAATTGAAATTACTGTTGGAGCCATCGAAAACAAAAAATTCGAAGCCTCTTTAACCGATATTGCTCCAAAAGGAGTAGTAGAAAACGGAGCGATTCAATTTGAAATAAAAGCTAAATTAGAAAATAGAGATGCAACCTTCATCAGAGCTGGTTTAAGTGCAAATGCTTCGATCATTTTAGAGAAAGCTGACAAGGTTTTGGCTGTCAAAGAATCATTGGTTCAATTTGATAAAAAAACACAAAAGCCCTATGTTGAAGTAGAAACTGCTCCTCAGAAATTTAAAAGACAGGATTTGGTTTTAGGAGTGAGTGACGGAATTTATGTTCAGGTAAAAAGCGGTCTAAAAAACACAGATAAAATTAAGATCTGGAATCAGGGTTTGATCAATGAAGGAGAAAAGAAATAATTTGAAAGTATAAAAAGAGTTTTTGGTTTTAAAAAATGTTAAATTTGCGTAGCATCATTTTTACTGCGCTTTCATTCAAAATATATGAAAATAAATAAATATAATAGTCTTGTTTTTGCCATGCTTTTCGGGTTTGGATTATCATCTCAGGCACAATCAAAAAAATGGACATTAGAAGAATGCGTACGTTATGCATTAGATAATAATATCACTATTAAATTATCAGAGTTAGATGTAAAAAATGCAGCAATTGATAAAAAAGCGGCTTTTGGTAATTTCCTTCCTGCTGTTAATGCAAATGCTTCGCATTCCTGGAACGTTGGTTTAAACCAGAATATTACAACAGGTTTACTTGAAAATCAAACCACTCAGTATTCTTCTATTGGCGCATCTGTTGGTGTTGATATTTATAAAGGGTTACAAAATCAAAATACACTTCGCAGATCTAAACTTTCTATGATAGCATCGCAATATCAATTGCTGAAAATGCAGGAAGATATTTCTTTGAATGTTGCGAATGCATTTTTGGAAATTCTTTTTAATAAAGAAAATTTAAAAGTAAAAAAAGAACAGTTATCCATTGATCAAAAACGATTGGCGCGTTCTGAAGAAATGGTAAATGCAGGAACAATTCCGCGTGGAGATTTATACGATCTGAAAGCTACTGAGGCTACTGATCAGCAGGCTATAATTGTTGCTGAGAATAGTTTGTTAATTTCAAAATTAAGTCTGGCGCAGCTTTTACAATTAAAAGAATTTGCAGATTTTGATGTAGTCGATGATACAAAAGTAGAAGATGAAAATAATATCATGGCACAAAGCCCAATTGATATTTACAATAAAGCCAAAGAGATCAGAACAGAATTAAAACTGGCACAAACAAATCTTGAAATTGCTGAAAGAAATGTAACAATTGCAAGAGGAGCTTATCAGCCTACTTTAAGTGCTTTCTATAACTTTAATACCAGAGCAAGTTATTCTGATATTATTACAGGTTCTACTTTAAACTCTGCTAATCCAACTTCTCAGATTGGTTATGTTGAGGGAACAAATCAGCCTGTAGTACGTGATAATTATATGTCTGTTTTAGGTAAAGCTGCACCAATTTTTGATCAGTTCAATGATAATAAAGGACAATCTTTTGGATTCCAGCTTTCAATTCCTATTTTTAATGGATTTTCTGTTAGAAATAATGTAGAAAGAAGTAAAGTAAGTTTAGAGAAATCTAAAATAGATTTAGAGCAAAAAAGTTTAGATTTGCAACGTAACGTTTACACTGCTTTTACAGATGCAAAAGGAGCCTTAAATGCTCATGAGTCATCAACAGTAACTTTAGAGGCAAGACAACAGGCTTATAATTATGCGAAAGAAAAGTACGATGTAGGCTTGATGAATTCATTCGATTTTACTCAGGCACAAACATTGTTAACCAATGCTCAGTCAGACGTTATTAGAACAAAATACGATTACATGTTTAAAATAAAAATACTTGAATTCTACTTTGGAATTCCAATTGTACCAATTATCACAAAATAATTTATTATGTCAAAAAAAACAATTTATTTCTTACTTGGTGGTGCGTTAGTCATTATTGCGGTTTTAATAGGTCTTTCCAAAGCAGGAGTAATAGGAAATAAAGATGAAGGAAAAGAAGTAGAAGTTTCAAAAGTAGTAGCTTCAACGATCGTCGAAACGGTTTCTGCAACTGGTAAAATTCAGCCTGAAATAGAGGTAAAACTTTCATCAATGGTTTCGGGTGAAATTATTGCACTGAATGTAAAAGAAGGACAAGTTGTAAAAAAGGGAGATTTATTAGTTAAAATAAATCCTGATTTATATACCTCCGGATTAGATCGGTCTGTTGCCAATTTATCGGGAACTAAAGCAGGTTTAACACAGTCTGAGGCAAGTTATAAAGAAGCTAAAGCAAGTTACGAACGTAATAAAACTTTATATGATAAAGGCGTAATTTCAAAATCAGATTGGGACAAAGCTATTTCGACTTATGAAGTAGCAAAAGCAACAAGACAAAATGCTTACTATAACGTTCAGAGTGCTTCGGCATCTGTTACAGAAGCAAAAGACAACTTGGGACGTACTTTAATTTACGCTCCTGCTGCAGGAACAATTTCGGTCTTAAATGTTGAATTAGGAGAGCGTGTTTTGGGAACACAGCAAATGGCTGGAACAGAACTTTTGAGAGTAGCAAACCTAAACAATATGGAAGTTGAAGTTGACGTCAACGAAAATGATATTGTAAAAGTAAAAATTGGCGATGAGGCAAATGTTGAAGTGGATGCCTATCTAAAAAAGAAATTCAAAGGTACAGTGACCAGTATTTCTAATTCTGCAAGCACAACGCTAACATCTGATCAGGTAACCAATTTTAAAGTAAAAGTTCGTATCCTGAAAGAATCCTATCAGGATTTGTTAGAAGGACAGCCAGATACTTATTCGCCTTTTAGACCAGGAATGACGGCAACTGTAGATATCATTACAAGAACTAAAAGTAATGTTTTGGCAGTGCCTATTAGTTCTGTCGTTGTAAAAGCAGATACTACTGCTGTAAAAGATTTAAAAATTCAGGGTCCAAGTGATGATGATAAAAAAGCAGCTCCAAAAAGCGATAAAAAATTCGAATGTGTTTTTGTAAAAGTAGGAGATAAAGCTAAAATCAGAGTCATTAAAACAGGTATTCAGGATGATACAAATATCGAAGTAATGTCAGGATTAAAACCGGGTGATGTGGTAATTACCGGACCTTACACTACAGTTTCTAAAGATCTGAATTCGGGTGATAAAGTCAAGCTTAAAAAAGCTGATTTGCCTAAGAAATAAATAAAATCTCTTTAAAGATATTGTCAACCTGAGCGAAGTCGAACGATTAGAAATTAAAAAGAACTTCGACTTCACTCAGTCTGACATATTAATAATAACATTAAAAAAAAAATACATTGTCTTTTATCCTAAATATAGAAACGGCTACTAAAAATTGCTCAGTGTCCATTGCTAAAAATGGAGCAACAATTGTTTGTAAAGAAATTGCAGAAGAAGGCTATTCTCATGCTGAAAAGCTGCATGTTTTTATAGAAGAAGTAATTGCTGAGGCAGGAATCTCGGTTCAGGATTTAGCAGCTGTTGCCGTAAGTCAGGGCCCTGGTTCATACACGGGTTTACGAATTGGCGTTTCGGCAGCAAAAGGATTGTGCTTTGCTTTAAATATTCCGCTTATTGCCATTGATACTTTAGAAACACTTGCTTCGCAGGCTAATGTTGCTGATGGGAAAATCATTCCTATGATCGATGCAAGAAGAATGGAGGTTTATAGCGAAATTTTTAATGCGAATTTAGAAAAAGAAAGAACAATAGAAGCAGAAGTTATTACAGAGGATTCTTTTGCCTCATATACAGAAAAGATTTATTTTGTGGGGGATTGTGCAGAGAAATGCAAACCGGTTTTAACTAAAGAGAACTTTATATTTTTAGAAGAAATCAAATATCCATCTGCAGCTGCAATGAGTAAAATAAGTTTCGATAAATATCAAAAAAGCGACACTGTAGATGTCGCTTATTTTGAACCTTATTATTTAAAAGATTTTATGATGGCACCTCCATCAAAAAAACAATAAACTATTTTATTTTTGAATTGTATAAGGCTGAACTGAAATTCCGGCTTGGTCTAAAGCTATTTTGCAGTTCTCTAAAGTATCTGATACTACGGATCCGTAATTGGCATTTGTCGCCCATGGACGCACTGCAAAATCTATAGAAGAAGCCGTTAAATTTTTTACAAAAACTTCCGGAGCAGGATTTTTAAGCACTTTAGGATTTTGAACTAAAACGTCTAAAAGAACATCTTTCGCTTTTTTAATATCAGAATCGTACGAAATTGAAAAATTCAGATCGGCTTTTCGTTCTCCCTGCATAGAGTAGTTGATAATCGTTCCGTTTGATAGAGAGCCATTTGGAACAAAAACAACCTGATTGTTTCCGGTAATCATTTTGGTAACAAAAATCTGAATTTCTGAAACTGTTGCAATAACGCCTTGCGCTTCGATCGTATCGCCAACTTTAAAAGGTTTGAAAACAATAATTAGCATTCCTCCCGCAAAATTAGAAAGTGAACCCTGCAATGATAGACCTACCGCAAGTCCCATTGCTCCTAAAATGGCAACAAATGATGAAGTCTCGATTCCGAGTTTTGCAATGAAAGTAACAAATAATAAAATTCGGAGTGCCCATATCAAAATGTCAGAAAGAAATTTTGTTAAAGTAGGATCTAAATTTCTTTGTACCATTACCTTCGTAATGATTCTGTTTATCAATCTGATGGCATAAATACCAACAAATAAAATGATAAAGGCAGAAACTAATTTAAGAGAATAATCAACTAATAAGTCAGCATATTTAGTAATATAATTGCTAACCTGGTCTGGATTGAGGTTCATATTTTTTTGAATAAAAAAACCTTCTCAAAGAGAAGGTATATTAAGGCTGCAAATATAGATATATTTCTTTTTATTAGAAAAAATCAGTCCTTATTCCTTAGGAGGAATAGTATCAATAATTTCGTCTGTTGCGGTTTCACTCTTTTCAGTGGCATCGGCTGCAGTTTCTACGACTATAGTTTTGGTTGTGCCGGCAGTTTCGATGGTTTTTTCTTTTACAGAATCGATTACATCGCTCAATGAATCTGAAGCTTTTTCTACATATTCACTTACAATATCTTTTGCCTTGTTTGCATATTCAGCCGCACTTTCAAGGATGGGTTCTGAAGCTTCTTTTGCTTTTGCAATTGTTTCCTCGGCAAAAGTTTCTGCTTTCTCAATATAAGGAGCGGCAGCTTCTTTTGCTTGTTCAAACTTAACCTCGGCCTGATTGGCTAAATCTGTAGTTGAATCTTTGGCTGAGCCAAATAAATTCTTGAAAAATGAAGATAATCCCATAGTTTTATATTGATTGGTTTAGGATACAATATTAACTATTTTTATTGCATAAAAACGGAATAATTTATTGAAAATTAAGTAGATATGAATTCAATAAAAAAGCGCCCCATTTGAGGCGCTTTGTGTATTTATTAGAATAAATAATTATGCATTCACAGCTTCTACTTTAATCGCTTCATCATTCAACATACTTTTTAGCATATTTTCGATTCCGCTTTTTAAAGTAAAAGTAGAAGAAGGACAACCGCTGCAAGCACCTTGTAAAATTACTTTTACCGTTTTGTCTTCTTCATTATAAGAGTCAAAAGCAATATTTCCACCATCTGCAGCAACTGCCGGTTTCACATATTCTTCTAATATATTGATGATTTGTTGAGAGGTAACATCTAATTTGTCAAAAGCTTCATCTTTTGTAACATCATTTTTAGTAGCAACTTCAATTAAACTTTCATCTAAAACAGTTCCTCCGTTCTCGATATATTGTTTGATAAAAGTTCTTACTTCTAAAGTAATTTCATCCCAATCATTAATATCATATTTGGTTACTGAAATATAATTTTCATCTATAAAAACTTCTTTTACATAAGGAAATTTAAACAATTCTTTTGCCAATGGAGAAGAAGCAGTCTGATCGATGTTTTTATACTCAACAGCATTTTTGGTCAACATTCTGCTCACTACAAATTTTAAAGCAGCAGGATTTGGAGTTGTTTCTCCGTAAACCGTAATAGGTTGTTTTTTGGGTGCATTTTCATCCACTTTTATGATGATGCCACCTTTGTCTACAAATGATGCAATTTGTTCAGCAACAGCATCTTTTACATCGTCCCATTCTACAATACTGTATCTTTCGATCGCGATAAAGTTTCCTGAAATATAAACGGTTTTTACAAACGGAAGATAAAATAATTGTTGTGCTAAAGGCGATGCTTGGGCTTCATCGATATTTTTAAATTCGAAATTTTGATTTTTTGTAATGAAATCTTCAAATTCAAACTTTAAGATAGTTGGATTCTGAGTTTCTTTTATGGTGATTTTTGTCATGATTTGTAATTTTCTACAAATTTACTAAAGTTATTTTCTACTAATACCTATATTTGATTTTTTAATAAAATAATTAAGACTCTTTTCAAATTAATCGTATTAAATTATGAGAGTTTAAAATTTATACCAACAACATTGCCTTTATGAAATTTAGAATCAGGGTTTTATTTGTTTTTTTAATCGCAACATTTTATTCCTATTCACAAGAAGGAATACCTGTTTACTCTGATTATTTATCAGATAATTATTACTTGATTCACCCTTCAATGGCTGGTGCTGCCAATTGTGCCAAAATAAGATTAACGGCCAGAAAACAATGGTTTGGTCAGGAAGATGCACCGCAGCTTCAAACCTTAACGTTTAATGGCAGGGTAGGAGAGCGGTCAGGAGCCGGAATTATTATTTTTAATGATGAAAACGGCTACCATTCTCAAAAAGGAGTAAAGCTTACTTACGCACATCACATTATGTTTTCGAGAGATGAACTCGATCTAAATCAGCTTTCGTTTGGTATTAGCGGAGGAATAATCCAGAGCCAGCTCGATGAAACTAAATTTGGCGGAACTTTTGACCCAATTGTTTTTGGTCAGATTCAAAAGGATTCTTATTTTAATGTTGATGTTGGTGCTTCTTATAATTATCTTGATTTTTATGCTCATGCAACCGTACAGGGATTGCTGGAAACCAGAAGAGAGCTGTATACGGATTACGAAAGTGATAACGTTAGAAAATTTTTATTGAGTGCCGGATATGTTTTTGGTAAAAGGAATAGCATTACCTGGGAACCATCGGTTTTGTTTCAATTATTCGATAAAACAAAAGAAAAATCTATCGATTTGAACATGAAGGCTTATAAAAATATGGATTTTGGCAGTTTGTGGGCCGCATTATCATATAGAAGAAGTTTTGATGGCGTACAATATAGTAATTCAAATAACGGAGTAGCCTCTCAAAAATTGCAATATATCACGCCCATAATAGGCGTAAACTATAAAAACTTTATGTTTGCTTATACGTATTCGCAGGTTACCGGCGATGTAAAATTTGACACCGGCGGATACCATCAAATTACTTTGGGAGTTAATTTATTCTGTAAAAAGGAACGTTACGATTGTAACTGTCCGGCAATTAATTAAATTTTATCATGCTTATTAAATCTGTAAACGGAAAAACACCTTCGATACCGGAAGATTGTTATGTAGCTGAAAATGCTACAATTATTGGTGATGTTGTTTTTGGAGATTCCTGCAGCGTTTGGTTTAATGCTGTAATTCGCGGCGATGTAAATTTTATTTCGATAGGGAATAAGGTTAATATTCAGGACGGAGCTGTTATTCACTGCACGTATCAGAAACATCCAACTATTATAGGTAGCAATGTTTCGATAGGACATAATGCTATTGTGCACGGATGTACGATTCATGACAATGTTTTGATAGGAATGGGCGCCATCGTAATGGATAATTGTGTGGTAGAAAGCAACTCGATTATAGCGGCAGGAGCTGTTGTTACGCAAAATACTATTGTACCTTCAGGAACTATATATGCGGGTGTTCCGGCAAAAAAAGTAAAAGATATAGACCAGTCAGACTTTGCAGGCGAAATTGAACGTATTTCGAACAATTATGTCATGTATTCAGGTTGGTTTAAAAACGAAGAATAGAATTCTAAAATTCCAATAAAGTAAAATTCCAAATTCCAAAACTGGTGCGATAAAACACAAATTCCAAATTCCAATGGTTTCAAACACTATTGGAATTTGGAATTTTTACTTTTTGGAATTTAAAGGAACTAAAGGTTGATTCTTTCGAAAAAAGCACTTTTATAACTTTCACTTATTGGGATTCGTTTATCACTAATGAGAACTTTGTTTTTCTGAATCGATTTCACATGTTTTATATTAATGATATACGACCTGTGAATTCGGGAGAATCCTTTGCTTGAAAGTAAGTTTTCGAGCTTTATTAAACTGATTAAAGTCAGCGTAAATTTATTATCTGTTGTGTATATTTTGACGTAATCTTTTAAACCTTCGATAAATAAAATATCCGAAAAATTCATTTTGACGTTTTCATATTCTGCCCTTACAAACATAAAATCCTGTTCTAATTCAGGAGCAGTTGTGTTTTCAGAAATAGCCTGAATAGCTGTTGAGGGGTTTAAAACCTGTTGTGCACGTACAACTGATTTTAAAAAACGATGAAACGGAATGGGTTTTACTAAATAATCTACAGCGCCCAGATTAAAACCTTCAACGGCATAATCAGAATATGCAGTTGTAAAAATAACCAAAGGCTTTTTTTCGATTGTATTTAAAAAATCAATGCCGGAAAAATGTGGCATCTGAATGTCCAGAAAAATCAAATCAACATTATTTTGGTTGATAAATGAAACGGCGTCGATAGCATTATTAAAAGTACTGATGAGTTCAAGCGAGTCTACCTTTCGAACAAAATCTTCTAATAATTCAACCGCTAAAGGTTCATCATCTATAATAACACATTTCATTTGTTGACGTTTTAGATTTAAAGATTTTATTTGGTGCTCAAAAGTAGTTTTAAACCAGTAAAGTAAGTTTTAAAATTATCATAAAATACGGATTGGACTATATCATCCTTTTGCCATAATTGTTTTGTTTAATTTATTGCGGTTTGAATTTTATCTAATTTTAAATTGAGATGTACACGATAATATTGATTGTCTTGTGTAATATTGAGTTCGTGTGCATTTGGATAAAGCAAATCCAGTCGGTTTTGAATGTTTACCAAACCAATTCCTGAGTTTTCAGGATCTTTAATATAGTTTTCGATGGTATTTTCTATCCAGAAATCAAGACTGTTTTCCAAAATAAAAATCTTGATTTTTACATGTGCAGCACCTTTGTAATCGGTTCCGTATTTAAACGCATTTTCAACAAACGAAATGAGTAATAAAGGTTCGATAAACTTGTTTCTGGTATCACCGTGTACATTGATAATAATGTCTTCGATATTGTTGAGCCTTAGTTTTTGTAACTCGATATAATTCTGGATGTAATTGACTTCTTTTTCTAAAGCCACCGTTTTATTATCTGTTTCATACAGCATATAGCGCATGAGTTCGGATAAAGTTACGATGGCATCAGGGACCAAATCAGATTTCTTGTGTGCCAAAGAATAAATACTATTTAGTGAATTGAATAAGAAATGCGGATTAGTTTGTTTGCGCAGATAAATCAATTCGGTATTTGTTCTGTGCGTTTCGGCAATTAATTTGTTTTGCTGATTGTTATAAAATTCTGTAAGAGTTCTAATAATAGCGCTTATGGTAATAATTAAAATATAAAAAAATGAAGGTCCGATTTTAAAAAATAAAGGCTGTCTTGTTGCTAACACTGCAGCTCTTACTCTTCGGCCTTTATACATTAATTTAAAATCTTCCGGCGGTATGGTGTGCATAATATTGCTTGGCTTTAATTGTCTCACCTGCGAAAAGTCAGGAATAAAATAATTAATCCTTATAATCATAAATAGTAAAATAAGAGCAAATACAAATACAAAATAAAGCCAGTATTTTTTTTCTAAAAGCAATACGGGAACCAAATAAAAATAATTAAGGTAAAACAGGATAATTCCTGTAGCCCATTGTACATAAAAGTCATTGTTGATCCTGAATGGACTTTCGTAAAACTGAATTAATGAAGTCAGTATGAAGAAAACCCAAATGATACAATGGAATAAAATTTTATTTGAACTCGTATTTCTGATAGTATCGATTGTCATTTATAATTTAATTTTTAATAAAATTAAATCATTTTTGGTTACGGTTGGTGATATGTTCTGATTGAGTTTCTCTGCTACTAAATGAGCCACCTTTAAGGCGTCGCTTTCAGTAGTAAAACTTTTAGTGTCGCTTATTACCGGAATTACAGATTGCCTGATTATAATTTTATTTTTAAAAGCAATGGAATAACCCCAACCTGACGTAGTTCTAAAGGATTCCGTTTTAATTTTTTCATTTTTTACACAAGCTGTAAATAGCAAAACCGGTAAAAGCAACATTAGATTCTTCCGGATTTTACTCCAGAAGATTTGTTTTTCTTTATTAATTATCGTCGTCACTTTGTTCGTCTAAAGGTTTAAACTCCCACGCATCATCAAAATAGGTTGAACCTACTCTTCCAAGCATATAAAAACCACGATTATTAATGGCGAAACCAACCGCGTCTGTTCTGCTGGCTCCTTCCATTGGAGTTCTTTCTACCCATAAATCTGTTGATGGATTGTATTCCCATGTTGTTTTTACATTTTCTCCCCCCACAATATATCCTAATCCGTTCATAGTAAAACTAGAAGCATTTGAACGAACAATTGCGTATTCATCATTATACGTATAATCATCATCTGTATCCTTATCGATGTCACGTTTTCTGGTCCAAACATCTGTTGCAGGATCAAATTCCCAGAAATCTTCCTGGTAAACCCCGTTATTAATTCCAGTTCCAAGATATACTTTGTTTGCAATTACAAAAGCAGTAGCATTACGGCGTTTATTTCCGCTAAATCCATTTACTAATGTCCATGTATTGGTCTGGTCATTGTACTGATAAAAATCTTTCAGGTAATTTCCGTCATAACCGGTTCCAAAATAAGCCTTTCCACCAGCCTGAAAGCCTACTGCGGCGTAACGTCCGGTTCCTGCAAAATCAGCTTTTTGAGTCCAGCTATTACTTGTAGGATCGTATTGATAAAAGTCTTTTAGTTTATTGGTTCCGTCGTAGCCAAGACCAACATATCCTTTATCACTAAGTGTAAAACTAGAGGCAGAACTTCTTCCAATTCCTGTAAAATCAGCTTTTTGTTCCCAATAATCTCCAGTAGAATTATACGCCCACAAATCTTTTAAATAAACGTCACCAGTATAACCCGTTGCTACATAAGCATAATCTCCAATAACAAAACTGGTGGCACTAGATCTTGCAGGACCATCAAATGCTGATTTTTTAATCCAGTTTCCTATTAAATCATCGTCGTCATCGTCGTTGCTGCAGCCTATAAAAAACAGACTCGAAAACAATGTTGCGAATAATATTCCTTTTTTTAAATTATTCATAGTGTATTAAATTTATTTATTGTTTGTATTTGATGCCAACTCCTAAAGCATAACCATTACCGGTATTAAAATCATATAGTTTATGATTGTCGTTGTCGATGAGGTTGTATTTTTTATTAAAATCATATCCGGCTTTAAAATTTAGAAACCAGTTTTTATCTACATTTCTTTCGTATTCAAGTGACGTAGTTATTTGCGATAAACTCACTTTCGACGCATTATTACCTAGATTATTTTCTGCGTCTAAATGATAAAAATTACCATTGAAACTATTGTTTATACTAAACTTGTTTCGAATATTGTTTGAATATGAAATTTTTGAATCCGGAAAACCAATGAGTACAGAAGCTTCGTTGTTTACTTTGTAATCCAATGAAACAGTGGGCAGGAATTTGGGAGAACCAAAAAAGGTTGTTCTCGCGACTCCAATACTCACAAACGTTTTTGAACTCAGTTGCTGCTGAACCTTAAAACTCCCTAAAAGCGTGAAATCATTATTGTCTAAATTGCTTTGGAAATTTACCGTTGGTGTAATCGAAAAATTCAGGTTCGTTGTTTTTGAAAGCTCGTGAGAAAATTCAAACTTGTTCTGAATCTGATTAAAATGATCCAAATTCGCATACGTAATATTGCTGTCTAATTCATAATTCACTTTCAAATTCGAATATTCTAATGTGTTTGTTATTTTATTTTTTGAACCGATTTCTTTACTAAACGTTATACCAATATTGGTTTCGTTAAATTTAATTTTATCAGTAGGTTCTGTTTTTACATTCGCCTTTACCGAAAAGTTCTCCTGAGCTTTCATATTGAAAATTGAAATCAAAAAAAACGAACAAATTAAAAACCTTGTTTTCATTACTTATTTATTGGTTCAAAAGTAGGTGGCTAGTGGTTTTAAAAAAAAGAAGATATATGTATGATACTTTTTGATAGACTAAACGGCACTTTTTAAGGGTGAGTGAAGTATTTGATAGTATTAATGTGTTGTAGATCGTTTTTTGCTTTTTATAGTCTAAAAACGCTTGGTTGTATATGTTATAGTGTAGTGCAGGGGAGTGCAATTTATATTTGTTCAAAAAATTGAATATGCACAAGTTTATATTGATGTTGTTTTTGGCAGTAACCGTAATTTCATGCGGAACTGATTCTGATGCCGGCGAATTTGTTGTAGGGTCAGATTATCTTGCTGTGGGTAATAAAGTCATTTTAATTGATACCGTTACAGTCGAGATGTCTACGATAAATTTCGACTCTCTTGTTACTTCTAGTCAAAACCGCATTTTGATAGGGAATTATGAAGATCCAATTTTTGGGAAAGTAAAATCGAACAGTTATTTTCAATTGGCCTCAAATTCGTATGTATTAAATAGCAGCGGTTCTGATACAGAAACAACCAATTATGTTTTTGATTCTATTTCTATGATTCTAAAATATGATAACTATTATTATGGTGATACTACAAAGGTGCAAACTTTTAATATTCACCGGCTAACTCAAAAAGTAAAGCCCAATACTGAGGATAAAAGCTTCTATAATAATTCGGCTTTAAGTTATAGTGATGAAAGTTTAGGAACAATATCTTATAAACCCAGACCAATTGAAAAAGACTCTGTCAACATTAAAATGAATGATGTTTTTGGCGCTGCTCTGTTTCAGAAATTAAAGAAAAGAGAAATTACAGATTTTGATAGTTTTAATGAATACCTAAACGGCCTGGTTCTTGTTCCGGCAACTTCAAATTCTGCCAGCGTTATTGGTTTTCACGTAACAACAAGCAAAGTCAGGTTGTATTATTCAAAATATCAAGCAGATACTGAAGAGGTTCCTTTTATACTGGATTTTACTATTATTGATGCTTCAAAACAATTCAATGCCATTGCATCCGACAAAGCAGGTACTTTGCTTGAAAATCTACCTATATCCAGCAGTAAGCTTTCGAGTACAGTAACAAATAAGCAGGGATTTATTCAATCCGGTGCAGGTGTCGCCTGTAGAATCGATTTTCCGAATATCAAACAGCTTAAAAAAATAGCGGCAAATGGGGCTATTGTAGATGCTAAGATTCTTCTAAAACCCGTTAGCAATACCTATTCTCAAAATTATCCTCTGGCAGATTCCTTAAAAATTTATGTGGCCGATAATTTGAACAGGTTGAGCGGTTCATTAGTAAATTCTGCTGGAACCGCAGTTTTTGGTATTCTCAATAAAAAAAGTGATGAGTTTAATGAAAACATTGGTTACACAATTCCAATTGGCACTTTTTTACAGAAGGAAATGCTCAAAAGTACCGATTCCCGATCGTCCCTTATTCTAACATTGCCTTCAATTTCTAAAGCCGTAGATCGAATTGTTTTAGGTGATCAAAAAAACTTAAACAATAAAATCCAGCTTAAAATTTATTACATCTCTTATTAAATGAAAAGTAAAATAGTGTATTTAAGTTGCTTCATGGTATTGTCGCTAACTTCGTTTTCGCAAAGTATTTCAAGTTCGCCTTATTCGTTATATGGAGTAGGTAGTATATACGATGCTGATTTTGGTATAATTCCGTCAATTGGTTCATCGGGAATTGCTTTGCCATCCGATACTTTTATAAATAATCTCAATCCGGCATCATTAGGATATTTACCTCAAAATCATTTTATGTTTGATATAGGAGGAAAGGCTATTACAACAACATACCAAAACAGTTCGAAAAGCGAAAGCCGCAATAATTTTCAATTTTCGCATATTGCATTTGCCTTTCCGGTTACTAAAAATTCCGGATTTAGTATTGCTTTAAGACCATATTCGAGTGCTGCATTTAAAATTTCAAACTTACAAATACCTATAGAAAATAGCCAGGATTATTACTATTTAACCGCCGCAGGTTTTGGTGGATTAAATAATTTTGATTTTTCATACGGATATCGATTAGGGAAGAAATTATCTGTAGGAGCATCGGCTGCTGTATTGTTTGGAAATACAATTGACGACAGAAGCTTTTTGATTTCGAATTCGGTTACCAGTATTCAGAAAAAAACAACTTATAATGGTTGGCGTGGTACAGTAGGAGCGCAATATAAAATCGATTCTACTTTTACCATTGCTACTACTTTTAAGTTACCAGCCCAAATTAAAGCATCAAAGGTGCAGACGGTTCAGACTATTGCAGATGATGTAGTTACTACCGTAGAGTCTAATGCAGCATCAGATACAGATGATTATTACATGCCTTTAGAAATGGGTATTGGGATCAGTAAACGTTTTAAAAATAACCTCAACCTGACATTAGATTACGAAAAAAGTTTGTGGATTAACAGTAATCAATCAGAATTATATGGCAATTTTGTTAATCAGGATCGATTCGCACTTGGATTTACGTATAAAAATCAAAAGAATGTTCGAAAATATTGGGATCGAATTCAATACGCAACTGGGGTAAATTTTGATACCGGCTACCTGGAAGTCGACGGAAAACGAGTCAATAATGCAGCGGTTTCTTTTGGACTTTCTTTGCCACTTGAAAATACTTATTCAGCCTTGAATATTTCATATTCGTACGGACAAAAAGGAAGTATTTCAAACAATTTAATAAAAGAAAACTATCATAAATTATCTCTCAATTTATCATTAGACGGGATATGGTTTATTAAGCGGAAAATAGATTAAGGACTAAAAGTCTTTTTGAATCACAGGATATTTATATTCTAAAATTGATTTTAAAACTTCTGGATTTGAGTTGACAAAAAATACTGGCTCACTTTTTTGATTGTCAGTAAAACCAACTCTCTCACGCAAAATATTTTGAGTTTGTCTTGCCACAGCTTCTCCGGAATCAATAATCTGAATATGCTCTGGCAGGATTTTTTTTATTTGAGGAATTAGATAGGGGTAATGGCTGCATCCCAAAACAAGATAATCAATATTAGCATCGATCATAGGTTTTAGATATGATTCTAATAATTGAGTCATTTCCGGGGAATTTAAATTGCCGTCTTCAATAAGCTGCACAAGTCCGTAGCCTACTTGTTCAATTATTTTAGTGTTCTGAAACATTTCTGCTGTTTTATTGAATAGCTCACTGTTCAAGGTTCCTTTAGTGGCTAAAATGCCAATTACTTGCGTTTTTGAGTTATTGGCAGCGGGCTTTATTGCCGGTTCAATTCCTATAAATGGGATATCATAATCTGCACGAAGTTCTACTATAGCATTTGTTGTCGCGGTATTGCATGCTACTACAATAAGTTTGCAATTCATTTCAAGTAAAAAATCAACATTTTTTTTGCTAAGTGCTACAATCTCTTCTTTTGTTCTTTGACCATAAGGAGCATTTTTACTATCAGCTAAATAAATCGTTTTTTCGTTTGGAAGTAAGTGGTGAATGGCACTCCAGATGGAAGTTCCTCCAATACCGGAATCAAAAATGCCTATAGGATTGTTATTCGTCATGATACAAATTTAGTGTTTTTTGAAATAAATTAGTATCCCAATTTACGTGAAATGTTCGAATATTATTGTTTCTTAGTTTTAATTAAATGTAAAAAAAAACTGCTTAAATCCATTACAGGTTTAAGCAGTTTTTTTATTTTAAGGAATCTGTTTTTTAGAATCCTAAATCTTTTTTTACATCAGCAGTCAAGTTTGGACCATCAGATAATAAAAGAGTAGAACCATCTAATACATATTGGAAACCTTTAGCTTTTCCAACTTTTTGGATAGAAGCTCTAACTTTTTCCATTAATGGTTTTACGATGTCAGTTTCTTTTTGTTGTAATTCTTTTTGAGCGTTGTCTCTGTAGTCAACAATTCTTTTTTGCATGTCCTGAACTTCTTTAGAGCGCTCTGTGTTTACAGCTTCAGTTACAGTTGCAGCTTCACCTTCGTACTTTTTGATTTTTACTTGGTATTCGTCAACCATTTTTTTGTATTCTGCATCGTATGTACCACTTAATTTTTGTAATTGGTTTTGTGCATCCAGCATTGCAGGCATTTTCGACATAATCTCGCTAACATCAACATGAGCTACCTTAGCCTGTGCGTTCATTGTGTTACTTGCTCCTAAAATTAGTATCGCAGCAATTAGTAAAGTTTTGATTTGTTTCATCATTTTTAAAAATATTAATTAATTATTGGTCGTATTTGATTTTTGTGTTTCGGCTTCTTTTGCTTTTTTAGCCGCTTCTCGTTCTTCTAAAATTTTCTTCCTTCTTTCTTCTAATTCTTTCTTACGTTCTTCGTAAAGTTTTTGTCTTTCTGCTGCTTTGTCAACTGCGGGTACTGTAGTTGTTGGTGCAGTCCCTGTTGTTGTGGCAGGTTTTGCTGTTGTTGCGTCAGTAGCAGTTTTGGTTGCTTCTGTTTTAGCTGGTTCAGAAACCGTGCCATTTTTTTTGGCTTCTCTTTCAGCTGCAATTGCTTTTCTTCGATCGTCGTATTCTTTTTTCTTAGCTTCCTGCTCTAAACGTCTGTCTTCAATTAATTTTTCTCTGGCAGCTCTTTTTTCATCTAATACTTTTTGTCTGTCCTGCATTGCCGGATTTTCATCAATAGCATTTTCGATTTTTTCTTTAGCTTCCTGGTCTTTCAATTGTTTTTTGGTCAATTGCTCACGCTTATCAGTTCTATTCAAAACACGTATAACCTGATCGCTAATATCAAATCTTTTATTACTAAAAAGCATGGTTAAATCTGATGATTTATCAAAGACAAAATCGTAATTTTTAGCTTCGGCTATATCTTGAACTGCTGTAAAAACCTGATCTTGTATAGGTTTTGCCAATGATGCTTTTTGATGGATCAAGTTTCCGTTAGCTCCAAATTGCTTCTCTTGATACGTCAGCATTTCATCTTCCAGAAATTTAATTTCTGTTTCCCTTTCATCAATAAGTTCCTTGGTAAGCAAAGCTCTCTCTGCTTTAAGCCCTTCTTTAAGTTTATTAATGTCTAGTTTTTTAGCTTCTATATCTTGTTTCCACTTTTGGGCTTTTAACTCTAACTGAGCTTTAGCTTCTTTATAATCTGAAACATTTTCTAGAATATATTCCATGTCGATATAGCCAATCCTTGTCGTTCTCGTCTGAGCCTGACTTGTATGTGCTACAATCACAGCTAAAAATATAAATAAAAATTGTTTTCTCATGATATTAGTCTATTTGAAAATTTCAAACAAATGTACTAAAATTTCTACTAAAACTGTTGTCCAATAATAAAGTGAATTTCTTTACCATGTGCTTTAGTTTCTCCCGGTTGAGGATCAAAACCATAACCCCAGTCAATACCTAATAATCCAAAAGCAGGCATGAATACACGTAAACCAACACCAGCAGAACGATAAAGGTCAAATGGGTTGTAAGCTTTAAAAGTAGGGTATGATGAACCAGCTTCTAAAAAGGCCAACGCATAGATCGACGCAGATGATTTTAATGTAATTGGATAACGTAGCTCCATAGAGAATTTGTTATAGATCGTTGCTCCAATTTGCTCATTGTTTGCATTTACAGGAGTCAATGAGTTATTTTCATAACCTCTTAATCCGATAGTTTCTCGACCATCCATTGAGTAACTCTGCATTCCGTCTCCTCCTAAATAGAAACGTTCAAACGGTACAACACCTCTTGTTTGATCATAAGCCCCTAAGAAACCAAACTCCGTTAATGTTCTAAGAACTAATTTACCATATAGTTTAGTATACCAATCTGCTTTAAATTTAATTTTATAATACTCTAACCAGTTGTATTTCTTTTGATCGACTTTTCCCTGATCAGTATCAGCACTTGCAAAATCAGATCCAACACTTACAATTCCTGATTGTCCGTTTACTGTTTCTGTTTTTACGTAATCACCTGTGTTAAGAGGCTGCCCGTCGACACCTGAAGTTGGCGATCCTGTATATTGTGATTTGTATTCTTTTTCGTTTTGTAAATTCCCATAATCAATACCATTAAATAATGAATAAGGAGGTGTTACTTTTGCAGAAATACTAAAGTCTGAACCGTAAGTTGGGAATATCGGGTTAAGACCTTTATTACTTCTTGAAAGTCCAATTGTATAAGCTAAGTTTCTTGACGCTCCGTTACCAAATGTAAATAATCCTGTGTTGTAATTATTTAAGTCATAGTGTTGGTAACTCACAGATTGTGATAATACGAAGTAATCATCCGGAACTGTAAGACGTTTAGCTAAACCTACTTGTAATGTTAAGATGTTAAAGCTTTTGCTTTTATCTACACTTCTTGTCGCATAATTGTTTAAGAATTGTTTACTATACGATATAGATGAACTAAATTGTACTGGTTTTTTACCTCCAAACCATGGTTCTGAGAAAGAGATACTATAGGTCTGGAAATAAGTACTTCCTTGTAAACGAAGCGATACTTTTTGTCCATCTCCCATTGGTAATGGCTTGTAAGACTCTTTGTTAAATATATTTCTGGCAGAGAAGTTGTTAAAAGATAATCCTAAGGTTCCAATGAAACCTCCACCACCATAACCTCCCTGAAGTTCAACCTGGCTGGATCCTTTTTCTACAACATGATATTCAATATCAACAGTTCCTGCACTGGCATCAACATTCTTGAATTTTGGGTCAATTGCTTCAGGGTCAAAAAATCCTAATTGTCCAATCTCACGAATAGTTCTCACCAATTGTTCTTTACTGTATTTTTCACCTGGCTTAGTTCTAAGCTCACGGTAAATAACGTGGTCATTTGTTTTGTCGTTTCCTACTACAGATATTTTATTAAAATAAGCAATAGGCCCTTCTGTAACTCTAATTTCAAAATCGATAGTATCGTTTACTGTTTTTACCTCTACGGCATTGATATTTGAGAACAAATAACCATTGTTTTGGTATAAGTTCGTAATATCTTCTGCATCAGGTTTTGTTTTGTCGGCGATACGTTTTTCAAGTAAAACTCCGTTATACGTTTCTCCTTTTTTAATTCCTAAATAGCGGCTCAATAATTGATCGGGATAAACAGTATTTCCAAGGAATTTAATATTACCAAAGTAATATTTGTTTCCTTCTTCCATCTTTATTTTGATGGCAAGCATATTTTTCTTCTTGTTATAAGTAACAGAATCATAAATAATACGTGCATCACGATATCCTTTTTCTTTATACGTAGCGACAACTTTTTCTAAGTCGGTTTTGTATTTTTCAGGAATAAACTTTGAAGATTTTAAAATACGAAGTATATTTTTTTGCTTTGTATCTTTCATTGCAGCTCTCAATTGTGAGCTGGTAAGTTGTTTGTTTCCAATGAAATCGATACTGCTGATTTTTACTTTGTCACCTTTATCTACCCTAACGAGCATGTTTACGTGATGACCATTAACGGTATCAAGAGTATTCGTAATGGTAACTTTAGTGTTATAGAATCCGTCTTTTTTGTACTTGTTTTCTATATAATTTTTGGTTGTCGTAATTAAGTTTTCGTTGACAATTTTATTTTTGGTCAAATTATTGTCCTTAATTAGTCCTTCGACTTTACTTTTCTTGACACCAACGAATTTTACTTCATTTAGTTTAGGAAGCTCAACAATGTTAAGGTCTAAATAAATACTGTCATTTTCGATTTTATTTACATAAAATGCAATTTCATCAAATAGGCCAAGTTTTCCTAATTTTTTAATTGCGCCACTGATTTCTTCACCAGGTACGGCTATTTCCTGACCTTTTTGAAGGCCTGAAAAGGTAACAACAGTTTGTTCATTGAAGCTTATTTTACCAACAACAGAAACTTTAGCAAGAATATATTTTTTTCCCTGATCAAAAGGAACTCTATCTTGTGCTTTAATTTGTGAAAAACTACCCAAAAGTAATAGGGTAAGGACTATTTGTACTCTTTTTTGTAACACTAAAATATTATTTAATTTGTTCACTGGTTTTTCCAAATCTACGTTCTCTTTTTTGATAACTAATAATAGCCTCATATAAATCTTGATCTTTAAAGTCTGGCCACAAGACGTTAGTAAAATACAATTCTGCGTAGGCTATTTGCCACAACAAAAAATTACTTATTCTATGTTCTCCACTTGTTCGTATTAATAAATCTACGTCAGGTAAATTTTGCGTGTAAAGATGCTCATTTATAATTGAATCGTCAATAGCGTCTATTGAAATTATATTATTTTTAACTTTATCACTGATGATTCTCACAGCATTTACCAATTCTTCTCTTGATCCGTAACTTAAAGCCAGGGTTAGAGTAAGACGTGTATTATTTTTTGTTTTGTCAATTACATCTAATAGCTCTTTTTGAGCTGATTTTGGTAATTTATCAATATTGCCAATTGCATTAAGTTTGATGTTGTTTTCCTGTAAAGTAACAAGCTCTTTTTTTAATGAATTGATTAATATTTTCATTAATGCGTCTACTTCTAGTTTAGGACGATTCCAATTTTCTGTAGAAAAAGCATATAGCGTTAAATATTCAATACCAAGTTTGGCGCAAGTTGTAATTGTTTTTTTTACAGATTTTGTTCCGTTTTCGTGACCAAATGCTCTTAAAAAACCTTGTTGTTTTGCCCAACGGCCATTTCCGTCCATAATTATGGCCAAATGTTTGGGTAAGTTTGTCTGATCTATAGAGTCTAGTAAATTCATTTTATTAATATGCGCAATAGCAAGGTTTTTGTCCAAAGGTATAAGTTAAAGTGATACCTGAAAACACATACCAGTCATTATTATTTAAATTTCCAAATTTTAGTACGTTTGCACTGTTTGTATTGGGGTTACTTCCGTCAATATTATCTGTAAAAGTATAACGGGCTCCAACTTCGGCGCCTAAAACCCAGTGCGGTGCTATATTCGATTTTATCCCTAATATAATAGGTATAGCAAGTGAATTTCCGCTTTGCTTTTGCATCACATTTGGATTTGCTATGTTGCGATATAACTGATCATACATAAAAAAACTTAATCCCGAATATATATAAGGAGTCACTTTTGTATGATAATCATGAAGATTAAAATCGAAAAAATTAAATTCCAGTCCTGCAGCTAGTTCTTTTACTTTATTTTCGAAACTATACCCTCTCATGTTTCGTCCTGTTTCTTTTGAGTCAAGATCATTTCCCGCTACTGTAGATTGCGTATAGGAAAAACGATACGCATGGCGCGGACTTTTGTTCCATTTATACAAAATACCAATAGCCAGTTTTTCAGGTGCAATATAAGTAGTGCTTCCTACGTCACCAACAAAGTTGCTTCCACCAACAAAAACACCAATCTCATTGATTTGAGCATTTAGTGTAATAAAGGGGAAAAAACATAACAATAAATTAAAAATTTTCTTCATTTAATTCAAAATTGCGTGCAAATATAATAATTATCGATACGAATCAACGTTCCTTTAGTTAAATGTGCTTTTTTTTAAATTTACAATATGATTTTGAGACATTTAATGATGATTCGATACATGCAGAACGGCAAAATGTGGTATTATCGTATAGTGGGAAATTAGAAAAGGTCTTAATTTCTCTTATCTTCTCCCCAAAGTAATTTATTTCTTAAGGTTTTTAAGAAAGTTTCACCTGGAATTTCGATCATATTTATTTTAAAGTTTGTTTTGCAAATTGTTAAAACTGATTCGTTTTTTACCGAAGCAATTCTGGAATCTAATGAAACTAAATATTGGTCTTCTCTTCCTGAAACACGAAGTTTGATCTCTGTATTATCGGGTATTACAAGAGGTCTGGCGTTTAAATTATGTGGAGCAATTGGTGTAATGACTAAACTTTCGACATTTGGAGTTAAAATTGGTCCTCCACAACTTAACGAATATCCGGTAGAACCGGTAGGAGTAGAAATGATAAGACCATCTGCCCAATATGAGTTTAAATATTCATCATTTAAATAAGTATCAACCGTAATCATCGATGTGGTATCTTTTCGGCTCACAGTCACTTCATTCATGGCAAAATTCAGATTCTCTTCGATTGCATCGTTTTTTGGTTCACAAGTTAAACTAAGTAAAGTTCTGTTAGAAATAGTGTAGTTTTTATCAATTACAAATTGAAGAAAATTATCAATACTTTCTTTAGGTACAGTTGCCAGAAATCCTAATCGGCCTGCATTTATTCCTAATATTGGAACACCAGAATTACGAACTAAAGTTGCGGCTCTTAAAATAGTTCCGTCGCCGCCAATACTAATCAGCATTTCAAAACTATTATCTAAAGAAGTACTTGCCGAAAAAGTTTTGTATTCTTTTTTAATAAGTTGTTTTTCGTAAAGCATTTTCAGAAAGTTTTCTTCAATTACCATTTCGACATTATTGGTATTGAAAAATATAAAGATATCTTTAATAATAGGTTCGGTACTATTTTGATAATACTGTCCGTAAATGGCTACTTTCATTCTTTGTAATTAGATAATGAGTCAATTAGATAATGTGGTAAATGAGTAAATTGGAAAATTTAACCATTAGAAAATCAGACAAATTAATGATCTAATTTTCTTATTGGCACATTTTCTAAATTATGCTATATGTTAAGGTACTTGTCTAAGTAATCTGAGCGTTCTTTCAGGCTATTAATATAAGCATCCTCCTGATGTTCTGAAATAATTTCATAACCATATCTTCTATAGGTCTGAATAATTTCATTCATTGGGCCAACGCCAATTTTTATGGTAATCTGTACGTTTTCGAGATCGGCTTCAGATACAAAGCAGCCCAGGATTTTACCATTGTTGCTTTCTACAATTTGAGTTACCTGACCCATAGAGTAATCTAAAAGTCCTTTTTGAACGATAATGATGCCTCCTTGTTCTTTTAAAAATGGAGTTTCCTGAAAAAACTTCATGATATCTTCCATTTCATAATATCCAATGTAGGTATTATTTTCATCAAGAACCGATACTACATTAGTATGATTCTTTGCAAAAACTTCTAAAACATCGAGCCACATCATTGATTTTCGGGCAAAAAATCGTTCCAGAGTGTATTTGTAATCAATAACTTTTTTATCTGTGTCAAAAGTTTCAACATCATCAGCAGCGATACTTCCAATGAAAATTCCATTTTCCAAAACCGGAAAATGCGAAAAATTCAAATCAGCAAAAAAGTCCTGAACCGAGGCTATCGTTTCCTGACTATCTATCGCTCTGAAATCATTGGTGATATAGTTTGTAATTTCTGTCATAAATCTGTTAAGGATATTTGATGCAAAATAATCAAAAAATAGCAAAAACTGCTACGTTTTACTTTGTATTTTTGTCGTAACAAATATAGTGTTACTAGAATTAATTATCTATTTATATGACAAAGTTAAGTGTAAATATCAATAAAATTGCAACCCTTCGAAATGCACGAGGAGGAAATGTTCCTGATTTACTAAAAGTGGCCACTGATATTCAGAAATTCGGAGCCCAGGGAATTACAATTCATCCACGTCCGGATGAGCGCCATATTCGTTATCAGGATGCACGCGATTTAAAAGCAATCGTTCATACTGAATATAATATCGAAGGAAATCCACAGCATAATTTTATCGATTTAGTTTTAGAATGCAAACCAACGCAAGTAACATTGGTTCCGGATGCCATTGGAGCAATTACATCTTCTGCAGGCTGGGATACAATAAAAAATCAATCGTATTTGACCGAAGTGATTCAGGAATTTCAGCGTAACGGAATCAGAACGTCTATTTTTGTTGATCCTGTTTTGGATATTATCGAAGGAGCAAAAAAAACAGGAACTGATCGTATCGAATTGTATACCGAAGCTTTTGCACATCAATATGACTTAGGAAACAAAAACGGAATTGACCCTTACGTGAAAGCTGCAGAATTGGCCAACGAATTAGATTTAGGAATTAATGCCGGACACGATTTAAGTTTAGATAATATTCAGTTCTTCAAACAAAATATTCCAGGTTTATTAGAAGTTTCTATTGGTCACGCTTTAATTGCAGAAGCCCTTTATCTTGGATTGGATAATGTAGTGAATATGTATTTGAATAAATTGAAGTAAGGTTTATAAAGAGCTATTTCTCAGAGATACATAAAAAATACACACAGAGATTCTCAAAGAAAATTTTGTGCTTCTTTGTGTAAAACCTTTGTGGAATAAGTTTTTCAATAAAAAATAATAAAAAATGTTATACTCAAAAATAGAAGGCGAAGGAAAACCATTTGTCATCATGCACGGATTTTTAGGAATGTCTGATAACTGGAAAACCTTGGCAGGACAATATGTAGAAGCCGGATTTCAGGTTCATATTTTAGATTTAAGAAATCACGGTCGTAGTTTTCATTCAGACGAATGGAGTTATGAAGCCATGGTGCAGGACGTATTTGAATATTGCCAGGCAAATCAATTGACTAAAATCGATATTTTAGGTCATTCGATGGGCGGAAAAGTAGCCATGCTTTTTGCTACCACACATCCTGAAATTGTAGATAAACTAATTGTGGCCGATATTGGTCCAAGATTTTACAAACAACACCATCAGGATATTTTGGCAGGTTTAAATGCTGTTGACTTTTCTGTAAAACCCAGCCGTAATGATGTCGAAGCAACTTTATCAGAATATGTTGCCGATTTTGTAACGCGCCAGTTTTTGTTGAAAAATTTATATTGGCAGGAACCGGGACAATTGGCTTTTCGATTTAATCTAACCGCTTTCAATAATAATCTGGATGCTATCGGGAAAGCTTTAAATGAGAATTTGGTTTTCGATAAACCAACCTTGTTTATTCGTGGAGGAAATTCCGGATATATTCAGGATGCTGATTTTGACGCTATACGTCAGCAATTTCCAAACGTTAAATTCGAAACAATTCCAAATGCAGGACATTGGCTTCACGCCGAAAATCCTAAATTGTTTTTCGAATTAACAACAGAATTTTTAAAAGAGTAATAGTTTTATAAAGTTCAAGAAAAAGGAAATGAGTGATCATAGTATATCTATAGTTTGCAGAAAATCAGCTTATCATGGTAATGAAGCTAAAGCAAAAGAAATTTTACAATGGTTAATATCAAAAGATATTGTTAAGCCTGAACTTTCAAACTGTATTTTAAGTGCTGATAAAGGTTATGCGATTTCTGATGGCGCAAGACAAATTGTTTCCTTTCCTGACGAACTTCCTTATTTTCTTATTTCGAATGGACTTGATGTTATAACTTCCCGACAAATATTTGATACAGGCGAAACGGGAATAGAAGAATGTATTTGTCCTAATTGCAAAAAAGATATTGCAAAAGAAGATTGGGATTTTTTTTATAATTGGTACGAGGTAAATGATGATCTAATTTGCCCCTTCTGTAATATTGCGGCAGATATTCATCAATTTAAGTTTACACCAGAATGGGGTTTTAGCGATTTGGGTTTTACATTTTGGAATTGGCCTGAATTTGAAGATAGTTTTATAAGCGAATTTAAAGAGAAACTAAATTGTGATGTGTCAGTTGTTTATCAGCATATTTAATTATAATCTCAGCGTGTCATTCATAAAAGTAGCCTGACAAACAAAGCCTGTTGCAAAATTTTATTACTTTTATTAAAATTTTAAATTCAAAAAATATGAAAATATTACTTAGACTCCTTGTTACTGCGGCCTTGGTGTTGTTAATTGCTAATTTTTTAACTGGCGTACATGTTGCGAGTTTTGGCACGGCAGTAATCGTTGCAATTGTTTTAGGATTATTAAATCTTTTTATAAAACCAATATTAGTTATCCTTACATTGCCTGTAACATTTATAACTTTAGGTTTATTTTTATTGGTAATTAATGCCATCATTATTTTGTTATGTACCAATATTGTAGGAGGTTTTGCAGTCGATTCCTTCTGGACCGCATTGATCTTTAGTGTTATACTATCTATCCTTCAGTCTATTACTTATAAAATATTAGGAGACGATAAATAAAATCGAAATCTAAGCGAGTTAAAAACCGCTTCAAATACAATAGATTAAAAACTTGGTTGGGTTGCAAAAATTTTATAATTTTGCAACCCAATTTTATTATGTAAATTAAAGAAGAAGATGGATATTAAAAGAGTAGCAATAGACGCTGTGAATGAAACGATTGTATTAAACGTTGTTCACATGGATTATAAAGGTCAGGTAGCAAAAAGAATAAACGAAAAAATGCCATTGGCTACCGTAAAAGGTTTTAGAAAAGGACAAGTTCCTAAAGACCTTGTTGAAAAACAATACGGAAAAGCAATTAAGCAGGAAGAAGTTAAAAAAGTAGTAGATTTGGCTTTAGAGCGTTTTGTTCAATCTGAAAGATTAAATCTTTTAGGAACTCCTCTTGCTAAAGAAAACGAAAACTTTGATTGGGATGCTGAAGAACTAACTTTCGAATACGAAATTGGTTTGGTTCCTAACTTCGAAATTGATTTAGAAGCAAAGAATAATATCGTAAAATATATCGTTACTGCTGATGATAAATTAATCGACGGACAAGTAGAGCGTATCCAAAAACAATTCGGAAAAGCAATTCCACAAGATAAAGTTGAAGCTGATTCTGATTTAACCGGAACTTTCGCTAACGAAGAAAAAGGGATCAACAATACAACTACAATTTCTGTAGCTACTTTCAACAAAGCTGCCGGAGATAAATTCATTGGTAAAAAAGTGGGTGATGTTGTAACAATAAGTACAAAAGGTTTATTCGAAGACGATCACCAATTAATGGATTACTTAAAAGTAGCTCATGATGATGTTCACGGTTTAGATGTTGAAGTAAACTTTACTATCGAGGCTATCAACGGAGCTGAATTGGCTGAATTAAATCAAGAGCTTTTTGATAAGCTTTTTGGTGAAGGAAAAGTAGCTTCTTTAGAAGATTTGAAAGCTAAAATTAAAGAAGATGCTGAAGCGCAGTTTGCACAACAAGCAGATCAAAAATTATTGTTAGACGTTCAGGATTTCCTGATCGAAAGTACAAAATTTGATTTACCGGCTGAATTCCTTAAAAAATGGTTGCAAACTGTTGGAGAGAAAAAACTTTCTGCAGAAGAAGCTGAAGTTGAATACGCAAGATCTGAAAAAGGTTTACGTTTTCAATTAATCGAAGGAAAAGCAATGGCTCAAAGCAATATCCAAATTACATTTGAAGACTTGAAAGCTTTTACAACAAACGCGATTAGACAACAAATGGCTCAATTTGGTCAAACAAACCCAACTGACGAAGAAGTTCAGGGAATCGTGGCTAGAGTTTTATCTAACCAGGAAGAAGTAAAAAGATTATCTGAGCAAGTTGTTGCTGAAAAATTATTGGAAGTGTTCAAAGAAAAAGCAAATCCAACAACTAAAGAAGTAACTTACGAAGAATTTATCGCTGCGTCTTACGGAGAATAATTTCTAAAACAATAAGTATATTTGAGCGTCGGGAAGTTTTTTCCTGACGCTCTTTTGTTTTAATTTATTTTTGATTACTTTTCAGAAGCTAATCCAGCTATTCGTTACAAGTTTTTTCTTCCGTTTAAGTTTTTTAAATTCTTGCAAGAGCTTCTTTCAGTCGCTTTACAAGAATAAAAAAACTAAAAAACGGAATTCAAAAAGCTTTTCACTGCTATCTGGGCTATTTAAGAAGCAAGTTCAAAAACTTGAAACCTGAAACAAAATTAAACTTGAAACAAAAAACTAAGACAAATTGACATTCTTTATAAAGAGGTATAACCTTTGATGGAAGAATATACAGATATTACGTAAAACTTAGAACACTTAAAATATGAACTACGGTAAAGAATTCAAAAAATTTGCTACAAAGCACCAAGGAGTAAACGCAATGTATTACGATAAAATCGTAGCAGCGATGAACCCAACAAACATGACTCCATACATTATCGAAGAGCGTCAGTTGAATGTTTCTCAATTAGATGTTTTTTCAAGATTAATGATGGACAGGATTATCTTTTTAGGAACTGGTATCGACGATCAAATCGCGAATATCGTTCAGGCTCAGTTATTATTTTTAGAAAGTGCTGATGCATCAAAAGATATTCAAATTTATCTAAATTCTCCTGGAGGAAGCGTTTACGCAGGATTGGGAATTTACGACACCATGCAATACATCAAACCAGACGTTGCGACAATTTGTACAGGTATGGCAGCCTCAATGGGCGCTGTATTATTATGTGCAGGAGCTGCAGGAAAACGTTCGGCTTTACCACATTCAAGAGTAATGATTCACCAGCCATCAGGAGGAGCACAAGGTGTTGCAACTGATATGGAAATCAACTTACGTGAAATGTTGAAACTAAAAGATGAATTATACAATATCATCTCTCAACATTCAGGACAATCTTTTGAAAGAGTGCACAAAGACAGTGAGCGTGATTACTGGATGAAAGCTGACGAAGCAAAAGAATACGGAATGATTGATGAAGTATTGAGAAGAGGATAATTTTCTAGTTAAAAATTTGTTTCAAGTTTTAGGTTTCAAGTTAACAAAGCAAACTTGACCCGAGGCTGCAAGCCGAACTGGCGAAGCAAACCTGAAACTTGAAACCTTTTTTAAAAACTTGAAACAAAAATATAAGTTAATAGGTTGCTAAGTTTTTGAGGTTTTAGTGATAAATCTCAAAAACTTAGTAACTTTGTCGCTTAGTAACTAAATAAGAATGGCTAAAGTAGTATTAGAATGTTCGTTTTGTGGAAGAAAAAAGCCAGAAACCAATTTATTGATTGCAGGTATTAATGCACATATCTGTGATAAGTGTATTGAACAAGCACACGGAATTGTATTAGAAGAATTAAAATCAAGCGGAAGCGCGAAATTAGTTGGCGACTTAATTTTAAAGAAACCAAAAGAAATCAGAGCTTTCTTAGATCAGTATGTTATTGGTCAGGATCAGACAAAAAAAGTAATGTCAGTTGCTGTTTACAATCACTACAAACGTTTAATGCAACAGCAATTAGACGATGAAGTAGAGATCGAAAAAAGTAACATCATTATGGTAGGTCAAACCGGAACCGGAAAAACATTGGTAGCCAAAACTATCGCAAAAATGTTAGACGTTCCTTTGGCTATTGTTGATGCGACTGTACTTACAGAAGCAGGTTATGTAGGAGAAGATGTCGAAAGTATTTTGACACGTCTATTACAAGCGGCTGATTATGATGTAACCAAAGCAGAAAGAGGAATCGTATTTATTGATGAAATTGATAAAATTGCCCGTAAGAGCGATAATCCATCTATAACTCGTGACGTTTCTGGAGAAGGTGTGCAACAAGCTTTATTGAAATTATTAGAAGGAACTGTTGTTAACGTGCCACCAAAAGGAGGACGTAAACATCCGGATCAAAAATTTGTTGAGGTAAATACGCAGAATATATTGTTTATTGCCGGTGGAGCTTTTGATGGAGTGGAACGTATTATTTCGAAACGTTTAAACCGTCAGGCAGTTGGATATTCTACTTCTAAAAACGTAGACAACATCGACAAAGACAATTTATTGCAATATATTATTCCAAAAGATATTAAAGATTTTGGTTTGATTCCGGAGATTATCGGTCGTTTGCCGGTTTTAACTCATATGGATCCTCTTGACAGAGAAACTTTACGTGCGATTTTGACACAACCTAAAAATGCCTTAATCAAACAATATCAAAAATTATTTTTAATGGATGATGTTGAATTTAATATTTCAGATGAAGCATTAGATTTTATTGTTGATAAAGCGTTAGAATACAAATTAGGAGCTCGTGGATTGCGTTCGCTATGTGAAGCTATCTTAACAGATGCGATGTACGAATTACCAAGTTCAGATGATAAAGTTTTGACAATCGATAAAGATTATGCAAAACATACTTTGAATAAAAATTTATTGAAGCGTATGGAAATTGCTTCGTAAATCTTGATATTACTTTGTCAAAGTTCAAAACTTTGACAAAGTTTACCTAAAACCTGCTCCTTTATTTGAGTAGGTTTTTTTTATGCTTTTTTCACACTCTTTTCGTTTCAGTTTTTATGTAAATTGGCATTATGAAAAAAATATTCCTCATCATAAGTTTGTTTTTGATGTTGTCCTGTAAAAACAAGACAGAAAAGCGAGAAGCAAGCGTTTTTAAGCCCGAAAAAGCAGTCGAAATTACTTCTAAAGAAAAACCTCGTAGCGAAATCAAAGACATTGATTACAGTACTTATTACAAAGAAGCACAACAATATTGCAAACGCAATAATCTCAATCAGGATACATTTTTCCTGATCGATTTAGGGATACATTCCGGTTTAAAGAGATTTTTTGTGTATGATTTTAAAAAGAATAAAATAACAAAATCATATATGGTAAGTCACGGTTGTGGCGATAATAGCTGGGGCGCGACGATGTCGAAAGAAAATGCACCAATAAGTAATGAGTTCGATTCGCATTGTTCTTCGATAGGTAAATTTATTATTCTGGACCGGGGAGTGAGTCAGTGGGGGATAAAAGTGAATTATGTTTTGCAGGGAAAAGAAAAGACAAATTCGCATGCCAGAAGCCGGGCGATAGTATTGCATTCCTGGGAAGCCATTTCAAGCGAAGAAGTATATCCCAAAGGAACTCCGGAAGGCTGGGGTTGTCCCGCGGTTTCTAATGTAGATATGAAAGAAATTGATAAACTCCTGAAAGAAAATAAAAAAGTCCTGATGTGGATTATTAAGTCTTGAGGTAGTTTTAACTTCCCAACCTGATTGTCTTCTAAAAATAAAAAGTTCTCGTATAGCCCTGATCGAAACGACATCCTTTTGCTGTGGGGTTCACAGCAAAAGATATAGTGGAGAGCAGGACAGGACGTCTTTTGAAAACCGAATTTCTGCTCCTGAAAAAAATTACTGCACTCTAAATTTTTCCCGATATTCTATGGGTTTCATGCCCACCATTTTAAAGAATACTTTACGGAAAGCCTTTGGATCATTATACCCTGTTTTTTCGATAATTTCCGAAATCGTAAGCTGGGTTTGTTCCAAGTATTTCTTAGAACTTTCGACTCTTATATTTTGTAAATATTCAATAGGCGGAATTCCTGTAACTTGTTTGAATCGTCGTGTCATGTTTCGGGCACTTGTGGGGATATCTTTGGTGATTTCTTCCAGTTTTTCGATGGTGTGATACTGACTTTCTATTTTTTGCTGCAACATCGCAACCAAAGTATCGTTGTGCAAATGATTGGGCCTGAAAGTACTAAAATAGCTCTGTTTGTATCGGTTTAAGTCGATGGAGAAAATTTTGGCGATTTGAACAGCAATTTCGTTTCCGCAATATTTCTGAACCAGTAAAATCAATAAATGAAAGGTTGAGGTTGAGCCGCCGCTGGTATATAAACTGCCATCTGCCGTTAGAGTTTCTTCGGCTTTTAGTTTTACCAACGGAAAAGCTTTTGTAAACGCACTACAAGCATCGACATGAGTTGTAGCCAGTTTTTCGTTTAATAATCCTGAAGCCGCAAACAAAAATGCGCCAGTACAAAAACTCGCCAATTCGGCTCCGAACTGATGTTGTTTTTTCAGCCAGGGAATAAAATTCTTGTTCTTGGCGATCATTTCGCTCATATTGTCTGTGGTAAAAGCAGGAATCAAAATTAGATCTAAAACTTGGGCTGAAACTTCTATAGCTTTCACTTCGTAACCAAACAAACGTTCTTCGTTGATTTGTTCTGAAGATTGAAATATCATAATTTCAAAATATTTATCTCCTTTAGAAAGTTTATTGGCCGTTTCAAAAACTTCTAAAATCGCAGCTATGCTTAATAATTTATAGTCGTGCGGTACAATTAAACCTACTTTCTTGCTCATGATAATCTCTGTTTTTAGAAAAATGATAACATACAAAAATAGTTAAATTGTCTTAAATGACCCTAAAGTTGGCTTTTTATGTATGTTAAAGCTTTCTGTAATATTTTAAATTTGTTTAATAAATTTTGTAAGTTTATGTATTAACTAGTATAAATTTAAGAAAAACACAATGATAACAGTACAAAATACGATTAATGCATCGATAGACAAAGTTTGGGAATTTTGGACGCAACCTGAACATATTAAGAACTGGAGTTTTGCTTCGGCAGAATGGCATACACCTTATGCGGAAAATGATTTAAGAGAAGGCGGAAAATTCAAATCGACTATGGCAGCAAAAGATGGCAGCATGAGTTTTGATCTTGGAGGTGAATATACTTTGGTAGAAAAAAATAAAGCGATTGAATATGTATTAGAAGACGGAAGAAAAGTCGAAATTACTTTTACAGAAACCCCGGACGGAGTAGAAATTATACAAAGCTTTGACCCTGAAACTCAAAATTCAGACGAAATGCAACAAGGAGGCTGGAATGCAATCCTGGATAATTTTAAAAGTTATGTAGAGCAAAATTAGTTTTTTTTGGAGGTCCAAAGGTCCAAAGTTTAGCAAAAAAAACTTTGTGACTTAGTGTCTTTGTGGTAAAACAATAAAAACAAGAAACAACAAAAAACTATGACAAAACAAATATGGCTGAATTTGCCAGTTAAGGATGTGGCAAAATCAAAAGATTTTTTCTGGAAAATCGGTTTTTCTTTTAATGAGCAACATGATACGCCTAGTTCAACATGTATGGTGGTAGGCGATTCTCATTTTGTTGTTATGCTTTTTGAAGAATCGTTATTTGCCAGTTTCTCTCAAAACAAACTGACAGATACACAATCAAGTTCAGAAGTTTTAATTTCGATTGATGCCGAAAGTGCTTCAGAAGTTGATGAATTAGCAAAAAAAGTCGAAGAAGCAGGCGGAACCATTTTTTCCCCTCCGGCAGAAAGCCAAGGCTGGATGTATGGCTTTGGTTTTGCAGATTTAGACGGCCATCGTTGGAATGTTTTATTTATGGATTTTAGTAAATTATCATAATTATGGAAACATTAGAATTTAAAATCAGAATTAAAGCACCGGCAGACAAAGTCTGGTCGGTTTTATGGAACGATGAAACTTATAAAAAATGGACAGGAGTTTTTTGTGAAGGATCATATACAATAACAGATTGGAATCAAGGTGATAAAGTGCATTTCATGTCACCAAATGGAGAAGGAATGTATAGTATTATCGAAACTAAAATTCCAAATGAATATATGGCTTTTAAACATTTAGGTGAAATAAAAGACTTTAAAGAGTTGCCTATTACCGAAGAAACAAAAAAGTGGAGCGGGGCAATGGAAACCTATCGATTAACTCCGGATGACGAATTTATAGATTTAGTCGCTCAGGTTGATACAGTCGAAAAGTATATCGATTATTTTAAAGGAGTTTTCCCGAAAGGCTTGGAAATAGTGAAGGAGCTTTCTGAAAACTAAATTGCAATTTCAATAAACAAACCATAAGTAATCATGGCAACATCAGTAAACCCTTATTTAATTTTTAACGGAAATTGCGAAGAGGCATTTTTGTTTTACAAATCAGTTTTAGGAGGAGAATTTCCGTATATCGGAAAATTTAAAGACATGCCTCCAGGTGAAGATGGCGGTTGTGCCGAAATATCAGAGAAAGATGCTGATAGAGTAATGCATGTTTCGTTACCCATTGGAAATACTATTTTAATGGGAAGTGACAGCAACGACCAATCTGGAGACGTAGTCTTTGGAGGAAATTTTTCAGTGTCTATAAATGTTGAAAGCGCAGCAGAAGCAGATAGAATCTTCAACGGACTTTCGGCAGACGGACTTATTTACATGCCAATGAATAAGACTTTTTGGGGCGCTTATTTCGGAATGTTCAAAGATAAATTCGGCGTAAGCTGGATGGTGAACTTTGATGAATCAGAACCTATGAAATAATTCAGAAGATAATTCGCCACGAATTCGCGAGTTTTAATTACTTAATTCGTGAATTCGTCGCGGAAAAAAAGCCTAACTTGTTACGTTATTTCGATAGTAAAGTATTATTGTTAAATTACTCAATAAAGTGCATTCTTGTGTGCTTTTTCTTTTCAAAAAAACAAACAATATTCTTTTTTATCAACAATAGATTGCCGATTTTTGTCGCTTCTTAAAATCAATAGATAAAATGGCAATAGAGGGTAAAGAGATTATTTTATTAAAAGTTTCAGGACATGATAAAATAGGAGTAACAGCAGGTTTAACAGCCGTATTGGCTACTTACGATGCCAATATTTTAGATATTGGTCAGGCTGATATTCATGACACACTTTCTTTAGGGATTTTGTTCGAGATCGAAGCCGGTTCAAGTTCAGGTCCTGTTTTAAAAGACCTATTGTTTAAAGCTTATGAATTAGGAGTTAAGGTAAAATTTATTCCAATTTCTGTAGAAGATTACGAAACCTGGGTAAAATCACAATCAAAACAACGCTATATCATCAATATTTTAGGAGAGAAACTGGCAGCTTCACAGTTGGCAGCGGTAACTAAAATAATGTCAGATCAAAACCTGAATATCGATTCTATTATCAGATTAACAGGCAGAACTTCTATTGTAGAAAAAGAAGAATATCCGCGTTCTTGTATACAGCTATCCGTTACCGGCGAAATTGTAAATAAGATCATCATGACAGCAAGTTTTATGGAGATTTCTAGAACTTTGAACGTCGATATTTCATTTCAGGAAGATAATATTTACAGACGAAACCGTCGTTTGGTTTGCTTCGATATGGATTCTACTTTAATCCAGACCGAAGTTATCGACGAACTCGCAGAACTAAACGGAGTAGGAGATCAGGTTCGTGCGATTACAGAATCTGCAATGAATGGCGAAATAGATTTCAACGAAAGCTTCAAACAGCGTATGGCGTTGCTGGAAGGTTTAAGCGAAGATGTTTTACAAAATGTTGCCATCAATTTACCTATTACAAAAGGTGCGCATCGTTTGATGAAAGCCCTGAAATATTACGGTTATAAAACTGCAATTCTATCCGGAGGTTTCACTTATTTTGGAGAATACCTGCAAAAAGAATTGGGTATCGATTATGTTCATGCCAATAGATTAGAGATCAAAGATGGTAAACTAACCGGTAAATATTTAGGCGAAATCGTAGACGGACAAAAGAAAGCCGAATACCTAAAAGCCATTGCCGAAAAAGAAGGAATCCACATCAATCAAACTATAGCAGTAGGAGACGGCGCCAATGACTTGCCAATGATAAATTTAGCCGGATTAGGAATCGCTTTTCATGCAAAACCAAAAGTAAAAGAAAGTGCTTCAACTTCAATATCAAGTTTAGGTCTTGATGGTGTCTTATACTTATTAGGATATCACGACCGATATATTGATATGATGTAATGTAACGTGTCGAATAAACATACAGTTTGTCATTTTGAGGAACGAAAAATCTCCACAAGTAACTCGACAATCTAAATAAATTAGACCTTAGTTTTTTAATAAAAGCTAAGGTTTTTTTATGGGCATGCCCCTCCGGGTCGGGCTATCCGTTCCACACGAGCGATAGCGAACTGACGAAGTAATCTTTTGTGTTCGCCACGGCGGACACAAAAGGATTTCCACTTCTATCCCTCATGCGATTTAGTATTTATAAGTTCATTTTGGGTCATTTGTGCTTCTATTAAGACTAGCTATTATGTTATTTTGAGCGTCTCCCATGAGTGTGCGAAACTTTTAAAAATAGGCTGAAAGCCCTAAAAAGCAATAGCGTAGTGCAACGCACTACAAATTAAGTCAAAAGGGGAAATGCCCTGAAAGGGCAAAAGAAAATTGATAATACAGATTCAAAGAAAAAGGTGTTTTAAAGCAGTACATCATGTAAAACATGGTGAAAAATGCTTTTTGAAATTAGGCTTCCGCCCTTACAGGGCTTAAAAATTATAATCGTTTTTCATTCATAGTGCTTCGCACCATGCTATTGCTAGAGCTCTTTCAGAGCAATAGGTTTCGGACACTTATAGTGTGTAGATAGTACACACACACAGCAAAGTAAAAAAAAAATAAAATTGATTATGCTCACGGGCGAGACATCCGCGCCAGCGAGAAGTTTTGTTTTGAATAGCCTCCTGCTTTACCTGGAGGGAATTAATAGAAATGAATTTAATCTATCTCAAAAGTAAAATCTACTTTTGTCCTAACGTGATATCCTTCGTGTTCTCCACAAAGCCATTTCGGAGATTTTTCTAATATTCTCTTAAGTGTTTTTCCTGTTTTTATCCCGTAATCTTTTATAATTGCAACATTCGTTATCGAACCATCCATTTCAACAATAAAATTTGCAAGAATCGATCCTTTAATATTTTTATTAATGTTTGACTTTTTGAAATTTATTTGTACGTATTCAAGAAATTTTTCTTTTCCACCAGGAAATTCTGGTTTTACTTGAACTGTTTCAAAATCATAAAGTACTTTTTGAATTGGACTTAGTGGTTCAATATTTTGAGATATCAGGCTTTGAGTGAATAGGATAAAAAGCACTAGTATGCTATTTTTCATTACTAATTTATTTTTTTAAGCTGAGTTCCTTGTACTCGTAGAAGTTTTTTAGGTCGATGTAGTCACAAGCTAGGCGATCGCATCAGCGACATAACTTCGTGAAAATTCGTGAAATTAGTGTTTAACCACACACATCTCCTTCAACTGCTCCAAATAATCCCTTTGATTAGAAAGTCTCGGAATTTTATGCTGTCCGCCTAGTTTATCACGTTCTTTCAGCCAATCATAAAACAAATTCTCACGAGCCACATTAATCACCAAAGGATTCAATGTCATATTATTGTGACGTTTCGCTTCGTAATCAGAGTTTAAGGTCTGTAACGTTTCATCCAGCACTTTCTGGAAAAGGCCAACATCAGCCGGTTTTTTCTTGAATTCGATCATCCATTCGTGTGCGCCTTTTTCTTTGTCCTGCATAAAAATTGGGGCAACCGTATAATCAATCACTTCAGTTTGGGTAATTTGGCAGGCTTTGGCAATAGCCTGATCGGTATTTTCGACCATTAATTCTTCGCCAAAAACATTAATATGATGTTTGGTTCTGCCTGTAACACGAATTCTGTATGGGTTTAAGGATGTAAAACGCACCGTATCACCAATCAAATAGCGCCATAAACCCGAATTGGTTGTAATGACAATCGCGTAGTTTTTATTCAGTTCAACATCAGCCAGACGAATTACTTTTTGATCCGGAGTTCCAAAGGTATCCATGGATATAAATTCGTAGAAAATGCCGTAATCCAGCATCAGTAATAAGTCGCTGGAATTATTCAAATCCTGAATGGCAAAGAAACCTTCAGAAGCATTATATATTTCGTAATATTTGAAATCTTTACTAGGTAAAATTTTCTTGTATTGTTCTTTATAAGGAGAAAAACTTACACCTCCGTGAAAGTAAACTTCCAGATTAGGCCAAATTTCCAATAAGTTTTGTTTGCCGGTATTTTCTAAAACCTTATTCATTAAAACCAACATCCACGAAGGAACACCCGCAAAACTGGTCACGTTTTCGTTTTTGGTTTCGTTTATGATGGCAGCAATTTTAGTTTCCCATTCGCTCATCAACGAAGTTTTGCTGCTTGGCGTACTGCTGAATTCAGCCCAGATTGGCATATTCTCAATCAAAATAGCTGATAAATCTCCAAAGAAAGTATTGTTGTTTTCGTAGATCTGAGAACTTCCGCCCAAGCGAAGACTTTTTCCTAAAAACAATTCCGAGTCTTCGTTGTTGTTCAAATACAAACAAAGCAAATCTTTACTTCCTTTATAGTGACAATCTTCAAGAGCCTCATTACTTACCGGAATAAATTTACTTTTTGCATTCGTAGTACCGCTCGATTTGGCAAACCATTTTATAGGCGTTTCCCAAAAAACTCCCTGCTCGCCCTGACGGGTACGTTCTATTAAAGGTTGTAATTCTTCATAAGTTGCGATAGGAACTCTTTCAGCAAAAGTGGCATAGGATGTAATCGATTCAAAATCATATTTCTTTCCTACAATCGTGTTTTCCGAAGCCGTCAATAAATTATGCAGCAGTTCTTCCTGAACTTCGTTGGGATATTTTAGAAAAAGTTCTATTTGATGTATCCTTTGTTTCAGGACCCAAGAGGCAAACGAATTGATTATTGATAAGGGCATGAGTTAATTTTTAGATTGCTGATTTTACATTTTAAATTTCTCTTGACACGAAAATCAAAAAATATAAAATTTGAATATCGATCGACAAATACTAACTTTGCCGTTGTATCAAAAATAGTGTTTTTTTGTAAAAAAACAGTTCTATAAAAGGAAAGATTCCAATTGATAATTGGAATTTTAACAAAATAAAAGTTCATAATACAGAGCAAATCTAATATCTGAAATCTACAATCTACAATTCTTATGACATATCAAGGAGTACTTACAAAAATGCAAACTGAATTAGGGAACCCAATACAATATTATTTGGTTTTCGAAGATAGTTTTCTACATATGAATCAACTTTTGAATAAAGAGATTGAGATTAATTTTGCAGGTTATGAATGTTTGAATTGTCATAAAAAGAAAAAAATATTCCGTCAGGGTTTTTGCTACGATTGCTTTTACTCCAGTCCTGCAGTTGGTGACTGGATTATGAGGCCGGAATTAAGTACTGCCCATCTGGGGATTGCAGATCGTGATCTGGAGTATGAACAAAAAGTACAATTACAGCCTCACGTTGTTTATCTGGCGTTGGCAAGTGAAGTAAAAGTGGGAGTAACCCGTAAAACCCAGGTTCCAACCCGTTGGATCGATCAGGGCGCAACACAGGCAGTCGCAATTGTTGAGGTTCCAAACAGATATTTAGCCGGAATTACAGAGGTCGCATTAAAAGATCATTATACGGATAAAACCAATTGGAGAAAGATGCTTCAGAATACAGGGGGAATTTTTGATCTTCTTGCTGAAAAAGTAAAAGTAGAAAGCTTAATTCCTGATGAGGCTAAAGAGTATTTTTATTCCCAAAAAAATGATCTGTATGAATTGCATTATCCGGTTCTCAATTATCCTGCAAAAGTAGCCAGTTTAAATTTGGATAAAAATCCATCGTTTCAGGGAAAATTAATAGGGATTAAAGGGCAGTATTTAATTTTTGAAAATGGAACTGTTTTTAATGTTCGCAGTTCAGAAGGGTACGTAGTCACAATAAACGTCTAGCGTTATTGGTTATTCGTCTTGTTTTTTTGACTAACTGTCTAGTATTTATTTGATTAAGAAATATTTTTAGTAGTTTTAAATTGCTTTCAACTAGTTGAATATGTGAATGTTGATACATTTGGTTACAATTTTGTAATAATTGCTTATTGAAAGAATTTAATTTTAAAAAATAAAAGAGACTAGTTTTAAACTAGTTTAAACACTCTGTTTTTTTTAAAATTTAAATGAAAATTTAATAACTCCTAAATTATTTACAAGATGGCTATTCTCAATAAAATAAATGTTTTTAGACGCGGCTTAATGCGCAATCTTACTAAGAATATTGGAAAAGCAAGATCACAAGGAGATATTATTTTAGTCGATAAAAATGACATAAAAAAAATCTTAATCTGCAGACCAAACGGAAGATTAGGAAACTTATTATTGATCACACCTCTCGTTCAGGAAGTCACAGAAATATTTCCAAATTGTAAAGTCGATTTGTTTGTTAAGGGAACGTTAGCTCCAATTATTTTTGAAAATTATGATAATATTGGTAAAATAATTGACTTACCCAGAAAGCCTTTCAAAAGTTTATTGAAATATCTGAATGTCTGGATTTCAATAAAAAAACAAAATTATGATATCGCAATTAATGTAGATCAAAACTCTTCTTCGGGACGTTTAGCCGTTCAGTTTTCAAACGCCAAGTATAAATTTTTTGGAGATTCTAATGAAGAAACCCAATTTGTAAAAAGCGATTATGAGCATATTGCCAAATATCCTGTTTATAATTTTCGAAATTATCTCACCCAGCTGCGTTTTCCAAAAAGCAATAAAATAATAGCTCCTTTAGATCTTAAGTTATCTTCTTTTGAAATGACCGAAGGCAAAAGAATTTTAAATGACTTATTCCATAACGATAAAAAAACAATCTGCATTTTTACATACGCAACAGGCGAAAAGTGTTTGTCTGAGGAGTGGTGGGGAAAATTTTACTCACAGCTTAAAGAAGAATATAAAAATTATAATATTATCGAAATCCTGCCTGTAGAAAATGTTTCGCAAATTGCTTTTAAAGCACCTACATTTTATAGTAAAGATATTCGCGAAATAGGAGCTGTCATTGCCAATGCCGATTTATTTATAGGTGCCGACAGCGGTATTATGCATTTGGCAAGTGCTGTACAAACTCCAACAATAGGGTTGTTTTCTATATCGAAGATCAAAAAATACGAACCTTATGACAATTCAAGTATTGGAATAGATGTCAAATTATATACTAAAAAGGATTATCTAAAAGTCATCAATTCCATTTTGAATAATGGAAAAATAAATAGTTATTCAAAAGCGATTTAATAAAATATAGTATAAAAAAAGAGGCATTCGTTGTAATGGATGCCTCTTTTTTTGTGTAAATCTTTGTTTTATTTTTTCTTAAATAAACCATTGATTAAGTCGCTCGCTTTTTTTGTAGCTTCTTGCGTTTTCTGCTCTTTTTCTGTTTTTGCAGCCTGTGTAGTATCTTTTGCTTTTGTATTCTTATTGATCAGGTCAGTAAGAGCCGAAGTACCTTTTTGAGTCAGTTTTTCTTTTTGCTGGTTTACCAGTTGAGTGGTTAAGCTTGTAACAGCCGTTTTCATGTCTGTAGAAACTTTCGGGTTAGAAAAATTACCTGTAATCAAAGCGTTTATCGGAATGTTTTGCAATTTTGCAGCATCTGCCGGAGACATTTTAGCAATAAAGGCGTTGGCCTCAGTTCCTAAATATTTAGCCGGTACATCTAACTTTAAGTTGTAATTCATTGTTTGATCAAAACCATGAGTTCCGCCAACAGTTACTTTGATGTCCTGATATTTAATATCAAAAGGTTTTACGTTTACTTTTCCATTTTCAAAAGTTACCGCAGCTTTAATATCATTTAAATTCACCTTACTCATATCAAGAAATTTGATATTTGAAGTTAAGGCATTTAATACCGTTGAATTTTTAGCATTCACAGTTGTCGAAAGCAATTGCCCGATTAAATCTCCTGAAATTGATTTTAAATCCGGAGTAAGTTCGTTGGCATCAAGATTACCGTTTAATTTAATAGTCGAATTTAATTTTCCATTAATGATTCCGGCAATTGGAGCAATCTTTTTCATCATGTCCAGTTGCGTAAAAGTCTGCGCAATATCCACCTGATTAAAACCTAAATTCATATCAAAAGTAGGTACTTTTGCTTTTGTAGAAACCGTTCCTGTAAGACCAATTGTTCCTCCAAAAATAGAAGTTTTAAAGTTTTCTAAAGTTGCTTTTTCATCCTTTACAATCAGTTTTCCTGAAACAGCAGTTAGTTTTAAATTGTCATACAAAACCGTGTTTGCTTTTGCATTTATGGTGCAATTCAGGAAAGCAGGAATCTTCATTGCATCAGCAGGTTTTGCAGGTGTTGCCTTTGTTCCTCCTTCTTTTCCGGTTGCAGTTCCCGTTTTAGCAGGTTCCCCGGCAGTCATAAAATCATCAACAGCTAACTGGTTCGAACTCATGTTGAAGTTTCCTCTTAGTTCTTGTTTCTTAAACATAAAACCATAGAAATTTTCTAAAACTCCATTAATGCTCAAATCACTTTTTCCGGTTGTAGCATCAAATTTTTTCAGGTTAATTGTACTTGGGTTAAACTCAACCAAAGCCGTACTAATGTTCATCGATTTATTGTTTTCGTCAGTATATTTAAATCCTGACAAACTCATCGTTCCTGCGTTTTTAATGTTTTGATATTGGCTTTTTTCTACAGATGCCATATCAAATTGTGTCGTTACATCAGCTTTTAGAATACCGGCAAGAGGTTTATCCATTTTAATTGGATATGCTTTCGAAAGATTGGCTAAATTGATAGTTCCTTTTAAAGCCGCATCTACAAACGGATTGACGGTTATGTTTTTGATATTGGCTTTAGCATTAAAAACATCCTGATCAATTCTAAAAGAAAGTTTATCTAGGTTTATATAAGTATCATTTAGAATCCCCGTTTCATTGATGATTTTTGTGTCGATTACAATATTCTGAACTGATTTTGGTAAGTTAGGATATTGAAAAGAAGCATTATTAGAAGCAATTGCAATGTTGAATTTAGGAACAGTAGTATCTGTAAGTTCTCCTTTTGCAAAACCAACAACGGTAAAATCTCCGGTTGTTTTTACACCATCTAAGCTTGAAGCATAGGCCGAAGGAATTAATCCTAAGAAATTCGTAAACGATGACGTTGGCGTTTTAAACTTTAAATCATAAACCTGACCTTTCTCCACCATCTTGATAAATCCGTCAAATTCTAATGGCAATTGGTTAATTAAAGCTTTATTTTCTTTAAAAGTATATTTACTTTGTTCTAGATCAATTCCAAGAACAGCATCTAAAGTCAGTTTTACATTTTTCATGTAATTCATTTTATCCATATCCAAAGACACGTTGGCGGTAGATTTTGTTGTCAAATCTAATTTAGAATTGGTAAAATCTCCGGTTCCCTCATGGTTCAGACTATCAATTACCATTTTTATTTTAGAACCCTGATCGATATATCTAAAAGTAAAATTCTCGATTTTATAATTTTGGATTTTTAAAGAAAGCGGTTTGCTTGCTTCGTCTGTTTTTGTTTCTTTTTTATCTTTTAAGGCAATATCAAAGTTACCAAGACCGTCTTTATTAAAAATAATATTGATTAAACCATTTGTAGAGCTTATTCCCTGAATATTCAAAGGTTCATCTTTTCCTTTAAAAAGTTCTTTAATGCTCATCTTTAAATTCAGTTCGCCTAACGAAACCAATGTGTCACCTTCAAAAGGAGCTTTGTTGATAATGACTAGTTTTTCGATCCCTACAGTTGCGTTTGGGAAGTTTTTAAACAAGCTTAAATCAGCATCGGCAAAACTTACTTTGGCATCAACACTTTCGTTGATAGCATCAGCAATTTTAGCTTTTATTTGATCTTTAAAGAAATACGGAATGGCAAATAATGCGGCTACAATCACCACGAGAACTATGGCTGTGATTTTTAAAATTTTCTTTAACATATTAATAGATTTGAGAGTTTAAATTCATAAAATGAGCTCGTACAAAAATAGTTTTTTTTGATTGAGATCAAAGCTAAAGTTTTTACAAAAAGTAGGAATATTTTTATTTTATTGAAAAATAAAAAATCCGTTTGAATATAAGTTCAAACGGATTTTTAATGATTTTATGATTTTGATTATTTTTTAATGAAAGAAATAATCTTGTTGGTCATGATTTCTGAGATTGGTAAGCTTTCATTATTATAACTTTCCATATTTGCCTGAGTGTCACCTTCGATAGTTTTCATGATATGATTCATTTTGTCTACAATCAATAGTTCGGCACTTTTATTGGCTTGCGATAAAAGTTCAGCGTCTTTTACTGTAACTTGTAAATCCTTGTTTCCTTGCAAAATTAAAACGGGAACCTTTAAAGCTTTAATCTCTGCTTGAGGATTATATTTAAACCAGGAAATTAAATAAGGCTGAATACTTGGTCTAAAAAGAGAATTCAGCATTGGGTCAATTTTTTGTGCATAATGTCCGCTTTTTAAACTATCAATAATAGGAAAAGTCATTTCTTCTAATTGTTTGTTTGACTTAGAAGCAATTTGCGCTTTAATCAATTTATCAGCAGATTCTCCCGGACCGGCAATAGAAATAAATTTGTTTGCTTTTGCTCCGGCAATCATTCCTATCAAAGAACCTTCGCTGTGCCCGATAACAATTACTTCAGAAAAACGTCTGTCTTGTTTTAATAGATTTATCCAGCTTTTGGCATCTTCAGTATAATTTTCGAATACCAAAGTTTGTTCTGTTACAGCTGAAGCTTTGCTTTCGCCAATTCCTCGTTTATCGTATCGTACTGATGCAATCCCTTTTTTTGCTAAAGCTTCTGCCAGCATTTTTAGCGAATTATTTTTCATCATCGGATTATTTCCGTTTCGGTCTGTTGGTCCTGAACCCGAAATGATTAACGCCACCGGATATTTCGTTGTGAGATCCGGAGTGGTCAGCGTACCAAAAATCTGATCGATATTAATTTTTAATATTAACGGAGATTCTTTAAACGTAAGTTCTTTTTTATCCTGAGCATTTACAAAACCCAAGAATAAAAAAGCAGCAAGAGCAAATAATTTTTTCATTTTACAAAATGTAATTATTTAATATTTAATCCAAAAGGAAGCATTGCCTGAACTCCTTTTTGTTTCTGAAGTCTTTTTACCTGCTCGATAAGCATATAATTCTCTTCACCAATTTCTTCTTTTATAAATGCTTCTTTCGATTGTGCAAATGGTAAACCTGAAAGAATATCATTGAATGTTTTCTCGTATTCAGGATAGTTTTGTGTGCTGTATGATTTTACTTTGGCAATTCGTGCAGCTTCGGCAATAGCATCATTTAATCCACCAATTTTATCCACTAAACCAATTTTTAAAGCTTCAGATCCTGACCATACTCTTCCTTGTGCAATGGCATCAACCTGAGCAAAAGTCATTTTTCTGCCTTCGGCAACATGCGTTACAAAAGTGTTGTAAATGTGTTCAACACCTTCTAAAGTAAAAGCTTTGAATTTTTCATCAACAGGTACAAACGGACTATAATTAGCCGAGTTTTCATGCGTTTTTACCTGCTCAGTATTAATTCCTAATTTATTGGCTAAAGGACTAAAATTTGGTAAAATTCCAAAAACACCAATAGAACCGGTAATAGTATTGCTTTCGGCAAAAATAGTATTGGCATTACAAGCGATATAATATCCTCCTGAAGCGGCATAATTTCCCATAGAAACAACCACAGGTTTTACTTTTTTGGTAATTTCAATTTCTCTCCAGATCAGGTCAGAAGTTAAAGCGTTTCCTCCAGGACTGTCAATTCTAAGCACGATTGCTTTTACATCTTCATTTTTACGGGCTTCTTGTAAAGAACGACGCATAGAACCTTCGCCAATTACGGTAACATCTCCTTCGCCGCTTTGTATTTCGCCTTGAGCGTAAATAATCGCAATTTGATCTGTTGCTGTATTCGTTAAAGCAGTTGTAACATTATTTTGAGTATAATCTAAAATCGAGATTTTATTATAATCGTCATCGCCGGTTACTTTCAGGGCTTTTTTAATGGCATTATGGTACACATCTTCGTAAGCGACAATATCTACTAAATGCTGCGCTTTTGCCATTTCGGGAGTTCTGGCCAATAAACCGTTTGCAATTTCATTTAATTTATCAAGCGGAATGTTTCTGCTTTTTGCAATATCGGTAGAAACCGTTGTCCAGATCGAATTTAAAAGTGCCGTAACTTGTTCTCTGTTGGCATCACTCATTTTATTTTCTAAAAACGGTTCAACAGCACTTTTGTATTTTCCGTGACGAATCACTTCCATATGAATGCCTGATTTATCCTGGAAATCTTTAAAGAACATTACTTCAGACGAAAGTCCTTTAAAATCTAAATCACCTGCAGGATTAATGTAAACTGTATTGGCGACAGAGTTTAAATAATATTCTTTTTGCGAATAAGTATTGGCGTACGCCCAAACAAATTTTCCTGATTTTTTGAAACTTTCAAGTGCGTTTCTCAAATCTTTATATTGAGCTAATCCTAAAGAAGATTCATCATTAAGTATTGAAATTCCTTTAATATTATCATCTGTTTTTGCTGCTTCGATCGCATTAATAACATCGGTCAAACCAACTCCTTTTTTATCAGAGAAAACAGTTACCCACGGATCTTTGTATTTTCCGGCATAATCGTTTTGAATTTGTTTTAAATTTAATTCTATAACAGAATCACTTTTGACAGAAACAGTATCGTCTCCTCCAAAAATAGCTCCGATAAGAATTATTCCAAAAAAGAAGAACATAATAAATACAAAAATACCGACAACTGTGGCAATTACATTTCCTAAAAACTTCATAAGTATATTTTTTTTAATAAGTAGCGAAAAAGGCTGGTTTGTTACAAATGTACTCTAAAAACAAATTATTTCGAATATACGATTTGATCAAATAGTTGTGCTTTTTACATTTTTAACTATCTTAATTAAAGATAGGATATTTTGTATCATATCAGCAATTTTTTAGGAAGTTATAAGAAATAAAAAATCAGAAACAGTTCGAAACTTCTAATTCTTGATTTAAATAATATGGGTAATTCTAAAATAGTTTTAGTTAATTTGCATTTATTATGAAGTCACAGCATCAAGTCGTTTTATCTATAGGGAGTAATCAGGGAAACAGGTTAGCAAACATCGAAAGTTGTATCGATTTGATACATCAGGAAGTAGGAACTGTAATCAGGGTTTCAAAACTATACGAAACTCCCGCCTGGGGTTTTGAAAGCGATGCTTTTTATAACTGTGCTCTCCTTTTACATACTACTTCATCAGCACAAAAAATACTAAATCAGGTTTTAAAAGTCGAAAAACATTTAGGGCGAATCCGTTCGAATCAGGAAGGCTATCAATCCCGAATTATCGATATTGATTTAATTGCTTTTGATGATGAAATTATTGATTCTGAAAAACTGAAAATTCCGCATCCTTTAATGCAGAACAGAAATTTTGTTTTGATGCCGGTTCAGGATTTAAAATTAGACTGGAAACATCCTGTTTTTCAAAAATCGGTTTCAGAATTAATTGCCGTTTCACCAGATGACAGTGTTTGTACAGTAGTTCAGGATTTAAAAAATCCTCTACGCGAAATAGCCTTAGAAACCTTTAATTATATTGCTTTTGAAGGAAATATAGGAGCAGGAAAAACAACTTTGGTACAAAAAATTGCTGAAGATTTTAATGCCAAAACAGTTTTAGAGCGTTTTGCCGATAATCCTTTTTTACCTAAATTTTATAAGGATCAAAATAGATATGCTTTTCCATTGGAAATGTCTTTTCTTGCAGATCGTTATCAGCAATTATCAGATGATTTGGCGCAGTTTGATTTGTTTAAAGATTTCATAGTAGCCGATTATCATATTTTTAAATCTTTGATTTTTGCCAAAATTACCCTGGCAGAAGATGAATATCGTTTGTATCGAAACTTATTCGATATTATTTATAAAGAAATGCCAAAACCTGATTTGTACGTTTATCTGTATCAGAATTCAGAACGATTGCTTCAGAATATCAAAAAACGCGGTAGAACTTACGAACAGAATATTGAGGCAGAATATTTGGATAAAATTAATAATGGTTATCTGGATTATATTAAATCCCAAAAAGACCTCAATGTCCTTATTATAGATGTTTCAGATCGTGATTTTGTAAAAAAGCACGAAGACTATCTTTTTATATTAGATGAAATTCAGAAAAAAATAAATTAATTAGAGAATTAGAGAATGTGTCAATTAGATAATTCTAATAGCGTATTTGAATTATCTAATTAACAGAATTATCTCTTCAAAGAAAAATGACCTTTAAAAACAGGATGTGTATTGTCAATTTTTAGCGCATACCAATAATCAGAAGCGGGAAGAGGCATTTTATTAAAAGTTCCGTCCCAACTCATTTTAGCAGCGGTAAGTTGTGCAATTAGTTTTCCGTAGCGATCAAAAATGGTGACTTGCGCCTGCGGATAATTTTCCATTCCGGTTACTTGCCATACGTCATTATAAGAATCATTGTTTGGAGTGAAAAAAGGAGGGAACACAAGTACAACAAATTCTTGGATAATTTGTCCGCAACCGCTTTTTTCTCTAACATAAGCTGTTTGTAATCCTCCGGAAACATCAAAAAAAGTATTTGAATCCTGAAAGTTTATTCCATCAACAGAAAATTCAAAATAATCGGCTTCTTTTTTAAGATAAATTACAGCTGTAGTTCCGTTTACATCAATTCGATCTATTTGCGGAATTTGATGTTCTTCGACTACTATTGTTTTTCTGCTCGTGCAATTTTCGGGAGCAGGACTTGTAACGTCTACGGTGTAAGTTCCGCCTGTAGTAACATCAATAGTGGGCGATGTTGCACCGGTATTCCATACATAAGTCATTCCCGAAATTCCTGCGTCAAGTGTTATAGTCTGAAATTGACATAAAGGTAAAGTTTCGTCAGTGACAATAGGAGGCGTATAGATGACAATGTTTACAACTGTACGATCAGTATTAATGCAAGTGCCATTTGAGGCCTGTGCATAATAAGTAATATTGTTCGAAATGGCTGGTGTTGTAAAACTATTTCCTGTATAAACACTATTTCCTCCAGCAGAAGATGTAAACCAACTGATAGTACCCATATTAGAATTGGCTTCGAGAGTTACGCTTCCAGGTCCGCAATTATAAACTGTTGAAGATGCTGCAACTGGGGTTGAAGGTGTTGTATTTACAGTAGCAACAACTGATTTTCTGTTTGATTCACAACCGGCATCAACATAATAAGTTGTTGTTGTAGTTAGAGTTGGAGTAGTGTAAGTGTTTCCTGTTCCCAGTAAAGTTCCACCAACAGCCTCGTTGTACCAACTAATTGTTGAGCCAGCTGTTGCTGTAGCGCTAAATGTAAAACTCCCGGAATCACACACAGGACTCGGATTTGCGGCAGGTGTTGCAACGGGAATTGTAATTTTGGTACTCGCAGCAATTTCTAACGGTAATTCGCCAGGCATTCCGCCATATTCTACTACATAACCTTTGGGCTGGTAATTACCACTTGTATCTCCCATATTTGATAAATCATTCCATGATCCTCTTATTCCAACTCCGGGTTGGGTAATATGGGCATAGTCTTCATCTCCCTGATTATTGGGTTCGCCAGTATTCCAGAAAGCAAAATTTGGAGTAGAGCCATTTACTGCTCCATTCCAGAAGACAGTGCCTTCTTCAGGTCCTGTAACCCATTTCCATACACCTTCAGTTTCTGAGTCACTTCCACCAATCCATCCGGTTCCTGAAGCTTGTTCACCAATTAATTTAGCTTCATCTGCAGATAATATAGTAGCCAGATAACCTTGTAATCCGTAATAATTACTGTTTTCGGCAGCAGTTTTTGCTGCGGTCCAGGAAATACCAATGCTGGGAACAAATAAATAGTAATGTTGAGTAGATGGAAGATAATTGGCGTTACCAATCGTGATAGAAAAAGTTTTAGTTCCGGAAGCGGTAGCCGAAGAATTGGAGAATATCACATCTTTGATAGCAGATTCTAAATCAGTATATAAAACATTACCACCTGTTGCACTTGATATTTTTAATTTTCCGGCAGTAGCATCCCAACTTGTAGTGATTGAAGGATGTGTTGCAGCGTTTGAAAGAGCTAATTGATCGAAACCACTGGAATAACCTGAAGAGACCTGGATATATCCGGCTTCAGTTCCCGGTTCTAAGGGATCATGAGTAATGATAATGCTGGTTACAACATTAGTAGTAGTTTGTGGACAGTAAAATTGATCTCCGCTAGCTTTAATTGACGGAGGAACGATGGCAAGACCTAAAGAGCCCTTTTTTTTGTTTGGCTTAAGAGTGTCATTCGTTATCTTAATTAGACATCTGTCTAAAGATCTAATTTTTTCAATTGAATAAGACTGTTTAAAGCTTAATACAAAAAATATTATGATTATTTTTAAGAAATTGATACTTTTCATTTTATAAAAGTATCAATTTTATAATAACAAAAAAATATATTTAAATATCTAACATTTAAACCTTAAATCTTCTTTAAAAATAACATTTTATGAAAGGAAATTCTGTTATTAAATAGTGCTTGGCCAATTTAATTTTTGAAATAAATCCCAAACTACAATTCCTGCACTTACTGCAATGTTTAAGGAGTGTTTTGTTCCTAATTGAGGAATCTCGATACAGCCATCACAAATTGCAACTGCTTCCTGTGCTACGCCATAAACCTCATTTCCAAAGACAAGAGCGTATTTTTGATTTTGCTTCACTTTAAAATCCTGAAGAAAAACAGAACTTTCAACCTGTTCAATAGCCATTGTTATTACGTTCTCTTTTTTAAGATTTTCAATAACTTCTAATACGTTTTCATGATGTTCCCAAGCCACAGTTTCAGTAGCGCCAAGAGCGGTTTTATGAATTTCTTTATTGGGAGGAGTTGCTGTAATACCGCACAGAATTATTTTTTCGACCAAAAAAGCGTCAGAAGTTCTAAATACAGATCCAATGTTGTGTAGGCTGCGAATGTCGTCTAACACTATTATAAGAGGAGTTTTGTCTGATTTTTTAAAATCTTCAATCGATTTTCTGTCAAGTTCGCTATTTTCGAGTTTTCTCATTTGTGTTGTATTCAGGTCATAAAAAAAGCTTCCAAAGATAAGGAAGCTTTTTCGAATTATTTTATTTTGTTTTTCAGATTAGCTTTTAACCGGATCTGGTAAAACTGTACCTTTAATAGTAAGTACTTTTGTTGGTTGTCCTTCAGCATTAGAAGTTACAGTTACAGTTTTAGTAAAAGTACCTACTCTGTCAGTAGCATATTTTACACCAATAATACCTTTAGCACCCGGAGCGATTGGCTCTTTTGGAGTTGTTGGTACAGTACAACCACAAGATCCTTGTGTATTTGTAATGATTAGTGGTTTAGTTCCGTTGTTTACAAAAACAAATTCACGTTTTCCGTCAGCATTGTGAGCGATAGTTCCGTAGTCAATAGTTTCTGTTTCGAAAGCCATTCCTGCTCCTTCAACCTTAGCAACCTTAGCAGCTTTAGCTGTTGTTTTTTTAGCTTGAGCGTTAGAAGCAGTAATTCCAACTACAGCTAACATAGCGAATAAAATTATTTTTTTCATCTTTAGAATCTTTGTTTTAATTATGAACAAATCTATAGAAAAATCTAATATCTTAATATAAAAATATCTTAAAATATTTTAATTTTTGATCCACTTCGATATTCCTTTAAAATATTATAAATTCGCTATCTTAATTTTTCATTTAAAAGACAATAATTTGGCAGCGAAAGAGAAAGTGGTGAAAGAAACACCCTTAATGAAACAGTACAACGAAATCAAGAGAAAATATCCTGATGCATGTCTGCTTTTTAGAGTGGGTGATTTTTACGAAACCTTTGGCGAAGACGCGATTAGGGCATCAAAAATCCTTGGAATAACCTTGACCAAAAGAGGTGCTGGTTCTGAAACAGAAACAGCTTTGGCAGGTTTTCCGCATCATTCTATTAATACTTATTTGCCAAAATTGGTTAAAGCCGGACTTCGTGTAGCGATTTGCGATCAGCTTGAAGATCCTAAAATGACCAAAACTATCGTGAAACGTGGCGTTACTGAGTTGGTAACTCCGGGAGTTTCTTTAAATGATGAAGTTTTACAATCCAAAACAAACAACTTTTTAGCATCAGTTTATTTTGCTAATAAAAATATAGGAGTTTCTTTTCTGGACGTTTCGACCGGAGAGTTTTTGACGGCTCAGGGAAATGCAGAATATATAGATAAGTTATTGCAGAATTTTAATCCAAGTGAAATTCTGGTGCCTAAAAATAATAAAGGAGATTTTAAAGCTTCTTTCGGCGAAGATTTTCATACTTTTTATCTGGAAGACTGGATTTATAAAGAAGATTATGCTGTAGAAACCCTGACTAAACATTTTCAGACCGTTTCATTAAAAGGGTTTGGAATCGAAGAATTAAAAGAAGGGATTATTGCTTCGGGAGCGATTTTGTATTATTTGTCTGAAACGCAGCACAATCGTGTCCAGCATATAACCGCAATTCAGCGTATTGCAGAAGATGCTTATGTTTGGATGGATCGTTTTACCATTAGAAACTTAGAATTATATCATAGTTACAATCCAAATGCAGTAACGCTTTTAGATGTTATCGACAGAACGCTTTCGCCAATGGGCGGTCGTTTGTTAAAACGTTGGCTTGCTTTACCGTTAAAAGATAGCAATAAGATAAAAGGACGTCATGATGTGGTTTCGTATCTGAAATCAAATTCTGAAGTTCTGTATAATATTCAATATCAAATTAAGCAAATTTCAGATTTAGAGCGTTTAATTTCTAAAATCGCTGCGGGGAAAGTTTCACCGAGAGAAATTGTGTATTTAAAAGAATCTCTGGATGCTATTATTCCAATAAAAACTTTGGCCTTGCAAAGTCCGCAGGAAGCTGTAAAAGTTATTGGGGATAGTTTGCATGCTTGTGATTTATTGAGAGAGAAGATCAAAACAACTTTGAATCAGGATGCGCCTGTCGCAATTGCAAAAGGAAATGCAATTGCAAGAGGTATTAGTGAAGAGTTAGATGATTTACGTGATATTTCAACTTCTGGGAAAGAGTATTTGGAAGGAATCGAAAAAAGAGAATCAGAAAGAACAGGGATTTCTTCTTTAAAAATATCCTTCAATAATGTTTTTGGATATTATATTGAAGTAAGAAATACGCATAAAGATAAAGTGCCGACAGAATGGATTCGTAAACAAACTCTTGTAAATGCCGAACGTTATATTACAGAGGAATTAAAAGAATACGAAACGAAAATTCTGGGTGCCGAAGAGAAAATTCATAAAATCGAATCAGAGCTTTTTGAGCAATTAGTAGCCTGGATTGCGACTTATATCAAACCAGTTCAAATGAATGCTAATCTGATAGCGCAATTAGATTGTTTGTGTTCGTTTACGCAATTGGCTGTAGAGAATAAATATGTTTGTCCTGAAATTGATGAAACATTCGAACTCGAAATCAAGAACGGTAGACATCCTGTTATCGAAAAACAATTGCCGGTAGGAACTCCTTATATTGCCAACGATGTTTATTTAGACAGAGAAACGCAGCAAATTATAATGATTACCGGACCCAACATGTCGGGTAAGTCGGCTATTTTAAGGCAAACGGCTTTGATTGTATTATTGGCTCAAATGGGAAGTTTTGTTCCTGCTGATAGCGTGAGAATGGGAATTGTAGATAAAATCTTTACCAGAGTAGGAGCGTCGGACAATATTTCGATGGGAGAATCTACTTTTATGGTCGAGATGAACGAAACGGCTTCGATTTTGAATAATATCTCAGATCGTAGTTTGGTGCTGTTAGATGAAATTGGTAGAGGAACCAGTACCTATGACGGAATCTCGATTGCCTGGGCGATTGCTGAATTTTTGCACGAACATCCAGGAAAGCCTAAAACTTTGTTTGCGACACATTATCATGAATTAAACGAAATGACGGAATCGTTACCGAGAATTCAAAATTACAATGTTGCGGTAAAAGAATTAAAAGATACCGTTCTTTTTATCAGAAAGCTGGTAAAAGGAGGAAGTGCCCATAGTTTTGGAATTCATGTTGCAAAAATGGCGGGAATGCCTCAGATTGTAATTTTGAAAGCACAAAAGTTATTAAAAAAATTAGAAAAGAATCATTCAAGCGATGCATTAAACGGGATAAAAGAAACTGCTGACGAAATGCAAATGAGTTTCTTTAATCTGGATGATCCTTTGTTAGAAGAAATAAAAGAAGAGATCATGAGTCTTGATATAAATGCGATAACACCAGTCGAAGCATTGATGAAGCTTAACGAGATTAAAAGAATGTTGGTTAAAAAATAATTTCAGATTTAAAGTTTAGGTTATCAGAAAGTTATAAAATAAGTATATTTTTTTTTCAAAAAACGCTTGTATAATTGAATAAATGTCCTAAATTTGCACTCGCAATACAGAACAAGTCAGGTATTGCGTAGTTCTTACAAGAATTTGAAATGCGAAAATAGCTCAGTTGGTAGAGCGCGACCTTGCCAAGGTCGAGGTCGCGGGTTCGAGCCCCGTTTTTCGCTCAATGTCATATTAATGCTCGGATGGTGAAATTGGTAGACACGCTGGACTTAAAATCCAGTGAACAGCAATGTTCGTGCGGGTTCAAGTCCCGCTCTGAGTACTAAAGCCTCTTCTTTTGAAGAGGCTTTTTTTATTGTGTAAACTCGCGCAACATAAAATAAATTTGCGAAGTAAATTTATTTTAATGAATCTAAGAATCTATCCCGATAGCTATCGGGACTAAGAATTTAAAATCAACAATCTAAAATCTAAAATAATAAATGGGTGCTTTCGTAATTAGCAAGAGGTTTAACGATGAGTATAAGTTCGTGTTTACTTCAAGAAAGGGTAAAGTGATCTTTACGAGTTTGAGTTATGAATTGAAATTTGAAGGTGAGGAGGATATTGAAAAGTTTAAGGCAAATATAGATCAGGCTAAGTTTTTAAAATTTAAAGGTTCTGGAGGGAAATATTTCTTTAAGTTAATGTTAGGTGAGGTTCACTTCGCAACAAGTCGTAAGTATACTACGGAGTTGCTTTTGCAAAAGGGAATAAAGGAGATTGTAACGTACGGTGCAAGATCTGAGATTTTAGATTTTTCGTCGAGTGAGTTGATTTTTGAAGATGAAGAGGAAGAGGTGGAAGTAGGAGAAGAGGTGGAAGATTAGAGTAAAATTCCAATGTTGTAAATTCTAAATTCCAATAATTTGGTCGCTTATTTGATTTTGTTTAATAAGTTTTGAAAAAAAAAATCCCGAATTCCAAAAAGACATTAAGTGTTGTTGGAATTCGGGATTTGTGCTATTGAACTTGGAGTTTAAAATATTGGAATTTTAAATTAGTTTTTGAGCATAAAAAAAACCATCTCAAGGATGGTTTTAAAATTTTTAGAACTTAGGTTCTAATTATTTTTTTACTTCTTCTACTTTAGCAGCAGCAGAATCAACTTTAGCAGCAGCAGAATCAACAGTTGCAGCAGCAGAATCAACTACAGCAGCAGCAGAATCAACAGCAACAGCAGTAGAATCTACAGACTCAGTAGCTGCAGCATCAGCTTTTTTACAAGAAACAACAGTTAAAACAGCAACAACAGCTAAACTTAAAAATACTTTTTTCATCTTACTTTATTATAAAAGGTTAATTATTAATTCGTGGCAAAGATATAAATTTTTTAATATGTAAAATATTTTTTCACTTTTTTTTTAAAATATTTTCATTGCTCACGATTATCTTAGTTATCAAATAATATGCCAAAATGCTAAAATTATGTTATATTGTTGTATTTTTCGAATAAATTATTTTTTGTTGAATATTCAATAAGAGAATTGGCTGTTTCTATTCTCTTCCTTGCGGTTTATTTTGTTTTTGATTCATTATTTGATAAGCTAAAAAAGCGAAAAAGAGCTTGTTTAAGCTCTTTTATAAATAATAACGACAGGAAATCTTATTTTACATGAATAAATCGCTTAAGAAACGATATTCATAATGGTATTTGTAGCTCCTTTATTGTCCTGAATATAAGATCTGCAAATGCTGCTTTTTTCTTCAAAGAAATTAGTATCATTAAGCAAACGATCCAGTGTTTCTTTTAACTCCTTACTATTAGAAATTGTAATACATCCTTCAAGCGCAACTAATTGGACTGCTTCTGCGAAATTGGAGTAATTCGGACCAATTACAATCGGAATTCCAAATGTTGCAGGTTCAAGAATATTATGAATTCCCGGATTTCCAAAACCGCCTCCAACATACGCTATTGTTCCATAGCTGTAAATTTTAGTCAATAATCCTATTGTATCTATAATGAAGACATTATATCCAGATAAGTCAAGGTCTCTCTTTTCTGAAAATAATACAGTCGATTTTGTGATTTGACTTTTTAAACTTGTGATTTGATCTGGTTTAATGTTATGAGGAGCAATAATAAATTTTACATGCTCAGGCGCCTGATTAATATATTCTGCTAATAAAGCCTCGTCTTTTGGCCAGGAACTTCCTATTACTATAGTAGGGGAATCATTTTTGAAGTTTTCGATAAAGTCAAGTGTGTTGTCTCTTTCTAAAATTGCATTAACACGGTCAAAACGAGTGTCGCCGGAAACGATCACATTATGAAAACCTATTGCTTCAATTTTTTCTTTAGAACTTTCATTCTGAACAAAGAAATAAGTAAAAGCCTTTAATGCTTTTCTGTAAAAACCGCCATACCATTTAAAAAACATCTGATTGTCTCTAAAGATTCCGGAAATTAAATAAGTAGGTGTTTTGCTTGTTTCCAGTTCTTTTAGGTAGTTGAGCCAAAATTCATATTTAATAAAAAATACCAATTCAGGATGTGCTAATTTTAAAAATTGCTTCGCATTACTTTTAGTATCTAACGGAAGGTAAACAGTTACATCGGCAACTGTGTTATTTTTACGCACTTCATAACCTGATGGAGAGAAAAAAGTAACAATGATTTTATGGTCAGGATATTTTTCTTTGATTTTTTCGATTACCGGTAAACCTTGTTCGTATTCGCCAAGTGATGCCGAATGAAACCAAATGGTTTTATCTGAGGATTTTATTTTTTCCTCTAAAATAGAAAAAACATTTTTCCTACCGTTTACAAAAAGTTTAATTTTCGGACTAAAAAGTGCTACAATTTTCAGAAAAAACCCCGCAATAGAAATGACTAAATTATATAGAAAAAGCATCTGTTTATTTTTGTGGCTAAATTACGCTTCTTTCGATTATTTTCATTGGTTTGAAGGTATTAAATAACTATTTTTGTTCCTCCTTTTAGAGATTCTGATTACAAAACAGGTCTTTAATTTTAAAATATATTGAAAATGAAAAAAATTCAAATGGTTGACTTAAAAAGTCAATACGAAAAAATAAAAACTACCGTTGATGCTTCGATTCAAGAAGTTTTAGATACAAATACTTATATAAACGGACCAATAGTACATCAATTTCAAAAAAATCTTGAAGATTATTTGGGAGCAAAACATGTAATTCCGTGTGCAAACGGTACAGATGCTTTACAGATTGCTATGATGGGGTTGGACTTAAAGCCAGGCGATGAGGTAATTACTGCCGATTTTACTTTTGCGGCAACTGTTGAGGTCATTGCTTTATTGCAATTAACACCGGTTTTGGTTGATGTTGATATGACTAATATGAATATCGATATCGAAGCTATTAAAAAAGCAATTACGCCAAAAACAAAAGCAATTGTTCCGGTACACTTATTTGGACGTGCTGCCAACATGGACGCAATTATGGAAATTGCAACTGAACATAATTTATATGTAATTGAAGATAATGCGCAGGCAATTGGAGCTGACTATATTTCTAAATCTGGAACAAAAAGTAAAGTGGGAGTTATTGGTCATGTGGCTGCAACTTCATTCTTTCCGTCTAAAAACTTAGGCTGTTATGGAGATGGTGGAGCGATTTTTACCAACGACGATAAATTAGCACACATCATCCGCGGAATTGTAAATCACGGAATGTACGAGCGTTATCATCATGATGTTGTGGGTGTAAATTCACGTTTAGACAGTATTCAGGCAGGAGTTTTAAATGCGAAATTGCCACTTTTAGACGAATATAATGCAGCACGTCGTTTGGCAGCTTCAAAATATAATGCAGCTTTTGCCGGAAATGCACATATCATTACGCCGGAATTTGATGCAAACGAAAATGATCACGTTTTTCATCAATATGTATTGAGAATTATCGATGCAGACAGAAATGCTTTATTACAGCATTTGCAGGATAAGCAAATTCCATGTGCAATTTACTATCCAATTCCATTACATTCTCAAAAAGCGTATGTTGATCCTCGTTATAAAGAAGAGCAATTCCCGGTTACCAATCAATTAGTGAAAGAAGTTATTGCTTTACCAATGCATACTGAGCTTGATGATGAACAAATTAAATTTATTACAGATTCTGTTTTAGAATTTTTAAATAAATAATTATGAGAAGTTTACGTGTTTTAATTTTGATGGTTCTGGTTTCGTTTTCGGCTTTTGCTCAAAAATCGAATGCAAAAGATGAAACTGCTATTATTAATCAGGTTGAAATTTTGCGTAAAGCAATGATTGATGCTGATGGAGCGAAATTAAAAGCATTAACTTCTGATAAATTGACCTATGTTCATTCGAACGGTAATTTTCAAAACCAGGCAGAATTTGTGGACGGAATCGTGAGCGGAAAATCTGATTTTGTTAATATAGAGTTTCAGAATCAAGTTATAGCGATTCAGGATAATGTTGCAATAGTGCGACATGTTTTGTCTGCCCATACCAAAGATGACGGAATCGACAGGGATATAAAAATAGGAATAATGCTTGTTTGGCAAAAGCAAAAGAACAACTGGATTTTGATTGCCAGACAAGCTTACAAATTAACTACATAATAAAAACAACCGCAAAATGAAAGTATTAGTAACAGGAGGATTAGGATTTATTGGTTCTCACACCGTAGTCGAATTGCAAAATGAAGGCTTTGAAGTAGTGATAATTGATAATCTTTCTAACTCTACAGAAGATGTTTTAAAAGGAATTACAGCCATTACAGGAAAAACGCCTTTATTTGAAAAAATTGATTTAAGAGAGAAAAGTGCCGTTCAGGATTTCTTTAAAAAACACAATGATGTTACAGGAGTAATTCATTTTGCAGCTTCAAAAGCGGTAGGTGAAAGTGTAGAACAACCTCTATTGTATTATGAAAACAATATTGCTTCGTTGGTTTATTTGCTGCAGGAATTACAGCAAAAACCAGAGGCAAGTTTTATTTTTAGCTCGTCTTGTACAGTTTACGGTCAAGCCGAAAAAATGCCAATTACAGAAGATGCTCCCGTACAGGCAGCAATGTCTCCTTACGGAAATACCAAGCAAATAGGGGAAGAAATAATCACAGATACAGCTAAAGTTACTAATATTAGCGCCATTTTATTACGTTATTTTAATCCTGTGGGAGCGCATTCAAGTACTGAAATTGGAGAACTACCATTGGGAGTTCCTCAAAATTTAGTGCCTTTTATTACGCAAACCGGAATGGGATTACGTCAGGAATTATCAGTTTTTGGAAATGATTACCCAACACCTGACGGAACTGCAGTTCGTGATTATATTCACGTTGTCGATTTGGCAAAAGCACACGTAATCGCTTTACAGCGTTTATTCAATAAAAAGAATTTGCAAAAGGTTGAAACGTTTAATTTAGGGACAGGAACGGGAAGTTCAGTCCTTGAAGTAATTCATAGTTTCGAAAAAGTAAGCGATAAAAAACTACCATATGTAATTAAGCCGCGCCGCGAAGGTGATATTACCGAAGCGTACGCAAACACAGATAAAGCAAACGATGTTTTAGGCTGGAAAGCAGAATTAAGTTTAGACGAAGCAATGGCAAGTGCCTGGAAATGGGAGCAGAAAGTTCGCTCTTAATTTAGTGTTCAGTCTCAGTCACGGTTTACAGTTGCTGACGATAAAACAAAAAGTCCCAAATAATATTTATTTGGGACTTTTTTATAGATATAGTTTTTAAACTGAAAACTGCGACCGAAAACTGAATACTAAAAATTAAGCATTCGCAGTAACCGCTTCTTTATCGATTTTGTTGATCAAACCTGCTAACACTTTTCCCGGACCAACTTCAGTAAACAAAGTAGCGCCGTCAGCGATCATTTGCTGAACTGATTGTGTCCATTTTACAGGAGCAGTCAATTGAATGATTAAATTCTTTTTGATTTCGTTTGCATCTGAAACTGCATTTGCTGTAACGTTTTGGTAAACAGGGCAAATAGGAGTAGAGAAAGTTGTAGCTTCAATTGCAGCTGCTAATTCTTCTCTCGCTGGTTCCATCATTGGTGAGTGAAAAGCTCCTCCAACAGGTAAAATCAGCGCCCGTTTTGCTCCTGCAGCTTTCATGGCTTCACAAGCTTTTTCAACTGCTGTAGTTTCTCCGGAAATTACTAGTTGTCCAGGACAGTTGTAATTTGCAGCAACCACGATTCCGTCTATCGAAGCACAAACTTCTTCAACAATGTTATCCGCCAATCCTAAAACAGCAGCCATTGTAGATGGAGTAATTTCGCAGGCTTTTTGCATAGCTAGAGCACGTTGAGAAACTAATTTCAAACCGTCTTCAAAAGATAAAGTTCCGTTGGCAACCAAAGCTGAAAATTCGCCCAATGAATGTCCTGCAACCATTTCTGGTTTAAAATCTTCTCCTAAAGTTTTAGCTAAAATAACCGAGTGTAAAAAAACCGCTGGCTGAGTCACTTTAGTTTCTTTTAGTTCTTCGGCAGTACCTTCGAACATGATATCTGTAATTCTGAAACCAAGAATTTCATTGGCTTTTTCGAATAATTCTTTGGCTAAAGCCGAACTTTCATATAAGTCTTTGCCCATTCCTGTAAACTGTGCGCCCTGACCTGGAAATACGTATGCTTTCATTTGTCTAATTTAAGATTGAATTTTTTTAAATTGAAAATTAGTTTCAATTGAAAGGCAAAAATAGTATTTTTTTAGCTCGTATAATCCTTAAACATGTAAATCCATGCTAATCTTGAAAATCGGAGATTGAAAGAAGTGAGTAAGATAATTACAACGGCAATAATAGGAATGATTCTTAAATCGAAATTTTTCTCAAAGAAAAATTGAGCAACGCAGTAAGTTGCAATACCCTGAGCGACTGTTAATCCGTAATTTACATACATCGCACCAAAGAAATAACCAGGTTCTTTCTGGAACTTGTAATTGCAATGACTGCAGTATTCATTCATTTTGGGCAAACTAAAATTTAGAAAGATATTTTTGTCTTTAAATACTTTTCCTTTATGACAAATAGGACATTCGTTACTTAAAATATGAGTTAATGCACTTGACATGATTTTGTTGTTTTTTATTTATACAAAGGTAATTTGTAATCTGTTAAAAGTCTTTTTTATATCTTCGCCACTTATAGCACAATAAAGACATTTTGATTGAAATTCCAAAATCTAAAATCTGCAATCTAAAATCTAACCTCGTATGAAAAGATATCCCGTTTATAGTGTTCAGAATTTTAGCTGTAATGATATCCATCGTGATTTTTATGTGAATACTTTTAAGGAACATCTAAAAAGTCACAGTTTTGTCGAAGAACCACATCGTCACGATTCCTATTTAATGGTATTTTTTACCAAAGGTTCAGGACAGCATGAAGTTGATTTTGATCAATTCGAAATCAAAAAAGGAAGTTTGTTTGTGTTGCAGCCAGGACAAATGCATCATTGGAGTTTGTCTGAAGATATTGAAGGATTTGTGATAATCTTTTCACAGGAATTGTATAATTTGTATTTCGGGCAGAAAAACATCAATGAATATAATTTTTACCATTCTATTCATAATCGGCCGGAAATGGTTTTTGAAGAAAAAGAAATTCCAAAAATCCTTCCGTATTTTGATTTGCTAATTCAGGAAAATAATCAGGAAAATAAATATCAACTCGATAAAATGCTGAATTTGTTAGACTGTGTTCATATCGAAATCACCAGGAAATACAACGAAACCTATTCGCATCAAACGCATTCTTATAATATTAAAATCGATAAGTTCGAAATACTTTTGGAACAATATTTTAAAGAAGAAAAACTGCCCTCTTTTTACGCTGAAAAATTAAACATTACATTAAAACACTTAAACAGAATCTGCAATGAGATTCTACAAAAAACAGCCACAGAAGTAATCACAGATCGCGTGGTTTTAGAAATAAAAAGAATGTTGATCGACAAACAATTAGCAGTAAACGAAGTGGCGTTTAAAGTAGGTTACGAAGATTACTCGTATTTCTCCCGATTCTTCAAAAAACAAACCGGAATGTCCCCAAGTGACTTTAGGAATGCTACTCGGTAATTTTTCGCCACGAATTCACGAATTAAGTTCAACTCAAAGCTTAAATTAATTCGTGAATTCGTGGCTATTTTTTTCTAATCTAAACAAAAAAATCCTGCACTTCCAAAAAAGTACAGGATTTTAAACCAACCAAATTAAATTCTATTATTGTCGGATTAAGCTTGTTTTACAAATTGTAATTCAATGTTTAATTTTACTTCTTCGCCTACTAAAACACCTCCGGTTTCAAGAGCAGAGTTCCAGTTTAAACCCCAGTCTTTACGATTAATTTTTCCTTCTATGCTTAAACCTACTTTAGTATTTCCCCAAGGATCAGTCAGGATTCCGCTATATTCTACAGGAAAAGTTACGGTTTTAGAAACACCTTTAATGTTTAAATCTCCAGTGATTTCATAGCTTCCAGAATTAATTTTTTTGAATGATGAAGCTTTGAAAGTTAGTTTTGGATGATTTTCTACATCAAAAAAGTCACCACTTCTTAAATGTCCGTCTCTGTCTGCGTTTGCAGTATCGACAGAAGCAATATCAGCAGAAAATTCGATAGCTGCATTTTCGAAGTTGTCTCCGTCTGTAGTAATTGTAGCGTCGTATGTTCCAAATTTTCCTGAAACATTTGTAAACATCATGTGTTTAACTTTAAAACCAATTTCTGAATGTGTTGGGTCGATTGACCATTTTGTAGTTGCCATAATTTTTATTTTTAAATAATTAATTTCATTTTGATAGGACAAAGTTACGTCCGTAGTACTCGAAACACACTTAACCTAGATTAAGAAATGAAAAATGTGATTTTTATTTTTTTAAATAGATTATCTTAAAAATACAATTCTCACGTAGATTAAAATTATCTTTTAGGAAAAGTTTAGTAAAAAAAGAAACGATAATAAGTTGAATTTCAGCTTATATATCGTTTCTTAAAAAAAATATTAATTATAATCTTTGAATTAATAGTTCATCGGAATGTCCATCAATAAAAATTCAGCATCAGTATTTGCCTGAATGTTTAAAGTGTCGGTTCCTGAAATTCCAACAGCATCACGAGTGTTTAATTCCTGACCGTTAATGGTAACATTTCCTTTTAATATGAAAGCATAAACTCCGTTTCCTTCTTTTTTGATTTTATATTCAGTAGATACACCTGAGTCAAAATTACCCATGTTAAACCAGGCATCCTGATGAATCCAAACTCCTTCATCATCAGCATTTGGAGATAAAATTTGCGCTAATTTATTGTGTCTGTCCGCAACGTTCAAAGTTATTTGTTGGTAACGAGGATCTACATTTCTTTTGTTTGGAAACAACCAGATTTGCAATAATTTAGTTTGCTGATCTGCATTTGGGTTAAACTCACTATGTTGAACTCCGGTTCCGGCACTCATCACCTGAATATCACCATTTTTGATGATCTCCGTATTTCCCATACTGTCTTTGTGCGCTAAATCTCCTTCAAGCGGAATCGTAATGATTTCCATATTATCGTGAGGGTGCGTTCCAAAACCCATTCCACCAGCGATTGTGTCATCGTTCAAAACACGAAGAGCGCCAAACTGAATTCTTTCTGGGTTGTACCAGCTTGCAAAACTAAAGCTATGATAAGCGTTAAGCCATCCGTGATTTGCATTTCCTCTTGTTTCTGCTTTGTGTAATACTATATTTTCCATGATCTGTGTGTTTTGTTATTTTTATAGTACAAAGATACCACCGAGGTGAATGAAAGGCACTTAACCTAGATTAAGAAAAAGATGCTAAGATTCTGAGGAGCTAAGAGGCTAAGGTTTTTCTGGAGCAGAAATTTTGGTTTTCAAAAGACGTCTGGTCCCGCTATTCCTTCCAATCTTTTATGTCCGCCGCGGCGGACACAAAAGGATTTCCAGTGCTATCGGGGCTAAATTAGAAGTTTTGTTTTCAGAAGATGTATCGATGCAAAGCGACAAAGTAACCACGTAGCTTTGTCATCTCGACGAAGGAGAGATCTCCGCAAGTAACTCTGCACAGTAAGTCGCTAATCTTTACAGAGCTTCTCGCGGAGATCTCTCCTTCGTCGAGATGACAAGATTATGCTGAGATAATTATATTGAAAGGGAAATAAAACGTTTTGTGACTTCGCGGGATCAAAAGAAACTAAATTACTTAATTTTAATCAATTTCCCTTTTCCAACAACTTCGTCAAGATAATTCGCAGCCGAACTTTGCTTATCATGCATATCAAACAAGATAGTGTCTTTTTTGATTTGATCTTTTGGAATACTTATAATTAAATCTCTATTGATGAAATTATCCAATACTATTACATTGCCATACGATATTTTTCCTTTTGGCAGATACTTATTATCAAATACAAAAACGCTATCCTTAAAAGTGATTTTATCTTTTTGAACGTAGACATTATCATCTTCTAACAAATAATTATAACGGCCATTGAGTTTATCTGTTTCCTGATTGAAGTTAATAGAAAGCAGCGTTATTATTAAAACAAGATATTTCATAATATTCTAACTAAATTGATTTATAAATTGCTGAACCACTGCATCCGTATTCTCATGTCGTCTTTTCTTCTCTAATGCAATTGGCGGTGCAGCTCTTTCAAGACAATTTTTTACGTCACAAGTCTCACAAGTTACACCCACAATTCTTTTTACCAAAGGTTTTCCTTCGATAAATTTGAATTTCTTTTTCATGGTCGGATTGATTAAAATTCCAACTGAAATACTTCGAATGGTATTCTGCAAAAAAGGGTCTTTTGTGGCTGATGAAAAAACCAAATATTCATTGCCACTGTGTGCATAACTTGAAATTTGAGCGTCAAAAAAATGAGGTTTATTTTGTGTAATAGCTTCATCAATCGTTTTTACCGAAACCCATCTTCTGCAATAATGTTCGTCGGTTTCGTTGGCATGCGGTTCTTGCTGATTGGTAATGTGTAATTCTTTTTTGATTTGATATTTATCAGAGCCAATTTTATGGGACATTCTTAAAAAGAATAAATTTTTAAGGTGAAAATCTTTTGGCAATAGATTGGTCAGTCTCTGATAGAAAGATTCCGGCGAAACCTCAAAACTCTCAATGAGCGATACAAATTCTTCGGGATTAGGTTTTTCGTTGTTTAAAAAATCATTGATTTTGCTGGCAACCAATTGTCTTGGCAGCAACAAAGCTCCTGCAAAGTACGAAGCATAAAAGTTATGCAGCACCTGATCGAAATTTTCGAACTTAATCCAGCTAAAAGTGAGTAATCTGTCTGAAATTTTCAAATAATTATAGGCGATTTCTTTGGCTAAAATAAACGCTTTCTGCGGATTATCTAATTCTGTAGAGAGTAATAATGTTTTGCTTTTAGGAACGAAAATAGAGCGTAAATCGCCTAAAGCTTCCTGTTCAGAAAATACTATTTCTTTTATTTTATAATCATATTCTACTTTTAAAATGGCCTCTAATTCTTCGATACTCACTTTTGAATCTAAGTTGATCTGAAATGATTTCGAAAAAGAAATGACTTTCTCTTCCAGATCCTCAAAATAATTATTGTGTGCTTCCTGATACGATCGTAAAGCGGCCAAAAAGAAACTTTCGCGACTTAAATTATAATGCTGCGCGATTTCGATAATCGTACTAATAAAGGCATTAACCTTAGCTGGTGCATTAGCAATAATGTCTATTAAGTCGGCTTCCTGAATTCCAAAAAGTTCTAAAGGAATTTCTTTTAAAATGCCTGATTTCAGAATTTCTCCAATGGGAGCGAGATTATTATCAAGTTTTAAAGAGACCATTTGGTCATAACTTGTTTCTAAATGCTCGCACAGAAGTAAAATTTTATCTGTTTTTGGATATTTTTTTCCCTTTTCAATCTCGTTTAAGTACGATTTTGAAAGATTGGTCAATTTGGCTAAGCCAAAAAGAGAAAGATTTTTTTGAGTTCTGACTTGCTTGAGTTTTAGCCCAAATATCAGCTTTATATAGTCTTTTTCGATATCCATGTCTCAAATATAGTCATATTAAAAATAATCGCCAAAAAATTATTTTTAATATTTAGCGAACGTTCGCTTGTTTTGTAAAAAACTTTTTTCTAATATTGTCGTGTAGAAAATATTAGATATCAGATTGTTATGGTTTTAATTTTTAAAATAAAAACAGGTGATCTGATTATTACTAATTAAAATAAAATCCACAGCTATGAAAAACCAATTAGAAATTACCGCAACGGCAATGGAATTTTTAGCCGAAAAGAAACTTTCTTATCCAAAGATCTGGACCGAAGAAGCAATTGTTTTTATAACTGAATTGCATCGAAAATTCGAATCGCAACGAAAACTGTTATTGTTACAACGCGAACAAAAACAAACAGCTTTTGATCAGGGCGTTATGCCGGTTTTTACACCTGAAACGAAAAGTGTCAGAGAAAGTAATTGGACAGCTGGCGAAATCCCCAAAGATTTATTAGATCGTAGAGTAGAGATTACCGGACCAGTGGATCGCAAAATGATTATCAATGCATTGAATTCTGGAGCGAAAACTTTTATGGCTGATTTTGAAGACAGCACTTCGCCAACCTGGCAGAATTTGATGGAAGGGCAGCTGAATTTAATCGACGCAGTAAACAAAACCATTACGTATACAGATTTGGTGAAGCAAAAATCTTATCATTTAAATGAAAAAACAGCAACATTAATCGTGCGCCCAAGAGGTTTGCATTTGCCTGAAAAGCATGTTTTGATAGAAGGACAAGAAGTTTCGGGTTCTTTGGTAGATTTTGGTTTGTATGTTTTTCATAATCATAAACGACTTTTAGAAAACAATTCTGCACCCTATTTCTATATTCCAAAATTAGAGCATTATCTCGAAGCGCGTTGGTGGAATACCGTAATTGATTTTACTGAGAATTATCTAAAATTGAAAAGAGGAGCTATAAAAGTGACGGTTTTAATCGAAACGATAACGGCAAGTTTTCAATTGGATGAAATTATCTACGAATTGAAAGAACATATCGTTGGCTTGAATTGCGGACGTTGGGATTATATTTTTTCTTACATCAAAAAGTTTAGAAAAAATCCAAAATTTATTGTTCCGGATCGCGATCAGGTAACTATGACCTCGCCTTTTATGAATGCGTACTCTAATCTTGTAATTCAAAGATGTCATAAACGCGGTATTCACGCGATTGGCGGAATGGCCGCACAAATTCCGATTAAAAATAATGAAGAAGCCAATGCGATTGCTTTCGCAAAAGTAAAAACCGATAAAGAACGAGAAGTTCGAAACGGTCATGATGGAACATGGGTGGCGCATCCGGATTTGGTGGCAATAGCAAAAGAAATTTTTGATAAAGGAATGCCAACTCCAAATCAGATTCATATTAAAAGGGAACATCGCAAAATAACAGAAACAGATTTGATTGAACCACCAATCGGAATCATAACAGAAAACGGTGTTCGAAAAAATATCAATGTCGGAGTTTTATATCTGGCTTCATGGCTAAACGGACAAGGCGCAGCAGCTTTACACAATTTGATGGAAGATGCTGCAACGGCCGAAATTTCGAGATCACAATTATGGCAATGGCTTCAGAATAAAGTGACTTTGGATAATGACAGAAAATTAGATTTGGCTTATTATCATGAACTGGCTTTAGACGAATATCAAAAGATTAAAGACGAATTGGGAGAAGAAAACTATGAAAAACGTCAATTTCCTTTAGCCGAAAAAGTACTGGAAAGATTAGTAGTAAATACTGATTTTGTTGACTTTTTGACTATTCCATGTTATAAATACCTTTAAACAATTAAAAATTGAGAATTAAAAATTAAAAATCTGCGGTATGTGCAAATCTGCGGACGAATAATTTTCTCGCAGATTTTGCAGATCAGGCAGATAGAATGAGATTGTAAAATTTTCGCAGATTATAAACTAAACAAAACAATTAATGCTTTTTAGTCTTAGTTAAAAATTTAGAATTAAAAATTAAAAATCTGCGGTATCTGCTAAATCTGCGGGCGAATAATTTTTCACGCAGATTTAGCAGATCAGGCAGATAAAATGAGATTGTAAAATTTTCGCAGATTATAAACTAAACAAAACAATTAATGCTTTTTAGTCTTAATTAAAAATTTAGAATTAAAAATTAAAAATCTGCGGTATCTGCTAAATCTGCGGACGAATAATTTTTCACGCAGATTTAGCAGATCAGGCAGATAAAATGAGATTGTAAAATTTTCGCAGATTATAAACTAAACAAAACAATTAATGCTTTTTAGTCTTAATTAAAAATTGAGAATTAAAAATTAAAAATCTGCGGTATCTGCTAAATCTGCGGGCAAATAATTTTTCACGCAGATTTAGCAGATCAGGCAGATAAAATGAGATTGTAAAATTTTCGCAGATTATAAACTAAACAAAACAATTAATGCTTTTTAGTCTTAATTAAAAATTTAGAATTAAAAATTAAAAATCTGCGGTATCTGCTAAATCTGCGGGCGAATAATTTTTTACAAAGATTTTGCAGATCAGGCAGATAAAATGATAATATAAAAAAATCTGCGAATGATTTTAAACACATAGAAACATAGATTAAAATGTGAATAAAAAGAGTTTAAAAAAAATCTGGATTTTCACACATAGCTATGTTTGTTTAGACAAATGAAATGACTTAACCACAACGAAAAGCTATGTTTCTATGTGTTTAAAAAAATAAGTCCAGTTAAAACTGAATACTTACAACTGGGACTTAAAACTATTTACTTACTAACCACTTTAACTATAACATTTATGAAAACAACAGAAGACAGAATTCAGGAATTGATTAACGATTGGATTACGAACCCGAGATGGAAAGGCGTTGAACGTCCGTACACCGCTACAGAAGTGGTTACACTTCAGGGTTCGTATCAAATTGAGCATTCTATTGCCAAAATGGGAGCGCAAAAATTATGGAGAAAGTTAAAAAGTCAGGATTATGTTGCTGGTTTGGGCGCCTTAACTGGGAATCAGGCGATTCAGGAAGTCGACGCTGGTTTAGAAGCGATTTATTTGAGTGGCTGGCAAGTTGCGGCCGATGCAAATTTGGCAGGAGAAATGTATCCAGACCAATCGCTTTATCCGGTAAATAGTGTACCAATGGTGGTAAAAAAAATTAATAACGCTTTGTTACGTGCTGATCAGATTCAGACCGTAAATGAAGTGGAAGATAAAAAAGATTATTTAGTTCCGATTGTGGCTGATGCCGAGGCTGGTTTTGGGGGAAACCTAAATGCTTTTGAACTAATGAAGTCAATGATTGAAGCCGGAGCTTCCGGAGTTCACTTTGAGGATCAGTTAAGTTCTGCTAAAAAATGCGGGCATTTGGGCGGAAAAGTTTTGGTTCCAACACAAGAAGCAATTAATAAACTGATTGCAGCTCGTTTGGCTGCAGATGTTATGGGAGTTTCGACTTTGATTGTTGCAAGAACGGATGCTGACGCTGCTAATTTATTAACCAGCGATGCTGACCCAAGAGATGCTAAATTTATTACAGGCGAAAAAACAAACGAAGGTTTTTTCTATGTAAACAGCGGAATCGATCAGGGAATTGCAAGAGGTTTGAGCTACGCACCTTATGCCGATTTGATTTGGATGGAAACCAGTAATCCGGATTTAGTATATGCTAAAAAGTTTGCGGATGCCATGCGAAAAGAATTTCCGGATAAAATGCTGGCTTACAATTGTTCTCCTTCTTTCAATTGGGCGGCAAAATTATCTGTTGCTGAAATGGAAACGTTCAGAGAAGATTTGGCCGCAATGGGATATAAATTCCAATTCATCACTTTGGCAGGATTCCATGCTTTGAATACCAGTATGTTCGAATTGTCTAAAGCGTATAAAGAACGCGGAATGGCAGGTTACTCTGAATTGCAGGAAAGAGAATTTGCATTACAGAAAAACGGATTCAGAGCGGTAAAACACCAGGCTTTTGTGGGGACTTCTTATTTTGACGCTGTACAGAATACAGTTATGATTGGAAAATCAACAATAACGGCGATGGAACATTCTACGGAGGTAGAACAATTTTAATTTTTTTCCGCCACGAATTCCCGAATTTTTACTCTTAAAGATTGTAAAAAAATAATTCGTGAATTCGTGGCGGAAAATCTTATTTCTTCAAAAGTCTAGCTTTCATTTTGCTGAAAAATTCTGGTGTAACACCAATGAAAGAAGCGATTTGTTTTTGAGGAACTTTATGAACCAGTGATCCGTATTTGGTCGTGAATTTCTCGAAACGTTCTTCCGCAGGTAAACTTAAATTATCCATTAATCTTTGCTGATTGGCAACTAAAGAGTTTTCGATCAAAATTCTAAAAAACCGTTCCAGTTTTGGAATTTCAAGATACAATTGTTCCTGATTTTCTTTGGATAAAGAAACTACTTCGGCTTCTTCAAGAACTTCAATAAAAAGCTGTCCCGGTTTTTGCGAAAAAAAACTGTACATATCGCTCATCCACCAGCCTTCGCAGGCAAATGAAAGAACGTGCTCAACAATATTATCGTTGACGTTGAAACTTCTTAAAATTCCCGAGTTTACGAAATACGAATGTTTACAAACTTCGCCAGCGTTTAATAAAATCGTTTTGGGCTTGTAAGTATTCGTTTCTAGTTTAGATAAAAAAAGTGCTTGCTCTTCTGAAGTCAATGAAACGTGTTTGGCAATGTTTTCAAGAATTAATTCCATTATTTTTTGTCATCTATTAAAGTGAATGATGTCGCTTTAAAACGATCTTTTTCGATTGTTCCCGTTACAGAAGCCTTTCTAACAGCATTGCAAAAACCATTATCAGCATGTGCGTCGCCGTGATCGTGAATGGTTGTTCCGTCAACAAAATAGGATTTTCCGTCAATACGAACGGCTAAATCACAACTTTTACCTTTCATTCCAAATTGACATTCTCCGCAAGAAGCCTCTACAATTGTTGGTTTATCAAATTTCTTTTTAGTTTGAGCCTGAGCTGCAATTCCGATAATCAGGAAAAGCACGAATATAAGTTTTTTCATTTTTTAAGAATTTACAGTTATTAATTTAGAGGTAGTTTTGGCACGTTCTACTATTTCTTCGATTGGGGTTGCTAATGAATCATGACTTAAAACAATGCCCATTCGGCGATACGGTCTTGAAGTTGGTTTTCCGAAGATTCTGAAATCGGTTTTTGGCAAGGCTGCTACTTTTTCTATTCCGCTAAAAGTTGGATTTGTCGAATCTTCAGAAGCTAAAATTACGGCACTTGCTCCGGCTTTTTCTAAAGTGATTTCGAAAATAGGCAAACTTAAAATAGCGCGTAAATGCAATTCAAATTCGTTGAAGTTTTGCGTTCCGGCCAAAGTTACCATTCCGGTATCGTGTGGGCGAGGAGAAAGTTCAGAGAAATAAACGCCTTCATTAGTTAAGAAAAATTCTACGCCAAAAAGTCCTGCGCCGCCAAGTGCTTCCGTTATTTTTTCGGCCATGTCCTGAGCTTCGTACAAATCTTTTTCTGAAACTAAAGCGGGTTGCCAGCTTTCCTGATAATCGCCTCGTTCTTGTCTGTGTCCAATTGGAGCGCAAAATAAGGTTGGATTATTATTCTGTGTAATGGTTAAAAGTGTGATTTCTGAATTGAAATCAACAAATGCTTCTACTATTACTTCGATAACATCGCCACGTGAACCAGCAACGGCATATTGCCAGGCTTTTTCGATATCACTTTCAGTTTTAATTGTCGATTGTCCTTTTCCTGATGAAGACATTAAAGGTTTTACCACACACGGAATTCCAACTTCCTGAACTGCTTTTTGCAATTCTTCTGCTGAAGTGGCATATTGGTATTTGGCAGTTTTTAATCCGAGTTCTTTTGCGGCTAAATCACGAATGGCTTTGCGATTCATGGTGAAGTTTGCTGCTTTTGCAGAAGGAACAACGGTAATGCCCTGTTTTTCGTAATCGTAAAAACGTTCTGTGCGAATGGCTTCTATTTCGGGAACTATAAAATCAGGTTTGTGTTTGGCTACGATTCGGTCAAGAGCTTCGCCATCGAGCATGTTGATCACTTCAAAACCGTGAGCAACTTGCATAGCCGGAGCATTTTCGTAACTGTCAACAGCAATTATAGTTTGTCCGATTCGTTGTGCGGCAATAACAAATTCTTTGCCTAATTCGCCTGAACCGAGGAGTAGTATTTTCATTTTGGAGTGTTGTAATGTTTGAGTAGTAAAAGTAACTAAAAATGTTTTTAACCGCAAAGTGCGCAAAGGGATTACGCGAAGAGCGCTAAGTTTTTATTTTTAAATTAAAAAAGTTCTCAAAGAATTTCTCGCAGATTTTGCAGATTCGGCAGATTTTAATATTCAGTAACCATACAGTTTGTCATTTCGACGAAGGAGAAATCCTCGCGAGGAGCTAGACAAAGATTGGCTTATTGGAACGGAGTTACTTGCGAGGATTTCTCCTTCGTCGAAATGACAAGATTGTGGGAATATTTGTGGTTAGCAAACATAAATTTTCTCGCTTTACGGTTTGCGTGAGGGATAGAAGTGGAAAGCCCACAGCCGTGAGGAACGAACAGGCGAGGACTTGTAACGGATAGCCCGGCCCAGAGGGACACGCCCAAATAAAAAAACCGATACTTCTTTTAAAAGCATCGGTTTATATTTTAATGAAAATGATCTTCTTCAATTTCAAACTCGGCATCTTTTTCCCAAATTTCCATTTCACAAGGCTTACAGTTGAATTTTAGTTTGTATTCTAATTCACCTTGTTTTAAAACCAAAGGTTCTTTGACTTTAACACCTACGATATCTTTTTGGTGTATCGGGCATTTTTTTAATTCGTATTTGATGCAATATTTGGTTGTCATTACACGAGATTTTCCTGGATCCCATTGTAATTCGAATGCTTTTTCGATTTCGGTAACACCGTGACGTTCGTAGAATTTGCGAGCAACTTTGTTTGAAACATTGTACATGAAATCTAATTTAGTTTCAGGATACGGATGTGACGTTTTTACTATTTGGTGTTCTTCGCGTTTGTAATTTTTCAAACGAATTTCGGTTAGCTGATCGTAAACCGTTCTTCTCATTTCGTTGATTTTTGAAATAGGAAGGAACCAGTTTTGCGAGAACATAATATTGATTTCATTAGCAGTATAAGGTGTAAAACCTGTTTTTGCTAATTGCGTTTTGATGTTTTCTTCGATTGATTCGCCAGTTTTAGTCTGCTCTTTTGCGTGTTCTAAATTTACGATGCTTACATTTCCGTCTTCATCGGTAGCGATTAGTTCGAAACCAGTTTCTGTTTCTGTAAGTAATAAAGTTGTACTTAATTTACGAACAGCACTGTCTTCTCTTTCTACAATTTTAATGAAAGCAGCGTCGTTATTTCTATAGATGAAAGTTCCGTCCTTTACTTCTTTTAAAACGTTCGGGTAAATTTTACCGTTTTCGGCTTTGTTTACGTAGATTCCATCCGCTTCGTTGTTTTCATTGATGAAACAAAGTCCGTCGCCGTTGTTTAGTAATTCGCCGTTTTCGATTTCGTAAGCGTTTCCAACCGTTCTGATTAATTTACCAATATATTGACCTTTTGATTTTGGACTTTCCCAAGAACCAATAGAGCTATGTCTTTCGTTTACAAAATAATCGGTATAACCACGGTTGAAAGTTCTGTTTAAAGACGAATCAAAAGTATACGTACAAGTTCCAGATGAAGCTTTCCTGTATTTATCGCTTCCTGCTCCTTCTAAATAACTGTCTAGTTTTTGACGTAAGTAGGAAACGTTATTTTTTACATAAACGACATCTTTCAATCTTCCTTCAATTTTAAAAGAAACAATTCCTGCCTCAATCAAATTCGGAATCTGTTCTGAAATATCTAAATCTTTTATCGAAAGTAAGTGACTGTTTTTGATTAAAGTTTCTCCGTTTCCGTCGATTAAGTTATAAGGTAAACGACAGTTTTGAGCGCAAGAACCACGGTTGGCGCTGCGTTCTCCGTTGGCCACACTCATATAACAGTTTCCACTGAAAGAAACACATAAAGCTCCGGTTACGAAAAACTCTAATTCAACATCTGCTTCGTCGTATATTGTTTTAATTTGATGCAGGTTTAATTCACGGGCTAAAACCACACGTTTGATTCCGGCATCTTTTAAGAATTTAATTTTATCAGCGTCACGGTTATTGGCTTGTGTGCTGGCGTGAAGTACGATAGGAGGTAAGTCCATTTCCATAATCGCCATATCCTGAATAATCAAAGCATCAACACCAATATCGTACAATTCCCAAATCATTGAGCGACAAGTTTCTAATTCGTTGTCGTACAAAATGGTATTCATAACAACAAAAACCTGAGCATTAAATAAATGCGCATATTGTACCAAAGCGGCAACATCTTCAATAGAATTGTTGGCATTAGAACGTGCGCCAAACTGCGGTGCACCAATATAAACTGCATCGGCACCACTGTTGATGGCGGCCATTCCTCCAATTAAATCTTTAGCAGGAGCTAATATTTCAATTTTCTTCTTCATTTTTAGAACTTTAGGCTTTTGTGGTATTCGTGGAAAAAAGTTTGCAAAGTTCTTATAAATATTTCGAGTTTACTAATGCTGAAGTGACTTTTTTTGAAATAGTTAGATTATATGGAATGATGATGATTAAAGATGTTTCTTTTTCCTAATTACTTATATATTTTATAATTAATCCAAAGGAAAAGAATATCCTGCTGCAAATCCTCCAAATGATTGTTTAGTAGATAGATTTGAATAGAAAGAAACTCCGATTTCGATATTGTTTTTCCGACCCAATGCAAGACCTAAGCCGATAGGAATATGTGCAAATACACCACTTTTTTTCTCATTGACATAATTAGTGTAGGTTTTGAAGGAGCCTATCGATGCGCCAATACCGGTTTCTATAAATGGTGCAACCCATGGAATAGGAGCACAAAGACGAACTTTTGTTCCTAATAAAAACGCGTTAGTTTCTACTTTATAGCCTTGTGGGTTTTTAACCTTATCGTCATCAGTTGAGGTAAAAATAGCTCCGGCATACGGCCTTACACTAAACCATCTTGTTAAACCAATTATATATTCTCCTTGGGTATAAAAACCAAATCCATCGATCACTTCTGGATTTTCTTCTTCGTAATCGGAAGTGCTTGATCCAAAACCAATTGAGGCTTTAATAAATCTTCCCTCTGTTTGGGCATCTGCCTGATTTGAAAAAAATAGTGTAAAAATTAAAATTAAAGAGAGGTTACGTACAGTTTGTATCATGAATATTTACGATTTATAAAATGCCGTAAATGTAGGATTATTTTTCAATTCAAATAAAAAAAAACTACCCAGTCTAAGTAACCGGATAGTTTCATTCTCAAAAAAATAGTGCCAAATATTATGACAGTTTTTTCGCTTTGATTTTAGTCAAAGTATTTTCGATACTGTTTAATTGTTTTGAAACGATACCAATTTGACTTGAATCAAGATGGTTGTGTTCAAGAGCCATTTTATATTTTTCGATAGCAGCTTCTTCTCCGGTAATACAAGCATTAATAATCGCTTCTGTATCTCCGCTTGTGAAAGAAGATTTAATATCGATCCATGCACGGTGTATTGCTCCTAATGGTCCGCCGCCTGAAGTATCAGTTGATTTTCCTAGTTTGTTGATTTCGTCTTGTATTTCTACAATAAATAGCGCACGCTCGCGGGCATATTCTAAAAAGTCGGTTTTGATTGCCGGGCTGTCTACATGTTCTGCGGCATTAGTATATCCTAGTTTTCCGTCTTCAAGAATTGAAATTAATCCTTCTAATGTGCTAACTGCTTTTTCTGTGGTTTCATCTGTATGTATCATAATAAATAATTTTTATATTAAAGTATAATACAAAGTTGGGATTTTGTAAGAGGTTATGTCTTATAGAATTACAATGAGTGTTTATAAAATTGTGGAATGGGAATTTTGAAAGACTTATTTATATTTTTACCTTAATATCTTTTGAAACACCATATATTTTTGAATAAAAGAAAATAGTATTGTCAAACGCAAAATCGTGTTCGATCACATTATAAAATCCATTTTCTTTCATTTTTTGTAATTTCTCTACTGGTAAAAGTTTTTTCAACTCTTCTTTAGTGATTTTTCTATTTAATTTAAAAATATCATAAAGGTCTTTGTAGATAAGATAAGACATGTTTGATCCCAATTTTCTTTCATTTTTATTATTGATGTCTAGTGCCCAATAATTAAAATTTTCAGCTTTTTTATTGAATTCATTACTTTCGTTTAAAACATCAAAGACAAAAATTTTGTTATAAATTTCTACTATTTTTATTTCCTTTTTATTTATTGAAAACGTAGTAATTAAATTTGATTTATTTAATTTTTGAATAGCATAGTCTGTTAAGATTTTTACATTATATGTTGCAAATCCTGTTGCTTTTTTTGAAGAAGTATTAATGTTATCCTGAAATTTGATAGTATGATAGGTTAAATCTTTGTCTAAAAGCGTACCTCCGTTCTCGCTTGTGGTATGGATGCTGTCAATTACTATTTTCTTTTTATTTTCATTAATTGCATCAAAAGATTTTAATTTTATTTTGACAAAATCGAGATCATTGTTTTTTTGAAAGAAGCTCGGGAAATTTGATTCAAGTACAAGTTGTTGCTTATTAAATTGAGTCACTAAGCTTAATTTTGAATTTTTTGAAAGTGAATCGATGCAGGAAATTAATTTTTCGTTGGAAAGAGTACTTTTAAAGAAAACTTCTTTTTCATCAAATTTTTTAAGGCTTACTTCTTTTGAAATGGCATTGTAGTTTTCAAACATACCATAAATTGCATCATATATAGCCGAAGAATTTTCGTTATTAATCTTTTCACTTTCGCCTTTGTAAAAAACGGAAAGCATGATGTTTGGATTTTGCTGTGCGTTAATTTCTTTAGAAAACAGTATAAATGTTAGAACAAGAAGTAATCTTTTTTTCATTTTTGTCGGTGGTTTTATTAACTGAAGTTGCAAACATATCATTTTACATTAACTTCTGAATTATAAAGATTATAATTAATTTAAAGTGTTATATACAGCAAAAAAAAAGCCTCAGGGATTTCCTGAGGCCTTATTTTTATAAATTTGAATGTGTTAATTACACAGCCAAAGCTTCTTTGATTCTGCGTAATGCTTCTTTTAAGATATCGTCGCTTGTTGCGTAAGAAAAACGAATACAATTTGGATTTCCAAAAGCATCTCCTGTTACTGTTGCTACGTTTGCTTCAGCTAAAAGGTACATTGAAACATCGTTTGCATCTTTAATTTCGGTTCCTCTTAAAGTTTTTCCGAAGAAAGAAGAAACGTCTGGGAATACGTAAAAAGCTCCTTCCGGAACGTTGATTTTTACTCCAGGAATTTCTTTTAATAATCCAACTACTAAATCTCTACGAGTATGGAAAGCCTGAACCATGTGGTTTAATACGCTTGGATCAGCTTCTACAGCCGTAATTGTAGCACGTTGCGCTACTGAATTTGCTCCTGAAGTTACTTGTCCCTGAATTTTTGTACATGCTTTTGCGATGAATTCCGGTGCTCCGATGTAACCAATTCTGTATCCTGTCATAGCAAATGCTTTTGCTACTCCGTTTACAGTAATGGTTCTTTCTAACATTCCCGGGATTGACCCGATGCTGCAGAAAGTTCCTGAGAAATTGATGTGCTCATAAATCTCATCAGCAACTACATATATGTTTGGGTATTTTTCTAAAACTTTTGCAAGAGCTGTAAGCTCTTCTCTGCTGTAAACAGATCCAGATGGGTTACAAGGAGAAGAGAACCACATCATTTTTGTTTTTGGTGTGATGGCAGCTTCTAATTGTTCTGGTGTAATTTTGAAATCAGTATCTACAGATGTTGGAACTTCAACCGGAACTCCTCCTGAAAGTTTTACAATTTCAAAGTAAGAAACCCAGTAAGGTGCCGGTAAAATAACCTCGTCACCGTCGTTTAACATTACTTGTGCAATGTTGTACAAAGATTGTTTTGCTCCTGTAGAAACTACAATTTGTGATGGTTTGTACTCTAAATTATTGTCTCTTTTGAATTTTTTACAAATTGCCTCTCTCAATTCTAAATAACCTTCTACCGGAGAATAGGTGCTGTAGTTTTCATCTACTGCTTTTTTTACAGCTTCTTTGATGAAGTCAGGAGTATTAAAGTCAGGTTCGCCTAAACTTAAACTGATAATGTCTTTTCCTTGTGCTTTTAACTCACGTGCTAAAGCAGCCATTGCTAAGGTTTGTGATGTTGCTAAGTTGTTGATTCTGTCTGAAAGAATATGATTCATTATAAAATTTTTGAATGTCCTTAATTTCAACTTTAATTAAGGAAGGTTAATTATTAATAGTTTTTTATTTTATGCTAGTTCTGGTTTCATTCCAAGATCTTTAAGATGCTTGTAATGTGCGATAACAGCTCCTCTCATGGTTCTGAATTCATGATAAGGCAGGTTACACTCGATGGCAGTTTGTTTTACGATTTCGGCAATTTTCCCGTAATGGATATGACTGATATTCGGGAAAATGTGGTGTTCAATCTGATGATTTAATCCTCCGGTAAACCAGTTGATTACTTTGTTTTTTGGAGCAAAATTAGCTGTTGTGTACAATTGGTGAATTGCCCAGGTGTTTTCCATTTCGCCATCTTCATTAGGAATCGGGTTTGCAGTTTCCTCTACTACGTGAGCCAATTGAAAAACAATACTTAAAATTAATCCGGCTACGTAATGCATTACGAAAAATCCAATAACAACTTTCCACCATGTTACGCCAAGTACCATTGGTAAAACCATCCAGATTAAAACGTAGATTATTTTTGTGATAACCAAAACAGTCCATAATTTGGCAGGACTTTGAGGTGTTCCATAAGATAATTTTCTTTTAAGATAGTTTTTCATTTGCTTGAAATCGGTTGTTAAAGCCCAATTGAAAGTCAATAGTCCGTATAAAAAGAAAGAATAATAATGTTGGAATTTATGAAAACGTTGCCATTCGGCATTTTGTGTAAAACGAATAATTCTTCCGGCATCAAGATCTTCATCATGACCGTGAATATTGGTATATGTATGGTGCAATACATTGTGTTGTACTTGCCAGTTGTGAACATTTCCTGCCAGAATATAAATACTTCCGCCCATAATCTTGTTGATCCATGATTTAGAAGAGTATGATCCGTGGTTTCCGTCGTGCATCACGTTCATTCCAATTCCGGCCATTCCAACTCCCATCAAAATGTTTAATAGCAATTGTGCCCAAAAAGGCATCTCAAGAGTTAGTATCAGGAAATAAGGTGTTAGGAAAACTGCAAAAAGAATTATTGCTTTTAAATGCAATTTCCAGTTTCCTGTTTTCTGAATGTTATTCTCCTTGAAGTAATTGTTTACTCGTGAGTTAAGTGTTCTGAAGAACTTCAGATTGTCTTGCTTGGCAAATGTAGGCGCAGTGTTATTCATAATTAATTTAAATAGTTTTCAAAGGTAATTATTATAAATTTTCAATTTGCAAAATTGAGTTAAATATTTCAACTCTAAAGTAGTACTTTTGTTAAAAAATTAAAGCAATGGATGAGATATTGAAATATTTTCCTGATTTGACCGACATTCAAATCGAACAATTTCAAAAATTAGACTTTTTATACCACGATTGGAATGAAAAAATCAATGTTATTTCGCGTAAAGACATTGATGCATTATATACAAAACACGTTTTGCATTCGCTTGGAATTGCAAAAATCATGAAATTCGAACCTGGAACATTTGTTCTTGATGTTGGAACCGGAGGAGGATTTCCCGGAATACCGTTGGCAATTCTTTTTCCTGAAACACGTTTTTATCTTATTGATGTTATTGCCAAAAAAATAAAAGTAGTTCAGGGCGTTGTTGATGCATTAGAATTAAAGAACGTAAAAGCAGAACAATTGCGTGCCGAAAATGTAAAAGGCGATTTTGACTTTATTGTAAGTCGTGCCGTGACAAATATGCCGGATTTTGTTTCGTGGATTAAAACTAAAATCAAAAAGCAGCACAAGCACACGTTGAAAAACGGAATTTTATACCTAAAAGGCGGAGATTTGACCGAAGAATTAAAGGATTTTCCAAAAGCAACTTTATATGATTTGTCTACGATTTTTGAAGATGAATTTTTTGAAACCAAAAAAGTAGTGCATTTGCCTTTGAAGTTTACCGTTTAATATTCTTTAAAAAATAAAAAAACCGACAGCATGCTTATTAAGTATGCTGTCGGTTTTTTGTTTGTCCTTAAAATAAGATGCTTTTGAGCAATTATCATAACACAATGATAATTTTGTGGTTGAACGTATTTCTTTATCTTTGAAATTACTATAAATAAAGTAATAATGGATAGAAGGAAGTTCTTTAAAAATGGTTCTTTATTAACGATTGGAGCCGCAGTTATGAATCCGTTTCAGGGTGCTGCAAACATTTTAGATTTAGAATCGGTAAATAAAAATAAGAAAGCCAAAAATATTATTTTACTCGTTAGTGACGGAATGAGTACCGGAACACTTAATATGACCGATTTATTCCTGAACAGAAAAACGGGAAAAGGTTCTAACTGGATTCAATTGTACAAAGATAACAGGGTTTCAAGAGCTTTGATGGATACGGCTTCTGCAAGTTCTATTGTAACTGATTCCTCGGCTGCGAGTTCCTCCTGGGGTGGCGGTTTTAGGGTAAATAACGGAGCGCTTAATGTGAGTCCGCAAGGAGAACCCCATTTACCAATTTGGCAAAAGTTCAGGAAATCCGGAAAAATGGCGGGCTGTGTAACAACGGTTCCTATAACTCATGCGACTCCGGCAGGTTTTTGCGTAAACAGTAAAAGCAGAAATGCACAGGATGATATTGCCCAACAATATTTAGATCTTGGTTTTGATGTTATGATGGGAGGAGGTTCAAACTATTTTAGTCCGGAGTCCAGAAAAGATAAAAAAGATATGTTTGCTGCTTTTAAAGCAAAAGGATATCAGGTGGTAAAAAATCGCGCTGATATGGATTCGGCTTCAAATTCTCAGCCTATTTTGGGTGTATTTGCAGAAGATGGTGTACCGTATTATGTGGATAGAAATAGTGATCAAAATTTACAAAATACGATTCCGAGCCTTGCAGAAATGGCGCAGAAAGCTATTGACAGAATGAAAAATCATAAAAATGGTTTTGTTTTGCAAATAGAAAGTGGAAAAGTCGACTGGGCCGCGCACGCAAATGATATTGCCGGTTTAATTCACGATCAGATAGAATTTGATGAGGCCGTGAAAATTGCCATAGATTTTGCCGAAAAAGACAAAGAAACATTAGTTATTATTACGACAGATCACGGAAATGCCAATCCTGGAATTATTTATGGTAAAGATGCCAATGATAATTTTGACAGCATCCAGAAATATACCCAGACAAATGAATGGATTTTGAATCAGATAAAACCGGAATCTTCTATACCGCAAGTAAAGGAAATTATCGAAAAGGCAAATGGACATTCGGTTTCTGATGAAGAGGCTAAAACGGTATTATCTTATTATGACGGATTGCATAAAGAAGATGGACTTTACAATTATAAAAAATTACCCTATAAAGCTTTTGCAGAAATGCAGGGAAAAATAAATTCTGTAGGATGGATTAGTATGGACCATTCTGCAGATTATGTAGAGTTGGCGATGTTTGGTCCCGGAAGTGAACTTTTAAAACCTTTCGTAAAAAATACCGATTTACATTATCTGATGCTACAGGCTGCAGAAGTTGAAAATAAGTTTTAATTGAATTTAAAAAATAACCCCACAAGTTTCATTGAAGTTTGTGGGGTTATTTTTTAAACGATATATCAATTAAGAGGCTCTTTTTGAGAAACACAAAAACTGATTGGCTTTAGTATCTACATTATGAATGAGTTCGCTTATTGCTTTTTCTGTTGCATCAATAGAATTTTCAAATTCTGGATTAAAGAAAAAATCACGGCAAATTACAGCTTCGTTTGATGAGTCGTAAATTGCTCCGTAATCCTGATCTGCATTATTATATTCACATGGGTAATCACGTTTTAAAACAGCTATTGTTCTGTTAAACCATTTATCAAAAACTCGTTTTCTTGGTGTAATATGACGCGCCAATAATACCAGTCCAATGAGTTCGCTCTGAATAAAATAAGATCCTTTTCTGTACATAACATCGATCATTGTTACATTCATGTGGGCGATCCATAATGGTCCGTTTACATGTCCTGAGGCCGAAATGTCAAAGTCAGTATCAAAATCCAATGGTTTTGTATTTTCGATATTACCAATAGAACACCATAAAGCCTCGATTCTTTTTTGGGTATCATTATTCATTTTTGTATATCCTGTATAGCGCCAGTATATCCATTCGAGCAAAGCTGCTGTAAGTCCCATAGAAGCTTTATGGTTAATTTGCATTAATGCATGTTCAAGATCGTCATTCCCATCTAAAGGGTCTAAAAATTGGTCTATCTTTTTTTTATTCCATTTAAAGTCAATTGGGTGTCCGATACTTTTTGCCTGTACAATTACTGGCGGTGTGTTTTGTAAATTTCTCATCGTGTATTTTTTTATTTTTTTCTTAATTGCTGTAAATTTTGATTGTAAAGCTCTTTCTTAATTTTCTTAATTTTTTCAACTTTAAATAGGATATAAAAGTATGTTGAGATATATTTTTAGAGTATCAAAAAAAGCTTTAAAAATAACAGAATAGGATTTTTAAACGTGTATCATATTGATAATCAATATAATAAGAAAAGTATTACAAATGATGAAAATACAAGTTTGTCTGAATAATGATATTTTTGCTTTTGTTTTATGTTTTAAATTATAACTATTTGTTTTTTAGTCGTTTGTTGTTTTGGTTCACTTGATTAAAAAGAAGGAAACAATAAATGAGCACTCGGGATATTGTATGAAAAACAACATTAATATGCATTCATCCTTTATTATTTTGCGTTCCTGTACTTTTATTTGCTCAATCTTTAATAGAGGAATACCTTTACGACAGGACTAAAAAAAATACTTTTGAAAACAACTACTGTACTATCGACATATTGGAAAATTCAACTTACAGGATGGATTATTGCTTCTTTATATTGGGGATTATCGGCCTTCCTGAGTGGTAATTTTATTTGGGAAATGGGTATAATAGATTTAATGCTGGATGTATCAATTGGTATTGTACTAACACATATTTACAGGAATTTTGCTTTAAAAAACGGATGGAATAAACTGAATCTGAAAATGTTATTACCAAGAATTCTATTCAGTATTTTATTACTTTCATTATTGTATACGGTTTTGATCATTGGTAAGCTTTATTTGGTGCGTCTGTTGATTTTTAAAAATGAAATGGGTTCTTTTTTACTATTTTTTAAATCAGTACAATTACAGGTTTTTATCACCGGTACAAGATTAATGTCTATTTGGGTGTTGGCTTACCATCTTTATCATTATTCAAGACTCGAATTAGAAACAGTAAAGGAAAATGCCCGATTATCCATTATAATAAAAGAGGCACAACTCAATAGTCTGAGTGCACAGCTCAATCCTCATTTCTTTTTTAATTCATTAAACAATATAAAATTTTTGGTTATAGAAAATCCCAATGCCGCCAGAAGAGCTATCGATTTATTGTCTGAACTTTTAAGAAATTCCTTAAACACTAATATAGCAAAATTAATATCGCTTGACGACGAAATTAATCTGGTGCGGGATTATCTGGAATTAGAAAAAATACGATTTGAGGAACGTCTGCAGATCAAAATTGAAACCAGTGTAAACATATCTCAACATCTAATGCTGCCTTTTAGTATTCAGTCATTGGTTGAAAATGCCATAAAACATGGCATCGAAAAGAGAAAAATCGGAGGGTTTATTACTGTGAAAATTGAAACGAAAAATGATTTTATAAAGATCACTGTTCAGAACTCGGGAAAACTAAACAGAGAGATTCAAAATTCAGGTATTGGGTTAAGGAATCTCAAAGAAAGATTATTATTGCAATATAACGGAAATGCTTCTTTTGAGATTAAAGAGCTGGAAGATGAAACGGTTTTGGCTACTATTTTAATACCATCAAAATGAAAAAGATAAAAGTTATTATAGTAGACGACGAACGTTTAGCAAGAGAAGAAGTAAAAAGAGCTTTAAAAAACTATGAAGACTTTGTGCTTATTGGCGAAGCTGAAAATGCAGATGACGCGAAGATTTTGATCGAAAAAGAAATGCCTGATTTAATTTTTCTTGATATTCAGATGCCTGAGAAATCCGGTTTCGATTTATTAGAGTCTTTAGAAAATGTGCCAAATGTTTTATTCATTACAGCTTATGATCAATATGCAATACAGGCGTTTGAGGTAAATGCTTTAGATTATTTAATGAAGCCTATCAGGGAGGAACGTTTTGCAAAAGCCATTCAAAAAATAAGAGATACAATACAACAGAGGTCCTTTGTAAATGAGATTATAGCAAAAGATCGAAAGATTTTCATAAAAGATGGAGAAAAACGGTTCTTTATTCAATTAGATGAAATTTATTTAATTGAATCTTTAGAACATTATACCCGATTGTTTTTTCAGGATAAAAAAGCACTTCAAAGACGTTCTCTCCGCCAATGGGAAGAAATTTTAGACGAAAATATTTTCTTTAGAATCAACAGAACCGAGATTATAAATATAAAATACATCGAGGCAATCAATACAACAGATAGCGGAAGGTTAGAGGTAAAACTGAAAACCGGAGAACTATTAGAAGTGTCAAACCGCCAATCAGTGAAATTCAAAAACCGGAACGGGATCTAATTCATCACTTTCAACATTATTTTAATGCTTACAGCTAATGCTATTAGTTGAGGATCTCTGCATGCTTTTTTCAGATTTAATAACGCAGTTTATTATAAACAACAAAAGCTTTTAAAATAAAGCTTCCCAATAAAAAACTATCAAATGAAAACAATTTTAAATTTTGTATTTCTTATCCTGATCATATCCCATACATTCTCTCAGCAAACCAGAAGGACAAAATCCGAAGATCTAAAAAGTGCTTATGATATTCAGGACAGCGTCATGATCAAAACGCGTGATGGCGCTTTGATATCGGCAATTGTAGTACGCAAGAAAGGAATTTTGGTTCCCAAACCTGTAATACTTCAACATACAATTTATGTTGCCGAAGAAGGAAAATCAACTAAATCATTGAAAGAGGCGGCAGATCAAGATTATGTGGGTGTTATATCGTATTCCCGTGGTAAACGATTTAGTCCCAATGAAATATTTCCATATGAAAATGAAGCCAATGACGCTTATTATGTCATCGATTGGATTAGCAAACAAGAATGGTGTAACGGAAGTATCGGAATGTTTGGCGGCAGTTATAATGGCTTGACGCAATGGGCAGCGTGCAAAAAAATGCATCCGGCGCTTAAAACTATCGTTCCTTATGTTGCCAATAGAGCAGGAATGGGTTTGCCGATGGAAAACAATGTGTTTATAAATCCTAATTACGAATGGTCGTTTTATGTTGGCAGTAACAAATATCTTGATACAGTTGCAGGAAATGACAGGCAGCGATTTAGAAATATGCAGTTTAAATGGTGGGAAACCGGAGTTGCCTACAAAAAAATGGACAGCATAGACGGAACTCCAAACAGGCTATTTCAGCGATGGTTACAACATCCTTCGTTTGATGAATATTGGCAGAAAATGTCGCCATACAAAAAGGAGTTTGCCCAAATAAATATTCCGGTTTTAGTCATCGATGGCTATTATAATGATTCTCAAAATTCGAGTTTGTATTATTTAAGGGAACTTCAAAAATACAATCCGAAAGCCAATTCTTATTTAGTCATTGGTCCATACAGTCATTTTGGGGCGCAAAAAGGAGGTTCTCCTGTAATAAATGGTTATAAAGTTGATAAAGACGCATTAATTAATACCAAAAAAATAACATACGAATGGTTCGATTACATTTTAAAAAACGGACCTAAACCGGAAATTTTAAAAGACAGGATTAATTATCAGGTAATGGGAGCTAACGAGTGGAGAAGTGCTCCATCTTTTGATAACATGAGCAATGGTTTCCTGAAGCTATATTTAACGAATAATAAAGCTGGAAAATTTTATGCTTTGAATGCTTCAAAGCCTTCTAAAAATGGTTATTTATCGCAGGAAGTAGATTTTGCCGACAGACAAACTCAAAATAATGAGTATTATCCGGATCCGATTATCAAAAAAGAAATTGATACAACAAACGGATATATTTTTATAAGTGATCCTTTTAAAGAATCGATATTGGTAAACGGATCATTTTTAGGAGAAATAAAAGCAAGCATCAATAAAAAAGATATGGATATTGGTGTTACGTTATATGAATTAACACCAAACGGAGAATATTTTCATTTATCTTATTTTTTGGGACGTGCGAGTTATGCCAAAGATAGTACAACAAGAAATTTATTAGAACCCAATAAAATAGAATCGATTCCTTTTTCGAATACACATTTGGTCAGTAAACAATTAAGTAAAGGAAGTCGTTTAGTGGTAGTATTAAACGTAAATAAAAACCCTTTTTCAGAACTCAATTACGGAACAGGAAAAACGGTTATCGATGAAACCATTCAAGATGCAAAAGAACCATTAAAAGTAAAATGGTTCAATGATAGTTTTGTAAAAATCCCGATTTGGAAGTAAATTAATAAAAAGTAAAAGCCGCAAATTTCAAAATGAAGTTTGCGGCTTTTTTTATAATCTAAAATCTGAACTCTAAAATCAGAAATTATCCTAAGAAAGGGTATCTGTAATCCTCAGGAGTTACAAAAGTTTCTTTGATCGTTCTAGGAGAAGCCCAACGTAGTAAGTTCAATGCAGAACCTGCTTTATCGTTAGTTCCTGAAGCTCTTGCACCACCAAAAGGCTGCATACCTACAACCGCTCCTGTTGGTTTATCGTTGATGTAGAAGTTACCGGCAGCATTTTGCAATTTCGTAGTTGCTACTTCAATAGCATAACGATCCTGGCTAAATACAGCTCCTGTAAGAGCATACTCAGAAGTAGTATCAACTAATTCTAAAGTCTCTTCCCATTTTGTATCTTCGTAAACGTATATAGTAATAACTGGTCCGAATAATTCGGTTTCCATTGTAGTATATTTAGGATTTGTAGTTACAATAATTGTTGGCTCAATAAAGTAACCTACAGATTTATCGTAATTTCCACCAGCAATGATTTCAGCATCAGCATCTTTTTTAGCCTGATCTATAAAACCTGCTAATTTATCAAAAGAACCTTCGTGAATAACTGCAGTAATAAAGTTTCCGAAATCTTCCGGAGAACCCATTTTCATCGATTTTACATCAGCAATTAATTGTTCTTTTACAGCTGGCCATAAACTTTGCGGAACATAAGCTCTTGAAGCAGCAGAACATTTTTGCCCTTGAAATTCAAATGCACCACGAGTAATTCCTGTAGATACTTGTTTTGCATTAGCGCTTGGGTGAGCAATGATAAAATCTTTACCACCAGTTTCTCCAACGATTCTTGGGTATGTTTTGTAGTGGTGAATGTTAGCACCAATTTTAGCCCAGATATCTTTAAATACATGAGTCGATCCTGTAAAGTGAACTCCGGCAAAATCACGGCTTGCTAAAACAGTATCTGTAATCATTAAAGCATCTCCAAAAACAACGTTGATAACGCCATCAGGAACACCTGCTTCTTTGAAAACATCGATAATGATTTTTGCAGAAAAAACCTGGCTATCACTTGGTTTCCAAACCACAACGTTACCCATCATTGCAGCGCTTGCAGGAAGATTTGCAGCAATAGCAGTAAAGTTAAAAGGAGTAATCGCATAAATAAAACCTTCAAGAGGTCTGTATTCTAAACGGTTCCAAGTAGTAGAATCAGACTTTGGCTGATCTCCGTAAATTTGTGTCATAAATTCTACGTTGTAACGTAAAAAGTCGATCAATTCGCAAGAAGCATCAATTTCTGCCTGATGAATATTTTTAGACTGACCAATCATTGTCGCAGCGTTAATACGTGCTCTGTATGGTCCTGCAATAAGTTCTGCAGCTTTTAAGAAAATAGCAGCACGTTGTTCCCATGCCATGTTTGCCCATGCTGTTCTTGATTCAAGTGCATTTGCAATTGCTTTTTCAATATGTTGTTTTTCAGCTAAGTGATAAGTTCCTACAATGTGTTTGTGATCGTGAGGAGCTGATATTGTTCTTGTATTTCCAGTTCTGATTTCTTCGCTTCCAATGTATAACGGAACGTCAATTTTAGAATTCCACAATGTTGTGTAAGCTGCCTGAACAGCTGCTTTTTCTGGTGAGTTAGGTGCGTAGCTTTTTACGGGCTCGTTTACCGCTTTTGGTACATGAAAGAATCCTTTTAGCATTTTATTTAAAATTAGATAATTAGACAATTTAAGGGTTAGATGATTTGATTTGTTACGAATAATCTAACGCTGCACAAAAGTACAAAGGATAAATTAATAATTTGACAAATTTATGATTAAGATAACGATAAAAAAGAGCAGGTTTTTTTAAACTTTTTTTAGTTTAAAGCAAAAGGAGCACACATTCTAAAAGTAGGAACAATTACTTTGAATGTTTTTGTAGAGGTAAAATTGATCATATTAAAATAACCTTTCATTGCACCATAAGGAGATGACAATAAACAACCTGAGCTATACGTGTGATTTTCTCCAGGTTTCAAAACTGGTTTTTTACCAATAACGCCTTCTCCGTCTACAACCTCAAGATCATTCAAAGAATCAAATATTTCCCAGTGACGAGAAGTTAACTGTACTGAATCTTTGCTGTGATTTTCGATTGTAACTACATAACTAAAAGCAAAGTGGATCTTGTAGTTCTTGAAGTAAGTACCTTCAAAACTAGTCAAAACAGATATTTTTATGCCTCGTGTTATCTGAGAAACCATACTAAAGTAGTTAATATGTGTGCGTTATACGTGCAAATCTACAAAAAAAAATCTTTCGATCTAAATCCTTAACAATGTTTTAATTTATGATGTTTATAGAGTTGGCATTTCCTTTTCCTATAACTCTTTGATAACGATCGGTACTTTCTTTATAATAAACCAATATGGTATACTCATTTTCAGTTTGATAAAAGTTTCCATCTATAGCATTTTCATAATCAATAGCCCCTTTTTTATCGGCAATTGTATATTGAAAATTGGTAAAACCTTGTTTGATCATTACAGCTTTTTCAAAAACACCTTTTTCGGTATTATAGTCCATTTTGTATTCTGGCGATAAACTATAATTGTTAAACATTCCTGTAATATAAATGTCTTTGCTGTTTGATCTGAAAGTTGGAGCCGAAAGTGTAAAATACACCCAGGCATAATCGGCTTCGATTTCGTTGTTTGAAGCATTGATGTTTTTCACCACAAAATTTCCGTTTACATCCTGATACACGGTATAAATCTGATTGGCTCTTGCCGGATTAGTATATAAGTACGAATTGTAAATGTCATTATTAGCACCAACTCTTCCTACATTATTGCTTGCTGCACGAATATCTTTATTTTCGAAATATAAAAATTCATTTCCACCCCAGAATTGCGTTTCGGTATTGTATTTGTACACCAGCTGATTTCCTATTGTATATTGCGGAGGAACATTTTTAATAGCAGTATCAAAATTGCCATTTTGCAATAATAGAATTTTTACATTTTGTGTTGGCGTTTGAAAAACAATGTCGTTTGAAACTATTGCAAAATCTAAGTTTTGTTTGTAATCAATATTGGTTACATCACGGCTGCGTTTTACCTGTGCCGCTACAGTTGAATGATTTTCGTATAAAATAAATTTTCGGGACAAAACAACTTCTTTGTCTTCATTAAGAATTCTCAGCATATAATTTCCTGAAATTCGTAATTGTGTTGTAAACTGATTTGGGAACGAAAGTCGGTAATGTGAATATACCTGAAGCGTATTAAAAGAATTAGAGTAATCCGTAATTCTTTGATTATCAAAACCTGTAATATAATCTGTTTTCGGGATATCTGTTGGTTTCCAGTTGTAATCGCAATGTATAATTTCAAAATAATAATTGGCTTCATTACCAAATAAATCATCAAACTGAAAAGTAAAAGTATCGCCCAACTCAAATATAGGCACTACATTACTGCCGTTTTTAACAAACGAAATAGTTTTTATATTATATGGAGGATCAATCTCGGTTTGTATTCCCTGAGCTGTTGCCGAAGTAAAAATGAAAATAAGAAGAAGATTTCTAAACAAAAATTTTGGCATCATATTACAATTGTAAGATTGTAAATATAAGAATTTTATATAATGTAATAAGATGCCACTTTTTACTGCTTCAGAAAACAAATTTATTAAGAGCTCAAAATGTATTCTAAATTCACTTCGATTTCGTCATTAATATAACTTTCCTCTAAAAGCGAATCAGATAATAACTTTTTGTTTTCCTGTAGTTTGATGATTTTTTCTTCAACCGTATTTTTCGAAATAAACCTGATAACATTTACTTTATTCAATTGCCCAATTCGGTGCGCTCGTCCAACTCCCTGCTTTTCAGCAAAAGGATTCCACCAAGGATCTAAAAACAAAACATAAGAAGCTTTCGTAATATTCAAACCAACGCCACCCGCTTTGAGCGAAATAAAGAATAACAATGGCTTTTCTTTTTCCTGAAATAGTTTTACCTGTTGTTCTCTTTTACTGGCAGGAGTTTCTCCGGTAATCTCACAAAAGTCTATTTTATTTTCTTTACACCAATCTGTATAAAAATGCAAATTAGTCACAAACGAACTAAAAATGATCGCTTTTTGTTTCTCTTTTACTAAAGTTTCCAGATAATTAGTAACGGCGTTATATTTTCCAGAATCAATTTCAGATTCCTGATCCACCATTTTCGGGTGATTACTCAGTTGTCTTAACTTCATCAGCGTATTAATAATACTAATTTTGTCCGGGCTCGATCCGTCTGTTTTTAGTAAAAAGTTCCGCGCTTTCGATTTTTCTTTTTCATATAATTTTTCCTGTTCAGGATCCATATCGCAATAATAAATCTGCTCCGTTAATTCCGGTAAATCTTTCAAGACCTGCTCTTTGGTTCGTCGCAAAATATAAGGCTGAATGAGGTTTTTTAGTTCGGACAAAGTATTTTCGTCCTGCTTTTTCTCAATCGGAATTTTAAAATTCTGAGCAAAAAAATCATAACTACCCAAAATATCCGGATTTATAAATTGCATTTGTGACCATAAATCATCTAATGAATTTTCGATAGGAGTACCGCTTAAGGCAATTTTATGAGCCGTATTTATTTTAGTAATGGCTTTAAAAATCTTTGAGTTTTTATTTTTAATGTACTGACTTTCGTCTAAAATTAAATACCGGAAATTGTATTTTTCTAAAATTGAAATATCACGGTGAACAATGCTGTAGCTGGTAAAAACTAAATCAGTTGATGCTAATCTGCTGGCTAATAATTTTCGGTCATTGCCTACATATTGCATTTTTGAAAAATGCGGAGTAAATTTTGCCGCTTCATTGTACCAGTTAAAAACCAGTGAAGAAGGTAAAACAATCAAAGCTTTTAAAGGTTCTCTTTCAATAGTAGTTTCATTTTGAAACAAATCAAAATTCGTGGTTTTAGTCGTAAATCCCAGTTGTTCCTGTACGGCAACAAGAACAGCAAGAGTTTGTAATGTCTTACCAAGTCCCATATCATCAGCCAGACAAGCACCTAAATTAGAGTTAAAATGACCCAAAAGCCATTTTACGCCATCGATTTGATAAGGTCGTAAAGCTGCTTTTAATAAATCAGAAGATACGTATTCGGCTTTGTGAATGATATCATCTTTGATTTCCGGAATCGCATCCAAAGCGGCAAAATTGCTTTTACGTAAAAGTAAATTTCCGTTTTCTGTTTTGGCCAACTTGGCCAGCGAACCATATTTACTCAGCCATTCTAACGGAATCAAAAAGTAGTTTCCGTCAGGCAATAAAAAGAGTCTTTCTTTACTTTTTATGTTCGGAATAATTTCACTGAAATTGATAGTATAAGCGCCAATCGTAATAACTATTCTGATATCGAACCAATCTTCTTTTGTTTCTTCTTTCGAAGCAGAAACAGTATGGTTTTCTGTAATGATTTCTTTGCTTTCCAGTTTTAAATTACAAATCGTGAATCCTAAACTTTCCAGTTCTTCCTTACGATCAATAATAAATTGAATATTCACATAAGGATCAGGATTTTCTGCATCAGAATTTAATCCAAACAATTCATTTTTGATTTTTATTAAACCCAGTGCAAGTAATTTGTCTGTATATAAAGTTTCGTCATCACTGCGTTTAAACTGAATGATTTTAGGTTCATTGGCAACGCTAAAATCAACAAACGAATGTGTTTTTTTAGTTTTACTGCTATCAAATGAATAACCGTTATAATCAAAATAAAGGTTGAGGTAATAGCAGTTTTTAAAGAAATCGTAAACAGGCTGAATCGTACCTGAAATAATTTGATCTCGATGTTCAATATCAAAACCAGTAGCTTCGATGTCTATTTTTTTTGCTATTTCAGGAATGAAACTTTTAAAATAATTGTCAACTAATTTTGAAGGTATTTCAATTGACTGTTTCTTTAAAAACGGCGTAAGTTTTTTAGCATTAAGATCCTTTAACTGTCCTAATTTTTTATCGATAATCAACCAGCTTGGCTCATCCAGCAGTATTTCGGCACTGCTGTTCATTGGTGAAAATAAAGTTTCGTTTTCTTTTAAAGATAAAGTATATGTAATTCCTTCGACATGTTTATTAAATTGAATCTGAGGTTCAAAATACAACGGATTGGTGTTTACTCTGGATCTGTAAAAATCCTTTTCAGCACTCATATTTAGGGATAACGGAAATTGCTTTTGTACAATAAGACTATAAAAAGAACCTAAATTTAATTGCAGATGCTGACGAATGGCAAATTCAATTTTGGAATCTTTTTGCAAATCAGCAATTGTTTTTGCCGATTTGACTTTTGTACTGAATTTTTTAAAAATAAACTCAGGCTTTAAAGATTCGCAAACCGTCAATATCTTTTTTGTGTCAGGATCTAATTGATCAAAAACAATAAAAAAACTTTCAAGTACGTCTTTAGTTGCTTTTTTATTTAAATATTTAATGTCATCGGTATTCTCAACAATGTAGGCGGTTGGAATATAATGATTCAGATTTTTTTCAAAACTGATATCAAAACAAAATTGAAATGAATTTGAAAGATCCAAGATAAGGCGGTTAGGTTGGTTGTAATTTGGGAAGTGGTTTAAACTAAAAAAAGTTTTCAAAATACTGCTATTCTGAAAACTTTTTTAAATGAACTTATATCACTTATATGGTGAAAAATCCGAATGATTTAGTTTTCTGGTTTGAAGCAAAGCGGAATAATTTCTCCTTTTGCCAAACAATATTTCTCTACTAATTCCGGTGTAATTTTATTGGTATAATCTTCTTCGATTACGATAAAACCAATGCTTCTTAATTTATCAAAATAATCGCGGCCGTAAATACGAACGTGATCGTACTGACCGAATATTTTAGCACGTTCTTTTTGATCTGTAATTGTATCGTCTGCAAAAGTTACCGCTCTCGACAAATCTTGTGGAATTTGAAGAATCGCCATTCCGCCTGGTTTTAAAACACGAAATAACTCCTGCATGGCTTTTGTGTCGTCCGGAATATGTTCCAAAACGTGATTGCACAAAATAACATCGTATTCATTGTCTTTAAAAGGCAAATTGCAAATGTCTGCTTTTACATCGGCCAAAGGCGAAAATAAGTCAGTTGTCGTGTAATCAAGGTTTTTTTGCTTGCGGAATCTTTTATAAAAAGCTTGTTCCGGAGCAAAATGCAATACTTTTTTCGGAGCTGTAAAAAAATCTGTCTGATCGTTTAAATACAACCATAGTAAACGGTGTCTTTCTAAAGAAAGCGTACTTGGCGAAAGCACATTGTTACGTTGTTTTCCATATCCATAAGGTAAAAACGATTTAAAACTTCTCCCATCAATAGGATCGGTATATTTTGTTCCTTTTAATGAAAATGCCAAAACCGGACGAGCCACATAGCTCAAACGAATTAATAATGGACGCGGTATTGTATTGAGTACGAGTTTAAAAAGTTTCTTCATGGGGTTGTTTCGCAGAGTTACACAAAGGAGACACGGAGTTTCACAGAGTGTTTATAAATCTTTTTATGTTGTTTTTTAAAATTTTTGAATCAAAATTAATTAATAATCCTAATGGATAATTTCCAAGTTTTAGATAAGTAAGTATTTGAGCAAAATGAACATCTGTAAAAGCTTCAACAGTTTTTAATTCAATTACAATTTTGTTTTCAATCAGTAAATCAATTCTATATCCATGATCAAGTTTGATATCTTTATAAATTATTGGCAAGGCTTTTTGCTTTTCAACAATAAGACCAGAATTCACAATTTCGTAGTATAAACATTCCTGATAAGCAGATTCTAATAAACCGGGTCCAAGTTGTTTGTGTACTTCAATTGCAAGTCCAATTATTTTATATGTAATGGCATCTAGCCGATCACGAGATTCGGTGTTTTCTTCATACATTATAAAAAAGGCTTATAGATAACTTTTGTGAATCTTGGCGTATAACTTTGTGAATCTCTGTGGAATCCTTATAACACCAACGGCACTTTTCTGAATTCATCTTCTTCATTGCTTTCAATTCCTAAAGCTTTGTAGATGTATTGGAAAGTCGATAATAATTCTGGTTTTCCATCAATTAAAGCTACATCATGTTCGAAATGCGCGCTTGGTTTTCCATCAGAGGTTGTAATTGTCCAGCCGTCTTTATGTTGTTTGATGTTTTTGGTTCCCATATTAATCATTGGCTCAATGGCAACGACCATTCCTTCAACAAAAAGTTTTCCGCGACCACGTTTTCCGTAGTTAGGCATTTCTGGTTCTTCGTGCATTTTTTGACCTAAACCGTGTCCTACCAATTCGCGAACGACTCCGTAACCGTGAGCTTCAGTATATTTCTGAATCGCATTTCCAACGTCTTCAACACGATTTCCTGCTTTAAATTCTCTGATTCCTACGTAAAGAGATTCTTTAGTAACCTGCAAAAGTTTTTTAACTTCAGGAGCAACTTCTCCAATTTCGAAACTATACGCGTGATCACCGTGATATCCATTTTTGAAAGCACCACAATCTACCGATATAACATCACCACTTTTCAAAGGTGTATTATTAGGTATTCCGTGTACGACTTGTGAGTTTGGACTCATACAAAGTGAATTCGGAAAATCATATAATCCTAAAAAGCTTGGTACAGCACCGTGATCACGGATAAATTCCTCAGCTAATTTGTCTAAATATAATGTGGTAACTCCTTCTTTAATTTCAGAAGCAATCATTCCTAATGTTTTAGATACGATCAAAGCACTTTCGCGCATTAATTCGATTTCTTCACGTGATTTTACTATAATCATAATTTCGGATTTTCAGTTGGCAAAAGTACGACTTTTTATTTAAAATTTTTCGCCATGAATGGCACGAATTGGCACAAATTAGAATTACTTTAAAATTGAATTTCACTAATGTAAATTGAGTTTTAAAATGAGTGATAATAATATAATTTATAAATTAGTGTCAATTCGTGCAATTCGTGGCGAACTGACAATTAAGATCAATTAGTTTTTCCAATTACTATTTGCGAGAAAAAACGTAAATTAGTAAGTGTTAAAAAATAATAAGTTATGGAAACGTCTATAGATCAGGAAAATATATTAAAAAAGAAAGCTTTAAATAAAATGAAAGGCAGCGCTTTGGCACTTTTAGGTGTTGCAGTGCTTTTATTTATCATTGCAATTTATTTTAAAATTCCCATGTTGCAGGCTTTTAGTGAAGCAGCAATGGTGGGGGGAATTGCCGATTGGTTTGCTGTCGTGGCATTATTTCGTCATCCGTTAGGAATCCCAATTTGGCATACGGCAATTATACCGACCAAGAAAAATGAGATTGGCGAAAACCTTGGGAATTTTGTTTCGGAAGAATTTCTGAATCGCGAAAAATTAGAAATTAAATTAGAAGAATTCAACTTCGCCACAAAAGCATCAGATTGGTTGTCACAACACGAAAATGCCAATAAAATTGCCAATCTGGTCGCGGTGAATATTATTCCCGGAATTTTAAAAACAATAAAAGATGAAGATATAAAGCGATTTATTCAATATCAATTTAAGGAAAAACTGGAAGGAATCAATTTTGGAGATTGGGTAGCATTGGCTTTAGAGCCTTTGCAAAAAGGAAATGTAAAAGATGAATTACTTACCAATCTTCTGGATGTAATGAGTACAGAACTGAATAATAACAAAGATCTGATTCGTAAAAAAGTGAAAGAATCTACGCCGTTCTTAAGTTTTGGTCTGGCCGATAAAAAGATTTCTGACGGTGTTTTTAATGGACTGGCGGAGTTTTTACATGAAGCTAAAAATCCGGAAAGCGCAGTAAGAATAAAAATAGACGAATATGTTTATGATTTTCTGGATAAAGTAAAAAACTCTGAAGAAATGCGAATAAAGATCAATAACATGATTATGAGTTTTGCAGGTAAAAAAGAAGTTCAGGATTATATCAACGGAATTTGGGATGAAATAAAACTATCAATTTCGAATGATTTAGACAAAGGAGATCAATCTTCTATTAAAAACAGCATTTCAGGTCTGATTCAGGGTTTTGGAAATGGAATAAAAGAAGATCCTGTAATGATTGATAAGATCAATAATTTTATCAAAAACGATTTACTTTCTATTCTTTTAAACAATAAAAAAGTGATTGGAGATTTGATTTCCTCTACAGTAAAAAGCTGGGACGGGAAAGAAGTTTCAGAAAAATTAGAATTAGAAATAGGGAAGGATCTTCAATACATTAGAATCAACGGGACTCTTGTTGGAGGTTTAATAGGGATTATAATTTATTGTGTCGAATGGACGTATCACTATTTTGTGTAAAAAAATAAAACCATATAAGTAATATAAGTTATTATAAGCTTTACGCAGCTTTATTAAATGAACTTATATTACTTATATGGTTTAAAAAAAATAAGTGTTTCTACAACAACGAATGACAAGTCATTGCATTTGGCTGCTGAACTCCCATTAGTTCTAAAATTGTAGGAGCAATGTCGCCAAGAACACCATTCTGAATATTTTTTAATTCTTTGTCCACCAAAATAATCGGCACAGGATTCGTTGTGTGAGCTGTATTTGGGCTTCCGTCAGGATTAATCATTGTTTCGCAATTTCCGTGATCGGCAATTACAATTGTAGTATAATCATTGGCAAGAGCTGCTTCGATCACTTGTTTTACACAAGCATCAACCGCTTCGCAGGCAAGAATAGCTGCGCTCATAATTCCGGTATGACCTACCATGTCTCCGTTAGCGAAGTTTAGGCAAACAAAATCAACTTCTTTTTTGTTCAATTCCGGAACAAGAGCTGCCGTAAGTTCATAAGCACTCATTTCTGGTTGCAAATCATAAGTCGCTACTTTTGGGGAATTTCTCAAAATACGGGATTCACCTTCAAAAGGAGTTTCTCTACCGCCAGAAAAGAAAAATGTCACGTGCGGATATTTCTCTGTTTCGGCAATACGAATTTGTTTTTTGCCTGCTTTTTCAAGAACCTCACCAAGAGTTTCGGTAATGTTATCTTTGTTGTAAACTACTTTTACGTTTTGGTATGTTTCGTCGTAATTGGTAAGCGTTACATAATACAAGTTTAGCTTGTGCATGTTTTGCTCATGAAAATCGTGTTGCGAAAGCGCTTCTGTAAGTTCACGACCTCTATCGGTTCTAAAGTTAAAGAAAATCACCACATCACCTTCAACAATTGTAGCTAATGGTTTTTCTTCTTCATCTACCATTACAATTGGTTCGATAAATTCATCTGTAACATGGTGTGAGTAACTGTCAAGCATACTTGCAACTGCATTTTTAGACGGAGTTCCTATTGCATTAACAACTAAATCGTAAGCTAATTTTACACGTTCCCAACGTTTATCACGGTCCATCGCATAATAACGACCAATGATTGAAGCGATTTTTACAGGAGTATCTTTGATATGTTCCTCTAGATCCTGAATATATTTTGCGCCTGATTTAGGGTCAACATCACGGCCATCTGTAAAAGCATGAATGTATACCTGATCTAAGCCGTATTCTTGCGAAGCATCAATTAATCCGCGTAGGTGAGAGGTATGAGAGTGAACGCCACCATCAGAAACTAATCCTAAAAAGTGAACTTTTTTATTGTTTTCTTTAGCATAAGTAAAAGCATCAACAAGAACTTGTTCTTTGGCAAGTGTTTGGTGTGCTACAGCTAAGTTTATTTTGGCTAAATCCTGATATACAATTCTTCCGGCGCCCAGGTTCATGTGACCTACTTCGCTGTTTCCCATTTGACCTTCAGGTAAACCAACATTTAATCCGTCGGTTCTAAGTTGTGCACTTGGGTAGTTTTGGTAGAGGCTGTTTATAAAAGGAACGTTTGCATTGTCTATTGCAGATACTTTAGGGTCAGGAGATTTTCCCCACCCGTCTAAAATCATAAGTATTACTTTTTTGTTCATCATTTTTAGTTTTTTACAAAGATAAGTCATTTCTAAAATGTGCACGAAAGCATTTGTACAATTATGTTTAATAAAATGAAGTGTATTAAAATATAATAAATTAATTAAAGAATTCTTTATTTTTTAAAATAAATTCATAGTAAGCTCTTTTTCTAATCTTATTTTTAGATGCGTTAAAGTGTATAATGTAATCTATACTTACAAAAAAGTGCTTTTTAAGCCGCTATTATCGGGTAATCGAAATGTTGTTTTTTGGAATCCATTTAGAGACTAAATTTGAAATTGAAGCATTTTTTTAATAGAATAAACAAAGGCAGATTTACAGAAATGCGGTAGATTATTTAATCCCTTTTTCTGATTCGTAAAACAATAGTTTCGGGAGAATAAAACACTTCTTTTTAATGAAATTGTCATAATTTACAATAAAACAGACACTTTTTTGTTTTATTTATTAGAGAAGAAGTTTCAGAATTACCATTAATTTTTGTTTTTATTAAGAAAATTGCTATAATTATTAAGATTGTTTGCAGAAGAAAAAATCTTACAGAAACAATGTTTTTATGTTAATAATGTTAAAATTTCAACAAAAAAGCCTTGATTTTCAGGCTAATATTTTGAGAGCGTAAAAATATTTATACTTTTGCCCTACCCAGATTTTTTATTAACCTAAAGAAATTCAATGATTTACAAAATTTATCCATTGCTAGTGTTTTTGCTATTATCTTTTGGTAAAGATTCAAATAACACTCCCGAAATTAAAGAAGCAACTACAAAAAGTATTGCTAAAGTTGAAAAATTTACTGTCGAAGCAAAAATTGAAAGTGTTTATCATATGCTAAATTCTAACAATTTTAATTTGCCAGGGCTTAAAACTTTTTCTGAGGCCTTAAAAGGGTTTTATTTATTAAAAGAAAAAGGAGTTATCCAGAAAGATATTTTAACTGTTATTGATTTTAGTTTGTCATCAAATACAAAACGCCTTTGGGTAATTGATCTGACAACAAATACAATCCTGTTTAATTCTTTAGTTGCTCACGGAAGAAATACCGGAGAGGAATTTGCATCGAACTTTTCGAATTCAAATTCATCTTTTAAAAGCAGTTTAGGTTTTTATGCAACAGGAGAAATTTATCAGGGAAAACACGGAGCTTCTTTGCGTTTAGATGGTTTGGAAAACGGAATCAACAGTAATGCCCGCCAAAGGGGAGTTGTAATGCATGGTGCCGATTATGTTTCTGAATCTTTTATCAGAGATCATAAAAGATTAGGCAGAAGCCAGGGATGTCCAGCTCTTCCAGTCGAATTGACGGATGAAATAATAGAACTAATAAAAAATAAATCGTGTTTGTATATCTACCATCCGTCAAGAAGTTTTGCGATGGAACAAAGATTAATTTCTTAGTTTAGCATACAAATTCGAATCAAGATTATAAATATCAGCTCTGAAAATGAGCTGATTTTTTTTGCTCCATGCCGTCCAGTACCACTGATATAAAGCGTATTTTTTTGTAATTCTGATACTCGTTGTCTTTTTTGAGGCAATGATCGTATCGATTCTGTCTTTTGACCATTTCTCTGAATCGTTTAAGATATGTTCGGCCAATTCCAGAGGATTCTCCACGCGCACACATCCGGAACTCAACGAACGATTGCTTCTTCCAAAATTGTTACGATGATTGGTATCGTGTAAATACACGCTGTGATGATTTGGAAATAGAATTTTCATTAACCCCAAAGCATTATTGTAACCAGGGCTTTGTACATAACGATAGTTTCCGGGTCTGTTTTCGTTCCAGTTGTTAGGGTCAACTGCGTTTCCGGCAGTATCATATATAGTAATGTTTTTATTGGCTAAGTAATTGCGATTTCGTTTCATTGCCGGAACGACATCTTCTTTTAATATCGTTGGCGGAACGGTCCATGTAGGATTAAAAACAACCGTTTTTAGCGTAGATGTTATAATAGGTGTTTTTCTTTTACTGGTTCCTACAACAACATTGCGAACCAAAGTAGTGTCCTGATTCTCGACTACATTCAGGCTGTAATCCGGAATGTTTATGATGAAATAGTTTTCGGCTAAATCATTAGTGTACCATCTCCAACGCTCTAAGTTGGCGATAATTTGTTGCTTTCTTTTTTCTTTAGAATAATTTAAAGCGCTAATGGTCCCGGCGCCAATTACGCCATCAGAAGCTAAGCCATGTCTTTCCTGGAATTTCTTTATAGATTCAAAAGTTTTTTGATCATAAATTTTAGTCAGACTGTCTTTTTTAGGCATGTCTTGCCAATAAATAAGTCTTTTTTTGATGTTTATCAAGGCTGCATTGGTGTCGTTTAAAGTGATTTTTTCTGCAGATTCAATATTTTTGATATCATCATCGGGAAAAGTATTAATAATTTCAAGTGACTTTAAAAGCTGTTTATAGATATACGCCTTTGATTGAATGTTATCAACCACGCTGTCTAATTTATTTTTATTAAAAGCTTTTATAAGAACATTATTTACATCAAAAGTTTTTTCCTCTAAATCCCAATCGTTATATAGTTTTTTAGGATCTAATTTGCCTTTATAGAGATGATTTAAATATTTTTCAAAATTATAAGTAATAAGTATGTCGTACGTCGCAAGGTCAGTATCGCTTAAAGACGCAATTTTTTCTTCGAACTTTTTTAGCTTAGAGGCTTTGTAATCTTCAGGATCTAAACCCAATTCTTCGGCTTTTGATAATTGAGATAAAACGTAAGTTCTCTTTTTTAAGTTTCCCCAAACCGTTTTGTTTTCAGATGAATTATAAAACTGTTTAAGTGTTTCGCTTTTAAAAGTACCAATAAGTGCAGTATCTATTGCTACTTTTCGTTCATCAGTAAGTATGATAGCTGGTGCGGTTTTTTTTACCACGGCAGGAATGATTTTTGGAGCATCTTTCTTGCAGCCAATAAAAAGTAATATTACTAATAAGAAGTAAAGTTTGTTCATTCTGTGTTTTTTAAACATTAAATAATGTTCTTTTTTTTTTAATAGTTTGCCCTTGGGTTGGCGTTCCATTTTTTTATATAAAAGCCATTTATGGCAGTTTTGATGCTAAAATCAGGCCAACTTTTTTGAATTGCAGTAGGTTTTGCAATCCTTAATTGAAGTCTTTTTTAAAATCTTTTTTAGATTCGTTTGTATTGCAATCATTAAAGAAATCTGTTCCCGATTTTGCTGGGCAAATATAACATTGATTTTATTGAATAAGGAAATAATTCCTATTAAATTTTTATTACCAAATAAATCAAAATCTACTTTGGTTCTTTAATTATAGTATTGAAAGAGGTAATCGTCTGCTTTTTTTATTTTTTACTAATCAGTTGTCAGGCGATCTCAGCTTTTTTGGTGCTATTATTTAATAATGTTGCTGTTTTTTTGAAAAAAAATGATGTTATAACTTTTTAGTTTTAAATGTCTTATAAATTATTGTTGTTTTTTATTGAATTTTTTTGCGAAAAAGCTTGTTTTGAACTTAACTTTATTTTTATATTTGCACCACAGTAATGCGAAAGTAGCTCAGTTGGTAGAGCTCCAGCCTTCCAAGCTGGTTGTCGCGAGTTCGAGCCTCGTCTTTCGCTCTAAAAGACCGGAATTTCATTATTTCGGTTTTTTTATCAAAGTTAAATAATTATTGTTTTTTATTTTTTTAAACCATTTAATTATTTATATTTGCACCCTGTTAATGCGAAAGTAGCTCAGTTGGTAGAGCTCCAGCCTTCCAAGCTGGTTGTCGCGAGTTCGAGCCTCGTCTTTCGCTCTTCAAGATCCTCAAACAATTTGTTTGGGGATTTTTTGTTTTTTACCATCAAGATATTAAGCTTATTAAGGACTGAACTTAATATTTTAATTTGAAAAGTTAGTTACTAACATTGAACTTAATTTTTCTTAATATCTTAATGGTTAAAAAGGAAACTTTATTTTAGACTACTTAAATCACTTTCTGTTTTTAATTCTTTCGGTGTTTCATTTTGTAAAAACAAACGCGCCGATAAATTTCCTTTTAAAGTGATTTTATCACCTTTTACTTCAAGCCAGCTTCCTTCCCTTAAACCTAAAACAGGAATGGCATTAAAAGCATGAAACTCTTTGATTCTTGTTTCGCGTGTTTCTCCCATATGTTTAGATTGCGTGTCAGGGTCTAAGTAATGAGGATTTAAATTAAAAGGAATCAGTCCCAAGGTCTGAAAACTTGGAGGGTAAATGATAGGCATATCATTCGTGGTTTGCATGGATAAGCCGCAAATATTGGATCCTGCACTTGTTCCCAGATATGGAGTTCCGTTTTTTACAGTTTCTGCGAGAATTTGCATCACATTGTGTTTGTACAATTGTGTAACGAGTAAAAAAGTATTTCCTCCTCCTGTAAATATTCCTTCGGCATTTTTGATTGCATCTCCGGTATCTTCAAATTCATGAATTCCTTTAACAGAAATATTTATTAATGCAAAAGCTTCAGAAACTTTGCTGGTATAATCCTCATGTGAAATGCCGCCCGGACGCGCATATGGTATAAATATAATGCTTTTGCAATCTTTAAAATGAGATTGTAATGTTGGAAGTAAATACTCTAAGTAGGTGCCCTCGTGAAGAGTAGAAGTGCTGGCAATGATAATGCTTTTCATAAAATTTAAACTCAAATTGATGAGGTTAAAGATATTAAAAAGTCTCTTTTTACTAGTGGTACATAAACTTTAATTAACATATTTTTACCATGTCCTTAATACTAAATTTGCAATACATTAAGATATTTTTACACCTTTAAGAAAATCTCTAATTTTTTGTCATTTTGATTCATAAGGCTATATGTGTTTTGATGTTTGTTACAGTTCAGGCCGGTTGGTCTCAAGCTGAAGAAAGAACTGCGTTTAATGGGCGAATAACTGCAAACAGTACCGACTTAGAAGGTGTTTATGTTATTAATGCACAGACAGAGGTCATGACTACAACCAATGATTTGGGAGCTTTTTCGATTGCTGCAAAACCAGGCGATGAAATTGTTTTTTCGTCGATACAATTCAAAGAAAACAGAGTTTTGTTGCAACAGGAAAATTTTTCTGATATCAATTTCTCCGTGAGACTGAATGTAGTAATGCATCAATTGCAAGAAGTTGTTATTAAGAATTATAATGGTATAAATGCTGTTGCTTTGGGTATTATTCCCGGAAATCAAAAAAAATATACAGAGGCAGAAAGGAAATTGCATACTGCTACTGCATTAAACGCCACTGCAAACGCAGGAAGTATGGCCGGAGGATCAGTTTCTGCAGATCCGTTATTGAATTTTCTTTCCGGTCGTACGGCAATGCTTAAAAAAGAATTGGCGGTTGAGAAAAAAGAGTTTTTCTTAAAGCTTTTAGAACGCATGTTCACGCTGGAGCATTTTATTGACCGATTGAAAATTCCGGCAGAATATGTAAAAGGTTTTGAATATTATGCAGTCGAAAACGATAAATTCACAGTAATTTTGAATTCTAAAAACAAAACTTCAACAGAGTTCTTATTAGGAGAATTAGCTGTAAAATATAAAGAAATAATTGAACGTGAGAATAAATAGGATTTTACAAATAATACTTTTTTTATTGACAGTTCAGATTGGTTTTGGTCAAAACAATACTTCAAAAGAAATTACCGGACAAATATTTGAACAATCGTCGAATGTCGAAGGGGTAAATATTATTAATAATACAACTCAGGTTACGGCTGTATCAAATGCAGCGGGTGTGTTTACTATTGTGGTAAGAGAAGGTGATGTTCTGGTTTTTTCGGCTGTTAATTTAGAGCCTTTTAAACGGAGAATTACATTTGAGGACTTAAATTCAGCTTCTGTTATAATCAAAATGTCAGCTAAGGAAATAGAACTGAAAGAAGTAATTGTAAATGATAATGGGGGTATTACAGCAGAAAATTTAGGTGTGATTCCGTACGGTCAAAAAAAATACACCCCGGCCGAAAGAAAAGTTTATACCGCTACTTCAACTCCTGGAGATATGTTGCTTAACGCAATTTCCGGGCGAACTGCAATGCTGAAGAAAGAAGTAAATGTAGAGAAGAAAGAGATGCTTTTCAGGAAAATTGAATACCTTTTTGATGAGAATTATTATACGGAAAGATTGAAAATTCCGGTGGCAGATATCAAAGGATTTCAATTATATTGTGTAGATGATGCTGAATTTGCCGTATCTTTGGATACAAAGAACAAAACGATGAGTATGTTTTTAATAACAGATTTAGCAAGGAAATATCTAACAATTCTCGAAAATGAAAAATAAACTAGGAATACTCGTTGTGTGCTTATTTTGCCAGATTGCGCTTGGACAAAATAATTCAAGGAAGCCACTACATGGACAAGTTGTGAATGATTCTATAACTCTGGAAAGTGGTTATGTAATGAATTTAAATGCCAATATCAGAACTTTTATTAGTTCAAATGGTTTGTTTGATATTATGGCAAAACCAAAAGATACTTTACTGATCACAAGTATGGCTTTTCAGTCTAAAAAAATTGTTTTAACAGAAAAAAATTGTGCCGACAGACTTTTCTTAATACAGATGGATCTGGTAAGCAATCAGTTAAAAGAGGTAGTAGTTCATAAAGATTTAAAAGTAAAAGCATTTGATAAAAATAGCCAGGCTATAGTAGATACTAAATTTGTTGATGATGAAAAGTCGTCTCCAAAAAACAGGTTTATTTATGATGGAACAATTGAAAATGGAGTTGATTTTGTGCGAATATTTAAAGACGCAAAAAAATTAATGAGAAAGAAAGATGTTGATGTAGTGCCGGAAGAAGAAGCGAGCGATTTTGCTTTTACGATGTATGCAAAAGCCAATTTTACGCCAGATTTTTATACAGATACATTAAAATTGAAGAAAGAAGAAGTAGATATATTTCTGTTGTTTTGTGCTGTAGATCCGGAATCTAAAAAACATTTAAAACAAGAAGAAAAGTTTGAATTAATGGATTTTCTGATCACTAAAAATCAGGAATTCAAAAAAGTGAAGGTTGCCGGGAAATGAAAAAAAGAGTAACTTATTTTTTTATAGTAATACTGTTTTTATCGCTCACAGCATTTTCATTCCATAAATTTTATATGGGAGTTTTTCAGGTTAATTATGCGGCCGAAAAGAAGATGATTCAAATTACTTCCCGAATTTTTATTGATGATTTGAATAACGGGATGGAAAAGAAATACCATCAAAAAACGTTCGTTGGTACTGATAAAGAGACTCAGGCTGATATTGATTTATTAAAAAAATATCTTTCTGAAAATTTTGCTATAAAAATAAACGGTCAGTCAAAACCCATTACTTTTTTATCTAAAGAAGTAGAGTCAAACGATGTTTTGGTTTGTTATTCCAGAATAAAAGATATTAATACATTCAAAACAATCGAAATTCTAAATACTATTTTATTAGATTGGAATGCCGAACAGCAGAACATTACACATATTTCAGCATTTGGCACCAAAAAGAGTGTTCTTTTTACAGAATCTTCAAGGAAAGAATTGTTAAAGTACTAAATGATAGTTAAAATTATTATTTTAATTGTTATTTTCACACCCTGATATAATTACCATTAAAAATTTATGAAAAAGCTTTCATTATTATTGATTTTTCCTGCAATCTTAATTGCTCAGGAAAAAACAATTACTCCAAAACAACAAGGAAAGTACGATACGAACAAATTCAGCCAAATGTATGATTTGTTAGCAACACCTAATATGTTTCGTACAGCTTCCGGAGCTCCGGGACCGGCATATTATCAGCAACAGGCAGATTATAAAATTGATATTGAATTAGACGATAAAAATTCAAAAATAAACGGTTCTGAGGTTATTACGTATTCAAACAATTCACCTGATAGTTTAGAGTATTTATGGATTCAGTTGGATCAGAATCAGGCAAAAGCAAAAACTCAGACCTCTTTGGCCGAAAGCGAAAAAATTAATCAGGTTTTTCCACTTGAAGGTTTTTCGAGCAAATATTTAAAAAAAGATCTCGAGCGTGGTTTTAATATCGAATCTGTAAAAGATTCAAAAGGAAGTCCAATGTCGTACACCATCAACGAAACGATGATGCGTATTAATCTTGTAACACCTTTAAAGCCTGGTGAAAAAATTTCAATGGCTATAAAATGGTGGTACAATGTAAATAATTACAGAAAAGAAGGCGGACGTTCAGGTTATGAATTCTTCGAAAAAGACGGAAACAAATTATACGTAATTGCACAGTTTTACCCAAGAATGGCCGTTTATAACGATGTCGAAGGCTGGCAAAACATGCAGTTCTGGGGAAGTGGAGAATTTGCTTTACCTTTTGGAAATTTTGATGTAAACATTACAGTTCCTGCAGATCATGTAATAGATGCTACAGGAGAATTAACCAACAGAAGCGAAGTTTTTACACCAGAACAGGTAAAACGTTACGAGCAAGCTCAAAAATCATTTGATAAACCTGTTGTAATTGTAACGCAGGCAGAAGCTGAAGCAGCGGAAAAAGGTTTCTCTGAAAAGAAAAAAACATGGAAATTTAGTGCAAAAAATGTACGTGATTTCGGTATTGCATCTTCAAGAAAATTTATTTACGATGCAATGGCGGTAAAGATTGGTAACAAAGTAGTTATGGCCGAATCTCTTTATCCGAAAGAAGCAAATCCGCTTTGGGGAGAAACATCAACAATGGTTGTGGCGCATACCTTAAAAAGTTATTCATCACACACGTTCGATTATCCTTATCCAAAAGCAGTATCAGTTTCTGCAGAAGATCAAGGTATGGAATACCCAATGATTTGTTGGAATTTTGGTCGTCCTGACGAAAACGGAGTGACTAGTAAAGAAGTTAAAAACGGAATGATTGGTGTGGTAATTCATGAAGTAGGACATACTTTTTTCCCAATGATTGTAAACTCTGATGAGCGTCAATGGAGCTGGATGGATGAAGGTTTGAATTCATTTTTAGAGTATTTGGCAGAGCAGGAATTAGATCCTAATTTCCCGTCAAGACGTGGTCCTGCAAAAAATATCGTTCCTTACATGAGTGGTGATCAAAAGTTTTTAGAACCTATTATGTCCAACTCTGAAACGATTCATCAATTTGGAAATAATGCTTACGGAAAACCTGCTACAGGACTTAATATTTTAAGAGAAGTAGTAATGGGAAGAGAACTGTTTGACTATGCTTTTAAAACCTATGCAAACAGATGGAAGTTCAAACACCCAACCCCTGAAGATTTCTTTAGAACTATGGAGGATGCTTCTGCCGTAGATCTTGACTGGTTTTTTAGAGGGTGGTTTTACTCAACAGATTTTGTCGATATCGGTATCAAAGATGTAAAACAATATTATGTTTCTGAAACTCCAACAGCCGATCTTAAAGATGTAAAAGTTAGAAAAGGACGCTTTGGTTTCGAAAAAGGACCATTTGTTTATTTAGTAGCAGGAGATAATGCAGAGGTAAATAATTCGAGCAAAAAAGCTTTAAAAGTAGAAGATGTAAAATCATTGGCTGATTACGTAAGCCAAACCTTTACGGCTCAGGAAAAAGCAGAACTTAAATCGCCTAAATATTTCTATGAAGTAGAATTCAACAAACCAGGCGGAATGATTATGCCAATTCTGGTAGAGATTACTTACGAAGACGGAACAAAAGACAATTACCAGTATCCGGCTCAAATCTGGAGAAAAAGTAATGATACCGCAAAGAAAGTTTATGCAACTTCAAAAGCGATAAAAAGCATTCAGATAGATCCAAAATTAATGACTGCTGATATTGATGTGACCAATAATTCCTGGCCAAAAGTAGAAGTAAAGTCTAAATTTGACTAATAATAAATCTAAAAGACTCTGAAAAGAGTCTTTTTTTTTAAGTAAATTTTAAAACTCACAGCTACAAAATTTAATATCTTTGTGGCACACTAAAATAAAAGATATGTTTGGTATAGGAGGAGGAGAACTAGTTTTTATACTGTTTATAGTATTAATGCTTTTTGGTTCAGACAAAGTGCCGGAAATTGCCCGTACAATGGGTAAAGCAATGGCGCAGCTAAAAAATGCAACCAATGATATTAAAAGTGAAATTCAAAAAGGAGCTGAGGCCAATGGTCTTGACCAGAATGCTTTAAATAGTATCACAGGTAATATTAATGCTCAGATTAACGATGCCAAAACAAATCTATTAGGAGACAGTACAAATTTAACTTCAAACATGTTAGGTGATACGGCCACAGAAATAGATAAAGTAAAAGAAGATATCGATTCTATCTCAGGACCTGTAAAACGCCAATTATAATGCTTGAAAGAATAAAAGAATTAGATATCAATTTATTGGTATACCTTAACAGTTTAGGATCTGAAACATTCGATAAATTTTGGCTTATTATTACCAATCAGTTAAATTGGACACCACTTTTTTTATTAATGTTTTATGGCATCTATAAAAAAATAGGAGGAAAGCAAACCTTGTATGTAATACTTTTTATCGCGATTTTGATCACTTTTACAGATCAGACAACCAATTTGTTCAAACATACTTTTCAACGTTTGCGTCCTTGTAATAATCCTGATATCAATTCGATCATACGTGTTGTTCAGGTTCGTAATTCCTATAGTTTTTTCTCAGGACATGCAGCAAATACTATGGCAGTGGCCACCTTTTTATTTTTGGTTCTAAAACGCTATTTCAAGTATTTAGGATTCTTGTTTTTATGGCCATTAATTTTCGCTTATAGTAGGATTTATTTAGGATTGCACTATCCTGGAGATATCTTAACTGGTTATTTCTTTGGAGCACTTTTCGGGTTCTTGATTTATTTAGTCTATCGAAAACTAAAGCCACAATATTTTCCGGGATAATTTTCAGGAGCTATTTACTTCGTCAGTTCGCTGTCGCTCTTGTTCAGCTATCCGTTTCAATCTTTTATGGCAAACCCTGGATAAAAGTATTTACACTTCTATCTGGGCTAGGGCACTCTTTTCAAAATAAAATTTAATTCTCAAGAATAGTCTTTTCACTCCATTCTAGATCTTCAGGAAGCTTTTGTTTGCTCAATTCAATATGAATAACCCTTCTTCTTTCGTTATTGGTAGTTTTGTTTGATGCGTGAAATAATAAAGGTTTCATAATCATAATGCCACCTTTTTCTACTTCACACATGGTTTCTTTTTCTTTCTCGAAATCCATGTTTTCAATTCTCAAGATTCCTTTAGAATGAGAGTTATTGATAACCTTGAGAGCGCCATTATCTTTCGTTGTTTTATCAAGATGAATCCTTATTGTAAAATTATCTTCTAAAATTTCTTTAGGAGGTTGAACAGCAAACTGATTTTGTTTTACGGTCCAGTTTTCAAAGTTTGCAGTTTCAGTTTTTTTATTAACCGAAATAGTTAGATCTTGATGGTAAGCCACAAACCAATTCGATTTTTCAGGCTTATCAAAATAAATTGATTTGGTTATAAAATAGCCTTTTCCAAAATTCGACTCTACAATACTTTTTAAATTCTCATTAAAAATATAAGGCAGCGTTTCAGGAATTTGTTTGTGAAATTGTCTGATTGCAAATAGATCCTGAGATTTTCGAAAGGTTGAATTCTTAGTTTTATTTTCTGTGCTATTTTCAATTAAAGAAATCAGTTTTCCGATTTCATTTTCAGAATAAATATCATTAATAATTGTAAAACCTTTGGAATTTATTTCGGCAATATTTTTCATCATTAATTTATTTTTTGTGAATAGCCTTCTGCTTTGAAGGATATTATATGAAAAAAGAATGGGGCTTTAGCCAAAAAAAGACTTAGTAGTTGGTTTCGGCTAAAGCCATAATCTTTGTCTAAAATTTGAACCTCCAGCTAAAGCAGGAGGCTATTCAGATTTACAGAATTAAAAAACTTAGTATCTCAGCATCTCAGAACCTTAGCGCCTTTTTTTAAAGCACCCTACTAACCGTCAACCCATCACGAATAGGCAATAAAACCGTTTCTACTCTGGGATCATTTTTTAAAAGTAAGTTATATTCTAAAAGTACTTTTGTGCTCACATCATTAGGGTGAACAGGTTCCAGGATTTTTCCGCTCCACAAAACATTATCAGATAAAATAATTCCGCCCTTATTCATTTTCGGAACAATCATTTCCCAGTAATTCAGATAATTTTCTTTATCGGCATCAATAAAAACCAAATCAAATTTTACGTCAAGATCCGGAATAATATCAACGGCTTCACCTAAATGTTGAAAAATTTGTTTTCCCCATGGAGATGCATCAAAATATTTACGCTGAAAATCAACCAATTCTTCTTTGATGTCAATAGTATGCAATTGCCCGTTTTCCTTGATTCCTTCGCACAAACACAAAGCAGCATAACCTGTATAAGTACCAATTTCAAGAATATTTACGGGACGAATCAGTTTAGACAGCATACTTAATACACGACCCTGAAAATGTCCGCTTAACATTCTTGGTAAAAGTATTTTCTGGTACGTTTCTTTGTTAAGTTTCGCTAATAATTCCGGTTCGTTTTCAGAATGTTGTTCGATATAATCTTCTAATTCTTGTGATATAAAATGCATATTGTAGTATTGTAAATTTGAACAGCAAAAATACAAAAAATATTGCTTTGCTTTTTTTGCATAAAAAAACCATCCACAGCGGTGGATGGTTTTAATTTTAAAATAAAAAGAAACTATTTTTTCAAAGCTTCATTTACATCTTTAGCAGTTTTTACTGTTCCGTCTTTGGCTGCTTTTGCAGCTGCTTCGGCTTTAGTAGCTGCTTTTTGAGAAGCTTCTTTTACATCAGTAGCTGTTTTTTTAGCAGCGTTTTCTACATCATTTGCTGTTTTTTTGGTAGCATCTTTTACATCCTGAACTGCATTTTGAGAGGCTTCTTTAGCGTTTGCAGCAGCATTTTCGGCTTTAATGACTGCACTGTCTTTTACTTCTTCAATATCTGTTGTCAAAGTATCTACTTTGTTTCCAAGAGTCAATTCATCTTCTCCCGGTTTTGGTTCTTTCTTTTCGCAAGATTGAACAGCGAATGCTAATAAAGCCACGACAGCTAAGCTTAAAATTTGTTTTTTCATAATGAATAATTTTTTTTAGGTTGATAAATTTTAAAGGTTATAAAGCTGAAAAATAAAGATACACATTTTAAAATGACTGAGCTCTTGTAAGATTATTTTCCTTTCGAGGCTAAGACAATTCTCGTGCCAAATTTTAAGATCTAAAAAAATACTATGAAATTGGTAAAATAAAAAAAAGGTATCTCGCCACAAGATACCTTTAACAATAAATCAAACATGAAAACAAATTTAAAGTGAAATTATAAATTAGATTTTTAGTTTTTATATAAACTAAAATTAACTACGATTTCATCTCTAACTTTTATTAATCCCGCCATTTTTACGGGAGGTTCTAATTCTATATCAGAAAAATTTAAATTAAGTGATCCCTGAACTTTATTGTCAGAGCTGTACAATATAAAATCTTTGTACTTAAGTGTTTTGTTTGTTATTAAAAAGTTAAGGTTACATTTGTAATTTTTACCAAATTGTCTTACATCTGTAATCGTTACAGTACTGTTAGGAAACGTTTTTACTTTTACTGTTCCTTGTAAATCTTTAGTCATGATTTTGTTTCCACAATCAAAATCCGACATTTTGATTTCAGTATTAAAATTGTTTTTTTTGCTCGAATTCAGGAAAACAGTATCTTTTTTTGAAAATGTATTCGAGCAATTATATTTTCCAACTGTAGATACTCCGGTGATTTCTATTTTAATTTTATTTATTACCAGCGTTGTATCTTCTGTTAAAAAAGTGGGTTTAGCACTTCCGAAAAAAAAGAAAAGAACTAAACCCATAATTAAGATTGAAAATCTTGTTTTCATTTTTTTTTTAGAATGAAATTGTAGCTTCGAATACTAAACCTTCAAATTTACCACCATAAAAGTTGTTTAGATTTCCAGTAGCAGGATCTCCTGTAAATTGTGAATAATCTTTGTATTTTTGATTAACGTAGTTTAATTTAGCTAAAATGTTTTTAGTCATAAACCAGCCAGCGCTTGCTTCAAATTTATCTACAGTAACTTTTTTAGCATCAGCATTAGATAATTTTCCAGATACGGTATTGTATTTTCCTCCGATATAGAATTGTTCTGTTTCTCCAAATCTGTAAATAAGTTCTGAAGCATATTGATTAGCAGTACGTTTGTCGTCAGTACCAGCTTTATCTCCTCCTGCAGCTAATTCAATTGTTCCGAAGAATTCAAGTCCTTTATATTTTACAAAAGGGTTAATCATATACGTAGTAGCCCAATTTTTGAAATTAGGGTTGAACGTTGCCTCTGGAGTGGATGTTTTACTGAAACTAGTAGCAACATCAGTAGTATTTGTAGAAATAACATTACCAGTAGCATCGGTCTTAGTAATGGTATTTTTGTAAGGGTTATTGTTTAATATACCCCAATAACCAAATCCTGATCTATTAGCAGAATATATGTTTGCGTTACCAAGATTTGCATTATGGTAATAAGAACCAGTTAATCTTACTCTTAAATCTTTATTAAGCTGTTTGTCATATCCAAGTTTAGCTAAGATTGAAGGACTATGCGTTGTGTTTGCATCTGGACCATTAGCATAAAAAACTTCCTCATTACTTTGATTTAAATTACCATTTGTAACACCTAACATACTTACCAATCCACTTTTGTTGTAGTAAACCTCCATACCCATTTCTGTAGTGAAAGAATACATGATGTTGTTTCCAACAAATGCATTTCTGATTGTATTACCATTATCAGAACCTCTGAAGTGAGCATCACCAAAATTGTTCTCCATTTGCCCAATTTTAATTGTAGCATATTTCATTACATCAGCAAGGAAGTCTTTTTTGATGAAGTCTAACTTGTCTATTTGTAAGTATCCACCTTTTACATAACCATCATTGTGGTGTCTTGAAGCTAAATAAACATCTAAATTTACTCTTACTCCGTCAAACAATTGAGCACCAATATACATATCAGCACCAGGAAGAGAAAAATTGTTTTCAGTATTCATTAAACGGTATCCGGTAATTGATCTAGTAGTCGTCCCGTTAGCTGTAGTAGTTGTAATGTTAGCAGGTTGGTCGTTAAATGAATTTGTTGCTTGGAAATCCATGTTGAAAGCACCGCCAAGGTCAATACTAAGGCCTTTAAATTCTCTTGTATCTTTTTGTACGTCAAAAACGTTGATACCGTCTTTCCCTCTAGAGATTTGGTTTTGCATATTTCCAAAACTTACTTGTGCATTTACAGCAAACGTACTTGCTAATGCTATAAATAGTAGATAGATTTTTTTCATGGTTATTATAAATTAAAGTTTAAATTAAATTTTAAGGTCAGATCCTGACCAGTTTTAATGGTGCCTAACATTGCAGTAGGGGATTTCATTCCAAACTCAGTAAAAGTGATTTTGTTCGTTCCCTGCAAGTTTAGTCCGTCTTTTGTAACAGTTGTTTTTACAGTTGTTTTAAGTAATTTGCTCACTCCTGCAATGGTATACGTTCCAGTTAATTCCCATGTAGTTTCATTTACTTTTTCAGCAGATTTAAGAACATATTTGATGTTTTTATTTTTATCCGTTTTTAAAGTTTCATAAGCTACTTTGTCCATACTTTTTTTCTCACTTTTTACACTTTCTGCTAAAAGGGTTATAGATAAAGATTCTATGTCCGTTAGTTTAGAATTTGCAATGGCCAGGTTTGCAGTTCCTGTTCCTGATGCTGATTTCATTTCCCAATCATGTAAGGTGGATGTTCCTGCAACTGAAAATGTAGATTTACTATCTAGTGTATAACTTTTTTGAGCTGTTGCAATTGTAGTTATTCCTAAAAAGGAGATAACAAATGCTAGTAATTTTATTTTTGTAGTTTTCATAATTATTTGTAGTTTGAAATATTAGATTTCTGAGTTAATTTTATTTTAGTACTAATGCTTTAACTTGTGTCAAATGTAGGGGCATTAAAAAGTTAATTATATGATAAAAGTCATTGTTAAAATTTTATTAAAAATGTATTTAATAACTACAACGTTTTCTTTTTGCTGAAATATCCGTAAAATCAATAATAAATTTTATTAATTTATTATTTATGAGGTTTTTGAGTAATCGTTTTTAAATAGATTAATTTTGGTTATTTTAATTATCACTGTTTTTGATTTTAAGAATTCCTTAGCTTAAAATAATATTGAAGATTACAGTTAAGTCTTTTCCTGTTTTAACAACTCCAAGCGCTGCCTTGGGAGGTGTCATTTCAAAATCACCAAAAGTAATTTGATTAGATCCCTGTAAAGTAAAAGTGCCGCCATCTGCAATTACCTTTACCTGAGTTTTGTATTCTTTGCTGACACCTGCAATGGTGTAAATTCCGGTTAGAGTCCAGGTTGTTTCATCGATTTTTTCTGCAGATCTTAAAACGTATTCGATAGTTTGATTTGTTTCTGTATTTAAGGCTTCGTAAGCCACCTTATCCATACTTGCTTTGCTGCTTTTTAAGCTTTCAGCCATTAAAGTAATAGTCAGACTATTTACTTCGGCGAGTTTAGAATCCTTAACTGTTAGATTGGCAGTACCAGTTCCTTCTGTAGATTTCATTACCCAATCGTGCACAGTAGAAGTTCCGGCAACTTCAAAAGTTGATTTATTTACCGTGTAGTTTTTTTGGGCGTTTGTGTGTAATGACAATGTGGTAAATAACATTGCCAATAAAATTGATTGTAGTGATTGAATTGTTTTCATTCGATGATGCATTGGGTTATCATTCAAGTATGGAATTTTAATTTATTAGTATTTTGCATCTAATAAGTGGTATTATTTCTTAGGTCAAAAGTATTGTCCACACACAGAAAAGGATATGATAAAAATCATTGTAAAAATTGTATTAAAATTATATTTATAGCTAAAACGTTTTCATCTTTCTCTTTAAGAAATAAAAACTTACAAGTAGCCTGTAATTTTCAGTTATTTAAAATGATATTTTTTTGTAATTGAATCATTTTTTAAGATTGTGTGGTACTTTATACCATTAGAAATGAACAAATACTTAAATTTGCACCATGCAAATTGAGAAAAAAGACATACGAGCCTTATCAAAAGATCAGTTACGAGATTTTTTTGTCGCTAATAATGACAAAGCTTTTCGCGGAAATCAGGTCTATGAATGGTTATGGAGTAAAGGAGCACATAGTTTTGAAGATATGACGAACGTTGCTAAAACAACGCGTTCTATGCTCGAGGATAATTTTGTTATCAATCATATTAAGGTTGATACCATGCAGCGCAGCAGCGACGGAACTGTAAAAAATGCAGTTCGTTTGCATGACGGTCTTGTGGTTGAATCTGTTTTGATTCCTACTGATACAAGAACAACAGCTTGTGTTTCAAGTCAGGTGGGTTGTAGTTTAGATTGTAATTTTTGTGCTACCGCACGTTTAAAAAGAATGCGAAATCTGGAAGCCGGAGAAATCTATGATCAGGTTATTGCAATAGATAAAGAAAGTCGTTTGTATCACAATCATCCGCTTTCGAATATTGTTTTTATGGGAATGGGAGAACCTTTGATGAATTATAACAACGTCATTAAAGCTATTGATATGATTACTTCTCCGGAAGGATTAGGAATGTCGCCAAAACGTATTATGGTGTCGACGTCAGGAATTCCAAAAATGATTAAAAAAATGGCTGATGATGATGTAAAATTCAAATTGGCAGTTTCGCTGCATTCGGCTATTGATGAAATTCGTGCTCGAATCATGCCTTTTAGTAAAAACTTCCCGCTGGCAGATTTAAGAGAAGCATTAGAATATTGGTACAGAAAAACAAAAAACAAAATTTCATACGAATATGTAGTCTGGAAAGGAATCAATGATGATAAAGCTTCAATTGATGCTTTGGTGAAGTTTTGTAAATATGTGCCATGTAAAGTAAATCTAATAGAATACAATCCTATTGATGATGGAGAATTCCAGCAAGCATCCGAAGAATCTATTCTAGGTTACATAAAAGCATTAGAAAATATTGGAGTTGTGGTAAAAGTGCGCCGCAGCCGAGGAAAAGATATTGATGCCGCTTGTGGGCAATTAGCTAATAAAGAAGCAGAAATGTAATTCCCTCAGGAAATCTTCAACCTTAAACATTTTCCATAGGAAAATTTCATAACTAAAGCATTAAAAACGAGATCGATTCTTGTTCTTAATGCTTTTTTTGGGCAAAAAGAATGCTGATTTTTTGGGACAATCTTTTTTGAAAATATATTGGTGTTCGATTTTCTTTTAATTTGATGGATTCAAATTGGCAGGTAAATTGATAATGTTTTAGGGGTGTTTTCTTAATTATTCTATAAATTATTGATATACTAACCTAAAAGACACAACGTTTTTTTATTTAAAATAGTATATTTGGGATCGAAATGAATATTACTTCTCAAATAAAACAGCCCATTTTTAACGAGATGGAACTTTTTGAAAAAAAGTTCCATGAATCGATGACTTCAAAAGTGGCTTTACTGAACCGTATTACGTATTATATCGTAAACCGAAAAGGAAAACAAATGCGTCCGATGTTTGTTTTTTTAACCGCAAAGATGGTTTCAGAAGGCACTGTAAACGAAAGAACCTATCGTGGTGCTTCGGTAATCGAACTTATTCATACTGCAACTTTGGTACACGATGATGTGGTAGATGATAGTAATCGCCGTCGCGGATTTTTCTCTATTAATGCTCTTTGGAAAAATAAAATTGCCGTTTTGGTTGGAGATTATTTATTGTCTAAAGGATTATTGCTATCTATAGATAATGGTGATTTTGATTTACTAAGAATCATTTCTGTCGCTGTTCGCGAAATGAGCGAAGGAGAATTACTGCAGATCGAAAAAGCCAGAAGACTTGATATTACAGAAGATGTTTACTACGAAATCATCAGAAAAAAAACCGCAACACTTATTGCCGCTTGTTGTGCTCTTGGTGCAAAATCAGTAATTGAAGATGATAATAAAGTAGAGAGCATGCGTAAGTTTGGCGAACTTATCGGGATGGCTTTTCAAATCAAAGACGATTTATTCGATTATAGCGAAGAAGCCATTGGTAAACCAACCGGAATCGATATTAAAGAACAAAAAATGACTTTGCCTTTAATTCATGTTTTAAATACCTGTATTGCACAGGAAAAAAAATGGCTGATCAACTCCATCAAAAACCATAATAAAGACAAAAAGCGCGTAAAAGAAGTAATTGCTTTTGTGAAAAATAATAATGGTTTGGCTTACGCCGAAAATAAAATGGTGCAATTTCAGCAGGAGGCACTTTCATTACTAGAAAATTTCCCAGATTCTGAGTTCAAAGATGCGCTTACTTTAATGGTAAACTACGTTATCGAGAGAAAAAAATAATTTCATCCTCTATTCTTAATATTTTTATTGTTAAATTGGACATTAATTTAATAATGAAATATGATTATTTTACTCGTAATACTTTCACTAGTTGTTATTTTAGGTGGTTACCTGATAATACTTTACAATAGCTTTGTATCTAAACGCAATATGCTTCAGGAAGCATTAAGCGGGATCGATGTTATTCTAAAAAAACGATTTGATTTAATTCCGAATCTGGTTGAAACCGTTAAAGGATATTTAACCCACGAAAAAGAAACACTTGCCAATATTGTAAGTTTGCGTAATCAAGCCTTAAATGCTGGTAGTGCAGATGAAAAATTGCAATTCGACAAGAAGCTAGGTAATGCTGTGGGAACTATTTTTGCCCTTGCAGAAAATTATCCCGATTTAAAAGCCAATACCAATTTTTTGAGTTTACAGGAAGAATTGAGCGAAATCGAAACCGAAGTAGAACGATCTAAACGATATTATAATGCAACTGTTAGAGATTACAATATTGCTGTAGAATCTTTTCCGGGCAATATTGTGGCGAATTCTTTTGGTTTTCCAAAGAAAAACTTCCTTGAAATAGAAGACGAAAAACAAAGAGAAACACCTAAAGTTCAGTTTTAATTGTATTATACTATGCTCCTAAGAAAAATATACTTTGTTCTGTTTTCTATTGTTTTCTTTCAGGCTCACGCACAGGAAAGAATTTTAAATTTTGATGTTAAAATTAAGATAGAAAAGTCCGGTAATATCAATGTAGTCGAAAACATTACCATAAATGCCGAAGGTAACGATTTTAGGCACGGGCTTTTAAGGGTTTTGCCATTAAGCAGACGAGATAAAGATGGCCATCAAATTGATGTGAAATACACTATAAACTCCATAAAAAAAGATGGTGTCACAGAAAATTATTTTACAAAAGAAGAATCCGGTGACTGGAAAATCTATATAGGTAATAAAGACATCGATCTGGAAAGAGGAATTTACGACTATCAAATTAGTTATACCGTTCCTTTTCAGGTAGGCTATTTTGATAAATACGATGAGTTGTATTGGAATGTAACCGGAAATGGCTGGAATTTGCCAATAGATAAAGCAACATGCGAAATTTCTCTTCCGTCAGAAAATAATGCATTCGAAAATTTACATTGTTATACAGGTAGGGCAGGATCTAAAGCGTCAGATTGTATAAGTTCCCTAAATACGAATCGCACTGTTGCCAGTTTTGCTGCAATACAGCTTAATAATTATGAAGGCTTAACGGTTGCTGCATCATTTCCTAAGGGAATTGTTGATCCTCCTACTTTTTTGCAGGAAGCAAGTTCATTTTATAAGCAGATAAAAACAAATTTGTGGTCTGTTATTTACGGAATAGGCATGTCGCTTTTCTTCTTTTTTAGTTGGAAGAAATACGGTAAAGACCCCGTTAAAAAAACATTGATGCCTGAATTTATGCCGCCTTTCGATTGGTCTCCTGCGATTATAGGTTATGTGTACGACAGAAAAATTACGCGTAAAGCGTATATGTCATCTGTTATAAATGCTTGTGTAAAAGGCGCCATTAGAATTTTGTCTACGGTAGAAAATGGAGTTTTTAAAAACAAACAAACCTATGAGATCGAGGTTTTAAATAATTTATCACAAAAATTAAGTGCAGAAGAATCAGATATAGTAAGCGGTTTTACAAAAAAAGATAAAATAAAAGTATCCGATTCTAACTATAAGATTTTTGAAAAAGCATATTCTAAATGGCTTAAAACGGTAACAAAACAAATAAAACTGGAAGAGTTTTACCAAAACAATACTCAAAAAAAATGGCTTGGTTTTGCTGTTTTTTTAATTGCAGGACTTGCTTACCAGTTGCTATCTAATAATAAAGGATATATTAATTATGCTTTTTATTTAGGACTAATCGTTGCGGTTTCAGGGCTGACTTATTGGTTTACAAAAAAAGAGATTGGTGTTGGAATGCTTGTTTTAAGAGGTATTCTCGCTTTCTTTATTTTACCAGCAGCGCTTTTCATATTTTTCGTTTCTATTGCTTTTTTAAGCACGATACAAATCGTTGTTATTGGCGTTGTTTTCTTAATGTATATTTTTTACGCAAGAACTTTAGGAAAGTATACACAAAAAGGTGCTGATGCATTGCATAGATTAGAAGGTTTTAAACACTATATGCAAACGGCAGAGAAAGATAGAATGAATATGTTGAATCCTCCTGAGTTGACTCCGCAATTGTTCGAAAAATTATTTCCGTATGCTATTGCATTGGGAGTCGAAATAGAGTGGGGGAAGCAATTCGCAGAAATTTTAGAATTAGCCAAATATGATCCTGCTTGGTATCAGGGCGAAGATACGTTTTACATGCAGCCCGCAATGTTCCTGTCCAGTTTTGGAAATTCTGTGAGCAGTGCAGCAGTTGATCCTAGTCCTCCTTCATCATCATCAGGTTCTTCATCGAGTTCCAGCGGAAGTAGCGGAAGCTGGAGCAGCGGAAGTTCAGGTGGCGGAAGCTCCGGAGGCGGCGGAGGCGGCGGTGGAGGTGGCGGTTGGTAAAATTTTAGCAACCAGCGGCTATTTAAAATATTGTATTAAGGAAACCTTGTATTATTTATAATAGTACAAGGTTTTTTTATTTTCGATTGGGTTTGATTTAGATTATCTTGCCTGAGTGAAGAAAATAATGAGATAATTAGAAAATTAGTCAATTAGATAATTGATTGTAATGTTTTAAAAATCAGTTTATTGTTTTTGTTGTTTGGAATTTGGAAATTTTTTTATTGATTTTTTTTCCCTTTGATGCAACCATTTTAAAACTTAACTCGTCTATGCTAATAGAAGATCATTACTAAACCAAAAAACCAAAAGCTTATAAATGAAAATTATTCATTTACATCAGGAAGAAACCGAAATTATAAAGTTGGCTGTCGCAAATAATCGACAAGCGCAACAGCAAATTTATAGTCGGTTTTCTTCAAAAATGTTAAGTGTTTGCCGGCAGTACATAAAAGACATTCAACTGGCAGAAGATGTAATGATAACGGCTTTTATGAAAGTGTTTGCCAACTTAAACAAATTTGAAAATAAAGGAAGTTTTGAAGGTTGGATTCGCCGAATCATGGTGAACGAATGTATATCGTATTTAAGAGTTCAGAAAAAAGTAAAATTTGTTGAAGATGAGATTTACGTCGAAGAAAGTTTTAATGCAACCGATAGTCAGTTTTCAATAGACCAGATTCAGTTTTTAATAGATGCTTTACCAGACGGATATAAAATGATTTTTAATTTATACGCCATCGAAGGATACAAACATAATGAAATTGCAAAGATGTTAGGGATTAATGAGGGAACATCAAAATCGCAATTATCGCACGCCAGAAAGATGCTGCAAACACAAATTACTATTTTAAAAAAACAAGATAATGGAACCGAATAATTTTGAAAAGGATTTCCGTGAAAAACTAAACCAACGTAAAATTGAACCAAGCGATAAAGCCTGGGATCGATTAGATGCGATGCTTAGTGTTGCTGAAGAAAAGAAACAACCCACAGTTGGACTTCGTTCACTGCAAACTTCTAAAAAAAGGTGGTGGTACATCGCAGCCAGTATTGTTGGTTTTTTATTAGTGGGAACATTCTTTTTTAATCCGGAAAAAAGTGTCCTTAAAACACCAGAAAAAACAGTGGTTGTCAAAGAGAATTTACAGAAGGATTCTGTTGTAAAACCAGCTTTAAACGTAATAAGTCCCGTAAAGACAGAAGTTGCAGTTTCAGAAAAAACAGCAAATCAGAATTTAATAAAAGAACAAAAAAGTCGTAATGTAGAACCAATTAAAACCCTCAAAAACAAATCAAATCAAGTAGCGGAGTCTTCAATCATCATCAAAAACAATCAAGAAAAACAATCTGTAAATAATCAATCTTTAGCTGTTGAAACTTCTAAAAAAGAAACAGTAGATCAATTATTGCAATCGGCCGAAAAAACTATTGTTGCAGAGAATTCGGTAAAACCAAAATCAAAAGTAAAAATCAATGCTAATGATTTACTCCATCAGGTCGATGGCGAATTAGAGCTTTCGTTTAGAGAGAAAATGATTACAAAAGTCAATAAAAACTACCAAACGGTAAAAGTGGCTTTGGCGAATCGAAATCAACAAGAATAAAAGGATGCAGAATATAGAATAAAGATTACAGAATAAAGAATACAGAGTATAGATTTTTAGTTCCGGAGGAACGATCCATATTGTAGCGTCGGGTTTTAACCCGATGGAGATGGAATACAGAATACAGAGTATAGATTTTTAGTTCCGGAGTAACGATCCATATTATAGCGTCGTCCCTAGGCTTCGGGATTAACCCGATGGAGATAGAATATGTAATTCACAATTAATAATTAAATAATCATCAATCACAATCAATTTTAAAAATCAATCAATCATGAAAAATTTTACACTTTACCTCGTTGTCCTTATATTCTTATTTGTTAGTAAGGTTCTGGGGCAGGAAACATTTGAGTCGAAAGCAAAAAAAATTGCGAATAAAATCGAGAAGATTACCAAAGAAGAAAAAGCAGCTTTGAAAGAAGAGGTAGAAGTTGTAAATGTGCAACTGTCTGAAGGGAAAATTACCCTGGAACAAGCAGACAAACGTAAAAAAGAATTAGCAGAAGCAAGAGCTACAATTATTGAGGAAAAAGTAACAGAGGCCCAAAATGAACTTAATGATTTGGTTCAGCAAAAAGTTGACGGAAAAATCAAAGAAGATTCATTAACTAAAAAATACAGCATTGTATTTCATGTAAGAGACAAGGATCGTGATAAAGATTCAATTCATGGAGAAAAAAGAACCACTTCGCAGTTTGTATTTGCAATGGGTTTAAATAATATGATGGTCGATGGTAAGCTTCAGGATTCTAATTATAGTTTTGGAGGTTCACATTTCTACGAATGGGGTTTTACGTATAACAGCAGATTAATGAAAAACGATAATTTATTACATGCCAAATACGGACTTTCATTGATGTACAATAATATTCGTCCAACAGATAACAGGAGTTTTGTAGTAAATGGAGATCAGACTGAATTGCAAACCAATGCTATAAATCTTGATGAATCACGTTTTAGAAATGTTTACATCGTGTTGCCGCTGCATTTAGAATTTGATTTCTCAAAGCCTGAGGTAAGTAATGGAAAAACATATTTTAGAACCCACAAAAGTTTCCGTTTTGGGATTGGAGGTTATGCTGGAATAAATGTAAAATCGAAACAAATTCTAAAATTTGATCAGGATGATTTAGATTATAAAACAACAATAAGAGGAGATTATAATGTAAATAATTTTATTTACGGACTGAGTTCTTATATCGGCTATAAAGAATTTAGTTTGTATGCAAAATATGATTTAAATCCGTTGTTTCAGGATAATTTAATCAAAGAAAATAATATTTCACTGGGTATCAGAGTGGATTTAAATTAAGAATGCAGTTTAATTAGTTAGTAGAAAAAGCACTTCATAAGAGGTGCTTTTTTTATGTTAAATCGCCAAATTTCAAGATTCATTTGTGTACTTTTACAGACTTCAAATTTTTAAAAATATTTTACGTTTTGATTTCACAAGCTACTATTGATTCTGTTTTTGAAACTGCTCGTGTAGAGGAGGTTATTGGTGATTATGTTAATTTAAAACGTGCAGGGAGTAACTATAAAGGATTGAGTCCTTTCTCAGATGAGCGCTCTCCGTCGTTCATGGTTTCGCCTGCAAAAGGAATCTGGAAAGATTTTAGTACTGGAAAAGGAGGGAATTCTGTCAAGTTTTTGATGGAACATTCACAATTTACCTATCCGGAAGCCATTCGATATTTGGCCAGAAAATATAATATCGAAATTGAAGAAACAGAACAAACAGATGCAGAAAAAGCGATGACCGATGTTCGCGAAAGTATGTATTTGGTTTCAGAATTTGCAAAAGATTATTTTAATAAAACGCTTTTAAATTCAGAAGAAGGAAAAGCAATTGGACTCTCTTATTTTAAAGAAAGAGGTTTTACCAATGAAACAATCAAAAAGTTTAGTTTAGGATATTCACCCGAAACCTGGGATGCTTTGACCAAGGAAGCATTGGGTAAAGGATATAAATTGGAGTTTCTGGAAAGCACCGGTTTAACCATTGCGAGAGAAGATCGACCTTTTGATCGTTTTAAAGGTCGTGTTATGTTTCCTATAGAAAGTATGTCCGGCCGTGTATTAGGTTTTGGCGGACGTATTTTAACCAATGATAAAAAAGCAGCGAAGTACCTGAACTCGCCCGAAAGTGATATTTACCATAAAAGTAAAGTGCTTTATGGTATTTTCCAGGCCAAACAATCCATCGCCAAACAAAACAATTGTTATCTAGTTGAAGGTTATACAGATGTGATTCAATTTCATCAGGCAGGGATCGAGAATGTTGTGGCTTCGTCAGGAACCGCTTTAACGCCGGATCAGATTCGTTTGATCAATAGATTAACAAGAAATATTACAGTGCTGTTTGACGGAGATGCTGCAGGATTACGTGCTTCTGTTCGAGGAATCGATTTGATTCTGGAAGAAGGAATGAATGTAAGGGTTTGTGCTTTTCCTGACGGAGAAGATCCTGATAGTTTTGCACGAAAAACTTCACATGATGAGCTTGTTGCCTATTTAGAAGAAAACAGTAAAGATTTTATACAATTTAAAGCCTCCCTCTTAATGAAAGAGGCTAAAAACGATCCTATCAAAAAAGCCGATTTGATTCGCGATATGGTCGTGAGTATTTCGAAAATTCCGGATCGTATCCAGCGTGAAATTTATACGCAGGAATGTGCCAGAATCATGGATATTTCTGAGCAGGTATTAGTGAGTACTTTAGCTCAGTTAATTCAAAAAGATCTTACAGAGGCTAGTAAAAAACAAAAGCAGGAACAAAAACCTTTTGAAGTTTTTAGAAACCAAACTCCAAAACAAGGCAGTTTTTCAGGAGGAGATCCTGAGGATCCAAGAAATGGGCCTCCGGAGGATTATTATCCGGGAGAGCCTGGATATCCGGTAGGAGAACCTACAGAGAAAGTAGATATTCTGTATCGTTTAGAACGAAAAGTAATTGAGATTTTATTGCTTTACGGAGATAAGACTGAAGAGTTCGAAGATGTACTTTTAAAAAATAACGACGAAGGCGAAGTAGTAATGGTCTCTGAAATGAGAGCTTACAAAGTATACCAGCGTATTTATTTGAGTTTGCAGGAAGATGAGGTAGAACTGTCTAATAATTTATTCCGTGATATTTTTACAGACTTAATTGGGTTTTATAACCAACACGAAAAATTTAGTCTCGAGCAGTATTTAATGCGTTTACAGCCAGATTTTGCTCAGGAAGTTACTGATATTTTGATGGAAGATGAGCGACTAACGCTTCACGACTGGGAAGGGCAGAATATTTTTTCGAAAATGAAACACGAAACGATTGCGCAATACGTTACTGAAACGATTATGTCTATGCGCTGGTTTTTGGTAGATAAAATTATCGAAGAATTAAAAAGCTCTATACAACCTGATAATTCAGATAATACAGAGCTTTTGTCTATGGTTGTCGATTACTCAAAACTAGTTAATTCGTTCTCAAAAAAACTCGGACGAGTAATGTCGAGATACCATTAAATAATTTCTAAAGTCTTCGCTTTGTTAACTAAGTCAACTAAATTAGTAACATTCAATTTAGTCAATAATCTTAATTTGTAAGTACTGATCGTTTTTTCGTTCAGATTTAAGATTTTAGAGATTTCATTATTTTTTTTACCATCACTTAAGTAACGTAAAACTTCAATCTCGCGATTAGAAAGTTTTCTGTACAAACGTTCGCTTTTGCTTTGTTTAGCAATTAAGGCCATGTTTTTACGAACGGTTTCATTGATGATAATTTTTCCTTCGTGTACTTTAATGATAGAAAGACCTAATGTTTCAAGTTTTTCTGTTTTGTGTACATACCCGGAAACTCCTGCTTTAATTGCATTTGGAGCATACATTTGCTCGGCGAGGTCACTAAAAATTACAATTTTTGTTTTTGGAAAATTTTTCAAAATCGACTTCACTTCGAAGATACTCGATAGGCCTTCAAGCTCTAAGTCGAGAATTAGGATGTCAATTTCCTTCGTTTGAAGGATATCTCTAACCATTGAAAAATTGCCTACGTTGGCAACAATTGAAATTTGATCGTGGTCTTTAAAATAAGACTTAACGCCAAAGTGAGTCACAGGATGATTGTCTGCAAGACATACTTTAATCATAATTTTTACCTTTTTTAGAATTGTTCATGTTTTTGGAACTGTAAAATTAATAAATAAATTCTGTAATTAATTGCAGACAAATGTTAAAATGTTTTATTTTAACGTTTTTGGTATGATACAAACCGGAATTGCATCCATTTTATGCTTGTTGCTGGTGTTTAAACGTTTATAAATTTCAAAGACAGATTTTTCTCTCCCTGTGAAGTCAGCTGGCGTTTTTCCTGACTCCGCGGCTAACATGGCCCATTCAAGTTCGTCGTAACTGGCGCCTAATTGATCTTCGTCAGTACGATTGTCACCAAATAATCCATCTGTAGGTGCAGCGGTTAAAATTGAGTCAGGAATCGCTAAAAACTCTCCAAGAGCATAAACATCCGACTTCATTAAGTCAGCTATCGGACTTAAATCGACTCCGCCGTCGCCGTATTTAGTATAAAATCCTACACCAAAATCTTCTACTTTATTTCCAGTACCTGCAACCAAAAGCCCATGAATTCCGGCTAAATAATATAAAGAGGTCATTCTCAGACGTGCACGAGTGTTCGCTAATGATAAATTAACTTTTGTTGAATCTTTTGTTGTGGGCACAGCAGTCTTAAAAGCTTCAAAAGTATCCGTTAAGTCAGTTTTTACATCCAAAACGTTAGGAAAACGTTTTTTTAATTGTTCGATATGTTCTCTTCCTCTTAAAACTTGATTTGGCGCTTGATGAATCGGCATTTCAACACATAAAACCTGTAAGCCCGTCTGAGCGCATAAGGTCGAAGTTACCGCAGAGTCAACTCCGCCTGAAATTCCAATTACAAAACCGTTTGCTTTTGCATTGTTAGCATAATTTTTTAGCCACTCTACAATGTGGATATTTACTTTTTCTGTTTGAATGGTACTTTTTTTAGCCATAATAGTTCAAGTTTTAAAATGCAGGGATGTATATTTGCAGAATTATTTTTTAAGTATGCATTTACTTAAAATCCAGCAACACAAATCTAATTAAAATAAAATGAAAATTTATCGCTTTGTAGTGGTTCTGTGCTTGTTTTTTTTGTCATGTGAACAAAAAACCAAAGTAGAAAAGGCAGTCGAAGAAATCCCGGTTGATATAAAAGTAGAACGTTTTGATAAGGTATTTTTTGAAACTAAACCCGAAGATTTAGAGAAAGTAAAAAAACAATATCCTTTCTTCTTTCCTGCAGGTAATGATGATGCTATCTGGCTAAAAAAAATGCAGGATCCTTTATGGAGAGAAGTATATACTGAAGTGCAAAAAAAATACGCCAATTTTGAAACTGTTCGTCAGGAGTTTAATAAGTTGTTTCAGCACGTAAAATATTATTTTCCAAAAACTAAAATTCCTAAAGTAATTACTGTAATTGGAGAAATGGATTATAATGCTAAAGCGATTTATGCCGATAGCCTTGTGATTGTTGCTTTAGAACTGTATTTGGGAAAAGAACACAAGTTCTATGAATTTCCAAACTATCTAAAACAAAATTTTGAGGAAAAACAAATTATGCCGGATGTGGTTTCTAGTTTTGCTTTTAGAAACATTCCTGCCTTTCCGGATAAAAATTTAGTTTCGCAAATGATTTTCGAAGGAAAGCAATTGTATGCAAAAGATTTGCTTTTACCTGAATATACAGATGCTGAAAAAATTGGTTATACGCCGGAACAAATAAAATGGAGCCAGGAAAATGAAGCTTATATGTGGCGCTTTTTTATCGAAAGCGAACTGTTATACAGCGAAGATCCTAAATTAAACACCCGATTTATTGCACCTGCTCCGTTTTCTAAATTTTATTTAGAAATCGATAATGATTCTCCCGGACGAATTGGTGCTTGGCTCGGATGGCAAATGGTACGTTCTTATATGAAGAATAATACTAATGTTACCTTGTCGGAATTATTAAAAACAAACGCAAAAGAAATTTTTGAACAGTCAAAATATAAACCTAAGAAATAATGTCAGATACAATAAACTCAGAAATTAAATTCAATATAGAATTAGATGAAAACCGCGTGCCGGAAAAACTAACCTGGAGCGCTCAGGATGGTGGTGTGCAGGCAGAAGAAGCAAAAGCTATTATGTTGTCTATTTGGGACAGTAAAGCCAAAGAAACGATGCGTATTGATCTTTGGACAAAAGATATGCCGGTAGATGAAATGAAAATTTTCTTTCACCAAACATTAGTTGCGATGTCAGATACTTTTAAGCGTGCTACAGACGACGAGAAAATGTCAGATACGATGAAAGATTTCTGTGATTATTTTGCGGAAAAACTGGAACTTGCGAAATAAAGAAATTCCAATACAGAAAGGAAATTCCAAAAATAGAATCCCAAATTCCAACCTTACAATTGGAATTTGGGATTTTTTATTTTTTGGAATTTATTTTACTTAACAGATCTTTTGTCTAAATCTTTAAATATTCGTTTTAAAGCTCCTTCTATTAATTGATTTGCATTTTTGTAAAGCATAATATTGTCTTTAAGTTTACTGGAGGTTTGACTATTATGGTCAGATGGAGTGTTTACTTTTGAAGTAGTGCCAATTACATTTTGAGAGTAAATAATCTGCTGTAAATTTAAATCGTAAATCTCTACAATTACAGAGGCTTCGTTTCTTCCTGCGTCGTTAGCTTGCTGATAAAGTTCGAGAGAAGAAAAGTCGTTTTTGTTTTTTTGGGTAGAAATATTAATGAAAAAATCAAAACCAGTTCCGTCTTTGAGCTCCTTCAGTTTTGTTTTACCCGGATTTAAGTTAATTTTTCGGGCAACCAGTAATCCATTAACATCATGAATATATGATAATCGATCTCCTGTATGTTTTTTAAAATATTTTAAGCACTCTTCGGTTAGTTTGTCTTTAGAGCCGTTGGGGCAATCCAATTCGTTTAAGAGCCATTTCCCTGATGTAAAATCAACTCCGGTTCGCTGTCCTGTAGCAAATGTATAGGATGCTGTGGTGCAAGATGAAAAAGAAATTGAGATAAAAAAGAAAACGAGGAGTGTGGTATTCTTCATATATTACAAATTGATTCGTTTCAAATGTAAATATAAAATACGTTGTGTTTTAATTTGTTGTAAAATATCTTTGAAGATTTTAACTACAAATAAAAAAATCCCAAATTCCAATTGTAAAACTTGGGATTTGGGATTTTTTTTTAATTTCCTTCCCGTTTTGGAATTTTAAATTTGGAATTTATTTTTTAAAACTGTGAGTTGTTTTTAAATACTTCCTGATTTACCTCATCAATATAACTTAAAACGTCCTCTTTTCCTGTTTGTTCTGTTGCCGAAGTCACAAAATAATGTGGCATCTCTTCCCAGTTATTGGCAAACATTTGTTTTTTGTATGCTGCAATGTGCGAATCGATTTTTACTTTACTAATTTTATCAGCTTTGGTAAAAATAATGCAAAACGGAATCTCACTTTCGCCCATATATGACATAAATTCAATGTCGATTGCTTGTGCTTCATGGCGAATATCAATCAAAACAAAAGCACAAACTAATTGCTCTCTGGTTTCAAAATAATCTGTAATGAATTGTTGGAAAACCGATTTTGTCTTTTTTGATACTTTAGCATAACCATAACCAGGTAAATCGACAAGGAACCAATTATTGTTAATCTTAAAGTGATTAATCAATTGGGTTTTTCCCGGCCTTCCTGAAGTTTTAGCTAAATTTTTATGATTGGTAAGCATATTGATCAACGAAGATTTCCCTACGTTTGATCTTCCGATAAAAGCATATTCCGGCAAAAAATCCTGGGGACATTTTGCAACTTCAGAATTACTGATAATAAATTCGGCGGTATTAATTTTCATGTTTTTTGTGTTTAAGACCTCCTTAAAGTCGAAAGTTAGGTGCTACAAATTCGTTTTAACGAGCCATTCTTCAAGAATTGTATTGAATTCCTGAGGATGTTCCATCATAGCAGCGTGTCCACATTTGTCTATCCAATACAAAGTTGAATTAGGCAATAATTTGTCAAATTCTTCAGCCACATTTGGCGGAGTTACAGCGTCATTTTTACCCCAAATAATACAGGTTTCCACTGTCATTTTTGGTAAATCTTTGGCCATATTATGACGAATTGCACTTTTGGCAATCGTTAGGGTTTTGATCAGTTTGATACGATCATTAACCGTTGCATAAACTTCATCTATAAGTTCCGGAGTTGCAATTTTAGGATCGTAAAATACATCTTCAGCTTTCTTTTTGATGTATTCATAATCGCCTCTTTTTGGATAACTATCTCCCATTGCGCTTTCGTAAAGACCAGAGCTTCCGGTAATTACAAGTCCTGCAACTTTTTCAGGATATAGTTTTGTGTGATAAAGTGCGATGTGACCTCCTAGTGAATTGCCTAGTAAAATTACCTTATCATAACCTTTAAAAGTGATAAAGTCTTTAACGTATTTAGCAAAGCTTTTTACGTTCGTTTTTAAAATACTCTGAGTATATATTGGCAAATCCGGGATAACAACTTTGTATCCTTTCGTTGGGAAATATTCTGCTACAGCATCAAAGTTACTAAGGCCTCCCATTAAGCCATGTAAAATAACGATAGGAGTTCCTTCTCCAGCTTCATAATAGCTGTATTTGCCTTCTTTTTTGTAGTGTTTGTCCATTTAATTTAATGCCAATTTCAATTGGGACAAATATAGGGTTTAATAAATAAAAATGAATTTTTGCCACCCTTTTTTAACTAGATAATTTTAGTAGAACTTGTAAGTCGTTAAAAATCAGCTTTTATAGGTGGTTTTGATGTATTTCTTAAATGTTAAGAAAACTGCATAATAACTAATTTTTTAAGAAATATTATGCATTATTTTTTTGATGTCGAAGTGTTATTGACTTTTCGTTAATTATAAGTTAAAGTATTGATTGTCTATAAATTAAGGATAGTGGTAAGAAAGTGGTTAAACTTATTAACAAAGTGGTATATTGTGGTAAAATGTGGTAATATTTTTTATATTTTTGCTGTATAACATATTAATGTAATATTCTTGAATACAATTGTTGGAACATATGAGTGTAAAGTCGATGCTAAGGGGAGGCTAATGATGCCTGCGCCCTTAAAAAAGCAATTGGCTTCATCTCTTCAGGACGGATTCGTTTTGAAGCGCTCTGTTTTTCAGCCGTGTTTAGAATTGTATCCAATGGATGAATGGAACTTGATGATGCAAAAAATCAACAAGCTGAATCGTTTCGTAAAAAAGAACAATGATTTCATTCGAAGATTTACTGCCGGTGTTAAGATGGTAGAGATTGATGCATTGGGAAGGTTATTGGTTCCAAAGGATTTGGTAGCTTTTTCAAGTATTTCTAAAGATGTGGTTTTTTCATCTGCGGTTAATATTGTGGAGATTTGGGATAAAGATTTATATGAAAAATCAATAAGCGGCGAAGATATGGATTTTGCCGATCTAGCCGAAGAAGTAATGGGAAATATTAATGACGACGACAATGGAATATCATAATCCGGTTTTGCTTCACCCTACAGTTGATGGTTTAAATATTAAACCAGATGGCATATATGTAGATGTTACGTTTGGTGGCGGTGGTCATTCAAAAGAAATTTTGAGACGATTAGGGCCAAACGGAAAATTATTTGCTTTTGATCAGGATGAAGATGCTCTTGCAAATGCGTTGCCGGATGAACGGTTTACCTTAATAAATGAGAACTTTAGATTTATAAAAAGATTTCTGCGTTTTCACGGTGTTAAAAGTGTAGATGGGATTTTGGCTGATTTAGGTGTTTCATCGCATCAGTTTGATGTTCCCGAAAGAGGATTCTCGACAAGATTTGATGCCGAACTCGATATGCGGATGAGTCAAAAAAATGATTTAAGTGCTTATCGTGTGGTTAACGAATATGAAGAACAGGATTTACGTCGTGTTTTTTTTGATTATGGGGAGTTGAAGAACGCACCGCTTTTGGCAAGAACAATTGTAGAAGCAAGAGAGCATTACCCAATTAAAACAACAGACGAACTGAAAGATGTTTTAGCGAAATTTTTACCTGAAAGAGTAAAAAATAAAATACTGGCTCAGATTTATCAGGCGATTCGAATTGAGGTAAATCAGGAAATGGATGTTTTAAAAGAATTTATTGAGCAGTCTCTTGAAATTCTTAATCCGGGCGGAAGATTCTCAGTAATCTCTTATCATTCTCTCGAAGACAGACTGGTAAAAAGATTTATAAAAAACGGAATGTTTGAAGGGGAACCGGAACGCGATTTTTTTGGAAACTTTTCTGTTCCGTATAAAACAATAGGAAAATTAATTGTTCCTGATGATGCTGAAATCAAAATCAACAATAGAGCAAGAAGTGCAAAATTAAGAATTGCCGAGAAGATATAATATATATAGGTAGAAAATGAAAAGTGGAGTATTTGGCATATTAAAAGCAAGATTTCTGTTAAACGATGACGCGGTGAAGAACTGGAGGTTCATTGTTTTTATCATTCTGCTTGCTATACTAATGATTGCCAATACACAGCGATACGAACAAAAGGTTTTTGAAATTGCAAAAATAAGCAATGAAGTAAAAGAATTACGATCAGAATTTGTAGATCGCCGTTCAGAATTACAGAAACTAAAAATGGAGTCAACAGTAACAAGTGAAATGGAGAAAAAAGATATTCATCCTTCAACTGTTCCTCCGGTTAAAATAGAAGTAACAAAAGAAGAAGAAAAAAGTTTCTTTAAAAGAATATGGAAGTAGAAGATAAACATATATCCTACAGAATTTACCTCGTAGCAGTTTTCATCTTTGTGATGGCAATTGCTATTGTTGTTAAGTTAACCAATATTCAATGGGTTGAAGGAGATTATTACAGAAAACTGGCGAAACAGCGTACAGTTAGAAATTTTGTGATTCCGGCCAACAAAGGAAACATTTATTCTGCTGACGGAAGTTTATTAGCGACATCGATCCCTAATTATGAAATTCGATTTGATGCCAAAGCACCAAAAACAGAAACTTTTGAGAAGTATATAAAATCATTGTCAGATTCATTGGCAACGGTTTTAGATAAACCGGGAAGCTATTTCGAAAAAGAATTAAGAAAAGCTAGAGATAATAAAAATCGTTATTATTTGATTGCCAGAAAATTGAGTTATACCGAATATGTAAAAATAAAAGGTTTTCCATTATTCAATTTAGGCGCTTTCAAAGGTGGGATTATAATCGAGCAGGAAACTGTTAGAAAACATCCGATAGGGAAAATTGCAGAAAGAACAATCGGTTACGACAAAATCGATCCTGCAACAGGAGTCGAAGTAGGTAAAGGAATCGAGTGGGCTTTTAAAGATTATCTGAACGGAAAAGACGGCAAGATTTTAAAACAAAAAATTGCAAAAGGCCAATGGAAACCTATTCGTGATTTAAACGAGGTAGATCCAATTGATGGTTATGATGTAATCTCGACAATTGATGTTTTTATTCAGGATATTGCACACCATGCTTTATTGAAACAGCTTGAAGAATACGAAGCTGATCACGGTTGTGTAGTAGTAATGGAAACAGAAACGGGGCATGTAAAAGCAATTTCGAATTTAGGAAGAGCAGAAGACGGATCGTATTATGAAACTACAAATTATGCTGTAGCAGAATCTCATGAGCCGGGATCTACTTTTAAATTAGTCGATTTAATGGCGATTTTAGATGATAAAGTAGCAGATACAAGTACTGTTTTTGATAGTCACAACGGACAAGTAAAATATTATGGTCGTTCAGTTACTGATTCGCATAGAGGTGGTTACGGAAAAGTTACATTAGCACGTGGTTTTGAGCTTTCATCCAATACAGTAATGGTTCAGGCAGTTTATGATAATTACAAAAGCAATCCATCCAAATTTGTAAATCATATTAAGAGTTATGGATTAGATAAACCATTAGGATTGCATTTTAAAGGAGAAGGAAGACCTTATATACCGCAACCTGGAGACAAACACTGGTCAGGTGTTTCACTTCCGTGGATGGCATTTGGATACGGAGTTTCGGTTACGCCGATGCAGACTTTGGCTTTTTATAATTCAGTGGCCAATAATGGAGTAATGGTGAAGCCACAATTTGTATCAGAAATTAAAGAGTGGAATAAAACCATTAAAAAGTTTGATGTTGAAGTAATAAATCCAAGAGTTTGTTCGCCGGAAACCATTAAAAAACTGAAAGCAGTTTTAGCGAATGTGGTTAAAAAAGGAACAGGATCTAAACTGTATTCAAAAGATTTTTCGATGGCGGGTAAAACAGGAACAGCTCAGGTAAATTACGGAGGAAAAGAAGGGAAGTCGGCATTGTATTACGCATCTTCTTTTGTGGGTTATTTCCCGGCAGATCATCCTAAATATTCTTGTATTGTGGTAGTTCATAAACCAAATACATCAAAAAATAATTATTACGGAGCAGACGTTGCAGGACCGGTTTTTAAAAGAATCGCCCAAAAAATATTTACAGATGCACCTTCGACAAATAAAATTAAAAAACTGGATTCTAAAATTTCAAAACAAGAGATTAGTTACGAAAAGTACGATATAGAATCCAGAAAAAAATCAAGTCAAATTCCTGATTTAAAAGGAATGCCAGGAATGGATGCCATTGCTTTACTGGAAAATTTAGGTTTAAAAGTAAAGGTAAACGGAGTAGGGAAAGTAAAAAAACAGTCTTTGCAGGCTGGACAAAATATTAGTAAAAACACAACAATAGTATTAGAATTATCGTGAAAATACTGAAAGACATATTATATAAAGTAGCTATTGAGTCTGTAACAGGTTCGACAGAAATCGACATACATAAAATTGATTTTGATTCAAGAAAAATTGAAGAAAAAGATGTTTTTGTAGCGATTCGTGGATCCCTTTCTGATGGTCATGATTATATAGAAAAAGCGATTCAATTAGGTGCTGTTGCAGTGATTTGCGATACGCTGCCTGAAAATATTGAAAAAGGAATTACTTATATTAAAGTAAAAGATACGAATACCGCTTTGGCTTTTATGGCGGCTAATTATTTTGGAAATCCTTCAGAAAAATTAAAATTAGTTGGCGTAACAGGTACAAACGGAAAAACAACAATTGCTTCATTATTGTTTCAGTTGTTTCAAAAAGCAGGATTTAAAGTTGGTTTATTATCAACTGTAAAAATCATGGTGGATGAGACTGAATATAAAGCAACGCATACAACACCGGATTCAATAACCATCAATCATTATTTAAATGAAATGATTGAAGCCGGAGTAACGCATTGTTTTATGGAGGTAAGTTCACACGGAATTCACCAAAAACGTACAGAAGCGTTGCATTTTGTGGGTGGAGTTTTTACAAATCTTTCTCACGATCATTTAGATTATCATCCAACGTTCGCGGAATACAGAGATGTAAAAAAATCATTTTTTGATTCGTTGCCCAAAACAGCTTTTGCATTATCAAACATCGATGATAAAAATGGAACTGTGATGTTACAAAATACGGTTGCCAGAAAATTTACATACGCCTTAAAATCGTATGCTGATTTCAAAGCTACAATATTAGAAAGCCAACTGTCAGGTTTATTATTAAAAGTAAATGATAATGAAGTTTGGGTAAAATTGATCGGAACTTTTAATGCTTACAACGTTTTGGCCATTTACGGAACTGCTGTAGAATTAGGAATGGATAGTCTTGAAGCACTAAGATTATTGTCTGATTTAGAGAGCGTTTCAGGGCGCTTTCAATATATTGTTTCAGAGGGGAATATTACAGCTATTGTAGATTATGCACATACTCCGGATGCTTTGGATAATGTTTTAAAAACGATAGGAGATATCCGTACTAAAAACGAGCAATTGATAACAGTTGTGGGCTGTGGCGGAAACAGAGATAAAACAAAAAGGCCAATTATGGCTAAAATAGCTACGGATCTTAGTGATAAAGCAATTTTAACTTCTGATAATCCAAGAAATGAAGATCCTGAAGTGATTCTGGATGAAATGGAAAAAGGTGTTGAAGCCCATAATTACAAAAAAGTACTGAGAATTACCGACAGAAAACAGGCCATAAAAACGGCTTGTCAATTGGCTCAGCCAAATGATATTATTTTAATTGCCGGTAAAGGTCATGAAACGTATCAGGAAATAAATGGTGTTCGTCATCATTTTGATGATATGGAAACTGTAAAAGAAATTTTAAATCAACTAAATAAATAATTAATCAATTTAAATTCTAAAATACCACAGAACAAAATTGGAATTTGGAATTTCAACATTGGAATTTAAAATAAAGAAATATGCTATACTATTTATTTGAATACTTGAGAAAAACATTAGATATGCCAGGGGCTGGTGTTTTTCAGTACATCACTTTTAGATCAGCTTTAGCATTTATGCTTTCGTTACTTCTGTCAACAATTTACGGAAAAAGAATTATTAATTTTTTACGTAGACAACAAGTTGGTGAAACAGTTCGTGAGCTTGGTCTTGCAGGTCAGAATGAAAAAGCCGGAACGCCAACAATGGGTGGACTGATTATCATTTTTGCAACTCTTGTACCCGTGTTGTTGTTTGCTCGTTTACAAAACATCTATATAGTATTGCTTATCGTAACCACATTATGGATGGGAACCATTGGTTTTGTTGATGATTATATCAAGATATTCAAAAAAGATAAACAAGGTCTTAAAGGAATTTTTAAAGTTATTGGTCAGGTAGGTTTAGGTCTTATTGTAGGAACGGTACTTTATTTTAATCCTGCTGTTACTGTAAGAACTGATACAGGTTATAGCGGAGGAGTAAAAGCATCTTCGTCGATAGTTATGCCTGCACAAATTGAGGAAAAGTCTACAGCAACGACAATTCCTTTTGTAAAAAATAATGAATTTGATTACGCAGAATTATTGGCCTGGACTGGTGAAGGATATGAAAAATGGGCTTGGTTAATTTTTATTCCAGTGGTTATTTTTATTATCACAGCGGTTTCAAACGGAGCTAATTTAACAGACGGAATCGATGGTCTCGCTGCAGGAACTTCGGCAATTTCAGTCTTGGCGCTCGGGATATTTACTTTTGTTTCCGGTAATATTATTTTTTCTAATTATCTGAATATAATGTACATCCCCAATTCGGGAGAGATGACTGTATTTATATCCGCATTTGTTGGGGCGCTAATTGGTTTTCTTTGGTACAATTCCTTTCCCGCATCTGTGTTTATGGGAGATACAGGAAGTTTAACGATTGGAGGAATCATTGCCGTTTTAGCCATTGCTGTTCGTAAAGAAATATTGATTGTATTATTCTGTGGAATTTTCCTTGCAGAAAGTGCTTCGGTGATTATTCAGGTAGCTTATTTTAAATATACGAAAAGACGTTTTGGCGAAGGCCGAAGAATTTTTCTGATGTCGCCATTGCACCATCATTATCAAAAGAAAGGATACCACGAAAGTAAAATCGTAACCCGTTTTTGGATTGTTGCAATAATGTTAGCCATATTATCAATTGTTACTTTAAAATTAAGATAGAGTTTTAATTAAAAATTGAGAATTAAAAATTAAAAATTGTGTGTTTGGGTAGATGAAGGAGAATATTATTCAAGAGAAGTCATTTCTCTTTGCGGTTAGAGTAGTCAATTTATATAAATACCTAACTGATACAAAAAAGGAGTTTGTTTTAAGTAAACAACTTTTAAGATCGGGGACTTCAATTGGAGCAAACATTGAAGAGTCGATTGGAGGACGTTCTGATAAAGAGTTTCTGTTTAAGCTTGAGATTTCATATAAAGAAGCCAGAGAAACGATTTATTGGTTGAAATTATTGAAAGCAACAGATTATATTTCTGCAAATGAGTTCGAAAGTGTTCATAAAGAAGCAGAAGAAATATGTAAAATATTAGCGAAAATTATAATAACCCTAAAAGGGAAAACGTGATGGAATTAGAAACTTTATATGTTAGATTTTTAATTTTTAATTCTCAATTTTTAATTTATAAAGTATGAGGTTAGTAGTACTTGGTGGAGGAGAAAGTGGCGTTGGAACGGCTATTCTCGGAAAAAAACAAGGATATGAGGTTTTCGTATCTGATTTTGGAAAAATAAAGGAGAGCTATAAAGAAGTTCTTATCATTAATAAAATTGCTTGGGAAGAAGAAAAACATACCGAAGACCTGATTTTAAATGCCGACGTGGTTATGAAAAGTCCGGGAATTCCAGAGAAATCTCCCATAGTACAAAAACTGATCGCTGCCGGAATTAAAGTCATTTCGGAAATTGAGTTCGCTAAACCTTTTACAGAAGCATTGACTATCGGGATTACAGGTAGTAACGGTAAAACCACCACTACGATGTTAACGCATCACTTGTTAAAGTCTGCCGGTTTGAATGTAGGTTTAGGAGGAAACATCGGAAAAAGTTTTGCCTGGCAGGTTGCCGAAAATAAATACGATGCCTATGTTCTTGAATTAAGCAGTTTTCAGCTCGACGGAATTATAGATTACAGGCCGGATATTGCCATAATTACGAATATCAGTCCGGATCATTTAGACCGGTACGAATATAAATATCAAAAGTATATCGATTCAAAGTTTCGAATAACAATGAATCAGACCGAAAGCGATTATCTTATTTACGATGCAGATGATGAGGCAATTGCAGAATGGTTAAAAAACAACACAACAAAAGCAAAATTAATTCCTTTTTCATTGACTGAAAAATTTGATGAAGGGGCTTCTATAAATAACAACAAAATGGAAATAAAGATCAACCAAGAAGAGTTTACAATGGAAACAGAATACATTGCGTTAGAAGGAAAACATAACATGAAAAACGCAATGGCAGCAAGCTCTGTAGCGAAATTGATGCAAATTAGAAACGCAACAATCCGCGAAAGTTTATCTAATTTTCAAGGTGTTGAACACCGTTTAGAAAAAGTTTTAAAAATTCAGAATGTACAATACATCAACGATTCAAAAGCAACAAATGTAAACGCTACTTTCTTTGCTTTAGACAGCATGAATGTGCCAACCGTTTGGATTGTTGGGGGTGTTGATAAAGGAAACGATTACAACGAATTGATGTCATTGGTTCGTGAAAAAGTAAAAGCTATTATTTGTCTTGGAGTTGATAATCATAAAATCATCAATGCTTTCGGAAATGTAGTAGATATCATGGTAGAAGTAAATAACATGAACGATGCCGTGAAAACTGCACAGCGTTTAACAGAAAAAGGCGATGCTGTTTTATTATCTCCAGCCTGTGCAAGTTTCGATTTGTTCGAAAACTACGAAGATCGCGGAAAACAATTCAAACAAGCAGTACATAACTTGTAAAAAATAGTCTCAAGTTTCAGGTTTCACGTTATGTGGGAACCTGAAACTAAAAACAAGAAAAACCTGAAACTAAAAACATGAAGGAATTAGTAAACAAATTAAAAGGAGATAGGGTAATATGGTCATTCGTGGCTTTATTGGCGTTGTTTTCGTTTATGCCTGTTTTTAGTGCGAGTAGTAATTTGGCTTATATAGGTCACGGAACCGGTAACACACTTGGGTATCTGGTAAAACATTTGGCTCACATTTGTATTGGTTTCCTTATTATTTATTGGGTACACAGGATTCCGTATCATTATTTTAGAGCAATTTCAAAAATAGCATTGCCAGTAGTTTGGTTCTTGCTTTTGTACACATTGTTAAAGGGAACTGTAATTGCGGGAGCAAATGCAAGTCGTTGGATTCAGGTACCATTTATTGGTATTACGTTTCAAACCTCGACTTTGGCGGCTAGTATATTGTTTATTTATGTTGCGCGTTATTTGTCAAAAACAAGAGAAGAAAATGAGCCGTTTCAAACGTCATTAATACAGCTTTGGTTACCTGTTTTTATAACATTAGCGTTGATATTACCAGCTAACTTTTCGACCACAGCGTTGATATTTTCGATGGTAATTATGTTGACGTTTATTGGTAGGTATCCGCTAAAGTATATTGGTTTTATCATTGGTTCAGGAATCGGAATGTTGTTGTTTTTCCTTTTGGTGGCGAAAGCTTTTCCGGATTCTAGATTCTTCAGCAGGGTGTCCACTTGGGAAAGTCGTATTATGAACTTTACCACAGATAAACCGGATGAAGACGATTACCAAATCGAAAAAGCAAAAATTGCAATTGCATCAGGAAAACTGGGCGGATTAGGACCGGGGAAAAGTGTTCAGAAAAACTTTTTACCACAATCATCTTCAGATTTTATTTATGCGATTATTGTCGAAGAATATGGTTTGGTTGGCGGAGTAGCTATTTTGGTTTTATACTTATTACTGTTGTTCAGGTTTGTAATTGCATCGCACAAAGCTAACACGCTATTTGGGAAGTTAGTCGTCGTTGGGTTAGGTTTTCCGATGATATTTCAGGCGATGATCAATATGGCAGTTGCAGTAGAATTATTACCGGTAACCGGACAAACTCTTCCGCTTATTAGTAGTGGAGGTAGTTCCATCTGGATGACGTGTTTCTCTCTTGGCATTATCATTAGCGTAACGAAAAAAGAAGAAGAAATCGCAGAAGAACAGGAAGAAAAAGAAAGAAGAAAAGAAGCGCTTCAGCGATTAATTGATAAAGAACTGGCCGAAGAAGATTTGGTTCATAATGAAAAAGAATCGGTTTATGAAGAAGAAGGGATGTATTCGATAGAAGATAATTCCAGAAATCCGATGAATGCAGTTTTGAATAAGTAAAAAAAAGAATACAAATAGTTTTTTAAAGCGAATAACTTTTAAAAATATGACAAATTATAAATTCATATTAAGTGGTGGCGGAACAGGAGGGCATATCTATCCTGCAATTGCTATTGCTAATGAATTAAAAGCGCAATTCCCTGATGCTGAGTTTCTTTTTGTAGGAGCGCAGGACAAAATGGAAATGCAAAAAGTGCCTCAGGCTGGTTATGAAATCAAAGGACTCTGGATTGCTGGATTGCAAAGAAAATTAACCTTGCAAAATTTGATGTTTCCGCTAAAATTGGCAACAAGTTTGCTAGAGTCAAGACGAATTATAAAACAGTTCAAACCAAATGTAGTTATAGGAACAGGCGGTTTTGCAAGTGGGCCTTTATTACAGGCAGCTGGAGGAGCAGGAATACCAACGGTGATTCAGGAGCAAAATTCATTTCCGGGAATTACCAATAAATTGTTGAGCAAAAAGGCCAATGCAATTTGTGTAGCGTACGGAAATTTGGAGCGATTTTTTCCTAAAGAAAAAATGGTTTTAACAGGAAATCCGGTTCGTCAGGATTTAATCGATATCGAAAGCAAACGTGATGAAGCAATCGCTTTTTATGGTTTAGATCCTAATAAAAAAACATTATTGGTTTTGGGCGGAAGCTTAGGTGCAAGAAGAGTCAACCAGTTAATCGAGAAAGAATTGCAAAATATGCTTTCGCAAGATGTTCAGATTATCTGGCAATGCGGAAAGTTATATTTTGAAGAGTATAAAAAACACAATCAGCAGCACGTAAGAGTAGTTGATTTTATCGAAAGAATGGATTTTGTGTATGCTGCGGCAGATGTGATTGTATCGCGAGCAGGAGCATCATCAGTATCAGAATTATGTATTGTTGGGAAACCGGTAATTTTTATTCCATCACCAAATGTAGCCGAAGACCATCAAACTAAAAATGCGCAGGCAATAGTAGATGCAAAAGGAGCGATTTTGTTGAAAGAATCAGAATTAGACAGTCAGTTTAGTATTGTTTTTGAAGCTTTGATGAAAGATCAGGGAAAACAAAAACAATTGAGTGATAATATCAAAAAGCTGGCAATGCCAAATGCAACGAAAGTGATTGTGGATCAAATTAAAAAGTTGTTATAATATAACTTTTTAAGAAAATTATAGAACATAATTAAAAAATTAGAACGCTATTTTTAAGCGTTTTGAGTTATTAAGATAAGAAAAGTACAAAGGTCTAATTACTAGTTTTTTATAAAATAAAACAAACTGTAAATAGCTCAAAAACAAAGTAAAAATGAATTTAAATCAAATACAAAACGTTTATTTTATTGGCATTGGAGGCATCGGAATGAGTGCGCTGGCCCGTTATTTTAAAAATATCGGGAAACAGGTTTCTGGTTACGACAAAACGCCATCGATGTTAACGAGCGAGTTGATTGAAAGCGGTATTGATATTCATTTTGAAGATAATATTAGTCTGATTCCTTCTGACTATTTTGTTGAAAATACGTTGGTGATTTTTACGCCTGCGGTTCCCAGTACACATTCTGAATGGCATTATTTTATCGAAAGAAATTACGAAATTAAAAAACGTGCCGAAGTTTTGGGAATTATCACCAAAGACACTTTTAGCTTTGCTGTTGCCGGAACACACGGAAAAACAACAACATCAAGTATTTTAGGGCATATTTTATATGAAAGCGGTGCAGATGTTACTGCTTTTGTGGGCGGAATTGTAGAGAATTACAATTCGAACCTAATTGGGAACGGTAAAACGGTAACCGTTGTAGAAGCAGATGAATTTGATCGTTCGTTTTTGCATTTGCATCCCAATATTGCCTGTATTACTTCGATGGATGCAGATCATTTGGATATTTACGGAACAAGTGAAGCAATCGAGGCTTCGTTTGTAGAATTTGCTTCGAAAGTAGAAGATAAGAATAACTTGTTTATAACAAAAGAATTGCCTCTTGAAGGAGTGCAGTGTGCTATAAATGAAGATGCTGTATATAAAGCTTTCAATGTTCGTATAGAAGACGGAAGCTATGTTTTTGATGTTCAGACACCATCAGAAATCATGAAAGATTTACATTTTGGATTACCAGGAAAACATAATTTAATGAATGGATTAATGGCTATTGCAATGGCTAAGACGTTTGGCACCCCGACCGGCTCAATTGCAAAAGCCATTGCTTCGTTTAACGGAATCAGAAGACGTTTTTCGTACCAGATTAAGTCGGATAAATTAGTTTATATAGATGATTATGCACATCATCCAACAGAAATAAATGCTGTACATCAGGCAGTAAGAGAGTTGTATCCAAATCGTAAAGTGCTGGCCATTTTTCAGCCTCATTTATTTAGCAGAACAAGAGATTTTGCTGATGGATTTGCAGAAAGTTTATCTCAGTTTGATGAAGTGTTTTTAATGGATATTTACCCTGCACGTGAGTTGCCGATGGAAGGGATTACATCGCAATGGCTGTTAGAGAAAATGACAAATTCGAACAAAAAAATTGTTGCAAAAAATGATTTATTAGCGGAAATCAAAGCCAGTGATGCGCCAATAATTGTAACAATAGGAGCTGGTGATATTGGAGAAATGGTTCCGTCAATCAAAAAAATGCTAAATGAAAATATTTAATTGGACAAATATTCGATTAATTCTCATTTTAGGGCTTGTTTTATTTTTATATTCTTTTGCTCAACATCGAAATGGGGATCGAAAATTAAAAAAAACGATGGTGGTTTTTGTAGGAGAAAATACGCTTTTTGTGAAGCCGGAAACGGTTAATAAATTGTTGATAGAAAATAAAAGAGACGCTTCCAGTATCCGAAAAGATGAGTTAGATTTGAATAAGATTGAGAAAAACCTTGATACGCAAGAGATGATTGAGAAGTCAGACGTTTTTGTAAGTATCGATGGGGTTCTAAAAGCAGTAGTAAAACAGAAGACACCAATAGCAAGAGTTTATGATGGTGACGCTTCTTTTTATATTGACTATGAGGGTAATAAAATGCCTTTGTCAGACAATTATACTGCTCGGGTTCCACTTGTTTCTGGGGCAATAAATAAAAAAAATAACGAAGATTTAGCTACTTTATTTCGCACAATTTATGACGATGCGTTTTTGAGAAAAAACATCATTGCAATTCAAATTATGCCGAATGGTAGCTTAAAAATGTTTAATAGAAATTATAATTACTTCATCGATTTTGGCAGAACGATGAATGTTGATAAGAAATTTAATAACTATAAAGCCTTTTTTCAAAAAGCGGTTTTAGATAGTTCGTTATATAAATACAGTAAGATTGACCTTAGGTTTACGGAACAAGTAGTTTGCACAAAATAATAGAAAATGGAAAAAGATAACATTGCAGTAGGTCTAGATATTGGAACGACAAAGATAGTTGCCATGATCGGCAAGAAGAATGAGTATGGAAAGTTGGAAATTTTGGGTATTGGAAAATCCAAAAGTTTAGGAGTTGCGAGAGGAGTTGTAAACAACATTACGCAAACTATCCAGTCCATTCAGCAAGCAATACTTGAGGCGGAAAACAATTCAGGTTATAAAATAAAAGATGTTGTTGTGGGTATCGCAGGACAACACATCAGAAGTATACAGCACACAGATTACATCAGCCGTAATAATCCGGAAGAAGTAATTGGAGAAAAAGACATTCAGCTTTTGATTGACCAGGTAAACAAACTGGCCATGTTACCGGGAGAAGAAATTATTCACGTTTTGCCGCAGGAATTTAAAATCGACGGACAGTCTGAGATAAAAGAACCAATAGGAATGTACGGTGGAAGATTAGAATCTAGTTTTCACGTTGTAGTTGGACAAGCTTCTTCAATCAGAAATGTTGGAAGATGTATTCAGAGTTCAGGAATTGAATTGTCTGGATTAACATTAGAACCATTAGCTTCGGCAGATGCTGTTTTAAGTCAGGAAGAAAAAGAAGCAGGTGTAGCCTTAATTGATATCGGCGGCGGAACAACAGATTTGGCCATTTTTAAAGATGGAATTATTCGTCATACAGCAGTGATCCCTTTTGGAGGAAATGTAATTACAGACGATATCAAAGAAGGTTGTTCGATTATCGAAAAACAAGCAGAGCTTTTAAAAATAAAATTCGGATCAGCCTGGCCGGGAGAAAATAAAGACAACGAGATTGTTTCTATTCCGGGTTTAAGAGGCAGAGAACCAAAAGAGATTTCGCTTAAAAACCTATCTAAAATTATTCATGCCCGTGTGGTAGAAATTGTAGAGCAGGTTTTTGCAGAAATTAAAGCTTATGGACACGAAGATCCTCGTAAAAAATTAATTGCAGGAATTGTTCTTACCGGTGGTGGAGCTCAGCTAAAACACATCAAACAATTAGTAGAGTATATTACAGGTATGGATACCAGAATTGGATATCCAAATGAGCATTTAGCAGGAAATTCAAGCGAAGAAATTTCTAGTCCGTTATTTGCTACTGCAGTTGGTTTAGTAATGAACAGTATCGAAAATAGCACGCAAAGTGCTGTTAGAATGGAGATTGTAAATGAGCAGCCAAAAGTGGTTTACAGAAATGTTCCTCCGCAAGTGCAACAACCTGTAAAACAACGATACGAAGTAGAAGAAAACTACGTTGAAAGAGTAGAAACTATCGAAGAATCAAGAGAAGTAAGAGGTACTGCAACTAAGGAAGAATCTACTGAAACAAAAATTAGAAGATCATTTTTTGACCGATATGTCGATAAAATCAAAGATTTTTTAGACAACGCAGAATAAATAATAAGAGAAAAGGAATTACTATTGGCCCCAAGTCAAGAAGTAAAAAATGTATTAAATAAGAATTTCAAAAACCAAAAAGATGATGAGCAACTCAGAATTTGGAAGTATTTCATTTGATTTACCAAAAAACCAATCAAATGTTATCAAAGTAATAGGTGTAGGTGGAGGTGGTAGTAATGCTATCAACCATATGTTTAAACAAGGTATTAAAGGCGTTGATTTCATCGTTTGTAATACTGATTCACAGGCACTACAGAACAGTTCGGTACCCAACAAAATTCAGTTAGGTATGAACTTAACAGAAGGTCTTGGAGCAGGAGCAAATCCTGATGTAGGACAGCAATCTGCTATTGAAAGTATCGCTGACATTGAGAAAATGTTAGACCGTGGTACTAAAATGGTATTTATTACCGCTGGTATGGGTGGTGGTACAGGTACTGGTGCAGCTCCGGTAATTGCACAATTGGCCAAAGAAAGAGAAATACTTACGGTTGGTATCGTTACTATTCCTTTTCAGTTTGAAGGAAAAGTGCGTCAGGAGCAAGCGCTTTTAGGAATCGAAAAATTGCGCAAGCAAGTCGATTCGCTAATTGTAATTAATAATAATAAATTAAGAGAAGTATACGGAAATCTTGGTTTTAAAGCAGGATTCTCTAAAGCGGATGAAGTTTTGGCAACAGCCTCAAGAGGTATTGCTGAAGTAATTACGCACCACTATACTCAAAATATCGATTTACGTGATGCTAAAACTGTTTTATCAAACAGCGGAACAGCTATCATGGGATCTTCTGTTGCAGCGGGTGAAAACAGAGCCAAAGAAGCTATTGTTTCAGCATTAGATTCTCCGTTGTTAAACGACAACAAAATTACAGGAGCCAAAAACGTATTGTTGCTTATCGTTTCTGGATCAAACGAAATTACATTGGATGAGATTGGAGAAATCAATGATCACATTCAGGTAGAAGCAGGTCATAATGCTAATATTATCATGGGAGTTGGTGAAGACGAAACTCTTGGTGATGCTATTGCCGTGACTATTATTGCAACAGGTTTTGATGTTGAACAACAAAATGAAATTGTAAATACAGAGCCTAAAAAAATTATTCATACGCTGGAAGATGAGCAAAGAAGTGTTCATAATTTAAGCAATAAATCAGTTACTTCTTTTGATGTAAATGCAGAAACACCTACTGCAAAATCTGAAGAGAAAATTGTTTTTGATTTAATGGATGATGAAGATACTGAAATGCCATTTACAGCTACGCATGTTGCTCCAGTTGAAGTTGCTCCAATTGAAGTTGCACCAGTTGCTGTTACTCCGTCAATGAATGTTGCAGGTAATCCGCCAATGAATGTTACCGGCAATCCATCAACGAATGCAACAAGCAATCCATCGATGAATAAGGAAGAATTAGTGGTGATGTCTGAGTTTATCAAAAACCTTGACGTAACTTTCGAAATTGTTTCACCTATTACAGATATTGATTTTACTATTACGACTCCTGAGACTCAAACTTTTCAGGATGTAAAACCAGTTCAGCAAGTTCAACAAAGAACTTTTGAAAGAGAAGAGCAAACCACTTTCTCATTCGATTTACCTCTTTTTAGATCAGAGCCAGAAGTTAAAAAAGAACCGGTTGCAGAACAGGAAAATAAAATTTTATTCGAATTATCGAATGAGACCCGTAACATAAAAGTAAATGATCCGGTTCAGTTTGTTCCGGTAACAGAACTTTCAGAAAAAGGAATCATCAAATATTCTTTGGAAGAGTATATGGAGGTTGAAAATGAGTTAGTAGCATCAAAACCTGCTGATAAAGTGGTAGAAGATGTAATTCCTGCGGAATTAAATATCACTATGAAGCAAAAAAATGATTTTGCAAGTGAAGCTCATTTTACAACAACTTCAGAGGTTTCTCCGATGGAATTGACAATTGAGGAAACTTTACGTTTGAGAGCTGAAGAAAGAAGAAAGAAACTAAAAGAATTTAATTATAAATTCCATAATAATGTTTCCAGAATTGATGAACTTGAAAAAGAGCCTGCTTATAAAAGATTAGGTATCGATTTATCAAATAATCAATCAAATAATAACAATTCGAGAATATCAGTTGGAACAGATAGTAACAACGATTTGCAGTTGCGTTCAAACAATTCATTTTTGCACGACAACGTAGATTAAGTTTATAATCCTAATAATTAAGATAGCCCGAAAATTGGATTTAATTTTCGGGTTATTTTTTTTATCTTCGCACAGAATTTAAAATTTGACTTCTTTACTTAACTTTTAAAGTTAATTTTGTTGTCAGTTCAGGCGTTGGTCGGTAACAACTTTCAAATATATCAATTATAGGTATTACCTATTTAAATAAAAAATAAGATGAGTTTACAAGCATTAATCATGGACGAGATTAAAACTGCCATGAGAGCAAAAGATACAGTGGCATTAGAGGCATTAAGAGCTATTAAATCTGAAATGTTATTAGCTGCAACAGCATCAGGTTCTAAAGAAGAATTAACAGAAGACGATGAAGTTAAATTACTTCAGAGATTAGTTAAAACCCGTAAAGAAAGTGCTCGTATTTTTACAGAGCAAAACCGTCCTGATTTAGCAGAGCCGGAATTGGCTCAGGTTGCTGTAATCGAGAAATTTTTACCTGCACAATTAAGTGAAGAAGAAGTAGAAGCTGTAATTGCCAAAATTATCGCTGAAACCGGAGCTTCAGGAATTGCTTCAATGGGTAAAGTTATGGGATTAGCTTCTGCACAACTAGGAGGAACTGCTGAAGGAAAAACTATTTCTGCAATCGTTAAGAAATTATTAGTTTAAAAATATTAGATTTTAGAGTTCAGATTTTAGATTTCATTCAATAATCTAAAATCTAAACTCAACAATCTGCAATCAAAAGACCACGTAGTTCAACTGGATAGAATATCAGATTTCGGCTCTGAGGGTTGGGGGTTCGAACCCCTCCGTGGTCACTAAATAATAATAAAAGCCTGCAAAGTTTATATTTTGCAGGCTTTTTTGTTCAATAAATTTGGTTCGATCAGTACTTTGATATTTGTTAAGCTTAATATTTAAAAAATAGTTTAATGTTAAGCTATTTTTAAAATTTGTGGTTTTTATAGTTGTTTTATTTCCATATTGTATGTTCGCATATAAAATCGAGTATCTTTACCCGCAACTGTAATAAAGAATATCTGGATTATCGAATAGTTTTCCTTTTCATAAATCAAAATTCGTGTCGGAATTTAAAGTTATAAATAAACAAAATTTCCTTAATAAATTATAATCATTACTAGTGCCAATTCCTTTTAGGGTTTTTATTAGTTTTTGCACTCAACCTTAATAGTAATAGCATATGACATTAATATCCAAAGAAAAATTTTCTGAAGCTGCCGGCCTTTCTAAAATTCCTATTCCGGGATTAAGCTCTTATTTAATGAAAGTAATGAAAATTAACAACTTAAATTCCATTGTAAAAGAGGGAGGTAATCTTGAAGGCGCAGATTTTGCTAATTACGTTTTAAATAGAATTGGAGTCAAAGTCCAATTTGAGGATACAGAATTACTAAACATTCCTGGTGAAGGTGCTTTTATTGTTATTGCAAATCATCCTTATGGCGGTATCGAATCGTTAGCTTTATTAAGTACAATTGCGAAAAGACGTCCTGATACGATGTATATGGGTAATTTTTTATTAAAGGAAATTCCAAATCTTGCAAAATGTATTATTGCTGTTAATCCATTTGAGAATGTACAAAATTCTGCGAGCATTACGGGATTAAAAATGACACTGAAAGCATTAAGTGAAGGTATTCCTGTTGCAATTTTTCCTGCGGGAGAAGTTTCATCTTATGATTTTAAGACAAGTGAGATCACAGATCCGGAGTGGCATCCTGTAGTAGGCAAGGTTATCAGTAAAGCAAATGTGCCTATTCTACCTATCTATTTTCATGGAAATAATGGTTTTTTCTTTAGTATGCTAAAGTCAATTCATCCTATGCTGCAAACTTCAAAACTAATTTCTGAGCTCTTTAATAAACAAGGACATGCGCTAAAGATGACTATTGGAAAAACAATATTTTTAACTGAGGTAAGTAGCAAAGCTTCAGATCCTTTACTATTGAAAAATCTTAGAAATAAACTGTACGCTCTTAAAAACCAATTGCATAATTAGTACAAAAAATTGAATATTAATAAGGAGCTGGAGATTTTTTATTTTAAGAACTTTTCTTTGGCTTTTTTACCAGAAAGTAAAGTGCTGCCAGAAAAACAATTATATAAAGAACTGCAAGTGCCGGTTTCTCAAATTTTAGGCTTTCAAAGTCAAACTGTTTATATAATGTTACTCCTAAAATGATTACAACAACCATCAAAGGAAACGATAATGATTTTTTATTTTCCATTTTATTAATGTTTACAATTAGATCAATATATTTCTGTTACAACTCTTTCGCAATTAATTCGTTGCAATAAATTTAGTAAAAATACTGTAAATATAGTTATACTGATTTTTTGGGAAATTACAACAACTTCTGCACTTCCAATGCTGCAATAATTTGCTTTTTCATTATAGTATGAACATAATCTTTGGCCTCAGCATAAGAGATGGAATATTTACGCGGAATATCTTGTAAATGGTTAGGGAAGTTTGCTAGTAATTTATCGTAATAAAGATCTAATTCGCTTTCGTTGGGCATTTCGAATTGTAAGCGCAATTGAAATCGTCGCAATAAAGCAGTGTCAATAGTGTGGTAATGATTGGTAGCACAAATGAGCAAACTATCAGCGGGTAAATAATCAATCAACTGAATAATTGTGTTTACCAGACGTCTCATTTCGCCAACGTCTTTATCATCGATGTCACGGCTTTTACCAATCTGGTCGAACTCGTCTAAAAATAATACAGCCTTTTCTCTAATCGCTTTATCGAAAATTGCTTTTACATTTTTTGAAGTTTCACCAATTCGCGCATTGATTAAAGTACTCAGATTGATGATTACGATATTTTTGTTTAAAGCAGTCGCAATAGCTTTTGCCGTTGTTGTTTTACCACAGCCGGAATGACCATGAAGTAATATTTTGTTATCTACTTTAAGATTATACTTTTTTAATTCGTCAAGATATTGATGCTCTTTGATGGTTTGATGTAAGGCGGCTTTGTTTTCTTCGCTAAAAAGTAAATCGGCTAAAGCTACTTTTTCGGTATCGTTTACGGTAATTTCGTATAGATTCATCTTAATTTTTATTTGATGCAAAATTAGATTTTATTCTGCAATATTTTCATTCCATATCTCTTTTCCTAAAAATCGGTTTCCAAAAATCGAAGTGCCAATTCTCACCATATTAGATCCTTCGGCAATAGCCATTTCCAAATCCTGCGACATTCCCATAGAAAGTTTTAGTTCGCTTATTCCTTCTATTTTTGCTTTATAAATTTCATCCCTGATTTCTCGGAGTAATCTTAACGAAGGCTGCATTTTTTCTTTTTCGACATCTAATAAACCAATCGTCATCAAACCTTTTATTTTTAAAGTCCCGTAATGGTTCATTTCACGAATAAAAGAAATTACTTCATCAGGTTTAAGCCCAAATTTACTTTCTTCGAATGAAGTATTCACTTGTATAAAAACATCCAGATTTTTTCCTTCTTTTTGTAATTGTTTGTCGAGTTCCTGTGCAAGATTCAGTCGGTCAAGTGATTGTATACAAGAAACATATTTTAAGACATCTTTTATTTTGTTGGTTTGAAGATGACCAATAAAATGGCGTTCTACGTTTAATTCTTTTAAGCCAGGATCTTTATCCCGTAATTCCTGCATTTTGTTTTCACCAATTAAATTTTCACTGGCTTCGATTGCAATCCTGATTTTATCTGCAGGAACCGTTTTGGTAGCCAGTAATAATTGTACGTCAAGAGGATTCCTGCCTGAAAGTTTACAAGCAGCTTCGATTCGATCATGAACCTCTTTTAAATTGGAAATTATCATCTCTTTCATTTGGCAAAATTAAGATTTGCCCCGATTAAAGCTGCGATCCAGTTTTTTGTATTTAGAGTAGTCCAGTTTTTACTTTGATTTTTAAATTACAACCAGACCAGTAATAGGTAATAAATACGAAAACTGGATGATGCAGCATCTTAGTAACAGCAGTAAATTTGTTCTATCAAAAAACATCAATTATTTAATAGTATATAATATGAAAGTAGCAGTATGGGATACTTATGTAACCCGAAAAGACGGAAAAATTATGCATTTTGATATTCTGGTAGATGAGAATACAAATGATGCAAATGCAATTTTTGAATTTGGTAAAAGTTATTTAAAAACAGTTTCGCAAGAAGGTCAGCCTTTAACTTCAAAAGAATGCAGGTTTTGCCACATAGATAAAGCTCCTGCCGAAGTAGAAAACCAAATTCGTAAAAATGGTTTTTCTATTATCGAAATGGAAAATTGCAATTAATTATTCTGCCAAAATAGAACAGAAGTGATGATAGACTGAAAGTGTTTTTACTTTTTCAGTCTTTTTTATAAGTACTCTGAAAGTGCTATAATTCCCTGTTCCATTTGTTGTTCTGTCAGCGATGCATAACCTAATCTAAATCCGGAGGCAGAATTGGTACAACTAAAATTTTCAGGATTCATAATTTTAATGCCTTTAGCCAATAATTGCTGGCAAACAAACGGTAAGTCAATTGTAGCATTTGGAACTATCCAAAAAGCCAAGCCTCCTTCTGGTTTAGTAAAAGTAATTTTATCTTTGAGATGTTGTTTACAGAGACTTTCAAAATAATCTCTTTTTGCTTTATAAATCAAGTTGGTTTTTTTAAGATGCCTTTTGATGATGCCTTCATTGATAAGATGCAATACCGCTTCTTCCATAATATTATCACCTTGCACATCGATTATTTTTCGATGTTCTCCTACCTTCTCAATTCTTTCAGGCGTACTTACCAAATAACCAATTCGCAATGCCGGAGCTACAATTTTGCTTAAAGTGCCAATGTAAATAAAGTTTTGTGCAGTTTCATAACTCGAAATAGGTAAAATTGGGCGCTGACCAAAATGAAATTCATGATCATAATCGTCCTCGATAATCGTAAAACCGTATTTATTGGATAATTCAATTAGCTTTAATCTTTTTTTAAGGCTCATTGTTACCGTCGTCGGAAATTGATGGTGAGGCGTAACGTATATGGCTTTTATAGCGTTATATTTTTTCAGGTATTGTTCGACTTCATCCAAATTCAAACCATCCGGAGTAATGCTTACCGGCAGTAAAGCTGCGCCGGCATTTTCAAAAGCTTTCCATGCCGGCTGATAACCCGGATTTTCGATCATAACAAAGTCTCCTTTCGAGAATAAAGAATGTGCTGCCAGATACATTGCCATTTGGCTGCCGCGCGTAATACAAATTTGATCGAGGGAAATATTCATTCCTCTTTTAAAATTCAGCATTTGGGCAATTGCTTTTCTAAATTCAGTATTCCCAAATTCATTGCTGTAGCCCATGATTTGCCAACGCGATTTCCTGTTGAATATTTCTCTGTAAGCTCGCGCCAGATCTGTCATAGGAGCAAGGCGGCTATCAGGGAGACCGTCATCAAAAACAAGATGCGGTTTTATCTCTTCCTCAGTAGTATTTGCTTTTTGTTGCTGTTTTTTTTCGAGTCCACTTTCAGGTAATACATCAGCCACAAAGGTTCCTTTTCGATCCATTGTAATCAGCCATCCTTCGGCAGTCAAAACATCAAGGGCTTCAATTACGGTGTTGCGATTTACATGAAGTAAAACCGCTAACTGCCTGCTTCCTGGCAAAGCATTGCCACTGGATAATTTGCCTGATTTTATAGCATTGATGATTGCATCGGCAATTTGAAGATAAAGTGCCGTATTCGATTTTTTGTCTAACTGAATTTCCAATGACCAAGGTCGTAACATCTGGACTAGTTTTTTATATTAAAACTATATTATATTGATAGACCAAAGTTAGGTTTTTTTGTGGAGCAAATAAAATCTGATTAATACATGAAAAGATCTATTTTTTAATTCATTGCCAACGATTTTATTCTTCCAATATTTTTTCAGTATCAATGGCATTCTTTTCCTGATAAAGCATTTCACCCGTTATACCACTATCTCCTAATGCACGCCCTTTTATTAACCAGGCAATCCCGAAAGCAAAGAGAGATAATGCTTCGAGAACCAAAGTCGAATATTCAAATCGCTCTAGTTTCTCAGATATGGGTACCAAAACAACAAATAGGATAATTGAATAACCACAAGTTCTGTAAATATTATTTTCGTTCAGGATGCTTTTTGGAGTTCTGGTTTCATTTTTTTGTCCAATGGTAAAAACATTAATGGCGAGTAAGGCCATTATGAGGAATAAAAGAGCAGCAAAACCATAATGAAGCCAGCCGAGCCATTCCTGATTAGAAGAAATGAGCGTGTAAATTTTTGGGTTTATCTCCTGTTTTTCGGGAGTAGTAGGAAAAAATGCAACGCCCAAAGCCATGATTCCGGCAATATTGGTGAGTAAATTATCGTTTTTCCAAATCGAAACATTTCCATGACCTTTATATCGAATTAAAAATAAACCAACAGCACATAAAGTTCCGGTAAAAAACTCTCGTAAATGAGTATAATAGTAATGACTGATAGAAGTCTGAATGGGAGTTTGAAAGTAAGAAATCAAAGATAGCCCCACTAAAAGTATCGGAAGACTTATACCAAGATAGCCAATGGCGCGCCTGATTCTTCTGTATGTGAAAACATCATAACTTTCAATTTTAATTTCATTATTGATATCAATTTTCATGTTTTTTGATGTATTGATTTGACAATGATAAAGTTAATAGAAAATTGTAAAGGAATGTAAAAGATAAAAAGTATGTTTTGTCATTGCGATTTCTGTGATAAAGTAATTCTTTTTCAGCAGCTAATCCTGCGCCTGAAGCTTTGGACAATGCCTTAAGTTAAGGTTGAAAAAAATAAAATTAATCTCGCAAAGGCGCTAAGACGCAAAGTTTAAGACAAGATTGCGTAAAAAAACATTGCAAATATTGTCAGAGTGAGGCGAAGTCGAAGTCCTTGTTAATAAAATCTATTGATAAAAGGGATTTTTATAGTAATTAAAACCCTATTTTGAATTACTACTCACTTAAAGGATTGTATTTCTGATATCTTGTATGAACTTCTAAATCATTTACGTATTCTTTTTTTAGCGTTTTTCTGTTTCCTTTTTTGTCAATGATATAAATTTCACGTTGATTTTCCTCTAAGGAAACGCCGGCAAACTCTCTTAAGCTATCTTTTTCTATTTTTAAAAATACGGTTGAACTTCCGCCATAAACCAACCAGGCATCAACACAATTTAAAAGTTCGTTATATTGTAAGTTAGGATAATGATCGGAGTTTTTCATCAGAATAAATTCCTTTTTTGACGGATCAAAAATGAGCAGTTTTCTAATTTCATTGGCGCCTCTTGCAGCAACCGAAGATTGAAAAGTAAGATCATTAAATCCGTCGTTATTGAAATCTGTAAGTTCAGGATCACAATTTGTTATGCCATCTTTCAGGTATTCCAGTTTTTGTTTGATCTGCCATATGCTGTTTCTTTTTTCGAAAAGATTAATTGCAACATAAGTGCTGTCATCAGATCTAAATTGGTCAACGGTTAATTTAAATTTTCCTTTACTTCCAACCTGAGTACTATCTGTAAAGGTTTCTTCTAATACAGTTTTAGCAGTATCTATTTTGGTTTCAGGTTTAGTGATTTCTTTTTTTGTGGTAGCTTTTTTAGAAAGAAGCGAGGTTTGTTCTTTGCTTTTTTGAGCACAGCTTGCTATCAAAAGTAATAAGACCAGAAGTATTGATTTTGTCATTATTGGTTTGCTTTCTTAGAAAATAAATTTTCAACAACCCAGGCCGGACCAATCATCAGGAACTGAAGATCTTTTAAGAATGATGGTTTTTTACCTTCGATATTATGTCCGTAGAATTGCCCAATCCATGCGATCACAAAAACGCCTATCGAAAACATCCATAAAGGAACAAATTGACCTATATAATAATTTACGACCAAACATATTGCTGATAAAATCGCAATTTTAAAAGCCATAGAAACCGATAAGCGAATATAGAAAATGAGTACAAAAATGAGCACTACAGCAGCCCAATTTTCGATAATAGGTGCATTTAGTTTTAATGTATTGGCAATAAAACCACTCGGAATACTCATTAGTAATCCCACTATTGAAAAGTAAATTGCAGGAACACATATATAATGTATTGCCTTGTTTTTTGGATTTTGATGACTTACGGCGTATTCATCAAACCATTGTTGTAATGTTCTCATTGTTTTGGTTTTGAGGTTAGTTGCGTAAATCTAATGAAATTTCTTTTTGGTTGATCGATTTATGAATTTGACTTAAAAATAACAAAGCCATTATTCGTGAGTTTTCAGGAGCTAATCCCGCTATCCGTTTCAAACGAAGTTCACTCACGCAGGAAGGATCACACAAGAAGCTCGACAATCTTTGTCATAGCACGCGGATGATACGGATTTGCTTCGCAAAAACGCGGATTTACACAGATTTTTTGTTTTCTTCATCCTTGACGAAGGAAGGATCTTACAAGAAGCTCGACAAAGATTGCGGGAATTTATCATGAAAACGAGTGCCCTAGCCCTGATAGAAGCGGTATCCTTTTATGTTGGGGTTCACCATAAAAGATACAAGTGGATAGCAGGATTAGCTCCTAAATATTGACAGGCGTATTGGCATATTCAAAAACATTATCCCACAATTCATCGATAGTAATAAGAGCTTTGTCTAACGGAATCACGTGCCATTTTCCGTTGGTTTCTATGCCAAGGCCTATTTTTTTTAGTTTCAGTAAAGCATCTTTTACATTAAAATCAAGATCGGTGTTGAGCTTTGTCGAGAACCAGGATTCTATTTGGTTATCGAGTTCTTCTGCGGTTAAAGTTTTTTCGCTTTGGTATAAAAAAGTATAGGCCAAAATGATTTCTTTGAGTACCTCTTCTTCGGATGAATTTAGTAGCGAATAAAAGGCGCCGCTGTTGTTCCCGAGATTCTTAAAATAAAGACTGTCTGAAAGTATTTTTGAGTATTTGATTTTCTTGTTTACAAAATTGCTATATTGGCGAAACAGATATAGGGACAAAACGCCAAGAGCAATTAAACCCTGATTTAGCGAAGCTTTGCTGTTGAGTAAATCGATCGTTTCGCCGGATTGATATGCTGCGTACATACCAATTAAGGCTGGAATTACGGTGGTACTTAATAACGAAATTCCGCCGCCAATTCCCGGAACCCAAAAGAATAATTTATCCTTTGTAGACATTCTTGGAATGGCATTGGGAAAAATCGTTTCGAGATCGTTTTTAGGAACACGCTTAAAGATTTTTAAGGCGATTGTTCCGGGATCAATAGGCATTTTACCCAATTTGACTTTGTTTTCGCTTAAATATTCTTTCTCGTTATAGTTAAGGTAAATGAGGACGCGATCGTAGTATTCGATTTCGATTTCTTTTTTCCAGAAAATATATTTCTTTACTTTTTCTTTTGCCTGATGATGACCGCGAACGTACAATTCGTAATCTTTGAAAGCATTAAAATCTATGGAAAGATTCAGACCTATTAAATCCGAATCCTTAAAGGCTTTGTCCAAAGTTTCCTGATCGATACGGCGATAATTACCCTGATCTAAAACTTTTAGAAGGGTTTGTTTGAAAACAGAAAAATCACTTTTGCCTAAAAATGCCTGACGTTCTTTGAGACTTAAATCCGGATCGAATAAGGCGTAGTTTTGCTTTAGGTTTCGGTTGAGATTAAAGGCTTCATAATGAAAATAGTGTTCTATGATATCAAATAATTTTTTGAAATCTTCGACTTTTTTTTGATCATCAGAGAAAGCGACGATTTGTTGTTCGAGTAAGAATTCCTTGTTAAAGGGAATGTAATGTTCTCGCTTCATACATTTTTTGGACTTAAATTTGGGAGTATTTCTAAAACGCAAAAATACCATCGTAAATTTGATTTCTAAACGCATTTTATATTAAAATTTAGTTATTTTCTTTTGAAAGGTTCAATGGCGGTAATGACATGGATATCACACAACAATTCCGGCAGAATTTTACAAAGAATACACTACATATTATCGTAAATTTGAAAGGATCTGGTGTTGAATAACTTAAGATTTCGAAACTGAAAATAAAAAAATACGTTAATACATATCTAAATGGAAAATATACCTACTTCTAAAACTCAGAATTTTGCTCGAATACTTTTAGGAATTTTTATGATTATGGCCGCCATTGGCCATTTTACTTACCAGCGGGAAGATTTTCAGGCGCAGGTTCCTAATTGGGTGCCGATGGATAAAGATCTGGTTGTGATACTCTCCGGAATTGTAGAAATGGCCATAGGACTTGCCTTGGTATTTATGACCAATCATAAAGTGAAACTCGGAATTTTTCTGGCTATTTTTTATGTAATGGTTTTTCCGGGAAATATTGCACAATATCTCAACGGAATTGATGCTCTGGGCATGAACACAGATCAGGCGCGACTGATCAGATTGTTTTTTCAGCCGGTTTTAATTTTATGGGCTTTATGGTCTACTGGAGCAATAGATTTTTTTAAGGGACTAAGACGCTAAGGTTTTTAGAAAAGATACTAAGATGCTGAGTTGCTAAGGGACTAAGGTTTTTTTAGAAAGTTAAAGAAGGCAAACTTTGGAATTTGGAATTTATCCTGAAGATTTTGGATTGGAATTTTTTTCTGTTTTGGAATTTGGAATTTTTTTAATTGGAATTTCTTTTCCCAATACTATCATCATTATAGCCAGAGCCATTTCTATTAGCCTACCTTACCAAAAAAAGGATGGGGATAGAAGACAAGGTTAGACAGGTTGAAGCATTATTTGAGCGACTTGAAACTGAAATTGCTGCTTTTCAGTCAGAAACTCATTTGTATTGTAGTGCGGGCTGTGGCAAATGCTGTACGACACCTAATATTGATGCTTCGCCTCTGGAATTTTTGCCTTGGGCATTTCATTTGTTTTTGAATGGCAAAGCCGAGGAAACCTTAGCACTTTTAAATCAGACTAACACTCATAATTGTCTGATATACCGTCCGCTTTCTGTTTTAGAACATAAAGGCAATTGCAGCAATTATCGCTACCGCGGCTTGGTATGCCGACTTTTTGGCTATGCCGCAAATACTGATAAATACGGAAAGCTACGTCTTGCTACCTGTAAAATTATAAAAGAACAACAACAGGAAAATTTTATCGCAGCAGAAGAAGCTATTAATAACGGGAAATATGTTCCAATTTTTACTGATTATTATATGCGACTGGCACAAATAGACCTTAGAATGGGTGTTATTTTATTACCCATAAACCAGGCGCTCAAAATAGCAATCGAAGAAGTTTTACATTACTATGCCTATAGGCCATTACCGGACGGACTTGGAAATATTGCTTAGCTCTATTGAAGTTATAAAACAGATAAATTAGAAATTTGGAATCCATTCTGATTTTTTTATATTTTAAAATTTATATTTTAAAATTTCTTAAAATCACACTGCCATTGTGTTTGTTCGTTGTGCATAATTAAAGCTCGTTTCATTTTATAATTTGAAACATAATTTGTCCCTAAAAAAAGATTTATTTCTTTTTAACCTTATAATTTTATAAGACTTTATACTGCCTAAAATTGATAAAGAAAAGGATTTATAAAAAATAGAATGATCTGTAACAGTACTGATCGCAATGAAATTTATTAATGAAGAAAGAAAAACTTAACTTTTAAGAATTTTCAAATCATTTTTTTAATTACCCCGTAAAGTAGCTTAACCTGTAGTGTTTTTTATTTTGCTTTATTTAATTTTAAAAAAATCATTCTATGTCGCTCCCTAACGAATTGTATAACGCAAAATTTGCTGAATATATAGAATCTATTAAGATAATGTATTTGGTAGACGATCGATTTAAAATGATTTGTGACGATTATTGTATTAGTAAAATAAATGCCGAAAAATTTCGAAAAAAAATAGAAAGGGATTTTCAGCATCAGCTCAGGCATGAAAACTTATCTAAAGAATTAGAAGATGAGATTTTGATTTACATTATCAAAAATCTTTAAATGAGCTCTATCCTGATTTATTTTCTAAATACGATTCCAAAAGTTGTAGTGTTTCGCTATCGAGTCTCCAAAATGCACGTCTGTTTTTATTAAGGCCAAAGCGTCTGAAATTTTTAGATTTTAGATTAAAAGGAAGCTCTTTACACAAATCGGCTATAACTTGATACATCCTTTCTTCGTTTGATGAATAAGGCAGAATCATATAAAGATCTATAAATAATTTACCGGAATCAATGATATAGTTTATTTGTGCATTCTCGGTTATTTTTGTACCGTAATGATAAAATTGTAATAGAGTAAAATGAAACAAAGGGAGAACTTCATTTTTATTTACTTTGAGAAATTCTAGAATATCTAAAATATTTTTAGAAGAACTTTCCCAACGTATCGAAGTCTTAAGGTATTCGTTACCTGAATTTTCCCATTTATGTACTGGCAATCCCAGAAAAATATTCATTTTTGAAATCGTTTGCTGTGCCAGTATTAACTCTTGTTCATTGTCTTTTTTAAAGAAAATTTCTAGCTGTGTATTGCCGGACTGATATCCTGCAAAATTTTTTTCGAAAGCATCAATTACTTTTTTAAGCCCATTAGCGATGTCTTTATTTTTTACATAATGTCCAAGCGAATTTGATTTTGGGAGTGTATAAACAAAAAAGGATGAATTTGTGTTCATTTCTTCAAGGTTAAATGATTGTATTAAACGAAAAATTTTTAAGTTTTAATTTTTAAAGATTCACCGCAAACAGCTTAGTGATTGGGAGGTGCACTTTGCATGTCTTTACAGCGGTGAATAGGCAGTTATAATAAGAAACTTTGAAAATGAGACTAATAATTAGAGTTTTAAACCACCTTTTTTTTCGTTCTGGTCAATTGTCGTTATTTTATTTTTTATGATTATTAGTAAAAATTTGAATCATGTCTTTTAGTTTTTTTTCTAATTCTTTGTAATCTGCCTTTATCATATCAGCAGTAATACTATTAGAATTACGGTTTAAACATTGACGAATGTAAAAAGGAGTATACCCGTATTTTTCGACCAAAGCCTTAATCAGGCTAGGATCGTAAGTATATTTTATGTTTTTTTCCGTACGTTTGTCCATTGCTTAATTTGTTTCTTATTACGTAACAAATATAGTAAGATATTTCTTAATAGTCTAATTTATATAAGATTTTTTCTAAAAACTATGCTTTATGGCAGAAAATACACTACAGAGAATTAAACACTATCTTGATTATAAAGGAATTAAGGTGAGTGCCTTAGAGAAAGAAGTTGGAATGTCTAATGGCTCTTTTGCAAGTCAGCTAAAAAACAATAAAACTATAGGTCTCGACAAGTTAGAAAATATCTTAAGTAAGCATTCTGACATTAATATTGAATGGCTTTTGACGGGTGAGGGAAATATGCTGAAATTTGATGTTTTACAAGAAAAAGGATCAGTAAGCTACAAAAAAACGGAGAAAGATGCTAAAAATCAAAATATTCCGCTTTACAGTATTCAGACCACGTCCGGAATTATTGACTTGTTTGGCAACAACGAATATCAAAATCCAGTAGACTCGATCTCGATACCTAAAATTTCTGAATGCGACGGTGCCTTATATGTTACAGGCGATAGTATGTCGCCTTTGATAAAAAGTGGTGATATTGTGGTTTATAAAAAGGTATATAATCATGAGAAGAATATTATTTGGGGCGAAATGTATCTTGTTTATATCAACAATGATGGTAATGAATTCTTTTTTACCCGTTTTTTAAAACAATCAGAGCAGGAATCATTTGTGCAGCTGGTAGCACAAAACCCCGATCATCAAACTATAGAATTCCCTGTTAGCAGTATTAAGGCATTGGCTTTAGTAAAGGCTTCAATTAGGGTTAATTCGCAGTTTTAAGATTTAAGCGGCTGAGGTAGTGTATTTCTAAAAATTTTACTGAAATAAAATATTAAAAAAAGTGAGACTTTTAATCGTTGGCGTCGATTAGAAATCTCACTTTAGGGTTCCAAAAAAAAGTCATCATTTTAATAATTTCCCTGTTATGGAAATTACAAGTTCAAGTAAAAATTATTTACTGCAAAATTATTCCTAAAAGAAGATGTGGCTATACGTATTTATACCTGTTTTTGGAGTTTCTTTTATCAAAAAATACGCAGACATAAGATTTTTATTGCCAAATCGTAATAACGATAAGGTTGAATGACAGCAGGATAATCCTATTGATATATTAATTAAATTCAGTTTTTTTGAATTCAATTATTTTTTCGAAGTATTGTATTAGGATTTTTCTTTCTACCGAATATAGAGCAGTTTCCTCTTCTGTTTTTAAATACAAATCGGCAATACTTTCAGCATCCAGTTGATGATTTAAAAAATGATTTTCGGCATATTTTATAAGGTCGTCCAGAAAAAGTTCGTACAATCTTCCCTTTTCCAGTGTTTCTGTATCACCTTCTTTTATTTTTTCCATTTCAGATTCCGGCAAATCAATGGTCAGATAAGTACAGTCTACTGCAACTTTAGAAAGCATTTCTTTATTTACTTTTCCGGTACCTAAACAATACGCGCACGGGGCAGGTGTCCATTTTAGTGCTTTGTTCATGCGATGTATATCTTCCCAGTCAACAAATGTTTTGCCAAGGCACCTTGGGCATTCTATATTTAATTTTCGAAATAGGAACTTAAAAAGGGTCATTTTTCTGGAATTAATTTAAGATTTAGTGGCTTGGCTAATATAATTATTTATATAAGAAAAATTAGTTCAGTAGTAACTTTTTTGGAAGAAAAGATTTATGAGTAATGAGAATTGAAAATGTATAAAGCTAAAAAAAGCTGTAAATAGTGTTTTTACAGCTTTTTTCTTTTGTGTTTTATTGTTGTCAGACTGATGCAAAATTACGTTGTTGACAGGTTTAGGCCTTTTTTTTCATTAAATAATAGTAAACATTTTCTCCGCCTTCAGGCACAATATTCGAATGTATAAATTCGTAGCCATACGCCGCCATAAAGTTTAAAGCATCGATAATAGAATTAAAGACTAAGACTTCTCCGTTTTTATCTTTCAAACGCGCTGTATCATTATTGCTCGACATCAGTTTTGTTCTTTGTCCAATGTCGATCGAAACCTTAACTTTAGAAGACATATATTTTGAAGTGCCAATAATCTGAAGGTATTCTACATCCAGATCCTGAATAGGAATTCCGTTGATGGTTTGTGCAAAACTTGTTAAACTTAATAATATCGTAAGAGTTAGTAGTAGTTTTTTCATGTTTTAGTTGTGGTTAGATATTAGTAGTTGAGCTATGATAATTGCGATCTAAGAATTGCAATTTTTTATTTATAGCTCTGATATAGGATCTTTTAAGCGATATCAAGATTTATACCATAAAAAATGAAAACTAATCAAAAGTATTAGTGATTAAAAACAAATAAGCCCAACTATAGAAGTTGAGCTTTTAGCAAAGCTATTATGTTCTTTAATTAGAAAATATTTATTCTTTTAGGGATAATTAATGATCTAATTTTGTTAATGTTTAATACTAAGAAAAACTCCTCTAGTCATTACACCACTAATGAATTTTTGAGCAGTGCCTTGTCCTCCAATATTGTTGTAAAAACCTACGACTCGTGGATTAATATCAATGTCGTTTTCATAAATTTTTGCTTTTATCGCTGCTAATGACATTATTGCATTTTGAATGGTTGTAGGATTTATTTGGCTAGGCATTGGTATTAGGGAAGATATATCTTTACCGCTAATACCTAAAGTTTGTATTAAAAGCGTGCCAGTAACTTTTTTTGATTCTGCGGCTACACCTATCGCAAATAGATTTCCTAAGTCAATAGATCCTTCATTTACAGTTATAGTAGCTGTAAATCTTAGGCCTACACCAATATACATTGGTATTATTGCATCCGGTACTTTTATCTCTGAGGCATAGAAATCATAAAGTCTGAAATCTGTAACCTCGCCTTTTTCATTTTTTTTAATTTGAACTTCTAAAGATTTTGTGTCAAATTTAATATAATCCAAAATAACGATATAGCTGCTTCCTGCATAACCAGTTTTAGCAGTAGCAAAACTTATATCTCCCTTTGTATCTATCTGTCCAATAGCTAATCTCATAGTTTCGTCTGGTAGTGAAGACATTAGATGACTGTTTATTTTGTTTAAACTTGTAAGAGAATCTTTAAATTTCTTGTCTCTGTACTCTATCTTAACAGGTAAAGGATCAATTGGTTGATAACCAAATGATACTGCATTTTTTTGATCCCCAATTGTATCAGGTAATTTTTTATTTGCTGAACAAGCACACAGTAGGGTGCTAAATAAAATAAAATAATACTTTTTCATGATTTAAATTTTTAAAGGTTGAATTAAAATTTCATTTATGGTATAACAAGATTACCACTATTTCATAAAATTTAAATACGTATTTATACGGTTTTTTAGCACAAAAAAATCCTCAACTAATTTAAGTTGAGGATTTTGAGTATTTTATTGAACAAAAAAGACTACTTCAGAAAGCTATCCAATAAAATCTGATATTTCCTTCCAACAGGAATAATTTCGCCATTAAACATCGTAAGCGATTTAAAAGTTACAGCCGCAATTTTGGTGATATTTACAATAAAAGAGCGATGTACCTGAACAAAATTAGTACTGTCAATTTCTGTGGCAATGCTCGCGAGTGAACCGTAAATAATAATGGGTGATTTTAGTTTGGCGCTGTAGAGTTTCATGTAGTTGCCCAGGCTTTCGATATAAATAATATCGCTTAGGAGGGTTTCTGTCATTTGTCCGTTTACGCGGTGCGAAAGGACTTTGGTATCAGTGTTGTTTTCTTTTTTTGAAATAGCGCCAGTAAAATAAATCTTGGCTTTTTCAATCGCTTTAGAAAATTTATCGAACGAAATAGGTTTTAGTAAATAATCTATAGCATCGTTTTGGTATGCCGAAAGGGCAAAATCAGAATAGGCTGTGGTTACAATCGTAAGCGGTCTTTTGGGTTGTAATTCCATCAATTCGACACCGGAAATTACGGGCATATTAATATCCAGAAAAATAATATCATACGTATTCTCATTGAGCATTTTTACCGCTTCCATACCGCTAAAAGCACTTCCGGAATGTTCCAGATCGTCAAATTTAGAGATGTGCGATGCAAGCGCCTTATGTGCCGGCGATTCATCGTCTATGATAAGACAGCGGTAGGTAAGTGCCATATTTTTAATTTTACGATAAAGATATTCTTTTCTTTTTTGCAGTTTAGTTCATGTCGTAAGCCGTAAACTTCTAGACGTCTTTTTAGGTTTTCGATTCCAATTCCCGTGCTTGAAAGCCTTGAACCCGATTCCAGGTAATTGTTCTTTAAAGTAAAGGACAATTGGCTGCATTTTACCTTCAAATCAATATTTATAAAAGGTTTTGGCGTTTCGGCAGAGAATTTAACGGCATTTTCAACCAGCGGCAAAAAGAACAAAGGCGGAATATCGATACTGTCGTAATCGCCCTCAAAATGCTGAGTCACCACAAGGCGTTCGTTCTGAAAAGTATAATATTCGATATATTTTTTTATAAAGGCAATTTCTTCCTCCAGAAAAACATAATCTTTTTTAGTGGCTTCAATCTGGTAGCGAAGCATGTCTGAGAGGTTCAATATTCTGTCCGGCAATTTATCAGGATCAGATAACGATTCTCCGTATAAATTATTCATCGCATTCAATAAAAAATGCGGATTCAATTGCTGCTTCAAAAACGAAAGTTCAGACTTGAAATTCATAATATCCTTATCTGCATCCGTAATTTTTTTAGTGATAACAACATGAATAAAGTAAAAAAACATTCCGTTGATAATCAGCGATAATATTTGGAGTGTCTTGAAATTTCCCAAACCAACCAACGGAAAAAACCAATTCATAAAAAAGTAAAAAGAAGTCCAGTAAATTACAAAGAGTGTAAAAAATGTTTTAAGCTTTTTTTTAAATAAAAAAGGCCGAATGATATAAATATTAAAGATCGTTACCCATACAATACAAGGCAAATATCCAACTGCTATTTTACTAATCATAAAAGACCAATCGTGACCATCTAATCGTATTTCGTCATAAACACAAGCAAAAATAACCAAAATGATAAAGGCGTTTACGATGATGTTACGGAGAAAAAAGTTCTGATAAATTTTAAGAATCTTCATAACAGCAAAAATAGGTTAATATTATATGTTGTAATATTTTAGAGCTCATAAATTATACAAACGCCATTCGTATAAATGATACGCCATTGGTATAATTCTGCTATTATAATAGGAGTTTGCCCATTACTTTTGCCCTGGGTTTCGATCCTTTCTTCAATAAACAAATTTTAATTCATCTCAATTTATGAAAACAAAAATCATTTGTGTTTTATTCATTTGTGCGTCGATACGAACTATGGCTCAGGAAAAAGAAGCTCCTATGCAAACAGTCGTAAAAGCAGTAACAGATAAATTTCCTACTACGCGAATTTTAGACGTACAATACGAACAATTGGGACCAACAAATTTTGATTCAAGACTTTTTGGAGATCGATTTGAAAAAGGAAGAATCGACGATCATAACCGTTTAAAAGTAGCGATCAATGTCCCATTTTTTGCCACGCCATCTAAACGTTTTGTTCTAACGGGTTCTTTACGGTATAAATATGAAACCTATGATTTTGGCGATGTTTACAATTATGCCACAGCGTCGACTTATACAAAAGAAAAAGAAGAATTTCATTATTTTGCAGGAGCTTTGAGTGCAACTTATATGGCTAAAATTTTTAATAAACCCGTTATTTACAATGCTACCGCAACTGTCGACGGGAACGAAGATAATGTACAGCGTGTAAAAGGATTTGTAACCGCAAATATCGTAATCAAACGTACCGCCAATACTACGATTACTATTGGAGCATTGGCCATGCTGGATCCTTCAGCAATTATTCCCATCACACCACTTTTTACTCTTAACCATAAATTTAAGGATTCAAAATGGGATTTGGATTTCATTCTTCCGCAGCGTTTATTGTTTAGAAGGCAATTGTTAGAGAACGGAAGAATTTCTTTAGGAACAGAACTAAATTCTGAAAGTTTTTATTTAAATTTAAATGCTTCAAATTTAAAAGGAATTTACGAGTTAAATCAACTGGAATTAAAATCAGGTATTACCTATGAATACCGTATTACACCGCAAATAATTGGTTTTTTAAAAGGCGGTGTCAATAATATTTTAAGTACTCGTGTAACAGAAAGGGGTGAACGAACGTCTAAGTATATTTATGATCATAAAGAAGATGCTCAGGGGTATTTTAGATTTGGAATCTCTTACAATCCTTTTTAATCAAAATTGGTTCTATAAGTTCATTTATTATTTTTTATCGTATTAAAATAGATAATTATGGTTGTTGAAGTTTTTAAAACAAATGTGCAAAAAGAAGCAGATACCAATTACATTATTGCTGTAATCCTGACGCAGTTTCCTGATTATAAAATTAATTTTGATCTCGAAGATTGTGATAAAATATTACGCGTTGAAGGTGTAGATCTGGAACCCAATAATATCATAGACTATGTAAATTGTCTGGGATATACATGTGTAAAATTAGAATAGTTTTTTTAGGTTGAATGGATGAGGTTGTAATAGTATGTTTATTTATTGTTTTAATGAATTAAAAACAGGTATAAATACGCAGCTTTATATATCATTTTATAAATAGTTTTGTACGATAATTTCTTTTGAAAATTAAGATATGACAAGTTTTATTCTTTCGCTTTTACTTTTACTTTTAAAACAGTTTAGTTAACTGTTTTAATTCGGTATTATTTTTCGTGATGCTTTTTCAGATTTGAAAAGGTGTAATGTTCTTTTGGGCATTATTTTCTACATTTGTGGCCTATGAAAAAAGCGCTCCATCTCTTTGACTTTACTCAAAAAGTAAATTACAAAAACGAAATTTTAGCCGGTCTGACAGTTGCGATGACCATGATTCCTGAATCGTTGTCATTTGCTATTCTTGCCGGTTTTCCTCCTTTGGTAGGTTTATATGCTGCTTTTATTGCCGGTTTGGTTACTGCTATTTTTGGCGGAAGACCCGGAATGATTTCTGGCGGGGCGGGAGCAACTGTTATTGTTTTGATTGCTTTGATGAAATCGCATGGTATAGAATATGTTTTTGCAGCCGTTGCGCTTGGCGGTATAGTTCAGATCTGCATAGGACTTTTTAAACTCGGAAAATTTATTAGGTTAGTGCCTCAGCCCGTTATGTTCGGTTTTGTAAACGGATTGGCAGTTGTTATTTTTATGTCGCAGCTGGAGCAATTTAAAACGGTTGTAAACGGACAAGTTTCCTGGCTGCAGGGAACTCCGTTGTATATTATGCTGGGTTTGGTCGCGCTGACAATTGGAATCGTTTTACTTTTTCCGAAACTTACCAAAGCAGTTCCGGCTTCGTTGGTAGCAATAATGGTGGTTTTTGCCATCGTACTAATTTTTAATATCGAAACCAAAACGGTCGAAGATATTGCCTCTGTTCAGGGCGGATTTCCACCTTTTCATATTCCTAATATTCCTATTTCTTTTGAAACTTTCAAAGTGATATTTCCCTATTCTGTTATTGTTGCCGCCGTAGGTTTAACCGAAGGTCTGCTGACATTAAATCTTGTCGATGAAATTACCGGAACACGAGGAAACAGCAATCGCGAATGCATTGCGCAGGGAAGTTCGAATATTTTAAACGGTTTCTTTTTCGGGATGGGAGGCTGTCCAATGATTGCTCAGACTTTAGTCAATCTTTCGGCAGGTTCAAGAGCCCGACTGTCGGGAATTATTGCGGCTCTTACAATTTTATTAATTATCCTTTTTGGTGCGCCTGTTATTGGCAAATTACCTATGGCGGCTTTGGTAGGGGTAATGATGATGGTGGCAATTACGACTTTTGAATGGGCAAGTTTTAGAGTCATCAATAAAATGCCCAAACATGATATTTTTGTCGGAATTTTGGTAGCCATAATTACCATTGTATTGCACAATCTTGCTTTGGCGGTTTTAATTGGTGTTATTATTTCAGCGCTGGTTTTTGCCTGGGAAAGTGCCAAAAGAATCCGTGCAAGAAGTTTTATTGATGATGCAGGAGTGAAGCATTATGAAATTTACGGACCATTATTTTTTGGTTCGATAGCCGCTTTTTTCGAAAAGTTTGATGTTGCAAATGATCCGGATCACGTGATTATAGACTTCAAAGAAAGCCGTGTCGCTGATATGTCGGCAATTGAAGCTTTGAATAATTTGACCAAAAAATACAATCAGCTAAATAAAGTAATTGAACTCCAACATTTAAGCCCAGATTGCATCAAATTGCTGAAAAACGCCGAAGCGGTTATTAAAGTAAATGTTATTGAAGATCCTACTTATAAAGTGGTTTCGAGATAATGGTTAATTGTGAATTAATTTACGCCCCAATTTTATCGTAGAGGCGCACAGCAGTGCGTCTAACGTGAGATGCGTTTAGTACGTGTTAAAACCTGTGAGTTTTGTTGCGTACAGATTGTTGCGCATAAGACGCTCTGCGTCTCCGATATGATTTGAGTTTGATTTTAAGATTAACAAATTATCCAATTGTATTTGTTTGATTTTCGTAACTTTGTCAAATGAAGCTAACAGAAACCTTAGAAGATTTTTACACCATCAAAGTAAACGGAATGCCCGAAAATCTTAGGAAAGAGATCGGACATTTTAATGTTTTTAAATTAGATGATTTTGTTGGTAATACTTGTAAACCATTTCCTTACACCCGAAAAGACTTTTATAAAATAAGTTTAATCATCGGAAAAAATAAAGTGCACTATGCAGATAAGATTTCTGTAATAGAAGATCAGGCATTGTTTTTTGCAAACCCACAAATTCCGTATAATTGGGAACAGGTTGATGAAAATCAAACTGGTTTTTTTTGCATTTTTACAGAAGCTTTTTTTAATCAGTTTGGCAATTTAAAAGAATATCCTTTATTTCAGCCCGGCGGAAATCCGATCGTTCCTATTTCAATGGAATTGGCAGAATCTTTGAAAAAGGTTTATTTAAAAATGTTTGACGAAATCAATTCTGATTATACTTTTAAATATGATGTTCTCCGCAATCTTGTTTTTGAAATTATTCATCAGGCTTTAAAAACACAAACTGTAACTGCTTCATTATACAGTAAGTCGAATGCAACGATTCGGGTTTCGTCTTTGTTTCTGGAATTATTAGAAAGACAATTTCCAATTGAATCCATATCACAGCAAATTAATTTCCGGTCACCTTCAGAATTTGCGAATCAATTAAATGTGCATGTCAATCATCTCAATAAAGCATTAAAAGAAACCACAGGAAAAACCACTTCGCAGATTATATCCGAAAGGATTGTAAAGGAAGCTATGATTTTGCTCAAACAAACCAATTGGAATATTAATGAAATTGCCTGGTGTTTAGGTTTTGATGAATTGTCTCATTTTATCAATTTCTTCAAGAAAAATGTTCAGGTTTCACCTAAAACCTATCGCGTAACCCAAATTGTTTGATTTTTGTAACTTCTCATTTGATTGCTTTAATTTTTGGCAAGCACTTCGCTGATACCTTTGTACCATAATATTAATGTAAAAATTAAAATCATGGAAAATAACAAAGTTTGGTTTATCACAGGTGCTTCAAAAGGACTTGGATTAGAATTGGCTAAAAAATTATTATCAGAAGGCAAAAGGGTAGCAGCAACATCAAGAACTGAAAGCGCGTTAATTAAAGAATTAGGAAATCCATCTGAGTATTTTCTTCCTCTTGAAATGGATTTAACGAATGAACAAAGCGTTAAAAATGCGATTGAAGAAACCGTAAGTCATTTTAAAACTATTGATGTTTTAGTAAACAATGCAGGTTACGGTTTATTGGGATCATTAGAGGAACTTACCGATGCAGAATCCAGAAAAAACTACGAAGTAAATGTTTTCGGCTTATTGAATGTCATTAGAAATACAATGCCATACATGCGTGCCAATAAATCAGGACATATTTTTAATATTGCTTCTATTGGTGGTTATAACGGAGGTTTTCCGGGTTGGGGAATTTACTGTTCCACAAAGTTTGCTGTTGCCGGTTTAACAGAATCTTTAGCTGCAGAAGTAAAAGAATTTGGAGTAAACGTAACGTTGGTTTATCCGGGTTATTTTAGAACCGATTTCTTGAAAGATAGTTCTTTATTATTGCCTCAGAGTCCTATTGCAGATTATAAAGCAGTTAGAGAGTCTGAAGTAGCGCATAAAGATAGTATCAACGAGAATCAGCCGGGAGATCCTGCAAAATTTGCAACCGCTTTAATCAAAATGAGCGAAGAAGAAAATCCTGCGTTGCATTTATTTGTGGGAGAAGATGCTTATAATATGGCAAATGTAAAAATTGCCGAAGTTCAAAAAGAATTGCAGCAATGGAAAGCCGTTTCTGTTTCGACAGGTTTTTAATTAGATAATTTGTCAATTAGATAATTTGTCAATTAGATAATTCGGAAATGTGCCAATTGGATAATTAATTTTCATTCCAATTTATCGTAGAGGCGCACAGCAGTGCGTCTCACGCAACGTAACCCCAATTTATTCCGTTGCAACAAACCCGACAGGTTTTTAAAACGTGTCGGGTTTGTCATTTAAAATCGCGATGTGCTTATTATCTAAATCTTTTAATTGACACATTAACTTATTTAATCAACAAGCATGTTTTTTACTTCGCTAAATTTCCCGTCAACTTCTTCAATCTTTAAATCTAAAATATGAGCAATTAAAGGATAAACTGAAACATTCTGAAAAGTAGATACTTCTTTATTTGCTTTAAAAGCCGGGCCTTTTGCATAAAAAATGGCATGCATATCTTTTTCGTTATTGTCATAACCGTGCGTTCCGCCTTTTATATGTGTACTTTCTTTGCCTACTAAGCTGTATCCTTTAGCTGCTTCAATAACAAAATCATGAACTCTTGGATTGGTTCCATAATGCAGCCTTTTGGGAACGTCGACCGATTTCCAGAATTTAATATGTGGTACTTTCTTCAGCGCTTTTGCAATCGAATCCTGATAACCTGGTTTTGCCTGAAGACTCATAATAGGATTAATTACATCTTTGTAACCCAGCCATTCGGGTTTTAGATAATCCAAAACAGCTACTTTTTTGTCATTATTAATATCGGCCATTCCGTGATCTGAAACAATAATCAAATTGATTTGTTTTCCAATGGTTAACTGATCTAATTTTCGGGATAATGCTCCCATTATAGAATCCATTTTGATCACCATTTTTTTGTTTTCCGGCGAAAGCGGACCAAAATTATGTCCGGTATGATCAGGTTCATCAAAATACAAAGTAACCAAATGCGGGCGTTGTTTTTCAGGAAGCTGTAACCACTTTAAAACCGTATCAATTCGGGCTCCATAAGGGATTTTATTATCATAATTTTTATAAATACCAGGATTTCTTTTGTCAATGTCAGATCCTGGCCAGAAGAAAGAAGCTGTTTTTACACCTTGTTGTTCGGCAACATTCCAAATAGGATTTCCGCCATAAAAACGCGAATCATTTTTTGCCTTGCTTGATAATGAAAAAGATTCGTTTAGTTGAGCATCATAAAAAACATTATTGATAATCCCATGATGATCGGGATAAAGTCCGGTTATTATCGAATAATGGTTGGGGAAAGTTTTTGTCGGATAAGACGGTTTCATTGATTTGGCGTGAACACCTTCTTTGGCAATTTGCTTTAGATTCTGAAGATTAAATTGTTTTTGATAATCCCAACGAAACCCATCCATAGAAACTAAAACTACATAAGTGTCTTTGTTGGTTTGAGAATAAGAAAAAGTGGTAAGAAGTAAGCATGTAAAAAGTAATAGGCGAGTGGTGAATTTTCTCATTGTGCAATTTTAATAGAGCCGCAAAGATACCAATAACCTGTTTTTTAAAGAAAAACAGAATGTTAAACTAAGTGAAAGTTTGCCACGAATTTCACGAATTTTCACGAATGCTTTGTGCAAAAAAAGGTTACCGCAAATTTCACAAATTACCACAAATTATTTCCCTAGGTACTCTGCTTAAAAATTTGTGGTAATTTGTGAAATTTGTGGTAAAGAAAAATCTTTTTAATCCTTTAATCTGTGGCTAAAAGAAAATATATATAAAGATTAGAAAAAAATAATTCGTGATAATTCGTGTAATTTGTGGCAAAAAAAAACGCCAGATTTATATCCGGCGTTTTAAATTTTAAGAAGTGAGAATGATTACATCATTCCTGGCATACCGCCACCCATTGGCATTCCGCCGCCGTTTTCTTCTTTAATATCAATTAATGCACATTCTGTAGTAAGGATCATTCCGGCAACAGACGCAGCATTTTCTAATGCTACACGAGTTACTTTTTTAGGATCGATAATTCCAGCTGTAAGCATATCTACATATTCGTCAGTTTTTGCGTTGTATCCAAAATCACCTGAACCTTCAGAAACTTTAGCAACAACTACAGAACCTTCAAGACCTGCATTTTCAACAATAGTTCTTAATGGAGATTCAACAGCGCGAGATACAATCTGAATTCCAGTTGCTTCGTCAGCGTTGTCAGCTGTGATTCCTGCTAAAGCAGCTTTTGCTCTTAATAAAGCAACACCCCCACCAGCAACAATTCCTTCTTCAACTGCAGCACGAGTAGCGTGTAATGCATCGTCAACTCTGTCTTTTTTCTCTTTCATCTCCACTTCAGAAGCAGCACCAACATAAAGAACAGCAACACCACCAGCTAATTTAGCCAAACGTTCTTGCAATTTTTCTTTATCATAATCAGATGTTGTAGTTTCCATCTGACCTTTAATTTGGTTTACTCTGTTTTTGATGATATCAGCTTCACCAGCACCACTTACAATAGTAGTGTTGTCTTTATCGATAGAAACTCTTTTTGCAGTTCCTAACATTTCGATTGTAGTGTTTTCTAATGTATATCCTCTTTCTTCAGAAATTACAGTTCCACCAGTTAAGATTGCGATGTCTTCAAGCATTGCTTTTCTTCTGTCTCCAAAACCAGGAGCTTTTACAGCAGCAATTTTAAGAGCACCTCTTAATTTGTTTACTACAAGAGTAGAAAGAGCTTCTCCGTCAACATCTTCAGCAATAATCAATAATGGTTTTCCTGATTGAGCAACTGGCTCTAAAACTGGCAATAATTCTTTTAAAGAAGATACTTTTTTGTCGTATAATAAGATGTATGGAGAGTCTAATTCAACTTCCATTTTCTCTGGGTTTGTTACGAAGTAAGGAGAAAGATATCCTCTGTCAAACTGCATACCTTCAACAACATCCACGAAAGTGTCCGTTCCTTTAGCTTCTTCAACAGTGATAACACCTTCTTTTCCTACTTTAGCGAAAGCTGTAGCAATTAATTCACCAATAACTTCGTCATTATTTGCAGAGATAGAAGCAATTTGTTTGATTTTATCAGAATCGCTTCCAACTACTTTAGCTTGTTTTGCAAGGTCAGCAACGATAGCTTCAACCGCTTTGTCGATACCACGTTTCAAATCCATTGGATTTGCACCTGCAGCAACGTTTTTTAAACCTTCTTTAACGATTGCCTGAGCTAAAACTGTAGCAGTTGTAGTTCCGTCACCCGCTAAATCATTAGTTTTAGAAGCAACTTCTTTAACCATTTGAGCGCCCATGTTTTCTAATGGGTCTTTTAATTCGATTTCTTTTGCAACAGAAACACCATCTTTAGTAACAGTTGGTCCACCAAATGATTTCCCAATAATTACATTACGACCTTTTGGTCCAAGAGTTACTTTTACAGCATTTGCTAATGCATCAACACCACGTTTTAATCCGTCACGTGCTTCAATATCAAATTTTATATCTTTTGCCATTTTTTATTTGCTTTAGGCAGTAGGCTTTAAGCTTTATGCTTTCTACTGCTGAATTAATTTTTGTTTTAATTTGTAAATTTTGCTTTTAATGCTATTGATTTTTTCTATATGATTCTCTGCAATTTCATTATTAAGATATTGCAAATCTTTAGCTAAAATCAAAAGATATTCTGTCTCGCTGGCAGAACCTAAAGCTATATTGAGAAATTGATTGAATTCTTTGTCGCTATTTCTTCCACAACCCTCGCTGATATTAGTAGGGATTGATGAAGATGCTCGTCTAATCTGACTAGTTAATCCGTATAATTCTTCTTTAGGAAATAAAGAAGTCATTTTGTAGATTTCTAAAGTGAAAGAGTGACTTAGCTGCCAAATATCGTATTTTTTAAAATCTCTCATTTTTTTTGTTGGCTTTAAGCTTTAGGCAGTAAGCTTTAAGCTTTTTTTGGAAGCTTTAAGCTTAAAGCGTATAGCTTACAGCAATCTTTAGATTATAGCTAAGATATCATCTTCGCGCATAATCAAATAATCAGTTCCTTCAAGTTTTAATTCTGTTCCTGCATATTTACCATAAAGAACAGTATCGCCAACTTTAACGGTCATAGTGTGATCTTTAGATCCATTTCCTACTGCAACTACAGTTCCTTTTTGTGGTTTTTCTTTGGCAGTATCCGGAATAAAAATCCCTGACGCAGTTTTAGTCTCAGCTGCAACAGGCTCAATAAGTACGCGGTCTGAAAGCGGTTTAATGTTTAAAGTCATGATTTATATTATTAATAGTTTATATTTTTTTAATGCTAAAATAACTTTCAGAAATTGTGCCATGCTCTTAAAACTGACATTATTTCCTAAAAAAAATGCCAGCTTTGACAGGCTGGCATTTTATATTTATTTCAAAATTATTATTTTGCTGCAGGAGTTGCCGGAGCAGGTGTTTGTTGAGCTGGAGCAGCAGGTGTGCTAGCAGCAGGAACTTCAGATTTGTCAATAATTTTAGAGTCAGTATCACTTAATGATCCTGTAAAACTTAAACTTGAAAGCAAGATTAAAGCAATCAAAATAGTAGCTAATGTCCAGGTACTTTTATCTAAAAAGTCAGTTGTTTTTTGTACTCCACCTAACATTTGAGTTCCACTAATTGTAGACGACAATCCGCCTCCTTTAGGGTTTTGAACCATGATTACTACGATCAATAGAAAACAAACTATTGTGATTAAAACTAAAAAAATTGAAAATGTGCTCATTGCTTAATTATTATTGTTATTTTGTTGTAAAATCTTGATATCCGAAATACGGTCTGCAAAGAAACTAATTTTTTCTGGATATTTCAAAATTAATATTTCATATGCTTGTATTGCTTTTGTATATTTTTTTTGTTCCAAATATACTCTGGCTAAAGTCTCTGTCATTAAGTAAGAATTATCTTCTTTATTAATGTCGAATTGTACCGCAGGTGTTATTACAGTTTGTTTTATAGGAGATATTTTGGGATTGGTCTCTATAAATTTATCTATTATTTCTGCCTTTTTCTTTTTCTCAGGATCAATTATTTTTGCCTCACCTTTTGGTTGTACTGCTTTTTGAGTTTGTTTTGCCTCCTGAGGACCTTCTTCTGTCCTGTCTATTGGTTCTGTTCGGGCTAATTGAAGCCATTCCTGAAACGAATGTTTTTCATTAACAGAAAAATCAAGTGGTTTTCCTATTTCAAGGTTTTCCGTTGCAATTTTTACATTTTCCTGAATTTCAATTTTAGGTTCATCAATAATTTTTGGCTCTTCAAAAACCACGGAGTTCGCTTCTTTGATCGAATTCAATATCGATTGCTCAATAGGATCAACTCTTACTGCGGGAATTTCCGGCTCTGTTATTTCCTCTTCTTCTACTATTTCTTCAAAAAATGTTGGAGTATGTTCTTTAACCGAAGTTAAAATTGGCTCCTCAACAATGAGTTCTTCTTTTTGCTCCTCGATTGTAGCTTCTTCAAAAGTTATATTCGAAACTTCTTTTATAGATTCTAAGATAGACTGCTCAAAAACCGGATCAATTGGTTTTTCTTCAGTTTTTGCAGATTCTTCAAAAGTGGTTGGTGCTACTTCCTTAAATGTGTCTAAAATAGATTGCTCAGTAATCGGTTCAATTGGTTGCTCTTCAATTTTTACCGGTTCTTCAAAAGTGGTTGGTGCTACTTCTTTAAAGGTATCAAGAATTGCCTGCTCAGTAATTGTAATTGGTTCTGTAATTGGCTCTACTTTAATCTCTTCGGTTTTTACCGGTTCTTCAGTAGCAGGTACTACTTCTTTAAATGAATTTAGAATCGCTTGTTCATCAATTATTTCAATTGGCTTTTCTTCACTATTTACTTGTTCTTCAACAGTATTTGGTGTTACTTCTTTAAAAGAATTTAGAATCGCTTGTTCATCAATTATTTCAATTGGTTTTTCTTCTGTTGCTGTCGGCTCTGTAAAAGTAGCATTAGTTGCTCCTTTTATAGAATTCAAAATCGATTGTTCAATTGGATCAATTCGAACTTCAGTTGCTTTTTTAATTTCTTCAAAAGATACAATTTCGCTGTCGATTACTTTTATTTCTAAAAGATCTCTTAATTTTCGATCATAAAGATCATTCTGGATTGAAGTAAAAGTTTCTGAAGTAATAAAATCAAATAAAACAGCGCGATCAGTTGTGTGAGCGGCCGTTACTTTTAAGGCATAATTATACTTAAAGCTATTTTGATTGTAAAGTCCTTTTAATCGCAATGCTCTCGCACTTTGAAAATACGGAAATTCATTCAAAACACTTCCTAATGCATCCGCTTGCTTTTCTGTGATAGCATCGGGTTTGTTCATTAAGTAGGTATAATCAGTTACATTCATTTTTTATTCTTTTGTTTAATCTTGTTGTTTAACTATTTAGGCATTTAAAAAATCAATTAAACTATATAATCGATTTCAATAAATAAACAATCTTACCATTTAGCTAACGAATCATTAAAAATATCCTGAGTGATTCTTTCAAAAATAGTCTGAAGTGCTGTATTTAAAGTTGCACCAGTTGGTAAACCAGTTCCCGGGAAATCATAGTAGAATTCGAATGGTTTTTCGAAATCATCTGTTTCTTTATTTTTATTGGTAAACCTAACATTGATACGAATCGTTAAACGGTTTTGGGCCGCTTGCTGATCAGCAGTTGCTGTCATTGGAGTCGTTCTGTAATCTACAATTTCTCCTTCATAAACCAGATCACCGCTATTGCTTACTAAGTTAAGGTTGGTTTGATTTTGAATTAAATCCTGCAATGCCAAAGTAAATGTTCTGTCAATTCCAGGTTCAATCAAATCAGCATTATTTTGGAAAAAGTTAACCTGAAACGTTTTGGCATCAATTTTTCCTGTTCCTGTAAAATTGTAAGGCCCACAGCCGCTTAGCATAAAAAGGCTCATTAAAGCTAATAAAGAATATATTTTTTTCATAAAATTAATAAGTAATCAAATTCTAATTTTTTAAAATTCCAAATTCCAATTGAAGGAATATTTTTTTCAAATATACTAATTTGAAACCGGGCGTTAGCGAACAGACAAAGCTATTTGGAATTTGTTTTTTAGGTTTTAACCTTTCTAAAGTTGGAATTTGGAGTTTTTAAAATTGGAATTTATTTATTTTTATAAATCGAATTGTTTGATTTTTCGATATAAAGTTCTTTCCGAAATACCTAACTCATCAGCAGCAGCTTTTCGTTTTCCTTTATTTTTTTCTAATGATTTTTTGATCATTTCGATTTCTTTTTGTTCTAAACGTAAAACCTCTTCCTCTTCGATGGTTTCGGCAAACAAATAATTATCATCTTGCATTTGATAATTATCTTCGCGCGTCGCAGGCGTCATAACAGCAGTTCTGGGTTCTTCTTCAAAATCTATCTCGCTTTCATTTTCCTGAGAACCATATATTTTTTGAATTAAATTAGGGTTGATGTCCTGTACTTTTGAAGTACCGTTTTTCATCAATTCCAAAGTTAGTTTTTTCAAGTCATTTAGATCGCTTTTCATATCAAAAAGGACTTTGTATAAAATGTCTCTTTCGGTACTAAAATCACTTTCTTTTTTCTTATCGCTAATTACAGACGGTAAATTAGTGCCTTCAGTTGGTAAATACGATTTTAAAGTGGCCAAAGTAATATCGCGATTAGTTTCCAGAACAGATATTTGTTCGGCTACATTTCGCAACTGACGAATGTTTCCGTTCCATCTGAATTTTTGCAAAAGCTGAACTGCATCATCATCTAACTTTAACGGTGGCATTTTATATTTATGCGCAAAATCGGCAACAAATTTTCTGAACAATAAATGAATGTCTTCGTTTCTTTCACGTAAAGGAGGTAGAGTAATTTCGACCGTAGTCAAACGATAATATAAATCCTCACGGAATTTTCCTTTTTCAATAGCATTGAATAAGTTTACGTTTGTTGCAGCAACAATTCTCACATTTGTTTTTTGCACTTGCGAAGAACCTACTTTTATAAACTCTCCATTTTCAAGCACACGAAGCAAACGAACCTGGGTGGTAAGAGGTAATTCGCCTACTTCATCCAGAAAAATAGTTCCGCCGTCAGCTACTTCAAAATAACCTTCACGCGTGCTTGTTGCTCCGGTAAAAGCTCCTTTTTCGTGTCCAAAAAGTTCACTGTCAATGGTTCCTTCCGGAATTGCACCACAGTTTACAGCAATGTATTTTCCATGCTTTCTGTGCGAAAGCGAATGGATTATTCTTGGAATATTTTCTTTACCAACACCACTTTCCCCAGTTACCATTACCGAAATATCAGTAGGAGCAACCTGAATGGCTTTTTCGATGGCACGATTTAATTTAGGATCATTTCCAATAATCTCAAATCGTTGTTTTATTGCTTGAACTGTTTCCATTTATGTTTTTTTATCTTTTGCCACAGATTAAATGATTAACTCAGATTCTCTAAATTATAAAATATATCTTTTATATTGAAGAGATTTTGTTTGAAAGTTAATAAGTAATCCCAATTCTGAATGTGACAATTTTATATAGTTTAAAATCTGAGCAATATGTTCACTCGAAAAATCTTTTATTGCTTTTACCTCCAAAACAATATCTTTATTAATTATGAAGTCGGCATAAAATTTATGAGGTAAGATTTTACCTTTGTATTCAATTGAATATTCCTTTTCTCTTTCAAAGGGAATGTTGTTTTCTCTAAATTCTATTTCCAAAGCATCTTTGTAGACTATTTCTAATAATCCTGGGCCAAGATTCTTGTGAACCTCCATGCATAATCCAATAATCTTATAAGTCTCTTTTTCTCTATAATACTGCATAAATAAATTGATTTTTTACCATAAAATTAAAAATAAGAAAAATAATACAAAAAAAATCATTTTAATCATTTTATCTGTGGCAAAAAAAAAACTAATTCATTTCACTCAATCCAACCGCTTCACCTTTTAAAGTTCCACTAGTACAACTCGTAATTTTTACATTTACAAAATCCCCAATTTTATAATTCTCTTTAGGAAAAACAACCGTAATACTTTGAGAATTTCTTCCTGAGAATTCTTCAGTCGATTTTTTAGACACTTTTTCAACCAAAACTTCAACAACTTGTCCAACGAATTCTTCACTGCGAAACCAGGCGTGTTTTTGTTGTAAATCAACAATTTCCTGCAATCTTCTTGCTTTAGTTTCTTCAGGAACATCATCTTCCATTTTTCTTCCGGCCAAAGTTCCCGGTCGTTCAGAATACGAATACATATAACCAAAATTATATTTCACATATTCCATCAAACTCATCGTGTCCTGGTGATCTTGTTCTGTTTCTGTTGGGAAACCTGCAATCATATCCTGCGAAATCGAAGCATCCGGAATAATCGCTTTAATTTTATCAATCAAAGTCATATATTCCTCACGAGTATGCAAACGATTCATTTCTTTTAAAATTCGGTCACTTCCAGACTGAACCGGTAAGTGAATATGTTTACAGATATTAGGATATTTAGCAATAACATGTAAAATGCTCTCATGCATATCCTGCGGATTAGAAGTCGAGAATCGAATACGCATTTTAGGAAAACCAACAGCAACCATTTCAAGCAATTGATCAAAATCAACCGCTGTCGCTTTTTGCATATCAGATGCGTTTACGAAATCTTTTTTCAAACCACCGCCGTACCAAAGGTAACTGTCAACGTTTTGACCTAAAAGTGTAATTTCCTTAAAGCCTTTGTCCCAAAGATCCTGAATTTCCTTCATGATACTCTGAGGTTCACGGCTACGCTCACGGCCACGCGTAAAGGGCACAACACAAAACGTACACATGTTATCGCAACCACGAGTGATCGAAACCAAAGCAGTGATTCCGTTGCTCATCAAACGAACTGGCGAAATATCTCCGTACGTTTCCTCTTTCGATAAAATTACATTAATAGCGTCGCGGCCTTCCTCAACCTCTGCCAATAAATTCGGCAAATCTTTGTAAGCATCAGGGCCCACAACAAGGTCAACAATTTTTTCTTCTTCCAAAAATTGACTTTTCAAACGTTCTGCCATACAGCCTAAAACGCCCACTTTCATTTTTGGGTTAATACGTTTTACCGCATTATATTTCTCCAAACGCTTACGAATAGTCTGTTCTGCCTTGTCCCGAATCGAGCAGGTATTTACCAGAACCAAATCAGCGTCTTCAAGAGTTTGTGTAGTGTTATATCCGTTTATCGATAAAATAGAAGCTACGACTTCACTGTCCGAAAAATTCATCGCACAACCGTAACTTTCAATAAAAAGTTTTTTTGTATTCTCAGGTTTATTCTCCAAAACAAGACTTTCGCCCTGTTTGCTTTCCTCAATAATCTTTTCCATTGTATAATTTCAAAGTGCAAAGATAACGTAAATGTGATCAATATGACAAGATGGCAGAGAAAAGATTTTAGATTTTAGAGATAAGATTTTAGATTAAACCAAAGCTTTGTGAACTTCTTCTGAAATTTTCAGCTTAAATGAAAACTTAGCGAACTTTGCGTAAAACCTTTGCGAACTCTGCGGTTAAATTTTTCGCCACAGATTAAAAAATAAAAAATGATTCTCAAAGCTTTGTGAACTTAGCCTGAAATTTTCAGCTCAATCTAACTTAGCGAACTTTGCGTAAAACCTTAGCGAACTCTGCGGTTAAATTTTTCGCCACAGATTAAAAAATCTAAAAATGATTCTCAAAGCTTTGTGAACTTAGCCTGAAATTTTCAGCTCAATCTAACTTAGCGAACTT
>NZ_LVEN01000051.1 GCF_001686925.1 Flavobacterium piscis
ATGTTCTAAAAAGAGCTTCCGTTGGTCGCTTTTTTAAAACAAGAAACTTTTGCATTTTTTACTCCGGACTTTTCACTACAATCTGGGCTAGGTATTTGGGGTTACAAGAACAACATTTCTCGTCCATAAATCATTAAAAGTTATACCTATATATATTATAGGTAGGAATACAGATAAATCTGCAATTTTAGGAAACATAACATTAAAATACCTCAAAAATCAATTAGCAAGGCTGATATTTAAAAAAAATAGATACTTTTGTTGCAGAAAAATAGAGCAATGGCAAAGAATTTAGTAATAGTGGAGTCACCTGCAAAGGCGAAAACGATCGAGAAATTTCTGGGAAGTGATTTTCAGGTAGAGTCAAGTTACGGACATATAGCTGACCTACCATCAAAAGAAATAGGAGTAGATGTTGAAAATGGATTTAAACCTAAATACGAAGTTTCTCCCGATAAAAAAGCGCTGGTAAGCAAGTTAAAAACACTATCTAAGAATGCCGAAATGGTTTGGTTAGCAAGCGATGAGGACCGCGAGGGTGAGGCTATTTCATGGCACCTGGCGGAAGAATTAAAACTAGATGTTAAAAAAACAAAGCGAATTGTTTTTCATGAGATTACAAAATCTGCGATTCTTAAAGCAATCGAGAATCCAAGAGAAATTGATTATAATTTAGTAAATGCACAACAAGCGCGTCGTGTTTTAGACCGTTTAGTAGGATATGAATTATCTCCGGTTTTATGGAGAAAAATCAAAGGAGGTTTATCAGCGGGACGTGTACAGTCAGTTTCAGTACGTTTGATTGTTGAGAGAGAACGCGAAATTCAAAACTTTAATGCAGTTGCGAGTTATTCTATCGTAGCAGAATTTGTAAATGAGGCAGGAAAATCTTTCAAAGCCAAATTACCAAAGAACTTCAATACAAAAAAAGAAGCCGAAGATTTTTTAAATAAAAATATCGGATCACAATATAAGGTAGCTGATTTAGAAACTAAGCCTACCAAAAAATCACCAACAGCACCTTTTACAACTTCTACCCTGCAACAAGAGGCAGCGAGAAAATTGTATTTGCCAGTTGGAATCACCATGCAGCTTGCACAACGTTTATATGAGGCCGGACTTATTACCTATATGAGAACCGATAGTGTAAACCTTTCTAAAGATGCAATGGATGCTGCAGAAGCTGAAATCATAAAATCATACGGAAAAGAGTTTTCAAAACCGAGAACGTTTGCCAACAAAAGCAAAGGAGCACAAGAAGCGCACGAAGCCATTCGTCCGACTGATATGTCGCGCCACACTGTAAATATCGATCGTGACCAGGCTCGTTTGTACGATTTGATCTGGAAAAGAACTTTGGCTTCTCAAATGAGCGATGCGCAACTTGAAAGAACAAACGTAAAAATTGAAGCCAATAATCACAGCGAAATTTTTACAGCTTCAGGAGAAGTTTTGCTTTTCGAAGGATTCTTAAAAGTGTACTTAGAAGGACATGATGATGATGAGGAAGAACAAGAAGGAATGTTGCCGGCTTTAAAAGTAAACGAAAAGCTAGTTAACAATTATATTACAGCAACCGAAAGATATTCAAGACCACCCGCTCGTTATACAGAAGCTTCTTTGGTGAAGAAATTAGAAGAATTAGGAATCGGTCGTCCGTCTACGTATGCTCCAACTATTTCTACTATCATCAACAGAAATTATGTAGAGAAAGGAACTCTTGAAGGTCAGGAGCGTAATTATACACAACTTACTTTACAAGCCAATAAAGTAGGGGAGAAGCTTTTGAAAGAAAATACAGGATCTGATAAAGGAAAATTAGTTCCTACAGATATTGGTACAATTGTAACAGATTTCTTAGTGAAGAACTTCGGAAACATTCTAGATTATAATTTTACTGCAAAAGTAGAACAGGATTTTGATGAAATTGCCGAAGGAAATATCGACTGGGCAATCATGATGCAGGAATTCTACAATAAGTTTCACCCAAATGTAAAAGAGGTTGAAGCGAATGCAGAACGTGAAAGCGGAGAAAGAATCCTGGGAAAAGATGCTGACGGAAGANNTCGTTTAGGAAAATTTGGACCAATGGCTCAAATTGGAGAAGCGGATGACGAAGATAAAAAATTCGCCAGTTTAATGTCTGATCAAAATATTGGAAACATTACTCTTGAGGAAGCTTTGAATTTATTTTTATTGCCTAAAAATTTAGGAGAATATAAAGGAGAAGAAGTTGAAGTAAGTAATGGTCGTTACGGTCCTTATGTGCGTCACGGAAGTGTATTTATTTCTTTGCCAAAAGGAGAAGATCCGTTGAGTCTTTCTAAAGAAAGAGCGCAGGAATTAATCGATGAAAAAGCAATTGCCGATGCGCCAATCGCAGTTTACAAAGGCGAAGGAGTTCAGAAAGGTGTAGGACGTTTTGGTCCGTTCATCAAATGGAACAGTATTTTTATCAACGTAAGTAAAAAATACAATTTTGATAATTTATCACAACAGGAAATCGAAGAGTTGATTGAAGATAAATTACAGAAAAATATAGATAAAGTGCTTCACAATTGGGAAGACGAAGGAATTTTGGTCGAAAAAGCTCGTTGGGGTAGATCGGTAATTACAAAAGGTAAAATCAAAATTGAATTAAGTAAAGATGTTGATGCAACAAAATTAACATTGGCTCAGGTTCAGGAAATGATTGCCGCCAAAACACCGGCAAAAAAAACACCGGCAAAAAAAGCAACAACCGCAAAAAAAGCTCCAGCTAAAAAAACAGCTGTTAAAAAGAAGTAATAAATGGAATTTGATTTTCTAGAACCAGTTAATGACGGAATTTTAAAATTCATTAATTCATTGTCTTCACAAGAATTGGGAAGCAAAATTGTTTTCCATACTCGGGATCAGTTTCCTGATATTAGTAAAATTACAATTGCAATCGTGGGTGTTTTAGAAGACCGTCGTAATAGTAATGTAATTAACGAAGTTAATTTGAATGCAGTTCGTAAGAAATTGTATCATATGTTTCCCGGTAATTGGGATGCATCGATTGCAGATTTAGGAGATATCCTTGCAGGGGATTCTGTAGAGGATACTTATTTTGCTTTAAAAAAAGTAACGGCTACCTTAATTAAAAATAAAGTGATTCCTATAGTTATAGGAGGTTCACAGGATTTGACCTATGCACTATATCGTGCATATGATGATTTAGAGCAAATGGTAAACATGGTTGCTGTAGATAATAAATTTGATTTTGGTAAAGAAAACGAAACCGTTTCGGCTAATTCTTATCTGACTAAGATTATTATCGATGAGCCTAATAATCTGTTTAATTACTGTAATATAGGATATCAAACCTATTATAATTCGCAGGAAGAAATTGATTTGATCGAGAAATTGTTTTTTGATGCCTACCGTTTAGGAGAAATTTCGAATAAAATCGCATTAGCAGAACCAGTTTTTAGAGATGCTGATTTGGTTAGTATCGATCTTAATTCCGTAAAGTCGTCGGCATCAGCCAATATGGTTTCTTTTGAGCCAAACGGATTCAACGGAAAAGAAATCTGCTCATTGGCCAGATATGCCGGAATTAGTGATAAAGTTTCCTGCTTTGGAGTTTTTAATCATAATAGTACTGCACCTGAAGCTGGTATTATAGCTCAAATTGTCTGGTATTTTATCGAAGGTTATCATTATCGTTCAAAAGAATATCCGTTTGGTAGTCGGGCAACGTATTTAAAATATATAGTGCCGCTTGAAGATGAAGAATTGGTTTTTTATAAGAGTGACAAAACAGACCGTTGGTGGATCGAAATTCCGTTCGAATCAAATGGGCACAATAAATTGAAAAGAAATACGTTATTACCGTGTTCCTACGAAGAATATTTGAGCGCTTGTAATCAAGAATTGCCAGAAAGATGGTGGAAAGCACAACGAAAAAACGCTTTATAAAATAAAATTTTATAGAAAATTGCGTTTTTTTTTGAGTTTAAAAAAAATGTTAAAATATATTAGTAAGAAAATAAATATAAAGTATAAAATTTAACGTTTTACGTCGATTTTTTCTAGTAGTTTATCGATGAAATATTTTTTTTTTATTTTATTTAACATTATTTTTGAACGGTAAAATAAATTTCGCAACTAGTATTGTTTTTTAGATAAATAATAAATACGTTTACGGACTTATAATAATGAATAGAAATCCCAAATTTATATGAAGAAGTTTATTGCATTTGCAGCAATGTTAACACTGGTAATTGGCTGTGGTAAGTCAGGAGACAAAGGTGAGTTAGTTGGTGTTACAGGAGGGAAATGGCATCCTGAAAAACCTTATGGAATGACATTAGTTCCAGGTGGATCTTTTATTATGGGTAAATCAGATGCTGATTTAGCTAATGTTGAAGATGCTCCGACTAAAACAGTAACGGTTCGTTCATTTTATATGGATGAAACAGAAATTACTAATAGCGAGTACCGTCAATTTGTAGAATGGGTAAAAGATTCTACAATGAGAGTTCGCTTAGCAATCTTAGCTGATGAAACCGGACAAAAATCTACAGGTGACAAAGGTAAAAAAGGTGGAAGTATTGCAGATTATGCATTTAATGATTCAGAGCCGGACAAAATGACGGCATATGATAAATATATGTATGATAACTACTATAGTGTAGGAACAAAAGATGATCCGTATGCTGGTAGAAAATTAAATAAAAAAGTTAAGTTAATTAAAGATACTAAAGCTTACCCAGATGAGTATTATGCTGAGGTAATGGACTCTATGTATTTGCCAATTGAAGAATCATATAACGGATTAAGATCAATTGATGTAAATAAATTGAAATTCCGTTATTCTTGGATGGATATTCAGGCTGCTGCAAAAGCCAAAGTTGGAAAAAGAAAAGATTTTGTTAAAACAGAACAAGTAAGCGTTTATCCTGATACAACAGTTTGGATCAAAGATTTTGCTTACTCTTATAATGAGCCAATGCACAATGACTATTTCTGGCACAAAGCTTACGGGGATTATCCTGTAGTTGGTGTAACATGGAAACAAGCAAAAGCATTTTGTGCATGGAGAACTTTAAACAAAAACAGCTATATCAAATCTAAGAAAAAAGGACGTGATTTAGTAAATGCATTCAGATTGCCAACAGAGGCAGAATGGGAGTATGCTGCAAGAGGAGGTCTGGAATCTGCTACTTATCCTTGGGGAGGTCCTTATACTAAGAGTGACAGAGGTTGTTTCTTGGCAAACTTTAAGCCTAGTAGAGGAGATTATGCTGCCGATGAAGCTTTATATACAGTTGAAGCAAAATCATACGAAGTAAACGGATACGGATTGTATAATATGGCAGGAAACGTTTCAGAGTGGACAGATTCAGCTTATAATCCAAATGCTTACGAATATGTTTCTACAATGAATCCTAACGTAATTGACGGAAACAACCAAAGAAAAGTAGTTCGTGGT